>CAVXHD010000001.1:0-490394 GCA_963761555.1 uncultured Acidobacteriota bacterium
TTGACCGAATCGCGAAGACGCACCGCGCGAGCCGAACACAGGTAGCGCTGGCCTGGCTGTTGCGGCGATCTCCAATTATGCTGCCGATCCCGGGAACTTCCTCAATCAGTCATCTCGAGGAGAACGTTGCGGCGGCTTCACTGCGTTTGTCCCAAGAAGACTATGAAGATCTCGCTCCAGTCCCGCGCTTGTAGCATCACGGGGATAGGATTTGCCCTGCGGGAATTTGCTCGTATGTGGATAATGAGAGACTTTTCGATGTTAAGCTGAACGCCAGTGACAACTCGGCGGGATGTAAACGCGATCAGCGAATGAGATGGTGAGGGATTTCTCGTTGCAAGGGGTCCTCGATTCGGATGATTCCCTCGCGATTCGCTCAACTGAATGAGTCAGTGGCGGAGTCGGGGCATGCTGACTGTGAGTGGGTATAATCCTATCAACCCAAATTCCGTAAGGCCGGGCCTGCCGATCGCTCGCGAATCATCGATCCAGACTTCAACAGTGCTGTGTCTCCCGTTGACCGGCTGTGCAAATGCCATGCAGGAATCCAGTATTCAGAGTTCTGCGCAATTTCCTGCGTCCTTGGAAAAGACGTGCCTTCACGGCGGTAATGGAGGTGCCCAGGATCCGAGCCGTTTCTTCGACAGATCTTTCCTCCATGTGGCGTAGCATGATCGTGCTTCGAACGTTTGGCCCCAGGCGGTTGATCGCTTCGGTCAAATGGTCCGTGCGCTGGCGCCGCCAGCAAGATTCTTCGGGACTGGGGCTTTTGTCAACGAACACATCCGAGTTAAACTTCATTTCCCCGTCAGGGCTGCCGGGCAGGACTTCGAAAACTCCTCGCCTTCGACGCAGCAACGCGAAGGCTTCATTTAGGACGATGCGTGTCAGCCAAGTAGAGAGTCGCGATTTTTCCTCAAAGTCATCGAGATGAAGGAAGGCTTTCTGAAAACTCTCCTGCACCACATCCTCGGCGTCCTCCCGGTTTTTCGTTATCCGTTGCGCTACCGCGAGAACTTTCTGCATGTGGCGAAGCACCAATTCCTCAAAAGCCTGCGTCTCTCCCGCTTTGCGGCAGCGACCAACGCGCCGTCCGAGTTTTCGTTTGTGCTCATTGCACGAACCGCTTTCATGATGAAAACCTCCTCACCCTCTGTTCTGCAGGCAAGGCTGAACAAAGCAAGGAAGTCGCCAGAGGACGGCCGCAGCGAAAGCGCCTGGAAGTGATTGGCAGAAAGAGGGATGCGACGATTCCGGCTTGCCAAAGCAAAATGAATCCTTACGCGAACTGTCAGCGTATTGGCATTGCGTCTATGGAACAGGATGGTCCCAGGGCGGCCCATGCATTGGTGCAGGAAAGCTAAGCGTGTAAACCGCGGTCATAAGACATCTGGTTGTAAAAGTAGAATTGGAAGATAGGGTTATGAACTGAGTGAAGCGCTGGCGCGAACAACTCTATTGCAAAATGTCTCCGCAACGGACCAAGATTGTAACGATTCTTCCTGCTGATCTCATGGCCTCACAACCTACATTCGGGAGCCAAAACATGTCCCGGTTCAACCCTTCTCTGTGGCGTAAGCCACGCGCTATTTGGAGTTATGGGATTGCGGTGTTATCAGTCCTCGCCGTAGCGGCCATTTCATTTTGGCCTCCGGTTCATTTGCAAGGCGCTCCCGCGTCCTTGTTCCTTTGCGCGATCCTAGTTAGTGCATGGTTTGGCGGAAACGGACCTGGGTTACTTGCCACGGCCCTCGCCGTGCTGGCGTTCGACTATTATTTCGTGCTGCCGATCCATTCTCTGATCGTTAAAGGCGAGGAAATTCCTCGCCTTGCGATGTTCATAGTGACGGCTATATTTGTCGAATTGGTGGGTGCCGCGCAAAGGAGCGCCACAGAATCGCTCGGGCGCGCGCGCGATGACCTGAAAATGAGGATTCAAGAAATCCAGAAAGCCAATGAGGCATTGCAAGCCGAGAGCCGCGAACGGCTGCAAATCGAGAATCGATTGCGGCGGAGTGAGGTGTATTTAGCCGAGGCTCAAAGATTGACCCATGTCGGCAGCTTTGGGTGGAGCCTTCGGAGCGGAGAACTCCGCTGGTCGGACGAAACGTTTCGAATCTTTCAATGCGACCCAGCGACGAAGCCCACGCTGGAAGTCATATTGCAAAGGACTTATCCGGACGATGTCGCCTTTGTAAAGGAGACCATCGGGCGCGCCTCAGAGGAAGAGAAGGATTTTGATTTTGAGCATCGATTGCTAATGCAGGACGGCTCCATCAAATATGTGAGAGTCGTGGGTCACGCAATAGAGGACAAAGCGGCCGAGATCGAATTTGTGGGTGCGCTGATGGACATAACTGCCGCGAAGGAAACGGAGGACCGGACTCGCTTGATTATCGATACCGTGCCGGCTCAACTTTGGACGGAGAGCCCGGAGGGCGTCGTCGATTTTGTGAATCACCGCTGGATTGATTACACGGGAATGACGCTCGAACAAGCGATTGGATCGGGCTGGAATCGCATGGTCCATCCCGATGATATTGAGCGAGTGCTCAGCAAGTGGCGAAAACTGATAGCGGAGGGGAAGCCCCGCGAGATCGAGTCACGCCTTAGAAGGTCCGACGGAGAGTACCGTTGGTTCCTCAGCCGTTGCTTTCCGTTGGTTGACCGCTCGGGACACATCCTCGGATGGTACGGCTGCGATACGGATATTCACGACCGGAAAGAGGCCGAAGAAACTCTGCGGCGGAGCGAGGGTTATCTGGCGGAGGCGCAGAGGCTCAGCCACACGGGCAGTTGGGCATGGGCCCCTGCCACCGGCGAGATCAGGTACTTCTCCGAAGAATGCTACCGTGTGATGGGTTTTGACCCACAAAGTGTACAGCCGCGATTCGAGACACTCTTTAGCGGCATCCATCCGGATGATCAACCCAGCGTTGCAAAAACGCTCGAGAGAGCAAAGCGCGAACGCGCGGAGTTCGAGCTGGATAACCGAATCGTTTATCCCGGCGGCGAGATCAGAGATGTCCACGTAGTGGGCCACCCGGTCTTCAGCTCAACCGGCGACCTCCTTGAATTCGTGGGTACCATGATGGACGTCACCGAGCGCAAGCGGGGAGAGCAGGCGATCCGTTTGCTGGCTGCCGTTGTGGAATCGTCGCACGATGCGATTGTGAGCAAAGGTCTGGATGGCATAATCACCAGTTGGAATAAGGGCGCAGAACGACTGTTCGGCTATGCTGCGGAAGAGGTGGTCGGTCAGAATATCTTGCTGATTATTCCCCCTGGCCGTCGTGAAGAAGAAATAGCGATTATTGAACGGCTGACGCGAGGCGAGCAGGTCGACCACTTCGAGACGGTCCGCATGCGCAAGGACGGCAGCCTGCTCGACGTTGCTCTAACAATTTCGCCGATGAGAGATGCCGCGGGTCGCATTGTTGGAGCATCGAAACTGGCACGGGACATAACCGAACGTAAACGTGCCGAAGAAGCGCTGCGCCAGGCACAAGCGGATCTCGCACGGGTCAACCGCGTCACTACGATGGGCGAGTTGACTGCCTCCCTGGCACACGAAGTGAATCAACCGATTGCCGCCGCTGTTACCAACGCCAAAACCTGTTTGCGCTGGCTTACTCGCGATCAACCAGATTTGGAGGAGGCACGCGCGGCGGCGATGAGAATCGTGAACGATGGGACCCGTGCGGCAGAGATCATTAAGCGTATCCGCCTTCTCTTCAAGAAGGGGACTTCCGAACGGGAATTGGTGGATATAAACGAACTTATACAGGACATGATCGTCCTTCTGCGCGGCGAGGCAACGCAATACTCCGTTTTCGTGCGCGCTGAGTTGGGTGCGGACGCCCCTCGGGTCATGGCTGATCGCGTGCAATTGCAGCAGGTTCTGATGAACCTCATGATGAACGGCATCGATGCCATGAAGGGTGTGCGCGGGACACGGGGACTCGCCATCAAATCGCAGATCACCGAGAATGACCAGGTTCTTGTATCTGTCAACGATACCGGTGTCGGGCTGCCACGACAGCAGTCGGACCAGGTGTTCGAAGCGTTCTTTACCACGAAACCTCATGGCACGGGCATGGGACTGTCCATTAGCCGCTCTATCATCGAATCGCATGGCGGCCGCTTATGGGCAGCGAGCAATTCCCCCCGCGGCGCAAGTTTTTGTTTTTCTTTGCCGTCCAACTCAGGGGCAAAGGAATGATCTCCTCGGACATCCCCACGGTATTCGTTGTTGATGACGATCCCTCCGTACGTGCATCCATCCAGGGACTGCTAAAATCAGCGAATCTGCGCTGCGAATCCTTCGGAACGGCGGAAGAGTTCCTGCGCAAAAGGCGACCGGACGGCACGAGCTGCCTGGTTTTAGACGTGAGTCTCCCCGGAGTCAACGGTCTCGAATTTCAGCGCGGGTTGGCTGACGTGGGCATCCACATCCCCATCATCTTCATCACCGGTCACGGCGACATTCCAATGACGGTGAAAGCCATGAAATCCGGCGCGGTGGAATTTCTGACGAAGCCTTTCGACGATCATGATTTGCTGAACGCAATCCGCCAGGCGTTGGATCGCGACCGTGTGACACGCCGCCAGCAGAGCAACCTCGCGGCGCTGCAAAAATGCTATGCGACCTTGAGCGAGCGTGAACGCGAGGTTATGGGGCTTGTGGTTTCGGGCATGCTCAACAAGCAGATCGCCTATGAGCTCGGGATCAGCGAAATCACCGTGAAAATTCATCGAGGCCACGTGATGCGCAAAATGCAGGCGGATTCGCTTGCGGATTTAGTCCGAATGGCGTCGAAACTGGATATTTCACGCGGCAAAACATAGCCTATTTCTTATCACCCGGTGTCACACAAGCAGATTCTTCAATTCCAAGTTAAGCCGTGTTGATTGTCGTCCCCACAAAACGTCATGATTGCGTTCGCTCCACTAATCGAGCCACATTCGGCCCCTCATACGAAAGTATAATTGCGCCGCCTTTATCGACGCTGCTAGATTCCTTCCATGGCGACTCTGGAGAGGACCAAAATGGTTGCAATTGTCGATGACGATGACTTGATGCGCAGCGCCCTGGAGGGGCTGATGAAAGCGGTTGGCTTACCGGCGCAAGCGTTTGCGTCCGCGGAGGAATTCCTGAAATCCGGCCAACAACGCCACGCTGGCTGTCTAATTGCCGATATTCGCATGCCCGGAATGTCCGGTCTCGAACTGCAGGCGCATTTGAACGCCGAACGTTGCAAGGTTCCGATCATCTTCATCACCGCACACGGCGACGAAAAAATGCGAATGCAAGCGTTGCGCGCAGGCGCCGTAGAGTTCATGGCAAAACCCTTCGATGACGAAGCATTGCTCGAGAGTGTGCGAGCGGCCTTAGAAAGTTAAGCCCGCCAGCAGCCGTTGTGCATCAAATCGCGCAGGGAGGTCTTTCGTGGCAGCCGTTGTAAGATTTGGATCCGCCGTCCAGGACACCAATCCGCGCAGGTTCGAGCAGATCATAGGGAGCAGCGCTGCTCTGGAATCGGTACTCGAACAGGTCGAGCAGGTCGCTCCCACGGATTCCACGGTTCTTGTTCAGGGAGAAACCGGCACCGGCAAAGAGCTTATTGCGCGCGCGATTCACAATCTCAGCTCGCGTTGCGGTCGCCCGTTCATAAAACTGAATTGTGCCGCCATTCCCTTCGATCTTCTCGAAAGCGAACTCTTTGGCCATGAGAAGGGCGCTTTTACCGGAGCCATCGCGCAAAAAATTGGCCGCTTTGAATTGGCTGACAAAGGGACGCTGTTCCTGGACGAAGTTGGAGACATTCCGTTGCAATTGCAGCCCAAACTGCTGCGTGTCCTCCAGGAACAGGAATTCGAGCGCCTGGGCAGCGGCCGGACTCACCAAGTTGACGTTCGACTCGTGGCAGCGACGCACAGAAATTTGGTTGAAATGGTGAAGCGAAACGAATTTCGCAGCGACCTCTACTATCGTCTGAATGTGTTTCCAGTCGCGCTGCCGCCGCTGCGAGCGCGCCGTGAGGACATTCCGGCGCTGGTGGAACATTTTGTCGAGATTTATGCCCGCCGGATGGGTAAGCAGATCGAACATATTCCTCCTGGAACGATGTCCGCGCTCATCTCGTATCAGTGGCCGGGCAACATTCGCGAACTTCAGAATTTCCTTGAGCGCAGCGTAATCCTCACTTCAGGCAACGCCCTGAACCCTCCTCTAAATAGCTTGGTGGGTGCGGCCGAGGCAGGATCCCTCGGGCCAATTACCCTGGAGGACGCGGAAAGGGACCACATTCGCAAGACCCTCGAGCAGACCCATTGGGTTGTTTCCGGTCCAAATGGCGCCGCTGCCCGGCTCGGAATTAAGAGGTCTACCCTCTACTTCCGCATGCAAAAACTTGGGATCTCGCGCTCTGACAAAAGCCCCGTCTCTTCCTAACAGAGTTCCAATGACCGTGTGATCGCCTTTTGAGTCCATTGATGCTATTCGAGCCTTCGCCGCCGGGCGCGCACCCACGCGTCGATGTCAAGCTTCTTTAGTTTAATCTGCTCCAAACCGAGATCTGCGGAACACTCGAGTCGGACTGTCAGCCCAGAAGCATCGTGTCCAACGTGTTGGAAGGTCTGATGGCGAAATCGCTCCGAACGGTCCCTGTTTTCTGTGACTTCCATCGTTCGCGGTTTGGTAGTCTCATTGCACCTCTGAGTTGAGACCGTGAGTGCGCACAGTTTCCGGGCGAAGAAATGAGAGCGGGTAAGGATGTCCATTCGACCGATGAACTGGGCTAATGCGACCGAGGGACGAAACTATGCTTAACCGAAATGTCAGCGTCTCGCTTTTCGTTTCTCTCTCATTTGGCGGGCTCTTGATTTCGGCGGCGAGCAGACCGCAAGGTTCTGCTTCAGTTTCCGCGGAAACAAGGTCTCCGAACGACCTCGGCGGACAAATGCCCCCCTCGTTCGAGCAAGACGTGGCTAGGGTCGTCGCCGAAGTCGATCAGATTGAGGCCGACACGCTGAGCCAGTTGCAACACTCCACGCTCGATCGGCAGGGGCAGATGCACACACTGGGTAAGTTAATGCTCTTCGATAAGCACCTGTCGGTTAATCAGAACGAGGCTTGCAGTTTTTGTCACACCCCGGAGACGGGATTTACCGGGCCGATCCAGTCTTTGAATGAGACGACTGTGTCGTATCCAGGATCGGTCAGAACGCGTTTCAGCAATCGAAAGCCGCAGAGCTATATGTACGCGCCCTTCGCGCCGGTGCTGCATTACAATGCGCTCCAAGGCGACTTTATCGGTGGCAATTTCTGGGATATGCGCGCAAGCGGTTACCGCCTGCAGAATCCAAGTGCGGAACAAGCACAGGGTCCTCCAACGAATCCCGTCGAGATGGGCTTGCCGGATTCCGCTTGTCTGGCGTACCGCCTGTCGCAAGCTCCCTATCGCAGGCTTTTTGAGACGGTGTGGGGAGCTAATTCGTTCAACATTCACTGGCCTGCCAACGTGGATAAAGTCTGCACGACCCCTGGTCCACCGCCAGCACATGATCAGTTGCCGGTGCACTTGAGTGCGGCGGACCGAGTTCGCGCCCAGCACGTCTACGACAACTTCGGCCTGGCTATTTCCGCATACGAGTTCTCGCCCGAGGTAAGTCCTTTCACGTCAAAGTACGATTATGTACAAGCAGGAAAGGTGGAATTCACGCCGCAGGAAAAATTGGGTTACGAATTGTTCCGCGGAAAAGCGCGATGCAACGAGTGTCATCGCGATGGCGGCCCTGGCGAGGAACCCCTCTTTACGGACTTTACCGCCAGTAATCTCGGCGTGCCTAGAAATCCAGGATTGCAATTTTATTATGAGGGCCAGCCCGACCAATTCGGCTACACCCCCAACGTCGCGCTCAACATCTCTGGAGAGACGTACGTCGATATGGGGGTCGGTTCCTTCCTCCGCACGCTTCAGAGCGATAGCGGTCAACTGAATCCTGATTCCGAGTGGCTCAAACTCGCGCCGAAGTTCGAAGGGAAATTCCAGGTTCCCACTCTGCGCAACGTCGATATGCGCCCCACACCCGACTTTGTGAAAGCCTACATGCACAACGGCTACTTCAAGAGCCTCAAAGAAGTCGTGCACTTTTACAACACGCGCGACGTCCTGCGCAGGTGCCAGCCCGGTGATCCCGGCGAAAAGGTCACCTGCTGGCCGGCGCCCGAGGATTCGATCAATCTCAACAAACGGCAACTCGGCAACCTTGGGCTAACAGACCAAGAGGAAGACGCAATTGTTGCTTTTCTCAAGACCCTTACCGACGGCTACAAAGTGCCGGTCGCGCACACAGCAAAGTAGGGGCGAGGTCTGAACTCTTGATTGTATGCACCAGTTCTTTCAACACGAATCTGAAATGACTACGACGACTCAGCCCCAGATACAGTCCAAGTTACGCGATGTTCACGGCAGCATTCTGTTGCGGCCGCTTCTGCGGAAGGATCTCGCTTCCCATCGACCGGCGTGGCTGCCACTCGTACTCGTCCTGGCGGCGATGGGCGTGGTTGCCTACGCCAACCATCTCATCGTTGTGCCCTCGCTTATCTCCCTCTACATCCTGCCTCTCACCATCGCCGCGATTCTTTTGCGCAAGGAAATCAGCTACGGCCTTATCGTCGCGTGCATCTTATTCCAGCACTTTGATTCCCCGCGCGAGATCCCTTTGGGGCTCCGCCTTTTTCACGAACTCTCGGCCCTGCTCTGCTTCACTTTCGTTGTTTATGTGATCCAGAGTTATAGCAAGCAGCAGAAATCGCTTGTCAAAACCGTCGAGCGGCAGCGCGATGGCCTCCTGAGGGACGTAGAGCTGGCCGTACAAGTTCAGCGCTTATTTCTTCCTCCTGGCAAAGCAACGATCACCGGACTCGAAGTAGCCGGGTTCATGCACCCCGCCCAAGGCGTCGGCGGCGATTACTACGACTATTTCCCAATCGATGCACACACCACTCAGCTCGTCATTGCCGATGTTTCCGGAAAAGGGGTTCCGGCCGCCCTCTTGATGTCCGCGACGGCCGCAGCCCTTCGTCTTGAAGCAAGTCGCGATCGAAATGTGTTGGCACAACTAAAAACACTGAATACCGAACTCAGCAACTTATCCGATCCTGAGCGCTACGTGACGTTGTTGGTTGCCAAAATCGACGTGAACAATCGAATGCTCCAGTATGTCAACGGTGGCCACAATCCTGCGCTTTTGTTTCGCGCCTCGACGGGCACGCTCACCCGCCTAAACTCGTCTTGTCCACCCATCGGAATATCGCCGGAAGAGATCTGTGAACTAGCCTGCGAAGAGCTTTTGCCTGGCGATGTCTTGGTCTTCTATACCGATGGCGTCACGGAAGCCGAGAACCGGCTTGGCGAAGAATTCGGCATAGAGCGCCTTTCCGAAACAGTCCTTCGCGGTTCTTCGCTGTCCGCCGAGGACCTGATGACCAGCCTCTATAACGCCGCGGCGGATTTTTGCGGCGACCACTTCGGTGATGATGTGACCATTCTCGTCGTCAAATGCGAGTTCGACCGCTCCTCAACCCCGGCTTCGTGACTCTTTCCACGACGAAAACACCGTCTATTCTGCTTTCCTCACCGTCGGGGTCGCGCCCCATCCAAATTCGTATTCCTTCTCTCCGGAAATCGATCTCTTTCCTGAACAATCCGCTGTCGGTGTACTGGCAGTCGTCCAATCTGCCGGACCCCTTGCTCATCATCCCAGGCAACTTGATCTATAGCTCTCCTTCTGAACGTCCCTGTTTTCAATTACTTGCTGAAATCCCGCGACGGTCGTAAAAGTGGCACCCAGTCTGCATCTTCCTGAATCCGAGAAAAGAAAACCGCCCGAAGGGTTTGACTGGCGAAAGTCGCCGACCGAAGCAGGAGCCAAGGCACAGGTCGTAAGGCCAATCTGGCTCACGCAGTAAGGCAAAAACTGACGCAGAGATTGGAGCTGTAAATCATGTGGATCGTTCGACTAGCACTAAAGCGGCCTTATACCTTCGTCGTTGTGTCGATCCTCATCGTGATGCTGGGCGGGCTTGCCATCCGTCGCACGCCAACCGACATCTTCCCCAACATCGACATCCCCGTTGTTAGCATTATCTGGAGCTATAACGGCCTCGTACCCGAGGACATGGCCGACCGCATCGTCAGCGTAACCGAGCGGGCACTCACCACCACGGTTGATAATATCGAACACATCGAATCTCAGTCGCTGTATGGCATAGCCGTTGTCAAAGTCTTCTTGCAACCGAATGCGAACATTCAACAGGGTATCGCGCAGATTACCGCGATTTCTCAGACCCAACTGAGGCAGTTGCCGCCTGGAACGACGCCGCCTCTGATTCTTGCCTACAGTGCATCGAGTGTGCCGGTTCTTCAGTTGGCTCTCTCGGGAAAAAACCTCTCGGAGCAACAACTCAACGATTATGGCTTGAATTACATCCGGACCCAGCTCATCACCGTGCCCGGCGCATCGGTGCCTTATCCCTACGGCGGTAAACAACGCCAAGTCGAGGTCGATCTCAACACAGCCGCCTTGCAGTCGAAGGGCTTGTCCGCGCTGGACGTGGTCAACGCGATCAGCCTGCAAAATCTAATCCTGCCCACCGGAACCGCCAAAATCGGTTCCAGGGAATACGATGTTTCCATTCCCAACGCGGCGCCACAAACGATTGCCGACCTCAACAGAATCCCAATCAAGACCATCGGCGACACCACGATCTATATCAAAGATGTCGCTTGGGTACGCGACGGCTTTCCTCCCCAAACGAATATCGTGCGCGTGAACGGACAGCGCTCCGTGTTGCTCACAATCCAGAAAGCGGGCAACGCGTCTACGCTAAACGTAATCGCCGGCATAAAGGCTCTCCTCCCTCAGATCCAAACGACCGTTCCGCCCCAACTAAAGATATCTCCTCTGGCTGATCAGTCCGTCTTCGTCCGCAGTGCGATCAGCGGAGTTGTCAGAGAAACGCTTATTGCCGCGTGCCTGACCGCTTTCATGATCCTTACTTTCCTCGGCAGTTGGCGCAGCACCGTGATTATCGCGACTTCGATCCCTCTGGCGATTCTTACTTCCATTATTGTCCTGAGCGCGATCGGGCAAACCATCAATATCATGACTCTTGGTGGTCTCGCTCTGGCTGTCGGTATCCTCGTAGACGACGCGACCGTTGAAGTCGAGAACATTAATCGCAACCACGAAGCCGAGCCAGACAAGGACATGGACACGGTTGTCCTGGACAGCGCCTCGCAAATCGCCGTACCTGCCTTCGTGTCTACGCTTTCCATCTGCATTGTCTTCGCTCCCATGTTTCTGCTGTCCGGCGTCGCGCGCTACTTGTTCGTGCCGCTCGCAGAAGCAGTCGTCTTCGCCATGTTGGCGTCCTATTTCCTCTCACGCACGATCGTTCCGACGATGGCGAAGTACCTGTTGCGCGGAGAGAATCACGATGGTCACGCGTCCAGTCGTAATCCCTTCGTCCGGCTTCAAAAGGGCTTTGAAGCTGCCTTCGAGCGCTTTCGCCTCACTTATCGCGGCCTGCTGGAAACTTGCCTCCATCACCGGGGACTTTTTCTAGCAGCCTTCTTCGTCGCCTGTCTTGGCTCTCTCGCAATTCTCATCCCGTGGTTAGGCCGGGATTTTTTCCCAAGCGTCGACACCGGCACTTTCAAACTTCATCTTCGTGCCCCAACCGGCATGCGAATTGAAGAAACCGCCAACCTTTGCGATCAGGTTGAGCGCTCGATTCGCCAGCAGATTCCGCCAAACGAAGTCCACAACGTCATTGACAACATCGGGTTGCCCTACAGCGGCATCAATCTTTCCTACAGCAATTCCGCTCCGGTGGGCACATCGGATGCCGACATTCTTGTGACCCTCGCAGCCAATCACCATCCCACCGACGAGTACATTCACCAACTTCGCCTGACGCTCCCAAAGCAGTTCCCAGGCGTGACTTTCGCCTTCCTGCCTGCGGACATGGTCAGCCAGATTCTTAATTTTGGTCTGCCTGCTCCCATCGATGTCCAGGTTGTTGGGAACGATCTCGATGGAAACGAGCGCTACGCAAATTCGCTCCTTGAGAAAATGAAATACGTCACTGGAACGGCTGACCTGCGGATTCAACAGCCCTTTGATGAGCCGTATCTGCGTATGAGGGTCGAACGCACAAAAGCAGAAGAGCTTGGCTTTTCGGCACACGACATCGCTCAGAATCTTCTCGTATCGCTTAGCGGAAGCTTCCAAACTTCTCCCACTTTCTGGGTCGATCCAAAGAATCGCGTCAGCTACCAAATCGCCACGCAGACTCCGCAATATCGCGCGGACACCTTACAGGATCTCGAGAACATTCCCGTCACCGGCACGGACCCAACTGCTCCACCATCCCTCTTGGCCAGCCTGGTATCCGTGCAGCGGGGATCAGGCATGGCGGTGGTCTCCCATTACAACGTCGCGCCGGTGATTGACATCTTTGGCGCTGTAACTGGACGCGACTTGGGTGGCGTGGCTGGCGACATCAACAAAATCATTGACGCTACACGCAAGCAATTGCCGCGCGGTTCTCGTGTCGTAGTCCGCGGCCAGGTTCAAACGATGCAAGCTTCCTACATCGGCCTTCTGAGCGGACTGGCGTTCTCCATCGTGCTCGTCTATCTGTTGATTGTCGTCAACTTTCAGTCTTGGCTGGATCCTTTCATCATGATTTCCGCCCTGCCCGCCGCGCTCGCCGGCATCGCTTGGTTCCTATTCATTACCCACACCACGCTGAGCGTCCCCGCATTGATGGGCGCCATCATGTGTATGGGCGTCGCAACCTCAAACAGCATCCTGGTGGTGAGCTTCGCGACTGAAAAAATGATGGAAGGAAAAGACTCCATCAGCGCCGCTCTCGAAGCAGGCTTCACGCGTTTCCGCCCCGTGCTGATGACTGCTCTGGCCATGATCATCGGCATGGTGCCGATGGCCCTCGGCCTGGGTGACGGCGGAGAACAAAATGCTCCCCTTGGCCGTGCCGTCATCGGCGGGCTGCTTTTCGCGACCGTTTCCACGCTCCTCTTCGTCCCGACATTTTTCAGCGTTCTGCAAGGCTCACGTCGGCATCCGGCACAAACGGAATATCAGAATTAAACACAAGACTATCTGGAGTTTCTATGTCGTCTCAAACTGACAATCGGCAGCAACTCAAAGAACAAACTCCCCTAGAGAATGATGGGGGAACACGAAAAATTGCTCGTAAATCTTGGCTCGCCCTCGTCGTCGGAATTGTCGTCGCCGCCGCTCTATTGGTATCGGGAATCTGGTCTCGCGTGAAGGCACGCACGACCTTGAAGGCGGAAACCACGCAAGTGGCGCTCACCGCGGTATCGGTCGTGACGCCGGAGCAAACCGCGCCCACTCAGGAAATCATCCTTCCTGGAAACGTGCAGCCATTCATCACGTCACCGATCTATGCGCGCACCAACGGTTATTTAAAGAATTGGTACGCTGACATTGGGGCGCGTGTCAAGAAAGGTCAGTTGCTTGCTGTCATCGAAACCCCGGAGGTCGATCAGCAACTCCAGCAGGCGCGCAGCAATCTGCTCACCGCACAGGCCAATCTTCAGCTCGCGGAGATTACCAAATCCCGGTATCAGGGGCTTCTGAAAAGCCACGCCGTAGCTCAACAGGATGTCGATAATGCCGTAGGCACCTACAATGCGAATAAAGCAACTGTCGAGGCGGACCAGGCCGCTGTAGATCAGTACGCCGCGCTGGTCTCTTTCGAAAAGATCTACGCCCCCTTCGATGGCGTCATCACCGCGCGAAACACCGACATTGGGGACCTGATCAACTCCGGCAGCAATGCCAATGTAAAAACAGATCTCTTTCACATCGCTCAGCCTGGCAAATTGCGCGTCTATGTAAACGTGCCGGAGGAATATTCGCAAGGCGTAAAGGTTGGCATGACAGCTGACCTCAGCTTGGCCGAGTTTCCAGGGCGCATGTTTCACGGCAGACTCGTGCGTACCTCCGATTCTATCAATGCGACAACCCGTACCCTGCTGATCGAAATAGATGTGGACAACCCTTCGGGCACGCTGCTTACGGGCTCCTATGCAGAAGTCCACTTGAAAATTCCTCAGCCAAAGTCGACCCTCATCCTGCCCGTCAACACTCTAATCTTCCGCTCAGAGGGTCTGCGTGTCGGCGTTGTGAAGGACGGGAAAGTTATGCTCACTACGGTAACTCCCGGGCACGATTTCGGCGATCGCATTGAAATCGTCTCCGGCCTTAAGCCAGACGATCAGGTCATTCTTAACCCACCCGACTCCATTGTTACGGGACAAGCAGTCCGAATTGTTCAGGCAACATTGCCGGGAGACATCAAGTGAAGCACCCTCGAATTATGCTCTTAGCCGAAAATCAGCACCGAGTAGTTGGGCTGGGAGTTTTGCTCCTGACATTGCTCTTTCATCTGTCCGGATGCGCGGTCGGGCCGAAGTACCACACACCTACTGCCAAAATTCCTCCGACTTATAAAGAGGTTGGAAACTGGAAGCCCGCCCAACCCAATGACCAAAATCTCGGCGGCACTTGGTGGATAATTTTCCAAGACGCGCAACTTAATTCGCTCGAAGCCCAGGTCAACGTATCGAACCAAGATCTGAAAGCCGCGGAGGCGCAGTATCAGCAAGCGCGAGCCGTCCTGCGTTACTATCGCGCCGACTACTACCCCACCGTAACTGTCGGACCATCGGCCACGCGGACGCGGATCTCGTCCAACCGTCCCCCACCAAGTTCGGCTTTCGATGGCGTAACCTACAACGACTTCGCTCTGCCAGTCGATTTTTCCTATCAAGCCGACGTCTGGGGACGTGTCCGGCGCAACGTCGAGTCGTATCGGGAGCAAGCCCAAGCCAGCGCCGCGGATTTGGCCACCGTCAATCTCAGCATGCACGCGGATCTGGCCATCGACTACTTTCTGGCTCGCAGCCTCGACGCCGAAGAACAGCTCCTGAATTCCACCGTCACGCAATACGAACAAGCGTTGCAACTGATTGAAAGCCGCTACGCGGGCGGCATTGCTTCCGATGTCGAAGTCCAGCAGGCTAAAACTCAACTCGAAACAACTCGCGCACAAGCCATCGATGTTGGGGTCGCGCGCGCCCAATACGAACACGCTGTCGCCATTCTCATCGGCAAACCTCCCGCCGAATTTTCTCTGCCCCCGCTGCCTCTCACTTCGCCGCCGCCAAATATTCCCGTCAGTGTGCCTTCGGAACTCTTGGAGCGGCGCCCGGATATCGCTGCCGCGGAGCGCCGTGTAGCGTCCGCCAATGCCCAGATCGGCGTCGCAAAATCGGCTTACTACCCGCTTGTCGAATTGGCCGGCTCGGGAGGATTTGAAAGCTCCACCATCACCACTTTGCTACAAGGACCAAGCGGCCTTTGGTCTCTAGGTCTTTCCGCTGTGACGACCGTCTTCGACGCAGGAAGACGCCGAGCCGCATCGGATCAAGCCATCGCCGCCTACGATCAAACCGTCGCCAACTATCGTGAAACCGTGCTAACCAGTTTTGAGCAAGTTGAGGATAACCTAGCCGCATTGCGGATCCTCGAACACGAAGCTCAAGTTCAGCAAAATGCAGTCGATGCCGCCCGGCAATACCTGGACCTCGCCGTCACGCGCTACAAAGGGGGCGTCACCAGTTATCTTGAAGTGACTACCGCTCAGAGCGCCGCGCTCTCCGACGAAGTCACGGCCGTCAATATTCTCGGTCGCCGCATGGTGTCCGCGGTCGGCCTCATCCAGGCTCTTGGCGGTGGCTGGGACCGCTCCGCCTTGCCGCAAAGGCCCGAATGCTGCGGCAAGTTGACCGGCAATTAAGATAATGCCGAGGCGGGAGCGAATGTCTCGAACGCGCAAAGATTGCCATTCAGATTGACATCGGCTTCGGGGACATCGTCACGCCCGCACCTTCTGAGACCGGCTATTCCACGCTCCTGGAACTCCCTGGCCCACGTTTGCTGGCCTATCCGAAAGAAATGGTCGTTGCCGAAAAACTCGAAGCAGTCAGGAAACTAGGAATCGCCA
The DNA here is from genome assembly GCA_963761555.1 of uncultured Acidobacteriota bacterium. Lineage (GTDB taxonomy): Bacteria > Acidobacteriota > Terriglobia > Acidiferrales > UBA7541 > Acidiferrum. Next base: position 16,133 of record CAVXHD010000001.1, read on the forward strand.
ATACCCGCATGAAGGATTTCTACGATTTGGAGGTTCTGTCTCGCACGTTCGCGTTCGAAGGAAAAACTCTCGACCAGGCGATTCAAAACACCATTCAAAAACGTGGGACTGACCTTCCGGTGGCAGGTCTGCCCGTCGCATTCAAGTCCGAGTTTTATGACGACGTAAACAAGAAACGGCAATGGACCGCGTTTTGCGCGAAGAACAAGTCCTACGTCGAGAAGGCTGAATTCAAGGCGGTGATGGAAGACATCCGAAACTTTCTCGCTCTCCCAGTCCGCGCCGTCCAAGAAGGGCATTCCTTCAAGAAGATGTGGAAGCTCGGCGGACCCTGGCGTTGAAACGGTTATCAATCCACTTCGTTCAAGGAGTTCTCAAGACTCGGAACGAGGCGAACTACCGGATTTAGTCCCCCGATCTCTTCTCCCCTCTGTGGTCGCACTCCCCCGGCGGCTTTCAGAAAAATGTACTAGTACCAAGATTTTTTCTGCTTTTTCGTCCCCCAGATGTTCCTTGAATAAGTAGAGGGCCGTGAATGAGAATGGTCTGGCCGCTTGGACTTTTCCGGGGAATTAAGATTTTTTCTTACTTTTTCCCTTCTCGATGTTCCTTTAATAAGTAGGGGGTTGTGGTCGGGATTTTGTTTGGCAACCTGGCACCCTTCGCGGGGCTAAAGTTTTTTCTCACTTTTTCGCGACTGGATGTTCCCTAGGAAGTAGAGGTCGCCGGTGAGTCTTTGCGACGAAGCGCCTCGCTACGGTTTCTTGTAGGGTAGGCGGCTAAGATTCTTATTGCGCTTTTTAATTTTCGAGGCCTCTTACTGGTGTGGGGCATGATTATTTCAAAGAGCATCGATCGCGATTTGCAACGCGGGAGGGTGAAGTGTGCATGAAAAACCCAGATCACCATATGCGTCACCCTCGCGGTCACCTTGGCGATGAAGCAAATGCCCAAGGAACAAGAGGTTGCGCAAGGCGCGACGATCAATTTGGACGCGGGCAAAACACCGAGTTGGGCTGGAGCGACCCCACCTTCGCACACGATTGCGTGGCCAAAGTGAATCGTGGGTCGCTCCAGCCCAACAAGAAACTTCCTGCGGTACCGCGCGGGAATTTGGGCAGAGCAACTGAAGAAGGTAGGAATGACCTACTTCAGCTTCGTCTTCCGCATCTTCTTCAGCTTGGGATCCTCATAAGTCGAGGGAAAACAGGGAAATAAACGACACGAGAATGGCAAAAGTCACACAGAAAAAAACACCAGATTGGGCGGGAGCGACCCCACTTTTTCGGCTTTCAGCCGCCCAAAAAAGTTCGTGGGGGCGCTTCCGCCCGTTGCTGAATTCCGGTGCGAATGTTTTTTCGCCAAGGGCGAAGCAACCTCACTCATGGCCGTCAAATTCTCAAGTTTCGGTGAAGTGCGCTTCACCCCCCTACTTCACTGCAACTTCCCTTGCTACTTCACCCTCGATCGAGCACGGCATTAAGAAAATCAATCAGATAAATCGTCCCGAAAAACGAAATTGTGCGCGGCCCAGACCGCGCCTAAGGCGGGAGCGACCCCACCCTTTGACGCATGGTGCGTCACGGTTGCTGTGGGGTCGCTCCCGCCCTCACACGAACTTCGGGGCCGCGTTTTGCGCGGTTCCATACACAGACCTGAGAATTTGTCAGACAAGAGGTCTGACAATTGGTATGAAAAAGAAAGGAGAACCCGTTGTCTATATTGAAGTCACCACCAAAACAGCCCAAAACAGTCAGCATCCAGGCGCGTGTCGAAGAATCGGTCAAGACTCAGCTTGAGCTCTATGCTGAGTTCATCGATGCTTCGCCGTCTTACGTGATCACCGAAGCCCTGAAGTTGCTCTTCCGCAAGGACGACGACTTCAGACGCTGGGCAGACCAACACGCAAACAACCACAACCACGAGAAAGCTAAAGGAGAAGTGCTTGCGAAGGCCGTTTGACAAATATGAAGCCCCGTCCAACCCAATTCGGTGCGCGCGAGAATACAGCGTCCCCAAGACAGCATGCCTCGCGTCTAACAGTAGATTTCTTGTCATCGTTCTCTGAGACTCTGCCGAGAGACTCAGAACATGGGCAGCCAGCGCCTGTTTTGGCATCCCGCGCAAGCGAGAAACCCCAGTCAGTCACCACCAAGCCGCAACATGCGACCACAGGGGGTGAAGGAGAAAGTACCACTGAGGTCTTGTCCGCTTTGACGACACTCAGAGCAGACAATGACTCGCGGCAGGCATTCGAACCATTAATCGGATGCGAAGACGCCGCCAAACTGCTCGGCAACATTCACGTCAAGACATTGCAACGCTATGCAGGCGGGGGAGCACTACCGTGCTACCGCGTGGCTGGGCACTGGTATTTCCGCGCAACAGAACTGGACGCGTGGCTGCGATCTCGGATAAATTCGTCTTGCCATCCGTGCCGCTCGAACTAGGAGGTATTGCGAATGTTCAAGCGGACGCGGTATCAGTTCGGAAGTGTTGAACGGAAAGAAAGGGTGAAGGGCCCGGATGTTTGGGCGCTGCGTTATAGGGAGCATTTGCCCGATGGAACCAACTGCCACAAAAGCCTCATCATTGGAACCGTCGAGCAACATGTCACCGAGTCTCAAGCCAGGAGGGCGGCTCAGACACTCTTGCTTCGGATTAACGTAGAGAATCCAAACGCTGGCGTCGTCACCTTCGGTGCGATGATAGAGCGGTATCTCGCGGAAGAGTTGCCAGACCGTCATTCGACTGCGAGAAGTTATCAATCGTGGCTGACGAACCACATCAAACCGAAATGGGGCGAGTACCCGTTACAACAAATTAAGCCACTGGCTGTTGAGCAGTGGCTCAAGGGACTCGACCTCGCGCCAAAAAGCAAGGCACACTTGAAGAATCAAATGCGGATCGTCTTCAACTGCGCGATGCGATGGGAGTTGCTACCGTATCAAGCGAACCCCATGGGCTTCGTGCGAGGAAAAGATGTTTCGAAGCGTGTGCGCCAGTCAGTCGTGCTAACAATTGAACAGTTTCGACAGGTTCTCGAACACATCCCGGAGCCCTATCGCACGATGTGTGTTGTGGCTGGGTGTCTGGGACTGCGGATCAGTGAGGTTCTTGGATTGCAATGGCGTGACTTCAATTGGGAGACTCACCAAGTCCAGATTCGGCGGTCCTGGGTATTTGGCCAAGTTGGCGAACCCAAGACGGAGAATTCAAGGAGGCCCATGCCGGTCGATCTCGCTTTAGAGAAACATTTGCTTGAACACCGGCGACGGCTCCCCACCTCTCTTCAAACAAGCGCGTGGGTATTCCCTAGTAGTCGTACGGGAATGCCTTCGCACCCTTGGAGCGCTCAACGTCGCTGGCTGCTGCGGGCGGGAGAAAAGGTCGGAGTTGGCAGACTTGGTTGGCATGCATTTCGGCACACGTATTCCACTCTGCTCAACGAGCACGGCACAGACGTTAAGGTCCAGCAGGAACTTCTTCGTCACGCGGACATCCGCACGACGATGAACATCTACACCAGGGCCGTACCGGAGCGTCTGCGAAAGGCGAACAGCAAGCTGGTCCGACTTTTGCTGCCAACAGGAACATGAAGGGTTTGTGGTGTTCCCTCGTGTTCCCTCGCGCAGAGATCAAGTGATTGAGAAGAAATAAGATATGGCGGAAGCGTGTGGGAGTCGAACCCACCATTCGACCCGCTAAGGACCGAATCACCGGTTTTGAAGACCGGGAAGATCACCGGACCCCTTTCGCCTCCACGGAGAGTATACGGGTCAGGCTCGTACAGTTTCAATTGCCGCAGCCGCCGTTTTCGTGCGAATCAGCGCCGCGACCAGGTCGTACAGCTTCGGGCTGGTGCAGACTTCGTAGTAAGGATGTGTCGACGCCGCTCCAATTTTTCCGTCGGGTAAAAGTTCGCGGGCCAGGCTCTTGCGCAAAACCAGCAATTCCACCGATTCTCCCATGGGCACTTGGCCGTAATGCAGCGTCACTGTTTCTTTGCCCCAGGGCATTTCCAGTTTTGTCTCGACGGAATCGAGCGAAATCTCTTCGGCCAATTTCTCGAAGCCTTCTTCGTTCAGCTCGATGCCATTCATGTTGAAGCGCACCAGGAATTCGTCCAGCTCCTCCGCCGAAGCTCCTTCCATCGCAGTCAGGAACTGATACACGCAGAAGAGCGTCTTGTGCCCCGAAAGCATGCGTTTCGCCAGTTTCGCGCAGCCGGAAAGACGGTCCGAAAGATTCAGCGCCTTGGAAATCATGATCTTGGAATCGCCGTCAGTCCAATAGGTCGGCGCCGATCCTTGAAACGCCACGCCTAAACCTAACTCAAGCGCCGGTAGATCGCTCGCCGCGGCATGGTCATTGTACGAATTGCAGACGGCGAGAATTTGCCGCGAAAGAATGCAGGCCTTCGCGACGGCGCGTGCGTAAGCGCGGGTCGATTCCGTCTCGAAGATCGCCAGGATTACTGCGTCGCCTTCGATGAATACTTTCTTCGCGCCGAAGCGGTCCAGCAGCTTTTTCACCGGTTCGTGCAAATTCAGGCTGAAGTGCGAAGCCGGGCTCAGCCCGCGCGCCAGCAAGTCCTGCGTCATCTTTGTCGAACCGCGCACGTCCGCCTTGATGATGACGTGCGAAACGACTTGATCCTCTTGCAGCGTGGCTTCTTCCGGCAGCACGCACTCGTAAAGGCGGTTATTCAGCCGCGAAAGCTCTCTCACCTTTTCCGTGGTCACTAGATGAACACGCTCCATGCACGTCGCGAGATGTTCCGCGTCGCGCAGGTCCCGGCGCAATCGCAGGAAATCCGTGGCGAAACGAAGCACAAGTCCCTGCATTTCCTCTCTCGAGTAACGCCGGATTTTTCGCGAGAGTTCTTCGATGGGTTTCAGCGAAAGCTGTTTCGCGGGAACGTGTTTCAAGACTTGTTCGACCTGTTTCATCTCCTCTTTCGAGACCAACGCTTTGCGGAGTTGCTGCAAGTGCACCGGCGGGCAATAATCCTTGGCGATCGGCCGGATTTCGTAACTGGCCAGCACGTGGTAGAGAACGTCGTGTTGTTCCAATCGGTCCACAAGTTGCGCCAGAAGCCTAGCCTGTTCGCCGGCTTCCGGCTCGGCAGCCGAAGCGTCGAAGAGCCGTTTGGCGTTTTCCGGGTCGTTCAGAAAATCTCCGAGCCTGCCGCGGTAGTCCTTGTTGTAAAAATCCAGCTTTTGCTTGGCGGCGTCGATCTGCGGCCCGAGTTCCTCCAGCTTCACTTCCTGGTGCTTCAGCCGCATTTCCACGTCGCTCAGCGACGCTTTCAAATTCGATGGGTCCGTGGAACTCAGGAACTTGTTCAGAAAGCTTTCGCCCCGCTCCAGCTTCTTGAGCGTCGCTTCGCGCTGTTCTTCGAGGCTGGCAATCTCCGTGCGCATCCCCGCCGCCTGCTCCAGCAGCGTGTTGTGCGCCTGATTGGCCTCCGTGAACGCCGGGTCCTGCCCGATCGTGAGCCCAGCTTCGCACAAAAATTCCTGGAACAGCACGTCCATGGCCTCGAAGCGGTCCGGGTCGCGCGCGTAGTTCCCCAGCAAAACGTAATGTTCCAGGAAGTAGACGTCGTCCTTTCCGCCGTCCAGAAAGACGAGCCTGTTCTTGAGCAACTCGTATAGCGGAGCGAAGTCGTCGCCAAAGAGCGCGCGCCGCGTTTTCGCCATCACGTTTTCTTCGATGTCCACAACCATCTGCGCCACTTGCTGGCCTACGCCGCGAATCACCCTTCGCCTCGCGGATTGCAGCTCCGAAAGCCGCGCCTTGATCACGTGCGCCTGCTGGCTGCGCTCGAAGAATTCGCCTCGGTGACGAATCCATTCCTTCCCTTCCAGGATCAGGTTGGCGAATTGGTTGGTCAATTCCTGGGTGAGAAATTTCAGCAGCCCAAGCCGGAAGACCAGATCGATTTCGATGTTTTTGTGGAATTTGGCCTGCGTCAGAGCGCTTTGCAGGAGTTCCGTCAGCAGCTTGCGAAACGCCGCATTATCCAGGCTCTTGACGGTCCGCAATTCGATGCCGGAAAGATACGTAGCGCTGGTGCTCTGCCGCATCAGGTCAAACAAATAGTCGCGCGCGGCCTGGACAAACTTCGGGCTAAGGAACACATCGTGGTGGATATTATCCACCCCGATGGCCAACGATCCCATGGGGATCGTGACGTTATAGCTTTTCAGTTCGATCCGGGCCGCTTCTGCCACGCCAAGTGTAAGACTCTCGTCGGCCATGCACTCCACCAGAAGGGGCTTTTATCAACCTAGCAGCGCACGGCGGGCTCCGCAACAGGACTACCGGCTTCCGTAACGAGAGAGTAAGGACCATGCTGCAAGCGCATAGAAACAGAGGAGTTACCAGGCTTAGCTAGAGGAGCAAGATGTGGCGCGCGTCGCCGCCCCGATGCTCCAGCCGGATGCGCACTTGTGGCCACGGTGATGGCAACGGAAAACGCTCCGACCATTCCAGAATTACGACCGCCGGTTTGGCAAAAATATCTTCCAAGCCCAGCGTCTCAAAATCGTGGAAGCTCTCGATACGATATAAATCGGCGTGATAAACCTTCGCGGGATTTCCGTAGACATGAACAAGCGTAAACGTGGGACTGGTCACTTCATTTTCACCCGCCGCGCCCAGCCCCGCCACGATTCCCTTCGTCAGCGTCGTTTTTCCGCTGCCGAGTTCGCCCGTTAACAGCACCAGAACCGGCGCCGCAAGCTGCTTCGCAAATTCCCGTCCCCAGTTCGCCGTCTCTTCCGCGGAGTGCGTGATGATCTCTTCAGCCACGCGCAATCTCTCGAACCAGCTTCGCTCGCGCGACGGGAACGTTTTCTGCGATTTCATGCGCCAGCATTCCGGAAATATCGGGCGAATTTCGCGCCGCACCCGCAGCCGCGCCGTGCAGATAGACGCCAAGTGTCAGCACGCGAGGCCAGTCACCAGTACCAAATTGCGCGGTCAAGGCGGCCAGCACGCCGGTAAGGACATCTCCAGTCCCGCCTTTCGCGAGGCCCGCATTGCCGGTCGTGTTGACGAAAAGTTTGCCTATTGGCGAAGCAAGGATCGAGTGAAAACCTTTCAGCACGACATGCGCGTTCCACTTCTGCGCCGAGTCGCGGGCCGCGCTCAACCGATCGGCCTGAACCTGTTTTATGGATACTCCAAGCAATCGCGCCATCTCCCCCGGATGCGGCGTCACGGCAAGAAACTTCGTCTTCCGTTTGCGTAGCTGCACGCCTTCGCCGGCAAATGCGTTCAACCCGTCGGCATCGAGGACCACCGGCAACTCCGTCTGCGCAACAATCGTGCGAATAAATTCCTGTGTTTGCCGGTGCTGGCCAAGGCCTGGGCCAATGGCTAACACGCTCTTCCCTTCTTCCAGTTCGCCGAACGTTCCGTCGGTGAGGCTGCGCAACGAGAGCGAACCCGACTTCGTGGCCGCAAGCGGTTCCGTCATGTATTCCGCTTCGGCCGACGCAACGATGGGCAAAATTGTTTCCGGCATGGCGATCGTGACCAGCCCCGCGCCCGCTCGCAGCCCTGCGCGCCCTGCAAGGATGGCGGCTCCACTTTTTCCCCTTGAACCGGCCAGCAGCAGCACATGCCCGAACGTCCCCTTGTTGGAATCAGCCGGACGGATCAGCGGCATGGCCGCGAACTCCTCCGGCTCGGCCCAGCGCGCTTTGCCTTGCCCAATTTCTTCGACCAGCGCGGCGGGCGAACCGAGCTGGCGGACTTCGAGTTTGCCGCAGCAGCTCGCTTCGCGCGAGATCAATTGCCCAATCTTCGGCGCGGTGAAGGTAACGGTCTGGTGTGCATACAAGACAGGCCCATCGGCGGGCTGGCCATCGGACGGCAGCCCCGAGGGAATGTCCACCGCAAGAATCATCGCTGGGCGCGCAAGCGTGGCATTCCGCGAGAGATCATTGATCTTAGCGATGACTTCCGCGATGGGTCCTGTCGCTGTGCCGCGCAAGCCCGTTCCCAGCAGCGCGTCCACAATCACCTCGCAGCTTGCGATTTTGAGCCAGCACTTCTCCAGCGAAGCACTGTCGCCTATTTCCGTAATCTCGCCGGAATCTTTCAGCCAAAGTTCGAGATTCGCGGCAGCATCGCCATGCACTCCGTCTCGCCCGCCAAACAGAAAGACCAGCGGCTCGCAGCGCGCTTCCTTCAAATGCCGCGCCGCGGCGAATCCGTCGCCGCCGTTGTTTCCTTTCCCGCAAAGCACCGCGACACGTTTCTCGCGAAAAAACGCCAGTGTGGCTCGGACGGCATCCGCCACATGCTTTCCGGCGGCTTCCATTAACTGCAAGCTGGGCACACCAAAACGCTCCGTCGTCAGGCGGTCGACCTCGCGCATCTCGGCTGCAGTGAGGGCTTTCATGGCAGATTCATGCGGCGTGCAATTCGGTCTCGTTTACAGCATCCAGATTACAGCATCCACCCGCCGCTGACATTTATAACCTGGCCGGTCACGTACTCGGCGTCGTCGGACACGAAGTACGCCACGGCCGCAGCTACGTCTTCGACCGTGGGCGGACGGCCAATCGGGAAACGCGCGTCCCGAACGCGCCGCGCCTCGCTCAGTGTCAGCTCTTTCTCGTCAATGCTCGATGGATTCACGACGTTCACGGTAATCCCGTTCTTCGCTTCCTCGAGCGCCAGCGAACGCGAAAGCGCCACAACCGCGGCTTTCGCCGCCGCGTACGCTGAAATCTTGGCCTGGCCAAACGCCCGCTCCGCTCCCACTGCGCCGAGGTTCACGATGCGGCCCCAGCGCCCGCGCCGCATCAGCGGCAAAGCGGCCCGGCTCACATACAAAACGCTCGATAGATTCGACGAAAAAATCCCCTGCCATTCTTCCAGCGAAGATTCCGCCAGAGTCCCCCAGCGAAATCCGCCCACGTTGTTCACCAGAATATCCAGCCGTCCATAGCGCTCCGCAATCGTTTCGACGAGCTGTTCCGCGCGCCCCGCTTCGGTGACGTCCGTTTCCACGGCTACGCAATCCGCCCCGGTGGATTGCAGTTGCCGGAGCGCCTGCTGTGCAGCCGTCTTGTTGGAACGATAGGAGATCGCGATGCGCGCGCCTTCCTGCGCCAGGCGAACGGCGATGCCTCGTCCGATCCCTCGGCTTCCTCCCGTAATCAGCGCCACACGATTCACCAGCGGCATTCTTCCCCCGTCCGCAGCGATGCAAAGCTTGTCAGTATAGCCCAGCCTCGAAACACGGACTACCGTGGGCCCAAATGCCGCGCGCACCGCCGCCAACTGAATCCCTAACGCAGCCGCGCGACAAGCACGGTCATGTCGTCCGCTTGCTCCGGAGTGCCCGCCCATTCCTCGACGGCGGCCATCAGCGTCTCACCCACCACGCGCGGCGCGGCGCTCTGCAGGCGAATCGCCGCTTCTTGCAATCGCGGGATGCCGAATTCTTCGCCGTAGACATTCTCCGGTTCGATCAATCCGTCGCTGTATTGCACCAGCAAGGCGTTCGGCGCCACAGTGACCGAATCTTCTTCGTAAACGTAATCCTCGACCACGCCGAGGACCATGCCGCCCTTGTCGAGGTGCCGCGATGCGCCGTTCAAAATCAGGAATCCCGGCAAATGGCCCGCATTGGTGTAGCGAAGCGTCCGTGTGGCGCTGTCGTACACGGCGACGAAAAACGTAGCGAAGCGGTCATCGGCGGTGTTTCGCACCATGTGCACGTTAAGCCGCGCCACCAGCTCCGCGGTGCTCATGGTCTCGCTTCCTGGAGAAAGAAGCTGGCTCCGCAGGGCCGCTTGCAGGCTGGCCATCAGTAGAGCGGCGGATATTCCCTTCCCGGAAATGTCCGCCAACGCGATGGCCAGATGCGTGGGGCTGAGCTGGATGAAATCGTAGTAATCGCCGCTCACGGTGCGCGCGGCTTTGTTGATCGCTTCCAGTTCGACGCCCGCAACCGACGGCACGCGTTGCGGGAAAAGCTGATTCTGCACTTCGCTGGCGATGGATAGCTCATTCTCCAGGCGCTGGCGTTTCTTGGATTCCTCGAGCAAGCCGCTGATCGAGCCGGTCATGTCGTTGAAGGACTGTCCGAGAACGCCGAGCTGGTCACGGCGCTCGATGCGCACGCGGTGCGACCAATCGCCGGACTTCACGTACTGCGTCGCCTCGTAAAGATCGCTGACAGCTTTGGTGATACGCCGCGTGAGGACGATCCCAGTGATAAAGGCGGCGATCTCGATCAGCATGAAAATCGCCACGAGCAAAATAAATCCGTCGACGTAAATATCGCTGAGATCGCCCAACGACGAGAAAATCCGGGCATTCAAACGCGAGGGGCGCGCGTTGAACGTGACTAAGACGGGCCGCCGGGGATCGACGCCGCCGCTGGGCCCGACGAAAACCGAATCCAACCGCGACAAACCGACGATCGACGGATCGAACCAGTACGAAGGAGGGTAAAGGGTTCGATTCCGCGCCTGAATCCGGACGGTTGTCTCGTACTGAAAATCGTCCGAATTATAGAGAATTCCCTGCCGCGCTCCGCCCTCGAATCGTTTGGTCAGATTCAGTTGGATAGCCCCAAGATCGGGCGCAATGGTAGCCAGGAATTCCGAAGTTACGGGCACACGCAACGTGGCCACGCGGACGCCTTTCGGCTCCGGCATGGCTCGGATGCTCATGAGGTAAAGCAAGTTGTGCTCTTCGACCAAGCCCGAGAAGTGGCTCGCGGCCGGGCCAGCCACTTTTCGCAAAAAAGCCGGATCATTTGAGAATTCAATGGTCAAGCCCGGCAAATCGCGGTCGTGAACCAGGTGGGACTGCGCCGCAAGGACATGTTCCGATTCATCTTCGGAGACGCCCTTGGGCAAGGTGCGGTGCGCGGCAGCAATATGATCGGTGATGTCTGCCATCATGGCGACGCGGCGCTGGATGTCGTCATAAAGCAAATAGGCGCCCAATTGGGAATACAAAATCTGGCCGGCAAGAAGCACGAGAGTCAGGATCAGGAGGATGGGCACGACCGCAATGAAGAGGTAAGCGACTATGAGCCGGTTGCGCAGACTCCAAAGCAGGCGCGTCCGCCACCATCCGGCGAGCCGGACCAGCACGTAAATCGTCGCGAGAAGGGCAAAAAACTTGAGGAAACTGGCCAGGCCGCCGCTCAGGTCAAGGATAGTGCAAACCGCTCCCGCAAGAATAATCAGGATGGCAAAGAGGTCTATCCGCGAGAGGCGGCGCCACGCATGTCGAAGTTTCGCAGGCAGAGCTTTCATCGAAGGATCGAGAGAGAAATACTACTTTACCTGAAGAAGTCTCACGCGCGCAGGACAAACGCACGCAAGGAAACAGGCGCAGCCTTCGCGCTCACCATGTACCAAAACTTATTTCAAAGCGTTGCGAACGCGGCTGTGTTTCACGCTGTAACTGAAATAAACCACCAAGCCGATAATGAGCCAGACGACCAAACGGATCCAGGTGACCTCTTTCAACCCGGCCATCAAGCTCAAGGAAACGAGCATGCCCAGAATCGGAACGATAGGGACCCACGGCGTCTTGAAAGGACGCGGAAGGTCCGGGCGGCGCACGCGTAGGAGCCAGACTCCAGCGCAAACGATGACGAAGGCGAGTAGCGTCCCAATGCTGACCAGCTGCCCGAGATCGCCAATGGGCACCAACGCACCTACAAACGCCACACAAATCCCAACAATGGCGGTGGACTTCCACGGGGTGCGGAAGCGCGGATGGATGTCGCCCGCCCACTTCCAGAGCAATCCGTCGTTTGCCATGGAGTAGAAGACGCGCGATTGACCGAGCATCATCACCAGCATGACGGTGCTCAATCCTGCCAGTGCGCCGGCATTCACCACGTAGCTGCCCCACTTTACGCCGGTCTCGCGGATGCCGAGAGATACGGGAGCGCCGATGTTTAACCGGGTGTAGTGCACGGTGGCTGTCAGCAGGCCCGAGACAAGCAGGTACAAAATGGTGCAAACCACCAAGGAGCCGAGAATGCCAATAGGCATATCCCGCTTGGGATTCTTTGCTTCCTGCGCCGCGGTCGAAACCGCGTCAAATCCGATGTAGGCAAAGAACACCACACCCGCGCCTCGCAAGATGCCCGACCATCCAAACGAGCCAAAGCTTCCGGTATTTGGCGGGATGAAAACCTTCCAATTGGCGTGTGCGAGGGCGGGATGCTTGAGAACGAAAGCGCCCGCGACGGCGATGAACACGATCACAGCCGTGAGCTTGATGAAAACTACGCCGGTGTTGAAGTTCGCCGATTCTTTGATCCCGATGATCAGCAGGAGGGTGACCGCTAGCATCGCGAGGAACGCGAGCAGATTGAACCTGGCGGTGACCATGTGCAGGCCGGAGATTTGCGCGGCGGTCAGAGTCAAGGTGTTGAGCGGCGTCCAGCGCCCGTCGTAGAGAACCCACTTCGCGCCCGGCACATCGCAGATTTGCGGCGGCAGGCTAATGCCATAATCTTGCAAGAACGCCACCAGCGTGCTGCTCCAGCCGCTGGCTACCGTGGCTGCGCCGAACGCGTATTCCAAAATGAGGTCCCAGCCGATGATCCACGCAACGAGTTCTCCGAGAGTAGCGTAGCCGTAGGTATACGCCGATCCGGCGATGGGGATCATGGACGCAAATTCCGCATAGCACAATCCCGCAAAGAGGCAGCCGACTCCGGCGAATATGTAGGAGAGCATGATGGCCGGCCCGGCGTAGAGCGCTGCCGCCGAACCCGTAATCACGAAGATGCCGGCGCCGATGATGGCGCCGATTCCCAGCGTGATCAGATTGACGGGGCCGAGTGCGCGCTTGAGGCTGTGCTCACCGCTTGCCCCGGCTTCCTGCATCAGCGTGGTCATCGACTTCGTCGCGAACAAGGGGTTGCCCATGCAACTCCTCCTTTACGGGGGATTACCCCGGGTTCCGCTGCCGGCTGCCAATTTGGCTTTGCACATTGTAGGGGCGCAGCATGCTGCGCCCCTACAAGAAAATTTACACAGTTTATTCGTGGGTTCGGCCCGGCTGCGGCGAAGACCGCGAACGTCTCGACCACAGCCAGTACACCGGGAGACCCAACACAACGATGACCAGCCCTCCGCCCGCCGTCAGCGTCTGATACAGAAGCAGCACAATCATGATGATGGTCGCGGCGATGATGTACAGCAGCGGCACGAAAGGATAGCCGAACGCCCGGTAGGGCCGGTCCGCATCGGGGCGCTTCCGCCGCAAAACGAAAATGCCAATAATCGTCAGCACATAGAAAAGCAAGACCGCGAAGACCACATAATTCAGCAAGTCGCTGTACAAGTTGCCGTAAGTGACGGCGCCGGAATCGTCCACCTGACGTGTGCGCAGCAGAATCAGTACGACAACCCAGATGCCTTGATACAACAACGCACTTTGCGGTACGCCGCGCTTGCTCAGTTTTCCGGTGGAACGGAAAAAAAGCCCATCGCGGGCCATGGCGTAGGAAACGCGAGCCCCGGCAAGAATCAGACCGTTGTTGCAGCCGAAGGTCGAGATAATGATGGCCACGGCCATAATGGCCGCTCCCGGAGCGCCAAAGATGCCGTTGAGAGCCGCCGTTGCGACGCGATCGTCGGGCGCAGTCTGGATTTGCGAGAGCGGCAAGACGAATAGGTAAGCGAGATTGGCCAGACAATAGAGCGTAATGACGATACACGTGCCGAAGGCCATCGAAAGGGCGACGTCGCGCTTGGGATTCTTTACTTCCGCGGCGGTGAAGCCGATGTTGTTCCAGGCGTCCGCCGAAAAGAGCGAGCCCACTTGCGCCACGCCGAACGCCACGAGCAATCCGAAGAAACCGCTGGCTGCGGTAACCGTCGGAACCCAGCCACGCAGAAAATTGGCGCCCGGCTCGATGGGCCGCGGCGCGCTGAAGGCCCAGAGATGGGAGAAGTTGGCGGAAATCGCGGCGGCATTTCTTCCCAAGAAAATGCCCAGCACAATCAAGCCCACCAGGGACAAGGTTTTCGCGCTGGTGAAAACATTTTGAATCAATTTGCCGAGCCGCACGCCGAAGGTATTGAGAAAGGTGAGCAGCGCAATCATCAAGATGCCCACGAATTGCTGAATCGAAAGGCTGATAGCGAAGCGGGAACCCAGAGCGATCGGGGGAATTATCCAAGTTGTCGGAGAAATTGCAGGAAACAAAACTCCCAGGTACTTCGCGAAGCCCACGGCGACGGCGGCAATCGTTCCGGTCTGAATCACCAGGAATAGAGTCCAGCCGTAGAGAAATCCCCAGAGCGGCGAATAGGCTTCGCGCAAGTAAACGTATTGACCCCCCGCATGAGGAAACAGCGCGGCGAGTTCGCCATACGAAAGCGCGGCCGAAATCGTCAGCACTCCCGTAATGACCCAGGTCAGCAACAAACCGCCGGAGGAAGCCGTCTGCCGCGAGATGTCCGCCGCGACGATGAAGATGCCGGAGCCGATCATCGAGCCGACGACGATCATGGTGCCGTCAAACAGCCCAATCGCCCGGACAAATCCAGGCTCATTTTTAGGGGTGTTTTGCGGGAGAGGAAGCGTGGTGTCGGCCATTCGCAAGCGCCTCAGACCGTTGCCGCGCGCCTGGCGCCTGCAATCGCCTGGTTGTACTCGCGCGCGCGCTGGCCGGGGTCGGCCGAGTTCAGGATGCCGCTAATTACGGCGACGGAATCCGCGCCCGCCTCGATAGCCGAGGCGGCGCGCTCCAGCGTGATTCCGCCAATGGCCACCAGCGGCTTCTCCGTCCTGCCTCGAACCTTGCGAAGAAAATCCAAGCCCACCACCGGGTCGGGATTCGCTTTCGTGGATGTCGGGAAAACGGGCCCCACGGCGATGTAGTCCGCGGAGCTCGCTGCCGCGCGCTCGAATTGCTCAAGATTGTGTGTAGATACTCCGACTAGCTTGTCGCGGCCCGCGATGCGGCGCGCTTGTTCCACGTCCAAATCTTCTTGCCCGACGTGCACGCCATTCGCGCCCGCCAGAAACGCGACATCGGGACGGTCATTCACAAAAAAGGTCACTCCAAGCGGTCCGAGAACCTCAGCCAATTGGTGCGAGGAATCAAGATACTGGCGCGCCGGCGCGGACTTGTTGCGGTACTGGAGCAGACGGACTCCAGCCTCGGCCAGGCTCAACGCGCAATCTCTTTCGGGAGAAGTAATCAACGCAGCGTCTAGTATCACATACAGCCTGGGGAGGACAAGGCGCATAGAAACTTATTTTCCGTTTGTTCCTAGAAGCCTTTCGATGAAGTGGGTATCGAAGCGGCCTTCGGCAAACTCCGCATCCGCAAAAATGCGCCGGTGCAGCGGGATCGAAGTCTTGATTCCCTCGATGACGAACATCTCGAGCGCACGCTTCATACGCCCGATGGCTTCGGCGCGGTCCCGGCCTTTGACGATCAGCTTCGCGATCATGGAATCGTAGTAGGGCGGGATGACGGCGTCGGTGTAGGCCGCCGAATCCACGCGCACGCCAGTTCCTCCGGGCGCCTGAAACGTGGTGATGCGCCCTGCGGACGGCACAAACGTCTCGGGATCCTCGGCATTGATGCGGCACTCGATGGCGTGCCCGGAAAAATTCATTTCGCCGACGGCGTCGTCCAGCCCTTCGCCTGCCGCAATGCGAATCTGCGCTTTGATAAGGTCCACTCCCGTGACCAATTCCGTGACGGGATGCTCGACCTGGATTCGGGCGTTCATTTCGATGAAATAGATGGAACCGTCCTGATCCATCAGGAACTCAACGGTTCCGGCGTTCGTATAGCCGACCTTTTCGAGCGCGCGCACGACTTTTGTTCCGAGATCTTTCCGCCGTTTCGCGTCCATGACGGGCGAAGGCGATTCCTCGACGAGCTTCTGATGGCGCCGCTGGATGCTGCACTCGCGCTCGCCCAGGTGGATCACTTTACCGTGCTGGTCTCCCAGCACCTGAAATTCGATATGCCTCGGATGCTCGAGGAATTTCTCCGCATAGACGTCCGGCGTTCCGAAGGCCTGCTGGGCTTCACTTCGCGCCGTCTCGTAAGCAACCAGCAAATCTTCCTGCTTGTGCACTACCCGCATTCCGCGCCCGCCGCCCCCTGCGGAAGCCTTCAAAATCAGGGGATAGCCAATCCTTTTGGCTTCTTTGGCGAGCTGTTCTTCGCCTTCGACGACGCCTTCGCTTCCCGGGACCGTAGGCACACCCAGCGCTTTCATCTCCCGGCGCGCGCGGTCTTTTTCGCCCATCATCTCGATCACTTCAGGAGTCGGGCCTATAAACGTGATTTCGGAAGCCTCGCAGACTTTCGCGAAGTTGGCGTTTTCTGAGAGGAACCCATAGCCGGGATGGATGGCGTCCACATTGGTAATCTCAGCGGCGCTGATCACCTGGGGAATATTCAGATAGCTTTCCGAGCTGCGCGGAGGCCCGATGCACACGGCTTCGTCCGCAAACCGAACATGCAAGGAATTGCGGTCCGCCTCGGAATACACCGCGACCGTGGAAATGCCCAATTCTTTGCAGGCACAGATGACCCGCAGCGCGATTTCTCCGCGATTGGCTACTAGGATTTTCTGGAACATGGCCTCAGATGCCGGCTACCTCTTCCGGCTGGGACGGATGCCGAAGAGTGGCTGGCCGTATTCCACGGGCTGCCCATTTTCGACAAATATGCGTATCAGCTCGCCGCTTTCGTCCGACTCGATTTCGTTCATCAGCTTCATGGCTTCCACGATGCAAAGGGTTTGCCCGGACTCGACGTGCACGCCTATCTTCACGAAAGCTTCGGCACCGGGACTGGGCGCTTCGTAAAAGGTGCCCACAATCGGCGACTTCACCAGGTGAAGGTCTTCCGTCGCTCGCGGTTCTGGCGCTGTCGCAGGAGCGCCCTGCGTCGAGGACGGCTGCCTCTGCTCCGCGCCCGGCACGATAATCTCTGGCACTCCAAGCGTACGCGGCATTACAGCCACGCCCGCCGACGGTTTTTTCAGACGGATTCGCAGGTCCCCCCTCGAATACTCAAACTCCTCCAGGTTGTGCTCGGTCATGAAGCGGAGGAGTTGCTCGATTTGCTGGATTTCGGGACTTGCGATGGAAGAGCTTTCGCTTGCTTTCGAGGGCTGTTTGCGTTTCATGCCTTTGTCAAAGTTCGATGAGATCCCGCGGTATGCGGGTCAGTACTTCCGTTTTTTCTGGATGCACGGCAACATCGTCTTCGATCCGGATTCCCCCCACTCCAGCCATGTATACCCCAGGTTCGATGGTGACGACGAATCCTGATTCTAACCGAGTGGTCTGCCCCCGCGCCACCCGCGGATCCTCGTGAACTTCCAGGCCGAGACCGTGCCCCGTGCTATGAGTGAAATGCCGGTCCAAACGGTAGCCGGTGAGAACCTGCCGCGCCGCGGCATCCACATCCTCGCAGCTCGCTCCCGCTCTTACGGCCCCTATAGCGGCACCCTGCGCTTCCAGAACAGCCTTATACCACGCCTTTACACGCGCAGGTGCCCGCCCGACAAACACCGTCCGTGTAATGTCGCTGCAATAGTGCGCGAGTATAACACCCAGGTCTAGTACCACCAACTCATTTTTCCTCAAGCGTTTGGCGGTGGGCCGGGCATGCGGCAAGGCGGCACGCTTGCCGAACGCCACGATAGTCTCGAAGGCTGGCCCGGAAGCGCCGCCGCGCCTCATCTGATATTCGATCTCAGCCGCTACTTCGTTTTCAGTGACTCCAGGCTTCAGCATCTTGAGCGCGCCGGTTAGGACTTCGCCCGCCAGAATAGCCGCCTTACGCATGCTGGCAAGCTCTCCAGGCTCTTTTTGGATGCGAACGGATTCCACCAATCCGGGAGACGGCATCCACTTTGTACGGTGCCCTGCCGCTTTGCGCAGCAGCGCGAGCTGCGCAACGGAGATTTGAGAGGCGTCAAACCCTACTCGCTTGGCGGCCGATTCGCGCAGTACTCGTCCGGTGAACTCCATTAACGAGCCCTTTTGCTCGATAAAGCGAATCGAAGGGGCTTCCTGGCGCGCCTGGGTCGTGAAGCGTCCATCGGAGATGAGCGTCGTTCCACCCTTTCGCACAAGGAGCGCTCCGGCTTCTCCCCTGAAGCCCGTTAGGTAATACCAGTTCGCCGGGTGCGTGACGAGCAGAGCGCCTAGCTTTGCGCGATCGATTATCCGGGCGAGTTTCCGCCGCCGTTCTTTGAAAGGCGAATTCGAAGGTGAGTTCATGGAAGATGGAAACAAAACGAGGAGACCGCGGTCTCCTCGTTTTCGCCCTCAGCTTAGGATGTCTTGACCCGAATTACCCGGGGATAATTCGTGGCGTCAGGAAGAACAGCAACTCCTGCGATTGGACGGAGACCGTCGTCCGCTTGAAAAGATTGCCGATGAGCGGCAGGCTGCCCACGACGGGAACTTCCTGGATGTTCGTATTCTGTGTATTGACGATGATTCCGCCAATCACCACCGTTCCGCCGTCGGGCACGAGCACTTTGGTCTGCGCGGACTGCGTATCCAAAGCCGGAATGCCCTGCACGCGCGGGATACCTTGATCGATCTGGGTATTTTCTACGAGAACGTCCATGAAGATGGTGCCCTCGGCCGTGATTTGCGGCGTCACTTCCAGTTGCAACACAGCGTCGATGAATTGCACGGAAATCGTGTTATTGATGGTCGTCTGAATCGGCAACTTGACGCCCTGCTTGATGACCGCCTTTTCATTGTTCTGCGTCACGATGCGGGGCTTCGAGAGCAGTTTGCCAACGCCCTTTGCTTCAGCCGCCGTGATATAGAAGTCCAGCGCGAAGTTCGGCGACCGGAACGAGTAGCCTACGCCGCTCGTTGGAACACCAGCAGCGAGGCTGGTCGCAAGCGGGATACCCGACTGCGGGCCGCCGCTTGTACCGCTCGTGGGAACCGCGATGAGCGGAGGAACTGGCGTTGTGTTGGTCGGTCCGGGGCTGACGCCGACTTGCGGCGCGCCGCCAAACAGGTTCTGGTTATGCAGGGTAGTGCTCGCACCCGAAAATCCAAGTTCCGTGCCCAGGTCGGACGCGAAGGAACGCGATGCCGAGATGACGCGCGCTTCGATCTCTACCTGCTGCGACTTGCGGTCCAGTTGATGGATCAGGTTGTCAATCGTCGGAAAGACCGACGGAATGTCCCGAATGATCAGCTGGTTGGAACGGTCGTCCGCCAGGATATCGCCTCGCGGGCTGAGAAACTTCTTAAGAGTCGCGGCCATAAGGGAAGCTTTGGCGTAACTCAATACGCGAGTGGTGGTGACCGGCGCAATCGCTTCCGACTCCGCCTTTTCAAGGTCGCGCTTGGATTCCGCCTCTTTCCTTAACGTGTCATGGGTGGCAATGCGCAAAACATTTCCATTGAGCTGCTTGTCGAGGCCGTTGTTCTGCAGCACGATATCAAGTGCCTGATCCCACGGCACTTCATCGAGAACGATCGTCAGGGATCCCTTCACGGCAGGATCCAGAACCACGTTCAATCCGCTGATTTCGTGAATCAACCGGAAGAAGTCCCGTAGATCAACATCCTTTAGATTTACCGAGATCGGCTCGCCCGTGTACTTTGTAGCAGCGGGAGCGCCCGAGGGCACCGTTTGCGTTTGCGCAGGCGAGGACGCCGCCAGCGTATTGGCAGCTTCGGCTGACTGCTGCGCCGCCTGCTGATTCGCTTCCTGCGCCGTGGCCGTACCTGCCCCGGAACGCTCCCCGCCAAACGAAGCCAAGGAAACTGAGGGCTGGGTCAGTTCGCCAGGCAACGCGAAACGAGGAGCTGCAATCTGCAAAGCCTTTGAGGGCCGCGCATTCACGAGCGGCACAGATGCATGGAATACGAATCCGGTGTGGTTATTCGAGTTCTGCCGCGCCGCCAGGGTTTGTGGGTTCGAGCGAGATGCGCTCGGGGCTTGCGGTTGTTCGTCAAAAAGGACCACCACAGCCTCGCCATCTCGGGAAATCTGATAGCCAGGCATGCTGGTGAGGTCCACGACCACGCGCGCCACATTGGGCCGGTATTGGCCGAGCCGCACGTCGCGAACGGGTTCCGCACCGCCTGGAATTACCGTCTTATCGACCGCCAGCCGCGCGCCGGAGAAGTCGAGCACCAGCCGCTCTGGATTCTGCATGCGCAGGGCATGGACGTCGAGCCGCCCTTCGCCCTCCACACGCACACTGGCGCGTTGTGGCGCTTGCGTTATCGCCACGCTAGAGATCACCGCGGACGCCGCGGTCGCGCCGGCGGGCTCCTGCGTCTGGGCGAGGACCGGGCTTGCGCCCAGAACAGCGCTCGAGAGGATCAGGAAGCCACACCGAAAGGCGGGCCAATTCGTCTTCATTGCTGTTCTCCTGCACTGGAGTAAATTCTCTTGTTTACCAGGCGTTCCACTGGCTTTCCAAAAGCATCCTTGCCGACTTCATTGAAGGAAACGCCGTCCATCGCAATCTTGTCCACGCGGCCGTCGTACAACTGGTCGCCTTCGCGGAGAAAATAAGTGTGTGCCTGGGGGTTGCTAACAACAGCAATCATCCCATTGGGCGCCTTCACGATTCCGTCGAGCCGCAGTGTGCTCACTTGCAGACCGGCCTTGCCCGGCGGAAGATTCTTCGCTGCGTTTGCCTGCGCCTGCTGGCGGCTAACCAGGGATTCGAAGGGGTCGCGCCGCGCGACTTTCTCACCCGGACCCGCTGCCCCAGCGTCCGGATTCATCGCCGTTTCGACAGGCTTAACAGGCTCGGGAGCTTTCTCCCTTATTCTGGTTGCGGGCTTTGCTGCGCGATTCGCCGCCGGCCCTGCGGACCTTCGTCCGTGCCGCGCCGCCTTACCAGACTCCCGTGGCGCAGGTTTCGCGCCAGCAGGAGACGCCGGTTTGGCTTGTGCGCGCAGCCCAGGTGCAGCTACCGCGAGCAAAATCCCTAGTACGAGAGTTAGTACTGAACGCATAGATCGCTCATTCCCGCTCAGGGTTTCCTAACCGGTTTGATCGCGGACTTGGCCCCAGGTGCGGAGCCTTGCCCGGCGTCTGCCGGTTTGGTGAAGAAAGTCGTTGCCGTGAATACCGCCGAGACCGTGGTCCCCGGCCTTATCGGATACTTCGTCCCTTTGGCTGTATCGGGCGAACTAAATTCCAAATCGCCTACGTTGATGATGCGCGACAGTCTGCCCAGACGTCCGAAAAAGTCCATCAAGTTAAAGTACGCGCCATCCGCCTGTATCTGGAACGGCATGTCATAGTGAAACTCGCGAGGCACGATAGCTTCCGCTGTCAGCGACCGTAGCTGCACGTCGGAAGCGCTTGCCGCTCCCTGCAACAGCCGGATGAATTCATCGGTCTCTTTGTCTTCTGGCACGATGGTCTTCAGCGTGTCCAGTTGTTTGGAGAGCGCGTCCATCTGCTGTTTCAGTTCGCCGTAACGCTGCCTATAAACTTGCAATTGTGTCACTTCCTGGTTAAGCCGGGTCCGGTCCTGTACCGCCTTGTCAACCGCATCGCGTTCTTGCGCCACCGGCGACAACGGGATGTAAACCCCCAACAGGAGCACGACCACCGCGATGGCTACGGCCACCAGGCCCTGCATGAACACCGACATGTCGCGAAACGGATTAGCCATGGTGGTTCCTTACCCTTTCTTCACGGCTGCCGAAGGCCGTCCGGTTTTCGCCGGGGCGCTCGCCGGCATCGCCTGGACGGGAGTCCCATCCGCGGGCTGCGGCGGCGTAATTTCAGCGGTCAACTCAAATTTATAGGTCTGCACCGACGTATTCTTGTCGTCCTGCTTGGTGTCCTTGATTTCCACCTTCTGGAAGTATCCAGAACGCTTTAGCGCGGTAATGAAATTGGCTACCGCATTGATGGAGGCCGATGAACCCTCGATCGAAAGGGTGCTTCCCTTCCGGGTCATCGTGGTTAGCCAGAGATTTTCGGTCCGCGAGACGGTATTTGCGACCATGTCCAGAAGGTCTTGGCCGCCGGTGCGGTCCCGCTGCAGTTGTTCGATCGTTGAAACCCTCTGCTGCAGCACGGCCTTCTCTCTGTCAAATGCCTCGACTTGCAGCTTGATGTTTTCCAGATCCGTTTTCTGGGCTTGCAACACTTTAATCCGGCTATTTTCCGTGCTCAGCTGACTCTGCCAGGAGTAGTAGAGAAAACCGAGCACCAGAACGCCCAGGACGAGCCCGGCGCCAATAAATAGCGCGGGAAGCGCTGCACCCGTGTCGACTGGCCGGCGCGAGGTCTTGGGCCGTATTTGTCCGAGAAGGTTTATGCGGATCATGGTTAGTCAAAGCTCCTCAGCGCCAGACCCACGGCGATGGCCAGCCGCGGAGACATCTCGCGAATCTGGTCGTCACTGTGCCGGCTGGGATTGATGAGCACTTTCCGGAAGGGATTCAGTTCTTCCACAGGCATGGCGAACTCTTCCCGGAGCAGATCCACCAGCCCGGGAACGCGCGCCGTGCCGCCTGCCACGACGATGCGCTGGATGTTCTCCCCGCTGGCTGTCGCCCGGAAGAAGTCGAAGGTCTTTTGGATTTCGAGAGTCAGAATGTCTGAGACGCTGCGCAAAATCTGCTGCTTCTGTTCATCTGTGACGCTAGGCAGAGTGTCGCCCTTTTTCAAGCGCTCAGCATCCTCGAAGCTTAGGTCCAATTCTTTCTGAAGCGCGTCCGTATACTGGTTTCCGCCCACGCTGACGTCACGCGTAAACAGCGGCACTCCGCCGCGCACAATATTAATGTTCATTACGCTCGCGCCGATGTTAAGCAGCGCCACCGTCTGTCCCGCGTCCGGCTCGTAGTTCACCTCGAAGCAGTTCTGCAATCCGAACGCATCGATGTCCACGATCACCGGCGTCTTCCCCGCCTGCGCCAGCACGTTCGTATGGTTCAGAATCTTGTCCTTCTTAACCGCCACCAGAAGCACGTCCATCTGCGCGTCCATCGATTCCAACAACTGGTAGCTGAGGTTCACGTCCGCAATGTCAAAGGGAATGTGCTGGCTGGCTTCGGAAGGAATCCTGTCGTACAGCTCTTCTTCCGTCATCAGCGGTAGCGGCACGCGCTTGACGATCACCGAGTGTCCCGATACCGAGGTCGCCACATTCTTGGTCTTCACGCGCTGCGCATCGAATATCTTGCTGATGGCGTTGGCCACTTGCGGCGCGTCCATAATCGCGCCGTCCACCACCGTGTCCTGCGCCAGCGATTCCATTCCGAAGCTGACAAGCTCGTAGCCGGCTTTCGTGGACTTCAGCTCCACTGCCTTAATCGAGCTTGAGCCGATGTCCAGCCCTACTAGCTGCCTTGATTTTTTGCCCATTCCCAACATATCTCGGCCTCTTTCGCCTTTACTCTCGGCAAACTATCGGCGCCTCGCATGCGCTTGGCTCATCTTGCGTTCCATCCAGCGGTCCAGAATCGTCTTACGCAGTTTCCATCGATTACCGAGTTTGAACGCGGGAATTTCGCCTTCGGTGATGTAACGGTACAGGGTATCCGGGGAGATCCCCAGATACTGCGACGCCTGCCGTACATTCATCACTTCACGCGATTCAATCACGAGGAACGTCACCCCGGCGCCCGATCGCACGCCACATCCACCACTGCCAAGGGCACCCCTGCTAGCGCTGCAGATTTTTCGAGGTGCGGCCCGTGCAAGGTTTATCCCATTGAAAAGCTCAGAGCGTCAAGGGATTCTCTACCGGAGTTGCCTAAACTAAACCCCTATTCTTAGGCAGTTCTAGGGTATTATTGGCATTGCCTACTATGAATTGGGTCCACGTATAACCAAGACCACAATTAGTTGTACTTTTATGGTGTTTTGACCTGTCCCTCGGGACGGTTATCCTTTGTGGTCACAGGCAAGCTTCTGCTTCTTCGTTTTCACTTTTGCAGCGTTTTCCAGAGCGCCGCGACTCTCGCCTTTGTTCCTTCATCCATCACAATCTCATCCGGCCACGGCCTCGTGAATCCTTCCGTGGCCCATTTTCTCGTCGCGTCAATTCCCATTTTCGATCCGTAATCCTGCATGCGTTGCGCGTGATCCAGCGTGTCCACCGGCCCCAGCGAAAACTGCACGTCTCGCTCCGGATCCAGCGCGCACAGCGTTTTCCACACCACTTCGCGGTAGTTGTGCACATCCACGTCGTGATCCACCACCACAATCACCTTCGTGAACATAGCCTGCCCCAACGACCAAATCGCGTTCATGATTTTCCGCGAGTGCCCCGGATACGACTTGCGAATCGCCACAATCATCAAATTGTGAAAAATTCCTTCCGCGGGCATGGCCACGTCTACAATCTCCGGATACTGCATCTTCATCACTGGCAGAAACACGCGTTCCACGGCGTAGCCCATGTAATAGTCTTCCTGCGGTGGCGGACCCACCACAGTCGTTAAATAGATCGGCTCTTTGCGGTGCGTCACGCACTCCACGTGAAAAACCGGATACTCCCCCTCCAGCGAATAAAAGCCCGTGTGATCCCCGAACGGGCCTTCCGTGCGCATCTCGTTCAGATTCACATATCCTTCCAGCACAATCTCCGCGTTCGCCGGCACCTCGAGATCATTGGTCTCGCACGCCACCATATCCACCGGTTCGCGCCGCAAGAACCCCGCAAACATCATTTCATCCAGATCCGGAGGAATAGGCAGCATCCCCGCCAGCGCCGTCGCTGGGTCGGCACCAATCGCCACGCTCACGGGAATTCGTCCTTCTGGGCTTTTCGCTCGGGCGCGGCGAAAATGCTCCGCTCCATGTTTTTGCGTCTGCCAATGCATTCCCGTGGTCCGCTCATCATAAATTTGCATGCGGTACATCCCTACGTTCCGCTTCCCCGTCTCGGGATTTTTCGTAAACACCAGCGGGAATGTGATAAATCGTCCGCCATCCTGCGGCCAGCATTTCAAAATCGGAAAATCCAGAAGGTTCACATCTTTTCCGTGATGCATCACTTCCTTGCACGGCCCCGTCTTCACGCTCTTCGGAAACACAGCCCCCAACTCCGCCAGCTTCGGCAGCATTTTCATCTTGTCGAACAGCCCCTGCGGAGTTTCCATTTTCAAAAATCCGCGAATTCGCTCCGCCACTTCCTCAAGCGCCGTCACCTCAAACGCCAAAGCCATCCGCCGCACGCTGCCGAACGTATTCACGAGCAACGGCACTCGCGATCCCTTCGGCCTCTCGAACAGCAGCGCCGGCCCCACGCTATCCGGCAAACAGTCCTTGTCGCGCGCCACCCGCTGCGTCACTTCCGTGATTTCCAGAATGGGGTCTACTTCCGCGCGAATCCGCCGCAACTCCCCTTCCTTCTCCAGCTTCTGGACAAACTCTCGCAAATCCCGGTACGCCAATTTTGCCTCCTGCCTTGCCTTTCCCGCCGCACGCTCCGCTTCACGCGAAACTCTAGCACGTTCGGCCCTGGCGACGCGAAGCGCCGGGTATTCTTCCTCCTTAGGCCACCGGCAAACGCACCTCTTCGTTTCTGCCCTCACCCAAACATTTGTGGAACATTTGCCGCCCTCCTTCGTCTTTATTGCTATAGGCTCTGCCCATCGCCCGTCTGTCCCAAAGGCAGAGTCTTCGCGAGGCTTCTCACATGCGAATGTTCCTGGCGCACCTAAAGCAAGTTTTTCGCCGTCTCGCACGCGCTCCTCTTTTCACCGCCATCACCCTCATCACCCTCGCCGCAGGCGTCGGCGGTAACACCATCGTCTTCAGCGTTCTCGAAAGTGTCCTCCTCAAGCCCCTTCCCTATCCTCGCCCTAATGAACTCGTCGGCGTCTGGCTCGCCGCCCCCGGCATCAACATCCCCAATCTCAACCTCGCCCCCTCCAACTACTTCATCTATCGCGAGCAGAACCACTCCTTTGAAGACCTCGGCGTTTACAACGGCGATTCCGTCAGCGTAACGGGCCGCGCCGAACCCGAACAGGTCGACGCTCTCGACGTCTCCGATGGCACTCTCCCTCTTCTCGGCGTCTCCCCCGTTCTCGGCCGCCTCTTCACCCATCAAGACGATTCTCCCGGCTCGCCCGACACCGTCATCCTCAGCTATGGCTATTGGCAAAAGCGCTTCGGCGCTTCTCCTTCCGCCCTCGGCCAATCTCTCAACATCAATGGCAAGCCTCACGAAATCATCGGCGTTCTTCCCGCGCGCTTTCATTTTCTCGATTGGCGCGAATCTTCTCTCTTCCTCCCCTTTAAATGGAACCGCGACAAATTGTTCCTGGGCAATTTCAGCTACGAAGGTCTCGCCCGCCTAAAACCCGGCGTCACTCTCCAGCAAGCGGATTCCGACGTCGCCCGCATGATGCCCATCGTTGCTCCGCTCCTTCCCTCCGCCTCCCGGCTTCAGCGCCAAAATTTTTGAAGAACGCCAAGATCGCTCCCAATCTTCGCCCGCTCAAGCAAGATGTTGTCGGCGATGTCGGCAGCACTCTCTGGGTTCTCATGGGCATCCATCGGCATGGTCCTGCTCATCGCCTGCGCCAACGTCGCCAATCTTCTCCTCGTCCGCATCGAAGGCCGCAGCCAGGAACTTGCCGTCCGTTCCGCACTCGGCGCCAGCCCGTATCGCATCGCCGGCGAACTTTTCCTCGAAAGTTTCATTCTCGGTCTGCTCGGCAGCGCCATTGGCCTCGGGCTTGCTTTCGCCGGTTTGCGCGCCCTCGTCGCCATCGCCCCCTCCGGCATCCCGCGCATCAACGAAATCGGCATCGACGGCACTGTCCTCCTCTTCACTTTCGCCATCGCCATTCTCGCCAGCATCCTTTTCGGCTCCATTCCCATTTTTAAATACGCGGGCGTGCGTCTCAGCACCGGCATCCGCCAGGGCGGCCGCGCCAATAGCCAAAGCCGCGAGCAACATCGCGCTCGCAGCGTTCTCGTCGTCGTGCAAGTCGCGCTCGCTCTCGTGCTCCTCATCTGCTCCGGCCTGATGATCCGTACCTTCCAAGCCATCACCCACGTCGATCCCGGCTTCCGCCAGCCCGATCAAGTCCAGACCTTCCACATCATGGTCCCGGAGTCGCAGGTCAAGGACAACGAGCAGGCGTCCGCATGGATCAGGAAATGCCCGCAAAATTTCCGCATCTCCCTGGCGTCTCCTCCGCCAGCATCACCACCGCCGTTCCCATGGGCGGAAGCTCCAGCAGCGATCTTCTTTACGCCGAGGACCGCACCTATCGCGAAGGCGAGATTCCTCCGATCCGCCGCTTCGTCGACGTCACTCCTGGCGCTTTTTCAACGCTTGGCACGCCGCTGATCGCCGGACGCGACATCAGCTGGACCGACATCTACGAGCACCTTCCCGTCGCCATCATCTCTGAAAATTTTGCCAAAGAAGTATTGGAACTCGCCGCAAAACGCTCTCGGCAAGCGCATCCGCGTCGCTTCCACCGACGACTGGCGCCAAATTGTCGGCGTCGTCGCCAGCACCTACAACGATGGCGTTACGCAGAAACCGCCTACGGTGGTCTATTGGCCCATTGAAAGAATCAATTTCGAAGGCAGCAAGTCCGATGTGAACCGCTACGTTGGCTTCATCGTTCGCAGCCCGCGCGCCGGCTCGGAAGCTTTCCTGAAAGAAATTCGCGCAGACCGTCTGGTCCGTGGATCCAAATTTGCCGCTCGCCGATGTCCACACTCTCGGCTTTTTCTACACCCACTCCATGGCTCGCACATCCTTCACCCTAATCATGCTCGCCGTCGCCGGCGGCATGGCTTTGCTTCTCGGCGTCGTCGGAATCTACGGCGTCATCGCCTGCTCCGTTTCGCAGCGCGTCCGCGAAATCGGCATTCGCATGGCCCTCGGCGCGCAGCAGAGCGTGGTCACAAACATGTTCGTCCGCTACGGCCTGATCCTCACCGGCATCGGCGCCGCTTGCGGCCTCATCGCTTCCGTCATCATCATGCGCCTGATGTCCTCGCTCCTTTTCCATGTCAACCCGATCGACCCCATCACCTACCTCGCCGTCACCGTAGGCATGGTCGTCACCGCCTTCATCGCCAGCTATCTCCCCTCGCGCCGCGCCGCCACCGTCGACCCCGTCGAGGCCCTCCGCGCCGAGTAACACGCGCGGCATCTTCATATAACTGTCTGTGCGTCAGACGCTACGGATGTGCGACATGCTCGTCCGCTGAAACGACTAGAATCTTGCCTGCCGTCCGCCTGACGGCATGGCATAACAGTTATAATGAGCTACAAATTCCCGGGAGGAGCGGATGTCTAAGTACGAGATCATCATCTTCTGGAGCCAAGCCGACGAATCCTTCATCGCCGAGGTCCCTGAACTTCCCGGTTGCGCCGCCGACGGCAAGACTCACAAAGAAGCCCTGGCCAACGTCGAAATCATCATTCAGGAGTGGCTCGAAACCGCCAAAGAGCTCGGCCGCCCAATTCCCGTTCCACGCGGGAGGCTTGCTTTCGCCTGACTTCTCGGGTTATCTGGCAAGTTCCTCCGTTAGACCCTGAGACAACGCCCTCGAAAAACACTTTATCCAGGGCCCTTCGTCTCCTGCATTCTCATTTGAACACTTAGATTGCCCGATGTTGCAACGCTCCCGCTGCCGGGCGCCGGGCCTCGGATGCAACCTTCCAAGTTCGTGCCTGCGCGATACAAATCACGTGCAGCATCAGAAACAACGGCACAAGAAATGTAGGAATCAAACTCAACGGCAACACCGTCATCGCCGCCATTGAGGGCCCCTGCGGGTCCAGCAATCCCGCCGTCGTGCCCAGGCTCACCGCCGTAACCAGGTCCAATATCCCCAGCGCCTGCCAAAATATAAAACTTCCCCGATGCTCCGGCTCCGCAAGCTTCCACGCCGCGAAACCCGCCGTCGCTCCGATGAACATGTCTCCATATCCCGCCGGAAAAGCAAAGATGCCCGGCAGCACATTCCGCGCTTCCAACAAAACAAATGTGAACCCCACAATCCTCCACACCTGCACCGAAGTCAGAACTCTCGGGTTCAGAGAAAGTGCAAGCTTCCGAAAACCTTCCGACGCCGCAAACCACACCGAAAACACAATCATCGGCGCCAGCGCTGCGCCCGCAACTCCCAGTCCCAACCGGTTCGATTGGTTTTCGAATAAATGCATTGCCGAAGCCGAGAAAACCGCCGCAAACCACACCGCGATCAACCCGGCAGTGATTTTTCCATATCTGCTCATAGCAAGCCTCCTTGTGCCTTAGCAATTTCCGTTACGTGATGTGTGAACTGCAAAAGACTTTCCCAACTCCGCTTCCCCAGCTTCCCTCGAAGCCGCGCTTGCACCTTCTCCCAAACCGGCATCGCCCGCGTGAGCTTCGCCGCTCCCGCCGTAGACAGCTTGATCCGCCGCTCGCGCCGGTCCTCGCCCCGCTGCTCCACAATCCAGCCCGCGCGCCTCATGATCGCCAGCGTCCGCGTCAAGCTAGTGCTGTCCATCGCCAGCATTTCGCCCAGCCGTCCTTGAGTCACTTCTCCCGCGCGAGAAAGCACCTGCAGAATCGTCATCTGCGTCGCCCGCAGCCCCAGCGGACGCAGCGCCTCCTCATACATCTGCGTCAGCGCCCGCGCAGTCCTGCGAAAGCTCCCGCACATGCAAGGCAGTTCCGGCAATGGTGATCGGCTCATGCTAGAAAGATGCATATACATCTATCGTGGTTACACAGATTCTTGCTCCAGCTCGCGACTGGCCTTCAGTCAGCTAACGACGTCAGCCCAGTTCCCCAAAACCGGCGCTGCTCTGCGGCACTAAACTCCACACTTGCGATTTCCGCGTCAACCAGGACTTGGTGGCATACTCGAAGCCACAGGATGCAGCAGATGGACGTAAATGGCCTAAAGAGACTGAACAGCATCTCGCTATGCATTGCGATAGCAGTTCTCTGTCTGCCTGGTGCCTTTCTCGGGATACGATCACTGTTACCAGTCCCTGTTCGGAACGATTTCTATCAGTTCCTGTTGCGGCACCCTTATATCGGAAACTTCGCGACGTGCTCGTGGTATGTCGTTGGTGCCTTCGGCGTAGAGATGTGTGCATTTGCGGCCGGTCTGTTTGTAATTCTTCCGTTTTTCCGGGGAGTGCCAGCATGGCTCAAGGGCGCGTTGGCTCTTCATTTATGGGCGGCTGTTTTGGGCATCGTAGCTGTTCGGCATTCTCTCGGGAATTGACCAGGGGGCCAATTATTCGGATTACCGGCTACTTGGGTGCCGGGACCCACTTTATCGGTTACCGCGTTTACCAGGACCCTGACGAAGATTGGTGAACCCGGGCACTGGATTGAGTTAGATTTGCACAATGAAACGACTCTTCATGTCAGCAGCAGTCGTCGCACTCCTTTGTTTTCCGATGAGAATCGCGGCCCAGTACCAGCTCATCGAAATTGCAGATGTTCAATTGGCGAAATCACTGGACGCAACAATACAAGACACTACGGGTGCCCCAATTCCAAAGGCACTGGTGCAGGAATTTAGCGCCGATTGGAAAACAGTATTGCGTTCAACCTCGACCGATACTGACGGAAGGTTTTCATTCACTCCAGTACGGGGTAGGAAAATCTATTTCATTCAGATTTCCGCGCCGGGGTTTGACCAGCTGCGCTTCCGTCTCCAAGTGGACGTTAAGCGCGGGACCACCCTTAAACTAAAGCTAACAATCGCGACCTGACGTGCGGGCCTTTCGAATATCCAGGTTGAGAAACCGCCTTTGGGCCTGGTTTGTCGGCTTGCCGGAGAAGTTGCTCATAGTACCGAGTACAACCATCGGAAGCTTCGTCGGAACCATGAGGAGTTTTTCTCGGCTGCAACATCGGCAGGCATGGGAGGAAGCAGGCGCAACAGCCGATTAGAGGCCCCGGTGAATACAGCGAGACGGTTGTCGAGACGAACGGGCTTGAGGTGAAAGCTTTCCGGGGTGCAATTCGGACAAAATGGGAAGGCAAAAATATAATGCGTGCCTAGGATCAGTCGGATAATGTCAAATGGTGTCGGCAGAACCCACCATCCCACTGGTTCAAATTCCTTCTTCTCCATATTGCCGCATGCGGGACTACCACAGCCAACGCAAATATCGGGGAGCGAGCAGCCGGACGTCAAGACAAGTTCGTGACCTGCGCAGTAGACGTTCCGCACAGAGTCAGACTGCTCGCTGAAGCTTTTTGTACTCACAGTTTGGATGTTACATCAGAACCATTTCTCAACTCCTGATTTGTCGGGTAACCGGAAAAGTGACCACCAGTGCCCGGATCTCAGCCTTGGAGTCGAGAATTAGGTTGAATTAGATTGAGTGGTCCAATTGCCGCCGCAGAATCTCCACCACGAGACCGACGAGAGCGTAGGTGGCGACATTCGCAGCAAAAACCGAATAGAGGCTGACCGGGTAATGCGAGCCGACAATCGCAATGGGACAGGTTAGCCGGGCAAGAGCGGACACAATCGGTTCTATCGGGCGGTCCTTGCTGGTCACTAAGAAATAAACCGCCCATCCACCCGCGATGAGAAAGCCTGTAGCCGCCCATATTGCGATTCGGTACTTCATGCTGCACCTCCCGCCTTCTTGGTGGAATTTTCTCACAGTGTCCTGCATCTGTCGGGGCAACCCCTGATCTGTCGCTTTATCAGAAACTGGGCTTTGAGACAAGCCTTTCGCCTTTTCCACACATTTCCACAGCCGTTACGCCCCGATTACTCCCACTTTAACTTTTTTCTCCCCTGCTACTTCCGCATGCCGCGTTCGAACCCGCCCCCGCGACTCGAATGCCAACTCAATACTCCCCATAGGTCGCTCCTAGCCAAACTCGCCGGCCCTCAGCGCGAAGCCCTCCGCGCAGAACAGCGGCAATGGCTCTCCTCCCGCGAAAAATCCTGCGTCATCTATAAAGGCTGGCTTGACTGCCTCTCCGATTACTACCAAAAACGCATCGACGCCCTCAAGAAACAACAATTTGCCCCATCTCATTGATATCCCATTGACCGTCTAAAAAAACGCCGCGGAACGCAAGCACCAAAGCCTTCGCTCACATCGGCGCCCATTCAAACGGAAAGAGTTTCCCGGCGGCCGCTGCATCGAACTTGACTCCGGCAAGCTCCGCTGCTTTCGCGAGCACCGGGTCTTCTCCATCCGCCAGTTGAGATGCGGTTGGCACGACTTCAATGTCAGGCGTCACTCCGACGTTTTCCAGGCTCTTGCCGTCGTCCATAATCAGATCCGCTCTGGTGATGG
The DNA here is from genome assembly GCA_963761555.1 of uncultured Acidobacteriota bacterium. GTDB lineage: Bacteria > Acidobacteriota > Terriglobia > Acidiferrales > UBA7541 > Acidiferrum. The sequence continues at coordinate 48,412 of CAVXHD010000001.1, forward strand.
ATGCGCCATAAAAGACCTGGATGTCGCCGTTCGTGTGAAACGGATAATGGAGTGCTTCCATCACCAACCCGGCGCTCCTGTCGCCTATAATGGTGCCCCGGTGCTCCAGCTGTATGACGCGTGCGAACAATTCCGTCGCCGATGCGGACTGGCTGTCAATCAGGACGATGAGCTTGCCTGTGAACGCATCCTTGCCTCGGCCCTTGGCAATCTGGGCCTTTTCTCCCTTCCGTGTGACCTCCGTGGCGATGTTCACGTTGTGATCGAAAAAACCGCCGAGCGCTCGGTCCAGAGTGCTGACATATCCGCCGCTGTTGCCGCGCAAGTCTAGGATTAAGGTCGCGTGCGCCCGCGCTTTGCTGATCATGTGAACGGCCTCGTCTTCGGTTTCCGTAAAAGAGGGCATCTTCCAAATCATTACATCCCCCATTTCCACGTAGCGCTGCCGAAGCAAATGCTGCTGCTCCTCATCTTCAAGACCCAGTCGGAGGACATCGTTTATGCCGCCTGCCGTGGTCAGGTCCTGCAAATGCCTCCTTTCTTGGTACTTGGTGAGGACCTGTTCCTTTCGAATCTCCCCGCTGGGCGCCCGCAAAGTGAATTCGCTGGCCGGTTTCGGCGCAAGCTGTTTCAGATAGTAATTCAGTTGCCAGAGATCCTTGCGGTTTACGGCGTAACCGTCGAGCGAGAGCACTTGATCGCCTGCATGCAGCTTTTGCGCCGCATCCGTTTCCGGACGCACCTCGGTGATGTAGCATCCGTCCCCAATCATTTCCATGCGGTATCCATATTCCGCGCGGTAGCTCCTCCTCGGCGGAATGAAAAATGTGTGAGAGTCTCCTAAGCCCGCAAGATACGCGGCAATCGTCCGGAACGCGTCGCCAAGCGTCGCGGACTGCTTCAGGCGCTCCATGTACGTCTTGTACCGGACATCTACGTCGATCCCGTGGAATTTTGGGTCGTAGTAATTCTTTTTCAATGCGTCGTGAACGTCCTCAAGCATGTTCTCAGCCCGCTCGAGTTCGTTCCTGTCAATCTTCTGTTCTTGTCCGGACTGCGCTCGGCATAATCCGATCGCTAACAGAGCGCCGACCGCAATCATTAGCCCTGCCCCGGCCAGATTTTTCATCGCCCCCCCTTGTCTAAGCTAAGATACACGTACCCCCTGGTTTATATACCTGAAGGTTAAAAGCTACTCAAGAGGTGTTTTCGTTCTTGTTGCCGCCCACCTCGGAAAGATGCACACCTGCCGCACTGCCCCGTGCCCGCCCTGCGGCATCTTCTGGTCCGGGAACTCCCCTTTTCCAGTTATCCACACATTTCCACAGCCGTTACGCCCCAATTACTCCCACTTTAACTTCTTTCTCCCCTGCTACTTCCGCATGCCGCGTTCGAACCCGCCCCCGCGATTCGAATGCCGACTCAATACTCTAAATAACTAGTAGACAGCGCCCCACTTCCTCTGCTATCATTCCCCATGACGTTAACGCCAAACCCGCCCGCCTCCTCTTACTCCCCAATTTTCAGTCCCCTCTCTCTTCTCTGCGAATCCTCTGTTAGCTCCGCGCCGGCGTTTGCCCCGAGCCACTCGGGGCGTTATCTTTTTCTTTCGTCACGAATTTCGCCGATCAAGGGGCACGGAACGCGGGCTGCGTCTCTTCTCGCCACTAACCATCAACCACCACCCACTATCTCCTTTAGAATCCGCACTTACGCAAAACAGCCCAATAACCCCTTTAGAATCCGCACTTACAAAACACAGGACTTAAAACCCTTTAGAATGAACACTTACAAAAAAACCCAGGGGGGGGCCCCCTCACCTCGAATCTCCTCATCCCCCGCAGCTCATCATCCGCCCTCCCGTAGTATCCTGAGAGCCTCCCTATGAGCCGCGTCTACCTCGACTACAACGCCACCACCCCCGTCGAGCCGCAAGTGCTCGACTCCATGCTTCCCTACTTCTCCGCCGATTTCGCCAACGCCTCCTCCATCCACTCCCCCGGCCAGCGCGCCCGCGCCGCGGTCGAGACCGCCCGCGAACAAGTCGCCGCACTCATCGGCGCCAAAGCCCAAGAAATCGTCCTCACCAGCGGCGGCACCGAATCCGACAATCACGCCATCTTCGGCGTCCTCGCAGCTAAAGTGGCACAGCCATTCCTGGCTGTGCGCCCTTCTGCTCACCAGCCCGAGCCGCCACACATCATCACCGCCGCCATCGAACACGAAGCCGTCCTAAACGCCTGCCAAGCCCTTGAAACGCAAGGCGCGGCCGTCACATATCTTCCCGTCAATCGCGAAGGCCTCGTAGATTCCGAATCCGTTCGCCGCGCTATCCGCCCTGAAACTATCGTTATCACCATCATGCACGCCAACAACGAGCTAGGCACCGTCCAGCCCCTCGAAGAAATCGGCCGCATCGCCAAAGAGCACAAAATATATTTCCACACGGACGCCGTCCAATCCGCCGGAAAAAGTCCCATCGACGTCAACGCCCTAAACGTCGATCTTCTCTCTCTCGGGCCACAAGCTCTACGCCCCCAAAGGCGTCGGCGCTCTCTACATCCGCACCGGCACTCGCCTCCGCCAGTTTCTCTATGGCGGCCATCATCAGCGCGGAGCGCGCCCCGGCACGGAAAACGTCGCCGGAATTGTAGGCCTCGGAAAAGCCGCCGAAATCGCGCGCATTTCTCTAGCCGCAGACAACGCACGCATCTCCACACTCCGGGATAAGCTCGAGCGCGAACTGCTCGAACGCGTCCCGCAAATCCGCGTGAACGGCGCAAACGCCCCGCGCACTCCCAACACCACCAACATCCAGTTCTCCGGCATCGAAGGCGAAGCTCTGGTCATCGCGCTCGACCTGAAAGGCCTGGCCTGTTCTGTAGGCGCAGCTTGCTCCTCCGGCGCAGTCGAACCCTCTCACGTCCTAACCGCCATCGGCCTCTCCCAAGACGAAGCCAAGTCCAGCCTCCGCTTCAGCCTCGGCCGCAACACCACCGAATCCGAAATCGCCTTCGCCCTCGAAGCCATCCCCGCCGCCGTAGCCCAGCTCCGCGCCATCGCCCCAACGCATCGCAAAGAAGCCGCCTCCCATGTTTAACTCCGCGCCTCCTTCTTCTTCTCTCTGCGAGTCCTCTGCGCACTCTGCGTCTCTGCGTTATCCTTGATTTTTCCTGTGTTTCAAGCGTGGCAGCAGCAAATCCGCTAAAATGAAATAGACCAAATGAACGCCGCCACCGAATTCGACACGCTCCCCGCGCGCGAGGAAACACAGCGCGGCCTAGTCGCCATTGCCATGTCCGGTGGCGTCGACTCCTCCACCGTCGCCGCCGTTCTTCAGGAGCAGGGCCACCCCATCGTTGGCCTCACCATGCAGCTCTGGAATCAGCGCCGCCTCCCCGAACTCCAAGGCGATGGCCCCAAGCAGCATCGCTGCTGCTCGCTCGACGATGTCTACGACGCCAAGCGAGTCGCGCAGCACCTGAATTTTCCTCACTACGTCGTGAATTTCGAGCGGCAATTCGAGCAGCGCGTCGTGCGCCCGTTCGTCGATCAATATCTTTCCGGCCGCACCCCGATCGCCTGCACCAACTGCAACACCGACGTAAAGTTCGAGCCGCTCCTCCGCATGGCCCGGCAAATCGGCGCAGAGCGTCTCGCCACCGGCCACTACGCGCGCATCCGCAAAAACGAAGACACCGGCCGCTGGGAATTGTTGCGCGCCCGGGACGACAGCAAGGATCAATCCTATTTTCTCTGGGGACTCTCGCAGGAACAGCTTTCGCGCAGCGAATTTCCGCTCGGCGAATTGACCAAGGAAGAAGTGCGCACTTTCGCCCGCCGCACGAATCTTCCCGTCGCCGAAAAGCCCGAAAGCATGGAGCTGTGCTTCGTTCCGACCGGCAACTACGTGCAGTTCATTCAAGCCTACGCAAAGGACGCTGGAATTTCTCTATCGCCAAATGAAGGCGATATCGTCACGGAAGATGGCGCCGTCATCGGCCATCACAATGGTGTCCATAATTTCACCATCGGCCAGCGCAAGGGCCTGGGCTTTGCGGCAGGCAAGCCGATCTACGTTCTTTCCATCGACACCGAAAAAAATCGCGTCGTCGTGGGAGATGACGAAGCGTTGCGCACGACCACGTTTGAAGTCCAAGACGTCAATTGGGTTTCTATCGACAGACCTTCGTCGCCGCTGCGTGCGCAAGTGAAAATCCGCCACAAGCACGAACCCGCACCTGCTTTAGTCGAAGCCATCGGCGATTCCCGCGCCCGCATCACCTTCGACACTCCGCAGCGCGCCATCACACCCGGCCAAGCCGCCGTCTGCTACGACGCCGACCGCGTCCTCGCCGGCGCCTGGATCAAATAGAAATCAGCGGCCGCACATTTTATCCGCGCGAAGAAGATACGAGAGGGAGAACCAAAGAGTTCGCGAGATAAGGAAAGGAACCAGAAAGGAAGAGAGGAAAGCAATTTTGAAATCGCCAACTTGGGCAGAGCGCGCCAAACCGACCGCTATCGAAGATTGACGAATTTCGAATTTCACATTTCGAATTTCGATTTTGAAGTTTCGACTTCCTAAATAAACAGCTCTTCTTCCTGTTCGAGCGGTTCGTCCGGACGCCGGCGATCGCGCCGCGAGCGCAAAAGATCAATCCCGACTTTGATTCCCTGCACCAGCGCCGAAGCTTTCTGCATCGGCCGCCAAACCGTGTTGCGGAATTGCGATCCGGCATCTTCGACCGCTTCGAGCGCTCCGGTCAAAATCCTGTCCGCGTGATTCAGTTGCCCGCGCAAACGGTCCGTGGCATCGGTGAGCACGCGGTCCATTTTCTGCGCTTGCCCGCGCGTCAAATAGACGATGTGCGCCGCGTCCGCCACCATGTTCGAAATTCTCGGCTGCGTATCGTCCAGGAGAATTTGCGCCCGAGTTAAAATCGGCCCGACGCGCGCGTGCAAATCCGTTACCAGTCCATTGACCTTCTTACTGGTCTGGCGAACTTCGAAAAACAGAGCGATCAACATCGCGCCCTGAACCACAAGCACGATGGACGCCACGATGCTGAAAATCATCAGCGAGTTTTGCATAAGCGCCCCACGCATCCTCTCTCGAGGACGGAATCAAGCCGTGCCGAACCTTCGCCGCTACGCAACTGCGAACCTTCAGAACTTCACGGGTTCGAAGCTCCTCATTCGTGCGCGTCGGGATTTCGAAGCTTCTCGCCCGCGAAGCTCTAAGATTTCGAAGCCTCGCGCCGATACGCCTCGCGTGCACCTTCGACGGCCGCGCTGATCGAATCCTTGCCCTTCGACGCCACGTCCTTGCTCCGCTCGATGAGATCGTCCGCCCGCTCGCGGAGCTCTTTCGCCTTGCGTTGCGCAAAATCGCGGCCCTCGTCGGCCTTCTTGGAAAGATAATCGCGCGTGTCTTCTCCGGACTTCGGTGCAAACAAAATGCCCACCAACGCGCCTACGCCGAGTCCCACGAGGAAATATGTGACCTTGGAACCTACATTGTCCGCCATGAGAACCTCCATAAAAACCGTAGCATAGCCGGGAAGAGCGCGCAATACGGGCTAACCGCTGTGCGCTATTCACTCCGGTTATCGGCGGATTCCAGCGCGCCGAGCTTTTCAAACAATTTTTCCGCGGTTTTACGCGGAATCACTTCGCTCAATTTTTCCAGGCTGGCGCGGCGGACGTTTGAAACGCTGCCGAATTCGCGCAAAAGTTTTTGCGCGGTGAGCGAGCCAATACCGGGAATGCCGGTTAGCGCCGATTTTGTCTGCCGCGCCGCGCGCCGCTGACGATGGAACGTGACGGCAAAACGATGCGTCTCGTCGCGAATTTGCTGGATGAGATGAAGCACCGGCGAATGATGTTCGAGAACAACCGGTTCGTCTTCCTGGCCGAAAACATAGAGAATTTCTTCTTTTTTGGCGATGCTGGCCAACGGCTGATTGATGATCTGCAGAGAATCGAGCGCCTGCGCCGCCGCGTGAAGCTGGCCGATGCCGCCGTCGATCAGGATCAAGCCGGGCAGCGGTTTCTTTTCTTCCTGCAAGCGGCGATAACGCCGCGTGACCGCTTCGCGCATGCTGGCGAAATCGTCATTTTTCGCGATCGGCAGCGGGACGATGGGAAAGGGATTGTTCGGCGCCTCGCTGCGCGCATTCGGTCCGCGTCCTTCCTCGATACGGCCTTCAACGGCGCGGCCTTCGTCGCCTCGAATAATGAATTTTCGGTAGTCGGATTTTTTCATGCGGCCGTTTTCCCAGACGACCATCGACGCGACCGTGTCGGTTCCTTGAATGTGGGAAATGTCGAAGCTTTCGATGCGTTTTGGTTCTTCGGGAAGATTTAGAGCGTTTTGCAGCGCTTCTCCGATGGCTTTCGATGTGGGCTTCAGGACGCGAAAGCGCTGTTCGAAAGAGTGCTTGGCGTTGCTTTCGACGAGATCGAGGAAAGAGCGTTTGTTGCCGCGCTGCGGCGTGAAGATTTCCACTTTGTGCCCGGCGCGTTTCGCCAGCGTCTCTTCGAGAAGTTCGCGGTCTTCAAAATCGATGGGGACGTGAATCGCTTTGGGAAGATATTCCGCTTCCAAATAAAGCTGCTTGAGAAGCGACGGCACAAACTCTTGCGGATCGAACTCTTCGAGGTCTTCCCAATAAAATTCGCGGCGGTCGACGACGCGGCCGCCACGCAAGTGAAACAGATTGGCGGCGACCAGCGGCGGCTCGGCGTAATACGCGAGTACATCCGTGTCGTCGCCCTGCGCAGCGGCGATGCGCTGGCGCTCTTCGATGTCTTCGAGAGTGCGAAGAAGATCGCGGTAGGATGCGGCCTGCTCGAATTGCTCTTTTTCCGCGGCCGCCATCATGCGCGCTTCCAAGCTTTTAATAAGATCGTGCCGGCGGCCTTCCAGAAACAGGCGAACATCGCGCGCCGCTTCGGCGTAGCGTTCATCGGTGGTTAGGCCAGCGGCGCAAGGACCGAGACAGCGATGAATGTAATACTGCAAGCAAGGACGCGGATGGCTGCGCGTCAAATCGACCGTGCAGCTCGGCACCAGAAAACGCTTGTGGACGAAATGCAGAATGCGCCGCGCCAATCCAGCGGGAAAATACGGGCCAAAATAGAGCGAGCCGTCTTTCTTGATGCGCCGCGTAAAATAGACGCGCGGATATTTTTCGGCGGCGGTGAATTTGATGTACGGGTAGGTCTTGTCGTCGCGCAGGACGACGTTGAATTTCGGCCGGTACTGCTTGATGAGATTGTGTTCGAGAGCCAGTGCTTCATGGTCGTTATCGACGACGATGGTTTCAAGGTCGGCGATTTCGCGCGCGAGCGAGCCGGTCTTCGCGTTCGCCCAACTCGATTCGAGAAAATACGAGCGGACACGGCTGCGGAGCGAAGCAGCTTTGCCCACGTAGAGAACGGCACCCGCGGCGTCTTTGAAGATGTAGACGCCCGGGCTTTCGGGAAGCAGCGCGGCGATTTCTCGGGGTTCCATGGGGAGTCAGCGCGAAATGCAGACTTAACGAACATCCTCCATCATACTAGAATTGTGACTTTGCGATTTGCGACGTGACTGGTGACTCGTGACTGGTGACTAGTGACTGGTGACTAGTGGAAGAGGAGTGGTGGCAACATGGTGCGTGAGTGCGTGCATCCAACAAGCTTGATGAAACACTCCAAAAAAGGATTGGGCTTCTCGCCTTGCCTTGTGCTGGCGGCTTTGTTCTTGCTAGCCGCGCCAGCGCACACCGTCGCGCAGGATTCCTCCTCGAATCCGCCCCCTGCGCCTCCGGCACAGCCGAAGAAGCCGGACCCCAAGCCCGCGAAACCGGCTGCCGACAGCGCGACGCAGAACGCTCCCGATCAGCCGATGTGGGACCCGCTCCGCGCGGACAAAGACATGCAGGTCGGCATCTACTACATGCACAAAGGCGATCTCGACGCGGCCATCGACCGCTTCCAGGACGCCGCCCTCGCCAAACCCGGCTACGCGCTTCCCTTCCTCCGGCTTGGCGAAGCGCAGGAAAAAAAGGGACTGAAGCGCCAGGCGATCAAATCCTACCAGCGCTATCTTGATTTATATCCGCAAGCGGGCGACAAAAACAAAATCCAAAAACAAATCGACAAGCTTTATAAGGAAGTGGAAAAAGATAAGAAGTCGATGTAAGAAGGCAGCGGTTCTTATATCGCAAAAGCGGTCCGCCTCAGAAGTCGAACCCTACAACGGTGTGCATGCAAAACGGGTAGCTAGTAGTCGATTTGAGTTGGCTTAGACGCAGCGAGCTCGTCCTTCCATTCAGCGATCTTTGATTGCAAATCTTCGACCTGCTGCAGCTCGGCATCCAGCTTGGCTTTACCTGCCGTGTCCTGGGCGTAATTGGGAGTGGAATAGTACGTATCCTGATCCAGAGCGAGTTGGCGTAGCAACCAGTTCAGTTCATTCTGTGCGTGATCAATTTTCGTTTGGATAGCGGCGTCTTTCGGAGAGTCGCAGGCAATGCGCAAGGCTCTCTTGAGAGAGGCAATCTTGTCATCGAGACTAACCTCTGCCACTCGGGCGGGGCTCGGCGGTTGCGTGTTCAGGAGCGGTGGAGCGCCAACGTCCAGGCCCGAGGAGCCAGGCTTGAAATTGGTCAAGTCGAAATCACCATCGGAGATGACCGGGGGTTGATTGGAAAGTTCGCGGCGAATTCGGTCGCGCTCTCCCTCGGCATTCGCCAGGTCCGCTTTGAGATTTTCAGCCTGGGAATTGCTGCATCCTGGCACGGGTGGCTGCGGCGCTTCGGTCTGGTTGGTCGAGGAAGGCCCTCGAGAAAGTTCTAAAGCGCTCGGCGGCAAATTCTGGGCTTCGAGGTCAGCGTTGGTGATGATTTTCGGATGAGTGGAGGAAAGTGATTGTTGCTCGCGAGCGTTGCGCGCAGCCTCGGCTAGCGATTCGGCCGGGCGCTGTGGCTCTTGAGAACGCGCGGCGGGGACAAGCGCAAGCGCGACAAGCGAGAAGGCAAGCAATCGCGCGCAACAACCGCCCAACGTTTGCCTATTCAAAACTTCCAACTGCTTAACGCTGCTACCAAACATGACTGCACCGAGCCAGCGAAATCAATAAGCTAAATCTCAGCTCATTGAATAGGATGCTCTCTTCACTCAAAAGGTTCCGGTTAGTTTGGAGGGCTTTCGGCGAGCTTCTGACGAATTCGGTGGGGAAAACTCTGAAGCGTTGCGGAGGACAAGGAACGCAGGGGGTGGAGATGCAAGTCAGCGGGCGAGGTGGTCGAGGATGCGGCGGGCGCGGGCAAAATCGCTGAAGCGTTTTTCTTCCGCGCGGAATTCAGGGGAATGGGAAACGAGGCTGCAGCCAGAGCGGCGCGTCGGATGCTTAACGTGCAGCATTTCGTGGTAAAGGACGTACTCGACGGCGACTTGCGGTACGCCGGGATGATCCATCCGGCGGTTCAATAAAATTTGATTTGGGCCGGGATCGTAGCAGCCGAACTGGCGCCGCCAACTTCGCGCGCTCCATCCGATGTGCGGGCGCTGCAAACCGTCCCCAAAATATTTTTCGTTTAGCTCGCGAAATATTTTTTCGAGATCGAAGTGACGGCCGCGCGCGCCTGTGGAGGCAAGCCGAACCCGGCCCCGGCGCATTTGGCTGATGCGGCTGCGCGTGCGATCGGAACGCGCGTACTCCAGATACGGCTCGACAAGTGCGCGCGGAGTTTTGCGGCGATACACACGAGAGAGAAGCAGGGCCGCAGCGCCTTCGAGAACGGCGCGGGGTGCGCGGCGCAGCAAATCCGAAAAGCGCACGAAGACCAAATCTTCGCGGCGGCGAATGGTAAGCACGAGGCTGGCATAAGGATAGAACTCGACGCGAAAGCGGGGCGGACGTCCATCGCAGCCGAGCCTCGTAAAGACGCGCTGAAAGAGCGGTGCGCCACCAGGGAGGAGCGAGTTGGTGCGGCCTCGCGCCGTCTGTTTTTTCTTGGGGTTGGACGCGTTCGCGGAATTAACTTTGATCGGCGGCGCCGAATCCATGAGCAAGCTCAGTTGCTGGGCTCGGGCCGGTTCGTCTACCCGTTCGTTGAGCGAGCTCACTTGCTTCGGTGAATTCATTTCTTCCGGCGAACGGGCGGCGGGGCGACATTTTTCTTGGCCGCTTCCGCTTCCCGCGAAGCGTCCTGCGTTCCTTCGATGGCGTCGTCGAGATTGTCCTTATACGCGTCGGCGCCGGGCGATGCGGATGGAATCTTTTGCAACACGACGATGTAATCCTTGGTCCGGTCCGCCATCAGGTTAATCGCCTTGCGAATATTTTGTTGTTTTTCGAGGCCTTGCTGGATGAGATCCGCCGCGTCATCCACGCAGCCCACATAGGCATTCAGAAGCGAATTGACCATATCGTCGTGATGGAACTGCGACGGGTGCTCCAGCTCGTACTGCAACTTCTGGAGCCGGTCATCCGCGAACGATAGAAAAAGTGTGATGCGCTCATTGGGCGTCTCCGCGTCGCGAATCTTGTCCGCTTCGATCGTGGAAAGATAATCCTTCTGCTGAGGAACAGCAGCGCGCGCCGCGCCCTGAAAAATCACAGCGCACAATAACAACACAGTCCACCATGCCGCCCTGCCGGCACCCGGAGAGAATGAAAATAGCGGCTGACAGCTCACAGCCGACAGCTGACAGTAAGAGACCATCTCTGATTTTGACGGTCGGCGACACGGCGCTATTTTCTGGGCAGAGAGACGCAGCTTCATGGGTGCACTTCCTGGCCGGAGCCGTTCTTCTTTTCCGGTGGCTTCACCGGCGTCTTCTCCGGAGACTTGCCGTGCGGCTTCGCTGGTTCGCGCGGCGGGAAGAGCAAGTGCAGAAGATTATCGTCCGCGCTCACCAAATCCCGGCGCACAAGCTGCAGCGGCGGCTTATACGGATCCGGCGCATCGAGTAAAAAATCGTCCAGCTCCCGCAATCCTTTTTGCACGTGCATTTCGAGCTGTTTGTAGCCGTTGGGATGCCGCTCGGCGTCCGGATTTTCCTTCATCAGCGCTTGCGAGGCCGCGCGCACATTGTCGCGATATTTTTCGAGCGTCAAATCCATCGTCGAGTAATCTCCGGCTTTTTCCGCCTGCCCGGCTTTAGCGAACTCCGCGTCGCCCAGTTTCTGAATCATCTTGGCTTTGTGCACGGCGTTCGTTTCGCTGTCGAAACGCGCCTGCAAGTCGCTCAGCTTATCGCCCGCTTCGGCGCCGCTGCACAATGCGACCGCCAGGACCGCCATCGCCACTCGTCGCGCCCCGTGGGGCAGCATGCGATTACCTATTTCTGACCGAGCATGCGCCGCAACACTTTGCTTCGTTGTTGCGCCTGCCAGACCTGGTCGGGATTCTTGTCCTGGTCGAGTACGAGAAATTTCTCGTAAGCCTCAAGCGCAGGCTTGGCTTGATTCAGTTTATCGTAGCAGAGCGCGCGGATAAACCATTCGCCCGCGCCCGGCGTTTCCGCCCTGGCAATCAAGTCCAGCGTGGCGATGGTTGCCGGGCAGTTGCCTCCCAAATAATACGTTGAGCTCAAATCCTTCCAGTACGCGAGATTGTTCCGGTCGATCTGCAAAGCCGCCTTGATTTCCTTTTCTGCCAATGGAAAATTGCGCTTTTGCAGGTAGACGCGTCCCAGCCCTTCGTGCAGTTGCGCGTCGCCGGGAGCCAGCGCGATGGCTTTTTGCAGCGTGGCGATGGAGTCATCCCATTTTTTCTGCGCAATCTGAATGTCGGCGCGCGAGCGCAGCGAATCGAGCGTGGGCGCTTTGCCGCCGTCCTCGCGATCCAGCTCCGCGAGCGCGGCATCGTATTGTTTCTGCTCGAGCAGCAAATGGATCAGCCGCGAGCGCGCGGGGCCATCCGCCGAATCAACCGCAAGATAATCCTTGAATGCAGCCGCGGCTTCCGGTTTTTTTTGCGCGTCGAGAACTTCCGCAAGCCCAAACAGCGCCTGCGGTGATTTCGGCTGGGCTTCGAGCGCCGCGCGGAATTTCGCTTCGGCGTCGGGATAGTGCTTCATCCCCAGATACAGATTGCCGAGGTGAATCGTCGCTTCGACGTCCTGCGGATCGAGCCGCAGCGCCGCTTCGTAGGATTCGGCGGCCGCGGGAATATTTCCGGCGCGCTCGAACGCAAAACCCAGCAAAAAGCGCGGCCTGCTTTGTGCGGGCAACAGATCCACGGCTTTGCGCAGCGGCGCGACGGCGGCCGTGGGATCCGTTCGCGTCAGCAGAATGCCCAGATTGAGGTACGCTTCGGACATTTTCGGATCGAGCTTCGTAGCTTGCTCGTATTCCGCGCGGGCTTCATCGACACGTTTGAGCGCGGTGTAGGCGTACGCCAACTGGAAATGCGCCCAGGCAATGTCTGGTTTTTGCGCGAGGAGTTTTTGCAGTGGAACGATGGCCGCTTCGAATTGGTTGTTGTCGATGTCGTGCTGGGCTTCGTTCAGGAGATCGTTCAGCGGATTGGAGAGCTTTTCCGTGCGCGACTGCCCGTCTCCTTGCGAAACGGAATTTGTGGCAGCGCGATTCGCAATGGCGCACCGCGCAGGCGCAGCGACCCACGTTCCGGCAAAGACGCCCACGAAGAAAATCAGGAACGCGGCGCGTCGCGTCCGCAAGGCGGCTTCACTCAGATGCGGCAGCTTCATAGCTCGGATGGTGGATTTCCTGCTCCATTCGCGATTGTACCTGAAGGCACTGCGGATTTGGATGCGCCGTTGTTGCCGCGCTTTGCCTGGCCGTTCGCCGCCAGAACGCGCGCCAGGAATCGCCCCGTGTGCGATTGCGCATTGCGGGCCACCTGCTCGGGAGTGCCCGTGGCGATAATTTTCCCGCCCTGATCCCCGCCCTCCGGTCCGAGATCAATCAGCCAGTCAGCGGATTTGATGACGTCAAGATTGTGCTCGATGACCAAAAGCGAAGCGCCGGACTCGAGAAGTTTGCGGAACGCGGAAAGAAGTTTGGCGATGTCGTCAAAATGCAGGCCGGTGGTGGGCTCGTCGAGAATATAGAGAATGCCCTGATTTTCGGTGCGCGCGAGGTGCGCGGCGAGTTTCAGGCGCTGCGCTTCGCCGCCGGAAAGCGTCGTGGCCGATTGCCCGAGGCGCAAATAACCCAGCCCGATTTCGTTCAGAATGCGCAGCTTCGAGACGACTTTGGGGACGCCGTTAAAAAAAGCCAGCGCTTCGCGGACCGTCAGCCCCAGGACTTCGTGAATGTTTTTGCCGCGATAACGCACCTCGAGCACGCTGCTCTTGAAGCGCGTTCCGCGGCATTCTTCGCAGACCAGCTCGACGTCGGCAAGAAATTGCATCTCCACCGTCACTGTGCCATCGCCCTGGCACGTTTCGCAGCGGCCGCCGGGCACATTGAACGAGAAATGTCCGGCCGTAAAACCGCGCCGCATCGCGTCGGGTGTCGCCGCAAAAACTTCGCGAATCGAATCGAAGGCTTTGAGATACGTCGCGGGATTCGAACGCGGCGTGCGGCCGATGGGCGACTGGTCGACGATCACCACTTCGCGAATATTGGCGTCGCCCTCGAGGCGTTCGCAAAATTCCTTGACGCTTCCGCCGGTGCGTCTTGCGGCCAGCGCGCGGTAGAGCACGTCGTGCACCAGTGTTGATTTTCCGGAGCCGCTTACGCCGGTCACGACCGTGAGCGTGCCAAGCGGAATCATCAGGTCCACGTTCTGCAGATTGTGAAGAGTCGCGCCGTAAAGACGCAGAACTTTTCCCACGGGCTTGTGCCGGTTGTTGGGAACGGGAATGTTGATTTCGCCGCTCAGATAGCGGCCGGTTAGCGACTTGTGCTCCGCAAGCATGGCCTCGTAATTTCCCGCGAAGAGGAGCTTGCCGCCGAGTTCACCCGCGCCGGGGCCCAGATCGAGGATGTGGTCGGCGGCGCGAATGGTGTCGGGATCATGCTCGACGACCAGGACCGTGTTGCCCAGGTCGCGCAGCGATTTAAGAATGTCGATGAGGCGCTGCGTGTCGCGCGGATGCAGGCCGATGGAAGGCTCGTCGAGCACGTAGAGCGCGCCGACTAGATGCGAGCCGAGCGATGTCGCAAGCTGGATGCGCTGCGATTCTCCGCCGGAGAGTGTAGACGTGAGGCGCTCAAGGGTCAGGTAATCGAGGCCGACCTCATCGAGAAATTGCAAGCGGGAGCGGATTTCTTCGAGGATTTTTTCCGCGACCTTTGTTTGCGCCTCGGAAAGAACCAGCGTTGAAAAAAAAGCGCGCGCTTCCTTCACGGTTAGCTTGCAGATCTCCGTGATCGAGCGGCCCGCCACGCGCACGGCGCGCGCCTCCGGTCGCAACCGCGTTCCGCCGCAGTCCGGGCACGTCGCGTATCCGCGGTAACGGCTCAGAAAAACGCGCACGTGCAACTTATATTTTTTGCGTTCGAGCCACTCGAAGAAACCTTTCACGCCTTTGTAATCGTTTTCCGGATCGCCTTCGAGAACCAGCCGCCGCTGCTCCGCCGTGAGCTGCCGCCACGGTACGTTCAGCGGAATGCCTCGCGTGCGCGCCCATTTCTTCGCGTCTTGCACCAGCGCGCGAAAACGCGGCTTGGTCCAGGGATCGATGGCCCCTTCGTCCAGCGTCTTGCTGTGGTCCGGAACAACGAGATTGAGATCGAAATCGATGGTGTTGCCGAAACCCTGGCAGCGCGGGCAAGCGCCGTAAGGATTGTTGAAAGAAAAAAGCCGCGGCTCGGGCTCCTGGTAAAGCGTGCCGTCGTTTTTGCATTCGAATCGTTCGTTGAAGGTGAGCCGCTCGGCGCGATTGCCCGCCGCGTCGGCGATGAATTCGAGAATCGCTTCGCCGTGGCCTTCGCGATAGCAGATTTCGATCGAGTCCGTCAACCGCGAGCGCGATTCGGGATTGACGGAAAGCCGGTCCACGAGCACGTACACCGGCTTCGCGAAATCCACGTCCAGAAGCGTTTCGGGGGAAGAAAATTCGTGCACCCGGCCGTCTTGATAAAGCCGGTTGAAGCCGCGTTTCTGAATGTCGCCGAGCGCTTGTTTCAGCGCTTCTTGCGGAGGCGCTGGCAATTTCTTTTTCGGGATGCGCCGCGCTCCGCCCGTGGGTTGGGGCTGCGCAATGTGCAGCGGGTACAAAATGTAAAACCGCCGCCCAGGTGCGAGCGAAAGTACGCGCGAGGCGATTTCGTCGGGGCTGTCGCGGCGGACTTCCGTGCCGCACTTGATGCAAAAGGTTTGGCCGCAGCGCGCAAACAGCAAACGCAGATAGTCGTAGATTTCGGTCGAGGTGGCCACCGTCGAGCGCGGATTGCGCGTCGAGTTTTTCTGGCGGATGGCGACGGCCGGGGCGATGCCGGAAATTTCGTCGACGTCGGGCTTTTCCATGCGTTCGAGAAACTGCCGCGCGTACGCGGAAAGCGATTCGACGTAGCGGCGCTGCCCTTCGGCATAAACTGTGTCAAACGCGAGCGACGATTTGCCCGAGCCGCTGACTCCGGTCACGACCGTGATGGCGTTGTGCGGAATTTCGACGGAAATGTTTCGAAGGTTGTGCACACGGGCGCCGCGGACGCGGATCGCCTCTTGTTCGCTGAGCACCGGTGTGAGTTCTTTGGTCGCCAAACGCAAGCCCATATAGTGCGCTTCGCGCGCACTGCCTAAACCTTAAAGTATACGGCTACCGCAAAGGCGGAGCAAACGCACGTGCAAGAGGCCGCTGGCCGAATTTCAATTGCAGAAATTCGCCTCTTGCCTGGACGGGCAAGGAGAACGGCTTCAAGGGTTCGAGGAGTTTGCCGGTTTCGCGCTGGGCGCGGCGACCTTTGCCTGGCGCGCGCGGGCGAGTTTGTCCTGGAGGGATTTGTTCGAGGGATCGGCGTCCAGCCCTTTCGAGTATTCCTTGATGGCGTTGTCGTATTCGCCGTTTTGGAAATAGAGATCGCCGAGAGCGCCGGTGTCGCTCACGATTTTGTCACGCGCCGCCTTTTCGGCTTCGCTGGCTGGCGAAGGAGTAGCGGGCGCTTCCGGCTTCACTCGTTTCGCATCGGCCTCGCGCGTTTTTCTTTCAGCCCCTCTTTTTTCAGCCGTGCCCTCCGCATGGTGCGATTCATTCGCGCCGGGAGATACTTCGGGCGAACCCGGCTGCGTGACCGGCGGAGTTTGCGCTCCAGAAGATTGGGCTTCCGGAGGCTGAGCAGCAGCGGGTCGAGAAGCACCGGGGAGGCTTTCCCGCCCGACAGGTGGCGTTGCATTTTGTCCAACCGCGGAGGAGCGATGCAGGAAATACCAGCTGCCGCCAGCCAGCGCGACGACCAGGAGAACTACGACAACGGCGATCGCGCCCCGCGACGAAGAGGAACCCGCAGCCGGAACGGAGGCCACCGAGGTTGCGTCGGCTGCGAGCGATGGACTTGTAGTCTGAGGGAGTGTTGGTATCGGAGGAATACGCGCGGGCGTTGCTTCGCGGCGCGCTTCCGTTCTCGCCGGCGTGCGAACCGTCGGATCGTCCGAGGACACGACCCCGCGTGCGGGCGAACTTCCGCTCGACGAACGCGCCGGGGTATCCGCGAGCGTGGTGCTCTCCGAAAAATCTTTGTACAGCCTCGTTTGCTCCGAAGCTACGTCGAAAGACGGCTCCATTTCTTCACACTGTTCCAGCGCCTCGATCAGTTCCCTGCCGGATTGCGGGCGGCGCGCGCGGTCTTTTTCCAGGCACTTCATCACCAGCGCCGCGACCGGCGCGGGCACTTGCAATCCAGGGCGTGCATCGTAAATCGGGGTGGGCGGCGTCTGGATTTGCGCGAACAACATATCCAGCGGCGTATCGGCTTTCAGCGGCAGGACGCCCGTCAGCATCTGGTACATCACGACGCCAAGCGAATAAATGTCCGAGCGGCCGTCAAGATCTTCGCTATCCGCGCCTTTGGCTTGCTCGGGAGACATATACGGCGGAGTGCCGATGACCATTCCAGTCGCGGTCAGCGCCACACCCGTAGCCTCGCCATGCGCGTTCCGGATTTTGGCGATTCCAAAATCGAGGACCTTCGCCACTTCCTCGCCATTCAAAACAATCAGCACGATGTTGTCGGGCTTGATGTCGCGGTGCACCAGCCCCAACCGGTGCGCCGCATCGAGCGCGGCCGCCGATTGCTTGATGATCGAGCACGTCCGCGCCACGGGCAGCGGCCCCCTCGCACTCATCAAGCTCTTGAGACTCTGCCCTTCGATAAATTCCATGACGATAAACGGGCACCCGTCTTCCGTCTCGTCGAAATCCTCGACCTTCACCGCATTCTTATGCCGTAATTTCCGCGCGATGATGGCTTCGCGGCCGAACCGTTTCACCAGCCCCGAATCGTTCATTAGGCTTGGCGCCATCACTTTCAGCGCGCAGAATTCGTTGAAGTGCATGTGCAACGCTTTGTATACCGCGCCCATGCCGCCTTCGCCGATTTTCCCTAGAATGCGGTACTTCCCGCGAATCACGGTTCCTTCCGCCCATTCCAGCGGCTCCGTCAGCCGCGCTCCATCCTGCGGGCAGACCGCGAACGATTGCGGATAGCTTCTTTGGCAAGTGGGGCAAATTTTCATGGACGGGCCAGGGCAGTTGCACTCATTTCGCTTTGACGACTGAGAATTGTACACCGCCCGACTTCGGCCCTGACAGAACGATTGCAGCGAAAGTTCCCGTGCGCGATACCGGCCGGAGGAGCGCCGCCTGTCGCCACGTCAGAAGGCGAACAAAACGATGTGCAAGCGTTCTTATTCCGAGCTATGCTTTTGACGAATTCCGGCAGTAATGTTGTGCTCTATCGAATAGCGCAGAGCGGCGCATTGCGGCGAGCGCTACGGCGAAGGAGACCACGCCTCGCGAACAGCGAAGCATCGCGGTGCGGAAGATCGCACAGGGTGGAGCAACGCGGTTCTTGACGCCGTAACGATTTCCAGGGGAGCTTGCGACAATGAGATTGCGGACGAGTATCGCGCTCGTGCTGCTGGTGGCTTTCGCGGCCGGATTTGGGTGGGCGCAGGATCACAAGGCGCTGACCAACAAAGATATTACGGACATGGTGAAGCAAGGCCTGAACGACTCCGTGATCGTGAAAGTGATTCAGGCGAGCGACACGAATTTCGACACCTCTCCGGACGCCATGACGCAGATGCAGAGCGCCGGAGCGAGCGTGCAAGTGATGGGCGCGATGTTGAAGGCCGCCTCGAGCAAAAAGAAGGCGGCGGAAACAACCACGCCCGCGCCGGTTTCTCGCGCACCTGCAACTGCACCCGCAAGCAAACCCATCGCTGACGCGCACGAAGGTGAATATCTTTTGAAAGAAGGCACGGTGGTACCGCTGAAATTTGCGACGGACATCAGCTCGAGATACTCAAGCGAGGGCGACAAAGTGCAGCTCACGCTGGTGAGCGATTTGAAAGTGGGAGACGTGGTGGTCGTCAAGCAAGGAGCGAAAGCGATCGCCGTGGTGACGCATGCGAAGAAAGCCGGATTGCTGCCTGGAAGCAATGGCGAGTTGAGCATTCAGGTGAGAGAAATGGTGAGCGGAGAAAACCGCATCCACTTGCGCGGAGCGGGGCAACGCGACGGAGTCATGGGTCCGATCGGCTACGTCACGCACGGAAACATCGAAGTCGACGAAGGCACTCCGCTGACGGCTTTTGTCGATGAAGACATTTGGCTTCCGCCCGCGAAATAATTCGCCGCGCCTCAAAAAAACCGCAACAACCCGCCACAAATTGGAAACGCTTTCGCTTGCCGGAGCTAAGCGGAACGGCAACGCGCGGCGAATTGTCATGGCCTATAGCTCAGGAATCAGGCGGATGGTGCCGACGCCGCCCTCTACTTTCAGGTGAATGGTCACCGGCGATTTGCCATAGAGATTGTTGGTGTACTCGTTGCCATCGTGATTCAGGCCGGGCGCATCGATGGAGCCGATTCCGCCGCTGGCATTGACGATGACGCCGATATTTTTCGGCAGACGAATGTTGGCTTCGCCGACGCCGCCTTCCACGTCCGCATTGAGATCGGATTTGCGATCGCCGGTGAGGTCCAGATCGACCTGGCCCGCGCCCATATCCAAATTGAGGCGGGTGACGTCAATATCGCGCAGCCGAAGATTGCCGTGGCCGGCGCCCATATCGATTTTCAGTTCGATGGGAATGTCGTTGGCGAAATGCAGCGTCCAGTTGTTGTCGGAAGAGGAGCCAAAGTGCCTGTCAGTATCTTGCTGGGAGATAGTAAGCTCGCCGGTGGTTCCGGAGACGAAGTAATCCACCTGCGGAGGAGTGGGAGAACGATAATCGAGATCGGCTTCGAGCAGATGGCTCGAGCCGCCGCTAAGGTTGAGCTCCCCCGCGCCCATTTCGAGAGTGGCGTTGACCGTCTTGGCGCCTTGGCGATCGATGGTGCGCGATTGATGCTGCATCGAATAGGAACCGCCATACCAGCGATGCCTGTTTCGACCATGGGCGACGAGCGCAAAAATAATAACGATGAAAAGAACCGCGCCAACCATTGAGCCTGTCGAAGAGCTTCGCGGTGCATCGGGATTTTGGCGGCGCTGCCAACTGTCCCAAATCTTACCGAGGCCGATGAAGATCAGAATGAGCGGCCAGTAGGTCCAAAGAATGGGCCAGGGATCGAAGGCAGGATGCCAATTGGAGTAGAGGAAAATCACACCCAGGACGATCAGAATTATGGGGCCAACGAGCGAGCCACGCCAGCGAGGGTAGTCTTGAGCCATCACGTACCTCTCCACTCTGTACTACGCACGGCAAAGCAAAATAGTTCAGGAAGCAGCAAGAAATACAGGCTCCGAAGAGAATACTGGCCTGCCAGGGGATGGTCAACCGCCAGGGACGGAACGGAGTTTTCAAGTGTGCTAGAGTGCCGCGAAAGGCGCGAAGTGCAAGACCACGCGCAAGACCAGGCGCAAAATAGGGGTGGGGTTCGACGATGGTGAAATTTGAGCGGGTGATTTGGATCGTGCTGGATAGCGTGGGCATCGGCGAATTGCCGGACGCGGCGGACTACGGCGACGTGGGAAGAAATACGCTGGGACACATCGCGGAATCGCGGCCCCTGGCTTTGCCGAATCTGGTGCGGCTGGGACTGGCAAATCTTGCGCCGCTGGCACATTTGAAGGCCGCGGCATCGCCCATCGGGGCATACGGCAAAGGCGCGACGCATTCTCCGGGAAAAGATACGACGACTGGACACTGGGAAATGGCCGGGGTTTGGCTGGATCAAGCGTTTCCCACGTATCCGCACGGATTTCCGCGCGAATTGATTGCCGAATTTGAAAAACAGATTGGACGCGGGACGCTGGGAAACAAACCTGCGTCCGGAACGGAAATTATCAAGGAACTCGGCGAAGAACATGTGCAGACGGGAAAGCCGATTGTGTATACGTCGGGCGACAGCGTGTTTCAGATTGCCGCGCATGAAGAGGTGATACCCATCGCGGAGCTTTACCGCATGTGCGAGATTGCGCGGAAACTGCTGGATGGGCCGAACCGCGTGGGCCGCGTGATTGCGCGGCCTTTTGCGGGAGCGGCGGGACATTTCAAGCGCACGACGCGGCGGCATGATTACGCGGTCGATCCGCCGAAGCCCATGCTGCTGGATGTGCTGGCGGAGCGCGGCGTGCCGGTTTTTGGGATTGGGAAAATTCACGACATTTATAACGGGCGCGGTGTGGAGAAATACGTCACGACAACCGGCAACGCGGACGGCATGGCGAAAATCGCCGATGCTTTGCAGGAGCGAAAAACCGGACTGATTTTCTGTAACCTGGTGGACTTCGACATGCTGTACGGGCATCGCAAAGACGTGGAAGGGTTTGCGGAATCGCTCGAAGAGTTTGACCGCATGCTGGGGCCGTTTTTGGCGCTGCTGCGCGCGACGGATTTGCTTCTGATTACCGCGGATCATGGTTGCGACCCCGATCCGCGCTGGCCCACCACCGACCATTCGCGGGAGTATGTGCCGATTTTGGCGTATTCGCCGGGGAGCGGGGAGGGCGTGGATTTGGGAGTGCGGGCAACACTGGCGGATATGGGGCAAACGGTGGCGGAGAATTTTGGGGGAGCGATTTTGCATGGAAAGAGTTTTTTGGAGGAAGTGAGTGGTGGGTAGTGGGTAATGAGTAATGGGCGACGGAGTGCTGTGGGGGCAAAGGGGCATTGAGGTACCAACTGGAAACCGCAGAGAAGCGAGCGAGGATTGGAGTCGCCTCGCGTTGCGAAGGTTATGAGATGCGAGTGAACAGTGACCGGAAAAAGTACGGGCAAGAAGTCACTCGATAAAATGTATGCCTGGGGCGAGAGGCTGCGGGTATATTCGTGGGCTGGGAAGCGAGGGATGAGGAAGAGTGAAAACGGAAGAGCCGGCGGCGGGGTATTAGGCGGGGAAGAAAAAATAGTTGGGGAATGGAGCGAGCGTGGCAAATCGTCGGGGGATGGTTTGGTTGGGCGCCGCGAGCGCGCTGGGGATGCTGGTTGCGTTTCAGATTAGCGCGCAGACAAATTCACAAAGTTCTGGAACTACGACTTCACAAACGAATGGAAGCGCAGCTTCGCAGGCGGCAGGGCCGGTGCACTTGACGGCGGAGCAGGATCACCAGCGGCTAATGGACTTGCTGCACATCACGGCGCTACGGCGCGGCGCGGATGGCGATCCGAAGTCGCCCAATGCCGCGAATTATGACGAGGCAAAGGCGGATGCTCATCCAAAGCTGCCCGATCCGCTGCGATTGAACAACGGAAAAGAAGTGAAGACGGCGAAGGCGTGGTGGGAAAAGCGGCGGCCAGAGATTGTGGAGGATTTCGACCGCGAGATTTATGGGCGCATGCCGCGCGTGACGCCCAAAGTGACGTGGGAAGTGACGAGCACGTCGCGGGGGATAAAGGGCGACATGCCGGTGATTACAAAGAAGCTCGTGGGGCATGTGGACAATTCGGAGTATCCCGCGATCAGCGTGAATATCGATTTGACTGTGACGACGCCGGCGAACGCGCGAGGGCCGGTGCCGGTGATCATGGAGCTGAGCTTCAGCCCGGAATTTATGGCGGCGATTGCGAAGCGGTTTCCGGAGATGGTGGCGGCCGCGGCGCAGTACGGACCTCCGTGGGAACAGCAGGTGCTGGCGCGGGGATGGGGCTACGCCGTGCTGATTCCGACGAGCATACAAGCGGACAACGGAGCGGGGCTGACGGAGGGAATCATCGGACTGGTGAACAAAGGTCAACCGCGGAAACTAGATGATTGGGGCGCGTTGCGCGCGTGGGCTTGGGGAGCGAGCCGGGCGATGGATTATTTCGAAACAGATAAGGACGTGGACGCGAAGCAGATTGGGATCGAGGGGCATTCGCGATATGGAAAAGCGGCGCTAGTGACGATGGCGTACGATCCGCGATTTGCGATTGGTTACATCAGTTCGTCGGGTGCGGGCGGGGCGGCTCTTTACCGGCGAAATTTCGGCGAGCAGATCGGGAATGTAGCTGGGACCGGCGAGTATCACTGGATGGCGGGAAATTTTTTGAAGTATGCGGGGCCGCTCACGCCGAACGATTTGCCGGTGGATTCTCATGAATTGATCGCGCTGTGCGCGCCGAGGCCGGTGTTCATCAGCGGAGGAGCGATCCAAGGAGATGGATGGGTGGACCCGCACGGAATGTTTCTGGCGGCGGTGGGCGCGGGGCCGGTTTATCGTCTGCTGGGAAAAAAAGATTTGGGCACGACGGAATTTCCGCCGATCGGGACGGCGCTCATTAGCGGAGATATTGCGTTCCGGCAGCACACCGGCGGGCACACGCCCGCGCCGAATTGGCCAACGTTTTTGGAATTCGCGGCGCGTTATATGAAGGGGCCGGGACTGGCGACGGCTCCGCAAGCGGCGGCTCCTGGGGCGGCGACTGCCGCGCCAGCGGTCGGCGAATACGAACTGCAAATGAGCGAACACGAAACGCTGGAAACGCACGGACTGAGTGTGCTGTTATTTCAAAACACGTATCACCCGGTTTTTGGCGACCAAAAGATGAGCGGGATCGAAATGATCTTGCACGACCGGCGCATCGCGACGAACGGGGACGTGCGGCTCTCGCCAACGCCGGAGCAATGGGATGCGATTCCGGAGTTCAAGGAACGAAAACGGGAGGCAAACGGCGGGTTGACGGCGCTGTGCACATACGCGAAGCAAGGATTGACGTACCAAATTGATTTGCAGCCGGAGCCGGGTGGATTTCGCGTGACGGTGCGATTGGATGAGCCGTTGCCGGCAGCATTGACTGGAAAAGCGGGGCTCAATTTGGAGTTTTTACCGGCGGCGTATTTCGGAAAGTCTTATTTGATGGACGACCGGCCGGAAATGTTTCCGCGCCTCGCGGATAGCCCGGTGGAAAAAGAAGCGGATGGAAGCGTCGAGCCGCAGGCACTGGCGACAGGCCGGAGCATCGTGCTTTCGCCAGAGGATCCCTTGACGCGCGTAACGATCACTTCCGAGGATGCGCCGCTGATGCTTTTCGATGGGCGGAACAAAGCGCAAAACGGATGGTTCGTGGTGCGCAGCTTGCTGCCTGCGGGCAAAACGGGAAGCGTGATGGTTTGGCACGTGCGCCCGAATGTAATGGCGGGATGGACGAGGCCGGCGGTGGTAGCTTTCAACCAGGTGGGCTACACGCCGGAGCGAAAAAAGATCGCGGTCATCGAACTCGATCCGCTGTATGAGGCGCCGAAGACCGCGCGCGTGCTGCGAGTTTTGACGGATGGAGAGAAGCGCGAGGTTTTGCGCGGAGAAATCAAGCCGTGGGGAAAATGGATGCGGTATGCGTATGCGCGCTTTGATTTTTCCGAGGTGCGCGAGCCTGGAATTTACGAAATCGAGTACGCCGGGCAAACGAATGGGCCGTTCCGCATCGCGGAAGATGTTTATGAAGGGATTTGGCGGCCATCGCTCGACGTTTACCTGGCGGAGCAAATGGATCACGTGAAAGTGCGCGAAGGCTACCGCATCTGGCATGGCGCTTCACACCTGGATGATGCGCGGCAGGCTCCGGTGAACTACACGCATTTCGATGGCTACGCGCAGGGACCGACCACGGAAACGCCGTTCGTGCCGGGCCAGCACATTCCAGGAATCAACGTCGGCGGGTGGTTCGACGCGGGCGATTTCGATTTGCGCACGCAATCGCAAGCGCGCGTGATTACCGAGCTCACGCTGGCGCGGGAAAAGTTTGGAGTCGCGGGAGACGACACGAGCGTGGATGAACGCGCTCGGTACGTGCAGATGCACAGGCCGGACGGAGTGCCCGACGTGATCGAGCAGATCGAGCACGGCGTCACTTTTTTGCTCGCGCAATACAAGGTATTCGGGCACGCGATACCTGGGATCATTGCTCCAACGCTCGAGGAATACACGCATCTGGGAGACGCGGCTTCGAAGACGGACGGCCGGATTTACGTGACGGGAATGGGCGCGCTGGCCACGGACGGTCTTCATTCCGGCGTGCCCGATGACCGATGGGCGTTTACAACGCACATCACGCCGCTGAATTATGACGCGATTTCTTCTCTGGCGGCCGCGAGCCGCGTGCTGCGCGGCTTCGACGACAAAATGGCCGAAGATTGTCTGGAAACGGCGGAGCGCGTTTGGGTGCAGGAGCATAAGCAGCCGCCCGCTCTTTTTCATTCGTTCAACACGACGGGCGGCGATTTGCGCGACGAGGAGATCAAAGCGGCGGTCGAGTTGCTGATTGCGACAAAAGGAGGAGACGTTTACCGCCAGCGACTGAAGGAGATGCTTCCCGTGATTCAGGAGCGGTTCGCGTTCGATGGTTCGACGGCGGCGCGGGCGATTCCATTGATGGATGCGGAATTTTCGGCGGGGATCGAGTCTTCGCTTCGTGGCTATATGGCCGAGTTGGATAAAAAACTGGCGGAAAATCCCTATGGCGTGCCGATTACGACGGGCGCCTGGGGCGGTTCTGGTGCGGTCACGGGTTTTGCCGTCCAAATGTATTTCCTACACGAAGCGTTTCCGCAGATCGTCGGGCCGGAGTACACGCTCCGCGCGCTCGATTACATCCTGGGCACGCATCCGGTTTCGAATTTGTCCTATGTCTCAGGTGTGGGCACGCACTCGAGGCTGATTGGCTACGGAAACAACCGCGCCGATTACACATTCATTCCCGGCGGAGTGATTCCCGGCGTCACGATTATCCAGCCGGATTTCCCCGAGCTCGATGAAGGCTGGCCGTTCCTGTGGTATGAAAACGAGTATGTGGTCGATGCAGCCACGGGTTTCATCCTCGCGGCTACCGCGGCTGAGGCGCTGGCGAAGCAAGCCGCTGCAGGGAAATGATTGTAAGTGCTGGCGTGACCTGAGTGGCAGCGCGAAGTGACTGGTGACTCGTGACTGGTGACTGGCGCAAACCCTTCCAGGCTAGGCTTTTATTTATGGTCGCAACCTTCTGGCAGAGACCCCTTGACCTACGAAAGGCAGCCGCACGATTTAACGGGGCTTAGTTTCCGGCGTCGGCGGACGCTGGACCGCCGGGGGCGTAGTATCCGTTGCGGGTTCGGGCTACCAGCTTGCCGCGGCCGCGCGGCGGAATCACCTGCACGGTGACGGCGCGGAAGGTGCCGTCCTTCTTGGTGTTCGAAGGATAGTAGGCCAGGGTGTACTGGTTGCGGATATCGTGGGCGACCTGTTCGCAAATGCTGTGCACGTCATCGACGTTTTCCGGAAAAAAGGCCAGGCCGCCCGAAGCCTCGGCGATATGCTTCAGCGCGCGCATGGCGGTGTTCTTCTCTTTTCTTCTTTCATCGCCTAGCAGGCCGATGGTGTAAATCACCGTGTCCGTCTTCTGTATCTCCCGGATGGTTTTCTCGAGCGAGTAATGGCTGGCGTTGTCCTCGCCGTCGGTGACCACCAGAAGAACCTTTTTGTCCCTGGTGCCCTTTTTGAGGTGGTCGAGCGAACCAATGATGGCGTCATAGAGCGCGGTGCTGCCACGTGAGTCGATGCGCTCGATAGCCTCTTTCAACTCGGGAATGCTGCTGGTGAAATCCTTGTCCAGATCGAGATAAAAATCGTCGTTGAAGTTGACGACAAACGCCTGGTCCTGAGGGTTGCTTGCCTCGACCAGCGTGAGCGCCGCCTCGTTCACGCGAGGCCGCTTATCGCGCATGCTTCCGCTATTGTCGATCACCAAGCCCATACTCACGGGAACGTCTTCGCGCTTGAAAGTAGCGATCTTCTGTTCGACCTTGTCTTCATAAATACGAAAATTCTCGGCCTTCAGACCGTCGGCGAACTTGCCGCGGTCATCGAGCACTGTGGTGTGAAGCACCACCAGGCCGACATCGACCTTGATGGTCGAGCCCTGCCTTTGAACATCGGAATTTTGATCCGGCGGAGGCGGCTGGACATTGGGAATGGGAATCTGCGCGAAACACGGCGAGACAAACGTAGCGAGAACGCAGATCGTAGAGAGCATGAAGAAAAACGAACGCCGGCTGGAAGAAGCGCAATTAATGCGCCGGAGCGTAGTAACCGGTTCTTGCGTAGACATTGAGCGGCGGCAATCCTCGCGGAGCGCGCAGCTTGATCTTGATTTTTCGCCAACGTCCATCGTGCGCTTTGTTGCTCGGCCTATATCCCAGGACATATTGATTTCGCAGCTCCATGCTGATTTTTGTGGCGATATCCGGAAGATCCTCGAGCTTCTCAACAGAAAATACCCGCCCTCCGGTCATCTCCGTGATTTCCGAAAGCAACGAAGGACCGTTTAGCTCCTCCGGTGTCCGGTCGCGAAATCCAAGCGGGTCAAAGATTCCAATTGCATAGAGCTGGGTGTCTGCCTCTCTCACCAGCCGCTTGACATCGCCTTCACTGTAGCGACTATGATTATCTCCCCCATCCGATAAGATGAGCAAGGCGCGTTTGCCGTTGTGTGCACTCCTCATTTCGCTGAGGCCGAGATAGATGGCATCCAAAAGCGCGGTGCGGCCTTTCGCCGAGGTCAGCATCAAGCTGCTCTGCAGATCCTCGACGCTGTTGGTGAACGCGCTGGTCAATTCCGCTCGTTCATTGAAGCTCACCAGGAAGAATTCGTCCTGTGGATTGGCGGTCTTGAAAAATTGCAGCGCCGCTTCGCGGGCCTTGCCCACTTTGTTGGACATGCTGCCGCTGAAATCAAAAATCACGCCAATCGAAATGGGGACGTCTTCGGAGGAGAAGGTCACGATTTCCTGTTCGACGTTATCCTCATATACGCGAAAGTTCTCTTTGTCCAGGCCGGTGACCAGCCGGTTGTAAGGATCCGTAACGGTGACGTTGACCAGCGCCAGGTCCACGTCCATCTTCAAGGCTTTCCCGGGCTTGAGGACTTGCCCCGGCGTGTTCTTCGTTACGTCGTCCTTGCGTTTGTTTTTCTGCTGGCTGTTTTCATCGGCGGGCGATTGCGATTGCGGCGCGGCAAAAATAACGGCGCGGGATGCGAGAAGGCAGGCAAATAACAGGACCACACCAGAAAAACTAATAACGCGAAACCCATGACCATCGCGTTTCACGGCACCCCCATCGTCCCGGCATCCCGGAACGGCCGCGCGGCTCGGACTACGCGCGATTCTACCACTGGCGCAAGCGAAGACAAGGCAAATCCCGTACCATGCCGCAGGCGGTACTTTTCTCGCCGGCAAGAATCGCGGGGCCGCGTTCCCGTCCGACGCTGGGCGCGCAGTGGATTGCATAGGGCAGGCCGTCGCGTGCCAGCCTCGCTTTACCTAGTGAACGGAGGGAGTGCCCAAATTTTCCCGAATGTGCGAGACTCAGTGGCATGACTGCGGCAAGTCCCGAGGTGGTCATCGTCATTCCCGCGCGCTTCGGCTCGACGCGGCTGCCCGGCAAACCGCTGGTTGCACTGGCCGGCAAGCCCATGATCCAGCGAGTCTATGAGCGCGCCAAAATGGCCAAGAGAGCCGGCCGCGTGATTGTCGCAACCGATGATGAACGTATCGTCAAAGCGGTGGAAACCTTCGGCGGCGAGGCCCGCATGACTCGGCCGGACCACCGCACGGGAACGGAGCGCGTCGCGGAAGTCGCGGCACATGAAAAAGGCGACGTCTTTGTGAACGTGCAGGGAGATGAGCCTTTGCTGGACCCTGTCGCCATCGACACGGCGGTGAATGCCCTGCTGGAGGAGCCCGCGGCGGCGATTGCCACGGTCGCGACCCTCATTAGGACCCCGGCGGACATCATGGATCCGAACGTGGTTAAGACCGTGCTCGATTTCGACGACAACGGGCTTTATTTTTCGCGGGCGCCGATTCCCTGGGTGCGCGATACGGGCAGCAAGATTCAAGTGCGGCACCTGAAACATCTAGGCCTGTATGTGTTCCAGCGCGACGCACTCCTCGAATATCCCACCCTGCCGCAAGGCGAACTCGAACGCATCGAGCAACTCGAGCAGCTCCGCTGGCTGGAAAATGGCTGGAAGATTCGCGTCGCCGAAGTAGAGCACGACGCGGTGAGCGTGGATGTGCCCGAAGACGTGGCCCGCGTGGAAAAGCTCCTCCAAAAATAAAGCCGCCCAGCCAACTTCAGCCGGGCGGCTTTGCAACTCCTGGTAACTACGAGACTTCCGGAGGCGCTACGGCGTTTGCGCCGTTAGCACCCCGGCCATGACACGGTTTGTGTCCGTTCCCAAGAGCAAGACGGTGCTTGGGTTGGCGATGTAAGCAAAGTAGTTGTACTTCGTCGACGGCGTGCCATTGATGCTCGCGACGAAAGTGCTCCTCGTCCCTGTGCTGCCCGTTCCATCGCCGCCTATGGCTATGACTCCGTTAAAAAGGGTGTCAAGGAACAGCTTCTGCTGGCCGAATATGTTGAAATCCACTAGCCCGTTCGGACTCGTGCTCGCGGGTGCGAAGCTGCCGACAAAATCTTCCTCAGAGATGTTGTCCGCGCCGCTCCAGTTAAAAGCGTAGTTCGTTGCCAGGCTACTGGAAGAAAACGGAGCGCCGGTTTGGCCAAGAAGGGGACCATCGATGGTGATGTTGGGGTTGCTGTCATCCTGGATTACGCCTTGGGTCGCCGAACTCAGGTAGAAGACCCAGTTATAGGTCGTTACGGTGTCGGTATACGTGATTGTGCCGCGCCCGGAGTTATCACCGTCGAGCGTGATTTGCCCCGTGTTGGCAATAGGAATCGATTTCACCGTTCCGGCATCGTTGTAATCCGTAAGGATGCTACCTAAGCTCCCACCGTTCGCCGTGAAACGTCCTCCGCGCGTGATGGGCACGCCCTCGCCGGAACCGCCCATGACGAAAACGAAGTTGCTGTTGTTGAATGCCGTAGTGTTGTTGGGAGTGCCAGCCTGCTGTGCGATTGCCTCGCCGATGATGGTGCCTGGGGCACCTACGTCACTGTCAATCCCCATGAATTGCGCATGCTGGCCGTCGATCACGTAGTAGACATAGTCGAGATTGCCGATGGTGGCAAACCCTCTTCCCGTCCCTGGATTCGTGTTGTCGGTATAGTAGCTACCGCCTGAGATGCTGACCTTAGGGACAACACTGCCGCCCTCATTTATGTCCTCGAAGCTGCCGACAGAAAAGCTGCCCACGCCAGTGCCGCTATTGGGGATAAAGTCGCCAACAATGGAAAGTTGACTTTCGGTGCCGTCCGGAGCGACCCCCGAAAAATCGAAGACGTAAGTGCCAGTGGCAAGCGTTGTCAAGGTCTGAAGAGTGAAACTGCCGCTCGCGGTTTCGGTGTCTTGAAGCGACTGTCCCGAGCCAGTTCCCATAGCCACGATATAGCCGTTGGTCGAGGAGACCAAGCTGATGTTATATTGCACTGTGGTCGCACCCTCGATGAGGCTCAAAGTTCCCCGGCCATCGGCACTGATGACGTAGCTGCCGCCATTGATTGCGAAGGGCTGATCCTGGCCGAAGATATGAACGTCTTCGATTCCGCCCGTGGTCGCAATGTCGCCCTTGCCGTCGGCGATAAATATCCCGACTCGAGAAAAAGAGCTCTCGCCGGCTGCGCTAGTATTGTCCAGCGTTGTTCCTGACATCGAGAAAACATACGTTCCCTTCAGGCTGGCATTATTGAAGCCGACCACAGGAGGCGGTGGCGGTGGGGTAGAGCCGCCACTGCTGCAGCCCGCAGCCCAGCCAACCGCGCTGGCCAGAAAAACGAGTAGAAAACGCTTCATCGCGCACCTCTCGGCACATGCACTGGAGACATAAGGATCAATCGGCCTTTGGTATCGCGAACGGTAACCGACTGATCTCCGTCCTCAACAATGCGAGCAGCAAACGTGGTGGTTTGACCGAAGGTCATGACTTCTCCAGTGATTTGTACGGAGTCTCCAACGTTCAGCGTGAACCCGTTGTGCTCGAGCAGTTTCGCGCTCCCGAGATGCACGTCAACGGTTCCATACACCGTCTGAATGGTTACGTGCGCTCCGAGGGGCGGAACGGCGGAATTCGCTGTGTAAGAAAGTACCTTGCCGGTGAGCACGCTCTCGCGGCTCGCCTCGTAGGTGGAATAGGTTTGCGAAGCCGGCGTTTGATTTTGCTGTGCGCCGGAAAAGGGAGCGAATAGAAGAGCGCCTGCGAATGCAGCACTGCCCAAGTACACCCGTTTTTTCAATTTCATTACCCCTTCCCCACGTTCGAGAGACCCTCGAAGCATCCCTCAGGATAGCATCACCCGCATTTGGGCGCGGGCACACGCTTATCTTCCACTGCTTTGATGATTGCTGAGCTGCAAACGTTTCCGGGCGGGAATCACTTTGTTCAATTGAGCACTGCCTGCGACCACCCGGCCACCACGACCTTACGAGGATGCGGCCACCAAACGCGCATGCTCCTCCCCGGTCCATTCAACCCGCTTACTGAGGAGAAGTTGCGCAGTACGATATATTCTTCTGCTTCGGCGGCCCGCGCAGAACTTCCCCTATATTCTTGGTTCCCTTCTGCGAATTTTTGAGTTCCCCAAATTACTTCTTCGATTTGACACTCACTCCTTTTCCGCCCATAATTGTTCGTACGTCAATCCTGAGGAGGGCGGATAAGCCCGGCGCTCTGGGAAATCCCGGAAGCGGGCTGCATGGATGGCGCCAAAATATATTTTTGTTACCGGCGGTGTTGTTTCCTCTTTAGGAAAGGGCGTTGCAGCCTCCTCCATCGGTTGTCTCCTCGAAAGTCGCGGTTTTAAAGTCACCCTTCAAAAATGTGATCCGTACCTGAACGTCGATCCCGGCACGATGAGTCCGTTTCAGCACGGCGAAGTGTTCGTGACCGAAGACGGCGCCGAAACCGATCTCGACCTCGGCCATTATGAGCGCTTCACTCACGCCAAGCTTTCCCGCGACAACAACTGGACCACCGGCCGCATCTACGAAACCATTTTGACCAAAGAGCGCCGCGGCGATTATCTCGGCAAGACCGTCCAGGTCATCCCGCACGTCACCGACGAGATCAAAGCCACGATCCGGAAAGTCTCCGACGACGTGGACGTCGTCATCGTCGAAATCGGCGGCACGGTCGGCGATATCGAATCGCTTCCCTTCCTCGAAGCCATCCGTCAGATGCGCCTTGAACTTGGCGCGGAGAACACGCTCTTCGTTCACGTAACGCTGGTGCCCTTCATCGCTGCTGCCGGCGAACTGAAAACCAAGCCAACGCAGCACAGCGTCAAGGAAATGCTCGGCATCGGGATTCAACCGGACATTTTGCTGTGCCGCAGCGACCGCCACATTCCCGCCGACCTCAAGAAAAAAATCGCTCTCTTCTGCAACGTCGCCGAAGCCTGCGTCATTTCCATGGAAGATGTCGACACGATTTATGCGGTGCCTGTCGAGCTCAGCCGGGAGGGCCTGGATGCACAAATTCTGCGCCACCTAAAATTGCAAGAGCGTCCTTCGGACATGGGCCCGTGGCTCGACCTTGTCTACCGCATTCACAATCCCGCGGGAGAAGTCCGCATCGCTGTAGTCGGCAAATACGTTCAGCTCGAAGACGCCTACAAAAGCCTCCGCGAAGCCTTGCTCCACGGTGGCTTGGCTCACAATCACAAAACTATCCTCGAATGGGTCGAAGCCGAGGAAATCGACTCCGTCGCCACAGCTGCCGCGCGCTTGCACGGCTACGATGGCATCCTCGTTCCCGGCGGCTTTGGCAAGCGCGGGCTTCAAGGCATGATTTACACGATCCAGTACGCTCGCGAAAACAAAGTTCCCTATTTCGGAGTCTGCCTCGGTATGCAGTGCGCCACGATTGAATACGCCCGCGATGTTGCCGGGCTGAAACAAGCCGACACCACCGAATCCAATCCGCAGTCGCCGCACCGCGTCATCTATAAGCTGCGCGAACTGCTCGGTGTGGACGAAATGGGCGGCACCATGCGCCTCGGCGCATGGGCCTGCAAGCTTGAACCGGGCTCGTTCGCCGCCAAAGCTTATGGCAAGCTCGAGATCAGCGAACGCCATCGCCATCGCTACGAATTCAATCGCGACTACGAGAAAACTTTAACCGGCGCGGGCCTCCGCATCACCGGCCGGACGCCCGACGAAAATTACGTCGAAATCATCGAAGCTCCCGAGCATCCCTGGTTCCTCGGCTGCCAGTTCCATCCCGAATTCAAATCCAAGCCCCTCGAGCCACACCCCTTGTTTTCCGCCTTCATCGGTGCCGCCATCGAACATAGAAAGAGCAAGTCCCGACCGGTCGCTGAACCGCAACGTGTCCAAGCCGTGCGCGTCGCCCCTCACGCCAACGCCTAATTTCAAGCCTTTGTGGGGGCACGATACATCGTGGCCGGTCTTCAGCATCTTCAACATGAGCCTTGAACGGCTGTGCCCCTTTTTGCAGCACTGCGCTCTTTCCGCGCCCATCGGCTCTCCCGAAAAAACTCGCTTGACACCCACCCACGCGAGAGGTGTAGCTTAGGGCCGTCTTTCCTGGAAGTGGGTTCCCCCGGACGTATATAGCCCATGTACTAAACTTCTCAAATGTCGTTAACGTACACGATATGCCGTTTTTGGGCCGTCGTGTTGGTAAAGGAGAATTGCCATGCTCCCGCCATTTCGCAAGTTGTCGTCAGTGGTATTCACAAATCGAATCGCACGTATCGGTTTTCTGATTGCTGCTACCGCGCTGTTCAGCGCCAGAGGTGCGCGCGCGCAGACGGTTGTGACCTACAGCTTCGAAGACGGAACCGCGGATGCCTGGACATCCTTCAATGGCGCCAGCACGCCCGTGGCGACAACGGCTGCGGCATATTCCGGGTCGTACAGTTTGCTCACCGCGACGAACTCCAGCGGCGCGGGTGGGCCGTCGATTTCGCTGAATGGCGTGCTGCAAGCCGGAGCAACGTACACGATCACGGGGTACGTGATGCTCACGAGCGGCGAGACGGCAACGAACGCGAACTTCACAATAAAGCGCAGCGATCCGGGCTGTTCCGGAGGGACGTGCTACGACACCGTGGGAAGCTACCAAGTCCCGCTCTCGAGTTCCGGATGGGCGCAGATTGGTGGAAGCTACACGGTCAGCACCACGGAGACGGGGCTGGTGCTTTACGCGCAGTTGGTGGGAGCAACGACAGCGCAATCGTTCTATCTGGATGAGGTGGCGATCACGGAGACGGCTCCGCCGCCAGGCGGAACGCCGATCGCCACCTACACGTTTGCGGATGGCGGGCTGGATGGCTGGACGCCGTTTGGTTCCGCGTCCCTCGCGAACAGTATTCCGCCGATCCCGGATCCGAGTGGCGATGCGCGCAGCCTTCTGGTTGCGAACCGCACAGCCGGTTACATGGGGCCGAGCCTGAACCTTCTAAGCGTGAACGGCGTAGTTGCAGGCGCGACCTATCAGGTTACTGCGTACGAGTTGCTCGCGGCGCCGGACAGCAGCAACCCGACGGCGACGCTTTCCACCAAAACGACGAATTGCGCCAACGCTTCGGGTTCGTACAGTAATCTTGCGACCTCGAGCGCACTCTCGAGCACGGCGTGGACGAAAGTCCAGGGCACCTTCAGCTTCAGCAATTTGCCTGGCCCACCGTCGAGCTTGGTTCTCTACATACAATCCAGCAGCGCGACAGATTCTTTCTACATCGACGATGTGACCATCGGCGAGCTCTCGCCGCCGCCGCCAAATCCCAGCCAGCAGGACAACAGTGGGATCATTACGACCTTCGAGGATGGCGGCTTGGACGGGTGGAGTTCGCGTGCGGGTTCCACGCTGACCAATATCACGGCGGAGGCGCACAGCGGTACGAACAGCCTGCTGGTCACCGGGCGAGTCGCGAACTACGACGGGCCTCAAATTAGCGTGAGCGACAAGATGTACGTCGGCTCGGTGTACAACGCCAGCGTGTGGGTGATGCTGGTGCCGACCGACGGTTCGAATCACATCCTGAACATGAGCTTGCAGACCACGCTCGATGGCAACACCAGCTACCCGAGCATGACCGCTTACCCGGGCGTGACCATTCCCGCGGACGGGAACTGGCACCAAATCAGTGTGATGCGATACAACATGGCCAATAACTACGATCCGGGTGCTGCGTATTTGTATTTGCAGACCGTTCCGGCATCGGGCAACGATCTGGTGTCGTTCTACGTGGACGACTTCCAGCTCACCTACGTTCCTCCGCCGACCATTCAAACCGAGATACCTTCGATTTTTAAGACGCTCTCCCCCTTCTTCACCGTCGGCGCAGCGGTTGATCTTACGGATCTTTCTGGACCGCATGCGCAGCTTCTCACGAAGCACTTCGACAGCATCACATCGGGAAACGACATGAAGTGGAGTTCCGTGGAAGCCACCATGGGCACCTACACCTACGAAAACGCGGACAGTGAAGTGGGCTTGGCGGTGTGCAACGAGATGCGCGTGCGCGGGCACAACCTGGTGTGGTCGACAGGCGAACAGACGCCGGCGTATGCCACGGGAGACGGCACCAATTCCCCGGCCAATCAAGCTACCGTGACTGCCAACATCCAGGAGCATATCCAGAACGAGGTGCAGCACTTTGGCACGGCCGTGTATGCCTGGGACGTGGTGAACGAACCGCTCGATCCTACCCAACCGGACTGTCTCGAACACGGTCCGTTCTATCAGGTGCTTGGGAAGAGTTACATCGATGTCGCGCTGCTCGCGGCTCGAGAGTACGCGCCTCCGGGAACGAAGTTGTTCATCAACGACTACAGCACGACCGATCCCAACCGGCTGGCGTGTCTCGTTCGTGTGGTCCGCGATCTTCGCGAGCGTGGCATTCCCCTGGATGGAATCGGCCACGAGATGCACAACGACATCAACTATCCGTCCGCGGACGCGATCGTCCACGCGATCGACACCATTCACGAGAATTTCCGTGACCTCGATCAGCAAATTACCGAAATGGACGTCAGCGTTTACAACGCCGGAGACAACACATCGAACTACGCGCCAACTGTGCCGCCATCGCTGATTGCGGAACAGGGCTGGCTCTACAAGCAGTACTTTGACGTGCTGCGGCGGTTGCGCGGCAAGATAAACGCCGTCACCTTCTGGGGTTTTGCGGACGACGACACCTGGCTCGATAGTTTCCCGATCGACCGGCTGGATGCGCCGCTGTCCTTCGATACGGAATTGCAAGCCAAGCCCGCTTACTGGGGAATTGTCGATCCCACGCAGTTGCCGGGATACGGGCTGACGTTCTCCGTTTCGGATTCCGACGACAAAGGCAAGCAGAGCGACACGCGCGTGTTCACCGTAACCGCAACGAACGGCAACGTCGGCATAGCCTACGCCACGCAGCTCAACGGATTTACGCTGCAGCAGTTTGCCGGAAGGCGCTGCCGGCCGGTAGTTACCCCGGCGAGCGGCTATCCCATCGCGCTTGGCGATCTCGCGGTTGGAGCTTCTGCTAGCACGACGTTTACGGTCAACTTTGCCGGCTGCAGCGACTCCGCCGATTTTATTTTGAGCGCGCCGTGGAGTTCCGCGACCTATGACACCGGGACATTCGTGTCCGTTATCCGCCATCGCAGGGACCGCGGAAAATTCCGATGAAACGACTTGATTTCGTGGTCTAGCCCAGCCCAAAAGCGTAGGTCCTATAGGGCCCCAGAGTGGATTTCGAGAAACGGCGTCGGCGTTTTACCCCACATTTATATTTTTTTCACTTGACTCTTGCCTGTTATAATTGTAATCATCACCGCACTCTCTAATAATCGCATGAGGGCTGACTATGTCCCTTCTGTCCTCTCACAAGTTGTGGCTCCTCTCGTTGGCTGCTCTCTCTCTCCTAGTGCCAGCCGAGTCTCCTGCGCAACAGCCGAAGGTCCTTGCCCATCACAGGCCTCTCGCGCCCCGCCTCCAAAAGAGGCTGCCTGTGAGCAAGCCTGTGGCGCGGCATTCCGCCACCGGCGGCTTGTGGATGACGGACGCAGACTGGAAAGCGGCTCTATACTTGAAGAGCGGCTTGAAAACGGGCCCAATCACCGTTACGCCTATCCTGTATTTAAGTAACGGCCAGCGCTACCCGCTCCCAGCAGTCACCCTGGAACCCTCGGGCACCGCGATCGTGGATATAGGCAAGGCGCTCGAGAGCAACGGCATTGCACCTTACGCAACCCTTTGCGGTTACATGGAAATCGAATATCAATGGCCGTGGGCGGCGGTGTCTGGCACGGTCAAGAACGTGGATGTCGTGAACAGCCTGATTTACATCTTTGGCCTGCAACCCACCCCGGACTGGCGTCCCGGGTCCGCCAATTTTCCGGCAACGCAGCCCGCGAGCTTCGAGGGTATGTGGTGGAAGCAGGAAAAAGACGTCTCCGGTTTTCTGGCTCTCTCGAATGTTACCGGAAAGGCGATCAACGCCTCCGTCCGCCTCACGGATAAAGCCGACGCGCAACTTGCCAGCTACCAGGTCACGGTCTCGCCTCACGGCACGAAAATGGTCGCGCTGGACGAATTAAAAACAGCCGCAAGCGAATCGGGTGGTATTTACCTCACCCACGATGGGCCCGAACGCGGATTGGATATTAACGGCGGCCTGCAGGACCAGGCGACCGGTTAATCGGCGCGCTTGAAAATGCAGCCCCAGCCTCAACCCTCATCCGCCGGGCAACCACAGCCTCCTCAAACGCTCAGCATTTCGGAGCTGGGCCTGATGACCGGAGCTGCCGACCCAATGATGAATTTTCCCTACGGGACGGTGTTCACGCCATACTCGCTG
This sequence comes from uncultured Acidobacteriota bacterium, assembly GCA_963761555.1. Lineage (GTDB taxonomy): Bacteria > Acidobacteriota > Terriglobia > Acidiferrales > UBA7541 > Acidiferrum. The sequence continues at coordinate 85,724 of CAVXHD010000001.1, forward strand.
GTGCGCAATATCTCCGAGCAATCTGCGACGCTAACGCCGGAACTGTGGTGGATGGCCGCTGGCTCCCCGCAGTCGGCGACCCTGCCCCAAATGACGCTCCCCCCGCATCAGACGCTCAACCTTAACGCTCCGGCCTTGCTCGCTGCAGCGGGACTCAAGGACTTCAACGGAAGCGTAAACTTGATTCTGGACACCGATGCTCAGGCAGGCGGCTTGCTCATGTCCAGCGGAAGCGTGGACCAGACCAATACCTACGTATTCGAGGTGATGCCCCATGGCGTTGTCGAGGGGCCTGCCAAGGAACTATGCTACTGGAGCACGGGCAACGGCGACGACACCATGGTCACGCTCTGGAATCCCGCCGACGAGCCGCAGGACTTCTCCTTTACGCTCTTCTACACAGGCGGCCAATATGTTTACCCGATCCATCTGGGCCCGCGTGAAACGCGCACCATGAATGTTTCCGATATCGTCCATACCGCCAGCCCCGACGCCGCGGGCAATGTGATTCCCGCGGGGCTCACCGAAGGCAGCGCGGAACTCGCCGGCTCGCTCGGCGAACAGCAGGAAATTCTCGTCAGCCTGGATGCATCCGTGTACAACGTGCGGAAAGCCACCTGCGGTGAGATTTGTTGGACCTGCAATGGGGTGGTCGATTGGGCCGTATCCTTGTCGCCCTTTGCCGTGGCCACGGGAGGAACCACTACGGAGATATTGTACGAGACCAACAACAGCGGCTATCAAAACATCGCCACCGCATCATGGAAAAGCAGTGCCACCGGCATTGCGACGGTAAATAGCAGCGGGGTGGTTACCGGCGTCAGCCTAGGCTCGCTCACACTTACTGCCCTCGATCTTTATCAGGAGACCGTCGGCGGTTGGTTTTGCACCTACGTCAGTGAAGTCTGTCCGATCGAGTCCGTAGGCGGCTCCGCCGGTGGCAGCGTCATCCCCACAATCAGCGGCCCCAACACCGTGTGGTACTTCGCCAACCTCACTGTTTCGGGGTACGCAACTTCAATCACACTCACCTCAAGCGGCGGCTCGTCGACCACTTGGAACATTACGGCTGGCGCAAATGAGATCACAGTTTCTTCGTTCACCGGCTCCTCGATAAACGTGCTGAGTTCGGGCACAGCCTTCAGCTCAAGCATTGGCGACGTCAAGCTCACGGCTACCGCTAATGGCCAAACATCGAGTCCCTTCTCGATTACGACCCGGACGCCCAATCGCCTGGTCGCGGGGACCATTCAGAACAACTGCGATTCGACATGGGGCTATGTGACCTTTCTGGACTATACCATCCAAGACCAGTTCCAGAGTGCACTTCCAGCCGACGTTCCGGTGAATGAAATTTTTACAACTGACGTTATCAACGACTACTCCGGCACGAATTGGATCCGGGGCACTGCGGGAGGCTCCAACACGACCGGCGCAGACTTCTCAGACGAGATCGGAGGCCAGGACTTAAATTCCTCTCCAGTACCGGTTCCAACATGTGACGGCAATAGCACAGCCGTCCACCATTTTGGACAGGACTGGCGCGTCGGCAGTCTCGCGACAGGGTTCGGACGTCGAGTCCAAACGGACACGCTCCAAAGATACATAGGCCACGCGGCACACACATCAATTGTTTCGCCAGCGCCCTGATAGAAGAAAGGAGTAACCACTTGGGCGTCAACAGATTCGCACCCGCACTCATCGCCGTTGTCCTCCTGCTTGTTCCGTGCGCCCACTCGATCCCCGTTCCGGCTCTAGACTTAGATAGGCTGACGACGCAAGCCAGCGTAATTGTGGTTGCCCAGGTCACGCTTCTCCAAGAGTTAGAGAAAACGACAATTCAAGTTGGGGAACGGAGTGTTTCAGCACACATGATGTCTGGGCAACTCCGCGCCGATCAGGTTCTAAAGACCCCTGACACCAACCTCACGCCTCTGCTCACCTTTCATTTTGTCGTCCCAGATGAATTCATAGGCTGGCGGTCTATCACGCCAGGAAGCTATGGAATTTTCTTCCTAGCTGGACCTGCTAGCGATCTCAGGCTTGCGAGCCCCTTCCACCCCTTTGTTGTGGCTATCCCCGGTGCTGAAGCCCAAGAAGGAACAACAATCGAGCGCATCATCGCTCAACTAGGCGCCGTGCTCGAATCGCAGGGTAGTTCCTCCGAGGAGAAGGAAGAAGCGATTTTCACTCTAAGTAAGACCCAGTCCCCCGCAGCAGTCCAAGTACTAAACCGGGCCGAACAAGAAGTGCAGGACCCCCGAACGCGACTGTCCATTGCTGTCTCCCTGCTTGAACACAACGACATATCCACTCTGCCTCTCGCAGCTGCTGCTTTGCTAAACCCGGGCCCCACAATCCCCGCGGATCTTCTGCACAATCTATGCTACGCAATTCTCATAGGAGTGAAGAATGAAAAGGCCGTACCCGTATTGACGAAGTTACTTCGAGCGGGCAACGTCGAGACGCGGCGCGCAGCGGCTTCAGCACTCACGCATACCGGGTCTACGTCCGCCATTGACGCGCTTATATCTGGAATCGACGACCCGGATGTCATGGTCCAATACTACTGCGTCGTCGGGCTTGCAGACATCACGGGCCAGCCAGACTGGCGTCCAAACATCAGCGACTTCACGTCTACACCCTCCAAATACGTGAAACACTGGCATGAGTGGCGGCTGGATCACCCTTAATCCGCCACGTGCCTCTGATAGACCTTGCGCGCACTATTCTACCCAAATCTTCCTTCTGACCAACCGAGCTATGAAACAAGTGCTTGGCCTCCGCCGGTACGAACCAAAACTAGACTGCCAAAGAGATTCCAGCGCCACATTCACAGCCTTCTACGCGTGAGCGCTGGTTGAGAATTCGCTCGAACCGCACGGGAGCGAGACCGCAACTGGCTTCTCACTCCATTTACGAACTATTCAGAGGCGACATGAAATTTCTGCTCCTCATCTGCATCCTCTTGGTGATCCCGGCTCACACCGTTTCAACCGCGAAAATCCCTCCGAACGCCATAACTCAGTGGAATAATGTGGCGCTGCGGGGAGTGCGTGACGCCAAAGTGGCGGCCCCGATGGCGGCCCGCGCTTTCTCCATTACGGATACATGCATGTACGACGCGTGGGCCGCCTACGACTCCCAAGCCATCGGCACGCAACTCAGCGGCGCCCTCAGTCGGCCCGCCTCCGAGCGCACCGGAGCCAACAAAGAGAAAGCCATCAGCTACGCCGCCTATCGCGCCCTCTCCGATCTCTTCCCGGAAGAAGTGGAATCCACGTACAAGCCCCTCATGCGCAAGCTTGGCTACGATCCCAACGACCATTCCACCGACATCGAAACCCCTACCGGAATTGGAAATGTGACCTGTGCGGCGGTGCTGGAATACCGGCATCATGACAAGTCAAACCAGCTTGGCGAGATGGATTCCACGGCCGCCGAGAACGCCGGAAAAAACGGCATAAAAATGAGCGCCATAGGCGCATACGCCGATTGGACGGGCTACCGGCCGGTCAATGCACCCGGCATGGTTCCCACTCGTTTTCCGCTCTCGAAACCTCTCAATCCCAATCATTGGCAGCCACTCACCTACACAGACTCGAACGGCAGCTTGGTGCTGCAAATGTTTGCAGGTGCGCAGTGGTGCTTTATCACGCCGTTTGCCATGTCCAAAGGCGACGAGTTTCGATCAACGACCGAACCTGGTCCATTCCAGTACGGCTCGCCGGAATACGAACAGCAAGCGCAAGAGTTGATCGACTTCAGCGTGAACCTGACCGATCGCCAAAAGATGATCGCGGAATATTGGTCTGGCGAAGCGAACGGGGCGGAAACCATCGAGCACTGGCTGAACTTCGCGGAATTCGTCTCCGCACGCGACCATCACACGCTCGACGACGATGTGAAGATGTATTTTGCGCTGACAAATGCCATGCTCGACGCCAGCATAGCCGTCTGGGATGCCAAGCGCGAGTACGACTCCGTGCGCCCGATAACCGCGATTAGCTTCCTCTTCAACGGCAAGCAGATTCGCGCCTGGGGTGGCCCCGGCAAGGGCTCCGTCGAAATGGACGGCTCCAAGTGGGTTCCCTACCAGCCTTCCACTTCTCCCACCCCGCCATCTCCAGAGTATCCTTCCGGCCAGAGCGCCTTTAGCTCCGCAGCCGCTCGTATCCTCGCGCTCTGGACCGGCTCCGATCGCTTCGGCGACTCCATCGAACTCCCGAAAGGCTCATCCAAAATAGAGCCAGGCATCACTCCGCGCGAAAGTGTCGTCCTAAAATGGGAAACCTTCACCCAAGCAGCCGACGAAGCCGGTATCTCCGGCCTCTACGCTGGCATACACTTCCGCCGCGCCGACCTCGCAGGGCCTAAGCTCGGTCGTTTAGTAGCCGACAAGGTTTGGGCCAAAGCCCAGTCCTACTTCAGTCGCGTCTACCAGCCCCCTCAGAATGCCTCAGCGCCCGCGCACTAGCCCCGCCCTCCGTCACCTCGGAAAGCCGTTTCCGCTCTTCGTGTGTTATCTTCTATGCTTCTGATTCCTTCATGCCGCTAACTCGCGAAATCTCATTGGGAGCGCTCCGCCTCGGCGGCGGCAATCCTCTCTTTCTCATCGCAGGCCCCTGTGTCATCGAAAGCGAAGCCCACGCACGAAACATCGCGGAAAAAGTCGCAAAAATTGCCGCCGATTGCCGCGTCCCCTACATTTTCAAAGCCTCGTACGACAAGGCCAACCGCTCCTCCGTCAAAGCCTTCCGAGGGCCGGGCCTAAAAGAAGGCCTCCGCATCCTCGCCAAAATCAAATCCGACCTGAAGCTCCCGATCCTCACCGACATCCACGAGTCCTCGCAAGCCCAGCCCGCGGCCGAAGTCTGCGACATCCTCCAAATCCCCGCCTTCCTCGCTCGCCAAACCGATCTCCTCCTCGCCGCCGCCCAAACCGGCCGCATCGTCAACGTCAAAAAACCCCAATTCGTCTCCCCCTTGGACATGTCTAACGTCGTGGAAAAAATCGCCAGCACCGGCAACACCAAGATCATCCTCACCGAACGAGGCGCCTCCTTCGGCTACAACAATCTTGTAGTAGACATGCGATCCTTCCCCATTCTTCGGAAACTTGGCTATCCCGTCGTCTTCGACGTCACACATTCCGTCCAACTCCCCGGCGGCGAGGGCCACGCCAGCGGCGGCCAGCCCGAATTCATTGAGCCGTTAGCCCGCGCCGGAGTGGCCGCAGGCGTCGACGGCATCTTCCTCGAAACCCACGACAACCCCGCCGCCGCCCTCTCCGACGGCCCCAATGCCTTGCCCCTTTCCCAACTCCCTACCCTCCTCAAGCGCCTGAAGGAACTCTCAACTCTAGTCCGAAGCTGGAGCGCACAATGACGCCTCCTCGCCCGGCAACTCGCTCCGTAGGGGCACGGCACGCCGTGCCCGTCCTACGAATTCCGCGAATTAAATTCTGCCCACCGCTGGAGCGTCCTATGAACGCCCGTCCGAACCGGCAAGAGCCAGCCTCCAAAGTGAACTTAACCCATTTAGAATCAACACTTACGAGATTCTCTGTAACTATTGTAAACAAAGGACTTACAAAAACACTAAAGCCTTTAGATGCAACAGTTACAAATTTCCCAGGGGGGCCAATTGACACCGCCTTCGGCTTTTCAGCTCCCATCATAGTGGCGCAACATCCTGCGCCTCGACCGCCCAGGCTGTCGATCCGCCTCATATTCGCGCCAGTCACCAGTCACCAGTCACCAGTTACGATCCCCCCTCCAATGGTCAACGTCCCATGAGCCTAGACACCGCCCGCCGCGTCCTGAAAATCGAAGCCCAAGCCATCCAGGATGTTATCGCGCGCCTCGACTCTACCTTTGAAGAAGCCGTCGACATCCTATTTGCCTGCAAAGGCCGCGTCGTCGTCTCCGGCATGGGCAAGTCCGGCTTGGTCGGACGCAAAATCTCCGCGACCCTCTCCAGCACCGGCACCCCCTCCTTTTTTCTTCATCCCGCCGACGCTTTGCATGGCGATCTCGGCATGCTCGCTCGCGGCGACATGATGCTGGCGGTCTCCTACGCCGGCGAGACAAGCGAAATCATCGCCCTGCTCGACGCGCTGAAGCGGCTTGAGATTCCGATGTTGGCGCTTACAGGAAACACGAAGTCCACGATTGCGCAAGCCAGCGAAGTGGTCCTCGACGTCAGTGTCAGTGAAGAAGCTTGTCCACTGAATCTGGCGCCGACGGCTAGCACAACTGTCGCGATGGCTGTGGGTGATGCGCTCGCGGTGTCGCTCCTCGAGCGCCGCGATTTTCGGCACGATGATTTCGCGGCTCTTCATCCGGCAGGCAGCCTCGGCAAACGGCTTCTTCGCGTGGAAAAAATCATGCACGTCGGCGACGCCCTGCCGAAAGTCTCGCTCGACACTCCCATGCCGGCAGTGTTTCACGAAATGTCGGCAAAGAAACTCGGGATGACGACGGTGGCCAATGGAGACGGAACGCTGGCGGGGATTATTACCGATGGCGACTTGCGCCGCTTGATGGAAAAGCATGGCGGCACGACGCTGAGCATGACCGCGGATGAATGCATGAATGTGAAGCCGCAAGTCGTGAGACCCCAGGTGCTCGCGAGCGAAGCGTTAACTTTAATGGAAAAGCGAAAAATCACATCGGTCGTCGTGGTCGATGAATCAAACAAAGTCATGGGAGTCGTTCACCTCCACGACCTGTGGACGTTAGAGCTGATCTAACGGACGATTGCGTGATCGTGATTTTCGAGGTTGTAGTGGCGGATCTTTAGATCCGCACTTTTTTTGTCCTTTCAACAGGAGCGCAATGTGTCAAAAGGAATGGTCAAAATCCCAGCTTCTCTTAAAAAACGCGCCGCTCAGATCCAAGTCCTGCTGATGGATGTGGACGGCACGCTGACAGACGGCTCCGTCACGTTTCTTTCCCAGCCGGATGGCACGGCGCTCGAAATCAAATCATTTGACGCCCACGACGGCCAGGGTTTGACCCTTGCGAACACAGCCGGAATCCGAACTGGCGTCATCACCGGGCGAGAGAGTCCGGCCCTGCTTCGCCGCGCACACGAAATGCGAATCGAATTTATCTATCAAAAGCAGCCGACGAAAATCCCGGCTCTTGAAGAAATTCTGAAGAAAGCGGGCGTGCCTGAATCGGCGGTCGCTTATGTCGGCGACGATCTGCCGGACTTGCCGGTCATGCGGCGCGTGGGACTTGCCATCGCGGTCGGCGACGCGGTTCTCGAAGTGAAACTCGCGGCGCACTACGTGACCAAAGCGAATGCCGGCCGCGGCGCGGTCCGCGAAGCCATCGAGCTCATTCTAAAATCCAAAGGGATTTGGATCGAAATGATCGACAAAGCAAGAGCGTAGCCGTATATTTCGGCGGGCCGCGTTGGATTTTGGTCGTCCGAGCGCCGCGAACTCGCTACAGCGTGACCTGGTCTCGCACAGGTGCTCGACCTCGAACTCACGCCGCGATTCGGTCACCTGACCCGCGGCGACGATGGGCCTTCAGCGAAATCATTTTGGATTTTTATTGAGCTGTTCGAGCGTGCGCTTCAATTGCTCGAGCTTTTGTCCGGCTTCGCCGAGCTTTCCTTCGGCGGTCAATCGCTGGTAGTCGGAAAGGTCTTGGGCGGCCTGAGCGATCAGCCCTTTGAGGCTGGCAGCCGGCGCCGTGACAGAGGCAGCGGCTGGCCCCGAAGCGTTTTGGGTGGATGGGGCTTGTGATTCTGGAACGGCGCTTGTCGATGATTGCGCCCCGCCAAAAAGGGCGGACATTGCCGACTCGAAAGTCGGGCCGTAGGCCAGCCGGTCTTGTACCGCGAGGACGACCAGACGCAGTTCCGGCATGGGGCTGCGTTCCGCCTGGAGATAGATTGGCTCGGCGTAAAGCAACGTGCGTCCAATGGGAATCACGAGCATATTTCCGCGGCGGACGTGCGAACCTTGCTGGCTCCAGAGGGTCAACTGGCCGGAGAGCTGAGCATTCTGGTCGATACGAGCTTCCACTTGAAGTGGCCCGTCCACAAGTTTGGTTTTGGGGAAGTCGTAGACGATCGAGTTGCCGTACTGTGCGCCGTCGCTGCGCCCGGCAATCCAGCCAATCAGATTATTGCGATTTGCCGGAGTAAACGGGAGAATCTCGACGAATTCCGCATCGGTCTCGCCGGGAAGCTTCATAAGAACAAAGTTGGGCTGCATCGTCAGTGTCGTTTGCTCGCCAGCGTCATTCATGCCGACCTCGGTCGCCACGGTCCATAAATCCTCGCGGTTGTAGAAGACCTCCGGGTCGGTCATGTGATAGAGGCCGTAGGCGCCGGCTTGAACGTCGAGCAACATTTCGGGATAGCGCACATGCTTGCGCAGATCGGCAGGCATCTGAGACGCGTCCTTGAACAAATCTGGAAACAGGCGGCGGTACGCCGTGATAATCGGGTCCTCTTTATCGAAAACGTAGAAGGTCGTCGTTCCGTTGTAAGCGTCGATCACAACCTTCACGCTGTTGCGCATGTAATTGATGGGCGTGTCTTCGAGCGTGTAGTGGCTGGAATACGGGTAGCTGTCCGAGGTGGTGAATGCATCCATCATCCAGTATAAGCGGCCATCCTCGGCGACCACGATGTAAGGATCCTGATCAAAGGTGAGAAAGGGCGCGAGAGTGGAGACGCGTGCGCGGATGTTGCGGCGCATGAGCAGCCGGCTCTCGGGCGTCACGTCATCGCTGAACGGGAGCTTCGTGATATCGCCGAGGTCCAGCGCGATGAGAATGCGGCGGAGAAAACCGCCGAGTACGATGCCACCGCTGCCCTGATAGGAAGTGAAACTGTTTGTCTGTCCCTGAGGATAGTTAAATTCCTTCTGCCTGGTCTTGACGTACACGTCGGTGTTCGTCAGCTCTCCGAAATAGATTTCGGGGCGCGTGACGTTAAGACCGGGGACGGTGCTCTCGACGGGCATGTTGCTTAGGAGCAGCGTGGGCAACCCTTCGGGAGTGAAGCCGTTGACGGTGTTCATGGTGATGCCGTAGCCGTGCGTGTAGATAAGCTTTTCGTTGATCCAGTTGCGGCTGCTCACCGGGAGCTTATCGACGTTCAACTCGCGCGCGGCGAGCATGACTTCGCGTAGGTGGCCATCGATTTCGTAGCGGTCGATATCGATATCGGGGAAGTCATAGTAAGTGCGAATTTCCTGAATTTGCCGGAGAGTGTCCTGAAGCGCGCGCCAGTCCCAGAGACGAATGTTTTGGAGTGTGGCTTGATTGTTCGTGGCGTCCACCGCGTCGACGCTGGTTTCGGCCGGAAACTTGCGCTGCGTCATACGGTCCAAGCCGTAGGCCAGGCGGGTCATTTGGATGTTGTGGGCGATGTAGGGTTGTTCGCGTACGAGTTGGTTCGGTTTGACAATGAAGTTGGTGACATACCATCCGACGATTTGAACGAGAAGATAGCAAACCGCGGCGGGAATGATGGCCGCGAAGAGCCAGCGGCCTCGCTGCACGGAAGCGGCATTTATGGCTGCAATCAGCGCCCCAAGGACGAGAGCCGCGCATAGTACCAGCAGGCCTGGAAGCATGATGTGGACATCGGTATAGGTGGCTCCGCCGAAAATAGTGTGGTCCTCGAACAACCGGGCGAAGCGGCCGAGGTAAACCTGAAAGGCGAGGACCGCCAGCAGGAACGCGACGGAGACGGATAAGCCGCGCCAGGGCAGGCCGCCGTAACCGCGCTTGAAGCCGTCGATCGCGCGGGAGCTGTTCGCGACCACGAACAGGAAAGCGGCGACCACGCAAACGAGCACGGCAAGCAGCGTGAGCCAGCCGGAAATGAGTTGCCACACGGGAAGCTTCAGGAGATAGAAGTTAATTGACTTGCCGAGGATTGGATCGGCAATGCCATCGTTGGCGTTCGGTGCGTACCAAAAAAGAGCGAAGGTGGGCCACACTCCCATCATGAACGTGCCGGAGCCAATGGCGACCAGGAGCGAGCCGGCGATGGCGGCAAAGTGGAGGATGGGCTCGACGGGAAGCCGAAGGGCTTGGCCGCCCACGAAAATCGTTTGTCCCGCCGGCAGGTCGTCCCGGTGCGTGCGTTTCAGCGCGAGAATCGCGCCATACAGAATTAGAAACGTAACCACGCCAAATAGGGAGAAGACCGCCCACTCGAGGCTGAGGGTTTTCAAGAAAACTTCTCGATAGCCGAGCGCGCCGAACCACAGATCGTCGACGTAATAGGAGAGCCAGGTCTGGGCGCTGAACACGACTACGGCAAGAACGGCGAGAATGAGGAACAAGAGCCTGCGGAAACGCCGCGACGGATGATAAGTTCCTGCTGTCGACGGAATGATGCGCTCCCGATTGATGTGCTGGGACATCAGTTAGACCTCTACTTCTCCAGCATATCGCCTTTAGGAATGCAAAACAGCGTGTTTCAGTGGTTAAAGTTTCCGGCGCCAATTTTGGCGCATTTGCTGACGTGCGGTCATTTTGTGGAGAGCGTGAAAGATGTTTGAACACTCCCTCCTACTTACGTCTTTGGACCCCAGGCGCATTCCGGGCGATAATGGATGGTCGCAATTCCTGCCATTCAACTGCCCATGGATTGGCTGCGCGTAGAGAAGGATGTGCTCTGATGCCTCACCCCTGGCACGATGTTTCACCAGGCAAAGAACTGCCGCGCGATTTTCAGGCGTTGATCGAGATTCCGCTCGGATCGAACGTCAAGTATGAATTGGATAAGCCGACCGGCCTCCTGAAAGTCGATCGCATCATCCACTCCGCCGTTTTCTATCCGGCGAATTATGGATTCATTCCGCAGACGTATGCGGAAGATAACGATCCGCTCGATGTGCTGGTGCTGTGCCAGGAACCGGTGCAGCCGCTTGCGCTGATCAAAGCGCGCGCTATCGGCTTGATGTCCATGATCGATTCCGGCGCGAGCGACGACAAAATCATCGCCGTGGCCACGGGCGACCCGGAGTTCAGCAGCTATCTGGAGGCGCGCGATCTTCCTCCGCACCGTTTGCTGGTTTTGCGGCGGTTCTTTCAGGATTACAAATTGCTTGAAGGCAAGAAAGTCGAAGTCGAGGAAATCCGCCCGGCCTACGCAGCGCTGGCGGTGATCGAGCGTGCCCTGGCTCGCTATACGGCGGAGCGTGAGCACCTTTTGGCCAAGGACGCTGCGAAGTAGGTTTGCGACTGGACGGCGGCGGTAATGTAAAAATACTATTCAGCCGCCGGACCTGAAGTGTTAGCGTTTGCAACTGTCTCCGGTGGCCTCTGTTCGTAATAAACGCTATATTCTCTTCCCTACTTGTAGAGACGCGTGAATGATATGGGCGGATGAGATGCGCGGGGCGGAGAGCGGATGGAAATTGTAACAATGTCTATCTTCTGGAAATGGGCGATTGGCGTTTGCCTGCTCCTGTTGCTGGTGGCCTTTGGAATTCTGTCCAAAATGGCGGGCAGCCCGCGCGATGCGTATTTCATGGTGCGCTATGCCCTGCCCCACATGCATCGCGGCACGCTGAAAGTTGGCGACGCTGCACCGGACGCGCGGCTCGTTGCGCTCGACGGCTCCTCCCGCTTTCATATCCGCGAACGCACCGGCGCGCGCCCTCTGGTGATTATTTTTGGAAGCTACACTTGACCGCCGTTCCGACGCCACGTCGGCGACGTGGTGCAGATTTATAACGATTACAAAGACCACGCTGATTTTCTTACCGTGTACGTGCGCGAAGCGCATCCTACGGATGAATGGCAGATGAAATCGAACGTGAAAGAAGACGTGTGCTACGCGCAGCCAAAGACACTCGCGCAACGCGTGGCGATCGCCAACGATTTTATTAAGCGTTACAGCTATCCGATCGCCTTCGGGATTGACGACATGACCAACGCCGCGAATGACGCATACGCCGCGTGGCCCGAACGCATCTACATCATCGACGAAAAAGGGCGCATCGCGTATCGCGGCGGCATGGGGCCCTTTGATTACAAGCCAGAGGAAGTTCGCGCTTGGCTCGCTGCGCGCTACGGCGCGGTGAAGCACAATCCGCCTGGGGCGACGGCGTCCGCGTCAGCTTCGCCAGCAAACTGAGCGAGGGGCGATTTTTTTCTGCGGATTTTCTTCGACACGTTTAACTCTCGTTACGCAGAATAGAGATTTTCGCGATGACACACGTTGTCTTGCCATGCTACAAAGAAAGTAACGAAGCTAGCAGCGAGAGGATGAATTATGGCGCTGGACTGGTCGAAATGCCCCGCCGTGGAAAGCATCCCCGGCAAGGTGAGCGGAGCTTGGGTGTTCAAGGGAACGCGTATGCCCGTTTCCGTCGTGTTCGAGAATTTGGAAGACGGCATGACCATCGAGGAACTTATGGAACAGTACCCAGTCACTCGCGAACAGGTTAGGACCGTGCTTGAATTCGCCGCTCGCAGTCTGGATGCGCCTGTCGGCCAGCCTTAGATGCGCGTCTTACTGGACAACTGTACGCCACGCGGCGTGATTGCTTGCCTGGCCGGCCACACTGTGAAAGAGTGCAGGTCTTTCGGCTGGGACGAGCTGAAGAATGGGGAATTACTTGACGCCGCAGAATCGGCTGGATTTGAAGTGTTCGTGACCGCGGGCAAGGGCATTCGCTACCAACAGAATCTTTCTGGGCGGAAAATCGCAATCGTTCTCCTGGGGACAGGGCGGTGGAGTGCGATCCGAAGAATGTTTCCGCAGGTGGCCGCCGCGGTCGACGACGCCAGGCAAGGCAGTTTTATCGAACTGGACATTCCTGACCGCTAAGGCCTTCCTTGCTCTCGCATGAAAAAAAAGTGGGCCTAGCGCGCGCACTATCCAAGCTGGGGTATTGCTCGCGGTCGCAAGCTGTTCAATTGATTCGGGCGGGGAAGGTTCGCGTGAATGGGGGGATTCGGCGCGACCCGGAAACTCCGGTCCGTATCGGAAAAGATCGCATTGAAGTCGACGGGCAGCAGGTTGGCGCCGCTGCGAGAGTGTATCTGATGCTGAACAAACCGCGCGGCATCGTTACTACTGCTGAGGATGAAAAGGGACGCGACACCGTTTACCGGTTTCTGGGCGCAGAGATTCCGTGGGTCGCGCCCGTCGGGAGACTGGACAAAGCTAGCGAAGGCTTGCTGCTTCTGACGAACGACTCCGAATGGGCTGCGCGGATTACGGCGCCGGAAACGCATCTCGACAAGACCTATCATGTTCAAATCGGAGCAATTGGAGATGCGAAACTGCTCGAAACTGTCAAGAAAGGCGTCCGAGCAAAAGACGGAGATTTACTTCGCGTGAAGAACGCCTCCCTGCTGCGCCACGGAGAGCGAAATTCGTGGCTGGAAATTATTTTGGATGAAGGAAAGAACCGGCACATTCGCCGCGTCCTGGAAACACTTGGTATCGAAATTCTGCGGCTGATCCGCGTTGCCATCGGCCCCCTCGCGCTGGGCGATCTGGCGAAGTCTGGCGTGCGCGAGATTACGCCGGCGGAAAAGCTTTCGCTGGACAACGCCATGCGTCCAAATTGGCGAAATACTTAGCAGGATTGGTTATTTCTTTGGCTTCGGCACGGGCTTCGGCTCGACAGCCGGCTTCATTTCGGCCGCGGCCGTTTCCAGATCCTTGACGGCGCTGGGATCCAGCTCATAGAGAGCCGGGCCGTTCTCGCGCTTGGCGATATAGCGGTCGCCGTTTTTCGAAATGAGGACTTTTTCGACGTCCTTGCCGTTTTTCGCCGTGATGGTCAGCTCCAGCTCCGGAGTCGTAAATCCCGAATCCACAAATTTGTTGGCGGAGAGATCGCGTACCCTCTCTTCGAAGGTTTCGGCGCCGATGGCGTCGGCTTTCTTGCCGTCCGGCAGCCACCAATCCGAGCCGCCCTTGGTCAGGAAATAAGTTTTGGAGCCGTCGTGAAATTCGATCTTGTCGGGATCGGTGAAGCCCAGGTCGAAAAGTTTCTTGGTCCGAAAATCGTCGACGCTTTTGTCGAGCGCGGTTCCCAGATCGCTCCCGACTTTGTAGACGCCCGGGACTTCGCTGGATTTCGCGTAGTAATCATTTTTGTTTTTCCGGACCTGCAACACTTGCGTTCCGGAAGGGTCGGTCACTTTCGCGGTCGCGACGACGGTGCCGGAAGCAAATGCCGACGCCGCTTTTTTCTGGACGTCGGGAGGTACGGTGAGGTCCATTTTCGCGTCGGCCAGCTTTTGAATCAGATCTTGCACGTTGGACTCGTCGGCGCGCAGTGGCTTGGGCTTTACAATTTCCCATTGGTCCTTGTTGCGGCCGAACTCGATGTCCTGCTTCTTCGCATCGAGTTCCACGCTACTCAATTTGTCCTGGTCAAATATCAACAGGCGTTTGTCGCGCAAATCGTTTTCGCTCTTTTCGAGACTGTTCTTGTTGTAGTTCTCGAGAGTAAAAACGCGGGGATCGCCGGCGAGCGCAACGTAGGCGGCGTTTCCCGTCGGCGTGTTATCGCCGATAAGCAATTTCTGAGTTTTATCATTTTTCTCGGTGACGTCCACTTCTTCGGCGGGCTGCGCGAGGCCAAATTGCGCGAGGTTGCCGGCTTTCGCGTCGATGAGGCGCTCCGAACTGAGCGAAGACAACGTCGAGAGCATGTTCGAGACTTCGTTCTGGTCCGCGCGCAGCGGCGTCGAGCCTGCGATCTGCCACTTGCCAGCGTCGTTTTTCGAGAGGGTAACATCGTCGCCGCTTTTCGGCTTGATTTCCACTTTCGTGATGTCCGACTGGGACAGCGAGAGAATTTTTGGCGGCAGATCGGCGGAAACTTTTACATCGCTCGCGGAAGTTTTGCGATGATTGGACCAGTACAGAACTCCAGACAGCGCGGCGAGAACAATCGCGGCTAGCAATAGGCTGTTGATTTTCATTGGAAGTGCCCCGGCATTTTGTGAACTGCGCTTTACGTCTTTACGGGTCCGGACGCGAGCTACCTTCTGCGCCACCAGACCGAAAATCCGACGATCACCACGGCGAGAGGGAAAAGAAACTGACTGGTGATGCGCACCCAATTCATTTGCGCTTTCGTCATCGTGATGCGGCGGTCCTCCGGCTCTTTTGGCCGGATCGAAATCAAGTCTTCATCCGAGGACAGCCAGTTCATGGCGTTCAAAGCCAAATCGCGGTTGCCATTGAAATTGATGAAGGAGTTGGAGGCCCAATCGGAACTGCCGACCACGACAAAACGCCCCTGCGAGTTTTCCTTGCCGGTCCTGTAGCTTCCGGCGACCGCGAGAGTCATCGGACCTCTTTTGTTCGCGGGGTCGTTTGGATTAATACTGGGCGAATCCAATTTCATTGTCGCCAAGCTACTGCCGGAGGAATCGAAAAGTTTTTCGACGGACGTCTTGTCGGCGTTTTTCGTCTCCAAGGAGCGCGATAGCGGGAATCCGGTCGCCGAACCCTTCATATCGTTCACGATGGGTTGCGAGTCGTAACTCGTCACGAGCGCCACTTGCGGACCCAACCCGGCAAGTTGTCCAATCGGGTTCATGTCCAGGATCAAATCTTTGTTCGGCGTGACGCCCCAGCTTTCGAGCATGCCTGAAAGCGCGTCGTTATCCGCGATGTTCTCCCGTCCCATCTTCAAGGGCGGATCCAACAGGAACATCGCGCGGCCGCCGTCTTCGACGTATTTTTTCAGCGCATCCACTTCCGGTTGCTGGTAATCGCCGGTCGGGCCGCCTACAACAACGACAGTGCAATCGCTCGGAACTTCGGCTTTCTCAAGCAGACTGATGGACTTTGTTTCGTAATCGTCTTTGCCGAGCACGTCCTTGAACTGCGAATACCCGTTGCGCGTCATGTCATCGATCTGGTGTTCGCCGCTGCCGGTAACGAAGCAAACGGTGCGGGTGGTGTGCTTGAGGTCGCGGATGAAAGCGCCGGTGATATCCTCTTCACTAGTGCTTTTGGCTTCGTTTTTCCGCGTGCCGATTTGTACGATCGTGGTGCCATAGCTTTTGATGCCCGCTTCGCGGGCTAGTTCGGGCTGCTTGTCCGGGTCCACGTATTCGACGTGCACCTTCGGGGAAAGATCCGCGTATAAGCTGAGCTTGTCTTTCGCGGGCTGGAAGCGGGTGGCCTGGTCGAAATACGTGATCGTTGCGTCCTGCTTCAAGCCCTTCACAATCTTGACAGTTTGCGGAGAGAGGCTATAGCGCTTGTTGGAGGTTGCGTCGTAGGATTTGTCGTAGCGGTTTGCGAGGATGTTGGCTACCGTGACTACCGCCAGCGTCACGATGATGTAAAGCGTGGCATACGCAGCGTATTTCGTTTGACGGGCTTTCAACAAATCGAGATTCACCTACGACCTCCACCGCAGCGATTCGAGCGAGCGTGACGTGAAAAAGATTCCCAGGAAGATCAGCGTCACGTAATAAACGACATCCTTAGAATCCAGCAAACCTTTGGAAAAGGATTCGATGTGGGTGACCACCGACATGTAGGACAGCACGGTGGCCCAGGTCGCCGTTTCGTAACCGCCGACCCATTCGAGAACCCAGAGGAGCAGGCAAACTCCGAATGTAGCGGCGCCCGCTATGATTTGGTTTTTTGTCAGGGTGGAAATAAACATTCCGATGGCCAGGAGAGCGCCAGCTTGCAGCAAGAGGCCCAAGTAACCGATGGCCAGCGGTTTCCAATCGGGATTGCCATACCGGAAAAGAAAAACAAAGTTCAGAGCGGCGAGCAGGAGAAGGCCAGCATACAAAGTGAGCGCAGCAAGCCATTTGCCAAAAATGATTTCGCCGTCGCGGATGGGCGATGTGACGAGAAGCTCGATGGTGCCGCTGCGCTTTTCCTCGGCGAAGAGGCGCATGGTGATCATCGGGATGAAAAACAAACCGATGACCCCGACGTTTGAGAGCAACGGACGAATGACCTGTTCATTCAGGTTCATGGGAAACATTTCGCCGCGCATCTGCGATTCCATGCTGGTGAAGACGAAGTATCCCAGGATGTTCCAGAAGAAAAATCCGAAGATGACTGCGAACATAGCCAGCAGAAGGTAGGCAACGGGAGAGACAAAATAGCTGCGCAATTCCTTTCGCCAGATGATGAGTACGTTTCTCAATTGCCTGCTCCCTTGGCCACGGGTTGTTCCTTGGACGCCGAATCCGGCTGGCCGGTAAGTTGCAAGAAGACTTCTTCAAGGCTCATGGCCGAAGGACGCATTTCGTTGAGATCCCAGCCGGCTTCGACGATGGCGCGTGCCAGATCGCCGCGGACGAGGCGGCCTTTGCCGCTTTCGATTTCGAAAATGTTGCGCGAGTCGCGCTTTTCCTTGAAGACGACTTTGTTCACTCCCGCGACTTTTTCGAGCTTGCTTTGGATGGCGGCGTAATCAAGCGCGCCGTTGCGGCCAGCGACTTCCACGAGTACGGATTCGGCGCCACGAGCGCGGCTCTGCAAATTGGCGACGGAATCCGTAGCAATGAGCTTTCCTTTGTTGATGATGATGACCTGCTCGCAAGTTTGTTCGACCTCCGGCAGGATGTGCGTGCTCAAAATAATGGTGTGGTCGCCGGCGAGGCTCTTGATCAAATCGCGCGTTTCGTTGATTTGCTTGGGGTCGAGGCCCGCGGTGGGCTCGTCCAAAATCAGCACGTCGGGATTGTGAATGATGGCTTGCGCGAGGCCGACGCGCTGGCGGTAACCTTTCGAGAGTTTGCTGATCAGCTTGTCTCGCACATCGGCTACTGCGCAGCGCTCGCAGACGTAATCGACGCGCTTGGCGAGCTCTGGCTTGCGCAGGCCTTTCAGCTTTCCGACGAACTCGAGATATTCTCCCACGCGCATTTCTGGATAGAGAGGCGGCGTTTCCGGCAAATAACCGATGTGCCTCTTCACTTCCATCGGCTCTTCCAGGACGTCGAAGCCAGCCACGGTCGCGGTGCCTGCCGACGGCGGTAAAAAACAGGTCAGCATGCGCATCGTGGTGGTCTTGCCGGCGCCATTGGGGCCCAAAAAGCCCACAATCTGGCCCTTTTGAATGTCAAAAGAGATGTGGTCGACAGCCGTGTTGTGCGCGTACCTTTTCGTAAGCTCTTTAACTGTAATCATAAAATGTATTTTTTGCTGCTAGATACTCGACTTTTGAACCGCACCGGGCAGATTCAAAACTAAACGATGAAGCACCATGGTATGAACTCGCACGGGCGCGTGTCAATACTTCATTCAAAAAAATTCGGCATTGTGGTCTTTTTTCACTCGCTCGACACTTTACTCGAATTGCCTTCGGAACTCCGCGAACTGACGCTTGAGATCCGCGATTTCATTCCGCAAATCCGCGACATCCTTCTGGAGCTGAAGCGTTCGTTCCGCGTCCGATGGGTGATTGGATTGCAAGGGTTCACGAAAGGGTTGTATGGGCTGTTTCTCAAGAATTACCTCGATGGGGGAAAGCAGGTGAGCGTAGCGGGCCTCTTTTTTGTGCCGGCTTGCCGAGGCAACAGCGCCACAAGCGGTGGCTCGCGTTCCATCAGATGCTTCAGAGCCGTGTGCACTACGTTCAAATCTTCGAACGGATGCATGCGGCCGGCGCGGCTGCGCAATTCGCCGGGCGTTTGCGGGCCGCGCAGTAACAATTCGCAAAGAATTGCTGCTTCGGGTCGAGTGAAATTGAACATTTCGGCGAGGCGATGTTCGTACTTGGCGACGCGGCTATCGCCGCCGGCCGATCGCGCGAGTGTTTGCTCGCTCAATGCGCGCAGTGCTTGGCGAACGCTGTCCTCATCCAAAGTCATCAGCGGATCGCGATTCGATTTCTGGTTGCAGGCGTGGAGGAGAGCGTTCAAAGAAAGCGGGTAGTATTCCGGCGTGGTGATTTCCTTTTCGAGCAGGCAGCCCAACACTCGCGCTTCTATGTCACTCAGGACTATGTTCACGGACAAAATCATACAGAAAGAACGGGCGGTTCCAAAATGTGGGTTACCCGGCGGAACGTCTTGTGGCGCACTACATCGCGCGCGAAGCGCCTAAAACGGTTCAAGCCTTATGCGATGAGCAGGCCCATGCGATGGAAATAGAGGAGGCTAGCGCCTATCTGATTTGACAGGGTCTCGCGAGGGACGTCCGGCGATTCCACGGCGAGAGCATCGATCAGCGATTCGCGGTTCCGCGTGCCGTCCAATAATTGAAGAAATTTCCTTCCTAATTCGTCTTCCATGTCCATCTGGGTGTGGAGCAGGGTCGTGACCAGAGGGCCTTCTTTGACCATTTCGCGCGCAAGCACACTTGCCGTTGGTTTTTCGGTGATTGTATTGGGGAACGGCAAGTTGTAGGTTCGGAGATCGAGCAATTGGTTCGCCGCGAGCTTCAGGACAGCTTGTGCGAGACCTTCCGCTTCTTGCGATTGATCTGTGTCCGGGAGACGAGGAACCACCGCATCCGCGAGCTGGGTGAAACTTTCGGCTCGCGGCCAGATTGCTTCGAGGCGCCGAAGGGCGGCGATTACAACGGGATTATTTGTGGTGATCGTGCCGGGGCCGCGGATGTTGCTGAATTCGATGGCGCCATCGGATTTCTCCGCCGAGATGCGCATGGGCGACGCCAAAAGCAATTGCTTTACGCGCTGCGGCAACTCGCCGCGGCGCAAGACAACCCCTTTATGACACAGCAGTGTCTGCCTGAACCGGCGATACCTCGCAAAATCGAGATATTGCTGGAATGCGATTTCATCGCCATCGGCTAGACCGCTGAGCACGGCCGACGCCTCGGCGTCCAGGGCAGGTTCTATCATCTCTCCGAGATGCGCTTCACTCAGAAATTGCAAACCGCACTTTGCCGCGCGCTCTACAAAATCGCCGAAAGAAACCGGCAGGAAGCAGTCCGCCAAATCATCGTGGAAGATGACTTTTTCATCGCGGTTGAAGGTCAACTTTAACTCCTCTTGAAGGAGCGTTTTCCAGGGAGAGCGCTTGTCGGTGACTTTTGAAATTGCGTCAAGAAAGTTTTTGCTTGTTTGCACGCGGCCTGTTGATTTTGCCGTGCGCTTTTCGTGGAACGCCGTCATCTCGCGCAGGATTTGCCGCACGCGGCCTGCGGGAGTGGTGTTATAGCTGACGAAGGCAACGCCGTTCGAACTGAGATTCACGCCGCAAATCGCGAGAATTTTCTGCTGAACCTGTTCGGGAACCCAGGCATAAACGCCGTGCGCGATGATGTAGTCAAAATTGCCGAGGGTTACTTCGACCTGCATCAAATCCATCGCTTCGATTCGAATGTTTTTGAGTCCGAGGCGGCGGATTTTAGCCTGAGCGGATGCGACCGGCTTTGCCGCCAAATCCACGCCCAGAAAATCGCTGCCTGGAAGGGCGTAGGCCATGGGAATCAGGTTGCTGCCATCGCCACAGGCAAGTTCGAGGACGCGACAATGTTCGACGGGCGGAGAATTCATGCCGAGGAGCGTGCCCAGGACGGCGAGGCGGTCCGGATGTGTCTGCAGAAAAGCGAGACTTGGGTACGGAACGGTGTCATAGACGTTCGAAGCGGAAGACATGTCGCGTACGGTATCGCGTTTTGAAGAAGCAGTGAACCACGAACTGCGTTTGGAGTGCGCATTATCGTGGTGGCCATGCTACGCGCAGCCGGATGATTTTGAGGTACCATGCCCAGTTCCGCGCCAGGCGGCGGTGTTGCATTCGATTCGCGTGAGGGAGAGAGCTGAGGAAGACCAGGCACCGAGATGACGTCCTTAGCTGAACTGTTTTCTTCGCGCAATGATCCTGCTTGCGTTGGTCGGACCGCACTTGTTGGAGAAGATGAGATGGGAATTGTGATATCGGGCGGCCGGCGATGAATCTTAATCTTGCCAAAGCCACGGCAGTGGGAGCGCTTGGCGGCCTTCTGTTCGGCTTCGACACCGCCGTGATTGCAGGGACGACGCACCAGCTCAGCGTGGTGTTTCATTTGACGCCATCGACGCTGGGGCTCACGGTTTCGATCGCGCTGTGGGGCACGGTCATTGGAGCGATGTCCGGCGGCGTAGTCGGACAAAAATACGGCAGCCGCGAGACTCTGCGGGTTCTTGCCGTATTTTATGTGCTCTCCGCGCTGGGCTGCGCGTTGGCGTTCAACTGGCCCGTGCTCGTGGCGTCTCGATTCCTGGGAGGGCTGGGGATCGGCGGGTCATCGGTGCTGGGCCCGGTCTACATAGCGGAGATCGCGCCCGCCAAATGGCGCGGCAGGCTTGTCGGACTTTTTCAGATCAACATCGTGATCGGCATACTGTTGGCGTATTTCTCGAATTACCGCATTGCGCAGATGGGCCTTGGCGCGAACGACTGGCGCTGGATGTTTGGAATCGCGGGAGTGCCGGCAACTCTGTTTTTGATCATGCTCTTTGGAATTCCGCGCAGCCCGCGCTGGCTGGCCACGCAGGGTCGTACAGAAGAGGCGCGCGCGGTGCTACAGACAATCGGCGCGGAGGATCCGGAAGGGGAACTGCACGAGATCGTGGAGTCCATCCATCTGGAGCGCGCACAGAAATCCGAACCTCTATTCTCGCGAAAGTATCGCTTCCCTATTTTTCTGGCGATTACGATTGGAATGTTCAACCAGCTCGCGGGCATCAATGCCATTCTTTATTACCTGAATGACATTTTCGCCGCGGCGGGATACAGCAAAGCCTCGGGAGAACTGGGACCGGTGGCGGTGGGAGCGATGAATCTGCTCGCGACGATTTTGGCCATGACGGTGATCGACAAGATTGGCCGGAAGACTCTTCTGTTGATTGGTTCGGTCGGCCTGGTCGCGTGCTTGTCTGGGCTAGCGGGAATCTTCCTGACGCATAGCCATCAAAACTATCTGCTGTGGCTGCTGATCGCGTACATCGCATTTTTTGCGATTTCGCAGGGCGCGGTGATTTGGGTGTATATCGGCGAAGTTTTTCCCAACCGCGTGCGTGCGAAAGGACAGAGTGTGGGCAGCTCTTCTCATTGGATCATGAATGCAGCGGTTTCCTGGATTTTTCCGGTTCTTTTTGCGTACTCACGCGGAATTCCGTTTGTTTTCTTCGGGTTCATGATGGTGGTGCAATTCTTCGTGGTGCTTTTCTTCTATCCGGAGACGAAGGGATATTCGCTGGAAGAGATGCAGCACCGGCTGGGAATCGAATGACACTCTCCGCAGCTTTACGAGACTAAGGTCTTGAACGCGACGGACACATTTGCGCTTGGTGTGGATATCGGCGGAACGAAAGTGGCCGCCGGGCTCGTGGACGCAGAAGGCGACATTTATTTTCAGACTCGGGTTGCCATGCCCGCACGAGGAAGCGCCGGAGAAGGATTTGCGGCGGTGCAATCCGCCATCGAAGCTGTTTTCGCGGCCCACCCCGAGGCGAGAGCGAGGCTGACACAAATTGGGATTTGCGCGCCGGGCCCGCTCGATCCAGTGACGGGAGTTGTCCTTAATCCACCAAATGTGCCCTGCTGGAAGGATTTTCCGCTCGCGGCGGAAGTGCAGCGTGTGTTTGGAATTTCGGCGCGAATCGATAATGACGGGAATGCAGCGGCGCTGGCTGAGGCGATTTGGGGCGCCGGGGCCGGCTACCGAAATGTTTTCTACGCAACCCTGGGCACGGGCATTGGGACGGGGATTGTTTTCGATCGGAAGATTTATCACGGGCGCACCGGAAGCGCGGCGGAGGGCGGGCACGTCACAATCGATTACCGCGGGCCGCGATGCGGCTGCGGAAAGCGCGGGTGCATTGAAGCATTGTGCTCGGGGCCGGCGATTGCGCGGAGGGCACGAGAGAAGCTCGCGGTTTCCGCTGGGAGCAAATCTAGAATTCTCGAGCTTGCTGGAGGAGCTTTGGAGGGCGTAACCGCCGAAGTTGTGGGAGAAGCCTATCGGCAGGGCGATGCTCTCGCGGCCGAAGTTCTGCGCGAGACTGCTGACTTTTTGGCGATTTGGGCGGGGAATGTGATTGACCTCCTCGAGCCGGATGTATTTATTTTTGGCGGAGGCTTGGCGGAGCTAATGAGCGGATTTTTCGGGCGCATCTGCGAAGAGCTGCCGAAATGGTGCGTGAACCAGCGGTTCGCAGAGATTCCGATGATCATGGCGAAGTATGGGCCCGATGCCGGGATTGCCGGCGCGGCCGCGCTGTGCGGCAGCTCAAAAGCCCACGCATGAGATCCCCCAGGGCCTGACACGGCAACAAAAACATTCCATACGCCGCATCGGCCGACAGGCGCATCCAAATACTGTGGTCAGAGAGCGGCGGAAGCGATCGCGCGTGGGGCCGATGAGCGACGCGCCGCCAGTGAACGGGATGAACTTTTTTCGACAGGCCACGATCTCGGAAATGAAACAAGGAGCTATGCCATGAAAGCCAAAGCGAAGACGGCGAGCAGCACGAAAAAATCCAGGAAGGAATTGCCAGCGGCGAAGAGCGGCGAATTTTGGATTGGCGGCGATCGACCGGTGTATCGGCTGGGATTCGGGGCGATGCGGATTACCGGGAAAGGGGTGTGGGGCGAGCCGAAAGATCACGACGAGTCCATTCGAGTGCTGCGGCGCGCCGTCGAGCTGGGAATCAATTTTATCGACACGGCGGATTCCTACGGGCCGCACGTAAGCGAACGGCTCATCGCGGAGGCGCTCCATCCCTATCCGGCGGGATTGGTGATCGCCACGAAGGCAGGGTTTGATCGCTCAGGACCGGATCAGTGGACAATGAACGGACGGCCCGAGCATTTACGCGAGGCGTGCGAGGGAAGCTTGAAGCGGTTGAAGCTGGAACGGATTGATCTCTATCAGTTGCACCGGATCGATCCGAAAGTTCCGGCAGAAGATCAGCTTGGCACGCTAAAGGATTTGCAATCGCAGGGGAAAATCAGGCATATCGGGCTGTCGGAAGTTACCGTGGCGCAGATCGAAGAATCGAGAAAAATCGTGCCCATAGTTTCCGTGCAGAACCGCTATAGCTTGGCGGACCGCGCGGCCGAAGACGTGCTGGAATACTGCGAGCAGGAGAACATCGGATTTATTCCGTGGTTTCCTTTGGGAGCCGGCGAACTGGCGGCGCCGGGCGGAAAACTTGCGCGCACTGCCGCAGAAATGAAAATCACGACATCGCAACTGGCGCTCGCATGGCTTTTGTGGCGCTCGCCGGTGATGCTGCCGATTCCGGGCACCTCGAGTGTGAACCACCTGGACGAAAACGTGGCCTCGGCGGCGGTGAAAGTGGATGACAGTACAATGCGTGCGCTGGGGCAACTGGCGAAGTCAGCGTGAAGACAGCAAGCACGAACCGAGACCGGGGCTAAAAGCCTTTATCTGGGAATTTGGGCGGTCAGAGAACTC
The DNA here is from genome assembly GCA_963761555.1 of uncultured Acidobacteriota bacterium. Taxonomy (GTDB): domain Bacteria; phylum Acidobacteriota; class Terriglobia; order Acidiferrales; family UBA7541; genus Acidiferrum. The sequence goes on from CAVXHD010000001.1 coordinate 110,102, forward strand.
GTCCACGCTTTGATGTGGAAGCCGACGGAGTCGTCGGAGGCGTAGACCGCGATTTCCTGCCGGTCACCGGGCGCGGACGCTACCCATGCGCCGAGTTTCGCCCCAGAAAGCTTGTCCATCTGATCTTCCTGTCGCGTTGACCAATTCGCAGGGACAAGGACCTGCAGTCGCGAGACGAGATCGCGAAATCTCGCGTCGGCGTCTGACGCGGATGTTTCCGGCCAATAACAGACATATTGTGTGCCGAGCTCGCTGGAGTGGGGATTCGTGGCCGGCTGGACTAAGCACTCGCTCGCGCCTGGCAATTTGCCGGCAACGTTGGCGGGGCCGTCGCTGCTGTTGCCTCCCGAAGCGCGAATCACGGAAAACGCGTGCAAGTGAGTTTCGAGCGCCTGCTTGAGGCCCTCGCACATTTTGTCGCACGCGTTGCCCACGATGGGTACTTCGGAATTCGATTGAGAAGCAGGAGGCGCTGCAGCCAGGTAGGGCGAAGAGAGCGAATTTACCCAGAGATAGATCTTCGCAGTGCCGTCATTCTTTTTGGCGACCTCCAGATGAAACGGACAGTTCCCGAGGTAGGGTCCGTCGGTGGGCGATACCTCGCAACCCGGCGGGCCCCCATCGACCACATGGCCCGTCGCGGGAGAATCAATCCGGAAATACCAAGCGGGACGAAGAACGCCAAGGGAGGAAAGTGTGGTTTCGTACCAGATCTGCGCGAAAGAAGCGGGGACTTCCGCAGCGCACAAATACATCGCCACATCATTTGTCCACTCCGTGGTGTGGCAAGGAATGGTTGTGCCCTCGGCGGAGAGATTAGGAGGTGGAGTCAGATTCTCGCGATAGGCGCGGAAGTCCGTTACGGAGGCGTAGAGGATGTTTTGCAGATTCTGACAAAGACTGTCTCTGCACTGAGCCATCGCGGAAATTGGAAAAAAACTAAAACCGAAGAGGAAAAACGCAAAAAGTTTTTTGATTGTCATTGCGGGCCGCCTGCCAAATAGAGATGAACTGAATTACAGCGCGGGGCGAGGCGGGTTCGTCCTAGCACTAAAATCGTGCCTCTCGCGGGCGAAGCTGTCAACGGGAAATCTCACTTTTTTTGGGCGAAGCCAGATTAAGGAATGAAGACAGGCAGCGCCAGACTCGGATTCGCGCCCCTGATTACCGCAGCCATCGGGCGTAGTGTAGAATCCGGCGCGATGACCGAGAAGGCGCAAATCCGGGTGGGCACGTCGGCGTTTACGGCGGCGGGATGGGAAGGCAGCTTTTATCCCGCGGGAATGAAGCCGGCAGAGTATCTAAGCTATTACGCGACGAAGTTCGGCGCGGTGGAAGTGGATAGCACGTTTTATCGGACGCCGGCGCTCTCGACGGTGCAAGGATGGTACGCAAAAACGCCTCCGGGATTTATTTTTGCGGCAAAAGTACCGCAAGCGATCACGCATGAAAAGGTACTGATAGATTGCGAAGAAGACTTGCAGCAATTCCTGAAAACCATGGACGCGCTCGGCGAGAAGCTGGGACCGCTGCTCTTTCAATTCGGCTACTTCAACAAGACGATGTTCAAGAGCGGAAAAGAATTTCTTGCGCGGCTGGCGCCGTTCTTGAAAAAGCTTCCGAAGAATTACAAGTACGCGGTGGAGATCCGAAACAAGTACTGGCTGGACGCGAAGTTTGCGGAGTTGTTGCGAGAGAACGGCGTGGCGCTCGCGCTGATCGATCAATCCTGGGTGCCGCGTCCGTGGGAGATGAAAACGAAGTTCGACTTGCTCACGGCAGATTTTACGTACGTTCGGTGGCTGGGCGACCGAAAAGGGATCGAAGAACAGACCAAAACGTGGGAAAAGACGATTGTCGACCGGCGGCCCGAGATGCAGCACTGGGTGGAACTCTTCCGGGAGTTCATGGCGCGGAACATGAAGATTTTCGCGTTCGCGAACAATCATTACGCGGGACACGGGCCGGCGACGGTGAAGTTGTTCTGGGAGTTGTGGGAGAAAAAGTAGAAAATGCACGAGCTCAGAAGAATTTGCAATGGGGGGCTTTAATCTTGAGCGAGATCAAATCACAATGAACAAAGTTCATTTTCGGTCGCCGGCGCTGGTTCTGATGCTGGCGCTTTTCTGTGCGACGGCCGCGCCGGCCGGGCAGCAAATCAAAAATATCAAAGTGGCCGTTTCGAACCCGAGTTCCACGGCGCGAAGCGCGGCTGACATCGTCATCCCCATCGCGGACATCCGGAAAGTGGCTCCTGATTTTAAGACCGGCGCGGTGATCGTAACAGCGAGCGATGCAAGCAGCCTGGATGCGGACTCGGCGACACTCCAGACGGACGAGCTTCCCTCTCAAGTAGACGATCTGAACGGCGACGGGAAGGCTGACGAGCTGGCCTTTCAAATTGATCTTGCGCCACGGCAGACGCGGATCGTGACAATCTCCTACGGAGAGGAAAATCGCATCTGGTGCTTGCGGAGCGATTACAAACAAAGAACCGCGGCGCTTTTCAGCCGCAAGATCGAAGGATTGGGATGGGAATCCGAACGCGTGGCCTTCCGACTCTACTTCGACCCGCGAAACGCTATCGATATTTATGGGAAGCGGCGCCCAACACTGCAGCTAGCCATGTATGCGGCGCCGGACTACGTCTATCACGATAAATCGCCCGAAGGGAGGGACATCTTCAAAGTGGGAGACGCGATCGGAATCGGCGCCGTCGCAGTAATGGTGAATGGAAAACTGATCAAAGTCGCAGACGTGAAAGAGCGCAAGTGGCGGATTCTGGCGAGGGGTCCCGTGCGGTCGATTGTGGAACTGGAATATGACGGATGGAACGCGGCAGGGAGGATGGTTCATCTTCAATCGCGAATTACGCAATGGGCGGGCGAGCGCGGGTTTGAGCACGTGATTTCGGCAGACGCTGGCGACAACTTCGCGTTCGTGACTGGTTTCCCCATGCAGCCCGGAATAAGCCCGGTGAATTCCGGAGGGGGCTTGCCGGTGAAGTGGATCGCGAGTTGGGGAAACCAAGTGGTCGCGCCGGGAGCTACGGCTACGGAAGAGCTGCGCGGAGAGAATCTTGGCCTTGCGGTGCTGACGAAAGCGGAAGGAGCAAAGTTTGAGGATGACGCGAAAAACCACCTTGTTCAATTTCATCTGACAAATGGAACGGCTTCGTGGTACGCGATGGCGGCCTGGGACCAGGAAGGATCGAATCGCAAGATTGGCTACTGGAATGGCACGGAGAAAAAAGTGCAGCCATCCTTGGTGCTTCGTTCCGAAGGAATTCAGAATCGCGAACAATTTCTGGACGCCGTGAAAGCAGAAGCGGACTGGATGGAGAGTCCCGCAACATTTCGGATTATTTCAAAGGAGGGAAGCGCCGAGCCAGCGCCTGCCGATACTCTTGTCCCTCTAAAGTCAAAAACGGTGGAACAGGCAGTGGAACTCATGCGGCACGAAATCGACCGCACGGCAACGACTTGGGAGCCAATCCTTCGCGCCACAACGGAACCCTTAAGTGCAAGCAAAGGACAAGGATTCTTCACCGAGGCGGACAACAAGTCTGGAGAGTGGCAGAGGCAGAACGGATACTACTGGACGGGAAGTTTCTGGGTCGGAGAGCTGTGGAGGATGTACGAAACGACCCATGACGAGAAGTATCGCAAGTGGGCCGAACTGTGGGGCTCGAAGCTGATCGGCCAGGAATCACAGGAAAATCACGACGCAGGCTTCTTGAACTATTACTCCGCAGCAGTCGGGTACGATTTGACGCACGAAAGCGCGCTCGAAGCCAGCGCGATGCGGGGCGCCGCGCGCCTCGAGCAATTGTTCAATCCCAAGACGCAATTGATTGCCTCGTGGAACGCCGGGGGAGACGACACAATCATCGATACCATGATGAACCTGCAACTGCTCTGGTGGGCGAGCGACAGAAGCGGAGACGAAAAGTGGCGAGACATTGCGAAAAAGCATGCGTTGCGGACCGCGGAGTGGTTTGTGCGGCCCGACGGATCGGTATTTCAATCCGTGCACTACAACCCCGGGAACAACGAGCAGGACGTCCAATTGCATGGCGGAGCAGCGAGTGATGCGCAACTCAAGCTCGAAAATAGCGTGGCTCCCGGGGAATGGGCTTTCAAGCACACTCATCAAGGTTATGGGCCGGACACAACGTGGTCGCGAGGACTGGGCTGGGGCCTTTACGGCTTCACCGTCGCGTTTGAGGAGACGCACGAGCCTGTCTTTCTTGCGACGGCGCAGCGGATCGCGGACTATGCGCTGGGCAATCTGCCGAGTGATTTTGTGCCATGGTACGACTTCGACGACGAAGGCGTTCATTTTCGAAATCGAGACACATCCGCGGCTGCCATTATCGCGGGAGGGCTTTTCCGGCTGTCTTTCGTCACGACGGATGCCGCGCTGGCCACACGGTATCGCAACGCGGGAGAGCGAATCGTGCAATCGCTGATCGACCGCTACTTGACCCCGGTGGGAAGCGATGATTCCTCGCCGCCGGGCATCTTGCGGCATGGTTGCAGCGTTCGGCCCAATGACGCAGGACTGATCTATGGACAGTATTACTTCCTCGAAGACCTTCTGTGGTTGGAACATCACGAGCGGTCGCACTAGACCTGAATTTCTAAGTTTAGAGAGTGAAGGCGCACAGTGACTGACGACTCGCGTCTGGTGCAAATCGTGATTGGAACAGAGCCCGTGCGCCGAGGCACGCTGATAGCGGGTTTTTGTTTGTGAGTCGAGACGCGTGCGTTTCAAGGGCGCCAGGCACGGTGCAGTTTCGAGATTTTGAGCTCGACAACCAAATCCGAAGATTCCCCGAGGAAGGGTTGGTCACTGTTCCGGGAAAACAGGAGCCAACAAGTGGTTGATCGCTCCGGGCGCATCACGCAACTTCACATAGAGGAGCGTGCCGTTCGGGCGCGGGACGGAAATGGATGTGCCGGCAAAACCCTCCGAGACCACGACCGGCGAGGTGAACTTCGCATCGGAAGAAAGCGAATCGATCAGGAACAGATCAGAGCCCTCAAGCTGGCAGGGCTTGGCCACATCCTCGGGACAGACAATGCGCGTAATCTTTGGAAGGCGCACAAGGCGCGCGAGCGGCTGCCAATCGCCCATGCCTCCTTTTCCGTCCAGGGCACGGAAGCGAAGTTCTCCAAAGACGGACGGGCCGAAGCTCTTCGAAGGGTTGAGCTCGGCGCGAGCGGTGGAGGAATCCTGAAGAACCAGGCTGCCGTCCGAGAACCCAAGTTGTACGCTGGCGCTCTCGTCGGCAGTGGCTACTTCAAGTTTCATCGAGCGGTTAAATTTCGTGTCTGTCTTTACGAAGAAGGTCAAAACGCCGTCGATGGGAAGGTCGTTGGGATCACCAAGCCGTAAGAAAAGCGAGAGGATCACCCGCTCGAGGCGGATAGGACGTCCTTGTCGAGCAGCGTAACCCGCGGGCGGGGCGGCTCAATCGCTCCTTTTAGCTCGAGAGTTCTGCCGTCCCGCAGCTCAACTTGCGCAGTTTGGGAACTCGCGGGTTTCAAAGCCGGAAGCGTCGGTTTTGGCGTCAAGGGTAAGTTCTTTGCCGGAGTCCGCAGTTTCAGCGGGCACGAAGCGAACGCCCTCCAATTTAAGCAACGAGAGCTGCTCCAGATGATCTCCGGTGACGTTCATCGTCGTGTCGCCGGCATGGTAATTGAAGGATTCGAGTCTGACGTCATTGGAATAGGCGTGCAGCGGGACCGTTTCAGGTTGAGGAAGGCCGAACTGCTTGATCTGCAGCGCCACTTCGCCGGGCTTGACGCTTTCCAGCGGAAGTTGCAGCACAATCTCTCCGCTCTTATCCGATTTCCAGGTGAGCGGCTTGGAGGGATCCGCGGCCAGCGCGATCTTTTCGCTGCATCCGGCTTCACGCGAGAGCAAATGCACGGTGTCCGCCTTGCCGACGACCAACTCCGTTGCGTCTTCGGGACGGAGTTTCCAGCCCCCGGGCTCAGCGGCGCTGAGTAGGTCAAAAGTCGGCCCTTCAAAATTATCGAAACCCCACTCTCCTTTCAATTTCGCTTTGCCCTCGAACCCGAGCGGGAGGTTCTTGGCTCCAGCCAAGACCAGACCGCCGTGGCCCGCGTCTCCCGAGACCGGCAGCTCGATCATTTTGCCTTTGCCGTCTTTGACGCTCAATTCTAAATTGCGTCCAAATCCCGTCGAAAAGAGCAACGGAGCGCCCTCGACGGGCAGGACAAACGCGGAATCCTGAAGGCAATGCGTCTTCGTGGCGTCCGGCGCTATCAACACAGGCAAATGCGAGGCGCCGATCGGCGGCAAGCCGATTACGATCACGGATTTTGGATCGTGAAAGGAGGGTGGATTATTAAGCTTCAGCCCGACACGCTCTCCTTCGAGCACGGAAATCGCGGGAATGTATTGATACTTCGCGGTATGGAGATTGCCGAAAATCTTCACCATGTCGACGACCGCGCCGACATAGGGACTATACGCTCCCCCACCGGCCATCCTGGTCGAGCTGATTTGGCCGATCAAATCGGTGTTGGCACCGGAAGTAAGCTCGGAGACCATCGATTGCGTGCTGCCGTCGTCGAGCACCAGGTTGTTGGAGTTCTGCGTCAAGCATTCGGCTTGCTGGTCTGCCGGCTTGTCAAAGCAGTCCTCGTCCAGCTTGATCTTGAGGCTTTTCGCCAGGAGCGGAGCCTGCTTGCGCAAATCGTTGGGATCGTTGGCCGCGATTTTCTGAACGCCAGCAAGATATTTGTCCAGACGGGAGCGCTGAAGACTGGCCTGTTGAAGATCCTGCACCGCGCGCACGAACGTTCCCGGCCTGCCGCGAACGGCGCCTCGAAGAGTCGTAAAGTCGCCGCCAGTTACGGGCGCAAGCATCAGAAGCGCCTGCTGCGCCCCCGGGGGAATGGTGACCGTGACGCCCTTGCCGCGCACGGGATCAACCCACGTCTCGGCCTTCGTGAACCACTCCTCAGGCGGCGGATTTGTCGCACCACGGAGGAAACTGACGATCAGCAGATAGCGAACAGTCTGGCCCGCTGGGAAGGCCGGCTGAATCCACAGCTTGTCGCCATCCTGAAGATTCGGAACCTGCCCGATGTCGAGTGTTTGCTTGCCGCGCGTCACACGAACATGCAACGCAGGGCCATCCAGATCAAAGTTCGCGCCATCGGCGAAGAGAAAAAAGGGGAAAAGCAGCCAGGCCGCCAATGCAGCCGCGGAAAGATAGGTTCGTTGAGTCATAGACAATATTGTAGGCGCTCTGCGCGCTTAAGAAGAAGACGCTTTCCGCAGGAGAAATAGTTGTCTGCAACTATGCAATAACCAGAAACTGATGCGGTACGTCTGTTGTAGTGCGAGTTAGGGGGGCCCTGGGACCCAGTACAGAGGTCTCGCAAATGGGTAGGTTGCGATTATCGGCGACTTTGCGTTCGTTCTGGCCCAGCGTCACGTACCCAAACTGAAGCGCAGCGAATCTAGATGGTGAGCAAGGGATTGATAGCGTACGCGCGAAGCATGGCTGTCGCACGCGATAGGAGAATCGATTGAACCGTTGGCGACTTGGCACTCGCACTTGGACTAGTTCCCTTTTCAGCCTGTTTGGCACGCTCCTCTTCTTTTGCTTTTGCGCCGGGTGTCAGCAGAATGTTTCTTCGGCGCGATCACCCCGTCCGCCGGAAGTAGAGGTCGCGACGGTGATCCAAAAAGACGTTCGCATCGAGAGTGAATGGGTGGCCACGCTCGATGGATACGTAAATGCGCAGATAGAGCCACAGGTGAGCGGCTATCTTATTAAGCAGGATTACCGGGAAGGTTCGTTCGTACACAAGGACGAAGTGCTTTTTGAGATCGATCCGCGGCCATTTCAGGCCGTGTTGGATCAGGCAAAAGCACAACTGGCGCAAGCGAAAGCGCAACTCGGCAACGCCACTCTCAACGTACAGCGAGATATTCCGGAAGCGCAGGCGCAAGCCATCCCCCAGAGCCAACTCGACACCGACAGGCAAATCGAACTAGCGGCAAAAGCGGCCGTGGAAGCTGGGCAAGCGGCCGTGGAGCAGGCGTCATTGAACCTCGGCTTCACGAAGGTCCGCTCACTCATCAGCGGAATTGCGGGGATTGCGCAAGTCCAAGTCGGCAATCTTGTAACGCCTACAACTGTGTTGGCGGCTGTATCGCAAGTGAATCCCATCAAAGCCTACTTCCCTATCACGGGCGACGAGTATCTTCGAATTGCCGGCAAGCTCAACCCGGATACGGTGAACTTGCTATCCGACAGTTCGACGATTCCGCTGCAACTAATCCTCTCGAACGGCAGCACCTTCGCTCATAGCGGAAGAATCCTCTTCGCGGACCGCCAGGTAGATCAACAAACGGGGACGATCAGAATTGCGGGAGCGTTTCCCAATCCCGGCAATATCCTGCGTCCTGGGCAGTACGGCAAGGTGCGCGCGGTAACGCAGATTCAAAAAGGGGCATTGTTGGTCCCACAGCGCGCAGTCAGCGAACTGCAGGGCGCAGATGAGGTCGCAGTGGTGGGACCGGACAATAAGGTCACCATTCGAACCGTCGAAGCCGGCGCGCGAGTGGACACGATGTGGGTTATCAACAAAGGTTTGAAAGCTGGAGATCGTGTTGTCGCGGAAGGCACGCAAAAAGTCAAAGACGGAAGCATGGTAACGCCCGTCGCTTTCAACCCTGGTTCTGGGAGCAAGTGAGATATGTCCAAGTTTTTCATCAATCGCCCGATCGTCGCGATGGTAATTGCAATTCTAACCGTGCTCATCGGCGCGATCTCAATTCTCCGGCTGCCTGTCGCGCAATTTCCAAGCATTGTTCCGCCCGAAGCAAAAATACAGGCCACGTTCGTTGGCGCGGATGCGCAAACGCTCGCGCAGTCGGTCGCCACGCCCATCGAGGAACAGATGAGCGGCGTGGACAACATGAACTACATGTATTCGGTCAACGCAACCGCCAACGGCCAGATGACCATGATTGTGGATTTTGACGTGCAGACCGACCCGAACACGGACCTGATTCTGACCCAGATGCGGGAGACGCAGGCTGCGGCGCAGCTCCCATCCACGGTCGCTCAGTATGGCGTGACCGTTCAGAAATCCACGTCTGCTCCGCTGATGCTGGTGGCGCTCTATTCCCCGCACGGAACGTACGATGCGCAATTCCTAGCGAACTATGGGTACATCAATCTCGACGATCCGGTTACTCGGCTACCCGGAATTGCCAACGTGCAGATTTTCGGCTCTGGGCAGTACGCCATGCGGATTTGGCTCAAACCCGATCTTCTGGCCAAACTCGGAATTACCGTTTCCGATGTGGTCGACGCGGTTCAATCGCAGAACACCGTGAATCCCGCGGGACAAATCGGCGGCCAACCGACTCCCGCAGGCCAGGAGTTCACGTATTCGGTGCGGGCGCAGGGCCGCTTGATCACGCCCGAAGAATTCGGCGACATCATTATTCGTGAGAATCCTGACGGAGGCGCGGTGCGCGTGAAGGACGTGGCGCGCATCGAGCTCGGCGTCCAAAGCTACACGCTGATGGGCCGCATGAACGGAAAACCGAGCGCCATCCTCGCCATCTATCAGCTTCCAGGCTCCAATGCCGTCGATGACGCGAAGGAAGTCAGGACGCTGATCGCTCAACTGAAGGAACGATTCCCGCCGGACATGGATTATGTCGTTTCGCTGGATCAAACGAAGGCTGTAAGCGAAGGCATTCGTGAAATTGTGCTGACGCTCGTCATCGCGCTGGTGCTGGTGATCATTGTTGTTTACATCTTCCTCCAGGGCTGGCGCGCCACGCTGATTCCGCTCCTGGCCGTACCGGTCTCGTTAGTCGGCACCTTCGCCTTCTTTCCCTTGTTCGGATTCTCAATCAATACGCTCTCCATGTTCGGGCTGGTGCTTGCCATTGGCTTGGTGGTGGACGATGCGATTGTCGTTGTGGAAGCCGTCGAGCGCCATATCGAAGAAGGCCTGGCCCCGAAAGCCGCGGCTCTGAGAGCCATGGAAGAGATTTCAGGGCCCGTGATCGGCATCGCCCTGGTGCTCTCCGCGGTCTTCGTGCCGACGGCATTCATACCCGGGATTACGGGACGCCTATATCAGCAGTTCGCGGTGACCATCGCAATTTCCGTCATCATTTCAGCGTTCAATGCGCTTAGCCTCAGCCCTGCTCTCGCGGCGTTGCTGCTTCGACCCAGGAAACCCAGCAAAGGTCTGCTCAGAAGGTTCTTTGATTGGTTCAACCGTGGGTTCAAGCGCGCCACGGACGGCTACATAAGCGCCAGTGGAGCGCTCATTCGCAAAAGCGTCGTGGCCGTCCTCGTCCTGGCGCTCTTCGGAGTCGCGGCCGTTTTTCTTGGCAAGAAGCTGCCGTCGGGTTTCTTACCCGACGAGGATCAAGGCTACATCTTCGTCAACCTCCAGCTTCCGCTTGCGGCTTCGCTTCAGCGCACGGATCAAGCGGCGAGACAAGTGGAGGCCGTTCTCGCCAAAACGCCCGGAGTCGAATACACGACGAGCGTCATCGGCTTCAGCCTACTCAGCTACGTCCAGACCAGCTACAACGCTTTTTTCTTCGTCACCTTGAAGCCATGGACGCATCGCAAAGAACAAGCCGAGCAATTTCAAGCGATCAAGGCGCACCTGAATCAGGTGCTCGGTAGTTTGCCGCAAGGAAGCGCTTTCAGTTTTTCTCCGCCTGCGATTCCCGGCGTGGGCACTTCCGGTGGATTCACATTTGTTCTTGAGGATCGCGGCGGGGAGGATATTCCCTACCTGGCCGCGAATGTGGATAAATTCATGGCGGCCGCCCGCAAGCGCCCGGAGATCTCAGGCATCAATTCTTCGTTGCTGCCCAACGTGCCGCAGGAATTTGTGCAGGTGGATCGCGACAAAGTACTAAAACAGGGCGTTCCCATTTCCGACGTCTATGCGGCGCTGCAAACCTATATGGGCGGTCTCTTCGTAAATTATTTCAATCGATTCGGGCGGCAGTGGCAGGTGTACTTGGAGGCGGAAGGCAATTTTCGGACAACCGCACAGGATGCCGCGCAATTCTACGTTCGGAACAAAGCCGGCACCATGGTTCCGCTCTCCGCCTTGACGAAATTCGAGCCGCGATTCGGCCCCGAATTCATCATGCACTACAACGAGTATCCATCCGCTCAAATCAATGGCAATGCCGGGCCCGGCTACAGTTCGGATCAAGCCACCGCTGCGCTCGAACAAGTGTTTGCCCAGACGATGCCCCACAACATGGGCTACGACTATATGGGCATGTCTTTTCAAGAGAAGCAGGCTGAAAAAGGCATATCCTCGACGACTATTTTTGGGATATCGATTCTATTTGTATTTCTGATCCTGGCGGCACTCTATGAAAGCTGGTCGCTCCCATTCAGCGTGCTTCTGAGCACGCCTGTGGCGGTGTTCGGCGCGTTTGGCGTGTTGCTCTTGCGGCGTTTGTTCACGCAAGCGTTCTATCCGGCGTATATGGTCCAGATGGAAAACGACGTTTATTCGCAAATCGGCCTTGTGATGCTGATTGGTCTGGCCGCCAAGAACGCGATTCTGATCGTCGAATTTGCCAAGGATGAATATGAACAGGGCAAGCCTCTGGTGGAAGCAGCGCTCGGTGGAGCGAGGCTCCGCCTCCGGCCGATCTTGATGACCTCGCTGGCGTTCATTCTCGGATGCACGCCACTGTGGTTTGCATCCGGCGCGGGATCGGTAGCCCGAAAAATCATGGGCACTACCGTGATTGGCGGAATGCTGGCCGCCAGCGCGATCGCCATCTTTTTCATCCCTGCGATTTTCTATTTTGTAGAGAAGCTCTCGGCCGGAGACCGGCTAAGCCTGGCAAATAATCCCGCCGGCGCAGCGCCTCAGGAGAGCGATTGATATGAGGATACTGGCGCACCTGGCGATTGCACTTTTGCTCGGGGGCTGCATGGTTGGACCGAAATACAACCGTCCGGCGATTGACGCGCCGGGCTCCTATCGCGGCGAGGGCACGAGCCAGGCTTCCGTGGGATCGGTGGAATCCCTGGGGAATGAAAAATGGTGGGAAGTTTTTCAGGACCCTGTCTTACAGCAATTGATTCGCACCGCGCTGCAACAGAACTACGACGCGCAAATCGCCGCCGCACGAGTCCTTCAGGCGCAAGCTCAGCTCGGCATCGCCCGTGCAAATCAGTTTCCGATGGTGGGCGCGGGCGCCCAACTTTTCAGTGAGCGGAATCCGAAGATTTCCGGCGCATTTCCCTCTTATGAGGCAAACGCAGGACAGTTGAATGTCTCCGTCCTCTGGAATCTGGATTTCTGGGGAAAATACCGCCGGGAGACGGAAGCAGCACGCGCGAACCTGCTTGCGTCCGAATGGGGACGCCGGGCGGTACTCACTTCGGTGGTATCGAGCGTCGCTACCGCTTATTTCCAGCTTCGCGAGCTTGATCTCGCGCTGCAGCTCTCCAAGAGCACGCTAAGTTCGCGCCAGGATTCGCTTCGGCTCACCAACGTTCTCGCGAAGAACGGCTCTGCCTCAATGCTCGATGTGCGGCAATCGGAACAGCTTGTTTATACGGCCGCGGAAACAATTCCCGACCTGGAACGCCAGATTGCGCAGCAAGAAAATTTGCTCAGCATTTTGCTCGGCCACAATCCGGGCTCAATTCCCAGAGGACGCGCGCTCACCGCGCAAACAAATTCCCCCGGCATTCCCGCCGGGCTGCCTTCTGAGCTGCTCGAGCGGCGCCCGGACATCCGCGCCGCCGAAGAAAGCTTGATCGCGGCAAATGCCGAGATTGGTGTCGCTAAGGCCGCGTATTTTCCAAGCATTTCTCTCACTGGAACGGCGGGATTCGAAAGCTATGCGCTGAGCAGGCTCCTCACCGGATCTGCTGGGCTCTGGAACACCGCGGCAGGCCTTACACAACCCGTGTTTGAAGCGGGAGGGCTCCATGCGGGCATGCGTCTTGCCGAGGCGCAGAAACAACAGTTGCTTGTCACGTATAAACAGACAATCGCGGAAGCCTTCCAACAGGTTTCCGACTCGCTCGTGGCTTACCAGAAGAACATCGAATACCGGCAGCAACAAGAGTTGTTGACGACGGCAGCGCAGGAAACGGATCGGCTTTCGAACACCCTTTACCAGCATGGAGGCGCGAGCTACTTACAAGTGCTGACGAGCGAGACGAATTACTTCGCGGCGCAGCTCAACCTCGCGCAAGCCCAACTCAATGAGCGGCTCGCGCTCGTCCAGCTTTACAACGCCCTCGGCGGCGGCTGGCAGCAGTAAGCCAAGTGCAGTGCCCACCGAGCAAGGTGCGTTTCCCTTGAACGGAGATTGCCTTTGACCCACCTACGAATATCTCCCAGAAGCGCGGCGCTCGTAGGCGAGAGTTTCAAGGATCTTTTCGATGGACAGACTGTTCTCAGTGGGAATCGTAAGCTTCGGTTTGAGACGGGAAAAGATTTGGTCGGCCATGCGAACGCGGACATCGTAATCAAGTTCCGAGCGGCGCGTTAGAAACGAATCGATGAGAGCAAGTTCATCGGCCGTTAGATTTGCGGCGCCTAGTGAGGTGAGCACAGGATCCACGGGCGCTTCCGCAACCTGCCAGGCCAGCTTCAAATCACTAATGGCAGTTTCGCGGATCACGATTGATCCCGCGACCAAATCGCCCAGGCGTTTATTTTCTTTGTTGAGAAGTGCGCTCGCCAGGCCTATCGCATAAAATCCGGGAAGCCAATCGACGATGCGCAACAAATTGCGGGCGATGGTTTCCGCCGGGGTCAGCGGCCGGCCAGAATCCTTGATCACGCGAATTCCCGCCTTGCGTTTTCCAGGAGTCTGTCCGTTCCAAATGATCTCAAAGAGCGCGAAGTAACCGAAATAAAGGAAAAAGAAAAACAAGACGAGGATTGCGGATCCCCAAATCGCTCCTTTCGGCAGCACCGCGGACAAAGCAACAATCGCTACGCTCCCGCCAATTCCAACGATGAGGGAGATCAATATTTGAATTAGGGTGTCCAGAGCGAGGGCTAAGAAGCGGCTTCCGATACCGGCAATCGCAAAATCGAGCGCGGTTTGCTCCGGCGTATCAATGGTAAGCTTATCCGTATAGGCGCTTAACGGGGCGCTGCCGGGCAGGTTCGAGGACATGGTTTCCATCCGCTGGCTGGAGAAACGCAAACCCTATTGGGCACGGCTCGAAGAGCTCGTGCAGAAATCGGGCCGCGGTGTCACTGCGCTCAGCCACAGTGAATTGCAGGAACTTGGCCTATTATATCGACAAACAGCTTCGGACCTGGCGGCCGTGCGCGAGGATGCCACCAGCAAGCAACTGGCGGCTTACCTGAACCAGCTTCTCGGACGCGGCCACAATCTCATTTACCACGGGCATAGACCGAAAATCAGCGCGATTGTGCAATTCTACAGCAAAACCTACCCAAATATTTTTCGGGAAACGCTTCCCCAAACGCTCCTTGCAGTGGCCATATTTGCCGTCGCCGGCCTGGGAGCCTGGATCGTGGCGGCGCATGACCCGGGGTTTTCCTACAGGCTGCTTGGCCCGCAGATGATGGAGACGATCGAACGCCGCGAGATGTGGACACACTCGATTGTCACAATCAAGCCGCTCGCTTCTTCAGGAATCATGACCAACAATCTTTCCGTGGCCTTCAGCACCTTCGCCTTGGGAATTACCGCAGGGCTGGGAACCATCTGGATGATGGTAGTGAACGGCCTGCTCATTGGCGTGATTGGCGCAGCCACGTGGAAAGCGGGAATGGCGCTGCAACTCTGGAGCTTTGTCGCGCCGCACGGTGTTCTGGAATTGCCGGCCATCTTCATCGCCGGTGGAGCGGGACTGGAAATCGCGCGAGGACTTTTGTTTCCCGGCCTTCTGCCGAGAAGACAGTCGCTGGCGGCCGCAGGCGGACGCGGAGCCCGCCTATTGCTCGGAACCATTCCACTGCTTGTGGTTGCCAGCATAATTGAGGGGTTTTTCTCTCCGAGCAACGCCCCAGTCGGAATGAAGTTCTTGCTGGCCGCGGTTCTCTTTGCGGCCTTGTTGACCTACCTGTTCCTCGTAAATCGAACGCCGGCGAAACCGTCTACAGCAAGTTCCGCTCCTTAATGTCCAGATACTGATTCACCAAACTCGAGGCAAGCAGACCTGGAACCAGTTCGAACGCAAATACGCCTCGCTGGCGAAGCTCACGGAGAAGCAGATCGCGCCGGTGCGCAATTTCAAGCGCCGCTGCGTGCCTGTACATTTCCTCGGGATTTCGCGGCGTGGTCTCCGCCAAAGCAGTAAGGTCCGGCTGGTTCATCGCGGCAAAAACCACCAGATGCCGCTGGGTCATCTGCATCGCGTATTCGATTACTTCTGGAGTCGTTGGCGTTTCGGCAAAATCGGTGATCCAAACAACCAGGCTGCGACGGCTCTGCTCCGTAAGCAACACGCGTGCCGCGCGGGAGTGATCCGCTTCCGATGGCTCGCCGTGAACCTGTGCAAGACAATCCACGATGGTTCGCAGATGCAGCGGGCCGCGGCCTGCGCGGACGTTTTGCTGGATGCCCCGGCCGTACGCGAGCAGCCCGACTCGGTCGCCGCATTGCGTGGCGACCTGCGCTAGTGAGAGTGCCGCGTTGACGGCGTAATCGAGTTTCGAGAGAGATAGTTCACTTTGCGCTTCCTGAATCTCCGCTCGAAGCAAACGGCCGGCGTCGAGCACAATCCAAACGGCCTGGCTGCGCTCAATTTCGAATATGCGCGTCGTGAGTTGATGGCGCCTTGCGGTCGCCGTCCAGCAGACGTCGCGAAGGTCGTCCCCCTGACGGTAATCGCGCAGGCTTTCGAATTCGCGCCCAAGTCCGCGCTGGCGGCGCCGGCGTTTTTCCATTACTACTTGCCGGCTGCGGATCAAGTACAGTGCGTGCTGCCGGGCCTGTTCGACATCGGGAAGGACGCGGGCCGTTTGCGCAATCTCGGCGGCGGCCCAGCGCTCCGCGAGTCCCAGCCAACTCTGGTAGCGAAGAAATAGCCGTCCCAAACGGACATCCCCGCGCTGGCGCGGCAATGTTTCGTACTGTGCGCTCGCGGCACCATTCGCAAGCACGGAAAGTTGCATCCGAGGAGGTGTGTCGCGCAGCGAAGCCGGCGTTTCGTCGGTGAGAAAGCAACGAATCGCGGTGCCCGACAAATTTCGAACGGCTAACATCACTTCGCTCGGCCGCGCCAGAGAAGGAGCGCGCTCCCAGGAACGGCGCACTTCCAAATCTCGCGGCTTCGGCATGCGCGAAAAATCCGCCACGAACGCCAGAAAAGTCACGAAGTCCCATAGGAACATCGCAACAATGAGCCGAGGCGACCACCAGGCCGGGACGAGCCATAACAATCCCAAGAGCAACATCACAAAGAAGCGCGGACCAAATCCAAAAGACAACCGGCCCAGCGGCCGGGCACGCGCTGCCATCTCGGCTGGAATCAGGGGCGCTTGCGAATTCACGCGCGACTCCTCACTTCGGAACTTCCACGGCGGCGATGACCTGCTGGATGACTTGATCGGTGGTTAGACCTTCGAGATCTGCTTCCGGTTTGAGCAGAATGCGATGCCGCAGGACGGGAAGCGCGGCGGACTTCACATCATCTGGCAGAAGGTAATCACGGCCGTCCATTCCGGCGATGGCTCGCGCGACGAAAAAAAGTCCCACAGCGGCGCGGGGACTGGCGCCCAGAGAGATCGCCGGCCAATCGCGAGTGCGGCGCGCGAGCGCGACCACGTAAGAGTAGAGAGTCGGCTCGATGCGCACGCTTTCGATTTCGCGGCGCGCGGAGGGAAGCAGAGACGGATCAAGCGGCGTGATCGCAATTTCTTCGAGCTTCCGCGGATCGAACCCTTTCTCGTACTGGGAGAGAATTTGCATCTCCTCCTGTGCGGAAGGGTAGGAGACGCGAATTTTCAAGAGAAAGCGATCAAGCTGAGCTTCGGGAAGAGGATAAGTTCCTTCAAACTCTATAGGGTTTTGCGTCGCCAGAACGGTAAAATTCTGGGGCAAGGGATAGCGGACGCCATCGATGGTCACCTGGCGTTCTTCCATGGCTTCGAGAAGGGCCGCTTGTGTTCGGGGCGAGGTGCGGTTGATTTCGTCCACGAGAAGCAGGTCGGTGAAAATGGGCCCGCGGTGCAAGGAAAAAGTGCTGTTGCTCAGATTGAAGACATTGGTCCCCGTGACGTCCGCGGGCATGAGGTCCGCGGTGCACTGAACGCGCTGGAAACCGAGGCCTAGGATGCGCGCCAGCGATTTCACCGCAAGTGTTTTCGCAAGTCCCGGAACGCCTTCGATGACCACATGGCCGCCGCATACCAATACTAGGAGCAACTGGTCCACGACTTCCCGCTGGCCGATAATGATTTTCGAAAGCTCCTGGCGAACTTGAGTGGCAAGTTCCGATAGATATTGCACGTTTAGGTTTTCTCCTTGCGAATTCGAGACCGGACGGTCAACCGGTTTGTGAACCGTTCGAGGCTCTGGACAAGTTCGAGCGCGTCATGCTGGGAAAACTTCGCGGCGAATTTCGACGTCGCAGCGCGCCGCAACAACTCGCCGACGCCCTCGTCTTTCCATCCGAGGCGCTGCTCGGCAGCCAGCCCGAGTTCGCCGTCGGGCGTGATTGAGGGCAAACCAAGTTGCCGGGCCAGAACCGAACGCAACCGCTGATAGGAAACGCCAACCGCGGACGACGCTGCACCCGCGCGCTGGTACAAGCCTCCGAGGGTATCGACGAACTCCAGCGGCGACAATCTCGATACGCCCGCGGGCACGTATACCGGGCCGCTCCTGCGGCTGAACGTTAAGACTATCGCGACGGCGAGCAATGCAAACTGCAACAGGCCCCACGCCAGCGCGGTCCTGCCGACGTAACTCCAAAGTGAGCTTCGCTGGCCGTGAAAATACTCGTCCCAATAAATATAGTAAGGCGCGCCTCCCGACCAATTCCTGACGGTGTTCAGGAAGAACGGAAGATTGTCATCCTTCGTGATTCCTGCATTGGTCAATGGGGTCGAACCGGCCCACCAGAGGATTTCGCCATCGCCAAGCGACCAGCTCACCACCGCAGGCGCATCTGGCTCGCCGTAGAGTGCAAGCTGATAGGGGCTTAGCTTGCCCCAATACGCCGCGGGCTGGAGAGTTACGCGCCGCACTCCATGCTCGACGCGGCTGGGGATGATCGGACTAAATGTTTTCCAGCCGGGTTCCGGCGGAGCATTCGACAGCAGCGCATTCGGAAAATAGGAACGAATGTTCGATCCCGTGAAGAGAACATGCCCTCCCTCTTCCACGAATTCGGCCAGCGCTTTTTGCTCCTTCTTGCTGGGTGGCTGAACCGGTTCGGCGAGTATGAGCATTACGGTTTCTGGATCAACATCAAGTTCGGTCGGCGGACTTTCCCACCGCCTAACCGGATAATGGAGCTCCGAGAGAAGCAAATAAGCTCCGAGCGCTCCGCCGGATTGGGACGAGTAGGTGGAAGGAATGAGCGTTTCGGCCTGCTCGGCGGGAGGCGCCAAGAGTACGCTCGCAGCCAGCATCAAAACGAGCAGCCCTCCGCCAATCAGTAAAATCTTGCGGTCGGATGGAGCTACTCCAGCGAGCATCCCAGCGCCTCCAGTTGACGAAGAGATTCGCTGAAATCCGCGGGGGCGGCTCCGCGGTTCGCATACCAGACGCGCTCGAGTGCATTGGTCAGGACCGCAAGCGGCTCGCGATGGGTCGGCGATGCTATTAACTGGCCGGGAATCGGCTCAGCCAAGAGGCGCAGGAATTCCCGTGGAGTTTTCGTGCGGTCTTTCGGCAGAGTTCCCGTATCTTCGAGCCGAACAACTCCCGCCCAATACGCGCAATGCACCGCTTCGCGGTAGTCTCCGTTCTTTGCAGCTTCGCGGGCGGCGCGGACCCACTCTTGCCAAGTTCGCACGTCAACGACCGGGGCTTTCGATGGCAGCGCATGCATTCTTTCGCTGCTCGCGAAGTAGCGGAAGAGCCACGTCGCAATAAATCTCACTGCGACTAGGACCAGCACCCAAAACAAAATTTCTGCGCCGATGGGATACCGCGCAATGCCGCCAAATAATCTTCCGAGGATCCGCTCAAACCACATTGCCACGCGCTGCCGGAACAATTCCCAGGCGCCGGGAGGCGCCACCCCTGCAAACTCGTGGCGCGCGAGAATCCGCGTCAGCTCGCGGCGCGCTAGCGGTGAATTTGGGGCCGTTCTTATGGAGGATTCAACTTCCTCCGCCAGGTGCTCAACCCATACCTGTGCCAGCTCTTCCGAGCCAGACGCGAGCTGATTTCTCAGTGGCTCTGAAGAGATTAAATAGGGGCCTTCGGGGGTGGCCACCGTCCATTCGTTCGGCAGGCTGTCCTGCAACGCCGCCTTCTGGCGTTTGGTAGGTTTCTTTTCCAGGACCGCTGCAATGCGGCGAAGTTCGGCGGCGAAGGAGGTCGCATCGTATTCGGAAAGGGCAGAGCTTGCGGACTTAGAGGCGGCGCGCTGGCCCTCGCCAAACATGGCGGGACTTCCGCCGAATGCTAGTAGCGCAAACACAAATGAAAAAGCTCGGGTCATGCGCACCTGTACGGAGCATCTGATTGGCTGCCCCGGCCCTCTTACGAGAGCATTCTCGCCACGCCTGGCGTTCCGGACGAAATCGGCCCGGTGGGGTTCATCATAAGCTGCAAGTCAAAAGCTTCCTTGCGAACCCTCAAATCATAGTAGAACACCGCTGTAGCAATCGTAAGGAACGGGCCGACGAGAACCCCTGCAATAAATTGTCCGACGTGGGATAGCTCGACCCACATACGCATGGCTTCTGGATTCCTTGCCGAGAGACCGACTCCAACCAGAAAAGGAAACGAGAAGAGCATCGTCGCGGCGTACGCCAGCACAAAATAAAGAAAGAAGATCACAAAAGCGCGGCCCGCGAAATCTTTCGTAAGACTGAAGCTGCGCTCCAGTGAGCTTCGCGGCCCAAGATCCTCGAGTAGCGCGGCCGGCACACAAGCGATCAACCGGCAAGCCACGTAAACCCCCGGGATAATCAACAAGAGGGTCGCACCCATGATCGCCAGTCCGTTCAGCACAATGACCCCGAACAAGCTCAACAATTGACCGCGCATCCGGCCTAGCGCCGCTCCGATGGTGATCTTGTGCCCCAAATAAAGCTCCGAGACGGCGAACACCGTTCCACCTTGCGCGAAAAGGTATGCAACCATGTAGACGATCAAACCGATAAAAAGCCACGCTAACCCAAACGCCGCCAAGCCGCCGACCGAGCTCACTTGAAACTGTTCGACCGGTACGGGCCGTCTTGCGTTCGGGAATCTTATGAGCGATGTCTGAGCCAGATTCATCGCCAAAACCAGCACCTGCGGAATTGCAGTGATCCCCACGAATAAGAGGAAATTCCTGCGATACAGCGAAAACGTCCGATCGAGAATTTCGCCAAGAGAGAGAGAGGACGCAGATCTAGATCCGCCATGATTACCTCCTGCTTGAGAGGGGCCGAACGTTCTGGAGGGTGCACTTTATCAAAAGTTAAGCAAAAAGGCGACGGTGATGCTGCGCGCAGTGCGAGGTAAACATCAATAGCCTATCTAGCTTATTCCTTTGAGCACCGAGGTGAGTCTCCAGGCGTTTCCGTGGATAATTACCCTGTGGCTCAGTTGGAGAACTTTCGCCTGAAAGTATTTCGTGCCGTGGCCGAGCATTTGAATTTTCGCAAGGCGGCGGAACACCTTTTCCTTACGCAACCCGCGGTCACGCTTCAGATCAAGGCGCTTGAAGACGAACTGGCTGTGCGCCTCTTTGATCGCGCCGCTAACCGAGTTTCCCTCACCCCGCAGGGCGCCATCCTTCTGCGCTACGCGAAGAAAATGGAAATGCTGGCCAGCGCCGCAGAGCAGGAACTCGGAGCGAAGGACGGCAAGCTCTCCGGCGAGCTTTCCCTCGGAGTCTCGACCACGATTGCCCAGTACGTTCTTCCGAGGCTGATTGGCGCTTTTCTCGCGGAGCATCCACGCGTGAAACTATCCATGCAGAGTGGCAACACAGAAGAAATTGTGGAGCTACTGCTTAAAGGCAAAGCGGCATTGGGTCTCATCGAAGGCCCTGCCCGCAAACGCGGAGTCCGCGCGGAGCCGTTCATGCAAGATGAGTTGGTGCTCATCACGCGACGGGAGCTCGCACACGGTCATTTCTCCGCACAAGGGCTCCTCGGTTTCGATTTGCTTTTACGAGAGCAGGGTTCTGGCTCGCGGCGGGTCGTCGAGACTGCGCTTGAAAAAGCGGGCCTCAAACTGAAGTCCTTCAAGAGTGTAATGAACCTGGATTCCACAGAGTCGATCAAGTCCGCCGTCGAAGCCGGGCTTGGAATTGGTTTCGTTTCACGCTGGGCCATCTCGAAAGAGCTCGAACTGGGCGTGCTGAAGGTGGTGGAAGTCAAAGGTTTAAAAATCGCGCGGCACTTCTCCCTCATTTCCTGTACCGGTCCTGAGCCACAAGGGCCGCCCAGCGCTTTCCGGAGCTTCGCACTTGCGCGAGGGCATCTCCTTTCCGGCACGTTGCGAAGGCCCAGCCGCTCAAGCACTTCCAACCGATAAGTCCAGCTTATGACCGATTGAAATTGCTGCTTGGACAGAGCTTCCGGGCTCAGCGCAGACTCTTTCCATGGGCAAGAAGCTCTTCTTCTTGGGAATCATTCTGACGGCCAGCGGCCTGGTTTCCCCGCCATTTGCCCTCCTTGGCGGCCTTGTTTACGGTCTTGCTCTGGCGCACCCATTTCTTGTCGAGAGCAAGGCACTCGCCAGATTTCTTCTTCAGGCTTCTGTAGTGGGGCTTGGCTTCGGGATGAATCTCCACGAAGTTGTTCAGGTCGGTCGTTCCGGCTTTTTGTACACGGCTCTTAGCATCACGACCGTCATGATCGTCGGCATCGGCTTGGGTTATCTCATCCATGTTGGAAAGAAATCGTCCTTCCTAATTTGCGCCGGCACCGCCATTTGTGGTGGCAGCGCGATAGCCGCCGTCGGACCCATCGCCGACGCCAACGATGAAGAGATGGCCGTCTCGCTCGGGACGGTGTTTGTCCTTAATTCCGTGGCGCTGTTCCTTTTCCCTGTTGTTGGCCTGGCGCTTCACCTGACCCAAACTCAATTCGGTCTTTGGTCGGCGTTGGCCATCCACGACACAAGTTCCGTGGTGGGGGCCACGGCCAAATATGGCGCAACGGCGCTGGCGGTCGGTACGACCGTCAAACTGGTGCGTGCCCTCTGGATTGTTCCGCTTTCTTTGCTCACCGCGATCATCTTGAAGAGCAAAGCACGCATCAAGTGGCCATGGTTTATTCTTTTCTTCTGTCTTGCGGCGCTCTCCAATACGCTGCTCCCCACTTTCAAACCGGCGTTCGGAACCCTCAGTCACCTTGGCAAGATCGGCCTCACAGTGACACTGTTCTTGATCGGGACGGGATTGAGTCGGGAAACGCTCAAGAAAGTTGGTGTTCGCCCGCTTCTTCAAGGACTGACCCTGTGGATCATCGTCGGTTGCAGCACTTTGGCGCTTATCCATTTTGGTTGGATTCACCTTTAGGACGAAAGTCGTTCCGGAATAGCGGGTCCGCGGGACTGTCTTCTGAGCGTTCGCGTCGATAACTGCAGAATTCTCAAGTTAACGAAATTCCGGCGATGCGCGAAGAACACGGCCTATCGATATCGTCGAATGACGAGATTGTGTCGGTCGGAACGATACAGCCCGAGAACGTAAAGCACGACAACGCCTTTCGTGGAGTAGATGACTTGCCGGATACGCAGAAGAGCTTCGCGCTTAGGTATGCCCAATAGTTCCGCAGTTCTGGGATCCGCCGTCGTAGCATCGACTTCTTCATCCGAATAGCCCAGTTCCACGCCATAATTGCGCTCCAAAGTCGAAAACAAAGACTCCTTGTGGAGTGGCGCCGATTGCAACCCAGCAAACTGCCCGGCGGAGAGGTAACACGTCTCGAGTGCAAAAGGTTCGCCGGCAGCATGCCGGAGTCGCTCGAGTTTCAGCACGCGGCTTCTGGGCGAAAGCGCCAGCCTCGCCGTCACTTCTTCTTCATTATCGATAATTCTGGCAAAAAGAATTTTCGAGCCCGCCATCAAACTGCGGCTCCCCATCTGCTCCGTATAACTCATCAATTTGTTGAAGTGGATTTTCGGAGTAGCGACGAAGGTGCCCACTCCGCGCCGCCGCTCGACCACTCCCTCGCTCTCCAAGGACGCAAGCGCATGCCGCGCGGTCATCAGGCTCACGTCATGAAGTTTTGCAAGCTCTCTTTCCGAGTCGACCATATCACCGGGCCGCAATTCTCCGGACTCGATCCCTTTTCGAATGGCTCCCTGGATACGCTTGTAGGCCGGAATTCCATTTGTTCTTTTCGCTAGCATCTCAATTCCCTCGACTTGACTCGACCGTAAGCTGGAGAGCTGCCGTAACAAAACTCCGGGCCCGATACGAACAAACAATGAAGACGAACGAACTATGAAAAAGTCTTAGCAGCTGGCGCTCGTCTTGCCCGTTTTCGAAAACCTCAGAAAAAGCCCCGCGAACCAAACTTCGCAATTTGTATACCCCGGAGCTTGCCAGGAAGGGACGCACCCCCTCCCCGGCCAATCTAGTGATATAGAGCAGACAAATTTTGGTGCTATAAGGCACCGCGTCGGAACTGTTATAAAAGATTAGTTTCTTCTTGACAAGCGCAAACTTCCGCTATATAGCTACTCGGCATCGGGCCTATTGTGAGCTTTGGGGGTTGTGGATCGATTCTAAATTTAGAAAAGAAAGTGGTTGCCTGGCCGCGCCCAGCAACCGCTTTGGGGGAGCGATAGTTATGAACAGATTGCGACAAGTTTGTTGGCTGATGGCCAGCGCTGCGCTCGTGCTCTTTTCAATCGGAGCGCCAGCCGTTCGGGGTCAGGCCGTCACGGCCACGATTACGGGAACGGTTACAGATGCGAGCGGGGCGGCAATTGTCGGAGCCAATGTCACCGTCACGTCCGTAGAACGAGGTGTCACCTATAACGCCGCGACGAACGAGGATGGATTATATCGTGTCTCACAATTGCCTGTGGGCAATTATGAACTCAAGGTGGAAAAGTCGGGATTCGCGTCGGTGTCCTACCCCGCGTTTGTTCTGACCTTAAATCAGGTCGCACGTTTCGACGTCGCGATGAAAGTCGGACAGATGGCCCAAACGGTCGAAGTGACCGGCGCCGCGCCCGTCCTGAAAACGGAGACGACGCAAGTCGACACCATTATCAACGCGGCCACGAATGATAACCTGCCTCTGGCCTCTCGCAATTACGTCCAATTGACTCTGCTTGCTCCAGGCGCGGTTTCTACGGATCCCAGCAGCTTCAACAATGGCAACAATACGGGCGGCTATGGCGGCCGTCCATTGATCAACGGCAACCGCGAGCAAGCAAACTACTTCCTGCTCGACGGCATGGATAACAATCAGGTTTCGGATAATCTCTTGGGCTACACCCCGGCTCCGGATGCCATCGAAGAATTCAACCTGATTACCAACAACGCGCCCGCGGAATTTGGCAGTTACATGGGCGGCGTCGTTAGCGCAACCATCAAGTCCGGCACTAACAGCTTTCACGGAGACGTTTGGGAGTTCCTTCGCAACGACGTGCTGAACGCGAATAGCTGGTCGAATAATTTCAACGGCCTTCCAAAGGCCAAACTGCGCTGGAATATGTTTGGTGGCACTTTGGGCGGCCCAGTCCTCAAGAATAAGTTGTTCTTCTTCATGGATTACCAGGGCCAGCGCTTCGACATTCCCACTTCGTCCACCCCGGCAACTGTCCTCACAACCGCCGAGCGCAGCGGCGACTTCAGCGCCCTCTGCCCCGCTGGCTTTACCGCGGGAGTTTGCAATTCAACAGCCAACGGAAACATCCAGTTATATAACCCGTGCGTGTCCTTTACACAGGTCTGCACTGCTTCTTCCCCCGCGGCCACCGTTCGCCAGCCGTTCATGAACAACCAGATTCCGTCGGCAATGATAAGCCCGGTGGCGCAGGCGCTGTTCGCGTCTTCGCTCTATCTGACACCCACCAATTCCAGCCTGCAGAACAACGCCTCCTACATTCAGAATTCCCAACAAAACGTAGATCAAGGCGACATCAAGGTCGATTACAGGGCCTCGGATAAGGACACCATTTCGGGCCGCTTTACCCGCGCCTTCCAAAACAATCCGTCAGCAAATGCATACGAGTTACTTGGCAACGGATTCTCTACAACGCCGATCTATAACACAGTCGGCGACTGGGCTCGAGTCATTGGCCCCAATCTCGTCAATGACGCCCGCTTTGGTTGGAGCCACATCACGCTGAATAACGGCACTAGTTGGGCTCCTGGGGTGGGCGAATTCGGCAATACGCTTGGCATCGGAAACGGTAACCCTGCCGGCCTAGACGGCTTGCTAGCCCTCAACTTTACCGATAATGAGAACCTCAACCTGGGGAATGCGGAGACTGGTGAGAGCTTCAACGACCAGGTCTACCAGGCCGAAGATACGGTTACGTGGACGCACGGCCGGCACACCTTCAAATTCGGCGGCGAATTCAATCATGAGATCATCAAGACCTTCTATCCCGGCAACAATGGCGAGCTCGGCCTTATGGAGTTTGATGGCCGATTTACCAGTGACACCATCGGTAGCGCCTCTACAGGCGCTGGATACGGTGCTGCCGACTTCATCCTCGGCCTTCCTTACACCATCGGCCGTGGAGTCAGCACCGGCAAAACCTGGACGCAGTCCGACAATATTATCGGTATCTACGCTGAAGACACATGGAGGGTCACCGAGCGCCTAACCTTGAATCTCGGTTTGCGCTACCAGGCGTTTACTCCATGGATCGAGGCAAACAACCAACAATCTAACTATAATTTTGCCACGGGCGCGGTTGAACTGGCCGGCCAAGATGGAGCCAGTCGGGCTCTCTATAATGGTACGTATGGCGGAAAGGACTTCGAACCGCGCATCGGGTTCGCGTGGACCCCAGCAATTCTAGGCGATCATACGGTGATCCGCGGGGCGTTCACTATCTCTTCCTATCTGGAAGGGACGGGCACGAACCTTCGGTTACCTCAGAATCCGCCTTTCACTCCAGCCCAGATCAATACGGTGTACAACAGCGCGGCGTTACCAGGTTCGACCACAACAGACGGAATTCCCGCTACTCCGCCAACAAGTACGTGCGTGAATTATTCGTGCTTCGCTGGCGCCATTCTTGACCTTTGGGACCCGAATGTTCAACCGGCCATCGATGATCAGTGGAACCTAGCCGTTCAGCACCAATTCTGGGGGAATACCACCGTCCAGGTTGGCTACGTCGGCCAGCGAGCGGTGCACTTGATGGTGCCCTTCTCTTATACCCAAAGAGTGCTACTTCCAAATTCCTCTTGCGGGGCTCCGCCTTGCACCGACCCGAGCCCGTTCTTCGCCCAAAACCCAACGTTCTACAACACAATTGCGACGCAAACCGGAGGGACGCAGTCGAACGGCACCATGATGTATAACTCCTTGCAGGCCGTGCTCCAAAAGCAGATGTCCAAAGGTTTGCAATATCAGGTGTCCTACACCTACTCCAAGTGCATGTCGGATAGCACGGGCTACTACGGCGCTTGGAACAACGCTCTCAGCGCCTCCGCTTACTGGCAGAACATCTATGATCCCAAGTCGGAATGGGCGCCATGCTATTACGATGCCACCCACGTCCTTTCGGCCTATGCAGTTTATGAGCTGCCATTCGGTCGCGGCAAGCAATTCGCCAGCGGCATGAACAAAGCGCTCAACACAGTAGTCGGAGGCTGGGCGGTTAGCCCGATCGTCACGTTCCGCACCGGCTTCCCAATGCCGGTCTACAACGCCGCTGATGCGTCCGGAACGTTTTCTCGCGGTGCGCGTGCCGATTGCAATGGCCTACCAGCCGTTACTGGAGAAACTCCCATCAATGAGACCTCGTTCCCTGGCGTTGGTGGCTACCAGTGGTTCACCAACAACGGTAATTTCACCAATCCGGCGGTGGGAACGTTTGGAGACTGCGCTCCACAACTCGGAGGGCTCCGAGGACCGCATTACACCGACGTTGACTTGAGCCTGCATAAGGACTTTCAGCTTACCGAGCGGTTCAGGCTGCAGTTCAGAACTGACTTCATCAATGCGTTTAACCACGTTCAGCTCAACGCACCCAATATGAACCTTGGCTCTAACATGGGGCAAGTGACTAGCGCCCAACCTCCGAGAAACATCCAGCTGGCGCTGAAGCTCTACTACTGAACATAAACCGCGTATAATGAGGCAGGCGATCACCCCCGCCTGCCTCATTTTCTTTTGTACTGAGACTTAGAGGGACATGATCGAAAGTCGAAGCTCCCGAAGCAAAATGTCCAGGCATCCTTCCGTAAACTTACTTTTGCTTTTCTTGATGGGCCTTTTGTGCCCTGGACCAGTTCTTTTGGCTCAGCAAGCGAAAGTTCCTGGTACAGCTGGCGCAGGGTCTGAATTTTCGCCCGACCAGGCAATCACCTTGGCGGAGGCGGGCCAATGCCGAGAGACCATCTCTGCCCTCAAACGGGCCATGACTCATCAAGAGGCGGCAGAAACCCGAAAAAAAGCCGGCATCGTAGGGCTTCGTTGTTCTTTGACTTTGGACGATCGCGACTCCGCCGTTGAGTTCATCCGCCAGCTCAATAAACAGTTTTCACGCGACCCTGACGTACTTTTTGTCATAGTTCATGCCTACTCCGATTTATCGACGCGCACGGCACAGGACCTAGGCCGCACGGCGCCGCAATCGGTAGCGGCGCACAAGCTGAACGCGGAAGCCCTCGAAATGCAAGGGAGGTGGGAACCCGCTGAGCTTGAATATGAAGGCATACTAAAACAGGAACCGAATGCGCCGGGTATTCACTTTTTGCTCGGCAGGTTATTACTGTCACGGCCGGATGCCGGACCGGACGCCGTGGCGCGCGCGAAACAAGAATTCGAGAAAGAGCTCGAGATTGATCCCCGGAACGCAGGGGCGGAATACATCCTGGGAGAGATTGCGCGGCAGGCTTCGCAATGGGACGAAGCAGTCACGCACTTTTCCCGAGCGACGAAACTGGATACAAGTTTCGGGGATGCGTACATGGGCTTGGGCTTTTCACTGGTCGCGCTAAAACGCTACGAAGAGGCCATTCCGCCTTTGCGAGTGGCCGTCCGTCTCGAGCAGCGCAATCCTGCGGCGCATTACAATCTGGCCGTGGCTTTGGACCGCTCCGGCAACAAGGAAGAAGCAGAGAAGGAGTTCGCGATCCAGCGCCAGTTGACGCAGACTCCCCCACCAGGCGAAGGGAAATAGAATCGCAGTCGGGAGCCCTTTTCTTGCCAAAGATTCCAAAGACAATCACTGAGTTTTCCTTGGCTCGGCGCGAATTGCTCAAGGGTCTCGCTATAACCGGGTTGGCCGGCGCATTCCCGCGAATAGCCGATGCGCTTCCCGCACCCGAGTTCCCTTTCGAGCAAATCTCTGCTTCCGCCAGCGGGATCTCCTGGAAGCACGTGAACGGAAAATCCCCGGAAAAATACTTGCCGGAAACGACTGGAGCGGGCTGCGCATTTCTCGATTACGACAACGACGGCTGGATGGATATTTATCTGGTCAACAGCGGCAATTGCGATTTCTATACGCCCAACCAGCCCTTACGCAATGCCCTATATCGGAACAACCGCGATGGCACGTTCACCGACGTTACCGAAAAAGCCGGCGTGGCAGGCGGTGGATTTGGGCAAGGAGTCGCGGCCGGCGACTACGACCGCGACGGATTTTCGGATCTTTACGTCACGCAATACGGCCGCAACATCCTCTATCACAACAATGGAGACGGCACCTTCACCGATGTGACGGAAAAAGCCGGGGTCGCCGCCCCCGGCTGGTCTTCCAGCGCCGTATGGTTTGATTACAACAACGATGGGCTCTTGGATCTTTTTGTCTGCCGTTTCGTTCAATTCAGCAAGGAACTCAACAAGCCTTGCGGCATCCACGATGACGGCCGCATCCACTATTGCATTCCCAAAATTTATGCCCCGATGCCAAGCTGGCTGTTCCGAAACAATGGAGATGGCACGTTCACGGATGTCTCCCAAGCATCTGGAATTTCCTCTCACCTGGGAAAGGCCTGGGGCGTTGTGGCCGCGGATATCAACAACGATGGATGGATGGATCTTTTCGTCGCCAACGATACCGTCGCCAATTTTCTGCTCATGAACAACGGAAAAGGAAAATTCACAGACATCGGAACCGAATCGGGCGTGGCTTATAGCGCCGATGGACGACCCCGTTCCGGCATGGGAGTCGACGCCGCCGATTTCAATAACGACGGCTGGCTAGACCTCTTTGTCGCCAATCTTGATCGCGAGGATTTTTCCATTTACCGCAACAATCATGACGGCACTTTCGACGACCTGGCAATGCCCATGGGGATCGCCAAAGCCACAAGATTTATGAGCGGCTGGGGCTTGAAGTTTTTTGACTACGACAACGACGGCAATCTGGATCTCTTTCTCGCGAACGGCAACCCAGACGACCTCATCACCTCCTTGCACGGCGAAAGCAGTTACGAGGAACCGCTGCTCTTGTTTCACAACACGGGCAAATCCTTTGAAAACGTCAGCGCACAGGGCGGCCCGCTTTTTTCGACGCCGATGTCCGCACGGGGATTGGCAATCGGAGATTTCGACAACGATGGCGCCGTCGATGTGCTGATTTCCATTAATAATGGCGCGCCTCTTCTCCTGCGCAATCTGGCTGGCAGGCAAAATCATTGGATCGGGCTTCGTCTCATCGGAAAAAAATCCAATCCAGATGCAATCGGCGCCGCGGTTACCTACCAGGCTGGCGATTTGAAGCGAAGGCGCGTGAAAGTCGGCGGCGGGAGCTATCTTTCGTCCCACGACCCGCGCCTCGTCCTGGGATTGGGCATACACGAGAAGCTGGATTGGCTGGAAGTTAAGTGGCCGCAGCCGGGTGGAGAAACGCAGCGATTCGCGGGGCTTCCCATTGACCGCTACATCTCAATCGTCGAGGGCGAGGACAAATGGAAGTAACCCGGCGATCGCGAAAGTGGCTTGGAAGCGTCGTCGCGCCGCTGCTGCTGCTTGCCGTATCGATATCGTCCCCGAACGGTGCGGCCAGGGCGCAAACCCAAGTCCCGCGATTTCGCGTGATTGCCTTGGCAGAGCACGGCGGCATCCATAAGCCGTTTGTCGACGCCGCCAGGATTTGGCTGGGAAAATTGGCCAGCGAGAACAATTTCACCGTGGACTACATCGAAAACACCGAAACAATAGACGCTGCGTTCCTCGCAAAATGCAATCTCTTCATTCAGCTGAATTATCCTCCCTACAATTGGACAGAGACGGCCAAGGCCGCGTTCGCAAACTACATCGAACAGGGCAAAGGCGGCTGGATCGGATTTCACCATGCCACTCTGCTGGGAGAATTTGATGGCTTTCCGATGTGGCCCTGGTTCCACGAATTCATGGGAGGTATCCGCTTCAAAAACTATATCGCATCCTTTGTCACAGGAACGGTTACCGTCGAGGACAAGAATCATCCGGCTATGAAAGGCGTACATTCGCCCTTCGTGATCAAAAATGAAGAGTGGTACACGTACGATGTTTCGCCCCGCCCAAATGTTCACGTGCTCGCCAGCGTGGACGAAAACACCTACACCCCGCACACGGAGATCAAGATGGGCGACCACCCCGTGATCTGGACAAACGAGCACTACAAAGCCAGGAACATCTATATTTTCATGGGACACCATCCGGAGCTGTTCGAGAATCCAGCATTTACAACACTTTTCAAGAATTCTATTTTTTGGGCCGCTGGCGAGCAGGAGAACAAAAGATAATGAGCAGCGACAACGTCGGCCGAAAAAACTCGCGAGCGATCCCGGTCATCACGCTATTTTGCGCGCTCGCGTCCGCGGCTTGTCTGCTGTTCTTTTGCAGCGCCTTCGCCGCCGCAAAGGAGCCAGCCTTCAAAGTGCTGGCCTTTTATTCAACAAACGTCGAGCCCGATCACGTCCATTTTGCGAACGATGCCCTGGCTTTTTTTACAAAGCTTGCCGCACAACACAACTTTGCGTTTGACGCCACGACGGATTGGACCAAGCTCAACGATAGTGAACTTGCAAAATACCAATTGATTCTCTGGCTGAACAATTTTCCGCAGACTCCCGAGCAGCGGCGCGCTTTCGAAAAGTACATGGAACATGGCGGCGGCTGGCTGGGCTTCCACGTCGCCGGCTACAACGACAAAACGACCAACTGGCCCTGGTTCGTCGATTTTTTGGGCGGAGCAGTCTTCTACACGAACAACTGGCCACCCCTCCCGGCGAAATTAGTCGTGGACGACCGCTCTCATCCCGTGACCAGAGGGCTTCCCGCAACTTTCGAAGCCCCCGCCAACGAATGGTATCTCTGGAAGCCCAGCCCCCGCCAAAACAAAAATGTCCACGTGCTCGTGACGCTCGCTCCCTCCAATTTTCCGATTGGCATCAAGGACATTATTTCGGCTGGCGACCTTCCCGTCGTCTGGACCAACTCCAAATACCGAATGATCTATATGAATATGGGCCACGGCGATAAAATCTTTTCCGATGCAACGCAAAACCAGCTAATCGCCCAGGCGTTGCTTTGGCTCGGGAATCGTAATTAGTTTCACGCGCGCAAAGTCTTGCCGCTTAGACCGCCGGCGTACGCGGTACATCGGCGACAGACTGGAAGCGCGCTAGCCAAAGAACAGTCGGCAAAAGTGGGAGGCCACCAGGTGAAGATCCTTCGAATCGTGCTACTGATTCTAGTTACGGCGTGGAGCAGTTGCTGCGCCGCGCAAACTGTCGAGCCGCCGCTCAAACGCCTTTTGATCATCGGCGAGGAAAAAGGCTACCGGCATGAAGCCGTTTCTCATGCCATGGCCACCCTAGAGCGTTTGGGCCGCGAGCAAGGTCTGTGGAACACAACCATTCGAACAGACACCGAAGTCCTCACCAAGAAAAAACTCGAGTACAACGCCAAAAACCTCAATGATTTTGACGCCGTGCTCTTCTACACCGGCGGCGATCTCGAAATGAATCCGGAACAGAAGGCCGCTCTTCTCTCGTTTGTCCACGACGATGGAAAGGGTTTTATTGGCGTGCACAGCGCCGCGATCACCTTCACCGACTGGCCGGAATACGGAGAGATGATCGGCGGATACTACGACGAACATCCCTGGGGCACCTTCGACGCGCCCATTATCGTCGAAGATCCGAACTTCCCCGGCATGCAGCAGTGGCCAAAATCCTTTGTCCTCCGAGACGAAATTTACCAAATCAAGGATTTTTCCCGCGACAAAGTGCGCGTCCTGATGCGCCTCGATGCCAGCAAGCTCGACCTCAACAATCCGCGCGTCCACCGCAAGGACGGCGATTTCGCCGTAACCTGGGCCAAAATGTATGGAAAGGGCCGCGTCTTCTATTCGACCCTCGGCCACGTCGAGCAAAATTGGGACGATCCCAGAATGCAGGAGATGTATGTGGAAGCCATTAAATGGGCCATGGGCCTTGTGAATGCCGATGTGACTCCGCGTCCGCTTCCAACCCAATCACTCAACACGCCGAATGATGGAGCTAGAAGCGTCCCATCATCGGGGGCATCTGGAACGCCATGAGCATACTTCTCTTTGCTCCGAAGGTAATGCAGCTCTTTCATTAATTTGTGGATGGAGGTTAAGGCTAGATGTGGCGAATCGTTATTCTATTTCTGCTGACATTTTCCGTCTCGGCGCAAACCGCTCATCCAATTCTCGCATTAGGTTCCAAGGCTCCAGACTTCTCCCTGCCCGGGGTCGATGGAAAAATCCACAGCCTTGCTGATTACGCGGCCAGCCCGATTCTGGTCGTAGTATTCACCTGCGATCACTGTCCCATCGCGCAAATGTACGAAGAGCGCATCCAGCAATTGGAAACAGATTATCGGGACCGCGGCGTCGCCGTCGTGGCCATTCAGCCCAACGACCCCAAAGCCATTCGAATTGACGAACTGGACTCTTCGGATCTCAGCGACAGTCTCGATGAAATGAAAATCCGCGTTGCGTATAAGCATCTCCACTATCCCTATCTCTACGACGGCGAAACACAGTCCGTCGCCCGCGCTTATGGCCCGCAAGCCACTCCTCACGTCTTCATTTTCGATAAAGACCGAAAGCTGCGCTACGAAGGCCGCATCGACAATAGCTATCGCAAGGAGATGGTGACCACTCACGACGCCCGCAATGCAATCGACGCACTCCTGGCGAATCGCGAAGTAGCCGTCAAAAAGACGAACGTTTTCGGCTGCTCGACCAAGTGGAAGGAAAAAGAAGCTTGGCGCATCGAAGCGCTTCGCAAAATCGATGAACAGCCGGTGACGTTGCAAATGGCGGAGGCAGCGGATCTTCACTCACTTCGCGCTAATCCCTCCAAACACATGGTCCTCGTAAGCTTCTGGGCCACCTGGTGCGGCTCGTGCATCGACGAGTTTTCGGACCTCGAAGACACCTACCTGATGTACAGAGACCGCGACCTTGAATTGGTCACCGTCTCCACGAACATGCCGGACGAAAAAAGTGGGGTGCTAAGAATGCTGGAGAAAAAACATGCCACCAGCCAAAACCTTTTGTTTGCCTCGAACGACACGGCTTCACTGCAAGCCGCGTTCGATCCAACATGGCAGTCGGCCGTTCCCTATACCGTCTTGATCGACGCCGACGGCAAAGTTCTCTACAAAACTCTGGGGAGCGTGGACATCCTCGAACTTAGGCGCACGATTCTCGCAAACCTTCCTTCTGACTACATCGGCTTCAACCGCTACTGGCAAACTGATTCGCTCGGAATAAAGCCCTAAAGGGCGGTAGCGCATAAAATCGTGGCATTCCGCCGTAGCACTTCGTGGCGCGCAAAGCTCTCCTCGCGCGTTCCCAGCTACGAGCGTTCCCCGTCCTGATGCACGTACTTGATCACTTCCACGTCCGACATCGCCATCAGTCCCTCGGCCACCATTTCGTCCAGAATCGGTATGAGCCGCAATATCTTCTCCTCGGAATCCACCACGCTCACCATCACCGGCGCATCGCGCGACATGGAAAGCAGATGCGAGCGCCGAATCAGCGTGCTGGCTCCGTAGCCTTCAATCCCACGATAGACCGTGGCGCCGGCAACATCCATTTCCCGGCATTTCTCCACAATCGCCTTGTACAGCGGCTGCCCTTTCCATTTATCATCTTCCCCAAAATGGATGCGCAGCAATTTGGCTTTTCCTTCTAGTTTCATCCTCGCTGCTCCTTCCGCCGGTCTTCTCCTTTGTAATCGTGCGTATATTTGATGACGTCCACGTCCGAGAGCACCACCAGCCCCTGATGCACCATCTCATCCAGAAGTGGCATCACCTGCCGCAGTTTCTCTTCCGTGTCGATCACGGAAAGCATCATGGGCCGGTCGTGCGACAATCCCATCGGCGAGCTTTTAAGGATTCGCCGGTTTGCTCCGTATCCCAGAATCCCTTGATAGACCGTAACGCCTGCGATGTCGTTAGCGCGCATGCATTCCACAATCGCCTTGTACAACGGCTTCTCATGCCACTTGTCGTTTTCTCCTACGTAAATCCTCATCAGCTTCGCCTTTCCCTCCCGCTTCAGCGCCTGCTGCTGCTCCGGCCGGTCTCCCGCTTTTTTCTCCAGCTCCGCCGGCTTCACTACCATCGTGTCCTGCACTTCGATCAGCCCCGTCCCCGCCATCTCCTGTAATTTCGGCAGGAGCTCTTCGACCTTCTCCGCGCTCTCGATGAACTCAATCTTGATCGGCAGGTTTTCCGTCAGACGCAGAATCCGCGTGCTGTGCATGTGATGGTCGGCGCCGAATCCCGCCATGCCGCGCGTCACGTTCGCGCCAGAAACCCGGTGATAGAACAAATAATCCAATATGGCCGAGTACAGCGAGTGCCCGTGATATTGATGATCTTCTCCCACGTGGATCATCACCTTCTTCGCGGCCCCGGCTTTCAACATGGCGCCTCCCCTCCAGTCACTTCGCGCTCGCACATCCGGCAATGCATCGCCGTCCGCGGAACGGCCCCGTGCTCCCGAACTTCTCTTGCCTCGCTCACGCGCTTAACCGCCCAGCCACAACGCCCAGCCAGACCGCCAGAAATCCAACCACTACGCTCAGCACCACGTTTAAAAAGGCAAGCAGCAACTCCCCGTCTTGTATCACGCGAAACGTTTCATACTCGAACGTGGAAAACGTGGTGTACGCCCCGATAAATCCGATCGGAATCAAATATCTCCAATTCGGACTCCAGTGCGTCCGCTCCGCCAGCAGCGTAATGACAAATCCAAGAAGAAAGGAACCCGTGCAATTGATTAGAAACGTTCCGTAGGGAAATCGCGTTCCCATCTTGGCGCTGACCAAGCCGCCCAGCCAAAAGCGCGCGATTGCTCCCAAAAACCCGCCGAATCCCACCATCAGATACTTGCCCATCGCCCCTCTCGCTCGTTCAGATTTCGACCGCAATCGCCGTCCAACATCTTCTCCTAATCCGCCGACGCCACGGGAAGATTCGTCGCGCTTCCTGCAACTGCCCCTCCCAGGCTCCGGAGATCATCCAAAAGCGCTATCTCCTCCTCAGAACCCATCGCCGTTGCTCCTTGCGCCCTCTCCGCCTGCGCGCGATACGCTTCCGCGAACGACGCAAACCGCTGTTCGAGTTGTTGCAACACCGATATCGTCCAACCCCGATAGAGGCCGCAGTAAATCGCTAGTCTTTCGCTCAGTTTTTTCTCTAGCCGCGCGCGCACCGCGTGCCGCAGCACTCCTCGCTTTACCGCTCCGCCGAAGATCGCGCTCCACTTCGGCCGCCGCATCCGCAGTTCGCCCGCGTCAAAATCAAACACCGGCATGGCTCGGATGGCCGCGGTGAATTCTTCCTCCGAAGGACCTTCCGGAAGACGCAACGCCTTTGCTGCTCGATTCAACTCCTGATGCAGATCGTGCGCCAGACTTTCCAGCACCTGCCGGTACACCTTCACTTGTTCGTGCACATTTCGCAAAATACTCTCACAAACTAACAGTTCCGCGTCGGCGGTCGCATCTTTCGCCCACTCCTCCATGAGTCTGTCCGCCGCTCGTTCCAACAGCCAGTCGCTGTCTCTCGAAAATCCCTCAATTTCCCGCTCCAATTGAGTGCGCTTCTCCGCAATTTGGCCGGTTGCTCGCCGTAAGCCCGCTTCCACTTCGCGCAGCTTTTCTCGGTCTGTCCCCGAAACGCCCCGGCTGCGGCCTGCACGCAACGAAAGCGCCGCCACAACGGACTCACGTAATGCTCCCACCTTGCGTCTGATCGACAGAGCTTTTAGTTCCCGGCTTCGTTCGAACAAAGGTTGAATTTCCGCTTCGAACCATCGTTCCAGAAGCGCGCGCGCTCCAGGCGTCGCGCTCACCGCATAAACCGGAACCTCGCCGTGCCCTTCCTGGCTGATCTGCGTTCCTACATAAACCCTCATCCGTTCTCTGTCCTCAGCCGACAATTGATCGGCCTTGCTCAGCAGCACCTGGACAGGAATGCCCGCCTCTCGCAATGTCTCCATCGTCTGCAGGTCTTCCATCGTCAGCGTCGATCCGCTATCGATCAACACCACTCCCAGATCGCATTGCGGAAGATACGCCAGGGTCTCCGCAGCTCCCGTCGTCGCCAGCGAACCCAGCCCCGGCGTATCCACCAATGTGACCCCTGCGCGCAGCCGCGGCGAAGGCAATTCCAAAACGATTCGCGTCACTCGCTTTTCGTTGTGCGGGTTCTCCCTCTCGCTCGCCACCTCGATCAACCGTTTGATCTCCATTGTCTGCATCGGTCGTTCCGCATACCAAACCGTCAATCGCGTCGTTTCTCCAAATCGAATCCGTGTCGGCACCGCCGTAATGGGAGTCACTCCCACCGGCAGAATCTCTTCCCCCAGAATGGCGTTCAGGAGCGACGACTTCCCCGCGCTCACTCTCCCAAACACCGCAACTTCCAAACTCTGGTCTTCCAAGCGGTCCACAATTCCGGCTATCGTACCCCGAAACTCCACTAAGCCCCGCTCTGTTACTACTCGCTCGATCTTCGCCAGCAATTCCAGCTCGGAAGATGTCCGTTCCAATCGCT
Source organism: uncultured Acidobacteriota bacterium (assembly GCA_963761555.1). GTDB lineage: Bacteria > Acidobacteriota > Terriglobia > Acidiferrales > UBA7541 > Acidiferrum. Next base: position 147,481 of record CAVXHD010000001.1, read on the forward strand.
GCAAGCGGTTCTTCAGATCCTGCCCCGCCCCTTGCAGCAAGTACTGGTTTACGCGCGCCACCAACCCGCGAAGTTCGCCGCTGATTCCCTCAAGCTCCGTCGCCAGTTCTGCCGGAACTTCTCCGTAGCCTCGCATATAGCTGGGCCGGAGTTCCTCGACGGCAATGTCGATCACCGTTAGGGAAGTGTGGACGGCCCGGCTCGCCGGAATCCACGGTTCCGGCCGCTCAATTCCCTGCCCGTCCAGCACGCGCGCCAGTTGCGCTCGAATGCGGGCAAGATAGTCCTCAATCGTCCGCCGTTGCGCGGGCGTAACATCCTGAATGAGTGTGGGAAAAGCCGCTTTCGACGCAGCGGAATTGAGGATTTCCTCAATTTCGCCCGCCACCTTGTCGATGTATTGGCAGGTTACTTTCAATCGCCTCGCCTGAAACTCATTCAGGCTCGCGGGAGAGTTCTGGTTTCCGGAAGTCATGCCGTCCCCACAGTTTGAGCGACCGATCGCAGACAGATCCTCTGCAGCCACTCTCTTCGTGATCTACTTCCAGGATTTCTTGCGGCGGGAACTTTCGGGCTTCCAAACCATCCCACCAAGCACAGCATCCTGGTAGGAGTCATCTGCCCAAAGGGGCGGTTACGGGTGAACTCCAACACCCACTCCCTTAAGCTACAAGACCCGTTCCGCAACGTCAAGAGTTCGCGCCGCCCGGTGTTGTCGTAATGTGGAGTGCGGGAGCCCTGCTCCCGCTTTTTCGACTTATCCAGTCGAAAAAGCTCCCGCGCTTCAGCGCGTCCCGGATCCGCGACTCTCGGTCTCGCCCTTTCCTCGCCAAGGCGCCAAATCGAAGATACCCAAGCGAAATGAGGACATTATCGCCCAGCACGTGTGTTAAGGCCTCTCGAAGATGTCCTGGTTTTATATGTTGCGTCCTCTTTTTGGTTCCTGAAGAAATTCCCTTGGGCTACAATGCCGCCTTCGGAACTTCCTTGGTCAAGCCTCGTCCAAAACCGGGCCTTCTTCTTCAAATCTTAGGGCTGGCGCTTCTAATAGTCTCGGGCCTTTCCCAGGCCCGCGCTCAGGAACAAGCCACAAGCACAAATCCCGCAGCCGAACACTACCGCGCTGGTGTCGCTGCCGTTTCGCGCAACGATCTTCCCGCCGCCCTCGAGGATTTCCAGCAAGTCGTCCGCCTTGCGCCTTCTGCGGAACCGGGCCACCTCATGCTCGGTTTCACTCTAGCCCGCCTAGGCCGCACCAAGGAAGCCATTCGCGAGCTTGAGAAGGCCCTCGCGCTCAATCCAAATGACACCGACGCGCGAACAAATCTGGCGCTTGCCTACGGAGAGATTGGGGACGCCGCGAAAGCAATCTCGGAGTTCGCCAAACTCGAGGCGTCAGCGCAGTCCCAGGGGCATGACCTGCCGCCCTCGGTTCTGGCTGCTTATGCGCGATCTCTGGCGGCCACCCGGCAGTGGAAAGCGGCCACGGCCAAGATGTTAGCCGCCGTGGAAGCCGACCCTCGCAATGCGCAACTACACGATGAATGCGGAACTCTCTACGCCGAGCAGCTCGACTGGTCCAAAGCGGAGCAGCAATTTCAGGAAGCCATCCGGCTCGAGCCGAATTTGGCGATCGCTCACCTCCATCTTGGCGCCGCGCTTGAAACAAAGAACGAGCCAACTGGGCTTCCCGAACTCGAAGAGGCCTATCGCCTCGCCCCACAAAACCTCACCGTCTCCTTGGAACTTGCAAAAGCTCTGGCGCGCCGCGCACAGGACGATCAGGCTATCACCGTCCTGCAACATGCTCTGAAGCTCTCTCCAAAGTCGATTCCCACCATCTACCAACTAGCCCTGGCCTATCAACGCACTGGAAAAGTACAGCAAGCCATCCCCCTGCTCCAAAAAGTCGTCTCCGCCGAACCGAAAGATGCAGGTGCATTGACCAACCTCGGTCTGGCTCTCTGTCAAACTCAGCAAGCGAAAAACGCAGTTCCCTTTCTTCAACGAGCGTTGTCTCTGTCTCCCCGCAGCACGACCGCCCATGAGGATCTCGCAGCTGCCTTTGTCACCCTCGGCCAGTATGACGACGCCATCACGGAGTTGCGTGCCGCTCTCAAGCTAGCTCCGAATGACCCACGGCTACATTACAATCTCGGCATCGCCCTCAAGATGCAGGACGATACCTCGGCTGCGGTTCCCGAGCTCCAGGCCGCCGAACGGCTTGATCCCTCCGCACCAGAGGCTTCTTATGCCCTGGGCATGATTTACACGCAAACCGGCCGAAACGACGATGCCGCGCAGGAACTAAACGCCTCCTTGAAGATTCGTCCTGAAAATGGCGAGGGCTGGGCGACACTAGGCAGTGTTTATAACGCCATGGGCAAACTTCCGGAGGCCGCTGATGCGTTGCGCGAGGCCATTCGCCAGCTTCCCGATCAGGCGGATCCTCACCTGACGCTCGCCATCGTGCTGGCACAGCAAGACCACCCGGCCGAAGCCGCCGCCGAACGCAAAACAGCGGCAGACTTGATGCGCACGCACATGAATTTGCAGCGCGCACAAGTGGCGACCAATGCTGGACTATCCCTTTTGAAGAGTGGTAGCCTGCAAGACGCAATCATTCAGTTCAACGACGCTCTCAGCTATGACCCGAAATATGTGGAAGCGCACCTCGGGCTGGCAAGCGCATTGGAGCGCCAAGGAAAGGTGATTGACGCCGCGGCAGAAAGACAGAAAGCGAGCGATCTGAAAAAATTGCCGGATCCGAAGTGACTGAGTCTATGGATCCGAACATAGAGTTTTCAATGTGCATCAGCGCGCGCATCACCTGTGAGGATCTTAGTTTTTCAGATGATCTTAATTTCAGATGCGACTGAACCGCGGGGTACTAGCAAGACCGAGAGGGCGAAACGTTTGGCATTGATTTAAAGGCCGGAAAGCAACGGAAAGCGCTGGGGTTCGGCCTTCTCGGGGAAGCGTCTATGAAGTCTCTCGGAAAGCGAAGACTGCTTCTTGTTTTGCTGGCGGGCCTCTCCATCCTTGGTTTAGTGATCTCCCTTGGCGCGCAAGCCCCCCGCCCCGTTCCCGCGCAAGCCGCCGGCCCGGTTGCCACCCAAACTCAAACAAACTACACGGATCAAGTAGATCGGACTTACAACTTCGCTTTCGCAAAGGGCAACATTTCCATGCCCGGGAACGCCGCCGTCGAGGGCGGCGGCTTTCTTCCGCCGGACGCCTTTCCCGATGCGGAATACTGCGGCCATTGCCATCAGGAAGCGTACAAGCAATGGCGCCAATCTCTGCATGCCAACTCCTTTCGCGCTCCGTTCTATCGCACCAGCGTGAACATCCTTATCCGAACTAAAGGGATCGAGTTTTCGCGCCACTGCGATAGTTGTCACAATCCGATCGGCGTTTTGACCGGCGCGCTGACGGCGAGCTCGACGGTAAACAGGTCCTTCGACCTGAACGGCGTGACCTGCATGACGTGCCACTCCATTCAAAAGGTCTCCTCCACGGCGGGAAATGGCAGCTACGTCATGGGCGTGCCGTCTGTTCTCGTCGATGAACATGGCAATCGCATCCCAGGCAAAGTTCCGTATGCGGAGATCCTCGGAAATCTTTCTCGCCACTCGAAAGCCGTCATGCAAGATCTTTATCACACGCCGGAGTTCTGTTCTGCCTGCCACGTTGCGAATCTTCCCCCATCGTTGAACGGCTACAAATGGGTTCGCGCCTTCGCCACGTACGACGAGTGGCAAGACTCCAAATTTTCGCAGCGCAATCCGCTCACCTTCTACTCCAGCGATCTAACCACCTGCCAGGGCTGCCACATGAAGCGCGCACCCGTCACGCTTCTCGAATACGGCGCGAAGGCAGGCAAGTTCGCCTCTCACCGCTGGCTGGCGGGCAACACCGCTGTGCCGTTCTACTATGGTTTTGACGAACAGTTGAAAAAGACCATCGAATTTCTGCAGAGCGGCAATTATTTAAACGTCGATATTTTCGCGCTAAAAATTGCTGGTAGCGACAAACTGATTGCTCCGCTGGGATCGGTTCCCTTTGCGCTCAAACCCAGCGACGTGGTGGAAGCCGATGTCGTCATCCAGAACAAAAACATCGGCCACTCATTAATACCCGAAGTCCGCGATCTATTCCAGGCTTGGGTGGAATTCACCGTCACCGGCTCGGACGGCGCTACAATTTACAAAAGCGGCTTCCTGAACCCCGATGGCACATTGGATGTGCGCGCGCATAGTTTTACGAACCGTCCCGTCGGTGTAACAGGAAATTTTGTCGATAATCACGAAGTATTCAGAATTCACGCGGTAGCCTACGACAACACGATTCAATCGGGCCGTTCCGCGCTCGTACGCTATGAGTTCCGCCTGCCCGCAAAAGTCAAGGGCCCTCTCACCATGACGGCTCGCGTAAACTATCGCCACATGCGGCAAACGTATCTGAACAACGTCTTCGGCAAAGACCACCCGGCGTATCCGCTCGTCGAACTGGCTTCGCAAACCCGCGTCATGGCGATCGGCGAAAACCAGCCAACTACCCCGCAGGCGAACGAAAACCCCTTGTGGATGCGCTGGAATAATCTTGGCATTGGCTATCTGGATCAACTGCAATACGACGATGCGATGAATGCGTTTGAGCAGGTCGTGCGTTTGCGTCCCGACTACAAAGACGGCTACATCAATGTTGGCCTGACGTACATCGAATGGGAAAAGTACGCGGATGCACGAGCGCCGCTCGAGAAAGCGCTCAGCCTCGCGCCGGGCGATGCGCGCGCTCTCTATTACATGGCTCTCGTCGAGCGCAGAGCAAGACACTCCGAAGCGGAAGTCGCCGATCTGCAAAAAGTGGTTGAACAGTATCCGAAATGCCGCGATGCCCGCCGCGAGCTGGGCATCTCCTACTATCAGCAGGACCGCGTGGAAGACGCCATGCAACAGTTCAAGGCGCTGCAGGTGATCGATCCGGACGACTTGACGGCGCACTATAATCTCGCCGTTCTGTATCGCCGCATGGGCATGAAGCAGCAAGCCGCACTGGAGGCCGCGCAGTACGCCATCAAGTACGTCGATCCTGGCGCGCCCACCTACTCGCTCGAATATTTGCGTCAGCATCCTGAAATCTCGATCGAAAGTGTTCCGTGGCACATACACACGGACATCCCACACGCCACCGGTGGCGTGGCTGGACAACGCTGAACCCGGGGAAGGAAGGCAAGTGTATCGCCGACATTTCATTCGTTCACTGAGCAAAACCGCGATGGTTCTTCCGTTTGCGGATCTCGTCGCTCTGGCCGCTCCTGCCCAACAGCAAACGCCGGACCAGCGCCCTAAAATTGGGCCGCACGAGCGCGTCTATGATGCGCGGCCGATCCCGCCTCCGCCGGGACCCAAGTCGCCGATCGAAGGCACGCCTCTCGGCGTCAGCTTCGTGGACGTTATAAAAGATTCCGGCATCGGCTTCTCGAACATTTACGGCGGCAAATTCAAGAATAAATATCTTTTGGAGACCACCGGCTGCGGACTCGCTTTTTATGACTACGACGATGACGGATGGATGGATCTATTTTTCGTAAACGGCTGGCGCCTCGATGGCTTTCCCAAAGGTCACGAACCATACTGCCATCTGTTCAAAAACAATCGCGACGGAACTTTTACCGACGTTACCCTCGGCTCAGGCCTCGAACATCGCACGGGCTGGGGACAGGCGTGCTGTGTAGGGGACTACGACAACGACGGCAACGACGATCTCTTCGTGACCTACTATGGCCAGAATGCACTTTACCGCAACAATGGCGATGGAACCTTCACGGATATGACCGAGAAAGCCGGCCTCCTTCAGCCTGGCCCGAAAATGCGCTGGAACACTGGATGTACTTTCGTCGACTACGACCGGGACGGCCACCTCGATCTGTTCGTCGCCAATTATGTGGACTTCGATCTGAAAACGGCGCCCTTGCCCGAAGATGGCCCCTGTACGTACAAAGGAATCCTCGTCGCGTGCGGGCCGCCCGGCCTGCCCGGCGGAAAAAACATTTTGTACCACAATAATGGCGACGGAACCTTCACCGACGTCAGCCAAAAATCCGGCATGTGGGCCGCCATTGGGACGTACGGCCTGAGCGTCGCCGCCTCCGATCTCGATAACGATGGCTGGCCCGACATTTACGTCGCGAACGACTCCGCTCCCGCAACGCTCTATCTCAACCAGCACGATGGCACGTTTCGCGATATTGGAATCGAGTCGGCGGCTTCCCTTTCTCCGGAAGGTAAACCGCAAGCGGGTATGGGTGTTTCCATCGGCGATTACAATCGCGACGGCAAGTTCGACATCGTCAAAACCAACTTCGCCGGCGACACCGATTCTCTCTATACCAACATCGGCGACGCTACCTTTCTGGACCGCACCTACCCCAGCGGCATTGGCGTCAACACGCGTTTGCTCGGCTGGGGCGTCGGCTTTTTCGATATGGACAACGACGGCTGGCTCGACATTCTCATGTCCAACGGGCACGTTTATCCAGAGGTCGATCAATCCAAGGCCGACCTTAAATATGCCGAGCACAAATATCTGTATCGCAATCTGCGCAACGGACGATTTGAAGAGGTGACCGACAAAGCCGGCCCCGGCATCATGGAAGAAGCGCCGGCGCGAGGCTGTGCGTTTGGCGACTACGACAACGATGGTGATATCGATGTCGTCGTCAACTGCATTAATTCCACGCCGCAACTGTTATGGTGCGATTCCTCTCTGCATCGCAATTGGATCAAAATCAAACTGCGCGGCGTCAAATCCAACCGTTCCGGAATCGGAAGCCGCATCATTGTCACAGCGAAGACAGTTCCGGATGCGGCCAAACCGCTCGTCCAGATGGACGAACTTCGCAGCGGCGGCAGCTATTTTTCGCAGAATGATCTGCGGATGCACTTTGGGCTGGAGCAAGCCGACAAAGTGGATTTGCTCGAAATTCGCTGGCTCAGCGGACAGGTGGATCAACTCAAGAATCTCGACGTGAATCGCCTGTATGTAGTAGAAGAAGGCGGCAAAATCCTGAAATCCGATCCGTTGATTCCGGCGAAGGCAAAAGGCTGAGGGCCCTTGCGAATCTCTGCGTTCATGGTTTTGTTTGCCTTCTTGTTTGGCCTGTGCATTGCGATTCCTTTGCCTGCCGCAGCCACAACGGCCAAGAATTGTCCGTGGCTCAATCAAGGCAGTGCGGAGGCTGCTCTCGGAGGAAGCGTTTCTGCCGCCGTTCAGGTTTCTGAATCCGGAGAGGGTTTTTGCACTTTTTCACGCGAGCAAGGAAATTCCAAAGAAACGTTGAAGATTGTGGTTCAAAAAAAGCCTCTGCCCTCTTGTCCCGCAGGAAGCCCTAGCGTAAAAGGAATCGGCAATGAAGCGGTCGAGTGCACAGCGCGGCAGTCGGCCAAGGAGTCGGCGCAAATGATTGTCAGCCGCGTGCGTGGGACCTATTTCACGGTAACCATGACCCCTGCTGAACAGCAGACTGCCAGCCCCGAGTCGAGTCACGCCGACTCGGCGATCGAACGCGTGGCCCAGTTGGTTTCCGGTAATCTGTTCTGAATTGTTTCGCACAATTTTCTGCGGTCCACGCGACCCCTGGGCCCAACTTTTGCGTGCTTGGCGGTTACTGCGGAGAACTCTGCGCCTGCGACTTGAAGGGAGATATCGGAGCGGAATCAATTCGCCTTAAGAGCATTGTGCTGCCATCGCTCTCGAGCGTCAGCTTCACTTCGTCCTTGCTGAACCATTGCATGATGGCAGGCGAAACATTTTTGTCTGGAAACACGAAATGCAGAGTCCACGAAGCAAGATCCCTCTTGTCGATCGTGTACTTCCCCTTCGATTCCAATTGGCCGAACGCGCCCCTCTGAAATTCATTCGCGCTGAAGAAAATCCTTTGCGGGTAAGGCCCTTGCGGCGCTCCGCCCGATCCATCAGCCGCAGGAAGCACCGCCCAGGTTCCTTGGAGTCCAGTGGCCGGAATCCGAGAAGCGATTTCATTCGCGACGCTACGGTCAAGCTGCTCCTTGCGAGCTAACGCTGCCGCTCTCCGCGCTAGGTCGGCAGAATCGCCGAAGATCGATAATCGCAGCGGCGCCGCCAACGTCAAGCAATGGATTGCGCCTTGCGCCTTCGCCGCTGCGGTCGCTTCGATGCTCACAATTTCGGTTTTGGGGCCAAACGCGTCCGCAATTTCTTTCAAAGCTGCGGCTTGCACGTCGCTCTCATAGTCCTTGTACGACGGGACGAGAATCTCTCTGAATCCATCTGTGCTCGTTCTCACCAGCGCATTCAGCACGCTCGGATAATAGGTGTGGCCGTTTGCGGGAATTTTTGGAAAGGGCGAGGGCACGTTCACCACTTCATAGCCCAAGCGCCTTAGCTGTTCGGCGTCCATTTCCATGGCAAGCCCGGCGTTCATCGCCAGGTCGCGTTCCGCGTCGCTCAAGTTGCTCCAATATTCGGAGGCGAAGGGATTCGAGAGGTCGTACGAAGCCAGCAGGATGCGTTTGCCGCCAACCGGGAGAGCGAACATATCGATGTGCTCGATCACGTCGCCAGGCAACGGTTCCAGGTAAGTGACTTCCTTGCAGCCGCCAAATTTCTCGAGTTCCTGATCGAGATCGAAGTTTTGATCTTTGTTGCGGGAGAGCAGCACCCGCGTCGTCAAGCAGCGGCCATCGTCGAGCTTGAAGAGATTTCCGCCGTCGAGCGCAACCGGCGAACTTTTGTAATCGAAATCCGGAGTTGCCAGAACGGCGTCCGCGATGTCGTAAGCCGAATTCTGATCGTTGGTTCGTTGGGGAGAGGTTTCCTTGAGCAGATCGGTATACTCGCGCAGCACGTACAGTTTGGCGTCGATGGTGGAGTCCGCGGCTTTGCGTGCTTCGGGCGTCAGTTGCTGATGCAAGGCGTCCGGCTGATCTTGCTCTTGCCGGGCTGCGAGCAGCCGCAAGCGGGTGGTTTCCAATTCCTGGAGTTTTTCCTGCTTGGCATCTTCCAAGCGAAGATCGAAATATCGCCAGTGCACGACGTGAGCCACATCTCCTGCGGCTTCGATTTGCGGGCCGAAATCGCGGATCCATAGGCCGTCATGCATCACGACTTTCAAGCGCACGCGATCGTTCTTCAGCAGCTCGCAGATTTGAAATTCCTTGCAGCGCTGAGAGACGGCATTCATGGTGGCCTCGTCCGGCGCCAGCAGCAGGACAGGCCCGACTTTCGCCGTCTCGCGGACGATGTTCATTTGAATAGCGAGCAGATGTTTTTCGACTTCGAGTTCAGCGTCGGAATCGCCCAGCAAGCCTTCGCGTACATGCTGTCCAAGCTCCGCGCGCGGGTTGATCGCCTCGAGCGATAACATCACGACGTCGTCTGCCGTATGCCTCGACGCGGGCGGCGCGGTTTGCGCCCGTGTACTCTGGATGGGAACCAACAGGGACAGCAGAAGAAAACTTAAAAGAAGGAACGGAAGACGACGCGGCCCCATGCGATTTCTACGCTGTATCATGCAGCTTCCCCGATCATCAACGGCCTCTCTTCTTTGAGTCTAACTCCATTTGCATGACCAAGGACCTGCCCTTGCGCCGAGCGTTTGCGCAACGGAGTAAAGATTCTTTCAGTGAGTCTCAACACCAGAATACCTCGTCTTGGCTTACCCATTTTGCGGTAGTTCTTCGGAGGAGGCCGCAACCAATTCGTCTACGCGACAGACCTGGGCTGCCAACATCTGCCAGTTTGCGGACCACGCGCACAAAATCCGATTTAGCCGCAGTACGGCACGAAACTGCGTGCGGCTCGCCACTCCTTTCTGCCAGAGCTGGCCTTCTTCCGGGTCGAGAGGATCATTCGTCATCAATACCAGGCTTACGCCGGCCATCTTTAGCACTTTTTGGATGTGCGTATCGAAAGACGCCCCAAGGCTTCGCGCTCCTCGATTCCCGAGTGCTTTATGGAGGACAACAAACGCGAAGATGCCAAGTGGTAGGTGTGCTCTTCGGAACAGACATCCGAATCCCTGGAGTGATATTTCTGACTGTGAGCTATCTCCCCCTTCTTTCTAGCTCATCGCTACAGACAGTCTCGAGTGCACGTCGAATATCCAGGATGAGGAGAATTTGAGATGAAAAGGATTCGGATTGTCCCTTTCTTGAAGGCCATTTCCTTGCGGGGAGCTCTTGCGTCCGCTGCAGAAAACGTCGCGCTTGAGTTCATTTAAGGGGGGCCGCACACGCTGTTCAGCCATCTTCGCCGCCCAGAATTGTCTGGAACGGAAGCAGGAAGCAGTCCGAGTCACTGAGCACAAATCTTGAGTCATAACGCTAGCATTCCTCATCGTTTGATCATCCACGAGGCGCCGAAGGCTCCGTCGCTGACGCGAGCCACGCTAGCCTCCCTGTGGAGCCCGTTCAACAGCTTCCTCGAGTGGTTCGGGGGGATCGGGTTTTTCGCATGGCAGGTGATGCGGGCAGCGGTGCGGCGGCCCTTTGAAGGCCGCGAGCTGATGCGACAACTCGACGAAATAGGCTCGAAATCGCTGCCGCTGGTTGCGCTGGCAGGCGCGGCAATCGGCGCCGTGCTGTCTTTGGAAAGCCGCAGCAGCCTGGTTCGATTCGGAGCGAAGTCGATGCTTCCCGCCGCGCTGGTGTTCTCCATCATCCACGAAACGGGCCCGATCGTGACCGGGTTGGTTGTGAGCGGCAGGGTCGGAGCCGGCATCGGCGCGGAATTAGGGTCGATGAAAGTAACAGAGCAAATAGATGCCATCGAGGCCTCCGGAGTCAATCCGTATAGATACTTGGCTTTCACGCGGATTGTGGCTTGCATCGTGATGCTGCCGCTGCTGACTCTCGCAGCTGATTTCTGCGGCGTGATCTTCGGGTGGGTCGCGGATACCTTGGCTGACCCCATTTCCTTGCAAAAATTCATCCATCAAGGGTTCGGTGGTATGAGCTTCAGTGACTTTCTCGCGCCAACGCTGCGCACCGCGGTCTTCGGGCTGATCATCGGAATGATTGGCTGCTTCCAAGGGATGCGCACCAAAGGTGGCACCGCCGGGGTAGGGCTTTCCGCTACGAGCTCAGTTGTCTTGTCCTCGCTCTTTGTCATTCTGGCCGATGTCGTCTTGGTGAAATTGATCCTGGTCTTCTTTCCATGATGCCTGCCGAACAGACAGTCGTGGCTGGTTCCGAAGAAAGCACTGCTGTACTGGTGCCCGAGAGTTCCAGCGGTAAGGACGAGGGGCCAGCAGTGGTTCTGCAAGGTTTGAACAAATCCTTTGGGAGCCAGGTCGTCCTGGACGGGATTAACTTGACAGTGAAAAGTGGAGAAACTCTGGCGATTCTCGGGCGCAGCGGCACCGGCAAGAGCGTCCTGCTCAAGCTCATCGTCGGCCTGCAGAAGCCCGATTCGGGCTCCATTTGCGTCCACGAGCAGGAGATCACCGGCCTCGACCTCCGAGAGTTGAATAAGGTCAGAAAAAAAAATGGGTTTCTTATTTCAAAGCGCGGCCCTGTATGACTCTCTCACCGTTGCACAAAACGTCGCGTTTCCGTTGAAGCGCCACTCGAAAATGACGAAATCGGAACGCGCGGATCGCGTCAAGGAATTGCTGAGCAGCGTTGGCATGGAAAGCGATCTAGAAAAAATGCCCGGCGATATTTCCGGGGGTATGCAAAAACGCGTGGGACTGGCCCGCGCTCTGGCTCTCAAGCCCGGCGTTCTTTTGCTCGATGAACCCACGGCAGGACTCGATCCTATTACATCGGGTGAGATCGATGAGCTGATTCTCAAGCTGCAAGAACAACATCACATGGCATCGATCGTGGTTACCCATGACCTGGAAAGCGCAAAAACCATCGCGGATCGCATCGCGCTCCTTCACCAAGGGAATGTGGTTATAGAAGGCAGCTTCCAGGACCTCGAAAAGAGCGATAACAAATTTGTCAAGAAATTCATGAAGCGGGATTCATAGGAGCAAATATGTCGAGGGCGGCGAGGCTGGGAGCATTTATCATCCTGACGCTGGGGATTCTTGCAGCAGGAGTGTTTATCATCGGAAGCAAGCAGTACTTGTTCAGTTCCACGTATCGATTGAAGACGCAGTTCGCGACGGTGGTGGGCCTCGATGCTGGGGCGGAGGTGAGGATCGCCGGTGTGCATACCGGCACAGTCCGGGAGATCGACTTGCCAAGCAAACCTGCCGACAAAGTGACCGTGCTGATGGATCTGCAGCGGTCGACGCACGAGATCGTCAAGCAGGACTCCGTGGCGTCGATCGAGACGGAAGGCCTGCTGGGAAATGAATATGTGGCCATCTCGTTCGGATCCCCCCAAGCGCTGAATGTAAAGGATGACGATACAATCGCCAGCCAGCCGCCGCTGGTCCTCGCGGACCTGATGAAGAAAGCCGACGGGATTTTGGACACGAGCGAGGAAGCGATGAAGAACATCACGGTGGCGTCGGCAAATGTGAGCGCCATCACTGTCAAAATTAATGACGGCCAGGGAACCATCGGGGCCCTGGTGAATGACAAGCAACTCTATACCCAGCTGGACCAGACGACTGTAGGGTTACACGACACGGTCACTCATGCACAAGCGGGAGTGACTGCCTTCCAGGAAGACATGGAAGCGTTGAAACATAATTTTCTGGTGAGCGGGTTTTTCAAGAAACGCGGGTATGAAGATTCCGCGGACCTGGCGCAAAACGCTATTCCCACGCTTCCTCAGACGACACCTCTGAAAACATTTACTTTCAACTCCAAGCAACTTTTTGACAAAGAGGACACCGCCAAACCAAGGAATCAGAAATCATTGCGTACTGCCGGGGAGTTTCTAGCGGACACCGAGTTTGGCGTGGCTGTGGTCGTTGTTTCAACGGGCGGTACGGGCGACGAACACCAGGATTTGGTTCTCACACAGGCGCGGGCCATGGTGGTGCGAGACTACCTCGTTAACAATTTCTCCTTTGACGATAAGGAACTCAAAACCATGGGACTCGGCAAAGGAAAGAACGTGACTTCTGACTCGGGCTGGGGCACCGTGGAGATTATTGTCTATCCGCCTGACACCGAGGCTCCAGCACAAACCAGCGCAGCTAATCCGAAATGAATCTCTGGAGACGCAGCCGTGCCCGTGCCTCGAGTTCCACGTAGCGTCGGCCTTGCATCTGTTCGATAGGAACTTGTCCGGGCTGGCCATTAAAGACGAGCGACCGGTTATTATCCCCGGCTTGCGACAGGGCGATTCCGGGGACGGCTAGAAAGACCGCCAGGATCAGCCACTTCGTCGTGATTTCTCTCGCATCATTCCCCTCTCCGCACGGTACGGGCAACTGTTCCGCGAAGATATCCGAAACAGGACATCAGGAGAAACGAGATGAACATTCTCTTCATCTGCGGAAGTTTGATGATCCGAAACAAACGTATAACTGCGTTACATTAATTGGTGTAAGAGCTGCAGATATAGGCATCCCGGGGGCGCCGTCCTGTATTCTTTGCGTCCTGGCCACAATAGGCAGTCAAAAAAACTGTGTGCATAATTGAACAGACAACTATTTTTGATGATCGTAGGATGCGTGCAGAAACGGCGAGGGGAAAATGTCAGGGACCGGAAAGCAAGGGCTGGGCCGAGTTCTTTTCATCCCCTCGCCGTTCTACGAATTTGGTTCGGAAGAAATCGCGACGAGCGTCTAGCAGAACCTGAAGACCCGCTATGGCGTTCTTGTAGGACGTGGATTCGGCTTCCGGAGGGCTTCAGTTAGGTCGTGCCCCAAATGATGAGAGGGCCATCTCCCAGGTCACTACCCCCCGACCAGGATCAGCGCATGGCCCTCTCCTCGTGAGAGAAGTGCTATTCAATCCGGTGCCGTTTGAGCGGAGCAGGATCATTGTGTACCGCTGGATCAGACTGCTAAAACCTCTTGCCACTGCCTGATTTCGCAAAAACCACGGTGCAGTGAGTTTCGGAATGTGAACCATTTCGAACAGATGTTTTGCGCTCTTCCTGCCAGAGTGGTGTGTCTGAGAAATTGATTCTTGGACAATTTCCCGGCGAATACGCTCCCACCGGGGCAGACGTTCAGAAACCTCTGCGCAGACGGAACCAGATTTTAGCCCTGATGGCCGAGAATCACTTTCTTTCCGAAGATGCCGCGCTTCGGTTCCAGCTAACGCCGATTCGGCTAGGCGGCGGCGGAGACAATCTTGTGAAAAGTTGAGTTCAGAACCTCGTAAGTATCGACTTTCGGGGTGCCTTCGAGGAGTGCAGCCAGTCTCTTCAATACTTCGTGGTACGTTGCGCGGCTGTAGATTTCCGCGTTCGAAGCGGAATCCCAAAGACTGATTGCCGTCACCGCGTCCACGCCAGGTGCAAAAAAGGTGAGTACGTCTTGGAATCCAGTCTGGTTGCGCAGCATGGGAATGACTCGTTGTTCCATCAGGAGACTGAATCTGGAAATACTGTTTGGCTTCAGAAGCGCAGTCACTTTGCGTGCAAACATGAGACTCTCCAAGACTTCCGGGCGACTTGTGCGGGAGGGGCGATTCCCATCTGCTGAGGAGAACGGCGAGGGGAGGGATACCGCACGTCCCCGCCCAGTGTGCCGGCCAATGCCAATCTACCAAAAGCCGTCGAACCAGCTATCCTACTGGCCCCGCCTGAAGCGGGCTGTTCCTTTTTGCACAGTTTTCGAGGAATCGCATTGCTATGCTAAAAACGGCGCGGGAGTGACCACCTGGTGGTGGCGCCCCAAACCCAATATGAAACTAGCTAGCCACAGGAAAAATGGTAAAAGCAGCTCCTTCGACCCGCAGGTCTTTCTCGATACGGCAGGAGTTTCGAGAAACATTGCGGAATATCGGCGGAACGAGTCGATTTATACGCAAGGTGACGCCGCGGAGAGCGTAATGTACGTCCAGAAGGGCGGCGTGAAACTGTCCGTAGTGAACGGGTCAGGGAAGGAAGCGGTGGTCGCGATGTTTGGCCCAACTGACTTTTTTGGCGAAGGATGCATGGCGGGCCAGACGGTTCGGATGGGGACGGCTGTGGCCGTTACACCGACCACGATTCTCGTTATTGAGAAAAACGAGCTACTCCGCGTCCTACATACAGAGCAGGAATTGTCCGACCATTTCATCCGATATATGCTCGCTCACAATATCCGGGTGGAAGAAGATCTAGTCGATCAGCTGTTCAACTCAAGTGAAAAACGCCTGGCGCGCACGCTTCTGCTTCTAGCGCGCTATGGAAAACAGGATCAGCCGATTCGCATTCTGCCGAAGGTCTCCCAGGAAACCCTGGCCAGCATGGTGGGAACCACGCGTTCGCGTGTGAATTTCTTCATGAATAAGTTCAGAAAGCTGGGATTTATTGAATACAACGGCAAGATTACAGTCAATAAGTCGTTGTTGACAGTTGTCTTGCATGAATAGCGCATCGCACTCTATCTGCAAACCGTTGCGAACGGCAGGTGCAGGCAAACCAGCGCGTTGGTAAGTGAAGATTAAAACCGAATAGCGCTTGGCAGTCACGCGGTGATTGTTTCGAATCCCGTGAATATACAGGAAATCGAATGTCGCTTCCGAAGATAATGCCTCTCGCAAGAACCGAAGCGCTGATAGAAGTGCACTCCCTGGTGTTGGAAGAGAAGCCGACTACACATGCGCCGCTTCCGCCGCGCTCCGTTCTCCCCAACCGGATTGCAATCGTCGGGAACTATCTCCCAAGGCGCTGCGGAATTGCGACATTTACGACAGATCTGTGCGACGCGCTGCATGCGGAATATGGTGCGACCGAGGTGCTGGCGCTCCCGGTTAACGATACCGAAGAGGGTTATGCCTACCCGGCCAGGGTGCGGTTCGAGCTGTCTGAGGACAATCTGGCTTCCTACAGGCAGGCAGCTGACTTTCTAAATTTCAGTAATATCGATCTGGTTTGCCTCCAGCACGAATATGGAATCTTTGGAGGACGTGCTGGCGCGCATATTCTCGAGCTCCTGCGCCGTTTGCGAATGCCTTTTGCAACAACGCTGCACACGGTGCTGCGCGAGCCGAATCCGGACCAACGGGCGGTGATGGAGGAAATTGCAGCCCTATCGGACCGGTTGATCGTGATGAGCCAGCAGTCCGCGGACATTTTGCAGGAAGTGTTTCACGTTTCCGCCGAGAAGATCGATCTGATTCCGCATGGCATCCCCGATTTGCCCTTCACAGATCCGAGCTTTTACAAGGATGGCTTCGGAACGGAAGGAAAGGATGTCTTGCTCACGTTTGGATTGCTTTCCCCAAACAAGGGCATTGAAAACGTCATCCAGGCGCTGCCGAAAATCCTGACGCGCCACAGCAACGTTGTTTACATGGTTTCCGGCGTGACCCATCCGCACATTTTGCGACGGGAAGGAGACAAGTACCGGCACTCTCTGCAGAAACTGGCGCGCGATCTCGGGGTTGAGGCCAATGTGATTTTCCGCAACCGCTTCGTGAGTCCGCAAGAAATGATTGAATTGATCGGCGCAGCGGACATCTACATCACACCTTACAAGCATAAAGCGCAAGTTGTTTCCGGCACTCTGGCCTATGCTTTGAGCGCCGGCAAAGCTATCATTTCGACGCCCTACCTGCATGCCATCGAGCTCCTGGACGAAGAGCGCGGCGTGCTTGTTCCCTTTGATGATCCGGAGGCGATCGCCGCACAGACGGTGGAACTGCTGGACAACAGCACGGCAAGGCACGCCATGCGGAAGCGAGCCTATCTGTATGCGAGAGACATGGTGTGGAGCCGCGTGGCGCAGAAGTATATGAAGAGTTTTGAACGCATCTACAACGAGCGGTTGCGCAATCCACGCGCCACATTTTCAGCGCAGAACACGGAAAAGAAACTAGACCGGCTACCCCCTATCAAACTGGATCACCTGTATCGAATGACGGACCATACGGGAATGGTGGAGCATGCGGTTTTCGTGGTTCCGAACTATCCAGAAGGTTACTCGACCGACGACAACGCGCGGGCATTGATCGTAACCACACTTTTGGAGGAGATGGGAGTGCAAGCTCCGGCCAATTCGGCCGACTTAGCCTCTCGGTATCTGGCCTTCCTGTGGCACGCGTTTGATCCCGTCACGAAACGTTTTCGAAATTCCCTGACTTACGAATGCCAATGGCATGAAGTGGAAGGATCAGAGGACAGCCATGGGCGAGCGCTGTGGGGATTGGGCACCGTGCTCGGCCGATCCAAGAACGCGGGACTGCGCGGCGCTGCAGGCCGCATGTTTGAACTAGCAATTCCCACGGCAGTTGAATTCAAGAGCCCGCGCGCCTGCGCCTTTGCGCTGCTTGGACTCCAAGAGTACCTCGACTCGTTCCCTGGAGATCGCGCCGCGCTAAGCGCCTCGGACGCGCTTGCAAATCGACTCCTGAATTCGTACCGTGCACACCGATCCGATGACTGGAAGTGGTTTGAGAATGGGCTCTCCTACTCAAATGCGCGGCTGCCGCAAGCATTAATTCGAGCGGGGATGAGGGCCGCAAACGAAGAGATGGTTTCGGCGGGGCTCGAAGCGCTGGATTGGCTGCTCTCGATCCAGCGTTGTGACGTAAGGGGCCATTTCGTGCCAATAGGGTCGCATGGTTTCTATTCGAAGAATTCGGAGAAGGCCCGCTTTGACCAGCAGCCAGTGGAAGCTTGCGCGGCCGTTTCTGCATGCTTGCAGGCATACCGTGCAACGGGCAAGGGCCGCTGGCGCAAGGAAGCTTGGTCAGCAATGAACTGGTTCTTAGGTGATAACGATCTTCAGATCGCGCTCTACGATCCGACGACTGGCGGCTGCCGGGATGGCCTCCATCCCGACAGAGCCAATGAAAATCAGGGGGCGGAGTCCACGTTATCTTTTCTAATGGCTCTCCTGGAGATGCGCAAGCTGGAAGCGGCCGACGGCACCGGAAACAGACTCTGATACGCAACGGGGTCAGCCCTTACCATTGGCAGAAAGCTGAGAAGGCGATTGCATGAGCATTGTAGAACTCCCTATAAAAGCAACAACTAAACCATACCAAACTCTTTTTCATCGTCACCCTGCCAATCCTATCTTGACGGGAAAAGATTGGCCGTATTCCATCAACAGCGTCTTCAATGCTGGCGCGACACTTCTGCCAGATGGGTCAACACTGCTGCTTTGCCGCGTGGAAGATCGCCGCGGGCTATCGCACCTGTGCGCTGCCCGGTCCGTGAACGGCGTTGATGATTGGCAAATCGATTCGGAACCGACCCTCCTGCCGAGTCCGGATGAATATCCCGAGGAAATCTGGGGCATTGAGGATCCGCGCATTACCTACGTGCCAGAGCTCAAAAAATATGCCGTGGCTTACACTTCCTATTCTCGCGGCGGGCCCGGCGTGTCTCTTGCGCTTACGGAAGATTTTCGCAGTTTTGAGCGAGTTGGCGTGATTATGCCGCCGGACGACAAGGACGCCGCTCTCCTGCCGTGCAGGATTGGCGGTTTCTGGGCATTGATTCACCGGCCGATGACGCCGCTTGGGGCGCATGTCTGGATCTCTTACTCGCCCGATCTACGTCATTGGGGAAATCATAAGCTCATGTTGGAAGCCCGCCGGGGCGCATGGTGGGACGCCAACAAAATTGGCATGTCACCCCCACCCATTGAAACATCGAGAGGCTGGCTAATGATCTATCACGGCGTGCGAAGGACGCCCTCGAGCTCGATCTACCGGCTGGGTCTGGCGCTCTTCGACCGTCAAGAACCTGACAAATGCCTGGCCCGCGGGGATTCCTGGATGTTTGCTCCCGAAGCGGAATACGAGCGCCACGGAGATGTCCAAGACGTGGTATTCCCCTGCGGCTACACGGTCGGGGCGGATGGGGACTCGATCAACCTGTACTATGGGGCTGCCGATTCAAGCATTGCGCTGGCACAAGGCAGCATTCGCGCTCTCTTGAGCTGGTTAGATGCCAACGGGCACGCCGACCACAATAACGACCGGCGTCACAAATAGGCGCCTCCCAAGGAAGCTGCCAAATCTCCGCTACAAAAGTACACATAATTCGCTTTCACTCGAAGCGCAAGGTTCTCACCGGACACTCTGAAAAAGCCAAAGGCCAAACTGCAAAGGTCGAATGCGGTAACGCGACCTTTGCAGTTGGCCTCTTTCAAGAGTTGGGCGAAGCATTTCGCCAAACTGCTCTGCTCAAAATTGGCCCCTTGCCGGGATAAGACAAATTCCGGCAAAGGGCTTATTCCGACTATTGATTCGAAGCGCGTTCTGATTCGTTCAATGGTGAATGTCTTTGGAGGGTGTTGACGAGACGACGGCCCGTACTGGGCACACCGATATGTTCGCCACGAACTATTTCACTAGCCGTGATAGGGTGGCCATACACATCAGCGCTGGCATCGTTGTCGGGACGGAGCGTGGAGCCTTCGAGGGAAACTCCGGCAAAGACGCCGCGGGAACGAGAGTAGCTGAGAATCTCAGCTTTCATCCAAGCGTCGGTATCTGCAGAAGCATCACGCCCGAGCGGACCTGCGGCGACGGAAGCGTCTCCGCCCAGCTTGACCTTACTGCTGAGAATCGAGTTCATGCCGCTGTCGTTCATGACGAGAAGGACCAAGTCGGTGGCTTCCCCGCCGATTTGGAAGCCAACGCTGCCGCCTTCGAGGGCGTACATCGCTGGGGCTCCCCAGGCTCCCCGGAAGTGCTCACCAGTCCGGCAGACCATCGCGCCGCGTCCGTAGTCAGCTCCGACTCCGAAAGCCAGCTTTTTTACGGAAGGGATCACGATGACGCACTCGGCTTTATTCAAAAGATCATGCGGAATGTTATCCGGAATGTGCAGAACTTCCTGCATTACAGTGCCGCTTTCTTCGAGGCGCATTTGTTCCTTGTTCAATTTGTGGGCATAGATTGCACCTGCTGCAAACGTAAGACATGTTAAGGTAGCCAAAACTTTCTTCATCACTGACCTCCAAGGTCAAAACTTCTTTCTGCGGACTTTTTGCTTCAAGACAGATGCTTGGCTGAAGGACTTTCAACACGTTTAAGTCATGAGAGGGCTATGCGTTACCCGACTCTCAGGCGGGCACTCTTGTAATTTCGAGCTAAGAACCTTTCTTGCCCTCGACGACGAGCAAGGCAATTCCACCAACTAACGCGAGTCCGCCAAGGATTGGCGGAATGGGGAGTCTGTCTTGAGTCTCTGTCGTTACGTGCATGGAACCTACATCCATTACACGTTCGCGATGGGTGTAATTGAATCCGTGATAGGCCAGTGCTAGGCCGCCTAAAATGATTAAGAGAATTCCAATCCAAAGAATCGGCTTCATATTCCTCGGTCTCGAAACTAGACCATCCGCCTTCGGCCCTGTATCAAGTTGAATACGAATAAGACCATAGCCACGACGAGCAGGACGTGGATGAATCCCCCGAATGTGTAGGACGTAACCATGCCGAGGAGCCAAAGGACACACAGCACGACAAAAATTGTCCAAAGCATCGTAATTCCAATCTCACAAGAAACTCGCGTTTATGGCGCTTGTGCCGCAGCTGAAGACCACATTCGGTTCTTCCAGACGACTGATACTAGCTGCCTTGATTTGCAATGTCTGTACACTTGAGCACACTTTCGACAATTTCCCGATGCCGTGGTGTCTCTAGGGCGATGCATCAATTTCGCGCGCGCGCACCACAAAGCGCTTCGGCGCCGGACCCACATAGTGAAATGGAAAGCAGGTGAGCAATGTCAGGTCGCGTCCCGTCGTTGCTTTCAATACGCGAACGTTCCCCGGCCCGACAACCTCGATCGACTCCACGCGATATTCAAAAATGTGTTGAGAGGTCTTAAATTTAATTTCGTCACCCACGCGAATGTCGCGGAGCGGGCGGAAAAAAGTGTCCCGATGGCCCGCCAAGGCGACGTTGCCCCACTCGCCTGGCAATGCCGAGCTCGAAAGGTGGCCGACGGCTCGGCGTAAATCGGCAGCGGAATCACCCTGAATTACGATGGCATTTATTCCCAGCCGAGGTACTTGAATTTCACCCATCACATCGCCTTGGGCCAAGACGTGCGGCACTGACGAAGCGGTGGTGCTCTCGAATTTCTGAACCTCGACATCCTGATAGATATGTGAATCGGCGAAGACGATGCCGGCATAGCCGAGTGCGAGAATGCCGAAAGCATAAAGCAAATGGCAAGCACCGCGGAGTATCTTTGTTCGCCACGGCGTGAAACTTTTCGTTGAGTGCATGCGCGAATTCATTTCGCGTCCGGCCTTAGCTCCGCTGTAGGCAGCTTTTCCAAGGCAGGTGTGTAGCCCTGCCGAGTTCGCACGCGCAACCGGCCCCGGCCCGGCGCAGTGACTTTGACCTCGACTTTTCGAAAAGCATCGGGATGATTCATGTTCTGTGGAGCATAGCCAAGCACGTACTGCTCGCGAAGATCTTGAGCTATCGCTGCGGATGCGCTTGCGACGGATTTGCCAACGTGGGGGAAGTAAGCGATTCCACCCGTATCTTTGCAAAGCCGCCTCAGAAGACCGGGGTTCTCTTCCTCCTCATCCGAGCCGACCAGCGCGATTGCATAAATCACCGCCTGCGATCGGCGGGCCTGCGCCAACACCTGTGCGTACTTAAGATGGCTGGCATTGTCTCCGCCGTCGCTGATAACAATGAGCGCCTTCTTGGCCAAGTGCCCATACTGCAGATGAAGGAGACCCTCGCTAACCGCATCGTAGAGCGCGGTTCGCCCCCGCGCGGAGACGGCGGTAAGCGCTTCCTCAAGGTCTTTGGGATCGTTCGAGAATGCTTTTCCCTCCATAAGTTCAACGGAAACGTCGTCGTTGAAATCCACGACGAACATTTCATCTCGGGAATTGCTCGAATGTACGAGGGAATTCACCGCCGCGACGACGTCCGCGAGCTTGTTTCCCATGCTTCTGCTATGGTCAACGATGAGTCCTACCGTAACGGGCGTATCTCGCTCTTCGAACACCGTCAGTTTTTGCGCTTGGCCGTCTTCAAATACGCGAAAGTCTTCCCGCATCAGACCAGGGACAAATGCTCCGCGCGAGTCAGCAACATTGACGGGAAGCAGAACGAGACTGGTGTTCACAGCAATTTCCGCTTGTCCTCCCCCTGCCGCGGGACGATCCGTTGTGAGAGACGGTGCGAAGCCGAACATGCCAAGAAAAATCAAAAATGGGGCAAAGAGGAAGTATCCTTTATCCAGATAATGCGTGCGCCGGTATGAAATGCTGATCACGAGGAGACCTTCTCGCAGCGCGGGACGTGATCCTGAGATCACGTCCGCGACGCAGGGAGTTACGTTCGCTTACGAAGCGAGCTTGAGGACAAACTTCAGGCCAAAAGCAAGGCCGATGGACAACCCGCCGAGCAGTGCAATCAGCGGCATTGAGCTGGCGGTATGCGGCAGCTCTTTGGCTTCTGTCGCTGGAGCAGATTCGGCCGGCGCAGCGGTTGTGTCGGCAGCAGGCGTTGGAGTTGTATCTGCAACCGGAGCGGGAGTTTCAACCGCGGCGGCCGGCGGAGCGGTCTGAATGACCGTGGCTACTTCCGCTTCTTTCTGGTCGGGAGTGATGGCGACGATCGGGGCCGTCTTGGCGGTGTTCTCATCTAGCGCGTCAACTTCGACGGCCGGAACTGCGATTTTTTCGGTTTGTGCCAACTGAACTGCGCGAGCCTTTGGGTAGACAAATTCCTGCCCGAAGTTGTCGCCGGGATAAAACCAAGCGCGAAGAGCTTCTGGAGAATCGCCTGGACGTTCGTTGAACTTCATAACGGTGTCGCCCGTTGGTTGCAAGCGATAATCGTTGATGGCCAGAACGGTAGCGATAATCTGGCTTTCATCCGCGTTAAAAATCTGAACAATATGACGGTCTGCAGGAGAATCCAACAGCTTAAACGTGTACGTTCCGGCGGGAAGAATTCTCCCCGGAATTTCCACCGGCTGATTGAACGTGACAACAGTTTTCTTGTTCCATGTATCCGCTCGAGCACCGAAAGCTAAAGTCGCGCCGAGCAGTGCAAATGTTAGCACCGCGAAAATCGTCTTTACGAACTTCATTTCTATTTCCTCCCTGAATTTTGCGAATCGATGTGTGTCTGGAGGAAGTAGGTTAGTACGCCGCGTCGTCAGATTCTGTGCAGTTAAGCACACTATTGCTGTTTATTTGCAGGCACGCCGAAGAGGGAGAGACGATCGGATGACACAGCCCGATTGAGGCATCAAACCGGCAGCTCCGGGGACGGGCCAGTCGGGTGACCGCAGGCAGCCGCTTATTTCGAGGAAAGACTTGCTTGGAGCTCAAGGTTTTGCGTATCCGGCGATTAGGCGGCGCGACAACGCCATCACTTTTCGCGACGCAGGCCCGACCCTGTTTGCGAACTGCTCGATTGCCCACCACAGGAAGATCGCTGCAAAAACAAGCACCGCTAGAAGAAGAAATCCAACGCTAAACAGAACCAAGGAAACTAGGAGTTCGCGTATGTAGTAAGAGTAGAGAACGAGCGCCACTATCGTGACGGCGAATATCCACGTGTATTTATTGATTTTTGTGGTAGGCAATGAATCCCCTTTGGCTTGGTGGCTTTATCTAGGCCTCTACTGGGACACAGCGGGTGCAACGCTCGCACTGGGGGTGCGCCGGCAAACAAGTGGCCCACAAAAACAAGATCACCAGGACTGCGGCCAGACGCCCACCAAAGGGAAACAAGATATGGAGAGAAACGGATAGTCGGCGGCAAGTCCTACTTCGCTCTTTTGAGTTCATGAACTAGTTTCTTCGCTTCTTTCATTCGATTTTTGTAGAAGGCCGGGCTGATCAAAACTTTTTTCTCTCCCAGCCGCAGGTCCGTCTTAATCCCACGCTTCGACAGGAACAAGGAAAGAGCCAGATAGGTCTTGATTTCCTTCTCAAGAAAGTCGATCGCATGCCGCCGGGATTCATCCATCGCTCACCTCCTACTTGCTAAATGCGACCGAGAAGCACGAGGATCACAACGATAATGAGGACAACGCTGACGCCTCCCGTCGGCATATAGCCCCACTCTCTGCTATGCGACCATCTTGGCAGAGCCCCGAAGAGCGCCAAGATCAAAAAGATTATCAAGATTGTTCCAAGCATTGTCTGCTCCTTTTCAAGTGAATCCCTGCAACGGAGGTCACTGCTCCGCACCTGCTGCACTTCAATCCTCTGATGGATTTGCGGGCCAGGTTCGGGGCCGTGTTCGATCAGCCCAAAGGTTCAAAAGCTACAGTCCAACGCTGATCGCGATGGGCGCGCCGGGATGGTACCAGTCGCGGAGGCTGTGTTATCCGCGACTGGTGGTTCCGTCACTCGAACACATATCGCGCTATCCGATATTGACTTGGAACATCAAGGAAGGGTTGTTGTATGCAACTGCATACCATAGCCCATCCGCTCCCATAATGAAGTACACCTGCTGCTGGTAAAACCACGGCGGATAGGCTCCAGCGTAGAACCAGTATCCACCGTAAGAGTACTCCCGGCGCCCTTGGTAAAAACGACCACCATTCTGTTCAAAGCGGGCATGATGGTCACGCCCAAACCTACTGGCGTTGTACACGTGGCCGCGACTATCTTTCTGACCATTCTGGGCCCACTGCCCATGTGCTTGCTCGTGCTGCTTTCCCTCGACTTGCTGGACGTGTGCCTGCTCTGTCGACTTGGTCTGCTGCTGTTGTTTTTCTGGCTTAGCTTGGTGCTCCTGCTTCGGCGCTTTGGCTTGTTCCTGTTGCTTTTCAGGCTTGGCCTGCTGTTCCTGTTTGGGCGCCTTGGCTTCTTGCTGCTTTTCGGGTTTAGCCTGTTGTTCCTGTTGCGCGGGCTTCGCCTTTTCCTCCGGTTTGTCCTGTCCTGCGATAGCCGGGGTAGCGATTCCGAGAAACAAGAAAAGCACGACCGAATTTATCATTCCAATTGATTTCATCTCTTATCTCCATTGCATCTACTTGTGCGCTCCCCACGCGTCGTGCGTGGCGCGCCTTTTGTTTCCGATCGTCAATCTCCATTCGAAGCTGTCAAGTCTTTCCTCGGCAGCTTACGAAATCCTGGTTATGTTCCAATATGGATACGCGAGAGGGAGTGGAACAATCCAAATACATTGAGCAGCCACAACACCACTACAATCACCACAACCGCATTCAGGATCGACTTGATGCTGCCTGCCATGGGGATGAATCGATTCACTAGCCATAGCAGAACGCCCACTACGATTAGGGCTAATAGAATTTGAATGAGAGGCATACTTATTCCTTTCCGTCTATCTTGCGAGACACTTCCACGCGAGTCCCAAGAATTGCGGCCCGCACTGTCTAACTCGAAAAATGCATTGAATCTCTTTGACTGACCGAAGAGATGGGCTGACAGCTCAGGCTAGTCGTCCGACTCAATTCTTGTTCATGGCTCCCGAAACTCTTGCGGTCTCGGACTTCAAGCCTAGGGGATGGACTGGCCTGCACTGCAATCCTTCCAACGCAATCCCATCCTAGGCTCCGCGAAAACACACGTCTGTTCATTTGTATACAGGTTGAAGGCTTTTTGGGGCGAGAACGTCCCATACAAATCGGGGGCGCGAATCAATCGGATTTGCTTTTTGCTAAATCAAGGCAAGGCATCGCCCAGATTGGCGGGAGTCCGCCTTGTGTAAGCACATCTCCCCCGGGGATGGAGTTGCGGACGAAGATGCTATTGGCGATGCCAGCAGATTCGACTAATCAGGTCTCGACTTAGTTCCAGAAGTGAGGGTCGAACAATGGGCTGCATCTACTCGGTTACGTTCCAGACGTACAAGAAGCCGGCGTCGCTAGCGGTCGCGACCTTGCGGCCTTCTTTCCGAGTTGCACGATTCAGAGCGGAGCGAATTTTTTCTTTTGATCCTGCCAATTCGGCCAACGGAACCTTTATCGCCGCGCCGGCTTTTAGCCGGTCGAGATCTTTGAGAATGGTAGTGACGATCAGCTTGTGCTTGCCACTGCGTCCTTGAGGGACATCCAGTTGCACCATCGTCTTGAAGTGCGTCGGTCCGCTTCTCAATTGGGCGCTCCCCATATAGCCCTTCCTTGCTGTGAAACGCTAAACAAACGTGACACTATCGTATCTCACCGTGGCGAGTCCTACAAGTGAAAAATCAAAGCTATTCAAACGGTGAACCGATAAGGAAAAAAATAGGGGGGGGGGGCAAATCCTCGGCTCCGCTAAGCGAGCCGCTTATCCGCCGTATAACGCCTCCAATCGCCTCTCAAAAGATCCGAAAAGATTTGACCCGTATGACTTTCTTCCTGCTAGTTTTGGCTCCAGAGGAAAGTTCCAATGTTCAATTTGAAAACTCATTTCGCGCAAGTTCCGTTGGAGGTTGTGAAAAAGATTCTGGAAGAACAAGTCCGGACGGAACCGGCGATCGAACAGAATCAAGGAATCGATAAAAAAATGCTGAGCGAAGTTCTCTCGGAAGAGGAAGGACGACCCATCGCCCTGCCCTTCACATTCGCTCGGGGGGAGTCCTCAAACCAATGATGAAGCCCATGAGCAAGAAAGCCACGACTGTCGCAGCTGAAACGCACGGGTTTGACGCGCAAGCCTTTCTCGATTCTGCCGGCGTGGCGAGAAAGGTTAAAGAGTATAAGGGAAGTGCGGCCATCTACTCTCAGGGGGATGCCGCTAAAAGCGTAATGTATTTGCGATCGGGCGGCGTAAAGCTTTCCGTCGTTAGCGAGGGCGGCAAAGAGGCGGTCGTCGCTATTCTGGGACCGGGCGACTTCTTTGGCGAGGGCTGCCTGGCCGGTCATTCCATTCGAATGGGCAGTGCCAAGGCGGTCACGCCTAGCACTGTGCTCGTCATCGAGAAAGATGAAATGCTCAAGGTGCTCCATGAGCAGCACGACCTTTCCGACCGATTTATCACCTTTATGCTGGCACGCAATATTCGAGTCGAAGAGGACTTGATCGATCAACTCTTCAACTCAAGCGAGAAGCGTCTGGCTCGCACTCTTCTCCTGCTCGCCCGGTACGGTAAGGAAGACTCGCCCCACGCTGTCCTTCCCAAGGTCTCGCAAGAAACCCTTGCTGAGATGATTGGCACAACGCGCTCCCGCGTCAATTTTTTCATGAACAAATTCAGGAAGCTTGGTTTCATCAAGTACAACGGCGGCCTGCAGATCAATACATCTCTTTTGAGCGTGGTCCTACACGAATAATCCAACTTTCATGCGGATGCGAAAAAAGAAAAAAGAGGACCTTACCCATTACAATAACAAGTAAATTCGGAGTCAGAGAACTGAAGGATTCCTGAAAGCAAAGTGGATCAGGGCGGACGTGCTCGCGGAATGCGAGAATGTCTTTTCTGGGCAGCCAGTGAGAACATCACTGTCGGTAGCAGCGCGTGCCGGCACCTCAGCGGAGACTACGGCAGGAACAATCCATGACACCGCCAAATCAAATTACCTGGCTATGATTTACTCCGTTGTACATCATTCGCGTGCTTGGATTGTCATCAATCTCTCTACGTCGAAGGCCAAAGATTCCGAGAGTGGCCAGTCCGATCAGCAGGAGCGAAAAAGATCCGGGTTCCGGGACCCGCGTGGGACTGACGCCACGACCGCCCCCGTCACGGTCTCGGTCTTTTTCTCTGTCTTGCTTCATCGACCATGCTTCCCCCATCTGCCCAATGTAATAACGGCCCTCGTCGATATAAACATCACCCAGGCTGACGGAGCGAGTATCCATGCCAGAGGATAAGGGAAAAAATGCTGCTAGATCCTTGGAACGTCTTAAGTCCGAGCCATCAAACGAATGGTTCGTCTCAAACCTGTCGCTGAACATCACTGCCGGGGCGAATTTGTCCGGCATGTCAGCATCCGCCGACACCCTCAATTTCAGACTTGAGCGACCGGTCGCTGGAATATCGAGATTAGGGTACGCTTTCGCAAATCCAGCGGAGGCAATTCCATCCGCCCAAACTGGAGCGCCCGCAATTAGAATCGCTCCGCAAAGCAGCAAGACTGGTCGAAGATTCATATAGTTTCCTTCTCGTCTTTCTTCATCATGCCGAACACTAAACTCTGCAAGATAGAACGTCTGTTCAATTGTGAACATTTCCGGCCCTATATTTGCCATGCTCGCGCCTAAAGATGGAAAAGACTCAAGCCGCCATTTCCTCAACGGCGCTGTTCGAACAAGTCGTCGGAGATTCGGGAATGAAGTGAGGAACAGTTTCTCTGAGAATCAATTCAATGAAACCGGCCATCCGAGCCCGTTCGCTCTCGATGGCCCCTTTGTAGAAATGCCCTCATTGTCCTGGCGGACCGCTTGCGCGTCACGCTCGATGGCAATCGCAGCCAAACAAGCCGCCCGCTCGGCGAGCTGAATTTCTCCGCGGGACGGACTGCGCGAAGTACAACAGTACATCTCCAGGGAGCCCAGTTCCTCGCCGCTCTCCGCAAAGATTCCGACCGAGAAGAAAATATGCAGGCCAAACAGCTTCGCCCTCCCCGCTATTTCAGCCACACTTGCCCTTTCGTCCTCTGGCAGCGAAATGAGAGAAACCATGTTCCCTATCTGGCAATCGATTGCGGTGCAAATTTTATTCAAGATTTCGGGAAGTGAGACTTGCCCGGAAATTGATTGAAGAATTTTCGCCTCGGCATTCAGCAGGTATTGAATTCGGCCCTCGGATTGGTCAGGGGGCACGCGTATCAGCCCCCTTCCGCGCGGGCGGGAACGATATTCATCCATTGTCTTCCTTCCTCTTCAAACCACCTACATGCGCGGTTGTGCTTGATCTTGCCAGAATGGTTTTAGGCCGGTTGTCTTTCATCGAGTAGAGCGCCCTGTCCGCTGCGTAGAGCAGCGTGCCGATCGTCTCGGCGTCCTTCGGATGACTTGCAATGCCCACGCTCACCGATAGCGCCGGCTCTTCCGCTTCTTTCTCAAGCAGTTCGCATATCCGGTGGGCTACCAATGTTGCGGCGGCCATGCCTGTCTCCGGCAGGACCAACGCAAACTCGTCACCGCCATGCCGCGCTGCTGTATCTATGGACCGACAGCAATCTCTCAGAATCTGCGCAAGCCGACAGAGCGCCCGGTCTCCTGCCACATGGCCAAATCGATCGTTAATCGCTTTCAAACCGTCGAGGTCCAGCAACACAAGAGAAAATTCTCGGCCTGTTCGGTTGGACCGGCAAATCTCCGCATGTAACACCTCGAAAAGGCGGCGGTGATTGGCCAATCCGGTCAGCGAATCGCTCGATGCCTGATGCCGCAGTTGATCCTCAAGCGTCCGCTGTTCTGTAACGTCAACGGCGATAATCTCATAGCCGGCAAAATTTCCATTTTCGTCGTAAACCCCTCGGCCGCTCAACCTGGCCCTGAGAGTCGTTCCGTCCTTCCTCTTCCTCTCTATTTCAACTGGCTCGATTCCCTTCGCCGAAGGGAATCGGCTCGCCAATAGTGAGCCCTTGCCGAAGCTAAACAGGATCTCTGTCGCATGATTAGCGGCCAGGAGTTCTTCCTTGCTTCCGTAACCAAGCATGGCTAATAGAGCCTGATTCATGTCGATGGCTTCTCCTTCCGCGTTGCACCGATAGATTCCGTATGCAGGATTATCCACCAGGGCGCGATACAGCGATTGCGAATGCCGCAGGGCTTTTCGCGCCTCTTCTAACTCCACGCGGAGCTTTTTTTCGTTCAGCGCTTGGCGGACAGCCAGGGGCAATTGCGCGAGGCGGTCTCTCTCAACGTAATCAAAGGCTCCATCAGCGGCCAATTGTTCGATGGATTCACTGCCCTTGGCGCTGGCCACAAACAACAAAGGGATCTCCTGCAACTTTTGATGGAGCGCTTGCAATGCTTGTGAACCTTTCAAACTAGGACAGGGGTACTCGGCCACCACCACATCGTAGGATTGGGAGTGAAGCCGCTCGCCACACTGCGCGAAATTCAAAACAAAATCAGCCTCCACGATGAAATGCGCCTTTTTCAATTCTTCCAGGCAGTTCTCTATGATTTCCGCATCGCGGTGGACGAATAGGACGCGGAGCGGCCAGCGCCTGTGAGACCCTGTGCGGTCCGCTCGAAAACTCGCCGGATCAGACTGCAAATCGCTTTGCGCCAGATTTGACATGCGAGCACACTTCGATTGCCGCAGCCGTCCAAATTTGTACGGGTGAGCGGCTAGGAGGTAGACCCTTTCCAGTTCAAAGTAGGCTGGAAAAGGAGCATAGTCTGTCCCGTTTTGAACACCTGCAAGATAAGTCCTCTCCAAGAAACGACGAGGGCAGTGACCTGGCGAAACCCTGCTCCCGTGGAGCTCAGTGATTCGATCTATCGCCCATAACTGTTCAATACAAGACAGAGCATAAAGTCCAGCTAATCCACAATGGGCAGGCAACTTGGGAACCGACCCAGTCTCAGGAGAGTCGTAATGGCGAATTGCCCGGACTGCGGAAGTGCGCAAATCCATCGATCAAGGCGTAAAGGCATCTTGGAAAAAGCTTTTCTAGCGATGTTTTTCATCAGGCCGTTTCGCTGCGAAAAATGTGATTTGCGTTTCTATCGTTGCTCATTCACTTCAAAGCCCAATTCATCCCGGCCGGCAACAACATACTGATCCACTCCGGTCCCTGCGAAAACGAACTTTCGCGCGCAATGATTCTGTCCAAACCATTCTACAAACACCTCTGTGCTGCGCTGCTCGTAGGACTGGCATTGCGCCTCTTTTTTCTCTGGCGTTTCCCCTTCGCTTCCGGAGACACGCCCTACTATGAAGAGCTGGCTCGTAATTGGCTCTATCACGGAGTCTACGGTTTTTTCTCGAATGGACATCTGTCTTCTTCCGCCATGCGTATGCCGGGATATCCCGCATTTCTAGCGATTGTTTATTCCCTCGCGGGCCCCGGTAGAACTGCCGTCTTTGTCGCGCAAGCATTCGTTGATCTAGCAACGTGCGTCCTGGCCGCGTGTATCGCAGCGCGCCTCGCGGCTGGCGCCACTGAACCGATCCGTACCCGCATCACCCTCGCGGCCCTTTGGCTCGCGGTACTTTGTCCCTTCACGGCCAATTACGTCGCTGTGCCTCTCACGGAAGTCCTCGCCACGTTTCTAACCACGCTTGCGATTCTCATTTTTTCTAGCCCCTTCTGCCTTTGAGCTCGATCTCATTCGAACAAGGCCTGATCTTCTTCGCTCCGTTCGCACTTGGTTTCTCGCCGGCCTCGTTGTCGGCGTCGGCACGCTCGTTCGGCCAGAGACGCCGCTCCTCCTCGTCGCTGTCCTTCTCGTCTACGCGCTGCGCTGGTGGCGGCCAGTGAATTGGGGAAAGCTTGCAGTAGCTGGTCTCTGGGTGGCCCTCGGCGTATTGCTTCCGCTCGCTCCCTGGGCCGCGCGCAATGCCCGCGTCCTCGGACGAGTCCAGTTTCTCTCTCCGCGCTATGCCGAAACTTTTGGCGATGTCATGCCCACCGGATTTTACGCATGGACGCAGACTTGGATGTTTCGTTCCCGCGATGCTTACCTTTTCACCTGGAAACTCCCCGCCGCCCCGATCGCCCTCAGCGATGTCCCCGCCTACGCCTTCGATTCGCCCGAGGAGCGCAGCCGCGTCGCTTCTCTTCTCGAGCTCTACAATCGCCAGCGCGGCCTCGCGCTTCAATCCGATACAGCGTTCGCAAACTTGGCGCGC
Organism: uncultured Acidobacteriota bacterium; assembly: GCA_963761555.1. Classification (GTDB taxonomy): domain Bacteria; phylum Acidobacteriota; class Terriglobia; order Acidiferrales; family UBA7541; genus Acidiferrum. Next base: position 179,250 of record CAVXHD010000001.1, read on the forward strand.
CAACGCACCCTTCGCCATCCATTCCGCAGCTACCTCTGGATTCCCCTCGAACGCACTGCGGTGATGTGGTTCACTCCGCGCATTGCCCTGCTTCCTTACTCCGGACAAATCTGGCCGCTGCGCGAGGGCTGGCATGAAAATCCCACAGGCTTTGAGACCGCCATCGCCTTCGACCTCTTGAATTTTCTCTACGCCGGCCTGGCCATATTCGGCGCTCTTCGCTGGCGCCAAAGTCCCGGAATCGCACTAATCGTCGCCTTCATCGTGATTCGCACCGCGTTACTCACTCAGCTACAAACCTGCGAGCCCCGCTATGTCCTCGTCTGTCTCCCCGCATTCTTGGCCCTGGCCGCGCAATCGTGGCACACTCGCCTCTCCAGCCCCGCCCACGCTTCCCTCCTCGCCGCTCCAACAATTCGCCTCGCACCCATCCTCCACCCTTCCGCAAATCACGAATCACCGTAGCAACAAGCCCAGAGCCTCGGCCTACCAGCAAGCCTTAAAGTTTTGCAGTAGGGGCACGATACATCGTGCCCTTCTCGCATTTGCTGCCGCCGTTGAATTTGTAGTGGCGGGTCTTTAGACCCGCTCTAGGTTTTAGCTCTTGCCTTTCGCTCCCGTTCTTCGCTCTTCTTCTTTGTCCTTCAATCCGAGTGTAGAGAGGAATCCCCCTTCGACGTCAACACCCTCCAAGACGATCGACCAGCTCATCCTAAACTCCACTTACGAAGAACCACGCGAACACTGGAAATACGATCGCGAATCCCGCCTCCTCTCCCGCGTTCCAGGCCGCCGTCCCTCCGGCTATGCCCGCGCCTCGGACAATTCCGAGTCTTTCGACGATCCCGGCATCTTCGCCGTGCTACCTCTGCCCAACAATACCCACCAACAACTACCCGCTATCCCCCTACAGTCAACAATTCCAAAAAAACCAGGGGCGGACGGCAACAGCGGAATGGGGAGTCCATCCACGCTGTTGTGCATTATTGGACCGCGATGTGCAATGCGGCACAGTTCCCTTTTCGCGGGCTTGTTAAGCTCACAACTACGCGTCGGAGGGGAGTACAACAAGACATGATACGCATTCACAAGAGGTCTGTGGGCCTTGAGGGCTTTGGAACCGGCAACAGCTTGGGGGGTAAAATTTCGCAGTATAAAAGCAGACAAAACATTTACAAGCAGGGAGCGCCGGCATACACGCTTTTCTATATTCAAGAAGGGGGAGTGCGGCTCACCACCCGAACGAATTCTCAGGCTGCGGCAGTCACCGCCATCCTGGGTGTCCATGATTTTTTTGGGGAGCTTTGCCTTGCAGGCTATCCACTTCGCCTGTCCACGGCAGTGGCCTTGACCGCCAGCTCCATTCGCACCATCACTAAGACAAAGATGCTCGAGATGCTTCGAAAAAAAAATAAAACGTCGAACGCCCTGGTGGCCTATCTGCTCTCCAGCGTAAAGAACTACAGCGATCACGTCGCGAATCTTCTGACCTCCTCCGCAGAACAACGGCTGGCGCGCGTGCTGTTGAGGCTGGCGCACTTAGATAAGAAAGGGCGAGCGGTTGCTGAGATTCCCTTTTTAAGCCATAGAGTTCTGGCGGAAATGGTGGGGACTACGCGCTCGCGAGTGAATCTCTTTATGAATCGATTTCGGCGGAAGGGATACATCGATTACGATGGGGGATTAGAGGTACGCCAAACTTTGCGCAAAGCGCTCCGGAACTAAGTATTAGCTGTAATGTGCTGAATCTAAAGGGACAGTTGGCGATTTGGTGAAACCCACCGCTGCTCGGCTCGTCGATTCGGACTGTTCAATATTATACATTCGAGGAAACGGCGGTTATGATATTGTAGGCTATGTTGTCCACCCGAGTGCGACGTGAATCTGTCCCGGTCCCGCGCGCGCCCCAAAAAACACAAGCGAGGAATTCCGCGTTCGACGTGAAATTGTTTCTGGATTCGGCCTCTCTCGGGGGACGAGTGTCCAAGTGTGGAGCGAGAGAAACCGTCTTCGCGCAAGGGGATTCCGCTGCGAACGTCATGTACATTCGAGAAGGCGGCGTGAAGCTCACTGTCGTCAATGCATCCGGCAAAGAAGCGGTTGTGGCGATTCTGGGACCTGGAGCTTTTCTTGGAGAAGGGTGCCTTGCCGGTCAATCCGTTTGCATGGCCACGGCGACCACGATTGCGCCGACCACCATGCTCTTCATTGAAAAAGAGAAGATGACTCGGAAACTACACGAAGAAAGCGAATTTTCCGACCTCTTTATCGGTTATGTGTTGGCGCGGAACCTTCGAGTCGAGGAAGATCTGATCGACCAACTGTTTAACTCGAGCGAGAAACGGCTGGCGCGTGCGCTGCTGCTGCTCGCACGATATGGCGCCCGAGGACAGCCCGAAAAAATACTTCCCAAAGTGTCCCAGGAGACGTTGGCGGAGATGATTGGCACAACCCGGTCCCGGGTAAATTTTTTCATGAACAAATTCAAGAAACTCGGTTTCATCCAGTACGACATCAACCACGCGATCCACATTGATCCCTCTCTACTGAATGTCGTCCTGCACGATTAGACCACCATTGCGAATGTAGTCTTCAGCAAGATGCGCCCCTTCCCCCGAGTGCGGAGTGGCAAGACGGCGGAGATGTTGCTGTGCTCCTGCTCCTGTTGCCGACAGGATCTAACTTAGGCGGGGAAAATAGCATTCACACAAAGCGAAACTGTGCGGAAAAGGACAGGTAATGGGGAAGCGAGACGAGCATGCGCGGAAGCAGATTCAGGGCGTGTGGGGGCTTGCGCGAGAGGCTCTGGGCGGAATGCGAGGCCTTGAAGTGAATGAGTTTAGGGCCCCGTGAACATATGCCTTGACACGTATATGCTCTGTGGCGTATATATTGGCCATGGAATCGGTATTCGAAATCATTGCAGAGCCGAACCGCCGCGCGATCTTGGGCCTGCTGGTCTCGTCACAACAGTCGGTTGGGGAGATTGAGCGGCGGCTTGGTATGACGCAGCCGACAGTTTCCAAGCACCTGCGAGTGCTGCGCGAGGCCGGTTTCGTGGAATCGACGGTAGACGCACAGCGGCGTCTCTACCGGCTGAAACCTCAACCATTTCAGGAGATGGATGCCTGGCTGGAACAGTTTCGCCGGTTCTGGTCGGATCACCTGGACGCTCTGGAACGGCACCTCGACCGCATGGAAGAATCATTACCAAAAAAAAGCCAGACAGGAAACAGACGACGCGGTTCCAACCGCGAACCCCACAAGTCGGAGTAGGAATCATGATCGCTCATAACCCCCTCCACGGATCCGGACAAGCGGCATTACCGCATCCGGGTTGGGATAGAACGCAGGCGCTGTATCGGTGGGCAGCGGGGAGTTGCCGTTTCCGGCTCCTCGTCGGAGATTGCCGGTGCCTCGTTCCGCGCCTCGGTCAGTTTCCTACGTCCCCCCGTCTCATCCCGGACGGCGGGATTGCCCCGGTCCGGTTGGGGATAGCAGCTTTCCCCTTGGAGTCTTCCATGATGGCTAGCCACGTTAAGCGATGGCACGCATCCCCTGGCTACCACCACGTTGGCTCTAAGGCTCGACGCGTTCGTCTACACCAAAATACGCCGGCCACAGTGTGCCGACTGGTGTGCGTGGCGCGCCCGCCACTACCCAGGGCCCCTTTGCTCCGGAGGCATTACCCTCCATCCTCGCTACTACGGGCCCATGCGCAAGTCCTGTGGCCTCCATGCCGCTTCGACCTTGGTCTCATAGGCAATGGTCTTCGCCGCTTATGCCATCCACGGCTGGTCCACCGGACTGTCCTAGCTTTGACGATGTGGCTTTCTCCGAAAGTGTCGTGCCCCCTGCGACGGGTGCTCGCTCGGTGCATGTGGTCGATTTCTTCCCAAGCGACTGCGGCCTTCGCCAGCAAGAGACGGCTCGGCGCGCTCCAAGTCCTCCCGCAAACGACTTCACGCGGGCACCTATTTTCGACGCTGCAGGCATTCTCTTCGATTACGACCCTCTCGTTCACTCGCCCCCCTGGTCGCTCCCACGCAACTGCACGTGGCGAGGGCTTTGTCGCTCGAGCTTGCTTGGGATTCGTTTCCTCTTCCCAAGTCGAGCCAGTTACCCGGTTGAATCGACCAATTTCCGGGACAGGATTTGCACCTGCTAGTCACACAGTGTTGCTAGCTGCACCTCTTGCCTTAGGTGATGACGCCCATGCGGCGCAGGGGATAGGGATGACAGACGGTAGGCACAGGCAGCCAGCGAGTGATGAGGCGCCGCATGCGATCCCAAAGGACGCGCCCTTTTTGGCTGCGCCGCGACAGCGCGCGATGCCAGAGCCGTCCTACTTGGAACCGAAAAATCCACAGCGCGTTTTGGTTCCGAGGCACACCGTAATACCGGATGTGCCCACGCACCACCGCTTGCAACCACTTGCCCAGTTCGGGAATGGGTTCGTGCATGCGTCGCTGAAGCTCGGCTTTCACCTCATTCAGTTTCGCCTGCAACCTTTTACGGATCGTTTGCCGCAACACCGTGTACCGTCCATTGCTCCTCTTCTTCACGCAGATGTGCGTGAAGCCAAGAAAATTGAACGTCTCCGGTTTCCCTTCTCCACGCCATTGCCGTTGGTCGATCGCAAACGGACCAAACTCCAGCAACCGCGTTTTCTCGGGATGCAATTCCAGGTTGAACTTCGTCATTCGTTCCGTAAGTTCTGCCCGGAACTGATCGGCATCCGCTTTGCTGTTAAAGCCCACCACGATGTCGTCAGCGAATCGCACCACGATCACATCGCCGTGCGCCCGCTTTTGACGCCATGCTTGGACCCACAGATCGAATACGTAATGAAGATAGACGTTCGCCAAAAGGGGCGAGGCACTTCCGCCTTGGGGCGTCCCTTCTTCCACGCGTATTCGTTTCCCATCCTCCAGTACGCCGGCCCTCAGCCATTTCTGGATGAGCCGCACGACGCGCCGGTCCGCAACCCGGTGCTCAACGAACTTCACCAGCCATTCGTGGGAAAGCCCATCGAAAAAGCCTTTGATGTCCAGATCGAGCACCCAATTCACTTTTCTCGTCAGCAGTCCCGTGTACAGCGCGTCCAGCGCTTGATGCTGGCTTCGCCCTGGTCGGAACCCGTACGAAAATCCGAGAAAGTCCGTTTCGTAGATAGCATTCAACACCTCGACCGCCGCGCGCTGGACGATTTTGTCTTCCAGCGCCGGAACTCCGAGCGGTCTCTGCCGCCCGTCGGCCTTGGGGATATACACTCTCCGCACCGGCTTCGCTCGGTACGCTCCTCGCTTCAGCCTTTCGGAAAGGTCCTGGAGATTCCTCTCCAGTTCCTCGCCGTAGTGCCGCCACGTCTCCCCGTCCATGCCCGGCGCAGCTTCCTTCTTCAATCGGAAGTAGGCCATGCGCAGCGTGTCCAGGTTGTAGATGTGGTGCAGGAGCGCCGTGAACCGCAACTTCCTATCCTTTCCTGCTGCTTGACGTACCCGCTCCAGCGCACTCGGCGCGTCTTTCCGGCTCGGTGTCCGGGACGCGTTTTGCTGTGGCAGGTTCCCTTTGGCCAGACCGCTTCCCTCCATCCCCTCCTCCGCCGGTTGCCCGGCGTTGTTCAGGGACTTCCCAGGTACTACCGGTCTGTCCGACTTCCCCGGTCCGTTCGTCATCGGCGTACGTCCTTAGACTTCCCGACACGTCCCAAAGCAGCTGCGGCCTTGGGCGGACTGGGGATCTCCCGGTTCCCATGCGAGGCGCTTGCGTACGTGCACGGGGTCTCTGACCGCGCGGGACTCTGGCACACCTCGCGATATCGGTGCACCCGATGGGGCCTTCCGCTTTCTCCTACAGCGTCAGCGTCCCGGAGGAAGTTTCTTACGCGGCTGAATACCCGGCCCGCACGTTCCCCTGTCAACGCTTCGACGCTGCCCTTGCGAGCAGCTCCGCATGACTCGGGGCCGATGTGGGTCGCTGATCCACTTTCGTATGACTTTTGCATTCACTACACCTCGCCGGTTTAACCGGCGCACAGGAGAAAAAAAATGAAAATCAAAGTGACCAGCCTGTACGTAGACGACCAGGACAAGGCCCTGCGCTTCTATACGGACGTTCTGGGCTTTGCGAAGAAAACTGATTTCAGCCAGGGCCCCTACCGCTGGCTGACCGTTGCCTCACCAGAGGACCCGGACGGCACGGAGCTGCAGCTGGCTCTGAACGGTAACCCTGCGGCCAAAGCATATCAGGAAGCGATATTTCAACAGGGCCAGCCCGCGATTATGTTCTTCACCGACGATATCAAGGGCGACTACGAACGGATCAAGAGCCGCGGCGCCGAGTTCACGATGCCGCCCACCGACGTGACCGGCTCGACTATTGCGATGCTGAAGGACACTTGTGGCAACCTGATCCAGCTTACGCAGCTAACGCGGTATTCACATTAAGGAGCAAGAGATGACCCATCTTGAGCCGTACGCACCGGGTCCGGCCTACGGGGCGCAGATACGAAAGGACGGAGAGAAGTGGACGCTCATTCTCGTCCGAGAATTGCGCCACTCGCCGGAAAAAGTCTGGGAGGCGCTTATCGACCCGGCGCAACTGCGCGAGTGGGCGCCCTTTGAAGCCGATGGGAGCCTGGGTAAAGTTGGAAACAAGGTGAAGCTCACTACGGTGGGAGCCCCCCGAACCCTTGTTTCCGAAACAACAGTGACTCGAGCCGACACTCCGAATGTACTTGAGTACAAGTGGGGTGGTTTCGATATGCGGTGGGAACTCGAAGCGCTGGGCGAAGGCACGCGGTTGACGCTGTGGACCAACATCGGTCACCGCTTCATCGCCATGGGCGCTGCCGGGTGGCACATTTGTTTCGATGTTCTGGATCGCCTTCTCAGCGGAACCCCGATCGGACGCATGGTTGGCCCCGACGCCATGAAGTACGGCGGCTGGCAGCGGCTGAACGCAGAGTACGCCAAGCAGTTCGGTATTGAATCGCCCAATTGGCCGCCTCAAGCGGCTGAAAAATCGTGAAGTAAGGAGGATCGCAAGACCATGCAACAACCACGCTCAATCGTGGACCAAGGCACCGTACGTTTAATTTTTCGTTGGATTCACATTCTGTTTAGCATTCCGATTCTCGGTTATATTTATGACTCACCGACGGATACTCCAAACTACGCTTCGGGTATTCGGTATGTCATGGTTCCTGTAATTATCCTTTCGGGATTGTGGATGTGGAAAGGCCATGTCGTGCGTCGACTTATTCGGAGAGATCGGCCCACTCCCATGAAAACGGGACAAGAGTTGGAGGCATAAAAATCCAATGAATCCATCCGAGCGTATCGATCAACTAATCGCAGGGCTCACAGATTGGCGCGGCAAAACGTTGGCCGGCGTCCGCAAGAGCATCCTTGAGGCCGACCGGGAGATCATCGAGGAATGGAAATGGATGGGAAGTCCGGTGTGGTCTCGAGACGGAATGATCGCGGCCGGCAACGCCCACAAGGATAAGGTGAAGCTTACTTTTTCCCACGGAGCGAGCCTCCCAGATCCTGACAAGCTCTTCAATGCGGGGCTAGGAGGCAACGCGTGGCGCGCGATCGATTTGTTCGAGGGCGATAAGATTAATGTGCGTGCTCTAAAAAATCTCGTCCGTGCCGCCATTGAATACAATCAAATCAACTTGAAGAAGAAAGCGGCTGCCAGGACTCGAGCGAAGCCACCTAAAAGTAAAAGACCATAAAATTATAGTTATTTCGCACTCATCCGAATCCACAAAGCGCGTGGTCATGCGTGATTTTTGCGACGATTGGCATTCGCGCCTGCTTATACTTTGTTGCAAATCCACTTCAGGCAAGATCGCACAGGAGAGACAGCGTGTGCGGGCCTCGTCGTCCCCCATTTTCTTCAAATCCAACGAAGGCATCCGCGAAACCGCGCAATTGCACCCTACGGGCTATCCAGGTCGCCGCCAAGACGGCGACTCATACCAGAGGATGAAGGAAGCTTCTAGCGGGACGAAGGCTCCGTGATGACTGGGAACCAATCGCGGCGTGTAGTCGGTCGCGGGACGCGCCGTCGGAATTCTGGCCGTATAGAGGAAGCCGTTGGCGGAGCCGACGGAGCGCTCTCCGCGACTCATAATTTCTCGAACCGGTGCGTCGCCGTTCTGGCCATCCGCATACAATTCGACGGTGACGGCTTCGGGGTCGAGATCGTCCAGATAGACTTGAACCTCAAAGAAATATTGCTGTTCTAAATGTTCAAGAGTTGCGGAACCAAAGCGCAACGTTGGCCAGCGCGTTGAAAGTTCCGCCCGCCAATGCACAAGGCTGGCTCCAAGGGAACCGCCGATCGCAGCGCGCTCCGCAAAGGCAGCGGAAGCTGGCAGGTAGTGCTCCTCCGTGTATTGGCGGACGACACGGTTTGTCGAGAAAACAGGAGTTAGCCGTGCCATGCTTTCGCGCATGCGAGCAACCCAGGCGCGGGGAATTCCGCGGTCGTCGCGCTCATAGAACTCGGGAGCGACCTGGCTTTCGAGGAGCCTGTAAAGAGTGTCTGCTTCGGCCGCGTCCCAGGAAGGATCATCGCCATGTTCGCGACCGTCACCGATGGCCCAGCCGACTTCGGGCGAATATGCTTCCGCCCACCATCCGTCGAGTTCCGAGAGATTTAGTCCGCCGTTCACGAGAACCTTCATGCCGCTGGTGCCGCTCGCTTCCCAAGGACGTCGCGGAGTGTTGACCCAAACATCGATCCCCTGGACCAAGTGTTCGGCCATCAGGACGTCGTAATCGCTCAGGAAAATAACTCGAGAACGCACTTCCGGGCGGCGCGAGAACTCCACCCACTGGCGGATCATGGATTGTCCGGCGGCATCTTGTGGATGAGCTTTGCCCGCGAGAACGAGTTGCATGGGACGGTCCTTGTTCGTCAGGATGGCGAAAAGACGCTGTGGATCATGCAAGAGGAGATTGGGGCGCTTGTACGGGGCAAAACGACGAGCAAAGCCCAGAGTTAGGGTGTTGGTGTCGAGGGCTTGCGAGGCCTGCGATAGTTCCTCGGGAGTGGCACCCTGGCTAGCGAGTTGCCGGAGGTAATGCCTCCGAACATAGGCAACGAGAGACATGCGGCCACTGGCGCGGAGTTGCCAAAGATCAGAATCGTCGACACAGCGAAGATCTTTCTCCAGGCTTGCCATCGCTCCATGCCAACGGCCTTTTCCGCAAGAATTTTCCCAAAGATGATCCGCCTCGGAAGAGTCCCAGGTGGGTGCGTGGACACCATTGGTGACATGCTTCACGGGGACCTCAGATTGCGGCCACCGCGGAAAGAGCACCTGAAAAAGTTGGCGGCTCACCTGACCGTGCAATCGACTTACGCCGTTGACGCCGCCGGCACCACGGATGGCCAGATAAGCCATATTAAAAGGTTCAGAAGAATCATTCAGATTTCGGCGACCGAGAGAGAGAAGCTCCTGGAGTGAGATGGAAAGTTCGTTTTCTGCGTAACTGCTGAAATATTTTTTCATCAGGTCCGGACCGAAGCGGTCAAAGCCGGCATCGACTGGAGTGTGAGTGGTGAAAAGATTGCCAGCGCGCGTAATGGTGAGGGCCAAATCGAAAGGTTGGTTGTTGTCGGCCATGTATGACCGCGCTCGCTCAAGAATGGCGAAGGCGGCATGACCTTCATTGAGGTGACAGACTTGCGGATGCAGGCCAATGGCTTTTAGAAGCCGCCAGCCACCAATGCCAAGCAGGTATTCTTGCTTGAGGCGCAATTCCGGACCACCGCCGTAGAGTTCGCTGGTGATCCCGCGAAACGACGGAATGTTCGCCGGATCGTTGGTATCCAGGAGAAACAATTTGGCGCGCCCAACTTGAACTTGCCAGGCGCGTACCCAAAGCTTTGAGCCGGGAAAGTCGAGGGCGAGGCGCACCCATTCACCATCGGGTTTGCGCAGGGGCTGAATCGGCATTTGACTGGGATCATTGAATGGATAAAGCGCTTGTTGCTGGCCATGAGCGTCGATTTCCTGCCGAAAATAGCCTTGTTGATAAAGCAAACCTACGCCAAAAACGGGGACGGCGAGATTGCTCGCCGCCTTCAACTGATCGCCGGCGACGTTCCCGAGGCCGCCCGAATAAATGGGTAAGGCTTCACTCAGCATAAACTCCATGGAGAAATAGGCAACTCCCGTTAGATCCGAGTGAGGGTGCGTTTTTTGAAACCAGCCCTCAGCTTGCTCCGCGGCTCGCTTCTCCCGGTGGAGATGAGAGACCAATGATTGGAAATCTGGATCGCCGGTGACGCTCTGCAGGCGGCCCCGCGAAGCAGTTTGCAAAACAATCCACGGATTGTGGGTCAAATCCCAGAGTTCGGGATCCAGGCGTTCCCAAAGTTTGTCCGCGCAGTGGTTGAAAGACCAACGCAAATCCAGGGCAAGCTCGGTGAGAGCGTCCGCGATGGAGGGGTCTGTTGTGGAGGCACCCGAAGGTTGAGTACCGTACGCAGGGCTGTTCATCGCTGAATCCTTTCCGCAGCTCATAGTGCGGCCGCTCCTGTGCTCAAAAAAACTTCCCGGCCGCGTTTTGACAATTGTAAATCGGGGGTCTTCGCTCGCAGCAACTGGAAAGAAATCAGCAGAGCAGATCAGCGTGGGACCCAAGTGGGATTGTGGGTGAAGAGCCCATTGACGAAACCCATCTGATAGACAATGAAAAGGCCAAAGACGAGGCTGACCAGCCCGGAGATGAGGCCCATACCTCGATTGAGACGGCCAAATCGTGTTTCTGAAAATGTAAATGGGACGGCAATGGCCGCCGTGATCAGCATCATGCCGGCGACCGTGCCGAGCCCAAAAATCAAAAGATAGAGAATGGCCCAAGATGGAACGCGAATGGTCGTGAGGACCAACAATGCAACGGCTGCCGACCCGGCGAGACCGTGAACGATTCCGACAGCCAAGGGACGAATGACATGATAGAAACCCAGCCTTCCAAACGTGCGGTCCATCCAGCCAACCGGAGTGGCAGTTTCGTCGTGGCCGTGGTTTTCCGGGTTGTGGCCGTGCGGATGACTATGAACATAGTCACCATGGCCATGAGAATGGGAGTGATGTCCCAAGCTTGAAGGCGTGACGGTTTCCGTAATCCAGCGCATGATGCCGGAAAGATTCAAAATTCCGAGAAGAATCAGCATAAGGCCGACCGATAATTCCATGGAGAGGCCAATCCTTGGCGGAATCACGATGCCGAACAGAATGATTGCAGAGCCCACGGCGAGAATCGTAATGGTGTGACCGAGCCCCCAAAGAACTCCGATCAAAGCCGCATGGCGAATGCTGCGCTGGCGGCTGACGATCGTGGTCACGGCGACGACATGATCCGGATCGGTGGCGTGACGCATTCCAAGGAAAAAACCGAGAACTATTATGGAAGCGAGAGTGATCATTTATTGGGAGACTCCAACAGCGGCGCGGGATTGCGCATGGTTTGCCTCATGAAAATCCAAAAATTCTTCCATTCCTTCGCCAGTCTTGGAAGATAACTTGAAAACTTCCATGCCTGGGCGGACCGCTTGGATGTTTCGCCTGACGGCGGCTTCGTCAAATTCCACGGCAGCGGCGAGATCCGATTTGGTGATGATGGCAACGTCCGCGCTATTGAAAATCGTCGGATATTTCAGCTGCTTGTCCTCACCCTCTGTAACCGAAAGAAGCACAAAGCGCAAGTCTTCGCCGAGATCGTACGAAGAGGGACAGACAAGATTGCCGACATTTTCAATAAACAAAAAATCTAGAGGATCCGGATCCCAGCCGTCGATAGCGTTGTGGACCATAGCGGCCTCAAGATGGCGGAGCGCTTACCGATAACGCGCCCACTCCTCGGGACTTTCGGTCGTTCTTCACAGCGGCGATTTCTTTCCGCCTGCGGCATCCATCGATTTTTGAAGTCACTTTGTCGGTGCCGCGGCCAGCTTGTCCAGCAATTCGTATTGCTTCCGTTGATGATCTTTTTCGGCTTTGGGTTTCGCCGCCAGGTGCATCACCTTGAATTCGTCTTGCGCATTATACTTCGGCCATTTCGGCAGCCCAGGTCCGTTCGGATCTCCCGTCTTGGCAAAGTTCGTCCAGTACGACCCCATCTGTTCGGACAATTCGAAATCTTGCGGCCGCCAGGGCAGATTCTTCGATTTCAGCATTCCGAAAACAAATTCGATTTCCGACGAGTGATAGGCCGTCGGCACCGCTCCTGGGGGCGCTCCGCTTTCCGGCAGCGGCGGGGCATCGTCGAACTCATAGCGGTACACCGCCGGGCCGTCCAGCTTCGTTTGCTCTTCAATCCATTTCCAGGTGCCGTACGCGATGAAATTTGCAGTCGACAGCACTCCCGCCGACTGCTTTGCTTGCTCGTCCGTCTTTCCCGGGAAAAGCTTCAGCACTTCCGGAGCTTTGTCTCCGTAGCTCGCCTCGATTTTCTTCGCGTAGTTCTCCTTCGTCGGCTCGTCCTTGCCGAAAAACTCATGGTAGTTTCCCTCATCGTGATTCCATCCCGCTAACAACTCGATGTGCGCTTGCTCCTGGTTCGCATAAATCTCCGCCGCGCTTTTCGGGAGGAAATAACCATCAATATTCGGCCAGAAGCGGAACGCGTTCTTTCCCGCCTTGACCGCATCCATCAGTTGCTCCGCCGGCATCGCACGCAGCTTCTCCAAACTATCCGCTCCGATCGATTGCACCCACTTGGCGCCCTCTTCCTCGCTTGCCGCCAGTGATCTCGCCGGCACCGTCCTGCCAAGAAACGCCCCGCTCTCTCCCATCGCTTGATGAATCAGTCCTTTCGAAACAGGCGAGGCCATCAGCGCGCTCACCGAAAACGATCCCGCCGATTCACCGAATATCGTTACTCTATCCGGATCGCCGCCGAACGCCGCAATATTCCTGCGCACCCATTCCAAAGCCGCCGCTTGGTCGAGCAATCCATAGTTCCCCGACGCATGATGCGGCGATTCCTTGGTCAATTCCGGATGCGAAAAAAATCCAAAAATTCCCAGCCGGTAATTCATGCTCACCACCACCACGCCCTTGTGCGCCAGGTTCTCGCCGTCCTGCCGCGGCTCGGACGTCGCGCCCGCCTGGAATCCGCCTCCATATATCCACACCATCACAGGCAGCTTCGTATCTGCCGACGTCGCCGGCGTCCAGACATTCAAGTACAAACAATCCTCGCTCGGCCCCGCGTCGCGAAACACCATGTCGCCGTATACGTTCCACTGCATGCAGCGCGCGCCAAACTCCGTCGCCTTTCGCACACCCGTCCAGCTCTCCACCGGCTGCGGCTCTTTCCATCGCAACGCGCCAACCGGCGGCGCCGCATATGGAATCCCCTTGAAAATCTGCACCTTCCCGTCCGCGCTCGTCGTGCCTTCGACGACTCCCGACGCCGTCTGTACCTCGTTCGCCGCCGCAATTTCCGTTCCCGCAAACAACATCGCCAGCGCCAACGCACTTGCGGCCCATCGCAATTGCTTCGCGTCTATTCTCCTGAAAAATCCCATGAACCTTCCTCCCTGCGCCGCTAGCTCTCCCTCAATTCCGCGAAGATAGTACCTCCCCGCCCGCACGAAACCAATTCATAAGTTTCAAACTTTTTATCCTTGCCCAGCGTCCGTTTTCTCCAACCTCGCCGATTTTCCTTCACGGCCACATTGGCCTGCTCGCACATTCCGCTGCCTGCGCTCGTCTTCTCCGTAGGACTCCTTCGCTGTGCAATAATGAATCTCGTTTGCGGCGGCATTGGCCACCGAAACGATTTCTCAATCGCTTCTAGGGATTTCATGACTACCGCGCCGCAAGTCGAATCCGCCAATTTTCAGCCGCCCACCTGGGACGCCATCCGCGAAGCCCACGCGCGTATCGCTCCGCGCATCCATCGCACTCCCGTTCTCACTTCACGCTCTCTCGACGCCATCGCCGGCGCACAATTTTTCTTCAAGTGCGATAATTTCCAAAAAACCGGCTCGTTCAAAATTCGCGGCGCAGCAAACGCCATTCTTTCTCTCAGTGACGCGGAAGCCGCCCACGGCATCGTCACTCCTTCCAGCGGCAATCATGGCGCCGCCGTCGCCTGCGCCGCCGCCTGGCGCGGCGTTCCGGCCTACATCGTCATGCCCAAAAACGCTCCAACCGTAAAATGCCGCGCTGTCGAAAGCTACGGCGGCAAAATCACTTTTTCCGAACCCACCATGACTTCGCGCCAGGAAACTTGTGCGCGCGTGCAAGCCGAAACCGGCGCCATTCTCATCCATCCCTATGACAACGACCGCATCATCACCGGCCAAGCCACCGCCGCAAGAGAATTGCTGGAAGAAATCCCCGATCTCGACGCCGTTTTCGCTCCCGTCAGCGGCGGCGGCCTTCTCAGCGGCACTTGCCTCAGCGCAAAAGCCATTCACCCGGACATCCACGTTTTCGGCGGCGAGCCCGCCCGCGCCGACGACGCCTACCGCTCCCTCACTTCTGGCACCCTGCAATCCCTCGATTCCAGCGACACCATCGCCGACGGCCTCCGCGCCTCGCTCGCCCCGCGCACTTTCGCCATTCTTCGCCGCCATCTCGACCGCGTCCTGCTCGTAAGCGAAGAAGAAATCATCGCCGCCATGCACCTAATCTGGGAGCGCATGAAAATCATCATCGAGCCGAGCAGCGCGGTAGCCATCGCTCCCCTTCTGAAGCCAGGCGCCGTCGCCAATCTGAATTTGTCGCCGCGCCCCGACTCCGCTTCAGCCAAGCTCGGCGTCATCCTCTCAGGCGGCAACGTCGACTTTTCGTCTCTGCCGTTCTGATCTTTCCTGCCGTTCTGACCCTCGCTGCGTCCCCAAATTGTTGCGCCGTGCGAGGCAGGTTCCTGCGACTCCGAGTTCGTAGAATTGTTGGTCGCTCCCACAGAGACGAATGCCCTCCATCCTCTAAATGCGGGCGACAGAGAGCACCGTAAGGCATCTTTTTTCAATCGATTACAAAGATCTATGTCAACTAGCCTTCTTTTTCAACAGCTTACAAATGTCCCGGTAGTGCACGCAAACTTCGTTTCTCACTTTTCAGCTGAGGGAGTGAAAAGTTGCTAAGTCCTCTGTTATCAACAAAGCATCCAGCGAGTATTTCTCGCCATCTAAGTGTTTAAATGAACTGGCCAGCAGTAAAATGTCGGCTGGGCCCCAGGTCGAGGAGAAAACTATGAATTTTCACCCAGCAGTTTTGACGCGGCTTGGTTGGGCGTCTCGCGGAATTTGCGCGGCAACTCTCGCGCTATCCCTGAGTGGCTTGGCGTTCGCACAGCAAGAGCAAGCACCGCCGGATCAGCCGCCGCAGACGCAAGATCAGGCTCAGCCGCCTGCTCAGCAACAGCCGCCGCAGCCGGCTCAGCAAGCAGATCGCCCGCCGCAAAGCCAGCAAGCGCAACCGCAAAATCAGCAGGTGCCACCTC
Source organism: uncultured Acidobacteriota bacterium (assembly GCA_963761555.1). Classification (GTDB taxonomy): domain Bacteria; phylum Acidobacteriota; class Terriglobia; order Acidiferrales; family UBA7541; genus Acidiferrum. The sequence goes on from CAVXHD010000001.1 coordinate 194,738, forward strand.
CAGCGCAAGCGCAAGACAACAATCGCCCGCCGATCACCTCCGTGGATCGTATGCCGCAGAATTCGCAGCAACAACCGTATGACCAAGAGAACGCGCCACAAAATGGCCAAGACTACGGTCAGCAGTACGGCGGCCAGCCATACGGCCAACAACCCAATCCACAATACGGCCAGCAGAATCCCGGGAATTACGCGCAGCAGAGTGCTCCCAGCCAGCCCGTCGGTCCGCCCCCTCCCGTGCTCACCATTCCCAAAGACACCGTTATCATCATGCGCCTCAATGACTTCCTTTCGAGCGACCACAACCAGATCGGTGACCAATTCACCGGGACTCTCGATCAGCCCATCGTCGTCAACGGCTGGGTGGTGGCGCGGCGCGGCCAAACGGTGGTAGGCCAGGTGAAATCGGTCAAGAAAGCCGGGCGCGTCAAAGGCACTTCACAGTTGGTGGTCGAGCTGACGAACATCACTCTCGTCAACGGACAACAAGCCCCGATTCTCACCGAATTCTGGAACGGCTCTGGCGGCACATCGCACGGCGCTGACGCTGCAACGATTGCTGGAGGCACGGGCCTCGGAGCGGCGATTGGCGCCGCTGCGGATTGGGGCACAGGCGCTGCGATTGGCGCGGGAGCCGGCGCAGTCGCCGGCATTGGGGCAGTTCTCCTGACGCGCGGCCGCCCCACCGTTCTGGGACCTGAGTCTCAGTTGACTTTCCGCCTTCTCGGTCCCGTGAAAGTGGACACCACGCAGGGCCAGCAAGCCTTCTTGCCTGTGTCTCAACAGGACTTTAATAATGGCCGGGGCGGCCGCCCCGTTCTTCGCATGGGAAATGGCTACTATGGCGGCTACCCGCCGTATGGTGCCTATCCGTATGCTCCCTATGGCTATGCTTATCCCGGCTACTATTATCCCGGCTATGTAGGAATCTATCCGGCATTTGGTTGGGGTTGGGGCTGGCGTGGTGGGTATTACGGCGGCTGGCACGGCGGTCGCCGCTGGTAATTCCAGCTAGAGGATATATGTACATCGACTCACGCGTGCGTTCAGGCCAAGCCAAGGCCCTCGCTTTTTCTTAGTTGTCGAGGGGGTTCGTATCGTAATTTAGTTAGTTCGTTACAGGCTGTCTGACAAACAGTTGCACGGTTGCCAAGGGAACTTCGCGAGTGGTTTTGGGGAATAAGGGAATATACGACAGACAGCTACGGACCAGTCCCAGATAGATCGGGCTGTTCGTAATTGCGTCGCGTATCGGGGTCGTGGGAGGGCTTGTCCGAGGGGCGTTGGATTCCACGAAAAGTGGCGGGAACTTAAAGGAAGGCTGCAATCCTTTGTGCTAACCTCTCCCCCTGTTTCGCGGGAGAATGCGTATTCGAGTGTGGGGCTCCTGCCAAAGCAACGATTTCGCGGAGAATATAGCTTCTGTCGGCACCTTGCTCCCTCTGGACCGGCTACAGTTTCTTGAAGTGCGTACCAACTATGCTGCGTGGGCGGATCATGAAAACTAACTCTCAACTCATTCGCAATGCGATTTTGTGTCTTGCCGCGGTCGTCTTGCTTCCTCTCGCGCCGGCTTCGGCGCAAACCGCGGCGCAAAGCGCCGTTTCCGTTTCGCAAACACCGTCCGTTCCCGCACGCATCACGCAAGCCATCGATGATGCCAATCTCGTCACTCTTCGACGGGGCGTCTATCCCCTGGCGCGTCCCGAGTTTGATCAAGGCGTCGTGGCCGACTCGCTGCCAGTAAACGGCATTCTTCTGGATTTGCAGCGCAGCTCGGACCAAGAAGCTGCGTTGCGCACCCTTCTGGATGCTCAGCAGACAAGGAACTCGCCGAATTATCACGCCTGGCTGACGCCGCAACAATTTGGACAGCAATTCGGCGTAGCCGACGCGGACATTCAAAAGATTACGGCTTGGCTTTCACAGGAGGGGTTCACGGGCGTTACAGTCCTGCCTGGGAAAATGTTTATTGAATTTAATGGGACAGCCGGCACGGTGCGGACAGCGTTCCACACGGAGATTCATAATTTCCAGGTGAATGGTCAGAAACACATGGCTAACGTTTCCGACCCACAGATTCCCGCGGCGCTGGCGCCGGTTGTGGCAAGGATTCATTCGCTTCATGATTTCCGTAAGAAGTCGTTCCTGCACTTCTCGGAAGCCTTGAAGCGTGCCGCTTCGGAAGGCAAATTGAAGCCAGGATTTGGAACGGGAATGGGGCTGTATGCGGTGGGCGCCGGCGATCTTGCGAAAATCTATAACATTCCGCCCATGGTGGCTGGGGCGCTGCCCGGCACGGGCCAGACGGTTGCGATTGTAGCTCGCGGAAACATTAATCCGCAGGACATCAATGACTATGGCAGTGGATTCAACCTGCCAAACCTTAAGGCGTTCACAGCAGCTAACAATATCATCGTGAACGGACCAGATCCGGGGATCGTGCCCGGCGACAGCGACGAGGCGACGATTGATGTGGAGATGGTTGGCGCCGTTGCTCCCAATGCATCGATCAAACTGGTGGTCAACGGCGGCACAGAAACCGGCGTACTCGCGCAGGAGCAACCCACGGACGGCGTTGATCAGTCAGCTTTATACATTGTGGTGAACAATCTTGCGCCAGTAATGAGCCAAAGCTTTGGATCGTGCGAGGCGGATACCGACACTGCATTTAGCAGCACCCTGTGGGAGCAGGCCGCGGCACAGGGTATTACCGTCGCGGTATCTACTGGCGACAGTGGCTCGGATGTCTGCGACGCGGACCAGGGCAACGTAGAATCGACAGCAGGATACGGCGGCTTATCGGTCAGCGGCAGCGCCTCAACTCCGTTCAACGTCGCTGTTGGCGGAACGGACTTCGATGACGCAGGTAACCCAACGACCTACTGGAGCAACACAGCGGCCTTGGAAACAGCGAATTCCTACATACCCGAAATGACCTGGAACAACGGCTGCGCAGCAGCGGGAATCCTAACGGGATGTACTTCCGTGGCCGAGGATGGCTCGGATCTTGCTGGTGGAAGCGGAGGGCAGAGTAACTGCGGGGTGCAAAATTACACCACGCTTACATGCACGGGCTATCCGAAACCAACCTGGCAGAGCGCGCCCGGAGTACCTGCGGACAGTTTGCGAGACATCCCCGACGTTGCTTTGTTTGCCGCAGTGAATAGCCCGACCAACAACTTCTATATCATCTGTGAGGCCTCCAGCAATGTTCCCTTTACCGGGCAATCCTGCAATTTGACCGGAGCCGGTACAGGTTACAACTTCGCGGGATTCGGGGGCACCTCTCTAGCAACGCCGGCGTTTGCTGGGATGATGGCTCTGGTCAACCAATCGGAACTGGCGGCGGGAAGAGGCGGACGCCAAGGAAACGCGAACTATGTCTTGTACAAGCTGGCTACGGCGCAAGGCACCTCGCCGGGCACCAGCGCCTGTAACTCCTCGCTTGGACCGACTGGTATAAATTCCGGCTGCATATTTAACGATGTGACCAAAGGCAATAATTCAGTGATTTGTGATGCCGGCTCTCCTAGCTGTAGTAATCAGGGAGCGACCGGATACGGCATCCTCGTGGAACCTAAGAGTCCGAATCCTCCGTTCTCTGCAACAACCCCGGGATGGACCACCACGGCAGGCTACGACCTCGCAACAGGGTTAGGATCGGTCAACGCTGCGAATTTGATCATGAAATGGAGCACGGTTACGACTAATTTCAGCCAGGCAACGGCTACTATTACGAGCCCGGCCACCGGTACCGTGAATATTATTCACGGAAATTCCGTCGGTTTTACAATTAAGGTCGCGCAGAACTCTGGCACGACAGTCCCCACTGGTGACGTTTCCTTGATCGCGGAGCCTCCCGGCTTTGCGCAGGTTGGCCTCGGGAAAAGTACGCTTTCAGGTGGTAGCGTGACCATTCCGACTAATATGTTGCCCGGAGATGACACGACAGGAGCTGGTACGGCCTATCCTGTCATCGCGCATTATGCAGGCGATGGCACATTCGCTCCGAGCAACTCCGCGCCGATCAATGTGACGGTCAACCGTGAGAACAGCACGACGAGCGCAAATGTATGGACCTTTGATCCCGCAGGCGACCTCCTGTCCCAAAATGCCACCTCGGTGCAGTATGGATCGGCTTACATCATGCTCGTGAACGTAGTCGGAGCAACCGCCGGGACTATTTGCAACAACTCTTCAACGACGTCAGCCACGAATATTCCCGTGGTCCCGTGTCCGACGGGAACTATCACGCTCAAGGACAACGGCAACCCACTGAATGATTTCCTGAACACGGGCTACCCCAACACAAACATGCCTAGCGTGGGCAATTTGGGCTTCGTGGAAGATTTGCTGATCCAGCTTCCGGGAGGATCGCATCCTATCGCAGCGACATATTCCGGAGATAACAGCTACAACTCGAGCTCAGCCGCAAATACAATCAACGTCACACTTGGCCCTACGCAGACTGGCCTCACCGCCAATGGGGCGGCTTCCACCATTATTGCGGCGGGGCAGACGGTAACGCTGGCCGCGATAATCACCACGAGTTATACGCAAAATGGCATCTCTGCAGGAAGCAATGGGGCGGGGCCAACGGGGACAGTTACATTTTCGGCTTGCAGCGCGCCACCATGCACGGCGACAGTCGTTCCAGTCGCTTTCAATGCGTCAACTGGGTACGAAGCCTACGGGACAGCGACACTGATGACAACGTTGTCGGCTTTGGCGCCTCCAACCGCTCCGCTTGAAATGCCGCGCGCCCCCGCCACACAAATTTGGATTGTCGGATGTTTGCTGCTGGCGATCTTTTCGTGGTTCCTCAATAAGATGCCGGCCAGGAAACGGAAGTATGCCTTTGCCTGCGCGCTTCTTTTCGTGCTTGCCACCGTAGGGATCGCGGGTTGTGGCGGCGGGAGCAGCGGAGGAGGCGGTGGAGGTGGGGGCGGAGGCGGAAACGCTATACGTATCACCGCTACCTATAGCGGTGACGTCAATTATGCCAGCTCAACCTCGTCGGCCGTCGTGATCACGGTTCAGTGAGGGAAAGCCCATTTGCGTTAGGAGTGGCCCCGATTTTTCGGGGCCGCTTGTTTTAGGTGGAATAAATGCAGTAGAGAAAGGCTAGGGGAAAAAGATTTTACACAGAGTGCACGGAGGACACGGAGAGCACAGAGAGCAAAAAGCTCGTAAGACTCAGTGGGCTGTGAGATTTTAGAGCAGCGGGCTAAGATTTTGGACGCAGCGGGTTGTGAGATTTAGATTGGGTTCAGTTGATGACCGGCGGAAAAAAGATGCCCCAGAAATTCGGCGAGGGCGATGTGAACTCCACCGGCACTTGCGACCCTTCATGGGACATTTGGGGCGGGCGGACGACGCGCGCCTCGACTTTATTTTGCGTTTTTGGATTTTCGATGGTCAGTTTTGTGCCTTCCGAGATGCCATGCGGAAGAATCAGCATCGCGCCGCTGGCGCTGACCGTATGTGTGAACCCTTCGACTTGCTCGGGCTTGCCCTCGGCTTGAACCATCACGCGAATCCTGAGCAGCACGCGCTGGGCGCGGCGGCGTTCTTCGGCCGTAGGCGGGCGCGTGGAGACAACCCGGGCAGGAGAAAGGGCCGGTTTGGCGTTCGGTTGAGGTTTAATCACAGTTCAAGCCCCCAAAAGTCCATCTCCGGCGCGACGAGTTCGACGCCGTACTCCCAGCCGTCGGGGCGCGGAACTCCGCGCCAGACCACGACGGCGGCGTTGCTGGTGTCCGTGGCGAGATTAGTAAGTGCGAGGCGGTGTTCGAGCTGCAGTTCCTGCTCGAGAACGACCATGCATCCGTAGGGATTGACGACGCGGGTATGGGCTTCGACAGAAAAACGCTTGCCGGTATCTCCATCCCACTCGAGGCGGACGGGTACCCGTGAATTCATGCGCCGGCCGCGGCGTTTATCGCTGAAGCGGCCGTCGACCAGCTTGGAATCGCGCGTCTTGACGGACATTTTTGCCTCTAGAAGGCATGCTAGAGTTGAGGTGAAAAACGGTCAATGGTACGGTCGAGTGGTGGAGCACGAAAGGATAGCTGTACGAAAGGACAGGACAGCACGCAAGGACAGGGTGGTTGTGAGGAATCTAATCGTAAACGCGGATGACCTGGGATGGACAGAGGGCGTCAATCGAGGCATAGCGGAAGCGCACCGCAACGGAATCGTAACCAGCGCTTCCCTGCTGGCGAACGGCGCGGCGTTTGCTTCGGGCGTGGAAATGGCGAAAGCGACGCCGGGGCTAGGAATCGGCGTGCATTTGAATCTGAGCGATGGGCAACCGGTGGCGCCGCGGGAAGCGGTGCGCAGTCTCGTGAACGAACGCGGCGAGATGGAAGGGCGGACGGAAACCTTGCTGCTGCGGCTGGCGAGGCGGAGCATGGCGCTCGAGGAAGTGGAGAGCGAATGGGAAGCGCAGATTCAGAAGGTGCGCGATGCTGGGATTGCGCCGACGCACGTCGATGGGCACCGGCACGTGCAGATGCTGCCGGGGTTGTTTGAAATAGCGCTGCGGCTGGCGAAGAAGCATGGCATCCCGGCAGTGCGGATCGCGCATGAAGAATCGAGCTTGCGGGCCGCGCTTTCATCTGGGGAGAACCAGAAAGGCGCGGTGGTGATAAAGCAGGGAGTGCAGGCGCGCGGGTTGAAGATGCTGGCGCCGGACGCGCACGAAAAAGCGGAGCGCGCCGGGATCGCCACGGCCGACTATTTTTGCGGAATTGCGCAGACGGGCGAGATGACGCGAGACGGAGTGCTGCGGTTGCTGGCGATTTTGCCGGAAGGCACGACGGAGCTGATGTGCCATCCGGGATACGCGGACGAGGAGCTGGCGAAATCGGCGACGCGGCTGCAGAATTCCCGGAAGCGGGAGCTGGACATCTTGACGGGCACGGAAGTGCGAAATCTTGTCGCGTCGCAGGGGATTCGGCTGATAGACTATGGCTTCGTAGCCCAAGAAGCCTGAGGAAAGCCCAGAACTTCAAGCATGAAGAACGATCCACCCATCCGCTACTCGATTGTCGTTCCGTTTTTCAACGAACAGGAAAATATTCCGCCACTGTACGTGAAGCTGACGGAAGTAATGGACGCGCTCGACGAGCGTTACGAGCTGGTGTTCGTGGACGATGGAAGCAAGGATAAAACGTTCAAAGTGCTTTCGGATATTTACGAACACGATCCGCGGGTGAACATCGTCCAGTTGCGGCGGAATTTCGGCCAGGCACCGGCGCTGAAAGCGGGATTCGATTTTGCGCGCGGCGAAATCATCATATCGATGGACGGAGATTTGCAGCACGACCCGGAGGAGATTCCGCGGTTTCTGGAAAAAATCGAGGAAGGCTACGACCTGGTGAGCGGGTGGCGCGTGGCACGCACCGATCACTGGCTGATGCGGCAGCTGCCGAGCCGCATCGCCAACAAAATGATGGCGAAACTTTCCGGCGTGGATTTGCATGATTTTGGGACGACGTTCAAGGCGTACCGGCGGGAAGTTTTGTCGGAAATTCATTTGTACGGAGAGCTGCACCGGTTTATTCCGGCGCTGGCGAGCTGGGCGGGGGCGTCCGTGGCGGAAGTGCCGATCTCGAACATCGCGCGGAAAAACGGAACCTCGAATTACGGAATTTCGCGGACGGTGCGTGTGCTGCTGGATTTGCTGAGCGTCAAGTTTTTGCTGGATTATTCGACGAAGCCGCTGCAATTTTTCGGGTTGTTGGGGCTGGGTTGCTTGGGCGGAGGAGCCGGAATCGGGCTCTGGGTGTTCATCCGCAAAGCCATTCTCGACGAAGGAATTTTGGCGAATCACGGACCCTTGATCATCCTGGGGATGGCGCTTGTGATGGGCGGGATCCAATTTATGGCCACGGGATTGATCGGGGAAATGCTGGCGCGGACGTATTACGAATCGCAGAACAAGCCAGTCTACAGTGTGCGCGAGTTTCGGAGCCGCCGCGAAGCCATGGCCGGCCGCGATGAGCCTCCCAGAACAGCGGGAGCCGGCGGCTGGTAATCCGTCAGAAATTGCACGCAAATTCCAACGATCTTTCCGATAGCCATTCGAGCGAAGGTGCGGGGGACACCAACCTCGCGCCGCTCGGCACATCTTCTAATTTCTCTGCCTCTTCTAAATCGATGAATCGCAAGCTCTTGTTTCTGCTAGGCATCGTGGCGTTCTGGGGATTAATTTACGTTCCCGGTCTGGCTTCGCCGCCCATGATGGACGATGTGGATTCGGAGCACGCGCGCATCGCGGTGGAGATGCTGCAGCGCCACGACTTCGTGACCATGTACGTGGACGGCGTGCGCTATCTCGAGAAAGCGCCGCTGCCCTATTGGATCATGGCCGGAATGTACCGTGTCATGGGAATCTCGCAGTTTGCCGGGCGGTTCGAGCTGGCGGTTTTTGCCCTGTTGACGTTCCTCGCGGTATTTTTGTTGGGGCGCGACATCGCCGGCGACGAAGCCGGATTTTACGGAGCATTGGCTCTTGAAACGGCCATTGGCCCTTACCTCTACACGCGATTCATCATCCCAGACATCATGGTGTGCTTCTGGCTGACGCTCACGATGTATCTTTTTTGGCGGACGCTCGAAGAGGCGCGGCCCTCGAGACTTCTCTGCTGGTCGATTGGCGTCGTAACCGCGCTGGACGTGCTGACGAAAGGGCTGATCGGGCTGGCATTCCCAGTATGCATCGTCGCGGGATACCTCCTGGTTACACAAAATTGGCGGCAGCTTCTGAAAATGAGGCTGGTGTCGACGACCATTGTTTTTTTTGCAGTGGCCGCGCCGTGGCACATTCTCGCGACCCTGCGCAACCCGGCGGTGGGCGCGGCCAAAGGATTCTTCTGGTTTTATTTTATCAACGATCAAATCTATCGCTACCTGAACATGCGGGTGCCGCGGGACTACGACAAAGTTCCTCTGCTGATCTTCTGGGGATTGCTTCTGGTGTGGATGTTCCCGTGGACGTTCTATGTGCTGAAAAGTCTTAAGCAAGTGCCGATCCGAATCCGGGATTGGAAGAGCAACTTGGACAGGCCAGCAAGGGCGGCGTTGCTGCTGGCGGTATGGGCGGCGTTCATCATGGTGTTTTTTAGTTTTTCGACGCGGCAGGAATACTACGTTTTGCCGGCGCTGCCGGCCCTGGCGGTGCTTTGCGGCGTTTGGCTGAAGCGGGAGGCGGACTCGCCGCGGGATAGCGCGCTGCGCAAAAGCGCGGTGAGGGGCGCGGTTGTTTTGATGGGGCTCGGCGTGATTATTTTCGGCGTGACCTCGTGGTTTGCGGCGTTTTCGCCGTCGCCGCCGGCTGGCGAGGACTTTGGCGAAACGCTGCGCAGAGCGCAGAGCATGTACAAACTGTCGATGGGCCATCTCTTCGATTTAACGCCGAGAGCCATGGGTTTTTTCCGATGGCCGCTGCTTGTGACGGGAGTGACTTTTCTGGCTGGCACGCTGCTGCATTGGATTTTCCACCGGCGGGGCGCTTCGATGAAGGCAAACTTGACGCTGGCATCCATGATGGCGGTTTTGTTCTATGCGGTGCATCTGGCGCTGGGAACGTTCAATCCCGTGCTGGGATCGAAGCCGCTGGCTATGGCGATCGAGCGCAATTACAAACCCGGCGATACGATCGTGGTCGACGGGCAATATTCGCGAGCATCGAGCATTTTGTTTTATACCGGCGTGCAGATGCACATGCTAAATGGCCTGGTGAACGATTTGTGGTTCGGATCCCTGTATCCGGATTGCCCCGCCGTGTTCGAGGATGATGCTTCGTTCGCGCGGCTCTGGAACGGTCCCGGCCGGGTGTTTTTATTTCTTCCGAGAGACCGAAGCCCTGAGAAGCTGGAGAAGCTCGCAACCCCCTATTATCTCGTGGCGCGCGCCGGCGGGAAGAGCGTATACAGCAACCGGCCAGTGACGAGCGCGGCGCACTGAACGGCAAGGATTGTTTGGGAAAACCTGAATTTCGAGGGAGGTTTGCGTGAATCGGGAACAGTTTTACGCAATTATGAGCGGCGACGGCACGCTCGACTACGAGGTGTATTTGAGCACGAAGACGCTGCTCTCCTGCCAATTGGACTATGACAAGCTGTGCAACGCGGATGAGATGCAGTTCCAGATCGTTCACCAGATTGAAGAGCTGTGGATGAAGCTCATGGCTTACACGCTGCTGGATATCGATGATTATTTGCAGCAGGAAAATACCAACCGCGTGATTACGCTCTTCCGGCGAGTGCATACGGCGGAGCGGCTGATGATTCAGCAACTAGCGCTTCTGGAGACGATGTCGCCGAAAGAGTACCAGGAGATTCGAAAGAAGCTGGGGAACGGCAGCGGACAGGAATCGCCTGGATTTCGCGTGTTGCTGAAGATGTACCAGCCGATCTGGAATTCGTTCAAAGCGAATTATTTGGACAAGCATGGGCTGACCGTCGAGAAGATTTACGATTCCGAGTACAACCACGGCGACGCGTACATGGTGGCCGAGGAGCTGGCGGAATTTGACGAGCTGTTCCAGAAATTTCGCTTCGAACACATGCAGCTGATTTACCGGACGATTGGATTTGGCTCGAAGTCCTTAAAGGGCCGGCCGGTAGAGATTCTCGAGGATGGGATGCGGCACAAGTTTTTCCCGGAGCTTTGGGAGATTCGCGGGCAGATGACGGACCGCTGGGGAGCGGAGTACGGGGTGAAGCGAGATTCGCTAGGCGGGCAGTAGTGACAATCGATAGTCCAGAGTCGGACATTCAAAATTGAAAGCTGCCTCCTATTGGAGATGCACGAGCTATGGTTGACGGTTGCAAAAGCACATTTGCAGAACTTGCTTCCAACATTTTACCCAACTACATGAGTAAGCTGCGAGCAGCGATGGGCGATCCCCGAAGACTCAAGCAGTTTTGCATCCCCGGTGTGGGCGTCAAGACAATTCTCAAGCAGATTGGCTATGCTCGCGACTTTCCGGGCTGCTATGTTCTGTCGCACGACGACATACCCTTCTATGTCGGCATCTCCCGTGGCGTGGTTAGACGACTCCGCCAACATGTATTTGGCGGGACGCACTTTGATGCGAGCCTAGCTTATCGGATGGCATGTGGAAAAATGACCCACAACATGCGGCAGGCCGAAGCAATGAAGAATGATCAATTTCGGAGCGCCTTTGACGAAGCGCAGCGGCTACTCAGAGATTCAACGGTGGCGTTTATTGAAATCTCGAATCCACTGGAGCTGTACCTCTTTGAAGCCTATTGTGCGATGGAGCTGAACACCGGTCAGTGGAACACGTTTCGGACCCACTGAGCTCCCGCATGCAGCGAGTCCGACTTGAATTAGCGGGGCGGGGCGAGTTGGCGGTAGCGGCTGCGGAAGAAAATCAGCGGCTCGCCGGGAAACAAATCGGCGGTTTGGACTTCCCCTAAGAAAATAGTGTGGTCGCCGGCGACGTAAGCAGCCACACGGCGGCAGACGATTTGGGCGATGGTGTCTTCGAGGAGCGGGATGCCGGCTTCTGCCCAGCGATAGCGAACGCCAAGACTGGCTTCGGCCTCGGTCGTTTGGTCGGCTTGCGCGAAATAGACGGAGAGGGGCTGCTGGTGCTCCTTCAGAACGTTGACGCCGAAGAAAAGATTTTGCTTGAGCAGCGGGAGGAGATGGCTGCGCTGGTCGACGCAAACAAGAGTGAGGAACGGGTCGAGCGAGACGGAAGTGAAGGAATTCGCGGTCATGCCGTAGGGCTGGCCGGAAGCGCGGGCAACCGTGACAACAGTAACGCCGGTGGCGAAATGGGCGCAGGCCTGGCGAAAGTCGGTTGCGGTAAGAGAAGTTGATATCATCTTCGGGATTTTTGAAGATACCATACTTCGGGTTAGGATCGCAGAGCGCGGCCTGGGAGGCATCTATGCATATTCGCAAAGCGAAATTCGTTCGAAACCTCATTGCGTTCGCCGCCGTCGCAGCGACTGCAGCGATTCATTTTTCCGCGAATGCCCAGACACCCTCGGCGGCGCCGGGAATCACACAGCCGACGATTCTGTATGGCGCGGCTTACTACAACGAGTACATGCCCGCCGATCTGCAACCGGGCCGGCTCGATAAAGATGTCGCGCTGATGAAAGAAGCGGGCATCACTGTGGTGCGTATGGGCGAATCAACGTGGAGTTTGTGGGAACCGAGCGACGGCCACTTTGAATATGCGTGGATGGACCGCGTCGTCGATGCGATGGGCAAAGCCGGCATCAAGGTCATTATGGGCACGCCGACGTATTCGATCCCGACGTGGATGGCGCACGAGCATCCGGAAATTCTCGCGCGGCCGCTGGGCGATGGTTATGTCGGTTACGGCATGCGCCAGAACATGGACTTCGACAATCCGAAATACCGTTTTTATGCCGAGCGCGTGATTACGAATCTCGTGAGCCACTACAAGAATAATCCGGCGGTGATCGGATGGCAGATCGACAACGAAACCAGCGGTTACGGCGCGTCAAATCCCGACGTATTCGCTGGATTCGTCGAACATCTGAAGAAAAAGTTTGGAACCACTGACGCGCTCAACAAAGCCTGGTTTCTGAATTATTGGGGCCAGGATGTGAACGACTGGGCGGACATGCCCACGCGCGACAACGCCACCAGCACCAGCTACAAACTCGAATGGAGCCGCTGGCAGGAAATGCGCGTGGCGAATTTTCTCGGCTGGCAGGCCGCGCTGGTGCGCAAGTATCGCCGGCCGGACCAGTTTGTCACACACGATTTCGGCGGAATGATGGGCGGCGGAACGGATGAGCCCACGGTCGCCGCCGTTCTGGACGTCGTTTCCAACAATCCCTATCACGGCACGCAGGATCACATGGATGGCGCGTGGCAGGCGCTGCAAGGGGATTTCGCCCGTTCGCTGAAGCACACAAATTTTCTGGTCACGGAAACGAACGCGCAAACTCTGGGATGGGACTCCGCGGGCCAGTTTCCTCCCTACGACGGCCAGTTGCGGCTGGACGTTTACACGCATGTATCGAGCGGCGCCAACATGGTCGAATACTGGCATTGGCACTCGATTCACGCGGGGCAGGAAACGTATTGGAAGGGCGTGCTGAGCCACGACCTCGAGCCGAATCGCGCGTACGCGGAAGTCTCGCGAACCGCGCACGAACTTTTGAAAATTGGCCCCGAACTGGCCAACATGAAAATCCACAATGACGTTGCGATTCTTTACAGCGTCGATTCCTCGCACGCCGTCAGCTTCATGCCGTTCGAACGGGTGCCGGAAACCGGCTGGACGCCGGGCAGAGCGACGCACGGCTACGGCGCGATTCTCGCGCAACTGCACAATTCGCTCTATTTCGCCAATGTGGGCACCGATATTGTTTTTCCCAGCGTGACCGCAGAGGAACTTGCGAAATACAAATTATTGATAGTTCCCTGCCTCTACGTTTCGGACGACGCTTTGCTGAACCGAATTTCCGAGTACGTCCACAACGGCGGCCACGTCCTGATGACGTTCAAGAGCGGCTTCGCCAATGAGAACTCCGCCGTGCGCTGGGAGCTGGCCCCGGGACCGTTGCGCAAAGCGGCGGGCTTCACGTATCAGGAGTTCTCGAATCTCGAACATCCGCTCGCGCTGAAAGACGATCCGTTTCACGTGGGCGAGGAAAACAATCAGGTCAGAACGTGGGCCGAATTTTTGCAACTGGATACGGCCAAGCCGCTCGCCTATTACGATCACCCGTTTTTCGGACGCTGGCCCGCGATCACGGAAAATCAGTACGGCTCCGGAACTCTCCTTTACGAAGGAACCGCCGTCTCCGATAAATTGCAAGACGCCATCGTGCTGGATGCGCTGAAAGAATCCGGCCTGACCAGCTCTGACCAGCAACTTCCTACCAGCGTTCGAGTGAAGCATGGAATGTCCAACTACGGTAGGAAATTGCACTACTTCCTCAACTACTCGAGTTCGCCCGCCACGATGGTTTATTCCTACGGTGCGGCGACAGATCTGCTGACCGGCAAAGCGCTTACGCAGGGCCAGCAAATCACCATCGGTCCTTGGGATCTCGTCATCGCAAAAGAGTAAAGAAGCAAATCACGGAACAATACGGGATGAATCAACCGCGCGCGAATTGGCTAAAGGGCGAGGAGGGAGCGCGCGAGTTTGCGTTTTTGTGCGCGCGTGCGCATCACCGTGGGCAGAATCGCGACTTTCATGCCGAGTGCGCGAATAGTGTCGGCTTGTGCGGCGTCGCGGCGATCGATGACGAACGTTCCGGTGAAGTCGGCGTAAAGTTTCGCGACGGCGGACGCAGAAGAGCCGGCGCCAAGTTGAATGAGCATTTTGTCGGAGGGACCTTTCAGGGATTTTCCGCCGACGATGGGACAAACGGCAATGACGCTTTCTTTGCGGGCGCGAAGTTGTTCGCGCACTCGAGGGACGGCGAGAATCGGCCCAATGCTGATGAGAGGATTGCTCGGACAGATGATGACGCGATCGGCGTCGCATATCGCTTCGAGAACGCCGGTAGCCGGCTGGGCATGCTTGATATTGTGAAAGTGGATGGCGCGGATGCCGGGCTCGGTCCGATGTTTGATGAGATATTCCTGGAAGTGCAGATTGCCGTCCCGGGTTTCGATGATGGTGGGAACGGGCTGATCGGACATCGGCAGAATCCGGGACTTCACGCCAAGCGCGTGACGGATGGATTCAGCGGCTTGCGTGAGCGTTTTGCCCTGGGCAAGAAGCGCCGTTCGGTGAATGTGCGTAGCGAGATCGCGGTCGCCGAGATTGAACCACGTTTCGCGGCCGAAGAGCCCGAGATGCTTGAGGAAATGGAACGTTTCGTTGCGCATGCCCCATCCGGTCGAGGGATTGACAACGCCGGCGAGCGTGTACGTGACGATATCGAGGTCAGGAGAAATTTTGAGCCCATGCAGGACAATGTCGTCGCCGGTGTTGACGATAATCGTGAGGGCGTGGGGATCCATCGCGCCGTAGAGGCCGAGAAGTAGCTTCGAGGCGCCAATGCCGCCGGCGAGCGCGGTGACGGTAAGTTTTTTTGCGGGAGACATTGAGAAATAAGAATGCCGGGAGCGGCCGAGCGCCGCAAGGGAAAACCTGCGCCGTGAGGCAGAAGCTTAAACTGCACGAATGGCCGGGCAATCAGCGAAAGAGATCTTCGGCGGCGGGGCGAATGATGCGCGCGGCGGGATCGTCGACGGAGCGGTAACGGTAGCCGCGAATGACCACCACCGGAGTGCCAGCGGATTTTCCCATGAGAAGACCGGCAGCAGCGGCGAGCTCATCGGCGACTGCTAGGACCGTGGCGCGGAGAAGTTTGCGATGACGGTCGCGCGTGCCGCGAAGATCGATGAGCGCGGGAACACCGGACGCGCCGATGGCGACATTGGTGAGGCCGAGGCGCCAGGGGCGGCCGAAGGTGTCGCTGATGATGATGGCGAGGCGCTTGCGGGTTCGTTTGCGAAGAGCGGCGGCGAGGCGGCGGGCGGAGCGGTCGGGATTCTTGGGTAGGAGCGTGACGAAATCACGGCTGGGGACGTTCGAATGGTCGATGCCCGCATTGGCGCAAACGAAACCGTGATGAGTTTCGACGATGAGGACGCGATCCGAGCGGACGATGCGGCGTGATTCGCGCAAAACGGCTTCGACGAAATGAGGATCGTTCGAAATTGTTTTGGCGAGGGCGATGGCTTGCGGAGAAGGTTTGACTTTGGATAGACGGACGATGCGGCCCTCCGCTTTGGAGACGATTTTTTGCGCGACGACGAGGATGTCGCCATTTTCGAAAGCAATATCGGCGCGGCGAGCGGCGAGAGCAATCTGCGCGGATAAGTTTTGGCCCTTGCGAATCTCCGGAAGGCCGGGAATGACGAAGACAGAGAGGACTGCCGGAGCGAGAGGAAGCCGATTGGATTTGAGCGGAGACGCAGGGCGGCTAGACATGTTAGGAACAGAATCTTACGCGAGATGGTGCGGGAATTTCACGCTCGTGCGGAAATTTCAGTTGCGCGAAGGCGTTTTCGGCGACAAAGACGAGGAACTCACATTTCGCCGGAACACGGGGACGCAAAAAGCGAAAGGCCCGCCTCGGAAAAGAGAGACGGGCCTTTGGGAAACGGAATGATCTTACCGGTGAGGGTGCCCCCCGCCGCCACCACCGCCGTGGGGAGCTCCACCGCCGCCGCCGCGTGAGCCGCCATAGCTGCGGCTAGGCGCCGAATACGTCCGGCTCGGCGCCGAGTAAGAGCGCGAAGGCGCCGAGTAGGCGCGATTGTTGGAAGTAGCCCCGCGCTGCTGCGGCGAGTAGGAGCGATTGCCGCCGGAATAGTTCTCGCGAGCGGAATTTCCCGTAGAGCGCGATCCGCCATAGTTAGCGGAGGAACCCGCGCCAGCCCAGGGCGGACGGTCCGAACGATTGGTGCGCGCCGAAGTCGAGCTTTCGGAGTTTCTGCTCGAACTGCCGAAACCCTCGGGAGCGCGACCGCGGTCGGTGGTATTTCCTTGCGCGGCCCAGGTGCGTGATGTATTGGCCGGCCGAAGTCCGTTGGTATCCATCGCGTGCACGGACATGTGCGAAGCCGCAGCAGCAGGAGCCGTACGCGCCATGACCGAGCGGTTCTGGACCGACATGGGCGGACGCGCGACATTGCCGCGCGCGTTCGAAGCTCCGAACGCGCTTTGACGCGAAGGCGAGAAGCCGACATGATTCGTTACTTCGGCGCCCCGCAGAGAAGCTTCCGTGATATGAGCGGCGCCACGATTGATTCGCTCGCCGCCTGTGAAAGCCGCGCGCGAAGTAGCCGTCACTGCGTGCACGTTATGCGCGTAGGCGTAATTGAAATTGCCGCCCCCGCGAAGGACATTCACGTTGCGAATGTAGGTGTTGTGAACGTTGATGCGATTCACGTAGCCGAAGCCGGCGTGGTACCAGGGATGGTAAGGCTCCCCCCAGCCCAGCGGGAACCAGCCAACTCCGAAGCCGACACCAAATCCGAAGCCGACACCGCCGCCGAGAAATCCGACGAAAGCGGGACCGTAAATCGACACGCCAACTCTCGGGCCCGGGCACCAACCCCAGCGGCCGCCCCAATAACCCCAACGACCGTAATGATAGGGCGCAAAGCCCCACGGCTCATATCCCACCCAAGTCCAGCCCCACGGACCGATGTAGTTCCAATAACCGGCGCTATAAGGCGCCCAGTCTGCTCCCACATCGTTCGGGTACCAAACCGGACCTACGTCGGGCTGTTCGCTCCATTCGCCGTTGTTATCGAGATCGGCGGTGCCAGGCATATCTGGAGGAACGTATTGCGCGGAGACCGAATCCTGCTCGCGCAAGTCGCGATCATTGGCCCATTGATCGAGGCCATCCGGAGGAGGCGCTTGCGCGATGGTAGACTGAATTTGGGTTGTGCCGTCGAAAACACCTCGCTGGCCAGGCTGAAGATCGTAAGTCTTCCCACCCGCCGTGACCTGCCCTGCCCCGCGGATGACGGTAACGCCGGTCGAGTCGCCGTTTTCGTCTACGTCAAGTCGAAAAGCGCCGGCCTGCTTAACCGTGAAAACCGCATTCGGGGTATCCACTTCATAAAGATCGCCTTCGCGAATCTCTTTCACTCGAAAATTGATGGAGCCTTCGGCGATGCGCATCTGCGTAATGGCCTGATCGAGGTTGAGGAAGGAAAGAGCGGTCATGCTGCCAAGATGAATGGAAACGACGCCGGTTTGCAGTTCAGCGCGCGAATCTTTGTCCGTCCAGAGTTTGTCGCCGATAGTCATTGGGCGGTTCAGAGCAGCGGCGCCCCAATCGCCTGCGCCACCGGGCTGGATGGAAACGGAACCATCTAAGAAGCTGACACGGGCCACGCGGGTGGGAGGGTCGCCTGCGTCGCTTTGCGCAGCTTGGCTTGGCGGGGCTTGCTCTGGTTCGGTCTGGTCAGGTTCGCCCTGACGAGCGTTCGCCTTGGGAACTGCGAAGCAGAGAAGACCGGTGAGACAGAGAAGCAAGCCGAGCCTGCCCTTGCCATGAAACTTGGTCTTCAACATGGTATGTCCCCTTGTCTTCGGTCCGGACCTTGGGAGGTTCCGGCCGACGGGAGTCTATCACTATCTATATATGGCTCCCAAGAATTAGAACCCCAAAGTGGAAAAGAAGTTGCAGAAACGTTAAACCTGCTCAGGCTCGAACAGGGACGCTGGCTGTGCGGGCAGGAGGCTCCGTAAAGTGCTTATTTTCTGTTGGTTAAGAGAAGGCGAGGATGAAACTACGATGCAGGAATCATGGGTGCTTCCCTGTCCTAGAGGGTAGCCTAGAGCACCTTGAGCCGGCAGAGAGCTGAGGGCGGCGAGCGTTAGTGGTGAACGCCGTTACCACCGATCTGGTAGCCCACCCCCCGAATGGTCCGAATGAGCGGCCGGTCAAAGCCTGAATCCACTTTTCGGCGGAGATAGTTGATGTAGACATCGACGACATTGGTCATGGTGTCGAAATTGAGCTTCCAGACCTGCTCGACAATCGCGGTGCGCGTAACGGCCTGGCCCTCGTGGCGCATGAGAAACTCAAGAAGCGCAAACTCCTTAGGGCTTAAATCGATCGAATGGCCGCCGCGCTGGACGTTGTGGGAAACGCGGTCGACTTCCAGGTCCGCGATCTTTAGCACAGAGCGGCCCGGACGATTTCCCCTACGAAGGACGGCGCGGATTCGTGCGGCCAGCTCTGCAAAGGCGAACGGCTTGCCCAACGAGTCGTCGGCGCCGGCATCGAGAAGACGCACCCGGTCTTCCACGAGGTTGGCCGCCGTGACCATGAGCACGGGTAGGTCTGGTTTTTTCGCGCGGATATTGCGAAGAACGTCCAGACCGCCCTCCGCGGGCAGATTGAGATCCAGAATCACGAAGTCGTAGGACTGGTCTGACGCAAGACGCTGTGCTTCCCCACCATCCGCGACCATATGTACGGAAAACTGCTCCTGCTGCAGGCGCTGATGGAGAAACTCCGCCAGCGATGCATCGTCTTCAGCGACAAGAATGCGCATCGGCTCACACCGAACAATAAATTTGGAAGGGGGTAGAAGCATAGTGGAGCGGCGCGGGCGAGGTGTCAATGAAGTATCGAACGGCGATAGCGCAAACGCTAACGTGATCTTGGGACAGAGTGGCACTTCCGAAGCGGCGGTTAGCGAGTCGGTGGAGCAATTGTGCTTGTTTTTTGGCCGACAGAACTGCCAGCGGGAGTGGTGGGGCAGCGTCCACAAAATTCACCGTGTCAGGGATGTGCGCGGTCTATTCTGTCAGGGGCGCGCCCGGTCTGTACCCCTGTACGAATCACTACCCCCCTTGTTTTTTGTAAGTGTTGCATCTAAAAGACTTACATTTCTCATAAGTTCTTTAGAATCAATAGATACGATGGCAACCGTAACCGTTGATTCTAAATGACTTACAGCCCCAGCGCTTCGACGGCGGAGCGGAAACGAGATTCTCCTTTTAGGGTCGCGAGCCTATGGGAACGCGCCGAGCAAAGATCTGGAGGCGCAGTGGGCAAGAGCTGCCGCTAGGCGTAGAGTGGAGAACTCCCTAATTTTGTGAGGCGCAAAAAGAGCGCCAATTGCGGGCCAGGAAAGCCTTCCATCAGGGTTGCGACCGAGCGGGGGCGCTTCCAGGAGGCGCTGGTAAAACCAGGGTCGAAAAGCAAGAAGTATGTTCCAGACAGCTAAGCCACGAACCTAGTATTCCCTAAGAGTATGATATCTTACGAGCTATCACATTGCAAGAGAAAAAGCAGGTGTGAGGGGAGCATTGCGCGGAAGCCGGCAATCGCATCCCACCCAGAGCATGGAAAAAAATTTGATCGATGAGTGAGCCACGGTATGGTCCATCAGGCTTCTCCAGAATGCCTTGATTCCGGACGAACTTTATTGCTTGAGGCGTGCGCGAAGGCCGATGAGAGCAGCAGTATGAATTTGAGAGACGCGCGATTCACCGATGTTCATGATCATGCCCACTCTTTTCATGGTTAGTTCCTGGAGATAATACAAAGCGAGGACCTGGCGCTCTTTTTCCTCGAGCCCATCGATGGCTTGAGACAAGAGAGTGCGCATTTCGGCTCGCAAGGTGACGCCGAATGGGTCTTCCTCCGGGCGAACGGCAACGTCCGAGGATAGTTCCTCGCTGCTGCTGTCATCGGACTTGCCATGCAGGCTGCTAAGGTCGAGGCCCCGCAACTCCCCGAGCAATCGCTGAAATTCCTCGAGTTCGAGTCCCAGGCGCGCGGCTAGTTCGGGCTGGGAGGGAGTGTGGCCCAGGAAGCCGGCGAGGTCTCGGCGAGCTTCCTCGATGCGCCTGGCCTGACGGCGCAGATTGCGAGGGCTCCAGTCCAATTGGCGCAAACTATCGAGAATTGCGCCGCGAATCCGGAAGCGCGCATAGGACTTCAACTGAACGTTCTTGCGCGAATCGAATTTATCCACGGCATCGATCAGCCCGAGAATGCCGGCATGGACGAGGTCGTCAAACTGGACGTGCGAGGGCAGCCGATCGTGAATGCGCCGGGCGATATAGCGGACTTCCGGGAGATTTTCGGTGAGCAGGCGTTCGCGCTCGGCGGGATCGAACGCCTGGGCGCGCGGCTGTTTGTGGGAATGAGCGGTCAGCATGGTTCGCTTCCCCTGCGCAAGCATTTAACGGAGGTGACGGCGGTCATTGGACAACTCCAAGCGACTGCACGGAAACGGCCGGCGGGATCTCCACCTGCGGAAGCACGACAATGCGCGGAATAAAAGGTTCCCGAAGGCGGGGCAAATGAAAACGAGCCGGACAGTTGCCCAGCCGAATGGTGGAGCTGAGCGCGTCGCGGTCTCCCACGATACGTTGCAGACCCTCCAGAACGAGGCGGAGGTGGCGAAGCGGCGCTGCCGGGAGGACGCTCCGCGGCGTGCTCGAATAGAAGCGGCTAGACTTTATTGGCGCAGCAGCAGCCACAGGACATCCCCCATTGACTTGTTCGGTCCGTGGTTAAGCTGCCCGTTCCCGCAGGTTGCGCTCGGAAAAATCTTCCGTGCTGCAAGCGCTCAGGCTAAATGCGATTGAGTAGCCAAACGGTAGGTTTTTGTCAGGTTGAAAATACAGGATTTAGGGGAGGGCATACACGCACACACTGCTCCCGCCTGAAACAGCGTTTCAGATTGGAGCACAATTCCGGTGCGCAGATCTTGCCGGATTGCTTGCCAAACTTCCCGGGTCCACGCCCATTGTTGCGACATGCCCGGCGATCTTCTCCCCAGTTTCATCGGCACCCTGCGAAACAACTTTAGCAATCTGTCCATTTCCCACAATAAATTTGGCAGAGACTTCCTTTTCGCAGACCTTCGAGCGTCTCTCAGGATTTTTGCAGAGTGGTTTCTTCCTGCTAGGATAGAACGTTCCAGCTTCGTTGAAAGAACTCCATGGACGCCGCCTACATTTGCGACGCAATTCGAACGCCTTTCGGCCGTTACGCCGGTTCGCTTTCCTCGATTCGTACGGATGATCTTGCAGCAATCCCCATAAAGGCCATCATGGACCGCAATGCCAAAGTCGATTGGGGCGCCCTGGACGACGTCGTCTATGGCTGCGCAAATCAGGCTGGAGAAGACAATCGCAACGTCGCCCGGATGGCGCTGCTGCTCTCGGGACTTCCGAAAGAAGTTCCCGGTGTCACGGTGAATCGGCTTTGCGGATCGAGCATGGACGCGGTAGCCACCGCCGCGCGCGCCATCAAAAGCCGGGAAGCCGAACTGATTATCGCAGGCGGCGTGGAGAGCATGTCCCGCGCTCCCTTCGTGATGGGAAAAGCGGACGCGGCATTTTCCCGCGCCACGAAACTCGAAGACACCACAATCGGCTGGCGTTTCATCAATCCGCTCATGAAGGCAAAGTACGGCGTGGATTCGATGCCCGAAACCGGGGAGATTGTAGCCGAAGAGTTTCATATTTCGCGCGAGGAGCAAGATGCGTTTGCATTGCGAAGCCAGCAACGCGCTGCGGCGGCCATGAAGAGCGGGATTCTTGCGCAAGAAATTATTCCTGTCCTGACACCGCAAAAAAAGGCCGACTCCGTTCTATTCGCCGCTGATGAACATCCACGAGCCGACACTTCCATGGCCGCACTCGCCAAGTTGCCAGGCATCGTCAAACCGGGTGGCACCGTGACTGCCGGAAACGCGTCGGGGGTTAACGATGGCGCCTGTGCTCTGCTTCTGGCGTCGGAATCAGCCGCCAAGCGCCATGGCCTCACGCCCAAAGCTCGCATTGTCGCCGCTGCCGCCGCTGGTGTCGCGCCGCGAATCATGGGCATAGGCCCTGCTCCTGCCTCGCGCAAAGTCTTCGCGAAAGCAAATCTAGCCGTTGGCCAAATGGATGTCATCGAACTAAACGAAGCTTTTGCATCGCAAGCTCTGGCGGTTCTGCGGGAGCTTGGCGTCTCCGACGATGCTCCCCACGTGAATCCCAACGGCGGTGCGATTGCGCTTGGCCATCCACTTGGAGCCAGCGGCGCGCGTCTCATCACCACCGCTATGTACCAGTTGCATCGCACCGGCGGCAGATACGCTCTTTGCACCATGTGCATTGGTGTTGGCCAGGGCATCGCCGTCCTACTTGAGCGCGTGTAGCGGCCATGCCGAGCGAGGAATAGCCTTCGCCTTTGCGTTTTTTTCGCAGCCGCTCATCGGCTTCGGCTGCTGGCGCGGAAACCGTTTTCTTTCGCGCTCAGGAGTGATTAGACTCGGCCCATGAATCTGCTTGACCCACTCTTTCGCTCCCAGGCCGTTGAGAAAGTTTTCTCGAATCGCGCCACTCTGCAAGGCATGCTTGATTTCGAAGCAGCTCTCGCCCGCGCCGAGGCTCGCGCAGGCTTCATTCCTGCCTCCGCTGCTCCGGCGATCGAAGCCAAATGCCACCCTGAACTCTATGACATGACCGCGCTCGCCCGCGCCGCCGCAAACTCCGGCAATCTGGCCATCCCTCTCATCAAGCAACTCACTCTGCTCATCGCGCAAAAAGATAAAGATGCCGCGCGTTACGTTCATTGGGGCGCAACGAGCCAGGATGCGATCGACACTGGCCGCATCCTTCAGTTGCGCCAGGGACTGACTCTGATTTCCGCCGAGCTAGATCTTCTTGCCACCGTACTCGGCGAGATGGTGCACAACAACCGCTCGGTGCTTGTTGCCGCTCGCACATGGATGCAGCAGGCGCTGCCCACCACGCTGGGCTTGAAAATGGCCGGATGGCTCGACGCCATCGATCGTCACCGCGCGCGACTGGCAGAGACGCAGGAGCGCTGCCTCGTGCTTCAGTTCGGCGGCGCGGTCGGCACCATGGCAGCCCTCGGCGCCCGCGGCTTGGACGTTGCTGCAAGTCTCGCCAAGGAACTTCAGCTTCATCTTCCTCAACTCCCCTGGCATAGCCATCGCGACCGCGTGGCCGAAATCGCTACAACTCTGGGTCTATGTACGGGAACGCTCGGCAAAATAGCGCGCGATATCTCTCTTCACATGCAAACGGAAGTCGGCGAGCTCTTCGAGTCTTCTGCGGATGGCCGCGGCGGATCTTCGACAATGCCTCACAAGCGCAACCCCGTCGCGTCTGCCGTCGTCTTATCGGCCGCGCTTCGGGTCCCGCCCCTGGTCAGCACCATGCTCGCTGCGATGATCCAGGAAGAAGAGCGCGGCTTGGGGGGCTGGCACGCCGAGTGGGAGACCTTGCCGGAAATCGTCCGCCTAAGCGCGGGCGCTTTGCATCACCTCACCACCGCAGTCGCCGCGTTGGAAGTCGATGCCCAGCGCATGCGGCAGAATCTCGATCTGACGCATGGTTTGATCTTCGCCGAGGCTGTAGCCATGGCTTTGGCTGAGAAGATGCCGCGTTTCGACGCCCACGAGCTTGTTCGTTTGGCTTGCCAGCGCGCCGCGCGTGACCGTTCCGATCTGCGATCTATCCTCGCGCAGGATCCTGTCGTCAAATCGAATCTTTCGGACGCCGAGCTTGACCGTCTTTTTGCGCCAGGGAATTATTTAGGCGTGGCCGATTCGCTGATCGACCGGGTACTCGCAACTCGCGCCTTGCCTCTCGAACAAAAAAAGCCCAGGAAGAAGTGACCCTCATGCCCTTCGCTCAATTACAAGACGTTCGCATTCACTACGATCTCGCCGGACCCTCTGGCGCGCCCGCTCTGGTTTTTTCAAATTCCCTGGGCGCAAATCTCTCCATGTGGGATTCGCAAGTAACGGAGTTCAGGAAAAACTTCCGGGTCTTGCGCTACGATACCCGTGGGCACGGCCAATCGTCCGTGACTCCAAGCCCCTATTCCATCGAGCAATTGGGGCGCGACGTTCTCTCCTTGCTCGATCAACTACAAATGGATCGCGTTCATTTTTGCGGCCTGTCCATGGGCGGGCAGACCGGAATGTGGCTGGCCCTGAATGCGCCCTCCAGGCTCCAAAAGCTAGCTCTCTGCAATACCGCCGCGAAGATCGGCACTCCGGAAATGTGGCACATGCGAATGGAGAATGTTCGCAAAGGAGGTATGAAATCAGTCTCCGGTGGAGTCATTGAACGTTGGCTGTCCGCGGACTATCGCGCTAACTCCCCAGAAGTCGTAGCGTCAACGAAGGTTATGTTCGAACGCACAAATCCAGATGGCTACGCGGCAAACTGCGTCGCCGTTGGCGAATATGACGTGCGCGAGACCGTCGCCTCAATACGCGTCCCAACTCTGGTGATCGCCGGAACGCTCGACGCCGCTACCACTCCCGCTGACGGCCGCTATCTTGCCGAGCACATCCCTGGCGCCAGATATCTGGAACTCAACGCCGCCCATCTTTCCAATATCGAAGACCGCAGCCGTTTCAACTCTGAACTCAACGCCTTCCTCCTTTCTTAAAGGTCGATGGATCGAACTCAATGTTCGCTTGCACTTCTAACCTCTTCCGGGCCATGTCACTCGCTCTGCTTAAGCAAAGAGAAACCGGGCGAGTGACACTCACTCGGTTTCTCGGATCATCGCGGCAAGACAGAAACAAAACGCCAGGGTTCTCGTCGCGAGTTCCCTGGCGTTTCATTTGTCCGGTACGGTCTTTTCGTTTTCTCGGCGCCGATCGATCTTTTTTACTTTGGCAACTCCTTCGTAAATCGGTCCACAACCTCCTTCGGCTCGGTGACCGGCGGATTGCTCAAGTACTTCCCGAAGAACACCACGTATCTCTGCAATCTGTCCTGAATGTGCCGCGGCTCCACGAAGCCGTGATTTTCCCGGGGATAGGTAACAAACTCCACCGGCACATGCTTTTCATAAAGCGCCCGGTAGAACTCTTCCGCCTGCGGTATCGGTACTCGGGTATCCGCCTGCCCGTGCAGGATCATCGTTGGCGTCTTTACGTTGTTCACATATTTCATCGGCGAATGATCCCAATACTCCTGAAAATTGTCCCACGGCGCCTTCATCCCCAAAAACACCGTCAAGTACCGGTGAATGTCCGTCTGCGAATACATCGAATAAAGATCCGGCAGCCCGGCCCCCGGCGAAATCGCCTTGAATCGGTCCGTCTGCGTGTCGATCCAGAATGTCATGTATCCGCCGTACGACCAGCCAAACGCGCCCATTCTCTCTGGATCGGCCCATCCTTTATCCACCATTGCCTGCACGCCGCTCATATCGTCCTTGTAGTCGCCGTCGCCCCAATCGTTCTGGTTCGCGCTTTCAAACTTTTCTCCTCGACCGGAGGAACCGCGGAAATTGGGCTGCAGCACCATGTATCCATTTGCGGCCATAATTTGTGCCGTTGGGTTGAACGAGAGCAGTGATACTCCCGTCGGTCCGCCGTGAGGATTCAGCAGGAACGGAACCTTGTGCGTCCCGTCGAAGTCTACAGGCTTCGTCACGACTCCGTCGATTTCCATTCCATCTTTGCTGCTCTTCCACTTCACCACTTCGCTCGCTCCCAGCGCGTAGTCCGAAACCCATGCGTTTTGATTTGTAATCCGCGCCAGCGAGCCGAAGCTCAAGTCGCTGCGAAAGACTTCCGTCGGATGCATGGGATCGCTCCACGTTCCAACTGCCGTCTGCCCATTCGTGCTGATCGCCGATAGGTTGGCCACCGCCGTCGCGTCCGTCAGCGCCCGGATTGTTCCTGCGGCCAGGTCCGCCGCAAACACGCGCACCGCTTCGTGGTCGTCCGTGCTGAAATAAATTTCTTTCCCGTCCGGCGACCAAATCGGTTCGTCCGCATTCAGCTCAAAAGTCCCGCTCACTTTCTTGGGCGAGCCACCGTTCGCATCCACAACAAAAAGATTCTCCTTATATAGAAAGAGTCCGGAGCTGCTTAGATACGCGATCCATTTTCCGTCCGGCGACCAGCGCGCCGCGTGCGTCGGGTCTGCCGTCTCCACCACTTTCCGCTCGGCTCCGCTCGCCACATCCAGCACTCGCGCCGTTTGCAGCGACCCATCATCCAGCCTCGGCGTCGGATTGGTCGTAAACGTGACGTGCGTGCCATCCGGCGACCACCGCGCGTCGCTCACAGTGAAATCGCCTTTGCTGATTTGCTTTTCTTCTCCCGTCGCGATATTCCCAGTCCAAAGCTGCGCCATCTTGAAATCGCGATCTACCACGACCGCGTCATCCTTTTCCTTCTGCCGTTTTTCTTCTTCTTCGCTCACCGGCGCCGTCGCCGTCAGCAACAGCGTTTTGCCATCGGGCGAAATCTGAAAATCCCGAACTCCCGATTTGTGCTTCGTCACTTGCCACGGTTCGCCGCCATCCGCGTACATGAACCACACCTGCGGTTTTGCTTCTTTCTCGTCTCCCGCCTCCATCGTGAACGCCAATATTTTTCCGTCGGGGGACCATTCCACATTCGATACGCTCTTTTCTCCCCTCGTAAATTGCCGCGCCGCGCTCGCCGGTCCCGACGACGGCACCACCCACAAATGCGTCACGAATTTCCACGCCTGCTCTTTTTCCGTATCCAGCTCCGAAACCAGATAAGCCACGCGCGTTCCATCCGGGGAAATCCGGGGCGAACTCACGCGCGCCACGCGCAGCGCCTCCGCTGACCCAAATAATTTCTTCCCATCCTTGCTCCGCGGGCTCGTCTCCTCCTTGCTCGAACCTTTTTGCCGAGCCCCCGCGGTCAGTGGCGTCAAAAGCACTGCCGCAATCAAAATCATGCGCATGCGTTTAGTCGTAGAACATTCCATTGTTCGAAACCTCCCCATGCAACAACCACACATCTAATCTCTTCTCGACGCCGCGCAGTATATTGGCAACCCCGGCCCCGCGCAAGCAGACGAGCATTAGGCCCGCTTCCCCCACGATCCGATCTCGTCGCTGGCATCGATTTTCCGGAACATCATCCATTTTTCGATTATGCCAATCGTTTCTCGAACTCCGTTTCGGCCACGCAAGAACTCCGTCCTTCGAGAAAATTCTACACACTTTGCATTTTCACCTATCCGGTGTTCACCTTACAGCGCGTTTCCTATGCTCTTGAATTCTTAGCGCTTTATGAAATTCGGTTCCCGTCTGGCCGCAAACTTGCCTTTACCATCGCGGGACCAAACAGAGCTCAGAGAATCCAGCCGCTCGAGCAAACCATAGCTCGAAAAAAATCGCTCGCGTTTCGCGCAAGGAGGCGCACTCATGAAGTACGCAAACTATCGAGTACTTTTCACCGCGGGTCTGCTCGCGATCAGCTCGCTTGCCGTTGCAAGAACTCCCGTCAATGCCCACGACGAACAGTCCAGGCTTCGCAATTCCGGAGAAGTCATGCATGAAATTCTCAACGTTCCCGACGACATCCCGCAAGATCTTCTCGATAAAGCCCGCTGTGTCGTCGTCATGCCTTCCGTACTAAAAGCGGCCTTCGTCGTTGGCGGCAGTTATGGCCGCGGCACGATGGTCTGCCGTACCGGTAAGGACTTCTCGGGACCGTGGGGCGCTCCCGCAATGTTCGCTCTGGAAGGCGGCAGCATTGGCTTTCAAATTGGCGGAGAAGCTACGGACTTTGTATTTCTCATCATGAACGATCGCGGCGCCAACAGCCTGATGCACAGCAAAGTAAAACTCGGCGCCGATGCCTCCGCCGCCGCTGGCCCCAAGGGCCGTTCCGCCGAGGCTGATTCGGACGCGTACATGCGCGCCGAGATCCTTAGCTACTCTCGCGCGCGCGGCGTGTTCGCTGGCGTCTCTCTCGAGGGCTCCACGTTGCGCCCGGATGAAGACGCCAATCGCAAGCTCTACGGCAATTCCGTCAGCGCTGCCAAAATCGTCTCTGAGCCTCGCCGAGACGCTCCTTCTTCGGCGCATGAACTCATCGCGGCCTTGCAAACCGCTTCTCCACAACTCAAGCGTTAGCTCTACTAGCCGGGAGGCGGCCGACAAAATCTCGGTCGCCTCGTACTTCCGGCCCACGCTCGAGCGCGCTCCAATCCGCTCTCAATCTCCTCGTTCCTCGAGGACCGCTCACTTCGCTCTTTTCACGAAGCCCTGCCCATTGCACAGCCACCTTTCGGCGACTCGCAAGTTTATCTCTTCTTCTATTGGGGGAACAAAATGATGAGTACGCAAGAAACGCAACGACCGGAATTAGCTGAAAACACACTCGCACCCGAGAATGCTCCACTCCACCCGGCTGAATTTTCGGAAAGAGACGCCATCGCTCGCGCGCAACAAGGCGATTCATCCGCTTTTGAATTCTTATATCGCCGGCATTGCTCGCGCGTCTACGCGCTGAGCCTTCGCATGATTGGCAACACCGCCGAAGCCGAAGATCTCACGCAAGAAGTGTTTCTGCTGATCCTGCGCAAGATTCGCTCTTTCCGCGGCGAATCCGCATTTTCCACATGGCTGCACCGCGTCACCGTCAACCTCGTCCTCATGCGCGTGCGCAGAAAAACCTGCCTCGGCACATCGCTCGATGAAACTCGCGAGTTGCCCGCCGATCATCCCGGCGCCCGCGAAGAACTTGCCGGCGCGGATCTCGTCTTGACCGGCGCCGTCGACCGCCTCAATTTGCAGCGCGCCATCGACCAGCTCTGCCCGTTTCAAAAGCTGGTCGTCGTCCTCCACGATATTCAGGGCTATAAACACACCGAGATCGCGGAAATGATGGATTGGTCCATCGGAAATTCCAAATCTCGGCTTCATCGGGCCCGTGCTCGCCTGCGTTCGCTCCTGCAAGGGGGCTTCACTTTGCCTTGCCTCCCGTCTCCGCAGGCCGCGCAGGCAGCTTCCAGCGCTTAATTTCGATAATCAAGTTGCCAGGCTCGAACCCGCCAACGCCCAAAACACTTCCGTCGCAGAGCCCAGCCCCAGCGACTCTTCCCCATTTACTCCTGCCGCAAAGCCGTCACTGGGTCCACACGGCTCGCGCGACGTGCCGGCACAAGACTGGCCAGCAACGCCGCTATAACCAGCAGGGGAATCATGATCGCAAACGTCGACAATTCCGTGGGCTGCATTCCCTCGACAAGCCGCTGCAAAACTTTTCCCGCCCCTACCGCCGCCGCCGTTCCAATAGCTGCGCCG
The DNA here is from genome assembly GCA_963761555.1 of uncultured Acidobacteriota bacterium. Lineage (GTDB taxonomy): Bacteria > Acidobacteriota > Terriglobia > Acidiferrales > UBA7541 > Acidiferrum. The sequence goes on from CAVXHD010000001.1 coordinate 224,343, forward strand.
ACGAAAATCATTCCCAGGCTTTGCCGCAGCACCATCCCCATCACGCCGCTCGGGCTCGCTCCAAGCGCCATTCGTACGCCGATTTCCGGAATCCGCTGCCCCGTCAAGTACGCAAGCACACCATAAATCCCGATGCACGCCAGCGCCAAAGCCAGCCCCGCGAATATCCCGAACAAAAGCAGCAGAAACCGCTGTCGCGCAAGCGATTCGTTGGCCAATTGCTCCATGGTGCGCACTTCGTAAAGCACCTGGTCACCAGCGGCCCCGCGCAATTCGTGCCGGAGCGATTCCACTTCGCTAAACGGTGCATTTTCGGTTCGCACGGCAATCGACATCAGTTCCGACCAGCGTCGCAAAAAATTATCCGGTAGTTGCTCGAATGGATAATAAAACTGTGCTCGCACCTGCGCTTGATCGTCCCCGGCCAGCCCCCAATGCCGCACGTGCGCAACGACCCCCACCACGGTAAACGGTCCGTAGCCCATTCCCGGCAGCCACACGCGTTTTCCAAGCGCGTTTTCTCCGCCGCCGAAAGCCTGTTGCGCAAACACTTCGTCAATCACTACGACCAGTTCGCTCCCCATGCGATCCTGCTCGTCTATAAATCGTCCTTGCCGCAGCGTAATCCCCATCACCTTCAAATATTCCGGCGAGACGCACGTCGCCAGCGCCTGCGGTTGCTGATTCTCCGGTGGCACGTCCGCGCTTAACCAATAGCCAGAGGTGTTAAATCCATCGCGCATCGGAAATGTATCGACCGTCGCCACGGACAGCACCCCCGGGACGCGTAGCGCTCGCTCCAGCACATCTTTCCAGCCGGCGCGGATTCGTCCCGTATCTCCCAGCACTCCCGGCGAAAGCGCCATTCGGGCAACCAACACGTTCCGCACATTCATTCCCGGATCGAGCGACGTCAGATGCAACAGCGTTCGCCCCAACATTCCCGCTGACACCAGCAGCACCACCGCCAAAGCAAGCTCGGAAATCACGAAACTGCTGTGCAGACGCCGCGAGCTCCCCGCCACGCTTCGTCCACCTCCGCGAAGCACCTGCTCCAATTCTCGAACGTGCGCTCGCAAAGCCGGCGCCAATCCAAAAAGCATGCCGCTCACCAACGAAACTCCCAACGCGAAAAGCAGCACGCGCCAATCGAGTTGCACCGCTTCCGCGCTTGGCAATGTCCCCGGCCAGAACCTCACGAATGGCTGGAAACCAATCGCCGCAATCGCCACGCCAAGCACCCCGCCGCCAAGTCCCAGCACCGCGCTCTCCGTCAAGCACTGTCGCACCAGCCGCCAGCGCCCCGCTCCGAGTGCCGCGCGCATCGCCAGCTCGCGCTCCCGCGAAACCGCTCGCGCCAGCAACAAGCTCGCGACATTTGTGCACGCGATCAGCAGCACCAGCCCAGCCGCTCCGAAGAGCAGCCAAAGCGTCGACCGAACATCTCCCACATCCGGTCGAAGCGCCTGCACCACAAAACTGCGCTCTGCATTCGTATCCTTGTACTGTTCGGCCAGATGATGCCCAATCAGTGCAATCTCCCCTTGCGCTTCGGCAACTGTTGCTCCCGCGCGAAGACGCCCCAAAACATGGATCGGATGTGCCTGCCTGTGCTGCAAAAATGCCGCCGTGTCTTGCCCCAGCGGCGTAAACACGTCCGGCTCAGTGTCATAAAGCCGGAAGCCTTTCGCCGCGATTCCCACGATGGTGTAACTCTTCCCATCCAGCGCGAGCGAATGCCCGAGAATATCGTCTCTTCCCGCAAAGTAGCGCTGCCAGAAACTGTACCCGAGGATCATCACCGGTCCCGCTCCCGGCCGATCATCTTCAGGCAAAAAACTTCGTCCCCTCGTCGGCCCCACGCGCAAAACGGAGAACAGCTCATGCGAGATTTCGTCGAAGTTCACGTACTCCGGATCACCTGCTTCGCTGATCGTGCCGCCATTGAACAGAACTCCCGCGAGGTCCAGTGTCCGGCTGTCTCTCTTGCAGTCGAGAAAATCCAGGTACGCTAGATTCTGCTGTCCGTAGAGCTTCGCGTTCCAGTCATCCGTGTGCCCGTTCACGGCAACAAGCCCGTCCGGCTGTGGATAAGGCACCGGCGTCAGCAGCACTCCGTTGACGACCGTGAAAAGAACTGTCGACGCTCCCACGCCCAACGCCAGCGTAAGAATCGCAACTGCCGCAAACCCCGGCCGCTGCCGCAGCATCCGCAGCGCGTACCGAACGTCTTGCCAAAAATCCTCCACCCACCGCGTCCCTCGCGCATCGCGGCACTCTTCCTTGACTTGTTCCGCGCCTCCCAACGCCATCCTCGCCCGTCGCCTCGCTTCCGCTTGTCCCGCGCCTCCCGCGATCAATGCCTTCTCGTGCTCCTCCAAATGAAACAACAGTTCCCTTTCAAGCTGCTCTTCCATCTTCTTGCGGCGCAGCAATCTCTGCCACCATTTCATTCCGCACCGCCTTCCGACAGTTTCAGAATCAACGCAACCGCCTCCGTCAACCGTTCCCAGCTCGCCGCTTCCGTTTCCAGTTGCCCCCGCCCCTTCGCCGTCAACTGATAAAACTTCGCCTCTCGCCCCGTATCCGTCTGCTTCCAGTCCGCAGCCAGCAATCCGCGGTTTTCCAGCCTGTGCAGCGCCGGATACAGCGAGCCCTGCGGCACCTGAACAACATGCCGCGAAACCTGCTCAAGCCTCTGCGCGATCGCGTACCCATGCACCGGCCCCAGCGCCACAACTTTCAGTATCAATAGGTCCAGCGTTCCCTGCGGCAAATCCGATTTAGCCTGCATCCCTATACCTCCGACTTCTGCATATATACCCCACTACATGTAGAAGGTCAAGGTATGCCCATCATTTCCTCGTTCTTTCCCTCCTCACCACTTCGCTCCGTCATTCCTCGTTAGCCACCGCAACAATATCCCTTTTCCATCCGCTCTTCGCCCTGCACATCACCTCTTCCAAATTTTCCGATACATCAGATGTGATTTTTTGGTGACCCGCTTAACCCCGGGGTTGCTATTGTGTGCCCATGACGGCGGCGCCCATGTGTATCTCTGACCCGGGCCTTTTCACCGGCTACACGGCTGGTCCTTTCTACGACGAGATGTTCGCCTCGCAAAGGCTCGCCCGCCCCCACTACGCCCGACTCTTTGAAAAGCTCGGCGCTATGGCTCCCACGCAATTCGAGGAACGCCGCAAGCACGCCGATCTCTCCTTCCTCCTGCAGGGCATCACTTTCACCGTCTACAACGACGGTCGCGGCACCGAGCGGCTCTTTCCCTTCGATCTCATTCCTCGCATCCTCCCGCAATCCGAATGGACGCGCATCGAGTTAGGTCTCAGCCAGCGCGTCGTGGCTCTCAACCTCTTCCTCCAGGATGTCTACGGGAAACAACTCATCCTCAAGGACCGCAAAATTCCGCCTTCTCTCGTTTATTCCTGCCGCCATTTCCGTCGCGAAATGGTCGGCCTCGAAGTTCCTCACGGCATTTACACGCACGTCTGCGGCATCGATCTCGTCCGCGATTCCGTCACTGGCGAATTCCTCGTCCTCGAAGATAACGTCCGCACTCCCAGCGGCATTTCCTACGTCCTCGAAAATCGACTGGTCATGACGCGCACCTTTCCCGAAGCTTTTCAGGAACATGAAGTCCTGCCTGTCAATCACTATCCCGCCGAACTTTCCCGGATTCTCCGCACTTTAACTCCCCGCGCGGAGCCCGATGCCCAGATCGTTCTCCTCACTCCGGGCATTCACAACAGCGCCTATTTCGAACACAGCTTCCTCGCCCAGCAGATGGGCATCGAACTCGTCGAAGGCCGCGATCTCATCGTCGATGGTGTCGTCGTCTACACAAAAACCATCTACGGCCTCAAGCGCGTCGACGTCATCTATCGCCGCGTCGACGACGATTTCCTCGATCCTCTCTGCTTCCGCTCGGACTCCATGCTCGGCGTCCCCGGCCTCATGGGCGCCTACCGCGCCGGCAACGTCGCACTCGCCAACACTCCCGGCAACGGCGTCGCCGATGACAAAGCCATCTACGCCCACGTTCCCACCATGATTAAGTATTATTTGGACGAAGATCCTATCCTGCGTTCCGTCGAAACGTTCCTTTGCGATCGCTCCGACCACCTCTCGCACGTCCTCGCCCATCTTCCCGAAATGGTCGTCAAAAGCGTCGGCGAATCCGGCGGCTACGGCATGCTGATGGGCCCTTGTGCCGGCCGCGCCGAAATCGAATCCTTCCGGGAAAAAATCGTCGCCGAGCCACGCAATTACATCGCCCAGCCCATCGTCCCTCTATCCGTCGTTCCTTCGTACGACGCGTCCTCCCAGTGCATGGCGGGCCGTCACGTCGATCTTCGTCCCTACTGTCTCTACGACGGCCAGAAAGTCACCATCGTCCCCGGCGGTCTCACGCGCGTCGCTCTCCAACCCGGTTCTCTCGTCGTCAACTCTTCCCAAGGCGGCGGCAGCAAGGACACTTGGGTTCTCCGGGGAGAGTGCTGAGATGCTCTCCCGCATCGCGGATTCCCTTTTTTGGCTCGCTCGTTATATTGGCCGCGCCGAGGACACCGCCCGCATTCTCGACGTCACGTTCCACACTCTTCTCGAGCAGGTCCAGCAGCCGCACGGAGTCCGCTGGGATCCCATTCTCTCCATGGCTGGAGAAGAAACTCTCTTTCGCCAGCTCTATACCGAGCCGAACGCGCACAACGTTTTCGAATTTCTCGCCTTCAACTCCGAAAATCCCAGTTCCATCATGCAATGCATCACCAAAGCCCGCGAAAACGCTCGCACCATTCGCGACCGAATCTCCCGCGAAATGTGGGAAGACCTCAATGGTCTCTATTTCACCCTCGGCCGCTTCGATCCCCAAGAAGAAACCGCCGCCGGCCCTCACCGTTTCTGTGGCCGCGTCATTTTCGGCAGCCACCGCTTTCATGGCGTCACCGACGCTACGCTTCCTCACGACGAAGGCTGGGATTTTCTCCGCATCGGCTGGGCGCTCGAGCGCGCCGAAATGACCGCTCGCCTCGTCGACGTTCAGTACCGCAATCTCCTCGCGCTCTCTCCCGAGGGCAGCACTCCCGACAGCCATCAATGGATGGCCGTCCTGAAATCCGTCGGCGCCTACGAGGCTTATCACCGCCAGTATCATTCGTCCATCGAGCCGGCGCGTGTCGCCGAAATGCTGATTCTCAACTCCCAGCATCCTCGCTCCATTCGTTTTTGCGTCACGGAAATGCAGTCCGGCCTGCGCGCCATCAGCAACACCATGCCGGGCTCCTACGCCAATGAAGCCGAGCGTCTCACGGGCAAAGTCCTCGAACGCCTGCGCTACAGCCGCATCGACGAAATTCTCGATGGCGGCCTACATCCCTATCTCACCGACCTCATCCAGATGTTCAACACCATCGGCGAGGTCATCGCTCGCACTTATTTCTACTACGCGGTGCTCGCGTGAACCGCTTTCACCTTCTCCACGCCACCGAATTCATCTACGATGGTCCCGTCTACGAAAGCTACAACGAGGTCCGTCTCCGCCCGATCCACGACGATCGTCAGAGCTGTCTTTCCTTCCGCCTCGTCACGACTCCTGCTTCCCGCGGCTCCTCCTATAAAGACGGCTACGGAAACTGGATCCATGTCTCCAGCATTCTTCCGCAGCATCGCCGCCTCCGCTTCGAAGCCGAATCCGTCGTCCTCGTCCACGAAGCTCCTTCTCCCGAAGCCGGCAGCATGCCTCTCGGCGATCTCGACGCCGCCCGCCAGGAACTCTTCGAAGAAAATTTTGATTGGCTCGCTCCCAGCGCCTACGTCCCTTTTTTGCCGGAGCTCTCCGAAATCTCCCAAGCCGCCGAAGCCGCCAGCGACGGCACCGTTGCGGGCTTCGCCCAAGCCGCCTCCGATTTCATCCACAATAATTTTGTCTATAGGAAAGGCGCCACGCACGTGAACTCTTCCGTCCGCGATTCGCTCGCGCTTCGCGCCGGCGTCTGCCAGGATTTCGCGCATCTTCTATTAGGTGTTGTTCGCATGCGCGGATTGCCCGCGCGTTATGTCTCCGGCTACATCGTTTCCGGCAGCGCCGGTCCCGGCGCCAAAGAGGAAGAAGTCATCGGCGGCCAAGCTTCGCACGCCTGGGCCGAAGTTTTTTTGCCCGGCAACGGCTGGGTCGGTTTCGATCCGACGCTCGGCAAGCCCATCGAGCTTCGCCACATCCGCGTCGCCTACGGCCGCGACTACGGCGACGTCCCTCCCGTTCGCGGCGTATATAAAGGTCGCGCTGGCCAGAGCCTCTCGGTCGACGTCCGCTTCCGCCCCGCGCTCGACGACTCCGGCCACGAACAAATCGCCGAACCTTCCTCCGAATCGGACGCCTCCGAAGACTCCGTCCCCGAGCGCGCTCAGCAACACAGCCAGCAATAGCGCATCTTCCTTTTTTTCTTTACACAAAAATCCCTTAAATCACTCCGCCTAATGTATAGCGCCTCGTGTAGGCTCCTCTCTCATCTCAAGACCTCACCGTCAGCACCGGGCACGGAGCTCCGCAAACCACCCGGTACGCAGTCGTGCGTGGTGCATGTCCCGTTGCCGCTCCCTTTACTCGCTTCGCGCCCATCACAATCAAATCCGCCTTCATCTCTCTCGCCACTTCCAGGATTTCCTCTACCGGTTCTCCCAGCCTCATCCGCAATTGCGGCCTGCACCACAACTCGCTTCCCTGCGGCACAAGCTCCCCAAGTTCGTGAACAATCGCGTCTCTCTTCAGCGCCAGTCCTTCTTCCGAGCAGTCTTCCGCGCGCTGTACCACGTGCAGCATCGTCAGATTCGCCTGGTGTTCTTGCGCCAGCGAAAACGCGCAAGCCGCTTCCCGCTCCGCTCCCAGCCCGAAATCCGTCGCAAACAAAATATTCTTGAATTCTATCTCGCGCGGCGTTCCTCCCCGCACCACCGGCCCCACCGTCATCACCGGGCACTTCGCGTTCCGGAAAATCTGCTCCGCTCCCGACCCCAGCAATACTTTCTGCCATCCGCCTAAGCCTTCCGTTCCCACAATCACCAGATCGATGTGGTGCGTGGTAATCAAGCCTTCCAGGTTCGGCCAGAGCAATCCGTGCTCGATCAGCGTTTTGTGCCGCACATCGCGCAGCCGCCCGGAAATCAGGATCTGCCCCATCCGTTCGTGCGCATCGCGTACCACCAAATCCTCGGTCCTCACCACCATCTCCGGCGTCATCATCGCACTCGCATCCGGCGCGATCACGTGCACCACAAAAATCTGCGACTCATACCTCCTCGCGAGCGACACCGCATAGTCCAGCGCACGCTCCGACGCCGGGGAAAAATCCGTCGCCACCAGGATGTTCTCCAGCCGCACCATTTTCCCAGCCGAAACTGTCTCTTCGATCCTTTCCATCGTGTTTTCCATCGTCTTTGTCATGGCCATCACCTCGAATTCCTCGGCGGTCAACTCTCTACTCCCGCTCTATCTCCTTTTTCCTCCTTGAAGCCCTTCAACGCTGTGCCCCGCATCATCTCCGCGTGTGATCCGCGTCACATTGTCCCTGGTCCCAACCGCGCTTCTCCCCATGAACATTTCGCATGCATCGCCGTCGCCCGGCGTTGCAGTCCGCCCGGCTTGCGTGTACGGTATCGAAGGCCGGAAGCAATCTGCCCCCGGCAAATTCCAAAAGGACGCCAACGATGCCAGGGGAATTGGAAAAGGATCAGTGGACCCGCAGGGGATTCTTGGGCGTGAGTTCAGCCGCTCTTGCTGCCGCAAGCGTCCTCGGACCGGACCGCGTTTCAGCCCGCGAAGAATACGCCGCGCAAAATAACGCAGAAGACCGCAGCGCCACTGATCCCGGCCCCACAAACGCCGCTCTTGACGTCGCCAATCCTTCTTCGAGCCATCCACTCCCGACCGACGCAGGCGGCGTGCAAACCTTCAAATATCCTTTTTCGTTCGCGCACAAACGCTTTCAAGAGGGCGGCTGGTCGCGCGAAGTCACCATCCGCGAACTCGCCGTCTCCAAAACTCTCGCCGGTGTGGACATGCGTCTCACCGCCGGAGGTGTCCGCGAGTTGCACTGGCACGCCGCCGCCGAGTGGGCTTACATGCTCTATGGCATCGCTCGCATCACCTGTATTGACGCGGACGGCAAAAGCTTTGTCACCGACGTCAAGCAAGGCGACTTGTGGTACTTCCCCACCGGAATTCCCCATTCCATTCAAGGTCTCGCCCCCGACGGCGCGGAATTCCTCCTCGTTTTCGACGACGGAAGCTTTTCGGAATACGAAACCGTTCTTCTCACCGACTGGATGGCTCACACGCCTCCGGATGTTCTCTCGAAAAATTTCGGCGTTCCTGCCGCAGCGCTGAAAAACATGCCGCCGAAAGAACGCTTCATTTTTCAAGCCGCGGTCCCCGGCCCGCTCGCCGAAGATCAACGCATCGCCGCCGGCTCTCTCGGTCCGTCTCCCATCGATTTTGCGTTTCGCACCACGCAGCCCGCTCCCGCCAAGCGCACCAAAAGCGGCGACGTCCGCATCATCGATTCCAGCAGCTTCAAGGTCGCCACCACCATCGCTGCCGCTGTCGTCACCGTAAAGCCCGGCGGCATGCGTGAGCTTCACTGGCATCCCAACGCCGACGAATGGCAGTTTTATTTTGGCGGAAAAGCCCGCATGACTGTTTTCGCAACCGGCGGCCGCGCCCGCACCATGGATTTCGAATCCGGCGACGTCGGCTACATCCAGAAAACGCTCCCCCACTACATCGAAAACACTGGCACCACCAACCTGAAATTCCTCGAAATGTTCAAGAGCAGCTTCTACCAGGACCTCGCTCTCTCCGAATGGCTCACTCACACCCCGCCCGAGCTAGTAGCCGCCCATCTGAATCTCGACCAAGCCACTCTCGACGCAATTCCAAAAGACAAGCCCCTCATCGTCCCCTGATCCCGTCCCCGTGATTCGCTCTCGCCGTCCCGCAACCCAGCGCGCCTGCAAAAATCAAGCGCGCTATCCACTCGCTATTTGCTGCCCACCAGCCACTGAGCACTATCAGTAAACACTTCCCCACCTACTCGAACCCCGTTCACCCCTCGAAAACGACCATTCAACCCCTGATTTCGACCATTCACTGTAAAATACTTTACCTGCTCGCCAATTCTCTGCTACCCTTCCCCATGGTCAGCTCACAACCTTCGGTCAATCGGCTCGATCCTCCATCTCTCTTCCTCCCTCAAAGAAGTGCACCGTCCCCCCTCTTCCCTCTTTTTCCACAACCCACTGGGCACTTTTCTTCCCCGCGCAATTCTCCGCCACACGCAGGAAACGACGCAAACCCTTTCCTCTCATGCGCTTACTTCATAACTTGCGGACACCCCGGGGGTGGGGGTGCGCACACACCCGTAGTCACCAATCACCAACTACCAGTTACCAATCAGTTTTTCACGGTCGAGCGGAACGCCGCGCCGTCCAGGAGGGGTTTGAGGCTTTGCAACACGTGAGGAAAATCCGCAGCCAGCGTCGTCACCGTCAGCATTCCTACCGACGGGCCGCTCCGCGCGTAAATGCGCCGGTACACCAGTTCCTTGCCGTCTTTCGTCGCGTGCCGCACGTCCATGGCCATGCTTTCGTCCGCTCCGCCCACGCGCGGCGGCATCGTCGGCTCGATTTTCGGATCGCGCAAATACCCGCGCAGCATGCTAATCTGCGACTCCACAAACTGCTGCAGCGTAATTCCGCCGAGAAATTCTTCCGTCGCCGCCACGCTGCTCGGAAATTCTTCGTGGCCCGTTTGCTGCAGCCCAAATCCTTCTTGCACTTCCCACTCGGCCGGCGCAGCGGGAAACGACCACCCCATCACCGAGAATGCGAATCCTCGCGCGCTCACCGCGCTCCGCGCTCCGCTGCGACCGCTTTCGTTCGGCGCCACTACGGGTCCCGCGCCCATCAATTCCCTCTCTCGTCCGCCAATATTGCTCGCAGCCAACGGATCGTCAGCCCCAGCAATAGGCGGATGCGCCTCCGCCGCGGGCAAGGACTCGACGACATCTCCTCGCTTGGGAAGCGGAGCCACAACCTCAGCAACATTCTGCGCCACAGCAGGCTCAGCGATAGGTTCGCGCCTCGGCGTCAGCGCGTTCGGGGCAGCCTCGAGGGACGCAGACACTCGTTCTTCCGCCTGTCTCACTTTTGCGGGACTAGCAGGACGCTCAAGCTCCGCCAACGGAGCACCTTGCGGCGAAGTGGAGGCCGGCAACTCTTCTTGCGGCGAGAGCAACGACGCAAGTTTTGCGTCCGCCACGATTTTCACCGCGAAAGCCGTTTGCCCGCCTTTGATTTCGTCGCCGTTGGCGAGCATCGCGTCCTTGATGCGCGCCCCATTCAAAAACGTGCCGTTGCTGCTTTTCTTATCGATGGCCCGGCAGCCGCTCGCCGCGCACTCCACCGCGAAATGCACGCCCGACATAAACGTATCGTGCGGAAAAGCATACTGCGCGCGCGTCGACCTTCCGAAAGTCGCCGCCTGCCCGCTGAGCACGGCAACTTTCTTTCCCGCGAACGGCCCTGCCTTGATTTCGAGAAGGATTCCCATCGGTGGGTTATGTCCTGTTGTCCAAATCGCTCACGAGCCGGTCTTATCGCCGCGCTGGTGAAAAAACGTGGTTCTATCGCTCGGCGGCACGCTGCCCGGCGAGCCACCTGCGCTCTTTTTCATCCAGCAGAAAGTCGCATGGCAGAAGACGCGCGCCCCATCATAAACGAAAGCAAGCCGATGCCAAATATTCTGCGAACCGGCGTTTCCATCGATCCACAAATACGGCGTTCACTCCTTGCTTGAAAAAGAAATGCCAGAAAGCGCCGAATCGTAAACCGGACGAACCTCGGCAAGATCTTTTTCAAGCGTCGTCAGCATGAGAACGCCGATAGCAGAACCTTGGCGTACATACACGCGATGATGGAAGACCGCCGGACCATCTTTGATTTTGTGCCGGATTTCGAGAGCCGCTGTTTCATCGGAGCCAGGAAGAGTGGGAGCGGCAACCGCGCCAATTTTCGGCTCGCACAAATTTTCGCGGAACATTTTGCTCTGCTCTTCGACATAACGGCCGAACGTGATTCCGCTCCCAAGCTGTTCTTCCATCACGCCGATGCTGGCGGGGAAAGCGTCCTTCACCTCTTGCTGAATGCCCAGCCCTTCCTGAATTTTCCAGTTCTTGGGAATCCGATGGAAGACCCAACTTCCCACGGCGAAAACAGGCGGCGGACCAGCATGCGCCAACGGAACAGCAAGCGGCTTCGCAGCACCCGCCGCACGCTCCGGCGCGGAAGGCCGCGTTTCGCTGGCGGCTTTGCTGGAGAAAGCGGAAGCTCGATTCGGATCCGCAACGGTTTCTTGACGAACGCCACTTGTGCCGGAAGAGGGCACGGAAACTTTGGCCTCTGGAATCATACGTACAACGAAAACGGTTTGGCCCGATTTGATTTCGTCTCCATTCGCCAGCAGCATCGCTTCGCGAATTTTTCCGCCGTTCAGAAATGTTCCGTTGGTGCTTTTCATGTCGGTCACGCGGCAGCCGTCCACGCCGCATTCGACAGCAAAATGCACGCCCGACATCAAATTGTCATGCGGCACGCCAAACTGCGCCCGTTCCACCGCACGGCCTATGAGGATGGATTGCGCGTCGCCCAGCGTGATCGTTCTGCCGGCAAACGGCCCCGCTTTGATTTCAAGGATTACAGCCATGATCTAGCCAATCATAGACGATCGGTAGACAACGCGGAATCTTTGCGAGCGGCGAGCGTTACGGGTCGAGCGCGGATCGGAGCACTAAAAGACTGCACGTTTTGTAGGCTGGAAGAATGGGATCGTTGGGCCTATCGCCAAGTTTCACACGTTTCCCATTTTAGACAGACGGTTTATTTGGGCTTCATTGTAGTGGTCCGGAGAAGGCGCTTTTCTGGACCGTACTCCTTGATGCGAATCAACTGCGCGTGGTCTTTGGGTACGAGTTTGCCGTTGCCGTCGGTCGGGGTCATTCGTACTTCCACGATAGGGATCCGTTGAGCCGCATCTTCGACCGAACTTGTCTCTTTTCCATCTTTATCGAGATAAACGAAACGGTGATTCTCGGGCACATCTTCGGAACTAACAATTCGTACCGAACCATTTGACTCATCGATCATCGCTATTTTGCCTGGGTGTGGCGGGAACTGTTTCATTTTTGCTCCCTTATCAGCCGCGGACTGCCCTCGGGTCCGCGATGCCGTAAATAGACCAATGCCGCAAAGTGTCGCGATCATCTGCCTTCGCGTCATTTGGATTTTGCTCCGAACAAATCGTCTAAAGCCTTATAGCGGTTCGGATACAGTTTCTTAGCAGTGGCTTCGCATGGAGTGCCTTTGCTGAGAGAATACATCACGAGGGATTCCGAAAAATCCTCAGAGCTTGAGCTCTCCGCATACTTTGATGGGGCCTTCTTGTCATCGCTTATCGCTTTTTCCCAAGCCTTCTTCTTGGCATTATCGGACCAAAGTTTATCCGAATAAGTGTGGCCTCCTTCGTGAATCATCGTGGAGTCCGTGAATTCCTGGGTCCAAGCATCAGTGGTCGGATAGAACGTCAGGGCCGAACTCCCACCGGTCGCTGCGGACGAAAAATTGGGAATCTTATATTCCTTGGCCCAGTAGGCATCGTCCGGATTGGGATTCGGACTAGCAACAACCTCGGGTATCTGATCCAACTGCGAAGGCGGCACAGTACCCATCGACGCCGCTAGCTGTTCCGCAGTCGGAATGTTTTTGCTCTTTGGTGGATTCTTGGGCATGATTAGCTTTTTCTTGTGTCCATCTACGTCGACTTCGTACTCTAGAGCATCCTGCTCCGCTTTGTCGCCGGGGAACTTATGCTTTATGTCCTTCGGCTTTCCCAGCTTGGACTCCTTACGAATGCGGTCAAAGTTTGCTTTTGACGATTCTACTGTGAAAGGCTTGTCCAGATATGAACATTCCTTAGGGATCGCAGTCCCAGCGGCTGCAGGGGCGGGGGGCGCCTGGGGAGGATGTGGCATCGCTGGAGCAGCGAGCGGGGAAGCAACACCCATGCCCACATCACCGATGATCACGGTGAAGCAGCCGAGGACGATAACGCCGCCATGAACAGTGGGATCGCCGATGCGCGCGGCCATGAGGCCACCGATGAAAACAGTCGGCGAACCCATAACGATGGTGTCGGGCGGGCCAACGCACGTCAGCAAATCCGTGATGCGCGCTGCGGGAAGAAACCCGATGAGCACCGTTGGCTCGCAAGGAGGAAGGATGGGACCGCCGACGTGCGGAACGATGCCCGTCACCATCGGGCAAACGTGCATGTCGGTAACGCGGGCTGCTGGAGGCATACGCTTTTCTGCTTTTCTTCCTCAGTCTTCAGTCTGCATCAGAGCCAAATCGGAAAAAATCATCTTGGTTCCTCTAAAGCGAGCAAATTCATTTTCAGAGCCGCTCCGGTCCGCCAAGCACGAAACGCACCTGCTCTCGCTGCGAATACGAAAGCGGAAAATTGCCGCCGAATATTTTCCATTACATTTTGGTGCCTTTGCTGCCGTCGTCGGCGGTGTCGGGATCTTTCGGAGACTTGGGGCTTGTGGGGCTCGAGGGGCTGCCGGAGCCCGCGGCGCCGCCGCTATTGATGAGCACCAATGTGCCGGAAATGGCCACACCGGCCGGGCCGATATTGATGAAACCTCCGGAAGCCATGATGGTTAATTCGACGCCCGCCTCGATCACCACGTTCATCCCGGCTTTCAAGTGGATCTCCATGCCGGCTTCGTGAGCGTAGTTCATGCCGGATTTTTCCTGCAAGTTCTGGCCAACTTGCAACGACATAGTCTGACCGACTTGTACGTTCTGATTGCCGGTGACGTTGAGCGACGCGTCTCCACCAACGGATTCATTCTGGTCCTTGGCAATTTGAATGTCCTGCTCGCCTCCGACTTTTTCTTTCTGATCGCGCTTGACGATCAGGCTGCGGTCCTGGCCGACAAATTCGCGTGAATCATTTTCGACGCGGAGATCCATGTCGCGTTCCGCGTTCATGAAGATTTGTTCGTCGCCTTTTTTGTCTTCAAAGCGGAGTTCGTTGAAGTTGCTCGAGCCGCCGTTCTTTGTGCTCCGAGTGAGAAACGTGGTCCGCGTCATGTTGTCGGGAAGCGTGTACGGAGGCATCTGCTCGTCGTTGTAGACGCGGCCCGTGATGATGGGACGGTCCGGATCGCCTTCGAGAAATTCCACGATCACTTCCTGACGGATGCGCGGAATATTGATGGCGCCCCAATTTTTGCCGGCCCACGGTTGGGAGACGCGAATCCAGCAGGAACTGTTTTCATCTTTTTTGCCAAGGCGATCCCAGTAGAACTGAACTTTCACGCGGCCGTACTTGTCGGGATAGATTTCTTCCTTCGACGGACCCACGACGATGGCGGTTTGCGGGCCCTGCACGACGGGCTTGGGAGTGACGCGCTGCGGACGGAATGGAACAGCGAGCGGGATGCACTGAAACTGGTTGCTATAGATTTCCTGAGAGCCGGCTCCCGATCCGGAATAACTATCGCCGACGGAAGCGGAATGCGTCACCTCGGTGAGGAGATAATCGCCGTTCTGGTCATCGCGAGAATGCTCATCCAGATGAAATTTGTAGCCGGAAGCAAACGTGCGGCAGTTGCCCGAGCCGGAAAGGATGTAGTGGATGGCTTCTTCCTCTTCCATGCGAATTTTCGTGACCGTGTCGCCTTCGTCTTTTTTGGTGTAGATGCCGGGGTAATCGTAGATTTCGTATTTGGTGTTGCCGCCAATTTCGTCTACGGTCTTGACGTTGGCCATCAAAGAGGTGTTAGGCGTTTGAAAATTGTAATCGGTGAGGGCGTACTTGCCGGGCTCGAGTTCCTGTTCGGCGCCCCAAGTATGCACGAGATCTTCGTTGATATGCGTGGTGCCGGGGTTGTAGTCGAAGCGGACTTTATATTGGACCGGGCAATTCTTGTGAACCTGCGGCTTATCCGCGAAGATGAGCTTGTGCGAGCTCTCCTCGTGCTCGAAGAAATAAAAAATGCCGTACTCTTCCATCAAGCGGGAAACGAAATTGAAAGCGGTCTCGCGATACTGAACGACATATTCGCGCTGCGGATAGGTGGCCTGGGTGCGGTCCTGAAAATCCTGAAAACCGTGGTCCTGAAAAACCTTCTTGATGATTTCCGGAATGGTTTTCTGCTGAAAAATCTGGCAATCGGCGGTGCGGGTGAGGAACCAGGTCCAGGGAACAATTTCCGCATGATAGTGGGAAAAACGGTCGTCGCGGCCCGTGGATGAAAAGCGGCTGACGAAGCCGTTCCAGTAGCGCTTGTCATCGCCGGAAAGCTGAAGAGAAATAGTGACCTGTTTTCCGATGATGTCCTTGAACGCGATGGAATGGTTTTCGGAAAGAAATTCCGCGGAGAACTGGAAGAGCTGCGAGATCCCCTCGCTGCCATTGAAGCCGTGGAGAAGCAAAACGTCGGCGTCAAGAGGCGTTTGGATGGAGATGATCCGCTTATCCTGCGTGTAAGCCATCGTTATTGCTCCCGCTGCCCGGCTTTTGCTTCCAGTACGCCAGCCACGTCAGTGGCTCTTGATTCCGCTCTAAATCCCAACCGGTCCTCCGCTTCATGCGTGCTCCAGCGAGGAAGCCGCGACCCATCCCTTCGGCGGCCCTTTCTGCTTGTAGTGCATGACTTGGACATGAATGCCTTGCTTCAAGTAGCCGCGCTGCATCATCTCGTCGCGGTCACGCGGAAGAAGATGGACGCATCCGTGAGACTGGCCAAAGAGCGCGATGAGCGTGTCGCGATCCACCGGCGCTCTGGAAAAAGCTTCGTCCTCTGGAGTGGTGTGGACGTAGTAGGGGGTTCGCTTTCCGTTGCTCATCAAATTCCAGGACCATTTGCCGAAGTCATTCATAACCCACGTGGGCCGGAGCGAGCCGTCGTCGCGATACGCGTAGCTATGGAACTCAGCTTTATCGTCTTCGGTGATAACGCCCGGAAGGCCACTCTTTTGTTTGAATACTTTCTTGGATTTGTTCCAAACCCCCTGGGGACCATCGGCCTGTTTCCATTGGCCATGGTCAAGAAATTCGACGAAGCCGTCACTCCCGGCGCGCAAGGGAGCGCCGAAGGGGATGGAGGAATTCGGCCAGCCCATGGTCGTATGGTGTTCCTGGCGGCCAAGAATATATAACCCCGACGGAGTATGGCCCGCGTGGTGCCCGCCCCGGTCCTTAAATCCATGTTTCGGACGCGGCCCGCAAGCGGCCTCGTAGCTCTCGCCTCTTCCCCCGATGACATAAATACAGCCAAGAGTGGTCACCTCGTCGATTTTGGCGAGATCGTATCTAACGCCCTTGCGCGAGACCACAAACTTTCTGGTGGACTGAAAGGGATAGAGAACAAGGTGCACCGGTTGATGATGATGGTGGTGAGGATGGCGCAGGCCGAAACCAATGGAGCCGGCAAGCCGAGTTCCGCCTTGTTCATCAAAGCTCGGGTCAACGCGGCCGTGGTGTCCCGCCGGGCGCGCCGATCTGTATTGTTGTGGCTGATGCGAGGCCACGGCCATCTCCTTTTCCGCGCGGTTATTCTAAGCCACGATCGTCTTCAGCATCCGAGAATCCTTTTCCGGGTGACGCGCGCCGGTTCCTCAGACATAGCTGAAGGAACCGTTGGAATCGACGGAAACGTGAATGGCTGCGGGCTTTTGGCGGTCGGCCATGCGGCCCAAAAGGTAGCGGGAAACGTCCGGGAGCATGGTGTTGGTCAGGATGTTGTCGACGTTGCGCGCGCCGGATTCGACTTCAGTGCAGCGTTTGGCAACTTCGGCGACGACGGCGGGATCGTAGGTCAGCTCGATTTTGTGATTATCGCGGATGCGGCGCTGAATTTTGGCGAGCTTAAGAGTGACGATTTGCTTCATGGCCTCATCGCGAAGCGGAAAATAAGGAACGGTGACGAGGCGGCCCATGAACGCGGGCTTGAAGATTTTGTTGAGCTCGGGCTTGAGCGCTTTGGCGAGGCCTTCGGCGCTCGGCGTGGTTTCGGGATCGGCGGTGAGCTTCATCAGAAGATCGGTGCAGGCGTTCGACGTAAGAATAATGATGGTGTTCTTGAAATCGATCTCGCGGCCTTCGCCGTCTTCCATCATGCCCTTGTCGAAGACCTGATAGAAAAGTTCGAGAACGTCGGGATGCGCTTTCTCGCACTCGTCGAGAAGTACGACGGAATAGGGACGGCGGCGAACGGCTTCGGTCAAGACGCCGCCTTCGCCATAGCCGACATAGCCAGGAGGCGCGCCTTTGAGGCTCGAAACTGTGTGCGCTTCCTGGAACTCGGACATGTTGATGGTGATGAGATTGCGCTCGCCGCCATAGAGAAAATCCGCGAGCGCGAGAGCGGTTTCGGTTTTGCCGACGCCGCTGGGGCCGACAAGCATGAAGACGCCGACGGGCTTGACGGGATCGTCCATGCCTGCGCGGTTGGTGGAGATGCGCTGGGCGATGGCTTCGAGGGCGTGATTTTGGCCGATGACTCGGGCGGCCATGAGATCTTTCAGATGCAAGACGGTATTGATTTCGTCTTGCTGCATTTTGCCGACGGGAATGCCGGTCCAGTTGGAGATGACTTCGCCAACGATTTGCGTATCGACGCAAACGCGCATGAGAGGCGCGTCGCCTTGCAGAGCGTCCAGTTCGGCGTTCAGTTTTGCGAGTTCGGAGCGGAGAGCGGCGGAATCCGTGGCCGGTTGTGCGGCAGGCTGAGCGGCGGTGCCCGCGGCGGCTGACATGGGCGTGGCGGCGGAAGCAGAAGCCGGCGCAGGAGCCGCGGGAGGAACGGCGGCGGCTTCGAGTTGCGCGCGGATGTCGCGGATGCGAGAGACGAGCGAAAATTCCTTGTCGCGGCGCTCTTCGAGAACTTTGAGGCGAGCCGCGACGTCCACTTTTTGTTTGGCGATGGCGGCAAGGCGCTCGGAATGATCGACGCCGACGGCCGCTTCGCGTTCGAGGACGCGCCGCTGAACATCTAGATCATCCACCTGGCGCAGAGCGTCTTCGATCATCGGAGGAGTGGTGTTTTGGCCGAGAGAAAGGCGGGCGCAGGCGGTATCCATGACGCTGACGGCTTTATCGGGAAGCTGGCGGCCGGCGAGATAGCGATGCGAAAACTTGGTTGCGGCGTGAACGGCTTCGTCCAGAATTCGAACGTTGTGATGCTTTTCGAGAGAACCGACGATGCCTCGAAGCATGACCATGCATTGGTCTTCGGTAGGCTCTTCGACTTTAACGACCTGAAAACGGCGAGCGAGCGCGGCGTCTTTTTCGAAGAATTTTTTGTATTCGGACCAGGTGGTGGCGGCGATGGTGCGAAGTTCACCACGAGCCAAAGCGGGCTTGAGGAGATTTGCGGCGTCGCCCTGGCCTGCCGTGCCACCGGCGCCGATCATGGTGTGCGCTTCATCGATAAAGAGAATGATGGGAGACGGCGAAGACTTAACTTCTTCGATGAGGCCTTTGAGACGGTTTTCGAATTCGCCTTTGACGCCGGCGCCAGCTTGCAAGAGAGCGAGATCGAGCGAACGGATGGTGACATTTTTTAGAGGAGGCGGAACGTCACCCGCGGCGACACGCAGAGCAAAACCCTCGACGACGGCGGTTTTGCCGACGCCGGCTTCGCCGGTAAGGATGGGATTGTTCTGACGGCGGCGCGTGAGAATGTCGATGATTTGGCGGATTTCGTGATCGCGGCCGAGGACGGTGTCAATTTTTCCGGCTTTGGCGTTGGCGGTTAAGTCGATTGTGAATTGATTGAGATTTTGCTGCTTGCCGGCAGCGGGAATTCCGGCAGCGCCCTGCGGCAAACCTTCGGCGCCAATCGGAACGGCTTGCGCGGTTTCCTGGTCTTCGTGGGAGCCGGCGACGATATTCCAGAAATCGGTATGAAGCGCTTCGGCGCTGATTTTCTGAAACTCGCGAGTGACTTCGCGCATGAGGCGCGAGAGATCGCCGGAGGAAGCGATGGCGAGAATGCAGTGACCGGTGCGCACCTGCGCGGAACCGAAATCGAGAGAGCCGATGTTCCAGGCATCGGAGAGCATTTCCGTAAGCGTGGGGCTGAAGGAAGGAGTGCGGGCGTTTCCTGATTTCAGTTTGTCGAGGCTGCGCGTGAGATCGCCAGTGAGGCGGGATTTGTCGACACCGAATTGTTTAAGGATGCGCGGGAAATCGCAGTCGTTGACATCGAGGAGCTTGAGAAGAAAATGCTCGAGCTCAATGTCGTAGTGCGTGCGCGCCAGACAGAAGCCGGCTGCGGCTTCAAGCGTGTTGCGGGTGGTGTCGTTCAGCTTGCCGATGAGACCTTTCAGATTTGTCGTCATAGCGACCTCGTTTGGCTAAACATTTCTACACATTGAAGATGGTTTCTTCCGGATGGCGTTCCATGGGCTTTGATTTCATCCAAGTAAGCCAGCCAAGCTGCGGAGCGCTTTCGCCGACGGCACCGAGCTGGCAGCGGGGGACTTCTTCGCGCTGGAGAATGAGCTGGACTTCGAAATCGATTTCCTCGTTGGTCCAGAAACGAAGGAGAGCGCGAAGCGGCTCGTAGGCGGAGCCGTTCGGCAGAAAATTGAGATAGTCGTCGAGCGTGAGAGGGCCAATGCGGACGCGGGCGCGGGCTTGCTGGTTCCAGACTTCGTCGCCAACGACGGCGCCCAAACCAAGTTGCTCGGAGGAAGTGGAACGCTCGCCGATGCAGCACTCGGTAGTATTCGTCCAAACGAAACCAGCCGCCGACTAGTTGGATGACTTGCACGGGAACTTCGAAATAATCATTCAGAAGCAGCTCGAGAGCGTGCGCCGAATGCGGGCGTTGGCCGAGGATGCCGGCGAAAAAAAGGAAAGCGTCGTCGGGAACGGCGAGGCGCTCCTGCAAACCAGCGGTGCCGAGGCCGATCAAATCGAGGAGGTGATGGGAGAAGCGGTCGCGTTCGCCGCGCTCGTAGGAAACGGCGAAGCGGTATTTTTCCCAGGCCTGATAGAAGAAGGAGAGCATGCGGTGATGAAAGAGGTCGAGGAAATCGCGAAGAGTTTTATCGCCGGAGCGGAGGCGCGCGAGGATCAGAGTTGTATAGAAATGAGGAAGCGGCCCCTGGGGGCCGGTGGCGCCCATGAAATTGACGGCGAGTGAAGGGGGTTTTCCTTCGGGCCAATCGATGGATTGAATTTCGCTGGCGGGAAACGCGAGTGAAGGAAAAGCGCCAAGGCGAGCGACTTCCTCGGAAGGATTGGTGAATCGGCCGAGAGGCTTGCGATCTGGCGCGAGGCGCTCGAGCAGACGGATGGCTTGGAAAAATTCGAAGCGATATGGCTCGCTGCGAAGCTGCTCTTCGACTTCGGAAAAATCTACAGGAGAATCACTTCCCCCGCCCGGGGTGGCCATTGACGGAGAACCTCCTTTCTTTGCTGGGTGCGGACGGCAAGCTGGCTGAAGCTGTTCAGGGATGCGTAGTGCCCCAGAAAATGTTCGAGAACGCTGGCGAAGAGAAACACGCCGCCGCCGACAAACTGGTCTTCGTCGAATTCCATCTCGACACGATGGCCACGCACGAAGCCGATGCCGTTTTCGGAAATCACGCGGGCGAAATGACGGGTGCTGGACAAGTGCATCAAGCCGGCGACCTGGCGTTCGTTGTAGCCGGATTCGCCAAATGTGTACAGGCGGAGAATTTCCTGGAGCGAGTCTTTGCCTTCTTCGACGATGGAAAGATAGTTCAAAGAAAGATGAGAGATAAGGCGCCAGAGCATGCCTTTGCCGGTGGGAGGGCGAACGGAGGCGGAAGGCTTGCGCAAGGCGACAATGCGCTTGATCGAGGAGACGCCCTCGAGTTCGAAGTCGCCGCGTTCATTGCCCATGGGAAGGCGATGGGGCAAATCGCGATTCGAACAGGTGCAGTGAATGGTGGCGGTATCCGTTTCTGGATGGAGCGGGCGGCCGCTGAGATCGAGGAAGGAAATGTAGACGTCGGTGCCTTCGTCGTCGCGGCGCGTGGAAGCCTGGCGGCGGGAATGCCAGAAACCTTTCGGGCGCTCGCGATGGCGCGAGGTGACGTGGCGGAAACGATAGAAAGGCTCGAATTTCAAGACTTCATGCGTTTGCGGATCGGGAGAGATGACTTCTTCGATGGAGAAAATTTCCATGGCGCGGCGGCGGCGCACGTCGGGGGTGATGAGGTACTCGGTGTGAGTCTGATCGAGGCGGATAGGCTCGGCGGTGTGCGGAAAAAGATTGACGGCGGGCGAGCAGCCGAGGCGGAGAGTTTCCTCGGAAACGTTGAGTTCGAGAGTTTGCTGGCGCTCGCTGCGTTCGAAACGGGAGATGAGGAAAACGACTTCGACACGCGGGCCAAAGCCTGAAGTGCGAAGAGCTTCGAGACCATTCAAATCGAAGAAGAAGAATTTTTCGGGGAAGTGGAAATATTCCTGGAGGAGGCGGTAGCCGGAAAAAGAGCGGCGAGGATAGGGGAGAAGCGCTTCGGAATCGGCAAAGCCGGCAGGCTGGAGATGAGAGGCGGGGAGCGAGATGGGATGCCTGCGCGTGTTTGGGGTGCGGTCGCGAAGGAGAATTTGCGCGCAATTGTTGCCGAGGAGTTCGTAGAGGGAGTGGATGAGGCTGCTTTCGCCGTTGAGGTAGAAGCGCAGCGAGGACAATTCGAGCTTGTCGAAGGAGACGTCGGGAAAACATTCGAGTTCGAGGCGAAGAGCGGCGACGGCGTCCTGGGATTTGACGGCGGGGCGAAGACGATCGGGAGTGACCCAATGCGCTTCGGCGATTTTCAGGGGCCAGAGCGCGGTGTCAAAGCAAGTTTTAAATTTACAGGGATAGCCGTCGACGGGCTGGGAATACAGCATCGAGCCAGCGGGAATGGGAAGGCCGGTGGTGAGCTTGCCCTGCTCGGGATCGAGATGGAATTGCACGATGGTGGAAGAAGGAATGGGGCGAATGTAGTGAGGATAAAGGACGCTCAGAAGTGCTTCGGTGATTTCGGGAAATTCGTCGTCGATTTTAAGGTGCACGCGCGCGGCGAGGTAGGCGAAGGATTCGATGAGGCGTTCGACGTGGGGATCTTCGCAGCGGTTGGGATCGAGGAGAAGTCGCGAAGCGACTTTCGGATATTTCTCCGAGAACTCGGCGCCCATCTGGCGGAGGTAGGTCAGCTCGCGCTCGTAATATTCGAGGAGCTCGTCACGCACGGTCGTCTCCGGAAATTTGGACTTCGAGGCTGGTCAATTCGATGGAGGCGTCGTAGACGACGTGTTCGGGAAGCGGGTCTATGCGCAGCATGCCATCGATGACGAAACGAAGGACGCGCGTCTGTCCCGCGACGGGAACGAGCGAAACGCGAACGCCATCGAGGCGCGGCTCGAAAGTTTTGACGGCGGTTTCGATGGACTGGAGCAATTTGGTTTGCTCGTAGAGAAAATTAGCAGGCATAGAGGTGATGTCGGGCAGGCCGTAATAGTAGACGGAGCGAAGAATTTCGACGGAGCCTTCGGGAAGGACGTCGGGAGTGCGGCGCGTGTTGAGAAGGGCTTCGAGATCGCGGCGGACGGCGATTTTGAGTTTCGCGAGAGAAGCGCTGCGGGTCATGGGCGCCTCGGATTTGATTCTGGGCTCGTCGTCAAGGAGGCGGTCGAGAAGCGGCAATCGCAAGGGGGCGTTGGCGTCGTAGTCCGGCATCGGCTACCTCAAAGCCAGCGCCTGGCCGGGATCGAGCCGGCAAAGCTTCTGGTAGATTTTTTCGCGCTCGGCGTCGTCGCGTCCGAGTTTTTCTGCGCAGCGATAGAGCAACGCGAGAGGCTGGGCGACGACGGACGGCTCTTCCCACTCCTCGAGTTTGCGGCGCTCTATTTCCTCGGCAAGCTCGACGAGAATGGGATAGGCGATGGCCTCGTGCTTGGTGGCCAGAAAAATATTGGCGAGCTGGATGTGGCGCTGAAAACGGCCGCGGCCGGTGCGTTCGTTGCCGATTTCGCGAGTTAGAATGCCGATGGCTTCCTGCACTTTGCCAGCGCGCGCGGCTTTCATGGCCAGTTCGGTGACGTCGGGAGCCTTTTCGCCGTTGGCGCTTTCTGAAAGCGAATTCGAAGGGATAGCGGCGGGGATGAATTCCGGCTCGCTGGGAGGCGGAGCCGGTGGTGGCGGCAAGATGCTTTCCCGCAGCCATGTTTGCGTTTCGACGTTTGCGGCGGGCGTGTCGTCCATCAGCGAAGAGTTGAGCAGGTCCGGATAATCAGCAAGGAGAATTTTCAGTTCGGCGCGAATGGCGGCGGCGACAGGGTCGTACTCCGAGCCGAGCGATTCACAAGCACGGACGGCGTAACGCTGCAAATCGATCCAGCCGCGGCCGCAGGGCAGGCTCATGGCTTGTTCGGAGTTTTCGAGAACGCCGGCCCAATCACCGTCGACGGACATTTTCTTGATCAGCGTGCGCTTTTCGGTGGGAGGGGCTTCGAGCATCGCGGGATTCAATGCAGCGCCGGCGGCGCGGAGCTCTCCCCAGCGCATCGCGCGAAGCAGCAAATACGGAACGGGATTGACGGGGCTTTCGTGGCGCAAAAAGTGAGCGACGAGCGTCAAGCGCTGCATGGCGTCATCGCGATCGGCGGGCTCGGCGGCGACAGATGCGCCGCGTTTCTTGCCGGTGGCCGTGCCGGACGATGCCGTGCCGCCGGAGTCACCGGCCGCTTCCTCGGATTCGGCTCCCGCCGTGGATTCCGCTTCTTCTACCGCTTCGGTTGCGGGCTGATAGTACTGCTTGACGATGTCCTGCAACTCTTCGAGGGCCCCGCGCAGAGCGGAGTAGCTCGGCGCTTCGCGGCCGAACTTTTCGTCGCTCAAAGCCTCGAGCGATTGCAACGATTCGAGCGCAGCCACAAGGTTTGCAGAAAGCTTTTCGTTATAGGCGTCGCCGGTGGCGCGGACAGCTTCGTCAAATTCTTCTGCCGTACACTTCTTATCGGCGATGGCGGCTGCGCGCTCGGCGGCTTTCGTCTCGCTGCCCGCAGCGTCGGCTTCATAACCGACGCGGCGCGATTCCTGATATTTGAAGCAGTCAAGCTTGCTTTTGGTGAGCGGCAGCTTGCGGACCGCGCCATCCAGCTTCGAACCGACCCATGCGAGCGGCCCGGCGCGAAATTCCAAATCGCCGTCGTCGATTTCCGGATAGAGCGTGTCCCAGAAATTTTCCATCATGCCGCGAAGAAGATCGAGTCCCTCGCGAAGGCCGGCGACGTGATCGCGAAACAGGATGGCTTCGGTCAGCCAGGCGGCGAGCTGCAAATCCTTGCTTTTTGTGGAGAGCGCTTCGGTGGCTAATTTGATGACGAGCGGGTAATCGGCTTTTTTGACTTCGCGAGACCAATCGCCTTGCGGAAGGACGTCTTCTTCGCGGCGCGCTTCGCGAATCTTGTCGTAGACCGGATCGTAACGCAGGGTCTTTCCGCTAGGATTATCCCCGGGAATGGGGTTTAGGAGACCTTCGGGAAGTGGCATGGCCGTTACGAGGCCGTCTGGGCGATTGCGATTTGGATGTTGCGCAGCTCCAGAATTGGCCATTCCTCGTCGTCGGCAAGGAGAATTTTTTGGCCCACCGGGGCGGCCTCGCCGTCTTCGGTTTCTTCCCAAACGGTGGCGCGGCCGAGGCGGACAGCGGGATCGGCATGCTGGCCGGCAAACGGCGTGAGAACGGGCAGCAGAACTTCGCCGAGTTCGCGGTCTTCGTACTTATCCGAAGTGCGCACTTTTGCGGGCAGCCACAGAAGATCGCGAAGGCGCTTCGGAGGAGCAATCTCGATGGAAGTCAGCAGCGCAAAAGGGATCCACATGTAACTGCCGGCGGCGAAGACTTCGAGGTTCGAGCCGATGCGGGGATCGCCGTCGGTCAAGGAATGAAACGGCTTGCCATTGATGCTGATGGACAACGGCCCGAGGCCAGAAACATCTTTGGGCATGGGATATTGTTTTTTGCTGAAAAGATCGTGGCGGGTGCGCTCGGCATGAAGGGCCGCGTGGTAAAGGAGCGCGCCCATTTCGGCATTGCGGCCTTCACTTCCGAGAATATCGAGTTGTTTTTCCGCACGAGCGAAATCACCGGAAAAGCAGAGCAGTTCGAAAAGAAAGGTGCGGCGCTTGGCGTCGGTGGGGTTGTCGCGAACCTCGGCGTTCAAAGCCTGAATGGCGTCGTCTAGCCGGCCCGCCTGAAACAATTGTTGAACAGACATGACACCCCTGGTTCCGATGAGCTTCCGCGCAAAAAGAGGGACAAGACGAGCGGCGCTGCTCCCGGCGGTGCGTCCGCGTGTGCAAACGCCGCCGCCAGGAGCCGCGCATCAAGACATTTACATCTTCTTGTTCGACTGCTGGTCCCACCCTGCCTGCGTGTGGGCGCCTTGCGTGCCGTCCGAATTCTGGGCCGTGTAGTCGTAGGTGATCTTGGCGAAATTGAGGTGGAACGTATCGAGAGGAAGCGTGTCTTTGAACGCGGCGTCGCCTCCGACCGATTCGAACCCCGAAACCAGGACGTTCTCCAGCTTGATCTTCAGGAAGTCCGCCTGGGTGCCACCAGCGCGGCGGCAGGTCAGCGTAACTTCCGGAAAATGCTGGCCGCTCGCGCAGGCCAACATGAGCTTGGCGGAAGCGGCGTCAATACGCTTGGTGAATTCAAATTCGGCAAACTGGGCTTTGCCGACGCCGCCACCGGCGCCAACGACCGCCGATCCGCCGGGCTGCCGCACGGCAAATCGAAAGCTCATCAGATCGATTTCCCCCTTATGTTTGTCGTCCAGCGATTCTCCCTTGATGTCTCCGAGTTTCAGGAAAAAATCGGAGTGTGCCGTCATGGGAGCCAGTTTGGTTTCAAAGGCAGGTGCAGGCATTTTCTTCTCCTCTTCATGTTCAAAATCTACTGAAAATCTGCTTACTACCAGCTTTTCAAGCTAACTTCCGAAGCAGGAAGCGCAGTGCACTTCCCGCAACGTAAAATCCACTCACGGGCAATTACTTGGCCGGCGCGGGCAGCTCGGCCACCAGCCGGAGCGAAACGGTGAGCTCATCCAACTGGAAATGAGGCCGCAAGAAAGCGATCGCGCGGTAGGCGCCCGGCTTGCCCGGGATCTCGCTGACTTCAATTTTGGCCTCGCGAAGCGGGAACTTGGCCTTGGTGGCGGCACTCGCCTGATCGTCATCGGTTACATACTGCATGATCCACTGCGTAAGAAACGTCTGGCATTGCCCTCGGCTCATGAAGCCGCCGATCTTGTCGCGCATGATGGACTTCATGTAGTGGGCAAATCGAGAGACCGCCAGGATGTAGGGAAGCTGCGCGGAAAGACGGGCATTGGCGTTGGCCGCCGCCTTATCGAATTTTTTCGGCTTGTTCGCAGACTGCACGCTGAAAAAGGCCGCGTAGTCCGTGCCCTTACAATGCACCAGCGGAATCAGGCCCTGATCGGCGAGTTCTTTTTCGCGCCGGTCGGTGATGGCCACTTCCGTGGGGCACTTTAGAGCTACGTCTCCTTCATCCGTGCGGAAAGTATGCGTCGGGAGGCCTTCGACGAGGCCGCCGCCTTCGACGCCGCGGATCGAGGCGCACCAACCGTATTGCGCGAAGGCCTGCGTGAGACGCGCGCCGAGTGCATAGGCGGCGTTGCCCCACAGGTACTTCGAATGGTCGGTTCCGTCCACGCCTTCCTCGTAATTGAAGTCGTCGACGGGCTTCGTATCCTTGCCGTACGGGAGCCGCATGAGCACGCGCGGCATGGTCAGGCCGACGTAGCGCGAGTCTTCGCTGGCGCGGAAGGACTTCCACTTGGCGAATTCCGTGCTGTCGAAGATTTTGCCTATGTCGCGCGGATCGCCGAGCTGCGAGAAGCTGTCGAGATTGAGCAGCTCGGGAGCGGCAGCGGTCAGAAACGGGGCGTGCGCGCCCGCAGCCACTTGCGAAACCTTCTCGAGCAGCTCGATATCCTCGGGATGCTTGCTGAATTCGTAGTCGCCCACGAGCGCTCCGAAAGGCTCGCCGCCGAAGATGCCGAATTCATCTTCATAGACCTTCTTGAACATCACGCTCTGGTCGAATTCCGGAGCGCGCTGGAGATCGCGCAGCAATTCTTTCTTGCTGACGTTCAGGACGCGGATCTTGAGCATGGCGCTGGTTTCGCTCTGATCCATCATGTACTTGATGCCGCGCCAACTGCCTTCCAGCTTCTGAAACGCAGGATGATGGAGAATCTCATTCAACTGAAGTGAGATGAGATGATCGATCTGGGCGACGCGGGAATTGATGGTGGCGTCCGCATCGCGCGAGAGCTTCATCTCGCCTTCGAGCACTTGCGCGACGAACTCCTTGACCATGTCGCGGCCGCGCTCGCGTGCCGATTGTTCTTTTCCAAATCGCCCCTGGTCGACAATCTGATCAAGCAGGCTCGCGTCCGTGGTCTTGGCCTCCGCGGACTGAGCGGCCGCCTTTTCCGGCTTACTCATCGGAGCCTCCCTTGGGCTTTTCCTTGCCTAGCTCTTTCTTCAGTTGGTCGGCTTTTTGCGTGTTGCCGACCGCTTCCATCAAAAGATCATCCAGCTTGTCGTTGCCTTGTAGCGCGCCGCGCAGGTCACCGAGCTTCTGGCGCAAATCGAGAAGCTCTTTCAACGGCTTGACGTTCTTCGCCACGCTGGCGGGGTCAAAGTCATCCAGGCTCTTGAAATCGAGATCCACGCGAAGCTTGCCGGCGTCGGCTTCGTCGCTGAGCTTGTTGTCCACTTCCAGCGAGAGATGAGGCTTGAAGCTCTCGAGCACGCCGTCAAAATTGTCCGGAGTGATTTCGACGAAGCGGCGGTCTTTCAGCTTGGGTAGAGCTTCCGTGGGCTGGCCGCTCAAATCGGCCAGAACACCCATGACAAAGGGCAATTCTTTCACTTCGATGGCGTCGCCGACTTCCACGTCGTACGTGACATGCACCCGAGGCGGACGAACCCTCTCGAGCTTCTTATGAATACTCTCTTTTGCCATGTGTTCCCCTTAGATCTCCCTCTCAGTGCGGTTAGTGTTTTGAGAGCAGAAAGCGTTTCGCAAAGGCAGGACACCCGATTGCATCGGCACGGTTTATCACGATTTTTTCTGCCCGTCAATTAGTTCTCTAGTCCTAGAACTGGGCAGAAATCGAGCATCGGTGCATCTCAAATCGAGAATCATCGCTCCACGACGGCTCCTGTCCCCGGAAATTGCCTACAAATGCCCTTTCGCGGGCACAGCCGAGATGCTTCGGATGGGCGAACTGGCCTTCTTCGTCCTGGCCAAACCTTCCGTGCGCCCTAGCAGAAAGGTCATTTGCTCGCCCATCCGTTGCCCAGCTTACCGGTACAACGTTGCGCGCACTTTGGCCTAGCCTCATGGAAAGCACAATGCACCGGGGGTGAACTGTGGAGCGATTTGAGGTGAACAAGGAAACTGCGGATAAGACAGGATTTAGGAACGTCAGTGGCCCGCAGATCCTTTTTCAGTTGGGCAAGCTCCTTGAGGTGAGAAATGAGCTCCGAGGGGCTTCGGTCCTAGAAGAAGGTAATAAGACGGTGTTTGCGTCTTCTCTTGCGGCAGGCCAGGCATTCCAATGCAATCTCTTTTGACTTTCACGCTCTGCTCCTGCTAGCTTTAGCCGCAAGCCATGCGCCAGCTTCAACCTGTCATCTGGTCAAAGGGCACCTTTCTCACGCCGCAACACCTGCAGACTCGCGACCGTTACGTCGAGAGCTGCCTGCAATTTCGCTTGGAAGGGCTGAATTTCCGTCCGTGGGGATTCGTGGACTTGCAGATCAATCAGGAGGCGCTTGCCGAGGGCAATTTCGCGCTCACGCGCGCCTCGGGGCTCTTTGCGGACGGCCTTCCTTTCGAAATTCCAGAATCGGACCCGCCGCCGGCTCCGAGACCGATCGGTCTCTTTTTCGAGGCGGAACAGGCTTCCCTGGATGTATATCTGGCGATCCCGGAATACCGGTCGCACGGCTTGAACGTCTCCATCGCGCAGAAAAATGCCGACGTGCGGTATCTCTCGGAAATCGTCAATTTGCGGGACGAAAATTCCGGCGTGACGGAAAAGCCCGTGCAAATCGCGCGCAAGAACCTGCGCTTTTTGGTCGAGGGCGAATCTCGCGAAGGCTGCAATTCGCTGCCCATCGCGCGCGTGCAGCGAACTTCCGCGGGGACTTTCCGGCTCGATCCACAGTACGTCCCGCCACTGCTCGATATAGCCGCGAGCGATTATTTGATGGGCATCGCCCGGCGACTCATCGAGATTCTTGCAGCCAAGAGCAGCATTCTGGCCGGCGGCCGGCGACAACGCAGCGCGGGCCTCGCGGATTTTTCGGCGGCGGATATCGCCGGCTTCTGGCTGCTCTATACGGTGAACGGCCACTTCCCTGCTCTTCGACATATTCACGACGTCCGGCACGGCCATCCCGATGTGCTTTTCAGGCTTCTGACCTCGCTGGCGGGAGCGCTGAGCACGTTCTCGCTGAAAATCCAGCCGCGCGATCTCCCTCTCTACGATCACGAAACTTTGGGTGCGTGCTTCACTGACCTGGATGAAAAACTGCGCGAGCTTCTCGAGACGGTCGTTCCCAGCAACTTCGTCTCGCTGCCCCTGAAACTGGTCAAGCCCTCGATCTACTCGACGAATATCGACGACGACCGCTATCTCGCCGGCACGAAATTTTATTTGGCGGTCAGCTCGACGATGAATCAAGCGGATTTGATCAAGAGAGCGCCGCAATTGATTAAGCTTTGCTCCGCCGCGCAGATCGAACAGCTCGTCAGGCAGGCTTTGCCGGGCATGCAGTTAACGCACGCCGCGCGGCCGCCGGCCTCGATTCCCGTAAAACTCAATTATCAATATTTCAGCCTGAATCAGGCGGGCATGGCGTGGGAAACCGTGGCCAAGGGCCGAAGCCTGGCGGCTTTTGTGCCGAGCGATATCCCCGAGCCGCAGCTCGAACTGCTCATCCTGCTGCCACAGGCAATTTAAATTCTTCCGTTTGCAGAAATCCCCCGCTGATCAAGGTCGCCAGCAAGCGGCAAAATTCTTCCGGCGGCGTTTCGGGAACGATCCATCCATTCGTTTTGGCCGTTTCGAACAGTTCCGCGACAGTCGTCTGGCCATCGCATTTCGGCAAAAGCGCCGCCATCCATGGCTGCACTTTGCAATCCGTCGCGAAGGGATGCTCGACGGATAGCGTGAAACTTTCCGCCGAAATTTCGCCGTCGCGCAATACGTGGCGCACGAGAATTTCCAGCCCCGCCATGGCGGTGGGTTTGGCATCGAGTAACCTTTGTGCCGCGCCAGGCGTATGCATCTCCGATTCCCAGCGCAGCGCCCAATCCAGCGCGGAAATCGGCGTATCGCTGCGAATCGTCCGCCGGATCGTCAAGCCTGGCCGCTCCGCAGCGTGGCGCTGAATCACTACGATGCCGATCACGAGTTCGCGCACTCCATTCTTTGTAAAAAGTTTCTCCCACTGCGCGTACTGCTCCCTGCCGCCATTCTTGTTCAGCGTTTCTTCGAGGGCGAATTGGCGCGGTTCGAGCACCTGCAACGAGAAGAGAGCCACGTCAAATTGCTGATGGCGTTCGCCGAGCCATCCGCGGATGCGCTTTTCGAAGTTTTGGCCCGGGCGCTCCGTTCCCAGCGTCCGGCAATAAAAACGTCCTCCCGGTTTCAGCCTTTCGGGTAGCTCGGCGATAATCCGGCGGGTAATCTCCTCGCCCGTTTCGCCGCCGCCATAGAAAATCTCCGCGGGCTGGAGCACCGGCACGTACGGCGGATGAGCAGCGATGCGATCGAATGTCCGCCCTTGCAGCGGCTCGTAAAGGTCGCCCAGCGCGAAATTCACGTTGTGGATGCCGTTGAGAGCGGCATTGAACCGCGCAAACGCCAGCGAACGCTCCGCGATATCCGTCGCCCACACATTTTTCGCCGCTCGCGCGGCAAGCAGCGCGGCGGGCGCGGTACCGGCGCAGAGTTCCAGAAAATCCTCGCAGGGTTCGAAGGAGGTGAAGTCCAGAAACTGCTTCGCCGATTTCGTCAACGCAGGATAAACGATGTCGGCAAACATTCGGCGCGGCGAACGATCCAGCTCCGACCAGCGATCGGAAGCCAGGAAAAGATCTCGGATGGGATAGAGCGCAACGGGCGAGAGGCAACGGCTCGCGTCTTTCGGGTCAGCCTGAATCAGGCCGGTTTTCTCGAGGGCCTCCCAAATTTCCAGCGAGAAAAGCTGCTTCGCCTTCGCGCTGGGCAGCGATTCTCCGAGAACAAACAGATAAAGAAGCGCGTCGAGGCCGTCGCCCACTTTGGGCTTGGAAGTGGGGCGGGAAGAAAGCCCGGCAAGATCCACGTCCCGTCCTGGAGGGATGTCCAGCCTTTGGCGCAGGGCCTCTTCCGTGAAACCGCTGCGCAAAAAAAGTTCGCGCAGCGCCGCAAACTGCTCCGAAGTGGCCATCGACAAGGGATGCATGCACGTTTCTCGCGGACTGCGCGGGCATAATACCAAATACCAAAAGCGGTGGGGTGAATGTCTTGACATCCATCCACGCAAAAGCCATAGTTAGGCTCGATTCAAGCCTTTCGGGGCTTTCCCGGGTCTTTCTTCCGGCTAGAGATCGATTACGAGTCGCAACCGCCGCCTCTGACGCGCCTGGAAGAACCAGGCTCGGCGAACGGCGCTGCGCCGAGAGTTGCACTGCGTCATGGGAGAACTGGTTCGCGCCGGGTGAGACCCAGTCCGCCGCCGCTGAGCCGGGCATGCTCAACTAAACAATGAAGCATCTTTCCAAGGTGGTGTGGCACGAGGGGATGTACCTGGGCCCCCATCACTTCCAGGTGCAATCCCAATCCTTCGAAGACCTCGTTCATTTCTCGACTTCGAGCCTGTGGTTCGCTCCCTACGGTGTGATCGGCTGCAAACTGGACGCGGACGCGCTGCAAAACGGAATGCTCTCGCTGGTGCACGCGCGCGGTCTCTTCCCCGACGGCCTTGCGTTTCAAATGCCCGACGCGGACGCCTTGCCGCCCGTCTTGGATATCACGGAACTTTTTTCGCCAACACGCGAATCACTTCTCGTCCTGCTCGCCGTGCCGGAAAGACGCCCCGAAGGCCCCAATTGCGCCCTGGATTCCGAGCCTTCGACGCTGGAAGTGCGCTATCGCGCCGAAATGCGCGCCCTGCCCGATGAGAATACCGGCCGCGACGAAAAAGAAATTCAGCTCGGCCGGAAAAATATCCGCTTTGCTCTTGAGACCCAGGACAATCAAGGCCTCGTCACGCTTCCCGTCGCGCGCGTGCTTCGCGATGGCTCCGGGCGATTCATTTTCGATCCCGGTTTTATTCCGCCGTGCCTGCAAATCAGCGCCAGCGACCGTCTGCTGGTGACCGCCAAAACTCTAGTCGATATTCTCGATGAAAAAAGCGCCTCCCTTTCGCGCGCGCGCCGCGCCACCGCGCAGGGCCGCGCCGGATATTCTTCCGAAGAAATCGCGAGTTTTTGGTTTGTCCATACCGTGAACGAAAGTCTCTCTGTCCTGCGTCACCTCAGTGTTTCCGAACGCGGCCATCCAGAGCAGCTTTATCTCGAAATGTCGCGCCTCGCGGGAGCTTTGTGCACCTTTGGCCTGGATTCTCATCCCGAAACGCTCCCGGCCTACAATCACGATGACTTGGAAAAATGTTTCGGTCCGCTCAATCAGCACATCCGCGCGCATCTCGAACTCGTCGTGCCTTCGAATTGCGTGCAGATTCCCCTGGTTTTGGCGGGGCGAAATTTCCGCGCGGGAGACGTCCTCGATCAGCGCTGCCTGGATCGCGCGCGCTGGGTCCTGGCCGTTCGCGCGGATACCGGCGAAGCCGAAATCATCGCCAAGACGCCGCGCCTGATAAAAATCAGCTCGAAAGATTTGCTGCCCGAGCTTGTAAAAACGGCGCTGCCTGGTCTGGGGCTTGTCCACCTGCCGATTCCTCCATCGGCCATCGCGCCCAAAGTCGAGTTTCAGTATTTCGGCATCAGCCGCACCGGCAGTTCCTGGGAACATATCGTGCAAACGCGAAAAGTCGGCGTCTATGTCCCCGATGACATTCCCGGCGCGGAGATCGAGCTTTTGGTCGTTTTGGAGTCCTAGGAGGAGACCGTGGGAGCCACGATGTTCGGGGCCACCAGCCTGCAGCCCCGCGAAGTGTCCACCAAACGCCGCACGGAAAATCTCGCGTATACCTATCAGCAGATTTTAACGGTCATCGTGCGCGTGCGGCAGAACCGCCAGGCCGTCGCCGATGCCAACGCCTTCCGCGCCAACATCCAGGCCGGCTTGCGCTCCGCCGAAAAAGACGCCGTCAAAAAGGCCTACAGTCCCGACGACATTCGCACCGCAACGCTCGCCGTGGTCGCTTTTCTTGACGAATCCATTCTAAATTCGAACAATCCCGTTTTCAGCTCCTGGCATAGCATGCCCCTCCAGGAAGAGATGTTCGGCCATCACGTCGCCGGCGAAACGTTTTTCGACAATCTGGAAAAGCTCATGGCCCGTCCCGATTCCCATGACGTCGCGGACGTTCTCGAAGTTTATGCGTTGTGTCTCCTGATGGGCTACAAAGGCCGCTACGGACTCTCCGGCCCGGAAGCCACTCGCCCGGTGATCGATTCCACGCTGGAAAAAATCCGCCGCATTCGCGGTCCTCTTGTGGGACTCTCCCCCGCCTGGGCGGTTCCCGAAGGCGGCGTGGTGCTCGCGAAACGCGATCCCTGGGTTTTGCGCCTGGCTTTCAGCGCGCTCGGCTGCGTGCTTCTCGGCATTATTTTTTTCGTTGTCTTTAAGATGCGCCTGCTTTCCGTCGTTTCTGGCATTCATGCCATGGCGCCTCTAAACCACCCATAGGGAGTGGCGATGCGATTTTATTGGGAATATCTTGCAGGCGGCGCGGCGGCCATCGTGGTCCTGATGCTGACGTGGTTCGCGGGGCCGATTTTCCACGTAGCCGGCACGAACGCCTTGGTGCTGCGCGCAGGCATCTTGCTGCTCGGCGTGATCGCCATCATCGGCTTGCTCCTCTGGGCACGTTCTTCGCGGCCTTCCCTGCCATCCGCTCCCGAAGTCAGCGTCCAACCTCCCGCCGCTTTGGCCGGCGCTTCTGCTGTCGTTTCCTCGAGCGCCTCCGCCGGCGCATCTCAAGACGTGGACATCCTGATCCGCGAAGCCGCCAGTAAAGTCGCCGCCGCCCGCTTGGCCGCTGGCGCGAAGCTTTCCTCTCTCCCTGTCGTCTTTCTCCTCGGAGAAACTGGCGCGGGGAAGACCAGCGCGATGGACCAAAGCGGCTTGGACGCCGAGCTTCTTTCCGGCCAGGTGTATCAAGAAAGCAGCATCGTCCCCACGCGCGTCGCCAATCTTTGGTTCGCCCGTAAAACCGTCTTCGTCGAAGCCGGCGGCCCGCTCCTCGAAGATCCCGGCACCTGGGTGCGCCTCATCAAGAATTTCGTTCCCGGCAGTTTCCGCTCGATTTTCGGCGGCGCCAAGCCTGCTCCCCGCGCCGCAGTCGTCTGCGTCGATTGCGAAAAACTCGTCCGCGAAGCCGCTCTCGACAAAATCGTCGCGCAATCTCGCAAACTTCGCGCCCGCCTCGAAGAGCTTTCCTATCACCTCGGCGTCAGCCTTCCCGTTTACGTCCTCTTCAACCGCTCCGACCGCATCCCGTACTTCGAGGAATTCGCCGGCACCTTCAGCAACGAAGAGACTTCGCAAGTTCTCGGCGCCACGCTGCCGCTCGTCGGCTCGGCAAACTCCGGGGTCTACGCCGAGCAGGAAACCCGCCGCCTCACCGCCGCCTTCCAGGCGATTTTTTTTACGCTCGCCGAATGCCGCCCCGGCCTCCTCAGCCGCGAGCGCAACGGCGAACGCCAGGCCGGCGTCTACGAATTTCCGCGCGAATTTGGAAAACTCAGCAAGCCTTTGGTGCAGTTCCTCGTGGATCTCTGCCGTCCCGGCCATCTTCGCACTGGGCCTTTCCTTCGCGGCTTTTACTTCGTCGGCCAGCGCCTCGTCACCGTCACCTCCAACTCCGGCCAGACCATGCTCGGCTCGCGAACCTCGCTCCAGCGCGCCCCCGGCGCTTTCAATCCCAACGCCACCAGCTTGATCAACGCGCAGGACGCCTCCGCCAAAACTTCCTGGGCCAGCGGCACTTCGCTCGAAGGCGCTGGCGAAGCGCGCAAATCCTTCCAGCGCGTTTTTCTCAGCCACGTTTTCAGCCACGTTCTTTTGCAGGACCGCGCCGCGCTGGGCGCCAGCGGCAGCAGCACGCGCGGCGATTTCGGCCGCCGCATTTTATTCGCCTCGATAGCCTGCATCGCCGCCCTTTGGATCGTCTTCACCATCATTTCGTTCGTTGGAAATCAGCGCCTCGTATCGCAAATCCAAAGCTCCAGCCAGGATCTTGCGCTGGTGATGAGCCCCGGCTCAGCCCCGCCAACCGTCGATTCTCTGCGCCGCCTCGATGCGCTCCGGCAAACTCTCGTCGAACTCCGTGGCTACAATCAGAACGGCGCGCCCCTGCATCTTCGTTGGGGCCTCTACACCGGCGATTCCGTTTTCGACGACGCCCGCGCCCTCTATTTCCACGCGTTCGATGAAGTTCTCTTTCAGCACACGCGGCGCAATCTCCTCATCGATCTCGGCAGCTATCAAGGCGATCCGCGAGCCTCTGCCGATTCCGGCTCGGCCTACGATGCCCTCAAAGCCTACCTGCTCACCACTTCCGAATTTCAGCGCAATTCCGGCGAGTTTCTCCAGGACTTCCTCATGCAGGAATGGAAAAAAGATCTCGGCGACCTCGATCCCGATCGCAGCAGCCTCGCCGCCCAGCAATTTGCCTTTTATAGCTCCGAGCTGACCATCGACAATCCCTTCTCGAAAGAAAATGAAGCTTCGCTCGTTCTTCAGGTGCGCACCTATCTCAATAAACTTGCCGGGCCGCAGCGCATCTACCTCAGCATGATTGCCGACGCCCGCCAGAAATCGAAAGACTACCGCTTCGCCGCTCAGCATCCGGATAGCGTGGACGTCATGCGCGCTTCGCAAGACGTCTCCGCCGCGTTCACTTCCGATGGCTGGAAAGTGATGGACGCCGACATCCAGAACTCCAAACGCTTTCTACAGGGCGAACCTTGGGTTCTCGGCTCCGCCACCAGCACCGACCTTTCCGCCGCGGATCTCATGCAAACCCTCCGCGCGATGTACGAAAAGGATTACATCAAGCAGTGGCGCGGATTCCTGAGTTCCGCCCGAGTCTTACCGTACGGCTCCGACTCCGACGCAGCCTCCAAGCTGATGAAACTCTCGGCGAATTTCTCACCGCTCCTGGCGCTCGTCTGCGACGTCTCGGACAACACCAACGTCCCATCGACCGCGATCAAACTCGCGTTCCAGGCGCCGCAACAAATCGTCTCGCCCGGCTGCGGCGTGCAGAAGAAATACGATCAAGCCTCCAATGACGCCTACATGAAGGGCCTCTTGAGCCTCCAGCAGTGCGTGCAGCTAACCGCCAGCGCTCCTCCCGATCAAAAGCCCGCCTCAAAGACCTCCTGCCTGCAAACCGCTGCACAGGCCAATCTCGCTGCCGCGCAGATCGCGCAAGGGCTTCCGAATGACCCAGAAGGGCATGTAGATCAAACCGTCGGCACGCTTCTCGAAGAGCCCATCAAGGATTTGCTGCGCCTTTGGGCCTCCAGCGCCGGCTCCGGCGAAAACCTCTGCAAGCCGTACAAAGCTCTGCAATCGGTCTATCCCTTCAACGCCCACAGCAGCCGCGAAGTGACTCTGCCGGAATTCAACGAATTCTTCCAGCCCGGCAAGGGCCTGCTTTCGCAGTATCTGGCCGCCGAGAAAAGCACGCTTTCCTTGCAGGGCAATACCTACGTCCGCGCCCTCGGCAGCACGACTCCTGTCGGGCCGCATTATCTTCGTTTCATCAACGAGCTCTACGCCATCCAGCTCGCCGTCTATCCGAACAACGCCACCGATCCGCACTTCGAGTATTCCGTCACCGCTCGCACGCCGGAAGCTGGCGGCTTCAAGAGCGAAAAACTCTCCTTTGACGGACAGGATTGGACCATCACAAACTCGGGTGGAACGAAGAAATTCGTCTGGCCCGGCTCCGTCGGGCAAGGCGCAACTCTCAGCCTCAATAGCGGCGGCGGCGATCTCGAGTTGCAGCGTGCTTCCGGCCTCTGGGCCGTCGCGCATTTCTTCGGCGGCTACCACTGGCAGCCGTCCGGCGGCGGCTACATCATTCAAGGCCCGCTCCACGGGCCCACCGGCCAGCCCATCATGAGCAACAACCAGCCCGTCGAGGTCCGCTTTGAAGTCGACCTCAAGGGCGTCCCCTTCTTCCAGGAAGGCTATTTGTCGACCTTCGCCTGTCCCGCAAGAATGAGCCAGTAACCCGCACGGGCGGTGGCGATTTTCATGAATGGGCGGACTGCATCGTTGGAGTCCGCGCAAACTTACGTGAGAAGCTCTGCTATCCCGATGCCGCAATGGCGGACCGCTCCTGCAATTCCGACATTGCAATACAGCCCCGACCCGGGCCGCCCCTCGAGACTTTTCGGTGGCGTCCTGACTTGGAGTGCGGGAGCCCTGCTCCCGCTTTTGCGAGCTACGCCCCTGAAAAAACTCCCGCTCTTCGGCGTACCACGCCTACGTGAGAGTTTGCCTCACCTTTTGACCACCGAGCCAAGGATACACAACCGAAATCAAGACACTTTTTGCTTGACAAAAAGTAAATTCCATAGTACATTGCGTACTGGGTTTTTCTATCCCTTCCGCCCTTCGCGCTGGCATTCATGTCGGCGTTTCTGCTTTCCGGACCTGCAAACAAGTCCTCCAGAATGAGCACTTACAAAGCTGCACGGAAACAGCCGACTTTACCTATCTTTAGGATGAGCACTTACGCAAACCCCCCCGGAGTCCCTCCCAGCCTGATCCGCGCTTCGCCCTTCCCCAACGGCAAAGTGCGTACACGCAGGATTTCCCGCAACCCCAATCCCTTCATGCATTTACTTCATAACTTGCGGACACCCCCGGGTGGGGGATATGGAGCGGCCAAACTCCTCGCCCAGATTCGCCCGATCGAACCACGTTGGACTTTAACGAGTTAGGTGAATTGGAAAGGAATTCGACAGCCGAATAAGTAATTGAAAAACGGAGCGGTTATCCTATGACTCACGCGATGCGCGGCTAGACCAGTCACGAGTCACAAGTCACTTCGCGCGCGGCCACTCACCCGCCCCAAAATTGGCAGCCCGTTAATTCGACGCCACGATGATCCACTGCCCGTTATTCCGCCTAAGTTCAAACGTGATCGGCTGCGGTTTGAGGTCGCTTGCTTTGGTGAATACGCCGGTGCAGCTTACTCGCGCCGTGGTCCTCCCCATCTCCGGGGCTGAGCAGTTTTGCAGCGTATACCCTTTCCCTTTCACTCCCGGGAGGAGGTCCTGCAACTTGCCCTGGTCCTTCGTGTTGAATTGCCGGACCGCGATCAGCGCCTGCAGGTCGCCCGCGTCGTAGGCCGCCGCATAGCGGCTCAGCACATCCTTGATCGCCGCAATGTCGGCAGCTCTGGAGTTCACCACTCCCCCGCCACCGGGTGTCTTGTTTGCGTCCAGTTCCTTCACGTCTGCGTCGATTTGCGTCACGATGCTGCGCGCGTCATCGCTGTGCCGGTCCGCTTTGCCAATCTCGGTCATAAAATACGGCCGCAACGTGCGCAACGCGTCGGCATTTTTCGTCGTTGCCGCGCCGGTGAACGCCGTCTTCATCTTCTGAAAATACTGGTCCTCGCTGCGTCCGGTTTCGAGCTGCTGTTTCAGTTCGTTGTACTGCGGCTGCGTCGGCGGCACGCTGCTCAATTTTGCGCTGGCATCGTCCCAGCGGCCCTGGCCGATCAAATTTCGCACTTCGCCGATGGCCGCCGAGTAGTCCGGCGCCGGCTCGGGAATCGCCCCGATTTGATCGATCTCGTTTTTCGCCGAGGCCACCAAATCCAAATCGCCGTTCGGCGCTTTCACCACGCGCGTGAACGTATCTTTGGCTTGCTTCTTTTTTCCGGCGCGCTCGAGCCGCATGCCTTCGTCAAACTCGCTCTTCTGCTCTTGGCGGTCTCGCAGCACGACGATCAGCCCTTCGGCCTGCGCATTCAAATCTTTCGAGACACCGTTCGTGTGCATGGCTTGCTGAAAATCCTGTAGCGCCCCGGCGTAATCCTTTTTATCGAAGGCTTGCTTGCCCTCATCGAAAAGGGCCTGCCAGAGCGGTTCCGGAGGCGCCGCTCCCGGCCCCTTGCTGGCAATCGCAAATTCGCTGAGCGCTTCATTCAGCTTCCAGGAATTCATTTGAATGACTTCGCTGAACTCCTGCGCCGCTTCGGGATATTTTTTCTCTTCATACAGAAGCTTCATCCCTTCGGCGTAGCGCTGCTCCGCCGTGGCGTTCTGCTGCTCGAGGTCGCTGGCGCGCTTCAGCGCTTCCTCGCGGAGCGGCCCGGGATGGCCGGCCAGTTTTTTCCAGTCGGCCAGCGAATCATCCAGCTTGTGATTGTCCCAAAGCTGTTGCGCTTCGGCTTTGAGCGCAAGGTCTTCGGCGGATGGTTTCGAGAGAATCTTGGGCAGGAATCGCAGCCCCGCATAGACGCCGCCGCCCACCAGCGCAAGCCCCAGCGCCGACAGCACGAGGACAGTCGCCACGCGCGAACCGCTCTTCGCAGGAGGCGCCGCGGCAATTTGCGGAGTTCTTTCTTCCACGCGAATCTGCGTTTGAATAAGCGGAGCTTTCTGCGGCGCAGCCGGAGGCGGCGTCATCACCGGAGCCGACGGCGTTGGCCGCGAGCGCGTGCTCGCAAAACTTCCCGCGGGCTCCATGATCGTAGGCGTAGCGGCGGGG
Source organism: uncultured Acidobacteriota bacterium (assembly GCA_963761555.1). Lineage (GTDB taxonomy): Bacteria > Acidobacteriota > Terriglobia > Acidiferrales > UBA7541 > Acidiferrum. The sequence goes on from CAVXHD010000001.1 coordinate 264,472, forward strand.
GACCGGTTCGCCGGAGGGAAGGAACCCGCCGCCGGGCTGACGGGACCTTGCGCCGTGGCCGACCACTCGTCGCTTTCGTACGCGCCGGGCGCATTTATCTCGGGTCGCGTCTGTCTCTGCGGATCGCTTTTCTTTCCCGCTTGCTCTTGCAATCGCCTGGCTTCCTGCATTTCGGCGATGCGCGCAAGCAGTTGCCGCACTTGTGCGTCTCCAGGCTGGAAGATGCGCATGGCCATCGCGCGATCGAGCACTTGCTTCGCGCCGGTAAAATCATGTTTGTCCAGCAGCGCCTGAGCCGCCGCGAGCTGCCGTTCGCCGTCGTCGCGCTTTTTGTTGCGCTCCAGCGACTCGACTTCCGCCGCCTGGAGCAGCCGCGTGACGTCCGTGTCCGGCCCGAGCGTTTCCAGCGATTTCTTCGCCAGGTCAATAGCACCCGTCAATTCCTGGCGCTTGATCTTGCTCTGAATCTCCTGGACGCGCTGCTTCATCTGTTTTTCGGCTTTTTCGCGGTCTTCCTCTTCCTTGCATTTCTGATCCGCTTCCGTGGAAAGTCGTCGAAAAGTCTCTTGTTTCGGAAATTCTTTCAGTGCGCTGCGGGCCAGGTTGCCGGCATCTTTGTAGCGGTGCGCCGCCATCAGGTCCGCGATTTGTTTCTCGCGGTCCAGTTCGTTTTTCTTTTGTTCCTGGTGCGAAAGTTCGCCGCTTGCGTAAGCCACCAGGTCCTTGATTTCATATTCCTGCGGGAATTCCCGGAGCAAAGCTTCGCCTTTGCCAACCGCTTCGCGCAGCTTTCCCGCATTGACGAAGTTGCGCAGATTCGCGAGCTCTTCCTGCAAACGCTTGTTTTTTTGTTGCTCCTGCTCCTCGAGCGAGAGCAATTCCTGCAGATTCCTTATGTTCGTGTCCTGCGCCTGCGCTTTCGTCAAATCGTCCAGCGCCTTGCGCGCTTCCACAAGTTTCTGCTGGCCCAGAAGTTTGCGCACCTCGGCGATATTTCCTTGTTTATTCAGTTCAAGTTGATCTTCGCGCGCCGTTGCTTGCAAACTCTTCAGCTCGGGCTCGTTCGGAAAACTCTTCAGTCCCTCCGCAACGAGCGCCAGGCATTCGTCGTATTTCAGTTCCGTCCACAAGCCGCGCGCGCGATTCACCAAGTCCATAAGCTGCTTGCGCTTCTCGCGCCTGTTTTGCTCCTCGCCGATTTGCCGCTGCAGCTCAAGGGCCTGCGGATCGTTCGCGTTCAACTCAAGCGCTTGCCGCAAAGCCGTTTGGGCTTCCGCGAGTTCCCCTTCCGCCAGACGCTGCTTGGTCAGCCGCAGTTTCTGCTCGAGCTTCTTCATCCGCGCCGCGCCGGCTTCCACTTCGGAAACCAGTTGCTGCGCGGGCTCGCAGCGCGAGTCCAGATTCAGCGCCGCTTCCGCCTCCGCCTGGGCTTCGCGGAACTTGCCGCCTTGCAAAAAGACGCGGCCACGCCCGAGATGCTCGTCGACTTTCGGCTGAATCTCCGTGCGCCGAATCTCCGCGGAAATCTTTTCGAGCAGGCTTTTCGCCGCCACGTTCGAGCTGTCGATCAATCGCGCGCGGCGCACCGTGTCCTGCGCTCTCGGAAGGTTGCCGCGTTCGTACAATCCGCGGGCGCGCTCCGCAAGCGCGCTGGCGGCATCCGTGCGGATCCGGTTCCAGATCGGCTCCAGCTCGAGCAGCACGTCTTCCATGCTCTGATAGCGCTCGGCGGGAGCCTTGCGCAGCATGCGCTGAATGATGGCGTCGAGGTCCGGCGTGCATTCGGAAACGATCGAGGCCACCGAAGGAAACTCGTCCTCCGCGATGCTGCGAATAATGTCGTAGCCGTCTCCGGTGAACGGCCGCTGGTAGCACAGCAGTTCGTAAAACGTAACGCCCACCGCCCAGATATCCGTCCGTTCGTCCGCTTTTTTCTTGCGGAAGAGTTCGGGGGCCATATAGGCCGGCGTGCCGATCATGGTGTTGGTGTGGGTGCGCGAAAAATCGACCAGGCGTGCGATGCCGAAATCCACCACCTTCACGATGCCTTCGGAATTCACCATGATGTTGCCGGGTTTGATGTCGCGGTGAACGACGCGGTTTTTATGCGCGAATTCCAGCGCCTGGCACACGCGCACGATGTACCCGACCTTCAGCGCGAGCGGCAAATCGATTTGCTCGACGATGATCTTTTCCAGACTCTCGCCGTCAATGTACTCCATGGCGATGAATGGAGTGTCTTTTTCCTGGCCCAGCTCGAAAACCGTGACGATGTTGGGATGCTGCAGTTTTCCCGCGGATTGCGCTTCCTGATAGAAGCGCTCGAGCAGATCGGGCCGGTCCACGAGATTGCTGTTGATGGTCTTGAGCGCGATCAGCCGGCCAATGAACGGATCTCGGGCCTTATACACGACACCCATGGCGCCGTGGCCGAGCTCCGCGAGAATTTCGTATTTGCCCAGTTTCTGCAAGGAGGTGACCCAGTGCCGCTAATCGTAGCAAATCCTGGCCCGCGCGTGGGAGTTCAGCGCTGAAAGGTAATCGTAAGAGGAAAACGCACGCTCACCGGCTTGCCGCCCGATTTCGGCGCAGTGGTCTTCCAGTGTTTTGAGGCATCTTTCACTTTCTTGAAGAAATCCTTATCGGAGTTGCCTTCTTTGTCCACTTTGACGTTTCCGTTCTGCTCAACGGTGATCATAACGGTGAGGGAATAGGGCAACTTGCCCGGCTTATTGGCGGAGTCCGGGAAGTCCACCATGGGGATCCCCACCCATTCCAGCGGTGAATTCGCATCCAATTCTCCGCAAGAGACCGCGCCACCGACGGACGGGACTTGCTGCGCCGCTCGGCCCGGGCCGCAGGAAAGCGCGGGCACGATCTGCTCCCCTGAACTCTTCGTCATCGATTGAATCGCGTTGGGAATCGTGGTCTTGACGTACAAAGCCGCCTGCTCGCGGTAAATCCCGTTGCCATTGGCCAGTTTCTGAAATTCCTGTGTCACCGCATGATTCAACTGGCCGATATCTCTGTGCTGTTTGGCCTGCTCGAAATGGGCCACGGCGGCTTCGAAGTCCGCTTTGTCGCTGCTCTTCTCCACGGCCGCGGAATAGGCCGCGTTCAAATGTTTCTCGAGATCTTTCGACGCGGCAAGCAAGGAAGCGTCCTCGGCGCGTTCCTCGAATCGATGAATATCGTCCTGGGCATGTTGAATGCCGGACGCGTCGCCCTTGTTCTCCACGATTTGCGCGTTGCTCCGAATCTGGTCGAACTGCTGCTGCTCCGCCACGTGCAATTCCCTCTGCAGTTTGTCGTGGGTCTTGCTCCAATGCTGCGCGGAGTCGAGCTGCGTTTTGGCCAGGCGGAAAGACCCTGCCTTGATCGAGGTCTCCACGCCGCTTACGGTTTGCAGCGCCTTCTGAACCATGGGCAACTGTTTTTTGGCGTCGGCGCTCTGCGGCCCCTTGCGCTTGATTACTTCCTGGAGCTGATCCTGCGCTTCGCTCCAGTTCTCGTCTTTTACGTCCTGCATCGCGGTGTCAAAGAGCTTCTGCTCGTTCGCCGTCTGCCGTATCTTCGTTAGATAGCTCTCCGCCTCGGACTTGAGCGCCGAGCCGGGGACTTTCATATCTACGACTTCGCGAAACTCCTTGCGCGCCTTTTCAAAATCTTTCGCTTGATAAGACGCCACGCCGTGGTCGAATAGATCCTGCTCCTGTTTGTGCACGTCGGTCGCGCTCAAGCCGACGTTCGTCGCATCCAACTCCCGCGAAGCATCGGCAGAGTGCCATAAGTTCATCTGAATCACGTCCTGAAAGGCTTGTTGCGCGCCGGCGAAATCTTTCTTGTCCTTGAGCAAGGCCTCGGCCTGGTCAAATCGCTGCTGCTCGTCGCGGCGTTTCTGTTCAATTTGGCTGACCTGCTGCGCGGCTTCCTTCTGCAGCGGGCCAGGGGACTTGGCCAGCCCCTGCCAAATCTGTTCGGATTGATCGAATTGGCGGTTCTGCCAAAGTTCCTGGGCTTGCTGCTCAAGCTTCAAATCCTTGGCCGCTGGAGCGCCTCCGCTCGCATGGCGCGCCCAAAAGACGAGCGCGAATACAATCACCACAAATGCGCCAATGCCAGCAAGCACTGCGGGGTTGCGCAGAAACGCCGGCATCTGCGCGGAAAGACCTGGTCCCTGCTTAGGCTTGACGGCAGAAACTACCGCACTAGAAGCCGCCGGCGTGCTGCTGCTGGTTTTTGGAACCGCGGGCACGGCCGTAGCCGAACCAATCGGGCGAGAACTGGCTCCCGCCGTAGCGGACCCCGCCATAACCGTCGCGCCGGTAACCTCGGTTTTCTTCGCCGCCGCATCTTTGCCATCTGTCCCCGGCCGCCGGGGAACGCCGCCGTCTTTTCGCGGGGCAGCGGGCGTTTGCCCCGGGATCATTACCCGCGTGGCGGAAAGTCCCGCCGCAGGAATGTTTCCGGCGGATTCGCTGACCTGGGTCAAATCGGCTGGCGGGACGCCGGGCGCTGCGGCCTTGTCCTTTTTCGCCGGAGCCGAAGGCTTCGCCGCCACTTTTCCGGCGAAGAGCTGCGTTGCGCCGGGTTGCTGGCCGCTGCCCAGCGCCGCAATCTTGCCGCGAAGCTCGAGCATCCGCGGATCGGAAGGCTGCAGGATTTGCGTGGCCATCACTTCGTTGAAGAGTTGCGTCGCGGCCGCGTGGTCGCCCTTGCTGACCATGGTTTCCAAAGCCGCGACTTTCTTCTCCTGCTCTTCCTTCTTTTTCTTTTTCTCTTCCGCGCCCTGCAGCAATTGCGTCACATTCGGATCCGGACCCATGGTCTCCATCGTCTGCTGCGCCAAATCGATGGCATCCGTGATTTTGTCCAGATTGATTTTGCTGTTGATTTCGCGAACGCGCCGCTGCATCTCGTTGCGCGCGTGCTCGCGGTCGTCTTGTTCCTTTTTGAGCGCTTCCGCTTCGGTGGCCAGCTTGCGGAAGGCATCCTGCTTGGGAAATTCCGCGATGGCCTTGCGCGCCGTGTCGAGGGCCTCGCCATAGCGCTCGCACATCAGGAATCCCTGAATCTGCTTTTCGCGCTCCTCTTCCTTGTGCTTTTGTTCCTGCTGGACGACTTCGCCGCGCGCGTAATTCACCAATTCTTTTAATTCATACTCTTGGGGAAATTCCTGCAGGAGCGGCTCACCCTTGGTTACGACTTGCGCGTATTTTCCCGCGCCGAGCAAGCCGCGGAGTACCGTGATTTCCGATTCCAGCCGTTTTTGGCGGTTCTGTTCTTGTTCTTCCTGCGAGGCCAAATTTTGCAGATTCTTGACGGCGGTGTCCTGCGGATGATCTTTCACAAGCTCGTCCAGAATCTTTCGCGCTTCCGAAAAATTCTGCTGCCCAAGCAACTTGCGGACTTCCGCCATCTGCCGTTGCTTCTGCTGTTCGGCCTGGTCCGTCCTGGCGGATTCTTGCAGCTTTTTCAGTTCCGGTTCGTTCGGAAATTCCTGCGTGGCGTCGGCGAGAACAGTGAGGCATTCGTCGTACTTGAGTTCCGTCCAGAGCGTGCGCGCCCGGTGCAGAATTTCGCCGAGTTTCTTGCGCTTTTCCCGGCGGTTGCGCTCTTCCTCAATCTGTTTTTTCAGTTCTTTGGCCTGGGCATTGGCGTCGTCGAGTTCGAGGGCTTGCCCGAGCGCCGCGGCCGCTTCGGTGAGCGCGCCTTCGGCCAGGCGCTGCTTGGTAAGCTTCAATTTTTGCTCGAGTTGTTGCGCTTTCGCCGCGGCCGCTTCCACTTCCACGAGCAGCTTTTGCGCGGGCTCGTGCTTGGAATCCAGTCCCAGCGCTGCTTCGGCTTCTGACTTAGCTTCGCGAAGCTGCCCTGCTTTCAAGAAGCCTTCGCCGCGGCTCAAGTGTTCCTTCAAGCGCGGCTGAATTTCCGAACGGCGCAGCTCGATAGACACTTTTTCGAGCATGCTCTTCGCTTGCGAGTTGCTCACATCGATATGCAACGCTTTGCGCAGAAGAGCTTGCGCCCTTTGCAAATCCTTGGCTGCGACCAATTCCTGGCAATCCGCGAGCAAGCCCGTAACGGTGGCTTGCTGCGCGGATTTCCAGATCGGCTCCAACGCGTGGAGCACGTCCTCCATGGACTGATAACGATCCTCGCTCTTTTTCTCGAGCATCCTGTTGACGATAGGCGCCAGCTCTTCGGTGCACTCGGGAGAAAGACTCTGCAAATCCTCGGGCTTCTCGTAGATGATGTGGAACATCAGCTCGGCTTCGCTGTCGCCGGTAAACGGTCTGCGATACGCGAGCAGTTCATAGAGCGAAACGCCTAAAGCCCAAATGTCAGAGCGAGGATCGGCGCGTTCGCCTTTGTACAACTGCGGAGACATATACGCACGCGAGCCAATCATCATGTTCGGCTGCGTCATGGACATATCCGTGAGGCGCGCGATGCCGAAGTCCACGACTTTCACGACGCCCTCTTTGGTCACCATGATATTCGCGGGCTTGATGTCGCGATGCACGACGTTGTGCTGGTGGGCGTACGCGAGCGCGTCGCACACGCGCACGATGTAACCGAGTTTGACGGACAGAGGGAGCACGGGACGCTGATCGATGATCTTGTCGAGGCTGTCCCCTTCGAGATACTCCATGGCGATGAATGGAGTGTTTTTTTCGTGACCCAGCTCGTAAATCGTGACGATATTTGGATGCTGGAGGGCGCCGGCGGAACGCGCTTCCTGATAAAAACGGTCCAGGAGATTTGTCTGCGCGGTGGGGCCGCCGGTGATGGTTTTCAGCGCGACGAGGCGGTCGATCAGCGGGTCACGGGCTTTGTACACAGCGCCCATGGCTCCGCGGCCAAGTTCGGAGATGATCTCGTATTTGCCTAGAAGCTGCACACACATACCCCTGTGGGCCAGATGGTAACAAAATTAGGGCCAAACCGCGCGCGAAGTCTAGGCAGTGTGTTCATCTCCCGGGGTTCCCGATTTGACCCCCGCACGCCTCGTGGCCCGAGCTGCGCTATATGCTGCAAGCCCTTGAAAACACAGTAGAAAGTGAGCCGCGCGGAGGCCGGGGCGGCTATCATCGTCGTAGCTGACCGGCTGACGCCCGAAAGAAGGGCAAAATGGAAAGGAGCTTTTGATTCTTTTGGAGGCGGGAATGCCAAAAAATGACACCCCGCAGGTTCCGAAATTGTCACTGCTTTTTCACTCCGGGCCGGGTTCCGCATGACAGTTTATCGAGGTCATTCTACTCGGGTTTCGGGAAAATTTGTCACGTGGCCGTGTTGGCTTTTGCCACAAGCAAAATAGCCAGCAAGTAGAAGAGAAACATCAAGGCAAGATAAGCTTTGGCTTGCGGCTTCGCGCCTTGGAATTCCTTCCAGGCCAGCACGCCCCACAACGCAGCCACCATCGGGGCGGATTGTCCGATGGCATAGGAGATGGCCACGCCTGTGAAATTTGCGGCTACCAAATTGAAGACCGTGCCGATTCCCCAAATCGCGCCGCCGAGCAATCCGAGAATATGGCCAGAAGCCGGGCCATGAAAAAATTCGCTGAATTGGACCGGCTCGCCGACGAGAGGCTTCTTCATGAAATAAATATTCCAAATGAAACAGGACAGCAGTGCGCCCAGAGTTAGAAATACGCTGATGCTGTACGGGCCCAGCGCTTTTCCGTGGCTCATCGCGTGGGCCACGAAGGGCGACCACAATCCCATCAGCACGCCGGAAACGATGCAAACGGTGATGCTCTTTTTCGACGCCGAGCCCGCCGCTTTCGCCAGCGAGCCGTACGCCTTGCCGTCCATGATGACCGCGAGAACCGCGCAGGCGACGCCGACGGCAAGCAAGCCCGCGTTCCCTTTCGGCTGCTGCAAATAACTGGCGATGACGCCGACGACCAGCGCTATCCCGATGGAAACGGGAAAGGCGATGGCCAGGCCGGCCATGTCGATCGCGGCGACGAGCAGCAGATTTGCCAGATTGAAAACCGCTCCGCCCACGAGCGTATAAATAATGTTCGCGCCATCCGCCGCTCGGACGTTGTTGAGGAAGCTGGAGGAATCGTGGGACGTGCTGCCCATGGTGAACGCCAGCACGACGGAAATTAGAAAAATGCCGGCGGCGTAATCCCAGTAAAAAAGTTCGAAGCGATAATTCTTGACGCCTTTGAACGTGTTGGCCCACGAACCCCAGCAAATCGCCGTGGTGATCATCATGAGCAGCGCAATTTCGAGGCTGTGGGGCGTGTACATAAACTGCCAGCTCCTTATCGGGAGACTTCCTTGCGAAGAATATTCCGGTGCGCTGGCGCGGCGGAACGTCCGAACACTGCATCGTGCGCCGTATTGTTCCGTTCGTGCTTATATGCAGCGTCGTGGAGCCTGTCAAGCGGAATCGGGTTCCTCGCGGCTGGAAGCTCGGATTAGGCTCCGGGATTTGCATTTTACTGTTTTGCCGCCGCGTTCCTATATAATTCGCGCGCGGAGTCCTGGGAGCGAAGGTGGCCAAGCAATCTCTTATTGCGGTGGTGGGCAGCGCCAACGTGGACTTGACCACGTTCAACGACGTGTTTCCGAGGCCGGGCGAAACGATTTTTGGAAAGAGCTTTGACCTCGGCTTTGGCGGCAAGGGCGCGAATCAGGCAGTGGCCGCGCGCCTGTGCGGCGCATCCGTGGCCATGGTCGCCAAAGTCGGCAGCGACCTTTTCGGTCCGGCGACGATCGCGAATTTTCAGTCGCAAGGCATTGACGCAAGCCATGTGCGCATTGCGGAAGGGGTGTCGAGCGGTGTCGCGCCCATTTTTGTCGAGCCCGGCGGGCAGAATCGCATCATTGTTGTGAAGGGGGCGAACGACATGCTTTCGCCAGAGGACGTAGACGACGCAGAGCCGATGCTTCGCAAGGCGGACATGATCGTGATGCAATTTGAGATTCCATTGCGCACCGTTTATCACACGGTTCGCTTCGCGGAATCACGCGGCATTCGCTGCATCGTGAATCCCGCGCCAGCGCAGCATGTGGACTTCCAGCAGTTGGCCGGTGCGGACTATTTCATTCCCAACGAGACGGAAGCAGAACTAATCACTGGAATGCCGGTTCATTCGCTGGAAGACGCCGAGCGGTGCGCCGGCTTTCTTTTGAGGAAAGGATTGAAGCGCGTTGTGCTCACGCTCGGCGCGCGCGGCGCGCTCCTGGCCGGCCCTGAAGGAAGCGAGCTGATTCCCGCTTTCAAAGTTGAGGCGGTGGACACTACCGGTGCGGGCGATGCGTTTATCGGCAGCTTCGCGGTGTTTCTTGGCGAAGGCTTGGCGGAAAAAGAGGCGCTCACGCGCGCCAATCTCTACGCGGCTCTATCTACTACAAAGGTGGGAACGCAGAAATCCTTTGTGAATCGGGCCGAATTCGAAGAGCAATGGCGGATTCACAGCACGCGTCTGTGAACGGACCTCGCCGAAGTGATAAGATTTCTGTTGGGGCCGAAGCACCTCATTCAAAGAGATTTTGATCATGTCCATCATCAATAGAAGTCCAGGCGGTACGGAAGATCTCAAGAGCCGTAATTTGGAAGCGGCGCTTTCTCCCTCGGATACGGCTCTTGCGCACTTGCGCGGGCGCGCGCTCGAAGCCAATCGCGGCGTTTCGCTGAATCTCGATTGGGTGAAAGATGTTCGCGTCAACACCAGCGCCGTCGAGCGCCGCGCTGCGACGCTTGTGACGCGCCGCACTGTGAAAAAAGAGTGGCAAGCGGCGTGGCTGCTCCGCGCGATTTCCTGCATGGATTTGACGACGCTCTCCGGCGACGACGCCGACGAACGCGTCCGTCGGCTCTGTGCCAAGGCGCGCCAGCCGCTGCAACACGAACTCGTCGCGAAGCTGGGCGTCGAGTCGTTGGACATGAAAGTCGCCGCTGTGTGCGTGTATCACGTTTTTATCGAGACGGCGCGTCGGGCTCTCGAAGGGAGCGGTATCCGCGTCGCCGCCGTGTCAACGGGATTCCCTGCCGGTCTTTCGCCGCTCTCTGAACGCGTCGATGAAATTCGCCGCTCGGTGGAAGCGGGCGCTGACGAAATCGATGTCGTCATCACACGCGCGCACGTCTTTGGCGCGAAGTGGCAGGCGCTGTACGACGAAATCGCGGCCTTCAAACATGCTTGCGGCCCCGCGCACATGAAAGTGATTCTCGCCACCGGCGATTTGCTCACGTTGCGGAATGTCGCGCGCGCCAGCGTCGTGGCTATGATGGCGGGCGCGGACTTCATTAAAACATCCACCGGAAAAGAGCCCGTGAACGCTACTCTCCCGGTTGGCCTGGTGATGACACGCGCCATTCGGGAGTATGCGAATCAGACTGGTTTTGCTGTCGGTTTCAAGCCGGCGGGCGGCATTCGCACGGCAAAGCAATCGCTCGAATGGCTTTCGCTGATGAAAGAAGAGCTCGGCTCCTCGTGGCTCAAGGCCGGGCTTTTCCGATTTGGTGCGAGCGGCATGCTGGCGGATATCGAACGCCAACTCGAACACTACGCCACCGGCCGCTATTCGGCGGATTATCGCCATCCAATCGCATGAGCCCATTCGGATGAGTATCGTCGAAAAATTCGTGACCATGGACTACGGCCCGGCGCCGGAAGATCCGCGCGAAGCACTTGCATGGCTCGACCAGTATAAGCGCCGATTTGGACATTTTATTGGCGGCGCGTGGCAGGCTCCGCTCGATGGCAAATATTTTGATACGGCGGATCCTTCGACCGGCGAAAAACTTGCTGATGTTGCCCAAGGTTCCGCGGCCGACGTCGATGCCGCCGTGAAAGCGGCGCGTGCCGCGCTTCCCGGCTGGCAAGCGCTCACGCCACACATTCGGGCGCGCTTTCTTTACGCGCTCGCGCGGCAAGTGCAAAAACATTCGCGGCGACTGGCGGTCCTCGAAACGCTCGACAACGGCAAGCCCATTCGCGAGAGCCGCGACATCGATATTCCGCTCGTCGCGCGGCATTTTTATCATCATGCTGGATGGGCACAGCTCCTCGCGCAGGAATTTCCCGGCTACGCTGCGTGCGGCGTGGTGGGACAAATCATTCCGTGGAATTTTCCGCTGCTGATGCTGGCGTGGAAAATCGCTCCGGCGCTGGCTACGGGTAATACCGTCGTTCTGAAACCTGCGGAGTTTACTCCGCTGACTGCGCTGGCCTTTGCCGAAATCTGCGCGGAGATCGAACTTCCTCCCGGCGTAGTCAACATCGTCACCGGCGACGGCTCGACCGGCGAAGCACTCGTCAAACATCCGGATGTCGACAAAATTGCGTTTACCGGCTCGACCGAAGTGGGCCGCGCCATCCGCAAAGCTACGGCGCACAGCCACAAGAAACTTTCGCTCGAGCTTGGCGGCAAATCGCCCTTCATTATTTTTGAAGACGCCGATCTTGACTCCGCCGTCGAAGGACTCGTCGACGGCATCTGGTTCAATCAGGGTCAAGTGTGCTGCGCCGGCTCGCGCCTCTTGATGCAGGAGAGCATCGCCGAGCCGCTCATCGCGAAAATTTGTGACCGCATGAATACGCTGCGCGTCGGGCCGCCGCTCGATAAAGCCATCGACATCGGCGCGATTGTCGCGCGCGTGCAACTCGAGCGCATCCAGCGGCTGGTCGAGCAAGGCGTTGCCGAAGGCGCGACGTGCTGGCAGCCGTCGATTCCCATGCCGTCGCGTGGACTTTATTTCCCGCCGACGCTTTTGAGCAACGTGCATCCGACTTCTATCGTGGCGCAGCAGGAAATTTTCGGCCCCGTTCTCGCCGCGATGACGTTCCGCACGCCCAGCGAAGCGGTCGAGCTTGCGAACAACACTGTTTATGGCCTCGCCGCTTGCGTCTGGTCCGAGAGCATCAATGTTTCTCTTCACGTCGCCGCGCAAATAAAAGCCGGCGTCGTCTGGGTAAACTGCACCAATCTTTTCGACGCGAGCTGCGGCTTTGGCGGCTATCGCGAAAGCGGCTATGGCCGCGAGGGCGGGCGCGAAGGGCTGCTTGAATATCTCGAGCCTGCGTGGTTCAAAAACGCTCCGCAGCTTCATGTTCACCCGCTGGCGATCGATCAACCGCCGGAACAAATAAGCGAAGCCGCCGCGGAATCTTCTGCTCCCGCGATCGATCGCACCGTGAAACTTTTCATTGGCGGCAAACAGGCGCGTCCCGACTCCGGCTACAGCCTCGCCGTACGCGCCGCGGATGGCCGACTCCTTGGCGAAGCTCCGCTCGGCAACCGCAAAGATATTCGCAACGCCGTCGAAGCCGCTCGCAAAGCCGCGAGCTGGGGCAAAGCCACCGCGCACAACCGCGCTCAAGTCCTCTACTACATCGGCGAAAATCTTTCGCAGCGCCGCGAAGAAATTGCGAGTCGTCTCTCCGACGTTGTTGGCAAGCACCAAGCCGAATCCGAAGTCGCTCTCGGCATCGAGCGCATCTTTTCCTACGCCGCGTGGGCCGACAAATACGACGGCGCGATTCACAATCCGCCGTTCCGCAATGTCGCCCTTGCCATGCTCGAACCCATCGGCACCATCGGCATCCTCTGCCCGACGGAGGCCCCGCTGCTCGGATTCCTCTCGGCGGTGATGCCCGCCATCGCTGTCGGCAACACTGTCATCGCCATCCCCAGCGAAATCTATCCGCTCATTACCGCCGATCTCTATCAAATCTTCGAGACCAGCGATCTCCCGGCTGGCGCCGTAAATATTGTCACCGGCCGTCCCGCAGAACTATTGAAGACGCTCGCCGAGCACGACGACGTGGATGCTCTTTGGTGCTTCGGCAACGAAGCCGCTTGCGCCACCGCGAAAGATCTTTCGACGGGAAATCTAAAACAAGTCTTCACCAACGAAGGCCGCTCGATCGATTGGTTCAATCCCGCCCAAGGCGAGGGCCGCTTCTTCCTGCAACACGCCACGCAGATCAAAAACATCTGGGTCCCCTACGGCGAGTAAGGATTGTCATAGTCATGGCAATGAGAGCGTTCCCTTATAAGTGGACTTGCCTAGTGGGCACTGTTCTTTTCGCCGCCCTCATTTGGTCCAGCACTTTTGACGACGGATACAGCGATCTCCTAGTTTTTTTCTTCCTCGCCTGTTTTCTCATCAGCGCCTTAATAAGCCTCATCCTGCTGGTCGCTGATCGATCGAAGGCCGCTCTCTATCGCGTGGCCTTAAACGTTGTCATTCTGGTCCTGCTGTTCCCCGCCGTCAGGCTTGGCCATTTTTTCGAAGATCGGCTTTTCCTAGCGCACTTGTCCAGGTTCAAGCGAGTCACCGACATTCTCATCCGGGAAGAACAGGCCGAGGCGCATTCGGACGCCTTCACAACTTTTGCCACTCTCCCTCCGGATAATTCTGGTCTTCACGTCCTTAGCAAAGTTCGTATCGACGTCACGAAAGTGAACATCACAGTCCGTTACCTTGTTCGGAACTCAAGCGCCCTTAGCCATCGCGGCTATATGTATCGCTCCGACGACAGTTCCACTGCCATTGAAAAGGAGTTTCCCCACATGGGCTATACCCGCCTCGCTCCACATTGGTTTTTCTTTTCCGAGTAACAGTCCTGTTTATCACTTCAGTTCATAGTAAGCCGGAGACCGCTTCTTCCTCCGACGCGCCACCCAAATCAAGAACATCTGGGTTCCCTACAGAGAGTAAATTCTCTCCGAAACCCGCCCGCGTGTTGTATGCTTGCGCTTCAAAACCGACAAGGAGTTTACGAACATGCCCTCTGCCTTCAGCCGTCGCGCTTTTCTTTGCGGAGCCGAAGCCGTTCTGCTGGCCTCGGTCCTGAATCGCGCTTACGCAAATGTTTCTCCCGAAGCGTTGGCCGGCGACGAAGATTTTTGGGGGCAGATTCGCAACGCGTACGTCCGCGACCCGCAAATCGTCAATCTGAATAACGGCGGCGTCGCTCCCGCGCCGACCTCCGTGCTCGAAGCAGAAATCGCCGCCATTCGTTACAGCAACCAGCTCCCCGCTTATCGCATGTGGCACGACCTCGAGCCCAAGATCGAAGACGTCCGCAAAAAACTCGCGCAGCTCTGGAACGCCGATCCCGAATGCATCGCCATCACGCGAAACGCCAGCGAATCTTTGCAGATTGCCCAATTCGGCCTGGACCTGCAGCCCGGCGACGAAGTCCTCACCACCAGCCAGGACTATCCCCGCATGATCACGACCTGGCAGCAGCGCGAACGCCGCGAAAAAATCGTTCTCAAGCAAGTGGATTTCAGCGTGCCCGTGAATAATCCCGCCGATCTGGTGCGCCTGATAGAACAAGGCATCACGCCGCGCACGCGCGTCATCCACGTCTCGCAAGTCGTTTTCCTGACCGGCCAGATTTTCCCGATCAAGGAAATTTGTTCGCTGGCGCGTTCACGCGGCATCACCAGTATCGTGGATGGCGCGCACGGTTTCGCGCATGTGCCCTTCCAGTTCTCCGACATTGACTGCGATTTCTACGGCGCCAGCCTGCACAAGTGGCTTTCCGCTCCCATCGGCACCGGCGTGCTCTACGTGCGCAAGGACCGCATCGAAAATCACTGGGCGCTGATGGCCGCGCCGAAATCCATGGACGGCAACATCCGCAAGTACGAAGAAATCGGCACGCATCCCGCGGCCATGCACAACGCCATCCTCGAAGCGCTCGCCTTTCACGAGCAAATCGGCGACGAACGAAAATTCGCGCGCCTCCGCTATTTGAAGCATCGCTGGGCCGATCGCTTGGGCAAACTTCCCGGCGCGCAAGTGCTCGTCGAGCTGGATCCCAATTTGTCCGGCGCTTTCGGCACCATCCACTTCGAAACCATCGCTCCCGGGAAGCTGAGCGACGCGCTGCTTACCAAATACAACATTCTCGTCACGCCCATTTCCTTTCCCGACTTCAACGGGATTCGTGTCAGCTCGAATGTGTACACATCGACGGAGGAAATCGATCGCTTCTGCGACGCCGTTACCGCCATCGTCCAACGCGCCTGATCGCGGCGCGGTTCCGCAAATAAGAAGTTCGCGCGGCGTGGTATGTGGCACAGACTTTAGTCTGTGCACTCTTCTAGTCAAGCTAAGTGATCTGCGACGCGTGTTCCAAGAGCAGGCGTGTAGCTCGCGATTATCCAGTCACCGCAAGGAACTGGAAGACGTCTCCGTTGAGGCTGGGGCAGTCGCAGGAGGCGCATCCTTTATTAGTATCGGCCAGCGCGGAAACGCGAAATTTCCCGAGACGTCGTCGATCACGTTCACCTGGCAAATATAGAAGCCAGGTTTGAGCTTCTGCAAGGGTAGATCGATTTGAAACACCACGGCTTTCCGATTCGGATCGGTGTCTTCTGTCGCCGCCACTTGTTTGGACTCGTAGACCTTCACGTTGCCTTGCAAAAATTCGATGCTCGTTAAAACGTGAATCGATTCACGCGGCTCTTTGGGTTTCTCGCCGCTCGCCGGCTTTTGCGCGGCTGGCTCGACCGCGACCTTACCGCGCTCGGCGTCATAGACTTCGTACTGCAAATACAAATGCTGGTCGCGCGTGAAGACGTGCGTCACGTTGGGAACAAGCTGCGTCTGGTCCTGAATGAGCGGATCGACTGCGCGCTTCTTGCTGGTGTGCGTGACTGGCACGCGCAGGCTGCTGAGCACCACGGAACTCATGCGCAGCGGCGCTTTGCGCAAATCCGGAATGCGCACGTCCGTCTCGAACGATCCCATGCGCCCGGTCTGGTTCTCGCGCACAATGAATTTCAAGTGATAGCTTCCTGGCGCGAGCACGAATCCCGTGTTGTACTGCACGTTTTTGCGCCGCACTTGCTGTGAGCTATCTACCGCCAGCTTCACCGTGTCGCGGAGCTGCCCGACGGGCACTTTCCCCGCGCCGCTCAGGCGCACTTCGCCGATGATGTCGATTGTGGCGTTGTCCTTGTCCTTGGCTTGTACGAACGGAATCTGCGAGCCCGGAATCACCAGGGATACCGCCAGATAATAGTGCGACTCATTCTCGCGGAAATAGGCCGTGCCCGCGTAGAGCGGCACATCCGTCTCCGGCAGATCCGCGGCGAGATCGTCTTCAAGTTGCGCCTCGCGGTCGCCGTGGTTCAAGTGCTGGAAGTCTCTCCCGGCATAATATCCGGGCCGGTATTCAAGCTTTACGTCGGCGCGGTTCAAGGTCACGCGCAAGCGGCGGTAATGCCCATCCTTCAGCCGGTTCGTGCTCGTGAAACCGAGAACGTAATACGCGGAAGTATCTTTCTGCACTTGCGAAAACACGCCGCTGAAATCGTTGGTATCGAAAAACGCTTTGCCACCGGTGTCCGCCGCGAGCGTCGAGAGCGTCTCCTGCGAGGCTGCATTGCCGCTGAGGTCGTTCAGCACGGCCGCGCCATTGTACGCGGACTGGCCGTGCAGGCTGGCGGATTGCGCTTCCCCGCCTGGCGGAAATGCTTGCAGCCCGCGGACATCGACGGGATAGATGGAAACGTTGTTTTTCACCGCCGAGGCCGTGGCCGCTCGCAGCGCGGACTGGTTGTCCGTCCCCGTCTGGCTTATGCCGTTGCTAAAATAGATTAGCGATTTTTTCTGCTGGATTTTTCCCAGCGCATCCATGGTGGATTGCAGTGCCAGCAGCTTCCAATCAGCGCTGAACGTGTTGTAGTCCGTCTCGTCGGGGGTGAATGAGCCGCTGGTTTCCGCCGTGCCTTCAGCGCTTCCCGTGTCGCCCTGGGCGAACCCCTCTCCGGAGCCAGAGGAATACGAACCCAGCACGGAAAGAATCCTTGCTTTGTTGTCCGTGAAATCGAGATCGACGTTCATGCTCGTCGCCAGCGAAACCAGCGCGACAATATCAGCGGGGTGTATCTGCGCGTTAATATATTTCTTGGCGGCGTCGACGCAGCGGTCGATCTGTTCCGGTTCCATCGCGGAGAAATCGAAGAATAAAACGATGACGCGGCGGTCCCGCGCGTTCATCACCGCTTCGGCGCTCTTCTTCAGCACGCCGGCTGGCGCGGCAGGCTGGCCGGCTTCGCCCGTGATGGTTTTTTCGGCGGCGCCGGCCGTTTCGAGTTCGTCCACATTTTCAAAGTCGAAGGTAGAAATCGTTTGCTTCTTGCCATCCTCGTAGAGCGTGAAGTCATCTTTTTTCAGGCCGCGAACGAGATTGCCTTTTTTGTCGCGCACCACCACGTTAGCGAGAACCAATTCCGAAGTGACGCGAATGGGAGTCTCTGGCTTTTGCTCCTCCGGATTCGGAGCGGGCGGCTGCTGCTGGGCTTGTTGCGCGAATGAAGGAGCCGCGCCTTGCGCGAGAAATCCTGCAAGCAGGGACGCCGCGATTTTTCTTCGTATCGCTACCATGGCTTTCTCCATCAAAAACGGAACCTCGCCTGCACCGTCACGCGCCGCATGGTTCCGACGCCCGTAACTTCGCCAAACGTGATCGAGTTCACGGTAGTGCCGAGCGAGCTGTAATTCACCATGTTGAAGACGTTGTTCGCCGTGATCCGCAGATCGAGCGAGCGGAATTCCTTGATCTCGATGGTCTTGTTCAGCGCCATGTCCACCGTTACCTGGCCAGGCCCCTCGAGAATGTTGCGGCCCGCGTCACCATACGTCGTATCGCCCGCGTTTACGCAGGTTGCAGCGGGACCGTTCGCGGTCGTTTCCGGCTGACAGAACGCCGCCGTGTTGAACCACTCGGTAGTGGTGGGATTGGCGATATACAAGGGTTGGCCGGGAACGACGTTCGCGCGCAGGGATCCGCTCACGCCGCGCTCGATATCCAAAGTTCCGCCGAGCACGCGAATCGTATAAGGAAGGCCGCTGGCAACTGTAAAATCTCCGCTGTACTGCCAGCCCGCAAGAATGTGGGAGATGAAACCTTTCTGCAGGAATCGCCGGTTTTCGCCGAAGGGCAAATCATAGATCCAATTTCCCGTGAATTTCTGGCGCTGGTCGAAGCTCGAAAGACCCCTGTCCGCGGCGATGTCAAATGGATTTTGCGCCACCACCACGCCACCGCCGCCGATTGAGGCCGCATCATCGATCGACTTCGAGTAAATGTACGTGGCGCTAAGACCGAGTCCCTTGGCCAGCCGCTTGCGAAAGCGAATCGAGCCTGCGTCAAAAACAGAATTTCCCTCGGAGGACTCGTACGTGAAGGGCTGCGAACCTCCGGGAATCAAAATGGCGCGCTCGGTATCGAGACGCGTGCCCTTTGAGCCGTTGTAATCAACGTTCATCAAAATGCCGCCGGGGAGCTGGCGCTGTACATCCACGTTCCAGAGCTGCACGTAAGGGAGCCTGTAGTTCGGATCGATGGCAAAATTGTTTGTCACCGTTCCGGCAGCCAGAGTCGGAAAAGCATTGGCCAGATGGAGAAAATCCGAAGTAGTGGCCACGTTCGTAGCCGTTTCCGCGAACGGCGGCTGAAACGCAAAATTCTGAATCACTGCGCCGTACTGCGCGAGATTGTAGTTCATACCGTAGCCGGCCCGCACAACTGTATCTTTCAAGGGCTTCCAGGCCAGTCCCAGCCGTGGGGCGTAGTTGTTCCGGTCCGCCCGAATCAACGAAGCAGGATAATAGCCGTTATAAGGTCCGGTCTGGTAGGGTTCGACGGGGACGGCGGCTGTAAAGCCAGGCGCGACATCCAGATTCACGATTTGGTTGTTCGCTTCCGTGTAAGGGCCTTGGTATTCGTAGCGAACGCCAAGGAGCAACGTCAGGTTCGCGCGAATCCGCCAATCGTCTTGCGCAAAAAAGTCATAGGAGTTCGCGCGGAAATTATAGGCGCTGGCGCCGTACTGCAAACTGCTTTGCTGAGGCAATCCAAGAAGAAAATCGGCGAAGTCAACGCCGGTTCCGGTCTGCGCCACACCATCGACATACAGCGCGGTTCCAAAACCCGTAAACGTAAACGTGCCCGCTGAGTTTCTAGCCGAACGGAAGCTCTGCAGAATCCGGCGGTAGTCGCCGCCGAAACGCCAAGTGTGTTTGCCGCGGCTCCAAATAACCGTGTCGGAAATGGTGTAGGTCTGATCGAGTTCGAGGCGCGGCGTTGGATCGCTTAAGCCGGAAAAAGAGTTGAAGTTGATGCCTGGGATACCCCAATCAAACGGATTCGTCGAGACGCCGCCGATTTGCGCGAGAGAAGCGACGTCCGTGACGCCGGAGTACAAATTGGTCGTCGAAACGTGGTTGTGGTTGTAGTTGAAGCGCAGATTATTGGTGGCGCGGCCTTTGCCGTAAACCCAGCCAGCGTTGGCGTTCAAGCCTTGCGTTCCGGTTCCTCCGGCGAGCGAGGGAAAAGCACCGACGATGTTGGTCGTCGATCGCGTCCAGTTCATGCCTAGATTCAGGTTGTTACGCGGCCCGCGCCGGCCCCCGCCGCCGCCGCGTCCGCCGCCGAATGAGCGAGCTCCCTGTGCGGGAACCGGTCCAAAGTTGTGGATGAGGCGCAAACTGACGTTGTCCGAATTGCTCTCCGCCGATGTGACGTAATGATAGTTTTGCGTGGATCCGGGCAAGTTCGGCAATGGAATGTAATTTAGGAGCGCCTGCGCCTGCGGCGTGATCAGAGTTGGATCCATCACGTTCAGTTGGCCGTTGTACTCGAATTGCTGCCCGGTCTGCTGATTATAAATCGGCGTGGTCAGCGTGGAAAAATCGCCGCCTCTTTCCGCGGCGGTCGGGACGGTCGAAAATGTGTCGTACGGCGAGGCACCGCGCCTGCCGCTCCAGCCTCCGAAGAAAAAGGTTTTTCCGCCGCTGTTGTAAATCTTCGGAATATTCAGCGGGCCACCCACATAGGAACCAAAATGCAATTGATTGTAATCAGGGCGAGCCACCGGAACGCCGCTCAACGAATAGGATCTGGCGTCCAACGCGGAGGTGTCGTCATAGAAATAGATATTGCCGTGCGGTTCATTTACATTGAAGCCCCTGCCGAGCCGCCCAAACGCAATCGGTCCGCCGCCGCCTCTTCCGCCGCCGAATCCGCCGCCACCGCCACCACCTCCTCCCCCAAAACCACCGATTCCCATTTGCTGTGCGCGTTCGCGGAATTCTTGAATCCGATCCTGCAGGGCATCTTCGTCGCCCCCTCCAAAATCCTGAGTGCGTCCTTCGACGCCGCTGATGCTTACGGATTCGGTCGGCCCTTCCGCACCAGCGCCGTTCAGAGGGAGAGCGGCAAGATCGCTCGCAGAGGGATTCTGTCCCGCACCAGCGGCCGCGCCGGATTCTCCACCCTCGAGGGCCTGCTCCGTCGACTCCATGGTTAGACTTTGAAATCCGCGTCCACCGGCGGCTGCGGCTGATCTTTGATTGGTTTCCTGCTGGCGCGAAGCGAGAATCAATTCAAAGTCCGCTTTGCCGGATGGAGTCTGCGGATTCAGCACGACCTCTTGCGTTTGCTCGGCGAATCCCATGAATTCGGTTCGCACGACATATCTTCCCCGGGGCAGCCCGGCAAAAAGAAAACTTCCATCGGATACCGTCGCCGCCGTGAATTTTTTTCCTGTGAGAGTATTGGCAGCGGTCAGCGTCACCCCGGGCAGCGGCGTCTTGCCGCTGTGCACGGTTCCGGTGATCCGGTAAGTAGGATTCTGCGCCGGCTGCTGAATCGTTTGCGCTAGCAGCGATACAGCGGCAGTCCCCCACAGTCCGAGAAACAAAACCAGAAACAGCAGAGTCCGAAAAAACGATTTCAATGGGGCGGCTCCGGCGGTTGCTGCTGGGGATTATTCTGGTTGGGCGGGTTGGCTCCGGATTGCCGTTCCATTCTCATTTCTTGCATGCGCTTCCATTGCTCCGGGCTAATCACGTTCACGGATTTCGGTTGAAACACGCTGTTGGCCGTCGCTCCGCGCACAAAAACGTGATCGCCGACTTGGATGTCCGCCATGGTGACGCTTTGCCGGTCCTTGCTAAGTGAAGTCTCTTCGTTCAGCTCGATGGTTTGCGTCACGTTGTCTGTGCGCAAAATAGTGAGTTTGGGAGCATCCACGGCTTTCACTTCGCCCAAAACATAATCCTGGCCAAGCACTCCCATGGAGCGCATGCCGCCGGGACCGCCGCCTCGCCCGCCTTCCGCGCCGCCGCCACCTTGGCCCTGGCCTCGGCCTCCAAAGCCACCGGCGGGCCGCTCGCCAATCATGTCTGCGTTCCAGGTGTGGTCGGGGTTTTCCTCGCCGCGAACGAATATGGTGTCGCCTACTTTGAAATCGGTGAGCGCAGCGTCCTGACGGTCTTTTCGGAAGCGCGTGTTCGCGCTGATCTTGACGGTAACTACGCTGCCGTCGTCTCGAGTGATTTCGAGGGACTGGTCATGCACGGCCGTCAATTTACCGAAAACGCCCATGCGCCGCATCCCGCCACGGCCGGGACTTTGCCCAGGCTCCGCACCCTGCGCGGTACCTGGATTTTGCACGGGCGGCGCGTCCTGCGGCGTTCTGGGGGCCGCGATTGCCGGCGAACCGGCGAGCAATAAGCTCACAAACGAAAAACTCAGAAAGTTTGAGATTGCATTCATTTCAGCCTTCCTCTTCCCCACCTTAATAGGACCAATCTATGCCCTTGCCACTCATAAAATCTCGTTTCCCGCCTGGGGTGCTTTCAGCTTAGACGGCGCTACCGGCTCCAAGAGTTTCTCTAAATCAGCCATAGCCCCGAATCGTTTCCTCGCTGCGTATCCTTCGGCGTGCCAGCGATTGAGTTCCCTCGGTTGCGCGCCATAGCTTTATAAATACGTGCTGTGGCGGCGTTTATTACAAAGGGAGCGCGCAGCCGCACTCCGCTGTTTCACTAAATTCCCGTTTCTTCGAGACTTAGTTCCCGGATTGCGAGGATGCTGGGCGATGGCCAAATTCGACGGGCACCTGGGCACCATAAGTCGGCAATTGCCGAGGGGCTAGCCCGTGCAGCGGGGAAACCACGCTTTGGGCGACCCGGCCATCGACGCCCATACTTCGCCGATCGCCAGCGCTAAGAAGGCGAGATCATAGTTGTCGATTTATCCTGAGGAACACGATCTACGAGCGCCCGCGGCGAGTTTGGTTTCTTTTCCCACTTTTCTTTTCGCGCGTTATAATCCCGGTATTGCGGGTGTGGACGGAGAGGCGCTTCCTGTCGCAGAGCGCCGGAGGCGTTAGAGGATCGAGGAACTCTGAGGAGCCCGTATGAGCACATTGGAAACAGTTGAGGCTAGGAACACCGGGAACATCAGGACTATTGGGCGGCGGTCTTTTCTTCGCGCGAGCGCCATCGCGGGGGGCGGGTTGCTTGTTGCGGCGTACCTGGAGCCGCTCGAGGGCGCTTTTGCGAAAGCGCCGCAGGGGCCGGCAGCGCCAAATCTCAATCCGAATGCGTTTATTCGCATTTCGCCGGAAGGAATTGCCACGATCCTCGCCAAGAATCCTGAAGAAGGACAGAACATCAAGACGATGCTGCCGATGCTGATCGCCGAGGAGTTGGACGTCGACTGGAAGGACGTGCGCATCGAGCAGGCCGACGTGGACTTCGCGAAATATGGACTGCAGGTGGCTGGCGGCAGCACGTCGACGCCGAACAACTGGATTCCGATGCGGCAAGTGGGCGCGGCGGGGCGACAATTGTTCGTGACGGCGGCGGCGCAAACTTGGTCCGTGCCGGAATCGGAGTGCACGACCGCTTTGGGCCGAGTGCATCATGCCGGGACGAAGCGTTCGCTTAGTTACGGCGAGCTCGTCAGCAAAGCTGCGGAATTGACGCCACCGGCGCTGGACAGCGTAAAGCTGAAGGACCCGAAAGATTTCAAGATCATCGGGAGATCCATTCCGGGAGTAGACAATCCGTCGATAGTTCGTGGAAAGCGGCTCTACGGAATCGATTTCCGCCTGCCTGGCATGCTGTGGGCGACGTTTGCCAAATGTCCGGTGTTTGCCGGGAAAGTCGTGAGCGCGAATCTGGATACGATCAAAGCCGTTCCTGGAGTTCGGCACGCGTTCGTGGTCGAAGGCGGAACGGAATTGACGGGACTTCTGCCCGGCGTCGCGATTGTGGCGGATACGTGGTGGATCGCGCATACGGCGCGCGCGAAGCTCGAAGTGAAATGGGACGAAGGAGCGACGGCCAGCCAAAGCAGCGAGGGGTTCGCACGCGCGGCCGACGAACTCTCCAAACAGAAACCCGGGTTCAACTTGCGCACAGACGGCGATCCGGCGGCCAACATTACGTCCGCTTCCCAGTCGGTGGAGAGCGCCTACTTCTATCCATTTCTTTCACATGCGCCACTGGAACCGCAAAACTGCACGGCGCTATTCAAAGACGGCAAATTGGTATTGTGGGTGCCGAGCCAAACGCCGCAGCGCGGGCTGGCACAGACCGCGAAGACACTCGGAATCGCGGAAAGCGACATCACGATCCACCTGCCGCGCATCGGCGGAGGCTTCGGACGGCGGCTTACGAACGACTACATGATTGAAGGCGCGTGGATCGCGAAGGAGCTTGCCGGAACGCCCGTCAAGCTGCTGTGGTCGCGCGAAGAGGACATGCATCACGATTTCTACCGTCCCGCGGGATTCCATTACCTGAAGGGAGGAGTGGATCCTTCCGGCAAGCTGGTGGCCTGGCGCAATCATTTTGTGAGCTTTGGAGAAGGAGAGCGGTTCGCTTCGGCGGCGGGAATTTCTCCCGATGAATTCCCTGCCCGCTACATCCCGAATTTTGCGATGGATGTTTCGCTGATCGCGATGGGCATCCCCACCGGCGCGATGCGGGCTCCCGGAAGCAATGGGATTGCTTTCGTAATGCAATCGTTTATCGACGAGCTAGCGCACGCGGCGAAGAAAGATCCGGTGCAGTTCCGGCTGGCTTTGCTGAACACTCCGCCGCTGGATCCGGCGCCCGCACGGGAGGGAGGCCGGCCAACTCCGCCCGCGTTTCTCTTTAACGCAGAAAGGATGCGTGGCGTGCTTGAACTGGTCGCGGAGAAGTCCGAATGGGGCAAACGCAGGCTGCCGAAGGATACTGCGATGGGCGTGGCGTTCCACTTCAGCCACCGGGGCTACTTCGCGGAAGTGGCTGAAGTGCGCGTCTTGGCGGGAAAGAAGATCAAGATCAACAAGATTTGGGTTACCGGCGATATCGGGAGCCACGTCATCAACCCCGTTGCCGCGCTAAACGAAGCGCAAGGCGCGGTGATCGAAGGCCTGACTCACCTGATGAATTGGGAAATCACGATCGAAGGCGGGCACGCGGTGCAGAATAACTTTAACGTTTA
Source organism: uncultured Acidobacteriota bacterium (assembly GCA_963761555.1). GTDB lineage: Bacteria > Acidobacteriota > Terriglobia > Acidiferrales > UBA7541 > Acidiferrum. The sequence continues at coordinate 288,752 of CAVXHD010000001.1, forward strand.
TGAGCCCACGCGCATGAATCAAACGCCGCCGGAAATCGAAGTGCATTTCCTGACGACGGATAATTCGCCGACGGGGCTTGGAGAGCCGGCCCTGCCACCGGTTTTGCCGGCGGTCTGCAACGCCATTTTCGCGGTGACCGGGGAACGTATCCGGTCGCTGCCCCTTGCGAAGCACGGCTACAGTTGGGCGTAACGGAAAGCTGGCGGGCAGGAGCAGGCCAGGCGGTTTCCACAAATAGGCGGTCAAGTGTGGTGCTGCAACTGAGCCACGAGGTTTTGGACGCTCCGTGCTAGCTCGGCCACTTCGCCGCGACCTTCGATTTCGATCTCGATGGCGCCATCTTCCTGTGCGGCGTGGTCGACGGCTTCCCGCAAACTGACGAGCGGCTTGACGACCTGGCGGGGCAACGTAAAGCTCACCCAAATGCTAAAGAGAAGGGTGATCGCGGACACGATACTAAGAGCGTATTCGGCATGAATGAGGAGTAGCCGGGCCTCCGTATGATCGCTTTGCACGCGCGCCCAGTTCTCTGTTTCCAGCTCGGAGAGGAGGCCGAGGACTTCCTGGCTGGAACTCTGCAAATCGGTGGTCACTTTCGCTAGGGCGGGATTGCCGGCCTGAACCGTTTCGCTAATCTGGGCGTCGAACGAGCCGACGCGGCTGCGCAATTCGTCAATGAGCTGGGCGCGGCGTTTGAGGCGGGCGCCGCGCAACAAATCGTCGAGATCCTTTTCGTAAGCGCGCACCACGGTGCGAATGCGATCGGCATCCGCCTGGCCCGGCTGAGACATGGCGACGACGGCGGCGCCGAATCTTTGTTCGTAGAGATTCAGGGAATCCAGAACCTTCTGAGTGGCCTGCGAGTCTTCCGGCTCAAGATCCTGAATTTCGCTGACGATGGACTTGGTTTTGTTGAGGGAGTCGCGATTTGCCACTAGATAGCTTTGATCATGAAGCAAAAGATAGTTTCGTTCCGCACGGCGGGCTTCGAGCATTTCGATCGAGGCGCGCTGCGCGAGAGTCGCGGCCGGTGCGTCCACGTTTACGATGCGGTCCACAATCCAGCCCATCTCGAACAGATAATAAACCGCCAGGAAAATGACCGGGACCAGGATCAGGCGCGCGATGGCCAAACTGTACGCCACTCTCTTCCGCAGCGAATTGCCCGGCGCGAGGATCTTGAAGGTTCTCCGGATTCCGAGTCTCATAAGAAGGCTCCAAGCCAGAGAGTCTCACCTCTGGCGGCCCGATTGTATGCCAGCAAGCCCCCGCGACGCGCGTCTTTTGAGGTTTGGGCGGGGCTTGGAGCGGGACCACTGCGCGGCCGCAGAATCGGACCACCAGGCAACACAGGATTGCATTTTTCGGGTTAGCGTAGTAACATTTTGGTTAACGTGGCCGCGCAAGAGCCGGCAACGAGGGAAACCACATGAAACACGTAAGACGGGGATCCCTGGTTTTCGCAATATTCTGCTTCTTCTCTTCCGCAACGTTTTCTCAAACTCCGAGCGCCGTTGCTCCGCTAGCGGGGACTTCGGCCGCCCAGGGCATTACCTGCAGAGCTACTCTCGGGCCTATGCACGGAAGCGCCATGGCCGGGCCGCCAGCGCCGTACTCCGCAGTGCGAGAGTTTTCGAGCGTGCAAACGCTTTCCGACGGGACGCACATCACGCACAAACCAACGACCGAGAAGATCTACCGCGATTCGCAGGGCAGAGAGCGCACCGAGCGGCCGTTCTGCACCGTATCGACAGTTGATCCGGGCGCGATGATCATTACGATTCGCGATCCGGTATCCGGCTATGGATATATCCTCGATCCGCAAAACCAGATTGCTCATAGGTACGAGATGGAGGTGCGGAAGGCGCTTCGCACTGCGGCGGCACCGCCGGTGGCCGCACAGGCTGCTCCCGCTACGAGCAGAGCGCTTGCGCCCAGGACAAACGCCAATCGGCCAACTTCCGTGAAGGAGGACTTGGGCGGGCAAACGATGGAAGGCGTTTACGTTGAGGGCTGGCGTACGACGGAGACGATTCCGACGGGCGCCGAAGACAATGATCAGCCCTTCACGGTGGTGCACGAAGACTGGCTTTCGCCGGACCTGAACGTGTTCATTTTGGCGAAAGTCTCCGATCCGCGTTTCGGAGAAATGACGAACCGGCTAACGCAGATCGACCGTTCGGAGCCGAGCCTTTCTTTGTTTTCGCCACCGTCCAACTACAAGATCGTCGACGAAACCGGGCCCATCACACTAACTTACACGCGGCCCTGAAATCACAATGGCTGGGCAAACATTTGGGAGCGATTCATTAGGGCAAAGCGGCGACATAGTCGGGATATTGCGGTGTCCACTGGCAGGCGAGGATTCGCGAACGCAGCGAAGAGCCGGAATCGGATGACGGAGCGATGCCCAAACGCTCGGCCTGCTGGGCAACGGCAAGCGCAATTTCGACGGCGAGGCTGCGAAGGTCCGTAAGAGCCGGAAGAAGAGGCGCGGAGGGATTCTTCAGTGCGGGAGAATGCTCGGCCAGCGTTCGGGCCGCGGCGAGCATCATCTCGTCTGTGATGCGCTTGACGCCAGGGGAGCCGGAAGCGGGACGTGCGGCAACAACGGCGAGCCCGATCGCGGGGAAAATGTAGACGTTATTGCATTGCGAAACGGGGATGCTGCGGCCGTTGAAATCTACCGGCGGAAACGGAGAGCCGGTAGCAATGAGCGCGCGGCCATCGCTCCAACGGTATAAATCGGCGGGATGAGCTTCGGAACGGTCGGTGGGATTTGAGAGCGGAAAAATGATAGGGCGCGCGACTTTGCCAGCCATTTCTCGAACGATCGGCTCGGTGAACGCCAAGCCGATGGTTGAGAGACCAATTAGGATAGTCGCTCGAACGTTGTGGATGACATCCGCGAGGCCGAAGTTGCCCTCGCCGGCGCGCGGCCAGGAAGCGAGACGGCTTACTGGCTGGGCGTAGACGCGCTGTTCCGGTGACAAATCCGTGCGGCCGGAATGAAGCAGACCGTGAAGATCTACCATCCAGAAACGGCTACGGGCTTCTTCCTCCGAAAGACCATCCGAAACGAGTGCAGCCCGCAAGTAATCGGCGACGCCTGTGCTGGCGGAACCCGCGCCGAGAAAAACGATCTGCTGCTCGCGCAACGGTGATCCGGCGACGCGAATGGCGGCGAGTATGGCCCCGAGAGCGACAGCCGCGGTGCCCTGAATATCGTCGTTGAAAGTCAACATCTGATCGCGATAGCGATTGAGAATGGGGCGCGCGTGCGCGCCGGAAAAATCCTCCCATTGCAAAAGTGTGGCGGGAAGCACCTTTTTGACGGCGGAGACGAAGGCATCAATGAATTCGTCGTACTCAGCGCCAGTGATGCGCGCGTGCCGCCAGCCGAGATATTCCGGATCGCGCAGGCGCTCTTCGTTGTTGGTGCCCACATCGAGCACGATAGGAAGTGTGCGCGCGGGGTGAATTCCACCGATTAAGCTGTAAAGAGAAAGTTTGCCGATGGGGATGCCCAGACCGCCGACGCCTTGGTCGCCGATGCCGAGAACGCGCTCGCCATCCGTGACAACGATGACATCGACTTCGGGATTGGGATGATTGCGCAGAAGAGCGGGAATGCGCTCGCGGAGAGGATAGGAAATGAAGAGGCCGCGCGGACGGCGGTAAATGTGGCTGAACTCCTGGCAGCCGAGAGCTACGACGGGAGTATAGACGATGGGAAGCATCTCCTCGATATGGTCGAGGAGCAAGCGGTAGAAAAGCACTTCGTTGGTGTCTTGGAGCTGGCGGAGATAGATGTGGCGCTCGAGGTCGTTGGACTTGAGAGTGAACGCTTGATGGGCGCGGAGACACTGGTCGTTTAGAGACTCGACGACGGGAGGAAGGAGGCCGTGAAGGCCGAAAAGTTCCCGCTCTGCCTCGGTAAAGGCCGAGCCTTTATTGAGCGGAGGATTGTTGAGCAAGTCCATGCCGCGAAGGCGAACGGTGCGGGCGGCGCTAAGCTGGGCGATGTCGAGCGGTGGCATTGCCGGAAAATTGTATCACTCAGATCTGAAGGAGAGGCATCCGTGACGGCATGAAGATTATTGCAATGGTTTCGCAGATGTCTGCAGTTCTTGTGCACGTGCGATGAGCTTCTTGAGCTTGCCCTCGATGGAAGCGTCGCCGATATGCTGGTCCTGGAGGACGCCATCGGCGTCGATAGTAAAGGTCTGCGGAATGGCTTTGACGTCAAACAGGTTTGCGATAGGACCTGTGAAGCCGCCGTCGCGATAATGTAGCCAGGCCATGTTATTTTTGGCGATGAAATCCTTCCACTTCTGCTCGTCGCTATCGAGGCTGACGCTGAGCACGACGAATGGTTGACCCTGGAATTTTTTCACGATTTCCTTCATGTGCGGCAGCGCCTCGCGGCATGGGCCACACCAGGTCGCCCAAAAATCGATCAACACGACCTTACCCGTCAAATCATCGAGAGACAGATGCTGGCCGTCGAGCGTCGTGACCGCAAACGCAGGCGCCATCCGTGCGCGAGCCAGCTCCGGTTCGCTGATGAAGCGGAGCGCGCGCTGGCGCTCCGTATCTCCGGCGGGTTTCAACTTCACACATTTTTCGAACTGGGCCTTGGCAGCGTCATCTTGCTTCAGTTGGGCGAGCGCTTTGCCGTCGGCAAAAAGCGCGTCTGGGAAATTAGCCGCGGCGGCGAGGGCTTTGGAGAATTCGTCGTGGGCCTGCGTGAAGAGCTCGGCCTTGTGCTTGTCCGAGCCTTCGTCTAGGAAGACCAAGCCTAATTCGAAGTGAGCGATGGCGATGTTCCTGGGTCCTTGCGCCTCAGCCACCAACTCGCCGGCCGCCGCTTGTGCAGTTTTCCATTCGCGAAGTTCGAGACCGTAGTTGACCATTTTTCTTTGACAGGCGAGGCAATGACCGTCGTCTTGTTTGTCGGCTTTCTTGAAGCTGTCCAGAGCGGCGTCGTTCATGTGTTTGTGTTCGTATTCGAGGGCGTGTTGGTACGTCTTTCGGGCCTTCTCGTTGGTAGGACCATCCTGCTGAGTTTGTGCAAAGGAGGGAGCGATGAAGAGAAGGAGCAGTAGCAGGATTCGAAGAGAGCGCACGGCAACCCCTTGCGTTCGAGAGTCAGTATCGAGTCAGTATCGTGAAATTATCACAAGTGAGGGGATGTGTGCGAGAGGGTGTTCGAACGGAACAATGTTGTTCTCCAGACGTATCCTTACTAAGCAGCGTCTAAAGAACCGGCAAGCGTCTGAAAAACGGGATGAACAGTGGTGGAGAGAGGCTCAGTGTCCGGTCGTGGGACACGGATTCCCATATTCGGCCAGAGACGCCGGCTTAGCGTGAGAGCCGCGCCCTGTAAACTATTGACAAAGAGGGGGTTTGAGCGAATTCTCTTGGGCAAGGGATTTGCGTCTAGTAAAGGCTATAACCGCTATGGACATCCAAAGACCTTCCAACGCAAGAGCCAAGAAAATAAGGCGAATTATCTACGCCACGATCGCCGTCATACTGCTCGGCGGCGTGACGTATGGCCTATCCAAGTTGCAACCAGCGGCGCCGTCCGTGGACGCAGGGACCATCTACTCCGACGTCGTAAAACGAGGGCCGATGGTGATCGAGGTGCGCGGGCTGGGGACGCTGGTGCCCGTCGACATCCGGTGGATTGCGGCGCAAACGGAATCGCGGGTAGACCGGTTCGTGCTTCGGCCGGGCGCAGCCGTCAAGCCTGATTCCATCATCATGGAGCTGAGCGACCCGACCTTGCAGCAGACTACGCTCGACGCGGAGTACCAACTCAAGGGCGCGGAAGCGGACTACGCAAACCTGAAGGTGCAAGTGGAAAGCGATCTGATGAACCAGAAGGCGAACGAAGCTTCGGTTCGCAGCGACTATGAACAGGCCAAGATTCAGCACGATAACGATCAAAAGCTCTGGAAGGAAGGCTTGGGTTCGCAACTCACCGAGAATCTGTCGAGGGTGAAAGAAGAGCAGCTCGCAATTCGCGTCCAACTCGAAAGCGACCGGACGAAAATCGCCACGGATTCCGCGAACGCCAAGCTCGCCGCGCAGCAAGCAAAAATCGATCAGATGCAAGCTCTCTACGGGCTGAAAAAAAGCCAATTGGATGCCCTGCATGTGCGCGCTGGCATTGACGGTGTCCTGCAGCTTGAGCCGGTGGAGATCGGCCAGAATGTGACTCCGGGAACAAATCTGGCTCGCGTAGCCGATCCGAAGAAACTCAAAGCGGAAATAAAAATCGCGGAAACCCAAGCCCATGTAGTGGTGATCGGGCAAACGGCTTCCATCGACACGCGGAACGGCATTGCCGCAGGACATGTATCGCGCATCGATCCTTCCGTGACGAATGGAACAGTTACGGTGGATGTGAGCATGGACGAGCCGTTTCCGGCTGGTTCGGGAGCCCGGCCGGATTTGAGCGTGGACGGCACGATTACGATCGAGAACCTGAAAGATGTGTTGTACGTCGGCAGGCCGGTGCACGGACAGTCTGACAGCACGATTGGCCTCTTCAAAATCACGGACGATGGGTCGTCCGCGGTTCGAGTGAACGTGAAGCTTGGGCGAAGTTCCGTGAACACGATCGAAATTCTTGGCGGATTAAACCTGGGTGACAAGGTGATTCTGTCCGACATGTCGGCCTGGGACAATTTCGACCGCATCCGGCTGAAATAAGCGAAAGCGCGCGGCGGCGAGCGGCGCGCAAGCAAATTAGCGCATTGTTTTTCCTTCTACGGTAGAAGTCGTGTTTTTCTTCCGGAGGCCCGGTGCAGACTCTCTGGCAAGACATTCGTTTCGGTTTGCGGATGCTGGCGAAAAATCCGGGCTTCACGGTGGTTGCCATTGCCACGCTCGCCCTCGGGATTGGCGCGAATACCGCGATATTCAGCCTTGTAAACGCCGTAATGCTGCAGTCGCTGCCCGTTCGGCAGCCCGAGCAACTATTTGTGCCGCGTTGGTCCTCGCATACCCGGCCAGAGAACACGGGAACAAGCAGCTTCGGAGATTGCCGCGGCCAGGGAAGGCCAGGACCGGAATCCAGTAGCTGTTCGTTTTCCTATCCTTTGTACAAAGAAATTCGCGCCAAGAAGGATTTATTTTCCGATGTCGCGGCCTTTGCAGGGCCGGCGCAGCTGGATCTGAGCGGAAACGGGCCGGCTACCATGGCCGAAGGAGAACTCGTTTCCGGAGATTACTTCCAAACGCTGGGAGTGCGCGCCGCGTTGGGGCGAACGCTCGAGCCCGCTGACGAACAGAGTGGCGCGGCGCCTGTTGTGGTGCTCAATTACGGCTATTGGCAAAGTGCATTCGGCGGCGCAATTGGAGCCATTGGGAAAATAATTCGGTTGAATGATGTGGAGTTCACCATAGTCGGCATCGCTGATCCAAACTTTACCCGACTGACTCCGGGACGTTCCCTGGACATGTGGCTGCCCCTAAACGAACTTCTCCCGCTCGGCCTACATTGGGGCGGCGGATCGATGGACGCCCGAAATTGGTGGCTCACACTCGTGGGACGGCTCAAACCGGGAGTGCAAGCCGCGCAGGCTCAAGCCGCGATGAGCTTGTTGTTCCGCAACGAAACGTTGCACGGCGAGAAGCCTGCCTTCAAAGACGCCGACGACCCGAAAGTTACATTTTTGCCCGCACAAAATGCATTGACCGGAATTCGCGCCAACCTCGGTGTGGCGCTATATTTGCTGATGGCGGCGGTGAGCATCGTGCTTTTGATTGCATGCGCGAATGTGGCGGGATTGATGCTGGCGCGTGCAAGATCGCGGGAAAAAGAGATGGCGGTGCGGCTGGCGCTTGGAGCGGGCCGCGGGCGATTGATTCGTCAGCTCTTAACTGAAAGCGTTCTTCTTTCGCTCGCAGGGGCTGCACTGGGCGTGCTTCTCGCTTTCTGGGGGGCAACCGGGCTGGTGAGCTTTATTGCCTCGAGTTGGTATCATCCGCTCGATATCGATTTGCGACCCGATGCGACGATTCTTTTGTTCACGATTTCGGTTGCGCTGCTGACGGGAATTGCGTTTGGGCTGGCGCCGGCTTTTCGCGGAACGCGCATTGATGTCGCACCAACGCTCAAAGAAACATCCGGAAGCTTGTCGGCCGCGACGCATGCGGGCGGCCGACGCTTCGGATTGGGCAGCTCGCTGGTGGTTGCGCAGGTGGCGCTCTCGATGGTGATGTTGGTCGGAGCGGGGCTCCTGCTTCGAACGCTCGAGAAGTTGAAGAGCATCAATCCAGGCTTTGACACTCGGAACATTTTGCTTTTCTCGGTGGACCCCACACTAGCGGGCTACAAGGATTACAACATCCAAAACGTGTACGACGAGCTGGAGCGCCGGCTCGCGGCGCTGCCGGGAGTAGTCTCGGCGAGCTATTCCTCGGACGCGCTTCTGGACGGAGGGCTGTGGACGGAAGACGTGCATGTAGAAGGGCAAAGCGGCAAAAACACGGTGGACGTGCAGATGCTGGCCGTTGGGCCAGAATTCTTCGAGACGATGCGCATCCCGCTGGTGAAGGGGCGCACCTTTCGTGCACCGGATCTGCGCTCTGCGCAGCCAGTCGCCCTGGTGAATCGGGCTTTCGTGCACAAGTATTTGGAACCAAAAGACGCCATCGGCCTGCATTTTGGCGAGACCAATCCCGGAAATCCGCAGTATGAAATCGTCGGCGTGGTGGGGGATACAAAATATGACCAGCTGCGGAGCGCAGACGCACCAACTGTTTACGTTCCGCTCAAGAATGGCCAGGTGACGTTCGCCCTGCGTTCAGCGATCGCCCCAGCCGCACTGATCCCCGCGGTCAGAAACATCGTGAACCAAGTGGATGAAAATTTGCCCGTATTCGGCGTGCGGACGCAATCGCAGACGGTCGATCGATTGCTATTTGGCGAGCGACTGCTTACGCGGCTTTCTTCTCTTTTCGGATTGCTCGGCATGCTGCTGGCGTGCATCGGGTTATATGGCTTGCTGTCGTATGAGGTCTCGCGGCGGACGCGAGAAATCGGGATTCGTGCAGCGCTTGGGGCGCAACGGCGAGACGTGCTCCGCATGGTCGTAAAACAGGGGCTCGTTCTGGTGATCATCGGGTCGCTAGGCGGCATTATCGCCTCATTGGCGGCGACTCGCTTCCTCGAAAGTCTGCTCTTTGGCGTTCGGCCGACCGATCCGTGGACTTTCGCAGCCGTATGCGGACTGCTCGTGGGCGTTGGGGCGCTGGCTTGTTTCATGCCGGCGCGCCGGGCGACGCAGGTCGATCCCATCGTGGCGCTGAGATATGAATAGCTCTAGATTTTGGAATTATTGGGGGAACCATTGGGGGAGGGGTTGCGTATTCCTTGTTACGAAGGATTGAGTCCAGTGCGCCTGACATATCGTCGTCGTGTACGTCAAATATGTGGAGTAACGCAGGTTGCCAAGTTCCAGTGCCCATTGGCAGGAGTAAAGCGATTGCACGCACATTGGCCGAACGGGTACCGGTACCTGACTTCGGGGACGCCCAGAATGCATCGAAAGTCGTTCGAAGGGTTCAAGACTCGTTTGCGGGCAGCAACAAGCTTCGGGGTGAACGGTTAATGCACAACCTGTGGAAAGACATCCGGTTCGGATTCCGCATGCTGGCGAAGAGCCCCGGCTTTACGGCCATTGCCGTGATTACGCTGGCACTGGGGATCGGCGCGAACACGGCCATCTTTTCCTTGATGAACCAGATTTTGCTCCGACAGCTTCCTGTGAAGAACCCCGACGAATTGGTGATTCTCCGCGCGCCGGGGCCAGTAACGGGACATGTCAGCGACGACGGGGACGCGGCGGAGTCGTTTTCCTACCCGATGTACAAGGGGCTGCGCGACAACAACTCGGTGTTTTCAGGGATATTTGGCGTGTACAGGTTTCCAGCGAGTGTTGCGAGCCGCGGAGAAACCGACCGCGCCTCGGGAGAAATGGTCACCGGGAATTACTTCGATGTGCTCGGGGTGCAGCCCGCGATCGGACGCGTCTTCAGCCAGGACGACGACCGCGTGCCGGGAGCACAACCGGTCGTGGTGCTCAGCCATTCTTATTGGGAGCGCCACTTTGGAAGCGACCCGAGCATCCTGAACAAAGTCCTGCTGATCAATAACGTCGAGATGACCGTCGTAGGCGTTTCGCAAGCGGGATTTTCCGGCGTGCAGATCGGCCGGACGCCCGATGTGTTCGTTCCGATGATGATGACGCGCCAAATGGTTCCGACCGGCATGGAGACCCTCGAGGATTGGAACGATTATTGGATGAACGTCCTGGCGCGGCGAAAGCCGGGAATATCGCTCGGACAGGCGCAAGCGGGAATCAACGCGGCGTACGGGCCGCTCCTCGCGGAGCAACTCCCACAGATCAAATCGGGGTGGAACCAGGACAAGCGGCAGCAATTTTTGAACAAGAAGATAGTTTTGTCATCGGGCGCGCGCGGACGGACGATCATCCAGCGCGATGCAGGGACGCCACTTATCGCGCTTTTCGTGATGGTGTCATTGGTCCTGCTAATCGCCTGCCTAAACGTCGCAAATCTGCTGATGGCGCGCGGAGCCTCCCGGCAACGTGAATTCGCGATACGCACGGCCATGGGAGCGAGCCGGGGCCGCATGATCCGTCAACTTTTGGCGGAGAGCCTGTTGTGCGCTTTGGGTGGTGGAGCGCTTGGCATCGTGCTCGGCACGTGGCTGATGAGAATTCTGACTCCCATGGTAGTTTCCAACGCAGGAATTCACGGCTTGACGGAAAACCTCGACGTTACTGTTCTGGCTTTTGCCATCGGGGCGACGGTGCTCTCCGGCGTTTTCTTCGGTTTGCTCCCTGCCTGGCGTGTGACGCGCTTGGGTGTTTCGGATGTAATCAAGGATCAAGGTTCAACCTCCTCGGCGAGCTTGACGCACGTGAGTTTTCGCAAGGCGCTTGTCGCAGGGCAAGTCGCCTTCACTATTCTGCTGCTCGCAGGGGCGGGACTCTTCATGCGCTCCCTCTGGAATCTCCAGAACCAGAATCTGGGAATGAAAACCAGCCATCTCATCACGTTTTCGATTCAACCGGACCTTACCGGCTACGACACGCCGCGGTCAATCGCGCTTTTCGATCAACTTCGCGCACGGCTTGCTTCTGTGCCGGGCGTAATTTCGGCAGGCACGTCGGAAGTCCCTATCCTTACGGGAGACGATGAGGGCCGAAACATCAATGCGGAGGGAGAGCCCGAACTCGCCGAGGAATTGCAGGATGTGAACTATGACCAGGTGAGCCCCGGTTATTTCTCAACGATGGGGATTCCCTTGCTCTCCGGCCGTGAGTTCACGGAGGCAGATGGAACGACAGCTCCCAAAGTGGCCATCGCCAGCGAAGCCATGGTCAAGCGGTTTTTCCCTGGACGGAATCCCCTCGGCCTGCACTTTGCCTTCGGCGGGAAGAGCCATAAACCTGACATCGAGATCGTGGGCGTGGTGAAAGACGTCAGACAAGACCACGTAAGCAGCGCAATTCTGCCTTACGTGTATATCCCCTACGCACAAACGACCAAACTAAGCGGTATGACTTTCTATGTTCGATCGACGCAGGACCCGGCGCAGTTGGGAACCGCGCTGCAAAGCGTCGTAAGGCAGATGGACCCGAACCTCCCTGTGTATGATTTGAAGACGATGGATCACGTGGTGGACGAGGATCTGTTCTCGGCACGGATTGTTGCCATGCTCTCGGCGGCTTTTGCCGTGCTTGCCGCTCTTCTGGCCGCTTTGGGAATTTACGGAGTGCTCGCGTATGTGGTCGTGCAGCGCACGCGCGAAATCGGCATACGCATGGCGCTGGGTGCGGTCGCTGGCCATGTACGCTTGCTCATTCTGCGCGAAGTGGGAACGATGGTGCTGCTCGGCGTAGCTGTGGGCTTGCCCGCGGCTTATGGTTTGGCCCGGCTCAGCGAATCCTTATTGTATGGCGTGCACGCGGGCGATCCGGCGGTGTACGCGTCCGGCCTGGTCTTGATCGCCCTGATCGCTCTCGCGGCATGCTTTATTCCGGCGCGGCGTGCGACACGCGTCGATCCGTTGGTGGCGCTGCGATATGAGTGATCGGACGGATTTCTGGAAAAGCAGTTCGGCTACAGAGGAGCAACGCAAAAGAGTTTGCAGCATAAGTTTCCGAACAAAAATTCGTTAAGGAGATGAAATGGCAGACGCAAACAGCACCCTCATCAAAATGGAAGGCGTAAAGAAAGTCTTCTATACGGACGAAGTGGAGACGCACGCCCTCGAGGAAATCCATCTCGAAATCCTCAAGGGACAGTACATTTCGATTGCCGGGCCTTCCGGCTGCGGTAAATCGACGCTGCTCTCGATTCTGGGACTGCTCGATTCGCCGACAGACGGAACCTATATGCTGAACGGGCAGCCCGTCGCGAAGCTCACCATCAGCGAACGCACCCGCATCCGCAATCGCGAGATCGGCTTCATCTTCCAGGCGTTCAACTTGATCGGCGACCTTACGGTCTACGAAAACGTCGAGCTACCACTGACCTACCGCGGCACGAGTTCCGCGGAGCGCAAGCAAAAAGTGCAGAACGCGCTCGAGCGCGTCGGCATGGCCCACCGGTTGCGCCACTACCCATCGCAGCTCTCGGGCGGTCAACAACAGCGTGTGGCTGTCGCTCGCGCATTGGTAGGCGATCCGCTCATCCTGATGGCTGACGAGCCCACCGGAAACTTGGACTCAAAGAACGGCGAAGCCGTTATGGAACTGCTTCGGGATTTGCACCGCAACGGAGCCACGGTTTGTATGGTGACCCACGACCAGCGCTATGCGAATTTCGCTGAACGCACGATTCACCTGTTTGACGGACGCATCGTCGAAGAAACCAAGGAAGCCGGCGTAACGGCCTAAGCGCGTCCCGCAAGAGGAGGGCGCGATGAACTCGATCTGGCAAGACGTCCGGTTCGGCTTGCGCATGCTGGCGAAGCATCGTCTCGCCACGGTCGTGTGCGTGATCGCGCTGGCGCTGGGCATCGGCGCAAACGCCGCTATGTTCAGCGTTGCCGAAGCGTTTCTGTTGCATCCCGTTCCCTTCGAGAATGCGGACCGTATCGTGATGCTGCCCGCTTCGCGCGCCAACAACCAGGACTCCGGCGCGGGCTTCGGTCCGCAGGATTTCAATGCCGTCGCACCAGCGACCTTTCTCGATTGGAAAAAGGAAGCGCGTTCGTTCGATGAACTCGCCGCTTATGCTTGGGACGAAATCAATCTGACCGGCGAGCCCGCCGCGCAAAAGGTCCAGGACTTTAAAGTCACTGCTGATTTTTTCCAAACCATTGGCGTACAGCCCGCGCTGGGCCGAACCTTCCTTCCCGAGGAAGAAGAGCCCGGCAAGGATCGCGAAATCGTCCTGGGCCACGCGCTGTGGGAACAGCGTTATGCGTCCGATCCACATATCGTGGGCAAGCAGATCGTGGTGGACGGAAAGAGCTACACCGTTATCGGCGTGATGGCCAAAGGGTTCGACTTTCCCATGCCAGCAGAAGCCTGGATTCCGCTCACGCTTGACGCGAAATCACGGTTGAGCCGCGACAACCGGTGGTTGTGGCCGCTTGGACGGCTCAAACCAGACGTTCCCTTTTCGGAAGCTGCCGCCGAGATGCGGACGATCTCGCAGCGCCAAGCGGACGCTTACCCGGACACGAATAAAGGCTGGCTGATCCAGCCCCAACTGCTCCGGCAATTTGTCACCAGCAGCCTAACGCGCCAATACACGATTCTCTTGCTTGGCGCGGTGGGCTTCGTGCTGCTCATCGCCTGTGCGAACGTGGCAAACGTGCAGTTCGCGCGCGTGACGGGCCGCGCGGCGGAGTTCGCCGTGCGCACCGCGATGGGCGGATCACGCTGGCGCTTGATCCGGCAGTTGCTGATCGAATGCGTGTTGCTCTCACTTGCCGGCGCGGGCTTGGGTCTGCTCTTTGCCCAGTGGGACATCCAAATGATTCTGGCGCACATGCCGCCGGATGTTGCGAAGTTTGTGGCCGGATGGAAAACGATCAGCCTGGATACCAATGCATTTCTTTTTACGCTGGCGATTGCGGTGTTTAGCGGAGTCCTGGCGGGCATCGCGCCGGCTCTGCTCAGTTCAGGCGTAAAACTGAACGAAACGCTTCGAGAAGGTGGCCGCGGTTCGACGTCAGGCCGTGGCCGGCACCGGCTGCGCGGCGCGCTGGTTGTTGGGGAGGTTGCGCTCGCCATCGTGCTCTTGGTCGGCGCGGGTTTGCTCGTGAAAGGCTTCCAGGGGCTCTTGAACGTCAACGAAAACTACGAGCCTTCAACTCTTCTGACCATGAACGTCAGCCTTCCGGAAACGCAGTACGCCAAGCCTTCGGCGCGTCTGGCGTTTCATAACCAGATTTTGCAAGGTCTTGGCACGATCCCCGGCGTGCAATCCGCCGCGCTCGTCACCCATGTTCCCTATTCGGATGGAGGCGGCATCGACGCGCAGGAATTTTCCATTGAAGGCCGCGCACCCCTAAGCCGCGGCGAACTCGTCGATGCCATTGTCGAAACGACTACGGCCAGCTATTTCGATCAAATGAAAATCGCACTGCGCGATGGACGCTTTCTGACCGAAGCGGACGGCGCGAATGCGCCCGGAGCAGCCGTAGTCAGCGAGAGCCTTGTGCGGCGTTACTTCGCCGGCGAAAATCCTTTGGGCAAGCACATCAAAATCGGCAAGGCGGACTCCGATCATCCTTGGCTGACCGTAGTCGGCGTAGTGAGCGACCTTCACTACAGTTGGATCACCAAGGAACTCGTTCCCACCATTTATCTTTCGTTCCAGCAGTCGCCGCCTTACTACACGACGATTGTTCTGCGCACCTCCGGAGAACCTTTGAAATTCGCCCCTGCGGCTCGCGCGCAGATCGCTTCTGTCGATCCGAACTTGCCTCTGTACGACATTAAGCCGATGGACAAAGTCATCACGGAATCCATCGTCGGCATCGCTTATGTAGCCGCGATGATGGCCGTGCTCGGGATCATCGCATTGGTGCTGGCCACCGTCGGCGTCTTCGGCGTGATGTCTTATTCGGTCAGTGAGCGCGCCCACGAAATTGGGATTCGCGTGTCGATGGGCGCGCAAACAAAGGACATCCTGAATTTGGTTTTGCGCGGCGGGATGCTCCTGACTATCCTGGGGCTGGTGATTGGTTTGCCCGTGGCGTTTGTGCTGGCTCGTGGTCTAGCCGGGCTGTTGTACGGAGTTCAGGCGGCCGACCCGACGGCGTTCCTTGGCCTGCCGCTCGTCCTGCTCGCGGTGTCCGCGCTGGCCTGCTATCTTCCTGCCCGGCGTGCGGCACACCTTGACCCGCTGAAAGCTCTGCGTTACGAATGAAGAGAAGCCAGCGGCGGGAGGCCCGCCCTTGAGGGTATGTGTGTCTCGCGGGCGCGCAAGGCGAGGGTTGAACTGTCCCTCGGAAGCGCGTGCCCATTTAGCTGTGATAGTCTCGAAACGGAATAAGACTTCGCGCGTCATCTCAGTAATGCGCAAGGAGCGAGCGTGGAATCTCTGATCCAGTTGCGAAATTTAGAAAAGGTTTACGAAGCGGGCGGCAGCAAGTTTTTTGTTTTGCGGCGCGTGTCACTGGAAATTCAGCCCGGCGAATTTGTCACCTTTATGGGCCCGTCCGGCGCTGGGAAGTCCACGCTGCTCAGCATCATCGGTATGCTCGACGGTGCCTGGACGGGCGAATTTTACTTCAACGGCGAGCCGGTCCATCGCCTCAATGTGAAAAAACGCAATGAACTCCATAAAGCCAATATCGGCTTCGTCTTTCAAAGTTACCACCTCATCGACAATCTGACCGTCTTTGAAAATCTCGAAATTCCCCTGTCCTACAAGAACGTGCCCCATAAAGAGCGCGTCAGCTTGGTCTGCGACATCCTTGATCGCTTCAACATCGTGGGCAAGAAGGATCTTTTCCCTAGCCAGCTCTCCGGCGGCCAGCAACAACTCGTGGGCGTGGCGCGTGCCGTGATTCAAAGTCCCAAGCTCATCCTCGCGGACGAGCCCACGGGTAATTTGCACTCCGCGCAGGGCGAAGAGATCATGGAGCTGTTCCGAAAGTTGAACGAAGCTGGAACAAGCATCATTCAGGTGACCCACTCCGAAAAGAACGCCGGATATGGCCACCGCATCGTGCAACTGAAGGACGGCTGGGTAGTCAGTGAGTCGAGCACGGCGGCGCGGGTCGGCTGAGAGGGGCGAAACCAGCTTTCTCGTTTTGAGTGAAGATCACCGCGTCCGGGGCGGCGGGCATGTTTGAGCGAATTCAATCGAGCGGCTGAGTATGCCGTTTTTGCGCGGAATTTATGTGGCGAGTTAACTAAGCAGATGTTGTTCAGCACTTGGTCGGTGCGCTGAATACGAGCTGACAGGGAATTTAGACTTTCTTCTGGCACAAATGAAAAACTCTGCGATTCATCCCTATCGCGTCCTTGTGGCGGACGATCAGGCGGATATCCGCGACGCCTTGCGGTTACTGTTGAAGCGGGAGAACTACGAAACGCAATTCGCCGCGTCGCCCGCCGAGGCGCTCGCGGCGATTGAATCGCGCGAATTCGACGCCGTGCTCATGGACTTGAACTACGCCCGCGACACAACTTCCGGTCAGGAAGGCCTCGATTTGCTGAGCCAGATTCAAGCCGCGGATTCAACGCTGCCCGTGATCGTGATGACCGCGTGGAGCAGTGTGGAAGTGGCCGTCGAAGCGATGCGCCGAGGGGCGCGCGATTTCATTCAGAAACCCTGGGACAACGCCCGGCTCCTGACCATCCTGCGCACGCAGATCGACCTTCGCAACGCGCTGCGGCAAGCCTCGCGCCTGGAAGCGGAGAATCGTTTACTCCGCGCGGAATCGCGCCCCACTTTGATTGCCGAAGCGCCGGCTATGCAGCCGGTGCTCGATTTGGTCGGGCGGGTGGGTCCCTCCGATGCTAGCGTACTCATCACCGGCGAGCATGGAACGGGCAAGGAAGTCGTGGCGCAAACTTTGCACGCGCTTTCGCAGCGCGCCGGAAAACCCATGGTCACCGTAAATGCCGGCGGTCTTTCCGAGGGCGTGTTCGAGAGCGAGCTTTTCGGCCACGTCAAAGGCGCGTTCACGGACGCTCGCACGGACCGCGTTGGGCGCTTCGAGCTTGCCGAAGGCAGCACTCTTTTTCTCGACGAAATCGCCAACGTTCCGCTGAACCTGCAAGCGAAGCTCTTGCGCGTGCTGGAAACCGGCGAACTCGAACGTGTCGGCTCCTCATCGACGCGCCGCGTCAACGTGCGCGTTTTGGCCGCGACCAACGCTGACGTGACTTCCGAGGCTGCCGCGGGACGTTTCCGCGAAGACCTGTTGTTTCGCCTGAATACCATCGAGATTCATCTTCCTCCGTTGCGCGAACGCCGCGAGGATATTCCTCTCTTGGCGCATCATTTTCTCCGCGGCTATGCGCAGCGCTATCGCAAAAACATTTCGGGTTTCGACCCAGGCGCGACGCAATTGCTTCTCGATCATCCCTGGCCCGGAAATGTGCGCGAGCTCGATCATGCCGTCGAACGCGGCGTGCTGCTCGCGCAAGGCCCGTTAGTCCGTTCCGCGGACCTCGGGCTGCGCATCGGCCCTACTGGCGGTACGTTGCGGCTCGAAGAAATGAGCCTCGACGAAGTCGAGCGCCACCTCATTCAGCGCACTCTGGCGCGCCACGAGGGAAACGTCAGCCAGGCGGCCAAAGCTCTTGGACTTAGCCGCAGCGCGATGTACCGCCGCCTGCAAAAACACGGCTTGGAATGAAACGCCTCTCCTACGAGCGCCGCATCCAGTTGCTGGCACTGGCGGCGGGATTGCCGGGCTCGTTGCTCGCGCTCATTCTGCTCTGGAACGGCGCTTACTCGTCGCGCACAGCCTGGACTCTGACGTTTCTGATCGTCAGCCTGTGGCTGGGCTTCGCGCTTTCGTTGCGTCATCGTGTGGTCTTCTCGCTGCAAACTCTTTCCAATCTTCTTTCCGCCATGCGCGAGGAGGATTTCTCTTTCCGCGCCCGCGAAGCCAGCAGTGACGATGCCCTCGGCGAAGTGATGCTCGAGGTCAACGCTCTCAGCGAAACGCTCCGCTCGCAACGCTTGGGCGCGCTCGAAGCCACCGGCCTGCTGCGCACGGTCATGGAAGAGATAGACGTCGCCATCTTTACCTTCGACAACCATCGCCAGTTGCGCCTCGTCAACCGTGCCGGCGAGCGTCTTCTCGCAAGGTCCAGCGAAAGACTTCTGGGTTTCACTGCCTCGGAGCTTGGTCTCCAGACGTGTCTCGAGGGAGAACCCGCGCGCACGATGGAGCTAAGTTTTCCGGGCGGCTCAGGCCGGTGGGGAATGCGCCGCGGCTCCTTTCGTCAGGGCGGCTTGCCCCACGATCTAATCGTGCTCAGCGATCTCAGCCGCGCACTGCGCGACGAAGAGCGCCAAGCTTGGCAAAGGCTCATCCGCGTTCTCGGCCATGAACTCAACAACTCGCTCGCTCCCATTCAATCCGTTGCCCAGAGCTTGGAGAGCGGTCTAGCGGGCGCTGCGAACATTCCCGAATTGAAAAATGGCGCCGCGGCCTCCATCTTTGAAGATATGCGTCACGGCCTGAGTATCATTCGCTCCCGCACGGAGGCGTTGGGCCGATTTATGGCCGCTTACGCTCGCCTCGCCCGCCTTCCGCAGCCGACGCTCGCGCCCGTCAATGTCACGGAGTGGATCACCCGCGTCGCCAAACTCGAAGCCCGCGCCAAAGTGCGTCTGGAAAAAGGCCCGCCTCTGGTCATTTCCGCGGATGCGGATCAACTCGAACAGCTTTTAATAAATTTGGTCCACAACGCAGCGGACGCCGCGCACGAAACGGGCGGCGGCGTAAAGTTAACCTGGTCGCGTTTCAGCTCTTACCTGGAGGTCTCCGTGCTCGATGATGGCCCCGGAATCTCAAACACCGCCAACCTCTTTGTCCCATTTTTTACGACTAAGCCCGGCGGCTCCGGCATTGGCCTCGTCCTCAGCCGCCAAATCGCGGAGGCGCATGGCGGCACATTAACTTTGCAAAACCGCCGCGATGCGCGCGGCTGCGAAGCAAAATTGCGCCTACCGATCTAGAACACTTACCTTTTGGCTAGCACCCTTCGGTGTCCAGAACCCCTTGGCCCTCGATTACGGTCTCCTACTGGGGCTCGTTCCATTTTGGGACTGGCCTTCGTGTTTTTTTCGCGTCGGTCTTTCGCAGAACATCTCCGTCTATCGCACAACTTGCTCAGAGCAAATACCTTAGTTTATTTTTCGGACTTCCCTTCGAGATGGCCAGTCTTTTGCCTTCAATCCGTGCGCTGTGAATCTCTCTATGAAGGCGTGGGGATGAAAACAGGAGTTCGTTCTTTTTGCAGGATTGTCTCATGTCTCCTGGGCTTCGTGCTTTGCGAGACATCTTTCGCGCAGTCTCCCCCGCTTGAAAATCCACAATCACTACAGCCTCAAGCAAGCAGCACTGAAAAAGCGGGTGGAAACGCTTCCGCGGCTAGAGCGCCTACCTCCAGTCCTGTGCAATCCGATGCGGCCGCGGCCACCGAAAACGAACTCGGGCTAGCCCTCCTCAAGAACCTCGCGCGCGATCAGAAGGCTATGTGGACAAGTCCCGCCCATCTTCGCCTGGGTGATGCAACTTGGCTCGTCCCATTTTTGGGTCTCACCGCAGGCTTTTTGGTCACGGATCGCGACGCCAGCTCGCACTTGCCGAATTCCCCCGCCAGCTTGAGGCATTACACGAGCTTCTCGAACTACGGCATTGCGGGAATGGCGGGCGTAGGGGCCGGCCTCTACCTTTTTGGAAGAGCAACAAAAGACGAGCATAAGCGCGAAGCAGGCCTGCTCAGCGGCGAAGCGGCCTTGGATGCACTATTTGCCACGACCGCACTAAAATACGCGACGGGACGAGAGCGGCCCTATGTCGACGATTTTCATGGCAAATTCTGGCAAGGCGGAGATTCCTTTCCCTCCGAACATGCCGCCACCGCCTGGGCCATCGCCAGCGTGATTAGCCACGAGTATCCCGGGCCTTTCACAAAAATTCTCGCTTACGGCGCCGCTACGGCCATTACATTCGCCCGCGTTAGAGGCCAGCAGCATTTCCCTGCCGATGCCTTCGTCGGCACGGGAATCGGATGGTTAGCGGGCTGGCAGGTTTACCGCACTCACCACAACTTGGAACTAGGCGGCGGCGTGCCCGAGGATCTCTCCGATGCGCCGCCTGTGGCCACGGATCGCACTCCTCGCGAAATGGGCTCGCCGTACGTGCCGCTCGACAGTTGGATCTATCCTTTATTCGACCGCCTGATTGGCGCCGGTGTAATGAATGACGCCATCCTCGGCATGCGCCCGTGGACCAGACTCGAATGCGCCCGTTTGGTCTCGGAGGCGGGCGACCGGCTGGAAGACGCACCCCCGAACTCCATGTCGGTCCGGCTATACGATTCGCTTCGCGAAGAATTTCTTCCCGAGCTTTCGCTCCTCGGCGGCGGCAGCAATCGCGCCCTGCATCTCGAATCCGTCTACACCCGCGTGACCAGCATCTCCGGCCAGCCTCTCACCGATGGCTATCATTTCGGCCAAACTCTCTACAACGACTACGGCCGTCCTTTTCAACAGGGTTTCAATAGCATCGCCGGATTTTCCGGCTGGGCGACGGCTGGGCGCTGGGTCGTCTACGCTCGCGGCGAGTTTCAGCACGCGCCCTCCGGCCCCGAAAATTCGCCGCAAGTCCAAACCGCTTTGGACACCATCGACGACAATCCCGGCCTCCCCGCCAGCCCGCAGCCTGAACGCAATCAAGCCCGTCTTCTCGATGCCTACGTCGGCCTGAATCTTCAGAATTGGCAGCTTTCTTACGGACAGGAAAGCCAATGGTGGGGCCCCGGCGAAAGTGGCCCGCTGCTCTTTTCCGATAATGCCGCCCCCATGCGAATGTTTCACATTGACCGCGTCTCTCCATTTCGTTTGCCTTGGATCGCGAAATACCTCGGCCCCATGCGCTCGGACGCTTTCTTTGGCCGGCTCCAAGGCAATTTGCTCTCGCCCGCGCCGTTTTTTCATGGCGAAAAAATCAGTTTCAAGCCCACTCCCAATCTCGAGTTTGGCTTTACGCGCACCGTCGAAGTCGGCGGCGAAGGCCGGCCCTTCACGCTCGACCGCCTTTTCCTCACCTACTTCAGCGCCACCAGCTACTTCGAAAAGCCCGCCGACAAAGATCCAGGGAAACGCAACGGCGGCTTCGATTTCAGCTACCGCCTCCCCTATTTGCGAAACTGGCTCACCATCTATAACGATTCCGTCTCCGCCGACGACCCGTCGCCTCTCGCCGCCCCGCGGCGCGCCGGGTTCAGCCCCGGCTTCTATCTCACGCATTTTCCGGGCATCGCAAAATTGGATTTGCGAGTCGAAGCGCCTCTCACCAACACCGTCAGCACGGACGTCCCTGGCCGCTACATCTATTGGGACAACTACTATCATGACCTCTACACCAATCGCGGTTTTCTGATGGGCGATTGGGTCGGCCGCGACGGATCAGCGATTCAAGCCTGGAGCCGTTACTGGCTCACGCCAAAAAATTCCATCCAGCTCGGCTATCGCCACATGAAAGTGGATAACAAGCTCGTTCCAAATGGCGGCACCATCAACGACGCCTCCGCCCGCGTGGATTATTGGATTCGGCCGGAAATCGGTGTTACCGGTTTTGTACAGTACGAGCAATGGGAATTCCCGCTTCTCGCCACCGGCCTCCAAAAAAATGTTACTGCCTCGCTGCAGATAACGTTCTGGCCAAAAGAACATTCCCACTGAAGCTGTTGACCAACTCGTTGCAAAATCCCCGAACGCTGTGAACTTTACTGCCCGCCATTTCCTTCCAGCGTCCCGCTCAGTTCCAGATCAATCTCCACCGCGGGATCCGCTTTCAGCAAAAATGTGTTCGGACTCTTCAATCCCCACTGCACGTAAGGCACGCTGAATTTCGCTGTCCCCTTCCACTGATGCCCGCTGAGCTCTGCCTGCACCGGCACGATCAACTCGTGCTCCGACCCGTGCAGCAGAAATGTTCCCTGCACTTGCACGTTGGACGCGCCCTGCGCCGCGACTTTGCCCTCGATTCGATGCGGCCGGAACACCACTTCGGTATAACGCGCGCTTTCCAGAATCTCCCGGTGCATTCTTGCGTCGCGCGATTCGTTGCCGCTCTTTCCGCTGGTCGCATCCGCGGCGAATTCTCCGCTGGCGTTGCCGCTCGCCGGATCAAACGTCATTTCGCCTCGCTTCAGAGCGAATGTTCCATGAACGGTATGCAGCGTGCTCCCCAGTGTCCAGTCCAATTTGCTCTGGGCTGGATCGAGTCTTAAAGTAATTTCTCCGGAGCTCGCGTGTCGCGGAGGCTGCGGAGACTGCGCCCAAGCGCAAGCCGCAACCAGAAGCACACACACGTAGATCCATGCGTGCCAGACGGCTCTTTTGCCAAGCCCACCTAACCTCATCCTTTGTGTCATCCAAATCAAGCAGTCAGAAATCGCCATCCGAAGTGCGCCACGGCGGAAGCAATCTGCCTCGCGCACAGCTTCCCGACGTGAAATGCAAGCACGCTTTCGAAAAGCGGCGGTGCGCCCTCGAAAGTGTTCATGACGCGATTCCGGATGCCGCTTCGGCGCCCAAGCAAAAGCAGCAGGTTCCCCATAATCTGCGGCCGCCGCAGCAACCGCCGATGCGACTGCTGGTAGCGTTCCAAATCTCCCGCCGCCAAAGCGTCGGCAAGCGCCGATGCTTGCCGGAAGCTCAGAGAAAGTCCTTCCCCCGTTATCGCGTCCACGCTGCCCGAGGCGTCTCCAATCAGCGCAACGCGGCCTTTG
This sequence comes from uncultured Acidobacteriota bacterium, assembly GCA_963761555.1. Classification (GTDB taxonomy): domain Bacteria; phylum Acidobacteriota; class Terriglobia; order Acidiferrales; family UBA7541; genus Acidiferrum. Next base: position 311,753 of record CAVXHD010000001.1, read on the forward strand.
TACACGCGCCCCAATTCGAACATGCCCGTGACCGCTCCGCGTTCCCCGCTGCTCTGTGTCCCTCCTCTAAGTCGCCTGGCCAATTGGGAAAATCTTCGTAAGCTCTCGTCAAACCGCAATTCCGGTGTATCTGCAATCAGAACCACACAAATTTCGTGCGAACCCACGGGCGTGACATACGCCTGCGCAAAATCGCCCCAATACACTTCCGTGAAATCAGTCCACGGTTCCATCCGATAATGCCTTCGAAAAGCAAATCGGTTTTTCTGCTCCCGGCAACCGTCAAGCCCAGCCCACCGCCTCACCCTCGAGCGGTTTCCGTCCGCGCCAATGATCCATCGCGCTCTTATCTCATTCCCGCCCGCCACCACCACCCCTCCCTCGCAAAGTCTCATCACCGGCGTATTCCACAGAAAGTCAACTCCGCAATCTCCCGCGCGCTCCAGCATTCTCTGGTGCAACACTTCCCGCCGCACTCCGATGCCAAGCCCGCCCGGAAAACGCGCGCTCACGTTCGCATCCCTATCCTCAAAGCGAATCCCCCGCAGCGCACACCCGTCGCCTTGGCGTAGCACAACTCCCAAGTCTCCCAGCGCCGCCACGGCCTCGGGCAGCAGCCCTTCCCCGCACGCTTTGAGAATCGGTGGCCGGCCTCCGTCGGCAACCATCACTCGAAATCCTCGTTCACTCGCAGCAATGGCTGCGGCAATCCCCGCCGGGCCCCCGCCAATCACAAAGACATCTGTTTCCGATCCCATCAATCCGCTTCTATCCAAGTGCAAGCTCCGTCGCAATCGCGCAGTGTCACAAGTTAGATGATCGCCGCGAACGGAGGATGCCCTGCTGATTCAAATAAACCATCCCGGCACGCTCTCCGCTGTCGGATTTACAACATAAGTGCCGCTTATCCTGGCAAGCAAAACTATTAACTTGACTGATTGACTTCCCGGACTCCATCCTGTTATCTTCATGGCGGCTAAATATGGTTATCGTCGCCATTCCGAACGTGCGGCCTGTCTCTGCGGCTTTCCGGCAGAGCATAGTAAATATTGCCGTCGTGCGAATTACCCCAGTCATCGTACCGGGGCTGACATAAAGAGGATGACGGCCTAATCCAGCTTCACCAGTGAGTTTCGGGGCCATCATCCAAGCCAAGATGATGGCCCCGAATTTTTTGAGGCTGGAAATCGACGCTCAGCCTTCTGAGAGCCCGCGGAGGAGAATGCAATCGTGACTGCATCTTTACCCAAATTTCGTAGCAGCGCATTGATCGAAGGTCCCCATCGCGCGGGCGCGCGCGCCATGTTCCGCGCTTGCGGGCTTCGCGATGACGATTTCACCAAGCCTCTCATCGGCGTGGCCAACACCTGGATTGAAATCGGCCCGTGCAATTATCACCTTCGCGAACTCGCCGTGCACGTGAAGGACGGCATTCGCGCCGCTGGAGGCACTCCTCTCGAGTTCAACACCGTTTCCATTTCCGACGGCATCACCATGGGCACCGAGGGCATGCGCGCCTCGCTCATCAGCCGCGAGGTCATTACCGATTCCATCGAACTCGTCACCCGCGGTAATTTATTCGACGCTCTCGTCGTCCTGGTCGGCTGCGACAAAACCATTCCCGCCGGCGTTATGGCTCTCGCGCGTCTGAATATCCCCGGTCTCGTTCTCTACGGCGGCTCCATCGCCCCAGGAAAATTTGAAGGCCATTCCGTCACCATTCAAGACGTATACGAAGCCATCGGCAGCTACGGCCACGGCGGCATGTCCGATGCCCGATTCAAGGAACTCGAGAAGTCGGCGTGCCCCGGAGCAGGCGCCTGCGGCGGTCAATTCACCGCCAACACCATGGCCCTCGTCCTCGAATTTCTCGGCATTGCTCCCATGGGGCTCTCGAGCGTTCCCGCAACGGATTCCGGCAAAGCGCACGCGGGCCATCGCGCCGGCGAAATCGTGCTGGATCTCTTGCGCAAGGGTGTCACTCCATCCCAAATTCTCACCAAGGCTGCGATCGAGAATGCCATCACCGGTGTGGCTGCCACGGGTGGCTCGACGAACGCCGTTTTGCACTTGCTCGCAATCGCCAACGAAGCCCACATTCCCCTGACCATCGACGATTTCGATCGCATCAGCTCCCGCACTCCGATTATTGCTGACCTCAAACCCGGCGGCCGTTTTGTCGCCACCGATCTCTACGCTGCCGGAGGCACCGCTCTCGTGGCCAAGCGGCTGGTCGATGCGAAACTTCTTCGAGGCGACGCTCTTACCGTTACCGGGCGCACTATGGCCGAAGAATCGGCCGCCGCGAAAGAAACGCCCAGTCAGGAAGTCGTCCGCAAAATCGACGCGCCCCTCAAACCCACCGGAGGTTTGGTCATTCTCAAAGGCAATCTCGCTCCCGAAGGCTGCGTGATTAAAGTCGCTGGCCACAACATTCAAAACTTTCGCGGCCCCGCGCGCGTTTTCAACGACGAAGAAGCGGCTTTCGCGGCCATCGAAGAAAATCAAATCCACGCCGGCGATGTCATCGTCATTCGTTATGAAGGTCCGAAAGGCGGGCCCGGCATGCGCGAGATGCTTGCCGTGACCGCCGCACTCGTCGGCGCTGGCCTCGGCGATTCCGTAGCCCTGCTCACAGATGGCCGTTTCTCCGGCGCGACCCATGGCTTGATGGCAGGTCACGTCGCGCCGGAAGCTGCCAACGGCGGCCCCATCGCTGCCGTCGCTGACGGCGACATCATTGTCTTCGATGTTCCCAACCGCAAACTCGACGTCGAACTCACCGACGCCGAAATCCAGAAGCGCCTTTCCACCTGGAAAGCTCCTGCTCCGCGTTTTGCCAACGGTGTGATGGCCAAATACGCTTTGCTCGTTTCCTCCGCCGCTCTCGGCGCGGTCACGCTTGTCCCCGCTTCTTTCGCATCATCTGGTCAATCGCAATCAATTGCGCCCGGCCCCGTGCACGCGCAATTGGGAAGGACGCTATGAAGCTCACCGGCGCGGAAATTCTCTGCGAATCGCTCACCAAGCTGGGTGTGCACGACATTTTCGGATATCCCGGCGGCGCGATTCTTCCCGTCTACGACGCACTCGGCAAATCCAAGCTCCATCATGTACTCGTACGCCACGAACAAGGCGCCACGCACATGGCCGACGGTTATGCTCGCGCCAGCGGCGGCGTTGGAGTGGCCATGGCTACCAGCGGCCCCGGCGCAACAAATATGGTCACCGGCATCGCTACCGCCATGCTGGATTCTTCTCCCGTCGTCTGCATCACCGGCCAGGTGAGCAGCAAGCTGCTCGGTTCCGACGCCTTCCAGGAAATCGACATCACCGGCATCACCATGCCGATCACCAAGCACAATGTCGTCGTCTCCCGCGCCGAAGACATCGCCCGCACGCTCCGCGAAGCGTTCGTCATCGCGAATACTGGCCGTCCCGGACCGGTTCTCGTCGACGTCACCAAGGATGCCCAACAGGCTTCCTGCGAATTTGATTGGGAGGCTTGCGCGCCGAAGCTTCCTGCAAAACGCGTGCGCGATAATCATAACCAGGCCGAATTTGACCGCGCCGTCGAGCTTCTCAACACCGCGAAGCGCCCCGTGATTCTCGCCGGACGTGGCATCATTCTTTCCGGCGCCATGCGCGCCTTCGAGCAGTTCGTTCGCACTTGCAACATTCCCGTTGCCATGACTCTCCTCGGCATCGGCTGCTTCCCTGCTTCCGATCCCATGAATCTCGGCATGATGGGCATGCACGGCGAAGCCTGGGTCAATCACGCCATTCAAGAGTCCGACCTTCTCATCGCCGTAGGCATGCGCTTCGATGATCGCGTCACCGGCGACCTGCGCACCTACGCCAAAGGCGCCCGCAAAATTCACATCGAAATCGATCGCGCCGAAATCAATAAAAACGTCACAGTCGACGCCGCTCTTATCGGCGATGCCCGCGAGACCCTCGAAAAGCTGATTCCGCATATCGTGAATCCCGACCGCGAATCGTGGCTCGCCCATATCAGGGAGCTAAAAGGCGATTCTGCCGTCCGCGATATTCAAAGCCTCCCTGACAACGGCCATCTTTACGCCGCTCACGTCATCAACGACCTCTGGCAGGAAACCCGCGGTGAAGCCATCGTCGTCACCGACGTCGGCCAGCACCAAATGTGGGAAGCGCAGTATTATCACCACAATCAGCCTCGCACGCTCATCACTTCCGGCGGCTTGGGCACCATGGGTTTTGCTCTGCCCGCAGCCATCGGCGCAAAATTTGCCAAGCCCGGCTCCGAAGTGTGGGTCGTAGTCGGCGACGGCGGCTTTCAGATGACCATGTGCGAGCTCGCCACCATCGTCCAGGAAAAAATCAACGTCAAGATCGCCATCATTAACAACGGCTATCTCGGCATGGTCCGCCAGTGGCAGGAATTTTTCTACGACAAGCGCTACGTCGCTACGCCTCTCGTCGCGCCCGATTTTGCAGCCCTCGCCAACGCTTTTGGCATTCGCGGCGAACGCATCACTTCCCGCGCTGACGTTCTCCCGACCATTCGCTCTGCCCGCGAATCTTCCGAGAGCGTTCTGATCGATTTCCGCGTCGAACAGGAAGATTCCGTTTACCCCATGGTTCCCGCGGGCGCTTCGCTCCACGAAATGATTCGCCGCCCCAACAATCCGCTCGTCGAAACAGCATCCGAGCCATGAGAACATCCGCTCGATGAACAAAGAGGACAGCATGCAAACACTTGTCGCTTACGTCGAAAATAAACCGGGCGTGCTCAACCGCGTCTCTTCGCTGGCGCGCCGCCTCGCCATCAACATTGACTCTCTCACCGTCGGCCCCACCGACAATCCGCAGATCGCTCGGATGACCATCGTCGCCCACACCGACGAGAAAGGCGGCCATCGGCTCGAAGCCAGCCTCGAAAAGCTCGTGGACGTTCTCTTGGCCGAGAACATTTCCGAACGCGCCTTGCTCGAACGCGATCTTGCACTCATAAAAGTCCTTGCGGACCAGCAGTCCCGCCCGCACCTGATGGAGCTCATCAAAGTCTTCCGCGCTCGTGTCGTCGACGTCGCCCCGGAATCCCTCATCATCGAAGTCTCTGGAACGGTCGATAAAATCGACGGCCTGCTCGAAGTGCTGCGGCCCTTCGGCGTCCTCGAAATGGCGCGCAGCGGCCGCATCAGCATGACCCGCGGAGGCGACCTGCTCCGCCCGCCAGCGGCGGCAACCGACCCCGCGCAGGCACTGGTGACCAGGTAATCTCGTGGAGGGAAACACAGATAAGATAACTGCTTTAGAATCAGCAGTTACTCCCTCCCCGTAACCGTTGATTCTAAAGGACTTACAGCAACGCTAAGACCTTTATCAGCAACACTTACGAAAAAGCGGGGGGGGGGCCGCAAAGCACACCTAACGCAGATTTCAGGTGCCCGGTTTCCGTTTCTTCGGCGCATGACCGCACCAAGCGCCAGTTGGGAAGCTTCTAAATTCAGGCTGTAACCCGGCCCAAGAGGAAAAAATGGCAAATCTCTACTACGACGATTCCGCAGATCTCGCTCTCATTCAATCGAAGAAGGTCGCCATCATCGGCTACGGCTCCCAAGGCCACGCCCATTCTCTAAATCTCCGCGACAGCGGCGTCAACGTCCGCGTCGGCCTGCCGGAAGGCAGCGCCTCCCGCGCCAAAGCGGAAAAGGAGGGCCTCACCGTCAACACGCCCGCCCAGGCCGCCGAATGGGCCGATGTCATCATGATCCTCGCCCCCGACACCAAACAGCCGAAGCTTTATCGCGACGCCATCGAGCCGCACCTCGGCAAAGGCAAGACGCTCATGTTCGCCCATGGCTTCAACATCCGTTTCGGCACGATCAAGCCGCCGGCGACCGTCGACGTCTCCATGATCGCCCCCAAAGCCCCGGGCCATCGCGTTCGCGAAGTCTTCACCGAGGGCGGCGGCACGCCGGCTCTCATCGCTGTCGAGCAGGACGCCAGCGGCCATGCCAAAGAGCTCGCCCTTTCCTATGGCAAAGCCCTGGGCTGCACGCGCGCCGGCGTTCTCGAAACAACCTTCACCGAAGAAACCGAAACCGACCTCTTCGGCGAGCAAGCCGTTCTCTGCGGCGGCGTCAGCGAACTCATCAAGGCCGGCTTTGAAACTCTCGTTGCCGCGGGCTATCAGCCCGAAGTCGCTTATTTCGAGTGTATGCACGAGCTCAAACTCATCGTCGATCTCATCTATCGTGGCGGCCTCAGCTACATGCGCTATTCCGTCAGCGACACCGCCGAACAGGGCGATTACAGCGCCGGTCCGCGCATCATTACCCAAAAAACGCGTGAGGAAATGAAGCAGATTCTTTCCGAAATCCGCGACGGAAGTTTTGCCAAAAAGTGGATCGAGGAAAATGAAAAGGGCTGCCCGAATTTTCTCGCCACGCGCAAGCGCGAACAGAGCCATCCCGTCGAGCAGCTTGGCCCTAAGCTTCGCGCCATGATGCCTTTCTTGCAGCCCGTGGTCGCTCCCGGCCTCGAAGAAAAAGCCGCCGCCACGAAAAAGTGAGCTTCGCCGCCGGGCAAAATCTTTTGCGAAGCACGCGTCTCGAGTCACCAACCGGAAGCAACTGTGCATTACTATCGCTATTAGTTGACACGCCCTCCATTTTGGGCAATTCTCTGGCGCCATGAAACGACGCCCTACTCCCCCGCAAGCTTCGGCGCCATCCCTCGCGGAACGCATCGAACTCCTCAGCGCCAAACGCCAGGAAATTATTCGTCCGATTCTCGAGCATCCCCGCGACTATGTTCTTCTCAGCGTGCGCGCCATGGCCAGCCGCCTTCGCACCGATCCCGCCACCGTCGTGCGCATCGTTCGCGGCCTCGGCTTTGCAACTTATCGCGACTTCCAGCGCCATCTTCACGATCTCTCCATCGCCTTCGCCACTTCTCTCGACACCATGCAATCCTCCGGCCGCGTCCTCAGCATGCCCGCCCACGTTCGCGAAGCCCTCGAACAAGATCTCAAAAATCTCCAGGGACTCAAGAACAGCCTGGATGCGCCTCGCCTGGTCTCTCTCGCCAAGCGTTTTCACGAAGCTCGCCGCATTGTGATTCTCGCCGGCGATCTGGCCGCTTTTCTTGCCGATTATTTGGAGTATCAAATCACCTTGCTTGGTCTGCCGGTTTTCACCGCCACTTCCGCGGGCCGCATCGCGCACCTTGTCCGCACAGTGAATCGGCGCGATCTTGTTCTGGCCATCAGCTTCCGCCGCGGCCTCCGCCAGACCGTCGAAGGCGTGCATTCGGCTCACGAGCGAAACGCTTATTGCGTCGGCATCACCGACACCTACATCTCTCCGCTGGCCCGGGAGTGCGACGAACTCTTCCTCGCCAGCGTCGAATCGACTTCCTATGGAGCCTCGTATGCCGCTCCCGTCTCGCTTGTCAACGCCATCCTCGCCGCCTGCGGCCAGTACCGCCGCCCCCAAACCATGGCCATTCTCAAAGAAATTGTCGAAGAGCAGCGCAAAGGCTTCCGCTGGTACACCGTCTAGCTTTTATTTTTTCCAAAATCGAAACGAACGTTTCACAGCCGCGCGGCGCGGGCCACGCGCATAAATTTCTGGTCCGCAATCAATTTCTCGGGGCGACGACGAGTAGTCCCGTTGGCCCCGTTCCTCGGGCAACTAATGTGTTTCGCGCAGCCTCTGATTCTCAGCTATCATGTTCGGCGCTACGAACGTGAATCGACGACATCCCAAACTGACGCAAGTGATGGCTCGATCCGCTCTCACGCGAGCGATTCTCACCGCAGCCCTACTCAGTTTGCCGCTCACATTGATCGGTCAAGACGTCCCACTGGCACCAGGTCCCCAGCCGCCTGATGTTCCGGCGTCATGGAAACCGTGGATTGGGGAGTATGGGGAGGACGATGCCACCTTTGCGGTGGGCGAGTCGGAAGGCCACATGTTCATAATCGACAGGGCATTTCATAAGAGGTGGGACTTAGCCGAGCCCCCAATAGAGAAATCTTTTACGGTGGAAAACACAAGTTCGACAATCGTTGTGGTACGTCTCTTGCAGCAGTCTTCAGGTGAAAGGGTTTTGCTCACCAATGATCTGGGATGGGAGAAGAATACGTACGGAGTGGACGACCAGAGAATTGCCCACATAAAGCCCATCCGCCCGGTCGCTGAACTGCGCGCGGAAGCTCTCGCGGCTTCGCCTCCCGTCGAAAAAGGCCCGTTTCGCAAGCCCGAACTCGTCGAACTCGCGACGCTTGATCCGGCCATCCATCTGGACATTCGCTACGCAACTTCAAACGATTTTCTCGGCACTCCGGTCTACACACAGGCGCGCGCGTTCCTGCAACGGCCGGCTGCGGAAGCTCTCGTCCACGCGCTCCACAAACTCGAGCCGCTCGGCTACGGACTGCTCATCCACGACGCCTATCGTCCCTGGTACGTCACGAAAATCTTCTGGGACGCCACGCCACCCGAAGGGAAGATCTTCGTTGCCGACCCTTCCCAAGGCTCGCGTCACAATCGCGGTTGCGCCGTTGACCTCACGCTCTACGATCTCAAAACAGGCAAGCCCATCGAAATGCCCGGCACGTATGACGAAATGTCTCCGCGCTCTTTCCCCGATTATCCCGGCGGCACATCTCTCGAGCGCTGGCATCGCGATCTTCTCCGCAGCGCCATGGAATCCGAAGGTTTCACTGTCTACGAGCACGAGTGGTGGCACTTCGATTACAAGGACTGGCGCGAGTATCCGATCTTGAACATCAAGTTTGAAGATTTGCATTCCGGCCAGGGACTCGGCGGCGCAAACTAGCGCTCTCGATTCCATCGCCGATTCTTGGGAGGATTTGCCTTGCTGAGCAGACGACGCCTTTTTTCCATCTTCTCCGCGTTTTTTTCCGCCACATTCTGTCTCGCGATCTCGTTTCTTGCCGCGCCTCTTGCGCTGCACGCGCAATCAAACGCCTCTCTCGCCGAACGCATTCAAAAAGTCATGGACCGTCCCGTTTTCACCCACGCGAATTTTGGCATCGAGTTTTATGCGCTGGACACCGGCAAAGTCGTCTACGCCATGAATCCCAACAAACTTTTTGTCCCCGCGTCCACAACCAAAACGCTCACCGAAGGCACCATGCTCGCGAAATTTGGACCCGACTACCGTTTCCAGACGCGCATTTACCGCACTGGCCCCGTCGACAAAAAAGGCACGCTCAAAGGCGATCTCATCCTCGTGGCCAGCGGCGATCCCGATCTTTCCAACCGCATTCAGCCCGACGGCACTCTCGCTTTTGTCGATGAAGACCATTCTTACGGAGGCCCGGCCGTCGCCGGCGATCCTCTCGCCGTCATCCAGGAATTCGCGAAGGACGTCGCCTCGAAAGGCATCAAGAAAATCGAGGGCCGCGTTCTGGTGGACGCCAGCCTCTTCCCCGACGGCGGCCGCGAAGGCGGCACGGGGGTCGTCATCTCGTCCATCGTGGTCAACGACAACGTGATCGATCTCGTCGCCACGCCGGGCGCAAAAGTTGGCGATCCCGTTTCCCTTTCCGTTTCTCCGAAAACCGCTTACGCCACTTTCGAAAATCACCTCACCACGTCCGCCGCAGGCGCCGCGGCAGACTTGCAGGATCCCACTACGGTCACAAACCCTGACGGCACTGTCGTCGTCACGCTGAGTGGTTCACTTCCCGCGGCCTCGCATCCTTTTACAGCGCCCTACGCTGTGCCTTCGCCCACGCAATTTGCCAGGACTGTTCTCACTGAATCGCTCGCCGCAGCCGGTATCCAAATCAAGCCTCCTAAAAACGCCGCGACGCCGGACTTCAAGAGCCTCTCTCCCCTCTACACGCCGGAGAATTTGGTTGCCGAACACATTTCTCCTCCGCTATCAGAGGAAATCAAAGTCACGCTTAAAGTCAGCCAAAATCTTCACGCCAGCATGGGTCCCTATCTTCTCGGTACGCTGATCGCCAAGGATTCCGTCGACCCCGTTCATTCGGGATTCAAAATCGAACGCGCTTTTCTCCAGGATGCCAAGCTCGATCTTTCCGGCGCTTCGCAAGGCGATGGCGAAGGCGGAGATTGGGCCGATCTCTTCAGCCCGGACTTCATGGTTCACTATATGAGCTATTTGAGCACGCGGCCCGATTTCCCCATCTTCTTCAAAGCGCTTCCCATTCTCGGAAAGGACGGCACGCTCGCCAAAATTCAGGTCAGCAGCCCCGCCGCCGGTCACGTCTTCGCGAAAACCGGCACCTATGGTTCGGAAGATAAGCTCAACGGCAACATGATGCTCAACGGAAAAGGCCTCGTTGGCTTTGTCATCACCGCCAGCGGCCGGAAGCTCGCCTTTGCTGCCTATGTCAACCACGTCACTCTGCCGCCCGATCCCGACGCGGCGCAAGAAGTCGCCGGCCAAGCCCTCGGCGAAATTGCTGCCGCCGCCTACGACGCACCTCTCGACAACACCGTGTCCTCGGTCTCTTCTTCAACTTCCGCAACTTCCTCCGCTCCTTCTGAATACGATCTCATCATCCGCAACGGTCACATCCTCGACGGCACCGGCAATCCCTGGTATGCCGCCGACGTTGCCATTGCGGGGGATCGCATCGCGGCCATCGGCAATCTCCGCGAGGCTCACGCCAAACGCGAAATTGATGCCAGCGGCCAAATCGTTTCTCCCGGCTTCATCGATATGCTCGGCCAATCCGAATCTTCTCTCCTCATCGACAATCGTTCCCTCAGCAAACTTTCTCAGGGCATCACCTCGGAAATCACCGGCGAAGGCGGGTCGATCGCTCCGCAGAACGAAAAGACGCTCGCTCCTCTCAAGCCGTTCCTCGAACAATTCCATTTCACCGTCGATTGGACCACCCTGGACGGCTATTTCCGCCGCCTCGAAAAGCAGGGCACGCCCATTAACATCGGCACTTATGTCGGCTCCGCGCAAGTTCGCGAAGCTGTGATCGGCGATGACGACCGCGCTCCGACGCCCGCCGAACTCGTCCAAATGGAGTCTTTGGTCGAGCAAGCGATGAAAGATGGCGCCCTCGGCATTTCCAGCGCGCTCATTTATCCGCCGAATATTTACGCCAAGACCGATGAGCTCATCGCCCTCGCCAAAGTCGCTTCGGAATATGGCGGCATCTACGCCACCCACATGCGCAGCGAAGGCGCTTCCGAAATGGCCGCGCTTGCCGAAGCTATCCGCATCGGCCGCGAAGCTCATCTCCCCGTCGAAATTTTCCATCTGAAAGTCAGCGGCAAGTCGCGCTGGGGCAATATGAGAAACGTCGTCGCAACGATTCAGGCTGCGCGCGATACCGGCCTCGATATCGCCGCGGACATGTACCCTTATCCCGCAGGCGCAACGGCGCTCGCCTCAGCTCTACCGCCGTGGGTAGCCGACGGGGGCACAGATAAACTTCTCTCGCGCCTCAAAGACCCGGCCGTGCGTGCACGCATCAAAAGCGAATTGCTCGCCGGCGATCATTCCGATTGGGAGAATCTTTACTACGATTGCGGCGGCGCGTCAGGCGTGCTTATTTCCTCCGTGCAAAAGCCTGAGCTAAAATCATTCGAAGGACAAACCGTCGCGGACGTCGCGCGAGTCTGGCGAAAATCTCCGGAGGACGCGCTTATGGATTTTGTTATCGCCGATTCCGCGCAAACCGGCGCCATCTATTTCATGGCCAGCGAAGAAGACATCAAGACCGGCCTCTCGCAGCCCTGGACCAGCATCGGCCTCGACGCCAACGAAATGTCTCTCGACGGCCCCATTTTCGAACCGCACACGCATCCTCGCGCGTTCGGCGCCATGCCGCGTTTTCTCGGCCATTACGTTCGCGATGAGCATTTGATGCCGCTCTCCGCCGCCATCCGCAAAATTACTTCCTTGCCCGCTCAGCGCGAGCATCTGCAAAATCGCGGCCTCCTCAAACCCGGCTATTTCGCGGACGTCACCATCTTCGATCCCGCCACCATCATCGATCGCGCCACGTTCACCCAACCCACGCTGCTTTCCGAAGGCATCGACTACACCATCGTCAACGGCCAGATCGAATACGATCACGGCAAGTTAACCGGCGCAACCACTGGCCGCGTCCTGCGTGGCCGCGGCTACCAACCAGGCGCGCACTGATTCCCTTCGCGGCGCGTTCACATCGGGATCGCTGACGATTCAACAGACGCGTGAGCCCGCAGAGATTCGAGGCGGCGAGAACGCCGCAGCGAGGTTTTCCGCCGGCTTGCGCGCGCACCGCTCTTCGGCCGAGGCTATTGACGTAGGTATGCGGTTGTGGTATTACTTTCTCAGGAATGTAATGGAGACGAAATGGAGTCCGCAATCACCGTCAAAGGGCAGGCCACCATCCCCAAGGCCATTCGCGAACACCTTGGATTGAAGCCCGGGGATCGCGTCAAATTCTTTGTACATCCGGATGGCACTGTGGTTCTTCTGCCGATCCTTCCCGCTTCGGCCTTGCGCGGTATCCTCAGGTCCCGACGGCGGCGGCCCGTGACAATCGCGGAGATGACCGAAGCCGCTGCGGCAGGCGCCGTTCGACGTACGCCGCGCGCCAAGCACCGATGATCGGCCTCGACACCAACATCCTGGTGCGTTACCTCACCCAGGACGATCCCGTGCGATCCTCCAAGGCAACCGCAATCATCGAGCAGCGATTGACCGACGAAAATCCCGGCTTCGTCAGCATTGTGGCCATGGTTGAAACAGTGTGGGTTCTGGATCGTGCGTACGGCTTGTCGGGCGTTGAAATCGCGGCCGCTGTTGAGCGCATTCTCCAAGTTGACGTGCTCGTCGTCGAGGACGAGCAGGAAGTCTTTACAGCGATGATCGCGCTTAAGAACGGGCTAGGCTCGTTTGCCGACGCCATCATCTCTGCGCGCGGGACGAAAGCCGGTTGCTCCTGCACATGGACATTTGATCGGAAGGCGTTTCGTCTCGACGGATTCGAATTTCCCTGATTCTTGCCTTTGCACGCGCTCAGCGGACTCGCCCCGGCCGTTTTCTCCTTATTACTCGAGTCAACACAGCAGCGAACTGCGAAAGGTACCCAGCTCGCGATACGCTTGCTAACTAAACAAAATCTTCTCCATATTCGCCACGCGCCGCTCGTAGGTCATCTCTTCCCAGCCATGCTTCCCGTAATATCGCAGCACGATCTTGTGCCCTGGCGCGATTTTCGCGCGTGCCTTCGTCAGCGAATCGGATAGCTCCACCCATTCCCCGTCCACCAGATAGCTGCCTTCCCATCCTCGCAATTCGAACTGGCCATTATCTTTTAAGATGAGCGGCGCCGCCGTGCAGGGAATCACTTTGCCATCCACCACGGCCTGTGTGCACTCGTAGCTGCCGGAAACGTTCAGCGTCTGCGCTTTGGCGGAAGGAATCAGAGCAAGACACAAGGCTGCGAAGCCGATGAGCCGCAAGAAGCCCGGCGCGACACGAAGAGGTCCCATGGGGTTCTCCACCGCCGGGAGGCGTTGCTGCGGGGCACCGTCCCTGGCCATTGGTACAGGTGCAACTGGCCAGCCAAGAGAGCGCCTTCTAACAGGCTAATAATAAAAGACTTAGAAAAAGGAAAGACCTGTCCTTCGGGGCTACTGGGAAGATTCCTTCCCCTTTTTCGCCTTCCAGAGGAGTTCCCATCCGAGGGCCACCCGCGCTCCGCGGTCCCATTAACCGTCAAAAGCAGTTACTTAAATGGTAACTCGGTCACGGCCTGCCCATCCTTACGCGGGTCCGACGCCCCATAATTCACGCCCGTCGCAAAGTCCCGCAGCACAGCTTGCCCGCCGCCCACGCGCGCCGAGAAAGGCCCCAGCACCTTGATTTCGTGCCCTCTCGCCGTCAATTCCTCGCGCGATTTTCCGCTGAAGCGGTTCTCCATCTCCACGTCGCATCCCGTGAACGTGTATTTTGTAAATCGCGGCGCTTCGACCGCAGCTTGAATATTCATCTTGAAGTCCGCAATGTTCGCGATGAATTGCGCGTGCGCCTGTCCCTGGTTCCACCCGCCCATGATTCCAAACGCCATGCGCAAATCGCCCTTCTGCGCGAAACCGGGAATGATCGTGTGCCTCGGCCGCTTGTGTCCCGCCAGCGCATCTGGCGAAGCGGCGTCCAGCACAAAAAGCCCGCCGCGATTTTGCAGCGCGAATCCCGTCCCCGCCGCGACAATTCCCGATCCAAACTCTGAGTAGTTGCTCTGGATCAGTGACACCATGTTCCCGTCGCGGTCCACCACGCTCAAATACGTCGTGTCGCTTCCGCCCGGAATCTCGCCTGCCTTCACGTCGCAGTTTGCATGCTGCGCATCGATCAGCTTCGCGCGCTCCGCCGCCCACGCTTTCGAAATCAGCGTCGCCACCGGAATTTTTTGCCCGCGCGGATCGCCCAAGTATTTCGCCATGTCCGCGTACGCCAGTTTTTTCGCTTCGATCTCCGCGTGCAGCGCATTCGCCGAGCCAAATCCCCAATCCTTCTGCCCCATCGGAAATGTTTCCATGATGTTCAGCATTTCCAGGGCGTCCATGCCCTGGCCGTTCGGCGGCATTTCGTAGACCGTCCAATCGCGGTACGTGGTCGAGATAGGCTCCGCCCACTCCGCCGAAAATCCTGCCATATCCGACGCGGTCATCGTTCCGTTGTGCCGCTTCATCGCCTCCAAAATCTCTTTCGAAATTTCACCTTTGTAAAACGCATCCCTTCCATGCTCGGCAATTTGCTCCAGCGAGGCCGCCAGCTCGGGGTTTTTGAACACATCTCCAACTTTCGGCGCGTGATCCTCCGGCAAATAAAGATTCGCCGCCGCCTCATCCTTTCGCAAATAGTCCGCTGCCCCCGCCCAATACGCCGCAACCCACTCAGGCACAGGGTACCCGTCTTCCGCCGTTCGAATCGCCGGAGCCAAATCCTCTCTTAACTTCTTCCTCCCAAACCGGTCCGCGAGTTTCTGCCAGCCATCCACCGCGCCCGGCACGGTGATCGAATTCACTCCCGATTGTGGCATCTCGCGCAAACCCAGCGCGCGCAAATATTCGATCGTCAATCCCGCTGGCGCCCACCCGCTGGCGTTCAACCCATAGAGCTTGTTGGCTTTCGCGTCGTAGACGATCGCAAACAAATCCCCGCCAATTCCGTTCATCATCGGCTCGACCACGCCCATCATGGCGTTCGTCGCAATCGCCGCGTCCACCGCGTTTCCACCGCTCTCGAGGATCCGCACGCCCGCCTGCGACGCCAGCGGCGACTCCGAAGCCACAATCCCGTTCCGCGAAATCACCATCGACCGCGTCTGGCTCCGGTCCTGCGCTTTCGCATCCATCCCCATGAACGCCATGCCTCCCGCCAAAACTAAAATTCCAATTCCGCGCAGCCGCCTCGAATTTTTCATGCTCCCCCTCAGACCTCATCCCAACAACGCCCGCATCTTACATCTCCTGCCGAAGCAAAGTCTCCTCTCACGGTTAGTTCGCGAGCGACTAAGCTTGCGCTCCGTGAAAGATACTTGCGCGCAAAAGCAAAACTCCCCGGACCTGCTCCTGCCCGGGGAGTCTTGGAAGAAATACGGTAACAGTATTAGTGGTTGTCGCCGTGGCCGTGATCGTCGTCGCCTTCCGACGGCGCAAACGCGATTCCGCGAAACACTTCCCCCGCGCGCGCGGAACGCACTGTCTGGAATGTGCCCAGCCAACTGCCCGCGGCCGGCGGCGTAGTCGCGGAGATCAGATCGGTCACTTTCACCAGCTTGTTCGGATCCGCTCCGTTATCGCCATTGGCGCTCACCGTTGACGTAATGGCCCAAATCGTCGCCGTGCCGTCACGATTCACCCGTCCGGTAATATTCCGGCATCCACCCGTCGCCGGATCGATCGAGGCTGGATAATGGTCCACGCTATATTGCACGCCGATGTTCAGCCCGCTGTTCAGCACGTAAACCATGTTCCACACGCCGTTCTGCAGAACCCACTTCTGCAGACCCGCGGTCGCTTGAGACTGCGCGTCCGCGACGTTGCCGTTCACCGGCGGGCTGACGAATGTTCCATCGCCCTCGTCGCACACATACAGGGTGTTCTCGTTGGCAAAAAACATTCCGAAAGGAAAGTTCGTGCTGGTGCTCGCCGTCGTGCTAGGGAATCCCGGCAACGGCACAATCGGCACCGTCGCGAGCGTCGTCGCATCGCCGGTCGGCAGCGTTCCGAGAGTCCCTACCTGATAGACCGTGTTGATCCCGTTGCTTCCGCTTCCCTTGCTGATATACAGCGTGTTATTGAAGATCGTCAAACCGCGGAAGTTCGTATCTTTGCCAAGCTTATCTGTGCCAATTTCCAGCCGCCCAACCATCGTGATATTCGGCGGCACGAGCGGCGGTGTCTGACCGGGCGCCAGCAGTTCCGAGCCTGTGGCGTTGTAAAGATCGACACCGTCCTGCGTAAGCGGGATCTGTTTCTTCGAGAGATTTCCGCTGTTGTCGTTTCCCACCATGTAGTACAGACCGTTCGCTCCTTTGATCGCGGCGCGGCCGTTGTCGCCGCTATAGGCGTTACCGTCCGTGACGCTCAAGTGACCATCCGCATCCACTTCCGCCACGGCTCGGTAGTATGCAGTGATGACACTCGGTGTATTCTGCAAACTCGAGGTAACCGGGTTCGTGGGATCGCAGACGCCAGGAGTGTTGGAAGCCGAAACGTCAATCAGATTTGGCGCCGTCGGAGAAACTGTGTCGCCCCCGCATCCCTCTCCGCCGTGATACGCCATAAAGGTGAGCGATTTGCCGTCCACGGACAGATTTAGCGCCAACTCCGACTTCGAACTGAAGCTGGTCACGATCTGATCGCTTGGGATCGCCAACGTGCCCAGTTCCCAGCCATCTTCGGTGATGTTGTCGAGAAAAATGGGTGAGGTGATTCCAAAGCTGCCGTCGGTGTTCGCGTTGTTCCAAACATTGTGCGTGTCCTGATCGTTCGGAGCTTCGCCGTTGTCGCTAGCGAACCCGCACGGAACCGCAACGGGCGTAGTGCCGCCCGCGATCAAAGGCACACTCACCGTCAATCCGGTCGCTCCTCCCATGCATCCCGGCGGCAAAGCCTCCCCCGCAATTACCGTCGAAGCATTTCCCACATATATGCTCTTGCTGAGCACCAAACTACCTGGTGCGAACTGAAAGAGTCTCGAATGATCGTGATCATGATCATCCGCAGACATCTTGCTGACAAATGCTCCTCCCGCCAATGCCAACGCTGCAGCGACTGCCAAAACTGTCAAAGCACGCCGTTTTTTCACAAGTGTAGCCCTCCAAGGCGCACGCATATTCCCACGCCCACCCGTCAGGAGGTTTTTCCGCTCTGTTAAGACTCGATGAACCCTGCGTTGCAAGTACTAATACTCGTAGTAGTTGGCTCCCCGTCTGTGGTGGCACGATACATCGTGCCCCTCCGTTCTTTGAGTGCAGCGCCACCGCGTATACGGACAAAATCGAAAACACCAGACTCGATACCGGTCTTCTTATATGGTGTAATTTGAAATCATGAGTGCCGCTCGCGAATCCGCCCCTCCCCATTCGAATAAGCAATGAATAAACAAGAATTGTGATTGACAATCGGTTACCCATCCGCTACCATTTCACATACCTTGTCCGCCAAACTTCCTCCGTCTCGCCCCGTCTCCGCTTTGTTTCTCTGCGCTCTCCGTGAACTCTGTATTAAGAAATCCCCGCACCCTTGCCCTAACCGCCCCTCTCGCCGCCCGTCACTCGCTGCTAAGTCCCGCACAATCCGCACTTACGAAAATTACGCCCGTAACTTGTTTAGAATCCGCACTTCCAGAAACACAGCACTTAAAGCCCTTTAGAATCCGCACTTACGAAAAAACCCCAGGGGTGGGTGCCAACTGTTAACCAGAATTCTGCCGATACAATTCTCTTCTGGGCGAGCATCGATAACGTGCGCTCTCCCTCACTATTCACTACCCACTACTCACTACCCGCTCCTCCTTGTACACTGTATCCCGCCTCCGTCGTGCAACCTCCGCGGAGCAACGCCCCATGCCTGAAGAAATCAAGTCCGCGAACGCCGCGCATGCCAGCGCTGCCGTACCGAAAAGGGACGCGGCCGCAAACGCCCAGTTAAGCGCCCAGATTGACGCGCTCGTCTCCGGCCGCCATGCCGATCCCTTCTCTATCCTTGGCCCTCATCCTCTTTCCACTCCCGACGGCCCGCGCTGGGTCATCCGCTTCTTCCGCCCCGGTGCAGCGGAAGCCAGTGTCCTGCTGAAAGGCTTCTCCGAACCCATCCCTGCAATTCGGCTTCGCCCCGAAGGCTTCTTCGAGGCCGTTCTCCCGGAAACGTATCGCGATAAACCGGATCCTTCCGCTTATCGCCTGCGCTACCGCTCCGGTTACGGCGAGACCGCCGAAGCGCTGGACACCTACGCCTTCCCTTTTCTCCTCAGCGAATTCGATCTTCATCTCATGGGTGAAGGCCGCCATTACGACACCTACGACAAACTGGGCGCGCATCTCAAGACGCTGGAAGGTGTTCGCGGCGTACATTTCGCCGTGTGGGCGCCCAGCGCCAAGCGCGTCAGTATCGTCGGCGACTTCAATCGCTGGGATGGCCGCGTCGATCCCATGCGCGCCCGCGGCTCGTCGGGCATCTGGGAACTTTTCATTCCCGAGCTCGCCGAAGGCGCCATCTACAAGTACGAAATCATCGGGCCGCAAGGCAATATGCTCCCGCTCAAAGCGGATCCTTACGCTTTCCGCGCGGAGTTGCGCCCCAATACCGGCTCCGTCGTCGTTAATCTGGACACCTACGTGTGGCGTGACACGGCATGGATCAGCGCACGGGCTAAGAAAAATTGGCTCGAATCCGCGATCTCCGTTTACGAAGTCCATCTCGGCTCCTGGCGCCGCGTCCCAGAAGACCACAATCGCTGGCTCACCTATCGCGAGCTCGGCGATCAGCTCATTCCGTACGTAAAGGATCTCGGCTACACCCATATCGAACTGCTTCCCATCATGGAGCATCCCTTCGATGGTTCTTGGGGCTACCAAACCATCGGCTATTTCGCCGCCACCAGCCGCTACGGCTCTCCGGCGGAATTTATGGAGTTTGTCGACCGTTGCCATCAGGCAGGCATCGGCGTCTTTCTGGATTGGACTCCCGCGCATTTCCCGCGCGACACCTTCGGGCTCGCTCAATTCGATGGCACGCACCTTTATGAGCACGCCGACCCGCGCCAGGGCACCCATCCCGATTGGGGCACGCTCGTCTATAACTACGGCCGCAACGAAGTCCAGAACTATCTCATCTCCAATGCTTTATTCTGGCTCGACAAATACCACATCGATGGCCTTCGCGTAGACGCTGTCGCTTCCATGCTCTATCTCGACTATTCCCGCAAGGAAGGCGAGTGGATTCCCAACGAGTACGGCGGCCGCGAAAATCTTCACGCGATCTCCTTCCTCAAGCGCATGAACGAAGTAACCCATGGCCGTTTTCCCGGCATTCTCACCATCGCCGAGGAATCCACCTCGTGGCCCAGCGTTTCCCGCCCTACTTACCTCGGCGGCCTCGGCTTTAGTCTCAAGTGGAATATGGGCTGGATGAACGATACGTTGAGCTATTTCTCGAAGAATCCCGTTCACCGCAAATTCGAGCACAACAAAATGACCTTCTCGATGCTCTATGCCTTTACCGAGAATTTCATGCTCCCCTTTTCCCACGACGAGGTCGTTCACGGTAAGAATTCCCTTCTCCACAAAATGCCCGGTAACCTCTGGCAGCAGTTTGCGAATCTCCGCCTTCTTCTCGCGTATCAATGCGCCCACCCCGGGAAAAAGCTTCTTTTCATGGGCCAGGAAATCGCGCAGCGCAGCGAGTGGTACGAAGCCAGCAGCCTCGATTGGCACCTGCTCCGATACGATTCGCATCGCGGCATTCAAAATCTTGTCCGCGATTTGAACAAGCTGCTCTCCGCGCAACCCGCGTTGCATGAAGTGGATTTCATCTGGCAAGGTTTCGAGTGGCTGGACGCCAACGACGCGGACAACAGCGTCTTCGCATTCGCCCGCCACGGCAAAAAACTGGAGGATCTCCTTCTGGTCATCCTCAACGCCACACCGGTCGTCCGCGAAGGTTACCTCGTCGGCGCTCCGCAGCCCGGCTATTACGAGGAAATCCTGAACACCGACGCCGCGAATTACGGCGGCTCAAACGTCGGCAATCTCGGCGGTCAGAGTGCCGCAAATCAGCCCGCGCAGGGCCGCTCTCACTCGCTCTGCCTCACGCTTCCGCCCCTCGCCGCCATCTTTCTCAAATGGAAACCCCAATGAATCCAACGTTCTGCGCGGAGAGCGATCGAGCGCGACCCTTCTTCTCCTTTGTAGTGGCGTAGCATGCTGCGCGGCTTCTCCGACCGGGCTCTCTGCTCCGACTCGGCGATTGGTTCGGCATAAGGATAAAAAGGTTGTTAATCCCGGAACTTCGCCCGCGTCTTACTCGTATCTAGTGCCAAATGCCCAAAGGAGGCATTCCTTTATGACCAACCACACCCGGCGCGTGTTCCGCGTAATCGCTTTTTTGGCCGCCACGGCCCTCTTCTCTCCCCTGGCCCTCCGAGCACAAACAAACGCAACGCCATCAAGCACATCCACCCACGCGGAGCGCTGGCTGCATGTTCGAGTCGTGAGCACCAACTCAAAGGACGAAACTGTCCGCGTCAACGTCCCTCTCTCCTTGGCCGAAACCGTTCTTCCGGCCATCAACCATGACCGGTTGCATGACGGCAAAGTGCGCCTCGGATGCATGGACTGCGACGGCGTGGATATCCGCACGCTTTTCAATGCCGTTCGCAACACCAAAGACGGCGAGTTTGTGACCGTGCAAAGCAAAGACGCCGATATTAGCGTTGCGAAAAAGGACGGGCAATTTCTGGTGCACGTCCACGACAAGGACAAGCCCAAGGCCTCGCAGGTCGAGGTAAAAGTCCCCATGAAGGTGGTCGAAGCGCTGCTCTCCGCAGGCAAGGATGAGCTGGATGTGGTTGCCGGCCTGCACGCTCTTGAGAATCAAGGCGATATGGAATTGGTCTCGGTGAAAGATGAAGACAGCACCATTCGCGTGTGGATGGATTCAAAGAGCGTTTCGGACTAGGGATCGGGTTTTGTGATTTGGGGCTCCTGATAAGTTCCTCGCGGGAAGCGCGGAACGCGAAAGGATGAGGGAGATGGTTCTGCTGGGAAAAATCGCTCTTGGTTTTGGGGCCACAGTTCTCTTGGCGGGTGCCTACACCTTTCGCGAAGGTGTCATCCGCGTCGATGTAGATCAAAGCCGCGGCGAAACGCACCACGTGCATGTCTGGGTGCCTGCGGCGGTCGTTCCGATGGCCATGCACTTCATCCCGCGCGGGCAGCTCGAGCCGGCCGGGGAACAGGCCGCGGAATATTTGCCGCTGGTGCATGCCATCGCGAAGGAGCTGCAAAAATATCCGGAAGCTGAGCTCGTGGAAGTGCGCGACGAAGAACAACACGTCCATGTCCGCACGCACAATGGAAGTTTACTGATTGACGTCGAGGAACCCGGCCAGGAAGTTCATGTGGCCTGCCCGCTATCGACGATCGACGACGTTTCCCGCGAACTTGCCTCTCTCGCTCCCGGCTCCTAAGACAAAGCTGCACAAAGCGAAGCTAGAAAACACAAACTTCCGAGAAAAAAACGCAAGGGACGGCAACGCGTGCTGGCCGCGCTTAGTTCTTGGGAGTCTGATTCATCATCATTTGCTGAAACACTCTTGGATCGAAAGGAGTTACCGGGCCAGTGATGTGGTCCTTGGCATCGGTAATGACTTTCACGAGAATCTGTGAGGATCCAGAACCAATTTCTTTGACCATGCCGAAGGGCGAGACTTTGTCGCTGACCCAAATTTCGTTTTTGCCGTCGTTCTTTTTCCAATGCTGGCAAACGAAGGTTCCAGCGGGAACGGTGACCGTTTCCGTGCCGACCTGGCTCCACTTATCCAGGTCCTTGCCTATCTTTTCGCCGTCCCGGGCAGAGTTATTTTGCGGCATTTCCATGGCCGGCGCTCCTGGCAATTGAAAAATGATGCGGTGCGTCTGGAAATCATCCTTGGAAATAAGCACCTTGCTGTAGATGGGGCCGCTCATGGATTTTTCATGGATAGAAACCTCGAGCCAATAGGCTTCCTTCATGCCGACCATTTCTCTGCCAACGATCGTCATTTCCATCGGTGTCTTGTTGGAACTGCCATCGGAGTCGAGCGTCTCGTAGACAGCGCCGGAGCCCACAACAGGTTTGAAAAAGTCGGCAAGCGCGGGTTTCTTGAAGAAGTTCATGCCCATTTGCGCGCGGGCAGCGGTCCCGACTACGAAGCACAGACATGCGGCCACCAAGATGACGTGCAGTCGCTTCATTGTGCAGCTCCTTAGATTTGTGAATGCCGCCGGGTTGGCGGAAATCTCCAGAATGGAAGGACTGGAGAGTGCCCTAAAGCTACCAGTTCGAGGGAACGGAGGCAATCGGGCGAGGATGCGTGGTAGCGAAAAAGCACATGGCGAGTTTTCCCCGCGCTGGATTGCACGACGACAGGCGGACGGCTGCGAGGTTAGGGAGATTATTCGTAGGCGAGGGCGACCACGGGATCGTAGCTGGCGGCACGCAAAGTTGGGTACAAGGCGCCGATGACTGCGCCGGCGAGCGCCAACAAGGCGGAAGAAACTACCCATTGCGAGGTGATCAAAATCGGGAGGCTCGGGTTGGTCGCCCTTACAATCGTCTGAATGAGATAGGTAATCAAAATTCCGAAAAAACAACCGACAACGGTAAGAAGAAGAGTCTCTCCGAGCAGCATGCGGAGGATGCCCAGCCTGGAAAGCCCCAACGCTTTGAGAATTCCAATCTCGCGAGTGCGTTCCATCACCATGGTGTGCATATTGAGAAGCACGACGAGGAAACTGATGACGATGCCGAGGCCGACCATGGTGCGGGTAAAGGGTCTCAATTGAGGAAGATTCGAGGAACTCATGAGAGTGACGTATTCGGCCATGGAACGCACGCGGTCGAGCGGAGTGAGCTTGACAAGCTCGGCGCGGGTGCCTTCTGTGTCGCCTTTGCTGCGGACGTAATACATGGAGACGCGCTTTTCGGCGCCGGCAATGTCCTGGGCGGTCTTGAGAGGAATAAAGTAGCGGGCGCCTTTGCCGTGGGCAACGATGCCGCAAATCGTAAACGTATGATTCAAAAGAGTGATGCGGTCGCCGACTTTCAAATGTTTGGTTTGCGCAATGATGTCATCGGCCATGGCTTCGTCGGGAGAGTCGAAGGGGCGGCCCGAACGAAACAAGAAGCCGCGGCTGAGGGCATTGAAGCTCTTAAAATCAATGCCATAGACGATGACAAAACTTTTTGGCTCGGTGAGGATGAGGACGGGAGCCACGGCATCGACGCCGGGAAGTTCGGCGATTTGGTCGCCGAGGGATTCCTGCATGACGGCGCTGGAGAACGCGAAGAAAATTGAGGCGTTGGGTGGCTGGACGAGAAGATCGGCGCCGACGCCCTCGACGCGTTTTCCCCATTCGGAAATAACTCCGGAAGTGAGTCCCACAATGAGAAGAACGAAAATCACTTGAATGGCGATGGCGATGACTGTGAGAAAGCTGCGAAGCGGACGGGCAGTGATATTGCCCCACAGCATCTGGAAGAGAGAAAAAGTTTCCTCAAATGTCTCATTCATTAGGGAATCCGATGAGTGACTGTACCATCCGAGTCGGAGTGCGGTCAAAAAAGGAAAGACGGCAGCAAGACGGATGCCGAACTCTGTAGAAAATATTTCTGCACGGTTAAGTTTTCAACACAAGTGTTGATAAGTTTGTGGAAAAGCGTGGGGCGCTGAGAGCTAACTTCACTTTCTTCAACGGGCTGCTGCGGTTTGCACAATTTCAGTGCAGCCGGTTTTTTTGGCGAAGCAAAAGCGGGAGAGCGGGAAAAAGTGCACAGCGCAAATCTCGCAAAATGAGATTAATGGAAAAATCGGAACGAAAAACGGCGCGGATCGACACCGCCAGAAAAATCTTCCGTATCGTTTTCAGGCGTTGGAACTAGATCAGTACCACTTAGGCGGTCGTTCGAGGCGAATCTTGATGACTTGGTGAGGATCGGTGAGATCGTACCAGTGGCCGTAGGGCTTCCAGCCATCGGCAATCACCTGGATGAGAGCACGACCGAGAGGCGCGTCGGGAACGTGCGCGAGGCCCAGGCGGTTGGTCTTGACGTTCAATTCAACTTTCTTATCGTGTCTTAGCTCGCGCTGCTCGATGTACTTGACGTAGACGCTTGCATTTTCGACGGGCTCGGCTTTGTCACCTGCGGTGACTTCGATGGTGAACCGGGTAGGTACATCGGTCTGCGGAGGTGCTTTCGGGGGAGCGGCGGGCGGATCCTGAGCTGCAAGACCGACAGCCGTAGCGATCAAGAAAGCGAAGAGCAGACTACCCAGTTTCTTCCTAGAAAGCTTCATGTCCCAGTGGACCCCATATTCCACGGAATTTTGTTCTCCCGCCAAATTACTCCGCTCGGGAATAAGATGCAACTGGGATGCGGGGTGCTGCTCGGCGCGGAACGTGGAACTGGGCCGCAGCGATGTCTCCCAAGCTACAACTTCGCGCGGCGGAATTGACTGACTGGATTCGGTCCTGTAACTTCTCAAGAGCCTGCCCCGCAGGGAATCGAAAGCCACGAGTGCAGCGAGCAACCCTTCGTCCGAATGCTTCCTGAAGAGACTGGAAGCACAAAAGATTCCTTTCGGTGGAACTGGGCGAGCGAGCGGGGCGAAAGCTATCGAGGTAAGAGGAGAACATCATGGGATTTGCCACGAACGCCATACACGTCGGGCAGGAGCCGGATCCGGCGACAGGTGCGGTCGTTGCGCCGATTTACCAAACCTCGACGTACGTTTACGAAGAGCTGGGCAAAAACAAAGGGTATGACTACTCGAGGTCCAATCATCCGAACCGGAAAGCGCTGGAGCGGACGGTGGCGAAGCTGGAGGGCGGACACAGCGCGTACGTTTTCACATCGGGCATGGCGGCGATCGACGCTGTGTTCCGCTTGTTGCGTCCGGGAGACCACGTTGTCCTTTCGGAAGCAGTGTACGGAGGCGTGTACCGATTGTCGACGCAGCTGCTGGTGCATTTTGGGCTGGAATTCAGCTTTGTGGATACCTCGATACCGGCGTGCGTGTTTTCGGCAATGCGGCCGAACACGAAGTTGATTTATATCGAGACGCCAACGAATCCGACGATGCGCGTGACGGATATCGGAGCGATCGCCAAGCTGGCGACGGAGCGGAACGTAGCGCTTGCGGTGGACAATACGTTTCTGAGCCCATACTTGCAGCGGCCCATCGAGCTAGGGGCGCACATCGTGGTGCACTCGATGACGAAATATTTGAACGGACACAGCGATTCGCAGGGCGGCGCGGTGGTGCTGACGAGGCCGGAGGATGCGGAGAAAATTTATTTTATTCAGCGGTCGGCGGGAGCGGGACTGGCGCCGATGGATTGCTTTTTGATTTCGCGGGGGATCAAGACGTTGGCGATCCGGATGCTGCAACACAACGCGAACGGGATTACGGTGGCGCGGCATTTGGATGCGCATCCAAAGGTGCGAAAGACTTTTTACCCGGGACTTCCGACACATCCGCAGCATGAACTCGCGCGGCGGCAGCAAAAAGGACCGGGAGCGATGCTGGCGATTGATTTGGGATCACTGGAGGCGGCGCGGCGATTTTTGAATCAGTTGAAGTTGTGCTCGCTGGCCGAGAGTTTGGGAGGAGTGGAGACGCTGGTTTCGCTTCCGGCGCAGATGACACACGCATCGATGCCTGCCGAAGTGCGAGAGCGAATTGGGATTACGGAAGGGTTGGTGAGGATTTCGGTGGGGATTGAGGACGTGGAAGATATTATGGCGGATTTGGATCAGGCGTTGTTGTACGTGTGAGGAAGAAGTGGTTAGTCGATAGTGGTTAGTGGTTAGGAAAATGCGGCCCGGGCTGAACGCACGAAATTGGGTTGGAGCAAAACGGCGCGACGAAATATCGCTTCGCGGCCATCCTCGCCAAAGAAGGTGAATGGCATGCCGCATGTTGCCCTGAGTTAGACACTTTCGTCGAGCCAGGATAGGTAGGAGTCGGAGGCGGCAGCGATGGGGAGAGCCAGGAATTCGGGGATGGCGTAGGAGTGGAGGCGTTTTACTTCGGATTCGAGGGCGGTTAGTTTTTTTGCGGTGGTTTTGATGAGGAGCAGGAGTTCGCGGGATTTTTCGACGCGGCCCTTCCAGCGATAGTGGGA
Organism: uncultured Acidobacteriota bacterium; assembly: GCA_963761555.1. Classification (GTDB taxonomy): domain Bacteria; phylum Acidobacteriota; class Terriglobia; order Acidiferrales; family UBA7541; genus Acidiferrum. The sequence goes on from CAVXHD010000001.1 coordinate 338,154, forward strand.
TTCGACGGGACTGCGGAGGATGTTGACGCAGGCGGCCAGCCGCTTTTCGACGACGCTACGGGCAATGAGCTTGGCTTGCAGCGGGTTCGCGCAAGTGACAAGAACGAGACGATAGTTTTTGCCGGACTTCATGCGGTTCCCCCTCTAAAATTCCGAAGTATGCTTCCGTCCGCGAGCAACTGCGAATAGAATACGACGCTATGAGCGCTTCCCCTACGATGAATGCTTCTCCGATCAAGTTCGGCACGTCCGGATGGCGCGGGCTGATTGCCGAGGATTTTACGTTTGCGAACGTGCGGCTGGCGGTGACGGCGATCGCGGAGCACGTGACGGCGGAAAAGAAGAAGCCGACGATTCTGGTCGGATACGACACGCGATTTTATTCGGAAGAATTTTCGCAGCTTGCGGTGGTGATTTTGCAGGAGCACGGGATTCGAACGCTGCTTTGCGAGACGTTCACGCCGACGCCGGCGGTGGCTTACGAGATTCAGCGCGCGAAACTCGATGGGGCGATCAATTTCACGGCGAGCCATAACCCGGCGCAGTATCACGGGTTGAAATTTTCCTCGGCGGATGCGGGGCCGGCGCTGCCGGAGGTAACTAAGGATATCGAAGCGCGCGTGGCGAGGATTATCGCGAAGAGTGGTGCGTTTCCGACCGCGCCGGCCGTGCCATCGGGCGGGGTGAAGACGGAGAAGGTGAATCTTCGCCAGAATTATTTGAAGCGGCTGGAAGAGCTGCTGCGATTCGAGACGCTGCGAAAAGCAAACGTGCAATTTGTGACAGACGCGCTCCATGGCTGCGGAGCAGGATATCTGGATCGAGCGCTCGCGGAGCATGGCGTCGCGGTGCAAGCGAGACGGACAAACCGGGATTGTCTGTTTGACGGGACCGGGCCGGACGTGAGCGAAGAAAATCTGGCGCCGTTGCGAAAAGCCGTGACGGATTCGGGAGCAGCGGCGGGACTGGCGACGGATGGAGATGCGGACCGTTTTGGAGTGATCGACCGGGACGGAACGTGGATTCAGCCAAATCACATTCTGGCGTTGGTGTACGACTACATCGTGGAGACGCGCGGATGGAAAATGGCGGCGGCGCGGAGCGTGGCAACATCGCAATTGATCGACGCGGCGGCGAAAGCACACGGGCAGAAAACGTACCAGACGCCGGTGGGATTCAAGTACATCGGGCAATTGATCCGGGAAGATAAAATCGCGCTGGGCGGAGAGGAGAGCGCGGGGCTGACGATTCGCGGGCACGTGCCGGAGAAGGACGGAATTCTGGCGTGTTTGCTGGTGGCGGAGATGATCGCGGCGCGGGGAGCTTCGCTGGGCGAGCAGATTCGGCAGCTTTTTAAGAAAGTGGGGAGAGAATTTTGGCCGGTGCGCGAGAATTTGCACTTGGATGACGAACAAAAGGCAAACGCAGTAAAGAAGGTGGCGGTGGACGCTTCGACACTGGTGGGGCGGAAAGTAGTATCGATTGACCGGACTGACGGTGCAAAATTCTGTTTTGAAGACGGTTCGTGGATGCTTTTGCGGCTATCCGGGACCGAGCCGCTGCTGCGCTTATATGTGGAGGCGGAGAGCGCGGCGGCTTCGACAAAGCTGGCGAGCGAGGCGATGCAGTGGGTATTGGAAAGCTGAAGACAAAAGTGAAGCAAGCGACCGTCGAAGAAAAAATGCGGCCGCTGCTGCGGCAGTACGGCAGCATGCTGCTGGGATTGCTGGCGCTGGTGATGATCGTACACAACATTTTCGGGACGCACGGATTTCTGGCGATGCGGCGCACGCAAAACGAAATCAAACAGGTGAAGGCAGAGTTGCAGCAATTGAACAAGGAAAACGCGGCGCTGGACCAGGAGCGGCAAGCGCTGAAGAGCGATCCGCGGCTGATCGAGAAAATCGCGCGCGACGATCTTGGGTTGGCGCGGCCGGGCGAGATTATCATTCGGATTCCGCAGGAACAGGAACAACAGATGCAGCAGGAGCAGGTCCCCGCAGTAAAACCCTAAGGCGAAGTTTCGGTTTGCGTTAGATCCCACGAAAAATTTAAATCTTCAAGCGGACGACGGCGCCGCGGCAAGTTTCCGCGCCTTGGTGCGGCGGTTTTTCCAGCCGGTGCGAAGAAGCGAGAGCAGGAGCATGGCCAGAGAAATAGTGAGCAAGCCTACGGAGGCTTCGAGAAAGCTGCATTGGCGCTTGGGAAGGATGGAGAGGCGGCCGTAGACAAATTCGATGTGAACCCAATAGACGAGAAGAGAGGTTTTGCCGATCTGGATGATGGGGCTGAAACCCATTTGGGCCAAGCCCCAGCGGCACCACGCATAGATGAGAGAAAGGATGATGAGAAGGACGCCGCAGCGCATGAGGAAGAAGTTGGGGCTGGTGTGCCAGTAGTCGTAGACGGGATAGAGCTGCAGAGGCGAGCGATCGAAAAACAATGAAAGAAGGCACGCAAGAATGCCTGTGCCACCGAGGGCGGCGAAGACGAGGGACTCGTGGCGTCTGGCGATGGAGGTGAAGAGAAAGAAGCCGACGGCGAGGCCGACGAAGGCGAACGCCGACCAAGGGAAAAGCGGAAAGAGCCAAGGCTGCGGCGTGCCGAAGACGTGGACGCCGTTGACGTAGGACTCGATGGGCCAGGGGAGCTGGCGTGGGCGGTAGGTGGTCCAGAGAAACGGAGTGGCCAAGGCGATGGCGGTGGCGGCCGCGAGAGAGGCGAGAATGTTGCGGAGCCGGGAGGCGGCGACGCTTTGTGTAAGTGTGGTGGGATTTGAAGGGCTGCGACGTGCGCTGAGCCAGCATAGAACGCCCATCAACATGATGGACAGGCCGATCATGTTGAGGATGTCGACGCGGAAGAGGTCGGTCCAGGGAGACCAGCGGTAGCCTAGGGCGTACTCCTGAATTCGAAAGAGAAGGCCTAGAGCGAAGATTTCCGCGCCGCGGCGGATGGTGGTTTTGGCGATGGCGGCGGGGAGGGCGCCTTTTTCGCGGAGGCGCTCCGGTAACGAGTGCGAAAGAAACGCCGGCGAGAAAGAGAAAAAGCGGAGCGGGGAGCGTGCCACCGAGCTGAGACCAGCGAAAGAAGGAGGATTCGCGCGCTTGTGGGCTGAGCCAGGAGTCGTAGCAGTGTGTCTGGAACATCAGGACGCAGGCCAGGCCGCGCATCCAGTCGATGTAGGCGAGGCGCTTCATCGTTTACATCCCGACTGCGGAGAGATGCTAATGCAGAAGCGCGCGGTTTTCGGAAGTGGAGTCGAGTGATTGGAGTGAATTTGGGAAGCCATGCCTCTGCGCTACAATCTTCACGCACTATTGTGATTTCAGAGGAGAAAATTTGCCAGCGACGCGGCAACTCGGTGTGCTTCCGATGCTCGGGCTGTGGGCCGGGCTGTGCCTGACGGGGGCGCTGTATGCGACGTGGCAGGGATATGGCGGGCGAGTGTTTGCGGCAACGTTGACGGCGTTTGCGTTTTATTTTTTGGTGATGCTGCTGTTTGCGGCGGAAGGAGTTGGCGACGGGCTGGCGGCGCGGTTCGGTCTGGCGGGAGGTGTGCTGCTAGGCTGCGCGGCGTTTCTGGTTTATCTGATTTATGGAGTGGGGACGAGTACGTTTGGGATTTTGCGGGTCGGGGCGGTGGCGATCTTTGTGTTTGTGCCGCTGGCGCTGGCGGCTTCGGCGGAGCGGCGACCGGCGGGAGCGTGGCAGGATTTTTTGGTGCTTGCGGGCGTTTGGGTGGCGGTCAAGTTTGGGCCGTCGCATTTTGTGTGGCCGTATCCGAGCGCGCGGCTTGCCTATGTGTTCACGGTGCTGCTGGCGGTGAATGTCGCGCTGGCGGTGTTCGTTCTGGTGCGGCGCGTGGATGGAATTGGCTACGCGATTGGATGGGGAAAGCACTGGGGATTTTTCGTTTTTGGGAGCTTCGCGGTGTTTGCGTGCATCGCGATTGTGCTCGGGAGGGGCATGCGGTTCATTACGTTTGCACCGCAGTGGCACGCGTGGTCCTCGCTGGCGCTCACTTCGTTGGGGATACTTTTTTTTACGGCTTGGCCGGAGGAGCTGCTGTTCCGCGGGTTGCTGCAGAATATGCTTTCGCGAGCTTCAAAGAGCGATTTGGCGGGATGGTGGACGGCGTCGGTGCTGTTTGGATTCTCACACATCACGAATCTGGGATTTCCGAACTGGCGGTACGTGATTCTGGCGACGATTGCGGGGACTTTTTATGGATGGACGTGGCGGAAGACGGGATCGATTTTTGCTTCGGCGATTGTGCATGCGCTGGTGGATATAACGTGGCACTTCTTGTTCAGGACAATGTGATGCGGCAGCACTTGGAGACGCGTGTGAGAGGCCAAGCAGATGACCGGGTTGTGGCTAGAGGATGCGCAAGCCTAGAGAAGAAGCGAGTTTGGCCTGTTTTCGATCGAAAGTGTAGAAGGTGTCGGCCTTAAGCGCGAGAGCGGAAGCGACTTGAAGGATATCGAGCGTGCGCGTGCCGAGAGCAGGAGTATAGCGGGCGGCAATTTGGGCCGCTTGCTGATAAGCGGCGGAGGGAACAGGGATGATGCGGAGGACGCCGGACTCCGCGTCGCGGCGAAACAAGGCCAGAACTTCTCTGGCTTCAAGAGGCTGCAGCTCCATTCTGAAGACGCGCAGCGCGACAGCATTTGCAATTTCGAGCTCGCCGAGGTCCGTGAAGAGCAGAGGAAGCTTTGTTTGTTTTACACGCGCGGCGACAGCGGGAGAATTGGCGTCCTGAACGTAAAGGGAGAAGAGGAAGCTGGAATCGGCGAAAATGGTCAAAAACGTTCCTCGCGGCCGCGAGCAATTTGTTCTGCCCCGGAACTTTTCATGCGCTTTTTTCCGAAGATTTTTTTCATGCGACCGAGAAAATCAGGCATGGCGACAGGAGCAGACGGCTCAGGGGGCAATAGGCGCGCGATGACGCGCTTGCGCTTGGTGATCTGGACCTCCTGGCCCTCGCGGAGGAGGTCCTCGACAAGAGAGAAGCGGTAGCGGAGGTCACGAACGGAAGCTCTCTTCATGTGATACATTTTAGCATCACAGCGCGCTGCGAGCAAGGGCGTAATCTCCCTGCGTACCCCGGCAGGCTATTCGCGTAGGAGGAAGACTCAGGATTGGGACCGAAGATGTGCTTTCAGACGGAAGCCGGAAACAAGAGGACGGCTGGCGCGTCAGTAGGAGAGCAGCCAGAAAAAAGTTGCGAAGGCCGGGAACTAAAGCTGCGTTTGAACGTAGATTGTAGATAGTGGTAGCGGGGGACATGAATGGGGACGTTGTGGCAGGACGTGCAGTTTGCGCTGCGGATGATGCGCAAGAATCTGGGATTCACGACGGCTGCAGTGTTGTGCCTGATGCTGGGGATTGGGGCGACCACCGGGATTTTTACGGTTGTGAACGCGGTGCTGCTGCGGCCGCTGCCCTACGCGCACCCGGAACAACTCATTCGAATCTACACGGAGTTTCCGACGTTTCCGAACGGCGGGCTGCACCGGTTCTGGGCGTCTGGGCCGGAATTTCTCGATCTGCGGAGGGATACGCATTCGTGGGCATCGCTCGATGCGTGGATCACAAGCGGGGCTAACCTTGCGGGCAACGTGGAGCCGGTGCGGGTCACGGCAGCGTATTTGAGCGGAGGATTGCTGGAGACGCTGGGAGTCAGCCCGATTGCCGGGCGGTTGATCGCGCCCTCGGACGATGTGCCGGGAGCCAGCCTTGTCGCCGACATTTCTTATGGAACATGGCAGAGCGTCTTTGCCGGCGATCGAAACGTGGTGGGACGAGAAACGCGGTTGAACGGCACGAAATGCACGATCATCGGGGTGATGCCGGAAGGTTTTCAGTTTCCGCCCGGCCAGCAGGACCCGGCGCAGGTATGGACGGCGCTGCAGCTCGATCCCGCGAAGCCGGGGGGACGTGGCTCGCATAATTATTATTTGCTTGGACGGCTGAAACCCGGCGTTTCGCCGGCGCAAGCGCAGGGTGAGCTGGCGTCGCTTGTTCAGAGCTACGGCGAAAATCGCGCGCCACACACGCACAGTCTTAATCCAAAGGATCACACTCTGGTCAGTTACCCGTTGCAGGCCGAAGTGGTTTCAAGCGTACGGCCTGCGCTCTTGATGCTGCTGGGAGCGGTGGTGTTCGTGCTGCTGATCGCGAGCGTGAACGTGGCGAATCTGTTGCTGGCACGCGCTGAGGCGAGACGGAGGGAGATTGCAATTCGAGGCGCGCTGGGAGCGAGCCTGGCACGGCTGGCGCGGCAGTTCGTGACGGAAGGAATCCTGCTAGCAATGTGCGGCGGAATATTGGGGATAGCGCTTGCGTTCGCAGGCGTACGACTGGTGCAACTGACGAACGCAGGTGGACTGCCGCGGGCGGATGAAATCGCGATGGACTGGCGGGTGCTGGTGTTCACGCTGGTCACGAGCCTAGTGACGGGCGTGCTGTTCGGTTTGGCGCCGCTGGCGCCGCTGATCGTCAGCGGGATTTCAGAATCGCTGAAGGATACGGCGGGAAGCACGACAGCAGCGGCCGGGGCGCAGTTTTTCCGGCGCGCGCTGGTCGCGGTCGAGCTAGGGATGGCGCTGGTCCTGCTGATTTGCTGCGGGTTGATGGTGAGGGCGTTTTGGAAACTGCAGGAGGTACACACGGGCCTACGGCCTGACGGCGTCGTTACGATGCTCGTGTCGCTGCCCAGCGGAACGTATACGGACCCGGGAAAGATCACGGATTTCTGGACGCGGCTCGAGGGACGACTGAGCAATCTTCCGGGAGTGCAATCGGCGGCGCTGGTTTCGGGATTGCCGCCGATGAGGCCGCCGAACATGGACGACACGGACATCGAGGGGTTCGTGAAGACTGAGGGAGGACCCATCGAAAACGTGGATTTCTATCAAGCGGTGAGCCCGGGCTATTTCGCGACGATGGGGATACGGCTGATGGACGGGCGATTGTTCGACGACCGGGACATCCAGAACGCACCGCCGGTGGTGATCATCAACAAGACGATGGCGATGACCTTTTGGCCGCACCAAAACCCGATCGGCAGGCGGGTGCGTCCCGGCAAAGATTGGTGCACGGTGATCGGTGTCGTGGACGACGTGAAAAACGCGGGACTGGACCGGCCGGCGGGAACGGAATTGTATCTGCCGTACCGTCAGCCGGCGGCCGCAGGCGTTTCGGACATGTACGTGGTGTTGCGAGCACGCAGCGGAAATCCGCTGTCGCTGGCGGGAGAAGTGCGCAGGCAGATGAACGAGCTGGACCCATCTTTGCCGCTTGCAGATGTGCGCCTGATGGAAGAGGTGCTTTCCGGGGCGCAGGCGCGGCCCAGGTTTCTGAGCTTGCTGTTGACGCTGTTTTCCGTGGTGGCCCTGGCGATCGCGACGCTCGGAATTTATGGAGTGATTTCCTATTCGGTGGCGCGGAGGACGAAGGAGTTTGGCTTGCGGATGGTGCTGGGCGCGCAAGGCAGCGACGTGCTGGGGCTGGTGATGAAACAGGGAGCGGCAATCATTTTGATAGGAATTGGATTTGGGCTGCTTCTGGCGCTTTTCTTTACAAGGCTGATGGCGAGTTTGCTGTTTGGAATCGCGGCGACTGACCTGGCGACGTTCGCGAGCGTGACAGCAGTGCTTTGCTGCGTCGCGCTTGCTGCTTGTTATATCCCGGCGAGACGAGCGACGAAAGTGGACCCGATGCAGACGCTGCGGTACGAATGAGTTTATGGATTACTTAACCCTGCAATGCCCCGCTCCGCATGTCATCGCGCCCCAGGACGAAGGCGGAATCTTTGTGCGAAATGGGATAAGAACGGTGGAATCCCCAGAAACGCAAGTCGCAGCTTTTGCAGCGATAGGGCCAAACGAACGCCAACCGGAACCAGATACGCTCGACGAAACCTTTTCTTTTGGATCTTCGTACCGAACTGCTCTCGCAGACTGGACATTCGCTGATTTTCTTGGCAAAAGTGAGATGCATGCGAATCGATCATCCTCGTTTTCTGTGCAAACAATTATGAGGAGGAGGCGGCGATCCTTGGAGGACAGAACGGCAGCGCTGTGCGCTGCTAATATCCTGTTCCGACGAACAGTGAATTCCGCGTGCAAGATACGCGTGAAGCACTAAAACTATTTTGGGAGGCTCCGGCGGAGAACATCTTGAAATAGTCCGGGAGCCGCGACCATCGGACAAGCCAACGATGAAGAATGAGAAAACCGAAAGAGGACAAAGGACAATAATTAGACACATGGAATTCGGGGTGACAGTGTGCGGCACATGCGGCTAAGCGAGGCACCTGACTTTTGCGGCCCCAAGAGGCATACTGTGTGAAATGGTCGATGGGCTCCTGCAGGCAGGACCAGCAGGAGCAAACGGAATCTTAGAATTGCCAGTGAGGGACAAACAATGAAAGAGATGACTGCAGCGAACGCGATGTTCTTGGCGCAAGATGTGTACCTTCCGGTTTTGAAAAGAGAAAGTGCGACTACGAAGAACGTGATGGCAGCGGTGCCTGCTGATAAATCCGACTACCGTCCTGATCCCGTATCGAAGACCGCGAATGATCTGCTGAGACATATCGCGGCTTCCGACGTGCGCTTCCTGGATGCGGTGATCAACGGACAGTTCAGCACTGCAGCAGTGATTCCGGAAGGAGCGAAAACGCCTGCCGAGGTTGTGGCGTGGTATGAACAACGGCATGCCGCTGGCGTTGAACAGATTTCAAAATCGACTGGCGAGCAATTAGTCAAGATGGTGGATTTTCGAGGGATGTTCCAGTGGCCGGCAGTCATGTTTTTAACGATGGGGCTAAATCACACGATTCATCATCGCGGACAATTGAGTTCGTACTTGCGATGCATGGGAGCCAAGGTGCCTTCGATTTACGGAGAGAGTTACGACGCCGAGCAGGCACGAAAAGCGGCGCAGGCGTAGCTGAAGGGCCTAAGTCCTCCCACTCACTCCGCAAACTTTTGAAGGGAACCGCAACCTTCGCGCCATTTTTGTGTTCAAAATAATAGCAGACCTTTAGAGCCCCGTGATCCACGAGGCGCTCTGCGGGCTTTGCTGTACGAGATACAGCAAGAAGCAAATCCACCCTCATCCCAAAGAGGAGAGCGAAATGTTCCGAATGAAAGGAATTGCAGGGGCCCTGGTGTTGAGCGCTGCGATGGTTGCGCCACTTTTGACGAGTGGCTGTGCCGCTCGAGTGAGGTATTACGACTCGTATCACAGCGACTATCATTATTGGAACGCCCGAGAGGATCATGCCTACCGGGTGTGGCTGGGCGAGCGGCATTATGAATACCGCGATTTTAATAAATTAAGTAGCGAGAAGCAGCGTGAATACTGGAACTGGCGCCACGCCCACCCCGACTGAAATTAGCGTTCGCGGCGCGGAAGACTGCCAAGGCGACTGAAGAAGACAATGTCGCGAGTTGCGAGAAAGCGGAGCGCCTAGGAATAGCCAGGATTTCGCGGGGCGCCGTAGAACGATTGTTTCATCCGAGGAAGACGATTCCAGCCACGCTAGCGAACCACACCTGACAGAGGCGAGGAAGCGGACGCGAACAGGCGTTTCGGCATCCGACCGGCGAGCCAGGCTTTGCGGCCGGAGGAGACTGCTTCGCGCATGGCTTCTGCCATCAGGACGGTGTCGGCGGCTTCCGCAATGGCGGTGTTCATGAGGACGCCGTCGGCGCCCAACTCCATCGCAACCGCCGCGTCGGAGGCGGTGCCTACGCCCGCGTCGACAATCATGGGGACTTCGGTGATGCGTTCGCGAAGGATGCGAAGATTGGCGGGATTCTGAATGCCGAGACCGGAACCGATGGGCGCGGCGAGTGGCATGACCGCGGCGGCGCCTGCGTCGATGAGTTTGCGCGCGGCAATCAAATCGTCATTGGTATAGGGCAGGACGACAAAGCCTTCTTTGACGAGGACGCGCGTGGCTTCAATGAGTTGCTCGGTGTCGGGGAAGAGAGTTTGCTGGTCGCCGATGACTTCCAACTTGATCCAATGGGAAAGGCCGACTTCGCGGGCCATCCGCGCGGTGCGAATGGCTTCGTCGGCCGTGTAGCAAGCGGCCGTGTTCGGCAGGATAAAGATTTTTTCGCGGTCGATGTAATCAAGAAGCGATTCTTTCGAACGGTCGGTGAGATTCACGCGACGCACGGCCACGGTGACCATGTCCGCGCCGGAAGCGGCGTGCGCGCGAGCCATTTCGGGGAAGCTGCGGTATTTGCCGGTGCCCACAATCAGGCGAGATTTGAAGGCGCGGCCTGCGATAACCAGATCATCGGACATGGGAAACCTCAACGAGATTTTAGCCCTCCGCGGGCCGGGGGACAAATCGGAAGAAGGAAAATCTGCGTGGAAGATTGAAGGGGGGCGAAACAGGAAGAAAGCTGATTCTTCGCCGCTTCAGAGATGCGGCGCCACTTTTTTGGATCAATCCTGCAGGATGGGGCGCGGCTCTGCGACGTCCGCGTAGAGGCGTTCGATGACATCGTGAAACTGTTGCTCAACTACGCGGCGGCGCAACTTCAAAGTAAACGTGAGGCTGCCGTTGTCGAAAGTGAAATCTTCGGGCAAGAGCGCAAAGCGCTTGATGGTTTCGTACTGCGCGAGATTGGCGGTCAGGCGCTTCACTTCGGCGTCGAGCAGCGAGCGAACCCACGGATTTGCGACCATCTCTTCCTTCGAAGAAAACTTGATTCCCTTCTCGGCAGCCTTCGCTACGACCGTTACGCTGTTGGGAACGATAAGGGCGGAGACAAATTTTCGCTTGTCGCCCACGACCATGGCGTTCAAAACGTACGGACTGGTTTTCAGTGCGTTCTCGATAGGCTGCGGCGCGACAAATTTGCCGGCGGCCGTCTTGATGAGATCTTTCTTGCGGTCGGTGATGAAGAGATAGTTGTCTTTGTCGAGATAGCCGATATCGCCGGTGCTGAACCAGCCGTCCGCGGTCAGAACTTCGCGGGTCGCTTCGGGGCTTTTGTAGTAACCCTGCATGATGCAGGGACCTTTGGCAAGGATTTCGCCGTCTTCCGCGATGCGCAGCTCGACGTTAGGAATTGGCTTGCCGGAACTTCCCATGCGGTTATCGGGATAGTTGGAGGTCAAAACGGGAGAAGTTTCCGTTAGCCCGTACCCCTGATAAATCGGCACGCCCACGGCCCAGAAAAATTCGGCGAGCTCTTTCGCAAGCGGCGCTCCGCCGGAAAGAACGACTCGCAATCTTCCGCCCGTCCCCATTCGAATCTTCGAATACACAAGTTTGTCGGCAATCCGCCATTCGGCCTTGAGGCGCACGCCTGCGGATTTTTCACCGGAGCGCCACATCGCCGAGCGGCTCGCCACGCCCATGGCCCAATCGAAGATTTTCCGATGAAGGCCAGTGCGCTTGCTGCCCTGTTCGACAATGCGCGCATAGATTTTTTCAAACACGCGCGGCACGGCGGCGAGGAGAGTGGGATGAACCTCCAGCAGCGCCTGTGCGACTTGCTCGACGGCTTCCACATAAGCAATGGTTACGCCGTGGAAAAGATGAGTGTAGTCCACCATGCGGCCATACACGTGCGCAAGCGGCAGAAAGGAGATGGCTACATCTTCCTTCGGGTCGAATTTGAGATTGACGCAAGTGTCCGTGACGTTCGAACAAAAGTTCGAATGCGTGAGCATGACTCCCTTGGGCTCGCCCGTTGTGCCTGACGTATAAATCAGCGAGGCCAGCTGGCCGGGCAAAACTTGCGAGGCGCGCATGCGGTACGACGCGATATCGGCGCCGCCCGCGGTGGAAATCAAGGTCTCGTAACACAAGCAATCCGACGGAAGTTGCGGTCCGCTATCGGCGAGGACGACTTGTTCCAGCTCCGGCAGTTGCGCTCGAATGGCTTGTAGCTTTTGCATCTGCGCGGCGCCGGCGGCAAACACACACTTGGCGCCGCAATGCTTAAGGATGTAGATGATGCGTTCCGGCGATTCGTTGAAATAGACGGGAACCGTGACGCCGCCCGCGCCGGTAATCGCAAAATCAGCCACATGCCATTCCGGACGATTGGCGGCGAAGAGACCGACCCGGTCGCCTGGTTTTACGCCCAGTTCGACAAACGCCGTGGAGAGTCCTGCGACGCGGCGAAGGAATTCTTCAGAGGAGAACGAATTCCATCCATCCGCCCCGCGAAACATCTGCGCGCGCGGATTTGGAAGAGAGTCGATGCTGTTGAGTAGCCGTGAAGGGAGCGTGCCGTAGTTCATCGGATGCCTTGACTTTACCTTAGGCCAATTCGGCGCGCAATCCTGGCCGATGCCAGGAGCCGCGAATGTGGTGCCGAAAGCGGGGCTGCGTTAATATGAAGCGCGGAGTTCCCTTATGTGCGCGACTCTTTCCGGAACCGTTGCCGATAGCGGGCTGTCGAAAGGCCCGTTTCGCGCTGCGCGCGGCACGCAGCTTTCCTGCAAAGGCTGGCAGCAAGAGGCGGCTCTGCGCATGCTCATGAACAATCTCGACCCGGAAGTGGCCGAGAAGCCCGAAGACCTGGTCGTTTACGGCGGAACGGGCAAAGCAGCGCGCAACTGGGAGTGCTTCCACGCGATTGTGCGGTCGCTGAAGGCGCTCGAATCAGACGAAACTCTGCTGGTGCAGTCGGGTAAACCCGTGGGCGTCTTTCGGACGCATGATTACGCCCCACGCGTTCTGCTCTGCAATTCCAATCTCACCGGACACTGGAACAACTGGGAAAAATTCCGGGAGCTCGACCGCGCGGGCCTGATGATGTACGGCCAAATGACTGCGGGGAGCTGGATCTACATCGGCACGCAGGGGATTCTGCAGGGCACTTACGAAACCTTTGCAGCGGCGGCACGAAAGCATTTTGGCGGTGATTTGGCCGGAAAACTCGTCGTCAGCGGCGGCATGGGCGGGATGGGCGGCGCGCAACCCCTTGCGGCCACTATGAACGGTGCGGCGTTTCTCGGGATTGACGTCGACCCCGAACGCATCAAGCGGCGAGTCAAAGGCGGCTATTGCGACGTGATGGTCACGAGCCTCGACGAAGCCCTGCGCATTCTGAAAAATGCCGTGCGCAAACGCGAAGCGGCTTCGGTGGGACTGGTGGGCAACTGCGCCGACTTGATCCCGGAGCTCGCGAAGCGCGGCGTGGTGCCGGATCTCTTGACGGACCAGACCAGCGCGCATGATCCCATCGGCGGGTACGTGCCGAATGGCATGTCTCTCGAAGCCGCTCTCGAACTGCGAAAAAAAGATCCGCAGGAATATCGCAAACATGCATTGGCCGCAATTGCCGCGCATGTACAAGGAATGCTCGATTTGCAGAAGCTCGGCGCGGTGACGTTTGATTACGGCAACAACATTCGAACGTTCGCCTTCGAATCCGGCGTCAAAAACGCGTATGACTTCCCAGGATTTGTGCCCGCCTATATCCGTCCGCTCTTCTGCGAAGGCAAAGGGCCGTTCCGTTGGGCGGCGCTCTCCGGCGAGGCCTCCGATATCGCGCGTACGGACCAGCTTGTTCTCGAAATGTTTCCTCACGACGAACACCTGACGCGCTGGATCAAACTGGCGCAGAAACGTGTGAAGTTCCAAGGGCTGCCTTCGCGGATTTGCTGGCTGGGTTACGGCGAGCGAGACAAGTTCGGCTTGGCGTTGAATGAACTCGTCGCGCGCGGCGAAGTGAAAGCGCCCGTCGTGATGGGTCGCGACCATCTTGATTGCGGCTCGGTCTCTTCGCCTTACCGCGAAACCGAGTCCATGCTCGATGGTTCGGACGCCGTCGCGGATTGGCCGCTGCTCAACGCTCTTCTGAATACCGCGAGCGGCGCGTCCTGGGTTTCGATTCACAACGGGGGCGGCGTGGGAATCGGCTATTCACAGCACGCCGGGCAAGTGACCGTCGCCGATGGCACAAAAGAAATGGCCGCTCGCATCGAGCGCGTGCTAACCAATGATCCCGGAACGGGAATCGCGCGTCACGTGGACGCCGGATATTCCGAAGCCGTTGAATTCGCAAAAAAAAATAACGTAAAAATTCCGATGCTGTAGCGCATCTCTCTCCTTCCCTCGCGCATCCTACGGGGAGTAGTTCCTCAGGAGGAGGCCATGTACGTCATTTTAGGTGCCACAGGAAACACGGGCAGTGTCGCCACCGAAACTCTGCTGGCGAAGAAACAAAAGGTAAGAGTGGTCGGGCGAAGCAAAGAACATCTTGCGCGATTTACCTCACGCGGCGCGGAAGCATTTGTCGCCGATGTCGTTGATTCTGCCGCCTTGACCGAAGCATTCAAGGGTGCGCGCTGCGTTTATGCCATGATTCCCCCTAACATAACCAGCCCCGATATCCGCGCGTTTCAGGACCAAGTGACAGATTCGATCTGCCGCGCCCTGGAAGCCGCGAAAGTCATGCACGTCGTAGTCTTGAGCAGTATTGGCGCTGATAAACCTGATAAGACCGGTCCGGTCGTCGGACTTCACGACTTCGAGAAGAAACTTTCGCAAGTTTCTAAACTGAATGCCCTTCACCTCCGCGCTGGGTATTTTATGGAAAACACTTTGCCTCAGGCGGGAGTGATCAAGAATCTTGGAAAGATGGCCGGTCCAGTCCGCCCTGATCTCTCGATTCCCATGATCGCGACCCGGGACATTGGCGCGGCGGTTGCGGAAGCGCTGCTGGATCTCAATTTCACCGGTCAGCAGACCCGCGAATTGCACGGCCAGCGCGATCTCACTTACACGGAAGTCGCTAAGATCGTTGGATCAATTATCGGAAAGCCCGATCTCAGCTACGTTCAGTTGCCCGAGGATCAAGTGGTCCAAGCGATGACGCAAATGGGCATGTCCAAGCAACCTCGCAACCTTACTATGTGAAATGGCCGACGCCCTGAATAATGGCTATATGCGGGCTCTGGAGACTCGTTCGCCCAGCAATACGACGTCTACTTCGTTTGAAGAGTTCGTGCAAAAGGTTTTTGTCCCTGCCTATAAAGGGCAGGCCGCAAGAGCCTGAGGCAGCGGAACAGACGTTCTCCACCTTTTGAAATTCGGCCGCCGGCATTCCCGGGCGTTTAGGAATCGCTGGCTGGCTGAGAACGTCCGTTCTTTCTCGCAGTGTGCACCATCATCCACTATCCGGCATAATAGCCGGGCCTTGCTTAATTCCCTGCTCATTACGGGCGCTTCTCAACTCCTGACTCTGCGCGGCCGAGGTCCTCGCCGCGGTGCCGCGCTCGCTGAGCTCGGGATCATCCGTAACGGAGCGCTACTTGTACGCGACGGGCTGATCACGGCGGTCGGAACACGAACAAAGGTGGAGTCCCTGCCCGAAGCAACCATCGCCGAGCGGCTAGATGTCGGAAGCCGCATCGTGCTTCCCGGTTTCGTCGATTCGCACACACACCTGATCCACGCCGCGAGCCGCGGGGAAGAGTATGAACTGAAAATCGCCGGCGCGAGCTATGAAGAGATCGCGCGCAAAGGCGGAGGAATCTTGAACTCCGTGAAAAAGCTGCGGGCGGCCACTGCGGAAGCGCTTAAGCGGCGAGCGCGTCATGCGCTCCGCCAGTTCCTTGCTTACGGGACAACAACGATTGAAGCTAAGAGCGGTTACGGCCTCGATGTCGCCAGCGAATTGAAAATTCTTCGGCTTCACAAGGATCTCGCCACGGAACAGCCGGTGGATATTATTTCGACCTTCCTTGGCGCCCACGTGGTCCCTGCGGAATACCGGGGAACTTCGTTAGGCGTGGACGAATATATCGCGCTGGTCGTGGAAAAAATGATTCCCGAAGTAGCGCATGAAAAACTCGCGGAATTCTGCGATGTCTTTTGCGACCGTGGAGCCTTCACTCGGGAGCAATCCAGACAAATCCTGGAAGCGGGCAAGCGGCATGGGCTGACGCCGCGAGTGCACGCGGAACAACTCACGCGCACCGGCGCAGCGCAACTGGGCGTAAATCTGGGAGCGGCCAGCTGTGACCACCTTGAGCAAGTCAATTCCAGGGACATCGCGGCGCTGGCCAATTCAAACACGGTGGCGACGCTTCTGCCCGGTTGCGATTTCCACCTTGGCTTGAATAAATACGCGCCCGCGCGAAAGTTGATCGATGCGGGTGCCATCGTGGCACTGGCCACCGACTACAATCCCGGCACCAGCCCCACGCTGAGCATGCCAATGATTTTGTCGCTGGCCTGCAGCCTGCTTCGCATGACACCCGCGGAAGCCATTGCCGCCGCGACGATCAATCCGGCGTACGCGTTGCGCCGCGAAAACCACATCGGATCGCTCGGGGTTGGCAAATTCGCGGACCTGGCCGTCTTCGAAGTGGCCGATTACCGCGAAATTCCTTATTATTTTGGGGTGAGCAACTGCTGGATGACCATCAAGCGTGGGGCCGTGGTTTATGCCGCGAACAATGCCACAATCTAATCCGCGGAAGAAGCCGGTCAAAAAGATAAAGATTCTGCAACTGAAGAAGTCTGAGCAGAAATCACTGCTTGCGGAGCATTTTTACCTTTTCTTGGGAATTCTCTTCTGCGTCATAACGTTCTTTCTCGCGGGCTTTGGTCTCGAATTCGACGAGGCGGCGGTTATCAGTCTCTGGATTGTGGGAATCATTTTTTTTGCCAGGCAGTTGCTGCGCTTTCTGAAGGGAGAACAGGCTCCGAAGAAGCCGGAGCGGCAGCCATTGGCAGCTTTGCCGTCGAAAAAGTACACTCCGCCCGCGTTGCCACGCGTGAGCAAAGATTTCTCCCCAATGCCGCCGGCGGGCGACAAAAGATATCCCCCGCCGAGTCCGTTTATCAAGCCGCCCAAATAATCCGTGCACGGTTCTATTCCCTGCCAGGCAACTCGAGCAGCGCGCAGGTGGCTCCCGAGGCTCGAAATCTCCTATTATGGTGCAGTGAGGCGCGAGGGACACGTTTGCGATGAAACGACTGATTGAATGTGTGCCGAATTTTTCCGAAGGACGTGATTCCGAAAAGGTCGGAGCCATCGTCTCCGCGATGAGCGCCGTTCCCGGCGTCTACGTCCTCGACCGCGAAATGGACGCTGACCACAACCGCTGCGTCATCACTCTGGCAGGCGAGCCGAACGCAGTGGCAGAAGCCGCGCTCCGCGGCGTCGGCAAGGCCATGGAGCTGATCGACCTGACGAAACACTCCGGTGCGCATCCTCGAGTGGGCGCCACGGACGTCGTGCCGTTCATTCCGATCGAGGGCGTCACCATCGAAGATTGCGTGGCGCTCGCGCGGCGTACTGGCCAGGAAATTTGGGCGCGCTATCGAATTCCTGTGTTTTTCTACGAGGCCGCGGCTACGCGCCCGGACCGCGTCAATCTCGAGAATGTGCGTCGCGGGCAGTTTGAAGGGCTGCGCGATGTGATGAAACACGATCACGATCGCCAGCCCGATGTCGGCGAACCGAAGGTGCATCCAACGGCGGGAGTAACCGTAGTGGGAGCGCGCAAGTTTCTGATCGCCTACAACGTAAACCTGAATACTTCGGACGTGGGCATTGCCAACAAGATCGCCAAAGCCATCCGGTTCTCCTCCGGCGGACTTCGGTACGTCAAGTCCATGGGTGTGGAGCTGAAGGCCCGCAATCTGGCGCAGGTCTCGATCAATCTCACGGATTTTGAGCAGACTCCGATGCACCGCGTCTATGAAATGGTCAAACGCGAAGCGGAACGTTATGGCGCTGTAGCCGTGGGAAGCGAAATCGTCGGCCTGATTCCCAAAAAGGCGATCGAACTGGCCGCTGACTATTTTTTGCAACTGGAAAACTTCTCTCCAGCGCAGGTGCTTGAAAATGAGCTGGAGGCAGCGCTGAGCGGCGCACCGCTCGAAACTCCTAGGGACGGTAAGCTGGCAAGTCTGGCGCGCCCGTTCCTGGACGCCGTGGCAGCGCCCAGCGCAACTCCTGGCGGAGGCAGCGTTTCGGCTTTGGCCGGCGCACTGGCTGCGTCTCTTGGCCAGATGGTTGCGGGCCTCTCGCGCAAGAAGAAGTCGCAGGCGGCTCATGTCGAGCGGCTCTCGGAGGAACTGGACGCCTTGCGCCGCACTGCCGACGTGCTCGTGGAGGCCATTGACCGCGACGCGGCTTCGTATGAGGCCGTGATGGCCGCGTTCAAACTTCCGCAAGGCACGACCGAGGAAATCAAGTTTCGCGAGGAGTCCGTCCAAGCCACTATGAACGGTGCCGCGGATGTTCCCCTCCAGGTAGCGGAGCAGAGCGTTGCCCTTTTCGAACGTTTGGGACAACTGCAGGCTGTCGCGGCAGCATCCATGAGGTCAGACTTGGAAGTAGCACGCTGGCTGTCCGCGGCGGGGGCGCGCGGGGCCTTGGCCAATGTCGAGATTAATCTCGATGAGATCACAGATAGCGCCTATGTGGCGCTGACCCGTTCCAAGATCGTGTCTCTGCGGGAGCGATTGGAGCATGCACCCCGCACGACGACCGCGTAGAATAGAGTTTTCACCGGCCCTTGAAAGGAGTACTTCATGAATCTCATTGGGATTTCGGGCGCGACCCCAAGCGGGCCGGCAATGCATAGACTCGTGGCGATAGCGGTCTTGCTGGGTGTGGCATGCATGCTGCCCATGCGCTCGCAGGCCGGCACGCTTGGCTCGGACGTCATCGCGATGTTTCCCAAAGATGTCGGGGAATTTGGCTACGCTGACTTGAAAACAGCGCGCACTCTAAAATGGTTTCCTCAGTTGCGGGAGCAGGTGCTTCCGGAGCGCTTCCGTCAGTTCGAAAAGTTTCTAGCTTCCACAGGCAACGACCCCAACACGCAAGTCGATGAAATCGCCTGGGCCCTTGTGGCCGAGGGCCTGACGGCAAAAACCGAGGGCACCGGTTCCGATGCGGTTCCCAGCGGTGAGTACATGGTGGGTGTTGCTCTCGGCAACTTCAACCAGGACGCCACGGCCTCCTACTTCAAACAGCAAAAGCTTCCGACGGCCTCGTTCCACGGCTATACGCTTTACGCTTTTGGCACGGGAACCGGCTCAACGGACCTCTTCTTCGTTTTCATGGATGCCAGCACCGCTGCCTACGGCCAAAAGAGCATTCTGGAAAAAATGATTTCCGTGCGTTTCGGCGACGCCGAAAGTCTGATGCAGAACGAAAAGTTCTTCTCACTGATCAATGAAGCCAATACCGGCAGCGCCGTTTGGCTGGTCACCAATCCCGCTTACACGCGGCTCGCCATCCGGCAGCTCGCGCCGGAAATCGAGCAGTTCCCCGAAGCCGCGAAGCTCGTAACCCGCATGCAAAACTCCATCATCAACATCGAAGCAGGAAGCGACCTGGAAGCGAAGGTGCAGGCGATTTGCGGTTCGACGGATGACGCCAATACGCTCGGACAACTGCTTCAGGCTGGCTTTCTCTACAAACGCTACCAAGCCGAAAAAGATAACCCCGATCTTGCCGAGCTTCTCAACGAGGTTCGCATTACTCCGGGAGGCGACCGCGTGACCTTGCAGATGTCTCTCAGCGATGATCAGATGACCTCGCTGATTAAGCACAATACCTTTTCGCTCAAAATGTAGATTTTCTGTTATTGGGTTAGAACGGAGTCGCCCCAAAGGGGCTCTTCTTCTCATTTAAGAAAGCATCAAGCGATGGGCGGCGCGTGGCCGAAGTACTTCGTCAAGCGCGTGACCGCGAGCCCGTCATGCGCTTCATACTCTACGCGGTCTACTCCGCCGAGCCCGCCAGCACCTCCAAGCTGATCCGCGAAGCCGGCAATTCGGTCCAATCCCACAGAAGGCTCCGCGGCGCCCTCGTGCGTCATTGCGATTTCGATGCGGTCCTCAAAAAGGGCAAGCGTCACGAGAAGGTGCGGATGCCCGCCGGTCAAATGTTCAAATGCTTCCTTGCAGGCGGCGACGACGGACTTTTGCAGTTCCACCACGGCTGAACTCAGCATCCCTGCCGACTCCGCGAAGTAACGCGCAGCGCCCCCCGCGGCAGCCGCCAGCCGCGCGTCGGGGTCTATCTGCAGCTCGATGCTTTTGGAATCAACGCTCACTGTGGCTGCTCGCGAGCGAAACATCGCAAGCTTCCCGGCAATCCGGGCAGTAATACAAGCCGTCGGCGCAGAGCTTTACGTTCACCTGCCCCTTGCAAATCGTGCAGTATCTATCACAGTGGCACTGTCCTTCCGGCTTGTCACATTGAACGCAAACGACGGGACCCTGCATGGCAGCCTCCAACAAAACTGTACCTGACGTTGCCGGATGCCAGCAAGCCGCACGTTGAAAGCGTGCCGCGTTTCTTTTAATCACATTCTCGGTGGCCCATTCGCGAAGCGCCCGAGCGCGCGCTTCCTTTGGACCCTTCTTTGACGCGTTTCCATGCGCGTGTTATTATCAATTTCTTCTTGAGCACACGGAATGGAATCTGTAACGACTCCTCCCATCACGGAACTTCGCAAGACGCCGCTGAACGCGGTGCACCGCCGTTTGGGTGCAAAGATGGTCAATTTCGGCGGGTGGGATATGCCCGTCGAGTACCCCAAGACTGGCGGCCTCGTTGCGGAGCATAAAGCCGTGCGCTCTGGCGTCGGCGTTTTCGATGTCAGCCACATGGGTGACATCCGGATTGCCGGCGGCCGCACTCCCGGCGGCGCCCTCGCCGCTGTCCAGCATATCAGCATGAACGACGCCTCCAAGCTGGCCATCGGCCAGGCGCATTATTCTGCGATGCTCTATCCCGAAGGCACGTTTGTCGATGACGTGATCGTTCACCGCCTCGGTGAGGATGAATATTTGCTCGTCATAAATGCAGGCACGCGCGAGAAAGACGTGAACTGGGTTCGCGCCAACACGCGTGGCTTCGATTGCGTGGTAGAAGACCTCAGCGACGCGTACACGCAGCTCGCTATCCAAGGTCCTCGCGCGCAAGAGCTCTTGCAAAAGCTGACGGATGCGAATCTCGGCGTCATCAAGAATTATTGGTTCACCCACGGCACAGTCTGCGGGCTGAAAAACACTTTGATTGCGCGAACCGGCTACACCGGCGAGGACGGCTTCGAGATTTACGTCCCTGCCGATACTGCGACGAGCGAGATGGTCTGGAACAAGGTAATGGAAGCCGGCCGCGAATTCGGCATCCTTCCCTGCGGCCTCGGTGCGCGTAATACGCTCCGTCTCGAAGCCAAAATGGCGCTCTATGGCCACGAAATCAGCGACAAGATCAATGTCTGGGAAGCTGGCTTGGAACGCTATTGCAAAATGGAGAAGGGCGATTTCATCGGCCGCGCCGCCTTGGAGCGCGCCAAAGCCGCTGGCCAGACGCGCGCGCTTGTCGGCCTCGAAATGATCGACCGCGGCATTGCCCGGGATGAATATTGCTGCTGCGATGAAAGCGGTCGCGCAATCGGCGTAATCACGAGTGGCTCGCCCTCGCCTACACTCGGCAAAAATATTGCGCTTGCGTATGTTCCGCCGGCGATGACCGCCCTTGGCACCCCGGTCTACGTTCAGATTCGTGCACAAAAGTGTAAAGCCCAGGTCGTTGCAACTCCGTTCTACAAGCGGCCAAAGAAAGCCGCGGCGCCGCAAGCCGCTGCGAACGTCTGAACAAGCTTTGCTACAGCCGCCCCGCATGAAGAGGCGGCAAGGAGTGGTCCGATGGCATATCCGTCGAATTATCGCTACACCAAGGAACATGAATGGGTTGACGTGCAGGGCGACTTGGCCGCGATCGGGATCACCGATTACGCGCAGCACGAGCTTGGCGACGTGGTCTTCGTCGAGCTGCCGAAGGTCGGCTCGAAAGTCGAAGCCGGCAAAACCTTCGGCACCGTCGAATCGGTCAAAGCCGTCAGCGATATCTACGCTCCGGCTTCGGGAGAGGTCGTCGAAGCCAACGACGTTCTCCACGACACGCCGGAAAAAATCAACACGGATCCCCATGCGGCCGGCTGGCTGATCAAAATCCGCTTGGCCAACTCCGCGGACCTTAAGGACCTCATGGACGCTGCGGCCTACGAAGCCTACATCGCTTCGCAAAGCAAGGAAGCTTCCGCCTGATGCGCTATCTCCCGAAGAGCCCCGCCGAGCGGCAAGACATGCTCGCCGCCATCGGCGCGAAGTCCATCGACGATTTATTCTCAAGCGTTCCGGAGCGTTATCGTCTTCGCGAAGCTTTCAAGTTGCCCGGGCCTCTCTCCGAAACGGAAGTCATCGACTTTTTCAAGGCTCGCGCGGCGGAAAACTCCGTCGGCTACTCTAGCTTTCTCGGCGCCGGCGTTTACAATCATCTTCGCTCCGTCGTCACCGACGCTATCATCCAGCGCGGAGAATTTCTGACCTCGTACACTCCCTATCAAGCGGAAATCACGCAAGGCACCCTGCAAGCCATCTTCGAGTTTCAAACTCTGATGTGCCAGCTCACCGGGCAGGAAGTCGCCAACGCTTCGATGTACGACGGTTCCACCGCCACGACCGAAGCCGTTTTGATGGCCGAACGCCTCACGGGCCGCAGCCGCATTCTCGTGGCGCGGTCCGTCCATCCGGAATATCGCGACGTCCTCAAAACCTACGCCAAAAATTCCGGCTTGCAGGTCGAAGAGATTCCCTACGCCGCGAACGGCACGCTCGATCAAAAGGCATTGCGGGCTGCGCTGAAAGACGATGTCGCTGCGGTCGTCGTCCAATCGCCCAATTTCTTCGGGGTGATCGAATCGCTTTCCCCGCTCGCCGACGCCGCGCACGCTTCTGGCGCTCTGCTGATCTCCGCCATCACCGAGGCCGTCTCTCTCGGCCTCGTGCGCCCTCCATCCGAAGCCGATATCGTCGCCATGGAAGCCCAGAGCTTCGGCTTGGCTCCTAGCTATGGCGGCCCTTTTGCCGGCGTGGTGGCTTCCCGCGACAAATTTGTTCGCCAGATGCCGGGGCGTCTTGCAGGACAAACCACAGACTCCGAGGGACACCGTGGATTCGTTCTGACACTCGCCACGCGCGAGCAGCATATTCGCCGCGAAAAAGCCACCTCCAACATCTGCACGAACCAAGCGCTTTGTGCCCTCGCCGCTACGGTCCACCTCACGCTCCTCGGCAAGGAGGGTCTGCGCGAGATGGCTCACCAAAATCTTTCGAAAGCGCAATTTGCCCTCGCTGAACTGGAAAAAATTCCCGGAGTTCGCCGCGCCTTCGACGCCCCGTTCTTTAACGAATTCACGCTCGAACTCCCGCGCTCCGTCAAGCTCGTGAACGCCCATCTCTTGCGCGAAAAGATCATCGGCCCGTTTGTCCTGGGCACCGCTTATCCCGAACTAACCAAGCACGCGCTGGTCTGCGTGACGGAAACCACAACGCGCGCCGAAATCGAGCGTTTTGCCGCCGCTCTGCGCCGCGCCCTGGAGCAGCCGCTCTGAAGGAGACTTTGTACGCGCACGCTGCACCGCGCCATTCTGAAGGAGACTTTGTAGGGGCACGATACATCGTGCCCCTCTTCGCGAACGGAAACCATGCCCGACAAAATCAAAAAAGCCACGCGCCACACAAACCAAAATGAAGGCCTGATCTTCGAAAAATCCTCGCCAGGCAAGCGCGCTTTCGAACTGCCGCCGCTCGACGTGCCGGCCGCCGATCCGGCAAAGGCCTTGGGCGCCAGCCATCGCCGCAACGGTGTCGAGGGCTTCCCCGAAGTCAGCGAGATCGAAGTCATCCGCCACTTCACGCGCCTCTCTACCTGGAACTACGCCATCGATCTTGGCATGTATCCGCTGGGCTCTTGCACCATGAAATACAATCCGCGCGTTAACGAATTTGTCGCACGCCTCGATGGCATCGCCACCGAGCATCCTTATCAGCCGCAGGAGCTCTCGCAAGGCTGCCTGAAGATCTTGCGCTTGCTCGAAGAATGTCTTCTCGAAATCACAGGCATGGACTCCATTACGCTCCAGCCCGCCGCCGGTGCGCAGGGAGAATTGACGGGCCTGCTTCTCATCCGCGCCTTTCACGAGAAAAACGGCAACCCGCGCAAGAAAGTCCTGATTCCGGACTCTGCCCACGGCACCAATCCCGCCACGGCGGTAATCGCCGGCTACGAAGTCGAAAACATCAAGTCCGAATCGCATGGCCAGATCGACGTCGATAAATTGCGCGACCTCGTAACGCCCGACGTTGCGGCGCTCATGATCACCAATCCCTCGACGCTCGGCATCTTCGAAGAGCGCATGCCCGAAATTGCCGAAATCCTCCACGCCAAGGGTGCACTGCTCTACATGGACGGCGCGAACATGAACGCCCTCACCGGCATCACGCGTCCCGGCGATCTTGGCGTCGATGTCATGCATCTCAACCTGCATAAAACGTTTTCGACACCTCACGGCGGCGGCGGTCCCGGAGCCGGCCCCGTCGCCATGAAAAAGATTCTCGAGCCTTTCCGCCCGGTTCCGATTCTCGTCGAAAAAGAAGGCGGCCGCCTTGCCCTCGAGCAAGTTCGCCCGGACTCCATCGGCCGCGTAAAAGCCTTCAGCGGAAATTTCGGGGTGCTCGTTCGAGCTCTGGCTTACATCCTCGCCTACGGCCCCGGCGTTCGCCAGGCCACGGAAGATGCCGTCCTAAACGCAAATTACATCCGCAAACATCTCGAAGGTGTTTTCGATCTGCCCTATTCCCTGCCCTCAATGCACGAAGTCGTTTTCAGCGACGCGCTGCAAAAGAAAAATGGCGTTAACACCATGGATATCGCCAAGCGCCTCATCGACTACGGCTTCCATCCCTACACTACCGCGTTTCCTTTGATCGTTCCCGGCGCGCTGATGATCGAGCCCACCGAATCGGAATCCCGCGAAGAGTGCGATCTTTTCATTGATGCCATGCGCTCGATTGCCGAAGAATCTGCGACAAATCCCGAACTCGTCAAAACCGCGCCGCACAGCACGCGCGTCCGCCGCCTCGATGAAGTTGGCGCCGCCCGCAAACCCATCCTCCGCTGGAAGCCCGAGGCATCGCGCACCGAAGCCGCGGACTAATAGAAAAATCCATCGATCCGGTAGCTCTCTTCGCCCGGCAAGTCTATTTTTGTTTCGAGCACATCGAAATTATGTCCGCACGTCCAGTGCATCCTGCCTGCTAAGATAAATTCAGCGGATTCCTCGCATAAGCCTGTTCGAATGACTTCTACTCTGAATCAATGGCTCCCAAAATCAGTTCTCCTATTACGCGATTACGACCGCCACAAATTCGTCTCTGATTTGATCGCCGGTATCACCGTCGGTCTCGTCGCTCTGCCGCTCGCGATGGCTTTCGCGATTGCCTCCGGCGTTTCGCCGCAAGCCGGTATCTACTGCTCGATCGTCACTGGCTTTCTTATCTCCGCGCTCGGCGGCTCGAAAACGCAAATCGGCGGTCCCACCGGGGCTTTCGTTGTCGTCATTGCCGGAATCATCGCCAAATACGGCCGACAGGGTCTTTTCGAGTGCACCATGATGGCCGGCGTTCTCCTCGTCCTGCTCGGCATCACCGGCTTGGGCACCGCCGTCAAATATTTTCCGCGCCCCGTCATCATCGGCTTCACCAACGGCATTGCCATTCTGATTGCCAGCACGCAGATTCGCGACTTCTTCGGCCTCCGCATGGCTCACGTTCCGGGCGATTTCTTCCATCGCATGCAAGCCTTCGGCGCCGCCTGGAACACCATCTCCCTGCCCGCCACCGCTCTCGCTATTCTCTCCGTCGCCGTCATGATTTTCTGCCTCAAATTCGCGAAAAAGATTCCCGGCGCTATTGTCGTCACTTTCGGCGCCACCATCGCCGTCACTCTGCTGCATCTCCACGTCGAAACCATCAGCACTCGCTTCAACGGCATCCCCAGCGGCCTTCCCACCTTCACTATCCCGCATTTCAGCTACGACAGCGCGCGCCAGCTTCTCTCGCCCGCATTCACCGTCGCCATGCTCGGCGCCATCGAATCGCTGATGTCCGCGGTTGTGTCCGATCGCATGAGCAATGACAAGCACAACCCCAACGTCGAGCTCATGGCGCAAGGCGTCGCCAATATCGTCTCTCCTTTATTTGGCGGGCTCCCCGCCACCGGAGCCATCGCGCGCACCGCCACCAATGTCCGCTCTGGTGCAAAAACTCCCGTCGCCGGAATGATCCATTCCCTCACCCTGCTGGCCATCGTCCTGTTCGCCGCCCCGCTCGTCAATAACGTGCCTCTTGCCGCACTCGCTGCCATTCTCATGATCGTGGCCTACAACATGGGCGAGTGGCACGAAATTCCGGAAATCTTGAAGCTCACCGCCGCCGACATCGCCGTCTGGCTCATCACTGTTACGTTGACCGTCGTCGCCGATTTGACCTTCGCTGTCGAAGTCGGCATGGTTCTCGCCGCGCTCCTTTTCATCCGCAAAGTCTCGCGCACCACCACCGTCACGCGCGTCACCAAGGACTACGTCGAGGACAGCCGCAAGCACATTCTGCAAGGCAAAGACATCCCTTCTTACGCCACTGTCTTTCGCATTCACGGCCCCTTTCTCTTCGGCGCCACCGACAAATTTGGCGAACTTCTCGACGGCATCGATTTCCTTCCCCCCATCGTAATTCTCCGTCTGCGCAATATGACCGCCATCGACGCCACTGGCCTCGGCGCCATCCGCGATTTGGCCGACACTCTTCACGCTTCCGGCCGCTCCCTGCTCCTCTGCGGCGCTCTCAAACAGCCGGCTCAACTTATGAATCAAGCTGAATTCGAACGCCACGTCGGCGCGGAAAACATCTGCGCAAGCATCGCCGACGCCCTCGATCGCGCGGCACGCCTTTATCACTCCACGCACGCCGATGCCGAGGCGCAGACGGAAAAGCCCGCCCCCTCGCTGGCACACTGATTGGTTTTGGGTTACGAAGAACTACGGGAGTACGGCAGAAGCGCGCCAACTATTCCTCAGCAAGTCTTGCTCGGCACTCGTAATCTGCCAGGCTTTGCCCGCCGGCTAGCTTTCCCTACTTCGCAAACCGCACGCTATCGAGAATCGCCGAAAACGTCTTGTCGTACGCCTCGTAATCCTTCTCCGGCGCCACGCACACGATGGACAAAAGTCCCTCCGGCCGGATCACGGTAATCAGCCAATCTCTTTCCATACCGCTCATCGGCGATTCATTGCTCAAATACGTCGAAAGCCCCCGCTGTCCGTTTAGCCGCAAGCCTCCCGGCTGCCGCGCCACTTTCATCTTCGGATTTTCCTTTTGCAATTCCTTGATCAGGTCCTGTGTCGCGTCCTCCAACGCCTTCGCCCCCTTCGAATCTCCCTGCACATTCGATACGCTCACAATGACGCCGTACGCCATTCCGCCCTGTCCGTCTCTGTCTTCTATCACGCCGTCGTCAGGAGCGAACGAAACGCTGTTTTTCTCTCCATACATCGTCCAATTATCCGGATACTTGATCGTGTACCCGCTCGCACGATAGTCCTCGAACGTCGCCGCAGGCGGTGGCGGCGGCCCCGCCGGTCTCGACGCATACTCCCCATCAGGAGGTACTCGTTTCACAACCGGCAGCGCCCTCACTTCCCGCTTGATCGCCTCGAATTCCGGCGAATCCTTCCGCATTTTCGTCGGCAGTCCGCCCAGCTTCTCAATCTCTTCTTGCACTCGTTCGACGCGGTCTTCCGGGTTCGGATGGTCCGAGAAAAACTCCGGCGGATTCTTCCCCTTGCTCTCCGCGTCAATCTTCTCGAAGAACTGGGCCAACGCCCGTGGATCATATCCAGCGTCGTAAAGCACCTGCGTTCCCAGCACGTCCGCTTGCGTCTCTGCTGAACGCGAATAGCGCAGCAGCATTCCTCCCGCGCTGAATTTCCCCAATTCCGCCAAAAGCGATCCGCCCGCATTTCCTCCCAAAATCGTTCCGAGAAGACCCACGACCCCCTGCGCGGCCTGCTCCTTGGTCGCCTCCGCCGTTCCGTGCCGCAAGATCACGTGCGCCAGCTCGTGCGCGATCACTCCGGCGAGTTGCGCCTCATCGTCGCTCGCTTCAATCGCGCCCCGGTTTACGAAAACATATCCGCCCGGCAACGCAAACGCATTAATCTCCTTGTCATTCACGCAATGGAATTCCCAAGGGTACTGCGCGGCGCCCGCTGGCAGCTTCGCAATCAGCTTCTTTCCGAGCTGCGTCAAATACGCGTCCACTTTAGGCGCATTGCACGAAGGCAACTGCTTCTCCGCATCCACGGCGATTTGCTTTCCTAATTGAATGTCATCCTGCGGCGAATAAATATTCCATCCGGCCTTCAGTTGCGTTCGCTGCGCTCGCGCACCCGGCGCAATCAACAGGCACAACGCCGCGGCAACGCTCGCTCCTCGTCGATAAATCCTGCTCTGCTCTTCATGCACCGCCATCAGACCCCTTCTCGTCTACTTTACACTGCACCGCGCACAAAAAGAAAAAGCCCGGGAGTTGTCGCTCCCGGGCCTTCCCACATTTATTTCGTGATCGAAAAAACCGTTCAGCGCGCCATCCGCGGTGTCGGTTCAGGCCCGATCGCCGTCGACGGTGCTTCCACGCTCTTCCCACTCCGTGCCTGAGCTGCACGGCTCGTCATAACCGGTTCCGGTTTCCGCGCCGGCATCGCCAAATTTTCTCCCTCGCGGACGAAGCTCAATCCTTCATTCTCCTTGTTCCAGTCGATGCACACGAGATCTCCGAGGTGCACCTGTTCCGTCGCCAGCAAGTTCGCCAGCGGATAGACCACGTGCCTCTCGATCGCCCTCTTGAGGTGTCGCGCTCCGTACCGCTGATCCGTGCCTTCCTGCAGCAAAAATTCTCTCCCGGCGGACGTTACGCGGAACAGGAACTGCCCTTTCGCCGTCTCTAATACTCTTTGTTGTACCTGCCCCAGCTCGATTTCCAGCACTTCCTCAAGCTGTTCCCGCCGCAGCGGATGGAACACCACCACTTTGTCAAGCCGGTTCATGAACTCCGGCGAAAACTTCCTTCGCGCCGCTTCCACAGCCGTCCGCTCGACCTTCTCGTCCAACCCCGCGGCAGGCTTGTCCTTCGGCTGGATAAATCCCATCCCGCCTTGCATCAGTTCCGTAATCTCTCCGCCGCCCAGGTTCGACGTCAGGAAGATCACCGTCTGCGACAAATCCACTCGCCGGTTGTCGCCCAAAGTCAAAGTCGCCTTGTCCAACATTCCCAGCAGCAGTTGCCACAGCGCGTCGGAAGCCTTCTCAATCTCATCGAATAACAAGAAGCTAAGCTTCAGCTTCTCCGTGTGGCTTGCCGCCAGCGCTTCTTGGGTAATCAACGGGTGGGTCTCGCGGTGCCCCAAATACCCTGGAGGCGAACCAATCAATTTCGCAATCTCGTGCGAGTGCTGGAACTCCGCGCAATCCACCTTGATCACCGCGCGCGCGTCCCCAAACAGAATCTCTGCGGCTGCCTCCACGATGCGCGTCTTGCCCGAACCCGTTGGGCCGAGGAATAGCAGGTTCCCCACAGGGCGTCCAGGCGAGTTCAATCCCGCGCAAAATACCTGATATAAATCCACAAACGCCTGCACGCCTTCCCTTTGGCCAACGATCTTGGCGCGCAGTGCTCCTTCAAAATCTCGGGTATCGGTGCTGCGGATGGTAGGATCCAGTTGCTGTCGAGCGGCGGCTTTCATATGGTCGTTCCCTTCCGCGTTCAGCTGCCGAGGCGCCCCATGCGTCTCAGCCATGCGCTTTGGGGAAATAGAGCAGGAGAACTGCCAATCCGGACAGTTGCCCTTGCTCTGGCAAACCGGTACAAACTCAACGACATACAAGTGTTGCAATTATGGAAACTGTCTCACGCTGTGAGACAGTGTTCCATCGCGGTTCAAAGTGAGAGGATGAAACAGTTTATGTCAGCCCGCATACGACAAAAAGGGGCGCGTCCCGTCCGGCGCGCCCCTTAAAACCTCCCAAAAGATGAAACCTCCCTATCGTTCCGACTTTTTCCTCCCTTGCGGAGCCGCCGCGGGAGCCAATCCAGGTTGCGCAGCGCGCAGCTTTCGCTCTCCCGCAACCGCTTCGGTAGGTGGATCGGCGACTTTGCCATCCTTAGCTTCCGCCGCCGCCGCCAATAGGGCGGTCTCCGGGGGGACTGGTGCCACCAACGCGCCTTCCCCCTCCCGCGCGAACGTCAGTTCCTTGTGCTGGCGGTCCCAGTCGATGCGCACCAGGTCTCCCAGGTGCACTTGCTCCGTTGCCAGCAGGTTCGCCAGCGGGTACACCACATACCGCTCGATGGCCCTCTTCAAATGCCGCGCCCCATATCGCTGGTCGGTTCCTTCCTGCAACAAAAAGTCCCTTCCAGCAGGCGTCACCCGGAACAAAAACTGCCCTTTGGCCGTCTCCAGCACCCGCTGCTGCACTTGCCCAAGCTCAATCTCGAGTACTTCTTCAAGTTGTTCGCGCTTTAGCGGGTGAAATACCACCACCTTATCCAGCCGGTTCATGAATTCCGGCGAAAACTTCCTCCGCGCCGCCTCCATCGCTGTCCGCTCCACCTTTTCATCCAAGCCGGTTGCTGGTTTGTCGAGCGGTTGCACAAACCCCATCCCGCCCTGCATCAACTCCGTAATCTCTCCTCCGCCCAGGTTCGACGTCAAAAAGATCACCGTCTGTGACAAATCCACCCGCCGATTGTCGCCCAAGGTCAAAGTCGCCTTATCCAACATGCCCAGCAGCAATTGCCACAAGGCGTCCGAGGCCTTCTCGATCTCGTCGAATAGCAGGAAGCTCAGCTTCAGATCGTCCCGGTGGCTCTTGCTCAGCTCTTCTTGGGTAATCAAAGGATGTGTCTCGCGGTGGCCCAAATAGCCAGGAGGCGAACCGATCAATTTAGCAATCTCGTGCGAGTGCTGGAACTCCGCGCAGTCCACTTTGATGACTGCTCGCGGGTCCCCGAACAGAATCTCCGCCGCCGCTTCCACGATGCGTGTCTTCCCGGAGCCTGTCGGCCCCAAAAGCAGCAAATTGCCTACCGGCCGCCCCGGCGAATTCAATCCGGCGCAAAATACCTGATACAGGTCCACGAGCGCCTGCACACCTTCCGCTTGCCCGACGATCTTCGAGCGCAACGCCGTCTGAAATTCAATCGTCGTGTTGCTGCGCAGGTTTGGATCGAGTGGCGATACTTGGGAGCTCATGGTCTCCTCCTAGCGCCCCTGCATCCGCAGGGTCGCATTACTGAAGCGCCCGCGCTTCCGGTTAAACTGGTTCAGTTTCACCTGAAGTGTGGACTGCAAGAGCCGCAGTTGTACCAGCAACTCTCGCGCCACTGTGGGCGTTTCAGAAATCCGGAGGAGCGGCGGAAACAGGTCCGCCAAATCCAGGTTCAGCGCTCGTAAATTGGATACGAGCTTTTGCGTCGCTGGAGAACTGGCGTCGGCTAGATCCAGTTGGCTGTTCGTTTGTTCCCGCAAAGCTTGCCAGTTCAGTTCCACGAACGGGTGCTTCTTCGAAACTTCTCGCACCACATCGTCTGTGATCCGCGCGCGTTCCCCAAGCCGCGCCAGGTGCAGTTGCCGCACTTTTCCGCCGCGGCGCACATTGTGCACCAGATAAAACGAATTTCCTTTTCGGCGGACAAAAGCCATGGCCTCACCTCGAGCCACTCAATCTGCCTGTAGTGTACTTGCCTTCCACTACAGCGTCAATGTACGGTGCGTACTAGCCCAAAAGATTGCTTTCTCTCGGCAGCACCTGCGGCGTTCGGTCTTGCGGGCCGCGCCGCGTCCCTGGATGCGTAAGTTGATGCGTACAACGTAGCGAACTTGCCGTGTAATCTCTCATTACTTTTTTCGCTTTGTTTCATCGATTCCATGCATCCTCGTTCTTCCCTCTGTTTTTCTCCTCCCGCTTGATTAGATGCCCCCTTCATAACTTCGATTGTTTTTTCGCGCTCGCTGACGCTCACTCTATCAAACCCCGCTCCGCAAATTTAATCTCTTGTCGCGCTTCTCGCTTGCTCTTACGATGTCTGCTGCCTGGCAGTGAGAAGTGCACGCAAGAAGTTCGCCTCTGGAATTCGTGCGCGGAGCAAGTTAGCCATGTCTTTCGATCCCGTCTACAAGCTCGTGGAACAAATCCCCCGCGGTCGGGTTCTAACCTATGGGGCTCTCGCTCGAGCCTTGCACCTCCCCGGCGGCGCTCGAACCGCAGGCCGCGCCATGGCATCCACTCCTCGCGGCAAAGGCATCCCTTGGCATCGCGTCCTTGGCGCCAACGGCAAAATCCTCATCCGCGAGCCTTACGCCTCCCTCCAAAAAAAGCTGCTCGAATCCGAAGGCATTTCCGTCGTCGAATCCCGTATCAACCTCAAGAAACACTCCTGGGTCCCACCGCGAAAGAACGCATCCCCCACCAAGAAAACTCGAAGATCCGTCACCTCTCGTTGAGCCAGTTATGTCATGCTGGCCATCCACCTATACTCCAAAAGGAGGATTCGTTCATTGCTCTACCGCAATCATAGACAAGCTGCGGCGACACTACTTGCCGTCGGCTCCTTCTTTTTCCCATTCGCCGCTTGCGCACAACATGTTCCTCCGCAGCTCCAGCCGCCCGCTGACGAACACCTTCTCATTAGAGTCCACGCGAAAGGCGATCAGATCTACACCTGTGAGGAAGACGCAGGGCAATTCGCATGGACCCTGAAAGCTCCCGACGCCCAACTCTTCGACAAAGTAGGCAAGCCCTTCGGCAAGCATTTTGCCGGCCCTTCTTGGGAAGCAAACGACGCCAGCCGCGTTACCGGCAAGGCCGTCGCCAATGTACCTTCCCCAGACGCCGATTCTGTTGCTTGGCTTCTCGTGAAAGTAGTAAGTCACGAAGGCAGCGGCGTGCTTTCGCGCGTCACAAGCATTCAGCGCATAAACACAAAGGGCGGTAAAGCGCCGTCTTCGGCCTGCGAGGCTGCTCACGCCGGCCAGGAAATCCGCGTCCACTATACCGCCGACTATCTCTTCTACGCTCCGAAGCGTCCACCCGCTGCGACTCCATGATTGCGTGGAAAGCCGGCACCTGCGTTATCCTAGTAAGTCTCTTTGCGTAGAAACACGTAGCGGCCATTATTGATGCCAACTCCAATCCTGCAAGTCGAAGATCTTGTCAAGCGCTACGGCAACGTCGAAGCCGTCCGCGGTGTAAGCTTTTCCGTCGAGGAAGGCGAAGTCTTCGGCCTCCTCGGCCCCAACGGCGCCGGAAAAACCTCGACCATCGAAATTCTCGAAGGCCTCCGCGATCTGGATGGCGGCCGCGTCTCCGTCTGCGGTCTCGATCCGCAACGCGATTCGCAGGCCTTAAAACACGAAATCGGCGCCGCCCTGCAATCCACTTCCCTGCCCGACAAATTGCGCGTCATGGAAGCTCTCCGCCTCTTCGCCAGTTTTTACAAGCGCCGCCGCGATCCCGAAGAACTGCTCAAACGTTTCGGCCTCGAAGAAAAGCGCTCTACATTTTATAGCCAACTTTCCGGCGGCCAAAAACAGCGCCTCGCTCTCGCCATGGCTCTCGTCAACGAACCCAAGTTGCTCTTCTTCGACGAACCGACCGCCGGTCTCGATCCCCAGGTGCGCCGCGAGATTTACGACATCATTGAAGAGCTCAAGCGCGAAAAGAAAACAATCGTCATGACCACGCACTACATCGAGGAAGCCGAGCGCCTCTGCGACCGCGTGGCTATCGTCGACCACGGCAAAGTCGTCGCTCTCGGCACGCCGCGCGAGCTGAAATCCCGCGCCGGCGGTGCCACGCGTATCGAAGTCCGCCTCGCGAAACCCGAAAAGGACGGCGCACTGAAAAATCTCGACGGCGTTTCCGATGCCCGCGAAGTCGATGGCACTTACGTAATTCACTCGCAGCGCCCTCCCAAGACCATCGTCGATCTCGTCAAGCACCTCGAAACCGAAGGCAATGAACTTGTTAGCCTCGAAATCGCTTCTCCATCGCTCGAAGACGTTTTCATCGAAATGACCGGAAGGAGACTGCGCGATTGACAAACTTTGCCACGCTCACACGCATGCGCATTCAACTCACGCTGCGCAATAGAATGTTTCTGTTTTTCAGCGTCATCATGCCCTTCGGGTTTTTCTTTCTTTATGCGGGCATTTTCGCGAAGGGAAGGCCGGAGGGCGTCCAGTTCTTCCTCGGCCCCGTCATCGCTCTCACCGTCATGGGCAGCTTTTGGGGGCTCAGCGCCGCTCTCGTCACCTTTCGCGAACAGGGCATTCTCCGCCGCTTCCACGTCACTCCAGTTTCCGCCAGCGACATGCTCGCCTCCAGCATCGTCGCCAATTATGTCCTCGTCTTTCCGACCGTCCTCCTCATCTTCTTTTTCGCACGCAGCATCTTTCACGTGACGCACTTCGGCAACATCCTCTCCTCCTTTATTTTGATTAGTATTGGCGCCATTTCCTTCTCTTCCATGGGCCTGGTCGTCGCCAGCGTCACCAACACCATGCAGGAGACGCAGATCATCAACCAGCTGATCTGGCTCCCCTTGATTTTCCTTTCCGGTGCCACCTTCCCCTTGGCCTTCCTGCCCCGCTCCGTGCAACGATTTTCCTTATTCTTGCCGGCCACCTATCTCGTCGAAGGTTTGCAAAGCGCCATTTTCAATTCTGTGCCTATTTGGAAGCTCGGCATGCAGGTGGGCTCTCTTGCCTTTTGGGCCATCCTCACTTTTTTTCTTTCCGCGCAGCTTTTCCGCTGGGAAGCGGAAGTCAAAGTTCCTCGCCGCGCCAAACTCCTCGTTGTCGCGACGGCGATTCCCTTTCTTCTGCTCGGTTTCTGGGAAAACAAATACGGCGACATCCCCGCGCAAGCCCAATCCGCTTTTGATTCCCTGACTGCCCCCGCGAGGTCCGCGCCGCCGCCGGAATTGCCCAAATAAGATTCGCGCGAGTGGAACGCCATCTCCTCCGCGCTCGTTTCCAATCGCGCCAATTTGGTTTTTGCATTGTCCGCATCTTTCCATACACTTGATTGACGCTCGCGCCCGCGTACCGTATTCTGCGTTTTCAGGCTTCACCGCGAGTGGCGCCAAAAAAAGGACACCATCATGCCCATCCAAAAAACGGACAAAATCTGGCACAACGGAAAGTGGATCAACTGGGAAGACGCCACTCTTCACGTCCTTTCCCACGTCGTGAGTTACGGCTCGGCCGTTTTCGAGGGCATTCGCTGCTACGAAACCAAACAGGGCTCCGCCATT
The DNA here is from genome assembly GCA_963761555.1 of uncultured Acidobacteriota bacterium. GTDB lineage: Bacteria > Acidobacteriota > Terriglobia > Acidiferrales > UBA7541 > Acidiferrum. The sequence goes on from CAVXHD010000001.1 coordinate 373,406, forward strand.
TTTCGCCTTCGCGAGCACATGCAGCGCCTGATTAATTCAGCGAAAATCTACCGGATGGAATTGCCCTTTTCGCTCGACGATTTTTCCAACGCCGCTGTCGAGCTCGTCCGCGTCAACAAAATGAACTCTTGCTACGTCAAGCCCATCGTTCTCCGCGGTTACGGCGAAGTCGGCGTCAACCCCCTGCATTCGCCGATCGAAGCCTACATCGCCTGCTGGTATTGGGGCGCGTATCTCGGCCCCGAAGCGCTCACCAAAGGCGTCGACGTCGGCGTCAGCTCCTGGACGCGCATCGCGCCAAACACTTTGCCCGCGATGTCCAAGGCCGCTGCAAATTATATGAACTCACAGCTCATCAATATGGAAGCGAAGCTGAACGGATTCGTCGAAGGCATCGCTCTGGACGCCTCCGGTTACATCAGCGAAGGCTCCGGCGAGAATCTCTTTATCGTTCACGATGGCGCGCTCTTGACGCCCCCGCTTGCCACCAGCATTCTCCCCGGTATTACGCGCGACTCGATCATCAAGATTGCCGCCGACCTGAACATTCCGGTAAAGGAGCAAGTCATACCGCGAGAAATGCTCTATGTGGCGGATGAATTGTTCTTCGTCGGCACGGCCGTCGAAGTCACGCCCATCCGCTCCGTCGATCACATCCAGGTCGGCAAAGGCATGGCCGGCCCGATCACGCGCCAGCTCCAGGAAGAGTTTTTCGCCATCACCAGCGGCAGCAAACCCGATCGTCACAACTGGTTTACTCCCGTAAACGCACCAGTCGCCGCAACCTCTCGCTAACAGGAGTCACCGCCGCCAGCAGCGGCCAAGTTTCCGATTAGCCGACTTACCAGCAGTTGCACTTGGAATCCACTGAGACTTTGTGAAAGAATAATCGAACTTGACCGCTCTCTGAGCTACTGAATGAGCAGATGGCGAATCTTCGGGCGTGTGGTAGCTATCCTCGCCATTTGCGCGGGCTTGTTTTATTTGTGGGTTGATTACAGCCTCAGCCGCAACTTCCGGATTACAATTGGTCCCCAATTCGCTACAGATATTCAAGACCTAAGCATTGTAATTAAGGCACAAATGGGCGCGTTATATTTGGGCAAATCGTCTGATTTGCGGCCACCGAGTGAAGGAGGAACATTCCCGGACAAGATGAAGCAAATGCTCGCTGCCTACCGGAGTCATCCTGAGAAATTCCTGATTTACGCCAAGTTCTCTGACACTGTTCTCGCTGCCTCTCAAGTTGGCGAAGAGTTGCTTAAAACGCCTCCCCCTTCTCGACTTCCAACCACAAGCGACGCATTAAGCTCTTTGAGGCAGGATTTGCGGAGGGACCCTTATGGACATCCGTTCTGCATAGTTTCTAACGATAATCAGATTTTTGTCGTTAGCTTTGGACCAGATGGTCACGCACCTTTTTCCTGCCAAAGAATTCACATTGAGAATGAGATGCGCAAATCTGAAAGGAGAGTTTTTCAAATGCCTTCAGGTGAGGTCGTTTTAAAAATCAGCAGGGACTCCGCCGCTCACGCGTTGTCGCAGGTGACGTCTTCAGTTTCCCCAACTCCTGATTAACGCACTAATCGGAAACTAGTCCAGAATCCAGCCTCCGAAAGGCTGGCGTTTCGCTTTGCGTTCCAGATAGAATCCTTTTCGGTCGCAGCGGGTACGCATCGTTCCCCGGCCGGGAGGCTCCTTGATGTATAACTTTGCGCAGAAGCTTACGGCGGAGTTCCTCGGCACGTTTGCGCTGGTCTTTTTCAGCGCCGGCGCCGTCTGCGTGGACTGGTATCCCCACGCCACGAATGCGCTCGGCCTTCTCGGCATCGCCCTGGTTTACGGCCTCACCATGGCCATCATGGTTTCCGCGCTCGGTCACATTTCCGGCGGCCATTTCAATCCCGCGATCACCATCGGTTTTTGGGTAACCAAGCGGCTGAACACCATCGACACCGTAGCGTACTGGATTGTCCAGCTTGCCGGGGCCATCGTTGCGGCGTTTGTGCTCAAGTCCATCATTCCGGACGACACCTGGCGCGCCGTCGCTCTCGGCACACCCATGTTCACGCATGATTTCACGCGCCTCCCCGGAATGATCCTCGAAGGCGTGGGTACATTCTTCCTGGTCCTCACCGTTTTCGCCACAACTGTGGATGAGCGTTCCTCGTTTCGCCGCGTCGGCAGCTTCGCCATCGGTTTCAGCCTTGCAATTGGCAGCCTCATCGCCAGCCCCTTCACGGGCGGCGCGCTCAATCCCGCCCGTGCCTTCGGTCCCGCCCTAGCCTCTTCCCATTGGCAGAATCACGGCATCTACTGGGTCGGCCCGCTAGCCGGCGGCTTCCTCGCAGGCTTCCTCTACGATTCCCTCTTTCTGAAAAAAGTCTGACGACACTCGATTCGCAAACTACAAGTCACGAGTCACCAGTCACCAATCACCAGTCATCAAAAACTGTCCTTTCGTTCAGGTGACTTCCGCGCAACCGGCCAGCGCAGCTTGCTTGCCCGCCCCAACTTCGGGTGTTAACGTCGCAGTTCAGTCGCACTCTTGCGGAGCTCACACCGACATGGCCGTCAGCATTGACGATCTGCTGCGCCGCGCCGTCGAAAACAAAGCGTCCGACTTGCATCTGAAAGTCGGCAACCATCCTTATCTGCGCGTCGACGGCCTTCTCAAGCCCATCACCGACGTTCCTCGCGTCACGCCGGAAGAAATGCTCTCCATGGCGTTCAGCATGATGACCAACCGGCAGAAGCAGAAATTCAAGGAGACCGCCGAGCTGGACATGGCTTACGGCGTCGCCGGCCTCGGCCGCTTCCGCGTCAACGTCTTCCAGCAGCGCGGCAACGTCGGCATGGTTCTGCGCGTCATTCCCACCAAGATTCGCACCATCGAAGAGCTGAATCTCCCGCCCGTCATCGACAAGATTTGCGAAGAGCAGCGCGGCCTGGTGCTCGTCACGGGAACCACCGGCTCCGGTAAGTCCACCACGCTCGCCGCCATGATCGACCGCATCAACACCACGCGCGCCGACCACGTCATCACCATCGAAGACCCCATCGAATTTCTGCATCGCGACAAGAGCAGCTTCATCAACCAGCGCGAAGTCGAAGTGGACACCGCGAACTTTTCCACCGCCCTGCGCGCCGCCCTGCGCCAGGATCCCGACGTGATTCTGGTCGGCGAAATGCGCGACCTCGAAACCATTTCCACGGCGCTGCTGGCCGCCGAAACCGGCCACTTGGTTTTCTCCACATTGCACACTCTGGACGCCACGGAAACGATTCAGCGCATCATCGCCGTCTTTCCTCCGCCGGAGCAAAAGCAGATTCGCTTGCAACTGGCCGCCACGCTCAAAGCCGTGGTCAGCCAGCGCCTCGTGCGCCGCGCCGACGACAAGGGCCGCGTGCCCGCCGTCGAAGTGATGATCGCCACCGGCTACATTCGCGATTGCATCATCAATCCCGACAAGACGCGCCTGATTCACGACGCCATCGCCGCCGGCACCAGCCAGTACGGCATGCAGACCTTCGATCAATCGCTCTTCGATCTCTACTCGCAGCAAGCTGATCACGCTCGAAGAAGCGCTGATCCGCGCCTCCAACCCGGACGAATTCAAGCTGCGCATCCAGGGCATCCGCTCCGCCGCCGACGCCGCCCGCGAAGAGATGGAACGCCAAATGGCCGAATTCGAGCGCTTCGCCCGCAAATAATTCCCAGCAATTCGTCACCAGTAAGGAGACCTCATGCGCAACAAGGTAACGGCGACATTAAGTATCTTCCTTTTGACGCTGCTCTTTTCTTCTTCTGCGTCCCCGCAGACTTCCGCACCTCCGCTCAATAAGCTGGAACTTCTTGCGATCGTCGCGGGCGAGATAGTGCCTGAAAATGTCGCCTATGATCTCCGCTCGCGCGGCGTGGATTTTGCGCCGGATGACAATTTCAAGTCCCTTCTAAAGACCGCAGGCGCCGATGATCGGGTATTGCAAGCGCTCCGGGCCGCCAAGGTCGATACCAAAAATGCCGACGAGGACGCTGGAGACGCGCAGCTCTTGCAGCATCTGAGCCACGCCGGATCTCTCGATCCGCGGGGGCAAACCCGACGACGCTGCCTCGGAACTCACATCCTCTTTCTCGGGCGGCCGCGGCAAATCCGCTGTCGGGTTTGTCGTCGGTGACATCCTTGTCGCACAGGAACGTTTCCCGGAAGCTGGCCAGGTCTATGCCGAAATTCTGGGCAGCGATCCCGACTTCCCCGAACTCCACGTCCGGTTGAGCTGGATTTACTATAGTTCCGGCGACCCAGAGGAGGCACTTCGGCAGGCGAAAGCGGCCCTCTTGGAATATCCCAGCAATCCCGTTGCGCACATGTATGCTGGACTGGCTCTGGGAAACATGCAGCATTTCGAGGCGGCCAAAGACGAATTTCAAAAGGCCATTAGCAGTAAGCCGGACTACGCCATGGCCTACATGAACTACGGCAATTTGCTGGAGGACCTTAAAGACTTTGATGGCGCCATCGCGCAGCTCAAGAGCGCGCTCGCTCTTGATCCCAGCCGCGCATTGATACACTACAACCTCGGCGTTGCCTATGACGCAAAAGGCGATCCGACCTCCGCGATCCGTGAATACCGCGAGGCCAAACGCCTCGATCCCAAGCGGTTGGATGCCCGCCAGAATCTCGCCGCTGACTTGCTGCACATCGATCTTGGCGCGAGCATCAGCGAATTTCGCGAACTCGAGCAGATCGCGCCGGAGTCGCCCATCTGCCATCAATGCCTTGGAAACGCCCTCACCGATGCTGGCCGGTACGCAGAGGCCGAAAAGGAACTGGAAATCGCCATTGAAGAGGATCCCGCCTCAGCGGGCCCTCTCTACAGCCTGGGAAGAAACTACGAAGTTCAAAACAAGCCCGACCAAGCTCTCAAACTCTACCGCCGGGCCGAGAAGCTCGACGAAACGGACACCTACTCTTTTATCGGCGTTGGCCGAATTCTAATGGCCAAGAAGGATTTTGCCGGCGCGCTCCCCGACCTCAGGCACGCCCTCGAAATCGACCCCGCGAGCGCGGACAACCACGCTCTTCTCGGCGAAGCGCTTCAGGGCTCCGGCGATGCAAAGGCCGCCTTGGCCGAGTTCAAAGAGGCCGTTACTCTCTCGCCGAAGAATCTCCAGGGGCGACTCGATCTTGCCGTCGCGCTCGAAAAGAGCGGCGACTGGGTCGGCGCTCTTCAAAACTATCATCGGGCTGCCATTGATGAACCGTTACCCACTGGCACCGGCGCGCCCGAGCCGTGGTATCGTGCACAGGAAAACTACACCCAGGCCCAACAGCGCTTCCAGCAGCACCTTGCCGATCTGCGCTCTAGCGGAAAGGCTCCCGAAGCCGACGCTCTCGAGGCTCGTCTGAAAGAAAATATTGTTGCTCCCAACCTCGATGAACAATTCCACGCCGCGATGCAAAGCAGCGTGCAAGCCGACGCTGAAAAACGATTCGACGACGCTGAAACCTCCGCCAAAGAAGCCGTTGCGATTGCCGAGAAGGTCCAGCCTCTCGACGACCGACTCCCTGAGGCTCTCGGCCAACTCGGCAACGTTTACACCTTCCGCGCCCAGTACCAAAACGCTCACGATGCCTACAACCGCCAGCTTGCCCTAAGTCAAAAACTCTACGGTCCAGAATCGCCTATGCTGGTTACCCCTCTGCAAGCTATGGCAATGCTGGCCTTTTTCCAAAACGATTTCACAACCGCCGAAGCCGATTTCAAACACGGCCTTGAGCTCAATGTAAAAGCCTACGGCGAAAATAGCAATCAAGCCGCGACCTCTCTCAGTGGCCTCGCCAGGGTTTACTTTACGCAAAAGGACTACGCCAAGACCGAAGCCGTGATGGAGCGCTCCTTGAAAATCTTCGAAACGATTTACGGCACCGACAACATTCAACTGGCTCTTCCCATCGCCGGCCTTTGCCAAACCTACGATGCTGCCGGCCAGATGGAAAAATCGGCTGCCTGCCACGCCCGAATGGTCTCCCTCGAAGAGAAACGGTTCGGCTCCGATAGCCCCTATCTCGTCAACGATTTGACCGCTGAAGCCAAAGCTCTGCGCAAACTCGGCCGCAACGACGAAGCCCTCAAACTCGAGGAACGAACTCACGCCGTTCAGGCGGCGCAGACTAATCCGAACTGACCGCCCCGGGGTTCCAAACGGGGAACCACTTCGCCCTCGGCCAGACCTTTGCATGCCAGCCGGCTGCAACTTTCCGCGGCCTTCACGCGAGCGTTTCTGCACATGCCTCACCGCGAAACAACGAAGCCTCTGTGCTTCTTTCTTAGCTATTGCTTTCATCTCCTTTCTGCTTTACTTCTTCTTCCGCCCGCCAACCTTGACTTTCCATTGTCGACTGTCAACGTTCTTTCCACTATGCTTCCTTCATGTTTGGGAAACCGCGGCAGGTCGAAACGGAGACGGAATTGTATGAGGCCGCGGTGCGGGCGCTGATGCGGCGTGCGTATTCGGTTTATGAAATGAAGCAGATGCTTGGGCGGCGAACCGAAGACGACAACCTGCTGAAAAACGTGATGGAGCGGCTCAAGAGCGCCAAGATGATCGATGACGAGCGCTATGCAAAACAGTTTGCAAGGCAACGCACAGAAATCAGGAGGCAGGGAAAATACCGCATTGCGAGAGACTTGCGCGCCCGCGGCGTCCCGGACCGGCACATCGAAACGGCTCTCGAAGAATCTGCCAAGGAAAATGACGAAGCCGCGATCGTCCGCCAACGCCTCGAGCGAAAACTGCGCTCTTTTCGCGGCGAAATCAATGACAACAAGATGGCCTCGATGTACCGGAGTCTCCTGCGCGCGGGTTTTTCAGCCGACATCGTTCGCCGCGAGCTGAAGGCCCTTACGCGCGAGGAAATTCCCGATGCGGAGCCGCCCGAGGAGTAGCGAAGCCCGAGCGCCAGAGTGACTGGATTTTCTTTTCGCTGTGTTACGATTCTTCGGCGCGTCTCTCGCGCAATTTCGGATGCCACTTGAAGCCAGCAAGGCCGCAACCCAGGATCTCAAACGCTCATGACGAACGACGTGGACGTGTTGGTGATGGGAGGCGGCGCGACGGGCCAACTCGCGGCTGCCTACCTCCACAAACGCTTCCCGGAACTGAAAGTGGCCGTCGTCGAAGGCCCGCACAAGAATCGCCCGATTGTCGGCGAATCGTTCGTTGAAATCACCATCGATTTCCTGCTGGAATTCGGATTGGGCGCGTATCTGATGGAAAAGCATTTTCCGAAATATGGCCTCACCTATTATTTCAAGACCGGATATCGACAATCCCGCCGACCGCACGTACATCGTCGACGAAACTCCGACTGTGCCGCCCTGCTTTCTTTCCAAATCAACCGTTTCACGTTGGATCGCCGAGGTGCGCGAGACGCAACGTCGAAAACGGCGTCGAAATGATCGACGGCACAGTGGCCGCCGTTGAGTCTGAACACCGACGGAAACTCCAATGCGCGCGCAGACGGTCGCCACGCGGTGACCGTGCAACACGCGGACGGCCAAAAACAAATATTGAGCGCGCGCTGGCTGATTGATGCGACCGGCCGAAACCGCGTCCTCGCAAAGCACTTGCAGCTCCACGAAAAGGTGAACGGAGCAGAAAGACGTCTTCTGGTTCCGGCTGGCGAATTTCAATCCGGAAATTCTCGGCCAAATCCACGCCCTCAAAAAAGAAAATCGCGCAGTACATTCCTTATTTCGCGACGCACCATTTCTTCGGCAAGGGCAATTGGATTTGGTACATCCCGATGCGCTCGCCGGATGACGCGACGTTAGTCAGCATCGGCATCACGTATCGCAAGGACGTCTATCCGCACGGCGAGATTCACACGATGGAGCAGTTCCTCGATTGCGTCGGGCGCGAGCATCCGATGATCGTCGAGCTCGTGCGCAGCGGCACGGTGGTCGACACGAATTTCTACGGCTCCTACATGTGGGAATGCCGCCAGCGTTATTCGCCGACCGCTGGTACATCATCGGCGACGCCGGCGACACGGTCGACCCGCTCTACAGCGTCGGCCTGGCTCTGTCATCGATACAAATCCGCCAAGTCGCCGCGATCATCCAGATGGAATTGAACGGCAGCGACGCCGCAGAATTCGCCAAGGATCTCGACACCGCCATCGCCGCATTCCAGCGCAGCGTCACGCGAGACACCACGCGCCTCTACACCTGCATGGAAGATCCCTACCAGTGCCATCTCCGCATTCATCTCGTAGTCAGCAAGCTCTTCCATCTCGGCCTGCCACTGCTCTTGAACGATTATCTTTGGGAGCCTCTCTCTGTGAAACTGGTGAACTGGTTCGCGAGCCTCGAGACGCTCGAAGCGGATTCCACGCGCATGCAGGATCTGATTCGCGAAGTTGCCGCAAACCCCAGGAACCGCGAGATGCCAAATTTTATTAAAGTGCAGTCGGGCGAGTCGATGAACTTCGGCTACTACGAGCACCACCGCGAAGAGGAGATTCCCGCCTCTCTCGCCCGCCTCTCACTCAACCTGGCGCGCCTGCGTCTCTCTCTTCTCCGCAAACTCGGCTGGCCCGCCTTCCTGAATTTTCGCCAACATCGCGAATTGCTGAAAGACGTCTCGCGCGCGCTCTTCCTCCTTCCGTTCCGCGGCAGCAAACTGCGCCAAAACTGGCTCGTCCGCATGAAGTTCGCCACTCGCGAAATGCCCATCGCGAACACGAACGGACGCGCCCCCTCAGGCGACCTCATACAAAACAGAACTCAGGTGGAGTGAATCTAGAAGTGCGAATGCAGAGTTTCACCGTTCTCGATTTTCGTCGAGGCAACTTTAGGTTTTGGTTTTTTTCTGCTGCTGCTGTTGTTTCGGCGCCTGCCTCTGCACACGCGGAAATTCACACCAAAAATCACTCACTAATCCGTTCCTGGTGTTGCCCTAACTTGGAGTGCGGGAGCCTTGCTCCCGCTTTCGCGAAGTATGCCGCGCCAAACAACCTCTGCCTCTCAGCGCAAAACGTCAACACGAGACTCGGCTTCGTACTTTTAATCGCCAAGTCCAGAAAACGCCCCAGAAATCAGGACACTACCCTGAATCCGTTCCGCAGGAACCAGCCAAGCAAGCTTGGAAAGCGAAACTTCCTCCCAGCTTTTCTCGAGTCACCCGTCACGAACCAAGAGCGACCGGTCACGATGTGCCAGTCGCTTCGCCGCTTGTCTCGCCTAAACCTCGAAACTGCGCCCTATCAGTCCGGCACGCAGCTCTTTCTTCCATCAGGAGCTGTAGAGACATGCTCTCGGTCCGGGCAACCCGTAGCGTGGCTGTCTCTAGCTTGGGCGTCCGTAATTCTTTGATCCTCGGCTCTTTTTGCTTCCTCAGCCCGCTTTGCGTCATCCGCTCGGCGCCGGTCCGCGTCTTGACCGGGACTTCCCGTCGCGCCCGTCGCGCCTGTATCTCCCTGCGGTCCAGCTGGGCCTGCTGGGGCAGCGGTGCACCCGGCCATGAATAGCGCCAACGAGAACGCGCCCACAAGTAACGATGTCTTCATTTTCTTCTGATTTTCTTTCTTGGCGCCACTCGGTCTGCAACGCGCCAGCTCCCGGCTATCACCTACAGCCAGAATCCTATCTGGAGTGCCGCGTGGCCGCTGTCCCAATCCGCACAGTTTCAATACTCGCAGGCGCAAGGTCTAGCCTGCTCGCTCCCTCCCACTCCAGCGCGAGAGCCTCCGCCGCCCTGATTTCTCCGTGCCCTCCGCTAAACTCTGTTTCCTCTGCGTTAAATCTTTATCTTTCATCGCCTTACGCCCCAAAACACGCCATTCGAATTATATACCACACAATTAGCTATTGACAATCATATAGTTTCGTGGTAACATTCGTCATGATATCCGCGTCTCAACCCCTCCGAACCTATCAGACAGCCCAGCCCCGTTTCCCTCTGCGTACACGCAGGATTTCCCGCAACCCCAGTCCCCTCAATCATTTACTTCATAACTTGCGGACACCCCCGGGTGGGGGGTATCCGGCGCTCCGGCGATTGCCGCCCTCCCCCTCCTCTGCCATAATCGTCGGTCTTACCATCGACGCACACTCTGACAACGTACAACGAGGATAGCCGCGAACCCATGACGCCATCTGACACCAAAAAAATGAGCGGCAACGACATCCGCGAAATGTTCCTGCGCTTCTTCGAGAGCAAAGGCCATCGCCGCGTCCGCAGCTCCTCGCTCGTACCCCATGGCGACCCCACCCTCCTCTTCACCAACGCTGGCATGAACCAGTTCAAAGACGTTTTCCTCGGCCTGGAAAAGCGCGAGTACAACAAGGCCACCACGGCGCAAAAATGCGTGCGCGCCGGCGGAAAGCACAACGATTTGGAAAATGTTGGCTTTACGAAGCGCCATCACACCTTCTTCGAGATGATGGGGAATTTTTCCTTCGGACCCGTCGGACCGATTGGTGATCAGCCCACCTACTTCAAAGAGAAAGCCATCCCCTACGCCTGGGAACTGGTGACGTCCCCCGATTGGTATGGCATCGCGAAGGACAAGCTGTACGTAACGGTGTTTGGCGGGGCGGAAGTTGCGCCGGGCACGACGCTTGGCGTCGACGAAGAAGCTCGCGAACTCTGGCTAAAGGAAAATGTTCCAGCCGAACGCGTCGTCCCCGTCCCCGGCCTCAAAGACAATTTCTGGGCCATGGGCGACACCGGCCCCTGCGGCCCCTGCAGCGAAATCTTCTACGACATGGGTCCCGAAGCCTCCGAAGAAGGCCACGCCGATTGCCAGTTCCCCTGCGACTGCGGTCGCTACGTCGAAATATGGAATTTGGTGTTTATGCAGTTCAATCGCGACGCCAGCGGGACCGTCGCGCCACTTCCCAAGCCCTCCATCGACACCGGCATGGGCCTAGAACGTGTCGCCGCTGTGTTGCAGGGTGTGATTTCCAACTACGACACCGACCTCTTCGTCCCCCTAATGAAGCGCGCCGCCGAGCTTTGCGGCATGGATTTCAATCGCGAAGAAAAACTCGAAGAAGGCAAAGGTGGAGCAGCCTCTCTCCGCGTCATAGCCGATCATGCTCGCGCGACGACGTTTCTCATTACCGATGGCGTACTGCCATCCAATGAAGGCCGCGGCTACGTCCTACGCAAAATCATGCGACGAGCGATTCGCCACGGCCAGCTCCTCGGTGCCACGAAACCATTTCTTGCGGAAATGGTCGTCGCTGTCCGCGATCTGATGGGCGGGGCGTATCCAGAGCTTTGCGACCGCAATGCTGCACGCGTCCCCGAGATTGCGCTCGCGGAAGAGAAGAGATTCGCACAAACGCTCGGCCTAGGTGAAGAAAGGCGAAAGGCGGTCGAGCAAGTAACTTGGATGGAGTGGCTGCGTCGTGCATTACATGAGTATCGGTCCTTTATTCCCGAGGACATTGAGCCACTGCTGCCTCGGCTGATCCCGGGGCGCGCCAATCAGGACTTTTACGACACTGCCAGAATGCTGGTAGGTCCGGCTGGGGTGTCAGAGTTTCAGGCATATATCGAAAAGCGTTTGCTCCTCACCCCGCCAGCTTTTCCTGGCGCAGAAGCTTTTAAGCTTTATGACACATATGGTTTGCCGCGGGATTTCATCGAAGACGCTTCCCGCGACTCGGGCTTGACATTTGACGCGGACGGCTTTGAGAAGGCGATGGAGGAGCAGCGGACGCGGGCTCGGGCGTCATGGAAAGGAGGCGCGGGCAAGGAGGCGGCGAATCCGGCTTTCGCGAAGATTGCGGAAACGTTTAAGACAGAGAAGGATTTTTATCGGGCGACTTCCACCAAAGATGCGCGCATCGAAGCAATCCTAAGCAAGTCCGGGCCAGTCAACGAGTTGAAGTCGGGCGAAGCCGGCGAAGTGGTGCTCGACCGGACGGTGATTTACGCGGAATCGGGCGGCCAGATGGCCGATACCGGCGCGTTCTATGACAACTCCGGCGCGCAACTCCTGGCGGAAGTGAGCGGCGCGTATTACCCCGTTGCGGGACTCGTCGCGCACAAAGTTCTGGCCAAAGAAACTCTGCGCGTCGGAGACCGCGTCGCCGTCGTAGCGGATGCGGAGCGGCGCGCGCGCATCATTTGCAATCATTCGGGCACTCACTTGGTGCATGCGGCGCTGCGCAACATTTTGGGCACGCACGTGAAGCAAGCCGGCTCGCTGAATTCGCCGGAGCGTCTGCGTTTCGACTTTTCGCATTTCGCCCAAGTGGACCCGGAAGAGCTGCGCGACATTGAACAGCAAGTGAACGACGAAATCCGCCACAACACGCAAATCGAAACGAATATCAGTTCGCTGGAGGAGGCGCTGGCTTCCGGCGCGCTAGCCTTTTTCGGCGACAAATACCCGGAGAGCAACGTCCGCGTGGTGACGATTCCCGATGAGCGCTCACCAAGAGGCTTTTATTCCAAGGAGTTGTGCGGCGGTACGCACGTGCAGCGCATCGGCGACATCGGCGTGCTCAAGATCGTCAGCGAGGGCTCCGTAGCCGCAGGCGTCCGCCGCATCGAGGCCGTCACCGGAATCGGCGCCCTCGAGGATCACGAGCAACAAGCCAAACTGCTCACCCAAGTCGCCAGCCAGCTCAACGTCGGCGAGGACGCCGTCCTGGCCACCGTCGAGAAGCTTGCCGCCACCGTCAAGCAGCTCGAGAAAGAGCTGGAATCCCAAAAGCGCAAAGGCGCCCTCAGCCAGATCGACCAACTGGCAAGCCAAGTCCAGACCATCAAGGGAGTCAAGCTGATTGCCGCCGAGGTGAGCGGGACCGACCGCGAGGGCCTTAGGCAATTGGTGGACTCACTCCGACAAAAACTTGGGTCGGGGGTGGTAGCCCTAGGGATGCCGGAAGATGGCAAAGTTGCACTCATTGCAGGAGTAACCAAGGACTTAACCGCTAAAGTCCATGCTGGCAAGCTGATACAGGCACTGGCGAAACAGGTGGGCGGTTCTGGGGGCGGAAGACCCGATTTGGCAGAGGCTGGCGGAAAAGACACATCCGGCCTAAAAAGTGCCCTAAGTTCTATCCCCTCGCTTCTGGAGCCGTTGCTATAATTCGTACGTAGCGCCAGAAGCGTGTCCACCAAGGGACACTCGCGCGGTTGTGCTCGAAGCGCGGGTATCTCACGCAAAAGACACGGCTTCCGCAAGACGAGTCGCTCCGATTGGCTCGGAGCGCCCCGAACACGACCATGGCATCAACGTTTCAAAGCCTTCCCCGAGGCACGATGGCAAAACGCAAAAACAATCGCGCGGCTTTGGTAGCACGCATCTATTTGGGAACATTCGCTTTGTGCGCAGCAATGTTTGCGCCCGCAGCGAGCGCCCAGATCGTCAGGACTGTGGATTCCAGCGGGCGGGCATTATTTGTAAACGCCGACCCGCCGGTTCGAGTCAAATTGGCGGCCGCGAGAACGCGTAGAAACATCTACCTTCCTGCTGAATCTACCTTTATGGGCCCGACCCATCCGGAAATGAATATCGACCGGGACGGCGTCGAAAAGCTCGTAAAGGAAGCATCGGCAAGGCACAACGTGGACCCGGCTTTGGTCCGCGCGGTGATCGAGACGGAATCGAACTGGAATCCGTATGCAGTGTCCCGCAAGGGCGCCGGCGGACTCATGCAGTTGATTCCCACGACGGCACAACGTTATGGTGCAAATGACGTGTTCAACCCGCAACAGAATATCGACGCCGGGGTTAGCCATCTAAAGTGGCTACTGGAGCGATACAATGGCAATCTGGATTTGGCCTTGGCGGCGTACAATGCGGGGGAGGGGGCTGTTGATCGGGCTCACGGCATCCCTGCGTTCCGGGAAACCCGGAACTACGTGCAGAAGGTACAGGATGCATATTTCAGGCCTGGATCGGGTCGTCTTGAGGGCGCGTTCACGAATCCGCGAGCAATCCACAGAGAAGTCGATCCGGACGGCCGCATCGTCTACAGAAACGATTGAGGCAAGAGCAACTGGAGCGGCCGAAATAGGCAGCAACCAGTCCATGAAATCGCAGCGCATATATGGGCCTAAAGGCCCGTGGGCGTTTGCAGTCGTCCTTTAGGAATCATTCCCAGATTGTAGGGCGCGCATGTTGGGGGTCCGAAAAAATTTGCACAGAAGATTCGCCCGGCTTTCGCCAGTTTTTGTAGCGCTGGGGATTGTTGCCGCTGGCATCGCCGGGGGAGTCTGCGCGAATTCCGCGCGCGCCGCCGAAACACAAACGAAAACCGCTGCGAGGCGACAGGCTGCTGGAGCGCAATTTGCTCGCGCGGAAACGCTGCGCGCAGCGCTGAACGGAAAGCCAGCAGAAAGGCGAACGCTCGCCGACTACAAGCAGGCCGTCGAGAGTTACCGCCGCGTCTACCTGATTACGCCGCGCGCGAAGGAAGTGGTCGATTCCTTGCTTTCGGTGGCGGAACTTTACACCGAGATCGGGGATCGCTTCGGCCGAAACTACTATCAGTCGGCGGTCGATTCCTATCAGTTTCTCCTGCGTGAATATCCCGGCAATAAGTACACCCAGGATGTTCTGCTGCGCATTGGCAAACTGCAGCGAGATCAATTGGGCGACAGCGAGCAGGCCACAAAGACCTACCAGGATTTTTTGAAAAAGTATCCCCGCTCGAAGCGAAAGATCGAGGCGGAAGAAGCACTGGCAGAGATGGCGCTGCTGCGGCATAGCGAATCGCAGGAAGCTGATGATGCTGCTCCCGCGAGCACCCAGATGGCGACCGAGCAGTCTGGGCCCGTTCAGGGAGGCGCCGAGGCGACAGGCCGCAGCGATGCCGATGGCGCTCCGCGAATCCGCCGAATTACCGCAAGCGCGAATGCGGATGCGACCCGCGTGATTATCGACCTCGAAGACACGGTGCAATACACCTCGGCGCGGATTGCCAATCCGGAACGCATTTTTTTCGACTTGCATTCGGCCCGGCTGACGCCTGAAGTGGCTCGCGGCACGGTCAACGTCAGCGGAAATTTATTGACGGGAGTGCGCGTAGCGCAAAACAAGGCGGGCGTGGTGCGCGTGGTGCTGGATGTCAAAGGCGTGAAAGATTACGCGGCGACGTTGGTGGACAACCCGCCGCAACTGGTGATTTATCTGTATTCGGACTTGCGGCATGGCGGAGTGATGCGCGCGGCCAACTCGAAATCCGGAGCACTCGTCGCAAGCGGCGCAGTGGCCGGTGAAGAGGCTCAGGCGGGTTCCGAGGATGCCGGGAATGTACAGTCGGTAGCCGTAAGGAATCCCGCGGTGGATCCAAATCTTTCGCCCGCTGCCGGCGCGAGCCGAAGTGCGGCTTCGCGGGGAAAGAGCGCTCGCGGCAAACGGCTAAGCGCCGCAAACAGTAAACCGGACTTGATTCAGCCGGTCGGAGCGCCGCAGCCCACGCGCGACGGTCAATCGACACTAACGCGCGTGCTGGGGCTGAAAATTGGGCGCATTGTGATCGATCCAGGGCATGGCGGGCATGACACCGGAACGATTGGCCCGACCGGCCTAATGGAAAAGGATTTGTGCCTGGACGTGGCTTTGCGGCTCGGGAAGATTATCCAGCAGCGCTTGCCTGGGGCGGAGATCGTCTACACACGCTCGGACGATACCTTCGTGCCGCTCGAAGAGCGAACGAACATCGCAAATCAAGCCAAGGCCGATCTCTTCATTTCCATTCATGCGAATTCGAGCCAGGACCACGCCGCTCGAGGCGTCGAGACCTACTACCTGAACATGAAGGGTTCCGCGGAAGCGATGGAAGTGGCGGCGCGCGAAAATGCTTCGTCCGATGAGGGAATCCACGACCTCGAGGATATGGTCAAAAAAATTACGCAAACCGAAAAGATCGATGAATCGCGCGAGTTCGCGGAGGATATCCAGGATTCGCTGGCGAAACGCATGCAGAAAGCCAGCCGGGCGGAGAAAAACCGCGGCGTACGCAAAGCTCCATTTGTGGTGCTGATTGGGGCGGACATGCCGTCGATCCTCACCGAGATTTCCTTCCTCAGCAATCCCGCCGACGAGAAACTGTTGAAGCAGCCGGAATATCGCCAGCGCGTGGCAGAAGGGCTGTACCAGGGCGTAGCGGATTATCTGCAAAGCTTGAACAGCGTTACCTTGAACATGCCGTCTAAAAACGCCACGAAGCACTCCGCGGCGTCCACTCCAGTTGAACAATCCCGGAACCAAAGGTAGTCTGGTGGTGTCTAAGCGGGAGCAAGGGATGCGCCGACAACTCCTACTCGTTTGCGGTATTGCGCTGCTAAGTGGTGCGTCGCTCTCCGCCCAGACTAGCCCCCTGCCAAAGCAATTCCACGGATGGAAATTGACCGGATGCACCGCCAACCCGGACCATTTTGCATTTGGAAAAGAAGCTGGCGAGCGCGGGTTTCGGATGTGCCAGTTCACTTCTGGAGATAAGATCATTGGCATTCAGGCTGGCAAATACCAAGATCCAAGCAGCGCGTTTGAAGTTTATACCGGCCTACTGAGACCCGGGATCGTCCCGACGAATCTGGGCCAGGTTTCTGCGTTCGATAAAGATGGCGTGCTCATTCAGGTGGGCAGCCTGGTTGTGTCTTCGACGGCAAATGTTTCGAAGGATGATTTGGGCGCGCTCGTGAAAGTGCTGGAAGCCAGTAGCGGATTGGCTCCGTTGCCGCCTGTGCGAACCTATCTCCCGCTAGCAGGACGTCTACTGGGAACGGAGCGATACGCGCTCGGGCCGGAAGCGATGAAAGCCGCGCTGGCCGAACTGGGGCAATCCGGCATGCTTGGACTGGTTCGCGCCGCGGGATTTTCTTCCGGAGCAGAAGCAATGCTGGCGCGTTATTCGAGTGGAGGAAAGGACAGCGCCGTCCTCGTGCTTCTGGAATATCCGACGCCTCAGCTTGCCGAGCAGCACATTCATCACCTGGATGAGGTGCTTCCGGCCGCAGCAAATCAACAAAAGCTAAACATCGTTCGCAAGGGGTCGCTGCTTTCGCTGGTGCTCTCGCCGAGTTCGGCGGAATACGCAAAGAACCTGCGCGAAGCCATCGACTACGAAACGCAAGTGACCTGGAACGAACCAAGCCAGACTGCCACGGATCCGCCGATTACGAGCACGCTCGTCAAGATCATTATGGGGACGGGAGTTTTCATGGTCGCCGCGATCGTTCTGGGCATTGCCTTTGGCGGCGTGCGCGTGGTAACCAAGATTTTCTTCCCCGGCAAGGTGTTTGACCGGCCGAACCAGATGGAAATCCTGCAACTCGGCCTTTCCGGAAAGCGTATCGACCCGACTGATTTTTACTGAGCGGCGCCCTCCGTTGGGGAGGGCTGCAGAGTTTGAAGGTGTAGAACGACGAAGAAAAGCGGCAGCTGGGCTGCCGCGCTCCACACAGGCTCCCCTTCAGGAATATAACCAGCTTGCTTGGCGCGCGTCTAACAAGGACGCTCGGTCTTGCGCCTTGGTAGGCGACTCAAGGTATCGTAAAATTTGCGATTGCTCCGGGGGGAGTGGCCTCAACCATGTCCGTTGGAAACTTATCGAAGATAGAACGGCTAAGACTTGCGCTGCTACTGCTAGCAGGCGCTCCTCTCCTGTTGGCGGGTTGCGGCCAAAAAACGTCTGCCGGAGGCCCCGGAAGCGGCGGTCCACAGGCGATGCCTGTGCAGGTGGAAGTGGCGCAATCCATCCGGATTCCCGAGACCACCGAGTACCTGTCGGTCCTGAAATCGCGGCAGTCCGCGGTGATTAATCCGCAAGTCGAGGGGCAGGTCACCAAAATATTTGTGAAATCCGGCGACCACGTGAGCGTCGGAACGCCGCTGCTGGAAATTGACCCGCTGAAGCAAAGGGCCACGGTGAGCGGTCAGGAGGCGGCGCGGGCGGCTCAAGAAGCCTCCCTGCAACTGGCTGGAATCAATCTTGGGCGGGCGGAAAAACTCTATGCCGCAGGGGTGATCAGCAAACAAGACTTGGACAATGCCCAATCCACGTATGACTCCGCGAAGGCACAGCTCAAGTCGCTTTCGGACCAAGTGGAACAACAGAAAGTGGAGTTGCATTACTACGAGGTGAGCGCGCCTTCGGATGGCATCGTGGGCGACATTCCCGTACATGTGGGCGATCGCGTAACGGTCTCGACGATGTTGACGACGGTCGACTTGCCAGGAGCGTTGGAAGCGTACATCTACGTTCCCGCCGATCGCGCTCGCGATTTGAAGCTGGGCCTGCCGGTGACCCTGCTGGATGAAAATGGCAATTCCGTTTCCGATACCAGCATCACGTTCATTTCGCCGCAGGTGGAAACCGATACGCAAACCGTGCTCGCGAAGGCCGCCGTCGCGAATCCGCGCGCACGGCTTCGCATCGCGCAGCAGGTCCGCGCGCAAGTCACCTGGGGTTGGCACACCGGCCCGGTTGTTCCGGTGCTTTCCGTGCTGAGGATCAATGGACAAGCGTTCGTCTTCGTCGCCATGAACGAAGGCAAAGGAACCGTGGCGCGGCAGAAGCATTTGCAGTTGGGCGACACGATCGGCAATGACTATGCGGTGCTGGATGGACTCAAAGCCGGCGATCATGTGATCGTTTCCGGCACGCAATTCCTTCAGGACGGCATGCCGGTTCTGGAGCAGATCCAGAAGAACGCGAATCAGGGCGACAGCAAAGGCGCCGCGAACCGCTAGGCCTACCCTATCCGATGAGCGTCCCCCTCCCAATCCAAACAAAGGCGGAACCCGGCATTGTTCGTTGATTTTTTCATACGGCGTCCGGTGTTCGCCACGGTCTGCGCCCTGATGATCATTCTCGCTGGCGCGATCTCAATTCCCACGCTGCCCGTCGCCCAATTTCCAAATCTGGCGCCGCCGCAAGTGGTGGTCACCAGTACCTACATCGGCGCGAACGCACAAACCGTGGAATCGGCCGTGACCATTCCTCTCGAGCAAGCCATCAACGGCGTGCCGGGAATGAAATACATCACGTCGACCAGCAGCAACAGCGGGACGAGCACGATTACGGTGACCTTCGACGTCACGCGCGACGTGGACCTGGCTTCGGTGGACGTGCAAAACCGCGTGAGCCAGGCGCTTGGCAGGCTGCCGGACACCGTAAAAAATACCGGGGTAATTATCACCAAGCAGGCCAGCGGATTCGTGTTTGGTGCGGGCGTTTACTCGGAAAACGGTGAGTACGACAGCCTCTTCCTCAGCAACTACATCGACGTCTACGTGCGCGACGCGCTGAAGCGCGTGCCAGGCGTGAATGACGCTTTCATCTTCGGCGAGCGCAAATATGCGATGCGCATCTGGCTCGATCCGGCAAGCATGGCGCAGCGCGGGCTTACCGCGACAAACGTGATCAACGCCTTGCAAGAGCAGAACGTGGAAGTGGCCGCCGGCCAGGTTGGCCAGCCTCCCAATTCCGGCCAGCAAGCGTTTCAGATCAGCGTGCGCGCCGTCGGGCGGCTAACGACTCCCGAACAGTTCGACAACATTATTCTGAAGACCGGAACGGACGGGACGCTTGTGCGTATCAAGGACGTCGGCCGCGCCGAACTCGGCGCCGAGAATTACGACGTCCGCGTGCGTTTCAATGGTCACGACGCCGTTGGATTCGGCGTCACCCAGCTCCCCGGCGCCAACGCTCTAGACGTGGATCGCGCCGCAAAGGCGGAACTGGAAAAGCTCTCGAAGAGTTTTCCGCCGGGACTGAAATACGCGGTCGCGTTTGACTCTACCACCGTGATTGGCGAATCGATTCGCGATGTGCTGATCACTTTGCTCCAGGCCATCCTTCTGGTGATTGCAGTGATTTATCTGTTCTTGCAGGATTGGCGGAGCACGCTCATTCCGGCGGTCACGATTCCCGTCTCCCTGATCGGCACGTTCGCGTTCATCAAGGTATTGGGATTCTCCATCAACACATTGACGCTCTTCGGCATCACGCTGGCCACGGGGTTAGTCGTCGATGACGCGATCGTCGTGATCGAAAACGTCGAGCGCCACATCATGGAAGGCCTGACAGAACCGCATAACGCGGCCTCCGTCGCCATGAAAGAAGTGGCGGGAGCCGTCATCGCCACTTCGCTTGTCCTTGTTGCGGTGTTCGTGCCCGTCGCTCTGTTTCCCGGAACCACGGGAATCCTGTTCCGGCAATTCGCGCTTACAATCGCATTCTCCGTCGCCATCTCGGCGTTCAACGCGCTTACCCTGACGCCGGCGCTCTCCGCTATCCTTCTGGGACACCACCGAGAGCGCGCGGAAGGGAAATTTTTTCACCTGTTCAATCGCATGGTCACCGGCGGTACGAATTTGTATCGCAACACCGTGCGCCACGTGATTGGCTGGCGGTTCGCGGCGCTGCTCGTCTTTTTCGCCGCTCTCGGAATGACCTACTGGATTTACAACAAAGTTCCCCGCGCCTTCATTCCCGAAGACGATCAGGGTTACATCATCATCGTGGTGCAAGCCCCGCAAGGTGCGTCGTTGCAGTACACCGTGGGAATTTGCGGAAAAGTGGAGCAGGCGCTTTCGCAGGTTCCCGAGGTGGCCGCGTCTTTCGCGCTCCCCGGATTCAGCCAGTTTGGCGCCGCGCCGAATCGCGCCATGATGTTCATCAATCTGAAGCCCTTTGCCGAGCGCAAGGGCAATGAACATTCCGCGGAAGCGATCATTCAGCGACTGCGAGGACAACTTTTCGGGATTCAAGGCGCGGTGGTTGTTCCTTTCAATCCACCGGCTGTGCAAGGTCTCGGGCAATTCGGCGGCTTTCAGTTTGAGCTCGAGGACCTCGGGCGGAATTCGCTGCAAACACTCGCTGATACCGCCAACAAACTCGTGGCCCAAGGAAATGCAAGCAAGGATATGGTCGGGCTATTCAACAGCTTTACCGCCAACGACCCGCAATACCTCGTCACCATCGATCGCGCCAAAGCGAAAAGCCTTCAAGTGCCTCTGAGCCAGGTTACAGACGCGCTGCAAGTCTACATGGGCTCTGTGTACGTGAATGATTTCGACTTCAATAACCGGTCGTACCGCGTCTACGTGCAGGCGGACAGCCAGTATCGTTCGCAAGCGAAGGACATTCGCGAATACTACTTGCGCTCCGACACCGGGAGAATGATTCCGCTGGATAATCTCGTTACCGTCGAGCCCACTGCCAGCGCGCAGGTGATCAGCCACTACAATCTTTTCCGCTCGGCGGAAATCGACGGCTCGGCGGCTCCGGGGCACAGCTCCGGCGAAGGCATCGCGGCGATGGAAGCGCTTGCTCAAAAAGTTCTGCCGCAGGGAATGACGTATGACTGGAGCGGACTTTCGCTCGAAGAAATTGAGTCTGGCGGCAAAGCGCTTATCTTGTTCGGGCTTGGGTTGATCGTGGTGTACCTAACGCTCGCCGCGCAGTATGAAAGTTTTGTACTTCCCTTCATCGTGTTGATGGCTGTGCCGATCGCGATTTTGGGAGCCATCGGCGCGCAGTCGTTGCGCGGATTGCAGAATGACGTTTATTGCCAAATCGGGTTGGTGATGCTGATCGGGCTGGCCAGCAAAAACGCGATTTTGATCGTGGAATTTGCCGAGCAATTGCGCGAGCGGGGGATGACCACCGTCGAAGCCGCCATCGAATCGGCCCGCATCCGGTTGCGTCCGATTCTGATGACCTCGTTTGCATTTATTCTGGGCGTTGTGCCGCTGGTGCTGGCCACTGGAGCGGGCCGCGCCGGCCGCATTTCAGTGGGCACGACGGTTTTCGGCGGAATGATCGCGGCGACCACGCTCAACCTGCTCTTCATTCCCGTGCTTTACGTGATTGTGAAAAACATTTTCCCCGGTGGCAGGCCCAAGGCCGCTTCCATTGAGCATTCATCTCTTGCCCCAAATGAATAACGGATTTCAGGACTCGTCTACGGCTTGCGCCAAAACGATCTCCTTCATATCTTTTTGAGCAGGCACACACCCGACCAGGGCCGATCACGCCGAGATTTTTCCGTTTCAGGCAGCAGCGCGAACAACCTCATCATCAGCGACAGCCGTTTCAGCCGCGCGGCATTCTTTAGAAGTGACCTCACGTCGACTGGCTTCCATCCATACGGAACGAAAAAGTTCGGACCTTCCGGCGGCGCAAACTTGAACGGCGCGGCCTGATGCAGTTGTTTGGCAATTCTTTTCGCTAACATCCGAAGCAAACCTGGCGACGCGATATCGAGCATCCACGACTGGAAGCTGGGCGGAGCGGCCAAATCCCGCGCGAGGCCCCCGACGTCCTCCGCCGTCAAATAGATGAGCAAACCTTCGCTGATGATCAGAGCTTTGTTGGCCCGCCGCCCGAGTTGCGCAAATACTTCCCGGCGCTCTGGAGCATCGGCAAGATTGAGCCGGATCCGTTCTAGCAAGCAAACCGGCTTATCCTCGCGCAGAATTTCTTCTTTATACGCAAGGATTTCGGGAAGATCGATTTCGATCCATTGCAGCGTCGGCGGAAGTTGCATGCGATAGGGGCGTGCATCGAGGCCTGCCGCAAGATTTATGACCATGTCGACGCCTTCTCGGATTTGCTCGTTGATGAAATCGTCGCCGAGGCACGTGCGCGTAATCATGCTCCAATCGTTGTCGCGCCCCAGCGGCATGGACTGCGCGATCTGTTCGCCTCGCTCGCCTGCAAGACGCCGCGCGAATGGATCGCGGAAGTGCGCGTCGGGCCTTTCCGTTTCCCGCGCGCGATAGACGGCGACCCATCGCGCGGTGTCCGAAACATTGCGGATCAATGGTTCCGAAGAGGTATCGAAACTCGACCGGGACGGCATCCGAGTTGAATCTTGCTGGCTCACTTCATTTCCTCTCGCGGTCGCGTCAATGCGCCGCTTGAGAGCGTAACATCGTCCGGCAATATTGGGCCGCTAACAGCCGTTGCTCTCTCACTGGCCACTGCATCCCGCATTGCAAACCACCAAAAGCGAGAATCTCCCCCAAGCCCATATTCGCCTGCCCGATATTGGTATTGGCGTGGACGTGTGTATTATACGGATAGCAACGCGTCCCACGTCGCGTGCCTGCTGCCGCTTACGTTCCGGCCAAGCCTGGCGCGTCGCGCACAAATTTCCGATTGTGCCGCTCCGAACCGCAGAGCAGAAGTACCGTCAGCGTCAAAATCGTCACAATTTCAAAGCCCGCGATCGCCCATTGATAACCCACCCGCGCTCGCAGCGCGTATTCGATGCTATTCGTCGGCGAGGCAAACAGGATTCCCAGCTGGTACGTCAGCCCCGGCATCAATCCCCGCGTCGAGTCCGCGGACATTTCGTTCAGGTGCACGGGAATCACGCCCCACGCTCCTTGCACTCCCGCCTGCATCAGGAACGCCGCTCCGATCAAAATCACCAGGTTTCCGCCAAACGCCCACACCGGAATGACGAGCAAAGACAGTCCCAGCGCGGCAATCATGCCTTTGCGCCGTCCGGCGATCTGCGAAAGCTGCCCAAATAGAATCGCTCCCACCACCGCTCCAATGTTGTAGATAATTGCGATGTTCGCGCTGATCGCTCCCGAAGCGTGATGGACCTCCTTCAAAAAGTCCGGATACAAATCCTGGGTGCCGTGCGAGAGAAACATCATGAACGTCATCAGCACGACGAGATAAAGGAAGCGCTTCCATTCGCTGGCCGCGACGCGCAGCACCTGTCCCATGCTCGCGACGCGGTGCTGCTTCCACGCTTCCGACTCCGGCACTTTCGCTCGAATGTACAGGGCGAGGAGAGCAGGCAGAGCGCCAAGCCAGAACATCGGCCGCCATCCCCAGGCCGGCAAAATAAAACGCGCCGCCACGGCCGCGAGGAGATTCCCGATCGGATATCCGCTCTGCAGAATCCCGCTCAAGATGCCGCGCCAGCGCACGGGCGCCGCTTCCATCACCAAAGAAGCGCCCACCCCCCACTCGCCTCCCATCCCGATCCCAAAGAGGGCGCGCATCAGCAAAAAGAATTTGTAGTTCGGGGAAAAACCGCACAACACCTCGACCACAGAAAAATAAATGACGTTCATCATCAGGGGAATGCGCCGGCCGTAGCGGTCGGAGAGCAAACCAAAAAGCAGTGCGCCGACGGGCCGCATCGCTAGCGTTGCCGTCGTCGTTAGGATGATATCGCTCTTGGATACGCCAAACTGGCGGGCCAGGGTGTCGTACATGAAGGTGATGACGAAGAAATCGAAAGCGTCGAGCGTCCAGCCAAGAAAGCCGGCAAGCAGCGCGTGGCGAGCGCCCGCAGACGAAGGAAAAGATTCAGGTTTCAAAATCACGCGGGTAACCCTTGTGGAAATGAAATCGGCGGTATTTTCATTGTCGCCAGAATTTGGTTTCCGCCGAGAGCAATTCCGGAGGGTGCGCGTCCATTCTCGGAAGCGAGGGCCATCGTGGAGGCGACTATATCAAAAAGGGTTGTTGGACCAAGCACGAAGTCGGGTAGCCCTTCGATCAAAGCTCAATTCGGCCAAACGAAGGATAGTCGCCCCCACCACACAGAAATTCGTGCTTAGACCTCGCCGATTCACTGCAAGCTCCCCTTGCAAATCCAATTTCACTGTCATCGGCGCTGTTGTAGACTCTGTGATTCGCGCACGACCGTGGCAAATGGTGCGCGAGCACAAGTTGGCTCGCTGCGATTCACAATGAAGGCCGCGTCACTCGAGTGCAGAGCCTGGGAGATTCGCCGTTGAATATCCGAGTGTTTGAAGATGGTCAGGCACTTGCCGAGGCTGCCGCCACGGAAGCGGCAGCAGCCATCCTCGCTGCAATGAACGATCAAGGCCTCGCGCGTGTCGTCGCCGCAACCGGAGCGTCTCAGCTCCTGTTCCTCGACTCGCTCTCGAAATTTCCGGGCATCGACTGGCAAAAAGTCGAGCTGTTCCAACTGGACGAATATATCGGCCTTCCGATGACCCACCCGGCTAGCTTCTCAAAATATATTCTGGAGCGCCTGGTCGAAAAAACCGGGATCACCCGCTATCATGCGCTGAATGGCGAGGACGATCCCGCGACCGTCGTTCGAGCAGCCGCCGAAGCCTTGCTCGCCTCGCCCATCGATGTCGCGTTCGTCGGCATCGGCGAAAACGGCCATCTCGCTTTCAACGATCCGCCCGCGAATTTCGATACGAATGATCCCTACATCATCGTGAATCTGGACGAAGCCTGCCGCCGTCAGCAAGTCGGAGAAGGCTGGTTCGCCGATCTCGCAGACGTGCCGCAGCGGGCCATCTCCATGTCCGCGCGCCAAATTCTCAAAGCTAAAGAGATCATTGCCGTGGTCCCCGACGCCCGCAAAGCCCAAGCCGTCAGATCTTGTTTCGAATTGCCCATCACTCCGATGGCCCCGGCATCGATTCTGCGCACCCATCCGAACACCACAATTTTTCTCGACCAGCAATCCGCCTCGCTGCTGAGTCCTCGAACTCTCTCCGCTCGCTCAGCGCCGGCCCAACAAACGGATTTTTCTTCTCGCGCAACCGCGTTCTCGACTTGAGGAGGCTTGGTGAAAATAACAGACGCGAAGGTGCTCGTCTCTTCGCCGGGCAGAAATTTCGTCACGCTGAAGGTCTACACCGATGAAGGCATCTACGGCCTCGGCGATGCCACGCTCAATGGCCGCGAGCTCGCCGTCGTTTCCTATCTCTCCGATCATTTGATTCCCTGCCTCATCGGCCGTGATCCTTTTCAATCGGAGGACATCTGGCAGTATTTCTATCGCGGCGCGTACTGGCGGCGTGGTCCCGTCACCATGGCCGCGATCGGCGCGATCGATTTCGCCCTATGGGACATCAAAGGAAAAGCCCTCAATACACCCGTCTACAATCTCCTCGGCGGAAAGAGCCGCACCGGCGTCCTCGTCTATGGCCACGCCAACGGCCGCGATTTACAGGAAACCGTGGACGAAGTCGGCAAATATATCGAGCTGGGCTATCGCGCAGTTCGCGCGCAATCGGGCATTCCTGGCCTTCCCTCCACCTACGGCGTCGCGAAAGGAAAGTTTTATTACGAGCCCGCCGAAAAAGGTCTCCCGCCCGAAAACCTCTGGTCCACCGATAAGTATCTCCTTTTCGTTCCGAAACTATTCGAAGCCCTTCGCGTCAAATTCGGCGACGAAATCCCTCTCTTGCACGACGCCCATCACCGCCTCACTCCCATCGAAGCTGCGCGCCTCGGCAAAAGTCTCGAGCCTTATCATCTCTTCTGGCTCGAAGATGCCGTCACCGCCGAACTTCAGGAAGGCTTTCGCATCGTCCGCCAGCACACCACCACTCCCCTCGCTCTCGGCGAAGTCTTCAACACCATCTGGGACGCACACACGGTCATCAGCGAGCAGCTCATCGATTACATTCGCATGGCTCCGCTTCACGCAGGCGGCCTCACCCATCTCAAAAAAGTTGCCTCCTTCGCCGAGATGTATCACGTCCTCACCGGCTGCCACGGCGCCACCGATCTTTCTCCCATTTCCATGGCCGCCGCTCTGCATTTCGATATTTCCATCAACAATTTCGGCATCCAGGAATACATGCTGCACACCAAGGAAACCGACGAAGTTTTTCCGCACTCCTATACCTTCAGCGACGGCTACTTGCATCCCGGCGACGCACCCGGCTTGGGCGTCGACTACAACGAAAAACTCGCCGAAAAATTCCCCTACGAGCGCGCCTATCTGCCCATCAACCGAAAACTCGATGGCACCATGTTCGATTGGTAGCAAATGGGAAGCGCCGAAAAGCGCCTAACGCATGGAAAGGAAATGCTTTAGAAGATTCTGGAGCCGAGGGCGAGAGTTGAACTCGCGACCTGCCGATTACGAATCGGCTGCTCTACCACTGAGCTACCTCGGCCCGCCTATCGACAATAGCATCCGCCCAAAATTTCTGTCAATTGCACCGCAGAAAGCTGTTCTCTCACTTCGAAAATGGATACATCGCCCAGCCGATGCCCACTCCAATCAGCAGAAACAAGAACAGCGACCAGATAATGTATTTCAGCCGGTCCTTCGTCCTTCGCCGGCTCAAGAATCCGAACGCAATCGAAATCAGCAGTGCAAAGAGCGTCATCGATTGAAAATGCGTGAGGCGAAACCCGATTCCCGCCATCACGCCTTCCGCCCTCGCGCCGCTTCATACGCATGCAGCGCCGCCAGCAGGTTCAGCACTCCAGCCGCCGCAAGAAATCGCGTTCCATCATCGCCTTCCGCATGCGCCGTATCCGAACCGCGGGTCTCCATCGCTTTTGCGGCAAAATAAAGTGACCCCGTGCCGAGATCGGCGGCATAGCCCAGCATTCCAAACGCGTCGCTTCCCTCCGAACTGAAAACATTCCCGCGCATTCCCACCGCAAGAAACACCAGCGCAGCTACGGTGATAAAACAAGCCGCGGCCCGGCCCCACATTTTGAGCAACGCATGTCCCAGCCCCGGAACAAGCCATCCCGCGACGCCAACCGCCAGCGCCGCCGCTTCATTCATCTTCGGATGCTCGGCCACCGCTGCGGCCGGAGCCCCGTCCGTCGCTTCGTTGCTTGCATTTTCCGTCGTCATTTCGTCGGCCATTTGTTTGTTCGCTCGATCCGCCCTGCCAATTTCCCCTACGCCAGCAGCGCCAATATCTCGTTCTGCACCGCTCCCGTTACGCGCGCTTCTTTTTCGCCGATATACACATCGACTTCGCTGCGAATCCCAAACTCCGGCAAATAAATCCCCGGCTCGATCGAATTGCACGTCTTCGCAATCAAATGCCGCACGTCGTGCGTCTCCAGCCCGTCCATATTCGCGCCGTTGCCGTGCACCGTCTGCCCGATGTTATGCCCGGTGCGATGGAAAAAATATTTTCCGTAGCCCGCCTTCTCAATCACTTTGCGCGCCGCCTGGTCCACTTGCCATCCCTCCAGCGGCTTTCCCGCCGCCACGTTCGTTTGAATCAATGCGACCGCCTTGTCCCGCGCTTCACGCACAATCCCAAAAATCTTAGCCATCTTTTCCGGCACTTTCGCGCCCAGATATCCGACCCACGTAACGTCGTAATACACGCTCCCCGCCGCCTTCATTTTTCCCCACACGTCCAGTAACAGCAAATCGCCTTCGCGAATAGGCGCCGCCGTTTCCCGCGTCGGCCCGTAGTGCGGATCGCTCGCGTGCGCCCCGACCGCCACGTCCGGCCCTTCTTCCGCCGCTATTCCCGCCGCTTCAAATTCTTTCTGGACCCACAATTTCAAATCGTATTCCGTGAACGCTTTTTTCTCGCGCACATTTCTTGCCGCCAGCGAAAACGCCTCTCGCACCACGCGGTCGATCACCGCTCCTGCCTCTAAATGGGATTTCAGTTGCGCCTCGCTCCAGCACGCCTCATACTTCTGCACGAGGTCCGCCGAGCTCACCACCTTCGCCCCAACGCTCCGCACCAGCTCCACCGTCCCCGCGTCCACCATCGCCACGTACGGTATGGCGTTTTTCGGCGAATATTGCATCGCCACATTCTTGGCGCGCCCCAATAATTTCCCGAGATTTTTCTTCAGCTCCTCCTGCCCCGCGTAAAACAGCGTCTCCCCCGGCAGCGCCGCCAGCGATTCTGTCTCGATCTTGTGCACCAATTTCCGCGGCGTCCCTTTTGCTGGCACGAAGTAGTACCACCGCCGCGTCCGCATTCCCGGCGGCAATTGCAATATTCCCTGCGCGATCGGGTCCCGCCCGCGAAAATCGTAGAACAGCCATCCATCCAGCTTTGCGGCGCGCAAATCGCCCTGCATTCCGTTGATATCAATGCTCATATTCAGAGGACGTCCTTGCTGTTCGTCAGATTTCGAAAACGCTCTGGCTCACGCGTCGTGTGCCAGCAGTTCCAGGACTTGCTGCTTCGTGACTCCGCGAATTTCGACCCGTTTTGTGCGGCTGCGTTCGCCGGAAAGGATTCTAACAGCCGACTTGGGTGTTTTCAAAAGATGCGCGAGAAATTCCACCAGCGCCTCATTCGCCCGGTTTTCCACCGCCGGCGCCTGCAGCCGTATCTTCAGCGCTCCGCCCATCTCGCCGGCCACCTCGTCTTTACTCGCCCTCGGCTGCACGCGCACTTCAAAAACAACCTTGCCCGTTCCCTCTTGAATCTCAAGCATAATTCTCTGCCAGCTTTCTATTTCGTCTCCCGTGCGCCAAAAATCGCCGTTCCCACGCGCACTTCCGTCGCGCCCTCCTCGATCGCCACTTCAAAGTCATGCGACATCCCCATCGAGAGCACCGCCAACTCTCGCCCAATCTGCTTTGCCAATCTATCCCTCAGTTCTCTCAGCCGCCGGAAATAAGGCCTCGCAAATTCTGTACGCTCCCCGAACGGCGGAATGCACATCAATCCGGCCAGCTCTAGCTTCTTCAGTCCCGCCATTTTTTCCGCCAGCTCCTGCACGTCCTCTTCTTCCGCTCCGCTCTTCGTTTCTTCCATTCCCATGTGCACTTCGATCAGCACGCGCAACGGCTCCGTCGGACCCAACTCTGCACGCGCCCGGTCCAGCCGTTGCGCCAGCGCAAAATCATCCACGGAGTCCACGCTGTGAAACAGCCTCGCGGCCCGCCCGGCCTTGTTGCTCTGTAAATGCCCGATCAGGTGCCATCGCGCATTCAAATCCACCAGCGGGATGTGCTTCCCTTCCCACTCCTGCACGCGGTTTTCTCCAAAATGCCGCAGCCCCGCCTCATACGCCTCCCGAATCGCCTCCGCCGGATGCGTCTTCGATACTCCAATCAACGTAATCTCTTCGGCCCGCCGTCCCGCTCGTTCCGCCGCAAGAAAAATCCGTTCCTGTACCCGCAACAGATTTTCTCGTATCGATTTCATCGTCATAGCCAATTTCAAATCCTAGCACGCGCGCCGTTGCGGCGTTTCGCCTCAGCGGTTAGACTGGCTTCCAATATGACTCCCGCGGGAAAACTCATCGCCATCGAAGGCATCGACGGCAGCGGCAAGCGCACCCAGGTCGATCTGCTTGAAAAAGCTCTCGTCTCCAGTGGCTTCGTCGTTTATTCCACCGGTTTTCCCCAGTACGATTCCTGGTTCGGCAAAATGGTCGGCCAATTTCTCAACGGCGATTTCGGCGCCCTCGAATCCGTTGACCCGCACTTCAGCGCGCTGCTATACGCTGGCGATCGCTTCGAAGCCAAATCGCATCTTGAGATAGCGCTGAATCAGGGCAGAATCGTTCTCGCCGACCGTTACATCGCTTCGAACCTAGCCCATCAAACCGCCCGCGTTCCTGCCGCCGATCGTTCCGCGTTCACCGCCTGGATCGAGCATCTCGAATACAACATCTACAACCTCCCGCGCGAATCCCTGGTCCTCTATCTTCGCGTCCCGCCTCGCCAAGCCCAGGAGCTAATTGCTCGCAAGTCCGCCCGCAGCTACACGAACGTCAAGCAGGACTTGCAGGAAGCCAGCCTCCGTCATCTCGAAGAGGCTGCCGCGATGTACGATCAGCTCTCGCGCCGCCCCAATTGGGCCACCATTCCCTGCTTCGACGAAGCCCTTGGCGCCATGCGCCCGCAAAAAGAAATCGCCACGGAAATTCTCGCCGCGGTCTTGCAGGTTCTCATGCGCTCTCTCGTGAAGGATGGCCGCTAGCCCATGGGCTTCTCCGAATTTCTCGGCAATGAACGCATCCTCGCCGCGCTCCGTGGCAGCTTTCGCCGCGAACGCGTCCCAAGCCCTGCTCTTCACCGGCCCACGCGGTGTCGGCAAGTTTACGCTCGCTCGCATGTTTGCTCAGGCCGGGAACTGCGAGCGGCTGCGCGACGATTTCTGCGGCGAATGCCCCACCTGCCTTAAAATCGCCCGCCTCGCGGACCCCGCGCCGCTGATCGAGGCCGGCATGGCCGAGCGTGGCGAAAGCGCCGACGCAGCCGCCGTCGAGCGGATCCCGCTTATACTTGAAACCCATCCGGACGTCTGGCTCCTCGTTCCCGATCCGGTTCGTCGCCTCACGCCCGTCGCTCGTCCCATGATTCGCGTCGGCCAGTTCGCGCCGTTCAGCGCGCCGCCTACTTCAAGCCCCAGGGCCGCCGGCGCTTCTTCATCCTCGATGGCGCCGACACGATGCGCTGGACCGATGCGGATCTCTTCCTCAAAATCCTCGAAGAACCGCCCGAATCCGCCACCCTCGTCCTTCTCGCCCCTTCGCCCGATTCCCTGCTCCCGACGATCGGCTCGCGCTGCCTGCAATTCCATTTCGCGCCGGTTCCGGCCGCCGCAATCGAGGAGTATTCTGAAAGATCGGACCGAGTGGAAGCCGCCGAGCCAAGCTTGTCGCCCAGCTCGCCGACGGCAGTCCCGGCGCGGCGCTCTCGAATGGACCTCGCCGCATCCGCGCGCCTGCGTCAGAGCGTTTTGCGTCTTATCGAACACTCTCTCGACGCAAACAATTATTCGCGAGATCTTCGCGGCCACCGCTCAGCTTTCCAAGCAGGAGAAGGAATCCTTTGAAAATGTCCTGGAGCTGTTCTATAGTTTGTTCACGGACTTGCTGGAAATTTCCCAGGACCCCAAGAACGGACTGATTCGCAATCCCGACCTGCGCCCGGACCTCGAACGCTTGGGAAAGCGGGTTGATTTCAATTGGGTTCTGCGGGCCACTCAAGGACTGGACAAGCTGGAAGGCCGGCTGCGCCGTAATATCGGGCGCCAGCTGGGTCTCGATGCGCTCGCTCACCTCGCAACAAAATGCTAGGCTCTGAGCCGCACCGTGGAGTGCGGGAGCCCTGCATAAGCTTTTGCCCGTGAATTTTCTCCCGGCAAATTTTTCCCGAATAACAATTCACGACGGACGCGAAATTTGCCCCTGCCCCAGATCACGGGGCCCAAATACGCAAGCTCATAAGGCAAGTAGCGTCCTTTTATTATTGAAATTTTTGCAACCTCCGAAGGAGTCAATTATGGTCTCGCCAATCGCCGCCTCTTCCGTCCGAATCTGACGGAAGTGAAGGAAAGCAATTCGTGCCACGTTTCGATCGCAGACCAGCCAAAGAACCCCACAGGTGCGGCGCCGGACCGCAGCAAAAAGCCGGCGCCGCCCGAAACGACCCACGCCGAGAATTTTTATTTCGTCAAGCAAATGCAGTCGCGCACGCCCGTCGCTCGTCGTGCTGAACGACGGCGAAGTCCTCCACGGCACTGTCGAGTGGTACGACCGCGATTGCATCAAGCTCACCCGCTTCGGCAGTCCGAACCTTCTCATCTACAAGCACTGCATCAAGTATTTGTACAAGGACGGTGAAGAAGCTTCCTCCGGCGGCACGAACGGCCAGTAAATCGGTTTAGCAGGGCCCCTCAGCTGCCGCCCGGCGGCGCCGCCGCTGCAGCGTACGAAGGTTTCGAAGGAATCTCCGGCGTCACGCCGTCCGGCGTGGCGCCTTTTTCTTTTGCGGCTTATTTCGATCTTCCGAGAGCGGGCTCACAAAAAAAGTCATCAGCGATTCCCCCACCAGCCGGCCATTGTGGTCGCGCACGTCGCAATCCACCACGGCGATATGTTTCCCGCTCCGCACCACGCGCGCTTCCGCCTCCACCGACCCGTCTTCGATTGCTTCGAGATAATTGATCTTCATCTCCACCGTCGCCACGCGCACCCCGCGCGGCACGCCATGTAGGTCGCGAAGGCCCCCGCCGTGTCCGCCAGCGCCGCCAACACTCCTCCATGCACCACGAGATGCACCTGCAAGTGTCGCTCGTCCACCGGCATGCGCAGCACCACGCGCCCCGGCTCGGCCAGCGTAAGCTCGAAGCCAAACTGCTTCGCCGCATTGCTCGCCGCCAGCCGGACGCGCAAATCTTCCGCCTGCCAGTGCGTCTCGCTGCTAAGCTCCGCGTCCGATTCCGCATCGATCGCGAGCTTCGCGCTGGCCAGTGCGGCGGAATAAGCGGCTCTCTTCGACTGGGTTTTCGCCGAACGCTTCATCTCAATACGCCGTCAGCCCGCCGTCCAGAATCATCGCGGCGCCGGTAACCCAAGCCGACTCGTCCGACGCAGATACACCGCCATCTCCGCCACGTCCTCGGGTTTTCCATACGCCCCATTGGAATTTCCGCAGCCCGCTTCCGGCGCGCCTCTTCCGGATTCGGCAGATTGGCCATCGAGGCCATTCCCAATTCCGTTTCCACGATCGAAGGGCAAACGCAATTCACGCGAATCTTTTCGTGCGCGTGGTCCAGCGCCATCGCTTTCGTCAGTCCCGTAACCCCGCTTTCGCGGCGCAGTATGCCGCCCGCTGTTTCCGCGCCACCAAGCCCCAGCACCGAGCCGATATTGACGATCGCCCCGCCACCCGCCTTCCGCAAATCCGCCAGCGCCGCCCGGCACATCAAAACGTCCCTTTCAGATTGATCGCCACGAACTGGTCCCATTCCTCTTCGCTGATTCTCCACGTCGCCACAACCAGCACTCCCGCGTTATTCACAATCACATTGAGTCGCCCGAATCTTTTCGCCGCCTCCCGCGCCGCTTCCTCCGATGCCCGCTTCGTCACGTCGCACGCCATCGCCAAGCCTCGCCTCCTTGCTCCTCCATCTCCCGCGCCACTCCTCCAGCTGCTCCTGCCTCCGTCCGGCCACCGCCACCATCGCTCCTTCTTTCGCAAACGCGAGCGCGATCGCCCGCCCAATCCCCGTTCCCCCGCCTGTGAT
The DNA here is from genome assembly GCA_963761555.1 of uncultured Acidobacteriota bacterium. Lineage (GTDB taxonomy): Bacteria > Acidobacteriota > Terriglobia > Acidiferrales > UBA7541 > Acidiferrum. The sequence continues at coordinate 407,131 of CAVXHD010000001.1, forward strand.
GAACGCCACCTTACCCGAAAGCCGCCGCACTTTTGCGGCCTCCTGTCGTCTAATAGAAGTGACAGTGCGAATCTCGCTCCGGCATCGGCGGCGCGCAAGAAACGTTCTGCTTCCGCCCGCGCTTCAGGTTCTGGGTGTAACGTTGAATCGAGCTGGCGAGAAATAACCGGATGTGTTCACGGAGAACTCTTTCATGAAAATCGGAATCACTTGTTATCCCACTTACGGCGGCTCCGGCGTCGTCGCCACCGAGCTCGGCATGGAACTCGCCGCCCGCGGCCACGAATCCATTTCATCAGCTACGCCATGCCCATCCGCATGAGCGCCAACGACCGCATATCCATTTTCACGAAGTCGAAGTCACCACCTACCCTCTCTTCGACCATCCTCCGTATACGCTGGCGCTCGCCACGAAGATGGTCGAAGTTGTCGAAGCCGAATCGCTCGATCTGCTCCACGTGCACTACGCGATCCCGCATTCCGTCAGCGCCCTGCTCGCGCGTTCCATGGCCGCGCCGCACCGCCTTCCCTTCATCACCACGCTTCACGGCACCGACATCACTCTCGTTGGCAGCAACCGCAGCTATCTCCCCATCACGAAATTTTCCATCGAGCAGAGCGACGGCGTCACCGCCATCTCCAACTACCTCCGCGAGCAAACGCTCAAGGAATTCGACATCAAGCGTCCCATCGAAGTCATCCCCAACTTCGTGAATTGCGATCTCTATACTCGCCGCCCCCAGCCCGGCCTCCGCGAGCAAATGGGCCCCCAACGGCGAGCCGATCCTCATGCACCTCTCCAATTTCCGCCCCGTTAAGCGCGTCACCGATGTCGTCGAAATCTTCGCCTCGTCCGCGCCAAAATGCCCGCCAAACTCGTCCTCATCGGCGACGGCCCGGACCGCGGCGCCGCGGAATATCTCGTCCGCAAAAAACGCCTGCAAAAAGATGTGATTTTCTTCGGCAAGCAGGACGCTGTCTACGAAAAGCTTTCCGCCGCCGATCTTTTCCTGCATGCCCTCGCAGCTCGAATCTTTCGGTCTCGCCGCTCTCGAAGCCATGGCCTGCGAAGTTCCCGTCATCGCCACCAACGTCGGCGGCGTTCCCGAAGTCGTCGAACACGGCGTCGATGGCTATCTCGTCGAACCCGGTGACGTCAAATCCGCCGCCGCGCACGCCATCGAGATTCTCTCCCGCGCCGACCGCGGCCGCGAAATGGGCCAACAAGCCCGCATCGATGCCAAGCGCAAATTTTGCGCCAACGATGTCATCCCCGCCTACGAAGCCTACTATCGCCGCGTCCTCGAACAATCCTCCGCCGCCCGCGCCTGACCATCGGTTCCTCTGTGGTGTGTGGTGGCGCGGCGCAATTCCCCTCGCAATTCGCGGCTTCTCTATCCGGCCGCTTGCACAGCGTCCGCACCTCGCGGCGTCAAGACTGCCAGCACAATGGCCACGAGAAACAAAGCCGGAATATCTCCAAACCAATGGCCATGTTCCATCGGCATTCTATAAGCTTGCACCGCCATGATCCCGGCGTGCACCGCGCTCGAAACAGCCGTGAACCAAATCAGGCTCAGATGACGCAGCGGATTCCGCGAAGCAATCAAAAGAAAAACGCCCAGCGTCGCATAAACTCCCAGGATCATCTGCTCGTACTCGGGCTGGTTCGGAACCCAGCGCCAACCGGAAGGCCAGAAACTCATCATGAGCGGATACACCGCGAATAGGAAAATCAAGCCAAACAAAATGAGTGCAACGCGAAGAGCGGTCAATCGAGCCTGAGTCGTCACAAAACGCCTCCTTGAATCTTGATTTAGGATGGAAATACCGAAATTTGGCCGGATACTAGAGCGTTTCTAATTTAAGTACTTACATATCCGGATGAAGCAAAATAGTTCGCGCATTCGCTTGCTGTGACAGTGTTGAGGAGTTCGCCGATTTCTTTCCATAGTTCCTCGGTGGATCGTTTGGCGGCTTTGCGGAGCAGCGCCTTGAGTTTTGCGAAGAGCTTTTCGATGGGATTCAGATCCGGAGAATAGGGCGGCAGATAGAGCGCTCTGGCACCGACCGCGGTAAGGGCTTGTTGGACCCCGTGCACTTTGTGGCTGCTGAGGTTATCGAGGATGACGAGGTCTCCGGTTTGGAGTGTGGGGCACAGAAATTGTTCCACCCAGGCCAGGAATAGCTCGCCGTCCATGGGCCCGTCGACGACCAGGGGAGCGGTCAATCGATGGTGGCGCAGGCCGGCGACAAAGGTCGTCGTTTGCCAACCGCCCAGGGGCGCCGAACCCACGCAGCGACAACCCTTGGGGGCGCGGCCATGGCTCCGCGTCATGTTGGTCGCGGCCCAGGTTTCATCGATAAACACCAGCTTTTCGACGTCCAGTGCAGACTGCGCTTCACCCCAGGCGCGCCGCGCTGCCTGCACGTCCTCGCGCTCTTGCTCGCTGGCGTGCAGCGTTTTTTTTGAACGTCAGATTCCACTTGTTCAACTGATGCCAAAGTGCGCCGATTTTGATCCCTATACCCTGCGACGCCAACCGCTCTTGCAACTCGGCCAGAGTCAGTCCCGGCTCGGCGGCGATCCAGCCGCGCAAAGCGGACTCCGCTTCTACCAACCGGGACCGGCGATGGCCGCCGATCGGAAAACTGCTGCGTACCCCGGTTTCTTGCTCGCGGTCGCGCACTTGGTAGACATAGAAGCGGCTGACCTCAAAGCGGCGCGCGATAGCCGAAGGGGCATCTCCCCGGGACAAAGCTCGCAGCACACGATCACGCAAATCCTGTGAATACGATTGCATCCGCACCTCCCGCGAACCAACAGGAGGATTATCGCACAAATGTAGATACTTAAATTAGAAATGCTCTAGTCGCCAGGTTCCCGCTTGTCAACACCAGCCAGAAAAGGGTGGCGGGCCAGTTCCCGATTAGCCCGACTTACCAGGAGCTGACCGAGGGAGTTCGAACAATTTGATTGATAGCTATTCCGCGTGACCGTTTGCTGAGTAGCCAAATTTGATTCGATCATCAATAGGTTCTAATTGCCGGTCCTCAGGCGTGACCGTGTACCTGAGAAATTCGGTGGTATGTGACCCATCGACACCGAAAGTATCCTGCCGTACGTAACGATTTCTCTGGTAATGGAGGTTAACAGTATCCGAGTAGACCGCTAACGGTACTTTCTGCGCCTCGTTTTGAGGCTGTTGAAGATAGTCAGCTATTGGAAAGGTCTCCGGAATACCGAGATACTCCCGCGTCTTGGGTTTATCCGCATAGATAGTGCCGACATCGAGATTCGGATAAAGAGCTTTTATTTCGTTTGAATGTACCCAGTTGCCGTTCTCAGAGCCGTCTACACTGAGAACGAGCAGCCGCCCAGTTCTGTCGTAGGTGGCACATGCCACCAAGAACCCAGGGGCAGCCCTAAAAACGCGGACCATGCTGATCGCGCTTAGTTCGCCAACCTCGTTTGTGATTCCAATCCGTTCTGCGGGTTCGTGCGACCCTTCGTTAAAATATAACTCCACATGGAAATCGGTGGGCCCGTGGTCATATTGCTTCCCATAGTAGTAGGTCGAGTCCGCAAAGACCGTTCCATACGACCCCTGCATCAGAACTTGTCTTTTGTTTCTGGTTATCAACGCACCGTCTGCGTCTATAACAAAAAAGTTATAGGAAATGTTACTTCCGTCAGGCCCCAAATGTGCGATCGAGATCGTATTGCCGGAAGAACGCTGGTAAAAATCATGGTTGGGCGATGGCGAGATGAGCAGCAGCAAACCGCCGAGTTTGACCTTTAGGGTGTCGGAGTCAATTGTTATCGTCTGAAAGTTATCCAGCGGATGCTGGCACCTGGCCGTGGTCGCCGCCAACACGCTGAACAGCAGGAAATTCACGATGAAACGCGAGTTTTTATCCAGCGACATGCCGGGCTGCAAGCATAGACTCTATCCTTCTTCAAAGCTACGCCCCCTTCGCTCGCGTGAACATGCGACCAGTTGAGCTGGCAGCCGTTACCGGAAACTGACCCACCACCCAGGAAAGCAGCTCCCCTGATCCCCGCCTTGAACAGCCGCTCAGAAGCTCTTTAGTCTGGCGCGACCGCCCCGCTCAACGCCCGCACATAATACCCCGTCGTCCCCACCGCGAACCACTCCGCCATATCCCCCGCCGGCGGCCTCAAATCCGTCACCACAAATTTCGCTCCCGCGCGCGCAAACGCATCCAACACCGCCGCTCGTTTCTCCGCGCTCGCGTTCCAATAACTCGGCACGTCCTCCGCCGGTATGTCCGCCGCCACTTGCACCCCCGCCAAGTGCTCCCAGTAGTCCGCGCGATTCTCATGCCCCAGCACCGCCACCTTTTCCCCCGCAACCAGCCCGCGCCCTTGCAGCTCCTTCGCAACGTCCCACTCCACATTTTCCGTCGCTCCCACTGCCGCCACGTCTCGCGCCGTCCCCTTCGCAATCGTCACCGCAAGAATGATCGTCACCGCCAGCGCAACCGCCTTCCAAAGCTTCCCTGAACTCTCCCCGCGCGGCAACGCCACGCTTGCGAACAGCGCGCACCAAAAAATCGCCACCGCCGCCCCCAAAAATCTCGTTTCCACGTGCACCAGCGCGTAAATCCCAAACGTCGCCGCCGCCGGCAGCCAAGCGCTCCACAACTCCCCAATCCGTCTTCCAAAATTCCTCCCGCTCCCCGCAAAGAAAATCAGCACCAGCAATCCCGCCGCGATTCCCTTCTCCGCCGAGAGCAACCCAAAATATTCCGCGCCGCTCCGCGCCAGCACGCGCAATTGCTCGCGCACATCGATCCTCGCGTGCACATTTTTATTAAACGTACTGGGCTCATACCACAGCGGGTACGTCCCCCCGTTCCCCGCACCAAATGTTTCCACCACGATTTCGCTTGGCTTCTCCCCGGCCCCCTCCCTGCCGTTCACGTACCACGCGTAATTCAATCTCCCCGTCTCGCCATACGTCACCCGCCCCTTAGCGTGCGACAAAACAATCAGCCACGGCCCGCTAAACACAAAAAACACAACCAGCGCAATCGCCGCACGCCGCGCTCCCCTCCCAATATTTTTCGTCGTGAACAAGCTGCAAAATAAAAACACAAACGCTAGCGGAAACATCACCGCCTTCGCCAGATAACCCGCCGCCAGCACCACTCCGAGCGCCGCGTCCAGCATCCATCCCGCTTCTTCCCTCCGCATTCGAATCAAAATCCCCGTAGCCAAAAAAAATAACGCCGAGACCAGCATGTCCGGCGTATCCGTTCCCACGTGAATCAACTCCAACTCGCAATAAGCAAAAATCGCGTAACCCAACAACACCCAGCTCCACCCCTGTGGAACTTCAATCTCCTCCAAATCCCCGCTCGCCGCCCACCATCGCGTCAATTCTCGAAAGAAAAACGCAAAGCATCCCAAAGCAAAAAGAAAAATCAAAAAATTCACGCCATGCAGCAGCGTCGACTCCCAATACGGCCCCACATGCGTCACCCGAATCGCCATCGCCAGCAGCCACGAATACAGCGGGCTCCAGTAATCATTGATCGCGTTGCGCCAGTCCCGCCGCAGGTACGCATACGCCACGTCGAGATAATTCACGCCGTCCGGCTCAATATAAAATCGCGCCGCCCACGCCTGCAGCAGCCCCGCAAGCGCAATAATCCCGCAAAGCATCCGAGCAAACTTTCGTTCCTTCATGTCCATAAGCAAGCCCACGATGTTAGGCCATGCTCCCCGTCATTGGAAGCCACACTTCGTCTTGGCGCTGTCCTGATTTGGAGTGCTGTCCTTATTTGGAGTGCTGTCCTTATTTGGAGTGCGGGAGCCTCGCTCCCGCTTTTGAAAATGATGCCGCGCCCAACACCCTATGCCACAGAGCGCAAAACATCCACGCGAGACTCGGCTCCATATTTTAATTCCCGAGTAGAGAAAACGCAGCCGAGACTAGGACCCTACCCTAGTATGGTTCGCGCCTGCGACTACTGTCTCAGTTTTATAGCTTTCCAAGTCTTGTCGAGAATTACGCTTGCGGACCACCACACCAGGCAGGAATCCCATCCGTGCTTCCAAAACGTCTTCCAGCGTGCCCCGCTCGCCGCTGTATGCTCCCCACCAAGCACGCCCCCACAAAAAACCGCTCCACTCACAAAACCAAATCCACTAATGAATCTGCTCGTCCTTAGCCAACGCCTGATTAATGTCCTTCAACGTCTGAAATCCATCCTTGACCACCGTGTCCTTGATATTTTCTTTCGTTACCAACACCGGTTTCAGCAGGATCGCAGGCACCCGAATCTTCCCATTGTTCACAGCCGCATCCGCATCCGCCTTTTCGCCTTTCGCCAACCGCACCGCTTCCTCCGCCGCTCTTTCCGCTTCTTTTTTGATCGGCTTGTACACCGTCATCGTTTGTTCGCCCCGCACGACGCTGATAATGTTCGCCAAATCCGCGTCCTGTCCCGACACCAGCACTTTCCCCGCCAAATGATGTTCCCGCAGCGCCTGAATCGCGCCGGTCGCCAGCCCGTCATTCGAAGCCAGCACCGCCGCGATCTCTCCATGCGACGCTTCAATCGCCGCCAACATACTCAAATACGCCTCGGACGGCAGCCAATCCTTCGTATAACTATCCGCGATCACCTTGATTTCTCCGCGCTCGATATACGGCCGCAGCAGTTTCATCTGTTCGTCATGCAAAATTTTGGCCCCTCCGTCGCTCGGCGATCCCCCGATCACCACATAATTTCCTCTCGGCGCATGTTTCACCAGATATTCCGCCTGCATCCGCCCAATCTCCACGCGGTCAAAACTCACATAGAGATCCACATCGCTGTTCAGCACCAGCCGGTCGTAACTCACCACCTTCACCCCGGCCGCCTTCGCCGCGTCCACCATCCGGCTGGCCTTCGTCGTATCGTGCGGCAGCAAAACCAGCACCTTGATTCCTTCGCCGAGCATGTCCTTCACTTGCCGCAACTGCGCCTCATCGTCTCCGCCCGCGTCGCTCGAAATCACGCTCGCTCCCAGCTCCTTCGCCCGCGCCGTAAACGAATCCAGGTCCGTCTGCCAGCGTTCTCCCTTCATCGCCTCGATCGAAAACCCGATTTTGATTTTGCTCCCGTCTTGCGCCCACATAACTTGTCCGCCAAGCGCAATCACGGTCGCCGCGCACAGCACAATCATTCTTCTCATGGACCTTCTCATGAATTCTTCCCCCAGCTCTCGGCCCGCGCTCGCAAATCAGCAAGCGCAAAAAGAAAGTATGTATAGCTATTTGATGGGTTGTAAGCGGCGGCCTTCTCGCCACCCCTGGCCGCCGCGTCTATCCTTTCATTGAACGGTGACTCAACACACACAAGCAAGCCACTTCCCGTCCTCGGTGTCCCTCTATTAACTCCCGATCCCCGCCGGCGCGCGCCTAATCAAACTGGCAAGTCAGGCACTTCCTGAAGGTTCAGCGCCACAGTATGAACAGGGCCGGGTTCAGCGGCCAGCAGCGCTCACTCCCGTTTTCGTAAGCCTCCTCTTATGAATGGCTTACAGCCGCATTGACCGATTCGGGCAGTACTTTTGCCGCCGCCGATTCCCACGTTTTTCCTTCACCGTATAATCGCCCGAAAGGGAGTTACCCGAACCCCTTGTTGTCAAACAGCCCGAATACTTTTTCAAATTCCGGTGTTAGATGAGGTATAGGTCGGACCCGTTTGAATTTCCGGCGCAGTTCTAGAATGGAAAGCTGAAGCTCAAGAAAGCTGATTAAGGGAGGAATTTGCAATGCCTAAGCGAACGTTTATTCGACTGCTTTTACTTGCTTTCTGCATCCCGTTAGGGCTCGCGTGCTTGACGCCTTCTGCTTCCGCGCAAGTCTTCGTGGGCATTTCCGTCCATGTCGCACCTCCGGCTTTGCCTGTGTACGTTCAGCCGCCCTGCCCGACCGAGGGCTATCTCTGGACCCCGGGTTATTGGGCCTACGGTGACGATGGCTACTACTGGGTGCCTGGCGTTTGGGTGGCCCCGCCGAGCGCGGGTTTGCTCTGGACTCCCGGATACTGGGGCTTCGCCGGTGGCGTTTATGGATTTCATGCCGGCTACTGGGGACCGCACGTTGGATTCTACGGCGGCGTGAATTACGGTTTCGGTTATGGCGGAGCGGGATTCGTGGGCGGCGAATGGCGCGGCGGCCGCTTCGCGTATAACACCGCGGTGGTCAGTGTAAACACCGCAGTAGTCCACACCACCTTCGTCGACAGGACAGTCATCGCTAACGCCGGCGTAGGCGCCCGCGTCAGCTTCAACGGCGGCGCGGGTGGAACGATCGCAACACCAACGGCTCAGGAGCGCATGGCTGCTAATGAGCATCACTTCCAACCGACGTCCGAACAGATGTCCCATGAGCACACCGCCAGCATGGACAGGTCTAATTTCGCCTCGGAGAACCACGGGCGCCCCGCGAATCCTGCGATGAGCAGAGTCGGAGAACGCGCGCACAATCAGCAGGAGCGCATTGCCAATGGCGTCGCCAGCGGCAAAATGAATGCTGGTGAAACGGCAAGAGTCGAGGGGCAGGAACACCACATCAATCAGCAAGTGAAGGACGATCGCGAGGCCAACGGCGCCAAGCTCACTGCCAAGGAAAAGAAACAGGTGAATAAGGAGCAGAACAAAACAAGCAAGGAAATTCACAAAGACAAGAACAAGGATAAGGACAAGGAAAAGAGATAGCACTCACAATACTTCGTAACAGCATCTGCGGAGCTCGCAATAAACCAGAACCGGGAGGCCAATTTGCCTCCCGGTTTTTTCTTGCCCGATGATTCTCTCAGCGATCCTCGATCCTCCGAAAACCAAACTGCCAGTCCTTGCCTGAAGAAATGCACACAACGTCGTCGCGTAAACCGCCATACCGAAAAACTGCTTGGCAAAAGCAGCGAAACCGTAGAGTGGCGGGCTCGGCCGAAAAACAGTTGACCTCTATGTAATAAGTTATATAGTGGTGCGCGTGAGCCTCGAATATATTCTGCTGGGCCTGCTCCGCGAGCCCGCTAGCGGATACGACTTGAAGTCCGTCCTGGACAACGGCATCGGACATTTCTGGGCCGCCGAACTCAGCCAGGTCTATCCCAGCCTCAAACGGCTCGAGAAACAGAAGTTCTTGCGCTCGCGCCGCGCTCCCTCCAAGCGCGGTCCCCAACGCATCGTTTACCAGATCACCGCTGCCGGGCGCAAAAAGCTCGCCTCTTGGCTGCAGCGCGGTCCGCAGTTTGAAGACATGCGCCATACCTTTCTGGCGCAAATCTACCTCATGCATGAGCTCTCCGATCTGCCGCACACTTTGCGGTTTCTCGAACAGCTCCACGCTCGCTGGGCCGCACGCCTTGCCACCCTAAGAAACAGGGAAAAGGATTGGTCCTCCCGCGACCCTCGATTTCCGGACGCTCTTTCCCTGGCGGATTTCCACCATCATTTGACTCTCCGCATGGGACTGCACGCCCATCAGGGATGGCTCAGTTGGTGCGAGGAATCCATCCGCAGAGTCCGCGCTCGAATCCGAAAGGAGCATCACCATGGCAAACCTGTTTCAGTGGCTGCGGTGGGGGCACGTCGCCGCCGGCGGCCTCGCCCTGATATTGTTTTGGATTCCCGCAATCGCTCCCAAGGGCGGTAGGACGCACATCCGCGCCGGATGGTTCTATGTCGCGTGTATGTCCTTGGTTGTCGTGACGGCGCTGGCCATGAGCGGACTCGCTTTCACCATTCCTCTTTCCATTCGGCGGATCGCACGGCCGTTGTCGCCGGCAGAGCTCTCGAATTTTCTGCGGGGGCAACGCATCTCTGCGACCTTTCTCGCCTACCTGGCTGGCCTCACACTGGCGGCGGGCTGGCAAGGTATCTGGGCCGTGGAGACCAAGCGCGAGCCGAAAGCGATGCGCACACCCTTCAGTCTGGCGCTCAACGTCGTGGTATTCCTCGCTGGCTTGACCTTGCTCGTCCTCGGAATTAAGTATCGCAGCGGGCCGCTCATTGCTCTAAGTCCCATTGGCCCCTTCATCGCCGCTGGCAATTTGCGTTACGTGTTGCGAGGTCCGCAATCGCGGATGCACTGGTGGTATGAGCATCTTAGCTCCATGATCGCAACGGCCATCGCCGGTTACACGGCCTTCCTGGTCTTCGGTGCCGCGCGCTTGCTTCCTTCGGTCACCCGAAGTCAGTGGTACACAATTTTCTGGATACTTCCAGCCCTGATCGGCGTGCCCGTCATCTTCCGCACGGTGGCCTACTATCAGCGCAAATTCCACGAAACCGGCCGCGCCCCGCGTGTCACCGCTCCAAAAGTACAGCTGGGTTCCTAAAGCTAGGCGCAATCTCTAGCGGCGCAGAATAACAAGCTCGATTCTTCAGCCAAAACGCGCATTAGCATTACGAGAAATCCCAATTTTATTGCCTTTCTCTATAGATTGGCCGCGCATCACGGGCCAACCGCAAGCCGCCCCACTCCCCTCGCGCGATGATAGGTTGAGGTCCATTTTTTGTCCGGCGTAACATGACCGGCAACTTTGCGACCGGCGTCCCCAAATCGGAAGCCGAGGATACGCGTATCGGAGGCTTCCATGCAGAAAAAGACGCTCACTTTCCTCGCTTCAGCATTCCTCGTGCAAGTTCTCTTACCCAGCGCAATTTGTCAGGCACGACCGCAGGCCGAGAAGACTTCCTATCCCGCCATGGCTCCTCTCGCTCAGTATCTGATGCCCGACGAGAATTCCGAAATCGCGCTGGCTCGCAGTGCCGCCCCACCCTCCGTTTCGAATGCAGCTGAAGTCATGGTCCTGGGGCCGAAGGGGTACACGACCGCAGTGAAGGGCACGAATGGTTTTCTCTGCTTAGTCGAACGCTCATGGGGCGCCGCCACCGATCATCCGGTCTTCTGGAATCCCAAAACGCGCGCGCCCATTTGCTTCAATCCGTCGGCCGCAAGGTCCTTTGCGCCCATCTTCCTGATGAAAACCAAACTGGTGCTGGCTGGAAAATCCAAGACGGAGATTGTCGCGGCGACCGCATCGGCACTAGACAACAAGGAACTTCCCGCGCTCGAGCCGGCGGCGATGTGCTACATGATGTCGAAGCATCAATACCTGAGCGACCACGACAAGAGTTGGCATCCGCATCTGATGTTTTTTGTTCCGCGCGACGTGGCGAAAACCTGGGGCGCCAATCTGCCCGGCTCGCCGGTTATCGCTTCGAATGACCCTGAAGAACGGGCGACTATTTTCGTCGTCTGGGTTGGCAAATGGTCCGACGGGACACCAGCTCCGCCGATAGCCCACTGACTCAAATCCACTGACCCGAAACCGGATGGCCGAAGGAATAAGGGTGGACCGAGGAAGCTCCCCTTCTCGCGCCGCATCCGATCTTAGGTCATAGGTCCGCCCACGATGCTCCGAGGCAACATGAACAAAAGAGCGTTGACAACCCGACCATCGAGCAACTCGGGGCCGAATCCTACTTCCGCATTGCCGGCAATCCGCACGGAAACTTGAACGTGACGCGATAAGTTCGCACAACACGCAAGATCACTTCGACGCGACCACGGGCTTCACCCGATCGTAATCCGGGTTTTTCCACAGCTCACTGCGATGCTCCAGAAATTCGGCGGTCGCCTGCGCCACGTCGTTGCCGTAGTATCTCGCAACGATGTGTATTGCCAGATCAATGCCCGAGGTCAAGCCGCCCGCCGTTGCAATTTTGCCATGGTCCACGAAGCGGGTTCCACTGACGAAGCGCACCGCGGGATACGACTTCTGCATGCCCGGTTGGAAATCATGATGCGTAGTAGCCGTTTGGCCGTCGAGCAGTCCATACTCCGCCAGCAACTCGGCGCCGGTACACACCGACATTGTCACATCGGCGCTGGCCGAATTAGCGAGCAGCCACGCTTTCTGGGCCGCGGAACGTCCACTCTGAGCAGGAACCACGATAATCTGCGGCTTGGGCGCATTATCGAAACTATAGTTCGGCACGATGGTCAGTCCATTTGCATCCACCGGCTTCAGCGAATCGGACACGGTGTAGACCTCGAAGGGCATCACCATGTCGTCGCCGTCGGAAAAATGCCATGGCTTGCCTTTAGTTGTAAGCATGGTGTCGCCGAAGGCCTCCCACGAGCCCGCGATGTCCATCACGTCCGCGCCCTTCGATATCAGGATCGCTACCTTGATCTTGCCCGAAGCTGGCGGCGTCAGAGGGTGGGCTTGTTGCGCTGAATCCGGTATTTTGTCGGGCGCTTTGGCCTGGCATAAGACTGCTAGGTTCAGAAATCCCGCGATTACAACGGCCATCCAGAGTCCTTTAGCTATGCTCCACATAGGATCCTCCTGAGAACTGCTTGCCATAGGACAGACGATAACCCGATAATGAAACGTCTCAAATGACATATGTCCGGCGTTTCAGGACATTATCGCGATTAGCGTCCTAGGTCCCAAATCGTCGGAGGAATGTCATTGCAGACATGCACCCTAGTGGCTATCTCAATAGGACGAACAACGTGACACCCAAGCGTATCGTCATTGTCGGCTACGACGGCCTCACCTCCCTCGACCTGACCGGCCCGCTGGAGGCGTTCAGCATGGCCCTCCTTGAGGACTCCAACGGCAACCCGCAACCCTGTTACAGGGTGACGATTGCCGCACTCGGCGCAAAAGCTTTCTGCTCCGAGTCCGGGTTGCGCATGACCGCCGCCTGCTCCCTAAGCTCCTTGCGCCACATGGATACTCTTCTGATTCCTGGCGGCCGCGGCGCTCGTCTCTCGCCCGCTGGTCCTAAGCTGGCGGATTGGATCAGCCGCCGGGCCGGCAGCATTCGTCGAATCGCCTCGGTGTGCACCGGGGATTTACGCGCTAGCGCCGACTGGCCTGCTCGACGGGCGGCGAGTGACCACGCACTGGAAATTCGCCGCCCAATTGGCCGGCCGTTTTCCTGCGGTTGAAGATGGATGCCAATGCGCTCTACATTCGTGACGGCAAGTTCTACACCTCGGCCGGCGTCACCGCCGGCATCGATCTTTCCTTGGCATTAATTGAAGAAGACTTCGGACCCCGCGTGGCGCTCGCCGTGGCGCGCGAACTGGTGGTTTACATGAAGCGTCCCGGAGGACAAGAGCAGTTTTCCGAGCCCCTGAAGTTTCAAGTTGCTTCGACGAGCCGCTTCGCCGATCTGGCGGCCTGGATGCTGGGTCACCTCGACCAAGATCTTTCCGTTGACGCGATGGCCGAGCATATGAATCTTTGTCCGCGGCAGTTCTCCCGCCGCTTCCGCTTGGAGTTCAAGAGTAGTCCCGCGGCTTTTGTCCAGCGCCTCCGGCTTGACGAGGCGCGCAAGCGGCTATCCGCTCCTGGCTGTTCCGTCGAGCGCGTCGCGGACTCGGTCGGCTTTCACGATCCCGACAGTTTTCGCCGCGCCTTTCTACAACGCTTCGGCGTTCCGCCCTCACATTACCGCGGTCGCTTCCTCGCCGGCGCCGAAAGCTAATCTCATAGTGGGCTCTGCGCGCCAGGAGTGGTTTTGCCTTATTTATCGGCAGAATTCGCTCACTTGGAAACTAACGGGCAAACAAGTCACAGGCCAGCGTGCGAAGGCAGCGAACTCCGCCAGTGCTTCCAGCTACGGGATCGGGCGCGAACCGATAATCAGAATATCCACGAGTCGCTGTGCGCTTTGCTGCCAGTCAGGGCTGGTCGCCACGTTGGCGACCCCCACAAGCGCCCGAAGGAGATCGATAGGATCGAGGTCCTTTCGAATGTCGCCGCTTTTGATCGCGCGCTTCACCAGAGAGCGAATCGCTTCATGCATCTGAGCGTAGGAAGCTTCGAACACCTTCTTGGGATCACCGAGCAGCGTGTTCAGCGCGGGTGCGATGAGCTGTTTCGCTGCAATGGCATCAACGAATAACAGCAGCCAAGCTCGCAGTGCGTCAGTCGGAGCCATCGTCTGAGAGAACTTCTGTTCGGCTGCGGCCAGCTTTTCCAACTCCGCCCGATAAACTGCCTGTAGAAGTTCCTCGCGCGTCGGAAAGTGGCGATACAACGTCCCCGGCCCAACACCTGCCCGTTTGGCGATATCGTCCAGGCTGGTATTTGCTCCCGAGCGGGTGAACGCCAACTTCGCGACTTCGAGAATGCGCTCGCGATTCCGCTGCGCGTCAGCGCGGGGCCTTCGCTTGCGAGATGTTGGCCGTTTCGCTGGCATAGAAAAAAACTCAAGAAACTTGTAACCGGAGACAATCTCCGTTAATCTAAGTATGCGGAGACGCCCTCCACTTTATCCAAAGCGGGGGTGCTCGTCAATCCCGGCTGCGTTGGACACCAAGCGCTAACGCCCGGACGTAAGGAGGAAAATCATGCGTGTATTCGTCACAGGAGCTACAGGTTTTATCGGTTCCGCGGTCGTGAAGGAGCTAATCGGCGCAGGCCATCAGGTTCTCGGCCTCGCTCGTTCGGAAGCAGGCGCAAAGTCTCTTGCCGACGCCGGCGCCCAGGTACATCGCGGTGATCTGGAAGACCTGAAAAGCTTACGCAGCGGAGCGGCCGCCGCGGATGCCGTGATTCACGCCGCTTTTATCCACGACTTCTCAAACTTCGCAAAAAACTGCGAGATCGACAAGCGCGCCATTGAGACTCTCGGCTCGGCGCTCGAGGGCTCCGAGCGGCCACTGCTCGTTACCTCCGGGCTAGCGACCGTCGCCGAGGGGCGGCCAGCTACAGAAGAAGATGCCCCTCTCTCCCCGTCCCCCATGTTGCCGCGCGTCTCGGAAGTGACCACTGAGGCGCTTCTAAAGCGTGGCGTGCGTGCCTCGGTGGTGCGCCTTCCCCAGGTTCACGACACAATCAAGCAGGGCCTTGTCACCTACGCAATCGCGGTCGCTCGCGAGAAGGGTGTGTCGGCGTATGTCGGTGACGGCCTCAAACGCTGGGCGGCCGTGCATGTCCTCGACGCTGCCCGCCTCTACAGACTGGCGCTCGAGAAGCAAGAAACAGGCGCCAGATATCATGCGGTCGCCGAGGAGGGAGTGCTGGCCCGGGAAATTGCTGAGGCCATCGGCCGCGGCCTGAAGGTGCCGGTCGTCTCCAAATCGCCCGAGGAGGCGGCAACCCATTTCGGCTGGCTGGCGATCTTCGCTGGTCGCGACCTCACCGGCTCGAGCGAGCTAACGCAGCGACGGCTGGGATGGCGCCCAACTGGGCCCGGACTCCTTGCCGATCTCGACCGGGTGCACTATTTCGCGGCCAAACAGACAGCGTAGGCGGATTCGCACCGGACCGCGTCCGTCCAGCGGCCCATCACCGATAATTTCCAACACGAAGTCGGAGTAGGAATCATGATCGCTCATAACCCCCTCCACGGATCCGGACAAGCGGCATTACCGCATCCGGCTCTTGCCTTAGGTGATGACGCCCATGCGGCGCAGGGGATAGGGATGACAGACGGTAGGCACAGGCAGCCAGCGAGTGATGAGGCGCCGCATGCGATCCCAAAGGACGCGCCCTTTTTGGCTGCGCCGCGACAGCGCGCGATGCCAGAGCCGTCCTACTGGGAACCGAAAAATCCACAGCGCGTTTTGGTTCCGAGGCACACCGTAATACCGGATGTGCCCACGCACCACCGCTTGCAACCACTTGCCCAGTTCGGGAATGGGTTCGTGCATGCGTCGCTGAAGCTCGGCTTTCACCTCATTCAGTTTCGCCTGCAACCTTTTACGGATCGTTTGCCGCAACACCGTGTACCGTCCATTGCTCCTCTTCTTCACGCAGATGTGCGTGAAGCCAAGAAAATTGAACGTCTCCGGTTTCCCTTCTCCACGCCATTGCCGTTGGTCGATCGCAAACGGACCAAACTCCAGCAACCGCGTTTTCTCGGGATGCAATTCCAGGTTGAACTTCGTCATTCGTTCCGTAAGTTCTGCCCGGAACTGATCGGCATCCGCTTTGCTGTTAAAGCCCACCACGATGTCGTCAGCGAATCGCACCACGATCACATCGCCGTGCGCCCGCTTTTGACGCCATGCTTGGACCCACAGATCGAATACGTAATGAAGATAGACGTTCGCCAAAAGGGGCGAGGCACTTCCGCCTTGGGGCGTCCCTTCTTCCACGCGTATTCGTTTCCCATCCTCCAGTACGCCGGCCCTCAGCCATTTCTGGATGAGCCGCACGACGCGCCGGTCCGCAACCCGGTGCTCAACGAACTTCACCAGCCATTCGTGGGAAAGCCCATCGAAAAAGCCTTTGATGTCCAGATCGAGCACCCAATTCACTTTTCTCGTCAGCAGTCCCGTGTACAGCGCGTCCAGCGCTTGATGCTGGCTTCGCCCTGGTCGGAACCCGTACGAAAATCCGAGAAAGTCCGTTTCGTAGATAGCATTCAACACCTCGACCGCCGCGCGCTGGACGATTTTGTCTTCCAGCGCCGGAACTCCGAGCGGTCTCTGCCGCCCGTCGGCCTTGGGGATATACACTCTCCGCACCGGCTTCGCTCGGTACGCTCCTCGCTTCAGCCTTTCGGAAAGGTCCTGGAGATTCCTCTCCAGTTCCTCGCCGTAGTGCCGCCACGTCTCCCCGTCCATGCCCGGCGCAGCTTCCTTCTTCAATCGGAAGTAGGCCATGCGCAGCGTGTCCAGGTTGTAGATGTGGTGCAGGAGCGCCGTGAACCGCAACTTCCTATCCTTTCCTGCTGCTTGACGTACCCGCTCCAGCGCACTCGGCGCGTCTTTCCGGCTCGGTGTCCGGGACGCGTTTTGCTGTGGCAGGTTCCCTTTGGCCAGACCGCTTCCCTCCATCCCCTCCTCCGCCGGTTGCCCGGCGTTGTTCAGGGACTTCCCAGGTACTACCGGTCTGTCCGACTTCCCCGGTCCGTTCGTCATCGGCGTACGTCCTTAGACTTCCCGACACGTCCCAAAGCAGCTGCGGCCTTGGGCGGACTGGGGATCTCCCGGTTCCCATGCGAGGCGCTTGCGTACGTGCACGGGGTCTCTGACCGCGCGGGACTCTGGCACACCTCGCGATATCGGTGCACCCGATGGGGCCTTCCGCTTTCTCCTACAGCGTCAGCGTCCCGGAGGAAGTTTCTTACGCGGCTGAATACCCGGCCCGCACGTTCCCCTGTCAACGCTTCGACGCTGCCCTTGCGAGCAGCTCCGCATGACTCGGGGCCGATGTGGGTCGCTGATCCACTTTCGTATGACTTTTGCATTCACTACACCTCGCCGGTTTAACCGGCGCACAGGAGAATCTAACATGAAGACTTGGTTTATCACCGGTGCCTCTCGCGGCTTCGGCCGCATCTGGGCCGAAGCTGCTCTGAATCGCGGTGACAAGGTTGCCGCCACCGCTCGCAACCTGTCAGATGTCGCCGATCTCAGGCAACGTTTCGGCGACGCCGTGCTTCCTCTGGCGCTCGACGTCACGGATGCCGATCAGGTGCGTCGTGTCGTTGCGGAAGCTCACGCGCGCTTCGGCAGGCTCGACGTGATCCTCAATAATGCCGGTTACGCTCTGGTGGGCACGGTCGAGGAAGCGAGCGAGGCCGATGTCCGCGCTCTGTTTGACACGAACTACTTTGGGATGCTTCGGGTCATCCAAGCTGCCTTGCCTTTGCTTCGGAAACAGGGCAGCGGCCATATAATCGGCGTCTCAAGCGGCCTTGGAATTGGAACTATGCCGCTCATCGGCTTCTATTGCGCCACCAAATGGGCAGTCGAAGCGCTCCACGAGAGCTTGGCGCAAGAGGTCAAGCCGTTCGGCATCAAGGTTACGATTCTTGAGCCGGGCGCCTATGCCACCGATTTTGGAAGCCCTGCCTCGCGAAAGGTCTCAGCCGGCATGGACGCCTATGCCGATCTTCGCCAGCGCATGTTCGCGCATCTCTCGAGCGCGGAACGCGGCGATCCGGAAGCCACAAGGGAAGCCATCCTCAAGCTCGTGGACACAGACAACCCGCCGCTGCGATTGGCGCTGGGTTCCCGCCTTCTGCCGGGGGCGCGTGCCCTCTATGCGGATCGCATTGCCACCTGGGAGGCGTGGGAAGCCGTTTCGAACGCAGCGCAGGGCGAGCCAAAGAAAAAGGAGATTGCACCCCTTTAGCTGCGACATCCGCCTGATGGAAGCCGGCACGAACGCATCGAAGAGTTTGTGTCGGCTCCTAACCCCTTATCCTGAGTCTACTGTCACTAGCCATCATGGCGTCCACCTGTCAGGAACGGTAAGTCGCCTAGTAGAAAGTGATCTCCCCGCTCGGCATCAACTCCAGACGACCTACGCGCCAGCCGGAAACTCCCCATTCCCCAACCACCACTCCCACTTGACAACACCGCGTCGGCTGCACCCTTCCCATCTCTTGCCGTGACAGCGTAGCGTGGTTAGGTTTTACAACAACTTACAAGACCGCGCGGACTTCCAAACTACGCGGAAGTCATACAAGACATCGCAGTTTGTGGGTTGGGTTGTGGGTTGGGTTGTGGGTTGGAAAAAGTGTACGCACTCCGAAGCCCCCCAAATTCATTTCCTAGAACCCCCTTTTCTGGATAACTTCCGGGTAGACAAACCGCCCGGAACCAGTTCAAAGCGGGTACAAGCCTTCGTAAGGCAATATCGATGCCAGATAGGGGCCGCCACACAAGCAGCCCTCTCGTTTCACCACCGACGCAATGGCTCACCTGCGACCTCGATTGTTGACGCACGGTGCTTGTCGGCAGTTCTCCCGTGACAATGTTTGAACTTTTTTTCACTCCCGCACGGGCACGGATCGTTGCGACCGACTTTCGTCGCTGCCGTCCCATGGGGCGCGTCCCGCGTGGTGTGCATCTGCATGATCTCGTCGGCAAATCGGCCCTGGCGCAACAGACCGGCCATGATCTTCATCGCAGGGTCAATATGATTGAAGAACGCCTTGTAGCCCGCGCACAGGTAGTTCAGCCCAGGCTCGCCATCCGGGGTCGTGATGAACCGGTTGCGCGGACACTCACCGTGGCAAGCGAACCGCACCTCGCACTCCCGGCAGTACTTGGGTAGGCTACTCAGTTTGTGCTGGCCGAAAGCGCGCTGCTTCTGCGAGTCCACCAGTTCTCGCATGGGCGTTTCCTGGATATTCCCTAGCCGAAAGTCGGGCTCGACGTAGTGATCGCAGGAATACAGATCGCCATTATGTTCCAGTGCGAGGGCATCGCCGCAGGTGGGTGAGAAGATGCACAAATTGTGCTGACCCAGCCAGCTTCCCAGCGCCACATCGAAAGTTTGCACGAAAACGTCCCCCACGTCGCGGCGCACCCACTCATCGAAGATAGCGACAAGAAAGCGGCCGAACTGTTCGGCCCCGACCGACCTTTCGGTGACCAGGCTGCCGTGCTGGGTGTAAAGCGGACGCTCCGAACCGGGCCGTTCGCCCCACCCCAGGTTGGCTAAAGGAAGGAACTCCTTGGTAGTCCGCTCCACAATGGGAATGAACTGTATAAACTTGGTCCGCAGTTGGTCGCGAAAGAATCGGTAAACCTCGATCGGGTGATCGGCGTTCGCAGCGTGAATCGTGCAGAGGATGTTGACGTCCACCCCGCGCCGGTTGAGGGCTTCCCATCCACCCATGACCTGATCAAAGCTCCCGGCGCCACCCTTGTTGACGCGGTAAGCGTCGTGCATTTCTTTTGGGCCGTCTACGCTGAGACCGACGAGAAAGTTGTGCTGCTTGAAGAACGCGCACCATTCATCATTCAGGAGGGTGCCATTGGTCTGTATCGTGTGAAGGATTTTCTGCGCCGGCTTCCGGTATTTTTCGACGTACCCGATGGCGCTCTGGAAGAAGTCAAGCCCCATAAGGGTCGGCTCGCCGCCCTGCCATGCGACATTGACCTCATCGGACGGCTGCGCCTCCAGAAGCTGCCGGATGTAGGTATCCAGCAACTCCTCGGACATGCGGAACCGGTCGCCCGGGTAAAGCATCTCCTTGGACAAGAAGAAGCAATACTTGCAGTCCAGATTGCATGTTGCGCCGGTGGGTTTGGCCAGAAGGCTAAACGGTCGAGGCAACAACATCGTGTTTTGTTTCATCGCTTGCCGGCTCCAGAGTGACCTGCAGCCGCACGTGGGCTGTCGGTCTTTGCCGCCTGGTTAATCGTGTGTGCCCGCGAATGCCGTATACATTGCATTCAGCTTGCTCTCATCCGCCGCACTCAGATTCCGTGGCCCTAGTTCGATGTCAACGCGCTCGATCGTTCCGATAAACGGAAAGGGCGGCTGATAGGTGTTGCTGACGGGTGAGCCCGTGTCCGATCCTAGGCCAAAGGTGTCGATGCCGAAGCGACCAGGAACCGTGTGGGCAATCCGGGCCCGGCCCACTTCTTTGCCATTGATTCCGATGACTGCCTCGCCGCCTTTACCAAGCCCGCCGCCGTCGTAGGCAAACTCCACGGTGACGGTAGACTTGCCGACAGGAACGGGAATGTTCGAGACCAGGTTCGTGCGCTCGCGCTCGAACCAGTTGTAGTGGTAGACCAGCTTGCCGTTCTGAACGTAAAGCGCAAAGCCAGCCGATATGCCTCCCTCCGCCAAAATCACTCCTTCGCCCCCGGCAGGCATGTCGATCTGAGCCGTGATTCTGTGCGAAACGTTCTTCGTGTTCGGCGCCGCAGTCTCGGCCAACCGAGAAACACCGCCGTAATAAGTAAATTTGGTGCGCTTGGGGTCTGAGCCCCCAGGCGACGGTTTCGGCACAAACGCCCGCCCGATGCCACGGTCATCGAGCGGATAAACGTGGTTCTTCTCACACTCTTCGTCGAACAGCGTCTTTAGCTCGGCAAGCTTCTCCGGATATTTGGCCGCCAAGTCGTTGCCTTCGCTGAAATCCTCGTCGAGGTTATATAACTCCCACTTATCTTTCTCCCAATGGCCTGGGGCCAAGTCCTGGCGCCATGGCAGCGTATGTTGCGCGCAAGCGATCCAACCTTTGTCATAGATGGCTCGATTGGTGAATATTTCGAAGTACTGGCGTTCGCGCACAGGCCGAGCCTTGGCGTCGTCGAAGGTCGAAGCGAGGGACACGCCATCCATCGGTTTTTGATCGACACCGTTGACGCTCTGCGGCGCTGGAATGTGGGCGACGTCTAAGATCGTGGACGCGACGTCGATCAGGTGCGCGAACTGGCTACGGACTCCTCCTGCGTCCTTGATCCTCGCGGGCCATGAGACGACCATAGGATTGCGTGTCCCGCCCAGGTGAGAGGCCACCTGCTTGACCCACTGGAAGGGAGCGTTGCCAGCCCACGCCCAGCCGACCGGGTAGTGGGGCTCAGTATGTGGCCCACCGATGTCGGCGAGGATCTTCAGATTGTCTGCCAGGGACGATGGGATGCCGTTGAGATTCATCACCTCGTTAGCCGTCCCGGAAAAGCCTCCCTCCGAACTTGCACCGTTGTCGCCCACGATGAAGAAGATGAGCGTGTTGTCGGCGTCCGGCAGTTCCTGGATGGCATCGAGCAATCGACCGCACTCGTTATCCGCGAAGGCGAGATACCCTGCGAAGTTCTCCATAAATGCTGCAAACAACTTTCGTTCATCGCCGGACAGCGAGTCCCACGGCTTGACCCACTCCGGACGCGGCGTCAGAACCGCATCAGGCGGGATGACTCCCAGTTTGAGCTGCCGCTTATAGGTCGCCTCGCGCACCGCGTCCCAGCCGGCGTCGAACATGCCCTTAAACTTCTCGCGCCAGTCACGCGGCGAATGGTGCGGTGCGTGCGCTGCTCCTGGGGCGAAGTACATGAAGACAGGCTTCTGCGGCGCGACCGATTTGTTGTAGCGCAGCCAGTGAATCGCCTTGTCCGTCATGTCTGTCAGGAAGTGATAGCCTTCTTCGGGCGTCTTGTCCGGCTCTACAGCGGTCGTGTTCTCGAACAGCACCGGATACCACTGATTGGTCTCGCCACCGATGAAGCCGTAGAAGTAGTCGAATCCCAATCCAGTCGGCCAGCGGTCGAACGGGCCGGCGACGCTGCTCTCCCAGTCGGGAGTGTTGTGATCCTTGCCGAACCACGAAGTGCTGTAGCCATTGCCTTTCAACACTTCGCCGATGGTTGCGGTGGTCTTCGGAATCATGCAGTTGTAGCTCGGGAAGCCGGTGGCCCACTCGACCAGAAACCCCGATCCGCAATTGTGATGATTGCGCCCGGTGAGCAGCGCCGCGCGCGACGGGCCGCAGATCGCGGTCGTGTGGAAACGGTTGTAACGCAGACCGCGCGCGGCGAGCTTGTCTAGTGCGGGTGTCGGCACTGGACCCCCGAAGGTGCTCACCTGGCCGAATCCAACGTCATCCAGCAGAATGACGACGACGTTTGGTGCACCGGCGGGTGGCGCCGGAACTCGAGGCCAGTCCATTTCGGACTCAAGATACGTCTTGCCGATCTTGCCCCGAAATGGCAATTCTGGCAGGGGGAGATGTGAGCGATCACGATCCGTCTCATTGGTCGGTTTCTCTGTTTTGAGCGCCATCCTACTTTCTCCTTTTTCTTGAACTCATTGTTCCTGTTCGTTACCACCAGTGGTCGGCAACGCGACCGCACAGCCAGTGAGTTTGCTTATCGAGTCGCCATGGCGATCTTCACTTTTCACTTCGACGGCGAGACCCTCAAAGCTCCGCTCACTCACGTCAACCATGACGCGTAACAAAGCGCGGCGCTGGAACTGCTACCTCGCGCTTGCGGCCTTCTGAGATTTTTGTTTTATGAGATTTTCCTCCTCAGCGGTCTGAGAAATAAGTTCGACGGTGACTTTCTCGATCTTGCCCGAAAACTTGAACGGCAGCTTGTAGGTGAAGTCCACCGGAGAACCCACGTCCATCCCGATGTCGAGTCCTTCGCCGAGCGTAAATTGGTTGGGGATGGTCTTTTCGAGTCGCCCTCCAGCTACCTTGGTTCCATTGGCGGTCAGGGTGAGGGTCCCCCCTTTCGCTATGCCGCCGCCGTCGTAAACGAAATCGACGACAAGTCTCGCTTTGCCTTTTGGCAGGGGGTCTTTCGCCGCGAACGTCGGGCGGTCCACGCCCAGGAAGTTATAAACGAACGTCGGCTTCCCATCGCGCAAATAGAGGCCGTAGCCACCCTCCACACCTCCGTGGGTGATGATCATGCCATTCCCACCATCGTCGGGCACCTCGATGTCCGCCGTGATCGTCCACGACTTATTGAGCATCGGCGGTGAGCTGCCATCGGGCAGCCCCACCATGCCTGGGAAATACTCCAACTTCTTCCGCCCGGCGATCAGGCTGGGCCGACCCATGAGTTCGCTGTTAAACCGTTCGACGCCGCGCCAATCGAGCGGAAGGACCTGGTACTTCGCCGCCTCCACCCACCATAAGTCCTGCAGCTGCCGCAGCTTTTCCGGGTTCGCTTGAGCGACGTCGTTGGCTTGCGAGAAGTCCTCATCGATGTTGTACAGCTCCCACTTCTGCTTGTCGGGGTCGAAACTTTCGCGATTTGCCTGCCAGGGAGGGAACGACAGGGCCGAGGCCATCCAACCGTCGTGATAAATTCCCCGGTTGCAGCCCATCTCGAAGTACTGCGTGACCCGCTGGCCCTTGGCCTTCGCGTCGTCGAAGGTGAACCCGAAGCTAATGCCGTCGAGCGGCTTTTGCTCGATGCCGTTGAGTTCGGTCGGCGGGGTGATGCCGATCAATTCGTAAAGGGTAGGCACCACGTCAATAATGTGGAGGAACTGGTTCCGCAGCCCGCCCTTGTCTTTGATTAGCGCCGGCCAGGACAAGATCATCGGGTTGCGGGTGCCGCCGAAGTGGCTGGCCACCTGCTTGGTCCACTGGAGGGGAGTGTCCATCGCATGTGCCCACCCGGCCGGGAAGTGGTTGAAGTGCTTCGGGCCGCCGATCTCATCGATCACTTTCAGTTCCTCTTGCCAATGATCCGCGATGCCGTTGAAGAAAAGGTTTTCGTTGAGCGTTCCTTCCAGACCGCCTTCAGCGCTGGAGCCATTATCGCCAGCGATGTAGATGAACACCGTGTTGTCTGCATCTGGGAGTTGCTTAACCGCGTCGATGATGCGCCCCATTTCGTAATCCACGGACGCTCCGTAGCCGGCAAACACCTCCATCATGCGGGCGTAGAGTCGCTTCTGATCGGCATTCAACGAGTCCCATGCAGCAAGCCCATCGGGGCGCTTGGTCAGCTTCGTGTTCGGCGGGATAACTCCGAGCTTCACCTGGCGCGCGAACGTCTCCTCGCGATATGCATCCCAGCCCGTGTCGAACTTACCTTTGAACTTATCGATCCACTCCTTCGGCGCATGATGTGGGGCGTGTGTGGCGCCCGGCGCGACGTACAGAAAGAATGGCCGATCCGGGGAGATACTCTTCACGTTCCGCACCCAGCCAATCGCCTTGTCCGCGAAGTCGGTGGTCATGTAGTAGTTCGGGTCAGTCGACGCGGGGACGAGGTTGCGGTTCTCGAACAGAATTGGGTTCCAGTGGTTCATGTCGCCACCATTGAAGCCGTAGAAGTAGTCGAAGCCGAGGCCGTTGGCCCAGCGGTCGAACGGACCAGCGGCGCTCGACTCCCAGGCCGGCGTGTTGTGGTTCTTGCCGACCCAGGCGGTCATGTAGCCGTTCTGTCGCAGCACTTCACCCACAGTGCCGCCACTCTTGGGTATCACGGCGGTGTAGCCGTCGAACCCGCTCGCGAGCTCGCCGATAATGCCGGAGGCCACGTTATGGTGGTTACGGCCGGTAATTAAGGCGGCCCGAGTCGGGCTGCACAGGGCAGTGGTGTGGAAGCGGTTGTATCGCAGGCCCTCTGTGGCGAGCTTTTCCATCGTTGGCGATGGGATTCCGCCGCCGAACGTGCTGAACTGCCCGAACCCCGCGTCATCGAGCAGAATAAGCACAACGTTCGGCGCACCCTTCGGTGCCTGCACCGGCTGGGGGAACTGCGGTTTATCCGAGTCGAGGTAGGTGCGACCGACGTTGCCTGGGAAGCGGAAGTCCGGACGAGGCAAGAGCAGCGGCGTACCCGGCAGTTCCGGCTTCGAATTGGTTGCCGGGAGCGGCTGATAACCGCCGTCAATGTTGGTTGTGGTGCTCGGTGAACCTGGCGTTTCAGTAGTCTGCTGTGGCTTCATTTCGTTTGACATGCGCGCTTGTCCTTCGGGTATGAGATTCGAGTTCAAAATCCTGCCAGGCGACGTTGACTTCGCCTGAACGCCAAGCTTTGCTTAAGCGGACAAGCCTCGCACTCCCCGCCTCAGTGAGGTAACTGTCAAAACATGCAGTGTTTTGGACAGCTGGGCGCGTTCGCCGTGAGCGACAAACGAGCCATTTAATTGGTTTGTGGGAGCGTTCTAGGACTGAGGACTGGGTGCGTGCTCGTCGCAAACGTCAGCGATAAGGCGGAGCTCCGCTAGGCATCCGAGCACCTGGGTGTCAATATTGGGACAGGCCGGAAACCGATCATCGGACAAATGCCGATCCACAATCTCAGATGCCCTGTACCCGAATACACATCCACTGAGAGGAGATTCCTGTCATCGGTCGTTGCTTGATCCCCCCTTACGGCGTTGCAGCCTGCGGCTTTGGAGGCTCCGGCTTCGGAATGCGTAAGGTGTATGAAAAACCGAACACGATGGTGCGGCCCTGCGGACGCGCCATTGCACGGTACTCATCATAGTATTTGAAGAAGCCGGCCAGATTCTTCGCCGGAAGAATGATATTGGCCTGCACTCCTATCGCATGCACTGAGTAGAACGGAATCGCGCTCTCTGGGATAGGGATACCAGCAACGGTCAACGTTCCGCTGCTATGCGAAACCTGCCACTGATCGTATCCAACTAAACCGAGTTGGGCGAGCATGCTCATGTCTTTCTTCAGGGGAAGAACCTGCCCAATTCCCCACTCGTCGGTGAACGTCTGTCCCGGCGTTATGTTCGTGCCACTCTTTTCGCCGTGGATTTCCCAGGCGGTGGCAATGTTTGCAGTGGTTCCGTGATTTTTGGTGATGTAAAACGTGGTGCCACTCGTTATATCGTTACCCCAATAGCCGGAACCCACATTGTTGCTGGCTCCCGCAGTGAATCGGCCCGTGGGGGCGACGAAAGCGTATCCGGCGTTAAAGTCGACGCGCTTTCTGAAGTGCCAACCCAAGTTTATCGGCTGGACATACGTATCGGCGAAGCCGGATCCTCCTCCGCCGGTGGTGAGATTCGTTCCCGTTATGTTAGCTACTAGCTCGCCGTTGGCGTAGTTCAATGCTATGTAGGGCATGAAATATCCGCCCAGAAACTTATGCTTCGGGACGTAGTAGAGAATGTTCTCATCCACCCAGAACGAATATGTCCCATTAATTCCCGGGATGCTGTTCCCGTTGGGGCCATTCAATTGACTGGCCGAGTAATTGAGCGCCAGATTGGCGTAGGTGACGCCGGGATCGGGAATCACTCCGGCGTTGAGGCCAAACTGTCCCGGCACCCATTGCCCCTTCTGTTGTGCTAACGCGGA
Source organism: uncultured Acidobacteriota bacterium (assembly GCA_963761555.1). GTDB lineage: Bacteria > Acidobacteriota > Terriglobia > Acidiferrales > UBA7541 > Acidiferrum. Next base: position 433,676 of record CAVXHD010000001.1, read on the forward strand.
TGAGGCGCCTACCAAAAACACGCAAGCAAGGAAAGCAATCCCAAGCTTGATTCGGAATAGCACTATTGTCCTCATTTCGTCCAATCGTGATGTTGTCGCGTGACATCCGCGGACAATATCTCGGGCCAGATACCCCAGACACATTGATAACAATCCGGAGTCTATGAACACGGCGCCGGCCAAATAACTGGCAAAATTGACAGTGCGCCTAGAAAACAGACTGGCCCCATCGGCGTTGGCCCCAAGTCACGGGCTACCCGGAAACCGATCCACTCCCATTACTACTTGCCCTTGAAAACGCCGCGTCGGCTGCTTCCTTCCCATCTCTTGCCGCCACCGCGTCTCTCCATTCATCGAACGACGACTCAACACGCACAATCAAACCACTTCCTGCCATCCGTGCCTTCCATCGTTAAGTCCCCATAAGCCCCATCCACCTCTCAGCTGCTTGCCGACTCCCCCCGCAACAAGGATAAGTTACAGGTCACCATTAAATTGCAGGTCAATCCCCGACAATCCGAGGCAACACAAACAAAGGAGCCTTGACAACCCGATCATCGAACAACTCACGGCCGAAGCCTGCTTTAGGTTTGCCGACAACCCAAAAGCTATTCCACTTCATGGACACAAACGCGTTTATGGGGACCAATCGTGAAAACGAAGCACAACCCAAGATCAATGAGTGCATTGTTCTCAATGGGCCATCAGGCCGCCCATTCATCGAATCGGCGCATAATCTCCATGAGCTTGCATCCCATCAGAATGACAGAGCCCCACAATATGAACGGAACGCCATAGAGTAGGAGATGCTTGCGCGAACGGGCTAACTCAAACACTCCTACCTTCACGATGGCGTATGTATTCGCTGCGAGATAAGCAACCGCCAAAGAGCTCACTACTAGGTTGTGCATCTTCTTAGTCCTCCTTTTACCGGCCTGCATTTCCGCGCCGATACTCTTCGGTTAGCTCATCAAGCGAGGTCCACACCTTAGAGTTGAGACCATCCTCCGTCTACCGGAAGCTCGGCGCCGGTCGTGTAGGTCGCGTCGAACGCGAGGAAGAGGACGGCCTTCGCGACTTCCTCCGACGTTCCGAAGCGCTTCATCGGGCTCATACCGATCATCTTCTCCCTGATCTGGACGCCCGCGTCGCCGGGAAACGCTTTGCCGATAATCGGCGTGTCGATGGGGCCGGGCGTCACCGCGTTGACGCGAATCTCGCGAGGAAGCAGCTCGGCGGCGAGCGTCCGAGCGAAGGATCGCAGCGCGGCCTTGGCGGCTCCGTATGCGGCGTTGCCGGGCATCCCCTTGACGTTGGCGATCGAGGTCGTGAGGACGACAGAGCCTCCCCGGTTTATCAGCGGCGCGAGCTTCTGTATCGCAAAAATCGGTCCCTTGGCGTTCAGGTTGAACATTTCATCATAGACAGCCTCGGTCAGGCTTTCGAGAGGCGCCCGGATGCTGAATCCGGCGTTGACGAACAGCAGATCGAAAGTGTCGAAATCGGCCTTCATCCGAGAGGCGAGGGCGTCGATTTCCGTCAACGAACGGGCGTCGCTCGAAACCACGAGGGCGCCCTTTCCAAGCTCTTTCTGCGCCGATTCCAGGCCGGCTTGCGAGCGACCCGTCACCAGAACACGCGCACCCCCATCGAGGAGCATCTTCGCCGTCGCGAGCCCCATGCCGCTCGTGCCGCCGATAATCACCACCTTTTTACCTTGGTACCGTTCCATATGTATTCTCCTCGCGAGGTTAGGGTTGCTTTGCTGATTTTGAACTGTTTGGTATGATAATGAGGCGCGGAGGCTACGGTCAAGGGATTGTTGAACTATTTATTTCACAATACCGTAAAACACCATGGACGAGCACGCAGCGCCGCGACCGGCGCTCCTTCAGGACACCGCGCTTAAGGATGCTGGGCTATGAAATGGTGAATTGCTTCGTTGGCGTTATCTTGAAATGAAGTATTTTTCAAATCAGTAAAAAAAGTGCTCTGGTCCACCATGTCCCCTGATAACTTACCCTCTTTACTGGCATAAAAAACGCCGCTTTTATACCGCTCATCCGAAATGGCATCTACAAAGCGTTTTGCACCTACTTCCAGCGTATGCACCATTCCGCCCATCAACGGGAATACAATGGGCATCATCACAAACTTCAACATAAACCGCATTGGCGGGGGAAGACTATCTGGCGCCTGAGTTCCTTTTGTATTTCCTGGGCTCACAACAATAAACTTGAGCTTAGGATATTTTCTTGCCATTGATAACGTCCACATGGTTTCCGCATACTTGACATATGCGTATGCTTGCAATGCATTGAACTTATTACCGAAATATGATCCATCAAGAACAGCAGCAAACTCATCTACAGAAGAAGTCCTCATTGAAACTCGTTTTACTCCGAGCATCTTTACTCCTGGAACCGCTTCCGCACTGACTGATAGAACTGTTTTCCTTAACTTGTCCCGTTTAATTAATTCCTCCGCTAGAATTACATTACCTAAAATATTCGTAGCAGCTAATTGATTCATACCGGAAGGCGTAGATTTCGCAGCCGTTTTCCCAACTACTCCACCTGCATTTAAAACTATTGCATCAATAGGTTCCTTTATTTCTTCTACTGCTTTTCTTGCAGAATTTGCATCCGTAACATCCCCAATAATAATTTCAAAAATCTTTTTCCCCGTTTTCTCCTCAAGGTCTTTTTTTGCTGTCTCTGCTCTCGCTCGATTTCTGCAAAAAAGAATTACCTTTTTTGTTTCTTTTTTCAATGCCAACTGTCGGGCAGTCTCTTTCCCAAGCCCAATATTTGCTCCGGTTATTAATATAGTCCCGGTGACGAGTGCGATCGAATTTTCCATGGGCGTCTCCGTGGTGAAGTGTGAAGGCCGAGTCGTGAGGCCCCGCGAGGCCAGAGTCGGCTTGCCAATATCAAACTATTCAGTTATATATTGGTGGGTACGATGAACATTGTCAAGGAGTTTTGAACTGAAATGTTGCAAAATGCCGATAGGCCGCGAGGACGGCCGCGCAGCTTCGACGAAAGGAACGCGCTGGAAAAGGCGACCCAGGTGTTCTGGTCGAAAGGCTACGACGGAGTGACGATTGACGATCTCGTCGCCGGGATGGGTGTGGGAAGGCCGAGCCTGTATGCCGTTTTCGGCGACAAGCGGGCGATATTCTTGCGCGTCCTTAAGGCGTATGCAGAATGGAAGGGCGCATCAGCCGCGAAGGCACTCCTCTCGCCAAAGGGTCTTCGCGACTCGATCGTGGGCTTTCTGAGGTTCGCCGTCGAAAGTGCGACCGAGAAAGGGTCCGCCCGGGGCTGCCTTATGGTGTGCATCGCGCCACTTGTGATCGACGCTGAGGTTCAGCGGTTCCTCCAAAAAGCGGCCTCCGGTGGCGCCGCGCTGGTGGAGCGCCGTTTCCGGGACGGGATCACCGCTGGAGACATCCCGCCTGACTTTCCGGTAGCCGTGCGCGCGATCCAAGTCACGGATTTAGCGCGTGGGCTGACCATGCGTGCGCGGATGGGCACGCCGCGCAAGACGCTCCTCAAAGATGCTGAGGAAGCGGCCGACTTGGTGCTCCTGCCGCGGCGCTGGGACAGTCGGAGCGAGTAACGGAGATCCGTTCGTATGTCCGAAGGGCCTCGCCACATCCGCTGATATTTTCGCGAAACGTTTCAAGCAGGAGATGAAGGCGGGGCGCCTAACTCGCACAGCCTCTGCCAAGCTGAGAGGCCGTGCGCTCGTTGACTTGATGCAGGGTTTGCAGCTTCGCGCCAAGGCCGGTATTGCGCGCGAGCAATTGCTGCAAGACGCCCGAAGCTATGTGCCCCTGATTCTTGGCAAGCAAATCTAACGCACTTCTCGAGGGGATGCCTCTGGACGAGTGAAAAATCGCCAATACACTCATCGACACCAGATTAGTACCGATAAGTCGGCTTGCGGGAAGTGGTCTCCCACTTACCAACGATTCTCGTCGGACGACGGGTTAAGCGGAAACTTCCCGACCCAATCACTTCTTTCCCTTGACAACACCAAGGCTGCTGCCGCACACTATTTTTGTAGAGAACCATGCCTCGCTCCCGCGAGGCATTTTCTTTTAGGGCCATATTCGTAGCCCCGGGCTTCAGCCCGGCTCTTTCCGCCAAAAATCCAAAACTCAATCTATCAAAGGAGACTTCTATGTCCACGCATCGTCAAGTTGGCCGCTCTGCGGCCACTCATGAAAACGGCCGCTCTGCGGCCACTCATGAAAACGTCCGCTCTGCGGCCACACATCAAAGCGGCCGCTCTGCGGCTAAGCATCAGAACGGCCGCACCGCAGCCGCAACTCCAAGTTCGCGTCCTTCGGCCACGCCCCAAAACTCTGGCCCGTCCCCGTGTCTTTTCACCTTCTCCGATGGCCGCCGTTGCCGCACTCCCCGCTCCGGCTCTCATCCTCACTTCTGCTTCTACCACGCTCGCAAAGAGTCCCAAGCCCAGGTCGCCCAAAAACTCGGCAACGACTTCCACTACCTTTTCTCCGGAGAGTACGTCTCCGCCTGCGATCTCACCTCTGCTCTCGGTCGCCTTCTACCCGCCGTCGCTCGCGGCGATATAAAACCCAAAACCGCTTCCACGCTCGCCTACCTCGCCCAAACCCTCGTCCAAGCCCTCCATCTTGCCCAGGACGAATACATCAACGCCTTCGGCAGCGACGGCTGGCGCCAAACCATTCGTAACTCCGTCAGTCAAAATTTTGACTACGGCAACCCTGCCCCGCCCGACAACCGCGCTCAACCTCCGGCCCAACCCTTAGCTCCAATCCAACCACAAGCGCAACCCCAGCCTCCCTCGCCACCTCATTCTCCATCTGCCCCAAACGCAGCCGCACCCGCAGCCGCAGCCCCATCCGCAGCGCCACCCGCAGCCGCAGTCCCAGCCGTAGTCGCAACTGCATCCACAAAAGAAGACTGTCATCCTGAGCGCAGCGAAGGACCCTGCCTCGATCCCACCGCATCCACTCCCGATGAACAAGAGCACGTATTAACCCCTGCTCCATCCACCGAGCCCTCCGCAACTCCTCCCGCCGACCCACTGCAACCGGCCTCATTCCCCGAGGAAAGCCCAGCCCAATCCGCAGCCCTAGCCATAGCCCGTTCCCTCTTCCCCCGACGCCACGCCAATCCATCTGCCAACTCCGCCAGCTCCTCCTATTCCGCCAACTCCTTTAGAACCAACATTTACGACCCATCCCGTAGCTATTGATTCTAAACCACTTACAAATCACCTAACTCATTTAGAATCATCACTTACAGAAATCCGAGGAGGGGGTCAATCGCTTACATGTAAATCGGCAGAGGCAAAAGTGGGTCAGGCTTCAGCCTGACATCTTCCTCATCTCCAAGAGTGGTGCCAGGCTTCAGCCTGACATCTTCCTCATCTCCAAGAGTGGTGCCAGGCTTCAGCCTGACATCTTCCTCATCTCCAAGAGTGGTGCCAGGCTTCAGCCTGACATCTTCCTCATCTCCAAGAGTGGTGCCAGGCTTCAGCCTGACATCTTCCTCATCTCCAAGAGTGGTGCCAGGCTTCAGCCTGACATCTTCCTCATCTCCAAGAGTGGTGCCAGGCTTCAGCCTGACATCTTCCTCATCTCCAAGAGTGGTGCCAGGCTTCAGCCTGACATCTTCCTCATCTCCAAGAGTGGTGCCAGGCTTCAGCCTGACATCTTCCTCATCTCCAAAGGTAGCTCTGGACTTTAGCCCGGCACACCCGCTCTCCACCGCCGAACCAAATCCATCGCCGCCGCTTGCCACAACGGAAACCGGAACGAAAACCCTGTCGCCGCCAATCGCCCAGGCACAACTCGTCGGCTCTTCAAGATAAGCTCAATCTCCGTGCGCAAGAATACCGCTCCCACCCTGAGCATCCACTCCGAGGCCGGAAGTCCGATACTCGCGCCCCAAGCCTCGCGCAGCGCCGCCATGAACTCCCGGTTCGGCAAAGGTCCAGGCGCAGCAACATTGACGGCTCCTTCGAGCTCCTCGTGGGCCAGCAAAAATTCGATTGCCCGCGCGAAATCTTCTTCATGGATCCACGACACATACTGTTCCCCGGATCCCGCCGCGCCGCCGAGCCCGAATCGCACCAGCCGCAGCAGCGTGTCGAAAATTCCGCCGCGGTCCGGGCTCATGGTCATCGCGCTGCGCAGCGCCACCTTGCGCGTCTTCGGCGTGCAAGCAGAAAAAAAGCTTTCTTCCCATCGAGTCGCCACCTCGATGCTGAACTTCCAGGACGTAGGTGCATCCGCTTCATGGCCTCCGATTTCGCCCGTTGCTTCATCCATCGGCCGGTCCAGCGCATGCCTGTAAATCGTCGCTGTACTCGCGTTCAGCCACACGCGCGGCGGGCGTTCCAGGTTCGCAATCGCCTCGCCAAGCAAGCGCGTGCTCTTCACGCGCGATTCCAGAATTTCCCGCCGGTTCCATGCGTTGTACCGGCAATTCACGCTTCGCCCCACCAGGTTGATGACCGCGTCCGCGCCTTCCAGTTCCTTCGCCCAGCCGCGCAGGTTCTCTCCATCCCACGCAACCATGCGCCATGGTGCCAGCGCGGTCGTCCGCGCCAGCACGGTGATCGAATCTCCTCGCGCGTGAAAGTACCGGCTCAGAATTCTTCCGACTTGGCCGTTCCCGCCTGTAATCACGATGCGCCTGGCCCGCGCCAGCGTTGGACTCGCTTCGTTCATCTTGTCTGTCTTGTCCGCCTTATCCGCGTTGCCGGATTTGTCGGTTTTGTTGGTTTCGTTTGTTTCGATTTGTTCTTCCATCGCTCGCATGGCATGAACCTCGCACTGCAAACTCTCGCTACAACGGCCGCGTCGCGTGAGGCACTGCACACGCATGCGCCGAGCAACTCCGACGCGCCGCAACTCGCTCGTAACCACTGCGCAATAGCTCCATCATTCCCGGCAGCCGCGCAATCCACGCCAGCGGCCGCGCCCACCAAATCTCCCGCGCTAGCTCCACCGCAACATCCGCTCCGCCAAACTGCCGTCCATCCGAAAGCAGCAGCCGCATCTCGCGCAGCAATTCCTCTCGCGTCATTCCCAGCAGCGCCCCAACGCGTGGATCCTGCAGCGGTGCCACGCCCAATCCTCGCCTTTCCAGAATCGGCGCCAGCCATCGCGCAATGCGCGTGCAAAACCCGCACTCCGCGTCAAAAAACAACCATCCCCGCGCGTGCCGCCCTTTCCCATCCGTCAATTCTGCCGTCAAAGAAATCATCAGTAGGACAGACAATCCTGTCTGTCTCCTTCCTTTCTTCGCCTGCTCTTTCTTCCTCTCTCTCTCCTCTTCATATTTTTTCTCTGCGAATCTCAGCGCCCTCTGCGCCTCTGCGTTATCTTTTTTCTTTCTCTTGTCTTTTTCTTTCTCTTATCTTCTTCTTTCATTTATCTTTTTCCCGTCCTCAACCGTTCGCCGCTTTCTTCCCCAGCAACGTCACCACTTTCCCCCGCAACTTCCCCACGCCCTTCAGTGCCGACACCGGCATTCGCAGCACTTCTTCAAACAACCCCGTCATCACGTTCAGAAATTCCAGCATGCTTTCCAGCCGTTCCCGCGTGTACGGATCGCCATGCGCGTCCGCCTTCGCTTCCGCCACGCACTCCGTAAGCACGCGCAGCGTCGGATCGATCTCTCGCCGCTTCCGCTCTTCCGACACAATCCGGAAAATCTCCCAAACGTCCTTGATCGACTCGAAATGGTCCCGCCGGTCGCCCAGCACGTGCACCACGCGCACAATCCCCCACCCCTGCAGCTCGCGCAAACACGTGCTCACGTTCGACCGCGCCACCGCCAGGGTGCTCGAGATTTCGTCCGCGGGCATCGGCACTGGTGACAAAAATAGCAGGGCGTGCACCTGCGCCACGGTGCGGTTGATCCCCCACCGGGTGCCCATTTCTCCCCAGTGCAGAATGAATTTCTGAGCAACTGGCGTAAGTGTCGGTTTAGTAGTATCTGTCATTTCTGTTGTTTCTCTCCGTACAGAACATACCGTAAGCCTCGCCCGTTGTCAAGCCCTTCTTTCCGGCTTCCCTTTGCTCGCTTCTCTCTGACGGTTTCCCTTTCCGCGCTTCCCTCTGTCTCAGCCAGATCCGCTTTTCGTCACACCTGTCCCTTTTCCCGCCTTCCCCGCCATTTACACGCTCGTCGCTCTTTGCCAAAGTTGTAAGAGAAAATCGGACCGAAACTTAGGATGGAAAATTGTGAATAAAAACAGCAAGAGAAAGCTGTGAAAGAAACTCGGGAGAGGAAGTTGTACTAGAAAGGATTCTGTGCGCCAGAGTCTTGCGAGAACTCGCAATCACAAAGCTGCGTTCCGAACGCGAACCAGATTTGCATACGTTTTCTCCGGCGCGTTCGGTTCCGCGTTTGCCCGTGCGATGGCTTGCTTTCTGGCGTGCGCGATTGCTTGCGTTCTCGCGGTGCTCGCGCTGGTTGCTGCACAAACGCTGAACAAATCCGAATTGGATTCAGCGACCGCCGCTCTTTGCCCAGTTGTTTATCCCGACGATCAGAGCCCCGCTTCGCGCGGCTACCACTACACATTCTTCGGCAATTCCTTCTTCATCAACGACCAGGGTTACTTGCTCACCGTTGCGCATGTCCTCGAAACGTTCCGCAACGGCGGCCAGCCGTACGTTCTCGTGGATCGCGTCAACGCACCGCCGCAGTTGATGCAGGCCAGCATCGTCGCGCAGGATCCGGCGCACGACGTCGCGATTCTTCGCGTCACGCCGAATCCATTCGCCGGCAAATACAAGGTGGCGTTTCTTCCACTGTCGACCGAGCCCGCCGTGCAAGGAGAATCCGTGCTTGCGCTCTCGCTGCATCCCAAGCGGCTGCAGAGCGCGTACAGCTTCGAGTTCGAGCGCGAAGATTCTTCCCCCGGCACGGTTCTCACCTATGAATCGACGCGTCTCGCGAACTCCGCTCCGCCCGCGGATGTATTTCTTCTGAGCCATCCCGTCGTAAAAGGCCAGAGCGGTTCGCCGGTCCTTGATGCCAACTCACACGGTGTCGTGGGACTTGTCGAAGGCCTCTGGTTGCGCGATAACGCCCTCTCGCTCGAACAAGCTGCCGCACAGGGCGGATCCACCCCCGGCGCCGCCGTCCCCATTCGCTACGCCATTCCACTCCTCCAGCAGCACGCCGTCGCGTGGCACACCGCGGCTGCACAAGGCTCGGCGACTCCTGCAACAAACCGAGAGTGAACCGCGTGGTTTGTTTTCCTGGTGCAGTGGCGAGAAGCTACGCGAAAACAAGAGAGAGTGTCAGGGGATGATGACGAGGCGGCGGCCCGCGGTTTCGGGGCGTTGCCACGCTTGTTCGATATCGGTGAGAGGGATAGATTCGGTGGCGATTTGAAGCGAGCCGTGAGCGGCCCAATCGAGGACGCGCTGCATGGCTGCGATGAGAATATCGGGCGCGGGGATTCCGGCGGTACCAAGAATGGTGAGGGCGGTGCTGCGCAAAACCGCCGCGGGAAGCGAGATCGTGGGTCCGGCGCTTTCTCCTACTTGGACTAGGCGAGTTTCCGTATTGATGACGGTGAATTCATTGCGCGTGATGGCGGCTAGAAGAATTTCTGTGGGATGTCCCCAGATGTAGTCGATGACGACGTCGAAGCCCTTTTCGCCTGCTTCGCGTTCGAATGCCAGTTTCAAATCCTCGTCGGGCTGGACGAGTTGGATCGTTGCATCGGCACCGAGGCTGCGGAGTTTTTCCAGGGCTTGGGGATTTCGTCCGGCGGCGATTACGCGCGCGGCGCCGAGAAGTTTTGCAAGCTGCACGGCGAGCGTTCCGGTTACGCCGGTTGCGCCCAAGATGAGGACGGTCTCTCCGGCCGCGAGCTTTGCGCGATGCGCGAGAGATAGATACGCGGAAACACCAGGATTTGGCAGAGCCGCAGCGGTTGCGTCATCGATGGCGTGTGGCAGAGGAAAACAAAACGCCGACGGGGCAACGGTGCATTCCGCCATCGCGCCGTAGGGACGTCGAGGTCCGCCAAAGAAGACGCGCGTGCCGGCGGGAAGATCTCCGACACCGTCCGCTCCGCAGATTACGGGGAGAGATCGCGGGCTGGCGTAGTGCGTGCCGGCGGCCATTTGTTTGTCGACGGGTTTGAGCGAGGCGGCGCGCACGCGGAGCAGCACTTCGCCGGGCGCAGGGATGGGTTCTGCAAAATCTTCGAAGCGTGGCGGCTTGCCGAGTTCGTGTAAGACGGCTGCCTTCATTTTGGATTTTGCTCCTGACACCAATCTTGCGGGCTTCAGTTTTTTGCAAGCGCAACTTTGTTACGGATTACCGGAATAGTATGCCATCGGCGGCCAAGGATGTTTACGCCCGATTGGCAGTGAGAGATTGGCGCCGAAGAGCGAGAGTTTATTCAGCGGCGTAGTTCGCAAAAGCGGGAGCGGGGCTCCCGCACTCCACATCAAGACACACCCTTGTTTCCATGGTTGCGAGCGTGTTGCTCGTAGCCGGGAATTGTGCTGACATATTTCGGTTCGAAAGACGGAGGTGGGAGATGACGCCGAGTGAATTTCGGAAGCTGGCGCTGAGTTTGCCGGAGACGGAAGAAAGGTCGCACATGAAGCATCCGGATTTTCGCGTGTCTGGGAAGATATTTGCGACGATGGGATATCCGGATAAAACGCGGGCGATGGTGAAAGTGACGCCAGTGGAGCAAGAGATGCTGGTGGAGGCGGAGCCGAAGGTCTTCACGCCGGTAAACGGGGCGTGGGGACGCCAGGGTTGCACGAGCGTGAACCTAAAGGCGGCGAAGAAAACAGCGTTGCGCGGGGCGCTGATGGCGGCGTGGCAACTAGCGGCGCCGAAAAATATTGCCGAGCGATTTCCACGCGGGGGCGCGCTTTCGGTGAAAGCGGCGAACGAACAAAATGCGGGAGCGGTTCGACCGAGAGCGAAAAAATCCGCAAAAATCAGCGGCGCGCGGAAACACAACTGAGCTTTTGCGGGGAGCAGCGCTGCTATGGACGGGTTCCGGAAATGAAACCCTCGTAAAGACGATTTCGAATATGCGGATGAACCGCAGGAGATTCTCTGGAGACATTGGGGAGAAGTGGGGAGGTTGCTTCCATAAATATGACCATGGTAGTATGACTATAGTCGTATGAGAGGTTTGGCATGAAGAAAATGGCGGCAGGAGTTTTTAAGGCAAATTGTCTGGCGGTCATGGATGAAGTTCAGGCCAAGCGCGAGACTGTGATTATCACTAAGCACGGCAAGCCGGTGGCAAAGCTTGTCCCAGTCGAACCGCAGCGCGATGATATCTTCGGGTTTCTTCGCGGCAAGGTTAGAATAACCGGCGACGTGGTTTCCCCAGCTTTATCCCTGCGCGAGTGGGGCAATCTCGCGTGATTTTGCTCGATACGCACATTGTGCTTTGGCTGACATCGGAGCCCGCGAAGCTTTCAGGCAAAGCCGAATTAGCAATTGAGGAAGCGCGCCGGAACGCGGAGGGCTTGGCCATCTCCGCCATCACTCTTCTGGAGTTAACCACGCTGGTGAGTAAGAGGCGGATCGTCATCGACATCAGCCTGGAATCCTTACTGGAGGAAGTGGAATCTCGGTTCGCGGTGCTTCCGATAACTAGCCGGGCGTGCGCCCGCACCCAAGGACTTCCTCCCACGTATCCAAAGGATCCCGCGGATCGCATCATCGGAGCTACCGCACTGGTGGAAGGGCTAGCGCTGGTTACGGCGGACCGTGCCATTCGGAACTCGAAAATAATTCAAACCATTTGGTGACCAACTCTTGTTGGTCGTTGCGCTTGGCCGGCGCATCAAAGGCGAAACTTGCTTTTGGCGGCGCGAAACCTTGATGTAACTTGCATCGAAAACTGGACTCGGAGGGAGTTCTGATGAAACGGGACTTTTCAGCGGCACGGATTGTTTGCGTACTGGGCGTTGCGGCTATTTTCGGGGCGTTGGCGGGAAACGCAAACGCTCAGAGCGCGAAAAAAGAGTTTGTTTCGCGGGACGCGGAGATTGACGGCGGAAAGATTCACTACACGATCGGCGGATCGGGGCCGGCGGTGATTTTGCTGCACGGATTCGCGGAGACTTCGCGCATGTGGAGGCCGCTGCTGCCGGTGCTCGGGAAGAAATTCACGGTGATCGCGCCAGACTTGCCGGGGATTGGCGAATCCTCGATTCCCGCGGGAGAAATTGGAATGAAGTCGGCGGCGATTCAGATTCACGATTTGGTGCGGTCACTGGGCGTGACGAAGGCGCGCGTGGTGGGGCACGACATTGGATTGATGGTGGCGTACGCGTACGCGGCGCAGTTTCCCGCGGAAGTGGAAAAACTGGCGGTGATGGACGCGTTTCTGCCGGGCGTGGAGGGATGGGAACCGATTTACAACGACCCGAATTATTGGCACTTCCGATTCAACGGGCCGACGCCGGAAGCGCTGGTGAAAGGGCGCGAAAGTATTTACTTCGCGTATTTCTGGAATGATTTGGCGGCGGACAAAACTCATTCGATTCCAGAAGCCGACCGAAGAGCGTATTTGGCCGCGTATTCGGGGCCGGGACGGATGCACGCGGCTTGGGAATATTTTGTATCGTGGCCGCAGACGGCGAAAGATTTCGCTCAAATGGCGGAGACGAAGTTGACGATGCCGGTGCTTTCGATCGGTGGGGACAAATCGCTGGGAGAGGCGCTGGGAACGCAGATGAAATTGGTGGCGACGAATGTGAAGATAGTGATCGTAAAGAATTCGGGCCACTGGATTCTCGAGGAACAGCCGAAGCAGACGATGGATGCACTTGTGAATTTTCTGTGAGAACGAGCGAAAAGGCCGCTAGCCGAGGATCCTCCCCAATAAATCGGCAAAGTCCCAAAAGGCGCCCTTGTGGCACGCGGAGAGAATGAAAATAGCGGCCAACAGCTTACAGCCGACAGCTTGCAGCCAGAACGCTCATCCTGGCTTGGAGTTAGGCAGTGTGCGCCTACTTTCAGGGCGGAGCGCCCGCGCGTTCGGCGATTAAAGTCAATGTAACGAGTTCGTCCGCGTGTTTGCCGAAAAACAATGAAAACGGGGGCATACGGCGGATCGCCAGAATCATTGCATCCAACTATTTGAATTTTAGTTCTTTTTTTTGTTGAGGAGGGCGATTTGCGCTTGACCGAACGGAGATGAGCGCATAGATTTCTGCACGAAGGAGGTTTCCAATGACATTGCGAAGCGGCGTTATCTCGAGAAGCAAATTCGGGGCGAGGAAGCGGCTATTTTTCCGCGCCTTTCTGACTTTCGTAGTTTCGGGCGCGTTGCTGGCGCTGGCTGGCGGCGCGAGCGCGGGGCCGGTCTCGACGGAAACGCTGATGGGCAAATTGAAGTGGAGGAGCGTGGGGCCGTACATCGGAGGACGAGTCGTAGCGATTACGGGCGTTCCGGGGAACGCGAATCTTTATTATGCGGGGACGGTCGGTGGGGGGATTTGGAAGAGCACGGACGAAGGGCTGGAGTGGAAGAACATTTCGGACGGCAAGTTGCCGGGACCGAGCCCGAGCATCGGCGCGATCGCGGTTGCGCCGTCGAACCCGAAAATTATTTACGCAGGAACGGGCGAGAGCGACATCCGGAACGACATGATTCCGGGCGACGGGATGTTCAAATCGACGGACGGCGGAGATACCTGGGAGTACGCGGGACTGCGCGAGACGCACACGATCAGCGCGATTGTGGTGGACCCGAAAAATCCGGAGGTGGTGTACGCGTCGTCGATGGGACATGTATTTGTGCCAGATCCGGAGCGCGGCGTGTTTAAGTCGACGGACGGCGGAAAAACGTGGACGAAAATTTTATTTGTGGACGACAAGACGGGGGCGATCGATTTGGTGATGGCGCCGAGTCAGCCTGACGTGCTGTATGCGGCGATGTGGCAGGCGCAGCGGACGCCGTGGTCGCTTACGAGCGGCGGGCCGGGGAGCGGGCTATACAAGAGCACGGATGGCGGCGCGCATTGGACGAACCTCACGCGGAATGACGGATTGCCGGAAGGCGTGATCGGGCGAATCGGAGTGGGAGTGGCGGCGAGCGATCCTGAGGTTGTGTATTGCATGATGCAAGCGAAGGAAGGCGGCGTGTTTCGCTCGGACAACGCGGGGAAAAGCTGGAAGCGGGTGAATGAGGAGTGGAAATTGCGGCAGCGAGCTTTTTATTACATGAGCATTTACGTCGATCCGCAGGATTCGGGCACGGTGTACGTGCCGGAAGTGGACGCGCTGTGGGTTTCGCGGGATGGCGGAAAGATTTTCACGAAGCTGCATACGCCGCACGGAGACAATCACATCGTGTGGGTCAATCCCGACGATCCGAAAATTATTTTGGAGGGAAATGACGGGGGAGCGACGGTCTCAACGGACGGCGGAAAGAGCTGGAGCACGGAGCACAATCAGCCGACGGGACAGTTCTATCACGTGAACCTGGACGACCAATTTCCCTTCCACATTTATGGAGCGCAGCAGGATGAGGGAGCCTTCGAGGGGCCGAGCGCGTCGGGCGGAGGATCAATTTCGCTGAGCGAATGGAACCGCTCGGCGTACGGCGAGAGCACCTATTCCGTGCCGCAGCCGGGCGATCCGAATATCACGTACGGGAGCGGCTACTACAGCATTTTTTTGAAGTACAACCTGGCGACGGGACAATACGAAAGCGTGAGCCCGTGGCCGAATTACCTGGAAGGAGCGTCGTCCGCAGAGCTCAAAAACCGTTTTAGCTGGACGCATGCGATCCTATTTTCGCCAGCGAATCCGAAAGAGATGCTGATCGGGTCGCAGTACGTGATGAAGAGCGAGGATTACGGGAAGACGTGGGCGCGCATCAGCCCGGACCTCACGCGCAACGTGGCCAGCACGGAAGCACCGAGCGGAGGGCCGATCGATTTGGATCACTCGAGCGCGGAAGTGTATCCGGGGCTCTCGGTGATTGCGGTTTCGCCGATGGATAACAACGTGATCTGGGCGGGATCGAATGATGGAATGGTGCACGTGACGACGGATGGCGGACAGAACTGGAAAGCGGTGAATCCGCCGGGGCTGCCCGAACAATCGTGGATCAGCTCGATCCAGCCGTCGTACGGAGACCGGAGCACGGCGTATATCGTTTCGCGGCGGTATATGTGGGACGACTTTCGGCCGTACGTTTTCGAGACGAGCGATTTCGGCGAACACTGGAAAGCGGTGACGAACGGAGTGCCGGAGAATGCGTACGCGTTTGCCATCGTGCAAGATCCGCGCAATACGAACCTGCTGTTTCTGGGCACGGATAGCACGGTGTACGTGAGTTTTGACGCGGGCGGGCACTGGCAGCCGCTGACGCTGAATTTGCCGCCGGCACAGGTGCACGATATTGCCATCAACTCGAGGCAAGGCGACGTGGTGATCGCGACGCACGGGCGGTCGTTCTGGGTGCTCGACAACCTGGCGCTGCTCGAGCAATTGACGAACACTCCCACTGTGGATTCCGGCAGCGCGCATTTGTTCGCGCCGCAGGGGGCGTGGCTGTCGCATGCGTACGGGCAACCGCCGCCGGATTTTCCGTCGCACGATGCAGGAGAAAATCCACCGTTCGGGGCGACGGTATTTTTCCATATACCGGCGGAGTACGACGGGAAAACGGCCGTGAAGCTGGAGTTCACGGATGCACAGGGAAAAATGGTGCGCAGCTTCGCGCTGCATTTGAAGAAAAAAGAAGCGAAGGAGGAGAATGAAGAACAGGCCAGCGCGAAAACTCCGGAAGAGCAAAAGAAGGAGCAAGAAGAAAAAGTTAGGTCGATCGAACCGGGGATGAATCGCTTCCAGTGGAACCTGCGCTACGAGGATGCCACGGATGTGAAGGGATTTCAGGCGCCGATCGCGGCGGGCGGGCTGGACGACACAGTGGATGGACCGGTCGTGGTGCCGGGGACGTATACGGTGTCGCTGGATTACGGCGGGCAGAAGACGGAGCAGAATTTTCAGGTGGCGCTCGACCCGCGGCTGCATGCGAGCGCGGATGATTTCGCGGCGGCCTTGGCGCTGCAGATGAAAATCCACGACGATCTGGATGCGCTGGACAAGAAGATCAACGAAGCGATGGCCTTGCACGAAATACTTGAAAAAGCCGTGCGAGAGGGTCATCTGACCGAAGAGAAGGCCGGGCAGACCATCAAAGAATTGGGGAATGAGATCGGGAATCTTGTGCAGATGGATATTCATTCGAGTGAGGGCAGCTTGTTGCACGAGACGAAACTGCACAGCCACCTGGCGTATCTTGCGGCAGATATCGGCATGGCGTATGGAAGGCCAACGGCGGCGCAGTACAGCGTGTTTGAGTATCTCGATGAGCAGACGAAGAGCGGGGAGCAATTGCTGGATACGGCGATCGCGCAGGGGAAGAGGCTGCTCTAGCGAGGGAGTGCAGGCGAAAACCGCGAGAAAGCGTTGAGTTGCGTCGCGCCAGGAAGGAGCGGACTATTTGCGGCGCGGGAAGAATAGTGCTGAAGTTGTCGCTACTTCTCGAGGAGCACTTTTGCGCAATTCTTGACGCTATCGAGGAAAGAACCGCTTTTTAGGGGCATGAAATCAAGGGATATGCCTGGCGGTATTCCGCCTCTTACGATATTTCCCACACCTGCCATTATTTGCTGCATTTGTTGGGTGTCCGGATCCGTGGAAAAGTGAAGGCCGATAACAGTGCTTGTCACATTCTGATTGGTCATCTGAAACAGATAGGCGCCCCGCAATTCCGGAATTTGGCGGAAGTAGGCTGTCAACTTTGCGAGGAGTTCAGCAGGTGGCTCGACAGTCGGTCTTCCAATCAGGATCTTCTGGCCTGCACCGACTTTCATTTGGGCCACGTTGTCTGAAATTCGGGACTCCGGGATGAGGCCTTGAGCTAAGGCGAGGAATTCATGGCGAGTGACTACTCCGCCGGGCCGGGTGAATGTTTGGCCTGGACGAAATGGATTTAGGTGCACCTCGGCGATCGTGCCGTGCGAGATGGACTGGAATAGCGCTTGCGCAGTGAGTGCGATCCATTGGACTTCTAAACCGGCCCAACAAGTCAGAGCGTCGAGGGCGGTGAAAGCGGGCAGGACGACGTTGCCCGGGGGTTGCTCGATCGTTGCGAGTGAGAGTTGCGATTTTTCATCGGCAGTCCACTGGCCTTTGCGAACCTCGGCGCCGCCGGAAATGCGGCCTGGGATGATGAGTGTGCTGGCAAGGATGGCCTTGTAGAGGGATGCGCGAGTTTGGGGATTGTCGTTTTTCGCTACTTCGTGCATGGCGAGTTCGAGCGCGGGATTTTGCGGAGAATCCTGTTTTGTGAATGGACTATTCTGAAGCGACATTTGCTTTTACCGGGAAAATCATCGCATTGTTGACCGGAGTCGCGTGGCTGTATCCACGGATTTGTTTCTTTAGAAGAAACACCGGCGCACGAAAGCTTTTTTCGGGCGGTTGGCAGGAATCGGATGCTTGGGAAAACGTCGCTAGCTAAGGCCTACGCGATGGACAAGGTCCGCAAAACGAGGGTCGGCGCGGATGGGGTCGAAGTATGGATGGACTTTCAGATACAAGAGAATATTTGAGTGTTCCTTGAAAGCCTGCTCGAGCGCGACGAAGGCTTGGTCGCTTTCGCCGAGGCCCAAATAAGCGTTCACAAAAGCGCCGGCGGGAAGGTAGCCCGCCTTTGCGCGCCTTTTCATTTCGGCAAGGAGACGAAGCGCATCGCTACGACGCCCAGCGTGGGCGTACGCCCTGATGAGCACGCCGATAACGGCCGGGCTGCGGTTCGAAACAGAAAGCGCCTTTTCCAAAAGAGGGATCGCGGCCTCGGGCTGGTTTTTTGCAAGCAGCACGAAGCCGAGGTACCAAAGAGCATTTGCATCGTCCGAGTCGATTGCCAGCACGCTGCGCAATTCATGTTCGGCGTCGTCGTAGCGGCGAGACTGAAAGAGAAACCAACCGATGTTAGTGCCAGAGACGGAAAGCGGGTCGAGTTCACGGCCACGGCCGGCCCACGCCAGAGCCTCGTCGGTGCGGCCCTGGCATAAGAGCCACGAAGCAAGTCCGGCGTAAGCATCCGCGTCGTTCGGGTTCAATTCGAGCGCGCGCCTGTATTCGGCCTCGGCGTCAGCCCAGTGCCACTGTTTTTGCTGCACGTCCGCGAGCAGGACGTGCGCTTCGGCGAGGTCGGGATCGAGTTCCAGGGCTTTTTCGGCTGCGTTTATAATTTTCGGGCGCGTTTCATCGGGGGAGACGCCAATAAAGACGGTGCTAAGTCTGCTATAGGAAGTTGCCAAGCCGAGGTAAGCCGGCGCAAACGTGGGGTCTTTGTTTATCGCATTTTCGAAATGACCGATGCTTTCCTCAATGTCCGCTTTGCTGTTCCCTTTGTTATAAGCAAAGCGAGCTTTCAGATAACTTTCGTAGACTTCCGGCGCGACGGGACGGGTAGCGATGAGCCTTTCGCGTTCCTTTCCGGTGACTGTGACTTGCACTTTTTCCGCGATGGTTTGCGCCAGCTCGCTCTCTAAACCAAGAGCGTCACGCAGCTCGCGATCGTAGGTAACGGACCAGAAGTGCGCGTCGGTCGAGCCGCGAATCAACTGGGCTGTGACGCGAATGCGATCGCCCTCCTGGATGACGGAGCCCTCGACAATGGCATCGACGCCGAGGGTTCTGGCAATCTCTGGAACCGAGACTTGAGGATCTTTGAAGCGCATCACCGAGGTGCGCGAGACGACGCGCAAATCGTGGATGCCGGAGAGGCGTCCGATGAGAGCCTCGGTCAACCCGTCGGCGAGGTATTCCTGGGAAGGATCTCGGGACAGATTCTTCAGAGGAAGGACGGCGAGGGATGTGATTTTGGGCTGGGGGGTATCCGCGGGGCGGCTGCGGAGCCTGAGGTAGGCAAAA
The DNA here is from genome assembly GCA_963761555.1 of uncultured Acidobacteriota bacterium. GTDB lineage: Bacteria > Acidobacteriota > Terriglobia > Acidiferrales > UBA7541 > Acidiferrum. The sequence goes on from CAVXHD010000001.1 coordinate 452,659, forward strand.
GCAAGGAGGGCGAGGACAGCCAGCCCGGCCAATGCAAAGGTGAGGCGCGTCCATGGAATGGCAGCTCGATCGGAGTCCAGTCTTGTAGCGATGGGGGCTTCCGCGTCTGGGCGTTTCTCTATCTCCTCCTCCTCTTCCAAACGCGGGCTGCGGCTTAGCTGCCAGGCATCCAGCTCGGAGGTTAAACCGTAAACGGAGCCACGCTTGTCGTGCAGGTGACGATGGACGGGCATGCCCTCGCGCTTTTCCCAGCGCTGGACGGTGGTCACATCGCGGTTGAGATAGGTGGCGATTTCTTTCCAAGAGTCCAGCCGGTTTTGGGCCGGTTTTTCCGATGGCAGCGTGTCTGGGAAAGGCTCGGCCATCACGTTCTCCTGGGGGGTATCTTGGTCGGCAGCTAAGTTGGTACATCCTAACCCCTTAGCGGGGCGGCGGCAAGAGACGGTATTTGACGGTAAATGTGTAATCCGTGTGTTGCCCTTTGACGAACCTGTGGCAAATGTTCGATGGTGGCCGTGCGCCGCAAGTGTGAAATCGCCGGGGCTGGAATTGAACCTCGAAGCAAAACTTTCCAGCGGAATCTCAAACAACTCGTCCCGCTCCAGGAGCTTTCGACGACAAGAACACTAGGCCCAAACACGGAGGTCTTTAATGAAAAGCAGAATTTCAAAGTATGTGGGGCGGATTGTTGCCGTTCTGGTGCTGGCAGTGCCGTTCGCAGCACTGGCGCAGGCTCCAGTGCCCGACCACTTCAGAGGGCTGCTAAACGACTATACGCCCTCGACCGGAGTGTCTGGCCCGTGGGAAATGCATGGAACGTGGAAGTTGAAGTTAAATGAAAGAACTGGCACAGCCGATTTTTCCGCGGTTATGACCATGGAGCATCCCGATTCGTGGATTGCAGCGAACCCTGGTACTCCGCCGGCGACACCTAACATTGACAATCCCATGTCGAGGAGTCCGCACACTCACCACATCAACATGACGGATGCTTTGGTTACTTACGATACGACAGTTTGCCCGGTCGACAGCCCCACGACTACAGGGCGATTCGTGGTCACCGGCCAACCGAGCATCACGGGTAACGGAAGCGCGGCGCCGTTCGAGGCTAAGGGACCATCGACGTTGCAGGTGTGCGTGACTGGAGGGACCGTGGTCGAGTATTCGAACGTGACTCTGCAGTTCATAAACACGAGCGCCGGAGTCGCGAGCACTGCGGTCACGCATTTCGGCCCGCAGGCTATCCACGGCAGCGTTAGCAAAACGAAAGACGATGATCGGGACGACAAGCGAGACGACAAAGATCATCGATGAGCTCCAGCGGCGGACACGTTTGGTGCGGGCGAGTCCGCAGCAGTTGAGGGTGAAGTTGGAAACGACGGGATGGATTGCTTCCGTGGTCGAGGGAAGCAATTCGTCCCGTTTCGCTTTAGAAGAGGGTGGTGCGTCTTGGGGGCGACTGCCGAGGTCATCCGGGCGAGATTGCGGCTGTCTTGCTATGGAGGCTCTGCGGGGCGACCACCTAGATTTGCTTGCTAAGAATTATGTGGGTCGCTTTTGGCGTGGAGACATGCTCGGTGCATTGGTAGCCGAGCTTTAGCGCGTCTAGATTCGCGAAGAGCTGCTCGCCGGAGCCGAGAAGGATCGGCGAGATGGCTAGATGGAGCTGGTCAATGAGTCCAGCGCGGAGAAATTGCTGGATGGTGGCCACGCCTCCGCCGATGCGAATGTCTTTTCCGCTTGCGGCGGCAGAGGCGAGCAGGGCGGCGGCGTGAATGCCGCCAGTCACGAAATGGAAAGTAGTCTCGCCCGCCATCGTGATGGGGGCGCGCGCGTGGTGGGTTAACACGAATACTGGAGTATGGTATGGGGGATTTTCGCCCCACCAGCCTTTCCAGGATTCGTCAGGCCAAGGCCCGCGGACGGGGCCAAACATATTGCGGCCAATGATCCACGCACCGATATTGTCGAAACTGCGGGCGGCGAAATCGTCGTCGATGCCCGTCATGCCGCCATCTTTGCCAATCATGTGTTGAAAAGTGCGAGTGGGGAACATCCAATCGTGCAGGGCAAGGCCGCCGATGCCGAGCGGGCTCTCGAGGCTTTGAGAGGGTCCGGCGCCGTAGCCATCGAGGGAAATGCTGAACGCGTGGACGACGAGCTTTGACATGGATTGTAGCTCCGCGAATTCCGAGTATTTCACATTAGGAAGCGGTTGAAGAGGGAAAGCGTTGCTTGCGATTGAGAACCTGAGAAAAACTCGCATGAAAATGGCGCGCCCGGAGAGATTTGAACTCCCGACCCTCTGGTTCGAAGCCAGATGCTCTGATCCGCTGAGCTACGGGCGCACGAACTGATTATAACTCCTGATTTTGGTTTGTAGACAAGGTGGGAAATAAGGACAAGACCAGGGATGACTGGCGAGAAGGCCCAGAGGCGGTCTTTGAGGATTTGTTCGACGTCCCTACGTCCGTGGAGGATGGAAACCACTTGCAAGGGCTTCGTGTCAGGCCGATAGACGATCAGATAGGAATAGACTGGGAAAAACTTCACAGCCTCATCCGTCAGATTCCTACGCCAGTGTCCGGCAGCGGGATTTCCCGCCAGAAAAGCTACTTTGTCTAAAATGACGGATTCAACATGGGTGGCAATTTCGATGCTGCTCTTTTCCTTGATGTAGCGCCAAATCTGGACGAGATCGAAGGCAGCCGCCGGCGCGAGGACATACCGTCCGCTCATTCAGGCTTGGCTTTCAATTCCGCCAGGAAAGCAGTGAGACGCTCTTCAGGAATCCCTTCGCCGCGATCGAGTTGCTCTATGCCGCGCCGAATCTTCGTGCGAATTGCCTCGCTGTTCTCGGCAAGCCACCGGTCCTGTTCCTCTTGCGTTTCCAGGAGGCGCAGCAATACTTCCTCGACGCTGGCGCAGCCAGTCGCTTTGAGCTGTTTCTGGATTCTGGCTTCGAGGGCGGCGTCACGAATTTCGATGTGCATTGCGTGTTTCCTTATGGGTCGTGTCTCCCGTCTGCGCTCGGGCGCAGACGGCGAACCCAAGACTTACACCACAAAAGTTTATCATGAACAAAACGGGTGGAGGCCGATATTGGCCAGCCCGCGGATTAGCCGACGGTTTGTAAGGTGGAGACGAGTTCGGGGATATCGATTTTGATTAGGGTGCCTTCGCCGGTGCGGCTTTCGATTTGGAGATGAAAATCGGCGCCGTAGAGAACGCGGAGGCGCTCGCGGACGTTGCTGAGGCCGATGCCTTCGACGTAGACGTGGGGCATTTTTTCTTCGGAGATGCCGACGCCGTTGTCTTCGATTTCGATATGGAGGCGGCCGTCGCGATTCGTGGTGCGAAGCTGGATTTTTCCGCCTTCGAGTTTTGGCGCGAGGCCATGTTTCAAGGAATTTTCGACGATGGGTTGCAGCAACATGCTGGGAACGAAAGCTTCGAGCGTTTCTTCGTCGATCTCCTTGATGATGTCGAGATTGTCGCGGCCGAAACGGGCGACTTCGATGTCGAGGTAGTCGTCGATGAATTCGAGCTCCTCGCGGAGCGGGACGAAGGTTTCGTGCTTGCGGAGAAGGCGGCGAAGAATGTTGCTGAGCTTGAGAACGACACCGCGCGCATTATCGGGATCGAAGCGGATGAGCGCGGAGACGGTGTTGAGCGTGTTGAAAAGAAAGTGCGGGTTGATTTGGCGGGAGAGCGCGTCCATGCGGGCTTTCAAAAGGAGCTGCTGGTGGCGTCGAGATTCATTTCGATGCGAGTGTTGTTCCAGATTTTCAGCGGGGCGGCCACGGACATGAGCGTGGCAATCACGGTTAAGACCAGCCACCAGTCCCACTGCGGATGAATCGCGAAAAGCCATTTGGGCTTGGTGGCCTGCACGAGAGCGACGCGGCCGAGCTCGAGCAAGACGCAGACGCCGAGCGGCGCCATTTCCCAAGACAACTGGGCTTTTTTGAGGAGGCGGACGACGGCTTTGGGGATGTTGAGAAAAGTGAAGGGGCCGAAGTTCCAGAGATCTTCCTTGTTGGGGATGGCCTGACGAATCAAGCCGCCGAGGAGGCCGGCAGTGGACGCGGCGGGCATGGCGAGCCACTCGTGAGAGATGAGCGCGGGAATGGTGATGATGGCGCCGCCAATCGGGCCAACGACGCGGCCACCGAGCAAACCCATAAGAAATGCGCCTTCGAGGGACAGGTCGGCGAAGCGATATTGATAATTGACGAGGCGGAGAGTGACGCCGATGATCAGAGGCGGAGTCATGAAAAGCATGAGTTTGAGTTTTTGGTCGGGATCGCGCTCCTCGGTAAAGAGGACACGGCGGAAGGCGTTCCAGCGCGCGAGGAGAGCGGCGATCGAGGAAGCCACGCCCACCTTGAGGAGCAAGGTGAAGAGGAGGTCGCGAGCTACCGATGCGGTGTCCATAGCGAATTGCGCGGGCTACTTGGCTAACGCTAGCCAATCGCAGGCGGGATGTAAAGCCTCGTGTAGCGCACCTGCTATACTGCTTGTTTCTTATGCAAACGAAAATAAATTCGCGAAAGCGTGCGAAGAGCAGAGACTCCGAAGTGAAGCTCGTCGCGGAGGCGGCGCTGCCTACGCGTTACGGACGATTCACGATTTATGGATTCAAGGGGCGGGGGCCGCTGGATGAGGCCATTGCCTTGGTGCGGGGGAAGTTGAATGGAAAGACAGCGCCGCTCGTGCGCGTGCACTCGCAATGCCTGACGGGGGATGTGCTGGCTTCGCTGCGGTGCGATTGCCGGGCGCAGCTTGAACTTTCACTGAAGAAAATCGGGCAGGCGGGCAGCGGAATTTTGCTGTACTTGCCGCAAGAAGGACGCGGGATCGGATTGATGAACAAGTTGCGGGCGTACCAGCTTCAGGATGGAGGGATGGATACAGTGGAGGCCAACGAAACGCTGGGATTCGCGGCCGATGCGAGAGATTACGATTTTTCGGCGCAGATCTTGAAGAAGCTCGGCGCAAAGAAAATCCGGTTGCTCTCAAACAATCCGGAGAAAGTGCGGCAATTGGAAGAGGCGGGAATTCGCGTGGTGCAGAGGGTGCCGTGTCAGCCGCGCATTTCGAAAACTTCGCGCGCGTACTTGCAGACGAAGAAGAGCAAGATGGGGCATCTGCTCGAAGGTCTGTGAAAAACTTCCGGTCTGCCCTTTCGTGATTTCGCGACGCATTGAGTTTGGTGCTTAGGAAGATGGACGATTTCGTTAGCCGCCGCCGACGAATTGGACGATTTCGTAGCGGTCGCCAGATTCGACGGGGGTTTGGGCCCAGGCGGGGCGCGGGAGAATTTCGAGGTTGCGCTCGATGGCCACGCGGCCGGCGTTTAGGCCTAGAGCGAGAAGCAGATCGGTGACCATGGCGCCGGATTGGGCTTCGCGGTTTTCGCCATTCACGACAATCTTGATTGCGGTTTCCATCGGTTTTCTCAGCTTCTTTGTTTCTTCCAACAAACTATTCTAGGCCGCGAGCAGTCTAAAGGCTGCTTGCAAGACACGCCACAGAGAAAAAGGACGCGAAGGTCAGGCTGTCGGGACACGCGGCCTGGCGCGCAACTGAAATTTCAAGTGGCCCTTCGAATCCGCTTGCGTGGCTTCGATGACCAACGCGGACTCGGCACCGGCGAGACGGGGCATTTCGAATTCGAGGCGGGCCTGGCCGTCGGCAGCCGTCTCGGTGGAAAATTCCGTCAGGTTCGCCGCGCCGTCGATGCGCGCGGTCACCAACGCGCCGGCGACGCCAGATCCATTTTGCCCGTGGCGGACCACGACATGCAAATTAGCGCGTTTGCCCGCCAGCCAGCTTTTGGCGTTGACGAGTTCGAGTGCGAGCTGCGGTGCGGGCGCCGTGTGGGCGTGCGGCGCGGAGTCGGGGCTCTTTTTTGCGGCGGCTTCCTGGACGAGCAATGGCGGCGGAGCCAGATGGAGAGCGCCGGTGCGAATCTCATCCGCCACAGAGCGGTGCTGCTCGTCGATGCGCTTCTTGAGCGATTCTTCGCGCGCGGGATCGAGCGGGAGAAGATCAAAATAATTATGGGTGCGGCGATGCAAGACGCGGCCGCGGCAATAGACGGTGGTATCGATCAAGGCGTTGGCAGTGCCGCGGTCCTCGGTCTGCACGTGATAAACGAATTCGCCCGATTTCACATCCGAGTTATGCCCGAAGAGCATATAGGCTTCCACTCCCACTCTGCGCATCCGCAGGCGTTTGCCTGAGAGCGCGCCAAAAGATTCTCGCCGTGCCATTTGACCGACTGGCGGTCGAATGGATATTATAACGCTTCGCCCATGACCGATTCAGGGTTACAAGCGTACACTCCGCTTCTCGTATACCTCCTGGTAGCCACGGCGCTCGCCGGGGCGCTGACGGCCGCCTCGGTTCTGGTGGGCTGGCGGCGGCCGAGCCGCGCGAAGCAGCAGCCCTACGAATGCGGCATGGAGCCGACCGGAGATGCGCGCGCGCCGGTTTCCGTAAAATTTTATTTGGTAGCGATGGTTTTCATTTTGTTCGACGTGGAAGCCATCTTTTTGTATCCGTGGGCGTACATCTACCGGGATTTGATAAGAATGTCTCCGAGCATTGGATTGTACGGCTTCGCGGAGATGATGCTGTACATCGCCATACTTCTGGTGGGCTACTTCTATCTCTGGAAAAAAGGCGCGCTCGACTGGCACAAGTACTAGCCTGCGTCTGAGGGATTCGAAACGGTGACAGAGAATACCAGCCAAAACGCTAATGTTGTCGTCGAGCACCTGCGTGCGTGGAATCCGAACGCCATCGAAGAAGTGATTGAATTCCGCGGGGAGACGACTATCGTGCTGCCTCGCAAGATTTTGCGGACAGTCGCGGAGCACTGCCGGGAAAATGCAGAATTGCAATTCAACCTGCTGACCGACGCCACTTGCGTGGACCGCTTCCCGCACGAACCGCGCTTCGAGCTGAATTACCATCTTGTTTCGATCCCGCGGCGGGACAAGCTTCGCCTGAGGGTGCGTCTGGCCGGTTCAGACGCGGTGGTGGACACTCTGGTGCCGGTTTGGCCGGGAGCCAACTGGCTGGAGCGCGAGATTTTCGACCTCATGGGCATTCGCTTTACAGGCCATCCGGATTTGCGGCGCATTTTGCTTCCCGAGGATTGGGAAGGGCACCCGCTGCGCAAGGATTATCCCGTCGAAGGGTATCGCGACGTGCCAATGGTCCCAGGATTCAGAAAGAGTTCCGTATGACCACCGTTGAGACCGCTGTCGGCGCAACAAAAACGATGGTGCTGAATATGGGTCCGCAGCACCCATCGACGCATGGGGTGCTGCGCGTACTGCTGGAGCTGGATGGCGAGACGGTGGTGCGGGCCGTGCCGGATCTGGGTTATTTGCACACGGGTATCGAGAAGAGCTGCGAAGACAAAACTTACTCGCAGGCCATCACGCTGACGGACCGGATGGATTACCTCAATCCGCTGGGAAACAACCTCGTTTATTGTCTGGCGGTGGAAAAATTGCTGGGGCTGGAAGTGCCGAAGCGCGCGCAGTACGTTCGCGTGATGATGGTGGAGCTGCAGCGGATTTCGTCCCATCTGGTGTGGCTGGGAACGCACGCGATTGACATGGGCGCGATGTCGGTTTTTCTTTACTGCTTCCGCGAGCGCGAAGAGATTCTGAAGATTTTTGAGCTGTTTGCCGGACAGCGAATGATGACGAGCTATATTCGCATCGGCGGGCTGGCGCTGGAGCCTCCGGCGGGCTGGCGCGGGGCGGTCGACCGCTTCCTGAAGATGATGCCCAGCCGGATTGACGATTACGAATCGCTGTTGACGGGCAACCGGATTTGGATGGGGCGGTTGCAGGGGGTCGGGTATATTTCCGGGGAAGACGCGGTGGCGCTGAGCATGACCGGGCCGACGCTGCGCGCGGCGGGGATTGCGTACGACAACAGGAAAGTGTTTCCCTATTCGAGCTATGAGGAGTTTGAATTTGACGTTCCGACGCGCACGGAATCCGATTGTTTCGCGCGCTATATGGTGCGCGTGCTGGAAATGCGGGAGAGCTTGAAGATTGTGCGCCAGGCGATGGCGAAGATCACGGACAGCGGACCAATTAGGGCGGATGCGCCGGGAATTATTCCTCCGCAGCGCGAGAAAATGAAAACGGAGATGGAAGCACTCATCTACCACTTCAAGATTTTCACGGAAGGGTTTTCGCCGCCGCCGGGCGAGGCATTTGTAACCGTGGAATCGCCGCGGGGCGAGTTGGGATGCTTTGTGGCGAGCGACGGCTCGCCGAAGCCGCTGCGCGCGCACTTCCGGGCGCCGTCGTTCGTCAATCTGCAGGCGCTGCCCAAGCTCATCGTCGGGCAATTGATTTCCGATGTGGTGGCGTGTATTGGGACGATCGACATCGTGCTGGGAGACGTGGATCGGTAGAAAAAAAAGACGTAATGACGTAAAGAAGTAAGGATGTAAAGAAAGAGCTGGAAAGAATACGGAAGTGCCAAAGGGAAGCCGGTAAGGGAATGGAACTTAGTCCACAACTCGCGGCGAGATTCGAGAAATTGCAGAACGCGTATCCCGTCAAGCGGAGCGCGCTGATTCCCATGATGATGTACGCGCAGGACGAGTACGGCTGCGTGAGCGACGAAATGATCGCGGAAATCGGGCGGCGGCTGGACTTGAACCACGTTCAGGTCGAGGAAACGCTCGAGTATTACTCGATGCTGCATCGCAAGCCGATGGGCAAATACCACGTGCAGGTGTGCACGAACGTAGCGTGCATGCTGCGCGGGGGCAACGAAATCCTGGACCGCGCGAAAAAGCGGCTGGAAATCGGGCACAAAGAAGTTACCGAGGACGGCATCTTCTCTCTCGAAGAGGTGGAATGTATCGGCGCGTGCACGGGCGCACCGGCCATGCAGGTGAATTATGACTTTCACGAAAATCTGACGCCGCTCAAGTTCGACCGCATCATCGAGCAACTGGACGCCGGCAAGGCGCCCGGGCCGGAGCCGGTCACGTCCGGCGCGATTCACGCGCGGGAGCCGGGAGAGACGCCGCTAATCAGCAAACGCTGGGGGATAAAAGATTCCCGGAAGATCGACGTCTACTTGAAGCACGACGGCTACAAGGCGCTTGAAAAAGCGCTCAAGGAAATGACGCCGGAAACGATTATCGACGAAGTGAAAAAGTCCAGCCTGCGCGGGCGCGGCGGAGCGGGGTTTCCGACGGGGATGAAGTGGTCGTTTGTGCCAAAGGATTCGCCGAAGCCGAAATATCTGATCTGCAACGCGGATGAATCGGAGCCTGGCACGTGCAAGGACCGGCCGCTGATGGAACTGGATCCACACCAGATGATCGAAGGGATGATCATCGCGGGGCGGGCTTTCGGGGCGCACATGGGATTTGTTTATGTGCGCGGCGAGTACCGCTACGTGCTGGATATCGTGCAAGAAGCGGTGGATGAAGCCTACGCGAACGGCTACCTGGGCAAGGACATTCTCGGCTCGGGGTTCGATTTCGATTTGGTCACGCACACGGGAGCAGGCGCGTACGAATGCGGAGAAGAATCCGCGCTGATGGAGTCGCTGGAAGGCAAACGCGGCTATCCGCGAATTAAGCCGCCATTTCCTGCCGTGGTCGGATTGTATGGATGCCCGACTATCATCAATAACGTAGAAACGCTGAGTTCCGTTCCGGCCATCATTTTGGAAGGCGGCGAGGCGTACGCCAAGCGCGGGACGCCGAAAAATGGAGGCACGCGGCTGCTGTGCGTCTCCGGGCACATCGCGAAGCCGGGGATATACGAAATTCCGCTGGGCATGAACATGAAGAAGTTCATCTATGAGATGGCGGGCGGCATTCCAGGCGGCAAGAAGCTCAAGGCGATTATCCCCGGCGGAAGCTCCTGCCCCATCATGAGCGCCGACGAAATCGATATTGCGATGGATTATGACACGCTGGCCAAAGCCGGCACGATGCTCGGCTCCGGCGGCATGGTGGTGATGGACGAAACCACGTGCATGGTGGACATGGCGCGGCGCATCATGCATTTTTATGCGCACGAATCGTGCGGGTGGTGCATTCCCTGCCGCGAAGGCACGGAGTGGCTCAAGAAAATTTTGGACCGTTTTCATGCGGGCTACGGGCGGCCGGAAGACATCGACATCACCGGCGAGCTGGCGAAAAACATGCTGGGGCGGACTTTCTGTCCGCTCGGAGACGCCGCTGCGCTGCCGACGATCAGCATCGTGCAGAAGTGGCGCAACGAATTCGAAGATCATTTGCACGGACGCTGTGCGTACAAATCCGCGGAAGCGCTGATAGGCTCGCGCTAGGACTCCATGGCCGAAACGAAGCTAGTTACGCTGAAAATTAACGACCGCGATGTGCAAGTTCCCGCGGGAACGCTGGTGATTGAAGCGACGAGGCGCATCGGGACGGAAGTGCCGTCGTTCTGCTACTACCCGCAGCTTACTTTGCAGGCCGCGTGCCGCATGTGCCTGGTGGAAGTGGAAAAAATGCCGAAGCTGCAAACGGCGTGCACGCTGGTGGCGACCGAAGGCATGGTGGTGCGAACGAACACGGACCAGGTGCACGGCGCGCGCAAGGCAATGCTCGAGTTTCTTTTGACGAACCATCCGCTAGATTGCCCGGTGTGCGACAAAGGCGGCGAGTGCGAGCTGCAAGATATGGTGTTCCGCTACGGCGCGGATACCAGCCGGTTCGTCGAGGAAAAGATTCACCGGCCGGAAGAAAAATGGTCGGACCTGGTTTATTACGATGCGCCGCGCTGCATTCTGTGTTTCCGCTGCGTGCGCGTGTGCGATGAAGGCATGGACGTGAAGGCGCTCGGCGTGGGAATGCGCGGCGCGAACAGCATCATCATTCCAAACCGCGAAGATCATCTGGAGTGCGAAGAGTGCGGGATGTGTATCGACATTTGTCCCGTTGGCGCGCTGACGAGCGGGACGTACCGCTATAAAACGCGGCCGTGGGAGATGACGTACGTTTCGACGGTTTGTACACATTGTTCGAACGGATGCAAGACGACCTTGAGCGTGCGCAATCACGAAATCATGCGCGCGAATAACCGCGACCTCTCCGGCATCAACGAAGATTTTCTATGCATTAAGGGGCGATTTGGCTTCGATTTCACGAAACATCCCGAACGCATTCGCCAGCCGATGGTGCGCAAAGGCGACAAGCTTTATCCCGTTTCGTGGGAAGAAGCGGCGCAGGCGGCCGCGGCCAAGCTCAAAGAGATTTACGACGCGGGCGGCAAGGACTCAATCGGGTTTATCGGCTCGAATCACACGTCGAATGAAGAGAACTACCTGTTCCAGCGGCTGGCGCGCGCAACGTTTGGCACAAATAATATCGACCATCACCGGACCGCGGACTACACCGGGCTGATCACCGCGCTGGGCGATACTGCGGCCGATTCCGTGCTGACGATGAAGCAGTTGGCGGAGACGAAGGCCGTTCTGGTTATCGGGAACGATCCTACAAATCAGAACCCGCTGGCCGCGTGGCAGATTCGCAAAGGCATTCGACTGAATGGCGCGAAACTTTTCATGTTGAATGCGCGCGACATTAAATTGAAGCGAAAAGCGACGCAATTCGTCAAGATTGCGGCGAATCAGGAAGCCGCCGCGCTTCGCTGGCTGGCCCACGAAGAGGGACAACTGCCGAGCGGGCTTGTTGAACAGCTCGTGCAGCTCAAGGCCGCGCTGGATGCCGAGCCGGAAGTGGCGATTGTTTTTGGCGCGGAAGTGACGGGCGCGGCGATTGCGCAGCTCGTGGCGTTTGGTTCGAAGCTTTTTGGCAAGGTCCGCTACATGGCACTGGGAGATTATACGAATTCGCGCGGAGCGGCCGACATGGGCTTGCTGCCCGACCGGCTGCCCGGCTACGCGCATGTGGACGACTCTGCGGCGCGCGAAGGATTCGAACGGCTGTGGGGCGGCGTGATTCCCTCGAAACCGGGAATGACGGCGCCGGCGATGGTGCATGCAGCGCAAAACGGAAAGCTCAAGGCCCTTTATGTGATGGGCGCGAATCCGCTGGCGCATTTTGGAACACTGGGCTTTGGACGAGGCAAGCTGGAGTTGCTGATCGTTCATGAACTGTTCTTGACCGAGACCGCGAAACTGGCTGACATCGTTTTCCCCGCTGCTTCCGCTTATGAAAAAGAAGGCAGCGTCACGAACACGGCCGGCGAAATTCAGCTTCTGCACAAAGCCGCGGAAGTGATGGGCCCGCGAACGGATTTTGATTTGTTGCGGATTTTGTCGCATCAACTGGAGAAGCTGGGGCTGGGTAAGGCGTTCCACTACAAATCGCCGGCGGCGGTGTTCGGAGAGATTCGCAAAGCAATTCCGGGCTACGACGTGTTGCCCGCCGGATTGCTGTCCGGCGGCGCGGAAGCCACGCACATAAGCGTGGCGAAGAACGGCCACGCGCCGTATGACGTTCCCGTCGGCTTGATTCGCTCCGCGCAGGACACGCTTTTCACCAGCGGCACGCTCGGGCGCTTCTGCACCATGATGGAATCTTTGCCGGAGGCGGAAGCCAAACCGTGATCGCCTTCTTAGCCGCCAACGCCTACTGGATCATCGTCCTCGTCAAGATTGCGCTTTTGCTTTTCATTGTATTAACCGTCAACGCGTATCTGACATGGTTCGAACGCAAGGTTGTCGCGCACATGCAATCGCGATGGGGACCGCACCGCGTCGGGCCGCACGGACTGCTGCAGCCTCTCGCGGACGGCGCGAAATTTCTGCTGAAAGAAGATCCGACCCCCGCGGGCGTGGACAAATTTACGTACTTTCTCGCGCCGCTCATGGCACTGGCGCTCGCGCTGACGTCGCTGGCGATCATTCCGTTCGGCCCGCAGCCGCTGCATCTCTTCGGGCACGACATCAGTTTGGGCATCACCAATCTAAACATCGGCATTCTCGCGCTGTTTGCGATTACCGCGCTTAGCGTTTACGGAGTGGCGCTGGCGGGCTGGTCTTCGAACAGCAAATATCCTTTGCTGGGCGGCCTGCGCAGCTCGGCGCAAATGGTGAGCTACGAACTGGCGTTGACAATGTCCGTGGTGGGCGTGCTGCTGCTTGCGGGGAGCTTCAATCTTCGCGACATCATAAGTGCGCAGGCGCAGCATCCCGAGCGCGGCATCTTTGGGTGGAACGTCTGGCCGCAAATCCTGGGATTTTTTTGCTTCTTTGTCGCCGCGGTGGCAGAAACGAACCGCGTGCCGTTCGATCTCCCGGAAGCCGAATCAGAGCTTGTCGCCGGGTTTCACACGGAATACGCCAGCTTCAAGTTCGCTATGTTCTTTATCGCCGAATACACCAGCATGATTACGGTGTCCTGCTTGTGCGCGATCATGTTTTTTGGCGGCTGGCTCTCGCCTTTTCCGGCTAGCTGGACGTTCACGCACTATCTGCCGTCGGTGATTCTGATTCCGTTCGGGCTGTGGGTGATTTGGGACGGGATCCGCTACGAAACCATTTTTGGCCGGATCATTCTTCCGGGAGTGGGCACGGTGATCGCCGCGGTTGGCGCCGCGCTGATTTTGTTCCCGCCGGTGAATGATTTCATCCAAGGGCCGTTCTGGCTGCTGGCAAAGATACTTATTTTTCTTTTTATTTATGTTTGGATGCGCGGCACGCTTCCGCGATTCCGCTACGACCAGCTCATGTCGTTTGGTTGGAAATTGCTGCTGCCGGTCTCGATTGCCAATGTGGTGATCACCGCATTTGTCATTCTGGTGCGGGGTGTAAAGTGACGGCGGGACTGGCGATTTTCTTCGTGCTGGCGGCGCTTGCGGTGCTCGGAGCGGTGAGCCTGATTTTTCAACGCCATCCGATTCACAGCGCGCTTTCGTTGATCGTGGTGATGATCGCGCTTGCCGGGCTTTATTTGTCGATGGGTGCGGAATTCGTCGCCGCGGTGCAGATCATCGTGTATGGCGGCGCCATTATGGTGCTGTTCGTCTTCGTCATCATGCTGCTGAACGCCGGAGTGGAAGAGCGTACCAATGTCTCCAAACTCGCGGGCATTGCGGGCATTCCGCTGGCGGTCGCATTGCTGGGTTTTCTGGCGGTGGTCATCGCCCGCTCCAGCGTAAGCGCGCAAGCGGATTTGCAGTCGGGTACGATGGCCTCCACCAAGGTAATTTCCATGATGCTGTTCCGGGAGTTTGTTTATCCCTTTGAGCTGACTTCGTTCCTGATTCTTGTGGCGATACTCGGCGCGATCGTTCTGGCGCAGCGGGAGAAGAGCTGAAATGGTCCCGACGAGCTACTACCTGATTCTCAGCGCCATCCTGTTCGGGCTGGGCGTCGTTGCGTTCGTATTTAAACGGAATGTCATTACGATTTTCATGTCCATCGAGCTGATGCTGAACGCCGTGAATCTGGCGTTCGTGGCCTTCAGCCAGGCGATGCATAAGATGGACGGGCAGGTGTTCGTGCTGTTCGTCATTGTGGTGGCGGCAGCGGAAGCGGCAGTGGGGCTGGGGATCATCATTCTTACGGCGCGCAACCGGCAATCCTTGAACGTCGAGCGCGTGGATTTGCTGAAACTCTGATGCTCATACTCGATCATCTGTGGATCATTCCACTGCTGCCGTTGCTCGGCTCGGCCTTCAACGGCCTTTTGGGCGGCAAGTGGCCGAAAAAGATTGTCGATAGCGTGGCGCTTGGTTCGACGGGGCTCTCCTTCCTTTGCGCTGTCGAGGGCGTGCGCGAGTTCACGCAGCTTTCTCCGGAACAGATTCCCTGGGTGCAGAAATACTTTACGTGGATCGCCGCGGGCAATTTCCGCGCCGGCTTTGATCTGCAAATTGATCAGCTCACCGTCGTGATGCTGATGGTCGTCACCGGCGTTGGCTTCCTTATTCACATTTATTCGACTGGGTACATGGCGCACGAGGGCGGCTACTACCGCTTCTTCTCCTACCTGAATTTGTTCATGTTCTTCATGTTGATCCTGGTGATGGCAGCGAATTACGTGCTGCTTTTTGTGGGGTGGGAAGGCGTGGGGCTGTGCAGTTATCTGCTGGTTGGTTTTTATTTCCTGCGCAAATCGGCCGCCGATGCCGGCAAAAAAGCGTTCATCGTCAACCGCATCGGAGATTTCGGCTTCATGCTTGGCATGTTCCTGCTCTTCCGCACGTTTGGGACATTGGATTTCACAACCGTTTTCGCGAAGGCCGCGCCGATGCCGCCGGATGCGCTGGGGCACCTGGGCGTCCTCACGGTCGCCTGCTTGCTTCTGTTTATGGGCGCTACCGGAAAATCGGCGCAGCTTCCTTTATATGTTTGGCTGCCGGACGCCATGGAAGGCCCTACGCCGGTGAGCGCGTTGATCCACGCGGCTACCATGGTCACCGCGGGCGTTTACGTCGTGGCGCGTTCGCACGTTCTTTTCACGCATGCGCCGACGGCGATGCTCGTTGTCGCTTGCATTGGCTGCGCCACCGCTTTGTTCGCCGCGACCATCGGGCTGGTCCAGAACGACATCAAGAAAGTTTTGGCCTATTCCACCGTCAGCCAGCTCGGCTACATGTTTCTCGCATGCGGGGTCGGCGCGTTTTCGGCGGGCATCTTCCATCTGATGACGCATGCATTCTTCAAAGGGCTTCTCTTCCTTGCGGCGGGCAGCGTGATTCACGCCATGGGCGGCGAGCAGGACATGCGCCACATGGGCGGGCTGAGCAAAAAAATCAAATGGACCTATTTGACCATGCTTGCCGCCACGCTCGCCATTTCGGGCGCGCCTCTCTTTGCGGGATTCTTTAGCAAGGACGAGATTCTTCTCGCGGATTTCGTGAGCGGGGAGGGCGGCCCCAACACCGCGCACATTCTCTATGCGATCGGTTTGCTGACAGCGCTGCTGACCTCTCTCTATATGTTCCGGCTGATCTTCCTCACGTTCTTCGGAAAGCCGCGCTACGACGAACACCACGTTCACGTGCACGAGTCGCCGTGGAGTATGCTCGGACCTCTCGTCATTCTCGCCTTGCTCTCGGTATTCGGTGGCTGGCTAGCCCTGCCCTCTTTTTGGGGCGGGCCGGACTACTTCTCGAATTTCCTTGCGCCGGTCTTTGGCCGCGGCGAATCGGCCGCCACGGAGACTGCGGCACACGCGCTTGAGTGGCCGTTCGCGGGAGTTGCCGTCCTCACGGCACTCATCGGGTTCGGCATTGCTTTCTGGCTGTATATTCGCCAGCCGGGCAAGGCCGACGCGCTGGCCAAATCCATGCGCGGCGTTTACGACACGCTGTTGAACAAGTACTACGTCGATGAGCTTTACGCGGCTGTGATCGTCAAGCCACTGATTTGGGTCTCGACCAATGTGCTCTGGAAAATAGTCGATGTGGCAGGAATCGACGGTGCCGTCAATGGCGTTGCCAGCACCGCGAACTCGATCGGCGACACGGTGCGCCATACGCAGTCCGGCAACACGCGCAGTTATGCGGTGTGGGTCGTCATCGGCGCGCTTGTAATCATCGCTATTATTTTCTTCTGGCCCGCGGCCGCGCCAGTCGCCGGGATGGTGCGCTGATGCCCGCCGGGCCGCTGCTCTCCATCCTGATCTTTCTGCCGGCGTTTGGCGCCCTTGCCCTGCTCTTCCTGCGCAGCGATGACCACGAATGGATTCGCCGCTTTGCGTTCGCCGTCTCTCTCGCCGAATTTATTTTGTCGCTGTGGTGGCTCCTCCGCGGCGTACCGATCGGCGGAGCGGGCTACCACCTCCAGGAATTCCACCAGTGGATTGCGCTTGGGCCCCACGGTTCGGCGCCCCAAACTTACATCAACTATCACCTTGGCGCGGACGGCATCAGCCTGTTCCTTGTCATTTTGACGACCTTCCTCACCGTCGTCTCGATTCTCTGCTCGTGGAGCAGCATCCAGAAGCGCGTCAAAGAATTTTTCATCATGCTTTTGCTTCTCGAGGTCGGCGTTGTCGGC
This sequence comes from uncultured Acidobacteriota bacterium, assembly GCA_963761555.1. GTDB lineage: Bacteria > Acidobacteriota > Terriglobia > Acidiferrales > UBA7541 > Acidiferrum. The sequence goes on from CAVXHD010000001.1 coordinate 469,663, forward strand.
GTTTTCCTCTCGCTCGATCTTTTCCTCTTCTTCCTTTTCTGGGAAGTGATGCTGATCCCGATGTACTTCTTGATCGGCATCTGGGGCCACGAGCGCCGCATTTATGCGGCCGTCAAATTCGTTTTGTACACCATGGCCGGCTCGATCCTTATGCTTGTCGGGATTATTTGGCTTTACAACGTGACTGGCACGTTTGACCTGCCTTCCATTCAGCATGCGCTCCAGACCGGCGCTCTGGTTCTTCCGGCGCGCACGGAAACGCTTCTTTTCCTCGCCTTCTTCGTGGCGTTCGCGATTAAGGTTCCGCTTTTCCCGTTCCACACTTGGCTGCCCGACGCGCACGTCGAAGCACCAACGGCCGGCTCCGTCATGCTCGCGGGCGTGCTCCTGAAAATGGGCACGTACGGCATGATTCGCTTCTGCCTGCCGCTTTTCCCGGCGGCCTCGAAAAAATTCGCCTCGGCTATCGCGGTCCTGGCGATCATCGGCATTATTTATGGCGCGCTGGTCGCCATGGTTCAGCCAAATCTAAAGAAACTTGTCGCCTATTCCAGCGTGAGCCACTTGGGTTTCGTTGTGCTCGGCATTTTTGCGTTCCAGGCGGTCTCCATGCAGGGCGCGGTTTTCCAGATGCTCGCGCACGGGATCTCGACCGGCGCGCTCTTCCTCGTCGTCGGCATGCTCTACGATCGGCGGCACACCTTCGAGATCTCGCAATTCGGCGGCCTGGCTACGCCGATGCCGCGTTTCGCGGCGTTCTTCCTTTTTGTCGCGCTCTCTTCGCTTGGCTTGCCGATGCTCAACGGCTTCGTCGGAGAATTTTTGATTCTGCTCGGCACCTATCAAGCGCATTGGGACTGGGCCGCTTGGGCAGCCACTGGCGTGATTCTCTCGGCTTGCTATTTGCTATGGTCTTACCAGCGCGTGTTCTTCGGCGACGTCATCGTCGAGAAAAACAAGACGCTGCCGGACGTCTCCATGCGCGAGCGCGTGATTCTGGCGACGATGGCGGTCATTATTTTGTGGATGGGAATCGGCTCGACGTTTATCACCAGCCGCACGGCCACGGCCAGCCAGGCCGTGCTCGATCAAATGGATCGCCCGCCGCGAGCCTTTGAAGCGGGCTTGCCCGCGAAGCCCGCAGCAGCGGCAATGCTGCCCATGCACGCCGGCGCTGCCTTCGCAATTACAGGCGCAAGCGCCCCTGGAAAACAAATTTCACTGGAAAGGCTCGGAACCCGCTAAATGTCCGCGTTCCCCAGCTCCTCGGATTTACTGCGCGTACTGCCGGAACTGATCTGGTGCGGCTTTGGCGCGCTGCTGATGCTACTGCAGCCGCTCGTAAGGAGCCGCCGCGCGCTCACAACTGTCGCGGTTATTGGAGCGCTCGCCGGCATCTGCGGCAATTTTTATGCCGTACATAATCCGGGCGAGGCGTTCGCCGGCCTCGTGGCCGCCGATCCTTTCAGCATTTTCTTCAGCCACCTCGTGGGCCTCGTCGCCGTTTTGGTCATTCTCGGCGCCGCTCCCTATCTCGAGCGCGAACGCCTCGCCGACGCGGAGTTTTACGCCCTCGTCCTTTTCGCCACCGCCGGAATGGGCGTGCTCGCTTCCGCGCAGGAATTGCTCACCGCTTTTATCGGCCTCGAGCTCAGCTCCATTTCGAGCTACATCCTCGCCGGATACCGCCGCGATTCGCTGAAGTCCAGCGAATCCTCTATGAAGTATTTCCTGCTTGGCTCTTTCGCCACGGCGTTTTTTCTGTACGGCATCGCCCTTGTCTATGGCGTGACCGGCACAACCAATCTCCTGAAAATGGATTCTGCCGATCCAACGAGCAGCCTTCTGAAGCTCGGCCTTGCCTTGATCCTCATTGGCCTTGGCTTCAAAGTCGCCGCCGCTCCCTTTCAGATTTGGACGCCAGACGTTTACGAAGGCGCGCCCACGCCCGTGACCGCGCTTTTTTCCGCGGGTCCGAAAGCCGCCGCCTTTGCGCTGCTGCTGCGCATTTTTGCCGACATTCACGCCGCCACGCAATTTTGGTTCTACGCATTCTGGATTCTTGCGGCGCTCACGATGTTCGCGGGGAATCTCGGAGCGCTGCTGCAGACCAACGTCAAGCGGCTGCTCGCCTACAGCTCGATCGCACACGCGGGGTACATTCTGGTGGCGTTCGCCGCGGTCACGAATCTCTCGAAGACACTGAAATCGGCGCTGCCCCGGCTTACGCGGCGATTCTCTTCTATCTGTTGACGTATGCTCTCGTGAAAGTCGGCGCGTTCACCATCGTTTCGCAATTCGGCGGCGCCGGCGAGAAGCATCTGCAGCTCGACGACTTCGCGGGCCTCGGCGAACGCCAGCCCTGCGGTGGCCGCCGTGTTTTCGCTCTTTTTGCTTTCGCTTCTCGGCCTACCTGTCACCGCGGGATTCCTGGGCAAATTTTATATTTTCAAAGCCGCTGTCGATTCGCATCTGATCTGGCTGGCCGTGCTTATGGCCATCAACAGCATCATCGGCGCTTATTATTACATTCGCGTCATCGTCGTCATGTACATGCGTGAACCCAGCGCGGAAATCGCCGCGACAGCTCCCGCTCGTTTTCCTCTGTCGGTCAACGTGGTGTTAGCAATCACGGCGTTCAGCGCCGTTTACTTCGGTCTCTTCCCCAGCAAAATTCTGAACTACCTGCTTCAGCCCAATCTGCTGAATCGTTAACGATTGGCCTCTCGAAGTCGTGGGGCGTCTTTCGGCGACCTCACCTCCCGCCCAACCCATCCCTACTCAAAGCAAATCGGCCCGGAAGCTCATGGCTCCGGGCCGTTTCAAACTGCTTGGGCCAAAACTTATACTTTCCAAGCGATCATCGCGAAGGTGAATAGCACCAAAGTCTCGACGAACACCAGCCCGAGAATCATCGCTCCGCGAATCACGCCCGCTGCCGCCGGATTGCGCGCGATTCCTTCGCAGGCCGCCGCTCCGACTCTTCCCTGCCCCATGCCGCATCCGAACGCCGCAATGCCCATGCCGAAGGCCGCAGCGATGGCGAGGAGACCCTTTCCGCCGCCGCCCACCGCCTGCTCCGTGCCCTGCGCAAACGCCGCCGGAGCCAGAACCAGCACTGTCGCTACCATCGTTACCAGATACTTCAGTTTCATCATCACTTCCTCCTTAGAAATGCCGTCAGGAGGTGGTTCCCGGACACCGTGCAGCCGGGCTCACACTGAAACGGCCGAAAACTCGATGCCATCCGCCTGCTTCTGGGCGGGAATTCACGCGAAATTAATGTTCCTGCGCCGTGGCCATCCCCAGGTAGACAGACGGCAGAATCGTAAAGACATACGCCTGTATTAACGAAACAAAGGCGTGCAACCCCAGAAAGAGAATCGGAATCGTCGCTGGAAGAATGCCTAGAGCAATGCCGAGCCCATGATATTTTTCCCATCCCCAAAAGGCCGCCTGAGCAAAGAGCATGAGGAAAAGATCATAGAGCAAATCGCTGGCAAAAATATTGGCCCAGAGACGCACGGTGAGCGAGAGCAGGCGCGCACAGGTGCTGATGATTTCGACGGGGAAAATTAATATCCAGAGGCCCCAATGCACACCCCCGGTGAACAGCTTCAAATAGCCGAAAAGTCCGTGCTTGCGAATTCCTTGGTAATTGAAGTAGAGAAAAACCAGGACCGCACATGCGAGGGGCACACTCTTATCCGAAGTCGGCGGATTGAGCACCGTCGGCACGACGCCGAAGAGGTTGCCGATCAGCACGAAAAGGGCGATCGATCCCACCAGATAAAGATACTGGTCCGCGTCGTGGCCGGCATTCTCCCGCACGATGTCGCGAATCCCGAATCCCTGCGAATTCGTAATGAGCAGCTCCGCCAATTGCTGGGTGGCTCCCGGTTTCTCGACGGATAGCCGGGTCCGCAGCCAAAGCGCCAGCAGCGTGCCAATGAGCAGCGCCACCACGCTCATCACCACCTGCTCCGGAATGGGCGTCTCCGGATGGCTCGGCGTGATGTGCAGCGCGGTCAGCAGCGTCATCGCCGCGTGCCCGAGGTACAGATTCACTATCTTCGTCAGCCAGCTTATCGTGTATTCCATTCCCTATCCCAGAGGATGCAAAATTTCGTACAGGCTTGCTGCCAGCGTCGCCGCTCCTAGTGCGCACAACCCCGCGAGCATGCTTACAAGGGGAACTTTCAGATATTCAAAAATAACATACACGCAGAAGGCTATCAAGGCGTAGCGGAAGATCATGCGGAACCAGGTACCCAGGGGAACTCGGGGCTTTGCCGCGCCCTCTTGCGCCACGGCGGCCGCCACCAGCGCGTCCAATCCGCGCTTCAGCCAGCGGAAATTCAGCCAAGCAAGCACCGCGCCGATGGCCAGGCCCTCCGCCCAAGGCCACCGGTGCATGAATCCAGCGATGACCGCTGCTGCGCCGCCAAACACTAGCGTCAGCCACGCGATTCGCGCCTCTGTGCGCACATAAGCGGCTGGCTCCGCCGCACCGCTCTGTTCGCGGTGCTTCGAGTTTGCGCCGACGGATGCGGAGTGCTCAGCCTTTTCCATCGCCGTTCGTAGAAAGCCGCCGCAGGACGTCGCGCACCCCGGCGTAAAATCCCAGGCCGCCAAGAATCAATGTGAAGAGCACCTTGGTATGCAGCCAACGGTCGAGAAAGTAGCCCAGCAAGCCGCCGATGGCAATGGCGCCGAAGAGCACAAACGGCAACTCCATCGCCATCCCAAACTGGGTGCTGAAATCTTTCGATTTAGGGGCCGGTGGAGGCGGCGAGTCCGTTTTGTTCGGATTATTGTCCAAAGGCATAGCGTGCGATGCGCAGGAACGGTTCAGGATACAGCCCCGCGGCGAGCGACACAAACACCGCTGCGGTCAACGCCACCGTTTGGCCGCTGCTCAGGATCACCGCGGATGTGTTGACCGGCAATGCCTCCGCGGCCGGCTTTTTCCAGGCATGCAACGCGACGCGCCCATAATAAAACACCCCCGCGATCGCGTTGACGATGGCAAACACGGCAAGCTCGGGATGCTGCGCCGAGAATACCGCTTTGACCAGATAATACTTCGCCACGAAACCCGCCGTCGGCGGCACTCCCGCAAGCGATAGCATGAAAACGAGCAGCAGCACGGCGGTCGCGGGGCTTCGGCGGAACAAACCATCCAGATCGGCCAGTCCGGAAACAGGCGTTCCGTGCAGTTCCAGCAAAATCAAAATTCCGAACGCACCGGCGGTCATAAAAACATAAACGCCCAGGTAATACATTATGCCGGTGAATCCAAAATCATTCCCCGCCACCAGTCCGAGCAGAATGAAACCAGTGTGGGCCACGGCTCCATAGGCAAGCAGACGCTTCACATTTGTCTGCCGCAGCGCCGCGATGTTTCCCCAGAGCAGCGATACGATGGCCGCGCCTCCCCAAACGTGGATCCATTTCTCGTGCACGAACAGAAACAATAGCGAAAACAGTCTCAGCAATAAGCCAAAGGCCGCGGCCTTCGCGGCCGTGCTCAGGAACGCCGCAACCGGCGTGGGCGCCGCTTCGCAGATGCCTGGCGCGAACCAATGCAGCGGCGCAACATCCATCAACAAAAATAGGCCAGCGGCAATCAGGACGAGCGCCGCCGCGCCGGGCCAGGCCGTTAACCCGCCAAACGGCACGCCCTTGTCCAGCCGCGCCTCGAGGACCGCTCCCATGCGCCCGAGATTGGTCGTCTGGAATGCACTGTAGAGCAATAAAAAACCAGCGCCCAACGCTGTCGAACTGCACACCCAGAGGCGCGCGTATTTTCTCCCCGTCGCCGCCGCAAGTATCCCGCTCCCTGAAAACTGCATGAGCCAATAGCAGCTCATCCCCATAATTTCCAGACCCAGAAGAACGGCAATCAGATCCACGCCCGAAACAATCAACATCATGCCCACGCACGCAATCAAAAGTAGCGCGTAGTACGCACCGGTCCGCTCCGTGTCCGTTTCCGGATAACGCGCCGTGAATAAAATCACCAGCGCCGTAGCTGCAAGTAGAAGCGCCGCGAAAAAAAGAAAGAAAGGATCGGCCAGCACGCTCTGGTGAACGCCCAAAAGTCCGGGCGCCTCGGGATTCGTCTCCCGCAGCGCTTCCAGCTTTCCGTATTGCACGTACAGCGTGAAGCCGCTGAAGGCCGTTCCGCCAAGCGCGAGCAGCGAGTTCCAGTGTTTTTCGTTGGCGGCAAGCCAGCGGTCGATGACCAGAATCCCGCAGGCAAAAAGGAGCAGCTCCATTTCGGGGAGGATGACCGCTCCATCTCCGCTGAGAAACTCGCGCACTGCGTTTAGAAGAGTGTGAATCATCGGGAAGAATTGTATTTGCTGAAACGCCAAGCAAACGGACGTGGCGTATGTGGCGCTATTTTTCGAACAGGAGTTCTCCGGCCCGATGTGTTGCTTTCACCACCGCTTTGATCAGCGTGACGCGCAGTTTGCCCTCTTCCAGCTCCATGATTCCGTCGATTGTGCAGCCCGCCGGCGTCGTCACCGAATCTTTCAAGAGCGCCGGATGATCGCCCGTCTCGAGCACCACGCTCGCCGCGCCTTTCATCGTCTGCGCCGCGAGCAGCGTGGAAATATCGCGCGGCAAACCCACTTTCACGCCGGCCTCCGCCAGCGATTCCAGAATGATGTAAGCAAACGCCGGGCCGCTCGCCGAAAGACCCGTCACCGCGTCCATGTTTTTTTCGTCCACCACCACCGTGCGTCCGACGGCGTCAAACATCGCCCGCGCCATCTCCAAATGTTCCGCGCTGGCGTGTGCGCCCCGGCAAATCCCCGTCATCCCGCAACCGACTACGGAGCAGGTATTGGGCATGGCGCGCACGACGGGCACTTCTCCGCCGGTATGCTGTTCGATGTAGTTCGTCGGGACGGAAGCCGCCACGGAAATCACCAGCGTTTTGTCCGTCAACTCCGTTGCAATTTCCTCTAACACGCTTCCCACCACTTGCGGCTTCACGCCGAGCAACACGATGTCCGCGCCGTGCACCGCTTTGCGATTGTCCGTGGTGCCCGCGACTCCCAGCTCCTTCGAAAGCGCCGCCGCCTTTTCGCTGTGCTTCACCGTCGCTGTCACGCGCTTCGCCGAAAACAACCCCTGCTTCAGATAAGCCCGCAGCAGAATCCCGCCGAGCTTCCCCGCCCCCAAAACCGCCAATTTTTTATCCGTTAGTTTGTGCGTCATGGTCCAATCATTGTTGACGACGCGCGTACTGGCGTCAACCACCGTTTCTCCTGGCACTCGGGAACAGCGCCATCTCGCGTGAGCCATCAAGCTCGGGCCGCCAGTCACTTTGACCACTTAATTTGGGGATATTGGAATTCGAGATTAGTCGTGACGCGCGCCATGCAGTACCTGCACCGCATGCGGCAGGAGATGCGCCACCGTATCGAGCGACTCCGACGCGCCTTTTGGACTTCCCGGCAGATTGATGATCAGCGTTTTCGAACGAACGGCGGCCACGCCTCTCGAGAGTATCGCCGTCGGCGTGAGTTCGGCGCCCTTTCGCCGCATCTCTTCCGCAATTCCGGGAATCATCCTATCTGCGACCGCCTCTGTTGATTCCGGCGTATTGTCCCGCGGTCCGATCCCTGTCCCGCCCGTCGTAAGAATTAAGTCCAGACGTCCCGAATCGGCCAGCTCTCGCAACTGCTCCCGAATATCCGCCGGATCATCGGAGACGCGCAGCACCGAAGTTACTTCCCAGCCCAATCCCCGGCACACCGCCACCACGGCGGGGCCCGACACGTCTTCGCGTTCCCCTCTCGAAACAGTATCGCTTACGGTGAGCACTGCGACGCGCATCAGGCGGGCTACTTCGTTTCCACGGTATCGCGGTTGGCTTCGTCCATCAACCGCATCGCTTCCATCAGCAGGCCCGTCGTGTTCCGCGTCGTTGTCGTCCGCGTTGAGGCGTTCGCCGCGTTGAAATCAATCTCGAATTCACCGCGGTCCAAAGCACCACCCGGTAAACCGCGTCATCGCCCTCGACTTTCCCGCTTTTCGCGTCGCGGCATTGCCCGTTCGCGAAATAAAGCTCGCCCTGTTCGCCGTTGTGGTTCACGACTCAGCCGGCAGGACTTTTGCCCCATTTCCAGCGACTGCATCAAGTCGATCATGCTCATCTCTTCCAACCGCCCCTGAATCACGCCCGGCCGCGACGCGCGCTTCTGCAGTTTCTCCAGGTGCAGCCGGTCCACCACTTTTTTCGCGATGCGCACCAAATCTTTCACAAGAAATGGCTTGGTGACAAAATCTTCGACGCCATCCACCAACGGCCGCAGCCGCTCTTCGATATCCGCACGGCTCGCCATGAACAGAAACGGAATGTGCCGCGTCGCCTCGCGCCCGCGCAACTTCTCGAAAAGCTGCCGCCCATCGAGCCCCGGCATCTTGTAGTCGCAAAGAATCACATCAGGAGGGGTATCGATCACCTTCAGGAGCGCGTCGGCGCCGTCCCCAGCCGTTTCAATCTCGCAAAACGGCTCCATCCCCTTGACGATCAAGTCCCTCACCAGTGGATTGTCGTCCGCCACCAGCATCTTGACCGTTTTCCCGCTGGCAGCGCTCATCGAGACCTGCTTCGCGTGGTCTTTTTCCCGCTGCCAAGATTGCTCGCCGCACGAAAAAAGTCTCCGCTCTTCCCGCCGGCCTTTTTGACGAGAACAATCCCGCTGATTTCCATCCCTTTATCGAGAGCTTTGCACATGTCGTAGACCGTGAGGGCCGCGGCAGCCACAGCGACCAACGCTTCCATTTCCACGCCTGTTTGGGCGGTCGCCGTTACTTCGGAGCGAACTTCCACGCCATTTTGGCACAGCCGCGCAGTCACATCAATGTGCGTCAGCGGCAGGGGATGACAAAGAGGTATCCACTCCGCCGTCCTCTTTGCCGCCGCAATCCCCGCAATCCGCGCCACTTCGAGAGGGTTTCCCTTGGGATTCCTCAGCCGCTTCACCGCCCTCACCACCAGCGGCTTCATCTTCACAAATCCCTGCGCCACCGCCGTCCGTGTCGTCACAGTCTTCGCCGAAACGTCGACCATCCTAACTTCGCCCTTGCTTCCGTAATGTGACAGCTTCCTCATTCGCTAGCTGTATCCTCTTCGTCCTCTACTTCCTTTACCTCATCTACTTCCTCTACCTCATCACTTAAAGCAAGTCTCGCCGCAACAGCACCGACACTCTTTCGCCAGCGCTAATTTTCTCTGCCTCCGCCGGCACCACTAGGTAACAATTTGCCCGCGCCAGCGCCGCCACATCTCCCGATCCCTGCCACTTCAATGCCGTAACCTCCAAATTCGCGCCTTGCCCTTCCCAGCGCGCCGGCAGGAAGTGCGTCACTCCCGGCTTTTCGTCCAGCGCCTCGCCCAGCCGAGCTTCGACAAGCGCCAACGTCCGGGCCTCCGCCCCGCTTAGCAAATCCACCGCCGGCGTCACAAACAATTCAAACGTCACCATCGTGGACACCGGATTCCCCGGCAATCCAAATACAAAAGTCTCGTCGCACTTCCCGAACACCGCCGGTTTTCCCGGCCGTATCGCGACCGCATCGAAATAAAATTCCGCTTTCATTCCGCGCAGCACTTTCTCCACTAAATCGTATTTCCCCATCGACACGCCGCCCGACAAAATCAGCAAGTCTTCCTGCAAGCCCCGCCGAATTTTCGATTGCAAATCATCCTCGCGATCCATCGCGTTGCCGAGCAGCACAGGCCTTCCGCCCGCCAGCCTCACTTGCGCCGCGAGTGATACGCTGTTGCTGTTTCGAATCTGAAATCGTCCCGGAATGCTGTCCACCGGCACGATTTCATCGCCCGTCGAGAGAATCGCCACGCGAAGTTTCTGTGCGCATTTCAGTTCCGCCGCGCCCACCTGCGCCGCCAGCGCCAGCTCCGCATATCCCAGCCGCATTCCCGGCGTCAGCAGCGTCTGTCCCGCCCGCGCCTCGCTCCCCCGCGGCACAAAATTTTGTCCTGTCACGGCGTCTCGTTCGAAGCGCACTTCGTCGCCATCGCGTTTCGTGTGCTCGATCATCACCACCGCGTCCGCGCCGGAAGGCACGGCCGCTCCCGTCATGATCTGCACGCAAGTCTCCGCCCACAATTCCTTCGTAACGCGGTCCCCGGCCTTGATTTCTCCCGTGCACTTCAGCGTCGCTCCCGCCTTGGCATCCGCGGCAAACACGGCGTACCCGTCGCGCGTCGCGCGATTAAACGGTGGGTATTCCCGGTCCGTTTTCACTTCTTGCGCCAGCACATACCCCAGCGCCTCGCCCACGCGCACCTGTTCCGTAGCGCGCGGACCCTTCTTCTCTCCCATTTTTTCGATAACTTTCTGGCGTGCTTGCTCGTAAGTGAGCATCGGTAGCTATTTCTCGAAGATTCCGATTCGTCTTTGAAGTTTTTTCTTACTCTTCTCTGTGCCCTCTGTGTCTCTGCGTCCTCTGCGTTAATTCTTTGTCTTTTTCGTTCCTACAGCCATCGCGCCAGCAAAGTCCCCGCCGGCACGATCGTCGCATCGCGCTCCGGCCCCGTTGAAATCATCCCAATCTCCACCTGCAAAAAATCCGCGATAAATCGCAAATACTCCATCGCCGCCTTCGGCAATTTCGCGCCGTCTTTCACTCCATACGTCGATTCGCACCACCCCGGCAAAGTCTTATATTCCGGCGTCACTTGCTCGTACTCTTCCGCCAGCGCCGGCATCTCTTTCAGCGTTTGCCCCTTGTACTTATATCCCACGCATACCTGAATCTCGCGTTGCGTATCGAAGACGTCGAGCTTCGTGACCACCAGCGAATCGATTCCGTTGATCATCTTCGCGTAGCGCAGCACCATCAAGTCCAGCCAGCCGCATCGCCTCGCTCGCCCCGTCACCGCTCCAAACTCTTTCCCTCTCTCGCGAACCTCTTTTGCCTCCAGCTCCGGCATCTCCGTCGGGAAAGGCCCGCTGCCCACGCGCGTCGTGTACGCCTTCGAAATTCCCAGCACATTCTTAATCTTCGTCGGCGGTACACCCACGCCCGTCGTCGCTCCACCGGAAATCGCGCTCGAAGACGTCACATACGGATAGGTCCCGTGATCGATGTCCAGCATCGTCCCCTGCGCACCCTCGAACAGCACCGATTTGCCTTCGTTCAGCGCGCGATTCACCAGTTCCGCCGTGTCGCAAATATAGCTGCGAATCTTTTCGCCCAGGTTCAGCGTCTCTTCCACCTCGCCCGAAAAATCTATGTCTGCTCCATACGCGCCCTTCGCCAACCGGTTTTTCTCGGCCACCACGCGCGCCGCTTTCTTGCGAAACAGCTCCGGCTCCAGCAAATCGCACATCCGCAAACCGCGCCGGGCCATTTTGTCTTCGTAGGCCGGCCCGATTCCGCGCGAAGTCGTCCCGATCTTGTCCGCGCCGCGCGCGCCTTCCGCCGCCTTATCCAATTCTCTGTGATAGGGAAAAATCAGGTGCGCGCGGTTGCTGACGTGCAACCGCCCTTTCACGTTAATCCCCGCCTTCGCCAGCGTCTCAATCTCCGCCACCAGCGCCGCCGGATCCACCACCACTCCCGTTCCAATCACCGCCTGCTGCCTTGGCCGCAAAATCCCGCACGGAATCAACTGCAGCACATACCGCCTGTCCCCGATGATGACCGTATGCCCCGCGTTGTGCCCGCCCGCCACGCGCGCAATGTAATCGAACGACCCCGCAAGGTAGTCCACCACCTTGCCCTTGCCTTCATCGCCCCACTGCGCGCCCACCACCACCACCGATTTCATTCAGGCCCTTTCCCCAAGTAGAACAGGCACTCTTGGCTGTTCTCCGTTCTCATGCTTGTTCCTTTTCCTCTTGCCCGTGCTCTTTTCTCATGCCTGTTCTGTTGCCTCTTGCCTGTTCTCTTTTCCTACCCCAGACCACACTTCATCGCTTCAACGAGCACTTCTTCTAAACTGCGTTGGAAAGCACCAAGAAACGGCAGGTTCTTATCGTAAGCTCGCCTTGCGCTCAACGCAAGCCAGCGAAGTTGCTACTCTGCTAGCACATGCGCCCCAATGAAAGTATCTATTTGCCGAGTTCCGCATACCGGAAGCACTCCACCAAGTGATCGTTCACCATTCCTGTCGCCTGCATAAACGCATAGCAAATCGTCGACCCCACAAACCGGAATCCACGTTTCTGTAAATCCTTGCTCATCGCGTCCGATTCCGCCGTCTTTGCCGGCAAACGCTTGTGCGTGTTCCACGCGTTCTGCTTCGGCCGCGCGCCTACAAATCTCCAAATATATTCATCAAACGTCCCAAACTCTTCCCGCACCTTCAAAAACGCTTGCGCATTCGAAATCGTCGCTGCGATTTTCAACTTATTTCGCACAATCCCTGCATCCTTCAACAGCTCGCGCACTTTCTTCTTGTCATACCGGGCGATTTTCTCCGCCTCAAATCCGTCGAACACTTCCCGGTACCGCGCCCGCTTCTTCAAAATCGTGTCCCAGCTCAATCCCGCCTGCGCTCCCTCCAGGATTACAAACTCAAACAGCGCGCGATCGTCGTGCACCGGCACGCCCCATTCCTCATCGTGATACGCGATGTTCAGCTCGTTCGTCGCCCAGCGGCATCGCACCACACTCTCCGCGCCACCGCTCCTCACTTCCCGCTTTTTCATTCCACATTCACCGCGACATCGATGACGTGCTGCTCCCGATTTGGCGCCACCCGCGTAAGGACCCTCGGCACTTGCCCTCTTGCTCCTCGCAAGGACGGAAACACTTCCTTGTTCACGAAATCCGGCGGATAAGACACGTCATAAACGTCTCCTGGCTTCAACCGCCATCGGTCCTTCAGCCGCTCCAGAGCCTTAGGTGGCAGCCCGGCAATCGCAAAGCTCCCCATGTGGTATTGCGGCCCTTCCGTCACCGTCACCCGGTAGTGCACCCGAAGATTTTTCTCGTCAAACGCAGCCTCGGGAGACACGCGCGCCTCGATGTAGCCGATCTTTCCGTACTCTTTCCGAGCCGCGCTCCATCCTTCCTCGATCTTGAGGCCGTTCGCGAGATCGTTCGGTTTCATTCCCGTAGCCGCTTCCAATCTATCAGCCGCGATTGCTGGGTTGCCGCTCCACTCCGCTGCATCCCAGCGGTACACATTTCCCGCCTCGACCGCATAAACGACCTCCACCGCGTAATTGTTTGATCCTTCCGTGTGACCTAGGATCTTTGGCTCTTCGGTCTCCACCATCGCCTCGAGATAGCCCCGCTCGCGGTAAAAAGGCAAGAGCTTGGCCATCGCAAACAACTTGCTCTGAAACGCCGAGTATTCGCCGCCTACCAATCCCGCGACTTCCTTCTGCAGGTTGCCTTGGCTCACGGCCAAGTCTCCCGTAAATCGCAGGGATTGCACCTTCACTTCGGCGCCTTCCGCCGCGTACATAAAGAACCAGTTTTTATCCTCTATCGAGGTTTGCTGAATTCGCAGACTAACTCGGACCGGAACCCCTTTTTCCTTCGAGAGTTTTTCGAGCACCGCCGGAATTTCATCCCGAATTCCCCCCGTTTCGGGAACCATGCCATCATAAAGCGGCAATTCTTTCTTAAGTCCTACCTGGATTTCACTGTCGCTTAACCACACGAAGTTATCGAACACAGGCCTGCGGAATTTCGACGCCTCCTCCACTTTAAACGTAATGGACATGAGCCCGCCCTCGGGCACATAGCTGTAAGTTAGGTCGGTGAACGCGCCGCTCTTTCCCAGCCTTTCCGCGACGGCATCGAGTTCCTTGGCATCGAAGACTTGCCCCGGCTTCAAGCCCGTCGCCGTAATCACCTGCTCTGCGCTGAACCGTTTTTCACCCGTGACGCGGATCGAGCCAATTTTCGCCACCTCTCTCTGCGTCTGAGATGGGCGGCCCGCACTGGCCCGTGCCAGGTTAGAGTCGGCGAGGTGCGCAACCAAGGTCGACGCTAGCGCAAGGAGGGCGAGCTTGTGTAGAGGGTTAAGCACGTGCCGAATTCTAAATGGCCTTCACCGGAAGCGCAAATCCCGGTTTGCACTGAATCAACTGCTCGCCACCCCAAGAAGGACCACTACGATTCAGCATGGCATGTTCGGCCGCCGGAGCTTCCCGGACAGATGCTTTCCGCCCGGCCAATTTGTCACTTGAAGCGCATCCCGAGCCGGCGTAATATTGTGATTAGGGAAAGTTCCAAGAAGCGGCAGCTCGGCTGCCGCTTTTTTCTTTTGCGGCAGGTCTGCCGGGTCAGAGGCTCCGCCCGGTCCAAGTCGCGGGAACTAGCTAGGGTGGCTCCTGCTTCGGTGCGGATTTTGCAGCGCCAGCAAATCCTTTAGAATCAGCAGTTGCAGTTAGGACCGTATACGCTGATTCTAATGGACTTACAAAAAAGCTAACTCTTTTAGATGCAACACTTACAAAAAAAACGAAGGGGCCTTCGATGAGCCGAGCTACGGTAGACCAGCTACTCTTAGCCCGCTACACCTAGGCCCGGCGTGCTACATACGTGCTGATCCCATAGCTCTTTCTCAGAATCTGCCCGGCCTCGATCACCGGCCAGAGCATGCGATCGATCACCGCTAAGGGAGAATATGCCGCATACTTCATCGCGCTTCCCAATCCGTTCGGCAGTTGCCGCACGCGGCGGAACTCCTTGCTGGTCAGCGGAACGTCTCGAAAGGCGTACTCGCGCCCAAGCAAGCGCTTGCGCACCACATACGTTAGCCAGTTATTGGGCGCCATTTTGTACACGTCGCGCCCGTTATGTTCCTTCGCCAGCACGAAACCGGTCGCTTCCAGATAGCGGCCCACGGTTTCTCGCGCGAAAAAATACAAATGCCGCGGAACGTCCTCGCAAAAAAGATGGCGAGAAGCAACGCTCTGGAAATTCGTCACAAGGAAAACGAATAGACCGCCGGGCTTGAGAACGCGCGCGGCCTTTTGGAAATACGCCATTGGATTGTGCACATGTTCGAGAACCGCCCATGCCGTCACCGCATCATACGTCGGTTCGTTTACGGAAATATTTTGAAACTCCTCCGCGTACACGCGAAATTCTTTGATCTGCCGCGCGGCGGCGGACACTTCTACGCCTTCCACGTCCCAGCCCCTGCCGATCATGAACCGCGGAAAATCTCCCGTCGCGCAACCAACGTCCAAAAGCTTCTTCGTTTTCCCGGCCGCCTCCAATTCCTTCAGATACTGCGCTTCGGCCGCAAACCGCCGTTGCAGATAGTGCTCATTGCTTCTTGTTGGAGGTTTCTCAAAATATTCGGCAGGGTAGTATTTCTGAATCTCCGAGATCGTCGGTCTGGGATTCACGAATCCCAGACCGCACTGCCTGCATTCGACAATTCTGAAATACTCATTCCGTGCGAAGAGCCGGTCCGGCATTTCGTACAATGCTCTGTGCGATTCCGATCCGCACAGATTGCATGCGATTGTTTCCATGCAAGCCTCTGATCGGTTACTTTCTGGCTGGTCTCGGCCCCAAGACGGCTGGCCAAAACTTTTTCAGAACGAAACCGTGTCGCACGGAGATCGCGCCGGGCGGCATTGCCTCATCCGTCTGACCGAACCAGCGAAAATGTCCACCGCGCATGGCAAGCAAGAGGGGAGTGTCGATTTCGGTCACGAGGGAAGGATAGAGTGAATGATAATTGTGTTACCGCCGAGCAACACCGGATCCGACGCCAGTTCTTCCGTCCAACGGTCGGCGCGTCTCTCCTTGGGCGTCAGTGCCGCCAGCAATCGTATAAACGCGACCAGCGGCCAATATAGCCACTGATTTGCTTTTACTCGGTCACGGTACACACCCTGAATCGCAAATCCGTTTTTCTCAAGGTAATAACGCAGTTCGTTGTAGCCAATAGGGTTCGCATGGACGGAAATCTCGTCCTTCCCCGCGCAATCATAATGAATTTTGGCTTTGAACTGTTCCGAGAGGGGCTTGAAATGCGACGTGTAACCAAAGAGCAGCCACTTCAGCCGCTCCTCAACATTCATGATATTCGGCACGCTGATGACTAGGTGCCCGCCCGGCTTCAGCAGCCGCCGGTATTCGCGGAATGCTTGTGGAGGAGAATCGATATGCTCCAATCCGTCAAGCGACGTAATGTAATCAAACGACTCGGAAGCGTACGGCAGTGTACCCGCAAGATCACCCCGCTTGATCTCGACGCCATCCAACCGGAAGAGTTCCGAATACAGGTCGCAGCACCGCACATCAAAACCTTCCGCAACCAAGTCCTCCGCCAAAGCGCCTTCTCCGGTGGGACAATCCAAAAGAACGCCGCGTGGCAGCGGCTTCAATATTTTCAGAACGGTCTCATGGAGCCCAGGCCGCGATATAGCCATGGGCCCGCGTTCTCCGGCAAGAAGGGGTGGATGGTCCGCGGGCTTTATTTTCCGCGTGGCGGTTGCTGCTGTTTCTGCGGTGGCCAATCTGCGCTCCCGAAATTATATCCCCACGCAAAAAGCAGGGGGCATGTCGCACTTAACTCTACGACATGCCCCGCTATTCTTCCTATCTTTTTGCTGCGAATTTTGCCCGGCGAATTACGCGGCGACGTGCCGGTCGATCGCCTTGGTAATCTGATCCTTGGGCACCGCGCCGACAATCTGCTCGACCACTTGCCCGTTCTTGAAAACCAGCAGCGTCGGAATTCCGCGAATGTTGTAGCGCCCCGCCGAATTCATCGCTTCGTCGACGTTGAGCTTCATCACTTTCAGTTTTCCGGCGTAATCGTGCGCGATCTCCGCCACCGTCGGCGCCAGCATGTGGCACGGCCGGCACCACTCCGCCCAGAAATCCACCATCACGGGCTGCGCGCTGCTTGCCGTCAGCACTTCCGCTTCAAAGTTTCCGTCCGTCACTGCCTGGATATTTTCAGCCATGTTGTTTGTCCTCAACAGCTTGCCCGTAGGCCGCTGTTCTTCTCTCCTTCGTCAATTCAATTAGATGTTGCCACACTCGTTTGGTTTCGTGCGCCCTGCCCCGCTCCCCGGAGGGTTAGCGCTGCTTCGTACACCTTCGTATACTGCGCGGCCGGCCCTTTCCAGGAAAAATCCTTGGCCATGCCGTTCAATTGGATTCGCCGCCAAATGCGTTCATCAGTGCAATGATGCAGAGCCTGGCGAATCGCATACATCATGGCGCTGCCCGAATACTCAGCAAACTTAAATCCCGTTCCCGTGCCGTGCTCGAGATCGAACGGTTCGACGGTATCGTCCAGTCCGCCCGTCGCTCTGACTATCGGCACCGTACCATACTTCAGGCTGTAAATCTGATTCAACCCGCAAGGCTCGTAACGCGAGGGCATCAAGAACATGTCCGCGCCGGCTTCGATTTTATGCGCAATTTCGTTGTCGTAGGCGATTTTCACGCCGGCTCGGCCGGGAAATGTATTCGCCAGCGCTAGAAACAATTCTTCGTACCGGCGCTCGCCGGATCCCACCACGACCAGCGAGAGATCCTCTTTCATCAGTTCGAGAGCCTTCTCGGCAATCAAATCGAAACCCTTTTGATCCGCGAATCGCGACACGATGCCGATCACTGGACGCGACGCATATTCCGGCGCAATTCCGAACAATTCCAGCAGCGCCTGTTTGCATACGTGTTTTCCGCTCATGTCTTTTGCGGAGTACTTCATGGCGATGAGCTTGTCTTTTTCCGGGCTCCAAACCGAGTAATCGACACCATTCAGAATGCCGAACAAACGGTCCGCACGGTTCCGCGCCACGCCGTCCAGCCCATAGCCATACTCGGGCGTTTGAATTTCTTCCGCGTATCTCTTGCTGACGGTCGTGAGAAAATCCGAATAAATCAGCCCGCCCTTTAGGAAATTCACGCTGCCGAAGAATTCCATGCCCGCGGGATGATAGACGGCCAGCGGAATTCCGGCGCGTTCCAGGACTTCCCTTGGGAAAATCCCTTGATAGCCCATGTTATGAATCGTGAAGACCACGGGCAGGTCTTTCACCGCCGGGTCGTCGCCATAAGAGGTGCGCAGCAGAACAGGCACCAACGCCGTTTGCCAATCATGGCAATGAATTACGTCCGCGGGCCAGACGTGCTTCACGATTTCGATCGCCGCGCGGCAGAATTCACTGTAACGTTCCGCGTTGTCTGGATAATCTCCCGCGCTGTCGCCATAGACACCGTCGCGATCGAAAAACGCCGGGTCATCCACGAAGAAATAGCGCACCCCGGAAACCAAGGAACCATCGACGATGGCAGGAAATTTCAGGCGGTTCGCGAGCGGAATCGTCAGGCTGGGCAGAACAATAGCCGCGGCTGGCTTCGTGCCACGGTAACGCGGCAATACGACCGCGACTTCATAGCCCTGCGCGGCCAGCGCCTTCGGCAACGCCTCGACCACGTCCGCGAGGCCGCCCGTCTTCGAGAACGGCAGCCCTTCCGATGCTACAAAAAGAATTCTCACTCGCTTCTCTTTACTCGCTTTGCTGGACGCCGTTCGCGTCCTTCGCTTTCTCGGCGCATTCACTGGATTGATCGCATCGCGCGGAACCATTTTACGCTACTGGAGCACGTTCCGATCGTCAAGAAAGAATGCTCGGCCAGAAAAAGCCGGCGCGCGCTCTTCCTGCTACACTTTCCGCGCATGGCTCGTCAACGACTTGGCCAACATTTTCTCGCGGATGCCGACTGGCGCGAACAAATCTTGCGCGCTGCCGGTATCTCACCGCATTCATCCCTTCGGGAAGCAACTCCGCTCAACGAATCCGATTGCTGGATTGAAGTCGGCGCGGGCCATGGCGAAATGACCGAGCACCTCGCTGCCACGGGTGCTCCCGTTTACGCCATCGAAATCGATCCTCTTCTGCTGTCGCGCTTGCAGCGCCTCGCCAAAAGATTCCCGAATCTCACGGTCGTCCCGGGAGACGTCCTGGAAACCGATCTCGCCGCGCTTGCCGCCGGCCGGCGCATCCACATCTACGGCAATTTGCCCTATTACATCACCTCGCCGATTCTTCATCACTTCTTTTCCTTCGCGGACCAGATCGAAGAAATTCATGTCGTGATTCAAGAGGAGGTCGCGCTGCGCCTCACCGCCGAACCAGGCACGAAGCAGTACGCCTATCTCTCCGTGGCCGCGCAACTCTACACTCGACCGGAGTTCGTTTTGCGCATCCCGCGCGAGGCGTTCAGTCCTCCGCCCGAGGTCGGTTCCGCGCTCGTCACGCTCCGCCTTCCCGGCCAACGCGCGAAACTGGCGCTTCGTGATGAACAGGCTTTTCTGGATTTTGTGAAGCTGTCCTTTTCCCGCAAACGCAAGACCCTGGTGAACAATTTGCGTTCGCTTGCGAAACCTGAGGCGGTTCGCGAAATCCTGTCCCGCCAAGGATTGCGACCTGACGCGCGGGCGGAACAGCTCTCCGTCTCGCAGTTCGCCGCTCTTCAGGCTTCGCTGGTGGAAGCTTGCTAGCTTTTTTCGCCGTCCTTTTTTTGCGCGGCGATGAGCCGGTCCGGATAATCGCTCATGATGCCGTCCACTTCGGCGGCCATGAGCAGCCGGATATGCGCCGGATGATTGACCGTCCAGCACACGACTTGTAAATCCCTTTTGCGGGCTAGCTCGATCATCAGCGGCGTCACCAGATCGCCGCGCACCACCACTTGCCGCGCGCCCACATCCAAAGCGGCCTTCAACGGGTCGGCGAGTTGCCCGTCATAAAGCACGCCGGTCATCAAGGTCGGCTCAATCTTGCGTAGGTTCGCCAAAATCGCGGGATCGAACGAAATGACCACGCATCGCGCCACTTCTCCCGACTCCCGCAGCGCGCCGATCAAGGCATGCTCCCCGCCCCAGGAGCCGCTGGGTTTCAGCTCCAAATAAAACACTACATCGTTTTTTTTCGAGAACTCCAGAATCTCCTCGAGAGTCGGGATGCGTTCTCCGGCAAATTCACTTCCGAACCACGAACCCGCGTCTAGACGCCGCAGCGCCGCGAGAGTTTGATCGTGCACTTTGCCTTGTCCATTCGTGGTGCGATCCACGGAGTCGTCGTGAATCGCGACGAAACGCGCGTCGCGGGAAAGTTGCAAATCCGTCTCGATGAAGGTGGCGCCCAGGGCTACCGCCTTCTTGAACGCTGCCAGCGTGTTTTCCGGGGCGTGCCCGGAGGCTCCGCGATGGCCGATGATCAACACGTGGATCCTCTCATCTAAATAGATACCCTGCTTCGGACGCCCTACGGAAACACCTTCCGCGCTATTTCCATTCTACACGGGCATTCTACACGGGCATTCTACATGGGCAGAGCAAGGACTTTTTTGTATCCTAGCACTCGCGCCTACAAATTGGGGTGCACCCAAACCCCGTGCAGGTAGAATCCAAGGCGTAGAGGCCGCCAAACCTCTTCCGAGGAGCATAATATGAAAAAACAATTTTGGGCCCTGCTTGCCGCGGCGTTAATAGGCCTCATCCTCCCCTGCACGCACCTTGCTGCTGTCGTGAGCGTACTTCTCCGTGAGACGATATCGGGCGGAAAGGACGAGCGGATGGACCCGATCACGCGATCCGTCGCGGCGCTCGCCGCTGGTTCCAGCGAGGGCGCTCTCGAAGCGCTGAAAGACGACGTGAAGGACGCGATCAAGGCCGCGTACGCGACACTCCGCGGTCTGGTGCGGAACCGTGTCTGCGACCAGCCCGGCGCCGAGCT
>CAVXHD010000002.1:0-402614 GCA_963761555.1 uncultured Acidobacteriota bacterium
CAGAGACTCACCCAAGCTCTCGCGAAGTTGGTTTCCGGCATCTCCCAACGCCTTGAGGACATTGTCACGATTGACGGCCTGAGCTTCTGCACTGGTTAGGGTGTCACCCGTTTGACAATCCAC
Organism: uncultured Acidobacteriota bacterium; assembly: GCA_963761555.1. Taxonomy (GTDB): domain Bacteria; phylum Acidobacteriota; class Terriglobia; order Acidiferrales; family UBA7541; genus Acidiferrum. The sequence goes on from CAVXHD010000002.1 coordinate 124, forward strand.
GGCCTTGAGGCCAATCAAATAGTGGCTGCCCGCGCTCACAATCGAACCTTCGAGGAGAGCTTTGCTGTCGGTGCGGAGACAAATTTCGAGCGCGGTTTGATGTGTCATTCGATCGCTCGGCTGGCGATTCATAAGCTTGAGCGTTTGATTGACCTTTTGTTCGGAGAGCACGTTGATAAAAGGAGACTGCTCGAGTTGAATGGCAAGCGCTTGCTTCAGGGTGTCGTCAAAAATGGTGTCTTCGGTCAAGTTCGTGAAGTCCGCGAGTACAACAGTGTCTGTGGCAGTCAATTTCAAGCGATGGTGAAAATGCCAATAGAGTCCGGCTGCGAGGAGAAGGGCAACTGTCAAGCAGGCGGGCAGAACGATCTTCCAGCGAAACTTGGACCGCGCTTGCGTGTCCGACTGGACAGGCGGGGGCTGAATTGCGCTCTGAGCGCTGCGAGAAACCGGCGTCGACCTGGAAGAACTTGACCCTCGCGACGGCTCAGGGAAATCCGCGCTATAGGAGCCCGTCTCGATGGCCTGGCGGCTCGCGTCGCTGTCCCGGAGAAGGCGCTTCAGCTCGGCGCGCATCTCCGCGGCATGCTGATAGCGCAGGTCGACATCCTTCTCCAGAGCGCGGCTGATGATATGGTCCAAACCGGGAGGTAAATCTGGATTGAGGCGCGCCATAGGGACAGGCGGGCGGTTTAGAATTTCGGCGAAAATTACGCCGGACGTATCTCCGCGAAAAGGCATGACGCCCGTCGCCATTTCATAGAGAACCACGCCAAAGGAGAAGAGATCGGTTCTCGAATCGAGCTCTTTACCCCGCACTTGCTCGGGCGACATGTAGGAAACCGTTCCTACGGCTACACCCGGCCGCGTCAAGTGGTCGGTGTCAATGGTCATGGTAAGTTCAGCGGCCGACGATGCCGATTTGATAGTGGTAACTTTGGCCAAGCCGAAATCGAGGATCTTTGCGTGGCCTCGTTTCGTGACGAAAATGTTGGCCGGCTTAATATCTCGATGAACGATGCCCTCGCTGTGGGCGGCATCCAGGGCGTCCGCAATTTCAACGGCGAGCTCGACAAGGCGCTGAAGTTCGAGAGGACCCGAAGAAATCAAATGCCGAAGGGTAATTCCGTCGAGGTACTCCATGGCGATGAAGCGCTGCCCGTCAAAATCGCCGATTTCATAGATGGTGCAAATATTCGGATGATTCAGCGCGGAAGCCGCGCGCGCTTCCCTACGAAATCGCTCGAGAACGCTGGGGTCTCCTGCCACTTCTGGAGGAAGAAATTTAAGCGCGACGAAGCGGCCGAGTTCTAGATCTTCGGCCTTGTAGACAACACCCATCCCACCGCCACCCAGTTTTTCGAGGATTCGGTAGTGAGAGACTGTCTGACCGATCATGGATTAAAAAAACTCCATTTGCGCGAGGATGATAGTTTGAATCGGGAGAGTAGTCAAAGAGGTGTACAAAGTCTGCCGAAGTTGGGCAAGCAAGTCTCCATGTCGAGCGCGAAGGTCGCAAAATGAGAATTGTAAACCGATACTAAAGAATGAGTTAAATTTCAAGCGGATTTGGCGTCAAAACTGCCCTTAAGAGCCGTGAAATATATAGCGCACTGCGTGTCTAGGGAGAATTCATGAGTTCAAAGTTGATTCGGTGGGGCCTGGCGCTCGTCTTTCTGGCGTTCGCAGGGACGGCGAAAGCCGATACGGTTTCGGTCGATGGCAGTTACGCGTTCGCGAGCAATGGCTATGGAATTCCACCCTATGGCGGGACATTGAATGGTCAAAGCGAGTCGTTTTACTGCGTGGATTTCACGCATGACATAACCGGCGGGATGAGCTGGAACGTGGCGGTTACCAGTATGGCTGGATCCAACTTTTCGGCGACGTTCCTACAGAATCAGACCACATACGAGGAGATGGCGTGGCTGGTTACGAACATGATGGGATCGGGGAACCAGACGCAGGAGGCCGAAGATCAGTTTGCAATTTGGAGCCTCACGGGTGGTCCGAATCCGTTCGGAACGGATGTGGCTCTCGTCGCGGAGGCTTTGGCTGCCGTGGAAAGCGGCTTCACTGGGCAAGGATTTGAGATACTGACACCCACCGGAGCAACTGGTCAAGAATTTCTAGTCTATGTACCGGAGCCTTCCGTACTTCCCATGCTTTGTATCGGACTGCTTGCGCTTGCATTCTTCTTTCGCAAAAAGGGGTTCGCGCTACTGCCCCAGTGTTGATGACCTTTTTCTTGGGCTAGCCTGAGGAGCCGTCCTAGCACAGGGGGCTTATCGGGGTGACAGTAGAACGCAGGGCTTATGCGGCCGCCCGCGTTTGGCTTCTCCGCTGGGCACCTTTGCGCCACGGTGAAGGGGCCTCGATCACACAACCTAGCCTAGCCTGTCGACGCGAGGGTATAACCTTACCATTTCTAGGAAGAAAACCGGACCTACCCATCCCGGCTTTGATACCTCTCCAGATTGTGACAGTCACAAACTCATTGAAATCTATAGGGTTAACCCCGCGAGGCCTGTCCGCAACTCTCGATTCGGTGGACTTAGACTTGCAATCTCTTGTGTAGATATTCCTATGAGTGCCTCCCTTAGCCTCGCCTCAGACGCCCCGACCGGGTTCGGTTTTGTTAGCGGTATCTCCGCACCGGTGGAGAGGCTGAATCGGATTGCTGGTGAGGTCGCAAGGACCACTATCCCAGTCTTGATCCTGGGAGAGAGCGGAACGGGGAAAGAAGTCTACGGCCGCCTGATCCATCGGTTGTCGAAGCTATGCGATGCCCCGCTGAAGAAAATCAGCTGCCGGGTGCTCGACGCCAGTGATTTATTAGAGCAGCTCAAATCTGGATCTTCCAATTGCATTGCGAACGACCAAGGGCGCCAAATTACCTGTTCTTAGACGGCATCGATGAGTTGGATATCGCGGGTCAGAGCCTGTTGCTGTCGCTGCTGCCGGATGGGGACGAGGAGGAAGATGGCAGCAAAGTGCGATTTATAGCCTCGGCTTCAAGTCGTCTGGAACTTGAAGTGGCAGCAGGCCGCTTCCGAAGAGAATTGTATTTTCGAATCAGTGGCGCGTGCCTGCGGTTACCTGCTCTACGAGATCGAAAAGAAGATATACCTGCGCTGATCGAGCACTTCTTCAGAAAATATGCCGCAAGCTTGCAGGTAAGCATTCCGATTCTGCGCGAAGAAGAAATGAAGCTGCTGCACACTTACAGTTGGCCAGGAAACATCAGGGAATTAGAGAATTTGGCGAGAAACATTCTGGTGACAGGTGATGCGAGGTCTGCAATCGAAGAGTTGTGCGTGCCAACACAAATGACAATCAGCGCGAGCGACCACGAACCTACCTCCTCATTGAAGAGGGCGGCTCGATCGGCGTCGCGCCAAGCGGAAAGAGAGCTAATATTAAAGGCACTGGAAAGAACCCACTGGAATCGAAAGCGGGCAGCCCAGGAACTTCAGATTAGTTATAAATCTCTGCTTCACAAGATCAAGCAAGCTGGCGTGGAAGGAAAAGCCCAAGGGGCGTCGAAGGAGTTGAAATGAAAATACTTTGCAGTTTGTTGATGGGAGCCAGCCTGGCGGTAGTCGCGGTTCAGGCGAGAGAAAACGAAAGAGCATCTCAGGACAAGAGCGTGAAGGATTCCAGCGCGCAAGACTTGACAGCCACCGCCCAAAGCACCTCCGACAAGGAGTACAAGATCGGACCACAGGACGTGCTGCGTATAGACGTGTGGAAAGAACCGGAAATAACACGAACCGTTCCGGTGCGGCCCGATGGCAAGATCACACTCCCTCTTTTGAACGATATTCAGGCGGCTGGGATGACACCCATGGAATTAGCGAATGTCATTCACGAGGGTCTAAAAAAATACATAAACGAGCCGCAAGTGACCGTCAGCGTCGAAGAAATTAATAGCCGGCGAATCTACGTGACGGGAGAAGTGATACGACCCGGGGCATTCCCTCTGCTGCCCAATATGACCGTGCTGCAAGCTCTAACCAGCGCAGGGGGGTTTACGCAGTTTGCGAAAATGAAGAATATTTACGTTCTGCGGACCGAAGGTGGGAAGCAGTCGAAACTTCCTTTCAATTATAAAGCAGTAATCGACGGAAAGAACACTACAGACAATATCCAATTACGGGCGGGCGACACCATCGTGGTGCCATAAGTCATAAAAATGAAACTCTGGACAACTATTTTGTTCGTTCTGGTCATCGTTTTGGGCATCTCGCTCTCTCCAAAGGTAGCGAGAGGACAGGACCAGGATAGCAACGCCAATCCGAAGCCGGCGGCGAAGGCATTGCCTCCCATTGGGGGCACGGACGACCAGGATACGGATCAGACACCGGAGGCGCTGCAGCCGGACGACCGGCCGCTTACTGGATTGCAGCAGTTGACGACCGGGGCGCCACCCGAACTACACAGTTATTGGATTCCTGGTGTAACGTACACGAATTTTATCCAGTCGAACGCTCTCGGACAGGGAGGTGGGAATGGCTGGAACTCCACCAGCTATTTCGTGGGCAGCCTAAGTCTCCTGCAAAATTGGAGCAACTCGCAGCTTTCGCTGAACTACTCGGGTGGTGGGGAGATCTCGTCTGACTCTATGGTCGGGAGTGGACAGTATCAGCAATTAGGGGCGGTGCAGACTTTCCAATTGCGGCGCTGGCAATTGACGCTCCTCGACCAGTTCGCCTATCTACCGGAATCCGAGTTCGGGTTCGGAGCAGGTAGCGGTATCCAAATCCCTGGTGTTGGGGGAGGACTTGCCCCGGGTCTGCCAGGTCTGCAAAATGGCTTTACTCCGAGTCAGTCGATCCTCACAGCAGCAGGACCGCGGTACACGAATTCTTTCGGAACACAAGTTAGTTATACGCTCTCGCGGCGCAGCTCCGTGACGTTTGGCGGAGTATACGGGATTTTGCGTTTCACTCAGCCTGGGAACATCGAGTCAAATAACGCGATCCTAAATGCGGGCTACAACTACCAGGTGAGCAAGACGGACACGCTCGGCTTGTCCTATGATTTTATAGCTTATCACTACTTGGATTTTCCCCAAGCGATGGGAGTTCAAGCCATTCAAGGCGTTTACGGCAAGAGAATCACAGGACGTTTGGCGCTTCAGATCTCGGGCGGACCTGAAATTATCAATTTTAGGGAGTCGTCTGGGACGGGCACTCAGACGCGATATATAGCTGGAACTGGTTTGGTGAACCTGACATACGCATTGGCGGGCGGAAGCCTTTCTGCGAATTACTCTCACGGCGTGACAGGCGGAAGCGGCGTTTTCCAGGGCGCCACCACGGACCAAGTAACAGGAGGCGCAACGCGGAGATTATCTCGAGTGTGGAGCGGCAATTTCAACCTGGGTTACGCGCACAATTCGAGCGTGATGGGTGGAATCGCAACGCAAAACCAGGAATACAATACTGTCTATGTCGGCGCGGGGCTGCAGCGACCCCTTAGCCGAACTCTGGATTTTAGGCTGAGCTATACGGCCAATATTGAGACTTCAAGCAATACGACCTGTGTTGGACCGAATTGCGGCACGAGCTTCACAACGCACATGATTTCCGTGGGAATGAGCTGGCGCGCGCGGCCATTCGTGCTGCACTAGAACGCCTTAAGCAAAGACTGGAACATCCTGTAAAATGGGAGCGTAGAAGAAAATCGAAGTTGGGAAGGGCCGGCGGGAGCTGGCAGAGACGAACAAAGAACATGTACAAAAAATTTTACGGGCTAAAGGATAACCCCTTCAACGTTAGCCCCGATCCTCGCTTCCTGTTCATGACAGAAGAGGTTGAAGAAGCTCTGTCCAGTCTAAAATATGGAATTCACACCCGGAAAGGCATCATTAGCCTTACTGGAGAGGTCGGGACGGGAAAGACAACGTTAATCAACCAACTCCTGAACTGGTTGTCTCAACGCAGGGCTAAAACGGCCTTCCTCTTCAATTCCCGGATGAATTCGCTACAGCTGTTCGACTTCGTCCTCGCCGAATTTGAAATCGTGTGCGATTCGCGTTCCAAAAGCCACCAGTTGATGAAATTGAACCAATGGCTGCTGGACAGATTTCGAGCCGGCGAAACCGCGGTGCTGATCATTGACGAGGCGCAGAATTTGACCTTTCCGGTCCTCGAGGAAGTTCGGATGCTCACCAACCTCGAAACCTCGACGGAGAAACTTCTGCAGATCGTCCTTTCAGGGCAACCCGAACTGGAGGAGAAGCTGAAGCTGCCTCAGCTGAGGCAATTGCGGCAGCGCATCATGCTTCGCTGCAAGACGGGACCTCTCAGCAAACAGCAGACGCACGATTATGTGATTCAGCGGCTGAAGATCGCGGGCGCTGCGGATAATGGGCAGCCAATATTCAGTCCCAGGGCACTTGAAACTGTGTACCTCTATTCATTGGGCATTCCGCGCGTCATCAATCTCTTGTGTGAGCACTCGCTTATCAACGGATACGCAAATCAAAAGCGGCCCATCGAGCCTGAAATAGTTGAAGGCGTGGCACATGAATTTCAGTTGGATGAAGTTGAACCGATTGCCCCTCCTGGCAGCCTACAAAGCGGCGCCGATGTGTACACCTCGGAAGCGTTCATCCAAAACCTTGGAGAGGCTCTATCGCGCTTTCGCATGAGTCCACCAAGCTCGCTGCCCGGCCGTTGGCGAAAGTAACCTAGGGCGTGGGAGCAATTATTTCAAGAGGGCACGTCAAGCGTGAAACGCGCTGGCGATGCCAAGACTACTGAAATATGTTCATTTTAGAATTAGTCCTTTTCGTTATTCTACTAATTTCCGCCTGTTCGATATTGCACATCTTTAGCTTTTATTTCTGCGATTTTTGTCTAGACAAATTGCCCTCGATTGCTAAACTAATGGCGCGCCTAGAGGTGGCTTCGAAAGCCTCTCTAAGTTTGAAACTCTAAACTGGCCCTCCCAGCGCATGTAGCCCAGTGTCTTTTTCGATTTAGAGTTGTGACCGGAATTCAAGGCGCCTCCAGAGAGAAGTCGGTCTTCTCGCCCCGCCCCGAGAAAACCAAGCGAACCGGTCCTAAGACGTAAGCTTCATATCTGATTCAAGCAATAACTTCAGATCTGGGCCCCTAGCCCCCTGGTTGAAGTGAATGTTTGTCCTGGAAATTCCGGGATCCGCTCAATCGGTCTACAGGGAGGCTGCGCTATGCGTTTGCGTTGGAATGCTACCGGACAATCAGCTAATCGATCTTCATTCTGGGGCTGGATAACCTGTCTATCGTTCTCTTGCGCCGCCGCGTTCCTCCTTGCCCAGTGCTCCCCCTCGCGAGTAGATGCCGCCATATCTGGCCTCGTCGCGGCCTACAGCTTCAACGAAGGCTCGGGGACTACCGTCTCGGATTCTTCGGGCAACGGCAACAACGGAACCATATCTGGGGCCACCTGGACCACCTCAGGAAAATACGGTAGCGCCCTTTCTTTCAATGGACGGTCTTCTCGCGTGATTATTAACGACTCGGCATCCCTGCATCTCTCTAGCGGAATGACCCTCGAAGCATGGGTGTCTTCGACGAGTGTTCCCGCTTCCTGGGAAGATGTCATTTACAAACAAAACGATATTTACTTTCTTGAAGCTGGATCCGGCGTTTCGAAGCACCCTCCCGCCATTGGCGCGACGTTTGCCTCGCACGGCGATCAGTACTTGGCGGGCGTTTCCTCTCTGGCTGCCAACACCTGGACACATCTTGCCGCAACGTACGACGGCACCACGCTCCTGCTCTATGTCAACGGAGTGCAGGTGGCCAGCCGCGCGGTTTCCGATTCCATCACCAGTTCGACCCAAGCTCTGCAAATTGGAGGCGACGCCGCATACGGCCAGTATTTCACGGGAATCATAGACGAGGTGCGTGTCTACAACTTGGCTATTACAGCGGCAGAAATCCAGAACGACATGGTTACGCCAATATTGCAAACGACCGATACCCAACCGCCAACTGCTCCTTCCAATCTCACGGCAACATCGAGCAGCCCAACGGCCGTCAATCTGAGCTGGACCGCTTCCACGGACAACGTCGGCGTAACCGGTTATCTACTCGAGCGCTGCCAAGGTTCCGGCTGCACAAGTTTTTCTCAGATCGCTACTCCCACGGGAATCACGTACAGCGACACGGGACTTACGGCTTCCACTTCTTATAGCTACCGAGTACAGGCCACCGACGCGGCCGGAAACCTCAGTACCTTTTCCAATGTCGCAACCGTCGTGACGCCGGCACTGGTAGATACGACTCCTCCCACTGCGCCCAGCAGCCTAGCGGCCACGGCCATCAGCACAAGTCAGATCAATCTTTCCTGGACAGCTTCCACGGACAACGTAGGCGTGACGGGCTATCTCCTCGAACGCTGCCTAGGTTCCGGCTGCACATCTTTCTCGCAGATCGCTACTCCCACGGGAACCACGTACAGCGACACCGGACTTACGGCTTCCACTTCCTATAGCTATCGTGTGCGAGCCACCGATGCGGCCGGTAACCTCAGCAACTATTCGAATACCGCGACCGTTGCGACTCTCACGGTTACGAACACGAACAACGCGCCCATCGCCTTCGTGCAAGCCAATTACGCTACACCGCAGTCGGGCGAAACCACCGTCACTGTACCCTACTCTGCCTCGCAGATTGCGGGAGACCTCAACGTCGTCGTTGTTGGTTGGAACAATACTTCCGCCAGTGTAAATTCGGTAGGCGACTCAGATGGTAACGTATATGCTCTGGCTGTCGGTCCTGCCCAAGTCTCTGCCGCACTCACGCAATCAATCTATTTTGCAAAAAACATTCGCGCCGCATCCGCTGGCGCAAATGCAGTAACCGTGAATTTCAACGGTTCAGCGGCGTCCGCGGACATTCGAGTTCTCGAATACTCCGGCGTTGATCCTGTTACCCCTGTCGATGTCGTCTCTTCGGCGACTGGCAAGAGCACGTCGAGTGCGTCCCCCACGGCAGTGACAACCAATGCCAGCGACCTGATTCTCGGAGCAAACATCGTCGTCAGCCTGACCACAGGGCCAGGGAGCGGTTTCACCCAGCGCATCCTGACAAACCCCGATGGCGACATGGTGGAGGACAAAATTGTTAGCTCGACCGGAAGCTACTCGGCCAGCGCGCCCCTCGGCTCTTCGGCTTCTTGGATTATGCAGATGGTAGCGTTTAGGGCCGCCTCGTCGGGCGAAGCAGGTCCTCCAAACCCGACCTTAACTTCGATCGCCGTTGCACCAGCCAATTCCTCGCTCCTCCAGGGCTCCACACTACAATTCTCCGCCACCGGGACTTTCAGCGATGGCAGCACACAGGATGTCACTTCAAGCGCGACGTGGTCCTCTTCAAACACGCTGTTTGCAACGGTAGGCTCTACAACGGGTCTCGCGACAGGCATAGCCGTAGGCACGGTCCAGATCACCGCGAGTGTAGGCAGTGTGGTCAGTCCAGGGGCCTCCCTTATGGTCACTTCCTCCAATGGGGGCACTCCAGCGGTTGCCGCGCTGGTTCAGCATGTCAGTAGTTCGAACACCCGCGGCGGGGGCTCCGTCAACAACACTTTCACCAGCCCGTACTGCTACCATTTCCAGCTTCCAACTTCACTACCGCCGGAAACACCGTCGTTGTCGGTTTCACGTTCAACAGCAATCCCACTCCGTCCGTCCACGACGACATGGGCAACTCCTACTCCGTCCAGGTCAATTATTTCGATTCCACGGACAAGCAATCCATCGGAATTGCCACCGCCCTTAACGTTGTCGCCGGCGCTCGCCTTGTCTCCGTTTGCTTCAGTTCCGATCCGGGCGGTTATGTTCAGCCGATGGCCACCGAATTTGACAACGTTGTCGGTGTCGACGGCGCTGGCTCCGGCGCCCAAGGCTCCGGCACGTCCGTCTCCTCGGGTAGCTTGACTCCCAGCGTCACCGGCGATCTGGCCTATCAAGTAGCTTTTAGTCTCTCCACGAACCAATCCAGTTTCACGGCTGGTTCGCAAAGCAGCATTTCCTGGAGCCTTCTGAGCGCCGACATTCTGGATGGCTGGGCTGCTCAATACGGCGTCTATAACTCCACCAGCGCCATCAATCCCACCTTTTCGATGGGTACCAGTCAAAAGTGGATCTCCGCAGGCATTCTCTTGAAGACTGGCGCCACGGGCGGCGTCCCCACTGGCATGCGTATCGTTCATCTCGTGCACGAAAATGTTCCATACCACGCCGACGCCGGAGGTACTGGAAATCCATTTCCCAACCCAACCGTCGTGCAGTTCCCGTCCTCCGGCAATCTGCTCGTAGCTATGATTGGCGGTGGCTACACCGCTTGCACAGTGACCGGCTTGACCGACAATAACAAAAATGCCTGGGCCCAAGCGGGTGCCACTCAAATCGAGGCTGGTAACGATGTCACGCAAGCCTTTTACGCCGGAAGTGCCAACACATCCGGCAACCTGCGCCTCACCGTCAGCTGGAGCGCTACCGACGGAGACTTCACTTTCTTCCTGTACGACGTAACCGGCGCTGCTGCCGCCCCGCTGGACACCACCGGTGGTGCCACAGGCTCGCAATCCAACGCCGGCAACCTGACCATGCCCTTTACGATCTCGCCTGCGGAAGCGGGTGAGCTCATCTTTACCGAAGTCATCTGGGACTGGAACACCGGCGCGGGACTCGCCGGTTCCGGCTGGTATTTCGATACCAACACATTTGACGGGGAAGATCAGAGCGGCCCCGAACCTATCGACCAAAACAATGGCTGGGGCCACTACTGGACCACCGGGACAGCCCCCGTCGGCATCACCTGGGAGACCATGTACGTGGGCCTCGCCACAGGCAGCTGGGCCGACAGCACCGTCGCCTTCCGACCGGCCCCCTGACACCCCCCTGAAAATAACTGCCTGCGACCCACCTTACGGACAGAGGGGTCCTTCCGCGTGTTAGCCGTCGGCGGAGGCTGTCAGCCGCCGTTTTCATGCTCTCTGGGTGCGCCAGGGCGTTATGCGGGACTGTGATCCGTATTCAAGACCGGGCTTGCTGAACGCACAGGGGCCAATAGAAAAACCCCCGTCGAAGCAGCCAGGGTAGTTCGCCAAAGCACGTCTTTTCCCACTGGGGCTAAACGTTTTCACTTTCGACCTGGGAAGTGGATTGGCTTCAATTCGGCAGCTGCGCATATCTTGTTGAAATTAATACACTTACTTAAACACCCTTCGTGAAAGAACAGAAATCTTAGGGCAGCACAATTGCCTCTAGATAGACAGAGAATTGGGCAGGATCTGTGGGTGTTTCCATCCGGACGAGGATTCTCGAATCTTTGGCGGGCCGCTAAGTGCAAGTCATAAGCGCGTTGCGGCGAGGGGCCCTGGAGGCTTAATGAAGACGCAGTTTGCTTCGAAGTTGGTTTCTGTGGGTAGCGCTGGCCTGGCCTTATTCTTCGTTGGCACGTTCAGCCTGGCGTTGGCTTTGCTGTACGGTGCAGCTCCAGCCCCTGCCTCACCACCTCCACCTCAAGTCAGCGTTGCTATAACTCCGCAGACATTTGGTCTGACCTTAGGGCAATCGGTGACTCTTACCTCCACTGTTGCGAACGACTCTTCGGGTGATGGGGTGACGTGGAGCGTTTCTGGGTCAGGTTGTTCAGGCACTGGCTGCGGCGTCTTGAGCTCTGTGACGACGACTTCCGCGGTGTACACAGCACCTAAAACGGGCGGGGTGTACCAAGTAACAGCAACAAGCGTTGCGGACGTGACACAAAGCGCGATTGCAACCATTGGCGTTACGGACTTGGCTGGAGTCTTCACATACCGAAATGATGGCACCCGAACTAGCATCAATAGCCATGAGTTCTTGCTGAATTCGTCCAACGTGAATATTTCTTCGTTCGGAAAGTTGTTCGCTTGCACGGTGGATGAAAGCGTCTATGCGCAACCGTTGTGGGTAGCCAATGTCGCCATCGGCGGTGGAACGCATAATATCGTGATTGTCGCGACGCAGAATGACACGGTCTACGCGTTCGACGCAGACAGTGGAAGTGGAACAACATGCACGCAATACTGGAAAGCATCTCTGCTGACGTCCGCTTACGGCGCGGGAAGTGGAGCAACTCCAATTCCGCCTGCGGACACGGGCGAAACAGGCGATATCCCCACGAAGATCGGCATTACGTCCACGCCGGTCATCGATCCCACGACAGGTTATCTTTACGTGGTCTCTGCTACAAAAGAGGGCGGGCAGTATTACCAGCGCCTCCACCGATTGGTTCTTGCCACTGGCGCGGAAACCTCTGGCGCGCCGGTTGTCCTCTCCGCGAGTGTGAGCGGAAGCGGGAATGGATCATCCAATGGCTCCCTTCCCTACATTCCGCTCCGGCAAAACCAAAGGCCGGGCCTGGCGCTCGTGAATGGCATAGTTTATATGGCCTCGGGGTCGCACGGCGACAATTCTCCCTGGCACGGATGGATCCTTGGGTACAACGCCACAACGATGGCATTTGTTAGCGCATACTGCACGACGCCGAACTCGAACGGCGGCGGCATTTGGATGTCCGGGAGCGCTCCGGTTTTCGATAGCAGTAACAACCTGTTCGTAATCACCAGCAACGGAACCTACGACGGAAACACAGAGTTTTCGGATAGCTTCCTTAAATTGAGCACGACGAGCGGGCTCAGTCTTTCTGACTGGTTCACCCCAGACGACCAGAGTAATTTGGGCGCGAATAATATCGATTTAGGCCAAGGGGGAGCAGTAACGCTCATGGATTCGGTTTCAGGCCCATATCCCCACCTCTTGATCGGCGGCGGCAAGGAAGGAATTGTCTATCTCGTAAACCGAGACAACATGGGCCATTACAACAGCGCCAACAACAATTCTGCTGTCCAGTCGTGGTCATTAGGAGGCAACATGATCGCCGCCTCCGGAACATTTTGGCAGAACACTTTCTATATCGGTGCGGCTAGTTCACCGCTGCAAGCGTACGCCTTCAACACTACGACCGGACTTTTCAACACGGGGCCCACCTCACAGTCGAATTTCTCCGTTGCATTCCCAGGACTGACTCCCGTGATCTCGGCGGCGGGAACATCGAACGGCATCCTCTGGACGGTTGATTCCTCCGCGAGCGGCACGAACGGAGCCCCAACTGGCCCGGCAGTTCTTTACGCGTTTGATCCATATAACTTGGGCAACGAACTCTGGGACAGCACGATGGCGGCAAGTAACCGCGATCAAGCTGGAAATGCGGTGAAATTTGTCGTTCCTACTGTTGCCAACGGCAAAGTGTATGTCGGTGGCGTAGGCACTCTGACCGTTTACGGATTGTTAGCGCAGGCGGCGGCAGCGGATGTTCCTATGTTTAGCCCCACTCCGGGAGCGTATTTGACGCCGCAAACAGTGACCATTACGGACGCAACATCGGGCGCAGCAATCTACTACACTCTCGACGGCACCACGCCTACGACTTCGTCAACTCTGTACTCCGGTCCGATTACTGTGCCCTCGACCGCGACAATTAAGGCGATCGCCGCCGCTCCGGGATTGAACAACAGCAGTATTGCTGTGGGCGATTATACGATCGGGGCACAAACGGGAAGTATCAGCTTTGTGCAGGTGAATTCGGCTACACCGCAATCTCCACAAACCATAGTTCCTGTCTCATACTCCGGCCCCCAGTTTGCGGGTGATTTGAACGTCGTAGTAGTCGGTTGGAACGACGTTTCCCACACTGTCAGTTCCGTAACGGACAACGAGGGCAATGCGTACACCCTAGCTGTCGGGCCCACGCAGAATTCCGCCGGGGGACTTAGCCAAGCGATCTACTACGCCAAGAACATCAAGGCGGCGGCCGCGGGCGCAAACACCGTGACAGTGACCTTTAGCGGCGCAGCGGCTTATCCCGATGTCCGCATCCTTGAGTACAGCGGTGTAAGCACTACTGGTCCGGTGGACGTCACCGCAGCAGCCACGGGCAATAGCACTAGTAGCGCAACCACGGCGGTGACGACGACGAATGCTCAAGATCTGCTATTCGGCGCCAACACTGTTTCCACTCAGACCACTGGTCCTGGAACAGGGTACGTCAATCGGATCATCACGACTCCTGATAAAGACATCGCTGAAGACCACTTGGTGGCCGCCACGGGCAGCTACAGTGCGACAGCTCCCGTAAGTCCCTCCGGTCAGTGGGTTATGCAGATGGTCGCGTTCGCCGCCGTGGCTACTCCCTCTCCTACAGTGACCAGTGTGTCCCCCAGTTCCGGCTCGACGGTCGGAGGTACTGCCGTGACGATCACGGGGACGAACTTTGCTTCGGGTGCGACGGTAACTTTCGGCAGTAGCGTGGCAACTAACGTGGTCGTCTCGAATAGTACAAGCATCACTGCGACCGCGCCTGCAGGCACTGCCGGAGCGGTGACCGTGACGGTTACCAATCCCACCGGGCAGAGTGGGAGCATGACGAACGGATTTACCTATGTTGCGGGGCTCTCGATCAGTGGTGTTTCTCCGGGCAATGGCCCTCCAGCCGGCGGGACTGCCGTCACAATCACTGGGACAGATTTTGCTTCGGGCGCGACGGTAACCTTTGGAACCGCGGCGGCGACGAATGTAGTCGTTGTAAGCGCCACGGAGATTACGGCTACTTCCCCGGCGGGTAGCGCGGGAGCGGTGACTGTTAGCGTGACTTCTGGGGGCCAGAACGCAAGTCTTGTCAACGGTTTTACTTACGTTGTTCCGCCAACAGTGACAGGCGTTTCCCCAAATAGCGGATCCACCGGAGGAGGGACGTCTGTCACGATTACCGGGACGAACTTTGCCGCTGGAGCAACGGTGACGTTTGGCGCCGGGCGACAGGGTGGCGACGGCAATGCGTCGGCGACGAACGTTGTAGTTGTAAGTTCGACGCAAATCACATGCATTACGCCCGCGGGCAACGCAGGCGCAGTCGACGTGGCTGTGACTGTTAATGGAGAGACTGGAACTTTGACGAGCGGGTTCACCTATGTCGTGATACCGACGGTGAGCAGCGTTTCGCCGAACAACGGTCCGATAGCGGGTGGGACGGCGGTCACCATCACAGGAACGAATTTTGCTGCTGGAGCGACTGTACAGTTTGGAAGTGCCGCGGCGACCAACGTGGTCGTGGTGAGCAGCACAAGCATTACTGCCACATCGCCAGCCGGCAGCGCGGGCGCGGTGACCGTGACAGTGACCGTCAACGGACAGAGCGGAAGCCTGCCCAGCGGGTTCTCCTACGTCATTCCACCCACGGTCAGCAGTGTTTCACCAAATAGCGGATCTACCGCAGGTGGGACGCCTGTCACTATCACGGGAACGAATTTTGTCTCCGGAGCGACGGTCTCCTTTGGCGCCACCGCCGCGACGAACGTGGTGGTCGTGAGCGCAACACAGATCACCGCCACAACACCGGCTGGCAGCGCGGGAGCAGTGACCGTGACGGTCACTAATCCGGGCGCTCAGAGCGGGAGTTTGGCAAGTGGGTTCACCTACGTCGTGATACCGACGGTGAGCAGCGTTTCGCCGAACAACGGTCCGGTAGCGGGCGGGACGGCGGTCACCATCACGGGAACGAACTTCGCCTCGGGAGCCACGGTGAAGTTTGGAACTGTTGCGGCGACCAACGTGGTCGTGGTGAGCAGCACAAGCATTACTGCGACATCGCCAGCAGGCAGCGCCGGGGCGGTGACCGTGACGGTGACGGTCAACGGGCAGAGCGGAAGCCTGGCTAACGGGTTCACTTACAATGCGGCAGTAGCCATCGGTTTCGCACAGGTAGCTTCGGCAACGCCGCAATCGCCGACGGCAACGGTTCCGGTGACTTTTCCGGGAGCGCAGACGTCAGGGGATCTGAACATCGTGGTCGTGGGATGGAACGATACGGCCGCAACCGTGCAATCGGTGAAGGACAGTGTAGGAAACACCTACACTCTGGCCATCGGGCCGACCAGCGGGACAGCGCTACGGCAATCGATCTACTACGCGAGTAACATCGCGGGCGGGACCAATACGGTGACCGTCACATTCAGCCAGGCGGCTGCCTACCCCGATGTGCGCATCCTGGAATACAAGGGAGTGACCACGCTGGATGTCACAGCAGGCGCGAGCGGGAATAGTACGGCTGCGAACAGTGGCTCTGCGACAACCACCGCTCCGAATGAGCTGATCTTTGGTGCAAATACCGTGTTCACTGGCACCGGCGCTGTGGGCAGCGGATTCACTTCGCGCATCATCACTCCGGACGGCGACCTCGCGGAAGACAAGACAGTGACCACGGCCGGCGGCAATAGCGCATCGGCCACTCTGTCCTCCTCCGGTCCCTGGGTCATGCAGATGGTCACGTTTACAACCGCGGGCGCTGTTGTAGGCCCAACTGCTCCGTCGAACTTGACGGGACCCGGCCCCATCGTTCAAAACCCACAGGGCTATTACAACTCTAATTCCCAGACCACGCATACGACCGCGCCTTTTGACAGTACCGGGGGTGACGCGATTGTGGTGTTCGCGTCTTCTCACGCTGGCGTTACGATGACTCCGTCCGACAGCTTCAACAACACTTGGATTTCCATAGCTGGCCCTACGAGCACCACAACGGGTTTCGATCTCCGATCACAGATTTGGTATGCAAAGAATCCAACCGTCGGTCCCGGTCAGATATTCACACTCAATCTTTCGGCTGCGCAACCGCTCGTGATGTCCATATTCGTCGTTAAAGGATCCAATATTCCCGCCCCCATCGATGCGGTCTCAACAATTGGAGACGATGCTGGGACGCAGTCGCTCAACGTTGCGAGCCCGAACATAGCGACAACAATCGCCAACGACCTCTTGATTGGCTTTGCAAAAAGTTCTATCGGAGAAACATTTACTTCCGGGCCTGGCTTTACGCCACAGCCAGCGGCATCTTCAAACTTCCTGGATGCCGAAACAGAGTCCGTCGCACCACCCGGCACGGATAATCCAACATTCACCATCAATGCGGCCGCGACCTGGCAAGCCGCAGCTGTTGCTGTGGAGCCAGCAGTTACAACAGCCAGCGCGTCTCAAATTGCGCTCTCATGGACTGCTTCGTCTGATCCGCTGGGAGTGAGCAATTACCTGGTGGAGCGCTGCCAAGGTGCTACCTGCACTAATTTCGCACAGATCGGCACGTCGACAGCCACGACTTTTACGGACACAGGATTACCATCGTCCACGATATATAACTACCGTGTTCGGGCCACGGATTCGGGAGGCAATCTGAGCCCATATTCCAATACGGTGTCTGCCAGCACGCAGGCCCCTCAGGTGGGGGTACCCACCGTAAGTAGCGTATCGCCAAACAACGGTCCGGCAACGGGCGGGACGGCGGTCACCATCACGGGAACAAACTTCGCTGCCGGAGCCACGGTAACCTTTGGGACTGCCGCGGCGACCAATGTGGTCGTGGTGAGCAGCACAAGCATTACTGCGACATCGCCAGCAGGCAGCGCAGGAGCAGTGACCGTGACGGCGACCGTCAACGGACAGAGCGGAAGCCTGACTAACGGATTCACCTACGTCGTTCCGCCAACAGTAACAGGCGTCTCCCCGAATAGCGGATCCACCGCTGGAGGCATCCCCGTTACCATCACGGGGACGAATTTTGTCTCCGGAGCGACGGTCTCCTTCGGAGCCACAGCCGCAACGAACGTGGTGGTCGTTAGCGCAACACAGATCATCGCCACGACACCCGCCGGCAGCGCGGGGGCAGTGACCGTGACGGTCACTAATCCAGGCGCTCAGAGTGGGAGTTTGGCGAGTGGGTTCACCTATGTCGTGATACCGACGGTGAGCAGCGTATCGCCGAACAACGGTCCGGTAGCCGGCGGGACGGCGGTCACCATCACGGGAACGAACTTTGCTGCCGGAGCGACTGTACAGTTTGGGACTGCCGCGGCGACCAACGTGGTCGTGGTGAGCAGCACAAGCATTACCGCCACGACGCCAGCAGGCAGCGCAGGAGCAGTGTCCGTGACGGTGTCGGTCAACGGACAGAGCGGAAGCCTGCCCAGCGGGTTCTCTTACGTCATTCCACCCATAGTCAGCAGTGTTTCACCGAATACTGGGTCAACGATCGGAGGGACGGCAGTCACCATCACGGGAACCAACTTTGTCTCCGGAGCGACGGTCTCCTTCGGAGCCACAGCCGCAACGAACGTAGTGGTTGTGAGCGCAACACAGATCACCGCCACAACACCAGCTGGCAGCGCGGGAGCAGTGACCGTGACGGTCACTAATCCAGGCGCTCAGAGTGGGAGTTTGGCAAGTGGTTTCACCTATGTCGTAGTCCCGACGGTGAGCAGCGTGTCGCCGAACAACGGTCCGGTAGCGGGCGGGACGGCGGTCACCATCACGGGAACGAACTTCGCCTCGGGAGCCACGGTGAAGTTTGGAACTGTTGCGGCGACCAACGTGGTCGTGGTGAGCAGCACAAGCATTACCGCCACACGCCAGCAGGCAGCGCCGGGGCGGTGACCGTGACGGTGACGGTCAACGGGCAGAGCGGAAGCCTGGCTAACGGGTTCACTTACAATGCGGCAGTAGCCATCGGTTTCGCACAGGTAGCTTCGGCAACGCCGCAATCGCCGACGGCAACGGTTCCGGTGACTTTTCCGGGAGCGCAGACGTCAGGGGATCTGAACATCGTGGTCGTGGGATGGAACGACACGACCGCAACCGTGCAATCGGTGAAGGACAGTGTAGGAAACACCTACACTCTGGCCATCGGGCCGACCAGCGGGACGGCGATGCGGCAATCGATCTACTACGCGAGCAACATCGCCGGCGGGACCAACACCGTGACCGTCACATTCAGCCAAGCAGCTGCCTACCCCGATGTGCGCATCCTGGAATACAAGGGAGTGACCACGCTGGATGTCACGGCAGGAGCGAGCGGAAGCAGTACGACGCCCAACAGTGGCACGGCAACGACCACTGCCGCCAATGAGCTGATCTTTGGCGCGGACACCATTTTCACGACAACCGCAGCAGCCGGCAGCGGCTTCACTTCCAGGATCATCACCTCACCCGATAGCGATCTTGCCGAAGACAAAATCGTGTCCGCAACCGGAGCCAACAGCGCGACAGCTACCCTGAGCTCCTCCGGCCCCTGGGTTATGCAGATGGTCACATTTAAGTAGGTGAGTTCCAGAAAAGCACGTGATGCTGGAACTGACCGCGGGCTTTACGGATTGAGCGGGAATTGATTCGCCTCGGGAGAGGAGAAGTTGTAGCTGCCCCAGTCACAAATTTCTGATGTGGAGGCTAAGTGGATCATCAGGATACAGGAGCCAAGAGCCAAAATTAGATATATCGACCAGTACAAGACGACATAAAGAGCGTACCTAAATGCTATGCAAAGTAAGAACCGCGAAATTTAGCGCTTTTCAAGGGTATGCAACTGGTGGTGCTTTTCTTAATTCACAATGCTCCGGAGGTCCTATTTGCGAAGACCTGTTAGCGCATTTCTTGCATTAGTCATGTGTTTTCTGATCTTTAAGCATTATCTTGGCGGGCTTGGGATCCGCAGTGCTATTCGCTCTAGCGTTGCAATGCGGGTCATCGACGAGGCCGATCGAAGAATTGCAGATTGGGTTGCGCCAGATACCTTGCCGCCGACTGCTCCGCAGTATTTGAGCGGCGGTCCGGCGCCAATCGTTCAACGGGTGGAGGGGTACCTCAATCGGACTTTCCTGAAGGAGCATACAACCGCCAGCTTTGACAGCACTGGTGGTGATTTAATTGTGGCGTGTGCTTCATCGCATGCAGGCGTAATGATGACTCCATCCGACAGTTTGCATAACACCTGGATAGCCGCAACCGGTCCAACAAATTCGACCGCCGGTTTTGATCTCCGGTCGCAGATTTGGTATGCGAAAAATCCTACTGTAGGGCACGCGCATACCTTTACGCTCACGCTTTCGGTGGAGCAGCCGTTGGTAATCTCAATATTTGTGATCAGAGGTGCGAATGCCGCGGATCCTATTGACGCAGTTTCCACAATCGGCGACGACGCTGGGACCCAGTCCTTGGCTGTATCTAGTCCAAACATCTTGACGGCACACAACAATGATCTCTTGATCGGTTTTGGCAAGAGCTCGATTACTGAAACTTGGAAACCCGGCAGCGGATTTGCCCTTCAACGTTCCGCATCTTCCCATTTCCTTGTCGCAGAGTCTGGATTAGCCGCAACACCCGGTAGGTACAGCGCTACTTTTCTCGTTAGCACGGCTGCCACTTGGGAATCAGCTGTGGTCGCGGTAAGGGCGTCAGCGACTCCCACAGCACATATGCCGATAACTCTTTCGTGGAACGCGTCAAGCGATAACGTCGGTGTCGCAAACTATGAGGTGGAGCGTTGTCAAGGAGCCGCATGCAGCGATTTTGCACCAATCGGCGCGACTAGCGATCCAGCGTTTGTCGATTCCACTCTACGTTCTCCCAAGGTCTACCGCTATCGCGTGCGAGCCATAGATGCGGCGCTCAACGCTAGTGAGTATTCAAATGCAATCACTGCCACCGCCTCTAACAGCGATGACTAAAAGACAATCGGTTATGTTGAGCCGCTCTGAAGAAAAGGGATGATGCTCGACGCAACACAGATTTAAACCAAACTGGTCGGCAACTTACTAAGAACAATCATCGTGCAAAACCAAGCTCTTCTAACTTGGCATTCGAATCGATAACGAATGCTGTTACTCCGTAAGCGTCATCCGAGGGCCGTGTCGACGGATTATGTTTAGTTGACGAAGATAAGCCAAGTGGGCACGTACGGTTGTGTCCACTTGGGGGATAAGTGGACACATCGGGGCAAGCGGTGGTTAAGAGAGTGCCGCAGCGTCGGCGGCATTCGATCGAGGAGAAGCGGCGAATCGTTGAAGAGACACTGCAGCCGGGCGCGTCGGTAGCGCGCGTGGCGCGGGCGCATGGGGTGAACGCGAACCAAGTCTTCGCCTGGCGCCGCCAGTATCGGCAAGGGCTGTTGGGCGAGGGAAATGCCCTGACGGTGAACCTGCTGCCGGTTCACGTGACCGGGGCAAGGCTGCGCAAAACGAATCGACAGGTCGAGCGACGAGCCGCGCAGCGAACCACGGAAGCAGCGGGCGCGATTCACGTGGAACTTCCGAAGGGAAAACTTCGCGTCATCGGCCGTGTGGATGCGGAAGCACTGCGCACGGTGCTGGAGCAGTTGCTGGGATGATCGGGCTGGCGGCGGGGACGCGCATTTGGATCGTCGCGGGCGTGACCGACTTGCGGCGGGGCTTTGTGGGACTGAGCGGGATGGTGCAAACCGTGCTCAAAGAAAATCCGTTTTCAGGTCAGGTGTTCTTGTTTCGCGGGCGACGCGGTGATTTAATCAAGCTGCTGTGGTGGGACGGTGATGGGCTGTGTCTGTTCGCCAAGCGATTGGAGCGCGGCGATTCATCTGGCCACAGGCGACGAGCGGCACGGTGTCGCTAACCCCAGCGCAGCTCTCGATGCTCTTGGAAGGGATCGATTGGCGCCGTCCGGTGCGCACGCAAGCGCCACAGATGGCGGTGTGAGCGAAAAGTTTTTTCTATATTCTTGCGGTTTTTATTTTGCGTTAAAAAATAGGGTGTAGCCTGAGTGCGTGAGTGGCGTCTTCCCCTCTCTGCCCGATCTCCAGCAGCTGGATCCGCTTGCACTGCGGGCCTTGGTTGTCGCCCAACACACGCAAATCGTTACTGCATGCGGATTTCCCCCAGCACGAAGAACTCCTCCAAAGATCCAATTGGTCTCGCGCGACGCCGAGATCGAGCACTTGAAGCTGCTGATCGCCAAGCTGCGGCGGATGCAGTTCGGGCGCAAGTCGGAGAAGTGGGAGCGGCAGATCGAGCAGTTGGAGTTGCAGCTGGACGAACTGGAAGCGGCGCAGGCGGAAAAGACTGGCGCTGCAAACGCCTGCAGTTTCCGCACCAGCGCCGCGAAAGCAGCAACAAAACCGGCGCGGCGGCCGCTGCCTGCGCATCTGCCGCGGGAGACGCGCAACATCCTGCCGAAGCAAGAAGCGTGTCCGGACTGTGGTGGCAAGTTGAAGTCTCTGGGCGAAGATGTCTCGGAAACGCTGGAGTATGTACCGGCACATTTCAAAGTGATTCGGCAGGTGCGGCCAAAGCTGGCTTGCGCGTGCTGCGACAAGATCGTGCAAGCGGAAGCAGCGAGCCGTCCGATCGCACGGGGCATGGCCGGGCCGGGGCTGTTGGCGCATGTGCTGGTGTCGAAGTACTGTGATCATCTGCCGTTGTATCGCCAGTCGGAAATTTATGCTCGCGAAGGAGTGGAGTTGGATCGTTCGACGCTGGCGGACTGGGTGGGCGGAACGAGTGCGTTGCTACAGCCGCTGGTGGAAGCGCTGCGACGGCACGTGATGGCCGGAGAGAAACTGCACGCGGATGACACGCCGGTTCCGGTGCTGGCGCCGGGCAACGGCAAAACAAAAACCGGGCGGCTGTGGACCTACGTTCGCGATGATCGTCCCGCGGGAGACGCCACGCCGCCGGCAGTGTGGTTCGCCTACACGCCTGATCGCAAAGGCGAGCATCCGCAAGCACACCTGCGCAATTTCACCGGAACGCTGCAGGCCGATGGCTACGCAGGGTACGATGCGGTTTACGAAAACGGGCGAGTGAAGGAAGCGGCATGCATGGCGCATGTGCGCAGAAAGTTTTACGATCTGCATGAGGCGCACAAATCGCCAGTCGCGAAAGAAGCGCTGGAACGGATCGCGGCGCTCTATGCCATCGAGGAAGAAATCCGCGGACGTTCTGCCGCTGAGCGTCGCCTGGTGCGCGGCCAGCGCAGCGCGGCCGCTGCTGGATGCGCTGAAACAGTGGCTGGAAAAACCTTGAGCAAGCTGTCGAGGAAATCGGACACCGCGCGGGCCTTAAGTTACGCGCTTGGCCGCTGGGAAGCGCTGTTGCGCTTCTGCGATGATGGCCGCGTCGAGATAGACAACAACGCCGCGGAACGCTCGTTGCGCACCGTCGTGTTGGGTCGCAAGAATTATTTATTCGCCGGATCCGACCGCGGCGGCGAACGTGCCGCCGCGATCTACAGCCTGATCGGCACCGCGAAGCTGAACGACATTGATCCTGAAGCTTATTTGCGCGATGTGCTAACGCGCATTGCCGACCACCCCGATCAACCGCATCGACCAACTCCTGCCCTGGAACGCCGCCTCTAGCTCAGAACTTGGTCCGTTAACGTAATCCGCCGTCAAGACGGCCAGCTTCGGCTTTCAATTACCCACAAGTAGGCTGGCTGAGTAGAAGAGGGGCCAGTACCTTGTGTTAGCGAATTCGCGTAGCGCTTTTGGGACTGTAGCTGTGCGTGTGGCTCGCCCGTGGTGAACTGCCGCTATGACGAAGCGGCAGGAGTTGCAACGCTCACGTAAGGTTGATCATGCCACTGCTTCCCAAACCAAGACCTGGATCGATCGCGAACTGGCCGGCAGCGAGTTCAGAGACGCCCGGCTCAACAAGCGGTTTCGAACGCTTTTCGAGCAGCTCTCCGAGGGCACCGGCGAGAGCATTCCTTTGGTTTGCCAGGACTGGGCAAACACAAAAGCAGCGTACCGTTTCCTTTCCAATCCGCGCGTCAGCGAAAGCGACATTTTGGCAGGGCATTTCCAATCCACGCGCGAGCGATTTGCCGCAACTGATGTAACGGTTTTGATTCTCCATGACACAACGGAATTCAACTATCACCGCGAGGATATCCAGTCCGTCGGTATTGTGAAGCGGACTCCCGTCCGAAAGCGTCTCGACGGGAGTCCGCAACACTACGTTGTCTGTGGCATTCTGATGCATTCCAGTCTGGCAGTGACCATCGGAGGACTTCCGTTGGGACTGGCGGCCATGAAGTTTTGGACCCGTAAAAAATTCAACGGCTGCAACGCGCTCAAGAAGAAAATTAATCCGACGCGAGTACCTATCGAGAAAAAAGAAAGTGTCCGCTGGCTGGAAAACCTGAGACAGTCCACGGCACTCTTCCATGACCCGCAGCGCTGCGTTCACATTGGTGACCGCGAGAGTGACATTTACGAGCTTTTCTGCACCGCACAAGAGGAGGGAACGCACTTCCTGGTGCGCACCTGCGTGGATCGTCTTGCGGGAGACGGAAAACATACGATCGCGGATGAGATGCAAGAAACACGCGTGAAAGGGCTGCACCGGATCGATGTCCGGGACAGGAAAGGCAATCTGTCAAAAGCTATCCTGGAAATCAAATACCGCCGCATCCGGGTTCTTCCTCCGATCGGCAAACACAAACAGTATCCGGAACTCGTGCTCACCGTCATTCATGCCCAAGAACGGGGGACGCCACAAGGGCGGGAGAAGATCGACTGGAAGTTGATCACGGACTTGCCGGTGAACTCTCGCGAAGAGACCATTGAGAAGCTTCGATGGTATTCTATGCGCTGGAAAATTGAGACCTTTCATAAGATCCTAAAATCGGGCTGCAAAGCAGAGGAGTCGCGGCTGAGGACAGCAGCGCGGCTGGCCAATCTGATCGCGGTTTTCTGTATCCTTAGTTGGAGGATTTTCTGGCTGACGATGATGAATCGCGCGCTGCCGGATGCCTCGCCAGCACTGGCATTTACCGCGCTGGAAATTCGTCTGCTCGACCACCTGGCAAAAGGACAAAAAGAGCGCGTCAAGAAAACCTCGGTCTCCTCGTACCTTCTGCAACTCGCTCGCTTGGGCGGCTATCTTGCGCGCACCGGTGATTCTCCACCAGGCAACAAGGTCATCTGGAAAGGCCTGTCCCGTCTCACCGATATCGAAATGGGCTTTCTCATCGGAGCTAAACTTGTGGGTAATTGAAAGCAGCTTCGGACGCTTACGTTACTCCGTAAGCGTACGCTTCTGCTTTCAATTACCCACAAGTTTAGCTCCGATGAGACGCTCGCGCGTGGACTGGAAATGCCCTGCCAAAATGTCGCTTTCGCTGACGCGCGGATTGGAAAGGAAACGGTACGCTGCTTTTGTGTTTGCCCAGTCCTGGCAAACCAAAGGAATGCTCTCGCCGGTGCCCTCGGAGAGCTGCTCGAAAAGCGTTCGAAACCGCTTGTTGAGCCGGGCGTCTCTGAACTCGCTGCCGGCCAGTTCGCGATCGATCCAGGTCTTGGTTTGGGAAGCAGTGGCATGATCAACCTTACGTGAGCGTTGCAACTCCTGCCGCTTCGTCATAGCGGCAGTTCACCACGGGCGAGCCACACGCACAGCTACAGTCCCAAAAGCGCTACGCGAATTCGCTAACACAAGGTACTGGCCCCTCTTCTACTCAGCCAGCCTACTTGTGGGTAATTGAAAGCCGCTTCGGACGCTTACGTTACTGCATTCCATCATGCGCGAGAAAATTGCTACGCCTGAACCGGCGCGACCGTTCCTGGGCGAAATTGAAGGCTTGCCCTGCTAAGTTCGCGAGTGGAGATTTTCTTATCTGCGTAACATTCTCGTCACAGCACGGTGCCAGGCGATCCAGGGTAAGAGCAAATTGCGTTCACTGGTAGTTGTAATTGGGCTAAGAACGAATACCGAGTGGGGCAAACGCACTTGCGAGCTCATAACGTAGGTGGCCGCCTTCGAGTACGGCGTAGGCAATTCTGGCCCTTCCCCTCTCAGGGCCCTCAATCTCCCAATCCTTGCCCTTTGGGACCAATTTCATCTTGCTCCTTGCTCTCCACCATTGATCGATTTCTCGGGGCAGCGCGGCCCAGATATTTTCGCGGGAAATCGCTTGCCGCAAGTAATCAAGCCACGACTCATAGACTTTCCTGGAGCGGCGGTCGATCAAGTAGTCTGGATGTGCCAGAAGACTTATCAGACCATTTCGTTTCCGAATCAAGTCGAATTGCTTCTTCCAAAGTTCAATCGAATGATCTTTAAGGATATAAAATACTGAGTAGTCTTGGCAGGTGGTTAAGGGAAGTTCGAGGATATCTCCAACGAAGAAAGGGAAAACCGTGCAGCAGCCGCCCCGTTTGGGCTCCAAGTGGGCAACATTTGGCACGGACATGTCGTAAGAAAAGTCGAACGCGTCGTACCAGTCGAGATCGCGATACATGGCCCCAGCGCGAAAACCTCGCGCACCATACAGGTGGACATATTCGTTGATCTTTTTCGCTCGACGGAGGAATTGGTTTCGTTCTTGGTACAGATTCCCGTCATGATTCAAATCATGGATGTTAAATTCAAACCCGCGATTGCGGATTTCCTGGACGTAGTCACTAGAAACTTCATAACGTTCTTCGGGGATGACTTGGAACGAAGCATGGAGGCCGAAAGATTCATCGAGGTTCATCAATTGGGACGTGAAATCCCGACCGGCTGAGGTTTCCACGTCATGAGTCAAAATTAGGCAACTTTGCGCGCCCTCGGGCCAGAACCAGATGAATGGCACTCTTCGTAGACCGGCACGTTCCATGGAAAGCTGTAAGAGCCTTTCGTGTATCGTGTCGACTGTAAAATCTACGGGCCAGGAAGGAAATGGCCTACTGCTCCAGTCACTGAAGTAAGCTCTTTGGAGGGATCGACGCACTGAAGTGGGCAAGCCTCTTCGGACGAAATAATATGCTTTGTGGGCCCACTCTTGAGAAACAATCTTTTCCCGTTTCGGCATGAGGCTCTTTTCATAGCGCTCATGACGGAGGTTTTGAATTATTGCGGAGGGATTAAACGGCAATTGCATTCCAGCCTCGCCGTGGCAGGTAGTTGGAAGGGCGTCGCGGAGCTCGGAATTGCCAAGACTCGCGGAGACACCTGTGAGGCATTGCCCGTAGCAGATCGCGCCGCGACCCAATTGAAAGAATCCCTCATCACCCGAAGGTTGTGCGACAGGGGTGTCGTCGAACTGGCTGTCGGATGTGCGATAGTAATCGGAGAGAGCTTCAACCACAGGTTAGTTTGACCTCTTTTCTCCTCGCCGCAGCTGGAGAAATGTCCCGCTGCTTGTCCCCGGGGCCTTACGGCGCGGCCAATTCTAAGTCACTCACAAATTGACTTGTAAATCCCTAATATAGTGGCTTGGACTGGGTTCCTTTCTTTTTGAAGTGTGAGGCCCTCTGTAGCACTGCATTCGGGACCCTATATGTCGTCCTACTATCCGATGTGTCGATAAATCACTCTTCCCGTAAGCGTCCGCATGCCGTCGGGCATCCATGAGAAAACGCGCTTTGCCATTTTCCATTTCCAACCAGCTGCCCGGTGGAGTGAGGAACCTTCAGGGAAACGCCAATAGACTAGTTTTTCGGGCAGCGGCACCCAGTGATTCTTAAATGCGAGCAGACCCTCGTTGTCCTCGTCTGTTCTTCCCAAATCAAAGTCAGTCGCTCCATTCGATTTCGCTGCTGCGATAGCTCTCCACAGGAGCCAGGGCATTGCTCCAAGTCTATTGAACTGCGCGTCGGAACAGCCGTATTTGTAGTAAACAGAGTTCCGGAATCGCAATGTGAGAATAGCAGCGATGGGAGTTTCGCCCTGATACGCCAATCGGAACTCCATGGCTGGACCTAGACAATCCATCAGGTTGCGAAACCATGCGTACGGGATAGGAGGCACGTGGTGTCGGCCTCGCGTGGTTACAAACAGAGGGTAGAAGTCCTTCAACAGGTTTTCCGACGCGCCACAGCGCTCAATGAGGCCGGCCCGCTCAGCCCTCTCAACCCGCCGCTGAACACAGTCTTTATCAAGGCTTCGGAACACCTTATCTACGTCAGGATGCAGGTCAAGCGTGTGTAAGTAGTATGTCTCGGCGGGTAGCAAGCCGATCCCGTCAGCTGTTTCGCGAAAATTCCACTCGACCGGACGAATCTCCAGATATTTCCATTCCCGACGTTCCAGCGTAGCTCGAAGATACCGGATCAGGAAATTTACGTCGTCGGGCGACTCTGTGAGAGGTTCACAATGATCCGAAAAAGGCAGAGAAACGAGACGGCTCCCAGTAAGCCAGCTATTGATATGACAGAAAACCAGTCCGTTCTTCAACTCGCCTGTCGGCGACGATGTTGTGAAGACGACTGGTTTATAGCCATATGTGAGGCTTAGGGCTCTCAGCCAACCAACTGTATGAAATACGGACGCCTTGGGGTGCTTTTGCACGAGGTCGTTCCAGCGTGCGTCCGACGTCGGATCAATTCGGTAGAGTCTCATTGCAAATGATTCATTCAAACGAGCGGGGGAGGGCTAATGCGGGTTGGCTAACCTTCAGGTTTTATTCTGCACGTAAAGGATTGGCGCGGCTCAGGCAGTGCGTCCTACTTGGAATACAGCAGCGTAACGGAATTTCCAATTCTTCTTTGTTCTGTCCAGCGGTTCAAGGCCCCAGTATCGTGATGGCCAATCTCGCCTAACCGAAGGGTCGCCGTTGTGTATCTCTTCCAAGAGTTCCAGAACCGGAGTCCAGCCCAAATCAAGCGCAACCTTGCTGCGGACATCCAGGTCGATTCCCGAGACAAAGAGGTATCCCTCCGGACGGACTAAATGCGCCAGATTACGCAAGCATCTTTCTGCTTCGGGCGGGGACATGTGGCAGAGAAACTTGTTCGCTATGACTATATCCTGGAGGCCCAAGCGGTTCGACAGATTTGGATCCCCAGCATCCGCTACCTGCCATTGAATGCCCTCCGCTATCCACGGCTTTACTCGGACCTGATCCTTTTCAATGTCAAACAGCGCCGCCATTTCTTCTTTGGTTAGCCGCTCAAAGATCGGCGAATGTACGAGAGGGTTTTCTCCGAGCGAGTAGACTCCCTTTTTTGCGATTTCTAGAATTTCAGTGGAAATATCTAGAGCTTGTACAATGAGCTTCAAATCCGGCCGTGTTGATCTGATCGCCCATAAGATGGAATAGACTTCGGCACCGTTGCTGCATGCCAACACCGAAATCCGCAAGGTGGAACCTTCGGGCTTCTCGCTTGCAAGGGACCGCATCAATTCAATTTCTGGCCGGTTTCGGAGAAAATAGGTGCCATGATACTGGTTTCTTTCTGATCTCAAACGCACCAAAAGGTGCAAAAACGAACCGTAGACGGAAATGGGCCACACTTCTCGGAAGGAAGTAGGCACTCGGGACCAAATCCATTCGCCTACTCGCACCAGAGGCCTGCCTACGGATTTGCGAAGAACCCTGACACGGGAAATCTTAGCCACCATCGACTCAGCCATGCGTTTCCTTTGACAGAGGGAAACTTGACCACACAGAAATTCGTCCCCCAAGAATAAACTTAGTCACTTCGAACTACGATTTGCGGTGCGGACGTATAAGGCATTCAGAACTTCTGCGATTCTGCAATCTGCGGCCGACCGCGGGTGCCGCCTCAGCTCCAAACAGAGTGACTTGTAGGGCTCCCTCGGTGATTTTGACAGTCGGCCGCGACTAACATGCACAAGGCCAGAATCGTTTCAGATTGGGTGATCGCGCCATGGGCATCAAGGAACGAATCTTGACGCGCGTGATTGGCCCCTTGGGCACCCAACTTCGCGAAACCACCAGGGTTTGCTTTCTCATTCATTTCTTTCATCCTAACGACGAGTTCCTTGTCAAACGGAGTGGTGGTCTGCGTCTCGCAGTACAGAGTTTGAGGATGCATCGAAGAGTCTTGCCCTTCGGTCACAACACTAACTTTCGGCAATAAAAGGCCTCTGCGTAACCGCTTGGGGCAACACACTCCATCCCGCGAAGACGCATAAGAGCTAGAAATGTTTCTCGCCCGAACCACGGCTTTGCGCGCTGCGTTTCGAAGGAATCCAAGATGTAACGAACCTTCTTCTCGTAGAATTCTTGATCCAGTGGTACGAACAGGTTCGGCTGCCCCATGTCTCCGTCGTACTTTGGAATCTCGTATTCCAAGATCAGATGATTTCGGAACGCATTCCAAGTAAGCTCGCATATCAGCCGGTGGTCTTGATGCGCGTCCCTTCGGTTATGAGTGAAAATCAAATCTGGAGACGTCGCTTTCAATTCGTCGAAGTAACCCTTGATTTGTGCTCCTTCGAACGGAAAGTAACTATCTCGAAAGTTTTTGGTGATGATTTCCTTGCGCTTGGCGCCACCGAGAAAAAGCGTTGCGCTGTTGCGAGCCTCCCGTTCGCGTTCGTTGCTGGCGCTAAAAACTGCCCAGACTATATCCAGCTCCTGATCCTGGGAAAGCAAACGCAAAATAGTCCCGCCGCAGCCTATCTCAATATCATCTGAGTGTGCACCCAAACAGAGGATTTTGATGGGACGCTTGCCATTGCGGGGGAGTTCTAGAGGAAGCATATGAGTTCGCCCGATTTCCGCTGGGTTCAGTGATTTCCGCCGTTGTCGACCGTCTTCCAAACTTCCCACGGCGCGACGCCACCCGCACACAGGGCATCGAGCTGTTGCTTATCCTTAAAGGTGTCCATGCTCGCCCAGAATCCATCGTACGGGTACCCGATCAATTGCTTCTCTGCAACCAATCTTTGAAATGGTTCAATTACCAGTTCTTCTTTGTCGCGCATGTATTCGAAAATCTCTTTCTTGAAGATAAAGTATCCCCCGTTGATCCTGAGATTCCCATCATTGATGGCGCGAATTTCAGAAACCAAACTGCCGTTGCCCTGCTGCAACGACACCATGTGATAGCTGAGGTTCGGCCGGACGCAAAGAAAGCTGGCGACTTTGCCTTGCTCGTGAAACTGCTCAAGTTGACGGGATAATGGCATGTCCGTGAGACCGTCGCTATAGTTGGCCAAAAATTCCTCTTCACCGTCCAAGTATTTCTCGACGGCCCTCAGCCGCTGCCCGATATTCGAATGGATCCCCGTATCCGCGAAGGTGATCCGCCAATCGTGGATATCACTGTTCAGGAGATCGACCTTTTTGCCGCCACCCGAAAGGACAAAGTCGTTTGAGGCGCACTCATTGTAGGTGAGAAAGTAATTTTTGACGGCTTCGGCTCGATGCCCCAAACACAGGATGAAATCCTTGTGTCCAAAATGGGCGTAGTATTTCATGACGTGCCAAAGAATAGGCCGATACCCGATGTGCACCATGGGCTTGGGGATATCTTCCGCATCGCGAATGCGCAATCCCAGCCCGCCACAGAAAAGAACAACCTTCATATTGCGACCTCCTTTCGCCAAGAGTCTGAAACCGATCGTCCGGACGAACAATTCGGGATCATGGACACACTCGCACCTTGGGAATGGGAACTACGAATTGGCCACCCCACTCGCGTATGTACCCATTTTGCCGGATTATTTCCTCTTTTAGATTCCAAGGAAGAATTAGAAGATAGTCGGGCTTGGTCTCGCGAATACGTTCAGGCGAGTAGATGGGGATGTGCGTGCCCGGCAAGAACTTTCCTTGCTTGTGAGGACTACGATCCACCGTGTAAGCGAGAAAATCACCCCGGATACCACAGAAATTGAGAAGCGTATTGCCCTTGCCGGGAGCGCCATATCCCACAATTGTTTTGCCGGCACGCTTTGCCTCGATCAAAAAATCGAGGAGTGCGCGTTTGGTTTCATTCACTTGCTCCGCAAACGAATAATAGCGTTCAAGACGGGCGAATCCAGCCGATTCTTCTCTCTTGCGAAGTTCGTCAACTCGGACGGTTACTTCCTTAGAATGATCCTCAGAATGGCGCGCATAAATCCGAAGCGATCCGCCATGGGTACCGAGCTCTTCGACATCGAAAAGTGTCAACCCATGCGCCGCAAAGATCTTCTCGACAGTCAGAAAGGAGAAATAACAGAAGTGCTCATGATAAATAGTGTCAAATTGATTCTCTTCCATCAGCCGCATCAGATGAGGGAATTCGACCGTGATGATTCCCCTCGGCTTAAGCACAATTTTCATTCCGGCAACGAAGTCGTTCAGATTGGGGACCTGCGCGAGCACGTTGTTTCCTAGCAACAGATCCGCTTGCTTTCCTTCAGCGAGCAGCTCGCGGGCCGTGGCTGTCCCGAAAAACTTGACCAGAGTGGGTACATCCTTCTGAATGGCCACTGGCGCAATGTTTGCGGCGGGCTCAATCCCTAGCACCGGAATCTGTTTGGCCACAAAATGTTGGAGGAGATACCCATCGTTGCTGGCAACCTCGACCACCAAGCTGTTCTTGTTCAAACCGAAGCGAGTGGTCATCTGCTCGGCATAGGTCTTGGCATGCGCAACCCATGAGTCTGAATAGGACGAAAAGTACGCGTAATCGCTGAAGATGTTTTCTGGACTCACGTATTCTTCGAGTTGGACAAGAAAGCATTTACCGCATACGCGTACATATAGCGGATAAAACGGCTCCATCTGGTTGAGTTGCTCTGCGGAAAGATAGCTCTCACATAGGGGTGACATACCCAGGTCAACAAACGTCTGTCGAACGGGAGTGTTGCAAAAGCGGCAGAGCGGCGCACCAGACACTTCTTGATTAGAAGTTGCCGCGCGGCCTGCCAGCTCGGAAGTTTCAGTTGCGCCCATTTTAGCCATCACCGCCTTTCTTTCTTGCGCTCCAAATACCGTTTCCACTTTGTCTTACTAAGTCTTTCGCATCGGACGGATGCTGATGTCTGTGACCTCGGCCGTTCGATTCACTTTGAGAGCATCAATCAAAATTCGGGCAACATCCGCTGGCTGCATCAGAAGTTCAGGACAATACGGCTTGCCTTCGGCTCTATGAATTGCCTCTTGCTGAGGGCTCGCAGTCCGACCGGGATAGATACTCAGGATCCGTACGCCATCGGCGTTGACTTCGGCACGAATGCCGTCGGCCACAGCCTTCAGCGCGTGCTTTGTCGCGGAATATTGCGAAACATTCGC
Source organism: uncultured Acidobacteriota bacterium (assembly GCA_963761555.1). GTDB lineage: Bacteria > Acidobacteriota > Terriglobia > Acidiferrales > UBA7541 > Acidiferrum. The sequence continues at coordinate 32,978 of CAVXHD010000002.1, forward strand.
CCTCGTTGACAGGCCCGCACTAGAGTTGATGAACACCACGGAACCGTGATTTGCACGCAACAATGGGAGCAACGCCTGCGTCAGCAAATACGGGGCTCGAACATTAGTCCGGTACTGGCGATCGAAGTCTGCGGGCGACGCTGTCTCAAACGGACCTGTGGCGATAATTCCGGCGCTGTGAACCAAGACATCCAAGGTTTCGCAGTCCAGCTTAAGCGCGGTTTGCAATTTGTCCAAATCTTGGTCCGAGGTTAGATCCGCGCGGTACGCGAGAACTTGTGGCGAATCCTTGCGCGCTTTCTGCGCGACAGCTTCCAGGGCCGCTGAGTTTCTCCCAATCAGGCGGAGCTTCGCGCCTTCCTCTGCCAAACACAAGGCGATGGCCGAACCAATTCCGCTGCTGGCGCCGGTGATAACAGCGGTCTGTTGGTTTAACGGGGCCGTCATTTTGAACTAGACCCGTTCCTCGATCCCGCTGGACGGTAATTCCTTTGAAGAATCATTGAGCAGACCAGACTGCTCCAAAGCGGCCGCTGCGTGATAGATGGAGTCGAAATTGAGCTGTGCGCGTTCTGCAATTTCTAGTAAAGAATGCTGACCATCCGAGAGATTCAACACCCACAACATGGCCATTTCGTTTGTGTTGTCGCCGGCCGAGCCACCTATCATCCGATACAAACCTCGTTTTCCCAATTGTGGCTCACATTTCGGATTGGTATTCAGATACGTTCGGTTCCTTTCCAAAATGGAGAAGATGGAGACACAGGCTGAGAGAGATTTGCCTAGCGCGTAAGGTTTTACAAAACTGAGATTATCGGCAGACGTATGATATTCGGGGAATGTGCCGTAAGGCGTTCGAGACAGTCTTCCCACCGCAAGGTTAAAGCCCGGTGAGCAATATTGCCGCTCGTCATAGCCATAGGGGGAGAACTCCAGGATTTGAGAGTCCGACCCCAGATGATGAAGCACGTGCATTGTGGCTCGATCGATTTCTGTATCGCTTCGCCGGCTCTTTTTGTAAGACAACGGGCCGGAGTCTCCGACGCCGGCAAGCACGAGGCCGTGTTTGATCCTGTCAACAGCGGATTCGTTTAAACTCAGCCAGGTAATCGCCCCGATGGTGCCGGGGATGAACAGGAACCTGTAGGAGTATCTGCGAGGAGTCTGCGAGACATATCTCGCTAAGAAACTAGCGACGGCTATGCCAGACAAGTTGTCGTTTGCGAGAGAGGGATGGCAGACGTGTGTAGATATCAAAACTTCATCGGACGAGTCCCCGGGTAAGAACGCTTCGCCATAGGTCAGATGGCCATTTTCCAAGGAGCCGTCAACGCACACCTCGTACTCACCTTCGGAGAGATCGAGAAACTGTTTGTGAGTCAGACAGAAACCCCAATCTCTCTTGTAGTAACTCGTCCGGTAGGGTATCCAATCGGGGTGATCAGGGAGCGTGAAAAGATGTGGCCGAAGCTCACCAAGACTCATTTTTTTGTGGACTGGCACACTGTAGTTCACCACGTGGAGATTTGACTCTTGAAAATCAATAACCCGTTCACCATGAGAATTTTTCACATACGCATCTCGGATATTCCATTCAGGGGGCACGGTCCAGTCGAAAACCTGTGTTCCCGATGGAACCTCATGAACTGTGAGCGGAATAAGCCGCTGGACTTGGTGCAGGGTATCGCGAACGCCGTTTCCCGTGATGCTGCGGCAGATCGGGTAGAGTTCCGCGATCAACGCATGCATTTCTTGCGCGAGAACCTCAAAATCGGCTCCTTCGTTTGCCGTGGCGGTCTTCACTTAGACATGCCTCGCGTCAATCCACGAAATCCGGATAGCATTGGTCGCGCTCATGAATTGTCCGGTTGTCTTCGGGCCACGCAATACCAAACGCCGGGTCATTCCAGCGAACGCCCCGAGCATGCTCTGGCGCATAAAACTGGGACATTTGATAAAACACCTCGGTGTTGTCCTCCAGGGTTTGGAAGCCATGTGCGAATTCCTCGGGAACGTAGAGCATCTTCCCGTTTTCTGCGGATAGAACCACCGATACATACTCCCTGAATGTTGTCGATTCAGGGCGGAGATCAACGATCACATCGTAGATAGAGCCCCGAGTACACCTAATGAGCTTTGCTTCTTGATGGGGAGATGCTTGGAAATGCATTCCGCGCAAGGTGCCTTTGAGCCTATTGAATGAGACATTGCACTGAACGAAGCTTGTGTTCAGTTCGTGAGATTCAAACTCTCGCTGACAATAAGTACGGGCAAAGAATCCTCTTTGATCTGCGTGCTTTTCCAGGTCAATGACAAATGCGCCTCTTAGTTTTGTTTCAGTAAAAACGATGGCGGCTGTGCTCCCGTTAGCTCGGTTCAGTGATCATCACTGCAGTTCATTTGATACGGCGACCGTTTCGGCTGACGCGACACCCGTCCAGCGCAGCGAAGAATCCAATTGGCCATGCGCCAGCAACTGTCGAATGCTATGGATGCGGAAATACCGCCCGGACTTCAGGTCATCTGACGTAAATCCAGCCGCACGATAAGCATCATACAATTCCTGTGCGCCTTTACGAGCCGTCCATTGTGGCTGGAAGTTCGGCAAGGCACTTTGAATTTTAGCGCAATTTACCCGGTAGCACCGCTTGTCAGGGCCCCCGCCCGCAGAATACTCGATGTGGCAGTTGGGGACCGTCTCCGCGACGATTTGTGCTAGATCACTAACCCGGTAGTTTTCCGCCGTCTGGCCGACATTAAATGTTTCATTGTGAATTGCGGATTTTGGAGCCTCCAGAACTGCCAACATCGCCCCTATGATGTCTCGAATGTGCACGATAGGACGCCAGGGCGTTCCGTCACTTTTGATAAGAATGCAGCCCGTGGTAAGGGCAGAGGCCACAAAATCGTTTAGAACAAGATCCAATCGGAGACGAGGAGATGCTCCGTAAGCTGTGGCGTTTCGCATGAATGTGGGGCTGAAGTTTTCATCGGCTAGAGGCGCCATATCCCGCTCAACCAGGACCTTGGATTCGCCGTAGGGAGTCACAGGATTGAGAGCAGCGGTTTCATCAAGGAATCCATCTCCTGATGACCCATAGGTGCTGCAGGAAGACGAAAAAACGAAACGTCTAACCCCAGCTTGTTTAGAGAGTTCGGCTAGCCTAACGGAAGCCTTGTGGTTGACGTCGTAGGTCAGGCCAGGATCGAGATTGCCCAGGGGATCGTTCGAAAGCGCGGCCAAATGGACGACGGCCTCGAACCCGTCGAGATCGGCTTTCGTTACTTCGCGGATGTCTTTTCGTATTTCTGGAATCTGTGGTGCCGGTTTTCCAAAATCACAGCCCGCGAAAAGGTCAGAGTCCAGCCCGACCACTTCATGCCCGGCAGCGCTCAACATGGGTGCCGCCACGGCGCCAATATATCCTCTGTGACCGGTTAGCAGTATCTTCATTCTTGGGCCGCTCCTTGGCTGGAAAGTCCGAGCTTCTTTTGGAGCCTCACAAAGATTGGCGCTGTAAGGCCCTGGCGCTACGCCATTCGAGAGAATCTAGCATACGCCTGTGCAGTGCGCTGCGAAGCCTCTGTGTTTGCGTGGGAGTAGGCTACCGCCATCAGCGTCGCGAATATAGTCAAAGAGGGTGTCGCAATCGCCCTGCCAGACTCTTCGCGGAGGAGCCAGCATAGGCTCGTCGTTTTTGGATTTATCTATTGAAAATAAAGGAGTTATACGCGGAACGGAAACAGCCGGGAAGTAACAAGTTACTGGATTTCCCCTCCTAGGCAACGGAATGGAAAAACCTTACCACAATTTGCGGCCAAGCTTCCTGGGGGAAGAAGGCCCAGTCGAAGCAATTACCAGGTTTCACTTCAATTGACAACGAGGGCGGTGCCGGGTGCTCTTATAAGGGGGATCGTCCGGCGACCAGCCCTGGCCCGATGTCGATGTTCAGCGAAGATGGATCCTTACCAACATGTCCAGGCGTGGCGCCGGGCTGAGCCGCGAGATTCCATCAAATTTGATAAAGAGATCTCCGTCTGGGCCGGCAGCTATAATCCAGATTCGGTTTCATGCCATATCCGTAGCAGCCTGCTTTCCCGCGCCAACTTGTCGCATGTATGTGAGGAACCGCTGAAATGAATCGAATTGGGCGGGATCATCGACCTCTATGCTGATGCCGAATTCTTCTTCGACCACAGCGAGAAGTGTCACGACGGCGACGGAATCCCAGCCTTGCACTGTGGTAGAGGTCGCTTGAGTGACGTTATCCCACGACAGCTCGGGGAAAACAGTCAAAAAACATGTGGCCAAGCGCTTTTCTTGCTCATCCATTCGTAGCCTCCTGAAGGTTTCTGAACATTTCGGGTTTGTCCGCGAGAACCCGCTTAAGAATTCGGCAGTCGGGAGAAGGAGCCATGCCCAGAATGTCCGTGAGAAACTCGCATAGAGGACCATTTCTCTCAGTCCTCAAGTAATCCAATTCGATCTCGTCAACGTCGAATTTGGCGAACAACTCTTCGAGACACCTGTGTTCGATACGCCTGGAAAACGCTCTGCAGCTCATGACCCAAGTGTCAATTTTCAGCTTTCTTGCTTCTTGGCGGCCTGCGACCACCGCGATTTTACCCAGCGGCCCGTACTTATCAGTGTAGGAAATCACCAACAAAAAACTCGCCGGACTTGAAAGATAGTGGTGCCAAGAAGCTTCCGTATATCTTTTTCCGTTGAGATTGAATTGGTTGGTCTTGTTGACGAGCTCGAGAGCCCGCGGGTCCTCAGGTGATTTGCTAAAATCGAAGCTCATTTCCGCATTTACTTGATCGAGGAAGCCTGTTGGCGCGGCTTTTGCCGCTTCATGGACGGCCATACCAACGTGAGAGCGTCGTATGCTTTCGGCACGGATGGAGTCTTCTTGCAAGATGGCACTCTTGCCGAATAGGTCCCGCAAACGGAGCGCGAGGTCATAAACGCCCGCACTGTCTTTTGTCGGAAATTGTATGCACTCAATTTCAGGATGCCCGGCCTTTACTTCGGCCAACTCGAGAGGGCTATCGTCAACAAAAACAACGGAATCAGGCCCCACATTCCACGTTTTCAGGATGCGCGCGACCGATTCCGATTTCGGCCCCCAGCTCACCTCCATCGGGAAAACCGCGTCTGTCGACAGTGCCAAGTCTTTTCTGCGAAAAGCCTTCTCAACGAGCGGAAGCTCGTTCTTACTGGCGACTCCTATGAGCACGCCTTCGGTAGAAAGAGCACCAAGCAATCGCTGATAGAAAGCGTGCATCTGGCTGTGGTGGTCCAAGTCCCAGGAAATTCCATCAACCCCGACCTCACCGAGTATGCCTCTCCACAGAGTGTCATCCAAATCCGTGATCAGTCCTTTTTTGGGCGACGGCATTCGGATCAGGTGGGCGAGAAGATTCGCAAGAACTGAGGCGTGGGGCAGTTTGTATGGGAACCCGGTGAGGATCTCGGATTCGATATCGGGCCTTTCTCGCAAGGGCGAGAATAAATCAAGGCGCTGGGAGCTGAGAATTCGTACCCGCGCGTGTCGAGAGACATTTGACACGAGAGACTGCACTGTAGTTTTGAGCTCGATCTCGAACGAACTCGACTGCCAACCCGGAGTGAATGAAATCGGAGGCAACGGCAACGTGGGCGTGGACAACACCACTGGTGCGCGTTGGCAAGTATCTTCAATAATTTGTTGAACTTGCAAGCTACGTGCCTTTGCCGTGAAAAGGATATCGTCGTATACGGATGGCGACCAGGTGGCAGCGCTTCGGAATCCCAACCTCGGGTCTAGGTCAGCCCACTCCATCAACACTATGCCGCTGTCTGCTTCTGCCTTTGCGAGTCGATCGAGGTTGCCAGTGAAGTCTCCATATAACCCGTTTTGAATCTCGATTTTCCGGTCGGGGAAGAGCAAGCTGAGTTCGGCGGCCAGAAACGTGTTGAGGTGAAGGGGGTTCGACCCCGTGGCCAAAAAACAGGTGAACGCTTCACCGTCGCGCTGTTTGGTGCGCTTCACAAAGTTCAAAGCTTCAGATAATTTCATTTTCGTCCGCGCTCGAGAATTTAAAAGATCGTTGCCATCTCCGGGCTCGGCTATTGTGCCGAGACCAGGACTTCCTCGTCGACTGGGGTACGTCGAGTGAATTTCTGAAGGAGATCGACGTAGTACGATTTCTGGCCCATGACATATAGGATGGTGACCAGATATGTGACCGTAAGTGCCGAACTTCCTAAAATGAGCCTCGCCAAGTGATGGTCGTACTGTCCGTATAGCGAGCAAACGCCGAACGTGACTACTCCAGCGACTACGCTCGAAATTAGCGGCCGACTTGCAGTGACTATGACGTCTCGAAACGAAATTGCGGTTCCGTGTACAGACCAAGCGATAGCTGGTACGAGCCAAAGAAGCATTATGGCGGAATAGGCGAATGCGACCCCTTTCGGTCCATAGCGCAGCCCCAAGAAATAGCTCCCGATCATCAGTGGCGCGATGACCGTAGCCATTTTGGCGCCTCGCCTCACCATTCCGATTGCCATAAGGAGCCAGCCCATGGGATTCGCCAGCGCAAAGACGAGGATCGTCGGGGTGAGCAAGCGGAAAATAGGCGCGGCTTCCTTCCACTTTGGGCCGAGCACGAACCCGATTAGGTCGGTGGCCAGGACACCGCAAGCAACCGTGGCAGGCAGGGTAAGCGCAAGCACGAGAGAGTAGCCCTTGAGAAAGTAGCTTCTAAGGCGGGCTGGGTCATCCTGAAGCCGGGACAAGGCAGAAAAGGCTACTTCGCCTACGGCACCCGTGAGCGTATCGGTTGGAATTCTGATCAGCTGATAAGCCCGCCCATAAATTCCGATCGCTTCCGCTCCCCAGTACCGGCCAAGAAGCACTTTCTCGAAGTTCGAGGCTGTGTACACAATCAGCCCGGTCACGGTCATAGTGCCGCCGAAACGCATCATGGAGCCGATACCGGATGCCCATCTGGGCATGCTGGGCACCCAGGCCGTAGCGAGCCAGAAGGCGATTGTCGCTGTGAGTGGGACAGCAATGGACATCGCGACCAGCGCCCAATATCCCCAGCCAAGTTCGGCACCACCGATCGCGACGCCGGTACCCACGATCCATGAACCGGTATCGATTATCGATACCGTTGTGAATCGCATTTCGCGCTGAAGACGCGCGGAGTGCTGGATGCCAGTTGCGTTGAATATGAATGTGCTCGCCATCGCGATTGTGACCCAAAAAAGGCGAGGCTCGTGATAAAAGGCCGCGATGACAGGGGCGAAGCCTGATGCCGTAGCAGCGAGGAGCGCTCCGACGGTTACGTTGATCCAAAAGAGCGAACTCGTTTGCTCCTCAGTGATATGGATGTTCTGGATGCTCGCCGCCGAGAGCCCAAAATCACGAAACAGACTCAATACTCCCGTCAGAGCGGCCACCATACCGACCAGGCCAAAATCCTTGGGCGACAGCAGGCGGGCCAACACCGCAAGAGAAGTCACGCGGAGCAGTAGATTTGCCGTTTGGGCGCTGACTCTTGCTACGGCTCCTCGTACGGCCCTTTCCCTCAGGTCTTTCATCCCCGCGAGTATTCCTTTCGATCTCCTAAAGTCCAGGTTCGTTGCGACATTGTTTTGTGCGCTGTGGTACGTCCAATGTTTCGGTTAGTTTCATTCCCGTCCCGGTAGACGAACACTAGGGTTATCAGCGACCGCGGGTGCCGTAAGCATGGGAGGCTCGGGCTTAAGCCCCGAAGGGCATTCATAATCCATGCCAAGAGCTTCGATGATCTGCCTATATTGTTCGTCGAGAGCAACGCGACATGCTTCGCCCTTGCTCTTGATCATCTGCGTCAGGTTTGCGGCATTCTTCTCCATGTTGAGAAACTTCTCGATTAGGTTGTCTCCGTTTAGACGCTTAATATCTATGCAGTATTCCGACAGATCCATCCGGCTCATAAGGGAGGAGCATTTGTGGTGGAATGAAATGGCGATCGAGGGTTTGTTCAGGAAAAGCGCGAGCAGGACATTGTGGAAGCGAGTCGCTACGACGAAATCCGTTGTAGCGAGCTGCGACAACAGGTCACTAGCAGATTCGATCGGCTCCGCGAGAACCCGTTCTTGTTTGCACAGGTCCACCTGCTGGCTAAGCAACGATTTGAATTCGTAGACTGCCGATATGTCGCTCCGGTCCCCAATTAGCAGCCGGATGTCGTATCCCCGGTTCAGCAACCATTTGACGAAATCTACGAGAGTCCGCATGTACGCAGCGTAATCTTCGCTGGTCGTTTTCTCGATCCCGTACATGCCTCCGTGCACCATCAGCCCCAAACCAACCATTGGCCGACCCGATTTCCGCGGGCTGCTATGGGCGATAGACGTTGTCGGCAAGCTAAAAGCCAGATCCGGATATACCGGATCTTGATCGCAGCGGAGTCCCATGTCCTTAAGATACTTCCGCGTGGCCTCGTCCCGGTACGAACGGAAGTTTGCCAAAGAAAGCGCCGACTTAACGAAGAACCTTCCTGCGGTACTGCGCAAGGGACCTGCTCCGACGCTCACAAACACAAGCTGGCAGTCGCACAGCTTCGCAATCATCGACCACTTGAACGTGCTATAGGGGCCCCAGCCACCAATGCTGAAAGCATCCGTCAGCAACCCAGTTCCAACGACTATGAGCATGTCCGTGTCTTGGAGCGTCGCGATGCCCTTTAACCACCGATAAAGCTCGCTGGGTAATCCAACAAATATCTTCCGCGCTAATCGAGCCAGGGGATTGCGAACTTTCCAGGGCTTTACGACAACACCGCTTATGGGTAACGCGTCAATTTTGTAGTCCGCGGCAACAATCTCAGGCGCAGTGCATATGCACCTCAATTCGGCATCCGGCATCAGACGACGAAGATGGTAGAGCAAAGCTTGCAGGGTGCTTTCGTTGCCGAAGTTGCCAGCTCCAAAGTGGCCGAAGAGGCAGATCTTGTTTTTGTAGCGTTTACTCTTTGGCATTGCAGCCACGCGCATCGCAACAAATGCCCGTTAAATCATGCCCCGCGTTAGTGAGAGACATGGAATCCTTCAATTCGATCATTGTGTTTCTCAAAGGTCTTAACGCTTCGTTGTACGCCACAATTTAGATTGCGTGCTTTGGTCCTATGGAGTTTGTTGACTCGGACCCGGACGACCTTCTCTCGTCGATTTGGCTGGCGGCTTGTTTCGCTCTGGCCGCTTTATTCGCACGCAGCTTTTCTATGGTTTCGTATGGACTTAGTACGGTCCTGGCGAGCCGTGCAAGGATAGCTGTTGCCAAGCGGGGCCGGCTAAAGCCCACAGATTCATTCAACTTTTGCTTGTGATAATCCCAGAACTTGTTGTCTCGTCTGCCTCGGATAAAACTGACAGCGAGAAAATTGTAGTATTCGGCCAAAAGCCGATCCAGGCAGACCTCGGACTCGTCCCTTGTAAGAAAATCCGAGCCGTGGGCGACTAGGGTGGACAACAGACATCCAAAGTGGGTCATCAAGTCCCAGGACACAGTCAAGGTGAGCGATTCTGTCCCCAATCGCTTAAAGGTTAGGATCTGGTGGACAAAACCGAAATCGCAGTTCTTAAGGAGTACGACGCAAGCTTCTCTATCTGCATGAAAATTTCCCTCGTTATAGAAAGGGGTTCGACTTCTTACAAGATCAGACCGATAGAGGACGGAGGTTGACGTCCCAAATACGTATAGCCCCTCTAGAAACATGCGTCGACAAATGTCGCGCCCGGCCACGACCTTACTGGAGTAGGGCAGCCCACTCCAAGCAACTCTGTATTCTTCCAGGCCGTATGCTCCCACAATTCCCACTGATGGATGCTCCTCGCCGATGGCGACCATCTCTTCTATGCATCGCGGGAAGATCCAGTCATCCGCAAATACTATTTTGCAGTACTTGCTTTCGGGGGAGATTTGGCGCAAAGCGTGGTTATGATTAGGCACTGCCCGCAAGAACTGATCGTTGTCGAGAACCTTAATCCTCGGGTCCTTCGTGGCGTAACGGCGGGCGATCTCTCCCGATCCGTCCGTGCTGCAGTTATTGACTATGGTGTAGTCCCAATTCTGGTATGTCTGTGCCAGAACGCTTTCGATACATTCTGAAATATACTCCGCGTTGTTATACACGGGAGTGACTATGCTCACTAGCGGCAACGGTTTCGTATTCACGTTCCCCTCTTAACGCTCAAGTTCATTCTCAACGCATTTGTCTCAGCCGAAGGCATCTTCCGGCTGTGAATTCGATTTTCCATGCCAGATGAGTTCCGGCCGACGAAAGAGCGAATCCAATTCGCCCCATTTCTTAAGTGCCCGCGGACCGGCCGAATCAGGGTACCCATACCTTTTTGACCGGATCGAATTGTCTAATCACCTTGGCCGGATTTCCGTAGAGCACGGAGTAAGGTGGAGCACTCCTTGTCACAACAGTATGGGCGGCCACGACGCAATTGCGGCCCAAGACCAGGTCTCCTTGGCTACAGATGATCGCAGCTCCGTGAGCGATAAAGGTGCCTTGCCCGATTCGGATGGTACCCCCCGCGGTGAAGCCTTGATCTACGATGGGGACGCTTATGTCTTCGTACTGATGGTTTTGGTCCACGATCAAAACATCCTGGGCGATAAGAACATCGCGCTCAATGTGGATTAGATTTTTCGCGCCAATCTGCGAACGCCAATGAATGACGACGTTATCCTCAATTACGATTATGGGCTCCCCCGGCTCGTCCGGCGGTACACTTAGCCCAAGGCTGGAATCCTTTTCCATCCTTATTTCGTTGCCTAACTTGATGCGATGGGCGTTCATCCGGTCGATCGTGCAAGTCGGATGGATGGAAACCTTTGAGCCCATTGATGCAAAGGGGTAGGTCATCCGCAGCCACTCCGTATAGACCTTCCTTCGTATCCTGGAAAAAAACTTCAACGGATCCTGGAATCGAGCGCGAGATCTGGCGCCTTGACTCATCTCTGCCTTTCTTGGTTCCCAGATAAACTGCGTCCACGTTTTGACTGGCGGACGGTCGAGCTAGGTGATACCCATTTCCTTGTAAATTTCCGTGCGGAATCGACCGTGCCGACTCTAAGTCTGCTCGCTGGGTGCAACGGGACGACTGCCTGCGCCAACCCAGATTCCCTTTGCTGGGTCAAATTGCCTGACCAACCTGGCCGGGTTGCCGACGATTACGGAGTACGGCGGAAAGCTCTTTGTCACCAAGGCATTGGCCGCTACCACGCTGTTGCGGCCAATCACGAGTTCGTCTTGATTGCAGACGATTGCGGCGCCATGGCCGATCCAGCTTCCCTGCTCAATCCGAATGGTGCCTCCGGGCGTGAGGCCTTGCGCTTTGATCGGCACGCGGACGTCTTCGTAAGCGTGATTGTGGTCCTGGATGAGCACCGAGGTTCCAATAATCACGTCGCGTTCGATGTGGACCAAATTTTGAGACGAGATGACATCTCGGGCACCTATCAGACAATTATCATCAATGATAATTCTGGGTCCGCAATTGGCTTCCCATAAAGATTGAGCCACGCGTCTTTCCTTATGATCACGGAATTTCCGAGCTTGATTGCGGGAGCCATCCGCCTGCTCATCAAGGTCGTGTAATGGATGGATAGTTTGCTACCTACGGACTTAAATGGATAAGTCGAGCTCACCCAGAGGCTGAACAGCTTCGTCAGGACCCGAGGAAAGAAGGCTAGCGGGTCCTCAAACGGAACGGGAGCTTCTGGAACAGGTTGAGGCATGCTTAGAGTTTGTGAGGCATCGCCAGACATGAGATTAAGAGACCACTCGCTAGGCTTGGGAGCCCTTCTGGAAAATCGCGTGAATGGATTCTCCGCCTCCTGCCAGAGGAGCCATCGCTAACAGGGCGGGCAGCAGGGTCATGCGAACCAGTTTGCGGGCCGCCCTCCAGGGAAGGCTCGCTTCCTTTCTGTATGCTACGGGCGTCGGGTGCATGCCCACAGCCCGAAATATATCATCCCACACGTATCGCAAACTTGTCCCAACGGCGGGATTTCGCCGTGTCTCGAGCGACACCTCATGGAGCCCCGCAGACTCGGCTAGGAATTTGAGGGAGGCTGGGGAGTAGTGGAAAAGATGCCGCGGCAACTCCAGTCCGTGCCAATAGCTGCCAAACACGCGCGCTTCGGCAGAATCAATGTTTGGTACCAAAACATAGAAAATCCCGTCCGGCTTCAGCCATTCGCCCACGCGAGCCATGACCCGCCGCGGTTCATAGAGATGCTCGAGGACGTCGAAGCAGGTAATGACGTCGAAGGACGCTGGCGGGAATTGGGCATCAAGGATCTCTCCCACGAACACCTCGGCGCCCGTTTTTGCTTGCGCTATCTTGGCTGATTCGGCCGACATTTCGATGCCAGAGAGATGCCAGTTGCCGCCAGAGAGAGATTGCAGGAAGGCGCCGGAGCTGCAACCAAGATCGAGCAGCGCCCCCGACTGTTTATATGGCGCAAGGGCTTCCTTCCGGAATCCCCAACGCCCGGGCGAGTTCTGGCCAGCAGCCGAAATCAACTTGTCATATGCCTCGGTATAGTGGTCGAGCATCTCCTCAGGTTTTGGCGGAAGACTTAGCCAAACGAGCGAGCAGTCCAGGCAGCGCAATAAGGTATAACTCTCCCGCCTACCGTGGAGCCGGTCAGGCGCGTGCAGCCAATCGATGCCCATCGGCTCGTCCACATATGGGACATGCCTCCGGACAATGGCCGAGTGAGGCCTGCTCTCGCGGTTTGCGCGCAAACCCTGGTCGGAAATTGGGTCTAGCGATGAACTAGGATTCATAAAATCTGTGCCAATGGAATTTTCATACGGTAAACGCGACTTCTGGCTTCCTGATGGCGGCGTATAGTCTGGAGCGCCAACCCTGGAGTCATCCAGGTCAGCAGCCATTTCGCGGCGAAGTTGAACGTCAGACTCATTTGCGCAGCCCTGGTAAATGGCTTCGCGTGCTTTTCGGAACTCACCGCTTTCCAAATAACAATTCGTCAACCCGCTGTGCACCGAGCCGAGCTGCACTCGAATAGCCGCGAATCTTCAACGGCACGGCCTCGCCCAAACGCAATAGCCCTTCGAGCCAGACCCGGCTATCCTGGAGTACGAATCCTGTCTTATTCCATTCTGAGCTGGTCCCCACATGGCGAAGTTCGGCGGGCGAGCGGTCAAACCAAACGAGAGGATAGTTGACGTAACAGAAGTTAGTAAGGAGTCGCGAGTCGGAACATAAATTCAGTGTCTTGCTGATATCGCAATTTGGCGTTCAGGCCCCCCGCTCTCCTTATGGTTTCGGCACGGGCCAAAAATGACGATGGGCAGACCACCATGCCTGGACCTCCGGGCCTCACCAATGCGCTCAAGACCTCCGTGTTGACGCCCATCGTGTCCTTGTGCTGGTGACCCTTCTCCGCGAGTTGGAACATGGTTTTGGTTTCTGGGTGGTTGAAGAATCGGACGTCTGTGTAACAAGCGCCGCACTTCGGACCAAATTGTTCCAAGGCTTTGAACTGCCATTCTAGCTTTTGCTTCTCCCAAACGTCATCCGAGTCAAGGAAAGCGATCCACTCGCCCCTTGCTTCCGCGATTCCCCTATTGCGTGCCGAACTTACTCCATGATTGGGTTGGAAGTAGTAGCGGATCCGGTCACCAAAGGTGTCTCGAAGAATTTCCCCTGTGCCATCCGAAGAACCGTCATCTACAACAATTACCTCAAGGTCGGAAAATGTCTGGGCCAGGACGCTCTTAATGCCGTCCTGCACGCTGGCAGCCCGGTTGTAGGTTGGGATAACGACGGATACCTTTGGATTCATAAGAGCTCCTCGCTCCCGATTTTAGGTAGAATCGGGCTCATGACGTGGCGCGGGCGTGCTTGTGAACTTGTGGCGCCTCCGGCGACTTCCCTGCCCTGTAAGCTGCAATCGTCTCGCGATAGACATCGAGCAGTCGTACACCTGCCGCAGTCCACGTAACGTCCAACGCTGCCTTGAGAGACGCCTCGCGCAACTTTTCCAAAAGTGTGCGATTTTCGTGCAGCATGGTGATCTGTTGGGTTAAAGCTTCGACGTCCCCTATGCGATGGACGAGTCCCGTTTTCATGTGGTCGCAAATCTCGGTGCACGCTTCCGACGCCAGCGGTACGCAGCCGGAGCCCATGGCTTCCGCAATGACCAGTCCAAAACCCTCTTCGATGCTGGGGAGAACGAGAATGTCGCTCTTTCGCAGGAGCTCCGGCACATCGTTCCGGTGGCCCAGAACTTTGACGCTCGGATGCGAAAGCATGGGAGCGAGTTTTTCCTGGTAAGCCGGGAGGAATTCGCCAGCGATCAGAAAAGTCCCTTGCTTTGAGGCCGGAGACTTGAGCCATGCCTCGAGAGCGAAATGCAACCCTTTCCGTACGGCGCACACACCCACAGAGATCATTGTCAATCCGCGTTTGGGTTCCCGCAGTTCTGCGCTGGGATAGTAGGTTTTCTCGTCGTATCCGTAAGTATGGCGGGCGAGTTGTTCCTTCTTGAAGCCCCTGTCGAGAAAGGTCTTTACGACGAAGTCTGACGGGCAGAGAAGTTGGGTTGCCAGTTTGTACTCTTCTTCCTCTTTGTGGAGCTTCTCAGCATCATAGGCGTGCTCGTGGTCGGGCGGCAGCTTTACACCCAGCCGGTCGCACTCCTTTTGGACAACCTCCATGGCAAAGCCAGTATGTGCATTTGGTCGTTCTAGCACGGTGGGAATTCCCAGACGGGCCGCAGCTCTAAGGGTTTCGAGAGCCCCAAGGGGCCAAGTATGGATGATGTCAATCCGGCCGACCAATTTTTGAATTCGGCGCGCCACAATATGATCGTGCATCGCCACCGCGCGCATCGTCCCGACAACTTTGAATGGCAGGCGGAACTTTCCTCTCGCCAGAGTGGGGGAAACCCTTACGCCAGAGCGAGCGAGCCTAGAAACAGAAGCTGGGAATACCAAGACCTCAGCTCCAGCGGCTGCTATGCCTTCCACTTGTTGCCAAGCGATCCCGCAGATTCTGCTTGCGCCCAGTTTGAGTGGAAAACTGTAAAGCACGCGCAATCGGTCGTTTCGTTCGTTCATTGATTTTCCTCTGTGTCCGCAGCTCGACTCGTGTACCTCAGCGGGTATGCCCCGAGCGTTCCGGCGGGAATTTAGGGATTGTATGTTCAGTTAGCCACGAGCGAAATTGAGCACTGAAAAAATCTGACGTATCTCTTACTGCGCGTCTCTGATCCGGAGGAAACGTTCCGCTGCACCTGGGGCGGAAGCTGGCAGCAAATCCCTTACCGAATCGACCTCTCGTAGCACTGACTGTTTGGTGGAGAAGGCCACCACGCAAATGCAGGCTAGCAGGGGGAAGAGCACCAATTCCAGTTGAATCATATAATTGATGCCGAACGATGCCACAACATTGGCGAAGAGGGTGGAACCCAAGCACCAGAGGAACCACTCCTGTGCATGATTACCCTCGACCTCTTTCCTCGCTCGGCCTATCGCCTGGAAGCTCTTGCCGTAGATCGCGACGAACAGAATTAGAGTAATCAGACCTCCCATCAGCGCGACCGCAACAAACTGGTTGCAGAGGTCCCACATGTCAAATCCCCAATTGCCATAATTCTTGTATCCGAGGAGCCACCAATCGCCGAAATGCCGGATGCAATTGTCAACCAACATGTACCGGTGATAACTGGAAGAGCCTCCTGTCACGTCCACTTTTTCGATCAAGGACCAGACAGGTCCGTGCATGACAAGATGTAATCCTACCAGGGCACCCACCAGGCCCCACCTGACAAGCCTCATTTGCTTGCGGAGAGGCCAGAAGCACAGCCCGAGGAGGCCCGCCCCATACGCCATCCAGGAGGTGCTGGCATGTGACGCGAAGGCCATACTGGTGGCACCGATAACCCCGACGCAAGCCATTATCCGGGACTTTTCCTCGGTCCATAGCCAGAGGAACAAAGGAACTGAAACCCCCGCAAACGTACCTCCGTACAGGGTGCCCAAAGTTCCTTCCGCGCGAACGTGGCCATCTCGGATGGTAGGGTGATATGCGCCAAGGAAGCCGAAGACATTCTGATGAGTGAACAGTTCGCTAATCATACAAACGCCTTGGATCACGCAAATCAGGGCAAGAGCTTTGATCGTACGACGGATTGCGTCCCGGTCGGGGATTAAAAATCGCACAACAAAGTAACCGCCGAGTGAGTCCAGGAAATCACCGATAAATTTGATAAATGCTGTGAGCTCCATCCATTGCAAGGAAATAACAACCAACGCAGAGACAGTCCAGAGGACCACAACGCGGTCTAGCCCGTTGAATCCCCCCGGGAACTTGCCTCCCGACCCAGCGCCCAAAGGAAGAACCATTCGAGCCAATCCGGCTAAAATCAGAATGCGCAGGACGGGAAAATGCAAAGGTCCAACTACTATCACCTGTGCAAACGGAATCGTGAAAAAAGCCAAGAGAAAGGGAATGATGGCCCTGTCACGCGGAAGGACGAGGATTAAAATGATGGAAATGAGCATCCACACAGCCACCAGCGGATGCAGGTGAGTCTCGCTCGCGCCACCTCCAAATATGAGATGCTCAGGTTGCATTGCTCAAGCTCTGGGGTTCATCAACCATTCTACTCGCCCAAAAGGGCCGGGACGACCCATTATGACGCAGATCAGCTTCGCGCCTGACCACGCACCATTTGATGCGGATTCCGCTCGCGGACGTCAGTCGCGCTGCCAACTTGAGGCTGGATATTATTGAAGTTAAAAGCGAATGTGCTTTACTGTACGATAGCCTGTAAAGTCGTCGGAGGTTGCAACGCTTGGACCTGTGAGCTCGAATATTGATAAGCCCCAATGTCCCAAGCCGTGGCTGCAGGCCGGGCATTGACTGAACGCATGACAACGGTGTGGCTGGACGTATTGTAGCTTGGGTAGGCGGCATCGTTCTTGCAAGCCGCGCCAGCAGTAGCATTTATCAGCGTTATCGCTGTGCATAACAACTGCTCGTTTATCCCCTGCACGACCGTCGAGTTGGTACCTGCAACTGGAGAAAACGCATTTGTTTGAGTATCGGTATATTGGTCAAAATGCGGAGATGAATTTGCATCAGCTTGAGCAATCGTCTGCTGGAGATTGCCTCCGCTGTTCGTGCAAGTGACGGCCGTAGACAGACATAAATTCCCGCCCGAGACGCAATGATTGTTCGAGAGAAGAACTGTTCCGATGTTCACCCCGCCTGTGTCGCCGCTGCCCATGCAGTCGCCGCCTGGGTCAATCGTGTTATTGAAAACATAAAAAGTGCCCATGTTGCCGTTGGCACCGTGCCCGGCGATGATGATCCCTTGAGGGTCAAAGCCAATACTCGTATCGTAAATTACGTTGTTGAAGGCATAGGTATTGCAAACCGAACTGCAGCCACCATTTCCCAGAAGCCAAAGCGTCGATCCGCCACTACATCCGCCAGGATTCGTTATGACGTTATTGTAGGCAAGCAGGGTCGTTCCGCTGAAGGTCCCCTGAATGAACACTAGGTTACAGTGATCGCCACTTGTGGACACATAGTTTGGTCCGACGAAATTGCCGTGGACGTCGTTAAAAATACCATTCATGCCATTGTATACGTAACGGATCACGTTATTGGAAACAGTAACGCCGTGCAGGATACCCCCCATGAAGTCTTTATTCGGGCTATCCGATCCATCGATCACGTTGTGGTCGAATACTGCTCCCGCTCCTGCGCCGCCTGACCAGTTGTCTTCGATAGCGAATGAGTTTGAGCCACTGGAACCTGATGTCCGTGAGAATCCGTGGATGTAGGAATTCTCAACGGTGTCAGAGTTGCCATAGACCTCAAATACGGCGCCGCCTCCTGAGTTTTGCTGCTGAAATCCAGTGACCTCTATATTGTCAAAAGTGACATAGTTGCCGGCAACCCAGATGATCGCTCCGTATTGGGTAGATGCCACCGCTGTATTCCCGCAGTTGAAGATGGGCCGGGTCCACGCGCTTCCGCTGTACCATGTCTGGTCCACGCCGATGTAGATGGGCGAGCCGCTCGAACCGTTCCAAGTCCAGTTCACGCCTAGGTCAGTGCTTGTCCAACTATCACCGCCGTAAAGAATGAACTGGTCGCCTGCTCCCGGAGTGTAGGACTTGCAATTCGACGCGCAACTTGCCATGCCAGGTAGATGGGCCCAGGGAGTCGTCTTGGAAGTTCCGTTGTTGGCGTCCGCGCCCAGGCTTTTCGATATGTAGTGCGTAGTCGCGGCAACGGCGTCTTTGGCACTGAAAACCAACACCACTAATAGCATAGTGCGAAGCAGTCTAGCTATCATGAATCCCCTCAGCGAGTTTCTCCCACCGCTTAAGTTTGATTCAAGGCTGCCTCGGCTTCTACTGCCCAAAAGGACAGATTTAGTACAAGTGTGGCTCCCTTAGAGGGTTACGACCGTTGGTCTAGCGCGGCCGGACTAGCGCTCCAGGAACTCGAGCAGGAGCTTCTTTTTGGTCACCGCCCAAGCGATGCGCCTCCCGCCAAACGCAACCGCGGGTACCGGTGGCCGTATGATTATGGTGCCGACGGACTTACAGAACGCAAGGTGCGACTCCATATTCTCCACCTCATAACACAGGTGGTGAAGCCCCCCTCCGCGCTCTATGAACCGCGAGACAGGCGAATCTGGACCGCCAGGCTCGACCAATTCTATCAAGGGGTCGGTAGGGTTACGCCCCTGAAAAAATGCCACCCGGACCTTCTGGATTGGGTCAAAAACTATGTTCTCATCCCAGGTTGCCCCAAGAGCGAGGACAAAGGACTGGCTGCTTTCCTGAATCGAAGAAACCACGAATCCGATATGATGAAGCTTAACGTGATCCCGTGGAGGCAGATTCTCCAAGGGTTCACTGCTCATGCGGCCTCGCGTTTGTTGGAACTCTATCTGCCCCTTCCATCCTCTTGAGCGTTTGCTCTGCGGGTCCATTTTTAGCCCAAGATGCAAAGGTCAGACCGAAAAGGCGAAACGACCTGGCAAGGCCCAAGCGGAGAAACGGACTATTTCTGAGCGAAGACAATTGCGCTTCGTTCCATTCTGCTGCCTCGATGTAGGCGCGCCCGCCGCACTCTCCTGCCAGGGTGCGCAGGATGTGGGCGACTAAGAATGGATTCATTCTTCGCCCGCGATATTGAGGAAATACATGGAAATCAAAGAGATGGACGTCATTTTGCCCAAGCGGGAAGTAATAAGGTTCCATGGTGGATGCCCGCAAAGTCCACCCGTAGCCCACCAGCTTGTTTTCTGCTCGAACCAGCCACAGCGAGGCGCCCCTTGCAAACCGTTCCGTAATCCTTCGCAGTGCCAGTTTGGCATTCCAGAAACTGGTCATCTCTTGCAAGTCCTGCGCGCTGAGTTCGGCGTAGCTTCCGACACGCTCGAATTTTAGTGAACTTGGGACATTTACAGGAGCCGCGGATTGCTTGGCGAGGTCACAATAAAAGACGACCATGCGGCCCGAAAACAGGGCGCGCTTGACGGCCACGCTGGCGCGCCGGATGGTTGCCCCGAAACCGTGTCGAGTGTAGTACGTCGTGAGGCGCGAAATGGAATTAGCAACGCTCATGGTAACGGCTGCCCCAGTCTTCAAGCTTTCTTGGGAATGCTCCCAGTGATGAGTTCACGAATACAGGCGCCGCTCACTTGCTTACGCACATCGTGCTGCGCAATTTCTCGGGAATGCGCCAAACCTGACAGCAGAGCGCTGGTATAACGCAGGATATGATGAAAAAACATTATGCTACGGATTCCCGAGACACCCCAAAAACCGTGATGTTTGATCCAATAGTGCAAGACAGAGCGCTGTTGTGCGACGGCAAAGCGGACCGGGAAGGGCGCGGTGATCTTGCCACGATCGTGAATTGCCTGCGCACCGGGGTAGAAGACCACCTGCCATCCTGCGTTTCGCGCACGCCGGCACCAGTCCACGTCATCGCCGTACATAAAAAGACCCTCATCGAGCAGGCCCACGGTGTCAAAGGCTTCCCGGCGAATCATCGTGAAACAACCCACGAGCACGTCCACGGGCAAGGTCCGGTCATGCGGAAAGTAGAACATATGTTCGCCCGCGAAGAATCGCGAATTCTTGAACCTAGCGGATAAGCCAGCGGCCGAGCAGAAGTTGTTCCACAAAGTCGGAAATCGCCGGCAGGTACTCTGGAGCGACAAGTCTGGATTTAGCACACGCGGGCCCACGTTTCCCACTTTGGGGTTCTGATCCAGGAAGTCCGCGAGCGCGTCTAGACAGCCGGGAAACACGATCACGTCCGGATTCACAAGAGCGATATAACGCCCCTGGCACTGCCGGATGGCTACGTTGTTGCCCTTGGCAAAACCCAGGTTTTCACTGCTTTTGATCAACTTGACCCACGGAAACTTTGCTTCGACCATCTCCACGGAGTTATCTGTGGACGCATTGTCTACGAGCAACACCTCCATGCTACGCCGTGGCGGAGCCTTGGCCAAGCTTTCCAAGCACAGTTCCAAATAATGCTCGGCATTCCAGCCGACGATAACAACCGAGATCTCTAATGAGTTAGATTGAGACGGCATGGTCGAAGGTTAGTTCCTCGATGCTAACCTTTTAAAGGCGCGGGCAAGTTGCATGGTACGCCCTGTTCCTTGAATCGTACGCTGCATCGCCAAACCTGCCTTTGCGATCGCGGAAGACATGGCGCTATTCGATGCGACCAATGGGGCCATCTGACAGACATCCAAACCCGACAAACCCCTCTTAAAATGGTAGACGCCTGGATTGCTATCGGGGTCGATGCCTCCGAGATCGTACCAGCGGATGCCATTTTCCTTTAGCCAACGAATCAAGGTCCATTGCAAAAGGTAAGCACCTTTCGAATTTAAGCCGCTATCGCTGGTCGCGCCCAGTAGATAAACAGCGCTATCGCCGATGGCCGATGCAACAAGTCCCGCCACTGGGATGCCTCCGTCTTCGCAAATCAAAATGCGCATGCGGTGACATTCCGGCAAGGTTTCCTGAATGCGCCAGAACTCGTCAGCGTCCACAGTGGTCTCAAAGGTCTTGCGCTTTCGCATCTGGGAATAGATCTGGCAAAACGTTCTGTATTCCTCGATTCCGTGTCCAGCGACTACGCTCAGATTATTTTTTTCCGAGCGCGTAAGCTGATTTCGCCATTTCTTGTCGAGCCCGCTCCGCAATTCCTCGAGAGAGGGACGAAGATCGATGATAAGAGTTCGGTACGTGTTACGCGAATCGAGAGGCTCCGACGTGAATTTGCAAAACGCATTCTGCATTGTTGTGGCGCGCGACGATCCCGCAAAAGCATTAGGAAGGATGCGAAGGAAAAGCTTCCTCTTGGCCAAGTATTCGTCAGCGATGGCCTGAGCCATACGCACAGGAACCTCCGGATCGCAGGAAACATCCTTCCGTTCCCAGAGGGGACCCCAACGCAGATGGGCCATGCCAAATTTGAGAGGTGTTGGACGAACGATCCTGAGCTGCGCTATGCCGAGAACTTCACCGTCCCGCTTTAGCACTAATCGGCTAAGTTCTTTTTCTCCCCAACGGACTTGACCATAGGCTGACGTTTGATAAATGTTCGCATCCTCGAACAGGTCAAGCATCTTCGACCATTCCTCCGACGTTGCGCGATCCACTTCGACTTGCCAGCCAAGATTTTCCATGAACTTTAGTTCTTTCTCACGTGGTGACTCAAAACGAATATTACGACCGCATTCCGGGTCCATCGACGTGATGAACGTCCCGACGAGTGGCGCTAAAATGCCGATTCCGAATCGCGCGTAGGCGAGGAAGAATCTCGAGATCGAGGAAGAAAGTGTCCTCGTCTTGAACACGAGGATTCACCCTATCGAGGTGGAAGAGGTCAGCGCCCCGAGGGTTGGCGACACTCTCGCTCAGGAACACTGCTTTGTGCCCAGAGCTTTCAAGGTGCTCTGCCAAACGGGGAGTAAGATCTTTCGAGGAGCCGTAGGGCAAGCTGAAAGATCGTACTTTCGTCCCTGAGAGCGCCTCCAATTCCGCTTTATTCTTGTCCACCTCGACGCCAAACTCTTCCTCCGAAAGGGATCTGCCGTGCACATGGCTGTAGGTGTGATTTCCTATCTCGAAATCGAAAGATTTGAGATCCGAGAGTTGCTTGCTAGTCAAATAGAGGTGCGCTTCCTCTGCCATTCGGCGTTCGCTGATCCCTGCCAACTGCCTTAGCGCTTCGAGAAATGTTTCTCTCTCGGCATGTTTCATGCTGGGAAAGAAACTTGTGAAGACTTCGGTGAGACAATGCAATTCTGGGATCTCGGTGCCGCGTATGGCGCGGGCCGCAGCGTTTATTTTCTCCATTCCAAACACATTGGCAACGTAGCACACGAGGTTGTCGGGTGCTAAACGCTGGTTATCAAGAAACGCTGAATTCACGAAAAAGACTGCTGGCACGCCGAACTTCTGACAGAGTGGCGCTGCGATTTCAACAACTGAAGCATAGGCGTCATCGAATGTAACGAGCACCGCACGCGGAGGAAGGCTTCTGCCGTTAGAAACTGCCAAGACTTCCTCTAGTGAAACGGGGGTATAGTATCTGGCAAGAAAGTTCAGTGCGCCCTCGAACTCTCGGGGGGTGGTACTCACATTGATCCCTTTCGTAAATGGCGACGGTCTAACCGCAATATCATGGAAGACCACACACCTAGGCGAGTACGAAGGGCCAAGAATACGTGCAATCCCGAAACGGAATGGCATGCGCCAGAATGCCGTCTCGGCCAAATTAAGCGCGGCGCGACTAAATCTACTGTGCTGTAGACTGTTCACGTTCCAAAAATGTTCGCTGCCACAGTTCGAGGCTGACGAGCGAAAATATCCCCTTAGAATAGTTGACACCGTTCGAGTTGGCTTTCAGTAAAGCTTCAATGGCGTCTCTACCGAAGTAACCTCGATTGATTGTCTTGCGGTCCAGCAACACGTCCGAGACGAAATCCTTTAGATCGTTCCGAAGCCACGACTCATAGGGCACTGGAAATCCGGTCTTCTTCCGGTCACGGATTTCTCTTGGAATTTTCGGCGACAAAGCCTTCTTTAGAATGTATTTTGTCTTAAAACCTTTCAACTTGTAGCTGGGGGGTAAGGACGCTGCAAACTCTAGGACTTGATGATCCAACAGCGGTACGCGAAGTTCAACGGAGTTGGCCATAGTCATTTTGTCGGCCTTGATCAGTAGATCGTCGGGAAGCCACGTCTTCGTATCAATGTAGAGCATCGCGTTAAGAGTATCTTTGTCTCTGACGTGATTCTGGAACTGACGCACAGGTTCGAGGCTATGCTCGCGGTCAACGAATGCGGCAAAATCCGTGGAGTACACTTTACCCAGTCCGTTCCCCGTATAAGATTGCGGGTTGGAAGTGCGGCTGTAATAGTAGTCGGGGAAGCAGTCGTGCATCAGGGGCACGTACTTAGCCGCTCGAGGCAGGTGGAACATCGAGTTGGCAAGAGAAAAGCCGCGTCCGATGATACCCTTCAGTGAAGGAACCGCCCGTTTGATTCGCTCCAGCCAAACCAGATTGCGATAGTTGCTATACCCAGCGAACGCCTCATCCCCACCTTCTCCCGAAAGAAGCACCTTCACGAAATTCCTGGCTAATTTTGAGACGTAATATAAGGCAATCGCAGGCGGCTCGCAAACGGGCTCTTCCATGTGCCACACGTATTGGGGCATGAAGTCCGCAAAATCTTTGGCCGAGATACTCATCTCGTGGTGCTGGGTACCGAAGCTTTCCGCTGCTAATCTTGCGTATGGTCTTTCGTCAGCAACATCTCCCCCGGAGAATCCTACGGTGAAGCTACTGACCTTCTTGTCCGTTGCATGTGTCGCGAAACTGAGCACACCGGTCGAATCGACCCCTCCGCTGAGAAGAACACCAACTGGCACGTCCGCGATCATGTGCAGTTCGACGGTTTCGGCCAACAGATTTATGAGTTCGCTTTCTGCATCATCAATGTTCTTGTTGCGAGACGGCTCTGTAAACTGAAGGTCCCAATACCGCTTTAATTCTGACTTGCCATCCCGAATGAGCAAATAGTGTCCAGGGGCCAGCTTATGGACTCCCTTAAGCAATGTCTCCTCGCCAGGCAAATAACCGAAAGTCAAGAAACGGTCTATGACCTCGGGCAGAATCTGTTTATTAAGCCATGGGTCAACCAAAATTGCTTTGATTTCAGAAGCAAAAGCTATGGATGAGTCGCTCAGGGAATAGTAGAGCGGCTTTATTCCTACACGGTCTCTAGCGAGGAAGAGGGTATTTGCATTGCCATCCCAGATCGCGAAGGCGAACATCCCACGCAGCTTTTCCAAACAACCGGGACCGAATTCCTCGTACAAATGGACAATTACCTCCGTGTCCGTCCGCGTCTTGAACACGTGCCCTTTGCTTTGGAGAATCGCGCGCAGATCCTGATAGTTGTAGATTTCCCCATTAAATACGATCCAGATCGAACCATCCTCGTTTGACAGCGGCTGGTGACCACTTTGAAGGTCGATAATCGAGAGTCGGCGAAAACCGAGGCCGATTTGACCTGCGACGTAATACCCCTCGTCATCTGGCCCGCGATGGCGAATCGTGTCGGCCATTGCCTTTACGAGCGCGTGCGAGACCGTCGCCTCTGGACTGAACATTAATTTTCCGCAAATTCCGCACATAATTGGGGGGTGATACTACCGAGCTGGAGGTCACCTCCAGATTGTTTGCATGCCACAGAGACGCCTCAACTGCTGGCCGCGTATGTAGGCGATGTATGATCGGTCTTCCAAACGTGGGGGGCGGGTCACATGGGCTTTCAGGAATCCATAAAGTATCGCGACCGAACCAATGAGATAAGGCTTCTCTGCTATCCGATACAAGCACCTAGCCAGAACGAAGAGGGGATGGTACCCGGAAATGTAGCAAACCATACCGTGCTTCACCCTTGTACGTAGCTGGCCGTCCTCAGTCCCAGTGAAACGATGATGAAGGAGATGCAGATCTTCAAAGGCGTACGTCTTCCAACCCAACATGTTGGCTTTGACCTCATCGATCGTATCCCACCCAGGCGCGGGCCACAGTCCCCCAATAGCTTCCCAACAATTTCTCTTGTAAATCTTCGTAGCCCCTCGCACGTGGAACCGTGGATTCTTTTCGATTTCTAGCTTTCCCGCGATGTTGTGACGGATTTCTCCGCCGCCAATGCCGAGGTCGGGATCACTATGGAATTTCTCAAAGCATTTTTCAAAATAGTCTGGTGGAAAACTCAAATCTCCGTCGAGCTTGACGACAAAATCCCAGTCCTTGGACTGCAGGGAATTGTATCCGTCGTAGAAGGCCTCCATCACCCCGCCCCCGGACTTCCGAAAGCCTCTGTTCTCACGATGCACGACGCGAATCCAGGGATATTGAGCGGAGCATCGGTCGATGATATCGCCCGTGCGGTCAGTGGAGCCGTCATTGACGATTACCCATTCAGTGGGCAATGCGGTTTGACTGCATACAGATTCGAGGGTGCTCTCTATATGCTCCTCCTCGTCGCGTACCGGAGTAATGATTACGTATTTTGGATTCATACCAGAGTTCTGCCGTGTGAATTACACGTTGCTCGAGTGGGAGATAGAACGTCGCTTCTTGAGAAATATCCGCAGGCGGTAGGCCATATATATGCAAAGCGCTATCAAGACCAGCAAGAAACCAAGTACAGGCCCCGGTTTTAGCTCATGCTCGTCATAGAAATGAATAAATAAAAGTCCGCCCGGGAATTTGGATAAATAATCGTCGCGGAAATCCGAGCCCATTCGGAGAAGGTAAACAACTAGAGAACGATGCGAAATATCTACCGAAGCCAATTCCAGGTCATTTTTGTATCGGATTGCAGTGCAGGCGCTTTTGTCCTTGGCAAGAGGGAACGTCAGATTTAAATAACCGTCTCGTACATCGTACTCAGAGGGTTGGCCATTCACAGAGACTGACTCTATGGGCTGTCCACCGATTTCCTGCTTTCGCAGATAAAAGACCGCATTCTGTCCAAAAGTGTTATCCACACAAACGTTGCTTGAAAATGCCATCACATCGTAGTGGGCACCGTCCCTTAGCTTTACCAAGTAGAGATGTCTAATGACATCTCCTAAACTCCGCCACTGCGTCTCCGTGTCGAGCTTGTTCACCGCGTCTGCGAGCCCATCGAAAGAATCTATACCTCCCGCAAAAAGATCAGAATGTCCGTAGAACAGCAAAGGATTGCCGAGGAATTCGTTTATAGCGATTAATCCCTCCGGGAGTGGAGCCGCCACGGAATAACGGATCAGGCTAGGAAAGCCACCAAAGGAAAGCGTAACAGGCCGCAAGTAGAATGAAAGAGCCGCTGGTGCAAGAGCACCCTGCGGAACATTCGAGGAGTTGACAGTAGCAAGATAGTTGTAAGTCTTGAGTGCCTCCAGCGTTTTTTCGGGTGCAATACTGTGAGGAAAGATCATCACTTTGTCGTACGGGATCCCTGTCAGTGTTCGGAATCTCTCCATCCTGGCCAAGGACTGTTTAAGATCGGCGATCTGAACATTGAGCGGCTTGCTCGAGTAAGCCGTAAACTCTTTATGATCATGGTTATCGCCATGAATAGTTATGGAGAATCTCTCAGGATGGTTTCGAAAAAGCAAGACAATTGCGGGCTCACTGCGAGCGAAATTCCAAGGTATGAAGGCAATAGTCGTGTGAAAGTTGTGCCGTTCCATCTCCCCGAAGAGACCTTCATAATCGACGTAGCCGTAAGGCTGCCGGAGCCAAGGATCATCAATGGTTAGATTCGCGTACTGATGAGGAGTGCGCCAAGCCCTCTCACCCCCGCAGTATCTGACAAACAACATTGCAGGAGCAATCTGAAGGAAGGCATCCACAACTCCCCCTCCATCCGCCGAAACTGCACTTGGGGGAAGTGGCACACGCGACGAACACTGAACCTGTTGAACGGTGGCCTCAATGTAAACAGGAAACACTTGGTCATCGTTCCGAACACCCATCACTGGTTGAGCTGCGCTATTTTCGCCCGGTACCAGGTAAGTTGCATTCTTGAAAGGCAGCGGAACTTCGAGGCCTGCTAGCTGCCAGGTAAGTCCGGTTATTCGCCCAAATACATATTGCAGTCGACCTGGATTTTCTAGGCGCCTGCATCCAGAGGCGTTGCCTCCCGACCATTTTTTCAGCAGAGTGGGGTCAATTCCCGGGGTCACTCCCGAAACCAGAAGAGCTGCACCGCTGCCCCGCTTGCGTTGCAAGATACCCATCACCGCGCTCTGGTTAACGAAAGGCAGAGCGTCTGCAGCTATTGCAACTCCGACAGTTTCTTCCCCTTGGATGGCCCTTGTAACCGCAGACTCGTCCTTGGCGGAGCTGACTGAAACAATCTTAAGGTTCAAGCCATAGAAGTTAGCTGCCGTTTCCAGTTGTTCTTGTTCGGTGGATGTGCGACCGGGCAGGCCAATGAATACGACGTCGGCCGCATCGCAGCACGAGCCCGACATTAGCATCAGGAATAAGACGGCCCAGGCGATGCCTATGGGACGATTTGCGATTGCGCTGAATCGCATCAATATCATGAGCTTTTCCGTGGGCCTTGTCAGAGCGACTGCAAAATTAGCTGTCGTTGTCATCTAAACCATTTGCAGTTTAATCGACGAAGAGGAGACGAGTTGGGTCACTCAATCGTTGTTTGCTGCGCAGTGTGACTACGCAACGGTGAAAACGCTATGGAACTGACGGGTTTCGTTCCTATTTCTCAAACTCTCTAACAGATCGCAACCTAGGTCTCGAAGAGCGTATTTTTCTTTCTTTCTCAACTCTGCCCGTCCACGCTCCTGCCGCCTAATTGGCCTGCAAGACAGCGCTATACGCTCGAAGCAGAGTCAATTTCTCGGACTCCCAATTCAAACCCTCTTCGATCCGCTTACGACCACATGCTCCCAGTTTCTGGCGCAACTCCTGGCTATCAAGCAATCGAATTACCTGCTGGGCGAAATCGATGGGGTCATTGGGAGAGGCGTACAAAGCCGCCGGCCCTGCGACATGGCGACCCTCCTTTAGGTCAAAAAGCACCACTGGCAATGCGAAGGCCATGTACTCGAAGATTTTAATCATGGTTGAATTGTCGTTCATTGGTGTTTTCGGGTCAGGGGCAACTCCGACATCCGCATTCGAAAGATATTTAACTACTTCGTCGTGGGAAACTTGGCCAGTGAAGGTCACGACAGAGTCTAAGGCTTTTTTGGCTACAAGCTCGCGCAATTCAGGGAGCATCGTCCCTCCTCCGACAAGCACGAAATGCGTATCCCGCCTTGACTCGCGTTTCACAATGTGTTCGATGGATTCGATCAACAAATCCAGACCGTCCTGCTGCGCCATGAAGCCTACATAAACTACGAGGAGCGGCTTCCCGAACTTCAGATCGGGCCGCTGGGGCCCGCGGGGGAGGGTCGTCAAGTCAGGGCAGTTTCGCACTACAAATACTTGCTCCGGGCGCTTGCCCCCTCGCGTCACTGCAACCTCCTTAAATGAGTCATTGGTGGCAATGGAAACATGGGCAACACGGAAAGAGCACTTCTCCGCAAACCGTGTCATTGCATAAAATATCCCGTGCATTCTTCCGAATTTGGCCTGAAAAACCTCGGGGGCCAAATCATGATGATCGAAGATGAATCGCACTCCGAAAGGCCTCAGCATTAATCCAATCAGGAAAATGTTGTCTGGGGGATTGCAACCCTGAAGAATACGGAATCTTCTCTGGGAAAACACTTTCAGTACCAGATAGAGCTCGGCAATCAGAGCGAACGCGTATTCCATCAGATAGCCAAATGTAGTTGACGCCTCCCAATGGCGATGGCGATAGATGTGGATTCCGTCCAAGAGCTCGTAACTTGCAGTGCAAGACTTCTTCCCCTTGGGGCAAATGACGGAAACGATGTATCCCCCGTCCCGCAAGGCGCGGGCTTCGGACCATACACGCCTATCAACTGGAACAGGC
The DNA here is from genome assembly GCA_963761555.1 of uncultured Acidobacteriota bacterium. Lineage (GTDB taxonomy): Bacteria > Acidobacteriota > Terriglobia > Acidiferrales > UBA7541 > Acidiferrum. The sequence continues at coordinate 62,108 of CAVXHD010000002.1, forward strand.
AGGTTTTCAACGACAATGCAAATTGAAGTTGGCTTGCTCTCGCTCACGGGTGGCATCTCAGATGGTTGCCCCGTGAACCAAACTTTCCGAGATTCGCCTCAACATTTAACTCCCGGCCCTGTGATCGCCCACGGCTCGATAAACAGAAACGACAACGATAGGCAACGAGGCTTCTTGGCGTGATAATAGGCATCTTGTCGTTTGTTTCAGCTCAAGGACATGTGCGCAGATGGAAGATTTGCCTTAACGGCACTGCGATAAAGCTTTTGCCTGTGTGTGCCTGGCAAAGGCGTACAGCAACCACCCGAATTCATATGGTCTTTGTTCGGGAAGTACCTTTAGTGCGCCGGCCTGAAGTTCCGCAGCTGATGGTCGAACGGCACTTAGCATCATTTCCCAATATTTGGCCCGCGGATTTGTCGGAATAACGCCTCGCCAAATCAAGCTGTGCGCAACATCCGTCATGTCTGCGCGAAGCTCGTTTGCTCCATTGATCCAGAAGAGACCCTTTTCAACGAACTCCTGGAAGCACTGTCCTGTGGCTTCCTCGATGGCAAAAAGTGCCATCGGCGCCAAACCATACTGGTGGACGGAATAGACGGGATAACGGCTTCTTACTCGACCGCTGTGCGTATCGTACAACCACCACCACTGTCCTAGTTCACCTTGCGCACCACAAACTGCAGTTGCGCACTCCAAAGCTGGTCCCAGCGGATCCTCTACCTGAAACGTGCTGGCAAATTTTGATAGCGCGTAGATGGCATAGGCTTGATCCGCAAAACTACCAATCCGTCCACGCAGCCTCCCCGCGAGAGACTTCATAATACCCATGTGGCCGAAGAGCCCGTACTCATCCTGGTTTCCTTCAATCAGATGATATGACCTTATGCAAAGGTCCGTCAGGGAGTTGGCAAGTCTGGTAGAAGTTTCCGCCGCGTGGGCGAGCCCGGTTAGAAGCCAGGACAGTTCCATCGTGCGTGATTCCCGAGCATCGCAATAATTGTCTACGGCCGATTCACAATCGAACTTATCGAAGAATTCGTCCAACTGCTCCGGTCGGAAAGCTGCTTCGAGCCAGATCTGTAAACCTAGGTCACCGACCCCCTGAATCCACTTTGTGTTCCCAACCAACGACGCATAGATTGCTTGAAGATCGAAAGGTACTGCGATTCCCGTCAGTTCTAGTTTCCGGAGCCCTAAAAGGGCCATGATCGTATACCTGGGAGAAAGCCCTTCCCGCACTGGTCCTTGCTCAGTCCAGAGCAGCCGATGGCAAAACATTTGCTTCTCTTCGTCAAACATCGAGACCAAGCCCCTGACCGCGAGAGATGTGAGCTTCATAATCTCGCAGCGTGAAGTTGCTCGGGCCTTCGAGGAGGCAAACGCACTTGGCAAATGGGCTTCTAACGGAGCAGGGGCACGCATTTGGTTTTAGCGATTGGCCAAGCCACTTTTCCGGGACTTCCCGCAAAAGCGCCCTGGCTCTTCGACGAACAAGAAGCTGGCGTTTCCCTTCTTACCTTTGCACTTTCAGATGCTCCGAGCTTGTGGAAGGATAGAAGGCGCTATGGCCGTTCGATCTAGAATTAGATTGTTTCGCTGCGGATCGCTCGCCGAATTTGTCGGTCAGCTGCCATCAAACCCTTGCTGGTTGGCCGACTGGTAAAGGAGTCTCAGTAACCTTTCCAAACCGCGCGATCTCCTCAACCACCCGCTCTTGCTGCGCTAGGCTCAAGCCCGGATACACTGGCAAGGACAGTATTTGTGCAGCTGCGTCCTCCGTTACAGGGAAATCTCCCTCCTTATATCCCATAGCGCGATAAGGCTTTTGGAGATGGACAGGAATCGGGTAGTGGATTCCCGTTCCGATGCCGGATTGAGTCAGATGATTTTGGAGTTCGTCTCGCTCCGAGGTGCGGACTACGTACAGGTGATAGACGGCACGGGACCAAGATGGCTCGAATGGCAGCGCTAGCCAAGTCGACATGTGGCTCAACAATTCGTTGTAACGTGCCGCGACTTCTCGGCGTTTTTGATTCCACTGAGCTAGATGATGGAGTTTGACCTGCAGTATCCCAGCTTGGATGGAGTCAAGCCGCCCGTTGTAACCTTCCATCTCATGGTAGTATTTGCGCGACTGCCCGTGATCTCGAAGCATTCGAGTTATCTGCGCGAGTGCTTCGTTGTTTGTCGTGATGGCTCCAGCCTCTCCGCAGGCGCCAAGGTTTTTCCCTGGATAAAAACTGAAAGCCGCGGCATGACCCATCGAACCTGCCTTCCTCCAGCGGTTTTCCTTTTTTGAGAAGTACTCCGCGCCGTGTGCTTGGCAGGCGTCTTCGATTACGATCATTCCGTAGCGAGAAGCAATGTCCAGGATTGGATCCATGTCAGCCATTTGCCCGTATAGATGAACAGGGACCACGGCCGTCACTGGCCTCCCAAGCGTCCGGTGAATCATTCGGCCCGTTTCGGCGTCCTTCATACAATATCTCTCGAAATACTGAGCGAGTTTCTGTGGATCCATGGTGTACGTGCGTGCGTCCACGTCCACAAAGTCTGCTCTAGCGCCAGACTGCGAAATGGCTTCTGTGGTGGCAATAAACGTCAGAGGAGTGGTCAGAACAATGTCGCCTGGTCGAACCCCGGCAGCCATCAAAGCGAACCTGACGGCGTCTGTGCCGCTGGATACCCCAACACAATGCGTGGCTTCGCAGAAGGAAGCGAATTCAGTTTCGAAACCCTCGACCATAGGCCCACCGATGAAGCCCGCGGTCTGCAACGCCTTCCGAAATACGGGGATCAATTCCGGCTCGAGCTCCTGGTGAAGACTGGCCAAATCCAAAAATGGAACTTTCTGGTTGTCGGTCATTAGGCGATCCTTATTTTGAAGTGGGAGTGCACTTAATTTTTGCGTCTACTGCGGGAAGCAAGCAGCCACTAGCTAAAAACCTCGTGAGAAACTAGCCTGGTTCTCTCCTCTAAATACTTCTGAAGGCCTTCTTGCCATGGTGCGAACAAATTCAAACCGCAGGCTTTCAAAGCACGGTTCTCGAGGACGGAGTACTTAGGCCTCGCCACCTTTGCGGGGAATTCCCCGGGGGCGGCGACTTTTAGCCGCACGGATGCGCCGGTCAGGGCAAAGATTTCGCGCGCGAATTCATACCACGAACAACTGCCTTCAGCGGTTGCGTGATAGAGCCCGTAACAATCCGAATGACTCAACCGGACAATCTGCCGCGCAAGTTCCGCGGTGGGCGTCGGCGTAACTACCTCGCTGTCCACAACGCGCAGCTCTTCGCGTTCCTTCGCCAACTTCAACATGAGCTCAACGAAGTTCAGCCCGCCCTTGGCGCGGCAGGGACTTTTCCCGTAGAGGGCGGAGGTGCGAATCACAAAGTGCTTGTCCGTCGTCGAGCGGATAAAGTGTTCGCCAGCTAGCTTGCTGATGCCGTAGGAATTCAGCGGCCGTGGGGTGTCATCTTCAACGTAAGGACTCCCCTTGCCGCCGTCGAACACATAGTCGGTGCTGACGTGGACCAGGGCTGCACCCAAATCTCGTCCGACCACTGCTAGGTTCCTTGCGCCGAGTGCATTGACGGCGAACGCTTTCGCAGGGTCGCTTTCGCAATGGTCGACGTTGTGCATCGCGGAAGTGTTGACGATCAGCTGAGGCTGAATTTCCCCAAGAACTCGCTTGACCGAACCAAGCTCGGCCGTCTCAATATCCGAGTGCGTCAACGCGGAAACGGGATCACCGCTCTCCGAGAAAGCGATAACCACGTCGCTGCCTAGCTGCCCATTTGCTCCAATCACCGCAACCCTCATAATTAGAGCGCCTTCGCCATGGAGTGAATTTCAACGCCGTTGTCAATCGATTTGAAAACGGAAATATTGGAATACGCTGGATTATCCCAATCCTGAAACTTGTCCATGTTTTCGATCAAGTTCACTACGATGGATTTGAGATCGTCCGTAGGATGAAAGCTCAGAACATTTTTTGCCTTCTCGATGCTGACTTTGTAATTTCGAAAATCCTGGATATGCTTGATGATGAGGCGAATTGAAATTCCCAACTTCTCCTCAATCGCGCCTTTAACCAGGTCGCCGACTTCTCCGACCGTGTAATTGCCGGAGGCGACGTTGAAAACTCCAGAAATTTTGTGATTCGCTTCGATCGCGCGAATGTAGGCTGTAGCTGCATCCTGGATGCTCAAAATGGGCCTCCAGATGGACGGGTTGTTGATCGTGATCGAGCGATCTCTCATGGCGCTCTTAAACATCGTGTTTATGATGAGATCGAATCGCATACGCGGGCTATAGCCAGAGATCGTCCCCTTGCGTAAGGAAATCACGGAAAAATTTTCGTCGATCAGCTGCAGAGCGGCTTGTTCACCTTGTAACTTGGAAATGCCGTACGGGTAGCTGGAGCTCACCGGGCGGGTCTCGTCGTACAGCTCGTTCTCCGTATACCCGTATACGGAGCAAGAACTCGCGTATACGTAGCGTTTCACCTTTGCCTTTTTGGCTGTATAAGCCAGATAGGACGGCGCGGCGGCGTTGAATACGAAGTTTTTGCTCGGCGAGTATTCAGCCATAGGGTCGTTGGACAGTCCTGCCAAGAAGACGACCTGATCGTAGGGCTCCAGATCTTCCTCCGTGAGCTGGAAGATGTCCTTGTTCAGAATTCCCACTTGGCGAGGCAAGTGATTGCCGAACCAGAAGAGGTCTACAACATCCACTTTGTAGCCGCGGTCGAGCAATTTGGGAATCAGCGTGCTCCCAACGTACCCTGCGCCGCCAGCAATGAGGAGTTTCATGGTTTCTCCCGTAAGCCTCAAGAGTTTCGATCAGTAACTGAAATTTTCGGATTCTGGCCGCGACAGCCACTCTGCTAGGGTCTGCGCGTTTCGATCTTTGTCCGAGAGCAAGGGCTCTCGGATGGGCCACTCGATACCGATGGCAGGATCATCCCACCGAATCCCGGATTCCCCTTTGTTGCTGTAAATTCCTGTGCACTTGTACTGGATTTCAGCGGCATCGGATAGCACGCAGAAACCACGTGCAAAGCCGGCCGGAGCCCAAACTTGACGACGGTTCTCAGCCGATGCCTCAACTCCAACCCACTTTCCCAGCGTGGGTGATCCCCGGCGAACATCAACGGCAACCAGCAAAGCGGTCCCGTGAGTTACACGCATTAACTTGCCCATCGGGGGTTCCCATTGAAAGTGCAAACCGCGCACAACACCCTTCGAGGACCGCGAGTGGTTGTCCTGGACAAAATGGGTGGGCAATCCGAAGGCTTGAAATTGATCCTCGCGGAACGTCTCCATGAAGAAGCCGCGGTCGTCTTGAAAAATATTCGGGACCAGTACAACCACGTCCCGCAAGTATCTAGACTCGATTTTGATTTCCATGGCTAATCAATCGCTAGCGACAACCCGAAGAGAGTTTTACTTCTCGCCTGTCCGGAAGGACCACCGCCGGCCTATCTCCCACATTCCGAGGTCGTGTACCCGGAGGATCTCATACGTTTCATTTCTGAACTTTTCCTACAATATTCGAGTCTAAAGGAATTTTGCGAAGCACCCTGGCCGGATTTCCGGCAACGATTGTCGCCGGCGGAACGTCGCGCGTTACCACCGAACCAGCTCCGACGATTGCGTTCTCGCCTATGATCAAGTTTGAGAGGATCGTGGCTCCCGAGCCGATGGATGCCCCTTTCCTCACTACTGTTTTTTCAACCTTCCAATCTTTCTCGGTCTGCAACTCTCCACCCGGATTCGTGGACCGAGGGTAGGTATCGTTGATGAAAGTAACGCCGTGTCCGACGAACACGTCGTCCTCAATGATTACACCTTCGCAAATGAAGGTATGTGAGGAAATCTTACAGTTACTACCGACTTCCGAGTTCTTCTGAATCTCGACGAAGGCGCCAATTTTCGTGTTATCGCCAATCTCGCAACCATAAAGATTGACGAACTTAGAAAGTCGAACACCTTCTCCCAACTTTACGTCTTGTGAGATGCAACAATATTCGTTCACAGGCGCACGATCTCCCCTCTTTTCTTGATGGACTTCTCCGCCGCCTCAAGCATTTCTACGACGCGCAGTCCGGCGTGGCCGTCATTGACGGGTGTCTCGTTCTTGTTGATGCATTCCGCAAAATAGCTGAGTTCAGAGCGTAGCGCTTCCACTTGCTCGATCTGCGGGGACCACATGTCTCCGGAGCGGTAATTTACGAGGAGCTGCCGAACACCGTCAGCGGAGGTGATATCAACTCCCTTGTCGTACACCTTAATCTTCTCGTCTGCTTCGAGATCATTCCAAACCAGCATCTTCTTCTGGCCGCCAATGAGTGTCGTGCGCACCTTGACGGGAGACAGCCAATTCACGTTGACGTGCGCTATCACATTCTGCGGGAAATACAGAGTGATATAAGCAATGTCCTCATGACCATTAAGATGGCACTGCCCTGTGGCTACTACAGCCTCCGCTCGTTGATCGATAATAAAATCCATGATGGATAGGTCATGCGGAGCTAGATCCCAGATCACATTTACGTCGTGTTGGAACAAGCCAAGGTTTACGCGGACAGAATCGTAATAGTAGAGATCCCCGAGGACACCTTTTTTCATCAGCTCCTGAATTTTGCGAACCGCCCCGGTGAATAAAAACGTATGATCCACCATGATTTTCAATTTCTTGCGCTCGGCCAATTCAATCAGCTCTGAAGCTTGCGCGGAATTTGAAGTGAAGGGTTTCTCGACAAACACATGCTTCCCGTTTTCGAGCGCCTTCTTGGCAAGTTCGTAGTGCGTCCAAACCGGCGTTATCACGGCCACTGCATCCACGTTTGGCGATCGCAGAATCTCCTCTGGATCCTCGACTGTGGAGATTCCAGGATGAGCGCGCCTTAGACGCCCCAGGGCTGAGGCACTCTTGTCGCACACCGCTTCCACTTTCGTTCCTTCCAGGGAAGCAAAATTCCGCACGATATTTGGACCCCAATAACCGTACCCAAGCACACCAACTCGAATCATAATTCCTCTTTAAGGTTCGGCAACTTCTCTGGTGAAATCAAGATTGGCCCATCTGACGCTGACTTCTGACCGAAAGCATTTCAGGCTAATCCCAAGGGTTCATAGAAATGGCTAAGTGCAGTTTTCTGCGGAAAAACCTATCGTGAACTGATCTTGCGAGATTGCATCATCCAAATCGGCGGAATGGCACACCTTCGCGCGAGGCTCAATATGCTCCTTCGCCGGTCAGCACTGCCCGCGGCGTGGCCATAAGAATCTTCACATCGAGCCAGAGAGACCAGGATTGGCTGTAGCGAAGATCGAGCCGAACCATATCATCGAAGCTCATGCGGCTTCGGCCGCTGACCTGCCAAAGACCGGTTACACCTGGCTTCACTTCGAGAACCCGGCGACGATGCCAGATATTATAGATTTTGAATTCGTATGGCACTGGTGGTCTTGGTCCAACGAGGGACATTTCACCACGCAAAACGTTCCAGAACTGCGGCAGTTCATCGAGGCTTGTCTTGCGCAGAAATTTCCCGACCGACGTCACCCGAGGGTCGTTGGTAATCTTAAAGACAGTGGGCTTGCCTTCCGCGTTCGGAACGCTCTCCCCCTGTCCAGCAATAAACTTTGCGATGTAGTCTTGATGGATTTTCGGATTGTTGTCCACGTACATCGTTCGGAATTTGAAGCATTGAAAACGGGAACCGAATTGAGCCAGCCGCGCCTGCCTGAAGAATACAGGTCCTTTGGATGTGAGTTTTATCGCCAAGGCGATTAAACCGTAGATTGGAGAAAGAGAAAGAAGCAGCAGTGCGCTACCTAATACGTCGATCGCTCTCTTCAACAAGTGAGGTATCCGTTTTCCCCGCTCCTTCTCTGACACGTCGGGATAAAGGCTGATATCGGCCAGGGGGTCGGAGCTGTTTTCATCCTTGTCCTCTGGGAACAGATGTATCGAGGTTCGAAGATGGGAAAGCAAATTCCGATCCAATTCCTTCTGCAGAGCAGCGAGCACTTTGGAATGCAAGATCTCGGTGATCGAAGTCTCGCCCTCGCAGTTGATCTCGGTGAACAATACAGCAAGAATCTGACCCTCTTTGTACCAGCCGACCAAATCCGTTTCCCTGGTGGAGCGGGAGAGCACCGAGACCACCCATTCCATAAATGGTCCTGCGTTGCCGTTCGCTGGAAGTGCTGCTGCATCCAAAAGTAGTAGAACGAATGGTTTACCGGATCGCTCTGCTCTCCTCCGCTCGAGCGTCAGGAGCGTCTGAAAGCTATCCTCTCGCAGGACCCCCTCGCGGCGAACAATCACATGTCCCAAGCGAAGGGGACGATGACGCTCTTCGGAACGTCTCGGTGTCTGACCATGTATTGCCAGGACATTCTGTGTCGTCTTTTCCATGTGCGTTCTCAGCTCTTGGTCTTTCCTAAGCATCGAGTTCCTTCTAACCTTCGAAGCAGAACTTCCTCGGCCCACGCAGAGGACTCAGCCGATCTGTATCGAACAATCGCTTGCCCCGAGGGTTTACTCAGGCGACCACTCGCTTCAGCGACTGGGGAGCCACAAGAGAATTAAGAAAAGATCCGCGCTCCGTACGTACGGGACAGATCATGGATCGATCTACTTCGAGGGCAACCGACCGACGCAGAAGGGACACAGAAAGTACTAGCCGCTGGCTGCCTTTGAAATTGATCAAAATTCCCTCTAGCCCTCCCCAAGCGGAGTCTTCTAGCCGAACTTTTTGGCCCACTTCTAGATATGGCCATGGCTCCACCGGTGCCCCAATCGAGATCGCATTTTGAATGGCCTCGATTTCGGAGTTCTCAACGGGGACAGGAACCCTCCCGGTCCCTACTACAGCCATCACTCCAGGCGTAACTAGAACGGGTAAACGATTTTGTGCGTCGAAATGGCAAAACACGTAGCCTGGGAAGAGCGGCGCACTGAAATCTTTATGCTTGCCCCTGAGAAGCCTTTTGGCCCTATACGTCGGGAGAAGAGTCTGATAGCCCTTTCCTGATAGGAGAGTCGAGGTGGAACTCTCCCACCGGGTCCTGACTTGAAGCGCAAACCAGCGTTCGTGACTGATTTCAGCGTTCATCTCTATTTCCGTCTCCCTGGCGGCTTCACGTGATAGGTCAATTTGATCTTGTGCCTAGGCTACCGCCATTAAGCTGACCGGCCTGCGCTAGATACAGGGCAATCCTCCTGCCACGAGCATTCACTTGATACGTCGGCGACGCTTTCGGATTGATTCGGTAACTAGCTGAAAATTAAACACTTACTGGAAAATAGAAAACCGACCTTGGTTCACTTCCTCTAGGGGTGGCACCGACTTTGGTCGGTATGTGAAAACCATTTCCTCAGCTTACCTATCATGTTCCGAAACCAGGCTCGACCTCCATCGGCATGTCTTCTTCTTCGATATGAATAAGGCATTACATTTCATAGACTTACGCGTGAACATCACAGGCATGGCAGGGAAGGTCCCCTCATCAAATTCAAGTGTTTCAAGTCTGTCTGGGGAGGGAAGTGGCCCCCGGGGAGCTCATATGTGGCGTTAGCACCCGAAGAACCTGGAATCAACACGACGAGTAGCCCGCATGGGAGATTCGGTCACCCAGGTGCTTATCTAATGGTCCCGGGGGCAAATTCTGACGTCTAACCAGCCACACGATTGGCCAGAATTTCGACTTGCATCGAGTCTACATCGCATATCAAATAAAGATGGCGGTCGAGGTACACCACGTAATATTAAAGGGATGTTTCAGCGTCGGGGTGCCCAGTGAGACGCTCCAGCGAGTGCGATCAGTTGAGGACGTTGGCTACTCCAATTGGCAATGCAGCGCTAGAAAACCCATGGAATCGCTCATGCGGACAATGCAATCAAAGAATTAGTCGAACATTCGCTCCGGAAAGGCGGGCTTCTGCCAATTTTAGGGTTAGATAAGCCTGACAACACTTCGAGGGGCATCTCGTCACCATGGGTGCTCTTTAGCGGATGGATCATATTCACTTCGCTCTTATTCGCACAACAGTTGCTCAGGCTGGTCCGGCTAGCCATGTCCAACCCGGACGCTTCCCATCTCATCCTGATCCCCTTTCTCGCCGCCGGCTTGTTCTATATCGAGCGGCGCTGCATTTTCCGCACCCTATCAACGAATGTGGGCTTTGGCACTCTGCTAGTAGCAATTGGAGTTGGACTGGTTGTCGGCACACGGCTGGCTGGCCAAGCCCTGACGCCCGATATTGAACTTACGGGCTATATTTCCGCGCTCGTCTTGTTTTGGACTGCTGGATTTTCCTTCTTCTTCGGAGGAGCGGCTTTGAAAGCGGCCCATTTCCCTTTGCTCTTTCTTTGGTTAATGGTTCCTCTGCCGGACTTTCTCCTGCAGCGAATCATCTATCTGTTGCGGGTTGGCTCGGCCGATATCACGGGGGCTCTTTTTGACCTTCTTGGAGTTCCGGCGCTGAGGGAGGGCTTCGTTTTTCACCTTGCCCAGGTAAACATAGAAATAGCGAAGGAATGCAGCGGCATTCGGTCAAGCATGGCGCTTTTCGTCTTGGCGTTGCCGGTGGTGCATTTCGGGCTGCGTCGTTTTTGGAAAAAAATTCTTTTCCTATTTTTCGCGCTCCTCATGATGATCCTGAAAAATGGCATCCGCATCGTCACCCTGACGGTGCTGGCGATCTACGTGGACCCGGCATTCCTTCACGGGAGCCTTCACCGCGATGGTGGTGTAGTTTTTTTCCTTTTAGGAATGCTGCTCTTGCTACCCGTTTATCTCTTATTGCAAGAGCAAACGCCTAAGTTGCCAGAAGCGGAGCTCGCTACCTCCACAAACCCGAGGTAACAAAAGCCAGTATCTGCTTTGGGGTGCCAAGGACAAACCAATCCTTCATTACTTTGCCGTCAAACTCTCAACATTGCGTGAAAACTTGTTCTTACCGGTCCGAATTCGCTCCATAGGAGTTCGCGTAATATTGTCCGTACATGGCCTCAGGACCTACCCCGTTTAGCACCACTCCTATCAGATTTTTGCCCTCGAACTCGGCCGCTGCTCTTGAGACAACCTCGAACTCGCTGATTCCCGCCCTGACCACAAAGAGTGTCCCATCGCAAAAATCCGCTAATAAGCTGGGATCATGCACTGGAATCGCTGGCGGGGAGTCCAGAATCACGTAATCAAACACTGGCGTCGCGAGGTCCAGTAGGCGCTTCATTCTCTCGCTCATAAGAAGTTCACTTGGATTTGCGACCTCGCCGCCGCCCGGGATCAAACACAGATTTTCATCTGGCCCGCTCTGAATTACGGAGTACTCGTCGGCTTCCCCACGCAGGTATTCCGTCAATCCGGGCTTTCGCGGGGCGCCGAACGCCAAATGGAGCCGTGACGCCCGCAGATCCGCATCAATCAGGAGTACGCGCCGATCGGGCTGTCGAATAATGGACGAAGCCAGATTCGCGGCGACGAATGTCTTGCCCTCTGCGGGGACGCTACTGGTCACTAGGATGCGTTTCAACGGGCGCGTGCTGGCAATCTGATGCAATCGTGAACGTAGAGTGCGAAAACTCTCGGCTCCGCTTTTCTCTTTATCCGTGTCATTAAATATGCTCATGCGCGGGTCGGGTTTCCAACTGGGGTGAGAACAACGTTTAATCAGCTCCTTGAAGAGGAGTTGATGCTGGGTTTCCAGCCGTCGAACATCGCTCGGCGCAGTCTGTTGAGCCGTGTCGCTGAGTTCTGCAAGCCGAGGCAGATCTCCTTCGACATCCAAGAAATCTTGGGCTGAACCGACGGCCCCTCGCGAAGTCTTTTCCTCCGCGGCCTTCTTCAAAGCGTCATGAATCCTGCTCATGGTCTCCCTTCAGCCCAGGACTAATCCCCGCGCATCAAGCGCGGGTTCCTAAAGTACCCAAGCTGGGCTGGCCTTTCGATGTGTCCGGTGTCCCGTGCAAAGCAACCTCGAAGAGCGGCACCGAAGCGAGAACAGGGAGCTTCAGATATGTTTCCACATCACGCTCCGTATGCAAGGACTTGTCACTCACCGCCAGCAAGAAGAGAATCCCTAGGCCAAGCGCCAAGCCAGCCCCAGCCCCTCCCCCGAGAAACATAGGTTTCTTGGGGAAGGAAGGCGCGTCCGGAAGGCTGGCAGGATCAAGCACACGGAACTGCTCTCCTTCTTGTTGCTGCTCGAGATTGGTAGACATTGCAGCTTGCTCGCTGCTCTTCAGCAAGCTGTTATAAAAATCGAGAGCGGTCTGATAATTGCGCGTCAATTCCTTGTACTGCTGTTCAACGACCGGACTCGACTGCACGCGGCCCTCAAGAACGCGAATCTGGTCCTGAATGTGCGCCTGCTGCTTCGTCAGGTCAGCAATATTCAGATCGTCCTGGTGCAGCTTCGCGCGTAATTGCTGGATTTGCGGCGGTTCCACTAAAACCGGACGGTTTGCAGCCTCATTCTTTGGTTGTGGTTCTGCGGCCATCTGCTTTTTGAGGTCGCTGATGAGGGCTTTCAACTTCACCACGTCTGGATGTTCGTCCGTATACTTCGCGCGAAGCGCAGTCAGCTGATCTTGTAGCGATGCCAACTGCTGATCAACCGTCTCGGGGTTCTGTCCGGTCTGAGAGGCGTGCCAGTTGGCTTCTTGTTGCGCTAATAGTGTCTGATTGAATGCCTTATCTTGTTGCGCCCTACTGATTGCTTGGGTAGCCGCCTCAAGTTGGGTATTCATGCCTGTGAGCAGACTTAAATTGGTCTGCTCTTCATCCGGCAGCGAGCCGAGATAGCGCTGTTTAAACTGCGCGAGTTTAGCATCCTGAGCGTCGAGTTTGGATTTGGCGTCCTCTAGCTGCTGCGTCAAAAAGGTCGTCGCTTGCTCCCCTTGCTGCACGCCAGCCCTTGCACTCTCCGCCGTGAACATCGAAGTGATCTCGCCGCAGATTTGTTGAGCAAGAAATGCGTTGCCGAAGGTGACCTTCACGGTGAATCCAGCGAGTTGGTTTGAAGTTCCCGCCATGGGTTCCATCGGCACCACTTCAATCGAGTTTCTGAGCCGAACCACCAGATCATCGACGGAATTGCGAGCGCGTTCCTGCGGATAGAGACCGAACTTTTGAATAACCGGTTCCAAACGCGTACGGCTGAGGATTTGCTCTTGCATTGAAGCTAGACGGGGACCTATGTTCTCAGGCACCACAGGCTTGACGATGTCAGCCGATACGGCGGGCGGGTCCACGAGCACAACCGTTTGTGAAGTGTATTTCTTCGGCAGAACTTTGATCGCCACGACCGCGAGCGCAGTGCAGCCCAGAACGGTAATAGGCAAGACCCACCAGTAACGCTTCAGGACGCGTCTCGCATCCGCCAAACTGATTTCGCCGTTTCGAACCATTACGTCCTCACTGCAGCCCCAAGCTGCTCGTTGACTGAGGTAGCTCACTCAGTGAAAGTATATCCTCTGGGAACAGAAACCCGCCCTCGATTACCATACTCTGCACGGTCGGTGCCAGCTTTATGCAACTTGCCGTTGACTTGCCTTATCCGCATGTTGAACACCTGTAAGGAGTTACCGAAATTCGGTTAGAAATTTCGTCAGGTGCCCTGGGGGTTTCGCTCAGGAGTCCCCTCAAAGTGGAAGAAATATACCCACTGTGTCCTGTTCTCTCCTCCCACTTAACCTAGGAACCGGGGCCATCCAAGCTCCTACGCTTGTGCATCTCAACTAGAGACTGAATCTTGCAGCTTACAACAACCATCTATTTTTCAACATTTTAGACGATGCCATCTCTTAAAGCCACTTGGGCCGAACCTGGATTTGGAATTGCTGCAAACAAACCTAAATTGGCCGTGCTGTTGCAAGTATATGAGTCTTACAAAATGATGACTCGAACTGCTTCCCGCTTGTTCCTGGTAACACTTGCCATCGGCCTGACAGTTTTCGCCGGTGGTTGCAACCGTGATCCTAATAAACAAAAGCTGAAGTTCCTCGCTGCGGGAGACCGTGCCTTCCAGCAGGAGAAAATCTCAGAGGCCATTATCGACTACGGGCGTGCTCTGCAGATAGATCCTCACTTCGCGGAAGCTCACTACAAACTTGCTCAGTGCTTTTTGAAGCAAAGCCTCTGGGGGGAGCCTACCAGGAGCTGTTGCGGACAGTGGACCTGCAACCTGAAAATTGGGCTGCACAATTGGATTTGGGTAAGCTGCTCCTGCGGGCTGGCAAAGGTCAGGAGGCAAAGGATCGCGCGCTTCTCATTTTGCGGAGCAATCCACAAGATGCGGACGCTCAGGTTTTGCTCTCAAGTGCGGATGCGCGGCTCGGAAATCCAATGCAAGCGCTTAAAGAAGCCCAGGATGCAGTTAAAATGGCACCCAGCCGCTCCGATGTATACCTGTATCTCGGAATCCTGCAAGCACAGCAAGGCGCCTACTCGGAATCGGAGAAAAACCTGCTGAAAGCGCAGGAGCTCGACCCGAAATCTCCTGGCCCGTTGATGACCCTGGGCGATTTTTACGAACACCAGCGCCGCTGGACAGATGCAGAAAGGCAATTTGAGGCTGCGATACAAGCCGCTCCTAAAGATCCACTTCCTCGAGCCGCTCTTGCTGGGCTTTACCACAGCCAAGGTAAAGAGGACCTTGCGGAAAAAGTCCTAACAGACGCCAAGGTACAGCTGAGCACGGATCCCGGCGCTTATCGCCTTTTGGGCGACTACTTCGTGAGTCAAGGTGATACCTCTCGCGCGCTTGCGGAGTTTGCCTCGTTGTCACAAGAACATCCGAAAGATCTGAATGTTCGCAAATCCTATGTTCAGTTGTTAATCCTCGCCGGACGCATACCAGACGCCTCAAAGGCCGTCGACGAAATCTTGGCGAACTCGCCGCAGGATCCCGAAGCCCGCATCCTGAAGGGCGAAATCCTTTTGCGCCAGAAAAATAATGTGGAAGCCCTGTCCACCCTACAGCAAGCCGTAAAGGACGCTCCAGACAATCCCGGCGGCCACTATCAATTGGGTTTGGCTCTCCAGGCCAATGGCAACGAAAGTCAGGCGTTAGACCAATGGAAGAAAGCCGTACAGTTGCGTCCCACTCTGGCTGAAGCGTGGATCGCGCTTGGCTCCGCTGCGACGCAACGCGGTGACTGGCAGGGACTCGAAGGGGACGGCAATCAGCTTCAAAAAATCGCGCCTCGATCTCCAGAAGGCTATCTCTTCCACGCTAGCGCGCGCTTCAATCAAGGCGACGCCGCAAGCGCCGAAGCCGATTTGAATCGTCTGATTCAAATCGCTCCGCAGAGCCCGCTCGGTTATGCAAAATTGGGGCAGCTCCGCGCGGCCCAGAAGCGCTGGAAGGAAGCAGAGAACTACTACCAGGAGGCATTGAAGCGCACTCCAGATTTTCCTGACGCGATCCAAGGTTTAGCGGAATTGAACATGGAACAAGGCAAACCCGACCAGGCGCTCCTCTTCCTTCAAACTCAGCTCGACCACAATCCAAATAATGCAGTGCTCTATCTTCTTCAAGGCAAAGCATTGTTGCAGGAGAAAAAGTTCAGCGACGCCGAAAAGGCATTCTCGCATTGCGCGACATTGGACCAACAAAACCTCGCGGCCTTTGCCCTCCTAGGGCAGGTACAGTTGGCTCTCGGCAAGCCCGCGGATGCGATTTCAAGTTACCAGCGAGCGATCGCCATATCGCCCAACAACGTGGTTCTCTACACAGCCCTGGGAGGCGCCTATGAAGCCGATGGAAATTGGCAGCAGGCCGAAGCCACGTATCAGAAAGGCGTGGCGATTCAACCCGACAACGCTCTGCTCGCCAACAACCTCGCCTATCTGATGCTGGAGCATGGCGGCAGCGTTAATGTGGCGCTGACTCTGGCCCAAACCGCCCGCAAAGGACTCCCCAAGCTTCCCAATACCGCCGACACTCTGGGTTGGGCCTATTATTACAATGGAGCTTTCTCCGTGGCGGCCCCATTGTTTGAAAATGCAGTCGAGCAAGCCCCTGCAAATTTGGCTTATCGTTATCATCTCGGCCTGGCATATCAGAAATTGAATGAGACCACACAGGCGCGTGCGCAGTTCGACAAAATTATTGCGCTGAATCCGGCATCTCCTCTGGCGGAGCAAGCACGCCAAGCCCTAAGCCAGATCTCCAGCCAATGAGATTGCTTCGCCACGGCCATCAACACAACGCCACTTCAATAACGGGGGGCCGCGGATAAATTCGTGTTTTTGTATCTCGGCCGCGAGGCCTCTTTGAACCGGCCGTGTGCATTATTCATGAGAGGCAACGTGTGAACTATTTTTCGCTGCGCCGAAAAGCTCCCGCGAAGATATTTGCTTCATCCACTTAGTCCTGTTGAGCTGGAACTCTCGATATCTTCACTCGACGTTTATCTCCAACCATGTTTATCTTGAAGAGCTTCGCGCACTTGGGGATTTCGTTTGAGACGGCAGCACGATCTCCAAAGTCGCGAGCTTCCATTTGGCGCGCCTGACCACGGAACACAAGTCAGTTCACGCGGCGCTGAGGTATTTAGGCAAAAACTCATGAATCAGCAAGTCCTAGATTGGCGGCGCTTCCTCTATTGGGTCCCTGCGATCCTCCTCGCCATAGTTATCTCTCTCTTTTCCACTCACTATTTCAGCGGTGAAGAGACCGCCAGGGTCATCATCCCAGCGCTCCATTGGCTGCTCCCCGGCGCCTCACCACACATGCTGCGCCTAATGCATATGGGAATTCGCAAACTGGCCCATGTCACCGAATTTGGCCTGTTTAGTATTGCCGTTTTCCGTGGAATCCGCGGAGGGCGTTTCGGCTGGCGCTTCAGTTGGGCTCTGGCCACTCTAGCGATTGCGGTTGCCTACGCTGGGCTGGACGAGTGGCACCAATCCTTCGTGCCGTTGCGGGAAGCTCGGGTACGTGACGTGGCGATTGATGCTTTTGGTGCAGTACTGGCTCAGGTTCTCGTCTGGTTTTATGCCAAATTCAGAACAAACCGTGCCGCTCCACCCCAGTTTTCGGGAGATACTGCGGACTGATCAGAGCTTCGGCAGCCGAAATCAGGGTACGTTTGCCGTAGCCGGTACAGAATAGACGCTCTCGTTCCCGCTAGAATCCACCGCCGTAGCCACGTAGGAATAGGTTGTGGCCGGTTGCACATTCGTATCGGTGTAGGCCAACGTGGTGACGAGTGAAGGGTTGATCTTCGTGTACACCGTCCCAGTCCCGCTGAGGCGGTAGACGTTGTACCCGGCCACGGTCGACGTACTCGCGGTCCAAGTCAGCGCCACAGAGTACGATTGTGCCGCCGTCGCCGTAAAGTTCACACCCGTCAGGTTTGCTGCATTCACCGTGACGCTCTGGCTCACCGGGCTGAACGTATATCCCGAATTGTTCGGCGTGACCGTGTAAGCGCCATTCGACAATCCAGTAAAAGTGTAGCTACCCGCAGTGTTCGCACTCGTGGTCGCGCCGGCCGCTCCGCTCAATATCACGGTCGCGCCGCTGCCACCCGCCGTCGGACTGATTGTCCCTGAGATGCTGTAAGTTGAGCCAACCTGTGCAGTCGCCGTGAAGTTGATTCCCGTGACGTTCGCCCCATTGACCGTTGCAGCCTGACTCGTGGGGCTGAACGTGTAACCCGAGTGGCTCGGCGTAACCGCGTACGTTCCGTTCGCCAATCCAGTAAAACTGTAGGCTCCGGAGCTATTAGCGGTCGTAGTGGCGGTTTTTGCTCCGCTCAAGGTCAGTGTCGCCCCGTTTCCCCCGGCCGTCGGACTAATCGTTCCCGAAATGCTGTAGGTCACAACCGTAGCCGTAGCAGTGAAGTTCGTCCCGGACGTAACATTCGCCCCGTTAATCGTTATAGCAGCGCTACTCGGGCTGAAGGTGTAGCCAGCGTGCGTGGGGGTAACCGTATAATTCCCGTTCGCCAATCCCGTAAAGGTGTAGGCACCCGACGCATTGGCCGTCGTCGTGGCGGTCTTTGCGCCGCTCAAGGTTACCGTCGCCCCGCTTCCCCCTGCCGTGGGACTGATCGTCCCTGAGATGCTATAGGTCTCAGCCGTAGCAGTGAAGTTCGTTCCCGAAGTGACATCGGCACCATTAATTGTCACGCTTGCACTGCTAGGGCTGAACGTGAAACCCGCGTGGCTTGGCGTAAGTGTGTAGGTCCCGTCGGCCAATCCGGTGATTGTGAAGCTACCTGAGCTATTCGCTGTGGCCGTTGTGCTCGCTGCTCCGCTAAGGGTGACCGTCGCGCCATTACCCCCCGCCGTCGGGGTGATTGCGCCCGTTATGCTGTAGGTAGAAGTGGCTGGTTGCGAAGCCGGCTGGCTGTTCTTCCCGCTCACAACTCCCGCGCATCCCGAAGTCATCACCATCGGCAGTAGCGCAACGCCGACCAACAGCGCTTGCTTCAACCGCAGAGAAACAAATTTGGAGTGAACGGGCCCGCCTGCTGGATCTCCCAGTTGTGAAAATCTCATCGTCCAGTCCCTCAGAGCTTCGCCCCACTGGACGTAAGAGTACTTCTACAAGAGTTCCTCAGATACTGATTGGAGGTCCAATTTAAGTACAGGTGGGTATCCTGACCATAGGGACCATGAAAAGCACAGGTTCCCCAACCCCGCGCCAGATTTGCGTTTTCTCATCCGCTTGACTCGCCTAAAGGATAAGTCCGACCCTGCAAACCGCGCGTCAAAGTCTCCTTAAGTTCGCCCTCTCTGAGGCGATACTGTTATTCCTTTTTCATGCGCGAGGGTTCACCTCCTATACTCCCAACCTGGAGTCGCCTGTTCGCCCGCATGGCTTGAAACGTCCTTGCTGGGTGTATATTCGCTCCCCAATCTTGCGCCTACGGTTTGGCAGACGCTTCGTTCGAGTTCACACTCTGGTTCCCACTCGAATCGACTGCTGTGGCTACGTAGTAGTAGGTCGTCCCACTCACCACGGTCGAATCCGTGTAGCTCAAAGTTGTTATCAACGATGGGTTGATCTGCGTATAGGGCCCGCCGCTTACCGTGCCGCGGTAGACGTTATACCCAGAAACCGTCGATGTGCTCGCAGTCCAGCTGAGCAAGACCGAGGGTGGACTTGCCGCCGTCCCTGTTCCGGTGAGAGTCACGGTCGCAGGCGATCCCGTAGCATTGCTCACAATCGAGATACTGCCGCCAAGCGCTCCGGTTGTCGTCGGACTGAAAACCAGAGTCAGCGTTAGGTTCTGGTTGGGGGAAAGAGTCACAGGAGCGCTTCCGCCCGTCATCGAATAGCTCCCGCCGGTGAGCGTGATCTGCGAAATTGTAACGTTGGAATTGCCCGTATTTGTAATGGTCACGGTCTGCGGAGCAGAAGACGTTGCCGTTGTCACATTCCCAAAGGCCAGTGTGGTCGGACTGATGTTCAGCGTTAATGTCGCAGCGATCCCCGTCCCGCTCAGACTGACCGCTGTGGGTGAGGTCGGAGCGTTACTCACGATGGAGATGCTGCCGGACGCTGCTCCCGTCGAAGTCGGAAGGAATGCGCACCGTAATCGTGGTTTGTTTTCCTGCGTTTACACTTATAGGCAACGAATAGCCACTGATGCTGAATGCCGAACCAGTTTCCGTCACTTGAGTAATGGTCAATGTGGCCGTGCCTGTGTTGGTGACAATCAAGTGTTTGCGTCGAATTACTTCCCACCACCTCACTTCCGAAAGCTCATAGGCGATGGACTAACCTGGATCGCCGGAGCAGGAGCAGGGTTCACCGTTAGCGTCGCGCTCGTGCTTGTGATCGTCCCTGCCGTGTTCGTTACCACCACCCGGAACGTCGATCCACTATCCGTCATCGCGGTGGCTGGCGTCGTATAACTCGTCCCCGTCGCTCCCGCGATGTTCGCCCCGTTCTTCTGCCACTGGTAGCTCAGCGGCGCTGTTCCTCCCGCCACCACCGTGAACGTCGCCGTCTGTCCTGCTGTCACCGTCTCGTTCGCCGGCTGCGTCGTGATCGTCGGCGCTACCGCCGCCGCGTTCACCGTCAGCGTCGCCGCTGAGCTCGTGATCGTCCCTGCCGTGTTCGTGACCACCACCCGGAACGTCGATCCACTGTCGGTCGTCGCTGTCGCTGGCGTCGTATAGCTTGTCCCTGTTGCTCCCGCGATGTTCGCTCCGTTCTTCTGCCATTGGTAGCTCAGCGGCGCTGTTCCTCCCGCCACCACCGTGAACGTCGCCGTCTGTCCTGCTGTCACTGTCTCATTCACTGGCTGCGTCGTGATCGTCGGCGCCACCGCTGCCGCATTCACCGTCAGCGTCGCTGCGTTGCTCGTGATCGTCCCTGCCGTGTTCGTCACCACCACCCGGAACGTCGATCCGCTATCTGTCGTCGCCGTGGCTGGTGTCGTATAACTTGTCCCTGTTGCTCCCGCGATGTTCGCTCCGTTCTTCTGCCACTGGTAGCTCAGCGGCGCTGTTCCTCCCGCCACCACCGTAAACGTCGCCGTCTGTCCTGCTGTCACCGTCTCATTTACCGGTTGCGTCGTGATCGTCGGCGCCACCGCTGCCGCATTCACCGTCAGCGTCGCTGCATTACTCGTGATCGTCCCTGCCGTGTTCGTCACCACCACCCGGAACGTCGATCCACTATCTGTCGTCGCCGTGGCTGGTGTCGTATAACTTGTCCCTGTTGCTCCCGCGATGTTCGCTCCGTTCTTCTGCCATTGGTAGCTCAGCGGCGCTGTTCCTCCCGCTACCACCGTAAACGTCGCCGTCTGTCCTGCTGTCACCGTCTCGTTTACCGGTTGCGTCGTGATCGTCGGCGCCACCGCTGCCGCATTCACCGTCAACGTCGCTGCATTGCTCGTGATCGTCCCTGCCGTGTTCGTCACCACCACTCGGAACGTCGATCCACTATCCGTCGTCGCCGTTGCTGGCGTCGTGTAGCTCGCTGGCCTGTCGCTCCCGCGATGTTCGCTCCGTTCTTCTGCCACTGGTAGCTCAACGGCGCTGTTCCCGCCGCCACCACCGTGAACGTCGCCGTCTGTCCCGCTGTCACTGTCTCATTCACCGGCTGCGTCGTGATCGTCGGGGCTACCGCCGCCGCATTCACCGTCAACGTCGCTGCATTACTCGTGATCGTCCCTGCCGTGTTCGTCACCACCACTCGGAACGTCGATCCGCTATCCGTCGTCGCCGTTGCCGGCGTCGTGTAGCTCGTCCCCGTCGCTCCCGCGATGTTCGCTCCGTTCTTCTGCCACTGATAGCTCAGCGGCGCTGTTCCTGCCTGCCACTACCGTGAACGTCGCCGTCTGTCCTGCTGTCACTGTCTCATTCGCCGGCTGCGTCGTGATCGTCGGCGCTACCGCCGCCGCATTCACCGTCAGCGTCGCCGCTGCGCTCGTGATCGTCCCTGCCGTGTTCGTGACCACCACCCGGAACGTCGATCCACTGTCGGTCGTCGCTGTCGCTGGCGTCGTATAGCTTGTCCCTGTCCTCCCGCGATGTTCGCTCCGTTCTTCTGCCATTGGTAGCTCAGCGGCGCTGTTCCCCTGCTACTACCGTAAACGTCGCCGTCTGTCCCGCTGTCACTGTCTCATTCGCTGGCTGCGTCGTGATCGTCGGCGCCACCGCTGCCGCATTCACCGTCAGCGTCGCCGCGTTGCTCGTGATCGTTCCCGCCGTATTTGTCACCACGACATCGAACGTCGATCCGCTATCCGTCGTCGCCGTTGCCGGCGTCGTGTAGCTCGTCCCTGTCGCTCCCGCGATGTTCGCTCCGTTCTTCTGCCACTGGTAGCTCAACGGCGCCGTTCCCGCCGCCACTACCGTGAACGTCGCCGTCTGTCCCGCCGTCACTGTCTCGTTCACCGGCTGCGTCGTAATCGTCGGCGCTGCAGTTGCGGCCGTACCAGTTCCAGTGAGCGTAACCACAGACGATGGAGTCTGCGGATCGTTACTAGTGATCGTGAGACTTCCGGAATCGATTCCGATCGCCGTCGGCGTAAAGGACACGTTCAAAGTGGCGCTCCCAGCAGGCGCGATAGTGGCCGGCGTCGTTACCCCGGAAACTCCGAATGGCGCTCCCGTCAGGGAAATCAGCGAAATGACCAGGCTCGTCCCGCCCGCATTGTTGATAATCAACGTGCCCTTGGCCGTGGAACCCACCGCGGCGTTTCCCAGGCTCAAACTCGTAGTGCTCAAACTGATCTGCTGTGGCGCAGCGGTAGCCGCTCCCGTGATCGGGACTTGCTCTGAGGAAACTCCGCTGTCGGTTTGCACCGTGAGCGTTGCTGAAGCATTGCCCGGTGCCGTTGGATCAAACCACACTTGAAACACGCTGGATTGCCCAGCGGGCAAAGACATGGGCATAGTCAGGCCCGAAATTGTAAATTGAGCGCTCGAAACACTGGCTTGGGTGATGTCGAGTGAGACGGTCCCCGTATTCACGACCGTAGCATTCTGCGAGACCTTCTTACCGACGGTCGTGCTGGCAAACGTGAGGCTCGTCGGGTTGACTTGAATGGCTCCTTGCGATGGCTTCTCGCTCGATCCGCCGGCGCTCACTACTCCGGCGCAGCCCACGAGCGCAAGAATCGGCGCCATCGCCACGACTGCCAACAACGGGCGTACTTGTGAGGAACTCCAGAGTTGCTGAAATACGCTCCGCGCCTCCGACGAGGCCGTTAAGTTCTTTGGCTTGCGGCTATTTTCTGTAAGATTTTTTCCTATACTCGCCGTGACGGCGCGTTGCCACAATGAAATCTGCGGAAAACTCACACCCGTCCTTAGTCTCATCGTTTCCCCTGGGCCAAAGTTGTCACGTAGCCGGGAACGGGGGTGGGTCCGCTGAAGGCTCTGGTCTGGCTTGCCCTAACTTCATGCGAATGATAAAGAGCCGAATGGTCTGCAAACTACTGGATGGGAGAACAGTTTTGGAGCAGGCCCTCAAAATGGACCGAAGAGTTCACGGGGTTGTCCTGCGGACAGTTGGTGCTTGCCCCAATGGGCTAGCCGATTTATGAGGCAGTGCGCGAAATTTTCCAAGATGCGTTTTCCCAGCGGACTAAATTTATTTTTCGTCCGCTCCGGCGCATGACAATGTTTTTAAACGGTGATTACGAATGCTGCCGGGGTGCGGAATCTGATTTCGTGAGCCATAAAACGGATTTCTGCTGCAGTTTTTTCTCGAACCTTTATCTGCGCGGATTTGCCTACGCGACAAGAAATCAAGCGCGCGGTGAGTCGTCCAGATAGCTGGTGTTCAAATCGGGCAGACAGTGCACAGGACAAGTATATGCAGGGAGAAACTTCGAGGGCTCGCGTTGTCAATCCGCGGAAGGGTGAGAAGAGCTCGCTTGTGGAGCAGCCGCGTACCTCGAGCGTCTGGTAATAAAGCCGGCGTCACGAATCTTATAGATGAGTGTGCGATAGCTGATCTTCAGCGTCTCGGCAGTCTTGCGACGGTTCCATTGATTCGCCTGCAGCGCCTCGAGTATCAAATTCCTCTCCCGCTCGCGCACGGCATCCTTCGCAATCTGTTTGAGCGAGGCGCTTCCCTCGCCATTTGCGTTCGTCCGCGACGGGGGCGGACGTCTGGGAAATGTTCCGTCAAGAATTTTGGCGTCCGCGCCGATCAACACATGCCGCGCGATGCCGTTGGCCAGCTCGCGGATATTTCCCGGCCATTCCAGGTTTTGCAAATATTGCAGCGTCTCCTTGCTCAACGGTTCCGCTCGCTTTTCGTACTTCTCCTCGTAAAGTGCGCGGAAGTATTCCGCCAGCGAAGGTATGTCCTCTCTCCGTTCGCTCAGACGTGGCAGCTTCATGCGCACTACGTGTATCCGGTAATACAAATCGGCGCGAAACGTTCCCGCTTCGATTTCTTTCTGCAAGTCCTTGTTGGTGGCGCAAATAAGGCGCGTTTCAACTAGCTTTTCTTCGCCGCCGCCGATTCGCGAGAAGCGCCCATCCTGCAGGAAATGGAGGAGCTTGCTTTGCAGTCCCCCATCCAAATCCGCGATCTCATCGAGAAACAGAGTTCCGTTGTGCGCCAGCTCGACCCTTCCGGGCTTCGATGCGTGCGCCCCGGTAAACGCGCCCTTCTCATAACCGAAAAGCTCGCTCTCCAGCAAAGTTCCCGGGATCGCCGCGCAGTTCACCTTCACGAACTGCCCGTTGCAGTTCGACGACTGCCTGTGGATCCATCGCGCCAGAACCTCTTTGCCGGTTCCGCCATCGCCCTGTAGAAGCACAGGGACATTTGTAGCGCAAACCTTCAAGGCGCGTTGCCGCACCTCGGCCATGACTGCGGATCGCCCGAATAGCAGGTCATCCGGTGGCAGCAAATCCACCGGTTCGGTCCCCGCGCCTTTTCGAGATCTTTCCAGAATCCCTCTCCTGTCCCATTACTAGCTCCAAGGAAGGATTGCATTCGGCAGGCCACCGCCATCTCCAGGCAGAGATCCCATCAAACTCCCTGACCCTAAGTTAAAGTGTTTGTTTATCGACGTTTACGTAGAATCTACGAGGTTCGGTCATAGTACTGCATCTATAAGGAGGCCTTGCCCGAGAGGGTCCAAAGTGACAAAAGGTATCCCGACTTTGATAACGATTTTCTCTATTTGCCTTGGTGGGGAAAAGTGATTAAGACCCGATTTCAAGCGAACAACAGTGGTCCTTAGAGCTTGGCGAACAAGAATCGGCGCCGCAAGCCGACCTTTACGCTCTCGCACCTTCAGCTCGGATGATGTCATAGCGTTCTATCACGGCTGCGACTCCCATCCGCTCTGTGCCGTCCTCTGTGCGGTGCTCCACCCGCACGACCTTTCCGAACGCGCGAACAAATACTCCGCTCCCGCGCGTTATTTCTGCGGGCAAAGTCAATGTGATATCCAATTCCGAACCCGCCTCCATATCTTGATCGATCACGAAATACAACCCTCGCGTCGAGATGTCTCTCGTTTTTCCCTCTTGTGAATCGTCCTGGTGTTCGGCGGGTACTCGAATGATGACTGGCAAGGACAAATCATAACGACGAGCCGTTCGGCGTTCCGTCATTCCCCCGACCTCCCAAGTTTGCGGCGATGACGTGCTTTGAACCGCGCTGCCGGTCTGTGAACTTACTAGAAATCAATCAACTTTGCCAGTCCCGCACCCATCGCGTCCAGAAATAACGGGAAGCTCCGAAAGCCCCAGTTCCAAACTGCTGAAACTCCTATTCAGTCCGCGTTCCGACCGTCGCCGGCGCTTCCGCCGCTGCCGGAGCGGCCGCCGTACGCCGCGTACGTGGGGTATCCAGGTTAAACTGCCGCATCTTATAGAGCAGCGCCTTGTAGCTGATTCCCAGCATCTTCGCGGCGTCCTTGCGGCACCACCGCGTTTTCTCCAAGGCGTCCGCGATCGCTTCCATTTCTGCCTCATCCTTCAATCCGCGGACGAGCGCCTTCAGTCCCTGCTCTCGCGGCGGCGCAGGCTCTTCACGCGGCGAAGTCCGCTGCCTTGCGGAAGACATCTCCACCAGTTCCCGCAAGCTGCCTTCGTCATCTTCCAGAATGACGTAGCGTTTCACGAAGTTTTCCAGCTCGCGCAAATTGCCAGGCCACGGATAATTTACCGCTGCATCCAACAAATACTTCGATGGCCCTGCCGGCGTCTTCCCGAATTTCTCGCTGTACTCCTCGAGAAAGTGCCGGAACAACAGCGGAATCTCCACCAGCCGCTCGCGCAGTGGCGGCACCAAAATCGAAAGCACATTCAGCCGGTAATACAAATCCTCGCGAAACCGTCCCGTCTTCATTGCCTCTTGCACGTCCACGTTGGTCGCCGCGAGCACCCGCACATCCGTATCGATCAGGTGCCTTCCTCCCAGCCTCGAATATTGGTGATCCTGCAGCACGTGAAGCAATTTGGCCTGCAACGGCGTGGTCATCTCCGCGATTTCATCCAGGAAAATCGTCCCTTTGTTCGCCATTTCAAATTTGCCTGGCTTGCTCCGGATCGCGCCCGTGAACGCTCCCTGTTCAAACCCGAACAGCTCCGACTCCAGCAGCTCCCCGGGCAACGCCGCGCAATTCACTTTCACGAATGGCTGATTCCGCCGCTTCGAGCGCAGGTGAATCATCCGCGCCACGACTTCTTTTCCCACTCCGCTCTCCCCGCAAATAAAAACGGGCACATCCACTGGGGCAATCTGCAAAATCTGCTGGCGGATACGCACCATTTGCGGGCTGGCCGCCAAAAAACTCAGGTCTTCCGTCACTTGGTCGCAGTAATCGCGCAGCGCTTTGTTTTCCGTCGTGAGCTGCTTCTTCTGCCGCGACTTCAGCATCGCCGCATCCAGCTCCGTCTTTTCGAAGGGCTTCGTCAGGTAGTCGTGCGCTCCGATCCGGATCGCCTCCACCACTGTGCCCACTTCATTCGAACACGACAGCATGATTACGTTCAGGCTGCGGTCCACCTGCATCAGCTCCTTCAACGTCTCGATCCCGTTTAGCTCGGGCATCAAAACATCCAGAATGATGAAGTCCGGCCGCTCTCCACCGTTCACTTTGGCGATGGCTTCCCGTCCGGAGCTGACCGTCTCCACCTCGAATCCATCCACCTCGAGCAACGTTTGCAAATACTTTCGAATGCTCGGCTCATCATCTACAACCAAGTATTCTTTCTTTAGCGACCATCGATTTCTCCCTTTGCCCTTACCAAATTCCTCAAAATCTAAGGGTACAAGCTATCCTTGATCCATCGGCAGCAAGAAAGTGAACTTGCTTCCCGTCTTCGGCTCGCTCTCCACCCAAATCTTTCCGCGATGCGCTTGAATCAGGCGCTTCGCAATCGCCAGCCCCAGTCCCATTCCGGAAGTGTTGCGGTCAACGCGCACAAAATCCTCGAAGATTTCCTGATGATGCTCCGCCGGTATCCCTCCGCCGGAGTCCGCCACGGAAACCTCGACGCTATTGGGCCGCGGCAGCCGGAATCGCCGCCGCTCTTCCACTGGCGCAACCGCCGCGACGCGACGCTCCCAGAAATGGGGAGCCGCTTTAAATGTCACTGTTCCTCCCGCAGGCGTATGTTTCAGCGAGTTATCCAAAAGATTCGCGGCTGCTTGTTGCACCTTTTGGTAATCGAACCGGAATGTCGCTATGGACGGATCGAAGCTCGCCTCCAGCTTTACACCCTTTCGCTGGAAAGCTTCCGACCAGCGTTTCGCCAGTTCTTCCAGGCAATCGCGAAGATCATTCTCTCGAAGCTGTAATACAAGTTTGCCGCTTTCCAGCGCGGAATAATTCAGGAACATCGACACCAAGCGCACCAGCCGCTCACAGCTTTCCTTCGATTCCTCTAGAATGTCCCGCTGTTTGTCCGTCAAACGCCCTAGCGACCCCGTGAGCATCAAATCGTAGTAACCCTTAATCACGGCAAGAGGCGTTTTCAATTCGTGCGCCGCAGACGCCAGAAACACCGTCTTCTGCCGGTTCACTTCCTGCAATTTCAGATATGCTGCAAGCAAATTCCGGTACGTGATTTCTCGTTCCTGTAGCAGTTCCTGCACCGTGAGCTGCGTCGCTACCTCGGCGGCCGTCTCCCCCGTAGATACCGTCTTCAAGCTGCACCAGCAAGCACCCCGGCTCTGGAATCCATTGAATTCGGGCGCGCGTCTTCTTCTCGCCCCGCGCCACGTCTACTTCCAGCTCGCGCTCGCCAGCGTCGATCTTTTGCGCTATCTCGCTGGGCTCAACCTTCAACAAGTCGTTGAAGAGATTCACTTGCTCGGAATCGCTCGGAGCATCCGCACCAAGAAACTGGCGCGCGGTGGCGTTCGACATCAGTAGCCGCCCGTCCCTTTCCGTGATCCAGATTGCTGTTTTTGCGGCGCTCAGGAGCGCACTCACGAGTCCCGCGGGCAAGGCGAGGACCTTCCGATGCTCAGGAGCTGTAAGGGGAGCAAGTATCCCACTCATTTAGTGTGTTCGCCTCCCCAGGGTAACAGGAAAACTTTTTCCCTAGCGGACTGCTCATGCTGGCAGAGGTGTCCAGGACTGTCAATGGCAAAAGCGTTCCATTTGCACATTTACGGAACCCAAGTGGCTAGACCGTGCACAAGACTAGGTGCGTCAAAAAATGTCGCTCTGAACTTGTCCATAATTCATTGAAAACAAAACTTGTTATTGCGTTCTTCGCACCCCAAATATGGCACTCGATATGCTCGTTCCCGTACTAGATCTCGGGTACTAAACCAACCATGGCACACAGTGGTCTTCTGAAGGACGGTCAGCGCGTGGAGCCCTCTAACCTCAGACGGTCCCCTCGCATTCGTTTGCAAATGCCGGTCTTCTTGCGCGCTACGGACACCTCCGGTGTCGAATTCATCGAGCTCACCAAAACTCTCAATATTAGTGCCACGGGCACCTGCGTAGCATCTGCGCACATTCTCCGGCCCGAACAAATCGTCCACCTGACGATTCCCGCACCTTCCTCGGCAGCTTCAGGGGTCGTTCCCAGCGAGACCCCTCCCATTACCGCCAGGGTCCTCCGTCAGGATTCTGCGGGGGATATGCGGCTTTTTGGGCTGGAATTCCTCAAGCCACTTGAGTAAAGTGTTGCCTCTTTGAGAGACGGCTCGTCCCGGACCGGGTAAAAAGGTTACGTCGACTCGGACTGTTGTCGCGCCCATCTTTCAAGAAGTTGTTCTATACTCAGCTTTTTCAAGGAGATAGTCAGGAACCAAGGTCACCCAGATGCGCCCCGGAGCCGGTCGACGCCCTTCTTTAATTGGTCTTAGGCTTGCTCCTTATAGAAAGAGAAAGCAGTATGTGCTTTCCCCAAACCCCGCGGGGATAGGCTAGATTCAGGTGTAAACCGGATATGCCCAGCCCCGGCGCCCCTGCGCCCCCGCGCTTGCCGATTGAGGACTCTTATCTCGAGCTGCTCGCTGACACGCTCGAAAGCTTGGATATTCCTGCGCGCGGCCAGTTTCTGCAACGCTATTTCCGCACCATCACCCATCTTGAACTTCGAGAAGCGCAGTGCGTGCAGCTTTGGGATGAGATGCTCACCCGCAGGCGCGAACTCAGCGAACACATGGAGCGGCAAATCTCCTTGAAAACGGCCCTTATGGATGTGCTTACTTCCGCTGGACTTTTCCGCGTTCCCATCCTCATCGAGTACGACGAACTCAAAAAACTCCAGTTGAACGCCGTCACGGATGCGCTCACCGGCCTCTACAACCGCCGTCTCTTTAGCGAATCCTTCGAAAAAGAGCTAAATCGTGCGCGCCGTTATGGCCAGCCTCTCGGCCTCGTCATTCTCGATTTGCACCGCTTCAAGGAAGTCAATGACAAGCACGGACATCCGCGTGGCGATGAAGTCTTGCGCGCTGCCGCCGCAACGCTGAAAAAAGCTCTCCGCACTTCGGACTCCGCCTTCCGCATCGGCGGCGACGAATTCGCTCTCCTGCTCCCCCAAACGGATGCCGCACAGGCCGTTGCGCTCAGTCGCCGCATCGGCACGGTCTTCAGCGAATCCATCACCCACTTCCAGATGGGCGTTAGCGTCAGCATGGATCACGGCGTCGCCACTTTTCCGCAGGACGGCGAACAAGCCGATCAATTGATTCGTGTTGCGGATGAGCGCCTCTACCGGTTGAAACACGCAAATCACGGCAAAACTCCCGCCGCTGGTCCCCGCACGGAACTTGCCTCTAGTTCCGCTCCCGAGCCATCCTCTGCCTCCTCCGAGCACCAGCCCTCCGCTCCTCGACCTATCCCCTTCGAATCGAAGCGTCCGCCCGAAAAATCCGAAGCCCATCTCGCTGCCGCCGCTTCCGCAACGGCTTCTGAAATCTCCGGCAACCAGGCTCTCGCCGTTCCAACGCCTGCCCATGTCTATCCCGTGGCACGCAAAGCCGAGCGCGTCTCCATGACCGGCACAAATGCGTACGCCGTTCTCGGCGAACAGGGCGTTCGTCGCGCCCGCGTTTTGGATCTCGGTTTTGGTGGAGTTGCTCTCGAACTGGAATCGCACGAAGAAATTCCGGAAAGCATTCTCGCCGTTTTGCACGTGCCCATTCTTCCGCCAGTACGCGTCAATCTTAAGCCCGTGTGGACCCAGCGCAGCCAGCAAGGCATCTATCGCGTCGGCTGCGCCTTTGTCTCGTGAAAGCCCGCATCTTTTTCTGAAGCCCTTCCGTCGACATTCTGCTTCAACTGCCAGCATGTGCCAAATGGAGCCGCAAATGGCGTGAAGTGAACAGCAATGCTTGTTGGATGTGCGCGAGTCCCAAGCCCCAGCGCAGCAGCGCCTGCTCCGGCGAATCTCCCTTCGCGGTGAGCCTCACCCACAGCGCGAGCCCCTTCTGCTTCCGCTGATCCTCGACATCGGAACCGCCGACCGAAATGCTTGCCGCCGTCAAACACAATATCGTTTCGAGCGAGTCCCTGGACCCAGCTTCGCTCAAAAGCTCAACGAGTTTCTCCACCAGCATGAAATGCAGGCCCTTCTGTCGGCTGTACTCGGCCTGCCGAAACTCCAGAACAATATCCTCTGAGCAAACAACCCCGACCGCCGAGGCGGTCTCCCCAGGTCCCGCCAAAGGCTGGGCGATACAAAACAGTGAATCGTCACTCTCAATCGCTGCCAGAAAATTCTTGACCGCCAGGTTTTGCCCCGCCTCTCCATTGCCTCTGCGGGTCTCTTTCATGCCTTTTTCTATCTTCTCAATCACTTCGACGCGCATGCCTGCGAAGCTACGCGAACGGAATTCGCCCCGCAAGAGCAATCGCGTTTAGGCTCCTCTTCTCGTTCCCTCGCTTCTCTGATTTCAGCCGCATCTCTCTCCTGCTAGAATCTCCCCGCCTTTCCATCGCGCGGAGGCAGCATGAATGAACCCACCGCAAGCCGTCCTCACTGGCCAGACTACGGAGCAATGCCCACGGACCCCGAAAAGGGACTGAAACCTTGGAGCTGGGCCCTCGAGCGTCTCGAAAAATCCCATAACTATTGGATTGCTACGACGCGTCCCGGCGGCCGTCCTCACCTCATGTTGGTCTGGGGCGTCTGGTGGGAAGATGCTTTCTGGTTCAGCACGGGCCCGAACACTCGCAAGGCAAAAAACATCGCCGCGCACGCACACTGTTGCATCGGCACGGAACACGCCGACGAAGCCGTCCTCCTCGAAGGTAGTCCTCAGGAAATCAAAGACCGCGCCGTCTGGAAGCGTCTTGCCGCCGTCTACAACGCAAAATATGGCGGCGATGTCGAACCCATGCTCACCGCCTCCGGCGGCAACGTCTACCGCGTCGAGCCGCAAACCGCCTTCGCCCAGGACGAGCACACCCCCAACTTCGCCGAGTCCGTCACCCGCTGGCGCTTCGCTCAAAAGAAGTAAGCCCAAGCGATCCTGTCCCGCCCCTTGACGCGCCCTTCCATACCGTCTAATATTTAGACATCAATTGGATTCTTATGACCAAATACCCACTCAAGCTTAAACAGGCAAGCGCCGTCCTCGAGGTTCAGCCTAAGGAATTGCAAAACCTGGTCCAATTCGGCGTCGTAAGGCCTCGGCGTTCGCAAGGCGTCTATCTCTTCGACGCCAATACGCTCCTCGTCGCAAAGATCGCTTCTTGCCTGAAGGAATATCTCGGAACCCGCACGAATGTACTTTCCAGACTTATGGAAGCCTTCTTATCGGCCGGCGAAAAAATGAAGTCTGAGAATCCAGAATACGTTGTTTTTAACTGCCGCCTCTCTAAGAAAGAGTGCCCGGTGAAGCTCGCCGTGCCGTTTCGCGCGTTGGGACAGCAAATCGAAGAACGCCTCAGCCGCGCCGCGCTCCATCGGGATTTGCCGCGAGGGCGGAAGCGACGCGGATGGAAGCAGGAATTTCTACGCTCGTTGGCAGACGCCGCAAAAGACATCGGCGAAGTTTCCGAACAAGAAATCCTTCGGACCATTCGCGCCTATCGCAAGCAAAAACGGGTGCCGGAGATCACCGTTGTCGCCGAACCCTAAGAGGCGAAGGCCGCGTTTCGTCATCGACACGAGTGTCTTGGTCGCCGGCATATCCGGCTTCAGAGATCAATACGTGACTGGCACGAATCCAAGCGCGGATCTACTCTTCCGGTGGGCGCAGAAGAACAACTTTATTTGGTTGGTTTCTGAGGATATTTTGGAAGAATACAAGGCCGTTCTAAAACGGCTTCGCGTCCATCCGAATCATATCGGCAGTGTCGTCAATCTGATTCGGGAACGCGCCCAATTTTTCAAACTTCGTTCCGCACCTGGGATTTCTCCCGATCCCAAAGATGACCCATTTTGTTTTTGTGCCAATCAAGGCAAAGCGCACTTCCTTGTCACGTTGGATCTCAAGCACTTTCCGCAACACCTCCTAAAGGCTTCCGTCGTCTCGCCCGCACGATTTCAGACTTAGCTCTGCCCGCGCGCACCAGTCCCTTTCGGCGCCGCGTTCCACATCTCTTGTTTCACCTTCCACTCCCCGTTAGCCTCGCGGTGCAGCACCAATGCCATCTTCCCGCGCGACTCGATTAACTTTTCCTTCCCAGGCGGTTGCACCACCTGATGCTCCGTCGCCCATTCCGAAGCCCAATCTCCCGAAATATGAATGTCGTAAAACTCCACTTCCTCTGTTACCACTTTGTAGCCCTGCATTTGCGACACAATCTTCTCCACCCAGGCGACGATCGCCTTCTTCCCGATCATTGGGGCCTCTCCGGGCATCAAGTCCACGCCATCTTCTGCCCAGGTTGCCAAAATCGCCTCAGTGTCCATTTTCAGGTGCATCTCGATATACCGCTTGTTGAACAGCTCAATTTCCTCCCGCGAGCCCACTCCGCCGCCGAACGTCCCCATCGCCACTCCGCCCGCCACAATAGCCGTAGCCATCACGCGCATCCACTTCATACATCACCCCCTTCGTTCTTGCGTCCCCGTCCGCAGTGTTCCCCGAGTGGTTCTAGGCCCGAAAACATAACCTAACATCGCCCCAAATTCCATGTACGCGAGAACGCCAAACTCGGCACTCCCATTTTTCCTTTTTAGCCCACATTCTGCCGCGAATTTGGAAATATCACCCTCTTCCCGTATAATTAGTGTTTGCCTCGCGACCTAGCGACGCGGTTGTAGCTCACCTTTTCACCGGTGACGCTCTTCTCCCCGAATTCCGGGAGGCCGTGCAGACCGGACGCGACAGAATGGAGCCTCATGAAACCCGGTATTCACCCCGATTATCACGCCGTAACCGTGCACTGCGCCTGTGGCCACAATTTCCAGACTCGCTCCACCATCAAGGGCGACCGCCTGAACGTCGAAATCTGCTCCAATTGCCATCCTTTCTTCACCGGCAAACAAAAGCTGATTGACACCGCCGGCCGCGTCGAACGCTTCACCAAGAAATACGCCGACGCCGCCGCCAAAGTCGAAGCCTCAAAGGCCACCGCCGCCAAAAAGTAGCGCCCGCGCGCGACTCGTGACTTCTAGATAAATCAAAGGGAGACAGACTGGGAGTCTGTCTCCCTTTTGTTTCGCTTGTGTATTCTCGGAACCATCACACGAAGGGATTTTCCACGGGAATCTGGAAGTAACTCTGTCCCGTGTTCAAGTCTTCAGAAAGAATTCTTCCGCACCCTCCGCGCTCCGCCGCAGCCACAATCATTCCATCGTAGAAGTGAATTCCGTAGGCCGCTCGTGCCTCGACCGCTCGGCGCACCATTCCATGGTCCGGAGAAACTACACTCAAAAGCCAGAGCGCGTCCAACGCGATGAGCACGACTTCCGGTCGCATCGGCGGCGCCGCCTTGTGTAGAAGGGTCGCTGCGAATTCCGCCAGCACTTGGCTAGACACAACGCCTTCTCCGCTCAGCGCTCTCTCTACTATCCCTTGCGCTATCTTCTGTTTTCGCGCATCGCCAGGCACGTACGCGTACACCAAAATGTTCGTGTCCAGAAAATCAGGACCGCTCATGTAGGTCCTCTCGCCTCCAATTCCGCTTCCCTAGCCGAACCTTCACCAGTTCAAAGCTCCTTTGCAGCGCCTGCAACTCCCGCTTCTTTCGCCCCGATTTCGCGTTTTCCGCAGCAACTTGCTCGAGGTACGCCCGCACCAATCCCGTCAGCGTCGTTTCTCGATCCGACGCGATCTTCCGCACTTCCTTCACCAGGTCATCGTCCAGCGTCAGCGTAATATTCATGTCTCACCCACAATAAGGGAAGCTCTACCCATAATAAGGGAAGCTTGCCTTCCCTGCAATCCCCTCGGTTCTCCGTCTCCATTCTCTGTGAATCTCCGCGCTCTCTGCGCCTCCGCGTTATCCTTCCTTTTCTTTCTCTTTTCTCCTCCTTCCAATTTCGATCTCTCGATTCTCGACCTTCGCATTTTGCATTTCGAATTTCGGCTTTCCGCGCCACCACACCCGTGTAAAATGAACCACCAACGTGGCCACCCAATCTCGCATGTTCGATTCCGGCCGTCCCGGCGAACTCGTCGAAACCGCTCCTCCCCGCGTCACTCTCCGCAACGCCTTCGCGCATCCTTACGATTCCGCCATCGCTGCCGCCCGCACCTGCTACGCTCCGCGCCTCATCACTGCCGAGGAAATTACGGACAAACAGCGTCTCAACATCGGCGCCGCTACCTTCTACAGCGGCCATCACACCGTCTACCAGCACGCCCATTTCGAATTCGGCCTCGAAAACGTCAGCCGCCATTTCGTCTGGTCTTTCCTCCACGCACATCCTTTCTACAATTCCGAGCAGCAAAGCCAGCGCTACGTCCGTCTCGATCGCGCGCAAGCCTACATCCCTCCCTCATCACTTTTCTTCAACGACGCTCATCGCGCCATCTACGAACAAGCCATCGCCCGCGCCTGGAACTCCTACCGCGAACTTTCCCAAATCCTCGTCAACGACGCCCGCTCCATTCTCAGCGACATCTGGCACATCGGCCCCATGTCTCATCCCAAGCGCCTCCAGAAAATCGAGCGCGCCGCCGAAAAGCGTGCCATTGAAATCGCGCGCTACGTTCTCCCCGTCGCCGCGTTCACCACCATGGTTCACACCGTCTCCGGCATCGTCCTTCACCGCCTCTGGCGCATGAGCGCCGCCTCCGACACCCCGAGCGAATCCCGCGCCGTCATCGGCGCCATGGTCGACGAAGTAAAAAAAATCGATCCCCAATTTTTCGATCGCTTTGGAACGGAACCCCTCGAAGAACGCCCCGAATGGAGCGCCGACGCCCCAAACACGCAAGCCGGCGACTCCTTCGCTCACGAATTCGACGTCAAGCTCGGCGGAAAAACGTCCAAACTCCTCGACTACTCCCCCAACGCTCCCCGCGTCATTGCCGATTCCTATCGCGCCGTTGTCGGCCTAACCGAATCTCAATGCTCCGACTCCGAAGCCATCGACCGCCTTCTCAATCCCGCCCGCAATCTCTACCGCCTCGAAACTCTCGACGTCGGCGTCCACGCCCCCATGATGCGCGCTCTCCAGCACGCCAATTACACCTTCGCCAAAAAAATCAGCCATACTGCCGACTCCCAGGACCAGCGCCATCGCATGGTCCCCGGCTCTCGCCCGCTGCTCACTCTCGCCGACACGCGCGAGCCCGACTACATCACTCCCGCCCTTCTCACGCAAAATCCCCGGGCGAAAGATCTCTACGACCGCGCCATGCAAGACGCGTGGTCCGCCAAAAACGCTCTCCTCGATCGCGGCGTCCCTCTCGAAATCGCTCTCTATCTCCTCCCCAACGCCAAGTCCATCCGCCTCGTCGAGTCCGGCTCTCTCCTCCATCTCCTCCACAAATGGACCATGCGCACTTGCTTCAACGCGCAGGAAGAAATCTACGCCGCCAGCATGGACGAAGTCGCCCAGCTCCGCCAAGTCCATCCCCAGCTCGCCAAATACATCGGCCCCCCCTGCCATCTCCGCGCCAACATCACCACCCCCATCTGCACCGAAGGCTCCCACTTCTGCGGCGTAAAAGTCTGGCTCGACTTCCCCAACATCCCCCGCCGCATCTAATTTTTTTGCGCAGCGATGGCTGTTTCTTGTAGGGGCACAGCATGTTGTGCCCCTCCTCGAAAAGACTTACGCAGACCACGACTATCCGGTTTGTCCGGCGCAATTGAGACAACGGTCGCGTTTACGTTATCGTGGAGGTTGCAATGACTTCCCCACAAAACAACGCGGTACCCTGGCTGCATCGCGCGCTTTATGCGACGAATTCTCCAGAGAAAATTACGCAAGAACCCTTTGAAGGCAATGACAGACATCTACGTCGACTGATCCGGCTGAAACCCGGCGATCGCGCCGAATCAGAAGATTTGTGGAATTATGCGAAAGATCTGCTTTATACAAACATCCAAACTTCTTTGCTCGTTTATCTACTACCCTTCTGCCTGGAAGCGTGGCGCGATGATCTAAGAGGAAATTACGGTTACGGTGGCTTCGTCGAATATCTCTACCCTGCCCTCGCCAATCGCAAAATATTCGACGAACACCTCAATCCAAAACAGGCTGCAGTAGTTTCAGACTACATGCAGCAAACCATTCTTGAAGAGATCGACGATCAGCGCGGCCTCGCCTATCAAGGCTCGAACGCAAAACCCTACCGTTGGATTCGGGCGCTCACAACGTACGGAGTCCTGCGACCGGACATCGGTTCGCTTTGGACGGCATGGTGGTCTCTCAAGTCCGTCGGCCGTGCTGTCGCCGGAGTGCAGTACATTTCGTGTCTAATGTACCCAGAAAATGAAAATCCGGTCTTCGCTCCTTGGACTCCGGAATCCGGAGGCGGTCCTCCTTGCCTTTGGGACTTCGAAGGACATTTGTACGAGCATCGTTGGCAAGCACCAAATGTCAAATTCCTGAGGGAGGTTCTGAACAGAACCAAAGTCAGCGATGTGCTCGACCAGTCTGTAGATCGGCTAGCCGGCCAACCAGAGCATGAGGTCGCAACGCAGATACAAGCTGACTTCCCGCTCCTCACCGAGATATTGGAAGCACGCTGTGTTGAACTCCCGCGGCTCCTTGAAACTATCGACTCGCCGGGCCGGCCACTTCAGTGGTCAACATAATCTCGAAAAAGTGGTCGGTCACGCTGCATCGCTTGTTTGTCAAAATTACAAATCTTCAGGCATCAATCCAGTGCGCTTCGCGATCCGCGCCAGCATCTTCGGCCCAATTTCAACTCCGTCGTGAAACGCCCACACGTAATCGCCTCGCTCTGGATGCGTCAGAATGGCGTGAGAACCTCGTTGCGATTTTACGGAATATCCTATGCGGAGAAGCGCTCGAAATACCTTTGCCGCTTTGCTACTCGGGCACCGGCCCATTGTCAGGCAGCTTCAATAGAGACGGTTACTGTTTCTGTGGGTTCTTTCTGCGCTTCGATGCGATCGGCAAGCACGCGAAGCGCGAGAGCTTGTGCAGACGCAACAGCTTCTTTTTCAGTTGCCCCATAAGCCATTACCCCGGGCAAATCCACAACCTCGGCAATCCACCGTCCGTCGTCCTCAATTTCCGTTTCCACTTTGTACACGATATGTGACATAACCCAATTCTAGCACGCTGCTCCTTTTCGAATGCGCCCGCCTCCCCGATTCGTAACTGGAAAGGCCTCCCGATACAGCTCCGGAAAAGTCTTTTGCATAAAACGTCCATCTTCCCGGGAAGCTGACGCAAGTTCGCGAATCTTAGCAATTCGCTCTCTTCGATTCAGCGCGCGGAACCGTTGATCAATCGCCGCTACGAGCTGCTTTTGTGACATAGCCAAATTTTACCCCGTCTGCGGCTACTGCACCCTCCCCAAATACTTATCCAGCCACCCCAGCACCGCGCTCACCAGCTCCGTCTTCTGCCCCGTCACGTCGTGCGGCGTATCCAGCACCACTCGCTTCTTGTCCGCCTCCGGCGTGCCCAGCATTCGAAACAGCGGAATCTGCGCTCTCTCTGGCGAAAACGAAAAATCGTATTTTCCATTCACCATCAAGACCGGCGCCTTCAGCCTCGGCGCGAAGTCCACTTGATCCCGCCCGGGAGCCGGCGGATTCATAAAAAATCCTCCATCCAACAAAACCACCACCTTCAACCGGTCTCCAGCCAGCGCCGCGTAAATCACTCCTTCCGCCGATCCCATGCTGACTCCCATATACCCCAGCTTGCTGCCATCAATATCCTTCCGCGTCTCCAGATAATCTAGCGATCTACCCACATCCTGGTAACGTTGGATCACAATCTCTCTTCCTTCCGATTCTCCCGGCAGAGAATGCTTCATGCGCCGTTCATACGTGTCCTGGTACACGGGGTAGAGCACCGCTCTCCCGCTTTTCACTACGTAATCGAAAAAGTTCAAATCTCCCAGCGTCCTGCTGTCCGCGATGCTCAGCACTCTCGCGCTCGGGAAAAACAGAATGGTCTGGTATGGCGGCTTCACATTTTTCGGCAAGAAGAGATACGCTGCCATTCGCTCGTTTCCGTACGCCGCGTCGTAAGTTATTTTCTCCTGCGTCCAGTCGCTCGTGTCCTGCACCACCCCTTCCACTTTCGCGTTCAAAGGCGTTTTTTCGTAGTCGTACATCGTCCGGTAGGCGCGAAATACCGCATCCGACACCGGCTTCGCCTTCGAAAAATCCCGCGCCATGACCTTTACCGGACCCGCAGCCGCCGCCGGCAGCGGCTCGACATTCCGCACGCACCGGAATCCATTCATTTCCGAACGATCGAATGGCGAGAGCGCCTCCGGATCCGTATACAAATACGTTTGCGATTTCCACCCGCCTCCCAGGATGAACCGCAGATTGTCTCCAACGGTGTTCTCCGCCCACTCCTTCACATTTCCCGCCATATCGTACGTCCCATACGGTCCCACTCCCTGGAACGCTCCCACGCGCGCAAGGCTCGCATGGCCGCCTATGTTGCTCTCCTGCACCGTATACCTTGCCATTTCCGCGGGCGCCGCCTTTGACCGTTGCGCCAGCACCGGCAAGCTTTCCCCCCGAAACGCCGCATAAGCCGCCGCCTCGTACCAACTCACTCCCCCCACCGGATAATCCCCTTGCCCATCCGGATAATGCCCGCCTTCCCAAGTCGACGGCCCCGCCCGCCCCGTGCCGTCCCGAAACAGATTCATCGCTTCATCTCGGCTCAGTTCATGGCCATCCTTGATGAACTTTTCTTTCCAATACTCCTGCTTCTCATATCCTCCGCCATCCACGAACTCTTGATACTCCCGGTTCGTCACTTCGAATCGATCCATATAAAACGCTGGCAGCTTGTACGGTCCGATCCATCCCACAAAATCGACGAAATCCTCGAACGTCTGCCCGCCCACCCAAACCATTCCCTCCGGCGCCTTCTCCGCCAGGTCCAGCGGAAACGTCATCTCGCCCTCCGTCAAAGGCGCCGTCACATAATCCTTGAGCCCCTTCTTCGACACCTTCCAGCGGAAATATCCATCTGGGATCCGTTTGCTCTCCAGCGGCGTCGTGCCCAGGTCGTACCACGCGCTGTCCGGCGCCAAATAATCCTGTATCTCCACCTTCGCACCGCTTGGCGACGACTTCACCGTTACCTTCACCGTCGTCTCTTCCTCCGCCTTCTTCAGCCCCGCATCTCCCGGCAAGTTTTTCTCGGCTCGTTCCAGCAATTCGTACGCCGCCAAACTTTTGTCCTCATCTCTCAGCTTCGCCGCCTCCGCTGGCGCTTCATCCTTCGCCCACTGCCGTTTCTTCATCCCTTCGTACATCCACGCCCCGCCCGCCGCCATCCCGGCAATCACCACCAGCGCCCCCACGAGATACATCCTCGCCGGTCTCGTTCCCATCCTCTCGATTCCCAGCTCCGTCGAACTCAGCTTCAGCAGCAGGCTTTCCAAGTCTCGCGACATCTCCTCCGCGCTCTGGTAGCGCCTCGTAACGTCCTT
The DNA here is from genome assembly GCA_963761555.1 of uncultured Acidobacteriota bacterium. GTDB lineage: Bacteria > Acidobacteriota > Terriglobia > Acidiferrales > UBA7541 > Acidiferrum. The sequence continues at coordinate 102,065 of CAVXHD010000002.1, forward strand.
CTCCAGCGCCCGGTTTACGATCTTCTCCGCCTCCTCCGGCGTCTCCGCTCGAATCTCCTTCAGCGGCTTCGGCGTCTCCTCCGTAATCGCGCGAAACAGCTTCAGCGCGCTCGTTCCCTCAAAAGGAGCCCTTCCCGCCTGCATCTCGTAGAGCACCGCTCCCAAACTCCATAAATCCGTCCGCCCATCCAGCGCCTTTCCCTCTGCCTGCTCCGGCGACATATACAACAGTGTTCCCACCACTCCCTTCGTCTCGGCCATCGATACCGTCGCTTCCGCCTCTCCCGCGGGCGCCAGCAACTTCGCCAATCCGAAGTCCAGCACCTTCGCGTGCCCCCTCGGCGTCACCATGATGTTTCCCGGTTTCAAATCCCGGTGCACCACTCCGCGTTCGTGCGCTTCCACCAATGCCGACGCAATCTGTGCTCCTAGTGCCGCCGCTTCCTTCACGCCCAATGGCCCGGCTTTCAGTTTCTCTGCCAACGTCGCGCCCGCAACGCACTCCATCACAATGTAATCCGCGCCGTCCTGTTCCCCGACGTCGTACACCGCCGCTATGTTTGGATGGCTCAGCTTGGCCAGCGCCCGCGCTTCGCTGCGGAATCGCTTTCGCGCCTGCTCGTCCATCAGCAATCCTGGGGGAAGAACCTTGATAGCCACGTCGCGGTCGAGCCTCTCGTCCCGCGCTCGATACACCACACCCATTCCGCCCGCGCCGAGGCGCGCCACGATTTCATAAGGTCCCAGTTTTGATCCTGAATCCAGCATGGCCCCTTTTCGTGGCCAGATTATAAGCCACTGCGAGGCGGCTGGCGGCAATCTGTCGCAGACTCAGTTCAATTTGCTGCAACAGAGCTTCCTTGTTCTAAATCTGCTCATTCCCATCGCTGACTAAATGGGAGGGTCCCAAATCTTCAGGACACAAGCCAGTTCGCTCCGCGACCCGCGACGGGGTTCCGGAATAGCCCGCGAACCTCCCATCTTTCCCACACGACGTGGGACCCCAGAGGCCGTTGCATCGTATTCGCTGCAACGTCTGAAACCTCGGCCCGATCCCTCTACGTCTAACGATCAGGAATCTCGCATCATGCGCTTCTTCGCAACCCAATCCTGCGCCTTGGCCCTATCTCTGCTGCTTATCCCTCCCGCCTTCGCCTTCCAAACTCCCCTCTCCGACGAAGCCGTCCGCGACGCCTATTTTCTCGGCCAGCGTCACGAAGAAGACTTTGTAGATTTAATGGCCAAGTACACCAAGACGCTTCCGGCTCCCGAATCCGGCCCCGACATCTCTTCGATCACCTTCTTCACGCCTTTCGCCCTCGTCGCCCAGTCATCCAGCCAGCGCACCATGAACTACAGCGCACAACAAGCCGAGCAAGACCATCGCAACCAACATGAGATCGTCCGCGTCATCATTCAAATCCAGCTCACCCCAACCTACGGTGCCCTCATTCCCACTCCCACCGGCTCCAATTCTGACTCTCCTACAGGCTTCGTCCAGCGCCCCTCCGATTTTTGGAAAGACTTCCAAGTCGCGGTCCTCGTTAAGGACAAAAGCCTTCCGCCCCTCAGTTCTTCCGGAGAGCCCATCCTCAATTGTCAAAGCGACGCCGGCTGTGAGCTCTATGGAGCCACTCTCCAATTCGACTACCCCGCCGATGCCTTCACTTCTGACTCCGCCACCATCCAAATTTTCCCACCCGAGGGTGCCCCCGTCTCCGTCGACTTCGATCTCGACACCCTCCGCTGAATCAGGTCTCGAAATACTTTCCAAACTTGCCACTATAAGGTCCCGTCTTCTCAACCACTTCCGCGTCAATTCGAATGGTAACTAGATTTTTACTTAACATCCGCTGTATCTTTCTGCTAAAGTCTCGCATGTTCGCCGTAAGACCACGCCTCACGCGCCTCCCTCTACTCTGTGCGCTCTGTGTTAAGAAAAACCTTTCGCAGCGCCTGACCACGAAACTCGGCCGGATGCAGCCCCCAACCCTGCATCGCCCAAACGTGTTGCTCTCTGCGAGCAAAACCGCGCAAAAATAAACCTCGTCTCCTCATTATCTTGCGCACTCCTAGAGCAAGCGTTTTCCCGCAACTACATCAATTTCAATCGTTTGCGCACTGCACAGCAAAAACAGGGGGTGGTGTGCCCGCATCACTTCCGATCGCCCACTCGCTTCCCATCTTTTCCACAACGAGTAACGATCGGGCGCACACAAACGCCCGCAACTCTGTCTCTTTCATGGGTTTACTCACGATTCCCTGGATACCCACGGGGGGTGGGCCCTGCAACAACTCGCCTTCTTGTTCTTTCTCGATTTTCGCGTTTCGATTTTCGGTTTTCGATCTTCGACGTTCTCACGACCGCCAATGCAGTGTCACCGGACCGTTCATCGGATGCACCATTGCCGCGCCCGTCCGCCGCGACTCAATCAAATTCGCCTTCAATCCGAAATACCACTTCGCCGGCCGGTCCGCGTCGTCGATCAGCATCAGCCGCGGATTGTGTTTCAATCCTTCCGCCTGTAGGATCATCGTCTCCTGGTCCTGCCGCAAAAATTTCTTCGCAAAGATCCGAAATAGCGAAACCGGCAGCAACAAATTCCAAGCCGCCACGAAATCAATCCGGCAAAGGTCTCGCCGCACCGGCGTCACCGTCGCCCGGCTCGAAAACCACAGTTTCCCGCTGCGAATTTCTTCCGTCCGGATATTCGGCAGCACGAAATCGATGGTCGTCGTCACCGGCTCGCCTGTATATTTCTGCAGCATCCGGTACGGCGCGCTGTTCGAGCTCGGCGTGTGCGGACTCATCCGGAATCCATTCGGAATCGGCTCGAACTTTTTTCCCTTTTCGTGAATGCTATGCCGGCTCCGCCAGTACCACGATTGATGCACAAACGGCCCGTGCGCCGGGTCCATCAATCCAATGATTCCCTGGTCCACATGCGAAGGTAGCTCGCAAGCCAAATGCGTAATCCGAAATTTCTCGCTGAACGTCGCCAATATCGGAGCCCCGGGAGTTCCGCTCGCCGATTCAGCGCCGCTCTTCTCTGCGAGTCTCTGAGCACTCTGCGCCTCTGCGTTATCTTTTTCTTCTCCTCGACTCTCACCGCCACGCGTCGGCGCTGCAGCGATCCGCGCTCCCGAATTCATGTACACCCAAAAATATCCGTCGCGCTCTTTGCACGGATAATGTCCCGCAAAAATCCGCTCCACTTTTAATTTGTCCTGGCTCGTCAGCGAGGGAATCTCCACGCACTGTCCGCTGCACGCCTCGAATCGCCAGCCGTGATAGCTGCACTCCACTGTCTTTCCGTCGAATCTCCCGTAAGAAAGCGGTATGCCGCGGTGCGGGCAAGAATCCCGAATTGCAAACGCTCTTCCATCGCTCGTGCGTCCCAAGACCAACGGCACTTCGAGCAGCATCGCTGTCGCCAGCTTCTTGCCCGTGACTTCCGTGCTCCGGAGCGCCGGATACCAGAAATCCCAAAGAAATCCCGCGTCGCTTTCCGGCGCCGTTTCCCTCTCTTGGGAAGTAGCTCGCAAAATCGGTCGTACCGCTTCGCTCATCGCCTCTTCCGTTCTGTCTATCGCGCAGCCCAAAATCTCTGGTGGACCGCCCCTCGCCGCCTCGCAGTATATCTCGCAACTATGCTGCTATCGCGCGATTCTGGCTTGCGGCCATTCATGCGCGCTAACGCAACGCAAGTTGCATCTGCAGTCCACGATCTGCGTCAACGCCGCAAAAAGCAAACTCGGTCGCTCCAATCCCATCGTGCTGTGACTCTGGCGAGTTCGCCGAGCGCTCGCACGATACCGCCCGTAACCGCCGGCGAAATTGTTTTCTCATCCACAAAAATTACGCCGCCGTGTTTTCGTCCCTCTTCTGCCCAAATTTTGAGCAATGGCGGAATCGTTCTTCGATCATACGTAACTAACGTTAATCCTTGCACCGCGGTTTGCTGCAAACAGACGGAATCCTGCTGCCCGAGGAACTCGCCCTTCTCCCAATCCGCCATACACACGGCCACTAGCCGCCGGTTGCGTCGCCGAAGGCCTTCCGCTACAGCTGGCGAGATATGCTCGTCCAGAAGCAGCTTGAACATATCAGCTCTTGGTTTTTCGGTTCGAGGCGAATTCCGCGCCTTGCGGCAACATGCGCTGCAACGCTTCAAAGCTCATTGCCTCGTTTTCGGCGAGCGCCCCGTCGATCTCTTCGGGAAAAGCCCTTGCGTAATTTACGGCCGCTTGAATCTTTGCTTCCGGCCATCCAAGATGTTTCGCGGCGGCGGCCACATCGGCTTTGTAGCTCTGCACGATCAACAGTACCTCCCACACAGCGAGCGAGCTGCTTTGCAGGTACGCTTGCCGTCCCGCTCCGGAATCTCGGAAATCCACAAACGCGAATTCCGAACGCCGGAGCCCCTCTTCCACAAGCCGGGCGCTGGCGTCGCTGGCGGTCCAGCCATGCCGGTTCGCCATCCGCTTCAGCCGGTTTCCGCTTTCCGCCGGCAGCCTCATGCTGACCACCGTCGAACGATTGGATTTCATGACGCTCTCCCTGACAATGTCACTGTTGTAAGTATTGTAGCACTGCCCCTGTCGGGCCGTCACACGATTTGCGCCTTGCGCCTTTCAGCGTTATCCTTACCCTGTGTACGCTGCGTTCTATTAGCTGATCCTGCCAAGCTCGCCCATGTCGCGAGCCCGCCGCTGTTTTCACCAATCACCAGTCACGAACCACCAGTCACTTCCTTACGAGGTTTTTCCATGAGCGTAATGACGTTGTCCGACAAATTGGATCAGCTCGGCACCCGCTACGACGAGCTCACGCAGCAGCTTTCGACGGCCGAAGTCGCCTCCGATTCTTCGCGTTTCCAGAAGATTGCCAAGCAGCACGCCGAACTCGAGGAGATCGTCGCCAAGCACCGCGAGTTCAAACAAATCGAAAAAGATCTCGCCGGCGCGCACCAGATGGTCGTCGAAGCCGAAGACCCCGAGATGAAGCAGATGGCCGTGGACGAGGAAAAGCAGCTCACCGTGCGAAAGGAAATCGTCGAACGCGAATTGAAGCTGCTCCTTCTGCCCAAGGATCCCAACGACGAAAAGAGCGTCATCGTCGAAATTCGCGCGGGAACCGGCGGCGACGAAGCCGCTCTCTTCGCCGCGGAACTTTTCCGCATGTATTCGCGTTACGCGGAGACGCTTGGCTGGAAAGTGGAAGTCCTTGAAAGCTCGCCATCCTCGCTTGGCGGCCTCAAGGAAATCGTCGCCGCTATTCAAGGGCACAAAGTCTATTCGAAGCTCAAATACGAAAGCGGCGTCCATCGCGTCCAGCGCGTGCCCGCCACGGAGACGCAAGGGCGCATTCACACTTCCGCTGCAACAGTGGCCGTCCTTCCTGAAGCAGACGATATTGACATCAAAATCGAAGCAAAAGACTTGCGCATCGATACGTTCTGCTCCTCCGGCCCCGGCGGGCAGTCCGTCAATACCACGTATTCCGCTGTCCGCATCACGCACATTCCCAGCGGCCTTGTCGTCTCGCAGCAGGACGAGAAATCGCAGATCAAAAACCGCGCAAAAGCCATGCGCGTTTTGCGTACCCGCTTGTACGAAATGGAACTCGAAAAACAGCAAGCCGCCATCGGCGCCGAGCGCCGCGGCCAAATCGGTACCGGAGACCGCTCCGAGAAAATCCGCACCTACAATTTCCCGCAGAATCGCGTGACGGATCACCGCATCGGCATGACGCTCCACCAATTGACCGAAGTTATGGACGGCAAGCTCGCGCCGCTCGTCGATGGCCTCGTAAGCCACTACGAAGCTGAGCGCCTCGAGAGAGAACTCGGAGCCGCCTGATTTCCATGCGTGCCGCTGGCTCTCTGCCAACCTCCGCGCTCTGTGCGCCTCTGCATTGGATCTTTTTCTGAGCCTTATGAATTGATCATGCCGAACGCCGAACAAACTAAACCGCGGATGATCGACCTTCGCACCGCGTTCAAACAAGGCATTTCGCAATTGCGCGATGCCGGTGTGTCGTCCTTCACGTTGGCTGCAGAGATCCTGCTTCTTCACACGCTAGGCCGCGATCGCACCTGGCTCTATGCGCATCCCGAGGAATTGATCTCTGAATCCGACACGCAACGTTTTCATAAATTGCTTTCGCGCCGCGCCGCCGGCGAGCCAACGCAACATCTCACCGGCGAACAAGAATTTTGGGGATTGGAATTTGAAGTCACGCCGGATGTGCTGATCCCTCGCCCCGAAACCGAACACGTCATCGAAGTGGCGCTCGATCGCCTGGCCGTTCGAGAAATTCGCGCCGGTCGAAAGCAAACAGTTACTGGCGAAGGACTCGAAATCGCCGACATCGGAACCGGCTCCGGCTGCATCGCGATCGCCATAGCGAAAGAACTTCCCGGCGCGCGAATCTTCGCGACCGACATTTCCGCCGCGGCTCTCGCCGTTGCCCGTCGCAACGCTGCGCGCCACAACTTCAGCGATCAAATTCAGTTCCTTGAATCCAATTTGCTCGATGGCGCGATCGTGGGGGCACGATTTCTCGATGGTGCCAGCGCAGGGGCACGATATATCGTGCCCCTACAACGAGACCCTGCGGCAAACACTCAGGGCGAGTCACCAGTCACGAGTCACCAGCCACTTTCTTTCGATCTGGTTGTGAGCAACCCGCCGTACATCGGCCGCCGCGAATCCGTATCGCTGATGCGCGAAGTCCGCGATCACGAACCGGAGGTCGCTCTGTACGGCGGCGAAGAAGGCTACGAATTCTACGCCGACTTAATCGCCCAAGCCGCCGCGCACTTAAAGCCCGGCGGTCTGCTTGTGCTTGAACTGGGCCACAACAGCTTCCCCGCCGTGCAGCCGCTTCTCGACGCTCCGAATTGGACGAATGTCGGCATAACCAAAGATCTCGCCGGAATCGACCGCGTCATCGCCTCCGAAAGAACTTGAGTATGGGGTACTTCGACGTTAGAATTGACCACGAACTAATTAATTAGTTCGACGCACAAATGAGAGAACCGAATGGCTAAAGCACATACAAAGACCGCGAGGCCGGCGGACCGAATCGTTACGGCGTTGACGGCGCGAACGCAATTCGGTCAAATCCTCAGGCGTGTCCACAAGAACAAGGAGAAGTTTGTGGTGCAAAGACGCGGAGAGTCGCAAGCTGTGATCCTGAATGTCGAGGAATACGTGCGTTTGTTTGCGAAGCCGCACCCTTCGGTGGAAGCGATTCGCAGGGAAGCCAAAGCCAAAGGGCTCGATCGCCTGACCATGCGAGAAATAAATCGTGAGATTAAACTGGCCCGGCGCGAGTTGAGAAAAAAGAAGAACGGATGAGAAAGGCAGTCCCGGACACCAACGTCGTTGTTTCCGGCCTGTTGAGGCCTGCTGGGGCGCCAGCCAGTATCATGGACTTGGGATTTTCCGGACAATTTAGATGGTACGCATCGGAAGCAATTATCGAGGAATACGAGGTGGTCCTGGCTAGAAAAAGGCTCGGCATCCCAGCGCGCAGGGCGGCGGACTTTTTTGCGGACTTGCATAACACAGCAGTCGTGGTGGTCCCAACCAGAAAACTTCGTGAGTGCGCCGACCCGAGCGATGACAAGTTCCTGGGGTGTGCGCTCGAAGCGAGGGCAGACCACGTAGTGACAGGAAACGTAAGGGATTTTCCGGAAAGATTTCAAGACATTCGCGTTGTTGCCCCTCGCCAATTCCTTACTCTGCTCACGGCAGATCCGCACTGAACGGCCAATCGGGCATAGAAATTGAAAGCGACGATGAAACGGGCGTAGGCTAGCGGCATGCCAGAAATGGCGCGATTTCGGGCGAAGCATGGGGCGCTGGAGGCGCGCGGTGCGGACGCGAGCGCGTCTATTTTGCATGTCGACATGGATGCGTTTTTTGTGTCAGTGGAATTGCTGGAGCGGCCGGAGCTCCGCGGAAAGGCGGTGATTGTCGGCGGAGGGCCGAACCAGCGTGGCGTGGTTACATCGGCGAGCTACGAGGCGCGGAAATTCGGCGTGCATTCGGCGATGCCGCTGCGGACGGCAGGGCGGCTCTGTCCGCATGGCATTTTTCTCGACGGGCATCATGAGAAATATGGCGAGTGGAGCGATTGCGTCGCAACCATTCTCGGAAAATTCTCGCCGGTCGTCGAAATGGTTTCGATCGACGAAGCTTATCTGGACCTTGCGGGAACAGAGCGGCTGCACGGTCCGCCTCTCGCGGCGGCGGACACTCTGCTTCGGACGATCACCAAGTCGACCGGGCTTCCCTGTTCCGGCGGACTTGCGGCAACGCGGCTCGTCGCGAAAGTAGCTTCGGAGCAAGCCAAACCTCGCGGGTTGGTATGGGTTGCGCCGGGCCAGGAAGCGCAGTTTCTTGCGCCGCTGTCGGTACGGAAGATTCCGGGGATCGGCGAAGTGACGGAACGCGCGTTGCGGGCGCTGGGGATCGAAACCGTGCAGCAACTGGCGGCGGTCCCGCAGGAAAAACTCGAAAAAGTTTTCGGCCAATGGGGCGATGCACTCTATCGCAAAGCGCGGGGGGGCGATTCGTACGAATTTGTGATCGATGCCGAACCGAAATCCATTTCGCACAATCACACGTTTGGCGAAGACACCAACGATACGGATGCGCTCCACGCCATGCTCAGCCACCTCTCGCAAAAAGCGTGCAAGCGATTGCGCGAAGCCGGACTGGCGACACGGACTCTGACGCTGACCATCCGGTACACGGGGTTCGATACGCACACACGCGCAAAAACCCTTTCGGAGCCAACGCGGCTGGATACCGATATTTTCCGCGTGTTTCAATCGCTGTTTGCCGAGCATCGCGACAGGAAGAGAAAAATCCGGCTGCTCGGGGTCGCGTTGAGCGGGCTGACGCACGGGGCGGAACAATTGGATCTCCTCGATACGGAGCGCCGCGAGAAACTCGAAAAATTGACACGGGCAGCGGACAAGCTGCGCGACCGTTATGGATTTGGAAAAGTGCAATTCGGCGGCTCGCTGCGCGCGGACGGTTCGAACAACGAGCGCGAGGAGTAGCGGCGGGACGGTCCTTCCGGGCGATTGCGGTTAGGCAGTCTCTCCCGAAGGCGAGCTTTGAGCGGTCCTTCTCGCTGACGCTGTGGTCATTTCGGAAGCGTGACCCCACGGAAGCGGATACCCTATACTTCTCGAATGAGTCGCGTCACCCCTCCATCCGCTACGGCCACGCATCAACGTCCGGGCGGCAGGCTCCACAATTTTTGGCAGCGCATCAGCGAAGGCCGACAGCTCGATGAGCTGTGGTCGCAATTCAGCGCCGACGCCCGCGCGAGCTACGGCTTCTACATGAAAGAAGCCGATTCGGACGAGATGGTGAACCGGCGAGGTCGGCCGCGATTCGGACGAATCGTGAAGGCGCTGTTCTGGTCGCTGGTGATGAAGCTGACGCCGGTGCGGCGCGTGATTCTGGTGATCGCCATCGTTCTGTTTTTCGTGCCGAACATTAATGTCCAAGGCCACAACCAGGTAACTTTCGATTTCAATCTCGGCGTCATTTCGGCAGTCCTGTTTTTGATTCTGCTGGCGCTGGAACTCGCGGACAAGGTGACAATGAAGCGCGACCTGGAAATCGCGCGGGAAATCCAGACGTGGCTGGTTCCATCGCAACCGCCGGAAGTCGCCGGGGGAGACATCGCGTTCGCGTCGAGGCCCCAGAATTCGGTTGCGGGGGATTATTACGACGCGTTCTATCCCACGGCGACCGCGGAAGAAAAAGGAAAGCTGATGCTGGTGATCGCGGACGTGGCGGGAAAGAGCATACCCGCGGCGCTGCTGATGGCCACGCTGCAAGCGAGCCTGCACACCATCGCAGGCGAGGGCGCTCCGCTGGCCGATCTGGTGACGCGGCTCAACCGCTATGCCTGCGCGCACAGTCTCGATGGCCGCCGATTCACGACCGCGGTTCTGGGCGAATATGATCCCGCTGACCGGCGCCTTTTCTATGTGAACGCCGGCCACAATCCTCCTATACTGCGGCACGCGAATGGAGGCACCGAAAAGTTGGAGGCGGGCGGCCTGCCTTTGGGGATAGAAGTGGACGGCGCATACACCACGGCGACGATCGACCTAGCAGTTGGCGACGCTTTGATTTTGTATACGGACGGGGTGGTTGAGGCATTTGACGAAAAAGGACAGGAATTTGGGAACGATCGGTGGATGGAGGCGATCCGCGCGCTGCCGGACATGAGTGCCGCGGAATCGCTGCAATTTTTGATGAAGCGCGTGGATGATTTCGTGGGCCTGACGCGGCAGTCGGACGACATTACCTGCCTCGTTTTCCGCTGCAAGTAATTTGGTGCCGCAACCCTTCGCAGAAACCTTGCTTTACACATCTCTCCCCATTAGCGCCGCAGGTGTCGCATAATCGCAGCGTGACGGCGCGGGAACTTGCCAATTCGATTTGCGATGTGTTGCAGCGCAACGGGCATCAGGCGCTGCTGGTGGGCGGATGTGTGCGCGATTTGCTGCTGGGACGCGAGCCAGCGGATTACGACGTGACGACCGACGCAACGCCGCAGCAAGTGATGGAATTGTTTCCAGAGAGCATCGCGGTGGGGGCGCAATTCGGTGTGGTGCTGGTGCCGCGCGATGAGCTGAAGGTGGAAGTTGCGACATTTCGCTCGGACGTGGGTTATTCGGATGGGCGGCATCCCGACCGGGTGGTTTATTCCAAGGCGCCAGAAGAAGATGTGCGGCGGCGCGACTTCACAATCAACGGGCTGCTGATGCGGCACGACACCGGCGAAATTCTGGATTTTGTGGGCGGGCAGGAAGATTTGAGGGCCGGAGTGGTTCGCGCAATCGGCGAAGCGGACCGGCGTTTTGCGGAAGACAAACTACGAATGATGCGCGCGGTGCGGTTCGCGGCGCGATTCGGATTCGAGATCGAGCACAAGACCTTTGCGGCGATACGGCGGCATGCGGGAGCCATCACCGACGTTTCGGCGGAGCGGCTTCGCGAGGAACTCACGAAACTCCTGACGGAAGGCGCCGCGCGGCACGGTTTCGAACTGCTGGAAAAGGCCTGGCTGCTTTCGATTGTGCTGCCGGAAATCGCGGCAATGAAGGGCATCCCGCAGCCTCCGCAGTTTCATCCGGAAGGCGACGTGTGGATTCACACGATGCTGATGATCGAGGGATTGCCGGCAGGAATTTCGCCAACGCTGGCGTGGGGCGTGCTGCTGCATGACGTGGGCAAGCCACCTACGTACAAGCCGGCTTCACAAACCGGCGACCGCATTCGATTCGATCACCACGTCGACGTAGGCGTGCGCATGGCCGAGACGATATGCCGGCGATTCCGCTTTTCGAATGAAGAAACGGAGCAGATCATTGCGCTGGTGGCGAACCACATGCGGTTCAAGGATGTGGACCGGATGCGAAAATCGACGCTGAAGCGATTCGTGCGCTTGCCGCGGTTCGAAGAGCATTTGGAACTGCACAGGCTGGATTGCCTTTCGAGCCATCGCAATCTGGATTCGTACACGGAGGTGCAGAGATTTTTGTCTGAGACGCCTGCGGAAGAGGTCCGTCCACAGCGTGTCCTAACCGGCAACGATTTAAACCAAATGGGCTATACCCCTGGACCGCTTTTTAGCGAAATATTGAGGGCAGTGGAAGACGCCCAACTCGACGGCCAGGTTTCCACCAAAGAACAGGCTGAGGAACTCGTCAGGAAGCGGTTCGGACTGAAAAAAGGGGAGGCCTGAGATCTGGAGCGATGCTGCTTTCGGGCCGATGGTTTGGGTAACCCCAGAGGCACCAAGGAACAGCGATAGTGCTGGCAAGTATTTGATAACAAAGGGTGAAAAGGACGAATTGCGAGCGGCGTGAATAAGTGCTAGAATGTGAGTTTGGGAGGCTTAGATTTCTTGCTTACATGACTTGCATCTATCTGCATCATTTCGGCCTAGCCTGCATCTAAGTTGTTGAGGCGCAGAAGATTCTTCCCTGCGCTTGGAATCTAGGGGACATTCAAAATGGCTGAGAAAAAGTATGTGGTGCCAGAAGTTCTTGCGATCCTGCCAGTGCGGGACACGGTGCTGTTTCCAGGGGCGGTTCTTCCCCTGACGGTAGGCCGGGAGAGCTCGCTGGCGCTGGTCAACTCCTTGGAAGGCGAGGAGAAACTGTTGGGGGTTGTGGCGCAACTCGATCCCCGGGTCGAAGACCCTGCCGCCGCGGACCTGCACAAGGTGGGAACGCTGGCGAAAGTTCATAAGACCGTCAAGATGCCCAACGGAAACGTAGTGATTTTCCTGGAAGGGCTGCAGCGCGTTAACGTGGTGGAGCTGATTGGCTTGCGCCCGTTTCTGCGCGCCCGCGTGGAAGCGCAACCTGAAATTACGGGCGATGTGGATGCGGAACTCGAGGCGCTGCAGCGCAACGCGCAGGACCTCTTCCGCGACGTGGTAAGCCACTCGCCGCAACTCTCCGACGACCTGCAATCCGTGGCCATGAACATCGAAGACCCGGGCCGTTTGTCGGACTTCATCGCCGGAACGCTGCCGTCGCTTTCGACGTTGCTGCGTCAAGAGCTGATCGAAACGCCGAGCGTGCGGAAGCGGCTGGAGATGCTAATCCGCGAACTCTCGAAAGAGCTGGAAGTGCTGGAACTGCGCTCGAAGATTCACGAGCAAGTGCAAGAGCAGGTGGGCCAGAACCAGCGCGAGTACTTGCTGCGCGAGCAGATGAAAGCGATCCAGAAGGAACTCGGCGAGAGCGACGACACAGGCCAGGAGATCGACGAGCTGCGCAAGAAAGTGGACGAAGCCGGAATGACGGCGGAAGCCAAGAAAGAGTGCGACCGCGAACTGAAGCGGCTGGCAAAAATGACGCCGGCTTCGGCGGAGTACATGGTTTCGCGGACGTATCTCGAATGGATGACGTCGCTGCCGTGGTCGAAATCCTCCGGTGTGAGCGAGATCGACATCGCCAAGGGGAAGCAGATTCTTGACGAAGACCATTACGATTTGGCGAAAGTGAAGGAACGGATTCTCGACTATCTGGCGGTGAAGAAACTGCAGCCGGGGATGAAGGGGCCGATCCTGTGCTTTGTCGGGCCTCCAGGCGTGGGCAAAACTTCGCTTGGAAAATCGATTGCGCGGTCGCTGGGCCGCAAGTTCGTGCGCATCGCCTTGGGCGGCATGCACGATGAAGCGGAAATCCGCGGCCACCGGCGCACGTATATCGGTGCGTTGCCGGGACAGATCATTCAAGGCCTGAAGCGAGCGGAATCGAACGATCCGGTGATGATGCTGGATGAAGTCGACAAACTGGGGCGCGACTTCCGAGGCGATCCGTCTTCGGCGTTGATGGAAGTGCTCGATCCGGAACAGAACAACGCATTCCGCGATCACTACCTGGATGTGCCGTTCGATCTATCGAAAGTGCTGTTCATCGCCACGGCGAACTGGATGGATCCCATCCCGGAACCGCTGCGAGACCGCATGGAGATTATCGAATTGCCTGGGTACACGGGCGAGGAGAAGATCCACATCGCGCACAAATATCTGATCCCCAAGCAGGCCGCGGAACACGGCTTGAAAGTGGGGGAGCAGATTAGCTTCTCGGACGAGGCGCTGCAGGAGATCATTCACAGCTTCACGCGGGAAGCCGGCGTGAGAAACCTGGAGCGGGAAATCGCGACGATCACGCGTAAACAGGCGCGGCAGATCGCGGAGGGCCATACGGAAAAGATGGAGGTTACGCCGGAAATCGTTCGCAAATATCTCGGCGTGCCGAAGTTCCGGGCGGAGAAAGAGGTCGTGGAGCGCGTCAAGACGCCTGGCGTGGCCGTTGGCCTGGTGTGGACCCCGGTGGGCGGAGACATTATTTTCATCGAAGCCAGCCGGATGCGAGGAGGGAAGAACTTCACGAAGACTGGACAACTGGGCGACGTGATGCAGGAGTCGATGACTGCGGCGCTGACGTGGGTGCGCTCGAACGCGGAGCACTACGGCATCGATCCGAACTTCTTCCAGAAAAGCGACATCCACATTCACGTGCCGTCGGGCGGAGTTCCGAAAGATGGTCCGTCCGCGGGAGCGGCAATGGTGACTGCGCTAGTCAGTTTGTTCACGGGACGGCCTGTGCGCGATAGGCTGGCGATGACCGGTGAGATGACGCTCTCTGGAGTAGTGCTACCTATCGGAGGCGTGAAAGAAAAAGTTCTCGGCGCGAAGCGTGCGGGGATCAAGGAAGTGCTGCTGCCGGCCGATAACGAGCCCAACGCCGTAGCGGATCTGCCGCCCGAGATTCTCGGCGACATCAAGATCACCTACGTGCGGAATCTCGATGAAGTGCTGGAGCACGCGCTTTCGAAGAGTGTGGTGGCGCCGCCGATCGTGCCGAATCCGGAGCCCAAGCCGAAAAGGGTAGGCCCGGAAAGTCCACGCGCGATTCATTGAAGGGGAAGTGAGCAGTGGATAGTGGCTTACCTGCGGTAAGTCCTGCCACGGTAGAAATAGAAAAAGACAAAGCCCAGCGAAGTGAGATTCGCTGGGCTTTTTGTTTTTTGGAGGGGCGGCGCGGAGGCGGGAAACAAAGTCCTGCTACCATGGACTGCGACGACGTTGGGGCAAGAGGTACAACGATGGGGCGCGATGTATCGTGCCCCTACTTGAGAGGATGATGGCGGGCGACAGACACATCAAGACGGGCGAGCCGGGAGCGCTGGTGGTGCGGCTGACGGAGGCGCTGCAGCGCGAGCGAATTGTGCCGCGATTTGTGGATTCGTACGTGATCGAGCACGGACGCCACGCGTTGCAAGTTCACGCTTCTCTGTATCGCGATCTTCTCGAATTGCTGCAGCGGGAGGCGTTGCTTGCGCTGACGGCGCGGGCGCTGGAAATCACGTTTGCCGAAGCGCCGCCCGCGGGACGGGCCAAGCCGCAGACGATGCTGCGGAAAGACGCCGCCGCGTTCCGGCGCAAGTTTCTGGCGGCGCTGACGCGGCAACAAAAATGGAGCGCGGGAGACGCGCTGGATTTTCAAAGCGACTTGCAGATGTATGAAGATCTGCTGGCGCGCAATATTTCGACCCGGAGGAACCGCAAGCCGTTCGAAGCGGCGAATCATCCGTTCGTGGACCGCTGCGCGTTTCTGCTGGATTCGTCATTTCTGGAAAAGGCGCGGGTGGCGGCGAGCCGGGCGGTGAATGACCTGGAAAAACTGACGAACGAAATTGTAAATACAGGGATGCCAACTGGCGAGAAAAAAAGAGCGGCAGACCTGCGATAGCAGATAGGGAGACGTTTCAGCGATCGAAGGCTTCCGCGGAAAATACGCGCTGGCCCGCCAGGGCCGTTCGGAATCCATACAGCGTCAACGCCGCGATCGCCGCCAATCCCGCGAGCGAGGGCGCCGCATACCAGCGCCCGAAATGCACCGTCGCCGGAAATGCCTGCAAAACCTCCTGCACCACCAGCCCAACCACCAGTGGCAGCAGCCCAAAGCGCTTGAGCACCAGCAAAAACGAAATATACAAAACCACCAGGGCCATCGCGCTGAACCATTGGTATTCGCTGGAGTTGCTGCCCAGCGAGAGCAGTGTTCCCGCTATCGCCACTACGATCGCCGCCGCCCACGTGCTGCGCAAAATTCGCTGCAGCACAAACAGCATGAAGAAAATGCCAAGCGAATCGATGGTCTGCCCAAGCACATACAGCAGCACTTGCCCCAGCGCGTGGCGAACCCCCAGCAACGACTCCGTCGAAACTCCTCCCGGCATCGGCGGCAGCTTGCCAAAGAGCGGCAGAAGGAAATTGTCACTTCCCTCGAAAATCAGCAGGCCGATGCCATACACCACCCCGATCAGCAAGTCTCGACCCACCAGCGGATCGCGCAAATTCCCCGCCAGCAACCGCGTCCAGGAAATAAGCACCTGCGGTTCCCTGCGCCGCACGAACGGCTCCAGCGCGATGTAGAGAACCATTGCAAAAAATGTGCGCAGCGTTGCCGAGGCGACCGCCACCAGAAAACTGATCCCTTCCAGGAAATTCGCTAAATGATGCGTGCTCAAAATCCACAGCACTATGAAAGCCACAAAGATGAAGGCGCCTAGCCGCGCTGCGCCCTTCATGTCCGCGCGATTCGATTGGATGTTCCATCGCGCTAAAGCAATCCCGCCGATAAATATCCCCAGGATCATCAGGACAATCATCACGGACGAAATCTTTTGCGTTCCTGTCAAGTCGCTCTGCAGATCCCGTCCCGGCCTCGTCCAGGGGTACACAATGCGGAAAGCCACCGGCTCACCGTGAAATGACGCCGCTTCCACTCGAATTGGCACGTCCGGCAGCTCCGGCAGTGTTCCGGTCCAGGCTAGCCGAGAATCCGTCGACGCTAGCGGGGCCCATTCTGGCTCGGCCGCGCGAAACGCAGCGATATTCAACCCGCTCGCAGTGAAAAATTCGGCCCAATCCGGAACTTTCGCGTGTTGCACGGGCAGGCTCTTCTCTGGCGGCACGACCTCGAGGCGCACTAAACGCCCCGCCGTGTCCAGCACCACCAGCGCCATGTCCGTCGTGTCCATCGGTGGATCGCCGCGCGCCACCTGCCCTCCGCCCGCCACGCCCGGCCCAAAGAACATCTCCGCAAAGAGCGGCTGTGGGCTCTGCCGATACCAGAACGTCATTGCCGGCGGATCAACTTTCGCCAGCACGTCCCAGCGCGACCGGCTCTTGTCATGCGTCTGGATGTAACTCAGGTAGGCGGAGTTAATGTCGAAGCCGTAGGCCGAATCCGCGGACGCCTTGGCTGGAAGCCCCAAGCTCCCAATAATCTCTCGTGCCTTTGCCGCCAACGCCTCAGGAGGATTCTCCAGCGTCACGCGATTGACCAGCCGCGTGGATTCCGCCATTAGCAGCGACACCACTAGTCCTATGGCAACGATTGCCAGCAACGCAATCGCGAGACGTGGCCGCATGCCCTCGGTGGCGCCGGCGGCGGCGACCATTTCCGGAGAGGGCGTTTCACCGGCCGCTAAAGCGGCGGCGAGCGGGTCGCCGCCCGGGAGGGCTGCCGCAACTTGCAGAGCCGAAACGGGACGCTTCGCAGGATCGTTTTCGAGACAGCGGAGGATGACGCGTTCGATCAGCGGATCGAGGTCGCGCACGAGCGTCGAAGGATTGGTGATCGTGCCTTGCTCCCGTAGCTTGATTAGCTCGGGCAATGTGGCAGCTTCGAAAGCGCGCTTGCCCGTGAGAATTTCGTAAAGGATCAAGCCGAGCGAATAGATGTCGCTCTTGGCGGTGACCTCTTTTCCGGCAAGCTGTTCCGGGGCCATATAAGCAGGCGTGCCGGCGCGGATGTCCGCGCCCTGAATGCTTGCTGCGATGCCTGCGAGGCCGAAATCGGTGATGCGAATTTTTCCGGCGCCATCGAGCATGACATTGGCGGGCTTGAGGTCGCGATGAATGACGCCGCGCTCATGGGCAGCAGCGAGCCCGGCGCAAATCTGGCGCGCGACTTCCGTAGCCTTGTCGGGAGAAAGCCTGCCGATGCGGCGGACGACGGAGGCGAGGTCCTCGCCATCGACGTACTCCATGGAGAGAAAAGTGGTGCCGTTCGCATCACCGATATCGAAGACGCGGCAAACGTTCGGATGAGACACTTGGCGCGCTATGCGAACCTCGGAATGAAATCGCGAAAGAGCGGCGGCGTCTTCGGAAAGGCTCTCGGGGAGAAACTTGATGGCCACGAGCTGGCCGAGCTTCAGGTCTTCCGCGCGGTAGACCTCACCCATGCCGCCGCGGCCTGCGATGGCCACGACACGATAGCGCTCGGCAATGATCTCGCCTGGGGCGAAGCGTCCGCCGCCGATGGGATCCGAGCTAGGAGGTCTGGCACCAGCGCTTGAGGGCGGGCGCGGCGTACGGGCGGAGGTGGGCGCGGAAGGCGGTCTACGAGGCGTCGGGGCCGAAGGAGGAGCGATGGTCTCCAGATCGGCGCTCAGGTCGTTCGAGTCGATGGTCGCCGCAGCATCGGCGGCAAGCGATGACCCGCAAGCGGAACAGAATCGCCCCGTGGAAGAAACCTTTGCGCCGCAAGAAGAGCAGAACATAGAAGGGCCAGATTCTACCATCGGGGGATGGCTCGCCGCGAATTAGAGCGAGCAGCCACGATGAGAAATGCCAGCTGGAATTACGAGATGCGCTCGACCTGGACCGCCGTGCCGTAGGCAAGCACTTCCGTCACGCCCTGCATGACTTCCGTTGCGTCATAACGCATGCTGATGACGGCATTGGCACCACGTTCGCCGGCATGCTGCATGAGCAATTCGTAAGCATCTTCGCGAGCCTTCTCGCAAAGATTCGTGAGTATGGTGATATTCCCGCCGACGATCGTTTGCAGAGCCGCGCCCAGGTTTCCGATTACGCTGCGCGACCGCACGATGATGCCGCGCACGATACCAAAATTTCGAACGATGCGAAAGCCAGGTATTTCGAGGGCGGTAGTAACCATGACGGGTTCCACACGAATGGGCATCTCTTTTCTCCTTAAAAACAGACGTTTACCGGTGCGATTCTACCCGCGCACACGGACAAGCGCGAGCGCAGGCTGTCTGCTATTCTCGAAAGGCGTGGAAATTCTATTCTATATTCTGGCGATTCCCCAGATCCTGCTCGGTCTCTATCTGATCGGGCATGGATTGCAATGGCTGGGGTATGCGCGGCGGCGCATCCACACGGATCCGGGTTTCTATTCCCCGAAGGTCGCCGTGCTTTGCCCGTGCAAAGGAATCGAGCCCGCGCTCGAACGCAACCTCGTTGCGCTGACGGAATTTGATTATCAGAATTACGAGATATTTTTCCTGATCGCTTCGGCTACGGATCCGGCCTACAACATCGTAAAGCGCGTTGCGGGATCGTCGCGCGCGAAGGCGAACGTGGTGATTACGGAGAAGCCGGAGGGATGCGGCGAGAAAGTGAACAATTTGCGCCTGGGAGTTGCGCAGTTGCCTCCCGATTTCGACGTGCTCACTTTCGTCGACTCCGACGGACGCCCCGGAAGGAATTGGTTACACCGCATGGTCGCTCCACTCTCTGACTCTCGCATCGGAGCGACGACCACCATGCGCTGGCTGATTCCCAACCGCGGCAACCTGGCGACCGCGCTACTCGCGGCGTGGAACGCTCCCATCGTCACCATGCTCAGCGAAAAAGGAAAGAATTTTTGCTGGGGCGGGGGGACGGCGATCCGGCGCAGCGTTTTCGACCAATCCGGCGTCGCCGAACAATGGCGCCACTCGGTCAGCGACGATTATTCGATGACGCTCGCTCTCGAGCAAGCGAACCGTTCGATCGTGTTTTTACCGGAATGTATCGTGCCGTCTTTCGTGGAGACGGATTTCACCGGCCTTATGGAATTTACGAACCGCCAAGTGTTGATGACTCGTGTTTATTCAGAAAAAATGTGGGGAATTGCCGCCGGCGCGCACCTGCTCTATTGTTTAACCCTCATCCTTGGATCCCTTCTGACCCTCAACTACTTTCTGGCGTCGTTGGCCGCGTTTCCGTTTGCGGCGCTGACCTTCTTGCCGGTGTTGCTGGCGATGATTCGCGGCGCGCTGCGGGCCGCGGGAGTTTCGGAAGTCTTGCCCGCCTATCGTTCGCAAATCGCGGGCCAGGCTTGGATCTATGTGTTGTTGATCGTCTTCATTCCGTTTCTATACGTGGTGAACTTCATCACCTCGCTGGTCACGCGCAAGGTACGCTGGCGCGGCGTTACGTATGAGGTGATCTCGCCGGAACAGACGCGCATCCTGAGCTATTAAGACAAGCAAGGGCTTCGCGACTGGCCCAGAGAGATTTCCACAGTTTTTTCCACAGAAAGTTTTCCACAGGCCGGGACAGTTCGTGTGCCAAAACAGGACACGATTTCTTTTGTGTCTAATCTTTCATCAGGAGTAGCAGAAGAATTGTTACGCCTAGATGAGTGCCACTTTTCCTCAATCACGAAAGGAATTGCCACATTATGGAAAATTTTCGCGCACCGTGCAATTCCTACCCGTGAAGATTGCGTCGGCGCATCGAGGTCGCTTCTAAGTACTCCATTTCTGAACGAGTTGTGTTCCCTGGCCTTCGGAGGAAAAAATGCACAGAAGGGGAGCTTCGGTGTCTTGACGCAGGCGAACTGGCAGGGAGCTCCTTCTCGCGGCTCGGTGCAGCCTTTCTAAGGTCCAGGCGCCGGGTGCACAGCCCTCTGTTTTGGCTTCTTACTTGGCCGCTTGCCTACGCAATGTTATTTGCCTCCTTAGGGGGGGTTTAATCAAATCAAGAAGCTTCGGTGGTACCACGAAGCTGCGTACTGAGGGGTGCGTGTGAAGCTTATCCGCAGAAGTGAACAGCATCATCCTTTGAGCAGTCCCCGCCCAGCCATACCTCGCGATCATTTCTATTTTTATGAAAAAAATACGGGAGTAACCCATTTCCACGTGGAAGCAGGACCTGACGGATGCTTTCCGGTGGACCAAGCCGCTGGTCTTTTGGCGATGCACTGCATGGTGAGGGGCCAGACGCCGAACGACTACGTAGTGATGGTCAAGGCCGAAAGTGACCTCTTGGATGGACTGACGGAAAAGGCCGAAAAGCTTTTGCAAGCGGGCCATTCCGTCGGCAGTCCGGTGAAGCTCACGCGCCGCGAGGAAGAAGTGCTTGGCGGCGTGATGCGGAGCCTGGCAAACAAGGAAATTGCCGCGACACTGAACCTTTCCGAACGCACGGTAAAGTTTCACGTGTCGTCACTGCTCTCGAAGTTTCGCGTGCGAGGGCGGATGGAGCTCGTGCGCGAAGCCTCGCGCAACACGATTGGCTCAATGTCCTCGCCGATGCCCATCGCAACACGGGATACCCGCACGTTTGCGCCGGCGCCGCAGGCGTTCCACAATCCATCGCGCAGCGCCACTTTGGTTCCTTTGGCGAAGCGTCCGATGACAGCTTAGATTAAACTCAGGGACAGGAAGCTAGAGAAAGAAAAGGCCCGGTCCGAAGATTCGGATCGGGCCTTCCTGTTTCGATGGGACAAATTGCCGATGCGTCGCGGCGTTGCTTATTTCTTTGCGGCGGCGTACTGCTCGGCGGCGGAATCCCAATTGACGACGTTCCACCACGCCTTGATGTAATCACCGCGGAGGTTCTGATACTTCAAATAGTAAGCATGCTCCCAAATATCGAGACCGAGGACGGCTTTGGCGCCGAGCGAAAAGGGCGTGTCCTGGTTCGGGGTGGAATCAATGGCCAGCTTTCCGTCCTTGACGACCAGCCAGGCCCAGCCAGAACCAAAGCGGCCGAGTCCCGCGGTTGTGAATTTTTCCTGAAAGCCGCCAAAAGATCCAAAGGTTGACTTGATTGCCTCGGCGAGATCGCCCTTGGGTTCGCCACCGCCGCCCTTTTTCAACTGTGTCCAAAAGAGAGAGTGGTTCCAATGGCCGCCCGCGTTATTGCGGACCGCCGCGCGAATGTTTTCCGGAATGGAGTCGAGGCTTTTGAGGAGGTCTTCGAGCGACTTGGCCTGGAGACTGGCGTGGCCATCGAGCGCTTTGTTGAGGTTGTTAACGTAGCCGCCATGATGTTTGTCGTGGTGAATTTCCATGGTCTTGGCGTCAATGTAGGGTTCGAGTGCGTCGAATGAGTAAGGCAACGGGGGCAGTGTAAATGCCACGGTGTATTCCTCCAGTTTGAGAATAGATTCAAAAACCAACGCGGTGCCGGAGCGCTAATCCGCAGAAGCGCCGCCGCTCGCTCCAAGCAATCCCGCACCGACAATCCCGGAATGCTCCAGGAATTTCCGGCGATGCATGGGGATCTCCTGCGGCGAGGAAGCTGGCCAACCAACCGACTGTATCATACTGCTCCTCGCCGAGAGGCCTCAATGGCCGGCTCTCAAAGAGAGAGCATGGAGACCGAAGTTCGGCAAGGATATGCCCACAAACTTATTGGATGCGCGAAAGCGCCCAGCGGGCAGATTCGGCGATCAATGGTTCGGCAGAAACGGAAAGACGCGCAAGGAGCGCGCAAATTCGCCCGTGCTTGGCCGAGCCGGGGGCTGGCGCAGAATTGCCCAGCGCGACACACGCATTCCGCACGAGGCCGCGCCATTTTGTGCGCTTGACCGGGCTGCCACGAAAAATGCCGCGGAATTCTTCTTCGCTCATCCCGGCGAGCCATTCGAGGCGCGGCAGAAAGAGAGATTCTTCGTCGCTTTCTTTCGCGGCGGCCGAGGCGTGTTCTCGCGGCTCGCTTTGAGCTGGCGTTGGAAAGACTCTTGGCTGAAATTCCTGAGCCTGCGTTACCGGAGCGCGCCGATTCCATGGGCAAACGTCCTGGCAAATGTCGCAGCCGAACACATGGCGTCCCATGGGTTCGCGAAGGTCTTCGGGGATGCTGCCGCGAAGCTCGATGGTCAAGTAAGAAATGCAACGGCGAGAGTCCAGCACATAAGGCTCGACAATCGCCGCGGTCGGGCAGGCATCGATGCATTTTGTGCAGGAACCGCAAAGGTCCGGCGGAGGCGGTTCGGCTGGACCCAGCGTGGGCGCGATGTCGAGTGTCGTGAGAATTACGCCGAGAAAAAACCAGGAGCCGAGCTTTGCGTTGAGCAAAAGAGTATTTTTTCCGAGCCAGCCCAACCCGGCGTGTTTGGCAAAAACGCGTTCGTGCAGAGGTCCGGTATCCGCGTAGATGCGCGTCCGAAAGGTTTCGGTGAATCGTTCCGAAAGTATGGCTTCCAGTTGCTTCAGCTTCTGCTGAAGAACCTCGTGGTAGTCCTGTCCCCAGGCGTATCGGGAAATCCAGCCGCGCGGCTCGGCTTGGCCTAATTGGAGAGCATCCACCGAGCGCGGCGCGGAAGTGTTGTAGTTCAAGGCGCAAACGATAACGCTGCGAAGCCCGGGCATTACGCTTTGCGGATCACTGCGGCGCGGATCTGACAAATAGTTCATCTCGCCGGCGTAGCCGCGCGAGAGCCATTCTTTCGCCAGGTCGAACTCCGAGAACTTCTCTGCGCGGACGACTCCACAAAGATCAAATCCGAGGGCGGTTGCCCGCTCGACTATCCATGCGGTTTCGGAGCTGTTATCCATAAGTGCGGTGCGCAAGGGCTAGGGAAGAATTGTGCCGCAGGAATGCGTTTGAGGCGAGCGATGCCGAGCGCAGATTCTCTTTCCGTGGGAGGCAGCGAAATGCTATTGAAAACTGCGCAGGGCGGTGCCTTCGTCGGTGTAGACGTCGAAGACCGTGTAGAGCTTGGTGAGCTGGAGCAGATCGTGCACTTTCTTCGTCAAGTGCAGCAATTTCAGTTCGCCGCCGCGTCCTTTCGCAGTGGTGTAGGCACTCACGAGCTCACCGATACCCGAGCTATCGATGTAATCGACGTCCGCAAGATTAAGCAGGATGCGGGTGCGTTGATCGTCCAGCAATCCGCGAACCGTTTTGCGAAGCAGGGCGCTGCCCTCTCCCAGGATAATTCGCCCGCTGAGGTCCACCACCGTAGCTTGTCCAGCATCTCGATGCGTTGCGCGCAGGGCCATAAGTCCTTCTAAGCTCCTTGATGCGGGGAGGCGCCTTGGCTTCCCTGGCCATTCGTTCCCGGGTTCTCTTGCAGAGGCAATTTCTTGGACATCACGATTTCCGCGCCGCCGGTGCGGCCATGCACGACGTCGAATTCATCCATGAACGCGCGCATCAGGAAGATTCCGCGTCCCGAGGTGCTCAACAAATTTTCTTCCGCCAGGGGGTCAGGCACGTCAGCGAGCGTAAAGCCCGTGCCTTCGTCCAAGACGTGAATGATCATCTTATCGCCGGTGAGATCCACAGCCAGATGAATCTTTTTCTCGGGCCGCTCCTGATTGCCGTAATGAAACGCGTTGATAACCCCTTCGCGCACGCTCATGCCGATCTTGTAGCAATCGTCCTCGCCGAATCCGGCGGCCTCGGCAACGCGGATACACATCTCCTCCGCCAGGTTTACGCTCTCGACTTGCGTCTCCAGCGTGATTTCGAGGTGCTTGGGGTCAGTGCCCATGCATGACGCGCCGCCATGGGTAGATTACACCCGATGGAGCGCACTTATCGGTAACACAGCGGCCAAACCTAAGTCAATGGAGCACTTGGTCGAAATGGGCTGGAGGATCAGCGGAAGGCAACCGGGCAGTCCACGCACGCGGGCGGGCGGAAATGCGCCTCTCATGTTACGCCCAATAAGAGCGGTCCAAGGTGCGGTATTGGATGGCTTCGCTCAAGTGGCGCGGATCGATGTTGTCGCTGGCGTCCAGATCAGCGATCGTTCGGGCGACCTTCAGGATGCGGTCGTGGGCTCGCGCGGAGAGCCCCAGCCTGGTGATCGCGTTCTCAAGCAATTTCTCGCCATCCGCGGAAATAGCGCAATGTTTGCGAATCATTTTGGGCATCATTTGGGCGTTTGCATACGTCTTCTTTTCGGCCTGGAAACGTTCGATCTGCCGCTCGCGCGCCGCAATGACGCGCCCACGGACGCCAGCCGAATCCTCGGAGGAAGAGGGAGCGCGCAGCTCTTTGTACTTCACTGCGGGGACTTCGATATGGATGTCGATGCGGTCGAGGAGTGGACCGGAAATTTTCGAAACGTACCGCTGGATCATCGGCGGCGTGCAATGGCATTCGCGCGTGGGATCGCCAAAATAACCGCAAGGACAAGGATTCATGGCGGCAGCAAGCATAAATCGCGAGGGAAAAGTGACCGATATGGCTGCGCGGGAAATGGTTACGGAGCCATCTTCGAGCGGCTGGCGCATAACCTCCAGAACATTGCGTTGAAATTCCGGCAATTCATCGAGGAATAGGACGCCATTGTGGCCGAGCGAAACTTCGCCGGGACGCGGCACGGCGCCGCCGCCGATCAAACCGGCATCGCTGATGGTGTGATGCGGCGAACGAAAGGGCCGCGTGCCGACGAGGCCGCGGCTGTCTTCGAGGACGCCCGCGACACTGTGAATTCGCGTCGTTTCGATGGCTTCCTCAAGTGACATGGGCGGAAGAATCGTGGGAATGCGCTTGGCGAGCATGGTCTTGCCCGCTCCAGGAGGCCCAATGAACAAAATATTGTGGCCGCCGGCGCAGGCGACCTCGAGAGCGCGCTTGGCCGCCTGCTGGCCGTGCACATCCCGCAGGTCAACGGAGTACTGCGCCGCTTCCGAAAGCATCTGTTTGGCATCGACGACGACCGGCTGAAACGATTCCGGCGCATTCACGAGATCGACGGCTTGCGGCAAGGATTTCAGACCAAACACACTCACTCCATCGACGACCGCAGCTTCGCGGGCATTGGCTTCCGGCACGGCAAGGGACTTCAGCCCGCACTCGCGCGCCGCAAGCGCCGCGGAAAGCGCGCCACGCACCGGTCGCACGCTTCCATCCAGCGACAGCTCTCCGAGGAACATGCACTGGTTCAGTTGTTTGCCGAAAAAATGGCCCATGCAACCGACGAGTCCCAAGGCCATCGGAAGATCGAACGCCGAGCCTTCCTTGCGCACATCGGCGGGCGCCAAATTAATGGTCACGCCCTGGCCGTGCGGAAACTCGAACCCGCAATTGCGCAGTGCGGACTTGATCCGTTCGCGGCTCTCCTTCACGGCGTTATCGGGCAGCCCCACGACGTTGAAGTCCTGCATGCGCGCGGAGCCAACGTCGACTTCCACTTCAACTACGTAGGCGTCGATGCCGTAGACCGAAGCGCTTTGCGTTTTGAAGAGCATGGTCGGGGAAGGCCAGAATACGCCGCGGGCAGCATAAATCAATCAGCCAATATAGACCAGAGATAATCGCGGACAGTCAAGCCCCGGCAAGTTCGCGGCCTTGCGGGCACCGGGTCCCGCCCTCGATTGCAGGGTTTCGCTCCAGGCCCAGGCTCGGAGCATTATCCACAGGCGCGCAATTGACGCGCCTCTTTCGCGCGCACTAGAATCCGGTCATCTTGTACACCCGCGAATCATCCGAGATGCTCTCCGCGCCGAACTTCGCCCCGCGCCGGAAATTACGTTGGCGAGATATCTATCGCGAAGCCGAGCTTTACAAGGCGGCCGTCCGCATCTACACCAAGCCTCTGTTTTCCTGGCGAAAGGCGCTCTTCGCTTCGACGGACAAGAAAGACCTCTATGATTTTGCGCGTTCCGGCTTGCACAATCTCGCGGACATTCATCGCTCGCTGACACGCGAAGCATTTTCCTTCCGGCCGGCCGCCGCGCTTCACCGAAATTTTCGCGGAAAGCGCCGGACGCTTTACATCTATCCGTGGGAAGAGCGCCTGGTCGATCTGTTGCTCTACCGGCTTTTGAGCGCGCGCCTGCATGGCTGGTTTTCGCCGAATTGCTTTGCCTATCGCTTGCGGGGTTTCGGCTTGGATCGTTGCCAGCGAAAAATTGCCAAATCGCTCGCCACGACGGAAACACCTTTTTTTACCGTCAAGCGCGATATCGCCAATTATTTTCCCTCCGTCGACCACCGGCTGTTGCTTGCGCAACTGGCGGAACTCATCGAGCCGGACGATTACCTGTTTCGCGTGCTCGAGGCGCGTGTCCGCTTCGCCTACGAAGACGAAGGACGGACGCTCTACGCCGAACAGGGCATTGCCTTTGGAACACCCATCGCCTGCTTTTTTGCCAATCTGTATCTCACGCCGCTCGATCGGCGGCTCGATGCGCTTCCGGGCCTCCATTATTTTCGCTATGCGGATGATCTGCTGCTGCTTTCCACCAATCGCGAAACCACAGAAGCCGCGGTGGCCCACTTCGAGCGGGCGCTGGATGAGTTGAAGCTGAGCAGCAAAGCGAGCCACGAAGAGAACCTGCTGCTCTCGCGACATCACCTGGCCGTCCCTGGCTTCCCCGCTGCCACACGCATCCGCCATCTCGGTTTGGAATTTTGTGCCGATGGCGCCGTCCGGCTTTCGCGCGATAAGTGCCGCAAGATTTGCAACGTGTTCCGATTCGCCTTCCGCCGCAAGCGCGCGAAGCTCGCGCGCATCCACGATCCACACAAGCGCGCCGAGTTTGCCGTCGCCACCGCGCGGCTGGCGCTCGAGCAGAGCGTGCGCAACGTGGCCGTCGTCGATTACTACCTGAAACACGTCAACGACGAGAGCCAACTGAAGCTATTGGACCGCTGGCTCGCGGAAGAGGTTCTCTCGCTGGCGTTCCAAGGCGGGCATCGCAAATCGCATTTCCGGAGAATGCCTTTCCGCAGCTTGCGCGCGATGGGATTGCCGTCGCTGGTGCACCGGCGGCGCCAAATCCAGCACGGCCAGATCGACGCGCCATTTTTTGTCTGGAAGAGTTACCAGACGCAAAAAAGTTCCAGGGAGATGGTTGCCAGGCTGCGCCCGCAAACTGCGGGAACAGCAGCTTTCTCTCCAAGCCCTGAAGCAGTGACGATACAAGCCTCGCAAGAGGAACTCGTGGGAGAGAGGCGTCACCTGTCGAGGGGCCTTATTGAAGTCGGTAAATCTGAAGATTTACCGACGTTTTCTTAGCCGTTTTCCTGGAAACTGTTTTGCGGGAGGCCGAGCGTGGGCCAATATGATGATGCCGTCAAATGTCCGGAATGTGGGACCTGGGGCGCGAAGAAATTCCTTTGGAAGGTCAAATGCCCCAATCCCGCCTGCGCGAAATACAATTCCGAATATGCCGAAGCGTTCCGGCAAAGCCGTGTCTCGGGCAAGTCCGCCGCCGAGATGTTTCCTCATCTGAAGGGCAAAGCAGATCCAAACGATTATTTGCTGCGTATCCGTTATCAGAATTTTCGGGGAAACGAAGTCGAGTACTCGGCGGATCCTCGGACCGCCTACCAACGGAATGAGTATGTGGTAGTGCGCCTGGCGCCGACCGGCCAGCGCGCCTCATTCAAGCTCGACAAAATCCAGAACCGCGGCGACATCGATTCCATTCTAAGCGAAAATCCCCAGCCCACCGGAAAGGAGCGCCGCGTCCTTCACTATCACTTGCGCCGAGGCACTTCTTCGCCGGCGTTCGAGAAGTTGCGGCAGAAATATCCGAATTATCAAGACTGACCGCGCAACCTGGCCTCAACTAAATCCCAGCACAGGGTGCGGCGTGTAGGGGTCCTCAAGCGACGCGATTTCGTCCGCCGTAAGTCGCAGCGAGAGCGCGGCCACGGCGTCCGTAAGATGATGGGGTTTGGTGGCGCCGACTATCGGTGAAGTCACGAACGGTTTGCTAAGCATCCACGCGAGCGCAAGCTGTGCTCGCGGAGCTCCGCGTTTCTCGGAGAGTTCTCCCAGGCGGTCCACGACTTTGTGGTCTGCATCCTCGGTCTTCGAGTAGAGAATCTTGCCAAACTGATCCGTCTCGAAGCGTTTCGTATTTTCGCCTTGCCACGCCCGCGTCAGGCGCCCGCGCGCAAGAGGGCTCCAGGGAATGACGCCGATACCTTCCGAGAGGCACAGCGGCATCATTTCCCGCTCTTCTTCGCGGTAGAGCAGATTGTAGTAATTCTGCATGGAGACGAATCGAGTCCACCCGTGAAGATCGGCGAGATAGAGGGCTTTCGTGAACTGCCACGCGTACATCGAGGAAGCGCCAATATAGCGCACCTTGCCTGATTTCACGACATCATGAAGCGCCTCGAGCGTTTCCTCGATGGGCGTTTCATAATCCCAGCGGTGCGTTTGGTAGAGGTCCACATAATCCATCCCCAGACGGCGAAGGCTCTGATCGAGTTCGTAGAAGATCTCTTTGCGAGAAAGGCCGCGGCCGTTCGGCTCGTCGCGCATCACGCCGTGTGCTTTGGTGGCGACGACAACGGCCTCGCGGCGGACGTTCGCTTTCAGGAAGCGCCCGAGCACTTCTTCGCTGGCGCCGGCCGAATAAACGTTGGCGGTGTCAAAAAAATTGATGCCGAGCTCGAGCGCTTGTCGAAGAAACGGCTGGCTCTCATCTTCATTGAGGGCCCAGGCATGGCTGCCAGGCTTGATTTTGCCCGCGGCGGGCGCTCCGTAGGTCATGCAGCCGAGGCAGATGCGGGAAACTTTGAGGCCGGTCTTGCCGAGGTTTACGTAGTCCATCTTCTCTCCTAAGCGTGTTTCGCGGTTTGGAAAACGCTGATCTCCACGGGCGAGCGGCTCAGCTAGGCGTTCGCTCTGGCATTTTGGAAAACCGTCGCGGCCATTTAGAGATTCTCATCCGTGCGCTGCCATCCGGTTCAGCGAATGCTTCTTTCTAAGATGCCTTAGCGGACGTTCCGTTGCGCTCATCCCGGGAGAAGCGATTCGCACCGGCGATCATAGCTCTGCGAAGAAAAGGTAAGCTAGCGAGTAGTAGAATGCCAGCTTGAGACAGAACAGCGGCCCATCGGAAGGCCCGAACCTCCGATCAAGCCTTCTCAGGAGAACCCACTCCGTAAACCGACAAAATATCCTTCAAAGTCACGATGCCTTCGAGTTTGTGAATGTCGGCACGGCTGACCACGGGAATCGTATTGATCTGGCACGTGCCCATTCTTTCCAGCGCCAGGCTCAGCGAGTGATCCACGTGAAGGTGCGGAAAATCCGTTCCATCCACGAGATCTTTCAAAAGTTTGGGGTCAGCTTCGGCAGAGGCGGCCTGCTGAATCTGGCCAAATGTCAGCAGTCCAATCACATTGCGGCCGTCGGTCACCGGCCACGCGGTGGATTCGCTCCAGCGTATTTTTTCCATGGCTTCATTCGCGTTCATATTCGCCGGCAGAATTTCCGTCGCCGGCCGCATCGCCAGGATCACCTGGTGGCTCCCTTCGTGCATCCGGGTCTCCGCCCTGGGCAAATGAATGCCATCCTGACGCGCCAAGGCTTCAAAGATTGTTTCTTCCTGGAAGCGCGAAGAGATGAAGAAACTGATGAGGTTTGCGATCATCAGGGGAACGATGACCGCATAGTCCCTCGTGATCTCAAAGATCATGACCACAGAGGTCATCGGAGCGCGCACAATCCCCGCAAAAGCCGTGCCCATTCCGACCAAGGCGTAGGCCCCGGGCGTCCCGACATATCCAGGCAGCAGATCGTGGGCTACGGTGCCAATGGCTCCGCCGAGCATGGCTCCGAGAAAAAGGCTGGGAGCGAAAATGCCGCCCGCATTGCCCGACGCATAACTGAAAGCGACAGCAAACAGTTTCAGTACGAGAAGCAGGACCATCAGCTTCAAGGCCATGCCTCCGTTAAGAACGGCGCCAACGTGATTGTACCCAACGCCCAAGACCTGAGGGACAAACAATCCCATCAGTCCAACCACTACGCCGCCTGCCACCGGCTGGTACCAAAGCGTCTTCTTCGGTAGCTTCAGGAACCACCGCTCGCGCATGCCCAACAGGAGCTTTGAGAAGGCCACGGAAACAAAGCCGCTGATTACCCCCAGCGCGGCATAAATAAAAAACTCCCAGTAGTTGACGAGATCATACTGCGGCACCTTAAAAAGCGGATTGTTGCCTAGCAGCAATCGCAGCATGCCCCAGGAAGTGGCCGAGGCCAGCACCACCGAACCAAGCACCGGCGCATGAAGCTCTCCCACGACTTCCTCGAGCGCAAACAACACCGCCGCCAAGGGCGTGTTGAAAGCCGCCGCGATAGCGGCGGCGGCCGCCACCGGAATGAGCGCTTTCACTTTTTCCGGGCGTAACCCCAGGTTCCTGCCCAGCACGGATGCGATGCCGGCGCCGACATACACCGTCGGTCCTTCAGGTCCCAGCGGAATTCCGCTGGCCAGCGTGGCGGAAGTACAAAAAAATTTTCCGAGCGTGCTCCGGAAGGTGATGCGGCCTTCGCGCGCATGGAGTGCCGCTTTCGTCTGCATGACGCCGCTGCCGCGCGCTTCCGGAAAATAGCGAAACAGCAGGTAACCCATGCTCAGCGAGCCCGCCACCGGAAACACCAGGCGATGCCACGTGGCTCCCCCTGCGGGATAGAGCCGCGAGCCAAAGCGTTCTGTTAATAGGATGAACGCGACCGCCATCAGGCCCGTTAGGGCGCCTATCAACAACGTCAGAACCAGAAAAACCTGTTCTTCCCCGTCGACCAGCAACGCTTTCCAGTGACGCGCGGGAGATCTCCACCAACTAGTCCGAGTCTGCTCTATGCCTTCGCTCATCTTGTCTGCAGTTCTCCGTATACTTTCAAACTCCATTGTCGCGCAGCCCGGGCGGGGCGTTGTCATCCGTGAAAGCCGTGTGTGCTATCGGATGGAGATCGAGAAACACTTTTCCGCCGCGGGCCTTACGCACCTCGTCAGGCACTCGTGGCTCGCACTGGCCTCTTGGCTGCCTTCTTCGAATTGTTGCCATTGCGTCGCCCGTGCGCCAGCAGCGCTTCGATTGCTCCCACGAGCGTCTGTCCGGTCGTGCGCAATTCACTGATGCGGTTCCGCGCAACCTTTTCAAGAAAGCGGTCCCCGCGCGGCAACAGAGATACGAAAACGCGCCGCCGGTCATCCCGGCTCCTCGTCCGGCGCACGTAGCCGTGTGTCTCCAGCCGGTCGATCAGTTCCACTGCGCTGTGGTGCTTTAGCGCGAGCCTTTCCGCAAGCGTCTGGATGGTCGCTTCGCTGCCTTCGGGCAGCCCTCGGATGGCGAGCAGCATCAAGTACTGCTGGGGCTCGAGCCCGGCAGCTCTGGCCTTGGCATCTCCCTCCCGCAGAAAATGGCGGATGAGGTATCTCAATTCAGCCAGGGCCCGGTACTCTTGGGGAGTAATGTCCCGTACCATGCGCTAAGTATATCGTAATGCGATATACCTTGCCAGGCAGCGCACTGGAATTGTCTTCAGGCGGTTATCAGCCTTATCAGCTTGGCAGGAAGGGGTTCACAGCGCCTTGCGGAAGGCTTTCTGCGTCTTATAGTGCTCGTACCCCTGCCGTATATAAAACGTGTGGGCACGCTCGCGGATCACGTTGGACCGCACCGACATCGCAGGGCATCCATGTTTACGCGCCCACTCTTCGGCGGCCTCAAGCAACTTCGCGCCTGCGCCCAGGCTGCGGTGCCCCTCTTCGACGACAAGTCCGTTCAGTTCCGCCCGCGTCCCAGCCTCCAAAAGGTGCGTAACGCTCACGTGCGCCCACCCGATAACTTCCCCATCCCTCTTCTCCGCCACAAACAGCGCGTTGGGCTGTGCCTTCTTCAGTTTGCCCAGTCTCTTGTTAATCTCCGCGCGTGTCGCCGGATAACCGAGCTGGCCGCTCAGTTCGGCGAGGCGAGCTGCATCGCTCGCACGCGCACGGCGAATGGTTAGCTCTTGCTTGACCGCTTTCTGGACCATTCAGGGACCCGCTTTTCTTCGCAATCGAGTCTGTACCGCTTCGCTGCTTAGTTCGCGCAACGCGTCCGCGGCGATCCATCGCGCCGCGCGCGAACCTTGCGCCCGAATCCGCTCCGCCGAACGAATCGCCGCGCGGTTAAGCCGGACGTTTCTCTTCCCGATGTTTCGCAGCGCCCAGTTAATCGCCTTTCGCACAAAACTCCGCTCGTCGTGCGCCTCTCGTTCGATTACCGAAAGAAACCGCTCGAACCGCGCGTCTTCAGCCGCCTTGTCTTTATAGCTGAGATAAGCCGCAAGGGAAAATGCAGCCCGCTTCTCGAACTCCGCGCGCCGGCCGCTCCACTCGTGGATTTTCTCCCACGCCGGCTTCGCGTAGGCGTAAAGATAACAGCACGCCGTATCGACAATGTCCCAGGAATCGAAATCCCGCACCCACCGTTCCATCTGCGCGGAGGTGATTTTCTCCGGTTCGCCAATCAGCGCTGCGAGGATTCTCGCTTCGTGGACTCCGCTGGACCAGAGCTCCTCCGCCATCCGTTGATCCTTCCCGATATGCCGCGCGAAAGCATGCAAAACAGGGGTTGTGATTCCATAGGCCTTCGGAACTTTTACGCCGAAGTACGCCATTTTCGCGCGCACCTTTGGGTCCGCAATTTCTTTTAACTCGCGAAGCACCCTTTCCTTGCTCCACGCTTCAGCGGCCTTCGAACGGCGCCGGGCGCTAGAACGTTTTGTCGGAGTCGAGAAGGATTGTAACCGGCCCTTCATTCACCAGCTCCACGGACATCATCGTCTGAAAAATTCCCGTCGCTACACTCACGCCGAGTCCCTGCAGCGCCTTTGCGAACTCTTCGTAAAGTGTCTTCGCCTTCTCTGGCGGCGCCGCAGAAATAAAGCTTGGCCTGCGTTGCCCACGCGCGTCACCGTAAAGCGTGAATTGCGAAACCACGAGCGCCGCGCTTTTCACGTCCAGCAGCGAGCGATTCATCTTTCCCTGCTCGTCCTCGAAAATGCGAAGATTTGCCGTTTTTTCCGCCATCGCAGCAGCCACCGCGGGCGTGTCCTCGCGGCCGACGCCGAGCAAAATCATCAGCCCGGCCTCGATTTCTCCCTCTACCCGGCCCTCGAC
Organism: uncultured Acidobacteriota bacterium; assembly: GCA_963761555.1. Classification (GTDB taxonomy): domain Bacteria; phylum Acidobacteriota; class Terriglobia; order Acidiferrales; family UBA7541; genus Acidiferrum. The sequence goes on from CAVXHD010000002.1 coordinate 135,548, forward strand.
CGTCACTCGCGCGCGGCTTACCCTCTGCACCACAATTCGCATTCGTTTTCCTATTATCCAGCTTGCTTCGCCTTTTTTCGCGGCAGGGCAAGCGCGCGACAGCCTCGCGGTGCTGGCTGGCACTCTGGACAAAAGTAGCTGCTGCGCCCCGCGACGATCGCGCGGCGAATCGTTGCGCCGCACCGGTGACAACCCTGGCCCTCCCGTCCGTAAGCGCGGTGGTGGCGCTGATATTCGCCAGGCTGCCCTTCAGCGTCAAGAAAATCGGAAATGGACGAGCCTCGCAACGCGATGGCTTTCTTCAAGATTTCTCGCAGGACGCGATGGAGCGTTGCGGCTTGCTTCCTGCTTAGTGTCGCGCCAAGTCTCGCCGGATGAATCTTTGCCCGCCACAAGCTTTCATCCGCATAGATATTTCCGACGCCGCGCAAAAAACTCTGATCCAGCAGCAGCGCCTTGATTCTCGCGCGCCGCGCTCGTGTTTGCTCCACGAACTCTTCCTTGCTTATTTCCAAAGGGTCGCTGCCGAACCGGCGCAACTCCTCCGCGAGCGGCTCCCCGGAAAGATACGCAATCCTTCCGAAGCGCCGCGTATCCGTGTAGCGCAGCTCGCGGGCATCGTCGAGCAGGAAACAAGCATGCGTGTGTTTTTCGCAAGGTTCGATGGCAGGATTCGGAGCGAGTTGCCCGGTCATTCCCAGATGTACGAGCAACGCGGCGGGAGCCGCATCGCCGTTCGCAGGAGGCGATGCCCCACCGTTCACGGCCGACAGCCGCAGCAACATGAACTTCCCGTAGCGATCGACGGCTTCGATTTGCCGCCCAGGAAGATGTTCCTCGAGCGCCGCCGGATCATCGATAAAATCCGTTTTCCCCAGCCTTACGGAAAGAATCCGCCGGCCCAGCAGTGTCCGCCGCAGGCCTCGCGCTACTGTTTCGACTTCAGGAAGTTCCGGCATGAAGGGACCGCCATCAAAATAGCACATCCCTTCGCCGCCCCGCAGGCTGGGCCCTTATTAATGCGCATGCGCGCGAGAGCTAGAGCGAAGCTGCTCCGCCCCGCGTCGGCCTATTTAGGAGCGCCTGCTGGCGGTGGTCAGAAGCCGGGATCGCTGATCGACCGCTCATCCATCTTGTCGGCGTACTTCTTCACCGAGGGTCTGATTTCCGCCGCTCTCCCGATCAGCACAAAAACCAAATTAAAATGTTTGTTTTTTCTTGGCGCGAGCATCTTGCGTGGATGCTCTCCGCGCGCCGCCGATTCCTCGCCGGGCCAAAGCAACACTCCATCAGTATCGGCACGCAGGGTCCGCGCCTCGCTTCTGCTCGGTGAAGCAATTTCCTCGAACAAGCGATTAGGGGAGTGGGATCCCCGGCGAAGCCACAATCCCCGCCATCCTCAGGATTTCCTGGTACTCAGCCTCGGTGATTTGCGACACCAGCACGCGCACGTTTTTCAGCAGCTTCATCTTCTTCAGTGCTGGGTTTGCGCGCAGCTCCGCCAGCGTCACTTGCCTGGGCAAGCGGTCAAACGCTCTCAGATCCGCCACCAGATTTTTTTCCTTGTGGTCGTGTGGATCGGGGTAGGGGTCCCTCGTAATCTCCGCGATCGAATAGAGCGTCTTCTCCGGCGCGGAGTGGTAGCACAGCACGCGATCGCCCTTGCGAACCTGTTTCAGCGCACGGACCGCGTCCGGCTTCGATTCTGCGCCGTGCCACATCTCCTTGCCCTTCACGAAGAGCGTATCCCAATGATAGTGATGCGGGTCGGCGCTGAAGATCCAGTAGTGTCGTTGCGAGGTCGGCGTTGCCATCGAGGCGTCGAGTCGGCAGCAATATACACGCGGACGGCCAAAAAGCGAAACAAAATGTGAGGGTTAGCCCGCTTTTCGCGAAAAGGCCCTGCAGGCACCATTGCAGCCAAAAAACTCGCCAACCGCCATTATCTCATTTATTTACAGATGCTTAGAGGGGCTCTCAAGGTACATCCACAAAAATCTCGTCCCCACGCACTTCCGTAGTGTAGCAAGCCACCCCCATGCTCGGGTTCTGCGTCACCTTCCCTGTCGACACATCGTACTGCCAGCCATGCCACGGGCAGGTCACCACCTTACCCTCCAGCTCTCCTTCGCCCAGCGGCCCTCCCCGGTGCACACAAACATCGTTGATGGCGTAAAACTTGCCCTCCACATTGGCAAGCGCCACCGCAGTTCCCGCTACCTGAAACTGGTGGATCGTACCCGCCGCCACCTCGGCAATCTTCGCAGCTCGCGCAAAAGGCATACTTACTCCCTACTCCGTGGAATTCCAAACGATCCAACTTTATATGAATTCTTATTCTTCCGCCGCGGAGTATAAATTCAAGAAATCGCAGCGTCAAAGCGCCGCGGTTCAGCAATTACTCCACGCCCGCGGCTCACGAAGCTCGTTTCGCCATCATTTTCCAATATGTGGCCGGCCGAAGTCTTTGCACGATATCAATTTGCCGCGCATCCCTGCCAACGAGGATTCGTGGCTCGCGCCTCTCCACGCCTTTCAGAATGCGCGCCGCGGCGGCTTCCGGAGAAGTCGGCGTCAATTGTTCGAACCGCGCGATAGCCTCTTCCTTCTTGTTTTTTGGCGCGTACGCACCCAACCGCGCCCGCTTCGCGATCGGCGTATGAATTCCCCCAGGGTGCACGCACGACACAAAAACCGAGGTCCCCACAAGTTCGTGCCGCAAAGACTCCGTGAATCCCCGCACCGCAAATTTGCTCGCCGAATAGGCGCTCTGCCCCACGGGCGCAATAATCCCAAACACGCTCGACAAATTCACGATATGCGCGCGCGTCTGCTGCTTCAGAATCGGCAGAAAATACCGTACTCCATAAACCACGCCCCAAAAATTGACGCCCATCAGCCAGCGCAAATCGTCGAGAGAAATCTCATCGAAAGTCCCAATCAACGCCACGCCCGCGTTGTTAATCAGCAGCGTCACGCGACCGTGCCGAGCCGCCACATCCTCCGCAAAACTTCTGACGGCTTCCTCATTGGAAACATCCAGCACGTGCGTCGAAACCGCCGCCTTCTTGTTCGTCAACGACGCCGCCGTCTCGGTGAGTCCCTTTTCATCGATATCCGCAATCGCCAGCGTTGAGCCTGCAGCCGAAAGCTGCTGCGCCAGCGCGCGCCCAATCCCGCTCCCCGCGCCCGTAACCACAGCCACACCACTTCTCAAAAATGACATCAGGCGATTCCCATGAAAGCGTAGGTGATCACTCTGGGCCGCGTTCTATGCGCCCTGCACTTTAGCCAGCAGCTCGACAAACTTCTGCTTCCTCTCGGACTGATCCTGCCCCGATTCCGCTTCCGCAAGCTGCGTAATATTCATCGAGCAAAATTTCGGCCCGCACATCGAGCAAAACTTCGCTTCTTTGTAAAAATCATCCGGCAAATTTTCGTCATGCATGGCCTTCGCCGTAGGCGGATCGAGCGAAAGCTCGAACTGTTTGTTCCAGTCGAACAGAAACCGCGCATAGCTCAGCGCATCGTCGCGGTCCCGCGCTCCCGGCCGGTGCCGCGCCACGTCCGCCGCATGCGCTGCAATCTTGTACGCAATCACGCCCTGTTTCACGTCCTCGGGATTCGGCAAACCTAGATGCTCCTTCGGCGTCACGTAGCACAGCATCGACGCTCCGTGCCACCCGATCATCGCCGCTCCAATCGCGCTCGTGATGTGGTCGTACCCCGGCGCGATATCGATCACCAGCGGCCCCAGTGTATAAAACGGCGCCTCATGGCACCATTCCATCTCTTTGTCCACCTGCTCCTTGATCTTGTCCAGCGGCACGTGCCCGGGGCCCTCGATCATCACCTGTACGTCGTGCTCCCATGCCTTCTTCGTCAGCTCGCCCAGCACCTTCAGCTCCGCAAACTGCGCTTCATCGCTCGCGTCCGCGATGCACCCAGGGCGCAGCCCGTCTCCAAACGAAAAGCTCACGTCGTGCTTCTTGAAAATCTTGCAAATCCTTTCGATATTCTCGTACAGGAAATTTTGCCTCTTGTGGTGCTCCATCCAGTGCGCCATCAGCGACCCGCCGCGGCTCACAATCCCCGTAATCCTCTTCCGTACCAGCGGCACGTGCTCGCGCAGCACACCCGCGTGAATCGTCATATAATCCACACCCTGCTCGGCCTGCTCTTCAATAACTTCAAGCATCAGGTCAATCGTCAAATCCTCCGGCCGCCTAACGCGTGAAATCGCCTCATATACCGGCACGGTTCCCACCGGCACCGGGGACGCCTCAATGATCGCCTTTCGTATCACGGGGATGTCGCCGCCCGTCGAGAGGTCCATCACCGTATCCGCGCCGTAATGCACCGCGTGGTGCAGCTTCGTCAGCTCTTCCTCAATATTCGAACTCGTCGCCGAATTCCCGATGTTCGCGTTGATCTTGCATTTGCTCGCGATCCCGATCCCCATCGGCTCGAGGTTTCGGTGATTCACGTTCGCCGGAATGATCATCCGCCCGCGCGCAATTTCGCTGCGCACCAGTTCCGGCTCAATCTTTTCGCGGCCCGCCACGAACCGCATCTCTTCCGTAATCACTCCCTGCCGCGCAAAATGCATCTGCGACAGGTTACGGTTGCCATTCGCAGCCGCCGCCTCTTTTTCTCTTTTTTCAAGCCAACTATCGCGTATTGCCATGGAACCCCCTCAGCGAACCAACCGCCCAGCGCAAGAACCCGGCGCAAGAAATTGGTTCGGCGCTTCTCCCATTCATTCCGAATCGCAAGTTCGGATTATGGCACCCAGCCAGAGGTGCCGCAACTTCCGCAAGCGCCCGCTGTCGCAAGCGGGCGCCCCTCCCTCGCTCTGAAATTCTCCGCTGCGACCGCTCCTCAACCTGCATTGCCAAACGTGGAGTGCGGAAGCCCTGCTCCCGCTTTTTTCTCTGCTACCGCATCTGCCTAGCTCCCGCTTTTTTTGACCGCTCTCACTCTTATTTTGCCCCCGCTTTTGCTATGCTCCCGCTTCTCTTTTGCCTGGCTGTCGACATCCGCCAGTTTTTTCCTTGACAATCGATTACCTCCCGCGTATGGTAGTTCTCGGGTAACTCTATGCCAGCTACCCAGGAACGCCAATCTCCAGATTGGCGTTTTTTGCTTTTAGGAGCTCCTTTGCGACTCCGGCTCTATGATCTCTGTACCAACAGAGCGAAGCTCGCTATTCATCCACTCGAAGCCCAAGCTCTTTAGAATCAACACTTACAGTCCTCCCGGAATCGTATCATTCTAAACGACTTGCAAAAATACTAACTCTTTTAGAATCAACACTTACAAAAAAGAGCAGGGAGGGCCTGCCGCTCTCTTGGCATCTCGCCACGTTCATTTGAAGGCCGGCCAACTCCAACGAGGAGTTCGTCCGTCGCGACCCGGGCGCCAAGCAAAGCGCTTCATCGAACGCAACGGCCTTTCACACAAGCTTCTTGGACATAAGGATGTAATGCCCCGGTACCTTGGTCGGCAGGGAAGCAGAAAACGGCGCCGTCCCGCTTTCGACGTAACCAAGCCGCCGGTAAAACGCCGGAAGGGGAGCGCGCTGGCTGATAATGCGCAAATCGACCGCGACACAGCCTTCGCCGCGAAAATATTCTTCCGCTGCAGCAACCAACTGGCGGCCCAAACCTGAGCTTTGCTGCGGCGGGTCGACCGCAAGTAAACCCAAATAACCGTGGTCTCCCCGCAATTCGCAGTAGACGCACCCGGCGATCCCCGCCAAGTCTTCGGCAATCAGAAATTTACCTCTCTCGAAAAACGCGAGAGTGCCCTTTTCGTCGATCCGCGGCCCTTCAAGGAAGGGTTGCTCTACGACAAACGCCATATTGATGAGCTTCGTCAGCGCGGCCACGTCCCGTTGGACAGCAAAGCGAAATCGCGGATATCCCTCAGTCTCGAATGTGTTCATATCGCGTCTGTGTCAACATAGAAATAGAAGTCGACACAAAATTGCTCCGGTTTATCTGGAAACCCGCCGCCCAATGCGGTTATCATGGCACGCTTTCGTAGGAACAAAGTCCCCCGTATTCAGGAGCGTCCCCGCGTGAACAGACGAAACTTCTTAACAGTCGGCGCTGCCGGGTTCGGTGCTTCCACACTGAATCTCTCCGCCCTGCAAAATAGCTCTGCCAGCGAAACATCTCGCGAGTACTACGAACTCCGCCAATACCATGTCCAATCCGGCCGCCAGCAGAAAATGACCGATGCCTTTCTCCGCGATGCGCTGGTCCCTGCGCTCAATCGCCTGGGCATCAGCCCCGTCGGCGTTTTCAACGTTGAAATCGGCGATGGTGCTCCGCGGTATCACGTGCTTCTTCCCGCCGCGTCCGTGGATATCTTGGCCACTGCGGAAGCCCGCCTGGGAGAGGATTCCGAGTACCTCAAAGCTGGTGCTCCGTTCCTCAACGCTCCCGCCGATCAACCGGCCATGGTCCGCATCGAGAGCTCGCTGATGGTTGCTTTCGAGGGCTGGCGAAAACTCACGCTGCCCGCGGCGATGCCAGCGCACAAGGACCGTTTGTTTGAACTGCGCACGTATGAGAGTCCCAGCGATCAAGATCATCGCCGCAAAGTCGAAATGTTCAATTCCGGAGAGTTCGGAGTTTTCGAAAAAGCCGGCTTCTGGCGCGTATTTTTTGGCGATGTGCTCATCGGCGCGAAACTTCCGTGCCTCACGTACATGGTGGGCTTCCCGAGTCTTGCCGATCGGGTCGCGGATTGGAGCTCGTTCGGCTCGCAGCCGGACTGGAAAAAGCTGACCAGCTCGCCGCGCTACTCTTTCGAGAGCATCGTCTCGAACATCACGAACACCATTCTCCGGCCGACGGATTATTCGCAGATTTGAACCTGCGGCGCGGAAAATTCGTTCGCCGTCCAATGGTTCCGGCTAAATTCGCCTCATCCGCCGATGGCGGCTTTGCCGTTGAAGCGGGCCGATGCGCCGAGCTCTTCCTCGATGCGCAGCAGTTGATTGTATTTCGAAATGCGGTCGGTGCGGGAAGCCGAGCCCGTCTTGATCTGGCCCGCAGCCGTGGCTACTGCTAGATCCGCAATGAACGTGTCTTCTGTTTCGCCGGAGCGGTGCGAAATGACGGACTTGTAGCCCGCCTTGCGCGCCATTTCGATGCAATCGATTGTTTCGGTCACGGTACCAATCTGATTCAGCTTGATCAAAATCGCGTTGGCGATTCCTTCCTTGATCCCGCGCGCGAAAATCTCCGTATTGGTCACGAAAATATCGTCGCCAACGAGCTGAAATCGTTTCCCAGCCGAATTCTTGCCGACACGCTGCGTGAGCTTCTTCCAGCCCGGCCAGTCTTCTTCTCCCATGCCATCTTCGAGCGAAACGATTGGATACTTCTCAATCCATTTCGCCCAGTATTCGACCATCTCTTCCGGCGAGTGCGCTGACTTGTCCGACTTCTTGAAAACATACTTGCCGCTAGCTTTGTCGTAGAACTCGCTGGCCGCCGGATCGAGCGCAATGCTCACCTGTTCGCCGGGCTTGTAGCCCGCCGAGGAAATCGCCTCGAGAACAATCTGAATGGCCTCCTCGTTCGATTTGCAGCTCGGCGCGAATCCGCCTTCGTCGCCCACCGCCGTCGAATAGCCGTGCTTTTTCAGAGCCGCTTTCAGCGAATGGAACACTTCCACGCCCCAGCGCAGCGCTTCCGAAAAGCTCACCGCTCCGATTGGCATCACCATGAATTCCTGGAAGTCCACGGAACTGTCGGCATGCGCGCCGCCGTTCAGAATGTTCATCATCGGAATGGGCAGCAGATTGGCGCTGGTGTCCGTCGAGTAGCGCGCCAGATATTTGTAAAGGGGAAGATTCTGCGCGGCTGCGGCAGCGCGCGCTGCCGCCATGGAAACAGCGAGGATAGCATTGGCGCCGAGCCGCGACTTTGTCGGCGTGCCGTCCAGCTCAATCATGCGCTTGTCGAGAGCGCGCTGGTCTCCCGCATCGAGCCCCGCCACGGCCTTTGCGATTTCGCCGTTGACGTTGGCCACCGCCTTCAACACGCCCTTGCCGAGATAGCGGGACTTGTCGCCATCCCTCAGCTCGAGCGCTTCGTGCTCCCCGGTGGACGCGCCCGAGGGCACCGCGGCCCGCCCTCTTACGCCGCCCGCGACGTAAACGTCGGCTTCGACCGTCGGATTTCCTCTCGAATCGAGAATTTGGCGCGCGTTGACCCGCGTGATGTTCGTGGACATGTCTATTTATTCTCCTGGGTAAATCCGAACAAATGATTTTACAGAAGATTGCCTCGAAGGCACAGAGGCATGGAGAAACGAACGATCGGCCAGTTGAAGCGGCCGCTATTCTCGCGGCTACGCGGTTTCGGGTTCTTCGATGAGCGATTCCTGACGAACCACGACGACGATTCCCGAATCCGTCACATGGAAGCGGCGCCGGTCCGCTTCCATGTCATAGCCGATCTCCGTGCGTTCCGGCAGGCTCACGTGGCGATCGATGATCGCCCTGCGGATGCGCGAGTGGCGTCCGATATTCACGTGATTGTAGATGATCGAATCGCTCACTTCGGAATAACTGTTCACGCGCACATCATTGCCAATCACGCACTTCTGCACCCGGCCGCCCGAAATCACCGAACCGCCCGCGACGATGGAATCGAGCGCCACGCCCATGCGTTCCGGATCGGCGAACACAAATTTCGCCGGCGGATATTGGTGCTGCCAAGTACGCAGCGGCCAGTGGTTGTCGTACAAATTGAAAACCGGCGACACGCTTACCAAGTCCATGTTCGCTTCGTAGTAGGCGTCCAGCGTTCCTACATCGCGCCAGTAGAGCGCGTCCTTCTGGTTCTCGTCCACGAAGTTGTAGGCGAAGACGCGGTGCTTCGAAATGATGCGCGGCAAAATGTCCTTGCCGAAGTCGTGCGCGAGATTTCGGATCCTCGGAATCCGCCAGCAGTATGGGAATCATCAATTGCGTATTGAAAATGTAGATCCCCATCGAAGCGTTGCAATTCCCCGGATGATGCGGTGAATGTTTTGGCTCTTCAGGTTTTTCTTCGAAGCCCAGGATGCGCCAGTCGTTGTCCACTTCAATCACGCCGAACTGCAGCGCGGCCTGCGTCGCAGGGATCTGGATGGTAGCAACCGTCACGTCCGCGGCCGAATCGATGTGTTGCCGCAGCATCTTCGCGTAATTCATTTTGTAGATGTGGTCGCCGGAAAGGATAAACACATACTTCGATCGCTCGCTACCGATCGAATAAATGTTTTGGTACACGGCGTCGGCCGTGCCCTGGTACCACTCTTTCGACACGCGCATCTGCGGCGTTAGCACTTCGATGTAATCGCCCAGGCCCGCAAGCGGCGACCATCCGGCGCGAATGTGCCGGTTGAGGCTCAGCGCTTTGTACTGCGTCAGCACGAAAACCCGGCGCAAGTCGGAATTGATGCAGTTCGAGAGCGTAATGTCGATGATGCGGTAGAGCGCGCCGAACGGCACGGCAGGTTTCGCACGATCGCGCGTGAGGGGCCACAACCGTTCGCCCTGCCCTCCGGCGAGGAGTACTCCGATGGCGTCGCTCATCGCGGACATGGCCGCCCTCCGGGCACGCTAATGACAAACGGCTCATTCTATCAGCACCGGTTGGGCGCATGGCAAGTAATGCGGTCGGAAAAAAACGCGGACGCCACTGTGCTTGGGATTCCGTGGGCCGCGCAATGTACTAGAAAAATATCTCCGTAACTACAGGGATACTACATCCTCCCCTTTCCCGCCCCTTCAGAAAGATTCCTTGACTTCCATGCCCGCAATTGATTAGAAGATGCCATCTACCTCATCAGGGTGACTCCAGAACGGTCCATGGTGCGCTGCACAAAAAGTAGTCGTAGGAGCTTGTATTCGCTTTTGCTCCGCGCAAGCTGTGGCCGCGAAGTGGTAAGCCGCGGTGCGTGACCGCTGTACGGTCCGCATGCGATAATACCCTGGGGCGGTGTCCGAACTCGGCAGTGCCGCCGCAGGTTACCAATCCGAACCGGATTGGGGGTGAATGTAAACGTGGCTGAAGTCATTATCCAGGAAAGTGAGTCTCTGGAAAATGCCCTGCGCCGTTTCAAGCGCAAGGTGCAACAGGAAGACATCATTAAGGAAATCAAGAAGCATAGCTTCTATATGAAGCCCGGAGAGAAACGCCGGGCCAAGGAAGCGCTTTCGCGGAAGCGACTGCGCAAGAAGCAGCGGCGGGAAGCGGACTAATTCCTTCTCGCGGCCGCTCAGCGCCGCACTTCCGTGATTCAGGCCCCGGTTAGGCAGAGACGTTGGGTTTCTGTTGCAGTTTTGCACGCTTAGGCCCAAGGGACCCCAGCCCGGTTTCCCCGGACGACAGGTTTCTCTTCAACACTTGGCCGCGCCGCGCGAAACGCGCCCTTCTCCCTTCCTCGCTTGGGGCAACGGGAGAACGGCTCATGGAATACCACGATCGTGTCCTGAAGTGTGCGGAATGCGGCGCTGAGTTTGTTTTTACTGCCGGCGAACAAATGTTTTTCGCCGACAAAGGTTTCAAGAACGAACCAAAAAGGTGTAAGGGCTGCAAAGCCAAACGAGCGGAAGGCGGCGGAGGCGGAGGTGGCGGCGCTTCGCAAATGCGCTCGGAAACGAAGACCACTTGTTCCCAGTGCGGAAAGGAAACCACCGTTCCCTTCCGCCCCACGCAAGGCCGCCCCGTCTTTTGCCGGGAATGTTTCCAGCAGCGGCGCGCCCTCGGCGCTGCCTGAGTATGGCGCTGCTCTAAATTAGCAAGCGGAAGTCGAACTAGAGCGGCCGTTCGCTCAAATCATCCGGTGGGACAGACGATTGTGTCTGTCCCATTCTTTATTTTTCCATTCTTCATTTTTCCGTTTTTTATTTTCCGCCGAGCCGGGGCCCTGCTTCTCATCTGGCATCACGCTTCCCGCTCCATACTTCGGGTCCTTCTCTCGCTCGAGCGCGCAATCTTACTTGTACCAAATCTGTACCTCGGGGCAGGTGACTTGCTCCTCTCTCCCGAGTAACTTCTCGCGCACAGCATCCCGGCCTTACGCTTGGGCTCCTCAGTTCGCCAGCCCGCCCTTGCCCAGGTTCTATCCGAGCGTTCTGGAAATCGGCACGATCCGCCGGCTTGGTGTTTCTATTGCGCAGGCCTCAGGGCTTTCGCTTGCGAAAACATCGCGCTACAGGTGTGCCTCAAGGAGAATCCATGTCCTCAGGTCCCATAACGCATCTCGTGAAGAAATCGAAACTCGCTCCCGCGCACAAAGCCATTTTGTTCGCCATTTTTTTGTTCGCGTTTGCTTTTGCGACCATCACTCTTGGCCAGTCCGCTCCGCACGACCCAGGCGTTCGCGGTGGAACGGTGAATGCCGGTCAGCCGTTGGCATCGGTATCGCAGACTCCCGGCGCTTCCGACTTTTTCTCCGACGGGCTCCTCCGCTTCCAGGAAATCGAATCCGTCCAGAACGGCACCAACAATGGTCTCGGTCCCCGTTTTAATAGCAACCAATGCGCTAGCTGCCACTCGCAGCCTGCCATCGGCGGAACCAGCCCCAGCACCTCCGTCTTTCCCAATATCGGGCCAAACCCGGAAACTCTTGTCTACCTCCAGGACGGCGCCCAGAACACTCTTCCATCCTTCATTACTCCGAATGGCCCCGTCCGCGAAGCTCGTTTCAAATTCTTTCTCAATTCCAACGGCTCTCTTAGCAGCAATTCCGACGGCGGCGTTCACGCCCTGTTCGTTATCTCTGGCCGCACCGACGCAGGCAATTGCGCCATCAAGCAGCCGAATTTCGCTCAGAATCTGGCGCTGAACAACGTCAGCTACCGCATTCCCATCGCCACCTTTGGCGACGGCTTGATCGAAAACATTTCCGAAGAAACCATCTACGCCAACATGCAAGCGAACTCCAAACAGAAGCTATCTCTTGGGATATCCGGCTATCCGAATCGCGATGGAAACGACAACATGATTTCCCGCTTCGGCTGGAAGGCTCAGAACAAATCTCTCGAAATGTTTGCCGCCGAAGCTTACAACGTCGAAATGGGCATCACCAACGAGATGTTCCAGAATGAGCGCGCCAGCCCTGATGAAGCTCTGGCCGGCGGCCTTCCCGCAAATTGCAAAATGAATCCCACTCCCGAGGACGCCACCAACATGACTCCCTCGCAGTACACCGGCGTTCCCAGCGACATCGTGCAGTTCGCCATGTTCATGCGCCTTCTCGCTCCGCCAGCGGCTTCCACCTCCGCTCCCGGTGGCGCTTCCTCCATCGCCGATGGCAACCGTCTTTTCAGCGCCATCGGCTGCGCCTATTGCCACACTCCAGCCCTTCAGACCGCGCCTTCTGCTCTCACTCCTGGCCTTAGCCAAGTGAACGCCAACCTTTTTTCGGACCTGCTCGTCCATCACATGGGTTCGAATCTTGCCGACGGCGTTACGCAAGGCAGCGCCGGGCCGGACCAATTTCGCTCAGCGCCGTTATGGGGCCTCGGACAACGCATTTTCTTTCTCCACGATGGCCGCACCATGGACCTCCTCGACGCGATTAAGGAGCATGCCAGTTCTGGTTCCGAAGCCAACGGCGTTATCAGCAATTTTAAACAACTGACTCCTCAGCAGCAGCAAGATTTGTTGAACTTCCTTCGCTCCCTCTAACGGCTCGTCGGAGGGAACGCAGGGTGGGACAGACTTTCCCGTCTGCCACTCCGAGGCAGTCACAAAACTACACCGTGGGGCAGACAGGCTGGTCTGCCCCACGCTTATCTTTCGCTCGTTCGCGCGGCGCATTGCGGGAGCGTGTAATTTTCGCGCCTGCGCGGTATGATACCGCCTGAGAAGTCCCCAGCAACGCCAAGTCCATCCGGAGGGCCACCTCATGGCTCACCGCTTCACCATCGGTGTCGAAGAAGAGTTCCAGATTATTGACCCTGCTACCTGTGCGCTGCGCTCTCACGTTATGCAGCTGGTTTCCGCCGCTTCGCCGGACATCGTCGACCAGGTAAAAAACGAGATGCACCAATCGATCGTCGAGACTGGCACGCGCATCTGCGAAAACGTCGGCGAACTTCGCATCGAAATGCACCGTACGCGCGGCGAACTTGTGGCTGCCGCGGAACGCGCCGGCTTGCAGGTGGCCGCCGCGGGCACGCATCCGTTTTCCAGTTGGATCGATCAGGTCATCTCGCCCGGCGAGCGCTACGAGCACATCGTCGAGGAGCTTCAGCAGCTGGCTCGTTCGCTCTTGATTTTCGGTATGCACGTTCACGTGGCCATGCCGGACAAGCAGACCACCATCGATATGATGAACATGGTCCGCTATTTCCTGCCGCATTTGTTGGCGCTCTCGACCAGCTCGCCTTTCTGGATGGGCCGCAACACCGGCCTCAAATCCTTCCGCACTACTGTCTTTCGCCGTTTCCCGCGCACCGGCATCCCAGAACAGTTCGAATCCTGGAGCGCCTACGAAAATTTCGTGAATTTGCTGATGAAATTGAACTGCATCGACAACGGCAAAAAAATCTGGTGGGACGTTCGCCCTCACCCCACGTTTGGCACGCTCGAGTTCCGCATGTTCGATGTCACTACCAAGGTCGAAGAAGCCGTATCGATCGCCGCGCTGACGCAGGCCATCGTCGTCAAGCTCCATCGCCTCTACGAGCGCAACCAGAGCTATCGCCTGTACCGCCGCGCCTTGATCGAAGAAAACAAGTGGCGCGCTGCCCGCTACGGCATCGAAGGAAAATTAATCGACTTTGGGAAAGAGGCCGAAGTCCCCATGCGCGAACTCGCGCTCGAACTCCTCGACTTCGTGGATGATGTCCTGGACGATCTCGGCAGCCGCAGCGCCGTCGAATACGTTCACACCATTTTGAAAGACGGCACCAGCGCCGAGCGCCAGCTGCGCGTCTATCAGCAGACCGGCGACCTCAAGGCCGTCGTCCGTCATTTAGTCACCGAAACACGCGGCATCACCGAGCCCCGGGCTTCCTCGGCGCACGCCATCAATTAGAAACATCCGCGCAGTATGCGTGTGAAGTACGGACTCTCTGTTTCGCCAGTAGGAGCGACGACATGAAAAAAGTGGGCCTTCTCTGCGGGCGTGAATACAGCTTTCCTCCGGCCTTCATCGTGCGCGTGAATGAACTCGGCAAAGCGGACGGCGTTGCCGCCGAATTCGTCAAGCTCGGGGGAACGCGCATGGGCGAATCTTCCGGGTACCGCGTGATCGTGGACCGCATCTCGCACGAGGTGGAATATTATCGCGGCTACCTCAAACATGCTGTGCTTCAGGGCGCCTACGTCATCAACAATCCGTTCTGGTGGACCGCCGACGACAAATTTTTCAATTATGCCGTCGCCGCAAAGCTCGGCATCGCTATCCCGAAGACCGTTCTTTTGCCACAAAAGGGTTATCCCAGCGATGTAGATATTACCTCCGAATCGTTGCACAACCTTACCTATCCCGTGGATTGGGATGGTCTTCTCGATTACGTCGGACGCCCCGCCATTCTGAAACCGTTTTCCGGCGGAGGCTGGAAGCACGTCTACAAAGTTCACAACAAGCAGGAACTGCTCGCCGCCTTTGACAAGACTTCGCCCTACTGCATGACCCTCCAGGAGTTCATCGACTTCACACAATACGTCCGCTGCTTCACGTTTGGAAAATCCGACATTCTGCCCGTTCACTACGATCCAAAAGAGCGAAAGTACCTCGTCGATCATAATTATTTATCTTCGGAGCTTGGCGCACGCATCGTGAAAGACGCGCAGACCATCAACCAGGCGCTCGGCTACGAAATGAATACTATCGAGTTCGCCGTCAAGGACGGCGTTCCTTACGCCATCGATTTTCTCAACCCCGCTCCGGATTTCGAACGCGACCGCATCACGGAATTTTATTTCGAACACGTCGTCGACAAGATGGCGCGCCTGGTCATCGATCGTGCGCTGAACGGCGACCCTTCGAATCCCTGGCCACGCTGGGAAGAAATGCTCGGCGTCGGCTCGGCGAGCGGTTTCGCCGGCGCGCCCAAAAGCGTTGCGGCCGGCCAATCACCCGCCTCCGGCGCCCACTCCGGATCGGCAGGTCCTAAACCAAAATGACCGCCGCCCCCACGCCCTCGGGGCTCCCGCGCAATCCTGCCGACGAGTGGAATGACATTCTGAAGGCCACGCTCCTCCGCGTTCCTTCGCTCCCCGAGGATTTGTTCAAAAAACTGCGCCACGCGAAGATGACGTTCGGCGACCGAGTTCATTGCCCCTTTTTGCGGCCTTTTTTTCTTTCGCCGGAAGATGAAGAGCGCGTGCGTTCGGTTGCAGAAACCATCGCCGCTCTCGGCGAACGCGTCGTCACGGCGGCGTTCGAAAACCCTCATCTCTTTGCGCAGTTTCATTTGCGTCCCGAAGAGGAGCGCTTGGCGCGCCTCCCGGTCGCTTACGGACGCGCCAGCACCGCTTCGCGCCTCGATGCGTTTCTTCTGCCCGATTCTCTAAAGTTCGCGGAATACAACGGCGAATCGCCCGCCGGCGCTGGCTACGCGGAAACTTTGGCGGACATTTTTCGCGAGCTGCCCGTCATGGCCACATTTACTCAGCATTATTCGGTTCATAGCTACCCTCTGAGCGCAAAGCTTCTCGATGCGCTGGTGATGAGTTACGTCGATTGGGGCGGCTCGGCCAGTCCTCCGCAAATTGCCATTGTCGATTGGGAAAACGTTCCGACCTGGAGCGAGTTCGAGATTCTGCAAGCGCGCTTCGAAAAAATGGGCGTTCCCACGGTCATCGCGGATCCCAGCCATTTGCGCTTCGACGGCCACAAACTCGTGGCTCGCGGCAAAAAAATCGATCTGGTTTACCGCCGCGTTCTGATCAACGACATCGTCGCGAAACCCGCCGAATGCGCGGCCCTCGTCAAAGCCTACACGGCCAATGCCGTCTGCGTCTCGAATTCCTTTCGCTGCAAAATCCCCCACGTCAAGGCGTTCTTCGCCGTCCTCACCGACGAGCAGAACGGCGCGCTCTTTTCTCACGACGAACGCCAGCTCATTCGCCGTCACATTCCCTGGACGCGCGTGGTCGCCGACGTGAAGACCGCGCATTACGGCCAGCAGATCGAGTTGCTCGCTTTCGTCGAGAAAAATCGCGAGAATCTCGTCCTCAAACCGAGCGATGAATACGGCGGCTCGGGCGTTACTCTCGGATGGGAAACGAGCGAATCCGAATGGGACGCCGCGATTGGCCGCGCTCTCTCCGCAAAAAACGGCGTCTGGATTGTTCAGGAACGCATCCCCATCCGCCGTGAAGTTTTCCCCTACATCGCGCAAATCGGCAAAGTCGATTACCGCGACATGCTGGTCGATTTCGCTCCGTATCTCTTCCGCGGAAAAGTCGCCGGCTTCCTCACGCGCCTCAGTGCCACTGGCCTAGCCAACGTAACCAGCGGCGGCGGCCAAGTCCCCGCCTTCCGCGTTTCCCCGCGATCCGCCAATGCATAAGCACGCCGAAGAGTAACAGCTTGATTCGCTCTGCTTTGCCAGCTACGATTTACTTTAGTGACGCACTACACCTATCCGATTTCCATCGAGAAAGAAGACGGGCAGTACTACGCCTACAGCGAAGATCTGCCGGGTGTGTATGGCGTTGGCGACTCCATCGAAGAAGCAAAGACAAGCATGTTGGAAGGCATTCGTCTTTACATTCTGGAATGCAGAAAAGACGGCAAACCGATTCCCACTGCCCGGACGATCTACTCTGAAACCGTCTCCGTCGCCATCGAATGAGAAGCGATGAGAGATGCCAAACGCTCGCGAATTAGTTCGATTCTTGTGCGCCAACGGCTATGTCGAATCCCGCCAGGCCGGATCTCATCTGATACTGAAGCACGCCGAGCGAAAAATGCTTGCCGTGCCGATGCATCGCGGGAAAGACCTTCCGAAAGGTCTTTTTCTCCGCATTCTCAAAGACGCCGGGTTTACTCTCGAGGAGTTTCGTGCAGGATGAGCGGCTGGTTTGTTGCCTGAGAATTGGTAAGATAAATAGATGTACTTTGGCATCCCCAAACCAGAGTTGATGCCCGGCGCCACCAACGCCGTGGAAACGTGTTTGAGCGTTCGTCCGGGCGAGCACGTAGCGCTCATCGCCGACGAAGCCAGCCGCTCCGTCGCCGCCAGCATCGCCGCCGCCATCGAAGATCGCCACGCAAAATACACCGGCCTGCTTCTCGAACATTTCGGCCCGCGTCCCATGACCGCCGCTCCGCCCGCCGTTCTTCAAGCGCTTGAAACCGCCGACGCCGGCGTGATGTGCATGACGCCCCAGCTCGGCGAACTTGGCGCGCGCATGGCCATCGTACGCGTCGTCGAACGCCGCCAGATTCGCTACGCGCACATGGTCGGCGTCACTCCCGAAATCATGCAGCAAGGCATGCGCGCCGATTACCGCATGGTGGATCGCCTCAGCGACAAGCTTCGCGAACGCATGCTCCGCGCCGAAACGCTCACTGTAAAAACCGAGGCGGGCACTTCTTTCGCCGCGCATTTCGATCGCGGCCTCGACTGGGTGAAAACCAGCGGGCTCATCAGCCCGCGCTACTGGTCGAATCTTCCCGCGGGTGAGGTCTTCACCACTCCCGCCACTGTCGACGGCACCTTCGTCTGCGACGCCACCGCCGGCGATCATTTCAACGGGAAGTACGGCGACTTGCAATCGACGCCGCTCGTGCTCGAAATAAAAGGCGCGCGCCTCGTCGATGTGGATTGCGGCCGCAAGGACCTCGAAGAAGAATTTTGGGACTATTGCCACACCGATGAAAACAGCGATCGCGTCGGCGAACTCGCCTTCGGCACGAACCTAGGCCTATCCGAAATGATTGGCGTCCTGCTGCAAGACGAAAAATTTCCCGGCGTGCACATCGCGTTCGGCGATCCCTACGGCAGCCAGACGCACGCCGACTGGAAATCCAAAACGCATGTCGATGTCTTAACTCGCAATTGCGACGTGTGGATCGACGACGATCAGGTCATCTCCAAAGGCCGCTATCAACTCGCCCATCTCGGACTGGCCTGAACTCGCAGCGAGTCTCGGTTCCGTCGAGCGTCAATCGATCGTCACTCCGCGGCGCACTTCGTGTTTTTATTTCGTTCCGCTATAAGCGCTCTCGAATACATATTTCCCCGAGCCCACCTCCAGCATCACGCCATTGCCTGCTTGCCGGGCGCGCGAAATATCCGCACGCCCTTCCAGCGGTTTCCCTTCCTCGCTGGCATCTTCAAGCTTCGCATCCGGCAACCGCACGGTCGCGGTCGTGTTCGCGGGCACTTCGATCTTCAGCGTCAATTTTCCGTCCGCAATCTCCCAGCCGGACGACACACGTCCATACATGCTTTCGACCGAAGCGCTTGCATGCGTCAGCCCGCCTCCCGGATGCGGCTCGATCAAAATGTGTTTGTAACCCGGCTCCGATTCATCAATTTCGATTCCCGCCACCACGCGGTACATCCAATCTCCAATCGCTCCATACGCGTAGTGATTGAACGAATTCATCGAGGGGTCCTGAAAACTTCCGTCCGGCTTGATCCCGTCCCATCGCTCCCAAATCGTCGTCGCGCCTTTCGTTACCGGATAGAGCCATGACGGATATTCCGTGCGATTCAGCAGCATGTACGCCTCATTCAAATATCCGTAATCGCTCAGCGCTTTGCAGAGCACGGGCGTGCCCAAAAATCCTGTCGTCAAATGGCCGAATTTCCGTACATCTGCCGCCAGCCGCGCGGCTGCTTCAGCCCGCTCCGATTCGGGCAACAACCCAAACGCCAACGCCAGCGCGTACGCGGTCTGCGTGTTGGAAGCGAGCCTCCCATTCGGCGTCACAAATTCTTTCTGAAACGCATTCGTGATCTTCCCCTCCAGCTCTTCGTATTCCGCCGCGTCTTCTTTTTTCCCCAACGCCTTCGCCGTCTTCGCCAGCAGCTCCGTCGACCGTGCATAATACGCGGTCTGAATCAAATCCTTGTCTGTGGTCGCTCCTGGGTAATCCGCATTTGTTGTGGCGAACGCCAGCCAATCTCCAAAACTGAATCCGGTGTTCCAGAGATAGCTTTGCCCCGCCGCGCGCCGCATGTATTCGACCCACGCCTTCATGCTCGGGTACTGCTCGTCCAAAATCCGTTTGTCGCCGAAGGCCTGATACACCGTCCACGGCACCACCACGGCCACATCCGCCCATCCCGCCGCAGCCGACTCGCCTTTCCGCGTTTCATGCGACAAAGCGTTCGGAATCACGAACGGCACCGCGCCGTCATCTTCCTGATCCAAGGCCACGTCTCTCAGCCACTTGGTATAAAACCCCGCCGTATCGAAATTGAAAGACGCCGTCGGCGCGAATACCTCCGCGTCCCCGGTCCAGCCCAGCCGCTCGTCCCGCTGCGGGCAATCCGTCGGCACATCCACGAAATTCCCCTTTTGCCCCCAGATAATGTTGTGCTCGAGTTGGTTCAATAGCGCGCTCGAGCTTTCAAATTTTCCCGTGCGCTCCATCGCCGAGTGCACCACCACTCCCGTAAAATCCTGCGGGTTCACTTCGCCCGGCCATCCGCTCACGGCCACGTATCGGAATCCCTGAAACGTAAAATGCGGCTCGAACGTTTCCGTTCCTCCGCCTTTGCTCGTATAGCGAATCGTTTCCTTCGCGGAACGCAAATTGGCCGTATAAAAATTCCCCTCTTTGTCCAGCACTTCCGCGTGCCGCAGCGTCACTGTCGTTCCCGCCGGCGCCGTCAGCCGAAATCTCATCCAGCCCACCATGTTCTGTCCCATGTCCAGAACCGTATCGCCCTCGGGCGTGCGAAATACTTTCACCGGCTTAATCTCTTCGATCTCTTTCACGGGCGGGCCTGCCGGCGCCACAATCTTCGCCGTCGGCGCGTCCATCACCGTCACGCCTTTCCAATCCTCGTCCTTGTAGCCCGCTTCGTCCCAGCCTGTCCGCTCGAGCCGCGCGTCGTACGTCTCGCCGTTATAGATGTCGGACATCAGCACCGCGCCCGTCGTCGCCTTCCACGCGTCGTCGCTGCCGACAATTTCCTGCTTTCCGTCCGCGTACGTAATCACCAGTTGCGCGAGCAGCGCCAATTTCTTGCCGTACGTATTTCTTTTGTTGCCCCAGGCGAGCCTTCCGCGGAACCAGCCGTCGCCCAGCCTCGCTCCGATGCAGTTTTCTCCGCTCTGTAATAGGCTCGTCACGTCGTACGTTTGGTATTGATAGCGGAAATCGTACGCTGTCCATCCCGGCGTGAAATATTGGTCTCCCACGCGCTTTCCGTTCAGTTCCATTTCATACAAGCCCATCGCCGTCGCGTATAATCGTGCCCGCTCGATTTTTTTCCTGCCTGTCACGGAAAATTCCCGGCGCAACATCGGCGACGGATTCGATTTCGTCTCGTCCTCCGCAAGGCCCGGCGTAATCCATTTCGCTTTCCAGTCCGCCGCTCCGAGCAATCCCATCTCCCAACGCGCTGTTTTGCTCCATTCCGTCAAATGTCCGTGATTATCTCCAACGCGTACTTGCCAGAAATAAATCCGTTCGCTCTCCAGCGCCGGCCCCCCATACTCCACCTGAATCGACGCGTCCGACTCCTGCTTCCCGCTATCCCAGAGCAGTTTCCCTTTCGCCAGCTCCTTTTCCGACCTCGCCACGCGCACTTCGTAGCTCGTCTGCACCACTCCCTTTTCCGCGCTCTCCAGCTTCCAGCTCAGGCGCGGCTCCTTCGCGTCGATCCCCAAGGGATCGACTTTGTATTCGCAGCGCAAATCCGTCACCGCGAGCCGCGTTTCTACTTGAGCGGCGAGCCCACTTGATGAAACGCACGACGAGAGACAAAGCAGAATTGCCGCCGCACACGCGAGACTGAAGATCCGCTTACGAAACATTGGGTTTACCTCCCCTTCGCGCGGAGCTTATCCAGTTTGGGGGGCTGGGACAACTTGATTTGAGGCGGTTAGACACTCCCCCCACCCGGGGTGTCCGCAAGTTATGAAGTAAGCGACTGAAAAAACAAGAGTTGCGGAAATTCTTGCGTGTTCGATGTTTACTGGCTGTGGAAAAAATGGGAAGGCCTTGGGATGAATGTCTGACGGATCGCGAGAATGGCTCGCGATGGAGGTATACACCCCGTGCGGAACGGAATGTCTCCGCAATTGCATGAACAGAAAGGAGTTGGAGCAATTCCTGTGTCGCCAGAAGTGCGCAAAGCGGGGTGGATGGAGGTCGCGGCGGATTGCCTCGGGAAAACGCAGGCCGGACTTGCCTGGGATTTGCGTAGGGCGGCCAAGCGTGTGGGGAGTTTGCGAACTGAACATGGGAAATGGTAACAGGGATATTAGCTACTTGTCAATACATTTATTTGTTTACTTCACAGCTATTCGAACGGGAAGACCGGATTCGAATGGGAACGGGGGAAGATGCGGAATTTGAGGGAGTTAGGCGGGGAGTGGCTCTCTTGCTACGGCTGTGGAAAAAGGAGGAAAACTCAAGAAAGCGCGGGGGGGTGACGATGGAGGGGAGCGGGCCTGGGCGGCTGTGGCGCAGCATGCTGCGCCACTACACATTGTGGCAAAGCGACGGGGAAGAGAGAACGAGGGCGCGGAACACTGTGTCCGCTACCACCAGATGGCGGCGGGCTCGGCATCGGTCAGAGATGGCAACGGGAGCTTGCCATGCACGCATAAGAAAAGCTTTCCGTGAAAGTTTAGAAGCAGCTTAGCTCTAATCGATCCACGGGTTGGCCACCGTAAGGGGCAAATCCTGGAAATGGTGGGTGTTGCGCGTGGCGAGGGTGGCCCGATTCGCGAGCACGATCCCCGCGATGATGGTATCGCGGACCTCGACGGGCCGGCCCGCGCGCTTGCGCTGGGCCATCAAAGAGGCGGAATGAATTCCGGCCTCCGCGTCAAAGGGAGCGATGCGTTCTTCAATCATGCGATCAAGCATCAGATCGAAGGACTTTATTAATGCGTCGCGCCGCCGGCCGTTCGGCATGATCTCAAGGCCAAAGCGAATTTCCATAACGGTGATGGCGGTGATCCAAACGGAGGATGCCGGTTGCGCGTCCAGCCAATTCACGACAGGCTTTTCCGGCTCCTTGCGCATCAGGGCGGAGATAACGTTGGTATCGAGGACAATCATTCCTCGAGATCCGCCGGCTGGATTGCGACCTCGCGCAGCTCGCGAATTTCCTCGCCGGGCTCGAGCCCGTGGCGCCGGAAGAGGCGACCGATTTCCGTGCCCAGACGCCTGCCGGGTTTAGTTTCGCGTTTTGTGGCGTCGCGGAGGATTTCGCGCACTTCTTCCTCGACACTTCGACCGTGGCGTTTAGCTTGCCGTTGTAGTTTGTCCTTCACGGTGTTTTCGAGCTTGCGGACGACGAGTTGGGCCATACCCGAATGATATCATGATATCATTCAGAGAAGGCAAGGAAATCAAGCGCCACGTTTTCAAGGAGCGGACCAAGGATTAGGAACGGTCAAAACAGGCGGGCTACATATTCGCGCATCTGGTGCTTCCAGAAGGGCCAGTCGTGTCCGCCTTCGGGGCCCCAATTGTCGAGAGAATGGTGGATGCCTTTGCGCGAAAGAATTTCGGACAAGCGATAGGTCGGGCCGCTGTTCTCCCAGGGGCCCGTGCCCGTCGTCAAGTGAATGTCGCACGTGCGGATCTGCTCGTAGAACCACGGGTCGCTCATGTTCGAGAGGTAATCGACGGGATTGTTGAAATAGAAATTATCGTCGTACACGCCGTCCATGAAATTGCGGACGTCGTAGACGCCGGACATGGCGAAGCAGCGCTTGATTACGTCGGGATGCTTGAAAAGCGAGTTGGCGGCGTGGTACGCGCCAAACGACGCGCCCATGGTCGAAATGGCGATCCCCGGACTTTGGCAATTGTCCCAGATGAAAGGAACGACCTCCTCGCGGAGGTACGAATCGAAAACGGATTGCACGTAGCTGCGGTGGAAGGGATGCGCGCCTTTATTGTAAAAACTGAGCCCGTTGATGGAGTTGACGCTGAACACTTTTATTTTTCCGCCTTCGATGAAATCCGCCAGCGCGCCGATCATGCTCATGCCTTCGAGTTCGTTTTCGTCGCCGGCGCTGGTCGGAAATCCGAGAATTGGCTGGCCCCAATGGCCGTGGACGAGCACGCCGAGGTCGAGCCCCAGGCGGGGAGAATGCCAGCGGTGATATTCTCGTTTCATAAGGTGCGCCTCGCAAGTTTTGCGGGGAGGGAAAGTATGCCAGCCCGGACCGGACCGGAGCAATGGAATTGAGATAGGGAGCGGGCGCCGCCCTTGGGTGTATATTTGATGGAACGAGGTTCAGCAAACGGAGCCTGACCGGATGGCCACACCCTCAACAAGGAACCGCCCGACGCCGGAACGCATCTTCATGGCCATGAACGCGTTCCAGCACACGGAAGCTCTGAAAACCGGGATCGAGCTGGACGTTTTCACGGCCATTGGTTCAGGAGCAGATACGGCGGCTCTTCTCGCGGCGAAAACCGGTGCTTCCGAGCGCGGGCTGCGTATTCTCTGCGATTACCTGACGATTATGGGCTTCCTCTCCAAGGAATATGACCGTTACGCGCTGACGGAAGAATCTGCTTTATTTCTCGATCGCAGCTCGCCCGCATGTCTCGCGGGGGTGACCGGCTTCCTCGCCAGCCCGTGGCATAAGAAAAACATCGAGGCCTTGACCGAAGCCGTCCGCAAAGGCGGGACGGCCGGAGTGCAGGGCGACAATACCAAGCCGCAGGACGAGGTTTGGGTGGCATTCGCGCGATCCATGGCCACGCTGACGATTCCGGCGGCCAATTTCATTTCAGAGCTCATCGGGGCGGCGGACGGCAAACCATGCAAAGTGCTGGATATCGCCGCGGGACACGGCAACTACGGCATCACTCTCGCGAAGAAAAATCCCAATGCGCAAATTGTCGCTCTGGATTGGCCTTCCGTTCTCGCGGTGGCCGCGGAGAACGCGGAACAGGCGGGCGTTTCGGCGCGCTACACGAGGCTGCCGGGAAGCGTGTTTGAAACGGACTTCGGCGGCGGGTACGATTTTATTTTGCTGACGAATATTTTTCATCATTTCGATATGCCCACTTGCGTGAAACTCATGCGGCGCGTGTATGCCGCGCTGAAGCCGGGCGGAAAAGCCGTCACGCTTGAATTTGTGCCCAACGAAGACCGCGTGACGCCCCCGGCGGCGGCGGCGTTTAGCCTGAACATGCTGGTCGGGACCGACGCGGGCGATGCCTACACGTTTTCGGAATACGAAAAAATGTTCGCGAATGCGGGTTTCCCGAAGACCAGCTTACATCCGGTGCCGGGAATGCCGCAGCAGGCGATAATCTCCGGAAAACCAGAATGAAAAAGAAAAACTCCTCGAAAAAGAAAGCCGTAAAAATACAGCGAAAGCCGGCGCGAAACGCGGACCGCGAATTGCGCGAGCAGGTCGTCTACTTGTTGAAAGGCGGCGGCGCGCACGTTCATTTCATGGACGCGCTCGACGATTTCCCTCCGGGGAAATATGGAACGTTCGCGAACGCGCTTCCGCATACGGGCTGGCAATTGCTCGAACACGTGCGCCTGGCGCAATGGGACATCTTGGAATTCAGCAGAAATCCGAAGCACGTCTCACCGAATTTTCCGGACGGTTATTGGCCAAAAACGCCCATGCCTCCCAACGATAAAGCGTGGGACGAAAGCGTCGCGGCCTTCCAGCGCGATTTGCGGGAGATGGAGAATCTGGTGAAGAATCCGCGCACCGATCTCTTCGCCAAAATTCCGCACGGAGAAGGACAAACGATTCTGCGCGAAGCGCTGGTGCTCGCGGATCACAACGCTTACCACCTGGGCCAGCTCGTGGATTTGCGGCGCGCCCTTGGCGTCTGGCCGGAGACGTAGTTCGCCGGCCATCGTCCGCCGGCGCCAGGCCCGCTTGTGCAGGGTCCGCTTGCACCGCGAGGATGGCGCGCGCTTGCAAGCGGTGCGATTGGCAGCAGGATGTTGTTTCGGAATTGCTGAAGCCGAAGGCAATCGCGGTCCGGAGGGGCCATGATCCGAATCGAAAACATTTCCAAGTACAATCGCGAATCCGGAAACAGCCGGCGCGAGTTTTTGCAGGGAATGCTGAGTGCGGGAGCGTTTGTGCTCGGCGTTTCCGTGATGCCGGAGCGGCTCTTCGCATCGGCGGGTAACGAAAATGCGGGCGATCCGTTTCCTCCTAGCGACGAAGCGCCGCTGAGTCCGAACGTCTATCTGGCGATCGATACGGACGGAACGGTCTACATCGTGGCGCACCGCTCGGAGATGGGAAATGGCGTGCGCACGTCCCTGCCGCGGATCGTTGCGGATGAACTGGACGCGGATTGGGCGCGCGTGCAAGTCGTGCAAGCCATTGGCGCGGAAAAATACGGTGATCAGGACACGGACGGTTCGCATTCCGTGGTCAGCTTTTTCGTTCCGCTGCGCGAAGCGGGAGCGACGGCGCGCTTGATGCTGGTGCGCGCGGCGGCAAAGCAGTGGGGCGTGCCTGAAGCGCAATGCTCGACGGAATTGCACCACGTGGTTCACAAAGCCTCCGGCAAAAAACTCGGCTATGGCGAACTTGCGTCGGCGGCTTCGGCGCTGGAAGTGCCGAAGAAAGAGGAATTGAAGCTGAAGCCGCGCAGTGCGTGGCGCTACATCGGCAAGCCCGCTTCCGGTTACGATTTGCGCGCCATGTGCACGGGGAAAGCGAAATACGGGCAGGACGCGCGCATGCCCGGGATGTTGTACGCCAGCGTGGCGCATCCGCCCGTGCTGGGCAGCACCGTGAAATCGCTGGACGATTCGGCGGCGCTGAGCGTGGCCGGCGTGAAACAAACGGCGACCATCGATACGTTCAAGCCGCCCGTGCTTTTCCAGGCGCTCGGCGGCGTGGCCGTGCTGGCCGACAGCACGTGGGCCGCGTTCCAGGGCAAGAAAAAGCTCAAGATAGAATGGGAGAACAGTTCGCACGCCGTTTTCAATTCGGATCCATACAAAAAAGAATTGCAGGAGACGGCGCGGAAGCCGGGAAAAGTGGTGCGTGAACTCGGCGACGTGGACGCGGCGTTTGCAAAAGGCGGCAAAATTGTCGAAGCCGAGTATTACGCGCCGCTCCTGGCGCATGCGCCGATGGAGCCGCCCGCGGCGCTGGCGATTTATCGCGAGGGAAAAGTCGAAGCGTGGGCGCCGACACAGAGCCCGGTGGGAGCGCGAGACGCTATCGCGGCCGCCGTGGGAGCGAAGAAGGAAGACGTAACGGTACACGTAACGCTTTTGGGCGGCGCGTTTGGCCGGAAGTCGTTTCCTGATTTCGCGGTGGAAGCGGCGGTGCTTTCGAAGAAAACGGGCAAGCCGGTAAAAGTGGTTTGGAGCCGCGAAGACGACGTCAAGTTCGACACCTACCATTCCGTCTCCGCGATGTATATGAAAGCGGCGCTCGGCGAGGATGGAAAACCGGCGGCGTGGCTGCAGCGCACGGTGTTTCCGCCGATCGGTTCGACGTTTGACGCCACCGCTGTTTACTCGGCTCCCGATGAACTGGGCCTCGGCTTCAGCGATCTGCCGTACGCGATTCCGAATCAGCGCTCGGAAAACGGTCCGGCGACGGCCCACGTGCGCATCGGATGGCTGCGCTCCGTGGCGAATATTTATCACGCGTTCGGAATTCAGTCCTTCACGGATGAACTTGCCTATGCAGCGGGAAAAGATCCGGTCGAATACGCGCTTCAGCTTTTGGGACCGAATCGCATCATTCCGAAGAGCGAATTGCCGAAGGACTATACGAATTACGGCCACGATTACGCGGAGTATCCGATCGACACCGCACGATTCAAACGCGTCGTGGAAATAGCCGCTGAAAAATCAGGATGGGGAAAGAAAAAACAGGGGAACGGCGCCGGCATGGGCATCGCTTTCCACCGCAGCTTTTTGACTTATGCCGCGTCGGTGGTGCAGATGCATATCGACGACGCGGGCCGCGTGCACATCGATCGAGTGGACTCCGCTCTTGACGCAGGGACCGTCGTGAATCCGGATATGGTGCGAAATCAGTTTGAAGGCGCGGCGGTGATGGGCACGAGCGTCGCGTTGTATGGCTCGATTACGGCCACCAACGGCGCGATTGACCAATCGAATTTCGACGATTATCCGATGGCGCGCATGAATACGGCGCCGCGCGAAGTGTACGTGCACATCGTGGAGAACGATGCGCCTCCCGGCGGCGTGGGCGAACCTGGACTGCCCGCGTTTGCCCCGGCGCTTTGCAACGCCATCTTTGCCGCAACGGGCAAGCGCATCCGTGAATTGCCCCTCACTAAAGCGGGTCTGGCCTAACGTGCTCAGTGGGAGTGTGCTGTTGGTAGCGGCGCTCTTGGCGCCGGTTACGCAAATGTGTCTGCAAAACAAGCCTGCGAGGCCGCAAACAGATGCTCCAGATTCTTCCGGCACCCTTCCGCGAAACCAAGTATCTCCGCCAGCCGACGGACGTTCGGATGCCCAAATTTCTCATTGGAAAACAATACACAATCTTCTCCAAGCAAGCGCGTGGAGAGCGATGCTGCTTTCCGTAGCCCTGGCCGTCGCCGTCTTCCCGCAAGACAATTTGAAAAGCAGCAATTTGCAGCGCGTCACCGACCTTGCGATGAACGGGCGAGCGGGAGCGGCGGTTGTGGCGGAGGTGAAAACGGGAGAACTTCTGGCGGCTCACAATTTGGATTTCGCGGCGCGAAACCTCGAACGGCCGGGATCGACCGTGAAGCCGTTCGTCCTGATGGCTTTGCTCGAAGCGGGGAAGAGCGTCGCAAGCCAACGTCTGCAGTGCCGGCGGCCATTATGGATTTGTGGCGTGCGGATGGATTGCGCGCATCCGGCTTCCATTGTAATCGGCAGGTTCTGTTACAAATGTCTGCGGGTTGGACCGTCTGACCTTGGTGGGCCCGCCAGGATTTGAACCTGGGACCAACGGATTATGAGTCCGCTGCTCTAACCGCTGAGCTACGGGCCCCGCCTTAGCTCAACATCGTACCTCGAAAAGGAGCCGCGCGCAGCCCTTGGGCCAGCGGAATCGTGTTTGGTGTCTGCCAGTCGGAGGTGGCGATCCTGGTTTTCGCGAATGATCTGGCTGGGTCCAACCCGGGGCTCGCGCGATGGCGGAGTGGGAGGATGTTTTATGAGCCAGAGCAAACGTTCTTCGATACAAAAAGTTCGCCCGTTTATTCTTACAAAACTTCGGTGCTATAGCATGGGAGTGGAGCGAAAATGCGCGCTTTCACCGTGCTCTCGGAAAGCCCTTTCGCGGACCTCTCCGAGGAGAGGAAAAAGCGCCGACGCTTCCCGTAACATGCTCATAATAAGTATCTTAGAAGAAGGCGCCTCTTACCTTTATATAGCTCCTTCGAGCCCGCCTGTTCCTCCACCAGAATGGTTGCTCCCGTGGGGACAACCGACTATGCTTCTACTGCCGCAATGGGCGCAGCCGAGGGCGTACTGCGGGGTGCCAACCTCATGCAAAAACTGAAAAAACTGTGCGTCTGTGTGCTTTGCGTTCTCTTGTTGAACGCCGCTGCCGCATTCTCCGGAACGCGCTCAAAAGCCGAGGAAAGCGGGCTCACGCAAATTCGCGACTACATCGCGAAGGGCTGGGATTCGCTCACTCGTTCGCTGACGGACTGCGCCACGGTGGTGGACACAAAGCTTGCTTCCGCTTCGGTGCTCTACCTTCCGGCAGACTTTGCGGAGCCCGCCTCCGTCCAGCAACTCCAGGAGCGATGCAACGTGCAAGTTTTGCATCTGCCTGCGGTCATTCATCACATCGGAGAAATGGATCCTGCCAAAATCGATCCCGCGGGACTTCTGTATCTCGAGAATCGCTATGTCGTGCCCGGCGGAAGGTTCAACGAAATGTACGGCTGGGATAGCTACTTTATCATTCGCGGCTTGGTGCGCGACGGGCGAATTGATCTTGCAAAAGGCATGGTCGAGAATTTTTTCTTCGAGATCGAACATTACGGCGGAGTGCTGAATGCCAACCGCACCTACTATTTGACGCGCTCGCAGCCTCCGTTTCTTACTTCCATGATTCTGGCGGTCTACGACGCACAGAAAGCAAAAGGACACGAAGACACGGAGTGGCTGGCCAGAGCCTATCGCTATGCCGTCAAGGATCATGAATTGTGGATCAGCGAACCGCATCAGGCAGGGTCGACGGGGCTCTCGCGCTATTTCGATTTTGGCAACGGCCCGGCGGCGGAAAGCGTGAAGGACGAAACGGGCCACTACCGCCAGGTGGCGGCTTATTTTCTGGGCCAGCCGGATCTTGGCCGGGATTATTTGGTGAAATCAAGCGCGGCGAAACCTTCGCCGTTGGCGGCTGGACCGCTGTTTATGCTGCAAATATGCGACACCGCAAAAACCATGGCGCAGCCGGCGTGCGATCCGGCAGGAACGGTCGCGTTGACCGCGGACTACTATAAAGGGGACCGTGCGATGCGCGAGTCGGGCTTCGACATTTCCTTCCGCTTCGGGCCGTATGGCGCGGCCACGCATCATTTTGCTCCGGTAGGCCTCAATAGCTTGCTCTACAAATCCGAAAAGGATCTCGAACAGATGAGCGCCACGCTGGGCCGCAAAGAGGATTCGGAAAAATGGCGGCAGCGCGCCGAACAACGCAAGGCCGACATGGAAAAATATCTGTGGGACAGCGAGCGCGGACTCTTTTTCGACTACGACTCCGAGACGAAAACGCGCTCGACGTACGACTACGTGACGACGTTTTATCCGCTGTGGGCCGGGCTTGCGACGCCCGAGCAAGCGCGCGCGGTGGTGCAGCACATCGGCATATTCGAACGGCCCGGCGGACTGGTGATGAGTCCTTACGAGACCGGCGGGCAGTGGGACTATCCCTATGCATGGGCGCCGAACCAATTGCTGGCCGACGAAGGAATGCGCCGCTACGGATTCAATGAGGATGCGGACCGGGTTTCGCTCGAGTTTATTTCGATGGTGATGGACAATTTTCAGCGCGACGGCACAATTCGCGAGAAATACGACGCGGTGAAGCGATCTTCGGAGACCCAAGTGACGGCGGGCTATCACATGAACATCGTCGGCTTTGGGTGGACGAACGGCGTGTTCCTGGCGCTATTGCATGAGTTGCCGCAAAGCGAACTCGCGCGGTTGGCGAAGGAAGAAGTGCCGGCGCCAGTGGGGACGCACTAGAATTTCCGCCGGGGATTGTTCACGCCTTCGCGGAGCGGACCATTTCGAGTCGAGCTTCATCCCGCGATGGAGTAGCCCCGATTTGGCTGGCGACCCAGGAGCCCATCTGGTTCGCCGCTTCGTTCATGGAAGCAAGCGAGGCGCGCCGCAGATAGTGATAGACGAGCGCCGCGGTAAACGCATCGCCGGCGCCGACCGTGTCCGCGACATCCACGGAAATGCCGGGATGCTCGTGCTTGGCGTACTCGCTGACCAGCAAGCTGCCGCGCGCGCCACGCGTGATGCAGACGAGCTTCGCGTGAAATGTATGGCGCAGCCACTCGGCCGCGGATTCCTCGTCATGAAACGGAAAGCCCAGCAGCCGCACAACCACCGGCAATTCATCGTGATTCAGCTTGAGGATGTCCGCTTGCTTCGCGGAATCGGCGAGCGTCTGCGCGGAAAAAAAGGATTGGCGCAGATTGACGTCGAAGACGCGCGTAGTCTCCGGCCGGATCGTTCTCAGAAAGGAATGAATGGTCTCGCGGGACTGCGGAGAGCGCTGGGCAAGCGACCCAAAACACACGGCGTCCGCCTTCTGCGCGAGTTCACGCCAGGCGGACGTCCACTCGAAGGAATCCCACGCCGCCGGTTCCGCAATTTCAAATCGCGGTTGTCCGTTCTCGTCGACTTCCACGCGAACAGTTCCGGTACGATACGCCGGATCGAGTTGGATCCAGGAAGTGCCGAGGCCCAGGCCATCGAGTCGGCGTTTTGCTTCGTCCCCGAGTTCATCGTTTCCGATGCGGCTGGCGACGATACCCTCATCGCCCAGCAGATTCGTCATGTACGCAAAATTCGCCGGCGCGCCGCCGAGCTGGCGGTCATCCGCGAAAATATCCCAGAGCAGTTCGCCGAGGCCCACCGTCGTAAACTTTTTCATGAACGACTCGTGCTCCCCAAGAGGAAGGCGGCGCGTCCGCACGTCGCTCCGTCATGATTTACGATTGGCTGCTGCGGCCGAGCGAACATTTGTTTTGCTCGCCAAGCACTTCCTTCCTCCCACTCAGCCGCTCTGCTCCGCTGCGGCCGGCCCAGTCTGCGTGTGTCGAGTTTTTGAGGGACAGGCCCACGCATCACGATCTGTTCAAGGCCTCGAATTCTGACTCTGCTCCAGCTTGCCGGCGAGCTCAAGCTCCCGGTCCGCGTCGTCATTTCTTCCCAACTCGCGGTAGGCCTCTCCCAGAAGATGGTGCGGAATGGGATTGTTGGGATCCATCGCCAGTGCGCGCTGCAGCGCGCGCACCGCAAGCAGCGTCTCACCTTTCTTCTCGAGAACTTTGCCGAGTAAGATGTACGGGCCAGTCGAAGAGGGGTCCAGCCAAATGGATCGCTGCAGAAGCCGCTCTGCCGCGTCAAATTTCTGCAACCGCGAGTAGCAATCGGCGAGCTTGTAATACGCTGCGGGATAACCGGGATTGATCTCCAGTTCTTTTTGGAATTCCGCGATCGCTTTATCCATCTGCGCCTCGTAAAGGTACAGCTCTCCGAGGAGCTCGTGCGTAAGAGGAAGTTTGGGATCGAGCGCCACGGCTTTTTGCGCGTACTCTTCGGCAATGGGGGCGAAATCCTGCCGCAGCAGCATTCGAGCCGTAAACAGGTAACTCGCCGCGGACTCCGCCGGCACGTCGAACATTTTCGCAAACGCTTTTCGCGCATTGGGATAGTCTTTCGTCTGGATGTAACAAATTCCCAAGATGTAGGAGGCATCGATATTGGCGCTGGGATACCAGGTCTGCACCTTTTCCAGCGCCGGAATCGCTTCCGCGGGCCGTCCGGCCAGGTAATAAGACAACCCGAGCAGTTGCTCCGCTTCGCTGTCCGCGGGGTTTTCCACGAGCGCGGCCTTCAACGACGCGATCGCATTCGTATAATCGCTTTTCTTGTAATAGGCCGCGCCCATCTCGTGCGCCAGCCCTTTCATGCCCGGATGCAGCGTTTCCAGTTCATGCAACGCAGCCAGCGCCTGATCAAACTTGCCCTGTTGCGAGAGGTGCCGCGCGGCTTCGAACTCTTTCCCGGGTGGCTGAGACTCGGCATCGTGCTGAGTAGTCAGAGGAGCCTGCGCCGAGGAAGTAGCCTGCGTTGCTTGTGGGAATCCCGCCGCAAGCGTCGTCACACTAATCATCGCTGCCGCCGAGACTACAAAACAAAAGCCATGAGCCTTGATCATCTGGTCAGTTCCGAAACAACAAGAACAAATTAGAACATAAAAAACGGGGAGCCCGCGAGGGCTCCCCGTCCGTTTGGGGTGTTATGTTTGTTTTGTTAGAAAATAAATCTAAAGCCGAACTGCAGTTGCCGCATGCCAATCGGGGCACCCGGAGCAGAGTCGGCCTCGATGTCCGTGATCTGGCCGGCGGAAGAGTTGCCGAGGCAATCGAGGCAGGTGTTCCCTGGGAGGGCCAGAACGGGATGGTTGAACAAGTTGTAGGCATCAAAGCGGAATTGCGCCTGGTAGCGTTCCGTGATGTTGAAGGTCTTCGTCAACGACATGTCGTCGTAGAATGCATGCGGGCCCCAGTAGGTGTTGAACCCCATATTCCCGATTTGGCCGCAGGCTGGGAGAGACAACGGTCCCGACACAGGCCGGGCGAAGGTGCAAGAGTCCACACCGACATTAGCAGCGAGCTCGGCCGGGGAGTACGCGAGCGGTGCAACGGGCGTAAACCAGTAGGTATTGCCGTTCGCCTGGGTAACACCCGTGGCGAGTTTTCCCGTTACATTGGGACGGCAGGGGCCGGCGTCTGCAATCAAACCACATTCCCCGATGCTAGGCGTGAAGGGAAGGCCGGTCCCATAGGTCGTTGTGTTGGATATCTGCCAGCCTCCCACGAGGAGGTCCATCGCACGACTGGAGTCGCTCAGGAACCTTTTGCCCTTGCCAATCGGCAACTCATAAATAGTACTGATCAGAAATACCTGGTTGCGATTGTATGGGTTCGGACCAAAGGCGACCCTCGGGTCGATCGGATAATAGGTAGAGTCGTAGCCATTAGAGTGAGAAAAGGTGTAATGTGCGAGGAACTGGAGTCCCCAACTCATACGCTTTTCAGCGCTGACTTGTAGAGATTCGTATTCATTGCTGGCGTCGTTCCCGAAGTAACTGAGGTCCACCGCGCAACACGCAGGCGTGGGAAGCACTGTGCCGCCGACCGTCGTGTAAGTAGAACCTGGATACTGAAACATGGGAACGCCGTTCAGGTTGAACGGGCGCCGGTTGTTCGGACTCTGCAGGCCACTGAATCCCGGCGCGACCGCGTCACCCGTTGGGCACGGAGTAATCGCCACCGAGCAGGTTACAACGTCAGTGCCTGGACCCACGGCAATCTGGTTCGGGTTATACGATGGGCCTGTACCGGCAAAGACGTGAGTTCCCTTGTTGGCGACATATCCGACACTAATGTTCAGTGTCGGTGTGACCTGACGCTGTACCGTCGCGTTCCACTGGTCGACGGTCGGAAGTCTCTGGATGTTCGGGCGGATATAGGGAGACGCGGTGCCGTCTGGACCGAGCAAGGGCAGCGTGCCTGGAGGAGTCCCTGCGCCGATATCGTTGAGAAGCGTGGCGAAATTGTATGCTGGCGGACCCATAGCTAGGTTGAATACGGCGCTACGATTGTTAGCCGCAGCCGGATTGATATTCGCGTCCGCGATGTCTTGTGCCGCAAGGACTGGCAGGTTCTGTGTCACGGCATGGCCGAAATTGGAACCAAACACACCCAGGTCAAAGCTTCGACCGTAACCCATGCGAAGCACGGTTTTCGAATCGAACTGGTAAGCAAGGCTTAACCGTGGAGCGAAGGCGTGTAGAGTGTTCTGAACGTTGCCGTTCAGCCCGATGTTCCCATAGCCGGCAACGCCGAGAACGCCTTCCTGCAAGTTGGCGAAGCCTGCATTTCCCTTTGCGCTTACGGCCTCCGGCGTGTAAATCTCCCAGCGTACACCACCTGTTACAGTCAACTTGGGGTTGACCCGCCAAGAGTCCTGCCCATAGAAGAACGTCCGATACTGATGGCCGACGGCGTCGCTGGTGCTGCTCACGAAGCGCTGGAATTGAGAAACATCCCCGAGTAGGAATGTAGCAATCCCCAGTCCGAAGGCACCGTTATTCCCCGTATTAAGCTGGTCGAAGTACAAAAGGCCAGAGCGGCTCTGGTCGCTCGGGACTCGGAGGTTCGTGGCGTAACGGATGTCGGCGCCGAACTTGAACGTATGATTTCCTTTGATATAGGTCCAATTGTTTACAAACTGGATTTGCCGTTCTCTTTCCGTTAACGGGCAGTTGCAGCGAGCAGCGTCTAAACCATTGCCAAATGCGTACGTGCCGCCACCCGAGTTTCCCAAGGCTCCATTAAAGCCATTGCCTCCATTGTTGGTAAACAGAAAACCGGAAAGGCCGTTGGTATCGGTTTGTCCGGGTACGTTCAGTCCAGGAAAACCGAAATTCGTCATGGGAGTCTGACTGGCGTCCGAGTAGGCGGTTTCCGGGTTGTATTGGAACCATCCAATGCGGAAATCGGTCAGCCAATTTGTGCCGAAGGCTTTCGTGAAACCACCCGCCACGCTGTAGTCGTGATTGGTTGAAGTTCCATTCAAGGTCCCCGGTCCAAATCCTGCGCTGCCAAGCGCACCCAGCCCGCCAGTACCGGACAAGTTGAAGTAATCCAGGCTGAAGCGGCCAAAGACCTGGATGTTGTGAGGCGCGCTGTAATCAATTCGCGTATCGAACGAGTTCTGATTGAAAGGTCCGGACCCTGTGGCCACGTAATTATTTGTCAGGCATGAGGCGGTGGCCGGAGTGGGGCACGTAACTGTTGGAGTCGGGAATAAAGCAAGGACACTCCCGACATTCTGCGAGATGTCGCCGATGGGAATCATGTTGTTCGCAAAGGGCGTACGGCCCCCGCCAGTCAGAGGATTGCCTGTGCTCGGATCATAAATCTGACCGCTCGGCACACCACCTACGGCTGGCCCGTAAGCGTTGAGATACTGGCTCAAGTCGCAGAACCCGGAGCGTCGCGCTTTGGCCGCATTCGTCGCGGGGTTACATGACTGGACCACTTCCGCCGTCGGGACATTGTACTGGTTTGTGATGCCTTGGATCTGATGCGTGCCCTGATAATCCCCAAAGAAGAACAACTTGTCCTTGATGATCGGACCGCCGATGGAGCCGCCGTACTGCTTCCAGGTGGCCGGAGCGAGAGGCACTCCAGGCTTATTCGTAAAAGGATCGCGCGCTTGCTGGTCGCTGTTGCGATAGTAGAAGAAACCCGTCCCGTGAAAGTCATTCGTGCCGGATTTTGTCTGTACCGTCACTAGTCCTGCGATAGCCTTGCCCGCCTCTACGTCGTAATCCTGAGCTGCGAACTTAGTTTCAGTAATGGCGTCGAGATTGGGATTCACCACGATAATTCCCAAGATGGGATCTTGGTTGTCCGTGCCGTCCAACTCGTAGCCCACGCCGCTGAAATGCTGGCCATTTACCTCGATTTGTCCGCTACCCTGGGGGTTTTCCGTGGCGGCGTGGTTGAAACCCGGCAACTTCTGCGTACCCGGCGTGAGCAATTCGAAACTGGTGAAATTGCGGTTAAGCACCGGCAGATCTTGCACATATTTCTGGCTAAACTGCACGGCCACATCCGCGCGGTCCGTCTGTAACTGCGGAACTGCGCCCGTCACTTCGACGGTCTGCGTCACGGCCCCGAGTTGGAGCTGCGCATTAACGTTAGCTGCGGCGTCGGCAGTAACGCTGATCGTTGGGACGTCCAATGCCTTAAACCCTGTTGCTTCCACGTGAACTCTGTAAGTGTCCGGAATTAAGTGCGTGACGGAATAGTTTCCACTTTCATTAGTCGTCGTATCGTACGCGAAGCTCTTAGTTACGGAAGTCACCGTGACCTTTGCCCCGACC
The DNA here is from genome assembly GCA_963761555.1 of uncultured Acidobacteriota bacterium. GTDB lineage: Bacteria > Acidobacteriota > Terriglobia > Acidiferrales > UBA7541 > Acidiferrum. The sequence continues at coordinate 171,847 of CAVXHD010000002.1, forward strand.
ACCGCATTGCCTTGCGGGTCCGTAACTGTGCCGATGATGCTCCCAAACACCGCCTGTGCGAACGCCCTCGGCAGATTACCGACCGCTATGCAAATCAGTACTGCCAGCCCCACCCCGATCCATCGTTTTGCCATCCCACCCCTCCTTGCGGATCCCTTTGCAATAACTCTCAAATCTCGAATGCAGCATTAAACGAGCAAAACAGGCCAAAGTGCCAGACACTTCCCGTCCCATCTTTCGAGCTGTTTCGATTTGGCTGAAATTGAACTTAGGGAGGCTGCGCCGAAACTCGCACAGAATGAGCCAGGCTCAACCGGTAAAGGCACCCCCATACACGCTTCAGCGCCCTCGACCTACGCCTTGCATCCATCTTAACGACGGGGGCTGTAAAGCGCCCCCCAAAATTCCCGTCCTCATCGTAACGACACGCCTGCACCGGCGTAAGGACGGCCAGCTACGTCAATAATGTTTTCATACTATTCGTTTTTTGGATTCTTGTTAGAAGTCTCAATGCGTCTGATACGGTTACAACGATTAACTCTCCGTCTTGCACAGAGATGCGCGACTTGTTACACTCCCGTTACTTCAACGTATCAAGGACCGTTGTGACGGAAAACGAGCTTCTTCTCGACCAGATTAATAGGCTCGTGGCTAGCCATGCTCTGCATGGATCCGAATCCCTATGCAAATTGCTCCGTTATCTCGCCAAGCATGCCGCGGATCACCCCGGCACTCCCATCAAAGAGTTTCAGATTGCCACCGAGGTCTTCGGTCGCTCCGCCGATTTCGATCCTCAACTGGACTCCATGGTCCGAGTCCAAGCGGGTCGCCTACGCTCGAAGCTCACCGAATACTACAGTTCCGACGGTTTTGAAGACTCAATCGTGGTCGAGCTTCCCAAGGGCACCTATCTGCTTTCCTTCCACCATCGAGCACCGTCAGCCACAAAGTCTTCCACTTCCACCCTCAATGGAGCCGTCCGTTCCGAAGTTCTCGACAAGAGTCCAGAACGCCGATGGGGAACCGAGGTCATCTCCCTTTCTATTTTCTTGGCGGCGGCCATCGCCGTAATCGTATGGCTGGTGGTGACGCGCACTCCCCCTCCGGTAGGTGCGGTGAGCCAAAGCGAACTCGCGCCGGCTGCTTTCCGCGTCTTCTGGAAGGGATTTATTTCCGGGCCGGATGAGCCCTGGGTCGTCTTCAGCAACGCCGCCTTTGTCGGCCGTCCCGAAACAGGAATGCGTTATCGCGATGCGAAACGCGACGTCGGAGTTCCTATCCTCGACCATTACACCGGCGTCGGTGAAGTCATCGCCGTTCACCAGCTCGATGGCGTATTCGCCCTTCTCCATCGCCATATCCGGGTGAAACGCGGCAGCCTCTTCTCCATGGACGACGCCAAAAACAACAACCTGATTTTCATCGGCTCTCCTTCGGAAAATCTTCCGCTTCTGGAAATGCCCGGTACGCAGGAATTTGTTTTCCAGAGGCTGACCTCCGGCCCTCGCAAAGGCGACCAGGCTATAATCAACGTTCATCCCCAGGCCGATGAAGCCAAAGAATTCCTGGCCACGCCCTCCGGATTGCCGCTCACGGAAGACTACGCCGTTCTCGGTCTCGTTAAAGGAATGACCCAAGGACAATTCGTGTTGATTCTGGCGGGAACCACAACCATCGGCACGCAAGCCGCCGTCGAATACGTCTGTCGCCAGAGCTCCGTCGAGGAGCTGCCTGTTGCGCCTTTCCGTCTCGCAAGACGGCGAACTCAAGCCTTTTGAAGCGGTGATTCGAGTGAAGGTAGCTCGCGGCGTGCCGGTAGAAACGGAACTCGTGGCCATTCGCAAAACCTCTGCCTAACGATCGCGTAAGGCGCGGCCCGCTTCGCCTCGCGGATATTAGTTGGGTGCCTTCAATCTCGGGTCCAGTTCCGCAGCCTTCTGAAACTCCTTCGTCGCTTCCTCTTTATTTCCCTTTCGTTGCAGCGCCACGCCAAGTTCATAGTGCGCCGGCGCATAGCGCCGGAACCGCTTGGATAGCCGATCGAAACTGCGAAACGGCCCCATCCAGATCTCCCGCGTTCAAAAGCCTGAGGCCCGAATTTGTCGCGAACCTCGCGGCTTGCTCGCTCGACTTCTGCTTCAACAGCTCCATGCCCTTGCGGCTTTCGGCCGCCGCACCGTCCTCATCCCCAAGCCGCCGCAAAACAGCTCCCAAATTGGTGTGCGCCCCTGCAAAATCCGGCTGCAAGCGAATCGCTTCCCGCAACGCATCCGCCGCCGGCTGCAAGTCCCCTTTCTGTTTCAGCACGGAGCCCAGCGTGTAGTAAGCCTCCGCGTAGTCGGGTTTTGCCGCAACCGCGGCGCGCAATTCATCCGCCGCCGCTGCGAGATTTCCTTGCTGCCACAGAGTCACGCCCAAAGTGTAGTGCGCATCCGCCAGCTTGGGATCCAACTCCTCGGCCTTCTTGAATTCCACAATCGCGTCGGGTAGCCGGTCTTTCATCTTCAGCGTCAGGCCCAAATCGTAATGAAGCGTGGCGTCTTGCGGCGCAATTTTCAGCGCCAGCCGAAACTGCGCTTCCGCGGAATCGAAATCCGTCCTCTGCAGATACGCGTCGCCCAAATTTCCTTCATATCCCGGATCGTTCGGCCGCAGCTTCAGCGCTTCCTGAAATTCCTGGATGCTGCTCACTGCATCGCCGCTCTGCAGCAGCGCAAGCCCCAGATCATTGTGCGCGTCCGGGCTTTCCGGCCTGGTTCTCGCCGCCTGCCGGAATGCGTCCACCGCCTCCTCCACATTGCCGGAGCGCTGCAGCAAGAATCCTAAATGTTTCTGAGCGTCCGCGTTATTCGGATCAAGTTTCGCCGCGCTTTGAAACTCAAGCAACGCCGCGTCCGTCTCGCCTTTCGCTTCCAGCGCCTGCCCCAGATAGTAATGTGCCAGCGGATTCGCAGGTTCCAGAGTGGCAGCCGCGCGCAACTCGGCTTCGGCTCCTTGCAAATCTTTCTGTTCCAGCCGCAAAACACCAAGGTGCAAATGCGCCTGCGCGAATTGCGGATCGAGCTTCAACGCTTCGCTAAATTCCGCCGCCGCCTCCTCGCTCTTCGTTTGCTGCACCAAAATCGAACCGAGGTCATCATGCAGCTCGGCTCGGTTCGGCTCCAGCGCAATCGCTTTTTGCAACTCCTCCGCCGCACCCGCCGTGTCGCCCGAGTAGGACAGCGCTCGCCCCAGGATGTGGTGCGTCTCGGAATCCTCCGGAGCCAGCTTCACCGCTTCCCGCGACTCGCTCATAGCTCCTTTCGCATCTCCCGTCGCCAGAAACGCGCGCGAAAGATTCATGTGCGCTTGCGCAAAATCCGGTTTCAGCTTCACCGCCGCCTTGAACTCGGCAATCGCCCTATCCGTTTCCCCTTCCGCCAGCAACACCCATCCGAGCGAGTTATGTGCTTCCGGACTCCGCGGCGCCAAATCGACGGTCTTTTCAAACGCCGCGCGCGCTCCCTTCAAATCTCGCTGCTGCAGCGCCAGCATTCCCTGGCTATAAAACGACTTCGCCGCCGCCGCATCCGAACCAACCTTCGCGTTTTCGGTTTGCGCGTTCCCGCTTGCACAAAGCAAGAGCAGCGACACGGTCAGCGCGCCTATTTTCAATCCGGTCCTCCACCTGCAATGAAACTCGGCTGAATACACGTCAAATCCCATAAAACTTTCTGACGAAAATCGTTCGCAAAGCCTGCTTCATCCTCTTCGGCTATTCCTCGCTCAACCCCGCCGCTCCGCCTTGACCCTGCTTTACCCGCACCTTAGTATGCCAAGAGTTCATGCTTTCCGGTCCGCCCCATCGTTCGCCGTCCCGTTTCAAACGCTCTTGGTTTTCTCTTTTTCTGCTTCTTCCGATTCCCATTCTCTTCTGCGCCGCCCAGCTCCCCAAAACTTCGTCCCAGCCTCTTGCTCATTTCACTAACATCGCCGAAAAAGCCGGCCTCACCGTCCACGAAGTTTTCGGCGGCGTCACCACCAAAAAATACATCATCGAGACCACCGGAACTGGCGTCGCTATCTTCGACTACGACAACGACGGCTGGCCCGACATCTTCATCGTCAACGGCACGACCCTCGATCCATCCCCCTCTGCCCAAAAACCGACCAGCCATCTCTACCACAACAATCACGACGGCACCTTCACCGATGTCACGCAAAAAGCCGGCCTCACTCACACGGGTTGGGGCCAGGGCGTTTGCGTGGGTGACTACGACAACGACGGCTGGGAAGATCTCTACGTCACCTATTACGGCAAGAATGTCCTTTATCACAACAACGGCGACGGCACTTTCTCCGACGTCAGCGAAAAAGCAGGCGTCGCAGGCTCCGGCAAGTCCTGGGGCAATGGCTGCGCCTTCGTCGACTACGACCGTGACGGCCGTCTCGATCTCATCGTCGCCAACTACGTCGACTTCAATCTGGCCACAGCCCCTCTTCCCGGCGACCGCCCTTCCTGCATATGGAAGGGCGCTCCTGTGATGTGCGGCCCTCGCGGCCTCACTCCCGCAAAAAATATCCTCTACCACAATCGAGGAGACGGCACCTTCGAGGATGTCTCCGAGAAATCTCACATCGATAAAGCCGATGGCCACTACTCCCTTAGCGTCTCCACTCTCGACTATGACGACGATGGCTGGCCCGACATTTTCGTGGCCTGCGACAGCACCGCCAGCATTCTCTATCACAACAATCGCGATGGCACGTTCACCGATGTCGCCATCACCGCCGGTGCCGCGTTCAATGACGACGGCCGCGCGCAAGCCGGCATGGGCTCAACCGTCGCCGACTATAACGGCGACGGCAACCTCGACATTTTCAAAACGAATTTCTCCGACGACACGTCCACTCTCTATCGCAACAACGGCAACGGCACGTTCGACGACGTCACTTATCCCGCCGGCCTCGGGCTCAACACCAAATATCTCGGCTGGGGCGCGATGTTCTTCGATTTTGACAACGACGGCTGGCCCGATCTCCTCCTCGTCAACGGCCACGTCTATCCAGAAGTCGATAGCCAGCATCTCGGCAGCACCTTCCAGGAGCCGCGCATCCTTTACCACAACAATGGCAACGGCACGTTCACCGACATTTCCGCCGCTGCCGGCCCCGGCGTCACCACTCCAGCTTCTTCTCGCGGCATGGCCATCGGCGACCTCTGGAACGACGGCCAGCTCTCCGCCGTCATCAGTAACATGAACGCCCCGCCCAGCCTTCTGGTCAACGATGTCCGCAACAAAAATCACTGGATCGCCTTCCATCTGATCGGCGCGTATCCGCCTAGCTCGAAGAACTCAAATTCACCCGCTCTATCTAACCCGGCGACCGCAACGTCGCTGCACCAGCGTTCTTCATCCTTTACTTCCTCAACCTCCTCTACCTCCTTTGCCTCCTCTCGCGACGCCATCGGCGCCCGCATCACCCTGAAAGCCGGCCCGCGTCTCTTCGTCAACGAAGTCCGCAGCGGCTCCAGCTACGATTCCAATAACGACATGCGCGTGCACTTCGGCCTCGGCGGCGTCTCCAAACTCGATTCCATCGAAGTCCGCTGGCCCAGCGGCCGTACCGAAGAATTCAGCGATCTCGCCGTCGACAAGATTCACACGCTCAAGGAAGGCGACGGCATCAAGGTAAGATCCGACGCGAGAACGCAGGTTGTGACTCCGTGAAGAAATCCGTCGCCAAAACAAATCCGAAGCGAAAAACGCCTCGCACCGCGAAGCTGGAACTCACCCCAAAATCCTTCAAGGCCACCCTGGAACGCATGCAGGGCAATCTCGGATGGGTCATCGTCTGGATCCCGTTCAGTGTCCACAAAACTTGGGGCTCCCGCGGCAACTTCCGCGTCAAAGGCGAAATCAACGGTTTCCCCTTTCGCACCTCGCTCTTCCCCACGCGCAAGGGTGTCCACTTTCTTCTCGTGAACAAAAAGATGCAGGCCGGTGCGAACGTCTCAGTAAACAACACCGCCGAATTTCTTCTCGAACCCGACATTGCCGAGCGCGTCATCGCAACGCCGCCCGAACTCCAGCGCCTGCTCTCCCAAACCAAGCCTCTGCTCCGCTGGTACGATTCTCTCAGCTATTCATATCGCAAATGGTTTGCGGACTCGGTTACTCAACCCAAGAGCGCCGCCTCACGTGCGCGGCGCGCGGAACAAGCCGCCGAACAGCTTCTCTCCGCCTTGGAAGGCGAACGCGAACTTCCGCCCGCCCTGAAACTCGCTTTCTCCCGCGATCCCCGCGCTCTCGAAGGCTGGAATCTCACGTCCCTAATTCAACGCCGCGCACAACTCATCGCCATCTTCTATTACCGCTCGCCAGACGCCCGCGCCCGCCGCCTGGAAAAAGTAGTGGAAGCCGCCATCGCCCACGCCGAGAAAAAATCCTCCAAATGAATCCGCCGAAATCCCGTCCGATTTTCTCCGCGAGACTCCGTCAACTCTGCGCCTCTGCGTTATCTCTTGTCTTTTCTCTTCTCTCTTTCCTTGCCCAGCTCCTCAGTCTTCCCGCTTGATTGACACATAAATCGGCCCCGCCCCAAACAAGCTCACCAAAAACCACGTAATTCGTCCCGCCTTGCTCGCCGCCAGAAACTTCAAGTGTTCTCCCGCCTTTACATCCAGCTCAATCGTCTTCCAATTCCAGGTATTGTCCACCTGCAATCGGTGGTGCCCCGCCGTCACCGGCACGGAAATCGTGTCCCCGTAAAACAGTTCCCCCACATTCTCCCCATCCAGCTTCACGATAATTTGCCGCTGCTGCGCGTCCTCCGGCGCTTTCCGCCGAATCGTGATCGTCCCATTCGTTTCTGAAGTTGCGCGTTCCACTTCTAGACGCCCCTTTCCATCGCCACAAATCCTACCCCTCCCTGCATCACCCCAACAAAGATTCTTCCACCGCGCCCCAGCGGTGCAATCGTGGTGGAGAGTCGTTGATCTATGTGCACCGCATTCGGCTTTTGGAATGGTGTGTATATAGATCAACGACTCGGAGCCACGATTGCACTGGCAGCACCCTCCCACAAATCCGTCGCGAATTACAGAAGTGCTAGCCTTTCCCGCGAAGCGACCGGGTGCGGCCGTTCGTAGTGGGTTTCATCGATTTTCCCCAACCAGATCCTTCCAAATCTCAGTCCACTCATTCCTCAACTCTGGCCGGCGGGGCGCCCCGCTCTAGCTCCACCGGGCGGCCACACCACAACCTTTGGATGACTTAGGGCTTGCGCTCTTAATCCTCCGAAAAAGGCGCGCCAGCCATCCTCAACAAGTTGAGTTGGATTCGAAGATCACCACAGCTCCCCGCCCATTGCGGTTTTGCTCCCGCAAGCAGTTGGGAACTCTCTTATCCCGATTAGAGCCTTTGCTCTACGCCGACTTGGCCTTCGTGCCGGCCGCTCCTGGCACCTTCGCCGCCAGCAAATCGATCTTGTGAATCTGCGGATCCTTCGCAAACAGTTCTTTCGCCTTCGCGAAAAGCGCCTTGGCGATCTCTCCGGTCAAGTGTGCCTCGCGCCCGGCCTCTTCCGCGAACGTATCAAAGATTCCAAATTTCGACCCGCCCAGTCTCATCGCGTACCACGTGATCGTCCCCGGCTCTTTCTCCGCCAGTGGCTGCGCTGACTTCAAGAAATCCGCCACCTCCTGCTCCTTACCCGGCTTCGCTTCCAACTCTGCCCAAATCGCTAGTTTTGACATTGCTTTTCTCCTCTGTTTTCTTCGATGCCGCCCGCCTGCCCCCGGTTTCTCCCGCGGGACGACCGCGACGAAGGCGGCCTGCCAGAAACTCATCGCGGAGTATTCTTTTCTCCTCCACCTCTGTGCCCACGATTTGCCACCCACCCCTCCCTTACGCTCTTCCTCCGTCTCACTAAACTACCTAATCCCCACCAACTCGTTCTAACCACTCGACTTCCGCGTCTCATGTTCCAATGATACTTGTACGGTACTGTACCTTGACAGTAATATGTTTTTCCGCTTCCGCCCCCTGTTTTCGCTCCGGCCGTGCTCTCCCGCGTCCACGGCGCGCAAATCTCGCCATGCTTCCGGCCCCTTCGCCGCTTCCGGATGCTCTCCCAGCAAGCGAAGAGAGAGCACGCAGCTTCTTTCCTTTCAACAACTTACAAATGCCCCATGTTACAACTCCTTTTGTTTCACACTCTTACAAATGCCCCGGGTGGTGTCGCTCCAAACTCAAAATTCTTCCGCGCCGGCGCGCTCTGGGCGGGAAAATTTTACCTCGCGAGCTTTTCGGGCTTTGGCCGCGCGAATTTCGCCGTCCGCACGATGCCCGCGCCCTCTTTCACTACGATCATTTGATTCGGCATCACATCTTTCAGCGTATCCACCGCGCCGCTCGGCCAGCGGATTTCAAGCAGGTCGACTTTCTCCGCTTTTCCGATTCCGAAATGCACGCGCAGATCGTTTTGCGAAATGTAGCTCCCGCCGCTGCGCACTTCATCGATCTGCTGATGCGGCTTCATCTCGCCCGGAGGATGCGTCACGCAATGCAACCGCGCGCCGATTCCGCTGCGGTTCGATTTTGTGCCGATGGTTTTTATCTTCAGCCAGTTGTTTCCGAGCGGCGAGTCGCACCGCAGCAGTTGCGGATAATCGTTCACGGTATTCACCGCTACATCGATGTCGCCGTCGTTGTCGTAATCGCCGAAGGCCGCGCCGCGCGATGCGACGGGCGTCATGATTCCGGTGCCGCCTTGCGAGGAAACATCCTCGAAGCGGCCGTTGCGCAGGTTGCGGTACAGGATTTTTTGCTGCGCGTAGCCGGCTTCGGTGCGCAGTTGCTCGACTTCGGGATAGACGTGGCCGTTGCAAATTAAAATGTCCGGCCAGCCGTCGTTATCCATGTCGAAAAAACCGACGCCCCAGCCGAGATATTGCGTGTGCTTGCCAAGCCCGGCGGGAAACGTGGCGTCCTCGAAATTTCCGCCGCCGATGTTGTGGTAGAGCGACGGCGTGTCGCCCGCGAAATTGGTTTTGACGATGTCGAGATTTCCGTCGAGGTCGTAATCGCCTGCGGAAACGCCCATGCCGGCCTGGGGCTTGCCGTCCGCGCTCAGAGCGCAGCCCGCTTCCATCGCGACGTCCGTGAACGTGCCGTTCTTCCGGTTTTGATAGAGCGCGCTGGCCGTCGAATCGTTCGCGACATAAATGTCCGGCCAGCCGTCGTTGTTGAAATCGGCGGTGAGCACGCCGAGGCCGTAGGTTCCGTTGGCCTGGAAAAGTCCGGCGCGCTCCGAAACATCGGAAAACGTTCCGTCGCCGTTGTTGTGGAACAAAATATTTCTTCCGCCGAGGAGTCCCGGAGGCCCGCAGGCGACGAGAATGCCTTTGTATTCGCACGGGCCGGATTCCGGCAGCGGCGCCGTCGCCAAATCCATGTAGATGTAGTTCGCGACAAAAAGATCGAGGTGGCCGTCGCGGTCGTAATCGACGAAAGCACAGCCGGTGTTCCAGCGCTTGCCGTTCGTGGCGACGCCGGCTTTCTCCGTGACGTCGGTGAAGGTGCCGTTTCCATTGTTGCGGTACAAAACATTTTTTCCAAAGTAGGTGACGAAGAGATCGTCGAGGCCGTCGTTGTCATAATCGCCGATGCACACGCCTTGCCCCCAACCTGAATGCACAAGGCCGGCTTTTTCCGTAACGTCGGTGAACGTGCCGTCGCGATTATTTTTGAAGAGATGCGAAATAGGTTCCTGCCCCTTGGGAAAGCCTTCGAGGCGCCAGCCGTTCACGAGAAAAATGTCGGGCCAGTCGTCGTTGTCATAATCGTAGAAAGCGACGCCGCAGCCGGTGGTCTCGAGCAGATATTTATTTTTGTGTTCGCCGCCGAAAATAGTTTTGGTGTTGAGGCCGGATTCGCGCGCGACGTTGATAAAGCTGACGCCAATCTCTTTTGGAGGCGGAGGATAAAGGCTTGCATTACTCTGCGGGTCGGGAGTTTGATTCATCGGAAGTGGACGCGCGAGCGCGAGTACGCTTTCGAACGGCAGGACGAGCGCGGAACGGCTTAGAGATTTAAGAAAGGAGCGGCGTGAAGAAGACAAATGGAATCATACCTTCCCGGGTTTGGCTCATGCTAGGATTTGGTGCCGTTCCTTATTGTAAGGCCAAAGCGGCGATTCGAGCTGAGGGGGCACGCGCGAATCCGGGGAAAGCTCGCGCAAGAGGCCTTCCTGCCATCATGGGTAAAGAAACTACAATTCGTGCAAGAAACAATTTCCGCTATGGTGTTTTTGGGGTGGCGCTATTCGTTTTGCTCGGAGCTTCGGGCGCGCTTAGGCAGGCTGCAGCGAAATCGCAAGAAGCGTCGCGCTCGGCGCGCAATGAGGACTCCGGGCGAACGCAGCAGGTCGCCCTACAGCGGGTGGCGGCCAGCACGCAAGAGCCAGCAGGCACGCAGGAAAAAGCAAACGCGGAGTCGCCAGCAGGATCGCTGGAGCTTACGCGGTCGGTGCGGCCGTGGGAATTTCTGCCGGTCGTGGGAATGCGAGCGGGGCTGCTGGGAAACGAAGCGGGGCGGATGGAAGCGTGGGTTTATCCGCTGAAAATATTGCGCGACTTTCATCTGGAATTTCATGTGGATGGCAGAACGCTGCCCGCGGAATCGCTGGCGCGGACGCTGATTACACGGCCGGAATCGAGCACGATCCTCTACGCGGGCGACACGTTTTCGGTGCGCGAGACATTTTTTGTGCCGGTGCACGAACCGGGAGCGGTGATTTTGCTGGAAGTGGAAACGGAAAGTCCGCTGGAAATCGAGGCCGTGTTTCATCGCGATTTTCAATTGGAGTGGCCGGCGGCGCTGGGCGGAACCTATGAAAGCTGGGATGCGAAACTGCACGCTTTCGTCCTCGGCGAAGAGACGAGGCAATTTGAGGCGCTGGTGGGTTCGCCAAGCGCAGAAGATGCTCGAGAGGAATACCAGACGAACTATTCCGAGTCTCAGGAGAGCTCTTTCAGGCTGGGAGTGACCGCGAAGGGCAAGGACACAAAGCTCATCGCCATCGCGGGATCGATGACGGGTTTGGCGGACGCGGAGAACACTTACGGTCACCTAGTTTCGGGATACAGCGACCTGCTGCGAGAATCGGCGGAATACTATCGCAACTATCTTGAACAGACCGTGAGCGTGGAACTTCCGGACAAACAAATACAGCGGGCGTACGACTGGTCGCGCATCAGCATGGTGCAGGGTTTGGTGACGAACCCATTTCTCGGCACCGGTCTGGTGGCGGGTTATCGTACATCAGGAGATAGCCAGCGGCCGGGATTTGCCTGGTATTTTGGACGCGATTCGTTCTGGACGTCGCTGGCTTTGAACGCCGAAGGCGATTTTGCGAGCGCGAAGACGGCGCTGGAATTTATCAGCAAGTTTCAGCGGGCAGACGGAAAAATTCCGCACGAGATTTCGCAGGGGGCGAGTTTTGTGAAATGGTTCAAAGATTATCCGTATCCCTACGCGTCCGCGGATGCGACTCCGCTCTATCTCATTGCGGCGAACGATTATGTGACGGCCAGCGGTGACATTGGATTTGCGAAAGAAAAGTGGGACAGCTTGTGGAAAGCGTACCAATTTTTGAAGTCGACGTACGACGCGAAAGGCCTTCCGCAAAACTTCGGCGTTGGGCACGGATGGGTGGAAGGCGGGCCGCTGCTGCCGGTGAAAACGGAGTTCTATCAGAGCGCGTTGGGAGCGGAAGCGCTGGATGCTCTTTCAAACCTTGCGAGTGCGGCGGGCCGCGAAGATGCCGCGAAGGAGCTGCAAGCAGAGTTCGGGAAGCAAGAGGCGCTGGTGAACCAGAGCTTCTGGATCGCGGGCAAGAAGCGCTATGCGTTTGCGCTAGATAAGAATGACCAGCCGGTAGACGAGTTGAGCGTGCTGGCGGCGGCACCGATGTGGTTTGGATCTACGAGCGACGCGATGTCAGCGTGGAGGACAGAACATTTGCGGCAACTGGCCGAGCCGGACATGCAGGCAGATTGGGGAATGCGGATTATTTCGAACCGTGCGGAGATTTACAGCGGAGGCGGGTATCACTTTGGCTCGGTGTGGCCGCTGTTCACGGGATGGGCGTCGGTTGCGGAATACCGCTATCACCAGGACTTTTCGGCGTACGAGAATTTGCGCGCGAACGCGTTGCTGGCGCTCGACGGTTCGCTGGGGCACGTGACGGAAGTGCTTTCCGGCGATTACTACCAGCCGCTTTCGACGAGTTCGCCCGACCAGATATGGTCGGCGGCGATGGTGGTGAGCCCGCTGCTGAAGGGAATGTTCGGGCTGGAGAAAGATGCGACGAAAAGGACGCTCACGTTCGTGCCGCATGTTCCGGCGGATTGGACGAACTTCAAAATCAACAACGTGCACGTCGGCGACAGCGTGCTGAATCTGAGCTACAAGAAAAAGCTGGGCGAAATCACGCTGGAAATAACGCGCACGGGCGGGAAATGCGCGCTGGACTTCGAGCCGGAAGTGGCGAACTCGGTTTTGGCTGTTCGCGTGGACGTGAACGGACGGCTGCACAAGTTTGATCAGCTGATTGCTTCGGAGCACCACCACCTGAAAATACAATTCGATTTGAAGGAAGGTAAGAACACAGTTCGTATTCAGGCGCCGAATGATTTTGGCTTGTCCTACGCGTTCCGGCTGCCGGAATTGGGAAGCGCGAGCTCCGATTTGCGCATCCTCTCCGAGGACATGGGAGATGCGACAGCGCCGATGGAATTGGTGATGGCTGGATGCGCGGGAGCGACGTACGACCTGGATGTATGGAATCCGGGATTGATCGAATCGGTGCGGGGAGCGGAGCTGGTGAAGGACGCGGCGGGAGGGGCTACGCTGCGAATTCACTTCGCGGGAAAATCCGGCGAGGAATACCAGCAGCAACGCGTCGTGATCTTTTTTCACCCTCTCAAGATCCCGCGGAAATTCTTGAAGGAATAAACGAGTAAGCCATTGAGGTCGTCATACTGCGCCAAGGGCGGGCCTAATGAATACATTGGGGCTTGTGAGTTTGAGGGGTGCGGGAATCGTTGCAGCTGAAACGTTCAGCACTTTCGTGGAAGATCGGTGAATTTGCGAAAGCTGGTTTTAACACAGAGGACTCAGAGAGCACGGAGAAGAGGGGGACGCACGTGAATCGAAAACTCCTAGCGGTGGCACTGGCGATATTGGGAGGTGGAGCGAGTTTGGGCTTCTGCCCTCCTGGGGCTTTTGCGCAAACGGGAAGAGCGGAGGCGGAAGGGCATGCGTGGTGGCAAAACGCGGTGTTTTATGAGATTTATCCGCGGAGTTTTGCGGACAGCAACAACGATGGGATTGGAGACCTGAATGGGATTACTTCGAAGCTGGATTATTTGAAAGAGCTGGGCATAAACGCGATCTGGATTACCCCTTGTTTTCCTTCGCCGCAGGTGGATTTCGGATACGACGTTTCGGATTATGAAGCGATCGATCCGATGTACGGAACGATGGCGGATTTTGACCGGCTGGTGGCGGAAGGAAAGAAGCGGAACATCCGGGTGATCCTGGATTTTGTGGTGAACCACACTTCGGACCAGAACAAGTGGTTCATCGGTTCGGAGTCTTCGAGGACTTCGGACAAGCGCGATTGGTACATCTGGCGCGACGGAAAAGGGCCGGGGCAGCCGCCGAATAACTGGCTTTCGACGTTCGGGACTTCGGCATGGACGTTCGATCCGAAAACGAATCAGTATTACTACCACTATTTTTATCCGCAGCAGCCGGACCTGAATTGGCGAAACCCCGCGGTGGAAAACGCGATGCTGGACGTGACGCGCTTCTGGTACAAGCGCGGCGTGGCGGGATTCCGGCTGGATGCGGTGGACACGCTTTACGAGGATCCGGACCTGAAGGACAACCCGGTGCTGCCGGGAAAGGACAAGTTCGGACGGCCGAACATGGACGAGAAGTACAACAAGAAATTGCCGGAAGTGCACGGGGCGATGCGCAAACTGCGAAGCGTGGCGAACGAGTATGGAGCCGTGCTAATCGGAGAGACCTGGACGACGAACGTGGACCAACTGCGGGATTATTACGGAGCGAACAGCGACGAACTGCAGATGCCGATGGATTTGATGATGACGAGCTTCAGCGGGCTCTCGGCGAAGGAATACCGAAGGCACATTGCGGCAGTGAATGCGGCGGGACAATGGCCGACGTACGTGATTACAAATCACGACATCGTGAGGTCCTACACGCGGTATGGCGATGGAAAGCACAACGACCAGATCGCCAAGATGATGGCGGCGCTGTATTTGACGCTGCGCGGCTCGGCGATTATGTACTACGGCGAAGAGATTGGAATGGAGAACAACGACCCAAAGAGGAAAGAGGACGTGCAGGACCCCGAAGGCAAGCTGGGCTGGCCGAAAGAAATCGGACGGGACGGCGAACGCACGCCGATGCAATGGAACGACAGCACGAACGCGGGATTCAGTGAGGCAAAACCGTGGCTGCCCGTTCCGCCAAGCTACAAGACGCACAATGTGGCGGACGAGATGAAGGATCCAAATTCGGTGCTGAATTTTTACCGGAAGCTGCTGGCGCTGCGGCACACCGAAGCGGCGCTGCTGGATGGAAGCTACATTTCGTTGAATGACGACGATCCGAACGTGCTGACCTATTTGCGGCGGTACAAGGATGAAGCGATTCTGGTAGTGCTGAATATGTCCGCGAAGGAGCAGAAGGTGCGATTCGACCTCTTGCAGCTGGGATTTTCGGCGCCGAGGTTGAACGTTTTATTGACAGATTCGCATGCGGCGGTGGCGGGGATGCCGAACGGTTTGCCGATGGATGCTTACTCGGTGTTCATCGCGAAGATCACGAAGTAGAAGGGATTTTTTAACACAGAGGGCACAGAGAGCGCAGAGGAAGAAAGAGAAAAAAGCAGAATTACTCCATCGAGGCTGAAAACTTCCGCGCGGCGATCGGAATTGCATTTGCCGCTACTGCGGAGCGGCAAGAGATTTTTATACTTCTAGCTGCGGCTTTGCAACGGGCGGCGCGGCGGAATCGGCACCGGAGAGAACTTGCCAGCCGCGGCGAGAGAGACTCCAATAAATGAAGTAGCCGGAGAGCGCGGCGACGATGAAAAGAACGACGCCCATCAGCCACTGGTGCAGAGCGAACTCACCGATCGAAAACATGCAGCAATAGACGAGGGCGCACCCCATGATCCAGTCGAAGGTGTTGGCGCTGAGATCGCGGACGGGCGCGATTTCCGGAGCGAGCGCGGCGATGTGCTTCCAGCCGTGGATGGTGGGACGGACGCGGCGATAGAACTCGAGGAGCTTGGCTTCGGGCTCGGGCTTGGTGATCAAGGTGGTGAAGAGCCAGACGACGGTGGTGACGGCGGTGGTGATGAGCGCGGTTTTTGCGAAAACGACGGAAGTGTTGCCGGCGAACTGAATTCGCGTGAGCGACATGGAAACGATGAACGCAGCGATCATGGAGGAGATTTCGCTCCAGGCATTGATGCGCCACCAATACCAACGAAGCATGAGGACGGAGCCAGTGCCCGCGCCCATACCGAGAAGCAATTGCCAGGCGGACTGGATGGAAGTGATGTTTGCGGCGGCATAACCGCTAAGAATCACAAGCACGACGATGATGAGCTTGCTGATGAGGACGTAATGCTTTTCGCCGGCTTTGCGAACGAGGAAGCGGCGATAGAAATCGTTGATCAGATAGGAAGTGCCCCAATTGAGTTGCGTGCCAACGGTGGACATGAAAGCGGCCAGAAAGGCGGCGATCATCAAGCCGCGAAGAGCAGGCGGAAGAAAATCGCGCAGGACCATGACGTAACCTTTTTCGGGGTCGGCGGCAAATTCGGCGCTGGGATGCAAACCGCCGTGCGGGGAGTAGACGGCGACGGCGACAAGGGCGGTAACGATCCAGGGCCAGGAACGCATGGCGTAATTGGCGATGTTGAACCAGAGAGTGGCGCCGAGAGAATTTTTTTCGTCCTTGGCGCTGAACATGCGCTGGGCGACGTAGCCGCCGCCGCCAGGCTCCGCGCCGGGATACCAACTGGCCCACCACTGGACGGCGAGATAGAGCGCGAAAGTGATGACGGGAAGAGTCCAGAGGGCGTCGGTCGTCCAGCCGAGATGAAATGTTGGGAAAAAGGACAGGATGGAACCGGTCGAGTCGCCGGACTTGTGGGCGAGGGCGTCGACGTGAGAGAGCTGAAGCTTGAGCGCGGCCATTCCGCCGATTTTTGCCACCGCGATCCAGGCGAGGACGATGATCATGGACATTTTCAAGACGAACTGAAAAAGGTCGGTGACGAGAACGCCCCAGAGACCGCCGATGAACGTATAAATACCGGTGAAAGGAACGAGAAGCAGGACGCAGATGAGCAGAGCGGTGTGATCGGGCGAGCCGAGAGTGTAGTGGAGAAGTACGTGGCCGCCGATGGAGAGACTGAGGACGCGACCCTGCGCAATGGCGTCGCCGAGGAGGACGGTGGTGATGCTGATCATGGCCTTGATGACCCAGCCGAGGATGAGGCAGTTCATCAGCGCGCCGAGATAGATGGCGCGAAAGCCGCGAAGAAAAGCGGCGGGCTTGCCCTGGTAGCGAAGCTCTACGAATTCGACGTCGGTGAGAATTTCGGCGCGGCGCCAATAACGGGCGAAGAAGAAGACGGTCATCATGCCGCAGAGACATTGCGACCACCAGAGCCAGTTGCCGGCGATGCCGTTTTTTGCGACGAGGCCAGTGACGAGGAGAGGAGTGTCGGCGGCGAAAGTGGTGGCGACCATGGAGGTTCCGGCGAGCCACCAGGAAACGTTGCGGCCGGAGACGAAAAATTCCTCGGTGCTGCCGGAAGAGCGGCGGCGGTAGTAAAGGCTGATGAGGAGATTGAGGAGCAGGTAGGCGGCGACGACGATCCAGTCGGTGGCGGTGAGAGCCATATTTCGTTTTACTCCGCGAGAAGCGAAAATGCCCGGTGCGCGAGGCGGTTTAGTATACTGCTATATAGCTGCGGGGAGCGCCTCAAAAATGGAACGGGCCATTCTACTCCAAATGGGGGAATTGGCGAGGGTTTTCCGGAACGTTTTTCGGACGGTGGAAGGCTGGTCTATATAGCACCGATGGACTCGGCGCGACATTCCTTGCTCATGGGGGCGTGCGGAATTCGCGGTGCGGTCGAGAAGGGGGCGTTTGGTATTCTGGGGAAAGGCGGCGGAGACAGCGGAAAGATGGGGAAAACATGTTGGTTGTACTGAAACCCAGTTACGAAGAGATGAGCCGGGAGGCAGCGCGGATTGTCGCGAGCGCGGTGGCGAGCGATCCGTCGGCGACGCTGGGACTGGCGACGGGAAGCACGACGCTGGGGATGTACAAGGAGCTTGCGCGGCTGCACAAGGAGCGCGGGCTGGACTTCTCGAAAGTGACGACGTTTAATCTCGACGAATATTTGGGACTTGCCGCGGAGCATCCGCAAAGTTTTCACCGTTTTATGCGGGAGAATTTCTTTGACCACGTGAATGCGGATGCGGCGAAGATACACATTCCGGACGGAATGATCGGCGGGAACTACGAGGAATATTGCAATTCGTATGAACACGCGATTCGCGATGCGGGAGGGATCGATCTGCAAATTCTGGGCATCGGACGTAACGGGCACATCGGTTTCAACGAGCCGACTTCGAGTTTTGGGTCGAGGACGAGACTGAAAGTTCTTACGCAGGAGACGATCGAGGATAACAGGAAGTCTTTTGCTCCCGGAGAAGAAGTGCCGGAATGCGCGATCACGATGGGAATCGGAACGATTCTCGAGGCTAAGAGGATTTTGCTGCTGGCGACGGGCGAGGCGAAGGCGGAGACGGTCGCGGAAGCCATCGAAGGGCCGATTACGGCTTCGGTGACGGCTTCGTGTTTGCAAATGCATCCGGACGTGACGTTTGTGATCGACGAAGCGGCGGCTGGGCGATTGAAGCAGAGGGAGTATTACCGGCGGGTGATGGAGATGACGGCGCGGTTTACGCCGAACCGGTTGAGCTGAACGTCCGTGAGAAAGACGCAGGAGCCTGTCGAGAGGCGGGTGATTGAGAAGCGTGTATGGGCCAACGCGCTGTAGGTCGGGGCGGCGTGGGCGGTGCGAGTCGGGTAGACTAGTTCACAAGGGCGCACCTGGCGCAGAGAGGACAAAGCGATGGGCAATCGAGATGTACGAAGCAGAGAAAAGAAGAAGCCGAAGAAAAAAGAAGTCAAGGTGACGTATCAACCGGCGAGGCCCACGACTGTTTACCGACCACCAGCGCCGGCTCCGACGCCGACTCCGAGCGAACCTACAAAACCGTAGCCGGGTTACGGCTTTCTGCAGCGAGCGCGTGATGTGGGGTGATGAAAAGGTCGAGCCGCGGTCCCGGAGAATGTTTCTAATTTGAAGTGTGAGCGCCAGCCGTTGGCTGCAGAAGCATCTACCAGACGCGGCAGACCTTTTCCGGCGGATTGACCATGGGCTGGCCGGCTTTGCAAGCGAAAGCTTTCGCAAACTCCGGCATGTTGACGACGACGCCGTTGATGCGATATTTCGCAGGCGAGTGCGGATCGACTTGGGCGCGCATGCGCAAATCTTCCGGGCGTTCGTTGGCGCAATCCCACTGGGCGAACCCGATGAAGAAACGCTGCCCGGGAGTGAGACCGTCGACGGGCTGTAAGTTTTTGTCCTTGGTGGCGCCCTGCCAGGCAATGTAGGCGAGAATTTCGCCGCCGAGATCGGCGACGTCCTCCCCCATGGTGAGTCTGCCATTGATGTGCACGTCGTCGACAACGACGTATTTGGAATACTGGTCGCTGACACATTTCGTGCGCTCGTTGAATTTTTCGCGGTCCTCTTTCGTCCACCAATTTTTGAGATTCCCGATGGCGTCAAACTGGCTGCCTTCGTCGTCGAAGCCGTGGGTCAGCTCATGGCCGATCGTTCCGCCGGTATCGCCGTAATTGGGAGCGTCGTCCATCTTCGGATCATAGAGCGGGGGCTGGAGAACGGCGGCGGGGAAATTGATGTCGTTCATTTGCGGATTATAGTAGGCGTTCACCGTAGCCGGGGTCATTCCCCACTCGTTGAGGTCCACGGGCTTACCAATCTTCGCGATTTCGCGGCGATGCTCGAAGGCGGTGAGGCGCTGGACATCACCGAGAAAATCAGCGTGGGTAATGGAGACGGAACTGTAGTCGCGCCATTTGTCGGGGTAGCCGATCTTGTTACGAATGGCGTGAAGCTTGACGAGGGCTTGCCGCTTGGTTTCGGGACTCATCCAATCGAGGGCGCGAATTCGCTGTTCCATCGCGGCTTCGATGCGTTGCACCATTTCGAGAGTGCTCTGCTTGAGCTGAGGAGAAAAAACTTTGCGAACGTAGGCCTGACCGAGTGCTTCGCCCAGATTGCGGTCGGTGTACTGCACGCAACGCTTCCAGCGGGGCTGCAACTCCTTCGCACCGCGCAAATACTTGCGGTAAAAGTCAAAATTCTCCTGAACAAAAGGAGAGGAGAGGTAGGGAGAAGCAGTATCGGCGACATGAAATCGCAGATAGGTCTTCCAATTTTCGATGGGCTCGGAGCCCAGCTCCAGATTGACTTCCTGGAAGAACACGGGAGATTCCACATTCAGAACGTCGAACGCTGGATAGCCCAATCTTTTATAGTAGGTTTGCCAATCGAAGTTTGGAACCAGCTTCCGAAGCGCGGCTAGATCCATTTTGTGTTTCAGATTGTACGGATCGCGCTGTTCGACGCGCGTGAGGGAAGCCTTCGCGAGCGCCGTTTCGATGCGCATGAGCGTGAGCGCCTTTTCCTTGGCAGTCTCCGCATTATCGCCGAGCAATTCGAATATTTTTTGCACGTGCTGGAGATAGCGCTCGCGAATCTCTTTCGATTTCGCGTCCTCCTTGGTGTAGTAGTCGCGGTCCGGCAAGCCGAGGCCGCCCTGGTCGAGTACGGCGATGATTTGCTGGGAGTTGTCCAAATCCTGATCGGAGCCCGCATCGAAAAGCAGGGAGCGATAGCCGCCGACGCCGAGCTGGAGTTGCGCAAGCAACGGCGCCAGGTCGCGAGCGGAATGCAGACCGGAAATGGCGTCCAGTTGAGGCTTCAGCGCGCTGACGCCGAGGCGCTCCGTTTGCGTCTCGTCCATACAGGCGGAATAGAAGTCGCCGATTTCCTGGGTGGCAGCGTCACGAGCGTTGGCTTGGCTGGAAGCCTGTTCCAAAATTCCGCGAAGGAAATTCAAATTGTCCTCGTAGAGCTTGGCGTACACGTCCCATGAGGTTTGGTCGGCGGGGATGGGATTGTCCTTTTGCCAGCGGCCGCACGCGTACTGATAAAAATTTTCGCAGGGATCGATGGACTTGTCGATGGAAGACAGGTTCAAGCTTGGGGAATAAGAGAGAGCAGGCTCGGCCTGGCTCTGCGCTACGACCGGGGCTGCGAATACCAAACATAGAAGTGGTACGCAGAGCCCATTCGATATCTTCAAGTTCCACCTCGTCGAGACCGTTTCGTGCACCTCAGAGTCGCATGATGGTAACGGCTGAGGACGATTTTTCCAATCGCAAAGATGGTTTCGCCGAAGGGTGCTCACGCATCGCGAGGAAGGGCGTCTATGCCGATGAGGGTGTGAAGCGGGCGCGGAGGAATAGCGCCAGCCAATTGGTCCTGAAAGAAAGCGAAGGAGGGGTGTATTCATGCACAAAGCGTGCGGACTTTTTACACTTCTTTTGGCGGGAGCGATTTGCCTGGCGGTGCAGGCAGAAGCGCAATTCAAGAATGGGAGCCAAGCTACGGAATTGGTTCTTCCGGAACTCAGCCAGCGGGCGGTTGTCACGCAGCGCATCGGGCTGACGGACATAACGATCGTTTACCACGAGCCGCTCGTGGAGGGGCGCGCGATTTGGGGCAAGATTGTTCCGTATGGCAAAGTGTGGCGCGCGGGCGCAAATGAAAACACCACGATCTCTTTTTCGGATGACGTGAGCGTGGAAGGCAAGGCGCTGCTGGCGGGGACTTATGGATTGCACATGATCCCGGACACGGGCCAGTGGACGATTATTTTTTCGAAGAACTCGACGTCGTGGGGCAGCTTCTCGTATGACGAGAAGGAGGATGCATTGCGCGTGACCGCGAAACCGCAGCCCGCGGAGTTTCGCGAAGCGCTGACCTACACGTTCGACGAGGTCAAGCCGGAGTCCGCCGCGGCAACGTTGCGATGGGAAAAACTGGCTGTGCCATTCCAGATTTCCACGGACGTAAACGCGATTGTCTTGCGCAGTATCCACAACCAGTTTCGCAACACCGGCGGATTCACCTGGGCGGGATATGACGAAGCGGCGAATTGGTGCCTGGACCACAATTACAATCTTGAGGAAGCCCTGAAATGGGAAGACACCTCGATCCAGAACGAATCGCGATTCGAGAATTGGGAGACGAAGTCACGCATCTTCGCGGCCCTGGGGCGCCAGGAAGATGCGGACAAGGCGCTGGCGCAAGCCCTCGACAAAGCGAATGCGATTCAGCTTTATGTTTATGCACGAGGCTTGCAACGGCAAGGAAATGCAAAGCGCGCCTTCGAAATATATGCCCTGGTACCGAAAAAGGATGCGAACCACTGGATCTCGCACGTTGCGCTTGCGCGGATCGCTTCGAATGTGGGCGATTTTTCGGCAGCCGCCAAAGAGATGACGGAAGCCGTCAACGGCGCGCCGGATCAGCAGAAGCCGTTTCTTCAGCCGTTGTTGAAGCGATTAGAGGCGAAAG
The DNA here is from genome assembly GCA_963761555.1 of uncultured Acidobacteriota bacterium. Lineage (GTDB taxonomy): Bacteria > Acidobacteriota > Terriglobia > Acidiferrales > UBA7541 > Acidiferrum. Next base: position 193,693 of record CAVXHD010000002.1, read on the forward strand.
AGGACATCAACAAATAGAGAAATTACGGAGAGCAGCGATTTTTAGCCGTTGATGCCGCCGAAACAGAGATATTTGATCTCGACGTACTCGTCCATGCCGTAGCGGGAACCTTCGCGGCCGAGGCCGGACTCTTTCACGCCGCCGAATGGCGCAACTTCGGTGGAAATGATTCCTGTGTTGATGCCGACGATGCCGTATTCGAGCGCTTCGGCGACGCGCCAAACGCGGGCTATATCGCGGCCATAAAAGTAAGCGGCCAGGCCAGACTCCGTGTCGTTCGAGAGGGTGATGGCGTCCGCTTCCGTCTCGAAGCGGAAAAGGGGCGCGACAGGGCCGAAGGTTTCTTCGCGCGCGAGCGCCATTTGCGGCGTGACGTCGGTGAGAATGGTAGGCTCGAAAAAGCGGCCGCCGAGGGCGTGTTTGTGGCCGCCGACGAGGATTTTGGCGCCTTTGGACTGCGCGTCGCGGATGTGACTTTCCACTTTTTCGACGGCAGCGTCATCGATCAACGGACCTTGCGTCGCGCCGGGCTCAAATCCAGAGGCCGGTTTCAACTTCTTGACCGCTGCACTGAGTTTGCCGGCGAAAATATCGTAGACGGTTTCTTGGACGAGCAAGCGATTTGCGCAAACGCAGGTTTGCCCGGTATTGCGATATTTCGAAGCGATTGCGCCTTCGACGGCGGCGTCCAAATCTGCATCTTCAAACACGATGAACGGTGCGTTGCCGCCTCAGCTCGAGCGAAAGCTTTTTCACCGTGCCAGCGCATTGCGCCATCAGAAGCTTTCCCACTTCCGTAGAACCGGTGAACGAAAGTTTTCGCACGATGGGGTTCGAAGTGAGTTCAGCCCCGATTTCCTTGGGATCGCCGGTCACCACGTTGAACACGCCTCGGGGAACGCCTGCGCGTTCGGCTAGTTCCGCAAGAGCCAGCGCCGAAAACGGTGTTTGCTCGGCGGGCTTGACGACCACGGTGCAACCGGAACCGATTGCCGGGCCGGCCTTTCGTGTAATCATGGCGAGCGGAAAATTCCACGGAGTGATGCAGGCGACGACGCCGATGGGCTGCTTGATGACTACGATTCTCTTGTCGGCTTGATGCTGGGGAATCGTATCGCCATAAACGCGCTTGGCCTCCTCGCCAAACCATTCGAGAAACGCGGCGGCGTAAGCGACTTCTCCGCGCGATTCAGCGAGCGGTTTGCCTTGTTCGAGGGTCATGAGCCGCGCGAGATCTTCCTGATTGGCCATCATCAATTCAAACCAGCGGCGGAGAATCGCGGCACGCTCTTTCGCGGTTTTTTTGCTCCATTCGGGAAAGGCGCGGTGGGCGGCTTCAATGGCGCGGCGAGTTTCGGCAATGTTCAGCTTCGGCACTTTGCCGATGATTTCTCTCGTGGCGGGATCGTCCACGCCGATGGACTGGCCTGAGGTTGCCTGAATCCACTGCCCGTCCACGTAGCACGCTTCGCGGAAGAGCCGCGGGTTTTTCAGCTCGGCGGCTGCGCCTGCGGACTTTGCGATGGTGTCTTGCATTGAATGCTCCTAAAAGTCTTCTTATCTTGGATGCAGCGCGACGAACTTGGGCATTTGGCCGGCATTGGCGGCGCGTTCAGGCATGAGAAAGCGCAGCCTGCTTGCGTTCCGCCACGGCTGCGAGCGCAGCTTCGAGCACGTCAAAACCTTCGTTCAGTTGCTCGTCCGAGACGACCAGCGGAACAAGAATGCGAATGACATTATTGAACGTGCCGGCAGTGATGAGAATGAGACCATGCTCGTAGCAATATTTGGCGATTTCTTTTGTCTCCGCGTCGGCTGGCTCGCGCGTTTCAGCGTCGCGCACCAGCTCGATGGCACACATGCCTCCGAGTCCGCGAACCTCGCCGATGAGAGGCCATTTGTTTTGCCAACCGCGGGCCCGGTTTTCAAATTTTTCGCCAACAATGGAAGAACGAACCAACAAGCCATCTTTTTCGATGGTCTCGATGGCGGCGAGAGCAGCCGCGCATGAGAGCGGGTGGCCGCAGTACGTGCCGCCGAGAGACCCGGGGCCGGGCGCATCCATGATTTCGGCGCGGCCCGTAACGGCAGCAATGGGCATGCCGCCGCCGAGCGATTTCGCCATGGTGATCAAATCAGGCTCGATACCGAAATGTTCGGACGCGAACCATTTGCCGGTGCGCGCGAAGCCGGATTGGATTTCGTCAGCGATGAAAAGGATACCGTGCTTGCGGCAAATATTCTGGAGCAGCTTGAAATAATCGCGCGGCGGAACAACGAAGCCGCCTTCGCCGAGCACCGGTTCGGCGATGATGGCAGCGACGGATTCGGGAGCGACGGAACGCTTGAAGGCGTCCTCGAGATGATTTGCAAAATCGGAGGCGGTCGTTCCGGGCGCGTTGCGATACCGATACGCGTAGGGGATGCGGTAAATATCGCTCGCGAACGGCTGGAAGCCCGCCTTGTATGGATGCGTTTTGCTGGTCAGCGACATGGTGAGCAGCGTGCGGCCGTGGAAGGCGTCTTCGAAACAAATGACGGCGGGGCGTTTGGTATAAGCGCGGGCGATCTTAACGGCATTTTCGATAGCCTCGGCGCCGGAGTTGAGCAGGATGGTTTTCTTGGGAAAACTTCCGGGTGCCAGCGAGTTTAGTTTTTCCGCGACGGCGACGTAGCCTTCGTACGGAGTAACAGCGAAGCAGAGGTGCAAATATTTTTCGAGCTGTTCGCGGATTGCGGACAGGACGCGCGGGGAGTGATGGCCGGCGTTTAAGCAGCCGATACCGCCGGCGAAATCGATGTAGCGGTTGCCATCGACATCTTCGATGACGGCGCCTTCGGAGCGCGAGACGAAAATCGGCGTGGCGTTGGCTGGGCCGCGCGGAATGGCAGCTTCGCGGCGCGCCATGAGGGCACGCGAACGCGGCCCGGGAATTTCCGTTCGAATCTGAATGGTAGACATTTTTCTTCCTTCTTGCCTGGCGCCCGCCGGGGACGCGGCGGATGTAGAATCTCAGTACCAGCCGATCGGCGTTTCGTCGAGATTGACAAAGACCTGTTTCGTTTCGAGATATTCCTCGAGGCCCCAGGGGCCGAGTTCGCGGCCGAAGCCGGACTGTTTGTAGCCGCCCCAGGGCGCTTCCACATAGGTCGGCTGCATGTGGTTGATCCAGACGATGCCGGCGCGGAGCGATTTCACGACGCGAAACGCTTTGTAGATGTCGCGCGTCCAGACGGCGGCGGCAAGGCCGTAGGGCGTGTCGTTGGCGATGCGGATGGCGTCCGCTTCGCCATCGAACGGAATCACGGAAGCAACCGGACCGAAGATTTCTTCGCGGGCGATACGGGCGCTGTTTTCTACGTCGTAAAAAATCGTTGGTTCGAGGTAATAGCCTTTACCAAATTGCTTTGGGCGGCCCCCGCCGATGGCGACCTTCGCTTCCTTTTTGCCGAGCTCGAGATAGGAGCTGACGCGGTCATACTGCTCTTTGCTGACGAGCGGACCCATTTTGGTTTCGCGCTCGAGGGGAGCGCCAAGCTTGATGCGCTTGGCTTTTTCCGTCATGGCCTCGACAAATTTCGAATAGATTTTTCTTTCGACGAGGATGCGGCTGCCCGCGGAACAAACTTCGCCTTGATTGATGAACACGCCGAAGAGCGCGCCATCGATGGAAGCTTCCCAGTCGGCGTCGGTAAAGAAAATGTTGGGAGATTTGCCGCCGAGTTCGAGCGAGACGCGCTTGAGCGTGTCCGCGGCGCTTTTGACGATGAGTTTGCCGACGGCTGCGCTGCCGGTGAAGGCGATTTTGTCGACGCTAGGATGCGCGACGAGTGCGGCGCCCGCGGTTTCGCCGAAGCCGTTGATGATATTGACGACGCCGGGCGGCAAACCAACTTCGTCGAACCAGTTTGCGAATTCGAGCGCGCTGAGAGGCGTTTGTTCGGCGGGCTTCAGAATGCAAGTGCAGCCCGCTGCGAGCGCGGGCGCGAGTTTCCATGCAGCCATCAGCAGCGGATAGTTCCAGGGAATAATTTGGCCGGCGACGCCGACGGGTTCGCGCAGCGTGAAACTTAGCGCGTTGGCCGGGACGGGATTGACGCTGCCCAGAACTTTATTGGCGAGGCCGCCATAATATTCAAAGCAGGTGGCAACGTCCGCGATGTCGTACTCGGCTTCGACGATGGGCTTGCCGGTATTGCGGCATTCGATTTCCGCGAGCATGGCGCTGTTCTGGCGGATTTTCTCGGCGAGCTTGAAAAGGACGCGGCCGCGATCCTGCGCAGAAGTCGTGGCCCATGGACCGGAGTCGAAAGCAGCGCGTGCGGCCTTCACCGCGAGAGCGACGTCCGCAGGGCCGGCGGCGGCGACTTGCGCGATGATCTCTTCGGTCGAGGGATCATAGACCGGGAATGTTTCTCCGGACGCGCCGGCAACCCATTCGCCATTGACGTAATTTTTGTACGTGCGAACTTCCGCTTTCACACTGCTCGACATTCCAGCCTCCTAAAATCGTCATCCGCGGGCGCCCTTGGGTGGACGGCCCTGCTTAAGGGACCGGCACGGCCTCCGCGAGCCTCCTCGCTGCTTTACGCCGGCCGTAAACGAAAAAGAAAAATGCGGCCAGGCCGATGAAAAACGACGTGCCTCCGAACATCCAGACCTCGTAGGAAAAGAGAGACGTGACCTGTTGCGCGGGGAAGAAAGCCAGCGCAATTCCCAGAATGGTGGTGACAAGCCCGCTCGCGCCGGCAAGAATCAATGTCGTCTTGCTATAACGCGCCATTACGAACGAATCGCTGAAGGCGATCTTCAAGAGCGCGCCAAAGATGTAAAGAAATGGAATCAGTTGAAGCACCACGGCAAGCGAAAGAAGTTTCTGGAACGTTTCCTGCACGCCGGTTGGGCTGGCGGCTAGATTTGCCACGGCAAATCCGAGCGCGTGGGCCAAGTGGCCTACCAGGGACAAGCCAAGAATTTTATTCCAGATCCACCAGCCACTGAAGTTCAACACGACAAGCACCATGGAGACGGCCGCGTGGACGATGAGCGCGGCATACGGAGTATGGTAGCGCGAGTGCACTTTGCCCAGCCAGGATGGCATATAGGAATCAAGGCCGGCGACAAAAGGAATGCGCGCCGATCCGCCAAGCCACGCAGAGGCGATGCCAGCGATAGAGAGGCTAAGGAGAAACGCGAAGGGCGCGACGATCCACGCGACTCCGACGCGGCCGGCCAAGTGGCCGACGGCCTGCACGATCCCTTGCAGCACATTGATGTCGCCCTTGCTGATGGCGATGAGCAACGTCAGCGTCACGCCGATATAGAGCGCGCCGGAGAGCACGCCGCCCCAGGCTACGGCTCCGGGCAGAGTCTTCTGAGGATCCTCGATTTCGTCGCCCATGACAGAAGCCAGCTCGAGCCCCACCAATCCGAAGCAAATCACGCCGAACGAGTTCAGGACAAACTTGGGATCGGCCGGGATGCGAAAGTCAGCCCAGCTGAGGGTAGTGCCGAAACGCATCCATACCACGATCCCCAATCCGATCAGGACCGTGGCGGCAATTCCCGTGCCGAGAGCGCCGAGATTGTTGATCCATTTTCCGACGCCGAGGCCAACAATATTAAGTACGACCAGAATCACAAGCAGCGCGAGCGAAGTAGTTAGTGCAAATGTTTTATTGTCTCCAAGCGCGGCGTGGCCGGGGCCAAGCGCGAAAACGGACACGCCGACGAAATACAGCATCACCGTCGGCACATACATCATGTTGTTAGTCCAATAGCACCAGCCGGAGAGAAAGCCATGAAAATCGCCGAAGACTTCCTTTGCCCAAAGATAGACGCCGCCTTCGCCGGGATACCGGTGAGCGAGCTCGATGACCGCAAGGCCCTGCGGCCAGAAAAACAGCAGCAGCGAAATGATCCAAAGCCAGACGGTGACGCCGCCATTCGCGGCGATCGAGGGAACGACATTCAGGTTAAAGACGGCGACGACAAAAAGCAGAACGAGGTCCAGCCGCCCCAGGACACGGCGCAGGTGAGGCGCGTCTTGAGCGATAGGCGCCGAGGGCGCAGAGGACACGATGGAGGCCTCGTTCTGCAATACGATGATCTCCCGAGATTAGTGGCCCGCGGCGCCAACGAAATGCGCGCCTCGCTCGAGTTGCGCCTTTGCGAGTTCAGGCGCGACTTCTTCAAACACGGCGAGATGCTTCTCGATGTCCGCTTCGGTGTGCTGGACGGATATAGTCCATTGCTCGTCCCACCAATACGGCTGCGCCAGCACGCCGCGGTTGACCATGCCGAACCAGTAGTGGCGCCAAAGATCGATGTCGATTTTCGTCCAGTCGCGGTAGTTGCGAATTTCGTGCGGGTAAAGCATCAGTGCGCCGTTGACGCCTGCGTTGACGACATAGGCTTGCAAGCCGGATTTCTTGACGATCGCGCGATAGCCTTCGCTCAATTTCTTGCTGAGTTGATCGACGTGCGCGTAGTTCCCTCGCGTGAGGACCTCGCGGAACGTGGCGAGGCCCGCGGCCATGGACACGCGATTGGTGTTGTACGTGCCTCCGTGGAAGACTTTGTGCTGCGCGATCAGATCCATTACCGCGCGGCTCGCGCCGAACGCGGCCAGCGGCAGCCCGCCGCCGATGGATTTCGCCAGGCAAATCATGTCTGGCTTCACGCCGAAGTATTCACTGGCACCGCCCCAGGCCAGCTTCGCTCCTGTTTTCACTTCATCGAAAATGAGCAGTGCGCCGTTTTTCGTGGCGATCTCGCGCAAACCCTCGAGAAAACCAGGCTGCGGCATGCACAGCCCGACGTTCATCAAGATAGGTTCAAGAATGATCGCAGCGATTTGGCCGGGATATTCACGGAAGCGCCGCTCGACGCTGCCAAGATTATTGAACGAAGCCACGACAACGTTCGCAAGCGAGGCTTTCGGAACGCCGCCTCCGCCGGGAACGGAATTTGGCGCGTCGGGATCGCCGTATTCCTCGGCCTTGGGTTTGACGCTGACGAGCGCCGTGTCGTGCAAACCGTGGTACGCGCCTTCGAACTTCAGAATTTTATCGCGTCCTGTAGCCGCGCGAGCGATGCGGCATGCGTGCATCGTGGCTTCCGTGCCGCTCGAGCCAAAGCGCACCATCTCCACGGGATAACGCTTGCAGATTTCTTCCGCTAGTTCCCATTCCATGTCGTGCGGCATGCCGAAGGTCGTTCCTTCATGCAATTTTTCTTCGACGGCTTTCACTACTGCCGGATGGCAATGCCCGGCCATTAGCGCGCCGAAGCACAGGTTGTGATCGATGTATTCATTTCCATCTAGGTCGTGAATTCTGCTGCCCTTTCCGTCCTTCACAAAAAGCGGGTAGGGCTCGTAATGGCGGTAATTACTGGCGACACCCAGCGGAATCCGCCGCAAAGCGCGCTGGTATGCGTCCGCGGACCTCGGTGTGCGCTTCTCGTACGTTGCGATTTCCTTCTGCAAAGCTTCGTGCATTTCCTTCTTCCCTAAGCTGTGTGGCCGCGAAGCAGCCAGCGCTGGCAGGTCTGTTCCCTGCGGTCAGTTTGAGCCAACAATCGTTCTGAGAACGTTCTTATTCTCTCAGATTCTTAAGACGTGCGGATGCGCCACGGCTGGCCGAGGCGCCTGTAAACTCATTTGCTGTTCTCCACGAGCGCGTCAGAAGCGGAACTTCAGAGAAAACTGGACCAGCCGAGGGTCGTGGACGTGCTGAACCTGCCCAAACGTGCTACCCGCATCTGAAACGTCTCCATCCACGCTGTAGAATTGCGCGTGATTCCAGATGTTGAAGATGTCGCCGCGGAACTCCATCTGGAGTCTTTCTCCAAAGCTCGTTTCTTTCATGAAACTCATATCCCAGTTGTTGATCCCCGGTCCGCAGCAAATTGTGCGCGGAGCGTTGCCGATGGTGCCGGGGGCCACAGTGGCGTTCGTGAAGAGATCCGGGTTAAACACGAATCCGTTATTCTGGCGAATGTTCTGCGTTTGGAACGGCGCGGTAAGATTCGGCTCGCCTGGAAATTCGAACAGATCCGTGGAATCCAATTCTTCCACGTCATCCGAAGAAGTGATGCGAATCGGGAATCCGCTCTGGAACGTTAAGATGCCGGATACTTCCCATCCATCCAGCAGCTTCCCTTGGAAGCCTTCGAGTTTGGGAACCGGCAAATCCCAAACGTAATTGAAGACGAAGCGGTTGCGCGCATCATAGTCGGATAGCCCGTAGGTAGCATTAAAGTTCAGCGGATTGAGCGCGCTTTCAAAGCTCGAGGCGTTATCCATCGTCTTGCTGAACGTATATGCGGCCTGGAACTGCAGGCCATGCGAAAAATTCTTCTGCAGCATAACTTGCAGAGAGTTGTAGTTCGATTTGGCAACCGTGTTTTCGCTGAAAATACCGGAAAACACCGGAGTTCCGTCGGAAGGGCAGCCCCCGCCCGTGAGCGGATTACACAGAGGCGAAGAATACCCTCGGATACCTACCAAAGTGATAGGGGTGCCTCCGGCAGCGCCGGTAACGGTGCAGGCCGCGGGCGCGTTCACCAGCGGGCACGGTAGATCCGAACCCCCGGGTCCGCCAGGAATGTACGGCAGATGGAAGACCGAACCCGAGGGCAGAACGAACGAATAAGGGCTGTCTTCTCCGAAAGGACCGCAGCCTTGCCCCAGCGCTGACAAGTCATTGCATGTTTGCGGATTCCCTGGATTCACTTCATAGCTCGCGAGCAAGCGGTGCCCCTGCGACCCCACGTAGCCAATCTGGAAGAGAATCTGTCCCGGAAGCTGGCGTTTGATCGTCAGGTTGTACTGATCCGAATATTGCATTCGCAGGTTGGGAGGAAACTCCCCGAAGAAAGTCATCGGACGGAATTGTTCCCAATCAACGGCTTGGCCACGCGGCGGATTGAGGATCCCGTTGAAGGGATTCGGGTAAGTGCTGCCGGTCTGATCGACGTAAGGAGTTTGCAGCAGCGGATTTGTGATGAAGTTGCTTCCGCCGAAAGGAGGCTCAGCGCTGAATTGCTCGAGCACGAGCTGTTCGATGGGATTGTAGAAAATTCCGTAGCCCATACTGACGCTGGTATTGGAAGGACCGCCGGTTAGCTTGGCCAGCAGTCCGTCTTTCCAGCCAGGACTCCAATTCAGGCCGAGCCGGGGGGCAAAACCCTTGTAATACGTGTTTGTGAGCGACTCCGGCACGCCGCTGTCGCCTGGGAAAACCAAGCCCACCGGCGTGACGCCAGCTTCATCGCACGTTGTGACGCTGCCGGCCACATAAAGAGGACTGGTTGTCGGCAACGTGCAAGGATAGATTGTCGAATCTTGTCCCGGTCGAAAAGTCTGCACTTTCTTTCCGATGTCTGTCAGCGGTGTGTTCATCTCCCAGCGCAAGCCGTAATTCAAGGTCACGTTGGGTTTGATCTTCCAACTGTCCTGCGCGTACAGATAGATGGAAGTGCTGCGCACGAGCTCGTGTTGCGCAGAGCCTTGAAAGAAACTGTTGCCCAGACCGAGAAGATAGTCAGGATAGGCGTCGGAATAGCCGAGATCGTCACCTTGCGGCGAGGAAGTAGACGACAGGAAGGACAGATCGCCGTTGACGTCAAAATAGAGCAGCTGATTGAACATCTGGTAGCGCGTATCGGCCCCAAATTTCAAACTGTGGCGGCCGATGATTTTGCTGTAGTTGTCGCTGAATTGGTACGTGTTTCCTGTTTGAGGCAATTGGCCGTTGTAGTTGTTGCCGATGGTAAAGCCGCCGCCCACGCTGATGAACGGAACTCCTTCTTTGCTCGCACCGAGCCCGGAATGCAGCCCGTAGTCGGGATTGGTCCCAAGCGCATCGCCGTTGTCGTCGACGAGAGGCGTATCTGACGTCCCCGTAAAGCAAAATGCCGCGGCTGCCCCCGTTCCGCAAGAAGCTTGAATGGCGTTTGTACGCGTCGGCGAGTCAAACTGGAGTTGGCCCTCGCGGAAGTAGCTGACACGAAATTCGTTCACGGCTGTCGCGCCAATCGTCGACGTGTGCGTGACGTTCAATTGCTGCGTGCGCGTAGCATAGACTCCGGGAAAATTGCCGGTGGTCGCGCCAGAGGCCTGGAATTTCGCAAACGGGTCCAAAGTGTTGTCATCATCGAAATAATAGTAGAACGCGGTCTTCTGATTGTTCGACCAATTCTGGTCGACACGAATCTGAAACTGATCTCCGCGATCCGTCATGTTCGGCGTCACTTGCACCCCGCCGCTTCCGCCGGCTCCGGGAACGTACTGTAGCAAGCTCACAGCAACCGGATCAAAACACTGCGTGGGAATCTTGTTGCCCGGAAAAAGGCTAAATTGCGGGGCCAGCGCAGTGTTGTTATAGGGCTCGGGCGTCCCAGCTATCACGTTGTTCAATAAAGCCTGCTGGGTAGGATTCAGCGCCGGGGTAGCGCTGCCACTTCCGCAGCGGTTCTGCAAGATATTCGCGACCGTCGCGTCGTTGAGAGTTCCGGAAAATGCCGGCCCCGCGGAGAAGTCGCCGTTGTTCACCTCGGCTCCCGTCGGCACGCTGATCGGCTGCGACACAATTCCTTGCACAATCCGGCGTCCTTCATACGAGCCGAAAAAGAACGTCTTGTCCTTTTTGATGGGCCCGCCAATTGTGCCGCCGAACTGGTTCTGCCGGAATTCCGGCTTGGGCGCTTGGAAAAATGTGAAAGGATGCGCGTTCAGCACATCATTCCGGAAGAATTCGTAAACGCTTCCGTGAATGTTGTTCGTCCCCGATTTGGTCACTACGTTGACGATCGCTCCGGAGTTCCGGCCGTATTCGGCATCAAACGAATTGGTGATCACGCGAAATTCCTCGATGCTGTCCGGAGAAGGCTCGATCGCCGGCAGATTCGCGAATAGATCGTTGCCGTCGCCGCCGTTTACAGAGTAATTGTTCGAGCGCCCGCGGCCGCCATTCACGGTAACGACACCCGGTTTGTCCGAGCCATAAAAGAGATCGTTGCCCAACTGGGACTGCACTCCGGGCTGCAACTGCAATAATTGATAGACGTCGCGCTGGTTCAGCGGCAACTGTGTTGAGGCCCGCTCATTTACGACCGCGCCAAGCTGCGTCGAGCTGGTGTCTACTACCGGCGGCGCCCCCGTAACCTCGACCTTTTCCGATGCTGCGCCCAGCTCCAACTTCAGATCCACGCTGATGACCTGGTTCAAGTCCAGCGCGATTCCCTTGCGCACAAATTTCTTGAAGCCCGCCAGCGTGACGTCGATTTCGTAGCTGCCGACCGGTACTTCGAGAAAAATGTATTCTCCATTGTCGCCGCTCTGCGCGGTGCGCGTGGAACCGGTCGCCTCGTTGACAAGCGTCACGTTGGCGGCGGCCACCGAAGCGCCGCTGGGATCGCTGATCGTTCCGCGAATCTCTCCGCCGGTGCTCTGCGCGGCGGCAAACGGCGCAGCAAGCGGCATAACCATCGTGATAATAAGAAGGGAAAACAAGCTGCGGTGGCAGCGCATATAGCTCTGCCAAAATCCTGCGGCCAATTTCATGAACTCACCCCTAGGCTCGAAGAATTCTCCGGTCAGCGGATTCTTCGAGGTTGCTGTGCCCCGGAAACCTTACTATAATCCCGCAAACTTAGAGAAAGCCGGAAGCCGTGTCAAGCGGAAAGAATTTCTCCAAGCCATCGACAAATCGAACGGTGCATCGCCTGTTGCGCATCAGTGAAGTGGCGCGGCGCGTGGGCATTTCCTCCTCGGCCTTGCGCGCCTGGGAAGCGCTGGGGCTGGTTTCTCCGCTGCGCACCAAGAGCCGTTATCGCTTATACGCTGAAGCGGATGTGCGTTTGCTGCAACGCGCCGTTTTTTTGCGCCGCGCGCGCGGATTGAATCCGCCGGCCATCGTCCACGTATTGAAACGCCAGGGCGTCGTATCCGCGCCCGCGGAAAGCGTGCCCCTTCCCGGCCAGCGTTTCCGGCGCCTGCGCACGCGCCGGGGACTGTCCCTCGCTCAAGTGGCGCGCGCCACGAAGGTTTCGGTAGGTTTTCTCAGCGCCCTAGAGCGCGGACAAATGCGCTCGTCCATCTCCACGCTGCGCCGCATTGCGCGTTTTTACCGCACCAATATTCTGTCTCTCTTCGAAACCGCCGCGGAAAATCCGCGCCTCGTCCGGCCCGGCCAGAGAAAGATTTTGGAAACGACTCCCGGCGTACGCATGGAGCTGCTGGCCTGGGGCCAAACCGCCATGGAGCCGCACCTATTTCGCATCAAACCCGGCGGCGGCAGCGGCGAATCGTATTCCCACGAGGGAGAAGAGTTCTTGCACATTCTCCGCGGTAAATTTGAAATTTGGCTCAGTAGTGAGGAACATTACTGCCTCGAACCGGGCGATAGCCTTTATTTCGAAAGCTCGACGCCGCACCGCTGGAAAAATCCAGGCCGGTCCGAGACCTGGTTGCTTTGGATCAATACGCCACCGACGTTCTGAGAAGAAGCCACCGGCAGCGAACGAGAGAGGCCGCAGGAAAGTGTACATGCACCGGGAACTGAGGGCACAATGAGACCAGGGGCAATCGTCCTGGGTATTCTGGCGCTCGCGACGGCCTTCGGCGCGTGCCAGAAAAAAGAAGAAACTCTGAGCCTGCTCGTTTGGGAAGGCTATGCGGATCCTTCGTTTGTTCGTCCCTTCGAAGAAGCGCACCACTGCAAAGTTGTGGCGTCGTATATGGGCTCGAGCGACGAACTCGTGGCCAAGCTGCGCGGCGGAAGCGCTTCCAACTACGATGTCATTTCGCCATCGAGCGACGTCGCAACCTCCATCGCACGCGCCGGTCTAGCCGCGCCACTCGACCTCTCCAAATTCCCTTCTTACAATCAGCTCTCCGCCAAGCTGCGAAATTCGCCGCTCGTTAAAATGAATGGGCGCACCTATGGTGTCCCTTTCGTCTGGGGGCCGAATCCGCTGCTCTACGACACGACGGCTTTCGCGCAGCCGCCGGATTCCTGGCGCGATCTCTGGAACCCGAAATTCAAGGAAAAAATCTCGCTCTGGGATGAACTCTCCAGCGTGTACATGGCCGCGCAGGTGCTCGGCTACGACAAGCCCGACCCCGATCAGATATACAATCTGAGCGACGAGCAGCTCGAAGCCGTCAAGAACAAACTGATCGAGCTCAAACCAAATATTCGCAAGTATTGGTCCACCGGCGGCGAGCTTACGAATCTTTTTCAAAACCACGAGATTATTGCGGCCATGGGCTGGCCGTTGATGACCAACCAACTCCGTAAGCTCGGATTCCCCATCGGAGAAACCATCCCAAAAGAAAACACCACCGGATGGATCGACCACTTGATGATCACAGCGGCAAGCCAGCAAAAAGAATTGGCGGCGCAATTTCTCGAGTACATGATCGAAGCGAAAATTCAGAAAATGGTGACGGACGTGACCAGCTACTCCCCCGCGAACCCGCAGTCCACGGCTCTGATGTCCGGGGAAGAAAAGAAAAACCTGCACATGGACGATCCCGACGCGTATATGCAGCGAATCTATTTTTGGCAGGATGTGCCGCGCCGCGCCAAGTACAACGAAATCTGGAACGAGGTGAAAGCCGCGCAGTGAGCTCTGAGCCCATTCCGCTGCCAGCATCTGTGGACGCCGATGCGCCTTTGCTCGAAGTGCGCGGCGTGGCCAAACGTTTTGGTCCGCGCGAGGTGCTGAAAAATATCTCCTTGAATATCGCTGCCGGCGAGTTTCTCACATTGCTTGGCGAGAGCGGCTCCGGAAAAACCACGCTTCTGCGCCTGATCGCCGGCTTTGAACAACCCACGGCCGGCGAAATCTGGATGTCCGGCGCGCGCCTGGACACGCTGCCACCCTACAAACGCCGCGTAAACACCGTTTTTCAGAACTACGCGCTTTTTCCCCACCTAAGCGTGCGAGACAACATCGCATACGGCCTGCGCGTGCAAGGCGTTTCGAAAAACGAAATAACCGGCCGCGTCGGAGAAGCCTTGAACATGGTGAAAATGGCGCAATTCGCCGGCGCGCGACCCTCCCGTCTCAGCGGCGGTCAGCAACAGCGCGTGGCCCTCGCACGCGCCTTAGTGAATCGCCCGCAGCTCTTACTTCTCGATGAACCTCTCTCCGCTCTCGACGCCAATTTGCGCAAAGAGATGCAAAGCGAGTTGAAATCTCTCCAGCGCGAAATTGGCATCGCCTTCCTCTTCGTGACGCACGACCAGGAAGAGGCCATGGCCCTCTCCGACCGCATCGCCTTGCTTCGCGATGGCACGCTCGAACAAGTTGCTTCGCCGCGCGAAATCTACGCCCGCCCCGCAACGGCTTATGCGGCGAGTTTCATAGGGCGAACCAATGTTTTACAGGGTGAAATCCGCCGCAGCATCGCCACCTGTGGAGTTCTCCGCTGGCCTTTCGAGGAGGCGGACGGTCCCGCTCTCTTTTCGGTCCGGCCGGAAGCCATTCGAATCAGCCCCGACGGCAAGCGCCAAACACACGAGGTGAAATTTCACGGTTTGATTCACCAGCAAATTTACAGCGGCGCCAGCGAACTGCTCGAAGTGAATTCCGGCGACGGCCAACTCTTGCGCGTGCGCCTTGCCGCGTGCGGCCCGCTGACCGGCGAGCACGATTTCGTCTTTTCGATCTCGGACGCTGTGCGGCTCAAAGAATAGTGCGCGGAAACTTGTAATTAGCAGAGGGTTAAGCTTCGCATGGGTTTAAACATCGCAGGAGGTCAATAGAAACTCGGTGGCTCGCTGGGCATAGGACACCAGTCACTTTTTTCCATGTACTCGCGCACTTACAAAGCGCTCGTCTCCATCCCGCCGCTTCTGTGGGTAGGGCTTTTCCTCCTCGTGCCTTACGCCCTGATGTTTGCGCACAGCTTCTGGCTCGTGCAAGACGACGTTCTCATCCGCCATTGGAATCTCGCCAATTACCAAAAGCTTTTCACCAATCCGCTCTACGCCCAAGTTCTCTTCCGCACCATGCGCATCGCCGGCTCCGTGATGCTCTGTTCCCTCCTCCTCGGCTACCCACTCGCTTACTATCTCTCCTTTCATTCCGGAGCGCGCAAAGAGCTGCTCTATCAGCTCGTCATTGTGCCTCTCTGGGTCAGCTATCTCGTCCGCGGCTACGCATGGAAAACGATTCTCGGTAGCGACGGCGTCCTCAACGGCTTCCTACAATATCTCCACATCACCCACGCGCCGGTCGGCTTCTTCCTGTATAGCCCTTTCGCCGTCATCCTCATGCTGACGCACATCTACACTCCGTTCGTCTTTCTCCCCATCTATGCCTCGCTCGAACACATTCCTCGACCGCTCGTCGAAGCTTCGCACGATCTCGGCGCCGGCCCCGTCGCCACTTTTTTCCGCGTCATACTTCCTCTCTCCATGCCCGGTCTGCTTGCCGGTGCCACCTTCGCCTTCGTCCTCTCTCTCGGTGATTTCCTTGCTCCGCTTCTCGTCGGCGGCTCTTCCGGCACCATGATCGCCAACATCGTCCAAACTCTCTTCGGCGCCGTCTACGACTGGCCGCTCGGCGCCGCGATTTCTGTTTGCATCCTGCTGCTCACTCTCGCGCTCCTGTTCCTGGCGGAACGCCTCGAAAAACGGTGGTCCTTCTAATGAGCCGCAACTCTCAAGTTCACCGCTCTCCGTTGCTCGCCCTCTACGCCGCGCTCGTTTTCGCCTTCATCTATCTGCCGATCGTCGTCCTCATTCTTTATTCCTTCAACCGCGACGGCGTCGGCGGCTTTCCCCCGCGGAGCTTCACGCTCGATTGGTATCGCCAGCTTTTCGCTGATGGTGCGATCTGGGATTCCGTCCTCAATAGCCTTATCGTCGCTTCCTGCGCGGTCGCTCTTTCGCTCACCTTGGGCTTACTGGCCGCGCTCGCGCTCGATCGCGTCAGCTTCCCCGGCAAAGCGCTCTTCCGCAGGCTCGTGCTACTTCCGCTCATTCTCCCCGGCATCATCACCGGCCTTTCTCTCCTCATGTTCGCCGTTTTTGCCGGCTTGCACCTCAGCCTGCTCACCGTGTTTCTCGGGCATGGCACCGCTCTCATTTCCGTGGCCACCACCGAAATCTTCGCCGGTCTTCAAAAATCCGACCGCGCCCAGGAAGAAGCCTCTCTCGATCTCGGCGCGACTCCCTGGCAGACGTTCTGGCGCATCACGCTTCCCAACCTCAAACTCTCGCTCGTCGCCGCCGGCCTGCTCATCTTCACTCTCTCGATGGACGAAATCGCCGTTACCTTTTTCCTCATCGGCCGCGACAACACGCTCCCGCTCGAAATCTGGGGCCGCTTGCGCCGCGGCATGACGCCGGAGATCAACGCGGTCTCTACCCTGATCTTTGTAGTCTCCGTCGTGCTCATCATCGTCTGGTACCGCATTCGAATGCGCAGCATCGGAACGGAAGCTCAGCAGTTACTCGAAACACCGTAGAATCGCGGGAGGATGAATGCCGCACTCACGCCGTGACTTCATCAAGTTCGTGGTGGCGGGCTCCGTAGCGTCGGGTTGCCCCGTCGACGCCGCTCTGATTCCTTCGCCGGACTCCAACTCGTTGGCTCCCTCTCCCATTGGCGCACCGCTCGTCGACGGCGAGCATTTCGAAATTTGCCATCAAGTTCGCGATGGCCGCCATTTCGATCGTCCCGCCGCTACCGCGAAGGCGGACGTCGTAATCGTCGGCGGCGGTGTCGCGGGCCTTTCCGCCGCCTATTTTCTGCGTGGCAAGGATTGGCTCCTGCTCGAAAAGGAAGGCCACTTTGGCGGCAACGCCTACCAGGAAGAGTACGACGGCCAACCCTTCGCTACCGGCTCCGCCTACGCCTATCGCGGCGACGATGGCGATCAGCTAGCCTCCGAGATCGGCTTGAAACTTCCGCTCGTCAACATGCCCGATCCCACGCTTGTCAATAAAACCTACGTCCCCGACACTTGGAAGACAGGGATCGCTCATCTTCCTTACCCGAAGGAAGTTGTTGCCAGCTTCCAAAAGTTTCGCGACGACGTCCTCAAAATGAAAGTGAGCGAGCGTATGGCCGAGCTGGACGCTCAGCCTTTCTCGAATTTCACCGCGGACTACGCTCCGGAAGTCCAGCAATGGTGGGACATTTTCGGGCCCTCCAATTGGGGCGCCGCCACGAAGGACACTTCCGCTTACGTCGGTCTCTACAACGCGCAGGATCTCTTCACCGGCGGCGACGCCAAACGCGCCATCCTGCCCGGCGGCCTCGGCTGCATCACGCACAAGCTCGTCGAAATTCTTCAGCCGGAATATAAGGAAAGGATGCTCGGCGATGCCACCGTTGTCGCCGTCGTCCCGGGGAACAACTCGGTGAGTGTCACGTATCTCCGCGAAGGAAAGCTGGCCACGGTCTCCGCGAAAGCAGTCTTAATGTGTACGCCCAAACTAATCGCGTCTCGCATCGTCATGGGTTTGCCCGAACGCCAGCAGGCCGCCATGCGCCGCACGCGTTATGCACCCTACCCGGTCGTCAATCTCATCTTTGACAAGCCCATTTATAATCGCGGCTACGACAGTTGGTGCCCCGGCAATTCCTTCACCGACTTTATCGTCGCCGACTGGACTGTCCGCAATCTCCCAGGCTACAAACAAAAAAACAATATCCTCACCTTTTATACTCCGCTCAACGAACAGCAGCGCTTCACTCTCCTCGACATAACAAATTGCAAAACCCTCGCCGCTCGCGTTCTCAGCGACTTTCAGAAAGCTCTTCCCGAATTCAACGTTGATCCCATCGAGGTGCGCCTCTATCGACGCGGCCATCCCATGTTCATGGCCGCGCCCAGTCACTACACAAAGACTCGCCTCGCCGCCGCGCAACCCATGGACCGCATCTATTTTGGCGGCAACGATTCCGGGGGCCCCGAATCGCTGACCAGCGAAGCTGTCCGCCTCTCCCACGTTGGCGCCGAATGGGCCAACTTTATTTTATCTGGCAAGCCCGGCGCAAAAGAACTCGCCGAAAAAGCCCTGGCCTCAACCGCGGACTAAAATCCTCGCGCCCCCGCCTTCACGTGCCAGCCAAATTTAGTCCATACTATTCCCCTCATTTCCGGAGGATTTATGCCCGACCGCCTCGACGATTTTCAAAAATTCCGCGCCGATCTCAACGAAGAAATCCTCAATTGTGGCCACCTCAGTATGAAGCGCTTCTTCGCTCTCGACCATCAAGCCTACGAGCCTGGCGCCCTGAACACGAAAACGAAGGAGCTTCTCGGCCTCGTGGCCTCCGCCGTTCTACGCTGCGACGACTGCGTCACCTATCATCTCGTTCGTTGCGGCGAAGAAGGCTGGAATCGCGAGGAAGTGATTGACGCTCTCAACGTCGCCTTGCTCGTTGGCGGTTCCATCATGATTCCTCACGTCCGCCGCGCTTTTGCGCGCATGCGGGAAATCAGTTCGTTGAAACCGTGACGCCCGCTGCGTAGTCTTACTAAATAACTGAAGGACGAAAGATGAGCCTGGCCCCAGCCACCGCGGCATCGCAGCACGAACGAACCGGCGCGCGTCTCCGTAACGTGGCGGTTGGCGCTGCATTCGCCCTCGTTCTTCTGATTCCAAAACTTCTGCGCCTTCGCCACAACCCGCAATCCTGGATGGCTTTCCGCATCATCCTGGGGTTTGCCGGCGCGGCTCTTGTCATCCTGCCGCTCGGTCTCTGGAACAGCTGGTTGGCCGCCATCGCGGGACTCGTGATGTTTCTCGTCGCCATCCTCTTGCCACCGGCGCAATCGCACGACAACCCCGATGAAAAAGCCCGCGAACTCGGCGCTCTCGTCGCCGTGAACGGCGGTAAATATCAGTCGCGTAGCTCCGCTCCTGCGGCCGTCCGCCTTTTTGTCGGTGGGGAAAAAGTCTGGGCCCTCGATTCCCGTTTCGAGCCTCTGCTCGTCATTCCCAGCGCACAAATCTCCGCTGTGAATGTGCTTCAAGTGCGAGACCATTGGATTTTACGAGTCCGTTGGCCCGAGGGCGCCGCCGAATTCTCCTACCAAGGCGTTTTTGCCGAGCATCTCGCCCGCGTCGCCGAAAGCACTCTTGGCGGCGTCATGCACTCCCCGCTCCCTATCTTGCCCAGAAGCCGCGCCGCCAGCGCTTGACAGTAGTATGGACCCAGTCGTAACGAAACAGTGCTCTTCCCAATTGGATCTCGCCGCTCCGAACTGATCCGCGCTAATCCCATTTCGCTGCCTGCCATGACAAGTAGACTTTGTGCTTTTGCAGCGCTATAAAACTCTCCGGCAGAGGTTGCCCCATGCGCGGTATCCTACGAGCCTTCACAATGCTTCTCGCCACACCATTTCTTCTGGCTCTTGCGGGCGGCCCAGCTTTCGGCCAATCCTCCGGCTCTTCCGACGTGT
Source organism: uncultured Acidobacteriota bacterium (assembly GCA_963761555.1). GTDB lineage: Bacteria > Acidobacteriota > Terriglobia > Acidiferrales > UBA7541 > Acidiferrum. The sequence goes on from CAVXHD010000002.1 coordinate 213,132, forward strand.
ACTTGGCTCTTACAGGAGCCACCATCTACATAAGCCCCACCGAAGATCCCATTCGTGACGGCGTGGTGCTCATTCAGGGCGAAAAAATAATCGCAGTCGGCGCCAAATCCCAAATTACTCTTCCCGAAAATGCCCGCATCCTCGATTGTTCCGGCCTGATCATTACGCCGGGCTTCTGGAACAGCCACGTCCACTTCTTCGAAAGAAAGTGGGCCAACGCCGCAGCCATCCCCGCACCTGAACTCACCCGCCAGCTTCAGGAAATGCTCACCCGCTACGGCTTCACCAGCGTCTTCGACCTCGGCTCCGTATGGGACAACACGCGCCGCCTTCGTGATCGCATCGAGTCGGGGGAAGTGCAAGGGCCAAGAATTCGTACGACCGGAGAAGCTCTGGTTCCAGCGGGCGGCCTTCCCTCCGACCTGGTTCTAAATATGATGGGCGTAATGAAGCTTCCCGCCCCCGAAATTTCGAGCGATGAACAAGCTGCGGCCGCAGCGAAAAGGCGTCTCGCAGAAGGCGTGGACGCGATCAAGTTGTTCGCCTCCGCCCCGCGCAGCACTCCCCTTTCGGTCTCCACGATGCACGCCGCCGTTCTCGAAGCCCATCGTGCCGGAAAACCCGTTTTCGTCCATCCTAATAACGGCACCGACGTTCTTGCTGCCGTGCAAGCTGGCGTCGACATCATCGCCCACACCACTCCTCATTCCGGCCCGTGGGATGACTCGCTCCTTGCGGCAATGAAAGAGCACCAAGTGGCTCTCACGCCCACGCTCACTCTCTGGAAATACTACGCGCGCCACGATCGCGCTTCCTCCCAAGACCAGGTGGTCGACACCGAACTCGGCCAGTTGCGCGCCTGGCTGGCCACCGGCGGCACGGTTCTTTTCGGCACCGATCTTGGCGCCGTCGAATACGATCCCAGCGAGGAATACGCTCTCATGTCTCAAGCCGGTATGAGTTTCCGCCAGATTCTCGCGTCCCTCACGTCTGCCCCCGCCGATCGTTTCGGAGAATCCAAACAACTGGGCCGCATCGCCCCTGGCTTCCATGCGGACCTCGTCGTCTTGCAATCGGACCCGGGAAAAGACCTGCACGCGCTCACCGCCGTCCTCTACACGTTGCGCGCAGGCAAAATCATTTATCGCGCAAAGAGCTGACTCCGGCAGATCCGCTTTCTCTCCTTCCGCGGCACGTGCCTTCTCTATCTCCCTCGCTCATAATTGCCCGCGTTCGTTGCAAAATGTGTCAAAATAAGGCATGGCCAGAGGATGGGAAAGCAAGGACGTGCAAGCGCAGGTGGAATCCGGCCAAGCGCCGCAGGGGCACTACGGCAACAACTCCAAAAGCGCGGAAGACGTTCGCCGCGAGCAGGAACGCAAAGACCTCCAGTTATCTCGCACCAGGATAGCCCACGACCTCGAGTCCGCGACCAACCCCAACCATCGCAAGTCCCTCGAAGCCGCCCTCGCTCACCTCGATAAAAAACTCTCAGAACTAAACTAGAATCGGACAGTTTTCGCTCGTCCCGCAGAGCCGCGCGTCCCTCCGTCTGAGCCGCCTAATCACTCCGTTCCTCCGCACTTCCAGCCCGCCTTCGCTCTGCCCTCAGCTTTGTTAAGATTTATCGGTGCAATCCGGAAAGCCAAGCCAAACCGCCTGGGCCGCCGCCGCTCATCGCGCCGCCCATCAACTCCTCGAAGAAGGCCGCATCTTCTCCGATCCGTTGGCCGTCCGCATTCTCGGAGAAGACGCTGCGTCCATCGCACGCGATGCCGCCGAGCAACCCTCCCGGCGGGGCATGCGCCTTTTCATCGCCGCAAGAACTCGCTTCGCGGAAGATGCTTTGGCCGCCGCCGTCGCCCGAGGCGTCCGCCAACTCGTCGTTCTCGGCGCTGGCCTTGACACGTACGCTTACCGGGGACCCTGCGCCGCCCGCGTCCACATCTTCGAAGTCGATCATCCCGCCACGCAACTCTGGAAGCGCGAACGCCTTGCCCGGGCGGCGATTCCCCTTCCCGCCTCGCTCACCTTCGCTCCCATCGATTTCGAGCATCAGTCCCTGCCCCATGGTTTGGCGGCGGCTGGTTTCGATCCCGCGCAGCAAACTTTTTTCACCTGGCTCGGCGTCGTGCCTTACCTCACCGAAGAGGCGATCTGGTCGACGCTCGCCTTCATCGCAGGCCTGTCCGGCGGCGCGCACGTCGTCTTCGATTACGGCGACCCTCCCCACACGCTCTCCCCGGAACTACGCGCGCTCCATGACCGCCGCGCATCCCGCGTCGAAGCCCTCGGCGAATCCTGGGTCACCTATTTTGAAGCGGAAAGTCTGCGTGAAAAACTGTTAGCCATTGGTTTCACGGAAGTCGAGGACTTGGGCCCCCCGCAAATAGCCGCCCGCTATTTTCCCGGCGCCTTCGGCCCTCGCCCAGAGAAAGGCGGCCACATCCTCCGTGCCTCCACCCTAAAACTCTCGCCCGCCGCGACGTGAGGTGTACTGCCTTCTTCTTCTCTCGTTATGCCGCGTTCCTCTTCTCCGTGCCCTCTGTGTTCTCGGTGCTCTCTGTGTAAATTCCTTCTTTTGACTTCCCTCACCGCACGAAATCCCCCGCCAATCCCCAAAAATCATTCACGTAGTAATGCGAAAGCACATTCCCGAACAAATAGCAGATCCCTTCGCAAGGCGGAATATCCCCATACAGCTTCTTCCCTCGCGCAAAAATCTTCTTCAACGATCCATCGCGCAACAAATTCCCCGCCACTTTCCGCAGCGGTTCGCACGGATAGAACACGTCTCCGTTCGGGTAAACCCGCGGAAACATCGTCGGATAGCACTGAAAACTCTTGAATCGCAGCAGCGTCTCGATGGTCCGCGGCGTTCCGTTGATGGCCTGCGTCCCCGCCGTCCGCCGCTCGATAATCTTGTCCACCAGCGCCTGATACTTCGCATTCTGCAGCAGCTTCAAATTCGGCATCTTCTCCATCTGCGCCGATTGCGCCGCGAACACAAATCCTTCCTCCCCGCACCAATCCAGCAATTTCTCTACTTCCCCGATGTTCCATTCCTCGATCACCGTGCTGATCGTGATACGCTGCGCGCTTCCCAATATTTCCTTTGCCATCGCGAGATTCTGCAGCACCTTCGGCAGCGCCGCCGGTTTCGAAAGCGCATTCGAAGGGTCCGCGGCCAGCGCATCCAGGCTGACCACCAATCCCGTCACCGACTGTAATATTCCCTGCTTCCGGTCCAGCAGCGTCCCGTTCGTGATCAGCAGCACCGACCGAAACTTGCAATGAAATCGCGCCACCGCCACCAGCTCCTCGATGTCCGCCCGCAGTGTCGGCTCGCCTCCCGTAATCACAATCGAATCCGTCTCTTTCCGAATCCGTTTCAGCAGCCGAATCGTCTCACCGGTAGACAGCTCGTCGCTGAAAACGTCCGGCTCCTTCTGCGTGCAATACGAACAAGCCAAATTGCATTTGTGCGTCGCGTAAAACGTCACCGCGTACGGCGCCACCACGTTCGTCCGCAAAATGTGCCGCCGCCATCCATTCCGGAAATAAAGCCCAAAATTCTTCGCTACAAACGGCGCCTGCCGCACCAGCCCGCGAATCAGCGCCCTCTTCGTTGGCCGTCTTTTATCCAAGTCGCTTGCAGGAACGAAATTGGCAGGTCGCGCGGCAGTCCTGGACATGAGAACTCGATTGTAGCGCACCGCGCCGCCTCAATCTCTTTTCAAAACTGCGCCAACCGTTTCGCACAAGCTCTTTGGCACAATTCATCCCGCCGCTGAATTTTGCGTGCGTCTGACAATCGTTTCGGCCCGGCCGCGCATCAAATAATCGCGCTCAAATCAGTTAGGAAGAAAGATCGCGCCCATGGATGCTGGACTGCAGCTCGATCGCAAACTCGCCTACCTGGCTCTCCGCTTTACGCTTGGCCTTAGCATCCTCATGCACGGCCTCGTCCGCCTTCCCCATCTCACCGCTTTCGCCGACGCCACCGTGAAACTCTTCGTAGCCACTCCCCTCCCAGCTATTCTCGTTCGTCTCTTTGCCCTCAGCCTCGTCTTCTTCGAAACCGCGATCGGCCTTCTTCTCGTCCTCGGCCTCTGGACCCGCGCAGCTCTTCTCCTCGGCGCCCTCGCCATGGCCTCTCTAATCTTCGGCACCGCCCTTCGGTCCGACTGGAACATCCTCGCCATCCAACTCTTCTACGCCTTCCTTTACGCCGCCCTCCTCGCCACTCGCGAATACAACTCCTATTCCCTCGATGCCCTAATCAACCGATAAGCAGAAAAGTTCCTCACAATTCAACTCTTCTCCTGGTCCGGTTTTCTGCTCGCGGCAGCGCCCAAATCCTTAAGTCTTGACTTAATCTCACATTAGACATAGTCTAAGTCCCTCATGGACGCCAAGGCGATTAAACGCTCCTTCGACGGCAGCGGGTTGCGGTGCACTTCCCAGCGCTATGCGGTCATGGCCTTTTTGATGGAACACAACAGCCATCCCACGGCTGCGGAAATCTTCGAAGCTGTGAATCGCGTCGATCCGCGCTCTTCCAGGGCCACGACGTATAACAATCTGCGGGACTTGGTACAGGCGGGTTTGGTGCGCGAAGTGGCGGTCGAGGGCCGCGCCGCCCGATTCGATGCCAAAGGCATGCAGCATCACCACTTCATCTGCGACCGCTGTGGCACCGTCGAGGACGTGAAGTGGTACGAAGTGCCCAGGCCGGCCTCGCGCTCTCTCGGCAAGCGCAGGCTTCGCGAATGCGAACTCATTTTCCGCGGGCTCTGCGCGAAATGCGCTCCGCGGCGCGCTTCCAGATAATTTTCGAAGCCGGCTGAGCAAGCGCAGCTGCGATTGCGTCAATGGGCAACCGGCAACGAGTTTGATGTTCGTAAGAAATTTCAACTAATTCCAGAAAGGTGAACAGATGGACAAAGAACTTACCACGTCAGCGGCAGCACCAGCAGAATCCAAGTGCCCTTTTCCTCACGGGCACACCGCACCTACGAATCGCGACTGGTGGCCGAATCAGTTGGACGTTCAGATTCTCCACCAGCATTCCAACTTGTCGAATCCGATGGGCGAAGAGTTCGACTATGCCAAGGAATTCAAAACTCTCGATCTGAATGCCGTCATCAAGGACCTGCATGTCTTGATGACGGACTCGCAGGATTGGTGGCCGGCCGACTTTGGCCACTACGGCGGCCTCTTCATTCGCATGGCGTGGCACAGCGCCGGCACCTACCGCATCGGTGACGGCCGCGGCGGCGCCGGAGCCGGCCAACAGCGTTTCGCGCCCCTCAATAGCTGGCCGGACAACGTGAACCTCGACAAGGCTCGCCGGCTGCTCTGGCCCATCAAGCAGAAATACGGCCGCAAAATCTCCTGGGCCGACTTGATGATTCTCGCCGGCAACGTGGCTCTCGAGTCGATGGGCTTCAAGACCTTCGGTTTTGGCGGTGGCCGCGCCGATGTGTGGGAGCCTCAAGAGGACGTCTTCTGGGGCCCGGAAGGCAAGTGGCTTGGCGATGAGCGCTACAGCGGCGATCGTGATCTCGAGAATCCGCTCGCTGCCGTGCAGATGGGTCTCATCTACGTGAATCCCGAAGGGCCGAACGGTAAACCGGATCCCATCGCTGCCGCCGGGGACATTCGCGAAACCTTCCGCCGTATGGCGATGAACGACGAAGAAACCGTTGCGCTGATCGCCGGCGGTCACACCTTCGGCAAAACCCACGGCGCTGGTGATGCCGCTCTTGTGGGCGCGGAGCCCGAATCCGCGAGCATCGAGGAGCAGGGCCTCGGTTGGAAAAGCAAATTCAAGACGGGCAAGGGCGGCGACGCAATCGGCAGCGGCCTCGAAGTGATTTGGACCACCACGCCGACAAAATGGAGCAACAACTTTTTTACAAACCTCTTCACCTACGAGTGGGAGCTCACCAAGAGTCCAGCCGGCGCGCATCAATGGACACCAAAAAATGGCGCAGGCGCTGGTTCGATTCCGGACGCGCACGATCCCTCAAAGCGTCACGCACCGACCATGCTGACCACCGACCTTTCCTTGCGGCTCGATCCTGCGTACGAAAAAATTTCGCGCCGCTTCTACGAGCATCCCGGCCAGCTCGCCGACGCATTCGCTCGCGCCTGGTACAAGCTCACGCACCGCGACATGGGCCCGATCATGCGTTATCTCGGCCCGCTCGTTCCCAAGGAGACGCTCTCGTGGCAAGACCCCATCCCCGCGGTCAATCATCCCCTGATCGCAGCGCAGGACATTACCGCTCTGAAGGAGAAAATCCTCGCCTCAGGTCTCTCTGTTTCTGAACTGGTCTCGACCGCTTGGGCTTCCGCCTCGACCTTCCGCGGCTCTGATAAGCGCGGTGGAGCGAATGGCGCGCGCATTCGCCTCGCGCCGCAAAAAGACTGGGCGGTGAATCAGCCGGCACAGTTAGCGAAGGTTCTCCAGAAGCTCGAAGCGATCCAGAAAGAGTTCAACGCTTCACAAACCGGCGGAAAGAAAGTTTCCCTGGCGGACTTGATTGTTCTCGGCGGCAGTGCCGCGATCGAGAAAGCCGCAAAAGCCGCAGGGAGCAACGTCGAAGTCCCCTTCACGCCGGGCCGCATGGACGCGTCGCAAGAACAAACCGACGTCGCCTCTTTCGAGCCGCTCGAACCAAAGGCGGATGGCTTCCGCAACTATATCAACGGCAAGCAGCGCCTATCGCCCGAGGAACTATTGGTGGACAAGGCGCAATTGCTGAAGCTGACAGCCCCGGAGATGACCGTGCTCGTCGGTGGCCTCCGCGTCTTGGGCGCAAATGCCGGCAAGTCCTCTCACGGCGTTTTCACCAATCGCCCGCAGACGCTGACGAACGACTTCTTCGTCAACTTGCTCGACATGGGCACGGTTTGGCAGCCAGCGAGCCAATCCAACGGCTCCGGACCGGTCTACGAAGGCCGCGACCGCAAAACGAACGAGCTCAAATGGACCGGTACCCGCGTCGACCTGATCTTCGGTTCGCACTCCCAGTTGCGCGCTTTCGCGGAAGTCTATGCCTGCGCGGATTCGCAGCAGAAGTTCGTAAAGGACTTCATCGCGGCGTGGACCAAGGTCATGAACCACGATCGCTTCGACCTCGCCTGATCCCGGCGAAAAATAAATCCGTCGACTCGGCGCCAGCCCCCGTTCTTGTTGCTTGGATCGGGGTTGGTACTTGAACTCGTTCCTCTCGTTTAGACCGGCAAAAACAAAGTTGTCGCATTTCCTGGCTTGGGGCGCGCATCCCGCATCGCGCGCCCCGTGCCGCCTCTACAAATAACCGCAACAGTTTCCCACGGATTCATCCGAACCAAGTCTGTCGCCAGCAGCGCGTCCCACAGCTAGCTTTAGCCGGTCCGATTTCCGCACTGTTCCCAACTCTCCTAATCACTCGTACCTCAGCGCCACCAGTGGATCCACTTCCGTCGCCCGCCGCGCTGGCAAATAACACGCCGCCAATCCCACTCCCACCACCAGCGCCGCCCTATTTCTTTGATATATCTACATCTACAAACTCGCATAGTGAAAAATTGACTTTCGCTCTATGTTCGCCTACCCTCTGGCAGGACGATTGAAAGCCTTGAGATTCGCGGCCCCGTACACGGCTTCATTCACCGCGAACCGCACGAGCGCGACCTGATAGACACGAAACTGCTACAACGGTTTGGTTATTCCTTTGCGAGAACGGCCCCTTCGTTTTCTTATTCCATTGCAGATGCCCGGCCATGCGAGAGAGTCGATTCCGACGAGGGCGTCGCCCGTTAACGTCCTGACGACGACTTCCGCCTATCAGCCTGCTACGTAGAGGTTTTGGGCAGTACCTGGAAACTAATCCGTGAAGACAACGCCGACCGCGCTATGCCCCTTCTCCGTGCCCGCATCGATCCGCACCACGTAACCCCGCAATCGCATCGACGATTGCAATCCATCTTCGCCCGGCGTCTCCATCGTCACCTGCAATTCCGATTGCAGTTGCGGCATGTTCCGCAGCGAAATCAGCGCGCCCTGCAAAGAAATGTCGCGGACGATCGTCTCTTCCTGAAACTCTTTCCCGCCTTCCGTCACGCCAGACACTTTCGCCCGGAACTGTGCTTCTCGCCGCAGAGCCGTCCGCATTCCCGGCATGTGCGCCTGGACATTATCCGCCGCGGCTCCCAGCGTGATCACCATGCCCTCGCTCGCCGCGAATACGGAATCAAACTCTTCGCGCGCTTGCCGCAAAATCGAATCCACCATGCGGTCCGTCGAGTCCGGATCGTGATGAAAAAGCACCAGCGTTTTGGCTCCCGCTTCGCGCGCCAGCTTCACGCCTTCCTTCCACGAAGAATGTCCCCAGCCCTTCCGCGTCGTCGCCAATTGCTCCGGCGTAAACTGCGCATCGTTGATGAAGATGTCCGCTCCCGCCGCGAGCTCGCGCAAACTCTCATCCAGTTTCGGATCGCCCGGCTCGTTGTCCGTCGCATAAGCCACCGTTCCCGCCGGCGTTTCGATGCGGAATCCCAGGCATCCCTGCGGATGATTCAACCAGCGCGCTGTAACTTTATTTTCGCGGATCGTGAACGTATCGCCGCCCTCGACTTCCTTGAACTTCCTTTTCGCGTTCATCGCCGAGACGTCCACGGGAAAATACGGCATCGCCATCTGCGCTTCAAAAACTTGCTTCAAACTGTCGCGTCCCAAGAATTTCGAACGGAAACTGTAAAAATGAAATTCGTTGTTCTCCGCATAGAGCGGCGAAAAAAACGGAATCCCCTGGATGTGGTCCCAGTGGTAGTGCGTCACAAAGATATGCGTCTCGGGATTTCCCCCGCCGTTTGGCATGCCCCAGCGGCTTCCCAGCATGCGCAGCCCCGTCCCGCAATCCAAAATAAATTGCGTGCCGTCCGGCGCGGAAAGTTCGAGGCACGGCGTGTTTCCGCCGTAACGCCAGGTGGCGGGATCCACCGTCGGCGTCGACCCTCGAACACCCCAGAAACTCAATTTTGCAATGGGAGCCGTCATGTCTCTCGCCGCACACCCCTGTGCGCAAAGCCATTCCTGCCGTCGCGTTGGCGGAAAAGGAAGCTAGTTCGATGTTGGCAGCCGCCGCGAAATGCGTCAATGAAATCGCGCCGGGGAAGTGTCAAACTGCCCACTGGTAGCACAGGCACTCGTACCTGTGCGCTTTTGAAGTTTATGCGCGAAGGCTGCGCAAAGCGTCCAACGTGCGTAAAATAACCTCGATGGACCAAATACACGACAATTCTCCTGATGGTGTGCCTGTTCACGAGATTGATCGCGAGCATGGGGTCCACGATGTCCACGTGCATCATCCTCACGAGCACTCCGGCCACCATCGTCACCACGGGCATGACCATCGCGGCCACGCGCATCCGCCTTTGCGGCCAGCGGTGCTCGGCTGGGCCATGTTGGCGACGCTGGGGCTGGTCGTCGCCGAGATCTTCGGCGGAGTGCTAGGGCGATCCGTCGCACTGCTGAACGACGCGGTGCACAATCTTTCGGACGTGCCGGCGCTGGGCATTTCCTGGCTGGCCATGCGCTGGGCCGAGCGTCCGGCGGATAGCGAGAAAACGTACGGCTATCACCGCGCAGGAATTCTTGCCGCGTTTACGAACGCGTTGCTGCTGGTGCTTCTTGCGCTCTGGCTCGGGTACGAAGCCATCGAACGTTTGCGTTCGCCGGTGCGCGTCGTCGAGAGCTGGATGATCTGGACGTCCATCGCGGCGCTGGCCGTGAACGGCGGCATCACGCTCGCGCTGGTGCGCGGCCGCGGCGACTTAAATCTGCGCAGTATTTTGGTGCACAATTTCGGCGACGCGCTCTCGAATATCGCAATCATCGCGGGTGCGATCGCGATTCGCATGACGGGCGCGCTGTGGATCGATCCTCTTCTCGGCCTCGCCATCGGTTTGCTCGTATTGTGGTCCAGCATCGGGATTCTGCGCGAGTCTTCGCACATTCTTCTCGAAGGGCGGCCGCGCGAAATGCGCGTCGAAGAAGTGGCGCGCGCGATTCTCACCGTGGAAGGCGTGCAGGAAGTCCATGACGTGCACATCTGGTCGCTCGGCGGCGGACACAACGCGCTGAGCCTGCACGCGCGAATTCCCGATATGCATCTCGACCGGTGCGAGCGCGTGCTTGCCGCGATCCAGGAAAAAGCGGCGAAGGAATTCAAGATCGACCACACGACGGTGCAGCTCGAACGAGCGGGGCTTCCTTCGGTTTCGGGGTATGTGATGCCGGAGCCGGTCAAGAAGTAGATTTTCCGCGGCAGAATTCGCGCGAATTCGAAATTCAAATTGCGGAAATAAAAATTCTCGACGCAGAGAGCGGACGCAGCCGAGCTTCTTGAGCCTTTGAAACACTACGATTTTGGCGGGCACTTGAGAGGTCAGGCAGGGAGAGTGAAATTCAAGCCGCGCTGTTCGTTGAATTCGCGCGTGGCTTTTAGATCGAGCGTGCTTCCGGCAACCGTGTGGCGGATTCCCTCGCTAGTGATGTAACGAAGCGTACCGTTTTCCCACGCATAGGCGACGGCAAAAAATAAAGTTCCATCGCGGCGAACGAATACATATTGATCGACATTTTGCTGCGCGGCCGGTTGCGGCGCGGGAACGTAGTCTTGCGATGATTGTGGATAAGGTGGCCGGTCGGGTGTTTCCGTTTGCTCAGGCTCTTCGGCTTCCGCTTCTACATTCGATTGCGGCGCAGCCTGCGGAACTTCGCCTACATCTCCGTAGTCGTCATCGTCGGGGAACAGCGGCAAGTAATATCCACTGCCGCCGTAAAACGGAAAATACGCCGCGAAATAACCGCTGTTTCGTCCTCGGCCATGGCCTTGGCCAAGGGAGCCTCCCGGATGGACGGCCGCGACGTGCGCGTAATCAAAACCCAGGCCGGGAACCGTATCTTCGGAAAGCACGGCACGATTGGAACGCGCGGTTTGCGCGGCGTTCACTTGGCGCAGCGGCGCGCGCGCAATTAGCCTTCCCGAACGCGTGCGAACGTAGCGAATGCCGGAGTAAGTGTGGCCGCCATAGGTAAAGCGAAAAGCATGAGAAGCCGGGGAGCGCATCGCATAGTGTGGAGTGGCCATGGATGGAGCGAAGATCGAGCGGCCAGCCATGACGGGGCGAGACATGCCGGACGTCATGCCGCCCATGTGGCCGCTGCCGAAGGAGCCACCGGCTCGGGCTCCGCCTCGGCCTTGTGCGAAAGCCATCGCGGGAAGAATCGCGAGAGAAGCAGCGAAGATCAGGAAGCGGCGCATGGTCAGTACCCTGGAACCCGGGCCGCCGGGCCTTTCTTGCAGGTACACAAAGAAGGATGCGCCTGATGGAAGAGAGGTTTCAAGCAAAAGGAATGGTTCCCCTACGGGGAGTGCGAGGGGAATGCACGGGCTAGGTGTGGAAGCCGATGCGCTTGGCGGGTTGCATGAGCTTGCGGATGGCTTCGAAGAGGGTGGTGATTTCTTGGTCGTGATCGCCGAGGCGTTTTTCGAGTTCGAGGAGCTTGAGGGCGAGCCTGTGTTGTGTTCCCAAAAATTCGCGAAGCTTTACGAATGCAGGGACTACCTGAATGCTGGCCTGGACGGCTACGGGACTGTTCAAAACGCTGGCGAGCATTACGGCGCCGTGCTCGCTGAAGGCGAAAGGCAAGCTGGGAGAATATTTGAGTTTGCGGAGGTGGTCACAAGTTGTGACCACCTGGGTGCGCTCGCGGCGGGTCAGGCGAAACATGAAGTCTGCTGGAAAGCGGCCGCGATTGCGCTTGACCGCTTGGTTGAGAGCTTTCGTGGTGGTGCCGTAAAGGTGGGCGAGATCGGAATCCAGCATGACCTTCCTGCCGCGGATTAGAAGGATGAGAGATTCCACGCGCTCGACGGGCGCCATGAGAAGAGTCTTCGGCATAGCCTCGGATTTGAGGCCGCAAATTGCGACCTCAACACCGTGTTCCCCGCTTTCCATGAAACTTGATGATTATCTGTATGTTTATATTACTTACAAAGAATCATGCGGAGAGAAAGAAAGAGGGCACGAAGTATCGTGCCCCTACGGCGGAGATGCGACGAACGCTGGCGAGAAACTGGCGGGCAGGTCTGGTGAGACAGAAGCTACCAGCGGACGGGGATTTCGCCGTCGGCTACCAGTGGACGCGGACGCGGTATTTCAGGACGGAGGTGCCGTCCTTGGCTACGGGGACTTGGAATTGGGCGGCGAAGGCGGCGGTTTTGGTGAATTTATAGGAGGAGCTGAGCATTTCCCAGTCGCCGCCGATGGGCTCGTTGACTTCGACGGTGACGGGTGTGTCTTTGTGATTGCGGAGGGTGATTTCGTATTCCATTTCCCAGGTGTGTGTGTCGACGTGTTTGTAGTCGGTCTGTTTGCGCTCGGCGACGACGTCAAAGGCGTTGCCGATGTGGACGGTGACGTTTTCGTCCTTGGGCGTGTGATCGATGCGGTCTTCGCCGATGAAGAGGATGCCGCCGCGTGAATCTTTTTGGTAGACGCGGACGTTGCCGGCGGGAAGAGGAATGCCGAGGCCGGATTTTTCTTCGTTCTTGAATTTGTAATAGACCATGACGGGATCTTTAATGGGCGAGCCAGGAGCTTGCACACTGCGGAAGTAATAGTTTTGGCCGTTGACCATATAGATTTTCTGGACGGGGACGCCGGAGCCTTCGAGCAGGCTGATTTGCTTGGTTTCCTGGTTTTCGACGGAGGTGCGGCGGCCGAGAGTATAGAGATGATATTCGCTGAAACTTTCTTGCTCGAATTGAGGTGCAGCGGGAGCGGCTTTGGCCATCGTCGACGGAGTCGCAGCATTCGGCGGCGAGCAGGGGACTGGGAGGCGATTCAGGTCGCCGGCGACGAGTTGCAGGCGGGCGTTGTGGAAGGCGGTGCCGGAATTGTTGGTGAGAGTGACCCATCCATCAAGGTCGGCGGCTTTGTCGTCGCGAGCAACGGTGAGGACGTAGTCAGCGTTCCAGGAGAGGTTGGTGGCGAGATAGGAGGCTTCGATTTGCTGTTTGCGCGGGCCGGAATTTTCGAGAGACATGAGAAGCGTGGGACGGTCGTAGAGATTCGCGGGAATGTCCGGGAAGCGGTAGCTTTCGGCGTAGTTGCCGGTGACGATGTCGTTGCCGATCTTCCAGACCTGGCCGTTGTTATCGGAGAGAAGCGTGGCTTTGATTTCCTCGTGCTTGGTGGTGCCGCTGTCCTGATAAGTGCGGACGAGAGTGACTTCGCGGCCGACGTATTTGTGGAGAAGTTTGGCGGGCTCGAGAAGATCGTATTCGTAATTTTGCTCGAGGACGGAGAGCTTATCGGGATCGGTAAGCGAGCGGAAATGGACGGTGGCGGGATTGACGGTGGCGGCGATGTCCATGAATTTGAGGCGGAAGGAGCCGTCGGGAAGTGTGAGATTGCGGACGTCGCGAATGAGAGCGATGTTGGAATTGTAGACGGTGACGTTGAGATCGGTCTGATCGGTGAGGCTGGTGGACTGATCGGGAGCGGTGGCGCGGGAAGCTGATTTTTCCTGGCTATCCTGCGCGGCGAAGACGTGAAGCGCGCGGCAGGCTGGGAATAGGAAAGAGGCAGCGGCGAGCAGTACAGCGGTGCCGGAAAGAATCCAGGGTAAGCGGCGAAGCCACTTCGAATTGCGGTTATCCATGATGTGCACCTCGACTGAGATTTTGCTTCTCCGTTAGAACGATGGGGCGAGAATTCCTTGCATGGCGCGGAGTCGGATGCCTGCCATGGACTACTTTGGGGGAACCGGCGACCACGTCGCACCGCCGTCGGCAGTTTCATACGTTTTGATTTGCCCGGTTTGCTGATCCGAGACAAACGAGATTTGAGCGTGCTGGGCGTCGGTGGCGCGAACGGTGGTGAGGTCGTACATGACCGGCGAGAACAGTTTCATCCAGCGCGCGCCGGCGTCGGTGGTGAGGAGGATGGTGCCGGAGCTACCGACAACCCAGCAAACCTTGGAGGAGGGAGCGGAGGCGGCTTGCAAGTCCGTGGTAACGCCGCTGACTTGGGCGGTCCAATTGACGCCGCGATCCTTGGAATGTGCGAGGAACCCTGCGGGGCCGAGGCGCCACTGATGCTTGCCATCGGGTGCGAGAAAAACGCGAGAATTTTGAAGCGCGGAGACGCGAAGCTTGGCGCGCGAGTTCGCACCAGATGTGTCGGGTTGAGCTTCGGTGGAAACTTCGACGGACTCGCTTGGCGCGGCGATGGACTCGACATTGGCGGCTTTTTGTTTGGGCTCGTCGGTAGAGGATGCGGGCGGCGGGAGCAGCGTTTTCTTTTGTGTTGATGCGGCGATGCTGCTATCGGTGACGAAGCCGGGTGCGGAGAGAGGCGGAGGCGGCGGAGGCGGGACAGGGGATGCGGCGGGCTGGGCGCTTGCAGAACGTCTGGCTGGAGTTTTCGAGTCCAGATTATTTGCGATTCGAGGTGCGGCAGCCCCGGCGGCACTAGCGGCGCCTGCCACAATTTGTGGGGTTTGTTGTTGCTGTTGCATGTTGGCGGAGGGACCGTGAGCAAGATTCGCGGCGCGCTGATTCGGGACTTGCTGAGCTAGCTGAACCTGGGCAGATTCTTTCGCCATGGCATCGCGATTTGTCGAGGCGGCGCCGTTGAGCGCTCCAACAGCGCGCGCAGGCGATGCGACCTTTTCGTTGGGCGGGGGCGAGACAGCCGCGGCTGGCGCGGACGCAGCGGAATTGGGCGAGGGAGCCAGCGGAGGAGCCGGCTGATTTTTTGCCACCTCGACGGAGGAGGGGGGCGGGACACGGAAAGAGTTCGGCTGACGCAAGGAAATATAGGCGACCAAGCCCGCGGCAATCGCGCCGGCAGGAATAAGCAAGACCCAACGCCAACTGGGTGGCCGACGCTCGCCGTCAATGAACCGCGAATCCTGGGAGCGCTGTTTGCGGGAAGAGGTCGGCTCGTCGATGGGGAAGGAAAGTTTTGGCGGAGCTGTCGCGAGCGCGATTTTATCGGTGGCGGAGAGCTGCGCGAGAACGAACTGGCAGTGGACACAGGAGAGGACATGGGTTTTCCAGAGGCTGAGCTCATCGGGAGAAAGAGATTGTTCG
Organism: uncultured Acidobacteriota bacterium; assembly: GCA_963761555.1. Classification (GTDB taxonomy): domain Bacteria; phylum Acidobacteriota; class Terriglobia; order Acidiferrales; family UBA7541; genus Acidiferrum. Next base: position 228,293 of record CAVXHD010000002.1, read on the forward strand.
TGATAGGCGGCGAGAATTTCGGGATCGGGGCAGGCTTCGGCGGAGGAACCGGCGCGAGCGCTGACTTGCGCCTGGGGGGAAGCGGAAGAGCGCAGATGGCGAGCGAGCGCTTTTTCAAAGGTCCGGTCGCGGTCTTCAAGCGCCATGGTTTACTCCTTTCTTAGAACGAGGGCTGACTGGGTTCTTGCAAGGATTGGTTTTCTGGAGATAGCGATTCATGGGTCGAGCCTCGTGGGCGCGGGACTGGAGGGTCTGCGGCGCTGGAGGAGATTTTCGAGATCAAAGGAAGAGTCCGCGGAAGCGTATTCGAAACAAAGAGTGATTTGAGCGTCGCTGAGGCCGCGGTCGGCGGCGAAGCCATTGACGGCGGGACAACCGTTGCGAAGAGTTCCTTCGACGGTGCGGCGAAGGGCAACACGCACGCGGTCCAGATTGCGGGAGACGCTGGATTCGTGTTCGCCGAGCTGCTTGCCGATTTCGGCGAGGGTTCGCTCCTCGGCGTAATAGAGGCGCAGACGCTGCTGATCGCGCGGATCGAGAGCGGCAAGCGCGGCTTGCAAAGCGCGGAGGAAAAGGGCGACGTAACGCTCGCGGTGCGGGTCGGCAGGCTGGACGGAAACCGAAGCGGGTTCATGATTCGCAGCGGATTTTGCGCCATCGTCATCGTCCAGAGATTCAAAGCGGCGTCCGGCGCGGAGTGCGTCAATATGTCGGCGGGCGAGAACGGCGCGGAGCCAAGTTCTGAGAGAGCTGCGGCCGTGGAAATAACGGAAAAGAGAGCGTTCACGGCGGTCGCCCTCCGTGAGGCCATAGAGTTCGGCAAAAAGAGAATCGGCAAGCTCGAGCGCTTCCGGGGAAGAGGAGCTGCAACGGAGAACTGCGGCGGCGGCGGAACGGAGATAGCCGCGATAGGAGGCGAGGAAAAATTCCCAGGCGGCTTCACAATTTTCAAGGCAAGCGGTGGCGAGTGCCAAATCCTCGAGATGCAAAGCGGCGAGATACTCGTAGAGTTTTTCCGGAGGAAGAGTTGCGCCGGCGAGGCGTTTCTGGGCGCAACGCTCAAGTGAAGCAGAAAAGCTGGCGCGCGAGAGATACCAACGGGCGGCCTTGGACTGGGCATAGAGCGATTCGAATGTGTCGGAAGGCAACCACGAGGCTTGCTCTGAGCCGACGGGGCTGGCGAGCTTGCCGAGTTGCACGCGGTCTGGAGTTTCTTCCTTCATGGAGCATCAAGGCGCTAATGGGTTCCCAAGCCGAGACCACCCCATCCAACGTGGGAGGTAAACCGGGCATCTATGAGTTTAATCCAGCCGAGGAGGGCGGGTGCGTAAAAGTACGGACTCCGGGAGGCTGGATTGCGGTATCCTATACAGGTTGCGAGCGTGCCCAACCCCGCAACAAGAACCGCCTCACCGGGTTAGCAGACCGGGAAAGAGCTGTGCGCCCGCGGGGGCATTAGCGACTTCGCGACGCTAGTACGAAAGTCCTATTCGGACACCCTCAGCCCCGTCAGTACGCTAGTACTGGCAAAGCGCACGTTCTAACCGACTGGCGAACTTGGGAACGCTAGGCCTTCCTAGAAGTCCAACGTTCCCAGCAACGAAATTAACTGAGGCGGCACGCGGATGACACTGATGCTTGCAGATCCACCAAAGAAGGCGACGAGGCTGGGCGTCGGCTTAGACGCGAACCGGCGAGAGCATCCCAATGCAGACGCGTGGAAGACGGCCATCGGGACGAAACCTGTCGCGGCGCGGCTCGCCTTGCTGCCGGACGCGAAACCCAGATGGGACCGCATAGGAATCAGCGCGGCGTTCCAACTGGGCTTGCTGATTTTTTGCGTGTTGATCCCGCTGATTTATCCAGACCAACTGAAGACGGCGCTGCACTTTCAAATGGTGGACATCGCGCAACCGGTGACGGAAGTTCCCGTGGCGCAGCCGCCGAAACCGGTGAGAGCAAAAGCGCCGGCGCCGAAGCCGAAACCAATCGAGCCGGTGAAACTGGATCCCGTGAAACCGCACATCTTTGAAATACCGAAGGCGGTGGTGCCGAAGCAGCGCAAGCTGGAAGCCGTGGCGCCGGAGCTGAAGTCGCAACTGGAAGCAGCGAAAATCGAAACGACAATCGAACAGCCGAAGCGTCCGCGAGAGGACGTGAAGCTGAATAATATCAATTCGGGGAGCGCGGCGCCGGCAACGGTGAAGGCGCCGATCGAGAAAGTGCAGACCGGAGGGTTCGGAGATCCGAACGGGCTGCCGGGCAAAGGCGACCCAAAACATGCAACGACGGTGAACCGGGTAGGCTCGCTGGATTTGCCTGGCGGAGAAGGCTATGGCAACGGAACTGGCGGAGCGAAGGGAATTCGCGGGACGGTAGAGAGCTCCGGTTTTGGAAATGGCGTGGCGAACCCGCCGAGCGGAGGCAGGCGAGGGCAAGTGGAATCCTCGGGATTTGGAGCCCAAACAGTCGCGGAAGCGCCGAAGAAAAAGGCGGCAGCGGAAGGACCGATCGATACGCCTGTTGACATCCTGAGCAAGCCCCGGCCGGAATACACTGCGGAAGGGCGTAGTCTTAAGTTAGAAGGAGACGTGGTTCTCGACATGGTGTTCCTCTCGAATGGCACCATCAAAGTGAACCGCGTCGTAAGCGGATTGGGCCACGGCCTCGATGAGGCTGCGGTCCGAGCGGCCCAACATATCACGTTCAAGCCTGCAAAACGCGAAGGCCAGCCGGTCGATTTTCCGGCACGCGTGCGGATTGAGTTCCGCCTGGCCTATTGAGGGGAGAGAGAAATGCGTAAGCTAGCTACTGTTGTCCTCGGACTCGTCTTGGGTGGGTTCGCGGCCGTCGTCAGCGCTGCAGCGGGAGAACCGCAGCAGCCGCGGACGATGGATCAAGTGATCGACCGAGTGATCACAAACGAGAACCGTCTGAACCAGCAGATACGGCAGTACTCGCCGCTGGTGGAGACGTATATTCAGAACCTGAAGCCCGACAAGGAACTCGGCTACGTGCCCGCGGGAGACAAATACTTCCTGGGGCGAGCGGATTTCTCGAAGGGTGTGTCGCTGGTGTCACTGAGCGACAACGGTGGCAAAGGGAAAAAGATCTTCGGGACGGTTGGAAATTTCTTTTCGTTCGCGATGCAGTTCCTGCCGGACGGTTTTCTGCAGATGATTTTCATCGACACGAACGGCTTCGACAAACAGCACTATAAGTTTGATTACGTGCGGCGCGAATTTCTGGGCGAAGTGCGCTGCCTGGTGTTCGACGTGACGCCACAGGACAAATCGGGGAAGGGCCGGTTCCTGGGGCGGATTTGGGTGGAGGACCAGGATTTCAATATCGTGCGGTTCAACGGCGCGTACAGCGGCGGAGGACACTCGAGCTGGTACTTCCATTTCGACAGCTGGAGGACGAACGTGCAGCCGGGGATGTGGATGCCGTCCTTCGTCTACAGCGAAGAAAAAGATCTGCATTACGCGATGAGCAAGAAACTGGACTTCAAGGCGCAGACGCGGCTGTGGGGGTACAACCTGGGCCACGCGCAGCAGGAAGAAGAGCTGAGCAAGATTCTGGTGGAAAGCCCGGTGGACGACGACACGAAAACGGCGAACGATCTGACGCCGGTGCAGGCGCAACGGACGTGGGACCGCCAAGCGGAAGATAACGTGGCGGACCGGCTGGAGCGAATCGGGCTGCTGGCGCCGAGAGGCGAAGTGGACAAGGCACTGGAAACGATCGTGAACAACCTCGAGGTGACAAACAATCTGGATATCGAGCCGGAGGTGCAGTGCCGCGTGTTGATGACGACGACCCTGGAGTCCTTTACCTTGGGACACACGATCGTGCTGAGCCGCGGGCTGATCGACGTGCTGCCGGATGAGGCGAGCTTTGCGACGATACTGGCGCACGAGCTGGGCCACGTGATTCTGGGGCACCGGATGGATTCGAACTTTGCGTTTTTCGACCAGTTGCTGGTGGATGACAAGGAAACGTTCCGGCACTTCGGGTTTGGACGGACGGCGGCAGAGGAGGACGCGGCGAACGCGGAGGCCGTCAAGCTGCTGACGAATTCGCCATACAAGAATCAGCTTGGGGAAGCGGCGCTCTTCCTGGCGGCGCTGCAACAGCGCCAGAAGGAGATCCCGAACCTGATCAGCCCGCATCTGGGAGACAGGGTTCCGGCGATCGCGGACATAAAATCAACCGCTTCGGCGGATCCGACGAAGCCGAATCCGCAACTGATCGCGGCACTGCCGATCGGGGGGCGCGTGAAGGTGGATCCGTGGAACGACAAGCTGGAGCTGATCAAGAGCAAGCCGGTGGGCGTCATTGCGGAGCGGGAGAAGATGCCGTTCGAGTTGACGCCGTTTATGCCGTACTTGACGCGCTTTGGTTCTTCCGCGGGGAAGCCGATCGCGGCGAGCGCCGACGCTCAAGCCGATCCGAAGAATGGCACCCCGCCTAATAAACCTGAGAATTAGTCTGGGAAAAGGCAGCACTGCTGGCGCTGCAAAGACAACGTAGGAACTTGGATCTTAGTTTTGAAAGAAGAACGGCCCGGTGAAGATTTCTTCGCCGGGCCGTTTTGTTTGCGGCAGGCGAGAGTTAGATCGAGGGAAGATTTCCAACAACTACATTCCGAGCATCGGCAGTGACACTCTCATCTCCGTGTGTAAATTCATTCCGCCGAAGGAGGCGGAGCCGCGGGCGGCACGGGTGGTAACGCAAGCGCCCGGCGAAGACAGGCTGAAATATACGAGGCCGCCGTGAAAAATACGATCAGTCCCAAGCCTGGATCAAAGAAGAGGCCCATGGCAAATCCAGCGAGGATGATGGAGCCTGACAAATAGGGCTTCATCACGGGCTGCTGGAAGCGCGCGTTCACGAATTTGGCGATTTCACTGGGCCATTTGAAAATCCAATACAGATAGTAAACGGGAATGAAATGAAAGCCCACCGCACGCGCGGGCGAGACAGGATGCTTCCAGCCAGGGACGTGCTGCAGAACGACGTGATAACGATGAATGCAGACCAGCCAATAAACGATGCCGACGAACATCGCCAGGAACAAGTACAAAGGCGGAATCGCGAATTGGGCCTTGGCCAGCTCCGGATGCAGGGAGAGCGCCACATATTCGGCAACGATAGTGGCAAAACCAAGCAAATAGCCGACCCAGAGCTGCGGGAGCGGAGGCAGCTTTCCTTGCTGCAATTGATCGGCCGGCGAATCGGCGGGGAAAAAATCCATTTCGTCCTCGAAAGGCGCGCCTTGGGAGCGTAGCGGTCGCGGCGCGTGTCCGTCAAACAGTTTGGCGCGAGCGGGACGAAGAGTGTGAAGCTGCAGGTTGCTTCGTTGACAGGCAATTTCATAGACTTGCTGAGCAGGAACGCAGGGAGGACAACATGAGATCGACGAGCAAACGAATCATGCAGGTTCTTTTGGGAGCGGGATTGTTTATCGCGGGAGTTGCCGCGGGATCCTTGCACGCGCGCAGCGTGGCGGCGCAAAACCGTTTCGGACAACCTAAAACAGTGCTGCACATTGTGGTTTATAAGTTTAAGGATGCTACCTCGAATTACGACCGGGAAAACGCCATCAACGGGATCAAGGAGATGGCGGCGAAAATTCACGGCATCAAAAACATTTGGATCAAGACGGAACGGAATCAACTGCAGGACTTCAGCGGCGTGTACGCAATCGAATTTACCAGCCCTGATGCTGCTGCCGACTATTCCGAGAGCCCGGTGCACGAGGCGTGGTCCAAGAAGTGGCAGGATTTGCGCGAGAACAGCCTCTCATTCCAGGTTTCCAATCCATAAGGACGAGGCAGGCGGCGTTTGCGTTCGGCGCGCGTGAGAAGTTTATTGCGCGCGGCTGATTCCGAATCTTCGGCGGAAGACGGCGTCCACGGCCTTATCCGGCAATAAGCGCTTGCACCATTTCGCGACGACCGCCAACTGCGTGACAAGGTAGCGGACTTTTGGGGCTGGAGCTTCCATCGCCCGGAGAATGACGCGCGCGCAGTCTTCGGGAGTTGTTTCCGATTTGGCGCGGGCGCCGGTGACGCTTTCGAAGAACCGCGCATAGAGCGGGGCGTAGGGTCCGCTCTTCATTTTATCGAGATAGGGCTTGGAGAGTTCGAGAGCGGCTTGCTGGATGCCGGTGACGATATAGCCGGGCTCGATCAGGACAACTTCAACGCCGAAGGGGTACAACTCGAGACGAAGCGCGTTGCTGACGGCTTCGAGCGCGAACTTGCTGCTGCTGTAAGCGCCTTGCGTCGGAGCGGTTACGAATCCCGAGACAGAACTCATCATCAAGATGCGGCCACGCCTGCGTTCGCGCATGTGCGGGAGTACAGCTTGCGTCACGCGCAAAACGCCGAAGAAATTTGTTTCGAACTGGCGGCGCCAATCCTCGAGGCGCAGGTCCTCGACGGCCGCAGTGAAGTTGACGCCGGCGTTGTTGATGAGGAAGTCTAGAGCGCCGGCTTTTGCGAGAACGGCTGCGACGGCGTGCTGAACGGAAGCGTTGTCGCAAACATCCATCTCGAGCGTTTCGAGCGGCAAGGATTTTTCGCGGGCGAGCGCGTCAAGCCGAGCGCGCTTTTCCGCCGAGCGGCCCGCCGCGAAAACGCGATAGCCGCGCTGTGCGAGCAAAAGGGCTGCCGCGCGGCCCAAGCCGTCGGTCGCGCCGGTGATCAGTACGGTTTTTTGCGTTGCGGGCTGGTCGGTCATTCTTCCCTCCGAGCCACGGAAGCATTATGCTACGCCGGTTCTTCGTGAAGCTCGTACTCGAAAAGGGCTGAAACGTTTGTTGCGGGCGCGGCGTCACATGCTGCGGTGGACGGCCGGAACCGGAAGCAATCAAAAGTGAGGCGATGATGAAAATACAGAGTCGGAATTCGTGTGAATCTGCCCAGGCAGGGCGCGGTTTATTCGTGAAGATTTGCCTGCCCGTTCTGGCGATTCTACTTTTCACCAGCTTCACGGCTGCGACTGCGATGGCGCAGAGCGGCTCTGCGAACGACAAGGAGTACGGAAAGAAGATTCACGAATACACCACGGAGCCATTTTTCACCACTACACTCGTCGATCATTTGCCGGCTTCGGCCACGGTGCCCTCGCCGGATAAAATTCTCGGCCACATCGTGGGAGCGCCGGGCTACCTGACCTATTCGAAAGACATTTACCGCTATTACGACGCGTTGGCGAAGGCGAGCCCGCGCGTGAAAGTCTACCGCGTGGGCAAATCGGAAGAGGGGCGCGACTTTCTGCTGGTGGCCGTGAGCGATGAGGCCAACATCGCGCAGCTCGACCACCTGCGCGACATTACGGCAAAACTCTCCGATCCGCGCAAAATCACGGACACGGACGCACAGCAGCTCATTTCCGTTGGCAAACCGTTTTATTGGGCTTCCGGATCGATCCACTCACCCGAAACGGGTTCGCCGGAAATGCTGATGGAACTGGCGTACCGGCTTGCGGTGGAAGATTCGCCGTTCATCGAGAACATCCGCAAGAACGCGATTTTTCTGATCACGCCGATTGTCGAAGTGGACGGGCACGACCGCGTGGTGGATTCTTGGAATTACAAGAAGGCCAATCCCGACAAGCCCCAGCCGGATCTCGTTTATTGGGGCCACTACGTCCAGCATGACAACAATCGCGACGGTATTGCGATGGGCCTGAAGCTTTCGCAAATGATGATGCAGACATTTCTAGACTGGCATCCGCAGGTGCTCCACGACCTGCATGAGTCCGAGCCTTATCTTTACGTTTCGACGGGAACGGGGCCGTATAACGCGTGGCTGGACCCCATCGTGATCAGCGAGTGGCAGAGATTCGCGTACAACGATGTGCAGGGATTGACGGAGCGGGGCGTCGTTGGCGTGTGGACACACGGCTTCTATGACGGCTGGGCGCCCAACTACATGTTTTATGTTGCGAACGGGCACAACTCGATCGGGCGATTTTACGAAACGTATGGCAATAGCACGCCGGAGACGAAAGAAGCCGAAGTGGGGCCAAACGCAACGAGCCGCACATGGTTCCGGCCCAATCCGCCGCTGCCCAAAGTGATGTGGTCTTTGCGCGACAACACCAACCTCGAAGAAAGCGGATTGCTGCTTTCGCTGGACTACACCGCGCAACACGGGCAGGAGCTGCTGAAGGATTTCTATGAGAAGAGCAAGCGCTCCGTGGCAAAAGCAACGACGGAAGGCCCGGCGGCGTGGGCCATCGTGAATGACGGGAGGCGCCCGGAGCTTGCGGCACAACTGGCGAATTTGCTGCAGAGGCAGGGCGTGGAAGTGCAAAAACTCGAGGAAGATTTTGTATTGAGTGATGCCGGCTCTGCCGCGGGGAAAGCTACCGTCGCGAAGTCCGACGCCAAGATGGAAGACGAAGATATCGACAAAACGAAGCGGAAGAGGTCGCACAAGGGCAAGGAAGAAGCAGCCGAAGAGAAGCCGGAAGAGCCGACGGGCACGAAGCTCCCGTTGGGAAGCTACATCATTCGGATGGACCAGCCTTACAGCCGCATGGCGGACATGCTGCTGGACACGCAGTATTACTCGACGAATGACCCGCGGCCGTACGATGACACTGGCTGGACGCTGGGGCCGTTGCGGAATGTCAAGACAGTGCGGATCACGGACACGGCGATATTGAAAGCTCCGATGACGCTGGTGGACCGGGCCGCGCGATACGACGGGGGAGGAATCATTCCGCCGCACGCGGAACGAGGCAAATCGCCCGCGGTGAAATATTATGTGATCAACGCTACCGGCGAGCCTTGCCTGGCGACGCTGCGCTTCCGGCTGAAAGACGTGAAGTTTTTCGCGGCGGAAGACGCCTTCGAAGCTGGGGGCGAGAAATTCGTTCCTGGCACCTTTATTCTTCCTGTGGAAGGCAATCCCGCCGATCTGGATTTGCGGCTGAACGCGGCGGCACGCGAGCTTGGCGTGCGCGTGACGAGCGCGGACTCCCTGCCGGACGTGGCGCGCCACGAAGTTGGCGTGCCGCGCATCGCGCTGATGCATAACTGGACGGACACGCAAAACGAAGGCTGGTTCCGGCTCGGACTGGAAGAGACCGGGGTGCCTTACGCTTACATTTCGGACATCACGGTTCGCAATACACCGGACTTGCGCGAAAAGTACGACGTCATCCTGTTTCCTCCCACGTTCTTCGGACTGGAGCAGATTCTGAACGGCATTCCGGCGCGCAAGAATGCGGACGGCAGCGAAGCCGGCGGGCCCATTCCCTGGGAGACGACTCCCACGACGCCAAACTTCGGCCTGATCGACCATGCTGCGGACATCCGCGGCGGTTTGGGTTTTGAAGGCGTGGCGCATCTCAAGAAATTCATCGAGGACGGCGGACTTTTCATTCCCATCGGACCGAGCACGCATTTGCCGATCGATTTGGGGATCACGGATACGGTGACCATCAAGGAGACGCATCAATTGCAAGCGCGGGGCATGATCGCGCGCGCGACGGTCGAGGATAAAGACAGCCCGATCGTTTACGGCTATGACGATTCTCTGGGCGTGTACTTCAATCAAGCGCCGGTGTTCAATGTTTCCGTGGCGGGCAGATTTGGAAGATTTTTTGCGGAAGAGGGAGGCGCATCGCGAACCAGCGGCAGGGGATCGCTGACCGATCCCGATATTCCGCAGGGCCGGCCGTGGACGGCACCGGAACCGCCGGTGCACCGGAGCCGCGCAGAACAAGAGCTGTACGTCGATCCGGATATGCGCTCGTTTCTCAGCGCGTCGCTTCCGCCGCCTTCGCTTTACCCGCGCGTGGTGCTGCGCTTCGCCGATGTAAAAGACTTGTGGATCAGCGGCATGCTGGCGGGCGCTCCAGAATTGGCGGAGGCGCCGGTCATCGTGGACGTGCCGGTGGGCAAGGGACACGTCGTGCTGTTTGCCACGAATCCCATGTGGCGGCAGGAGACGCAGGGAGAATTCATGTTGCTGCTCAATGCGGCGCTCAACTTCGACCACCTGAACGCTGGCCGGAAAACACCGGCTGCGGCAAAACCCGAAACCACAACTCCGAAACCGTAGCCGGGCTTCGGCGGGCCTAAGCCACCGTAACCCTACCAGCAAGCGTCTCGTTTTCGGCACAGCTAGCTGCCGCGGGACGCGTGTGTGCAAGAAGGACTGTTAAAATCGTTCTAACACCGTAACTTCCACTGGAATGCGTGGGTGCGCCTGCATGTCAGACGACGGAAGTTCTTTCCAAGAAGAGAATGCCGGCAAGTGGCGGCGCGGCTTTTGGAGCCTGATCGCCACACAGTTTCAGGGCGCGTTCAATGAGAACGGCCTGAAGCAGCTCGTCATCTTCCTGATTCTGGCCATGAATCTCGCGAAGGTAGATCGCGACCGGCTGGTGCCGATTGTCGGTTTTCTGTTTGCCGCGCCATTCATTTTGTTCTCGATGACGGGCGGGTATTTCGCGGACCGCTTCAGCAAACGGAGCGTGACGATCTGGACCAAGGTGTTCGAGATCGGCGTGATGGGGCTGGCGGTGGCGGCGCTTGCCGCGGGAAATCTGACACTAGAGATGGCCACGGTATTTCTTGCGAGCACGCAGGCGGCGATTTTCGGGCCCTCGAAATATGGATTGCTGCCTGAGTTGCTGCCGCCGGAGCGATTGTCCTGGGGAAACGGAGTCATCGAGCTGGGAACCTTCATCGCGGTGATCGCCGGGAGCGTCGCGGCGGGGTTCATGGCGGAAAGCTTCCGCGGTCATCAGGGATATTCGGGCGCGGTCTTTGTAGGATGCGCTCTCCTCGGGCTTCTCTTCAGCCAGGGGATTGCGCGCGTGCCTGCGGCCGACCCACTGAAAACATTTCGCGCAAATTTTCTTGGAGATTTGTGGTCGCAAGGAAAGCGGATCCGCGCTGATCGCGTGCTCTGGCTCGCTGTTCTTGGGAATACCTATTTTTGGTTCCTCGGCGCGTTGCTGCAGTTTGACATCATCGTTTACGGGCAGGACGTCCTCCAGTTGCGGCCTTCTTCGAACGCAATTCTTCAGGCGGCGATTGCGATTGGCATCGGTGTGGGCAGCCTGGCAGCCGGCTATCTTTCCGCCGGGAAAATTGAATACGGGCTGATTCCGCTGGGATCTCTGGGCATGACCGTGCTTGGAATTCTGCTTTCGATGCACGGGCTCGCGTTCGAAGCAGTGTTGTTCCTCTTGGCTGGCCTGGGATTCTTTGGCGGATTTTTCATCGTTCCCATCAATGCCCTCATCCAGCACCGTCCTGAGGAGGACACGAAAGGCGGAATCATTGCGGCCGCCAACTTGCTCTCCTTCGTCGGAATCGGCGCGGCGTCTGGTGCTTATTATCTTTTGACACGTTTCGCGCATCTCGGCCCGGCGTCGATTTTTCTTTGGGCTTCTCTCGCGACGCTGGCGGCGACGGCTTATGTTTTGTGGCTGCTGCCAGATTCGCTGCTGCGGCTTTTGCTGTGGATGCTGACGCACACGCTGTACCGGCTCGATGTCGCGGGGCGCGAGCGGGTTCCGGCGCGCGGCGGCGCGCTGCTCGTTCCCAACCATGTCTCGATGGCCGATGCGGTGTTGCTTCTCGCGGCGCTGGACCGGCCGGTGCGCTTCCTGATGTTCAAAGGGTCGTATGACCATCCATTGGTAAAGCCGTTCGCGAAAATCCTGGGCGTGATTCCGATTTCCTCCGATCAGGGCCCGCGCGAAATGATCCACTCGCTGCGCCGCGCTACGCAAGCGCTTCAAGACGGCGAACTGGTCTGTATTTTCCCGGAAGGGCAGATGACGCGCATCGGGCAAATGATGCCGTTTCGCCGCGGCATGGAACGCATCATCAAAGGCGTGGACGTTCCGATTATTCCGGTGAATCTGGATGGCGTGTGGGGATCGATTTTCAGTTTTGCGGGCGGGCGCTTCCTCTGGAAATTTCCGCGACATCTTCCGTACCCCGTGCGCGTGACGTTTGGCGCGGCGCTGCCCCCCACGGCAACCGCGCAGGAAGCGCGCCAAGCCGTGCAGGATCTGGGAGCGGAAGCATTCGAGCGGCGCAAGCGCCAGATGCAGCCGCTACCGCGTACGTTTCTTTACACGGCGCGGCGCCATCCGTTCCGCTTCGCCATGGCCGATGGGCAAACGCCGAAGCTCACTTTTTTCAATGTGCTGACAAGAACGCTTTTCCTGGCAAGGCGGTTGCGGAAAACGTGGCACGGACAGGAAATGGTGGGCGTATTGCTGCCACCATCGATTCCTGGAGCGTTGGTGAATTTCGCGGCCATGCTCATGGGAAAAGTGCCGGTGAATCTGAACTACACCGCTTCGAACGAAACACTTTTGTCGTGCGCAAACCAGTGCAACCTGAAAACGGTGATCACCGCGCGGGCATTTCTGGAGCGAGTGCACGTGCAGCCGCCCGCGGAGACAGTCTTTCTCGAAGATTTGGCGCAGAGGCCACGGCTTTTCGAGCGTCTTGCCGCGGCTTTGGTTTATTTCCTGCCGGCGCGGACCATCGAGAAGTATGCAGGCGCAACACGCAAGACGCAGCTAGACGATATCGCGACGATTATTTTCTCAAGCGGCTCGACGGGCGACCCCAAAGGGGTGGTGCTGACGCACTACAACGTGGCTGCAAATGTCGAGCAACTGAACCAAGTCTTTCTCCTTCATCCCAACGATCGCATCATGGGCATTCTCCCGTTCTTTCATTCCTTCGGCTTCACCGGCACGCTCTGCCTCCCCGCGGCTACGGGAATCGGCGTCGTGTTTCATCCCAATCCGCTGGACTCGCGCGTCATCGGCGCGCTCGTCAACAAATATGCCGTCACGATGCTTCTTGCGACGCCGACTTTCCTCAATGCGTATACGCGCCGCTGCGAGCCCGAGCAATTCGGCAGCTTGCGCTTTGTAATGGCAGGCGCGGAAAAGCTGCCGGAGCGAATCTCCCAGGCATTCGAGGATCGCTTTGGCATCCGGCCGCTCGAAGGCTACGGCTGCACCGAATGTTCGCCGGCGGTAACGGTGAACACCATGGATTTTCGGGCCGCGTCTTTCCGCCAGGTGGGAGCAAAGCGCGGCAGCATCGGCCACCCGCTGCCGGGGATGAGCGTGAAAATTATCGATCCCGAGACGCAACAACCTCTGAGCGTTAATCAGGCTGGCTTGTTGCTCGTGCGCGGACCAAACGTGATGCAAGGCTACTTGAATCAGCCGGAAAAAACGGCGGCTGTGCTGCACGAGGGCTGGTACAACACCGGCGACATCGCGATGCTCGACGAGGACGGTTTTCTGCGCGTGACCGATCGCTTGAGCCGCTTCAGCAAAATTGGCGGCGAAATGGTGCCGCACATCAAGGTCGAGGACAAATTGCACGAACTCGCGGCCGCGACCGAGCAGGAGTTCGTGGTGACCGCCGTGCCCGACGAACGAAAAGGCGAGCGTCTGATGGTGCTGCACACGCTGCCGGAAGAGAAGCTGAAAGAAACGCTCGAGCTGCTGGTCAAGTGCGACCTGCCTGCTCTGTGGCGGCCGAGGCCGGATCAATTCTTGCGCATAGAAAAATTGCCCTATCTCGGCACCGGCAAGCTAGATTTGCGAAAGGCCCGCGAACTCGCGCTGGAAGTCGCAAAACCGGCATGAACGCCCGTAAGCAGATCGAGCGCGCCAGAGTCGAGTCCCACCGCAAATGACAAACAACGAGAGTTCGCGCACGTGGCGTCGCGTCCTCTTTCGGCTTGCGCTTACGGCGCTGGCGTTGGGTATCTGGTTTTGGACGCAATCGCTGATCGCGCGGCGAGCGGCGCCGCCAGCCGGCGTCGGCGACGCGCTTCACACTTTGACGGCGGGCCTCAATTCCTATTTCTACCATTCGCGCTCCGCAGCCAATGCTCTCTTGATTGTTAGTTCCGGATTGATCGATGGGCTGGGAATTTTCCTGCTCGCGCGCTGGCTCTTCGGGCCGAGCGTGCGCCCGTTCTTGGGGCTTGTGTTGCTGCTCGGGTTACGCCAAATCATGCAAGCCATCTGCGCGCTTCCGCCACCCCCAAATATGATTTGGCACTACCCGGGATTTCCTTCGCTGCTGGTCACGTACAATGTAGGCAACGACTTTTTCTTTTCTGGGCACACCGCCATTGCCGTGTTTGGCGGAATCGAAATGGCGCGCCTGGGAAAACGATGGCTCGCGTTCGCGGCAGTGGGAATCGTCCTTTTCGAGATTGCCGCGGTGCTCGTTCTGCGCGCGCACTACACCATGGACGTCTTTACCGGCCTGCTCGCGGCGATCGTCGTGGCCCAATTCTGCGCCAAGGTTTCTCCCCGCGTCGACGCCTGGCTCTCTCGTGCTACGTAACTTCAAAAAAAAGCAGTGTCGCTCAGCTATTCATAGCGAAGGGCCACGATGGGATCGACGCGCATCGCCCGCCGCGCCGGAATGTAACATGCCGCCAGGGCCACGATGGCAAGAAGCCCCGCCACTAAGGCGAACGTGAGCGGATCGGTCGCGCTCACGCCGAACAGCAGCCCTGCCATAAGTCGCGTCAATCCGAGAGCAGCAAGCAGCCCCACGATCAGCCCCACCGCGGCCATCTTCATGCCCTCGCCTAGAACCAGCCGCAGAACGTCCACGCGTTTCGCGCCAAGCGCCAGGCGCACGCCGATCTCCTGCGTGCGCTGCCCCACCAGATAGGAAATCACGCCGTAGATTCCAATGGACGCCAGCCCGAGCGCGAGCCCGGCGAAAACGCCAAGCAAGACCATCGAGACTCGCCGCGTGACAAGCGAGCTGGCGATAATCTCGTCCATCGTCTGCGCTCCGTACATCACATGCCCGCTGCTCAGTTTTTTCACCGCCACGCGAATCGCGTCCGCGATGGCCGGTGTATGCGCATCGTAGCGCACCAGCGCTCCAGTGCCGCTCCAGGAAGATGCATCCATGGCTTCGTCGGGAAGCTGCATGTACGGAAAATAAAGTTGCGCGCGCAACGATTCCGTGTCGTCGGTATCGAGCCCCCACTGTTTTACGTGCCCGACAATGCCGATAATTTCCGCGCGTCCGCCTTTGTTTTGCAGAAAAACGTGCTGGCCGATGGGGTCCTGGCCGGGAAAGTATTGCTTCGCGAAAACATCGTCCACCACGATGACGTGCGGAGCGGTTTCATTGTCCCGCTCCGTGAAAAACCGCCCGCGCTCCAGCGGAATCTTCATCAGCCGCAGATAATCCTCCTGCACGACGTAGCTCAGCGCCCAGCTCATGTCGTTTTCCGTGGCAGGTTTAGGTTTTCCCTCGATCCAAAAAAGATCTTCGTCGTCGCTGTCCAGCGGAATCGCTCCCCAGGACAAGGAAGAAGCCGTGACTCCCGGAACCGCTGCCAGCGCATCGTTCAGTTGGCGCAACGTAGCGCGCGCCTCGGCCGGCCCGCCATGGTCCATCGACGGTGGCAGCGCAACGCCAAACGTCAGCACGTTGTGCGGATCGAAGCCCGGGTTGACGCGCCAGAGCGCACCGAGACTTCGGATCATGAGTCCGGCCGCGATAAGCAGCACCAGCGCCAGGGCCATCTCCACGACGACGAAAATTCCCTGCGCGCGGCGCCGAGAACCGCTGCCGCCACGGCCTCCCTCTTTTAGAGTTTCGTGCAAATCAGAGCGAGCCGATTTGAACGCGGGAGCCAAGCCAAAGAAAATCCCGCATGCCAGCGAAATAACCAGCGTGAAAATCAGCACAGGCGCGTCGATCGAAACTTCGATCGAGCGCGGCAGGCTGACCGGCAACTGATGCAGCGCCGCTTTCGTTCCCCATCCCGCGAGCAATAAACCCAGCGCTCCTCCCGTAAGCGAAAGCAAAACGCTCTCCGTAAGAAGCTGGCGAAGTATTCTTCCGCGGCTTGCTCCCAACGCGGCGCGAATCGCGAATTCGCGCGCCCGCACGGAGGAGCGCGCAACCATCAGATTGGCGACGTTCACGCAAGCGATCAGGAGCACGAAGCCGACCGCCGCAAGCAGCACCAGAAGAAACAGACGGAGGTCTCCGACAATCGTCTGTTTCAAGGACATCACCGCCGCGCCGATGCCCTTGTCTGCGTCGGGGTATTCAGCGGCCAGGCTATCGGTAACTCCCTGCATATCGCCGCGAGCCTGGGCGATCGAGACGCCCTCCTTGAGCCGGCCTATCCCATGGATGCCGAGCCCGGCGCCGCGCGTGGGAAGCAAAGGATTGCTCCACTGGCCGAGCGGGACGTAGACATCGACGTTGCGGAAACTGTTCAAGCCAAGATCGAAACCTGGCGGAATCACGCCAACGATGGTGTAGCTCTTGCCGTCCAGCGTGAGCGTCTTCCCTATCGCGTCCAGCGAAGATCCAAACTTTCGTTTCCAGAAGCCGGCGGTAATCATGGCAATCGGAGCCGCGCCAATCTCATCTTCACCCGAAACGAACGACCGCCCGGCGACTGGATGCACGCCGAGGACGGCGAAAAAATCCGAGGTAATGAGCATGGCGCGCAGTTGCTCGGCATCGCCCATCCCCGTGAAGTTGTAGGAATAGGGGCGGTAAGCAGCCATATAAGAAAAAGTGTGGTTCTCTTTTCGCCAGTCGCGAAAATTTGGGAAGGAGATCGAACCCGTCGCAAAGTTCGGTTTGCTTTCGGCCACCCACACGAGCTCGTCGGGATGCGGATACGGCAGCGGATTGAAGAGCACACCGTTTACGACCGAAAACAACGCAGTATTCGCGCCGATCCCCAACGCGAGCGTCAAAATCGCCACCGCCGCGAATCCAGGCGACTTCGCGAGCACCCGGATGCCATACCGCAAATCCTGCATCAGCCGTTCAAGCGAGCCCCAGCCCCACATCTCTCGCGTGACTTCCTTGATCAAGGCCACGTTGCCCATCTCTCTCTGCGCGCCGCGGTGCGCTTGCTCCGTCGTTTCACCCCGGTCGGCGTGGTCCTGCGCCGCCATCCGCAGATGGCTTTGCAGTTCCTCGTCCAGTTCGCTCTCTCGTTTCCGGCGACGCCAAAAGGAAAAGGTCACGCTTCACTCTCCTTCTTCGCCGGATTGAGCACGCCCGCGATGGCGTCCGAAACCTGCGCCCAGCGCGAGCGCTCCGTCTCCAGTTGTTTCTTTCCCCTCACCGTCAAGCGGTAGACCCTGACGCGCTGCTTGTTTTCAGAAAGTTTCCATTCCGCGGTGATCCATTTTTGCCGCTCGAGCCGGTGCAGCGCAGGATAAAGCGAGCCGGTATCGACTTGCAGAATATCTCCCGAATTCACGTGGATGGCCTGGCTGATGCCGTAGCCGTGTTGCGGCCCCCAGCGGAGTGTCTGCAGGATCAGCAGATCGAGAGTTCCTTGTAACAGCTCGATACGGTTCTGGTAGCGCGGAGCCATGTTCACCTCTGGATGTAGATGTTCTACACCATGGGGACGTAGAATGTCTACATGCATAAGCGGAGCAAGAGAACTTCCATAGGCGGCGGGCTGCTAACTCTTTTTCTCACAGCCATTTAGCGAAGCGCGCCTCTCCTTGCCCAATCGCTCGATGATTGCTTATGGGACGGCTTGTCGCGAAACCGGTCACCGGTGTTTGTGCCCTTTACTCTTGGTCCGCTCATGGCACTTATAAATTTGAGGCAAGCGCAACCTAATGTTACGGTTTTACTTATTCACCGGAGAAAAAGAATGCATCGTTGGTCGCGTGGATTCTTCCTCGCCATTTTCCTGGCTTCGCTTACCGCATGGGCCGTTCCCCAAGCGCAGGGCCAAACCAACGCGCCCGAAAAGTCTCCTCTAAAAATTGGCTATCTGATGGACTCGCTCAAAGTCGAGCGCTGGCAAACCGATCTCAGCATTTTCCAGGATCATGCCAAGGAGCTGGGGGCGCAGGTGCTGGTGGAAACGGCCGAGGGAGACGACGCACTTCAGTTTCAGCAATCCCAAAAGCTGATGGATGAGGGAGTAAAAGTACTCGTCCTGGTCGCGCATGACACGAGCAAGGCTGCGCAGATTGTCTCCGCGGCAAACGCGCGGCACATCCCCGTGCTTTGCTACGAGCGCCCGGTTCGCAACAGCGATGTTTCGCTCTTCATTGGAACCAATCCCGAAGAAATTGGCGAGCTGCAGGCTTCCTTTCTCGCCCGCTTGGCGCCTAAGGGCAATTACGTTCTGATCGGCGGTTCACCCGCGGACAGTAACGCTCAGCTTTTGCGCGTGGGGCAGTTGCGAGTCTTGAAACCATTGGTCGATAAAGGCGAAGTAAAGATTGTGAGCAATTCCTGGGCTAAGGATTGGGATCCGGCTGCGGCTTACGTGATCATGTCCGATGCGATCGGCCTTACAAACGGAGATATCACAGCCGTGGTGGCTTCGAACGATGGAACCGCGGGAGGCGCGATTCAGGCCCTCACCGAGCATAAACTCGCCGGCAAAGTTCTGGTCTCCGGCCAGGACGCGGACCTTGCCGCCATCATTCGAATATTGGCCGGCACGCAGACTATGACGATTTACAAGCCGCTTAAGCTGCAAGCAAGATTGGCCGCGGAGGCCGCCGTGAATCTCGCTGCGGGCACTCCCATTCGAAACGCCATCTCCATACCGAATGGAACGAGGATGGTCCAGGCGATCTATTTGACACCTATCGTGGTGACCAAGAACAATGTGATGCAAACCGTCATCAAAGACGGTTTCCAAAACCTCGAAACGATTCAGAAGAGCTTGCCAAAGGACGAATGGCCGCACTAATGCCGGAAGTTGGCTTTTCGCCAAGCTCTATTCTCAAAAACATGAACGCAACTGGAAAATAGACGGGAAGGGCATCCTCCCGCAGCGATTGCGATGGCGCAGGCTTGCTCCGCGCCGCTTAGAACTTCACGCCCCAGAAGCCGGGATCAGGTTTCACCAGCTCAAGTCCCACATCCCAGGCTTCATGATCGCGCCAAACTACTTGCGCTTCCGCAGTGCGCCCGCTTGTGGGATTGATCAGTCGAACGCGTTTGCGCAGGGGAAGGCCGGCGCCCACAACAGCCAGGCATCCGGATTTGCTTATATCCACGGTGACTCCGTTCGCGCGCTGGCGTTCAGAGCCTTCTTCCCATTCCACTTGAAATCGTACTCGAGAAACGATTCGACGGTGGGTGCGCAATTTTTCCCACCTTTCTTCGAGCGCTTTACCGGAAGGGAGGTTGGCGGTATTTACAGCTGTTTCGGTGGCCATGCTGACCTCGTAGCGTGTGGTTTCGTAATCGGCCGGGTACAGCAAGATCCAAGGTATTTCCTCGGGCGGGTGCAGTCAATAGTACTTTGTACATATTTCTGGGCTTTATTGTGCAGTTTGGATTTTGCAGGGCGCAAGCGGGTTCGGATACCGGGCGTCCTGAGAACCGTTCAACCGTCTAAAAACACAGAGGTTAATATTCTCGCCGGATTTGCCCTTGCACTCGCTTCTCCTTTTCTTCTCCGGAAATTCTACTGGGGCGAAAGTCTCGCACCCGGCCAAAACGAATCCTTCCTAGCAAGAAAATGAATGCAAAAATCATGTCCGCCATTCCCTGATCGTGATAGTTTGTGTGCAGTCGGCTCGCTCTCTGCGAGCGCTACAAGGGAGGTTGGTCATGCCCGTGGAAGAAAATCCCGCCTGTCGAACTCGTCGCTCTTTTCTGCAAGTCTCGGCTGCCGCCGCTGCGGTGGCTGTTGGATTCCGAATCGTAACCGAGCCAATGCTCGCCGCTGCTGCGTCGCGCCCCTATCCCAAGGACGCCGTGCTCATCAACGCCAACGAAAATCCCCTTGGCCCCTGCGGCGTGGCATGCGGAGCGGTGAATGATGTTGCGTCGCAAGGCGGACGGTACTCGTTTTGGATGACCGACGATCTCTTGAAGACATTCTCTGCGATGGAAGGGCTCAAGCCGCATTACCTCAGCGCCTTCCCCGGCTCGAGCGGGCTGCTCCATTACGCCGTGCTGGCGTTTACTTCTCCCACAAAGAGCTACGTAACGGCTGATCCCGGTTATGAAGCCGGCGCGCATGCCGCGAAAATTGCCGGCGCTCGCATCGTCAAAGTGCCCTTGACGAAGACTTATTCCCATGATGCGAAAGCCATGCTCGCGGCCGCGCCGGATGCCGGTCTTTTTTATGTTTGCTCGCCGAACAATCCCACCGGAACGCTCACCAGCCATTCCGATATCGAGTATTTGCTGGAGAATAAACCGAAGGGTTCCATCGTGATGGTCGACGAAGCCTATATTCATTTTGCCGGCGCTTCCTCCGCTCTCGATCTCGTTAAGGCGGATAAGGACGTGGTTGTGCTTCGCACGTTCTCGAAAATCTACGGAATGGCTGGATTGCGCTGCGGGTTTGCCATCGCCCGGCCGGACCTTCTCGAAAAAATCGAAGCCTTTTCTGGATGGAGCGCCATGCCCATCATGGCCGTGGCCGCAGCGAGCGCGAGCTTGAAGGATGCTGGCCTCGTTCCCGAGCGCAAGAAAATCAATACGGACATTCGCGAAGCGACTTTCGAGTGGCTTTCGAAAAACGGGTACTCCTTCATTCCTTCACAGTCCAACTGCTTCATGGTCGATGCCAAGCGTCCCGCGAAAGAAATTATCGCGGCGATGGCGGCGCAAAATGTTTTTATCGGCCGCCCGTGGCCGGTCTGGCCGACTCATGTTCGCATCACTGTCGGCACGCAATCGGAAATGGAGCGGTTCCAAGCGGCGTTTGATCATGTGATGAAAAATCCGTCGGCCGCGCTGAATCTTGCGCCGTTGCCCACTCTCGAAAATAATCTCGATGGCTTGCGAATCTCCGCGGCAGTCTAGGCCAGTGTTCTAACGCGACAGTCTAGATTCGTACGCGCTACCAGACTTCTTAGTTGCCACCGCCATTCTGCAGCACTGCGTTCACTTCCGGCGGCACGATTCCGAGATTCACATAAATCGGCCGGATCACTTTGCGAACCTCCTTCAGGCGCGTCGTAAACCAGATTGCGCCGGCCAGGCAGCAGACGCCGCTCACGATCACCGTTTTCGTGGCGCCGATGGCGCCGGCAAGCGTTCCGGCGAGCAAGCTTCCAAAGGGCGCCATGCCTACGAACGCAGCCGTGTAATAACTCATCACTCGTCCTCGTTTGTCCTCTTCCACGATGGTCTGGATGATGGTGTTGCTGGCCGCCATCTGAAGCATCATGCCAAATCCGCAAAACGATAGAAGCAGCAGCGACAGCCAAACAAAGTGCGAAATTCCAAATAAAATCAGTCCAGCTCCAAACAGGCCAGCGGATATGGGAATCATCTTGGTCAGTCCGCGCACGTTCGGACGCAGCGCGAGAGAGTATGCGGAAATCAGCGCGCCCACGCCGACCGCACCCATCAGGAATCCGTAGGTATGAGGGCCGCCGTGCAGGATTTTTATGGCGAAGACCGGCATCAACACCGTGAAGGGCCAACCCATTAGACTGATCACGCCAAAGAGCAGAAGAATGGTGCGAATGGGGGTTGATTTCGAGACGTATTCCCAGCCTTCCTTGAGCTGCTGAAACATCGGCGCGATGGCGCGGGGAGACAAAAAGGGACTCAGCCGCATCATCAGCAGGGAGACAATCACGGCAAGATAACTGACCCCATCGATTAGAAAACAATATCCCGTGCCGAAGAGCGCGATCACTGCGCCGGCCAGGGACGGCCCAACCAGACGGGCCAGATTCACCATGGACGAATTCAGTGCGATGGCATTGCCGAGATCCTGCTTGTCCTCGACCATCTGCACCAGAAACGCCTGACGGCCGGGCATGTCAAACGCGTTGATCGCACCCTGAAACGCGCTGAGCCAGATGATTTCATGGATGGTGATGCGGCCGCTGAGCGTGAGCACTGCTAGCGCCAGCGACTGCAGCATGGCGAGCGCTTGCGTGACAACCAGGACTTTCTGGCGATCCAGGCGATCGACCCATACGCCCGCAAACGGCGCGATGAGAAACGTTGGGATCTGGCCGGCAAAGCCAACCACGCCAAGCAACAGCGGAGATCGCGTGAGCTTATAAACCAGCCAGGCCGTGGCGATGCGCGTCATCCACGTGCCGACCAGCGAAATGCTTTGCCCTACGAAAAACAACTTGAAGTTGCGATGCCGCAACGCCCGCCACACGCGAGCGAGGCCTTGCTTGCCTTCGGCCGTTATTTTTATTTCATTGGGAGTTGTGCTCAGATCGTTGTCCCTGTCCGAGGAGATGGGCAAGTTCCATTTTAATTGGATGTGGGGCGGCGCGGCAGGGATATGTGGACGGGTGTGTGGACCAGAGAGGGCGATGGAGGAGGCGGGTACCCCTAGGTGGGGGGTGTCCGGAGTTTTGGCCGTGGGCGCATGAAGGGATTGGAGTTGCGCGAAATCGTGCGTGTGCCTTGGGAACGAAGCAGCGAGGCATGGACGCAATGAAATAGAGGGGGATACCCCACCCCGGGTGTTTTGTGCAAAGAGTGCGCAAGTAGTTGAAACAGCGGGAGATAGTGTTTTACGGAGTGCAAAAGAGTGCGGAACAGTATCAAACGAAAGGAGATAGCTGTCGGAGGAGGGACAAAAGGCGGGCTGGTGCGAGCGAAACATGGAGGATGGTAGCATGAGATTGACTTACTGTCCAGATACAATACTGTAGTTTTATCATTCGAACGTGAGACGGGGAAGTGGAGTGGATGGAAGGGGTTCGCGGGAATTTGGGAGTTTGGTGAGACGGTTGGACTGCGAGGAAAAGTCAGAACCCGCACCCTTAACACCGAAGGGTTGCGGCACCCCCGATGTCAACCCCAACTGCACGGACTCCGCCCACTAATCTCTTCGCCACCGGCCAGACGTAGCACGCATCTAAGTGAAGGGACAACCGTAATCGTGCACTACCGGACTTCCAAAAGTGAGGCCACGAATTTAGGCATATTTGCCATCTGTTACTGAGCCTCCCAACTAATCGGGCCGGAGCGGTGCGCGACAAAAGCGGTTGTCCTAGACAAAACAAAGGCCCGAATCTGTGCGGCTATTAGTCTTCCGAAAGTTCGAAATCTCCGCTTGCCGAAATTCCATTCGAGTCAGTTACCGTTAGGCGACAATGAAGATTGCCGAAACGGTGCTGAGGCCCTTGCATTCGCAGTCCTGCGTTCACGAACATTTCCAAAGTCAGTTCGGGCAGATAGAACCATAGACACCCCACACTGGTGCTGTCATCCGGGGGAATTTTTATAAGATTCGCCTCGTTCAGATACTTCTCGTTTCCGACACCGTGCTGACAATGTCTACCCGGCACCAAACCCCGTACCTGTATTGGAACGATCCCATTAAACTCTCCGTCGAACTCCTGAATCCAGATTTTGTATTTGTCGACTGCCGAATTTCGATTCCCGCCATTCTCGACGCGCAGCCAAAACTGAAAATGCCCGCCTCTGAAATCACCGTGTGCCCCTCCCTGAGCGGCTGGTTTAAGGATGTAACGCGAACCGCTAGCGGGATAAATCTTCAAACAAGCGGTTTGTTCTTGGGTTACGCGATCAATACCGCTGGCAATCTGCGCTAGATGCTTGTTCCGCTCAGCGTCCAGTGCGGCAGAGAGTTGAGCATTTTGTTCGGTGAGCCGATTAGCCCTACGCCGTTCTTCGTTGGCCTCGTCACGCAGCCGATTTGCCTTGTCAGAATGGCGCAACTCAAGGAAAGCCAGAATCGGAACGGCGGCGGTCGCCACTGCAACTGTCAAATCTTCCCACCACGGTCGTGCGGCCAGCACTTTCACGATATCTGAAAACAGAAATACGATGGCGAGAAACCAAGCAACCACAAACGAACCGACGATTGCCCATCTGATCCGGGCGTGGTCGTAGGTCCACCACACTTTGGGCTTTTCTGCGGCATCCATGATGCGGATGATACGATGGGCTACAATAGTCAGACAAGATACGAACCCAAATGTCTGAAACGCCGCGAAGCGAGGTCCCTCCACTGCGGTCGGGATGACAAAGACAAAAGCAAAAGAGGTCCCTTCACTGCGCGACAGCAAAAGGCGCTGACGCTACGGTCGGGATGACAGAGAGTGAAAAAAGAAGCGAGGTCCCCCGGCTACGCTCGGGATGACAGATTTTTTTGGGGCGTCAGGGGTGCGACCTCTTCAAGAGAAGGAAAAACCAGTCCGGGGCACACGCCACTCCTCCAACCGCCAACACCCAGATGGGTGCGCTGCAAGGATTTTCGCGGTTCCCGTTCGGTTGTCATCCCGACCGAAGTGGAGGGACCCCTCTGCTTTTGCTTTGCTCTGCTACCCCGAGAAGAGAGGTCCCTCCACTCCGCGCCGACAAAAGACGTCGGCGCTCCGGTCGGGATAACAGATTTTTTTGCGGGCATCAGTGGGGGAAGTCGGCGCTGAGGTCGCGCCAGGTGGGATTGGCGCGTTCGATCAGGAAGACCTTTTTGTCGCGGCGCCAGCGCTTGAGCTGCTTTTCGCAGGCGATCGCGTCGCGGACGTCGGAGAAGGGCTCGAAGTAGACGAGCTTAGTGGTGTTGTATTTGGCGCTGAAGCCGGCGAAGAGCTTCTGTTTGTGCTGCAGGACGCGCGATTCGAGATGGCCGGTGACGCCGGTATAGAGGACGCCGGAAGCGCTGGCCATGATATAGATGTGGTAAACCATGGGAGGGGATAGCGGAGGGATTATACACGGCGAACGGGGGCTTCTCCGCTTCTTTCTGACTTCTCGGGCGGGCCTGTCATCCCGACGATAGCGTAGGGATCTCTCTTGCTCTTACTCCGCTCTACCACCCAGAGAAGAGAGGTCCCTCGACTACGCTCGGGATGACAGCAAGGCGAGAGGCGAAGAGAGGTCCCTCCACTGCGCGCCGACATAAAGCGTCGGCGCTCCGGTCGGGATGACACCGTAAGAAAAATCGTTCAGAAAGGCGAAGAGGCGGGTCGCGCTGGTCGACGGCTCAGCCACGGTCACAAAAGGCCAGGGTGGCCGCGACTGGGAAACAAAAAGGCCGGCAAAAAGGCCCGCGCTACCAAAACAAAAAGGCCGGCTTGATTGCTCAAGACGGCCTTTTCTGATTTTAATCCCGGCGACGACCTACGTTCCCACACAGTTGCCCGTGCAGTATCATCGGCCCGGCGAGGCTTAACTACCGTGTTCGGGATGGGAACGGGTGTGACCCTCGCGGTATGATCACCAGGAAACTGTAAACTCGCGAACTGAATCCAAGCTCATCCCGAGCGAGGTACGCGAGTGCGACAACAGAAGCTGGCTGGCATTTACAAGTTCGACTCTCCATCGAACGTTACTGCAGCAGAATAGGCGTTTTCATCTGGCTCATGCGAGCCAGTTCTGCTCTCTCTCAAAGACGTTTTGAGAAAGTTTTATGATTAAGCCGAACGGGCGATTAGTACTGGTCAGCTTCACGCATTGCTGCGCTTCCACCTCCAGCCTATCAAAGTCGTAGTCTTCGACTGCCCTTCTTAGGCCATAAGCCTTGGGAGATCTTATCTTAGGGCGAGCTTCATGCTTAGATGCATTCAGCATTTATCTCTACCAGACTTCGCTACCGAGCAATGCCCCTGGCGGGACAGCTCGTACACAAGAGGTCTGTTCATCCCGGTCCTCTCGTACTAGGGACAACTCCCTGCAAATCTCCTGCGCCCACACCAGATAGGGACCGAACTGTCTCGCGACGTTCTGAACCCAGCTCACGTACCGCTTTAATAGGCGAACAGCCTAACCCTTGGGACCTTCTACAGCCCCAGGATGCGATGAGCCGACATCGAGGTGCCAAACCTAAGCGTCGATGTGAACTCTTGGCTTAGATCAGCCTGTTATCCCCGGCGTACCTTTTATCCGTTGAGCGATGGCCCTTCCACGCGGGACCACCGGATCACTAGACCCAACTTTCGTTCCTGCTCGACTTGTAAGTCTCACAGTCAAACCGGCTTATGCTCTTGCACTCCACAGCGGGTTTCCAATCCGCTTGAGCCGATCTTTGGGCGCCTCCGTTACAGTTTAGGAGGCGACCGCCCCAGTCAAACTACCCGTCTGGCCGTGTCTCCCCACCCGTCACGGGTGGAAGGTTAGAGCGACAGATTAGTCAGGGTAGTATTTCACTGATGCCTCCACCTCAGCCGAAACCAAGGTTTCACAGGCTCCTACCTATTCTACGCAGATCAATCCGTTACTCATGGCCAGAGTGCAGTTAAGGTGCACGGGGTCTTTCCGTCTAGATGCGGGCATCCGGCGTCTTCACCGGAACCACAAATTCGCCGAGTCACTCGCCAAGACAGTCGCTCTATCATTCCACCATTCGTGCAGGTCGGAACTTACCCGACAAGGAATTTCGCTACCTTAGGACCGTTATAGTTACGGCCGCCGTTCACCGGGGCTTCAGTTCAAGCCTTCGCCCTTGCGGGCTGAGCCCTTGCTTTAACCTTCCGGCACCGGGCAGGTGTCACCCCCTATACGTCGTATTCGACTTAGCAGAGAGCTGTGTTTTTGTTAAACAGTTGCAGAGCGCGATTCGCTGCGACCGCTTCGGGCTATAAACCCTAGTGCGGCGTCCCTTCTCCCGAAGTTACGGGACTAATGTGCCTAGTTCCTGAGCGAGTGTTCTCTCGAGCGCCTGTGGATATTCACCTCGTCTACCTGTGTCGGTTTGTGGTACGGGCACCTGGACGACTCCTTAGGGGATTTTCCCGGCAGCGTGAAATAGGAGACTTTGCGGTCGTGTGACCTCGTCACCACTCTCACCGTTGAATGACCCCGGGGATTTGCCTCCGGGATCCGGCTTACAGTGATCAATCAGGACGTCCATCACCTGACTCTCTTATCCTTCTGCGTCACCCCATCGTATTAACGTCGCCAGGCGGGACAGGAATGTTGACCTGTTGTCCATCAGCTACGCCTTTCGGCCTCACCTTAGGACCCGCCTAACCCTGAGCGGATTAACCTTCCTCAGGAAACCTTAGACTTTCGGCGACACGAGTTCTCATCGTGTTTATCGCTACTTATGCCGGCAGGGTCTCTTGTGTAGTGTTCAGCAGTCCTCTCGGTCTGCCTTCAGACTCCACGCAATGCTCCCCTACCAAAGATTATTTCCGAAGAAATAACCATTTCGCAGCTTCGGTCGTATGCTTGAGCCCCGTTGGATTGTTGGTGCATATCCGCTTGACCAGTGAGCTGTTACGCTTTCTTTAAAGGATGGCTGCTTCTAAGCCAACCTCCTGGCTGTCCGAGCGAATACACTTCCTTTCCCACTTAGCATACAGTTAGGGACCTTAGCTGGCGATCTGGGCTGTTTCCCTTTTGACCACGAAGCTTATCCCTCGTAGTCTCACTCCCATACAGTTATCCACGGCATTCGTAGTTTGATTGGATTCGGTAACCTGAGTTGGTCCCTAGTCCATTCAGAGCTCTACCACCGTGGTAATTCATATGAGGCTGTCCCTAAAGACATTTCGGGGAGAACGAGCTATCACGGAATTTGATTAGCCTTTCACCCCTACCCTCAGCTCATCAGAGCGATTTTCAACTCACACCTGTTCGGTCCTCCAGTCGCGGTTAAGCGACCTTCAACCTGGCCAAGGGTAGATCATCCCGCTTCGCGTCTAATACCACGTACTTGTCGCCCTATTCGGACTCGCTTTCGCTACGGCTCGCTTGCGCTTAACCTTGCACGTGACATTAACTAGCCGGCTCATTAAGCAAGAGGCACGCCGTCAGGCTTTGAAGGACCGAAGTCCAACCATTGCCCTCCGACTGCTTGTAAGCATACGGTTTCAGGTTCTATTTCACTCCCCTCGCAGGGGTTCTTTTCGCCTTTCCCTCACGGTACTGGTTCACTATCGGTCGCCAGAGAGTATTTAGCCTTGGAGAGTGGTCTCCCCAGTTTCCCACCAGATTACACGTGTCCGGTGGTACTCAGGATACCGCTTCGAGTCCGATCAGCTTTCGATTACAGGGCTCTCACCTTCTATGGCCCCGCTTTCCAGCAGGTTCATCTAGCTGTCGGTTTGGTAACTCTACTTATGCGGTCCTACAACCCCCAAAGTGCAAGCACTTGGGTTTGGGCTGTTCCGATTTCGCTCGCCGCTACTTTCGGAATCTCTGTGATTTATTTTCCTCCAGGTACTGAGATGGTTCACTTCCCTGGGTTAGCTCATACCCGCCTATGTATTCAGCGGGCTGTAACGGGAGTTCATCCCGTCGGGTTTCCCCATTCGGAGATCCTCGGATCAAAGCCTGCTTGCGGCTCCCCGAGGCTTATCGCAGCTAGCCACGTCCTTCATCGCCTTCTGGCGCCAAGGCATTCACCGTACGCCCTTAGTAGCTTAATCATAAAACTTACTCAATCCGTCTTCTGCCAGACTCCGCTCCGGATTTTCATCCGGCGCGATTCACACGGTGCTTAGTCCGTGCTTTTTAAATCCTGCTATCGACGTCCCGATTCTCTCAGCTCCATACATCCTCGCAACCGATCTCGTCGCAACTCGGGCATGAGTCACGAACAAGTC
Organism: uncultured Acidobacteriota bacterium; assembly: GCA_963761555.1. GTDB lineage: Bacteria > Acidobacteriota > Terriglobia > Acidiferrales > UBA7541 > Acidiferrum. The sequence goes on from CAVXHD010000002.1 coordinate 256,829, forward strand.
TTTATGATTTTTTTGGAAAATCACTCAGGTATCTGCTGCAGGCTTTCGATTCTGAAGTCTTCGGAAAACCGCGCTTGATCACTTGTCCCCGGCTCCTCTTTCGAGTCACCGGTCACGAGTCACCACTCACGGCCTTTGAATAAGCCGCCTTTTCTTCCACAGTATTGCTCGATTCTCGAGCAAACTTGTAAATAATCCACACCATTGCCCCTGCGGGAACCGTAATCCCCACAAAGTTATCGGCGTGGACTTGCCAGCCTTTCTGTTGTCAAAGAACGTTTGATTCCGAGCTTGTCGGAATGCTTCGATTGTCTCGAAGCCCGTCTGAAGGGTCTTACTCGATCGCTTTCGCGATCTTGCCTTCCAGCTCTGCTTTTGCTTCCGTGTTAGATGAATCGTGACCGCAGGATGGCGTTTCTTTGCCTACCCACTACTCACTATCCACTACTCACTTCCACAAAATAAAAAACCCGGCGCCGAGCGCCGGGTACAACCACCCACACTAGAGTGGTTCCACGCGATGCTCGACATATTTCTACCCTGTGCTCGTAAAGAACCTCACTATAGGATCTACTTCTTGGCCTTCGCTTGGTATTACGCTGGGAAGACGCTTCTTCGACCCGACTGTGATGCCCCTGGCTCTTAGAGGTCCCTCTAACTTCCTACAGGTACCCCTAAAACGTTCGGCTACCCCCGAACCATTTGTAAGTATACGCGCTTTTCTATTTTCGTCAAGTCCCCGCAACAATTATTTTTGCCACTTATCCTCAGCCCTGTGGACCCTGTGCAAAAGATTCCTGGCATCGAGCACGGACGCGGTCAGAGTCCAGAATGACTTATAGTTTTGTCATTTCTTCTTCGGCTTAAAACCTATTGACAGAGTCACGAGGTTCGGGTTTGTTATCGTCGGGTCGTAAAACACATAGTGAGCCACGCCTGCTTCGGCCAGTGCGTTGTGCAGATCAACGGCGGACTGTGGCGCAGACTTGAGATTTTGAACGGTGATCCACATGCCCGTGATGTCAGGTCCCGAAAACATCGAGTTTTGTATCTTGACCTGCCAGTTCTTGCCCCGAAAGACCGCGGCGAGTTGTTCCGCGTATGGTCGTGCATCGGCCTCATCAACCGATGCATTTAAAAGAAATGCGCCCGCTTGACATTTATCTAAATACGCAGAAATTTTTTGTTGCTGCTCCTTTGTCAAAGTACGAGGCTCGTTTTGCTTCCGTAAAGCATCCGCTTCAGCCTCGGCAGTGCGGGCTATCGTCTGGGCGTCTGTCGCTCTCTTTTCAGCCGCCCCATTCGCTACCTGGGCTGCTTCTGCATCGGCCCTGGCTTCATCAATCTTTGTATTGAGTCTTTGTGTCGTTTCCTTTTCATGCTGTTCATATAAGAAATCTTTGCGGTGCTCATACCTGCGCACAACGACTTCGCCGCATACAGCAAGGGCAATCGCAGCGAAACCAAAGCCAGCGAACCACTTCTTAAAACGTGTAGGAAAGAGAGCCAGCGCTTCGAGGATAACCATTGCAGCCCAACATCCGACTGTGATATCGGCGATTCTTGAAGCGACCGTCTTGATGGTATCGAGATCGTTCCAGCCGGGCCAATTCATGGCAGTAATATAGCAGATCGTTTATTTATTAAGACCTAGCTGGAAGCGTGACGGAGGGCATGTAGCTCGCTTGAGCTTCCCTCTCGCGATCAGACCTCCCTCTCGGCACATAGTTTTCCGATTTAGCTCACCTAAATCACCAAGTTGAGGGCTTGTGAAACTGGCCCACGGCATCCGTAATTGGATTTGGGAATTGGCATGCAGCCACGTCCGACTGCCTGATTCGCTTCATAAATGTCGCTTCGCCTTTTAGGCCAACACTGTGATGCTGGTGTGGATTCAAAATTCCAACAGAAAGGTTGAGCTCGCGCCGTAAGATTCGTACTGGCTCTAGAAGGTCCGAATCGTTCGTTACGAGGACGGCTACCTCGAATGCGCCTTTATACCCGTCCCGAAGCAAATGGGAGGCAATGTTAACATCCGAACCTTTTTCTTCCGTCTTGTCCACCCATACCTTTTGGGGCGGATTGCTGCCGGTGAGGACCATACGGCAAGAATGCGTCAAAAAATGGCCGCTGACGATTTTTAGATTCCCGACAGTCTTTAGCGCCCTTAGATATATTTGCTGCCTGACGGGCAGATCAAGATCGTATGGACGCGCGCTCACAATTGCAGTAAAATACTCGATAGATTGAATTGTGTCATTAGGGAGCATTCGGTGACACAAAGCGCCAAGATCAAGCCATTTGTACGGAGAACCCTTCACAGCTCCGTAGTAGAGATTGAAACCGTCGACGTAAACATTGACTTTGGCCATTGTATTCAGGAACTTACAGACATTACCAGATTGAGCACGGTTTTGGTTAGTTTTCAGCTAACCAAATGGTGTGTGCCGTAATCTAGTACAACGAGTTTATCCCCCCGCGTTCTTCGGGACTCGGGTGCGAGGCCAGCCGAAAGGCTGGCCTCAGAGTTTTTAGGCTGGGTGGCGGCTCCATGCTCTTGGACTGGATGACGGCGTCGGTTCCTGCCCGCAAATCCTCATCCAGCACTGCCAGCGGCAATCCCATCCTGCCGCCAGCCGACGCTTAGCTGATGTCGCAGCCCGTAGCGAACCGTAGAGCGGCGCAGATTTCCTTCATTCGCAGCGAGCTTAATTGCGCCACGCGTTTTCCCAAGCGGTGCTGCGAAACCGTGATGACATTGTGAAGGTTCACCGCGCATGGGGCGTTCATCCCGTCGTCCCCGTCCAGACGTACCTCCGACGGGACTCCGCGGACGGTGGAAGTGATTGGCGCTATCGTCACCGCGGAAAGGTAGGGAATTGCACCGTCGCGCGTGAGGATGACTACCGGGCGTGTTTTATCCGGCGGAGCGAACTGATAAAGCCGGACCTCTCCGCGCGCTATTCTGCCGGCCACGCAGCCTCCGGCTCCCAGGTGAGCGACTCATTCTCCGCTTGAGGCCGCCGACCGTAACCGGCGCGGTCGCGTTCTTCGGCCTCTCGAACGCGCAACCGCCGCAGATGTTCTCGCAGCGCATCCGGTATCAATGCCGAACGATTGCGCTTGGTCCGCCGTGCGGCTTGATCGGCAGCACGCAAGAGGCTCCTATCGATGACAATCTGCACAATTTCCATACTGTGGAGTACTCTCCGCAGTAAGCTCCACACCCTGTGACAGTTTCAATCATTTACGGGGCGAGGTGAAGCACGCTTGCCCCGTTGGACGGCCGAGCGTGCCGCATCTTTTGGGAGTTGGTTTTTCAAAGCGTACGGGTACGGTGGGACCCTCCCCTCGCTTCTATCGCACCTTTAAGGGTGCTACCATCGTTGTGCGAGGCCTTTATGTTCGACCTTAAAAAAGATATTCAAGCCATGACGACTTTTCGTCGGAATCCCGCCAAGTTCATGAAACATCTCAAGAAAACGAAAAAACCGCTCATTCTCACGGTCAACGGAAAAGCCGAAGCCGTTGTCCAAGATGCCGAAGCCTATCAGCGCCTGCTCGATATCGCCGCGCAAGCAGATGCACTCGAAGGCATTCGTCAAGGTCTCGAAGACGTGAAGAAGGGCCGCGTGCGTCCCGCGCGCAAAGCGCTCGAAACGTTCCGCCGCAGCCATGCCATACCAAGTTAGGCTCAGCGACCGCGCCTTTCGGGATCTCGAAGCCATTTACGAATTCATAGAAGCCGATTCTTCCGAAACTGCATTCGCATGGTTCAACGCACTCGCGGAAGCGATTTACAGTCTGGAACGAAACCCCGAACGCGGTCCCGTCACTTCAGAACACAAGAACCTGCGCCATCTGCTCTTTGGCCAAAGACCGAACACATACAGAATCATCTACGCACTGGACAAACCCAAAAACGCCGTCAATATCCTTCACATTCGTCACGGTGCCAGATCCGCATTTCTGACCGATGTGGAGTAGCCCCGCTGCGGGAGCCGCGCAGAAAGAGGTTAGCTTCGGGCATAGAGGAAAATCTGCCGAACGGCGTGTTGGATAGCTTCCTCTGTCCAATCCGGATGCTCGGCGCGCAGGGCGGCCGCCTTGAGTTGCCGCGCGGACCAATACAAACGTTCAGCCGCCCGCAATTTCTGCGCCAGCGTCATGGCTTGCAGTATCTATTTCAGCTCGGGATCCATTGTGGAAACCAATTGTGACTGTTTCGCTGTCGGGTGGCAGCGCCTTTACTTTCGGGTGGCCTACTACTTGTCGTTTTCGTCCTTACAAACAGTGGGGCAACCTTCGCCGCCGCTAAACTCCGAACTGCCGCAGATGATGGTCCAGATGCTTATACATCAAGATCGCCCATTCGTCCGGCGTTAGCCTGCCAAAGAAGGGATGCGGTTGCGCGGTGCACCCCGTGGGTCCAGCCGCGACAAACCGGTCGATCAATCCGCACAATCGCGTATGTTCCATTGCCAGATCCGGTTCATCATGAACCACGAGTTCCTTCATCGTCGGCGAATTCCGGCGCAACGGTTCGTCGTTCCCCATCACTTTGGATTTAATCATTCGTCCAACAATGCGCCCCACTAACATCCGCTGCGGAGTCTTGTCCCCCAGCGCCATCTCCATGCCTCTGGAACAATGCTCGAGGGCCTGCACCGGACTCATCTTGCCCCACTGCCGCTTGCTATCCGCCCTCATCTGCGCGATACGCTGCTTCACTTCTTCCACTCTCGCCGCTTCAAAGAGATTCTTCATACGCAGAGCCCCCCAGTTAGCTCCTCACACCCAAGTGGCAAATGGCCGATGCCCCGCCGGTTCGCCAAGGTACGCAAACGTGCGCCCTTTAGCTCATTTCAAAAGCGCAACCCCAGCCTTCACCGCCGCCGCTCGCAAACCTTTATCCAGCGTCGCTATTGGCAGGCTCTCGCGCTTGGCCAGTTCCAAGTACGCGGCGTCATAGACCGTCAATTGATGCGCACGCGCGACGTTAGCCAGTTCGCGCATTGCCGCCGGCGTTGGATCGAGATCCGCTAGTGAAGCTAGGAATGTCTCCATATCGAGAAGGCCTCGATCAGCTTCTGCTGATGTTAGAGTCCTTCGACGTTCGTTCATCAGCAAGCCATTGGCAACTTCCAGCTGCCACAAGGGAGGAACGATCGCGCGCCATCCGCTCGCCACATGCGACTGAACCGCAGATGCATACGGATCAACTGTCGCACCTGTAACCCACGCTACCGCCACCGACGCATCGAGGACGAAACGGTTCACATCCGTCCTTCTTCAATCAGATCTTTAATGGTCACGCCGCGCGGAAGAGGCTTAGCACGCTTCCGAATTCTTTCCATCGAAGCGAAAAGCTCCGCAATGTCCACCTCGTCTTCCCGCGCCGGCACAATCTCCGCCGCAAGCTTGCCCCGACGCGTAATCCGGATCCGCTCCCCGCGCGACGCCCGCTCCACCAATTCCGAAAGCTTCTGCTTCGCCTCAAATATGCCCACAGTCCGCATGGCCGGACTCCTCTCCAACAACCTAGGTTATTAACCTAGATGATTAGTCTAGTTGATCCAAGCCGGCTTTGCAATTACCGTTCGTTATTGGGTCGGCAAGGTGGGGCTCAAGCCTCGCCAGGATTGGGCAGAACCTCGGCTGCCTCGAGCGGGTCCTTATGCGGAGCGGTGATCACCACCAGCACCGCAGTGAGAATGACGGCGGCGGCCAAAGCGGTGCGCAGCGTGATGGACTCTCCCGCCACGAGCCAGGCCAGAAACAGCGCCACGACGGGGTTGACGAACGCATGGGTTCCCACACGCGCTGCCGTGCTTTTCTTCAGAAGGTAAACGTAGGCTGTAAAACCAATTCCCGAGCCGAACACCATAAGATACCCAAGCGCCATCCACGAGCGCAGCGAAATGGCTGCAATATGCAATTGATGACCCTCGCCGGAAAGCAGCCCGACGATCCAAAGAGCGGACCCGCCAACCAGGCTTTGCATGGCCACGCCTAGCATCGGCGAACTCGGAAGGTCGTTGTGCTTAGAATAGATGGAGCCGCAAGCCCACCCGAAGGAGCCGACGACCAGAATCCCCGCGCCGACGGGATCGACCCGCCCCGACCCTCCCAAATGACTAGGACCGACCAGCAGGACCAAGCCACCAAATGCAAGGAGGAGGCTGGCAATGACTCTGGGCGCGGGCTTGTAGCCTCCCGGGCGGAGCCAATCGAGGAGAACCATCCAAAAAGAAACGAGCGAGACAAGCAAGGCGGCAACGCCTGTTGGAACCGTGCGCTCCGCCAGACAAACCCCTCCGTTTCCCATTAAAAGGAGAAGAACGCCGGTAATGAGGGCGGTGCGCCACTGGCTGCGCGTCGGGCGAATCCCCGTTTTCCAGCGCAATGCCGGATACAAAATGAGTCCTACGGTCAGATGGCGCGAAGCTGAAAGCAGGAGCGGGGGAAATGATTCGATTCCGACAGCGATCGCAAGGTAAGTCGAGCCCCAAATGAGATAAATGGCGGCAAAAGCGGCGACGAGAATCATCGCATCGCGCTTGTTTGGGTCGCTCGAGGAAGACCCAAAGGCCGTCGAACTTGTAAACGAATCAACGATGGGAGTGGACGCTCCGCAAAACCTGAAGAAAGGAAGGTAGAAGGAGAAAGAGAAAGTGTCGAGCACCATTTTGGACGAAGATATCCACAAGATAGTGAGAGAGGGGCAAAGACGGTTGGGGTACTATAACCAAGTGTTTGAAGTTAAGACACTTCGGAAGTTTCCCACAGGTTGACGTGCAGGCATGGAGATGGCATTTTATCCACCCACTCAGCAAGATCGGGAATCCGGGGCAGGACCGAAAGAAATGGCAGTTGGGCCAGTACTGGCAGCGACGAAGTGGCATCTCTGAGGGTGAGATGGGCGCGACGAACCGCGCAAGACCCCTTCCTTCGGGGGAAAACGAGGCGATCCGCAACAAGCTGGCGACGCCGGTGCCGATGCAAGAAGCGGCGCCGGAGCTAGCCCGCGTTCCCGAGCTGCGCGTGACGCCGCTGCTCGCGCCTGGACGGCCGCGTCGTTTCGTGCGCGTCCCCACCCACGCCGTGGGCGTGAACCACGAGCAGCGGGAATATCCTCGCGCTACGCTGAAACTTCCGCTTCGCTTGCGCACCGTGAATGCCATTCCCGAGGACTTTCCCGTCACGCTGGTCACGCGGGACATCAGTTCCACCGGAGTCTTTTTTCTTTGTCCAAAAGAGCTTGCCGTAGGCGCGGTGATCGAACTGGAAATCGTTCTGGTGAGCCGGCCGATGGGGCACGGCAGCGTCGTGATAGTAGCTCCGGCCCAAGTGCGCCGCGTTGAACCCGCGGCGATGCCCGGATGGTACGGAGTCGCTGCATCCTTCGACGATATGCAGTTTGACCGCGATGATCGCGTGCCCTCGCGATTCCTCGATCCTTGAGTTCGCCCCTCTAGAAAACTTATCGCGACAAAATTGGGAGGCGAGCTGCTTTGCTCCGTTATCTCGGGCTCGCAAGCTTCCGTTACGCGTGCGGCGGATGCGGCGCGGGATGAGGTTGCATGAGGTCGCGCGTGCGTTCGCGGGTCATGCGAATCCGGCATCGCACCGGGTCCGGGCCTATTCTGCAGGTGTTTTCGCGGATCTGGATCCAGGCGATCTGGTCCTGTCCGACGATCATCCACGCGGTGGCATTTGTTGCGTGGTGGGTTTGATCCAGATAATAGGCGGCGTTCAAATCCAGGTCGGCGGCGTCCGCATCCATCTGTTCGCAAACGTCCTGCGGCGGCGGAGCGCCCCCGTAGGCTGGCGCGCAATAATCCTCATCGTGTTCGAGCAGAATTTTTTCATTGCGGGCAGAGATAAAATAACGAGTGCCGATCAGCGGGACGTGCGCCGCTTCGGACCATCGGGTCAAATCCTCGGCAAACGCCGGGGGAAGCTGGCTCATCCGCAGGGATTTTTCCTTCACTTGCTTGGAAAAAATCGTCACAGTCGGCGTGGGTTCGCCGTTTGTCGGATGAAAATAAAATCTGCCCAGGGCGATACCGTCTTGCAGGTCAATCCACATGAAACCCCTGCCGGAGAGATACGGCCCGCTGCGGCCGGAAACCATCAGGTATCGCTGGTCGCGGATCGCAACCGGCAGAGTCGAAGCGGTGAGCACTTTTTCGAGCGCGTCAGGAAGCGGCATGTCCCTGCCGTAATGAAACATGCAATTGGGGACGACACTATGCATAAGCTTGCGGTATTGCTTGTTCCGAATCAGGTCGCCTGACGCCGCACCCTCAAAACTCTTCAGGAAGGCAAGCTGATCGCTTGGGATTGGTTTCTCGAATATGGCTTTGTCGTACGCCGTCGCCGGAATTTGCGATTGTTGTGGCTGCGCATTTTGGGACGGCGATCCTTGCGGCTGCGGCGCTTGCGATTGCGGCTCTTGGGACTGCACGGATGGTTGGTTCACGCGCGCGTTCTCCCCAGCGCGTGCCACGGCCCGAGGCGTGAACAAATTCGTGGCCATCAAGAAAAATGCTGGGAAAAACAGAGCAGGCGATAGTTTGCGATTGCGCAGACACGCGCGGAGGGAGGACATAGTTCACCTCTTGGCCACAATCTAAGCCCGTAATCCCGGACCGGCCACGGTTCCTGCATCATACAATTCTGCCGCGCGAGTCTCAGCGAACTTGGCGCGTCACCCGCTCGCATTCCGAAGCCATACGCCCTGCCTTCGACCCTGGAGATTTTCTGCTTCCAGCGGCTCACCGTTCGACGAGCGATTTTAGCCTCGAGAGCGCCTCGTCCCATTGCGCCGAGACGAATTCGAGATATTCCTTGAGTTCCACCATCGGCTCTGGATTAAATGCAAAGAGACTCTCGCGGCCTGCTCGCACGCTGTGCACGATCTTTGCTTCCTCCAGCACGTGCAAGTGCTTGGTGATGGCCTGGCGGGTGAGCCGGGAACCCGCGCTCAGTTGCGAAATCGAGCGGGGCTGCCCGCCGCAGAGCTTCGCGACGAGCAAGAGCCGCGTTTCGTCGCCCAGCGCGGCAAAGACGAGCGCAGCGGCGAAGCGTTTGGCCGGCGCGGTGCTACGACTTTTGCGCGACATAATTTTCAATGTTTTTCATTTGTCGTGTCCAGCCGCCGTCATTCCTGCGGAAGGATTCGAGGCGGATGTTGTCCGGGAGATTTTCAAAGCCCGATTCGGTGAGCGTCAGCAGCGTGCCGGTTTCCGTTTTCTCCAGCCTGAACTCCACCAGCGTGGTGGGTTCTTTCAGAATGTCGGCATCGGGCTCGAAAGAGTGGTGCCAAAGGAAAGAAAATAACGATTCCGGTTCCATTTTCTGGGTAATCGCTTGCCACTTGAGGTGCTCGTAGCCAGGGTGAGTGATTTGACCACGCGAAATTTCGCCCGGCACGAATGGTCCATCCAGTTTTACGCGAAACCACTCGCCGAACTGGCGATAGTCGGTCAGGGCGCGCCAGACATGTGAAACGGGGGCCTTGAGTTCGATGCGCTTTTCAATGTGATTGGCCATGATGCGCAAACTCCTGGTTGCATATTAGCGCGGCATGGCACGATAGGCAACCTTTTTGTTGCCCTTATTTGAAGGGCATCTCCGGCCCAGCCGCAAACCGGGAACGAGAATTGGAGAATGAGGCCTTTTGAATCGAGCGGAGCGCGAGGGGTCTGCTACTCTAAAGACGCGTGGCCATGCGAAAAAACAAATTTGTGCAGGGAGTGCTGTTCGATTGGGACGGCACGCTTGTCGATTCCTACGAGGCCGATTCCGCGGCCTATTTGGCGATGTTTCGCGAGATGGGAATTCCCTGGGGATTGGAAGATTTGGCGCGCCACTATTCTCCGAATTGGTACCGCGTCTATCGAGCGGCCAAGCTGCCGAAGGCGCGCTGGGACGACGCGGATCGCGCCTGGCGCAAACAATATGCTAAACATTCGCCGCAATTGATTGCGGGAGCGCGTCGCGTGCTCCAACAGTTGGTGCGGGTGCACGATTTGGGCTTGGTTACGAGCGGCGACCGCGACCGCGTGATGCGGCAACTGCGCGCGTTCCGGCTGACGCAGCTTTTTGGCGCGCGAGTTTGCAGCGGCGATACTCCGGAGAAAAAACCGCATCCCGCGCCTCTGCGCCTCGCATTGAAAAAACTTTGTCTCGAACCGTCCGCGTGCGTTTATGTGGGAGATTCTCCGGAGGATTTGGAGATGGCGAAAAACGCGGGAGTTCGAGCCATCGCGGTGCTCGGGCCGTTTCCGACGGAGAAGCGGCTGCGTGCGGCGCGTCCGCAAGTTCTGCTTGCATCGATTCGCGATTTGCCGGCGGCGCTCGAACGTATGCGCGAACAGCTCGGACCCTAAAAGGGAAGCCTCACGATTGTGGTTTTGCTGGAGGTGGCGTCTGCGGCTGCGCGGCAGCAGGCGCCGGAGCGGCGGCCGTGACTGGTTTGTAGTCACTCCACTTAATCACCAGCCGGACGGGCACATTCTGATCCTTCAAATTTAGCGTTTCGTCCGAGCGCATGTAATCCGGCATCCAATACTTGCCGTCGACATTTTCCCGATACGTCTCAAAAATAGAAAAGGGCATGGTGGATGAGCTCGTATCGCCGAGATCGTTGACCCACTTTCCGTATGTCTTCACAACTTCCAAGTACACGTCGTCGACCCACATGATGCCGTCAAAATAATAGTTCGCGCGTTCGACGGCCTTGGGCTTCACCTGAAAAATGTAGCAGTTAATTTCATCGACTTGTTCCTTGCCCAGATATTTCAGATCGTATTTCGGGAGCTGACTGGTGGTAAGCGGAAAAGCCGGCATGCGCGCCAGCTTCTCGAAATCCTCGGGGCCCATCTCGAGATAGTGCAATGTGGATTCCGGCCGCTCGACGGTCCTTTCATGAATCTTGCCATCCGGGCCAGGCTTTCCTTCGATGACCAGCGAAAGCTCTCCCGAACGCTGGCCATTGGGTGCGAATTCCTCGAGGCGCACCGTTTTTTTGTACGTGTATCCCGCGCGGGCGGCCAGGTACTCGTCTTCCTTCTCAGAGAAACGCTTAATGATTTCCTCCGGCGGCATCGAGGGAGGGGCTGGCGGCACAGGTTCCGTGCCGATGCGGCGGACGTTATGTTCTGGCGGAGGAGTAAGCGGGCCTTGCTGCGGGTCCAGCGCGGGAGAGGCGGCGCTCAATAGGAAAAGCGCGCCAAACAGAAACGCGGCACGCAGAGCGACTCTGTCTTGGACAGAGCCTGGTCGGGCAAGGGTCGATCTCATAACGGATAGGATGCGCGGAGAGCGCCGGAAAGAAGCCTAGCCCTCTTCGCGAACCGGATTGAGTTTAGCGCACTTCCGCGATGCTCTCTCACGCGGCGCTTCTAAGAGGAACCTTGAGTTTCCAAATCGGTTTTGGCTGCAACGGAATGCCGGAAGTCTCTGCTACAATTTTGGAGCTTGTGGACGGCGAGAAACAAACTAGGCGCTATTTTGTCTCTGGAACCGTGCAGGGCGTGGGATTCCGCTTTTTTGTGCAACGCGCGGCTGAAAAACTGAAGATCAGCGGTTACGCGAAGAACCTCTACGACGGCAGAGTCGAAGTGCTTGCAATTGGCACACAGGCGCAACTGGCTGAACTACGAATCGCGCTCGAACGCGGGCCGCGCTTTTCAAGCGTTACGGATGTGCGGGAAGAGGAAGCGCAACGCACGCCGCTGCATGAAAATAGTTTTGTGATCGAACCGGATGGTTAACTAGATGCTTGAGAAAAAGCTGGCTAAACAGGAGCCGTACGAATGGATGATTTGAAGAAGCTGATTCGCGAAGTGCCGGATTATCCCAAGCCGGGAATTCTTTTTTACGATTTGACCACGCTCCTGAAAGACAAAAATGGATTTCACACGCTGATCGACCGGCTCTGCGATCACTACAAAGGGCATTCGATCGATGTCGTCGCGGGCATCGAAGCGCGCGGCTTTATCTTTGCACCCGCGCTGGCGTACCGGCTTGGGGCAGGTTTCGTTCCTGTGCGCAAACCCAAAAAATTGCCCGCGAAAACCGCCAGCGTTTCCTATGCGCTCGAATATGGCACAGATACACTCGAGATTCACGAGGACGCCGTGAAGCCGGGCCAGCGCGTGATTATTTGCGACGATTTGCTCGCGACGGGCGGCACGGCTGCGGCCACGGGAAAGCTCGTCGAGAAGCTCGGCGGCAAAATCGAAGGCGCAGCCTTCGCGGTCGAGCTGACGTTTCTCAATGGCCGCTCGAAACTCAACGGCGTCGACGTTTTTTCGCTGATTCAATACGATAAGTAGTGGCCCTCCATGCGTCACGCCAATAGCATCCTAATACTTTGCTTGGTGCTCGTAACTCTTTCGGCGTGCAACGTATCTCGAAGCCCGAAGTACGCACCGGATGGTCCTTTGGGCCAGCAAGTAAGCGATTACGAAGATTCGGGGCATGATTTCGAGACAACCGTCAATGACGTAAGACTGAAGTACGGGCTGCGAGTGGGATTGGATTTGGAAGCTCCGCCGGATCGGCACCTACTCTCGATCAAAATCCTCCGAGGAAATGTTGCGGGCGTTCTGAACACGATTATGTCCCAAGAGCCTGGCTTTACGTGGGCCGAAGTCAACGGCGTTGTCAATATAGGCCGGCGACGGCAAAGAAATAGCCTGTTAAATGTTCGGATAGCACAGTTTCACCTCGCGAACGCGAGCTATGACCAAATCTATCGGGCAATAGGCTCGCTTCCCGAACTGAAGAACTGGATGCAAGACAACCACATTACGAAGGGGCCTGCGAATATCCTCGTCATAGGTGGCGTCTCGCCCGGTCAACCCTTCAAACCGCTGGTTTCCCTCGATTTGCGGGATGTCACACTTCGGGAGATGCTGAACAGGATCGCTCAGTCGTATGGATACAGCACCTGGATCGTTTCCCGGTGCGGCGAGAAAAATCAATACATTATGATTTCGACTGATTAGCGCGACCAGTTGCCAGCGTCCCACAGTACCTTGAATGGCGAAAGGTAACCACGGACCACTAAACGCCGACCGTCGCTGCTGCCGAGCACGACCTGGCCCTCAATAGTCAGAACGTGAAGAGCCGCGGCGCTGGCGGAGGGCTTCGAAAAGAACGACGCCTGCGGCTACTGAGACGTTTAGTGATTTCACGGGACCTGTCGTGGGCAGCGAGACGACGAAGTCGCAGCGCTTGCGCGTCAGATCGTGGAGGCCTTTGCCTTCGCCGCCTAACACGATGCCCACAGGCGATGTGTAGTCCGCTTCGGTGTAACTTTTGTCGGCGCGTTCATCGAGACCGATGAGCCAGTAGCCTGCTTCCTTCAATTCTTCCATGGTTCGCACGAGGTTCGTAACCTTCGCGATGGGCAAGTGCGCTATCGCGCCCGCGGAGGCGCGCGCGACCGTGTCCGTGAGTCCAGCGGCGCGGCGCTCGGGAATCACCACGCCATGCGCGCCTGCGGCGAGGGCGGTGCGAATGATGGCGCCGAGATTGTGCGGGTCCTCGACGCCATCGAGAAGAACGATCAGACCTTTGCTTCCGTGATCGGGGCCCTGATTTGCGGCGGCGAGAATGCCTTCCAGGTTAGCGGGTGCGCGCGCCGCCGCGAGTGCGACGACGCCTTGATGATCTTTTGCATTGGCGAGGCGATCGAGCTGGCCGCGGTCTTCGAAGCGGACGGGAATGCCTTGCGCGCGTGCTAGTTGCACAATTTCTTCGACGCGCGTGTCCTGGCGGCCGCGCTCGATCACGATGCGATCGAAGGGGCGGCCCGCTTCAAGCGCTTCGCGAACGGCGTGGATGCCGGTGAGCTTGTCCATCGGAGCAATAGTCTACAGCACGTAGGGGCACGATATATCGTGCCCCTACAATAGAAAGAGGAGCCGCCGGGGCAAACGCGTGAAATCAATCGAGGGCGGCGCAGAATTCGAGGATGCGCCGGCGAGCAGACTTGACGGAAGTCGCGAACGGAAGCGTGGCAGCTTCATCGAGAAGAAGAATGACGCGATCGAGATCCCCCTCACCGGCGCGTCCGGTTAGCGCGAGACGGATGGGATGAAACAGTTCCCGGCTGCGAATGCCCAAACTGTCTTTCAAGGCCTCAACGATCCGTTTGAACTCATCGGCCGTGAGAGGACCCGCCTCCAGCAAAAGAAGTGCGAGATGGCGCAGCACGTCGCGCGCCGCATAACGCGAAAGGACGGAATGAGTTTCGACCTTGCCGAGAATCTCTTGCGAATCGTAGTGGAAGACCAGTCGGAGCAACTCCGCGAGTGCCTGCCGATCCCCTGCATGAGCGCCGAGCAGCGCCGCGGCGCGTTCGCACCAAGCGAATTGCTCGGGGGACGCTTCACCGGCGAGCCAGCCCCGCTCGCGCAGAAGTTCGGCGACATCGCACGCCGTGAACGAGTGCAAACCGGCAGGCGGAGCATTAGGAGTTTCTTGCGGAGTCATCGAGGAAATTCTAGCGCAAGTTAATAGGCACGGCCGAGAGTAATGGCATGTCTATCGCTGAGAAAGCGTAGCGACGACATATGCAGCGATGGCTTCACCGCGCCCGATGGCATCGACGGCTTCGTTGGTCTTGGCCTTGAGAGAGATCTGATCGGTGGAAATGCCGAGGAAGCGAGCAAGGGCCTCGCGCATCTTCGGGAAGTGCGGCCCAAGCTTCGGTTTTTCCAGAATGACCACCGCATCGACATATTCAATCACGAAGTTCTTCCCGCCAAGCAATTTCCGCGTGTGTTCCAAGAAGAGCAGACTATTCGCGTCTTTCCATTCTGTATCCGTATCTGGAAACAGCTTGCCGATATCGCCGAGTCCAGCTGCGCCGAGCAACGCATCGCACATCGCATGAGCAAGGACATCTCCGTCGGAATGGCCAACGGGACCTTTGTCGAAAGAAAGCTCGACGCCGCCGACAATTAGTTTGCGCCCATACTCAAGGCGGTGCAGGTCGTATCCGATTCCAGTGCGTGGCGAGCGTGAAGCGGTGATTGCGAACGGCGTCTTGCCCTTTTGCATTTGCCGCATTAAGAAAAGGCAAAAACCGACAAAAAGAATCAGAGGAGCCGCGTTAAGAAGAATGAGAATCCAGTCGCTCGTACGAGCTTGGATGGTTCCGTTCCCGCCTCCGTTTGCAGAAACCAGTTTCCAAAGCATGAGGCCCAAGAAGACGATGGCGATCCAAAAAATCAAAGCTTTCGTGGTTGAGCGAGAATTCATGCTTATGTTTTTTGGCGTTCTTGTTCGAGGTAAAAGCGGGCGAGGCTCATGTCGGCGGGCTTGGTGATTTTGATGTTGCGCTCGGAGCCGAGAACGACGTGGACGTCGTGGCCCAGCCGCTCGACGAGGCCGGCTTCGTCCGAGGCGTTGACGCCATCGGCCTGCGCGCGCGCGAACGCTTCCTTGATCAGCTTTGTCGAAAAAGCTTGCGGCGTCTGCGCCAGCACCACGCGCTCGCGCGGAATCGTTCCGGTAATCAGCGCGACGTCCTCCGGCAAACTCGCACGCTTGACCTCTTTTACGGTGTCCATCGCTGGAACGCCCAGAATGGCGGCTTGGCAGCGGCGCGCTTCTTCGATGACGCGGGCAATCTGTTCACGCGTGACGAACGGCCGCACCGCGTCGTGCACCAGCACAATTTCCGTGTCATCCGGCACTTCCTGGAGCGCCAGCGCGACGGAATCTTGTCGCGAATCTCCGCCGCGGACCACCCGGACCGATTGCATGAATCTTTCTTCGCGAATACGGTCTTCGAGCGAATCGACGACGTCCGCGCGCGTCGCTACGATGATGTCTGTCACCAGCGGGCACGAAGCGATGCGGCGCACGCTGAGGATCACCAGCGGCGTGCCGTCGAGTTCGAGAAACTGTTTCGGCGTGTCAGCCCCCATGCGGGTGCCGAGACCTGCGGCCGGAAGAATGGCAGCGATGCGGCTCATTTTGGGCGCGGCCCGCCCGGACGAGAGAAACGACGGGGCGCAAACTCAAGAGTGTACCTCAAGGAGGGGCGCGAGGCGAATGCCAGCGGCCAAAACTGTCTCGAACGCGTGCACGTACAAAAGAGAAAGGGAACTTTTCGTCAGGAATTTCCCGCGGACATCTTGGGGAAGAACTTGCGCGAACGCCGCGCGCGCTGCCTACTCGGCGTCCGTTTCGGGCAAGCCGGACCGCGGACCGGGATCCGCTTGCGGCGTCTCCGGCAGGCGCGAACCGCTTTCCGTTCGCGGCGCCATTTCGGCGCGGCTGCTGCCGAAGCTCTCTCCGCGGCCGGCGGCGGCGGTGGCATGTCTGGGCACTGCTACGCTCTGCTCCGGGCGATCTTCAATCCGTCCAAAAATCATTTTGCCTGCGGTGGTTTGATGCACCGAAGTGACTTGCATATCGACGCTCTTGCCGATGTAGCGGCGCGCGCCATCGACGACCACCATGGTCCCGTCGTCCAGAAACGCCACGCCCTGATTGGGCTCTTTACCCTCACGCAAAATCAGGACGCGCATCGGCTCGCCCGGCAAAACCACAGGCTTCAGGGCGTTGGCAAGCTGGTTGACGTTCAAAACGGAAAGGCCCTGCACCGTAGCCACTTTGTTGAGATTGAAATCGTTAGTGATGATTTTCGCGTTCAGGCGGCGTGCGAGTTCCACAAGCTTGTGGTCCACGTCGCCGGCTTGCACGGAATCCTGATCGAGAATGCGTAAGTCCACTTGCGTCATTTTCTGCATGCGCTGCAACACCTCGAGACCGCGGCGGCCGCGCTGGCGTTTCATGGAATCGGAAGAATCGGCGACGAGCTGCAATTCGTGCAGAATGAATTGCGGCACGGCCAGCACGCCATCGAGAAAATGGGCTTCGCAAACATCCGCGATGCGTCCGTCGATCAACACGCTGGTATCGAGAAGCTTGATCGATTCGGGAGCCACGGTCTCCACGGCAGGCGGGCGCGAGAAGTACGCGTCCTTGAGCGTGCCGCCTTTCTCTGAACCCAGGGCCAGCCCCAAATACGCGAATGCACACAGAGCCGCGTACTCCAGAAATGTTTTCGTGGGATCGGACTGGCTCGAACGGGAAATAATCAGCGTTACGATAAGAGCTGAAAATAATCCCCAAGCGATGCCCAGCGCGCCACCCAAGAGTCCGCCGATCCCAACACGGCGGAGCCGCAATTCAGCAAGCAAAATAACCACCGCCAGAAAGAGACCGACGCCGGCGGCGCGCGCCCCGCTAAGGCCAAAGGGCACGAGCTTGTAGCAAACCGCGGATGCGCACACCAGGATCAGCATGCGAACCAGCCAAAATTCCAGGTTTTTTCGCGAAGACGGAGCGGGGGCGTTTTCCCATTCTTCAGCGGCAGAACCGGAGGAAGGTAACGGCGCAGAATTCGGATAATGCTGCACTTCAGGAACGGTTCGGCTCATGCGAACTCACAGTAAGACGAAGCACTGCACAATCAGTGCCGCATTCCCGCGCCGTTGCATGAAACTCCACTCGGCCCGGGGCGGGAGCGCAGCTTCGCATTCCCGCGGTGTATATACTCCGCCATGGGATGCGAGTCAATACGAGTTATAAGGATTAATAAGAAGAATTGGGAGTATCGGTTATTGAAAATAGAGCCGCGGAACGCGCTGGCTCACGGCGCAGAGAAGGTCGGAGGTCACCGTGCCGATGCTTCGCGCGATAACGTTCGCGGGATGCACGTGGGCGCCGTCGGTGCCGTGAATCGTGACGATGTCGCCGATCGCAGCTTCGGGAATATCGGTGACATCGATCATGGTGACGTCCATGGAAATGATTCCCACGATGGGCGCGAGCGAGCCTCGCAGCAACACAGTGCCTTTGTTGCCGAGAGAACGGTGGACGCCGTCCCCATAGCCCGCGGCCAGAACAGCGATGCGCGAAGGGCGCTGGGCAATGAATTTTTCGTTGTAGCCGACGCCTGCTCCTACGGGGATGCCGCGAATATTGATAATGCGAGTGCGCAAGCTCATGACCGGCTTCACCGGCAGGCGTGCTTCGATTTCCGCGCGCTGCTCCGCGGGCTCATATCCCGGATGATAGCCGTAGAGAATCGCGCCGGGACGCACCATGTCGGCCCACGTCTCGGGACGCGTCGCAATGGCGGCGCTGTTCGCCAGGTGCACGATGCCGGGATCAATGCCCAGCGCTCGCAGGCGCTCCAGAGCAGCGTAAAAACGCTCTTCTTGCTGGCGTGTTTGCTCGCCCGTGCGCGTATTGGTGAAAACTTCGGACGAAGCAAAATGTGTAAAGACTCCGCCTAGTTCCAAATGCTTGCATTTGGCGAGTTGTCGTGCGAAACATTTGACGTCACCGGGCGCAATCCCCAGGCGGTTCATGCCCGTGTCCATCTTCAGGTGGAACGAAACTTTTTTGCGGCCTTTTTTCCCGCCCTTTTTGGCAAAGCTGCGGGCGGCGGCGCGGTCCAGATGCTGCAGTTGTTCGCAGCGATGGATAACCGCCGTCAAATCGTATTCCAGCAGGCGCGCTTCTTCGCCGGGCCAAAAACTTGTCAGGATCAGAACCGGATTCTTGACGCCGGCTTTGCGAACGGCAATGCCCTCTTCCGTGCACGTCACGCCAAACCAATCCGAGCCGGCTTTCTCGAGTGCCTTTGCGACTTGCGGTCCTCCGTGGCCGTAACCGTTGCCTTTGACGATCGAAAGAATCTTTCGCGGCGTTTTGCGCTTCTCTTCGGGCGGATTCACGAACTTGCGGATCGCGCGGAAATTCTCCGCGAGCGCGGAGAGGGAAACTTCGGCCCAGATCGGCCTGCTATTCAACTTGGGGATTCTCTTCTCTGCTTGTGCCATCATCACACCGGAAAAGTACAAGTTTACGCCAATCGCTTGGGGCAAGCCGACAGCCACTTTGGATGCCGCGAGAATGACAACCCCCGTTTTACTGCACATGAGTGGCCCTTCCGTTGACCATCCAAGACATACCCGTCGACCACAAGCATGTTGACAGTTTCCGCTTGACCGCTCCTGCTTCCGCCGATTACTCTTTTGGAAGGACAAATTCTGCACTGCGGCAGCCCTCGGCTGCCGTTTTTGCTTTTCGGGCCTGCGCAGTACGTTTGGCAACAAATCCATTTCCAATTTGGACTGGCAGTACTCAACCGGCTTCGCGCCTCCCGGCCGCATGGGATTTTGCCTTGGCGGGCGCTCTCGGCACGAAGCGAACAAACAGGAAGCAATCGCGGCAAGCGAGAAGAAAGGAAACAAAACATGGGCATTCTCGAAACAGCAAAGCCAGTGATCGTCGTATGCACGAGAGACCGTGCGCGTGCCACTGTGTTCTATCGCGACATTTTGGGCCTGATTTTAGCCTACGAAGACGGCTTCGCCGCCGTTTTCAACATTGCTGGAGTAACCCTGCGCGTTTCGCATGTGCCCGATTTCACGCCCCATGAGCACACCATCCTGGGCTTCCAGGTCCCGGATGTCCCAGCCGCCGTGAAAGCCCTCCGCGAACGAGGAGTAATCTTCAACCGCTATCCAAGCTTCCACCAGGACGAACTTGGCATCCTGACTCTCCCGGGAGGATTCTCCCAAGTCGCCTGGTTTAGCGATCCCGATGGCAATGTGCTCAGCGTAACCATCGCTTGAAACGTGTGGGAACTACGGGATCCAGACTCTGGGTACCCGTGCAGCCTAAGTTCTTTAGATGCAACACTTGCATGGTTGCCCCTAAATGTTGATTACAAACGACTTAGCAAAAACTTAAGCCATTTAGAATCAACACTTACAAAAAAACCGGGGGCCCGTCTTCACGATGAGCAGCAAGTCGAATCATCCAATCGAGCTATCCGCTACCTGCGGAGACGCGGGATGCACCCCGCGGATCGCCACTCTGAACCGGCCCAGCCCGAAAAGTGTGGCCGGGATGACGCACTGTGAGTGGCCTTAGGCGTCGCCAGCGCCTCATTTCGCCAAGGCGCGCCGACACCCAAGCGCACCGGTCGAGACCAGAATTAAGGAGCCGGAGCACGACCGCATTGCGAGTTTCGCTCAGGATCGCGGCGGGCAGAACATGTGGCTGGCGGAGGTGCATGCCTGAGTACTCGCCGCCACGATGCCCCGTTCCAAAAGAGAAAAACAAAAAGTTAATGACGGGAATCGAGTCGAGAAGTATAAAAGTGCGTTGGTGAAACGTTGGTCCAGCCTTGGCCGCGAAACGGCCGGTTGCGAGCTTTGGAGGATTCCCATGGGATGGTTCCGCAGATATAAAACCTTTCTATCTTTCAGTGCAGTGATTGGAGCGTTGTGCGTTTTCGGATTTCTCGTCTCGATGCACAGCCAGCCCAACGTCACAATGGCAGCGGCGGCGAGCGAAGCTTGTCCGAACGATGAGAGCGGGCTGAAACTGCCGGCGGGATTTTGCGCGACGGTGTTTGCGGATGGGATCGGGCATGCGCGGCATTTGGTGGCGGCGGCGGACGGGGTGCTGTATGTGAACACCTGGTCGGGGCGATATTACGGCAACGGAGCGACGCACGAGGGCGGATTCCTGGTGGCGCTGCAGGACAAGACCGGAGCGGGGAAAGCGGACGTCAGCGAACGGTTTGGGGAGACGGAGGCGAGCGGCGGGCACGGCGGGACGGGAATCGGTCTCTACAAAGATTTCATCTATGCGGAGAGCAACGACAAGATTGTGCGGTACGCGCTGACGAGCGGATCGATTGTGCCGAGCGGCGCGGCAGAGACCGTTGTTTCGGGATTGCCGCTTGGAGGCGATCATCCCATGCACCCCTTCATCATCGACAAGAATGGCGAAATGTACGTGGACATGGGAACCGCGACGAATTCCTGCCAGGTGAAAAACCGTACCCTGAATTCGCCGGGAATCAGTCCGTGCACGGAGCTGGAGACGCGCGGCGGGACTTGGCGTTTTGACGCGAACAAACTGGATCAGAAGTTTTCTCCAGCGGAACGATACGCGACCGGAATTCGGAATGGGGAAGGGTATGCGTTCGACGCGGAGGGCCGGCTGTTTGTGACGCAGCACGGACGCGACCAACTGCACATGAATTGGCCGGAGTTTTACAAGCCGGAACAGGAAGCGACGCTTCCGGCGGAAGAAGTGGTGCTGCTGAAGCACGGCGGGGATTACGGCTGGCCGGAGTGCTACTACGACTCGTTCGTGCGAAAGCTGGTGCTGGCGCCGGAGTACGGCGGGGACGGCAAGAAAATTGGAGTTTGCGCCGAGAAACTCGAACCGGCGGCGGCGTTTCCGGCGCATTGGGCGCCGAACGATATGGCGCATTACGACAAGAAGGAATTTCCAGCGCGTTACCGCAAGGGTTTCTTTATCGCGTTTCATGGATCGTGGGATCGTGCACCGTATCCACAAAAGGGGTACAACGTCGTGTTTCAGCCGATGAGCGGGGAGCATGCGGCGGGGCGTTGCGAAGTGTTTGCGAGCGGATTTGCGGGAGCGGTCGAGACGCCCGATGGAGCGGCACATCGGCCTAGCGGGTTGGCGGTGGGGCCGGATGGGGCGCTCTACGTTTCGGACGACATCCGCGGGACGATTTACCGCATCACGTATCGGGGCGGACCGTTTGATGAAAAATCGATAACAGCGTGTGCGAGCGCAACGGCTTCGCCGGGTCCGGTGGCGGGCGCGGAAGCCAAGCCGCCGGAGGGCACGCATCCGAACGCAGGTGCGGCCGCGAACGCGAAGGTTGCCGTGCCGCCTGGCGCGACGCACGAAATGGTTTTGTTGGGTGAGCGGATTTACCACGGGCAGGTGGGCGGAGCCGCATGCACAGGCTGCCACGGAATGAGCGGGCAAGGCTCTACGCTTGGGCCGCCGCTAAACGGGAAGAACTGGCTGTGGAGCGATGGCAGCTATGCCGGAATCACAAAGACCATCATGGACGGAGTGCCGCAGCCTAAGAACTATCGCAGCCCGATGCCCGCGAAGGGCGGCGCGCAATTGACGGACGAACAGGTAAAGGCTGTCGCGGCGTATGTGTGGAGCTTGAGTCACCGGTAGCGGGGCGAGTTCGGATAGTCGCTAAGAACTAGAAGTCGGGCCGATCTTTTTTACCCGGGTGTGGGCGATTGCGCTTGAGGCGAGGGAGCCGCGTGACGCGGAGTGCGACGCGGTGGCCTTTTTTCCGAGCAATGGCCGCGCGGAAGCCTTCCATCAGCTCGTCGAAAATCTGGATTTTCTTTGCCATGCTTTTCAGTCCTGTCGGTTGGACTGGGTGGCGCTGCTATTCTTCTTCAGCGTCTTCTCGTTCGGGGATTTGGTTCGCAAAATCCTCGAGGCGCAGGCTAGCCAATCTCTCCAACCTGCGCGCTTGTGTAACTAGCGTCCGCCGAAGCCCAGCCGAAACTTTCCTCTCGCTTATAACTCTTGCCAAGCTGGCGATCGTCGATGCTCGGCGCGCAATTCGGACGTCAGGATGTTTTCGACCTTTATTCCCTAGGCTCAGCACCAGACGAATAGCGTTCCAAGCGTTTGAGCCAACTGGGCTTCCTGCCGCGAACGCTTTGTCGTGACGCGACGACGTGGAGGAGCTTCGAGATATCAGCGGCTAACTCTGAGGGAGTGACCACGATACAAGAACTGCTCCTCGGATCAAACACAACTAGATGGAAGTCGGAATCCTGAGGCCACAAAGGCGCTGTCAAAGATCGCCCATGGTTCGTCTCTACTATCGTCGTCATTTTTCGATCATGGTCCATCGCGATTGCGAGGTCGAGCATTTGAGCTCCTTCAGGATCAATGATTGAAATCCTCTAAGGGCATATGCAAGCGAATGACCATCTCGGAAAGCCTGTTCCCATCGATTAGAGTTATGCAAGGCTTGTGCTCATGTCGCGCTTCTACGATGGCTGCGCGCGTGTAGTGGCTCGTGGTTACGAATACGCCCTTGGCCGTCCCGCTGAGCGCACCTCGGAAATTGTTTATCTCAATGCTCCCGACCGAATGACGCCACCTTTTGACCTGGGCCTGTACGTGTGTCCCCGCGAAAAAGTCATTGGATTCTTCAACGTACGCGTTTACGTCGATTCCTCCATCGCCGGATGCCGCTGTCACCGATACGTCCCGAAATCCACTTTTCTCCATCACGGAACGGATAAATTTCTCAAAATTGTAAGGTGCGAGTCGCATCATGCGATATCGAGTCTGTTCAAGTTCCAGCGGCGGAGCCTGAATCACTCCCACGTCCTCGGCCGGGATCTCAGCAATATCGCGCTCCAAATTGGTCCAGCCTCTTCTTGCGCGGGACTCTGCCAGGAGTTGAGCGGAGATAGCAGCTGCTTGATCGATTGGTACCTCCGACGGATCTCGGTGAATCTGGAATTCGAAAAGCCATACTCTGCGAAGCGATCCTGTGGAGTCGGTCTGAGTTTCTTGATAGTGGCGCAGCAGTTCCAGCAAACCAAGGAACCGATAGGTTTGCTGGCCCAGATTAATGAAACCAAAGAGCGGCGTCGGAATCGTATACTGTTCGACAAGTCGTTTGTTCCTGCCGCTTAACTGTTGGTCACCCTCTCGGCCTTGGGCGGTGTAAATTAGGATGTCGCCTTCGATTCGATCTCGATAAGGATTTTCGGCGGCGAGTTTGCCAGATTCCTCAGCAGCGGTAAGGACGGCAACATGCCGCACGTTGCCGTGCGAATCAAGAGCAGGACGAATCCCGCCGAGGTTCTCCAAATCCAGCGTAAAGCGAATCTGGTCGTTGGAGTACAGCTCCCCCACCTTGAAGGCAGATATTTTGTTCATGGGAGAGCATTTCTTCTATTCCGACGTATGTTTCGTTGTTGCTTCAACTTCCAGTACTTTCGGTTCGACTTGGGCAATGCGGCGGAAGCGCAATGATGACCATGCCAGAAGCAGCCGTGGACAAATATGGCAATTCTTTTGCCATTGAGAACAATATCGGGGCGCCCTGGCAGATCTGCACGGTGTTGTTGCTGCGTGTAGCCGAGAGTGCGAACAAAACGACTTACGATTCGCTCTGGGGTCGTGTTCTGAGACTTTACTTTCCGCATGATGCTGCTGCGCTCTGCTGCGGAAAATGTATCCATATTTCATGTCAGTCTAATCGACTCCGCTACCCAATTCAATCGTCCCGATTCGCTGGAGGAGCATCCGATCCGCCTTTACATCTCGTCCGGGGAGAACTGGGAGAAGGCGTCGGGGGCGGCTTCCTCGAAACGCGTGAGGCGGCTGCGGAAGACGAAGCGGACTTTGTCGGTGGGGCCGTTGCGCTGCTTGGCGATGATGAGTTCGGTTTGTTCGCGCTCGTCGGGCTCGGCGTCTTTTTTGAAGAAGTGCGGGCGGTAGATGAACATGACGACGTCGGCGTCCTGTTCGATGGCGCCGGATTCGCGAAGGTCGGAAAGCTGGGGGCCGCGTTCTTCGCGTTCGGGAGCGCGCGTAAGCTGGCTGAGGACGAGCACGGGAATTTGCAGCTCCTTGGCGAGGCCTTTCAAGCTGCGCGAGATGCTCGAGACTTCTTCGTTGCGGTTGCCGAAGCGGCCGCGCGCGGTGATCAACTGCAGGTAATCGACGATCAGCAACGAGAGGCCTTTGTCGCGCTTGAGGCGGCGGGCTTTTGCGCCGATTTCGAGAACGCTGATCGAGCCGGCGTCATCGATCCAGAGCGGCGCGGAAGAAATTGTGCCGAGGGCTTCCGTCATGCGGCGCCAGTCCTCGCGGCTGAGGTGCCCGGTGCGGAATTTATGCGCGTCAATCTGCGCGACGGAAGCGACCAGGCGCTGCAGAAGCGATTCCTTGGACATTTCGAGGCTGAAGAGCGCGACGGACTGGCCGCCGCGAATGGCGATATTTTCCGCAAGATTGAGCGCCAGCGCCGTCTTTCCTTGCGAGGGACGCGCCGCAAGGATAAGCAGCTCGGAAGACTGCAAGCCCGAAGTCAGCTTGTCCAATTCGACGTAGCCAGTGGGAATGCCGGTGATGCTTTTCCCTTCGCGGAAAATTCTTTCGAGGCGCTCGAAGTTGTCGCGGACGATGTCCTTGATGGGGATCAGGCCGGCTTTCACGCGGTCTTCGGCCAACGCGAAAATCGAGGATTCGGCGTTATCGAGAATGGCGTCGGCACCGTCCTCGCCCTCGAACGCGCGCTGCTGGATGTTGTGCGTGGCGTGAATCAGATTGCGCAACATCGCTTTTTCTTTGACGATGCGCGCGTAGTGCTCGACGTTCGAGACCTTGGGCATGCCATCGGCAAGCGAAGCCAGGTACGGCGCGCCGCCGGCGGCTTCCAAATCGCCGCGGCGGTGCAGCTCTTCGGTCAGGGTGATCAGGTCGATGGCCTGCTGGGCCTCGCCGAGAGAAATCATCTGTGTGAAAACGCGGCGGTGCTGATCGAGAAAGAAATCCTCGGCGCGGAGATTTTCGATGGCGGCGTTCAGGGCGTTGTTGTCGAGCAGAATGGCGCCGAGGACGGAACGTTCGGCTTCGAGATTGTTTGGAAGGGGCTTTTCGAGAGTGGCATCCACGGGCATAAGCGTTCTTAGTTATTCGCCTTTTCTTCGCTGTTGTATCATTTTCTCCGCGCGAGGGCAAGAGCGGATTTTTCCGCCGCAACAATCAATGCATAGCGATTCAAATAAAATTTAATTCCAATCGAGCTGATGCGGCATTGTGCGCGGATGAAAGATTCGCGTCAATCCGGAAGCTGTGCATCGTTTCGGAAAACGGTGCAAAACTTTTTGGGGTGTTCGATCAAAACTTTTGGGCGCAAAAAAGTAGGGGCACTATATATCGTGCCCCTACTGAGGAGAATTCCGGCAGCCTCGAGTTGAAACTATTCTTCCTTGGCGACGTGGACGGTTACTTGGGCAGTGACGTCGCGGAAGACTTTGATGGTGACGGGATATTCGCCGAGGGCTTTGATGGGATCGGCGAGCTGGACCTGGCGCTTGTCGATCTTGAAATTTTGTGCGGCGAGGCCTTCGGCGATATCGGCGGTGGTGACGGAGCCGAACATCTGATCGTTTTCGCCGGTCTTGCGCGTGAAGCTGAGCGAGACGCCGTTGAGCAGCGCCGCTTGCTTTTGCGCGGCATCCAATTCGTTGGCGGTCTTCTTCGCCAGCGAAGTGCGAATCCTCTCGAGCGCTTTCATGTTGCCGACGCTGGCTTCAATGGCCAGCTTGCGCGGCAAGAGAAAATTGCGCGCGTAGCCGGACTTCACGGTGACGACTTCGCCGCGATGTCCGAGCTTTTCGATGTCTTCTTGAAGAATGATTTGCATGTTCTCTCTCTAAGCTCCTGTTCGCTTGTGCTTGCGCGGCCTTAGGCCTTTGGGGCTTCGGGTGCGGCGACTGGCGCAGCAACTGGTGCGGCGACCGGTGGGGCTGCGTGCGTGGTGGCCGGGGCGGCATGCGCCGCTTGCGGAACGACCTGGCGCGGAGCTTGCGTGCCCGCGGCACTGCCTGCAAATGGCAGCAGAGCGATGTTGCGCGCTCGCTTGATGGCTACGCCGAGCCAGCGCTGGTGGCGCGAGCAAACTCCCGTCATGCGGCGCGGCAGAATCTTGCCGCGTTCCTGGACGAATTGCGAAAGAATGTCCGCGCGCTTGTAGTCGATGAAGTCCATCTTCTCGACGCAAAACTTGCAGACTTTCTTCTTTCGGAAATATTGGCGCTTGCCGCGCGGCCGGCCACCGGGACCTCCCGGACCACCGCCGCCCGGGCCGCCTTCGCGGCGCGGGCCACCATGCCCTCCGCCGGGGCCGCCATGGCCGCCACCGCCTTCACGCCGCGGCGGTCCACTGTGAGACTGTGCTTGTTTCTGTTCCTCAGCCATACCGTCCTGCCTTTCTCTCTAAGAACCGGAAAACGAAACTCGAAATACGAAATTCGAAAAACCAGATGCGAAAATCAACTGGCCGCGGGTTGTTCCGCCGCGGGAGCGGGAGTCGAAGCCGGAGCCGGCGCGGGCGAAGTGCGTCGCGGACGACGTGCAGCGCGCTGTTCGCGCTTTCCGCTGAGCTTTTTCTGGCGCTTCAAATCTTCGTCGAGGCGCACGGTCAGATATTTGATGACCACGTCCTGGACGCGCAGGCGCCGCTCGATTTCCGCGATCAGTTCGCCGTGGCTGGTGCGAATCTGCTGGTAGACGTAAATGCCTTCGCGATGCTTGGCCACGCGGTAGGCGAGCTTGCGCGTGCCCCAATGCTCGGTCTTTTCGATCTTGCCGCCTTTTTCCGCGCAGGTGTGCTCGATGCCGGCGAGCACTTTTTTGACTTCGTCTTCCGGCGTGGCCGGCCGCGCGATGAAAATCAGATCGTACAAACGCTCTTCCATGATGACCTCTTTCCTCTTTGCGCCGAGGTTTTCGGCGGCACTTCAAAACCGTTCGGGTTACGCGCCCTGAAAAGACCGCTTACTCTTTTTCAGGCTCTTCCGACTCCGGCAGTTTTCGCCGGTTGAACTTGTTCATCGCCGCGTCGATGCCTTTGGCGAGAATCATTTCCACGGCGTCGCCCGCTTCGCCCACCATTTCCGCGGCTACTTCGAGTTCCGCCTTTTTCATCGGCCGGAGCACGAATTCCTTGCGGCTGCTGAGCGGATGGTCCGGGCCGCATCCCAAACGCAGGCGGAAGAAATCCTGCGTACCCACGGCGTTGATCACCGAATTCGCGCCGTTGTGGCTTCCGCCGCTGCCCTTGCGATCGATGCGAATCGTGCCGAAGGGCAACTGCACTTCATCCCACATCACCAGCAAATCGGCCGGACTCAACTCGTACTTCGCCAGCAGCTCGCGGACGGAGATGCCGCTGAGATTCATGTACGTCTGCGGCTTGGCCAGAAGCACATCTTCTCCGGCTATGCTGCCGCGACCTACGAGCGCTTTGCCTTCCGGCCGCTCAACTCGAATAGGCCCGCGAATCGAACCGCGATTCGCCAGCTCGTCGATGGCCATGAATCCGAGGTTATGCGGCGTCCATTGGTACTCCGGATCAGGATTCCCAAGACCGACGATGAGCCGCATAGGCCTCTGTCCAGCAGGCTGCTTGCCGCCAGCCGCCGCGTATAGCAAACTGCCGCACTACTTTTTCTTCTCGCCCTTTTCGGCCTTTTCCGGTTTCGCTTCGGCTTCGGCGCCTTCTTCGCCCTCGACTTCTTTCTTGCCCTTCTTGATGACTTCGGGCTCGGCGGGCGTTGCAGCTTCCGCGGCAACCGCTTCGGCGGGCTTCTCTTCTTCGACCTTGAGAGCGACGACGTGCGCGAGAACGCGTTCCGGATCCGTGATGAGTTTCATTTTCGCCGTGTCAATGGGCAGTTCCTTGGCGCGAAGCTGCTGATTGAGCATCAGGCCGGAGACATCCACCTTGAATTCGGTGGGAATCTCGGCGGGCAAGCATTCGATTTCCACTTCGCGCGTGACGACCTCGAAGACGCCGCCCTGCTGCTTGACGCCGGCAGGCTCGCCGAAGGTGTGTACGGGCACTTTGACGCGCATGCGCACGTCCATGGCCACGCGAAGAAGATCGACATGGAGTAGATTGCCGCTGAGCGGATCGACTTGCCAGTCTTTCAAGATGGCGGGCTCGTGCTTGCCCGCGAGGTCCACTTGGAAGAGCGTGTTGTGGCCGCTTGCCGAGCGCAGAATCGCGCCGACCTGCTTGGCGTTCAGCGCGAGAGTGATCGCTTCGCCCTTGCCGCCGTACAACACGGCGGGAACTTTGCCGGTCTGACGGAGGCGGCGAGCCTCGTTCTTGCCCCGAAGGGAGCGGGGCGCTCCTTCTACGATGATTTGAGTCTGAGCCATGCTTTCATTCCTTCCGTGAAATCATGTGACACGCGAAGCTCAATTTGGCTGCTAGTTTGCGACTTCGCTACTTATTCCAACCGGGCGACAGACTGAAGTCTGTCCCACAAAAGCTAAATGAACAGCTCGCTGATCGAGGTCTCCTCGTGAATCGAGCGAATGCCGCGCGCGAGCAAATCCGCGACGCTCAAAATCTTGATCTTGCCCATGCCTCTGGCGGCCTCGCCGAGAGGAACCGAGTCTGTGGCAACGACTTCGGTGATGCGCGAATTTTTAATCCGCTCGATGGCCGGGCCGGAGAGCACGGCGTGCGTGCACGCGGCAAAGACCTGTGTCGCGCCTTCGCGGATCAGAGCCTCGGCGGTTTTCACCAGCGTGCCTGCGGTATCGATAATGTCGTCCACGATCAAGGTGCTGCGGCCGCGGACGTCGCCGATGAGGTTCATGACTTCGCTGACGTCCACATCCACGCGGCGTTTATCCACGATGGCCAGAGGTGCATCGAGTTTTTTCGCAAAGAAGCGGGCACGTTCGACGCCGCCCGCATCCGGCGAGACCACCGTCAGATTCGGTAAATTCAATTGCCGAAAATGCTCGACGAGCACGGGAGACCCATACAGGTGGTCTACCGGCACGTCAAAGTAGCCTTGGATCTGCGGCGCGTGCAGATCGAGCGTTAAAGCCCGGCTTGCGCCAGCGGTTTCGAGCAGGTCCGCGACGAGCTTGGCGGAGATGGGAACGCGCGGCTTGTCTTTGCGGTCCTGCCTGGCGTAGCAGTAGTACGGCAATACCGCCGTGATGCGCCACGCGGAAGCGCGCTTGAACGCATCGATCATGAGCAACAGCTCAAGCAGATGGCAATCCACCGGATTGCAGCAGGGCTGAACCACGAAAACATCCGCGCCTCGAACGTTTTCGAGAATCTGAAAATAAATCTCGCCGTCGCTGAAGCGCCCGAGGCTGGCCTTGCCGAGCGGCACCTCGAGGTGCTGGCAGATGCTCTCCGCCAGGGGCAGATTCGCCGTCCCCGAGAAAATTTTAAACCGGTCGTCGTTCAAGCGATCTCGCTCCATAACGGCACTTCTTCGGCCCGCAAAAGGTTTTCGTACAAAATTGCTTTTAACGGTTCGCTATTCGCTTGTGCGGAGACGCTGCGGATCCACGGAGGACAATGAGAGGACACAACTCTGCGTTAACGAGCGCCCTTCATCTTACGAACGTACCTGTCGCGCGAGAGAGTCTCGCAAACAAAGGTCTGATCGTCCGGAAACCCAACAGCGGCTCGGCGCGCCATCGCTGGGCTCGGGAAAACTCCAAACACCGCCGAACCGCTACCCGCCAGCGAGGCTTCTGCAGCTCCTCGTTGGAGCAAAGCCCGCTTGATTTGCGCAAGACGGGGTTGACGCCGGAAAACGGGCCGCTCGAAATCGTTCGAAAGGCTGCTTCCCTGCGTGCTCCAGCACAGAGCACAGAACCTCCAAAGTCTAGGGTTTGCGGCGCCTTTTGTCAACGTCAGCGAGGGAGCTTTGAGCCAGCGATAGGCGTCCGGGGTGGGAACGTGAATGTCGCGCGGCGATACGATGAGCAGGTGAAGCTTGGGGATATCTGGAAGGGGATAGATCTCGTCGCCACGGTTTACGCCCAAGGCGCGGCCGCCCAGGAGAAAAAAGGGGACATCGGCCCCAAGCGATGCGGCAATTTCGAGCAGATGGGGCAAGGGCAGCCCGCGCCCTGTCAGGCGCAAATAGCCCAGCAAGGCGGCGGCGGCATCGCTCGAACCGCCTCCCAACCCGCGGCCCGCGGGAATGTTTTTCTTGAGCTCGATTTCGACGCCGGAACGAATCTTGAGGGCGCGCTGAAGCGCCGCGACGGCGCGGTAGACGAGATTTTTCTGGAAAGGCTCCCGGGAAAGCGAGGCGTTGCCGAGAATAGAAAGAGAGATGCCCTGGCGAGTCGAGGCTCGCAAGCGCAGCTCGTCGCGGAGCGAGACGCTCTGAAAAATAGTGCGGAGTTCGTGATAGCCATCGGAGCGTTTTCCGAGGATTTCCAGGCGCAGATTGATTTTCGCAAACGCGGGAATGCGAACTTCGCGCATGCGGCTTATTGCGGCTTTACGTCTTGCGGCGAAGTCTTTTGGGCGACGCGGTGCTTAACTTGAGAGAGTTTCTTTTCGACTTCCGCCACTTTGTCGCTTTCGACGTCGTCGGGCAGAGCGTGGTGCCATTCTTCGAGCGACTTCTCCCATTGTGCAGCGGCGAGATCCATGCGACCAGACTTGGCATAAACGTCGCCGAGGTGCGAGCGGATGGTGGCATCGTGGGCTTCGAACTCGATGGCTTTCCGCAGCGTGATTTCGGCTTCGTTGAGTTTGTTTTCCCGGTAGTATATCCAGCCCAGGCTGTCCAGATACGCGCCGCTGTTTGGTTCTTCTTTAAGGGCGCGCTGGACAAGCGACTGCGCTTCGTCCAAGCGGATGCCCAGATCGCCCAACATATAGCCATAGTAATTGAGGACCGCAGCATCGCGCGGATTCACGGCGAGAGCCTTCTTGAATTCCACTTCCGCACGGTCGTAAAACTTCTGCCGCTCGTAAATGGCACCCAGCATGAACCAGGTCATTTCGTTATCGCCTGGCGGCCCAGGGATGGCTTCCGCCGTCTGAGCGGCCTGTTCGGCTTCCTTATAGCGGCGCGCGCGCTCATATACTTGCGCGATGTTCAGGTACGTGTCGCGATCGGCTGCTGTCTTCGTGAGCTGAGCTTGAAGGAGTTTCACGGCTTCATCGGTCTGGCCGTTCTCGCCGAGCAAGAGAGCATTGGAGGTAACAATGCCTTGGTCGCTAGGATACTTGGCAACGGCCTCCTTCCCGGCTTCGAGGGCCTTTGGCAAATCTTTGGCGGCACGGTAGGTGTCCATGATCAGCATGCGGGAGCGACGATCCTCGTCCGCGCCAAGGTTGCCCAACTCCGTGTAGGTGCTGATCGCGGCGGGAAAATTCTGAGCGTCGCGATAGAGCTGGCCGAGTTCCTGGTAGAGAACCGCCAGGGAACGGCGGCGCGAGGGGAGCACGTCCGACTCCGATTTGAGGCCGGTAATCGCATCCGAGAGAACACGAATCGCATCTTCGAAGCGCCCCTGCGCTTCGTAAAGCATGGCTTCGTTGTACATAACCTCGGGACTTCCGGGTTCATACTGGCGTGCTTTCAAGAGGCTTTGTTCCGCGAGGTCCAATTGATTCATCTCGCGATAAATCTGGCCGAGCCGCAAATAGACGTCGGCATCGTCGGGCATCAAGTCCGCAAGTTTCTGATAGGCCTTGAGCGCTTCAGGATATTTCTCCTCGGAGAGCAAAGTCTGGCCCAATCCGCGCAAGTGGCTCGGCTCGGCGGGATCCATGTCCGCGGCTTTGCGGTAGGCGCCTTCCGCTTTTTCCAAATCATGCGTCTGCGTATAGGCATCGCCGAGAAGATCGAGGAGTGTGGGTGAAGGGGCGCCCTTGTTGATCCTTTCGAGAAGCGAAATCGCATCCTCGGACTTACCTTCATCGATGAGGAGTTGCGTCAGAAGTTCGACGGCGGATTCGTTGTCTGGGTCTTGCTGTAGAAGGCCGCGAAGAACCACTTCCGCCTTATCCGGCTCGTTGCGCAAGCGGTACAGCCGCGCGAGCCACAGAGCGGATTCGGAATCCGTAGGATCGAGGCGATAGACTTCCTTGTACTGCTCGATGGCGCGTTCCGCCATGGCCGATTGCGCGTCCGCGCTCAATTCGCCCAGCTTGCGGAGATAAATGCGGCCGAGCAACCGCCGCGTCGGCAGGTCCGTGGGGTTCTGTTTGAGAAGGGCCTGAGCTTCGGCGATGGCCTCATCGGTGCGCTGGGATTCCCAGTACATCTCGGCGAGGCGCTCGCCGATGATGGGGGACTTGGGGTCGAGCGCGTAAGCTTTTTTGTAGGCGTCTATGGCTTGCGTGGCGAGTTCCGGTTCGTTGGTGGATTCATACTGCAGCTCGTAGAGATGCCCCATCGCGAAGTCGTAATAGGCATCGGCGCGAGGGGAAGGCGCGACGGGTGTTTGCGAAGCGGAAGCTGCCGTACCGGATTGTGATGGAGGCGCGGTTTGGGATTGCGGCGGCGGAGCCGTTTGGGCGCCAGCCATGGCGACCGTCAAGCCTGTAAGGAATGTGGCGATGCTTATTCTTCTTAGGTTCATAGGTGCCCCGGAAACAAAAAGTATCCCATGCGGCCGGAACGGGGTCAAAAGCCAAATTAAGCCGTTTCCAAGGCACAAAGGCGTCCCCTCTTAAGATGCAAGAAATTTAGAAAGCGTTGAGCAAAGATACAGGCAGGGGTCCAAGCTGCGCCGAGAGCAGCTCGTAACCCTTTGGAGGAGCAAAAGGAGGTTGGACAGCACCGAAACGATTGATTGACGCACACCGTAACACGAAAAAATAATCAGTGCAGGAAGTGGCGGATGCCGGTGAAGACCATGGCAATGCCGAGGGCGTCAGCGGCTGCGATGACCTTGACATCGTTAACGGAACCGCCGGGCTGAATCACCGCGACGGCCCCGGCCTTGGCGGCTTCCTCGAGTCCATCAGGGAACGGGAAGAACGCATCGGAGGCGACAACGCTTCCTGCGAGCGGGGATTGCGCCTTCATCACCGCGAGCTTGACGGAATCCACGCGGCTCATCTGGCCCGCGCCGACGCCCAGCGTGGAGCCGTCCCTCGCGAAGACAATGGCGTTGGATTTCACGTGCTTGCAAACTTTCCAGGCAAAACGCATTGTTTGCATCTCCGCCGACGTGGGTGCGCGCTTGGTCACGGTGCGTAGCTGATCTTCCTTGATTTCGCCGAGGTCGGGCTCCTGCACGAGCAGTCCGCCCAGGATGCGCTTGAGCTGCAATTCGCGCTCCGGATCGAGGCCGCCGGGCGGAAGCTCGAGCAGCCGCAGATTTTTTTTGGCAGCGAAAATGGCTTTTGCCTTTTCGTCGAAGCCCGGCGCGGCGATGCATTCGGCGAAGAGCTTGGCGACTTCCTCCGCAGTCGCGCCATCGACCACGCGATTGAAGGCCATGACGCTTCCGAAGGCGGAGACCGGATCACCGGCGAGGGCTTTCAGGTACGCGTCGAGAAGCGTTTCGCGTTCGGCCGTGCCACAGGGATTGTTGTGCTTGATGATGACCGCCGCGGGTTCGCGGAATTCCGCAGCCAAGCTGCGCGCCGCTTCCAGATCGACGTAATTGTTGTAAGAGAGCTCCTTGCCCTGAAGCTGTTTGGCTGCCGCGAGGCCCGCGGGCGGCTTGCCAGCGGGGATATAGAGGGCTGCGGCTTGGTGCGGGTTTTCTCCATAACGCAGCGAATCTTTTTTTTGCAGCGCGAGATGCACGCGTTCGGGTAGAAGCGGCTTTTCGCCCAACGTCAAATGGCCCGAAGCGGCGGAGAACCGCTCAAGCTCCGTGGTGATGAGGCCGTCGTAACGGGAGGTTGTTGCGAAGACTTTCCGCGCCAGCTCGAGCCGCGTCGCGAGCGACGTTTCGCGAGCCGCTGCAAGCTCTTCCGCAACGCGTGCGTAATCGCCAGGGTCGGTTACTACCGTGACGCTTTCAAAGTTTTTTGCAGCGGAACGCAACATTGTCGGCCCGCCGATGTCGATATTCTCGATGAGCTCTTCCGCCGCCAAACCCTGCTTCGCCGCGGTTGCTTCGAAAGGGTAGAGGTTCACGACGACGAGATCGATCGGCGCGATGCCATGCTCGGCGGCCTGCTTCCGATCCTCGGGAAGATTGCGGCGATACAACAGCCCGCCATGGACCTTGGGGTGGAGCGTCTTGACGCGGCCGCCGAGCATTTCCGGCCAGCCGGTAAAATCAGCGACGTCGCGCACGGCAACCCCAGCTTCGCGCAGGAGCTTCGAGGTGCCGCCGGTGGAAAGAATCTCGATGCGCAGCGCAGCGAGGCGCTTCGCAAAGTCCACAATTCCTGTTTTATCAAACACGCTGATGAGCGCACGTTCCACCGCCATGTATTCCTCCCAAAAAAGAAAAGCACAATAGTGTATGCGCCCGGCGGAAATTCGGAAAGCGGAAAGGGCACAGACCTCAAATTGTGGTGTGGAAATTTAGAGAGCTGAATTCAGCGGCGAAGACGCCAGGATTAAATAACTTCGTATATCACTAACGGCGAAGAGAATTAATTGGGCTGGCTCAGGCTTTGACGAGCGCTTTGAGTTTTACTTGTCCGGCGACCACCTCGACGACGTACTCGACGTCGCGGCAATTCTTCTGCTTCTGCAAATCTCGCGTTTTTTTCAACACAAACTCATTGAAGCTCGCGCGCGAAAGCTTTCCGGTCTGTTCTCCGGCTTGCTGCTTGGCTTGCACGAAGGCTTCGTAAAGCTGGTCTACCTTATCCGCTTCACGTTCGGGCTCAGAGCATGTCACGCGGAAGGCGCGGGGAGCAGCTGTCGCCGCAGCCGCGGGAGCTTCCGGCGGTTTCTTGGTCTGCTTGTGCGCGCGCTCCGCTTCGATCGCTTTAGCCGCCGCGCCAAAGTGCCGTTGGATGGTTCCCTCTTCCTTTTGCTGCGTCTTCTTGCGAAAAATATCCTTATACTTTGAATAAGTTTGCGTGAGGTTGGTCAGGCGGAATCGCTGGCCGTACTTCAGGTCGCCGCCGCGCTCGCCGTAGCGTTTGATGATCGACTCAATACGCCACTCGATTTCCGTCGGCGGGCGCTTTCTGCCGCCGCCGAAGAACTGGTCGTATTCAATCTTGAGCTGGCGGATGTCCCGCTCGAGCTGGCCCAGCTCCTCGTCAATCGTCGCCATGGGTGGAAAGGCCCCTTGAAGTATCATGCTAGGAGGACGGAGGGGAGCCGTCAACCAGTGCGGGGAGGTGCGCTGCGCATTGTGTATCCCGCCGGGGAGGCACCAGCGGGAGATGGCGGATTGCGGCATTTTTCGAGAGAGCTTCGTTGCCCGCGGAGGGGCGCTGTGCTGAAATAGAGCCATGGAAGCGCGCGCAAAACAGACTTTTTCTGCCGAACAGACGGAGCTGCTCCGGCAGATTCCTTCGGTCGACGAACTTCTGGCGCAGCCTCGACTCGCGGCGCTGGCAGGACGCGTCGATCGCGCTCTGGTCGTGGAGGTCACGCGCGCGGTTCTAGGCGAATTGCGGGCGCGCATCACGGACCATGTCCAATCCGCCGTGGTGGGTGAATTCACGCTGCTTGCCTCTGAACCTGCCTCTCTCGAAGAGCGCATCAGCTCGCTTGTTGAACGCATATTGGTGCGCTCGCTTCAACCGGTTATCAACGCTACCGGCGTGATTCTGCATACCAATTTGGGACGCGCTCCCCTAGCCAACGCGGTCGTCGAAGAATTCCGGCGGACCGCGACGCAGTACACGAATCTGGAATACGACCTGGAAGCCGGCGCGCGCGGGAAGCGGGACGTGCATACGTCATCGCTGCTGGAGCGGCTGACTGGCGCCGAAGCCGCCATCGTGGTGAACAATTGCGCCGCGGCCGTCCTGCTGGTTCTTGCGGCGCTGGCGAAAGGCGGCGAAGTTGTCGTTTCCCGGGGTGAACTGATCGAGATTGGCGACGGTTTCCGCATCCCCGAGATCATGGCGGAAAGCGGCGCCGTGCTGCGTGAGGTCGGGACGACAAACCGCACGCGCGTTGCTGACTACGAAAACGCAATCAATGAGAAAACACGATTGCTGCTGCGCGTGCATCCCTCGAATTTTCGCATCACGGGGTTCGCGGAGAAGCCTTCGCTCGAAGAATTGGCCGCGCTGAGCACACGAGTGGCGATTCCCCTCGTCGAAGATCTTGGCTCCGGATGCCTGGTCAATCTTTCGGCGAACGGAATCTCCGAGCCGCTCGTGCGCGAAAGCATCGACGCGGGAGTTTCTGTGGTGATGTTCAGCGGCGACAAGCTTATGGGAGGGCCGCAGGCGGGGATTATCGCCGGTAAAAAAGAAGTGGTTACGCGTGTGAGGCGGCATCCGCTCTTTCGCGCGCTGCGCGTGGACAAGCTCACTACAGCCGCGCTCGAAGCCACACTGGCCGCCTATCTTCGCGCCGCGTGGGACGAAATTCCGGCGCTGCGCATGATTCGAACCAGCGCGCAAGAGCTCAAACGCCGCTGCGAAAATTTCCTGCGCGAGCTTCGGCCGGAGCTTCCGCTTGACGAAGTGGAGATGGAAATCGTGGACGGGGAGTCACTCGCGGGCGGCGGCTCGACGCCGGCGCAAGCGTTGCCCACAAAAATCATTCGCATCGCTAGCGCCCGCTACTCCGCGGCGCAGCTCGAACAAAAACTGCGGCGCGCGCCGGCGGGTGTATCCGTGATTGCACGCGTCGAAAGTGACCGCTTGATTCTGGATCTTCGCACCGTCTTCCCGGAGCAGGAACCGCTGCTCGTGAAAACGCTTGCTGCCGTACTTCGCTGATCGCTCGCCAAGCTCTCGCAAATGTCCGCGATTATTCCAATACCTTTTCCGTCTGCTTCTTGACTCGACTTTTGTTTCTGCCTGGATGGCCTCCGCATTGCTTTCTGAATGAAACTCGATCGAAGCTTCGCGCGTCCTACGCAATGTTTCGGGTGAGTGGACGGATTCTCCCGGAATTTTGCCGCATTGCTGGTTGCCCGAATAATGCTGCTCGCAAAAAAGGAGAGAAGAGAGATGTGGAGAAACAGGTGTGTTCTTGCAGGAATTGCAATGCTATTTGGCTTAGGCACGGCCGCTGCCCAGCAAGAAACGATTCCCGCCGGCCAGCGTCCGCCGCAAATGCGCGAGCGCACAAGTCCGCCGGCGGAGCAAGCGGAGGCTCACCCCGAAGGCGCTCACGACAAACAAACGCCGCGCCTTCCTGCTCCCGAGGAAAAATCCGTTGTCACGCATCACTCCGCGCGCGTCGGCGGCCAGACGATCAATTACACGGCGACCGCCGCGACCTACAACATCAAGGCGGATGATGGCACGGTGAAAGCGACCATGTTTTATGTGGCGTATACGAAGGACGGCATCGCTGATCCAGCCAAGCGGCCGATCAGTTTCGTTTATAACGGCGGACCGGGCTCGGCTTCGCTTTTCACGCACATGGGCATGGGACCGGAGCGCGTGGTGCTGACCGCCGATGGCCACGGCATGCCGGCGCCGTATACCATCACGGACAATGAAGATTCTTTTCTCGACGCCACGGATCTGGTGTTCATCGACGCGATTTCGACCGGCTACAGCCGTCCCGCACCCGGCGAAGCCCCCAATCAATTCCACGGCATCATCGAGGACGCCAACTGGTTCGCCGATTTCATCTACCAGTACATCACGCGCAATGACCGCTGGGCCTCGCCGAAATTCCTGATCGGCGAAAGCTACGGCACCACGCGTTCCGCCGAACTTTCGGGCGTGCTGCAAGAGCGCCACCAGATTTATATGAGCGGGATCGTGTTGCTTTCCACGGTCGCTTTTTCCAATTGGGGCGCCGACGACCGAACGATTTTCTACCTGCCGACCTACACGACCACGGCCTGGTATCACCACCTGCTGCCGCCTGACTTGCAGAGTTTGACGGTCGCGGAGGTGGCGGAAAAGGCCCGGGAGTTCGCGCACGGAGAATACGCGCAAGCCCTGGAAAAAGGCGATCAACTCTCAGCGGTGGAGGAGCAGAAAGTCGCTGAGGATCTCTCGCATTACACCGGCCTTTCCACACAGTACATCGAAGAAGCCAATTTGCGCGTCAGCCCGTTCCGCTGGTTTAAAGAGCTGGAGCGCAACAAACGGCGCACGATCGGAAGGCTTGATTCGCGCTTCGAGGGCATGGACGTGGATGCCGCCGGCGAGCGCAACGAATATGATCCCAGCGAAGCTTCGTATGAGGGCGCGTTCGTCGCCACTTTCCACGATTACGTGCGCCGCGAGCTCAAGTGGGACAGCGACGCGTACTACACGGTCAGCGCCAATGTCCGCCCGTGGGATCAAACCGGAAATACCGAAGTCGCCGAAGTTCTGCGCGCGGCGATGACCCAGCAAACATACCTGAAGGTGCTGGTGCTCTGCGGCTATTACGACGTGGCGACGCCGTTCAACGGAATTGAAAACACGGTGGCGCACATGCATCTCGAGCCGCCCATTCGCAAAAACATCAGCTTTGCCTACTACGAATCCGGACACATGGTGTACATCGACGAAAAAGCGCACCACAAACTGCACAAGGACGTCGATGACTTCATTGAGTCAGGTTACACGCATTAACATTCGGGGAAGCGGAGGGCCGGCGCGAAGCCGGTGCTGGCCCTTTCGTTCCGCGAGACTCGCAGCGGTACACCGCCGTGTTATGATATAGGAGTTATATAGGAGCAGTTGATGGCTACCGCTCTCATTCATTTCGACGAAAAACAAAAGCGGCGTCTCACCCGGCGCGCGCGCCTGCGAGGAAAATCCTTTTCGCAGGAAGTGCGTGACGCCGTGGATCTCTACCTTTCGGTTCCGGTTGAGACGGAGAAGGAGTTGAGCGCGCTCGCAAAGCTCGCCAACCAGTCGGCTGACCGCAGTATTGCAAAGCTTGACGAGACCATAGCGTATCTACGAAAAGGTTTACGATCAATGAGGAAGTCCAGGTGAGCTGGGCGTTTGAAGCATTGGCAGCGCTGAAACGGATTATGCTGCTGGAAGAGCGAATTACGAATCTGACCACAGAGTCGAAACTTTTGATGGATACTTGTAAGGATTTGGACCGCCGCCTGATAAGGCTGGAGGCTAAGTTTGAGCTTATCGAGCATGTCAGCTCCGCCTCGGCACGCATCCTGACGGCTTCCTCCGGAAAAGCGAGGCGGCCGAGGAAAAGAGATCAGAGTTAGATCGTGCTTGCCTTTTCTGTTTCCCACGGAAGACTTAAACACGCCGCGAAACCGTTGCCGGAACTGCGTCCGGGCTGGGCGCTGATTCGCGTTCTCCTCGCGGGCATTTGCAACACCGATGTCGAGATTCTGCGCGGCTATCACGCGTTTCGCGGCACGCCGGGCCACGAATTCGTCGGCGAGGTCGCTGAAGTTCGCGGCGTTTCGGCGGCAATAAAGAAAAAATGGCTTGGCCGGCGCGTCGTTGGCGAAATCAACGTGTCTTGTTCGGCGTATGGTTACCTGCCGGCCTGTTCCTTTTGCCGGCGTGGCTTGAAAACGCATTGCGCGCGGCGCAGCGTGCTCGGCATCGTCGGCCATGATGGCGCGTTCGCGGAATACTTGGCGCTTCCGCTCGAAAATCTGCATGGCCTGCCTGATTCCATCAGCGATGAACAAGCTGTCTTTGCGGAGCCTCTCGCCGCTGCTTGCGAAATTCTCGAACAAGTGGATGCGAAATCCCATCGCGAAGCCGCTGTGCTTGGCGACGGCAAGCTCGCGCAACTCATCGCGCTGGTTTTGCGCACAGCTGTACACCGGATCGTCCTGTACGGCAAGCATGAAAAGAAACTCGCTCTCGCGCGACACGCCGGGATCGCAACAAAAAAAGTGCGCGGCGATGCTTCAGACCCGAAACGAATGAAGGAAAGTTATGGCTTGCTGGTCGAAGCTACCGGCTCGCCCACAGGCTTCGCGTTGGCGCAGCACATGACCGAGCCACGCGGCACGTTGGTTCTGAAATCTACATTCCACGGCGCCGCTCCTATCGAGACGTGGCCGATCGTCGTCAAGGAACTCACCGTGGTCGGCTCGCGCTGCGGTCCTTTCGTCAAAGCAATCGCATTGCTGCGCGATGGCAAAGTCGATCCCACTTGGCTGATCACGCGCAGATTTCCGCTGAAGGAAGCATCCGCGGCGATCCGCTTCGCGCAAAAAGCAGGAGTGATGAAAGTTTTGCTGAAAGCTTGAGTCCGCAGCCCTTGTTGCGAAGCTGCAACCGAACAGCTACAACCGGTTGATGCACGAAGCTACGCAGGCCGCGCCGAAACCGTTATCGATATTCACCACGGTTACATTCGAAGCGCAAGAATTGAGCATTCCCAGAAGAGCAGCCACGCCGCCGAAACTCGCGCCGTAACCGACGCTGGTTGGAACCGCAATAACCGGTGCCGCGACCAATCCTCCCACAACGCTCGGCAAAGCGCCTTCCATTCCCGCCACACAAATAATCACGCGCGCGCTGGTTAGTTTGTCACGATGCTCGAGCAGCCGATGAATGCCCGCAACGCCGACGTCGTAAAGGTGTTCCACGCGGTTGCCCATCATTTGGGACGTAAGTAGGGCCTCTTCAGCGACGGGTATATCGCTCGTCCCCGCGGAAACAACGAGGATGGTTCCTTTGCCCGTGATTTCCTGGCCGCGTTCGATCGTGATGACTCCGGATGCGGAGTGAAACTTGGCTGCGCCGCTCGCACGCTTTACGGCCGCGAATATTTTTGCGTCCGCCCGCGTCACCAATATATTCTGCCGCGAATCTTTCTGGCGCAGCATCGCGCGAACGATCGCCGCCGTCTGCGCCGGTGTCTTGCCCTTGCCGAAAACCACTTCCGCGAAGCCTTGCCGCAGTGCGCGGTGGTGGTCCACCTTCGCAAATCCCAAATCCTCGAACGGCAGATGCTTCAGCCGCTCGGTGGCCGCGTTTGGAGATAGCTCACCCGTTTGCACCGACTCCAATATTTTCAGTAATTCCTGCTGGTTCATACTCTTCGACCGCCGCGAATTCTATCATCGCATGGCCCTGCGGCCCGCGCTTGACTTGCCCGAACCCGGCTGCGAGACTGATCCCATCCGCACGGAAATCATGCCTGAGACGCAAAAACAAATCGTTACCGTAGGTGTGACCGGGGCGAGCGGCGCGGTGCTCGCGCAGAAAACCCTGGCATTGCTCGAAAATGACGCCCGAGTGGCGTGTATTCACCTGGTCGTTACCGAAGCTGGGCAACGTCTTTTCTCGGAAGAGTTGGGCATCGCCTCGGGTGATTTAAAGCAGCTTCCCGGCCGGCTTCTGAATCGACCCGCTGCAAAGATCGAAGTTCTACCGAATAAGGATATTGGCGCTGCCATCGCTTCCGGCAGTTATACCGTCGATTCGATGATCATCATTCCGTGTTCCATGGGCACGCTCGCCGCCATCGCGAGCGGCGTCAGTGACGACCTCGTTTCCCGCGCCGCCGACGTCATGCTGAAGGAAAATCGCAAACTTGTTCTTTGCGTGCGCGACACGCCCTTTAACCGCATCCATCTTGAAAACATGTTGCGGGCGCAGCAAGCGGGGGCGGTCATCATGCCGGCGATCCCGGCCTTCTATCACCATCCACAAACCATCGATGATTTGATCACACAATACGTTTGCCGCGTCCTCGCACAAATTAATTTGCCGCAAGAAAAGATGTTTCGCTGGACGGGCCAGGCAAACGCGAAAAAGGCGGAGGCGTAAATTTCGATGGCGAGCCGCATTCGCACCGTGCTCGAAATGATCAAGTTCGAGCATTCCGTCTTTGCGCTGCCGTTTGCGCTGACTGGCGCCTTGCTTGCGGCGCGCGCGACTCATCAACCGCTGTGGGGCTGGCCCACGTTGCGCCAGTTCCTCTGGATTATTGTCGCCATGGTGGCGGCGCGCTCCGCCGCTATGACCATGAACCGCATCGCCGACCTTCGTTATGACCGGGAAAATCCGCGGACGCAGAAGCGCGCGCTCGCCACTGGCGCACTTTCCCTGCAATTCGCGTGGGTATTCACGATCGTAGCTGTTGCCTTGTTTTTCGTTTCCGCCTGGCAACTAAACCCTCTGGCACTCAAGCTCGCTCCGGTGGCCATCGCCATCCTTTTTTTCTATTCCTTCACCAAACGCTTCACGAACTGGTCGCATCTTTTTCTCGGGTTCGCCCTTGGTATCTCTCCCGCGGCTGCCTGGATCGCCATCACGGGCCATCTCGACGCTCGCATGCTGATCCTTTGCGCTGCCGTCACTCTTTGGGTCGGCGGTTTTGACGTGCTCTATGCCTGCCAGGACGTTGACTACGATCATCGCGCCGGGCTCTATTCCGTTCCCAAACGCTTCGGCGTCGCCAACGCTCTGCTCATTGCGCGCGTAATGCACATCGGCGTAGTCGCGCTTCTCGCGTGGCTTGCCTGGAGTTTTGCGTTGCCGTGGCCTGCCTGGGCGGGGATCGTGGTCGTCGCCGCGCTGCTGGCTTACGAACATTCCCTGGTCAAACCTGGCGATCTCAGCAAGCTCGACGCTGCGTTTTTCGCCGTGAACGGTTATATTAGTTTGTTGTTCCTGTTGTTTTGGGGCGCGGCTGCCGCGGTCTGGCGCGTTTGAAATTTTCGACGGAATCAAAATGAGCGAACTCATCATCACCGATCAGCGCTTGCAGCCCATCGCTGCAAAAGTCCTTGCCGGAGAGCGGCTGGGCCTGGACGACGGCATCGCGCTCTATCGCTCGCCCGATTTGCTCGCGGTCGGCTGGCTGGCCAATCACGTCCGCGAGAAGCGTCACGGCAACATCACTTATTTCAACGTCAACCGGCACATTAATCCCACGAAC
Source organism: uncultured Acidobacteriota bacterium (assembly GCA_963761555.1). Classification (GTDB taxonomy): domain Bacteria; phylum Acidobacteriota; class Terriglobia; order Acidiferrales; family UBA7541; genus Acidiferrum. The sequence continues at coordinate 300,184 of CAVXHD010000002.1, forward strand.
GTTTGTGTGGCCCACTGCAGGCTCTGCGCTTTCGGCCGCGATCCCAACGCGCCCGGCGCCTACACCTTCGCCCTCGAAGAAATTTATCAACGCGCGGAGCAGGGCGTCCGCGAAGGCGCCACGGAATTTCACATCGTCGGCGGCTTGCATCCGGATCTCAGCTTCGAGCACTATCTCGAACTCGTGCGCGGCCTGAAGAAGCGCTGCCCGTCGGTGCACATCAAAGCGTTCACGATGGTCGAGGTGCACTACTTCTCGCGCATCGCCAAAATTTCCATCGAAGAAGTGCTTCGCAATATGAAGGAAGCCGGCGTGGATTCCTGCCCCGGCGGCGGCGCGGAAATTTTCCATCCGCGCGTTCGAAAGATTATTTGCGACCACAAGACTAGCGGCCAGATGTGGTTAAACACCGCGAAGAAAGCGCACGAAGCCGGCCTGCGTTCGAACGCCACCATGCTTTATGGCCACGTGGAGACCGAGGAAGAGCGCGCCGACCATCTCATCAAGTTGCGCGAGCTGCAGGACGAAACGCACGGCTTCGTCACGTTCATTCCGCTGGCGTTTCACCCGGAAAACACCGCACTTTCGCACATTCCCAAGCCAACAGGCTATGCGGATCTTCGAAACATCGCGGTCGCGCGGTTGCTTCTCGATAATTTCGATCACATCAAGGCGTACTGGATCATGCTTTCGCCGAGCATGGCGCAGATTGCTCTGCGCTTTGGCGCAAACGATCTCGACGGCACTGTCGTCGAGGAAAAGATTTATCACGATGCCGGCGCGAAAACCTCGGAGTTTACGCCGCGCGCTGAACTCGAGCGGCTCATCCGCGCCGCGGGCCGTACTCCGGTGGAACGTGACACGCTGTACCGCCCCGTCGACCGCTCCAAGATGCCGACGCTTCCGCCGGCTCCGCGGCCCGATCTGGTTTCTCTCACGTTGAACGTCTAAAAGCTTATAGCTTCAGTGAATCGTCGCTGCTCTCGCAGACACCTTGGCGAGCAATTCCTCGGGCAGCGGTGGGTAACCTTGTTCCTGCGCTATCTTTTCGCCATCGGTATAGACCCATTTCAAGTATTCCGCAATCACGCGTCCACGCTGCGCATTCGCTGCCGCGGCCGGAACGTAAAACCACGTAAAGCTGCTGATGGGATAGCTTTCTTTTCCAGGCGCGTTGGTCAGCGAAATCCGGAAATCGGTTGAGGTTTTGCCCATCATGGCTTTTGCCGCCGCCGAAATCGAGTGTGCGGACGGCCGGATAAATTCGCCTTCTTCGTTTCGGATGCTCGCCATTTGCAAGGAGGCCTTTTCCGCAATGTTCAATTCCGTGTAACCGATGGCTCCCGCGGTGGATGCCACTTTCGCGACCATATCCTCCGACCTGCCGACGGGCGTCCCCACTGGCCAGTTCGGCGATTCGCTGCGGCCTGCCCGCGCCAGAAATTCAGGGCTGGCCTTCGACAAGAAGTCGGAAAGAATGTAGCTGGAACCTTTTCCTGCCGTGCGGTGCAAAACTCGGATCGGCAGCGCAGGCAGATTTGCGTCGGGATTCAGCTTCACCAGGGCCGGATCGTTCCACGAAGTAATCCTGCCGAGGTAGATGTTTGCCAGAACCGGGCCAGTAAGACGCAGTTTGCCGGAAATCCCCGGGACGTTATAAATCATGGCGATTCCAATGAGAACGGTGGGAAGCTCCACCACCTTCGTCGAGGCCGCCTTCAACTCTTTTTCCGGAATCGGAGCGTCGCCACCGGCGAAATCACCCGTGCCCGTCAAGACTCGTGCCGCGCCCGCGCCGCTTCCCTCCGGCAAATAACGTACTTTCACGTCGGGCTGCTGCTTGTGGTATTCGTCGTTCCAGAGCAAGTACAATGGCTCCGGCATGCTCGAACCGGTGACCACCAGCACGGTGGACTCCTGCCCGTTCATTGCAGCCGGCCCGGCCACTGCGAGCGTCGAGACGAGCACACAAACGATTCTCAAGATCCGAGGCACGGTACCCTCCAGGCAAACGCAAGTCTGCTGCGTCAAAGGAAAAAAGAGCCAAATTGTCTGGCTTGGCCAACTCTAGCGAATCCATGCTCTCCGCTAAACTGTTTCGTGGTACAGGTGTGCAGAATCCGGCATTAAAGCGGAGGGGACCGCTTGATTCTTATGAATTTCGCCGCTGGCTGATCTCGTGCGTTTGTTGGGCCTAAACCAGCCACCCACCGGATTTGCTCCGATATTCCACACCGTTCATGAATAGTGTTGACAGCTCCACATCGGCTGTTTATCGTACCAGGAGGAGACTCACCATGCGGCGACAGTTTGTACTCGACAAACGCACCAACCAATTGCTCGAAGAACTCGCCTCTTATCGGGCGGGCAATCGCAGCATGGTGATTCGCGAAGCCATCCAGCTCTACGCGGATATGGAAGACCGCCTGGACAAAATCGAAGCCGATCCCGCCTTCCAAAAAATGATGGAGGAATCAGACAAAGCAATCCGGGAGGGGCGCGTCACTCCTCACAGTGAGGTCTTGAGAATGTCCCGCGTTCGCACCAAGAGAAAGAAGTGAAAGCCCAAGTCATCTGGGCAGACCCGGTGAGAGATTTGTTTCTTTCGCTTTCCGAAAGAGAACAAGAGGAAATTGCCGAAAAGTTGCGCATCGTTGAGCGGTTTCCTTATATATTTCCGGTTCGATTTAAGGGTCGCCGCTTCCGCCGCCACCGCTGGTTCCATGCCGGGAATTGGCTGGTTTATTATCGCGTGACGGGAAGAACCATTTGGATTCGCGGCCTCTGGCCCGCTCAAATACCCTAGCCGCTTGGCCACCAACTTTCGCATTGGCACGACGCATCCCAAGATAAGGAGATCACTTCAAGTGCGCACCATACTTCTACTGACCATCTCGAACATCTTCATGACCATCGCCTGGTATGGCCATCTCAAGTTCCGTTCCACCGCCCTCTGGAAAGTGATCGTCATCAGTTGGGGCATCGCCTTTTTCGAGTATTGCTTTCAAGTCCCCGCCAATCGTATCGGTTCGTACGAATTCACGGTCGCGCAGTTAAAGGTGATTCAGGAAGTCATCACGCTCACGGTCTTTTCCGTTTTCTCGGTCCTTTATTTCGGCGACGAAATAAAATGGAACTACGCAGCTGGCTTTGGCTGCATCGTCCTCGCCGTGTTTTTCGTTTTCCACAAATGGTAAGGGTCCCCAAGCCGCAATTGTGAACACCCCTGGTTCACTCGACAGCATCGCTTCACCCATATACCCTTGTTTATCGCTGGCGAATCGAATCTTCGGGAATCAAATTAAGGAACATCCGAAAAGGAGCATCATCATGCAACGCAAAGCATCGGCAGTCTGGCAGGGCGGCTTGAAAGACGGCAAAGGCTCCCTCACCACCGACAGCGGCGTCCTGAAGCAAACGCAATATTCCTTCAGCGCCCGCTTTGAAAACGGAGTCGGCACCAACCCGGAGGAACTCCTAGCTGCTGCGCACGCGGGCTGTTTCACGATGGCACTTTCCGCCCAACTCGGGGCCGCCGGAATGACCGCCCAGAAATTAGAAACCACCGCTATCATCACGCTGGACAAGGTCGGCGACGGCTTCGCTATCACCAAGAGCCACCTCGAACTCGTCGCCAATATTCCCGGCGCCGACAAAGCCAAGTTTGACGCCGCTGTCAAAGCCGCCGAAACCGGCTGCCCCGTTTCCAAGCTGTTCAAGACGGAGATCACCGTCTCCGCGCGCCTCAATTCTTGACCGTGCCGCCGCTTATCGGTAGCACATCCAATCAACTACAATGCCGCACATGATTCCAGTTCCAGGTGCCTTCGCTGCCGGTGCCGCGATCTTTCTGATCGTGCTGTGGGACGCTTTCGAGTCGATCATCCTGCCCCGGCGCGTCACGCGTAAGTTTCGCCTTGCGCGGCTCTTTTTTAAGACGACTTGGCACGCGTGGAAGCTCGTCATGTGTCTCGTTCCTTCCCCTAAACGGCGCGAAGCCTTATTGGGATTTTACGGCCCTCTTTCTCTTCTGGTCCTCGTAGCTGTTTGGGCCGTGGGCCTCGTACTCGGTTTCGGCTTGATGCAATATGGCGCCGGGTCTGCCGTGAACATGACGGGCGGCGAACCTGGCTTCCTGACCGATGTTTATCTAAGTGGCACAACGTTCTTCACGCTCGGTCTTGGCGACGTCGTTCCACGCTCCGGGTTGGCGCGCGCTCTTGTCGTCACCGAGGCCGGTTTTGGCTTCGGGTTTCTCGCCGCCGTGATCGGTTATCTGCCCTTCATTTACGGCTCCTTCTCAAAACGAGAAGTCGATATCTCTTTGCTCGATTCCCGCGCCGGCACGCCTCCCACTGCCGGAGAGCTTCTTCGCCGTCACAGTTACACCTATGGCCAGGAAGCGTTGCGCGAGCTCTTGAAAGACTGGGAGCTGTGGTCCGCCGAATTGATGGAAAGTCACCTCTCCTACCCGGTCTTGGCCTACTTCCGTTCGCAGCACGACAACCAATCCTGGGTAGCGTCCCTAGCGGCCATCCTGGACACTTGCGCTCTCGTCATGGTTGGCATCGAGGGCGCCTGCGAAAAACAAGCCGAGCTTACCTTCGCGATCGCTCGCCACGCCGTGGCCGATCTCTCTCAGGTGTTCGGCACCGCGCCGGCGGCTTTGCCTCACGACCGGCTTCCACCCGAGGAATTGCGCCGAATTCGCGATATCCTCGCCCAACATGGCATGAAGCTGCACGACAGTGAGGAAGCCGACCGTCGCCTCCTGGAACTCCGCCGCATGTACGAGCCATACATTTACGCGCTCGCGGCATATTTGAATCAGAGCCTTCCGCCATGGATTCCCCAAAAGAAAGGCAAGGACAATTGGCAGACGACAGCCTGGGGCCAATCGACGGGTCTGATTGAGAAGGAAAAGGAAATCACAGCTTTGCACGTTGACGATCACTTTTAGGAGTCCGCCGTCATCGCACCCGCCGCCATTTTCGTCGATCACTTTGTAGTGGCGCAGCATGCTGCGCCACTATTCGGCGAGGCAATTCCGGATCGACTCGCATCAACTGAGTCTGGACGCCAGTCATCCCGCTCTTACATAAAACGGAGACCCTAAAATGAAAGCCATCGTCGTTCACGAATTCGGAGGTCCGGAAGTTCTGAAGTACGAGGAAATCCCGACCCCGCAGCCCGCCGCCGGACAAGTCCTGGTGCGCCTTTACGGTGTCGGCGTCAATCCCTATGACACCTACATGCGCAACGGCACTTACGCCGTCAAGCCGCCTCTTCCGTATACGCCCGGCTCCGATGGCGCCGGCGTCGTCGAAGCCGTCGGCCCCGGGGTCACCAAGCTCAAGCCCGGTGACCGCGTCTATGTCGCAAAAACTGTCACCGGCGCGTACGCCGAGTACACGATCGCCCTCGAAAGCCAAGCTCAGCCGCTCCCCGCAAAAGCCAGCTTCGCGCAAGGCGCCGGAGTTTGGGTTCCCTACGGAACCGCCTACCATGCGCTCTATCATTCCGCGCAAGCGCGCGCTTCGGAAACCGTGCTCATCCACGGCGCGAGCGGCGGAGTCGGCATCGCGGCCGTCCAATTCGCCCGCGCCATGGGTCTGCGCGTTTTTGGCACCGCCAGTAGCCAGAAGGGCCTCGACCTCGTTACGCGCGAAGGCGCTCACCAGGTCTTCAATCACGGCAAAGCCGGTTACCTCGAGGAAATCATGAAAGCCACCGGCGGACGCGGTGTCGATATCATTCTCGAAATGCTCGCCAATGTGAACCTCGCCAACGACATGAAACTGCTGGCCACCAACGGCCGCATCATCGTCATCGGCAATCGCGGCGAAATCACTGTCAACCCTCGCGATCTCATGGCCCGCCGCAGCTCTGTGCGCGGCTTCACGCTTTGGGCCATCACCGAAAGCGAGGAAGCCGCCATCCACGCCGGGCTCTTCGCCGGCCTGGAAAACGGCACGCTTCGCCCCTGCGTCGGTAAAGAGCTGCCATTGTCTGAAGCCGCGCGCGCCCACAAGGAAATTCTCGAACCCGGCGCCGCGGGGAAAATCGTCCTCATCTCCTAGCCGTATGCAGTCAAGCACCGAAAGTGCGCTGCCGAAGACCAGGACTTCTCATGCCCCAATGCGGCCCGGTTCGGCAGACCGTTCTCCTTCCGCTGCCGCCCTTTGAGCCTTATAATCATGGTGTCGCAAAACAGACAGAAAAAATGATCCGCCCAAAGCGACTTTGACAATCTCGTGACGATTCCTCCTCTCATCTCCTCGCTCTTCTTTTCCCAGAGCTCCCTCACGCATTACTGGCACCGCCTTACCGATCGCACCTTTTCGGGCATGTACCACCCCAATGCCTTCGATCTGGCTATGACCATTCCCTATTTCCTGGTCCTCTTCGTACTCGCGGCCTATGGCTTCCATCGCTACTGGCTGGTCTACGACTATTATTTCTACTCAAAAAACGTCCCCGGCACACCGCCCGAAGTCAAGAATTGGCCCCGCGTCACCATCCAACTTCCCATCTTTAACGAGCGCTACGTCATTGAGCGCTTGGTCGAAGCCATTTCCCGCTTCGATTACCCCCACGAGCTCCTCGACGTTCAGGTCCTCGACGACTCCACCGACGAAACCTGCCAGGTTGCCAGCGCTTGCGTCGCTCGCCACGCCGCGCAGGGGCTCCCCATCGTCTATATCCACCGCACCAATCGCGAAGGCTATAAAGCCGGCGCTCTCGAAAACGGCCTACTCACCGCCAGGGGCGAATTCGTCGCCATTTTCGACGCGGACTTCATCCCCCAACCTGATTTCGTTCGTCGCACCATCCCGTATTTTCTCGATCCCGCCAACGGCCCCAAAATCGGCATGGTGCAAACGCGCTGGACCTATCTCAACCGCGACTATTCCCTCCTCACTCAGGTCGAAACCATCCTCCTCGACGGCCACTTCGTCGTCGAACACGGCGCTCGCTCCCGCTGCGGCACCTTCTTCAATTTCAATGGCACCGCCGGCGTCTGGCGCCGCCAGGCCATAGAAGAGGCAGGCGGCTGGCAGCACGACACGCTTACCGAAGACACCGATCTCTCCTATCGCGCCCAGCTAAAAGGCTGGAAATTTCTTTATCTTCCGCAAATCGAGTGTGCCTCCGAATTACCCGTCGATATGAACGGCTTCAAAGCTCAGCAGGCCCGCTGGGCCAAGGGCCTGATGCAGACCGCGAAAAAAATCCTTCCGCGCGTTCTGAAATCCGATGCGCCCTTGCGCGTCAAAGCCGAAGCTTTCTTCCATCTCACCGCCAACATCAGCTACCCGCTCATGGTCCTATTTTCCGCCATGCTTCTTCCCGCCATGATCGTACGCTTCTATCAAGGCTGGTTTCAGATGCTCATCATCGACCTGCCCCTATTCCTCGCTTCTACCTGCTCCATCTCCAGTTTTTACATCGTCGCGCAAAAGGAGCTTCGTCCCAAAAACTGGTGGCGCACCTTTTTGTACATGCCCTTCGTCATGGCCGTGGGCATCGGCATTTCCGTGCGCAACGCGCAAGCCGTCCTCGAAGCTATTGTCGGCAAAAAAACCGAGTTCGCTCGCACTCCCAAATTCAAAATCGAAGGCAAGAAAGGCACGTTCGTCGCGAAGAAATATCGCAACAAAGCCGGCTGGATGCCCTATTTCGAAGTTCTCCTCGGAATCTACTTTGCCGGCACGGTCGTCTTTGCCGTCAGCAACGGAAATTATGCCACCATCCCTTTCCTTCTCCTCTTTGTTTGGGGCTATCTCTACACCGGCCTCATGTCTCTCGGCCAAACCTACCTCGCCCATCTTCGTTTCGGCGTCAACGCCCCAGAGATGCGCCCCGCCGCTTCCGGCGCCCCAGGTTTTTGAACTCCGCCCGCCCGCGGGTCAATCTCAGGCTTGGCGACCATCCGGAAACTCTCCAGACACGGTTCCCGTTTCGCGATCCGGGATTCTTTTTCCAAAGGTGGTGCATAGCCCGCTACGTCGAACTCGAGACGCGCGAGAAAGCAGAACGCCAAGGGTATAATCTGTGCCAATCATTATGACCCTCGCTCCAGGCAGTAAGCTCGGACCATTTGAAATTGTTGCTCCGCTAGGCGCCGGAGGGATGGGCGAAGTCTACCGCGCACGCGACACTCGGCTTGAGCGCACGGTTGCGGTCAAGCTTTTGCCCGCAGCATTCGCCGAAAAGAGCGACCGGCTGCTCCGCTTTGAGCAGGAAGCCCGCTCAGCATCCGCACTAAATCATCCCAACATCGTCACCATTTATGAGCTCGGATGTGAAGGCTCCACTCATTACATCGTCATGGAATTGGTGGAGGGCAAGACGCTGCGCGAACTGCTAGCCTCCGGTTTGCTGCCGATGCGGAAGGCGATTGAAATCGCCACGCAGATTGCCGAGGGTCTCACCAAAGCCCATGAAGCAGGCATCACGCACAGGGACCTAAAGCCAGAGAACCTCATGGTTTCTCAGGATGGTTTCGTAAAAATCCTCGACTTCGGCCTGGCAAAGCTCATCGCCCCCAGCGGAGAACTGCCTACGGCATCTGTCACGTCCGCATCCCTCACTTCTCCTGGTTTGGTGATGGGCACGGTGGGATACATGTCACCGGAGCAGGCCTCTGGAGTCAGTCTGGATTTCCGCTCGGACCAGTTCTCATTTGGCTTGGTGCTCTACGAGTTGGTGACCAGAAGGCACCCCTTTCAGAGAAACACAGCCGCAGAAATGCTCGTGGCCATTCTAAGGGATCAGGCCGAACCAATCGGAGGGCAAGGCCGGGACGTTCCCGCTCCGTTGTGTTGGGCCATCGAGCGGTGCCTCGCGAAAGAACCTGATAAGCGCTACGTCTCCACGCGCGAGCTGGCACGGGAACTAGCCGCCATTCGAGATTGCTTCTCGGAAAAGCCCGCCAAGCAACTCGCAAACCGTCCGACCAACCTCCCCATGCCTCGAACCGGCTTTGTGGGCAGAGAAAAGGAAGCCGCCGCCGCCAAGGAGCTCCTGCTCCGCCAGGATGTGCGCCTCATAACAGTCACAGGTCCCGGCGGGATCGGCAAAACGCGCCTCGCGATCGAAGTAGCGAGTAGCTTTATCGAGCGCTTTCCCGGCGGAATTCATTTCATCCCGCTCTCCCCGATAAGTGATCCCGGTTTGATCGCCTCCGTGATAGTACAAGCGCTTGGTGTCGGGGAGGCGGGAGGACAGTCGCCCCTCGAAATTCTCAAAAAAAACTTACAGGATTCCTTAAGCGCGCCCATGCTGTTCGTGCTGGACAACTTTGAGCATCTGCTTCAGGCCGCTCCTACCGTGGCGGAACTGTTGGCCATGGGCCCCAATCTTAAAATCCTGGTAACCAGCCGCGCGGCGCTGCACGTATACGGAGAGCATGAGTTTCCGGTTCCTCCGCTCGCGCTACCGAGTTCACGTGCCGTGCCTTCACTCGAGCTTTTGTCAAAGTGCTCGGCGGTTGCGCTGTTTGTGCAACGCGCCGTCGCTGCCAAGCCTGGTTTCGAACTCAATCGCGAAAACGCCGCGGCCGTCACGGAGATTTGTGCTCGATTGGATGGGTTGCCGCTAGCGATCGAACTCGCAGCCGCGCGCGTCAAAGTTCTTTCGCCTGCTTCTTTGCTGACGCGCCTGGCGAGCCGGTTGCAGCTCTTGACAGGCGGCGCGCGGGACTTGCCACAAAGGCAGCAGACACTTCGCGCGGCCATGGATTGGAGCTACGACCTCCTGAGCCCCTCCGAACAAACGCTCTTCCGGCGATTGTCCGTGTTTCTGGGAGGATGCACACTGGAAAGCGTGGAAGCCGTATGCGACACAAAATCCGATCTCGATTTAGACCTGCTCGATGGGATGGCTTCCATGGTGGACAAGAGCCTCGTGCAACAGGTGGAACAATCTGTGGGTGAGTCCAGGTTCGTGATGCTGGAAACCATTCGCGAGTACGCTTTGGAAAAACTGCACGCCAGCGGTGAGATGGCTTCGACGAAACGCGCCCACGCCGCTTACTGCCTGGTGCTTGCGGAAGAAGAAGCCACGCAGCAAGGCGGCGCGGAAGACGCGCAATGGCTGGAACGCTTCGCGCTCGAACATGACAATTTTCGCGCCGGCCTCGACTGGCTGACGGAAACGGGTGACGCAGACTGGGGTCTGCGCCTGGGGACGGCCCTGTTTCGCTTTTGGGAGGTTCGCGAGCATCTCGCCGAGGGCAGGGCCGCCCTTGGCAAACTTCTGAAGCTCGCAGGAGCGGCAGCTCCCACCAAGGCGCGCGCCCGCGCTCTCTTTTCAGCAGGCGTGCTCGCCAGTGTGCAAGGGGATTACTCCGCGGCGGCTGCCCTCTTCCGGGAAAGTATGGATCTCGCCCGCCCCTTGGGTGACAATCAGGGCGTCGCAGTATGTCTCAACGCACTGGCGGTCTGCTCCCGGGAGCAGGGTGACTTCGCAGTGGCGCGCTCTCTGTTCGAGGAAGCCCTCATGCTGTGGAGAGATCTGGGCGACCTGAAGGCCGTGGCCCGCGCTCTCAGTAATTTCGCCAGTGTTGTGAAATTGCAGGGTGAGTACGAGCGCGCGCTTTCTCTTTACGCAGAGTGTCTCTCCATCTTCCGTGGATTAGGGGATCAGGTCGGCGTCGCCTGGTCGCTCAACTACCAGGGCGATGTAGCCCGCGATCAAGGTGACTCGTCCGCCGCGCAGACACTCTACGAACAGAGCCTCGCCATCTTTCGCGAGATCGGTGACCGCTGGGGGATTGCCGGCGCCTTGGCCGATCTTGGAAGCCTGGCGAGGGAACAACAGGAGTATCGCAGGGCGTCTTCTCTGTTCCAGGAGAGCTTAGAAACTTTCCGCGAGCTGAACCACAAGCGAGGAATCGCCCGTGTTCTGGAGTGTTTTGCGTGCTCCGCTGCGGCACAACTCGAAGCAGAACGCGCGCTGCGGCTGGCTGGCGCTGCGGCGGCGATACGTCACAGCATCGGCGCTCCCCTCTCGCCGGTGGAGCAAGCGAAATTGGAAGCAAGTCTTGATTCCGCACGGCATGTCATGAGCAATGCCGACAGCACCAGAGCCTGGTTGGAAGGTTGGGCTTTGCCGGTAGAAAAAGCGATCGAAGAAGTGCTGACTTCCCAAGCGGCTGTTTCTCCGTCATCGAACGCGGGAACCCCAATCGGTTGATTCTATTCCCGTGCTAAATTTCTACGCCGATGGAAAGCCGCGACGTCGCTTACTCCGCGGTTGACGCGTCGATGAGCCGGCGCACGGCCGAGACCCGATTGGCGGGGATGCCCACGCGCTTGGCGTGTTCCTGAATGGCAGCCTCGTCTGGAGCGAGATACACGCAGTACACCTTGTCGCCGGTTACATAACTATGAAGCCATTGAATTTCGGGACCCATGCCCTTCAATACGCTGACCGATTTTTGGGAGATTTCCCGCAACTGCACGTCCGTAAGATTTCCAGCTCCCGGCACTTCGCGTTCGATCACAAACTTGGGCATTCGCGCTCACCTATTGGATACGTATGCTAGCATGCGGCTGATGCGGCATCAACACACGGCAGCCGTAGCAGGCCTGTTTTACCGAAGAACGATCAATCACAATCCGAGGATCTAATGGATCTCCGATCGCTCCAGAAACCTTTGAAAGATCAATACCGCAATGATCCTAACGCCTCACGAATCACTCTTCAGGCGAAGGGAGTGCAAACGGATGTTCCAGTCTCATGCTCCGTCGATATTGGCCGCGCCATCTACAATGCCGAAGCCCACAAAGGAGTCGGCGGCACCGGCACGGGCGCCTGCTCGGGTGACCTGCTACTGGGAGCCTTGGCGGCTTGCGCCCAGATCACATGTCAAATGGTCGCGACTGCCATGGGCATTCCAACGGATCGCATTGAAGTCACCGTTTCCGGCGATTTGGATCTACGAGGCACACTGGGCATCGCCAAAGACGTGCCCGTCGGCTTTGAGAATATTCGACTGCAGTTCGATGTTGTTGCCCCCAAAGCCACGCCCGAACAAATGGGCGCATTGCGCGAAAAAACCGAGCAGTATTGCGTTGTGATGCAAACTTTGGTCCGGCCGCCAAAGTTGCAATCCAAGTGGCCTCCCCACACGTAAGCGGCCATCTATTATTATTTCCCCCTGTTGAACGCGTCTTCGCTGGTGCACACAGTATTTTTCTGGGCTAATATCCCCGCAATAGCTCAAATCTGATGGGACGGAGGGAACCATGCTTGAGGAAACAGCGATTGCCAGCTTCAAAGCCAGCTTGGGCGGAGAACTGATCCAGCCTGGCGATCCCACTTACGAGGCTGCTCGCAAAGTCTACAACGCGATGATCGACCGGCGCCCGCAACTGATTGCGCGCTGCGCCGATGTGGCCGATGTTATGGCGGCGGTGAAGTTTGGCCGCGAGCAGAAACTGCTGGTGGCCATCCGCGGCGGCGGGCACAACGCGTGTGGATTGGGCGTATGCGATGGCGGCCTGGTGATCGACCTTTCGCTGATGAACTATGTTCGCGTGGACCCGAAGAAGAAGACCGTCCTCGTCGGAGGCGGTGCGCTCTGGCGTGACGTGGATCATGCGACGCACGCGTTCGGTCTTGCGGTTCCTTCGGGCATCATTTCAAGCACTGGCGTGGGCGGACTGACGTTGGGCGGCGGAATCGGTTACTTGACGCGCCGCTACGGACTCACGATCGACAATCTGCTGTCTGTCGAAATGGTGCTGGCCGACGGGCGGTTCGTGACCGCCGGCGCCAAGGAAAATGCCGACCTCTTCTGGGCCGTGCGCGGCGGGGGCGGCAACTTCGGTGTCGTGACCTCCTTCCTCTTCAAAGGGCAACCCGTTCATACCGACTATGGAGGCCCGATGTTGTGGCCGATGGAAGACGCGGCCGAGATGATGCGTTGGTACCGCGGCTTCCTCGCAAAAGCCCCCAACGACCTCTATGGATTCTTCGCATTCCACACTGTCCCGCCGGGGCCACCTTTCCCAGAGCATCTGCACTTCAAGAAAATGTGCGGCGTTGTCTGGTGCTACACAGGGCCGATCAAAAAGGCGGAAAAAGTATTCAAGCCCATCCGGAAATTCAAGCCGCCGGCGCTCGATCTGGCCGGGCCTATTCCGCATCCAGCGCTGCAGAGCCTGTTCGATAGTCTCTATCCGCCGGGCCTGCAATGGTATTGGAAAGCGGATTTCGTGCGCACGCTCTCCGACGAAGCCATTGCGCTCCATGTGAAACACGCTGCCACCTTGCCCACCATGCATTGCACCATGCACCTGTATCCAGTCGATGGCGCGGCCGGTCGCGTCAAGCCTGGCGCGACTCCCTGGGGTTTCCGCGACGCGAAATGGTCCTGCGTCATGGTCGGCGTCGATCCTGATCCCGCCAAGAAAGAAGAAATCTCCGCCTGGGCCAAGGACTATTGGAACGACCTGCATCCTTATTCCGCTGGCGGCGCATACATCAACTTCATGATGGAAGAAGGCGAAGATCGCATCCGGGCGACCTACGGCAAGAATTACGCTCGTCTGGCAAAAATCAAGAAACGCTACGACCCGGCGAATTTGTTTCGCGTAAATCAAAATATTAAGCCAGCCAAATAAACATTCCGAACGTTCGTGGACAACCGATTGCGCATCTCCAGCTTCCGAATTTTTGTTGCGTCCACTCTTTAGGTGCGCCGCGAGGAAACGAAATCTGCTACTGTTTCCCCTCGCGGCCGGTTCATGGGAGGAAAAGTGTCTATCGCTCGCATCGCATCTGCCCCATTCGCTCGACGAATGCGCGCGCGCCTCACCGCTGCGAGTCTCCCTTTTGTGCCACTTCTTCTGGCATTCGCCATTGCGCCCTCCGCTGCGGCTCGCCCAGATCATCGGGAATCCGCAGCCAGACTCTTGGAGCGCACCATGTTCAACCCGCAATTTCACGTCACTTCTTTTCGCGGCGGCGAATGGTACGGAAACGGTGATTCCTATCTCGCCCTGGAACCTTCCGCCACTCCCGGAGGCACCGACATCGTTCGCTACAAAACGGCCACTGGGGCTCGCGACATTTTGGTTTCCGCCAGCCGCTTGATTCCTCCCGGCCAGACGGAGCCGCTCCCCGTCGAAAGTTATTCTTTCTCCTCCGACGGCAAGCAGCTTCTGCTCTTCACTAACTCCAAAACCGTTTGGCGTCGCAACACGCGCGGGGACTATTGGGTTCTCAACCTCGCCACCGGCGCCCTGCGCAAAATCGGGGGTGACGCTCCGGCCTCCAGCCTCATGTTTGCCAAGTTTTCGCCGGATTGCCGCAAGGTGGGCTATGTCCTCGAAAATAATATCTATGTGCAGGATCTCGCCACCGAAAAAATCACGCAACTCACTCACGATGGCTCCGCCACGGTCATCAACGGCACCTCAGACTGGGTCAACGAGGAAGAATTCGATATCCGCGACGGCTTTGCCTGGAATCCCAACAGCCGCTCCATCGCTTTTTGGCAGTTCAACACCGCCGGCGTTCAAAAATACACGCTCATCTACGACCTCGGCGCGCCCCGCGGCGAAATCGTCACCGGGATTCCCTATCCGCAATTTGGCGTGTATCCGCAAATGCTTCAGTATCCGTATCCCGAGGCAGGTACGCAAAACTCCGCCGTTCGAATCGGCGTTGTGAGCGTTCCAAGCGGGCAAATCGTTTGGATGCAGACCGCGGGCGATCCCCACAATTTCTACATCCCTGCAATGGAGTGGGCGAATTCACGCCATGTGTTGCTCGAGCAAATGAATCGCTTGCAAGACAAAAACGAGTTTCTGCTCGCCGATGCCGCAACCGGCGCCGCTCGATCGGTATTTGTCGACGAAGATCGCGCCTGGGTCGACGTGGATCCGGACGTCTTGTGGATCGATCACGCTCGCGAATTCCTGGTGCTCAGCGAGCGCGACGGCTGGCGCCATTTGTATCGCGTTGCACTGGACACCGGCAAAGCCATACTCGTCACGCACGGCGACTTCGACGTTGTCAGCCTCGAACGCGTCACGCCCGACGAGCAGTGGGTCTACTTCATCGCTTCTCCCGAAAACCCCACACAACGCTACCTTTATCGCGCGCGGCTAAATGGCACTGCCTCGCCGGAGCGTGTCACTCCCAACGAACCCGGCACTCACTCCTACACGATCTCTCCGAATGCCGAATGGGCTTTCCACAACTATTCTTCTTTCAACGTCCCGCCCGTTTCGGAAGTCGTGCACTTGCCCGACCACCACGTCGAGCGAACCACCGCGGACAACACGGCGCTCGCCAATCTAGTCAAGCCTCTATCCGGTGGTCCCGGTGAATTTAGCAAGGTAGACGCAGGTAATCGCTTGATGGTGGACGCCTGGCTCCTAAAGCCTCCCGATTTCGATCCCGCCAAACACTATCCTCTCATCGTCTATGTCTATTCCGAACCCGCCGGCCAGACCACCGAAGACCGCTGGCCTTCCATGTTTACTCGCGCATTGGCCAGCGCCGGTTATCTCGTCGCCAGTTTCGATAATCAGGGCACGCCCGCCCCGCGCGGCCGCGAGTGGCGCAAGATCGTCTACAAAAATGTTGGCCCGCTCTCCTCGCAGGAACAAGCCGCTGCGCTTGAATCGCTCGAGAAAACGTACTCCTTCATTGATCCGAAGCGTATCGGCGTCTGGGGCTGGAGCGGCGGGGGCACGGAAACGCTAAATCTCATGTTCCGCTATCCCGAAATTTACAGCGTGGGTGTATCCGTCGCGTCCGTGCCGGATCAACGCCTTTATGACAGCATTTACCAGGAGCGTTACATGGGCTTGCCCCAGGACAATCCCGAGGCCTACGAAAAAAGCTCCGCCATCAATTTCGCGCGCGGCCTGCGCGGCGATTTGCTCGTCATGCACGGCTCCGGCGATGACAACGTCCACTTCCAGGGCTTCGAACTGCTCGTCAACAAATTGATTTCCCTCGGCAAACCGTTCGATATGCGCGTCTATCCCGGCCGCACCCACGGCATCTTCGAAGGCCAGGGCACCACCTTCGACGTCTACACAAATATCCTCGCCTATTTCGAAGATCACTTGCCGCCCGGTCCGCAAGACGCCCCGGCCAATTGAACTCCACAACGCACTTCTTCGCCCATCCTGGCCGTCGTCTCCGCCAGTCGATTGCCTAAACCGTACGCAAAGCGGCGACGGGGTCCGCGGAAGCTGCCCGGGTTGCGGGAAGGAGTGCGGCGAGAAGCGCCATTACCATCATGAGCACGACACACGCGGCATAGACGAAGGGGTCGGTCGCACTCACCTCGAAAAGGAAGGCACTGACAAGCCGCGAGACGGCGACTGAACCGACCACGCCGAGCCCGCATCCGAGAAGCGCCAGCTTTGCGCCAGAAACTAAAACGAGCCTTGCGATGCCCGTTCGCTGCGCCCCGAGCGCCATGCGAACCGCAATTTCGTTGGCGCGCAGCGATACGGAGAAAGTCACCACCGCATAGATTCCGGTGATGGCGAGCAGAAAAGCGCCCAAAGCAAAGGCGGCGATGAGGCCCGTATTGAAACGGCGCGGCGCTTCGACACTCGAAAGCACTTCTTCCATGGGCTGCACCTGCTCGAGAGGGAGCAACGGATCGATTTGGGCAATTGTTGATCGCATCGTGGAAATCATTTGCTTGGGAGGAAGGACGGAGCGGAAGGCGATGTATCCGCCCTCGGCGTTCGTGAGTTTGTCTGTGTCTGTGAACTTGGCGCCGAAGAGGATCGCCGGCTGCTCCGCGGAGAAATAGAACTGGTCGCCGCTCGGCTCGTCGCGAGAGCCGGCTTTGGTGTCGGCCACGACACCGACTACCGTAGCCCACGGCAATCCCTTCTGAGGATTCCCAATGTGCAAGCGCTTGCCGATCGGGTCTTGACCGGGCCAGGAATGTTCCGCCATGGAATGATTTACGATTGCAACGAGCTGCGTGTCGGATCGATCGTCGCTCGTAAAGGTTCTCCCTTGGAGCACGGGGATGCCTAGCGCCCGGAAATAATCGCCATAGATAATTGCGAAGCTGGCGAATTTCAGTTTCCAATTTTCAGCGGGCGCGCCCTCGGTTGTGTAGGCAGCTTCTCCCGAATCATTGGCTGCGGGGATGGCGTTGGTCATGCCAACCGCAATAACTCCGGGCTTTGTCGAAAGGCTATCGACTACGGCGCGGTCGAAAGCTTTCGTGGACGCATGGGTGGAATACTGGTTGAGCGGCAGTTGATACTCGGCGACGAGTACGTGGTCGGGACGAAACCCCGGATCGACCTCGCGCATCTTTTGGAAGCTGAGCAAGAAAGCCCCGGATACCGTTAGCAACATCAGAGCGATAGCGATCTCGGTGACGACCAGCGCCGAACGCAACCATGTGTGGCTCGAAGAGCCGGTGCCCGTTCGGCCGCCCTCTTTGAGGCTTTCCGTCAAGTTTGTCCTCACGGCCGCGAAAGCTGGCGCGAGACTGCACAGCGCGCCGGTCAACAGCGCCAGGAGAAGAGCGAATCCGGATACGAATGGGTCCATCGAGATGGAGTCGATGCGCGGCATTGACTCGGGCACCAGATGCAAGACGGTTCGAACGGCGCCCGCCGCAAATGCCAGGCCGAGTAACCCGCCGCATACGCTAAGCAGCAGGCCCTCAAACACCGATTCGCGAACGATGACTTGGGCACAGGCGCCTAGAGCCAGCCGGATGGCATATTCGTGCCGCCGGCCAATGGCCCGGACCAGCAGCAGACTGGCAGTATTGACGCACGCGATCAGCAAGACGATGGATACGGCCAGAAATAAGGCGCGCAACAACGGTCGCACATCTCCCACGGCTTGCTCGCGCAGCAGCGTGACATCCCCCCGGATGTGGATCGCGGACATGTTGGCGGGAAAATTCCGCATGATCTCCTTGGCCACGCGATCGGCATCGAGTGCAGCTTGCGGAACGGTTACCCCGTCCTTCAGCCGCGCGACCATGTGGTAGCCCCAAAAACCAGCGTGCTCGTCGGAAAGTTCGTCAGGTGTCAAGCTCAAGGGTACCCAGAATTGCGCCTGGTCTAGGTGTCCAGCCTGCAGGGGAAACTCAAAACTGCGCGGCATCACGCCGATGATCGAATAGGCCTTGCGGTCAAGAACGATCGAACTGTCCAGGATGTGGGGATCGCGGTGATACCGGTTTAGCCAGAGAGAATAGCTGATGACCGCGACCGGCTGGTGGCCGTCTTCTTCTTGCTGCGTAAACACGCGGCCGAGCAGAGGCTGAGTCCCGAGCGTCGGAAAAACGCTTGCGGTGAACCGCGCGCCGTGCACCTCTTCTGGAATTACACCGCCGGAAACTTGGTAATCTGTGTCGATGTAGCCGCCGAGAGAAGAAAAAGCGATCGTCGCTTTCGAGTAAGTCCCTATCTCGCGCGCTGTGACCGGTTTGTTCGGAGCTCCTCCTAAGTGGTCTCCCAACAGAACCAGCCGATCGGGATCGCGGAAGGGAAGCGCGCGAAGCAGGATGCCTTCGACGAGCGAGAAGACAGCAGTGACCGCCCCAATCCCAAGAGCAAGTGTGAGGACTACGGTCAGCGTGAAACCTGGCGTTTTCAGCAATCGCCGAAATGCAAGCCGGAAATCTTGCGCGACTGTGTACATGGGCGCTCCCCAACCTGTGTGTCTCGCCGGCAAGTGCGGAACGAGATTTCTAGATTAGAGACCGTTTTCGCGTGCTTTTCAATCGGCAAAGATCCCTCTTCCGGCTTGTTTATGAATTGCCGAAAATACAGAGTGAACCATTTAGATCAATCTTGCGACGCTCAGTGAGGCCATCAGACGGCCGTTTCGTTTCATTCCTGTTCGACCGTTGGTGGTATTTTGCTCGAGAGCCGGGCGGCCTGCGAGAGCAGGTAGTTTCGCTCGGGAAGACTCCCCGTCCTGGCCGCCGCCGCGTGGAAATGCCTGACGGCGCCAATATAATCTCCAGCGAGTTCCAGAAGGTGCGCCCGAACAGCTTCCAAGCGGTGATGTTCCGCGACGCGCGGGTCGCCATTGAGCGCCTCCAGGAGTTCCAACCCCTTCATCGCGCCGTGTACCATCGCCGCCGCGATGGCGCGATTCAAAGCGACTATTGGATTGTCGGACATGCGTTTGAGCAGATCGTAAAGCGCCAAGATCTGCGGCCAATCGGTATCCTCGGCCTTGGCGGCTTCATCGTGGACGGCAGCGATAGCGGCTTGCAATTGGTACGGGCCGACGGCGCCCTTGGGCAACGTGGCGGAGAGAAGCGCGACTCCCTCGGCAATCTGTTCCCGATCCCAGAGCGACCTGTCTTGCTGGGAGAGAGGGATCAACTCTCCGCCCTCGCCCGTTCGCGATCGGCGCCGGGCATCAGTCAACAACATGAGGGCCAGTAATCCAGCGACCTCCGTGTCATTCGGCTGCAGATGGTGCACGGTGCGGGCCAGGCGCACTGCCTCATGTGAAAGATCGGCCCGGCGCAAATGGGGTCCGCCACTGCTCGTGTAGCCTTCGTTGAAAATGAGGTAGAGCACGTGTAGAACCGCGTGCAGGCGCCGTCCGCGTTCCTCGCTTGTCGGAAGTTGAAATGGAATGTTCGAGTCCTTGATGCTTTGCTTCGCCCGGCTGATCCGCTGGGCCATGGTTGGCTCAGGGACGAGAAAAGCGTGGGCGATCTCCGCTGTGGTCAAGCCACCTACAGCGCGCAGCGTTAGCGCGATCGCCGAAGCCGGAGTCAGTGCAGGGTGGCAACACATGAAGAGCAAGATGAGCGTATCGTCCTGATCCAATTCGCGAGCGGATTCGACCGGAGGCGCGATTTGCTCCGATTCCAGGGCTGCTTCACTTTCGCGGCGGCGGCGGGCGGATTCGCTGCGGATGTGGTCGGTCATGCGACGGAAGGCAACTTGCGTCAGCCACGCGCGCGGATTTTCCGGCAGTCCATCGTGCGGCCATTGCGTGGCCGCAGCGAGCGACGCTTCCTGCACAGCGTCCTCCGCGGCGGCAAAGTCGCGGAATCTCCTGACGACGATTCCGAGCACCTGCGGCGTCAATTCGCGCAGCAGCTGCTCGATGGGAGTTTCTGAAGACCGCGTGGTCACCGTGAGTTCCCCATCCAGAATCTCAGAGTCCCAAATCAGAATGGCTACTCAGCACCTGACGCACCTCGATAGGCATGTTGCCAGGAACACCACCGAGACCGGGAGCTGCCGAAGCCCGCGCGGCGATCTTATACGCTTGCTCCGGGCTCTCGACATCCACAATCCAGTATCCGGCCAGAAACTCTTTGGATTCCGGGAACACTCCATCGGTAATCGGCGCGCCGTCCTTGCCCGCGCGAACGAGCTTAGCTTGGTCGGGCCAGCCCAGGCCTTCCGTGACAACGAATACCCCTTCGTCCTTGAGTTGCTTGCTGAATGCGCGCATGAAAACGACGTTCGCCTCCATATCCTTCTTCGACCATTTGGCATACTCGGCAAAATTGGCTTTCGTGCCATTCATCATCAGAATGTATTTCAAGACTTGGCTCCCTTCGTTTTTTTTGCAGTTCGGATCGTTCACAGGGCAGCCGGAACACGCGCTCCTCTCTCGACATGACGCTAGGAGGATTTTGAAGAGTAGTCGGCAAACTGGCGCACTTCAATGGGCATGTTCGTGGGGGCGCCGCCAGGACCGGGAGCGGAAGAGATGCGACCGGCGATAGCGTAAGCGCGCTCGGGAGTCTTGACGTCCACGATCCAATAGCCAAGGAGAAACTCTTTGGATTCGGGGAAGACACCGTCGGTGAGCGGCATGCCGTTGCGCTCGCCGCGGACGATTCGAGCCTCGTGCGGCGGGGTCAGACCTTGAGTAGTCGCAAACTCACCGGATTCGGTCAACTCTTTGTTGATGGAATGAAGGACGGCCATGTGGGCCTCCCTATCGTTCTTGGTCCATGCCTGGTATGTGTTAACTCCTGCCTTTGTTCCCGTCATCAGCAAAATGTACTTCATGTGTTTTCCTCCAGTTCCAGCGCGTAATTCGCGCTTTCAAAAGCTAGTCGGAGCCGGGAAACGATTTTCGACATAGCCGAGAAGCATTTTTGAGCAAAAAAGCAGGCCCTTGCCACGTCGACTTTGCACCTTGAGGAACGACATAGCTATAGAGGTGCGAAGATGACCACCGATACAGAAGTTTTGGATGTCACCTGGGACTGGGCAACAGCCTGCGACGTGCAAGAGCGGTTCATGCACCAGGTTAGCCCCACAGTTGACACATTGCGTTACAGCGCAAGTTGCCGACAGATGCGGGCCTTGGGTGGGGATTTCTACGATTTTGTGCCTTTGTCGCATGATCGCCTGGCAGTCGCGATTGGAGACGCGTCCGGCAAAGGGCTCGCCGCCGCGTTGATGATCTCGAATGTCCAGTCCTCACTGCGCACGGCAGCCTCATTCATCGGAGACGATGGACCTGCGGTGCTAACGTCGGTGAATCGCCAGGTGCACGCATCATCACTCGAAGACCGCTACGCCACGTTATTCTATGGCGTTTTCGACGGAGCCACGCGCAGACTCCAATATGTTAACGCAGGCCACAATCCCCCGATGGTTGTCCGCCGAGACGGCTCAGTCTTCTGGCTTAGGGCCGGCGGAGTGCCCGTCGGAATATTTCCCGATTCACTCTATACGCAAGAAACAATTCAGCTCCATCTCGGCGATCTGCTTCTCGCCTACACGGACGGCGTGATTGAAGCGACAAATCCGGATGGCGAAGAGTGGGGAACAGAGGGACTGCGAAAGAGAGTGGGCGAATGCTATGCGCAAAGTGTTGAACACATTGTTCAGGCGGTCTTTACCTCCATGGATGATATTTCGCGAGGGCACCAGACGGATGACG
Organism: uncultured Acidobacteriota bacterium; assembly: GCA_963761555.1. Lineage (GTDB taxonomy): Bacteria > Acidobacteriota > Terriglobia > Acidiferrales > UBA7541 > Acidiferrum. The sequence continues at coordinate 322,087 of CAVXHD010000002.1, forward strand.
CCACAGTCGTCGTTGTGCGCGTGCGCTGAGTTCGGAATCTGTCGCCTATTCGGCTCCACGCCTGGCAAGCATGCTTCTAAGCGGCCCGCCCCGCCGGCGAGCCCAAGCCCGTTCGCTCTGATGAATTCAGAAAATCAGTCTGCCAACATACCGCTATCCGGAGCGTCGTCCCCGCTCACCCGGCTTCTAGATTCCCCGCGTAGGCCAATTTCCGGCTTGCCGACGACCCAGTCGGAGTGCGTGGCTTCCTACAAGGCTCCGCAGTACCAAAAGCTTCGCCAGAGAACCTGCGAACACTGTCCCTTCCACAAACAGCTCGCTTCTGATAAAGCACTAATCGTTCATAGGGATTGGCCGAGATTCGACGGGCAGAATGCGTCAATTCGCAAGGAGCGGCAGAATGCTGTTTGCCAGGGACAGAACCTTTTCTCGATTCGCGCTAAGCCCCTATTTATCGACGTGTGGATCAATTGCGTGCTGCGGGATACGAACACGGATTCGCGTCCCATGTGACGGTTCGGATTCGACCGAAATGTGCCCTCCGACCAGCCGAACTCGCTCTTGCATGCTGATTAAACCAAGACCGGAAATTTCTTCGGCGGGAGCGGGGCTGAATCCTTCGCCGGAGTCGGAGACGCAAAGCTCGATTCGATCCTCATGAGCAGATAGCTCGACCTTGGCCGCCGCGGCTCCGCTGTGCTTCACGACGTTCTGCAAAGCCTCTTGAGCGATTCGATACAGGCACAGGGTCACGTCTTTCGGGATCCGTTGCGAAACGCCATGATGGACAAACTGAACCTCCAGCTTGTGCTGATCGGACAGTTCTCTACACATGCCGCGTACGGAAGCCACCAGACCCAGAATGTCCAGCTTGGACGGATGGAGCTGCTGGGAGAGATCGTGAAGACTGGAGGAAACTTTCGTTGCTACTTCCGCGATGCTGCGGAGTCGTTCCCTGGCTCCGGACGAAAGGCCGGGAACATCCTGCTCGAACTGCCCGAGGCCGATTTGGAGGAGCGCCATGCGTTGACTCAAATCGTCGCTTAACTCCGTTGCAAGGCGGCCGCGCTCCTGCTCGTGGGCGGCAATCAACTTGCGGCTGAAGCTCGATCGAGTCTCTTCCGCAAGCTTACGCGCGGTGATGTCGCGAACCATGGTCACGATGTAGTCCCTGTCCAGTTGGATGTATTTGATATTGAGTTCCACGGGGAAGGTCGAACCGTTCCTCCGCCGGTGGTGGGTCTCGATGATCGCGGAGCCTGAACCACGCAACTTCTGGTCAACCAGTGCATATATGGACCGGCCAAGGGTGGGATCGATATCGAAGATAGTCATCGAGAGCATTTCTTGGCGGTTATAACCGAAGTCAGTGCAAGCTTTCTCGTTGAAATCGAGGAAGCGCAACGTCACAGGGTCGAGAACCTCAATGGCATCGTTGGAACCGTCCATCAATTTTCGGAACAGGGCCATCGATTCCTCGGCATGCTTGCGCGCAGTAATGTCCAAGCTGACGCCCACAAGTCCGCAGGGCACATCGTTCTCGACGATGACGTTGACTATCTCATGCAGCCAAACAGCTCGGCCATCAGCTGCAATCATTCGGTACTCAAGCTCGTGGTTGCATTGTTCGCGGATGGCCTTTGAAGTGAGGGCCAAGGTACGCTCGCGATCCTCGGGATGGATGTGCTCGAGCCAAAAAGTGGGCTCTTGCAACCAAGTTTTAACTGGATAGCCGAGGATGTTTTCCACTTGCTTGTTTACGAAAGTGGTGTGGAAAGTAGCAGGATCTGCCCGGCGCAGAATGGCCTGCACGATTGCAACGAGCTGGCTATTAGAAGCTTCTAGCTTTCTCGCATCGCTCTTCAAGCTGGCCTTGGTGAGTTGTTCCCCTAATAGCGCAAGAACGGCGAGAAAAAGCCCGAACGCGAGCACCACAAGCAGGCGAAATGTCCGCAGGCTCGGAGGTTCATCGTCTCGAAATAATTCCCACATGCCGAGTATGGGGATGGCTACCACGACGACCACAGCAAGCAGCGAAACGTACCTGCCATCGTCAGTGATGCGGAAAGTACTGGGATATGCCCATCGCAAGATGTCCCGAGCCATTGCAATGAGTTCGCGATTAAAGGTTTCTAGCTTTCTCGCATTGCTCTTCAAGCCAACCTTGGCAAGTTGCTCCTCTAAAAGGGCGAGAACAGCGAGAAAAAGTCCGAACGCGAGCACCACAAGCAGTCGAAACGTCCGCAGGCTCGGAGTTTCATCGTGTCGAAATAATTCCCACAGCCCAATTATGGGGACCGCTACCACGACGGCCATAGCCACGAGCGAAGTGTACTTGCTATCGTCGGGCATCGAGTTCCTCCATACTCATTGGTACCTGCGCCGGTTGCCGCGCGTGCAGCGGCACCCAGAGAAACCAGCAAACGGCGACGTTTTGGGCCAGAGAATAGATGGTTCCGTTGTAGGGTCTCCCAGCATCGATGGCCATATTCGCCAGCGTGGAACTTAATGCGTACAACGCGGACGCGCCTAATAAATGGCCATAGATCGACTTCCACGGAGCTTGCGCACGGGGGGTCACAAGACACAAAACCAGGACCAGCAGGGCATTTTCCACTGCGTATAGCATGGTAAACCGAGGGTTGTAGATCGCAGGATTCGGGAACAAATATTGGTACGGAAATAGGAGATAAGCATAAAGAAAGACCCAGAAGAATAGGAGGAAAAGAAAGTTCAAGGTCGCTCGATATGATTTCTGGTCGGATCGCCGTAGATGGGGTTGCATGGCTAGCGCCGCCATGAGTGGCACGAGGTGGAGAAACAATGCTGGATCAGCAAGTGAATTGTCTGGCACGTCGGCGTGTCGGATGGCCCCGGAATACATATATATCCACTGGTCCAACGACCAAAGTCCATAACCAGCGGCGATAAACACCCAGAATAGACGGCGGCCATACGTTCTCTCAAATGCATTCAGGATGGCGAAACTGGTGGCCAGGAGAAGAAGAAGGAAATAGGCACCGCTGCCGTACAAAACCAATTTGTCACCTAACCCAAGGCCGAGTGAAAGTATCGCTTTGATTACGAGGAATCCAACGAGGAGACCTGGCCACCAAGAAAGTGGAAACCGGAGTCTGTGGGGCGCCGAGCGCGTGGCTATCATGCTGTCTCTCCAAGAGCCCTTCGGCACAGTGCCTAAATAACGGCACCGCTACGCAATCCGCGATCTTACCGTCGTACCCCTCGGTAACAAGATGACGATCTGGCTTTCTCCGATTGAGTATATTCTTTCCGGAAGGCGAGCAACAAGGTCGCGTTTGTCCTGGCGGCCGCCCGAAAATGCGGGAAGGATCGCCGAGACGAAGCCTTACTGAGGTCACCCATGATTGTGTCCAAGTGACGGACCATTCGGAAGCTTTTCCGGTCTTGAAGTCTCGTTCAGAAAAATAGGACTCTCCATTTAGAACTTGCCTCCGACTGCAGGCGGATGGCGGGTCATTCCATAATGGTCCGTCTGATCGTTCGAGAGTTTCACCTTTCTAGTCCTCACAATCCTCCATTATCGTTTTGGGACCACTCTCTCCGTCAGGCCCTTACTCGAGGTAACTTCGAGAGGGAACGCAGTTCCTTCGCTTTCTTCACAATCATTCTCGCCTATTTTGAAGATCACCTGCCGGCCGGCCCGCAAGTCGCCCCTGCCAATTGAGCTTCTGAACGCCACTGCCTCGCGCATCCGAAGCGTCGTCCCCGCCCATCCGGCTCCTGCTTCCCCGCGCAGGCCAATTTCTGGGTTGCCCACAATCCGAGGATGATCGATTTGGCGTTCCTGGTGAGACGAACTTCCGGTGACGCCACACGCCGGGAGCTGACTCGAGCATCCGTCGCCTTCGGCGTTTGGCAAGAACGCAGCGCCCGTTCTTTCCCCTTGCCAAACTAGGAGAGCACGCTTTAGACTCCTAGTTAGACTAGGGGGCAATCGCTTTGGCCAAAACCGCGGAACTCCTCCCCGGCACACTGGACATGCTGATCCTCAAAGCGGTGTCCTTGAAACCCCTGCATGGATACGGCGTGTTGCAGCGCATCCGGCAGATCTCCAGGGATGCGCTCGAGATTCCTCAAGGATCCTTATATCCAGCCCTCTACCGCTTGGAGCATCACGATCTGATCGCTGCCGAGTGGGGCCAGAGCGAGAACAACCGCCGGGCGAAATACTACACCTTGACCGCCGCAGGGCGCCGCCGTTTACGTGAGGAAACCGCCGGCTGGAACCGGCTAGCGGCAGCGATTGCCGCGGCCATGAATACGACCTCAGAGGAGGTGTGACTTGCTCAAGCGTTTGCGTTCTGTGTTTCGCGTACTCTCGCGGCGGCGGGATTTCGAAGATGGCATGTCCGAGGAGCTTCGTTTCCACATTGAGCAGTACACCGACGAGCTGGTGCGTTCCGGCATGTCGCGGGAAAAAGCTGCGCGCCAGGTACGGATGGAGCTCGGAAGCCCCGCCAACATCAAAGCGGATTGCCGCGAGGCGTTTGGTGTTCACCTCTTTGATGAGTTTCGCAGGGAGCTGAGTTACGCCGCCCGCTTGCTGCGGAAGACCCCGGCATTTACCGCTACCGCCCTTTTGACGCTCGCGGTTTGTTTGGGCGCGAATCTAATGATTTTCGCCGTGATCGACTCAGTGCTGCTCCGCCCGCTGCCATTTCCCGAACCGAGCCGTCTGGTCACCATTTTCAACACCTATCCGAAAGCCGGCGTCGAGCGCGACGGCTCCTCAATCACCAACTACTACGAACGCCGCGGCCGTATTCCCGCCCTTGCTTCGCTCTCGATCTACGAGTATGGAACTGAGATTGTGGGTGAGCCCGGCTCGACGGAACGCCTCCATACCATGCGCGTATCTCCGGATTTTTTCTCGACTCTTGGGCTTGGCCCTGCGTTTGGACGCGCTTTCACGGATGACGAAACCACTTCCGATACCGACCACGTTGCCATTCTTTCCGATAGGTTTTGGCGGGAACGATTCAACGACGATCCCCATGTGCTCGGAAAGCTGATCCGCGTTAACAGTGTTCCCAGAACAGTGATCGGCGTCTTGCCTCCCGCCTTCCACTTTCTCTCTTCCGATGCCGAGGTGTTCCTCCCGCTTGCATCGCGTCCGGAAGACCGCACGCCCGCGCAGCGTCATTCCGGGGGAAATGTCATCCAAATGATTGCGCGCCTCCGGCCCAACGCCACGCTCGCACAAGCCCAATCGCAGCTCGACGCGCAGAACGCGGCGCTGGAAGTCGACGATCCGCAGGCCAAGATGATTGCCGATGCCGGCTTTCGAAGTTTGGTGGTGCCGTTGCGCGCGGACTACGTGGCATCCGTCCGTCCCACCTTACTGCTCTTGGAAGCAGCCGTGCTAGTTCTTCTCCTGATTGGCGCAGTCAACCTTGTGAACCTGCTTCTTGTCCGTGCCAGCGGCCGAGTGAAAGAACTCGCCGTTCGCCAGGCGCTTGGCGCAAGTTGGAGATTCCTCGTGAGCGAAGTAGTCGTCGAGACCACTTTGCTCACATTAGCCGGAGGACTGCTCGGACTCATCGTTGGGGCCGGCGGAATCGATCTTCTGCGCCGCCTGGGCGCGGATCGCCTGCCCTTGGGAGGCCGCATCGCCTTTGACGCACGATTGGCATTCGTCGGCCTCGTCGCAGCTATATTCATGGGCCTCTTGTTCGCGGTGCCCGTCGCTTGGTTCCATCTTCGGCGGCATCTTGGAAATGCGCTTCAATCGCAGAGCCGGGGCGGGACGAGCGGGCGCGGCGGACAAATCATGCGCCACGGGTTCATCGCCGCTCAGATTGCCTTGGCGTTCATTCTGCTGGCCGGAGCGGGTCTACTGGGCCTCAGTCTTCAGCGCGTGATGGCTGTTTCGCCAGGCTTCCAGGCCGACCACGTCCTCACCGGGCAAATCGTGCTTCCTTGGGCAGACTACTCGGAAGCCGCCCGCCTGAAATTTATGGGAAGCTTGCTGGATAAACTCAACCAGCTACCGGGGGTGCTGTCCGCGGGCGTGGTCAACAATGTGCCCTTCAGCGGCCACACCGGCAAAAGCGCCGCCACGGTAGCGGGTCACGTTCGCCGCCCTGGCGAATCCGCGCGAGGCCACTATTCGTACGGAGTCGACGGTGACTATTTCCGCGCGATGGGTTTCTCGCTGCGGGCAGGTCGATTCCTGACCCCCGACGATTCACGCCGCTCCGAGCGAGTCTGCGTTGTGGATGAAGACTTCGCGCGATACTACTGGCCGCGGGCCAGCGCGATTGGCCAGCGATTGTGGGACGGCTCCGAAGCGGGAAAGGATGCCGAAGCGTTTACCGTCGTGGGCGTTGTGGGCGGGGTGAAACAGGCGGGGCTCACGGAGAACGAAGCGCAGGGCGCGATTTATTATCCTTATGTCTTCCGTGTTGATTCCGGCTTCTTCGTCGCTGTCCGCACCAGCCTTCCACCGGAAGCGCTCGCGTTGGCGCTGCAGAAAGTTGTCCGACAAATCGATCCCGACGTGCCCGTCAGTGATATTCGCTCGATGGACACGCGCATTGCCGATAGCCTTGTCGTGCGCCGTTCGCCGGCGTTGCTGTCTGGTCTCTTCTCTGCAATAGCTCTGCTGCTCACCGCCATCGGCACCTACGGCGTGCTGAGCTACGCCGTGGCACAGCGCCGCCGCGAGATCGGTGTGCGCATGGCTTTGGGCGCGCAACCCTGGCAAATCCGCACCCAGTTTCTTTCTCTTTCCTTGCGCCTGCTCGCTGCAGGAACGCTATTGGGCTTGATCGGCGCGTGGCAATCGGGCCGAGCCATGCGAGCGGTACTATTCCACGTACCCCCGCTTGACCTGCCAATCCTCGTCGGTGCGGCGTGCGTGACGGGAGTGGTGTGTCTGGTCGCTTGCCTTCTGCCATCTCAGCGCGCAGCGCGGATCTCCCCCATGGAGACTCTCGCCGAGGAGTAGAGAGCCTGCTCCACCCGTTCGGCCTAATGTGCAGGATCATTGGTCGCATTGTGGAATTCAGCCCGGGTGACGGGCCACTCGAAAGCTTCTCCGGTGTAGAAATCCCGTTCCAAAAATTGGACTCGCTATTTGGAACGTGCCTTGGGCTGCGGGCGGATGTCGGTGGTCATTTGCACAATCATTTTCGCCTATCTTGAAACCACCTGCCGACCGGTCGGCAACCCCCTGCGTCACAATGACTTGCAATGTTCAGTGCCTTCGGCTATCCAATCCGTACCCGGGCTCCCAGGCTTCAGAAGTCCACCGGCGGCTCCATATCCCGTTTGCCGGCCATCTCCCCAGAACTTCATCCCAATAACGCCCTTTCTGACCAGTGCCCTCTAATTAGACCCCTAATCATGCTGATGCTTTCTTGCCGACCTCCCGCCCAGAGAACGTAGATAGCAACCGTTTGACCTGCTTTTACGACCGTTCGACCCTTCATTTCGACCGTTTACTGATTTTGAGTTGATATAGGACTAATCTTGTCGTATATTTTCAGTTGCAAATATTTTGCAACAGAGCTGATTTTGTCATCAACCTGAAATGAAGTCTTGCGATGGTCTTCAGGCTCCTGTGGAGGCTGTTTCGTATCCAGCGACTGAGCCCTGGCTTCAGAGCATTTCTTGGTCATGCGGGGGCGATCGCTCGGGACTAATTGGAACCGGCTGAGGACGCGCAGCAATCCACAATTCGTTACGAAGTTTTGTGGCTGTCCTTGCGACAAGACGTTTTGCGAAGGGCAGTGGGCGCCGAAACTGACAACCGGTTAGGCGGCCAACGTAGCAATTAGACGGAAGTCAGCTATGAGTTTTATAAGGAGAACTTCAGCGTGGCTGGTAGCAAGCAGATCTATCGATCGCATTTTCATCTACCCATCTTCGAGCGTTGTGGGCGACTTGCCTTGGGACTTTCCGTTGCATTCCTCCTGTTCTTGCCCCTCGACTTGTCCGCTGGCGAGGGAGGGCGCATCTCGGGAACTGTGTCGGATGCGACCGGCGCCGTGGTTGCCGAGGCGAATGTCATGGCGACGAACGCCGCCACTGGGTTCCGCCAAACCACTTCGACGGACGACAAGGGTTTCTATTCGTTTCCCAATCTCCCCATTGGGCGCTATGAGCTCGAAATTACCAAGACGGCGTTCAGGCCCAATTGGCGCACCGGGATTGTTATCGATGCAAATAGCGCGTTGACGATTGACGCGGTCCTCGTGCTCGGCGAGAGGTCGGATGCCATTACCATCGTCGAAAACCAGCTCCACGTGGAAACGACGAGCACACAGAACGGCGAAGTCATCACCGGCGCTCAGATGACCGTGGTGCCCCTCAACGGTCGAAGCTTTACCGATTTGCTCGCCCTGCAACCCGGAGTTGCCCCGGTCACTTCCATCACCTCGGACACGGTGCAGGACGTAGGCGCGAGCGTTCTCTCCCCCTCGGGGGATTTAAATCCCGGCACCATCTCGATCAATGGCCAGCGGGAATTTGCCAACAGTTTTATTGTGAACGGAAGCGACGTCGAAGAGGACGTCAATATGGGAGCGGCCATCATTCCCAATCTCGATTCGATTGCCGAATTCCGCATTCTCACCAACAATTTTGACGCCGAATACGGAGAATTCAGCGGCGGCCAGATCAACGTCGTCACGAAGTCCGGCGGCAATGCTTTCCACGGTGACGCTTTTGAGTTCCTCCGCAACACCAACCTCGATGCGCGGAACTATTTTTCTCCGACGCGTGGCGCGTTCGATCAAAACCAGTTTGGCGGCACCTTCGGCGGCCCGATTCGAAAAGACAAGATTTTCTTCTTCAGCGATTATCAAGGCACTCGATCCACCCAAGGCGTGGACAGCGGCCAGATTGCTGTGCCGTCCGTGCAAGACCGAACGGGCGATCTATCCGACCTGGCGAGCGCTTTTGTAACCACCGATGCCAGCGGAAACACGGTACCGACGACGGTGAGCGGGCCGTATTTCGCGAGCCTGCTCTCGCAGAAGTTGAATTACACGGTCTCGGCCGGGGAGCCTTATTACACGCCGGGATGCACGAGCGCGACCTGCGTGTTTCCCGGCGCAATCATCCCGCAGATTGCGTGGTCGGCGCCTGCAACCAACCTCTTGAAGTACATCCCCGCGCCGAACAATGCCAATGGCACGTTTTCTACCTCGGCCTCGAATGAAACTTTGCGCGATGATAAAGGGGCATACAGGCTGGACGCCAACACGCGATGGGGGCTGATGTCCGCCTACTACTTTCTGGACGACTGGTCGCAAAACAACCCGTACCCCATCGCGCAGGGCGGGGCGAACGTGCCGGGATTCAACGCCCTTTATCTGGGCCGCGGGCAACTGCTTGATCTTGGCGACACGAAAACGATCAACGCCACCAGTGTAAATGAGTTTCACTTCAGCTATCTGCGCAACGCGAATGACCTTGGCAAACCAATCGGCGGAGTCGGTGTTAGCTTGGCCTCCCAGGGCTTCGAGGTGGGCCAGGGCACTCCGGGAATCGTGGCCCTTTCCCCCAAAACCGAAGGAGTCGAGAGCGTCGGCTTCAACAGCTATACAATCGGCACGAATACGAACGAGCTGCACCAGATTGGCAACACCTTTCAGTGGCTCGACAATTTTTCGAAGGTGCTCGGAACTCACACCCTCAAAGCCGGCGGCGAATTTCACTACGACCAGGTGAACGTCAATGCTATCGCTCAGTTCAACGGCAGCTTTCTTTTCTTCGGAACCGAGACTGGCTCTGATTTTGCGGATTTCCTGCTAGGCATTCCGAGCCAATACAACCAGAGCCAGCTTCAACCCTTTTATGGCCGCAACAAATATCTAGGGCTTTATGCGCAAGACAGTTGGCGCCTGACGCGCTCCCTCACGCTCAATTACGGCCTGCGATGGGACCGTATCGAGCCCTGGTATGAAAAATACAACCAGATTGCAACCTTCGTCCCGGGCCAGCAATCCGTCGTCTTCCCCGGAGCTCCAGCGGGCATTCTTTATCCCACCGATCCGGGAGTGCCCCGCACTCTAGCGCCTCCGGGCAATCGCGACTTTGCCCCGCGCATCGGCTTGGCCTATTCGCCCAGCGCTTCCGGCGACGGCTGGCTTGCGAAGTTCCTGGGAGATCCCGGCAAAACCAGCATTCGCGCCAGTTACGGCATATTTTACACTGCAATTGAAGCTCTCACCATTGGCGTGATGAGCGCCAACGCGCCCTACGGCACGACTTATACGAGCCCTGCTCCGCCGCTCTTTGCCACGCCGTTTGTCACTGCGGCGACGGGGCAGAACCTCGGCCAGTATTTCCCGGTAACGCTGGCTCCTCTGAATTCCAGCTCCAATCATCCCGATCCAAACGTTGACTGGGCCCAATTCGAGCCTATCACCGGGCTTCCCAACTACCCGACATCCAATCGCATTCCGTACACTGAGGAATACATGCTCTCGCTCGAACGTGGCTTGGGAGCGAACACGGTCCTCAGCTTCGATTATGTGGGCAGCCAGGGGCATCGGCTGCTCGTCCTCGAGGAAGCAAACCCCGGCGATCCGTCCCTCTGTTTGCAACTGAGCAATCCCGCTAACCTTGCGCCGGGACAAGTGCCTTGCGGTCCCTTCGGCGAAGACAGCACCTACATCACTTCGACGGGTCAGACTTATAACGGTACACGTGGGCCGCTGGGATCGAACTTCGGTAGCAACGCCAACCAGGCCACCATTGGTAATTCCAATTACAATGCTTTGCAAATCACTCTGAGGCACGCTAGCAAGCGCTTGAACCTCTTAGCCGGATACACCTTCAGCAAATCCATCGACCAGTCTTCGAATGTCGGCGAAGAGGTTAATCCGCTCGACCCCTCCCTCAGCCGGGCGCTTTCTGCCTTTGACGTGAAGCACAATTTTGTCGTGAGCTACAACTACCGAATCCCTTTCGAGCGTCTCTTCGGAGCCGCCAATCGCTGGACGGAGGGCTGGGAGCTTTCGGGAATCATTCGCTTCAGCAGCGGACTTCCCGTCACGCTCGTCAATTACGGAGACAATTCTCTGCTCGGAGCCGAGCCGAATGGCATCAACAACTACGGCGTGGATGAGCCGGACTATACGGGCGCCTCTCTCGATCTCAATCGCAATCCACGCAATGGCCAGCCATACTTCAATCCTGCAGCTTTCGCTGAAAACGTACTGGGCACGCCCGGCGCGGCATCGCGGCGATTTTTCTATGGGCCGGGCATGAATAATTTTGACATGGCCCTTCTCAAAAACGTGCGCCTGACCGAAGCAAAATCGCTCCAGTTCCGCATCGAAGCCTTTAATGCCTTCAACCACGCTCAGTTCTTCGGGCCGCAGGCTGTGGACGGCAATATCGATAGCTCCACCTTCGGGCAAGTCGTCAGCGCCGCCCCGCCGCGCCTCGTGCAGTTGGGCGCGAAATTCTTTTTCTAAAGAAAACCCACGGCGATTCCTGCGCATTAGAAAGCACAGTCCGGCGCATGTCGCGCGGCAAGTCACGCTTGGCCGCTTCTCTGCAAACCCTGGCCAGAAGTGCTGTTCCGGGAACCGAGGTTTAGAGAAAGGTCGCGTGCGTCTAATTTTCTCCAATGCGGTTTGTGGTCAACCTCCGAGTTCCCGACAATCCTGGCGCTATTACGACCTGTGGGTCTATGGACGCACACTAGCCGAACCGGTGTCGAGATATTGCCAGCGCTGCGAACTGCACCAACTCGTGGGAATGTTCGGAACGTAAAGCGAGCCATGCCCCCGGGCGCACTCGAGTTCGGCACCGTACGAGCCAAGAACGAGCTGGGCTGCGTTTCCGACAGGAGTGGAATTGGAAAGCAAATGAAGACAGACCGGGCAGCGCTTTCGCTGATCCGCCAGGACCCAGCGGAATCCCAAGATCCAGCCAAAAACTACGATCCACGGTGCGGGCGGGAATATCGGCAAAAGGGCGATACACAGGAACAGGGGAATCGGCACGAGCAGGAGGATTTTGAAAGCTAGAAAGAGCCAGCGACGCATTCTGATTGCGAATGACGGCGCAGAACGATTTTCTGCATACTCGCCAAGCGTCAGCGGGTTGAGGGTCAGCAGAACCAGCAAAGATTCGACGTATAACCAAAAGCCTCCGAGGGCGAAATGCTCTATCGCTGAAGGCGAGCATAAAAATATGAAGAGTCTTCGAGAAGGAAGCCCGAAGGCGAACAGGGAGCTTAGGAGCGCAAGGGTTGCCAGGAAAATCACGCAACGCAGGGGCGACTCCATACTGAATGTGCGGCGTGCGCTAAGGCTGTTGCTTCTTAGCCAGAGAGCGTCACGGAGAGAACCGAGACAAAATGTCGTCGCGCCTCGTTCAACGTACCAAAGTTCCGCTTTCCATTCGGCCAGCCATTCCGCGCGTTCCTGAGCGGGTACGAGCAGCGCTGCGTTGCGAAGGATGGCGATATGGAGTCCGCGAGACATCACGCCTTTCCCTCGACGCGGACCGGAAACAATCGAACTAAAAGTGGGTAGCGCTTCTGAGATGCCACGAGTGTAAGTTTGCCGGAGCGCGTGATTCTGTAGTATTTCCGAGCGGGCCGCTGGTCGGCCTCCGCAACTGCCTGCGACTCCCACTGCGAACGGATCAGCCCCCCGCGCTCTAGCCGCCGAAGAGTTGGGTACACGGTCCCGCTGGGTAGGCCCGTTTCTTCCATCACACTGAAGCCATACACGCGCCCCGCGTCAATGGCCTGCAAGATGATCGCAGCAGTGTGAGAGAGCTTTGCCTCGGATGCCACGAGCGGAATTGTAGCTATGTAGCATACTACTTGACAAGCGCCTAGATAGATTGCTACATAGGGTGCTGCAGGGAGCGTGCATGCTCGAATTGCGCCACATTTGCAAGCGATTCAGACGGAGCCCCGCCGTGGACGACGTCAGCTTCCTAGCTCACCCAGGCGAAATCACTGGCTATCTTGGGCCGAATGGGTCCGGCAAATCCACGACAATGAAAATGATCACCGGCCTGATGGAAACCACTTCGGGCAAGATTTATTTTCAGGGTGAGCCGATTGACCACGACTTGATCGCCTACAAGCAACGAATTGGGTACGTGCCCGAAGAACCGCACCTTTATTTGCATCTGAGCGGCCTCGAGTATCTGACGATGGTCGGTCAGTTGCGCGGCTTGCCCACGAAGGCGACGGCCGACCGCATTGACGGCCTCCTGCAGCTTTTTTCTCTGCATGGGAATAGGCACTCCGCAATCGCGGCGTATTCCAAAGGCATGCGGCAGAAAATACTGCTCTCCGCCGCACTGTTGCATAATCCAGATTTACTCTTGCTCGACGAGCCTTTTTCCGGCCTTGACGTCAGTACAGGACTCATCCTGCGCAGCTTGATTCAGGAGCTCGCGTCGCGCGGAAAAGTGGTGCTCTTCAGCTCTCATGAACTGGAGACTGTGGAGCGAGTCTGCTCTCACGTGGTAATTCTGAACCGCGGCAAAATCGTCGCCGACGATTCGATCGAACGCCTGCGTACGCTCATGGCCCTACCGACTCTCGAGGGTATTTTCTCGCAGCTCGCGGTTGAACTCGACACCGGCGCCATTTCCCGCCAGATCGCAGATTTGATCCAGGCATGAGCGACAGCACCAACACGGAATCGCAGTTTCGCGTTCTGTACCGGCAGTTTCTTTTCCGCGTCGTCGACCTCGAAATTCTGTCCGCTTCCGCGCAAGGTGACTCAAACAAGCTGCTCGGCCAATTCGCAGCTCTGCTCGTCTCCGCAAGCGTGTTTTTGGGTCTGGCCCCCCTGTTCATAGATAGGAATATAGCCCCGAGTGGGTTCTTGGATATTAGAGTGCGTACGGAGCACCAACTGATCGCCATGACGATGCTGGCGGTGGGCCTATTCGCGGTCCTCAGCTGGGATTCGATCTTTCCGAACCGCCGGGATGTTATGGTTCTGGCGCCTTTACCAGTGCGTGTGCGTACCATGTTTCTGGTAAAAGTGGCAGCGACGGCAACAGCGCTAGGTCTTGTCGTGGTCTTGCTACACTGCGTGACCGGCGTCACGTGGCCACTAGCGTTCGCATTACTACCGCCGACCGGCCGCGGTCTTTTCGGAGCCGTGCGGTGGTTTGTAGCGTACTGGTTCACGATGTTTGCTTCCGGCGCGTTTATCTACTGTGGGGTTCTGGCTGTCCAAGGTTTGACCGCTCAGTTTCTTCCTCGCCGGCTGTTCCTACGGGTCTCCGCGCTTCTGCAAATTGTTGCGTTTGGCGTGTTTGCGTCGATGTACCTCCTGGAGGGACCCGTCGCTTGGTTTCAGGCACTCCTTAGTCAGCTCGCGGGACCGATGACTTCAGCTTCGGGTCCGCTCGCGCGGCGAGCTTGGATAAGTCTCGGAGTCACGGTATTTGCAGCGGTCGCAGCCTACGCTCTCTCCTATGCGCAAACCGTCCGCCAAATTGTCGAGGAGCCGGATATCACGCCTGCCTCACACAGGTTCCGGTGGCTGCCGCCGTTCGGTAAATCTGTGGAGACGGCGATCGGCCAATTCACCGTCCGCACACTCGCGCGCAGCCGACAGCATCGCTTGATTCTCGCTTTCTACTTGGGGATTGGTGCTGCACTCACCGTTCCCCTCCTGTCACTTCTAGCGTCATCGCAGGCTTCCGGCGGTCCGTTCACCGAAATTTCGCACCAGGCGAATGGGCCCATGCTCGCCGCAAGCGTCATGATGCTGGCGCTAGTGGTAATTGGATTGCGCGTGGCATTCGCGTTGCCGTTGGAACTCCGAGCGAACTGGGTATTCCGCACAGTCGGGTTGATTGATGCAAGGCAAACCTTGACCGCAGTACGGCGCGCTCTGGTCTTACTTTCCGTGGCGCCAGTCTGGCTGGGTTCGGCTGTCATATGTTTCTGGCTCTGGCCGTGGCGCCAAGCCGCGGGTCACCTCGCGGTTCTTGGCTTGCTAGGAATGATTCTCGTCGACCTCGCCCTATATAGCTTTCGCAAGATTCCTTTTACTTGCTCGTATCTACCAGGCAAATCGCAAGTGCATTTGGTCGTTTGTGCCGCCGCTATTCTTATCTTGCTCGTGGGGCAGAGCGTCGTTTGGGAGCAGGAAGCGCTCCAGAACCGCGGAATGATCGCGTTGACTCTAGCGCTTCTCGGTGTTGTGGCGACCGCGACGAAGTGGCGCACGACGGTCTTAGCAAGATCCGACGAAGAAGGACTGCAATTTGAGGAGAAGGGCACCCCCGCCATCATGGAGTTGGGACTGTATCGCGATGGATCGGTCCTCGGACGTGGTCCGTCCGACCCGCCGTCGACGTAATATCTCTAGGTCCTCCGCGCGGCGTGAGGGTTTTTCATGAAATTAGGGACCGCAAGCGCTTGTGAGTCACCTTTAGGTCCAGGCCCAATCGCGGAAGCCGAGTTTATCCACAAGCCCGGTTCCCGAGAGTAGGTCTACCAATTTGGAGATAGCCTCCGATCGTGTATCGACCACCGCGCATTTGATAACAAACCGCCTCCCCTTTCGGAAGTCCCACACTTTTGAATCCTCACAATCCGCCATTATCGTTTTGGGACCACTCCCTCCGTCCCGCCCCGCGCGCAAGCTAAACTATTTGCACGGATTCTCTCGGAGTGTTCATGCGGAGCAAGAATTCCGCTGCCTTATTCCTGATCGCCCTGGTCATCCTATCACTCGGTTCCCTCGCCGCAGTCGCGTGGGCCACCGAGACGCCCGTGCTTTCCCTTCCGCTGAAGCCTCATTACGTCTTTCAGCGCGTCGGTGATAATTTCGGCCTCAGCTCTCTCACTCCCTCCTGCATCCTCCAGGACCAGGATGGATTCATCTGGATCGGCACTCCTGATGGCCTCCTCCGCTTCGACGGCACTCGCATCGTCCGCTTCGGTCTCGAACAGGGCCTTCCCAGCACCAACGTTGGCCAGCTCGTGCTCGCTCCTTCCGGCCGCATCTGGATTGTCACGTCCCGCGGCATCGCCTATATGGATAGCGGCGTCCTTCACACTCTCCATCTGCCCAAAGCTTTCGATTCCTTCCGCCGGCCTTCTGCCCTCGCGCTCGATTCCTGGAGCAAAGTTTATCTGGCCACCGATGGCGGCCTCCTCCGCGTCGACCCCGATCGCCCCAACGATCATCGTCTCTGGACCCTCTCTGATGGCCTCCCCAGCCTGGAAATAGATACCGTCAGCATCACCCCGGAAGGCCGCATCTGGTTCGCTTCCGGCCATCGCATCGGCTGGCTCGATTCGCAGGACCATGTCCACATGTTCCCGCCGCAAAGCGGTCTCCCGCACGAACGCATCATCAGCATTCTTCAGGACTTCGAAAAAATTCTCTGGGTTCGCACCTCTGCCCATCTCTATCGCCTCAATCCGGGCTCTACCCATTTCGTCCCGGAACTTCCGAATCTCCCTCCCGCCAACGATTACGGCTCACCTACTCTCGATCGTGGCGGCAATCTCATGATCCCCACCGTCGAGGGCCTGTATCGCCACGTCTCCGGCCAGTGGGAAGTCATTGATCAAAGTCGCGGCATGGCCGTCAACGCCACCTTCGCCATCACCGAGGACCGCGAAGGCGCCTATTGGATTGGCCTCGGCGGTGCCGGCATCCAACGCTGGATCGGCCGCAAAACCTGGTCCGGTTGGACGCAAGCCGAAGGCCTTCCCGATAATGTCGTCTGGTCCGAAGTGCGCGACGCCCGCGGCCGTCTCTGGCTTGGCACCAACAACGGCGTCGCCATGTGGGATCCCCAAGCGAATCGCTGGCGAATTTGGAAATCGAAAGACGGCCTCAACGGCACAGTAGCCCGCCAACTGGTCGTCGTCCGCGACGGCGCCGTCTGGGTCCTCTGCTATCCTGGCGGCCTTACGCGTTTCGATCCGCAATCTCTCCGCCCTGAGAAAATTTCCTCTCCCGGTTCTGATCCCACCGGCATGCAAGTCGGCCCCGATGGCCGCATCTGGATCGCCAACACCCAATACCTCAAAGCGGCTTTTAACTGGCAACGCCCTTTTCATTTCGTCGATGTGCCCGCACCCCTAGAAATAAGCAAAGGCGCTGGCCGTTTCGCCTCCAGCCCCGACGGCGTACTTTGGCTCGTCGGCAGGAGCGGCCTCTCTCGCTTCGATGGCAAACAGTGGCTGCATTTCACGACCGCCGACGGCTTATTGCAAAATGAAGTCGTCGAAGCCGCTGCCGTCAGCCGCGATGAAGTTTGGTTCCGTTATTCCGACGCTCTCGGCCTCAGTCGCCTGCGCCTGGTCGATGGCAAACCTCATGTCACCAACTACGGCTTGGCGGATGGCCTGCCCTCTCTCGACGTTTACATGCTCGGAGTCGATCACGACGGCAATGTCTGGGCCGGCGGCGCTTTCGGCCTCACCGAATTCTTCCGCAACGGCCACACGGTTCGCTTCACCCGCGCCGACGGCCTCATTTGGAACGACCTCAGCGAAAACGGTTTTTTCGCCGAAAAGGACGGCACCTTGCTCTTCGGCACCAGTGGCGGCCTCGCCCGCTATAATCCTCTTTCCGGCGATGAACGCGCCGAGCTTCCTCCTCGCGTTGTCATTACCTCGGCGCAGCTCGGTTCTCGCGAAACTCTCGGCGAGCGCCATCCCCAAGCTCCGCGCAGCGACAATACCTTTCGCGTCGCCTTTGCCGCGCTCACCTATCGCGATCCCGAGAATGTCCGCTGCTCTTATCGCCTCGCCGGCCTCGAATCCGATTTCAACGAAACTTCCGGCCGCGATGCCCGCTATCCCGCTCTTCCCCCGGGCGATTACAACTTTGTTGTCTCCTGCCGTTCCGCCCGCGGCACTCAGAGCTTGCCCGCCCACTTTTCCTTTACCGTCATCCCTGCCTGGTGGCAGCGCTGGTACTCCCGCGGCTTCGCCATTCTTCTCGCCCTCTTCGCTCTCTACTTCCTCGTGAGTTACCGCACCCGCAAATTGCAAAGCGAACGTCTTCGCCTCGAAGAAGCCGTCGCCGAACGCAGCGAAGCTCTCGCTCTAGCCAATAAAGAACTCGAGGAAATGTCCCTCACCGATCCTCTCACCGCCGCCCGCAACCGCCGTTTTTTCCAAGCCACTATCGCCAGCGACGTCAGCCAGGCCATTCGCGCCTATACCGCTCCCGATCCCACCCGCAGCCGCCGCAATCGCGACATCGTTTTCTATCTCATCGACGCCGACCACTTCAAAGAAATCAACGACCGCTTCGGACACGACGCCGGCGACCAGATGCTCATCGATCTCACCGCCCGCATCAGTTCCGCCATTCGCTATTCCGATGTACTCGTCCGCTGGGGCGGCGAAGAATTTCTCGTTGTCTCCCGTTTTTGCGAGCGCAAGGAAGCCGCCACTCTCGCCGCGCGCGTCCTCTCCGCCGTTTCCTGCGAGCCTTTCAAACTCAAAGGCGCGAACCTTTCTCTTCACCGCACCGTCTCCATCGGCTGGGCCGCCTTTCCCTGGAATATGGATTCTCCCGTCGACGTTTCCTACGATGAGGTTCTATCCCTCGCAGATCGCGCTCTCTACAAAGCCAAGGACGCTGGCCGCAACCAGGCCATCGGCGCTCTCGCTCCCGAATCCGCCGCCGAGCCTCACACCGCCGTCGCTCACGGCGACTCCGAAGCTCGCGTTTCCGAAATTGCCGACACCGCCACTTACGTCACCACCTACGGCCTCGAAACCACTTCCATCACCTGACCTCCTCGTTCTCTCGCCATTCTTTCCGGCGTACACTCCCTACCTGTGTCGGCCCCTCTCGAGCATCTTCTCTTTCACAACGGCGCGGTCGATCTCCACGCCGTCGCCGCCGGCCCTCCTCACGCTGCCGTCGTCTTTCTCCTTCATGGCTTTCCCGAGTTTTGGTATTCCTGGCGCCATCAGATCGATCCTCTCTCCTCCGCCGGTTTCCGCGTCATCGTTCCCGATCAGCGCGGCTACAACACCTCCAGCAAGCCCCGCGGCTCCGTCAACTATGCTCTCTCCGAACTAACCTCCGACGTCCTCGCCATCGCCGATCAGCTCAACCAGCCCCGCATTTTCCTCGCCGGCCACGATTGGGGCGCCGCCGTCGCCTGGAGTGTCGCCCTCCTCCATCCGCATCGCGTCGCCAAGCTCGCCATCCTCAATGTCCCTCACCCCTCCGTCCTGCTTCGCTACCTAAAAACTAATCGTCGCCAGCTTCTCCGCAGTTGGTACATGTTTTTCTTCCAACTCCCCTTTCTCCCCGAAGCCGCTTTCCGCGCGTTTCATTTCCGTCTCGGCGTTCGTTCTCTTCTCCGCTCCAGCCGTCCCGGCACGTTCTCTCCCGAAGATCTCGCGCACTATTGCGCCGCGTGGTCCCAACCTGGCGCGCTCACTTCCATGATCAACTGGTATCGCGCCGCGGCGCGCCATCGCACAAAATTCCCCGACCCCACCGTTCGCGTCCCCACGCGCATCCTTTGGGGCGAACGCGACGCATTCCTCCTCTCCGAAATGGCTCACGACAGTCTTCGCTACTGCACTTCCGCTGAGCTCTACACCTTCGCCAGCGCCTCTCACTGGCTCCAGCACGAAGAGCCCGCTCGCGTCTCCGAACTTCTCATCGATTTCTTCCGCTCCTAGCCAATCGCCAGTCCTCCGCCGCAAAAAGGTGATACGATTTTCGCTAATGCCCGCAAACTCCAAGAGACTTCTTCTCCTCTTCGCCGCCGTAGCTGCTCTCGCCGCCGTCTCTCTCCGCGCTCCTTCTTTCACCGCCATCGTCTCTGCTAATGCTGCCAACACCGCCAATTCCTCCAATTCCGAAGACTCCGCTCTCGCCGCCCGTATCGCCCGCATCGAACATGGCCTCCTGCCCGCCATCGTCATCAAAGGCCAGCCTCCCGCGCCCATGTCCATCTCCGATCGTATGGCGCATTATAAAGTTCCCGGCATCAGCATCGCCTTTTTTGACCACGGCCAAATCATCTGGACGCGCGCTTACGGCTTCGCCGATGTCGCCTCCAAAAAGCCCGTGACTCCCGACACGCTTTTCCAGGCCGCTTCCATCAGCAAGCCCGTCACCGCCCTCGCCGCTCTTCGCCTCGTTCAGGAAGGCAAGCTCAGCCTCGACGAAAACGTCAACGTCAAGCTCCGCACCTGGAAAGTCCCCGAAAATGAATTTACCGAAACCGAAAAAGTCACCCTCCGCCGCATTCTCAGCCACAGCGCAGGCCTCACCGTCCACGGTTTTCCCGGCTACGCCGCCGGCGAACCCCTTCCTACGCTCGTGCAAATCCTCAACGGCGAAAAGCCCGCCAACACCGATCCCATCCGCGTCGATGTTGTCCCCGGCACGATGTGGCGCTATTCCGGCGGCGGTTACGTCGTTCTGCAAGCCCTTCTCGTCGACGTCATCGGAAAGCCTTTCCCTCAACTCATGAATGACCTGGTTCTTGGTCCCGCGGGCATGACTCACAGCACCTACGACCAGCCGCTTCCGAAAAATCTTTGGCCCGAAGCCGCCACTCCTTATCGCGCCGATGGCGAACCCGTTAAAGGCGGCTGGCACACCTATCCCGAAATGGCGCCTGCGGGCCTTTGGACCACCCCTTCGGACCTCGCTCGCATGGCCATCGAGGTCCAAGCCGAATACGCTGGAAAATCTTCCAAAATTCTTTCGCAGCCCATGGCTCGCCAGATGCTCACCCATCAATTCGGCAATTGGGGACTCGGCTTCGGCCTGGAATTTCCCGGCAGCAAACCCACCTTCGGCCATGGCGGCGCCAACGAAGGCTTCCGCTGCAATCTCGATGCTCACACCGACACGGGACAAGGCCTCGTCGTCATGACCAACTCCGACAGCGGCAGTGAACTAACCAATGAAATTTTCCGCGCCGTCTCCAGGGAATACGCTTGGCCCGATTACCATCCTGTCGAACACACACTCATCAAACTCGACCCCTCGGTCTTCACCCCCTACGCCGGCGCTTACGAAATCCCTGGCGTCGGCACGCTCACTGTCACCGTGAAAACAACGGGCCTCTATATCCAAGCAGAGCCGTTCGGCCCCGAGCCCATCCAGCTTCTCCCCGAAACTCCCAACCAATTCTTCGTCCTCACCGGAGACTTCACTTTCGCCTTCGATCGCCTCGCCGCCACCGGCCCCGTCTACCAGCTCACCATCCACGCCGCCTCGCAAACCCTCGAAGCCAAAAAAATCTCCTAGTCTGTTCGCCAAAAAATTCTGGCTAAGCAAACACCTGATACAAACCGCCCCCCACCTCTCCGAAAGTGTCATCCCGAGCGAAGCGAGGGATCTGCTTTTTCTTAAGCACCCTCACCCGCCGCGCCCGTCATTTCGAAAGCAGCAGGCCGACGCTTCTTCCTTCACGTTTGCTCCTGCAAACGTGTCGGCCTGCGAAGAGAGAAATCTCTCTTCTTCTTTCGGATCAGACCGAGCCGCATTTCGGGCTGCAGTCTTTATTTCAGGCAGGACTTCGTAGAATCATCTTTCCGAGGACGACCTCTCAGGGTTCTTCGAGTTCGGAGAGAGCTACGAAGCAAAGCAGGTGTTCACGTTATAAAAAGCCAATTTAAGTGCGTAACAAGGCTTCGAATCCGGCAGGAGCAACGCACTGACCTAAACGTTCGTATCGAAGACGCACCGCAACTACGCGCCCTTCAGAAGAGAATCCAAAATTTTCGGTGTGAGTCCTCGGTCTTTCGCTTTCCGGCCGGCATCGTCAAGCACCTGTTGAACTGAAGGATACTCTCCAGCCGCCAACTCCCGAAGCCAAAGGCTCAACAGCGCCTGAATCTTCCGCTTCTGCTCCGGCGCCGCGGAGTCGCAAGCCCGCGCCGTCTCCGTATCCAGCGGTATCGTTATGGAGGGGTTCGCCATCCTCTTACTCTCCCGTCATTGTGCGGCAAAAACTCATCCGTCGCCACGCATAGCGTGGGTGCTGGCCCCCATCGCCTCCCCGCTTCAAACCAGCGCCACTTCTCGATTGAAATCCGGTTTCTTCTCCGCGTAAAGCCTCAACTTGACTCCGCACGCAACCGCAATCCGTTCCAGCATCGGGAGCGAGTGCCCGGTGTATTCCGCATCTTCGAGCCGTGCAATCACGGATTGCGTGGTGCCCGCCTTCTTCGCCAGTTCGCTCTGCGTCAGGCCCGCGTCTTCGCGCATCTCTCGCACCAGCAGCGCCAAATCGATCTGCTGCAATGTCCGCGCATACGTCTTCCGGTACGCCGCGCTCTTCCGCGACCCTTCATCCACAAGCTCAGCATGACGATCTCTCTTCATATCCCCCACTCCTTCACAAGCGCATCTCTCTCTTTTTGCGAGACCGGATATCGGTTCCGGTATTTCTGCCAAAGCCTTCTCAGCCGCTCGGCCCTGGCGATCTCGGCAGGCGGCGTTTGCTCCGTCTTTTTCTGAAATCCCGAAGTGATCACCACCAGCCTCCCCGGCTGATAAAAAAATAAAACGCGGAATATCCGGTCAAACTGCTTGACTCTCAGCTCGAATATCTCGCCGGTTAGCTTCTTAACGAATTTTCCCTCCATCCGGTTGCCCTGGCTGCGCAGCCGTTCGATGAAAGCATCGATCCGCGCAGCCGCCTTCTCATCCAGCGAGTCTACGAATTCCCGCGCCGGCGCCCGTCCATTCGGCAATTCCACATACTCGATCGCGAACTCGCCGTTCAATGACGCGCTCCCGCCTCTCTCCGAATTATAGCAATATTGCTATAACGGATCAAGAACTAAAGTGGCCCTCCCGGCCTTCACTATCCTTACAGGGTTGGCTCGTACAAGGGGCGGATGGAACATCCTTTAGCGACAAAGGATTCCGACGTGATTTTTTTCCGAGGTGTACTCCGGCTTTGCCCAATAACTATCCCAAAATTGCGAATTTTTGGGCAGGATGCCGCTTTTTGGGCAAATTAGGATACTGACGGTGCACCCAACCCCAGCTAGGAAAGAGTGTAGCAGGCGTCCGGCTCTCCCTTCTTGCTTACTATCACTCGATTAGCTTCAAGTTTGAACCAGACGGGGACGTGACTGAAATGATTTCCAGACTCCGTCGAGAAACCTTGCCAAGATGCCAAAGGCACAACCGGCGCACCCTCTACAGCCCGGCGAATGTTCGAGTAGCCGAGGGTCTTTGCACGTTCCTTCATTTCCCTGAGGCTCATTTGTTCCATGTTTTGGGCCCTGACTTTCCGTCAGAATTCGCCCCCAGAGCGCGATACTTCTAGGCGGGGTAACCGCGTCGGCGCCGACTCGCCGAGAGGATGCTAGGGTTGCCTGCCGGCGTCGGGGACTACCCTCACGGCATAATACAATGGCGGACTCTCGGAAACAAAAAGGCGAGTCGTTCGACTCCAAGCCGCACCTATAAGTTCTTAAATTGCTCTTGCGACCTGACCAAGTAGCGATCGATGAGGACTCTTGATTTGGGCGCTCCGACCTTCTTGAAATTCGTGCCGAGAGCAATACCATCGGCTTTGGTCTTGACCTCGGGGACTGCGTTTCGCGGTACCAAGAAAAACACGTAGTCCAAATCAGGATACTGTTTGAGCCACCGTTCGTCCTTTTCACCCACCAGAACAAGGTAGTCGTATACCTTCCGACCAAGGACGTTGCTCCACACCCAGCGCTTGGAAGGCTGAATATCGACTTTGCTAAGTTTCACCTCAATGTGTTTCCCGTTCTCGGTCTCGACATCGTATGAGTCCTTATATCCTCTGGTGGGCTTACCCCCTGTCATTTGTGCCACTAAGACCACAGCCGGGACGCCTCGCGAACGGTCGAGCTTCCTCTTGAGTTCTTCGTTTTCCTTCTTGAGTTTCTCGTTTTCCGCCCGAAGTTCGAGATTGCTTCGCTTGAGGATCAGGATTTCTTTCTCGTCTATTGGCACGGGCGGTGGTCGCCTGACATCTTCTTCGACCGCTGCTTATATCACGAGTACAGCCGGGCGTCATCATCACGGACATCCAAGATGATCGAACAGCGCCGTGCAGAGCTGAGTGAGGAAGCTCGCGGGTGGAGCATCCTTTGCCGGCGAGGAGCCTTTGACTTTGTCTTGCCCCGAGAGGATGCCCCATCCTTGCGGGTTTGGTTCATGCAAGGGTGCGCTCTGGGGTTTTTCCTTCGATCGTCCAATCTCTCTGCCCTCTCAGCCCCATCAACTCGCAGCAAACAAACGACTTGCAGTTTATCCTTGACAAATAGTAATAATATGCTATACTACTTTAGTATTTTCGGGCCGGCCTCAGTCCGCGCCCCAGAAAGTGATGCGCCTCCGCCCTGCGGTCCCTCAAACTTCCCCAAAATCTTCCCGCTCCCCCGGTTTACCATTCTGTAAAAACCGCCCCCTCTCAACCCGTTCAGAATCAACACTTATGCAACTGCTGATTTCACTCCACTTCAACTCCCGTAGATGCAACACTTACAAAAAAACGGGAGGGGGATGCCTCCTTCCAGCCGCAAAGTTTTACAACTCGTTACTAGCTACCCGTCGCCAAACCCGGCGTGCCCGTGTCGCCGCAACCTCTTTCCCCTCATCCGCTAGCGCATACTTTCCGTCCCATCGGGGATGTGCACTCCAAGCACCAACCCTCCCCACCCAAATACTTCCATCTTTTCTCACAGCCGCAGAGTGCGTAACACGCAGGAATTGCCGCAACTCCATTCGTTTCATGCCTTTACTTCATATCTTCTGGACACCGGGGGCGGGGTGCCCAGCGTTTTCTTGTCCCTTCCTTTGCCCACCTCTCTCCTTCCGGTACAATCTTCACTCGCCCGGCTCAAGGAGAACGCATGATCGGTAGTTCCAATGTCTTGGCGCAAAGTCGTCGCCCTTGTAGGGGCACGACACGTCGTGCCCTCTTCTCCGTCTGCCTCCTCGCCTCTCTCATGTCCCTCTGCTCCGCGACGCCCGCTCGCGCCCAGCAGCGCCGCGAACGCGAACCCGATTCCGTCTACGCCGCTCGCCGCGCCAAACTTGCCTCCGAAGTCGACGCTCCCATCCTTCTTTGGGGGTTCACTGGCCGCGAAGAATCCTCCCTCGCCTACGTCTTCGCCCAGGAAGAAAACTTCTATTACCTCACCGGCCACAACGAAGAAGGCGCCGGCCTAATTATTCTTCCGTCTCAAAAAAATCGCGAAGCCGCCGCCTCCACGAACGGCCCTCAGGAAATGCTCTTTCTTCCGCCTAAAAATCCCGACTGGGAAAAATGGATGGGCTTCCGCCTTTCGCCCTCCGATCCCGGCGTTCAGGCGCGCACCGGTTTCGCCAGCGTCCTCCCCTTTCCCGACATGCGTGCCACTCTCGAAAAGCTGTCGAAGCTTTACCCCGCGGTCTACACCATCCTTCCTTATGTAAAAGAAAATGGCGGCTATCCTCACGAAAAGCAGGTCGTGGATTGGATCCGCATGGTAGCGCCGCAACTCAAATTGCAGGACATCCGCCCGGACATTGAAGCGTTGCGCCAAATCAAATCGCAGGGCGAAATTGATTTTCTGACCGAGGCCATCGATCTTTCGCTCGACGCGCATTTCGCCGCCATGCGCATGATGCGTCCCGGGCTGCACGAATATCAGATCGCCGCCAAAATGGTTGAAGTACACGCTATGGGCGGCTCGGAAGCCGAAGGCTACGCTCCCATCGTCGGTGCCGGACCGAATTCCACCGCGCTGCACTACGACACGCTCGCCCGCAAAATTCAGGACGGCGATATCGTCGTCATTGATGTCGGCGCGCAATATTCCGGCTATTCCGCCGACATCACGCGCACGCTTCCCGCCAACGGCAAATTCACTCCGCGCCAGCGCGAAATCTATAACATCGTTCTCGGTGCGCAGAACGCCGCTCTTGCCGCCATCAAGCCAGGAATGAACTACTGCGAATCCGGCTCGAAGAGCGTCTACAAAATCGCCTACGATTACATCAATTCCCACGGCAAGGATCTTCATGGCCGCCGCCTCGGCCAGTATTTCATTCACGGCCTCGGCCACGATATCGGCCTCGATGTCCACGATCCCGGCGACTATTGCAAGCCGCTCGAGCCCGGCATGGTCGTCACCGTCGAGCCCGGCATTTATATTCCCGAAGAAAGTCTCGGCGTCCGCATCGAGGACGACATCCTCATCACCGACACGGGCTACAAGTTCCTCAGCGAGCGACTCCCACGCGATCCCGACGCCATCGAAAAAATCATGGCCGAAGCCGCCGCCCAGCACGCCAAAGAACCCAAAGAAAGCGTCCGGTAAACTAAAATGTCCCCAGCTCCGCGCAAGTTAACGCAACAACGCGCCAAATCTCTTGCCGTTTCCCTTTTTTCAGCGGACAATCAAAGTTATGAAGCGCAAAGAGAAACCTCTGACGCTGGACGAAGCCGTCGAGCTATTTTCAGGCCTCACGGACAAGGTGATGGCCAAGTGCTCCCCCGAGGAGCGCGCAAGACGGTTCGGCAATGCCGCGAAAGTCATCGCTTCCGCGAAGCAGAGAAAACGCGCCAAGCCTTCAAGATCTCCTCGAACTTCTCCGGGTCGTCGCCGTACCCTAGCGCGCGGATAGCTTTCACGAAGTCTTCTTCGCGCGGCGTTGCAAATATCCCGCGAAGCATTGCTATCTCGTCTTTTCTATGTTTTATCGCTTCAGCGTCGCACGGACGCCGGCCGCGGCTCTTCTCCTCTGCTATCACGTCGCGGATGTCGTCGTCTTTTGTTCCGTTGGCCATATTCCAATGCGGAACGATAGCCGCTTCTTACTGACAATGCAACAATCCTCACTGGCCAACATCAGTCAGCGATTGACCGGCGCGAATGCGCACCCTTATACTGTCTCTTCGCGCCGGGCGCGGTTTTTCGACCGGCGTGCCTCGAGTCATTCCGCGTGCACCGCATCGCAGAGCGGGCTGCCTGCAGGAATTTCCGAAATTTTCAATCGTTCAGGGAGCTTATGAGCAGCGTCAAAGCCACGCAACTCCGCCCCGGCATGGTCATCCAGCACGAGGGCCACCTTTATACCGTTTTCAGCGTCGATCACCGCACTCCCGGCAACAAGCGCGGCTCGATGCAAACGCGCATGAAAAATCTCAAGAGCGGCACCATGATCGATTACCGCTTCCGCGCCGAGGAATTCGTGGACCGCGCCATCCTCGACGAGGTCGAATTTGAATACCTCTACAACGAGGGCGACGAGTTCCACTTCATGAACACACAATCTTACGAACAAATGCAGATGACCCGCGAAGAGCTGGGCGAAACTGTGTACTACCTTATTCCGAACACCACCGTGAAAATCGAATTTTTCGAGGACAAGCCGATCGGCGTCGACTTGCCGGACACCATGGAGTTGAAAGTCCTTGAGACCGAGCCAACGCTGCAGAAAGCCACCGCCAGCGCGGTGATGAAGCCGGCCACGCTCGAGACCGGGCTCGTGATTCAGGTTCCGCCGTTTGTCAATTCCGGCGACAGGGTAAAAGTGGACACGACCGAAGCCCGCTACGTCCAGCGCGTCGAGTAGCTGCGTCCAATTGTCGTGTACAATAGGCGCCGAGCGAGCGGCCCGAAAGTAAGGCTTGGCTGTTATTCTTAACGGTGGTTTGCGAGTTTCGATTTTCGTGATTCGAGTTTTGCTCTTGAAGTTTCCGCCTCCGCAGCTAATTTCCGCGCGAGCGAAAATTAGAAGAGGCGAAAGAGCCCCGGGCAACCGGGGCTCTTCGTATTTAGAGACTTAATTCCGAGCCTAGTCTTTTGAATTTTCATTTTGTCCTTTTTGGGGGCGTTCTTACGCGTTGCCGGCTGCGGATTTTTCGCCCGCGGGATGCGCGCCGAAAACACGGTCGAAGATGGCGTCGACGTAGCGAAGCTGCCGCTGCAAATCGAACGTGTGCGCGAGGGCGTTCGAATCGAGGTACTGCGTAATGCGCGCGTCGCTGGCGACGCGATCGCGGAAACTGGATTCCGTTTCCCAAGCCGCCATGGCGTTTTCTTGAACGGCTTTGTACGCGTCGTCGCGCGGCATTCCTTTTTCGACTAAATCTTGCAACAGCTGCCCGGAGTAAATCAGTCCGTGCGTGGATTCCAGATTGCGCAGCATGCGTTCCGGGAAGACGCGCATCTCGGAAACGACCGTCGTCATTTTGGCGAGCATATAGTCGACGAGAATGGTGGAATCCGGAAAAATGATACGCTCGACGGAGCTGTGCGAAATATCGCGTTCGTGCCACAGCGCGATATTTTCGAACGCGGCAGACATGTTCGAACGCACCAGGCGCACGAGCCCGCAGATTTGTTCGCAGGTTACGGGATTGCGTTTGTGCGGCATCGCGGAACTTCCGCGCTGCTCGCCGCTAAAGGGTTCTTCCGCTTCGCGCACTTCGGTGCGCTGCAAATGGCGGATTTCCAGCGCGATTTTCTCGAGCATGGCGGCGATGAGCGCAAGCGAACTGAGATACTGCGCGTGGCGGTCGCGCTGAATCACTTGCGTGGAAACGGCCACCGCCCTGAGTCCAAGTTTTTCGCAGATGCGCTCTTCCATTTCCGGGCCAAGGTGCGAGGCGTTGCCAACGGCGCCGGATATTTTTCCAACGGCCATTTGCGCGGCCGCATCGCGAAAGCGCGCGATGTTGCGCTGGTTTTCCGAAAACCAGTTGGCAATTTTCAGCCCGAACGTGATCGGCTCCGCGTGAACGCCGTGAGTGCGGCCGATTTGTGGCGTATGGCGAAACTCGTGGGCGCGAAGATCGAGAATTTCGCCGAAGAGAACCAGGTCGCGTTCGATGAGGTGCGAAGCGTCACGAACCATCAGCGCCTGCGCGGTGTCCACGACGTCGTTCGAAGTCATGCCGTAATGCAGCCAGCGAGCGGCAGCGGGATCGCCGATGGATTCGCCGACGTTCATGGTGAAGGCGATGACGTCGTGCTTCACGCGGGCTTCGAGTTCGTGGATGCGCTTGACATCGACTTTGGCGCGCTCGCGGATGACGGCTGCAGCGTCTTTTGGAACGAGGCCGGCTTCGGCGAGCGTTTCGGTGGCGGCCAGCTCAACGTCGAGCCATTTCTGGAAGCGATTTGCGTCGCTCCAGACGTGGCCCATCTGTTCGCGGGTGTATCGAGGGATCAAAGGCTGACTCCTTGTGTTCTTGCATTCCCATGATAGCGCATCTGGATTGCGGGCAGCGCGGTCACCGGCGTGCACAGGCACCGGGGCTAAATGGTTGCCGAGGCTGAGAAACAACCGCCGAAGGGCGAAACAAATGAGGCTATTGAACGTCTATATCCTCATGATATAGACTGCCGATATCCTGGGCTATAGACGCTCTATGGCCTGACGACCGGGAGGGTTTGTGGGTGAACGCTACCGAAACCGCATGGAACTGCTGCAGGGGACGCTGGACCTACTGATTCTGCAAACGCTGCTGTGGGGACCTAAGCACGGCTACGGAATCAGCCGGGCGATTCGCGCGAATTCCGGGGACTTGCTGCAAGTGGATGCGGGCTCGCTGTATCCGGCGCTCCATCGCCTCGAAAAACAAAAATGGATCGGCGCCGAATGGAAAGTCTCGGAAAACAAACAGGACGTGAAAGTGTACAAGCTGACGGCGGCGGGCAGGAAGCGACTGACGCAAGAGCGGACGCGGTGGGAACAAATCACGGACGCGATCGCGGGAGTGCTGAATCCGGCGAAGAAAGAGAGCCAGCCATGAAGCAGTGGTGGAACTGGCGAAAGCGGGACGCGGAGCTGGAGAAGGAGATCCAGTACCATTTGCGCATGGCGGAAGAGGAGCGCAAGGAGCGAGGGGCGGCGCAAGGAGATGCGCAGGCAGGCGCGCGCCGGGAATTCGGCAATGTGGGATTGGTGAAAGAGCTGACGCGAGACGTCTGGGGCTGGTGCTGGCTGGAGGATCTGTGCGAAGACGCGCGGTACGGGCTGCGCACGTTGCGAAAGAGCCCGGGCTTCACCGCCGTTACGATTCTCACGCTTGCTCTCGGCATTGGCGCGAACACGGTGATTTTCAGCTTCATCAGCGCGGCGCTGTTGCGAGGCATTCCCGTCAGGGACGCCAAACAGCTCGTCTTGTTGCGGTGGACGGCGCGAGCGCAGCCAAACGCCGGCGGCGGCCAACCTGGAGATTGCGAATCAAATTTCGGTAAAGCGCCCACGTCATCCGAGCAAACCATGACGTCGGACTGCTCGTTCTCAGTGCCATTTTTTCGAGAGATCCAGAAGCAGACGGATGCCTTCGCAAGTATTGCTGCTTTTTCGCGCACATTTCCGCTCGTTTTGAGCGGTCGTGGAGCGGCAAGCACAGTGCAGAAGCCGGAGTATGTGAGCGGAGAATATTTTGAGACTCTGGGGATCAAGCCCGCATTGGGAAGATTGATCAACCACGAAGACGACACTGCTTCCGCTCCGGCCACTGCAGTTCTCAGTTTCAGCTACTGGCGCAGCGAGTTTGGTGGATCGGCAGACATTGTGGGAAAGGCGATTTTGCTGAACCGCGTGCCTTTCATAATCGTGGGCGTGGCGGAGAGGCGATTCGATTCCCTAACGCCGGGCAGGCCGATCGATCTTTGGATTCCACTGGCTGCGGCGCCGCGGGTCGAGGTGTTCTGGGACAATCGGGATCTTGATGCCTCGGACTGGTGGCTCGTGGTCGTGGGCAGGCTGAAGCCGGGCGGGTCACGGCAAGCGGCGGTCGCGCAGATGAGTACCCTCTTCCAGAATGAAACGACCCACGACGCGTTCGGCGCTGATGGGCGGCCGATGCTCAAGCCGGAGGATCACGGGGCCATTGAACTGGAGCCGCTCGGACAAGGATTGACAGGCACGAGGACGGATCTGTCCAGGCCTTTGTACACAATGTTGCTGGCGGTAGGAATCGTGCTGCTCATCGCATGCGCGAACGTGGCGGGACTGCTGCTGGCACGCGCGGCATTTCGGCAAAAAGAGATGGCGCTGCGGTTCGCCCTCGGCGCTTCGAAGGGAAGAATTCTTCGGCAGCTTTTGACGGAGAGCCTAATGCTTTCCTGCGCTGGCGGGGCAATAGGAATGTTGTTTGCGGGCTGGCGCCTGCAATCGATCGCGGAGTTCCTTTGGGCGAGCCAGCACCGCGGTCTTCCGTTCACGCCGGGGGTCGATGCGCGGGTGCTGTTTTTTACGGGTACCGTGACCATCATCGTCGGGGTTTTATTTGGTCTGACGCCCGCGCTGGGCGGCTTGCGCGTGGACCTTACACCAGCCCTGAAGGAAGGAACTGGAAGCAGCGCACAAGCGTGGAGAGCGAGGAGAGGATGGTTCAGCGTCGCAAATTCGCTGGTCGTGGTTCAGCTGGCGTTGAGCATAGTGGCTCTCGCGGGTGCAGGGCTGCTGGTACGGACGCTGGAGAATCTGAAAAATGTCGACCCAGGATTTGATCCTAAAAATGTGCTGACGTTCAGCCTCGATACTACACCGCTGGGGTATACGCGGGCTGGTTCGGACAATTTGTTCCGCGAGTTGCAGCAGCGGCTGGAAAAGATGCCGGGGGTGTCGGCAGTGAGCTATTCGTGGATGCCGTTGCTCGCGGGCGGCATGAATAAGCTGGGATATCCATTGCCGGGGAAACCGAAGAACGAACCGGCGGTTGTTGACGTAATGCCCGTGGGGCTCGACTTCTTCCACACCATGCGAATATCACTGCACGCAGGACGAGACTTCGATCCTGCAGATTTTGCGACAGCTCAAAAGATTGGAGCGGCAAGGCGGGCGCAGATAGCGGCGGCTTTGAAACCAAGTGCAGCGGCGGCAAACGCGGGGCCAGCCGAGGAGCTTCCGCCAACTCCCGCAATCGTGAACGAGACGATGGTGCGGCGCTATTTGCCGCCGCTGAATCCATTGGGGCAGGTTTTCGGTGCGCACGAAGGCGATCCGGCTGTCGGGATTAGGAAAAGCTCCGGTTTCCAGGTTACTGGGGTGGTGGCCGACGCGAAATTTGCAAGGGTGCGGGACGCGGTCGACCCGACTGTTTATGTTCCGATCACCGGCGGAGGCGCAGCGTTTTCGGTGCGGACGGAGGCGGACCCAATGAAAATTGTTCCGGAGGTGCGCGCAATTGTAAATCAGATGGACAGCAACCTGCCGGTAACAAAGATCCTGACGGAAACTGAACAGATTGACCGGTTGATATTCAACGAACGGCTGGTAGCGCGCGTTTCAGGCGTGTTTGGCGCGCTGGCGCTGTTGCTAGCGTGCATCGGATTGTACGGGCTGATTTCTTACGAAGTGGCACGGCGGACGCAGGAGATTGGAATCCGCGCCGCGTTGGGAGCCGAGCGGCGCGACGTGCTGCGGTTGGTGCTCGCGCAAGCTATGCGGCTCGTGCTGGTGGGCGCGGTGGTTGGGCTTGTTTTCGCACTGGCGCTAACGCGCTCCGCGACAGATATGCTGTTCGGCGTGAAGGCAGCGGACCCGCTGACCTTCGCCGGAGTGATCGTGCTTCTGCTGGCGGTGACGTTGCTGGCGTGCTTCGTGCCGGCGCGGCGGGCGATGCGGGTCGATCCGGTCGTGGCGCTGAGATACGAGTGAGAACAAAGGAAAATACAGAAGTAACGAAGTAAGGATGTAACGAAGACGCAGTTTGGTTGGTTCAAGCCGCGCTCGGGTGAGCGGGCGATGAGCCAAGGCTTGGCTGTTCCCATCGAAGGCAACTTACTCCCAAGAAGCGGCCGCGCATAGTCGTGATATTGCGGCACTTACGGCGCGGCGATAGATTGGTCCAGCGCGTGCCGTAGGCTTACCCGCGCAGACCTAACCGCAAGGCCCGTTTCCTGTCTAATGAATCGGATGAGCGAAAGCGCCGGCAGCAGGCAAGACCGCGAGGCGGTTCTGAACGCGGCCCGAGAGAGCGATGCCATCGCTGTCGAGCGCACGCTTGCGGGCGAGCGCGATGCGTTCCGCGTGCTGGTGGAACGGCACAGCCAGCAGCTTTTTCGCCTGGCGTATCGCATGACGGGAAACGAGCACGACGCCGAGGAAGTGGTTCAGGAAGCGTTCTTGCGCGCTTTCCGAAATCTTGGGCAATTCGGATCGCGTGCGAATTTCGGGACGTGGGCTTACCGCATCGCGGCGAACTACGCGATCGATCGCATGCGGCAGAAACGAAATGAAGATGCGCGGCGCAGCACGCCGAGCAGTTCGGCGGAAGAGCAAAAGCAGGATCCGCTGGACTCGACGCCGGATGAAAGGCCGACACCGGACCGGCTGGCGGTCAACACCGAGCTGAGGACAAAAATGGAAAACGCGTTGAAAGAGTTGAGCGCATCGGAGCGGACGGCATTCGTGATGCGGCATTGGGAAGGCTGCGCGATTGAAGAGATTGCCGCCGTACTGAAATCGACGACGAGCGCGGCGAAGAACACGGTTTTTCGGTCGGTGCAGAAATTGCGCCGGGCTTTGGAGCCGTACGTGGGAACGCGAGGCGCGCTGCACGCAAAAGCGGCAGGCGCGGCCGCGGAACCCCGGGAAACGGAACTATGAAACACCTGACAGAAGAAGAATTGATTGCTTACCGGGAGGGTGAGACGACGCAACGCGAAGCGATCGCCGAACACTTGACGAGTTGCGTGGAGTGCCGCGCGGAATTCGAGCGCATTGAAGCGGTGCTTCGCGCGCTGGATTATTTGCCGGTCCCCGAGCGCGGCGCGGAATACGGTCGCGCGGTGTGGCAGCAGATTGCGCCGCGGCTGCCGGAAAAAGCGGGGCGCGGATGGCGCGCGTGGTTCGAACTGCGCCGTTGGGCTGCGGTCGGAGTGATGGCGGCCGCTGTAATTGCGGCGTTCATCGCGGGCCGCTGGACAAAGAAGCTCGAGCCTGGAGCGCCGGCGGCGAGCGTGGCGCAAGTGCGGCAGCGGGTGCTGGTGCTGGCGGTCGGCGAGCACCTGGGAAAATCGGAAATGGTGCTGATGGAATTGGCGAATGCCGCGCCTGCGAAACGCGGGCAACGAGAAATCAACATCTCCGCGGAACAGAAGCGCGCCGAAGATTTACTCGACGCCAACCGGCTCTACCGCGAAACAGCGCAGCATGATGGCGATGCGGCGCTGGCCAGCGTGCTGGATGATCTCGAGCGTGTGCTGATGGACGTGGCGCACAGTCCGGACGAATTGACTCCGGCAAAACTGGAATCGTTGCAAAAGCGCATCGAAGCGCATGGGATTTTGTTCAAGGTGCGAGTGATCGGCCAGGAATTACAGGAAAAGCAGAACACGACGGCTCCAGCGCCAACGGCGACGGGAGCGGACACAAGAGAGAGGAACAAGGCATGAACTTCGGAGAACGGACAATCAGAAAAATGAATGTGTGGACGATTGCGGCGGCCGTGATGATGGCGCCGTGGCTGGCGAGGCCTGCAACAGCACGCACTGCGTTCGTCGCGCCCTCGGAATCCTGGCAGGACCCGGACGCCCAGGATGGCGGCCAGGGCGCGCAAGATAAGGAACAGGAAAAACAGGATCGCGAACAAGAGGCACGCGACCGCGAGCAGGAAAAACGGGACCGCGCGCAGGAACGGACCGAGCGCCTCGATGAACTCTACGACGAAGGCCGCGAAGCGCTGGATGAGGATCGCTACGACCAGGCCGACGGAAAATTCACCGAGCTTGCCGAAATGAACGGGCCGCAGACCGACGCGGCGCTCTACTGGAAGGCCTACGCGGAAAACAAACTCGGCAAGCGGGACTCCGCGCTCACCACGATCGCCGACATGAAGAAACGCTTTCCGCAGAGCCGCTGGCTCAAAGATGCGGGAGCGCTCGAAATCGAAGTGCGGCAATCGACAGGACAACCCTCGCACCCCGAGTCGCAGCCCGACGAAGACCTGAAAATGCTGGCCATCACGGGCCTGATGAACGGCGACCCGCAACGCGCCATGCCGCTGCTTGAAAAGGTCCTGAACGGAACCGGCTCGCCAAAGGAGAAATCGAAAGCGTTGTTCGTGCTGGCGCAGAACGGCTCTGAGCAGTCGCGCGAAATTCTGGCGCGGATTGCGAGGGGAGAGAGCAACCCGGATTTGCAGCGCAAAGCCGTCGAGTATCTGGGGTTGTTCGGCGGGCAGCAGGCGCATGACACGCTCGCGCAAATCTATTCGTCCACGAACGACCCGTCCATCAAACGCGCCATTTTGAGGAGTTACATGATTGGCGGCGACAAGGCGCACCTGCTTGCGGCGGCGAAAAGCGAAAAAGATCCCGCGTTGCGCGCCGATGCCATCCGCCAGCTTGGCATCGTTCACGCCCCTGACGAATTACGGCAGCTCTATGCGACGGAAACTTCTCCCGAAGTGAAAATGGACATCCTCCAGGCGTTTTTTCTTTCCGGCGACGCGAAGTTTCTTTCCGACGCCGCGCAGGGAGAAAAAGATCCGGACGTTCGCCGGGCGGCCATCCGCAATTTGGGACTGATCGGTTCCGAGGACGCGCGGCAGGCTCTGCTCGCGATCTACGCCAAAGAGACGAACCGCGAAAATAAAGAAGCCGTGCTCAACGCGCTCTTCATTCAAGGAAATGCGCACGCGCTGGTGACGATTGCGCGCGGCGAAAAAGATCCGGAACTAAAAAAGGCCGCGGTGTCCAAGCTGGCGCTGATGAATTCGAAAGAAGGGAACGATTATTTGATGGAGATTTTGCAGAAATAGCGGAAGTGACTGGTGACTCGTGGCTGGTGTCCTGTGGCGAGTCGCGAGAAACGAAGTAGTGGCGAGGCAAATATGAAAACATGGCGGAGAATCCTGACCGGGCCAGCAGTCTTGATGGCGGCGCTTTTCGCGGCGGGGACATTGCACGCCCGGCAAACGGCGGAAGCGCCCCAAGTCGTGAACGCGAAGATGGAAACGCGAGCGGTCAACGGGTCCCTCGCCGACGCATTTCGCGGCATCACGGCGCAAGCGGAACAGCCGGAGTGGGTCGGCTACAGCGTCGCGCAGATAGCAGGCGACCGCACAGAGTGCTGCGGAACTTTCAATGATGGCTATGGCAGTTGCGGGACGTGCCGCCTAGAAAAAGAAAATGGAGTTATTGGCACCTCATCGCACGAAAACGGAAAAACCGGAACCATCGAGCTCGAGGGCTCGCGGCAGCTCGTTGTGCTCTTCCGGCTCGAAGGCCAGCAAGTGACAAAGATTCGCGAGGCCTCCGAAGATTGCACGCTGGACGCGGGCGGATTGCCATTTATCTGGCTGACCGGGGTGAAGCCCGCGGAAAGCGTCGCGCTGCTCACGGATTTTGTGCGCAAATCAAATCTCGAAGGCGCCAGCGAACAGGAAGTCGGCCAGGGCGCACTGGCAGCGATTGCGCTGCACGCCGACGCGTCGGCAGACCGCGCCTTCGAATCCTTTGTCGCCGCGGATCAGCCGGAAAAGCTCCGCAAGCATGCCTCGTTCTGGTTGGGAGCGGCGCGCGGCAAATTGGGCGAGGCGCTGCTGCAGAAAATGGCGAAGAACGATCCTAGTCCGGAAGTGCGGTCGCAGGTGGCGTTTGCGCTTTCCGTGAGCCACGAGCCGGACGCGCTGGCGGAAATGATTCGTATGGCGCGCGAAGACGAAAGCTCGCGCGTGCGCGGGCAGGCGCTCTTCTGGCTCGCGCAAAAAGCGGGACAAAAAGCCGTAGGCGCGATTGCCGGCGCCATCGAAAACGACCCCGACACCGAAGTGAAGAAGAAAGCGGTATTCGCGCTTAGCCAGATGCCGAAAGACGAAGGCGTGCCAAAACTCATCGAAGTGGCAAAGACCAACCGCAACCCCGAAGTGCGCAAGCAAGCCATGTTCTGGCTAGGCCAATCGAACGATCCGCGCGCTTTGGAATTTTTCGAACAGGTGCTTTCTCGTTAAAGGCTCAGCGCAGAAGATCTTCAAGCTGGATGCGCGCATCTGTTTTTGCGTCGCGGTACTTGACGATGACGGCGCATTGCAGGCTGAGCCCGTGTTTTGCACCGACGGGATGCGAGACGGCCCGCGAGCCGGGAACGACGATCGCTTCCGCGGGAATCACGAGCGGCAGACTTTCGCCAGTCGCAGTTTCGCTCGCCGTGTACACCGCGTCGCGCACGAGATCGTAAACGGGAATCGAGCGATTCAGAATCGTCCCGGTGCCGAGTACCGCGCGCCGCTTCACAACCGTTCCTTCATACACGCCGGAATTTCCTCCCACCAGTACTTCGTCTTCAATAATCACCGGCATCGCTCCGACCGGTTCGAGCACGCCGCCAATCTGCGAACCGGCGGAAATATGGCAATTGCACCCGATCTGCGCGCAACTGCCGACCAGCGCGTGCGAATCGATCATCGACCCCTCGCCGACGTACGCGCCCACGTTGATAAACATCGGCGGCATGCACACCACGCCGCGCCCGATGTACGCGCCATCGCGAATGCTCGAGCCGCCTGGCACGATGCGGATTCCGTCGGCAGGCGTGATGGCGTGAACGGGATACGTGGATTTGTCGATGAACGGCTGGCGCGCAGCGTCAACCGACATGTCGACGACCGCGCCCATGCGAAATCCGAGCAAAATTCCTTTTTTTACCCACGCGTTCACGCGCCAGCCCGTCGGCGAAGCGGCGTCCGGCTCCGCAGCGCGAACCTCGCCGCGATTCATGGCGTCCTTAAACTCGCGGAAAAGCCGTAAATGTTCTTCGGTGTACCGCGCCGGCGGCTCGTCAAACAGCTTCTCAATTTGTTCAGGCAGCATGAATCGTTTCATGCAGTGGCGTGAGCCGCCGCAGGGTACGCACGCGAGGTCGCGCTCGAACTCAAGAGATCGAGCGACTCCAGCACGGCATGAATCCGTGCTTCATTTTCCGCTTTTGGCGCAACGAGCGGCAGCCGCCACACCGGCTCGAGCAAACCCATCTGCGCCATCGCCGCTTTCACGGGAATGGGATTCGACTCCACGAAGTTTACCTCCATCAGCGGATGCACGCGGCGATGAATTCGCCGCGCCGCCTCGAAGTGCCCGTCGAGCGCGAGGTGCGTGAGCTGCGCCATCTGCGCGGGAATTTCGTTCGAGACTACCGAGATGACGCCGCGCCCTCCGAGCGAAATCACGGGCAGCGTGATGGCGTCGTCGCCGCTGAGCACCAGAAAATCCTCCGGCACGGCGTTCAGAATCGCGGCCATCTGCGAGACGTTGCCCGACGCTTCCTTGATGCCCACGATATTTTCGATCGCGGAAAGCCGCCGCACCGTCGCCGGTTCGACGTTCACGCCCGTGCGTCCCTGCACGCTATACACAACAATCGGAAGCGCAACGGTTTCGGCGATCGCTTTGTAGTGTTGAAAAAGTCCTTCCTGCGTCGGCTTGTTGTAATACGGCGTGACAGAAAGAATGCCGTCGGCTCCGATTTCCGCGAGTTCGCGCGCCAACGCAATCACTTCGGCGGTGTTGTACCCACCCGCGCCCGCAAGCACCGGCACCCGGCCCTTCGCCAATTCGACCGCGATTTCGACGACGCGCAGATGCTCTTCATGCGTAAGCGTCGGACTCTCGCCCGTCGTGCCGCACGGCACCAGAAAATCGATGCCCGCTTCGATCTGCCGCTTGATCAGCGACCGCAGCGTGGGTTCATCGAGCGAACCATCCTGCCGAAAGGGAGTGACGAGCGCCGTGCCTGTGCCGGTAAACATGATGTTTCTCCTTCTTTTTCTAAACGTCGTACTTCTCGAAATTCGAACGGGCGGCTCTTCGCGGCTGCCTGCTGCGCGCGATAGTCAACTCAGCTCTATTCAGCTCAACTCAGCTCGCCCAAGATCTCCTTGAACTCGTAAAATCCTTTTTTCCCCACGATCCAGCGCGCCGCTTGCAGAGCTCCGCGCGCGAAACCTTCGCGGCTGCGCGCCGTGTGGCGCAGCGTAACGGTGTCCGCCGCGGAATCGAACCCAATCTCGTGCGTGCCGGGCGTTGCGCCCGCGCGATTCGAGCTGAGGCTCACCGGCCGCGCGTAACCCGCGGCGCGTATTTCCTCCGTCAATTTCTTCAACGTGCCGGAAGGCGCATCCTTTTTTGCCGAATGATGAATTTCCCAGCCCCACGCTTCGTATTCCGGATGCTTTGCAAAAAGGGCGGCCGCGTTCGACACAATTTGCAAGAACACATTCACGCCCACCGAAAAATTCGCCGCCCACACCAAACCGGTCTTGGCCTGCTCCACGGCCGCGCGCGCCGCGGACACTCCTTCAAACCACCCAGTCGTTCCGACGACCGCATTGACGCCCAGCGCCGCAAGCCGGCGGATATTTTCTGGCGCCGCTTCCGGCGTCGTGAATTCCACGGCCACGTCGACGCCGCGCAACGTTTCGTGTGAAAGCCCCTGGCCGTGCAAATTGTCGCCGCTGCAAAATGTCGCGTGCACCTCGAATCCATATTCGGGCGCGAGCCGCTCGATGAGCTTGCCCATTTTTCCGTAGCCCACGATGGCGAGGCTCTGGCTCATGCGTCCGCGCCTCCGGTAGCGAGAAGCTGCTTGACCATCTGCGCATAAATATCGACGGCGTCGGACAACTCTTTTTTTGGAACGCGCTCTTCGGCGGTGTGCGCCAAATGAATGCTTCCGGGCCCGATGAGAAACGGCCTACCCCACGCTTCTCCATACGTGGGAATGTCCGTCGTGAACGCCACGACGGTGGTGGGCAGCCCATCGAACGGCGCCAGCCGAATCGCCGGCGTGTGCAGAACTTCGCGCGCTTCGGCGCGGCCTCCCGCAGCGGCCAGAACCGCACGGCGTGTTTCTTCGGGATCGCCCACGGTGCGAAACATGATTTCCGCTTGCGCGTGGTCCGCAACGACATTCGGTGCGCGGCCGCCGGCGATCACGCCGATATTGAGCGTGCTCGGCCCGAGCAGCGCGTCTTGCGGCAAATCGATCGTGCGAATCGCCCGCAAAACATCGAGCAGTGTGTGAATAGCAGAATGGCCCAGCTCCGGATAAGCGGAGTGCGCGAGCTTTCCGTGCGCGGTCACTTCAAAACGCATCGCGCCTTTCGAGCCCAGCGCCAGCCGATTTTCCGTCGGCTCGCCGTTGATCAGAAAACGCGCGCCGCGCGGATTCACGGCCGCAATCTTTGCGCCCGCGCTGTTGCGCTCTTCTCCGACGACGAAAAGCAATCCAAAATTGCTGACGCCGGAATCGAGCAGTTTTTCCGCGGCTACGATCATCGCAGCGATGATGCCTTTGGCATCGCACGAGCCGCGGCCCCAGATGAAATCCGCGTCTTCGAGCGAAGGAAAGAACGGCGGAACCGTGTCGATGTGCGTCGAAAGCGTGACGACCGGTTCGCCCCATGCCGCGAAAATGTTGTCGCGATTCGGCTCAACGGCCATGCGTTCCAGCCGGCCCGCAGTGCTCGCGGCGAGCATCGACAGTTGGGCGAACAAGAAGTCGCCGGCGTTTTTCTCGTGGTTGGTCGTCGATTCGATATCGACGAGCGCGCGCGTGAGTTCGAAAAGATTCATTCGCCCGAAATTTTCTGGAGGGAACGAAACGAAAGGAAGGAACCGCGACGAGATTGCTCGGGGCTGCTGCCTCTCGATAGCGCTCCATCCGGCTTTAGCTCTGGCCGCAAACCAAATGCGGCTATCTAATCGGATGACAGTGAACAGGCCTTAGCCCTGTGCCCCAACCGCCCCAGCGACAGCTGCCGTTGCGATTTCGGCGGAGTTTCCTGCAACTGCTTTGCCCCTTTCGCCTGGCGCTCCGAAGCTGATCGGAACCGCTCGCCCGGCTACTGTTGGCCTCCGCACCTCTACCAAGAACCCTCCAAGTCTAAAAGACGCGCTGCAAAAAAGCGAGCGGAATTTGGGGCAGACATTCACTCTGTAGCTGACACGCCATACTCCTTTGACAACGAATTTGTGAAGTGTTGGAATTGAGAAACTCACTCGTCTTGCTAAGCTGGACCACTGCGGCTGTCTGAGGAACGCATGGCGCGAATTTGGATAGAACAACATCGCACCGAAGGGATGAACTCGCCACGCTACGAGAATCGCAAGAAGCGAGTGGAACAGGCCGCAAAAAGCCCGGGTTTAGTCCCACTCCAAGATGCTATGGTTCGAGTTGCATCCTTTACGTTTCGTTTCGTGAGCATCGAGCACCTGCGCGATTGTCTCGCCTATTTCCAGCAGAAAACGCACCCTACTAGCCGTGTTCCTGCCAAAGAACTTGCTTCCCAATTCGGCGAAGATTGGAGAACACAACGTTCGTGGGAAGTAGAGCGCTGGTTTGAACGCCTGCCGATGTATCTCCTGGAGGAGCCGAAGCGCGCGCGGGTTGTGAAGGCACTTGAGAAAGCACTGCAGCTCGTCGAAAGTGGCAAACATCAATCTTGACGATTTCAAATTGAGGCGCCGACAAATTAATAGGAGCTACAGTTCGAGCGGCTTAAGCGGCTTTTCCTGCGAAGCGATCAGCAGCTCCCCGCGAAACGCGCATTCCGCGGGGCGGCGGCCGAGCGCTTCTTCAGCAGAAAGTCTCGCGAGATCGGGATTGTTATTTTCCTGCGAGAGATGCGCGAGGACGAGATAGCGCGCTCGCGCGTCGAACCCTTCCGGATCCGAAAGATATTCGCTGACGGCGTGATTCGAGAGATGCCCCGTGCGGCTGAGCACGCGCTGCTTGACGACCCACGGATACGGCCCGACCTTTAGCATGTCCAGATCGTGATTCGATTCGAGCATCAGACAATCCGCGTCGCGCAAATGCACTTTCACGAGCTCCGGCATGTAGCCGAGGTCGGTGACCAGCGCCATCTTCGTGCCGTTGGTGCGAAACGTGAAGCCGATAGGGTCGGCGGCGTCGTGCGGAATCTGAAACGCATGAACATCGATATCGCCGATCGTGAAATGCTGGCCCGCCTGAATCGTTTCCAGCGCGCAGAGCCGCTTGCCCAGCGTGTCCGGAAGCGTGCGGCGAAGCGCATCCATCGTGCCCTCCGTGACGTAAAGCGGCGCCTTCCACAGCCCCAGCATTTGCGGCAACCCGTTGCAGTGATCCGTATGTTCGTGAGTGATCAGGATGCCGTCGATGCGCTCGACGCTTTGTTCGATGGCCGCAAGCCGCGCCAGCGTTTCGCGTTTGCCCAGGCCGCAGTCCACGAGGAGTCGGGTGCGCTCGGTCTCGAGCAAGGTGATGTTGCCCGAGCTGCCTGACGCCAGTATGGAAACCCGCAAGCCGATCGGTTGCTCCTCGTTACCGCCAGAAAAACTGCCGGGCTAAACTCCAGCGCTGCGATGTTGCCCGCCAGCTAAGCCCGCAAACGAATTTTCAGAATCATGGCAGAGCGATTCCCGCGCGTCAACGCGAAAAGAGAGTTCTCAACAGAGGAGGCGGGCGCGGTCGAGGGTGAAACCGTTTAGTGGGCCGAGGACGGTGACGGCGATTTGGTCGGGACGGAAGAAATCGCGCGCCAGAGCTTGCACCTGGTCGAGCGTGACGGTTTCGATCGAGGCCAGAATTTCGTCGAGCGAATAGAAACGGCCGAAATAAAGTTCCTGGCGCGCCAAATTGGACATCCGCGAGCTCGTCGATTCGAGCGAAAGCATCAGCGAGCCTTTCAGATGATTTTTTGCGCGCGTAAGCTCTTCTTCGCTCACCGCCGATTCCTTCATGGCGCGAAATTCCTTGATCGTGAGGTCGATCACCTGGCCGACGGTTTCTTTTGCCGTTCCGGCATAGACGGTGAACATGCCCGCATCCGAATAAGGCGTGAGCTCACTGAAGACCGCGTACGCGAGGCCTTCCTTTTCGCGGATATTTTGAAACAGGCGCGAGGACATTCCTCCGCCTAGCAGATTATTCAGCACCGCTGCCGCGAAGCGCGCTTCGTGGCCGAGCGGCAGAGCGGGAACGCCGATGCACACGTGCACTTGCTCGAGGTCGCGCTTGGTTTCGAGGTGGATGGGCGCTTGTGTTGCGGGAGCGGTGTGATCTTCGAGCGTGCGCGCCGGGCGCAGTTCGCCGAACTCCCGCTGCACGAGATCCAGAACTTTTTCATGCGTGACGTTTCCCGCAGCCGTAATCACCAGATGATCCGGCGCGAACCAGTCGCGGAATCGCTCATTCAAATGTTCGCGATTGAACTGCCGGACGGTTTCCGGCGTTCCCAGGATCGGCCGGCCGAGAGGATGATCCGGCCAAAATCCGCGCGTAAAAATATCGTGAAGCAGATATTCCGGATTGTCCAAATCCATCTTGATTTCTTCGAGAACGACCTGGCGCTCTTTTTTCACGTCGCCGGAATCGAATTTGGGGCGGAGAACGAGGTCGGCGATGACGTCGAAAGCAATCGGCAGATGGTCGTCGAGCACCTTAGCGTTGAAACAAATTTGTTCTTTCGACGTGAACGCATCCAACATGCCCCCAACGGAATCCATCTCGCGCGCGATAGCTTCGGCAGAGCGGCGCTCGGTACCCTTGAAAACCATGTGCTCGATGAAATGCGCGAGGCCGTTTTCTTCCGGGACTTCGCGGCGCGATCCGTTGCGGACCCACACGCCGACGGAAACCGAGCGAACGTGGGTCATCGTCTCAGTAATGACCACGAGACCGTTGCCCAAAACGTGCTTCTGAATGTCACGAACTTCCGTGGCGGTCGCCATAACTTAATTGTGACACAGCGAACAAGAAAACGAGAAGGGACCTCGATCAAAAAAGTCATCCGCGGAAGGGTGGCCCTAGGGGAGCCGCGAAAACATTTCAGATGAGTTTTTCGTCGGGATGGAGCTTGCCGTATTCGCTGGTGTAGTGCAGCGGCACGTCGCCGTACGTGCCTTTTTCGCGGGTGTAGACTTCGCAAGAATCGAACGGTTTGGAATAGACGTGAATGCTGACGGCGCGCTGCTCGAATTCGGGCAGATTCAGAACTTGATGGACGGGTTCGAGCGGATTGACGTGCACGGGATTTGTTGCGTTCATCTCATAAATCTCCGTCGGAACGATTTTGCATCTCCCGCAGGAAGCGTCTTTTTCTTCGACGCGGAAATTCTGGACTTTCAGCCGGCCGATTGGAGCGGACATCCAGCAGTTCTGATCGCGGTGATTGTGGATGCGGCTGGACTGGCCGATTTCCCAGCAAATCGTCATACACTCGAAGAGATCATTCTTGAAAATAAGATTGCGCGTGTAATTTCCTTTCGAGAAGAAAAGATATTTTTCGAGTGTATCCGGGCGGACGGCGTGACGGACGATGTAGTCCTGAACATTTTCGAGAGTGAAAACGCGCTCAGGAATCGCGGCGAGGCCCTTGACCCAGTCCGAGATGGAGAGTTGTTCGATGGCGAGTTCTTTTGGCATGGTGAGAAAATTATACCGCTGAAAGTTACGATGCAACCGGACAAAGAAGAAAATCGCCTCTAAAACACGATATTCTGTAGGGTGATTCGGCGGACTGAGGCACGTTAGCCGCAGCGCGAAAACGTTTATGGAATTGCTGGGAAAATCGAAAGAAGAGTTGCGCACGATCTGCGCGGCGATGGGCGAACCCGCGTACCGCGGCGGGCAGATCTACCACGCGCTGTACGCGGAGCGAAAGTTTGACGTCGCGCAAATGACGAATTTGCCGGCGGCGTTTCGCGAGCGATTGGCGAAAGAGGCGGCGATTACTTTGCCGGTGGTGAAGCAGCGATTTGCGTCGAGCGACGGCTCGGTGCGGTATTTGTTTGCGCTGAGCGACTCGGAAAAAGAAGAAATTAACGCAGAGAGCGCGGAGAACGCGGAGGGCACTGAGAAGAGGAGGCCGTTGAGGCCAGCTTCGGTCGAGGCCGTGTTCATGCCGAGCGAGGGCCGGCAGACGATTTGTGTTTCGACCCAAGCGGGATGCGCCGTGGA
This sequence comes from uncultured Acidobacteriota bacterium, assembly GCA_963761555.1. GTDB lineage: Bacteria > Acidobacteriota > Terriglobia > Acidiferrales > UBA7541 > Acidiferrum. Next base: position 366,981 of record CAVXHD010000002.1, read on the forward strand.
TTGCCAGTTTTGTTTGACGGCGCAATTGGGATTAATTCGGAATTTGACGGCAGGAGAAATCCTCGCGCAAGTGCTGCTGCCGCTCGAGGAGCACAAGACAGGACTTGCTCCGCAGACAAATATTGTTCTGATGGGCCAGGGCGAACCGCTGCTGAATTTCGATGCCGTGATGGCGGCGTTGCGAATCATGCTGGACCCCGAAGGCGTCGGAATCTCTCCGAAGCATGTGACGTTATCGACAAGCGGGATCGTGCCGGGAATCGAGCGGCTGGCGCTCGAAAAAGTCCGGCCGAAGCTGGCGATTTCGTTGAACGCCTCGAACGACGAGCAGCGCGACGCCTTAATGCCCATCAATAAAAAGTATTCGCTCGGCGTCTTGCTCGCCGCTTGCAAGACGTATCCGCTTCGTCCATGGGAACATTTGACGTTCGAGTACGTGATGCTGGGCGGCGTGAACGACGCGGCGGACGATGCGCGCCGCGTGGTGCGCTTGCTGGCCCCTCTGAAGAGCGTCAAAGTGAATTTGATTCCCTGGAATCCGGGCGAATTGCCGTACCATGAATCTTCGGCGCAGCAAATTGAAGAATTCCGGCGAATTTTGGTGGACAAGGACATACCGGCTTTTGTGAGATATTCGCGCGGGCGCGACGTGATGGCGGCCTGCGGGCAATTGGCGCTGACGCAGATTGAAAAAAGCGCCTAGCGCATGTTGAATAATGAATCGCGCCAAGCAACGCTCCGCTGTGGATCTATGGCGGGGACACCGGGATTTTGGTATCCTTCGAAAAGGTGCAGTGCAGGGCTGTATCCCGAGGTTAGGGAACGGCACCGGAGGCCACCATGAGCGTTGTTCCCCGTTCGGGTAACGGCAAAATCACCGTGCCCGATTTGCTGCGGCGGAAATCCTCCGTTGCGGATTCGCATTTCCCCTCCAAGAAAATCACCTGTTTGACGGCGTACGACTATCCGACAGCGCGCTTGCTCGATGAGGCGGGCGTGGATGTGCTCCTTGTCGGCGATTCCCTGGGCATGGTGGTGCTGGGATATGAGAGCACGCTGCCGGTGTCGATCGAGGAGATGCTGCACCACACGCGCGCGGTGCGGCGAGGAACGCGGCGGGCGCTGGTCGTATCGGACATGCCGTACGGCAGCTATCACGCGGACACGGCGGAGTCCGTTCGCAATGCTGTGCGCTTCGTGAAAGAAGCCGGCGCGGAAGCGGTGAAAGTGGAAGGCGGCGAGCGGCGCCTGGAATTGATCGTGCGGCTGACGGAAGCGGAAATTCCGGTGATGGGGCACGTGGGATTGACGCCGCAATCGGTGAACGCGCTCGGCGGTTACAAGGTGCAGGGCAAGACGGTGGATACGGCGGAGCAGTTGATTCGAGACGCGCGCTCGGTCGAGGCCGCCGGAGCCTTTGCGGTGGTGCTTGAAGCCGTGCCGCGAGAGCTGGCAGCGCAGATTACGCGCGAGCTGCGGATTCCGACGATCGGGATTGGAGCGGGGCCGGATTGCGACGGGCAAATTCTGGTGATTCACGATTTGCTGGGACTGACTTTCAATGCGACGCCGAAATTCGCGCGGCAGTATGCAAATGTGGGAGAAATCATCGCCAAGGCGGCGCACGAATTCTGCAACGAGGTTCGCGACGGGACGTTCCCTTCGGATGCCGAGTCCTATCACACAGCGCAGATGGCGAAGGAGGAGAAAGAGGCGCCGGTGAATAGTGATGGAGATTGGTAGGACGGGGAAAAGCGACATTCGAAATTGGAAATATAAAAATGGAAATACGAAATTAGAAAAGCAGATTCCTCGCTTCGCTCGGAATGACACTTATCTGCGAGTTTTTCAGCTGGAGGAGAAGATGACGCCGGAAGAAATGCGCGTGCAGTATGACTACAATGCGTGGGCGAATCACAGGTCGCTGGACGCCGCGGCGAAGCTGACGCCGGAAGAGCTCCTGAAACCGATGGGATCGAGCTTCGGATCGGTGCGCGACACGCTGGCGCATATTTGCGGAGCGGAATGGGTTTGGCTCGAGCGGTTTCAGGGGCGGTCGCCGGCATCGCTACCCGATGTTCTGGAGTGCGCGGACGCCGAGAGTTTGCGAGCAAAATGGGCGGAGCAGGAAGCGCGGCTGCTGGCGTTTGTCGCGAAGCTGACGCAGGAAGATTTGAACCGCGTTATGGAATATAAGACATTGAAGTTCGGGGTCTATCGCAATCCGTTGTGGCAATCGATGCAGCATGTGGTGAATCATGGGACCTACCATCGGGGACAGGTGACGACGCAGCTGCGGCAACTTGGCGCGCAGCCGATCCTGACCGACCTGATGCATTTTTACCGGGAACGTGCGATGGCGGTGAACGCGTAAGAAAGTTCAGCGTTCAAAGTTCAACAGTCAAAGTAAGAGACAGCTTAAAATGTCAACGGCATTCTGAGAATGCACAGACCGAAGTCTGTGCTACTGGTAGCGTGGAAATAATCCGAACCATAGCGTGGATGAAGGAGTACGGGCGAGGGGCGCGTGCGGAGGGGCGCGTCATCGGACTGGTGCCGACGATGGGCGCGCTCCACGATGGGCACGCGGCGCTGGTGGCGCGGGCACGGGAGGAATGCTCGCGGGTGATTGCATCCGTGTTCGTAAACCCGAAACAGTTCGGGCCAAACGAAGACTACAATAAATATCCGCGAACATTGGAGAAGGACGCGAAAAAGCTGGGCGCGATCGGAGTGGATGCGCTTTTCGCGCCGGAAGCGGCCGACGTATATCCCGACGGATTTCGGACGTACGTGAACGTGGAAGGAATCAGCGAGCGCCTCGAAGGACGGTCGCGGCCCGGGCATTTCCGCGGCGTGGCAACGGTGGTGCTGAAATTGTTCGAGATCGTGCAGCCGCATTTTGCCTACTTTGGCCGGAAGGACGCGCAACAGGTGCGCATTATCAGCGAAATGGCGCGCGACCTGAATCTGGATGCGGAGATCGTGGTTTGCCCGATCGTGCGCGAAGCGGATGGGCTGGCGCTCTCTTCGCGGAATGCGTACTTGAGCGTTGAGGAGCGCAAGGCAGCGACGGTTTTGCACCGGGCGCTCGTGGCGGCGCGGGACGAATTGGCGTCGGGAGTTCGCGACGCTTTGCAACTGCAAACTGTGATGCGAACAATTATCGAAGCAGTGCCGCTAGCGAGCGCGGACTACGCGGAGATCGTTAGCGCGGAAACGTTCGAGCCGGTGGTGCGCGTGGCGCGGGCGAGTTACGCGGTGCTGGCGGTATTCATCGGTAAGACGCGGCTGATCGACAATCTTTTGATCGAACCCTCGACAGCGGGACCGGAAGAGTTTCAATTTCATCTCTGAGCGGAAGACCTGCCGCAATCAGCAAGCCCCTACCCACTTATTTTTTCGAGACTTCGGCGAGAACTTCGGCGGGATGGCCTTTGGCGGTGACGTTGTCCCAGATTTTTTCGAGCTTGCCGTCCGGGCCGATGAGAAACGTGCTGCGGATAATGCCGAGGAAGGACTTGCCGAGGAATCTCTTCATGCGGCGCGAGCCATAAGCTTCGATGGTTTTTAGATCGGGATCGCTGAGGAGATCGAAATTTAGTTTTTGCTTGGCTTTGAAATTTGCCTGCGCCTTGACGGAATCCCCGCTCATTCCCAGGATGACCACGCCCAGCTTGTCGAATTGCTTTTTTGCGTCGCGAAACTCGGACGCTTCGGTCGTTCAACCGGGGGTGTTGGCTTTCGGATAGAAGAAGAGGACGACGCGTTTGCCGGCGAAGTCGGAGAGAGAAACATCGTTGCCAGCATCGTTTTTCAAGCGAAATACGGGAGCTTTATCGCCAATTTTGGCAGTTCCTGATCGTTTGCGCGCGTGAAGTTATGGTTCCAATGTAGCAGAGAAGAGGTTAAAAAGTTCAAAGTTGAAGAGTTCAAATAAGAAAGAAAAAGACGCGCTTGTCGTTGTGGCCTCGGCGGATTTGGAGTGTGGTTCTTAACACAGAGGTCACAGAGATCACAGAGAAAAAAAGAGAACTGCTTGCCGAGTTGCAAGAGATCATGAGAGCAGCTTTCGCAAGATGTCGTTCACGGATTGCGGATTGGCTTGGCCGCGCGTGGCGCGCATAACCTGGCCTACAAAAAATTTGAAGACGCCTTCGTTGCCGGCCTTGAACTTGGCGACGTTGTCGGGATTTTTTTCGATGACTTCGCGCGCGGCTTGCTCGATGGCGCTGGTGTCGTTGATTTGCGCGAAGCCCTCAGCGGCGATGATTTCGGAAGGTCGCCTCGCCGGTCACAAACATTTCGGCTAGGACATTTCTTGCGATTCTGGCCGTAATTTTCCCACTGGCTACAAGGACGATCAGTTCGGCAAGGTCCCCGGCAGCAACATTGCCAAATTGGTCTAGCGATTATTTGTTGAGCTTCAATCGTTCAGGCGGCGAGCGCATTGCCTTTGCATCCAAGCTGCAGTCTGGTTTCGGATCTGCTCCAGTCCGAACTGTTTCCTCGAAAAAGGCGGCGTACTGTTGACATCTGTGAGGACGGCGATTTCGTCTTTGGGTAATCCATACGATTTAGCGAAACTTGCGCGCTTGGCTTCTGGGAGTTCGGGGAGCGAGCGCAAGACTTCTTCGCGCCACGCATCGCTGACGTGAACGGGGAGAAGATCCGGTTCTGGGAAATAGCGATAGTCGTGGGCCTTTTCTTTCGAGCGCATGGAGACAGTGCAGGATTCGGCCTGATTCCAGAAGCGCGTTTCCTGGAAAATGCGGCCGCCGGATTCGAGGACGGCGATGTGGCGCTCGACTTCGTATTCGAGGGCCTTTTGGAGAAAGCGGAAAGAATTTAGATTTTTTACTTCGACCTTGATGCCGAATTCTTGCGCGCCGCGCAGGCGGACGCTGACGTTGGCGTCGCAGCGGAGCGAGCCTTCTTCCATGTTGCAGTCGCTGACGCCGGTGTAGAGCATGATTTGGCGAAGCGTGGTGAGATAGGCGTAGGCCTCTTCGGGAGCGCGCATATCGGGCTCGGAAACGATTTCGCTGAGAGGCGTGCCGCAGCGGTTGTAGTCGATATAAGCCTTGGTGGCGGATTCGGAAAAACCTTCGTGGAGATTTTTGGCGGCGTCTTCTTCGAGATGGAGACGGGTGATGCCGATGCGTTTTTTTGCGCCGTCATGTTCGATTTCGAGCCAGCCACCAGTGGCGAGGGGAAGCTCGTACTGCGAGATTTGATAGCCTTTGGGAAGATCGGGATAGAAATAATTTTTTCGGGCGAAGCGCGAGTGCTCATGGACGGTGCAATTAAGAGCGAGAGAGGCGCGCATGGCGAGCTCGACGGCTCGTTTGTTGAGAATGGGCAATGTACCGGGAAGGCCGAGGCAGACCGGGCAGACATTGGTGTTGGGCGCATCGCCGAAGCGATTTGCGCAGGAACAGAAAATTTTGGTGTTGGTCAGAAGCTGGACGTGGACTTCCAGGCCTATGACGGTCTCGTATTTCGCGAGGACTTCAGGGGCGATGGCGGCGGATTCTGGAGCTGATTTCGGCATGACGGATTGAGAATTATAGCATCAGGGCGGAAGGGAATGAGGTAGAGGAGGTTTAGGAAGTAGAGGAGGTAAAGGATTTGAAGACGCGCCGTCGCGAGCATTTGCCCGGGGTCGGGCGAGTTTCTCTTTATTCGTCTACATCCTAATGGTTCCTGTGGTTCTTCTTCATTTCCTCTTTGCTAGTTGCCGCCCTTTCTCGCTTTGGGTTGTTCCTGGCAGCCGTTGCACAAAAGCTGGGGCCCTCTACCGCCCACCCGGGGGTGTCCGCAAGTTATGAAGTAAATGCATGAAAAGATTGGGGTTGCGGCAGATCCTGCGTGTACGCACTTTGCGATTGGGGGAGTGGCGAAGTGCCGAACAGTCTGGGAGTAGCCCCTGGGTTTTGCGTAAGTGCTCATTCTAAAGATGGATAAAGTCGTTTTTTCCAATACGGTTCTGTAAGCAGTGATTCTGAAGGACTTGTTTGCAGGCCCGGAAAGCAAAAACGCCGACATGAAAGCCGGCGCGAAGGAGGAAGCTACAATATTATCTGGTGAGTAAGATACTACGGAATTGCATTTTTGTCAAGGGGAAAAGTGGGGAGATTTTGTTACATCGCGACTGCTTTCGGGGCCACTTGTTGGCAGGCAGTCGGAGAGCGAGGCAAGCGCCGCCCCTGAAATGGGTGGTTGGTGGTGCTTGTGGTTAGTGGTGCGCTGAAGTGGGCGCGGGTTCGCGGAAGGCTGGAAAAAGGCGCTCGGCCAAGGCGAAGCCACCGAAGAGGAGTACGGCGTAGAAGGCGTCGCCCGCGAGGGTGTTCCAGAAGAACGGGACACCAGCAGCGTAGCAGGCGAGCAGGCCTGAACTGGTTCGAGGATAGGAAAGGCCCACGGCCCAGACGGCGAAATTGGTGATTAGGAAAAATTGAATGGCGCCGGCGAGCGTGGCGGCGCCGATGCGCGCGACGGTGCGGCGCTTGCGGAGCCAGAGGCCGATGGCGACGCTGACGAGAAAGCTGGCGTAGACGACGGGCATGAGTTTGTGAAAGCCGATGAAAATATCACCGGCGAAGAGAGCGAGGAGGGGGACGAGGAACGCGAGACGGCGATCGCGGAGGGTCGCACCCGCGAAAATAGCCATGGCGCCGACGGGAGCGAAGTTCCATGGATGCGGAGCGATGCGCAGGGCGGCTACGAGGGCGATCATGGCGAGAGCAAGCAGAGTACGATAGAGCAGAGTTTCTTTTCGAGAGAGTTGCGTGTTCATGTTGTTTCTTTCTCCATTCTAGGCAATAGATCGCAAAAAACAAAGCCATCCCGGTGGACGGTTTCACCGGTACGGACTTCGATGGGCGAGCGAAAGATGGGGCCATCGAAGACGAAGGTGTGGAACTCGCCGTTTTCGCCGCAAGGATCGGCGTTGGACGGGAGATCGCGGAAGAAAGATTCGTCCAGCTCGCGTCCGGCGAAGCCGGAATCGAGAATTTTGGGGTCGATGCAGACGGCCCTGGCGCGGAAATGGTTGGCGTGGAAGGAACGGATGAGTTCGCGCGTGTCGCGTTTCCAGATGGGAAAAAGAGTGGTCATGCCGATGCGGGCGAGATTTTTTTCGCGATAGGCGCGGAGGTCTTCGAGGAAGATATCGCCGAAGGCGACCTTACGGACGCCACGATCGAAATGGAAACTGAGAGCTTTTTCCATGCGCGCTTCGTAAATGGGATTGACGCATTGCGGAGGAATGCGGACTTCGTGAAGCGGCAAGCCGATGGAGTGGGCCTGCCGCTCGAGAAGTACGCGGCGTACGCCGTGCATGCTGATGCGCTCGTAGCCTTCGGTGATGGTGGTGAGGAGCGCGACGATGCGGAGGTCTTCGCGCTGGAGCAGCATGTGCAGGGCCATGGCGCTGTCTTTGCCGCCGCTCCAGCAGAAGAGAATGGGTTCCGTTGGTTTGGGCACCTGGCGAATGCTCCTTGGTTCCAGATCTTGCTGAACTAGGGCGCAGCATGCTGCGCCCCTACACGGGTCTTTAATTGCGGCCGCCAAAGGTATAACGGACTCCGGCGCGCAAATCGCGGCCGAGAGCGGGATAGCCGAGAGCGTCCTGATATTGCTTGTCGAAAAGATTGGCGGCGCGCGCGTAGAGAGAAACACCGTGGGGCAGGCGATAGCTGGCGGATAAATTGAAAAGAGCGTAGCCGGGGTTTCGCGTCAGGCCGAGACCGAGAAAATCGCTGTCTGTGCGGACGCCGGTGAAATAGCCGCCAAGCGTGACGCTGAGATTGCGGAGGGCGCCGTTCAGGGTGAGCGAACCGGAATTGACGGGGCGGCGGAGCAGGTGGTTGCCGGGAATTTCGCTGGGGTCATAAGAATTGGGCGATTGAATGACGCGGCTGTCGTCGTAGGTGTAGTTTCCGGCAAGGTTTAGCCAGCGCGCAAGGCGCGCCTGGCCGGAAAGATTGAGGCCGCGGGCGAGAGCGAGATCGGTATTGAAGTAGTAGCCGAAGCTCGTGGGATTGCCTGGGAGAATCACGCCGCAGGAATTTCCGGCGGGATTGGTGGGGTCGGGCGAGCAGTATTCGAAGCTGACGATGTCGTAGAAACGGCTGTAAAAATAATCCGCGGACATGCGGATGCGATCGCCGAGGAGTTTTTGGTCGAGGCCAGCGGTCCACGTTTTGCTGGCTTCGGGTTTGAGCGACGGGTTTCCGTAGTCGCCGAAATTATCGCCAAAGATCTGGTCGAAACGCGGCTCCTTAATGCCCTCGCCGTAGAAAACGCGAAAGAGCGTTTCACCCCAAAATCCGCGGCCGTAGCGCACGAGAAAAGAGGCGCCAGCGCGAGGGACGACGCGCGTGCCGAAATAGGCGTTGGCTTCGGCGCGCCCGCCGAAATTGAGAGACAGGCGGTGGATGGGGCGGTAACGAAAATCCAGAAAGCCGCCTTGGTTGTTGCGGCGAGCGTGAGGAACGTCGAGAGAGGTGAGGAAAACGTTTTCGACCTCGTATTCGTAACCCGCTGTGACGGCGAAATTCGAGAGCAGATAAGTGGATTGGGCGCTGACGTTCGCGCGGTTGTACTGATAGAGGCTGCTGCCGGTGTAGTCGCAAAATTCGGCGGTGGGCACGGCCGTGGGATTGGTCTGCGGGCAGAATGCATTGGGGTCAGTGGCGTAAAAACTTTGCAGGGGATTGTCGGTGTATTGGTGCGTGTAGGATTCGGCACCGCTGATTTGGTGGCGCCAGTGTTTGCCTGTGGAAACATTCCAACGGGCGCTGGAACTGAAAATGTGCTGGCCATAACGCTGATAGAGGCTGGGCGGTTCGAAGATGGTTTGGCCGGGTATGCCGGCGTCGCTGTCGTTGTTGCGAAGGGTGAGACGGAGCTGGTTGGTGTCGCTGAAGGAATAGCCGAAATTGCCGGAGAGAGTGCGATTCAGAAAATTGTCGTTCGGTCCCTGGCCATCAGTTTGAAGATAGGATGCGGCGGCGGAATAGTCGAATTTGCCGAGCAAGCCGCTGATTTGGGCGCCGCCACGGCCTGAGGAGAAGCTGCCGCCTTCGCCGTAAACGCTGAATTCGGGAGTGCGCGTGGAGCCGCGATGAGTGAAGAGCTGAATGACGCCATCGACGGCGTCGGTGCCGTAGATGGCGCTTTCGGCGCCGCGAACGATTTCGACTTTATCGATGTTGTCGAGGGTGAGGCTGGAAAAATCGACGGGGCCACCGGGCGGATTGATGGGGGCGCCATCGACGAGGACTTTGGTGAAATTCGAATTGCCGCCGTTGAGAAAAATGGAGGCAGTGCCGCCTTCGGGTCCGGTGCGGCCGATGGAAATGCCCGTAGAAAACTGGAGGGCATCGGTGAGAGCGACGGATTGACGGGCGTCGATTTCTTCTTTGGTAATGACCGAGACGGGAGCTGTGGTTTGGCCGATGAGCGTTGGTACCGCTTGCGCGGTGACGATGACACTGGCAGAGAGGCGCTCAAGGGCGAGGCGAAGATCCAGCGCGCGCTGTTGACTGGGGGCGAGGTCGATATCGAACTCGCTGGAAACGAAGGGCGAGCGTTCGAAGGTTACATGATAATGGCCGGGCGGAAGAATCAGAGCGTAGGCGCCGTCGGCCGATGAAGCTGTTTTCCAGAGATGAGAGGCGGTGTTGCCTTGCAATTGCGCGGTGACGATGACGCTAGCGACTGCTGCGCCGCTGGAATCGAGAAGCGTGCCGAAGAGATGCGCATCGGAGGATTGATTCTGTGCTTGTGCGGAAAAGTTTACGGCGAAGACTGCAAGAAAAAGAAAAACAGTTCTGAGAAGAGTAGTTTTCATGGTTTCCTCCGCTCCCTCTCGCGCGGGAGTTGAAGGCTGGCCTGGCGCATGGAAAGGATCGCCGAGGCTTGCGGAGTTCGCCGGTCTCCTGGCTTGGCGGCAGTTCCGTCCCCGTCTGCTGATACATGGGGCCCGGTGCCGGGCCTTCCCGTGGCGCTGCCCTTTATTTCTGGACGCGATCCGTTTGGCCCGGATCGCGAACAGCGAGCGATGCGCCGCAGTGGCTGCGGCAGTACCTTGTTCCGCCTTACAGTCGCGCGGCGGCGACGGCTTGCTTCACGTTCGTCCCCAGCGTGGGCCAGGGGGAACGCACCGTCTTCCCGTGCACGAAGTCCGCGATGATTGTCGGGGGCCCCTTGCGAGGGTCCGCTATGGGTGATTCAAGCGCCACAAATTACGCAGCGGCGTTCGGGTGGAACAAAAACGGCTACTTATTTTGCAGACGGCACCGTTACGCGAGGACGGCCGGAAGAGCCGAACTCGACGATAAGAGGCGTCTGAAAAACTTGTTCGAGCAATTCGCGCTGAAACACAGAGGCCGGCGGCCCAACGCGAAGACATTTGCCCTTTTGAAAAAGCGCGACCTGGTCGGCGTATTGGCCCGCAAGATTGAGATCGTGGGTGACGACGACAACGGTGTAGCGATTGGCGGCCGCGAGGCGGCGCAGGGTTTCGAGCAGATCGACCTGCGCACCGATATCGAGATGGAGCGTGGGCTCATCGAGAAGAAGAAGCAAAGGCTGCTGCGCGAGCGCACGCGCGAGAATGACGCGCTGTTTTTCTCCGCCGGAGATTTGATCCATCCAGCGATCGCTGAGAGCTTCGGCGCCGACTTGCGCAAGGGCGTTGCGAGCGATGAGGATGTCGTCTTCGGTTTCAAAACGAAGCGTGCGGCTGTAAGCATGGCGGCCCTGGCGAACAAATTCCCAGGCACGCGTCGGAAAGAGCAAGGGACTTTCCTGCTGAACCATGGCGATGCGCTGGCCGCGGGTGCGGTGCGGAAGCGTGTGCGTGACGAAGCCATTCAGGAGCACGCGACCGGAGAGCGGCTCGAGCGCGCCGGCAATCAATTTTAGAAGCGTGGACTTGCCGCAGGCGTTTGGGCCGAGGACGGCGACAATTTCGCCGGGACGCGCTTGAAAACTTGTGGCTTCCAAAGTGAAAAGAGGCGCCTGCGATGGATTTGCAGAGTAGGCGTAGCTGACTTGTTCGACGCTCAGGCGAACGTCGGAGTTGAAATCCCCGGCATCACTGACGGGGCGTCCCGCCGGGGAAGCTTGGGAGCGGGCGTAGCTGCTCACGCCAGCCTCCTGCGCATGAGATAGAGAAAGAGCGGCGCCCCGGCAATGGCGGTCATGGCGCCGACGGGAAGCTCGGAGGGAGAAACAACGGTGCGAGCCAGAGTGTCGGCGACGACGAGAACAATCGCGCCACCAAATGCGGCGGTGGGCAAGAGGACGCGATGGTCGGAACCGAAAATGAGGCGCATGACGTGAGGAACGAGAAGGCCGACGTAACCGATGGCGCCGCTGACGGAGACGGCGAGGCCGGTGAGGAGGGAGGCCGCGATGTAGACGACCAAACGCACGCGGCGCACGTCGACGCCAAGGTGCATGGCTTCTTTTTCTCCGGAGAGGAGCAGGTTGAGGTCGCCGGCAGTGGTGTAAATGGCGCCGGCGGCGAGGAAGAAACCTAACCGAAGAATGAGGCTGACGATTCGCTGAGGAGGAGTGGAGAGATCGCCCATCATCCAGAAAGCCATGCCGCGGTAATTGCCGCCAGTGAGCGTGGACATGAAAAACATGATGATGGCGGATAGAAAGGAAGCGGAAATGATTCCGGCGAGGAGAAGAGTGCCGCTATCGATTTGTCCCTGGCGAAGGCCGAGAAAATAGACGGCGGTGACGGTGAGAGCGGCGCCGAGAAACGCGCCGATGGGAGTCAGAAGAGCGGCAACGGCGGGGGCGAGGGCAAGATGCGGCTCGATAATCAGAGCTACGATGGCGCCGACGGCAGCGCCGCTGGAAACGCCGAGAACGTAAGGATCCGCGAGAGGATTGCGAAGCAGGGCTTGAAAGCTGGCGCCGGCAACGGACAGAGAAGCGCCGACAAAAATGCCGAGAAGAATGCGCGGCAAACGGATATCGAAAATAATGAGCTGATACTCGCTGGAGAGCTGGCTGGTTTGGCGAAAGAGGACGCGGAGAAGATCGCGGCCCAGGCCGTAGAGCGAGACGGGGACGGCGCCCATTTTGAGAGCGATCACCACGACGACAAAAAGAATGGCGGCGAGGACTCCGCAGTAACCGAGCAAGCGGCTGAGTGTCAACGGGCGCAAGCGCAGGCCTCCAGAAAAGCAAAGTCTCGACTGGGCGAAGTCACGGAAACGGATCGAGAAAAACCCCGCGGCTGAGCGGGCGGCAAATCTTTTTGAGGCTTTTTGTCATCGGGACGCGGAGAAAAGGCTTCGGGATGCAATTGGCGCGCGAGATCCTCGATGGCGGAAACGATGCGGGGCGCGGGGCGATTGACGGCGTCGCTGATAACGGCGAAGCGGCGGTTACGGACGGCATCGAGGCCGCGCCAGCCGGGACGCGCGGCGAGGACGTCGAAATCATTTTGCGCGCCGTCCGAATGAGACTCGGCGAAGACGAGAAAATCCGGCTGGAGGCGGACGACTTCCTCGAGACTCATCTGGGGCCACTGCTGGGAGGAGTCCACGATGGAGTCGGCTCCGGCGAGGCGAAGGGCATCGGCGATGAAGGTGTCCTTGCCGACGGAGATGAGAGGATCCGGCCAGACGATAAAGAGTACGCGGCGGGGGATGGAGCCAATCAAGCGCTGATGCAAATCCGCGAGTTGGCTTTCGAGATCGGCGGCGAGAGAAGCGCCTGCTTCCGGCGCGCCGAGAACCGCGGCGAGACGCTCGGTGGAGGAGACGATCTCCTGAACGGTGTGAGGATCCGTGGCGTAGGAGGGGATGCCGAGACCTTCGAGGGCGTGCAAAGTTTCGAGGCGGTTGACTTGCGTGACGAGGACCAAATCCGGGCGCAGGGCGACGATTTCTTCGAGGCTCGGATTGAGGATGCCGCCCACCTTCGGTTTTTTTACGGCGTCGGCCGGATAATCGCAATAGTCGGTGTCGCCGACCAAACGATCTTGCAAGCCAAGGGCGTAGATGGTTTCCGTGAGGCTGGGGGCCAGGGAGACGATGCGGTGGACGGGCTGCGGGACGCGAACGGTGCGGCCTGCTTCGTCGACGAAATCTTTAAATTGCGGCGCGGAAAGCGGAACTGCGGGAGGCGTTTGCGCGGGCAGAGTGGGGCAGAACGACGCGGCGCAGAGGAGTATGGCCGTGACGGCGGTGCGGAGAGTTTGATTTTTTGTGCGTGCGTGCTTGCGTCTTGGCACTGATCCCCACCGAGAAAAAACTTTTTTGCGCAATAAAAAAGCCCCGCGAGAGAGCCCGGGGCTATATGGCCACGCTTTTTCTCGCGAAAAGCGGGGGCCGCTGCGGCGCGGGAGGGTAGTCTGGCTTACGGCTCGTCGAGCCGATGACAGTGGCGGGACCGCGGCCGATTTTCACGGCCTTCCCCTCATCCCTTGCCTGCAAATTGAAAAATCAGTGTAAGCCGCGGGTGGAGGAGTGTCAATGCAGCGCATAAACGTGCTGTCCAGCTGCGCTCAGCGATTTTTCCAATTGGGTTTGCGTTTTTCGACGAGAGCGCGGAGGCCTTCCTGTGAATCTTCGAGGCGATACAGCTCGTTCAAGAAAATGCCCATGGATTGTTTGAGGCCATCGCGCAGCGAAAGGCCCATGCCGCCTAGGATGGCTTTTTTTGCCATGGTCAAGACGGGGCCGGAGTGGGCGGTGATGCGCTCGATCAACTCGTTGACGCTTTGTTCGAGTTTGGCTTCGGGCACGAGGCGATTGATGAGACCTAGTTCGAGAGCGCGCTCGGCCGTTATGGCTTCGCCGATGAGGACAATTTCCAAGGCTCGCTTGGGGCCGACCAGAAAAGGAAGAATCGTGGAAGCAAGCGGCGGGAAAACGCCAATGGAAATCTCGGGCTGCGCGAAACGAGCTTTCGGAGTCGCGATCACCAGGTCGCCGAAGGCAGCCAGCTCCGCGCCGCCACCGATAGCAGGGCCGTTTACCACGCAAATCACGGGCTTGCCCACGTCCAACATGCCCGAGAAGGCGGCGTGAAAAGCGTCGAGCATTTGAAAAACGCGCTGGGAGGTGTACTCGCCGATGTCAATGCCACCGCAGAAAACCTTGCAGGCGGAGTCGAGAATGATGATCTTTACGTCGGGGCGTTCGCCGGCGAAGGAAATGCCGTCGGCGAGCTCGCGGAGCATGGCTTCGTTGAGAAGATTGTGTTCGGGACGGCTGAGGGTCATGCGGGCAACGCTGCCGTCGATGCGCAGCTTGACGTATTCAAATTGCTCGGGAGCACGCCTCCCGGGTCGTGACAGATAGTCTTGTGCTGCGACCTGCTCCATCATGGCGCGCCTCCTGAGGAATTGCCGCTGGAAAGTGCAGAGCAGCGGCGGTACAGTCCCAAATTCGATGCTAGCACGTCGAGGCTTGGCGGCTCGGAGGAGCACATGGGTGCGTGCGCAAAAGGTTTGCCTCTCGTGAACGGTGGATTGCGGCGCGTTCGCGGGCTGCTTGGCATTCGCCGGATGCTTGGCGTTCTCCGAACAGTGAGCGGCTTTGTGGCTATAGGCTTTGCGTTTGCGGGTATGCTGGGCTACGAGTTTACCGAGGCGCGCGAGGTGCATCGCGTGATGGCTGGAGAAAAATCATCTGTTCCTGAAGCGGGAACGGTTAGGGCGGCGCGGCTTGTTGGGCTGCTTGATCGGGAGGGATTTCCCGCGAGCAAAGCGTGGGAAAACGCTCCGGCAATTCAATTTGATCAAGATTGGCAAGGCAAGAATCCCGATCCGCAGCGCGAGACAGAAGTGCGTCTGCTTTGGACGAAAGATGCGCTCTATCTGAAGTTTATCGCGCGTTATCGGACCATCACCGTATTTCCCGACGCGGAACCGAATGGGCGGAGGGACCATCTTTGGGACCGTGACGTGGCGGAAGTTTTTTTGCAGCCGCCGGGGCCGGCGGCGCGGAGCTACAAGGAATTTGAAGTGAGTCCGAACGGCTATTGGATTGATCTCGATATTGCGCCGGGAGAGAAACACGACTTGCAGAGCGGACTGAAGCGACGCGTTACGATCGACGAGAAGAGCAAGACCTGGGTTGCAGAGCTGGCCTTGCCGATGAAGAGTTTAACGGCGCACTTCGATCCGACGGCGGCTTGGCGGGTGAATTTCTATCGGGTCGAAGGAGCCACGGAGCCGCGCTTTTACGCAGCGTGGCAACCCACCGGAACGCCCACGCCGAATTTTCACGTTCCCAAAGTCTTCGGCAAATTGCGGTTCGACAATTAGAACGATGCACGAAGCCAGAGGGACAGAAGACTGGCGCGGGGCACGCTTTTTTTCTATGCTTCTCCCGTGAAGAACTCCGCTTCCCCACGCTGGCCATCCTCTTTCAAACGCTTCCTTCGAATTTTTACCAGTGCGGCTGTCTTTCTTGCGTTTTGTTCCGCAAGTTTAGCCGGACAATCCGAGCCATCGGAAAAGCCGGATGCCAATGCGCCCGTGGTGACAAAAGTCGAGCCGCCCTCCTGGTGGCTGAACCTGACGCCGGAATTGATGCTTCTGCTTTCGGGGCACAACCTGGAAGCCACGCGTGTTGCGTGCAATTTGAGAAGCATCGTCGTGGAACGCACGGAAGCAACGGCCGGCGGGGACTACCTGTTCGTCTGGATGGAGATCGGACACGACACACAATCGGGGACCGCGGTGTGCCGCGTCACAACACCGACAGGGATGACAACCTTTGAGCTGCCGCTGGCGCCGCGCGCGATGAGGCTGGGAAAATTTCAGGGGCTTTCGAAGGAGGACGTGATTTATCTGATCATGCCGGACCGTTTTGCTGATGGCGATCCTACGAACGATGACCCTGCGGATGCACGCGGCATGCACGACCGCGCAAACCCGCGCGCGTATCACGGCGGCGATTTGCGCGGAACCCGCGAACACCTTCCTTATTTGAAAGAGTTGGGCGTGACGACCCTGTGGCTGACGCCGATATTAAAAAATGGCGCGGCTCAGGATTATCACGGGTATGGCGCGGTCGATCTGTATGCGGTGGATCCGCATCTTGGAACGATCGCGGATTACCAGGAGCTTGTGGCGGAAGCGCATAAGCAAGGCATGAAGGTGCTTTTCGATTTCGTGGCGAATCACGTCGGGCCGAAACATCCGTGGGTGGCGGAGCCGCCGCTGCCGGACTGGTTTCACGGAACGCCACAACATCATCTGGATTCTTCCGGCGGCGTCAGCGGCACATTTTACGGGCAGGCGGATAAGCAATCAGCTGGACACGATCCATTCGAAGTGCTGACCGATCCGCACGCGACGCAGAGACTTTCGAGAAATCTTACGGAGGGCTGGTTCTTCAATGTTCTGCCTGACTTGAACACGGAAAACGAAACGGTCGCCGAATATCTACTGCAAAACAGTATTTGGTGGGCGGAGACGTCAGGGCTGGATGGCTATCGGCTGGACACGTTTCCGTATGTATCGCGCAAGTTCTGGTCCCATTGGAACGCGGGGCTGCACCAAATCTATCCATATCTAACGACGATTGGCGAGGTGTTTCACCCTGACCCAAGCGTCACTTCTTTTTTTGAGGGCGGGCAGCGACGCTTTGACGGCATCGACTCCGGGCTGAACTCTTTGTTTGATTATCCGATGTTCTTCGCGATGCGAGACGTGCTTCTGCGGGGCGCGCCCGCGGGCCGCATCCCGGATATATTGCGAAGCGATTGGCTGTACTCGCATCCCGACCTGCTGGTGACGTTCTTCGCGAATCACGATGTGCCGCGATTTGCGAGCGCTGCGGGCAGCTCGCCGGCAAAGCTGAAGCTAGCGTTTGGACTCACGCTGACGCTGCGAGGGATTCCGGAACTCTACTATGGCGACGAAATCGGAATGCAGGGCGGCGGAGATCCGGACAACCGGCGGGATTTTCCGGGTGGCTGGCCGGGCGATGCGAGGAATGCGTTTACGGCCGAAGGGCGCACGGCGGCGCAGCAGGAGCTTTTCACGTACGTGCAAACACTGCTGCGTTTGCGGGGTGAACATCCGGCGCTGCAAAGCGGAAAACTGTGGCACCTCTTTTCGGACGATACAGCTTATGTTTTCTTGCGCGAGACGGAAGACGAACGCCTTCTCGTCGCATTCAACAATTCGGCCGAGCCGCGGGAGCTGAGGGTTCCCCTGCGCGACACGACGGCACAGGGCGCGGCCGGATTTACGCTGCTCTCCGGAGAAGCGCACGCAGTCGCAGTGGGCGGCGAAGCCCGCATCACCCTGCCCGCACAATCCCTTTCCATATTTCTGATCGACTGAGAAATCAGAAGCTGAGGCGAACTGTCCAGTCTTTGAGAGCATCCGGCACGGTTAGCGTGACGCAATGCGAACGGCTGTCGTAGCGCCATTCGTGGATTAGCTGGCCGCCGATGAGAATCTCTTTCGGCTCGGCGCTCGTTCCAAAGATTTTTAGTTGCGTGCTGTTCCACCAGGGCTGAAACGCGTTTTTCACAATGGTGCTGGTGACGCTGAGGGAATCTGGAGAGACCTGACAGGCGTAATTGATGCGCAGAAAATCGCCTTTTTTGTATGCAAACGAGATCCCGTCATCTTCGTAAAGCGTGCCGCGGCAATCGTCGCCGGCGTAGACGCGGAGTTGGAGCGGGCCGTCGGGCCTCTCGTTGGTGTCTTGCACGACGGGCTGCATGGGGATAATCGCCCCGGCACGAACATAGATGGGCATTTCCGCGAGGGCAGGGTGCAGCGAGATGTGTTCATGGGAAGGGTGTTTCTCGGCTGTCCAGAAATCGTACCAATCGCCAGGCGGCAGGTGAATTTCCTCCGCGTCGAGCTTTTCGGTAACGACGGGCGCGACAAAGAAATCGTGGCCGAAGAGAAATACGTGATCGTCGCCGTAATAATCCTCCTCGGAGGGATACTCGAGAAAAAGAGGCTCCATCAGCGGCACGCCGGTGCGCGAAGTTTCCTCCATCGATGTGTAAATGTAAGGCAGAAGTCTGTAACGCAATTCAATGTAGCGTTTGCGAATCGCTTCCTGTTCGGGACCGTTCGCCCACGGTTCGTGCGGCGCGGTGCCCTTGGCGGCGTGATCGCGATAAATCGGATAAAAAACGCCGAGCTCGTACCAGCGCGTCAAGAGATCAACGGGCGGAGAGCCCGCGAAGCCGCCGACGTCAACGCCCATCAACGGGTAGCCGGAAACGCCCAGACTCATGACCATCGGCACGCTCATGCCAATGTGATTCCACGTGGCGCTGTTGTCGCCGGTCCAAGAAGCGGCGTAGCGTTCGGCGCCTGCGTAGGCCGCTCGCGTCAGCACGAAAGGCCGCTCGTTGGGACGCAATTTGAGCACGCCGTCGTAGGTGGCGCGAGCGTTCTCCATGCCGTAGACGTTGTGAATGGCGCGATGATCGAGCGTGGTGCCGCCGTCGAGACGATGCACGACATCGAGCGGCATGGTTTTCGTGGGAGTTTCGAACACGGATGGCTCGTTCATATCGTTCCAGAAGCCGGCGACGCCCATGTCCACGAAATTCTTGTACAGGCCGCCCCACCAATCGCGGACGCGGCTCAGCGTAAAATCCGGGAAGACGCTGTCGCCGGGCCAGACTTTGCCGACAAAGACAGAGCCGTCCGGATTCTTGACGAAAACATCTTGCTTCATTCCGGAATCGTAGGGAACGTAGCCGTGATTCGGATCTTTTTTGATATGGAGATCGGTGATCAGAACGGTGCGCATTCCCTCGGCGAGAAAGTCCGAGATCATTTTTTCAAAAGTCGGAAAATATTCGCGATTCACGGTAAAGGGCGCATAGCCCTGCTGGTAGTCGATGTCCAGGTAGATGGCGTCGGCGGGGATTTTTTTCTCGCGCAATGTTTGGACGATCTCGCGCGCCCGCGATTCAGGATAATAACTGTAGCGGCTCTGCTGGTAGCCGAGCGACCAGAGCGGCGGAAGAGGAGTGCGTCCGACAAGCGCGGTGTACTGCTCGACGATGGTCTTCGGCTCTGGGCCGGCGAAGAAGTAATAATTCAGCTCGCCGCCCTCGGCTCCAAACGAAAAATAATCCCGCGACTCTTTTCCGAAGTCGAAGCTGCTGCGGTAGGTGTTGTCGAAGAAAACGCCATAGGCCGTGCCTTTGCGAAGGCCGATGAAAAAGGGAATGGTCTTGTAGAGTGGATCGTCCGATTCCTGCCAGCCAAAAAAGTCGGTATTCCACATGGTGTACGCGTGATCGCGGCGGTTCATGGGGCCGGGTTTATCGCCGAGGCCAAAATAATCTTCCTCGAGAGGCATGTGCTTCCAAACGTGGATATACGTTCCGTTCCAGGCCATGGGCAAGGACGGCTCGTCCGCGAGGAGGATTTTTCCGGCGGAGTCCTCGAATGTAACGAGCAGAGGCGCTTTCTTGACGGCGACAACAACACGGCCCACGGTCATGCGCAGCTCGGTTTTGCCGTCTTCGATCTTGACGGGCGGAGGCTCGGGAGACTCGATCACCGCCCAGGAAAAATCTTTCGGAAAGGAGCCCTGCGGCGCGAGACGCACGCGGATTATGCCATCGCGAAAAGCCGTGATGCGCAGCTTGGCGGGACCGGCGGTGAGTTCGACACCGTTCGGAAGCTTCTCGACGCGTTGAACATTTCCAATGTGCTGCCAGCCGTTCGCTCCGGCGCTGGTTGCGCCCATCGCACAAAGTAGACAGCCGATTGCGCTAAATCTGACGAGGCGTGACATGCGATCCCTCACTTTACGGGGCTGGCGGGAGCCGTATCCTTTACTATGCTACTTCCACTATGCAGCTCGCGCGCCGGGCGGCACACCTCTTGAGCGTCGTTAGGCTGTGAGCCATTCTTCAAAAAAGGAGGAGGCTTTGGCGCCCTCGATGCGGCGGCGCACCGCGTCCATGACACGGCATTTTGCGGCGCGACCATCTCCGTAAAAAGCGAGCCAATACGGCAGATGAATTTCCCCGGGCACGCGCGTGACTTCCACTTTTAATGCGCGCATTTTGAAAAAACCTTGCTGGAAGAGCACGCGTAGAACTTTCATTCGGAGAACCTCCTCGGCGGCCTCAGGCGGCAGGGCCGGCAACAGACGATTGCGTGTCTCGATGGCGAGCAATTCGTCTTCGCGAGGAGCATGGGGAAATTCGAAAAGATCGAGCGAGCCATGCACCGCATCGAGAGCGAAAATCCGGTTGTTCTGCGCGCCCACGACTTCGTAACGCACTTTATACACCCAGAACGGGACGTAAGCATCCGCGATACGCTGCAGAGGGCCGTTTCGAATCTTCCAGTACGCGGCGCTGAAGCCGCCCGAACGGAAGACGCGCACAGCCTCTTCTTGCGTAACGTTCGGTTTCAAGATTTGTATCGCGGAGCTTCTCATTTTTTTCCGTTCACAGATCAGACTAACGGAAGTAAATCCACAAGCCAATCACCGTCCCCAGCAAGAGCAGGCTGAAGAAGATGTTGATGACGCGCTCGGTGGGCGTCTCGTGCGCGGGCTTGCGCTGGCGCGGGTCGACCACGGTGGTTTCGATCTTGTCGTCGACGGTTGCAAAGGTCAATCCGGCAAGCTGCTTGCGGTCGGGCGCTTTGGTCATCAGGCTGACGACCACCAGAACGAGCGAACAGACCACGAACATGAAAATCGCATAGTGCAGGAAATTCATGTCGACAAGCCAACGGATGACGGGCGAATGAAAATGGCCGCCGCCGGCCTGGTCGGCGAGCTCGAAGACGAAGCGCGTCGCACCCAAGACGAAACCGGTCAGAAGAGAAGTGATGGCTCCCGATCCATTCAATCGCGGCCACAGAATGCCGAGCACAAAGCAGGCGGTGATCGGCGGGCTGATATATGCCTGGACGCTTTGCAAATAAATGTAGAGCTGGCTGCTGATGTAGTGAATGAACGGAACCCAGAGCAGGCCGAGCAGGACCATCACGCCCGTCGCGACGCGTCCGAAATTAACGAGCTGGCCTTCGGAAGCCAGCGGGCGAATCTTTTTATAGAAATCGAGCGTCACCAAGGTCGATGCGGAATTGAAGACAGAACTCATCGCGCCCATCACGGCAGCCAGCAGCGCAGCCATGACCAAACCCACGAGGCCGGTGGGCAGCAAATTCAGGATGAGCGTTGGATAAGCGAAGTCGGGCTTCTTCACTTGCTCTGGAAAAAGCGCGAAGGCGATGATCCCGGGCAGCACGAGGATAAATACCGGCAGTATTTTCAGAAAGCCGGCGAAAATGGTGCCGAGCTTGGCGTGGCCCTCGTCGCGGGCCGAAAGCACGCGCTGCACGATGACTTGATCCGTGCACCAATACCAGATGCCGAGGATGGGCGCTCCGAAAAAAATGCCAGTCCACGGAAACTGGGAATCGGAAGCGGGCTTTATCATGTGGAAGTAACTGGCGGGGACCATGGTGCGCAAGTGGGCAAAGCCGCCGACGCGGTGAAGACCAATGATCGTCAGGACGACCGCGCCGGTAATCAGAATCAGGGTCTGCACGGTGTCCGTATAGATGACGGCGGCGAGCCCGCCGGCCACGGTGTAAATTCCGACAGCGATGACCAGAACCACCGCGGTTTTCCAGAGCGACCAGCCGGCCACGCGCTCGAGGACGACGCTCGCGGCATAGAGTTGCACAGAAATTTTGGTGAAGATGTAGGCAATGATCGAAATCGCGGCGAGATATACGGCGCAATTGCGATTGAAGCGGCGCTCGAGAAATTCGGGCATGGTGAAGACGTTGGAGCGCAGGTAGAAGGGCACGAACACCCAGCCAAGAACCAGCAAGATCAAACAAGCAAGCCATTCGAAATGGCCCACGGCCAGCCCGGACGACGCGCCAGTGCCCGACAAGCCGATGAAGTGTTCGGTGGAGATGTTCGAAACGAAAAGAGAAGCGCCGATGAAGAACCAGCCGACGTCGCGGCCAGCAAGAAAATAGTCCTCCGAGGTGCGCTCCCTGGCGGAAAAATACAAGCCGATGCCGAAAACGATGGCGAAGTAAACCCCGATGATGACGAGATCCAGAGTGGCAAGGTTCTTATGGCCAACCGCGACCGCCGATGCAAAAAGCATCCGTTTTTCCTCCGCGTCCGCCGGCATTCGCCGCGCGGTCTCTGCCGCTCAGTTGATCTTGCTTCCTCGAAGTGCCTGGCTCACGAATCCCTGTTATTGAAAAGCGTTTGCTAGGATGAAAACAGCGGCATCTGTGTATCAGAATTCTGGGTGCGAAGTCTATAACAGCGCGGGGCAAGGCTCAATGGGAGTCTGGGTGGCCGGGGAAGATGCGGTGTGGTTTGCGTCAGAGGCCCTCGGCCTCTGGCGTATTGCCTTGCAAAAGCCCCATCATAAGTCATGGCGATTGTTGCGCTCCAAAAAGCCAGCAAGGACTATTTGACCGACGGACAGCGGGTGCGCGCGTTGGAAGATGTTTCGCTGGAAGTGAACCGCGGCGAATTTCTTGCACTGGTCGGCCGGAGCGGGTGCGGAAAATCGACGCTCCTCCATCTCGCCGGGGCGATGGATTTTCCTTCTTCGGGCCGTGTTCTGCTGGACGGAGTCGAAACATCTTCCTTGAAAGACGCCGGCTTGACCCGGCTGAGGCGCGAAAAGGTCGGCTTTATTTTCCAATCGTTTCAGCTCCTGCACACGCTCACGGTTTTTGAAAACGTGGAGTTGCCGCTGCTTCTTGCGGGAAAACCAAGCGCCCGTGCAATTGCGCGAGAAAAGCTCGCCTGGGTGGAACTCGATGGCCTGGGCGGCCGCTATCCCCATCAACTTTCGGGCGGACAGATGCAGCGCGTGGGCATCGCGCGCGCGCTGGTGCAATCGCCCGCCATTCTTCTGGCGGACGAGCCCACGGGTAATCTGGATACGGCAACCGGGAACGTCATCCTCGATTTGCTGAAGAAGCTGACGCGCGAACTGAATACAGCAACGTTGATGGCCACGCACAGCGCCGAAGCAGCGGCGCTCGCCGATACCGTTGTCCGTTTGCGCGACGGAAAAATAGAAGAGGTTGCGCGGCGCTGACATGGGACGCCTGCTCCTCTTTTACCGCACCATGCTTCGTCCACTACTGCGAGAACCGGTACGTGCTGTCTTGACGATCCTCGCGGTGACATTGGGGGTTGCCGTGGTTCTGGCCATCGACCTTGCTGGAGTGGCGGCGACCGGCTCCTTCCACGCTTCCATGGAAACTTTGGCAGGCAACAAGGATCTTGAAATTGTTGCTGCGGGTGGTGTGCCAGAGGCAGTCGTGGGAACGCTTGCAACGCTTCCTTATTCGATTCGCATTTCGCCGCGGATAGAAAACTCGGCGGTCATCGTCGATACCCAGCAGACCCTCCCGCTCATCGGCCTCGACCTGGTTGCGGAAGCCAATTCAGAACGGAACGGTGCGGCTTCGGCAAGCTTGTGGAGGGATAGCTTTGCGTCCTCAAAAGACATCTTGAAGGATTTGCAAGACCCAAACAGCATTTGGATCGGCGCGAGCCTCGGAAAAAAGCCAGGCGACACACTGCGCTTGCTGATCAACGATCGAGTCCAGACGTTCACGATTCGCGGAGTGTACCCGGATTCGAACGGCGACGAATCCGCCATCGTGATGGATTTGGCAGCGGCGCAACGGGCTTTGAACCGCCTCGGCAACGTGGATCGCATCCTTTTGAAGGTTCCGGCCACGCCGGATTTGGAGGAGTGGCGACGTCGCGTGCGAGCCGCGTTGCCCGCCGGCATCGAAGTCCGGCCGCAGGGAACCGGCACAAACGAGAATCGGCGAATGCTGGCCGCTTTCCGGTGGAACCTGCAGTTGCTCAGTTACATCGCGCTGATAGTCGGGGCATTTCTGATCTACAACACGATCTCCGTTTCTGTCGTGCGCCGCCGGCCTGAAACGGGAATTGTGCGTGCGTTGGGCGCCAGTCGCGGCGCAGTGATGGCGGCGTTCCTGGGGGAGGCGGCCCTTTTCGGCTTGGCAGGCGCGACGCTTGGTCTTCCGGTCGGTCGCGTCATGGCCACGGGAGCGGTCAAGCTCATGGGCGCCACGGTGGAATCTCTCTATGTCAGCAGCCGTCCGGGACCAATTGAGCTGACTGCGTCGTCCGTGCTGCTCGCGTTCGTCATCGGCGTCGGCGTGGCCCTCGTATCCGCCTATTCCCCCGCGCGCGAAGCGTCGCTCGTTTCGCCGGTGGAAGCCATGGCCCGAGGAAGGCGCGAGTACATCGCGCGCGTTCATAAGTCGCGCGATCTCTGGGCCGCGCTAGTCCTGGCCGTTGCAGCAGCCGTCGCAGCGGGCATCCCCGCGATCGAGGGCAAACCAGTGTTCGGCTACCTCGCCGCTGTTTTGCTGGTGACCGCCGCCGCGCTCGCGATTCCAGCCTTTGCAAATGGAATTCTTTCCCATACCGCTCATTGGCTCGGAAAAATCCTCGGCGTGGAAGCGCTCCTGGCGTCGCAAAGCCTTTCCGCGTCTCTTCGCCGCACTTCGGTGTTGATAGGAGCGCTCTCGACCGCTATCGCCATGATGGTTTCCGTCGGCATCATGGTCGGAAGCTTTCGCGAAACGGTTCGCATCTGGATGAACGACCGCCTTCCCGCGGATCTATATCTGCGCCCTGCCGGCGACCCCGCTCCGGAACGCAATCCTACAATTTCATTGGAATTGGCGGACAAGATCAGCGAGCTGCCGGGAGTCGCGGGAGTGGATCGCCTGCGCTCCTACGAAATCAGCTACGACGGGATGCCCGCGACCCTGGCATCCGTGGATCTGAGCCCACGGCGCTCGGAAGAGCGCTCGAATTTTTTCTCGGGAAGGTCCAGCGAGCAAGTCTTATTCATGCAGCTTGCGACTGAATGTTGAACAATGATGCCGCACAGAACCCGATTCCCGTCGTGGCATCTTTCTCGGACATAATCGTACCACGTATCCGAGTTGCGAGATGCGGGGCCGAGCCAGACAATGCCTCTCTCGGAGCTTCCGTACATGTCCTTCATGAGAGCCGTATTGATGAGCCTTCTCGTGGCATCCCCCTGGTTCATGCGTATCTGATCCATTAAATAGTGGGAGGTCGATTGGCGCTATTCGCGGGCAGCGTGTAGCAGGCGCCGACCTCCAACGGCCGGGATAAATTCTGTAGTTTGGTAGGTTTTGCCCCCATCTCTAACCAGCACTGTGCGTTGGGGCCTGTTGCTTGCATCGCCCCAGGCATAGGAGAGCGCATTGTAGGAGGGAAGCCTCCCCAAGACTCGACCCTTGTTGTTGCCTCGATGATTTCCACGCGCAGAGTGCCTTGGCAGCCTGGAATTAGCGATGGTTTAGGGTCAAAAGCCGGATGAGACGGAATACTCTTTTTCGAAGCATCGAGGGCCGGATACTGGTAATCTGGCGGACGGTGCACGAGTTGATGGCTCCATCGTCAGTCAAGTAAGGTGCCATGATTATTGCTTCATGACGAAAGGACCCAACGCCGGTTTATAATCCAAGATGCAAAGACTAACTAAGCCACTTTGAACAGCGCTGCAATCTGGGCCGTGTGAGGCTGAGGTCTTCTAGACCAATAAGGCTGTGATTATCGGGAGTAGTTCTGGCTAGGGACTACTAGACACCCAGCCTGTAAGGTGATTGGGGACAACCCCGCTACCCGCGCAGCGCTACCTGTACAGCGATAATATATCACGTAACTAGTTATATGTATACTTAACTTGGCAAAAGTCAAATTTGTAACGGCCCAGCCATTATATTGACAACTGACTAGGTGGTTCTAGCGAATATCCAAAGGTGAATAACAAAGAGAAGAAAGAACAAGAAATGGAGAGCTCGAGGAACTCTTGAATTCCTGAGCTCGCCGCTGCTAATCTCGCTTGTTGGCGGGTCCCGCCATTGGTAGATTGTCGATAGAGGCGGGAGCGCAGCAGCCCTGTCGCATATATGGCCTACCCTGAATTATACTACGACATATCAGCCTCTTGATGAATGAAAGCCGCACGAAATAGGACTCCCCCAAAGACTACTCTGAGAATATTCCAAGCAAACGTGGACAAAGGCGAGGAAGCACACAGCGCCGCCCTTCAACTTGCATTCCAGGAAGGCTACAATATAGTACTAATACAGGAACCAAACACATCTTATAATGCACATAAAGATCTGCAGAACACAGCATCACCCAGGCTTCCTCTGTGTCAGCCCCGTCGACAGCTGGAATAATCCTCTAACACGGCCACGAGTGCTGACCTACGTGCGGATAGACAAGAAGATCCACGCTGAACAGCTCCTCCCAGCTCATCACCGAGACCTGCTTTGGGTCCAAGTGAATGGAACCACGATCCTCAACATCTACAACAGACCAGAGGAAGAAACCTCACTGGACATTATTGAATCATGGACTCCCCCAAACCGATGCGTGGTTGCAGGGGACATGAACGCCTTCCACCCATCGTGGCAGGCAGATCGGAGGGCATCGCAGGATGGCAGAAGGATCTTCAACTGGACGCAAGAACACGACCTAGTCCTTCTTAATGACCCAGAAACCTCAACCACAATGCCAAAGTTAAACAAAAGATCTAGTACAATCGACCTGGTATTCTCCAACATCCCAACAGCCACCGCAACCGTAGAAGAGTACCTCACCACCGGCTCGCTGCATTACACAATCGGTACAGAGATCCCAGACAATGAGAGCAGTCCCAGGATCCCAGGAAAAGTCCATGTCAGCCTACCGGAGGAAATCAAGGCGTTTAGCAAACACGTGGCCAGCGCGGCCCCGTCATGGGGGCGTAACAAAATATGGGGGCGTAATGTACTTCACAAAATCCATGCATCACGTGGCAGAGATTCCTTGGTCAGCAGTTCCACCCTTTCCTTTTTGGGTTTGTTTACTCGAGCTCGCTCTGCCTCGCGATGAACTCGCGTACACCAACTGGTCGCATAATTTGCTTTACCTCTTCGAAAATGGATTCTCAAGCTGCATCAATCAATGAAATATTTTGCAGTAGATGCAGAAGATGTCGTCCTGCAGATGAGTTCAAATTTAATAAGCAAGGGAAGCAGAATAAAACTTGTCGGCGTCACAGCCAGAAACGCGCCCTGGAATTCGACGACTGGGAAGATTTCATTAAGCGTCTTCGAAATTGGAATAGACCAGCAAGTACCTCCGAGACTCTGGATTTGAGTGAGCCAAAATTCACGGATAAATCATGCGTATGCTATTCTAACCTGCTCGTATTTGACAGAAACAACGCGAGATATTGCACGGGAATTACCTGTTTAATTTGGATGCTCTGCCTGTCAATTTCGGTTCTCTGCACGTTGTAGGGGATACAACAGATGACGGACATGACATTGACCGTGCGGTTTACTAGAACTGCGTTGAACGCGGCAATGCACGATCTAAATGTGGTCATTCGGAAAGAAGGAGGATTTCGCTTCCGACACACAGGAACGAATTTCCAGAGCTTCACATACCAATACCACTGCTCCCAAATCTGATGCATGCTAAATGCTATCGGTCCACGGTGGAGGAAGAGAAGCAGCGGGATGGTCGCCGTATGACGCGATTTCCGTGCCAGAGCAAGCTCAATATACGGCCGTGCTTACAAAATCGAACCCTGTCCGTCTCGATCCATCACCAATGGCATATACCTTATGAAGACATCGAACTGTCGCCGGTTGTGCAAGAAGTGATCAATTCGCTCGTGTCGACCAAAACTCCCTCTGAAATATACCGCGAGATTCGACAGATTCCGGGAGGAAAATCTGTGACTCGGCATCAAGTCTACTATCTGGCAGAAAGCAAACACAGAGATCTGGCAGCGAGACTTGGATCCCTCCGTCTACGCTACGACTCTTTTTCTGAAGACAGTCGCTATCGTGATCACCATGCAGTCTTCACGGCAGGAAACTTACGACATTAGCGTCTTCGCCTCTGAAAAGATAGCAAAGCTGCGCAACGCCGCTCCTCAATTGGTGATGGACTCGATGTTCGGAACGAACAATGGTGGCATGGACCTATTTGCAGTGGTGGCTGAAGTTGAAGGTACTGGAGTTCCACTTGCATATTGTCTGGTCGAGCTGCTAAAGCCTCCCCAGGCCAATCCGGCAGAAAGAAAACCGTCCGTGCGGATCCGGGAGCGACGACATACATTATTCAGCAGTTTCTGAAACGCCTGAAGTTTTTCGGGTTCAATCCAAGATGCGTCGCGATTGACAAAGACTCATCAGAAATAGCCGCAGTCACGGCGGTGTGGCCAGGGGTGAAGGTTCAACTTTGCTACTGGCATGTAAAACGGGCAGTAAGCACAAGGCTCAATTCATCCAAAAGCACCAACACGCAAAATCACTACTGGCCTGAGGAAGCTCAAAAGCTGATGCCGGATTTGGAGATCTGCTGGGGCTCGTTGCCAATCCGCCGGCCGGTGGGCCATAGATTTGGCAATTGCTCATGTCCATCGAAGGGTGAGAAAATCGACGAAATGGGGCGACTGGAACCCACAACTAGGGAGGATTGTGACACGGTTCTGGAAATCTTCTGCCGACACTTTAACCTCCACCCCCTGATCCCTGACCCCAATGGCACTTACAAGTCCTCGACGACTTTGCATCGTGAATGCGCGGCGGAGATGTATACCTGGTGCAAGGCCCGGGGTTATTATCGTCTTTGGGCTTATCTGTATGTCAACTGGTACTGCCCAGATCAGTGGAAGCTGTGGGCACGGGCTACTGATTCAGCTGAGATTCCAACCGTGAAAACAACAACGATCGTGGAGTCACATTGGCGCACACTGAAGCACGACTATCTACATCGTTTCAATCGGCTCCGAGTCGATCTGGTGGTGTGGGTTTTAACGTCTCGAGTTCTTCCCATGCTGTGCATCGAATGACAGCCATATCCAGTGGGCAGTTTCGCATATTCAAAGCTCGATGGCGAGAGGCATTCAAGAAGCAATGAGAAAAGAAGCCTGCAAAGCAGTTCATCCAGACAAGTTGAAGGAATACCACACAAATGCGGTCAGCTGGGTTTGTTCCTGCAAATCCTTCCTGCATAGTCGCTTCCTTATTTGTAAACACATAGTCCGTTGCTTTGAGGCACCCAGTCTGGAATTTTTTCGAGACTGTCCGTCGCCAAACAGCATATCCATTCTGGAGCGATCTCCAACTGATCTGCGACCGGAATGTGCGCCAGAAACAGAGTTCGATCCTGGCAAGTTAAACGGGAGCAATAAGGTGCAAACTGTCGCACTAGAGCTAGAACCCGAGTCTTCAGAGAGTGACGAAAGACCGAGATGACATTGATGATGACCAAGAGGCGGTCCCACTGGAAGTACAGGTAGCGGAATTCAGGAAGATGATGCAGGATGTTATGGAACTTTTTGAGGACCAGGTGGCCAAGGGAAATGAGAAGTTTGCGGAAAGATTCATAGCGTCTCACCAGATGAATCGTACTTTGATGGACGAAGTTGGCCACCAGCGTAATATGCGCAGCATGCCAAGGACCTGGGGAAGATACAGAAATCCAGCGACCATGTATTTCAGAATAAAACAACCAGTGGCTCTGATTGGCCGATATCGAAATTAGTTGGGTTTTCACATGATGCATGGATTTTGTGAAGTACATTACGCACACTTTAGCAATTGGTTGCGACCCCTCAGAATCCACCCTCAGAATCCACGACACATTGCTTCTATGCCCAGAGGCGCTCGATTCTTTAACCCCTCCGCGATCCCCCTGTCTTGGTCAAGTGCTTATCCGGCGTTTGTGGCCAGTGGAACTCATGATCAAAGCTTTCTCTTCTGTCCCAAATAAAAGGGGGCACATACCTTGGCCCTCTACATGATGGCGAAGCCCCTCCATCGGCACCAGTCATCTCTCGAAGGATTCATCAATTTCTCGTCTAGCACTCCTTTACAAGATACCGAGCGACTTCAAGCGAAGACTCTGTTTTATAAGATCGTCGAACATTACGAGAACCAAACAAACATTACAACAAATAGTCCATATAACCGACCGAAGCTCTTGCGCTTGACATACGCATATGCGATTACAGAAGACTCCCAAGACAATGTTCTGGCGCTCCTTTTTTGACTCAATCGGCTTGTCAATGACAGGAGATGTTGACTTATCGTGCAAAGAAACAGAAGAAAATGTTTGGTCTAGCCTAAAGGGGTTTGCTGATTTTCTTATCGATAACTTCTTCTTGCCTCGTGAGTCCAGTTGCCTTAAATTACCATTTTATACACTAAATTGTTTTTAGTGAAGGCATCTACCATAAGAACCCCTCTTAGCCCTCACCCGCGTATCACTCAGCTGTTAAACGGTCGAGAACTGGAGAGCCATATTTCATAGGGACATCAGGCCGATTGAAAACGCTTCGCGGCGACTGTCTCGTGCGCGACAAGCATCGATACGTAATCTCAGGCAAATTTGACCAAGCACAAGCCGTGAAACGAATGCAAGAATGCGGTGACAATGCTGTTGATGACAAAGGTAGCCTACTCTTAGGGGAGACTTTTGAGATCCTTGAAGTCGCTCATATTTTGCCACATTCTTTGACGCAATGCCCTTACGCTCACGACCAATCTCCATTTTTTTTTCGACGGCTTCAAGATATTTTTTGAACCAGTAAAGGTATGGCGAATACTTATAAGATCGATACATTTCTTCCATACGCGGCACTAAATAAATTGCTACCCCAAACGCGCATTCTCTTCGTTACTGAACAGCGTACAATCGATCCTCCATCTCCACGCCTCCTTGCCTTCCACCGAGCCGCCCATATTCTTCATCTTTCAGCAGCGGGGCTCTACATTGAGAGAATTCTTCAGGGTGCAGAGGATCAGAATGTAACAAGTAGATGGGTCAACCGCCCTCGACAAATTGGTGCAACTAAGAATGGCTGGACGGGTGTGAGGCGAGCGTAGCTATCGAGCCACCTTGAACCACCGCCCGAAATATCTATTATGTTTGCATCACGATGGCGATTGAAAGTTTGAGAGCGACTGTATATGTTTGGTACATAGGCAATAGCGAGTCAGATATTTATCAGCTTCTAGTTGTATACATATTCCAAGCAACTTTCTAGTACTTCACAGAACACAGTCATTCCTGCAAATGAGACCGACGACCTAAGGTTTTTGGCGCCTCGCCTTATACTGTAACCCGCATGACGGAAATGAGCATCCGCAATGCAACGATGGCTGCCAACCTTTGTACATCAAGTTCCTCGATATGGCAGAAACCTTGAAAACTCCAAGAAGCCGTATATGGAAACTTCAACAATTTGGTCAGCGATAGAGCGAACTAAGTGGCCCATCCACACTCCTGCTATCAATATTCACGAGGACCGCCGAAAATTTTGGGTAAGTTCGCCACAAGACCCGCCATAATTCAAAGCTGAGTATTCTGGAGAAAAAACTCAAACAAAACAAGTAATACCACTTTCAGAGTGCTTACTGCTGAGGCGCGTCGTAATATCCCTGTCAAGCTCGTTGAGGTATGCAGCGAGCTATCTGAAAGAGTAGAGAGGGAAGTCCGGTCGGGGATTTCGCACAGCTCCATTCTTGCACACGGCATTGAGGGAATAATTAGACAATGTTCATCACGTAACTAAGCATTCATATGCTAGGATGGAAGCAAGTCTTTGAGTTTCACAGGCATAGACTGGACCTTTAGTCACTGGGATTTGAATTCGTTGAAGTTTAGCGCATTGGCTAACCTCTCAACGTGTGCCGAAATGTTCAAGTTTGCAGAAGCAGCCAATGCTTTAGGAAAATCCGATTACATCGCTTTAATGTCCGGGCCGGAATCTGTACCGTCCCAGTGATCTACCAATATACGAGTTGACAATCCCTTGATTGCCGTTAGTTATCTAAAGGTGGTGAAAGTAAAGTAAAAACATGCTGGACAAGAAACAGTAGCGGAGCTAAATGTCTGCAATGCACTTCAATTCGCTGCAATGCTACCTAGCTCAAAGCATAGATGACCCCAGCTGCCTTCCAGTGCCCCTGTGGTTGATTGAGTGCCAGCAATGCAAGATAATACATCATCATCATGCCTTGATGAAGCCGATTGAGAGTTTTATATCCGCCGTTTGCTTTTAGGAACTCAGGTTCTTTCTGTGCCTTGCTAAAAATTTCTGCGCCACTTCAAGCCACAAATCTGCGCCACATCGCAGCTACCTTTCCAATACCGTAGGCGGATCTCTCATAGCAAACCAATTTTATCTAGGATTCTTCAGGTAAATATATTTGGTGATCCATCATATTGCCGACGCGCATAACAGGGTTACGGATCCCGCCAAATTGCCACTTAAAACATTCCGCCTCCGCTTTCGGGCCTCTGACCACTACACAATTGCCAAGGACTAAGAAAAAAAGAACGTCTTGTATATGTCGCGCAGAATATATGCCACTATTATGTCTGCTAGAGAGATTTTAGTCGGCCTACAATTTGCTTTTTTTAGCGCAACAGTATAGTTCCCGTAATGTAAGCTTAACGACGGCTGTTTCGTAGCTGCAGTAGCAAGCCTGCGCCTCCCATCTCATGCTGACCTAAAGAAACATCATTTCCTGCCGTAATCTGCCGATAAAGTTTCTCGGACACTTCTTGTGGAGAAGTCCTTAGGAGGTGAAAAATCTCCTCATAGATCTTAAGCTTCTGAAGTAGGTTATAGTTGGACCGCTTTAATGCTTCATAGTAAGACTCTCCTGCTCTCACATCCCTGTAACAGCATACTATTCCACGGCGACTACAACCCTCGCAATATGGACTTTCACCCGAGCACTAGAATTATAGCTTAGTTTTAGTGAATGAACTTTTCCAGCAATACCTTTGTTGGCTGGGTGTGCGACCAAGTACCTTTAATTTGGAACTTCTACAAGACTCACAAGCAACTGCTACAGGTTTTCGCTTGCATCTCAACGGTTCCGATTCCTCAGCTGTGTCTTAGCTTAGTCGTGGCCCTTCGTAAGGGATAATTGTGGAAGCTTGGGGCTTCTTCTGGGCGAGTTTTTCGGCATAATCAAATGCGCAAAGTAATAGAAGAGTAATAAGCGAAACGTGTAGAACTGAATTGCATATCCTAATATTGTGTCGGTATGTTCTGTAGTCTCCTACCTGTTGAAAAGATGTCGCTTTTCGAATGTCACCGCCTTTTATGTCACCCCCGCGTCAATAGGTTGGTTCATCGCCCTTGCCAATCAAACCACACAAAGGTCGCTCCGGCGACCGTACAATACACCCAAAAGCAGTTCGCAGTGCCTGTGGCGCTCCAGTGGTAACATAATGCACCCCTCGAAAATTAATCCTACATTGACGTCGAAACAGACGTGCCGTACACTCAGTGCATTCCGGTCAGTTCCTCAAATGGTGAGTTAGCCGGATTTTGGGCATTCAAGGGGGAGAGAGAGACTCTATGTACTGTATATCTGCTTTGGGTTGTGGGTCGTGAGAAGGAATGGTGTTGCATTTGGACTCTGTGCAGGTACGACTTGTTGGAAGGCCCGAAAGCGGAGGCGCGATGCCAAAGCCAACTGGACAGGGTCATGCTATCCCATTTCGAGTGACCAATAGTCACTGAGAATCTTTTAATGCTAGCTCCAGGGGAAGATCAGATGAATGCTAAAGGTAAAGAAATAGGATGGGAAACGGTGGTAAATAGCTTTCTTGGACGCGGGTCCTCCGCAACCGTCTCAACCCGCAAGGGCAAAAAAAAAATCACACGCAGACGCCACAATCCCCCTCCCGTCCCCTGCTAAAAGTCTCTCGGATCATCTATAAAGTGAGTGCCTGGCTCTCATAACCACAGTCTCCGTTCTTCCAACTTTTCCTTCAAAACAGGCCCTCGAAAACACACCTCCGTCGCCACTTACCTGGTATATAAGAACACGCATGTAGGCTTCGCAAGATGAGTGCTTGCAATTTTCTTTCGCAATGCAAGCGCCGTGCTTCCAGGTCCGTTCCGAAAAGGCATTGGCGGACCCCGTAGGGGACCGGCCTCCTGTTTCTGATGACATCCTAAAAGGTTACAAATAATTTGTTACTGGTGCCTTGAGGAACGAAAGGTCTCTATGCTCTACCCCGTCAAGACTTTTCACGTGATCTTTGCTCTCTCGGCCAATCAGATTAGCGCGGCACTTAGTGCTCCGAAATCTTGATGAGTCGCTATGGGTCCTCTCGCACTTCTTCTTTCCCTTGCCTTGCCGCCAGAAACTCGCATTTCCGGGTACTAGGGACGCCGAGTCGCTAGAGTCGTCCATTCTTATACGCTTGGTCCCGCTATATTTTAGCTTAGACCAAATGCCTTTACCGAGCACAGGCCTGGGGGCTACAGCATAAATACCATTGCCAGCCTCAGTGCCAACGTCAGTGTCTAGGGTCAGCAACTATTTTTCGCCCCAACCTTCCTACGGTTTACCTATTGTATATATATACATATATATATAAACTGGGCTAGTTAAGCCTATATTTAGTTAATATATCGCATGTTGCTGGGATACCCGTCCCCCCAGGCCGGGGCGGACGGGCCGAGCCACCAATCGGGCCGGCGACTGCGCAACTGACTAATCACTTCCGAGGGTGCTTCCTCATTGGTGCATCTAGCTAATTCTCCGTTTATTCTGTCCAACCCACCTGGTCTAACGTCCTACTTTGCACCTTATAATCGGTGCATGCGAACGCGGCTGCGCAGGGTAATCCCCGACGAGTAACGTCGCATTATTGCCATGGCCGTTTGCTCTGACACTCTATCTTTGTGCTGATGGGTGCAAGAAGGACGGTTCCGGGTGGCATGCCTACGAAGTGCAAGTCTCTCGTTGACTCGGAGGCTAGCAGGACCCCGGCCGGGGGGGCCAAAGTGGAGGGTGGTATCACGGGAAATGCGATAGCTTGGGTACTTCTTGTCCAGAATGACATCTAATGCCACATATCTCGGTCCGTTGACCACTTTCAGGCCTTGATGGGTGTTCTGGTTCACGACGACGGCCATGCCAGGGACGAACATGAAGATCGCAGGAACCGGTATCGCACTGTCGTCACCGTAGCCCATCATCATGAGCGCCTCCTCCTCTGTAGGTTGCCCATCTTTCCACTTGTGCTCGGAAATTAAGATTCGCATCGTGCTCGCCGTCAATTCAGAAAAGACAACACGGCCTCGACGTTCAAATTCCATCGGTTCTTGTCAGTGTGGCTAACAGCAAACCCCACAGCAAGCTGATATGTCGCCTGCCTCTTGTCGGGACCGGTTTCACCCAGACTCTTGGTCTGTCGGTCTGGGTCTGTCTGGAGCTGGGGGTCGGTCGGTCTTGGTCTGATGGTCTGGTCCCACTTTTATTTTTATTACAGTATCGCAGAAGTGGTTTTTGCTTCAGGTCGACATGCTACGTTACTAACCCTCTCGATAACCACTGCTTTTGAAGTTGATCAGCCTCCACTGCCTCTGGAGACAGTTGGTTTCGCTCGTCAGTGATCATCTTCTTTGTCTGGCTAAACACTCTCTCACATTCAGCACTCATTCCAGGAATAGAGAAGAGAAATCTAGCGCCATCCGATACAAGACTGGATATTCATGTTGATGTCGCCTCCA
>CAVXHD010000003.1:0-1347708 GCA_963761555.1 uncultured Acidobacteriota bacterium
TTCTCTTGAAATCCTTTTCAAAAAGCACCAAATAGCCTTCCATCAAAGCGGCATAGACAAAATGATTGACGAGCAGGTCGATGCGCAATGGCCGCGGCGACAAGCCGAATACGGTGGCGAGTCGCAGGGCGATGGTGTTCGGCTGTTGCAATAGCAGACTTTCCGCCTCCACTTTTGTGCGGCCATAAAGCGAGAGCGGCCGGAGCGGACTTTCCTCGGTACAGAAACTTTGGCCGGAGGTGGCGCCGTAACCGCTGTTGGTGTTGGGATAGATGATAGTTGCCGCGGGCTGCGAGCGGGATAGCAGACGGACCCGCCTCCAAATTGACGCTAGTGGCCAGGAGTGGATCGCGATCGCAAGCGGGACGCGCCGACGATGGCGGCTAGATGGACGATGACGTCCGCGTGGGATACGAGGCCGCGCATCAGCTTCTCGTCGCGGACGTCGCCCTTGACGAACTCGAAAGCAGGGTTGGCGAAGGCTGAAATAGGCCTTGCTGACCGACGCCGTACATGAGGTTGTCGACGGCCTGCACGCGATGGCCGGCAGCGAGTAAATGTTCGCAGAGGATGCTGCCGAGATAGCCGAGGCCGCCCGTGACCAAAACACGCTTATCCATGCGTCCCTTCCTTGGGTGCTGCATCTAGGTTGTGGGCGCCGTTTCCAACCGCGCCGTGGGGAGGCGACATTATTCTGCGGATGCGGTCTTGGTGTCAATCCCAGAGCGCCGACGACCTCAAAAAGATGGTAGGAAACGGCCACTCGCGCATGAACGGCGTTCCGTCCACGCCGGCCCACGGTAATAGTCGTATTCCAAGTCGAGGGGAACCGGCCAAGAGATATTACGGATCGGTATCAGCGTTTTTAGAGGGTCCAAGTAGATGTAGCGATAGGATACCCGGTCGATCTCGCCGAAATCCGCAAGGGAACGGGACGGTCGTCACACGACCCAATGAACCCGGTCGCCGCCGAACTGACCTCGCCGCCGCGGCAAGCGCACGTCGAGACAGAAGACTGCGCCTATCTTCGGCGGCGAATCTGAGAGCGTTCAGGGCGGCGGGAGTGTTGATGAGCAAGTCGCGTCGGCCCGACGACATGACGGTATAGTTCAAGGCGAAGCGGCCATGCGCCAAAAGGCAGACGTCAGCCGCATGCGTGCGCAGTTGGACAACAGGATCGACCCAGGCGGCATCTCCCGCACACAAGTCGCCGTGACGCGGCCAATCGCGGCATAGCAATCGCGCGTAGCGGCGCGGACAGACGAATGGATTTATGGCGTGATCGCCAACGACGATCAGTAACAAGCCGGCCACGACGAGTCGCGGCGCCCACTGGACGGCAGCGGCCTCACGCCAGAGCACTTCCACCGACCCGGCCAGCAGGATCGACGCCGGTATCAGACAATAGGCCAAGTGGACCTGCTCTTTGAAGACCTTCAAGAAGGGCAGAAACGTCAGCAGGAAGTAGAACATGAGGAAGGCGGTCGGCCGCCACGGGATCGCCGGAGTGCGGCTGCGCAGGCGCTGACGCCGTCCACCCGCCCAGCGCCAGCAAGAATAGCGTTGGCGGCAAAATACTGAGCAAATCAAAGAAAATACTCCATTTCAGGCTCAACGCCGCCTGTCCGATCCGCGTCAGCAAAGGAGCGTTTGGTTCGATTCCCGCGCGGGCCTGTGCGCCAACAGCGCCGAGTTGGGTGACGGGTGCGACGATTAGGTCAGGGAAAAACAGATAATGCGGCAGCGCCGTCGGATACATCGCGTTGGCGAACGCGGCGACCGAAAGCAGCACCGTGGGGCTGCGCCATCGGCCGCGTTGCAATTCGAGAAAAAGGATCAGCAATGGCGTAACGCCAGCGAACTCGCGGTAAAGCGGCGCCGCGAAAAGGAGCAGGCCCATCGGCGCGAGCCACAACCACGGTCGCCTACTTTCCAGGGAGGCAAAGTAGCAATTGAGGGCGGCGCACATCGCCAGCGGCACGAGCGCCTGAATGCCCGTAAAGAGAACCAGGAAACCCGTGAGCAGAGGCGTCGAGCAAAGCACCAGAAAAACGCTGAAGAAGGCGCCCGCCGTCGTGCGCGTGAAACGCCGAGCCAACCAGAATAAGGCGACGGCGAGCAAACCGGCCAGGACTGCGTTGAGAGCCACGAAGCCAGCCGGCGCCCACGGCGAATCGGCCTGAAAAACGAGCGCAACGCGCCGCACGGCCCAGTTGAGCGGACGGTAGCCGTCAATGTGAACGGCGCCGAAGTCCTGTCGCCATAGCAACGGCAGGAAATTAGGATCGGCGAAGGAAACAACCGGCGCCGTGTGCAGATTCCCCAACACCGTGGGCGTATCGTCCCAGACGAGACTGCCTGGCGCACGCCACGCCGCGTAGCCGAGAGCGACGGCGAAGAAGAGTAGGAGGGTCGTCGGCCAACGGGACGGCTGGGCTGATTCCATTTCCCAAGCTCCTGAAGCCAGACGTTTAGGCGAAAGCGCTCTTCCACACCTGGAAGTAATAGGCGGCGCCCCAGCGAAGCACTTGCAACTTCCGCTCACCGCCGATGCGTTTCGGCTCACCCACCGGCACCTCGCCGATGCGCTTGCCGCGCTTGGCCGCGCGCACCGACATGAGCGGCTCCCAGCTGATGACGGTGCCGAATAGCCGCTCGGGCAGCGTGTACGAGGCGTCTTGGTCCAGGCCGAGGTCGTAAATCAGCGACTTGGTGAAGGCCCGATATATCACCATCACGTCGGAGTAACGGGCGCCGTAAAGCAGGTTGACGGTGCGCGTGAACAGCCAATTGCCGAAGCCGGTAACGAGATCGTCGTCGTCGCTTTTCATACCGTCGAGGTAGCGAGAACCGATCACCA
Source organism: uncultured Acidobacteriota bacterium (assembly GCA_963761555.1). GTDB lineage: Bacteria > Acidobacteriota > Terriglobia > Acidiferrales > UBA7541 > Acidiferrum. Next base: position 2,861 of record CAVXHD010000003.1, read on the forward strand.
GATCGTAGCCTTCGCGGAGCTTGGCGACGAGCCGCGGCAAGAAAACCGGATCGCAGTTGCCGTCGGGGCTGATGGAAACGACCGCGTCGCCTTCGATGAGCGGCAGCGCTTCGAGATAGGCGAAGCGGATGCCCGGCCGCTGTTGGACGTAGACCGTATAGCCGTGGTCGCGCAGCCCATTCAACGGTGCCGTCGGTGGATCCGCCGTCGAGAATGAGAATCTGGTCGAACCAGTCCGGCGCGATGCGCGGCAGGATGGCCCGCACGCCGTCGATCTCGTTGAGCGTGAGGGCCAGCAGAGTTGTTTTCATTCATAGGCCCCTTGGACCATCCGTTTGGGTCAAAATCGCATCCCTACAGCGAAACGGCTAGAGCGTGTCGCCGCGCCGTTGGCGGCGCCTGTTCGGACGGCAGCAGCACCGGAGGAATCTGCATTTTGCCGCTCAAAAGGTCACGTTCCAGAGCAACTTCCGTCATGCGCCGAATGTGTTGCCTCATTTCAGGGCCGAACTTTCGCTCTACCATTTCCAGATAATGCGGATTGGCATAGTAGCTTAAAAAGGCCTTGTCGCGGAATTGCAGAATTTCTCGGGCCGTGAGATAGTGCGTGGGCAGCGGCAAGCAATCACACGAGTGCTGCGAATAGCCAGTCCAGGCGGCCGGCAGCGCCACGCCTTCGCGGCACGGCGCGATCATAGAGCGGGGAGCCGGGATAAGCCATCGCGGAGTAGAAATTGGCAAATTCACTGTTGAGTTCGACGGCCAAGTCGAGCGTGGCCGTCATCGTCTCGGCGTCGTCCTCCGGCAAGCCGAAAATATAGTTGCCGATGACGTTAATTCCCGCCGCCCGAACTTGATCGACGACTTCAAAGACCTGTTGTTGGTTAAATCGCTTGTCCACGCCAGCCCGGACCCGTTCGGAACCGGCTTCGATGCCTAGGGCCAGCCACCTGAACCCGGCTTCGCGCAGCGTATCGAGCATCCCCTCTTTGACCGTATCAACTCGCGCATACGCCCAAAGATTGAGGTCGTATTTGCGGCGGATCAGTCCTGCGCAGATGCCGAGGACGTGCTTGCGATTCAGCACAAACATTTCATCCGCGATCTTTATATTCCGAATACCATAACGTTGTACGAGTAAGTCGATCTTCGCCAGAACCGCGTCCACGCTCCAATAGCGATAGCTATTGCTCGATTCGCGCACGCCGCTTGCGCGTTCGCCGCTGCGGAACGGCGCCTGGATACAGCAGAAAGAACAATGGAAGGGACATCCCAAAGTAGTGTAGATCGCAGCGTAAGGTTGGCGGTCGCGGCCGTCGAGACAGTGCCAATTGTGGGCGCGGTAATGGGTCATCGGCAACAGATCCCAGGCTTGATCCGGCATCCGTGCGTCGAGATCGGCCACGAGGGGGCGATCCGGCGCCACACGAGGTCGTCCGCCGTCACGGCGCCAGAGGCCGGGCACTTGCGACAGATCAGGGCACGGCGTCTTGAGCGCTTCCACCAGGTCTACCAGGGTATGCAGCCCTTCGCCCGCCGCTACGAAATCCACGTCTTCTTCCGCGAGCGTTCGCTCCGGCAGCGCGGCTACGTGACCGCCGACCAGGATGACTTTCTGCTCCGGCGTCAATCGCTTAACGGTCGTGCAAACGCGGCCGGCGGCCGTCATCACCTGGGTCGAAGCGGACGGCTGCTGTCCATACGCCACCACTGCCGTCAGCGCCGCGCCGCATCGCGGACGCGCTCCGCCAATTGATCGGCCGTCAGCCCCTCGGCTTCGCCATCGATCAAATCGACCGATAGGCCGCCCGTGCGACAGAAGCTGGCCATCAATCCGGCCCAGACGGGGTTTTCCACTGCCGCCAATTCGTTGGCCAGCGATTGATAGACCTGGCTGCGGCTCGACGGGTTGATAAGCAATAAGTCGAGTTTGCGAGCGGCCATTAGCGTCTCTCCCCCGTTTCCACGGCGATCACGTTGAGCATCTCGCACAGGTGAAGGATTTTATCCTTTTCCAGAGTCGGATAGTTGCCAATGTAGGCGCCGAAGAAATGAACGTGGTCCGCGCAAGGGAAGTCCTTCCAGGCGTCCGGACCAAGCATGCGCTTGAGATAAGGCTGTCGCACTGATTGCCCCCGCCGGCCGTGCCGCGGCGAAACTCTACGCCGTTTATCCTTAATGCGGCCAGGACCGCTCGCATTAGCTCTTCATCGGGGTGCTTGAGAATCAATGTTAGCGCATAATTGCTGCTGCCTTCGGTTGCGAAATCGGTTTGGTACCATTCCGGATTGAGGTTGTCTAAAAATAGGGCGAGGTTCTCGGTGCGCCGACGGTTGCCCTCGTCGAGCCGCTTCAATTGCGACCGGCCAAAAACTGCATTGATCTCAGTGCTGCGGACGTTGTAGCCCGGCAGCGCGAAAATGAAGTCGGGATTGAGATCGGGATGCTCGTCGGCGTAGTCGCGGCGTCGGCTTTCGGATTCCAATTCGCGGATCATTCCGTGCGAACGCAACATTCGCACGGTTTCATAAAAATCGGCGTCGTTGGTGCAGATCATGCCGCCTTCGACCGTACTTAGATGGTGAGCGTAATAGAAGGAAAAGTTGGACGCCATTCCAAAGGAACCGAGCTTGCGGCCACCCAATGTGGCGCCATGCGATTCGCAAACATCTTCCAATAATGGGACGCCGCGCGCCGCCAACTCGTCCAGCAAATTCCAATTCAGGGCGTTGTACCCAAGGACGTGCGTGAGGAAAACGGCGCGCGTGTGCGGCGTGATCTTCTCCAGGATTTGGCGATGATCCATGCCTAGCGTGCGCGGGTCAATGTCCACGAAAACCGGCGTGAATCCACAATGCAGCGCCGCGGCGACGTCCGACACCCAGGTGACCGTTGGAAGGATGATCTCGCCAGCGCCGACGCGATCCTTGAGCGCCGCCAACGTCAGCAGATTCGCCGAGGAACCGGAGTTCACAAAGACGCTATACGCGCACGCCCACCCATTCAGACCATTCGCGCTCGAAGGCGCGGACGTTGCGCGATTGGGTCAGGATAGGGTCGTCTTGGCTCAAGACAGGCGCAAACGGCGTCGAGATCGTCGCGCGTGATGTTGTTTTTCATCAGCGGCCAATCGAGCACGGTTTGCGAGGCGGTCGCGCGTGCGCGTCATTAGAATGGCCCCTTAAATTCAACAGATTGTAGATCGGGATTCTCTTGCGGCAGCCAGTCGGTTTCTCTTCCTTCCACCAGGTCGCGCGCGGCCGCGGCGATGGTGCGGGCGTTGGGATAAAACAGCGATTCCAGGCCCGGCGTCGTCGGACAAGTGACAGGGGCAAACCCCATGCGGCCGACGCGCAGGTCGCGCACGGCCATCAACCGTTCCGCAACCGCGGCCACGATCTCCGCGCCGGCGCCACACGTCGTCCAACCGTTGTCCACCACTAGCAGACGGCCGGTTTTCTCCACCGAGGCGGCGATAGAATCCACGTCGAGCGGGCTGAGCCAGATGGGGTCGATGACCTCCGCCCGCACACCGATCACCTCCAAGTACCGATGCGCCGCCAGACATTCCATTTGCATTTGCGAGACGCCCACGACGGTCACGTCTTCGCCGACGGCAGTGAACGCGCCTTGCCCGGGGGGACGGTGTAATCGCCTTTGGGGACTGGCCCGCTCTGAAAATGCAGCAGGCGGTGTTCCACATATAGCACCGGGTTGTCATCGCGGACGGCGGCCGCCAGGCAACCCTTTGCGTCATAAGGCGTGGACGGCGCCACGACTTTTAGCCCTGGAACGTGCATGAAAAAGCTGTATAACCCTTGCGAATGCTGCGCCCTTGTCCCCAACTTTTGCCTATCATGGCTCGAACGACGAGCGGCACTGAGACGCGGCCGCCGTACATATAGCGGCACTTGGCGGCGACGTTCACGAGTTGATTCATCGCCAGCATCAAGAAGTCCATGCGAATGTGGACGTGAATGGGGCGCAATCCGGCCAAGGCCATGCCGATGGCCGCGCCTGTCATGGCGTCCTCGGACAGTGGGGTGCCGAAGACTCGCTCGGGCCGTATTTTTCGACCAGGCCGCGCGTCGTGCCCTGGATCGCCTTGGGGTCGTCTACGTCCAAGCCGAACAGCACCACAGCGGCGTCGCGCGCCATTTCCAAGTCGGCGGCCTCGCGGACGGCTTCGACGTAGGACAATGTTCGTTCGCTCGCCGCCGGCGCGACCGCCCGCTTCAACGGAACGGCCTTTACGCTAGTAGGCATGTTGCGTCTCCTTGAAAACGTCGGTGTACAGCTCTTCGGGGCTGGGGAAGGGACAGGCTTCGGCATGGACGAAAGCGGCGGCCACTTCTCCCTCTATTTCCGCTTCTATTTGTGCGCGACGCATCGGTTCGACCAGCGCCGCCAGCCGTGCGACTTGATCGTTCTCCATCCAAGTATGGGCTTCTTCCTCAGTGCGATAGCCGAGTTGATAGTCTCGACCGGGACCGACGTGCTCTTGCCAACGGTAGGTCATTACCTCGAAAAAGTACGGCCCTGTGCCGGAGCGGATTTGTGCGATTACGTCCTGCGACGCGCTTATACAAGTGCAATATGTCGTTGTCCTCAATCCGCTCGGCGGGTACGCCGTGCGCGTCGGCGCGTTCACAGATCGCTAAACTCCCTTGACGCCGACTCTGATGCGTGTGGATGGCGTATTGATTGTTTTCGCACACAAATAGGATCGGTAATTGCTTTAGCACCGCGAAGTTCAGGCTCTCGGCGAAGACGCCTTCTTCGGTGGCGCCGTCGCCGAAGAAGCTGGCGACCACGGCGTCTTTCCGGCCTGTTTTAAGGGCGTAAGCGTAGCCGACCGCATTCGGAATGGTCGTGCCGACGACGGCCGATGTGCCCATCACACCGGCGTCGGGGTCGATCAGATGCATCGATCCGCCCTTGCCGCGCGAACAGCCGCCGACCTTGCCGTACAGCTCCGCCGTCATCTCCTGGAGGCTGCCGCCCTTGGCGAGATAGAGGGCGTGACCGCGGTAACTGCCGAAAACCACATCGTCAGGCCGCAGCGCTTCGCAGACGCCGACCGATACCGCTTCCTGACCAATCGAAAGGTGAACGGGGCTTTTGATGCGGTCGCTGGGATAAGCGCGGGCGACCTCTTCTTCTACCCGGCGTATCCGGTATAAGGATCTATACAGCCGTTCGTACATGGTGCAGGTCCTCCGTGACCTCGTGGTTGCGGAACCAGGCGTAGGTTTCTGCGAGCGCTGTTCGGAAGTCCGTTGACGACTTCCAGCCGAGCGCGGAAAGCGGGCTAGCGTCGAGGGCTTTGCGCGGCATGCCGTCGGGGCGGGTCGGGTCGAAGAGAATACGACCGCGATAACCCACGACTTCAGCGATAAGCTGCGCCGCTTCAGCAATGGATATTTCCGATCCACTACCGAGGTTAATCGGCTCGGCGCCGTCATAGCGGCGCATGACGAATAGGCAGGCGTTGGCCAAATCGCGGACATAGAGGAATTCGCGCACGGGCCGGCCGCTGCCCCAAACGGCGACGGCGGCTTCGTTCCGCATCTTGGCTTCGTGCATCCGACGCATCAGCGCGGGAATGACGTGGGCGCTCTCCGGACTGAAATCGTCGAACGGCCCAAAGGAATTGGCGGGAATGGCGGTGATGAAGGACGCGCCATACTGCCGACGGTAAGCCTCACAGAGTTTCCAGCCGGCCAACTTTGCTGACGGCGTAGGCGTCGTTGGTCGGCTCCAACGGGCCGGTGAGCAGCTCTTCAGGCCGCATCGGTTGCGCGGCGAGGCGCGGGTAGGAACAAGAACTGGCCAGGTAAAGCAACTTGGCAACGCCGCTGCGGTTCGCCTCGGCGATCACATGAGTGGCGACGAGGAGATTGTCGAGCATCAGTTCAGCCGGCCGGCTCTGATTGGCGCCGATGCCGCCGGATTTGCCGGCCGCCAGAAATACATATTGCGGACGCGCCCAGGCGAAGAAAGCGGCGACGCGGCCGGCGTCAGTAAGATCGGGTTCATCGGGAGGAACGCCGACGAGCCGGCGACAACCTTCCGCGCGGAGCCTCTCCAGCAAGCGCAGCCGATGGGCGTCGTGCCGCCGGCGACAAAAATGGAAGCGTTCCGGTCCACGGTGAATCTCGTTGCAGGTTTAGACGGCGACGGCCAATTCCTCACAAGGAGCGGCCTGAAGCGTACGGGCCCTCTCGGCTTCCCGGTAATCCACACCCGGTTCGTAGAAAATAATCTGACTGCCGGCCGACTCGAAAGCGAACGGCACATGAATCTGCGGGCGCAGGGCCGCCAGCACCGAAGCGCGCTTTTCCGGCGGTACAAAGAGCAGAAGGAAGCCGCCGCCGCCCGCGCCGGTGAGCTTGCCGCCGACGGCGCCCGCCGAACGCGCTTTGTCATAAAGTGCGTCTAGGCTCGGATTGCTCACTTTGTCGCTGAGGCCGCGTTTAATTTGCCACGCTTCATGCAGCAATTCACCGAAGGAGCGTAGGTCGGCGCCGCCCACCAGCAGATCAATGCCTTCTTCCACCAAGCCGTGCAGCGCCTTCATCTGCCGGCGCCTGTCTCCAATGTTCACTACATAGCTGCGCGCGACGTCCGAAGCGGTGCGCGGGACGCCCGTGTAAAAGAGCATCAACTGCGCCTTGCAATTCCACCAACCGACCTGTCGCCAAGGGCACGGGGTCTACGTCGATCCGGCCGTCGGGATGGAATTGGACATATTTCAGACCGCCAAAGGCTGCCATTACTTGATCTTGCGACCCGACGGTCTCGCCCACCAACTCTTGCTCCACGTGAATGCTTTCGCGCGTCAACTCCATTTTGGAGTCGCATCTCGCCGCGGCAGCGCATGCGAGCGCATGCAACAAGCCCACGGTGAAGGCCGAGCTGGACCCCATGCCGCTGCGGCCGGCAAGTCGCCGTCGTGATGCAGTTCGAGGCCGCGGTCGAAATGGAGATGGTTCAGGACCGCCCGCACCACCGGATGCCCGATGTCGTCCACCGAGTTGCACGTCTCAATGTTGCGATAGACGACGCGGATGCGATGCTCAAAGAACGGCGGCAGATGGCGACAAGTAAGGTAGCAATACTTGTCGATGGTGGCCGCGAGAACGGCGCCGCCGTGCGTGTGATACCACGAAGGATAATCCGTTCCGCCGCCGAAAAAGGAGATGCGGTAGGGCGTTCGGCAGATAATCATCCCTGATCCTCATCCCTGGTGCGGCGCCCGAATCCTTCCGAGGCCCTGCGTTAGCTTTCAGTGGAAAACGATTGTCGCCATAATGGGAATGCTTGTCAAGATGAGCATGAAACGTATTGGATTGCGACGAACGGCCGGCTTACGCCGACCGCTCGCCTATAACGGCAAACATCAGTCCTCCAGAATCCGCAACACTTCCAGGCTGTAACATCGGAATCCGTCGCTCCACGGCGACGCTTCCAGGAGCCGCCGCTCTTCGGGACAGGCCGCGACCGCCGGTTTCTCCCACATTTCTTCGCCCCGTTGCTCGAACATTCGATGGAACCTCCGCGTAAGAGCCGAACCACTGGAAAGCGTCGTTCTTTGGCCGCATCGAATCCGGACCCGCGCCGCTCCGACCTCCCACGGCAAGAATCGCTTCGCCAGACCGCACGAGTCCACTATAAAAAAGACGGCGAATCGGCGAAAGAACAGGACTGTGCGCCGATGGGACTTTTTCCAATCGCCGCTGTTCTGATCGTTTTGCTCCATTAGACTTACCGGTCCTGCCTAACCCCGCCCGGCGGCAAGGTCGGCCGGTTTGGCCGGAAATATCCTTTACCCAGGCAGCCATGACTCCAACTGATTCAACCGTTGATCTGGCCGGCGCGGTTTTAAGCGAACAGTTCCAGTTACAGATCCCTAGCCTCCTGGAATGGATCGCGCCCGCTGTCGAGCATCTCAAGGATCGGGCTGTGTGCTGCGGCGTCTGCGACGAGAAGCGCGGCGTTAAGCTGTCGCTCGTGTTGCACGAGGCACTGACCAATTCCGTCGTACACGGCAATCTCGGCATTTCCTCCCAGCTCAAGGAGGAAAACGACGACGCCTTCGCGCGGGCGCTGGCGGAGCGCGGCGGCGACCCGGCTTATAACAGTCGGATCGTCAATATCGAAGTCGATTACGACGGCGATCGCTGCCGATGGTCGCTGACCGATCAGGGGAACGGCTTCGACGTGGAGCGCAGTCCTGCGCAACGACGAACCGCCGGAGGAGGCGTTTTTACGGCCAAGCGGCCGCGGCGTAATGCTCATGCGGGCGTTCATGGACGAGGTGGGTTTTGAGGCAGGCGGCCGGCGGCATATTGCTGACGATGCGGCGAACCTGCAAGAAAGAGCAGCGGCAGCACCCGCGTCTACCCGTGCGGCGCCGCGTTCGTGTGGCGGCATCCGGCCCGATGGATCGGCGGATTGGGACGGCACAAGAGGGGGTCAGTCAAGACCTTTCCGAAGGCGGCATCTCGATCTTTCAAAAGGAACTGGCTCGCGCCGGCCGAGTCGTTCTCGGCTTGGAGGTGGACGGCCGGACGGTGTACGTTCCGGCGGAAATCCGTCATTGCCGGCCGATGGAAACCGGCATGGTCGAACTGGGCTGTCGATTCCTGCCTTCGACCAATGAAGAGGAAGCGACTCAAAATATCGCCGACGTGGCAAGCGTTCAGGACGCAATCGGCGCCCTGCTGGTTCAACACAATAGCGAGCAGCTGACACAAGAAGAACGCCGGACGCACCAACGCGCCGCCTACACGGCGCGAATCGAGTTGAGCGGTCAGGCGGCGACTGGGCCGACGTTTGCCTTCGGCCGCGATCTATCGCGCGGCGGCATCGCCTTCATCACAACGGCGCCCGTGGCTCTGGCGCCGCTGACGCTGACGCTGCCTGTCAAGAACGGCGAGCCGCTACGTGTACGGGCGTGCGTGGTGCGCTGCGCGGCGGTGGCCGCCGGCTTCTACGACGTGGGAGCGTGCTTCACGGGCTTGGCGGAAGAATGAGAATCCACAGAAAAATCAAACCAAGCGGCAAGTTCCGGCTTGTCGCGCCTTAGTCGAGGAGGCCGGATTGCAGAGCCACAGCATGAGTTGCTCACCGGCGCCGGTCATATTGTGGCCGTCATGCGCCAGCAAGGTCTCATCCATCTGGCAGCAACGATTGCGACTTCGACCCCGTAGCGGGGCTCGTCCGCTAGGCGTCAGTTTAAGTTAAGGAGCCGCGAACATGGCCGTCAACCTCACGCCGCAATATCACGAAGCAGAGCTTGAATACAAACGCGCAGAAGCGCCGAAGAACGTCTCGAATGTCTCAAAAAAATGTGGCAGTTGGTGCCGAAGCACAAAGCCAGTGAGAAACTCCAGGCCGAACTCAAGACGAAGATCAGCGAGACGAAGGAAGAGGTAGAAAGCGAGCGCAAAAATCCGAAAAAGGCCGGCGTCAGCTACAAGATCCCCCGGCAGGGGGCCGGTCAGGTGATTCTTGTGGGCGGGCCGAATGCCGGCAAGAGCCGGCTGTTGACGCGCCTGACGCGGGCAACGCCGGAGGTGGCGCCATATCCGTTCACGACGCGCGAACCGCACGCTGGCATGATGGAATGGGAAGACGTGCCGCAGTCCAGCTGATCGACACGCCGCCCATCACGCCCGATTATTTGGAGGGATGGCAGACAAGCATGATTCGCTCCGCCGACGCCTGTGTCCTGGTGGTCGATCTTGCGGACGACGACGGCCCTTTCGCGGCGGACGCCGTGATCGAACGCTTGGCACAGGTCAAGACAGTGCTAATCGGTCAGCCGCCGGCCGACAATCCGGACCCATCGATCCAGCACGTCCGGACGCTGTTGGCGGCCAACAAACTCGACGCCGACGGAGCGGCCGACCGCCTGGATATGGTGTGCGAGATGTTCGCCGAGCGCTTTCCGATCCGCGCTCTTGACGCCGAATCGGGCGACGAACTTGAGACATTGCGTACCGCTATTTACCAGTTTCTGAATGTGATCCGCGTCTACACCAAGCGACCGGGCAAGCCAGCTGAGATGGATTCGCCCTTTACTTGTCCTGTTGGGAGCAATGTGGCCCAGATGGCCGAGTTGGTCCACCGCGATCTGGCGGAGAAGTTGAAGTCGGCGCGCATTTGGGGGCAAGGCGTCTTCGACGGCCAAACCGTCACGCGCGATCATGTGCTGCACGATAAGGACGTTGTTGAGCTGCATTCATGACGGCATGAGAGTTGCTGTTGCTATAATAATTCATCGTCTGAGATTTCACCCAAGCGGAGGCGTTGCCATGTTCAAGCGAGGTTTTTCCGTGGCGGCCTGCGGCGCACTGGCCCTGTTATTGACGGCCGTGCAGACCAGTCCCGCCGAGTTCTTCCCTTACGTTACGTTTCCCGTCGGCCGCGGCGGCACCATCGGGGCGTTTGGTCCAACGAGTTACAGTTACTATCCGGGGTACTTCGGTTCGCCCTATTACAGATCGTCGTACAATAACCCGTACTACGGCGGCTACAATCCGTCCTATTATCAGTCCGCCTATAGCTCCTACTCCGTGAATACGGTTACGCCCCTCTATTACGGGTCGGCCGGCTTCGCGCCGAGCTACAACACTGCTTACTCCCCGGCCCGCCTCGTTTCTCCGTCCCTCAGCAGTCTGGCCGCGATCAATCGCGCAGAATCCGCGGCCTACTCCACGCCGATTTATCCGCTCCGTTCGCCGGATTACCATGTGATTTATCCAGTGTCGCCGCCGCTCTCGGAAGTCGCCGACAACACCGCCCACGTAGAAGTCCTGGCGCCGGCCGACGCCCAGATTTGGTTCGACGGTCATGCGACCACTCAGACCGGGACCGAGCGGTCCTATACGTCGCCTGCACTGGAGCCGCATCAGGCTTACGTCTACGATGTCCGCGCTCATTGGGAGGCCAACGGCAAGTCGGTCGATCAGACGCGCCAAGTCACCGTTCACGCGGGCGACAGCGTCGTTGTCGATTTTCATCAGGCCGTCGCCGCGAAGTGAGCGTTTGTTCCAATAGAGGGATCGTTTCGCCGCGCCCCGAAGGGAAGCGCAGTCGCCGGCGCGCTTCCCTTCGGGGCGCGGCGAAACGATCCCTCGTCCCATTCGACCACCCATTCGGAGGATGCCGCATGTCCGTAGCCGCCCCACAAGTGGAGAAAATGGAATTCAAAACAGAGTTGAAACAACTCCTCCATATAATCACCCATTCGCTCTACTCCAATAAGGAAATCTTCTTACGCGAGCTAATCAGCAACGCCAGCGACGCCATCAACAAGATCAAATTCGATTCACTTCAACATGAGGACAAGCTGGAAGGCGATAAGGATTGGAAAATCACCATTCGCGTTGATCGGGACAAGGATACGCTCACCGTCTCCGACAACGGCATTGGCATGTCCCGCGAGAGCGCCGTCGAAAACCTGGGGACCATCGCCAAATCAGGCACGCGCGCCTTTCTGGAAAACCTGAAAGCCAACAAGGAACTGAAGGATCGGCCCGATTTGATTGGTCAGTTCGGCGTCGGCTTTTACTCGGCGTTCATGGTCGCGGACAAGGTGACGGTGCTGTCGCGCATGGCCGGCGATCCCGACAACGGCGTGCGTTGGGAGTCGGACGGCCTCGGTGATTATGTCGTGGAAACCGTGCGCAAGGAACGGCGCGGCACTGATGTAATCCTGCATCTCAAGCCGGAGGAAAAGGAGTTTTTAGACGTATATCAGCTGCGTCAGATTGTAAGAAATTCTCCGACTTCATTGAGCATCCCGTCGTGATGGACGTGGAAAAAGAGGTGGACGGAAAGAAAGAGGTCGTCGAAGAGACGCTCAATTCGCGTAAGGCGTTATGGCTGCGCTCGAAGTCGGAAGTGACGAAAGAGGAATACGACGAGTTTTACAAACAGATCGCCAACGATTTCACCGACCCGGCTCGCGTCATTCATTACACGGCGGAGGGTGCCAATGAATTTCGCGTCCTGGTGTTTATTCCATCGCATCGGCCGATGGAATTGCAATGGGGCGAGTTCAAAGCGGGCCTGCGCCTTTATATCCAGCGCGTCCTCATCATGGATCGCTGCGAGGAACTACTGCCGCCGTACTTGCGTTTTGTCCGCGGCGTGGTTGATTCGTCCGACCTGCCGCTAAACATCTCACGCGAATTGCTCCAGCACAATCCTCTATTGGAGCAAATGAAGAAAAACATCACGCGCACTATCCTCAACAACTTGGAGGATATGAAAACACATGATCATGACAAATACGTTTCGTTTTACAAGGAACTTGGCGCGATCTGAAGGAAGGCGTCGGCCGCGATTGGACGAACCGCGACAAGCTTGCCGATCTACTCCTGTTCGAGTCGATAAAGACGCCGGCCGATCAATTTGTCACACTGGCGAAGTACGTCGAGGCAATGCCGGCGGAGCAAAAGGAGATTTATTATCTCATCGGTGATTCGCGTGAACAGATCGAACATTCGCCGCACTTGGAGGCCTTCCGCGCTCGCGGGTGGGACGTGCTGCTGCTGACCGATCCGGTCGATGAGTTCATCCTCCCCAGCCTGCCCGAGTACAAAGGCAAGAAGCTCCAGGCGGCGGATCGCGGCGAGCTGGAAGGCGATAAAAAGGAAGACAAAAAGGCGGAAACCGACGAAAAGTACAAGAAACTATTTGAGCATTTGAAAGCGAAGCTGCCGGAGGTGAGCGACGTGCGGCTGTCGAGCCGGTTGAAAGAGAGCGCGGCGGTTCTGGTGGCCGGCGAGGGCGAGGCGACGGCTCATCTGGAACGCTTGATGCGAAGCATGGGCCGCGGCGAGGAGGCCGCATCGCGGCGCATCCTGGAGTTGAACGGCGAACACCCCGCCGTCGAAGCGATGCGCGAGTTGTATGAGAAGAATGCGGAAGACGCTCGCGTCGAGAACTATGGTCGGCTCTTGTATGAGCAAGCGGTGATCGCGGAAGGGTCGAAGGTCAAAGACCCGACGGCGTTCGCGCGGCGGATCAATGACTTGATGGTGAAAGACGCGAAGTCATGAGGGGGATCGTCCCATCAGAACGGGCTGACGTGGGAAACGCTCGCGGTCCACTCTCAAGTCAAAGGCCTCCTATAGGGACGGCACAGGAAGTGCAGTTATGGTTTTCATGAACACCCACAATCGTGGGAGGATGGTTCTATGACTTCGATATCAAAGGCAGCCGGCGAGGAACGCCTTGTTCAAGTCCCAGTCGGCCGGGACGTTCTGGAAGGCAACCTGAGTCTGGTCGAAGGCACCAGCGGCGTGGTGCTGTTCGCCCACGGCAGCGGCAGCAGTCGCCATAGTCCCCGCAACCGCTACGTCGCCCGCGCCCTTCAAGACGCGGGACTCGCCACTTTGCTGATCGATCTTCTTACAGCCGACGAGGAGGCCATTGATGCGCAGGACGGCGCACCTCCGGTTCAACATCGGACTGCTCACTGAACGTTTGCTCGGCGCCACGGATTGGCTTACCCAAAAAGCGGAGACGGCAAGTCTCCTGATCGGCTATTTTGGCGCCAGCACAGGCGCCGCCGCTGCGCTAGCGGCCGCCGCCGAACGTTCGCGTGTTGCCGCCGTCGTATCACGCGGCGGTCGGCCCGATCTTGCCGGCCCGGCTTTGCTCCGCGTTGGGGCGCCCACTCTTCTAATCGTCGGTGGGAACGACGAGCCGGTGATTGAAATGAACCGAGAGCGCGATGGATCAATTAGGCTCGAGGGAGAAGCAGTTAGTCATCGTTTCCGGGGCGACGCATCTTTTCGAAGAGCCCGGCGGTCTGCAAGAAGTCGCGCAGGCTGGCGGCGGATTGGTTTGCCCGGTGCATGCACCAAAGTCCAGCCTTGATACATCATGAAGTGATAAAGGATACGGCGATGAGAAAAGCCTTGCGCCCAACCGGCAAGAACTATCAGGCGCCTCCGAAGTAACGGCTCAAATTAAGGCGTTGGCTCGTCCGCTGCGAAAACCGGCCGACCTTGACCCGCTCCTGGATTACGTCGGCGACGCCCATTATGTCCTTCTCGGCGAGGCTTCGCACGGAACGGCCGAATACTATATTTGGCGAACCGAAATCAGCCGTCGGCTCATTATCGAAAAGGGATTCTCCTTTATCGCCGTCGAAGGAGATTGGCCTGATTGTTATCGTATTAACCGCTACGTCAAGGCATTCGCCGACGCGGGAGAGAGCGTGCCGAAGTGCTGCACACCTTCGAGCGCTGGCCAACCTGGATGTGGGCCAATGAAGAGATCGTCGCCCTGGTGGAGTGGCTGCGACGACATAATGAACACCTTGCCGAGGTGCAGAAGGCCGGCTTCTACGGTCTGGACGTCTATAGCCTGTGGGACTCGCTCTATCAGGTCATGGGTTACTTGAGCAAACACGCTCCGGATCGTTTGGCCGCCGCTCGCAAGGCCTTCAATGCTTCGAGCCTTATGGAGAGGATGTACAGGATTATGCGCGGGCGACGCACTTGGTCGATGCGTCATGCGAGGATGAGGTTGTCGCCTTGCTGGCCGAACATCCGCCGCACGGATCGTTCCTCGCCGGACGGCAGTCAGGGAGCTCACTTCAACGGGCCGAGCAGAACGCCCTGATGGTCGAAGAACGCCGAAAGCTACTACCGCACGATGGTACAGGGCGGGCCGGAGTCGTGGAACATCCGCGACCGTCACATGGCCGAGACGCTGGACCGATTGATGACGCGTCACGGGCCGGAGGCCAAGGCGATTGTCTGGGAGCACAACACCCACATCGGCGACGCCCGTTTCACCGATATGGCGGACGGACGGCATGGTCAATGTCGGTCAACTCGTCCGCGAGCGTTACGGGGGCAAAGGCGCTGTTCTGGTGGGATTCGGCTCCTATGAATCGCGGGAGCGTCATCGCCGGCAGCGACTGGGACTCGCCTATGGAGCGGATGACGGTCCCCGCCGGCCAGTCGAGGGAGTTGGGAAGAGCTATTGCACCGGGCCGGCGCGGAAGACAAGCTCCTCCTATCGGCGCGATCGGCGCACCGGCCGATCTTCTCCGAGCCGCGCGGCCATCGGGCCATCGGCGTCGTCTACCATCCGGAGCACGAGCGCGGCAATTATGTGCCGACGGTGCTGCCGCGCCGCTACGATGTTTTCCTCTACTTGGACCAGACGCGGGCATTTCATCCATTCGGCGATATTAAGGTCCATGACGAAGGCGAAGTACCGGAGACCTATCCCTCCGGCGTGTGAGAGGCCGTGAGAAAGGAGGGCCGTCATGCTGTTCCGAGATCGAAGCGATGCGGGCCGACGGCTGGCGAACAAGCTCAAGGCTTATGCGGATCGCCCTGATGTTTTAGTTCTGGGTCTGCCGCGCGGCGGCATGCCGGTCGCATTTGAAGTGGCGCGGGCGTTGCACGCGCCGCTGGACGTTTTCTTGGTTCGCAAGTTGGGCCTGCCCGGACATGAAGAGTTGGCGATGGGCGCCATCGCCACGGGCGGCGTGCGCGTTCTCAACGAGAAAGTGGTGCGAACCCTGGACATTCCGGAAAATGTGATTGATGCGATCGCGGCGGAGGAGCAGCGCGAATTAGAGCGGCGCGAGCGGGTCTACCGCGATGATCGTTCGGTCCCTGTCCTGTGCGGCCGGAAGATAATTCTCGTTGACGACGGCTTGGCAACCGGTTCGACCATGCGAGCCGCGATCGCGGCGCGTGCGCCGACACGCCCCGCGCACATCCTCGTCGCCGTTCCCGTGGGGGCGCCGGAAATCTGCGCCGAGTTCGAGAGGGAGTCGAATGCGGACGAGATCGTCTGTTTGCAAACGCCAACGCCGTTTTGCGCAGTCGGTCTCTGGTACGAAGATTTCGAGCAAACGACCGACGAAGAAGTTCGCCAGCTGCTTGAACGAGCCGCGCGAGAATTCAAACCGCTCGAACACTGCGCACCTTCCTCTCGTTGATTCAGGAAATAGTTGCCGATTATCTATGCCAAGATGGTCATAACAACGGCCCCATCGTCACATTTTACCATTTTGCTTGGAGACGCGGCGTCACTTGCCGCTCTTTCGGGCAGATTGGAACATTGGCAATAATGGGAAAGTTACTCGCAATGTGCTTGTTTTGCGGTACTTAAGCCATATTCCGACACATTTTGGCGATTGGCGCCAAGGTTGCTTTTACGGAACTGTCTAATCTTCACAGGCGGCTTCTCGCAAATACGCCGGCGTTCGGCGGCTGGTACGTCGCACAAGGTTCGAGGTGCGCGCCATAAGGGCGGGAGGCCCACAACCAGAGGGACGTTCATGAAGATTCGCACCCTGGCCGCTTCCCTGGTAATGGCCGCCGCTGCGGCGGCCGCCACGTTGTACGTTACCGGCATGAACCGGCCCGTACACGCCGAAGCGGTCGCCGCCAAGGCAGGCCCAATCTATGCCCAACTTTCCAGCATGACGACGCAGCGGCCCAAGAATGGCGGCGCCGCTCATCGTCCAGATGGAGAACAATGACGCTCTCAAGGGCCTGACGCACGATCCCAAGACAAAACCCGGCGAGATCAGGGTAGACGCCGACGGCGTTTACTTCGTCGTGGCCGCCATCCAGGTTGGCAAGGAGACGGGCGATGCCGAAGATTACGTCGACGTCTGGATCAAACAGAACGGCAAAAACGTGGACAATTCCGGCTGTCGTCAGGCCGTGCAGGATCCGAAGTTCACGACCGTATTGGTAAGTCAAGGCATCGCCGAATGCAAAAAGGGCGATGTGCTGAACGTAGCCATCTCGGCCAGCGCTCCCGGTAAGGGTTTGGGCATTGTCGCCACATCGCCCAAGGGCGAGGCCACGATTCCCAGTATTATTCTGTCGATGTACAAGATCAACTAAGGAGGTAATGGCTCGTATCGGATCGGCCGCACTCCTTTGGGTCCTGAAGGAAGCAGGCCGGGTTCCGTTGGTGGGTGTTCTCCAGTGTGGCCGGCCCGGTATCCCAATGAATGGTTTCCGGGCCGGTTTTTCGTTTCACCTTGTCGAACCAAGGAGACCGCCGTGACTCTACCGCTTCTGTTGCTCCTGTGGACGTCTGCGTCGTGGGAGCCGATGCACTTGCCGACTTTCGTCGATTTGCCGCCCGCCTCGGACCTGGATCGATTTCCTTCCTACGAAATGTGCGACAATCAACTCGCCTTTCTGGCGGCGCGACGGGCTTGGCTCGAAGGAGAACGCGGCCTGTTTGCCGATCCGATGTACTGCGCCGTGGTTCGACGCGGCGCTGGATGACGTGGAAAACCGACGCCGGCCGTGGGCGCTCTTGTACGAAGCGCAAGGATGGGTGGCCGCGGTGGAAAGCATGGACGAGCGCGATGAACGACGCAGTTATCCCGCCGAAAGCCGTTGTAAGATGGCCCGCCAGAAGCTCGCGGAGCTGCGGAAACTGTTGGGCGACGATGCGTATAACGCCGGACTTTTGCCGGCGCTCGATTGACCCGATCTTCACCCGACCAGCCGACTGAAAGGCTGATTTATTCCTCTACCTGCAACGATGCGCAGACGGCTCGGACCACCGGCTCCATCGTCGGCAATTCGAGGTCGTTCATCTGCCAGTAAACCAGCAGGGTTCCGGCGGCGCAATAAAGGCACCTTGTCCAAACGGTGTTGGCCAGATCGAGGCTGAAGAATTGAATATCGTTACCGACCGCCACTTCGCCGGCCAGCATATCCACCGCGGAATCGGCCTCCAGTTCCGGGTACTCCGAGACCGCAGCGCTTCCAGAGCCGTCTTGGCCATTTCCTCCGGCGCCGGCATGGTCGCGTCAAGCGTAATGACGAAAAATGCGGTCTCTTTACTCTGTAGTGTAACCGTCCAGCCGCCGTCTGCTTCTTCGAGTTCCAGCGTCCAATTATCGGGGTAGTGGAACGAAACGCCGCCTTGACTGAATTCCTTAATCATCGTTCGGCCTCTGTACTTCAATGCGGATTGGATTCCTGATGGGGCCGCCGCACATCGAGACGTAAGGCGCCCAAAGCCTCGTCGGTGGGTGTGGCAACGTAGGCCCGGACGGTCAGCCTCGTCCAGGGCATCTTCGCTGGCAGTTGCAATTTGACCTCGAACCAGCCGTCATGGATGATCGTCGCCGCTTCGACAAGCGCGAAGCGATTGGCTCGATCCTGGTTTAGCAACAGGATTTTGTCGCGCTCGATACCGCGTTCTTTTGGCGCCGGCGTTAGATCAATCGGACTGCTGCTGACCGGCCGTTCCACGACGACATGGACGCGACCGCCGTTCAGCCGTGCGGGGGCCGCGCCGTGGATCGTAAGCGTCGATCCTGGCGCCGCCTCGTTCGTCTTCAACACCAGATCGGCCGGCGTTGCCGCCAACTTCAGAGCCGGATCGCCGAGCAGCGTGAACATTTCCAGATGCTCCAAACGCTGCGTCTCTTGCGATATGGCGGCGTCGCCGTCCACCGCGTTTAATAATGCAAATGTAAGCTCGTCTATTTTTCCTTTAGCGAGGCCGGCTTTGATGGCCAGCCAACGTCGCTCCCAGACGCTCGGGCGTCTTGCCCGAAAACGTACTCTCGATCAAACCGTCGGTCGCCAACTGCACCATTGCGGCGAAACAGATGCCGGTCGAGCCGATCACTGCGACGGGGCCGTTCGGATTGCGCATGGCCGCGACGCCGTACCCTTCACCGCGCTTGCCGATCAGCTGACAGCCCTCGCAGCCGAACGTGGCGAATACGCCCGCGCCGCGCCTGATTTTGAGCTTAGCCCAGTCGGCGCGGTCGAGGTAATGGGCGCGGCCGCTCCACAGCCCATCCGCGTTGGAATGGCCGAGGTAGAGCGTCCACGCTTCGCCGTCCTCTACATACTTTAGAGATGTGGACTGTAGCTTATCGTCCGGCGGACAGAAACGCGACCGCGGATTGCTGTAGACGGCCCGGCCCGTCCACGACGGGTCGAGCCGGTCGAGCCGCGCAAACGCCATTGTTTCCACCATGCGATCCACCAGCGGATTGTAAGCGGGAATGCCGGCCAATATCGTCATGCGCCGCCGCCATTCGCCCGGCTCATGATCGTGCTCGAAATGCAATGTTTTCTGGACCATCGCCGCCGCTTCCGCAACGGTGTGCGCGGGGAATCGGCCGACCGGCGCGGTCGCTTGATGATCGTCGTTCAGGCAGCCGTAGCCGTTGTCGCTCGGTTGACCCTTCATGCGACCGACGCCGCCGTCCAGCGGCGGCACAACGGTTCGCTCGGCCTTTTCCGGCTTATCAGCCCATACGGCGCCCACCAGAAGGACGTAGCTCCGTCCCTCGTGGTCGCGGCAAAGCTTGTTCACGCGGAGCCGCAACTTCCGGCCGTCGCTGTGACGGATTTCTTCGGCCGAAAGGACGTCGGTGGTCAGCACCGTCGTCGTCTGGAAACCCTCAGCCCTGCGGTAGTCAAGCAGCGGCTTTACGGCGTCGCCGAAGGCAGGCGCGGTTACGACAATCCATTGCGGTGCGGGCGCGTCCACCGCGGAGACGTTGGAAGTGGCAAACAGTAACAGCGACAATGCGAATCCGCTAAAGCGCATAATCAGTTCCGTCCTTGGTTGAGTTTATTATTTCGGCAGCGCGGCCGCGTCAATGCGCGTCTCCTGGCCGGCCCCGGCGCCGGCATAAAGCCGGGCGTCCACACGCTGAGCCTTGGATAAGTCGATGCCCTCGTGGGCCAGGTCAAATTCCAAGCCCGGCTCCTCGCTCAGGTGCAATGGCAAACGCACCGTAAACGTGCTGCCCCGGCCCAGGTCGCTCTGTAACGTCACTTCGCCCCCCAGCAGTTTCGACAGCTCGCGCACAATCGACAAGCCAAGACCGGTGCCGGCGTGTTCGCGCGTTAGTGCGCTGCCGGCCTGACGGAATTTCTCAAACACCAACTCCTGCTCTTCCGCCGCGATGCCGACGCCGGTGTCCGTCACCGTCAGCGTGCAGTGCGTCTTGTCGGCATCGACCTTGAGCAATACGCGGCCGCCCTCTGGGGTGAACTTCACCGCGTTCGACAGCAGATTCGACAAGATTTGTTGCAGCTTCACCACGTCCTGCGCAAGAGCGGAATGTCCGGAGCAAAGAGGCCGCGCAGCTCGATGTTCTTCTTCTCGGCCATCGGCCGGAACATCGTCAATAATCCTTCGCAAATGTCGTAGATACTGAATTGCGATACGCGCACTTGCATTTTACCCGCTTCAATCTTGGCGAGATCCAAAATATCATTAATGAGAGCAAGCAACTGTTCGCCGCTCGTACGGATGTTGCCCACCCAGCGCGTCTGCTTTTCATTTAAGCCAACAGCGGATTGTAAAACCTCGCTAAATCCAAGAATGGAATTAAGCGGAGTGCGCAACTCATGGCTCATGGTGGCGAGGAAATCGCTCTTGAGACGATTGGATTCGTACAGCGCAAGGTTGGCTTGCGCCAGTTCATCCACCTTGCGATCCAAGTCGCCGTTGACCTTGCGCAGGCGGTCTTGCATATTGACTAAATTGCGCAACATGCGATTAAAAGCGTGGCTTAAGTCTTCAAATTCGTCGCCGGTTTGAATCTCGCTGCGGACGTTTAATTCGCCGGCGCTGATGGCGTCGCTGACTTCCTTGAGGTGCTTGACCGGCTTGACAATCACGTAGCGCACGATGAGATAGCTGCCGGCCATAATGAGGATGGCCGTTATCAGCGCCGTCGAAATCAATACGGCCCGGTTGACGTGAACGCCCGCTTCGATGGCCTGGATCGCCTCGCTCGGAACCTCGATCTTGATAAGCGCAATAAGGTCTTTTGCTTGCATTTCCGGCAAGTCTGGGTTGGCCCGATGTTGGATTTCGCGGTGACACTTCAAGCAGGATTCGCTCGCTCGGACGGCGGCGTAATAAATATGGGGGCTGCCGGACAAAAGTTGGTCGTTGTCTTCGAGTTTGTTCGGATCGTCCACAAACTCCTTGAGCCTTTGCACGGTGTAATTGTCCGAAGGCATCTGTTCCGGCCGCGTGGTGCGGCGTTATGATCCAGATCTTATGCTCGCCCAGGGAGCCCGGTGCGGGCCAAGCGCGGAGGAATTCATCCAGACCTTGCTGCGCCGCTTTGCTTTCTTCGGCGGTGGAGGCGCGTGTGGACTCAGGCGCGTAGCAGACCGACGCGAGCTGACGTTCTACCTTATGCTTGACCAGCAAACGGCAAGTCGTGGTGAGCTGATCGTAAGCGAGGCCTTCCGTTTGGCGGGCATAGAGCCAAAAGCTGCTGGTGATGAGCAGAAGAATGAACGCGCCGAACAGGAAACGGCACTTGCGTTCAAGGCTCGTTTCACCGAGCAGGCGTTTGAAAGCGCGATAAGACATTAATTGAATCTCAATCTCGGACGTTATTCGTTTAGCCGCGACCCGAAGGGGAGCGCCGGGGCGACGCGCTCCCCTTCGGGTCGCGGCTAAACGAGGCGATTTTCTGACACTTGGGGCAAAAATGCGTGGACCGTCCGGCCAGACGGATGCGCTCGATCAGGGCGGTGCAACGAAAGCATGGCCGCCCAGCGCAGCCATAGACGCGGAACTCCTTCTGGAACGCCCCTTTCAACCCGGAGCCGCCAATATAGTCGCGGATGGTCGAACCCCGGCGCTCAATCGCCCGATTTAGCACGCTCGCCACCGCCTGTCGCAAGCGGTCGGCCGTTTCATCGCCCAATTCCGACGCGATCCGGCTCGGATGCAGCCGTGCCTCAAACAATGCTTCATCCGCGTAAATGTTGCCGACGCCGGCCACAACGCTCTGATCGAGAAGCACGGCTTTGACGCAGCGTGAAGTAGACGCTATTCGTCGTCGCCAATAGGCGGGATCAAGACCGAACGGCTCCGGACCCAGACCGGCCGCCGCGAAGGACGCTTCCACCTCCTCGTCGGAGGAAAACAGCGTGGCGCTGCCAAAGCGACGCACATCACGGAATCGCATCTGCCGACCGGCTTCATCAAGGTCGAAGAGCAGATGCGTATGCGCCTTTTTCGGTTCCTTCGTAGAGGCTATGGTCAACTGCCCCGTCATCCCAAGATGAACCACAAGCCGGCCGCCGTCGTCCAGTTCCATAACGATCCATTTCCCGCGGCGCCGCAGCGCCGCAATGCGCCGGCCGACAAGACGCTTTTTCCACGCGGCTTTCCACGGTTTCCGCAGGGCGAGGCAACCGGACCATACGCTGGTGAAGCGACGACCGACGAGCCACGGACGTAAATCACGCACGACGGTTTCGACTTCCGGCAGTTCCGGCATAGGCTGCCTCGGACGGACGCATTCCTTGAATCTCAACGCGATTATACGGCGATCTCCGGCGGCGCACCACATCGGTTCGCGCCTTGACCCGTCCGCGCCCCCCTCCTAGTTTGACAAGCGCCTCTGAATTCCGTCCCCGCGCATCGAGAACATCATGTCGGCTTCCTTCACCGCTCAGCCGGACGCTTTAGGTCGATTCGGTCCTTATGGGGGCCGTTACGTCCCTGAAACGCTGATGGACGCCCTTCGGCAACTCACCGAAGTCTACGAAGACGCTCGTAAAAGTCTTGAATTTCAACGTGATTTCGACCATTACCTGCGCACCTACGTCGGTCGGCCGTCGCTGCTCTATTTCGCCGAGCGGTTGACCCAAGCGGCCGGCGGAGCGCGGATTTATCTCAAGCGCGAAGACCTTAATCACACCGGCGCCCACAAGATTAACAACTGCATCGGCCAGGCGTTGTTGACGAAGCGCATGGGCAAGCCGCGCGTCATCGCCGAGACGGGAGCGGGGCAACACGGCGTCGCCACGGCAACGGCCGCCGCCTTATTTGGTCTGCAATGTCAGGTCTACATGGGCGAGGAGGACGTGCGGCGCCAGAAGCTCAACGTCTTCAAAATGAAAGCGCTCGGCACGGACGTGGTAAGCGTTCGCACCGGCAGCCGCACCTTGCGCGACGCCATTAACGAGGCTATGCGCGATTGGATGGCGACGGTGGCCACGACGCATTACATCATTGGCAGCGTGGTCGGCCCGCACCCATTCCCGATGATGGTGCGCGAGTTTCAATCGGTAATCGGCCGCGAGGCGCGAACGCAATGTTTAGAACAGATCGGCCGGTTGCCGGACGTGGTCGTAGCCTGCGTCGGCGGCGGCAGCAATGCGGCCGGCATGTTCGCCCCGTTTCTCGACGACGCTCCCGTCGAGATCATCGGCGTGGAAGCGGGCGGGCGCGGCGCCAATGAGGGCCAACACGCCGCCACGCTCAGTCACGGCAAACCCGGCGTGTTGCACGGCGCCTTCAGTTACGTCCTTCAGGACGCCGACGGTCAGACGGCCAACGTGCATTCGGTGTCGGCGGGTCTCGATTATCCGGGCGTCGGTCCCGAACACAGCTATTGGAAAGATAGTCGGCGAGTCCGTTATACCAGCGTTGACGACGCCGAGGCATTGGCCGCGTTCCACCAATGTTCTCGATTGGAAGGCATCCTGCCGGCGTTGGAAACGGCTCACGCCGTGGTTGAAGCGATGCGCATAGCGGCGAAACGGCCGAAGGATGACGTGGTCGTCGTTTGTTTCTCCGGTCGCGGCGATAAAGACTGCTTTGAGGTGGCGCAGCTTGAGGGTGAAGCCATTGAATAACAACCCCATAGACCAGCTGTTCCAGCGTTTGCACGTCCAAGGCCGTAAAGCCTTTATTCCCTTCGTTACCGCCGGCGATCCCGATCTCGAAGGGACCGTCCTCATAGCGCGGACGCTGGCGGTCCACGGCGCCAATCTCATCGAAATCGGCTTTCCGTATAGCGATCCCATCGCGGATGGGCCGGTCATTCAGGCGTCTTACACTCGCGCTCTGGACCACGGCTTAAAACTAGATGATGTGTTTGCCTGCGCTCGCCGGATCGCTGACTCGCCGGATATTAAAGACAGACAAATTCCACTAGCGGCCATGACTTCGTACAGTCTGATTCACCGCCGCGGCGCCGAGATATTTCTGCGTCAAGCGGCCGAGGCCGGCTTGAGCGGCGCGATCGTGCCGGACCTGCCTCTGGAAGAATCGGAATCGCTCTCCGTCCTGGCCGCCGCGCGCGATTTCAAGCTGATTCATCTGGTGACGCCGACGACGCCGCGCGATCGCGCCGCCGTGATCGCGAAGCGTTCGACCGGCTTTTTGTATTGCGTCAGCGTAGCGGGCATTACCGGCGAACGCGACCGCTTGCCGCCGGAATTGCTCGATCAACTGGCGTGGCTGCGAACACAGACGACATTGCCGCTGTGCGTGGGATTTGGCGTAAGTCGGCCGGATCACGTGCGAATGCTGCGCGAGGCGGCCGATGGCGTGATCGTCGGCAGCGCCTTGGTGCGGCCATTGGAACAAGTCGGCAAGTGGCCGCTGGATGAGGTGATTAAGGAGATTGGCGATCTGGCGCAGAGTCTTAGCGGCGCTCTCAATCCGGCTTGAATGGACCCGTTCCAAGAGCCTGTGCGAAAAGGTGTCTGGAACCCTGAAATTGCACGGTTTCTTCCTCCCCTCTCCCGGTACTCCGGGGAGAGGGGTTGGGGGGTGAGGGGTTGGGTTTTGGAAAGCTCGCCCCTCACCCCCGGCCCCTCTCCCCGGAGTACCGGGGAGAGGGGAGAACGGACATTCTCTACCGAGCGTGTATAAGATAACCGCCTTGCAACAGTAAAGGATGAATTCATGGCCGATATCCGCGCTTTCGCGCCTTCCGCTACGACATGGGCCGCGTCGGCGCTCTCAGCGATGTGATCGCGCCGCCTTATGACGTGATCGACTCCGCGCCTGCAACAAACACTCTACGACCGCAGCCCCTACAACGTCATCCGCCTCATCCTTAACAAGGAACAACCCGGCGACGGCGACAAGGAAAACCGCTACACCCGCGCCGCCAATCTCCTGCGCGAATGGCAGGCCGACGATGTTCTTGTCCGCGATTCCGCTCAGGCGCTTTACGTCTACGAACAAGATTTCGAGGTGGAGGGCCGCCGCTTTACGCGGCGCGGCTTCTTGGCTCGCGTCCGTCTGGAGCCGTTCGGCTCAGGCCGCATCTATCCGCACGAAGAAACGCTCGCCGGCCCCAAAGCGGATCGTCTCCGGTTGTTCCAGGCCACGGAAATGAATCTCAGCCCCGTCTTCGGCCTCTATCCCGATCCCGACGACGGCGTGATGAAGCAGCTTCAGGCCGGCGTCGGCCGGTCGCTTCCCTTGCAAGCCACCGACCATCTCGGCGTCGTCAGTAAGCTCTGGCCCGTGACCGATCAGCACGTTGTCAGCGCCGTCACAGGCGCGTTGGGGCCAAAGCCGGTCTTCATCGCCGACGGCCATCATCGCTACGAAACGGGTCTGCGTTATCTGCACGAACGGCGAGCGGCCTGCGAAACCGACCCGGCGGCCGAGTCCATCCTCATGATGCTTGTCAGCATGAGCGATCCCGGCCTCATCATCCTGCCGACGCATCGCATCATCTCCGGCTTTCCGGCGCTGGACGCCGACCGGCTGGCGTCGATTCTCGGCACACATTTTCAGGTGGAAAAGATCGGCGTCGGTGAAAAAGGCGGCGCGCGACGCTTGGGAGAGCATTGAGGCGGACGGCGGGCAAGATTTGCTCGGCTTCTGCACCACCGACGACGGCGTCTGGCAAACGGCCCGGCTGCGGGCGCCGGACGAGATGGCGCGGCTCGCCGCCGCTCACAGTCCGGCATGGCGCGGCTTGGCCGTCAGCGTCTTGCACGTGCTGGTGCTGGACCACTTGCTGCCGGCGGCGTTGGGAGGTAAAGCGGAGTGCAAATATGTCCATTTGCTGCGCGAGGCGATGGAAGGCGCGGCGCAACGGCAAGGGCGGTTGATCGCGCTGGTGCCGCCGGCCACGATGCAACAGGTTGAACAGATCGCCGGCAACCTGGAAAAGATGCCGCCGAAATCGACGTATTTCTATCCGAAATTGCTGAGCGGACTGGTGTTCAATCCGCTTAAGGGGAGTTAGTGGGTGCAGATCGTTTAGCCGCGACCCGAAGGGGAGCGTGGGCAGAGCGCTCCCCTTCGGGTCGCGGCTAAACGATCTTCGCTCTAAAGGAGCTTTCCCATGCGTTCTCTCGCCGTCCGAACGGTATTCATTTCGTTCGGCTTGGCCATTCCAACTACCGCGTTCGCCGGCCCGCCGGCCAAGCGCGACATCCCCATTGAGAATCATTATCTCAATCTCCCCGTAATGACTGGCGCACCCAAAAAGCGGATGCGCTATGTCCTTAATGGCAAGACGGTTCGCGAGTTCGAAATCGAACTGGCGGACGGCGTCCCCAGCTTCTGGGTCTTTGACGACGTTTCCGAGTTCAAAGGGAAACGTCTGCGCATCGAAGTGGACGGCGCGGCGCCGGACTGCAAAGGACTGGCGGCCGTCGTTCAGAGCGATGCGATCCAAGGCGGCGAGAATCTCTACAAGGAAAAGCATCGGCCGCAGTTCCATTTCACCTCGCGGTGCGGCTGGCTCAATGATCCCAATGGTCTCGTCTTTTTCGACGGCACATATCATCTTTTCTATCAGCACAATCCATACGGCTGGAACTGGGGCAACATGCACTGGGGCCACGCCGTCAGCGCCGACCTTGTTCACTGGAAAGAACTGCCCATCGCGCTTTATCCGCGCCGCTTCGGCGATTGGTGCTTTTCCGGCAGCGCTGTCGTAGACGGCAAGTCTCTGGCCGCCGCCTACACCAGCACCGGCCGCGGCGAGTGCATCGCCTTCAGCGGCGACCGCGGCCTCACCTGGACCGATTTCAAGGGTGATCCCGTCGTCAAGAACAACGGCCGCGATCCCCGCCTGCTCTGGCACGAACCAAGCAAGCAATGGGTCATGGCCGTCTACGACGAGGCAAACGGCAAGAGGGGAATCGCCTTTCACACCTCGCCGGACCTGAAAAAGTGGACATACCAGAGCCGTATTGATGGGTTTTACGAATGTCCCGATCTCTTTGAAGCCCCGGTGCAAGGTGAGCCGGGCGTCAAGAAATGGGTGCTTTATTCCGGCGACGCCAAATACGTCGTCGGCGAATTCGACGGCAAGACCTTCACCCCGGATCAGCCCGGAAAGCAGCAACTCTGGTACGGCAACTTCTACGCGGCGCAAACGTACAGCAACGCGCCCGACGGCCGGCGCATCCAAATCGGCTGGGCCAGCGGCGCCATATTTCCCGGAATGCCGTTTAACCAACAGATGGCGTTTCCCTGCCGCTTGACGCTGCGCAAGACGAGCGACGGCGTGCGGATGTTCGCCGAGCCGGTCAAGGAGATCGAGACGCTGCACTCCAAGAAGCATACCGTCGCCGACCAGGTGTTAAAGCCGGGTGACAATCCGTTAGAGGCAGTGCGCGGCGACCTGTTCGACATTCGCGCCGAGTTCGCGCCGGCGGACGCGAAGGCTTTCGGGTTCCATGTGCGCGGGGTTCCGGTCGTATACGATGTGGAGAAACAGGAGATTTCTTGCAAGAACGTCAAGGCGCCTCTGAAACGAGTTGACGGCAAGGTGCGGTTGCAACTGCTTGTGGACCGCGGTTCCATCGAAATCTTCGGCAACGACGGCCAGGTCGCGTTATCGGTTGCGGCCATCCCCGCCGACGACAATCACGCGCTTGAAGTTTTCAGCCGCGGCGGCGCGAACGCGCCTTCGGTCGCTGACGGTGTTTCCGCTGAAGTCGGCGTGGCAGGCGCCTTAATCAATTCAGTCCTAAAGTGCCAAGAAGAACGGAGATAAACAACCGGGAGCGCCGCCCCTGACACGGAGGCGATTTCCTCCCCTCGAATCGGCGCCGGAGTGGCGACAGAGCCTCCGTCCGCATCGCATCCAGGAGACCATACCCAGGGGTTTCACCCCCGGCCGTTTACCCCCGCCCCTCCTGATTCAAGTAGCCGCCCACGCCAACGCGCCGCCGGCCTCTTGTCCGCAAGATTCAGCGTGATTGATGAAGTACCGGGTTCGGCTGTTGTCGTCTTTCCACGCCTGCAACACTTCCTCGCAGGCTCGCAATTCCCCACAGGCGACCAGCCGCGTTATTTCTTGAGGTGGGAAGGGGCCGATGCGTCGGCCGTCTCGGTGGTAAAACCATCCCAGGAAAGGCCAGTTGTTTCTCACGATGCCGGTACTCCATGTACTCCTCGGATTAGCTTGTGAAATCGATGCAAAATCGTTTCGAGTTGAACAGGGTCCACTGGCTTGAGCAAATGCAAATCGATCCCCGATTCGCTGGAGCGCTTTCGGTCTTCCTCGCGGCCCCAACCGGTTATGGCGATGAGCAAGGGCGTCTTATTCGGCCGCGGCCCGCTCAGCCCCTTCGCCACGTCGAAACCGCTCATCAGCGGCAGACCGAGGTCGAGCAACACCACATCCGGTTTGTTGATCTGGGCGTATTCCAAGGCCGCGGGTCCATTCCGTGTGACGGCCACCTGATGGCCGTTCAGCCGGAGCAATATGGCCATGCTGTCCGCGCTGTCCTCATAATCCTCGGCGATCAAGATTCGCAATCCGGCAACTTTATCGGAAGCCTTCACGTTCATTGGCTCCGTCCCAGTCGCTGTCATGGCAATACAGTCCCCTTCTCGTGAGCGGTGCTGAACTTGATAGGTTCATCCTGGCGGCCCCCCTCCTGCCCGTCTGTGCGAAATCGTACATATTGGCGTAGTTATTTGACTTTCTTGGAATTGTTTTGATGGCCCATCCCATCGTGTTAACGTGTTGTCATGGCCGCATCGGGACCGGGATCTTGTAAGAAGCCAATCAATAGTATAAAATGCGGATAGGAAGACGGGAACGACGCTGCTGACGCGGCTGTCACCAACTTCTCATCGCTCGTAGACAACCCACCCTTTTGACATTGGGGACTTCCCAAGGTCCGCTTGTGCCATCGGTGTTCCTCTTACGGATAACCGAGGCCAACGATGCCGAAATTTCCGCTGTCCGGTCTTTCCAAAAATCAAATACTGAACCGTTTGCCGCCATCGGAATATCGGCGTCTCGCGGCGGAGTTAAAACCGGTCCATCATCCCGCGAAGCAGGTCCTTTACCAGGCCTACACTCGTATCGACTACGTCTACTTTCCCATTGACGGCGTCATCTCGGCCATGACCATTATGGACGACGGCAGCGCCATTGAGGTGGCGACCATAGGCAACGAGGGAGTTGCCGGCCACCAGGCTTTCATCAGCGGCGCAACGTCTCCGCACGAAGTCATGGTGCAGGTGGAAGGCGACGCCATGCGGATCAAGGCGGACGTGCTGAAAAAAGAAGCAGACAGGGACGGCCCCTTGCGAAAGCTGCTCAACCTCTACAATTCCGCTTTACAGACGCAGATCGGCTATGCGGTCGCCTGCAACGGATTGCACACTGTCGAAAAACGCTGTTGCCGTTGGCTGCTTATGACGCAGGACCGCATCGAATCCGACGTGTTGCCGCTCACCCATGAGTTTCTGTCGATCATGCTTGGCGTGCGCCGCGCCAGCGTAACGGAAGTCCTTCAGCCGCTTCAGGAACAGGGTTTGATCCATAACGGACGGGGCAAGGTCCATATTGTTAATCGCAAGGGTCTTGAAGCGATTTGTTGCGAGTGCTACCGTCGCACCCGGGAAGAGTTTGCCCGCTTATTCGATTGACCGCCTACTGGATTAACTCATGCCAACCGTCGCCGCCGTGGTGGGATTCCTGGAACGCCTCGCCCCGCCGGCGCTGGCCGCCGAATGGGACAATGTGGGTCTGCTGCTCGGTGAAAGCACGGCGGATGCACGCCGGATCATGACGTGCCTCACCGTGACGCCGGACAGCGCGGCCGAGGCAGTCGCGGAAGGCGCACAGCTCATCGTAACCCATCATCCCATCCTTTTTCGATCCGTAAAGAGGCTAACGGACGCCACGCCGGAAGGCCGCATGGTGCTGGCCTTGGCCCGCGCGAACGTCGCGGTTTACAGTCCGCATACAGCGTTCGACGACGCCCTCGGCGGTGTCAACGAACTGCTGGCTCAGCGCCTCGGCTTAACCCACGTCGAACCGCTGCGCCGGCGCGAGGCCGGCCGGACCTGCAAGGTCGTCGTCTTCACGCCGGAAAAAGACCTGGAGCGCGTATCGGCGGCGATGTTTGAAGCCGGAGCGGGGCGTATCGGCCACTATAGCGAGTGTAGTTATCGTCTTCTCGGTATGGGAACCTTCTTTGGTTCCGACGCGGCTCATCCAACCGTCGGCCAAAAAGGTCGGCGCGAGCAGGTCGCCGAATGGCGCCTGGAAGCGGTCTGCCCGGAAGGCGACGTGAACGCGGTTGTGGCGGCGGTGCGCCGCAGCTCACTCCTACGAAGAACCGGCCTTCGATGTTTACCCGCTGCAACCTTCGGCGTCGCGCCAGGGCGTCGGCCGCATCGGGGCGACGCCGGATGGAATGTCTCTTGGCTCGTTCGCGGAGGCGGTAAAGAAATCGCTGAGCGCGAGCCATGTGCAGGTGGTTGGCGATGCGGAACGCAAAGTGCGGCGCGTGGCGATTGCTTGCGGCGCCGGCGGCGAGCTGCTGCCGGATGCGGTGCGCGCCGGCGTCGACGTTCTGTTGACCGGCGAAGCGCGCTTCCACGATTACCTTGCGGCCGAAGCCCAGGGATTGGCGATGGTGCTGCCAGGCCATTACGCCACGGAGCGTTGCGGCATTGAAGAGTTGGCGGATCGTTTACAGGCGGAATGGCCGGACGTTCAGGTGTGGTCCAGTCGGCGCAGAGCGCGATCCGTTGGCCTGGATTTGAAAGAGGGCGCGTAAAAGTTGCCAAAGGCGCCCGATCCGATCGGCATAAGACGGCGAACGCATTCATGTCTTAAACTACAGCTATAATAGCCCTTATGCCGCTGGTTCGATTAAAGCGCCACGCTACGGCGCCCGAATTGCTTTCCCTGTTCGCACCGACCCGCTAGGGCGGTCGCGGAAAAGGAGGCGACCCATGAAGCGTTCCAACGTCCTTTATTTCATCCTGTCCACGGCTCTGCTTGCCGGCCTCGCCCATCTCCGTTCCGACTGGCTTGGTGAGGCGTCGCAACCGGCCGAACCGACGTCCGGCCGGATGGTCGAGCGCTTGGCGGCGTCCGCCGCCTGGCCGACGCGCCATAACGAACCCCATAGCTGGTGGTTTCTTTTACGCCAACAGTAGCAGTTGAGAACCGGGCGGCGCGCCGTTACTATACATCTCTCAGACGCACGAACTCAGGCGAGCGGCGGGGTTTATCCCCGCCGGGTTGGGCCGGCGGGGATAAACCCCGCCGCTCGCCTTGGCTCGTCCCTTTGAGAAGCCTATATGGAAAAGTCCGCGCTCGACGCTGGCCTCGACACGGAGTTTAAGCGCGGCCTCGGACTCTTCGACGCCACGATGGTCGTCGTCGGCTCGATGATCGGCTCCGGTATTTTCATCGTGTCGGCGGACATGGCCCAACGCATCGGCAGTCCCGGTTGGCTGCTGGTCGGCTGGCTATTGACTGGCGTCTTGACCGTAGCGGCGGCCTTGTCCTACGGCGAGTTGGCCGCGCTCATGCCGCGCGCCGGCGGCCAATACGTCTATCTCCGCGAGGCGTTTTCGCCGTTGTGCGGCTTCCTCTACGGTTGGACGCTATTCCTCGTCATCCAGACCGGCACCATCGCGGCCGTCGCCGTGGCCTTCGCCAAGTTCGCCGGCGTCCTCTGGCCATCTATAGGCGAAAATAAGTATCTCATTGCTCCGCATTTAATCGCCCCCGGCTATTACCTCTCGCTGTCCACCGCGCAACTCCTCGCGGTCCTGCTCATCGCTCTGCTCACCGTCACCAACTTGTTCGGCATCGAATACGGCAAGATCATACAAAATGTCTTTACCGTGACCAAAACCGGCGCCCTGCTGGGGCTGATTGTGCTGGCCCTTTTGATCGGCTGGAACGCGGGCGCCGTCACTGGCAATTTCGGCGATTTCTGGAGTCCCCATCCATCCAAATCGGTGATCGGCTCCACGATGGAGGGTCTAACCGCAGTCTCGGCGTTCGGCCTGTTCATCGCTCTTTGTGTGACGCAAACCGGATCGCTTTTCTCATCCGACGCCTGGAACAATATCACTTTCACGGCCGGCGAAGTGCGCAATCCGCGCCGCAATTTACCGCTCGCTCTTGGCCTGGGCACGGCTCTTGTCATCGGCCTCTACTTGCTTGCCAACATTGCCTATCTCGTGGTTCTGCCGTTTCCGGACATTCAGACGGCCGCTGAGGGACGCGTGGCCACCGCGACGCTGGAACACATCTTCCCGAACGTCGGCGCGGCGCTCATGGCGGCGGCGATCATGATTTCGACGTTCGGCTGCAACAACGGTCTCATTCTGGCCGGCATCGCGCCTATTATGCCATCGCGCGCGACGGCCTTTTCTTTCGCAAGGTCGGCGAACTGAACCGCGCCAAAGTGCCCGGTTGGGGGTTGATCTTGCAAGGCCTATGGGCCTGCCTTCTCGTCCTGCCGCGCACGGGAAGCGATCCGGCGAGGCTGCGGCAATCTCTATAGTGATCTGCTCGATTACGTGATCTCCGCGGCGTTGCTGTTTTACATTCTCACCATTGTCGGTCTCTTTCGTCTGCGATTTACGCGGCCGGATGCGGAGCGGCCGTATCGCGCCGTCGGCTATCCCGTCGTGCCGGCAGCTGTACATTGTCGGAGCGACGGTGCTGGTCGTTGTGCTGTTGGTGTATCGGCCGATGACGACGTGGCCGGGCTTTGCCATTGTGCTTGTTGGAGTGCCGATCTATTTCCTTTGGGTCCTAGTGCTTCGTCAACGCTAAAACTTCGGGTAGCCGCACTCGCCAGAGTGCGGGTGCTTGCCGGAGAAACCCGCGTTCTGGCGAACGTGGCTACCCGACAATTTAGTTTTGACAAAGCACTAGTGCGCTGCGCAACAGATTTGTCAGCCGGCGGAGCTAGGAAAGACAGAGCGGGCGAACCGAAAGTTGTTTCTTACTTTTCAAAGGGCTTCTTAAACGCCTCTTTCAGCGTCTTGATATCGACGCCCGCGTTTTGCAGCGCCGTCTCTGCTTCCTCGACGTTGAGGCGGCCCTTGTAAAAGACGGTGCGATCCTTGCGCCGGACCTTGATGCTTGTCACGAGGTCAAAGAATAGCTCGTCAAGAGGGTTGTCTTGGTTCTGCTTCAACGTCATGGCGATCACGGCCAAACGAACGCCGGTGTTGGCGACGGCATAGGTGCTTTTGGCTTCGTCCACCGTATTGGCGGTGAGCGCCACTTCGAGCTTGATGTCTTTGCCCAGTGTTAGGCCGCCGCTAAAGGCGGCGACGTTTTGGATGGATTTGTGGAGTTGGTCAAGGACGGTAGGCGCAACAAAACGTTCTAGCAAGCTGTCCATCTGCTGGCTTACTCGCGGACTGGCCGGATGATGAACCGTGGGAGACACAAACTGATCTAGCCAGTTTCCCACCGACGCCACGCCCATTACTTGTTTGTCGTCCAAAGCCTCCAGCACCCCCTGAAGGTCTTTATTCTTCAGGTCGGCTTTTCCATGCGAGCCAAACTTCTTCAGGGCGTCGAGGACCACGGCCTTATCGTCCGAAACGAACAGGGTCGTCGCGTCCGGCAGGGCGACGTAGATTGCCCCGAGGGATCCCGGATAGGCCTGATAAATCCGGTAATCGCCGCCCTTGCCGCCGGACGCCTCGATAATCTTAAAGCTGTCAGGTTGGGACTTGATGAGTTTTTCCACCTTTGCGCGGATCTTCCCTGGATCAAAACGTCCCCGGAGGACGGCCAGCCCGCTCCGCGCCGCTTTTTCGCCCGTGCTGGTGAAAAGTACCTATCGAGATCTTTGAAAGGATCGAAGTGGACGTCCTTGAAAAAGGCGCCCATCTCGCCTTTATCGTTGTGTTTCGCTTGGTTGTACTGCCAGCGCAGCCCAGGCGCCCAGTAATCCTTGGCCAGGGGCGAGTCCAAAAGTTGCCGGACATTGACCTTGAATATAAAAGTCGAATCAATGGGCACGAACTGATCCAACTGGCCGGCGTGGGTCGGCGGAGCAAGACCCACTAAGGCGAGCAAGGCCAATAAGCCGAGGCGGTAGTTGACGTTCAAGGAGCATTCCTTTCGCTTTTGGCGGACTCCGCGATTGTCAATGCGCTTCCTAACCTTTTGCCCATTGTAACCAATCGCGACTGGCAATCCATCTTTTTCATGGCGAGCGGTGCGGAGTATCGTCCTATTCGGTAAAGTGAAATTATGATGCAACGACCTAACCGCTTCGCTCGCCTCAATCTCGCTTGGCTGGCGTTCCTGGCGTCCGCTTTCGTGCTGATCGCATTGGTCGCGCTCCTTTTCCGCAACCCGCCGGCGCGACGTACCTTGGTCTTTTACTGCGCCGCCGGCATCCGGCCGCCCGTGGAAACGGCCGCGCACGAGTATCAGCGGGAAAACGGCGTCGAAGTGCAATTGCAGTACGGCGGTTCGCAAACATTGTTGGCCGGCATCGAAGCGAGCAAACGCGGCGACCTCTACCTGCCCGCCGAGGATAGTTATCTTGACGCGGCCCGCGCCAAGGGACTTGTCAAGGAAACGCTGCCGCTGGCGCACATGAAGCCGGTGCTGGCGGTTCTCAAAGGCAATCCGAAAAATCTGCATTCACTGGACGACCTGATGCGCGACGGCGTTCGCCTCGCCCAGGCCAATCCAGAGGCGGCGGCCATTGGCAAAGTAACAAAGGCCGTGTTAACCAAGGCCGGACGCTGGGCCGAATTAGAGAAGAACATCCTCGTCATGAAGCCGACCGTAAACGACGCGGCCAATGACGTCGTGATTGGTTCCGTGGACGCCGCCTTCGTCTGGGACGCGACCGTTCGCCAGAATCCACGGCTCGAAGCGGTGGAATTGCCGGTGTTCGCCGATGTCTACGCCGTTGTCGCCGTCGGCGTACTGACGATCAGCAAGCAGCCGGCGGAAGCGCTGCGCTTCGCGCAATATCTCGCCGACCGCGACAAGGGCCAGCCGCTCTTCCAGCAGGACGGCTATGATCCTCTTCATCGGGCACGGTCAGGAGACCGTGCCCCAACGGTTGGGGCGAAATAGTCATGGCGGATCCGCAACCTAATGTTGAGGCACGGTCTCCTGACCGTGCCTCGTTCGGCACGCCGGCCGACTGGCCCTTTTATCTGGGCCTGTCGATCCTCGGCGGCGCCTACCTGCTGCTGATCGCGGCCATGCTGACGGCCGACGCTTCCTATTCATCGCCTTTTCGTATCTGGAAAGTCCTTGGTGATCCGGCTGTTCGCTATTCCGTCTGGCTGAGCCTGCTTTCCTGTTCGATCACCGCCATTGTGTCGGTCTGGGTCGCCGTGCCGCTCGGCTATTTGCTGTCGCGTTTCGCCTTTCCCGGCCGGTCGCTGATCGCGGTGCTGATGGACGTGCCCATTGTGCTGCCGCCGTTGGTGGTCGGCCTGAGCCTGCTGATTCTGTTTCAGACGCCGCCCGGACGTTTTATCAACTCCATTATTTCCGTGACCTATGCGATCCCAAGCGTCATCTTAGCGCAGTTCACGGTGGCCTGCGCCTTTGCAGTGCGGACGATGCGCGGGGACGTTCGATCAGATACCGCGGCGCCGGGAACAGGTGGCGATGACCCTCGGTTGCAGTCGCGGTCAAGCGTTTTGGCGCGTGACGTTGCCGGAGGCGCGTCGCGGCGTCACAGCGGCGTTTACATTGGCTTGGGCGCGGTCACTGGGGGAATTCGGGCCGGTTCTGGTGTTTTCCGGGGCCACACGCTTCCGCACGGAAGTCCTCTCGACGACGGTCTACCTGGAATTGAGCATGGGCAATCTGGAGGCGGCCATCGCGGTGTCGCTGCTGATGGTCGCGGCGGCGGTCGTGGTGTTGGTGCTCGTGCAAGTGATCGGGGCGGAAAAAGTGTTAGCGTAGCCAATCTTGGAAGAACAAGTCATGCCGATACACGACTGGACGCAAGTGGAAGCCTGCATCTTTCATGCGTTTCATCATGGCTGGATTTCAGCGATTAGCGACGTGCTTAACGTGAGAATATTGCCAGAGGATTACTATGCGTTGACTGAAGCCGCGACGTTAAAGGCGTTTAACCAGCGGAAGATAGGCGCCATCGCCATTCGCCACATCAGCGATGATCGCCTTGTCGCCATGATCGAGATTGTGTCGCCCAGAAATAA
This sequence comes from uncultured Acidobacteriota bacterium, assembly GCA_963761555.1. Classification (GTDB taxonomy): domain Bacteria; phylum Acidobacteriota; class Terriglobia; order Acidiferrales; family UBA7541; genus Acidiferrum. Next base: position 39,101 of record CAVXHD010000003.1, read on the forward strand.
ATCGAGCCGCCGAGCATTCCGAGCATTCGTGGGCAAGGCGTGCAAGCTGCTCGAACATCGGATTCACCTACTGCTTGTCGATTCGTTCCCGCCCGGCCCGCGCGACCCGAACGGTGTTCACGCCGCAATCTGGGCCGAAGTGCAGGATGATTCGTTCGTCCTGCCGCTGGACAAACCGTTGACCCTGGCGGCTTACGAGTGCGACGTGATCACACGGGCATACATCGAACCTATTGCGGTGGGCGATTTGTTGCCGGACATGCCGCTGTTCCTGGAACCGAACGGCTGCGTCAAGGTGCCGCTGGAAGCCACTTACCAGACCGCGTTTGCCGACATGCCGCCGCTGGCGCGATGAATTGCAGCCGCCGGACGGCGGCTGATTGGTGTCAGGCGGCTCGGGTCAGCGCGTCTTCTCCTACTCAACCTCTGGCCCCTTTTCACTTCCAGGTGCTTCCACGCTGACTTCGTCGGCAAACGAAACGAACTTGAGGCCGCTGCGTTTTTTCTGTTCCTTGATGTCCTGAAAGATCGCCTTTAGCTCGTAATTGAACTGGGCGGCGTGGGCGCCACGAAAGCGGCGAACTTCCTCCACAATTGGATCGGTTTCGTTCATGGCGCCGCCTGCTTGAGTTCCTCGGGCTTACAAACTGTGATGATCTCAACACCTTGTTCACACCAGTTCGCCAAGCTAGGCCGCACCAAGTGGAATCGAATGGTGATCTCGGTTGGTTCGACTTGGCGGTAGATACGAAACGTCCGGTTTGGCCAATGCGAACGCATCTCGGTCATCCAACCATCAACTACCCGATCGGCCTCAACAGCGGCGTCACCGGCAAGATGCACATGGTTGACGAATGCTTCCTGCCCGATCGGGTCGAGCGCTTCACACCCATGGGATAAACCGAATTGTCTTTCATCGAAAACGCAGCCGCCGACCTCAATAAGAGCCATACGATATCCTCGTCCCCGAACACGATGCCAACGCTGCCCGCTTCTCTTGGTTGCATTTCTAGCCAGCACAGGCCGCTCATCGCGTCACTCCGATGGATTACCGGCCAGATCGCCAACCACCTCGCTGACTCCCTCGTGGTCGAAGATTACGGGTACGTTTCCCGGCGCGGCAAAATAGAGCCATCCCATCCCTCAACGCCAACGCCTCAGGATGATCGATCTCAAACCGGTTTCCATTCACCATCGCTATCGTGAACGGTTTATAAGGGGTCCGGTGCTTGAAAGCCCGAATTGTGCTATCGAACGTGGCGCGGTCCATGATCTAGTCCTTCGGAATTGCAGATACTTATCAGTCCGCATCGTACAGTCAACTTGAACCATAGTACAGAGCCAGCCCGTCTTTTCGCCGCTCGCGTCGCTCGTTACAATCCATCCGCCGGAGCCGATCCGCCTCGGCCAGGAGACTTGTTTATATGCGCGTCGGTATCGGTCACGACACTCACCGCCTGGCAGAAGGCCGGCCGCTGCTGCTGGGCGGCGTCCGCATCGAGCATCCGCGCGGACTGGTCGGCCATAGCGACGCCGACGTGGTGCTGCACGCCGTCACCGACGCCTTGCTCGGCGCGGCCGGCCTCGGCGACATCGGCGACGCCTATCCCGACACCGATCCCGCTTACAAGGACGCCGACTCCGCGCTGTTTCCTGCGCGAAACTCTGACGCGGTTGACATCAGCGCCGGCTGGCGCGTGGTCAATGTGGACGTGATTATCTTCGCCCAGGAGCCGAAACTCGGGCCGGTGAAGAGGCCGAATCCGCCGGCAACCTCGCCAGTTGCTGGGTGTGGCCGAGCGAACGCCGTCAACGTGAAGGCCAAGACCGGCGAGGGCGTCGGCCACATCGGCCGGGCGAGGCGATCGGCTGCCAGGTGGTGGTGCTGATCGAGCCGGCAACGTAGGATGCTTACAGAAGGAGATTGACGATGGCCTTGCGCGTGTACAGCACGTTAACCAGGAGGAAAAACCAGTTCACAGACGGTCGAAGCGGCAAGGTCGGCATGTACGTCTGCGGGCCGACCGTCTACAAGCCAAGCCACATCGGCCACATGGTCGGCCCCGTGATATTCGACACCGTCAAGCGCTACTTACCTATCTCGGTTATCAGGTAACCTGGGTCGTCAACATCACCGACGTGGACGACAAGCTCATCATCCGCGCCGGGAGCTGGGCACGACGGTCAAGGAATTGGCCGAGAAGATGACGGTCGACTACTTCGATTGCCTGAAAGAAACTGAACGTGACCGGCATCGACCATTTGCCGCGGGCCACCGAGCACATTCCCGAGATGATCGAGATGATGCGGCGGCGCTCATCGACAAGGGCTACGCCTATCGGCCGGCGGCGACGTGTATTTCGACGTGAGCAAGGACGCCGATTACGGCAAACTGTGCAATCGCGACCCGGAGCAACTGGAAGCCGGCGCCCGCATCGAAGTCAGCGACAGAAAGCGCAACCCCGGCGACTTCGCCTTGTGGAAAGGGGCCAAGCCCGGGCGAACCGGCCTGGGACAGCCCGTGGGGGCCGGGCCGACCGGGCTGGCACATCGAATGCTCGGCGATGAGCATGAAGTTGCTGGGCGAAACGCTCGACATCCACGGCGGCGGCCTCGATTTGCAGTTTCCGCACCACGAGAACGAATTGGCTCAATCGGAGTCCTATACCGAATCAGACCGTTCGCGCGTTACTGGATGCACAACGGACTATTGAAGATGGGCAACGCCAAGATGGCGGGTTCGGTCGGCAACGTGGTAAACGTCGTCGACTTGCTCGGAAAAGTTTCCCCCGGAAACGGTGCGATTTTTACTCCTGAGTACTCACTACCGCAGTCCCATTGAGTACAGCGACGACCGGCTGGCGGAAGTGGAGCGGAGTCTGGACGGTTTTTATCGCCTATTCGAGCGCTTCCAGCGTATCGCCGAGGAAGACTTTTTCACCCTGAAGCGCCCATCCGGAAAGCGACTTGATCTGGCGGATGGCGTTTGAATGAAGAGCGATCGTGCGCGTCTGCGTAAGCCTTCCTGGAATATATGGACAACGATTTCAACACCGGCGGCGCGATCGGCGTGCTGTTATGAGTTGCTCAACGAGCTGAATCGTATCGCCGATGACAACGAAACTGGAAGACGCCGCTAACCGCCAACGAAAGCGGAGTTTACCGAGGGCGTGCGCGTCTTGAAGGAATTGAGCCAGATTCTCGGCCTGTTCCTGGTGCCGGTCGTCGCGGCGAAGGGCGGCGAGGACAAACTCGTCGGCAGGCCTGATGCAATTGCTCATTGACCTGCGTGCGGACGTGCGCAAGGCCAAGAATTTCGCTCTCGGCGACCAAATCCGTAAGCGGCTGACCGAACTGGGCGTGACGTTGGAAGATCGGCCCGGCGGCACGGGCTGGCAGCGTGGGGTGAACGATCAATAGGTTCTCGCCCTTGGCGTTAGCCCCCACGATCACCAACGCCTATTTCTTGCCGTCTTTTTCAGCCTCTAAAAGCAGTTGATCGACGGCCTTGTCCAAGGCTTCGCCGCGAATGTTCTTAAACCGGATTACGCCCTTGGCGTCGACCACATAGATCGTCGGCCAACTGCGGACGTTCCATTGCGCGGCAATCGGGCCGCCTGTGCCCTCCGGGCCGTCCCAAAACGACCGCCATGTAATATGTTCTTTCTCCATGGCCTTCTTTAGTTCCTCCTTGTCCACGTCGCTGTTAACGCCGATCAGAGCAAAGGGTTTGTCTCCCAGCCTTGTCACGAGCGACCGCTCGTGTGCGTACATCGCGCGGCAGGGGCCTCACCAGTGGCCCCAGAAATCGAGGACAACCACCTTGCCGCTATAATTGCTCAGGCTGAGAGATTTGCCGTCGAGGTCCGCCGCCACAATGTCCGGCGCTTCCTTGCCGACGGCGAGACGGCGGATTTCAAACAGTTCTGCCGTCGCGCGGTCGCTGACGGTGGTTTTCTTCATGGTTTTCGGGTTGGTATACAAAACGATGTCGCCATATTTGGTATTTGCCTCTTCAAAGGCGGCTTCCATCTCCTTGATCAGCTGATCGGGGTCCGCCTGCTTCAGTTTCACAACGGCATCTATGCCAAGAAACGCTCGAACCGATGCGGCTTCCGCAGGCTCTTCCTTGATGCGCCGGACCACGGCGACAACGCAGTTCAAATGGTTGCCCAATAACAAGCACGCTTTGCCTTTTGCTTCCCGCGCGGGATTCTTTTCCAAAATGGTCCGCAGTAACTTTTCCATTTGAGGCGGGGGGGCGTATGTGTTATCGAGGCTGACGAGCGTATTCACCAGAGGAGCAATCTTAGGATCGGCCGCGTAAGTATTGATTAGCACGTCCCAAGCGCGGTTCTTTGGATTTTTGTGGTCGGCGACTGCGTTCCTTGCCAGCCATTGCAACGCCTTGACGGCCGCCTCAACGTCCTTGGGATTCTTCTCCACCAAATCCCAAAGGCTGTCAATCGTGGCCTGAGCTTTGGTAAACGGGACGATAGCCGCGGCGCGTTCCGCGGCCGTCTTGGCGGCTTTTAGCTTCTCTTCTCGATCTTTGTAGAACTCCATCACGGCCTGTTGATGGGCCGCGATTAGCGTCTCTGCTTCCTCAACCACCTTTGATTTCGTAGGTTCCTTGGATTTGTCTTTACCATCGACGCCGCTCCCGAATGCCGGCAGACCGACCAGCAGCACACAGAGCGCCTACATTCAACCATCGCATGATGAATCCTTTGGTGAAATGAAGAAAAACATGCGTTTCGGCGTCCGCCGATTTCGCAGGGACGCCTTGTTAGGGAACGCCCCCCTTTGCCGCGTCCGCCAGAATGCGGTTGAGTGCTTCCAGACCCACCGGCTTGGCCAAGTGGTCATCGAAGCCGGCGTCGAGGCAAACGCGGCGGTCCTCTTCCGAAGCGTGGCCCGTTAGGGCGATCAGCCACATAGACTCGCCCAAGCCGGCCCGCAGGCGGCGCGCCACTTCCAAGCCGTCCATGGACGGAAGGCTCAAATCGACAAGCGCGACGTTTGGCCGGCTCGCCAAACCGATTTCGACGCCCTGCGGTCCGTCTGACGCTGTCTCAACGCGGTGGCCGAGCAGTTCGAGCAGTTGTTCCATCGTCGAACGCGCGTCGGCGTTATCTTCGATAATAAGGATGTGTAAAGGTGATATTGGGGGCCGGCTTGTCGTGGCGGCTTCCACGTTGGACGGCGCCTCTAAGGCAGGCAAACGAACGATAAATTCGCTGCCACGATCCCGGCCTTCGCTCTGCGCCGAGACGCTCCCGCCGTGTAGTTCCACGAGTTGACGAACCAGCGTTAAACCAATGCCCAGACCACCGCGCGAGCGGGGAAGCGAGTCGCCGACCTGCGTGAACATATCGAAGACGCGGCCCAGCATCTCTTCTTCGATGCCCACGCCGTTGTCACGCACGCGTCAGCACGATCTCATGGCCTTCGCGGGCCGCGGTCAACTCGATGCGGCCGCCCTTGTCCGTGTACTTGCCCGCGTTGGTCAAGAGATTGACAAGAATCTGTACGATCCGGACCTGGTCTCCCTCCGCTTGTAGAGGGTTCCGTCGGCAGCGAACCGACAGTCGGTGTTGCTGGGCCTCGAACAGCGGCGTCACGGTTTGGATGGCCTCGCCACCGCCGCCGCCAGGTCAAACTTCTTCCGCCGCAACTCGATCTTGCCCTCGGCGATCCGCGTTAGGTCGAGCAGGTCGTCCACGAGACGCACCATCTGCTTGACTTGCCGTTCGATGATGCCGCTGGCCTGATGCGAGTTGGCGTCGGTCGGCCCGAGGAGCTTCAGCATCTCGACGGTGTTCAATATCGGCGCCATCGGATTGCGGAGTTCGTGGGCCAGCGTGGCCAGGAACTCATTCTTACGGCGATCCGCCTGGCGCAATTGGTCGGCCTGGTTGCGCAGATCTTCTTCGAGCTTTTTGAAGGCGCCGTCGCGGTGCTGGACGTAGGCCGCTGATGCTGGCGGCGATGGACTCATCCAGGGCCAGACCAATGGCCTGCACTTCACGGCGGCGCAGGGAACGTTGTAATTCCGCCTTCCAGTTGCTCGACAATGACAAGTCGCAGAATCTGGTAGTCGCGGACGACTTCGGTAAGCGACCAGCCCGCCTCCCAGCGCTGTTCGCCGTGGTCCGCCGCGCAGGAGCTTTGGCCCCCGCCGGTGGGACCGATGGAGTCGGCCAAATCGCGCCCTAGTGTTTTGAGAAAGTTTAGGAGGTGGTCGCGCAACACCGCCTCATGGACGCGAGCGGCGTGTGGCTGTTCCTCGGCGGCGCGGCGTTCCCAACAATCGAGAAAGACATCGGCGCCGGCGCTGAAGAAGGCGGCCGACTTCTTCGTGGCGCTCGGCCCGCAACACTTGGGGGTCGATGCTCATGAACGCACTCTCCGCGCCGTTGCGTACTTGGTCCTTTTGTTCAAATCGTGATAGGGATAATACCAACCGGCCAAAGGCGTCGTCAATGGTTCGCCCGCTAAACGTAAGCCGGTCGGCCTTGTTCCTGGGAGCAGGGACGGTACGCTTAGGACCATGAAAGCAGCCCCGTCAACGCCGATTGCTCTGCCGCCTTTGCGCCGGACTGCGCATCCTCGGCGTCGATCCCGGCTTGCAGACCACGGGCTACGCCGTTTTAGAAGTACGTCCGCTCGCGCCCGACGTTTGCGAGGCCGGCGTCGTCCGCAGCGCGGAGGGCCGCGCCGCAATTGACATGGCTCCGCGCCTCCAAGTGCTGTACAATGGTATAGTTGAAGTGGTGGAACAATATCGACCGGGAGTTGTCGTGGTGGAACAGCTCTATGCCCACTACAAGCATCCGCGCACGGCCATCCTGATGGCCCATGCCCGCGGGGTGATTCTGCTGGCGGCCGGTCTGCGCGGCGTGCCGGTGCTGAGTTACAATGCCACGCGCATCAAGAAGACGATCACCGGCAACGGCCATGCGTCCAAGGAGCAGGTGCAGCGCACCGATTCAGCGCGAGTTGGGGCTGGCCGCAGCTGCCGGAGCCGCCGGACGTGGCCGACGCCTTGGCGGCGGCGCTGTGCCATTACTACGTTCAGAAACGTCCGGCGTGAGGCGGCACATGATAACCAAGATCACGGGCGTACTCAACCGCGTGCTGGACGAAGGCGTTCGCTTGCAAGTCGGCCCGCTCGAATATGAGGTGCTGGTGCCGGAGTTCGTGCGCCGCGCGTTGCAGACGCGCGTCGGTCAGGAGGTCGACGCTGCACACCAGCCATTATCTCGACGGCAATCCGATGCAGGGCCGGGTGGTGCCGCGGCTGATCGGCTTCGCCACGGAAGCGGAACTGGACTTTTTCGACCTCTTTTGCACGGTGGATAAGGTGGGCACGCGAAGGCGCTCAAGGCGCTGGTGCGGCCGGTCAAGGAAATCGCCGACGCCATCCAGCGGCAGGACGCCAAATGGCTGACGACGCTGCCCGGCGTCGGTGCCGCGACGGCCGAGCAGATCATCGCCACGCTGCGACGCAAGGTGACGAAGTTCGCCCTGATGCCGGCCCAGGCGCTGGCCGGCGGCGATCCGAACGGCGGCGCCGACGCGTCGGCGACGGCAACGTGTTCGAGGACGCCTACCAGGCGCTGATGAGCATCGGCCACACGCCCGCATGGAGGCGCGCAACCGGCTGGACAAGGCTCTCGCCGGCGGCAAGTCGTTCAAGTCGGTCGAGGAAGTGCTGCTGGAGATTTACAAGCAAGCATGAGGCGAGCGAGCGGCGTAAGCCCCTGATATTCCTGTTATCGCTGTCAGTGTGCGGAATCAGGGGGCTTACGCCCGCTCGCCGACGTCCGTGGAGACTTTATCATGGCCCGCGAAGCCATCGTCCAATCCGACCCCGACGACGAGAACCGCGCGCGAACACGACGCCGCCCTGCGGCCGCGCTGGCTGCGCGAAGTCATCGGCCAGAAGGCCGTCGTGCGCCGGCTCGGCATCGTCCTCAACGCCTGCCGCAAGCTCAAGGAGCCGATGTCGCACATCCTCTTCGACGGCCCGCCCGGCCTGGGCAAGACCACCTTCGCCACCGTGCTGCCCAACGAACTCGGCACCTCGATCCAGATGACCAGCGGCCCCGCCCTCGTCCAAGCCGGCCGATCTGCTGCCGTTCCTCACCAACGTCGAGGAAGGCTCGTTCCTGTTCATCGACGAAATCCATCGCATGCCGCGCGTGGTCGAGGAGTTTATCTACCCCGCCATGGAGGATTTCCGCATCGACATCGTTCTCGGCGAAGGCGTCAACGCCCGCACCATCTCGATGCGGCTCAAGCGCTTCACGCTCATCGGCGCCACCACGCGCAGCGGCATGTTGTCCAGCCCGATGCGCGACCGCTTCAAGATGCACGAACATCTGGAGTTCTACACCGTCGAGGAGTTGGCCGAGATCGTGCGCATCAACTCGCGCAAACTGCAGACCGCCGATCACCGACGACGCCGCGCTGGAATTGGCGAAGCGCAGCCGGGGCACGCCGCGCATCGCCAACGCCCGCCTGTGGTGGACGCGCAACTACGCCGCCAGCGAGGCCGACGGCAGCATCACCCTGGACATCGCCCGCGCAGCTCTCGACATGGCCGAGGTCGACCGCGAAGGTCTGGACAAGCAGGATCGCCGTTATCTGGAAACGCTGGTCGGCGTCTTCGAGGGCGGGCCGACCGGCGTGGAGGCGCTGGCCGCCACCATGAACCTGCCGTCCGACACGCTCAGCGACGAGATCGAGCCGTATCTGCTGCGCGAGCAGTTCATCGTCCGCACGCCGCGCGGCCGCGTTGCCACGCCGCGAGCGTTCACGCTGCTCGGCCGGCTCGCTCAAGAGCGGAACAGCCGCCGGACGGGCAGCGCGGTCTGTTCGATTAAACCAGTCGCTGAGCGCGAAGCGAGGTTTTGGACCCCATCCCTTGCGCTCGCGGTAATGTGTCCGCGCGTCTTCACGATATTTTCACAATCCCACACAGATTCGTCCCGCAGGTCACGTACAGTAAGCCCGCCAAGACTGGGAACCTACATTGCCCTAGAAACACTTGGAGAGGCGTTCCATGCGAACAATGATGCGAACGCGTTCCGGTTAGCTTGGCGTGCTTGGGGGCCGCCAGCCTTGGCTGCGGCCCCAGCGGAGCCGGTGCCAAGCCGCGGCTCAACGGCGGCCGGCTCCACGTTCGTCTACCCGATGATGAGCAAGTGGTCCGCCGAGTACGACAAGGCCAAGAGCGTCGAGGTCAACTACCAGTCGATCGGCTCCGGCGGCGGCATCCAGCAGATGACCGCCAAGACCGCCGACTTCGGCTGCACCGACGGCCCGATGAATGAAGAACAACTGAAGAAAGCCAAGGAGGTCGGCGGCGACGTGTTCCACATTCCGCTCGTCATGGGCGCCGTCGTCCCCGCCTACAACCTGGAGGAGGTCAAGGAACCGCTGGTGTTCAGCGGCCCCGTCCTGGCCGACATCTTCCTCGGCAAGATCAAGAAGTGGAACGACAAGGCGATCCAGGACCTGAATCCGGGCGTCGCAGCTGCCCCGACAAGGACATCGGCGTCGTCCACCGCTCCGACGGCAGCGGCACCACCTACATCTGGGTGGATTATCTCTCCAAGGTCAGCCCGGAGTGGAAGCAGAAGGTGGGCGCCGGCCACGTCTGTGGAGTGGCCGGCGGGCGAGGGCGCCAAGGGCAATGAGGGCGTGGCCGGGCGCGTCAAGGCAGCCCCGGGGACCATCGGTTACATCGAGCTGATCTACGCCCTCGCAGAACAACATCAAGTTCGGCAAGGTGATGAATAAGGCCGGAACCACGATCAAGGCGGAACTCGAAATCCGTCACCGCGGCGGCGAATAACGCGCTGACCAACATTCCCGACGACTTGCGTTACTCGATCACCGACGCCGACGGAAAGGACTCTTACCCGATCAGCGGCACCACTTGGGCGGTTATCTACGTCAACCAGCCGGCCGGCAAGGGCCAACAGGTCGTGGACTTCCTCCGCTGGTGTACGCACGACGGCCAACAGTATTGCGAGGCACTCACTACGCCAAATTACCCAAGGGCCTTGTCGAGAAAGTCGATAAGAAGCTCGACTCGGTTCAAGTGAAGTAATGCAGCGGAAGTCAGCCCCGCGGCGGTGAGCCGCGGGGCTGACTTCCATCTAGCCGGCGAGCGAGTAGAAGTCCTCCCACGGACCATTGGACATGAGCCTTACCCCCGAAAGTCCTTTGCCCCCTCCGCCAGCGAAAGTCGCATCGGCTCGCGGCGCGCCCCGATTTCCGAGAGGCTTTGTCGCCGCCTCCGGTCTGGGCGACGCGGTCTTCCGGCTCATTACGCAAGCCGCCGGTATTTTGGTCGTGTTGTTGGCCGCCTTGCTCGTGGCCGTCCTTGTCATGGCGGTCGTGGGACTCCATCACCGTCAACGGGCATTGCCTTTTTCACGACCGGCAAGTGGGACCCGGAGCCGGCACCATAGGCATTTCGGCTCGCTGGCTTTCGTCTGGGGCACGGTCACACTTCTGTCATCGCCATGCTCATCGCCGTGCCGCTTGGGGTCGGAACGGCAACTTACCTGGCAGAGATCGCCCCTCCTTGGCTTCGCAACGCTTCGGGGCGTTTCTCGTTGAGATGCTGGCGGCCATCCCCAGCGTCGTCTATGGCTTTTGGGGGATGTACGTGCTGGCCCCGGCCCTACAAACTCTTGTTGCCCAGCTAGGCGGCCCCGACCAGGCCGGCATTGGCATTCTGCCCGCCGGACTTGTTCTTGGCATCATGATCGTGCCTTACGTCGCGGCCGTTTCTTTCGACGTGATCCGTGCCGTGCCCAGCTCGCAACGGCAAGCGGCGCTGGCCGCTGGCGCCACCAAATGGCAGACGCTCCGAACCGTGGTCTTGCCCTACGCCCAGCCCGGCATCATCGGCGGCAGTTTCCTCGCCCTGGGCCGCGCCCTCGGCGAGACGATGGCCGTGACCATGCTCATCGGCAACCGACCCGACATCGTTTTCTCCATCTTCGCCAAGGGAAATTCCATCCCCAGCGTCATCGCCAACGAATTCACCGAGGCCACCTACGATCTCTACTTGTCGTCGCTGGTGGAGCTGGGTCTGGTGTTGCTGCTTGTCAGCGTGGCGTTCAGCGCCGCCGGCCGACTATTGACCTGGAGCGTAACAAAGCAAGCGCGGCCAAGAAAGTCGCTCCTGGGCGGCATCGTTGCCTTCTGGCGGCCAACGGTTCGCAACGCGCCGGAAGGCCCGAAAGACGAAACCTCATTGCCTCCCCAAGCAATCGCTTCTGGTTCTCCCTCGGCGCATGCGCTCGGACTTGCCGGATCACAAACGCCGCGCCTTTTGGATCAACAGCCTGATGACGGGAGGCGAAGGGCGGTACGCCCAGATCGGCTATCCGATTTTGCTTTTGTTGGTGGCGGGTCTGGCTGGCCGTCGCTTTCACGGTGCAGGAACCGGTTTTACGCACGCAACTGCTGGCCGCCGTCGCCGCCGCCGCGTTGCTGGTGTCCGTCTGCACTCTCGGCGTCCTCGGCGCTCTGCCTGGCCGTCACCACCGTGCCGCTCTTCCTCATCCTCGGCTATCTGCTTTACCGCGGCGGTACGTCGCTCAACTGGGACTTTTTCACGAAACTGCCCCAGCCGGTCGGTCAGACCGGGGGCGGCATGGCCAACGCCTTCTACGGCAGTTTCGCTCATGGTCGGCCTGGCGACGGCGTTCTCCGTTCCGGTTGGTCTGCTGGCCGCCATCTTATCTATCCGAATATCGCAGCGGCCGGCTCGGGCCAGGTCGATCCGCTTCGTCGCCGAAATGCTTGGCAGCGTTCCCTCCATCGTCATCGGCATCTTCGGCTATTACGTAATCGTGCGGCCGATTACCGGCAGCTTCTCCGGGCTGGCCGGCGGCTTCGCGCTTGGGCGTGATGATGATCCCCATCGTCATGCGCGCTTCCGAGGAAGCGTTGAAACTCGTGCCCAGGACGCTGCGGAACGCCAGCTCCGCCCTCGGCGCGAGCCAGTGGCAAACGGTGGTCCGAGTGACCGTGCCGGCGGCGCTGCCGGCCATCATCACCGCGGTGTTCCTGGCCATTGCTCGCGTCGCAGGGGAGACGGCGCCGCTGCTGTTGACCGCTTCCAGCAATTCCTATTGGCCGCGGTCGCTCAACGACTTCACGCCGTCGTTGCCGGTCTACATCTTCGATTACGCGGTTAGCCCTTACGAAGATTGGCACCGTCAGGCATGGGCCGCAGCCTTTGTTTTGCTCGTGGTCATCATGGTGTTAAACTTCGGCATTCGGCTTGTGGCGGGCAAGCGCGTTTTACAAGCCAGCCAAGCCGACTGACGTTCGCTTCTCCAAGCCGGAAGCCGTATCTATGTTCTGGCGCCTGGTATTCCGGTTCAGTCTCGCCGTCCTGACGGTCGTGGCGCTCTGCCTCTTCGCCGTCAATCAATGTGTGGACAATGCGAACGTCCGTTGGCGTCTTACACTTTGGTTGATCGCAGCGGCGACAGCCGGAATCCTCCTTGTCGCCGTTCTCAGCGTCGGGCGTCACTCGACGCATGACGCCGCCTCTACAGGATCTCACCGCCGCGGCGGATCGCATCGCCGCCGGCAAACCCGACGAGCGCGTCTTCCCGGACGGCGCCGGAGTGGTCGGCGCCCTCGGTCGTTCCTTCAACTTGATGAGCGAGCAGCTGACTACGCGCATCACCGCGCTCGAAGAAGACCGTCAACAACTTCGCGCCATTCTCAGCGGCATGGTCGAAGGCGTCGTCGCCTTGGACGCCGAGCAGCGCATCCTCTTTGCCAACGATCGCGCCGCGGAGTTGCTGGAGTTTCCGACGCGGAAGCCGGTGGGTCGGCGGCTTGTGGGAAGTGGTGCGGCGCCGCGCCTCTGCTGGACGTGGTGCAACACGCCCTAAAATCGGCCGGAACCCTGCCGCGAGGAATTGCGTTCCAGCGATGGGTCGTCGCGCAGCTTGACGCTTCACGTCGCCCGATTGCCGGGACCGCCGCCGCGCGGCGCCGTGATGGTGCTGCACGACAACACGGAACTGCGCCGACTCGAACGGCTTGCGTCAGGAGTTCGTCGCAAACGTCTCCCACGAACTCAAGACGCCGTTGACGGGCATCAAGCTCTGCACCGAAACGCTGCTGGCCGGCGCCGTCGAAGACCCCGAACATCGCATTCGCTTCCTCGAACAGATCGCCGCTCAGGGCGAACGGCTGCACCTGCTCATCCTCGACCTCTTGAGCCTGGCGCGCGTCGAATCGGGCGAGGAGTTGTTCGAGTTCGAGGCGGTGTCGGTGCCGTCGGTGGTGCGGGCCTGTTTGGAACGACACAGGCCCAAAGCCGAAGCGCGTCATCAAACGCTGGATTTGGCGTCGGAATCGCAACCGGAGCCGGTCGTTTGGGCCGATCAGGAAGCGGTCGGACAAATCCTCGACAATCTGCTTGACAACGCCCTGAAATATACTCCCGAAGGCGGCCACATCCGGGTGGGCTGGGGCGAGGAAAATGGGCACGCCTGGGTCCAGGTCGCCGACGACGGCATCGGCATTCCCGAAACGGATTTGCCGCGCATCTTCGAGCGCTTTTATCGGGTGGATAAGGCGCGCTCGCGTCAGATGGGCGGCACCGGTCTCGGACTGGCCATTGTCAAGCATTTGACTCAGGCCATGAAGGGAAACGTGGAGGCCGCCAGCCTAGCCGGTCGCGGCGCCACGTTTACGGTCCGCTTGCCGCGAGCGACGCCGACATGATTGTCCTTTCTGGAATCTCCGTAGCATCTTCATCAAAACTACACACTTATCCGATAAACTATCCTCCGCGTCTTGCCGGCGAATCAAAACGTCGCGCAGATAACAAGCGGCTTTCAGGCGACTTTTATGTCCACGCTCTCCTACTCAGCCATCATTTCCGAGCGCAGCCTCAACGGCCGCGAACCGGTAAGCAAACCGAACGTCCCTGCCAAGTTCGTCGTCAAAAACATGTCGTTTTGGTACGGCAAAAAGCAGGCGTTGTTCGATGTTTCCTTGACCATTCCGGAACGGTCGGTAATGGCGCTGATCGGGCCGTCCGGCTGCGGAAAATCGACGTTTCTGCGTTCGCTCAACCGCATGAACGACCTGATCGAAGGGACGCGGCACGACGGCGACATTCAGCCTGGACGGCGTGGACATTTATGGCCGCGGCGTCAATCTGGTGGACCTGCGGCGACGCGTGGGCATGGTCTTTCAGAAGTCGAACCCGTTCCCTAAGTCGATCTTTGAAAACGTCGTCTATGGGCCGCGCGTTGCCGGCATGAACAACCGAGCGAAACTGCAAGAGATCACCGAACGCTGTCTACGCGGCGCCGCTTTGTGGGACGAGGTAAAGGATCGTCTGAACGACTCGGCCTTGAACCTGTCCGGAGGCCAAGCGCAGCGGCTGCTGCATGCCCGCGCCCTGGCCACGGATCCCGAAGTCTTGCTGCTCGACGAGCCGGCGTCCGCTCTCGATCCGGCCTCGACGGCGCGCATTGAAGACTTGATCTTTGAGCTGAAACGCGACTACACCATTGCCATCGTGACGCACAACATGCAGCAAGCGGCGCGAGTATCGGATCGAACCGCCTTCTTCTTCGAGGGCGCGCTGATCGAGTCCGGCTCCACCGACCAGCTGTATACACGGCCGCAGATTCAGAAGACGCAGGACTACATTACGGGGCGGTTTGGTTAGTGGGCGAGCGGGGGGCGTAAGCCCCCTGATTCGGCATACTATCGGCGAATGAATGTAGAATCAGGGGGCTTACGCCCCCCGCTCGCCAAGAAAGTTGACAGCGGAGCAATATGTCCAAGCACCTTCAGCGCGATCTTGACAGCTTGCAGCGCGATATGCTGGCGTTGGCCGGTCTCGTCGAGGCCGCCGTTTCTAAGGCGATTCTGGCGTTGCAGGAGCGCAACGTCGATCACGCGCGGGAGGTGATCGACGGCGACGGACAGATTGACAACGAGGAAAACCATATTGATGAAGAGTGCCTCAAAATCCTGGCGCTGCATCAGCCGGTGGCGGTGGACCTCCGTTTAATCGCGGCGGCTATGCTTATTAACGTCGATCTGGAACGCATCGGCGACTTAGCGGAAGACATCGCCGAACGCGCCATCCACCTTGCTCAACCCCCGTTCCTGCCAATCCCGCGTAAACTGCAACACATGACCGACCTGACCACCACGATGTTGCGCCTGAGCCTCGACTCCTACGTCAACCTTAACAAGTCGCAGGCGCAGTCCGTCATGCGCATGGACGACGAAGTGGATCGTTACAACGAGCAAATCATTGACGAGATCGTGGAGGCAATGAAATCGTCGCCGAACCTAGTCGAACCTGGCTTGTCGATGTTCTCCGCCGTGCGCCATCTGGAAAGGATCGCCGACCACGCCACCAATATCGCTGAAGACGTGATCTATCTCATTGAAGGAGAGATTGTTCGCCATCGACCCTACGGCGACAACACGGACGCCCTCTGATTTTACCTGAAAGGAGTCTGGGATTGCGGCCTCGCGCCGCCTGCGTTCGGGTTGCGCTCGAACCCACGCCAGGAACCGCCGTCCCGACCTGAGAAGCGATGAACCAATTCACCAGCGGAGTTCTTGTCATGGCCCCCGCCGCGTCCTTAGGCCCCATCACTCCCACGGCCCGGTTGCGCATTCTCATTATCGAAGATCAAAGAGAGATTACCGATCCGCTAACGTATAGTTTAGAGCGCGAAGGCTACCAAACTATCGTGGCGGCCGACGGACAAGAAGGTTTGCGCAAGGCTCAGACGCTGTTACCGGACCTGATTATTCTCGACCTTATGTTGCCGGGCCTGCCCGGTCTGGAAGTCTGCCGCGAGTTGCGAGCCGGCGAAAAGACAAAGGAAATCCCCATTATCATCCTGAGCGCCAAGGCGGAAGAAATGGACCAAGTCGTCGGCTTCTCGCTTGGCGCCGACGATTACGTCACCAAGCCGTTTAGCGTTAAAGTCCTGCTTCAGCGCATCAAGGCGATCCAACGCCGTTCCGATGCGTCCGGCGAGCCAATTGATGTCAGCGAACACCTCAGCGTTCGCATTGATCGGGTGCGGCATCGGGCTTACGTGGAAGGCCGCGAACTGGACCTGACGCCGACGGAATTCCGCCTTTTGGAATGTCTCGTCCGCCAGCCCGGTCGCGCCTTTACGCGCCACCAGCTGATGGACGCCGCCATCGGCGATGGGGCGATTGTCTTGGAGCGGACCATTGACGTTCACATCAAAACGCTGCGCCGCAAGCTGGGGACGATGGATTTCATTGAAACAGTGCGCGGCATCGGATATCGCTTCCGCGAGAGCGGCGAGTGAGCGTGGCGCCCTTCTTTCCGAATTTATTTGACGCGACATCAATTCTTGTCCTAAAGTTTTGTGATCGGAGGTAGAATCTCAACCAATCCTTCTTACGGAGCATTCCGTTATGGCCGGCGGTCACGGACAGTTGCAGCGGGCCGGTCCCGACGCCAGCCGATCCGCGCTGGATTTCGTTCATGGTCTGCTGTGTCAGAGCGCCGACGGACACGGTCAGCCTGGACGGTCTACTGGCAAGCCTCATGGTCGCCTTCGCCGCTTCCGGCGCCGGCCTCGCCGCTTTGTCCTCGGCCAAAGTCCTCATCCGTCGGCCGGCCGGCGATGAGCGCGTACCCTATGCCCAAGATGAACAATTGGTGCAACGCGTTCAGACAGTCTCCGACCGCGCTGCCCGCTTCTCAGCCAGAACACGGTCGCCTGCTGCTGACGGCGATACGCGCTCACGCTCATTGCGGCTGGATGCTCTGGTTGGAAGCGGACGGTGAACGACCGCCGTGGAACGACGCCGAAGCGGCCGCTCTGACGTTGGCCGGACAGGCCCTCGGCCGCCTCTTGGAAGCGGCGGAACCGCGCTCGCGCTGGGCGGAACAATTGGAACAAGCCGAACGGCAAAAAGACCTCGAAGCGGCGGCGCGCGTGGCCTCTCGCCTGGCGCATGATTTCGGCAACGTCTTGACGGGCGTAATCGGCTTCTGCGATCTGAGCTTGGCCTTGAAGGCGCCGGCCGAATCGCAAATGAGCCGTTATCTCCGCGAGTTGCAGCGCTGCGCTCAGAATGGGGCCGAGTTGACGAATCTGCTGCGTCTCTTTTGCCGCCGGCACGCGGGCGGCGTTCCGTCTTGCCAGACGGCGAGCGTCATCACCGAGGAAGCGGCTCGTCAAACGCCGTCCGGCGGCTTCTTCAGCGTGCGCACGGCTTTCGGCGACGGCTTGCCGCAGGCCGCCATCGACGCCGGCCAACTGCGACTGGTGCTTGCCGCGCTCTTGGAAAACGCCCGCGACGCCATGCAAAACGCCGGGGCGGTAAGCGTCTCCAGTCGCGCGGTCGAACTCGGCGCGGACGATTGCTTGGGTCTCTATGGCGACGCCCGGCCGGGGTCTTACATCGAAATCGCGGTGACCGATTCCGGGCCGGGCCTTAGCGCTGACGTGGCCAAGCGTCTCTTCGCCGAACTGTTTTTCACCAACAAACCGCGGCGCCGCGGCTTCGGCCTCGCCGTGGCTTACGGCGTCTTGCACGCCCACCGCGGCGGTCTCCGTTTGCGGCCCGGCGCCGGCGGCGGGACCATCGCCGAAATCTACCTGCCGGTCGCCAGCCAGCCGAGCCCCGTCGCGGTCGCGCCAGCGGCGGACCAGGGTGATCGCATTCTGGTTGTTGACGACGACAAAAGCATTCTTCGCATGATATGTGCTACACTCGTAAGGGCCGGTTATCGCGTCGAAGCCGCGACGAGTGCGGAGGAGGCGTTGGCGTGCTATGCGACGGCGGCTGACGACCGCTTCGATTTGGTGGTTTCGGACCTGGCCATGCCGCGAGTTTCGGGCATGGACCTTGCCCGCCGTTTGTTGAGCCGCGACGCCTACGCCCGCGTCCTTTTCATGAGCGGTCAGGCGCCCAATGAGTTGCTCCACCCTGACGTCCTCGCCCGAGGCTTTAGTTTTCTTTCCAAGCCGTTTCGCCCCGATGGATTGCTGCCGCGGTGCGCGGCGCCATCGATCATACCCCCTCCAATCGGTTGGTCTCTGATGGGACCGGCGTGATTCGGCCGTCGTTATCGCTATAAACGGAACAAGGGCGCGGCGGCCGTCCGCGGCGTCTCGAAAATCCTATGAGGAGCAAGGCGTGGCAAGGTTCTCCCTGAGCAATGGCGTGGATTCGCTATCGGACGCAGTCTTTTCCAGCGATGTAGCGCCAGACGGGCGCCGTCCCCTTCCCGACGTCGGCGGTCTCTACCGGGCCGGCGAGGTGCGCGTGTTAATTCTGGATGACGACCCCTCGGTCTGCAATCTTATGCACGCCGCCCTGGCGCCGAACGGCTTCAAGATCGATGTGGTGTCTGACCCTACCGAGATGGAGGGGGTTCTCCGCGGCGGCTTGTATCACATCGTCATTCTCGACTACGTGATTCCAGGACTGGAATCCGGCCGAGTTCTCGATTGGCTGCGCGAATTCCAGGCCGAGGCCAGCGTGATCGTGGTAACGGCTTATCCGTCGATGGACAGCGCGTTGAGTTGTTTGCGAGCGCGCACTTACGATTATCTCACGAAGCCTTTTCAGATTGCGCAATTGCAACGCACGGTCGTCCGCTGTTTGGAGAGCAAGGGGTTGCTGCGCATCTCGGAAGCGGCGCTGCGCGAGTCGCTCGGCGC
Source organism: uncultured Acidobacteriota bacterium (assembly GCA_963761555.1). Taxonomy (GTDB): domain Bacteria; phylum Acidobacteriota; class Terriglobia; order Acidiferrales; family UBA7541; genus Acidiferrum. The sequence continues at coordinate 57,853 of CAVXHD010000003.1, forward strand.
CGCCATCCGCGAACGCCGCAAAGCCCTGGGGTTGACCCTGGCGCGAATGGCGCAGCGAACCGGAGTTTCGCTAGGGTATTTGTCGCAGATCGAGTTGGGCAAGAACTCCGCGTCGATTGAGACGCTCTACCGGATTTCATTGGGTCTCGGCATGAGGATTGCCGAATTATTTCAGACGGTACAGCCGTCGCTGTAAGCGCCTGTGCGAAAAGGTGTCTGGAACCTTTGAATTTCAGGGTTCCAGACACCTTTTCCCCCAGGCTCTAAGCGCCAACAAGGAATGAAGGTCATGCCGGAACGTCGGAAGATCGGCGAAATCTTGGTTCAACTGAAGGCGATGTGCCATTCAGACGTGGATCGCGTTCTCGAAGCGATGGAGAAGCGTCGTCGGCGCCAGAAGTTTGGTCAGACGGCCTGCGACATGGGGCTGCTGGATGAAGAACACATCTTCGTCGCGCTGGCGGTCCAAATGAATCTGTTTCCCGGCGTCGAGAGGCTTAGCGTGGGTCAGATTCTCCAATACTTGCAGACCGCCGAGGCGGGCGTCTGAACGAGTTATGGCCGGTTAGCCCGACGCGCAAGCGAGGGATGGCGTCGCCGACGCCATCCCTCGCTTGCGCGGTCGGGCTAACCAGTCGGGCAAACCAGTCATTGCGTCGCGCCCGTTACGGCGCCGTCCAATAGGACCAACCATTCGCGTTGCACTCGACATGCCAGACGAGTGTTCCCACCTGGGAATTGTGTAAACATTCGGAAGCCGCCGTCCAATCCGACGCCGATCTCCAGCCAACCTTGAGACGACAAGCCGACCGGTGCCTCCTGTTCTTCACTCGCGCCAGCGGTCGCCACGGGTTCTTTCCCACGTTCCACGTCGTTGGCGTTGGCGAGGATTTGGTCGGCCGCGGAATGAATTTCCTCATCGAGACGACTACCGGGACATAAGCTGGCGGCCATACCCAGAGCGTCAAGCGCTTCCATGATATGGCCGGTGCGGCCGAGTTCACGACCTTTGTCCAACAACTCGCGGCCCTGGCGCAGCGCCTCCAGGTTTTGCAGCACGTCGCGCGAAAAGTCGGGGTCGGCGAACAGGACGGCTTGCCGGTCGGGGGCGCATTGCTGTTGCCGCATATAGGGACATTGGAGAGGGCGCATCGGTCGTCGCAGGAGGCGCAACCACAATCACCTTCGTCGGCGCCGGAGCCTCATCGTCCTCATCCACATCGAGGTATTCCTCGGTCGGCGCCAGAGCCAACAGGGGATGAACGCCATACAGAAGACACGAGGCCATCGTCCGCCGAACCGACGGCCGCAGGCTGAAACAGCGACGGAATGTTGTTCCCAACGATGGGCGGCTCGGGCGGATTGGCGGCAACGCGGCCAAAGCCCGACGGCGTGCACCACAGCACGGCCAGCACGAAGCCGGCGGTCAGTAAGCGACGGGACATCTACGAATCCTTCCGTTCGGGAAAAGTAATCGCCCGCATCGCCAGATACCCGCGGGGCGAGTAGAAAACAAGTTCGCTTCACCTGATAGATTGACGACGTTAGGTAAACAGGAGGAAACGATGGCTTCGCGTGCTTTGATTCTCGCACTGATGTTCGCGCCCGCCGCGTCCGCCGCGACGAACGACGCCAACTCCTATTTCGCCGTCAAGGTGGTGGACGATGAAACAGGGCGCGGCGTACCGCTGGTCGAGCTGCGCACCGTCAACGCTGTTCGCTATTTCACCGACAGCAACGGCGTCGTGGCTTTTCGTGAGCCGGGACTGATGGGAAAGACAGTCTTCTTTAACGTCGCCAGCAACGGCTATGAGTATCCCAAGGACGGCTTCGGCATCCGCGGCGCCGGCGCTCCACGTCACGGCCGGCGGTGCCGCGACGCTGAAGATTCATCGCCTCAATATCGCCGAGCGCCTCTATCGACTGACCGGCGCCGGCGTCTACGCCGACAGCATTTTGATTGGCGCTAAAACACCTCTGAAGAATCCGGTTCTGGACGGCATGGTCCTCGGCTCCGATAGCGTTCTGAACGCGATTCATGGGAAGAAGGTTTTCTGGTTTTGGGGCGACACCAATCGCCCTGGCTATCCTCTCGGCAATTTCCAGGTGACCGGCGCCGTTTCCGAGTTGCCCGCGCATGGCGGTCTCGATCCGGAAGTCGGCGTCAATTTGGCCTACTTCACCGGCGCCAACGGCTTTGCCAAAGAGACGATGCGGATGCCTGGCAATGGGCCGACCTGGTTGGCGTCTCTCGTCCCTTTGACCGACGCCAGTGGACGGGAGAGGCTGTACGGTTCCTACGTCAAAATCGAACCGCCCTTAAAGGTTTACGCGCGGCCTCGCGGTTTTCGACGATGACAAGGAGAAGTTTGAAAAGCTGGCCGACTGGGACATGAAAACGCCCGCCTTTCCATCGGGCCACGCCTTCCGCCACGCCGACAACGGCGCCGATTATATTTATTTCGCCAATCCCTATCCATTAACGCGCAGTTCTCGCCAGCCCGGAACATTTCGCGCGTCCTGGGGATTATGAATCCTATACCTGCCTCAAGGAAGGTTCCAGTCTCAAGCATCCCGTATTCGACCACGACGGGAAAGGACTTCACTATGCTTGGCGAAAAGGCGTCCCCGCCGTGGGGCCGGGGGAGCAGGCCCGGTTCATCGCGGCCGGCAAGATGACAGCCAAGGAAGCTCTATTGCAACTGCGGGACAGGGACGGCGACAAGCCAATTTTCGCCCATGCCGGATCGGTTTATTGGAATGAATACCGCCGTCGATGGGTGATGATCGCGGTGCAATTGGAAGGGAGCACATCGTTCCTTGGCGAAGTCTGGTACGCGGAGGCCGACGATCCACTCGGGCCTTGGGTTTACGCGGTCAAAGTGGCAACGCATGACCATTACAGCTTTTACAACCCGAAGCAAGACCCGATGTTTGACAAGGAAGGCGGACGGGTGATTTTCTTCGAGGGAACGTATTCCCAGACCTTCTCCAACAATCCCGATGCGACGCCGCGGTACGACTACAATCAAATCCTCTATAAATTGGACCTCTCCAGTCCCGCGCTTGGGGATTCCAGCCCCGGTATACGACGTATCGGCAGGCGGCGTTCCTGAGACGTTCGCCACGGTGCGGCCGAAGAAAGAGGGCCGCGCGGTGTTCTTCGCCCCGAATCGTCCGTTCCCTGGCTCCGTGCCGGTGTTGGCGGCGAAGCATGGCTTGCATGTAGGCAAAGCCGACGAAAAAGGGGCGATCTTTTATGCCTTCCCTCCGGACGCCAAAAGCCGGCCCGCTGGAGTGCGGCCATTGTACGAATATCGCCAGCGCAGACGGAGACCGTCGCGCCTATTCAACGCAAGCCGATTTATCGCTGCCGGGATACGTTCGAGAGGAACGGCCGCTTTGCCTGGTATGGCGCCTGCCGGGATGACGCGACGGCAGGCGTTGCGAGGCGCGGCGGTTTTTTTCTTCGGAATTCTGCTTGCGAAGCGCGCATGAATGTGCTGCAATGCACCTTATGTTGGAAAGGGTCGTGTGACCCGCATCCTGTTTTACCTCAAGGAGGACAATAAATGTCCCGCGTCGCCACTCCGCCCCAGACCAAGACGCCGTCCACTTCGACCACGTCGCACATCCCGCAGGAGAAGATCGCCAAGCTGGCCTACGAAAAATGGTTGAAGCGCGGCTGCACGCACGGCTGCCATCTCCAGGACTGGAACGAAGCCGAAGCCGAACTGAAAGCCCAGACCAGCGGCGCGTCCAAACAGGCTACGTCCGCGCATACAATGACGCACGGCACGGTTCCCCCGCGTCGCTGAGGTACGGCCCACTCTTTCACCGGCCTCCGCCTTCACCGGCGGGGGCTTTTTTTATCGTTGCCGATGACTCTCGCCTTCACGCCGCCGCCGCGCACCGTTTCGCCGCTAAGTCGGCTCGATCCGCGCTGGAAATTGGCGGCGATCACGCTGGCCGGACTGGTTGCCGCCGTGGTTCACACGCCGGCCGGCGCCGCCGCGGCGGTAGCCGGCGTCTTATGCTGGCCCTCTGGGGGCGGCTGCCCTGGCGATGGTGCCGGCTCGCGGCGCTCGGGGCCGGTTCTCCTCTTCGTCGCCCTCTTCGCCGTACCGCTGATCTTCCTGCCTGCGAACGCCGCTTCCGTATGGCGTCTCGGGCCGGCGGCGCTTTCTGTTCCCGGCGCGGCAACCGCTGTGGTGCTGTTTTGCAAGGCGGCGGCTCTCGTCCTGCTGGCCCTGGTGGTGCTGGCGACTGCCCCGCTCGACGCCACACTCAAAGCCGGCCATGCGCTATGTGTGCCCGGCCTGCTGGTTCAATTGGCTCTTCTCAGCTACCGTTATCTTTTCGTCTTGGCCGACGAACTAGGCCGGCTGCGGACGGCGCTGCGGGTGCGCGGCTATCGCAACCGAGCCAACCTCCATAGCTATCGCATCGTCGGCGCCGTGACGGGCGCCTTATTGGTGCGCAGGTTGGGAGCGCGGCGAGCGCGTGGGTCATGCCATGCGCTGTCGCGGTTTCGACGGTCAATTCCGTTCACTGACCGAGTTCCGTACCTCTGCCGCCGACGTGTTGATGTTTTTGGTTGTCACCGGCGGCGCGGTGGGCGTTTGTGTGTTGGACTGGGCGAGATAAACGAGCGCTTGCACGAAAGGTTCGCCGTGTCCGCCGACCCCGCCATCCAGGTATCGGAACTGACTTACGCTTATCCGCAGGGGCCCATTGCTCTGGATCGGCTTACGTTTGATATCGCCGTCGGCGAAAACGTCGCCCTGATCGGCCCCAACGGCGCGCTGGCAAAACGAGCTTATTCCTGTGTCTCAGCGGCGTGATCGTTCCGCAGGCGCGGACGTTGCGCGTCGGTGGACTGGATTTGCATGACCGCGCGTCAACGCCGTCAACTTCCCTCTCAGGTCGGCGTTGTCTTCCAGAACAGCGACGACCAGCTATTCAACGCGACGGTCTTCGACGACGTGGCTTTTGGTCCGCTCAATCTCGGTTTGGCGCCGGACGAGGTGCGGCGCCGCAGTTCCGAGGCGCTGACGGCCGTGGCGCTGACGGGGTTGGAGGAACGACCGCCGTTCCACCTGTCCGGCGGCGAGAAGCGGCGCGTGGCGTTGGCCGGCGTCCTGGCGATGCGGCCGGGCGTACTGCTGTTGGACGAGCCTTCCTCGCATCTCGATCCGCGCGGCCGCCGCGAGTTTATCCGCCTTCTCAATGGCCTGCCCGGAACGAGAATTATCGCCTCGCACGATCTCGAATTGGTGTTACAGATGTGCCCGCGCGTCCTGCTGTTGGACGGCGGCCGGCTTATCGCTGACGGGCCTGCACGCACGATATTGGCCGACGAAAACCTCATGGAAAAGCACGGACTGGAAACGCCGTATAGTCTGCGGGCTCATGGTTCGCCGTGATTGACGCTCGAACAGTCGGCGTTTAGGATGGTGAATAGGACGAGGCAGACGTTCCGTGATCTACTCGCGCAACAGCCCTTCAGGCCCTTCCGTATCATAATGTCAAGCGGCAAGAGCTATGAGGTGCGCCATCCCGAAATGGCTTGGCTTACCAGAACGGACATTAACGTCGGCGCCGGCGAAATTGACGAAAACGCTCCGGTGGAGCATTACATTTGCTCACTGCTCCACGTCGCTTCGGTGGAGCCGTTGAACACAACCCCGACGCCCTAGAGGAGGTTCCCTATGACGTTTCAAGAATTTCGGGCGATTCTGAAGCAACAACCCTTCAAACCTTTTCGTATCCTCATGTCGAACGGGAAAAGCTACGAGGTCCGCCACCCCAAACTAGCTTGGCTTACTCAATCGGTTGTTCTTGTGGGCGTTGGAGAAAATGACGATGGGATTCCGGATGATTCCCGGATGTGTTCCCTAGAAAACATCACCGCCGTCGAACCTTTGGATGCAGCCTCGCTGGACTTACAGTACACCGGCAATCCATCTTGACCTGCTATTCCTCCTTTTGCTATAAGAATGGGCAGTGAAGAGCGCGGCGCTAGCAGTACGCGCACTGAAAGACTTACGGATGGAGTTCAGGCATGACGAACCAAAGCGCTGGGCGCCGCTGCGCAACGGTTTGATTTTTGTCGCGGTCTTGGCTTCGGGGCTTTCCGTCATAGGACTGACCTTGGCGGCCAATCCGAATGAGCGCGTCGTCAAGCCCGCGCCCAACGTGCAGGACATCGACCAAATCTACGATAAGGACGGCAATCCCAAGACCGATAGCAAAGTCTGGGTTCTCGATTTCAAATTCAAGGATCCCCGTCTCATCAAGGTGGACGTGCCGGGACGCGGCCAAAAAGTCTGCTGGTATTTGTGGTATCAAGTCATCAACAAGACCAAAGAAGCCCACACCTTCTATCCCGATTTTGAGTTGGTTGCCAACGAAAAGCACACCGTCTATCGCGATCAGGTGTTGCCCAAGGTGCAAGATTCCATCCTCAAGATCGAAGACCCGACCGGCTACCTGAACATCAAAAACTCCGTGACGATCTCGGCCGAACCGATCCCCCCGTCTCGCCCCAACGCGATGCCCAAGGCCGTGACGGGCGTCGCGATTTGGGACAACGTGGACCCTGATACGAACAGTTTCAGCATCTACGTGGCCGGCCTGTCCAACGGCTATGCGCTAACCGACAATCCGCTCGGCGCCGACAAGGAACCGATCATTCGGCGAAAAACCTTGCAGTTAAACTTCAAAAAGCTCGGGGATCGCTATAACATGACTTCCGACGAGATCCACTTTGTCGGTCCCTACCAGTGGATCTATCGCGCTACCCAGTTGAGCGCGGCCAGCCTCACGCCGGCGAAGCCGGCCGAGAAGGCAAAATAAGCGGCGGGACGCAGCTTCTGAGGAACAACGATGGCTCACAAAAAAGGTCAAGGCTCCGTCCGCAACGGCCGCGACTCAAACAGTCAGCGCTTGGGCGTCAAGGTTTACGCGGGCACTTCCGTGCCAATCGGCGGCATCATCATCCGACAACGCGGTACGAAATATCATCCCGGCCGCGGCGTTCGCCGCGCCAAGGACGATACGCTCTTCGCGATGGTCGAAGGCGTCGTGATGTTCGACCGCCAAGGTCGTCGCGTCAACGTCATCCCGCCGACGGCGAAGCCCGTCGCTTCATAAGAGGCATTTTGCTTGTTAGCCCGCTGCGTCCGCAAGGGATTTAGACAAAATCCCTTGCTGACGCAGCGGGCTATACTTCATGCGGCCGAGAATGACAGCTTCGGCACGAACCCAAAGCGCAAGCGAGAGAATGCATTACCCTCCTCGCTTGCGCTTCGGGTTCGTGTCAATAACGACCGTGGGCAATAGACCTTTGCTCTACGGACTAAACGCCTTCAATATCGGCTCAACCACGACCGGCGCCACTTCCTTTTCCAGGTGAACATCGCCGATGCGGCCGCGCATCTTGATCTTCAACAATTGATCGCTCACCGCTCGCGGTATGTCGCTGATAGGCTCGGGCAGGACTTGCGACAAGCGGCCCCAGTCGGCGTTGAAATCCAGGTTGAGATTGTTGCCGTCCAGATCGACCGTGCCTTTGCCGCGCAGGCTGATCGCGTTGCCATATAAGTCGAAATTCAGCACTTGCAGCTGCGGCCCATCGATGGCGAAAACCGCATGCGCCTGGTCAAAGGCGGTTCGATCCGGTAGACGCAGACCGAACGCCTTGAGCACAGCCATCTCCAAGGGCAGCCGATAGAGTTTCCCGTCCAAAACGTCGATGCGGCCGTTGCCCTTCAAACCGTTCACGTTGGCGCTGTCGCCGTACAGGAACAACTCGGCGGAAGCTCGGCCCTTCAGCTGGGCGTCGGCGCCGAGGTGGTTTTGCAGGGCGAATCGCCCCAAGTTGACCTGTAACGCCTTGAGAGTTAGATCATAGCGCGGCGCCGCGGCGAACTCGACGCGCCCTTCGCCGCCGACGGTTCCCCCGTAGAGGCCAGCCTTGAAATCGCGGATTCGCAGCGTATCCGGCGACTGCGGATCGATTTCGACCCGGGCGTGCATGTTTTCCAACGGCTGGCCGAACAATTCCGCCCGCGCCAAGAGGACGTTGCCGTTCAGCGCTTCCAACCGTTTGCCGTTATACATACCGCTGCAGGCCGCCTGCCCTTCGACGCCGGTCACGTCGAGGCCGAGATGCAGAGCGGCGTCGTGCAGTTCCACGGCGCCGTTCCACCACAGCTTCACCAAACCGCCTGGCTCGGACGGGGCATCCACCCAGACATTGGCGGCCGCCGTCAGGGGACCACGCAGATGAAGGGTTTTGAAGCCGCGTTGGAGGCCGTCCGGCAGCGCCTCCAAGAAGTCGGCGTCGGCCGCTAGGGGAGTCCCGCGCACGCCCGTGAACCGGCCTTGAAAACCGCCGCCCGGTCTCAGCGCCACCTGCCCTTTTTCCATGCGCAGCAAACTCGCGCCGTGCCGCGCCGTCATTTCCGTCAGATAAACGTGATCGCGCGTGTAACGCACATTCCCCGTCAATTGATTCAGATCGAAAGGAAAGAAACGCGGTTTGAGCGAACAGCCGTCCACCGATACGGAAACGTCGATGTCCTTTGGTTGACTTAGCGATTCGTCCACCCTGGCTGTGTCCACCTTGGCCGTGAAATTCATCCGGCCGGAAACGCCGAGGGTTTCCATCGTGTGCCGTAGGGCCATGCGCCCGTCGTTTCCGACGGCGACAGCGCGTTCTTAAAGCTCTCCGTATCGACCGCCACGTTGTCACCCTTGATGACGACATAGATGCGGTCCTGGACGCCGCCGCTGCCCGGCGACGCATAGGATCGACCGTCAACGTGAAGGACGCCGCCGTCGTGAACGCCCTGGAAGCCGCGGCATTCCCAGCCGCCCGGCGTTTTCAGATCAAGCAGACCGCTCACTTTTTCAAGGGGAATGGGGAATACGTTGTATTGGACGGAAGCGTCGTGGACGCGGACGACAAAGTGGTTGGCAAAGTCTTTGCCAAATGCGCGGTGAATGGTCGCTCTCACATCGGCCCGGCCCATCGGTTCCGCCTGCAAGCCGCGCAAGCGACTGCGAGCCGGCAAGAATTGACGGGCAATCTTCTGGCCCGTATCCGGCGGCAGCGCCTGAAGGAGTTTTTCGTCCAACGGCAAATCATCGCCGGCGATTTCGAGGTCGATGGCGGAGGTCTCTTTGGGGCCGCGGGCTTTCCCTTTGAGCGTAATCGGCTGCGCGCCGGCGTAGCCGGTGAGGTCCAGGTCCGTGGTCATGGTTTGGTCGCTGGCGACCTCAAAATCAACTGTTCCGGTAATTCGCGATCGGGATAGGCGAAATGTTTGAATACCGCTTGCATGTCCTCCGAATGCAACAGCCAGCGCTTGCGCCACTTGCCGGAGGCGTCTCGGCGGTAGGTGTGGGTCGCACTGAGAAGACCAGTGGGCCGGTAGGTTTCCTGAAGGTCGCGCACGGACGCCGGCAAATGCTCCAACAGATCGTCGGTGACGGCCAGGTGGTCCACCTGCAAATCAAGTTCACGCGTCAATTCGTAGACGTCTTGCACCCGTCCCTTAGGAGGAGTGACGTCTTTAAGGGTCAGATCGAAGCGGGCGCCGCCGGATTGTGCCGTGACGTGGGCGACGGGAATGAGACCGTTGACGCAGTGAACGAAGGCGTTGATTTTCTTGAACGGCAGCGGCAGACCGGCGTCATTTAATTCGCCGTCCAGCAAATGCGCCTTCACATCATAGGTGAGCGGCCGCGCGGAAGCGGGATGATAAGCAACGGCGGCGTGGAGCTGGCCGACGCCGCACAGTTGCCGCACCTGTGAGGCCGCATCGGGACAAAAGGAGGCGATGCGCCGAACGAGGTCCGGGCCGATCGGGATTTCCACGGCGTCAAAGGTTCCAGTGAAGTCGCCGCTGTGGCGCTGAGCGACGCCGTTAAAACGCACGGGGCCGGCTACATCGCTCCTTCCCGTCCCGACGATGGTGACGATGCCGGGCGGGTCTTCGAGGGCCGTCATGGCGACTTCCTTGATGACCAGCATCGGCTTTGCTGAAGCCGCTGTTCCTTCTTCGAGGATCAACGTCCCCTGTTTCACGACCACGGCCGGCAACGGCTCATTGGGATCGCTGGCCGCGAAGAGGCCGCTGACGTTCCAACGGCCGTCGCGCTGACGCACCAGCCGCACTTGCGGCCGATGGAAATTCGAGCTTGCGTATGGCGAAAACACCTTGGGCCAGCTGTTCCTTATCGTGATAGATGACGCCGAACGGCACATAGAGGAAGTCCTTGCGATCCAGTCCATCGGTGCGCACAACGCGCAATTCGCTGATCGCAATGCCGCCAAACAGACGCAGCTTCGCCGAACCCAAGGTAACGCTGACGGCGTCTGCAAAGCGACCACGTATGTGGTTGAGAACTTGGGCGCGGATAGCGGCGGGATTGGTGTAGGCTTGATAGACGACGGCCGCCAGGACCGATAGTCCCAACACCGTAAAGACCAGCCCTCGGACGAGCCACTTCCGCCAGGCCATGCCTCACCCGGTTCGGTGGTTTGGGGAAGCGCGGCGATTCAACGAAGGACCGCCGCGGCGCGGGCGGGATAGTACGGAAAGGACGCGGAGCGGTCAACGACAATTGGCGCGGCGGCCAAGCGGCGGGGATTACGCCGTCTGGGGCGCCTTCTTCGTCTCAAAGACGTGCAAGCTCAGCGCATACAAACCGAAGAAGAGGCCGGAGAACGCCAGATCGCCGCCGAGCGTGGCGCGGAAGAATGGCAGGGCCATGACATAGCAATGGGCCAAGCCAGCCAAGTTCATGGTGTAGGTTATGCCGTCGCCGCCGGCCCAGCAGGCGAAATTCGTCACCAGATAAAACTGAAGCGCTCCCAGAAACGCGGCGCCGCCGATCCAGAACGGCGACGACGAGCCGCGAATCAGACGGCCGATCAGCGCGTAGACCATGAAGTTGCCGTAAAGGATCGGCGTCATCCAGCCGAACGTCGCATATCCCTCCGCCGCCAGAAACGGCCACATCAAGAGGTGCGACGCCAGCATCACCGCGACCGGCGTCAGTACGCGCAAAGCGCGAGCGCCAACGAGCGCCGGCGAACAAACCAACCGCGCCGACCGGGACGAAGTTCCAGGCCCAGGGCGCCTGCTGTCCCAAATCGAACAGGTACGGGACTAACCGGTACAGCACCGCCAGGGCTGCGAACGCGGCCACCCAGAGAGCCGTGCGGCCGCTGGCGTTCCAATTCTTCCCGGCGCTCATGGCTGTGCATCCTTCCCGTCGTTTGCTGTGTAGAACCGAAGACTATGGTAAACGGGCGCCCACCCTTTCGGCAAGCGTCCGCGCTAAAGCGAAGGTATCGAATTCTTCCGATTTTTCATAATTTCCTTTCCTGTTGGCATAGCGGCTGGTACACTCCGATTTGGCGTTTCTCCTCTGTGCGCAACGGAGGCTGGCTTGAGCCGCCATTCAGAAAGGAAAGAAACATGGCGATTATCCGCGAGATTCTACAACAAAAAGGTTCGCAGGTCTGGTCCATTGGCACTAGCGCCGACCGCGCTGCAAGCTGCCCTGTTAATGAATGAACACAAGATCGGCGCCTTGGTCGTCATCGATCAGGGACGCGTCGCCGGCATGTTCACGGAACGCGACGTTCTCCGACTCGTGGCGGAAGGCCGCGATCCAGGCCAAACGTCGGTCGGCGAAATGATGACCACCGAGGTCGTCTGCTGTCAGCCTTCGACTTCGATGGACGAGGCCAAGTCCGCCATGAAGAACCGCCGCATCCGACATATCCCGGTGGTCGGCGACGACGACCAGTTGCTCGGCGTTATCTCGATTGGCGATCTCAACGCCTGCGAAACCGCCGACCATCAGCAAACAATCTTTATGATGAGCGAATATCTCTACGGCCGCGTGTGAGGCGCGACGCATTCGGGCAGGTTGGATTTCTCGCTTGTCGTGGCGGCAAAGGCGCCGCCGCGCCGCGGCCGTCCGGCCTATAACAACGGCTATGGGACAAAATCGGGACGGTTCAAAGTCGGCTCTCACCAAACTCGGCCCCTTGCTGATGCGTTCGCGCGTTCGCGCCGTCTTGGCGTGGACCGCCGTTTCCATTGCCGCCGCGCTTTGTTTCTACTTTGCCTGGACGGGGTATGATCGGCCGCACCATCCCCAAGGCAATATCGGCCATGTTTACATCGACTTTTCTGGCCAATGGCTCATGGGCCGTATGCTGGTGCGCGGTGAAGGACGCTACCTCTACAACAAGGCGCATCTGCGCGAAGCGATCGGGGAGGCGTATCAAGCCGACGATGCGGCGACTATCGACGGCTGGCTTATCGAATCGGAGGAGCGATCCGGCCTCGGCGGCCCGCTCTATCCGCCCATCCACGCGCTATTGTTTTACCCATTGGGGTTGCTGCCGCCTCAACGCGCCTATCGGATCGATCAACTCCTCAATTTCTCGTTGACATTTGCTATCGGTTTTCTCGCCTGGCGGCTGACGCCGCGGCCGTCTCTGGGCGTCCGTGGCGGTCGGCATTTTGTTGGCGTTCCCCGGCTACATCGGCGCGATCATGCTCGGACAGAATTCGTTAGTGAGCTTGGTGCTGCTGTTGTTGGGCTGGCTATTGATGGACCGGGGGCGTCCATGGTCGGGCGGCGCCGTATGGGGACTGCTCGCGTTCAAGCCGGTCTGGGCGGTTTCCTTCTTCGTCGTGCCGCTGCTAATGCGCCGCTGGCGCGCTCTGCGCGGCCATGGCGCTCACGGGAATCGCTTTGGCGCTGATTAACGCTCCCGTTTGTCGGTTGGCAGACCTGGCTCGACTGGCTGACGGTGGGACGCGCGGCCTCCGCTCATTACGGAATTGATGAAACGTGGATTTTCCTCAGCCGCGACTTGCAAGGCATCCCGCGCCGTTATCTTCTTCATTTCAGCGGCGGCGTGGCGACGGACTTCCATCAGGTTTTAGCGGCCAGCCTCGCACTTGCTCTATGGCTGACGGTCGCGGGCGTTACGGTGTTGGTCGCCGTCTGGCGCTGGCGTCGGCCGGCCGGGTTTTCGGGTATACCGGCCGTATTCTTACTGCTGGGAGCCTGGCTAAGTTGCTTTCATTTCATGTATTACGATGTGCTGTTGGCGCTGCTGCCGATTTACTTGCTCATGGCAGCGCCGTGGCGCGGCCGGGAAACCGCATCGCAAACCAGCGTGCTTCCTCTGCTTCTGTTAGCACTTTTGTTCGTTGTGCCGCACACGGCCGATGGAATCGACTATCTCGTCACGAATGGCAAACCGATATTCCATTCGCCGCCGTTCGACACTTTCTGTCTGCTGGCGTTGTGGGCGTGGTGCGGAAAAATAGCTGCCGCACACGTCCCAGGCGGCCCTTACCAGGCCGAAGTTTTTCGCTTTCCCGAATCAACCGCCAACGGCGCGGGCGGCGGTGAGGCCGCTCATTAAACCCCAACAGATTTCACTCCGGCCGAAACGCGGATATAACAGGCGTTTTATGGTGCTGGTTTGAATCCCTCCAACTGCTGTTCGCGCATGGCGACGCCCTGGCGCATCAAAACAGGGCCGTTCCTCGAACTTAACCAATCGCAATTGGCCGAAGCCGGCGGACTGTATTAAGTCCTTGGGAGCGTTCTCCAACGGCACGAATTGAACATGCGCGGCGGGGCCGGGCAGATCAGGGTCAGTCAGCGTTTGATCGCCGACCAGCGTATGGACGAAAACTCGACCGCCCGGCTTTAATACTCGCAGCGACTCCTGCGCCAGCCGTTGCTGAGTCGCGGCATCCAAAGGTACGTTCAAACTGCCACGCAGCCGGACTTCGTCCACCGTCGCATCGTCAAACGGCAGCCGCTCCGGCACCGGCGCAAGCAACAGATGCTCATATACGACGGGCTGAACCTCGCCCGACGATCGCACCGCACCCGGTACCATTGCCTCCAGCGACTGGCCGGCGCCGCGATGGTCAATGTCGCCGTCGAAGGTGTAAATCTCCCACAGCGTCTTGTCCGGGTCGGTCGTCCAAAACTTGGTCTGACGGGCGTAGCAGCACTCGACGCCTTCCTCGCGTTGAGAGTGGACGCCAGCTCGTTCCAGGCGTTCCTGCATTGCCGCGAGGGCCGCGCTATCGGAAAGGCGGAAGCCCAGGTGATTGAGCGGGCCGCCGACCGGCCGCGCCATCGGCTCCAGCGACAGCACCAACGGCGGATCGTCCAACTCGAACTTGGCGTAATCGTGCCGACATTTGGCCGGCTCGGTCCCGAGGAGGATACGGTAGAAGTTTATCGACCGGGCTAGGTCGCTGACGTTCAGCGACAAGTGAAAACGGATGGCGGTTGAAGTCGGAAGCGAGACGGCCACGGTGAAACCTCCAAGAGAAAGAAAAAGATGTTTATTCAAAGTAAACGTCGGTCTTATTGTATTCCGCGTATTTGACGCGAAGCCAGCGGTGGAATTCTTCGTAGTGCTTCTCGCGCTGATCGCCGCCGTCGGATCGCTTGTTATAGCTCAGGTAAAGTTGTCGGCGCCAACGGTCGGAACGGTTTGGGGCCGAGCGGTGAGGCGTGAAGCCGCCGAAAACGGCCACATCACCAGGCTCTAGTTCCAGCGGCGCACATTTCGATTCATCCACCAGCTCGGCCGGTAGTTCATGGTAATGCCCGTCCTTCGGCGACAAACTGCCTTGGCGATGATAGCCGGGAAAGACCTCGGTGCAGCCGTTGTTCACATCCGCCGCGTCGAATGGAACCAATACCGTGAGGAAACTCGTCGGAAAACCGGGCCAGGCGATCCAGTCCTGATGGAGACCGTAGCCCTTCATGCCCGGCGGCTTAAAGATCAGCTTGTCCTTGAACAGGCGCGCTTCCTCGTCGTAGAGCGCGGCCAGCGCCGCCAGCAGGCGCGGATCGAAGGCCAGTCGGCGACAGACCGGCGACAGATCGATCACCGGATCGAACGTTTCGAAGCGGCACTCCCCGTCTCAACGATAGGTTGCCAGCGGCAACGGAGATTGCGGGTTGAGATTAGACCGGTGCGCGTCAGCAAGGCTTGCGCCTCGGCGTCGGCCTCACGCATTTCTTCCGGGTCGAACAGGGCCCGGAGGATCACATAGCCGTCGCGGTCGTAGGCTTCACGCTGTCGATGCGACGCGGCTTCGGAAGCAACAGCGTTCATGCGGGGTTCTCCGGCGAGATGTTCATGCTCTCAGGTTGCGTTGTGATACGGCTATCGGTCGCCGGATGGAGAAAGACGAATCGGGGGCCAGCCGATCCATTTGTTCAAGATCCGGCGGCCGCACCAGCCACGCGCCGGCGGCCATCACAACCGAAACAGCGGCGGCGATCTCAAAGAGAAGGACGTAGGAGCCGGTCCGTTCATGGCAGAAGGCCAGAGCCAGCGGGCCGGCTGACGACGCCAGCACGGTAAGCATCTGAGCGGCGCCCTGAATCTTGCCAAGGTGGGCGGGGCCGTAAACTTGTCCCCAAACGCCGAAGAAGATCACCGTAACCATGCCGCCGGCGACCGCCAGGGTCAGCGCATAACAGTAGACTTGCGTCAGTGTTTGGACCAGCGGATAGACCGCCAACGCCGTCGCGAAGAGAATCATGGCAACGGTCAGCAGTCGGCCAAACGACAAAACCGCCGACGCCAATCCAGTCGCCAGATTGGCCGCCAAGCCAATGAACGGCGCGATTATTAGGAGCGTCAGGAAAACGCTGCGGTCGAAACCGCGCTCGGCAAGCACGGACTGGTTAAAAACGGATATTCCAGAGGTTACAAGAAGATAGAAGGAACAGGGCAGCGCGAAAGCCCAGAAAGCGGGCGTCCGCAGCGCCTGGCCTAGCGTCAGGCTTGGCCGCGCGGTCAAGGGCGATTCGTTGGGCGCCGCGGCCGACGAGGCAAGCGGTGGAATGGTCAACCAAGCGAACGAACCGAACGCAAGCAGCGCGACGCCGATGCCAGCCCAGAGCGTTCGCCAGTCGGCCAGCCAAACTTCCAGCGCAACCTTGACGCCGGCGAAGGCGGCCATGAAACCGACGGCGACGAGTATGGAATAAACGGCGACGAACGGCCCCGCTTTCCGGCCGGCCGCCCGACCCATCAGCGTGAGACTGACCACCGACAAAGCGCTTTGCCCCAGCCCGCGCGTGAGCAGAACGGTTAGGAACAATTCCGTCGCCGCCCATTCGCCGTGAACGCGGCTCATCGCCATGACTACGGCGGCCAACGCCAGTACAGTCGTGGTCAGCACCGCGCGAACGCCGAGACGGTCGATTAGCCACCCACAAGGGAGACAGAACGCGGCGCCGAGCAGCGTACCCCAGAAGTTGATCGAGCCATATTCGACGCGGCCCAAATGGAGATCGGCCAGCAACGGTTCCGTGACGAGGCCGAGGCCGTGCGAACGCCCTGGCAGCGTGGCGACCATCGCCAGGGCGGCTACGGTGATGTGAACCCAGACCAGCGCGGCGCCGGGAAAGCCGGACTTGCGGAAGTCCGGGTTGGGGCTTCAGGCCGACGGACATGAGCAAAAACCTCCGCCGTGCTTAGAAAGCCGGGTCCGAAATGATATCGCCGCCCGCGCGCATGGCCAGCGCCCGCCAGGCGGGCAAACCGATGCTGTTGCTGATGAAGCGCACCGAACCGTCGCCGAGCGCCATGTTCACGCCGCCGGTATGATTACTGCGCGGATCGGAAGGCGTCGGATTCGTAAGGCGTGGGCGTGTTGGCTCCTTCGTTGCAGACGCAATCGTACGAGGTCGAATTCGGCGTGTAGTAGTGGTTGTAAGAGCCACAGCGCATTTCGCCGGTTGCCCAACTGAAACCCCGGTAATTCGACACGTTCCACTGGCCCGCGGAGGCGCAAGCGCCGGGGCTGAGCAGACCGCCGAACCCGGTATAGGCGTAGACCGTTTGTGGGCTGGCCGGGTTGGGAGCGGTCCCGCCGTTCTCCATTCCGCCGCCGAGAAGGCTTTCCGACATCATGGCGGTATTGCTGGTCCCATCAAGGACGTCCGTTATGCGGAAGCCGTTCTGCGCCTCGAACATGCCGTCGCTGTTCCACGGGCTGCCGGGCGACGCGCCCGGCAAAGCGCCCGTGCCGACGCAGACGGCGTAATTGGTGGGACCAAGCGTCGGGACGCCGTAAGTCGGGTTCGGCTCGACTGCCTGCAACTTGTCGCTGGGACACAAGAAGGTTTTAACGAGTTGCTCGACGGCGAACTGATTGGCTGTGGAGATATTGTAGCCGTTATTTGGGTCGTACATCGGCTGCGTCAGGTCCATGTGATTATAGATGGCGGTCTGTTCCAGGTAGGGATTTATCTGCGCGAACGCCAGACCAGCTGAAGAAGTAAGCCGGATAGCCAGTGTAAGCAGGCGGCACGGTTCCGAGATACGCCGACGGCAGCCGGCCGGTCGCGCTCTCAAAGTTGAACATGGCCAAGCCGAGTTGCTTCAGATTGTTGGTGCACTGAAGCCGCGCGGCTGCTTCGCGCACCTTTTGCACGGCGGGCAGCAACAGGCCAATCAGAATGGCGATAATGGCAATCACTACGAGCAATTCGATCAAGGTGAAGCCGCGCCGACGGGATCGGCAAGAAGAACGCAACATGGGAAGAGCCTCCTGGTGCAGGGACGAATAGGCGGGCAGGACTAATTGCTCTGACGTTCGTTTTAGCGTTAGTATTCAATTGGGCAAGAGAGGAAGCACTTTTTCTGGTTGCCAACCGCCGCCCCATGCCCTAGAGTGCGACCTATCTTATTTCAGCACGAAGGGAGACGCTGTGATGGGTTCGGTGCGCATTCGCTTGTCGATCATGATGTTCCTGGAGTACGCCATTTGGGGCGTCTGGGCAGTCAATCTTTCGGTTT
The DNA here is from genome assembly GCA_963761555.1 of uncultured Acidobacteriota bacterium. GTDB lineage: Bacteria > Acidobacteriota > Terriglobia > Acidiferrales > UBA7541 > Acidiferrum. Next base: position 75,749 of record CAVXHD010000003.1, read on the forward strand.
ACCTCGGAGGGCTGGAAAGCTTCCGTCAGGACGTCGGCTTCAAGATCAACATGATCTTTTTGACGATGGCGATTGCGAGTATTCTCGCGCCGTTCGTCGCCAGCCGCTGGCCGACCGTTACTTTTCGACCGAGCACTTTCTGGCGTTCAGTCAACTGGTCGGCGGCCTCTTCTTGCTCTGGGCGTCTCCTCTTCGCATTTACTTCGGTCTGCCGCCGGCAATTCAGGGCTACGAGTTTCTGTTTTGGGCCATGCTGGGCCACTGCCTCCTCTATGCTCCGACCGTGGCGCTGACTAATTCGCTCGCCTTCCATCATCTGCCCAACGGCGAAAAGGATTTCGGCTCAATACGCCTCTGGGGCACCATCGGCTGGATCGTGGTCGGTGTGGTATTCGGCTTCGGTTGGCTCGGCCTGAAAGACTGGAAAGCGTTCACCGACGCGCTATCACTATACGCCAAACGTCAGCGACTGCCTTGTCGTCGCCGGCGGCCTCAGCCTCATCATGGCCGTCTACTGCTTGACGCTGCCGCACACTCCGCCGATCCGGAAAGTCGAGAATCCGCTAGCTTTCCTAACCGCCATCAAGCTCGCCCGCTATCCGTCGTTCGCCGTCATGCTTGTGGTCGCCTTCCTCGTCTCGACGGAACTCCAATTTTACTACGTCCTAACTCCCAATTTCTTCCACGACGAGCCGGGCCTTTCCCTCTCGCAGAATCAATTGCAGAAAGCCGCCGACGTTGATCCGGCCCAGGCGACGCTGCTCATTCGGCTGCTGGACAAGAACAACAACAAAAAAATCAGTAAGGCGGAGCTGGACGAATCGGCCGAACGTCACGAGGAACTCCGCGCCGTTTTGGCGGCATTGAAGCAGGACGGCAACCAACCGATCGACGCCGAAACGCTAAGTAAGGAATTAGCGAACCCTCTGGCCAATTTACCGCCGGGGCGGTCGGCCGCGGTCGTCGCCAGCTACGCCGTCACCGCCGTGGACGACACCGGCTCAAAGAAGATTACCGCGCCGCAACTCGAAAAGTTCATGAGCGACGTTGGCCCGCTGGCGCCAAATATCGCCGAGGCTCGCAAGAACTTCGCGGCCAACGCTACGGAGAAGGGCGGCTTGAATCTAAGTGAAGCCGCCGTTGGCCCGGTTATGACCATCGGTCAGTTTTTTGAGATCTTGATTCTCATACTCCTTCCCTTTGCCCTGGCCGCACTGGGCTTCACGCTGACCATCGCCATCGGCATCGCGGCGTGGGCGTTGCGCTACGCCCTGTTCGCGATCGGTACGCCGGTCTGGCTGGTGTTGGCGTCGCAAGGATTGCACGGTTTCGGCTTCGGCTTCTTCTTCGTCGGCTGCATGATCTATAGCGATCGCATCGCCCCGAAGGACATTCGCGCCGCGGTCAGGGATTAATCATCTTTGTGAGCTTCGGCCTTGGCATGCTGGTTAGTTCGTTGGTGGCCGGTCCCATCGCCGACTACTTCGAGAACGATTGGCACCTGATCTTCCTTGCGCCGGTGGCCATTCTTGTCCTTTGCACGATCCTCTTTCTGATCGGCTTCCGGCCGATGCCAGCCGTGGTGGAAGGCGACGGTGGCAAAGCAGCCGGTACGCGCCGGCGGATCAGGATTTGCTCGTCCCCACGGAGGAGCAGAAATATACTTGATCGCGCAGGGAACATTAGCCCAACGCGCCAGCGAGAGATTCAGTTCACACCCTCGCTGGCGCAGTCGAGCTAACTAGACGGGAGAACAGGCAAAGAGGGCCAACGGAGACGCTGCCCGTTCTCTGGCTTCCGGATGGTGTTTTTCCATTCGGACATTTTAATCCGGCCCGGTCTCGGTCTACAAATCTAGTAGGGGAGCCGATTCAACGCGCCCTTGGCGACTGGTTTGGAGGAGCCGATGGTTTCTTCATTTCACTCTAACCTCAGCGCGAACCGAGTCAACGGCCTTGCGTCCATAGCGTCCGGCGTGCTGGGACTGTCTCTCCCATTTGTCAACGCCTACCTCGTTGAAGCGGCGAACGGGCCGTCGGTTTTGGTCGATTCCGGGTTAGGCATGTCGGCAGCTCGCTTGCAGAGGTTGTTGCCGGGGTCGCTAGCGGCCGTCGTGCTGACTCACGGCCATTGCGATCACGCGGGCGGCGCCGGGCCGCTGGCCCGAGCCATGAATGTGCCCGTGTATGCTCACCCGCTGGAGCTTCCCTATCTAACGGACCAAGCCGTGTATCCATCCGAAGACCTCTCCGCTGGGGGTCCGTCCGCTCTCTTCAGCCGTTTTTTTCGCAACCGCAGTTTTGATCTTGGCGCTGCTGTTCGGCCGCTTCCCGATGATGGAAACATACCCGCACTTGCCCGGCTGGCGCTGGCTGCATACGCCCGGCCACGCTCCCGGCCATATTTCCTTATTCCGGGAAGAGGGCCGGATGGTGATCAGCGGAGATGCTTTATTGACGACCGACGTGGGATCGTGGCCAAGCTTCTTCATGCCGCCGGCGGGAGCTTGCCGGCCCGCCGCCGCCTTCAACGTCCGACTGGCCGAGCGCAATTCGCAGCATCCGCGTCTTGGCCGGCCTTGAGCCGCTTACCATCGCCGCGGGCCACGGTTGGCCGATGTCCGGACCAAACGTCGCCGTGGAGCTATGCGCTTTTGCAGACCGCATCGAATCAAAAAAGGGGGATCGAATCTGTAAAATCGGCTAACGAATCGGCCACAGACAAAGCGGCTGTAAAACGGACAATGTTCCCATGAGACAGCGGGGATGTGCTTGCCTTGCCGAACGATCTGGAATCCGACCTTCCTTAGCGCATCGAACTGCACCCAAGTGGTTGACGCCCGGCAGCTTGGGCATGGCTATACCTCAACCATCGCCTGTTTGGCTCCTTTTGATCGGGCCAGTTCTTGGGCCACTTCCAAGTATTCACGGATGGCGTCGGCGATGTTCACCAACGCTTCCGCTTCCGTGGTCCCTTGCGAATGGCACCCTGGCAGCCCCGGAACAGAAACAGCGAAGCCTTCGTCCGATTCTTCGATGACAACGGCGTATTTGCATGACAATCTCCGGTAAGGAAAATAGGCGAGGCGGAACGACTACGGAAACATTCACGACCCGCCCCCAAGCAACTCTCCCGAAGTCGCTCCAGTGAGATCGCCGTCCCCGGCTCCGTGTCCGCTCGTGCGACTCGCCACGGTTACTTCGCGGGCGTGCCATTCGGGCATGGGAGGAAGCTCACCAGAGTGATAAGGCTGTCCCAGAGCCGGCCGAGCAATTCGACGCGATCCGCGACGCTGTACTGTTCGAGCGGCAGTGCTTGCAGAGAGGTTCAGGCATAAGGAACCTCGATTCGTTGGCAAGGAAGAATCTAGCAATTTACTGCACGAGTCCATCGATCAATCGGCTCACCCTGCTTTCTGGAGATTTGCGGCGAAAACGTCGCTCATGGGATCGGACGAGCCGCGAAGTCGTCCGACGCCGTCCGACCACCGGACAGATGATGACTCGAATACTTTATCGCCGTCGTGAACCGTTCCTGAGGCGTAAGCGGTTGCACCGGACTCCTTGCCGTTCGTAGAAGAATCGCCTGTAACCGGTCGCCGATCTGCTTCCTGTAGTCTGGAACAGGGGAAATCGGCCAGGCGAGGTCGCATCAAGGTTCATGGTCATGGGATCCTCCGCATTCGGTAGGTTACTTCGGTCAACTCGTTTCTATAATTACCAGGTGATTACATAACGCTTTTCATTGTTGAACAATAAAAGCCTCTCGTGGCGTCTTACTCTGTATGGGATAATCTGACACCATCAATTACAACATGCTTATCGGTTAGCGTCACGTTCACCAAATCCTGATATCCCTTTGACACACCGAGGGGGAAGCTCTTCCCGCCTTGTCTTCGACCGAAGAGTCAATAGTACGCTTTCAAAATCACGTACCCTAGTGACTTGGCGAAGGGCCAATCACAGAGAGCATACGGCGCAAGGAATCCTCAGACAGATCGAGAGGAAGTCAATGCTATCCATAATTCGATTTGGTTGTAATCGCCTTGAATGTCCATGTCATACACAAAGTCCGTTCGGCTCGCCTGCAGCGTCTCCGTAGCCTTTAACTGGAAGAAGACGAACCAGGTTCGACGCAGCCTTGCTCAGTCGGCGGTGTTCATGAGCAATGATCAGTACCCGTAATCGACCTGATCGAATCGCTCTACGGACGGTGAGATATTGCTTTCGAGGCGATGTTTAAAATCCAAAGAATCCAAATGTGTGCACATTCGAGGTCCTCGATAAGCCCTGCTAACGTACACGGTGCAAGGAATGGTCTATACATGGGCCAACAAGCCGCACTGTTCATAAGTGAACCTAATGAATCGCATATTCAATAAGACTGACGGTTTCGTTTCAGTCTTCGGTAAGCCATTTTAAAGTGAATCCGGTCAAGGAGCATATCCCTTTTCTCGACGCCCATGTAACCTTGACTGAATCTCGGCTTGTCGATTGTGTTCCGTAAGCTCATTTTTCAGCCTCATAAGACTCTTCGTAGAGCCTGCAAGTAAAGCCGCTACTCTTGAAATCCGGCATTTAAATTCTAACGGAATACCAATAGAAATTTATAGCCAAGGTCATGGTAAATCAGCCCAGGCATTTGAAGAATAGTTACTATTTGTATTTCACATTTTTAGCGCAGTATACTGGACATATTCTTGCAGATCAATCCTGCGATTATTCAGAGAGCAAACTTTGTGATCCGACCCATACCCGAATCGGTCCGGATCATTCGTCAGTCTTTTATCGATGGAATTCGCCACTCGTTTTGAAATTGCTGGTTTACTACGTCCGCGAACCTTACCGACATGCTCCGGTGAAGTAAGTAATGACTACGAATCCCTACAAGATCCTAATATCAGAGCAGATTGGAATAGCATTTGCTCCGGCCTGCTCGGCCTTTTCAAAATCAGGGCCGGTCTCATCCTTCACCCTGCTTAGAAATAGAATGTACGTTGCGATGCTCTTCTTTTTCAGCAGAGTTTTTACTAAATGTTGACGCAATTTGCGAACCCATCTATAGGCTTTTACGACTAGAATTTTGCGTTCTGATGGTTTCCGCGGTACCCATTATTGCCGCTCCCGGTAATAGGCTCGCGTGTCCTCTAGGAATCCGATAGAGTTTTTCACTCTGCACATTCATTTAATCGCCATGCCCAAACGCGTCGTAGTAACGTCGAGATCACGACCTCCGGTTATACGAGATTCTTCTGCTTGCGCAACACCCATTCCGTGGTCAGCAGCAGCAGCGCCGCCAGGAAGAACATCGGCGCGTTCCACCACGTCCACGCCGCCGACGGCGGCGCCTTCATCCGCACCCGGCCGCCCACCGGCATGTCCTTTAGCACGTCGTCCGCGTCCGCCAAGGTGTAGAACTTGCCGTGCGTCTTTTCGGCGGCGCTGCTCCATTTCCGTCTGGTTCATGCGCAGCTGGTCCATCTCGCCCGGCGGCGCCAGCACCTTGCACTCGGCGCGTCGGCCGCGGCGCCGGCGACCGGTGGATCCGTCACCACGAAAGAATACTGCCCTTCCGGCGTCTGCGTCACCACGGCGCCGTAGGACGCCCGGCTGCCTTCGATCTTCGTCAGCTCCACCGTGCGCACCACCGCCTCGCCGCCCGCGCCGGGTCGCGCCGCTCCACCAATACCTTCACCGTCGCGTCTTTGCCCGGCGGCGGCGCGTCGTCGGGGAAACGCACCGTCAGCTTGATCGGCTCGCCGCGATGGTACGGCGTCTCGCGGTCCAGCTGCAGTTCCACCCGGTCGCGCCGGCTTCCGGAGAGATAACGTACCGTTTGTATCCAAAATTGGTTGTAGCGCAACTCGTCCTCGCGGAAGCCCCAGCGCCAGGTCTCATCGAAGCCGAAGAACATGCAGCGGCCGGCGCCGACGAATTGCTGCACCACCAACGCCTGCCGCTCCGGCGGCTTGTCGCCGACGGCCGGCTGTCCTTATCCACGGGCGCTCGCGCCGTCGGATGGTACGCCAGCACCTCGGCCGCCCGCTTCGGCACCCGTAGCCGTCCGACCACCAATACATTTCTTGAGGTCCTTCCAGATTTCTTCGTCCGCGGCCCTCCTCGGAACTGAAGCGGAAGATCGGATGCCGCAATCCCTCCGCCGTGAGGTCCGGCTTGTAGCCCGTGCGTCGTAATCGACGTCGGCTGCTCGTCCGGCGGACGGTCGGCCACCACGTCGATCGGCAACACGTCGCTTGAGCGGCGAATCCTTGTAGTAGAACGGGGCGTAACGTTCGCCGGCGATCATCAGCAGGCCGCCGCCGTGATCCGTCACCCACTCCGCAATGTCTTTCAAATGCTCCGTCATGTGATCGTTGTCCTTCGGCCGCGGGTCCACGTCGCCGAGGATAATCACGTCATAGGCGTTCAGCTCTTCCTTGGTGGGAATCTCGGCCAGGGCGGTGCGGTCCTGGGCGGCATAGTCGGGGTCGGCGTTGAGCAGCACCACCTTGAGATCGATGCTTTTGTTGCCCTTGGTGCGGTCGCTTTCGCGCTCCAACAGCGTCTTGAGGAAGTGGTACTCGTAACGTCGGATAGCCCTCGACGTACAGCACCTTGATGAGCTTGGCCTCGCGGACAAGACCTGGCGTTCCATGACGATTGTCTTCCTTGTCCGCCTCGTCGGGCTGCAACGGCGCCTCAATGATGTACGTCTTTTCGCCCGGTCTCCGTCGGCTTGTACTCCAGCTGCACCTTCACATCCTCGTTGGCGCCCCGCAGCGTGATTTACCTTCTTGGCCAACACGGCGTCCTTGCCCTTCTCCCGGAGCGTGACCGGGACGGTGAGGCCGGCGTAGCCCTGGCCGGTCAGCGTCAGCTCGAAGAGAACGCGGTCGTTGACGAAAACGCTGTCCACGGCCTGGAGATCGTGCAGGCGGAGGTTGCGCACCTCGTTGGCGTCGCCGAGGCCGACGAAGAACAGCGGTACGCCTTGATCTTTGGCGTATTCGGGGCCTTTTCGAGGTTCTCGCCCTCCGTGGTCACGCCGTCGGTAAGCACGACGACGGCGGCCAGCGACGAGGCGTTGTACTCGCCGAGCACCTGGCTGACGGCCGTGCCGAGTTGCGTGGAGTCGTTGCGGGCGTCGGCCTGGAGATTGTGAATGGCGTCCACGGCGGCGGCGAGGTCTTCCGGCTTGTCCACGTCGGCCAGACGGTGCAGCCGGGTAGAACAATGGTAGACGTGCAGCCGTACTTTGCGTTGCGTCAGCAGCGTCCGCAGCCAGTCGGGTCGCGGCCGCGTCACCAGCGTCTGGGCGAGGCGCAGCCGATCCGGTTCGGACACGCCGGCTTGTTGCGCGAGAGCGTCGGCCGCTTCCTGCACTTTGGGATCGCGATAATGGTCGGTGGTGCTCATGCTCTCCGAATCGTCGAGGATGATCGCCACGTCCGGCCAGCCCTGCCGCTCATACCAGACGCGCAATTGCGGCAGCAGGACCAGCAAGAGCAGCACCAGCACGCCAAGGCGCAGGGCGGCCATCAGCAGGCGATGGCCGAAGCCGACGTTGCGGCCCTCGCGGAAATAGACGGCGAGGACCATCGCCGTCGCCAAGCACGAACAGCACTACGGCCAAACAGGGATCGTAATGTCCGTTCCAGAGGTAGGAGGAGTATTCGAGGTTCCAGCGGCTGGCCTCGCCCGTCGGCAGGCGCCGCCACGCCCTGGCTGGCTTCCATCGCTCGCCGCGTGCGCGTCGCCCAGGAAGCTGAGGAAGTCGCCTGAATCCAGGCGTTGTGGATCAGCACCAGGCCGACGCCGATCAGGAAAGCGAACAGCAGGCCGGACGTCGACGTACCACGGCAGCCGCGTCAGCAGCCAGCGACGGCGCGTGATATTTCGTCGGGCGGTTTCCTCTTCCAACGTCGGCACGGCGCTGTAGTGGCCGAACAGCCACGCCATCACGACCTCGCAGAAGAAAGAGGCCAACATCACCAATAGCAGCACGTGCGCGACCGACCGCCGAACGGTTCGTACTCGACGACGGCGGCCGGCGCCGGAGGCGTGAACGACCTGGTGCGGATCGGTAATGACCTGGAGATCCCAGTCGGGATAGGCCGCTTTGAGGTCTTCGGGCCGGGTCCGCGCCAGGTCGCTAGGGCTGGCCTGTTGGGCCTGGTTGAGGGCCGGCGGGTTGACGGCGACGAGCTGACGTCGGCATCCCGCCGAGCCGACGGCGAAAGCGGTAGACGCCGCTCACGTCGGCGCCGGTCCAGCGCAGAACGCCGCCGTCGTCCAGGCCGCGGACGGGGACCGATTCCTCCCGGCCGTCGGGCGTGTGAACGACGGCCGCGCCGGCGCCGGCGGTGGCGAGGAACAGCTCGATCGGCTCGCCGACCTCGACGGCCTGCTCGCGCAGCCGGCCGGCGGCGGCGAAATAGCATCAGCCGGTCGATGAAGGGCGGGAAGATCGGCGACGCCGGCCAACTGTTCCAGTCGGCGTTGAGCGACGTAGTCAACAGGACGACGCGGCCGCGCATCGTCCGCCCTTCCGGGCGCGTCCTTGCCGGCAGGCGGTCGCCATGCCAACAGCGCCGGCCCTCCCGGCGGCCGTGCGCGCCTTGATCTTGCCCTCGGGATTTTGCCGGGCAGCAGCACCGGCACGAACGACAGCAGCGTGTGCGGGTCGCCGTTGACGGCGGGCTCCGACCTTGAGAAACTGGCGAAAATGGGCGGCTAGCAGCATTTCCCGCGGCCGGGAATCGGTAAACGCCTTGAACGCCGGCTCGCGCTCCAGTTCCGGATCGATCAAAAATTGATATGGATAGTCTTCATTGTCGGATTGTTTCTCGACAAGCCGGGCGGGCAACAGGCCGGCGCCGCCGCGGAAGAGCACGTCGTTGTAAGCGGCGAGGTCCACGCGGTCGCCGACGGCGAACGACGACGCCGCCGCCGCGACGGACGTGGGTGAGCAGGCGATGGGCCTCGGCCTCGGTGAAGCGCGGCATGTCGCACAGGAATACGCAGTCGTAGGGCGTGAGGTCGCCCAAGCCTTCGTCGGCGAACTCCGTTTCGGTGATGACCTTGGGCCGGGCGACGATGTGAGCGTCGGGCGGTGGGTTGCCGTTTGTGAAGGGGTTCAGGGCGGTGCGAACGTATGCGGTCGGCCTGGTCGTAAAGCTGCCGGCCGGCTTGCCGTTGACGAGCAGCACCGGCACCGTGTCCTTGACCGTTACGACGACGCGGCGAGCGTCGTCGCTTTCCAGGCCGTCGTGATCCACCTCGACTTGGACGATGTACTCGCCCGGATCGGGAAAAGTATACTCGAAGGAGACGCGGACCTGTTCACCGCTTTTCAGCTCTTTAATGGTGCGTTCGCCGTTCTGGCGCAGGTCGCGTCCCTGGCTTCCAGACGCGGCCTTGGCGACGAGAAGGCGCGAACCGTCACGTCGGTGCGCGTGTCGCCAAAGTTGTGCAGCACGGCTTGAAGGAGCGTGGCTGGCCGGTCGTGGCGATGGGATCGGTCAGCGCACAAGTCTTCGACGGCTAAGTTCTCGGCGCCGTCCTGGCCCACATCAATGATCGCGGCGGTTTTGGCATGGGCCTGAATCTTCTGCACCGTGCCCGCCAGGGCGGCGGCCTGGCGCGCGACCCAGGTGGTGCGCTGAAGGTTTGTGAAGAAGTAAACTTCCTTTTCCGCATATTTCGGCGGAGACGCCTCCAGTAAGTCCTCAACGGTGGTAAGCGCCGCGGCGAGGTCGGCGTTGCCGTCGGTGCGGCGTAATCCGTCGAGCCGGGCGAGGACTTTGTTGGCGTCCTCCGACGGCAAACCGGGATCGCCGTCGGTCATCGGTCCCGGCACGATCATGCGCGGCGGCGATGCCAACAAGATCACGCTGAAGCCGTCGCCGCCGTTGCTTTGCTTGACGATCTGCTTGGCCGCATTCCTGCGCCTTCTCGAAGCAATCGACGCCGTCGGCCTTGAAGCCCATGCCAAGCGATCCGTCGATGACGAGGATTTTGTGCGTGCGCCGCCTCCGCCGGCCACGGCCACGCCGCCGGGCGCGAACCAACGCCAGGCGGCTTCGGCCCAAGGCGTCACACTGCACATGGCGGCCAGAAGCAGCAGCAGCAATAGGCAGCGCACCGCCAACAAGAGAAGTTGCTCGATGCGCAGCTTGCGTGAAGTCTTGCGCTGCGCGGCGAGGAGAAAACGCATCGCGGCCCAGGGCACGATGCGATAGCGTTTACGATTGAGCAGATGGATGACGACGGGGATGGAGATGGCCGCGCCCGCCGCGGCTGCGGCAACGGCGGGGATCTCGAAGATGGCGAACAGCGGTAAGATTGCGAGAAGCATTTATTATCATCCTAACCAGCCGCGAGCGCAAGCGAGCGAGTTGGGGAGCGAAGCCCGTTCGCTTGCGGCTCGCGGCTGGTAATGTCATATCCCCTTCCGTGCCAAGCGATGCGCCAGATACGTCGATAGCGCCAGATCGAGCGGCTTATCCGTCCGCAATCGGACATAATCTACATTCTGCGCGCGACACCCTTGTTCCAACTCCGTCGTAAACAATCGTAACTGTTCCAGATAGCCGTCACGCAGTGAACGTGGATCGGTCAGCAACTCGGGCATCTGTTCCATGCCGCGAAACAGCGTCGATTCCTGAAACGGGAAATTCTTCCTCCGCCCGGTCGAGAACGTGAAAGACGACGACTTCATGTCGCTTGTGGCGCAGGTGCATCAAGCCGGTCAGCACCTCTTCGGGGTCGTCAAAGAGGTCGCTGAAGACCATCACAATGCCGCGGCGCGTGATGCGCTCCGCCATATCGTGAAAGATCGGCCCCAATCGGGTGCGTTCACGGCCGGCCCCGCGATTGAGGATATTCACGATCTGTTTAAGCAAAGAAGGCTGACTCGATGGCTTGAGAAAAGCCCGCACTTGATCGTCGAACGTCACTAAACCGGCCGAATCCTGTTGTTGCAGCACCATGTACGCCAGCGCCGCCGCCGCCATCGCCGCATAGTCATACTTGGCGACGACCGGTTGGCCGTCGGGCGCGTCGGCCCAGAGCCGTAGCGCATCGAATCGCTGGCGTCCAACAGCAGCCAACAGGCTAGGTTGGTTTCCTGTTCGTACTGCTTGAGATAAAAGCGGCCGGTGCGGCTGAAAACCTTCCAATCAAGATGCTTGAGGTCGTCGCCGGCGACGTATTCGCGGTGTTCGGCGAACTCGACGGAAAAGCCGTGATAGGGGCTTTTGTGCATCCCGGAGAGATAGCCCTCGACGATGAGGCGGGCCTGCAACTCCAGGTTGCGCAGCTTGGCGAGGGCGATAGGGTCGAGATAGCGTTGGAGGTCATCCATTGAGAAAAAACTCCCGAATTCCGAGGGTATTAAGAAGCCACTAGGTGAAAGCCCAGTATCCAAACGTCTCGCCGCGCCACATATACCGCAAATCGGACGATCAGTGGAAAGGGCCGCCAATACAAACGGTGTGGGGCTTCCCCAATTGGTTGAATCGTGGTTCGCCAAAACTTAAAGGGTCATTCCGCAATCGCTTGTCAATGACGCGCAGTGCATCGGCGCACGGGGACGCTCGCCGGCGCTCGAGGCTCGATCTAGCAGGAGTCTAACGCCTTCAACACAGCTTCAGGGTAAATCACGTCATACTTAACGACGCCGTTGCTTCCAGAGACGCTCATTTCGCTTGCTCATTCGTAGGCTCTTCGGGATCGAAACCGAGTTCGGCCATGACCTCCTCGAAGGTGTAAAACTTCTCCGTCTTCATCCTCTCCTCAATGTCAAGTAACGATTCAAGGTCCGCCGGGTCAAAGTTCTGACGCATTTGATCGTAGATTTCATCCATGCCATCTCCGCGAGGCCGCGGCGGCGGCGGTCGCTTCGACAGCCACTACGATTTCCACCTGGTCAGGGGCAAATCCATTCGTCCCTTCTCTTCCGGCCGCGAGGTGGGCCTTCGCGGCGGCAATGATTTCAGCTTCGGCCTGTTCGGCTGTGGCCGCGCGAATTTCACAACCCAGCAACCGCGGAACATAGCCGCGGAAGCCGTCCTCAGTTCGTTCCACAATCGCCAGAAGTTTGTTCACGGTTACGACTCCTTAGACCTTCGCCGGCGCCTCGATCTTCTCATTCGGGTCGCGCGGGATCAGGTCGATCAGCCTGCGCACGATGTCGTCCGGCTTGATCGCCCTCGGCCTCGGCGTTGAAGTTGGTGATGATGCGGTGCCGCAGCACCGGCAGCGCCACGGCGCGCACGTCCTCGCAGGAACGTAATACCGGCCGTGCAGCACGGCCCGCGCCTTGGCCGCCAGGATCAGGAACTGCGTCGCCCGCGGCCCGGCTCCCCAGGTCACGTAATCGCGAACGAAGTCCGGCACCTCGGCTGCCTGCGATTTGCCCGCTGCCGCCGCCGCTTGACCGCGCTGGACTGCGCGCGCGATCCCTTGCGCGTCAGCCGCGTGAACTTCATGGCGTAGCGGATCACGTACGGCGCCACCGGCACCTTGCGGACGATGTCCTGCATCTCCAGGATGTCGGTCGCCGACAGCACCCGGTCGATCTTCGGCACGTGCGTCGAGGTCGTCATCTCGACGATGCGGAACTCTTCTTCTTCCTCGGGGTAATCGACCAGGATGTTGAACATGAAGCGGTCCTGCTGGGCCTCGGGCAGCGGATAGGTGCCTTCCTGCTCGATGGGGTTCTGCGTCGCCAGCACGAAGAACGGATCGGGCAGCTTGTGCTGCTGGCGCCGCCGACGGTGACCTGGCGTTCCTGCATGGCTTCGAGCAAGGGCGGCCTGCGTCTTGGGCGGCGTGCGGTTGATCTCGTCGGCCAGCACGACGTTGGCGAACAGCGGCCCGTGCAGGAACTTGAACAGCCGTTGGCCGGTCGTCTTGTCTTCCTGCAAGCACCTCGGTGCCGGTGATGTCGCGACGGCATCAGGTCGGGCGTGAACTGGACGCGGCTGAAGCTCAGGCTGAGCGAGTCGGCCAGCGTGCGGATCATGAGCGTCTTGGCCAGGCCGGGCACGCCGACGAGCAGGCAATGGCCGCGGGCGAAGATGGCGATGAGCAATTCTTCCAGCACGCGCTCCTGGCCGACGATGGCCTTGCTCATCTCCTTGCGGATGCGGCGATAGCCGTCGTTGAGCCGTTCGATGGCGGACAGATCGCCCTCGATGCGCGGCCACGCTTGGCCGGCGCGTCGGCTCATCGGCGGCTCGATGGGATCGACGGCGTCGCAGCGTCCTCCTCGTCGGCGGACAGCCAGGCGCCGCAGCCGCACAGGCGGCGGCCGCCGGCGGGGATTTGCATGGAAAGGCCACAGGTCTTGCAGCGGATATTTGGCATCGGTATTGGTTCCAAAAGGGAGATCATCGTTCATAGAGGCGACGGGACGGGATTGTCGAATTCCATGTTGGCGAACGACTTCTTCGCTTCGTCCGGAGTGAACATGAGGAGAAGGCTGATTTCCGCCATAACTTCCTCCGGCAACTCCTCTAAAATTGGCCACAAATCGTCCTCTGCGCCGCCCAGCCCATCCCCTTAAATTCCGAAGAGACAACGCGAATGCGAACGGACACGGAGCTATGTCGGTAGACGTCGATCTTGCGCGAGGATGAGCGGCGTTGTATTTCTTTACGCCTGGACGATTTGCATAAGGACTTCGTCCGGATGTTCGGTTCGCAGCTTGACGGCCATGTTACATTCTCCCTTCCGCCCAGGCGACGACGGCCTGGACCGATCCCATAAACTCCAGGGCGTCGCGCTTTTCCGAGCCCCGTCGCGTAACGCAGTTTCGTGGACCATGAGGCGAGCCGCGTCAGATGTTGAGTAACCTGTCGTGGAATCGTTTACCCGCAACGCGCCTACGGTACAGGTCGCTAAGCCTTCAAGTAAGTTGTGCCGCCGGGCCGCCGTGGAAATCGTTCAGTAGTTCCTTGCGAAGCCTGGGGCCTCGCCGGCGAGGACTCAGTGCCTTTAAGAAACATTCCACCGTGTAACCGGCCAAGTAGACCGCTCCGGTCGTTCTCCCAGCTTTTAATAGGAGTTCGGCGTCCTCGGCACGTTGTTTTGGCCGCCTGATAAAGAGACGCGCTTCCTTCGGTTGTGGCAGCGCCATTGCTCGCCCTCCGTCCTAGCCGCGCAGGTTCGGTTAGGCCTTGTTCTCTTTTCCGAACGCTTGGCGGTCCTCGCGGAAGTCCTTCAAAGCGCGATCCATGATGCGTCGTACTTGTTGTTCCAGGTTCTCAACGGTTCGCCGATCCTTTGGTAGACTCATCCAACAGGATTGGACGGCTTGGCGGATCGTGTGATAGATTTGAGCCGGCCCAAAGACCTCACTCATCCACTCGGCAGCGTCAGCCGCCGTCATTCGCTGTAATCATAGCCATAACGCATCCTCAAAATCTTAGAATTGTCTGAGCCTCCTATTTCGCCGCCGTCAATCCCCACGCCCTTCCGCCGACCGCCACGACCAAGCCTTGCGCCGAAAGATGCACAAGCGGCCGCCCCTCCACCGTCTCCATCGCAAGCCCTGGCAGGACGCCGGCGTCGTCCGTAACAAGACGAGCGACCGATTGCGAATCGACCATGAAATTCAGCCGTTGCACCAGCCGCCCTGTTTTGGGATCGCAGCATACGATCAGATAATCACGGCCGGGCTTCTCTTCGGGGGCGAGCCATTCCGTCCATTGTAACGCACCCGCCAGCCAACGGAATTGAAATCGCCGTCCCTTCGTCTCATTGGCATAGGCCAGCAGGGCGTCGCCGAATCGTTGTGTTCGCCAATGGCCCGACGGTCCCGCCAGCGCTTGCGTCCACAGAACGGAGCCGTCTTTGAGCGAGCGCGCGAAAAGGACGCGATCTTGTACGCCATAAATGGTTTTGGCGTCTTGTGACCAACTATCCACGTCTAACTGGCTGGTGTTGATGAGCGGCGGATCGCTCCAGAGGGATTTGCCGGTCGTCAGGTCGAGTTGTTGCACGCGCCAGCCGATATTCATGGCCCATGCCATTAACAGCGTGTGCGGCCCGGCCGTCGCCTTTGGCGCTTCGCCGGTTCTTGTGGTGACGCCTGGCAATCGGTGCGTCCAAAGCTCGCGGCCAGATGACGGGTCTATTAAAATCACACTTGCGGCATCCGCAATAATGCAAACGTTGCCGTCGGGCAAGACGATGGGCGAACGCGGCCACGGTTCGCTCGCCGTCGGCGCGTCATGGACAATGGTTCCTATCGCGGCGTCAAGCAGCCAACGGCGACCGCCGGATGTTTGTACCAGCAGCATGTCGGCGTTGACGGGACAGATGTGGAAGAAACGGCCGTAGGGATACGGTTGCCGCGAGCGCGCGCAGGGTGCCCGGCAGCGCGTCCAGAGTACACGGCCGTTCCCCGCTTCCAGCATGACTATCCGCCGTTCACCTTGCACAATGCACAATCGGCCTCCGATAAGGTGAAAATTACTAAACTTATCGGCGCGAGGTGCGTTCTCATACTGCCAGAGGATCCGTCCATCGGCCGGACGCAACCCGGCCGCGCCGCCGCCGCCCGCCGCTGACAATCGCTCCGCCGTATTTACTGGCCCAGGTGGGATGAAAGGACAAGGCAGTGCGCCAGCGGATTTTACCGTTCGGCGCACTCCCTCGCTTGCGCTTTGGGTTGGTATAGACCGCATAACAGCAGGTCATCCGCGACGGCCAATGGTTTCTCACCGGCATCGAGGGTTGCCTGCCAGGAAGGGACGTAGGGCGGTTGAGCCGACGGCTGAGGCTCTTCCACGGACTTAGCATCGACGAGTCGCGGCGCACGCAAGCCCGCAGCGCCAAGCAAGGGCGCGGGCTGCTGGCCCTTGCTCTGGCGCTGCGGGCTTGTTTCTTTTTTTCACCCAGACGCATGGCGGGCGGCGTGAAGATCGTCAGCGCTTGCCGATCCGCACAAATCAGGCAGCCGTCGGCGTAGACCAAATTGCCGGCCGGAATGCTGCTCAACGGATCGCCGGGCAGCTCGCCGTCGCGCTGGTCTACCGCGTAAACCGTGGCGGAGCCTGGTCCCTTGCTGACGGTTGGCCATAGTACCAGATCGCCGATGAGGAGACCGCGACCGGCCGGCGCCAGACCGCCGCCGCCGGCCGGCTGCGCCCAGGCGTCCATGCCGCCGGCCGCGTCGATGGCCCGCAGTCCGGTCGGCGTCGTGAAGATCAATCGACCTTCGCCGACGCCGAGAAGCTGGACCACCTCCAACGGACCGCGTTGCCATAAGGTTTCGCCCGTCGCCGGATCAAGGCAGAGGAGCTGATCGTAATCCGCCGGTGCGACGTACAGACGACCGCCAGCGAATACGCATGGCGCCAGGTCGCGCGGCGACGGATCGCCCTCGGCGGTCATATTGCCGCGACTGGGATAGCGCACGGACCAGACGGGCTTGCCGGTCAGCGCATCGAGAGCCGTGATTGCGCCTGAGTGCGAACAATAAACCACATACGGCCCCGCTAATGTCAATAAATGTTGACGATAGCGTCGATCTTTATTGGCGAACTCGCGCGTCTCGCAGACGTCTTGACGCCATAGTTCTTCCGGCTTTTCCGACGTATCGGCTGGATAACAAGTGATGCGCGTTAGGGCGCGACCGTTCACAAACCGCGTCGAGGCGATGGTAAGCCGATTGTCGCGGACGACGGGCGTTCCCTCAAAGACCGCATAGGTTTTGTCGTCCGGCGCCATCGCCGGCATGGTCCATAGTTCGCGTTCGCCGTTCGGCAACGGTTTCAGGCTAAGACAAACGAGCAAGCTCGCATCGCCTTGGACTCTATCTGTTATCGGCGCGTTGCGCACGGCCTGGGCGCCTAGGCGAGCGTAAACGCGGCCCTCGGCGACGGTCAGCGTATAACGCAGGTCGGGCGGGGCTGGCAATTTGAGATCAGCATTGAGCCGGTTATCGAACTTGGCCGCGTCGTACCAGATCTCGGCTTTTCCGGTGTGCAAGTCGTAGGCCGTCACATAGCGAGCATCGGCGATGAGCGCCTTGCCATCGGCGACGACCGGCTCGAAAGCCATCGAGCGGTTGCAAAGCATGGCGCCGGCGCCGCGATCATAGACCGGCTCGACCTCCAACGGCTTGCGGTCCCTCAAGCTGAATTGGCGTTCGTTGGGAGACCGGCACAGCGCTCCCAAGCGATCCAGCAGGCGCGGCGGCGCGACGGCGATACGGCCGCGCGCGGCGTCGCCGCCAAACGTGGGCCAATCGGTCGGCGGCGCCGGCGGATCGGCCTTGCGCTCGTCGGCGACCTGTTGAAGGATATCGACGTAACGGCCTTTCTTGCCGGCAATTTCGCCCTCGACCGCCCCGTATTTTTTACGATAGGCGCGCACCTCGTCGGCCCAACCGTAGGCGCCGCGAAAGAGGCGGGCCAGCAATATCTTGGCATGGGAGCGCGCGGGTTCGATCTTCGAGTCGGGATAGAAGAGGGCGGCGGCGTCCGAGGAGTGGAGCAACAGCTTCCACCAGTGTTCGGCCGCCGCGAAGTCGCCGCGCTCGAAAGCGAAATCGCCGAGCAGGTCAATGGCTTTTTCGGCGGGCCGACTGCAAAACGCCTCATCCACCACTCGACGCAGCAACCGCACGTCGCGCGTTGCCTCGGCCTGTTCCAGCCATTTTTTGGCCTGCGGGTCCACGCCGTTGCGATACGACCGCAGGGCCTCCGGCGGCAAACGGGTCAACAGCGTATGACACAACCGCCGGCACGTCACGTCGCGCCCGGGACTCACCGGGACAAGATCGTCGCCCGACGCGGTGAGAATCGCCTGGATTTCCTGGACTGCTTGCGACCATTTCTGGGACGCGATCAGCTTATGAACTTCTTCAATGCGTCCGGCCGTCGGCTTGGACTCGGCGGGAAAGACCGCGGGCGGCGGCGCTTCGGTGTCCGCCCACAGCCACGGCACGGTCAGCGTCAGGGTCAGCGCCGTCCAACATGCGCCATCGAATTCGGAAACAAGTCATGCCGTCTCCTGCATGAATAGACCCAGCAAGAACGGTAGTATTATACCGACGACGAACGTCCTCACCAGCTTCCCAAAGGTTGCGGTTCGGCGACCGTGGGGAAACCCAAGCGAAAGAGTCGCGGCGTTTAGGAATCGGCGGCGAGTAGAAAGGATGCTATGAGAGAGTCAAACAACTCAGGCGAATCAGCCCGTGCGTCGTCCGGCGAGTTGGGCCGTCTGCCATAGAGACTGGGCCATCTCGTCCATGCGAAACGGCTTGTCGAACAGGCGGATCGCGCCCAGGGCCAACAAGCCCTCTGGCGTATACTCGGCAGCGTAGCCCGTCATAAAACAGCACGCCACCGCGGGATTGATGCGTTGCAGGGCGACCAGAGTTTGCGGACCATCCAGGTCCGGCATTCTTACATCCATCAGAACGACGGAGAGGGACGCCTGACGTTCCCGATAGATTTCGAGCGCGGAGCGGCCGCCGTCCGCCAGCCAGACGGTAAAGCCCTGGCGTTCCAAGACGGTCTGAAGAAGATTACGCAGAACGGGTTCGTCATCGACGACAAGAATGCCGGGGCCAGGGGTGGGAACGGATGACGGGCGTATGGATTCTGTGATGGGGGGCCTCCTTTCCCGATGCGGCGCAGCTGTCGATGCAACCTATTTACCCTTCTTTCACCCGTTTGTCAATCCTGGGCCGCTCGATGCGGCGTTCCCTCGATTCGCCGTGAGCTAATTCCCCACCATTTGCAGCGTCCGCCCTGTGCGCCAACTGTTGTCGGCCCGGACCACCTCATTGTACAGCGTGTCGCGCTCCACCGGCACACGGCCCGCCTCTTGGATCAGCCGACGAATCTCCTTCACGCTCAATTCCTGCGGCGAATCGGAGCCGGCGTCGTGATAGATCTTTTCGTGGACGACGGTGCCGTCAAGATCGTCGGCGCCGAAGCTCAACGCCACCTGCGCCGTCTTGATGCCGAGCATCACCCAATACGCCTTGATGTGCTGGAAATTGTCGAGCATGAGCCGGCTGACCGCCATCGTCTTGAGGTCAAGCAAACCACTTGGCTTCGGCAGATGCGCCAGCCGCGTGTTGTCCGGGATGAAACGCCAGCGGGATAAACGTCTGGAAGCCGCCCGTCTCGTCCTGCAGTTCGCGCAGCCGACAGAGGTGATCGACGCGGTGCCGGGCTTCCTCGATGTGGCCGTAGAGCATCGTGGCGTTGGAGCGCAAGCCCAGCTCATGCGCCTCCCGATGGACGCGGAACCATTCGGCGGCGTCGGCCTTGTGTTCGCAGATTTTATCACGGACTTCGGGATGAAAAATCTCCGCGCCGCCGCCGGGCAGACTGCCGAGGCCGGCTTCCTTGAACTCGGCGAGAAGGTCGCGCGTCGGCCGGCCCGTCAGCCGGGCGAACCAGTCCCATTCCACCGCCGTGTACGCCTTGAGGTGCAGACGCGGATGCGCTTTATGGATAATGCGGATGATGTTTAGATACCATTCATACGGCAGCTGATGATGCAGACCGCCGACGATGTGCAACTCGGTGGCGCCGCGACGATCCGCCTCGGCCGCGCGCTCCAGCACCTGTTCATCAGACATGACGTAGCCCTTTTCGCCGCGCAGGTCGGAGCGGAAAGCGCAAAAGGTGCAGCGGTAGACGCAAACATTCGTCGGATTCAGATGCGTATTGACGTTGTAATAGGCGAAATTGCCGTTCTTGCGCTCGCGGACGATGTTGGCCAATTCGCCGAGCGTAAACAGATCGGCGCTCTCATAAAGGAAAACACCGTCGTCGAACGACAAGCGTTGACTGGCTTCCACTTTTTCGCGGATAACGGACAAACGGGCGTCGGAGTTTAGCTCAAGCATCGTAGGTTCCATTTCGTGCCGCACAGTGTGCCGCTTTTCAGAGACCGCTATTCTATTACCCGCTCGGCGCCCGTCGAACTTAACCGCGACCCGCCTGGATCGGGAGTGCATACAATGACATCCTGACGTGGTAGCGTCTCCGTTTCATTCAAAAGCAGAACGAACCACAGAGGCACAGAGATCACAGAGGAAATCAACACAGAGAAGACAAAAACATTGTTTTTACGCTGCCAAGTCTCTGTCTGGCAATTGGCAATAGCCCCGGAGGGGCGGCGGTCAATAGCCAGGGGTGTAAACCCCTGGACTGGGGCGTCTCCCTTTTCAATCCAGCCCCGGAGGGGCGGCGGTAAACTGCCGGCGAAAGACCGTCGCCCCTCCAGGGCTGAATACATCATGGGGTGGGGTTTCTCCTCCCAGGGGTTTAAACCCTGGCTATTGACCGCCGCCCCTCCGGGGCTATTGCCAATTGCCAGACAGAACCTAGTCTCTGTGATTACGATTTTGGTTTTCTCTGTGTTTCTTTCCTCTGTGTTTTCTGTGCCTCGGTGGTTCGTTCTCCATTGCCAAATAGCAAACGAAAAGGGCGACAATGCAGATTACGCTCGTGGGAAAGTCCGGAATCGTCACCGGCGCCGCCTCCGGCATCGGCTTGGCCATTGTGCGAAGTTACGTCGAGAGTGGGGCGAAGGTCACAGCGGTTGACGCCGCGCCCGAACCGGAGGCGTTGCGTCCGTTGACCGCCGCCGGCACAGTACGTTATCTCCGGGGCGACGTAGCGCGGGAACAAACGGCGCTCGACTTCGCTCGACTTACCCTCGAATCCTTTGGCCGCATTGATTTCCTCGTAAATAATGCCGGGGTGAGCGTCGTCAAGCCGCTGCACGAGCATACGCCGGAGGAATGGGACCACGTCATGGACGTCAACGTGAAGGCGATCTTTTTGGCCGTCCGGCACGTCGTCCCGATCATGATCCAACAGCGTTCCGGCGTGATTTTGAATACGGGGTCCATATCGGGACAGGTCGGCATTCCCGGCCAGGGCGCTTACGCACCCTCGAAGGGAGCGCTCCATCAACTAACGCGCCAGATGGCGGTCGAGTACGCGTCCCACGGCATCCGCGTCAACGTCGTCGGCCTTGGCACCGTGGACACGCCGTTGGTGCATCAATCGGCCGCGGAGTCTGGCGACCCAGACAAGTTCTGGGCCATGCTCCGCGACAATCACCCGATCGGCCGCATCGCCTCGCCCGAAGAGGTCGCCGCTTTTTTCACCTATCTGGCCAGCGATCTGGCTGGGTTCTTCACAGGCTCCATCCTGATGATGGACGGCGGCTTTACCGCGAAATGAACAGATCTCCGCAAGAGAACAAGGGACTTACTTCTGGCGTCGGGCTAACCAGACAAGTTAGAGCCTTTATTGGAGTGGAATCCGTGAACCGAAAGGTTACGCTCTTATCCGTAGCAGCATTAGCGTCAATCTTTTTGGCTGCCGCCGAATTTCGCGGCCAGGAGATCAGGTCGACGCCGGCAAGGTGGTCGGGCGGGTGTCGCGTTACTTGACCGGCGCCTGCATCGAGGACGTGAACCACGAGATCTACGGCGGCATCTACAGCCAGATGATCTTCGGCGAGAGCTTCCAGGAGCCGGCGCCGGCGCCGGCCATCGCCGGTTTCAAGAATCTCGGAGGACGCTGGCTGGTCGTCGACGACGGCGTCATCCGCATTCAGGGCCGAGCGATGGGCCGAAACTGGTCAGCGACCAGGCGGCCTTCAAGGACGGCGCGATCGGCGTCGAAGTGAAGTTCGCCGATCGCAAGGAAGTGCAACGCCGGCTTGATCGTTCGGGTGGACCAAGCCCGGCGTCGGCGCCGATCGGTTCATCGGCTACGAGGTCTCGCTGGACGCCGGGACGCCAACGGTTGCTGCTGGCGCGACATCGCAACAACTTCGAGCCGATCAAGGACGTGCCGTGCGAGGTGCCGGTCGGCCGCTGGATTCCGCTCGAGGTGAGGCTTTCGGGTTCGGTCATCGAGATCTTCGTGGACGGCAAGTCGGTATTGCGGCACGACGACGGCGAGCAGGCGTGCCGGCCGGGCACGGTCGGACTGCGCAGCCTGGCGGCGCGAGGCGAGTTATCGAAATCTGTGGGTGAAGACCGGCGAGGAGGCCGAGCCTCATCGCGTTCAAACCGGCGGAAGAGTCGCCGAAAGTCAGCGGCATGTGGCGGGTCGATTCGCCGGGGCACGGCCCAGGGGAGCTTCGCTCTGAGTCTCGGAACAGCCCGTTCGCCGGCTCGCAGTCGCAGCAAGTGACCTTCCGTTCCGGCGACGGGGAATGGGGCGTCGAAAACCAGGGCCTTAATCGCTGGGGCATGAGCTTCGTCGCGGGGCGAGCCTACGAAGGCTACGTCTGGGTTCGCGCCGACAAGCCGACGACCCTGGTTGCCTCGTTGGAGAGCCGGGATGGTACGCGCAGCTACGCCGAGACCAAGCTGAACGTGACCAGCAACGACTGGCAGCGCCTCGACTTCACGCTGACGCCAAACGCCGCGCGACAGCGCCGGCCGGTTTGCCTCTGAAGTTGAAGCAACCCGGCTCGGTCGTGCTGGGCTATCGCCTTCCTGCAACCCGGCGAGTGGGGCCGATTCAAGGGACTGCCCGTGCGCCGCGACGTCGCCGAGGGACTGATCGATCAAGGGATCACCGTGCTCCGCTACGGCGGGTCGATGGTGAACAACGCGGAATACCGCTGGAAAAAGATGATCGGCCCGCGCGATCGCCGGCCGCCCTACGCGGGCCACTGGTATCGCTATTCCTCCAACGGCTGGGGCATCGTCGATTTCATGGATTTCTGCGAGGCGGCCGGCTTCGAATACATCCCCGCCTTCAACATCGACGAAACGCCGCAAGACATGGCCGACTTCATCGAGTATGCCAAGGGACCGGCCGACAGCGAGTGGGGCCGCAAGCGGGTCGCCGACGGGCATCCCAAACCCTACCGGCTTCCCTACATGGAGCTGGGCAACGAGGAACGCGTCGATGACGAATATGCGGCCAAGTTCGAGGCGCTGGCCAAGGCCATCTGGGCCAAGGACCGAGACGTGATCCTCGTCGTCGGCGATTTCGCTCTACGGCCGGCCGATCAACGATCCGATGAACTTCACCGGCGCCGCCAGCAAGATCACCAACCTGGCGGGGCATGAGAAAATCCTCGCGCTGGCACGTGAACACGAATCGCGAAGTCTGGTTCGACGTCCACATCGACACCGACGGCCCCGGCCCTTCGTCCACGCCTCAAGGCGCTGCCGACCTATATCGACGCCCTCGGCAAGGTCGCCGCCGGCGCGAAGCACAAGGTCGTGGTCTTCGAATACAACTCCGGCAACCACGCCGTGCGGCGGGCGCTCGGCAACGCCCTGGCCACGAACCAGATCGAGCGCGACGGCCGGCTGCCGATCGTCACCTCGCGCCAACGGCCTGCAACCCGACAAGCAGAACGACAACGGCTGGGACCAGGGCCTGTTGTTCCTCAATCCGTCGAAGGTCTGGCTGCAGCCGCCGGGCTATGTCACGCAAATGCTCTCGCGCAACTACCTCCCGCAGCTTGTGAAGTGCGAGGTGACCGACACGAAGGGCGAGCTCGACGCGACGGCCAAGCGCAGCGAAGACGGCGCGGCGCTCGTGCTGCAGGTCGTGAATGTGGGCGACCAGCCGATCGCAACGACAATCCAGATCGCGGGGTTTTCGGCGGGCAACTCCGTCGCCCAGGTCACCGAATTATCCGGCCCGCTCGACGCCGTCAACACCGCCGACAATCCCAACGCCATTGTTCCCAAGCAGAGTGCAATGGAACTGCGAGATGAAGGAAGGCAAGACCAGCCGCATCTTCCCGGCGCATTCGTTCACGATCATTCGGTGGCACAAAGGCGAACAGAGTCCGTGAAGGCGACACGAACATGGGCGTCAGCGAGCGTGCGCCTGCAAAAGCGCTCGCTCGCGCTCGCGGCTGGTCGGGCGGGGAGAATCACCGCTCCTGTGCAGGCTTGCCGATCTTGACCAGCACCGCTCCGTGTCGCGGCACCATGACCTTAAAGGAATCGCTGACGTTTCCGAGATCCCTCTGCCGCCACAGATCGCGCACCGGTTGTTCGCCCTTGACGCCGATATCCGCCCAGCGCGCCGTCACCTCCGCCGGGGCGCCGCCGCGGTTGAACAGACCCACCGCCGTGGTGCCGTCGGACAGCGGCCGCGCCCACACCTCCAACGACCCGTTCTTGGCCTTGCGGCCAGCCGGCTTGCCCAACGGATCCTGGTCCACGGCCAATACTTCGTCGTTACTCAGGAGGGCCGTCGTGAACGGGTCGAGCTGCGACATGTCGCAGCCGATCAGCAGCGGCGCCGACAGCAGCGACCAGAGCGTGATGTGCGTCACCTGCTCGTCGGGCGTCAGGTGCGTTGGGTGCGGGCTGCCCCAGCCCACCTTGCCGACCACCAACATGTCCGGGTCGTTCCAGTGGCCGGGGCCGGCGTACTTCTCGTGGCCGTTCTGGCTGAAGCCGATGGTCGACATGCTCCCCCAGCTGTCGCTAATGTCGCCGGTGGTGCGCCAGCAGTTGCCGCCGACCTCGGCGCCCCACTTCCAGACGTCGCCCATGCCGTACTGGCAAAGGCTGTACACGATGTCGCGGTCGGACTTGTCGAGGGCGCCGCGCATCAGTTCATACGGCGCCTTGAGATCCTTGCTCCGGCAGGAACACCAGTCGTATTTGAGGTAATCGACGCCCCACTCGCCGTAGGTCTTGGCGTCCTGGATCTTCGTGGCCCTCGCTGCCCTCGTAGCCGGCGCAGGTCTTGGGGCCGGGCGACGAGTAGACGCCGAGCTTGAGACCCTTGGCGTGGACGTAATCCGCCAGCGCCTTCATGTCCTTGAACTTGTCGTTGACGTGGAGGACGCCGGAGGCGTCGCGTTTGCCTTCCCACGTGTCGTCGATGTTGACGTACTGGAAGCCGTGGGCGGCGAGGCCGCTCTTGACCATCGCGTCGGCGGCCGCGCGGATCTTGCCGGCGTCCACCCGGCCGCCCCAGGCGTTCCAGGAGTTCCAGCCCATCGGCGGCGTCAGGGCGAGCTGGTGTTCGCCGCCGACGATGGTGAGCGTCGCCGAGGCGGCGCCGGCCGGCCCTTTGACGGTGATTTTCACGGCCGTCTTGCCGGCCTCCTTGAGCGATCCGGAAAGGACGCCGGTCTTTTCGTCGAGGGTCAGACCGGCGGGCAGGTTCTCGGCCGTGAAGGTGAGCGGCTTTTCGCCGGTGGCCGGGATGAGGAAGAGGAACGGCCGGCCCGGCGTGGCGCCGACGATGCGGGGATAGTGAATCGCCGGCTTCGGCCCGGCGACGGGGCCGACGTCGGGCGTCGGCGCCTTGGGCGGCTCGGCGGACACCGGCTTCTCCTTGGCGTCGGGGTTGAGGACGAGCAGGGCGCCGGCCCAGTCGGCGTGGTCGCTGTCGATGCCGTCGTCGGCGTCGTCCACTTGGAGCCGCAGCGTCTTGGCCCCGGTGACATCGACGGAGATCAGCTTCGGCTCGTCGCCGCCGTGTAACACGCCGGTTTCCGCGGCCGGCTTGCCGTCCACGAACACGTGAAAGCGGACGGAGCCGAGACCCTTTTTCTCGTCATCGACGCCGACGACCGCGGCGAAACGCACGGCGGCGCCTTTGAGGTCGATGAGCATTTCGCTGTTGGCGTGGGTGCCGACGCCGTGCCGGTAGAAGTCGCCGTGGAGCGTGATCGGCCGATTGTCCACGGAGCGGCCGGCGTGCGGTTCGCCCCATTCCTGGTCCACGTGGGACAGGTCGAGCGAATCGACCCAGAGGCAGTGGGGCGGCGGGTTGGCGCCTTGCAGTTCCGGCTCGGTCTGCGCGGCGACCGAGGCGGCGAACAACGCCGTCGTGAAAAACGCCGCCAGAAATGCGGTGCGATTACGATTCATGAACACTCCAAGTTCGGCGACGCGAAGGATTACCTCAGTTGAATCAACGATTCATGGAGTATACCGACGCGGGCCGGCCAACGCAAACGGCCGAACCGGGTGGAAACACGAGAGACCCATCTCACACAATACAGATAGTAGATTTGTATTATCTGAGATGCGTCCTCATTGTTTTTGTCGTCCCTTCGGGATCAGCGAAACTCGACCCAGCTCAATCCCAGAAACTCAACGTCGTCGTCCCAGCTCCAAAGATGCAGAGTATCTTCGAGGTGGCGCCGTGCCGTCGCAAGCGCTTGGGCCGGGTCTACCGCGACATAGGTTGCCTTCTCCTCCTTGGCCGTATTGCTCACCGCCGCCGCCGCCGCTTCGGCGTCGATCAGGCCTGCCTTGTCGATGAACACCGGACGGAATTGAAAGAGACATTCATCGCCCACCTCGCGCGTGATGCGTTGCCGGACGATGAAGAGAAACAAAAAGCCCGAACGTCCCGCCAGTCTCGAATCCTGGAGGCGCCGCAGCGCCGTCAACCCACCGAAGTTGTACGATCCGACATATTGCAGCATCGCCTCAACCAGCGGATGGCCCAGCGCCAAAAACTCCGCGTCGCTGCGATGAATGGCGGACTCACGGTCGAAGGTGGCCTGTCGATATCGTTCCGGGAGTTTCCACGGCGCCAGCACTTCCGGCACAAGAAACTCGAAGAACCCTTCCTTTTTCTGTAGTTGCCGGCGATGCTCGCCCAGGAAGCGCTCCGTGAAGCGTTGCAGATCGGCAAGGCTCAAGTCGCTGGCGAGTTCGTGTTGATATTTGTCAAAGGAATAGCTTGAGCAATCGCGGAACAGGCTCTGCACGGCGATTTCATAGGCGCGCTTCGCCCGCCTCACCGCGTCGTCGATTTCTTTCTGCGTTTGCTGGTTGAGGTTCCCCTCAACCATGCGCTCGCTTGTAGATTTCCTTGGGGTCGATCTCGCTTTCCAGCTGCCCGTTGAGGCTGCCTTTGATTTCCTCCGGGTCTTCTCCAGTGACCTTGGCGATAGCCTTGGCGGCGTGCGCCACTCGCTCCTCGAAATACGCCTGCACCTGGTCTTCAACCGTTGCTTTGTTGAACAGGTGGTAGACCTGGACGACCTTGTCTTGCCCATACCGATAGACTCGGCCCACGCGCTGCTCGACGCGCATGGGGTTCCAGGGCAAATCGTAATTGATGCAGATGTGACAGAATTGCAGGTTGATTCCTTCGCCGCCCGGCTTCCGTCGATACCAGAAAACGGACGCTCGGCTGTTCCCGGAACAGCCGTTGGCTGGTGCGCTTCGTCGTCGCAGTGTCAAGCGCGCCGGCCTTGGCGAACGGCGCCCACAGCGTCTGCACGTCGCGCTCGATTGTCCTCCTGTCGCTCCAGCTTCATGTCGCCGTGAATGACCACGACCGAGCCTTTGCCGTACTTCTTTTCCAGTTGCTCGACCAGATAGCGTTGCGTTTGCCGGTATTCGGTGAAGATCAGCACCTTCTCCTGATCGCCGCGGCCGCTTTCCTTGGCGATATGATCGGTCAGGCCGAGCAACTCCGTCAGCTTCTTGTCGCGCTTGACGGGCATGGCAAGGAGCTGCTGCAAGGCGTTGACCTCGTCTTCCATGATCTCGCGGTCGTCCCGGATCGCGCTTTGCTCCTCCATTTCGCCTTCAAAGCGCTCGTCTTCGAACTCGTCGTCCTCCTCTTGCGGCAGGTCGCAGACTTCGCCGCGCAGCCGCATGAGCCGGCCTTGCAGCGCCGCCTTGATCGCGGCCGTCGAGCTGGCGTTGAGCTTCTGAAACGTCGTGAGCAGGAAGCCGGCCGCCCGCTGCCGCGCCCCGGTCGGTGACGCCGCTCGAGCATCTTGTAGCCGTTGCGGATGTACTCTTCCACCGCCAGGTAGAACGCCTTCTCCTCGTCGTACATCTTCGCCGGCAGCCGATGCGTTTGCCGGCCCTTGAACACCTTACGCCCCTCCGAATCGGTCACGTCTTTCTTGGGCGTGCGGATCACGAAGTCGGTGAACTTCTTGCTCCCGCTTTCCTCTCGAAAGAGCGGCCCATTATCCTCCAGGCTGCTGAAATCGACGCCGTCGTCCAGCAGGCCGATCAGGTTCTTGAAGCGGCTGTGGTTCGACTCGCCCTGGTGCGGCGTCGCCGTCAACAGGAGGAACGCCTCCGAATACTCCGGCAGGCGGATTTCCTCGGCCAGCTTGTAATTCTGCGTCTTTTCGACCTTGCCCGAGCCGTAATTGACCGCGCTCAGCCGGTGGGCCTCGTCGAAGATGATGAGGTCCCATTTGCGATTTTCCAGCAGGATGCGCTTGTGTTCCTTGCGCTTGAGCCGATTGATCGACGCGATGGCTGACGCCTTGTATTCCCAGACGCGCGGATTGACCGCCATGAAATCGCGGCCGAAAATCTCGAAGTGCGCCCCGAACTTGTCCTGCATTTCCTCCTGCCATTGCGTGGTGAGTCCGGCCGGGGTGATGATAAGCGTGCGCCTCGCTTGCCCGCGCTGATGCAGTGCCTGCCAGATCATGCCCGCTTCGATGGTCTTGCCCAACCCCACTTCATCGGCCAGCAAGAACCGCCGGCGCGGACTGGAGACGACGCGGTGGGCGGTGAAGATTTGGTGCGGCAGAATCTCTGTGCGCGCGTTGGAAAGCTGGCCGCCCTTGTTGCCAGTGAGGAGGCGCGCCGCCAGCATCTTGAGTTCAAAGCGCCAGGCCGGCTCCCATTCACCGCGCAGGCGCGGTCGAGCGGCGTATCGACCTTTTCGATTTCGGGAAGCGGCAGAATCTTGTTTTCCGACCGATACGGCGGCGTCATGAAGGCCGACGGATTGAATTCGATCTTGGCCAGGCCGTTGCGCACCTTCTGCACCCGCCCGACGCCGTACTCCTTGTACATGTCGTTCGTGCTGCGGACTAGGTCGCCTTCGGCAAACGCGGTTGCCGAAGCGCTGTCGCCAAGCGGTTGTTGTTCAATACGGTGCATAGGTGGTGAAGTTTACTTCGACCAATCTTCAATTCGCAAGCCGGGCACTTGCCGGAAATCGCGCACATTGCGAGTCACGAGAATCGCGCCACGTTCCAGTGCGGTTGCCGCGATTCGCATATCCATTTTTCGGACCTTGAGCTTGAGCTTCTTGAGCTGCTCGCAGCGACGAATCGCCGGCTCGTCGAAATCAACGATTTGAACATTGGCAAGCAAGCGAACGGTCGCGGCAAGGCGGCGATAAGCCCAAGCTAATCGCTCGTGGTCTTTTGCCTGCCGAAGCTGCGTGTACCAACCGGACAATTGCTCTTCGACGGTGATGACGGAAATAGCCCTCTCGCCGGCGCAACGGCGCGGACACGGCTGACCACGGTTGGATATCCGTCCTGGTACAGCTGTAGAATGTCCGTGTCGGGTATGTAAAGGTTCATAACGCATCCGGGTCGTCGTCGACCTCTCTGACGATATTCTTCGACCGACCGTTTCCAGTCATCAATCCACGGATCGTCCTTGAACAGGCCGGCGAGTTCCATCCAAGGATCCGGTTGCGGACCGACTTCGAGTCCCACTATCTCGGTGCCGTTTTTCAGCGCGTTCTGGATTTTCGCGTGCAGCTTGCAGCAGCTTCCTCGCGTGTGGCACCCCTGGCGCTGACGGCGAGAGGCTCCTTTCCCCGCGCCGGTAACCGTTGCCTTTGACCCGTTCCACGAGAACTGGAATTTGCATGATAAACCTCCCTAATGCGCCGTTGTCTTTATCTTGTTGCATAGCAATAGATGTTGACCGCACCAGCCTGATGCGGCTGCTTACATGCCAAGAAACTCATTTGCGGCTGGGCCAGCAACTTCCGTCTCTCCACCAAGAAATCATCGTAGCCGCTCAAGTGCACAAAGTTGTTGGTCCATCGGAATACACTGAAGTTTCAACTGGTTTTCAGGAATACTTCGGCGACCGCCAGGTAGGTGGCAGGCTCTTCCGTGCCAGCCTCAAGATTTCCCTTTAGGGAAAGCACCGTGTAATTCGCAAAGGTGTTGATCTTATCCGACGAGTAATCGTGTTTCCTTAGCAAGGATCGCGGAAAGAAATGATGGACTGTCAGCGAGGCGTTGTGGCCGAGGACAGTGCCGTCCAGAGGTTCGTTCGTGAGCCAATCGCGGGCATCGCAACTGCGGATCATCGAAAGGTACATCGACATGACCGGACCGCTCATACGGCTCGTTTCAAAATGATCGGGGCGTACGCGTCGAAGTTTTGTCTTCGTTACGGCCCATAGGGCGCTGATGCTTTGGGTTGTGTGAATTCGGCGAAGTAGCTGATCGAGTACGGTGTCGACTGAGCCGCTAAAGTATCCATGAAGCGTAGACAGGATAAGCCATTTCCGCGCCAGTTCACGTTCACCGGCGGCCGGCGTTTTTATCTGTGCCATAACGACAATAAAGGGCACTAGCGCGTTGTAGGACGGAAGCCAATCCGAAGAGTCCCACCGAAGCGTCCCTGTTAAAAGGCTGATGACCTCAGCAATGCCACGCTGCGTTTTGTCCCAAGCCTGCCGAATTTCGCTTTCTTCAAACTCCTCCCAAACGCCGCGTGCATCTCGCAGTTGTAGCCGCCCCGTCAATACGGCGAGCAGGCACTGGACAAGGTATGGCCTTGTGAAACTGAAATTCGTCCCCATTTGTGCATTGCCTTCGCGATCTTCTCTCTCCAAGAGCAGGAACGTGTATCGCAAGTTCGGCCATCGCGAGGTCGTTCTTGTTGAGCTTACGGCCCGTTGAGTTGAAACGAATGAATAGTTTCATTGCTTCACTGTAATCGTCCGTCTCATACTCGGTAAGGCCGACCGGATATTGAAGAATTCTGCTGTAACCGAGTCACTTTGCTCAGGATTTGATCTGCATGAGCTTCCTTAAAGTACTGATCCCCTTTCAGGTTTTCGATGCATTCCAGGGGTTTAAATCTTCCGACAGGATGTCGGCGACGGAGACGTCCAGGGATCATCCTTATTCCAAGATCGTTGCCAATAGAAATCCTCCTCCTCTTTCTTTTCAGGGTACAAATAGAACATGAGGGGGTAGTATTCGTCGTGTTCCAGCACGCGCTTCAGAGCTGTTAGTCTTTGCTGACCGTCAAGCAAATAACCATAGAAGTTGTCGTGGAAAACATCAGGCAGCTTTCCTCGGCCTCCAATAGCTGTTGCATGGACGAACCTCCTTGCCTTCCAGACCAACATGTGGCCGATCGGCATACCGCGGTAGAGGGAATCGAAGAGGAGCATGACGCTGCGTGTGGCCCACACAAACTCACGTTGAAACTCAGGCAAAACGAGTTGACCCCCGTCCACATGGGCAAGTAGCTGTTTTATAGTCTTCGTTATTGTCGACATAGGTGCATAATCTCCGCAGTTGCGATGGACCCTTCCATGGCGCCGAAGTCGCTGGCCAGGTATTCAGGCTGGAACGGCTTGCCTTTGACGCCGAGGTTGTAAAGCGCCCAAAGGAAGCGCTCGGTGGAAATCTTGTTGACCTCGACAGGCTCCTCGACCTGCCATTTCTCGTCGCGGAAGCGGACGAAGATGAACAGTTTGCCGTCGCAGCCGACGCCGAAGAGGTTGTTGAGCGGTTGGCCCAGGTCGTTCTTCAGGCGCAAAAGCGCGTCTTGATTTGCTCGACGACCTTCTTGCTGCCGGGCGAATCCAGGCGCAGGCCGAGCCGGTCGGCGGGGCTGGACGGGTTTTTGTATTCGATGAGGACGCGCGTGTAAAAGGAATCGATCCGGCCCTTGGCGACAGTGAACTCGTGCTTGCCTTCGAGGCGAACGCCGGTCATCTGTTCGAGAAAGGCCAGCTGCCGTTCGACCTCGATGCGGATTTCTTCCTCTTTCGTGGCAAGCGCCGCGGCATGGCGCAACTGCTCCGCGAATTCGGCGGCTTGTTTGCCGATCAGTTCATCAAGCGATTGCGGATTGGCCATGATTCTGATTCCTGCAAGATCGTTCCAGCGTACCCGATTGGACAGGAATATCACAGTGACATTCGATGGCAATTCAGTTTTCCTTGATCGGACGCAACTGACAGGGCAAATTGCCGCGCCGTTTTGTATAGTATTGGCGTTTCGTTTCTGCCCTCCCGCGGCCGGCGTTCCTGGACAGAGTTCGGGAGGAAGGAGATCGAGACAAAAACGACAGATAAAGGAGAAATAGGTGAAAAAAAGCAAGGAGTCTATCAACGCCAATCGGCGTCGATGAGAGTAAGGCCGACAGACCCCTGTCGCGCGCAAACGCGGCCTTACGGTCTTGACTCGGCTGGATTTTCTATAAAGGAATACTTGGCGTCCGTTGCTTGGACGGCGGGCTAACAGCAATAAGGGGGAGATTGGCATGTTCCAGAAAACACCACGACACGCCAGCGTCATCCGATCATGGGGTTTGGCCGCTCTGATCGCTCTCTTATTCCTAACCTCCACCGCATCCGCGGCTGAGCCGTGGAGCGCTCTCATCAATCCTGACAACTCGTTGTCATTCCGCTTCCTTCACGACGACAAGCCGGTCTTTCGAACTGTCCCTCGGCGGTTGGGGACCGAAATGGGCGTGGGTCGGGTTGTCGGCCAAAGAGAAAGCCGAAAAGGGACGACTCTCCGCCCACGTCCCCTTCGTCGTCGATAAAAGCAAGGGCGAGGTGATCGACGTTCACTTCGAGGCTTGGCAGCCGACCGCCAAGCAGATCGCCTTCCGCTACACGCTTGAATCGGCCCGCGAGGTGCCGCTCACCATGCTGATGGCCGGCGTCCACTTCGATCCTAACGACGGCAAGGGGACGCTCACACTGAAGCCGATTATGGGCAAGCCGACAAAAATCGCGCTGCCGCAAAAAGGCATCCGCGCCGCGCCGGTCACAGCGCAGGCCGATTTCGCTTTCGACAAAAGCGGTACGGTTACGATGCAACTCGACCCTCCGTGCCCCATTGCCTTCGACAGCGGCATGCGCGTGATGCTGGCGTCCGAACAGTTTCATAAGGGCAAGCGCTCCGTGACGCTGACGCTGACTTTCCCCAACAACGTGCTGTTCCAGGCGGCCCAAGCCGATCTTGATAAGTTCAGCCGGACCCTGGCCGGTTCCGATTGGTTTGCCTTTCAGCCGCAAAGGAGTAGTGACAGGCGACATCGACATGGACCGTTGGCTCAACGGTCCCGCCGGAAAGCACGGCGGCGTTCGCATGGTCAAAGACGCCTTCGCCTTCGAGGACGGTACGCCGATCAAGTTCTGGGGCGTGAACCTGTCCTACGCCGCCAACGCCCCGGACAAGGAGACGGCCGACTTCACATCCGCCCGCTACGCCAAATACGGCGTCAACGCCGTGCGCATGCACAAGTTCTCCTATCCGATGGGCCAGAGTGGAATCGGCGACCGCGAACGACTCCACCGCTTGGGATCCCAAGGGGCTGGACCGGCTCGACTACTTCGCCTCCAAACTGAAAGAGCATGGTGTCTATTTCGGCTGGTCGCACACCTACGGCTTCCGCGTCGTGCCCGGCGACCGCAAGCGGCTGCTGGCTTACGACGAAATCGAGAAGAAGCTCAAGGGCAACACCTATGCCTTATCAACTTCGCTCCCGGACGTGCAGGACTTGATGATCGAGAAGGTCGTCAACCTGCTCAAGCACAAGAATCCGTACACCGGCAAGACCTATGCCGAGGAGCCGGCACTCTGCTTCATCGAGTTGCAAAACGAAGACGACATCTTTTTCTATACGTCCGAGAGGCGCCTTCAACTCTTGCCCGACTTACAAGAAGAAGTTCCTGGAGCGGTTCGCCGCCTGGTTAAAGGACCGCTACGGTTCGCAGGAAAAACTTCAGGCGGCTTGGGGCAGCGCCCTGCACGGCGAGCGAGACTTTGGCAGACGCCAACATCGTGCCGCAACTCAATCCGTGGTTCTTCGGAGAGGATCACCTGCCAGGCCAGAAGGACGGGGCGCGTCAGCGATTGCTTGACACTGCCGCCTTTTTACACGACGTTCAAGATCGCTATTATAGCCGATTCGTCAAAGCAATCCGCGAAACCGGCTATAAGGGTCCGCTCAACGGTTCGCCCTGGCAGGCCCGAGTATGCTGCCGCATTATTACAATTTGAACTCGGATTATAAGGTTGGTTACATCGACCGGCACAACTATTTCGACGGCAGCGGGCCGCGAGATGTTCGCCTCCATGCTCACCCATCCGGGCAGCGGCTATCTCGGCACCGGTATGCAACAAGTCATCAATCGGCCGTTCGGCCTGTCGGAGTGGATTCACGTTTACCCAACGTCTACAGCCGCTGAAGGGCCGGCCATCACCGCCGTCTACGGCATGGGGCTGCAAGGTTGGGACGCCTCCTACGAGTTCCAGTCGCAGGCCGAACCGCAGGCGTTCGCCAACACGGCCGGCGGTTTCCCATGGGGCGTTTGGGATGCGGATGTGCCCACGTCGCTGGGGCAGTTCCCCGCGTTGGCTCGGATGATCTACCGCGGCGACGTGAAGGAGGGAAAGGTCATTTCCGTGCGTCGCGTCAGCCCGACCGACTTGGCCGAGGGCCGCTTCTCCTTCTCCGACAAGGTTGTGCAACACGGCGATGTGAAAACCTTCGGCGGCAGCGTGCCCCCGGCAGCACTCGCCGCCGGCCGCGTCGTCGTCGAGTTTACCGACAAATCGGAACCGTCCACGCTGCCCGACATGAGCCGCTACCGTCAGGGTTCCGTCATCAAGTCGGCGACGGGTCAGCTGGACTGGGACACATCCGGCCAGGGCTTTTTCACGGTGAATACGGCCGGCACGAAAGCGGTAGTCGGCTTCTACGGACGGCAAAGAGCAAACGCTCGGCGACGTGAAGATTACGGCTCGAAACGCCCTTCGCATCGCTCTTCTTGACCGCGCTGGAACCAGGCCAAGACCTCGCCAGCGGCAAGCGGGCGCTGATTTCCGTCATGGCCGGCAGAGCAACACGGGCTTCACATACTTCGCTCCGGACAACAAGGTTCTGAAGAACGGCGGGCCACCGATCCTGTTGGAGCCGGTGCAGGCGACCGTGGCGATCCGCAATCGGCCCATCGCCAGCGTGAACATTCTCGACCACGACGGCCGCCGCACAGGCCGAACACTTGCCGTGACGGACGGTCGATTCACGCTCGACGGGACCAAGGACAAGGCCATCTATTACGAAGTGGTGTTTCGCTAACCAGCCGCGAGCGCAAGCGAGCCGCTTGAGTCTCAGTTCGCGATTGCGGCGCCCATGCGTTAGATTCCGGGAGCAAAAAGGAACGGCGCGGGCCGTTGCATCAGCGGCGCCGTTTTCTTGAATCAACAAGTTACTTCTGCAATCGAAGTTGAGCCGCCAGCTCGATTCTGGCCGGGCTGAAAGGCTTCCTAAAATAGCGCCCGTTCCATAGGGAGCGAAGGAACAAATGAGTTCCTGTGATTTTGCCGGTGAAGTTGTAACCGGCGATGCCCTTGACGACCTCGACGTCTTTGGCAAGCCATTCAATGTCATTGCCTCGGATTTTCCCGCTGACCGTGCGCGTGCTGTCCCCGTCGTCGAACGTCGCTTTGAAGGTTTTGTCGTCGCGTTCCAAAACGGTCAAGGTGACGTTGCCTGGAATTCTGTCAGGATGGCCAATCCAAACAAGCACCGACTTGCCGGTCCAGACCGATCCAGGCCGAAAGGCGTCCAGCGGATGCGCCTCCTCAAACGCCTTCAACTCTTCCGCGGCCGTCTTGGCCTTGGCGTCTTTATTGTCCTTGGTATAGGCCTTGATCGCGTCCTCATAAGCGTCGACAACTGCCCTCCGCGCGACGTTCAACTCTACCCTGCTGGCCGGCGCCATTTTGGGCATGTCGCCCGCGCTTTCGAACGCGTCGCGCTCCGCCTTGATCTCGTCCACGAGGTTGCTCTTGCCCGTTGCTCGCGCGATCTCTTCCGCTTTGTCCAAGGCGTCGTGAACTTTCTTTTTGAATTGGTCGGCGGCCGCGTCGAAGTCGGCTTTCGCTTTTTCCAGCGGCACACGGATCGGGTCGGTTTCGGGAGCGTCCGGCGGCGGCGTCTTGGGCGGCGCATCGGCAGTGCTAGGAGACGGCAGCAACGGCAACTGGGGTCGAAGCGCCGGGGACCGACCAGAGCCGAATCGTTTTATCACTGGCCGCCGTGGCAATTTGCCGGCCGTCCGGGGAAAAGACGATAGCCGTAACGGCGTCGGTATGGCCCACGAATTGGGCGAGTTCCTTGCCCGACGAGGCGTCGTAGAGGCGGACCAGACCTCCGTATCCGGCCGCAAACTGTTTGCCGTCGGGGGAAAACGCCAAGCTCCGGACATTGTCGTTGAGGGGACTAATCGAGAGGTTCTCAAGGCCCGATTCCACGTTCCACTTCTTGATACAACGCTTCGAGGCGCTGTCAGGGTCGCCCGCACAGGCGAGCAACTGAGCGCCGTCGGGCGACAAGATGGTCTTAAAAAACGCATGGGCGTCGGCGCCAAAGTCTCGGACAACTTTGCCAGTCTCCTTGTCCCAAAGACGTATACTCGATGCGGGCGTCGCCGGCGTAGGGAAGCCAGGACCAACGACGCAGCGACCGTCCGGAGTGAAAACCGCCCGCATCGCGGGGAATTGACTGCCCTTGTCATCCTTACCGTCGAGGCGCACCCGTCTCCCGTTTCTCGCCTTCCGGGAAGGTCCAGGACCGCATGAAGCCGTCTCCGCAAAGCGCGTTAATTGCTTTTCCATCCGTCGAAAACGCCGCCCGCCCGAAGTGCATTTCATCGCCGGGACGAATGATGTTTGGGCTGCTTTCACTATTCATATCCCAAATATAGATCATTGGCTCGGCCGGGTCTTTCAAGTACGGATCCGAGTACCAACTAGAGGCGGCCGCCACATAACGGCCGTCGGGAGAAATGCAAACTCCACGCGGGCCGTAGCGGTCGCGCTCGTTGAAAAGGAATTTGTGCATTTCCGCGCAGTCTCGGGGTCCCAAACGCGCACGCTGTTGTCGTCGCCCACAATCCGACCGACGATTTTGTGGTCTTTGACATCCCAGCGGTCGTTGCTGCTGGCGGAGATGAGAGACTTTCCATCCGGTGTGAATTGAAGGAAAATAATAGGGGCGCTGTGCCCCGTCAACTGCCGCAGTTCGTGGACGACCTTCACGGACGAATCGGGAACCGCCGGCGCTACCCGGACCGCGGCGGGCTTTTCGTCGCCAGGCTTATCAACATCCGGCTTTGTGCCATCGGCCGACGTCTCTCCCTCCGGTTGGTTGCTGGGCGGCGGCACAACCGGTTCGGTCTGAATCGGCGCTGGCGGCGTCGGGTCGACGCGCACCACAGACGGTGACTTTTCCTCTCGGCTTGGAACGGCTCATGGACCAGACGGCCCAGGCGCCCAGCAAGCCAACGACGATCAGCGCGGCCGCCGCAATGGCGGCGATCCGACCTGTTTTCCACTTCGCGGCGGATCGCGCACCGCCTCGCTGCTTTGGCGACGTTGCCGTTGCGGACTTCACAAAATCCCAACCATTCGACGCAACAACCGGCGCCGCCACGGGAGCGACCGGCGCGACTGGCGTCGCCGCGGGTACGGCCGGCGCGACGGCGGTCGTCCCCAAGCGGGAAGGACGAGAAGACGTGAGCGCCGGCGGCGTCGGCAATACGTCCTCCAACAACGGCGTCGTCTCCAAGCCACTCCGCAGCGCCTTGAGAATATGCGTCAGCAGCGGTTGAACGACGGGATCATTCGTCTTGGTCAATTCATAAAAGAGCGGCGACTTGACCGGTTCGCGCAGATCGCTTTCCTTGAATAGCAGATTGTCGGCGTTGTCATACTTTTGCCACAACGCCTCGCCTTTGGCCTTCAGCGCGTGCAGCGACGTGGCCACTAACAGCAGCGGAAAGCGGTCCACATCGAGACTGTAGGTGGCCTCGCGCAGCCGACGCGGATGTTGATAGTTGGCGTGCCCAATCTCGCCAGACTTCTTGGCCGCCAACTCTGGAACCCACATGCCGTCGTAGTCGATTAGCTTCAGCGCCAGGTGCCGGGCGTCGCCGCCGGGCGTCAATAAAATGTTGCCGTGTTGCAGATCGCAATGGCCCACTTCGGCGCGCGCAGATACTGGGCCATCCGCCGCCAAATCTGGGCCAGCGCCTCCAGCATGGCTGGCTTGTCGACGTGCTGGCTGACGAACTGATTGAGCGTCAGCCCTTCAACCCATTGCATCTTGAGAATCGGATACCACTTGCCGGCGACGCGAATGCCCTGGTCGAGATAGCTGAAATCGACGGTGAACGGCAGCCTGGCTTGCCTGAGATGATCGCTAATAACTTGATAGCGTTCACGCAACCCGGGCACCTCGCGTGTGAAGCACTTGACGGCCCAGCGCGAGCCGTCGGCACAGCACATTTGATAAACGTCGGCGAAGTTGCCGGAGCAGGGCATGGGCAGGCCCATCGCGTTGGCGACAGCTTCGCCGCGTTTGAGGTCGGGGTCGGCGAAATTGGTCGTTGGGCTTTGAATCGCTTCGTTGTAATCTTGCGACAGGGGCCAGGGCATGAGATCGCTCTTTGGGCGCGGATCAGATTCTCTATGGCGGATTATATCATCGCACGGCGCGACCGACAGGTTCATGTCAATAAACGTCAGCGGTACGCCGTCCATGCACTGACAATTTACTAGCATCGACTTTTTTTGTTTTGGATGTGCTTCTGGAAGTGGGCGGTCCTGGCCCCTGGGTTCACGAGTACGCTCACCCAGGGCTTTATTCCAGTCGTCCTCCGGACTCCGCGCGTCCCACCGCGCTGTGGTCTTGGAGTCCCAAGGACGACCGGAATAAAGCCCTGGGTGAACGTACTCGTGAACCCAGGGAAGCTGGCTTTACTTGCCCGGCGGTACGATTATCGGTCCCTGGTTCGGATTAAGCGCCGGCGTCGTCGGCTCGTCCGCCACGCTCCCAGGCGAGGCGACGACGACTCCCGGCCCCGCCTGCCCCGGAATCTCACACTTCTGTTGGCATTCCTCATGGACGCGGTTGCGGATCACGAGATACTTCTTGGTATGCGGTTGGCCGCACACGCCGCAGCCACAGCAATTGCCTTGGTAAGCGCCGTTGTCCTTGGCGATGGCCTCCCGCAGATTGAACAAGCCGCCGAGGAAGGTTGGTTTGCAGACGCAAAACTCCTCGCACTTTTCGCCGTAAACACGCTTTGTTACTTTGACGATGCGCTGGACGGGCTGGCAGGTTTTGCAGCATCCCGCGGCGCAGCCGCCGTCCGCTGCACAGCTGGGACCGACCTCGATGGGGCCGTCGGCGAAGCCGACCCCGCCAGAAATGAGCAGGACCAGCGCCGCGGCGCCGAGTCCCAAGTGATAATGCTTGCGAACCATGTAAGGTCACTCCTTTTTCGTTGTTAAGAATGTTAGGTAAACATTGCGGCGGCGCTCCATTTTGTCCGCCCGTTCCTTGGCGATTTACCAGCCGCGAGCGCTACCAGCCGCGAGCGCAAGCGAGCGCTGCTTGCGCTCGCGGCTGGTAGCGTGTGGCTGGTAGGTCAGCCCGTTTCTCAAAAGAAGAACTGCGTCCGAATTCCGAAGCCGTCCACATTGCCGGGGATGACGCCCGTGCCGAGGTCGTAGCGGTTGTTGTGCAGGTAGTCGAACTGCATCTTGAGATTCGTGTTCAGGTACCAGTTGACGCCGAACGTCACGCCGTCCTCCTTGCCGCCTCGGATGCTGAGGTTGTTCAGGTCGAGGTGCGAATAGCGCACGGCGACTTCCCAGGCGCCCGTGCCATAATGGAGACGGCCGTCCTCGCCGCGCACGGCAAAGAAAGGCGAGAAAGGACTGGAGATGTAGGTGCTGCCCAATCGACCCAGACGCTTGTCGTAAGTCCGGTTCTCGCCAGTCAGGAAGTAAGACAACTCGACGTAGCCGCCGGAAAAGACGGGGTCGCCGATGCGAGCGCCATTGTTGCCGTTGGCGAGACGAGTGTACGACTGGTTGGCCTGCGTCCAGCCGTATTCCGCTTGTAGGGAGAAGGCGCCAAGTTCGTAAAACAGTTCCGTACCGAGGACGGTGGTCGAAGTGGAATTGAAGATGCCGGTGTCCACCAGGCACTTGGTGTCGCCTGGCAGGACGGTGGTGGTGCCGGCGAGGCTGTTGCCGAAGTCGCCGATGGCGTCGCGCATTTCGGGCCGCGCCGGAACTCCACAGCACGGCCGCCAACGACTCCGGCGGCCGGCGGCGTATCAGAAACTTCGTTGTCGCGGAAGGTGCCGGACACGCCAATATGCAAGAGATGCCGGCCGTCGCATTCGTAGAGGGGGAGGGCGGTGAAGTGCGCGGTGTAGCCGTAGGACCCGTCGCCGAAGTCGGCGGCGCTGTTGGTGCGTGGGTTGTCCTGGCGATAGACCTCCGCCTCATACGTCACGCGCTGGTCGAAAAAGTTGTTGCTCGTCCAGATGCCGGTGGAGAAATTCTCATAGAAGGCGTCGGTGTAGGCCGCCCGTTCCAGGAAGGTCATTGCCTTGCTGCTGCTGGAAACGTCACCTTCAAACCCCTGAGGCGTCTTGACGTG
Source organism: uncultured Acidobacteriota bacterium (assembly GCA_963761555.1). Classification (GTDB taxonomy): domain Bacteria; phylum Acidobacteriota; class Terriglobia; order Acidiferrales; family UBA7541; genus Acidiferrum. The sequence continues at coordinate 116,213 of CAVXHD010000003.1, forward strand.
ACCAATGCGAATCGTGTTGATGAAGGGGATCTTGTAGACGCCCACCCAGCATTCGTCAAAGTTCGGTACGCTGTCTTGGATCTTGTTCCAGCGCGAGTTCGCAATTGAACTCGACCACTTCCCACGCCGTGCCGTCAAAGTACGGCCGATTTCGCCGGAAGAACGTGCCGTCTTGCAAGTCGCCGATTCCGGCCGGCGAGGGACGCCGGATGTCGTCGTTTTGCGTCCAGTAGACGTTGTCCAACTGGAAGCGGTAGCCGACGTGGCCGGTGAAGTCCTTGTTAGGCGTTTCAAACGTCACGCCGCCCAGAGGGTTCCAGTGGTGCGCTCATCTTGAGGTCGGTGCCGACCTTGTAGCCCTCTTCGTTGGCGGCGGCGGCCTTCTCGGCGTCCTCCTTCTTCTTTTTCGCGTCCTTCTCCTTGAGATAGGTATCGAGGATTTTCTTGACCTGTGTTTCATCGACCGGCTTGGCCGGGTCGGCCGCCTCGGCGCTGGCCGGCTTGATCTGGCCGGCGCGGATCATGCTCTTTAACTCGTCGATTTCTTTTTGCTGCGCTTGGATTTGAGCCTGTAGGTCGCTTGCGGAGGCCGGCGCCTGCGGCAGCGGCGCGACCGTCTGCTGTGCCTGGCTGACTCCCGCGGCGGCGAACAACGCCACGCCGGAGTAGAGGAGGCACTTCCTCAATTCACTCAGCCATTTCCTTGCCATTGACTTAAACCTCCATGTTTACTAATTTTCATGGCGAGATTTTTCCTGCGCTCGCCGCCTCATTCAGAATCAGGGGGCTTACGCCCCCCGCTCGCCATGATGTTCCCACCCTCGGATTGTCGTTTGAGCATTTCGTGTACAGTCTGTTTTCGGAACAATGAGAGCATACCTATTATGAAGATCGGGCGGAAAAACACGCAAGAAAAGGAAAGCTAGTCAAACTGTGCGCTGCACGACCCGCACAGACGGAATCATCAAACCTTCATGCGCAATGGGGAAAGATGTAACGGCTTCATGCCCAGAAATGAGGTTCGACGCCCCAGGCGGCCCAATCGCGCCCACGGCCAGATGTGTGGAGCTGACGGCGATGGCGAAACAGTTCGGCGGCTTCGCCCAGGACGCCTAGCTTACCGCGAAGGAAGGGGAGCAACTCGCCCTCATGCCAGCGGCGCCACGCCTTGGCCGCGAGGACGGCGAGATGCGACGGCAGCGCGTGAAGGAGAACGCCGCGCGGCAGATTACGCCAGAAGACGCGCTCCTCATTGCGAGCTTGTTGCTCCAGGAGCCGGCGACAAGGCCGACCATAGGAAGAGGAAACGCGGTGCCAGACGCGGCGCGGCCGGCTCATAAAGGATGCGATGGCCGGCCCAATGAAGGCGAAATGAGAGGTCCACATCCTCGAAATAGGCGGCGAAGGATTCCGGAAAGCCGCCAACGGCTAATACCGCGTCGCGGCGATAAAGGCGCTGGAGGCGCTGGCGCCGAAGACCGGCCGCGCCTGGAGATACTCGGCGGCAACGCCGCTGCCGTGACCGCGCTTGCCGGCGATGCCGCCGAGATAGTAACGGTCGCCGGCGCTGTCGATGCATGGCGAACCATCGTCGGATCGGCGCAGCACCAGCGGCGCCACGGCGGCCACGGTCGGGTCGGCAAACCACTTCAAGGCGGCGTCGGCCCATCCCGGTTCGACTTCCGTATCGTCATTGAGGAGTTCGACGATAGGATTTGTCGCTGTTTGTAAGCCGACGTTGGCGGCCACGCAGAAGCCCGATTGTTTTTCGAGTTGCAGTACACGGATGCCGGCAAAGGCGCGAGCGGTCGCGGAGACGGCGCCGTCGGGTGAAGCGTCGTCGATAACGAGAACCTCGGCGCCGGCCGGAGCGTAGCGCTGGACGCTGGCGAGACAAAGCCGCAGGAGATCAGCGCGGTTATGACTGGGGATCACCACCGACAGGGCGCAGGCACGTCGTTCCTCCTGGCGCTGGACCACACGCTGCAACCGCCTCCAGGCGGCGCGGGGACGGCCGCAGCCGAGGTCGGCGGCAAGACGGCCCATCTCACAAAAAACCTTGGCTTCGCGGTCGCGTCCTTTCCATCGAGCGAGAGCTTGCCGCGCCGCGGCTTCCACGACCACGACGCCGGCGAGCAATCGCGCTTGCCAGGCGGGCCAATGTTTGAAGCCGTAGGTGAGCAGAGCGTGGCGCGTGACAAGTCGCAAGTGCGGCGGCACCGCGCGACCATGAAGGGGATGATGGTGGATCGCGGACGGCGTCGGTTCGTAGGCGACCTCCCAGCCGCGTTCGCGGACGCGGCGGCAGAAATCGACATCCTCGTAATAGAGAAAGTAGTCCGGATCGAGGCCGTCAAGTTGTTCCCAGCAATCGCGGCGGATCAGCAGACAGCAGCCGGTGGCCCAATCCACGGGGCGAGGCGCCCAGGCGGGTCCGTTGTCATACTTTCGGCGGCGCCGCGGCAGCAGCAGACGCGACAGCGTGCCCAACAAGGTGGGAAACGGGCCGGTGGACGGCTGCGCGGCGCCGTCGGGGTCGCGCAAACGGAAGCCGACGACGCCGAGTTGCGGTTGTTCGCTCGCGCGCCGCTCGGCCAGTGCAAGCGCGGCGTCAGCAAAACCGGGATCAAGCGTGACGTCGGGATTGAGCAGCAGCAGCCACTCGCCGCGGCTGAGGCGGCAGCCTTCGTTGACGGCGCGGGCGAAACCCCGGTTGCGGCGCCAGCGGCGCAGCGATACACCAGGCGTTCGGCGCACACGGGCGGCGAGAGGATGTCGGCCGGAATGATTGTCCACAACGACGACCTCGGCGGCGCCGTCGGCGAGGCAGGGCGATGTTTGAAGTTGACCGACCAGCCCGGCAGTGTCGCGCCACTGATGATAGTTGACCACGACCACGGAGAGGCGCGGCGCCCTGCAAGGCGCGTGCGCCAGCATGGGAGTCGCCGGTGGCGGAGAGGCGGCCAAGGTGCGGACGAGCGGCTCCATCGGGGGTTCTTCCCTGAGTCGGCGGCCTGGGACTTCCGTGTCGAGCGGACGAAGTATAGTCGGGGCGCGGCAGGCGAGGCAATGCCGTTTATTCATAATGCCTGGATGAATGGGTCAGCTTGTGGCGGGGTGGGAGGCGCGGTCTAGCTTGTTTGTCATAGTGTACACTAGTATAATATAGAAGGCAGACAGCAACGGAGGAGGCCATGAACAACGCGGAAATCGCCCACAAATTGACTGAATACGCCGACTACCTCGAAGGCGAGGAAGCGAACATTTATCGAACGTGCGCTTACCGTCGGGCGGCTCAGATAATCTTTGCTTTAGACCGGCCGGCGTCCGAAATTCTCGCGGAGAAGGGCCGCGCTGGCCTGGATGAACTGCCCGGCGTCGGCGCCAGTCTGGCCTACACCATCGAAAACCTGATCCGCACGGGCGAGTTCCATACCTTGCGACCGGCCGGCGGACACATCGACCCCGAACGCCTGCTGACGAGCCTGCCCGGCGTTGGCCCTCAACTGGCGCGGACGCTGCACGAACGGCTCGGCCTCACTTCGTTGGAGCAGATGGAACAGGCGGCACATGACGGCCGGCTGGCTCAAGTCGGCGTCGGGCCGAAGCGCTTGCGTGGGCTAATCGACGCGCTGGCCGGACGACTGGCGCGCATGCGCCTGCCGGAACCGGTGCGCGGCGAGCCGTCAGTTGCCGACATCCTGGAAGTGGATGCGGAATACCATCGGCGCGCGGACGAGAATCGTTTACCGACGTTATCGCCGCGCCGCTTCAATCCGGAAAACCAGCCGTGGTTGCCGTTGTACAACACGGATCGCCGGGGCTGGCGCTTCCGCCCTTGTACTCCAATACGGTGCTTGCCCATCGCCTTGGCCGGACTCGTGATTGGGTGGTGATTTCGTTTCACGACGGTTTCGTCTCCGGCCAGCGCACGGTAGTGACGGAAACGGTCGGCGACTTGCGCGGCCGGCGCGCGTAGTGCGCGGCCGCGAGCGCGAATGTCGGGCTTATTATGCGGCGAGCGATCCGATGGCGACGACTCTGGTAGGAAGCGTCGGCGATCATTCCCAAAGATAACGCTCGTCGTATTCGATTTCATGTCTTTTCAAGAATTCAATAAACTCCGCCTGAAAAGTGCGTGTAAGGCAATAGTGTCCGGCACACCTCATGCTGTGCCGCAATGCTGGCTTTGAGAAACCGCACTGGTCAATCCTTCTAATCGACTCAAATTGATCTTGATGATTGCGCGGCAATGGTGTACAAGAGAGTTCGCCCACGGGCGCCGAGACGGATCTCGCGGCAACGGCTTGCCCAGCGGTAAGGAAACCCATCGCTACCCGGCGACGGCCTGCACACGACTGGTTTGCTCTTTTGTCCCACCTTCTAGGTCGTGTGAACGGTTGGCGTTTTCCTGTTAAGGAATGAACCGCCTTCAGGCAGGCGGTTGGTTCACGCCAGACCTTCCTTCCCGCTCTCGGCCGCGAGGTTTTTATGATTGTCTCGAACCATCGCCGTGATGAAACTATTGACTCCTCCGCCTCTCCGTTGGATCAACTGGTGCAAAAGCACTGGAAATCGCGCGCCTAGGCCTCACCGAAGTCCATCGCCGTCTCGACGACGGCCTGGAGTTCGACGCCGAAATCATCCTGCGCAAGATTGACGAAGACTTGCACATGCTGCAACGACGACTGCGGCGCGAAGTCGGCAAGGCAGTTTCCTGAGCGGGCGAGCGGCCGGCATAAGCCGGCTGGTACAACCTCTTGTCGGCGACGACATCCTGTACCAGCCGGCTTACGCCGGCCGCTCGCCTTATTTAAGCGCGAACAATGTTCGGCTTCCGGCTCTCCTATAAATGAAGTGCGGTCCTGCTCGCCCCGTTTTACGGGGCGTTTGTGTTCTCCGGAGGAGATGAGGATGTTGGAAGGTGGTGAACCCGCTGAACGTACCGCTTCTTTCCGCCTGACGTGGCCGGAGACGCGCCTGCTGTTAGTCCTCGCCGCGGTGCAGTTCACGCACATCGTGGACTTCATGATTATCATGCCGCTTGGCCCGCGCATGGAACAAGGCCTCCATCTCAACCTCGAAGAGTTCAGCAACATCGTCGCCGCCTATGCGGTTAGCGCCGGCCGTCGCGGGCTTGCTCGCCGCGTTCATCATGGATCGCTTCGACCGCAAGCGATTGGCGTTGGTCCTTTACACCGGCTTCACCCTGGGCACGGGTCTCTGCGCGTTCGCGCCGAATTATCCGCTGCTATTGATGGGCCGCGTCATCGCCGGCGCGTTCGGCGGCGTCGGCGCCTCGGCCACGCTTGTCATCGTCGGCGACGCCTTCCCCGATGCGCGGCGCGGCGCCGCGATGGGCATTTTGATGTCCGCTTTCTCCGTGGCTTCCATCGTTGGTCTACCGATCGGCCTCGAAATCGCCATCGCTTTCGGCGCCTGGCAGGCGCCGTTCGCCGTGCTGGGGGCCATCGCCGCCTGTGTGCTGATTGCCATTCAACTGGTGCTGCCGCCTCTGCCGCGGCCGACCGGCGACCATCCCGCCACCGCATTCAGCGTGGCGTCGCGTTTTCTGACCATACTCCTGAAACCCCGTCACCTGCTCGCCTACTCCTTCATGACGGCGCTGGTGATGAGTACGTTCCTGCTGTGGCCGACGTTTCCCACGTTTCTGGAGAAGAACGTCGGCGTCGGGGAGTCCACCCTGGTCTACGTCTACGTCTGCGGCGGCGTCGCCACGCTTTTGACGCTGACCTGGTTTGGCCGGCTGTCGGATCGCTTTGGCAAACGATTGGTATTCCGCATCCTGGGCGGGTTCACAGCCATACCGATCCTGCTCATCGCCAACTTGCCGCCCGGCCTCGCCCTGGGATGGGTGCTGGCGGCGACCACGACGCTGATGACGGTAAGCTCCGGCCGCATGGCGCCGGCGGTCGCGCTCATCACGGCGAGCGCCGAGCCGCGTTATCGCGGCAGCTTCATGAGCATGAACTCGGCGGTGCAGCAGACGGCAATGGCGGCAGCGGCAATCATCGCCGGCCAAATGATCGGCGAAACCCCCACGGGGCGCTGACGGGCTATCCGCTGGTCGGATGCGTCGCGGCCGGCATTGCCGTTCTTGACTCTATTCATGGTCGGCCTGTTGCGGACGGCGCCGATGGGCGAAGCCGCTCTTGTCGCCGTGGAGCTGCCGGCCGAGATGCCGTTGCCGGAATGTCCGGGCGAGGAAGGGATTTATACGCCGGAAATAATGGGCAATGGCTCAGCCGAAGACGGGGCGAGCCGTCTCGGAAGCGGGAACGATTCCCGCAGTCGTAGCGACCAAGGTCTAGGTCCGCACGACTCTCGACTTCGCCCTTGGGGGAATCCCGGCTTATGTCCTCGCCGCGCACCTTTGTCGCCGTCGGATTTGTGACGATTCTCTCCCTCGCATCGGCCCGCGGCGATGCGCCCTCTTGTCCCACTGGTCCGCATGGGCGGCGACGTGAAGCCGACCGGCGTCAGCCGCTTGGCGTTCGCGCCGGACGGAAAGACGTTGGCCTGGGTTGGTTCTGGCCCGGCGCGCCTCTGATGATCCGGCCTCCGGCGCGTTGCTGGGCCTTTTGAAGACCGAGTCAACGGATGCGAAATGTCTGGCATTCTCCCCGGACGGCAAGACGGTCGCCGTGGGCGCGGGGCCGTCCGTTGCGTTCTTTGACGCTCATAAGGGAAAGAAATTAGCTGAATGGGAAGCGCATTCAGCCGGCGTTCTGGCCGTTGCCTTCTCGCCGGACGGTCAGACGCTCGTGACGGCGGGCGACGACGACCATCTCAGCCTCTGGGATCCGGCGACCGGAAAGGAGCGGGATCGGCTCGATCTGCATGAAAAAGGCGCCTCGGTGCTGGCGTTCTCGCCGGACGGCAAGTATCTGGCGGCCGGCGGCGAGGCCGGCGAATTGACGGTATGGCGCATGAGTGATGAGGACGAACGGCGCCGCCTCGTCGGCCGCCACGGCGGCGTTGGATACATCGCCTTCGCTCCGGACGGCAATTCCTTCCTCTGGACGCAGGGCAAAACCATCCGCGTCAGCGAGGTGGAAACGTGGGTGGAGTTGGCTCGCTTCACCGGCCGCGACATGGACGCGACCTGTTTCGCCCTATCGCCGGACGGAAAGACCCTTGCGACCGGCGGCAAAGTCATTCATCTATGGGATCTCGAAACCGGCGCCCATTTGCTACAATTCCACGACGAAAAGTCGGATGCCGCGGCGCTGCTGTTTGCCCCCGACGGCAAGACCTTGGCTTCGGCCGCGCCAGACGGCGCTATATTAATATGGGACCTCAAGCGGTTGCCGCGCAGCCGACTAGAATGGCTGTGGCGTGAGCTGAGCGGCAACGACGCCGCGGACGCGGTCCATGCGGTGCGCGCCATGAAAGCGACGCCGGCCGCGAGCATTGCCTTCCTCCGCCAGCGCATCCGTCCGGCGCCGCCCCCCGCGTCCGACGTGGAGCAATTGGTGGCAGACCTCGATAACGACGACTTCGCGCACGCGCGAAAGGGCGACGGCGGAGTTGGCGAAACGCGGCCGCAAAGTGGAGGCGGAGCTACGGCAAGCCTACGAGAAGAAGCCTTCGGCAGAGATGCGTTACCGCCTGGAAATCCTGCTCGCCCGTCTCAAGGACGCACCCAACGAAGAGACGGCCAAGGTCCGGGCCGTCCAAGTCTTGGAAACCATCGGCGTTGGCGACGCTCGCGCCTTCCTCGAAACATTGGCGAAAGGGCCGCCCGCTTCACGCATAACGCAGGAAGCCAAGGCGTCGCTGCAACGCTTGAACGCTCCTCCTTCGCCGTAGCCGGCGCCGGTGCTAGGAACGTCGAGAGACGATGCGCGTACACTATTTCTGTAGGGCGTTGGCCAGGCTGGGCGGTCAGCAGAACCGCAAGGGCGATGGCTTGCCGGGCTGGATTACTCTTTGCCGTGGCGGGTCCGCCGTGCAACCCATGCTCGAAACCGCCCGGCTTTTCCACGTTGACGATACTATTGGGGAAACGTGAGGCATGAGCCGTGGGCTACTTCCTACCGCCCCTACCGGGGCTAATGTCCAATCCCTCTAGTGAGTCGTCAAGTCTTAATTTTCGGGTAGCCGCGTTCTGGCGAACGCGGCTACCCGAAAACTTAGTCTGGACGGGGCACTAGCCGCGTGGTTGGGCGGGCGTAAAGCCTCCCCGTTCGTCGTGTCGAGGGCGACGGGCCCACGCCAACAGCACGCCTAAGCCAAGAAACGCCCAGCAACCCAACGGCAGCCAGTCGCCCCACCTCGCGTACAAACTAAAGCGATGGTCAATCGGCATGTCGGCGAGAAGGACGCCGGCCACTTTCTTGTAGTCGGCCCAGCGCGCCGTCGGCAAACCGGCGGCCCCACGCGACGGTGACGCCAGCCAGACGGCTGCCTTGTCGTTGTCTGGAAACATTGAGACGGCAAGTTTGCGATCCGCTGCTGTCATGGCGCCAAAGCGGCTGGTAATCGTCTTGCGAACTTTGGCGTCGCTCCATTCCATGCCCTCAACGGGTCGCGGCGCCACAACGCGGCCGTTGCCGTCGATTAGCGCCGAGATGCCCATGTTGACGGCCCGCGCGACCGCTGCGACGACACTCGATGGCGCGGAAGCGGCAGATGGCCAGATGTTCGTCGTGTTCGCTCGTGCCGTCGAACCAACCATCGTTGGAGATGTTGAGCAGGAAATCGACTGGCTGCCGCCGCCGCCGCTGACATAAGGAAGCGCTCGCACGGCGTCGGCGTCCTCATAGCAGATGACGACGCCGAAGGAATAGGGGCGATCCGTCCCTTGATCGAGGATAAAACGCGTCTCCGAGCGGCCTGGCGAAACGCTGTAATCGTCGTCGTAAGGTGCGAAATACTGCATCCAAGGAAACTCGTCGCGCAGCGGTACATACTCGCCCAAGCGGGACGCAATGAATCTTGTCATAGCGGCCTTGCGCCTTGCCGTCGCGGCCGACGAGCAGGGCCGAGTTGTACTGATGCACATGCCCGTCCGGCTCGAAGACGTTGGCATTGAGACCCAAAGAGAATGTTGGTCTGCCACTGCGCCGCCGCTTCGCGGATCTCCGATTGGCCTTCTTTGATTTTGCTCTTCCAACCGTCAGGAATGTTCGCCGGCGCGGCGGGTGCGGTCTCGCACCAACCATCGGGATAGCTCGTTTCCGGCCAGACGAGCAGGTTCGGCTTCGGCTTTTGGTTCGCCGCCAAATCGCTGAGAGCGATGAAGTGGCGGGCCATCATGTCGCCCATGTTCATGTCGTTGCGGATCTGTTGCGGGACGTTGCCCTGGATCAGCGCGATGCGCGGCCCCACGGGGAAATCGTCCTGACTTAAGCGCCATTCGCCATAGCCAATAGCCGCTAGGAACATCACGGCGACGACGCCGGCGTGAATCCACACCGTCAGAGCCGATTGCGGACGCGGCGCCTCTACGCCGACGAAGCGCACGCGGAACCATTCCCAGCGATACAGCACTTCGAATAAGACGACGTTGACGGCGACGACAAGAAAGGTGACGCCGTAGACGCCTGTAAGATCGGCGAACTGGATGACGGGCAGATAATCATGCTGTGTATGGCCGAGGAGATACCACGAGAAGCCGGTGCCGAACCAGGTGCGGACGTACTCTAGGGCAGTCCATGTCACCGGCAGCGTCAGAACCAACGGCAGCCCGGTGCACCGGTCGAAGAAACGGACAATACCGAGAGCGATAGGGAAATAGAGCGAGCAGTAGGTGGCGACGAAAATCCAGGCGAAGTACATGCGCGGTCGGCGATGCGCATCCATTGCAATAGCGGGGAAGTAGAACGCCAGGCCGCACAAGCCAGGCGCACAGATAGACGAACCTTGGCCGAGCGGTGCTGCGCACCAGGACGAGGAAGGGAACGAGAGCGAACCAAGCGAGCCAGCCGCAATCGACGGGAAAAAAAGAGAGCCACAAAAGACAAGCAGTGGTCAGTGCGGCAAGCAGTTGGAGCGATCCCTGCGGTAGTGGGCGGGGCGCGAAGCGGTGCGATGATCGGCGCGGTTTGGATCTGGCTTTCCATACCCATGTGGTCCCTTTCGTGTCCAAGGCGCGGAGAAGGCTTGCTATCAGTATCGCGGATTTTCGGTAAAAGGAGGGAGAGCAGTTTCCGCCGGTTGCTTAGCCGCGCCCCGCAGGGAAGCGCGTGGGCCACGCGCTTCCCTGCGGGGTGCGGTGAGCAACCGCGGAATTTCACCACATTTTCATCATCCCCCTGGACAATTCTCTTCTGTCACGGTACAATTAGGGTCTGAGTCGGATTGTCGCCCCATTCCGAAGCGCGCCTAACATCGTTATTTGCTCCGGGATTGCTCGCGCCGTTTCCCGCCGTTTGGACCCGCCGGGGTGAACCCGGCGGCTCGCCAACGGAATCCAAGCCTGGAGAGTTCGTTTCGCTTTACGTCGGCGAAGCGTTTTCGCCGTCGCCCTTACGGGTCATTGGATCGGACCCTATTCTTGTTCTCGTTTCAGGAGCCGCCGCGAAGGCCGCGGCCGTGTACCCATGCTTGAGAAGCTTCGTAACATCGGCATTATCGCCCACGTAGACGCTGGCAAAACGACGACGACGGAGCGCATCCTGTTCTTCAGCGGCTCCAAGCACAAAGTCGGCGACGTGGACGAAGGCAACACCACCACCGACTTCGACCCTGCCGAGCGTCAGCGCGGCATCACCATCAACAGCGCCGCCGTCGCCATCGATTGGGGCGATACGCAGATCAGCATCATCGACACGCCCGGCCACGTCGATTTCACCGCCGAGGTCGAACGCAGCTTGCGCGTCCTCGACGGCGCCGTCGGCGTCTTCTGCGCCGTGGGCGGCGTTGAGGTGCAGAGCGAAACGGTCTGGTATCAGGCCAACAAGCATCGCGTGCCGCGCATCGCTTACGTCAACAAACTCGACCGCATGGGCTCCGACTTCTTCGCCTGTCTCGATCAGATGAAGGAAAAGCTCGGCGTCAACGCCGCCATCTGTACGCTGCCGGCCGGCCAAAGCAGCGCCTTCGAGGGCGTCATCGACCTGATTCGCATGAAGTTCGCTCTGCAAGACACCAAGGAAGAAGAGCTAAAGCTGGTCGATATTCCGGAGCAATACAAGGAACAGGCGGAAGAGTATCACCACAAGTTGCTCGACGCCGCATCGCTTGGCCGACGACGAGATGACGGAGTTGCTCCTAGAAGGGAAACCGGTTTCCGAGGAGATGCTGCGCCAGCGTTGCGTAAGGGTACGCTTTCCGGCAAGCTGACGCCGATTTACTGCGGTTCGTCCAAGAATTTCCACGGCGTCCGTCTGCTGCTCGACGCCATCGTGGACTTCCTGCCGTCGCCGATTGATCGGCCGCCGGTGTCCGGCATCGTCCCCAAGACCAAGGAGCAGGCCGAGCGAAAGCCCGATCCCAAGGAGCCGTTCTCCTGCCTGGCGTTCAAGACGATCACGGAGCCGACGGGCGATCTGGTATTCCTGCGCATCTACTCCGGCGAGTTGCGCCCGAAGGACGATGTGTTGAACACGGCCGTCAACCGCAGCGAGCGCGTGGCCCGCATTTACCGCATGATGGGCGACCGCCGTGACAGTCTCGATGTGGCGGGGCCGGGCGAAATCGTGGCCGTCGTCGGCTCTGAAGCAGACTTACACCGGCAACACGCTCTGCGCCAGCAACGCGCCGCTGTCGCTGGAAGACATCCGTTTCCCGGAGCCGGTGATTTCACAGTCGATCATCCCGGACAAGACGACCGACGAAACCAAGCTAGCCGACGCGCTCGGCAAGATGGTCCGCGACGATCCGACCTTGAAGTGCCGCACCGATCCGGAGACGAATCAGCTTATTATCAGCGGCATGGGTGAATTGCACCTGGAAGTGTCGTTGGAGAAACTGCAGCGCAATCCCGGCGTCAAGGTGACGGCCGGCCGGCCGCAGGTCGCCTACCGGCAGACCTTGGCCAAGCCGGTCGAGGTCGAGACGCGCTACATCAAGCAGTCGGGCGGCCGCGGTAAGTTCGCCGTCATCGACATGAAGTTCGAGCCGCTCACCAAGGATCAGGTCGAGGAATGGACGACCTATCAAGATGAGCAGGGCGAGAAGAAAGACCCGAACAACATCTATTTCATGAGCCAGATCGTCGGCGGCGTGGTGCCGACGGAGTACATTCCATCGGTCGAGGCCGGCTTCCGCAACGCCACGGTCAAGGGCGCCAAGTACGGCTTCCAGTGCGTGGACTTGCAATGCACGCTGGTGGACGGCAAGTATCACGACGTGGACAGTTCGCAGGACGCGTTCAAGCTGGCGGCTCAGGAATGCACGCGCGACGCGCAGATCAAAGCCGGCATCGTGCTGCTGGAGCCGATCATGAACGTCGTTGTATTGGCGCCGGCGCAGTATCAGGGCGACCTGATCCGCGACGTAACACGGCGGCGCGGCGAAATTCTCAATCTCAGTTCGGAAAAGGGCCGCTGCCAGGTTCATGCTTACGTCCCGCTGGCGGAGTTGTTCGGCTACACCAGCGAACTGCGTAACTTCACCAGCGGCACGGCGTCGTTCAGCATGGAGCCGAGCCATTACTCGCCGGTGAAAGAAGAGCTGGCTGATTTGCGCGAAGCGAGCTAACACTACAGCGCAGTGAAGCGTCTAAGCTTTCGCGGTCGTTTCTTCCGGGATTTGGCAGCGGCGGCGTTGCGCTGTTGATGGTACAGGAGGAGATCTTCCAGGCATGCCGTTTCGGTGGTGGCTCGTTGGCGGCTCAGGTATTTCCGACAGGCCAGCACGAGGGCTCGGCAAACCTGCTCCAGAGTGATCTGCGGATTTTTCCCCCCGCAGTTGCCTCGTGTGCAAACTGACGAAAGCCAAGGCTACCAGGCACAACGCCCAATGACGTTTCAACGATACATAGCTGCGTCCCTCGAAGTGGGTCAGGCCGACTTCGCTCTTGGCCACGCGGAACAGATGTTCCACATTCCAGCACGCACGAACGCGGCCCGCAGCACGCGACGCAGGCCGATGCGTCGTGGCGCGTTGGTGAGGAAGTATTTTTTCTCCCCTGTCTGCCGATTCCGCGCCAAGATCAGTCGGTGTCGCGGCCGGCGGTCGGTCCCCACCGCCACATCCACGACCTTCGCCTGCCACACCGCCGCCGGGCCGGTTTGTTGCTCGAGGCGGAACGACTTCGCCGCTCGTTTCTTCACGCCCGGCTGAGCAAACACAGCCTCGGCGCCAACGCCTTCCGGCTTCGTCCCGGCCGACACGAGAACGACTTCGGCACTTCCCCCACGTAACGCCGGGCCGCCGCGTCCAGACCGCGTGCAGGAACCCCGGCTTGCTGCCATACCACTCATCGAACGTCAGCCAGTCAAAACGCCAGCCGTTGCGCCTGGCTGCGCCCGAGCAACTCGAGCGCGATGTCCGACTTCGGCCGATAAGAGAGTTCGTCAGGGATGTCCGCTTGCCGGCAGCGTTCCCGGTTGGCGTCCCACGATTGGGGCAGGAACAATTCGCTGTCGAGAAGGGCCTTGAACGGGCCATGGGCCACAACCAAATGCACGGTGACGATGCCGTTGGCCACCTTGCCCACGCAGCCGAGGTACTGCCGCTGCACGCCGGGCGTCTTGGTCCCTTGCTTGAGCGCACTGGTCTCGTCGAGAATGCCAACCGTGCCCACCGGATCGGGCGGCAACTCGGCGACCGCGGTGTGCAACGCTTGTTGCACGCCGTCGGTGAGGCCCTCGTGGTCCCACAAGCAGGCTTTGAGAAACTGTTGCAGGCATCGAGGCGCCGTGCCGGCATACTTGGCCAGCGGCTCAGCCGTCTTGCGCTCGAAGTCGGTGAGCAGCCCGCGGCTATAGTTGCGAAAGTGCTGAACGGTTTTCGGATCTTCAAAAAACCGCTCGAACGGCCGCAAGAAAGCCGTAAATTTCCGGGCCGATGGCCTGGACTTGATCCGTGGTCATGGAACTCCCTCCTAAGGTTAGGAGGGCGTTATACTTGCGACAGCTGGCAATGTCAGCTGCGCTGTAGTGCTAAAGTAAAGCGATTTCACCGCCGCTCTGTACGTTCGCGGCGGTGAAATCCTTTATTTCTCCCCTATTTGCAATTGTTCCTCGATTAAAAATCGTAGTCCCACTTCATAACCGCCGTCCTTGCACGGCGTCGCTCGCACAATCGAGGCGGGCAGACCTGCCGAGTAGTCGGCCGGCCCGCCAGGCAACAGCACGTTGACCTGTCGCGAGCAGGGTTTACAGGGCATGTGAATTTCTGCCTCGACCGGAAATGTCTTGGCGCGCGAAAAACCGCGTCGCCCTTCGTGCAATCGTCCAACACCGGAATGATCTGCACGGCCTTTTCGAATGGCAGCCGGGCTTGCCCGCGTCGTTCGGGTTGAGCTTGGAAAAATGTCCGTAAGCTTTCCAACAACTGAGGCGCCGTTTCCTCCGAGAGCGTGAGGGCCATCTTCCGGTCATAACCGACCGGCTCAATGAAAACGCGCACCTCTGAAACAGACACTGCCGCCGCCGCCTGCGGTATGCCAATTTGAATCTTCAAACCGGGCCTAATTCGTAGTACCCGCTGCCAAAAGCTAGCAGTCAGGGGGACGAATAGCACAGCATATTGATCGCTGACTTCCACCTCTGTCGCGCCCCATTGCTGGCGGAATCCTTGTATTTTCAGTTTGGCGACGCCCGGTGTTAAGGGGGCGAAGAACTGATGTTCCAAACTGAAGCCGGGTCGCAGAAGGTAACGGGCGTCGCGGTATTCGCGCACTTGCAAGTCGCCAGCGGCTTCAGCCACCAGACTGTTGATGAGTTGCCGCATTCGTTCATGCAATACGACGGCGTAAGTTGGATCGGCCGCCGCGCCTGTTGCAGCGGGGGCGGGATCAATGGAGGCGACGCAATCCGTACTCATACTTGGCCCCGCCGGTGTGGAACTCAAATTCCTAACCGGTATGTCCGCCAGCGTCTCTCGTTCGTTCCGATGAGTCAGCAAAGGCGCGACCAAGGGCGCTTCTCCAGCCGGGCTTGCCTGCAACGCCAACAGGAAGGCGGAGCAGGAGGGGAATCGCGCCGAAGGGGTTCTTTGCCAGCGCCCGGGCTACAATCATACGATCTGCTTCGGGCAACCGGCTCAAATCGGGTTCGGTTTGCAGGTGCTGAAGCGCAAGCTGGCGAAAGTTTTTGCCAGAAAAAGGCGGCTGACCGACAAGCAATTCATGGTAAGTGATTGCCAGACTATATTGATCGCTAAACAAGGTAATTTTGCCGGTCAGACTCTCGGGAGCAGCGTATATCGGAGTGACCGCGTCCAGCAAAATAGCCTTCGGGGTGCTGCCGGTCATTGCCGCCAGACTGTTGACCAGTCCGAAATCGGCGACTTTGATGTGGCGGCCCACGAGAAAGAGGTTGCGGGGCTTCACGTCGAGATGCTGAAGGCCATGTTCCTGGTTCAGCAAGTCTAGAGCCTCGGCCGCTTCGGCTAAATAGCGAAAAGTTCTGCGCGAGGTATGCCCGGCCGTCCGGCGCCCCGGTATTCCGCCAACAAGTCGTGTAGACTGCGGTCGGCCAGTTCCATGACGATTATTAGTTCGCCGTTGACCAACTCGACGCGATCCATGCTTAGTAGGAACGGATGCCGCAAACCTTTAACATGCTGTAAGGCCTGCAGTTCTTGCTGGGCCTCGTTGGAACCTGGATGAATATCGTCGGTTTCGCCGCGTACGAACTTGATCGCCTTGCGCAAACCTCCAGGCGCTTCGCAGGTCCAGACTTCCCCAAAACCGCCCCTACCCAGCGGCGCAACGAGCCGGTAGCCAGGAATGGGTTCCGTGTTCGCTGCCTTCGCCGCGTTCATCCCACTGACCCTGGTGCGATTGATTCATATGCGCAAGTCTAGCTTATGAACCGAGCAAGCGCAGTGCGGATTTTTACCGCCTTAATTTTATAGCATAAAATGAGTACTCCCGCCTCATAATTGAAGGCGCGGTTATGAGGGCGGGCGAGTCGGGAAGGAACAGCTGCTTTCGTTGCAAACATTTCGCCGCGATTGGGGGATATTAAAGGTCGGCGTCATGCGGCAGGCCGTGAAAGCAAACTTCGTGCAGCACGAGGAACTGCGGAAGTTGCTTCTCTCCACGGGCGAGGCCAAGATTGTGGAACACACCGAGAACGACGACTACTTGGGCGACAGTGGGGCCGGCAGCGGCAAAAGCATGCTTGGCCCTATCCTAATGCAAGTGCGTCAGGAATTGTGGTCTGAACCGGAAAAAAGTTGTTAGGAACGATTGCCCGTATCCTCTGACTTCTCCGCAGCGAGACGCCTTAACGCCTTTAAGCGTTCCCGTATCACCGCCTCATAGCCCCTGTCCGTCGGCTCATAATAACGCCGCGTCTCCGGCAGATACGCCTGATCCACCCACGCGCCGGGGTGGTCGTGGCTATATTCGTAACCCTCGCCGTGTCCCAGTTGCTGGGCCCCTTGATAATGGCTGTCGCGCAGGTGTTTCGGCACGGCCAACGTCCGCCCCGACCTAACGTCGTCGCGGGCCTTGCCGATAGCCAGTGTCGCGGCGTTCGATTTCGGGGCCGATGCCAGATAGGTCACGGCCTGCGCCAACGGCAATTGACACTCCGGCAGTCCGAGGAACTCTACCGCCTGCACCGCCGCCGCCGCCAACATCAACGCCTGCGGGTCGGCGTTGCCCACGTCTTCGGACGCCAGGATCAGCATACGACGGGCGATGAAACGCGGATCCTCGCCCGATTCGAGCATCCGCGCCAACCAATAAATCGCCGCGTCCGGGTCGCTGCCGCGCATACTTTTGATGAATGCACTGGCCACATCGTAATGGGCGTCGCCCGTGCCGTCGTAATCGAGAGCCTTCTTCTGGATCGACTCCTCCGCGACCTCGCGCGTGAACAACACGGGCGACGTTTCCGCCGACAGGACGCCGACTTCCAGGGCGTTGACGCTCGCCGGGCGTCGCCGTCGCAAGCCTCCGCGAGAAAGTCGAGGGCCTCCTCGCTCATCTGGACGGCGACGCTTCCCAGCCCACGCTCCGAGTCGGCCAGCGCTCGCCGCAACAGCGTCTTTGATGTCATCGCGGCTCAGCGGCTCGAAGGCGAAGATGCGACTGCGACTTAACAGAGGCGAATTGACCGCGAAGAAGGGATTTTGCGTCGTCGCTCCGATCAGGACAATGCGCCCTTCTTCCACGTCGGGCAGCAAAACGTCCTGTTGGGCGCGGTTGAAGCGGTGCAGTTCATCGACGAAAACGATGGTCCGTTGACCCGTTTCCTCCAGTTCTTTACGGGCTTCCGCAAGCGTTTCGCGCACCTCCTTGGTCCCCGAAGCGGTGGCATTGAGCGGAACGAAACGACAATGGGTGTGATGCGCGATGACGTGCGCGAGTGCGGTCTTGCCGCACCCCGGCGGGCCGTAAAACAGGAGTGAGCCGAGTCGGTCGGCGAGCAGCAGGCGGCGCAGCAGCTTGCCTTGTCCTAGAAAGTGTTCCTGCCCGACGAACTCGTCCAGGCCGCGCGGCCGCATCCGCGCGGCCAACGGCTCGCGCCTTGCGCAAATTGGCTTCGCGAGCAGGGCCGAAGAGGTCGTCGGCCTTTTTATCACGGGATCGGCTCATCGATCATTCCTCGCGGCGAAGGTTGCTTTGTTTATTGTACCGGCTGCCCCCCGTTGGGTTCTCGGCTGGGAAACGGTTTTTGGATAGAATGAATCAGGCTCGTCCATTCATCGGAGTAGTTGCATGGAATCACAGACCGAAGGCTTTTGCACTATCGAAGAAGCACTCGAAGAAGTGCGTCAGGGCCGCATGATCGTGCTGGTGGACGATCCGCAGCGCGAGAATGAAGGCGATATCGTCGTCGCCGCGGAGAAGGTCACGCCGGACGCGATCAACTTCATGATGCGCAACGCCTGCGGTCTCGTTTGTCTGGCCATGTCGCCGGCCATCTGCGATCATCTGAACCTCGACCCGCTTCCCGGCCATAACCTCGACGCCTCCGCCACGCCGTTTACGCCGTACATCGACGCACGCACCGGCATCACCACCGGAATTTCCGCCTTTGACCGCGCCCGTACCGTACAGGTCGCCATCGACGAGCGCACGACGCCGGCCGATCTCGTGCGCGGCAAGGGCCATGTGCCCGGCTTGCGCGCTCGTGAAGGCGGCGTTCTAGTTCGGGCCGGCCACACCGAAGGCAGCGTCGATCTCGCCCGCCTCGCTGGTCTCAAAGAAGCA
The DNA here is from genome assembly GCA_963761555.1 of uncultured Acidobacteriota bacterium. Classification (GTDB taxonomy): domain Bacteria; phylum Acidobacteriota; class Terriglobia; order Acidiferrales; family UBA7541; genus Acidiferrum. Next base: position 134,520 of record CAVXHD010000003.1, read on the forward strand.
GCCGTTATATGCGAGGTCGTCAAGCCCGACGGCCACATGGCGCGCTTGCCCGACCTGCGGGCCTTTTGCGAGCAACATCATCTCAAGATGTGTACCATCGAAGACCTGATCAAATATCGCCGCAAGAGCGAACGACTGATCCACCGAGAAACAACCGTGAAACTGCCGACGAAATTCGGCGAATTCGATCTGATCGCCTATACGTCCGTGGTGGACCCGGAACCGCACCTGGCGCTGTGCATGGGCGGCGTCGGCGTGGAGGTGAACGGCGCCGTTCCAGTGCAGAATGAGCCTGTGTTGGTCCGCATTCATAGCCAATGTCTGACAGGAGACATTTTCGGCAGCAAATTGTGTGATTGTGGTTCGCAGCTACACCACGCCATGCAGCAGGTGGCCGAGGCGGGCAAGGGCGTGATCCTCTACATGCGCAAGAAGGGCGCGGCATCGGTTTGCTAGCGAAGTTGCAGGCGTACAAATTGCAAAAAGAAGAAGGGTTGGACACGGTGCAAGCTAACGCGCGGCTCGGCTTCGGCGCCGACTTGCGGCACTATGGCATCGGCGCCCAAATCCTCATTGATCTGGGCGTTCGCCAGATGCGGCTATTGACGAATAATCCCAAGAAAGTCGTCGGCGTGGACGGCTACGGTTTGCAGATCGTGGAGCGCGTACCGATTGAGATCGCCCCCAATCCGAACAATCGCCGGTATTTGCGGACGAAAAAAGAAAAACTCGGCCATCTGCTCGATGGGCCGGAATCAACCTGAATACATCAGTGAGGACGGGCAGGCATCCTGGCGGGACTGCCGGCCGGACCGACCGCGCCAGGGGTCAAGGTCTTGCCGCTGTATAAGTCCAACGACTCGATACGCCAATCGCCTGGGGTCGGATCGCCTTTGGGTGTGTTCGCCGTAACCACCAACTGGCCTTGTACGCCGTATTCCGGCGGCAATAGGATTACCGCGTCATAACGAAAGCTCACTTGATCGCCGTCGTGTCGAAAGACGGGCAAAGCCGGCCGTAAGGTGATCGTCGCATCCTTGTCCTTGCCGAATAAACCGTGAACCGCGCTGATAATCTTCTCTTTGGACGACGCCCAAAACTTTGCAGGGTCGGCGCGGACAATGTCACCCTGACGGAAGGCCTTTAATCCGGCTTCAAACTTTTTCCCGCGCGGCTTTTTGTCCTCTTCTTCGCGCACCGCCGGTGGAAGAGTATCCAGATAGGCTTTATCCCAATCCCAGTGGTGAATGTCATTAAGCCAATTCTGAGCGAACGCACGAGCCTCTTCATTCAGTTGCTTCATACGGCGCCCTTCGTCGGTGAACACCGGCGAGCCGTTTTGACGGATGTTCTTGACATACCACTCTCGGGCGCCGGACTCGTCCACGTTGTCCATGCCGACCACGGTCGCCACAAATTCGGAAGTCAGGGCGGGATTCGTCATGCGGTAGACAAGCTCAACCTGGTAGCCCCCTTTGTCATAACCCCAACTCTGAACGCTGACGAATTGCACTTGGTCAGCGCTTCCCCCTTGTTCCATCTGCCGCACCGGCTGGGATTCCCGAAAGTCGGTAAACGCGCCTTTCCCTTCGGGGCCGCTGTCGTGGTCGAGTTCCAGACGCGCGCGCAGGTTGGCGTCGGCGGCAGGTCGCGGCGGCGGCAACGTCTTCAGGTAGGCCAGGTCGATCTCGTCCTTCTTGAGGTTATCGAACCATCCGTCGGCGAAGGCCGTCGCCTGCCGCGTGACAGACAGATAGCAGGCGGAGTTATAGGCGCCGTAAATGAGGCCGAAGCTAAGGCTGAGCCAAAGACCCCATACCGTCAGAGCGACGCCGGTGAGCGATCCCTCGGAATTATGGATGCGAACGCGCGCGGCCCAGCAAACAAGAGCCGCGGCCAATGGAAAAACCAAAGTCCATAGGGGCAGAATCCAGGGCATACGGTTGAACAACGCGATGACGACGCCAACAGTCATCACCGTGGCATAAGCGACGGCGAGGAGAAAGCCGCCGATCGCCCAGTACGACACGGAACTGTACGGCTTCGTCGAATCGTCGGCCGGTCCAGCGGACGCGGAAAGCGTGGACCGGTTGGTGGCTTCAGTCATGACCCTGCCTCAACGGGATGCTAATCATCGCCAGCGCTGCTGATGTCGCCGGAAACGTCGCCGAGCATGGCGCGGCGGGCGATGTCGCCGGGACTCATGCCGCGCATCTGCACCTGGCCCGACGCATCGAGATAGATTTTGTCCTGCAAGATTTCCTGCACGACGATGGCCATTTTGTCGCTGCCGCGCACATCCACCAGCGCTCTGGCCCCTTTGTTCAGCGCGACCATGCCGCTTTTGAATGAGCGTGGACAGCTTGAAGCGCCCGCCCACTTTGTTGACGATGGCCTCTTCCTTCAACTCGTCGAGCATGTCGTTCCCCTTTCAAAGCGTTGGGCGATCAAACCACGAACTTCGGCGACGGCCGTGTCGAGATCGACGTTGGCTATCTGAAAATCGTATTCGCCGGCGCGTTCCAACTCGTTCCGCGCGGTGACGAGGCGGCGCGTGATGGCCGCTTCATCCTCGGTGTGCCGTTTGCGCAAACGCACTCGTACATCTCCCACGACGGCAGTTTCAGGAAGATCGACAAGGCGTGCGGACATTTCCGCCGCACCTGTTCGGCCCCATGCACGTCGATGTCCAATAGAATCCCACAACCTTGTGCCAGCCAACGCTCCACCTCGCTGCGAAGCGTACCGTAACGCCGACCATGCACTTCGGCCCATTCAAGAAAGCCGCCCGCGTCGATTTCTTGCTGGAAGCGCTCCGGCGACCAGAAGGTGTAGTCCACGCCGTCACGTTCACCCTCGCGCCGTGTGCGGGTAGTGGCCGACACCGACAACCGCATGGGCGGTCCCCCTTCGGTCAGCAGTCGGCGAATCACGGTGGATTTGCCGACGCCGCTGGGGCCGGACAGGATGATGAGCGGTCCCGGCGTCATTGGCGCGATCCCCTATACCAGCCGCCCGCGCAAGCGAGCGAATTTCATTTCACCCGCTTGCTTGCTCGCTCGCGGCTGGTAGGTGGTTCTCTTATTCGATGTTCTGCACCAACTCACGAATCTTTTCCAGCGTACTCTTGATCTCCACAACGCGGCGAGAAATCTCCACATCGCTGGCTTTGGAACCGATGGTATTCGTCTCGCGGAACATTTCCTGAGTTAAAAACTCCAGCTTCCGCCCCGCGCTCTCCGGTTCCTTGAAAACGTCCTGAAACTGGTCGAGATGGCTAGCCAATCGAACCACCTCCTCGGCCACGTCGCTGCGTTCGGCGAACACCGACACTTCCTTGATAAGATCACTACGGTCGATCTTCACGTCCAGTTCGGACAACAGGCCGCGCACGCGTTCCAAAAGCCGGTCGCGATACAGAACCGTTACCTGCGGCGTCCGCTGGCGAATTTGCTCCAACTCCGCGCCGATCTGGTCGCGGTACTGCAAGAGCTCCTGCGCCATCGCTCGGCCTTCCTCCAACCGCATGGCCTGGAGGCGGTCGAGGGCTTGTTGCAGCACGCGCTCCAACACCGGCCATTCTTCATCCATGCGAATGCCGCTCACGCCGACTCGGGAACGACGCCCGGCAACGTCAGCGCCTGCGACAACAGCGACGCGCCGCGGTCGGGAAGGCTCAATTGCTGGCACACGGAATTCAACTGATCGAGGTAACTTTGCAGCGCCACGGTATTGATCTGGAAGTCCTGCGCGGAGTTCTTCCGTTGGCAGCGAAAATTGATCTGCAGAGCGCCGCGGCGCACCGTGCGGCGGATGACTTTTTCGAACTCGGCTTCCAGAAGATTGTACGGCTCCGTCGCGCGCAGCGAGACTTTAAGGTAACGGTTATTGACCGCACGCATCTCGACGGCGATTTGCAGATCGTCGCTCTGATAGCCTGCGTCCCCGTAGCCCGTCATGCTGCACAGCACATCCACCTCTTCTTTGACATGGTCGCCAATCCACGAGAGAGACCAATGCTTCCCCTACTGTCCGGGGATGATCGGCGGAGGCCCTTCGGGAGCCGGCTGCGATGGAGTCGCCGTTGGACGGGTTCGCGACCGCGTTGACAGGCAAATCGGCCGAGGGCTGCGTCGTCTTGATGAGGATCATAATGAGCAGAATCCAGCCGGCCGCGACGTAGATAGTGATCTTCGTGAAGGTGTCGCCGGCCCGCGAGCCGAAGGCGCTGGAGCCGCCCGCTCCGCCGAAGGCGCCGGCAAGACCGCCGCCCTTGCCGCGCTGGATCAGCACGAGCAAGATGAGGAACAGGCCCAGCACCAGAAGCAACACGGCCAACACTGGCGGCATCCAGGAGGGCACAGCATACGCGAAAACGGCTAGGTTCATAGCGATTTCCTTTCGACGAATTCATGCGCGCTCCGCTTCGCGCGGGGCCGCGCCTCCGGCGAATGTAATGGAAACAGTTATTATAGGCGCCCCGGCCGGAGAGGGAAGATGACTTTACGCCTTCGACGGCAACGCCGCGCGCACAATAGCTAGAAACTGCTCCGCCTTCAGGCTGGCGCCGCCGATCAAGCCGCCGTCCACGTCCGGCTGATGCAACAAAGAGACCGCGTTGTCCGGCTTCATGCTGCCGCCGTACTGTATAGGAAGCTCACGGGCCGTTTCCTCGCCGAAACGTTCCGAAATTTGATGGCGAATATAGGCGTGCGCCTGCTGAGCCTGTTCCGGCGTGGCGTTATGACCGGTGCCGATGGCCCAGACCGGCTCATAGGCCAGAACCATGCGCTTCAAGCCGGCGCCGTCGATCCCGGCCAGACTGCCAGTCAGCTGCGTGTCGAGTACCATTTCCGTGCGATCGCCCTTGCGTTCGTCCAGCGTCTCGCCCAAACAGAGGATGACGTGCATGCCGGCGGCCAGAGCGGCGTGGACCTTACGGTTGATGAAAGCGTCTGTCTCACCGAGTTTGTGCCGGCGTTCACTGTGGCCGAGGATGACCCATTTGCAGCCCACGTCGGCCAACATGACGGGGCTGACTTCGCCGGTGAAAGCGCCTTCCTTCTCTGGATAACAGTTTTGTCCGCCCAACTCGACGGCGCTGCCGCGCAACAGCTGCCGCGACTTCCATCAGATACGGCGCCGGCGGACAGACCGCGACGTGAACGCGCTGCTTCGGCGCCGAGCCTTCGACCACGGCGGCCGCCAACGCCTTGGCGCGTGGCCGCCGTGGTAAACATCTTCCAATTGCCAGCGACGAACTTTTCTCGCATACAAGCGCCGGGAGTCCTTAAATCGTTTTTCCCATCAGCTGGGCCAGCTTGCCGCAAGTCGTCCGTCAACGTCGCGTACTGCTTCGGCAACAGCGCCTGCGGGCCGTCGGACAACGCCTTCTCCGGGCAGCTATGGACTTCAACGTGAACGCCGTCCGCTCCCGCCGCCAGCGCGGCCCGCGCCATCGACGGAATCAAATCGGGCCGACCGGTGGCATGGCTGGGGTCGACGATGATCGGCAGATGGCTCTGGCCCTTCACGTTCGGCACCGAACTCATGTCGAGCATGTTGCGCGTCGAATCCTCGAAGGAACGCACGCCGCGCTCGCACAGCACCACGTTGGGATTGCCTTCCGACAGGATGTACTCCGCCGACATCAGCATGTCCTTGACCGTGGCGCTCATGCCGCGCTTCAGCAGCACCGGCTTATGGGTTTGGCCGACCTCCTTGAGCAGGTCGAAGTTCTGCATGTTGCGGGCGCCGATCTGGAACATGTCGCCGTAGCGTTCCACCAACGGCACCTGACGCGGGTCCATCACTTCGGTGACGACCGGCATCCCGTGCTTGTGGCCCACGTCGCGGAGGATTCGCAGGCCCTCCTCGCCCAGTCCCTGGAAGCTGTACGGACTGGTGCGCGGCTTGAACGCGCCGCCGCGAAGGATGTTGGCCCCGGCCTTCTTGACCGCCGCCGGCGATTTCGTCGAGGATCGCCTCGCTCTCGACGGCGCACGGGCCGGCGATCATGGCCAGCGAGCCGCCGCCGATGCGCACCGGCTTGCCGCCGCCCTTGACCTCGACCACCGTATCGGCCTAGCGGAATTCCCGGCTGGCCAGCTTGAACGGCTTGAGGATCGGCAGCACCTGTTCGACGCCGGGTATGGCCGAGAGCGGTTGCGGCCTGCAGTTTGTCTCTCGTCGCCGATGACGCCGATGATGGTGCGCATCTCGCCGCGGCTGAGGTGCGGCTTGAACCCCAGTTCACGAATGCGCTCCAGAACATGTTCAATGTGTTCTTCGGTGGCGTTGGGACGGAGGACAATAATCATGGCGGTGCGCACGTCGTCAGGGTAAATATCCAGGGAGGCATGGCTTGTTTTAGGACAACGGGGGACGTCGTCCAGTATACCAAGCCGTCGCTCACTCCGGCGGCGCCAGCATTTGCTTGACATTGCGGATGGCCATTTCGAGGTTATCCGAAGGAGCGTCCAACTCCCGATTCATTCGGAAGATGTTCCATCCCAGCCGGTAGAACTCGAACACCAAGCGAATTTCCGCAGCGCCTTGCGGCAGGAGCGCCGCAGTCCCGGCACATTGCGGTATTCCTTCAGGAATACAACCGACGCCCACCGTTGCCAGAATCGCGCCCACGGCCGCAACGTCGGCACATCTTCGGCGCGGAGGTTGCCCTGGGTCAGCGCCGCCTGGGCGGCGTCCTGAAGGGATCGATGTAGGCTTCCGAGATCACGGATCGGCGAACGCTTCCGCCGCCGGTGGTTTAACGGTCGATCCGCCTCGCCCTCGAAATCGACGATCAGGAAATCGTTGCCGGTGGATACCAAATGCTTGAGGTGATAATCACCGTGGCAACGGATGCGCACCGCCGTGACTTTTTCCAAAATGCGCCGCGCCAGGCGTAAATAAGCCTCTTCGCCCTGCAGAATTTGCCGCGCGGGGTCGTGCAGCGCGTCAGGCAATGCTTCGAGGCGTTGGCGCAACCGTTCGAGTACTTTGCGGATCTGCGTGCGCATCGACTGGTAAAGCGAACGCTGGTACATTACCGTGAAGGGTTCCGGGGCGAAGGCCGGGTCGTCCACCTCAGCGGCCAGCGCGACGTGCATTTCGGCCGTGCGCCGCGCGATCAGGCGAGCGGTTTCCAGGTAGGCGCCGAGTACTTCCAAGACGCGCTGCGGCACATCTTGTTCGCTAAGTTCCACCACCGAACGTGGTCCCGTTTCCAGGTCGAGCGGCCCGAACGCACCAGTAAGAACCTGATCGAAAAAGCGGCGGAGGGTATCAAGCGTCAGGCGCCAGGCGTCGCCCTCGCCCCTAACGAACTCGCGTGCAAGGCCAACCGTCATTGCCTCTCCGGCTTCGGGTTGGTATTCCAGGACGCCCACCAGCGGCGGCGTGTGCGGGAACGAGCCGGTGCGAGCGAAATAGCGCAATACTTCCACTTCCGGATGCGTTCCTTCCTCGACCCGGCGATAGAACTTGATTAGTAAGCCGCGCCCATCTAGAACCGCGGAAGTGTTGCTTAGTTCGATCAGGCGCGGAGCCAAATCCTCACTCTCTGGGAGTTGGCCCAGGTTCGGACTCGGCTCGCCGCGCAGGTCGCCGGCGTCGCCTTCCAACCGACCGCCCGTTACCGCCGCTTCAAGCAGCGACGCGATAAAACTCCGATCACCGCACGGCTCGTACAAGACGCCTTCTATCGTCTCGCCCTCGCCGCGCGGCCGGACTCGCAGCCGCGCCACAATGGGAGCGGCCGCCCCCGAAATTGTAGTACGGTCTCCTGACCATGCCACAATTTCGGGAGCGGACCCCGGCGCGAACGCTAACGGTACTACATACCATTCCGCGTCGCTTTCGAGGTATTCCACCTGGACCAAGGCGATCCGTGAGGGGGGATTGTCGCGCGAGACCGTGATCAGGTCGCGCAGTGTTACCGCCTTGAGAGTACGGAGGCGGCCCTGATACCAGCCGCGCCGCTGAAGGTACGCCGACAGAGCGTCTTCCAACGCGTGCTTCGTCTTGCCTCGAAACACGCTTTCCCAGCCCGCCGAGCCGGTAATGGTCAGCGTCGGCGGCTCGGCGGCCGCCGAAGAAGGCGCATGCCTGCGGCGTCAGCGTGAACCAGTAATACGTATACGGCCCCAGTGTCAAACGATACGTCCCCTCACCAATCGTCGGGAATCGCGCTCGGCCCAACATTTCGACGGGCGCCATGCCCATGAACTCCGACAAGTCGATCCAAGTACACTGGGCGAATCGCGATAAGTTGGCGATGACCAGTACGCTTTCATCATTCCAGGTTCGCACGAAAGCCAGCGTCTTGGGATTGTCCGACGACAAGACTTGCAAGTTGCCGCGGCCAAATGCCAGATGACGTTTGCGTAAGTCGAGCAGGCGCTTGGTCCACCACAAAAGAGAGTGGACGTTGTTCTGTTGCGCTTCGACGTTGACGGCTTCAAAGTGGAATTCGGGATCGAAGACGGCGGGCAAATAGAGCTTCTGCGGATTGGCCGTCGAGAAGCCGGCGTTGCGGCCGGAAGTCCATTGCATCGGCGTGCGCACGCCATTGCGATCTCCCAGATAGATATTGTCGCCCATGCCGATTTCATCGCCGTAATACAGCACCGGCGTACCCGGCAGCGACAGCAACAGGCCGTTCATTAGCTCGATCTTGGCGCGATTGTTTTGCAGCAACGGCGCCAGCCGGCGACGGATGCCGAGGTTAATGCGCGCTTGCGGGTCTTGAGCGTAGACGCGATACATATAATCGCGGTCGTCCTCCGTCACCATCTCCAAGGTCAATTCGTCATGGTTGCGCAGGAACAGCGCCCACTGGCTGCTTTCGGGGATGGCTGGCGTCTGTTGAAGGATGTCCACGATCGGATGCCGATCCTCCATCTGAATGGCCATGAAGAGGCGCGGCATGATCGGAAAATGGAAGCACATGTGGCATTCGGCGCCGCTTTCGTCGCCGAAGTAGGCGACGGCGTCTTCGGGCCATTGGTTTGCTTCCGCCAATAGCAAACGATTACGATACTTTTCGTCCACGTGGCGGCGCAGCTTCTTCAGGAAAGTATGCGTCTCGGATAGGTTTTCGCAGTTGGTTCCTTCGCGCTCGTACAGATAGGGAATAGCGTCGAGGCGAACGCCGTCCACACCCATGTCCATCCAATAGTCGAGCGCCTGGAAGACGGCGTCATGCACCAACGGATTGTCATAATTAAGGTCCGGTTGGTGCGAATAGAAGCGATGCCAGTAATAGGCTTTGGCGATAGGATCCCAGGTCCAGTTCGACGACTCAAAATCCTTGAAGATGATGCGGGCGTCCCTGAATTGCTCTGGATTGTCGGTCCAAACATAGAAATCGCGTTCAGGGCTGCCGGGCGGCGAGCGGCGGCGCGCTGGAACCACGGATGCTGGTCCGAGGTATGATTAACGACCAACTCGGTGACAACGCGCAAACCGCGGCGGTGCGCTTCTTCGAGACAATGCTTGAAATCGTCGAGGTTGCCGTAGATCGGATTGACCGTGCTATAGTCGGCGATGTCGTAACCGTCGTCGCGCAACGGCGATGGATAAAACGGCAGCAACCACAAAGCGGTAATGCCGAGGTCTTGGAGGTAGTCGAGCTTTTCGATCAGGCCGGGAAAGTCGCCGATGCCGTCGCCGTTGCTGTCCATGAAGGCGCGGATGTGGATTTCATAAAGGATGGCGTCCTTGTACCATTGGGCGTCGTCGTCGAGCGCGATGATTTCCTGATCGCGTTTTTTGCGGCTCACGGGGCTCACCTAAGTTGATTTCTTCTTCGGAGTTGAACGGAAGCCTAAAGACATCGTAGAAGTCGGGGTGTTCGTCTTTCTCTTCATCAAACTCCGATTCGCTCAGTCGATTTTGTCGGCCAACCTGAGTAGTTGCGCCGCCAAAAACCGCGCTTCGCTTTCAGAAAGCTCAACAGGGTCTCCATACTTATCTACGCTCTTGATGTGAATGGCTTCCTGTTCGATCCAAACACTCAAGTCGCCGCCGCACAAAGCAATAGACTGGTCCGTCTTTGATTTTTCCATCAAACCATCCTCCTACTCGCCCGTGGTCGGGATGTGGGGATCGCCGTTTACCATGATCTTCGTGACACCGTCAGGTTCGTAGCCGTGAACATGATCGACGGCGGCGTTAGGGTTATTATATGGTTGGCCCGTTTGCGGATCAAAGTGACCGCGGTCCAGGCGGATTCTTTCTTGGCCGGTTATTGGATCAGTCCATTTTCTGGGGTAGTCCGCGCTTGTTGTGTTCCCCGCCGTACTTTGTCCTTTCTGGTGAGCGAGGCGCCTTATCTCGGTTCTGGTCTTGCCGGCCAATTCTTTTGCGGTAAGGGAAGGACTTGATGACATCGAATCGCTCGGCGGATTTTGGGTTCCTGGTCCGCTCCGTTGGTCCACCTCCGCCGGAAATTCACCCACTCGTCGTGGCAATCGGGAATGAACCCAAAACGGTTACTTCCTCGCACTGTTCGCTCAGCGCCTTGAGGGCGCGGCTCACTTTGGGTTCCTCGGCATGACCCTCGAAGTCCACGAAGAAGCGGTATTCATACTTGGAAGTGCGAGCCGGGAACGATTCAATCCATGTCAGATTGATTTTGTTCTGTTTGAATATGTCAAGTGCTTGGACCAGCGAGCCGGGATTGTGCGCGACGCGAAACATCACGGCTGTTTTATCGTGACCGGTCTTACCGGATTTCTGATGACCGATCACCGCGAAGCGCGTCTCATTATGCGGTGAATCCTCGATCTCCTCAAACAAGATGCGCAGGCCATAGCTGACGGCCGCCTGCCGGCTGGCGACGGCGGCGGCGCCCGGCTCCATTTGCGCGAGGCGCGCCGCGTCGGCCGTGCTGGACACTTCCTTGAGCAGCGCCTGCGGCACGTTCTTGCTCAGCCAGTTGCGGCACTGCGACAACGCTTGCGGCTTGCTGTAAACGCGACGGATTTCCTGCTGCTCGCAGTTGGCCATCAGATTGTGATGGATGGGCAGACGCACTTCGCCGCAGATGTGCATGTGCGGCATACGCAGAAACATTTCCAGGCTGTCGGCGATCCGGCCGTCCGATGAGTTTTCGACCGGCACAACGCCGAAATCGACGTGGCCGCGGTCCACTTCCTCGAACACCGCCGCTATGCTGCCAACGCCCATGAACTCAATCGACGAGCCAAAGCGTTCGACGGCCGCGAGGTGGCTGAAGCTGTACTCCGGCCCCAGAAACGCTACTTTGAGGACCTTTTGAAGGGCGCGCGAACCACTCATGATCTCACGGAAGACAGCCCGAACCGTCACGTCGTTGAGCGGCCCTTCGTTTTTGATGTTCACTTCCAGGACGTTTTTGAGGACTTCTTCCTCGCGCGCCGGCGAGAAGATTTCGCCGCCTTGCTCGGCCTTGAGCTTGCCGATCTCCACAGCGAGGCCGGCGCGGTCGTTGATGAGTTTGAGGATTTGCAAGTCGAGCTTATCGACGCGCGTCCCGGAAAATGCGAAGGGAATTGGACGCGCGAGACGCGGCGGAGTTGTTGGCGGTCGTCACGGCGCCATCGGATTTCCGCGACATATCAGGTCTCTTCTCAAAAGAGGGGGTGCGTTGGTTCGCATCTAGTGTAGGAATCGAGAATTAGCGCGTCAACGGTTCATGGCGCAACATCATGCCAACGGACGACTTCAGGGTCGTCTGCCAGAATGTCGGCGTCAAAAAAGAGGCAATCCGCGTCGCTGCCATTTTGACAGGCCGGCCAGGTTTGCCGTAGGGCGTCCGTACCCTAACTTCTTAGCCAATCAGGATATGAAACCAGCCTTGCCAATGTTCGGCGAGTGGCACATGAGTTGCTCACTTTGAGCGATGCGCGGTGAAAAGATAATTCCGGAAAAGAGAATGAAAACCTATCCCATCCCTATTAAATAGCCGGCCATTGACACCCGAGGCCGCGGAAAAAGGAGACTGTGATGGCGGAAGAGAAAATCATCGGCATCGACCTGGGGACGACCAACTCCGTCGTGGCCGTGATGGAAGGAAATGAAGTCAAAGTGATCGCCAATCAGGACGGCAATCGTCTGACGCCGAGCGTGGTGGCTTTCACCGATAAAGGTGACCGCCTCGTCGGCGACCCCGCCAAGCGACAAGCCGTGACGAATCCTCGGCGCACCGTTTATTCGATTAAGCGATTTATGGGCCGGCGCCGTAAGGAAGTGGCCGGCGAAGAGAAGCTCGTGCCTTACAAGATCAGCGGCGGCGCGGATGAACCAGTGAAGGTGGACATCGACGGTAAGTTTTACACGCCGCCGGAAGTGTCGGCGATGATCCTGCGCAAGCTGAAGGAAGCGGCGGAAGCCTATCTGGGCCAGACCGTGCGCAAGGCAGTCATCACCGTCCCGGCGTACTTTAACGACGCTCAACGTCAAGCGACTTTGGAGGCGGCTAAGATCGCCGGTTTCGATACCGAATGGTCGATCCGCGATCCGAAAGACGGCACGGAACGCACACAGCGGATGCGCATCATCAATGAGCCGACGGCCGCTTCGTTGGCTTACGGCCTCGACAAGAAGAAGAGCGAACGCATTGCCGTGTTCGACCTCGGCGGCGGCACGTTTGACATCTCGATTCTGGACGTCGGCGACGGCGTTTTCCAGGTCGAAGGCGTCAACGGCGATACGCACCTTGGCGGCGACGATTTCGATCAGGTTCTCATCGACTACATCGCCGAGGAGTTCAAGAAGACCAACGGCATCGACCTCCGCAAAGATCAGATGGCTTTGCAGCGACTCAAGGAAGCGGCGGAGCGGGCCAAGAAAGATCTGTCGCAACAGGCGACGACCGACATCAACCTACCGTTCATTACGGCGGATGCTTCGGGACCGAAGCACTTGCAGATGTCGCTGACGCGCGCCAAGTTCGAGCAGCTGGTGGATCATCTTGTCGAGAAGTGCCGCGGCCCGGTAATGAAGGCGTTGGCCGACGCCAAACTGAAACCCTCCGACATCGACGAAGTAGTGATGGTCGGCGGCATGACGCGCATGCCGAAGATTCAAGCGCTGGTGAAAGACATTTTCGGCAAGGAAGGCCACAAGGGCGTCAATCCAGACGAAGTGGTGGCCATCGGCGCGGCCATTCAGGGCGCGCAGCTGCTTTTGGGCAGCCAGTCGCAGGTTCTGCTGGTGGACGTGACGCCGTTGTCGATGGGCATCGAGACGCTAGGAGGCCGGCTAGACTCGGCTAATCGAGCGGAATACGTCGATTCCGACGAAGAAGACGCAGACATTTTCGACGGCATCGGACAATCAGCCGGCCGTGACGATCAGCGTCTATCAGGGCGAGAGCGAGATCGCCAAGGGTGCGGGCAATCGGCTGCTGGGCGAGTTCAATCTGGAAGGCATCCGTCCGGCGCCGCGCGGAGAGCCACAGATCGAAGTAACGTTCGACATCGACGCCAACGGCATCTTGAAAGTGTCTGCGAAAGATAAGGATACGAGTAAGGAATCGCATATCGAGATCAAGGGATCGAGCGGTTTGGACCCGGCGGAAGTCGAGCGGATGAAGAAGGACGCGGAAGCGCACGCGGCCGAGGATAAGAAGAAGGTCGAGTTGATCGAGGCCCGCAATCATGCGGACCAAGCGGTCTTTCAGACCGAAAAGCTTCTCCGCGAACACGGCGACAAGCTGCAAGCCGCGGACAAGGATGCGATCCAGTCGGCCATCGAGAAGGCCAAGCAGGCGATGAGCAAGGAAGACGTGCAGGCAATTCGGCAGGCGACGTCGGACCTCGGTGTGGCGTCGCAAGCGTTGGCGGCGCACATGCAGCACGCCGGCGGTGCCCAGGCGGGAGCAGGCGGTTTCCAAGGTGCGCCGGGCGCTGATGGAGCTGCGGCGGGCGCCGCGGGCGGCAAGGACGATGCCATCGACGCGGAGTATGAGGTGAAGAAGTAAGTGCGTTGGCAAACTCTCCATTTAGCCGCGACTCAAAGGGTGCGCGTTGGCGACGCGCACCCTTTGAGTCGCGGCTAAACATTTTAATAAGCCAGGTGTACCCGTGCGCCAACGATGAGAGCCGGTCCACGGTCCTGATTGTAAGCGGGATGATCGATCCTTTGAAGGTCGAGCGTGAAGTTAATGCCCTTTCTCAGTTCGCAATTGTAGTAGGTTTCCAGAATTTCTTCCGGGGCGTAGTGCAGCCGGCCGTCGCCGATGAGGAAACCAATGCCGCCCTGTTCCAGATAGTCGCGGTGAGCGTCGGATAGGCCGTTCATGACGCCGGCCAAGCCCACCACATCGTTCGGCCTATGCCACCCTGTTCCTTTGAGCTGAAAGCCTAGCGCAGCCGTTTCGTCGATTTCGGTGAATGCCCACGATTCCGACTGGCCGTCGTTCCAGCCGGCCCGCAGCAGAAAGCCGAGGTCCGGCGTAATCTCCTTGTCGTAACTGACGCCGAAGCCATACTTGGTCCGATAGGAGCGCGTCAGCGTAATGTTGGGCGGGTAGTTCGGTTGGGCGAGCGCGTCGACATACTTGCCCGCATCGGAAGTATTCGCATACGCCCATTCGCGCAGATGAGCGGGATGGTCGCCCAGAATGAAATTCTCCTGGAACTCCACAATCTGAGCGTGCGCCTTCAGAAAATGAGGGTCGATCTCTGGGCCGTTGGCGACGGCCGGCTCGCCAAAAACGCCATAGCGAACGGCGTAAAACATCGTCGTGAAATCGAACAGAGCGCCGTAGGTATAGCCGCGAGTATTGGCCGGATAGTCCCAGGCGCCGGTGTACATCAGCGACCAGTTGAGGAACTGGGTACGCGGGTCGTGGCTATAGGCGTTGTCGTCGAGGACGTCTTCGGCCGACATTTTGCCGACGCTGATGCTAAAGCGATTGCGCGAGCGAATGCCGGCGATTTGATTCGCGTCGTCCTCGACCTTCTCGCTTTCGCCCTCCAACTCGAAGGTATGGCGATAGAAGAGGCGCGCGATGTAGGCCGTCGGTTCAAGTTCACCGGTTCGTGTGGCCTCGCCGTTGGGGAAGCCGGCGAATCCGACCGTGCCGTCAAGGCCGGTCCCGCCGGCAAATTTCGGGGTCGAAGATGATTTCACCGCCCTGCCAGGGGCGAAAATCGAAATAGAGCGTGCCGGTTGCGGTCTGACGATTCATTGTCCGGCCGACGGCGCGATTCGGTCCATCATAGGGATCGTGGAAGGGGAAATTGGCGTCATAGACGAAGGTGCTTTGCGCATGGATGCTGTACCACGCCGGTCGATTCGACCCGGCAGCATCGGTCGCGTCCGCTTTCTTTGCTTCCGCCGCCGGCGCCTCTGGCGAGGGATTTTTCTTGCCGGGCTGTTCAGGCGGCTGCTATGGGCGTAGCTGACGGCGACGTAACAGGCCTGGCGAGATTGCACCGTCTCCACCGTTGAGGCCATTCGGCGCTGGCGACGGTTGGCCAAAAGTGGCCGCGCAGACCAGCCACAGAGCGGCCATGAGACGTTCTCCCGTCCGATTCGCCATTTTTGCGCAGAGGGGCGAGCTTATAGCCAGGAAATAAAGCCGTCGCAATACCAGTCGCTGCGCGGAGTATGCTCCACGGGGCATGTGGCATTTCGAGGCCTATTGAAGCCGCCCTTCCTACAATTCGATTGCCCGATCTCAACGAGAAAATGGCTATGCACGACCTGGCGCATCTCTTAACGAACAATCGAGCGTGGGCCGCCGAGATTACCCGCGGCGACCCAAAGTTCTTCTCGCGGCTGTCGCTGCAACAGGCGCCCGAACACCTGTGGATCGGTTGCTCTGACAGCCGAGTGCCGGCCAATCAGATCGTCGGCCTCTTGCCGGGCGAAATGTTCGTTCACCGCAACGTCGCCAACGTCGTCGTTCACACCGACCTGAATTGTCTTTCCGTCATCCAGTTTGCCGTCGAGGTGCTGCACGTTCGACACATTCTTGTCTGTGGTCATTACGGCTGCGGCGGCGTCAAGGCCGCTCTCCGCAACGACCGCCTGGGCCTTATCGACAACTGGCTGCGCCACGTCCAGGACGTTCGCGGCAAACACCGCGCTCAAATTGACGCCCTGGCGGACGAAACCAGCCAACAGGATAGACTCTGCGAGCTGAACGTGATCGAGCAGGTCGTGAACGTCAGCCGGACGACCGTCGTTCAAGAGGCGTGGGGCCGTGGCCAAGTGCTCTCGGTTCACGGATTGATATACCGACTGAGCGACGGGATATTGCACGAACTCGGCATAGGCGTTACGGGCATGGCTGACCTGGCGGTGCGTTATGAAGCGGTGCTGCAAGCGGGGCCGACGCCTTAGCCGATCAAGCGAGAGCAATCGCACGAAAAGCTGCTTTCGCGGTTGCCAACGTCTCGCACAACGAGCGCTCTTCTGCCGGCGTGCATTGCAACAAAACATGAAAAGGACGCGCGGGCGCAAACTCTCCCCCTATCGGCTTGCCCCACTCTCGACCGGCCCGTTCCAGGACGCGAATCCCAAGCGCGCGATCTTCGGACGGCTCGGCTTCCAACAAGTGGACGCTGTCAGTTAGCAGAACTGTATAAACGTCGGCCGGAAGCCAGCTTAGGTCGGTCACGCATTCATCGAAGGCGTCCCAGTTCTCCCCGAAATAAGCCGGAAATTGAAACGCGGCGGCGAACTCGTCGAAAAAGGCTGGCGTCGTCCGCATCTTATTACCGCGAACGACGCGGGCCGCGACGCGCAACTCGCTCCTTTTCTGCAAGGATTCGAGAATATCCCAGCCGCCCTTATCCGCAGCGACGACCGGATGCAGCCAGGGACCGTCGGGCCGAAACAATGCGTCTATCGCCATGTGCTCACCTGATCTTGGTAAAGGTGCGGTAGTGGTCCGAAGTATAATAGGCGCTGCCGTCGGACCCCGTTATGAGCCGTTCAGCGCCGCGATTGACGCCCCTCACCTTGCGATTTATGTCCCACTCCTGATAGGCGATCGCGCGGCCGTGGTCGTCACGACGGGGCAGCGATTCTTCGTTCCGGCCGCCGTAATTATGGAATTCGCGGCCGCCCTCGTAACCCGCCGGCGCCTCGTGATGTTCTTCTACATATTTCAAGACGAATAGCACATTCTTCGGGACGCTTTTCCTCGATTCCTCGGCGCGTGACGGCTCGTCGCGTTTTTGTTCATGGCGCGGCGCGCCGGCGCCTTCGGCGTCGTGACGAGGGTGATGCTCGGTCTTGTGGGCGTCCGGTTCCGACGATTTGGGCGCCGGTTCGGGCGGCGGCGGTGCGCATCCTACCACGAGCCAGGCGCCGAATAGAAAGGTCACAAGGCTCCATGCGTAAACGAAACGTCCTCGTCGCGAGTCCATTGCTCTTATCCCTGGAGGCTGTCAGCAAGAGGCTGACGACGTGATACAACCGTCGTGTGCCGCGCTCTGATGGCGGGACATTTGACGTGGTTGCCGGGGTCGTGAGCCGGGCGCCCGGATGGATGCAACGATCGGGCTTTGAGTGGCTTTACCGGGTCATCCAGGAGCCGCGCCGGATGTGGCGCCGCTACTTGTTCACGAACCTGTCTTTTGCTCGCATGATTGTCACGCAACTCATCAAGCAACGTTTCCTTCGCGGTCCAGGGCAACGTGACGATGGGGGCGCAAAGCCGCCCGTCTGACAGTTTCGTGACTGAGTTCACATCCCCAGGCATTTCCGGATAATCAGACGCCGGTTCTGAGCGTCCCGCTCGCAGCGACCTCGCAGACACGGCCTCACGCTCGACGCGTGAATTTCCCTGTTTTTCGCGCATATTTCGCTCCGCGGTGCGCGTGCCTCCGCGGCACATGTCAGCGAATCGCGACACGGTGATCCAACCTGAATGACGGTGTACCTTCCGCCCGTGGTGGCGCGGGGCCGTGCACACGGCTCACGCGCGCGAGGACACACCAAAGCTGTCCGGGGGGACAACGATGGTACCGACGACGGTCGATGTTCGTGCTGCCTATGGCGGCGGCATTGGCGCAGATTCACACGGCATGAGCGCAGGGAGTGATCCAATGATTTGCAAGCTAAGAGGCTTCGTGGCGCTGGCAGGCGCAATTGTGTTTGCCTGCTGGAATCCCGCAGTTGCGCAGACCCCTGGGCCGCCGTGTCTCGCGGTCGACGGCAGTGCGCCCGCGACGTGCAGCAGTACCACGAGCACCACGAGCGGTCCCGCCTCGGATCCCTTCCCGCGCACGGCGGTTGTTATGAACGGCGGCGACTTCGCGTTGCAGCACTCTGGCGATACGAATGCCGGCGTTCCCCTCGAGACGGTCGCTTCAGAGTCCAACATGATCGTCATCAGCGGCTATCTCGGTGTCGAAAGCGCATATGGCAGTTACGCCTCGCTGATGCAGGGATGGAAGGCGGCTGCGACTGCGAATGGCGTTACTCTGCGCACGTTTTTGTATACGCAGGGGCAGGCGTTTCAATATGCTCTAAATTCTGCGGACTATCCCTGGCTGGCTAACGCATTCAACACATCAAGCATGTGGGCTTATACGTCGGCTTCCGCCAGCGGCATTACCGACCTCATTCCTTACAGCGACTCCGGCAATAGCGGTCAATCGTATCTTCAGATTACGCCCTACAACAAACAGACACTCTCGTCGTCGTACTCGTACAACGGCAAGACCGGCGTGCTGGCTGGGGACAACATCTGGAATCTTTACGCCCGATATTTCTACGATGTATTCGTCAATGGGCTCGCAGTCTCGAAATACGGCGAGGTGAAGGGATTTGTGGCAAATCCCTATCTGGATGGCATTTACCTGGATAACTATTCTCCTGTCCCTCCTAGCACGCCTGCGACCTGGAATGGAGTGGGCACTACGCCGGTAGGCGTTACTGCCGCAACCATTGCCGCCACTGAACAGGGACAGGCGAAACAGGCGGCGGCGTTCCGGGCCATAAATCCAAAGTTCTTGCTTCTTGCGAGTACTGGAATCGCCGGTTTTTATCTCAATGGTACTTTGAAAGGACTTGATCCGACCTATCAGAATCTGTGGGACGTAGTCATAAATGAGGGCGCGGTCGGGTTCTCATGGAGCATTGAGACCTGGCATGACTCCCCGCCCGGAGCCTGGATGCAAGGGCTTATCGATGCCGAGGCGTCGATGGCTTCTGACGGTACTTTGATATTCCATCAGGTTGGGGGACCTGACGGCAGCAATGACCTGACTGGAAACCAGTCCGGGTGGGGCGCCACGCAGTGGCAAGCGGTTCGCTTCGGCTTCGCTGCGGCGATGCAGAGAAACTGGCACTACGCGTTAAATTGCGGGCAGGACAACTATAACAGCTGTCGGTCTGACGGACGAGCAGGTACAGACCGTGAGCGGTAAGGCCAATTACGGCTGGCTGTCCGCCGGCACACAGCGCCTTGATCCGCCGCAGAGTGCAGCCTGGTCGGATGGCGTTTGGCGCCGACGTTTCCCGAATGGCTGGGTCCTGTGGAATCCGCGCGGCAATGGGGCGCGGACCGTCACCATTCCCTCAACGCTCTGTCGTATCAAAACCCGCGGATATGGCAATGCCAGCGTGAACAGCGGAGCGTGTGGCGCTACCAGTGTGACCTTGCAGGACGCCGACGGACTGTTCCTGATCGGGACGGGCTGAGGTCCACTTCCAGGTCGATGCGGGCCGCGGCGCCGCTTGATGCGGGCCGCGGGTCCCCGCTTACTCCCTCACCATCTCCGACACACCGCGACGAACGCTCGCGTCTGTCGATAGCCCTCGAGTACCTACATTTGCGCCCCGCACCGCGCGCGTGCGTGCGCGGCGCCTGTCAGTGAACCGCGACACGTCAGTGAACCGCGACAGGGTGAACCAGCCCGAAAGACGGTGTAGCTTTTGTTAAATGGTGGCGCGGCGCCGTAGCACACGGTCCCCGCGCCGCTCAAGGTGACGCGGCGCCGTGCACACGGTCCACCGCGCAAGACAAACTTTCCCGGGGGAAAAATGATGGTACCGACTGTGGCTGATTTCCGGGCCGCTAATGGCAGCGGCATTCACGCATTTTCACATCGCAGGAGCGCAGAGGATGGCCCAATGATTCGAATGATTCGCAAGCTAGGAAGCTTCGTAGCGCTGGCAGGCGCGATTGTCTTTGCCTGCTGGAATCCCGCAGTTGCACAGACCCCTGCCGCGCCGTGTCTCACGATCGACAATGCTGCCTCGACGTGCAGCAGCGCCACGACCGACGCGAGCACCACCACCGGTCCTGGCTCGGATCCCTACCCGCGCACGGCGGTAATCTGAACGGCGGCGACTTCGGGTTGCTGCACTCTGGCGATATGAATGGGGCCGGCGTCCCCCTCGCTACGGTCGCTTCAGAATCCAACATGATCGTCATCAGCGGCTATCTTGGTGTCGAGGACTACGGCACTTACGCCTCGCTGATGGAGGGATGGAAGAGTGACGCGGCTGCGCATGGCCTTACTTTGCGCACGTTTATGTATACGCAGGGGCAGGCGTTTCAATATGTTCTAAATTCTGCGGACTATCCCTGGCTAGCTGACGCATTCAACAAATCAAGCATGTGGGCTTACACGTCGGCTTCCGGCAGGGGCACTACCGACCTCATTCCTTACAGCGACTCCGGCAATAGCGGTCAATCGTATCTTCAGATTACGCCCTACAACAAACAGACACTCTCGTCATCGTACTAGTACAACGGCAAGACTGGCGTGCTGGCCGGGTACAACATCTGGAATCTTTATGCCCGATATTTCTACGATGTATTCGTCAATGGGCTGGCACGCTCGAAATACGGCGAGGTGAAGGGATTTGTGGCAAATCCCGATCTGAATGGCATTTACCTGGACAACTATTCACCAGTCCCGCCCAAGGCGGCGACCTGGAATGGAGTGGGCACTGCGCCGGTAGGCGTTACAGCCGCAACCATTGCCGCCACTGAAGAGGGACAGGCGAAACAGGCCGCGGCGTTCCGGGCCATAAATTCAAAGTTCTTGCTTCTTGCGAGTACTGGATATCGCCGGCTTTTTATCTCAATGGTGATTTGAAAACAATTGCATCCGAGCTATGAGCATGTGTGGGACGTAGTCATGAATGAGGGCACGGTCGGGTTCTCATGGAGCATTGAGACCTGGCATGACTCCCCGCCCGGAGCCTGGATGCAAGGGCTTATCGCTGCCGAGGCGTCGATCGCTTCTGACGGTACTTTGATATTCCATCAGGTTGGGGGACCTGACGGCAGCAATGACCTGACTGGAAACCAGTCCAGCTGGGGAGCCACGCAGTGGCAAGCGGTTCGCTTCGGCTTCGCTGCGGCGATGCAGAGAAACTGGCACTACGCGTTAACTTGCGGGCAGGACGACTATAGCACTGTCGGTCTGACGGACGAGCAGGTACAGACCGTGAACGGTAAGGCCAATTACGGCTGGCTGTCTGCCGGCACACAGCGCCTTGATCCGCCGCAGAGTGCAGCCTGGTCGGATGGCGTTTGGCGCCGACGTTTCCCGAATGGCTGGGTCTTATGGAATCCGCGCGGCAACGGGGCGCGGACCGTCACCATTCCCTCAACGCTCTGTCGTATCAAAACCCGCGGCTATGGCAATGCCAGCGTGAACGACGGAAAGTGTGGCGCCACCAGTGTGACACTACAGAACGCTGACGGACTGTTTCTGATAGGGACGGGCTGAGGTCCACTTCCAGATCATGCGAACGACCCCAGGACGCCGCCACGTGGCGTGGCGAGCGCCTGGGGTCGCGGCCGGCCGCGGCGTTGCGATGTCGTCTAGCCTGTTCCTGCCTCCAGAACCGGATCAGCGGCAGCGGAAGTGTCCGCCGTCTCGTTGACTGCCCCTAGCACCATCAGCATCCAAAGCAGATTACCGTAGTCGCGTTGGCCTGCACGCTGCTCCGCGAGAATCCGGTCGACCACCGGACCCGAGAGGCCGGCCATCGCTACCGAGCGTTTCACGGTGCTATCGGCAAAGTCGCCCTGACGGAACCAGCTGCGCAGCGGCGTAACGAAGCCGCGCTTGCCAGCAGCCAGCAGTGCTCCAGGAAGTTTGCGGCCGACCGTTTTGCGAAGCACCGCCTTGCGGGTCAGACCTGGGAGCTTGACGTCCTTGTGGACGACGCTCATCAGCTCAACCAGCCGGTAATCGAGAAACGGCACGCGTGCCTCCAGGGACCATGCCATGGTCATACGATCCACCTTGGTCAGCATGTCGTCCGGCAGCGATACCTTGTAGTTGAAATACATCAGGCGGTAGAACGAATCCCGATACGGGCAATCCCGCATGAGTTCGGCGAATACGTCCTTGGCGCGATGCACACGCACTCCCGCAAGCAACGCCCGCCGACGATCCTCCTCGAGCCACGCTGTCTTGGCCAGCAGCCGGTCTTCGAACGGCGCGGCCGTGGTGGTGAGCAGCCGGTAGTAGCGGTTGGCTGCGTAGCGCATGTGCCCGCGAGTCATTTCGGCGACGCCGCCGACGAGTACCTCCGCACAGCGTCGCACCGAACGCGGGATGCGCAGGTAACTGCCGGCTAGCTTCTCGACCTGGTAGGCGGGGTAGCCAGAAAGAACCTCATCCCCGCCATCACCCGTAAGGACCATCTTGACGTGCCCGGCGGCGAGTCGCGCGACGTGGCTGGTCGGCAGGGCGGATGAATCGCCGAAGGGCTCGTCATAGTGGAACGCGACCTGATGCAGCGCTGCCTCGAGATCATCTGGGCTTACAACCGTCTCGTGATGCCGGGTATTGACGCGCGCCGACACGAGCCGGGCGAGACGGCGCTCGTCAAATGCAGGATCATCGAATCCGATCGTGAAGGTCTCGACGGGCAGACGCGTCTGCTCCGCCATCAGAGTCACCACGGATGCCGAGTCCAGACCACCGCTGAGGAAGGCGCCGAACGGTACGTCGCTACGCATGCTGATGCGCACGGCATCCCCAAGCAAATTTGCGAATTCCTCCTGCACGGCCACCGCGTCGCGGCGCATGTCGCCTTCGGCAATCGCGGGCAGGTCCCAGTACCGGTGGATTTCGGTGTGCTCCCCGTCCGTGATCAGGTACTGGCCGGGGAGCAGCTTACGGACACCGCTAAAAAAGGAATATGGCGCCGGGATGTACCCGAGCGTCAGGTAGACGTCGAGCAGCGAAGTATCCGGCATACGCGGCACACCGGCTGCGAACAGGCTCTTCATCTCCGAAGCAAATACGATCCGCTGCGCGTCGACGCAGTAATGCAAAGGCTTGATGCCGAGACGGTCTCGTGCCAGGAAGAGCCTCTGATGGGAATGGTCCCAGATGGCGAAGGCCCACATTCCGTTAAAGCGATCAAGACATCGTTCGCCCCATTGCGCGTAGGCTTTGAGGATGACCTCCGTATCGGAGTCCGTGCAGAAGCGATGACCGGCGGCGATCAGCTCGGCCCGGATTTCAACGTAGTTGAATACCTCACCGTTATAAACAATGATGTTTTGGGTCTCGGCATCCATCATCGGTTGCTGACCGGTCGCCGGGTCGATGATGGCTAACCGACGGTGGCCAAGGCCGAGCCCAGGGCGATATGAAGCCCCTCACCATCAGGTCCGCGGTGGCGAACCATGTCGGTCATTGCCTGCAATAGATCCGGATTGACCGGTGTTTGCCGGTCCCGGTAGAGAACACCCGCAATGCCACACATGATTTTTCAGTATATCGCGTTGCGCAGGGCTGTCGGCTGCCAACCGCGGCGCTTCACTTCGGTCCAGCGGACGACGTTGGTTACTTCGAGAGCCGCAACGGCAGTTCAATTTGTGAGAGCAACTCCCACGGGCGCTCGCGATGGTTTGACAGCGACGAGGCGACAGTTGTCGATCAGTTTGCGCAGCAGCCATCGGCGCAAGAGGGCACGCATTCGCTCGGGGGGCTGGCGCATAAGCCACCGCTCCAAAGCCAGCAACAGCCAGGTCGGCACGGGGAATGGGTAGCCGCGCAAGCTGCTATAGATCGTTACCCGCCCGAAGCCGCAGCCGCGAAACAGGTCAAATAGCTCCACGTTGGTGTACTCACGCAGGTGGAACCCGGTGGCGATAATGTCGAAACCGCGTGAGATATCATGCGGACCAGTAAGACGGTTGGGCGTCGCACAAACGTAGACTCCCCCCGGTCTCAGAGCGTGGTGCAGATTGACGAGTTGGGCGCTCGCGTCATCAGGGTGCAGATGCTCCATCAGTTGATTGCTGTACGCTACATCGACCGAGCCGGGTGGTACAGGGATCGATGTGCCATCCGACAGTATCAACTCAAATCTGTCGTCCGGGCGATCCGACACTGTGATTTCGCTGCAAACATCGACAGCGATTGCTTTGCGCGCGCGCTTGGCCACTTCGCGGGTGAGTGCACAATCCCCGGCCCGACCTCCAGGTACGTTGTGTCCTTGCTGATGAAGCGAGCTAGCAGTCGCAGCTGCCGCTTAACGTCGCGCTCGGTCTCAGCGGCCGATGCCTTGCGGGTAAGCAGGGGGTGGTGCGGCACGCGACGGCACAGTTCGTCATAGAGCTTGCCATACAGGCGCTTACGTTCGTCGCGGGTCCCGGCGCGCAGCTGCGCTGCGAGCGCCTTCTCAATCTCGTACTGTTCTCGAACCTGCTCGGGGGAGCGTTTCGTCTCTGATGCCACCGCTGCCTCCTGCGCCGGGATAGCAATATGAGTTTGTGTCACGCGCCGACGAGAGAGGTCAGATCGAAGACGAACCCTTCGCAACCCGGGCGACCGTCGCGAGATAAGGCCCGAGTATCTGCTCCTCGCCATGGCACCGCGCCATGTACGCTCTGCATCGTGCGCTCATTTCCACCCAGGCTTGCGAATCCGTCGCCAGCCGGCGAGCAGCGCTTGCCATCTCGTCCAGGCTCGCTACGGCGTAGCCCAGCCCCTCCCGGCGGATAATATCATCGGGATCAAAGAATGAAATGACTGGAACGCCACGTATCCAGGCTTGGAGAAAGGTGTTTGGGAATCCCTCGACCTCAGAAGTATTGACAAACAGCCGAGCGCGATCGAAGAGCTGGTTGGTGAGGCGGTACGGAAGCTGACCGTGGAAAGTCATGTTGCCGACGCCGGCGGCGCGTGCGCGGATCCGCTCAAAGAGATCATGCGCCTGCGGGTGAGCTCCACCGACCATGCTCGCCGTCAGGGGATGCAGGCGTCGCGCCAGCTCGATAAACATCTCGGGGCGCTTCAGCTGCTGGATGTTGCTGACCCAGAGAACGGAAATGTCGCGATCGCCCAACGGCAGATCAGAATCAGGAACGTCCACCAGCGATGAGACCACCGAGCTGTCCAATCCATAATTCCTGCGCAACAGCGCCTGTTGGTTGACGCTTTGGGCGAGAATCGCGTCGGCACGGCGCAGTCCATATTCGTACAGTTTCCGGTCACGCCAAAGGGAGATCAGCAGCCGCTTGGGGTCGCAGTCGGCATCGCTCGCGATGCGAAGGACCATACGGCGGCCGTTCCGGCTGGCCCATAGCGCAACCTGCCCAACCTGCACCCCCGCAGGGCTTACATAATAGATATCGGCAGCCGCGCGCCGAAGTGCCGCTATCAGCTTAGTCCACCGGGGGTGCACGAAGCGCAGTACCGGAACTCCCTCTCGGGGTCTGGACGCCTTGTAGGTCTGCACGCCGGCCCAGACTGCGCCGTCTTGCTGGCCATAGTCCCCCACGACCATCGAGACCTGCAAACCCCCGGCGCGCGAGCGCCTTGGCGAGCAAGGTCTGCTGCAGCTGTGCGCCACCAATCCCATGCTGTTCGAACTCCGGGGCCGAGCACGGGCAGATTAGTCAGGCCCACGAAGCAGATGCGTCCGGTCAGAGGTGTGTGCGGTTGGCGCGCAGACGGAGGATGCGCTTGAGTATCGTGCCAGCGGGCACGGGAGACAAGCCGGAGCGGCGTCTGGATTTCGAGACCCCGAGCTGCAACGCCGCAGATGCGCACTGTTAAGATGTTGGCCGAGTCAAGCCAATCGGACCGGAACGAGTGAATTCTGCTAGTAAACCTATCGTCATGCTCGTCGGCCCAATGCCGCCAGCCAAAGGTGGGGTCACGAGGTTCATGATGAATCTGATGGCTTCTCCAGTTAGCGTCGAATTTGAATTCGTTCCATTCGACATAGCTCGGCCACCAAAGAAGAACGTGGCAGAAAATTGGGGCTATCGTGCAGTGCTTCGCGGTGGCGTCCGGCGCATTCTGTGGGGTGCCCTGCTGACGATTTGGCATTTTTTGAAGTTTCCCTTCGCGGTCGTTGCCGGTCGGATCGACCTCGTGCAGGTGCAGGCCTCTGACTACCAGGTCTTCTGGGAGGCCGCCCTGTACGCCGGAATGGCGCGAATCCTCCGTCGCCCGGTCCTGTTGCGGATCGGCGGCTCGTTCGACGCCTTCCACGGCAAAGCATCATCTATCGAGCGGCGGCTTATCGCTGCCGTGCTGCGGCGACCGGATGTCGTGATCGCGCAATCGCGCTTCGCGAGCGACTACATACGCTCTGCGGGCCGTACCGGCAAAATCGTGCTTCTGCCGAATTGGATGCACCAGATTGATTCTTCTCCACCGCCGCGGCCGTCCACCGCCCGACCAACCTGCCTGTTCATCGCCGGCCAGGAGGCGCTCTATAAGGGTATCGAGGATGTGCTGGGTGCGGCCGAGCAGCTCAAGGCGCGCGGATGCGGCGTAGAATTCCGGATGGTCGCCGTCCCGCCGTTTCTGATGACGCGCATTGCCGATTCGGTGAGCGCAGGCGCGATTCGGATGGAGGGCCCGGTGGAGCACCGCCAGCTACTCGCATTGATGCAGCGCTGTGAGATTTTCCTCCTTCCGTCTCACAATGAGGGTTTTCCCAATTCGCTCATCGAGGCGATGGCGGCCGGTATGGCCTGCATTGCAACGCCGGTGGGCGCGGTGCCGGAAATCGGAGCCGAGGGAGGCTTACTCATTGTGCCGGTAGGAAACGTCCCCGCCCTGGCCGATGCGATATCACAGCTGGTTGCATCGCCCGAACTGCGCGATCGGCTCGGCGTTCAGGCACGCCAGACTGTTTGTGCCCACTACGTTGCCTCGGTTGCACTGCCTGAGCTGGCACAGACCTATCGAAAGCTGCTGCTCCCTGCCGACCAAATGTCAGTTGCGCCACACTGAAGGGCACAACGAGCCGAAGAGGCTGGCATTAACTACTACGATGCCAGGATGCGGCCTTCGAAGTCCTCCAACATCCTGTGAAAGCTGAACTGCTTCTGGACAGCTTCGCGTGCCTTCTCGCCCAGCTCCTTCCGGGCGTGGCCGCTGGCCACCAGGCCCATCAGCACATCACAAAGCGATTTCACATCCCCGGGCGGGTACGTCATCCCGCCCCCAAACCCGCAGCATCTCTTCCATCCCACCCACCTGCGCAACCACCACCGGGCACGACATCGCCATCGCTTCCAGAACCGCGTTCGAGAATGTCTCGACCGCGATAGACGGCAGCACGAATATATCCATTATTGCAAGATAGGGGCGCACGTCCTGCACCTCTCCAACCAGGTGCACCTTCCGCTCGAGACCCAAGCGCCGGATCTCGCGCTCGATCTGCGGTCGTTCCGGCCCGTCTCCGACAATGAGCGCTTCCACATCGCCGCCGCGCGCGATCAGTTCATGCACCGCGCGAACCAGATCGACTTGCGCCTTCTCGATCCGGAATGCGCCAACCGTACCCAACATCACTCCCCCGGGGGGCTCAGGGAGCACCGCCGGTGGAACACTTTCTTTTGAGAACTCTGACGTGTCGACACCGTTATAGAGCACCATGGTCTTGTCCGGGGAGCCGCCGCGAGGCCGTAACGGGAGCACCAAAGGCGACACTGGCGCTCGGCGCCAAAAATGATCATGTCGGCTCGCCGCAGGACGGGGCGATAGACGAGCATCTGCAATTCTTCTTTGCGGGTGGCAAACTCCGTCGTATTGACGGAGACGACTACCCGCGGCGGGCTGACTCCTGCACAACAACCTGGTGCAGGACAGCATAGAGTGCCGGATACAGATTCATGGCGACGAGCGTGCCGACATCGTGCTCTCTGACGAGGGCCGCGAGCTTGTGGAGTGCCCGGATAGAGAACTTGCCGCGCCGCTGCAGGTTCAGCATGGCGACCGCCGGATGTACCTGCGCCAGGAGCGACTCTGGAGGACAGAGATACGCGATCGCGACCTGCCGGTTACGCGGCTGCAAATGCGTTGGCCAGACGCACGGTCTTGCGCTCGGATCCGCCTACATTCAGCGAATTGACCAGAAACATGATGGTCCGGCCGTGCCTGACCGCGGACTCAACTCCCGCGTCATGTCGGTTTGTGTTCATAGCGATACAAGAACGAGCGACGCGAATAACAGATACTCGCCCCGAGACACCGCACATTTCAGCCAGAACAGGGGCTCGCGGAGGCGCTCAAATTCTCCCGATGAGGAGGTCTAGCCCGAATTGATCTGGGATCGCGAACTCCGGAGCCAACTACAATGCGGTTGAGATCGAAGGGATCGGCGGTGGGAGCATTCACACCTCCTGCGGCCGAGACGCAGCACACGAAACCGGTCTGGCGAACCAGTTCGCGCGCCCGCTCAGAGATGTTGTTTCGTCCGCCGAAGGGATACGCGAAGAGCCGCACAGGCCTGCCCAGTTGCTCGTCCAGCTTGCGTTTGGATGTCTCCAGCTCGAGCCGCGCCGTCTCTTCATCCGCGGTGCCCAGATCGACGTGAGTGTCGGTGTGGCTGCCGATATCGAAGCCATCGGAGACGAGCTCGCGCAGCTGGTCCCAATCCATCCAGCCGGGTTGGCGCGGCAGCTTGCGGTCCCATGGCGCGACTGTGTGCGTGCCGATAAAACCCGTGACGACGAAGAATGTCGCCGGCAGACCCAGCTTGCGAAGAATGGGCGCGGCGACCTCGTAGTTGTCGCGATAACCGTCGTCGAACGTGATCGATAAGGTGCCGCCCATGTCCTTGCCCGCGCTGCAGCCGGCCACCTGTTCGGCCAGGGGAATGACCCTGAAGTGGGCACGAAAGAACTCGCAGAATTTCTCGAATCTGGCGGAACTGCAGGTGAGGCCGTCTTCCTCGGGCATGTCATCCCTGACGCGATGGAACGTCACGATGGTCATCTTCGAGCGGAAATCCCATGCGAACACACCGGCCCTCGCAGCCGCATGGCCGACTACCGCCTTTACCCTTTTGGCGATCGAGCCTTTTTCCTTTGGGGTGAGCTCGTTCCATCTTGTTATCTTATGACAACCAACCGGTGAGCGCAGGCAGGCGCCCCCGAGGCCCTGTAGGCGCACGACGATATCAAAATTACCGTAGACAGTCAGGGGAAAGGCGTGCAAGTGTGACGCGCTTCGTAAGGCGGGGGACATCAGCTCGATTCCGGCCGCGGGCTTCACGAAAGCGGTGGCCGGCGCCCGGAGCGCAGGACGCGGGCCGGATTCAGAATGCCTTCGCGTCGTTGAAGACGCGCACCGCCGTCTTCGCGAGGATCTCCATATCGAGCCCGAGGGACCAGTTGCGCAGATACTCGAGGTCGTAGCGTACGCGCGCCTCCATCTGCGCGATGGTCTGCGTTTCCCCGCGCAGGCCATTGACCTGCGCGAGGCCGGTGATGCCCGGCTTGACCTTGTGGCGGACCATGTAGCCCTTGATGAGCTTGCGATACATCTCGTTGTGCGCGACCGCATGTGGACGCGGCCCGACGAGGCTCATGGGGCCCTCGAGGACGTTTATCAGCTGCGGCAGCTCATCGAGAGAGTAGCGCCGTAGGAACTGTCCGACGCGCGTCGTGCGCGGATCGGCCTTCTTCGCCTGGACTATCGTCGCGCCGTCCTCCGTAACCGTCATCGTGCGGAACTTGTAAACGATGATCTCTTCACCGTTCAGTCCATAGCGGCGCTGGCGGAAGATGATCGGGCCCGGCGAGCTCAGCCATACGAGGATCGCGATTGCGATCATCAGTGGCGCGGCCAGGACCAATGCCACCGAGGAGATCAGCACGTCGGTCGCCCGCTTCGCGATCGCCCGGTAGCCGAACAACGGCGTCTCGCACATCGACAGCGCGGGTATGCCGTCGATCGAGATGCTGCGGGCCTGAATCAGGTCGAAGACGAAGATATCCGGCAGGTAGTAGATGGATGCCGTGGTGTCGCGCAGCTCCTCGAGCAGCTCCACGACCCGCGCCACCTGCCTCACCGGCAGGGCAAGGAAGATCACCTCGATATTGTGGGCACGGACGTATTGGGCCAGGTCCTTGAGCTTGCCGAGCATCCGTATCTCTGCGTCGATCTTGAGGCGCTCCCGCTCACGGTCGTCGAAGAATCCGACCACCGTCATCCCGAATTCCGGACAGCCTCCGAGCCGCCCGGCCAGCGCGATGCTCGACACAGTGCAACCGGCGAGTACCGTCTTGCGGGCATTGCCGGGATGGAGGCAATAGCGCCTGTTGAGCTCGTGCAGAACGAGAGTGGCGGCAATGATCAATAGCCGGCCCTAGCGCCGCCCACGTGAGCATGGCGCGCCTCGAGTAATGTCCCGAGAACTTCGTCAGGTAACCGATCGCCAGCAGCGCGGCCAGCATCGCCATCCAGCGCAGCACGACACCCAGCGCGATCGGAATCGAGGCCGACAGCAGCTGGCTCTGCAAGGTCTGCGGCGGTCGCGGCAGCAGCAGTGCCAGCACCCCCACGACGACCGCCATCGAGTGATAGCTCTGATCGAGTCGCACGCCGTACAGCGCCAGGACGACGTACAAAGCCCCCACCGCGATGAACGCGGGGGCAATCGCCTGCAGCACTGCGATGACCGCGATGGGCAGAGAGTTTCTGAGAATGACCGGTTCGCTCATCCAGCGGTTCTTCGCTCTAGCTTAAGTCAATAGGGTAGCTGAACTCCCCGCCCCGCAGGGCGAAGCCCATCACGGACGTTGCCATCGGGTGTCTGCCCCAGGTGACATATTGCGCTGCGATCGTGATGAGGCTTTACTGCGCGCTGCAAGGGCAAATCCCCCGCGAGGGGGAGACGCAAAGCTTCCGGTCTCGACGCTCGTAGCGCTCGAGATAGCGGAGTTGCCGGCACCGCAGACCCAGTCGCGGCGTCGTCATCTTCAGGACGGACAACATGCTTTGCCCTTGCCGTAACAACGGGGGTAAGGCATGGATCAGTCATCACGCGCGCGGCGACGCTCGCGCCCATCGGACGCGCAGCCACGCTCGCGCCTCAGCTTTCGGACTTCAGCGCTGGCGTTGGCTCTCGTGAGTGCATCGCTGGTATTGGCTTTCCTGGTGCGCGAAGCGGGTGAGCCAGACGCAGCGCCGGTCGCCCCCTCCCCTTCATCGACTTCTCCGGTCACGCGCCCGGCGTCATCGATTTCATGGATGATGGCTTCATCGACGACAGCCCCGCCGGCAGCGCCGGCACCGTCCGCTACGCGGCTCACTATCCAGGGTGTCCCGCCTGCGGGAGTGAACTACGACTCACCTTACAGCTTCACGCCCACGGTATCTGGACCGGGAGGCGCTGCGTTGGCGTTCAGCATTCAGAACAAGCCGGCGTGGGCGGCTTTCGACAGCTCGAACGGTGCGCTGACCGGAACACCCGGGGTGGCGGATGTAGGGACGCACGCGAATATCGTGATCAGCGTGAGTAACGGCAGGTCGACGACGTCCCTTGCGGCATTCAGCATCAGCGTGAACGAGGTTTCCAACGGAGTCGCGGCGCTCGACTGGACTCCCGTGACTGAGACCAGCACCAACACGATGCTGACGGACCTGGCGGGATATATCGTCTACTACGGAACCTCGGCGGACAATCTGAATCAACAGGTCAGGCTGGAGGATCCGGGCCTCACGAGTTATATGATGACCAATCTCGCCTCGGGAACCTGGTATTTCGGTATTGCCGCCTACACCCGCGACGGTGTGCGCGGCGTCATTTCCAGCGTCGTCAAAAAGACGGTCCCCTGAAGTAGCGCCGCGCGAAACCGCGGCGCGGCGGCGCTGCCCGGCGCTGTCAGCTTATCCATGTGGCGCGTCACAGTTCGGCGACGACTCGATATTCCATAATTCCAACACCGCCCTCCGGCCGCGGTGTGCGTGTCTTTCAACACAGACAGATTGCCTTCGTGCGCCCGCGACGCTTTACTGTGCATACCTAAGGGCAAATCCCCCGCGAGGGGGAGACGCAAAGCCTCCGGTCTCAAGCGCCCGTGGCGCGTGAGATAGCGGGGTTGCCGGCATCGCACACACCGTCGCGGTTTCGTCAACCTTACCCGGAGCTCTTTGTTTTGCCCTGCCGGCGGTCACAGGGGGGCAAGGCATGGATCGGATCCATCGGGACACGCTGCGACGTTTGCGCGTCGTCTTGGGCACATCGCTGGCATTGGTTCTGGTCGCGTGTGGCGGGGACGGAACTGCCTCGTCGCAGGATCCGGGTTCCTCGGCTGCATCCACCACAGGCTCGGCGACCACCACGGGCTCGCAGACCACCACGAGCTCGGCGCCGCTCAGCATCCAGGGTACCCCGCCCGCCGGAGTGAACTACGGGTCACCTTACAACTTCACGCCCACGGTATCGGGGGCCGCGGGCGCTGCGTTGACGTTCAGTATTCAGAACAAGCCGGCGTGGGCGACCTTCAGCAGCACCAATGGTGCGCTGAGCGGAACGCCTGCGGCGGGGGATGTGGGAACGGATGCGGACGTCGTGATCAGTGTGAGTGACGGCACATCAAGCACGTCCCTCAAGGCATTCAGCTATCAGCGTGAACGAGACCTCCCCCGGAACCGCGACGCTCGACTGGACTGCGGTGACCGAGACGACCACTGACACGACCCTGACGGGCCTGGCCGGATACATCGTCTACTACGGGACCTCGGCGGACAATCTGAATCAGCAGGTGAAGCTCGCGAACCCGGGCCAAACGAGTTATGTGATGACCAATCTCGCTGCGGCAACCTGGTACTTCGGTGTTGCCGCGTACACCAGCGACGGGGTGATAGGCAAGATGTCCAACGTTGGCGAGAAGGCGATCCCCTCAGAGCAGCTCATAGCCACAGCTCGATGCGGCCGTGCAGATAAGCCTCGTCGTTGTCCAGCATCTGCACGCGCAAGGGTGCCCCCGGCACCGCAGCGCCGTTTCTGGAGCGCAGCAGGATGGAGGTCTCCTGTCGTGCGTGAAAGCCGGTCGCCCGCAGGGACTCTGACAGCATCGGATCGCTCGCCCAGATCACGACTTCAGCCGCCTGCGGATCGCGTCTTGCCTGCGCGACTGCCCGATGAATCATCGCGCGCCAGTCGGCCGGCAGGTCGGAATCCATCCAGCAGTCGACGATCGGCACCTGCCCGGGGGCTGAAGGCGAGCATGAAATACCCCCGCACACGCCCTGCTCTCTCGAGCGAATACAGGTGCATTGGAACGATCGGACAGGCGAGCGCGTAGCGGAACAGGCCGACACTGCGCTCGAGCACCCCCATACCGCGGGCCGGAACAGGCAAAACCGACGCGATCCGCCCGAGGTCGTCCGCCGCAATACTGCGCGCCTGCCAGCCATCCGCGGGTGCATCTCTGGGAGCGGCGAGCGTCCACGCGACGCTGCGCGCGAACCGTGCGAGCAGCCGCCACGGTCGCCGCTCGACATTCCGCAGCAGCCGCAAGGGAAACAAAGCGCGCGCGTAGCCGGTGGCTATCCCGGCGGCACGAAACCCAATATTGGGCAGGATCTGCACAGTCCGGGGACTGCCGCCGATCGCGAGCAGCGACTCGGTCTGTTGACCGATATAGTTCATGAGGGTGACCCCCGCGCCGACCTCCCGGGGGTCCGCCACCCAGTCGATGACGTGCAGGGTCCTGACGCGGCGCGACTCCCAGGCACACAAGCCGGGAACGATGCCGCCGTGAGCGAGAATTGCGCTGCCGCGGGTCAGGACGAAGGAGCGCGGTCCTGGGCAGTCCGCTCGCGGCTGCCAGTACTTCCAGTGCATGTCCTGCGGTTCCGCGTTCGGTCGCGGTTCGGCCTGGGCGAGCAATGCGACGATCGCTGACACGTCCGCCGGTGTCGAAGCCCGACATATGCACTTCATGGCAGGCAGCCGTCCGGCATCACGATCTGCGGCTCAGCACGGCAGGAAGAACTCGGCGAGCGACGCGATGCGTGTGTTGCTCACCTCGATCAGATCCACCAGTTCGGTCGGCACCCTGACGCCCGTGATCTTCGAATGAATATCGACGCGCCAGTGAGCCGCAAGGTGTGCGCCTTCGATCACCAGCGTATGCAGCTCGTAGTCGCTCAGTCTGAAAGCCTTGACAAGCATCGCGAGCCACGTGCGGATCTCGGCAGTTCCCTTCGCCGCGATCGCGACCGGCTTGCCGTCGCTCGTGCCGGCGATCCGCAGGCTGGCATCCGGGGCGAACGTCGCGCACAGCCGCTCGAGGCTCCCGGCCATGCGCGCTGCATGCAGCTCGTGCAGCAGTTGCGCGGCGATGCGGCGGTCGGTCATTCCTGCGGTCCTTGAAGGCGCGACCGCTCAGGCAAGCAGCGCGCGAATATCGGAGCCGATGGTCCCCCAGGCGCCGGCTGCGTAGGGAATCAGGGCGCCGATGCCGTAGAACAGATGAATCATACCGGAATGGCAGCGGTACTGCGTCCGGACCCCGACGTGCTGAGGCGCTGTGGCATACGCCTGGCCCTCGTCCCGCAGCGGATCGAACTCCGCGGTGTGGATCACCGTCGGCGGCAGATGCTCGAGGTGCGGCGCACGCAGCGGCGAGACCCGCGGGTCGGTGGGGTCCACGCCCGGCGGCAGATAGTGCGCGAGATCGTGTCGAGGGTCTCCGCGATCGAGAAAGAAGCCCTCGGCGAGGTGTGGCGCGAGTCGGTCTCGCCGCGAATCCAGGATCGGACAGAGGAGGAACTGGAGCGCGAGCCGCGGCTCTTGCGTCGCGTTCAGACGCCTGGCAGACGACGGCAGCGAGGGTCGCCCCGGCCGAGTCGCCGCATACGCCAGCCGCGCCGCATCGATTCCGAGCCGGGCGGCGTGCGCGGCGATCCAGCGAGGGCCGCGCAGCCGT
The DNA here is from genome assembly GCA_963761555.1 of uncultured Acidobacteriota bacterium. Classification (GTDB taxonomy): domain Bacteria; phylum Acidobacteriota; class Terriglobia; order Acidiferrales; family UBA7541; genus Acidiferrum. The sequence goes on from CAVXHD010000003.1 coordinate 169,645, forward strand.
CGTCGATCGCTGCCGGAAAGCGCGCTTCGGGAGCCAGGCGATAGCCGACCGCGATCAGCCGGCAGCCGCTCGCCTCAGCGAGCGCGCGCGCGATGCCATCGTGGGTGTCGAGGCTGCCGGCGACGAGCCCGCCGCCATGAAAATAGACGAGCCCGGGAAGGACGCCGGCGAGCCCTCGCGGCGCGGAACTGGCGGGCGTGTAGATGCGGATGCGGCAGCTGCCCGCCGGACCCGGGAGCGCCGATCTTCGGCGCGAGCGACCGGCTCCGGCTCGCCCCCGAGAACTCCAGCAGTCGCTCTCGGGCGCCTCGCGCCGTGCGCGCGACGGTCTGCGTCGCGGCCGGCGACGCGCCTGCCGCCTTAGGCGGTCGAGGAACCGCTGGGCGTAGGGGTCGAGCGGCAACCTTAGAGCGCCAGCGCGCGCCGTCACGCGTGGCCGGCCAGCGTGCGGCGTCGATGCCGTGCACGCAGAACAGCGCCACCGCCAGCCGGTCGATGCCGAAGGCGACGCAGCCGGTGTGCGCGGGCTCGCCGCCGGCGCTCGCGCGAAGCTCCCAGGTGCGTGCCGAAGTGATCGCGGTGATAGTTGAAGCTCATGCAGGCGGTGGGCGTCGCGCCGGCGTGATAGGGGATCAGCAGCTCGAACTTCAGCGACTGCTGTCGCTGGCTCACCGCCATCATCTGGCCGACGCGGCCGAAGAACGGGTCGTTGGCGATCTCGACCTGACACGGCAGCGCCGAGCTCGCGCGGCGAGCTCTTGCGCGCGCGCCATCCATTGCTCGCGGAAGGCCTGGATCGCCTCCGGGCGAGCCGATGCGCACGAACTCGCGCATGCGGAAGGACTGCAGGCGATCGAGCGCGCGCGAGGGCTCGTGGCGGAAGCAGTCCGCCGCGACGTCGAACAGAGCCGCCTGCGGCAGGGGGCCGCGCGCCGCCGCGAGCGGGTAGACCGGATAGCAGGCCGCCGGGGTCAGCACGAGGTCGGTCGCGGCGAGCGACTGCCGTCCAGCTGCCGCCGGCCTCGTGTGCGCCGCCGCGCCGCGGATCTCGGCCTCCGTGCCATGCAGGGCGCAGACCGCAGCCGAGCAGGTTGGGAAAACTCTTCAGGTAGCCGGACTTCTCGAGCTGGCGCGGCTCATCACGGGCGGGAAGCGCAGCACCTCGGCGCGCGGGTCGCGCTGGCGCGAGATCCACGCCGTGAGCCGCTCGACGAGGCTCTCGTACGGCCCCGTGCGGGCGTACACCCCGATCTGCACTTTCAAGATTGCTGTCGGATTAGAAAAGGGGACTTGTCAATTGACGCCGCCGGAATTTGCGCCCTGCGAGGCAGCTGCACCCGAGGCCGGGTTGATGTCCAGATCGTACTTTTCTCCGCTAAAGAAAACTTGCGCGAGAGTTTGGCCGCCGTCTTTTCCGGGCTTCAGCGCATAACCGTCTTGGTTATTTGATTCGGCCTGGGTAACGACGCGGGCCGGGGTGGTGGCTACCGTTTCTTTTCCCTTCATAATATTTATCGTTACTTCCGGGCCCATCCCGCTCCATTCGACTTTGTAATTGCCCGGGGGCAACTGTTTTCCTTCGACGGTGACTTTCTCGTACAAGTGGAGCGATTTCTTATTGGTGTTCGATGCAAAGGCGCTCGCGGACAATAGCAAAGCGCCTCCGAGAAATGCTGCGGAAAGCTTCAAAACTTGCATAGGCAACTCCCTTTGGTCTTCTCCGCAAGCTAAAGCGCGAGAAACCGCGCTCCGCTGCGCGGAGGCACATAACTTCACACTCGTTTATTTGGATGGCGCGCACCCACCAAAGGTTCGATACACAAAAGAAAAATATTGAATCTTTTTTCAGCGCTATTTTATCGGTAGACGATTTGAAAGTCCGCAGCGCGAGCCGTCACAGGGGATCACGAACTGCTACGAGTGCCGTACGAACGCGCACTTTATGTTGCGGCCGCGTCCGAACAAAAATGAGGCGGAGTGGCCTTTGCCGACCCCTCCGCCGTGTTTGGATTTGAAACGAATTCCCGAAAAGCAAATTCGTCAATTGGTGCCGCTGGTTGCTGCGCCAGGGGTTGTGCTTGCGTTCGACGCCGAACCGAGTTCGATATCGAATTTATCTCCGCTGAAGAAAACATTCGTTACAGAGCGGCTGCCGTCCTTTTCCGCCTCGGCGGTATAACCGCTCTGCTTATACGCGGTGCTGGCGGCAACGACGCGAGCGGGGGCCGTGACTAGAGTGTCTTTGCCCTTGAGAATGCTAACCGTTACGTCGGACCCCGTCCCGCTCCATTCGAGCCTGTAATCACCGGCGGGCAACTGCTTGCCCTGAATGGTGACGGTCTCAAAGAGATGGAGCGACTTCTTGTTGGTGTTCCCCGCAAAAGCGCTGGCGGACAACAAAGCGGTACTTCCAAGCAACAGCATGAAAGCTCTCGATGGTTTCATGAATCTCTCCCTTTCCAATTCTCCCGGAACTGCGGCACGCAAAGCAGAGCCCATTCCAGGGGGTCAATCGATTTAGTACTACATTGGCTTTGATGGCTCGCAGGTCCGGTTGGTTAGAAAGCCAGGCCGCAATTTTTGTTTTGAACGCAGAAAATAATTTCATAGCCCGGGCTGTAACTCCGGGCGGAGGAGACGCCGCGCACGATTGGACACGAGGGGCGCGGGGCACGCTTCGGCGCCTGGCCCAGCGGCGATATAATTTCCGCCATGAATGCTCCTGGCCGCTTGTCCAAATTGCGTGGGATTGGAATTTTGTGCGTGCTTCTCGCTGCGCCGGCGTTCGCGCAAGAAGCGAATTGGGAACATGAACTCGCGGCGTGGCGCACGCAACATGTCGCCGAACTTCTGAAACCCGCGGGCTGGCTTTCGCTGACAGGGCTTGAATGGCTGCAGCCCGGCGAGAATTCATTCGGCACGGCAGCCGACAACAAGATACGTCTCGCCGGGACCGGCGAGGCGCACATCGGCGTGCTTCGCATCGAGAAGAACAGTGTGGAGCTTCTACCGCCCGCGGGAGGTTTTCCGACGAATTTGCGAGTGGCAGGCGAACCAGCGAGGACTCAGCTTTTGCCAGTGGATGCGGATAGCGACAAAAACGCACCACATCTCACCATCGGCACGCTGAATATGTACGTCATCCGGCGCGAAGACCGTTACGCACTGCGCGTGAAAGACTCGAAATCGCCGACGCTGACGGGATTCCACGGATTGAAATGGTACGAGCCGAACATCGCGTATCGTGTGAAGGCAAAATGGATTCCGTACCATCCCCCGAAGTCCGTCACATTGGCGACACTGGCGGGGACAACGTACTCGCAACCGGTTCCTGGAGCGGCGGAATTCGAGCTGAACGGCAAAACGTACCGGCTAGAGCCGGTGCTCGAGGATCCGGCGGCGCCGCAACTTTTCTTTATTCTTCGGGACGCGACGAGCGCGGCCACAACTTACCATGCGTGCCGTTTTCTCTACACCGTGCTGCCGAGCAACGGCCTGGATAAGCCGGGCGAGCTCTGGCTGGATTTCAACCGGCTGGAAAATCCGCCGTGCGCGTATACGCGTTTTGCCACCTGCCCATTGCCGCCGCCGCAGAATCGTCTCGCTATCGCGCTGCCGGTCGGAGAGAAGCGCTATCACGAATGACGGCAGGAATTAGTTGAGCGTCCGGCGTTCGCTCGGCATGCCTGGCGGGAAGCTCGCCGCGTTCGTTTTTCCGTTGCGGGGCTTTGCACTCCGGTGTCGCGATTTTCCATCCATGCGTTGGAAATTGCGGGTATTCTGTCGGACAATAAGAGCTGCTTACGAAACATGAACTCTGCCGACGCCAATCCATCCGAGAGCGGAAACAAGGAAACCGGTCCCCGCGAGAAGCTGATTGCCCTCCGGCTCGCGCTGCTGCGGGTCCACAAGACGCTTCTGGATATGGAGCGGCGCGAATACGAGCGGGCCAATGGGAAAGTCAACGTGGGCGAACTCTTCCGCCTGGTGATCGACCACCAACAGTTCGGGTGGCTGCATAATATTTCAGAATTCGTGGTGCGTCTGGATGAAACGCTGGCCGGAGAAAATCCTGTGACGCAAGACGACGTTCGCACGGCGATTTCTCTCGCGCGCAAAATGTTTGCGCCCTCGGAATCCGGCGACGCTTTCCAAAAAAAATACTTTGATGCAATTCAGACGGACCCTGCCGTAGTCATCGACCACGCGGAACTCGCGCGGCTCTTCAACAACGAGCCGCCGGACGCAACCTCGCCGTAAACTGTGAATCGCCCTTCTCTGAAAATTCGCCGCCTTACGCGAAAAGAACTGCCCAGCGACACACTGGAAATGGCGCGGTTTCTGATCGGCAAGGTCGTGGTACACGAACTGCCTGAGGGACGACTCAGCGGGCGAATCGTGGAAGCAGAAGGCTATCCGCCGGGGGATCCCGCCGGACATCACTTTCGCGGGCCAACGCAGCGGAATCGCACGCTGTTTCTGCGGCACGGGCACGTCTATGTTTTTTTCAATTATGGTATGCACTTCATGCTGAACATCTCGAGCGAGCCCGCCGGAATCGGCGGAGGGGTTTTGATCCGCGCGCTGGAACCGCTGGGAGGGATCGAGTTGATGGAGCGCAACCGAAAAGGCGGGGCGCTGCGCGATCTCACGCGGGGACCTGGACGGCTTGCGGCGGCGCTGCGGATTGATAAACGGCTGGACGGGCTCGATCTGTTTTCGGGAGGGCCGCTGTGGCTCGGCGTCTTGCGACCCGCCGCCTCGAAGAAAGGGTCAGCGGCGGAAGCTGAGGTGTGTACGTCCGTGCGGATCGGCATCACGCAGGCGGCGGAGAAGCTCTTTCGATTTTACGAACGAGGAAGCGCGTTTGTAAGCGGGCCGAAGAAACTGCTTGTTTCCGATCCGCACAGGCCGCGGGGCAAAGACTGAAGCTACGAAGTAGGCGGCGAAGGATGTGATTTGTTTCTTTTGCCGGAGGAATTCCCAAGGCAATCCGCTAATCGCCGCAGGCGAACTCCGCCTGGGAACTCAACCGCAGGAACTTTTCCTCTCGCTGTTCTTTTTCGGGATTTGACGCGCGAAGAGGCGCGGCTTTCGAAGCAGAACGGCGCTGTTTCTGGAGCATGCCGTCGCGTACGGCTTCGCGAAGCCTTCTGTGCGCGCGGAAGAGGCGAAGGCGCACGGCGACCGCGGAGATTCCCAGGCGTGCGGCGACTTCGTGCGTGGAATACTGGAGCACATCGCGCAGCAAACAGATTTGCCGCAAATCCGGCGCGAGGCGTGCGATAGCGCCGGCCATAGCCATGCGCAGCTCGCGGCGCGCATAACGCTCTTCTGGATTGTCGGCTCGCGCAGGCAGCCGGGCGCCGAGGGACTCTTCCGGAGAGGCACCGGGCTCATCCAAGGAGACATACTTCCCTTCGCGGCGCTGCCGGATCAAATCAATTGAGGCGTTGGTGGTGATGCGAGACATCCAGGCGTGGAGGTCGTCTCTGCCTTCGGCCTGTTGGCCGGCAAACTGGCTGAGGCGCGAAAATGCTTTCAGCAGGGTTTCCTGGCGGGCGTCTTCGGCATCCGCGGCATTGCCGGTCATGCGCAGAGCGCGGCGGTAAAGACCGGGCGAGTAGGGCTCGATCATTTCGGCAAAGGCTTCGGCGTTTCCCTGGCGGGCGTCGGCCAGGACTTTCTGTTTGGCGGCGCGGAGGCGCTCGGCGTTCGCCGGATTGAAAGTGTAGGATTCGAGGAGAACCGTTGCGGCGCTCATGTCGCGGGAGAAGTCGCATCCGGAGCGCCACGCAGAGAAGCGGCTAAAGCGTTGAAAACAGGAGATTAGCGGGATTGTGGAATGGAAAATGCGCGCAAAGAAGCGTCCGGTTGTGGGACGGCGCGTCGCGTTTCCGGTCACTTGCGGTTGGCCTGATTGGTCTCCCTGTCTATATCCTGGCGTCGCAAGAGTAATTCGAGTAGGGGGTCTATTCGGTCGAGAAAAAAGGTCAGGCTTATCCGCTGTTCAGTCTTCGTCGAGCGGCTTGACGTGAGCCGTGAGCCATGCGCGGATCTGCTGAATCCGAAATTCTCTCTTGCTGATGGATTCGGTGATGAATCTGTAGGCGGCCATGGGCTCCAATTCGAGATAATAGCCGTTTACGCGAAGAAAAGTATCGGTCATCGCGAGGCTAATTCGCTTATTGCCGTCGAGGAAAGCGTGATTGCTCGCGAGAGACTCCATAAGTGCCGCAGCTTCATGGAGGAGATCGTCGTAATAGCCATTCTGGGGACGAAAGACGGCGGCTTCGAGCAAGCCTTTATCGCGAAGACCGTGAATGCCGCCGAATTCATCGATTAATTGACGATGCATTTCGACGGCTTCGGCCACAGTCAGATAGATGTAGCGGGGCGAAGGATCCATTTCCGTGGCCATGGAACTTACTTGGCCAGGAGATGATGGAGCTTGCGGTTCTTATCGGTGGAGCGGCGGAACTGGCTCATAATTTCGGGCCGCACGGTGCTCTGAGAAGGGACCACGAAGCGCATGTAATGCTCGAGGGCTTTCTCGAGTAGAAAGCGGCGGGACTGGCCATTTTCCTTGGCGAGTTTGGAAAGCTCCTGATAGAGCCGTGCATCCATCTCCAGTCCAATCTTTTTCGTAAGCGTTTTGGGCATGCTACTCCCCTCTTAAGAGCAATCCTATACTGTGATAGTGGATAAGTCCAGATATTTCTAGAATTCTGTATAGACTACGAGAAAAGTCAAGATTTGTTTCTTAGCGCAGGGTATCAACGCCACGTGCGGGGAGAACGGTCATTTGGCGGCTGGGGTGATGACGATGCTGCGGTACATCACGTGGCCCTTTTCGCTGCCTTGGAGATAAATGGGGCCGGGCAGACCTTCGTGGCTGTCGAGAGCGCCGCCGGTGATGCCGGGGATTTCCTTGTTGTCGATGACGGTCTGGCCGTCGTGCACGACGGTGATGCGGCGGCCAATCAGCGTGATGTCGTAGGTCTGCCAGACGTTCGGCGTGCGGGGCAACTCCGGATCGGGCGCTAGGAAGCCGTAGACACTGCCGATGCGGCGATTGGGCGGGTCGGCAATGGAGTCCGTTTCGACCTGGACTTCGTAGCGGCCTCGCAGATAGACGCCGCTATTGGATTCCGGGCCACAGTTGAATTCGACGTGCAGCTTAAAATCCTCGAACTTCGAATTGTTGATCAACTCCGGGCCATTGCCCGGAGTGATGAGCGAACCGTTTTCGACTTTCCACACGGGCGAGGCGCCGGGGGTGGATTCATGCCAGCCGGCTAAATCCTTCCCGTCGAAAAGAGCGATCGGCGCGGCCCATTTGGGCGTTCCGGTTCTTTTCAGGGATGGCGCTCGGTAGCCGACCCAATGCCAGGTTTTGCCGTCGGGACCATTCAAAGTGCCGGAAAGAATTCGGCCTTTCAGAGTTCCTTGAAAAACCAGATCGGCTTTGCTGCCTTCCTCATCCTTGGGGGAGACGAACTTGAGATGGCCGTGTGTGAGTTCAACGCTGGGAAGAGGGCGAGCGTTTCCCCAGCGGCCGACCATTTCGGCTTTGAGCTGTCCATTGTCCTCGCTGAGTTCAAGCCAGGAGGGATATTGGTGAGCGCCCGACTTCAAAGTTAAATCCCAGCGGCCAAGAAACGCCTTCGGGGATTCTGAAGTCGATGGGGCGGCGGACTTTTCGGCTTGGGCGTGCGCGCCGGCAGCCAGAAGCACGAGCGAGAGAAATGCAAGCGCAATTTTAGGAAGCCTCATGGGGCGATGAACTCCTCCTTCGAGAATCACACTTGGGAGTAACAGCACTGACTACGAATAAATCTTGTTAACGGTCTTCTTCGTCGAGATATTCCTCGGGCACATCATCTTCCGGAACTTCGTGGGTCCGTACTTCGCCCTCGTCGGCATCGGGCACATCTTCGACTCCCTTGACGACTTCGGCTTCGAAGGCGTTCCCTTCTTCGAGGAGCTCGTCTACGCTTTCCGAGTCCGCACCGCCGCGGTTGGACAAACCCTGCAAATCTCCGGACTGCCCGCCGGAGCGCGGGCCCAGTCCTTTCGGCTCGAACACCACGGAGTCCACGCTTTCGCGCTTGCCGCGCGCAGGGCGCTTCTTCGGGGCCGTTTTAGTTTTTGGAGCGGCCGGTTTGGAAGCGCTTTTTTTGGGAGTGGACTTCTTTGCGGGCGTCGCTTTCTTCGCGGGCTTTGCTTTGGCCGCCAGCTTCCGGCTGCTGGTTTTTTTGGGTTTGTTGAGCTTCTTCTTTTTGTTCTTGGTTGCCATGGTGGGAGTCTAACACTGACGGGCAAAATGTAGGATAGCGACATCAAAGGCCGGGACGTCGGAACGGGGGAAGCGTCGGGAAAGGTTCAGCGGGCGATCCCGGCGTAACGGGCGCCGGGCGGTGTGGCTTGCAAAGCGGGAGGACAACCTCTAGTCTGCTTGACCGGAATCAAAGAAAGGGCCATCGCCTTGCCGGAGATCACGCCGCAACTTCTCGTCCTCGGATTCATCTGGTATGTGGCATTTCTCTTCTCGACGACGTGTCACGAGGCTGCGCACGCGCTGGTTGCGAAGATGGGCGGGGACGAAACGGCGGCGATGGGCGGACAGATTTCACTCAACCCAGTGCCGCACATGCGGCGCGAGCCGTGGGGCATGATACTCATTCCGCTGATCTCGTTTGTGGCCATGCACAACATGTTTGGATGGGCGAGCGCGCCCTACGATCCGCAGTGGGAGCGGCGGCATCCCCGGCGTTCGGGGTGGATGGCACTGGCAGGGCCGGCTGCGAATTTTACGCTGATGCTTATCGCGGTGGCTGGGCTGCGTCTGGGAGTCGCGGGAGGTTGGTTTCATCGCGATCCGGTGACGCACCACCTCGATTTCGCGGCCACTACGCTACTGATTTTCTTTTCGCTGAACCTGTTACTGGGGACGTTTAATTTGCTGCCGGTATCGCCGCTCGACGGCAGCACCGTGATTCTGCTCTTCATGAGTGAGAAGACCGCGCAAAAGTATCTGGATTGGCTGCGCGGCAATAGTCTGGCGCTTGCTGGACTTCTGGTAGGCATCCTTCTGTTTCAATACATTTACGACCCTATCTATCGTTTCGTTAGCGCGCTTTTGTTGCCGGGTCAGATTTAATGCTCCGAATCGGAACAGTCCGGCGAGGAGTGTCGCTCCCGCGCACATTTCCGCAGCGATGCCTCTGAAATAGACACTTCGTTTTCAGCGACTTGCACATACGCAACATTGGTTCTTAGCCTGCAATTTCGAGAGGGCAGAGGCCAGAGATGCTTCGTCACGCTCTTTTTCCGGGGACCCGCCAATATGCCGTGGAAGTGTCCGGATGGGACTCGACGCAAAATTTTTTCGTGGAGAGATGCGAATTGGTGTGGAACGAGGAGTCCGGCAAGCAGGTTGCATTGAGGCGGGCCTTGCGCGATAACGCCATTCTTTTCGTGCGGCTGCTGCAGGCTGGCGAAGGCGATCGCGCGCATCCGGTCGTTTACGAGGCCGAGCTGGTGGGAAGAACGCAAAGGGGATTGTGTCAATTTCGTCTGAACACGGTAACACCCCGAGTGAGGGAAGAAGAGAGCACGGTGGCGTAACCTAGCGCGAGACAAGGGTGGCTAAGACGGATAGCGGGTAGTGACAATAAAGAATCAGTTCCGCACCGAAACGATAAAGTGTCCCAAATCGAAATGAGATAGAGGGCTGCGTTTGCACCGAAAGGGAGAGGAGTGCCCGGTCGCGAAGAGGAATGGATTGCGACGGCGTCCATAAACGGCTGATTCACCTCGACATACAGGGTGTCTGGGCAGAGCGCGAAACAACACGGGGACGGAGGAGCGGAGGAAACGGAAGGGCGAGGGGATGGCATAAACGTTGCGAGTGTGTTGGGTGTGGCACACGCGTATAGCAAGCCGGTGGAGTTAGCGGCACCGAAGACTTCGTTGACGCCGTGCATTCTGGACGATGATCATTCGCAGCTCGACCAGCTTTCGGCGGTTATGGAGGAGATGGGGTATGAGGCCATCGCCACCTCTGATCCGGAAGAGGCCCTGGGATTGGTGCGATCGGGGCGCTGCCGTCTGGTGCTGGCGGACGTGCAGATGCCGGGGATGACCGGCTATGAGTTTCTCGACCAGGCGTTGCGGAGCGACCCTGGGATTCACGTAATCGTGATGACGGGAGACTACACGCTTGAATCGGCGCTGGAGGCCATCCGGCGGGGCGCGACGGACTTTTTGCCTAAACCGATTGACAGGATACGGCTGAAGAGGACGCTCGATGAGGTGGCCACGCTGTACGACCAGCGGCGGAGGGTAAGGGCGCTCGAGGAGCAACTGCTGAAAGATTTGGAGTTTCACGGGATCGTGGGAAAAAGCCCGGTGATGTTGGAGGTATTCGATTTTGCTCGAAAAGTAGCGCGTCATTACACGAACGTGCTGCTGGTGGGCTCGACGGGAACGGGGAAAGAGCTGGTGGCGCGGGCGATTCATAACATCAGCCCGGTGAGCCAGCAGAAGCTGGCGATCTGCAACTGTTCGGCGATGGTGGATACGCTTCTCGAGAGCCAGCTTTTCGGGCATGTGCGCGGCTCGTTTACAGGAGCGACCGACACGCGGCCGGGGTTGTTTGAATACGCAAACAACGGGACGGTGTTTCTCGACGAGATTGGCGAAACGTCCTTGCCAATGCAGGCCAAGCTGCTGCGCGTGATTCAGAACCGGGAGATTCAAAGAGTCGGGTCTCCGGAAGTGCGGCAAGTGAACGTGAGGCTGATTGCGGCCACCAACCGGGACCTTCGCGCGGAAGTGCTGGCAGGGCGCTTCCGGGAGGATCTCTTTTACCGGCTGAGCTCGATTCAAATCCGGGTGCCTTCGTTGACGGAGCGTCTCGAGGACATCCCGCTGCTGGTGCACTATTTTCTAAAGAAATATAACGACGTGTATGGAAAGAATATTTCCGGCTTGACGAGGCGCGCCCAGACAGTGCTGTTGCAACATGCCTGGCCGGGAAACGTGCGAGAGCTCGAAAACGTGATCGCCACGGCGGCGATTACGGCGGCCGGAGATTTCATCGATCTGACGGACTTGCCGGAGCATTTGCAACAGCGCAGTCCGCGAAAGCCGGAGGGCGACGACTGGCGGCCGCTGTCGCTCGACGAAGTGCGCAAGCTGCACATTCAGAGGGTGCTCGAGTTGTGCCAGGGAAACCGCTTGCGGGCCGCGCAAATATTGGGGATAGGCCGCACGAGCCTGTACCGCTACCTGAAACGCGACGGGCATGAAGTGCGCACGCGGGAAAAAAGCGGCGGGGCGGCGGCCTGAAGCTGTAGTTTGAAACAAGAGGGCGAAGTCACGAGGTGGCGTGACTGGTGACTGGTGACTCGTGACTGGTGACTGGAAAAAACCTTGCGGGTGCGGAGTAGTTGCTCCGGACTGCCTGGCGCAGCGGTAGTTCTTAGAGCGTCGCACGCAAGATCGGGGTTCAGCAAGGTTCAGTGACGATGACTTTCTGCGGCCAGCTTTAGCCGCGGAGTGATGTTCCTCGAAGGCACACTGTCCCGCGTTGACGCAGGCTTCTCCTTGGCGGCGTTTGTAACACAAGGAAAAGGTGGAGTTTGCAGCAACGCCGTTTGGCACGCGACCTGCAGTTAGAACGGATGCACGCAAAAACTGCTGAAAAGAAAAGCCCCGGAAGCAGAAAACCGGATGACAAAAGAAACGAGAATCGGAAAAATTTCCGCGCACGAGGGCGCCGATCGTTTGCAGCGGCCCTGCGCAGAAAGCTTCCCGCCTCATGTAGTTCCGCAGCGTACACCCCGAATAACCCGCCAGAACCCCCAGGAGCGCCGCAGCCCTCTCTTCTGAGGGGAGTGCGGCGCTCTTTTCCTCCGTTTTGATTGCTTCGCCCGACAGCTGGCCGATCGCGCCGCACGGCAGCGCTTGCGCCGCCAGGAGTGCGAAAAGTCTGTCTGCCGCAAGGACTATCGATTTGCATGGCCGAAGGCCTTGTGCGATTTTCTCCGGCTGCAATCCGCATGAACTCGCCTAGGCGCTAACCGTATTAAGCCGGTTTGACATAACGGAACGAACCATATTGAATGGTGGCTTCCATTATTTCATGCTCGTTCATCACCGGGGGCTCTCCATGCGCACCAACAAGATACTTCCACTTCTCTTTCTCCTGCTGGCCGCCGCACCGGGGATGCGCGCGCAAGTGGCCGCCAGCCTGACGGGAGTGGTCACGGACTCCTCTGGGGCGCGCGTTTCGGGGGCTTCCATCACGGTCAGGAACATGGAGACCGGGGCGATCCGGCATTCCGTGACGGACGAGGACGGACGGTACGAGGTGCTCGCCTTGCCGGTGGGCGAGTACGAGATACGAGTCCTGAAAGCGGGCTTCGAGGAGCAGCTGCGCAGCGGTATCCATCTGGCGGTGGGGCAAGAAGCGGGAGTGGATTTGACGCTGCGAGTGGGCGAGGTGAAACAGCAAGTGACGGTGAAGGAAGAGGCGCCGATCGTCAACACCACGACGAGAGATATTTCCGGGCTGGTGGGGGAAAGGCAGGTGAAAGAGCTTCCACTGAACGGGAGAAGCTACGATCTGCTGCTGCAGCTCAACCCGGGCATCGTGAACTTCACTTCACAGAAAGCGGGCGGCACGGGAATTTCGAACTCGACTACGGCAAACAACTTTGCCGTCTCCGGCAACCGGCCGCAGCAAAACATTTTCTTGCTGAATGGAGTGGAGTATTCCGGCGCCGCGGAAAACAACATGCAGCCGGGGGGAACGAGCGGGATGCTGCTGGGTGTCGACGCAGTGCGCGAATTCAACGTGGAACGCGACACATACGGCGCGGAACTGGGCAAGCATCCGGGCGGGCAGGTGATCATCGTAACGCAATCGGGGAGCAACCAGTGGCACGGGTCGGTCTATGAATTTTTGCGCAACAACGCGCTTGACGCAGCGAATTACTTCGACCAAGGCTCGGCGCCGCCCTTCCAGCGCAACCAGTTCGGCGCTTCGATGGGAGGGCCGGTGCAGGTGGATAAGACCTTCGTCTTTGCCAACTATGAAGGCTTTCGCCAAAATTTGCACCAGACCTCGGCAGCTTTTGTGCCCGATGCGACGTCGCGAGCAGCGGCCGTGGCCAGCGTTCAGCCACTCTTGAATTTGTGGCCCACCGCGCCCGCCGGTGCGCCCGATTTCAATGGCATTGCGGAAGTCTTCAGCAGCCCGCTGCAAACGATCCGCGAGGATTTTGGAACCGTGCGGGTCGACCGCATTTTCTCGCAAAACGACACACTGTCCGGTGTCTACACCATTGACGACGGGCGCGACGTCACGGCCACTCCCGCGAACCCCTACAGCACCGACATCATGACCCTGCGGGAACAGGTGCTGAGTCTGGACGAGACGCACGTTTTTTCGCCGACGCTGCTGAATACGGCGAGGTTCGGCTACACGCGCGCGGGATATTTTTTTACGGGAGAGCCGACGCCGGGAACGCCGGCAGCGACAGTGCCGGGATTTCTGACTGGACTGCCGGTGGGGGCCGTAGTCGTCGGAGGAAGTGCGGCGTCCAATCCGCAAGCGCAGGTAGGGCTGGCGGGCAGCAACAACGGGAGCAACCTGCTGGTGCACAGGAATTTGTACACCATCGAGGACCGCGTCACGCTGACGCGCGGCAAGCATCAACTTAGCTTGGGTGTGTGGTTACAGCCGTTCCAATCCAACGAGACGCTGGCGCTCAGCCAGTTCGGGCAGGCCACGTTTGCAAGCCTCACGACGTTCTTGCAAGGGACGACGAGTTCGTTTCTTTACGATCCCGCTCCCACGGAAATGAATTGGCGCTCGCTGTTCGGGGCCTGGTACGCGGAGGACGTCATCCGATTGGGCAGGAACTTGACACTTTCGCTTGGTTACCGGCAGGAATTTTCGACGGGCTGGAATGAGGCTCACGATCGAGCTTCGAACTATACCTACACGGATGGCGTGATTTCGGCGGAGCCGGTGGTGGGCAGTTCCGTTTTCACTTCGAATCACGCAACGTTTCTGCCGCAGCCACGCATTGGCGTGGCGTGGAGTCCTTTCAGCGCGAAAACGGTTTTTCGCGCGGGCTTCGGAATGTACAACGATTTGCAGGACGCACTTGGATATCGCACGGACCAGAATGCGCCATACAACCCGAGCTACAGCATCGCTTCGCTGCCGGTTTCGAGCCTGCCGATCGATCCAACGGCGCCCGTGCCGGCGACGGCCAAGCTGGTGCCCGGCGGAGTGCAGCCGGACATGCGAACGCCCACGCTGATTTCGTGGTCGATGCGCGTGGAGCAGCAACTCTCGCCCAACACGTCGCTGACGGTGGGCTACGTTGGATCGCATGGATATCACGAGATAGTCGGTTTGGACGCCAACGCGCCGACTCCGGTAATTTGTCCGGCGTCGCCGTGCCCGGCCGTGTTTCCGACGTACGATCCATCGCAGCCGACCACGGCTACGAACTCGCCCACAATCGGCTTCCCCGTCGGTTCGCCTCTTGCGGGTGCACCCGTGCCGGCCGGGACGTATTACATCCCCTCCGGGACGCCAAAGCCGACGCCATCCCTTGCGAATACCTGGACGTGGTTTTCTGAGGGCGTCAGCTCCTACAATGCGCTGCAAGTCGACGTGACGCGACGCTTCAGCCAGGGACTTTCCGTGCGCGGCGTATACACCTGGTCGAAAACGCTGGATGACGGCGATTCGCTGAACCAGACCACCGCCGGGAACGCTCCCGGACTGGTCTCGGATCCATTCAACTTGGCGGCAGACAAGGGTCTCGCAACGTTTGATGTGAGAAACATCGGTGTCATCAACGCGATTTACGAACTGCCGTTTGGCCACGGAAAGAGATACGCGAGCGATCTGGAAGGATGGAAAGACGGGCTGGTGGGGGGTTGGTCGGTGGCGAGCATTATCACCGCGCAGTCCGGCTTTCCGTTTACGCCGCAGCTGAGCTACAACCCTTCGAACGACGGCGATACGCGAAATCCCGCGCGGCCGTTCTTGAATCCGAGCTTCACGGGCAATGTGATCCTGGGAAAGCCGGGCCAATGGTTCAATCCCGCCGCCTTTATCGCGCCGCCTTCCGCCAGCGGATTTTTTGGCAACGTTGGCAGAGACACATATATCGGGCCGGGTCTGGCCACGTGGGATTTCTCGGTGCTTAAAGATACGAAAATCCGCGAGGGAATGAGCCTGGAGTTCCGCGCGGAAATTTTCAATATTTTGGACCGCGCCAATTTCAACACGCCGAACCTGATTGTATTTACGCCGCCAACGGCGACGAACCTGACGGGGCTTTCGGGAACGGCCGGCGCGATCACCAGCACATCGACCACGGCGCGGCAGGTGCAGTTCG
The DNA here is from genome assembly GCA_963761555.1 of uncultured Acidobacteriota bacterium. GTDB lineage: Bacteria > Acidobacteriota > Terriglobia > Acidiferrales > UBA7541 > Acidiferrum. Next base: position 185,079 of record CAVXHD010000003.1, read on the forward strand.
GCTTGAAATTGCTCTGGTAAGACGCGCAAGAAAAGGGGCGGGAGACACTCGCCCGCTTCTCCGGCATCCCGAATTGTTTCCGGGAAATAGCTGACATTTCGATTAGTTAGCAGTTCTGCGAGCGCAGGTGTGTCCGGCCGTTCCAAAGAAACGCTTGCCGCCATCCAGGTACTTTGGTACATTGGTACGCATGAATACTGCAAACTTGATTGCCGAAGAAAAACACCTTGTCGTCGAGCGCGTGCAGACCGGCGTGCGCATGGAAAAGCGGATTCTGAAAGTGCTCAAGGCGTTCGGCGAGTATCACGATATGACGCTGGGAGACCTCCTGGAAGGCATCGTCCTGCATGCGTTCGACGGCAAATGCCCTTTTGGCACGGAAAGCCTCCGCCGCATCAAGGACTTGAAGAAGTTTTACGGACTGGATCTGGACTCCCGCGCGAGCCACCGGCTAACCGAATCGCGGGCTAGCGCCCCGCGCGGAAAGGGCAAGCGAAGAAAATGAACGCGCAACTCGCGAAAGCCTCCCTTCCGGTTCTTCGTTGGACTTTAGGTCTAGCGGTGATTCCGGAGTCCATTCATTTTGTCTCGTCCAATTCAGCCGCTCATTTCCTGGCTAATGCAGGACTGCCCTCCTGGCTTCAGCCGGCCCTTGGCGGGGCGGAAATCGTCGCGGCGGTTTTTTTTCTCGTGCCATTCACGAAGCGGATCGGCGGCTACGCACTTCTCGTTATTTTTGCGCTGGCAGCGCTGGTGCATCTGTTGCATGGCCAGTTTGGAGTGGAGGGGCTGGTCGTATACTCCGCAGCAGTGCTAGTTTGCCTGGCGCACGGGGCAGCACCGAACCTCCGAGCCGCGTCATGACCCGCAACCTGACGGAAGACGAATGGATGGAGGAGTTTGAGAAAGGCGCTCAGCCAAATGGCGCGTTTCATCATGCGGATCACGTCAGGATGGCTTTTCTCTACGTCCGGAAGTATCCGCCGCTCGAAGCTCTGGGACGGTTTTCCTCTGGACTGATGCGGCTGGCAGCGGCGCACGGAAGGCCGGACCTTTACCATGAAACCATCACGTGGGCTTTCCTGCTGCTGATCCGGGAGCGCATGGCCCGGGCGGACCGCCCATTAACCTGGCCTGAATTTTCGGAAGCCAATCCGGATCTCCTGCGTTGGGAAGATCATGTCCTCAAACGATACTACCGGCCGGAAACACTGGCTTCCGGGCTCGCGAAGAAGGTCTTTCTCCTTCCGGACAACCTCTGAGACCCTGCGTCCCAAGGCTTTCCACAGCTCGAAGGAAATCAATTGCACTTTCTGCACATATCGATTTATTCTCTACCCACGCATTAGAGCAGAATCGCTCGCTCGTCTCTGCCTGGCAGGAGCCGGAGACGAGATTGCGTGGAAGTCTCGCCGGACTCTGAACGAAGCGAACGCAAGCGAGTCAAGCCGTTTCGATTTGCGCGCTGGAGCAAATGGACGCAGAGCCGCGTTCCAACAGAGAGTGACTCGATGAGCTGGTCGAATAAAACGCCGGGAAAAACAGCGAGCGGACAGGTCTCACAGGCTGCCAGTCAAAACGATTTGGAAGGCCCGGCTTTTCTGCCGCTGTGGATCCGAGCTGCACTGCAAGATTTGCGCTTCGCTCTGCGCACCCTGCGCAAAAGCCCGGCGTTTACGATCACGGCAGTTCTTACACTCACGTTTGGCATTGGAGCAAACACGGCCATTTTTCAGTTGCTGGACGCGGTCCGTTTGCGAAGTTTGCCGGTGGCAGACCCAGGGTCATTAGTAAAGGTACAGATCAAGGGCGGATTGCACGACATTGGCGCTCGCGCGAGCGAGACAGCCGTTAGCACTGCGATGTGGGAGCAAATCCGCAAGCAGCAAGGAATATTTTCGGGTTTTTTCTCCTGGCGCAGCGCCCCGCTTGCGATCGGAGAAGGTGAAAAGTATAGGGTGGTACAGGGGCTTTGGGTAAGTGGAGAGATGTTCCCGTTGCTCGGAATCGTTCCTGTCCGTGGCCGGCTGTTTACGCCCGAAGATGACCGGCCGGGATGTGGAACATCCGGCGCCGTCATCAGCTATTCGCTGTGGCGGAGTGAGTTTGAAGGCAAGGACTCGGTCATCGGAAGCACAATTGTCATCTATAACCGTCCGACCCAAGTGATCGGAGTAACGCCGCCAAGCTTTTTCGGCCTCGACATTGGAAGAGAGTTCGAGGTTGCGCTTCCCGAGTGCTCGGTTCCCAGTTTCATTCCCGGAGATTCCACTCTCGAAAGGCGCGACGTTTTTTGGCTGGAAGTTATGGGACGACTGAAGCCGGGCGGGTCGCTCGGGCAGGCATCGGCGCAACTGGAGGCGGCAAGCCCCGGGATTTTCGAGGCTACTGTCCCGAGCGGTTATAGCGCTCCGTTGCTGGATACGTATAAGCAACTTCGGCTCACCGCTTATCCGGGCAGTGGCGGAATAAGCGCGCCGGGAGAAACCTACGATACGTCTCTGTTGCTGCTCTTGGGCACCACGGGATTGGTTCTGCTGATCGCGTGCGCAAATCTGGCAAACCTGCTGCTCGTGAGAGCCAGCACAAGAGAAAAGGAGATGGCCGTCCGGCTAGCGCTCGGAGCTAGCCGCGGAAGAGTGAGACAACAATTGATTCTGGAGAGTTTGGTGTTGGCGGTGTGCGGTTCTATCTTGGGAACCTGTTTTGCTCTCTTCTTCAGCCGGACGGTGGTCAAGCTTCTCAGCACTGATCGTGACCCGATCTATCTGGCGACGAACATCGACTGGCGGGTTCTGGCCTTCACTGCGTTTCTTACGGTGTCGACCTGTTTGCTCTTTGGCCTGGCTCCCGCCTTTCGTTCGTCGCGAACCGAGCCCGGCGCTGTGCTGAAGTCGGGCGGCCGTGGCATGAGCGCGGGACGCCAGCGGTTCTCGTTCCAACAGACCTTGGTTGTTTCGCAGATTGCTTTTTCGCTGGTGCTGTTGGTGGGGGCGCTCTTATTTGCGCGAAGCTTCTGGAACCTGATGACGCTCAATCCGGGCTTTCAGGAGAGCGGCATTCTGCGCGTCTACGTGAGCTTCAGGGAGCTCAATCTTCTTCCTGAACGCTACGAGAGTTTCAAGCACGACCTTTTGGAGCAAATTCGATCCATTCCCTTTGTGGAATCCGCGGCGACTTCGACCTATGTTCCTCTTGCTGGTGCTGGCACCGATTGGTCGCTGGACCTTCGCTCCGACAGCACGGTAGCCAGCTCCAAGTTCACCTGGATAAGTTCTGGATATTTCCGAACCATGGAAATCCCGTTCATCGGCGGGCGTGACTTCACCGATCGCGACACGGCACAATCCCCGCGGGTCATCATCGTAAACGAAGCCTTTGCCCGCCAGTTTTTTGGGGGGGGGGATCCACTGGGCAGAACAGTGCGCAATAATGAAGAACCGAATTATCCTGAGACGGCTTACGAAATTGTCGGCGAAGTGAAAGATACAAAATACCTCGGACTGCGGGAAGCGGTCCCGGCAATAGCCTTCGCGCCAGCACAACAAAACCAAGCGTATCCGGAGAACATCTATTTTACGAATGTGTTTATCCGGTTTTCATCGTCTCCTTCCGCGGCGATCTCCGCGACGCGAGAAAAACTCAGCCAACTCTACCCCGATATGAGGACCGTGTTTCATGTGTTCCAGACGGACATTCGGGACGGGCTGGTGCGCGAGCGTTTGATGGCGTTGCTCTCGGGGTTCTTTGGCGCATTGGCGGCCCTGCTCGCTATGATTGGGCTGTATGGCGTCATTTCCTACATTATTGCGATGCGTAGGAACGAAATTGGGATTCGCATGGCTCTCGGAGCGACTCGGCAGGATGTGATTGGAATCGTACTGCGGCAAACCTTGGTTCTGCTGGGGCTGGGAGTCGGAATCGGATTGGTTCTTGCGGTGGCCGCAACGAGCGGCGCGCGAGCGATGCTCTATGGGCTGCGGCCGACGGATCCTGTTAGCTTGGCTGGGGCTGCGCTTTTCCTCGCTGTGGTGGCGTTGGCCGCGAGCTTCTGGCCCGCCTATCGAGCCGCTCGGTCCACTCCTATGAAGTCGCTTCGTTACGAATAAGTTTTGGTTCCTTGGTCCCGTGCGAGCTTTGCTCTATTCATAACGCAAAGCTTCGACCGGATCGAGTCGCGAGGCCTTTACCGCGGGATACATTCCAAAAAACAAGCCGACGCTCATGGACACCGTCACCGCAACGACAATCGCCCACAAGGGAACCGCCGAGGGCAGCTTGGGAATAAACAAATGGATGAGCAGGCTGATTCCCAGACCTAAAAGCACTCCGATGACTCCGCCAGAACCCGTGAGCACCACCGCTTCGGTCAAGAACTGCCAGATTACGTCCCGCCGCCTCGCGCCGATAGCTTTCCGAACTCCGATTTCGCGCGTGCGCTGCGTAACGGACATCAGCATGATATTCATCACGCCGACTCCGCCTACCAGAAGCCCGATCGAACTTACGACCGAAATCAGCAGAGCGACCGACGAAGTAATTTGCCGGAACTGATCGGCAATCTCCTTGGCGCTGGAAACTCCAAAGTTATCCGGCTTGTCGAAGGGCACGTGCCGTCGACGGCGAAGCACGCCGCGGATTTCGTCTTCGGCTTCGGGCATTCGGCCGGGGTATGCCTGAGCGCCGATTAAATTCTCGTTATCCCCCGGACGATGTTTCTCGTACGTGCGGTATGGAACGAGAAGCGCCTTATCGGCAGCCTGATCTTTCACCAGTTGCCCTTTCCGCGCCGCCAGGACTCCTATCACTTCATACGAAACGCCATCCACCAGAATCGGCTTGCCGAGAGGATCTTCATCAGGATAAAGAGCCTTGGCCAAATCCGGCCCGATCAAAGCCACGTCCGAGCGGTGTAGATTTTCCGCCTCGGTGATGAACCTTCCATATTCGGCCCGGGAGTTGAAGACCTCCTCGTCTTCCGGAAGAATCCCGTGGTAATCCACGCCGGCCACTTCCCTATCCTTGTAGCGCGCGCTCAGCAGCGGACGCCCACCGGGCGAGCCTTCCACAATCGGAGGCATCACGGCCGCCGAAACCGCCTTGACGTCGGGGCACAGTTCCCCGATGGCCTCGGCATCCTCAAGTGTGAGTGGCTTGCGCGCACGCTCCTCCGGAGTGAGCCGGCCCGAGGTGTGAATACCGGGATCAAACTTGAAAATGAAAATCGTGTCGGAGCCGAAGTCGCTCAGATAAGCGCCTACGTCGTTGTAGACGCCCACCAAAATCGCGACCACGGACAACAGCGCGGTGATCCCAATGACCACCCCGAGCACGGTGAGAAAAGACCGCATCTTGTTCTCTCGCAGCGTCGTGAGAGCCATTTGTGCGTTTTCGCCGAGCGCCATTCTCATTGTGTTTCACTCATCCGTTAAATCTCTGTCCGCAGCGCTTCAATCGGCTCGAGCATGGCCGCCTTCCGCGCCGGATAAACGCCAAAAAATATCCCCACAATCGCTGAGATGAGCTCAGCAATGATAACCGCGGAAATCGGCACATGCATGGGGACGGAGGTCGTGGCCTTCGCAAGACCGCAGATTGCATAGGCGAGGATCACTCCGATCGCTCCGCCCATGGCCGCCATCACACACGCCTCGATCAGAAACTGCAGCATGATGTCGTTTCGGCTGGCGCCAAGCGCTTTGCGTATCCCAATCTCTCGAGTACGCTCGGTGACCGTGGCCAGCATCACGTTCATGATCACCACTCCGCCGATCACCAAAAAGACCGAAACCACTCCCACCATGGCGATCGCGATGACGCCCGTCAATTGTTTCCACAGACTCATCAGAGTCGCCGAGTCGATGATCCCGAAAGAATCCGTTTCATTTGGTTTCAGGTGACGCCGCGCACGCATCAGCACTCGCGCTTCGTCCTGGGTTCGATCCATCCAATCCGCGCCGCGAGCCTGGACGTTGATCCAGATTCCGCTGAACGCGCCATAGATTTTGATGTAGGTCTCCACGGGGATGTACGCAAAATTATCTTGAGACTGCCCGAGAATGGTCCCGATGGCCTTGGCGACGCCGACGACGATGAATGGCCGGCCATCGAGCATAATTTCGTGCCCAACCGGGTCCAAGGTAGGAAAAAGTTTGTCCGCCAGTTCGGATCCAATCAACGCTACCATCGCGTGGCTGTTTTCGTCCGCCTCGGTGATGTACCGGCCATCCGCCACTTCTTGCGCGTCGATATCTCCCATGCTTGCCGTTACGCCGCGGATGCTGGTGTCGTCAACCGCGAGCGAGCCAACGCGTGCCCTTCCCGTGGTTCGCACCTCCGCGCCCACGCGCAGCGGCAGCTTCAGATTGTCGCGCAGCGCTTCATAATCTTCCCAGGTGATGATCTTGTTCCGCCGCGTGGCTTTAACCAGTTCTTCCATCTCCGTGATGATGGGGAAACGCATCACCGTGAACGCATTCGAGCCCAGATTGGCAACTTTGTTGGCGATATATTGGTTCACTCCGGAAATCAGCGCGATGATCACGATGAGCGTTGCAACCGAAAGAATAATTCCCAACAACATGAGGAACGAGCGCAGCTTATGCGCGCGCAGCGTTTCCAGCGCGACCCCGACCGGTTCTCGCAGGGGCACACGTCGCTTCATCTACACCGCTCCTTGTCTTTCACTACGCCGCTGACCCTCGGAAAGTTACGCCCGCCGGAATCGGTGAGTGCACTCCTTTCGAGAAGTCCAGCCGTCCCGATCTCGCGCTGCATGCGATGTCGAGCGATGCGGCAGTACGAGAGGCTCCCCGGATGACGCGCGAATCCTCGCCACCCTTAAGCCGCGTCCGTGCCGCCAACCGATGCGTTCGTGGTCCTTCTCCTGGTCCCGCAAGGCGTGAAATTGTGTTCCATCTTACAGCCAGACCGTGCGCGAGGGAACCCTCCGGAGAGATCCTTCCAATGTGCGCATAGTGTGATAAGAAGGAGCCTCACAGTCACACGGCACAAACCTATTCTTGGCGATGGGGTTCGATCGCACGGAGACGAACGCATGCCTGATGAAAGACATCCACAAGCTCCCGGCGGCATGTGGACCGCAATTTTCACCGACGTTCACTTTTGGGTTCCGGCGGTCGTTTTGCTCGCCGGGCTGGCTGTGCTTCATTGGATTCGCTGAGTCCTCGGGTGCAACCTTCCAGCTCAAGTCCCGCAAACAGCGTGGCGGCTTCTATCGAGGGCGCGCGCAGTCGCAAATTGCAGCTTGTAGGGATTCTCTGCGGCTTTGGCGCTGGCGCTTGGCTCGGCGCCGCGGAAGCGCCGACAAAACTCGTCAAACTAGGAGTGTCGCCACTCGTCGTTTCGCTTTTGATGGTGATCGGCGTGTTTCTCGCCCGCTGGAGCTTGCCCGCTTTGATCCGTGGCACTGGTCAAATGCGCGCGGATATCCGTCAAGCGCCGCATTTGATTGTCTGGGGAGTCCTCGCCGGCGGCCTCTGGGCCGTCGCCAACACGTTGACAATCTACGCGATTCGCGATATCGGCCTCAGCATTGCCTTCCCTCTCTGGAACATCAACAGCCTCCTCGGCATCTTTTGGGGCTGGCTGCTCTTCAACGAATTGCGCGACGCCGGCAGAATTCGCTGGCTCACCGTCCTCGGCGGCGCCGTCCTCATGTTCGCCGGCGCGACTCTTCTCGCCTTCGCCTCCTCCGCGCAAAGCTCCGCCGCACATCCTCTGCGAGGAATTATCGCCGCGCTCGGCGCAGGAATTCTTTGGGGCACCATGTACGTCCCCTATCGCAAAGCCTATCTAACGGGCATGAATCCGCTTTCCTTCGTCGCGTTCTTCACCATCGGCGAGCTCGGCATGATGGCCGCGCTCGCCATCGTTTACGGCGGTGGGCCGGCCGCTCTTTGGCAGCAACTCCTCGAGGCAAAGGAAGTCCTCTTTTGGCTGATGCTCGGCGGATTCGTCTGGGTCGTCGGCGATCTCTTCCAACAATACGCCGCAAAATACATCGGCATCAGTCGCGGCATTCCGCTATCCAACACAAATCAATTATGGGGCTTGCTCTGGGGCATTCTGGTTTTTGGCGAATTGCACGGCCGCAGCGCATCGCTCTACGCCCAGGTGATCGGCGGCTCGCTTCTGATGGCTGCGGGCGCGGGCGCTATCGCTCTCTCCAGCGTTCCCGGCAAAGAACATGCCCGCTGGAAGCAAGCCGCCGAACGCGAAGGTCAGCGTTACGGGGTGGACGCAAACTACATTCAAGCCGGCCTCGCAGGCAACGAAACAAGTCCCGCCGCCAATCAGCCCGACCGCGGCTCGTCACGATCCCTTCTCGACTATCTGCTCGTCCTCGCCGCCACCGCTATCTTCCTCGTTCTCACCATCCTCGCCCGCGCCCCGAACCTCTCTCTCAACTGGCCCGCTCTAATCGCGCTTGCCTTTGCCATCCTCGTTTTTCTTTTTGCTTGTGGCTTCGCGCTCTGGAAAATCACGCGATTCAACTGACACGAATCCCACACGGCGATCCGGCCGTTATGCAATCCGTTCCGCGTTTGCAAACGAAACTTTAGCGAAGTATGGCTGAGCCGATGTTCTCAGCGGAAAACACCGGAACATTGATCGTGTTGTCCATCCTCACGAGCATTCCCGTCTCCGCCGGAAGATCGACTTCCTTGCCCTTTCGCGCCACCACATACACCGCGCTTCCCGCGAGGCCAATCCCGAATCCGCGCGCCACGTTGCTGAACACCGCCCCAACCAGCGTTCCTCCGCCCGTTCCGATCGTGGCCGCGAGCACGTCGCCTTTGATGTCGTGCTTCTCTTCGACAACTTGTCCTTCCTCGACGCGCACATCTCGCCGGCGCTTGCCTTCCGCGAGCCGGCGCGGCTTCTCAATCGCCAGAATACTCATCTGAATAGGGATTATCCGGCTATCCATTTCCATCGTCCGGAAGCTGATATTCATATACGCTTGGCCACGGAACATGGCGAAATGGCGCGCCCTTTCGACCGTGCCAATCACTCCGTTCACCCGTGTGCCGGCCGGAATCAGAAGTTGGCTCCCCAGATACACGGGCTCGGCAACCACCGCCACAATCGGATCGCCTTCCTTCGCCACACCCGAACTGATGTTATTCAACAACGTGAGATGAACTTGCGTTCCCTGCATCAATTGGTGAGGTTCCGCCTGGGACGAAGGCGCGGCTGCACAAAAAATTGCCGCGGCAAACAACAACGATAGAATTTTTCTCATGGATTCCTCCTGCTCGCATCTCGAAGGCGAGCTGGCCCCGTTTCGTGAGGCGACACCGAGGCTTTGCCTCGATGCACTCCGCTGGCGCCGCGGACCCAGCATCCCAGTGCGGCCGGGACACGAGGCGGATGGGGAGGAACTCCATCCGCTTTTAGCCTACCCCCATTTTCCCAGCGCTTCCCCATTTTTTCGCCCTTGTTTCCGGAGAATCAAGAGTCGCCACCAAGAACTGCCAAGAATGGATCGATCCGCTAGACGTTTCTTCAGCAATCAACGTGTCTCCGTCCTCTCTGCGCGTCTCTGCGCCCTCTGTGTCTCCGCGTTATCCTTTTCCTCTCCTCGCGCTTTCCTACGTTCAGCCAACGGCTCTCACTTTCAAGCTCGCCTCTCGCGTCGGAGAAATTCCCCCGTGCCGCGACTTAAACTTCTGTGTGTTAAACTCGAACCGCAGCCGCGCCTACTGCGCTGCTGCCGGAGCGTGGAACTTCGGGCTCTGTGCAACGAGGTCCCGCGAACCCCGCCAGGCCCGGAAGGGAGCAACGGTATCGGGATTACCTCGGGTGCCGCAGATCACCCGAAGTTCCTCGCACCGAAAAAGGTTTGCCCTCGATCGCCTGAGAGCGAACCAGGGAAAGCCGGCCGCCGAGGAGCCACGCACAATGATTTTTGGCGCAATAATCGTTCTTCTTTTTCTGATTGCGCTTGCCGGTGTTGTCTTTTTCATATTTTCGCTCAAGCAAAAGGAACAGCGCGACAGGAACTCCTAGCCGATGAGCTACCAGGTCATAGCACGCAAATGGCGCCCGCAAACTTTTAGCGATCTCGTCGGACAATCCCACGTCACCGCGACGCTGGCCAACGCCATCAAGAACAATCGCGTGGCGCATGCTTATATTTTTTCCGGCGCCCGCGGCGTGGGAAAAACGACGGCGGCGCGAATCCTGGCCAAAGCCCTGAATTGCGTGAAAGGCCCGACTCCCGAGCCTTGCGGCGAGTGCGATTCCTGCAAGGAAATTGCCACGGGCACTTCGCTGGATGTGATCGAAATCGACGCCGCCTCCAACCGCGGCATCGACCAAATCCGCGAACTTCGCGAAATGGTTCGCTACGCCCCGGCGGCTTCGCGCAGCAAAGTCGTAATCCTCGACGAAGCGCACATGCTCACCGGTGAAGCCTCCAACGCGCTTTTGAAAACACTCGAAGAGCCACCCGACCGCGTGATTTTCGTGATGGCCACCACGCAGCCGGAAGACCTCGCCGATACCATTCGTTCGCGCTCGCAGCATTTTCATTTTCGAGCGCTCACCTTCGCGGAAATTTCGGGGCGTCTCGAAGAGATCGCCAAGAAAGAAGGTTTACAAATCGAGCCGGGCGCGCTGGCCGTGATCGCGCGCATGGCCGAAGGCAGCCTGCGCGACGCGCTTTCTCTGCTCGAGCAGGCACGGGCCTATTGCGGCGACGTCATTCCGGACAAAGAAGTGCGCGAACTTCTGGGCGTCGTGCCGGAGGATTCGCTCGATGAACTCGTGGCCGCCATCGCCACAGGCTCGGCCGATCGCGCTCTCGGCCTCGTGCATACGTTTCAGAAGGAGGGCCGCAACCTCCAGCATTTTTGCCGCGAAGCCATTCGCCACATCCGCAATCTGCTGATTGCGCGCGTCTGCGGCGCGGATTCTGATTTGATCGCCGCCACGGCCGATCAACGGCCCGCATTGGAAAGAGCGTCAGCCCAATTCAGCGAAGAAGATCTGACGCGTTTCTTTCAGATTCTTTTGCAGACGGATGACGACTTGCGGCGCAAGCCCGACGCGCGGGTGCATCTGGAAATGGGTTTGTTGCGGTTGATCAACGCACAACGCCTCGCGCCCATGGAAGAATTGCTCGCGGAGCTGCGCAGCGGAGCGCCGGCTGGAACGGCGAGTTCAGGCGCGGCGCGAAGCAGTTCAGCATCGAGCGCCGCTCTTGCTTCGCCGCCCGTGATGCCGCCACGAAGCGTTTCTGCCGCACCGCAAATCGCCACAGCTCCTACGCAGCGATTTGCTGCTCCAAGTTTTTCGCCTGCTGCCGCCGCGGCAGCCCCCGCGCGTGCGGAAGCAGCGCCTTCTTCTGTTTCGGAATCGGCCATTGAGCCAGCGCCCGCTTGCGAAGCGGCGATGGAAGCATCCCGCAGCCCGCGCGCCGATGGCATCAGCGATGAACATGTCGCTGAAATCAAGGCCGCGATCCAGGCACAGCAGAAATTTCTCGGCGAGATTGTGCAGCATGGCAGCCGCTGGGAACTTGAGGGCACGGAACTGCGAATTTATTTTCCGGCGGAGAAGCGCGCGTTTGCCGAAATGATGGAAGGGCGCGACTCTCTCGAAAAAGTTCGCGCCTGTTCCGGCAAAGTGCTGGGCCGCCCGGTGCGCGTGTGTGCTAGAGTAGAAGCAGTTGCAGCGGCTGCACCGCGCGGATCGTCCGGCACGCAGGAGTTGCGCGAGCAGTTCGAGCGTGATCCGCTGGTGCGCTCCATGCTGCAACGCTTCGGAGGAAAAATTGCCGAAGTAAAGTGGCGGCAAGAGGAATCCTGATGGACGTCAACGCTATCCAACAGATGCTCGCGCGATTCCGGCAGCAGTGGGAAGACGTGCAGCAGCAAGTCAATTCGGTGACCGTCGAGGCTTCGGCCGGCGGCGGCATGGTCTCGGTAAAGATGAACGGCCAGAAACAAATTGTAAGCCTGCGCATCGAGCCCGAAGTATTCTCGAGCAAGGATCAGGAAATGTTGCAGGACCTAGTCCAGGCCGCCGTCAACGAAGCCGGACGCCGCGTCGATGACGAACTGGCGAGCCAGATGAAAAATCTAACGGCAGGCATGCCCGGCATGGCCGGCCTAAAAATTCCCGGCCTCTTCTAGCTCAGAAATAATTCGCCTCCGTTTTCGCTTTCTTTCTCCCGCCCTCGTCCTTCTTTCCTTTCGGTTCTGCGCTATTTTTTAACTCAAAGTTTTCATTTCACGAATTGGCCGTTGAGGACTTCGTATTCGACGTGGAACGGTTTCTGCGTTTTGCGATTCTCCCAATCCTTCTCCGCGATGAGCCGGTTGATTTGGAGCCCGAAGAAGCCGCTTGCAGAGTACGGTCCCCAAGCACACGGCAAGACGCGACGGCCCCGCTCCATCGCTCCCCGGATTCTCCCCCAGGTTTGCGCACACACGCGCGCCTATGCTACACATCATGCATGCCCGATTTTGCCGCCCCCGTTGAACGACTGATCGATGAACTAAAACACCTCCCAGGGATTGGCCAGAAGACCGCCCAACGCCTGGCCTTCTTTCTTTTACGCGCCGCTCCTGAGGACGCGCTAGGACTGGCCGACGCCATCCGCGACGCCAAAGAAAAAATTCGCGAGTGCTCGGTGTGCAGCAACATCACCGATGCCGACCCTTGTCTTTATTGTACGGGCTCGAATCGCGATCAAGAAAACGATCTGCGTCGTCGAAGAAGCACACAACATCATGGCCGTCGAGAAAACCCGCACCTACAGTGGCATGTATCACGTCCTCGGAGGCTCTCTCTCGCCTCTCTCCGGCCGTGGGCCGGAGCAACTCCGCATCAAATCTCTCATCGAGCGGCTGAAGGGCGGAACGGTCGAAGAAATCATCATCGCCACGAACCCCACCGCCGAAGGCGAAGCCACCGCCGTGTACCTTTCGAAATTGCTAAAGCCGCTTGGAGTGCGCGTCACGCGCATCGGCGTCGGCATTCCCGTCGGAGCGGATTTGGAATATGCCGATGAAGTCACCATGCTGAAAGCTCTCGAAGGCCGCCGCGATTTGTAGTTACCGCTTGTCGACCCTCCGCACCGAAAACGAAACTCTGGAATAGGAAATGCACCTCCCGACTTCGAGAGGCAGCGCGAATTGGCCTTTGTAAGTAATGTTTAGACTTTTTTTATTAGCCGCTTCGAACAGATGCTCAAGGGCGTCCTAGTACGTATGGCCGCCTCTAGCCACCAGCCCATTTTGGGTATAGAGTCTGATTCCCGCGGAGTTGTCCCCACCGCAAGGAGTTGCGCTTTGCCGAGCCTGGCGCACTACATGGCGCAGTACGATCACGAGCACTCTTCTGGATGGAACAAGCTGCTCCATGGCCTCGGCATCCCCATGATTTTTTTGGGGATCATCCTATTGCTCCTGATGAAATGGATCTGGGGCGGAAGTTTTTTCGTAGGCGGCTGGGTCTTGCTTTTACTGGGACACCGGATCGAAGGGAACCATCCGGCGTTTTTTCAGGGGCCAATTTATTTGTTGGTGGGACCAATCTGGGTCGCTAAGGAAGCATGGGAGTTCCTGACTGGAACGCACCGTACGCCGGCCTCGGATGGCACAACGACGACCAAGCAATCGTAAAAATTGGCGAGCTCGGTCGTAACTCTAGGAGCGGCGACGGTGTCCATGGATGAACAGAGCGGCAATCTTGCCGACGAAACGACGGAAATGATGTCAGAACCGGTTGCGCACCAGAACGAAGAATTGCGGAAGCGCCGCAGCACGCGCATCATGCAAGCAGTTCCGCTCGCTGTCACTGGCGTCGACGCGTTGGGCCGGCCTTTCACCGAACGCACTTCCACGCTCATCATCAACTGCCACGGCTGCCGCTATCAATCAAAGCATTACGTCCTGAAGAATATGTGGGTGACGCTCGAAGTACCGAACGCGGAAGCCAATCAGCCTCCTCGCATGGTGCGCGGGCGAGTTGCCTGGATTCAACGGCCGCGCACCGTCCGCCAGCTTTTTCAGGTCGCGCTCGAACTGGAAAATCCCGGCAACACGTGGGGCATCGCCTTCCCGCCGCCGGATTGGTTTGCCGCGCAAGATATCCGGCCCGATTTGGACGCGCACGAACCCACGCAGGATGCGCCGCACGGAGACTCGGACCCTTCAGAAATCCATCTGCCGTTGAACGAACCAGAACCCGCCACGCCGCCGGCTCCGGACAATTTGCGCGTCTTTCCTGCTCCCGCAAGCGCCACGGACGCCTCGCTGCAACTTGCGCGCCACATGGCGCGACTGGTGGCCGACGCGAAACAGCAAATCCAGGCCGCGGCTCGTGAAGTTGCCGCGCAGGCGGTCGCCGCCGAGCGCCGCGTGTCCATCGAGGAGTGGGAACAAAAAATCTCGGCGGCACGCGAGCAGTTGAACCAGCAAGTTTCAAGCGCCCTTGAGAAAATTCAAGAGGAGTCTGACACGCGCTCGCGCGCAGCGCATGCCGCCGCTGGCGAAGCCCTGCAAAGAGAGCTTCCCCGCTGGATCGCGCCGCAGCTCGAAGAGTTGACGCGCCAATTGACGCAACAAATTTCCGATCGCGGCGCCGCGGAACGCACGGAGCAATCCCAGCAGTTCGCAAGCGCCCTCGAACCGCTGCGCGCGCTTTGCCAGCAAGCCGACGAATCCGCTTCCCGCCTCCGCGCGCAGGCAGAACAAGCCGAATCCCAAATCGCCAATCGCGCCGCGGCATCGAAGCGTGAAATGGACGAAACGGCACGGCAGATCGAGGCCACCGCGGATGCACAACGCGAAGCTTTGACCTCGGCCGCCGGCGAGATCCAGCAGCAAATAACCGCGGCGTTTGCCTCCGCGCAAGCAACATGGCAAGGCCAGATCAAAGTGGAAACCGAAGCGGCCCAGGCGCGCTGGCAATCAGCTCTCGAGAGCGCCCTCGCCGCAGCTCAGGAAAAAGCCGCCGCTGGCCTCGACGAACACGCCCGCATCGTTCTCGCAAAAATACAAGAGGAAGTGGCACGCCACTCCTCGGCTGTTCAGGAATCCTCTTCCGCCGCCTCCGCAGGTCTCGAAGAGCGCGTGCGCGGCCTTTTGACGCAAGCGCAAGAAGAAGCGGCGCGCCACACTGCCGCAGTTCATGACTCGATGGCAGCCGCAGCCGCGGAAGCCGGGCAGCGCATCTCCGATTTACGAAACTCCTTGCAGGAGCAATCCCAGCGCCTTGAAAACGCTCTGGGCCGCGCTTCTGAATCGAGCGACCACCTCGAACATCTCTCCGCGCGCATCGAAACTACGCAAGCACAGGCTCTCGCGGGCTTCGAGTCACAGATCGACGACGTGGTCAGCCTGCATCGCAACGAATTGCACCGCCAATCCGAAACGCTTCTCGAAGAGCTGAACGCGCGGATTCGCAGCACGTTTGAAGAGAACTGCCAGCTCGCTCTTTCCAAATTCGATCAGCAAATTGACTTGATGGTCCAGCCTCACATTTCTAGGACCGAACAGGCCATTCACCGCCTCGCGGGAGGCCGCTCGCTTCTCGATGCGGCCATGACTCTGCAGCAGGATCGCATCCGCGCGTCGGCAGACGAAGCGTTTGCCGAATCGCTCTCTCGCTTCCGCGAAAATCTCGGCGGCGTCGATCAGCTTCTGCAAGAAGCGGCGCAGGCTGTCGCGGCGAACAATCTTTCTGAAATCGAATCCAAGGTATCCGACTTGAAACATCAAACCGTGGATGACCTGATGAAATCCGCGGAGTGGTACGAGAAAAAAGCGCAGACCCAGATCCAGAACCTGACCGAAAAAACCGTCGAGCAGGCGGAAAACCAGTTCCGGGAGAAGGCCGGCGAAGTTTCCAGCGTTTTCGCGAGCGAGCTGGATCATTCCAGCCGAAGCTTTATTGGCCATACCCAGACGCAAATGGAAGAAGTCGTGCGGGACGCTTTCGAACACTCTCGTGCGCTCTTTGCCGAAGCGGCCGAAACAACTACTGCGGCATTCACCGATGAAATCCAGCGACAGGCGCGCCAGGAGTTGGATGGCTTTGGACAAGAAACGCAGCGCACTCTCGGCGAAACACGTGCGCAACTCGACGCCGCGCGATCCGAGTTAGCGCAGAAAGTCACCGCCGAACAGGAAGCCTTCCTGCGGCTGTTCCAAGCTGGAATGAGTAGTGTGGTGGAAAATGGCGTCACCGCTGCAAACGCGAAAGTAAAAGCGGGTCTTGCGCCGCTGCTCGAATCCTGGAATTCCACCATCGAATCCCATCGCGCGGAGATGCGCTCCATCGACGTGCAACTCAGCAATCAAGCCATGGAGCAGCATCGCAGCCGGTTGGAAAGCGTCTCGAATCAATGGATGCTCGCGACCGTCGCGAAGCTGGATCACCAATCGCGGGAAGCGGTCGCCAGTATCGCGGCATCGGCGGAAGAAAAACTTCGCGAAACTTGCGCACAGGTTTTCGCGGGCGTCGGCGACGTTCTACGCGAACGGCTGAAGCAAATTGCAGCCAGCCTGACGCCTCCCGAAACGCCGTTGACGCGCTCGACAACCGCTGGCGGCACCGAACGCTAATCTACGCTCGCTCCCGAAAAACATCTCTGCGCTCCTCCACGATTTCCCGCCGGAATCCTTTCCTGCCGCGCTTTTCCCGGCCCAGGGCCTGTTGCTGTTGAAGCATCGCGGTACGTTTGTACTATAGCCACCGTTTCCGGCGTCTGCGAACCTAAGCCTGTCTGAGCCGTCGTGTGGACAGTTTCCGCAGACCGCTCCATAGCTGGCTGCGCCTCCCGCATCCCCGGCGCACAAGGGACACGCGCATTGGCTTCCGCAGCAGATATCAGCTCAAAAGGGGGCACGCCTTCGGCGAGTTCGCCGCAGTCGCCCACGAACAGTCCTGTCGCTCACGAAGCGCCCGTGAACGCCACCGGCGCGCGTCCGGGTGAAAATTCCGGCAAGCGAGAACTTTTCAGCGAGGCGACCACGACGGCCCTGGTCTTTCGCAACGGCGGGGTCATCCGGCTGTCCGTGGCCGTCGAGCCGGGCCAATTGCTCTTCCTCACCAATCAGCAAAACAAGCGCGAAGTCGTCACGCAGGTCACGCGCAGGCGCGATAATCCGGCCACCGGCTATTACGTCGAGCTCGAGTTTACGGAACCAGCCCCGGATTTTTGGGGCATCGAACTTCCTGAAAGTCCTGCAGCCACACCCGCGAGCCCGCAGCAACGGTCCGCCACCCATCTCTTGCAGACTTCCGAATCGAACTTGGACGTTTCCGCCCCGCGTGCACCCGCTCCCTCCGCCAACGAAATCCAGGGATTGATGAAGGAAGTGGAAGCGCTGCGCGCGCAATTGAAATCGTTGCAGACCCAAGCAGCACCGGCTAGCAGGGATGAGTCTGGTACGAATCCGCCGATCGCGCCTGCGTTCTCCTCATCGGTCCCGTCTTCCCAAAGTCTCAACCCATCTGAAACGCCGAAGCCTGCGACTCCATCTACTTCCCCTGCATCTCTTCCACCCATTTCTGAACTGCTTACTTCGCTCCTCGCGCCCGCACCAGCTCCGCTCCCGACCTCCGCGTCACCCAGTACCAGCTCTTCCCCCGCGCACGCTGCCAAGCCAGCTCTGCCTGCCGAAGAACGGCCCGTGGAGGACAAGGAGTTCCTTCCCGAAAATCCCGATCAGGATTCCGCAGCTGAACCTGCGGTTGCCGTGCCTCCAGCAAAACCGTCGAAAAAAAACCCGCCAGTGAACATTCCGAAAGAAGCCCACACGGATCGCTTAGGCGCCTTACGCCTAGGCCTCCTTGCGGCCGTCTCGCTCTTCGCGGTCAGCGTTGCCGCCTGGAACATGCACTGGTTTCCTTGGTTGTCGGCGCCGGCGCCGGCGAGCTTCTCTGGCCGTGTGTCTTCGGCGGTTCGCGCTGCCGCCCATCTCCCGCAACACGCAACTCCGGCCCCTAAACAAGACCCCGGGGCGGAACCCAATTCCGGTGCGTCCCCTGATGCCACTGTCTCCTCACCCTCCCAATCGGACTCGGCCCTCGCTCCAGCGCGGGCCAACAACTCTTCCGCTGAGGCAAGACCTTCCCATGCCTCTTCCCACGGCAAAGAAAATCCGGATTCATCTCTACAAGCAACTTCAAATCCTGTGGCCAGGAGTGATTCCGACTCCCTAACGCCCGTCGCAAAGCATTCCGCTGTGCCTCCCGCTTCGGCAACCGATTCGATCACCACCCCGTTGCCCGGCGACAATGCCGCCAACGCACCTCCTCGCCTGCTTAAATCCGTGCGCGCCGTCGCTCCCTCCGATGCTCTGCGTGACTACGTCACGGGAAACGTGACGCTCGACGCGCTCATCGATGAATCCGGCCATGTGAAATCCATGAAGGTCTTGTCGGGTCCTGCCATGCTTCACAAGGCCGCCATGGAAGCTCTCCGGGAATACCGCTACGAACCCGCTCGCCACAATGGCAGGCGGGTTTCCGCGCACATCACCGTCACCATCCCCTTCTGGTTCGAACCGTAGCCTTTTTCCTGGCGCCGCATTCCTTTTCGCGCTCACGAATTTCGCCGCCATGCCCCCTAATTCGCCTCCCGCCCTCCGCCCACGTATAATCAAAGCTCTTGAACAACCATGGCTAACCGAGCCTATCTGCGCGTCTGGACGCGCGATTTTTCTGAAGCCACCCTCGTCCCCCAATTTGCGAGATTTCTCGCGATCGCGCCGCTTTCCGCTCCGGAAAATGCGTTCCGTGGTCTGATCATTCAACCGGTGGATGCCACCGAGACTCCTCTAGCCGAATGGGATCTCAAGGGCCACGGCTATGGCGCGCCGGAGGTTGCCGCACTCGCCGCTCAGCACATCTCCGCGGATAGCGCATATATCGCCGAGGCAAGTTGGGACCTGTGGAGTTTTGACGCGGAAACCCTAAAGTGGACGAACAGGCCGGAGCCTCTGCTCTTGACCTGCAACGGTCCCGAATACGATGCCGGCATTGCCGCTTCTGATGGCCACTTCAACGCCGATCTCGGATTCGAACACTTCTTTACCGGACACTCGGGCCTGCTCGCGCCCGGCGCCGCCTCGAATCCCTTCGAATCCTCCGATCATCCAATCGAGCGCACGTTTCGCCAGTGGATGTCCGTTCCGGTCAACTTGAAGGAATATCACGCGAAGACCCGCGAGAACATCCAACAGTTGTTCAGTTGGGTCGAGTCCATCGAGCGGGCTCTGCCCGTCGAGCGCAGCCAGCTTTGGTCAGAGGGCGAGCAGAATTTTGAGGCGCGCATGGATGCGATCCTGGCGCACCGTTAGCTGTGGCCCGGCAGGAACATTGAGTTCGCGCGTTCTTTCGCGAACGGCTTGCAACGGCTAGAATCTTTATATCGAGAGGCTGGCTCGCAGAAACAGAGTGGCTCACGCGGTGGGAAAAGACTCAGCACTCCCGAAAAGGATGGCTCGCCGGGCGTATAGTGGAAATTACGCTTACGGCGGCAACTCTTTGATGCACGAATTAAGAACAATCTCTTCCCTTTCGCCGAATGCGCCCGGTTCGCCCGTATTTTCTGAGGGAAACGCCGCGTCCGAGCGCGCGCCCCGGTGTTTTCCCGAACTCCGTCGTCCTCTCCTTGCATCTGGTTTAGTCGCAGCATCTCTACTTTTCGCCTGTTTGTTTTTTTCTGGTTGCGGCGACGAAACCCCGCAAAACACCGCCTCGGAAGCTCCCGCAAAACTGCCCGAGCCTGTCGTCCCCGACGAAATTCAAGCAGCCGCGCACGATTTCCTCGGAAAAGAGACGCAAGTCCTCGTCTTCGGCGATCTGGCTAAGACCGGCAAACAGGAATTTCTGGCCGCGAACGTCGTCCCCAAAACGCCGAAGAATCCGATGCCGGGAACAATCGTCACCCGCGCCGTCCTCGCGCAAGAAGAAGACGGCAAATGGGTCGAACTTCTCCGCTGCGACGAATACCTAAAAAATTCCAAGGGCTATCTCGCGCTCACGCCGCTCGCGCCCGTCGCCGGCTGGCGCATCCAATATGACCAGGACCCCGTGAAGGGGATCCAGTTGTATTTCACGCCCATCAAAGGCGCGGGCGCCTCGGATCCACACGTCCTCCCGATCGGCATCGCTTGGAACCCGGACACAAAGCGATACCAATCGCTGGATCGCACTTTCGAGCATTTCCTGCTGGAAACTCCGTCTCTCTCCAGCCCCAGGTCGGTGCTCCGATGAGCGCAGCCGCCGCCACGCTCGGCGCAGCCTCGGCCGCCAAAAAACCGCCGAAAGCCTCGTCGTGGAAAAATCTTCTCGGCCTCATTCCCTATCTCGGCCGCTACCGCGGTCCGATAACTCTTGGCATGCTCGCTCTTGTCGTGTCGAGTGTCGTGCAAAACGTAATCCCTCTCGCCACCGGAGTCCTCACCGATATTCTTGCAGGCAGCGCCCGTCCTTTTGAACGAAGCGCGCAAGGCCATCTTCTCGCCGGCTCCTGGCTGAGCCGCATCATTCCCTACTACTCCCCCCACAGCCGCCACGCCCTCGCCATTTATTGTTTGCTCCTCATCGCTCTCGTCTGCGTGCGCGCCGTCCTCTCTTTTCTGACGCGCTGGGTTCTCATCGGCATTTCTCGCGACATCGAATTCGATATCCGCGGCGGCTTGCTCAATCGCCTTCTTCTTCTGGAACCGGAATTTTACGTCCGCAACCGCACCGGCGAACTGATGTCCCGCGCCACCAACGATCTCAACGCCGTCCGCATGGTCCTCGGCCCCGGCATCATGTACAGCGGCCAAACCATTATCGGCATGGCGCTCGCCATCATCGTAATGTCTCAGCTCTCCGGCACTCTCACTCTCTGGGTTCTTCTTCCCGTGCCCTTCGTCGCCGTCGTCGTCCAGCATTTTGGCAAAGTTATCCACTCGCTCTTTGAAAAAATTCAAGCCTCGCTCGCCACGCTCTCCGCAAAAGTCCAGGAAAATCTCGCCGGCGTTCGCGTCGTCCGCGCCTACGCCCAGGAAGAAGCCGAAATTCGCGGCTTCGATGAGCCCAACCGCGAATACGTTGCGCGAAACGTCGAATGGATTCGTACCTGGAGCATGTTCATGCCTTCGCTTCAGGCCATGATCGGAGTCACATTTCTCATCGTCCTCTGGCAGGGCGGCCATCTCGTACTTGCCGGCCGCATTTCGCTCGGCGCTTTGATCGCGTTCTACAGCTATCTCGGCATCCTCGTTTGGCCCATGATCGCTCTGGGCTGGGTCACCAACATCTTTCAGCGCGGCGCCGCTTCTATGGGCCGCCTCGACCACATCCTCAAAGCTCAGCCACAAATCGATGATCGCGCCGCCACCGTCCCCGCGGACGCTCCCGTCGAGGGCGAAATCGAATTTCGCAATTTGAATTTTTCCTATCCCACCACCATGGCCGGTGTCAGCGCCATTCCAAGCGCAAATGGCGCCTCCAACGGCAGCCTCTCCGGCACGGATGGCGTCTTGCACGACATCAACCTCCGCATTCCTGCTGGCTCGACGCTCGCCATCGTCGGCCCCACCGGCAGCGGCAAAACGACTCTCGCCGCTCTCGTCTCGCGTCTTTGGGAGGCGCCCAACGGCTCCGTGCTCATCGATGGTCGCTCCATTCGCGAATGGCCGCTCGATACGCTTCGCAGCTCCATCGGCTACGTCCCGCAGGACACCTATCTCTTCAGCGAAACGGTCGGCGAAAATATCGCCTTCGGCTTGCCGAAGTGCGATCTCGATCGCGTCCGCGAAGCCGCCGACATCGCCAGCCTCGATGGCGACGTCCAGGACTTCCCCGCGAAATACGACACCATGGTCGGCGAACGCGGCATCACCCTTTCCGGCGGCCAAAAGCAGCGCACCGCTCTGGCCCGCGCCATCGTTCGCGATCCGCGCATCCTCATCCTCGACGATTCCCTTTCCAGCGTCGACACGCAAACCGAAGAGCGCATCCTCAGCCGTCTCCGCGGCGTCATGCGCGGCCGTACTACCATTCTCATCGCCCATCGCACCTCCACCGTCCGCGACGCCGATCAAATCGTCGTTCTTCGCGATGGCCGCATCACCGAGCGCGGTACTCACGACGAACTTCTCGCACGCGGCGGTTACTACGCCGATCTTTATCAGAAACAGTTGCTCGAGGAAGAGCTCGAACGCGCATGACCAATCTTCATGAAGAAGAGAAGCTCGGCAAAGCCTACGACTCGCGGTTGCTGAACCGCTTGGTCCAGTATCTCCGCCCCTATAAATGGCGCGTCCTGCTCGCCATGCTCCTTGTCGCCGTCGTCACTCCTCTCGAGCTAACGCCTCCCTGGCTTTTCTGGAAAGCCATCGACGGATACTTCACTCCCACTCTCAAACACCTCATCCCCGAAAGCCGCGCCTGGCGCGGCATTGAGTGGATCAGCCTGGTTTTCCTGCTCGTCCTCATCACCGATTTCCTCGCGCAATACGCGCAAATTCGCATCATGCAGCGCGTCGGCCAGCAAATCATGTACGACATGCGCCGCCAAATTTTCTCTCACATCCAGCGCCTGCCCATGAGCTATTTCGACCGCAATCCCGTCGGCCGCCTCGTTACTCGCGTCACCACTGACGTCGACGCCTTGAACGACCTCTTCGCAGCAGGCGTGGTCACCATGATTAACGACTTTTTCCTTCTCGTGGTCATGGCCGGCTTTCTTTTCTTCGTCGATCGCCGCCTCGCTTTCGATGCGTTCGCCGTTCTGCCTTTCATTTTTGTCGTCACCTATTTCTTCCGCAAGTTCGTACGCGACGCCAACCGCCGCGTCCGCACCGCCATCGCCCGCATCAACGCTTTCCTCCAGGAATATATTTCCGGCATGAGCGTCGTCCAGCTCTTCAATCGCGAGCGCAAAGCCCGCATCGAATTCGAAAATCGCAATCGCGATCACATGCTCGCTTGGTACGACGCTATTCTGGCCTTCGCCCTTTTCTATCCCGCCGTCGAATTTCTCAGCGTCGCCACTATTACTTTGATCTTTTGGTCCGGCGGCAACCGCGTTCTAGGCGGCACTCTCAGCCTCGGCGTTCTAACCGCTTTCACCATGTACGCCACGCGCTTTTTCCGCCCCATCCAGGACCTCAGCGAAAAATTCAACATTCTGCAATCCGCCATCGCCGCATCCGAGCGCATCTTCCGCCTCCTCGATGAGCCGGTCACCAAAGCCTACAATGCCGACGCCGCCCTCCTTGAGTCTCCTCGCGGCGAAATCGAATTCCGCAACGTCTGGTTCAGCTATCGCGACGTCCCCGAGCCAGCCGACGAGGACTGGGTCCTTCGCGATGTTTCTTTCCGCGTCGAACCCGGCCAGACTCTCGCCATCGTCGGCCACACCGGCGCCGGCAAAACCACGCTCATCTCCCTGCTCCTCCGTTTCTACGACGTCCAGCGCGGCCAAATCCTCCTCGATGGCGTCGACATCCGCACCATCAATATCCAAAATCTTCGCCGCCAATTCGGAATCGTGTTGCAAGATTCTTTCCTCTTCTCGGGAACCATCGAATCCAACGTCCGCCTGGGTTCTCCCGGCATTGACCGTCCTACCGTCGAGCACGCCATCGACGAAATCGGCCTCGGCGATTTTGTCCGCACGCTCCCCGAAGGCGTGGACACCTCCGTCAACGAGCGCGGCTCCACTCTTTCCGTCGGCCAGCGCCAGCTCATCTGTTTTGCCCGCGCTCTCGCCCACAATCCGAGCTTCCTGATTCTCGATGAGGCTACTTCCAGCGTCGACACCAAGACCGAACTGCAAATCCGCGAAGCACTCGACCGCCTCCTCTGCGGCCGCACTTCTCTCGTCATCGCGCATCGCCTCAGCACCATTCAATACGCGTCCCGCATTCTCGTCTTCCACAAGGGCCGCCTCCGCGAACAGGGCGCCCATCAGGAACTCCTCGCCCAGCGCGGCATTTACTACCGTCTCTATCAGCTCCAATACAAAGAGCAGGAACTCGGCCTTCCAGAAGATCCGCGCGACTCCGCAGGCACTCTCGCCGAGCAGCCTCGCGGTCCGCTTCCCGCTCCTCAGCCTGCCACCGACTGATCTCCGCCGCGCATGCCTCCTATTCCGCTTTTAATTTCGGCCGGCGAAGGTTCCGGGGATATGTACGCCGCTCGCCTCGCCACCGCGTTGCAAAAACGTCTCGACGTTTCTCTTTTCGGCATGGGCGGCCCGCAAATGCGCGCCGCCGGTGTTGACGTGATCACCGACTACAAGGAAGTTTCCGTCGTTGGCATCACCGAAATTCTCAGCCATCTTCCTTCTCTAATCCGCGCCATGCGCCATCTCGTCTCCGAAGCCCGCCGCCGCAAGCCGCCTTTCGCCATCCTCACCGATTTTCCCGGCTTCCATCTCCGCCTCGCGCGCAAGCTCCGTCCTCACGGCGTTCGCAATATCTATTACATCTGCCCGCAATTCTGGGCCTGGCGCCCCTGGCGCGTGCGCGTAGTCCGCCGCCGTTTCGCGCAAGCTCTCTGCATTTTCCCGTTCGAAGAAGCTTTCTTCGGCAATGCTGGCGTGACCACAAAATTCATCGGTCATCCTCTCGTCGGCGCCGTCCAGGCAACACAATCTCGCGAAGAATTTTGCCGCGAACACAATCTCGATCCCGCCCAATCCATCGTCACCATCCTCCCCGGAAGCCGCCACGCCGAACTCGCCCAGCATCTCCCCGTCCTCCGCGAAGCCTGCCTTCGCATCCAATCCCAGCATCCCGCCCAATTTGTCGTTGCCGCGGCTGCGCACAGCAACCTGGAGGAACTCCGCGCGGGCTGGAACGCTTCGCTAACCCTCCGCATCGTCGAAAACCAGACCTACAACGCGCTCGCCGCCGCGGACGCTGCCATTGTTTCCAGCGGCACCGCCACCGTCGAAGCCGCCCTTCTCGACGTCCCCATGGTCGTCGTCTATCGCGTCACTCCCCTCACCGCCCTCCTCGCCAAGCCGCTTGTCCGCACTCGCTACTTCAGCATGGTCAACCTCATCGCCGAGCGCCCGGTCGTTCCCGAGTTGATTCAAAAGGACTTCACCCCGCAAACGGTCGCGCAGCAAGTCCTCCGCCTTCTCGACGACGCCCATGCCCGCGAAACTCTCCGCGCCGGCCTTGCCGAAGTTCGCCGCCGCCTCGGCCCTCCAGGTGCCGTTGACCGCGCCGCTGACGCCATCGCCTCTCTTCTTTCCACTCTTACTGGCAACGCTTAGCCCCGTCTCTGCTATCCTATATAGGCAGACCGGTGTCGGTTTGCACCCCAGTGAAAGGCGTTCGATGCCCCTCCGCCGAGGAATTTGCGTAGAGCTCGCGGTCCTGCTTGCCGCCCTATTCGTCTGCGTAGTTTCGCCCGCTCAAAGCTCAGGTCCCCCAGCAGATTGGCTTTCTCGCCGATCACTATGACGTCTCCGCGACGCTCGATTCCACCCGCCAATCCATCAGCGCCGTCGCCAAAATCGAGTTCACCGCCACCACCGTCACCGGCAATCTCCGCGTCGAGCTGCATCCCAATCTGATTGTCAGTTCCGTGACCACCGCCGACGGTAGATCCATCGGTTTTGGCCGCGACTCCATGAATCCGCTCTATGTCCTCGTCACTCTTCCCACTCCCGTTGCCGCGGGCGGCCACGTTACACTCACCTTCACGTATGCCGGACTGCTCGCCAACGCGGAAAATAGTCCCGTCCCCGGCGTCACCGCTGCCGCTATCAATCATGACAACGCTTACCTCCTCCTTCCCGCGCGTTGGTTCCCTCTTACGAACTTTCCCTCGAATCGCTATACGGCTACGTTCCATCTCAATGTTCCCGACGATTTCGCCGTCGCCGGTTCCGGCAAATCTTCCGCTCCCACTCCCATGTCGGGCACGGCTGCCGTCGGTGGCGGACGCCTCCTCTACACATTCAACTGCCCCACGCCCGGTCCCCATGGCACGTTCGTCGCCGGCAATCTTCAGTTGAATCCGAAGCAATCGGAGGGCATCAACGTTGCCGTTTATGCTCCCCGCGCCGAGTCGGACAATGCCCAGGGTTTCGCTGACGATGTCGCCCACGCCGTCACCGTTTTTTCTGATATGTTCGGCGGTCTGAAGGACCCCGATATGACCATCGCTCAGTTGCCCGATGGCACTCTGAACTCGTTCTCCGCTCCCGGCGTTCTTCTTCTCAGCCACCATCTCTGGCAGCCGAAAAGCGCTGAACGCACCATCGCCGGACTCGTCGCCGCGCAGTGGTTCGGCAACTCCATTCTTCCCGCGACACCCGGCGATGTTTGGGTCACCGACGGCTTGGCTCACTATTGCGAGGAACTGTACGCAGAACAAAGCGCCGGCAAGGAAGCCGGCCTCCGCGCCGTCGACGAATTTGCTGTTGGCGCCCTGATGTATGAAGACGCTGCGCCCATCGCGCAAGCCGCCCGGCTCTCACCCTATTCCAGCGACTACCGTTCCGTCGTTCTCAATAAAGGCGCAATGGTTTTTCACATGCTTCGCGCCCTCATGGGTGATGTCGCCTTCCGCAATGCTCTCCACGATTTCGCGACCAAATACTCGAATAAGACCGCCACCATCGATGATTTCATCAACTTGGCCGACAAAGACGTCCAAGCCGCCGCCCCTCCCGGCACCGTTGCCCCGAATCTTCGTCCCTTTTTCGCCCAGTGGTTAAATTCCACCGGTGTGCCCGATTTCACCATGGACTACGTTGTCTACCGCACTCCCAAGGGTTTTCGCATCGTCGGCAAAATTAAACAGCCCATCGACACGTTCAGCATGCCCGTCCAGATTCGCGTGGAAACCGAAGGCAATCCCGAAACGAAGTGGGTCGATATTCTCGGCACGGAATCGCCGTTCACCATCGAAACGTTCGGCCGACCCAAGCCCGGCGGCGTCAAGATCGACCCCAACAATCTCGTCCTCAAAGGCAGCACTTCTCTCCGCGCTCGTGCCGCCATCGCCCGCGGCGAAGAGCTCGCCGAAAAAGGCATGTATTACGACGCCATCCGCCAGTATCAGCGCGCACTCTCCATCCAGCCCGGGCGTCCCCTCGCCAATTTCCGCATGGGCGAAGCTTTCTTCTATCAGAAAAATTATCAAGCTGCGGCCAACTCGTTCCGGGAATCTCTCGAAGCCGTTCCTGAACCTTCCGAAAAATGGACCGAGGTCTGGGGCCACATCTATCTCGGCAAGATTTTCGATATCCTCGGCCAGCGCGCCCGCGCCGTCAACGAGTACAGCAAAGCCCGGCAAACCAACGATGACACCGGCGGCGCCCAGCTCATAGCCGAGCACTTGCTCCAGAAGCCCTACACTGAAAATGGCATCTCCGCCGCAACTCCCGCCACTGGCGCTACTCCCACCGCCGCAGCCCCAGTCGCTCCTCCCGCAGGCGACCGCCCCACTCTAAAGCGCCCCAATCCCAGCCAGTAAATCAGCATCTGCCAAACTGAACGAGATCAGCCCGCGTTGCGTTGTGGCGTGAAAATCCGCCGCGCGCGGTTCCAGCAGGCGACAAACGCAACGATCGTCGGGACCATGGTCCGCACCATCGGGACCCCAACAAAATCCCGGCCAAACTCTCTACCTCCCAGATGCTATATACTTCCCCCACGCACCTGGGCCTCCAGGAGAGAAGTCAACATGTCTGTTGAAGAATCCCCAGACCCCCACGCTACTTCCGGCCTCAACGACGGCGGCACGACCGTCACGCCGCCTGAAGACTCCGCCGAATCGGCCGGAAGCGTGATTGGCCACTACCACCTCTTGCAGAAAATCGGTGAAGGCGGCATGGGTGAGGTCTGGCTCGCCGAACAAAAGGAGCCCGTCCGACGCCGCGTCGCGCTCAAGCTCGTCAAGGCGGGAATGAACACGCGCGAAGTGATGGCGCGCTTCGCGTCCGAGCGCCAGGCTTTGGCCTTGATGGATCATCCTGCCATCGCCAAAGTGTTCGACGCCGGCGCCACACCGCACGGCGCGCCCTACTTCGTCATGGAGTACGTCGCCGGCGTTCCCATCACAACCTATTGCGACAATCATAAGCTCAGCACTCGCGAACGCTTGGAGCTGTTCACTCTCGTTTGCGAAGGCGTCCAGCATGCGCATCAAAAAGCCATCATCCACCGCGACCTGAAACCCTCCAACATCCTCGTGACCGAGGTGGACGGACACGCCGTCCCGAAAATTATCGATTTCGGCGTGGCCAAAGCGCTCTCCCAAAAATTAACACCGGATACCCTGTTCACTCGCGTGGGCGTCCTGCTCGGAACCCCGGAATACATGAGCCCCGAACAGGCCAATTCTTCCGGTGAAGATATCGACACCCGCAGCGACGTCTACTCGCTTGGCATCATTCTTTACGAGTTGCTCGCTGGCGCGCCGCCCCTCGTTCTCCGAAAAATCGCCTTCGACGAGTTTCTCCGCAAATTGCGCGACGAGGAACCGCAAAAGCCGAGCACCAAGCTCCGCACCCAGGATCCTGCGACATCCACGGAAGTCGCGCGCAACCGGCAAACCGAGCCGCTCGCACTTGCGAAACAAGTTCGCGGCGACCTGGATTCCATCGCTCTCAAGGCTCTTGAAAAAAACCGTACGCGCCGCTACGGTTCGCCGTCCGACCTCGCCGCGGATATTGGCCGGTACCTAAAAAACGAAGCGGTGCTCGCCGTTCCTCCCTCCGCCGCTTACCGCGCCCGCAAGTTCGCGCGCCGTTATCGCGCGTCTCTGGCCACCGCTTGCGCTTTCGTTTTGGTGCTCGTCGCCGCGGCCGCCATCAGCATCCGCCAGAGCCTGCGCGCCAATCGAGAAGCGGCCGAGGCTCAGGCCGTGAACGATTTTCTGCAAAATGATCTGCTGGCGCAGGCCAGCGCATCCGTTCAAGCCGGCCCGCGCGCGAAACCCGATCCGGATTTGAAAGTGAGGACGGCCTTGGACCGCGCGGCGGCGCGCATCGCGGGAAAATTCGACCGGCAGCCCGACGTCGAAGCCGCCATTCGCGACACGATAGGCCAGACCTACATGGACCTCGGGCTGTATCCCGAAGCTCGCACGCAATTGCAACGCGCGCTGGAATTACATCGCCAGGTGCAGGGTGCGAGGAGCCCGAAAACACTCAAGACCCTCAACAACCTCGGCCACACCGCCTACTATCAAGGGAAATACCCCGAAGCTCAGACTCTTCTCAGCCAGGCTTTGGAGATGCAGCGCCGCGTTTTGGGTCCCGAAAATCCCGACACGCTGAATACTCTAAATAATTTGGCTGCAGCGTACTGGTCCGCCGGCAAGTATCCGCAGGCCGAAGCGCTCTACACGCCCACGCTCGAAGTCCAGCGCCGCGCTTTGGGTCCGGAAAATCCCGTCACGCTGGCTTCCATGCTCAATCTCGCCAACATTTATTTCTCCGAGGGCAAATTCGCGCAAGCCGAGCCTCTTTACTCCCAGGCCGTCGAAACCTCGAATCGCGTCATGGGCCCCGAGCACCCCTCTACGCTGCTCGCCATGAACGACCTCGCCGGTGCCTACTACTCCGAGGGAAAATACGCGCAAGCCGAAGCTCTCTACCTCCAGGTTCTGGAAATCAGCCGCCGCGTTCTTGGCCCCGAGCATCCTGGCACGCTCACTCCCGCGATGAATCTCGCCAGCGTCTATTACAAGCAGAGCAAATACCCGCAAGCCGAAGCCATTTACACTCAGACACTCGAAATTCAGCGTCGCACTTTGGGGCCCGAGCACCCCTCCACTTTGAATACCCTGATCAATCTCGCCATTACGGAAGTGTCCGGGGGCAAATACGCCCAGGCAGAGATCTATTACACCCAGGGCGCAGACATCAGCCGTCGCGTCCTGGGCCCCAAGCACCCATTCACTTTGGCCTTTATGAGCGACATGCCCGATGCTTATTACTTGCAGGGCAAATACGTGCAAGCTGAAGCGCTCTTCTCCCAAGCCCTCTCCGCCGATCGCCTCAATTTAGGTCCCGAGCATCCGAGTACCCTCGACACCCTCGCCGACATGGACTTCATGTATCAACGCGAGGGCAAATATGACTTGGCGGAAAAATACGCCGCGGAGGCTCTGGCGGGCCGGCAGCATGCCTTGGGCCCCGAGCAACCCGCCACGATGGATGCTCAAGCCGACCTCGCACTGGCCTACATCTCGCAGCGCAAGTTCGCCGAAAGCGAACCTCTCGCGAGGGGAGCCCTCGAGTTTGCACGCAAGAATGTGCCGGAGGAGTGGCAGCGATTTCGCGCAGAGAGCCTTCTCGGCGCCAGCTTGGCCGGGCAGAAAAAATACGCCGGAGCAGAACCGCTCCTGCTTGCAGGCTATGAGGGCTTAAGCGAGCGGAAAGTCCACCTCGACGTTCCCGACTGGTATTACGTGGACCGCTCCCACGATTGGCTCGTGCAACTCTATCAAGCCTGGGGCAAGCCCGAAAAAGCCGCCGAGTGGAAGAAAAAATAACTCACGTCAATCGCGAGAATTCTCCGTAACTCCGCAGCGCCGCGCCAGCCTCGCCCAGCGCCAGTATCGTCCGCTAGCCCGGATTTCTCACCAGGTGTGAATTGATGCTCTGGAAAGAGTCGTGGGGGGTGTCTTTTCGTCGCGCGGGACACGGGCAGCCTGTTGCTGTTGTTTTTTCAGCGTGAATGGCGGGCCCAGTTGACGGCGGAGTTGTTTTTGCGCGCATTTCGCCGTAAGCGTGGGATGCCAGGGCTGTTTTGGTAAGCGCCGTTTTTTCAGCAGCGCAGCGCGGTGTACGCTGCGGCAAAGATGTTCTGCCAGGGATACGCGCTACTGTAACGGACCCACATACGGCGGGCGGTGATGCGCACCGCGGCGGCAATTTTCAGCAGTTTCAGCCGCAGAGTGTCGGCTTGGGCTTCCGCCCACTCCGTACCCGCCAGGCCCAGCCGCCGCAGCGCCTCCAGCAGCACGTAAGCGAGCGAAGAAAAATACAGCCGCAACTGGTTGGCCCGCAGCGTCTCCGTGCTCAGCCGGTCCGCGAACAGATTCAACTGCTCCTTGATGCGATTTTCCATCTCACCCCGTGCGCAGTAGAGCTGCTCATAAAGTTTCTGCGCGGGCCACGCCTCTTTGCCCAGCGAGGTGACCAGATAGCGCGGATTCTCCTTCCCCTCGAGGTGCTCCGCTTTGGCTATCACGCGCCGCGCCCGTGACCAGCTCTTCTTGGTGCGGTAAGCGAACTCCGTGAACACGCGCGCCGGTTTTCCCGTGCGCCGGTGCTCTTGCTTGGCTTGCTGCATGGCGCGTCCGATGATCCGTCGCAAGCGCTGGTTGCGCGCAAAGCCGAATACGTAGTCCACCGCGTTGCTCTCGCACCACGCCAGCAATTCCTCGCGGCAGAAGCCGGAATCCGCGCGCAGGATGATGCGCGTCTTCGGCCACCGGGCGCGGATCTGCCGCACCAGGCGCTGCACTTCCTCCAGGCTTCCGGCACTGGCGTCGATGTTCGAGGGCCGCAGCCGCGCGCACAGCAGATGATCTCCGCAGAACACATACAGCGGCAGATAGCAGTAGTGCCCGTAGTAGCCGTGGAAAAAACGCGCTTCCTGCCGTCCGTGCAGCGGCGTGTCGGTGGCATCCAAGTCCAGCACGATCTCCCGCGGCGCGCACGGGTGCGCTTCCAGGAAAATATCTACCAACAGGCCATCCAGCGCTTCGGCGGAATAGCTGATCTTGTGGTAGCGCTCCACGGCAGGCGAACCCGCTGGCGTCAGTTCCAAGCGGTTCAGCGTGCTCTTGCCGGCCAGCGGCGCGTCCAGGTCGCGCTTGCCAGCTAGCATCCCGAGAAGCACATCGTTGCGCAACTCTTCGTGATCGTTCAGGTCTTCGTAGCCCAGCGCCAAGCCGTAAACGCGTTGCGCCAGCATCTCGCTTAGCTCATGCGCGATGCGCTCCGCATCGCGAGCGTCGGTGAAGCAATTCTCCACCCGCCGTAACAGCCCGATTTTGCGGTCCACCGCGCGCAACAGCAACGCCCCGCCCTCGGTGGTCAGCCGCTCTCCGGAAAACTCTGCC
Source organism: uncultured Acidobacteriota bacterium (assembly GCA_963761555.1). Lineage (GTDB taxonomy): Bacteria > Acidobacteriota > Terriglobia > Acidiferrales > UBA7541 > Acidiferrum. The sequence goes on from CAVXHD010000003.1 coordinate 217,173, forward strand.
TCTACCCGGCGCGAAAAATGCGCTTCAAACTCGAACCGCGACTGGTTACACTCTGTCATTAGAAAGGCCGCCCTTCGATGGCATTTGCTACGTCTCGATAACGCAGTTATGCCTGAGATGACGGCCTTTTTCTACTTCAAATCAAATCTCTTTACTCAACCCCGGTGAGAAATCCGGGCTAGCCGCGAGTAATGCTGCATCCGAATGTAGTGAAATACCTTTCGTACAGCGCATCACTCGAAATGGGCGGCCGGGAATCTCAGCAACTGTCCAGATGCTTGCCCAAGATTGTTCCGAGGAAGAGCTACACGCGGTCTGCAAAGATCTACTCGTATCGCAGCGCGACCATGGGATCGACGCGCATCGCGCGGCGCGCAGGAATGTAGCAGGCGGCGAGCGCGACCAACGTGAGCACGACAGCCACGAGCGAGAAGGTCAGCGGGTCCGTCGAGCTGACGCCGTAGATAATCTTGGCCATGAGTCGAGTCAAGCCGGCGGCCGCCACGAGTCCAATCACTACGCCAATAACCGCGAGCGACGCGGCCTCCCCCAGGACGATTTTCAGCACGTCGCTGCGCTGCGCGCCCAGCGCCATGCGAATGCCGATCTCGCGAGTGCGCTGGCCAACGACGTAGGAAATCACGCCATAAATTCCGATGCTCGAGAGCAGCAGCGCGAGCGCTGCGAACACCGCGAGAAGAATCATGGCGAAGCGCCGCGCAGCGAGCGACTGGGAAACAATCTGGTCCATCGTATCCGCTCCGAAGAACACGGCGTTGCCGTTGAATTTGCTCACCGCGCGGCTTATGGAGCCGGTAAAAGCGCCGGGCGAACTCTCCGTCCGCACAACGTACGTAGCGACTCGAGCAAAAGCTTTGAGAAGCGGATCGGGAAGTTGCTGCGAGGCGGTGTAAAACTGCGGGAGCACCGGCGAACTGGCGTTTTCGTCGAGGCCGAACTGTTTCACATGGCCGACCACGCCCACAATTTCAAGCTGTTTATATATGACATCGAAATCGAGGCGTTTCCCGATGGGGTCCTCGTGCGGGAAGTAGGTGCGCGCTAGGTCTTCATCAATGACGCAAACGGCGGGAGAGTTGGCATCGTCCTGCGCGTTCAGGAAGCGGCCGCGCAGCAAAGGGATGTGCATCACTTTGAGGTAGTCCGGTCCGACGTCATACCAGATTCCATCGGGCATGCTGTTCTCATTCGAGGGTTTGGGCGTTCCGTCGAGCCAGAACGCTAAATCCGATTCCGCATTCATGGGGAACGCGCCATTCATCAGCGAAACGGCGCTCACGCCTGGAACGCTGGCGATCTTATCGGTGAGCTGACGGACACCGGCGCGGATCTGCGCAGCGTTGTCCTCGGCAAATGACGACGGAAAGCCGACGCGGAAGGTCAGCACGTTGGACGGGTTGAATCCGGGATCGATGCTCCAGAGCCCGACAAGGGTGCGAATAGCGAGGCCGGCGCTGATTAGCAAAACCACGGCCAGCGCCATTTCCACCACGACGAAGACTCCTTGCGTGCGATATTTCGCTCCGGATTCGCCGCGGCCTCCCTCCTTCAGCGCTTCGTGCAAATCAGGATGGGAAGTTTTCAGCGCGGGCGCCAGGCCGAAAAGAATTCCCGCGAGAAGCGTGACGGCCAGTGTGAAGAGTAGGACTCGCGGATCGATGTGCACATCACCAGCGCGCGGCAACGTGCTCGGCAAGACGGAGAGACCCGCGCTGGTACCCCAGGAAGCGAGAAACAATCCGAGCCCGCCGCCGGCTAGCGCGATGAGCAAACTTTCCGTCAGCAATTGGCGTATGACCCGGCTCTGGCCCGCTCCGAGCGCGGCCCGAATAGCGAATTCGCGCGCCCGCCCGGTCGAGCGCGCAAGAAGCAGGTTGGCGACGTTCACGCAGGCGATGAGCAGCACCAATCCAACAGCCGCGAGCAGGACGAGCAGGAAAGGCTTGATGTCCCGGACCATCTCTTCTTTCACCGGCACGACAGAAATGCCCGCACCCTTATCCGCTTCGGGATACTCGGCAGCGAGATTCTGGGCGATGCGGTCCATATCCGCCCGCGCCTGGGCCAGCGTAACGCCCTGTTTGAGCCTTCCGACGGCTCGAATTCCGGGATGCGTTCTGCGGTCCTGCATCAAGGGACTTTTGTAAGCGCCCAGCGGAACGTACACATCGCTTAAGCGAAAATTCATGGATCGGCAGCAGAAGTAAAAATTGGCCGGCAGGACGCCGACAACGGTGTAGTCCGTGCCGTCGAGATTCAGCGTTTTGCCGACGATAGCGGGCGAGGAGGCGAACTTCGCTTTCCAGAACCCACCGCTCAGAAGCACTGCGGGCGCACCGTTCAATTCGTCTTCCGCCGCCGAGAAATTACGGCCGAGGAGGGGCGTGACGCCTAGTGTGGGAAAAAAATTCGCGGTGATATAGCTGGCGGAGACGCGCTGAGGCTCGCCCCGCCCGAGCAGGCCGAAGCCCTGGAATGATTTGTAAGCGGCCAGCGAAGAGAAGGAATGATTGTCGCGCACCCAGTCGAGGTAGTCGGGGTAGGAGATGGAGGCTTCGCCAAATCCCGGAGCTTCGCCGGCGACGCTGACCACCTGATTAGGATCCGGATAAGGAAGAGGATTGAGCAGGACGCCGTTCACCACCGAAAAAAGCGAGGTGTTGGCCCCGATGCCGAGCGCCAGTGTCAAAACCGCGACCGCCGTAAAACCCCGCGACTTCGCCAGCATGCGCAGGCCGTATTTCAAATCTTGCCAGAGCGTTCGCATAGGCGCATCCCCCTGAAATCCAAAGTGTTAAGTGCAGATGTCCTTCCAGACTTCCGCCCAGCTAAGTCTATCTGCCATCTGGATTTATAGGCAAATCGACAACGCCGGGCGCCCCGAGCTGTTCGTTTCGGGCAGAAGACTGTCGCGGAACCGCACACTCCTCGACCGTCACATTCCGAGTCGTCGGCTAACCAAAGGTCCTCCGAAAAAAAGGGGTTCGAGGAGGCTGTCGAAGCAACGCTCGCGACACTTGGACGATTCACGCGCTATCGCAAACTGAACGGCTCACGTGGATTGATTTTGCTCCTCAACTCGTTTGTGCGCCCTGGGTGGCAGACACTCGGTAAGATCCTGCGCAAAGAATTCCTGGCAGTCGGCAAAGTCCGGCTTAGGTTGGCCGTCATCGAGGACTTTGAATTCTCGCACTGGGGTGTTCCTCCTCTTTGAGTTCGCGCTCCAGAGGAAAGCACGCTTTTTTCTACTCAAAACCGGATTTTACACAAAAGAACTGACGCTACCCCGTGCTAGGCCGATGGGTAAGTTCGGACGGATGGAGTCTGGAAGAGGCAAGCTACGGGGTGTCCCGGGATTGGGTCATGCGATTAGACAGGCCATTGGATCGCGAACTCGCGGCTTCCCAGGACCTCGTTTCTGGAAACTCCCGGTTTGCCAACAATCCAGGAGCTGGAGCGAATTATAACAAGCAGGCATGTACCCAACCTGCTTGATTGACTTGCATAGAGAGATACCCCTAAGATACCCGAAGAATGGAGGAACCACGGACACCATCCAGCAGCCAGCCAACGACATCACGATACCGCGTTGTCGAAAAGCTTGGCGCTGGAGGGAATGGAGTGGTGTATAGGGCCGAGGACACCCGGCTAGGACGTTTCGTGGCCCTCAAGTTTCTCCCACCGGAAGGACAGCGGGATGCCCACGCGCAGGCGCGTTTTCAACGCGAAGCGCAAGCGGCGTCAGCGCTAAATCATCACAACATTTGTACCGTCTATGACATCGGCGAGCAAGATGGCCAGACCTTCATCGCCATGGAGCTGCTCGAAGGCCAGACGCTGAAGCAGAAGATCGGCTCGCGTCCTCTCCCACTGGAGACGTTGCTGGACTACGCGATGCAGATTGCCGCAGGATTGGACATTGCGCATAAGAACGGGATCGTCCACCGGGATATCAAGCCATCCAACATTTTTGTTACCAACCGGGGTGAGGTGAAGCTGGCCGACTTCGGCCTGGCCAAACGTGTGATTCTGGATAGCACGCCAATCGGCGAGTCGCCAACGATTTCCGTTCCGATCACGGAGCGCGGCTCTATTGTCGGAACCGTGGCGTACATGTCCCCGGAACAAGCACAGGATAGGGACATCGACGCGCGGAGCGACATTTTTTCGTTTGGGATTGTTCTGTATGAGATGGCAACCGGCAAGCGAGCCTTCCCCGGCGAATCTTCCGCGACGATCATCGGGGAAATTCTGCACAAAGAACCGAAACCCATTCGCGGGCTGAATCCCCAGCTACCCGAAGAACTCGAACGAATCGTTGCGAAGACTCTGGAGAAGGATCGCGAAGACCGTTATCAGACGGCGCATGAACTGATGGTGGATTTGCGCCGCCTGACGAAGAAGGAGACGGAGCGATCGCAGAGCGGGTTGCCGGCACAGCCGCCCACGCAAGCGATGTCGAAGAAGTGGGTCTGGATTGGAGCCGCTGCCACGGCGGTGGTCTGCGCTGCCGCGTGGCTTGGGCTGACCGGCCGCAGCACGCCCGCCGGTTCCGCTCCGCTGCCAATGGAGCAGCTCACTTTTTCGAGCGAAACCAAAAGTCCCCCGATCGTTACGGACGGAACGCGTATTTATTTCGTCAGCGAACGTAACCCCGTCGAAATGTCTGTAAAGGGCGGAGCCACTGCGCCTCTCCGCGCCGCGATCGCCAACATGAGTGTCCTGGATATTTCGCCGGATGGTTCAGAGTTTTTGCTGCTGCTGAGCGACCTGAACGATGAAACGCAGCGGGGAACAATATGGACCATGCCCGTGCTGGGAGGCGCGGCGAAGCGGTTGGGAAATATCACGGCGCGCGGCGCAAGTTATTCTCCGGATGGCAAGCTGATTGCCTTCAATGAAAAGGAATCAGTCTATGTGTGTGACAGCGACGGACAAAACGCAAAGGAGATCTGGAACACTCACCACATGGTGTCGGGCAATCCCGCTTTTTCGCCGGACTCTAAAAAAATTCGTGTAACGGTGTCCAGAAGCATCCTGGAGGACGATGTTACGAGGATTTGGGAGCTGAATGTGGACGGCAGTAATCCGCATCTGCTTCCTCTTCCTCGACATTGGCCGCAGGACGCCTCCACTTATGCCGGAATCTGGACGCCGGGCGGAAAGCATTTTCTCTTTAGCTCGTGGAGGGACGGATCCAACAACATTTACGAATATTTTGAGCCGCAGTGGTACGAGCTTTGGAAAAAGCCGTCGGCGGCCCGATTGACGCCCGGCCAGCCAGAAGTGATCGGAATGGCGCCGAGCCGGGACGGCAACGGAATGTTCGTTGTGGGACGCCTTGCGCAGGGATCGATGCACTTCTACGACGAAAATCAAAAGCGGTTTTTGCCATACCTGGGAGGACTACCCGCGACGCAGCTGGTGGTCTCACCAGACCTAAAATGGATGGCATACACGGATTATCCTAGAGGTTATTTGTGGCGGTGCAAGATCGACGGCAGCGAGAGGTTGCAACTCACAGACACTCTGGCGACGATGCCCACGTGGTCCCCGGACAGCAAATGGATTGCCTACAGCAACTGGCAGGAGCTTTATCGCGTCACCGTCGATAGCGGCGCACCGGAAAAGCTGACTTCGCAGGGTTTCATGGAAGTACTGCCGAGCTGGTCGCCGGACGGGAAGTCCATTTACTTTAACGATTACCCAATCCCCGGACACTTGCGCATCCGTATTCTGGATATGGACACAAGGAAGGTGTCGGCCATGCCGGGATCGGATGGCTACTATGCGCCCCTGTGGTCGCCCGACGGGCAGTACCTGGCAGCAATTCAGAATCCTCCGAAGAGCCTGGCGATTTATTCCGTGAAGACAAAGCAATGGAAACGGTTGGAGGTTCTTGAACACGATTGGGGATTTTTTGTGTGGGCGCCGGATTCGAAGTCGCTCTATATGATGCAAGGCCCGGGGGAAGCAGGTGCCGGCCAGCAAACCGGAATCTACCGGCTCACGGTGCCAGATGGGAAGTGGGAGTTATTCACCAAATTTACGGGGATGAATGCATTACTGGATGGAGTGCAGGATTTCGTGTCCATCACTCCAGAGGGCAATATCGCAACGATGAGCGATACCAGCGTGACCCAGATTTATCAGATGAAATGGAAAAGCTCGGAGTAGGGCTCAGAGGAGTTTTCCAAGTTGCCTTGGTGCACATCCTGCAAGAAAAACATGGGCTAAGGTCCGGGCTCATGCTCGTGTGCGACAACTTAAGAACAAGTTGTTGGTCGCGGCCCAGGTTTCATCGATAAACACCAGCTTTTCGACGTCCAGTGCAGACTGCGCTTCACCCCAGGCGCGCCGCGCTGCCTGCACGTCCTCGCGCTCTTGCTCGCTGGCGTGCAGCGTTTTTTTTGAACGTCAGATTCCACTTGTTCAACTGATGCCAAAGTGCGCCGATTTTGATCCCTATACCCTGCGACGCCAACCGCTCTTGCAACTCGGCCAGAGTCAGTCCCGGCTCGGCGGCGATCCAGCCGCGCAAAGCGGACTCCGCTCTCACCAACCGGGACCGGCGATGGCCGCCGATCGGAAAACTGCTGCGTACCCCGGTTTCTTGCTCGCGGTCGCGCACTTGGTAGACATAGAAGCGGCTGACCTCAAAGCGGCGCGCGATAGCCGAAGGGGCATCTCCCCGGGACAAAGCTCGCAGCACACGATCACGCAAATCCTGTGAATACGATTGCATCCGCACCTCCCGCGAACCAACAGGAGGAATCACCTAGAAGGCAGCTCTGGTAAGGAAGGGTGTGCGCTTCGGTGAAGTAGCGGAAAGGCGGTAGGGATCCCGCACGACGATGCTTGCCATCGAATCTGGCCGGATCACGCGCTAATCGGAGGTTATTGCGGCCAGAAGTTCGCTTCTGGCAAGTTCCGGGATTTCGAGTGGTGACGCGCTAGCCAGTTGCTATTTTGGGTCGGAAGTCCTTTTCGGTGAGGTCGCGGCTTCGCGACCCGATTGCCTGTCTAATCGCATGACCCGGCGGCACGATGCAGTCCAGCTTGATTCTTCCTGGCTTGATCGGCCCATACCGGACGCACCGGCCTGGCGCCGATTTTGCCTCACTTTTTGCTTGACAAAAAGTGAATTCCGTAGTACTTTTAACACTGGGTATTCTTTTAGCTACGTCCTTCGCGCCGACACTCATGTCGGCGTTTTTGCTTTTCGGACCCGTGAACAAGTCTTTCAGATTCAACACTTACAGAACTGCATGGGTAACAAACGACTTTATCTATCTTTGGAATGAGCACCTACGCGATACCCCGGGGGCCACCTCTAGACTCTTCGGCACTTCGCCATTCCCCAACCGCAAAGTGCGTACTCGCAGGATTTCCCGCAACCCCAATCTCTTCACGCATTTACTTCATAACTTGCGGACACCCCCGGGTGGGGGGATATAGGCCTCAAACTGTTTGGGGAGAGTACAGAAACTCGCGCGTTTTACCTGAAACCAGCGCAGTTAAGTTGCCTAGAGCATTTCTAATTTAAGTATCTACATTTGTGCGATAATCCTCCTGTTGGTTCGCGGGAGGTGCGGATGCAATCGTATTCACAGGATTTGCGTGATCGTGTGCTGCGAGCTTTGTCCCGGGGAGATGCCCCTTCGGCTATCGCGCGCCGCTTTGAGGTCAGCCGCTTCTATGTCTACCAAGTGCGCGACCGCGAGCAAGAAACCGGGGTACGCAGCAGTTTTCCGATCGGCGGCCATCGCCGGTCCCGGTTGGTAGAAGCGGAGTCCGCTTTGCGCGGCTGGATCGCCGCCGAGCCGGGACTGACTCTGGCCGAGTTGCAAGAGCGGTTGGCGTCGCAGGGTATAGGGATCAAAATCGGCGCACTTTGGCATCAGTTGAACAAGTGGAATCTGACGTTCAAAAAAAACGCTGCACGCCAGCGAGCAAGAGCGCGAGGACGTGCAGGCAGCGCGGCGCGCCTGGGGTGAAGCGCAGTCTGCACTGGACGTCGAAAAGCTGGTGTTTATCGATGAAACCTGGGCCGCGACCAACATGACGCGGAGCCATGGCCGCGCCCCCAAGGGTTGTCGCTGCGTGGGTTCGGCGCCCCTGGGCGGTTGGCAAACGACGACCTTTGTCGCCGGCCTGCGCCACCATCGATTGACCGCTCCCCTGGTCGTCGACGGGCCCATGGACGGCGAGCTATTCCTGGCCTGGGTGGAACAATTTCTGTGCCCCACACTCCAAACCGGAGACCTCGTCATCCTCGATAACCTCAGCAGCCACAAAGTGCACGGGGTCCAACAAGCCCTTACCGCGGTCGGTGCCAGAGCGCTCTATCTGCCGCCCTATTCTCCGGATCTGAATCCCATCGAAAAGCTCTTCGCAAAACTCAAGGCGCTGCTCCGCAAAGCCGCCAAACGATCCACCGAGGAACTATGGAAAGAAATCGGCGAACTCCTCAACACTGTCACAGCAAGCGAATGCGCGAACTATTTTGCTTCATCCGGATATGTAAGTACTTAAATTAGAAACGCTCTAGAATCAACACCTACAGACAGTCCGTAAACACTGATTCTAAAGGACTTACAGAGACGCTAACTCTTTTAGAATCAACACTTACAAAAAAGTGGGGGGCCACCATGCAGTTGTGCAGCTTGGAAAGATTCCTTGTGGGACAGTCGGATGGCAGAACTCTTCCTAAGTGCTGCGAGCACTCGCGGAGGTGCCCACCTGCAGCTTCTTCCAGGCTCGCGTAAACACATCGCAAGCGCGGTCGTCGAACAGCACGAAGTAAATCTTCTCGACTGACGGCTCTGATTTCAAATGGTGGGCTGCTTCTTCGAGCATGATCACGGCGCACTCTTCCATCGAAAACCCGGCGATTCCCGTCCCCACCGCCGGAAATGCGATCGTCTTTAGCCCGCGTTCCGCCGCGATGCGCAAGGAATGCGCGATCGAGTTTCGCAGCGCCGCCGCCGTGGTCCGCCCGCCAAGCTGCATGCTGGCCGCGTGAATCACGAACCGCGCTTTCAATTTGCCGCCGCCGGTGATGGCTGCATAGCCGAGCGGGATGCTTCCGATCGCGTCGCATTCGTTCTGAATTTCTTCGCCGCCCTTGCGCCGGATGGCGCCCGCGACGCCTCCGCCGAGTTTCAAGTCATTGTTCGCGGCGTTCACGATGGCGTCCGTGGCCATCTCGGTCAGGTCACCTTGCTCGATGACGATTTTATCTTTCAGCGTCTTAGTCATGCTCAATCTTGCATTCCGTCCGCGCTGCGATTCCGTCGCCCGCGTCTCCTTCATACGCCGGATGGCAACCCGGGCATCCAGGTGCAAGTTCCTGCACGTCCGGAACAGCCACAACTTCTTTCCCGAACCGGACGCCAACTTCCTCGCACGCCTTGCTTGTTTCTTCGGAAGTTTCGCGTCCTCGAACAAGTTCCAGCCGATTCGCGCGGGGATCGCCCGCCAAGAAGCGCATCCCGATGCACCGCTCCGGGCAGAATGTCACCGCGGCAATATCGGTTATGGAAAACGTCTTGGTTGTACTCGCAAAAATAGCCGCAGGTTTGGCGAATTTATCGAAGATGGTAAAAAGCTCAATCTTCGTTTCCATTTCGTCCGAAGCAGTCTCGATGATCAGATCGGCTTCGCGGGATGCATCTTCAGCGGAGTTTGCCGTACGCAAATTCGTAAGCGCCGCGTCGCGAACGTGTGCCACAATTTTCCCAGCTGCGAAATCCGCGGCGAGCTCTCGCGCAATCCGCGCAATTCCCTGCTCGAGCGCCGCAGGCGAAATGTCTTCAAGAATGGTCCGGTATCCCGCGAGTATCGACCTGTACGCGAGTTCGCGTCCCAGTTCTCCCGCACCCACAATGGCGATGGTCTCGATACTCATATTGCCTCGCCCATTCTTCGCTGCCTCGCGTTTTTTTGCCGCATCGCCAGCCGCATCGGCCCCGCGTCGCATCGGGTCCGCGCACCATCGTTCTAGCGATCAGGGCTTGAGCAATTTCTTGAACGCTTCTTCGTCGAAGCCCAAAACGATTTGTTCGCCGCGTATCGCCACGGGCCGTCGAATGAGATTTGGCGTCTTTGCCATCAGCTTGATCGCTTCCGCCCTTGTCGGCGGCTTCTGGCTCATGTTTTTCGTGCGATAAAGCTCGTTCCGCGGATTCAGGAATTGTCTGTACTCGCGCGCTCCGATTATCTCGTCGAGTTCCGCCTCGCTCAGGCTTTCTTTATCCAGGTCGCGCGAATCCAGTTCAGCACCGTGTTCGAGCAAGAAACTTCTTGCTTTGCGGCATGTCGTTCAAGTTGGTTTTTCAAGGAACCGAATTTTAATCTTGGCCATTGCTTTTCATTGCCTAGTATCGCGGAACTTGCGGATCGATCTCAACCGACCAGCGTTCGATTCCCCCGGCCAACGATCTCGCGCTTTCGACGCCCTGCTTCCTCAGCCACGCCGCGGCATCCAGGCTGCGCATCCCGTGATGGCAGTAACAAATCACGTCATCAGCGTCCAGCAGCGAATTCAGACTGGCGGGAAGCGTGCCTAGTGGAATCAGCCGCGCTCCGGGAATCCGGCAAAGTTCGTACTCCCACGGTTCGCGCACGTCCACCAGCAGCATCTTTTCGCCGCGTGCAATGCGTTCGTTCACTTCTTTTGCCGTGATTTGCAAGTCGTCCATAAGGTTTATCTTTCCAGGGAAAATTCAGGCCCAGAAAAACCCGGCCAAGGAAAACCCGGGATTTTCATTCTCTACTTGCCATGAAAATTTGGCGCGCGCTTCTCGAAAAACGCCCGAATCCCCTCGCGGCAATCCTCGGAATGGAAACATTTCATTTGCAGCTCGACCTCGTGATCGAGCGCCTTCACCAACGCCTCTTTGTGGCTTCCGAACAATACCTTCTTCACGGCACGAATCGCCAGCGGCGGACCCTGCGCGATTTTTCCCGCCAATGTCTTCACTTCCGCTTCCAACTGCGCCGCTGGCACGACGCGGTTGACGATGCCCAGCCGCAGCGCCGTCGCCGCATCGATCATTTCCCCCGTATAAAACAGTTCGGCGGCCACCGATGGCCCCACAAGTTGCGGCAGAAAAAAAGTCCCGCCATAATCCGGAAAGAGTCCGACGCGCGAGAAATTTTCGCCGAACGTCGCCGTGTCCGCTGCGATGCGTATATCCGCGGCAAGCGCGATGTTCATTCCCGCGCCGGCCGCCGCGCCATTCACCGCCGCAATCACCGGCTGCGGCATGAGCCGCATTTTCAGGACGGCTTGCATCCCCGAGCGCAGAATCGGACCAAGCTCCTCCGTCTCATTTCGCTCGCGGCCTCGCCCGATGGCGCCGAGATCGCCTCCCGCGCAAAAAGCGCGCCCCGCTCCACTCAGCACCACAACGTGCACGGAATCGTCTTCGGCAATCCGGACGAGGGCTTCGTTCAATGCAGTGGAGAGTTCGCTGTTAAGCGCGTTCAATTTGTCGGGACGGTTCAACACCAGAACCGCGAGGCCATCCTGCTTATGTTCTAGAAGGACAGGTCCCGCGGGCGCCGATTGAGCAGCGTCGCTCATATACCTTCTCCGTCTCCGATATCCGGATCAAATCCCTTTGTCGTCGCGTTCCCTGGAATCGCGTTCTTTTTCCGTTCGCGTCACGAGTTGGGCCAGCTTGCGAAAATGTTTTAGTTTCTCGCCTTTCGGCTGCGCGTTCTGGCCGCTCGTTGAAGGCAGCACGTAGACGCGCGCGCCATAGAGCGATTCTTTCTGCAGGCCGAATTTACATTTGCGCTGCGAAAATTGTTCGTAAACAATTTTGCCGTTGAAAGCCACGACATGCGGCGCGAATTCTTCGAGCTTCTGGGAAAGCACGATCCGCCCTTCGGCGAAATCTTCTCTCGTCAATTCTTCCACACCCTTCGTCGGCCGCTTCACCAGATCGGTCAGCCCAATCCCAAACTCGATCACGCGTTTGTCGTCGTGATAATCAAACGGCTCCGGCACCACGCCGCTCTCATAAAGGACTGGCCAGAATTGGTTCGTCCGCCCGGCATAATAATGTCCCACGCGAACGGACGACTCGCTCGGATTGCAGCCGATAATGATCAGCTTCATTCCTTTTCGCAGATGGTCGGGCAGTGTTCGCATCTTCCTAGTGTTGCCTATTTCCGCTTCTCAACGCGAGGGATTCACCGTGGACGGTCGCAACGGTCAAGGTCTCTCGCCCAGGATTAAATTCAATCGCGAAGGAGGAGCGCCGCCCGATTCGAACCAAAACGGAAGGCGGCTGGAAAGCGGGCAAAACTGAATGAAATCGAAAAATTCCGGTGTGCCGGGATGACGGAAGCAGGGAGGAAATCGCGCGATCTTGGTAGCCCATCGTTCTTCTGGCGAACGCTCGACCAAAACTGTAGACAGCCAGGCACGGACTGTCAAGCTCCCGCGCAAGCGCGTGCCAGTTAATCGCATGCGCGGGACCAGCCGCGAGGCGGAAGGCGCTCGCCGCCGTTAAGGATAATTGCTTGGGAAATTTTGAATCCCGAACCGACCCTGCCTCATCGAAATAAGGGAATGAGGCGTGTGCGTTCGTGCTTTGTGCTAACGTAAGGACGGAGACTTTCGGAGCGGGGCTGCTCATCAGCCCTCGGCACATTTTGAGCACACCAAATCCACACCGGCTTCCTTCGACCATTGCTCGCGACGACGAGCACTTGTTGGTCGCCGCCGCAAAATCCGGCGACGTGACGGCGTTCGAAGAATTGGTCACCCGGTATGAACGCAAAATCTTCCGGCTGACCATGAACATCACCGGCAACCGCGAAGACGCCGAAGACGCCATGCAGGACGCGTTTCTCAAATCTTATTCCCACCTGAAAACGTTTCAAGGCGATTCGCGCTTTTACACGTGGCTGGTGCGCATCGCGGCCAATGAAGCCTTGATGCGGTTGAGGAAGCGCCGGCCGAATCAGGTTTCGCTGGACGAGCCGATTGCCGGCGAAGAAGATTTGATGCCGCGCGAAGTGCAGGATTGGGGGCCGAGCCCAGAGCAGCGATTCGCGCAGAGCGAAATGCGCGGTATTTTATCCGGCGTGATCGAGGAGCTGGACCCTGACTACCGGGCCGTTTTCGTGTTGCGAGATATCGAAGACCTTTCGACCGAGGATACGGCTGCCGCGATGGGGATTTCGGTTCCCGCCGTGAAATCGCGCCTGCTGCGGGCGCGGCTGAAACTCAGAGAAAAATTGAATCGCTACTTTCAACAAGGCAGGGCACATTGAACTGCGAAGGCGTCATTCACGAACTCTCGAATTTCATCGATGGAGAACTCGACGCGGCGATGAGGCTGGAACTCGAACGCCATCTCAGCGACTGCGAAGACTGCCGATTGGTGATCGTGCAGACGAAAAAGACCATTGAAATTTTCTGCGGTTGCGAAGAGGTGGAATTTCCGGCCGATGTGCGCACGCAGTTGCACGAGGCGATACGCCGGAAGCTTGGCGGAGCGCCCAGCTAATCAGCGCGCTTGCATCTCGACGCTGTTTTTCCAAAACGGCAACTCCCGACCCAATCCTTTCTCTTTCGCCAGCGCATAGACTTTCATCGCGACGGCCAGATCCCACGAAGCGATCCCATTCGACTTGAAGAGCGTGACTTCCGCGTCGCTGGTGCGCCCGGTCGTTTTGCCGGCGACGACTTCGGAAAGTTTTTTCACGCCGGTCCAGCAGATTTCATCGCCCTGAAACGCGAGAATCAGATCGCCGGCTTCCTGGCGCGATTGTTCGATGGAATCGACGACGATGACGTCGGCGCTTTTGACGGCATCGTCATCCAGCTCGCGTTTGTGCGCGTGATTGGCGCCGATGGCGTTCACGTGCACGCCGGGCGCAAGGTCCTCGCCGCTGGCCACTGGATTCGCGGAGGTCGTGGCGGTGCAAAGAATATCCGCGCCGCGAACGGCTTCGCTCGAGGACGACGCGCTTAGGACGGGCAGGCCCAGCCGCGCGGTCATTTCCTCGGCGAATTTCGCTCGTTTTGCGGGATTGCGGCCGTACACACGCGCCGATTCCAGTTTTCGCACGAGCGCGATCGCTTCCAGTTGCGTGCGCGCCTGGCCTCCGGTGCCGATAATAGCGGCGACGCGGCTGTTCTGGCGCGCGAGATATTTTGTAGCCACACCGGAAGCGGCTCCCGTGCGCAATTGGCCCATGTAATCGGCCTCGATTTGCGCCAGTAATTCGCCGGTTTTCATTTCATAGAGCGGCACCAAGAATTTCAGCTCTCCCCTCGCAAATGTGTACTGCTTCATGGCGATATAGCCGGAGGAAAAATCGGCCGCGGCCATGTAATGAAAAAATCCTCCGCCCGGCAGCTCGAAGCGGCGCCGCGGATGCACGACCACATCTCCGGTGGCCTGCTTTCGAGAAGTTTCCTCGACGGCCTCGATGGCCATCGGCATGGTGAGAACCGCTCGCACTTCGTCTTCGCTGATATGCAGCGTCATTCTTCTTTTGTTCCTTTCGCAAGATTGCGCGATCTTATTTGTCGAGCTTATGAAGACATGGGCCGGGACCGCAATGGGAGTTTACATTGTTTGCTTGGCCGTTCGAGCGTGGGCGGATTTTTTTGGCTCTTCGCCGGGTTGGCGGATGCGGCGGACGACGGTTTGGATCAGGCGGTAGACGTGTTCCTGCGGATTATCCAGTTCGTGGAAGCGAAATTCAGGTTCGTCTTTGGAACTTTTTCCGACTTGCACGGGCAACTGGCCGCAGAGGTCGTTTTCGATGAAGGCCGTTTCGTAGCGCTCTTTGCGGATGTTCCAGGTATAGACGCGGATGGTGGTGAAATCGCAAGGCTGGCCTTCCGGGCCGCGCGCCGCCGCAACGAGATATTGAGGTTTGTCGCCGGAGGCAGGATCGCTGACGCGGTTCAGCTCGAACCAGGCGATGGGGCGAATGTCCGCGGACGTGGCTTCATCGCGAATGGCGTCGGGCAAATCGAGCTCGATGAAGCGCGCGATCACCCAGCCGGCGATGGGCATGGATTGGTCGCCGGGCTGCGTGGTGGTCGTTTCCGAGGCGCGCGTCTCGGATTCTCCCGGCGGGCGCGTGGCCACGGCGCGGACCAAATACCAATCTTCTTTTTTGGTATCCGGCGGCTCGCCAAGCGATTCTTTTTCGTCCGAGACCTGAACCCAATCCGCAACCGCGCGGCCGACAACCTCGACAGGAACGCCCCGGCCAAACTGATAGAGGCGCGCCTGGGTGCGGCCTGGAGCAACGCGAAGATTGGTGGGAACTTTGGTGCGGCCGCGGGCCTGCACGGGCATCGGCGTGACTTGCTTCAGGAGCTTCATGCTGCGCTGCCAGAGAGCCGGCTCGATCAGGTAGCGCCCTTCGACCCAGCCCAATTCGCCGGCGACGGTTCGCACTTTGATGCTGTCGTTGCGTTTTCCGACGACATCGACGCGGTCGCCGTAATGCAACGTGTCCAGCGGCTCGCGCACTTGCGCCACGCTGCTCCAGAGGATGGCGGTGCGTTCGCCCACATAGGCCTCGCCGAGCGTTTCGTGCTTGGGCCGGAAGAACCAGGCCGTCACGGCAACGAGGAGTAGAAGCGGAACGGCAATGAGAAGCTTGCGTTTCATGAGGCGTTTCCACGGGTCGTTTCATAGGAAGGCCGCGCAAATTTTTCGGCGGCAGCGTCCGGGTGCGGCACGGCTACACCTTCGAGAGGCGCTTGATCGGTTGACATCGGGTCTGGGCGTCCCACTTGTTGTTCATTAAGAATTGTACCTGATTCCAGGCCAGGACCGGGGCCTGCCGTGCGCGGTTTGCTTTTCTGCTAAAATGCCGCTGCGCCCGGATTGTTTTGCAACTTCACGGCAAAGGAACTCGATGAAATCTCTCAATGCCCTGCAGCCGCTTGCCTTGCTGGCACTGCGCGCGGCTTTTGGCGTCATTTTCATGTCGCATGGCTATCCGCTGCTGGCTCACCGGCCCGTCGCCATGCAAGCGGTTTTCGCGCAGCACGGCGTTCCCGGCTATTTCGTTTACATTGCTGGCGTGCTGGAACTCTTCGGCGGAGGCTTGTTGCTGATCGGACTCTTCACGCGGGGAGCGGCGCTGCTGCTGGCGATTGAGATGATATTCCTGATGTGGCAGGTCTATCCGCCGCACAGCTATCTGGCCGTGCACGAATACGCCTACCCGATGGCGGTGGCGGCGGGATGTTTTGTGCTGGCGACGACGGGAGCGGGAGCGCTGTCGGTGGACTATCCGCTGTTCGAGAGCGGAGGAAAGTCACGCGGGCCACGGAATCCGAAAGCTGGCAAATAGAGCATGGTTCAGGCCGCGTCAAGCTTTGCGAAGAGTCTTTTAACACAGAGTTCTCAGGGTTCACGGAGTTGGGGTTCAAGTCCGACGGATTCGGAGCGAGTTGTCGGCTCCACGGAAGTTATCCCGGAATCGCATTCGAGGAAGTAATCGAAGCCAACCATTGGGGCACTTGGACGATTAGCGCCGTCACCGAACAAGTGAAGTTTTGCTTCATATCTCCGGTAACCCGACAACCGGGCTGTTATTTTTTAGGCTGAGTACCATTGCAGCCGTAGTGCAAAGATGATGAAGTTGATTCTAGAGGTCCTTCGGGCGGCGATGCGCTAGCGGCTGCCAGGCTATCGGGGTGGGATTAGTCGTCGGAGCGGCTTTGACATCGCACATAACGGATATTGCCTGCAACTAGCTTGAGCACCAAACCAAAGATTGGAGCCCCGCCCAGGAAGATAGCGCGCGGGAGAAGGCTAACGTTGATTCCTCGGATGCCAAATTCATAGCCTATTAATGCGGCCAAAGGGGTGCCGACGAAAAGCCAACGAACTGAACCCACCGCAATTAACAGCGGTCCCCTCCCCATTACAATTTCGAATCTTACGCCGCATCACCGAACATGCGAAAGGTTTGTGCATCTCGAATTGTCTTCAAGCTCAATGCCGCATTTTGGGCAGCGCTTTACTTCAGGGTCGTCCTTGGACGAACTACGACTCGTGGAGGAAACATCAGATGTTCGAATGACTTTGCGGCAAGTCCCAGCGGCCCAGCCCCAGGGAGGAAACGATGACAAGACTCAATCCGCGCGAGGCCGAATTCCTAGCCCAGCACGGGGAAAGCAGAAAGACAATTACAGCTCTGAGCCTGACCCGGCCTGCTTAACTCTCAATTTTTTCCTACATTCCGGACATGCGAACGAATTTCGAGCGAAAGGTCTTCTCATCGAGGGCGGCCCTTGCAGGTCTGCACATGAAAAGCCATCCAGGGTTCATAAAGAGCCCATTTACGTATAACCCGTCGAAAAACAGTGTAACTCGAACACTTTACGCGTGTGCAGTGGCTAACGTCCTTCGAGTCTGGCAGCGGTTACCGTACAAGTGGATCGCCTCAAGAGCACAGAGGACACTGAGACTGGCGACGCTCCTGAGAGCGTTTCGGAGCGTTTGTAGGACGCGAGGCTCACTCGTGGTGACGCTGGCCGAAGTGGGAATCACTCCACTGCTTGCATGCAATGCCACTTAAGGACCTAACACCCCGGAGGGCACGATGTATCGTGCCCCTACAAGTGCAAGGTCAGCCGGACGCTAGGCTGTGGTGACCGTGCTGGAAGTGGGAATGACTCCGCCGGGAGCGACGGGCAGAACGATCCAGAGAATGATGTAGGCGAGAAGGCCCGTGCCGCCGCAAATCAGGAACAATACCCAGATGAGACGGATGATGGTCGGATCCATGTCGAAGTAGTCGGCGAGGCCCGCGCAAACACCGGCGATTTTCTTGTCGGTGCTTGAACGCATGAGCTTCTTTGGCGCACCCGTCGCGGGAGAAAGTCCTGGCGCGCCGGATTCCGGCTGCTTCGCGCCGCAGTTGTAACAGAACTTGGAACCGATGGCGATGTCTTTTGAGCAATTTGGGCAAGTCATGGCGTACCCCCAAAGAACGGAATTTGCAGCCTTTCCTATAACAGGATACGCCAAAAAGGGGGGAAAAGTTTCCTGGAGAAAGAATTCGGAGGAGGAGATAGTCGGTACAAGAACAGAGCAAGAGAGTAGAGCAGAAGAGCACAGGCTGAAGCCTGTGCCACTTAGTATTCGAGGAGCTGTTTGACGGCGGCGGTGATGTGGGAGGTCTGCGGGAGAATGACGTCCTCGAGCTTGGGCTGATAGGCGCAGAAGGTGTCCATGGCGGCGACGCGCTTGACGGGAGCGTCGAGCTCGTCGAAAAGTTCATCGGCGATGCGGGCGGCGATTTCGGCGCCATAGCCCCAGCTCAGCATGTCTTCGTAAGCCACGAGAACGCGATGCGTTTTGCGGACGGTTTTGGCGATGGCTTCCCAGTCGTACGGCGAAAGCGAGCGCAAGTCGACGATTTCCGCCGAGATGCCTTCGCGAAGCAATTGCGCGGCGGCGACTTCGGCTCGATGCACGAGCGCGCCGTAAGTGATGATGCTGACGTCGGCGCCCTCCTTAACGAGGCGGGCCTTGCCGAAGGGCACGGTGTAATCCGGGCCGGGATATTCCGAGCGGTTGTAGGGCTGGCGATAGAGATGCTTGTGTTCGAGAAACATTACGGGGTCGTCGCAACGGATGGCGGTACGTAACAGGCCCGCGACGTCGAGAGCCGTCGAGGGCATGACGACGCGCAAGCCGGGACAATGCGTGAAAATGGATTCGCCGCTCTGGCTGTGATAAATCGCGCCGCCGGTGAGATAGCCGCCGATGGCGACGCGCAGCACGGCGGGAGATTTGAAAACGCCATTCGAGCGCCAGCGCATGACGCAAAGTTCATCGCGAATTTGCATCATCGCGGGCCAGATGTAATCGAAAAATTGGATTTCGGCGACGGGTTTGAGGCCGCGCTGGGCCATGCCGATGGCACGGCCGACGATGCTGGCTTCGGCGAGAGGCGTGTTGAAGACGCGGTCGGAGCCATACTTGCGCTGCAGGCCCGCCGTCGCTTTGAAGACTCCGCCCTTGCCTTTGATGTCCTTGAGATGCTCGTCGCGGCTGGCGTCGGCGACGTCTTCGCCGAAAACGGTGATGCGTTCGTCGCGGCTCATTTCGTCGGAGAGAGTGGCGGCGACCATTTCGACCATGGTCTTGGGAGCGCCGTGAAACTGCGGCTGGGCCTCGAACGCGGAAGAGGTGGGATCGACATCCGGCGAATAAATATTGACGCGAATGGAATCGATCGACGGCTCTTCGGCGGCGAGCGCTTCGTCGGCGGCGTTGCGGATTTCGAGGTCGACATCGGCTTCGAGGGATTCCATCTCTTTTTGATCGAGGATGCCTTCGCGAACGAGGAAGAGGGAAAATTTCGAAATGGGATCGCGGTGCGCTTCGTCTTCGCGCTCTTCGGGCGTCTTGTAGAGCTTCTCGTCATCAGAAAGCGAGTGGGAATAGGGCCGCGTGCAATGGGCGTGAATGAGAGCAGGCCCGCGGCGGTCGCGGCAATAATGAACCGCGGTCTTGCAGACGGCGTAGCTTTCAAGGGGATCGGTGCCATCGCATTCGGCGACGTGCAAGCCGGGGAAACCGCGGGTGAGCTTTGATATGCTGCCGCCGGCGGTTTGCACTTCGACAGGAACGGAGATGGCGTAGCCGTTGTCTTCAATGAGATAGAGCAGAGGGAGTTTTTTGGCGCACGCGGCATTCAGCGATTCCCAGAATTCGCCTTCGCTGGTGGCGCCGTCGCCGCCGGAGACGAAGACAATTTCGTCCGAGGCATGGCGGACATGTTCGCCGAGAGGCGCATTCTTGGCTTGCGCCAGAGCTTTGGGACGCCCCTCGTAATAAAGGGTCGCTTCCGCGGCGCCCACGGATTGCACAAACTGCGTTCCGGTGCAGGAAGATTTATTGACGATGTTCAGAGCGGCATGGCCCCAGTGCGAAGGCATCTGGCGCCCGCCGGAGCTGGGATCATCTTTGGCGCCGACGGCTTGCAAGAGCATGTCGAGAGGCTTGACGCCGAGCATCAGGCAAAGAGCGCGGTCGCGATAATAGGAATAAATCCAATCCGTGCCGGGACGAAGAAGAAGCCCCATAACGGCGGTGACGGCTTCGTGGCCGGCCGCCGAAATCTGGAAGAAAATTTTATTTTGGCGTTTGAGCTGGATTTCGCGGTCGTCGAGGCGGCGGGAAAGATACATGGTGCGGTAAATGCGGACGAGCGTGTCGCGGTCGAGGCCGTGTAACTTCGGGGCATCCAGCCTGCCAAGCTTCACGCGCGTTTGTAACGCCATTCGTTCTGCCCTCGTTGGGAACTGGGAATTAGCCTCTGCGGGACTCTATCATACCCGAATCGGAGCTGTTGCCGGGCACGGTGGAAATCCTATTCCAGAGACTCGAACTGTTTGACGACTTCGTCCCATTGCGCTTCGCCCTGGCGCACGACGCGAGGTGAAGCTTCCTTGAAAGGCTCCTCGGAAGGGATGCGCTCGATCCAGCGGTGCTCGGTGAGCTTCTCGTGGCCGGAAAAATAGAGGCGTACGAGCAAATGTACTTTGCCGTTGGGAGCCGGGGAGTCCTTCGGGGATTCCTTCAGCGATTCCTCATCGGCAGGCTTGGACTTGGCGTTGGATTTTGCGCTGGATTTTGGGCCGGACTTTGCTTTGGCCTTGGGCTTTTCGACTTTGGCAGTTTCCGCGGGCGTCGCAGCGGGTTCGGCGGCATTTTTGCCATCTGCTTCGCCGCGTTCGAGCTTGTAGAGCAGCTTTTTGTCCAGACGGAAGGCCTGCTTCCAGCCTTCGAGCTTGTGGCGAGCGAGCTGGGCTTTCTCTTCGTCGGCGCCGAAATCGAATAGGAGATACGTGTGAGCCATAAAATGAGTCTGCGACCGAGGCGCGGGCAAGTCAAGAGGAGCGGAATCAGCCGTTTAATGGATGCTAACCAATTTGGCGGCAAAAAGCCGCACGACCTAGCCGCAAATAGTTTGAACGCGCCGAGCGACCTAGGGTAAGCTCGGTTGATTCAGATGAGCCATACCCCACGTTCTCGCTTGGCTTCGCGGAGAGTACTCGGCGCATGGGTGTGCCTGATGGGCTCCATGATGCTTTGGATGCCGATGCTGGCGGCGGCATGGGCGGCAGCGCAGGGAAGTAAAGTGATGGATTGTTGCAAAGGGGGCATATGCCCAATGGGCATGATGCACTCGAGGATGAAGATGGGGCACAGCTCCTCGGGCAAAGCAATGGCAGAAGAAATGCCGATGGATTGCCAACACCGCGGGAAAATGGGAATGTGCAATTGCTCGATGTCCTGCCGCAGCGAGAGCAGCCGTGTTCTGACGACGAACGTGATTTTCGTGCTGCCGGAGCCGGCCCGGGTTTTGCATCCGGTCGATGCGAGAATGTTGTTGGCTACGCTTGAGTCTACGGAAACCAAGCAGCCGTTTGAGCCTCCGTATCCCCCGCCGCGCGCGTCTCTTTTCTTTCTGTAAATCCTTCTCAACTTTGCAAATGGGAATTCGTCCGGGCCGATGAGGCCCGCCGCGGGATTATTCCGCCATAAAACGGAGAAGAATTCATGATGAAGCGTATGTTGCTTTTCGTGGGAGTTGTATTTCTTTCGGCTGGCGGAGTATTTGCCTCCATTTTTGGAACGGTGAGGGGCATTGTGCACGATCCGCAGCACCGGCCAATCGAAGGCGCGACGGTGAAGCTGAAGTCGGCGACGTCTGACTGGACGCAGACGATGCAGACCGACCCGGATGGAGCGTTTGTTTTTGCGGCAGTGCCGGTAGGCGATTACCTGGTTACGGTAACGAAGACTGGATTTGCGAACGAACAGGAAACGGTCACGGTGGTTTCGGATTCTTCGCCGATGCTTCACTATCAACTTGCGATTGCCGCCGTCAACCAGACTACGACAGTATCTGAAGAAGCGCCGGGGAACGTGGCGAATGTGGATTCCGTGACGCCCACGACGCTGGTTTCGCGTCAAGACATCGCGGAGACGCCGGGGGCGGACCGCACAAACGCTCTGCAAATGATTACCGATTACGTGCCGGCGGCGTACGTGACCCATGACATGTTGCATATGCGAGGAGGCCACCAAGTGGACTGGCTGATCGACGGGGTGCCCATTCCCAACACAAATATTGCGATCAATTTGGGTCCGCAGATCGACCCGAAGGACATCGATTATCTCGAAGTGCAAAGAGGCAGCTACGACTCGAATTACGGAGACCGGACCTACGGCATTTTCAACATCGTGCCGCGAACCGGATTTGAACGCGATAAGGAATGCGACCTCGCGGCCAGTTTTGGCAATTTCTATCAAACCAACGACCAAATCAGTTGCGGCGGCCACACGGAGCGACTTGCTTACTACCTCAGCCTGAACGGAAACCGCAGCGATTACGGGTTGCAACCGCCCGTCGGACAGGTTGTCCACGACGCGGAAAACGGCTTTGGAGGTTTCGGGTCGGTCATTTACAACCTCGACTCGCAGAACCAATTTCGCGTGGTCGGTTCGCTACGCCAGGACTATTACCAAATACCGATCGATCCGGATCCTAATTCCATCGGGAATCAGTCCTATCCGAGCTATGGACTGCGTGATGGCGAGCACGAAACCGATGGCTACGTGGCATTCTCCTGGGTGCACACCTTCAATGCCAACCTGCTGCTGACGGTTTCACCTTTCTATCATTACAGTAAGGCCGATTATCAAGCCTCGCCGAATGATATTCCCGTGGTTTCCAGCGTGGATCAGACTTCCAATTACGGCGGTTTACAAGCGGCAGTAAACGCCAACGTTTGGAGGAATGACATTCAGGCAGGCGTCTACGGATTCGCGCAGAATCAGAACAACTACTTCTACAACTATTTTCCACCGCCCTGCGTTGCCCCGTGCATGAATTTTCCGGCTTCGACGGGTTCGCTGACCGGAGGACTCGAGAACGTGTTTCTCAGCGACAAGTTCAAGGTCACGTCCTGGCTGACTTTGATCGCCGGTGTGCGCCAATCGCATTTTACGGCGGATATCGTGGAGAACGCCACCGACCCGCGATATGGCGTGGCCGTGAAAATTCCGCGCCTCAACTGGGTTTTCCGTGCCTTTTATGGCGATTATTATCAAGCGCCACCCATTGTTACGAGTACAGGGGCGCTCGACGAATTGGCGACGGATCAGGGGCTTATGTTTGCTCCCATTCACGGAGAGCGGGACGTAGAGCATCAGTTTGGGGTCACGATTCCGTTTCGCGGCTGGGCTCTTGATGCAGACACCTTTGAAACGCGCGCAACGAATTGGCTGGATCACAACAATATCGGAGAATCCAATCTCTTTTGGCCGATCACATGGCAAGCTGCTTTAATCCAAACCTGGGAGATGACGCTCCGCTCGCCGCGCCTCTGGAATCGCGGGCAGTTTCATCTTGCCTATGCGAATCAAATCGCGCAGGCAACCGCACCCATCACCGGCGGCTTGGTCTGTCCCCCGGGCGTGACGACGGCATGCCCGCTCTACATCCTTCCGGGATATTCGCCGGTAGACCACGACCAGCGGAACACGTTGAACGTGGGCTTCAACGCCACTCTTCCCTGGCAGGCCTATGCTTCCACGAACGTGTACTACGGCTCGGGGTTCACGAACGGAATGCCGGATGCGCAATATCCGGGAAACTATCTGCCACAGCACACCACGTTTGACATATCGCTCGGGAAAAGCTTCCTTGAAAAATACAGCATCTCCGTGACCGCACTGAATGTGGCCAACCGCCGCGTCGAGCTTGACAATAGTTTGACGTTTGGCGGATTTCATTACAACGACCCGCGCCAAATATACGGCGAATTCCGTTTTCATTTTCACTACTAAAGGGTGCGGCCTGGGCAGGGACGCATCGGGAACCCGCACGAACTGCCATCGAGGCGCGTCAAAAGAAGATATGTCTTAATTGACTTCCACGCTTTCGCGAATTACGCTGGCGCGCGATAAATAGATCGGCGGCGGCTAAATTGGCATTTGCAACGCCCAAAAGGAGAGTTGGATGCGAAAAATCTGGATGGCGGCGGTGGTGTGTTTGCTTGGGACGTTCGTGGCGTTCGCGGCGCCAGCGCCGAAGGTGGTTTACGTCCGCTGCGGCAAACTGATTTATGACGCGAGTAAGCCGCCGATGTCCTCGGCGGACGTGGTCATCACGGACGGAAAAATAACCGCGGTTGGCAAGGACATTCCCGAAGCGGCCGGAGCGGAGATAATCGATCTATCGAGTTATACCGTAATGCCGGGATTCGTGGACGCGCACATTCACATTTGGTCGGGACCCTTTGGCCAAAACGTGTCGTATCCGCTATCGGCACTTCGCGGCGGCAAGGCCATGAGCTATGCGCTTTCTTCGGGCGTCGTTGGCGCGCGCGTTCTGGGAACGGAGGGCTTTATTGACGTGGCTCTTAAAACGGCGATTGAGGAAGGCACCATTCCGGGACCGCATCTGGTTCCCGCCGCGCACGCGCTGACCATTCCCGGCGGCCACGGCGACTTCTTCCCAGCGCCGCCTTTTTTGCCGATGGACGATTTCTATACGCCGATGAACGGGTTCATCAATTCGCCGGCGGACGCGGAGAAGGCCGTGCATCTACAACTGAAGTATGGAGCGCGCGTGATTAAGGTGCTGGCTTCGGGAGGCGTGCTATCGCCGCTCGATTCGCCGACGTCGGAACAAGTTTCGGCGGAAGAGTTGCGCGTGATCGTCGAAGAGGCGCACATGGCGCACGTCAAAGTGGCGTCGCACGCGGAAAATATTCGCAGCATCCGCTCGTCGCTCGAGGCGGGAGTGGATTCGATCGAGCACGGTTCGGAGCTGGATCAGGCCGCGGTGGACTTCATGAAGAGCCACGGCGTCGTGCTCGTTCCCACGCTGTTTGTGGTGGAAGAGAGCGTGGCGAACGGCGTGAAAATGCATTTTCCGGAATATGTGATCACCAAAGTGAACGCGCTGGCGAAGACGCATTTTCCAAGCTTCCAACTCGCGCTGCATTCTGGCGTGACGATTGCCGCGGGCTCGGACCACTCCTACGCGCCGGGAACAGGAACGGTGCGCGATGAAATGATCGCGGAAGTGAAATACGGGATGACGCCGGAGCAGGCGCTTGTTTCCGGCACTAAAACCAGCGCGGAGTTGCTGGGACTCGATCAGCTCGGAACGATCGCCGTCGGGAAGGAAGGCGACCTCGTCGCGGTCGAGGGCGATCCCTTGAGTGATATTCATGCGCTCGAAAAAGTCCGCGCCGTTGTTTTTCAGGGGAAGAGCGTTATGCCGGCGAATCGGGGAGAGTGACGCAGGGGCTCCGAGTTTGGGGGCTGGCGTTTGTCCATTCTTTATTGAGTTGAACGCGCCTGACGGTAGACTCTTTTCCTATGACGGAAAATGCAGCGGGAAAGTCCTGGCTGAATCGCACCGTCCTGGGCGTGGGCCTCACCAGCCTCTTCAGCGACTGGAGCCATGAAATCGCCACGGCAATTCTGCCGGCCTTTTTGGCTTCGATCGGAGCGGGGCCTGCATGGCTCGGGATTATCGAAGGCGTCTCCGATGGGCTTTCAAGCTTCACGAAGCTCGCCTCCGGACATTTCACCGATCGCTTGAAGCATCGCAAGCCGCTCGCCGTTTTTGGCTATGCAGTCACCGCTCTTTCCACCGCTTCGTTTGCGTTCGCCACGCGTGCGTATGACGTATTGATTGGCCGCTCGGTGGCCTGGCTGGGCCGAGGCGTGCGCTCGCCCGCGAAGAAAGCTCTGCTCGCCGCGGACGTCCCGCCCAGCGCCTACGGGCGCGCCTTCGGCCTCGAACGACTGATGGACACGGTCGGGGCGATTGTTGGGCCGCTCACGGCGCTGTGGCTGCTCGAAAAAACCGGGCACAATTACCAAAAAGTTTTCTTGTGGACGCTTCTCCCTGGGCTGATTGCAGTTGCTTCGTTCTGGCTGCTGGTGCGAGAGCGCCCGATCACTGCAAAGCCAAAACGAACGCTTCTGGCGGGGATTCGCGACTTGCCGGTTCCCTTCCGGCGTTTTTTGCTGGGCGTTGGCGTGTTTGGCGCGGGCGATTTTTCTCATACGCTTCTTATTCTTTACGCCTCGCGCATGCTCGCTCCCGAATATGGAATCGCGCGCGCGGCCAGCATCGCCGTGATGCTCTATACGCTGCACAATGTGTTTTACGCGGGGTCGGCTTACGCGAGCGGCTGGTTGAGCGACCACGTTCCCCAGCGCAAAATCGTTCTCGCCGCAGGTTACGGACTGGCCGGCGTCACCGCGATTCTGCTGAGCATGGGAACACATTCGCTTTGGCTGCTTGGCGTGATATTTGTTTTGGCCGGTTTTTATGTCGGCACGGAAGAGGCGCTCGAAGACTCCGTGGCGGCCGAGTTTGTTCCCAAGGAGCAACACGGCATGGCCTTCGGCACGCTGGCCGCGGTCAATGCCGTGGGCGACTTTTTGTCGAGTCTGCTGGTGGGATTTCTTTGGAGCGCCGTTTCCGTGCAAGCTGCTTTTGCCGCTTCTACACTGCTGTTTTTCGCTGGCGCGGTTTTAATTCTTCGGCTTCGCCGGTGACGAACGCCCTTGCACGGAACGGAGGGTGCAAGCGGCTTAGTCGTGCGGAGGCAATTCTCCCGGCCACTCCGTGACGATGAGTCCGCCATCGGGCGCCAGTTCGATGGTGGGAGCGTAAAGGCCCAGAAGCTTTCGCCGCCACCACAGACCGTGCTCTCTTTTTTCAGCCATCGAGGTAAACCAATATTGCCAGAGAACAGCGCGGATTTCCTTTGGCGGCGCTTGCGAAAAAGGATTGGACGCGAAAAGCGCGAGAACATCCGGATCGTTCGAGAGCAAACGCCGTTCCGTGCGAAGAACAATGGGATTGTCGCGCCACTCGCCGAGCGAGGCGAACCACAAATTCCAATCGAAGCGCGGCTGATAGGGCGCGTAGATGCGCGGGGCTTTGTCCAGATCCTGCGGCTTGTGGCGAAAGGGATACGCGATCCAGGTTTTGCCGTCGTTCGAGCCTTGGAATTCGATTTCGTAGCGGCCGCGCGTCATCATCCCGAACAGGCCGTAGCGATTGGCGATGCGAAAGGGATCGAGCAGCGAGACCGGCGTCGTGGGAAACGGTATTGGAGAGACCATCCAAACCAGCTCGACGGCAGTGGCGTAGAAAATCCACGTCAACAGAACCGCGGCGATGGCGATACGCGCGGGCGCAAGCTGCGCTCGGAGTTTCTTCCATCGATTCGCAAGGCTGTCGTTTTCGTTCCTTGTTTGAGCCGCTTTTGCAGCGGGGGCCGCGGGCGCGTCCAAAATCGAAAGCGCGCCTTCGCCCAGGGAAACCGATTCGACGGCCGGTCTAACCGCGCGATCAAGAAGCGGCTTTTTCCACTTTGCCGGGAAAAATCGCGCCAGGAAGCGGTCGTCGAGAAGCAGAAATCCAAGCATTAGGACGAGATAGTTCAAGAATGTGTAGTTGGCTGTTAGAATGATGCCGATCTGCCAGGGAGTGACGACGAGAAAAAGCGCGATACGAATGCGCCGTGGAAGGAACGCAGCCCAGATGAGGACAAGTTCGAGAGCGAGGGTAAAGAAAGCCGTGGTGGCGTGGAACCAGTGGGGGAAATGCTGGACGTACCAGCCGATCCAGGTTGGAAGAGGGCCGTTCTGATAATACTCATCTAGCGCGGTGAAGTGGCGCCACTCGGGATCGCCGCCCATGATCTTCGCGACGCCGGATTCGAAATAGATGCGAAACCATTCCCAGAGCAGCAGGTAGAGCGCGGCGCGCACCGGCGGGCGGGCTTCACCAAGGCCTGGCCGGAATCCTGCGGGTGCAAAAAAGAAGGAGAGAAATCCCGCGCCGAGCAGCATCCCGTCCGATTGGTAGCCCGAAAAATCTCCTGCCGCACTGACGAACGAAAGAAAACACACGAAGCAAACAACGAGCATCGCGCGCGGCCAGATATTGAGGATAAGCAGCGCTGCCGCCGCCAAACCCACCCAGCAAAGCACCATCAACATGTGCGGGCCGCTGGAAAACCATAAGACGCTTGGCGCATACCAATATCTTGCATCGCCGAATTGAGCGGCAACGCTTTTGAGGAATTCGCCGGCGGGCAGAATTCCTGCTGGTCCGATGAGTCCGCGGATCTGAAAGACCAGCGAGAAAAAAGCGGAAAAATAGATTACGCCGAGCGCGCGCAAGAATATCCAGCGAGCGAGGAAGCGGTCGCTAAGGCCGTTTCGCGAGTCAAAGAGCCAACGAATTACGGACGAGGGAGTCCAGTCCATAGACGCGGGACATTATACCGGGGCGGCGGGACTTGCAGATTTTGAGATTTTTTTGGCGCGGCTATTTTGGGGATGTCGTTCTCGAGTCAACGTGCAGCGCGCAGGTGCCGTCCTCGCAAATTTCGCGGTTCCAGCGATAGCGATTGCGTGCGACCCAGCCGTAGAAATGTCTTGCGACGAAGTGGATCCCCGGCACGAGCAGCAGCCAAGCCAGCAGGTTCCAGCCCGGCAGGGCGAGCCCGATACGCGCCCAGGCGTCCGCGCCGGAATAGACGCGCCCCGCCGGATCGACCGCTTGCATCAGGCGCATCGCTTCGCCGATATCGACTTGAGGAAAGCGCGCGGGGATGCTTGCGTCGTGCAAGTCCAGCAATTCGATGCGGCCGCGCGGGTCCATGCGGCGCACGCGGTTCACGCTTGCGCGGCAGAGGTTGCAAGCGCCATCGTAAAGGACGGTAAGCTTGGCCACCGGACTCCTTGCAGCGGCAGAGTTGCACACTCGCAGAACTTCTTTCTGGCGCGACGATCGCCGCTATTCCCATTCTAGCAGGCCGCGCGCGGTGGCCGCGATTCGGCCACTGATTGACGAGAGGCTACTCTCGCCAAGCTTCGACGCGCTACCGTTAAACAAATCGCACTTCTTTGTTGCGGCCACGAATCCCGCGTGCTACGCTGGCGAACAAAAGGCGAATTGCAGGAGGTTCTCTTCATGTCCCATTCTCTCGCCGTGCGCGCTGCGGCTTCTGGCTCGCTCGAACCGGCGGCCGACTTGTCGCTGGCGCGTGTGCGCGAGGCTCTCGATGCGCTTGCCACGCGCGACGTCGATGGCGATGTTCTCACAGCGGTGCGCTACTTCCCCGCGCGCGAAGCGCAGTGGGCGGAATTTCCCGCGTGGGTGCATGCGGATCTTGTCACTGCCTACACCGCAAAAGGCATTCGCAGGCTTTACACACATCAGGCCATCGCCGCCGAAGCCGTGCACGCGGGAAAAAATGTCGTGGTGGTCACACCGACGGCTTCGGGAAAAACGCTTTGCTACAACCTCCCCATTTCGAATTCGGTACTTGAAAACGCAGACACCCGCGCGCTCTATCTTTTCCCCACAAAGGCGCTGGCGCAGGACCAGCTGGCGGAGCTGTACGACCTCAACCAGCGCCTCGATAACCGTTTTGGTGTCTTTACCTACGACGGCGACACGCCCGCCGACGCGCGCCGCGCGATTCGCGAAAAGGGCCATGTGGTGCTGACGAATCCGGACATGCTGCACACGGGCATCCTGCCGCATCACACGCGCTGGACGCGGCTTTTCGAAAATCTTCGCTACATCGTGATCGACGAGCTGCACACTTATCGCGGCGTTTTTGGCAGCCATCTTTGCAACGTGCTGCGGCGCCTGCGCCGTATCGCGAATTTTTACGGCAGCGACCCGCAATTTATTTGCTGCTCGGCGACGGTTGCGAATCCCGGCGAACTGGCGGGGAGGTTGCTTGAAAAAGAAGTCGATGTGCTCGACGCCAACGGCGCGCCCGCAGGCGAAAAAACATTCGTCTTCTACAATCCGCCGGTTGTGAATCGCGCGCTCGGCATTCGCCGCAGCTATATCAATGAAACTTCGCGGGTCGCACAAGAGTTCTTGAAGCGCGACCTGCAGACCATGGTCTTCGCCAATTCGCGCCTGCAAACAGAGATTTTGCTCACGTACCTGCAAACCGCCAATCCTCAGCCGCCCGGAAATCAAGAAACGATTCGCGGCTATCGCGGCGGCTATTTGCCGAACGAACGGCGAGAGATCGAGCGGGGCTTGCGCGATGGCCGCATCCGTGGCGTTGTCAGCACCAGCGCGCTGGAGCTCGGGATCGACGTCGGCTCGTTAGATACCGTCGTGATGGCGGGCTATCCCGGTTCAATCGCTGGCACGTGGCAGCGCGCGGGCCGCGCTGGACGCCGCAGTGGCAGCTCCTGCGCCGTGATGGTTGCGTCTTCGTCGCCGCTCGATCAATTCATCGTCCGCCATCCCGACTATTTTTTCGGCAACACGCCGGAACATGCCTATATCCAGCCGGACAATTTAGAGATTCTGATCAATCATCTGAAGTGCGCGGCTTTTGAACTGCCCATTGCGCCCGGCGAACATTTTGGCGAAGTCGATCTGCCGGATCTTTGCGCGCGCCTCGCCGAGGCCGGCTATCTGCACCTCGCCGGAGATCATTATCATTGGACGCACGAAGCGTATCCCGCCGATACCATCAGCCTCCGCTCGATCACCAGCGACAACTTCATCATTGTGGATGTCACTGGCGCGCCGAATGTCATCGGCGAAGTCGATTTTCCGAGCGCGCTGGTTTTCTTGCACGAAAAAGCCATCTATATTCATGGAGGCCAGCAATATCACGTCGAGCATCTCGATTTCAAAGAGCGCAAGGCCTATGTGAAGCGGGTGGACGTCGACTATTACACCGACGCGGTGCGCTACACGCAGGTGCGTGTGCTCGAAGCGTCCGGCACGTGTGCGTCCCCGATCTCGGCCGCCACTTCGCATTCGCATGGCGATGTGCTGGTCCGCTCGCAAGTCGTCGGCTTCAAGAAAATAAAATTTTTTACCAACGAAAATATCGGCGACGGGAAACTCGAACTTCCTGAAAACGAAATGCACACTACTTCGTACTGGATCACGCTGGAGCGGCCGCTGCTTGAGTCGCTTCCGTATAGCGTCAGCGAGCGGCAAAGTGGCATGTTTGGTTTGCTGCATGCGCTCGCTTCCGTCGCCACGTTGCTGCTTATGTGCGACGGGCGCGACCTCGGCACCGCCATCGGAGAACGCCCGCCGTCTCCCGATTCTGAAACCTCCCTTGTAGGGGCGCAGCGGGCTGCGCTCCTACAAACTCCAGGCGAGGATGCTATCGAGAGTTTCACTCCAGCGCGGCTAAGAGACGTCTCGCGCGGCAACATCAAAGAATTTTTCGAGCCCAATCTTTATCTTTACGACGCCTATCCCGGCGGCATCGGCTTTTCCGAACCGCTCTTTCGCGTGCACGAACTTCTCCTCCGCAAAACCCGAGAACTGATTGCCGCCTGCACGTGCGATCAAGGTTGCCCGTCCTGTGTCGGGCCAGCCGGCGATCTTGCTCCGCGCGCTAAAGAATCCGCCCTCGCCATCCTCGACAGGTTGTGCGGTTAAATGGCTGCCTCGGCTGACAAATTTTCCCGCCTCGCCGCGCTCCGGCCCGCGCGCCCAACGTTTTCTCGACCGGCGGCTCTTCGCGTGCCCGATCAAGAGGACGCTCTCGCGCATCTCCTCGGCGCAGGCGTCGCGAACAATCATTTTGGCGAACACCTCGCCATTCGCAATTGGTTTTCTACGCCTGAGTTTTCCGGGCCTTCCACCGTCGCGCTGGAACTGCTCTCCCGTTCGCGGGACGAAGCACTCTCCAGCCGCACGCGCGCCGCTCTCGAAGATCCCGCCCGATGGCTTTTTCTCGACACGGAAACCACCGGCCTCGCCGGAGGCACCGGCACGTATCCGTTTCTTGTGGGCATCGCCTGGTGGGACGCTGGCGGCCTGCAAGTCGAGCAGTTCTTTCTGCGCGATTTTTCCGAAGAGCACTCGCTCCTTCACGAACTCGCCGCCCGCCTCGCGGAGCGCCCCGTTCTCGTCACGTTCAACGGCAAATCTTTCGACTGGCCGCTTCTCGAAAACCGCTTCATTATGACCCGCTCGATCTCCACGCCGAAGTTGGCCGCTCATCTCGATCTTCTTCATCCCGCGCGCGCTCTTTGGAAGCTCCGTCTCGGTTCTGTGCGTCTGGTCGAACTCGAGCGCCGCGTCCTCGATGCCGCGCGTCTCGGCTGGCATCGCGAAAACGATGTTGCCTCCGCGCTCATCCCGCAGTTTTATTTCGATTATCTTCGCGGCGGTCCGACGGGGCCTCTCGCGGGCGTGGTCCGCCACAATCAGATGGATCTGCGCGGACTCGCCGCGCTTTTCGGCAAAATCAACGCAATGCTCGCCTCGCAAGAAAACGATCGCGGCGGAATCGATAGCCTGGATCTCTTCGGCCTTTCGCGTTTTCTCGAACGGCGCGGAGATTCCGATCGCGCGCGCGCTGCGTGTTCGCAAGCGCTTGATCTCGGGCTCCCCGCCGAATTCCGCCCGCGCGCCCGCCGCGAGCTTGCGCTGCTCGCCAAACGCCGGGGCGACCACGCCGCCGCGGCTGCGCTGTGGCTCGAGCTCGCGTCCGATTCTCAGGACGGCGTCCTCGCCTGCGAGCAGCTCGCTATCCATTACGAGCGCCGCGCGAAAGATCCGGCGCGCGCGATGGAATTCGCGCGCCTCGGTTTGGCCAAGCTACAGCGCATACGCGCGAACTCACGCGATCCTTATGCCGCAGCTCGCGCCACGCGCCTGGCGGAAAAGTTTTTTACTAGAATTAAACGGCTCGATGGAAGGAATAAAGCTGCAAAAGGTAAAGCACCCGTTCTTTCTATCTTGAAATCCCCAGCCAAATAAGCGGAAGCAAACAGCCTGAAGCAATCAACAAATCCACTCTCCGAAAACTTTTTTCACTCGCCCAAGCGAGGACGAGATAGTTCCTGGTGTGTGGCAACGGCTAGATTGCTCTCCATGTGTTCGCGTCCCGTCATCGCTTTCGCCTCCGACGGCGCCGCTGGCCAGCCCAGCAATCCCATGACGCCGTCAAACACCGTCCGGCTCGCGCCCTCCAGCGAAAAACACTCCGTCTTCACGCACCGCAAGTACACTCCGCCGTCCGCCGTTTCGAGAGAGAGGAAATTCGCAGACGTCGATGGACTCGTTCTAATTCCATATTTCTTCAGCAGCGCCACGGTGTACTCTCTAAAAAAAGCGTCGGCGTGGTCTTCGCTGTCCAGCCGCAAGCGCGCGGCCAGCACCATCCGTTTGGTCTGCTTCTGCTCGTAGAGGGCGTACTTATCTCCTTCCCAAGCGGCGGCCAGAGGCGCAGCTCTATCCTCATCGAGGAACTGCTTCAAAACCTCTTTCCAGCCGAATTCTCCCATCACATTTTCATCGATCCTTGGCCAGTCCGAGCCAAGCAATTTATCGAGCGATGGTATCGCCACGGGAACTGGAGCCTTCTCTGATTTGTAAAGCGCGGGATGCATAATTTGTTGCGTGGAGACAGGCGGCCTCGCGAAAACCGCGGAGACTCCGCTCCATCCAGCCTTTCTCAAAATTGCCGCGGAGAACGTCAATCCCGCCAAATACGGAAACACCAGGGAGTCCTTCAAAAACGGGGGCGCTTCTTTCAGCTTTGGCGTGCTGGACAAATCGCCGGCGAAGACGGAAGGGTCAAACGGAGGCAAGTCCTCGACAGATCGCCCCGTGCCTTGCAATAAATAATCGACCATCGCCGCCATGGCGCTGCCTTCCAATACCGATTCGCGCGCCAGCTCCGCGTCGTCGTTTGGCCGCGCCGCTTTCACCCACGCCTCGATATGAAAATGCTGATCCTGCAATGCGTGGGTGAGTTCATGCGCCATGACCATGCGCTGATCATCCAGGGGAATCCAATCGGCCACGTAAAATTCACGCGCTTTCGGATCATAGAGGCCGGCAATCTGCTCCGTGAGCAACTCCACCATAAAATGATCCAAATCAAATCCTTTTGGGATCAGTCCGAAAGCCTCGGCGCTCCGTTCCTCTCCATATCGTTCGGCGGGGTTTTTCTCATCATCCATCTCGCGGATGACGTAAGCGCGTATTTCTTCCCGGGAGCGAAGCGTCTTCTTGAGCGGCGTCAGCAGCTTAAGTCCCGTGATTTGGCTCACTTGTTGCAACACTTCATCTGCCGCTGCGGCGAACTCGGCGTTATCTATTTTCGGTTGAGCTGAGACGGGCGGGGCCGTGGCGGCCTGTTGCGCGCAAACAGCCCCTCCGCAGAGAAGACACCCGGCGGCTAGCAACAGAGCGCACATAGTTGCCGCAAGTCTTCGAATCGAAAGAGCCATTATCCTTCGAGAATAACAGATTACACTCGAGAACGTCCGCAACCCGCGAAGAAACGCGCCAAATCGGGGATAACAAGGAAAACAACGTTTCTGTTTGCTGCATCTGCTCGCTCTGAGTTGCGCCGGGCCGTGGAAAATCCCTGGACAGTTTTCATTTCTGGGCAAGCGCATCAAAGCAAGGAGGATAGTGGCTGCTCGCGCTCCCGCAAGGAAGGGCGCGTCTTCTAGCCGTACAACGCAACAAACCCACAAGAGAAATCCACAGGTCGCCGTTCTGAATTCTTAACACAATGGTAACTCTGTTATACTCTGTTCTGTTAGCGTCAGCTGTCTCCCGAGGAAAAACATGCTCCCCGGACTTCGTCTCCGGCAAGCCCGTGAACGACTTGGTTTAACCTATCGCGACGTCGAACGCGCCAGTTTTGAATTAGCCGCGCGCCGGGGCCGTCCTGAACTGATTCTGCATATCAGCCGCTTGGCCGATATCGAGAATCGTGGCGTTGTCCCCGGGCTCCACAAACTCTACACCCTCGCGGTCGTTTACCACCTGAACCCGCTCGATATCTTCCGCTGGTACGACGTCCCCATCGAAGACTGCTTCCCCGACGGCGGTGCGTTTCACGCTCCTCAAACGCATCTGGCTGCTCCTCCCGTGTCTCTGAAGACTCCTCTCCGGTTCGATCCGGCTTTCGATCCGAAGCGGACGGAGCTGCTTTCCCGCATGGTCGAGCGATGGGGCAATCTCGAAGGCGTGCTTACGAATGGCAATGACCGCCAGCGCTACGGTTATATTGGATTGACGGACCGCCGCATGGTGCCCCTCCTACGTCCCGGCAGCGTCGTTCTCGTCGATGTCAGCGCGCGCCGCATCGAGGACGACAATTGGGCCAATGAATACGACCGGCCCATGTATTTTGTTGAAGTGCGTGAAGGTTACCGCTGCGGCTGGTTCCATCAAGATGGCCCGCGCCTGCTCATGCAGCCCCATCCTCTATCCCGCTGTGTTCCGGAAGCTTGGCGCTTTCCGGATGAGGCGGAAGTGGTCGGCCGCGTGGTGGGCGTGGTTACCCGGCTGAACGAGCCGTGGAACTTTCTTCCTGGAGAATCTCCAGCAATGCGCGGAGATTCGAGCAGAAAAGCTCCTTGAGATAATCAGGAGTTCGTTCCGGCATCAGCACCCGGTAGGCTTCCATCCGTCGCCAATGTGCCAGCGCACCACTTAGCCCCCCTGGCATTCTTTCAAGACACTCCTTCAAGTCCGTTTCCTGCTGGGCCAGCGGAGTTTCCAGAACTCGCTCAAAGATTTGTTCGTGGCACACTTCCAGCGCCTGCTGTATCGCTTCGTCTGGATAGAGCGCCGCCAGTCCGGCGTGCTCGTATCTCCCACTCGAGAGATCGCGTAGCGAGGCCAAGTACGTCAGCTTGCCAAATTCCCCCGGAATTCCCGCCAGCGTGGTTAGCGTGAAGTCCTGAATGATACGGCGATTTTGCCGCAACTGCGTAAGGGTTCTCATCCGCTGCCCTGTTCCGAAGTCGGAACGCTTTGAATCATTACCATCAGTGCCGCGCTGAGGCCTTCATGGTTGACCCAGGAGGGTTCATCCATGCTGAAAAATATCTCAGTTCGCTTCGGTTTGCTTCTCTGCGCGGTCTTGATCGTACTACCTGTTAACACGTCGGTCAAACACTTGTCCAGTAATCGCTCTGCCGTAGTTTCCGTTGCTGCTCTAAGCGGCACGCCTCTTCCGATTCCTGATCCTCCGGGTTTCACGGCGTTCAGCGCCAGCGGCACGCCTCTCCCGATTCCCGATCCTCCGGGTTTCACGGCGTTCAGCGCCAGCGGCACGCCTTTCCCGATTCCCGATTCTCCGGGTTTCACGGCTCTCAGCGCCAGCGGTACGCCTCTTCCGATTCCTAACCCTCCGGGTTTCACCGCCCTCAGCCGCAGCGGTACGCCCCTCCCAATTCCGGATCCGCCGGGACTTGCGGCCTAAAACACAGAAAACCTGCCTGCTCCGCAACTTGCCCGTGGCCGAGTTGCGGAGCAGCAATACGAAGTAAGGCCTAATTCTCGCTTCGCCCCCTTCAGCCGCCACCAACTCGCGTCTGCGTACTTCGCCAGCTCTTTCATCAGCTCTCCGGTTAGACGAAACTCCTGCTCCTGTGACACCGCGTAGTTTAAGGCAGGGCAGGCCCGCCGGGGGGAGGTTCCAGTACCAATTCCCCATAGCTGCGAGGAACACTAGTTTGTTTACCGCGCAGTTAAGACATGTTAGCATCTAACGTCAATGTTTGGCATGTCCGCCTCCGTACTACTTATTTGGGCTTGCAGCATCCTCGCCCAACTTATCCTGCTGATTCTTCTATTCCTGAAGGGAAATTTTCGAAAGGTGCCATTTTTCACGGCCTACATCGCACTCAATCTTTGTCAGGCCGGCTTTGTCCTTGCCTTACTCGTCATTCCGGGAGTTAGCCACTCCACTTATCTCGCCCTCGCTTGGATCTCGGAATCCGTCACTCTCGTCGCGCAGGCTCTGGCGACCGCCGAGATTCTTGGAATCACTCTGAGACCGTACCCGGGCATCTGGGGCCTCGGCTGGCGCGCTCTCGTTTTCGTCTCGGCCCTCGTCGTGCTTGTCGTCGCATTTACCAGTGAAGGCCACACCGCACCAGAGCGCGTATTTGAACTCAATCGCGGCTATCACCTCACCTTTGCCACGGCCCTTATCGCCTGTTTGCTACTCGTCCGTTACTACTCCATTCGAGTCCCAGCCGCTTACAAAATGATACTCGGTGGATTTTGTTTTAACTCCTGCGTCGAGGTTCTGAGCTACACCGTCATTCAAATCCTTTTCCACGAGGGCTTCGCGGTCTACCAGGCAGGATGGCAGTTTTTGACCACGCTGTCGTTTGTGCTGGCGTTGGTCACCTGGGCCATCGCTGCTCGGAAACCCTTTCCCGCCGAGAACAGGCAAATCAGTTCGCTGTCGGATTCCACCTATCAACGGCTTTCTCCCGAGATTAATGAGCAGCTGCGCCTGCTGAACGAAAAGCTCTTGCGAATCTGGAAACTGGAGGCACGCTCACATTGACTACTACTCTTCTCGTCCTCCTTCTCTTTGCGATTTTGCTGCTTGCCTTGTTGGGTGTGGCCCTCCGCGATCCGCGCAAGCTGGTGAAGCCTGCTTCCGGTCTCGCCTCCGCCGTCGAATTGGACCGTCGCCACGTCACTTACTTCCCGCAAGTCCGCCAGGCCATGGATCCGCAGGATTTTCTTTTTCTTGCTTTGCGCGGCTCAAGGAGACTCGGCCGCAGAGTTCGCAGGGAGCGCCGGGAAATCGTTTTCGCTTACTTGCAATGCCTGCGCAAGGATTTTCTCAAGCTCTGGCGTTTGGCTCGCGTCACCGCTTCCCTTTCTCCTCGAGTCGGGGCGGCGCAGGAATTTGCTCGGCTCCGATTGGGCCTCACTTTTTCCGTTCGTTATGAGGTGGTCCGCTTCAAACTGCTTTGCGGCTTCGCCCCGCTCCCCGAACTCGGCTCTCTTAGCGAGGTCGTCGGCAGGCTATCCATCCGGATCGAGGGCGCCATGCGGGATCTTGGCGAACGCGCGGCGCTGGGCGCAAAACTGGCCTCATCCCTCGACGGGCGTGACCTGAACACTCCCTAGCGCTCCATCCACTGCCGCCAGCAATTCCGCTGCCTTAAATGGCTTCTGCAAAACGCTGTTCCCGTTTCCCTGCATTTCCTCGGGGGGCCTTCCCAGCGGCGCGGTCCCGCGCATCCACACACACCGCTTAGCCAATCCCGGCCTTCGCGCTATGATCCAATCGTGCAGGATATTTCTTCCTGCCGTCCCGGAAAGGTCCAGATCCGCCACCACCAAATCAAACTTCTGCTTTTCAAGCCTCTCCATGCCCTCCGCCGCACTTTTCGCGACCTCGACCTCATGCTCTCGTTCGCGCAGGATGGCCCTCACCGCTTCCAACACCGAATCGTCCTGATCGATCAAGAGGATGCGGCTTTCTCTCGCCTGTTCCAGCTCCCCCCCGGATTCTGCGGCCTCGGCCTGCTTTTCTGCCTTCGCCGGCTGATACGGCACCTCAATGGTGAACGATGCTCCTCTCGGTGGAATATTGCGCACCCGGATGGAACCTCCATGCTCGGTGATGATTCCATAACAGATGCTCAGTCCCAGTCCCGTGCCTTTGCCCACGGGTTTCGTCGTGTAGAATGGGTCGAAAACCTTGGATGCGTCCTTCACTCCGGGACCGCTGTCGGCGAACTCGATGAACAGTTTGTCTCCCTGCGCTCCCGTTCGTACCCAAAGATCCCCTTCGTTGGAATGCTCCAACATTGCGTCAACCGCGTTGTTCACCATATTCAGGAACACTTGCTGGAGTTGGTGCGGATCCGCCGCTGTCAATGGCAAATCCGAAGCAAGTTCCAGATGCACGCGAATATTATTCATCCGCAAGTCGTAATCGCGCAGCGCCAGCGTCTCCT
This sequence comes from uncultured Acidobacteriota bacterium, assembly GCA_963761555.1. Lineage (GTDB taxonomy): Bacteria > Acidobacteriota > Terriglobia > Acidiferrales > UBA7541 > Acidiferrum. The sequence continues at coordinate 256,019 of CAVXHD010000003.1, forward strand.
CCAAAATCAGATTCAGCTGCACCGGCACACGCTCGGGTTTGTGTTGCCGCGCAAAGCTCAGCAAGTTCTGGACGATGCGGTGCGTGCGTTGCGCCTGTTTATAGAGTTTGTCCGAGTATTCGATCCCCTGCGGGCCCATCTGTCCGCTCGAGGTGAGCAATTGGCTGTAGCCCAAAATCGCCGTTAGCGGATTGTTCAGCTCGTGCGCCACTCCGGAAATCAATTGCCCCACCGCCGCCATCTTTTCGCTGTGCAAGAGCTGTTCCTGCGTCCGCCGCAAATTCTCGTAAGCCTGCCGCGCCTCTTCGTACAGCGTCGTTCGTTCGATCGCGCTCGAAAGTTGGCTGCCCACGGCGATCAGCAGGTTGACGTCCGCCGGCGAGAACTCCTTCGCCGTTCGGCTCCCCACCGTCAACCCTCCGATCACCCGGTCCTTGGACCACAGCACTACTACGTAAGCCGACACCAGCTCTTCTTTCCGTTGCGCCTCTCGAAAAATCGCCGGCAGCGGCAATCCTTGCACCGAGAGAAACGTCGCGTGCACCGCCTTGATGTGCTGCAAAAGTTGCGGCTTCACCGCCACAGCGGGAAAATTCCTCGCGTACTCCGATCGATGCCCCACCGCCGCGACTCGGCGGATCTTCGTCCCCTCCTCTTCGAAGAGGTACAATGCGCACGCATCCAGGCTGAACAGCTCCGCCATCTGCCTCAGCGTTCGGTGCAGCGAATCCCCCAAGTCCATGGATTCTGTCAGCGTTTGCCCGATCGAATTCAGCACCAGCAATTCCCGGTTTCGCCGCCGGATTTCCTGTTCCGCCCTCTTTCTTTCCGTGATGTCCAGCAGAAATCCCTGGTACGCCGTCACGTTCCCCACTGCATCCTTCACCGCGATGGAGGACTCCAGAACCGTGCGCACTTCCCCGTCCTTCCGCCTCATTTCGAATTCGAAGTCGGCCACGCTTCCGTGTTCTTGCAGCAGCTTCTTCAGCCGATCGCGGTCCGCCGGATTCGCATACATGGCGCCCGGTATGTCCGCTCCCAGCAGTTCCTCCCTGTTCTCATATCCCGCCATTCGCATCATCGCATCATTGAAATCTAGGAATCGGCCATTCGGTGTGGAAATAAAAACGCCTTCCTGCACGCTTGAAACGAGCGTACGGTATTTTTCTTCGGCTTTTTTTCTTTCCGTGATGTCCTTCAAAACGTGCACGGTCCCGAGCAAATTTCCCGCCGGATCAGTGAACGTCGAATTCGACGCTAGAAAATATCCTTGCAGCCAGGGGTCCCGTTCGTCCCCTTCCCCGGCCACTCCCTCGCAATACGGACACAGCTCGTACGTCAGATTTTTCCGCGCCAGGAGTTCAGTCACCGCCCGGCCAGACAGCGCCAGCGAATCCCTCCCCAGCAAATGTCCCAAACGCAAATTGCAGCGAAGAATCCGTCCCTGCCGGTCGTGAACCAAAATCGGATCGCCGATGGAATCAAATGTATAGGCCCACTGTTGCTGCACGGTCGCCAATTGTTCGAACAAACGCACGTTTTGCAGCGTCAATCCCAGCAGGTTGCTGATGTTCACAAGGTAGGAGATCTCGTCTGCCTGGAACTGCTCGTTCTGCGCTGACCCGATCGCGATGATTCCCAGCGGCCCGTCTTTTCCCGGCAAGGCCATGGTGATGATATTCCCGATGCCGCTTTCCGCCATCCTCTGCCGCACTCCCGGGTCCTGTTCATCTTCTAAACGCAAGAACTCGCAGTCCTTTCGTAAAACTTGTTGGCTCCAGGGCGCCTTCGCCGGCAGCTTCGCATACTTCTTCAGGAACTCAGGCTGAAAGCCGACCGAAGCATGCACCACGAGCTGCGCCGTCTCCGCCTCTCCTTCCAGCAATCTCACCAGCCCGTGCGTCGCGCCCAGACTCTTCACCAGGTGCGCCAGCACCTTGTCCAGCACTTCCTGCACGGACAGCGTCTGTGTGCTCGCCGTCGTCAGCAGCGTCAGCCGCCGCAATTTCTCGTTGAGTTCTACGGTTCGCGCCCGCGCTCCTTCCAGGACCACCACCACCATCCCGATCCCTAGCGCCACTCCCAACAAATGGTCGAACGCCACTCGCAACAGGAAATACTCCTGCTGCGTCCACATCGGGCGGTCCATTCCGTGCAACCCGCTCAGCAGGAATACTCCGCCAAGCAATCGCACCCCGTTTCCTCCCTGCGTCTGCGGCGATCTCCACAGCAGCAACCCCGCCCATAAGCAGATCGCGCTGGTTAGCAGCGCGGTTCCCCATTGCACGTTTCCGTAGTACGGCGTAACGCCCCGCTGAAAGTAGTACACGCACAGCAACATGGCTGCCGCCAGCGGCAGGACCGGCCACCCGCGTTTCCCCGCTCCGGTTGTGAATTGCACCACGGCCGCCGAGAACAACAGCATGGCCGCCACTTTCCCGATCACCACCACCATCCAAAACGCGGGGAGATTACGGCTCAGCATGATTACTTCGCAGAGCGAGGTCACCGTGAAAACTAGCCACCCGGCAACCCACAGCCGGAAATATCGGTTGATATGATCGCGCTGGAAAATCAGGAAGAGGACTAGCAGGACGATGAACGCCGTCGCTTCGAAGAAGGCTATGCCGAGCAGGCCCTGGTTTACCAGCACGATCCGCTGCCTCCCGCTTCGAATGGCCGTCCCCGCGACACCAACTATTTCCGGATTTCTTGCTGCGGGTGGCTCTAAGCCTTCTATGGAGCTTCCTTCGACGCTAACATGCTGTTTTCTGAATGGGCAAGTGCACCTCACTTGGTCTGTGCTGTCCCGTATAATGGCAACGGGGGCAAACATCCGTGGAGCTAGAACAGATATTGGTCGTCGACGATGAGGAAGCGATTCGGGAAGTCGTTTCCACCATGCTCGAATCGAAGGGCTATCGCTGCACGGCCGTGAGCAACGGCCGCGCTGCTCAGGAGCAGGTTAAAAAATCCACGCCGGATCTCGTCCTAAGCGACATGATCATGCCCGAAATGGACGGCATCAAACTCCTCGATTGGCTCCGCGAATATGACCCCGAAGTCCCTGTGATCATGGTCACCGCCATCCACGACATTTCCACCGCCCTGGAAGCCATCCGCCGCGGCGCCTACGATTACATCCTCAAGCCCTTCGAAAAAGATCAGCTCTTCCTCGGCGTGGGCCGCGCTCTCCAGCATCGCCGTCTCGTCGCCGAAAATCGCAGCTATCAGCTAAAACTCGAGCAGCAAGTCGAGGAACGCACCGCTCAACTCACCGGCGCTCTCGCCCAACTCGAACAATCCTACGACGACACTCTCGAAGCCCTCGGCAGCGCCCTCGACTTAAAGGACGCCGAAACCGAAGGCCATTGCCAGCGTGTCACCGCTTTCACCATCTCCATCGCCAAGGCCATGCCCGTTCCAGCTCACTATTTGCCCATCCTCGCTCGCGCCGCGTTCCTTCATGACATCGGCAAAATGGCCATTCCCGACGGCATTCTCCGCAAGCCCGGTCCGCTCACCGACGCAGAAAAAGAGGTCATGCGCAGGCACTGCGAAATCGGCTACAACATGCTGATCCGCATTCCGTTTCTGCGCGATGCCGCCGAAATTGTTCTCGCTCACCAGGAGTTTTATGACGGCACCGGCTATCCCCGCGGACTCAAAGGCGATCAAATTCCCCTCGGCGCCCGCATTTTCACTATCGCCGATTCTCTCGACGCCATGATCAGCGACCGCCCCTACCGCAAAGCTCTTCCCATGTCCCACGCCTGCCAGGAAATTCGCCGCTGCTCCGAAACCCAGTTCGATCCCAAAGTCGTTGAGGTCTTCCTCACCATCCCCGAGCAGCACTGGATCGATCTCCGCGAACACCTCGGTTCCCCCTTTCGCCTCGCCCACCTGCGAAATCTCTAAGCGTTTTTGCCACGCAAAGTGAAAGCTCGTCGGTAAACGTGGGTCGATCGCCGAAAAATGAGAAAGCGCCGGCAGCCACCCAACGGTCGGCCACCGGCGCTTCTCAAAAGTTGCGTGGTTTCTAGAAAGTGACGACAAGCCCCAAACGGACAACGCGGGCTGGGCTGGGCTGTACGGCGGTATTCGCAAACCCGGTTTCCAACTGCGCCTCTCCGGCATCATCGATAAACGGGTCGATCCCTCCGTTCGGTTGCAGGTGATTGAAGACGTCCTGGGCATCCACATGCAATTGCAGGTTCACCCGTTCCCAGAACTTAATGTTCTTGATCAACGATAGGTTCACGTTATTGGTCGGTGCGGCACGCAAGGTATTGCGTCCCACGTTCCCGAACGGTGTGCCAAATATTTGGTCGGCTTCGTAACCGTTCGCGATGAATCGCACGGCGCTCTTCAGGACCGGCGTCCCAACCGTGTCTCCATTGTTGATGTCGTTGAAACTCAGCAGTTGAGTAGCCGGGAAGGAACAACCAACGTTGGCGTAATTGCAAGCGTCTGCCGCATAAATACCCACCTGCGTCGCCGGGGCCGAAGGGTTACCCAGGAAGGGCCGAAGTCCACCATCATACGTTCCATTGAAAGCCGCACTAAAAGTGGGATCCAAGTAGGGCGACCCGTTGGGGTAGAGGTTGGCGGGCGCGGAGTAATAGTTGACGAACGCCTGTTGGGCGGTGTACGGCTGGCCGGAAGACACGATGTAAGCCGCCGAGACTTCCCACCCGCCGAGGATATGGCCAAGTACGCCATGTTGTTCGCGGTAGAAAGGAATCGCTTCGGTCGCCAGCAAATGGAACTGTTGCGGAAAGTCCAAGGCCGATAGCCCATGTTCCGCCCCCGTATAATCCAGAGGATCCTGAGAAAAAGCGATGGCCTGGCCGGAGCCGAAGGTGCCGAAAATCTCATCCGCGTTGTCCGTTGTCTTGCTCCAGGTGTAGTTTGCTCGCATCGACAATTGATGCCACAAATTGTTGGTCCGGACTTCCAATTCTAGTCCGTCGTAATCCGAATAAGCGCCGTTGGTCCGTTGACGAACGACACCCTCGCTGCAATTTACCCGCCCCAATGCGGTTGAAACCGCCGGGGCTGTGCACGGCGTGACACCCGTAGGCAGCACGCTCGGGAAATCTGCCGCAATCCCAGCTATGTACGGGTTCTCGTTGATCGACTGGTACAAATTAGTCGCGTGGTTCCCCACGTAGCGCGCCTCAATCGCCACTACCGGCGATAGTTCTCTTTGCACGCCCAAAGACCATCGGCTGGTCTTCTGGGGCCCAAAGTTTGGCGTAATGCTGGTCTCATTGAAGGTGCGCGGGTCGAGAGCTCCATATGTCAAATAGTTGGATAGGGAGCTGCGCACGTTCGGGCCAGTGGGATCCGTTGGAATGCTCGGAAAAATCCCCGAGACGGTCGCCGGCGTGATCGTCTGTGCCAGAACATTCGGCGCTGCCGACGCGATATTCAGGTAAATGTTATAAAATGGCGGATCATACGCAAGCCGATATCCGCCGCGAATCGTCGTCTTGTTGTTCCCGAAGATTTTATTGTCCATCGCCGGAGTCCAGGCAAACCCCACATTCGGCCCGAAGCTCGCTTTGGGAGCCGGAATCGAGGGGAACGTGGTAACGGAAGTCGGTAGCGATGGGTTCCAGAACGGCTCCGAACCCGACTGTTGCGCCACTGTCTTGTTGTGGAAAAGGTTCGCTGGTTGCCCGTAATAGCTCCACGTTAGCCCTAAATTGAGGGTCAGGTTGTTTTTGAGCTTGAAGTCGTCCTGAGCATACAAGAAGGAATCTTTTTCGCGGAAGTCCAGCACGGGATTCCCCGAGGTCACATTGATGCTGGTGGCCGTATTCTCCGCCATAGCCACGAAGTTTCCCGTCGGTAAGTGTACCCCCCATTTACGTATGGCAGGAAGTAGTTCGGCGAACGCTGATAAGTGAAGTTTACGCCCGCCTTCAACGCATGGCGCCCCTTGATATACGTCCAGTTATCCTGCAATTGATAGCTGTTCACGATCCGGCCTTGCGGCAGATTGTCGGCCGGACCAAAGGAGAGATTCCCGCTCCCCGTCGATACAATCGCGAGCCCGCTCGAAATCTCCGAATCGGATGGCACGGTATTGCCAATGCTGTTGGCGCCAAACATGACATTCTCGCGGCCGTAGCTGGCGCGAAATTCGTTTACTTGGCGGTCCGTAATCGTTCGCACCCAGCTAAACGCATAATCCTGCGAAAAAGCCGGCACGTTCACGGGATAGCCCGCAGCAGCTTGGCCCTCATCCACGTTGAAGAAGTTGGAATGGTTGAAAATGTATCTGCCATAGAAATGGTTCTTGTTCGTATTCAGGTCCATCTTATACACCCAGTTGTATTGATGCGACCCCGTCGAAAGCGTCCTCTGAACCCCTCCCTCATTTACCGCGCAAGCCGGCAGATTTGTGTTTGGGTCTAGTCCATTCGGATCCGGCGGACTGTCGTAGTATTTCGTAACGGGAGAGATGGTCGTCGGGTTTCCCGCCGTGATTCCGTATGGCCCATATTTCGTTAATACTTGCAGGGCGGGGGATATCTCTGGGAGGTTTGTCATAGGGTCAGTATACGGATAGCAGCTTTCCAACTCCGCAATGCCGACTGGCGTCGGCGTCAAGTCTCCCTGCCGTACACCGATGACTGCGGAATAATCTCCGTATCAAATCCCGCGAAATAAAACAGCTTGTCCTTGATCATCGGTCCGCCGACAGTCGCGCCAGCAAAGCTGTCGTTGTAATGCGGAACCTGCGTCAGTCCTGAAATTCCTTTTGTGTGTTATTCAACGCGTCGAAGCCCGAGTTCCCTTCCGTCCCATAAATCGAGCCGTGGACCGTGTTTCCGCCGCTCTTCGTCAGAATGTTCACCACCGAGCCCGAGTTGCGCCCATACTCTGCGCTCATATTATTTGTTGTCAGTTGATATTCCTGCACGAACTGCGGATCGCTCAGAAACAAACTCGGGCCTCCCACGGAGTTGTCGTTGTTGTACTGACCATCAATCTGTTGGTCGTTGTTTCGCGCACGGATGCCTTCCACTGCGAAGCCCGTGCCGTTGCTGTTGCTGAATCCCTCCATTCCCGGCGAAGAAACGCCGGGAACATAGAGCGCCAGAAAGTCCAGCCCCTGATTCGCCTGGATGCTCGGCATCGTCGTGAGTTGAGCGGTCGAAAAAGTCGTTGAAATCTGCGCTTCCGTACTGTCCACCAACGGCGCGGTTTCCGTTACCTCCACGGACGTCGCAATGTCGCCCACCTCCAAACGGATCGTACCCAACCCCGTGTCCTGAGCCGATGCGACGTTTACGGCGCCGAACACCGTCTTCTTAAATCCCTCCTTCGAAATTTCCACTTTGTATTTCCCGATCGAGAGCAGGTTCAATCGGAATATTCCCGAGTTGTCTGATGTGGTTGTGGCCGTCTCGCCCGTATCGGCGTTCACCGCTTTGATGGTCGCGCCCGGCACCGCCGCGCCCTGCGGATCGAGTAGCACTCCAGAAATCGATCCCTTGGTCACTTGTGCTTTCGCTGTTGGAACTCCTAAATCGATCAGCAAGAGTGTCAGAACCATTGAAATTGAAAGAAAAAAAACTTTTCCACGTCCAGTCCTTAACAGAGTTCTCATCGTGTACTCCCATCCAGTTGGCGTCTTTCTCTGTACAGAAAAAAGTCTTACAACTGCCCCCAACCAGAGATAGGCAATACCCTCTCCAAACCGCAAACAAAAAAGGCTTTGCAATTTCTTTCTAAGTGTTTTGGTTACGACGACATGCAAGAACGGCCAGCGTAGCCCACGGCGTAGAGCGTTCTAAATTTTGTATATGCGCGTCCTAAATATCCGCTAAACAAAATATAGTATCGTGCTTTTAGAGTATCTAAAAAATCATAAATGTTCTGTAAAACGAAATCTCTTTCCATTTCTCACATCTGCCCAAATCTCGCCATCGCTCCCGCAAAATGATCCCATACCATATTTTCTCGAGTGCCTTCTGTTTCGGCGGAAGTTTTTTCTGCGCCCGCGAAGATCTCGATGCGCAGCCGACTAACTTGGCTTGGCTTCGTAGAGTTGCAGCTCGTTCGAATTACACTAAGCGGCAGAGCGCAGCGGTGATCTCGCTCTACTTTACAAGAGCAGAAGCAGGTGCTTGACTCCGACAATGAACTCCGTTCTCCCGGCGTGAGATGGCGGAAAACGATTTCGCCTGCGAGCGCGCACCTAGAAAGCCAAAATTCGCTCCGCGGTCGTTGAAAAAAATTCACCAAGCACACGACGAAAAACGAAAGCAGACTTCCGCACCGCCGCTGAAGGACCCACAAACGCCTTCTCCTTTGGCGAATCCTTCCCAGAAATTTTTTCGCAATGCGCCCACGTTCGTTAGGTGTAGAATGGCGCCACTTTGTAGGCCTAAAGGAGATTCCTGTTTACACGGGGATTTCCTGATTTTTGGGATCCCTATTCTTTTACGCACCTGTCCCTAATCCATCGACTAGGAGAACACTCCGTGAGACTCTCGAAGCCTGGTTTTCTTTTGTTGTCTTTTATATTTGTTCTTGGAATGCTCCCGTGTGCCATGGCCCAATCCCCAACCGAGGCAAACGAGCAGCGTGCCGCAGTGCCCTTCCCCAACTCGGCAACTCCTAAGCCCATCGATCTCGGCGAGCTAAAGATGTTGTCCGGCGCCGCGCCGATTTCAGTTACAGTTGCCCTCAGCTTGCCCAAATTGAGCGAAGCCGAGGACCTGCTGCAATCCATCAACACGCGCGGCAATTCCAACTATCACCAGTTTCTGAGCGCGGATGAATTTGCTGCGCGCTTTGCTCCCACGAACGCCGACGTCGCGAAAATCATCGCGGGACTTGCCAAATATGGCCTTTCCGCGCAACGGACGAGCGCTACAACCCTTGCAGTGACCGGCCTGCCCGCCAACATGGAGCGCGCCTTCGCCGTGAGTCTCCATAGCTACGAAGTTTCCCCGCATGGCACTGCCAACGGTTACACTTTCCATGCTCCCCTCAGCCATCCCACGATTCCTTCCGAACTTTCGGATTCCGTTTCGGCCGTAGTCGGCCTCGATACCAGGCCGAATTTTCGCCCATTAAATGCCGTCGCTCCCAAAGGGTTGCGCACAGCTCATCAGGCCCCTGCCTCGTCCTCTTCCGGTAATCCTCCGGGACTTTTGACCGTCACGGATTTTGCCGCTCAGTATGACGTCAATCCGCTGTACAAACGTGGCGTCTCGGGAAGCGGCCGCACGCTCGGCATTGTCACTCTCGCGGGCTTTACGCCAACGGATCCCTTTGCCTATTGGACCGCGCTGGGAATCTCCGTCAATCCACACCGTCTCCGCACCGTCAATGTGGATGGCGGCCCTGGCGCGCCGAGTGACGATTCCGGCTCGATTGAAACCACTCTCGACATCGAACAATCCGGTGGAATTGCTCCCGGCGCGAACATCATCGTCTACGAAGCGCCCAACACAAATCAGGGCTATGTCGACGCTTTTGCCACAGCGATCGATTCCAATGCCGCCGACAGCCTTTCGGTCAGTTGGGGCTTCTGGGAGTGGTACCAGAATCTCGAAAATTCTCCGGTATCCGATCCGTTTACTGGGCGCACCGTGGGCATCACTCAGGCCTTCCACGAACTTTTCCTTCGCGCGGCAATTCAGGGGCAGAGCCTCTTCGCTGCATCCGGAGATGGCGGCGCGTATGACATTAATAACGATCTCGGTTGCACTCCTCCGGACTGCAGCCTCACGCTCACCGTGGATAACCCCGCCAGCGATACATACATCACCGCCGCCGGTGGCACCACGCTCGCTGTCACCCTGGAGTTTTGCCTCAATTCGGCCTGCACTCCCCCCTATTACGTGATCAACATCCCTCACGAAAGTGTTTGGGGCTGGGATTACCTAGATGGATTGTGCACTGCCCTTGGCGCTCCCAATCCCATTGCGTGCGGAATCTTTCCGGGCGGAAGCGGCGGAGGCGTGAGCATTCTCTTTGGGAGACCCTCCTACCAAAATTTCCTCTCGGGCGTTCAGCTCAGCCAGCCCGGCCAGACGTGGGAGATCAGCTCGCCGAATTACGGCGTTCCGCCGACTACGTTTAAGCTGCCCTCGTATTATGCGGGCCGCAACGTTCCCGACGTCTCCTTCAACGCCGATCCGGAAACCGGCTACGTCATTTATTACACGTCGAGCAAATCCGGCTTTGGCATTGCCACCTATTATGGCGGCACTAGCTTCGTCGCTCCGCAACTGAACGGCGTCACTGCTCTTTTGGGACAGTACGTCCACGGCCGGATCGGTTTGCTGAACTATCCGCTTTACGATCTCGCGGTGAGCGGCCAGGCATTTAGAGGCTCGAATGCGCCTTTGCATGTCATCGCCTACGGCGACAACTGGTTCTACTACGGCCGAAACGGATACAGTCCCGCGGCCGGCCTCGGCACCATCGATGTCGCGAATTTCGCGAAGAGCCTGCAGTCTCCTTATCAACCTTTCTGAACAACTCTTAACAACACCAAAACGGTCCCGGGGCTTGCCTCGGGGCCGTTTTTTGGTCTAACCATCGTCGTTAACAAATCGCGTAGCTGTTCCGCTCTCCTAATTCTCTCTACGTTTGGATCGTAGAAAGAATGCGGCTGATTCCTTCCGCAAACTCCCGTTCCGGAACAATCAGGCTCACGACCACGGTGCCTTCGGACGGGAAGTCGTAAAAATGCCCGGGATGCGCATAGACTCCTTTTCTTGCGAGCAGTTCGAGTACGAGATCTTCGTCCGATCGCGTTGCAGGCACTCGAATCACCGCGTTCCAGCCGCCCTCCACTTCCAGCCGCGTACAAAGCTTTTGTGCAGCCAACTGTTTGTCCAGTTCGGCGAGATTAGCGCGCGCGCGCGCCAGCACTTGTCCTTGAAACGCGTCTCGCTGCCGTAGCAAAACTGGCAAAGCATGCTGAATCGGAGCATTCATCGAAAGATAGGTGTCCGCAATCACTTCGAGCCGCGCCAGCGCTTCCGATTTGTGCGCATCTGGCCCGCTCACCGTAATCCACGCAGCTTTCATTTGCGGCAACCCACAAATTTTGGAGATTCCGCTCAGCGTAAAGGTCGAGCATTCCGGAATTCGCTGCAAACGTCGCCGGTCTTTTTCCGTTTACTGCAAAATCGAGAAACACTTCATCCGCGATGATCGCGATTTCGCGCGCGGCGCAGATTTCATTCAGCTTGCGCATCTCTTCCGGCTTGCAATAATGCCCCGTCGGATTATTCGGATGCACCACGATGATCCGCGCGTCGCGCGGCGTGATCGCTTGCTCCAGCGCGTGAAAATCGATCTGCCACCCGTAGTCGTAAACCAGCGGATAACGGGCCAGCCCCACATCCTGAATGTCTGCGAGAAATTCAAAAAGCGGATAGCTTGGCTCGGGAACTAGAATCTCGTCGTCAGGGTCGCACAGCGTCCGAAACACGAACGAGTACGCTTCGCTCGTGCTGGTCGTCAAGAATATGTCGTCAAGTGAGACAGCAGCGCCGTGTTCCGCGTAATAATCCCCCACAGCGCTTCGGGCAATTTCGAGTCCGCGAGGATTCGGTTCATAATTCAGTGAAGCGCGATTTTGCAGCGCACCAAGAATTGTTTCTCCGTCGTACTGAAATCCGCATTCCGTCGGATTGGAAACCGTCAAATCGATCAGAGGTTTTCCGGCCAAGCGATGCGCTTCGAGCGCCGCGCTCAAACGGTTCGTCTCGAGATTCCAATTTGTCCGTTTGGCAAACATTAGTCAAGCGGCGTCAGGAAGAATGGCTGGCGGAAGAGCCGCCGAGCTGATGGCCGGCGGTGACGAATTCGGCCACGGTTTCCGCAACGCGAGCGATTTGTTCCGGGCGCAACTCCGGATACATGGGAAGCGAAATTACTTCCTTGGCGGCGTGCTCGGCGTGCGGAAAATCTCCGGGTTTGTGGCCGAGCGAACTATAGAGCGGCTGAAGATGGAGCGGCACGGGATAATATACGCCGCTGCCGATGTTTCGCGCGCTCAAGGCTTGCTGCAGCGCATCGCGCTGCTCGACACGGATGGTGTACTGGTGAAAAACGTGTTGGTAATTTTCTGGAACGAGCGGAGGCGCGATGCCGGGAATGCCGAGCAGCGATTTCGCGTAAGCGGCCGCGTGCGCCTGGCGCGCCCGCTGCCATTCCGGCAAATGCCGCAGCTTGACGCGAAGAATTGCCGCCTGCAGTTCATCGAGCCTGCTGTTCCAACCCGGCTCGCTGCTGACGTACTTCGACGTCTGTCCGTGATTGCGCAATGTTCTCAGCCGGGCCGCAAGCTCGCTGGAATTCGTGACGATCATTCCGGCGTCGCCGTAAGCGCCGAGATTCTTCGTCGGGTAAAAGCTCATACACGCGGCATCGCCCATCGAGCCGGTTGGACGGCCTTTGTAGATTGCGCCGATGGATTGCGCGTTGTCTTCGATGACGCGCAAGTGTTTTCCGCGCGCAAAGTCGAGAATCGGATCCATGTTAGCGGAAAGCCCGTACAGATGAACTGCGATGATCGCTTTTGTTTTTTGCGTCACTCGCCGCGGCAAATCCGAGGGATCGAGGTTGTAGGTGTCCGGACGAATGTCGGCGAAAACAGGCCGCGCGCCAACGGCGTTGACAGCGCTGGCGGTGGCCACGAAAGTAAACGGCGGGATGATGACTTCATCGCCGGCGTTTACGCCGCAGGCGCGCAAGGCAAGGATCAGCGCGTCCGTTCCGGAGGCGACGCCGACTCCATGTGCAGCGCCGCAGAGCTTGGCGATTTCCGTTTCCAGCGCGGCGCCTTCGCTCCCCAAAATAAAATGGTGCGAGGCCAGGACTTTTTCGACGGCGGCGCGAATTTCCTGGCCGATCGCGGCGTATTGCGCCGAAAGATCGAACTGGGGCACGGCTGCGAAGGAGGAGGAAGTTTGGGTTTGCGCGCTCATCGATGCGATGGGTCCCTTCATCGGCCGAAATAAAGAAGGGCCAGCAGGAAAATCCAAAGCCCATCCAGGAAATGCCAGAAATAGGAAACGGCTTCCGCGGCGGCGGCCCGCGAAACTTTCGCTTTCTCAAATTTCCGGAAGGAGACATAGAGCAAGGCGCAGATGCCGCCGAGAAGATGCAAACCGTGCAGCCCGGTCAGAATATAAAAAAAGCTGCTGGCCTGGGTTGTGCCAACGTCAAAGCCCGCGTCCACGAACTGACGCCAGGCGACGAGCTGGCCGGCTAAAAAGAGCACGCCGAGCAAGGTGGCGACCTTCCACAAATTGCTGAACCGGCGAACCTCGCCGAGAGCGAGGCGGCGGCGCGCCATTTCGATGAGCACGCTGCTCGATAGAAGGATCACGGTATTGAGCCAGAGGATCGACGGCAGATGCAGCGGCACCCAGCGGTTGCTGGTGGCGCGCAGAAACAGGAAGGCGCTGACCATAGCCATGAAAAACATGACGATGGAAACCATGCTGAGCAAAATGGCCGTGGCGTAGCGCCGCGAAGGAGGCACGTTCGGCCGGCGCCGTTTGTCGCTGTCGCCGCTGTCATCGCCACCGGCGGGCGGAGCTTTGCCTCCGCCGCCACCACCGATGTCCTCGATGATGAGCTCGATGTCGTCGACGATGGTTGTGCCTGGCATGAAACCCTTTCTACTTTTCTTACTTCTTCTTACTTCTTCTTACTTCTTCTTACTTCTCCGTGGCGCCAGCGTTCGCCGCCTGATTCTTTTGAGATGCCGATTCAGCGGAAGCCGAAACGGCATTTTGCATCACGTAATCTAACGGGAAGGCCTGCGAACCGAATTCGTAAGCGCCGCGGTAAATCACGGGATCGATCGCGCCAAAGTTGCCGGGTGGAGGAGGCGAGGAAACGCTCCATTCGAGCGTCGTGGCGCACCAGGGATTGCGATCCTCAGTTTCTTCGCCGCGCGAAAGAGTCCACACAAAGTTGAAAAGAAAAATAGCCTGCGCGGCGACGGTAAGCATCGCGGCGACGGTGATGAAGGTGCGAAACGCGGGGTCTTGCGCGGCGTTTGCCGATGCGATGAAGGGAGAAATCGCGCCGGGATCGCCACCGGCTGCGCTCGAACGCGCCATGAGGCCGAGCCAGTGCATGGGCATGAACACGCAATAGACGCCGGCAAAAGTGAGCCAAAAGTGGAGTTTGCCGAGCGGTTCGTTCAAGCGACGGGCAAACATTTTTGGAAACCAGAAAAACAGCGCGCCGAGGATCGCGAACGTGGCGGCGACTCCCATGACCAGATGAAAATGGCCGGAAACGAAATCGTCGCTGACAGAAACGGCGGGAAGATCGTTGCGCGCGAGAAAAAGGCCGGAGAGGCCACCGGTCAGGAAAAGCGAGACGAAGCCGAGGGCAAAGAGCATGGAGGTATTGAGCCGCAGCTTGGCGTTCCAGAGAGTGCCGAGCCAACTGAGGATCAGAACGCTGGCGGGCAAGCCGAGAGAAGAGGCCAGAAGCGAAAAAACAAGCGGAGACCAGGGATTGAGGCCGCTTGAAAACATGTGCTGGCCCCAAATACAGAAGCCGAAGACGCCGACGCCGCAGAGGGCGAGAACCGCGGCACGCTCCGCCCAAACGGGCTTGCGAGAGAAGGTGGAGAGCAGATGCGAGACGATTCCGAAGCACGGAAGAATGGCGACATAGACTTCGGCTTGCGCGAAAAACCAGAAAAGGCGCTGCCAGAGAGAAAGCAGCGTGGCCTGCGCGAGCGGCGCGGGCTGATGCGCAAGAAAGGTTAGCGGCGAGAAAAAATGCGAACCGAGAAAGCGATCCGAGAGGAGAAAGGCGCAAGCGGAGAGCAGGATACTGAAAATGAGCAGGCTGAGAATGGCGTTGATGAGCCAAGCCCAAACGGTGAGAGGCATGCGCGGGAGCGTCATGCCCTTGGCGCGCAGATCGAGCGCGGTGACCGTGAAATTGAGAGCGGTGAGCAAGGCCGCGAGGCAGAAGAGCGTGACGCTGGCGGTCCAGAGTGTGAAGCCCGCGCTGGGCGGGAAGAAAAAAGCGGCAGTGATTCCGGCGAGAGAAGCCACAGTCGCCCAGAAGGAGAAGAGATTCATCACGGGAAACGCCATCTCGCGCGCGCCAATTTGGAGAGGCAGAAAGTAATTGCCGAAGCCTGCTTGCGGCGCAGTGGTGAGCACCAGGAAAACCATCAGCGAGCCGTGCAGCATGGTGAGAGCGGCGTAACGTTCCGGCGCTCCACCGAAGCCGGAAAGGAGCGGAATTTGCACAGCGGGCCAGACGAGGTGCAGGCGCATGAGCAGAGAGAGCAGCATGCCGAGGAGAACGCTGCCGAGGGCGAGCCAGAGATAGCGCAGACCGATGACCTTGTGATCGGTACTAAAGAGGGTTCTGGCGAGAAAACCGGGAGATGGAGTTTCCGGGGATGCGCCGCCGCTGTCGAAGGAAACCATGCGAAGTGCCACTATACGCCTGCTGGGGTGAGGCGGGAAGCGGGTCGCGCGGAGAGGCGTGACTGGTGGCTTGAAGACGGTGACTGGTGACTCGTGACTGGTGACTGGTGGAAGAGGAGGCGCGGCTGAACCTGGGTTGATGCGGATCGGTTTATGGGGCTGCAACAAAGGAGTGGAGGAGGTGGGTTGAGTCGGCACCCCCTGGGGCATTTGCAAGAGTATCAAGGGAAAGGAGTTAGGAAAGAAGGCGTTTGTAAGAGTATGAAAACAAAGGGGCGGGAATGCTCGGGTTTTGCTCGGTGAGAGAGCAGGGCGACGGAAGTAGAGGAGGCAAAGGAGGCAGAGGAGGTAAAGGAAAAGAGCGGGCAGGCAACGCCACGTGGTGCGCAGGGGCGGGGTTCGAGAGAGGGAGGGCGAATATCACAGGGGATGGTAGCACGGGAAATATATTCTGTCAATAGTTAACTGTGTGGTACTAGTTTCGAACGGGGAGGCGTAGTACTCGGGGGTGCGGAGAGAGGCAAAGAGAAGAAAAGAAAGGGGTAAGCGGAGAAAAAAGTGGCAAGAAACGTGCGTTGAGACGATTTGTGAGAATTTCGGCGGAATTCTCGGCCGGATCGATGCGTTGCGTTTAAACAGAAGGCTGGTCGGACTTGTCGTCTCGTGCTCGTCTTGCCTTATTTCTAGGGAGGCGTTCGAGTCTTGAGGCTTGGGCGGCGCGAGACAGGAGTTGTTGGGCTACTTATGAGCTACGGCGAGCCATTCCTGGAGAGCGCTGACAACGCGAAACGTTTTGGAATTTATTTTCCAGGGAAGAGTGGCCCAGAAGACAGTGACGGAGTTTGTCAGGCCGTCAAAGCACATGCGGTCTTCCGCATTGGATGTGGGCTTTTTGAGCCACAAGACGTCGCCGCCGTCGGTTTCTTCGGCGTCGATGTAACCGTTGCTGCGGGCGAGATTTTGAAATTCCTTGAGTTTTTCCATAGCGTCTCCAGTTTGCGCGCATTGGAGCGGAAGATTGAGTTTATATTCGGAGGGTTTCCGGCCAGCCAATGGCCGAGACATTGGGCTGTGCGGTGAGATAACGAGTCTCAGAGGTTCGGAAGACGAACCTTTAGACGAAACAGAAAAACAAGCAGCAGCATGTGCGGAAGAAGCATAAAGGTCATCCCACCCGCGAAAAGAAAGAGTGAGACTTCAGAAGATCAGGTTTCGGGGCAGAGGAATGACGCTAGGAGCCCGTGTCGTGGCTGGTGGCAATAAGAATGGGTGCGGCCGAGGCAGCGGTAGCGCCTTGGGTGCGGAAGATGAGGGAACTGAACAGGGCCGCGACGTAGAGCGCGAGGGCAAAGAGATAGAGCACCTGGAAGCCGAAGTACATGGAGTTGTACTCGAGAATGCCGCCACACATGGCACCCATCAAGTTGAGGGACATGGCGCTGGAGATTTTCGAGCCACGGCCGAGAAGGGTGGAGAAGACGATGCCTGAAAAAAACATGGGCGAAGTAAGGAGGATGGCGGTGCCGAGTCTGCCGGAGAAATTGGATGGAAGACCGCCGGTCCGAGCGACCCACCAACCGAGGAGAAGGGTGGCAAAGAGCAGGAGGTAAGACAAATAGAGAGACTGTATTTTGAGAAATTGCACGGCGGCATTGCCAAGAAAAGCCATTAAGAGGATGCCGGCGATGGCGATGGCGATGACTTGCCAGGTGTTGCCGAACGTTAAGCCGAGTTCAGTGATGGCCTTGGTTTCGACGAGCATAAAACCAGCCCCGAGAAAGAAGAACGGGAGATGGGAGATTTGAGGCGATTCCGGGAGAAAGCTACGGTAAAGAAACGCTGAGAGGAGAAGCAGGATTGCAAAAGTGACCAAATAGGAGGTCGGATAGACGCGACGAGGCATATAGAAAAAGGGCCAGTCGTCGGTGGAAAGGCTGACCTTGGTGTTGGAGTTGCGGAAATCCGCGGAAACGTCGTTCAGGCCGCTAGTGCCGATAAGGCCGGCAGGCATCTTCAGATCGCCATTCTTGGACTGAATGAAAAGGGTCGATCCGTCGTAAGGAGCCCGGATGCAAATGGGATCTTTGCCATCGAAAGCAGCGCGCATCATTTGAAAGATTTTTACGCCGAGATCGTGGTTGATCAGGCTAAAGGAAAGAGAAAGCACGCCGTCGTCTTTTAGTCTGGAACGGGCTTCCCGAAGGCCCTCGACGGTGTAGACGAAAGAATCGAGGCGGAGATTGGAGGCATAACTAAGAAGCGTGTGGGAATCGAGCAAGCCGTAAACGACAACGTCGTACCTGCCGCGGGTGTTGCGGAAAAAAGAGCGCGCGTCATCCAGAATGGGCTCAACGTGGGCGTTGTCATAGGGATGTTCAGGGTGGTTGGCCTCACCAAGAGCAAGAATTGCGGGATCAATTTCAATGGCGTCGACGTGAGCCGCACCGGAACGAAGCGCAGCGGCGACGTCGTTACCGCTGCCAGCGCCAACGATGGCTACGTCGTTCGGTCCAGGATGAAAGCGAAAGGGTAAATCGTAGTAGTTGCGGATTTCGAGCAATACACGATCCGATGAGCCGTTCAGCGCAGACTTAGAGAGATTGTGGACCCGCTGGTAATAGTTTCCGGCCGCTCGGATCATCATGAGGCCGTCCGTCCCTTGCCCCACCTCGAGCAACTGATAGGGGGAGTAGACCTTGTTCCAAAGGGGAGCAACGGGCCAAGCGAGAATGATCAGAGCAGCGATCACAAAGGCAACGCCAGAGAACAAAGCAGCCGGGTTCCGGGGGAAAAGGAAAATGAGGGCCAAAAAGCAAAGGCTGAACCAGACAACTGGTGGAGTCCAAAGAAAGCTCGTCAGGAAGACGAGTGCAACGCCGGCGAGGCTGCCGAGCAGATTCCATCCGTAGGCAGAGAGCTGGCTCTGGCGCTCCATCAGGCGACCACAGAGCTGGCCAACGGGAATGAAGGCCAGAGCGGTCAGAAGGAATACGACGCCCAAAAGTAAATTGACGCCTAAAACCTGATTAGAGGATGCAGCAGGAAGCCCCATGCTGAGCTGCTCGCGGAAAGGGACAACCCCGAAGCCGGACATACCCTTCTCCAGCCCAAACCGGAGATAAAGAAGAAGAGCGAACTGCCATGCACAAAGGGCGGGGGTGAACACCAATGGAAGACCAGCGCGGCGGCGCGCCAGGGCGTATCCAAGGCCAAGTCCGGCAAAACAGGCGAGCAGGCCATAGTTTTTGTAAAAGGCGAAGAACGGGAAGATCGTTCCCTGCCAGCGAATCATGGAAAGCTCGAGGGCCAGGCTGATGGCTGCGGAACCTGCAATGGCTAGCGGGAGGAATCTGTCCGGCAAGGAGTCGATGAAAGCAAATTGCTCGTCCGCCCTAAGGGCAAGCGTGGGCTCAAGACGAATGAGAAGCCGATGGAATGCAATCGTGAGCAGGATGCCAAGGAACAGATAGAGGAAAAGTTCGACGATATCGCTGCGAAAGACCGGCGGGGTAAGGCCGATGTAGAGAGCGAATGCGGGGAGAAGCGCGCCTGCGAGGAATACCCCGCGAAGAAGATTGTTGTAGGTTCGGATCATCCCAGTGGCACCTCTATTCGGCGATTAGAAACAGAAAAACAAGGAGTACACAGCGACGAGTACTTGCAAGAAACGCAGACGGCGCTGTAGTCCAAAGCTAGCATGTGATTCTGAAGGGGCAACCCGGGCTAAAGGACAGGTGTTTCAAACTGTTCACTAATCAAGCCGCGGGGCAGAAAGCGTCAGTTGGAGAGGGGATGGCCGGCGATGCGTTCGAGGATGGAGATGGGAGAGTTTTCGGGTTCGACCATGACGGAGCGGGAAACGATGAAGGTCTGCTCGAGGGCGTACTGACCTTCGAGGACGGCGTGGCTGACGCTGTCGGTGAAAACAATCCAACTGGTATTGGGGGGAAATTCCCAACGCTGTTTGGGGCAGGATTCGCGGAAGGCGGAGTCTTCCTTCATGGCGTTGTGGCAGCGGTGCATGAAATCGTCGTAGGGAGAACGGCGAGCGCCGGGAAGACGGAGAGTTTGCGCAAGGCTGCGAAGCGTGGTGGCGAATGGATTAGAGCTGCGAGGGCCGGGCAAGCCGAGCGATTTGGCGAATTGCGGGCCGAGGGCGGCAAATGTTTGCGACGTGTTCCAGACGCGGCTTTGCGCGGGATTGATGTTGCTGAAGAAACGAAGGATTCGGTCGCCGTTGGTGGGGCGAGTGGGAAAAGCGTCGAAGTGCGGTAGATCGTTGCGGGCGTGGAGACGCGCGGGGCGGCCGCGTTCTTCGAGGGGACGGAAGCTGGCGAAATCGAGCTTCCATTTCGCGGCGTACGGCGGGAGGAGTTCGGCGAGAAATTTCGCGGCGCTTTGCGAATAATTTTTCAGGATGAGGCGAAGGCGAGTGGCTTCGAGCTGCTCGGATTTGGCGAGGCCGGTGATGCGGTCTTCTGCGGGACGATAGGCGATATTTTTGTGGAGAGCGGAGGAGGTTTGCGTGCGGCCGAGGAGAAAATCGTGGTCGTCCTGCGGAATGGCGAAAGGGGGATTCGGAAAAAACAGAATGTTGCCGGCTTCGAGTTGAGAGCAGAGCCAGCGGCTGCGAGAGGCGGGATCGGCGGAGGACGCCAAGGAAAGGGCGTCTTGTTCGGGTACGGAAACGAGTTGGCTCATGCCTGCGGGGGATTCTTGCGCGTGAACGGAAGAGGGAGCGGACATAGAGAAAGTCTCCCATGAGTGCGAGGAAGAATTCCAGTGGGCGATAGAGATTGATGAAGCGCGAGCCGCCGGGCTACTTGGTGCGGTAGATGACGCCGCCTTTCATCACGAAACTGACTTTTTGGACGGCGGAGATGTCTTCGAGCGGATTGCCGGGGACGGCGATGATGTCGGCAAAGTAGCCGGGTTTGAGAGCGCCAATTTGATCGGGCCAGCCGAGGAGTTTGGCACCGTTGAGCATGTCGGCTTGAAGCGTGGCAAGCGGGCTCATGCCGTACTGCACCATAAGGACGAGCTCGCGGGCTTGCGTGCCGTGCGGAAACGGGCCGACGTCGGAGCCGACGGCCATGGGGACACCGGCGGCGAGCTGGCGGCGAAATTGTTCGGCGTGAAATTGCTGCATGCGGCGTTCGCGTTCGGCGGCAGCGGGCGAAACGGCGTGATCGGCGAAATATTCGGCGATGGCGAACGTGGGAACGGCGAAGATCTGTTTTTCGCGCATGATGCGCATGGTGTCGTCGCTGAGGTAATAGGCGTGATCGACGGATTCGACGCCAGCCTCGGCGGCGAAATGCGTGCCGGGTTCGCCGGTGGCGTGAACGGCGACGCGCCTGCCAGTGCGAGCGGCTTCTTCGACGGCGGCGCGGAGTTCGGCTTCGGTGAATTGGTAAGGCGTGGTGAAGTGACCGTCGACAAGGGAGTCGTGGCCGGTTTCGTACATCTTCACAAAATCGGAGCCTTCTTTGCCTTGCTGGCGAATGACTTTGACGATTTCTTCGGCATTGTTGGCGTAGTCGGCGTTGGAGAGGACATGCTGCGCGGGATTGAAATGGTTGGCGTCTTCGTGGCCGCCGAGAATATCAATGGCGTTGCTGCTGATGCGCATGCGGGGGCCGGGAATTTCGCCGGAATTGATGGCGTTGCGCACGGCGGTGTCCGCGGAGCCGGCGCCTTCGGTGCCCATGTCGCGCTCGGCCGTGAATCCGGCGAGCAAATCGGCGCGGGCGGCGAGTGTGGCGGTGATGGTGCGCTGGGGGACGGATTCCTCGACGGTTTGCAAATCTTCGGCGCCGGGATGGAGAAAAAGATGGACGTGAGCGTCGATCATGCCGGGGAGAAGAGTGACGTCGCCAAGATCGAGGATCTCCGCTCCTGGGGGATGTTTTACGGAAGAGGCGACTTCGTCAATGCGGTCATTCTGGACGAGGACTTCGCCGGGCGAAATTATTTTGCCGGTATCGATTTCGAGGAGGCGCGCGGCGTGGAGGACGATGGTGTGGTCGGGCGCGGGTGAAGTGGACTGGGCGGTTGCGAGCGGCGGGAGAACACTCGCGAGAAATAGTACGGAGAATGCTGCAAGGGCGAGGAGACGCGATTTTGTTTTCATGGCGACCGCGATGATACCACTGCCGCGATTGTCTTCGGCAAGGGGCGTTGCAAGAATTTTGCGGGCGACTGTTGAAGTGCGGCGCGCGAGCAGCGACGAAATTCAGTTGCGGCGAAACAGCGGGACGGGGTCAGAATTTCTGGAAAAAGTGGGCGACCTTTTTGCCCGCTGTTTCGGTGTAGTAGACGGTGACGTGGACGGATTTGTCGGCGCCTGCGCCGATTTCTTTGGCGGAATCGGCGGTGTCGCGGCTAACCACGTGGAAGGTATGCACGGTGCCGTCGGAAGCTTTGACGACGACGGTTTTGCCATCCGCGCTGACGTGAGTGACGGTGCCGTCGACGGCGTGCATGCCGCCTTTGCCGACTTTATCGACTTCGACGGCCGTGTCTTCCCCGCCCTTTGCGGTGTAGTGAGCAACCACTTCGGAACCTTCCGTAAGGCCGTGGAAAGTATCCTTTGCGCCGGCGGCGGTGGCATGCGCGCCGTGAACCGTGGTGCGGGCAACGAAATGAAAAGTGTGCTCGGTTCCGTCGGCGGTCTTAACGACAAATGTCTTTGACGCTGCGTCGATTTTGGTGACGGTGCCGTGGACAGCGGAGATCACATCTTCGTCCGCGCGGGCGGAGAGCACAAAGAGAAAGGCAAACACGAGCAAGCAACCCAAACGCCTAAGCATGAATGTCCTCCAAACTGCCACCGAGACGAGATGGAGTCTAAAAACGATACTATCGTACAGGAAAGCGGAAACGTAGAAGAAAGATGGAGAGGGAGGAATTTAGAAAAAGAGGGGGAAAGCAGAGAGTTGACAACTGACTGTATTTCTGCAAATATCGAAATATGACGAGCGGGACAGCCAGGAAGAGCGCGGAACAGGTGATCAAATTTGCCGACATGATGTCGGCGATGGGAACGGAGCCACGGCTGCGCATCATGCAACTGCTTTTATCGGCGCATCCGGAAGGGCTGGTGGTTGGGGACATCCAGGAAGAACTGGAAATACCTAATTCGACGCTTTCTCACCATCTGGACAAGCTCAGGAATGAAAATCTGGTGCAAGTGAAGCGCGAGAGCACTTTTTTGCGCTATACGGCGAATACGGAAGCGCTGCAGGAATTGATGCAGTTTTTGTGGTCGGAATGCTGTACGCGTAACAAGGCGCTGCGGCCGCGGGACATTATCCAGATTTGCCGGTAACGGGTGCGACGAGCAAAGGCTGGGCAAGCCTCGCCGCTACGAGTTTGGACGAGGTGGCAGCACGCGGAGATTTTTTCGGGGAGCAGGCCCAGGGAGACGAAATGGACCACGCAACGGTCGAAAACACAAACATTAAAGAAATTGTGAAAGAGAAATATGGGCAGGCGGCAAAGCGGGCCGGAGCGGGCGGAAGTTCGTGTTGCGGTGCGGAGGCGAGCGGAGGAGGGTGCGACCCGATTACTTCGAATTTGTATGACTCGGCGCAGATGGAACAGGTGCCGGAGAAGGCGCTGCAAGCTTCGCTGGGATGCGGGAATCCGACGGCACTGGCGCAGTTGAACGCGGGAGAAACGGTGCTGGATCTGGGGTCGGGAGGAGGAATCGACGTTTTGCTTTCGGCAAGGCGGGTGGGACCGACGGGCAAGGCGTATGGCCTGGACATGACGGACGAGATGCTGGCGCTGGCGAACGAGAACAAGCGGAAAGCTGGCGCCGAAAACGCTGAGTTTTTAAAGGGAGAGATCGAACACATTCCGCTGCCGGACAATTCGGTGGACGTGATCATTTCGAATTGTGTGATCAATCTTTCCGGAGACAAGGATAGCGTTTTGCGGGAGGCGTTTCGGGTGCTGAAGCCGGGCGGGAGATTCGCGGTGTCGGATGTGGTTACGCGAGGCGAGATTGCACCGGAGATCCGGCGAAGTGTTCTTTTGTGGGTGGGATGCGTTGCGGGAGCGATGGAAGAAGGCGAGTACCGCGGGAAGCTGGCGGCTGCGGGCTTCGAGAAGATCGAGGTCGAACCGACGCGCATATACCGCGTAGCGGACGCGCGCGAATTTCTGTCGGAAAAAGGGCTGGACGTGGATGCGCTGGCGCCGGAAGTGGACGGGAAATTCTTGAGCGCGTTTGTGAGAGCGGTGAAGCCGATCGAAGCGCAGACGGCGAAATCCTGCTGCGGGCCCGAGTGTTGCAAATGAAAGCATGAGCACCGGCATTCGAACGAATCGCGGAGGTACTTCCTATGGAAGGGCGCTATAACGTACTTTTTCTGTGCACGGGAAATTCGGCGCGTTCGATCATGGCCGAGGCGATAATCAACCAGAAAGGCCGGCCCACGTTTACGGCGTATAGCGCGGGGAGCCACGCGACGGGAACTGTGCGGCCAGAGGCGTTGAAGCAGCTCGAGCTGGCGCGGTTGCCTACTGATGGACTGCGAAGCAAAAACTGGGACGAGTTCGCAAGGCCTGGAGCGCCGAAGATGAATTTTGTTTTCACGGTTTGCGACAGCGCGGCGAAAGAAGTGTGTCCCGTCTGGCCGGGACAACCGATGACGGCGCATTGGGGCGTGGCTGATCCCGCGGAAGTGCAGGGCACGGCAGAGCAAATTGAGCGGGCGTTTCGCGAAGCTTACTTGACGCTCGACCGCAGAATCGGACTTTTTCTTTGCTTGCCTTTGCAGAGTCTCGACAAGTTGGCGATCCAAACGCAAATCGAGCGCATTGGGAAACAATGAAATCGAATCTAGGCGCCAGACTTGCGGCGGAATTTCTGGGAACGGCGTTCCTTGTGGCCGCTGTGGTCGGCTCGGGGATCATGGCGGAGCGGCTGGCGGGAGGGAACGTCGCGCTGGCATTGCTGGCGAATACGATCGCCACCGGCGCTGCGCTGGTGGCGTTGATTCTGGCATTTGGGCCGGTATCTGGCGCGCATCTGAATCCGGTGGTTTCCGTGTCGGACGCGCTGGAAGGCGGACTGGCATGGGCGGAGGTTTTGCCGTATGTGGCCGCGCAGATCTTTGGAGGGATTGCGGGCGCGATCGCAGCGCATGGCATGTTTGGTTTGCCGCTAGTTACACTTTCGTTGCACAGCCGCAGCGGACCCCCACAAGTTTTTAGCGAATTCATCGCGACGTTTGGGCTGCTGTGCGTGATTTGGGGCTGCTCGAGAACGCAATCGAGAGCGGTGGCGTTAGCCGTGGGGAGCTACATCACGGCGGCTTACTGGTTCACGGCGTCGACATCTTTTGCAAATCCCGCCGTGACGATTGCGAGATGCTTGAGCAACACGTTTGCGGGGATTCGGCCGGTGGATGTACCGCTTTTCGTGGTGGCCCAGTTTGCGGGGGGAATTGCGGCGACGTTTTTATTTCGATGGCTGATCCCAGGTCTACCGTCGAGTGCGCGAGATGTGGTGGTGCCGCACGGCGCGGAGAGTTGAACCTCCATCGGAGCTCGGAGCATGGATGCAATTGCGAAACGTGCGCGGTCGGGGAGGCCGGGCGTTTCGGAACGAGCTGGATGAAAATTGATGGTAAAAGAGTTTGGTGCGGTCGAGTGGATTCGAACCACCACGGTATTGCTACCGCCAGCCCCTCAAGCTGGTGCGTCTGCCAGTTCCGCCACGACCGCACAGAGGTGAGAACTCCATTCTAGCTGCGAGGTGCTAAGGCCGCAAGCAGGATGGCTCACCGAGGAAAAATACGGGGAAGAAGGGCCAAGGCCCGTCCTTCCGAAACTAGATAAAGCGAATAGAATTCGTCGAAAAATCGAACAGCCCCAGACCCAAAGGACACAGCTCGACGCAGCGTTATGGCTTCTTGGGCTGCTCTGGAGCCGGTTGCGAGGAAGCCGGAGCCGTGCTCTGCGGAACAGGCGACGGAATGACAGGGGCCTTCGCTGGCGTCTTCGCAGGGGCCGGCCTGGAGATGTCTTGCAGTACCGAACCACCGCCTTGCTCGACCGCTTTATCCGTGCGCAACACCATGGCCAGGGCGCAAACCATGAACATGACGGCACACCAAGTGGTGGCTTGCGAAAGAAGAGACGCGGCGCCGCGGGGTCCGAAGGCGGTCTGGCTGCCCGCGCCGCCGAAGGCTCCGGCGAGGTCGGCAGCTTTGCCGCTCTGAAGGAGGACGACGATCATCAGGACCAGACAATTCATAACGAAAAAAGATGTGAGCAGCCAACCAAACCAACGAAAACCCACTACGATGATCACAAAGCCGATAGCAAGAGCAACGGTCCACTTCATCCAAGCTGGCATTTCTATCCCCCCGCGCAATCTCGAACGATGCTGGCAAACGACTGGGCATTGAGGCTCGCGCCGCCGACGAGCGCGCCGTCTAGTTCCTCCTTGGCCATCAATCCCTGAATATTGTCAGGCTTGACGCTGCCGCCATAGAGAATCCGCAAGGCGGAGGCAGGACCCGCGGAAAACTTCTCCGCGGCGCATTGACGGATGAACCGATGAGCCGCCGCCGCCATTTCCGGAGTCGCAGTGCGGCCTGTGCCGATAGCCCAGACTGGTTCGTACGCTATCAGAATACGGGAGAATTCGTCGGGGGTCAACGAACCTACGCTTCCGAGAAACTGGGCTTTGCAGATTTGTTCGGTCTGGCCAGCTTCGCGGTGGTGAAGCATTTCGCCAAGGCAGACGATGGGGGTGAGGCCGGCGGCGAGGGCGGTTTTGGTTTTCTTGAAGACGGTTTCGTCGGTTTCGCCGAAGAATTGGCGCCTTTCCGAATGGCCGATGATGACGTAGGTGCAACCAGCGTCGACGAGCATCTGGGGAGAAATTTCACCGGTGAACGCGCCTTCCTTTTCCCAAAAAACGTTTTGGGCAGCGATGGCGATTTGCGAGCCGCGAGCGGCTTCGACGGCGACGCGAAGAGACGTGAAAGGCGGGGCGATGACGATGTCGCATTGCGTAATTCCGTCGACGAGCATGGAGAAAGCGGAGAAAAAGACTTCCGTTTCCATTTGCGTCTTGAACATCTTCCAGTTGCCGGCTATCAAGCGGCGGCGAGGCTCGTGAGTAACTGCGCCGGCGACCTTCTCCTCGGGCTTATCGGTGAGCGCTTCCACGCCGGGGAGCTTTGCTCCAGCAAGAAATTCGAGGGAAGCGCCGCCACCGGTCGAGATATGAGAAATGCGGCCAGCGACGCCAGCTAGATGAACGGCGGCGACGGAATCGCCTCCACCAACGATGGAAATGGCGCCCGAGATGGTGGCGGCAGCGACGGCTCGAGCGACCTCGAGCGTGCCGTTCGCAAAAGCGGGCATTTCGAAGACGCCCATGGGGCCGTTCCAGACGATGGTCTTAGCTCGGGCAATTTCCTCGGAGAAGGCGGCGGCGGTCTTCGGACCGATGTCGAGGCCCATCTGGTCCGGCGGAGTGGAAGAGATCCCGACGGTGGTCGCGGGAGCGGTGGCTTTGAATTCAGGCGCGATGACGTGGTCGAGAGGAAGCAACAGCGGGAAATTCCGCTGCTTGGCGTCGGCCAGAATCTTGCGGGCGAGATCCAGCTTGTCGTCTTCGACGAGCGATTTGCCAATGGGCAAACCTTGCGCCTTAAAAAAGGTGTAGGCCATGCCGCCGCCAATGAGCATGGCGTCGGCGATGTTCATGAGGTTTTCGACGACTTCGATCTTGTCACTGACTTTTGCGCCGCCTAGAATCGCGACGAACGGACGCGTGGGATTCGTGAGGGCCTTGCCAAGATAGTTGAGCTCCTTTTCCATCAAAAGGCCGGCGGCGCATTGATCGACAAAACGCGTGATGCCAACGACCGAAGCGTGGGCACGATGCGCGGAGCCGAAGGCGTCGCAGATAAAAACGCCGTCACAGAGAGAGGCGAGCTGCTTCGAGAAGGCTTCGTCGTTCTTCTCTTCCTCGGGATGAAAGCGGACATTTTCGAGCAGAAGGATGTCGCCTTCGCCGAGCGTTTTGCTCTTGGACTCAGGGATGGGGCCGACGCAATCGGAAGCGAAGCGAACTTGCTTCTCGATGAGCTCTTCGAGCTTTTTCGCGACGGGAAAAAGAGAAAACTTGGAATCGGGACCGCCTTTGGGACGGCCGAGATGCGAAGCGAGAATCAGGCGGCCGCCTTTTTGAATGGCGAGGCGGAGCGTGGGCAGAGTTTCGCGGATGCGCGTGTCGTCGGTGACGACGCCGTCCTTGAGAGGCACGTTGAAGTCAACGCGAAGGAAGACGCGTTTGCCGCGTAATACGATGTCGTTGATGGTGAGTTTATTCATGGATTTGTGACTGGTGATTCTTGGTTTGAAGACTTATGAGACGGAAGGGCGGAGCACGCTCCGCCCTTCCAGAGGGCCAGCGAATAACCTAGAATTTCGCGGCCATAAATTTGATGAGGTCGCGGCAGCGGCAAGAATAGCCCCATTCGTTGTCGTACCACGCCAGAACTTTTACGCAGCGGTCGCCGACGACTTTGGTGTAGCCGGAATCGACGATGGAAGAGTTCGAGTTGCCCTTGAAATCAGCGGAGACGAGTTCTTCTTCGGTGTAGCCAAGAATGCCTTTCATGGGGCCGTTGGCGGCGGCTTTGAGAGCGGCGTTGACGGACTCGACGGTGGCCGGCCTATCGACAAAGACAGTAAGGTCGACCACGCTGACGTTGGGCGTGGGGACGCGCATGGCGTAGCCGTCGAGCTTGCCTTTTAGTTCGGGGATCACCAGATGCAGCGCTTTGGCGGCGCCGGTGGAACTGGGAATCATGTTGATGGCAGCGGCGCGCGCGCGGCGAAGATCCTTGTGCGGCAAATCGAGAAGCTTTTGATCGTTGGTGTAGGAGTGGATGGTGGTCATGGTGCCGCCGTGAATGCCGAAGGTGTCATGCAGGACTTTGGCGACGGGCGCAAGGCAATTCGTGGTGCACGAGGCGTTGGAAACCACGTTGTGCTTGGCGGGATCGTAGGTTTTGTCGTTGACGCCGAGAACAAAAGTGGCGTCGGGACCCTCTGCGGGCGCGGAAATGATGACTTTTTTGACCGGCGGACGGAGATGCTTCTTGGCGTCGGAGCCTTTGGTGAAAAGGCCGGTGGACTCGACGACGATGTCCGCGCCGACGCCGGCCCAGTCAATTTCGGCAGGATCTTTCACCTTGAAAACCTTGAAGGCTTTGCCGTCGACGGAAATGGTGTCGTCTGTGTGCGTCACGTTTTGCGAGAGATTGCCAAGGATGGAATCGTACTTGAGCAAATGAGCGAGAGTTTTGGCGTCGGTAATGTCGTTGACGGCGACGAACTGGATGTCCTTGTCGTCGAGCGCGGTGCGCATGATGTTCCGTCCGATGCGGCCGAAGCCGTTGATGCCGACCTTGATGGGCATACTACCTCCGATGGATTTTGTGAAGCGGCGGCGGACTCTCTGAGGAGAAACGGCCGCAAAGTAGAACCCAAAATGCTATGGGGTGCGGGAAGAAAAGTCAACGCGAAGCGAACAACAAAGGCCCTTCCCTCCGCAAAAGAATTTGCCTGTGGCAAGCCGCGTTTGTTCAAGAGAGAATGCGATTATGCCCCGGCAAACTTGGGCCTCTCCCGGCACGCAATTCCGGGGCGAAAAAATTCTCGATATTCATCCTCATGGAGGTGTTCTGTGCGTTATCGAAATCTGCTCTTGGGCGGCGCAGCGGTGCTAGCCGGCGCTCTCCTCGGTTCTCTCATCGGCCCTCAGCCCGCGGAAGGCGTCGCCAAGGAAATCATCGATATTCAAAACGACGTCAGCTTGCTTCTCCAGGGGCAGCGCAGCATGCAAAATTCTGTGGATCAAAATCAGGGCGTAGTGAAAACCATGCTTCAACAAACTCTCGATTCCTCCAACCGCCTTAGCACTCTCATGGGGGCGATGCAAAAGTCGGTGCAGGATGCTCAAGCCAACACCGGCTCCCGCTTTGACAACCTTACCGGTTCCGTCCAAGCCATCTCGGACAACATTGCCGATGTCAACGCTCACATCGGCAAACTCAATCAGCAACTCGTCGACCTGCAAAGTTCCATTCAAAGTATCGACGCCAAGCTCGCTGCCAGCGCGGCCCCTGCCGCCGCCTCTCCGGGTGCGCCGGGTTCGCCCGCTTCTCAACCAGCCGCTTCTCCCTCCATGCCCGCCGCCGATGTTCTGTACTCCTCGGCCTACCGCGATATCACCGCCGGCAATTACGATCTCTCCAAAAAAGAATTCCAGGAATACATCAAATACTATCCCGGCACGGAACTAGCCTCGAATGCGCAGTTCTATCTCGGCGAAATTGCCGCTTTGAAGAAGAATTATCGCGAAGCTATCGCCCAATACGACAAAGTCATCCAGAACTATCCGAACAGCTTCAAGATTCCCTCGGCGCGCGTGAAGAAAGGACTGGCCCTCCTCGCTCTCGGCCAAAAGACAGCCGGAGTTCGCGAGCTTCGCGAAGTCATCCGCGATTATCCAGACTCCGACGAAGCAAAACTCGCCAGCTCTAAACTTCGCCAAATCGGCGCTTCCAAATCCTCGGAGCCTCGCTAACAAATACGCGCCGGGATGGTCTGCGCATCGCCGCCGTCATCTCCCTGACGGCGGCGGCCACCAGTCACCAATCACCCCAAATGATTACCTGCTCGCCGCCTTCCACCGCGATCAAGACTCGCCCTCACCCTAATCGTGGTACAACGTTTCGGATGGCTCAGTTGACCGAGATGCAGCCCGAAATTTCGACAGAAACTGTTGCGAAAGAGCCGCGAGAGATTGCGGCCGCCGCAACGTCCGGCTGGCGCGAATACGTAAACCAGTTTCTTGCCGCGGAAATTTCCTCGCTCACGCGCTACTACGATCGCCTCATTCAATGGCTGCCGCGCGATGAGGATAGTGGCCGCCTTCTCGCCGCAATCGACGCGCCCCGCAAGGAAACTGTAAGCAAAGATTCCCCTTTCCCCGATCTGGCCCACGAACTCGACAAGCGCACGGCGATTCTCATCAATGGCGCTTTCAACCACAATTTCGATATTCAAGCCCTCCTGATCCATCTCAAAGCGAAACTCGCCCGCACCTCGCGCCTCGTCGTGGTCCTCTATAATCCCTACTTGCGCTGGGCTTATTACCTCGCGAATCGCTTCGGCATTCGCAAGGGCGATCTTCCCAGCACCTTTATCACCCGCGTCGATCTTCAAAACATCGCGAAGGTCGCAGGCTTCGAGATCGTGCGCCACCGTCTCGCCGTCTACTGCCCATGGAAAATGTTGGGGCTCGGAACGGCCATCAATCGGCTTATGCCACTGGTACCTCTGGCACGGTGGCTGAATTTGGCGTCGGTCGTCGTCCTTCGCCCTTTGGTGCCCGCCTCGAAACAGGGGGTCTCCTGCGTCATCCCCGCCCGCAACGAACGCGGCAATATCGAAAATGCGCTCAAGCGCTTTCCGGATCTCGGGCGCGAAGCGGAGATTATTTTTGTCGAAGGCCACTCCACCGACGGCACCTGGGAAGAAATTCTCCGCGTCTCCACTCTCTACCGCGATCAGTTCCGCATTCTCGCCGTGCAGCAGACCGGCAAAGGCAAAGCCGACGCCGTGAGACTCGGCTTCGCGCACGCCCGCGAAGACTTGCTCGTGATTCTCGATGCGGATCTCACCATGCCTCCGGAAATGCTCTCACGCTTCGCCTACGCCTACGATCAGGGCCACGGCGATTTCATCAATGGCTCGCGGTTGGTCTATCCCATGGAAGGGCAAGCAATGCGCTTCCTGAACCGCCTCGGGAATATCTTTTTCGCAAAAATGCTCAGCGCGGTTCTGGAGGTTCGCCTGGGCGATTCGCTGTGCGGCACAAAGTTGCTCACCCGCCACGATTACGAACGCATGGTCGCCTGGCGCAAAGATTTTGGTGAATTCGATCCTTTCGGCGATTTCGAACTGCTGTTTCCTGCAGCTGAATTGGGACTGAGCACCGTGGACGTCCCGGTCCGGTATAGGGCGCGGACCTACGGCGAAACCAACATCGAGCGTTTCCGCCACGGCCTGCAACTTTTGAAGATGACCTGGGTCGGCCTCGTGCGCATCAAAATGGGCATTCGCAAAAAAAGGCGGAACGGTTTGGAGCCTACGGCAGATTAGCCCTACGGCCTAACACCCCACCTCGGTGCCATCCGATTGTCTGTTCTCTCATCTCCCGCGCTGGATTTCCGAATGTTCGCTCGCCGCTTGCGTTCACGGATTTCGCTGCATTTGCTGGAAGGTTTTTCACACGCCCGGCTATTGCGCGAGGCCGCACTTTTCTTTTGGCCGTGCAATCACGTTGATGCTTGCCCCATCCGGAATGAATGATTCGAGTTCGCTCGCGTTTAGCGGAAGCGGGGCGCGTGTGCCTGCCTGCTCGATCGAATAGCCGGCCTCCCTGAGCAGTGCCACGAGCGCAACGAAGCTGTTGTGCTCTTCCGCGTGCACGTAAGGCGACATTTCCATCAGCAAGAGAGGCCGAAACTTATTCAGAGTTCCGAGTCCGCCCTCCAGCACCGGCAATTCGTGGCCGTCGACGTCGATCTTCATGATATTCAAGCGCTCAATATTTTCGCGCTCGACGACGCGGTCGAGCGTATCCACCGTCGCGTTTCGCGTCGCAACCAGCCGGCCGCGGTGCTTCGGATGCACGCTGTCGTCTTTGTCGAGCGGCCAGCTCGCGAAGATTTCCTTGGGAACCTCCTCGACGGCGGACGCGGCAAGCAGCAACTGCTGTGCCGATGTGCGCTTCTGCAGTTCAGGATTTAGGGCCAGATTGTGCTGCAGTTTGTCAAAAGCAAAGTCCGTTGGTTCAAAGGCGAATACTTTTCCAGTTGGCCCGACGCTGCGTGCCAGTCCCAGAGTGTGCGCGCCAATGTTGGCCCCTATGTCAAAGACGACATCGCCGGGTTTGACCAGCTTCTCGAGAGCAATCACGGTCGAGCGCTCAAATGCGCCCAACAAATAGATCGAGAAGTCGATCCCTTCTCCCAGATCCAGGCGCCACGTAAGGCCTCGCCGCCGGACGGTAGCGCAGTCGTTCTTGCCGGCCACCGCGCGCCCGGCAGCGACGAACTTATAGGCGAGAGCGGCCAACGCTACTTTTGTTTTGGTGGTAAGCATTTTCTTGTCTACAGGGTCCGCGCGACAAACGCGCCCAGCACTTCGCGATCGCACCTTATCTGCTTGGGGCCATGGCATTGTTTAGCGGGGACTTCCGAATCCAGCCGATCATCGAGGCTCTCCGCTTTTTCCACGAATGGCTTCCAGCCGGATCCGCGCGTCCGTCATTCCAGGAGCCAATTGCAATGCTGCCGCGTACGCATTCTCGGCTTGAGGGTAGTCGCCTTTGCTCTCCAGTGCCCGCCCCAGCCAAAAACATGCTATCGGTGAAGGAGAGATTGCAGCCGCTCTCGAAAAATCTTCGACGGCTGCGTTGTAATTCCAGGACGCCATTTCGATCATCCCTCGCCCCACATGGCTATTTTGCTCGTTTGGGTTGAGCGCGATCGCGGCGTTGAATTGCGGCAAGGCCGCCGTGTAATTCTTCGACCCTAGATAGAGGAACCCCAAATTATTGTGTGCCTGCCCGGCTTCGACGGACTGCGGTGAAACCGCAATG
Organism: uncultured Acidobacteriota bacterium; assembly: GCA_963761555.1. Lineage (GTDB taxonomy): Bacteria > Acidobacteriota > Terriglobia > Acidiferrales > UBA7541 > Acidiferrum. The sequence goes on from CAVXHD010000003.1 coordinate 289,193, forward strand.
GCAAGGCCGTACTCGCGGGCAGCCTGCTCCCCACGGTTCTGGCGCTGCAGCAACACAGCCAGATTGTAATGAGCGGACGCCAGGTCCGGGACCAGGCGGACCGCGGACTCGAAGTGTGTCTCCGCGAGCTCCGGCTGCCCTCTCTCCAGGAGAGCCACTCCAAAATTATTTTCAGCGATCCCGTTGTTGCTGGTTACCTCGAGTGTATGCGCAAAAAGTGAGTAGCTGTCCCGCCAGTACGAAATCTGTTTTCGCGTTTGGTACACATAGGGAGATATCAGCAGCACGAACGAAGTTACCGCAATTCCTTGCTGCATGTGCACGCGCGAAGCCCATTCGCCTGCGAGCCATACGGCGGCTACAAACAATCCGAGCATGGGGATGTACATGAACCGGTCGGCCATTCCCTGCCGCCCTGATTGCACAATCCCGATCATCGGCACCATCGTTCCCAAATACCAGAGCCAGCCTATCAGCAAATACTTTCTTTCTCGAAAGCGCCAGACGATCGCGCTGATGCCAACAAGCAGGAGGGAGGCGAGGATTACTTTCCACAGAGCCAGCGAGTTTTCCGGGTGAGGATAAAAAACCGCTAATCGGGAGGGCCAGATTGCCTTACCGAGATAAGCAATATACGAATAGAGGGCATTTTTTAAGCGCCAGGTGAACGGCATGGCCACGGCCAGTACGCCGTTTTTGCCGTTCATATAGATTTGCATCCAGCCGGCCGCCGCCGACATCAACAGCAGAGGAATCTTCTCTGCCAGCAGCATAAGAAAGGTGGATAGAAACTCACGCTTCCCGCCAGGCTCCCGGATATCGGGGAGCCTGCGCAGCGGCCAATAATCCAGCAGCAATAAAGCAAAAGGAAGCGTAATCACCAGGATCTTGGACATCAGCGCCAACGCAAAAAACAACGCCACTCCAAGATATCGTCCCAGCCCCGGTTTGCGTACGTACCAACCGTACGCCCACAGCGCGAGCAACATAAAAAAAAGAGAAAGCACGGCCTTACGCTCGGTGATCCATGCGACGGATTCCACGTTCAACGGATGGAGCGCGAAAAGAGCGGCCACGGCTGCGCTGCGCAAGGGGAAGTGAGTCGCCATCTCCAGCAGCAAAAAAAGTAGCACGACGTCCAGCGCTTGCAACACGACATTGGTCAGGTGATATCCCGCAGGATTGGCCCGAAAGAGTTGCACATCCAACATGAGCGAAATCCAAGTCAGCGGGTGCCAGTTCGCCGCCGGATTATCCGTGCCAAACGCCCATTTGATGTTTGCCCAGGAAAGCCCTTGCAAGACGTGCACGTTCTGCGTCACGTAGTCCGTGTCGTCAAAGTTGACAAAGCCATTCCGAAGCGCTGGCGCGTAGAGAACCAGGGTTCCAACGGCAAGCAGGACTACAAGAAGAAGGATGAGCCGGCCGTTGGCCTGCTGAGTCCCCGCAGGCGCTGTGCGATTTGCTTCGTTCGGCGTGCCCAGTTCGGACGGGGTGCGATTCGTATCGCTAGCTAGTTGCAACGCTGGCGGAAAATTCACCGACGCACCGTGGATGCGGAATCCAGCAGAGTCTGCTTGTCCGCCGTGAAGAGGCGCAGCGCGAAGGCCATTTTGGCTGATGTCTTATCACTTGCATTAAGGACAAAGATCTCTTCCCAGATGATAACCACGGGGCCACCTCAAACGAGTTTGATGCCAGGAATCGTCCGCGAAAGAGACGCGTAGCCGTCGCCATCCACCTTGCAGCCGACAAGAGGTCGCGGGACGCCAAAAGGTATGATCGCCGTGCGGAAGTTCTGCCGCAAGCATCGCCACAGAATGTGTGGCCTGGGTGGCAACATTGCTTTTCGCTTGTGCCCTCCAAGTTTTTCCTCCTTCACTCCTTCCCTTCTTCCCCTCTCCGAACCGCCGGCCGTGGCTAGACATAATCGAAGAGCGTCATAAAGCCGAAATCCATGTGCAGTTGCTGGTGGCAATGGAAAAGCGTGAGTCCGGGATCGTCGGCGACAAAATCGACTTCGGCTTCCTGATAGCCACCCAGCATCAAAACATCTTTCATAACTCCGGCGGTGGGTTTTCCGGCGAGATTGGCAAGCTCAAAACTGTGACGATGCAGATGGATGGGATGAATATCGTCGCTGGCGTTGTGCAAGCGGATGCGATAACGCTTGCCCAATTGCAGGTGAAAAGACGCGGGGACGATGCCTTCGGTCATGGGATAAGCGACGCCATTGATAGTCCAGCGATTGAATCCCTCTTCGGCGGCGTTTTCTTTTGCGATGGTCATGTCAAACGTTTCGTCGGGCGCGGCCGCAGTGGCGCCGGGTTTTCCAAAGCGTGTGTAATCCCAGCGAAATGCCGGCGGAGTTATCCATTGCGCTTTGCCGGCGCGCCCGGCGTATTCGACGACGATGCCCATGCCGTGTGAACGGTCGTCGTTATCAAGGTCGCCCAGAATCCAGACGCCGGGATGATTCATTTCGACGATGGCAGAGATACGTTCGGCGGTGCCGAGCCATAGCACGGGAACCTTTGTGGGACTTGGCACGGGATTTCCATCGAGGGCAAAGACTTCAAACGTATGGCCGGGCAGAGCGAGGCTGCGAATTTCCGTGGCGCTGCCATTGAGAATGTGAAAGAGGACGCGCTCGCCCGGTTTCACGCGGAGCGGCTCGCCGTGGCCGAGCATGCGGCCGTTGATGGTGAAGGAGCCGTAGCCGACTTCGTAGCCGTGCGGCATGCCTTTGGCGAGCGAGGCTTTCATGGCCGCCTCGCCCGTTTCCTGGAGAGTTTTGTTGGGAGCAGATGGAGAAAGAAAATCCTGAGCCATGTCGCCGCCGCGGCTGAAGGTTGGTTCGAATTCTTTCAGAACGAGAAAGATTTCGCGGTCGTAATTTCCCGGCTCGCGGCGCGGCTCGATGTAAACGGGGCCGACTTCTCCGCTGTACTGGCCGGCATAAAGATCGGAGCCCGCGCGGAGGTGCGTGTGATAAAAGCGGAAGCCTGCAGGCTTGGGAAAAAAGGCGATGCGGCGCTTGCCGCGGGCGGGAATGTAGGGAGTGCCCTCCTCGGAAGCGCCGTCGACATCGACGGGAACTTGCTGGCCGTGCCAGTGGAGCTGCTCCGGAGTGTCGGTGCCGTTGTAGATGTCGATGGTGACTTGCTGGCCCTCCTTGAAGCGAAGGAGCGGGCCGGGAAATTGGCCATCGTACGTGGTGGCGGAGAGGATGCGATTGGGGGCGATCTCGAGGGGAGAATTTTTGATGTGAAGAGTGTAGTCGGCGGCGATGGATCCGCTTGGCCCGGCTACGGAACTGTTGCTTTGTGCGAGTGCTTCGGGTTGAGAAGGAGCGGACTTAGGAGAAAGCAAGAGCGCTCCAGCGGCGAAGCCGGTGGTTTTTAGAAAGTGACGGCGCGATTCCGGATGATTATTCGTGGGATTCTCCTTGCGAGTTGAGTGGAGGCCGGCGCGAGTCCAAAGACAAGATTCCCGGGCCTGCGGCAATCAAAAAAATGAGACAGCAGAACATTGCAAAATCGGTGCGGGCGTCGCTCACGGCAAACCAAAAACCCTGGGCGGGGCGAAACAGTTCCGGAATCTTCGTGATGGCGATGGCATTGGTGATGACAATCAAGAGAGGGACAGCGGCAATGCGCGTGAGAAAGCCTGCCAGAACGAGCAGGCCGCAGGCGATTTCGAAAAATCCGACGAAGAGCGCCGTAAAGTGCGGATGCGGAAATCCGATTCTGGCAAAACGCTCCACACCCATGTGCGGGTCGGAGAATTTGAGGATGCCCTGGGTGAAAAAAATCAGTCCGACGGGTATACGGATCAGCAGGATGGCGCCAGGGCCGGTCTCTGGAGCAAAAAAGAAGTGAGGGAGCGATTTCATGTTCGCTGCTCGCCCTTTCGCTGAATGCGGAAACATTTTAACGCCGGAGGGCTGCAGGAGAACAGGGGATGCACGACGGGATCGTGTCCTAAATTTAGTTGAGTTTTCTCGAATCGGCGAGCAGAAGGCAACAGCCTGAGTCTCACGCATGCGTGGTGCGCTGAAGGGAGGAGCTTTTGCCGCGGCATCGCTCGCAAAAGCGGGAGCAGGGCTCCCGCACTCCACACGAGGACACCACCCACGACGGGGGCGGGTGTGGCGACACCCCCAGGGCATTTGTAAAAGAAAGAAAACAAAGGGGTTGGAGAATGAGGTATCTGTAAGAGTATGAAAACATGGGGAGTTGTTTGCTCTCTACTTGCGCAAATTCGGCACTCAGAGAGAGCAGGCGAAGCGAGGCGGAGAGAAGTAGAGGTAGAGGGGGTCGAGAAAGTCGAGGAGGTAAAGGATCCGAGGGAAGCAGCGTGGGGCACGTGCGAGCAGGACGGATTATGCGTGCGAAACATAGGAAACGGTAGCAGCAGGATTACCGGGAGGTCAATTCATTTGCACGGAACGGTCGAAATCGGGGGTTGAACGGTCATTACAAGGCTTGAACGGTCGTCGAGATTATCGGTGAATGTCCCGTCTGCCTCCGCCCTCGTCCCCGCCCTGGTCCTCCCTCTCTTCTCCCGCCTTCCGGATCTTGTTTCCTGGAGCACCGCTCCGGGTTCCTGGTCTCCTGGGAGGAGCGTCAGGCGGTGGACCGGGCGGGGAGCGGGGCTGAGGGGATGCCGGAGCGTTTGAGGAGGGCGGCGAAGCGGGGATCGGGGCGGAGGGCGTCCCATTTTGGGTCGATGGGGAGAAAAGCGAGGTGGACGTCGCGGGCCTCGAGAGCGCGATCGAGCCACTCGAAGGAATCGTCCGGCTCGGCGAGGCCGGCGTGAACGAGGGCCATGGCGTAGGGCGGGATGTAACGTTCGCGGGCGATTGCGACTAGCGTGCGAAGAACTTCGCGGGCTTCGGAAACGCGTCCGAGTTTGGCGAAAATATAGCCACGGAGCGAAACCACCTTGCTGTTGCCGCCGGAAAAGCGGCCGGCGCTGGCGAGCGCTTCGAGCGCTTGTTCATTTTGGCCGAGCGGCTCGAGAGCTTGCGCGAGCTGCATGTAGCCAACCCAGAATTCCGGGTCGACGACGATGGCTTGCCGAGCAAATTGTTGCGCGGCGTCGTAGTCGCGGCCGGCAAATGCAACTTGGGCGGAGAGCGCCTGATGTCCGGCGAGCAGCGGATCGAGTTCGCGCGCACGGCGCATGGCTAGCGCGGCTTCCTCGGGTCGGCGCATGTGAGAGAGAACGATACCGAGCATACGGTGCGCCTGGGAATAGCTGGGATCGAGCGCGATGGCTTTGCGAAATGTCGATTCCGCAGCGGCCCAATCCCAAGCAAACCAAAATTTGACGAAGCCGAGGGAAGTTTGCGCTTCGGCAAGATCGGGTTCCGCGCGAACCGCGTGTTCGGCGGCTTCGCGGGCTCGCGGAAGAACGGAAAGGGGCGGCGCATCGCCGTTGATGGGACTTGCGGTGTACGCGTCGGCGAGGCCGGACCAGGCGAGGGCGTATTCGGGATCGAGTTCCGTGGCGCGGGCGAAAAATTCGGTGGCACGGCGGGTCGTGGCAGGCGTGAGCTGGTTCCAGAAATGGCGGCCGCGGAGATAGAGATCGTACGCCTCGGCATTGCCCGTTTGGCGGCGGGCGAGCACGGAGAGGCGTTCTGGAGAAAGTCGGAGATGGACTTGCTCGGCGATGGCGGCGCTGAGTTCCCGCTGGAAATTGAGCAGGCTGCGGGGCTCGCTATCGTAGGAGGCGGACCAGATTTGGACCTGGTCGCGAACGCGAATGAGCTTGGAGGTGATGCGCAAGCGGCCGCCTTCGGCGCGAAGGGAGCTTTCAACCAGATAGGCGGCGGCAAGCTCGCGACCGATGTCGGCGAGGGATTTCGTCGTGCGTTTATATGCCATGACGGACGTGCGGCCAATCACGCTGAGATGGTCCGGATCGATTTGGCCAAGCGCGGCGATGGTTTCCTCGGTGAGGCCATCGGCGAGGTACTCGCGTTCGGGATCGGCGCCGATGTTCTCGAAGGGGAGGACGCCCAGGACAACGATTGTGGCGGCGGGTTGCTCGGGAGACGCGGTGCGGGGCGGATGGGAAGGCTCGACGGCTTGGACCTCGGCAACAAAGCGATAGCCTTTGCCGGGGATTGTAAGGATATAGCGATTTTCGTTCTGGTCCTGGCCCAAAACGCGGCGGAGGGCGGAGATGTTCTGGTTGAGATTGTTCTCCTCGACGACGGTGTCCGGCCAGATAGCGCGCATGAGTTCATCTTTTTCAACGACTCTGCCGTTGTGCTGGAGAAGGTGTAGCAAGGTGTCAAAAACCTTGGGAGTGAGAGCGACGACTTCGCCTCTATGGAGGAGACGGCGCTTGACGGCGTCCACGCGGAAGTCGCCGAATTCGAAGATTTGCGGTTCCGAGGAGCTCATGGGTTCGTTTTGGAGACTTCCGAGTTCAGAAGTTTTCAGAAAGCTTCAGGCCCAGCCTAAAGACTTTCGACCTGCGTGGGAATGAGTATAAGCCCGGCCCGCTCCGAGGAGAAATCGAGAGCGGTGCACAACGAGGAGAATGAAGATGAACTCAAAGTATTGGAAAGTAGTGGCAGTCGTGGCAGTTGCGGCGGTGCTTCTGCTCACCGTGAGGCGGGGAGCGGCGGCGCATTCGGAAGATTGGGACCGAGACGGAAGGGTGCTCGAAGGCACTTGGGCGGTGACGATAACGCAGGTGGCTTGTCCGAACGGGCCGGCGGTCGCAAGCCCTTTTCAGTCCCTGTTGACGTTTGACCGAGGCGGAACGATGACGGAAACAACAGCCAATCCGATGTTTGTCCAGCCGGTATTTCGCGGGCCCGGCCACGGGGTATGGAGCCACACCGGGCTCCGGACGTATAGCTCCGATATGGATGCGTTCATCACCGTGAACGGCACTCTCGCGAAGATCCAGAAGATCAGCCAGACAATTGAAATGGGAGACGACCCGAACACCTTCACGACATCCGAGGCCTCCGTCCAGTTTTTCGATCCGACGGCCACTGTTCTCCTCGGAAGCGGCTGCGCAACAGCCACCGGCCAGCGTATCGAGTAATGGACGGCAGGGCGTGAGTCCTTCGGGCGGAGTCAGGGCGAGGGCGAGACTCCACACTTCGCTCTTTTGGCAGAAGAGCAGCCTTCGATCCTGCAAGTCGGACTCACGCCGTTCTGCTTTCGGAGCAGTGAAAGCAAACGAGATTATTTTGTAGTTTTTGTGAAAGCGATGTTGCTGACGCGGCCGGCGAAAAGGTCGCAAGAGATGATGCGGCTAGCGGCGTCACGGCGGAAAACTACCGTTGCGCCGTAAGGGCCTTGGAATTCATCGCGCACGCTGGGAATTAGGACGGCGGGGGGTTGCCAGCCCATGGTTAAGAGGAGCTTGCCGTCCTTGACGGAGAAGTGGTAGGTGGCTTGCAGTTCGCTGCTCGTGAAGACGCCTTCGTATTGCGAGAGATCTTTGGCGGTGGGCGTGATGGGCTGAAATTTTTCGAGAATTTGGCGCTCGGTGTTTGGGCTAGTGACGGTCAGGCACATGGGGCCAGCGTCGGAAGAAGCGAAGAGCAAGTCCAGGCCGCCTTTCGCGGCGAAATGATCGGGGCCGATCGGCGTGAAATGTGTGCCGTCGGCGGCCAAGCCTCCGTCTTTCGCGGCAACTTCTAGCACGGCATGCGATTCCAGATTTCGATATTGCCCGGCGAACGGCTGGGGATCGACATGGGAAGAAAGGGCGAGAGGAATTTCCGGAGAGAGTTGGCCGTGCAAATAGATGTCCGCGACTTCGTTGGCTAAACGGCGGGGATTGCTGGTGCCCACGTTGCACAGACAGACGACGGAAAATTTTTGTTGGGGGAAGCGGAGGATTTCGGTGCGATAGCCGAAGAGCGCGCCGCCGTGCTCGACGATAGGCAGGCCGCGATAGGTGCTGATGACGAGGCCGAGGGCGTATTCGATTTTTTTGCCGTTGTTGAGGACGCCTTGCGTTTGCAGTTCCTTCAACAAAGTGCCTTTGCCCAATTTATTGTCGTAAAAATTGCGGTCCCAGAGCACGAGATCGTCGACGCTGCTCATGAGGCCGCCATCGCCAACCTTTTCGAAATTGGTGGACCAATCGACGCTGAAGCCGCCGCCTTCGCGGGGCTCATAGGCCGGGACGCGGCCGGGGACGACGACGGTGCGATCGTCATAGAAGCGGGTGTGCGTCATGCCGAGCGGCTTGAAGATATTTTCATCGGCGAATTGAGAGAGCGGCTTGCCGGTGGCGCGATGGATTACCACGCCCATGAGGAAATAGTTGGTGTTGCTGTAAAGAAATTCGTCGCCGGGCGGAAAATTGAGATTTTTTTGGCGGGAGATTAGATCGAGGAGCTCGGGCGTGGTGTGGATGTCCTCGACGTTGCGGCCGCCAAGGAGGAGCAAGCCGAAAATGTCGCGGAGGCCGGAGGTGTGATGAAGCATTTCGCGGAGGGTGATGGGTTTGCCGTAGGAGGGAAGCTCGGGAATGTATTTGCGGACGTCGTCATCGAGCGAGAGATAGCCTTGTTCGGCGGCGAGAACGGCGCTGGCGGCCGTAAATTGCTTTGAGACGCTGCCCATATAGAAAACGGATTCGGGAGTGATGGGAACGGCGAGTTCGAGGCTGGCTTGGCCGTAGCCCCGCTTGTGCAGGAAGTTGCCGTCACGGATTACGCCGAGCGCGCAGCCGGGGGAGTTGGGCTTGTCGTAGGCGGCGAAGACTTTATCCACATCCAGCTGGCGTTTTTGCTCTTCTGCATTTCTGTGCGTCGAACAGCCAGCTAGAAACAGCGGGCTAGCGAGGGATAGAACAAGGAACAAAGTTTGTGCGGCGCGACGGAAACGGGGCACGGACGAAACTCCTTCAACGAACGAATGACAGAAATTCCAAGCTTCCGCGGAGGAGACTATATCCGCGGAGAAGACAAAGCAAAGCTTTTTGGGTTGAAACGCTGGCGGGCGGCTGGCTGGGCGTGCGTCCATTTACAATTGGTATTGGCGGTCCGGGCGATCGTTTCGCCGGACGTTCTGACCGTCCCCGCCGGGGTCACACTTTGGCCACGAGGAGCAGCTAAATTCATAAGCAATCGCACACCTGGGCGGCCCGAGCATGCTAGATTGGCGCTATCCAAGTGTTCGGAGCTTTGACGAAGGACAGCCGACGACCTCGCCATGCCTCGAGCAAGTAACTGCCAAGCCGGCGCGGCCCTTTCGGATTAATTCTGTAGCGAGCCAGGAGCGAAAAAATGAGCCCCGTTGACCTATTTATTTCCGTCGTGGTTGTGGTCGTTGTCGTTTTTGTCCTGGGTGCGGTCCTCGGTTCGTTTTTTACGGTGGAGACGGCGCAAGTGGCGATCGTGCAACGTCTCGGCAAATTCGCGCGCGTTGCGGGCCCGGGACTGAATTGGAAAACGCCGTTCATCGAAACGGTGGTGAGGCGGATGAGCATGAAGGTGCAGCAGTTCGACGTGAAGGTCGAAACGAAGACTCAGGATAACGTCTTCGTGCAAATCCCGGTGTCGATCCAATACAAGGTGATTCCAGATTCCGTGGAAGCCGCGTATTACAAGCTGACCGATCCGGTGAAGCAGATTGAATCGATGGTGTACAACGTGGTGCTCGGGCACGTTCCGAAAATGAAGCTGGACGACACGTTTCTGAATCAGGCAGCCATCGCCAATGATTTGCGCGACAACCTGGACGCTTCGATGAAGGAATACGGCTACTCGATCGTGAAAGTGCTGATCTCCGACATTGTGCCGGACCTAAAAGTGAAAGCCGCGATGAACGACATCAACGCCGCGCAGCGCGAACGCGAAGCGACGGTGTCGCGCGCGGAAACGAATAAGCTGCTGCTCGTCAAGCAGGCCGAAGCGGAAGCGGAATCGAAGCGCCTACAAGGCGAAGGCATCGCGAACCAGCGCAAAGCCATCATCTCCGGCTTGAAGGACTCGGTGGAGGACTTCGCGAAAACCGTGCCGGGCTCGACGCCGCAGGACGTTATGCAACTTGTGCTGATGACGCAGTATTTCGATACCTTGAAGGATATCGCCGCAAACGATCACAGCAACACCATCTTGATCCCGCATACGCCGGATACTTTGACGGATCTGTTTGGGCAGATCCGCAACGCCATTATCGCTGGAACAGAAATGACCAAGAGGGCCGTGCCGTCGACGCTGCCGCCGAGTGCGCCGCAAAAATAAGCCGAGCGGCGGAGTTGGTTCGCAGAACCGGAGCGGGCGGGGTAAGATAGTTTGCTGCGGAAACGCGAGAAGTCCCCCTCAGCCATCGCATTGATAGGACTACACAAATGACTACGGAAGCGAATGAACGGATGCAGAGGCCGCTGGAGGCCGTGGACCAGCAGATTGCGGAGTTGTTGCGCGAAGAAGCGCAGCGGGAGGCGACCGGGCTGGAGCTGATTCCCTCGGAGAATCTTGTCTCGGAAGCGGTCCTCGAGGCGATGGGGTCGATCTTCACGAACAAGTATGCGGAGGGGTATCCGGGGAAGCGGTACTACGGCGGGTGCGAGTACGCGGATAAAGTCGAACAGCTTGCGATTGACCGGGCCAAGGAACTTTTTGGCGCGGAACATGCCAACGTGCAGGCGCATTCGGGAACTTCGGCGAATGTGGCCGTGTATATGTCCACTTTGCAGAAGGATGACGTGGTGCTGGGGATGAATCTTTCGCATGGCGGGCATTTGACGCACGGGCATCCTTTGAATTTTTCGGGCCGGATGTACAAGTTCATCGCCTACGGCGTGCGAAAAGAGGATGAGCGGATCGATTACGAGGAGATCGAGAGGCTGGCGCAGGAGCACAAGCCGAAAATGATTGTGGCGGGGGCGAGCGCGTACTCGAGGATTATCGATTTCGAGCGGATTGCGAAAGCCGCGAAGTCGGTCGGTGCGCTGTTTTTTGTGGATATGGCGCACATCGCGGGGCTCGTAGCGGCGGGAGTGCATCCGAGCCCGGTGCCGCACGCGGATATCGTTTCGACGACGACGCACAAAACCTTGCGGGGGCCGCGCGGGGGATTGGTGCTGTGCAAAGCAGCGTTTGCGAAGGAGCTGGATAAGCTGACGTTTCCCGGCACGCAGGGCGGACCCCTGGTGCACACGATTGCGGCGAAGGCGGTATGCCTGAAAGAAGCGATGGAACCAAGCTTCAAGGATTACCAAAAGCAGGTGGTGGCCAACGCGAAGGCGCTGGCGGCGGCCATTGCGAAGACCGGATTCCGGATTGTAACGGGCGGGACGGACAATCATGTGTTCCTGGTGGAAGTGCACTCGCGCGGAATTACCGGGAGTGACGCGGAGAAGGCGCTGGACCGCGCGGGAATCACGGTAAATAAAAATTCGATTCCGTTCGATCCCCTGCCCCCGATGAAAGGCGGCGGAATCCGACTGGGAAGCCCGTCGGTGACGACACGCGGCACGCGGGAAGCCGAGATGGAACAAATCGGCGGCTGGATTGCGGAGATTCTCCAGCATGTCGGCGACGCGGAAACGGAAAAGCGGGTTCGCAAACAAGTAGCGGAGCTCGCCGCGCGCTTCCCGATTTACGAATCACGCGTGCGGGGAACGTCGCGTGCTGAGCACGCGCGCGTGTGAGCAACGGTTGAAGACGGGCATCATTGACGCTACTTTTGAATTTGAAAAGTGGCTTTCGGCACAGCTTCCCATCGTCCGGCAGGATCTGCGGCTCAAGCATCAATTGATGGCCGAAGCGGAGTTTCCGTTCTTCCGAGCGACTTTTTACCGGTGGCTGCAGCTATGGCCGGAGGTGTGTGGCGAGCTTGCCAGAGCGCCAAAAGTTCTGGCCGTTGGCGATTTACACATCGAGAATTTCGGGACTTGGCGGGACCTGGAAGGCCGATTGATTTGGGGCGTAAACGATCTGGATGAGGTTTTTCCTTCGTCGTACACGATCGACCTGGTACGGCTGGCGACGAGTGCTTATTTGGCGATCGAGGGCGACCATCTTTGCATGCCGCGGCGCGAAGCGTCCGAAGCGATTGAAGAGGGGTATCGCGACGCGCTGGCCGCGGGCGGGAAGCCGTTCATCCTTGCCGAAGATCACCAATGGTTGCGGCTGATCGCGACGAGCGAACTGCGCGACCCTGTCCATTTCTGGGAGAAGCTTTCACAGTTGCCGCCCTTTACTGCGAAACCCCCGGCAGACGTGAGCAAACTGCTCGAGGAATCGCTGCCCCCAAAGAGCGTGTATCAGCTGAAAAAACGAATTGCCGGGCTTGGGAGCCTGGGGCATCCGAGGATTCTGGCGATTTCCTCGTCTGGGGGCGCGTTCATTGCGCGTGAGGCAAAAGCGATTCGACCTTCGGCCTACGCCTGGAATAGTAAGGTATCGTCCAAGGTTATTTATGGACCGAAGCTGATTACGCGGTGTTTGCGCGTGCAAGATCCATTCGTACACTTTTATAGCCGCTGGCTGGTGCGGCGGCTGGCGCCGGATTGTTCGAGGATCGAGCTGGCCTCTCTCGCGGTGGAACGCGATGAGTCACGGCTGCTCCACGCGATGGGATGGGAAACCGCGAATATGCACTTTGGTTGGCCGCAGGCAATTCCACAAATCAAGAGTGACCTGGCAAAAAGAAAAAGCCGTTGGCTGCATAAAGCCGCCAAAGCAATGTGCAAAGCCACGAGGAAGGATTGGGAAGACTGGCGGAAGGGTTGGAAGAAGTTGACGAAATAAAGCGCGCGCAAAAACCTTGCGAGTGTATCCATCGATCCACGGCGCGGCACGGCCGCTTGATGAAAAACGGCCGCCATTTGAAAAAAGCGGCTGAAATTGCGGTGATTTCGCTTCCTGTCCCTGCCCCCTTGTTAGTTACTAGAGTGCGGCTGACCCAAGACTGTCCCACGGGTCAGTAGATTCCCGTGTAAAGAGCGCGTACGTTCAAGAAGGACTGGGATGGGAACCGCACTCGCTACACCGCTCTTCGCTGAACCGAACACCACTTGGGTGAACTCAATATTTTCGTGCCGGGGGCCGAAGAGGCCGATGCGCTCCGGCTCACACTCGGCGGCGTTGTCTTCTTCGCAGTGGCAGAGCGCGGCGGCTTTCCTGCTTCCCCGTAGTCCTATTCCTTACCTGGCCTGAGGGGGCCGGGGACAACGAGGTGAAGAGATGATGGACACGGAAGCCTTCCGGGAATTCAAGACTGGTTTGACGCTGCTGCGAGACAACTATGCCGGAAAAGCATTGCCGCACATGAAGCGCGCGGTGGACCTGGACAAAAATAATCCGTACTACATGTCTTACCTCGGAGTGGTGCTGGCGCGCTCGGAACAGAAATGGGGCGAGGCCGAACGGCTCTGCGACACAGCCGTGCGCATGAAACGCAACCAGGCCCAGCTTTACTTGAATCTGGCGGAAGTGTACGCGACGGCGGGGCGGCGGAACGAAGCCGTAGAAGCGTTGCAATCCGGCTTGAAATTTGCGCGGCGGGACGTGCGCTTGACGATCGCCATGAACCGCTTGGTAGAACGGCGGCCGCCGGTGCTGACCTTCCTGACGCGGCAGCATCCTATCAACCGGCAGCTCGGCATGCTGCGGCACAAAACTTTGCAGGTGTTCGGACAAGATTAGGTTCGAGTTTTCTCCAACCCCCCAATAACAGGAAGGGGCGGGTGGCTTCATCGCCATCCGCCCTTTTTTGTTTTCAAATCCAAGTGGAAAAAAGCGTAGCGCGAACCGGCTAGCGGCGCGAGGTCCAGAGCACGGCCGTAGGAGCCTGCTGCATACCCATTTCCATGAGAATTTTCAGGCCAATACCAAACATCCCCGTGGGCAGGGGATCGCGGCGCACAACTTCCGCAAGATATTCGCGGTTCAGCGACACGGGGTCCTGCGAATACGGCAGCGTCACAAAAAGGCGCATGCCGATTTCATATAGAGGTTCGCTCGTTTGGAAGAAAACACCGCCGCGAGAAACACTGAGGGTACCGCGGATATCGTCAAAATGTTCCTTCTCAGGATCGGAAGGGCGAATGCGCATTAGCTGAGTGATCTTGCAGCGGCGGGTGCCGCGGCGTTCCTTCGCTGTCGGCTTCGGACTGGCGGGGCGACCATTGCCGGGTGTCTTTCCCATAATTTCTTGCTGGATCTCCATGAAAGCCTTGCCTCTCCTCAACTTCTGCTTCAAGTGGGAGTGTAAGCCCGGCGCAACACAAAACCTATAGCAGAGACGTACCGCAGAAAAGGTGGGACGCTCGTAAGAAATCATAGTACGGAAGTACTGCAATTGGAAGAGAGGAGAAGGCGGTCGAAGCGCTAAGAAGGCAGACTAAGAAGGATTTAATCGGCTAGTTCCGAACTGAACGGAGAGACTGGAACTGGTACCAATGTGGGACTCCGAGGGCAGACTAGTCCCAAGAGAGTCCGGCCCTAAGAGATAGGTACGGTGAGAGATAGCACGGGGATGGCCAAGAGGAAAGAAATGCTGCACACGGCTCCGAAATTGCAGAAGTGAGGTGCGCCGGCCGCGACCGAGATCTTCGCGAGAGGAATACATTCCCGGAAGCGCGGCCAAGACCTTGCAGGAGTCCCCATCATGAATACGGCAGTACGGCGAAGCCCGGTTTCCCCAAGCAATGCCCCACGCGATGCAACCCCTCGGATAGAACGCCGCGAGAAAATGACAGCCGCGATAGAGGAACCGCAGCGAGAGGTAAAGAGCGAGGCGCAGCCTTGCGCGCGTGTTTATATCGCGGCGGAAAACCGGCTGCTGCGCGAGGCGCTATCGAGAATGTTGATGAGGGGCGGGGACATTGCGGTGGTGGGGCTGAAATGCGCCGGATCGTTCCGTGTGGAAGGCCTGATCGAGGAGAAACCCGATATCTTGCTGCTCACTTCGCGCGGCAGTTTGGCCGAAGATGTTCACGTAATAAGGCAGGTGCGATTGACGGCCCCGGCGGTGCGCATCTTGCTGGTCGGCATGTCGGAAGATGAATCGGCGTTTCTTCAATGCGTGCGCGCGGGGATCAAGGGATACCTGCCGCGGGACGCCTCCTCGGAGGACGTTCTGGAGGCCATGCGCGCGGTGCACGCGGGAGAGGCGGTGTGCTCTGGGCCGCTTTGTGCCTTGCTATTCCGCTTCTTCGAGCGCGAAGCTTCCTCGCTGCACTCGCCGGTGACCCAGCCGAGGCTGGGTTTGACGCGCCGCGAGCAGCAGATCGTCCCGCTCATCGCGCAAGGCCTGACGAACAAGGAAATCGCCAATCAATTCTGCCTGTCCGAGCAGACCGTCAAGAACCATCTCTATCGAATGAAGCATAAGGTCGGGGCGGGCGACCGATTCGGGATCGTGCATCTCTGCCGCTCAGAAGGATTTCTGGTCTAACCGCTTCACTTCTTCCCCCGCAGGCGTTTTAGCCGTGCGTTCTTTCTGCCAGCCCGCAACGGGCGCCGGGAATTTTCCGTCTCGCCTCGCTTCTGATGATTAGGTGACTTCTTTCCACCCTTTGTGCGATTCTCTTCCTCAACAAAATCCGAGGAAGGGCCGATGCTCAAGAAATTCAAAGATCTTTCGGAAAGAGAAATTCTAGCTCTGGCCATCACGTCGGAAGAAGAAGACGGCCGCATCTACGGCGAATTTGCGGATGGCCTGCGCGAGACGTATCCGGCCACGGCGCAGATGTTCGAGGAGATGCGCGAGGAAGAGGTGGTGCACCGGGACCGCTTGCTTGCGATGTTCCGCGTGCGGTTCGGCGACCACATCCCGCTGATCCGGCGCGAAAACGTGAAAGGCTTTCTGCAGCGCCGGCCCACGTGGCTCGTGCGGCCGCTGGGCGTGAACGTGGCCAGAAAGCAAGCCAAGATCATGGAGATGGAAGCAGCACGCTTCTATGGGCGGGCGGTCAGCCGCGTTACCGACGCGCCGACTCGAGAGCTGCTGAATAAACTGGCCGACGAAGAGCGCAAACATTCCGCCACGGCCGAGGGGCTCCAAGAAAAACATTTGACCGAGCCGGCGCGCGCCGAAGAAGATGAATCGCATCGCAAGCTCATCCTCCTGCAAATTGTGCAGCCGGGGCTTGCCGGGCTGATGGATGGTTCGGTGTCGACGCTTGCGCCGCTCTTTGCCGCGGCCTTCGCCACGCACAAAAGTTCGGACGCCTTTCTAGTGGGATTGGCCGCCTCGATCGGGGCGGGAATTTCCATGGCATTTTCCGAGGGCCTTTCCGACGACGGCTCGCTGACCGGACGAGGTTCTCCTTGGTTGCGCGGCGCGGTGACGGGCGCGATGACCACCGCCGGGGGAATCGGACATACACTGCCCTTTCTGATTTCCAATTTTCATCTCGCGACAGTGGTGGCCGTGATCGTGGTGGGCATCGAGCTTGGAGTGATCAGCTACATCCGGCACCGCTACATGGACACGCCATTCTTGCAGGCGGCTTTTCAAGTGATCGTGGGCGGTGTGCTGGTGTTCTTCACGGGATACCTGATCGGCAGTTCGTAAGAACGGGCTGGCCTCGAAGAGTCCGTGAGCTTTGCGAGAATCGGAAGCAAAATCAAGGCGCTGCCCGGGTCAGTCTGCTTGCGCGCCAGCGGGAGCGGGCGCATGGCCATGTCTGCGGGCGCCTTGCAGCCAGGTTTGCAGCCGGTCCATATAAATGTAAACGATTGGAGTCGTGAACAACGTGAGCATTTGGCTCACGATGAGTCCTCCGATAATCGTAATGCCCAGCGGGCGGCGCAGCTCCGAGCCAGTCCCCGTGCCCAGCGCGAGCGGCAGGGCGCCAAAGAGCGCGGCCATGGTGGTCATCAGAATCGGCCGGAAGCGCAGCAGGCAGGCCTTATAGATAGCTTCCAGCGGCGAAATTTTCTCCTCGCGTTCCACTTGAACGGCAAAATCAATCATCAGAATGGCGTTTTTCTTGACGATCCCGATCAACAGAATGATGCCAATTAGAGAAATCATATTGAGATCTGTGCCGGCCGCCTTGATCGCGAGAATCGCGCCAATGCCCGCGGAAGGAATGGTCGAGAGAATCGTGATGGGATGAATGAAACTTTCATACAGGATCCCCAGAACGATGTACACGGCGACGAGCGCGGTGATGATGAGTAAGAGCTGGGAAGCCCGCGAATCCTGGAACGCTTTCGCCGTCCCCTGAAACGTGGCGTGCACCGTTGCCGGAACGCCGATTTCTCGCGTGGCCTCCTCGATGTGCTCCACCGCGGGACCGAGCGATGCTCCGGGCGCAAGATTGAACGACAGCGTGATCGCCGGAAAGATTCCCAGGTGATTCACGGAAAGCGCGGTGTTGGACGGCTCGTAATGCGCAAACGCGCTCAGAGGCACCAGGTTGCCGGCCGTGGCGGGTACGTAAATGGATTTCAGAGCCGCGGGATCTTGCTGGGCGCTGGGCATCACTTCCAGCACCACGTGGTACTGATTGAGCCCCTTGTAGATGGTCGAAACCTGCCGCTGGCCAAAGGCGTCGTTCAGTGTGTTGTCGATGGCTTCCATCGAGACGCCGAGCCGCCCGGCCGTATCCCGGTCGACGACCAAAGAGCTTTCCAGGCCGTGCATCTGCTGGTCGGAATTCACGTCGCGGAGTTCCGGTATTTTGCTCAATCGCTTTTCGAGCAGCGGCGCCCAATGCGTAAGGTCTTCGAGGTTGTCCGCCTGCAGCGTGTACTGGTATTGCGCCGCGGTGCTGTGGCCGCCCATGCTCAGGTCCTGCACCGCTTGCATATAAAGAACCGCGCCGGGGACCTTGGAAGTCGCTTTGCGAATTCGCGCAATCACCTCATCGACGCTGATCTTTCGTTCGCTCAGCGGCTTCAGCTGGCCGAACATGCGCGCCGTGCTCCCGCCGCTGCCGCCGCCCGTGAACGATGTAATCGTATCCACGGCGGGATCCTTCAAAACAATGTTGGTGAACGTGCGCATCTTCTGCGCCATGGCGGCGAAAGACAAATCCTGGTCGCCTTGAATGATGCCTGCGATGCGCCCGGTGTCCTGCTGCGGGAAGAAGCCCGAATTGACATGGAAAAACAAGTACGCGCAAAACACGGCGGTAAGAAACGTCATGCCCAAAATCAGCAACTGGCGGCGCAGAACCCAGCGTAGCGCGACATCATAGAGATGCAGAAGGCGGTTGAAAGCGCCCTCGAAGAATTTATAGATCCAATTGTGCTTGCCGCTTTCGTGGCTCAAAAACCGCGCGCACATCATGGGAGTGGTGGTCAGCGAAACGAAAAGCGAAACAGCGATGGCCACGCTAAGCACCACCGCGAATTCCCGGAAGAGGCGACCGACGATGCCGGGCATCAACAGAATGGGGATGAAAACGGCCACCAGCGAAGTGCTCATCGAAAGTACCGTGAATCCGATTTCGCTCGAGCCCTTCATGGCGGCTTCATAGGGCTTCATGCCGTTTTCGATGTGGCGCGTAATGTTCTCGATGACCACAATGGCATCGTCCACGACGAAACCCGTACATATCGTCAGGGCCATCAGAGAAAGATTGTCCAGGCTGTAGCCGCAGAGATACATAATCCCGAAAGTGCCGATGAGCGAGAGCGGAACGGCGACGCTCGGAATGATGGTGGCCCAGGTGCTCCGAAGAAAAGCGAAAACCACCAGGATGACCAGTGCGATGGAAATGAGTAGCGTGATCTCCACGTCGCGAACCGAAGCGCGAATCGTGGTGCTGCGGTCGATGGCCACATTCAGATGCAGCGAGGGAGAAATCGAGGCGCGCAGCAACGGCATGATCGCTGTAATGCGGTCCACGGTATCGATCATGTTAGCGCCGGGCTGCCGGAAGATGGCCAGCAATACACAGCGCTTTCCGCCCGAGAGTCCTAAGTTCCGTGTATCCGCCACGGAATCCACGACTTCCGCGACGTCCTGGAGCCGGACGGGAGCGCCCGGATGCCCGGCAATGATCAGTGGCTGGTACGCGTAGGCCTTGAAGAGCTGGTCGGTGTCCGCTACCGCCCAGGATTTCTGGCCATCGGAAAGCGAGCCTTTGGCGAGATTCGAGTTGGCCGCCTGCAGCGAGACGCGGATCTCCTCGAGACTGATGCCATAACTGTTGAGCTGGTACGGATTGGCTTCCACCCGGACCGCCGGGCTCGCGCTTCCCCAAGTAAACACTTGGCCCACGCCTTCCACCTGAGCGAGTTTTTGCGCCAGGATGGAATCGGCGGCGTCATAGATCTGCGCCGGGGGAATGTTGTCCGAAGTCAAAGAAAGAATCAGTATGGGCGCGTCGGCCGGATTCACCTTGCGGTACGTCGGCTGCCCCGGCAGGTCCGCGGGCAGTTGGCTGCGAGACGCGTTGATCGCCGCCTGAACGTCGCGCGCCGCGGCGTTGATATCCCGGTTCAAATCGAACTGCAGCGTGATGCTGGTCGAGCCGAGGCCGCTCGAGGATGTCATTTCCGTGACGCCGGCAATGCGGCCGAACTGCCGCTCAAGCGGAGTGGCCACCGCCGAGGCCATGGTTTCCGGGCTGGCCCCGGAAGGCTGGCGCCCACGGAAATGGTCGGGAAATCGACTTCCGGCAGCGGCGCAACCGGGAGAAAACGAAACGCCACCATACCAGAAAGAAAAATGGCAATCGTAATTAGAGTTGTGGCCACGGGGCGGCGGATGAACGGCGCGGAGAAATTAGTCGAGGACGTCATAGTCTAATCTCCGTGAGCAGGCTCTTCGACGGGATTGCCGATGTGAAATACGAAGCGGTGCGCCAGCCAATCAAACGCCAGGTACACAACCGGCGTGGTGTATAACGTCAGCAGTTGGCTGAGCAGAAGTCCGCCGACAATTGTGATGCCCAGGGGACGCCGCAGCTCCGAGCCCACGCCGCCGCCAATCGCCAGAGGCAGCGCGCCAAGCAATGCCGCCATGGTCGTCATCATGATCGGACGGAATCGCAGCAAGCACGCTTCATAAATAGCGTCGAGGGAGCTCTTGCCTTCCTTCCGCTCCGCCTCGAGCGCGAAGTCGATCATCATAATCGCGTTTTTCTGCACGATACCTATGAGCAGAATAATTCCGATGAGGGAAACGACGCTGAACTCCATGTGGAAAATGAGCAGGGCAAGGATCGCGCCGACTCCCGCCGAAGGAAGCGTCGAAAGAATCGTGATGGGATGAATGTAGCTCTCATACAGCACGCCGAGAACGATGTAGACGGTGACGAGCGCCGCGAGGATCAGAATCGGCTCGTTGGCGAGCGAGTTGAGAAACGCCGCCGCTGTGCCCTGAAACGTTGCCTGGATGCTGGGCGGCATATTCAATTCTGCTTTAGCTTTGTTGATCGCGTTGACGGCGTCGCCGAGCGCCGCTCCCGGAGCCAGGTTAAATGAAATCGTCACGACCGGGAATTGTCCCTGGTGGTTGATCACCAGCGCCGTCGAGCCGGGCTCGAATCGCGTGAACGCGCTCAGCGGAACTTGCGGACTCGCTGACGCCGTAATGTTGGCTTGTGCGCCGGTCGTGATATTCACCGTCGCTCCGGCGGTCGCTTGCTGGCTTCCCGCGGAGGACTTCACATAAATACTCTTGAGCGCATCCGGATTCTGCTGGAATTGCGGATCCACTTCCAAAACGACGCGGTACTGATTGAGCTGCGTAAAAATGGTCGAGACCTGGCG
Organism: uncultured Acidobacteriota bacterium; assembly: GCA_963761555.1. Classification (GTDB taxonomy): domain Bacteria; phylum Acidobacteriota; class Terriglobia; order Acidiferrales; family UBA7541; genus Acidiferrum. The sequence goes on from CAVXHD010000003.1 coordinate 309,873, forward strand.
CTGGCCGAAGGCGTCGTAGAGCGTGTTGTCGATATCCGCCGGAAGAATGCCGAGCCGTGAAGCTGTGTCGCGGTCGATGTCCAGCGTCGCCAAAAGTCCCTGGTTCAGCTCGTCGCTCGCCACGTCGCGAACGTCCGGAATCGCGCGCAATTTGGCCATGAAACGCGGCGTCCAGTAGGCGAGCTCCGTGGCATCCACATCCTCGAGGCTGTACTGAAATTCCGTGCGGCTGACACGGTCTTCCACCGTCAGGTCCTGCACGGGCTGCATGAAGAGCGAGATGCCGTCGACTTTTGCGAGCGGAGGCTGCAGCCGCCGGATGACGTCCGAAGCGCTGATTTTCCGCACATTGAGCGGCTTCAAATTGATTTGAATGCGGCCCGTGTTTAGCGTCGTGTTGGTTCCGTCAATGCCGATGAAAGAAGAAAGGCTGTCGACCGCCGGGTCTTTCAGAATGACGTCCGCCAGAGCTTGCTGGTGGCGCGCCATCGAAGCGAAGGAAATATTCTGCGCGGCTTCCGAGACGCCCAGGATCAGGCCGGTATCCTGTACCGGAAAAAACCCTTTGGGAACGTAAATGTAAAGAAGGATGGTGCACACCAGGGTGCCGAAAGTGACGAGGAGCGTGATCTTGCGGTACTGCAGGACAAACTTCAAGGTCCGGCCGTAGAAGGCAATGATGGAATTAAAGGCCAACTCGGATTTGTGATAGAACCACGTTTGATCTTCTTCCTTCTGATGACGTAGAAGTTTGGCGCACATCATGGGCGTGAGCGTCAGCGAAACGAAAGCGGAAATCAAAATGGTAATCGCGAGAGTGATGGCGAACTCGCGGAAGAGCCGGCCAACGATATCGCCCATGAAAAGCAGCGGGATGAGCACCGCGATGAGCGAAACGGTGAGCGAAATAATCGTAAACCCGATTTGGTCCGAGCCTTTGAGCGCCGCTTGAAGCGGAGTATCCCCGTCTTCTATGAAACGGGCGATATTCTCGATCATCACGATGGCGTCGTCGACGACGAAACCGGTCGAAATGGTAAGCGCCATCAGGGATAAGTTGTTCAGCGTGTAGCCGCATAAATACATCACGGCGAATGTGCCCACGATCGAAAGCGGCACGGCCAGCGCGGGAATCACCGTGGCGCGCATGCTGCGCAAGAAAAGAAAAATGACCATGACCACCAGCGCAATGGTCAGCATTAGGGTGAACTGCACGTCCTCGACGGAAGCGCGAATCGTCGTGGTCCGGTCCGTCAGAATATCGATCTTCACCGAAGCGGGTAGCGACGCCGCCAGTTGCGGAAGCAGTTTTTTCACGCGATCCACGACGGAGATAATGTTCGCGCCCGGCTGCCGTTGAATGTTGAGGATTACCGCCGGATTCTTGTTGGCCCACGCGGCTTCCATCACGTTTTCCGTGCCGTCAAACACGGTGGCGACATCGGACAGGCGGACTGGAGCGCCGTTACGATAAGCGACGATAAGGGGTTTGTAACTTGCGCTGGTAATGAGCTGGTCGTTCGCGCCAATCGTATAGGCCTGATGCGCGCCATCGAAGGTGCCCTTGGCCTGATCGACGTTCGCGGCGCTCAGCGCCGTCCGTAAATCCTCCAGACTTAGTCCATAGGAAGCGAGCGCGGTGGGATTCGCCTGGATCCGGACGGCAGGACGCTGGCCGCCGCTGATGCTCACCAATCCAACTCCAGGAAGCTGAGAAATTTTCTGCGAGAGTGTGGTGTCGGTCAGGTCCTCGACCTTGCTCAGCGGCAGGGAGTCTGAAGAAAGGGCCAGGGTAAGAATTGGCGCGTCGGCCGGGTTGATCTTGCTGTAGATGGGAGGATTCGGAAGCCCCTGAGGCAGAAGATTCGAAGCGCTGTTAATGGAGGCTTGCACTTCTTGCTCGGCAATATCGATGTTCAGATCGAGATTGAATTGCAGAGTGATGGTCGAGCTGCCGAACGAGCTCGAGGAGGTCATTTGATTCAGGCCGGGGATTTGGCCAAATTGTCGCTCGAGCGGCGCCGTCACCGAAGAGGCCATCACGTCCGGGCTGGCGCCGGGATAGAACGTTTGAATCTGAATCGTCGGATAATCCACCTGAGGAAGCGCGGAAACCGGCAATTGCCGGTACGCAACAAAGCCCACCAGCAGCACGCCGATCATCAAGAGCGTGGTTGCGACAGGCCGCAGAATGAACGGCCGGGATGGACTCATCGAGCTTTTCCTCCCGACTGACTTCGGGCTGGATGGCTGGGCTGTGAAGTTTTCTCTGCGGGAGTTTGCGCGGTCGTTTCGCCGGCCGTTCCGGTCGGAGAAGTGCTGGTGACGACTTTGCTGCCGTCTTGCAGCTTGTCTGCCCCGTCGATCACAACGGTATCGCCGCCGTCCAGACCCTTGCTGATCCCAACTTCGTTCCCCGTGGTTTGCGCCACGGTCACCGGCTGAATCTTCACCGTATCCCCATCCGAAACGACGTAGACGTATGTTCCCTGCGGCCCGCGCTGAATCGCGGCAGCCGGTACGATGACCAGATTATGTTTGATATCGACGAGCATGTGCACGTTGACGAATTGATTCGGAAATAGCTCATTCTTTTCGTTCGGGAAGATAGACTTGAGTTTGTACGTCCCCGTGGTCGGATCGATCTGATTGTCAATGGTGGCTAGTTTTCCCTCGGCAATCTTGGTGGTGTCGTCGCGATCAAAGGCTTCGACGGGAAGCTGTCCGCCGCCGCGCAGTTTCACCAGAACCTGCTGGAGCTGGTCCTGAGGCAGCGTGAAAATGACGGCAATCGGCTGAAGTTGCGTGATTACCAGAAGTCCTGTCGTGTCCGTCGCGTGCACGATGTTGCCGATATCCACGAGACGCAACCCGACTCGTCCGCTGATGGGCGCCGTGATGTGCGAATAGATGAGCTGCAATTTCGCGTTGTCAATCGTCGCTTGGTCCGCCTTGATCGCGCCCTGATATTGTCCGACCTGCGCCTGCTGCGTATCGACCTGCTGCTTGGGGATGACATCTTCGCTGTAGAGAAGCTTGTAGCGTTCGAAATCTACTTGCACGTCGTGGAGCTGCGCCTGGTCTTTCGCAAGCTGTCCTTCGGCCTGTTCCAACATAACCTGATAAGGCCGGGGATCGATTTCGATGAGCGCATCGCCTTGGTGCACGAACTGGCCCTCGGTGAAGTTGACTTTTACGATCGCGCCGTCAACGCGGCTGCGCACCGTAACCGTATTATAAGCCGTGACCGTGCCGAGGCCGATCAGATACACGGGAAGATCGCCCTTCTGAGCCGTGGCCACAACCACCGGAACGGTAAAGTTTCCCGCGCCCGCGCCTCTTCTTCCCGGCCCGCTTGCTCCCGCCGCAGCTTTGCCGCCAGCCTCGCTGGTCGAGCGCGCCCCCCGGAAATACCAAATGCCAATGGCGATCACGCCAAGAATGACGATCCAGAGCCACCAGCGGCTCTTGGCGGGCGGTGCCGCGGCAGAATCACGCGCGCCCTGTTCGGGAAGGTCTATGGAGTCGAGGTGGCCCATTCGTTCTCTCCTGTCAACAATAGCGATGGTGCGAGTGAGTCTGCCGGGGCAAGACAGTAGTGGGTACCGGATACGGAATTCCCAGCCTACTCAATTGAGCCTACCGGAAAAGTCAGCCTGCGCATAGATAGGACGGATTTCGAGGGAAAATGGTTACTTAACCGGCGCTTCGATCTATAGGCCAAGCGGAAAGCGCGAAAACGAAGCCGGTGACGTTCCACCGAATGAACCGTGGAGACTCTAAGGACCGGCAGGCAGCGTTCTAGAGTCTGAGCGGACGAGGCTCTAAAGAGTGGCTGGCGGTGCCCTGCGTCCGCCAACGTCACAATTAGTCGCCCCGCTGGGGTCCACTCGGGGTAGAGATATTTCCAGTGGGCAGCAGGGCCGGGGAAGGCTTACACTAGCGCACCGCGAAGTGTTGCACGCTGGCGTACCGGCCGCGGAGACTCTGAAAAAGGCAGGTGAATAAGAGAGATGCTCAAAGGCCTGATTCTCGGTGTTTTTCTCACGATACTGCTGCTCGTATGCGGCGTTTACTTCTATTTCTCGACGGGACGCGCCCCGGTGGCCGTGACCGACCCGCCCATGCCGTTCGAAATGAAATTTGCGCACATGGCTTTGGACGCGCACATCGCAAAACAGCAGATTCCGGAATCGCCGGTGGCCGCCGACGAAAAAAGCTATCTGGCCGGCGTGCAGGTTTACAAAGAGAACTGCGCAGTCTGCCACGGGCTGCCGGATCAGCCGAGGACAAACATTGCGCAAGGCGAGTTTCCGCGGCCGCCACAACTGTTCCACGGCGTTGGCGTGACGGATGATCCGCCATCCGAGACGTATTGGAAAGCGGAAAACGGCATCCGGCTCTCGGGAATGCCGGGCTTTAAGGGACGATTGACCGAAACGGAAATTTGGGAAGTCAGCGTGCTTCTCGCAAATGCAGACAAAGTGCCCGATTCCGTGAAGGCGGCGCTTGCCGCTCCGCCGGCGCCTCCTGCCGCTGCCGCCCCTGGGGCTGCCACAACCGCTGCTCCGCCAGCGAGCGGCGCCGGTGAGACGCCCGCGAAAAAGAAACCGTAACGGCGCGATCTCGCCCCTCAACCGCGCTTGCTCGCTTCAAACCTCAAGAATTTCGGCGCGCCTGCGCTTGCAATCCGTTTGCGGAGACCGGCGGCCGTTCCTGCAAACAAGTTTTTTCGCTACCCCTTTGGGAGAACTCATGCCGTTCGCGTGGGCAGCGAATGAAGCTGCTCGACTTTTCGCAATTCGGGGAAGCGCCACGCCCAGATTGCGGTCACCACGATCGTTCCAATTCCTCCCAGAATCACGGCTGGCACGGTTCCGAACCATTGCGCCGTGAGGCCGGACTCGAACTCGCCAAATTCGTTCGACGCGCCGATGAAAACCATATCGACGGCGTTGACGCGCCCGCGCATTTCGTCAGGCGTGGCAACCTGAATGAGCACGCCGCGAACGATCACACTGACCATGTCGGTGGCGCCGACAAAAACTAAAGCAATCAGCGAAAGCGCCAGGCTGTGCGAGATCCCGAAGAGAATCGTGAATAAACCAAATCCAGCCACACACCACAGCATGATGACGCCGACTTTACGGCGAAAGGGCCGATGCGCGAGGAAAACGGCCATCGCGGCCGCGCCCACTCCTGGAGCGGTGCGCAGCAGGCCGAGCCCCCACGGGCCGGTGAGCAGAATTTCGCGCGCATAAACCGGCAAGAGCGCGACCGCTCCTCCGAGAAACACCGCGAACAAATCGAGAGAGATCGAACCGAGAATAAGTTTTTCGCGCCAAATGTAACGAAGGCCGGCGAGAACGGTCTGCGAGTTGATCGGTTCGCGCGCGCGTGCTTTTGCTTGCGTCTTGATCCGCAGCACGCAAAAGATCGCCGCGATAGCCATGCCGCCTGCCAATGCGTAGACCGCTCCTGGGCCGCGAAATGCCGCGTAGATAATTCCGCCCAGCGCCGGGCCGAGGATTGCTGCGCCCTGAAAAAAAGTGGAAGCCCAGGCCACGGCGTTCGGAAAATGCTCCTCAGGAACCAATTGCGGAAGGAGCGCGCGGCTCACGGGGCCGTTGAAAGAACGCACAATCCCGAGAAGCGCGAGCACCGCGAAGATGTACGAGACATCGCGGACGCCGCGAATCGCCGTGAAAAGAAGCAGCGCGGAGCAAAGCGTGAAGCCGGAATAGCATACGACGACAACTTTGCGGCGATCGTAGCGATCGGCGACGTGGCCGGAAACGAGGAAGAGAAGAATTCCCGGCAGGAATTGCGCCAAGCCGACCAAGCCGAGGTCGAGCGGGCGCTTGGTGATTTCGTAAACTTGCCAGCCGACGGCGACGGATTGCATTTCCGTGGCGAGAACAATGCAGAAGCGGGCCGTTTGGAAAAGGACAAAGCTCGGGTACTGGAAGGCAGCGCGGCCGGCGGCTCTGGAATTTTCGGGTTCGGCCATGAGGCATTACTCTGCCACAAAAAGAAAAATGCGACGAGTGGGCCGCGCGCGAAGTTGCGCCCAAGTCTCCCTGGCAATGTGTGTCCCGTGGAATCATTGTTTGTCGACGTTGACGTAGTAGAGATCGGTGTCTACGTCGAACTGGTCTTTCGAGAGCGGCGTTTTCATGGTTTGCCAGTTCGTGGTGGCTTGGATGATCTGCCAGTGGTCCTTCTTTCCGACGCGGACAGGCATAGCGAAACCGGGCTCATCCACTTTCCAGCGATACGAAACGGCGCCATCCGTGGCGTTGAATTTTAGTTCGAGCGCGGGAATCGCCGTGTGGCGAAGGTACTGATTGAAGATGGGCGTCAGATTCATTCCGGTTTGCTGGTTGAAGTAGCGGACGACATCTTCGGTCATGATGTTCTGATATTTGAAGTGCTGATAAAAATTGTGAATCAGTTTGAACCAGCGGGGATCGTCGTTGATGACGCTGCGCAAGGTGTTTAGAAAAAGCGCGCCTTTGAAGTATTGGTCTTCGGGAGGTTCGGCGTTGACGCCGCGCTCGCCAATGATGGGAGCGAGATTTTTCACTTTAGGCTTGAGGCCATTCAGATACTTGATGGCGTCGTCGTGTCCCCAGCGATATTCGACATAAAGACATTCGAGGTAGGTGGCCCAGCCTTCGTGAATCCACATATCGGAAGGATCGGCGGCGGTAATGGAGTTGCCGAACCATTCGTGGGCGCTTTCGTGGATGATGATGAAGTCGAAACGCATGCTGATGCCGACGCCGGTCCAATCGCGGCCGAGATAACCGTTCGTGAAGTGGTTGCCGTAAGCGACGGCGCTTTGGTGCTCCATCCCGGAGTAAGGCACTTCGACGAGTTTGTAGCCGTCTTTTTTGAAGGGATATTCGCCAAAATAATGCTGGAAGGCTTCGAGCATGCCTTTGACTTGCGTGAACTGTTTTTTGGCTTTGTCGAGATCTTCGGGTAGCACGTAATAATCGAGCGAGAGATCGCCGAGGCGGTCGGAGAAATGGACGTAGTTGCCGATGTTGAGGGCAACGTCGTAATTGTTGATGGGGTAGTGGACGAGCCAGTCCCAGCGCGTGTAGCCGTCGCCGAGATCGGTCTTGCCAAGAAATTTCCCGTTCGAGACATCAACCAAACCATTGGGAATCGCAACGCTAATCTCCATGCTTTGCACTTCGTCGCGCCACTGGTCCTTGTTCGGCCACCAGACGCTGGCGCCGATGCCTTCGCACGCCGTGAAAATCCACGGATGGCCTTCGGGATCTTTGTGAAAGGCAAAGCCGCCGAAGCGGCCCTGCTCGCGAGGGTTTCCGGAATAGTAGAAGTCGATGGAATAGGTGTGGCCAGCGCGAAGCGTTTCGGGAAAGTCGATGAAGACCGCGCCGAATTCGCGTTCGTATTTGAGCGGCGTGGTGCCAAGGAGAATTTTGTCGACCTGGAGCGGCTGCTGGAGATCGAGCTGGATGCGCGTGCCGTCCTCCAGCATTTTGAAGCGGATGGTGTTCTTGCCGCTGATGAATTTCTTGTCGGGATCGACGCGGATGTCCAGGTGGTAGTAGAGCAAATCGTTGTTCGCGCGATAGGGCCCGTATGCGCCGCGGAGGATGTCGGCCTGCGTGGGCACATGCGCGGTTGGAGGAGACGCGGGACGAACGGGCTGCTGAGCAGTTGGCGCGGAAGGCTGAGTTGCGGTCTCGGCAAAGACGTGGCTCGGCGCGAGAAACAAGACGAGAAGAAGGCAGATGAGAGTTGAGAGGATGCTCTTACGCCGCATCGGGGCCTCGGGAGTGGATTGGAGCTACATGGGGCACGGTACCACAGGAACGGCGCTCGGCTGAAATGATGGGAGATCTGGTTTTCGGGACGCACAAGCTAGTTCGAGAGTGTATGGAAACAACGGAGCCGAAAGATAGGGGTGCGGCGGAAAGGGCGCGGCGGAAAGGGCGCGCGCCTTACTCCGGGGTGGATCCCTTGGGGAGCGGTGGCCTGGCTGGCGATGAGGCCAAAGCGGTGGTCTGGAGCGGGCGATGCACGGGCATGCCGGCCCAAACGTTGATCATGCCAAGGAGTTCGTGGACGCCCTCAGTACGCGTCGAGGAAGTCTGCCACCAGCAGGAAGGCGAGAATTCATCGTAAGACTCGGCGCGGATCACGACCGCTCCGTCGCCGGCGTGATATTTGTCCCACAGGGAGTAGACGCGTCGGGTGTGGGCTTTGCTGGTCACGATGATCACCGAGCTGCCGCCGCTCTGCTTCAAGCCCGAGCCGATGGCGTTGAGTTCGTCGGCGGTGTTGACGATGGGCAAGTCCAGGACGCGGATGGCTTCCTCGGGGACACCGAAGCTGAGGAGTACTTCGAAATTGCGCGAATCTTCGGCGGGATGGCGCAACTCGCCGTACTCATCAAGAAGGCCGCCCTTCTTTGGATGGGTGAGCCAAATTTCGCTAGCATAACCGCTCTGATAAAGCTGGGCAGCTTCCACGGCGCGCTCGGGAAAGTGGCCGCTCAAGACGGCGATAGCGTCAGCTTTATGGATCGGATCCTCACGGACGAGCCAGTTGCCAAGAACGGGGAGACTAAAGTAAGTCAGCAAGACCGCAAGGTCCAGGAGAAGGAAGGAGATCGAAAGGGAGCGAGCAAGCCGACGAGAAATCCGTTTCTTTGTAGCCGGACTGATAAGACGCATTTCCGAGATATGCCCTCACGAGATGCAAACGAACTGGCCGACGGAAACAAGGGAGCATCTTTGCGGCCAAACCTGCGAGTGCAGAACTGCACTAGCTGGTCAATAAGGGGCGGAAAGACAGGGATTTGGCCGAGTTTGCGGAAGACGGAATCGAAGAGCTGGTTTGCAACGGTAGAATTGGCGGCGGCGGTGTAAAATTTGCAGAGTGCCGCGCCGCGAGATGCGACTATGGATTTTCGAATGGCAAGGCGGCGCAGGCGGTCCTGCAATCGGGCTCGAATGTGGGGAGGAGGTAGAAACATGGAGATCACCGTCCCTGCCGAACTTGAAAAGAAGGTTCGCGACCGAGCTGAAGCGGCGGGGTTGAGCGTGGAGACCTATTTGGAGCAGCTCGTCCGCGGTGACCAACAAGGGGTCGAAGAATTAGAGGAACTGGCCCTCGCGGGGCTTGATTCTGGTTCGCCGATCAAAGCGGGGCCGTGCTATTGGGAAGAGAAACACCGGCGTCTCGAGGAACGGCTAAAGGGCGTTAAGGCGAGGCGGAAGGTTGGTACACGGTAACCAGGTTGACTCATAGGGATGAGTCGATTAGACTCAGAGCATGTCTAAGAGACTTCAAGTCATCCTCCGCGATCCGGAGTATCGAGAAATCCAGAAGGCGGCGCGTTCGCAGCAGATGTCGATTGCAGAATGGGTGCGGCAGGCGTTGAGCGCAGCTCGCAGCCAGCGGTCCACCGGGGACGTCAAAAAGAAGCTTGAGGCCATCCGAGCGGCAGCCCTTCATGAATTTCCCACCGGCGATATCGAGCAGATGCTGGCGGAAATCGAGAGCGGCTACCTCGACAATACTCATCCATGATCTTCGTGGACTCGAATGTTCCGATGTATCTTATCGGCGCGGCTCACCCACACAAAGCGGACGCGCGGCGGTTGCTGGAGAAATTTGCAAGCGAGCGCGAACGGTTAGTCACCGATGCGGAAGTGCTACAGGAAATCCTTCACCGATACATGGCCATCAATCGCCGGGAGGCGATACAAGCCGGGTTCGAGGCGTTGTTTATCGTGGTCGAGGATGTTTTCGAGATCGATCGAGCGGCGGCGGAACGCGCGAAAGAAATCGTGATGGGACACGCGCGGATGTCCGCGCGCGATGCGATTCATCTGGCCGTCATGGAGAAGCACGGGGTGGAGCGGATCTTCAGTTTTGACACAGGGTTTGACGGCTTCCCTGGCATTACGCGGGTCGCGTGACATCCAAATCTTCTGAGCCTGCATTGCTGCGCAAGCGCCAGCCAGCACTTGAACAAGCATGATTCGGAGACGGAAATCTCTAAATTGCTGATTATGAAAGACCGAGGATTTTGCGGAGGGCGGATTGGTCAGCGCCGGAGCTGGCGAAGTCGTCGAAGGTTGTTGCGGCGGCTTGGATGATGTGGCGCTGGATGAAGGGCGCGCCCTCGGCGGCGCCCTGCTCTGCGGATTTGATGCAGCATTCCCATTCGAGAATGGCCCAGCCGGGGAAATTGTATTGAGTGAGTTTCGAGAAGATGGCGGGGAAATCGACCTGGCCGTCGCCAGTCGAGCGGAAGCGGCCGGCGCGCTGCAGCCAGGGCTGATAGCCGCCGTAGACGCCCTGGCGGCCGGTGGGATTAAATTCGGCGTCCTTGACGTGAAACATTTTGATGCGCGGATGATAGAGATCGAGGAATTGGAGGTAATCGAGCTGCTGGAGAACGAAATGGCTGGGATCGAAGAGAATGTTGGCGCGGGGATGATTGCGGACGCGCTCGAGAAACATTTCGAAAGTAGCGCCGTCGTGGAGATCTTCGCCGGGATGAATTTCGTAGCAGAGATCGACGCCGGCTTTATCGAAGGCGTCGAGAATAGGGAGCCAGCGCTTGGCGAGCTCGTCGAAGGCGGTTTCGATGAGGCCGGCGGGGCGTTGCGGCCAGGGATAAATGTAGGGCCACGCGAACGCGCCGGAGAAAGTGACGTGGGCTTTGAGGCCAAGGTTGGCGGAGGCGCGCGCGGATTGCAGGAGCTGCTCGACGGCCCAGGCCTGGCGCTCTTGCGGATGACCGTGAAGATTTTTGGGAGCGAAGCCGTCGAACATCGTGTCGTAAGCGGGATGGCAGGCGACGAGCTGGCCCTGGAGATGCGTGGAGAGTTCGGAGATGGCGAGTTTGTGGCGCGCGGCGATGGATTGCAGCTCGTCGCAATAGCCCTTGCTTTCGGCGGCGCGCTTGAGATCGAAGAGCCGGGCATCCCAGGCGGGGATTTGCACGGCCACGTAGCCGAGGCTGGCGGCCCAGGCGCAGATCGAGTCGAAGGAGTTGAAGGGCGGCGTATCGGCGGCGAACTGCGCGAGAAAGATGCCCGGGCCTTGAATAGTTTTCATGTGCGCGCTCCCAATGCGTGCTGTATCGCTGCGTTGCCGCGAAAGATCGACGAAGGAGTTGTACTAAGTTACGCGGAGGAATTCAATCGAAACGCCGGGGCGAACTGGATTCGCGTGGATACGCTTGGGGAATCCATGAGAAGGAGGCGGTTGCGAGCGTTTTGTGTCAAAGTTCAGGCATGCTTCTCTATCTGTGCGAGGTTCCGAAAATCAGTCAAGCTGCTTGCCGGTGCCAGCGGTCTTCGTCGTTATCGGAACGGGATTGGTATATTCTATCCGCTCGCTGCAAGCGTTGAGAATGCTCCGATGGACGGGAATCATCGTACGTTGAGATCGAGACCATGGACGCACGCAAGGAAGTAAACGAGATTGTTCTTCCGCAGAGTGTTACCTGCCCGCTCACACGCGCGGCGATTTTTCTAGTCGTCTGCATTCGCGCGGAGCAGGAGAGCTATGCTACGCTGCGATCCTTTTGCGCGGGCCTCTCGGGGCTCGTACGTGCAGTCGAGTTTCGAGACCTCGAAGCCGGCCTGAGCTGCGTCGTTGGATTCGGCTCGGAAGCCTGGGACAAACTCTTTGGAGCACCTCGCCCCGCCGAGTTGCATCCGTTTCAAGAGATTCGTTCAGGCGGGCGCCACGCCGTCTCCACTCCGGGCGACATCCTTTTTCACATTCGAGCCAAACGCGCCGACCTCTGTTTTGAATTGGCCACGCAAATCATGGACGAGATCGGCGACGCAGTCTCCGTTGCGGACGAAGTTCACGGCTTTCGCTATTTCGATGATCGCGATGTGATCGGCTTCGTCGATGGCACGGAAAATCCGCGAGGCGGCGCAGCGCTCGAGGCCGCGATTGTCGGCGACGAAGATTCAGCCTTTGTGGGCGGCAGCTACGTCATCGTCCAGAAGTATCTCCACGACATGAAGGCATGGAATGCCGTCCCGGTTGAGACGCAGGAGCGCATTATTGGCCGCAAGAAACTCTCGGACATCGAATTGAGCGACGCAGAAAAGCCTCCCTTCGCGCACAATGCGCTCACGGTGATCGAAGAAAACGGAAAAGAAATAAAAATTTTGAGAGACAACATGCCTTTCGGGCGGCCCGGCCACGGCGAGTTCGGAACCTACTTCATCGGCTATAGCCGCACTCCGCGCATTACGGAAACGATGCTTCAGAACATGTTCGTGGGCCGACCACCGGGCAACTACGACCGCCTGCTCGATTTCAGCAAGCCGGTTACCGGGAATTTATTTTTTGCGCCCTCATCGACGTTTCTCGACAACATCACTGGAGACGCGCCGATCTCCGCGGCGATCGGAACATCGCCAACATCGGATGGGACTTCGACTCCGACTCCGGCTTCGGCTTCAGCCACGGCCGACCCATCCATCGGAACGCTCGGAATAGGATCGCTTAAAGGACAAAAAGATGAATAACCTGCATCGGGAGTTAGCTCCCATCTCTGACGCTGCATGGTCGCAGATTGAAGAAGAAACGACGAGGACGCTCAAACGGTATCTAGCCGGACGGCGCTCTGTCGATGTTCCTTCGGCTGGAGGCTTGGCTCTGCCCGGAGTTGCGACCGGCCATTTGCGCTCAATCTCGGCTCCGGCCGATGGCATCCTCGCAAATCAACGCGAGGTCAAGCCTCTTGTGGAGTTGCGCGTCCCCTTCGAACTATCGCGTCAGACAATCGACGACGTCGAGCGTGGAGCGGAAGACTCCGATTGGCAGCCTGCAAAAGATGCCGCGAAGAAACTTGCCTTTGCCGAAGACCGCGCCATCTTCAACGGATACCGCGAGGCCGGCATCCAAGGCATTCGCGAAGGCACCAGCAATCCCATCGAGACGCTTCCTGCGGATGTGCGTGAGTATCCCGACGCAGTCGCGCACGCCTTGAGCCAATTGCGTCTCGTCGGCGTGAACGGCCCCTATTCGGTCCTGCTCGGAGCAAATGAGTACACGTCGCTCGCCGAAACCCGCGATCACGGTTACCCCGTCCTGGACCACGTCAAGCGTATCGTCAACGGCAATCTGATCTGGGCGCCAGCGATCGAAGGCGCGTTCGTCCTGACCACGCGCGGCGGCGATTTCGAACTCAACTTCGGCCAGGATGTCTCCATCGGCTACCTCAGCCACACCCAATCCGCGGTGAAGCTGTATCTTCAGGAGACATTCGTTTTTCGCGTGCTTACGAGCGAAGCGTCCGTTGTGCTGTCGCCGTCAAAGAAGTCTTCGAAAGCCTAGACCGCGTAGTCCCGCTGCGTTGAGTCCCGCTGCTTTGAGCAAGCACCGTCAAAGGCGCTTCCATGCAGACGCACATCGGCGGTTTCGCAAAAAATGGCGGGTGAGCCTGTAAGCCGGATTCTGTGCCGCGCGCGGCTTCTTGGAAGAAGCAGCGCGCCGCGGCGATCATTCCTCTAGGCCGTGATTCGCACCACGGCTCCAGCAGCCTACCCGAGGGTTGCTCTCCGCGATGAATTCCTCCACCGCGAAGGAAGAGCGCTTGCTATCGCAAGCGTTCTCGGCGAGCCGGGCCGGCTCTCCCCTCCTATTTGGCCTTGCACCACGCGGGGTTTTCCCTGCCTCGTTTGTTGCCAAACGAGCGGTGGGCTCTTACCCCACCTTTTCACCCTTGCCAAACTGAGCGAGCGTTTCGAAGACGTCCCGCAGGTTTTCCTGCGCGATGCCACCGTGCTTCTCCCAGCCGGCGGTATATTCTCTGTGGCACTTTCCGTGAACAGTAGCACAGGCTTCAGCCTGTGTGCTTTTCGTCCGCCACGCAACTCACTTCCTCGTCCTGCGCAGCCGAAAAACCACAGCCTCAAGTCTGTACTACCGCTCCCCTGGCGTTACCAGGCGCGTTGCCCTATTTCGTCACCGGCTCTCTCGAGCCTACGACGACGGTGTCCGGACTTTCCTCCCGCTCAGCCATCTCGCGATGACCAAGCCAGCGATCACCCGGCTCACCCGCCAACCTCATTATAGCCCGAGAACAGCTTGATTGACTGGGGCTTTACCCAAACCTCACTTCAGGCCGAGGAGTTTTTCAAATTCCGATTCTGTGAGGATACTTACGCCGAGTTCCTTGGCTTTATCGTATTTCGACCCAGGATCAGTCCCCACCACCACGTAATCCGTTTTCTTGCTGACCGACCCCGAAACTTTTCCCCCGTTTTGTTGCACCAATTCGCCGGCTTCCTCGCGGCTGCGATTGGCCAATCCACCTGTGAACACGAACGATTTGCCCGCAAACTTCTGGCTCTTTACCACGCGCTTTTCCGCGGTGGGATGCACTCCGGCCTTGTGAAGTCTTTTGATGAGCTGCCGATTCGCCGGCTCGGAAAAAAATTCCGCGATGGCCGCGGCGACAATCGGGCCAACTTCGGGCACGGCAACAAGTTCCTCTTCCTTTGCGGCCGCCAATTCTTCGAGCGAGGAAAAGTGTTCAGCCAGCAATTGCCCGGTGCGTTCCCCGACGTTGCGAATGCCTAGCGCATGAATGAGCCGCGCCAAACTGTTCTTCTTGCTGCCTTCGATTTCCTCGAGCAAATTCTGCGCCGATTTTTCCGCCATGCGATCGAGCGCCGCGACTTCATCCTCTTTGAGCGAATAAAGATCGGCCACATCCTTCACCAACCCCTTGTCCACCAGTTGATCTACGATTTTGTCGCCAAGCCCGTCGATATTCATGGCGTGGCGGCTCGCGTAGTGCAGCAACGATTCTTTGCGTTTCGCCGGACAGGCGGCATTCACGCAGCGGTAAGCAACTTCGCCCTCCACGTGATGAATCGCGCTGCCGCATTCTGGGCAGTGTTTGGGCATGCGAAATGGCTTCCGGTTCTTCCCTTCCTTGACAACTTTCAAAACGTGCGGAATCACCTCGCCGGCGCGCTCGATCAGAACGGTGTCGCCGATCTGCAAGCCGAGCCGTTGGATTTCATCAAAATTGTGGAGTGTGGAACGGCTGACAGTGACGCCTCCCACTTGCACCGGTTCGAGCACCGCCACCGGCGTCAGCGTCCCCGTGCGGCCGACTTGCACGATGATGTCGTTGACGACGGTCGTCTCCTGCCGCGCGGGATATTTATAAGCGATAGCCCAGCGCGGAGCGCGCGACGTAAAGCCCAATTCATTCTGAATGGGTACAGAATTCACCTTAATCACGACGCCGTCGATGTCGTAAGCCAGCTTCTCGCGTTTCGCGTCCCAAACGTCGCAGTAGGCAAGCACTTCGTCGATCCCGTCGCAGAGTTTCCAGTCATCGGAAGCGCGGAAGTGCAATTGCTTAAGAGCCATCAGGCTCTCGGAATGCTTGGGAAACGGCACTTTTCCATCCACGAACAGGTAGTACGCGAAAAAGTCCAGCCGCCGCGCGGCGGTGATCGCCGGATCCAGAACACGCACGGCCCCCGCGGCGGAATTGCGCGCATTCACAAAAATCTTGCCGCCAATCTCTTCCTGGTGTCTATTCAATGCTTCGAACGCCTTGCGCGTCATCATGATTTCGCCGCGCACCTCGAAAGCCGCGGGCAATTTCACTTTCTTGAACGCGGCAGCCTCGACGCGCAACGGAATCGAGCGAATCGTTTTCACATTCGGCGTCACGTCTTCTCCCGTAGTTCCATCGCCGCGCGTTACGCCTCGCGTGAGGACGCCTTCCTCGTATTGCAGAGAAATGCTCAGGCCATCAAACTTGTGCTCGGCGATATATTCGATTTCTTCGCGGCCGCTGCCCTCGCGCACCCGGCGATCCCAGTCGCGAAGTGCATCGTAAGAGAACGCGTTGTCGAGGCTGAGCATCGGCCGGGCATGCCGCACCGTCTGGAAACCTTCGCGGGGCGCGCCGCCCACGCGAACCGTTGGAGAATCCGGCGTCGCGAGTTCTGGATGCGCGGCCTCGAGATCCTTGAGCCGCTGCATGAGCTTGTCGTAAGCCGCGTCGGATATTTCCGGATCATCCAGAACGTAATAGCGGTATTCGTGGTAGCGCAGCTTTTCGCGAAGCGCTTCGACGTCTCTCTTACTGGGAGCAGGAGCAGCTTTGGCCATGAAACCCTCGTGAGAAGGAATAGCTGAATTTCCCCCGTTATTATATAGAATGAATACGGCCTGTGGAGTGCGGCAGCCCTGCTGCCGCTTTTCGAGCAACTAGCATGATTCTATTTTGTGAGAGCCTCACAAGCTCTAGCCCAAACTAAAAATGACCACCGAAATTCAAAACGCACTGCTGATCCACAACCCCAACGCCGGAAGCGGCGGCCACGGGCGCCGGAGCAGGCTAGATGAAGCGCGCCGCATTTTTGCCGCGGGCGGCATTCAAACGGATCTGGCCGAAACCACGAAAGCAGGCGACGCCACGGAAATCGCGCAACGAGCGAATGAAGAAAGACGCCAGCTTGTCATCGCCTGCGGCGGCGACGGAACTCTCAATGAAATCGTGAATGGCCTAGCCGGCCAGCAAAACGGCCATCGCGTCCCGCTAGCGCTACTTCCGGGCGGAACGGCCAATGTGCTCGCCAAAGAATTGAATCTGCCCTGGGATATTCCGAGCGCGGCGGAAAAGCTGGTTCGCGGAGAAGTGCGCGAGATTCCGCTGGGACTGGCGACTCCGCTGAACGAGCCGGAAAAGAAAAAATATTTCCTGAGCGTGGCCGGCGCGGGAGCCGATGGCATGATCGTCTATTCCATCGATCTCGAGCTTAAAGCGCGCGTCGGCATCCTGGCCTACTGGTGGCAGGGAGCGCGCGAGGCTTTGCGCTATAAATTTCAGCATTTCCGCGTGACGGCGGCGGGCAAGGAAATCGATTCGTCGCTGGTCGTTGTGGGCCGCACAAAACATTACGGAGGACCATTCAAAATCACGACGCACGCGGATTTGTACGAAGACCAGTTTGAGCTGATGACACTCACGACGCGCAGCGGCTTGCGCTATTTGAGTTATCTGCCCACGCTTTGGCTGGGAAAACTGCGCGGGACCGCAGGCGTCCATTTTTGGAAAGCGGATCGAGTGCTTTGCGAACCGCTCGACGCAAGCCCCATTTACGCGCAAGTCGACGGCGAGCCGCTGGCGCGCCTTCCGGTCGAATTCAAGATTATGCCGCGCGCGCTGAAACTGCTCGTCCCGCGCAACGGCCTTGCCGGGCCGTCGAAAGCCAACACGCCGTCATAACCGTGGACATCGTCACTCATGGACTGGCATCCCTGGCCGTCGCGCGTGGCTTTTTCCCCCGCGCAGGCAAGTCGGCGATAGCGTTCGCCATCATTGCCGGCACAATGGCCGACATCGACTGGGTCAGTAGCTTCTTCGGACCATCTGCATTCCTCGCGTGGCACGGAACCTATACACACTCAATTCTGGCCGCTGTTCTGATTTCGGCAATCTTTCTCGCCGTTCTCCTTACAAAACTCATCAAGGGGGGACTGGATAGGGTGGAAGAATCGCCGAACGGCAATGCGGTTTCCTTTGACGTGCGCAGCTTGCGGATCCTGATTTTGAGCGCGTTCCTACTTCCGCTGTGTGCCGCTTTGCTGCACATTGCGATGGACGCGTGCCAATCTGATGGCGTAATGCTTTTATGGCCGTTCAGTTCGCGGCGATTCGCGGCGGACTGGCTTCCCGGAATCGATCCCTGGATTCTCACCATCCTCATTGCCGCGATTGCCCTGCCCGAATTGCTTCGTCTCGTCGGTTCCGAGATCGGCTCGAAAGAAAAAGGACCGCGCGGTCAAGTCGGTGCCCTCCTCGGACTCGCTCTAGTTTTCGTATACGTCGGAGCGCGCGCGACGCTGCACTCGGACGTTCTCGCGATGATGGGATCGCGCACGTTTCACAACGAGACCGCGCGCCGCGTGTGGGCTTACCCCGAGCCGATTTCCCTTCTGACCTGGCACGGCGTGGCGGAAACCGACAGTGCGCTGAACGAGATGGACGTCAATATCGCAGCTCCCGGCGATTTCGACCCGGACACCAGCTTGCGCATCTTCAAGCCGCAGCCCTCTTCCGCTTTGGACGCCGCCCGAAACACAAACACCGCCCGGCGATTTCTGCTCACGGCCCAAATTCCCAAAGCCAGCGTGGAAAAAATCGATTCGGGTTACGCCGTCGTCTTGCGCGATTTGCGCTACGCCGCCGCGGGCGACACGAAACACGAAGTTGCCGCCTACATCGAAGTGAATCTCAACAATAAAGTCACGTCGCGAGAGCTGGATTGGGCACGCGACCTGAAAAATCACTGAGTCTCGAAAATCTTGATATGGAGTGCGGCAGCCCAGCTGCCGCTTTTCCCTCGGCTGCACGGCTCCCTGCCCCCCAGCCCCAACAACTCCTCTAGAGCTCTACCCCCGCGCCGCCGAGTGTGGCCCACGCCGCAGAATCCAGCGCGAAAGGCCGTAACTCATAGCAACAAGCCCGATCGCCAGAAGCGACACTTGCAGTTTGTGCGCAGCAAGATAAGGCATCGCGTCCGCGCCGTAGCGCACGGCAAGATAGCCCTCGCCGAAATAACGAAACAGCCTGGCCAGCGTGATCGCCGAGGTAAATCCAGCGATCGGAGCCTCAAAAACTCCCGCCGCAAAGACGAATATCTTGAACGGTGTGGGCGGCGGCAGAAGCGCGGCAACCAACATTCCCCCAAAGCCGTTGCGTTCAACCCAGTGGCGAATGGCATGTGCACGCGCGCCCGCTTTGCGATGAAAATAAGCTTCCCCGCCGATGTGTGCGATGTAATAAAGCAGCACGCAGCCAAGCACCGAACCCGCTGCGGCCGTCAAGGCATACAGCGGCATGCGCCGCGGATGCTGGATGGCCAGCTCAATCAGCAAAAAGTCGTTGATGATGGGAAAGGAGAGCACGGAAGAATCCAGGAAAGAAATCAGAAAGAGGCCAGGCGCTCCCAGCCCGCCGGCGAAGGCGACAATCTTTTGCTTCCAGCCGTTCAAATGTAAGGGCAATCGCCACCCAATTGTGGAGTGCGGCAGCCCTGCTGCCGCTTTTTTTCACCCTCTCGCGCGACCCTGACATCTGGCGAAGCTCAAGAGCGCAAAGGCACAGACATCGCGCGAGGTTATTGCGAAAACGCCGCGCGGTCAAAATGATTCATGAAGATTTGCATGAGCGCCGTCCTGTGAAGATTCGGCAGCCGGGGAATCTCGCCAATCACGCGGACATGTCCAAAGCGCTCGATGGTTTCGCGATTTTCCCTATTCTGATCGCCAATCAAAACCACGCCGTGCACCGGCAGTTCCGCCGCATGCAACGCCGCCAAAGTCAGCAAAGTGTGATTGATGGTCCCAGCACCGCTACGCGCCGCAAGAATCACGGGAAGCTTGAACTTCACCATCAGATCCAGCATGAACTGCTTCTGATTGATGGGAACCAGCACGCCGCCCAGCCCCTCGACGACCAGCCAGTCGTTCAACAAGCTCGTCGGCAGGTTGATTCGGCCGAGATCGATTTCGACGCCCGCCCAGCGCGCGGCCAGATCCGGCGAAACCGGCGGCACGAATTTATACACTTCGTCGAGCGTCCGGTCCGTCCCGATACCCGCGAGCCGCATCACAGTCACTCGGTCCGAACCTTCCAGCGTGCCCGTCTGAATCGGCTTCCAATACACCGCATCGAGCGCCGCGCAGAGCAGCGCCGACAGCGTCGTCTTACCGACGCCCGCGTCCGTGCCAGTAATAAAGAAGTGGTTTCTCACGCGTGTTCCGCGGCTTGATCGTGGTGGTTTTCCGCAAGCGCGTTCCGCCGCGCTGGCGGCGTTTCGCGTGCCGGGCCCAGATTCAACCGTTTTTCATTGTAGCGAACTGCGGCGATAGCCGCCGAGCACCCTGGTGCTACCGGTGAAAAATCTGCGTTCATGGACCCCCGTCCAAGCCGGGACGTTTCCTGTGCCAGCAATGCAGGCATGTTACCATCGCTTTGCCATTGTTTCTCTCTTCCGTATTCGCCGCGGTACCGTGCTACTAAACGTCTGCAAAAGCCCCTTCCCGGCGCTGTCGCAACGTTGTTCTGCGCGGCAAGAGAAGCCCTCCACCCAGCGCTCAATCGGCCGCTCGGTGGTGACCTAATTTGGAGTGCGGGAGCCCTGCTCCCGCTTTTGCGATCTGTGCCGCTGAAAAAACTCCCGCTCTTCGGCGCACCACGCATGCGTTAGACTTTGCTTCGCCTTTTGCTCGCCGAGCCGGGGATACGCAACCCAAATTAGGACACCAAAAGGCGCTCATCCCGTTTGACCCGCTACCGCGCTAAATGTTATAAATCAACGTTTTGTGTAAGCCCGTGCGCGGGCCCGACAGGGGCTGCCCCGATACCCTCCGGCGGCAGATAGGTTGGGAGCGTGTGCCGGTGATGCCAGTCCGGCCGGGATTGCGCGAAACGCCGAGCTTTTGTCCCGTCTTGAGGTGGGAGCCTTTTGAAATCCGTCAGGCTATTCCGCCGGCGCTGATTCAATAGCGTGCGGAGGAAATAGTGTGCCGGGAATGAGTGTGCAGGGTCGCGAATGGCCCTGAATCCGAATTTTTCATGGAGGATTTTTGATGCGCACCTGGCTTTCAAGTGCCTGGTCTTTGAGTTTTAGATTCGCCAAATGGAGTGCCGCCGCCGCCTTTCTGAGCCTTCTCGCGAGCGCCGCAACGCAAGCTGCAGAAGCCGGCGGTGAAGCTGAGCTGAAGGTGCCGGATCTTTCTCAGGTCACCTTTCTCGGAATGGATGGCCACAAACTTCTGCTTTTTGGCATCGCCTTCTGCGTCTTCGGCCTGATTTTCGGTCTGACGATTTACAGCCGCCTCAAGGGCATGCCCGTGCATAAGTCCATGCGCGATATCTCCGAGCTGATTTACGAAACGTGCAAAACCTACCTTTTCACGCAGGGCAAATTTCTGCTTCTTCTCTGGCTGTTCATCGCGGTAGTCATCATCCTTTATTTCGGCGTGCTCGCTCCCGTGCATCCGACGGCGGTGACTCTGCCGATCATTCTCGTCTTCAGCGTGATTGGCATGGCGGGCAGCTACGGCGTGGCCTGGTTCGGCATCCGCGTAAACACCTTCGCCAATTCGCGCACCGCGTTTGCCGCGCTGCGCGGCAAGCCCTATCCGATTTATCACACACCACTCGAGGCGGGAATGAGCATCGGCATGATGCTCATCAGCGTTGAATTACTGATGATGTTATTTATTCTTTTGTTTATTCCGGGCGATTACGCCGGGCCGTGCTTCATCGGTTTCGCCATCGGCGAGTCTCTCGGCGCGGCGGTGTTGCGCATCGCCGGCGGCATCTTCACGAAAATCGCCGACATCGGCTCGGACTTGATGAAGATCGTCTTCAAAATCAAGGAAGACGACGCGCGCAATCCTGGCGTAATTGCTGATTGCACGGGAGATAACGCCGGGGATTCGGTTGGGCCGAGCGCCGACGGGTTCGAAACGTATGGCGTGACAGGAGTCGCGCTGATCACTTTTATTCTTCTTGGCGTAAAAGATCCGCGCGTGCAAGTGGAATTGCTCGTGTGGATTTTCGTGATGCGCGTCGTGATGCTGATCGCGGCGGCCGCCGCATATTTCATCAACGGATTTATCGCCAAGGCGCGATTCGGCAACGCGGACAAGATGAATTACGAAGCGCCGCTGACTTCCCTCGTGTGGATCACCTCCTTCGTTTCTATCGGGCTGACCTACATTATTTCGGCGTTGATCATCCCGAGGCTGGGCGATCCGGCAACCGGTGACACCTCACAGTGGTGGAAGCTGGCGACGATCATCTCCTGCGGCACGCTGGCGGGCGCGATTATTCCGGAGTTGGTGAAAGTTTTCACGTCCACGGAATCGCGCCACGTCAAGGAAGTCGTATCCTCGGCGGAGGAAGGCGGCGCGTCGCTCGGCATTCTTTCCGGTTTTGTGGCCGGCAATTTCTCCGCGTATTACATCGGTCTGGCGATGGTGGTGCTGATGAGCTTGGGCTATCTCATCAGCAATCTCGGGCTTGGCGGACACATGATCGCCGCTCCCGTGTTTGCGTTCGGCCTTGTGGCCTTCGGCTTTCTCGGCATGGGGCCGGTGACCATCGCCGTCGATTCGTACGGGCCGGTGACGGACAACGCGCAGTCCGTTTACGAACTTTCTCTGATCGAGCAAGTCCCCGGCATCGCGCAGGAACTGAAAAAAGACTACAACATCGACGTTAACTTCGAGCGCGCCAAGGAAATGCTGGAAGCCAACGACGGAGCGGGCAACACGTTCAAGGCCACGGCCAAACCGGTGCTCATTGGCACGGCGGTCGTCGGCGCCACCACGATGATTTTTTCGATCATCATGGCGCTCACCAACGGTTTGACCGCCGACGTCAACAAACTCTCGCTGCTTCACGCGCCTTTCGTTCTTGGACTCATCACCGGCGGCGCGATGATCTACTGGTTCACGGGAGCAAGCACGCAGGCCGTGACCACCGGCGCCTACCGCGCCGTTGAATTCATCAAAGCCAACATCAAGCTGGAAGGAGTCGAAAAAGCCAGCATCGAAGACAGCAAGAAGGTCGTGGAAATCTGCACGAAGTACGCGCAGAAGGGCATGCTTAATATTTTCATCGCCGTGTTCTTCGCCACGCTGGCCTTCGCGTTTATCGAACCCTTCTTTTTTATCGGCTACCTTTTCTCCATCGCGATTTTCGGTTTGTACCAGGCCATTTTTATGGCCAACGCCGGCGGCGCGTGGGACAATGCGAAGAAAATCGTCGAAGTGGAGCTCAAACAAAAAGGCACGCCGCTTCATGACGCCACGGTCATCGGCGACACGGTCGGCGATCCCTTCAAGGACACGTCTTCCGTGGCGCTTAACCCGGTGATCAAGTTCACGACGCTCTTCGGCCTGCTCGCCGTCGAGCTTGCCGTGCAACTGACCGCCAGCCAAGGCAACAGCTTGACGCACATTCTTGCCGCGGCATTTTTCGTCGTTTCCTTCTTCTTCGTATACCGCTCGTTCTACGGCATGCGCATCCGCGGTTCCGCCGCATAGCCTCATATGGAGTGCGGGAGCCCGGCTCCCGCTTTTGCGGTAGCTTCTTTGAGCTGCGGGAAAGCGGGAGCCAGGCTCCCGCACTCCACATGCTTTTTCAACGAATTTGGAGCACGTCGAATTCATCCGGAACATTTACGCGGTCCGAGGGAAACGCCATCACAGTCTCATAAAACGAGCTCGAGGCTTTTCGTTGAAACCAGCCTGCCGAACACCACGGGTATGCGGTCGGCTCGCGAACCAGCCCATGCCGGACAGCGTTCCTGTGAACATAATTCAGGCGCGCCAAATACGACTTCTCGTAAGTAAGCATCGTGTCCCAATATTGAAACCAAACAGTTCTGCCAGGAGTGCCGTCCCTCTGGTTGATGTGCTTCGCGGAGACAGAGTGCAGGTACTGTACTAGCCTCCTCAAGGTGCCTGGCTGATCCGATTCCGCGACAAAGTGGTAGTGATTCGAGAAGACTGCCCAGGCTTGGAGTTTCCATCCATACTCCACCGCGAGATCCAACATCGCATTTGTTACATAGCTCAAGCGCTCCGCGTCATGGAGGTAATGCGTTTTCTGAAATGTTCCCGCCGTAACGATATAAGTCCCCGCTTCGCGCAGCCGATGGATGGGTGCATGCGGCCAGTCCGGAGCGCGGGTAATTGTGTCCATGGTTGACCTCCATTATCTTAAGCATACTTTATATTTAGTATTAATGATAGGTTATATTGAGTGCGGGAGCCCGGCTCCCGCTTTTGGTGTTGAGTTTCGTGCATAAACCAGAAGAGAAAGCGGGAGCCGGGCTCCCGCACTCCACACGGGGTTTCAAGAAAGTTTCGTCCGCTGGTGTATTTGGCAGCGATTCGGCGTTAAAATCCTCGCGCATTAGAGTCGAGGACAAACTATGAAAATCAGTCATCTCTTTTTTTTGGCAGCGGCCGTCATGATTGCAAGCCCGGCCATGTTGCTCGGACAAGTCGATACGCGATGGAAACAACACGATATGAACCGCCCGGTGCCGCCGGTTATCGATCCCGGCACATCCAGCACGCAAGTTGAGCCGGGGCGTCCGCCGTCGGACGCTGTTGTGCTCTTCGACGGCAAAGATCTCTCGAAATGGCAGCAGGACGACGGCAGCCCCGCCAAATGGAAACTCGAGCACGGTTACGTCGAAGTCGTGGCGAAGACGGGCGAAATGCGAACGAAGGAAGCTTTTGGCGATTGCCAGTTGCACGTCGAGTTTCGCGAGCCTACGCCTCCGCACGGCGAAAGCCAGGAGCGCGGCAACAGCGGCGTGTTTCTCCAGGGCCTTTACGAGGTCCAGGTCCTCGATTCATACAAGAATCGGACGTACGCCGACGGGCAAGCCGCGGCGATCTACGGTCAATATCCTCCGCAGGTGAACGCCGCGCGCCCGCCGGGTGAATGGCAGTGGTATGACATCGTCTTCCACGGCCCCGCTTCGACGCCAACGGCAAGCTCCTGCGCAAAGCGCGCTACACCGTCTTTCACAACGGCGTCCTCGTGCAGGACAACGTCGAGCTCACCGGCCCTACAGCAAACGGAAGTCGGCCGCCTTACAAACCGACTCCGGATAAACTCCCGCTTGCGCTTCAAGATCACGGCAATCCCGTGCGCTTTCGAAATATTTGGATTCGCGAGCTGAAGCCCGGGGAGTGACTACCAAGCGCGCAAAGGGCCCGACGGGTTAGCATGCAAAACGTTTCCTCGTTGGCCGGATTACAGGAAGAGTGCTTTTTGTGACAGATTGGCAAATGCGAGAAAAGCGTCCGCTCCGAGGACCTCGACCGGAGCCCGCGGGCCCGGCACTCAAAAACTACATCACGCCCGCCGGGTTGCAGCGGCTCAAAGACGAGCATTCGTTCCTGCTGAGTCGCGAGCGGCCCGCGGTGGTGGAGGTCGTAGCGTGGGCTGCCAGTAACGGGGACCGCAGTGAAAACGCCGATTATCTCTACGGCAAGCGACGGTTAGGCCAGATTGATTCGCGGATTCGCTTTCTCACGAAACGCATCGACGCTGCCATGGTCACCGATCCCGCCGCTGCGCGGCAGGGGGCGGCCGCTACGCGCATCTTCTTTGGCGCAACCGTGACCTACAAGGACGCCGCCGGCCTGGAACACGTCGTCTCGATCGTCGGCATCGACGAGGTGGACCTCGACCGCGGCTACATCAGCTGGCGCTCGCCTCTCGCTAATGCGCTGATGAGGGCGAGCCCCGGTGACCGCGTGGAACTGCGCGCGCCAGCGAAGACGGAGCATCTCGAGATCATCGGGGTCGAGTACGCGCCGATTCCGATGGATCCTTTCCGCGAACCGCTGGGAGCTCAGTCGACGCCCAAGGTCGAACGCTCCTAGACCAAGCCGCCCAACTCTGAGCGTTCCCCCGATCTTTGTCGTTTTTGCGCATTTTGCCGTGAGGAGCTGGACAGCGAAACGTACAATAACTGCTCGGCGATTCAGATTAGAGTATGTCCGGCGATTCTGAGCGAATCACGGGCTAACCGGAGGCTGAGCCTCTACCGCGTGAAGATCTTGCTTGACGGAGCCCCGGTGATTCATGTAAAGTAAATCCTGTAGAAAACTACGTTTCGACAGCGGGAGATTCCTCTCCCGCTTTATTCATTTTAGGGGCAGCTAACCCCGCTTCTTCGGTACGCCCAATCCAAATCATAGTCCTGGGTGCGAGCAGGCGCGCGCGCGCCAACCGTGCGAACTGACTGTACGAACTGACGGGCGAGAGAGATTGCTCTTCGCGTCTCCTCGAGTTCGTCGGGTGAGTTACGGCGACTATTGCGGCGATTCTGGCAATTCTGGCGATTGCCATGATTGCGGGTGGAAGAAAAGCGGCAGCAGGGCTGCCGCACTCCCACAGAACGGGTCTAAAGACCCGCCACTACACCTAAAGTCCGCTCCGGCAGGACACTTATGCCCGACAAACGGCAAATCCTCAATTCCATTGCCGCGGCGGCGAAAAAACTTGGCCGCGCGCCGTCGCGAGTGGAGTTTGAATCGCGCTCGGGGATCTCGGCCTACTTTGTGTTGCACTACTTCCGAACCTGGAGCGAGGCAGTGCGAGCCGCGGGACTGCGGCCGTACACGCGGAATGCGAGGATAGAGAGCCGGGCGCTGCTGGAAGACTGGGGCGAGGCGGTGCGAAAAAACCGGGCAATCCTTCCGCGGCATATTCATCTTCGCCTGGGAACCTACAATCCCTGCACGCTCGCGAAACGGTTTGGGGGCTGGCGGGCGGTGCCCGAAGCCTTTCGTAATTTTGCCAAGGGCAAGCGGGAATGGGCAGACGTGGTGGCGCTACTTCCCCCTTGTTCGGCGCGGAGTGCAGCGCGGCATGCTGGGCGGAAGGCCGAGCGGCAACTTCCGCGGTGCGACCCTGCTCCCGCGGTCGTGGCTCGCAGGAGATGGCACGCGCGGCTGAGGGACCGGACCATCTACGGCAACCCGAGTCCGTTCCAGTGGCTGCGTCATGAACCAGTGAACGAACAAGCCGTGGTGTTTTTGTTTGGGATGCTGGCGAAAAAGCTCGGCTACCTGGTCGAAAATGTGCAAACGAGCTTCCCCGATTGCGAAGCCTTGCGCCAATTCGCTCCCGGGCGCTGGCAGCGCGTCTCGATCGAATTTGAATTCGAGAGCAAGAATTACCGGGAGCACGGCCATCCTCTAAGCGGCTGCGATGTAATTGTGTGTTGGCGCCACAATTGGCCCGGCTGCCCGAAACATATCGAAGTCGTCGAACTCTCTAAAATGATTAATCTCTGACCACTCCGGAAAGCCCGGACGTCCGGCCGGCGGGATCTCTACTGCTTGACATTTAACGGATTACGGTATACTGGTGGCGGGTGATCCGCACCTTTCGCTGCGCCGACACTGAGCGGCTGTTTCGCCGGGAATGGGCGCGCCGGTTCAAGGCCTTCGAACGGCAAGCACTTCGCAAGCTGGACATGCCGGACGCGGCGCCGGATTTGCGAACTCTCGCCACACTGCCGGGAAACAGGCTGGAGCGCCTGAAGGGGGATCGCGAGGGCCAGTACAGCGTCCGCATCAATGACCAGTGGCGCATTTGTTTTGCCTGGCGCGATGGAAATGCCTACGAAGCCGAAATCGTCGATTACCATTAGGAGTCGAGTTATGGCAAAAAAACTGAAGCCCGTGCATCCGGGAGAGATTCTGCGCGAGGAATTCATGACCCCTCTGGGCTTGAGCATGAACAAGATGGCTATGGCCCTGCGCGTGCCGGTAACGCGCATCGCCGATATCGCCAACGAGCGCAGAGGCATTACCGCGGATACGGCGCTGCGCTTTGCTCGCTATTTCAGAAACAGTCCGGCCTTTTGGATGAATCTGCAAACGCGCTATGACTTGGAAATAGCCGAGGATGAACTTGGCCCCCGGGTCGATCGCGACGTGCAACCTCTCGCCGGAATTCGCGGCTAGGGTCCTTACGCTTTGATCAGGCCGGGGAATTTGCGTGGGTCGTTGTCGAAACCGGGAAAAACTGGCGCGAGATCCTTCACGCCGATATGCTTCGTGAGGATTTCGCCGACGACGCTGCGAAAATCCGTGGTGAGCATGAGGTCGCGGCCTTCGTTGAGCTGATGATCCTCTAGGCCTGGCCACTTGCCGTAAACGTGGCCGCCCTTCACGTCGCCGCCCATCACGAACATGCAGTTCGCGTGGCCGTGGTCGGTGCCGCGATTGCCGTTCTCGTGCGCGGTCCGGCCAAATTCGCTCATGGTCACGAAAACGATGTCCTGCATTCGGTCGCCCATGTCTTGATGAAAAGCCGAGAGGCTCTGCCCCAAATCCCGCAACAAATTCGAGAGTTGCCCTTGCGCGCCGCCTTCGTTGACGTGATTGTCCCAGCCGCCGCAATCGACGAAGAGCACTTCGACGCCGATCTTGGCTTTGAGCAATTGCCCAATTTGCTGCACGTTTTTGCCCAGGCGGCTCGTCGGATACTCCGCGCCGTTTTCCGGCTGATATTTTTCCGGATCGGCGTTGCGCAAAAGGTCGATGGCTTCAAAGGTTTCCGTGCCCGTGCCGTGCAGCGCGTGATCGACGGTTTGCGCGTACATGGCCTCGAATCCGCCCTCGACGATTTGGCCCGCGCCCGGCGATTGCGCCATCACTTTGAATTGCTTCACGTCCGGCAACGCGATCGCTGGAGCGCTTCCGCGCAGCGTCAGCGGCAGGTTCGGCCCCATGGCCACGGCGCGGAACGGCGAAGCGTCCTCTTCGGGAATCGTTTCGATGGCCCTATTCAGCCAGCCGTCATCGGTTGCGCGCAAGCCCGGCGTTCCGGATTCCATGAAATCTTGCGCGTCGAAATGCGAGCGCGTGGGGTCCGGCGATCCCGCCGCGTGCACAATCGCCAATTGGTTTTGGTGGAAGAGCGGCTCGAGCGGCGCGAGGCTCGGGTGCAAGCCAAAAAATCCGTCCAAATCAACCGCCGCATCGTTCCCGCCGCGCTGCGGTTGCGGAATCGCGATGCTCGGGCGCATGCGGTAATAGTTTGGTTCGCCAAAGGGAACGACGATATTCAAGCCGTCGGCGGCGCCGCGTTGAAAGAGCACGACGAGTTGCTTCTTGTTCGGCATCGGCGTGGCCGCGACCGCGCGTTGCAAGAATGCGGGCATCGCGCTTAGGCCCACCATGGCCACGCCGCCTTGCTTCAAAAAATATCTGCGCGAAAATTTCAAACCTCGTACGCCTTCGCAACATTTGTGGATCATGTCAGCCTCTCAAGTTCATTCCCCAACATCGAGTGTCCGTATATTGGGCGTCCGCGTATGGAGTGCGGCAGCCTTGCTGCCGCTTTTTTTGCGTTTGGCTTACATCCCAAAATCGCAAAAGCGGGAGCGGGGCTCCCGCACTCCAAAAACTATCGCCTTTGAAATTCGGGCGCACCCAGCACCAGGCCCGCTACGACTCCCAAATCCACGTGCTTTACAGGATCGTCCAGCTTCGCCTGCACAACTTCCGGATTGTCGAGCTGCTTGTCGAGCGTCGCGACCGTTGTCGGCGCGGCTTGCCCATCCAGGAAAACTTGCACGGCGCGATCCAGCGCGTCCTTCGCGTCGGCCGTCGATTCCACTCCGAGCAGCGCGCCAACGTCCGTGCGCGAGCCGCGCATTCGATTGCCAGCCAGCGCCAGCGAAAAATTCAACCGGTTGAGCAACGCACCCGTGTTTACCCAAGCATCTGCTTTGTCTGCGTATCCAGTTGGAGGCTGGCATTGATAGAGCGGCTCGCCGATGCGGCCGACCCACGCGACCAGCGGCTGCGGCGTGTCGACATCCGTGCCGAGCGCGCGTGCCGTGGAAACGACCAACTCGAAGGGCGTCTTGATTTTCGCGTTGTACGCCTCGCGAGACCAGAACTCCGGCGAAAAAATCATCGTGCGGAGCACGGCCCTGATGTCGCCGTCGCTGTCCTCGAAGGTCGCGGCCATGCGATTTACAAGTTCTGACGGCGGATTATCCGAAACGAACCGGCGGGCCAGTTCCGTCGAAATAAATTTCGCGGTGCTGGGATGACGGGCGAGCAGGTCGAGCACTTCCTCGCCGTCCTTCATTCCGCCGGCGTGAATTTTTTTGCCCAGAACATATTTGGGATCGGGATCGTGCAGGCGGTCGTCGAATTTGAAGCGCGGATCCAGGCGCGGTTTTTCGATGGTCCAGCCGGTGAAGCAGCGCGCGACTTCGGTGACGTCCTTCTGCGTGTAACCTCCGTCGACGCCGAGGGTCTGCAGCTCCATCAGCTCGCGGCCGTAGTTTTCATTCAGCCCGCGTTCGTTTCCCTTTTTCTGTTGTCCTTGCGGCGGCGGAAACGGCTGTCCAAAACGGCTAAACCGCATCTGCTGGCGCATGGCGCGTTCTTCCGCCAGCCGCTGTGCTGCGCGCGGATCGACGCTTAGAAAATTATCCAAGTAGAAAAGCATCGCGGGACTTTTGGCGGTGGCCGTCAGCAGGTCTTTGAACTTCCCCATCGCATGCGGCTGGATGACGTCGCGTTCATACGAAGTGAGATACCAGCGGTCTTCGCCCTTTCCGGCGTATACATTGAAATGATTGAACCAGAAATCGTCCATCACTCGCTGCAGCTGCCGCTCGCTATAAATCGCGCGCGTCATCTTGGCCATGGCTAATTCTGCAATCACACGCTGCGGGCGCTTGCTGTTTTCGCCGAGGGCGCGTGGAAAAGCGTTTGGATCGCCATTGTCGCGCAATCGGCGTTTTCCGGAATTTCTCGCCTCCATATTATCCGGCGCGGGATCATCTTTCATAGGAGAGGGGGCATTTGCGTCTGCCGCCGCATCGGTGGGCGCTGCATCGACGGGCGCTGCCGCGGGCGCCGGAGGCGTTTCCATTTCGCCGGATTGCCCGGGAGTTGGTGGCTGCATATCCTGCGAGACGACGGCCGCTGCGGCGTCCGAACGTCTTTGATTGTCCTGCTCGAGTTGCGCCTGCGCCCGCTTGGCCGCCTGTTTTTCGGCTTGTTTCGGCCGCGGATATTCCTCGATGAGTTTTGCGGAGGACATTTTCAGCGTCGGATAATCCTCGAGGCGCGCGTCCAGCGCCGCGTCGTCAATCGAATCAGGATTCAGTTGCTGCTCGATCCAATTCGCAAGCCCCATTTTCCGGACGAGTTCGACATCGCCGGGACGCGGTCCGTACGCCAAGCGATTCAATGCGTGCAGAATCGCTTCGTCTTCGCTCAATTCTGTAATCGGGAGACTCTTCAGGACTGGATCATGCTTTGGCTTCTTTACTTTCGTTGCCGCAGGGCTCGCCGAAAGCGCAGGCACGTCGATCCCGACCGAGAAAATGCACGCGAGGGATAGAATCGCCGCCAGGAAGGACTTCGGTGTCGTCGCCAGGGAATCAGTTTGCTGGCTTGGGCCATGCGGCGCGCTCATAACATTCTCCTGCCGGGCAAAATGGTGCGAAAACACTCGGGACTTCCTAGAATAACCCCATGCCGGGCGGGAAGTTGCGTCCCCAAAAGTGCAGTGTCGAATCCCTACTTTTGCCCCTTCGTACAGGGTCTCTCGCAACATGTTCGACTACCTGAGCGGCGCGGGCCACGAAACTTCGCGAGCGGTGCTTGTTCCCGAAATAGGAAGAGTGGTAGCATCACTCAACTGATTGGCAGACACCACCCCCTTTGAATTGACTGCCCTGGGAGAACTGACAATGGCATGCAAACACTGCGGGTCGAATGATCAAGAAACCTTCGAAGTTGAACTGAGCGCTTGTTCTCCACGCATGGAGAATCTACGCCAAAGCCCAATCTACGTCTGCCAGCGCACTCTCATCTGCCTAGACTGTGGCTACACGGACCTTACGGTTCCGGAAGGTGAATTACAGCGGCTCAAGTAAGGCTTGTCTTCACTCGAGGGGCCGCGTCCCTCCTCTCCAGAAACCTCACTCAGTTCCTGATTCTGGTGGGTTGCCTCAAGAGCGCCCGTCGGAAACTACCCCGCTTCTTTGCAGTTTGCCTACTTGCACCACTTCACCCATAAGACTATTCTTTGCAACACGTTGAGCGCAGAACTGAACTAGCTGCCGGGTGCGGGCGCTAGGGAGAATGTTCGATGAGGTTTCCCTTACTCGTTATACTGCTTCTCCTGTCCGCTCTCTCGGCCTTCGAGCTGCGGCTGTCAGCGACGCCTGGCGGGCACGGCCAGAGTGCGGCTTTCGCGACGATTGCGGGCCGCGCGCAAGATCTGAATGGGGCGCCGGTGCCAGGGGCGACGGTAACGGCGACAAACGTCGATACCCGAATGACACGGACGACGCAAACGACCTCGGACGGCCTCTACCGTTTTGACAACTTACCGCCGGGAGTCTATGACCTCTCCATCGAAGCCCACTCTTTTGTTACGACTCAGGCGAAGAGCGTGAAATTGCAGGTTGGAGACGACCTCGATATTAACTTTAACCTGAAGCTTACAGGGCGAATAGAGTCGGTTACCGTCACTACGGAGGTACCGCTCGTCGAGATAACGAAAACGGATGTGTCGACGGTGATCGACGACAAGGAAGTGGCGAAGCTTCCGACGACGACGTCCTATGAAGCAGTTGGTGGAGTGTCCAACGACTTCGAAGGCCTGGCAGCATCGGCCCCGGGGGTGCGGTACGACTACACTAGCGATTCCTCTGACCTCGTGGGTCCCGGCAGCGTTAACGACCGCGGCATCCAGGTGAATGTGGACGGCGGGAATATCTGGGACCAGGCGCAGATCCTCGTCGCACGCGACGCGCTCGGCGCATCGGTGGAAGAGGTAAAGGAATTTCAGGTTCTAACGAACAACTACAACGCGGAATATGGCCAGGCCGGAAACATTATTCTGAACGTCGTGACGAAATCCGGAACGAATGACTTTCACGGCGACTTCCACGCGTACTTCCGCGGGCGCAACTTTGGAGCGTCGAGTTTCTTCTATAACCTTAGCGATCCGGCAAGCCGCGCACCGTTCTTCAAGCACGAGTACGGGTTCACGGCGGGCGGGCCGATTGTGAAGAATCGCGTGTTCTGGTTTACGAGCCTTGAGGATACCGCGCAGGGTGCTCCACTAACTTCCTTGCCTTTCGGAAACAGCGTCACAATCAATCAACCCGTGAACGAGCTGCTGTGGTCCGCGAAAGTCGACGCCAACCTCACCGGCAAACAACTGCTGACGGTGCGTTACAACGTGCAGCGAGATACGTCGTCCAACCTCCTGATAAATACGCCGCCGGGGAGCACCGACCCGAGCGGCTTGGTCAACTCGACTATTCACGACTCCGGGTTAAACATCGGCCTGATTTCCACGTTGACACCTTACACCGTGAACGAGGCACGGTTTTTCTGGCACCACTTCCTGCTGTCGACCGCGCCCGTGAGCACCTTACCTGCAGAGGCGTTGTCCAACGCGTATGTCGGGGCGGACTACTGCTGTCCGCAGGGCGATTTGCAGAACCGCTTCCAGTACATCGACAATCTGTCCTGGACGCGGGGCCGCCATGCCTTCAAGTTCGGGGTGAATATCAGCCAGTTCCCGATCCATGCCTTGTATCAACAGTTTCACTACGGCGAATACTCCAACTTCGCGCCAGGCCCTTGCACCAACTCCCTATTTCCTCAAGCGGACGGCCAGTGCCCGTCGCAATTCACAATCGGGCTAGGACCAGGAGCCGTGGACACGAACGACAATATCTATGGAATCTACGCTCAAGATACCTGGCAATTTCGGCGCAACATTACTGTGAACTATGGATTGCGCTACGAAAAAGAAGATGGAGCATTTACGGGTGGAACCATCCCAGACCCTAAGGTGCAAGGAGGCTGCTTGCAATCCAATGGTCTGATCCCAGCCTGCGGCTCGGACAACAACAATTGGCAGCCGCGTCTGGGTATTGCGTGGAGTCCCAATTTTGACCGTGGGATCATGCACTGGCTCTTCGGGGATCCCGGCAAATCCGTGATTCGAGCCGCAGGCGGCAGAATTACGGAAATGGTGGATCTTAACGTCATGGTGAATTCGTTGATTTTCGATGGCGATACTCTTTTCACGCAAAGCATTACTTCGGGATCGCTGGGCAATGACGGGGTGACTACGGGCCAGCAGGTCCTCAACGCTTATCCAAACGAGCCAAGCACCGCCCTATTAGACCTTTTCAAGCCGGTTGGCTACTACGGCAGGGTGCGTCCTATATCGCCAGCCCTCAAGAATTCGGAAGTGAACATGGCTTCGTTGGTGTTCCAGCGACAACTGGGATCCTCTTTTACCTATAGCATCGGTTACCAAGGCGTGTTTGCCCACGGCTTACTCGGCGAAACGGATACCAACTTTCCCACGCCGATTGCCGACCCGGCCCATCCGGGTTATTTCTATATGCCGGACGTTCCGAATCCAGCTTTCGGTCCTATCCGGACGGTCTCCAGCGATCGCGAGTCCGGGTACAACGCACTTGTGGTCACGGCAGTGAAGCGGATGGCGCGCCACGTTCAGTTCCAGGGCAGCTACACGTGGTCTCACACCCTGGATGATGGAGAGGACTTTTTCGGCCTTTCGGAACCCGCGAATCCACTCGCCTCACTGCAGCTTGAGAATGCCTCGGCCCAGAACGATGTTCGGCACTTGGCTAATTTCGACCTCGTGGCAGATACCAACGACCTGCTACACATTCCGGTCGTCCGCACCATCCTGAACAACTGGACATTCGGTATGCTGGCCACTCTGCAATCCGGGCGGCCTTATCCAGTCTCGACTGGCGATGCGTCCCTCGCAGGGCTAAATTTTACAGACCTCGGCAGCGAAACTATGCAAAGGCCGAACATCTGCACAGGGGGATCGGCGGTGACAGGTTGTGCGGGTGCGCCAATAGGGGCACTCGTGGCTACGAATATTGGCTCGATCTCGGGCACAAACCTCGAGGTTGGCCCCGATGGCGTGGCTGCCTGCACTGCGGCAGGGCTGACTAATTGCGCCGCATTGCAGACCACCTTTGCGGCGCCTGCGAGAGCCAGCGGGTCTGGTCCCGTGGACAGCTTCACCGGTACGCCCGTAGATTTTCAGTACATCAGCGGCAATCTCGCCCGCAATGCGGGCCAAAGCCTGCCTCTATACCGCTTCGACATCTCGCTCGCCAGATCGATCATGATTCCCGAGTGGAAATCTGCCAGCCTTGAGCTGAAGATGGATGTATTCAACGTCTTCAACCATCCCCTTTTTATTTTCAATAATTCCTTCGACTCGCTGAACCTTTTGCCACTGCCAAGGCTAACCGTAAACGGCGCGCCAAATCCTAACTTCGACTGCACAGCGAGCTGCCTCAACCCGTTCACTGGCTTATACCTTGGGGCCAATGGACAGGTTCTGACGCTGGCCAACTTCGAGAGAGCCACTTTTGACGCGGCGAAAAATTTCAGTGGACTTGGCGGCCCCGCTGGAGTTGTCACGCCGCGCATTATCCAACTCGCGCTTCGTTTCCGTTGGTAATGGTGGCGAAAAATAGAAAATCGGACGTTGTGGATGGATCTCTTGTGTCTATCTCGCTTTCGATGATCTTTTTTAGAATATAAGGAAGCCGATCTAGACTTCGCTTCAATTGAGACCGTGAGACCTTAGATTGCTACTGACGAATGTCTTTCCAGAAACGACTGTTTCCATAGCGGCGAGCAGTTCGCTTTCGACCGTTGTTTTGACCACGTAGCCCCACGCGCCAAGGCTAAGCGCTTCTTGCACGACCTCGGCTGATAGTTCTTGAGTTAAGAAGATGATCCTGGATTCCGGAACAAGTTCTCGAATTTGTCGAGCGGCTTCGATTCCGCTCAGTGTTGGGAGTCCGATGTCGAGTAAAACCAAATCCGGCTTCAGCTCCACCGCTTTGTGAATCGCTTCTGATCCATCCGACGCTTCGCCCACAACCTGCCACTCTGATTTCATCGAGATCATAGTGGTTACAAAATGGCGCCACGGCGCGAAATCATCCACTACCAGAATGCGTACCGACGAAGGTTGCAAACTCTTTCCTCCTGTTCAAAGTTCAGAGTTGAAGTCACAGACCAACTTTGCTGAACAAAACCCTCGAAGAGTACGACCTCTGCATGGTTCTGTCGTTGCGCGAAAGCATCTTCGTGCTTGCTTGCGGGCAATGATGGAAGGAAGCGCGTGGGCTTCCATTCGGCAGGAATTTCAGTAGCGAACGCGTTTCCTTGGAGTCCGCTTGGGAATGCGGGGGCTTCTCGCCTGTCAGATATGACAGTAGCTGCACATCGGTGCGCGGAGTGATATTGTTTGTATATAGAGAGGCGACTTTAGAGACTCAGCCCCAATAGAAAGGCCAAACCGCTATGATCGGGAAAAAAGTTGCTGCAAGTTTCCTAGGCGTGGCCGTGTGCTCCGTCATCCTGCTCGTTCTTCTCTGGGGCACGGCACCGGCTTGGGCGCAAAATCCAAAGAAGACGACCACACCTCCAGCTCAGGGGACCAATTCGGGCAAGCCGACCGCGAGCGCACCGCATCCGGCTCCAGCGCAACAGCACCAGCGGGGAGGCCAAAGTGGCGCACATCAACAGCCTGCCACACCGAATGGCGCAAACGGCAACAAGGGCGGCCAAACCAACCCGAACAAAGGCACTCCGACCACCGGCAACAGGAACGGCCACACCAACCCGAACAATGGCACTCCGACCACCGGCAACAGGAACGGCCACACCAACCCGAACAATGGCACTCCGACCACCGGCAACAGGAACGGCCACACCAACCCGAACAATGGCACTCCGACCACCGGCAACAAAGGTGGCCAATCGAACCCGAACAAAGGCACTCCAACCACCGGCAACAAAGGTGGCCACACCAACCCGAACAATGGCACTCCGACCACCGGCAACAGGAACGGCCACACCAACCCGAACAATGGCACTCCGACCACCGGCAACAGAGGTGGCCAATCGAACCCGAACAAAGGCACTCCAACCACCGGCAACAAGGGCGGCCAATCGAACCCGAACAAAGGCACTCCAACCACCGGCAACAGGAACGGCCAGACGAGTGCGAACAGACCAGCCAACAACACAGTCATCCGGCACCAACCTGCAGGAAGCAAGACCGTCGTTCTGAAGAGCGGAGGCAGTGCCACGTATCGAAGTAATGGCCAGGTCCGCGTGGTCAAGACTAACGGCATGACGATCAACCGCGGGATGTATGGCAACACGCGTATCGTCAGCACGCAAAACGGACGCACAGTGGTGAGCTACGGGAGAGGCGTAGGATACAGCCAGCGCTCCTACTATAGCCACGGCGGCCACGTCTATGTTCAGCGAACCTACTATCGAGGCGGCCACTACTACGCCTATGGGTATCGCACCTATCACTGGGGGGGCCGTCCCTATTACGGTTACGCTCCGCCTTATTATTGGCATCCCGCATACTACAGATGGGCTTACAATCCGTGGCCCGCACCGGTCTATTACAGATGGGGTTGGGGCCCGGCGCCGTGGTATGGCTACTACGGTCCGTACTTCGCGCCGTATCCGGTATATCCAACGGCCGCATTTTGGCTGACGGATTATATGATTGCGGCGAATCTGCAAGCTGCCTATGCGGCCCAACAGGTCGCACAGAATGGCGGAGGAGGGCTTCAGCCGATCGGAACGGAGTCGGCTGACGGGAATGGTTCGCCGTGGACATTTAGTCCGCTGGTTAAGGTCAGCCTTGACGTTGCCCTGGGGGCATACATGTTGGATGCTCAAGGAGCGGCCGCAACTGGCAATGCGACGCAACTCACTCCAGAAGTGAAGCAGGCAATCGCCGATCAGCTCAAGAGCGAGATAGCAGCGGAACAGGCTGCGGCGGGGAGCGGGAAGAAGGATACTCCGAGCACGGACCAGATCCCGGCGGCCGTGGATCCTAAAATACGCATCTTCGTGGTCTCCTCGGATTTGGATCTGACCACGTCGGCGGGCGCGGAGTGCGGACTGACTCCCGGTGATGTGATTTATCGAACCACCGACAAACCTGACGCTGACAACATGGTGACAGCGACCGTCAGGAGCAGTAAGAAGGACGAGTGTGCCATCGGCGCAACCGTCGGAGTCGATGCTGGAGACCTGCAGGAAATGCACAATCAACTGCGGATCCAATTGGACGCCGGGCTGAAGGAGTTGGCTGAGAAACAAGGGAAAGACGGAATCCCGACCGCTCCCGATACCAAAACTCAGGCTGGCGAAATCCCGCCACCTAAACCCGACGAGAGCGTCTCCAGCGATTTGCAACAACAGCAAAAGGCCGCTGCCCAGGTGGAAGCAGACCTGCCGAAACCAACAGGCAACCCTAACTAGGCCGGACCGGCTCGCTTATAGGCGGCTAGCCGTTAAAACTCGCCACATCAGGATTCGCTTTGGATGACGGGTAGTACAAAATGATGCACCTCCGTGGTTAAAAAGACTTCACGAGAGAAACCGTCGGGGTTGGCTCCAGCTCGGGACAAAAATCCTTCGTCAAGTCGTTATGGGGCAGTGGGTTGCGTAGGGGCGGTATTCGGGGTTGAGGTAGAAAAGAAAAGAGAAGTCGAAAACCGCAGGGATTGGTTGGCTGAACGATCGGTTGAGCGGAACCGCCGAAAGCTGATTCACCGTGAGAGTTTCAGAGCTTCGGTCCTCCACCACTCTGAGATCCCAGCGGTGCTGCAAAGCATTGCGGAGGAAAAGTGTCTCTTGGCAACGCCTTCGTCTTTATAGACGGCACCCAACTGTCCCACCCGCCCGCCCAAGAGTTCAGGCGCTGCCAACCGCCGTTATTGTCGAAAAAGGACCGCGAATAACGCCAAAAGCCCGAGAAGTGAAATCAACGCTGCGAGCACTCTCGCGAGAGAGCGGCGCCCTCCTGGGTACTCCGCGTTCAGTGCCTTCAAATCCCTGCGATGCTCCAACGTGGCCATTAGCAGCGAAACAAGTCCGATCACGATCATTAAGAGCGCAAATTGGGTGGGCCCTATCAGACGTCCGTTTCTTTGGGCCCCTTTAGCCAATTCGATCTGAAAGAACTTGTAGATCGTGAAACCAAACGTGATGAGCGAAGTCGCGGTCCTGATCCAGGCCATCAACGTTCGCTCGTAGGCCAGCCGTGTGCGATCCACCGCAAGTGTGGTGGAGGCGTCAAGAGGCTTCTTAGCGGTTTCCACTTGGGCGCTCACTTAGAAGGTTCCCTTTGTCTGTGCATCGTGCGTGACAGCCTCTTCGCTTGCTATCGCAACTTGGTGTCGCTCCCGCATTCGCTGCCGGAATTGCATGATTCGGTTAAAGGAACCGCGGATCAGTGGATACGGCAATAAGGCCAGGACAGACGCCACAATCAAGGATTGGCCCGGATATATTGCGTGAAAGACGATGGCTTCGTAGATTAAGTCGATTAGGACTGCCACGATGAAGACTTTGGAAAGCTCTCTCCAGCCTTCACGAAGCAAGTCACGCCGGTCCTTGGAGTTGAACACAACGGCCCAGCCGTATGGCGAGCGTCCCGTCCTCGCATCTCTGAGGCCGCCGCGGATCGCAAGTATAGCCGCTGACAATGGCTGTAAAATCAGCCGAAACGTCAAGGGACCGTGCAGCCTGCCGATTAAATCCAGCCAGATCTGTTTTAGTATTTCTTCCATCGTGGCCCTATTGCGTATATCACGCGGAGTTGCCTTCGCTAAGATGGCCCGGTTCTGTTGGTGATGGCACGGCCACGAAGATTTTTCCGTCGACGACCTTCACCTTATAGCTGGCAACTCCGTAATCAGGAACATGCATGGTGTTCCCCGTGGTGACGTCATATTTCCAACCATGCCCACGACACGTAACCACCTTACCTTCAAGGGTGGAAGTTCCCAGAGATACGCCGTGGTGCAGGCAGGAATCATCGATCGCGTAGATCGTTCCATCGACGTTGAAGACAGCCACTTCTTTGCCGTCCACTGTGGCAGTCGTGCCTTTCCCAGGAGGGACTTGCTCCAGACGCAGGACCTCAACAAAGTTCTCCATAACTTACCCCGTCGCCTTCTGGCTCGTTGTATCGCGTTCCAACTCTTCGGCCAGGATTGGTACGCCCTTGGAGCAGGCTTGAACGCCCAGCGAAACGCAAATCTGCAGAACCGTCATGATTTCTTCGGGGGTCGCCCCCGCCTTGAGCGCCCCTTGGATATGACGGCGAGTGCCGGGCGCATACATGTGCGTGATGGAGGCGTCGAAGGCGATGCTGATCAGTTCCAGGAACTTCGGGGAGAAGAGTCCGCTCTTATAGACACTGGCGCCGAAGGCAAAGAATTGATCGGTCCAGGCAGGAGAAAGGTCGTAGAAGGGATCCCACGCGGTGTTCCACTGACCGATTGCGCGCATCGCATCGCAGGCCGGGGTCTCCGGCTTCGTGCCTCCTGCCGGCTTTACGTTCGCCGCCTTCATCTCCTCGAGGAGGATGGGAGCGCCGAGGCTGCACGAGTGGACCGCCAGTCCGACTCCACACTTCAACACCAGGAGAACCTCGTCGCGCGTCGCGCCCGCGTCGAGCGCAGCGCGAATCTGGCGGCGCGTGCCTGCTTCGTCCAGGTTCGTGCAAGAGCAATTCAGAGCGAGGTAGATTAGCTCGACCTCCTTGCGCGGCAGAACGCCGCTGGTCCACGGGTTTGTGCCCACGCGCAACAGCAGCGCTGCTCCTTTGGGATCCCACTCCTTGAGTTTGTCCAGAGTCGACCCCCAAGGATTCACCGGCTGCTCCGTCGCCGAGGCTTTTGTGGCTCCTATTTGTGTCGCCATTTTGTTTTCTCCTCTTCGCAGTTTCGAATCTTGCTACGCCTATACAAAATAGAGATGAAGCAGCGGCGGACTACACCGCCGCCTTGGTCGCTGCGCGCTGCTGTTCTCCCAAATGCACGCGAACAAAGTCTTGTATCTTCTTTCGGGCCACTTTCGACTCCGGCGCGTCCGGAATTCTCGATGCAAAGTTGTGCGGCATGCCTTCGTAGAGATCCAACTTCACCGCAACACCAGCAGTGTCGAGGGCCTGGTACAGCCGAATGAAACCGCTCATAAGAATTTCCTTTGTGCCGCCCTGAATCAGCGTTGGCGGAAAGCCCCTGGAGAAGTCGCCGTACACAGGCGAAGCATAGGGATGTTTCTGATCCTTGGGATCCGCGTACGCACCAGCCGCCTTGATCGAGTGCTTCTCGTACAGGTAGTTCGGCTCAGCGTGCGCAAGAGTGAACTCCGTATCTCCGGTCCGAGTCACATCCAGCCAGGGAGATACCAATACGGCGGCCACCGGCATGCCCAGCTTCTGGTCACGCATCTTCAGAACAGCTGCGGCTGCTAGTCCGCCACCCGAAGAGTCGCCATAAATGACGATATCGTTGAGCGCATGGCCTTCCGTCAGGAGAACCTCGATCACTGCAATCACCTGATCACTCATCTGGTTGAACTTGGCCTCGGGCGCCAGTGTGTAGTCCACGGAAATCACGCGGCGCCCGGTGTCATCGGCGAAGATTACGGCTCTGCCTAATGTGGATTTTGCGCTGTAAAGTGTGTGAGCGCCGCCGTGCACATAGACCGCAACTTTGCGGTTTTCTTTCCAACCTTTGGGACGAACATCTAGGACCTGGACGCCTCCGAGACTGCGCTCCGTAACCGTCGGAGCATAGCGTCTAAGCATTTCCTCGGATTGGGCCAGTGCCCCTTTTTCGACGAATGCTTGCAACTTCTTCCAGCCGGCGAGGTCGCTAGGATCGGGAAACGCAGGCGCGAGGGCCGGGTCCTTCAGACTGCTCAGAAATTCCTGCGCCTCTTTCGAAACGGTTTCTGGAATGTGCAAGAACGGTTTTTCTTCAGATGCTGTCGCCATATTCTTTTTCCGTTTTAAGTTTGTGAATTCTTCGGCCAACTGATTTTTCGCTAGCTGTCAGTCAGGTTCCGGAGTTGGGAACGCCGTGGGATCGTTCTGGTAGATGGCGAAGATGTTTCCTTCGGGGTCCTCCACGATTGCGTACCAGGCTGCTTTAGGCACGGCCGCCTTTTCGCGCACGACTTTGCCGCCCATTCTTTGAACGCGGTCGATCGTTTGGTCGATCGAGTCCACCGAAACGTAGTGGACCCAACTTCGCGGACCCGGAATCGGGCGGTTCATTAGTCCGCCGCGGATGCCTTGGGCTTCGGGCGCTCCGGTTTGGATATGGAAGTAGTCGATCCCGGGCATTTTCTCGATCCCCCATCCAAACAGCTCGC
Source organism: uncultured Acidobacteriota bacterium (assembly GCA_963761555.1). Lineage (GTDB taxonomy): Bacteria > Acidobacteriota > Terriglobia > Acidiferrales > UBA7541 > Acidiferrum. Next base: position 351,765 of record CAVXHD010000003.1, read on the forward strand.
GGTAAAACTCCGACAATTTGGCGAGATCGTCACCGTAAATTTCAAAGTGCGTCACCGAAGAGGTCATTGTTCTCTCTCAGTTATGCGGAGATTGCAGGACTATAGATCCACCGGGGCCCCGCCTCGAGGGAAGGCGGGGCCCTGTGGATTGACCACGGCGCTCACTATTTTCTAAGCGCTGCCGCGGCGGCCACCGCCCCTGTTGGGGGCACCAAGCAAGCGGCGACGGGATGAGAGTCGCTTCCGACCACTCCGGTCTTTAGCTTTCCATCCGTCTCCCAGAGTTGGAGGCCAGCGTTGTAGTCGACCGGGTTGGGAGGCATCCCGAGAGCCTGCAGCGTCTCTTCGACGCTGTTGTACGTAACGCCGATCTTCATGATCTTGCGCGCTTGCGCTGCCGTGGCCACTCTGCGGCCGAACTGCTTGCATACGCTGACCGCCCCTTTGACTTGATGGAGCGAGGTCGAGCGCTCCCGGTTCGCGCCCCAGATGTTGTCCTCGTTGCCCACGCGCACGTGAAGGCCGAGAATGACGCCCATGGCCTGCAACGTGTGGTTCCCGCGCATGCTGGACCAGATGGTCGGGACAGCGTTCTGCGGGATGCGTTCCAGGAAATGCATGACGTCAAAGGGATTACGCCCTAGCGTGCCGCCGCCATAGGCAGCTAAGGCCACATTCAATGGCCCCATATAGACACCCGAGCGGATCAACCGCTCAACAATCTCGTATTGATGCACGTGGGCCAGTGGGAAGTATGGCTGGATGCCGTGTGCTTTGAGCCGCTTAAGATGCTCGAGATAGAAGGCGGGGGTCGAGTCCACCACCATGCCAGCCCAGGCGGCCTGCACCCTGGGATCCTCGAATGAGTCCCTTTCACGTCGTCCTGGCTCATCATCGAAATGATGTCCCACAGAGAGGTACCGATGGTAACGGTTATAGACTCCGGCTTTGGGGTTAGTTCGGTGAGCATGTGCCGCGTGTCGTAATCCAGCCATTTGGCTTTCGAGTCGTCGGTTTTCGGGGAGAACGAAATCGAGCCGCCCACCTGGATGATCATATCCGGCACGGCCTTTTTCACACGTTCGAGCAAGTAGCAGTACTGCTCGAAGTCCACGGAGCCTTTTCCGGTTGCGGGATTGCGTACGTGGAAGTGCAGCACCGTGGCACCGGCTTCGTAACAGTCCACCGCTGCCTGGACCTGCTCGTCCCAGCTAACGGGGATATCGGCGTCTTTCGGTAGCCACTGCGGCCCGTAGGGAGCTGCCGTAATGATCAGCGGCTCCATATACTCGGGAAGAATCGAATTGTCCGTGTAATACATGCTTTTCCTCCTAGATTCGCGCAAATCGAGTAAATACGCGCGTAGCTATGTGCGTTGGGATATTTAGCTGACCGCTTCGGACGTGAGAACTGTCAAATGTGACAGGGGTCACAGAGTGTTATGACGAGGTCTCAGAGCATTGTGACGGAGGGCACAGGGGGAGGACTTGGGGCTGGCTGCGTTAACTCCACTGACGCATCCCCGGTTGCACTTCGTGATGGCAGGCTCTCGCCGTTGCCGAGGCGGTGTGATCCTCACGCGGGCTCAGCCAGCACCATAGGAGAGATAGTCCAATTCGAGGATTTTTGCCCCGGCCGCAGAGATCGGACTGAGTCCGTTCCGACCGGCTGCCCAGTTGCTGAATAACGGCGCTAACGAGAAGTTGAGACGGATGGAGATGGTGGAACTACCATGACCTTGCCGGGCGAAACGGAAGCGGGCTCTGCGGCGATGCAACCATGCTGAGGGATGGCCTTGAGGTGGAATCGCTGCCTTGATAAGCCCCGCCCGAGGGGCCCTATGATTTTGCAAAACCACACTGCTTGGGACAATCTGTGTGTAACTCTTGTGCAAACATTATTTCGCGTTGAAGGCACGCAAAATGGTCACCATAACCAAAGGTTTCCGACCGGCTTGTCCGACGCTACTTCTAAGGAAAGCGCGTTTTTCGTCGAAGTGGGGCCATGACCTTCAGTCCATATGACGGGAAGACGGCATTAAAGTAAAGGGTGAGAGAAGGCCATGGTGGAGATCGCGAGTCGGAAATCCATTTCTGAAATCGGGTTAGTTTGTCTCTGGTGTTTCTACCATGGTTTGCCTGCCGAGCTATTCGATCCCGTAATAGATCGGAGTTGGGGCTGTGCTATTTCTTCCGTGCAATCGAGGTAGCTTCCATGCCGACCTGCTTGTTCCAGCCGTGGAAACGCGAGAAGTCACCCACGTTCCATGAATCGCGGAGTCCAGGCGCACTCAGGTCCCAGTCGGGACGGATTTCGCTCGTCACGGCGCGCAAATCGTGCCAAAGATCGATGACCGATGGACGCCCCCAGAACCAGTAGCCGTTATATATGCTGTAAATCACGAGGCCCGGCTTGAGCACGAGCGTGTGCGGAATCATCGGATTGTGTTCGGGGTCCGTGTACTCTTGAATTGCGAGGTCTTTCTGAACCTTTCGCTCCGGGTCAGAGAGGAAGGGCCACTGGGCGCCGACCGACGCACGAAACTCCTGAATCGTGTGGTGGTCGTCGGTGGAGATCGTGGCGATTTGGGTGTATGCCACTGCGATCTTCGGGTAGAACGCAGCGAGCTCGAGATGCTGCTGGTGCTCCTTCGGGCAATAGTGGCCGCGTGCGAGCGTGAGGATCAGCGGGTCGCCGCCTTGGACTTCGCTGAGCTTGCGCAGTGTGCCCGTTTGATCGGGCAACTCGTAATCAGGGAAGATACCTCCAGGCACAATGTCAGGGCGCATCGTCGGGCTCCTTTAATGGGGACGGGACCACCTTAGTGTCTTTCTAAAGTCCCCGTTGGATTAAATCGCCACGCGACTGTCATGCCGCGGCAGCACTTTCTCGGCTCATGAAGCCCCGAACGAGATGGGCAATCTCATCCGGCGCGGTATCGAGCGCAAAATGGCCCCCGTCGACGATGTGCACTTCAGCCTTTGGCACATCCCGCCGATAGGCTTCCGGCTCGGAGGGATCGAATGAACTTTCATATTTGCCCCAGATCACGAGTAGGTGCGGCTGATTCTCGCGCATCCACGCCTGCCACTTGGGGTAGGCGTCGACGTTGGTGCGGTAGTCGTAGAAGAGATCGCTTTGAATATCGGCCTGGCCTGGCTGGTTGAGAAAATAAAATTCATCTGTCCAGAAATCCGGGTCGTGGCGTTCCACGTTGGGATCGTTGCCCGCGTGGCGCGCCTTGGTGGTTTCAAGCGACAGGAGATTTCCGCGAAGGGCGCTTTCATAGGCCGCGCGATCGGCCCAAAAAGCGCGACGCGTTTTCCAATTCTCGCCGAGGCCTGTGTTATGCGCGACGGCGTCCTGGACGATCAGAGCCTGCGCCCGTTCTGGATGTGCCAATATCATGCGAAACGCCACCGGGCCGCCGTAGTCCTGCATATAAAGCGCGTAGTGCGAGAGTCCGAGCGCTTCGGTGAAGTGGTTCATGATCTCGGCGATGTGATCGAAGGTATACGCAAATTTTTTCGGGTCCGGCCATTCGCTGTGTCCGAAGCCAGGGTAATCGGGCGCAACAAGATGAAAGCTATCGGAGAGCCTGGCGAAAAGAGGCTCGAACATCCGCGAGGAAGAGGGGAGTCCGTGCAAAAGTAGAAGGGTTGGAGCGTCTTTCGGGCCTGCCTCTCTGTAAAAGATGGAGAGCCCATCAATCTGCATCTTGCGATACAAAGTCGGGTGTTCCATTCGGCGGTCCTTTCTTTGAGTTTGAGTCGGTATCTGAATCGGGGTCGCACCTGCCAGGTCGTCCTTGGAGGGTCGCGCGTGCCCTGGACTAATGATGCCCAGGTCGGCAGCCGCAAAAGTTATGGCTGAACCGGCAAAGAAGGTACCGAGAAGAAAGCGGCGAGCATGGTTGACCTCTTCGGGCATTCTATTTCGCTCCAATCGAATTCGCACGCGATCCGAACATCGCCAGGCGCTTCCGAGAGACCGGCATCAATTTGCTTCAGTCGACCGATCACAGTAACTTGCCGACGAGCCAGTGATCTACACTGAACTCTCCTGGACCAGAGCAGATCAGCCAGAAAAAGAAGAGCACATACAGGACTTCCGGAAGGTAGAGGAAATCGTCGAGCCAGTTAAGCGGCGAAAGTCCTTTAGGCAAAGTGGAAATCGCGCTGGTCAGGGTGGCGACAATCATATCGATCATTAAAGCGAAGCAGGCCGGGCCCGAAAGAAATCCCAGGGTCACTAAGGATCCGCCAACGAACTCGACACCCGCCACGAAATAAGCCGTTTGGCGAGGAAACGGGGCTTTGGCCTTAACGAGCGTATCGTAAACAGGTTTCGTGCCGCCGGCGACAAACAATTTGTTTGCCCCGGAGATGGCGAAGAACAGCCCGATCGAAACGCGCACCAGCAGAATCGCATATTGTTCGAAATCATGGCTACCCTGCAGCGCAAACTGGACCAAACGCTTCCAATCCATCTCTTGTGCCTCCATCGGAGGATCTCTTGTAACGATCCCCCGAAGCATACAGATCGACTTCCCTGGTAACCTCGTTAATCAGAAGCTGGCGGCTGTCTGGTTGATTAAAGCCGACAGTGGCTGTCGGCGGTCTGTAGTTCTTTCGCCGCAGCAAATGCGCATGACCTGCGAGAATCCTAACAACTTAAAGCCTCGATCCGCACCCGTCAGCGCATAAATCCGCGTCCCATCAACCGATCGGTTCATGTCGGCGGCGGTGATGAATTCTGTGACGGTGAACCCGTCGCATGAAGGTATCTGATAGCTTTTATGTTCGATTTGTACCGTGCTCATTGACGGCTTCCATTCCCATAAACAGTGCTCATCTGCTGATTCTGATTCTTAGGTGTTCATACCTGCCGCCGACCAAGCCCGACGAGGAAAGAAAACAATTGGACAAGGTATCGAAGCGACATTTCGACATCACGATTTCCGGCCCCGTTCCGACTAGGTGCACCCCCAATCATGCGCGAGGAAACATTCGCAACGGCGGTTGACGTAGGTTATGGCTGAGTTAGTAGCGAAGCCTCGATCCAACTTAGGATGCGCCAGCCGCCTCACTTCTTCTCCCGTTGAGTGCAGGTAGAAGCAGTTTGAGAAGTGCTTCGTCCGAGAACGGGTTCTGACCTGAGATCAACTCGCGATCTTGAAGGACGTAGCTCTTCCATGGAGCGAGCACACTTACGTCACCGCCCGCCGTACGCAAGGCGAAGTCCGGGTAGAAGAGAACCTTACCACCAATCTCAAGCGGCTCCCGCTGCTGCTCTTCCGCCGTCGAAAAGATGGTCATCTTATATCCAGAATAAATCCATCCTTGAGCCTTTGCCCGCGCTCCAGCGGCATCGCCTGCTGCCAGCGCTCCGACCACCTCCGTCGAATTCGGAAGAGCTGAGAGAAGTGAAATCGGGCCATGGCAGAGCACCGCCGTAGGCTTGGATGTTTCATGAAAGTGTCTCATCACCGCGCCAGCGTCAGGATCATCGAGAAGATCTATCATCGGGCCATGGCCGCCGGGGACGAAAACAGCGTCATATTGATCCAGGCCTGATGCGATGACATCCGAGATGCGGGTTGGATCTCTGAGCCCAGTCAGGCCGTCGCGGAATATCATATAGTCCTGAAGCTTGGCCGCGTCCCCGCCGAAGAAATCGGCGACCTCTGAATGCACATCCACTTGGGGCGCATTGCCTTTGGGGTTGGCGAAAGTGATTTCATAGCCCTCCTTCATCAGGGCGCGAACCGGAACCGTAAGCTCGTTGAGATAGTAACCAGCGCCGGTATAAACCTTGCCATCTTTCAAGGGCAGGCCACGACCGCTCGAGACGAGCACCAAGACTTTTCCTTTTGTTGTCATTTTGTTCTCCTCTCTGAAATCGAATCTGTTTCCCAAGATCTTAGCTTGTGCAGTGCAACCCAATTTGCGAGAGCCTCGGCCTCCGCCACCTCCTTATTGCGTCCACCAGCACCGCGTCGTGTTCGCCAAAGATTAAAGTCGGCGTGATCGGGTCAAAGCCGAGCGCTTCGCCGAAGGGCTTTGGCCGCTCGCCGACCGTTATGGCCGCGGGAATCCGAACATCAACCACGACTGATTGGCTACCCAATGCGGGTACAGCTCCGTCATCTTATCGAACAGCTCCTTGTCCGACGTCGCGGTTTTCTGCAGCCGATCGAAGTCCTGCAGGTAATGTTTCGTTTCTTGGATCGTCGAGGGAGAGTCGGGCGCGCCAGTCTTCTTGTGACCGGCGACAACCATTGCCGGATTTAGCGCTGCTAACCGATCTAGCGCCGCGATCCAATTCTTTCGGCTCTCGGGGGTGGTGTCGCCGACGTAAATGCGGCATTGGTTGTACACAACGTCGCCAGCTACGATCAGGCCGATCGATGGAACGTGTAGAGATGTGGAATCGGGGCTGTCGGTGCGACCCTGCTCGATGATGCGCAATTCGTGGCCCTCGAGAGTGAACGTCTCCTTCTCATAGGGCTCGGGTGGGACCAACTTAGTGGGCACTTGCCCAGGAAACATCCGCCGGGCCAACCGCTCCACTGCGGGAGTGAACGACATCTGCATGGCGTCTAGCGCCTTGGGCGTTGCTATCGCCCGGGCGCCCGGAAAACGGTCGAGCAGAATGCTCAGCCCGTAGAAGTGGTCGAAATGGGCGTGTGTTATATAGATGGTCTCCAGGTTGCGGTTGTGCAGAGCGACCCAATCCGCCAGAGCCTCGGCTTCCGCCACTGTCCCCATTGCGTCCACCAGCACCGCGTCGTACTCGCCGAAGATTAAAGTCGACGTGATCGGGTCAAAGGCAAGCGCTTCGCCGAAGGGCCTTGGCCGCTCGCCGACCATCGTCTTTCCCGGGGCGGTAAAGACGTTGACACTAAGCGTGTGCGATGTGATGGGGGCGGTCAAGTGCGTGGTCTCCCTAAGTTCATAAGTTGCTCCTTTCTACTCCTGATCCTAGGGCGCCAGCCGATTCAGGGCCCAGTGCGGCTGAGCGGTGTCGTATCGCTCGCGCCAATGAGCTAATACTATGCGGATATCCGCAAGCGTTGATTCCGCATCTCGTCCGGGCCGAGCTTTAACCGTACTTGAGATCGGTGCTCTGGCCGACTTCGATGATGTAGCCGTCAGGATCGCGGATGTAGCAGCGAATCTCGCCGTACTTGGGAATCGGCGGCGTGAGGAACTCGGCTCCGCGACTTTTCCACAATTCGTAACATGCTTGAATATCCGCAACGCGGAAATTCATAAAGCTGTTGATGTGATTCGGGTCGGGGACGTTGAGCGTGACCGTCGGCTTATCCGGGGTCGGCCCGCCCCCAACGTTGAGAATCATCCAAATATTCGCAAGCTGAAGGTACGGAGGTGCGTTGCCGTCGCCCATGGTCAGAATTCGAGCGCCGAAGACCTTTTCGTAGTAGCGAGCCGACCGCTCAACGTCGGCGACGGTGAGAAAATGCGCGATGCTGATCCCCTCGCGCGGGGGCATCTCATAGGTCTTTTGTTCGACTTGTATGCTGGTCATTGATGACTCCTTTCAATAGAGTGCTCATTACAAATACGGCGTCCAAGAGCTGGACGACGATTCTATTGCATCGAATGCCTCGATCCGCACCACAGTATTAGTTGTACATCGCGGTCAGGAGGTGCATCGCCATCGCGCACTCCAGAAAACTGCGCGTTCTTCTCATGGTTGTTCATCTTGAGCAGCCTCCTATACGTTGTTGTCTCGTGGATCGTCTTTCGCGCTGAGGTATTCCAGTCCAAGCGGCCCCATCGCGGTTATTTGCGTGACGTACTCGCCGGATTTCGCCCAGTGGAAATGGTGCGTGTTGCCAGGGAGAATGATCACGGCGCCGGGCGGATAGGCTTCCAACTTACTCGCGTCGAATTCGTCGCCCAATCCGATATAAAAGACGCCGGAAATCACGGTATAGACTCGATCCTCTGGATGCTTGTGAGGCATCAGCTTCACGCCGTGGGGCGCTTTGACCCTGATCGTATAAGGGCCGGGCTCCGAGGGTTGACCCACGACGACCGCCAGCCGGACGGAAGGTGGGAACGCCGGGAACGGTTTCCAATCGACATCTTCGGGCAAGATAGTTTTGAAAACAGCCTGCCCGAGTTGGTGAGGCCGTGCTTCGCTTTGCTGAGCAGGCTTTACAGCGCTGGCTTTCTGAGACATACAAACCTCCTTCGTGCAGAAAATGTAAAACATCGCCACAGGCTTTCGAAAGATGTCCGCCAAGATTGCCCTCGAACGCCTCACATACTCAGCATCCCAGAGCTGAGAATCGCGTCGGGCGCCCGCCTAGCGCGGGATTTGGCTCAGGTAGTATCCGAGCCGATTTTCGACATCCCCGGGCTTGTGGAAGCCGCGGGCCATCAGGGCTTTGATCCCCTCCTGGGCGGCAGACCGACCGAGCGAAGCGATGCACGCATCCCACCCGGCGCCGAGCTCGACGTCCGGCGGCAGGCTGGTGTTCACGAGGCGTTTGGTCTGGGCGATCGCCCATTTGTCGAACCTGGCAACCCGGGTCGCGAGCGCCTCCACGAACGCATCCAGATCGGCGTCGGGCAGTGCGCGATTGATGTATCCGTAGGCCTCGGCTTGGTCTGCCCGGATGTCCTCCGAGCTCAAAAGCACCTCGAGTGCGCGGTTCCGGCCAATGAGATGGGGCAGCCGGGCCATAGGGCCGCCGCCGGCGACCATCCCCACACCCACCTCCCATTGCGAAATGATGGTCTTCTCGCGGCTGGCGAAACTCATGTCGCAGGCCAGCGTGATCTCGCTGCCGTTGCCGGTCGCGCGGCCGCGGATGAGTGCGATGGAAGCGACTGGCAAGCGCGTCAGACGCACAAGAAAGTCCGGCCAAGGCGGCAAGCCTGTGGGACCCGCAGGCATTGAGGTTAGGTCCTCGAGCTTTGCCAGGAAATCGGAATGATTCAGAAAGTAATCGTCGACCGCGCTATCGAAGACCACGACCCTGACTTGCTCATCGGCTTCGAGAGCGTCTATAACTTCCTGGAATTCCCGGACCATTTCTGGGCCCATCACATTGATCGGCGGGTTGTCGATCGTGACACGCCAGTAGGCGGGCGACCGTCGGGTTACGCGAATCTGTACGGGCTTCGTAAGTGCGCTTGCTGTTGTCATGGCATTCTCCTATCTATTTGTGGGCCACAGGAACCGTTTGACTGCCCCAACACTTCCTCGATATCTGGATTATTTGTTCATCGCCGAAAATTCGTTAATTACTGCCGCCCCTGCCTTGCTGACGATCTCGTCCTGGGAATCCGCGCCTCCCGAACAACCGATGGCGCCGATGATAACGCCTTGCTCGATCAACGGAGTGCCGCCTCGAGACGCAATGACTCCATCGAAGGCAAGCAGATAGTTGAGATGCATAAGGTTGATACCGTCCTCAAAGACCTTGGTTTCGCGCCGGAAGGTAGCGGCTGCCCGTGCCTTGTGCTCGGCAATCTGAATGGAGGCAAGCATCGCGCCATCCATGCGCTGGAAGGCCACTAGATTTCCACCTGAATCGACCACCGCAACGTTCATCTTCCAATTTCGTTTCTCGCCCTCTGCCACCGCCGCGTCAATAACCGCCTGGGCTCGGTCTAGTAATATCGGGGGGCCATAGGGAGTGTCGAAAGGAATTTTGTCGGGCACAAAATCGAGAGGATTTGGTTCCGTGGGCTGCACCGCCCGACTCGCAGCGGCGGCGTTTCCTGTTTTCTCATTGGACATATATGCTCCATTAGTGCCAACTGGTATTCCGTCGTTACTTAGATAACCCTAAACAATTAAGAGATGCACTTTTTTGGTGACCGCAGCGGACGCATGATAGATCGTTCGATCGTCTATGGTTCGCAACTTGCTTCTGCCACGTTATACACGTCATATTCCGCCTTCACGTCCGCAAGTTTGACCGTGTTGGCGAGAGGCTGTTGCGCCGCCGCGTCCTTCTTGAACCGAGCCATCGCCGGCGTTTGATTTCCAGGCTGATCGCTCTTCGGATCGAGGGGTGGCTGCCCACCTTTTGGTGAGGCGAAAGTCAGTTGGACCCCGGCATCGCGGAGAACAAAGTAGGGAGCTGCGAATTCTTCAAGCCAGAAGCCGGTTTTAAGCCCAGTGTCGCCGAGCGTGTCGTGCGATGTGAGCTCCATTGCGATTTTCATATTCCATCTCCGCTCCCCTTTGTTATGAACGTCCGATTGCATTGGAAGACACAGCGCGATGAGAACGGAAGTTTCGGAGGCGAGCAATTGGACGAAGGTCTCGTCGATACCTTGGTATTGGTCGGCATCGCCGGGCGCATTGCAAATAGCGGAGAGATATTGACAGTTATCTGGTCACCAATCGCGGTTTTTAGGTCGAGTTCCGAATGTCGACATGCTGGCGAGCACTCGTGAGGCGGTGAGATTGAGCTCATTGGATCTGGCAGGCTGCGCCAGATCGGCCGCAGCTACATCCGTATTCCAGCGCGATGGCTTCGTTTCCAAAATTGCGAACGAGAATGGAAATTTGCTCTGACCTTTTCTGATTTCCTCGGCGTGAAGCAAGGTCCGACTCCTTGAAGGCTCTCGATCCTCTCAATGTTCCGTTTTTCTCTTAGTTGGGAGTTCGTGAGAAGAAAAAGATGCGGTTTTTGAGACTGCAGCTTCATTTGCTTTCGAGTCGTTCAGGGGAAATCTCGGAATGTCCAAGCATAAATAGGAATGCAACCGTGAACGTCGCAGCTCGCCGCCGCTCATACGAACGTATCGCCGATACCTTTGTATTGGGCCTCGTGGAATAAAGTACGGGCGCTGCGAGCTGCTTCCCCCATCTAATCGGTGCTATTTCCATTCGTCCTCAATCTTTCCTGCCGATACCCTGTACAGGTGCGCGGGGAGGCATACCTGACTGCCGGGCAAGGCACCGCCGCCGCGACCGGGTTCCAGCAAATTCTCGACCAAAGCCTGTATCGCGTGGAATTGCTGGACAGGAGCGTTAGCGCGCCGGGGGTGACTTGTGGCAACTCTCTGCAAGTGAGGACTTCGCGGGGAGCGGATGGCGATGCCGCCCGCACGCGAGCACTCGCTGCTTATAAGGACTCTCTGACCCTCTGGAAGGAAGCGACTCGCGATCTTCCCAGCCGTATTGTGATTGGTTCGAGTGTCAGTTCCACGTCTTCGAGAAGACGGAAATTCTCCACCTCAACCCTTCTCAAATGCATGGCTGGAGTTGCTGACGATCCTGTGATTTTTTTGCGAACTGTCTCGGCGACGTCAATTGGGATGGAATCAGAGTGGGTCTTGTTTTCTGTGACACCATACTGTGGGAGGAGGTTGATGATCTCCTTGGCCCGGACTCCCAGCTCTCGGGCTAGCTCGTTAATTCGTACTTGATTCTGGTCTAGCATGGCAGCGTACGTATGCAAATTGTAAACCAGCCTCCGTTATAAGCAGTGTACTTTCGTATACCTCCAGGCTGTTTTATGTCTATCGCGGAGTGGAGTGCCGATTCGGCGGTGAGGCAGTGGGAAGGCATCATGAGGAGGAACAAAGGGATTTCTCTCTCCGCAAGCCGACCATTTCACGGGACTGAAATGGAAAGAAAAGGCGTCGGCTTGCTGCGTTCGAAATGACCGTGGATGTGGCTTGGGCGGAGGAAGCGGAATCTGGAAGTGGCGAATTGAATGGAGCGGCCTATCGGAATCGAACCGACACCTGAACCTTGGCAAGGTTCCGTACTACCACTATACTAAGGCCGCTCAACGACAGTTCTTTTTATAACACGCCCGCACAGGCATCGACAAGCCTTCCGTGGCGGATCTTTCCTCGCCATCCCGACGTTGCTCCGCAAGCGTCAAGATACCATGGTGACGCGAGCGGATTTGACCACCGGCGAGCGCTTCTGCCGGTCGGCGAAACGATCCGCTTTTTCTTTCTCGGTATACACGCGGCCAAACTTCTCGCCATCCGCGTAATACACGGTCACGAGAAAGTGGTGATGCTTTCGCCGCTTGTCTTTGTTGAAGTTCGTCTTCTCTTTCTTTGACGATTTTTTTGTCGCAGTGTTGGTCACAGAGGCCATCCCTATCAGAGTTGGGGGTATAGAGACAACACTATCTCAGGGAAGCCCCACTCGCGCAAGTATTCCTATCGATACTAACGCCACATCCATTACGCGGGAATTCGATGCTTTCGTACTCCTGTCCGCCCTCTCGCGGCGCGATCGATTCCGTCCCCGCAGATCCGCCTGTCATGCCGGCCCTTTTCACAAACGCCACAACAGCCTTGCATACCAATTTGGACCACCCAAAATCTTCGTTTTCTCATTAAAATTCAGCCAAATTCGCCATTTCCGCCGTTTATGCCCCGCTTCCCGGGAGAGATGCCCCCAAAAGAAATTGCGTTCCATGAAACTTTTCCCGTCAATTTTCGTCTTAACTGGTGAGGCTAACGATAGACTGAATGTGGCGGAGATTGAACATGATGCTTACTATTACAAAACAACCGCCCCTCGTGGAAGACCTGCGAAATCATTCGCAGGAGCAGATTGCTGAATTGCGCATGCTGCTTCATTCCGGTGCCCCATCGCGGCCAGATCCGCGGCGGCCCGGCTTCTTTGAAGTCGAAGGGCGTTCCAGCGTTTATTACGTTTTCAAATATCCTTCGGGAACGAAGGTTATGCTTCTGGGGGTGTGGGAACGCTACAGCGATCCTGTCGCTGAGCTGGTCGCTTGCACCTGCCCGGCTGCCTAATTCTGAGCTTCTCCTGAGAGCGCAATAGCCAAGTGCAGTAAGAGAGTGCAATAAACTACGAAGCGCCCCAATTCAATTGGGGCGCTTTTTAGTCTTCCTCCAGCTCCAGAGCCGCCGAGTTCACGCAATACCGCACACCCGTCGGCTGCGGGCCGTCGTCAAACACATGCCCGAGGTGCGCGTCGCACCGGCTGCACTTGACCTCCGTCCGCGACATCCCGTGGCTGCCATCCGTCTCTGTCTCGACTGCCTCCTCGTTCGCCGGCGCATAAAAGCTTGGCCACCCGGAGCCCGAGTGGTATTTGGTATCAGAACGAAACAACGGCTGCCCGCAGCATACGCACTTGTAGACCCCAGACGTTTCCGTCTCCTCGTACTCCCCGGTAAACGGCGGCTCCGTCCCCTTTTGCCGCGTCACATAGTATTGATTCGACGTGAGTTGTTTCTTCCAAACTGCCTCGTCCTTGCGAATCTTCTCATCCATAACGGTTCCCTGCTCCTCTTCGTATTTGGCCCCTGCCTTGCCTAATCTGCAATATCAGATTCGCCGCAGCGGGTTGACGATTCACACCACCCCGCCCACTCTCTCGATACACTAGGATTCTAACTTGAAAACCGCCATGCCAGAAAAGTTCGAAAAGAGAGCCTCGGACAACCGTGTCAGCCGCAGGGCCAAAATCGCCCGGCCCGTGCGCGTGCGCCCATCTGAACCCCGCGATGACCACTTCGAGGATCTCCCCATAAGCGTGAACGCCTCGAAGGAAGGCATCTACTTCACCACCCGCCTTCATTCTTATTATCCCGGCATGCGCGTCTTCGTCACGTTTCCTTATTCCTCGCCGCACGATCCCATGAACTGCGAATATGTCGCCCAGGTCGTCCGCGTCGAAAAGCTGGAAAACGGAAAAACCGGCGTCGCCGTCCATCTCAAGATGAGCATGAACTTCAACTCCCCCGGCCCAAAAAGCGCCGGCGGCCACGGCTAATTTTTTCCCGCGCTTCTTCCGCGGCCCATCGCACTCGTCCCCCAAGCTCCGCGTCGCGTCGCCCCGCCCCGGGCAAACCGCGAGCCGTTGCCCTTGCCCGAAAAACCCCGGTTGACACCGAACGCGATTTTCTTTATTTTCATAGCATGAACTCTCGGGCGCATCGCCACCATCATCATCACGGCCATACGCCGCGCCCGATGAGGTGTGCATAGAGTTCCGCAACACAAAGCACTCATCGGCCCGCTGGCGCAATAAGCCCCAGCGGGTTTTTTGTTTTTAGGCATGTTTTACGTGGAGTGCGGGAGCCCTGCTCCCGCTTTTGGGAATTAACACCCGGGAGAATGCAAGAATGAACATCGACTTCGACAAAGCAGGCGGTCTCGTCCCCGCCATCATTCAGGACGATCGTTCCGGCGAAGTCCTCATGCTCGGTTTCATGAACGCCGACTCGCTCGCCGAAACACAGCGCACCGGTGAAGTCGTATTTTTCAGCCGCTCGCGCAATCGGCTCTGGAAAAAGGGTGAGTCCAGCGGCCACGTCCTCAAACTCCGCGAAATCCGCGTCGATTGCGACGCCGATGCCCTGCTCGTCCGCGTCGAGCCCGTCGGTCCCGGCGTCTGCCACGAAGGCTACCGCAGTTGTTTCTTCCGCCGGCTCGAAGCCGATGGCGAAGCCGCCGAATCGTCGAAGAGCGCACGTTCGCTCCCGAAAAAGTCTACTCCGGAGCAGGAGAAAAAATCATGACGCGTCCGCTCAAGCTCGGCATTCCCAAAGGCAGTCTGCAGGACGCCACGCTCGATCTCTTCGCGCGCGCCGGATGGAAAATCTCGCGTCAGCTCGCGCAGCTACGTTCCCGCCATCGACGATCCCGAAATCGAATGCCTCATGGTCCGCGCGCAGGAAATGGCGCGTTACGTCGAGACCGGCGCGCTCGACGCGGGCATCACCGGCCACGATTGGGTCGTCGAAACCGGCGCGCACGTCGACGAACTCGCCGAACTCATTTACGCCAAGCAGCGCCTCGCCCGCGTCCGCTGGGTCCTGGCCGTTCCCGAAGATTCCGCCATGCGCGCAATCCGCGACCTCGAAGGCAAAGTGATCGCCACCGAAGTCGTGCAAATCACCGAAAAATATCTCGCACGCCACGGCGTCAAAGCCCGCGTCGAATTTTCCTGGGGCGCCACGGAAGTGAAAGTCCCGCAGCTCGCCGACGCCATCGTCGAAGTCACGGAAACCGGCTCTTCGCTCCGCGCCAATCGCCTGCGCATCGTGGACACCGTTCTCGAATCCGCCACAGTGTTCATCATGAATCGCGCCGCGGCTGCGCGATCCCTGGGAAGCGCGAAAAAGCCGAGAATCTAATCCTCATGCTCCAAGGCGCCATCGCCGCCGCCAGCAAAGTCGGCCTGATGCTCAACGTTCGCCGCGACGATCTCGCCGCCGTCCTTGGCGTTCTTCCCGCGCTGAAGAATCCCACGATCTCGACGCTGAGCGATCCCGAATGGGTCGCCGTGAACACCATCATCGAAGAAGCCGTAGTCCGCCAGATTCTGCCCAAACTGAAAGCCGCCAACGCCCAGGGCATCGTCGAATATCCCCTGAACAAAATCGTGCTCTGATGCGCATCCTGAAACTGACTCCCGCCGTTGAAAAAGATGCTCCTTCGCGCGCGCCTCAACGCGACCGCGAAGCCGAAGCCATCGCCGCGCAAATCGTCGCCGACGTGCGCAAACGCGGCGATGCCGCACTCTTCGCTTACGCCAAAAAGTTCGATGGCCTCGATCTCCGCCGCGCGGTGTTTGGATTTCGCGGCGCGAAATTGCCGCTGCCCATGCAACGCGTCAGCGCCCGAATTTCTCCGCGCCATTCGACACGCTGCCGCCAACATCCGCCGCGTCGCAGAAAAACAGTTGCCCGCGGCCCTGGTCACTCGACGTCGAGCCCGGCGTGCCCATCGGCCAGCTCGTCCGCCCCATCGACTCCATCGGCTGCTACATCCCCGGCGGCCGTTTCGCGCTGGTTTCGACGATGATGATGACCGTCGTTCCCGCGCAAGTCGCCGGCGTGCAGCGACATCGTCGTCGTCTGCCCGCAGCCGAACGACGAGCTGCTCGCCGCCGCAAATTTTCTCGGTGTCACGCAAATCGCTCAAATCGGCGGCGCGCAGGCCGTCGCCGCGCTCGCCTACGGCACGAGATCAGATCCCGCGCGTCGAAAAAATCTTTGGTCCCGGCAATCGCTTCGTCACCGCCGCCAAGCAACTCGTCGCCGCCGATTGCGCCATCGATCTGCCCGCCGGCCCCACCGAAGCGATCGTCCTCGCCGCAAAAGGCAACGCGCAAATGGATCGCCGCCGATTTGCTCGCGCAGGCTGAACACGCTCCCGATGCCGGGAGCTTTCTTCGTCACAACCTCCGCCACACTCGCTCGCAGCGTGCAGCGCGAAGTCACCAATGGCAACTGAACGCAGTTGCCTCCGAGTGCAGATCTCAGCGCATAAGTCTCTACGTCGCGCTGGTGCGATTCTCGTTGCGCCTTCGCTCTCACGCGCATGCGAATTCGTCAATCGATTCGCGCCCGAACATCTCAGCCTTGCCGGAAAGCGAGCGCCGGCGATCTCCTCAAACAAATTCAGCGCGGCCGGAACCGTTTTTCTTGGCCCCTGGGGCGCGCAGCCTCTCGGCGACTACGCCTGCGGCAGCAATCACGTCCTCCCCACTGGCGGCTGGGCGCGCAAACGCGGCGGCCTTTCCGCCGCCGATTTCGTCAAATGCATCAGCGTGCAGTCCATCTCGAACAAAGGATTCCAACGTCTCGCCGCATCCGCGCGAATCTCTGGCCGAATCCGAAGGCTTGCTCGCACACCGCAACGCCATGAGGATTCGCCGATGAAACCTCAGCTTCCCATCCGCCAAGCCATCCTCGACCGCCGCACCTACGAGCCCCCGGCGAAGGCCGCGCCGATAAACTCCGTCTCGACTTCAACGAAAACACCGCGGGCTGCTCACCGAAGGTCCAACGCGCCCTCGCAAAACTCACGCCGAAGCTTCTCTCGATGTATCCCGAGTACGATCGCGGCACGCGCCGCCTCGCCCGCCATTTCCGCGTTGCGCCCGAGGAACTCCTCCTCACCAACGGCGGCGACGACGCACTCCGCCTTTTCTTCGACGCTTTCGTCGACGCCGGAACGACCGCCGTCATCTGCGAGCCCACTTTCCCAATGTACCGATACTGGGGCGAAGTCGCCGGAGCGAAACTCGAAGTCCACCGCTACAACTCCGCGATGGAATTTCCGCTCGACGGCGTTCTGCAATCGCTCGTCGCCAAACCGCGCGTCCTCTTCGTCTGCAATCCCAACAATCCCACGGGTACTCTGCTCTCAAAAGAGATCATCGAACAAATTCTCAACGCTGCCACGCACACCGCCGTCGTCCTCGACGAAGCCTACGCCGAATTTTCCGGCTTCACCGTCATCCCCTGGATCAATCAATATCCGCAGCTCTTCATCGCCCGCACTTTCTCCAAAGCCGCCGGACTCGCCGGCCTTCGACTCGGCGCGGTCATCGCCAACGCCGATTCTCTCGCCATCCTTCGACGCGCCACCGCCCCTTTTCCCGTCAACGTCGCCGCTCTCGTCGCCGCCGAAGCCGCCGTTTCCGATCCCAAAACGATGAAGCTCTACGTGAAAAACATCCTCCGCACGCGCGCCTGGTTTGAAAAAGAACTGCAAAAGCTCGGCGTAAAAACCTATCCAAGCGCCGGAAATTTTCTTCTCGCCGATTTCGGCCCTCGCGGTTCCGAAATGTGCTCGCAACTGGAAACCAAAGGCGTTCTCCTCCGCGATCGCGCCAAAGACATCGGCCCCGGCTTCGTCCGCGTTAGCATCGGCACGCAAAAAGAAATGGAGCTCTTGCTGAAACTCATCAAGCCTTACCGCTGAGGACCACGACCATGCCACGCACAGCCACCATCCATCGCGAAACTAACGAAACCGACATCCGCCTCAAACTGAATCTCGATGGCCGCGGAAAATCCCGCGTCTCCACCGGGATCCGTTTCTTCGATCACATGCTCGATCTCGTTGCACGCCATGGTGCTTTCGATTTGGAAATTGCCGCGAAAGGCGATCTCGACGTCGATCAGCACCACACCGTCGAAGATGTCGGCATCGCGCTCGGCGAAGCCGTTCTCAAATCTCTCGGCTCAAAACGCGGCATTCTTCGCGCCGGATATTTCCTTATGCCCATGGACGAAACCCTCGCCGCAGCTGCCATCGATCTCAGCGGCCGCCCTTATTGCGTCGTCCACGCCAAAATCTCCGCCAATCGCGTCGGCGATTTCCAGACCGAACTGACCGAAGATTTTTTCCAGGGCTTTGCGCAAGCCGCCCGCGCCAACGTCCATCTCCGCGCGCTCTATGGCCGCTCGTCTCACCACCAAGTCGAAGCCCTCTTCAAATCCTTCGCCCGCGCCTTGCGTTTCGCCGTCTCCCGCGACAAGCGACTCCGTGCCGTTCTCCCCAGCACGAAAGGCCTCTTATGAAGATTGCGCTCCTCGATTACGGCGCAGGCAACGTCACCAGCGTCGAGCGCGCCCTTCGTCGTCTCGGCGCCGAACCACATCGTTCCAACTCTCCGGAACAAATCTCCGGCGCCGGATCCATCATTCTCCCCGGCGTAGGCCACTACTCCGCGTTAATTCGCGCTCTCGACCAGCAAAATCTCCGCGCCCCTCTTCTCGACGCCATCCGCCGCGGCGTTCCCTTCCTAGGCATCTGTCTCGGCCTTCAAGCTCTTTACGATTCCAGCGAAGAAGCTCCCGACCTCGCCGGCCTAAAACTCTTTTCCGGTTCCGTTCGTTCCCTTCCCGCAACCGTCAAACTCCCGCACATGGGCTGGAATCAGCTCAAACGCACGCGCCCGTCCCGTCTTCTCGAAAATATTCCGCCCGAAGCATTCTTCTATTTTGCTCACTCCTTCGCCGCTACCAACGCCAACGGGGAAGCCGTCGCTAACTGCACGCACGGCGCTGAATTCGTCGCCGTCATCGAAAATAACAATATCTTCGCCGTCCAATTCCACCCCGAAAAAAGCGCCGCTCCCGGCGCACAGCTTCTCAAGAACTTCTTGGCAGGATGCTCCTGATGCAAACAGTGGCTACATCACGACTCAGTTTTTCTTCTCTGCGTACTCTGCGCCTCTGCGTTTCGCTTTCTTCTCTCTTTTCGGCCTTCCGCGGTTTCGCTGGAGCCACCGCATGACCCTCGCCCACCGCATCATTCCCTGCCTCGACACCGACGGCGCTCGCGTCGTCAAAGGCGTCAACTTCGTCGGCCTCCGCGACGCCGGGGATCCCGTCGCCCTCGCCGCACGCTACAACGCCGAGGGCGCCGACGAATTAGTCGTTCTCGATATCGCCGCGTCCCGCGATCGCCGTCCGACCTTCCTCGAAACTATCCGCCGCGTCGCCGCTGAACTCGCTATTCCTCTCACAGCGGGCGGCGGCATCCGCACGCTCGAAGACGCCCGCGCCGTAATCCGCGCCGGTGCTGACAAAGTCACCGTGAACACCGCCGCCGTCGCACGGCCCGAACTCATCTCCGAACTTTCCCGCGAATTCGGCGCGCAAGCCGTCGTCCTCGCCATCGACGCGAAGCGCGCAACCGATCATTGGGACGTCATGGTCCGCGGCGGCCGCGATTCCGCCCATCGCGACGCCATTGCCTGGGCGCAACAAGGCGTCGCATCCGGCGCCGGCGAAATTCTCCTAACCTCGGTCGACCGCGACGGCACTCAACTCGGCTTCGACACGCCGCTCACCGCTGCGATCTCTCAAGCCGTAACAGTCCCGGTCATCGCTTCCGGCGGCGCAAAACTCCCCGAGCATTTCGCCGAAATCTTCTCCGAAGGCGCCGCCGACGCCGCCCTCGCCGCCTCCATTTTTCACGACAACGTCCAATCCATCCGCGCCCTCAAACAATTCCTAGCCGCCCGCAACATCGAGGTCCGCCTTCCGTGCTGATCCCTTGCATCGATCTCCAATCCAACCAAGCCGTCCAGCTCGTCCACGGCCGCAAGCGCGAGCTCGCCGTCGCCGACGTTTTCAGCCTCCTCGAAAAATTCAAATCCCACGAATGGCTGCACATCATCGACCTGGACGCCGCCATGGGCACCGGCGACAACAACGCGCTAGCCCGTGAACTTTGCCTCGAAGCCCGCAAACGCTACACATTTAAAGTCCGCGTCGGCGGCGGCATTCGCACAATTGCCCGCGCCAAGGAAATCGCCCAATGGGGCGCCGACCAGGTCATCATCGGCAGCGCCGCCTTCCGCAAAGGCAAGCTCAACACCCGTTTCCTCAACTCCCTCAACAAAACACTCCCGCGCAAAAAAATCGTGATCGCCCTGGACACCGCCAAAGGCCGCATCACCATCCACGGCTGGCGCCGCAAACTCGACCTAAGTCCTGAAGATGTCATGCGGCAACTCGAAAATTTCTGCAGCGCCTTCCTCTGCACCGACGTCGATCGCGAGGGCACCATGTCCGGCGCGAATCTCGCATGGTTTCGCAAACTACGCGCCGCCACAAATCACCCCATCATCGCCGCCGGCGGCATCAAAACCCTCCGCGAAATCTCCGCCCTCCAAAAACTCGGCATGGACGCCGCCGTAGGCATGTCCCTCTACAAAAACCGCCTCCGCTAATTTGTATGCCCTTCTTTCTCCTTTGGCTTCTTCCATTTGTTTTCTTCCTTCTTCTTTACTTCCCCGGCTTCCTCCACTCCTCGATTTCTCCGCGCCCTCTGCGCTTCCTCTGTGCCCTCTGCGTTAATCTTTTTCCTAGCTTTTTCACTCCCCGTTTACGATACGATACGCAACCATGCGAAAAGCCCTCTTTCTGTCCCTGACACTGCTGCTCTTTTGCGGCGCGACCCGAGCGCAAGAAAAGTCCGCCACCGATCCCTTACTGTTTACGCTGAAGCCGCTGGGCCACAACGTCTACGCCGCCATCGACAAACCCAAAAGTTCCGCTGGCTCGAACGCCGGCTTCGTCATCGGCGATGACGGCGTCGTGGTCATCGACACCTTCGAAGATGCCAAAGCCGCCGAGCAACTCCTCGGCGAAATCCAAAAGCTCACGAAGCTCCCCGTGAAATTCGTGATCAACACGCACTACCATCTCGACCACGTCACCGGCAACGGCGTCTTCGCGCGGGCTGGCGCGGTCATCGTCGCGCAGAAAAACGTCCGCACCTGGATTCACTCGCAAAATCTGAAATTCTTTGGCGCGAGCATCAAGCCCGAACAGAAAGCGTGGATCGCTGGCCTCGTTGCACCCAACCTCGTCTACGAGTCTTCCATCGACATATTTTTGGGAACGCGAAAGATTGTCGTGCGTTATTTTCCGGGACACACCGGCGGCGATTCCGTGGTCAGCGTTCCTGATGCGGATGTGGTTTTCTGCGGCGATCTTTTCTGGAATAAAACCTTGCCGAATCTCATCGACGCTTCCACCGATAAATGGATTGAATCGGATGCCAAGCTGGCGGCGGAATCCACCACAGCCACGTTCGTGCCCGGCCACGGTGACATCGGGAACGCCGCGGACGTTCGGGCACTCGGCGGTTACCTGACGGCGTTGCGAGCCATGCTAGCGCAACCCGTCAAGGAAGGACTGACCGGAGATGCGCTCATGAACGCCGTGCTTCCCAGCCTCAAGGAAAAATACGGCAGTTGGAATTTCTTCGATCATTTCGCCAATCGCAATATTTTGGATACGGCGAATGAGTTGCGCGGCGAGAAAAAGATTCCGCAACCTGGAGTGCCCTAGCCGAAAGTCTTCTTTCCAACGGAATGTTTTGCTCAGCTTCTAATTCCTCGTTACACTTCTGCTTATTCACTTCTATCGTAAATACGCGTCGGTGATGTACTGCTGGACCATGCGCTGCGTATTGAAGAAGGAGCCGTTGATGGCGATGGCGTGCTGCATGATTTGCACGTACAGGCGCGGCTCCTTGTAAAACATGGGAAGAATGACGTTTTCCAGCTTCCAGTAAAGCGATTCGGCCTCTTTGGTGTTGTCGGTGGCGACCACGGCCTCGTCCATGGAGCGGCGCGGCTCGCCAATCGACCATCCGGTGACGCCCTCGATGTGGCCCTCCGCCCACCAGCCATCGAGAATGCTTAGACTGGGAACACCGTTTAGGGCGGCTTTCATGCCGCTGGTGCCGGAGGCCTCGAGCGGGAATTGCGGGGTGTTGAGCCAAAGATCCACGCCGGAAGTCATTTTGCCGCCGAGATCGAGATTGTACTCGTCCAGGAAAACCACGGGCACGGCTTTCCGCAGGGCTTTTTTCGCGTGGAAAATGTGGCGGATGATATCTTTACCGCCGCCGTCGTTCGGATGCGCTTTCCCCGCGTAAATGATCTGAAAATGGCCGGCGTTTTTCGCAATCTGGCGTAAGCGGTCCAAATCCGAGAGGATCAAGTCCGCGCGTTTGTAGCCGGTGGCGCGCCGCGCGAAACCGATGGTGAATACTTCCTCGTCCAGGGTGAGGCCGGTTTTCTCGCGCACCGTTTCGAGCAGCGCGTGCTTGGCGATGAGATGGGCGGACCAAACGTCTTCGGGGAGAAGCCCGAGCGCGCTGCGAAGGCTGTAGTTGTCTTCGCGCCACTGCGCGATTTGGCGGTCGAAAAGCTGCTGAAAAGGCGGTGAGGTCCAGGTTCCCGCGTGGACTCCGTTGGTGATGGCCTCGATGGGAACCTCGGGAAACATCTGACGCGAAGTGACGCCGTGCTGTTTCGCGACGCCGTTCACATAGGTGCTAAGGCTCAGCGCCAGGTAGGTCATATTCAGATGCGCGCCGCTCGCCGCCGCTTCCTGCAGGTTCGGATAGTTCTGCGCGGTTTGCAGCGAGCGTTTTACGAGCTCGGCGACGGAAGCGTCTTTTAAATCGAAAAACTTGCTCTGCTGCGGAAAGACGCGGGTGAGAAATTCGATGGGAAAGCGGTCGTGGCCGGCGGGCACCGGCGTGTGCGTGGTGAACATACATTTGGCGCGGACTTTTTCGATGTCTTCGCCATTGATGGCCGTGCGCCCCGCTTTGATCGCCTCTTCCCCAAGCAATTCCAGGGAAAGCAGCGCGGCATGGCCTTCGTTCATGTGATAGCGCGTGAGGTCTTCGTATCCCAGTGCGTGCAGCATGCGCACGCCGCCGATTCCCAGCAAAACTTCCTGGCACAGCCGGTAATAAGAATCGCCGCCGTAAAGGCCGCCGGTCAGGTTGCGGTCCCACTCGGCATTGGAAGGAAGATCGGCATCGAGAAAATAGACCGGCACTTCAAAGCCGCGCACACCTTTCACGTCGTAGCGCCAGGCGCGAAGCTCGACGCGCCGATTTTCGAGAGGCACGGTTACGCGCGCGTTTTCTTCCTTGAGAAAATCCTCGACATTCCAGACGACCGGCTCCTCGGTTTGGGAGCCGTCTTCGGCGAGATGCTGGGAGAAGTACCCCCGGCGGTAGAGGAGCGAGACGGCGACCATGGGCAGGCGGAGGTCCGCGGCGGCGCGGATGGTATCTCCGGCGAGGACGCCGAGGCCGCCGCTGTAGCTGGGCATGGCGTTCTCGAGGGCGATTTCCATCGAGAAGTAAGCGACGAAGCGCTTAACCGAATTGGCGTGCGTGGACATCTATTTCGTTTCTCGACCAAGCGTTGTGCCGTTATCCAGAAAGGGAAAATGCGCAACGATTGACCTTTAATTGTCGAGGAAACGCTTGGCTCAATCAAGAGACTAGAGACTGATTGTTGCCTAGCGCAGGTCGCTCGCTCGGATCGCGGGACGTGCGGCATGAACGGGAAAGAGACAGGCTAGAAAGCCTGTCCCACTTTGCTCTTTCCTAGGCTACCGGCCTTTCGCGGGGGCGACGTGCGCCTGGGGCGTTGGACGCGAGAGCAGGTCGACGTACTCCTTATAGAATTTTTGCTTGTCGAGGTCCTGCTGGACTTCGACTAGGGATTCGCCCATGTCGGGATGCTGAGCGGGCGCCCAGGCGAGCGTATCGCCGTAGGAAGCGCCGTGATCGACCTCGACATCGATATAGAGTTTTTGCCATTTGGTGATGATGCTGGGATCGAGCCAGGAAACGGCGGCGAGTTCGTCCCAGAGAATGTTGGGTTCGGCGTATTTGGCGACGTACTGCGCGGCGGGATTAGGGCTTTTGGCAATTTGATCGATGAGGCTTTTTTCCATGCGCGTCTTGACGGAGATGTCCACGGTGGTGAGAACGAATCTGGGCCAGTGGGCGTGGAGGACGGCGTGAGACGCTTCGGGGTCCATCCAGAAATTGAATTCGCGGCGCGGGCTGAGAGTGAACTCGGGGTCATCGCTGACGGGATTCATGCTGCCGCCCATGACGATGAGTTCCTTGGTGAGCTGCGGAAAATGAGGATCTAGAGCGATGGCCAAGGCGAGGTCGGTCATGGGCCCGGCGGCGTAGATGGTGACTTCGTGCGGGTATTGATGGACCACGCGGACCAGGAAGTGGGCGGCGTCTTCGGCGGAGGGCTTAGTGGTAGGAGCGCCCTCGGGCATGGGGGGAATTTCATAAGGGCCGTGAACCGCGTGGCCGTGGGCAAAATTCCAAGCGCCCTGATAAATGATTTTGCCGTAGAGCGTTTCCCACTTGGCGATGTATCCCTTGGAACTTACGAGAGGAAAGACAGCTCCGGGGACGACAGGGATGTCGGTGCGGCCGATGATTTCTAGCAGGCGGAGGGTGTGCTGGACTTCTTCGTCGCGCCAGGCGTCGCCGGTGAGGACGGTGATGCCGAGGACGTCGGTTTCGGGAGAATTGACGAGAGCGAGGATGGCTTGCATGTCCGTGCCGCCGGGGCCGGCCGCGTCCTGATCAATGATGACTTTGCGTTTGGCTTGCGCGTGGAGGGGCAAAACGAGAAGGAGGGAAAGAAGGAAGAGCAAGGCAGCAGCGCGGCGCGGGGGAAAAAGCAGATTCCTCGCTTCGCTCGGAATGACAGCGTTTTCCGTTTGCATAGGAATGACAACGTTATGCGCTTTGTTCAGGACGGCGGCGTTTTCCGCTTTGTTCAGGACGACGGCGTTTTCCGCTTTCTTCGGCATGAGGGCGTTATCCACTTCGCTCGGAATGACGATGTTTCGTGCTTCACTTTGGCCGGCTGCTCGTGCCGGTTCGCTGAGACGATTTGACTGGATTCTGGTTAACAATTTGCCCCCTCCCCCCGGTTTTTTTGTAAGTGTTCATTCTAAAGGGTTTTAAATCCTGTTTTTTGTAAGTGCGGATTCTAAACGAGTTACGGGGTGATTTTTTGAAAGTGCGGAATCTAAAGGGTTTAGCGGGTGATGAGAGGCGAACGGTGGGCGGAGGAAGAGGGGGACGTGGTGGCCGAAGCGAACAGGATTGGCGGACCAGAAGGCGCAGGGATTGCGCAACGAGCTAAAAAATGGGGCGGGAAGAGATTGGGCGGCAGGGATTCGGAGATGGACTTCGACGGTCACGAGGAATCATAGCACGTTATTTACCGGATGTCTATATAAAAGATAATGCCATTCGAATGACCTGTGGAAAACTTCTGGTGGCAGGGAAGGGAGCGCATGCCTTCAAAAGGGCGTCCCTGCACGGGAGACGATGTATACTATACATTATGAAACGCACGCAGCTTTACCTAAATGAGGACATTTGGAAGGCGCTGCACATTCGCTCGAGACAAAGAAAGACTACTGTTTCCGAATTGGTGCGAGAGGCGATTCGGGAGAAATATGGCAGGTCACCGACGGACCGGAGAGAAGCGATGCAGGCCCTGGTGGGGCTTTGGAAGGACCGCACGGATCTGCCGGAGACGGAGGTTTATGTACGGCGGCTCCGTAAGGGAAAGCGTCTTAGGAGAATTGCGTCTTGAACTCCGTGCTGGTCGACTCCGACATTTTGATCGAGGTTTCGCGAGCGCGAGACAGCGGCATCCTCAGCCGGTGGGATCATCTTAGCAGGAGCGAGACAGTTCCCTTGTGTTCACCAGTGACAGTGGCGGAACTTTGGCATGGGGCGCGACCAGATGAACAGAAAACGCTGCGAGATTTGTTCGCGGCAATTACATGTGTCGCGATCGATCTGGAGTTTGGCGAGCGGGCGGGAGATTACCTAAGGCAATACGCGAAGAGCCATCACGTTGAGTTGGGAGACGCGCTGATTGCAGCGACGGCCTCCCTCCATAAGGCACAACTCTGGACGCGCAACCGGCGGCACTATCCAATGAAAGAAATCGTCTTCTACTAATCGAATGCAGACTTGATTCAAAAGAATTGAGTACAGAATCTTCGCGCAGAACAGGCGAGGCCTTGCAAAGACTACTTGCCGGAAGCCCACCACAGAGCGCCGCCTTCGACTTGGACTTCGACGATACTGCCATCTTGCAGGGCGAGAGCGGCGCGGAAATGAATTTGGCCCATGAGTTCGAGATAGGCTTTGCCGTGAAATTGGCCGGCGCCGATTTCATGGGAATCTGGGCGGATGATGATGGCTTTGTAGCCGGAGACCAAGCAGCGCTGAAGTTTGATGGTCTCTCCGAGATTGGACTGCCTGTTGAAGGGATATTCATGGGGGAGGATGAAAGCGTCGGCAGGGACGATGTAGTCCTCGGGGAGAGAGACATTCAGAGTGCCGCGGACGAGACGCGGGAGCCCGATGCGAGACTCAATTAGGGAGATGACAGGGTTGAGGTTGGGAGTGGCCAGGCCGTAACCGGTCGTGACGGTGCCGAGGAAGAGTTTCATGATGGCACGGAAGAAGGTAGCACGACGCGCGGAGGCAAAGGAGGTTGAGGAGGTAAAGGAGAGGAACGGGAACAAAACCAATCATGGAGTTGGACAAGATGAGTTTCTGAAAAGAAAGAGGGAGTCAGAGGCAAGAGGATTCGAAAGAAAAAGGGAGGGGTAAGCCCCTCCCTTACAGCATGAGAAATCGCCCTCCCCGGTGTTAGAAGGTGAGCTTTAGGCCGAACTGGACGAGGCGCGGGTTGTTTACGGTTGAATTGACGGAGCCGAAACCGAGGGCGCTGACGTCGTTGACCGGCATTCCGAATTGCGCATGGTTGAAAAGGTTGAAGAATTCCGCGCGGAAGTTTAGGCCCATGTTTTCCCAAGGCAGCGCGAATTGTTTGATGACGGAGAAGTCCGTGTTGACGAAGTCGGGCCCAATGGCCGGGACGCGAGACGCGTTTCCGAGCTGGCCACCGGGTGCCGCAGGAAAGCAGGCGGTGTTGATCCACAGAAGCTGGCTGTGGTTGGCCGCGGAGGGATTGCAGCCGGCCACTTGATCGGGGCGGTTCCAGTTGTTGCCGTTGCCGCCGTTGTTGAAAGTGACTCCGGAGGAGTTTGCGCTATCGATCAGAGGGACCGGAAAGCCGGATGTGATCTTTTGGATGAGGGTCACTTGCCAGCCGCCGAGAAGGGTGTTGGTGGTCTTGTTCCAATCGCTGCCAAAGCGCTTGCCAGTGCCAAAAGGCAAATCGTAGATGACACTAGCAGTGAAATTGTTGTCGAGGTTGATCTGGGACAAGGCCCAATCGAGCTTTTCCCAATTGGGAAGTGGGAAATAGGGGGCACTGAGCACGGAGCCTAGGCCATCGGATAAGCCATTATCATAGGTGCGCGAATAGGTGTAGCTAACCAGACCATACAGACCGTACCTGGCGGTCTTGGTTTCGGCTTTGATTTGGAGAGAGTTGTAAGTGGTCTTGCCCAGATCGCCGAACTCCAAAATGGAGTTTCCGACCCCATACGGGGCCACATAGGGATCGCCATTAGGCTCGCACCCAACCGTGTAGCCGCTGACCGTGCCACAGGCAGTGGGCCCAATGCCGTTTCCGCTAAGCGGGCTGTTGGTGTTGAGGTTGTTTCCCGCAACAAGAATGTGTCTGCCACGCGAACCGGCATAACCGGCGGTGAGCACAACGTTGCCGGGTAGCTGACGTTGAATATTAATGTTGAATTGCTGAACCATGCCGAGCTTGAAGTCCGTTGGCTGGTAGAAAAGCGTTCCCGTAAAGCTGGCGACGTCGGGCGGGGTGGTAAAGATTGGAAATCCCTGGGAAAGGCCATAACCCGTGACGAGCGGAGCGCCGGGTGCCGTAGCGCAGTATGAGGTGGTGAAGGGGCAACCAACCTGACTTGTTCCGAAAAGTATTCCGGAATTTTGGGCGAAGCCAAGGCTATCGCCTTCTGCAAAGAAGGGAGGATTTTGCCACAGACCTTGTGCACCCATGCTCCAAGCGGAATCGTGATAGATGGAATAGCCGCCGCGGATGACGGTTTTGTCGCTACCGAGGAGCTTATACGCGAAACCGATGCGAGGCTCGAAGGCGGTCCAATTCCGGTCGATGCCCGCCGACGAACTCACGCCAGCCTGGTTGGCAACCAAAAGCTGACCAGCGCCGGAGTTAGGAACGTAGTCCGCCATGCGCCCGGCGGCCTCGGAGATAGGAGTAGTAAGGTCCCAAGCTATGCCCAAGTTGAGAGTGAGGTCTTTCGAGAATCTCCAATCGTCCTGGACGTAAGGCCTGAAGATTTTCCAACGGCGGCCGGTGACCGGCCCGTTGAAGGTCTGATCGTGCTCGGAGACGCCGGCTAAGCCCATCACCAAATCCGCCTCTGGATTACCAGGGACGCTCGCAGTGCTGTCGGAGTAGCCGGAGAAAGTGCCGATGGCGCCGGGGATCCAGAAACCGTCCTGGAAGGCCTCTGCGCCGACATTCATTTGATTTGCGCGGACATCGATTCCGACCTTGAAATCGTGCTTGCCACGAATCAAATCGAGGGAATCGTCGAACGTAAAGATGTTGGTTCCACCCTGGAACGGGGTATAGCCGCGATCGCCAAGGGACCAGTAATTGCCCGTCATCAAGACTGATACCAAGCCGCAGCTATAGGCTCCAGGGGTACAAGTCGCGCTGCCGGGCGCGCCGGTGCACCCAAGGTTAGCGCCGGGGATGCCGACACCGGCGAGGTTTGCCGATGCGCAAGTACCGGTGCCCTGTGAACTGATGTAGTCGAAGATGCGGTCGTAACCGAAGGTTGCCTGATTCACGGTTGTGGCGGAGAAGACGTGGGTCTCTCCAATCGCCACGTTGCGGGCGTGATTGATAATGCCCTGGTTGCTGCCGAAGGCGCTGGCCTCGGCAAAACCGCCGGCGAAACCGCCAGGAACGTAGGAGACGGCGTCGTCGTAGCTAAAACGGGCGAAAGCGGTGTCGCTGGCAGAAAAGGTGTGATCCAAACGAGCGTCAAGCTTCGTTTCATAGAGGCTACGGACCGGTTCGCTGACGAAGTTGTATCCGGCAGCGGCATTGTTTGCATTCGGCACGGGATAGAGGTTAATCAGGGCGCCGCCGAGACTATTGACAAGGCTGGCCGGAATTTTAGCGCACGGGACTCCCGGCGCTTGGCTGCCATTTGCGTTGACAGCCGTTGGTGGGCCACTGGCACTGCCGGCACACTGGAAATAGATGTTTGGAGTGGCGGCGGGGTCGGTGGAGGCACCCAGCATATTCGGATTGACTATTCCAGGAACCGAGACGACATTGCCGCCAGACATCGCCATGCCGTTCACGGGTACGCCAAAAGGATTGTCGGTGAAATCGGCGTAGGGCTGCGTGGCGCTGGGGCGCATGGCCATGCTGGGGACCAAGCCGGTAAAGGTGATGCCGTGGAGCTGATCTTTTTGCTCACCATCGACGAAGAAGAACGTCTTGTTTTTGCGAATCGGACCGCCGATGGAACCGCCGAACTGGTTGAGATTGAATTTTTCCGGCGATGTGGCAAAGAAGCTTTTGGCGTCGAGAGAGGTGTTGCGCAGGAACTCGAAGAGCGAGCCGTGGAAGTCGTTGGAGCCGGATTTTGTGGTGACGAGGACGGTAGGGCCGGCGCGGGTACCGTATTGCGCGGAGTAGTTGTAGGTCAAGACCTTGAATTCCTGAATGTCGTCAATGGAAGAAAAGATGCCGATGCCGCCGGCGGTCAACTCATTGTTGTCGACGCCATCGAGGAGCCAATCGGTGCTATTGGGACGGGAGCCGCCGACGGAAAGAGAATAAGAGCCGCGAGCGGCGACTTCGCTGTCAGCGCCCTGGGTGAAAAAGCTCCCAGGATTGGTTTCTTGCGTGGTGCCGGGAGTGAGGCTGGCGAGCTGGACGAAATCGCGGCCGTTGAGAGGAAGCTGAGAGACTTCCTGGGAGGTAATGACCTGGCCGAGGGAAGGATTGGTGGTTTCGACGGCGACGGCGGAAGCAGAGACTTCGACTTGGGTGGAGACGGAACTGGGAACTAGAGTGAAATCGAGCTCGCGGGCTTCATCGACCTGAAGGCGGAGGTCCTTGGTCTCGACGGTTTGAAAACCTTTGTATTCGACGCGAAGGGTGTAGATGGAAACGGGAAGCAGGGGGATGAGGTAGTGGCCGGCGTCATCGGTTTTTGCGTCGCGGGCGACGCCGGTGCTCTGAGAAGTGGCGGTGATGGTGGCGCCGGAAATGGCGGAGCCGGATTTGTCCAGAACCGTGCCGGAGAAGCTGCCGTTGGCCTGGCCGAAGAGGGCGGGAGAAACGCAAAGAGCCAACGAAACGAACGCGAGAAGAAAACAGATTCGAAGCTTCATGAACAACACCCCTTTCGAAAATCCCTCGTTACTACGATTGCGATTCAGCAACCCACTCTGAGGTTTGCGTCCACGAATGACGATGAAAAAAGGCTTCCATGCTGTCGTTTTCGCTGAATGTGCGGACTGAACGCAAGAACGGAAAAGAAATCCGGTGCGGGGTCATAGCACATGCAGGAAGAGGGGCTTCTGCCCTTATCGCGAATGTGAACAGGCGTTAATACTCTCCAGGACGTTCCCCCAGTCGCACCAGTGGAGGTAGGCTAGCGTTCGTCTGAGAGAAGTGTCAAGACAAAAGTAGAGTTGAGGAATGAGGGCGGTGGGAAAGAATTGCGGAGAAATTTTGGGAAATTTGATGCATTCAAATTTTTGATGAAAGAAGCGGGAAAGGGGTGACGCGCGGCGCGTGAGAGAGCGCAAATGCGTGCGACTAATCCCAGGGCGTGGCGGCGGGGCCGCGACCGGTAACGAGATTATCGCCCGTGAAATTTGGTATGCCGAAGAAGGGATGGAGGCCAGCGCCGCTGCCCATGCCGACGTAGATTTTGAAAAGCACCAGGTCGTTCATCCAAAAAGAAACGCCTACGCCGTAGCTCTGGCGGAGATTGGAAAAATTGAGGTCGCCGGTGTGAAGAGCGACCTTGCCGGCGTCATAGAAGGCGTAGGCGCCGAGATATTTCCAGAGACGGTGGTTGTATTCGGCTTGCATGAGGATGGCGTCGGGGGCGCGGAATTGAAAATCCTTGAAGCCGCGGAGAGTGGGATCGCTGTTGGCGTCGGTGCCGCCAAGCGTGGGCTGCAAATAAAAGGGGACGAGATGGCCGGCGCTGGCGTCTGACGCGATGATCAAACTGTGCAGAGTGAAGAAGATATCTTTGTTCGGGATTCTTCTGCATTCCACGTCGGTGGTGTGAAAGGGATAGAGGTTGTTATAGAGATTAAATTTGAGGCGGCGAAAGGAATATTGCCCCGTGCTGTGATCCTGATAAAAGCCATAGCTGATGAGGTAATCGATGTTGAATGGCGGCTGAGCGGGATAGTGAGGGTGGAGAGAGATTTCGTAATGGAAAAAATTTGGCTGCTCCGCGAGACCGGGAGTGGTTGGATAAAGCGCGGTGATGGATTGCGCGAGGGCGGAACTGGGAGGGCCGGCGGAATTCCAGATGGATTCGAGGCGGCCGCCGAGATCGATCCAGGATGCGAGAGGATTGGAGGCATCGACGCCGGTGAGGACATCGCGCTCGCTGAAGAAGGCCTGATTGGCGAGGTTCGCATCCGGGCCGATGCCGTAGAACGGCATTTGCGGGAGATTGCGGGCGCGCGCATAGAGGTGGAAGACGGCTTTGCTCTGTTCGCTGAGCGGACGCGGCCAGGGCGTGAAGGGATTGTGAGCAAGACGAAGCTGTACTTCGCCCATGGAGAACTGACGGATGGTGACGAGGCCGGTGATCGAAATTTTTCGCATCCATGGGTCGCGGTCGAATTCATGGACGTATTGACCGCCGCCGCCCGTGCCGCTGCCGGCCACGACGCTTTGGACGATGAAATGCGGCTGGTAGGTGAATAGCTTTTCGATATCGCCGATGATTGGACTGCTCTCGAGCGATTTGAGCGTGCTCGGGGGAGTGCCAGGAGGCTGCGGGCCGGGCGATTGAGGAGCGCTTGGCGGCTGCGGCTGCCGGGCCTGTGGAGCGGCGGGAGGTTGCGGGCCATTGGCCGATTTCTTGGAGGGCGGGCAGGCTTTCTTCCCAGGTTTTGCGGCTGTTGGCGTTGCGGTCGGCTGCTGCGCTGCGAAAGCGGGAGCGATGAAAGCGGACATGAGCAGCGGAATGCATAGGAGAGTCGAGTTCGTTGGGAAGTGCGGGCGGATCTGAGCTCGCTTCAGCATGGGAATGTCGCTCCATTTTTGGCGGCGTTCAAGGCCGCTTGGGCGCCGGTGGCGCTGCGTCGCGGAGGATCTGCATCACTTGCGCGATGTATTGCGCGGCGGCGCCTTCGGTGCGGATGAGGTTTGGGTCGATGCCGGTCCTCTTTGCAGCGGGCAACTGCTGCTCGAGATAAGCGGCCATTCGAACGAGGCCGCGCTGATGCTCCGTGAGCGGCTTCAGGACGAGCTGCTCCGGACTGACGGCGGGAATTGCGACGTGAAAGGATGCGCCGAATTGGATGTTGTCGGTGCGCGGCACTTCCAAATTGAAAACGCCTTCGAAAGTGTTGGCGTTTTTGTCGCGCTGGGTGAGGAAGCTAGCTTGCCAGTTAGGCACGAAGACTCTGCGCGTAGTGGCGAGGAAAGAGGTGTGGTCGTAGAGGGTCGAGTCGATCGTGTTCGGCTTAATGTAGGGGGAGATTAAAAGAGCGGGGACGCGGACGCCCAGCCAAGTGAAATCGAAGGGCGGGTCCGGATTGCCGACGGCGCCAGCCCAATTTTTTCCATCGGGATTAGGGACGCGCTGTGGCGGCGGAACATGGTCGAACAGGCCGCCGTGCTCGTCGTAAGTGATGACGAGCAAGGTTGAATTGCGGACGGCGACGTTGCTCCAAATGGCGGTGAACACGCGCTGAATGAGCCGCTCGCCTTCTTGCACGTCATGATCGGGATGCTGATCGCTGGCGGCATTAAAAATGTTTTCGAGTTCGAGCGTGTTGTAGCGGGGCTCGATGAAGCTATAGGTGGGCAGCGTGTTGTTTCCGCAGGCGTTGAGAAAATCCTGGAAGTCGCCGAAGTACTGATTCATCTTGAGCATGAGCCTAGGAAAGGTGGCGGCGAGCGTGGTGTCGTTGTAGTAGATCCGCGAATCGATGCCGTAGCCGTCGAGCAATTCGTAGATGGTCTTGGAAATTCCCACGTAGCCGATGGGGGACATGTCGACGCGGCCGATGGAGGTCGCGGCGTGGGCGAAAGCGCGATTCGGAAAAGTAGGTCCGGGTACGGAGGAAAACCAGTTGTCGCAAAGGCAGAACTGTTGAGCGAGTGCGGAAATCACCGGGAGCTTGGCGCTCGAAAAACACTTCATGATGTTGTGGGATTTGCCGACGTTGTTGGTGACGCCGCCATAGCTTTTGGCGAAGCCGCTCATCGGCGGGACTAGCGTGGAAGCGGGGTCCGAGCCATCAAACATCTGCTTCATGACGCCGAAGTGAGAATGGTCGGGATCGGGAGTGAGATCACCGTAATAGATGGAATCATTCGTGACCTGAACGGGGCTGCCGGCGGTGTCTGGATTGGACTCTGTCCCGGTGAGCCCGTTGATCTGGTAGTTAGAGCTCTGCAGGAAGCCGAGCATGTGATCGAAGCCGCGGTTCTCCATCATGAGAACGACGATGTGCTTCAGGTTGTCCAATCCGGCTGGCATGTGCCCCCTCCGCGCGAACCTGGGATTTGGCTGGGTCTTGGTGAGTAGTGAATCAGGAGTGGTGAAACGTTTCGCAGCTGAAGCGCACTAATTGCAGGACGGCGCGAGCACGGCGCTTTTCGCCACGGCAAAGCGCCTGAGCGAAGCTTCTTCTTTTCCCAAAGTTTCGTGTGTGCCGGCGGCCTCACGCGTTCCGCGGGGAGGATTGCATGTTCGGGTCGCAAGTCCTGGAAGTGGTGATTGGACTGGTGCTCATCTACCTGGCGCTGAGCATCGGGTGCTCGGGTGTGAAAGAGGTGATTGCGAGTATTTTTTCGCTGCGCGCCAAGACGCTTGAAAAAGCGATTCGCAACATGCTGAAGAATGGGCCGAACGATTACACCACAAAACTCTTTGAGCACCCCCTTATCACGGGAACTGCGCCCGAGGGAGAGAAGCCTTCCTACATTTCGGCGCGCATGTTCGCGGCGGCTTTGCTCGACATCGTCGCGCCGGCGGACGCCAACCAGCCGCGCACGATGCAATCATTGCGGGCTGGCGTGACGCAAATTCCCGACGCAAAGCTGCGGGGAACGCTGCTCAATATCATCGATTCCTCCAACGGCGATCTGGAGACGGCGCGACTCAAGGTCGAGCACTGGTACGACGACACCATGGCGCGCGTGAGCGGCTGGTACAAGCGCATGGCGCAAAAAATTATTTTTGTGGCGGGGTTGGTGTTGTGTGTTGCGGTGAACGCGGACACTTTGATGATTGTGAAGGAGTTGTGGAGCGACCAGGCGATGCGAAGTGCAGTGGTTGCGCAGGCGGTAAAAAAGGTTCACTCTACAGTTCCAGCCAAGTCCACCAGCCCCGAGGTTTCCTTACAGCAGGTCGCCGGAGAAATACGCGAAGCAAACGCGCCGCCGATCGGATGGTCGCGGAATTTGGACGACGTCCGCGCGTTCCCCAACGGCCTCGAAGGAGGCATTTTGAAATTGCTGGGTATTTTGCTGACGTCCTTCGCCATTGTGATGGGCGCGCCGTTCTGGTTTGACATGCTGAACAATGTGATCAATTTGCGTTCATCGGGAAACCCGCCCCCGGTGCGCTAAGCAGAAGCTTTTCTCCGGTATCGGAGAAAAAGAAAAGACCCTGGAGATCGAGAAGTAGAAAGGAGAATTCCATCATGAACGCAGGACAAAAACAAACGCGGCTAGCAGGCAGTACGAAGCACCGTAATCCCAACGCGGAACTCACCGGAGAGGTGCCCGGCGAGGCTTTCCGCGTCACGGTCACGGTGCGCCGCCAGAACGAGCTTCCCTCTTTCGAAGAGCAGAACAAACGGAAGCCGGGCGAGCGCACGTACATGACACGCGAAGAACACGCGGCGAGGCACGGCGCCGATCCCGCGGATATTGCGAAAGTCGAAGCCTTCGCAAAGGAAAACGGGTTGAGCGTGGTGAGTTCGAGCGCGCGACAGCGTTCCGTCACGCTCTCAGCCACCGCGGAGGCCTACAGTAAGGCCTTCGGCGTCGAGCTGAAAATGTACAAATCCGGCGACGTGACCTATCGAGGGCGCGAAGGCGATATTCTCATTCCTGAAGATTTGCAAGGCATCGTGACCAGCGTGACCGGACTCGACAACCGGCCTTTCGCAAAGCCGCATTACCGCATCCAGCGTGGCACGGCCCGCGCGGCAGGCGTTGGTGCAACTTCCCACACCTCGGCCGCAGCGACGTCGGTACCGACCGGATTCACGCCACCACAGCTCGCTTCGCTTTATAATTTCCCGAAAAATCTGGATGGAACCGGCCAGACCATCGGCATCCTGGAACTCGGCGGCGGCTTCCATGCGGAAGAATTGACGGCCTACTTCCAGAAGCTGGGCCTTACGAAACTGCCGAGCGTGACGGCGGTCAGCTATCCAAACGGCGGAAAGAACAGCCCGGGCACGAACGCGCTCGATCCAAATAATCCCGACGTCGAAGTGATGCTGGACATCGAAGTATGCGGCTCGATCGCGCCGGGCGCCAAGATTGTGGTCTATTTTGCGCCTGATGCCTCGGACCAGAGTTTTTTGAATGTGATGAGCGCCATCCTGGACGATTCGGTGAACAAGCCGAACATTGTTTCGATCAGTTGGGGCGGACCTGAAGACAGCGCGACTGCGCAATTCACGAACGCCTTCGATCAGTTGCTGCAATCCGCCGCGCAACTCGGCGTTACGGTTTGCGTCGCGGCGGGGGACAACGGCTCCGCGGACCACGCCGCCGATGATCCCAACTGGGATGGCAAGGCGCATGTGGACTTCCCGGCTTCAAGTCCCTTTGTCCTGGCCTGTGGAGGCACACAGGTTTCCGCCACGAGCGAGGCTATCTCCAAGGAAGTGGTCTGGCACGATGGAAAAAACGATGGAACGGGAGGCGGAGTGAGCCGCATTTTCGCTTTGCCGAGTTACCAGCAAAATGCGGGAGTGCCCCCGGCTGTCGATCCGGCGGGTCCCGTGATGCGCGGCGTGCCCGACGTTGCCGGCGACGCCGCTCCGGAGTCTGGCTATCGCATTGTCTGCGATGGGACGAGCTTCCCTGATCCTTCGCAAGGCATTCCTCCCGTGGGGGGAACCAGCGCGGTCGCGCCGCTATGGGCCGGGCTCACTGCACGCGTTAATCAAGGACTTAGCAAGCCGGCTGGTTTCCTGAATGCCCTGCTTTACGTCGCGCCGGCGGAGGCCACGTTTCGCGATATCACCAGCGGAACCAATGGGGACTACAAGGCGGGCAAAGGTTGGGACGCCTGCACGGGATTGGGCAGCCCCAACGGACAAAACCTGCTTGCCGCACTGAAGTCCTGAGGCGAGAGGCGCCCTTCGGCGGCCAAACAAAAAAAGCGCGAGCGGCGCTTACCTGTTGCGCCGCTCGCGCTTTTTTGCGATCAGGCGTGGGAAGAGGAAACTGTTTTTGCCTGTGGGCCGAGGATTTCCATGGCGCGCTCGAGCAAACTCTCAAACTCACAGCGTTCGATCCGGGGGCAAACGGAGGCGTTATTTGGGTCTTCCGAGACGGTCTCGGAGAGTGGTGCGTTACTTTGACGGTTGGAACGATCTTGAGGCACGGACACACTCCTTGGGAAAGATTGCAAGACTTTGAGTAGTGCCGGAGAGAAACAAATCGTTTCACGCACGTTTCACCTTTTGATGTGTCTCGGGGAGGGAGCGGCGGCGCGCGCTGCAATGCACACCGGGAGACCGAGCCGCAGGGGTGAAGAACGGTGGGATGTCAGGAGCCGGCGTAGAGTTGGAAAGGCGCCCAGTAGTACGGCTTGCTGAAAACGCTGTCTGAGTGTAGGAGGGAAAGCTTTGCAGCGCGCAGGGCGGAGGCGGGGTCTTCTCCATGGCTTAGCCCGTTGTACAGCTTATCCATGAGGTCGGGTGTGGAAGTGTCGCTGACTTCCCAGAGGGCGCCGATGACGTTGTGGGCACCGGCGCGGAGGAACGCCCAGGATAGGCCGACGAGCCCTTCGCCGGAATACGCGCGCGTGCCTGCACCGTTGCAAGCGGAAATGGTGACCAGATA
This sequence comes from uncultured Acidobacteriota bacterium, assembly GCA_963761555.1. GTDB lineage: Bacteria > Acidobacteriota > Terriglobia > Acidiferrales > UBA7541 > Acidiferrum. Next base: position 389,125 of record CAVXHD010000003.1, read on the forward strand.
CGCGGAGAGATGGTGTTTGACGATGTCGCGTGCGTAGAGTTTGTAGGAATCTTCGTCCTTGTCTTTGCTGAGGACGACGGCGGACTCGAGCGGGCGCGCGCGGCTGGCGGTGCCGTGGGTTACAAAATGGAGATAAGTGAAGTGTTGCGGGTCACTATTTAAATAGGCGGCGGGAGTGGCTTGGCTGCCCGAAAGAACTTCGCGGCCCTCCGCGGGGAAATATTTTTCGACATCGTGCATCTCGGCGGCGGCTTGCGGCAGGGCGGGAAAATCGGGGTTTGGTGGGACTGTGTTACCTACGAGAAAAAGGCTCTTCTCTTTGGGCGCCGGGCGCGAGGCGGCGCCAGCGAGAAGTGTCAGGGAGCTCGCCGTAGTCAAGGTGACGTCGTCGATCCAGTAGTGCGGCTTGAGACCAGGCACGATGAGCGTTTCGAAATTGAGGCTGTAGAGGCTGCCGTCGGGCAGCACAATGACGCGCGCACCTGGTGGAATGAACTTTGTCGCGGGCTCGACGAGTAAATCGTACAGCTTCTGTCCATCTGCGTTCGCCATCTCAAGCGGATCACGAGAACCAAGCAGCGCTTCGCGATAGGATTTTACGAGCGGGTCGATCTCCCGCGCGGGTGGCAAAGCGACGCAGGCCGCCTTTTGCGGTGTGATGATCCAAAGATAGGAGTGGTCCTCTCCCAGCCAAAAAAAGAGGAGCGTGGAATGGAGCCGCCGAGCGAGTTGTTGAGGTTGGACGCGAAGCTCGCTTCCTGGAGGTGCGCCTTGTGTACCTGAGTAGAGGCCCTCCGCGAGGGTCCGGGATCGGCTGAGTTCCGCCTCGCTCAGGGCGACTAATGGCCTCTTATGATAAATCAAGAAGTCGATGTAATTCCCATAGACTGCGATGCCGCTGGAGAGAAAACTGAGCCGCAACTCATCGTGATTGATAGAGCTTCGAGCCGTTTCAAAGGTCTGGATCGCTTTGACGTATTGCCTCTGCGCCTCGGCCGTTCTCCCTTGGCCCTCTCGAACTTGAGCGAGCCCAGCCTGGGCTTGCCAGAGCAACTTCGTGTCTGCTCCGGGATCGGCAATAACACGCTCAAACAGCTCGTCTGCTTCCGCGAAATGCCCCTCGGCCGCCGCGATTTCGCCTGCCACATTATACGAATCAAGAACGTGCAGCTTGTCCTTGCCCGTCTGTTCGAATTTCAGCGCTTCCTGATTATAATGCTCTGCTTCCGCGAGTCGGTTGGTACGCAGCATAATTCCGGCCAAGGTGTTCAGGCAGACGGCGATTGTCTCTGCGTCGTTCAATTCTTTCGCGCTTGCAAGCGTTTTGAGAGCTAGACCCTCTGCAGAGGAATAGTCGTGAAGAGCAAGGTAGGAACCTGCAGCTCCGGAAAACCAGTAGGCGGAATAGCCCGTCAGACCGCTTGTCGCTGATGCCTGCGCGCTCCGGCTAAAAAAGTCCAGCGAGGCTTCGAAATCTCCCAACTCTAAATAGTCCCAGCCTAGGTTTCCAAGAATGGTAGCGACGATCCCTTTCAAATCCAAGGATTTGGCGAGTTGGAGAGCCTCGAGATTTCGGTCAAGAGCCTCGTCGTAGTGGCCTTGGTCGGTAGCCAGACGCGCCAAGTCCGCAAGCGCGTTGGCTTCCAATCGCGGGAAGGATTGACGGTGGGCAAGACCCAGAGCAGTCCGATAATTTGCTTCGGCCTGAGTGTATTTTTTTTCATCGACCGAAAGATCGGCTTCTGCAATCAGCAGCTGACATTTATAAAAGGTACCCAGTTGCTCTGCGTATTTCCCCGCTGCGGAAATGTCGCGCTCGGCCTCCGTGAACTGCTGAGTATAGCGATGAGCAATTCCCTGATAGAGCTTGCGTTGCTCGGGAATCTCCGTCCGCGCAAGAGAAACCGGCGGCTCGGGATCGAGAACGGCGAGCGCTTCCTCGCTTCGAGAACTTGAGATGAGAATCCGGGCTTTAAGTGTGCGGAAGCGCCATTCCCACTCGGGACTCGACGTTCGATAGCTTCGCAGCGCGCCATTGACTTCTGCCAAGGTGGAATTGAATTCGCCGCGATCGACTTGCGACTTGATGTTGTCGTAGACGGATGCCGACGAACGGCAACCGGAACCAAGGAAGAGGATAATCACAGCCGTTAAGAGGGCAAAACAAGGCCTCAGGAGGTTGGCGGCATGGGCTTGCCGTTCGTTCCTGTTTCTCCGCCAGTGCCACTCCCGCCGTCGGGGGAACCCAACTTGAACCTGAGCATGGTCAGTGTAAGAGCCCCAGGCTCCGCGAACAATTCGGCCAGCGCGATCTCGCCAAAATGCGGAATGCGGATAATGTGCCCCTCGATCTCGAAGCCGGGTAGTCTCCTCAGGCTGGGGTCGACTTCGATCTTGTCCACAAGCGAGCAAAGGGCCACTCCGTCTTCCACCACGGTTCTCTTATCGGGTTTTTTGTCGCTTTGCAAATTATCCCTCAATTGGCCGAAAGTTTTGGAGTTAATGAGGAGATCGTGACGAAATATCACGTTCACTTCATGGCCACCAAGGCGGAGGTTTTCAAAGTGGCTGCCGAGGGCGATGATATGGCTGTCTTTGAGGGTGGTGTGAGTCGTGTATTGAGCCGTCAGCCGCGAAACAATTTTATCCACGGTCAAGAAATCGAGAAGATTCAAAGATTTAAGGACCGAAGTGGCGCTCGTGGTAACGATAGTGTCTTCCTGCCAACTCCCAGAAACGTGCGTCTCTCCCAGAGCGAAAGAGGCGAGCCTCGGAGCATGAAAGTTTTCCACGCGTGAATGCGCGTGGCCGCCGATCGTCGGTAATGAGGTTGCGGCTTGCGCCGCAATCGGTACGTCAACTGGGCGGACAAAATGCGCGCTGAAGGCGTGGCCTTTGGCATTGAAGTGGAAAGGGATACGTTGGTCCATGCTCATGGGGGACACCTCTTAAAAGTGAAGTTTAACGGGGCACAATACTCATGCATCTAGGGGACAAATTCAACGGAAAACGGCTTCTGAATACCGGAGCTCGCCTGGACGATCTGTCCGGACGAAGCCCGGCCCGGCAAAATGACCAGGCTGTATTTACCCGGTTGGAGAGACCCTCCCGGAACGTGAATGTGGACCGTGCGCTTCGCTTCTTCGGAGGAAATCGGCAAGGAAAAGCGTACCTTGCCGGAAGCGTCGCGAATTTCGCACTCGTAGCCGTTTGTCGAGTTTCCGGGCATGTCCACGTCAAGACCAAAATCCTCGTGAGGGCCTACGCTAACGACCAAGGAGGAACCCTCTCCACGTGAGCCTACGGACATGAGAGAAAAGGACTTAACGACCTCCGCAGTCGCGGCGTGGGAGGTGGCATGCTTGAGACTCGGAATTACGATGCGGCTCTGATAGCCGATAATGGCGAGCAGCAAAGCGAACACCGGAACCGCAAAGGCAGGCCGAAGCCAACGGAACCAGCCTCCAGCCGGTACCGGCACAAGCCCTTTTTCAGCAATGGCTTCCGAGGCATCCTGACGTGCAATCTGTTTGGCGCTCTCCAGAAAGGTCACGGTCATTTTGAGCTCTTCAGCACAGGCAGGGCAGTCGAAGTAGTGCTCTTCGTACTCCTCGCGCTGGGCCTTCGGAAGCTCTCCCAGAAGGTACTTTTCGGCGGCTTGCAGCCGCACCGCTTCAGTGTGATCCATTTGTGTCATCCAACGAGTAGTGAAGATACCGGTTAGTTCGTTTCATGCCCGATCCCTCGGCGGAGTTCTTCCCGATAGCTCTTCCCTGTCTTTCTCATACAAAACCCTGAACTTATCTTTGGCGCGATGCAGGAGCACGCGGAAATAATCGCGATCCACGCCAAACCTCCCGCAGACCTCGTCCTTATCCTTTTCATCGAGGAAGAAAGCCTGCAAGAGTTCGCGGTCCTTTTTCGGCAGCTCCTTTAAGATCTGTCTGACCCGTTCTTTAGACTGCTTGGTGACAAGAAGGCCTTCGAGGTCCATAGCCTGGTCGGGCTTTTCGAGGTAGGCGTCATCCCACGGGCTGGTCTTGGAGGAAGCGCGGTAGAACTCCATCAAAACGTTGTTACAAATGGAGTTAACGAAGGCTCCAAATCGCTCCGGCTGGCGAACGCCATCCTTACGCAACGTCACCAAGACGCGGATATAGGTTTCCTGGCGAAGATCTTCGACGGTTTCCGAGGGGAGCTTCTTCGCGCGCAGCTTGATGCGCAAGAGTTGGTCAAAATACGCGACGAAGTGTTGTTCCGTCGAGGGATCTCCCTCGCGGAGCCGCTCCACGTATTCCCTGGTGAATGCGAAGAGTTCCACGTCGACCTCGGATTTGGTGGTGAGGAGTATAGCCGCGCCATCGGCAAGGAGCAACGATTCCCCGTTCCCATTTTGAACCAAATGGGTGAAACGAAATGGCTGCTAGCCGCACTACCCGGTTGTAGGAACCTAGCGCAAGCTAGCGCGTCCTTCTGCGAAGGGACGGTTCCCCTGTCCCACGCGTGTCCCACCTGGGCGCATCCGAGCCGGACCTGGACCGGCGAGGATGCGCCTCCCCGAAAGTGGGGAGGACCTATGATTCTGGAGGCTCCGTGCCACACTCCATGCCAAACTCTCACCCAACCAAATCTATGCTGCAGCTTGCGGATCGGAAACTGATGAACTCCGAGGCGCAGACATTCCGGGCATCTTCAGCCGACTCCTGTGTCGCGGCTTTGAACATTGAGTTTGTGGCTAAGCCCGGCGAAGCCCACAAGGTGCGCGCGGCTTTGCCGGCCGCCTTGAGCAGCGCGTTCGGGGAAGTCGCCGGCTTCGCGGGAAGTTTCGTGATGATCGCAAACCAGGAAGCCAGGCTTGTCACGGTCGTTACGCTGTGGAGCGGCGAGGACGGCATGCGGCGTTGCAACGAGAATGTGCGCTGGGTGCGCGCCTTGTTGGCGCCGTATCTGGATCGCTGCCTGCGCGTGCAAACTTTTGCCGCCTATGGAGCCGCGTCCGCGCGAGATTCGCAGCAATTTGAGGAATACGCCGGGGTAGCGGAGCGGAACGTCGAGCTACACAACGAAGAAGCGGTGTGTGTAGCTTGAGAGCGCGCTCGAGATGATTTTTCGCCGGAATTTTTGCATGCTCCGGCAACGGTAGAACGCCTTCGCAACATCCAACTTTTCTTTGGGTTATATGGAAGAGGGGAGGTTGTGGCGGCATGGGAGTAGCGAGACTTGAGTTGGGGGCCATATCAAAGATGTTTGAGGACAAAATCTGTGCAGTGGATTTTTGTGAAGGGACTGCTGTGGCTTCCATGGCTCAGCAGGATTTTTGCCTAGATCACTTCATCGATCTCTGCTACGAAAACTTGCAACGCATCGATCCAAGAAGCCAGAAGGTCGGGCGTATTCCGCTGGAACTTCCCGCGCTGCGATCCTTTATCGAGGAATGTTCACGGAGAGCGCTGGACGTGGCTCTGCAATGCGAAAACATGGACAACCTGCAACGCGGCCGGCTGCTGGACATTCTTCTCTGGGCCGGTGAGCTCTTTCTGCTCTTGCGCGCTCCCCGGCGCGGTTTCGCCGATTCTCTCTGGCTCGAGCAGAATCCAAGTCTCGCCCGCCTCGCCGCCCGCCATTCCTGAAAGCTCTTCTGGGGTGGTTGATACTCTTCCCCGATTAAAATTTCCATCTAGACAAGTATGCACAAATGTGCATACACTTAGGCTGTGAGCTACGAGTGAGACCCGGCCAAGGCCCATGCCAACTTTTCCAAGCATGGAGTGTACTTCGCTGACGCTACCGCCGTCCTCGAAGATGATCTTGCGCTTACGATGCGAGATCCCCATTCGGAGGAGGAACTGCGCTGGATCACTCTTGGAAGCGACGTCGCTGGCCGTGTACTGGTCGTCGTCTACGCATGGAGCGGGGACAATATCCGCTTGATTTCGGCACGTCCGGCAACCGCCCGGGAGAAGCGTCAATACGAGGAACACCATGAAGCGTGAATACGATTTCAGCAAGGCTAAGCGCGGCGCTGTCGTTTCGGTTCCAAAAGGCAAAACCCGTATCACTATCCGTCTCGATAAGGAAATCCTGGCCTGGTTCCGCGGCCAAATCGAACGCGCGGGCGGTGGCAGCTATCAGGCGCTCATCAACGAAGTCTTGCGGCAACATGCGCGCAGCAAGCAGGAGCCTCTCGAGAAGGCGCTCCGGCGCGTCATCCGCGAGGAGCTGCGCCGCGCATCCTAGAAGGCGCGGCGATTCGGACGAAGAATGAAATTAGGATTGGTCGATGAGCCGGTGATGTATCGCGTAGAGCGCGAGCTCGAGGCGGTCGGAGACGCCGAGCTTATCGAAAATATTGTGCAGGTGATTCTTTACCGTCTGCTCGCTGATGAAGAGTTTTTCGCCAATCTCTTTGTTCCGAAAACCTTGCGCGACCAATTGCACGATTTCCTTTTCGCGGTCGCTGAGCAGCGGTTTTTCGCGGCGCGGACCGGATTCGGAAGACTTCGAGAAGGCCTTCATCACCTCGGCGGTCATGCGATTATCCAGCCAGATTTCTCCGGCATGCACGCGATGAATGCTCTTCACCAAAAGGTCCGTGGCGGACTGCTTGAGCACGACACCGCGGGCGCCGAGCCGCATGGCTCTCACGACGTCGCGATCGTCTTCCGCGGCCGTCAACACGATGACGCGCGTGGGCAGCGTATCGAAATTCACTTCCTCAAGGACGGCGAGGCCGTCTTTATCCGGCATGCGCAAATCCAGCAGCAAGATTTCCGGCTTGAGTTTGGCGAGAAGTTTGATGCACTCCGCGCCGTTTTGCGCTTCGCCGACGATGGTGATGTCTTCGTCGGAATCGAGGAGTTTGCGGAGGCCGTCGCGAAAGATCGCGTGGTCGTCCGCGAGAAGGACGCGAATTTGCTGTTTAGTTTTGGCCATGTCAACCGAGCGGGACTTCGATAGTCAGTCGCGCTCCATGGCCAGGGTTCGACTCAACGGTCAACACGCCCCCCACAGTACGCGTTCGCTCCTTGATGGAAATCGGACCCAGCCGCAGGCGGTCGAGCTCATCCCCAGTGAACCTGCCGGCAAAACTGAAGCCCTCGCCGTTGTCATCAACCACGAGGACAATGCGACTGTCATCCTGCGTCAGTTTTACCACGACATGGGAAGCCTTCGCATGCTTTTTTATGTTGTTGAGTGCTTCACGGTAAATCTGGAAAATCTCGCGGCAGACGCGGTCTGGAGCGTGCAGGTCCGCGGATTCGATCATCACGTCCAGGGCCAGGGTGGATTCGTTGCGGAAACGCTCGGCAAAACCGTGCATTAAATCGACCAGATCGGCGCTCTGCACGCGCAGGGGGCGCAAATCCGTCACCATACGGCGCAGTTCGGCAGACTCGTTTTTGACGGTCTGTTGCAGGTTTCCGAGGCTGGCTTCGGCCTGATCCGGCGCGCCGGCGACCTTGCGGCGCAGGACGTCGAGCTGTATTTCGATGCTAAGCAGCGTCTGCAGAATGCCGTCGTGCAGGTCCCGCGAGATGCGGCTGCGCTCGCCCTCAATGGCCCGGGCGCGCAGGTGCCGGAGCAAAAAGACGTTTTCGAGCGAAGGGCCGACGTGCCGGGCGATGCGTTCGAGCCAGGCAAGGTCCGGGCGCTCGAAGGGCTTGCGCCCATTGATCAGGAAGAGCCGTCCGGCGGGCTGGCCGCTCTGGTCAAAGGCCACGGAGAGCATCGAGCGCATGCTCAGTTCCTGCTGCGTGGGACCAGGAAGGCGCGGCAGGTTATTAAGTCGTCGTCCGTCGCGGCGGTCCCATCCGAAGCCGTTTCCGACGCCTTCCAGGCTATTCCAGCAAACGGTGGCGTCCATGTCGTCAAGCAGGAAACCATCGGCACGGGCAAGAGGGTAGCTTTCGGGGATCAAACGCTCGCTCTCGCCCGCCTTGAGGCGCCAGATATAAATACGCTCGAGGTCCGAATCGCGGTAAGCGAGCAGCGCGACTTCGACCTCAAATGCGCCGGCCAGTTCGTCCAGCATCAGGCGCAACGATTCGGCCAGTCCCTGATCCACCTGAAGTGTCGCGGTAATGCTGGAAAAAAAGTCGTTTTGCGAGGCGAAGTGGCGGCTGCGGTCCGCCAAAAAAGCCAGCGCGGCGCCGCCGGCAAACGTGCCGCCCAGCAGGCCCATCCAGGCAATCACGCGCATCCAGCCGATTTCCCCTTTAACGGCGGTGAGCAGAACCAAAATGAGCGCAAGCGCGCCGGACAGCGGGAAGGCTGCCCGGAGCCCCCAGCGCATCCCCGCAACCCAGCAGATAAAAAGATAAGGAAACCAGACGGGCACCGAGGAAGGACTGATGTACATGAATATCCCGAGTGCCAGCAGATCGCAGGCAATCGGCAAATGCCAGGCTCGTTTGCGGAGAAACCGTTCGAGCGGAATCACTGCCAGAGAAAGGATTAAATAGGCGATCAGAAACGAGATCGTGCGTTCGGCTTCCTTGGGGTTGGGCTGCTGCAACAACGCCAAAATGGAAAGCAAAACGACAATCGGGCGCGCGTACACGATTTGCCGCTCCAGATGGCGGCGATCCGTTTCATGGGGGCTCATGCGCGGGGACGCAATTCCTCCCAATTAGTCTAGCAAGCCCAGCGAAAGTCGTAGGGCGGCGTATCCAGCTTGCAACCGTCTAGCCAACTCGGGCGAGTGCGATTCTCTGGCTGTTTTACCGGTCCTGTGTGCGGGTAGGTCTTTCCTGGGGACTCCTCAGTGCGCAAACAGTAGGTTCATTTCTTTGCGTCTAATTCCGTATAAGAAGGGACTTCAATGGATGTATCCGATACACCGACTTCTCCTGTGGCCACGTTTTTGACTACAATCGCGAGCCTGTGGGTCCCTGGCGCCAAAGCGGCAATGATTTGCTCTCCTGGCCGGGAATGAAAGGCATCGCGGCGCTCATCAGGTGGGATTTTACTTTCAAGCGTCCTGGCGACCCAACCGGACGGCTCGCTGATACGCCCGAAAACTTCGAATTCGGCCGGCGAGCCACCGCTATAGCCAGCTGAATTGGCTTGCTCGGCTGGAATAGAGACCGTGATTCGGGCCAAAGTTGTAGCGTCTGTCGCCTTTGAATATTCAATTCGATGGTCAAAACGTACTTGGTCTCGGATAACCCGGGCAGTCACGATTGCTTCCAGGTCTTTGAATTTCACCTGCGGTGTGGGCATCGGGCCTACATAAAGCTCGATGGAGCGAGTGGACTTCGTTCTGATTCCTCCATTTCCGAAGCCAAAAACATCTGACGGAATAAAAATTGGTTCAACCTTCCCCTCGGGTGACAGAGAGAGGCGAAAGTTCCCAGAGCCATCTGGGTCCAGAAAGCACAGTTCCACATCGTCATCTACACCCCGAAGATGATGATAGTGCCAAACCTCCGCGGGATAGGGAAAGGTCTGAGGTCCTACCTCAGTCGGACAGTCATTTTTCTCGCCTGCGCGATGAGACTCAATGGAATGTGGCGGACCAAAGAGGATATAAATTCGGCCGCGGTCTGTTTTCCACCCGGAGATTCGCTCTCCGTATTTTTCATCAGCAAAAGCGATGCGCTTGTAATGTTCAAGCTCGAATGAGTTGTCCAGTGATGTTGGGTCAGGAGCGCGTCTGGCCCAAAATTGTTGTATGAATTGAGTTCGCTCTCGGTCTGTTGATAGAAGCAGAAAGGCACAGCGCTCTTGCGGCGAGATAATATAGAAAGCATCCTCAGTCAGCCAAAATCGGGCCGGCCCGGGAAGATTTGCATACGCTTTTTTAGCGCGTCGATCTTCTTCCTCGTGGTCCTGTCCTCCAAAGCACGGATGCGCGCTAAACGAAGTCTCCTGCTGGCGCATTGCCATGGGTGCCGAATCTGACCGAGTCGAGTCCCGTTCCTGGGCTAACATAGAGAACGGATAGAGCAGTCCAAAGATTATCAGGACAGGAGAAGCGGCTGGTAGCCATGGTTTCATGACTTCCTCATTATCCGCTAAAGATTCCACGTCCGGTATACGAGTTGCACGAGTTCCTGCCTGTAACTGGCATATCGCCCCGCAATAAGAAGTGTCATTGTATGAGCCTATCGCGGAAATTCCATCCGGTTAAAAGGCTGGCTAAACTTATAAAACGCTCTATGCTGCCGATGTCACAGGCGTGCGCGTAGCGAATCGGCACCTGCTTGCATCAAAAATGGTATGAAATTCAGGAAGCTCGAACCGGATAAAGTGGAGTGCACGACGTCGGCCGCGCGGCCGTTTGGCTGCATGGAGCTCTGGGCCGGCAACGAACGCGCCCACCGTTCGCTTGAACTGGCGGGACTCGAGGCCGACGTTATCGCTGTGCCTTCGGGCGCAGACCGCGGCGGCGATCTCTCCGCGGTCTTTTCCTGCAGCGACAATATCGCGCGCGTCGTTCTGGCGGATTGCGTGGGACATGGCTATGTGGCCAGCAAAGTGGCGCGGCACGTTCACCACCTGCTCCATAAACATCAGGACATTCGCGATACCGCGTCGCTGCTCGCCGCGCTGAATGATGAATTTACGCTCGACACCGAAAACTCCGAGGGGGCTTTGCGACTGACCACCGTCGTGACCGGAACATTCGATGGCGTGACGGGAGAGTTCAATTTTGCGTATGCCGCTCACCCGCGCATGCTTCTCTGGCGCGAGCGTCAACAAAAATTCCTCGAGATCGGCGACGGCCTCGAAAACCTGCCCCTCGGCTTCGTAACGGGCGAATTGTACAACGAGCAGAGCGTCTGTCTCAGCCCGGGCGATATGATTCTGGCGTTTTCCGACGGCGCAACGGAAGCACGTTCGCCTGGCGGCGAGCAGCTCACTCCTTCGGGATTTCTCCAATTGGCGGAGGCTCGCCTCCGCGCTATGCGAGGGGCTGTGCACCTCCCTGATTTTTCCAGGACTTTGCTCGAAGGCTTGCAGTCCTATCGCAGTTGCGCCGAATTTGAAGACGACGTCACGCTCTTGACGTTGCGGCGCAGCGGCTGAGACGACTATGCCGACTATCGGAGATCCCAAGCGCCTTTAGGGCGCAGCCGGCGTAGCGGGCGCCGGAGGATGCGCCGCGAAGTATTCATCCAGGCTGGCCAGCATTTCCGCCACGCCCTCCTGGACATTTTTGTCGAGAGCCGCTACCACGGCGTCCACAGTTTTCGCCGCTGCAGGCTCGTCGTGCGTGTAAAAGTGGGTCCAGACAACCGTGTGCGTCTTGATGTCGCGGAGTTCCAATTCCATGGTGACGCGGCCAACCAGGGTGCTTCCCGAAACTTCCTTGAAATCGTAGAGACGCCCGTGCACAAGGTAATCTCCGTGGATATCGCTGCGCAGCATGTAGACGCCGCGAAAATGGCTGGACGCGCGCAACTGGCGCAGCAGAATTTCCTCAATCATGTCCACGGGCGGCTCGACCCAACGGTGGTACTCGTAGAGTCCCATACTCTCGCCGCCGGAGCCGTAGACGATTTGTTCTTCGTGGTAGAGTTCGGGAGCGGTAAGCCGGCCAATCAGGAGCGTGACTGGGACGGCGTTGGCGTTTGCCGCAGGCGTTAAGTTTCCGGGAATCGTGAGTTGGTAATAGTTGCTGGGCCGGGTCGCTCCACATCCGGCGGCCAAGGCAACGGCCAGCGTGAGCAGGCAGATAGGGAGCTTCGGGACCATCCGAAAAGCCAGCCGTTCACATTCGGCTCGCCTCATCTCAATGCATATTGCAGCCGGCGATTTAGTGCGTCTGGTCATGAGTAAGTCGCTCCATCGGTTCATTGCCGCTCACCCGGTTTGTGCTCGGGCGGATTTGTTGCGCGAATCAGGGTGTAAGGACGCTTCTTGATAGTTTCCGTGAATTCTTTCAAGTTCTCGGAAACACGGCGGAAATTTTCCAGAATCTCGTCGATGTTTTCTGAATTTACGTCGATCGTCTGGTCCAACTGCCCGGTAATAGTCGTCAAGGCCGTCAAGGACTTGCGAAGCTCGATCACGGACTGGCGCACATCGGCGCGATTTTCACCGAGAATAGTGTCGAGGTGCGTAAGGGCCTGACTGGCTTCGTCGGATGTTTTGTGCAGGTCTTGAATCAGGGGCTCTAGTTTTCCGCTGACGGCATCCAAATGCTGAATGGTGGATTTTATCTGCGGGCGGTTTTCCGCGAGCATGCCGTGGGCATCAGCAAGGGTCGCGGAAAGATTCGCACGGTTCTGGTCGCTCAGCAAATCGTTCACACGGTTAATGGTTACTTTCAGCTCCGTCGCGCGGTCGTTTAGCGATTGAATGAGCTCCTTCGCTTGTGGCGCCAAGTCGTTGATCTGCGCTGTCAGCGCGTTGAAATCTACGTAAGGATCCGATGGCAGCACAGCGCCAGACGGAGCAAGCGCCGTCTGCGCTCCGCCAGGCAGAATCTCGAGATGATTGTCGCCCAAGGGACTCATGCTCATGATTTTCGCGTGACTGTCTCTCTTTACCGGAATATCCGTCTCGACGCTAAACACGACATCGATTCGCGCGGGATCTTGCGGGTCGATGGCCAGCTTCTCGACTCGCCCCACCTTCGGGCCTCCCGCGTAACGTACCGTCGCGCCCCGTTCGATACCGCCCGCGAACGGAAAATACGCATGAAACGTCTTCGCGGTGCGCCCAAAGGCTCCCGAGATGGCGAAGACCATGGCGATCAAAACGCCCGCGGCAACAATGACGAATAGTCCCACGAAAACCTGCTCGCGCTTTCCTGCCATCACGCCCTCTTTCTCCTGCCCACGCTCATCACACTCGACGGTCTTGCGTGAGCATTTGCAGATAATCCTGTTCGTGCGCCACTTCCGGCTCCGGCACGCGGTCCAAGAATTGCCGTACGCGCGGCTGCGTGCTCGCCCGCATTTCCGCCGTCGTTCCCATGGCCACGAGATGGCCCTTATCGATCAGCACCATGCGGTCCGCAATTAGGTATGCGCTCGCCAGTTCGTGTGTCACAACGATCACGGTCATTCGAAATGCTTGCTTCAATTCCAGGATGAGATGGTCGATGCCCGCCGCAATAATCGGGTCCAGCCCCGCCGAAGGTTCATCGAAGAAAAGGATCTCCGGATCCATCGCCAGCGCGCGCGCCACCGCCGCGCGCTTTTTCATCCCGCCGCTGAGTTGCGAGGGCATGTAGTATTCGAATCCCGCAAGTCCCACTTGCTCCAGCTTTAGCCGCAGCATAATTTCGATCGTCGTGTCTTCTAGCTTGGTGTGCTCGCGCAACGGCAACGCCACGTTCTCGCCGACCGTCATCGAACCGAACAGCGCCCCGCCCTGGAACGACATCCCGATTTTCTTGCGAATTTCATCCATCTCCGCGTCGGAAATCGCCGCGATATTTTTCCCTTTGATCCAGATCTCGCCCGAGCTCGCTTTCTCCAGCCCCACCAGCGTCCGCAAAAGCGTGCTCTTTCCCGAACCGGACCCTCCCAAAATCACCAAAGTCTCGCCGCGCTTCACGTCAAACGTGATCCCGTGCAAAATCTCGACCTCGCCGTAGCTCACGCGCACGTCGCGCAAGGAAACCATCACCTGCGAGTCTGCCGAATCCGTGATCTCGATTTCCGTCGCCACCGTCGATCGCCCCTAGCTTCCGCTCACAAAGAAGAACAGGCCCGTAAACACCAGGTCCACCAGCACCACGAGAAAAATCGACATCACCACGGCCCTCGTGGTCGAGCGTCCCACTTGCTCCGCTCCTGCTCCCGTCATCAATCCTTCGTGGCACCCGACTGCGGTAATGGTGATCCCGAACATCACGCTCTTCACCAGCCCGGTCATGATGTCGCGCAGCAGCAGCGAATCCAGCGACGCCTGAATATATCGCCCAAACGTGAAATCCGCCTGCGCCACGCCAAAGAGCGATCCTCCCAGTATCCCCATCGCGTTGGCCCAAATCGTCAAGCAAGGCAGCATCACGATCATCGCCAGAAATTTCGGAGTCACTAAAAAACGGATCGGACTGATCGCCATCGTTTCCAGCGCGTCGATTTCCTCCGTCACCTTCATCGTTCCGATTTCCGCCGCGAACGCCGAGCCCGACCGGCCAATCACTACGATCGCGGTAATCAGCGGCCCAAGTTCCCGCGACATCGAAATCGCCACGGCGGTCGCCACATAACTCATCGCGCCGAATCGCCGCAATTCGTAGGCGGCCTGCAACGCCAGGATCAGTCCGATAAAAAACGTAATCAGCGAAAGAATCGGCAGCGCTCGCACGCCCACGTCCATGGCTTGCGAAACCGTCCGCCGGAAGTGCAGCGGCTTGCCCTTGAACGGCCCTACAAAAGCGTAGTACGCCGCTTGTCCGCCCAGCGAGGCCAGCGCGCCCACATACGCCAGCGCATCCTCCACGCTGCCGCCAATTTGTGACACGAATCGCATCCCTGGTCGTCGTCGCTCGATTCTCTGTGACTAAATCCACTTCGGCTCGGACAAAATTCGCCGCTTGATCTGCAATTTCTAGGGCGCCAGCGCTTGCTCTTCGTTGTCGTAAACCTCAAAAATCCTCAGCAAGCGCGAAAGCTGCAAAACTTCCCGCGCCGACGTGCTCAATCCAAACAAGATGAACCGCGTCCCGCTGTCTCGCGACGCCTTGAGCCCCTCCACCAGCGAGGCCACCCCCGAGCTATCGATATATCTCACTTTGCTCAGGTTCATCACCACACGCGGCGTGCGTTTTTCCTTCACTTCTCGCAACAGCGCTTTTCGAACCGCCGGCGAGTTCGCCAGGTCGATATCCCCCGTCACGTCAAAAATCGTTATTTTGTCCATCTGCCGGCTCGAAATCTCCACGGTGTTTTTCTCCTTCTGCCCTTACGATTTTGCTTCTCTCTTCGTCGCGCGCACATATTTGACCAGTCGGAGACGGTTGGTCTCATCCACGCGCTTATACTCAACGATGTCCATGCTCTCCCTAATGAAGTGCAGCCCCAGTCCTCCTGGCTTCACGTCGTCCAGCGCCCTCCCGCACATTTTTTCCGGGTCGATCGCCGGCCCTTGATCGCACAACTGGATCTCAAGTCCGTCCGCGCCGGCCTCCCGGCCCTCTTGCCGTACCGACTGGAACAGCAACTCAATCGGCCGGTCCGCCCGTCCGTTGTACGCATGCCGAATAATATTGGCCAGCGCTTCGTCCACCGCTCTCGTCACCGCTCTGCAATCTTCCGCGGAAAATCCGAACGATTCCGTCAGTCGTTCCACCGCGCCCCGCACCGCGCACAGCAAACTCGGATCGCTGGGCATCTCCAGCCTCAGCAGCGGGCCGCGGCTCACTTCGCCGCCTCTCACCTTCGCTTCCTCTGCCCGCGATAGTTGTGAATTATTCATGATCAGCCCTGGCCCGTCCCCTCGAGCCCGCTCACTCGAACATTCAGTGTTTCTACAAGATTTCCTTCACGCCTGCAAATCCCCGCCACGTGCCGCCGCTCTCGCAACTCACTTCGAACTTACCGAAGTGTTTCTGCAATCGCAAAAACTGCGGAACGTCGTTCCAGGCAACCGCGGAGATCAAGTGTTCGCGAAGGCGGTTTTCGGACCTGGGCTGCGTTTTGTATAGCGTACTCTAAGCGTATGACCCTGCTTCTTGCAATCCCCGTGGCCCGCCGTCCCCTGTCCGTTTCCCCCGGCGCCTTTTTGATGCCCAGCTTCATCCCTGAGGTACCGCTTTTCACAGCCCGCACGCTTCCGCCCTTGCCGTTCACCTCTGGCGGCTTCTCTTTGCAGCTCTGCTTCTTCTTTGCTGGTCCACTTTTCCGCGCGGAAAAACTAGCGTAAACTATCTTTCAGCGGTGGGAGTAGCTCAGCTGGTAGAGCGTCGGTCTGTGGCACCGAATGTCGCGGGTTCGAACCCCGTCTCCCACCCCAACCTTCCCGAATAATTCGCTTCCTTCTTCTATCTCCCGCCAAACATCATCTCTACTTGATAGTTCTGGAACACGCGGTCCGCCGTCAGCAGCACCATTTTTTCCATCCGCGCTTGCGCGATCAACATGCGGTCAAACGGATCGCGATGATGGCGCGGCAATCGTCCGGCTTCGATCGCATGAAACGGACTGATGTCCACCGTTCGTAGGTCCATTCCGCGAATGACCTTAGGGATAAAAACCTTCGGCTCGATGTGTAATGGAAGTATTCCCAGCGCGTACTTGATGGCAATTTCCCAAACCGAAGCGGAAGAGAGATAAAGCTGCGCAGCCTTCGAGGATAACAACTCCGTCGCGCGCGAATTCAGTCTATGCTCCTCGGCGACGCTCCAGAGCACAATGCTTGTGTCGAGCAAGAATCTCATGTTTTCTTACGGGTTCGTTTCTCCTTGCCCTCGAATGCCTCAAGAATTCCCTCCGGAAGCGGCGCGTCGAAATCGTCTGGAACAACAAACTTGCCGCGCAACATCCCCAATTTCCGGCCGCCGCGCTTGCCGTGAACCGGAACGAGCCGTGCCACCGGGACTCCTCGATTCGCGACGGTGATTTCTTCGCCGGCGGCCACGCGCCGTAGCAGCCGCGAAAAATGCGTTTTGGCCTCATGTACGTTCACTGGTTTCATGCCTCCATACTGGACTAAGTTACTGGACTAAGTCAAGTTCCTCGGGACCGGCTCTTCTCCGCGGAAAACCGAAAAGCTGGCGCGCCAAACGCATTCCTTCGCCTCCGCAGCTGCGTCTCAATCTTCCCTATTTCCCCGGACTCCAGTACCCTGAAAGGCTTTCGTGCCATCTCTATTGACCCAAGGCAAACATCTCCGCCGATGACTCTCATTCACTGCAGCGCAGTTCTCTTCGATATGGACGGTGTCCTCGTCGATTCCACTCCCGCCGTCGCTCGCGTCTGGACCGGCTGGGCTCTCGAACACGGCCTTGTTGCCGAGGAAGTGGTTCGCCAAGCTCACGGCCGCCCTAGTCTCGCCACCGTCCGCGAAATTCTTCCTCACGGCGATCATGAAGCCGAAAATCGCGAGCTCGAACGCCGCGAAATCGAAGACATCGCGGATGTCGTCGCCCTCCCCGGCGCTTTGCATCTTTTGCAAGCCATCCCCGAATCCCGCTGGACTGTCGTCACTTCCGCGACCCGCGCCCTGGCCGAAGTGCGCCTTAAAGTCTCAGGTTTGCCGATTCCCAAGCATCTTGTCACCGCGACCGATCTCCAGCGCGGCAAGCCCTTCCCCGATCCGTATCTCAAGGGCGCCGAAGTTCTGCAAATCCCGCCCGCGCAATGCCTCGTCGCCGAAGACGCTCCGTCAGGTGTCAGCTCCGGCAAAGCCGCGGGCGCTCGCGTCCTCGCGCTGCGCACCACTTCAACCGACGCAGCTCTCCTGAGCGCCGGCGCCGACTGGCTCGCCGATGATCTCAGCTCGCTTTCGCTCGAACCCCAAGGACAAAACGCCCCTCTCGCCTTCTTTCTCCGAGGGAAAAGTTAGTTGGCGGCAAAATTTTGTTTTGCATGTCTTCCTGAATGCAGCCGCACAGTCTCTGGCCTTGAGCCTGCGCATTTGTTGCTGCCAGTAACCTTTTAGCACGTCCACCGGTCTCATATCTGCGTGGATCGCGGCTGCCGCCTACAATGGACTCCTCAGCTACCGGCTCGGTCCTTCACTCCCCCTCAGACCATCTGGCTAACAAACAATGGGAACCCCTACACCAGTACTACCGCCGCAGCGCAAGTTTGATACCGCACAGCTCATTACCGCAATGCTGAAGGCTCATGAGAACGTCAGCGATCTGATCTTTTCGCCCGGTCGCGCTCCGCAAATTGAGGTCAGCGGGCAGCTGGTAGAACTGAAATTCAAAGGGTTGGAATGCCTCACGGCCCAGGATACGAACCAAATCTCCTATGACCTCATGGGCAAGAACGAACATCCCATCCGCAGGTTCGAACAGGATGGTTCCGCCGATCTTTCCTACGGCGTTTCGGGAGTCGGAAGATTCCGGGTAAACATTTTCCGCCAGCGCGGTAGCTGCGCGGTGGTGATGCGCGTTATTCCGGACGCCATTCCAGGGTTCGAAACATTGCATCTTCCCCAGAAAGTAAAAGAGATCGTGCAGCTAAGAAACGGAATCGTTCTGGTCACTGGGCCCACGGGTTCGGGAAAATCTTCCACCTTGGCGGCCATCATCGACATGATGAACGCGGAAAAAGCGATCCACATCCTGACGATCGAAGATCCCATCGAGTTTCTCCACAAGCATAAGAAGGCCACCATTCATCAGCGCGAGCTGCATAGCGACACGCCCACGTTCGCCCTCGCCCTCCGCTCCGCGCTTCGCCAGGCGCCCAAAGTGATTCTGGTCGGTGAGATGCGCGACCGCGAAACGATGGAAATCGCCCTGGAAGCCGCGGAAACGGGACACTTGGTCCTTTCCACCCTGCACACCATCGACGCCGCCAAAACAGTCGAGCGCGTTGTTGGCTCCTTCCCCATGGGCGATCAGCAAGGCATTCGCAGCCGCCTCTCCAAGTCGTTCCGTTACATCATTTCCCAGCGCCTCTTGCCCCGCAAAGACGGTAAGGGCAGGATCGCCGTAATCGAGATCCTCACTTCCACGATGCGCACCCGCGAATACGTTGAAAAGGGCGAAATCGAAGGAAAGTCTCTGCTCGATGCCATGCGCGATGGCGACAACGAGGGGATGCAGCATTTTGACGGCGAAATCGAGAAGCTCATCCGCTCCGGCGCCGTGAGCATGGAGACGGGCCTCGCATTTTCGACGAACGCTGGAAATTTGAAACTCGAACTTGCGGATTTCAGTGAGAAGACCTTGCGCTCAACCGTATCGCAAGCCCCCGCCGATGAAATCGAGATGGAAATCGAACGCTGATCGCCGCCTAATGCGCTAGAATCGCTGCACCTTCAACCAGGCTCGCTTCCCGCGCCCGCGCTTCTGCTGCGTGCTTCGTTGAAATCATTTTGGCAAAATGGAACCTCTCGGTAGCGATGCAGACATCCACTTTTGGCCGTCAGCGGAAATTGCGCTGCTCCTATTCCTTATCCTGGGCCTCCTCGCTCTCTCGAAACCAACTCTCGGCCAAAGCGCATTTCAAAAAATAGAAAATGGTTTTTCCCGTTTCGCGCTACACAAAAAACTCGCCATTTTCTCCGTGTTCTTCGGCGTCGTCCTGATCCGCCTCGCCATCCTCCCGCTGCTTCACGTGCCCATCCCCGGCATTCACGACGAATTCAGTTACCTCCTCATGGCTGACACCTTTGTCCACGGCCGCCTCGCCAACCCCACTCATCCCATGTGGATGAGTTTCGAAACCTTTCATGTGAATTGGCATCCCACCTACTCCTCGATCTATCCTCCCGCGCAAGGTCTCGCTCTCGCCATCGGTCAGTTGCTCGGCAATCCCTGGATTGGCGTCCTCCTCAGCGACGCCGCCATGTGTGCCGCTATTTTATGGATGTTGCAAGCGTGGATGCCGGCGCGCTGGGCCTTCTTGGGCGCAGTCTTCGCCGCATTAAATTTGGGAATTGCCAGCTACTGGATGAACAGCTATTGGGGCGGCGCCGTTGCGGGCATCGGTGGCGCGCTCGTGCTCGGCGCTCTGCCGCGTCTTCGACGGCGCGCAACCATCGGCAGCACAATTCTCCTCGGCCTGGGAATCGCCATCCTCGCGAACAGCCGCCCTTATGAAGGTTTTCTCCTCTGCATTCCCGCGGGCGTCTGGCTTCTCGCGTGGCTCGCGGGAAAAATCAAGTCGCGCGATTCTCTTTCGGCGCGGATTCGAATTGTCCTCCTGCCGCTTTGCGCCTGCATCCTCTTAACCTTGGTTTTCATCGGCTATTACAACTGGCGCCTGACGGGTAATCCCCTGCTCATGCCTCACGTCCTGAACACCCGCACCTATCATTCCTCGCCCTTGTTTCTGTGGGAGCACGGCGGGCCGCCGATGAAGTACAACAACGACCAATTCGACGATTTTTACAATGGGTGGGAGCGCGAAGACTATCAAACCACGTGGAAGGATGCGTTCGCCGTCACCGTCGAAAAACTCGCCCGTTTGGGCGTCGAGTTCCTCTGGCTCGGCGTTCTTTTTCTGTTGCCGGCTCTCCCCTTTGCCTTTCGCGATCGCAAAATGCGTTTGCTCGTCGTCACGCTTTTCGTCGTTCTTGCCGGTGTTTTTGTCGTGATCTGGTCGGCGCCTCATTACGCCGCCCCGGTCACCTGCGTCATCTTCGCGCTAGTGGTCCAGGCCGTGCGCCATCTCCGCACGATGAAACGGAAAACTCGCCCTCTCGGTCTCGCTTTCTCTCGCGTTCTCGTCATTCTCCTCGTCCTCGAAACCGGCGTGAACGTCGCTCGCCGCTGCTGCGATCCCATGTGGTGGACCTGCACGGGCGATCCCAGCCGCCAAGCCATCCTCGAAAAGCTTCTCCACACTCCCGGAAAGCACCTCATCATTGTGCGCTACGGCGACAATCATAATATCCACGATGAATGGGTCTTCAATGGCGCCGATATTGACGGCTCCAAAGTCCTCTGGGCCCGCGAACTGGACAAAGAACAAAACGACAAACTCTTCGCCTACTTCAAAGACCGCCATATCTGGCTTGTCGATCCCGATGTCGACAACACCAAACTCGTCCCCTACACTCCTCCCCCCGACGAATAAGTCGCAGCGTTCTCCTCGAAACTGAGTGTGGTTCACCGATAGGCAACCATCAGATTGTTGAGGCCGAATTCGAACGTGCGATGAATAAATTTCTGGAAGCCGATGTTGCACAGCATTTCTTCCAAGGCCTCGACGGGAATGCGCTTTTGGTGCTCGTCGCTTTCCATTTCGTCGCTCACCAGATGCAGCCCGTGCAGCACACGCAGAATCGGATCCACCATCGACGAAGGCCACGTAAGAATCAGCGAGCCGCGCGGCGCGAGAACTCGGTGCGCTTCGCGAAGTACCTTCTCCGGTTCCGTGAGGTGTTCGAGCACCGCAAGCATCACCACGTGATCGAACTCGCCATCCGGAAAGGGCAGCGGCGTCCGCAAATCCGCGCGCACGCGCTTCCAGCGGCCTCCCACACTTTCCTCGACCTGATCGTCTAAACCAACCCCGGTAGCGATGCGGTCGGCAGCGTAATTCAGAAATGCGGCTTCCAGGCCGCAGCCCAGATCGAGCACGCGCGATCCCGCTCGAATGTGCGGATACGCCGCGCGAAATCGCAACCGCGCAATGAAGTGATCTATTCCGGTGTAGGGCATTTATTTCAGTTCGTAATCGCCGATGTACGTGCCGCGGCTGATGCCGAGCATGCTCAGAAAAAATGAAGCAAAAATAATCTGCGTCCCGATGAAGAGCCACATCGACCAGAAGAGCACCTGCCGCACTTCATGCAGCGGGCCAAAACCGCTCGCCGCCCAACGCCAGCTGACCCACGCGCACCCCGCAAACCCCGCAAGAAAAAGCGTGCCGCCGAGAAGCAGTCCGGATTCGAGCGTCACGCGCTTGAGCACGCGTTTGAGCGAGAGATTGCCATGGTCGAAGCGCTCGGAATAGCTGAACACCTTTGCGAAAGCTCCAATCGATAAGATTTGCACGCCGAGCAACGTGAAGATGACTCCGAAAATCATCGTGTGAACGTCCAGAACGATGTGCGGCGAGATGCGGCGCGGCCCCGGCAGCAGCCAGAACACCATCGCCAGGCCGAATGCAACCAGCGACGCGCCGGGCAAAAGAAAAAGCCAGTTCGGCGCGTACATCAGCATAAAGCGCAGATGTCGCCAGCCATCCCGAAAACTGCGCAGGTGTGGCGGGCGCCCGCGCTTGTCCGGCCACAGCGTAATGGGAATTTCCGTGATGCGCGCGCCGAGCTGCGCGGCCTTGATCACGAATTCCGAGGCGAATTCCATGCCAGTGCTGCGCAAATCCATGCGGTCGTAAACGGCGCGCGTGAAACCGCGCATGCCGCAGTGGCTATCGCCGATATGCGCGTGAAAAAAAAGATTCAGCAGAGAGGTGAGCGCGGGATTGCCAACATATTTGTGATGCCAGGGCATTGCGCCGGGCTTGATTTCTCCGCGAAAACGGTTGCCCATCACCACGTCGTAGCCCTGCTTCCACATTTCGACAAAGCGCGGCACATCGCTGAAATCATAGCTATCATCGGCGTCGCCCATGATGATGAACGCGCCACGCGAAGCGCAAATTCCCGCGCGAAGCGCAGCGCCGTAGCCGCGCTGCTCGACGCGAATCACGCGCGCGCCCAACTTTTCCGCGATTTCAATCGAGCCATCCGTCGAGCCGTTGTCCGCCACGATGACTTCGCCGCGCAATCCCGCGCCTTGAAACGATTGGATCGCTTTCTCGACGCAAAACGAAATCGATTTCGCTTCGTCGAGGCACGGAATCACCACGGAAACATCCACGGGCGGAGCTTCGCCGCTCACGTCAAGCCGCGTGGTCATTTCTGTCTTGATAACGGGCGCGCGGTCTACGGCCAAATTCCCTGCCCTCCTGATTCGTCCAAGCGAACGCGTCTCGCGGCATGCGGGAACTCTGCTGAAAGCCAGCCTGTTTGCCTCCAACGAAATCCGCTCGCTGAGTTTCCGTTATGCGCCGACTTCCCGCTTGCATTCTGCTGCGCCGCCATTATGATGACGGAGTTTCGCATGCTCCCCTGAGACTTCACATTGTCTAACACATCGGACGGGCCTTCCACCAGCGCCATCGCCGCAGCCGCGGGTGCAACGCGCAGCCGCGGAAAGCTGCTGCAAGTTCTGGGCGTCTGGTTCGGCGTTTCCGCGGCCATTGGCAATTCCATCGGCGCTGGAATCGTCCGCACTCCCGGCGACATTGCCCAGCTTTTGCCGAGGGCCTGGTTATTTATGGGCGTCTGGATTGTCGGCGGATTGTATGCGCTGTTTGGCGCGTCTTCGCTGGCGGAATTGGGAGCGGCCATTCCACGCAGCGGCGGACAATACAATTTCTCGCGCCGCGCCATCGGTGAATATGCGGGATTTATCGTGGGTTGGAGTGACTGGCTTTCCACGTGCGGCACGGCGGCGGCCGTCGGTATCGTGATCGCGGAATACAGCGGCGATCTTTTTTCGGTTTTCGCGGGACACGTAAAGATGATCGCGGTGGCGGTCATACTCGGATTCGGAATTTTGCAGTGGCGCGGAATTCGCTGGGGCAGCGGCACGCAAATTCTTACGGCGGTCTTGAAAACCGCCGCGTTTTTGATTCTGCTCGCCGCTTGCTTTCTGTTCGGCGGACATGCACGGGCGGCGGCTCCGCCAGCAACCGCGGCTATTCCCGCAATGCCCGGAGGATGGGCGCTTGTTGTGGCCATCATTCTTGGATTGCAGGCGGTGGTGTTTACGATCGACGGATGGGATGGCGTCATATATTTCGGCGAAGAAGTGCGCAATCCGGGCCGCGATGTGCCGCGGGCCATTTTCGGAAGCGTTTTTACCGTCATGGGGATTTACCTGCTTTTGAATCTGGCCGTGGTGTACGTGCTGCCGATGAACGAAATTGCGGGAAATAATTTCGCGCTCGGGACCGTCGCGGCGCGCATTTTCGGCGGGTACGGCGATTCGATCATTCGTTCGATCATGGTCATTTCCATGCTGAGCTGCCTGAACGCCAACCAGCTTTTCTGTACTCGAACGTTGTATGCGATGAGCTGCGACGGCTTGTTTTTCCGGCCGATCGCCAAAGTAAATCCGGGCGGAACGCCTGCGCTGGCGCTGCTCTTGAGCACAATCGCGGGAGTCTTGTTCGTGCTGGGTTCGTTCGAGCGAGTGATCGCGATGCTGTCGTTTTTCTTTGTGGCGAATTACACGCTGTCGTATACCTCGCTGTTTTTGTTGCGCAAAAACGAACCAGAGATGCCGCGGCCGTATCGGGCCTGGGGCTATCCCTGGACGACGGGAATTGCGTTGTTGCTTTCGATAATTTTTCTGGTGGGCTCGATTGCCACGGACCGAAAGAACGCGCCATGGGCGCTGGCAATGCTGATGATGAGCTACCCGGTGTTTTTGGTGATGAAACGGATGACGCCGCGAACAGCCGCTGCGGAATGACAGAGCGGCGCGAAGGATTCGGCAAGTGAAAATCGTCGACAGAAAAAATTTGCCACGAAAATGTTTCGGCGCAGCACACTTCCGGCGATAAAGAGAAAGTCCACACGCGCCGGAGATGAATGGTCGGAACCCTAGCTGGGGAGTTTCTCGGCGACGGATTTCGCCTGCAGGAATAGAAGCAAGTAATCTCTGCCGCCGGCTTTGGAATCGGTGCCGGACATATTGAAACCGCCGAACGGATGAGCGCCCACCATCGCGCCGGTGCATTTGCGGTTCAGATAAAGATTGCCGACGTGGAAGGCTTCCTGAGCCTTTTCGAGCTTGGCGGGATTTTTTGAATAAACGGCGCCGGTGAGGCCGAATTCGGTGTTGTTGGCGATTTCCAGGGCGTGATCGAAATCCTTCGCTTTGATGACAGCAAGGACGGGGCCAAAAATTTCTTCCTGAGAGATTTTCGCCATCGGATCGACATCGGCAATGATGGTCGGCTGAATGAAATAACCGTCGCCGGGCGCGCGGCTGCCGCCGTGGAGCAACTTCCCTTCTTTTTTCCCGACTTCGATGTAGCTCAAAATCGTGTTCATGGCGGATTTGCTGACGACCGGGCCCATGTAATTGATGGGATCCTCGCTGGGGCCGACGGAGATTTTCTTGGTGCGGTCGACGAGCTTCTGCACAAAGGTGTCGTAGATTTTTTCGGAGACAATCGCTCGCGAGCACGCCGAACATTTTTGGCCCTGGTAGCCGAAAGCGGCTTGCGCGACGCCTTCGACTGCGGCGTCCACGTCGCCCTCTTCATCCACAATGATGGAATCCTTGCCGCCCATTTCGAGAACGGTGCGCTTGATCCAGATCTGGCCCGGAACGGTTTTGCCTGCGAGTTCGCTGATGCGCAGGCCGACTTCTTTCGAGCCGGTGAAAGCGATGTAGCGCGTTTTGGGATGTTTCACAAGGACATCGCCGACGGTGGCGCCGGGACCGGTCAAGAAACTGAGAGCGTCCTTTGGAATGCCTGCTTCGTAAGCAATTTCAACAAATTTGGCGGCGACGGTGGGCGTATCGCCGGCGGGCTTGAGCACGACGGTATTTCCGGTGACGAGCGAGGCCATGGTCATACCAGCGGCGATGGCGGCAGGAAAATTCCACGGCGGAATGACTACGCCGGCGCCGAGCGGGATATAGACGAGATAGTTTTTTTCGCCTTTCATGGGTACGACTTTTTGCGGGCCGGCGAGACGCAGCATTTCGCGGCCGTAGTATTCGCAGAAATCGATGGTTTCGGCGGTGTCGGCGTCGGCTTCGGGCCAGGTCTTGCCGGCTTCGTAGCAAATCCAGGCGTTCATTTCAAATTTGCGGTCGCGGAGAAGTTTGGCGGTGCGGAAAAGGCATTCGGCGCGGCGCTCGGCGGGAACGCGCTTCCAGGAATCGAAGGCTTTGTTGGCGGCTTCGACGGCTTCGGCGGCCATTTCCGGAGTCGCGGTCTGAAAAATGCCGATGACTTGTTCGGGATGCGAGGGATTGGTCGAAGTGCGTTTTTCGGCGGTGATGACTTTTTGCCCGGCAATGTACATGGGATATTCGCGGCCGAATTCCGAGCCGACTTTTTTCAGAGCGGCTTCCATGGCATTGCGATTTTCGGGCTTGGAGTAATCGAGGAGCGGCTCGTTCGAGAATTCCGAGACTTGAATTTTGGCTTCAGCAGTGGCCATGGCGGCTTTCCTCCTGGATAGGCGAACAGAGGATTGTACTGCGAGCGCGGATTTCGCCACAAGGCGTAGGCCATGCCTTTCTGGCCGATGGAACTATGGGAAGAGAAACGCGTCCGGTAAAACCGGCTGATTCAGGAATCACTTTCTCCTCTGGCGCGCTCGCGTCTTGGTGCTGACTCTCGCCGGGTTTTCGCGGCCAGCAAATTTGCGGTTCGTGAAATGAAGCATGGCGTGGCGCAAGAGGCCGTTGGCCTTGGTCTGGTAGCCGCGCCCGTCGGACCTGAGCCACTCGATGACGTCGACGTCGAGGCGGATGGTGACCGGCCGCTTTGCGGGGCGGTAGAACTTGCCGACTTCCGCGCCGCTCCAGTCGATGACCGGAGGAGCATCGGAAAAATCAATGCCGGCGTCCTTTTTGGCGGCGATGGCTGCGGCGTCTCGTTTCTGATTTCTCGTAAGTTTGCGCATAAGCTTGCCTTTCATGAGATTCCGCGGCGCGTGCCGAAATGATGCGAACAACTTCCTCGCCTGCGTGTTCTGCCAGAGTATGGACCACCAGGAGAATGGAGCCCGGCGCGATGGCTCCAACGGTGACCCAGCGGTCCTCCTGGTCTTCAGCTGTATGGTCCGGCTGAGAAATGGCGAAGGGATCGTCAAAAACGAGAGCGGCGGTTTCAAAACGAACATCGTGCTTGCGGAGATTGCGCCTGTTTTTGTTTTCGTCCCAAACGAAGCGCATGGTCAGAGCGCGCTTTTCCCCAGTCTACTGGGGCGCGTGACAAATGTAAATACAATTGTACGTACGAACTGGGATGATGATGCGGGGATACCGGGCCAGCAGGCGAAGAGGGCACGACATGTCAGACCGGGCGGGCTCGCCAAAGCGAAGAGGGCACGACATGTCGTGCCCCTACGAGTGCCGATTTTTTTGTGAGTAGGGACTTTCATGAGGGCTTTTTTGTAGGGTCCGGTTCGGAGATGGAGTGGCTCCAGGCATGGACGGCGTTCGTAGAGGAGTCGGATGACGGCGCAGCGGTTGTGCAGACTTCTTCGTTGGCTGTTTCGGAGGAGTCTAGTTCGGATTCTTGGTCCTCCGAGGCAGTGGGATCCTTGTGGCCAGTGCGGTGGTCGTAATCGATGGCGGGAAGGGTGCGGAGGAGGAGGCTGTTGATGTAGGCAAGAACGGCAGCGCGGCGAGTGGAGATGCGATTGGCAGCGAGAAGGCGATAGATGTTGGCGAGGGCGAAGTTGACTCCCTGGGCAGTTTGGAAATTCTGGGATCTGGCAAGCAAATCGTCGGAGAGATCGTCGGCTTCTTCTTGATTCAACTGCGCCAAGTGATGGGCGCAGAGTTTAGATTGCAGATTGACGGAGAGTTGACGGCATTGACGGCCTGCGGCGGTGCGATGGGAACAACGAGTAGAGGGGCCCGTGGAATTAAGAGATTGAGATTTCATGGCGGTTGCAGCCCAGCTAAAGCTGGGTGCAGATGCTCCTTGTTGAGATACGGGGTACCCCACCCCGGGTGTTTTGTGCAAAGAGTGCGGAAAGTATTGAAAAGATGGGAGATAGGCTTTTTGGCGATGCAAAAGAGTGCGTAAGAGTATGAAAACAAAGGACGGCTAAAGCGTTTGGAATGATATTGATGCGGACACTGAGAAAAGAGGCGAGTGGCGGGGGGAAGAGAAACGCATCGGAAGCCCAGAAGGCGGAAAGGCCGTGGGCACAGATGATGCGCTGAGACGATGGGATCGTCGGAAAGGTAAAGCGCCTCGAAGTCACAGGGCATGGTAGCAGGGAGAGTTACCAGATGTCAATACACTTTTTAATGTACTGCATCGTCATTCGAATCGAGGGGGCTGGTTCGAATGGGAGTTGCGGAAATGGTGGGGATGGAAGGAGTTGGCGGGAGGGTTAGAGGTTTGATACGGGTGTGGAAATCTGTGGAAAAGTCGAAGACGATCCTCAAAAAACGAGGGTGGCGCGGACCCCGCGACGACAGCGTCATGCCATCAGCGAGGTGGATTTAGTAGTAGGTGAGTTGGCGGGTGCGGACGATGGGTGGTTAATTGGGATGAGCGGGGTGATCGGAGCCGAAGCGTTTTTCCTCGCGTTGATGGCGTGACGCGAGACGGGTGCGATCGATGGTGTTCCTCGGAATGATCGAGTCTAGCGGAGGTCGCGGATGATTTCGCGGGCGGCGTTGGCGCCAGAGGAGCCGGTGAGGCCGTTGCCGGGATGCGTGCCGGAGCCGCAGAGATAGAGGCCGCGGATAGGAGTTTTGTAGCGGGCCCAATCGAGAACGGGACGCATGGTGAAGAGCTGGTCGAGAGCAAGCTCGCCGTGAAATATGTGGCCGCCGGTGAAGTTGTAGACGGTTTCGAGATCTTGGGGCGTGATGACCTGCATGTGTTCGACGAGGCTGGGAAGATTGGGAGCGTATTCGGCGAGAGTTTTCACGACGGTTTCGCCGAGATCGCGACGGCGGGCGCTCCAGTTGGTTTCGGATTTTTGGATGGGAGCGATGGCGGCGGATTTTTCGGCGTTCGATTGGCGCGCGGGCTTTTCGGAGGCAGCGGGAGCCGGAGCGGCGGCGAGTTTGAACGGGACGAATTGCACGTAGGCGGAGAGAACGTGCTTGCCGTCGGGCGCGAGGGCGGGATCGAGAATGGTGGGGATGGTGACGTCGAGATAGGGAGAGGAGGAAAATTCGCCGTACTTGGAAGCATCGAAGGCGCGTTCGAGATAATCGATTTCGGGGCCGATGTGAATGCGGCCGGAAAGGGATTTGAGGGCGTTTTCGGATGTTTCGAGAGACGGGAAGGCGGGGAGACCGTCGAGAGCGAGATTGACTTTGGCGACGGTGCCGTTGGCGCGGATATTGCGAATGCGAAGGGCGAAAGTGGGATCGAGTTGCGTGGGATCGAGAAGGTGGAAAAAGGTGCGCTTGGGATCGACGCCGGAGACGACGGCTTCGATTTTGATTTCTTCGCCATCGGTGAGCACGAGGCCGGAGACGGCGCTGTCTTTTACGAGGATGTGCTGCACTTCAGAGTTGGTGCGGATTTCGGCGCCGGCGCGCTGTGCGGATTCGGCAAGTGCGCGCGTGAGCGAGCCGAGTCCGCCGCGAGGGAAAGCGGCGGGGCCAACGGGATTCGAATCGGCCGCAGCGCGAAGAAGTAATACTGCAGTGGAACCGGCGGACCAGGGACCTAGCGCGGTGCCGAAAATGCCGCGAGCGGCGATGGCGGCGCGAAGCAATTCCGTTTCGAAAAATTCGGAGACGAAATCCGCGACGGCCATGGGGCCCCAGCGGAGGAGATCGAACATGCCGCGTTTGCCGAGGCTGCGCGCGCCGCGGCCAGTTTTGAAAAGATTCCAGAAGTCTTCGGGAGACGGAGAATCGATGGCCGGCGGAGTGATGGAGCAGAGCTGCGCGAAGAAGACGGACATCTGTTCGAGGGACGCGGAGAACTGCGTGTATTTTGCTGCGTCTTTCGGAGAGAGGCGGGCGATGTTGCCGGCAGTTTTTGCGGCTGTCTCATAAAAGAGAAGCGATTCGCCATCAGGACGAGGCGCGAACATGCGCGGATTAGGTTGAAGAATCTCGCATCCGACTTTTTCGAGTTGAAGATCGCGAGCGACGGCAGCGGTTAGCGGGCCGACGGTGTGCGCGAGAGTCGAAACGTGAAAGCCGGGATGAAACTCCTCGGTGATGGCGCCGCCGCCCACGATTTCGCGGCGTTCGAGAACGATGGGCTTGAAGCCGCCTTTCGCGAGATAGAACGCGGTGATGAGAGCGTTGTGGCCGCCGCCGATGAGAGCTACGCGCTGACCGATAGGCATGGTTAGTTTTTGCTCCGGGAGGCGCGGCGCGTGGTGGAGCTCTTCGCGTCCTTGAGAATGACCTGGCTGGCGATGCGGCCAGGCGCGCCCATGATGCCGCCGCCGGGATGCGTGGCGGAACCGCACATATAAAGGTTGTCGATGGGAGTGCGGTAGTAGGCCCAGCCGGGAACGGGACGAAGGAAAAAAAGCTGCTCGAGAGAAAGCTCGCCCTGGAAAATGTTTCCTTGCGTGAGGCCGAATTCGCGCTCGAGATCGAGCGGCGTGAGAATTTGGCGGCCGGCGATGATCTTTTTTAGGTTGGGCGCGTATTCAGAAATGGCGTTGATGACAGCGTCGCCGAAGGCTTCGCGCTGCTCGTCCCAGGTGCCATGCGCGAGTTTGTAGGGGGCGTACTGAACGAAGCAGGACATGACGTGTTTGCCGGGAGGCGCGACGCTGGGGTCGGTGAGGCTGGGAATGACGATATCGATGTAAGGCTTGCGCGAGAAATGACCGTACTTGGCGTCGTCGTAGGCGCGCTCCATGTACTCGATGCTGGGGGAAATGGAAACCGCGCCGCGAAGATGCGCGCCCGGGCCGGGGAGACACTTAAAATCGGGAAGCGCGTCGAGCGCGAGATTTACCTTGCCGGACGAGCCGCGAAATTTGTAGCGGCGGACGCTTTCGAGAAAATCGGCGGGGAGTTCGGCGGGATCGAGAAATTTTTCGAAGGTGAGATGCGGGTCGACGCTGGAAGAGACGACGCCGGCGGAGATTTCTTCGCCGGATTGCAGAGCGACGCCGCGCGTGCGGCCATTTTTGACAAGGATTTTCGCGACGCCGGCTTGCGTGCGAATTTCGACACCGGCCTCGCGCGCGGCGGCGGCGATCGAATTGGAAATGGCGCCCGTGCCGCCGCGGCTGAAACCCCAGGAACGAAACGCGCCGTCGATTTCGCCCATGTAATGATGCAGGAGAACGTAGGCGGTGCCGGGCGAGCGAATGCCAAGGAACGTGCCAATAATTCCCGAGGCGGACATGGTGGCTTTGAGGACGTCCGTTTCGAACCACTGGTCGAGAAAATCGGCGGCGCTCATGGTCATCAGTTGGATGAGTGTGTAGCGCTCGTCGGAAGAGAGCGAGCGAAAACGCTGGAGAAGAAAGTGAAGCTGCTTGAGGTCACCGGGCTTGAGCGTGGTGGGGTCGGGCGGAATCATGGAGAGGAGCGGCTTCACGAAGCGGCACATCGGGGTCATCATTTTGGAAAATTCGTCGTAGGCTTCGGCGTCGACGCGGGAGTGGCGGCGAATTTCGCGCTGGGTGCGGGCGTGATCGTTCATGCGCCAGAGGAAATCGCCGTTGGACATCGGAGTGAACGTACCGTCGAGGGGGAGGATTTCGAGCCCGTGGCGCGGGAGATCAAGCTCGCGAATGATCTCGGGACGAAGAAGAGAGACAACGTAGGAACATTCGGAAAAAAGAAAACCGGGAATGATTTCTTCCGTGACGGCGGCGCCGCCGAGAACGTGGCGGCGTTCGAGGACAAGCACCTTCTTGCCGGCTTTGGCCAGGTAGGCGGCGTTGACAAGGCCGTTGTGGCCGCCGCCGATGACGATGACGTCGTAGTGCTTCGCCATGCAGAGAAACTCCGCTAAATTTCGCCACTGCAGAAAAATTAAATGCGAATGGAAGACGGGATAGTTTACTGGCAGCCACGATGGCGCACAAGGGCTGGAGCAAAGCGAACCAGAAGGGGCTAAATGGATTATTCGCGAATCGAGTGGAGTTGGATGGGGAGAATGCGTGCATGATGCTCGAAGTCGGCATCGGTCGTGAAGATTGCCCAGCCCCGATTCATCGCGACCGCGCAAATTAAAACGTCCACCACAGAGACTGTGATTCCTCTCCTCTGGAATTTGTTGTTGGCTTCGGCTGCCCTTTCATAATCCGAAGTATCTGGAACGATGTCGGGAAAGGCGCGGAGCGCCGCGCGGAGTTTCTCAAATTGTGCTTGCGTTCGAATTCCCGATAAAACCTCTTGCCGTATGAGCCCAAGTAGGCGCGCGCGACCCTCGGAAATCAGTCCGTGAAGTTCGGCAATATCGGAACGCTCAACACGCTTCAAGTCCGCCGGCTTGCGCCGCATGCTCAGAGACCATACCGAGGTATCAACGAGGACGTTCAAGTGCGTTTCGAGCGTCGTTCGCGTTTGTAGTCGTAGTTGTCGTCGTAGTCGATGGTGCCGAACAGAGAAATGATCTCAAGCTGTTTGCGGCGCCGTACGTATTCATCAAGGGCGGCGTTAACCGCTTCTTTTTTGGTGCGGTGATGGCCAAGCTTCTTGGCTTCTTCGATGAGCCGGTCGTCCAGAGCTAGATTGGTAGGCAAGATTCCACCCTGTCCCAATTCTACAGAATCCTATGTGTAGAATAAAGTGTGAAGTAGTGTGTAAGCATTCTCCGCAGACCAACACGAGCGGGCTTCCCAATTTGAAATTGGAGTGTTCCAGATTGGGCCGTTCGAGAGTCAAAGTCACCAACAATTCCTTTCGTTAATCACGCTACTCCTGGGGTAAAACCTTGCAGACATTGGATTCTTCAGAGAATTCCTCTGCCCAGGCATGTGAGCCGTCCTCCGCTTTGAGCTGGCATCCCGCGTGCATTTTGACCGGCCGAAGATGCGATGCGTTTTTCGAAAGTGCGTTGCATCTGGGAGGGCCGCAATGCAACGCCGACTTTTCATTTCAAGAGCCATCGGATCTCTGGTGTGGATGAATGCGGGAATCACCGAACGAATGCTGGAAGCACACCCTGGAGTGGAACGAAGTTCCCCGAGTGAGCCTGGCGCGGTGAATTTGGCCGTCGTAGCCGGAGATCCGCAGACCACAAAAGCCGCGCCGAGCAGGGATGAAATCATCGCGCGCATTTTCCAGCGCGAAAAAGAGCAAATCGAGATCATCACGTCTTACGCCCCGATCATCGAAACGTACATCCAGGTCGAAAAAACCGACCCGCTAATGGGTACTCTTCCCAAGCACGACTACTATTTCCTGGGACAGGCGGATTTTCGCCGCAACAGGATAAAGGTCCACGCCATGACGGAGAGAACGCACAAGGGCACGATGATGTGGGCGTTCAATCCCGCCGGTTTTCTGCAAATGGCTTTTCTGGATTTCGGCCAGTTTGACAAAGAGCATTACCAGCTCGCCTACCGCGGCCGCGATTTTCTGGGAGAAGTGCGCTGCTATTTGTTCGATGTCGATCGCGCGCCCAGAGCCAACGGCCCGCGATTTCGCGGCCGAATCTGGGTGGAGGACCAGGATTTTACGATCGTTCGAATGAACGGGGAGTATGCGCCGGAAATCCGGTTTTCGATGCGAGACTTCGCCGACGATTTTTATCTGCACTTTGATTCCTGGCGAACCAATGTCCGGCCCGGAGTGTGGCTGCCAAGCGACATCTACTCGCAGGATTTGCGAAAGAGCCCGCCCACGGGCGGACCGAGGTTCAAAGCGCGCACGCATGTGTGGGGCTACGGACTTACCACGCAGAACCGGCAGGAAGAATTCGGGCAACTCCTGGTCGAGTCCCAGAAAAACGTGAAGGACGAATCAGAACGGCAAGACCGCTCGCCACTCGAACAGCAGCGTGGATGGCGGCAATTATCGGAAGAAAATGTCTTCGAAGTTTTGCAGCGAGTCGGCCTCGTGGCGCCGCCGGGCAACGTCGAGAAGGTGCTGGAGACCATCGTAAACAACCTCATGGTGACGAATAGCTTCGACTCCCGAATCGAAATGCACTGCCGGATATTGATGACCAGCGACCTTGAAATGTTTTCAATGCAGAACACGATCGTGCTCAGCCGGGGGTTGATCGACGTCGTGCCGAACGAGGAAACCATGGCGGCTTTGCTGGCGTTCGAAATGGCGGACGCTCTCGAGCCCAAGCCCGCGCAGGATCAGTATGGGTTCAGCGACATCCTGCGGCTGACTCCCACGGAGGCCTTGAAGAAACTGTCGTTCGTGGACACTCCGGAAGAAGCGCAGAAAAACGGCGAGAAGGCTCTCGAGTGGCTGAAGAAATCTCCCTATGCGGATAAGCTGGCCAATGTGGGCCTGTTTCTATCGCAACTGCAATCGCAAAGACCGGCGCTCAAGCAATTGATCAGCGCGCGATTGGGAAATCAGGTGTACTTCACGTCGCAAATGCTGCAAGCCGCGCCGGCGCTGCAGCCGGCGAACCTGCAACAAATGGGCGCGCTGCCCATGGGTTCGCGAATCAAAATCAATCCGTGGAGTGACGGCGTGAGTTTGCTCAAGGCCCAGCAGATGGCGCCAATCTCTCCGCGGGAAAAGATTCCCTTCGAAGTGACGCCGATCAATCTTTATTTGACGCGCTACGCGGAAACGTCCGCCGCCGGCGCCGGAGATTCGATTGTGCCCCGAACGGCGATTCCCGTCGCGGGCGCGGCTGCCGAAGATTGGTAACCGCCGAAAAATAAGGGGTCATTTCTCCGGTGGATACTTCGGCGGAATCACCGCGTAGCCGGGAGCCGCGGTTTTAAGATTGGGCGGCACCGACGCGTGCGCGTCGCCAATCGCCCAGCGAATTCCTCCCGCCAGCAAATTCAGGTGAAATTCGTTCTGCCAATTTTCGGCGCGGTCGCCGATGGCGGTGTAGAAAACCTTGCCGCGGCCGTCCATGCGCGCCCACACGACCGGATACGGCGGGCGCTTGTACGCATTGCCATTCATCGTGGACGTATCCAGCGTGCAGATGACGTGAAGGTCGGGAGCAAAATCTTTCAGCGAATACCATTCGTCCATCAAGCTCACCGGAGAATGCACGCCTTCGAGGCCGGGAAACTTTGGATCGTCGATGATGACATTCGCCGTCTGCAGGCGCGGATCATGGCTTTGGCCGTGAATGATGAACTCGCCGCCGAGAAGCCGAATGTACGGATCGGAATCTTTTCCGTGGGCGATGTAGCGGTTCGAAAGATCCGGAGGATCGGGCTGCGTGTGAAACGTGTCGGCGGCGGCGTGGATTCCGACGAAGCCGAGGCCTCCGTGCACGGCGTCAAGAAAAGCCTGCTTTCCGCGCGCGGACATGGGCGGATTCTTGTCCGTGCCTTCCTCGGTGAGGACGCCGGTGGTGAAAAAAACCACGGCGGCGTAGTCGTGAAATTCCTTGGAATCGAAAATGCGGCCATCCTTCGAGGCCGTGAGGTCAAAGTTGTATTTGCCGGCCATGTCGCGCAGTGCGTTTTCGACGATGCTGGGCTTGCCGTCCGTGACTTTGATGACGGCGTGCTCGAAGCCGGAGGACTTGGTGAAGAGCAACACGGACTTCTTGCGCGCCGCGAAGGCCGGATGAGAAAGAAGAAGGCCTGCGCCGGCAGCGGCGGTGGTTCGAAGGAAATCACGGCGAGTCGAGAGTGGGTTCATTTTGTTTTTGCCTGAAAATTCTTTTCCTCGAAAAACTAAGATCAAAATCTTCCTTAAATCAGCGAAGCGATGCGAAGACGGCGTAGTGTACTGCGCGGAAGAGAAGCGGGCAAGCGAAGGAAACGGCAAGTACCGCCGAGTTTCTGAACGCGCAGGTCCGGCTCCCGCGCCTGAAAACTCTCACAAAGATAGGCCGCACCTGAAATCACGGCGCGTGCGGGAAAACTCGATGCTGGAAATGAGACTCCCGGCACGGCAGTCTTGTGGGATACTCTGCGCGGCGTTTTGCAAGCCTCTTAACTGGTAGCACCTCGGGAGACGGCTCGAAAAATATTTCCATGTCCGAAATCCTGGAGCAAACGGCGTTCGATACAGAAGGCGTGCCCCGGCGCAGATGGTTTATCGCGTGTCTGCTCGGTTTCGGAATTCTCGTCAACTACTTCGATCGCGTGAATCTTTCCGTCTCGAAAGATGCGTTGAACGCCGCGTTTGGAATCTCCGCGGTCACCTTCGGTTATTTGTCGAGCGCCTACAACTGGACGTACGCGGCGCTGCAACTGCCGTCGGGACTTCTGCTGGACAAGTTTGGCGTGCGGCGCGTCGGCTGGATCAGCACATTCATCTGGTCCGTGGCGACTTTTGGCGCGGCACTGTCCACCGGGATTGGAAGTTTTTTTTCGGCGAGGCTGCTTTTGGGGATTGGCGAGGCGCCGACATTCCCCGCGAATTCAAAAGCCGTCGGATACTGGTTTCCGAAACAGGAACGCAGCCTGGCCACGGCGATTTTCGATTCCATGGCAAAATTTTCCTCCGCAATCGGCGTGCCGCTGATCGGAATTTTGCTGCTGCATTTTGGCTGGCGATGGAGCTTTGCCGCCACGGGATTCCTCAGTCTGCTTTTTTTTGCTTTGTTTTATGCGTATTACCAAAACCCCAGCCAAGACAAACATCTTTCGAGAGTGGAGCGTGAATTCATCGCCAAAGGCGGAGCGCAGCCGGAGGACGAAGCGACGGCCGCGAGAGGCGCGCCACTCTGGTATTTGCTGGGGCAAAAGAGGGTGATCGGATTGGCGCTGGGATTTGCGGGGTACAACTATACATTTTATTTGCTGCTGACCTGGCTGCCGTCTTATTTTTTGGCTGTGCATCACGTGGATTTATTTCATTCGGTGGTTTATACGAGCGTGCCGTGGGTGTTCGCGACGATCACCGATCTCTTGATCGGCGGCTGGCTGGTCGATGAACTGATTCAGCGCGGGTGGAACGCGGTTCGCGTGCGGCAAGTGGTGCTGATTG
The DNA here is from genome assembly GCA_963761555.1 of uncultured Acidobacteriota bacterium. Lineage (GTDB taxonomy): Bacteria > Acidobacteriota > Terriglobia > Acidiferrales > UBA7541 > Acidiferrum. Next base: position 425,480 of record CAVXHD010000003.1, read on the forward strand.
GAGGAACCATGCTGGGGCTGGGGATACTCGGGGCCGCACGCACGGAGAACGCAGCCGCGGCAGTTTTCTGGATTAGCCTTTCGATCGGCGGATTATCGGCGGCGTCGCCGGTGGGGTGGTCAATTCCGTCTTTGATTGCTCCGAAAGAAAGTGTGGGCACCGTCGGCGGGATTTTGAACTTCAGCAATCAGCTTGCGGGGATTGCCGCGCCGATTGTGACGGGCTACGTGGTGCAAATCACGCATTCCTTTGCGTGGGCTTTCATTGCGGCGACGATCACGCTCCTGCTCAGCATCGCGGCTTATATTTTTCTGCTAGGGCCAATGACGCCTGTTCCCGAGCCGGCGTAATTCAAAAAAGAGAAAAACTCAGTGGCCCGAGCCGAGCGCATAATGCTTGCTGCCGTTTGTTCTGGCGTTGTACACATCGAGGCCGCCATCCATCGAGGCGGTCACTCTAATATAGTTGCCGGCGTCGTCCGTTCCTGAAAGATTCGCAATGAAGGGCACGGGCACGTTGTGCGTGGCGCCGCCTTCGTCCGAAAAATGAAGCTGCCAGAGAGCTTCTAGTCTCGGCGATTTTTCGATAGCCTCCCAGGAAGAGGGTGAGCCTCCTTTTTTGGCGCCATTATCCATAATGGCCACGCGCGGCGCGATGCCGTTCAAAAACACAGGGCTGTTGCTTTGCGACCAGCCGTGGTGGGAAACGATGTAGAGATCAATTGGGCCGATCTTGTTCACCGGACACATCAATTCCCTTTCTTTGTCTTTGGTGAGATCGCCCAAATCCAGAATGCGCAGTTTGCCGAAGGTAATTAGCACGCCTAGAGAGCGAACGTTTTCGGTGTGATCCGCGGGAGGCTGCGGGGCGGAGGCACAATCGGGATTGGCTGCTCCGGTGCCGGGCAGCGGCTTATCGATGAGCGCGCCGTCCGCGCTGATCACTTCGACTTCGAGGCCGGGGATGGGCAAAACTTCTCCGGGTTTGGCGATGATGTGCTTGTAGTGTCCTTTGGCGAGCAGAGCTTGATAGGCTTGCCAGGCTTGTTCGGTAGGAACATCGGTTGGTTCGCGGTTTTCGCCGTGGTCGATGAACGTGCCAATCGGGATTCTTGCGGCGAGTTGCGGGACGCCGCCGGTGTGATCGGTGTGATAGTGCGTGAGAAGGACGTAATCAATTTTTGTGATGCCGGCTAATTTCGCGGCGGCGACGATGCGATCGGCATCGCGGCCGTTGTTATCGGGCCAGCCCGTATCGATGAGCAACGACTTCCCTGCCGGAGTGACGAAGAGAGTGGATTGGCCGCCTTCCACGTCGACGAAATAAATTTGGAGGTCCTTGTCGCGGACAGGCGCGGGCGCGCCCTGGGCTGCGGAGAAAAAGGCGAAGCCGAGCAGGCCGCAAACGGCACCGCCGAGAGACAACGTTTGCACCAGACGCCAGGTTCTTGCCGCAAAAAGGATTTTGTTGCGCATCGTTAGAGCTCCTAGTCTGCCTCTCAAGGAGAGTCGGACGGGTTTTTGGCGGGCGCGACCAGAGCACGCGTGGCGCCCGTCGAAATTCCGCCATCCACGAGAAGCGTTTGCCCGGTGACGTAGCGACTGGACTCAGCCGCGAGAAAAACAACGGCAGCGTCGAGGTCCTGCGGCTGGCCGGGACGCTTCAACGGGATGCGATCGCAAAGATATTCAACCCATTCTTTGTTTTCGTAAAGAACCTTGTTTTGCTCGGTGCGAAACCAGCCGGGGGCCAGACAATTTACGGTGATGCCGTGCTTGCCCCAGTCGTCGGCGAGGCTCATGGTCAATTGCTTGATGCCGCCGCGGCTGGCGCCATAGGGCGCGAGACCGGCGTAGCCCGCGACCGTGGTGACGGAGCCGATGTTGATGATGCGGCCGTAGCGGCGGGCGATCATGCCGTGGGCGACGGCTTGCGAGACGAAAAAACTGCCGCGAAGATTTGTTTCGAGAATCAAATTCCAATCGTCCCAGGTTACTTCGAGCGCGGGCTTGCGGACATTGCAGCCGGCGTTGTTGACGAGAATATCGACATGGCCAAAGGCGGCTTCGGCGGCGGCGACCGCTTTTTCGATGCTTTTTTGGCTGCGGACGTCGAGTTCCACGGAAAAAGCGCGGCGCCCGAGAGATTTTATTTCCGCCTCGAAGGACGAGAGCCGAGGGAGATCGCGGCTCGTGACGACGAGATCTGCGCCGGCCTTGGCGAGAGCGCGGGCCATGTATTGGCCGAGACCGCGGCTCGTGCCGGTGACGAGCGCGACGCGGCCAGTGAGATCGAAGAGAGCATCGCTCACGCGGGTGTCTCCGGTGTGAGGATAACCTTCATCAGATTGGGTTCATGCGCGTAGAGCCGCTCGAACCAGCGCGGACCTTCTTCAAGCGGGGCGATCGCGGTGATCAGCTGCTCGACTTGGATCGCGCCGCTGGCGAGAAGCTCGATCGCGCGCGGATATTCGCCCGCGGATGCGCAAGAGCCTTGCAAACGGATTTGGCGCGTGACGACTTTCTGCAGAGGCAGTGTTACTTCCGGCGAAATATTGCCGACCAGAACGACAGTGCCTCCCTTGCGAACGCTCTCAATCGAGGCTTTGACGGTTTCATTTCTGCCGACGGCCTCGATCGCTACATCCACGCCGGCGCCGCCGGTGAGTTGGGAAATTTGTTCGGCGAGATTTTCGGTGGAAGACAGAATGGCGGCCGCGCCGAGATCTTGCGCGAGTTTCAACCGCGTGCTGTCCACATCGGCGACGAAGACGCGTGTGCAGCCTGCTGCACGAAGCGCTTGCAAGGTGAGCAAACCAATCATTCCGGCGCCGAGAACTAATGCGGTGGCGCCGTCCTTCACTTGGGCGAGAGAGACCCCATGAAGAGCGACAGAAACAGCTTCGAGCATCGCGGCTTCCGCGAAAGAAAGAGTCTGCGGCAAACGGTAGAGGATGCGCGAAGGGACGGCGACGTATTCGGCGAAAGCACCGGGCCGGCGAAACTCGGCGCAGGAGACGCCCAGAACCTGGCGATGGTCGCAGAGATTCACTTCGCCGCGGCGGCAGTTGGCGCAAGCGCCGCAGAAAATGGTCGAATCAAAAGTGACGCGGTCGCCTTTTGCGAAGCCGCTGACACCATCGCCGAGCGCGGCGATGGTTCCGGCGGCTTCGTGGCCCATAACGATGGGCGGAATGCGGCGGCCCGACGAGCCATCGTAACCGTGGACATCGCTGCCGCATATGCCGCAAGCGGCGACGCTGATGAGAACTTCATCGCGGCCCGGCGCGGGGTCGGGCAAATCGGCGAGTTCGAAATGCTTATACTGCGATAGCAAAAGAGCTTTCACGGCTGGCGCTTGTCCAGGTTCACAGGGAGACTCCGCGTTTCCACGGGATAAAATCGTCCTGGCCGAGTTGCTCCGCTTTTGTACGGGCTTCGCCGCTGGCGATTTGGATGACGCGTTCGAGAATGGTTTCGCCCATTTTTTCGATAGTGGATTCTCCGGTGATGATGCCGCCGGTATCGATATCGATGATGTCGGACATACGCTGGGCGAGTTTCGAATTCGTGGAAATTTTCAAGACGGGGGCAATGGGATTGCCGGTAGGCGTGCCGAGACCAGTGGTGAAGAGAACCACATTTGCACCAGCGCCGACCTGCGCGGAGACGGATTCCACGTCGTTGCCCGGCGTGCAATGGAGGTTCAGGCCGGGCTCGGTTGCATATTCCGGATAGTCCAGGGCCGCGGTGACGGGCGAAGTGCCGCCTTTCTTTGCCGCACCGGCGGACTTCATCGCGTCGGTCAGCAGGCCATCACGGATATTGCCCGGCGAAGGATTCATCTCGAAGCTCGCGAACACAGCTTTGGCGCGGGAGGCATAGTCGCGCATCAGTTGCGCGAAACGGTCCGCCACTTCCTTGCGGACGCAGCGATCGATCAGTTGTTGTTCCACGCCGCAAAGCTCGGGAAACTCCGAAAGAATGCCTTTGCCACCGAGTGCGGCGACGATATCGGCTGCGTGGCCGATCGCGGGATTTGCGGATAGTCCGGAAAAACCATCCGACCCTCCGCATTGCAGCGCAAGGGTGAGCCTCGATAGCGGCGCAGGTTGCCGCGTGATTTTATCGGCATCCACCATGCCCAAGAAGGTTTCACGGATGGCGCGGCTCAGCATCGCGGCTTCGGAAGGACTTTTCTGCTGCTCGAAGATCAGGAGAGGCTTGTGGAAATTGGGATCGCGGCGCTTCACTTCTTCGAGGAGCATGGGAACTTGCGCGTGCTGGCAGCCGAGGCTAAGAACCGTGGCGCCGGCAACATTCGGATGATGAATATAGCCCGCAAGCAGGCCGCAGAGATTTCTGGCGTCTTCATGCGTGCCGCCGCAGCCAGCTTCGTGCAAGAGAAATTTGATGCCATCGATATTTTGAAAAACTTTGGGAGCGGCGCTCGCCCGCTGGATTTCGCCTACAGCTGCCTTTTTGAGTTCTTCCGATTTCCCTTCGCGATAGAGCCGCGCCAGTTCGGCGACCTGGCTGCGATAAACTTGCGGAGCAGCGAAGCCCAATTCCTCTTCAAACGCCTGCTTCAAGACGGCGAGGTTGCGGTTTTCGCAGAAGACGAGCGGAAGAACGAGCCAGTAATTACGCGTGCCGACTTGACCATCATCCCGGTGGAAGCCAAGAAAGGTTTTGCCGGACCAAGAAGTGACATCAGGATAAGCCCAGCGAACAACGGCCGATTGCGGTTCGTGAAAAGACGCGGCGGCATGCCGGATGTTGCGGGTCGTGAGCAAATCTCCGCGGCGAAGGTTTTCGACGGCTTTGCCGACCAAAAGGCCGTACATAATGATGTCGCCGCCGGCAGGCACATCTTGCGTGAGGAATTTGTGTTTCGCGGGGACATCGGAAAGCAAAGTGTAATCGTTTCCCAGGAAGCTCTCGATTTCGCCTTCGCGCAAATTGGTCAGCGCCACGAGAGCGTTATCGCGCGCGTCGATCCTCAGAACCCTTGCTTGCGTTGAGCCGTTGCCGGACATCAGAAGTTCACCTTTTTCGAGAAGCAGCCTCTCATTCTATCCGCGTCTTTCCAGACAAGCCAGAGCAGTGGCGTTGCGATGTGGCACGGGACGAGCAGGCATTGGCTTGCGGGCACGTGAAGTTCGCACCTATAATCCGAATTCGATTCCGCGGCACGGGCCGCGGAAGGAGCTCGGAGGAATCTTGCCTGTTGGAACCGCATTCCATGAAAAGACGCTTGCGCTCTGCGAGAGCCTGAATTACCGAGAGTGGTCGGGTTATTACGCGGTGAGCGTTTACGAAACGCATCACGAGCACGAGTACAACGCCATCCGGAATTCGGCGGCGCTGATCGATATTTCGCCGCTTTTCAAATACAGGGTGACGGGGAAAGACGCGACGCGATTCGTGAACCGCGTGATCGCACGGGACATCCATAAAGTGGCGATCGATCAGGTGATTTATTGCTGCTGGTGCGATCCGGAAGGAAAAGTGATCGACGATGGAACGATCACACGGCTGGGCGAAAACGAGTATCGCTGGACGGCAGCGGACCCCAGCCTGAGATGGTTCGAGCAGAATGCCCTGGCGCTGGATGTGCAGATTGAAGACATTTCGGAGCAGGTGGCGGCGCTGGCGCTGCAAGGGCCGACTTCGGGAAGATTGCTGCAGGCCGTGACGGATGCGAACGTCGGTGGCCTGAAATATTTTCGCGTGACGCATGGTGCGATTGCAGGCGTGCCAGTGGACATTTCGCGGACGGGATACACGGGCGACTTGGGATTCGAGATTTGGATGCCGTGGAAGAATGCAGGAAAAGTGTGGGACGAGCTGATCAAGAAGGGGAAAGCGTTCGACATTCATCCAGCGGGAATGATCGCGTTGGACATCGCGAGAATCGAAGCGGGACTGATTTTGATCGAAGTGGATTACACCTCGAGCAAGAAGGCGCTGATCGAAGCGCAGAAATATTCGCCGGCGGAAATTGGACTGGGAAAACTGGTGGATTTGAAAAAAGAAAATTTTGTCGGGCGCGATGCCCTGGTGCGGGAGAAAAAGAAGGATGGACCGGAGCGGCGGTTGGTGGGGCTGGAAATCAACTGGAACGAAGTGGAGGCGCTGTATGACAAGGCTGGAATGGCGCCGCAAGTGCCGAGCATCGCGTCGCGCGTGGCCGTGCCCGTTTACCGGAATGGGAAACAAGTCGGAAAGGCGACTTCGACGACGTGGTCGCCGACGCTGAAGAAGATGATCGCGCTGGCTTGCGTGAACCGGGATCAGTCGTCGGTAGGAGCGACGGTGAATATCGAGATGACAGTTGAGGCGGTGCGGCATACGGCTTCGGCAAAGGTGGTGGCGCTGCCGTTTTTCAATCCCGCGCGGAAGACGGCTGTTCCAGTGATTTAGAAGAGTGGGTAGTGAAAGGTGAGTAGTGAGTAGAGGGAGTCCTCCTGGGCGGCTTTTCCCAATTGGGGAAGTTGCGGGGCGGCGCCAGTGAAGGGCAGACAGGTTGCGCGGCTTTAAGGTTGAATCTTGATGTCCCTTGGATGAAAGACCGTGAGCCCCGGGATTTGCTTGAAGTCATCCTTCTCGTCAAATGTCAGAATCTCGTTGATGCCATTATTCTTCATAATGACGCTGTGAATCACGTCGCCAACGCTCGAGTGTTAGCTGAGAATGCTTTGTTTCACATGATAGAAAAATTCAGGGAAGTCATACTCCTTATCCGGGCTAACTTCGACGAAATGTATTTTCAGGTTGTGCAACCGCCGCTCGCTAACAAGCCGGCTCTCGATGTTACCCACCTCGGCGCGATCCATTTTCTTTGCTGAGGCCAGAATATTGACCATTTCCGTGATTGCCCAGAGCGAGGTACAAAGTTGTACATCCTTAAGCTGCTGGAAAGCTGTGAGAGCACTCTCGACCATCTGCTTCTTGCTCTCTTCGGCCCTATCTGTCGAGAAATGTGCAATGAGGATGTTACTGTCGAGATAAATCCGTCTCATCTTCGTTTCTTGGCGCGAAAACCAACCGATACTTCTTTCTTGACGGTCTTAAGCGCTTTGAAAAAGACAGTTTCGCCCGACTTTGTCTTGAACTTCACCCTGGTCGGCTTTGCCACGGTCTTCGTCGCGACGAATTGGACTTTCGTTTTGGGCATATCTCTATTCTACCACCAGCCCGAAAAAGTTGAGGGCTGGAACGCGAAGAGCCCCACGACGAGATCACTGGAGGCGATTGTATTTTTTCAGGACGGCGCGAAGTTTGTCGTGGGGGAGAGCGATGACTTTGTGGTTGTCGATGCCGGTCATGGTTTCGGCGGCGACCATGGCGTTGATGACGGCTTCTTCGGTGGCTTGGACGGTGGCGGTGAAGATGGGATCAAGAAGATCGTTGGGGAGCATTTGCAGAGAGACGGCGTGATCGACGGCCTCGACGCCGGGGTTGGCGGTGGAGAAAGCGATGAAGATGTCGCCGGAGCCGTTGCCGGAGGTGCTGCCGTCGCGGCCGAGGCCGAGGGAGACGCGGCGAGCGAGGCGCTTTAGCTGGTGAGGAAGAAGCGGAGCGTCGGTGGCGACGACGACGATGATCGAGCCGCGTTCGGCCTGGCCGAAAGATGCGGAAGCGTAGGCGGGATCTTCGGGAATTTCCCGGCCGACGGGCACTCCTGCAATGATGAGATTCTTGCGGCGGCCATAATTGCATTGGACGAGGACACCGAGGGTGTAGGGAACGCCCTTGACTTCCACGCGGCGCGAAGAAGTGCCGATGCCGCCTTTAAATTCGTTGCACACCATTCCCGTGCCGCCGCCGACGTTGCCTTCTTCGACGGGTCCGCCGTGGGCGGAGTCGATGGCATGAAAGGCGTCTTTGGGCTTGACGTGAAAACCGTTGATGTCGTTGAGCCAGCCGTCCCAAGTCTCGGCGACGACGGGAAGCGACCACCAGTAACCGGTCGGATCGGGCTGGCCATGATTGACGCGCCACTGAATGACGGCGTCGCGAACGACGCCGACACTGTGCGTGTTGGTGATCATCACGGGACCTTCGAGAAAGCCGGATTCCTCGACCCAGGTCGTGCCGGTCATTTCGCCGTTGCCGTTGAGCGACCACCAGCCGGCAAAAACGGCGTCGGACATCGAGTTTTTGCCGCGGGGAAGAACGGCCGTGACTCCGGTGCGGACGGGGCCCTTGCCGATTTCGAGTTTGCCCTTCGCCGGAGATGAGCGTGGTGTCGCCGACGGTGACACCAGCAACGTCGGTGATAGCGTTGAGCGGGCCGGGAGTGCCTTCAAAGGGGACGCCGAGATCACGGGCGCGGGGCTTGGCGGGGGGATTCGTCTGAGCGAAAAGAGAAGGAACACTCAAGAAAATGCCGCAGAGCAGAAGCGGGAGCTTGAAAGAAAAGGCATTAGTGCGCATGAGGGAGGCAGCTCCTGTCGGAAGAGTAGGCACAGATTACGCTAGAAAGCGGCCCGCGCGTCAGGAAAGACTTTTACGAGAGCAGACTTGAGGGCATCGGCAATGAGCGCGGATTCTTCCGGCGTGATGATGAAAGGCGGAGCGAGAAGAAGGTGATCGCCGGCGGCGCCGTCGACGCAGCCTTGCGTGGGATAGGTGAGAACGCCGGCTTCCATCGCGGCGGAGAAGAGTTTCTCGGCGATGGCCTCGGAGGGAGCGAAAGGCGCGCGGGTGGATTTTTCGCGGACGAATTCGATGCCGAGGAGGAGGCCGAGTCCGCGAATTTCGCCGACTTGGGGATGCGATTGCAAAGGAGCGAGCGCGGCGCGAAGAGATTCGGAGGCGGGAGCGACGCGCGAGAAAAGATGGTGCGATTCGAGGTAATCGAGAACGGCGTTGCCCGCGGCGGCTGCAACGGGATGGGCCTGATACGTGAAACCGTGCTTAAAAGAGCCGGAGCCGCGTTCGAATGCTTCGACGACGTACGGCGCAACGAGAACGGCGCCGAGGGGAACGTACCCGCTGGCGATTCCCTTCCCTACACAAATGAGATCGGGCGCGAGATTCCAATGCCGGACAGCAAAGGGTTTGCCGGTGCGGCCTATGCCGGTCATGACTTCGTCGGCGATGAGAAGGAGGCCGCGAGCACGGCAGATTTCGGCTATGCGAGCGGCGTAGCCTTCGGGGGGAACGGCGGCGCCGAGCGTTGCGCCGACAATCGGTTCGAAGATGAAAGCGGCGGCGGAAGCGGCATCGTTGGCGGCGAGAAAAGATTCCAAATCATCGGCGCAAGCGACGTGGCATTGCGGAAATGTTTTTTCGAAGGGACAGTGATAGCAGAAACACGGAGCGATGTGGCCCCATTCGGCAAGCAAAGGTTGATAGGGCGCGCGGCGGGCGACATTGCCGCTGACGGTCATCGCGCCGAGCGTGCTGCCGTGATAGCTCTGGCGACGGGAGAGGATACGGTAACGAGCGGGCTGACGTTTTTCGAGATGGAATTGGCGGGCGAGCTTGATGGCCGTTTCCACGGCTTCGGAGCCGCCTGATGTGAAGTAAACGCGGCCGCCATTTTGAAAATTTGGAGGGGCGAGCGCAAGAAGGCGAGCAGCCAGCTTTTCCGCAGGCGCGGAATGAAACTGTGAGGTGTGGGCAAAGGCGAGTTGCGTGGATTGCGCGGCCATGGCTCGCCCAATCTCGGGAACGCCGTGGCCAATGTTGATGACGGCGGCCTGACCGGCGGCATCGAGAAATTTGCGGCCATCCGCCGAAATGAGCCAGCAGCCTTCGCCACAAACAGCAATGGGAAATGTTTTGTGAAAAGAGCGCGGAAAGAGGGAGTCGTCAGTTGCCATGCGTGTGCTTGGAGGGATTGTAGCAGACTCGCGCGCAGGGCTCGACGGCGCAATGTTGCATCGAATTCGGAGGAGACGCGCGAGCTTGGAATCGCGTGCAAATCGTGACATCATCCGAAGTTTCACACCAGCTAATCGGGATATTTTGGGGGCAGTTGGGAGGAAATGCGATGAAACGAGGCATGGCGCTGTGCAGTTTTATTGTTTTGATCCTGTTGGGCGGCCCGTCCGGCGCGAGCGCCCAAGAAACGGGCAAACATGCCATCACTTTTGGTGATTTGATCCAATTGCATCGCGTGGGGGAAGCACAAATATCGCCCGAAGGGAAGTGGGTGGCCTATACGGTGACGACGCCGAACATCGAGGCGAACCGCAATGCGAGCAACGTGTGGATCGTACCGACGGCGGGCGTAGGACCTTTGCAATTGACGCAGAGCGGGCGCGATTCGTCGCCGGTGTGGTCGCCGGACGGAAAAACGATCGCGTTCTTGTCGTCGAGGAGCGGGACTTCCGAAGTGTATCTGCTTTCGATGGAGGGAGGAGAAGCGGAACAGTTGACGCGGATCTCGACGGGAGCGGACATCGTGAAGTGGTCGCCAGACGGGAAGACGATTGCGTTCACCTCGGGTGTGTATCCCGATTGCAAAGACGATGCGTGCAACAAGGCGCGAGACGAAGAAGCGGAAAAGAATAAAGTGAAAGCGCACGTCGCGGAGCATCTGCTTTACCGGCATTGGACGCATTGGAACGACGGCAAGAGAAGCCATTTGTTCGTGACCGCGGCCGACGGGAGCGGGACGCCACGCGATTTGACTGCGGGAGCGAATTACGACGTGCCTCCCGATGAACGCGGCGGTCCCGGCGATTTGAATTTCTCGCCGGATTCGAAGGAAATGTGTTTTACGGCGGTGACGGATCCCGTGGAAGCCATCAGCACAAATGGAGATTTGTTTATTGTGCCCGTAACGGGCGGCGAGGCGAAGCGCATCACGACGCAGAAAGGCTTTGATGGCGAGCCTGTATATTCGCCGGATGGCAAATCCATCGCGTACCACGCGCAATTGACGCCGGGATATGAGTCTGACCGCTGGCAGGTGATGCTCTACGACCGGGCGACGGGAAAGATCGAGGATTTGACGGCAGGATTCGACCGCAGCGCCGACGAGCTGCTCTGGTCGGCAGACAGCAAGACTCTCTACTTCACGGCGGAAAACGAAACGCTGATACCAATTTATGCGATGGCGGCGCACGTGGGAGCCGAGCCGAGAAAATTGATTGCCGACAGCTACAACTCGGGAATTTCGCTGAGTAGCGACGGCAAAACAATGATTTTTGAGCGCACGAGCCTGACGATGCCGGCGGAGATTTTCGCGGCGACGAGCGATGGCAGCGGGGTGCGACAACTGACGCATCACAACGAATCCATTCTGGCGTCGCTCGACATGAGTGAGCCGGAAACGTTTTGGTTCGAAGGAGCGGAGGGCACGCGGGTGCAGGCCATGCTGATCCGGCCGCCGCATTTTGACGCGGCGAAGAAATATCCGCTGCTGGTGCTGCTGCACGGCGGTCCGCAGACGATGTGGTCGAATGCGTGGGGCTACCGCTGGAATCCACAGGTTTTTTCCGCGCCCGGTTATGTGACTCTGATGATCAACCGGCGCGGGTCGACGGGCTACGGGCAGAAATTCACGGATGAGATTACGGGCGATTGGGGCGGGAAGGCGTATGTGGACGTGATGGATGGCGTGGATTTCACGCTGAAGAAATATCCATTTACGGATGGATCGCGGATGGCGGCGGCAGGAGGATCGTACGGCGGATATCTGGCGGACTGGATAGCCACGCATACGGGACGATTCAAGGCCATCATCAGCCACGCGGGCGTTTATGATTTGGACTCAATGTACGCCACGGAAGAGTTGTGGTTCGAAGAGCACGACATGCAGGGGACGCCGTGGACAAATCCGGAGAGCTACCGCAAGTGGGCGCCAGCGACGTACGCTGCGGAGCTGGGAAAATTCAAGACGCCGATGCTGGTGATTGACGGGGAGCTGGACTTTCGCGTGCCCTATACGCAGTCGCTGGAACTTTTCAACACGCTGCAAAGGCAAGGCGTGCCGTCGAAGCTGGTGATTTTCCCGGATGAAGGGCATTGGGTTCTGAAGCCGCAGAACAGCCGATTCTGGTACAAAACCTTTTTGGACTGGCTGGCAGAATATTTGAAATAAGAGACGATTCAAGAGGCAAACAGCCGCTGCAGCGCGCGGCGGGCGAACCGAAAGAGATGAAAGAGTAAGAAGACAGAGAGCGCGAGGAGTGCGACAACAATCACGGTTGTGGCCACGGGATGCACGGTTGCCAGCCACGTCAGCCAAACCGCAAGAACATCTTCTCCAAAACTGAGCGCCCAATTGCTGAACGGTTCCGGGAGAGTATTAACGGCGGCGCGAGCGCTGGCTTTCGTGCCGTGAGAGGTGAGCGCAACTCCACCCGCGAGGAGCGCGGCGGCCCAGCGCCATTCGGGAGGCGCAGCCCCCGCAGCGCTATACGTGAGCAAAGCGGCGGCAAGCGGACGAATGAAAGTGTGAATCAGGTCCCAAACCGTATCGACGTAGGGAATCTTGTCGGCGAAGAATTCAATGAGATAAAGAACGGCCGCGAGAATGAGAATTACGGGATGCGAAAGAACGTGGAGCGAGCCAGGAAGATGAATGACCCCGAAACGCTCGAGCAGGCCCAAGGTTGCGACGGTGGCATAAAGGTTCAGGCCGGAAGAAATCCGGCGCCGAGAGCAAGCCCCAGCGTTTCGATGGGATTCATTGCGCTCATCTTAGCAAAGCGACAGAGAGGCGTGGGAGAGTAACTTGGGCGCGCGAGCAAAATCGTGGCAGGAGCGGCCTGCCACCAAGCGTCCCACGAGATTCAGTTACTCTCGCGAATTTCTGGCGCTGGGATTCGGCACGAAGCGGTACCCGATGCCACGGACTGTGAGCAAGTAGCGAGGTTTGGAGGGTTCGCGTTCGATATAGCGCCGCAATCGCACGATGAAATTATCGATGGCCCGCGTGTCGGTATCTTCGTGCAGATTCCAAACTTCCTGTAAGAGCTGCTTGCGAGAAACCGGATGGCCGCTGTTTTGAATTAAACAACGCAACAGATCTGATTCCATCATGGTCAGAGGAATGACTTGTTCGCCCACGCGCAACTGCAGGTTTTGAAAATCGACCACTTTGTCGTCGAAACGAAAAGTTTCCGGCAGGGGTGGCTGGTCGTCTGGCTGGGCGGTTTGTGCGGATTCGGCCGGGACCGAGCTCAACCAGTTCTTCCGCCGCAACAAACTCGTAATTCGAGCGATCAGAATGGCGAGATTGAACGGCTTCGGCAAGTAATCATCCGCGCCGGATTCAAAACCCTTCAGAACGTCTTCCGGGCGCCCGCGAGCGGTTAACATGAGCAACGGCGTATAGTTCTTCGCTTTACGCAGCTCGTGCGCGACGACAAAGCCATCCTTGCCCGGCAGCATGACGTCCAGCACGAGCGCGTCAAAGTGTTCGCGCTCCTTTAGCAGCCGCTTCAAGGCCTCTTCGCCGTTTTCGCTGATCTGCACGCTGTGGCCTTCCGCTTCGAGATTGAAGCGCAGCCCCTGGGCCAGGTGCGCCTCATCTTCGACAATGAGTATGCGGCTCATGCGGGGTACACTCGGGGCAGGCGTATCGTGAATGTGCTGCCTCGCCCTTCTCCTTCGCTCTCGGCGTAAGCGTCGCCGCCGTAGCGGCGGGCAATGGAGCGCACGATGAAGAGCCCGAGTCCGGTTCCCTTTACCTTGTCCCGCTTCGAGTTCGTGGCTCGATAAAAACGTTTGAAGATTCGCTTCACTTCGTTTCGCGGGATGCCGATGCCGCGGTCCTGCACGCGCAAGAGTACCGTGTCGAGATTGGGAGTGAGCAAATCGACGACGATGTTTTTCTTGTCGCCGGAGTACTTGATGGCGTTATCGAGGAGATTGAAGACGGCCGTGCGAAGTTCATCGGGATTTCCCAACACGACGACTTCGACGGGCGGCGCGGTTCCGAGGCTCAGAACCTCCGGAGAAAGGTTTTGGCGCAGGCGCGCGAGGGTAAGCACTTCGCGGACAATCGTGGAAAATTGCACTTCCTGCCAGTTCTTGCGCGCGGTTCCATGCCGGACTTCGCCGGCTTTCAGCACTTGCTCGACCGTGCCAAGCAGGCGATCCGTATCTTCCAGCATGATTTTATAGAACTCGCGACGCTTCGATTCCTCGAGGTTGCGGCTCGAAAGAGTTTCGAGGTAAAGCCGGATGGATGCGATGGGCGTCTTCAGTTCGTGAGTGACGGCATTGAGGAAGCTGTCTTGTTGCTCGTTGCGCCGAATTTCGCGCACCAGAAAAATCGTGTTGACCACCAGGCCGGCAATCAGCAAGCCAAAAAAGATTACACCGAATACCAGCGGAACTACTTGCCGCCAATGAAAGATGATCCAGCTAACGTTCAGCGTGACGGCCAGGGCGACGAGGCAAGCGCCCAGCACGATGAAGAACACGATCGCTTTGGTCCGGCGGGTGATGCGCATGATCTGGTAGTTTACGCCAGCGGCGAGTCAGCGAGACAGTAGAAGGGGGAGCGGAGCAGGGTCACGGTCTCCAGGAGCCCTGAGCTAAACTTCGTTAGAGCGAAATAGGGTTCAATCGCCGCTGGAAATTGCCAGAGGCGCAGACGCGCGAGGAGTCTCGACGGCAACCGCCCGTGGTCGCTTACCGGCATGGTCGAGTTCCGCTAGCTTGTGGCCCTTAATATCTCGCGCCAGACCGAGCGCCCGCAATGCGCAGATTCCGTACCAGTTCAGGTCGATTTCATACCAGGTCAGGCCGTGGCGCGCGGACCGCGGCACCGCGTGATGGTTATTGTGCCAGCCTTCGCCGAAGGTAAGCACAGCAACCCAAAAGCTATTCTTGGAAGTATCGTCCGTGAGGAAGCGCCGCGAGCCCCACATGTGCGTCGCGGAATTTACGAGCCAGGTGGCGTGCAGGCCCACGGTGGTTCTCAGGAAGATTCCCCAGAGGAGACAGGACCAGCCGCCGATGGCAAAGACTGCAATGCCGAGGATCGTGAGCGGTACCCAGTGAAATTTGGTGATCCAAATGTGGAACTTGTCTTTTCGCAGATCGGGAACGTAAGGCAGAAGTTCTTTCGCGTTGCTGTGCATGGCCTGCCCCGTCAATATCCAGCCCATGTGGGCCCAGAGGCCGCCATCGCGCGGCGAATGTGGATCGCCTTCCTTGTCGGTGTTCTGGTGGTGTACCCGGTGCGTGGCCACCCAGGCGATAGGGCCGCCTTCGAGCGCCAGCGTGCCGCAGGTCGTCAGGAAATATTCCATCCATTTCGGCGTCTTGTAGCCGCGATGCGTGAGCAAGCGGTGGTAGCCGATGCCGATACCAAGACTGCCGGAGACCCACCAAAGGAAAGCGGCCAGCGCGAGACCCTTCCAGGTAAAAAAGAAAAGCGCGACAATCGCGCCGATATGAAATGCAAGCATGAAAAGACTCGTCGTCCAATTCACCGGCTCAGAAAATGTTTTGTCGTGAGTAAGAGCGCTCATTAGCTAAACGTAGCACGCGGGGCTCGGAGCTTCTGTAATACTTGTGTAATCCCTGTCTTCGAGTTTCCGCGTAAGTACGGCGAACTAAATTGAGCATTTTCTTCGCGTGACCTGTACGAGTGGACAGTACAAAATCGCACAGAGAAGCTCTCTCCTGGTCCTCCTTTCCTTGCTGCAGGTAACTTCAGTCCAAGAGATGCGGTTCGCGTGACGCGTCCAGTTGCCATCGGCAGCGAGAAACAGGCAATGGGAGTCAGGACAAGGCAGCGCCCCGGCGCAAGCAAGTGACCCCGGATTGGAAAATGTGTGTTAAGAAGTTTAAAGCTATCGCGTCTTAGGTTGTAGATAAGCCGAGGAGGGGTACTTGGCGGCCGCGATAGAAAACATTATGGTGACGCACGCCGCCGTAGAACTTGAGGAAGTGTTCCGGGCACATCATTCTTGCGTGCTAAGGGCCGCCTACCGGGTTACCGGCAGCCTGGCGGACGCCGAAGACGTTGCGCAATCGGTGTTTCTCCGCTTGGCGCGGGGCACGATCGACCACAGCCGCATCTCGAATCTACAAAGTTATTTGCACCGGTCCGCGGTTAACGCAGCCTTGGATTTGATTCGTTCAAGGGGGCACCGGGAGTCCGTGCCCGTGGAAGCGGCGGACGAGCTGCAATCCAATCCGAGCCTTTCGCCCGAACGATCCCACTCCTCCACGGAGTTGAAACAAGCCATTCGCCACGAACTGGCCCAGTTGAATCCGCGAGCCGCCGCGATGTTCACGCTGCGCTATCTCGAGGGCCTCGAAAATCCCGAAATCGCCCGGATGATGAACACGTCGCAGGCCGTCGTCGCGGTCACGCTGCATCGGGCGCGGGCGCGGCTGAAGAGAAGTTTGCGTGGCCTTACGAAAGGTGCATCATGAAATTTTATCGGTCGAGAGAAGACATAGAGCTGGAGCGGGCGATCACCGAACTCCGCGCTGAACAACTGGACGCGAAGACGTTGTCCGCATCAGCCGAGCGTGTGTGGCAGAAGTTGCAGGCGGCCGAAGGCGAGGAAACCGCCGCGAGCGTTCAACATGCTATCCGTGGCTGCGACGATGTTCGCGCGCTGTTGCCGGCCTTTCACCGGCAAGAGCTGGCGCCTGCTCGGGCTCTTATCGTGGAAGACCATCTTCGGGAATGCGTGTCCTGCCGCTCCTATGCGCAGGGCCGCCGAGTGGACGGAACGACAGGCGTCGTCTGGCAGATGGATGCCGCGTCGCGCGGTTTCCAGTGGAGCTTTGCGAAGTTGTCCTTTGCGGCCGCGGCGGTGGTTTTGCTGGTTGCCGTCGCCTGGATCGGACGCGACTGGTATTTCGCCGGACCTCAGAGCAGCCGCGCGCGGTTGGAAGCTATCGACGGACAGGCATACCGCATTGGGGTGTCCGGCGAACAGCCTTTGAAACTCGGTGACGAAATCCAAGAAGGCGAATTCATTCGAACCTCCGCCAATTCCCAAGCCAAGGTGCGGCTATACGATGGGTCGGAAGTGGAAATGAATCAGCGCGCGGAGCTGGCGGTCAGCGCCAGCCGGCGGGATACCACCATTCATCTCGGCCAAGGCAGCATCATCGTGGAAGCAGCGAAACGTCATACGGGCCACTTGTACGTGAGCGCACCGGATTGCACGGTGTCCGTCACGGGCACGGTTTTTTCTGTGAACTCCGGCACAAAAGGCTCCCGTGTGGCCGTAATCGAAGGAGAAGTGCACGTCAAGCACGCCGGTTTGATCTCCGTTTTGCGTCCTGGTGATGAGATGGCGACGACGGCGAGTGTCGGCTTGGTTCCCGTCCGCCAAGAAATCGCCTGGAGCAGCGATCTGGATCACCAGCTTGCCTTGATTGCGGAGTTTTCGAAGCTTCGCAAAAAGTTGGATACCATTCCGACTCCCGGGCCGCGGTATGAAAGCAAGATTCTGCCCGTCCTGCAGGCAGACACTGTTCTCTATATCGGCATTCCCAATCTTGGAGACGCGCTCCAGCAGGCCAATCAAATTTTTCAGCAGCAACTGTCGCAGAGCAAAGTTCTGCAAGATTGGTGGAACAAGAATGGACACGCCAATCAGCACCCGAGTCCCCAACAATTGATCGACCAAATCCAAGCCATCAGCCAGTATTTGGGCGATGAAGTGGTGATTACGCTCAGAGGCGGCGCATCTTCCATGGAAGGCGGTCCCATTCTTTTGGCGCGGATTCGCCGGCCCGGTCTTCAGGATTTCTTGCAAAATCAAGTCGCTGCTTCCTTGGCAAGTTCACAAACCGCGTCCCATGTGCATGTCGTCAATCGGCAGTCGCTCGCGGCGATTGCACCCGGGGAGCATGGCATGGTCATGCTCGTACGGCCCGAGGTGCTCGTCGTCGGAGGGGATCCGTCCTCTGTTCGAGAAATGAATGCGCAGCTTGACGCCGGCACGACTCCCTTCGCCGCCACGGATTTTGGCCGGCGTATCGCCAGCGTTTACCGTCGGGGCGCCGAAACTCTGGTCGCCGCGAATATCGGCGAAATTCTGGACGCGGCGCATCCCGGAACCCAGACTGCGAATATTCTGCAAAGCACCGGTTTCAACAACATGAAGTATCTCATCGCCACGCGCAGCGAATCTTCCGCTCAAGTCGACGACAATCGCTTCACATTGGAATTCAATGGCCAACGGCATGGTATTGCCTCCTGGCTCGCCGCCCCGGCTCCTATGGGTTCGCTGGACTATGTTTCCGCCAACGCGGGCGCGGCCGTCTCTTTCGTCGCCAAACAGCCCGCGCTGATGCTGGACGACGTCTTTAACACCATCGGCGCTTCGGATCCCAACTTCACACAGAGTCTGGCCCACGCCAATGCAGAGCTCGGTTTGGACCTTCGCAACGATTTGGCGAGCGCGCTTGGAGGCGAGATGACCGTCGCGCTCGATGGGCCGGTTCTTCCCACGCCTTCCTGGAAAGCGATCATCGAGGTCAATAATTCGGGAGCTCTCGAGCTCGCGATTGAAAAGCTTTTGCAGAGCTATAACGCGCATGCGCACGAATCGAACCAGCCCGGCCTAGCGCTTCATCAGACCGAGGTAGGCGGCCGGATCTTCTACACGATTCAACCGCAAGGCGTGAGTCTCACCTCGGAGTACGACTACACGTTCGCCGGCGGCTATCTGATTCTCGCGCCTTCGCGAGCGCTTCTTCTGGCCGCGCTGCAAACTCAGGAAAACGGCACTTCCCTGGCGCGTTCAAGTTCGTTCCAGGCGCTTCTTCCCAGCGACGACCACGCAAACTTTTCGGCGGTGCTCTATCAAAATCTCGGCCCGCTTCTGAAGCCGCTCGCTTCCCAGCTCACCTCCGGCCAGTTGGCGGTCCTTCAACAATTGGCCGCCGATGCCAAACCAAGCGTATTCTGTGCCTACGGAGAGACCGACCGCATCGAAGTTGCGAGCAACGCCAGACTTTTTGATCTGAACCCGGGTGTGCTGACGTTGTTCCATCTGCTGGGCGCATCGGAGCATGGAACTTCGCGTAATCTGAATCCGTAATGATCTATAAATGACCAACCCAACCATTGAGCTTGATGGGCTCGAAGTGCGGCTCGGCGGCCGCACGATTCTTCATGGCATCACCGGCGTGTTGAAGAGCCGCGCCATTGGACTGCTCGGGCCCAACGGGGCCGGCAAATCGACCCTGATCAACACGCTCTTGGGCTTTCATACTCCGTCCAAGGGCAGCGCTCGCGTTCTCGGGCTCGACTCGGTCATCAACGGAAAAGCGCTTCGATCCCTTGTCGGCTACATGCCGGAGAACGACGCGTTCATTTCTAAAATGTCCGGAGTCCGCTTTGTGCGCTACATGGCGGAGATTTCGGGCCTTCCGCCGGAGCAAGCGATGGAACGCGCGCATGAAGCGTTTGTGTATGTCGGATTGGGCGAAGCCAGATACCGTCCGGTAGGAACGTATTCTCTCGGTATGAAGCAATTGGCGAAGTTGGCGCAGGCCATCGCCCACGGGCCGAAGCTGCTCATTCTGGACGAACCGACCAACGGCATGGACCCGCCCGCGCGCAAGCGCCTGATCGAACTCATTCGCGAAATTCGCGAAGCGAGCGACATCTGCTTGCTTCTCTCCTCTCATCTTCTGCGCGACGTGGAAGAAACCTGCGACGAGGTGCTCATTCTCCGCAACGGGAAAATCGCCTCGATCTGCAATCTCGTCGAAGAACGGCGCGCCAATCGAAAGTTTCTCGAACTGGAAACGATCGGCGCCGAAACAAGCTTCACTTCCTCGCTGGAAAGTCTCGGGTGCGAGTGTGCGATTTTCGGCAACGGCCGCATCAAGGTCGTCATGCCGGACAGCGTCGAAATCCGCGAGGTGTTCAAAGTGGCCGCGGACCGCGGCGTGCAAATTCGCCGCATGAATCACCGCCGCGATTCGCTCGAAGACATTTTCCTAAACGCCATGGAACAAACGGGGGCGCCCGATGGCCGTCTATAAGCGCCGCTACAACTCCTACACCGGCTCGCTCACCCCGGAATGGTCGCGTTTTTTTGTGCTGACGCGCTATGCCTTCGCCGACCTCTTCAAATCCCGCTTCTTCGTGCTTCTTTTAATTCTCAGCCTGATTCCTTGTCTTCTTTTTGCGGGCTACATCTTCGTCGCCAACAACAAGACCGTTCAATTGCTGATGCAAATGCGCGTCGGCAATTTTCTGACGGTGGATACCCAATACTTCATCATCATGGTGATGGTGCAAACGCAGGCTGCTTTCTTTCTGAACTGCTGGGTTGGTCCGGTCCTAGTCTCCGGCGACTTGACGAATGGCGCTCTTCCCCTTTTTCTGAGCCGCCCGTTCAGCCGCGCCGATTACGTCGTCGGAAAACTCGCCGTGCTCGGGCTGCTTCTCTCCGCGATTACTTGGATTCCTTGCTTGCTCCTATTCAGCTTGCAAGGCGGTTTGGCGAGAAACGGTTGGATCTGGTCGCACTTGTGGATGGTCATTCCGATCGTGCTGTGTTCTGCCATTTGGATCTTGATGCTATCCCTCATTTCCTTGGCCGTATCCGCATGGGTCAAGTTGCGCATTGTCGCGACCGGAGTCATTTTCATCTGTTTCTTCATTCCCGCCGGCCTCGGCGAAATGTTCAACGCCATCATGGGCACCTATTGGGGCCGCCTGCTAAATTTCTCTTACCTCTTCCGCCTCATTCTCGCGAGAGGATTTCGCGAACATTCCGGTCTGCTCGGCTCGGGGGATTGGTTCCAAGTTCCGCTTTGGGCTGCCTGGGGCATGATGATTTTGGTTTGCCTGTTTTCGCTCGTCCTGCTCAATGCGCGCTTGCGCGCTCGCGAAACGGTGCGCGGATGATCCCCGCCTCCCGCCAGATCATTTTCGAAAACGTCTCCAAGTTTTATGGGGAAGTTCTCGGCGTGAACAAAGTGAGTTTCTCCCTGGAACCGGGCATCACGAGCCTTGTCGGCCCCAACGGCTCAGGCAAAACGACGCTGATGAATTTGCTCACAGGCCTCATCAAGCCTTCCCACGGCGCTGTTTACGTCCTCGGCCTCACCGCACATCAGCCCGTCGAATTTTTCCGCCAGGTGGGCTATTGCACGCAGTTTGATTCCTTCCCTCCCGGCACGAATGGCTACGATTTTATTTATTGGCCCCTTCGACTCCACGGTTTCCCCGCAGACCAGGCTGCAAAGCTCACGAACGAAGCCCTCGAGCGTGCGGGCATGGCCCAGGTCGCGCGGCGCAAAGTCGCGGGCTACAGCAAAGGCATGCGCCAGCGCATTCGCCTCGCTCAGTCCATCGCTCATCATCCTTCCGTTCTGGTGCTCGATGAACCGCTCAATGGCCTCGACCCCATGGCCCGCGCGGAGTCCATCGCGCTCTTCCAGGCCATTGCAAAACAGGGAATGCACGTCATCATCTCCAGCCACATTTTGGAAGAGGTCGATCGCATCTCCGACCGCGTCGTTCTGATGAGCAGCGGCTACGTCGTTGCCGAAGGCCAGATCCGCGAGGTTCGCAAGGAAGTTCGCGACCATCCGATGCAGATTCTCGTTCGCTGCTCGAATGCAGCGAAGCTAGCTTCCGCGGCGTTCGAGCTCGATCACGTCGTCGAAGCTAAGATTCTGAACGACGGCCACGGCGTGCTCGTCCGCACGCGCGATGCGGACCAGTTCTATCTTCTGCTGAATAAAATCGTTTCCGGAGGCTTAGTGGAAGTCGATGCCGTCGCGCCCGCCGACGACGACGTCAATTCCATCTATCAATATCTCATCGGATCGGATGGCGGACCGGCATGAGCGCCCAAAACGCAGTGGCTCAAGTTCAGAAGTGGTCCAAGGAACAGCCCTGGCGGCTCTACGCCAGCCAAATTTCGGTCCTCGTGCGCAACGAAGTCCGCCGAAACCTCTTCACGCGCCGCAGGATTTGGGTTTATTTGCTCGCCCTGATTCCCTTACTGATTCTCATCACCCACAACATCGTGAACGCCTACCACCCAGATCCCGCAAACATCCAAGACGACACGGAAGTCCTCGCAGGAATCGTCCAGCTTTACTACTTCCGCCTGGGAATCTTTTTCGCTTGCATGGGTATTTTCACCTGGCTCTTTCGTGGCGAGATCGTCGAACGCACCCTCCACTACCAATTTCTCGCTCCGGTGCGAAAAGAAGTTTTGGTCGTCGGAAAGTTCCTGGCCGGCGCGATCATCTCCATCGCGCTTTTCGAAACGGCGATTCTCGCTTGTTTCTACCTCACCTACAGCCGCTTCGGCGCCGCGGGCAGGTCTTACGTTTTCGACGGGCCTGGCCTTGGCCAGTTGGGTTCCTATCTTCTAGTCACCGCTCTCGCATGCCTCGGCTATGGCGCCGTCTTTCTCGCTCTCAGTCTCCTCTTCAAAAATCCAATCATTCCCGGCGTAATCCTGATGGGTTGGGAAGCCGCCGCGCCGATCTTCCCTTCCTGGGCCCAGCACCTCAGCGTCACTTTTTATCTCAAGCATCTGTGCCCTGTGAGCCTGCCCATCGATGGTCCCATGGCCTTTTTCACGGTTGTTGCCGAGCCGGTTTCCCCCCTTGTCGCCGTTTTTGGATTGCTGTGTCTCACGGCCGCAATTCTTGTCCTCTCCTGTTTTCTCATCCATCGCATCGAGATCACCTACACGGCGGAGTAGCATGCGCTTCTCCTGAATTCCGCCGGGCGCCGGCCCGTCCTGTACCATCGGACAGCTAGTTCCTACTCGTCATTACCTTTCCTGCGCCAGAAATTACGTCCGCCTTGTCCGCCTACCTCGCTTAACTCACCATAAATAATGGGCGGGAAGTCCCCTGCCCCTGGTCAGGGCATGACACCCATTCTCGAAGTTCAGAATCTCCACGCCGCCTACGCCGACCGCTCAGGCGAGATTTGTCCGGCCCTTGCCGGCGTAAATTTTAATCTTGCGCCGGGTGAAATTCTCGGCGTGCTCGGAGAATCTGGCTCCGGCAAAAGCACCCTCGCCGCCTCGCCGCTGCGTCTTCTTCCCGCCAATGGCAAAATCCAGCGCGGTAAAATCCTGTTTGAAGGCATGGATCTGCTGCAAAGTTCCTCCAGGGATCTCCGCAGAATCCGCGGCGGACGCATCGGTCTCATCTTCCAGGAGCCCGCCGATTCCTTGCATCCAGCTTTGCAGATAAGGCAACAAGTGAGCGATGTCATCTCGGCTCACCAACGCTTGGACCGCCGCGCGTTACGCGAAAAAGCCAGCGAGCTTCTCGCAACCGTGTTTCCAGAGGACACCGAGCACATTTCTCGCTCCTATCCGCATGAACTCAGCGGCGGCCAGCGGCAAAGAGTCTTGATTGCCCAGGCGATTGCTTGCGCGCCTGCGCTCGTCATTGCGGATGAACCGACCGCCTCGCTCGACCCCACCACGCAACTGGAAATCCTGCAGCTTTTCCGGACTCTCCGGCAGAAGCTTCATCTCGCAATTATCTTTATCACCCACAACCCTGCTCTGCTCGCCGGCTTCGCGGATCGCATCCTCGTGCTCTACGCTGGCCGAGTCGCTGAACTTGGCCCCGCAGTGAACATTCTCTCTTCACCCCAACATCCTTACACCGAAGCGTTGTTGCAATGTCTCCCATCGCCTTTCTCGGAAGAACCCAGGAATCGCCGTTCCGGCTTGCGAGTAATCCCAGGGGATCCGCCAGATCTTTCCGTGCAAGCCAAAGGCTGCGTCTTCGAGCCCCGCTGTACGGGCAGAATGGAAGTTTGCAAATGCGACGAACCGCCGGCAGCCGCCGTAAGCAGGCTCCATGACGTAGCCTGCTTCAAGTTTGCCGGCTGACCGTTTTTGGTAACGAGGTCATGCAGCCACTCTTGAGGGTTGAAAATCTCGTGAAGCACTTCCCGGCGGGGAGACTCGCGCGCGCGAAAAATAAATTCGCCGCGCTTGACGGAGTTTCCCTGTCCATCGCTCCGCAGACGACTCTCGCTCTTGTCGGCGAATCCGGCTCCGGTAAAAGTACTCTCGGGCTTTGCATCGCTTGCCTCGAGCCCCCCACTTCGGGAAGCATCTGGTTTGAAGGAGTCGATCTCGCGGCGCTCCCCGAGCATCAGCGACGCGGTGTGCGTCCGCGGATTCAGCTAGTCTTCCAGGATCCCGTTAGTTCGCTCAATCCGCGCTGGACTGCGTTGGAAATTGTCAGCGAGCCATTTATCGTGCAGCATCACTTCACGAAACAGCAACGCGATGACAAGTCCTACGCCCTTCTCGATCGCGTGGCTCTCCCACGCAAGATGGCCCATCGACGGCCCGGCGAACTCAGCGGCGGCCAGAAGCAGCGCCTCGCGATTGCCCGCGCCCTGGCGCTCGAACCGAAGCTCATCCTCTTTGACGAAGCCCTTTCCGCGCTGGATTGCTCCGTCCAGGCTCAGATTTCGAACCTCTTGCTCGAACTGCAATCCTCTCTCGGATTGGCCTACCTCTTCATCACTCACGATTTTGCAATGGCCGCTCATCTCGCCGATCAAATCGCCGTGATGGATCGCGGGCGCATCGTCGAATCGGGTGCATCAGAAAAAGTGTTGCGCTCGCCAAGCCACGCAGCAACCCGTTCTCTCCTCGCGGCGACGCCCGCTCTCGCCGAAACCCAGAACGTCCTGGTGGAGCTCTAATGCGTTACTTTCTGCGCAGAGCGCTCCACGCCATCTTTCTGCTCTTCGGCGTTTCCCTGCTCACTTTTCTCTTCTCGGCTCTGACCCCGGGAAACTATTTCGACGAAATGCGCTTGAATCCGCAGATTGCTCCGGAAACCGTCGCCGCCCTGCGCGCGCAGTATCAACTGGATCGCCCGCTCCCGGTTCGCTATGCCCACTGGCTCAACGCTGTCGCGCACGGCGAGCTTGGATTTTCCTTTGCCTACAACAGCCCCGTCGCCCCTCTCCTTTGGGCGCGCGCCCGCAACACTCTTCTCCTTACGATTACCGCTACTTTGCTCGCCTGGCTCCTGGCTCTTCCGCTAGGCGTATGGAGCGCCTCCAAGTTTGGCCGTGCTCCCGACCGCGCTATTTCTTGGGCCACCGCGGCGCTTCTGGTCGTCCCTGATCTTGTCCTCGCTCTCGGCCTGCTCATCCTCGCCGTGCGTACCGGCTGGTTTCCCACCGGTGGCCTTGTCTCTGTCGGTTATGAGAGTTTGTCTCCGCTTCAAAAATTGCGCGATCTCGCGCTGCACATGGCCCTGCCCGTTTTCGCGCTCGTCCTCGCGGCTCTTCCCATGCTCGTACGCCACGTACGCGCCGCCGTCGCCGAAGCTTTGGAAGCTCCTTATCTCCGTGCCGCCGTCGCTCATGGCATCCGCCGCCGCACACTGCTCTACCGTTACGCACTCCGCGCGGCCGCAAATCCCCTCATTTCCCTCTTCGGATTTAGTGTCGGCACGCTTTTGAGCGGCTCTCTTCTCGTGGAAGTCATCATGAGCTGGCCCGGCCTTGGCCCGCTCCTTCTCGAAGCCATTCTGGCCCGCGACCTTTACGTGGTCATCGGCGGCGTTCTGCTGTCCATGGTTTTCCTGGTCGGCGGAAATCTTTTCGCGGATGTGCTTCTCTATTGGGCCGATCCCCGCATCCGCAAGGCGGCGAGAACACGATGACGGCGCGCAAGAAACTCGCGAGTTGGCTCGTCGTCCTCGTCGGGCTTCACTGCATCATCATAGCTGCAGGCTTTTTTTCGCCCTATGATCCCGCCGAGCAAGACCGCGAACGCCCCTATCTTCCTCCCATGCATCTCCACATGCTCGATGCCCGCGGCCACCTTCATCTGCGTCCTTTCTTCTATCCTCTTCGCTTGCGCCAGGGTTCCTTCGATCAATATGAAGAAAACACAGCCGAAGCCGTTCCCCTGCACTTTTTTGCGCGCGGCGCAGAATATCGTCTGCTCGGCTTCATGCCTTCCTGTCTACATCTCTTCGGAGCCGCGAACGCCCGAATCTATCTCCTGGGCACGGACGCCTTTGGCCGCGATCAACTCTCGCGCCTTCTTTATGGCGGGCAAGTCTCCCTCCTCGCCGGCCTCCTCGGTGCAGGCGTAACTCTTTTCCTCGGCGCGCTGATCGGTTTGGCGGCCGGCTATTACGGCGGCTGGCGAGACGAACTCTTGATGCGTTCCGCCGAACTCTTCCTGGCGCTCCCCTGGCTCTATCTCCTCTTCGCTCTTCGCGCCTTCCTGCCGCTCTCGGTCAGCCCTCTCGAAGCCTTTCTTCTCGTGGTCGTCGTCATCGGAATGGTCGGCTGGGCGCGGCCGGCTCGCCTGGTCCGCGGCGTTGTTCTCAGCGTGAAAGAACGCGATTTTGTTCGCGCCGCGCGTGGCTTCGGCGCTTCCGATTTTTATCTTCTGCGTCGCCATATTTTCCCGGAGACGGCCAGCGTCCTCCTCACGCAAGCCGCGATTCTCGTTCCTCAATTCATCCTCGCCGAGATGACTTTGTCTTTTCTGGGCCTTGGCGTCCCCGAACCAACCTCCAGTTGGGGCAATCTCCTCGCCAACCTCCAGCAATATAGCGTGCTCGTTTCTTACTGGTGGATGTACTTGCCCGCCCTCGCCATTGTCCCGTTCTTTCTCGGATACCTCGGTCTCTCGAGTGCATTGCAGGAGCGCTTCGGCACGTACAAGATAGAAGAGAAGAATAGTTGGAACCCATCGTGAAACCAGAGCGCCTCTTCACCCCCGCCTGCCGCATCTTGGGCCTCCTTTTGGCCTGCGCCGCAACGATTTTCCCCTCTGCGCATGCGTTCCCGCGCCCGCAACAAGCCCATTCGAACGAAGATCTGCTCGTGCTGCCCGGCGATGTTGGCCGCTTCGGTGGACGCCTCGTCATTTCGCTCCGCGATGAGCCGAAAACTCTGAATCCCTTGACCGCCTCGGACTCCCCCTCCCGCGAAGTCATCGCCATGATGCAAGCGGATCTCGTTCACATAAATCGCGCCACGCAGCTCACCGAACCTGCTCTCGCAAAGTCCTGGAAAATCTCTCCGGACGGTCTCCGCTATACGCTCACGTTGCGCAAGGGTCTGCGTTTCTCGGACGGCTATCCCCTCGACGCCGATGACGTCCTCTTCACCTTTCGCGTCAACCTCGACGAAAAGGTTCACGCCGCGCAACGTGATTTGCTGACCGTCGGCGGAAAGCCCGTCACCGTTCGCAAAATCGATGCGCAAACGCTCGTTCTTCAACTCGCAAAGCCAGACGGCGTCCAAGAACGCCTCTTCGACGGTCTCGCCATCCTGCCTCGTCATATCCTCGAAAAACCCTACCAGGAAGGCAAACTCGGCCAGGTCTGGTCTACGTCCACGCCGCCCAGCGAGTTGGCCGGTCTCGGCCCCTTCCGCCTCAAAGAGTATGTCCCCGGCCAAAAACTGGTCCTCGAGCGCAATCCGTATTACTGGAAGACGGACACAAAAGGAAATCGCCTTCCCTACCTCGATGAACTTGATTTTCTTTTCGTCCCGAGCGCCGACGCCCAAGTGCTCCGCTTCGAATCGGGCGAGACGGACATCATCACCCGCCTTGGCGCGGAAAATTTTTCCGCTCTATCCCGCCAGACACGCGGCTACACCATGGCCGATGCCGGCCCCGGCCTCGAATACAATTTTCTCTTCTTCAATTTGAACGACCTCGGGGAAAAATCATCTCCGGAGATGGCCCGCAAACAAAAATGGTTTCGCGACGTCAAATTCCGCCAGGCCGTTTCCGCCGCCATCGATCGTCAAGCCATCGTTCGCCTCGTCTACCAAGGGCGCGGCGCTGCGCTTTGGGGACCGGTCACGCCCGGCGATCACCGCTGGGTGGATACCGCGCTCCCGCATCCGCCTCGTTCTCAGGAGCGCGCCCGCGCGCTCCTGAAAGAGGCCGGCTTTTCCTGGTCGACCGCGCAAGATGGAGGCTCCTCTCTCCTCGATCCCGATGGCAAGCCCGTCGCCTTCTCCATCCTTACAAGCTCTTCGAACGCCGACCGCACCAAAATGGCCACACTCATCCAGGACGATCTGAAACAGCTTGGCATGAACGTTCAAGTTGTCCCACTCGAATTTCGCTCGCTCGTTGATCGCATCCTGCAAACCAAGGAATACGACGCCTGCGTCCTCGGGCTCACTAGTTTCGATACCGATCCCAATCCCGAACTCAACGTCTGGCTCTCCAGCGGCGGCACGCATCTTTGGAATCCTTCGCAAACGCATCCCGCCACTCCCTGGGAAGCCGAGATCGACCGCCTCATGGAGCAGCAGCTTTCCACTCCCGGTTTCGAACAGCGCAAAAAACTCTACGACCGCGTACAGGAAATCCTCGCGGAAGAACAGCCAATGATTTTCCTCGCCAGCCCCGACATTCTCGTCGGCGCAAAAAACACGCTCGCCAATCTCCACCCCGCCGTCCTCGAACCTTACCTGCTATGGAATGTTGAGCAGCTCTATTTCCGCAACAGCTCGGAAAGCGCCCGCCAATGACGCCCGTCCTCACCAAAGCGCCCAGAAAAGCCCCTCGCACCTGGAGCGACGAGCGCCTCGTCAAAGAATGCCTCTCCGGCAAGGAAGAAGCCTGGTCGCTGCTCATCGAAAAATACAAAGCGCTCATCTACTCCATCCCCGTCAAATACAGACTGCCTCCGCACGAAGCCGCCGATGTTTTTCAAGCAACCTGCCTCGAGCTTCTCAATCGCTTGCCTGAGCTTCGCGAGCCCCGCGCCCTTCCGAAATGGCTGATGCAGGTTGCTCATCACCAGTGCTACCGCTGGAAGCAGCAACAGCAGCGCCTCGTCAGCAGTGATGATTCCGAGTCCGGCCTGCCCGTGTCCGAGACTCCCGCCATCGCTGAATCCCTCGTGCAGCAGACCCAGGAAGAACAAATGCTCCGCGATGCGATGGCCGCACTCTCGCCGCAATGCCGCCGCCTGGTTGAACTTCTTTTCTTTGAAACTCCCGCGCGCCCTTACGCGGAGGTGGCCGCGGAATTGGGCCTCGCCGTTGGCTCCATCGGTTTCACTCGCCAGAAATGTATGGACCGCCTTCGCAAGCATCTCGGCGAATTGGGATTTGCCTGATGCCCACCGCAGTCAAAAAAATCACCCGCGAAGAGCTGTTCCAGCAATTGGCTCGCGTCGAAAACGACGCCGCCCTCCGCACATTTCTCTCTCGCCACAAAGCTCTACTTCGCAGCGAAGTCCTGAAGCAGCTTGCCGATCTGGTACTCGAAAAGATTCGCGTCGACACCAAAGAAGCTCTGCGCCTAGCCGAAGCCGCCGTTCTCATCGGCCGCAAACTCCGCCGCAAAGAAGACATCGCTCTCGGCATCCGCTCCAAAGCCAACGCCCTCTACGCCTCCGGCGACAATCGCGCCGCCGTCGAACACCACGATCAAGCCATTGAAATGTACGAATCTCTTGGCAACGCGAAAGAAGCCGCTCGTACGCTCAGCAGCTCCATCCAACCGCTCATCCTCCTCGGCGAATACGATCGCGCTTTCAAAGCCTCCGAACGCGCGCGCGAAATCTTCACCCAACTCGGGGAAACGCGCCGCATCGCCAATCTCGATAACAACGTCGGCAACATCTTCCATCGCCAGGATCGCTTCGAAGAGGCCATGCTCCATTACGAGAGCGCCTACAAGACTCTCGCCGAATATCAGGACTGGGAACGCGCCGCCATCACGCTGCATAACATGGCCATGTGCCTCATCAGCCTCAACGATTTCCCGCGCTCTCTCGATTGCTACCAGAAAGCTCGCGAACTCTGTGTCCGCTATGACATGCCTCTCCTTCGCGATCAGGCCGATTACAACATCGCCTATCTCTACTATTTCCGTGGCGAGTACAGCCGCGCCATCGAGATGCTCTTCGCCACGCGCCGTTCCTGCGAAGTTACTGGCGACGCCTATCATCTTGCTCTCTGCCACATGGATCTCTCGGAGATCTATCTCGAGCTCAATCTCAGCGAAGAAGCCCGCGAAATGGCTCGCGAGGCTTTTCTTCGCTTTGAAAAACTAGGTATGCGTTATGAGGCCGCGAAGTCGCTCGCCAACGAAGCCACTGCCTTTGGCCAGCAAGGAAAAACCATCCAGGCTCTCGAACGTTTCACAAAAGCCCGCGCTATGTTCGCGGCTGAAAAAAACCCCGTCTGGCCCTGGCTCCTCGATCTCTATCAAGGTCTTCTTCTCTTCCACGAAGGCCGCTACTTCGAAGCCCGCCGCCTGTGCGCCGGTGCCGCCGCCTTCTTCGATCAATCCGCTCTCCACGGCAAAGCCGCTCTCGCTCATCTCCTCCTCGCGCGCATCGCCTTGCAGGTCGGCGAACTTCCCGTTGCCCAATCGGAAACGGACGCCGCCATTTCCAAAATTTCCGGTTTGCAAGCTCCCGTCCTCGCGTACCAGACCCATTTCCTCCGCGGCCAGCTTGCACAATCCCGCGGCGACCGCCCCGCCGCCTACGCCGCCTTCCAGGAAGCGCGCAAATCTCTCGAAGCCCTTCGCAGCCGCCTCCACGCCGAGGAACTGAAAATCTCCTTCGTAAAAAATCGCTTGCAGGTTTATGAAGCCCTCGTCGATTTGCACCTCAGCGGTGACGGCGGCCACTCCACCGCCGCGGAAGCTTTCTCCTGTATCGAGGCCGCGAAATCCCGCAGCATGACCGAAATGATTTTTCAGAGCGGCCAGAGCTTGCCTCTCGGCGACTCCGGCCAAAGCGAACTCGTTCGCCGAATCCGCGATCTCCGCGAGGAATTAAACTGGTATTACCACCGGATCGAACTCGAACAACTCCGTCCCGAGGAAACCTCCGCGCAGCGCCTCGCGCAACTCCAGGAAAAAGCTCTCTCCCACGAAAGCGAACTTTTGCGCACGCTCCGCGAATTGCCCGCCCACGAACGCGAAAACGCCACTCTCGAATCTCCCACCGATTTCTCTCTCGAAAAACTCCAAGCCGTTCTCCCCGCTGACGCCGCTCTCATCGAATACTACTCGACAGGTGACCGCCTCGTGGCCGCCGTCGTCACCAGCCAGTCCATCGAAATCACTCCCATCACCGTCTTCTCCCGCGTCGTTCATTTTTTGCATCTTCTTCGTTTCCAGCTTTCCAAATTTCGCATGGGCGCTTCCTACACGCAGCGTTTCGAGCAGCCGCTGCTCCAGGCCACGCAAAGTCACCTCGAATCTCTCTATGCGGAGCTCATCGCCCCGCTTCGCCATCATCTCCACGCAAAGCATCTGATCTTTGTCCCCCACGGCCCCCTTCATTTTCTTCCCTTTCACGCTCTCAAAAATGGCGACGCTTACATGTGCGACTCCCACACCATTTCCTACGCTCCCAGCGCTTCGGTTTTCGCCCTCTGCCAGGAAAAGCCTTCCAGCAAAATGGCCGCCTCTCTCGTCATGGGCATTCCCGACGAGCGCGCGCCTCACATCCTCGACGAAGTGCAATCCGTCGCCGCGATTCTGCCGCAATCCGAACTCTTTCTCGGTGACCAAGCTACAACTGAAATCCTCAAAAAAAAGGGGTCCCACAGCGCCCTACTGCACATCGCCACCCACGGCACCTACCGCCAAGACAACCCCATGTTCTCCGGCATCCGCCTCGGCGATGGATACCTTAATCTCTACGACCTCTACCAGATGCGCTTTTCCGCCCGCCACGTCACGCTAAGCGGTTGCGCCACTGGCATGAACTTCGTCGCCGCCGGTGACGAACTTCTCGGCCTCCAGCGCGGCCTGTTTTGCGCCGGTGCCGCCTCCTTGCTTCTCTCCCTCTGGGATGTTCATGACCGCAGCACCGCCGAGCTCATGCAATTCTTCTACAAAGGTTATAGGGAAACCGGCGATATGCCCCGCTCCCTGCAATCCGCCATGCAACAACTCCGCCAGCAAAGCCCTCATCCCTATTTCTGGGCCCCCTTCGTCCTCGTCGGCCAGCTCTCCCGTCTCTCCTAATTCCCTTGTCATCCCGTCTTTCGCCTTCCCCAGATTGTCATCCCGACCGGAGCGTCACCTAGCGGCGACTTATGAGAGTGACAGTGTGCATCTGCCTTTCTAGATGGAGGGTCTAACAACTCCGTTAGCTTAATTTCTGTTTGACGCACGCGAGGAACGGTACAATGGGCGCCCGTGAGTCGAGACAATGAATGAAAACGTGGGTTTTCGAGCCAAGCCCGAAGAGGAAGAATTACAGCTAAAACGCCGAGAGCTCGAGGAGTTAGAGAAGCAACTAATAGAGCGTGAGCTCCAATTGGTTAGCCTGAGGGGAGAACTAGCAGATTTCGAAAATGTTTATATCAAGAATGTTGGTATCCGATATGCTGAACTCGACGACGTCGAGGCTCAAATCGCTGAATTTCTCGCGGCTTGCTCCCCTGATGATATCGCGGCTCAAACTGAGGCACAGGCCGCGAGGTCACGTGCCGACGAATCGCAGACGAGTACGACTGAATTAACTGTCAAAGACACGAAAAGATTTTCATCGTCCCCATCGCTCAAGACCTTGTACCGCGAGGTGGCGAGGAGAATCCACCCCGACTTGGCAGTGGATGACGCCGACCGCCAAAAACGGCAGAGATTGATGGCCGAGGTAAACCAGGCTTATGAGAATGGGGACGAAGCAAGACCTCGGGGGATTTTGGAAGAATACGAAGGCAGTCCCGAAGCTGTTTTCGGAGAAGGTACGGCTGTTGAGCTGGTGAGGGTTATTCGCAAAATCGCTCAAGTAAAGAGACGCCTGAAGGAGATCGAGGCCGAGCGTCAAAATGTCATGGTATCGGATCTTTTCGAGCTAAAGAAGAAGACTGATGAAGGAACGAAGGAGGGGCGCGATGTCCTGAACGAAATGGCGTCAGCAGTACGATCGCGGATTGCTGAGCGCCGGGCTGATTTTGAGAACATTCGCGCGCGTGGGAAGAAATGAGCGAGGGAAACGACAAAGACAAGATCGTCCCTAGCACCAAAAACAGCCTTTCCACACGGAGCTCAGGGCTGGTGCGACGAGGCTTGCAGGATTTAATTGTGTCGGCTCCAAAAATTGGCAAACGAATCCTCGTGGCTGATGATGAAGAAGCGATCAACGAGGTAGTTGAACAGATTTTGAGTTCGGCTGGCTACGAAGTAAAGACAACTACCCACCCCTCTGAAGTCGTTGCTCTGGTGGCCGATTTTCAACCGCAGGTCGCACTGATCGGACTAATTGCACCAGAGATTGACGGGGTGAAACTGAGCGAGAAATTGTCTGCGCGCTTCCCTAAGGTCAAGATCGTTCTAACAGATTACTGCATTGAAGAAGAAATACTGCAAGCCGTGCTGGAGAAGGGCATCCCCTGCGATACCCTTGACACGCCCTTCACGAAAGAAGATCTGCTCGGCCTAATGCACAGCTGGGCCGCCGGTTCGGATCACATAGACGGCCCAACTCGCCTACGTGACGCCAGACACTTCGAAGCAGCTTTCAATAGCTTAGACTGCCACAATTTAGATTACTTCAGGCCTTCATTCATTTTCATTGAACTTTTCCAATCTGATTCGCCGCCCCAGGGGCTCGACAAAGAAATGGATTTTCTACATGACTTCGGCGCAACCCTCGCGCGGTTCGCTCGGGGAGGATTCGCTTATAGGCATGGAGGGAATCAGTTCGCGATGCTGTTACCCCGTGTCGCAAGGGAGGAGGCGCGTGAGAAATCAAGGCAATTCGCCATCGAGGCCAACTCATTGCTGCAAAAGTACCAACTCATCGACCGAGTTTCCGTTGCTATCGGCGTCGTATCTGTGCAGGACGACGCCCACTTACTCAAACAAGTGAAAGACGCCGGAAAGCAATTGATTGCGATGGTCAAAGAAACTGCCAAGGGAGGCATTGCGGCATGGGGCTTGGGTCTCATAGAGACAGACATAAATGGCGAGTGGACCAGAGACTAGCAGAGCCGGCATCTGCACAGTTGGTCTTACTTTTGGGGGTGCCGCTTGGTGAAGTGCAGAAGTGCTCTGGCCTCGTGTTGCCTCTTCTAGCCCTGGATCGATCTCGTCAGCCAATCCTCGATCTGCGGGTCATCATTGAATGGGAATACTTTCGCCGCATATAGTTTGGCTGGTGGCCCATCCTTGCGGTTTTGGTTCTCGCAAGGGTGGCTCTTTCGCTTTCTTATCTCGATCACCCTCCAATTCCCCCGCCCCCGCTTCACCCGGCCCGGCTCCTCTTTTCCCTGGCTGCTCTGTTCTCTCTGCGAAACGTCCGTTAACTCTGCGCCGGAGTTTACCTCGAGCCGCTCGGGGCGTTATCTTTTTCTTTCTTCGCGTTTTTCACGGATCACGGCACACGGATCACGGGCCACGTCTCTTCCCGCTTTGAAGTTCGTCCCATTCCGGTCACGTCCGGAGCCTCTTTCGCTGAACATTCCGTCCTTCAAACCTTCGAACCTGTAAACACTCCCCCAAACCGTCTCACCAAACTACAAATTTCCCTCCAACCTCTTCCATCCAGTCCACTTGCGCGTCTCACGTTCGAATGGTCAACCTATAGTGCTATACCTTTACAGTAATCTATTTCTCTGCTACCATTCCTTATATTCGCCGCGCCAAGCCCGCCCGTCTCTCACAACTCCTGTTGTCCTCGTCCCTTCTCCGTGTCCGGCGTTTACCCCGACCGGCTCGGGGCGCTCTCTGCGTTAAGAAAAACTTCCGCAAGTCCCGCAACCGCCCTGCTCCCTTCGCCCGATTTCAAGAGTTGTCATCCTGAGCATAGCGATCGAAGATTCCGAGCGGCTCGGAACCGAAGGTCCCGGCCTTGCCGGAAAGGATCTGCTTTTCTCCCCTTGCTCCGCGCCTCCGCGCGAGCACGCACTGTGCATAATTGTGCAAACAGCGAGCAAATAAATCCTTCCATTTCTGTTCATTACAAACTGCCCGTCCAGCAGCCTCTTTCCTTTGATACTCTTACAAATGCCCGGGGGGTGTTCCCCTGCGCCCTCCCCTAGTTCCTTCGTCCAACCGGACCAGAAAGTGTCAGGGATGCGCCCGGTCTAAAATGTCAGGGATCCCCCCGGCCACACACTTCCCAGAAATCCGATCGCGCACCCTGGTCCCCCGACGCGCCGAAACGTCTAGTGACTTGGATGGCTTTCCCTTCATCAAATTGGCTAAACTAGCTGCTGAAAGTGACGCGGGAGCCAAGGAGTGGGACAGACTTCAGTCTGTCTCTTCTACCTGACTCCTGAATCTGCTCGAACAGAACTCGGCCAGAAACTGAAATGACCAACGATCCATCCTATTTCGCCACCGTCGAAGAAGCCGTCGAAGACATTCGCCAGGGCCGCATGATTGTCCTAGTCGACGACGAAGACCGTGAGAATGAAGGCGACCTCACCATGGCCGCCGAAAAAATCACGCCCGACGCCATCAACTTCATGGCCAAATTCGGCCGCGGCCTCATCTGCCTCGCGCTCACCGAGCAGCGCTGCGACGAGCTTCATCTCCCGCTCATGTCGCCCATCAACACTTCCGTCCACGGCACCGCCTTCTGCGAAGCCATCGACGGCCGCCTCGGCGTCACCACCGGCATCAGCGCCTCCGACCGCGCCATCACCATCCTCACCGCCATCGATCCCAAAACTCGCCCGCAGGATCTCGCCCGTCCCGGCCACATCTTCCCGCTTCGCGCCCGCAATGGCGGCGTCCTAGTCCGCGCCGGCCAAACCGAAGCCAGCGTCGATCTCTCGCGCATCGCCGGTCTCAATGCGAGCGGCGTCATCTGCGAAATCATGAACGAAGACGGCACCATGGCCCGCGTGCCGCAGCTCCACGAATTTTGCGAGCAGCACCATCTCAAGATGCTCACCGTCGCGGACTTGATCCGCTACCGTATGCAGCATGAACGCTACGTTCGCCGCGTTGCCGAAGCCGTTCTTCCCACGCGCTACGGCGATTTCCGCATGATCGCTTACGCCAGCGACGTCGACCACGATCAGCACATCGCCCTCGTCCGCGGCAGCCTCGAAGGCGATACGCCCGCGCTCGTCCGCGTCCATTCGCATTGCCTCACCGGCGATGTCTTCGGCGCGACGGCCTGCGATTGCAGCGAGCTAGTCTCCCGCTCGCTCGCCGCCATCGCCAAGGAAGACCGTGGCGTCTTCCTCTATCTTCATCACACCGGCCGCGGCTTCAGCGTCGATGCGCCCGAAACTCCAGGCGTCTTGCCGCAAATCCATATTCACAAACGCGGCCAGCTCGATCGCGAGCCCGCTCGCCAGCGCATGGTGCAGCACGAAAGCGGCATCGGCGCGCAAATCCTGATCGACCTCGGCCTAAAAGACATTCGCGTCCTCACCAATCATCCAAAAAAGGTAGTCGCTCTCGAAGGCTACGGCATCCGCATCGCCGATCAAGTCCCACTGCGCATCGAAGCGCCCGCGCGGATGACACACCAGACTTTGTAAGGAAATCTAGCGGCGAAGTTCGCGCGCCGGCGTTTGCGCAGAAGAGAATCGAAAGGTGCTCAGGCACATGAATGTGTTAGTTGGAAAAAAAGCGATGGCCTTTGCCCAGGCGTTGGCTCTTGCGGCCTGCTTGTTGCTTCCGCGCGTGGCATCCGCAGCAAGAGGCCAGAACGCGCCTGCGCGCGAGCCTGTTGTCGCTGTAGGTGCGCAATACGATTCGACCCACGTCTACGTCGCTCCCACCGATTTGGACGCTTTCGTCAAGAGCTTCGTCGCCACATTCGGCGGCCACGCGTCCAAGCCCTCCGTGACGAACGTTTTGCCGGTTCCAAGCAGCACTGAGTTTCGGTATGTATGGACGCCCGTAGGGACGCTATCTGTCTTCGCGTTCCAAACACCGATCCCGTTTCCGTTCGGGCAGGAGCGCACCGGATACCTGGTAACCGGAATGGACGAGGCCGTCAAGGCCGCTCGCGCGGCTGGCGCGGAGGTTATCGTCGAACCGTTCAAGGATCCGATTGGGATCGATTCCGTGATCCAGTGGCCCGGCGGCGTCAAAATGCAACTCTATTGGCATTTCACGCCGCCTTCGTACGCGCCGCTCGAAACGATTCCGGACAACCGCGTCTATCTCTCGAAGGACGAAGCCGAAAACTTCGTCCATGGCTTCCTGCGGTTCTCTCAGGGCCGTGTGGTCTCTGACGACAAGCACGCCGATGCGGGCGAAATCGGACGCCCGGGCCAAACTTACCGCCGTCTACGCATAACTTCGCTGTTCGGTAAGATGCAGGTCATGGTGACGGACGGTCATCTGCCGTATCCGTTCGGCCGCGAACTGATGGGGTACCAGGTCAAGGACATTCACGCGACTCTGGAAAAAGCCAAAGCCGCTGGAGCGAAGATTTTATTTGAACCGTACACGACGACTGGACGCACCACGGCGATTCTGGAATTCCCGGGCGGCTACATTGCGGAGGTACACAGCCTGACTGCGAATTGAGGGCGGCTTTTCTTCAGGAGTCAGGGCCTGGCCCGATTTTTCTGCGGATGGCTAAGGAGAGGTCGCGTGGCTGTTGGCGGACGCAGCGTTCGGCCGGGGCCGAACGCTCCTCTCCGCTGATGATTTCCCCACGGTCAAATACTTGCGCATTTTTTCGAGGCGCTTCGGTCCAATGCCGCGAATCGCGCGTAAGTCGTCGACGCTCTTGAATGGCCCATACGCCTTGCGCATCTGCAAAATCTTTTCCGCCGTCGCGGGCCCAATCCCCGGCACTTCCTGCAGTTGATCCGATGTTGCCGTATTCAGATTGATCGGCGCCGCCGGCGGTTTCTTCTTCGCGGCAAGGACGGGCGAAATTGCGCAAAGCACAGCGGGCAAGGAAAATATACACGCAATGATTCGCCGTCTAATGGAGGTCATATTTACTGTAAGACTATAAACCGAGTATATTAATTATTCAACGCATTTCAGACTTGGCGGACTATCTTGGGTGGAAGCCCCTCGACGCCAGAAGAAAGGCAATAAGAACAATGCTCGACAACAAGCCAGAGAATGCGAGAGTCATCCACAGCTCCCATCTTGCCTCTTCGCTGTCGTCGCCCGCCAGATGGTGCCGGACAACCTCTCGGAGGGGAGTGAATTGCCACAGAATCCAAAGAAAAATTGGAACCACGAGAAGTGACGCCCACAGCGCGATCAAGAGGTTTCTATGGAATCCTTCCAGGCTTCTGATGGATCCGGAAGTTGCCATCAGCAGGAAGAGGCAGAAAACTACTCCGACGCCGCGCATTTTGACGCGGTTCTCTGGTTCGTCCGGCTGCCAAGGATTCCGAAAATACCGCAACATTCCCGACGGCCAAAGCAACAACCCGAGGCCAACACCCGCAAAGATGAGCAGTGCGATTGGCAGAAGTATTGCGAACATTTTCGGCCCTTGCTAATCGAGCCGCTTGCCCTGCGCATCGAAGACTTCGAGATCACCGAAGAGGGCGGCTTGCGGCTCGATTTGAGCGCGGTCGCCGACCACCACGATTTGCATGTTCGCGGAATCGAGATATTTGCGCGCCGTTTCGAGCAAATCCGCTGGCGTTAGCGCGCGCACCCTGGCGCGATAGGTCTCAAGATAATCTTCCGGCAATTCGTTCAGCGCAACCACCGCGATTTGCGAGAGCAAACCGTTTTGCGTCGCGAGGCCCATGGAAAACACGCCGCTCAAATAATTTTGTGCGTCGGCTAATTCGGCTTCCGGAACCGGCACGGAGCGCAGCTTGTCCATTTCGTAGAAAATTTCCGTGAG
Source organism: uncultured Acidobacteriota bacterium (assembly GCA_963761555.1). Lineage (GTDB taxonomy): Bacteria > Acidobacteriota > Terriglobia > Acidiferrales > UBA7541 > Acidiferrum. Next base: position 464,176 of record CAVXHD010000003.1, read on the forward strand.
AGACGCGGCCACCACGTCGTTGCGCACCGCGGCCGAAACAGAGAAATAGCCGTATTGCCGCAGCGCATTGACGCCGCTTCGCGGACTGTACGTATATCCCTTGTCTTCGCGGATGTTCATCACCAGCCGCGAATTGAACGCGCCGCCATACAAACTATTCGTCAGGCCGAGCTTGACCCAGTCCGGATGCTTCCGGGTGATCGCATGGCAGCCCGCGAGAATTTGCGTCTGCACTGCGCCCGGCAAATGCACCAGATAAACGCGCCGCCCGCGTGGATTTGCCGGAGCAGGATACACGCTCGCTTCCGGCTTTTTGCCGCGCCACGCGCCAAACACTTTTTCGGCGCTCTGCAGCATTGCGTCCGGCTGAAAATCGCCGATGAGCAGCAGCAAGCCGTTTTCCGGCGTGTAGAAATCGCGGTAAACGCCGGTCAAATCGTCGCGTTTGTACGCAGCGACTTGCGCTTCGCTCGGCGAAACCTGCGCGTAAGGATGCGCGCCAAACAAAATTTTGCGCAGCCGTTCGCCAGCCAGGAATCCAGGCTCCGTGCGCTCCAGCTTGACCTCTTCCAGCTTCTGCCGGCGTTCGCGCTCGAATTCGGCTTCTGGAAACGAGGCGTCCCGCGCGAGTTCATCGACCATGCCAAGCAGCGGTTCGGAAAATTCAGAAAGCCCGGCAAACGAAATCACGCTCGTATCCGCGCCCGCGCTCGAAGCCAGGTCCGCGCCGATACGCCGCAGATCTTCTTCAATCTGCCGGCTCGCGCGCTTGGTGGTGCCCGTTCGCACCACGGTCGCCGTCATTTCCGCAAGCCCCGGGCCGCGATCGATGGCCGCGGCGTTGCCGGAACGGAAAAACAGTTCGCCATGAAATTTCGGAATCGTGTGCGATTCCACGAGAATCACTTCCAGGCCGTTCGCGAGCTTCGCTCGTTTCCGGTTCGGCCACGTCACTTGCCGTTCGGGAGCGAGCGCGGGAACCGCGTTGTTGACCTCCACTGCGCGCGTCGCCATTACGCAGCCTCCTTTTCGCCCGCGGGCACGCCCGCCGCAACGGGCCGCCGGAACACGATGGCGCGCTTTTCGCTGCGTAAATATTTCTTTGCGGCGGCCTGGATTTCCTCGCGCTTTACGGCGAGAAATCCATCCAGAATCGAGTTCACCAATTGCGGCTCGCCGTCGAAAAGCGTGAAACAAGCCAGCAAATGCATCAAGCCGTAGCGCGGCATGCCGCCGTGGCCGCCTTCGAGCAGGGAGAAATAATCCGATTCCCATTTCACTTTCAATTGCGCAAGCTCGTCTTCGCTGATGCCGTGCTCCTGAATCTCGCGGATCGCTTCATCAAACGCGGCCAGTGTCTGTTCGCTCGAATATTCCGGCTTGTGCAAAATGCGGGTGACCATCTGCGTCGGGCCGTTGTAGCCGAAAATATCGTCAATGCCGCCGTCGAGTTCGACGGCGATTTGTTTTTCGAGAACGAGTTCGCGGTAGAGTTTTCCCGCGCGCCCGCCATGCAGCGCTTGATCGAGCAGCGCCATCGCGCACCAGTCGGCAGTACGCCGCTTGGGCACGACATATCCGATGGCCATCGCGGGCAGTGTCCCGAATTTTTCTTCCACTTCGCCGCGCCGCTCTTCGTTCTGCTCCGGTTCGGTGGGGTCGGCGAACGGCGGCGGCGCTCCGGCCGGAATATCGGCGAATAGCTTTTTCGCCAGCGCAAAGCCTTCCTCAGGCTTCACGTCGCCAAGCATCAGCAGGACGGCATTGTTCGGCACGTAATACGTTTTGAAAAACGCAAAAACATCGGCAAGGTCCGCCGCATCTAGATCCGTGAAATCGCCATAAAAATTGTGAGAATTCGCCCAGTTGCGAAACGCCACCGGCGGCAAATCCAGCCAGGGAAACCCGCCGTAGGGCTGGTTCAACACGTTCACGCGCACTTCTTCTTTCACCACGTCGCGCTGGTTGCGCAAATTTTCGTCGTCCACTTTCAAAGCGCGCATGCGGTCCGCTTCGAGCCACAAAACACGTTCGAGCGCGTTCGAGGGCACTGCCTCGTAATAATTCGTAACATCGTAGTGCGTCGAGCCGTTCAGCACGCCGCCGCTCGAATTGATCAGCTTGATGTGCTGCATTTTCGGCGCGTTCGCCGAGCCTTGAAACATCATGTGCTCGAAAAGATGCGCGAAGCCGCTGCGCCCGCGGGGCTCGAGCCGGAATCCGATCTTGTAATACACGCCGACGGTCACCACCGGCGCGGTCGTCTCCGGCGCGATGACCACTTTCAATCCATTCGCCAGCGTGGTGCTTTCCATGGCAATCTGCAGTCGCTTCACGCGCATCCCCCCGTCACTTTTGCTTTTGGTTTTTTGTTTCCCACCACTTTTTCCAGCTCCGCCTGCATCTGCGCCGAATCCTGCGCGAGCATCAGCGCGGCCAGACGGTTCACCGCTTCGTAAGCTTGCGCCATCTCCGGCGGCAAATCGTTCATCGCCTCCAGGTGCGACGCCACAACACAATAATCGCCCCGGGAAAGCGGTCCCGTCCACGCCGCGCGCGGGCCGAGCCGCTCGAAATTTTCGAGCACTTGCCGCGTCAGTTGCAGCAGCGCCAAAACTGCTTCGCGCCGCCTGATTCCCGCCGCGGTCATCAAGCGCGTTGCGGCTTCCATCAAGGCTAACACGCTCCCCGCAGCCAGCGCTCCCGCCGCGTGATAGAGCGGCTTCTTCGAACCTTCGATAAGTACGGGAACCGCGCCAAGCCCGCGCGCAATCTGGCGGGCGACGCGCACCGCGGCGCTATCGCCTTCGATCGCAAAAACTTTTCCTTCGAGCGGCGGCACTCCCACGCCGCTAAATGTTTGCAGCGGATGCATGGAACCGGCAAACGCCCCGCAATCCCTAACCGGATCGAGAACGCTCGAACTCAGCGCTCCGCTGGTGTGCAGAACAATTTTGCCGCGCAACTCTTCCGCGCCGATGCGCGCCAGCTCTTGAGCAACTTCCATCACTTCCTGGTCCGGCGTGGCGATCAAAATGACCTGAGTCAGCAAGACCTGGCGCGTGATGAACGAGTGCGCGTGTCCCGCTCCGATGGAGCGAACGGCTTTGCGGGCGCTTGGTTCGGTCCGCGTCACGACGGCGCCGATTTTCCATCCCAGTTCGCGGAGGCGCCGGCCAAGCGCGCGTCCGACGCGTCCCGCACCGATGATCGCAAGCGTCCCCGGCATTACATGCTAGGATAACCCGAGGCCGACGTTCGACACCAATTTTGATGCACACTTTTGGACTTGTTTTTTTCTTATGCGTTGCCGCTTTTTGGTTGCTTCACGGCCTGCGCTCCGCCTACGACGCGTCAAAACTTCCCTGGATCAAGGATTTCGAACCGGCCGCGGACGCGGATTGCCCCGCTGTTTCGCTGCTTTTTGCGGCGCGGGACGAGGAAGAAAAGCTTCCCGCGGCGCTTCGGACGCTCGCTGCGCTTGATTATCCGCGGCTGGAAATCGTCGGCGTGGACGACCGTTCGCAAGACGCGACGGCGCGGCTTCTGGACGAATTCGCGGCGGCGCATGCGCCGTTTCGCGCGCTGCACATTCGCGAACTTCCGGCGGGATGGCTCGGCAAGCCGCACGCGCTGCAGAAAGCGTACGAAGAATCGACCGGCGAGTGGCTTCTTTTCACCGACGCGGACGTGCGATTCAAGCCAGACGCACTTCGCCGGGCGATCACGCTCGCCAAGCGGGAAAAGCTCGATCACCTGACGCTCTTCGGCGACGTGGAATTGCACGGCTTCTGGGAAAAAGCGCTGGTCACTTTTTTCGGGCTCGCGTTTCATCTAGCGACCGACCCGCGAAGCGTTGCAAATCCTCATTCACGGGCTTATGTGGGCGTGGGAGCGTTTCAATTGCTGAAGCGCTCCGCGTACGAAGCGAGCGGCACGCATCGCCGGCTGGCAATGGAAGTGGTGGACGACATGAAGCTGGGAAAAATCGTGAAGCAAGCGGGATTTCGTTCCGGGGTGGGCATCGCGCAGGACGCGGTAGCCGTTCGCTGGCACGCGGGGCTCGGAAACCTTATCCGCGGCGTGACCAAGAACTTTTTTGCGGCGGCGGGCTACAGCTTGCCGCTGGTGGCCGTCGCGCTGACGGGTTTGCTGCTCGTGAATATCGCTCCGCTGGCCGGACTTTTTTTTGGACGCGGAGACGTGCGCATCCTGGCTGGCGTTTCGGTGCTGGCGGCTCTGGGCATACAGTGCGGCGTGGATGTGGTGATGCGGGTGTCGCCGCTTTACGCGGTGACGTTTCCGCTGGGCGCACTCCTTTTTGCGTATATGCTGTTGCGCTCGACGATCGTGACGCTCTGGCATGGTGGGATTACGTGGCGCGGCACGTTTTATCCTTTGGAGGAATTGAAGCGCGGGGTGGTTTGAATCAGTCGCCTGACTCGGCGGCGGAAGCTTTCTCCGTTGCGAACATTCCAGCGACATCTTTTTGTTTCAGGGAGCGGATGCGGTCGCGCAACTGCGCGGCGCGCTCGAATTCGAATTTTTTCGCGGCTTCGCGCATCTGCGTTTCGAGCTGCTGCAGCATTTCGGCGAGTTGCTGTTCGTTCTTGATTTTCGCGGTGGCGGCGTCCAGCTCGGTGTCGTCGGTGGGTACGGTCACGTAATCGGCTTCGACGATGCGCGCGAGATCCATGTCCACGGACTTGATGATGGACATCGGCGTGATGTTGTTTTCCTGATTGTAGGCGAGCTGCTTCGCGCGGCGGCGGTTGGTCTCGTCGATAGCCTGATTCATCGAGCCGGTGCGGCGATCGGCATAGAGAATCGCGCGGCCTTCGATGTGGCGCGCGCAGCGGCCCATGGTTTGAATCAGGGCCGTGCTGCTCCGGAGATAGCCTTCTTTATCCGCATCCAAGATGGCGACCATCGACACCTCCGGCAAATCCAGGCCTTCGCGGAGCAAGTTGATGCCGATGAGAACGTCGAATTCGCCGCGGCGCAAATCGCGGAGGATTTTGATGCGGTCGAGCGTTTCGACTTCGGAATGGAGATAACGGCAGCGGACGCCGACCTCGGTGAAGTACTCGGATAAATCCTCGGCCATGCGTTTGGTGAGCGTGGTGACCAGGACGCGTTCGTTCTTTTCCGCGCGGATGCGAATCTGCTCCAGCAGATCGTCGACTTGGCCTTTTACGGGGCGAATTTCGACCTGGGGATCGACCAGACCCGTGGGACGAATGACTTGCTCGACCACGACGCCGCCGGACTTGGTCAGCTCGTAAGGCCCGGGCGTGGCGGAAACGTAAATCACCTGATTCATGCGGTGTTCGAACTCTTCGAAGGTGAGTGGCCGGTTATCCAGCGCGGAAGGCATGCGGAAACCGTAATCGATAAGCGTTTGCTTGCGCGCGCGGTCTCCATTGAACATGCCGCGGACCTGGCCGACGGTCTGATGCGATTCATCGATGAACATTAGAAAATCCTGCGGGACGTAATCGAGAAGAGTGGGCGGGGCTTCGCCGGGCAAGCGGCCGCTGAGATGGCGAGAATAATTTTCAACGCCGTGGCAATAGCCGATGGTGCGCATCATCTCGATGTCAAACATGGTGCGCTGCACAACGCGCTGGGCTTCGACGAATTTGCCCTGCTTCTCGAGCTCTTTTTTCCACCACCACAGCTCTTCCTGAATGGTGACGATGGCGCGGTCCCGCTGTTCCTGGGGCATGACGTAATGATTTCGCGGATAAATGGGGACGCGCATGAGGTCTTCAGAGCCGGCGCGCACTTCGCCGGTGAGAGGATCGATTTGGCGCAGGGTATCGATTTGATCGCCCCACATTTCGATGCGATAGGCGTAGTCGTCGTAGGTGGGAAAGATTTCGATCATGTCACCGCGGACGCGGAAGGTGCCGCGGCGCAGGTCTTCGCCGCGCTCGAACTGAATGTCCACCAGCCGGTGCAGAAGAGCTTCGCGCGAAGTCTGCTGGCCTTTTTCAAGCATGACGAGCATGCCGTAGTAGGCCTCCGGCGAGCCGAGGCCGTAAATGCAGGAGACGGAAGCGACGATGATGACGTCGCGGCGCTCGAAAAGAGAACGCGTGGCGCTCATGCGGAGTTTGTCGAGTTCGTCGTTGATGGTGGCTTCTTTATCGATATAAATATCGGCGGAAGGAACGTACGCCTCGGGCTGGTAAAAATCGTAGTAGCTGACGAAATATTCGACCGCGTTTTCCGGGAAAAAAGATTTGAACTCGTGATAAAGCTGCGCGGCGAGCGTTTTATTGTGGGCCAGGACGAGCGCAGGCCGGTTGAAAGCCTCGATGAGCTTGGCCACAGTGAAAGTTTTGCCAGAGCCGGTGACGCCGAGGAGCACCTGATGTTTCTCGCCGCCCTCGATGCCGCGCGAGAGCTGCTCGATGGCGGCGGGCTGGTCACCGCGGGGCTGATAGTTGCTGCGCAGCTTGAAGTTCATGAAAGGGTCTCCCGGCGCGAATTCCGGCCACTGCCGAAACCTTCATTATACTCCCCGAGGCAAATTTGCGCGGGCCGGGAGGCAGGATGCGGGATTACTGGGGATTTGCCGGGGCGCTGGCGAGGAGAAGCACTCGGGCGTGGCTTTCCGCGGCGATGGTGTAATGGACGCGATTTGAGCCGTCCGACGTGGCGACGATCACACTCATCGACTGGTTGGCATCTTCCGTGGCGCGCACGATCAGGCCCGTTCTTAAGGAGAAGTAGCTGATCACCTGGTTTTTACCGGTGGCGACGCCCATGTTGCGGAGATCGTGAAGCTTGTAATCCTCGGGCGTGGCGTTCTTCGGAGACGATTTCTGCTTGAGGATCGCGGTCGTCAGGATCACGGCGCACGTGTCCTGCGGCTGCGGCGAGGCCACGGGATCGCCCTGCGGGGACAGCGACATGGCGGCGCAGGGCGCATCGTTCACGTATTGTGATTCCTTTTCCCAGGAAAGCCCGGCGAGCGCGGCATTGGAAATCGGTTCGTCGCTTTTCCACTTCTCACCAGGTTTCACGCCTTTTTCGGGGAACGCGGCCGCGCCGCCGAATCTCGCCACCCATTCTTGCCAGGCGGCGCGTTCGTCGGCGGTGAGTTTGTCGAGTCCCTCGATATCGGTGACGCGGCCATCGCCATGAAGCGTAAGCTCGACGACTTTGCCGGAAGCGCTCTCGTTTTCCGAGCTGCCGGAATTGGGTGCGGCGTTTTTCGGAGCGGCTGGCGCAGGCTCGACGATTCGAGTGCGCAGACGCAGCGACGGGACGCCAGCATCGGTGCGCAGATCCTCTACTTCCACTTCCAGCAGGATATTCGCGTCGGTTTGGCCGGCGGTTGGGGCCATGGGAGCGGCAACCGTGCTCTCCGTGTCGGCGGTCGTGGCGGAGCGGTAGCCGATCCGGTAGCGGATGATTTGCCCTACGGACAATTTCGGAAAGAGGACGACGCGATCCGCCTTGTCGCGCGCCTGTGACGGAGCGACCAACAGGAGCACGCAGCAGCCGAGCAGTCGCAAGAACTTATTCATCGCAGTTCATGGCAGGCATCCCTGCCGCGGATCATTTCTCCGGCGTCTTGAAATGTTTATCGAAGAAATCGCTCGCAGCGTGATACGCGGCCAGCCAGGTCCGGTGCATGAGAAAATCATGAATCTCATCGGGAAAAACCAGTTCCTCGAACGGGACGCCTTGTTTCCGCAGCGCTTCGGCGAGATCGACGGTTTCCGCGAACGGCACGTTGCGGTCGTCATCGCCCTGAATCAAGAGAACGGGCGAGCGCCACGTGCTGATGGAAGAAAGCGGCGAGGACTCCCAGGCGAGCCGCGCAAAATCCGTTCGCTCGCCCGGTTTATAGGCCGATGCGAACGTGGGAATCTCCGTGTTCCAGTCGTGGACGCCGTGCATATCGACGCCCGCGGCATACAAGTCAGATGCACGCGCGAGGCCAAGCGCTGTCAGGTAGCCGCCGTAGCTGCCGCCCCACAAACCGATGCGGGCCGGGTCAACGTCCGCGCGCGAGCGGAGATAGAGTCCAGCGCCCTGGACATCGTTGAATTCGCTGGCTCCGGCGGCCCCGTAGTTGAGCGCTTCACGAAAATTGAGGCCGTAGCCGATGCCGCTGCGATAGTTGACGGCGAGAACGATATAGCCGCGGCTGGCGAGGTACTGATTCATCGCGTAGGCGTTGCTGTAGTAGAGCATGTAGTGCCAGCCGAGCAGCATCTGGCGCCGCGATCCGCCATGAAAAAAGACGAGCGCGGGATGACGCGCGCCGTCTTCGGCGTTGCGTGGAAGAAAGAGCTGGCCGTGGATGAGCATTCCGTCCGCCGCCGAGAGAATCACTTGTTGCGGCGTGACCATGGTGCTGGCAGGAAAATCCGCGGGCAGCGATTGAGGCGCGAGGTAGCGTATTTCTCCCTTTGCGGCGATGAGCGCGGGACGCATGGTGGTGTGCGCGTCGGAACGAAGAACCACAATCGTCTTGCCGTCGCTGGCGAGCACCGGCTCGGTTTCAATGCCCGTGCCACTGGTCACCGCTTCGGGACGATCGCCCATGGGAGCAACCTTCCAGACGTGGCGGCGGTCGATGTCATCTTGATTCGAGGAAAAAACAATTTCCTGGCCGTTTTTGCCCATGGCAACGTATTCGACTTCGAAATTTCCGGAAGTGAGGAGCTTCGCGGCCCCGCCGGCGACCGGAGCGGACCACAGATGTAGCCAGCCGCCACGCTCCCAGGGAAACACGATGCGGTCGCCCGCAGTCCAGAGCAACTGATTCTCCGCGACCATTTCGTGGAAGACGCTGCCGGTGCCGGGATCGGCCTGCCAGATTTCCTGGCCTTTGCCGGTGGAAGCGTCGGCGATGCGAATGGACCACGGCTGGCCTTCGCGGCGCGGACTGAAAGGAAGCTCGCCCTTGGCCACGGCGATGCGCAGGAAAGCGATGCGGCGGCTGTCGGGAGACCATGCGGCATCGTGATCGGTGTCCACGCTGGGATCGAGATAGAGGAGCGACTGGGCGGCGAGGTCGTAGACGCCGATGAAACCGTGGTCATTGCGTTTGCTGGCAAAGGCCAGCTTCGAGCCATCGGGAGACCAGCGCAATTCGCTTTCGTTGCCGTTGGCGTGAATCAACTGCTCGGCTTTCCCGCTGCCATCGAGCTTGGCAAGCCAGATTTGCCCTTTGAAAAGGAATGCGACGCTGTCTCCTTTGGGAGAAACGGCGGGCGAATAGCCTTCGCCCAGTTTTTTCGGCGCGCCACCATAAAGGGAGACCGCCCAAACATCCTGCTCGACGCCTGCGGGCGAACTGGCGGGATTGGGATAGGAGGCGGTGGGAAATTCGAGATCCCCGCCGCGCGTGTAGACGATGGTTTCCGCGTCGGGCGCCCAACTGAGGTCGCCGAGGTCCTGGCCATCGTCGTCTTTGTACGAAGTGATTTGGCGCGAAGTGTATTTGCCGTCGGCGGAGGGCTCGGCGACCCAAACATTGCGAGCGCCCTGGGCGTTGAAAACCCAGGCGACGCGGCCCTTGGCGGGCGCGGCGGTCAACTCCGTGGGAAACGGCGCGCTTAGGAATTGTTCGAGCGTCGGCGCATTCTGCGCGTGGCCCGCCGGGCAGATCATCAGCGCTGCAAAAATCACAACCGGCGCAAAGCGTTTCATCAATAGCCTCCCCTGGTCCCGAAATTTTGCTTGCTGGTGCTTCTTTCTGAAAATTCTTTCTGAAACCTTAGTCGGCCGGCTGAAGCGCGGCCACTTTTTCGACCGTGACGCGCGGGTCATCCAGCGGCCCGAAAATCTTGAGTACGCGGCCGGATTCGTTGACGCCGATGGTGCGGCCGCTCCTTCGCGGCGCGATGAGCGTCTCGAGAGTCAGATTCGCATCGCGGGCGAAACTCACCGTGCCTTGCAGCCAAGTCTGCTGACGGCCGGATTCGAGCGTCAAATTCTCGATAGAGACTCCGCGGTTGCGCATCGTAAACGTCCCTTCGCCGCTTGTCCACCGCGATATGCCGGTATGAGGCGAGCCGTCGGCGACGCTGGCGGTCACGTCCCAGCCGCGAAATGCCACGTTCTGGAGGTGCACGTCGCCGCCGCCCGCGAGGCTTTGCAGAAGCTCATCGCGGCCCACGCCTTCGGTGACCAGATGAACGTTGCCGGAGGCCAAACCGGTCCATTGTTCCGCGAACCGGCCGGACACGGGAAGGCCGGCGAGATTGACGCGATCGAGCCTTGCCGACACATCGTATTTGGGGCGAGGAGAAAAGGTGGCCGTCATTTGCGCATGTACCGAGCCGCCAGCCCACTGCGCATCGGCATCGCGAACTTCGAGCTGGAGATCATGCAGAGCGCCTTCGGCGTGGACGTTTTCCAGCTTGAGCTTTTCGACGGTCAATTCGCCGATGTTCAAATCGCCCTCGGCATTCATTTGGCGAACCAGGTCGCTGGCAGCGGGGCTGGAAGAAGACCCGCCGAGAAACGAGGACAATAGCCGGCGCAGCCAATTGGGGCGCGCGCGTGGGCCGACCCAGCGGTCGAGGTCGGCTGCGCTGAGGCGATCGGTAGTCAGACTGACATTCCAGCGCGGGGCGTCTTCGCCATCGACGAGAATTCTTTCGGCGAGCGAGCCGGACCACGCGCCACCGAAACCGTTTACTTTGGTGACTTCGACGGAGCGCAGCCCATCTTTCCAATTCAAGGTGCTTTCCTGAAGAGCGAGAGGCTGGTTCAGGCCGGCGATGGCGAGCTTGGCCTTGCTGAGAATGACCCTGCCGTTCCAGCGGCCGCCGATGGAATTGCGCCAGTCCCACTGCGTGACGGCGAGCGCGTTGCCGGTGAGTTCCCAGCCATGATTGATCGGACGGCCAACTGCAGCGGCGGCTTTGAGCACGTCCTCTACTTTTTGCACTTGCCCTTCGATACTCACGCTGCCGGCTTGCCCGTTGAGATCCTCGGCGAAGGTGATGTCCGCGGCGTTCTGCATCAGCGTGGCCATGCGGCGCTTTCTAGGAGCGAGGACATCGCGAGCGGAGCCGCCGAGAGCGACGCGCACCGGCTGGGAGACGAGGAAGTTGCGCTCGCGCTGCACGCGCAACAGGCCGATGCGCACCGGGACTTTTAATCCGGGCACATGCGCGACGCCGCCGTTGCTTGAGAAAGCCGCACCCTCGAGCCTGAGCGGCCAGCCGCGGAAGGCCAGCGCGCCCGTAAAAAATAGCTCCGCGGAGACGCCATCGTCGACGCCGGGATGAAACGCGCGGTACCAGGCGAGCAAGTCCGTTGCCTGGATGCCCGCGGAATCGAAGTGCAAATCGAAGCTGGGCGCGGGGCCGGTGACGTACTGAGCGGCGCCGCGCAGATTCGATTGCGGAGCTTCGATGATTAGGTCGTCAGCGTGAACGCTGCCCGCGGAAACGTTCCAGCGGCCTTTGAGGGCGAGGCGCACGCGGGGATTGTCGCTGCGTTCGAGCAAATCCCAGCGATGGATTTGTGCGGCGCGAGCTTCGACGCTGAAAGTCCAATCGTCTTGCGGCGATTCGGCGTTCGAGTTTGTATTTATGTTCGTGTTTGCGTTCAGCGTGCCGCTTTTCAGCGAGCCGTCAAGCGTAAAGACGCCGCGCATACCGTAATCATCGCCGCGCAACAAACGAAAAAGATCGGCGAGCGAAACTTCTTCCCAATGAACGGAGATTTGCGCGGGCTGGAGGCGAGACGAGGTGCCGGCGAGGTCGCCGCGCACGAGAACCGTTCCAGCGGATTGCAGCACCACACCACTGCGCCAGGGCTGCGCTTCGAGACGCAATTCCCAGCGGCCGGGCGAGACTTGATCGACGCTTCCAGAGACCGCCGTCAGCGCGAAGGGAAGCTTGTCTTCGTCCTGTTTGAAATTGACGCGGCCTTCGTCGAATTCAATTTTCTGCAAATGATTGACGGACGCAACGGCGGAGGGCGGGCCATAAAGATGCGCGGCAGATGCGGCGGCAGACTTCGCGGGGGGAAGCCACTGTTCGAGGTTCCAGCGCCCCTGGCTGTTGCGGACGAGGATCAAACTGGGGCGGCTGAAGGAAAGCGTGCCGAATTCAAAATGGCCGAGTAACAGGCGGCTCCAGCGTAGCCAGGCGGTCAACGAGTCCGCGCGCAAAAAATATTCGTTCCCGAAGGCGGGGTCTTCTCCGACGGTCACTTGCTCGGCGCCGAGCTGCGGCGCAGGCAGCAACTGAACGTAGAAATGGCCGACTTCGACCGGCCGGCCGAAGGACTTTTCGAGCTGCGCCGTCAGATAGGAGTGCATGCGTCGGGTGCGAACCAGCAGCGACACGCCAATCTGCATGGCCACAAGCAGCGCCACAATCGCCAGCGCCAGCTTCCACCATTTTCGCGGCATTTTCATGCTGTCCGGAAGTTTCGCAGACTGGCGCGCAAATGAAAAGACGTCGCAGGGACGGTTTCGCACCGCTCCCGCCATGAGCCGGGAACTATCTTAGTGGCGTGCCTTTCTACGGGCCTGCCCATAGGGTTCCTACGGGGTCTGCGAGCAAACGTGCAAAACTCAGTGCACGGTATGCAGCATCCGGCTCCAGCGCGTACGCGAGGGAAGATGCGCCAGGGTTTCGAAAACGCCTTCGAGCCGCAGCAAGAAAGAAGATTGCGTGTAGTCGTCGCTGGTCGCATCTACCGACCAATAAATCAGGAAAGGCCGGCCCATGATCGCGCTGCGATCGACGAACCCCCAGTAGCGGCTGTCGAGGCTGTGGTCCCGATTGTCGCCCATGGCGAATATTTTTCCCGGCGGAACGACGAGTTCGTCTCCTTGCACGTAGCTGCGCAGCGAATCGCGCCATCCGGATTCCGGGACGACTTGCGGGGAGATCATCTCGTCTCGCGCCGGCGGGAAGGAATAGTTGAAGCTATCGTAAGGGGCGGCCGGGTCGTGGAGGACATAAGGCTCATTCAGCAGCTTCCCATTGACGTACATTTGCTGGTCCACCATTTTCAGATGGTCGCCCGGCAAACCGATCACCCGTTTGACGAAATGCTGATGGTCGGCGTAGGGATACTTGAAAACGATGATGTCGCCGCGCTTCACCGGGCGATACGGCAAAAACTTTTCGTACCACGCCCCGCTGCCGCCGAAAATGAACTTATTCACGAGAAGATGATCGCCGATCAGCAGCGTTCCTTCCATGGACGCGGAAGGAATTTTGAAGGCCTGCACCACGAAGCTCGTCCCGAAAAGCGCGAGAAGCACGGTGACCAGCAAGGATTCCAGGTATTCGGAAATGGTGGTCGGATCGTCGTAATACTCTTCTTTCTTTGTCTCCGCGGGCTTCGGATCTGCGGGCTTCGGATCTTCGTGGCTCGGCTCGGCGGATTCAGGCTCAGCGAGTGCGGGCGCGGTGGACTCGGGCACCGTGGGCGCGTTCAGGTCTTCGGGTTTCGGTGCCGTCTCTTCCGCCATTCGCTCCCAACCTTTCCGCACCACCCGCGATTCACGACTGTTCCAGAATCTCCATCGCGGTTCGGGCCGCGCGTTGCTCGGCTTCTTTCTTCGTGCTGCCCTCGCCGGTGGCCATGCGTTCGCCGTCGACCCAAACTTCCACCTGGAACGATTTCTGGTGATCCGGGCCGCTCTCGCCGGAGAGCTTGTATTCGGCGGGGGGCCGGCCCCGCCCCTGCAAGAATTCTTGCAGAGCGGATTTGCGATCCGAATCCGCGATGCGCTCGCCGCGCTCCTCGAGAGCTTGCTCGAAAAGAAGGCGTTTCAGCATCTCGCGAGTGGCGGCAAGCCCGCCATCCAAGTAAACGGCGGCGACCACGGCTTCAAAGGCGTCGGCGAGCAGCGTGGGCTTTTCCCGGCCACCGGTCTTTTCTTCTCCGCGTCCCAGACGCAAATGTTCGCCGAGCTTCACGCGCCGCGCCGCGTTTTCGAGAGAGCGTGCGTTCACAAGCCGCGCACGGCCCTTCGAGAGCTGTCCTTCTCTCCATTCCGGAAACGATTCAAGAAGATATTGCCGCGTCAGCAACTCGAGAACGGCGTCACCGAGAAATTCGAGCCGCTCGTTGTCCCGAATCGCTTCCGTCGGCGAACCTTCCGCTTGTTCCGCGCGTAACTCGGGAACCGCGGAACTGTGCGTCAAAGCACGCTCGAGAAGGTCCGCGCTTTGGAACCGATAGCCGAGACGGTCCTCAAGCCGCTCTGCGTCACCGTGTGTCATTTCCTTGGACAATGCGCGCGTGGCGCCAGCGTTTATTGCGGCGCGCTCAACTGCGTGGCCGCCAGCTTTTTGGCCTCTTCGGCGCCGCTCTTGCAGGTCGGCTGCAATCCGCCGGCTACGGTGGCGCACTTGTTAAAGGCCGCCACTGCGGCGTCAAAATGCGAAGTCTTTTCTTCCGCGATGCCCAGCACGTAAAAGTTCACGGGATCGATTTCCGGATTAGGATCGATCTTCGTGGCCATTTCAAATTCCGGGATGGCTTCGGTGTACTGGCCGCGGCGGAAATAAACCAGCGCCAGTCCTCCATGGGCCATCGCCAGGGTCTGATTTTTCGCCATGGCGAATTGGTCGTCGGTCAGGTCAGCGGGCTTGGGGATGGTAGGAGTAAGCTCGATCGCTGACTTCGAGAATTTCTCGGCCTTGTCCAATTGCGACGCGGCATTTGGCATATTCGAGTTCCAAGCTCGCGGAAGCGTTTGCCCGAGGATCGCCAACGTCTGGACGTCCGTCGGCGCGAGGACTGCTTCTTTCTCACCAACGGCCTGCATTTTCTCGATCTCGTTGGCCGCAAGATAGAGTTTGACCAGCGCGGAATATACGGGAGCGAGGTAGCGGCTCTCCGGATATTTCTGCGCAAATGCTTCGCCCATCTGAATCTTTGGGGCGCCTTCTGTCATTGGCTCGGCCATGAACGCCTTGTACGCCGCTTCCTCTTCCGCGTTCACGGGAGGCGGCGCCGTGTCCAGCGTCAAGGTGTTCGCCTTATCCTTATCCGTTGCGGGCTGGGCAGGCTGAGAACCTTGGCTGCTTTGCCCGGATTGGCCAGTTTGGCCGCTTTGTCCAGTTTGGCCGCTTTGTCCACCCTGCGTAGTTTGGGCTTCGGCTCCGACACAGCCCAACAAAAGCAGTCCTGCAATCGCCCCCGCATTGATCCACTTCTGACACATGCCCTTCATTTCCTACCTCCTGTTTACTTCTTCAAATCTTCGCTCACATCTAGTCTCTCGAGCTTGCTTCCGAAATCCACAAAATTGTCCAAAATTTTTTGCGCAAGAATTAAGGCCGTTCCGCCGGTTTCTCCAAATTCACAATTTCCAATCCTTTTTGCGCCGCTTGCCTGGCGCGGTCCGGCCCGCCCGGCACAGCCAGCGCCGCCTGGAACTCGCTCTTCGCGAGTCCCTGCTGGCCTTCATCATCATAAATCCGCGCCAGGTAAACATGAGACCACGCCAGGACCATCGGATCCCGCGTGGCTGCGTGCTCCCCCGTCGTCAGCCTACCAAAAACTTGCTTCGCCCGCGAACCATCGTGATCCAGCAGCGCGACCAGCCCCAGGCCGTACCACGCCCGTATCTGGTCCGGATATTTTGCCAGCACTTTCTCGAAAGAAGCCTGCGCGGCGCGCGGATTTCTCTCCGCAATCCGCCGCTCGCCATCCGTCAGCTCCGCGATGGCTTCGGCATCGTTGGGGATGGTGGTGGGCAACGGCCGGCGCTGGACCACCTGCTCGCTGGCGGCTGCGTCCGCGCTTTCGCTATTATCAGCAGGCGCAAAGTGGATAGCGTCAATTCGTTTGGATTCCGCCGCCAGATTGATCCCGCGGACCAAGTCCGGAAAATAGAGGGCCATGGACGGCGCGGCAGCTTCATATTTCGCCAGCCCCTGAAAAATCGGCCTAACAAAAGCGTAGCCGTCCACGTCATCGCGCTCCATGGCCGCTTCCCGTTCGCCGGGCGATATTTTTTTCAATTTGAGCTCAACCGCCCGCACCAGGCACTCCGCGAAATATGCCGAAAAATCATCTCTGAGGTCGGGCGAGAGACGCGGCGCCAGAGCTACCTTGTTGTAGAGCGGACGCTTCACGGCGATCACGTGCGAGTACTCGTCAGGAAGCGGATCGAGCAGAAAATGCAGGAAGGCGTGGCGCACGATGTCCACTGGGATATCATTCGCGCCGCTGAGGACGATCATATAGTGCTCGCCGGAATTGCGCACGTTGGTGATGCGGCCGACGAGCGGCTCGAGAATAATTTCGAAGGTTCGCTCCGTCGAGGGCCTCTGGAGCTGGCGCAGGTAACCGGTGGTGATAAAGACGATTTGCGAGATCGGGTCGTGCGCTTTGTCGATCTCCTCGTTGTAGATGGGCTGTAGATCCCTCCACAGCCGCCCGATGTGTTGCTCCTTGTAGTAGTTCGAAAGAATATCGCTGAAGCCTTCGAGCGCCAGCACTTCCGTCGGCTGATCGTCCCTGGAAAGTTTGATTTGAAAGTCTGGAGCAGGTCCGGACAACAACCCGAACCAGATGTACTGCGAGAGCGTCGCTCCAGTGCTGGGCAGCTCGTGCTCCTTGTAGAAATGCCTGAGCGCGTCCACGGCCGGGCCTTCTTGTTGCTGCATTTGCTCGCGAAGCCGCGCGCGCAAAGGATGCCAATTCTCCGCACTCACGTTTGATTCGAAGCCGGCGGCGAGCAGCGCGCACATCGTCGTGAACATGGCTTCGCTGCCGTTCACCGTAATATCGGAGACCGGCGCAGTTTGCCGGGGGCTCGGGGGCAGGGGCACTTGTCCATTTGCCGCGAGCGGCCCCATCAAAAAGACCGCCGCCGCGCACCACGCCGCCATCCTCATTCGCCGAAGTTGTTTTGTCATGAACTCTGCCGCAGCCCTGCTCGTGCTGGTTGTTTTCTGTACTGCTCCCTCAAACGCTGAGGAAGAACGGCAGACGCTGGCATCTGCCACCCTGTTCGCCGCCAAAATCCCCTGGGGCGCTCACCTTCCCACGGATACCCTGCAGCATCCTGCCAATTTACAAGCGCGTTTCCCATCCGTCAAGGAATCCCAGGCTCCGCCACGCCGCCGCTCCATCCAACTCTTGCGACTCCGCATGGCATCTGTTAACTGTGAGGATGAGTGCACACCCGCCTGGGGTTGGCTTGGCTGCATGCATTTCCCTTCCATGAAGAGAATGGCCTATTTTCTCTGTGTCTGCGCACTCGCTGGGATTTCCTTCCCGGCTTTGGGCGCTGGGCTCTTTCGTGGAGAATCCGCACCGCAGGCGCAAACTTCGCCGGCAGTTTCTTCGGCGCCGAACCCAGTCGCACCATCCGCCCCATCCGGAAAACTTCGCACCTCGCAAGAGATTCAGCTTACTGGCGATTCGTCTTGGCTGGATACCGGCCTCGACGTGCACGCGGGGGAACACGTAGTGGTGACCGCAACCGGAAAGATGCGCTATGCCGATCAACGAACGGACACCGCGCCAGGCGGGATTCCTCGCGGCTTTAAGGATCTCATGCGCGATTTACCGTTCAACGATGCCGGACGCGGCGCGGTCATTGGCCGCATCGGCGATAAAAACACTTCGCAGCCATTTCTCATCGGGGCCAAGCGCGATCTCGTCTCTCCTATTTCGGGCCGACTTTGGGTCGCCATCAATCAGGTGAGCGACGATACAGGCGTGGGCACCTATACCATCGAGATTCAAATTTTCGCCGCCGACGCGGACTCTTCCTTATTCATCGCGAGAACGGTCGCGACCCTCCCCGGAATCGATGATCGACTTTTTTCGAAGATTCCCCGCCGCATCAGCGATAAGGGCGGAGATCCTGGCGACATGGTCAACTTTCTGATCCTCGGATCGCAAGCCGCGATGGAAAAAGTCTTCACTACGGCGGGCTGGGTGCAGGTCGACGCTAATGTCAAAGCGACTCTGCTGCACGGCTTCATCGAGAGCATTTCGAAGGAATCCTATCTCACCATGCCTATGAGCCCGCTCTACCTTTTCGGGCGGCAGCAGGATTATGGCTGGGCGCACGCTGAGCCGATTTCGGTCGTGGCCTCGCGCAATCACCTGCGGATATGGAAGGCGCCGTTCCAAGTCAATGGCCAGACGCTCTGGGTCGGTGCCGCGACCCACGACGTCGGCTTCGAACGGGACGAGCGCAACAATGGCATTACGCACAAGATCGATCCCAACATCGACCTCGAGCGCGACTACGTGGAAAAGACGCTGGCTTCGACGGGTATGGTCGCGGAAATCACTCACTACCTGCCGCAAAATCCGATGCGCGATGCCAGGACCGCAACCGGCGGGAGCTTTCATTCGAACGGCCATGTGCTCGTATTGAAATTGGGCGAAGTGGCGGAGAGGAAGTAGGCAAAGCTACGAGCACGAGCCGGGAAACTCGCGACTTTGGCCGCCGACGTGGTTCAAACTGGCTTGCGAGACGCAATCGAACAGTTGGAGTATGATGGCGCGCGCCGGAAAGCCGCCCTGCGGCAAGCCGGCATTTCCTGGAGCCCCTTATGCCCGTCACCAAGCCAGCCAATGAAGAAGCGCGCCTTGCCGCCCTCGAGCGGTACGCCATTCTCGACACCGACCCAGAACAGTCTTTTGACGATCTCACCCAGCTGGCTTCCTTCATCTGCAAAACTCCCATCGCTTTGATCTCCTTGATCGACGGAGACCGCCAATGGTTCAAGTCGCGCGTGGGCGTTGCGGCGTCTGAAACAGCTCGCGAGGTGGCTTTTTGTTCGACGGCCATTTTGCAATCGGAAATCTTTGTAGTCCCGGATGCGCTCGAAGACGCGCGATTTCGCGATAATCCTCTGGTCGTTTCGGACCCGCACATTCGCTTCTACGCCGGAGCGCCACTCATCAACGAGGACGGCTACGCGCTTGGCACAATTTGTGTGGTTGACCAGACGCCCCGAGAATTGGCGCCGGAGCAGAGGGACGCGCTGAAGGCCTTGAGCCGGCTCGTGCTCGGCCAAATGGAACTCCGGCGCAATTTAATCCTGCTGAAAGAAGCCCTGAGCGACCGCACAAAAGAGGAACATGAGCGCGAAAAAGAGCTTCTGCATCTCCAACAAACCCTGGTGCGCGTCCTCGGCCTGCGGCAATCGACCGCGTCGCGCTGAGGGCGGTTCCGGCGCAGACGATCTGCAAAACTCCGAGCAGTCGCTTCGTCGCGCTTTCAGACTCTGTTCTCTACCCCGCTTAAAAGTCGGAGTGGTAGCTCGTCCGCGAGAAAATGGTCCGGCCCGCCCGAACCACACGAGGCTAGCGTTGGCTCTTGCCCTCAAGCAACACATTCAAAAGTCCGGCGATCTGCGCTTCTTGTTGCAGAACGGCTTGCTGATGCTTGGCGGCGCCGTCGCTGTTTGCGAGTTGTGCAAGTCTTGCTGAAAGATTCTTTACGGCCACGTCCTGTGGAATATATCTGCGATCCGTTGGCGTCACCGCCTCCCATCCTGATTCCGTTCGTCGCAGTTCCCAGCGCACTTTTTTATGCCGCCGCTTCACTCGAACGGCCCCGGCATCGATCGACACTTGGGAATCAATGCTCAGCTGCGCCCATCCGCGGTCGTGCTTCACACTCACCTTCTCGACGCTGAATTCCTCGACAATTTCCACCGGCGCCCGACTCTGCAAGAAATTTTCGCCTCGCAACACGCTACCCATCGCGTCGCTCACTTCGGAAATTCCCTCCGCCACTTCCTCGCGCGTCGGCACTTCCCTTCCTGTCGCGACGACCACGCTCGCGGGAATCTCGAACGCGGGTTCCGCGTTCTCCGTCATCACCGGCGCGCTCGGAGCGGGTGGGCCGTACACCGCCTCGCTGATCGCAGAATTCGCCCTCACCGGCTCTCCCGAAGAGGCATCCGCCAAAGTGTTTTGTGCTTCCGTGGTCATCTTCAAAGTTCGCGATGTGCGCCCGTTCGAAGTGCGCGCCGAACCCGCCGCATTTGCCGCGCTAACCACTCCGCTCGTTGCCAGTTTGTAGCGATAAAATCGCGGCCTGCCTCTCGACCGCCAGTACCGCGATTCGTAATCCTGCGACTCCATGCCCGTTCTCACCAGGCTGTAAAAACTGTGTTGCGCCGCATCAACCACGATTCCCACGTGTCCAGGCCACGCAATCAAATCACCCGCATGCGGGTACTTCACGCGCACGAAATTCTCGTTGCCCGAATAAATTTCGAAGGAACTTGCGTACGGATACTCAAATCCCGCGTTCGCATAAATCTGATGAACGAAGTGCGAACAGTCGCGCATACCGGGCTTCGGCGAATCTTCCTGCCAAGCCACATTCACGATCGAGCGGCCTTCCTCAAGGCTCAGCAACCGCACGCCCGAATCGGAGTCGCGAACGGCCGTCGCGACCTGCGCAGCAGCCGGCACAACCGTCATGAGACACACCCACGCGGTCAGCAAGCTCCACGCCCGCAAAACGTAAGTGCCGCCGCCTGCCGCCAGTCGGCCCATTTTCGTGCGCTCGGCTCCCATCGACGCAGACCTCCTGCACGTTCCAGAAAAAAGGTTCCCCTCTCTCTAGAAAACATTCGGGACTGGGGCGGGCAATGGGACTTGTCGCGGGCGTACTTGGCCTTTCGGCCAGTCGCGCCAGGCTTAAAAAGCCTGGTCTACTTCCAAACTTGTAATCGGAATTTTAGGAGCTACCACGCGTCAAAATATAACTGGCTCCCTGTGTTCCTAGGCCTTTGAATTTGTCCTGGGTCTAAGTCTCATCCCACGAGATGATTTTGTACGGTCGGCCATTTTTCATTGGCCACTGACCTTGTATTGGGAAGGCCCAGCCGGCCATCGTATTTTCCTTAGCTATCCGTTTCCCAAATCAAGAATACGAACTCCCGTTGGAATTCACCCGCGGTGCCTGCGGGAACATCACTTTGACTACGATCCGCAACCTTCTCGCATCCGCTTCGACCGTTTGCCCTCCCTCTCAGTTTATCTTGGCCGCCCGCGTTTGTTCCTCGCCGGGCAAAGCTACGAGTCGCATCTGCGCAAGCCGGTATGTGGAGTCATGAATTTCTAAAACACGCTTCGGTCTTGTGATTTGCAAATAGTCCCGTCTCGCTGTCTCAAATTCCCCGTACTTCTCGGCAAGCCTGCCAAACGCGTACCAATAGTTGTCGTCTGGCTGATTGAGGTTCAAGAGGTCCATCGCTTGCAAGAGCACTTCCCGCGCTTCCTTGAGTTTACCCAACTCAGTATAGACACAGCCTAGTGTGTGTAGGGCATCCGTATCATTCTGGCTCAGCTGCCCTGCTTTGAGGGCAACTTCCTCATCCGACTTGTCCACCTTTCCGATATACAAGGCGATCCACGACATTCCATTCAAATCCGTCCAGTCGCCATTCCCCGCTTCAACAATATCCCGGTAGCGCGAATAAGCCTTTGGATAATCCTCCTCTTCGATCGCTATCAAAACGAGAGTTCGCATCGCGTCTATGTCCCCAGGCAGGCGTTGCAATCTCTCTTTTGCTATCCGCTCGGCGTCTTTGAACTTACCTTGCGCCCGGAGCGCGTAAGATTCATTCCGAAATGCAAGTGCAGACTCGGGGTACTTTTCGAGGAGAGACGCGCTTACTGCCTCCAGTTTCTCGAATTCACCGACACGGTCGTAATCCAAACACAGCGCCAGCTGGACGTTCGCGCGCACCGCGTCGCTACTCGCACTCTTTTCCACGGCCTCGAGCACCGGGATAGCTATCGCAGCGAGCTTCTTATCTGCCACCAGGAGGACCCCTGCCGCCGCCTTGATCGTGGCCGCATCTGCCTGGCGGCCCTTTGTCCATAGTCGTGGGAACGGTCCCCCCGAAAGCGGATCATCTCCTTCAGTGAGATGTCGATCCTCCCGAAGCCAATCAATCAGCACTCGGGCGCTCGCCAGGTCGCCGGCCTCAGTACGATCCAGAGCCTCCAACGCCACGCCATCGGGAAGCTCCTTGCTGCCGACGACTTTGTATTGACCGTCCTCCTTCACTACGTATACCGCGCTTTTGTATTTTGCTGATCCCCACAGCGTACCTTGTATCCATCGTGGTCATTTCCTTCGATCCTCGGCTGAGCGCGTGTAACCGACAAATCAAAACCTACATCAGCGAAAATGTCTTTTCGCGACTTCCAACTGATGTTCGTGGTTGCCTCCTTGTGTAGCGCGTTTACGAACCACTCGCTACCAAGAGTCATCATTCCGTTCTTGCTGCAAAGCGCTCTCATCTTATCCGCGCTGAATTGCGGGTCCGCCTGGAGTAGGTAATACCGCATCGCGACCCCGGCGGGATCGTCCCCAAAATGAAGCTGTTCATGCGGTTGAGTCTTCCGTAGCAACTCGGCATCGGCTTGCGTCTCCGCCGCATTTTCCCCTTGCGCCCCGGCCTCCAAAAAGTCCGCGGCCAGTGGATACATCCGCAGGTTCTCCAGCATTTGACCCGCTGCACTCACGATCTGCTTGAATTGCTCTTCCCCTTCGGATCGCTGATGGGCCAGCCCTAATCCCTTCTGGCTCCCCTCCAGCGCTGCCTTGCAAGCCACGATCAGAGCGATAGGCGGTGGATTCAATGCTTCGGCGTTTTTCTCGGCTTCTGAAAACTCCCGATTATAGAAAAGTGCAAATACCAGATTGTTCTGCAAACCGTATTGACTAAGCTCCTCGGGTTTCAACTTGTGGTATTCCGCTATGGCCTCGCCTAACTTGGCGCCGGGGCCGTAACGTAGTCCCCAAGAGTTATGCTCGAGAAGAATGGCTAGATTTCCCGCTGTTGTTTTGTCGCTCGGATCCAGCTCTTCCGCTGCGCGAAACGCCGCTTCAGCTCCCGCATAATCGCTCCCCGGTCTGTATTGCCGATCCACAAGGTCGTATTCAAGAATCTCCGCCAGCGTTTTCTCCGCGAGCGCGGAACCCGGATCCAACTTGGTGGCCGTCTTCGCCTCCTCCCTCGCCGTCTGTCCCATTCCTCCCGCTACCAGCATTTTGGCTCTCCGCAGATGGGGCACTGCGTCCTTCGGATGTTCCGCGATCAACTTCCGGTTGGCCTCAAACGCCTCACGCACCTTTCCCGCGCTCATCAGCGCTTCCGCACTCGGCTCGAAATAGATGATCACCGGGGCGCCTTCTCGCGCCTCCGCAACTTTCTCTTTTAGCTCCTTCGCTTCCGCCACCGTAAAGCGCCGCTTCACCGTGTCAAATCGAATCGTCGCGCTCACGCTTCCGTCACTCTCTTTCACAAACTCCTCCGACATCGTCGCCGGCCCCAGCGAGCTTTTCATGTTGGGCGGCAGCGGTTTGGCCTGAAATCCGAAGGAGGGCACGATTCGATATTGCCACTCATAGGAATAGGCCTCTGGAAGCTGATAATCGTTGACTCGCGGCTTTTTCGGTTTGTCCTTCGACGCTTCGGCGTCCTTCTCGTCTCCTTTGTCACGCACGGTTAGTTCGTCCGGGAGCCGGTCGAACAAGGATTCGACACGGATCGCCGCCACAGCGGCCTCCAGGTCCGTCGCTCCGCGCCCCGCTTTTCCGGCCTCCAGCGTCAGTTGAAATTGTTTGGAGAGATCGGCGGGATCGGTGCGCTCCATGCGCGTCATGTCTTCCGCCAGGTATTCGTAGGCCAGATAATTCTTCAGATTCTTGCGATTGTCCTTGTTGTCCGCGTCTGCGTACGCCGCGCGAAATTGCGATTCGAATACGCCGTGCGGTTCCGTCGTTTCCACCACACGCGCCGGCCCGTTCTCCGCAAGAAATATCTCTCTCTTCTCCACGATGAGATTGTCCCGGGAGGTCGCTTCCGGTATTTTCACCAGCCCGGTGCTCTCGGCTTTAGCGATGAGCGCCAGTCTCCCGCCGTCGCCGTTCGGAAGCTGTCCTAATCGCGCGTGTTCATCGGTAAGATCTAGCCACAAATCGGGCGTACCCGGCGCATAGACAATCGCGTGATCGAACATGCCCATCCCTGGCAGTTCCGCGCCCACGTCCCGGCGCGCTCCCGCGTTCAGCAACGCAACGTATGCGGGAACGCCCGCGGCCCGCAACATCGTCACGGCAAGCGTCGCCTTGTCCTTGCAGTCGCCATATTTCTGTTTAAGCGTTTCGCTAGGTGCGTGCGGAATGATTGCGGCGTCTCCGAATTCCACTCCGGTATATCGAACCTCCCGGCTCAAATATTGGACGATGGCCGACGCTTTTTCTTCCCGCGCCGTCTTGCCCGCCACCAACCCGTTCACGAGCGTCTGCACCTCTTTTGTATCGGCTTTCTCATTGACGATTTTCGCGTACCCCGCGGCTATCGCTTGCCAGGAAGCTCCCGTCGAAAATCGGATCTCGGGACGCGACGGGACATCCGCGGGGAGATAGGTCTCGGCTGCTTCGAGCGCGTCCATCGCGCCTTGCTCGAAAACGATTTGTGTGCGCTCGTTGCCTTCGCTCTTCTGCGGTTTCATGTCTGGCAGCAGGTCCATCGCGTAGCGCAAGGTCAGCGAGGAAGGCGCGTCGAGCGTTAGTTTCGAGTGCATCACCGGCGCGTTTCGCCCAAAGTAAGCCGCCCCCACCGTTCCCGCTCCAAACAATGGCGCGCTTTCCTTCAGCACCTCCTCTTCCTCCACCAGCGACCCTATGGCAATCGCCGGCAGCGGAGCGCGAACAACGCGTCCGTCGCCGTACGTTTTGTCATCTGCGTCCGAGTCCGGCGAGTCGGTGATGGTTTTCGGATCAAGCGCATGAACGGGGTTATCCGGCGTGATAACACGCGCCCGAATCGTAGGGCGCTCGGCATGCCACGGCTCCCACTCCACGAAAATAGAGTCCCAGCCTGCCGCTCCGTTTTCCGTCAAGACCTTGTAGACCAGGTACTCCGTCCGGACCGATTTCCCATCCGCGTCAAAAACGTAGCTTGACTCCTGATCCAAAACGACAACATCCGTGCCGGGTTTTGGCGTGACGCTCGAAGCCGCTTTGTACAGCGCTCCGCCTTCAGCCGTAAAACGCGGCTCGTTCCAATTGCCGGCATCATCTTTTCCATTCGAACTCAAACAGAACATGAGGGAAGACAGAACGACGAATACACTGAAGCGCCAACGCGGCATGGGCCAACTCCTCTGGAGAGTTGGTAGAAAGTAGCTTGATTTTACGTATACTTCAAGTGTTGGTCCATATTTGTGTTCATTGTTTCGCGCGCTTGGTCAGATCCGCGACTCTGACCTCTCTGGGCTGGCTCAGCGAACTTTGAGTGTATGCGCCGGCCTTTTCCGTCGCTAGCTGTTTCCCATCTCTTTTATTTCCCCGGTTCTCACCGCGCGGCGGCAGCGGCTTCCCTGCTCCTAGAAGCTTTCCAAAGCTCGATGTACGGCTCCAGCTCCTGCATCATCTTTTTGAACTGCGGCAGGTCCAGCGATTGCGCTCCGTCGCTAATCGCTTTTTCCGGCGCCGGATGCACTTCCACGATCAATCCGTCCGCACCAATCGCCACTCCAGCTCGCGAAACCGCCGGCACCAGGCTGCGCTTCCCGGTGGCGTGGCTTGGATCGAGAATCACAGGCAAATGCGTCAATTCGTTCAGCGCCGGAATCGCCGCGATGTCGCACGTGTTTCGCGTTTCCGTTTCAAACGTGCGAATGCCGCGCTCGCACAGGATCACTTCGGAATTCCCATGCGCCACGATATACTCCGCGGACATCAGCAACTCCTTGATCGTCCCGCTCATGCCGCGCTTCAAAAGCACCGGCCGCCCGCATTTTCCCAGCGCTTTGAGCAAAATGAAATTCTGCATGTTTCGCGCGCCCACTTGCATGATGTCCGCGTAGCTCGCGATCAAATCCACGTCGCGGTCGCTCATCACTTCCGTGATAATCGCCAGGCCGGTGGCCTTTTTCGCCTTCTGCAAAAGTTTCAGCCCTTCTTCTTCCATGCCCTGAAAATCGTAAGGCGAAGTCCGCGGCTTGAATGCTCCGCCGCGCAAAATCTTCGCTCCCGCCTTCGCCACTCCTTCCGCCGCTCGCATGATCTGCTCTTCCGATTCCACCGAGCACGGCCCGGCCATCACCACGAATTCATCTCCGCCGATCTCCGTGCCGTTCACGCGCACGCGCGTTTTCCCCGGCCGGAATTGTTTGCTCACGAATTTATACGGCGCGGAAATGCGCACCACTTTCTCGACTTGCGGCATGGACTCGATGGATTCCAGGCACGCCGTCACGTCTCCCACGCCCACCACTCCGATCACCACGCGTTCTTCTCCTTCGATCGAGTGCACCTTGTATCCGAAGTGTTCCACCCGGCTGCGCACTTCATGGATCTCCTGCCGTGTGGCATGCAGCTTCATCGAAATAATCATGGCTCGTTCCTCTCGGTTTCATTTGTTCGATCCGCAATTTTTCCCGAAACTTTCTTTGCAATCTTGTTCAACGGTTCTCTTCCTGGCATTCCCTCAACTGATTCTTCCAGCACATTCCGTCCTAAAATAAAAAAACCCACTCGCTGCGAGTGGGTCGAAACTCTTTTCCGCTGTTGCTAACTACAGAATCGCCCCTCGCCTCCTAGATGGGTGGGTACCAAAATCGAAACCAATACGAATAGGCGCCGCGATTCATGTCCGCATTCTATTTCGATTCCCTTCCCAAAACAACCAATTCTTTTTGCCCGCTCTTCAGCCCTCGGATCTTTTCGCCGCGCGCCGGCGGCGCCAGGAACCGGGCACGAGATGGATGGCTTCCGTCATCACTTAAAGAGCACGGCGATGCGGTAAACAGTGAAACCGTCCGAATGGCTATCCCGGCACGCGCCTACTTCCGCGCTGCGATAGGCGCCGGCCCTGATTTTCTTCTCGAGTTCTTCAGGAAGCACACTCAGGTCCGACACGTCGAAACGAACCACATAGCGCACGGGACCGCCGGCGTAATCGTGCGTCATCCCGCACGTCTTTCGCGCGTCTTCTCCCGGGACTGCGCCTGGCACGCCTGCCTTCCGCAGCAGCGAGACGACTTGCCCTTCCTGTTGTTCCAAGGTCAAGCTCGCGACTTGGCGGGAAAAATCCTGCACGGCAAAAAGTCCGCCGCTTCCGCGTATCGCGGCGATCCCCAAGGCGGTAAGTTCGGGGTCGAGAATATTTTTTCGGTGCCCCGGCGAGTGCATCCACCCGTTGTGAATCTCCGCCGCGGTCGGCCCTACGGCGATGTTCTCGGCAATCATGGCGAACCTCGCGCCTGCTTGCGCCGCGCGCTGCGCCAAGGGAGGCTCGCCAGGATACTGGTGCGAAAGCGCGGGCTCGCGCTCCATGCGTTCGGCGTGTCGCCGGGCAGCCGTCGCGAGCGCCTCATCCCAGTGCAGAGCCTGCAGCCCCAGCGCCGTGCGCTCACGATTGGCCGCGGCAAAAAGCAGTTCCTCGTCGGAATTGGGATGCGACGCCGAAGAAGAAATCGGAATCGGCGGACGGTCCTGCGCGCACACGAAGTGGGAGAAAGGAAAAAAGAGAAATGCGGTGGCGCCAGCCGCTGCGGCGGTTCTCGAAAGTCGCCAGGATTTCATCGAAAGTTAGCCGCGGACGCGCACCGCGCTGAAGCTGAGAATGACGTGCCCGCCGGCAGTGGGCCGGCCAAAGCTCATCATCGGACGGAAGCGCGAAAACAGAAGCATCTGGTCGAGCTGGTGGCGCAGGCCCGGATTGCTGGGCCCGGAAAGAATTTGGTAGTCGGCCATTTGGCCCTGCGCGTCCACAGTGACGTCGACGAGCAGCCCGTGCGGCAAAGACAGCTCCGGATCCTGTTGCTCCGGCGCCCACGATTGCGGGTAATCAGAGAGAGTCAAAAGTTCGGCCGGGCGGAGAATCGTGAGCGGCACGTCGTTCGAGACGGCGCGCACCGTGATCCCCGGAACCATCAATTGCAGCACCAGCACAAAAATCGCAATCGCGGAAAAAATCCCCCCCGTGGCCGGTACGGTGAGAGGACGAAACACGTTATCGAGCAAAATCTCGGCGCGGTCGCGCATTTTGCGCAGACGGCCGGACCACTCGTGCGAATGCTGCGACTGCGCGGCGGCCACCTTGATGCGCACGGCCAAATCGGCGGGCGGAACATTATGCGGCACGCGTGAAAGCAGAACAGCCAGCTTGCGGAAGCGCTCGAGTTCAGCTCGGCAACCGGTGCAGCCGTTCAAATGTTCGCCAATCTTCACGCGCTCCGCGGCGGATGTTGTACCCGTGATGGCATCGTCGAGATAGCCCGCCAGTTTCATCTGAACCGTGGTGCACTTCATGGAAGCCCCTCCCCCGCGGCACTTGAGCGCGGGGAATCACTTTGCAAAGAATCCTGTACGCGGCGCGCCGCCGAATAGGCGTCGCCGAATGGCGAAGGCTGCGGTTCGACCACGGAACCATGCGCGCCGTTGTGCGCCGCGCCATGTGAAACAGCATGCGGCTCGCGCTCCCGAAGCAGCGGCTCGAGAACCTGTCTCAGCGACCGGCGTCCGCGCAGAATCCGCGATTTCACTGTGCCCACGCTGCATTCGAGCACTTCCGCCACTTCCTCGTAACTCAATCCTTCCAGATCGCGCAGAATCACCGCGGTGCGAAATACATCTGGAACTTCCTGCAAAGCGCTCTGCACGGCGATTTGAATTTCGCGCGAAGCGAGCTGCTCGAACGGCGTGGCGCCGAGATCCTCGATTTCAATCGACGCGTGCCCCTCTTCGGGCGCGGCGTCAATCGAAACATTTTTCTGCAAATGGCGTTTGAACCAGCGCTTGTGATTCAGCGCTTCGCGAATGGCAATGCGATAGAGCCAGGTCTTCAAAGAACTGCCTTGGCGGAACTTGCGTATCCCGCGAAATGCCTTCAGGAAAACTTCCTGGGAGCCGTCGGCCGCGTCCGAAGTGTCGCCGAGCATGCTCAAAATCAAGTTATAGACCGGACCATGGTAGTGGGTGACCAGCCAGTCGAATGCCGTTTCCGAGCCGGCTTGCAGCTCAGAGACGAGTTCGGCTTCGTCGCGGCCCCAAGAAAGGGCGCTAACCCATTCGGACACTGCCGGCCTTTCCGACCCAAATCAACCGCTCGGGCCACCCTGCTGGTAGGTTCCACCTTTTAACGCCGCGTTGGAACGCCACGTTAGAACGCCCCATTAGAACGGTGGACCCAGGCCTTCTTGCGAGTACGATCCCGAACTTCCCGGGAGCGACTTGCGACCGGATCGGCAGTCTGCGGTTGCCGAACCCGATGTCCGCTCTCCTAAACTTAGACACCGGATGGAGCGGAGATGTTTCCCGGTAGCCTTGTTACCTTGAGCAACTGGTGTCATTTTGGCACCTTGCTTGGAGCGGCGCAACAGTACGCATGTGCCAGGGACTGATGACTCCTAGCCGAGCGATCCTTTCGGACACGACTGAGCCTCCGGGGGACGCGGCGCTCCCGGCGACTAGAACCCCTAGCGAATCTCGTGTTACCCAGAAGCCCCCGCCCAGTGTTTTTTGTAAGTGTTGCTTCTAAAGGATTTAGCTTTTCTGTAAGTGGTTTAGAATCAGCGTTTGCGGACGGTTCTGTAACTGTTGATTCTAAAGGAGTTGCAACGGAGGGAGAAGACCGGGCACGCAGCGCGCTCGTCGGTGAAGTCAGGGGTGAGCTGAGCATGTGCGATAGTAGCATGAGCCTGCTTTTACTGTCAAGATACAGTACTTGATATCTATAATTCGAATGAGACGATGGGAAGTGGAATGGATTGAGGAGGCTGACGGGAATTTGGGAGTTTGGTGAGACGGGAACGGCAGTTTATGAACAAGGGTTGGCAGCTAAAAGCGAATACTCCGCGAAGGCACGGAAGCAATTTCCCCTGTTTGCTGATAACAGATTTACGAACGACCGGGTGCCAATGAGTTAAGCCGCGGCGACACGCACGGTAAAGGAGCAGTTTCCATCGCGTGGCCCGCTGCCGTGGCAGTGTCGTCTTCCAGCAGTCCAGCCCGAAGCGCGCGATTAGAGCATTTCTAATTTAAGTATCTACATTTGTGCGATAATCCTCCTGTTGGTTCGCGGGAGGTGCGGATGCAATCGTATTCACAGGATTTGCGTGATCGTGTGCTGCGAGCTTTGTCCCGGGGAGATGCCCCTTCGGCTATCGCGCGCCGCTTTGAGGTCAGCCGCTTCTATGTCTACCAAGTGCGCGACCGCGAGCAAGAAACCGGGGTACGCAGCAGTTTTCCGATCGGCGGCCATCACCGGTCCCGGTTGGTAGAAGCGGAGTCCGCTTTGCGCGGCTGGATCGCCGCCGAGCCGGGACTGACTCTGGCCGAGTTGCAAGAGCGGTTGGCGTCGCAGGGTATAGGGATCAAAATCGGCGCACTTTGGCATCAGTTGAACAAGTGGAATCTGACGTTCAAAAAAAACGCTGCACGCCAGCGAGCAAGAGCGCGAGGACGTGCAGGCAGCGCGGCGCGCCTGGGGTGAAGCGCAGTCTGCACTGGACGTCGAAAAGCTGGTGTTTATCGATGAAACCTGGGCCGCGACCAACATGACGCGGAGCCATGGCCGCGCCCCCAAGGGTTGTCGCTGCGTGGGTTCGGCGCCCCTGGGCGGTTGGCAAACGACGACCTTTGTCGCCGGCCTGCGCCACCATCGATTGACCGCTCCCCTGGTCGTCGACGGGCCCATGGACGGCGAGCTATTCCTGGCCTGGGTGGAACAATTTCTGTGCCCCACACTCCAAACCGGAGACCTCGTCATCCTCGATAACCTCAGCAGCCACAAAGTGCACGGGGTCCAACAAGCCCTTACCGCGGTCGGTGCCAGAGCGCTCTATCTGCCGCCCTATTCTCCGGATCTGAATCCCATCGAAAAGCTCTTCGCAAAACTCAAGGCGCTGCTCCGCAAAGCCGCCAAACGATCCACCGAGGAACTATGGAAAGAAATCGGCGAACTCCTCAACACTGTCACAGCAAGCGAATGCGCGAACTATTTTGCTTCATCCGGATATGTAAGTACTTAAATTAGAAACGCTCTAATCAATTTGAATGCCCGCCACCTCCGACGACCTGGGGGTCTTTGACAGGCTGGTTATCAACGGTCATATCGTAGTGGTACACGACCAAGAAGCCCGAATATATTGCGGGAGGGGACACAACAGGATCGTTAGGTTTCTGTGGATTATTCTGGAAAGTCGTGGGACTGCCCTGGAAGGGATATTTGTTTGGGAAGGTCACCACGAACGTGTGGCCGTTCGGTACCCAAGTCAGGCTGTCTCCCTTGCAGAGATAAATATCCTTCGGACTCGTCCCATCAACGGGCACAACCCCGACAGTTTGGTCCCCGCATACAAAGCTATCAATGCCCTTCGGTCCCGTCAAAAGTCCTTTGTGTCCATGCCCGCAAGCCGCAAGACACAATGTGACGGCCAAGAGGCAGGGGATGGTCAAACCGTGGCGTAATTGCGAGATGTGCATCTAAACCTCCTCATTTCTCTTGCTGATTTCCGATCAATTTGACATACCGTGGATTGGCCCGCAGAACATCGAAATTCGGCGTGTCATGGATCAGTTCAGGAGAAATCCCTAAGGAGACGGCTCTCTCCAGACTATCCAGAGCGCGCTTGGTGTCTCCGAGTTGCTGATAGATGATTCCGGCGTTCAAGAGAAAATCCGGGCTTTTGGGTTGAAGCCGGAGCGAGGCATCGAGATTCTCAAGCGCGGCTTTCTTTTCCATGCGCATTGCATGGTACATCCCGAGGCTGCTCCGCAGTTGCGCATCGCGCGGATTCAGGCGAAGCTTTTCTTGCCCTAGCGTGATCGCTTGGCCATACGCGTCGGCTGCTTCCTTGCGCCGCCCGGGACTCCAATAATACGCGTCGCCGAGATTTCCCCAGAAAAGATAGTTCTTAGGATCCAATTGAACCGCCTTTTCAAACTGGACCGCCGAATCCGCGTATCGGTGCATTTGAAAATAGGCCGTCGCCAGGTTGGAGCTTGCGTCCGCACTCGGACGAATGCTCAACGATTTCTCCAGTAGCGGAACTGCGTCCGCATACTTGCCCTGCAGTATGCGAACGGCGCCCAGGTTGTAGTAACCGGTGAAACTATCCGGTGCAAGCGATACGACTTGCGAAAACTGGTTGACCGCTTCTTCATAGCGCGCATGATTCATGTAAAAAAGGCCGAGCCAGTTGTACGTGGCCCAGTAGCTCGGCCGGAGCGTGACAGCCTGCTTGAAAGCCTGCTCGGCGTCGGCCGGCTGACCAAGGCGCTCGTAGGCGGTGGCAAGACCACCGTAGGCGTCGTCACTCGTGGGTTCGAGTATCAGCGTGCGCCGGTATTGATCCGCGGCCTCTTCGTACTTGCCTTGCGCCATATACGCCTGCCCGAGGCAGGAGTGGGCCGCGGCTAACCGTGGCCCCTGCGTGGCCGCCTTCTCGCACGTTTCGATGGCCGCTTTCGCCCACGCTGGGTCGTGGTTAAGTTGATATTTTCGCCAGTACGCTTCGCCCAGACTCGCGGTGGCTGCTGCGTAGGCCGGGTCCTTTTCGAGCGCGCGTTGGAAAAGAGTGACCGCGCTCTCGACATTTTCCGGAACCACGTAATCCTGCAGATAGCCGCGCCCTTGGACATAAAAATCATAGGCGGCCGGTTCCGTGGTTCCCTGAGAACCCGGCTCCCTCTTTTCCTCGGGAGCGAGTTGCAGTTCCATCGCTGAAGCAACGCTTTCAAAGACACGGTCCTGCAAGGCAAACGGATCGGAAGCATCCGCCGTAACCGTGCCTCCTCGCACTTGTTGGTGTGAGCGGGTGTCGACGAGAGAATAATTCACGCGGACGCTGTTTGCCGCGCGTTGAACATTCAACGCCAGCACGAGATTCACGCCAAATTGTTCACGAGCCTCGTCCGCGGTGCTTGCGTTTTTGTCGAGAATTTCGCTCATTGGAATGACAGCGAAGGCATGCCGGACGCTCAATTCGCTTAAGCGGGAATTCAGAGTGTCGGCCAAACCGTCGTTGAAGGCGGACTGCGCAGAATCCGGACTGGGAGCGGGCGGCAAAACGCCAAGCAATACCGGATGGGGTACGAGCCTGGCGGAACCGAAAATTCCCATTTTGTCGTGGAATGTGTACAAGCCGAAAATGGCGAGCAGAAGCAGAATCGCGGCGGCAAGAGGAAAGTAGCGCACCCTCCGCGGCGTGGGCAAAGGCGCGGGAATGACACCTTCCTGTATCGGCCTTAACGCTTCCAACGCCGCTCGAACTTCACCGGCGCGGCGGTAGCGGCGGCCCGGCTCCTTTTCAAGGCACCGGAAGATAATGGAGGCCAGACCGGCGGGCACCTTGGGCGGGAGGGGCCGCGGCGGATCCCTCTGAATTGCCGTGCACAGCAAATAGAGATTCTCGCCAGAAAAAGGTCGCGCGCCTGCGGCCATCTCGTAAAGAACGACCCCGAGAGACCAAAGATCCGTAGACTGAGAAGCAGCGCTAGCGTCAATC
Source organism: uncultured Acidobacteriota bacterium (assembly GCA_963761555.1). GTDB lineage: Bacteria > Acidobacteriota > Terriglobia > Acidiferrales > UBA7541 > Acidiferrum. The sequence continues at coordinate 497,659 of CAVXHD010000003.1, forward strand.
TGCTCGGGCGCCATATAAGGAAGCGTTCCACCAAGTCCCGGGCGGCTCTCTGTCGAGGAAGTTTCAAGCGTCTGACGGTCAAATTCCGCCGGATCGCTGCGTCGGGCCAAACCGAAATCGAGAATCTTGGCGTCGCCGCCAGGAGTAACCATGATATTGGAGGGTTTTAGGTCGCCATGGACCACGCCATGATCGTGAGCATGTGCCAAAGCGGAAGCAAGTTGACTGCTGTAGCGAAGCGTGGTCTGTAGGGGCAGCCCTTGCGGGCGGATCAATTCCGAAAGCGGCCGGCCCTCCACGTACTCCATCGCTATGAAGACTTCTCCGGAATCCTCGCCGACTTCATAGATAGTGCAAATGTTTGGGTGGTTCAGAGACGAAGCCAACCGCGCTTCGCGGCGAAGGCGTTCACTCACCGCCTGATCGTTGGCGAGATGTTCCGGAAGAAATTTAAGGGCCACGGTACGGCGCAGAGTGGTGTCTTCAGCTCGATACACAACGCCCATCCCGCCCCTGCCGAGCTGACCGAGCACACGATAATGGGAAATGAGCTGAGCCGGCAAAGGTGCACTCCTAATCGCAAGGATGAATGCGGTAGGTAGATTACGGCGAAGCTTGCGATGCCGCTTTGTGTCGGCATCTTACGGCCACCCATAAATCAAGTCAACGTCGCTTTATACCACGTGGCTTTATACCAGTATCAAGCCGAGGAATTTCACGATGGGTGGCGCAAATATGTTTGGGCAAATCGCACCAGGATCATGTCGGCCCTGACCAACCTCGGTTCCCCCGCTGCGTTCGCCGGCCGCTTCTCTCCGTCGCCCAATTCGTAAAATGCGCTCACGGTGTCTCGAAGTGAACAGATAATTCTGCTTGAGACGCGCAGGTTTGATCTGCAACAAACTTTTCGGGACTTGGGCAAAGCCTCCGTGCGTGATTCCTCACAGTGCTGAATCTCACACGAATGGGCAAGGAGAAGAAATTATGCTTGGAATTATCGCGGCAATTTTGATCGTTTGCTGGCTGTTAGGGCTCTTCGCATTTCACGTAACGACCGGTTTAATCCACATTGTGCTGGTCGTCGGCATCATTTTCCTCATTTTACATTTGGTGTCGGGGAGAAGGGTCAGCGCATAAACAACGGATGGTCGATTCGGGATCCGCGCTGGGTAGTTGTGTCTTTGTTGCCGGTCCATATCCATGCGATACCATCTTCCACTCACTCCCAGCGGGTCTCCGGGAAACTTTTACTTCACTGCATGGAATCTGCGCAGATAACGACAGAAGGCCCGACGTAGAATCCGGGCCTTCCGATTTTCGATGAAGCAGTGACACCTACCTTGAGGAAGCGGCGACGGCCTTGGCCTTGCCGAGCTCAGGTACAACGCCGAGCTGCTGCATGAGTCCCAAAGCATCCCAATTAACGTAGCCTTCGAACATTTTGCCGTTCGTAAAGCGGGCGATGCTTACGCCGGTGATGTTGAATTGCTTGCCGGTTGGAGCAATGCCGTTGAGTTCGCCCTTATGCGTACCGCGGCAAGACCAACGAGCCACTACGGTTTCGCCTTCGGCAATCATGTCCTCGACCGTGAAACGAATGTCGGGGAAAGCATTGCGGTAAAGAGTCACTCTCTTCTTCTCACCCTCGGGGCCTCGCCCTGCATCGGGCGTCGCATTATCGTGGTGAGTGTAAGTCGGTGCCAAGAGCTCGTCTGCTACGGGCACATTGCCTTTGTTCCAAACTTCTTCGAATAAACGGCGGACACTGGATTTGTTTTGTTCAGACATGATGAATCTCCTTTTTGAAAAACACGATCTACCTGCTCGCGTGTAGCGAGTCGGGTTTGCATGACGTGGCCTGAAACCGCTGGCGTCTGGGTGAGTAAACCTGTACGTCGAACAGGAGGTAGGGCCCCGCGCGAGGGAATAAAAAGAACCTGATAGGTTCTGCCCGAATGGCGCTCGATGCGGAGCTTGTCCTTTAAAGAAACTGCGGCTGGACTGAGAAGCGGGAGTTTCGCCTCAAACAGCGAAACCTCGAACTGATACTGTTCCTCGCGAGTGGGTAAGTCAAGGACAATCGAAGTCTTTCTTTTTGCAATTCAAGCGACGGAAATTTAAATCCAGGTCCTGCTCGTCACTCGGTCGCAAAAAGATCGAGAGAAAAACTTGGTTCTTGGTGTTAAGACTTTCCCGGCGCGCTTCGGAGGCTACTTTAGCCCGGACAATGGAATGATGAGGCTGCCCACTTCGGCGGTGCTGGGATCTTCGACGACCACGCGCAACGTGGTCGCGCCGGCTTGCGGCTTTAGAGGTTTGCGAAAATGGATGCCCGATTGCAAAATGGCGGCATATTGCTTTTCGGTGAAGCGGAGATCGACGCGGTTGGTGGTTTGGAGGAGCACTTTGCCGGTCTGATCTTGTTCGACGACGGTGATTTCGACCACGCCTGTGCGCGTTTCGCCGTGCTTCGCGAGCTGAAGATCATGGATGTCGATCGAACCGAGCAGGCTTAAGGAATTCGGCGCGGGCTGGTTCACGCGGTCCACCCTGATCTGCAGCGGAATCGCAGAAGCATCCAGCGGACTCCGGATGGCCGCGACCAAACCATTGTGCAGCTCGTCCTTCGTCGCCGGCGCATCCTTGAACGCGAAGTAGCCTTTGGGATAGCGGACGTCCAGCCCCGAGCGATTGACCTTTACTTTGAGTTCATGGAATTTTCCATCCAGCGCATCGGGCTCAATATAAAACCCGAGCGTGTAGGTCACCTCGGAATCCTCGACCGCTTTGCGGATGGCGCCTGTAAGATCATTCGTGTTAACGAATGCCCGCCCTCCCGTCTCCTCAGCCATCGTCTGCATCGCGTCAACGCCAACCGGTTGGTCGCTATTCGCCGGAGAGCCATCCATCCCGAGCGCGTGCTGCGCGGGGCTCTCGCTGGGCTCGGCATCGTCCCACGTAGTCGCCGGCATCCGGGGCAGCAACCCACGCGCGTCCACAGGATAGGCGGCGATATTTGCGCGAGCCAGGATGCGCGCGATAGCTGCTCCGGAAAAGGGAAGATTGGCAGTCAGCCACAGCAAATTCTTTCGCCCCGAAATATTGGCGACATGGTTCGCAATCGCGGTTAGCGCAGCCATCGTGGCTTGCGCGCGATCCTGGTCATGGAACGCCGCCATGGTTTGTGTGTCTGCATCGATATGCATATCAAAGTCGCGCCCCTGCGGAGTATGGGAGGAACCGGGTTCCACCGCTTCACGTTGTGTCTTTGAGGTCGCATCGTATTTGCTCACCACAGCCATGAGCTGGTCGCGATCGCACGTGAAGTCGCAGAGTACATGCAGAGAATCCGTGAGGCCGTAAATCGCGATCCTGTCGCCCGGGTCCAGGTTCTTGAGGAACTCCAGCAAGTGCTGCTTCGCGCTGGCGAGCGCATGATCCTCAATCCAGTAGGGCGTACTCTCGTAATTCGTTGGCGTCGAGCCCGAAAGCGTATTGAGATTGTCGAGCAGAACGACCGTCACGCTCCTCGGCTTCTCGGCGCCGTATTGCGGCATGTCGGAGAACGTGTTTTGCGGCAACGGCTGCGACGCCTGCGTTGCAGTCCCGCTGGATTCCACCGAGAAAACGCTGATCGTTTGCGGCTTCCCGCGATCCAGCACCACGAAATCATCTTTCGTCAAATCCGCGACCGCCCCATTTTTGTCGGGAACAATAATTCCAATCTGAACGAGGTGCGTCCCGACGTGGATTTCGGGAGCTTGCGCGGGGCTTTGCGACCACAGTCCGCCAGTCCAAAACAGCGATAGAAGCAGGCAGGACACTGCCCGGAAACTCAGACACTCAGCAAATGTCTTCATCGCCATTCCCCTTACCGGCCGATACGCGTAAAGGTTACCACTACGCTCCGCAAGATGACATTGCGAGAGGCAATATGGCGAGGGCGCAGCGCCTCGCGTCACCGCAAATGAACAAGAGCGCGAGAGGCCGCGTACCCGCGTGGGAACCTGCTCGATCGAGAACTGAGTGGTCAGTCCAGGATTCCTCCCACGTGCCTCTTGCACCCGATACCATTGACAGCTCCTCGTCAGACATGTAAGAAAGGAAGAATGGCGGACATGGCAAACACCAAAGAGCGCGCGCACGAGTTAATCGACTTGCTTGCCCCGGCGAAGCTCCCTGCTGTCGTTGGTGTGCTCGAAGCCATGCTCGATCCTGTGTCTCTTGCAATCGCGAATGCTCTCGTTGACGAGGAGCCGCTCACGCCGGAGACGGAAAGGGCGATTCTCGAAGCGCGGGAATGGCTGAAACACAACCAAGGAATTCCGCACGAAAAGGTTCTTGCCGAACTCGGGATCACCCAGGAAGAGATTGAGCGCTACACAGAGCCGAAGTGAAGCGCATTATCTGGACTGGTCCGGCAAAGTCCGATATCCGGCGCTTGGACAAGCCCACTGCCATGCGCATTCTCGCTTCATTGCATCGTTTCGCGGATATGGGTGAAGTGGACGTAAAGGCGCTCCAAGGAATGGAGGAACTTCGGCTGCGCGTCGGAGACTACCGGATCTTCTTCGTGAACGTTGCGGCTGATACGCTTGAGATACGACGCGTCCTGCATCGGCGGGAAGCGTACCGCTAACGGCTGATGTCCTCGGTTTAACAACCGAGCTTGGGTCATACCGATCGCGCGCATCCCCAATCGACGCAAGACAATGTCTGCGGCAACTCCTCGACACTCCGAATCAGTTGACGCTCGAAAGCGGGATAATCAGGCTGCCCACTTCGGCAGTAGCGGAATCCACGACGACAACGCGCAGCGTCGTGACGCCGGCTTGCGGCTGCACGAACTGATGAAACGGAAAGCCCGTTTTCAAATACCCCGCATATTTCGCTTCCGTAAAATCAAAATTGATCCGGCTCGCGGACCGGCGCAGAATTTTCCCGGTTCCATCTTGCTCGATCGTAGCAACTTCCACCGCGCCTTTGCGCATGCTGCCAACCTGCTGGAACCGAACACTGCGAATGTCAATCGAACCAAACAGGCTCAAGCAATGCGGCAGCGGCTTTTCCACGCGAACTACTTTGATCGTTACGGGAATGGATGACGATTCCAGCGGACTTCGTATGGCCGCAAGATACTCGTTGTGGCGCTCGTCCAACGTGGCTGGAGCGTCCTTGAGCGCAAAGAAGCCCTTCGGATAGCGAAGCTCCAGCCCGGCTCGCTCGACCTTCACTTTCAATTCGTGGAATTTTCCATCGAGCGCATCGGAATCAATATAAAAGCCAAGCGTATAGGTGACGGCGGAATCCTCGACAGCTTTGCGTATAGCGCCGGTGAGGTCATTCGTATTTACAAAAGCGCGTCCTCCCGTTTCATCCGCCATCTTTTGCATCGCGTCGATGCCAATCGGCTGTTCGGTCTCGGCCGGACTCCCGTCGAGCCCCAGCACATTACTAAGTTCGGAGCCGTTCGCAACAACGTCGTTGCCAGAGTCCGGCACTGCTCGGGGAAGAAGGCTGCGCGCGTCCACGGGGTAGGCAACGATTTGTGCAGGAACCAAAATGCGCGCAAGCGCGGCGCCGGAAAAGGGAAGATTTGCCGTCAGCCAAACAAGGTTTTTGCGACCCGGAATGTTAGCAACATGAGAGGCGATGGCGTGGAGCGCCGCCATGGTTTCCACAGCGCGATTCTCATTAATCATTCCCGCCCATTCCGCCGCTTGCTCGTCCATCTCTCCATTAAATTCTTTTCCCGGCACCGGTGTATGGTAGGAACCCGGCTCGACGGCCTCGCGGTTGGTCCTGGAAGTGGTGTCGTAGCCTTGCACGATCGCGAGGAGGCGCTCGCGGTCGCTCGTGAAGTCGCACAGCACATGCAAATTGTCACTTAAACCGTAAACGGCCACGCGATCCTTTGGGTCCAGAGTCTTGATGAACTCAATCAGATGCGCCTTGGCGTTGGCCAAAGCCAGATCCTCCATCCATAGCGGCCCCGTCTCGTAGGTTTCGTGCCCGTTGCCCGAAAGAGTATTCAAGTTGTCCAGCAGGACGATGGTCACGCTTCTCGGCTTTTCGGCCCCGTACCCTGGTAGGTCGGAGAAGGTGTTCTGCGGTAATGGCTCCGCAGGCGGCGCGGACTCGCTGGATTCGACGGAAAACACACTGATTTTCTGCGGCTTCCCGCGATCTAGCACCACGAAATCTTTCTTCGCCAGATTCGCGACAGGCCCGTTTTTGTCGCGAACAATAATGCCAATCTCAACGAGATGCGTGGTTACGCGAATTGGTGGAGCTGTCAGTGGAGTTTGCGTGGCAATTTGCGCCGAGACGGGAGTCGCCACCAGCCCGGCTGTAAATAATGCAAGCGCAAATGAAATAGAGGCCACGATGATTCGATCCCCCTGGGATGTACGCTGTTACGCATAACAATCCAGGGTGAGCCCTCATTTTGCCCGAAAAACCTAAATCCCTCATCAACGGCCGAAGTGTTCGGTAGGGAGTGCAAAATCTGCCGCAGAGGGTTCGCTGTTCCGCCGCAGCCCTCCCGTATGCCGCTTCAACAGAAATCTTTCCGCCTGCATGAGCAGCTTGAGTTTCTGTTTTCCCTAGCCCTCAGGGATTTTGCTTCTGTCCCTTTTGTTGCGACTGTTGTTGTTTCTCCTGCGCCGCTTTCTCCGACTCCTCTATTGCGATACGAAGCTGGTCAACCGCGGGCACTCCCGGCGGTTTCAATCCATCTTTTTCAACATACTTCCAAACCACCGCGCCATCCAACGGATCCGGTACCCCTCCTCGATACAACTCGAAGGCGTCATCCTTCGCTCCAACCTCCATCCCCGGATGCGCCCCATCGTTCGGTGCATTCGTCCCTGTCGGAATTCCCGGCTGCGTTGGGTCGCCCGGGGGCCCTTGCCGCCCCATGACGCGTATCTGGTTGTCCCTGGCGTCGATCCCCACTGGCGAATCCGCAGGACCGCCATTAATCGTGGGATTCGCATCTTTTCCCGTTCCTTTTCTGATCCCGATCACCAAGTCCGCCTGGCTCGCAACCTGGGCCAGCCGGAATCGGCCCCACTTCACGAATGCATTCTCGACATCCGCCTGCGCCTTCTCGTTCGCAAGTGGGTCGTCAATCGTCTGGCCAGAGTCGGGCAGAATCACTACCAGGACCGTCTGCGCCTTCAACACATATCCCGGCAGGTACACCTTGGCTTTTTTCTTCGCGCTCGCCGTCCCCGCCGCCGCTATGGCTAAGCACATCATCGCCATTGTTGTCCGCGCCAGGATGGTCATAGCTGCCTCCCTGCACCAACTACCTCTCGCATTGTATACCCGTGACCGCGCACGGCCCTCAGCTCGATTTTTTTCGCGGAACCTTTGCGCCTCTCTTGCGAGCTTCTGATAAGCCGATGGCAATTGCTTGCTTGCGGCTTTTCACAACCCCGCCTTTGCCGCCCTTCCCCGAGCGAAGTTTGCCTTTCTTCTCCAGAGCCAGGGCCCTCTTTACACTTGTGCTAGCCGCCTTGCCATATTTTGCCATTTGAGTTGCCTCCTTCTCTGTCCTCGAGAGATTACTCCAATTACGACACTCTTGTGAGGCCGTGGCTTACTACAATGGGAATTGAGCCCGAAAAATATTGCTGAATAGAAGTGCGGATGAAAAGGAAAGTCTCGACATTGCCGCGCATTCGAAGATAGAAATGGTATTCACCAATCGCAGGGCACATCCAGAGGACCTTCGCGGGCGGACGGAGAATCACTGCCACCATGTCCACACTGTCAGAGCTCGAATTCCTGCTGGTGTCGAACGACTACGCCACGCTGACCGCCGTTTCCGGAGGAGTAAAAAAATACGGAGCCAAGCTCGCGCTTGCGCCGACCGGAGAAGCTGGCCGCGATTTTCTGGAACGCAAAAAGATCGACGGACTTTTTGTGGATATGCAGGTTCCGGGTACGATCGAGCTTATCGAAGCGGTGCGAAAGGGTTCCTCGAACGCAAAAGTGGCCATCTTTGCCTGTGTTAAGACCGCGCGCGAAACGACCACTTCGCTGAACGCGGGAGCCAATTTCGTGCTGCGCGCGCCTTTGAGCATCGAAGCCGTCGCGCTACACATCACTATCGCGAAAGAGATCATGCTGCGCGAGCGGCGGCGTTATTTCCGCCATTCCGCGAACTTGCCGGTTACGCTGAACGACGGCACAAGCGAGCATCCGGCGCGCATCGTCAATCTGAGCGAAGGAGGAATGGCGGTTCGCGGCGTGAAGACGCTGAAGCATTCCTCGGCGATCGATTTCGCATTCGAATTGGCGTTCGGCGCGGAGATCAGCGGAAGAGGGCTGGTGGCTTGGACGAACTCCGAAGGGCTGGCGGGAATTTTGTTCCAGACATTGCACGGAATGGGGCGCGGGCATCTGGGAGCGTGGCTGACGGCGCGAGAACAGCTTTCGCCAAAGACGCCTGAGAATTAAAATGGCGGTTAGAAAAAATTAGAAACAAAAATAGGATTTGGAAACGGGAGCGTGGGCCGCGGGGCCGTGCAGCGCAAATATCGAGAAAAGCCCCTTACTAGCTGCCCAGACGAGGGATTACTCCTATTGAAAAACGATTGTGTTTAGGTCCCCGTTAGCTTGAAACATTTAGTAAAATTAGGGATTAAAGCAAAACGGCGCCGTGCCCGGGCCGCCGGATTGGCCCAAAACGAAGCACTAGCGGTGTCTCGGAACGTGTGCGAAAGCGGTGAATTATTCCCTCCCCCGGATAGAATCCGGGTGAGGCGGAGAATGCGGAATGACGCGTTCGGATCGGCTAAAAAATGTCGCGGTGATTGCAGGCCTGGCCGTGGTGTACTTCGCCGCGGGAAAAGCGGGTCTGCAATTCGCGTCGGTGCATCCGAGCGTGACCGCGGTGTGGCCATGCACGGGGCTGGCACTGGCGGCGTTGCTCGTTTACGGATTTGAGATTTGGCCGGGCATTCTGATCGGCGCGTTCCTTTTGAATTTGACAACCGCCGGGAATGTCGAGACCTCGATCGGGATTGCCGCGGGAAACACGCTCGAAGCGCTGGCCGGATGGTACCTCGTGAACCGCTACGCGCGAGGTAAAGAAGCGTTTGCGCGGGCAAAGAATATTTTTAAATTTGCGCTGCTGGCCGGAGCGGCCGCGACGGCGGTGAGCGCAACGATCGGCGCGGCAACACTGGCGGCGGGCGGCTTCGCGGATTGGTCCGCGTTCGGGCCGATCTGGGGCACGTGGTGGCTGGGGGACGCCGCGAGCGCGGTGATCGTGACGCCGCTGCTGCTCTTGTGGAAAGAGAATCCGCGGCTGCATTGGAATAAAGAGCGGTCCGTGGAACTTGCGGCGCTGTTCGCGGGGCTGCTGTTGACGGGCTGGATTGTGTTTGGCGGCGTTTTCCAGACCGGTCTGAAAAATTATTCACTGGAAAGCTTGTGCATTCCGTTTCTGATCTGGGCGGCGTTCCGGTTCGGCCCGCGCGAGACGGCGACGGCGACATTTGCACTGGCGGCGATTGCGGCGTTGGGGACGGCGTACGGGGTTAGCCCGTTTGCCGGAGAATCGCGCAACAGTGCGTTGCTCTTGGTCCAGGCGTTCCTCGGAATTATGGCGGCTGCAAGCTTGGCGGTAGCGGCCGAGGTTTCGGAACACCGGCACGCCCAGGAACGGGTGAGGCATTTGGCGGTAAGCGATTCCTTGACCGGGCTTGCAAATTACCGGCAGGTCGTAGAAGCGCTCGAGACAGAGATCAAAAGATTCAGCAGAACGGAGCGCCGCTTTGTGGTGCTGCTGCTGGATCTGGACGGGCTCGGCAAAATCAACGACGCGTTTGGACTCACGGCGGGCAGCCGCGCGCTCTGCCGGCTGGCCGATATGCTGCGGCTTTATTCGAGGGAGATGGACACGGCCGGACGCTATGGCGGCGACGAATTTGTTGTGATTCTGCCGGAGACAGATGCCGAAGCGGCGCGGCTCGTGGCGCAACGAATTTCCAAGCGGCTCACCGAAGATGGCGAAGAGCCGAAACTTTATGTGAGCATCGGCATGGCGGTTTATCCCGATGACGGCGAAACGCTGAACGAGATATTGGGCGCAGCGGACCGAGACCTGCACCGGGAGAAGGGCGTGCCGAAGAAGAGGTCGTTGCTGCCTAGTTGAAGGCGGTGATTGGTGATTGTTGACTCGTGACTGGTGTTTGGTGACTGGTGCAAGGCGCGGCGAGTGGTGCGATGAGCGTTTGCGATTGGCCGCACTTGTTTTGAGTGACTTCCGTTTCGCTTCCGATTGACTTCGATTTCGCTCCTGGTTTAGTTCAGATTCCCTGCACGTTCTTTGATGACTCATTTTTGATTCACTCGAGATTCGCTTTGGAATCAGCGCCGATTCGTTACGGATTCAGCGCAGATTATTTTCGAAAAAATGCCAGGCCAGATTGGCGGTCTGCACATGGATATCATCGCGGAGGACGCCGGCGCGGTCGAGACAGAGCTTGGGCCGCGATTGGTCGCCCAGTTCGAGGCAGGTGGCGAGGAAGGTGTAGTGGCCGACGTCCTGGAAAATCGTGAGCTGAGCGCCGGGAATGTGGGCGGCGAAGAAGCGGGCGCTGGTCGCGAGGGGGACGATGTTGTCGGCGGTGCCGGCGACAATCTGGACAGGAATGGAGATTTTGGCCAGAGAGGCCGGATCGAATGCGGGACCCAGAGCGGGTGCGATCGCGAAGACGGCGCGGATGCGCGCATCGCGATGCGAATCGGCACCCAAGCTAAGAGCGGCTTGGAAGGCAGGGTCAGTTTTAGCCAGGGCAAAAACTTTGGCGGAGAGGCCGGGAAATTCGGGCGGGTCGACGCAGGTCCCGTCGGCTGCGGGTGATTTGCAGAAGGCCTCGGCGCGGGAGAAATCGCCGATGCCGCCGGCGATCTCGATCATCGTGAAACCGCCAAGAGAGAAGCCGGCAGCGCCGATGCGGCTGGGGTCGATGCGTGGTCCGAAGGTGGCGTCGGCGAGCATGGCATTGAGGACGGAGGTTAGATCGCGGGCGCGTTCCCACCATAAGGAAAATCCCTGAGGAGTGTAAGGCTCGAGCGCGTTGTTGCCGGGATGATCTACGGCCGCGGCGATGTAGCCGTGCGAAGCGAGAGCGGTGCCGAGCCAGGCCATCATGAGCGCGGAGCCGCCAGTGCCGTGCGATAGAAGGATGAGGGGAAGCTTTGCGGGAGCGGCGAGGATAGGGGCGTCGGGGGCAGCCATTCCGGCGACGGCAAAGGGTGCGCTGGGAGAACCGACCCACTGCTCCTTCTCGACGGCAGTGGGATCGGTTGGATACCAGATGTCGGTGACGAGAGCGTGCGTCTTGGCGTCGCGCCAGTCGTAGGGCTCGGGCGGAATGAACTGGCGGTGCATTACGCCGACCTTCTCGATATGGACCTTTCTTCGGGCGGCTTTGGCTGTGGGACAGAGAAAGAGCGGTAGAGAAAGGCAGAGAAGGGAAAGAGATGAGAATGGGTGTTTCATGCCGAATCGGTCCCCTTTGAGTTTCGGAGATACTTTAGACGATTTTCGCGGGTAGATGCGAGTGGTTCGGTTTGACTGCTTGGGCGTGGTTGGTCTGCTCGTGTGATTGGTGGAGGCGAAGAGGGAGACAGACTGAAGTCTGTCCCACATTGGTTAACCATAACTGGCCCCTCCCCCTCCTTTTTTCGGAAGTGTTCATTCTAAAGAAGTTAACTGTTTTTGTAAGTCTTTTAGAATGAATAGTTACGAGGCGTTTTGGAAGTGCTCATTCTAAAGGGCTTGGCTGGTCAAAATTGCACTGAAATTGTGCAGAATGGCCTGCTTTTCGTAAGTGTTGTAGATAAAGCAGTTAGAACCCATAACTGGGATGCAGAAAGCAAAAACGCCGGCAAGATGCCGGCGGTACTCGGAAGAACCCAGTAATCTACGGAGGAGAGTATAGAGCAAGAGTAAGGATTCGTCAATAGCAAATCTTGCTAAAAATCTTAGAAGATAGTGTCCTAAAACCAAGAAAATCAGCGGGAGCAGGGTGAGGATCAAGTACAGGGTTGTGCTGAATAGGGCGGCGGGTAGATGTTGGCCGAGCCCTACAGCCGAAAGCAATCTCAGTGGGCGGTTTGAAGGTCCCAGGAAAAAAGACCCCGCTGCGATGAACAGCCCGAAGCACATGCGCCAGAGATGGCGCGCGATGCGCGTTGCTCCAAAAACGCCACCGCGAAACAACATGCGAACGTCCCCACCGGCAGCCAGCAACATCACGGAACCCATGAAAAAGGTCATGCCGACAGGAACTCCGTCTTGGGAGCTCGCGCCGCTACGCACGACCTGAATGCCATTCATCCAAGTGAGAACGCCGAGCACCAAAGGGATCAGAAGCACAAGCCCATCGAAACGGCTCGTTTCCCCATCTTTGCGCCGGGCGGCCAGCCATGCGGTTCCAATCAGATAGAAAGTCAGAATTCCGCCGCTAATGTTGTTTGGTTGGTGCCTGACGATTGCAAGGTACACGGCGCCGGCCGCCATCGTGAGCATGGAGGCGACAAAGACCCTGCCGGCCAGCACATGTCGAGGGGAACCTTTGCGGAAGATGAGAGCCGCAGCGCCGGAGAGCATCCCCAACATTCCAGCGGAAATATGAAGAAGTAAAATGGGCGAGAATCGCATGCGTGCGGGCCTTTTCTTCTGACCACCGGGTGATATTCATGGCCTGGGTGCAAAGCAGCAAGACGTACAGAACCGAATTGCTACAGTTCCATTTATGCTACCCAAATAGACGAACGGCAGATAGAAGAATTACAGCAGGGGAAAGTGTTTTTTGTACGACTCGTGCGGCAATTCACATAAAGCGAGATATTCGAAGGGAAGGGCTGCCTAGTCCGCGGGAATGGCGGTGCGGGGCCGGGGTGCAGGCGTTGGACAGGTGCGGAGGGGGCTTTGACGACGTTGCGGCGAGATGAAGATGCAGTAATTGACAAAGCGGGCACGTGTGTGGAGAATTGCGCAAGTCGAAGGCCCCATTCCAGTGCAAGGAAAAGCCATGAAACCCCTTCGTGTTGCCTTGCTATCTTGCGGCGCGGCCCTCTTGTTGGGCCGAGTTCTCTTTACACCATTCCTATTCGGGCAGGCGCCTCCTCAGCAGGCTGGGGCGGCGACTTCGCCTGCAGCGAGCGCGATCGGGGTGACTACGCCGGCGAGTCCTGCGAGTGGGGACGCGAAACTCGAGGCGAGCACGAACGAAATGCGGGCGATGCAGGCGGGTATCCAAGCGTATCGCGATGAAAAATTCCCGGCGGCGGCGCTTAGCTTTACGACAGCAACGGCCATTAACGCGGAAGCTGGGCCAACGGCGCACTCGTATGCATGGCTGGCGAGGACGTACCTGCACCTGCATCGAGTGCCCGAAGCGGAAGAGGCGGCGCGGAAAGCAGTCGAAGCGGACAAGGACTTGGCAAACGCGCAAACGGCGATGGCGGAGGTTTACTATCGCGAGGGAAAAATGGCGGAGGCGGAAACTGTGCTGGTGGATCTGGTGAAAAACAAAAACACCATGGCGCGAACGTACCTTGCGCTGGCCAAGATCCACCGGGCAACGGCCAATTACAAGAATGCACGGGAGCTGATCGATATCGCGCACGAATATGATCCGAAAGATCCGGACATCGATGATCTCTGGCTCGATTCGATGACCACGCAGGAGCGAATCGCGGAATGGAAAAAACGGCTAGCGGCGGGGAAATACGAGGACCAGGACGAAAAACAAAGCCTCGCGGCGGAAATCGCGGTGGTGGAAGACCGGAAGAAAAACGAAAACCGTTCGTGCACGCTGGTGACTAAATTGAGCCAGACGGAAGCGAAGCTGGAGCCGCACATGATGGACGCACATGAATACGACAGTTATGCGATCCACGTGAAAGTGAATGGAGTGAACTCGACTCTCACGCTGGACACGGGCGCTGGAGGAATTCTGGTAAGCACGCGGATTGCGGAGAAGGCCAAGCTGCAGAAAATTGCCGACGCCCCTATCGGAGGAATCGGAGACAAGGGCTCGGCGGCGGGCTACGTGGCGTTCGCGGATAAGCTGCAGATCGGAGAGCTGGAATTTCAACATTGCTACATCGACGTGGTGGACAAAAAACGGTCGCTGAATGGAGACGGATTGATCGGGGCGGACGTTTTCGAGAACTATCTGATCGATATCGATTTTCCTGACCAGAAATTGAAGCTTTCGCAGTTGCCGCCGTATCCCGATCAAAAGGGGGAGCAGGGTTCGTTGCAGTCGGAGGGAGCGGAGAATTCGAACCTGCGCAACCGCTGGATACCGCCGGAATACAAGGACTACGAGCGGGTGTTCCGCTTCGGGCACATGTTGCTGCTTCCAGTGCGGCTGAACAAGGCGCCTTATCGCCTTTTCCTGTTGGATACGGGAGCGTGGGACGACACGCTGACGCCGGCAGCGGCGCAAGAGGCGACGAATGCGAAGAAGCTTCACAAAGACTCTGACATCACGGTGAAGGGCTTGAGCGGAGAAGTGAAGACGGTTTACAGCACAGGAGAAGTGTTGCTGACGTTTGGGAGGTTCCAGCAAAAGCGAACCGATATGGTGGCGTTTGACCTGAGCCATATCAGCGATGACGTCGGGACGGAGGTTTCGGGGACGCTGGGGTTTGCCATGCTGTACTTGCTGGATATCAAGCTGGACTACCGGGACGATCTGGTGGATTTTCAGTACGATCCGAACCGGTTTCACTGAGTTAGAGCCGATCGCGAAGAGATAAATCCAGAAAATGTGGCGCGAATGAAAAAGAAAGGGATACGTGTGCACGTTGACGTGCGTCCGCCCGTTGGAAGGAGTGTGCCCATTGACATGTCCGCGCCCATTGACATGGGTGCGTATCCGGCTTACCGTTCGCGGCCAATGAGGGAGATGAGTTGGAGACGATGAAGAAAGGAATTTTGGGAGCGGCGCTGGTTGCGGCGGCGGTGGCGATTGCGGCATCGCTGCTGGCGGGCGCGCGTGTGGCGGGGATGGCTGCGCTTGCGCCCATGATTTTGCGGTGGGCGGCGATTCTGCTTTTTGCGTGGTACGCGACGGTGCGGCGGTCGCTGACGGCATGGATTGTGGTGGGGTTGCTGGCGGGGGCGGAGCTGGGGCACGACTGGCCAGCCGCGGCGGCGAAGCTGCAATTTTTGGGGACGATTTTTTTGCGGCTGATCAAAGTGATCATCGCGCCGCTGTTGTTTGGGACGCTGGTGGTGGGGATTGCAGGACACGCGGACTTGAAGAAGGTGGGGCGGCTGGGGATCAAGTCGCTGATTTATTTTGAGATTGTGTCGGTGATTACGCTGGTGATCGGGTTCGCGGCGATTGATATCAGCCGGGCGGGAGAAGGCGTGCACCTACCGCCGGTGGCGAGCGCGGCACCGTTAAATGCCGTGCCGCATACGGCGGCGCAGTTGATTACAGATATTTTTCCGGAAAACATCGCGAAATCGGTGGCGGAAGGGCAAGTGCTGCAAGTGGTGGTCTTCAGCGTGCTGTTTGCGATGGCGCTGGCGTTGGTTCCGGAAGCGAAGCGGCGGCCGATGCTGGCGTTCGCCGAGAGCCTTTCGGAGACGATGTTCAAGTTTACGAATTTGGTGATGTACGCGGCGCCGATTGGCGTGTTTGGGGCGATTGCGTACACGGTCGGACACTTAGGATTGGGCGTGCTGCTGCCGCTGCTGAAGCTGCTGGCGACGATGTATGTGGCGCTTTTTGTTTTTATTGTGGGCGTGTTGTTGCCGATTGCCGTGCTGGTGAAGACGCCGCTGAAGGAATTTTTGCGTGCGGTGACAGAGCCGGTGACGATTGCGTTTGCGACGGCGAGCTCGGAGGCGGCGCTGCCGCGCGCGATGGAAGAGATGGAAGCGTTTGGAGTGCGGCGAGAGACGGTGGCGTTCGTGATGCCCACGGGATACAGCTTTAATCTGGGCGGGTCGAGTTTGTATCAGGCGCTGGCCTTGGTTTTCATTGCGCAGGCTGCGGGAATTCATTTGAGCCTAGGGCAACAGGCGGTGATGCTGCTGACGTTGCTGATTAGCAGCAAAGGAACCGCGGGGGTGGCGCGGGCATCGCTGGTGATTGTGTTAGCCGCGGCGGCACAATTTCATCTGCCGACGGAACCTTTGTTTTTACTTTTCGGGATCGACCAGTTGATGGACATGGGACGGACGGCGGTGAATGTGCTGGGGAATTGCCTGGCGTGTGTGGTGGTGGCGCGATGGGAAGGCGAGTTTCGAACGGAGGCTCCGCAAGCCGTAATAAGCGTGAATTCGTGAGCTAGGAGAAAGAATATGCAGAGTGACTGGTGACTCGTGACTAGTGACTGGTGCAGAGGGCGCCGAAATCGGAATTGGCGTTGAGTACGGCGCGGGAATTGGGAACGGAGCTTCAGCGTGCCTGGCACGATCACTGCGTCAAAAAATGGGCCGAGTGCTACTTAATTCTGGGAACGAAAAAAATGGACATCGGGATGGGCTCGGCGAATTTCCGCTTGAGGTACCAGCAGGGCGGGTCGCCATTGTGAGGAAAGAGCGCGTGGACGCACTCGGCGGATTGCTGGGGCTGCAACTGGTCGACGGTGTATTCGGTCCTGCCGCCTTTTTCCTCGATAGCGAGGATGCGAAGCCCGGTGATCGTTTCGAAGGGATCGCCGGGCTTGGGATGCAGCATGCGCACGCGGACGGAGAGGAAATCTCCGGCGTAAGTGAGCGCAGCCGCCGCGATAACTCCGATGGCGATGCGTTTTGCGAGCGTGCGAATGGGGATCAAGAGCAGGAGTCCTCAGGCCTCGCACAGTAGACAACACCCGCGTGGTGTCCGTCACGTCCTTTTCAAGAACCGGAGAGCCTTTTCAAAAAGCGGCTAGGGATTCTGCTTGGGAATGGCGATGGGCGCACCGATCTTGATGGTCGATCCGAAACGCTTGTAATTTTCGTAGCGGACGGTCATGCGGATGTGTACGGAGCCGCTGCTGAACTGCAAGTAGTCGTCGGAGTGGGTGTAGGTGGGAAACCAGAAGTGACCTTCGATGTTTTCGCGGTACGTCACAAAACGGGGAAAGACGTTCTCCTGCCCGTGTTTCTTAATATCGGGGACGGCCTTGCCGTCGGTTTTGACAATGGCGAGATCTTTCTGGTCGACCCAGATGCGGCCCTGGAAGTAACGCTGATTTTTTTCGATGGTTTTGGGGCCAACATCGAAGACGTAGGTATTGAGATCGTCGAGCTGCTGCTGGCCGACATATTTGACGTCGTATTTGGGCAATTCTTCGGTGGTGAGGACGAAAGGCTGCACGTGCTCCAGGTCGTCGAAATCCTGTTGCGACATGCTGATGCGCTGGAGCGTAGGCTCGGGAGCATCAGTGACGTGCTCGTAGCGCTTGCCCTCGGGCGTGAAAAGAATGTCGCTGGTCATGCGATACTCGCCATCGGCCTGGCCGGAATAATCGTCGATGGTTTGGATGACGAACGTTTGCGTGTACGTGTAATTATCCCGCTCGATTCTGAATTGAGCTTCGTGCGCGGCGAATTCCTGAATAATCTTTTCTGGCGGGATTTTGGGAGCCGCCGTCGAAAGCGGGGATTCGGTGGCCGCCTGATGCGGAGCAGCAGCCATGGTGGAACTTGGCCGGGGCATGGGAGTGGGCGCAACGTAAGAGGGAGGCGGAGACAAGGGGCCGGTCTGTTGCGCGGCCAGCGGCAAAGCTAAGAAGAGAACTCCAGCGAAAATTGCGGAGATTCGAGCGGCCCGCGCGAAAAACTTCCGGGCTGGCGATTGGGACCTTTGCGGCATTCCTCGCGAATTCCTTTCCAAGAATCGAGCGGCTTCTTTACTTAGGAGCTTCAGGATAGCGCCGGGGTTGCTTCGCGTCCAGCGGGGAAAAACACAAACTCGTTGACCTGGGCTTGCGGCGCAAGTATCATCCGCGCAATTCAAGGCAAAAATTTGAGAATGAGGTTCGCCATGACAAAGCGCGCGTGTCTCTTTGTACTAGCCTCGATACTAGCGGTGCTCGTAGTTCCCTACTTTGTGGGAGCGCAGCAGCCCGCGGTC
Organism: uncultured Acidobacteriota bacterium; assembly: GCA_963761555.1. Taxonomy (GTDB): domain Bacteria; phylum Acidobacteriota; class Terriglobia; order Acidiferrales; family UBA7541; genus Acidiferrum. Next base: position 515,778 of record CAVXHD010000003.1, read on the forward strand.
CAACCCGATGTGTACGGCCAGCTCGAATTCCGCTACATCGGACCCGTGGGCAATCGCACTACGGCGGTCGCCGGAGTGCCGGGAAGCCCTTATCTTTACTACGTGGGGACGGCTTCGGGCGGCATTTTCAAAACCACCGACGGTGGCACGCACTGGGATCCCATTTTTGATTCGGAGCCGGTTTCTTCGATCGGCTCGCTAGCCGTGGCGGCGAGCGACCCGAATATCGTGTGGGCGGGCACGGGTGAATCCTTTATTCGAAGCCACATTTCGATTGGCGATGGAATCTACAAATCTCTCGACGCAGGAAAAACCTGGACGAACATGGGGTTGGGTAAGACCGGAAGGATCAGCAACGTGCTGATCGATCCGCGCAATCCGGAGATCGTGCTGGCGTGCGCCCTCGGACATGCGTACGGGCCGCAGCCAGAGCGCGGCGTTTTTCGAACGACGGACGGCGGGAAAAATTGGGAGAAAGTGCTTTTCGTCGACGAAAACACGGGCTGCTCGGATATGGCGATGGACCCGAACAACTCGCGCATTCTTTTTGCGGGAATGTGGCAAGTCGAAATTCACACCTGGGGGCGCGACAGCGGAGGGCCAGGCAGCGGGCTGTTTAAGTCGACAGACGGAGGAGTGACCTGGAAAAGGCTGGAAGGCCACGGGCTGCCGCATCCACCGGTCGGAAGAATTGCAGTGCGCGTGGCGCAGCGCGATTCGAACCGCGTTTACGCGATGATCGAGACGGGCGACGGAGTTCCCTGGGAGGGCCATCCCGGGCAGAGCGGAGCGCTTTGGCGCTCCGATGACGGCGGCGAGAACTGGCAATTGGTGAACTCCGACCGCCAGATTCGTGGGCGCACGCACTATTACACGCGCGAGGAAATTTCGCCCGACAACGAAAACGAAGTGTATTTCTTTACGTCCGCGTTTTCGCGCACGCTCGACGGCGGCCACACACTGACGGCGATGCCGGCGCAGCCCCGGCGGCGACAACCACGAGATGTGGATCGATCCAACCAACGGCGGCCGCATGGCGGTCGTCAACGATCAAGGCGTCAGTATCTCCGTGGATCGCGGACATAGCTGGGACCACATCCAATTGCCCATCGCGCAGATGTATCACGTGACGGTGGACGACCAGATCCCATATTTCGTTTATGGCAACCGGCAGGACGGTTCGTCCTACCGCGGGCCCAGCAACAGTTTGCAGTTCGGCGGATTTGGCGGAGCGATGATATCGCGCAGTGTTTGGCACCCAATTGGAGGCGGCGAGAGCGGATTTGCCACACCCGATCCCGTGGATAACAACATCATCTGGTCCAGCGGGACGGGAGCGGGCAGCGTGAGCGGAGCGGTGGTGCGGTTTGACGAGCGAAATCGGCAGTGGCGCGAGGTCGAGGTCTGGCCGGTGGATGTTTCCGGAGCGACGGCGGCGGAAGTGAAGTACCGCTTCAACTGGGAATTTCCGATTGCGATTTCGCCGCACGACCACAACAAGGTTTACGCAGGAAGCCAGTTTGTGCACGAAACAACGGACGGCGGAAATAGCTGGCACGTGATTAGCCCGGATTTGACGCGAAACGACAAGAGCCGCATGGGAAGTTCGGGCGGGTTGACCCCCGACAATATCGGCGTGGAATACGCGGGAGTGGTCTTCGCGATCGCGGAGTCGCCGAAAGAGGCGGGTGTGATCTGGGCGGGCACCAATGACGGGCTAGTGCAAATCACGCGCGATGGCGGAAAAAGCTGGACGAACGTCACGAAAAATATTCCGAACATGGTGGACTGGGGGACGGTGAGCAACATCGAAGCCTCGAGGTACGACGCGGGGACGGCGTATATCACGGTCGATGGGCATCAAGTGAATAATCGCGACCCGTTCGTCTACAAAACGGCGGACTTCGGCAAAACGTGGACGGAAATCACAAATGGAATTCCGCACAGCATGCTCAGCTACGCGCATTGCATACGCGAAGATCCCGTGCGAAAAGGATTGCTGTATCTGGGAACGGAAAACGCTCTGTATGTGTCGTTTGATGATGGCAAGAACTGGCAGCCGTTGCAGAGCGGCCTTCCGCATGCGCCGGTCTACTGGATGACGGTCCAAGAGCGCTTCCACGATTTGGACGTGGCGACTTACGGGCGAGGCTTCTGGATTTTGGATGATCTGACGCCATTCGAACAGATGACACCGGAAGTGCAAGGGTCAACTGCACATTTGTTTGCGCCACGCGATGCGTACCGGTTCCGGCCGGTCGCGCAACCAGCGAGCGTTTCCGCCGATCCGACCGCGGGCCACAATCCGCCGTACGGAGCTTCGCTCAATTTTTATCTGAAGTCCAAACTCAGCGGGAAAGAAGAGGCCACGCTTACGATCACCGATGCGAGCGGAAAAACCGTGCGCGAAATCGAATGCCACGCGGCGCGCGAAGGCGGCCACAGCGAAGCTCCCGGCGGAGGCGGATTTGGACGCCGAAGCGCTCCGCCGTGCGAAGCAAAAGCGGGGATCAACCGTTACTGGTGGGATTTGCGCGGCGAAGAAGCCACGGAAATCAAGCTGAGGACGCCTCCGACGTATTCGCCGGACGCGCCACTGGGACCGGAGGGATGGCGGGAAGCTCCCGCCGTGGACCGCATTTCCGTGCTCGAACCGCCAGGGACGTACACCGTCACGCTGACGGTTGGCGGAGAAAAGAGCAGCCAGAAGCTGACCGTGCTGAAGGATCCGCACTCGACGGGAAACGACAGCGACATCCAGGCGCAGAATCAACTCATCTCGGCGCTGCGAGAAGAGATGAATTCGCTGGCCGAAGGCGTCAATCAAATCGAATCCATTCGGGCGCAGCTCGCGGACCTCGAAAAGCATCTGGGCAACGACGAGACTTCGCAGACGACTCGAAAAGCGGCGAACGAACTCGCGGAAAAGCTGACGGGGGCGGAAGGAAAAGTCGTCCAGTTGGAAGCGACGGGAAGAGGCCAGGACGACGTGCGCTATCTGCCGATGCTGTTGCAAAAAATCAGTTACCTGGCGGAAGAAATGGGCAGCTCGGCCGATTTTGCGCCGACGACGCAGCAAACGGCTGTCCAACAGGAGCTGAAGCAGCAGGGCAACGAATCGGAGCGCGAGATGGAACAGGTGGTCGCGAAGGATGTGGCGGCGTTCAACGCCATGCTTCGCGAGAAAAACATCCCGAACCTTATCGTGAAAACGCCCTGAGCTGAAAGTGTATGGGAATGTGGGGCAGGATGAACCCGAATCGATCGACCGGCTCGAACTTCTTAGCTATGTAGCCGGTACGTTCTGTTACCCATGTCTCCGGGTTGGACCCGTCTTCAAATGGTGGAGCCGATGGGATTCGAACCCACGACCTCCTCGATGCCATCGAGGCGCGCTCCCAACTGCGCCACGGCCCCACCGGATCAACGCTTTTTCATAGTAGCATCCGAAGATTGCGCGCGTCTAGGCAGCGCGTGCCGGAGTCTCCACGGGCGCGGTGCGGGGCACGAATCTAAAGATGGTGGCGTTGGCCAGGATGGTGATCAGGGAGGCGGCCAACGTCGCGTTATAAATCTCCGCAGAAATCAATTTGGCATCGAGCGCGACCTGGGCGAGAACGAAAGAAAATTCGCCAATCTGCGTTAAGCCTAGCGCGACTTTGAACGATGTCTTCCACGGATACGCGAAGAGGCGCACGATGCCGGTCCAAATCAGAAATTTTCCGAGCAAGATCATTCCCACTAGCAAAAGCAGCACTCGCCAGCCGGTTAGCCAGCTCCGGGGATCGATGAGCATGCCCACGGTGACGAAGAAAAGGGCCACGAATGCATCGCGGATCGGGAACGTTTGCCTGGCCAGTTTGTGGGCAAAGCTCGACCCGCCCATTAGGAGGCCAGCCAGAAAAGCTCCGAGCGCCAGCGACAGGCCAATGGCCTCGGTGATGGCGGCCACGGCCAAACAAATCGTGAGGCCAAGCAGAAGCGAAATTTCGTCGTTGCAGGTTTTTTCAACATGGGCAAGCAGCGGAGGTACGAGTTTCCATCCGGCGAGCACAATAGGCACCAAAAGAAGCAGCGCTTTGCCGATTTTCCAAGCGACAGCGCCGTAGTTTGCGCCCTGGGCGGGAGCGAAGCTCGGCAGGAGCACCGTGAGGATGATCACCGCGAGATCCTCGACGAGCGTAAGAGTCATCATGATGCGGCCGGAGGGACTCGCTAGCTCGCCGCGGTCCATGAGCATGCGCAGCATCACCATCGTGCTGGCCACGCTAATAATGCTGCCGACGGCAACGCTTTGCAGCAACGGCCAGCCCATCAGCGCCCCGACGCCCACGCCGAGCGCAATGGACAAGAAAATTCCCAAGGGCGCGCCGGCCAGAGCGATCCACTTCACGCGGAGAAGGTCGGGAACAGAGAACTCAATGCCGGCGGAATACATCAGCAGGATGACCCCGATCTCCGCCATGATCCCAAAAGTGGAAACGTCGTGGACATGGAGGCCGGGAGTGAATGGGCCGAGAATCAGTCCGGCGAAAACGTAGCCGAGGATCATGGGCTGGCGCAGCCGCCAGGCGAATAGCCCGCAGACAAAGGCCGCCGTAAACACCATGGCGATATCGCGAAAGATAAGAGAGTGCTCGGCCATGCGATGCGCCTCGATGCCGTGGAACGGGCTAGGAGTCTAGCATCAACCGGCGAGGAAGAGGATCAGGCGTCGCGAAGAGGGGAGAGAAAGGCTTGATGCGCGCGTGAGAGCGAACGTCCCCGGCATGCTGAGGAAAAATATGAGCATCACGGGGCGGGCCAAGCCGGTTTGCCCCGTGGTGTTTTCGAGCACGGAAATGCCGGCAAGTTTTGTTTTGCTGTGCCGCTTTGCGGTAAGGTGTAACGCGGCGTTCGGAGCATCGGAGCGGCGAGGCCCATGGCAAAACTGACATTTCTTGGCGCGGCAGGGTGTGTAACCGGTTCCAAATATCTGGTGGAAGCGGCAGGAAAAAAACTGCTGGTGGACTGCGGCTTGTTTCAAGGCGCGCCGGAACTAAGCGACAGAAATTACCAGCCGCTTTCCGTCGACCCGAAGAGCATCGATTACGCGGTGCTGACGCACGCGCACCTGGATCACACCGGCTGGCTCCCGGTCCTCGTCAAGAACGGATATCGCGGACCCATCTATGCGAATCCTGCAACCATAGATTTGACAACGATTCTCCTGAAGGATTCCGCCCACCTGCAGGAAGAAGACACGCTGCACGCGCGAAAGGGCAAATACAGCCGGCACGCGAATCCGCAGGCGTTATACACCACTGAAGATGTCGATCCTGCCCTGCGGTTGCTCAAGCCCATGCCGCGCAGCGGCGGCTTCGACATCAGCCCGGAGTTTCACGTCACTTCCTACGACGCCGGGCACATTCTCGGCTCTTCGAGCCTGGAACTTTCCATCACAGAAAACGGAAAGAAAATTGTACTGGTCTTTTCGGGAGACATCGGACGCTACAGCCAGCCGATTCTGAAGGATCCAACGACGCCGCCGTCGAACGGCGACGTGCTGCTTTGCGAGTCCACCTATGGCGACCGGGAACACGCCACAGGCGACCCCGCGGAATTGCTCGCGGAGATCGTCAATCGCGTGGCGAAGCGCGGCGGCTCGATCGTGATTCCGGCGTTTGCCATCGGGCGAACACAGACGTTCATGTACTACCTGCGCCAGCTCGAAGATCAGCAGCGCATCCCGCGCCTGCCTGTGTACGTGGACAGCCCGATGGCCTTGAGCGCGACCGATCTCTACCTCAAGTATAAAGAGGACCACGACCTCGATTATTCACGCGAGGACGCCGGCGGCAAAGGCGATCCGCTGGACGTCCATGAATTTCATTTGACGCGAGCCGTCGAGGAATCCAAAGCCATCAACAACGTCAAGACGCCCTGCATCATCATCTCCGCAAGCGGGATGGTGTCCGGGGGCCGCGTTCTGCACCACCTGGCGCAGCGTCTGCCGGACGCGCGAAATGCCGTTATCTTGGCCGGCTTCCAGGCCGTCGGAACTCGCGGCCGCGCGCTGCAAGAAGGCGCGAAAGTTCTGCACCTCTTCGGGCAGGCTGTTCCCGTTTGCGCCGAGATTCTGGAAATGGGCCAATTCTCGGCCCATGCCGGGAAGAGTGAGCTGTTGCGATGGCTGAGCAATCTCCCAGCGCCGCCAAAACAGACCTATCTGACCCACGGCGAACCGGAAGCCGCCCAAGCCTTGCAGTCGGCAATCCAAGAGAAGTTCAAATGGAATGTGGCAGTGGCACGCTATCTGGATACCGTACCCTTGGGGTAGCAAGTAGAGGGCAGCAGGAACGGGTAGCCACCACCCGCGCCAGGTCGGAATCGGCAAGGAATCTTGCGACGTTGTTGAGAAACGTGTCAAGTGACCGCTTCTGGGAAAGCATCACTATTCCGGCATCGCTCCATCTTTTTTTTGAAACTCAGGAAACTAATTTTGCGCTGGCATCGTCTATACACATAAGACCACTCGCGGGGTAGGGGGCTAACCACCACAGGGCAACCGACCGTCAGTCTCCTACCCCTAAAAACTTTGCAAATTACTCTATTGGGGGTATTTAAGCAGATTTAACTGGCGGTCTTGCCGCTCTTCTATGGCTCCCCGCGATGGTAAGTGCCGTCAGCGATTTGCCACGAGTTCAGGGAGCCGCGACAGCCGCTCCTCGGCGGCGGCGAGCGTGCTTTCCTTCTTGCAGAACGTGAAGCGCACCTGCGTCGCCCCGTCGCGCGCATCGTTATAAAAGCTCGATCCAGGCACCACCGCCACTCCCACCTTTTCCACCAAAAATTTCGCAAACGCAATATCGTCAGGATAACCAAAGCTCGAAATGTCCGTCATGATGTAGTACGCGCCAAGGGGCTTGTAGACTTTGAATCCGGCGGAGCTAAGAATCTTAAGCAGCCGCTCGCGGCGCACGCTGTAATCCTTGGCGAGCTTGTCGTAATAAGATTGCGGCGATTTCAGCGCGATGGCCCCGGCCTGCTGCAAAGGCGCGGCCGCCCCAACCGTCAGAAAATCGTGCACCTTGCGAATGGACTGCGTGGCTTCCGCAGGCGCCAGCGCCCAGCCCACGCGCCATCCCGTGACGCTGTACGTCTTGGACATGCCGTTGATCACGATGGTGTGGTCGCGCATGCCGTCGATTCGCGCCATGGAGATATGTTCCGCGCCGTCGTACAAAATGTGCTCGTAGATTTCGTCCGTTATGCAATAAGCGTTCCAGCGGACGCACAGGTCGCGGATAAATTCCAGCTCGGCGCGGCTGAACACTTTTCCCGTGGGATTGTTGGGCGTATTAAGAATAATTGCTTTGGTATGCGGCCCGAACGCGGCGCTCAGTTCTTTTTCGTCAAACATCCAATCCGGCGGGCTCAATTTCACGAAGCGCGGCGTGGCGCCACTCAAAATCGCGTCCGGCCCGTAATTTTCGTAGAACGGCTCGAACACCACGATCTCGTCGCCCGGATTGATGATCGCCAGCATCGTGGACATCATCGCTTCCGTCGAGCCGCAGCAAATCGTGATTTCGCGCTCGGGATCGTAGCGCACGCCTTGCGTCCGCTCGAATTTCTCGACGATCGCGTCCCGCAGCGGCTTGGCGCCCCAGGTGATCGCATATTGATTGATGTCATCCGCGATGGCTTGCCGCGCCGCTTCCTTGATTTCCGCGGGCGCCGCGAAATCCGGAAAACCTTGCGATAGATTCACGGCCCCGTGCTTCATCGCCAGCCGCGTCATTTCGCGAATTACGGATTCGGTGAATTGTTCGGCTTTTGCAGAGAGCATGCGCCGCGCTGCCTGCGCCATGCCGGTTTCCGTGGGATTCATTGAGCCTGCCAGATCATCAGGATTGCCGGCGCCATCGTGCCGGATGAAGCCGGCGGGTTCAAACTCTATCGGCCGTGTCCTGCCGGGCTCGATGCCGCCGCCGTCGATTGCCCGTAAATCATCCGGTAGACTTCGGAATTGCGCAAGACGATTTGCACGTAATCGCGCGTTTCGCTGAACGGAATGGATTCCACAAGCTCGGGGATTTCGTCGTAGTTGCGCTCGGCTTTCCACGCCGCAATGCGGTCTTCGCCCGCGTCAAACGCCGCCAACGCATACGCCGGGGCTCCCGTCGACTTCACCAATCCCGAAATATAAAGCATCCCCAGTTCGATGTTGTAGTCCGGCTGGAAAAGCCGCGCCGCTGAAAAACGCACGCGAAGCTGCCGCGCCAGCAGCCGTCCCGTCTTCGGGATCACTTGCATCAATCCAATCGCGTTCTGCGGCGAAAGCGCGTCCGCTTGAAATGTGGATTCTTGCCGCATCAGTCCGGCTGCGAGCATTGGATCGAAATCGTTCTTCGCCGCTTCGCGCCGGATTACCGCTTCGTACGGCAGCGGGTACAGCACTTTCCAGACGTCGATCGGCAGATCGCTGAATTTGCGCGCATCGAAACTCGGCACCATCACGCGCCCATACGCCATACCCACGGCGAAATGTCCCTGATCGAACGCCGCTTGCGCCGCTTCGTACAAAAAGCGCGGCGAGGACGTCGCAAAGTAAGCGTTCTTCAGCTCCAGTTCCGCCGCAGAATCGAACGCAATCGTCCGCAGCGCCTGTGCCCGCGCCCAGCGGTCGGCAGCCGCAGCGGGAATCGGCTCATCGAACGGCCGAAGCGCCGGCGGCGGAGGAATTTTGTCTAAAATCTCGGGCGGGTCGCCGCCTTCCGCGGCTGGCAGCGTGCTCAACCGTGACCCCGCCGCGTGCCCAAAATAAGTCTGCGGAAAGCGGTCCGCATCCTTCTCGTAGTACGCTCTCGCTTCGGCGATTTTTCCATTGCGCTCCGCGTCACGTCCAAGCCAATAGACCGCGTCAGGCGTGTTCCCCGACGACGGATATCTCAGCAGAAACGCCGTGAGTTTGTCTCCCGCCTCCGGCTGACGGTTCAGGTACGCGACCCACGCCACGCGCCATTGCGCGTTAAACGCGTTTTTCCCGCTCGGGAACGTGTCCACAACTCGCTGGTAATAACTGGCGGCTTGGGTGCGGTCCAGGTTCACCCAATAATAGTTCCCCGCCGCCATCAGCCCTTCTTCGTTCCATTTGCTCAGCGGATACTTCTGCGTCAGCTCGCCCAGCGTCGCGAACATCTCGTCATTCTTCTTGTCCGTGCGATAAAACTGCGAAAGCGCATAGAGCCGTTCCGCATCGACTTCGAAGTCCGACACTTTCAGCGCCGCCAGCAGCTTCGGCGAACTTCCCAGCTGCACTCGAGCTTCCGCGATGCGCAGTTCCGCCAGTTGCCGGTTGGGATTCTGCGGATCGTGGAGCATTCCCAGCAACTTCTCGAATTCCGCCCGCGCCTCTTTCCACTTATGTGCATCATAAAATGCTTGCGCGCGTTGCTGCTGCAGCTCCACTCCCGGATAGGGATACTCTTTCCCCATCTCATGCATGATTTTCTTCAGAGCGTTGCCTGCGGGTTTCGCCTCGTCGCTCTGCGAACTCTTATAAAAAATCGCCTGATAATCTTTGGCCGCTTGCGCAAGCTGGTGCGCCGCCTGATACGCTTCCGCACGGTCCAAGAGCAGCGTAGCCTTGTTGCCCGTCGCCATATACGAATTCAGCGCGTCGATTGCATCCTGCGGCCGCCCTAGCTCCGTCGCCAGCGGCGCGAGACTCTCGAGCAACTGCTCCTTGATCGCCGTATTGGGATAGTCGCGTTCCACCGTCTCATAATCCGCGAGCGCGTCCTTCGATCGCCCCAACCCCTGCTTCGCTTCCCCCGTCCAGTAAAGCACGTACTCGCGCAGCAGCGTGTCTCCGCTCGCCTTGTTCAACCACACGAGCGCCTGCTGATCGTGCTTCTGCGAGTGATCCTGGTAGCCTAGCGCCAGCGCCGCGCGCGCGCCCCAAACATTCGATGCATTCGTCGCGGCAAAAGCCGAAAGCTTTCCGTACGCGCCGAGGTCGGCGTTGCGCAAATCGCGCGCCAGCCCTGAGAGTTCTTTCTGCCGCGCCTGATCTTCCGGCGTGTCTCCCGCCAAAAGTTCGGGCGCAGTCGTCTCCGGCCGGCAACCTGCCTGGCAAGGCGCAGCCGCCGGTTTTTTTATCTTTTTCTTTTTATGATGCCGCGCAGGATGTGCGGGCGTGCTCCTCGGCGTGCTTCCCGCGACGCACACTAACGCCAGCGTCATCGCCGCCAGCAACGCGCACACGCATCGCGCAATCGCGGCCCATGACTTCGCCGCAGCGGTCTTCCTGGCCGCATTCTTAGCGATGCCGCGCGGGTGTGGCGTACGGGTATTCGCCGAGAGCGTGTGCATCGCCCTCCGCGAGGATTTCCACCATCCAGCGATAAAAATAATCCACGGGGTGGTCCATGATGGGTTTGAAACGACGGTCGTATTCTCGGTGAGCTTTTTCAATGTCATCTTTCAATCGGATGCAGATATCTTTCTTTTCGCGGCCCAGCCGCACCTGCTCCGGCCTGAGCATTTTAATATCTTGCATCGAAACTTTCGCCACCCGATTTGCGCGCCTGTGCAGTTCTTGTTCCTCGGGCGAAAGGTGGTTGACGTCGAACTCTTCCCCCAGCCCGGGCTCGCTCGCCGGCGCTTCCGGTTCGATCAACTCGATCGCTTCCGGCTCGGCCTCCAGCTCGATCATGGGCTCCGGCTCAGGAGGCGGCGGCGCAACGGGCGGTACCACTCGCGGCGGCGCTTTCGCTGCGGCGGGCGGAGCAGGTGCGTGCGCCATCGGCGTCGCAATCGCTGGTTGCGGCCGCACTGGCTCCGCAGCCGGTTCCACTCCAGCCGTGTTCATTAGATGCGTGATCTGTGCTTCGAGGGGAGATCGTTGTCCAGGCTGCAACGCCATCGCCACGAATCGCGACAGCACTTCCAACGCCGCCGAGAGCGACGCCGCCGAAGTCTGCGCGCGCAGCATGGACGGCAGCGCATTCGTCGGCTTCGAGCTCCCGCAAGCCGCCACAAGGTCGCCCACCGCTTGATGCAGCTCGTCGGCGTTTCGCTGGATCCGTTCGAGGTTTTCCCGCAGGGCGCGCGATACGGCTTGTTCCACGGCGTTCAGCTCTTGTGCCATACCTATTTTCGGGGGCTCTCTGTATTCTGCAAATAACTCTCAATCGGTCACATCGCCTGTTCCACCCAGGCGATCTGCCCCGTCCTGTGATTTTGGAAGCCAACCCGCCCGTAGTCAATCGCCAGCCCGTACCTATGTGCCCAATCGTTGCTTAACCGCTCCTCCCGCTTCGATTTCCGCCCTTCAGACCCGCCCTTCCGGCCTCCACAAGTTGCTCTCCCTTCGTTTACATTCCTGGTTTTGAGAGGTGCTATCCTCGTTGTTTGGTGTTGTTACGCAAGGAAGGAGGCACTTTCCGTGTCGCGAAGCGCAAGCCGATACATGGTGCACCCGCGAACCGCCAAACCTCTCTTTCCTTTAGCCTTGGCCATCGCCGCCACTGCTGCCGTCGCGGCGGTCTCACCGCCCGCCTTTCCTGCTCCTTTTCCGCCTCCTCAGCAGTCGAGCGCTTCCTCTCCAACCGCCCCTGAAGATCCGAGTCTTACCGATCTCGTTAGCCGGGAAGGCCCTTTTCCCCTCGGCAGTCAGCAATACACCGTCCTCCTTCACGACAAGGCTATTCTCGAAAATACCCCGCGCCCAGCCTCCGCTTCCGACTCCACGGCCACCGTGTGGCGCCTCGAGATTCTCGACGCTCAAAAAAATTTCGTTTACCAGGAAACCTTCCCGTATGCCGTTGATCAGGGCCGTTTCACGAGAACATTGTCTGCATCCTCTTCCCTTCTCCGCGGCACAGGTGGCGTTGCCCTCCTCATTCGATTCCTCGAGCGCTCCGATCCGTCGCAAAGCACAGAGTCCTCATCGGCCGCATTCGCAAAAGAATCTTGGCAAGTCTTCGGCCTCGTGAACGGCCATCTCGCTCCTTTCGGCTCGGTCCTTCCGCTCGGCCAAGGCACGGACATCACCGTCGGCGGCGCGCTCGCCGCCGTCACGATCACAAACGGCATCGAGCTGATGCCCATGGCCAGCACCGCCGAGGTCCTGGCCTTCCGCGTCTGGACCGGTCATTTCTATGCCCTGGTCCCCGTCCGTTTCGACTGGCCCCACGGCAAATGGGGCGAAGGCGAGCAGTGCTACGCCACCAACAATGGCACGCTCACGGAAAGAGGCTGCCTCATGCGCCTCGAAGCCATCCCGCAATCTCGCCCGCCCGACGCCGATCCCCTCTACATCAATCTTTTCGAAGCCCCCGACAGCAACACGCACAATTCGCTCAACATCGGCATCAACCCCGATTCGCACCCCGAATTCCTCGATATGATGGCCATCGTCCAATGGCAATCCCAAGGCCAGCGCGTCGAATGCACCTTCCGCAATCTCTGGCTCCGCATCCGCATCAACGGCAAAGAAGGCTGGGTCCAAGGCCAGCAATCCTTAGCCGCCCTCGGCCTCCCGCTCACCAGCCCGCCATAAACCTCCCTAACAAAAAACGCATCTCAGCGTGGACCCCTTCATCCGGATTCGGTCTTGCCCTTTCGTACGCCATTAGAGCATTTCTAATTTAAGTATCTACATTTGTGCGATAATCCTCCTGTTGGTTCGCGGGAGGTGCGGATGCAATCGTATTCACAGGATTTGCGTGATCGTGTGCTGCGAGCTTTGTCCCGGGGAGATGCCCCTTCGGCTATCGCGCGCCGCTTTGAGGTCAGCCGCTTCTATGTCTACCAAGTGCGCGACCGCGAGCAAGAAAGACCGGGGTACGCAGCAGTTTTCCGATCGGCGGCCATCACCGGTCCCGGTTGGTAGAAGCGGAGTCCGCTTTGCGCGGCTGGATCGCCGCCGAGCCGGGACTGACTCTGGCCGAGTTGCAAGAGCGGTTGGCGTCGCAGGGTATAGGGATCAAAATCGGCGCACTTTGGCATCAGTTGAACAAGTGGAATCTGACGTTCAAAAAAAACGCTGCACGCCAGCGAGCAAGAGCGCGAGGACGTGCAGGCAGCGCGGCGCGCCTGGGGTGAAGCGCAGTCTGCACTGGACGTCGAAAAGCTGGTGTTTATCGATGAAACCTGGGCCGCGACCAACATGACGCGGAGCCATGGCCGCGCCCCCAAGGGTTGTCGCTGCGTGGGTTCGGCGCCCCTGGGCGGTTGGCAAACGACGACCTTTGTCGGCCTGCGCCACCATCGATTGACCGCTCCCCTGGTCGTCGACGGGCCCATGGACGGCGAGCTATTCCTGGCCTGGGTGGAACAATTTCTGTGCCCCACACTCCAAACCGGAGACCTCGTCATCCTCGATAACCTCAGCAGCCACAAAGTGCACGGGGTCCAACAAGCCCTTACCGCGGTCGGTGCCAGAGCGCTCTATCTGCCGCCCTATTCTCCGGATCTGAATCCCATCGAAAAGCTCTTCGCAAAACTCAAGGCGCTGCTCCGCAAAGCCGCCAAACGATCCACCGAGGAACTATGGAAAGAAATCGGCGAACTCCTCAACACTGTCACAGCAAGCGAATGCGCGAACTATTTTGCTTCATCCGGATATGTAAGTACTTAAATTAGAAACGCTCTAGCGTATAGTATTGACCATACGCCAATGGCGTAGAGCGAGCGGCAATGGAATTCTTTGGAGCTCCGGTTTTCACGCGCTATCTCTCCGAATATCTGGATGACGAGGCATACCGGAAGCTTCAACAAGAGCTTGCACGCAAGCCGGAAGCGGGAGACGTAATTCCCGGTACAGGAGGCTTCCGGAAAATTCGCTGGGCCGACGCCCGGCGCGGCAAAGGACGCCGAGGCGGGCTCCGCGTGATCTACTGCTATTTCGCTTCGGAACATCGGATTTGGTTGATGACCCTCTACGGAAAAAATGAGGCCGCCGATCTCACCCCGGCCGAAAGGAGACTACTGAAGCGCGCAATCGAAGCCGAACGCGAGGCGCGCGGCGTGAGTAGGAGGAGACGTTAATGACAAAGAGAAAGATTTTCGCGGAGTTGCTCGAAGGCGTGGAAGCAATGAAGGAGCATCGCGAGGGAAAGCTGACCCTGCGAAGCTATCGCGTCGAGCTGGCGCCCCTTCCGGCAGTGAACTCCAAGCTCATCCGTGACACACGCAAAAGGATGCGCTGCTCGCGAGCCGTCTTTGCGCGCAAACTCCGCATCAACGTCCGAACCCTCGAAAAGTGGGAGCAGGGCCGCGCCAAGCCGAATCCCCAAGCCGCCGCCCTCGTGCTTCTTGTTCGCAACTATCCCGACACCCTGGACCGCCTCGATAAGCTTGCCGTGCGCTGAGTCCATCGCAAGGAAACTGGCGGGATATTTCTTATGGGGAGAGGAACAGTGTCCACGGTACCCCAAAAATCCGCAGGGTTTTCAGACCTGTCGCCGGATAATACTAAAAGTTATCTCGAAGTGTGCTCATGCAGCTCACGTACAAGTGCCCGGAATGCGGGGAACAAATCGACGCCTGCGACCTTCAGCAACCCGCAGGCTTGACGGGCGGTTTGTACTGCCCCAAGTGCCAGAGACAAGTTGTTGTGTCTCCTCCCTTTCGCCGCGCGGTCGGCATTCTTTCCCTCTTTCTTGCTGCGGGGATTTTGCTGGCGGCGCACGTCCGGTTCGGCTTCGTGTTCCTGCTCGGCGTTTTGGTTTTATGGGTGCCGATCTCTCTTGTCTTGAATGCCTATTCCACGCGCTTTCGGCCCGCCACGCTTAAAAAGTGGAAACCTCGCCGCCGTTTATGGTGGTCCTATGAGCATCTCTATGAGCGGGACGACCCGCCAGAGATATTCGGCAAGCGCCCCGGGCCATGACGTGCGGAAACGCGGAGACGTTCCACGAGCCATCCATCACGACCTCGTCTCACCAAACTCCGAATTTCCCGCCAACTCCTTCCATCCATTTGACTTCCCGCGTCTCAATCCGAATGATATGCAGAAAGTACTGTACCGTTACAGTAATTCATCCCCATGCTATCGTTGCCCATGTTTCGCGCACAAAATCCGCCCTGCTCGCACCCACCCCACGCTACCTCCCTCCGAGCCTTAGCCTCCTTGACCTCCTCTACCTCCTTCACCTCCATCCCGCTCCACCTGCTCTCCCAGAGCAAAAAGCGACCAAACAGAGAGCAAACAACCCCTTTCTTTTCAATTCCTTCCAAACGCATAGTCTCTCAACCCCTTTGTTTTGATAATCTTACAAATGCCCCCGGGGGGAGGCATCAGTTATGTTTACCCAGACACGCGACGCCGCCTCTCCGCCGCGTTTCCGTCTTTCCTTCTTTACTTCCTTACGCCGTTACCTCATTCCATCATTCCCCCGACCGCTCCTTGACGCCGCACACCCGTTGTAATGTACTGGGTCCGTCAATCCAATGTCGGCCACGCCCCTCGACCTCGAAAACGACTTCCGCGCCAGCCTCGCTCCCGATTCCATACGTGCCGCCGCGCCAGCCGACGCGGTCCGCGGCCTTCAGCCTCGCCTCGTCCTCGAACCGTCCAGCGAGCAGCAACTCGCCGCGGCACTTCGCCTCGCCGACAACGCCAATCTCGCCGTCATCCCGCGCGGCGGCGGCACAAAACTCGGATGGGGCAATCCGCCGCAACGCGCGGATCTCATTCTCTCCATGGCGCGCCTCGACAAAATCCTCGAGCATCCCTGGGCCGACCTCACCGTCAGCGTCGAAGCCGGCTGCACCATTCAAAAATTGCAAACCGCTCTCGCCCTGCACGGCCAGCGGCTCGCTTTCGATCCGCTTTGGCCCGAAACCGCCACCATCGGCGGCGCTCTCTCGACAAACGACTGCGGCTCGCTCCGCCTTCGCTTCGGTCCGCTGCGCGATCTCATCATTGGAGTCACCATCGCTCTCGCCGACGGCACGCTCGCATCGAGCGGCGGCAAAGTCGTCAAGAACGTCGCCGGCTACGATCTTCCGAAACTCGTCACTGGCGCTTTCGGCACTCTCGGCGTCATCACCCGCGCCACGTTCCGCGTTCATCCGCTTCCGCACAGCACAAAAACTCTTTCCGTCTCCGCCGCCAATCTCGACAAAATGCAACGCCTCCTCCTCGCCGTCCAGGATTCGCAACTGGCGCACACCGCGCTCCAGGCGCGCATTTCGCAAAATGCCGATCCATTCGTCGACATTCTTTTCGAGGGCACCGAAGAAGGCATCGCCGCGCAGGAATCCCAGTTTCGCAATTTCACCCGTCCCCCCGCAGTCGCTGAAGCCGCGCCCAGCGTTTGGAGCGCCTCGCGCGAACTCTGGAACTCCGCCGGTTCCGCCGCGCTCGTCAAGATCACCGCGCTTCCCGCCGCCATCGCGCGTACCGTCGAACTCGTGCAACGCATCGCCGTCGCGCGCAATGCGCGCTGGAAAATGATCATGGAAGTCTTCGGCATCGGAACTCTGAACCTCGAAGCAGCGCCAGCAGATCTCCACGCCGCGCTCTCCGAACTTCGCGCCGAACTCGAGCGCGACGGCGCTTCGCTCACCGTCCTTCATCGCCCGAATGGCATGCCGCCGCTCGATGCCTGGGGCAATCCCGGCGACGCTCTTCCACTCATGCGCGCCGTGAAAAATCAGTTCGATCCACGCAGCACGCTCAATCCCGGCCGTTTCGTGGGAGGCATCTGATGCCGGAAACTTCCGCAAACGCGCCTGAAAATGCTGCGGCGAATGGAGCAACAAATCCGCCGGGGAATGTTCTCGCGAACGTGCTGGCGAACGTAGAGGCGAACGCGCCGGCAATTTCCGCTTTCGATGCGCACCATGCGCCCTCGAACGACATCATCGACAAGTGCGTGCATTGCGGCTTCTGCCTTGCCGTTTGTCCCACCTATGTTCTCTGGCACGAGGAAATGGACTCGCCGCGTGGCCGCATCTACCTGATGAAAATCGCCGCCGAAGGCGCCGCCACCATGAACCCGCAGTGGGTCAGCCATTTCGATTCCTGCCTAGGCTGCATGGCATGCATGCCCGCCTGCCCCTCCGGCGTCGACTACGGCAAACTCATCGAAGCCACGCGCGCGCAAATCGAGCGCCATCATCCGCGCTCGCTTTTCGAAAAACTTCATCGCCGCTTAATCTTCGCGCTTTTCCCGCGTCCCGAGCGGCTCCGCCTTCTCCGCTGGCCGCTGCTTGCCTACCAAAAATCCGGCGCGCAATTTCTCGTCCGCAAATCCGGAGTTCTTCGTCTCCTGCCGAAAAAAATCAGCGCCATGGAAACGCTCATGCCCGCGCTCGGCTCGGCCGAATCGATTCCGGAAATCACGCCCGCGCGAGGCACGCAGCGTCGTCGCGTCGGACTGCTGCTCGGCTGCGTGCAGCGCGAATTTCTCCCGCAAGTCAACGCCGCCACGGTTCGAGTGTTAGCTGCGGAAGGCTGCGAAGTCGTCGCGCCCGACGCGCAACCTTGCTGCGGCGCCTTGATGGTCCACGCCGGCGAAGAAGAATCTGCGTTGGCGCTCGCCAGAAAGACCATCGACATTTTCGAGCGCGCCAACGTCGACACCATCGTCACCAACGCGGCCGGCTGCGGCTCGAATGTGAAGGAATACGGCCACTTGCTCCGCGACGATCCCAACTACGCCGATCGCGCCAAGGCATTCGCCGCAAAATGTAAGGACATCACCGAAGTTCTAGCAGAGCTGGCGCCGCGCGCCACACGCAATCCCTTGCGCGTGCGCGTAGCGTTCCACGATTCCTGTCACTTGCAGCACGCGCAAGGAGTCCGCTCGCAGCCTCGCCAACTGCTCGCGCATATTCCCGGACTCGAGTTGAGCGAAATTCCCGAAAGCGCCATCTGTTGCGGCTCGGCGGGTATCTACAATCTAGTCCAACCCGGCGCCGCCAGCGAGCTCGGCGAGCGCAAAGCGCAACTCATCGTTCCGCTCAACGCCGAAATCGTAGCCACGGGAAATCCCGGTTGTCTTTTGCAGTTGCAATCCTCGCTGGATCGCCTCCATGCCAAGACGCGCGTAGTCCACACCATCCAACTCCTCGACGCCTCCATCCGCGGCAAGCCCTTGTAGGGGCACGATACATCGTGCCCTCGTCGCGATGTCGTACCCTAGTCCTGATGCCATGTCCTCTTCGCGAATCTGCGAATGTTCACGCCATTTCAAAATCGACCGCTGCAAAATCTAAGCGGTTTTTTTCGTCCACCCGCCGAGAATCAGCCCCATCAGAAAAAGCCCGAAAAGCGAATAAAATTCGTTGATGGCGAACAATTCCTTCGGCCGCATCTCGAACATATAATTCGTGTATGTCACCGGCCCAACAATACCAATCCACAAGAGAATTCCGAGCGAACCGCCTCGGGCCGCCGTGTTAGCGCTCCTCCATCTGCAAATCACCGCCAGCACCAGCGCGATCAGCAAGTCGAGCACGAACGTAATGATGTAGGGCAGAACAGGATTCAAGGACTTGGCCTGTTCCACCGACATGTGTTCGAGCGCCATCCACTGCTTGCTAAACAAAAATCCATACCAAAGTGCGCCGAGTAGCCAATACACCACCGCCGATACGACTACGGCCGGGTAATTGATCTTCATCGCTCCTCCTGCTGTAAATTGGAAATCACAACCTGGCATTTGGAACCGGGAAATGGCCTGCCGCTCAGGCAAGCAATAGCTTTGCGCAAAGTCTGCGTTTTGCACGCCCGGGTGTCAAGATTTTCTATGTTGAGGGAAGGATCTTCAGAGAAACGCGCGAACAAAGAAATAGATCGTCATTCCGGTTCCGACCAGAATCACGAAACTCCTAATCCATGCTTGCGGCAGTTTCTGCGCCCAATGCGCCGCAAAATATCCGCCGAGGATCGCGCCCGCGGTCATCGCGACCGCCTGCGGCCACAGAATCGCACGGCTGATGATAAAAGTCACCGCCGCCGTGCCATTGATGACGGCGCTGAGCACCACTTTCAGCGCATTCATTTCGTGGATGTCCGTCATCCCGATGGCGGAGAGCATCGCCAAATTCAAGATGCCCATTCCGCCGCCGAAATATCCGCCATACAAAGCGACAAGCAACTCGAAAACGGTAGCGCCCGCAAGCGCTTTGTCGTTCGCGGCGCCCGCGATGCCCGCGGCCATGCGCCGCGTCAAATGTTTGCCAAAAGCGAAAAGAAGTGTTGCGCCCATCAGCAGCCACGGCAGCACCTTCAAGAAAGTTTGCCCCGGCGTTCTAATCAAGAGCAAAGCACCCAAGACGCCGCCAATAGCGCTGGCCACGAGCAGCGGAATCAACACGCGGCGCGCGACACTCAACTTATTCCGGTAGGCGCCGCCGCTGGCTGCCACGCCAATCGTGAGCGCGAGCGTGTTCGTGGCATTCGCGGGAATGGGAGCTACGCCAGTAAACAGCAGCGTGGGAAAAGAGATGAAGCTGCCGCCGCCGGCTACCGCATTGATGGCCCCGGCGAGCGCGCCGGCGGCAAAAAGAAAAATGGCGTTTACAAAGGTCAAGACGATTTTGTATCACGATTCAGTTCTTGTCTCCAATCGCAAGCTCGCCGAAACCTTAAGACGCGTTTGTCCGTTTGCGGCTTCGAGGCTGTTTCATCCCATCGCCATTTCGTTGTATCTTGGCTTGCCCAAAGTAAGCTTTAACGGGAGCGACCGCCGTGGCCAAAGCCCGTCCGCAGACGAAGAAGAAGAGCGCGCGCGAATCTGCCGCTGTTTCGGGATCCAAGAAACTTTCCGAGGCGCAAATCGCCGTTCATTGGAAGGAAGAAGACTATTTCTATCCTTCGAAAAAATTCAAGGCGCAAGCGAATCTGGCCGATACCGCGTTCGTCAAGAAATTCAGCGAACGGAATTTTCCAAAATGCTTCGATTTGTACGCCAAGCTGCTGGATTGGGACAAGCCGTGGCGAAAAACTCTGGACACCTCGAATCCGCCTTTCTGGAAGTGGTTCGTCGGCGGAAAACTGAACGCCTGCTATAACTGCGTGGACCGCCATCTCGCGAAATACAAGAACAAAGCTGCACTGATTTTTGTGCCCGAGCCGGAAAACGAGCCAGCCACGGTCATCACCTATCAGGAACTCTACAAGCGCGTGAACGAAGTGGCGGCGATGCTGCGCGATTTCGCGGGCCTAAATGCGGGCGACCGCGTCACGATCCACATGCCCATGATTCCCGAGCTGCCGATCACCATGCTGGCTTGCGCGCGCCTCGGCGTAATTCACTCGGTTGTGTTTGGCGGATTCAGCGGCGAAGCCTGCGGATTGCGCGCCGCGGATTCCGGCAGCCGCGTGCTGATCTACGCCGACGGCTATCATCGCAACGGCAAATGGGTGGATCACAAACCCAGCGCGGACATCGCCGTTGAAACGGCGAAAAAAGAAGGCCAAACCATCGACAAAGTTCTCTTCTGGCGCCGCTATGAAGGGCATTACCGTTCCGAATCGCCAATGATTATCGACCGCGATTTTTTTGTCGAGGACGTGCTGAAGGATTATCGCGGGCAAATCGTCGAGCCGGTTTCACAGGATGCGGAGGCGCCGCTTTTTCTGATGTACACGAGCGGCACCACGGGCAAGCCGAAAGGATGCCAGCATCGCACTGGCGGCTATCTCGCCTACGCCGCGGGCACTTCGAAATATTACCAGGACATTCATCCCGACGACGTGTATTGGTGCATGGCGGACATCGGCTGGATCACCGGGCACTCTTATATCGTCTACGGCCCGCTGTCACTGGCCGCCACGAGCGTGCTCTATGAAGGCGTTCCGCAATATCCCGATGCTGGCCGCCCCTGGCGCATCGCCGAGCGGCTGGACGTGAACATCTTCCACACTTCTCCGACGGCGATTCGCATGTTGCGCAAAGCGGGCGGCGACGAACCGAGAAAATACGATTACCACTTCAAGCACATGACGACGGTCGGCGAGCCGATCGAGCCGGAAGTCTGGCGCTGGTATTACGAAATGGTGGGCAAAGGCGAAGCGGTCATCGTCGATACCTGGTGGCAAACGGAAACCGGCGGATTTCTCTGCAGCACGAAGCCCGCGCTCGATCCAATGAAGCCGGGCAGCGCCGGGCCCGCGGTTCTTGGAATTTATCCGGTGATTTGGGACGAGAACGGCGAAGAAGTGAAACCGGGATCTGGCAAAGCGGGAAATATTTGCATTCGCAATCCGTGGCCGGGAATCATGCAAACGATTTGGGGCAGTTCGGAGCGCTTCGTCAATCAATACTACAAAAAATATTGCAAGGATCCGAACAGCAAGGATTGGCACGACTGGCCCTACTACGCGGCGGACGGCGCCGTTCTGCCCGCGGACGGCTACTATCGCATCCTCGGGCGCGTCGACGACGTGATCAACGTAGCCGGGCACCGGCTGGGGACGAAAGAAGTGGAATCCGCCTGCTTGAGCATCACGGAAATCGCGGAAGCGGCCGTCGTTCCCGTGGTGGACGAAATCAAAGGCCGCGTGCCGGAAGTCTACATTTCGCTGAAGCCCGGCGTGCTTCCAAGCAAAGCCATGAAGGACAAAGTGATCTCGACGATCGAAACGATCATCGGAAAAATCGCGCGGCCCAAACTCGTCCACATCGTCCCGGATATGCCGAAGACGCGTTCGGGAAAAATCATGCGGCGCGTGCTTGCGGCCATCTCGAATCACATGGATACTGGCGACATCACCACGCTCGCCAATCCCGATATCGTCGCGCAAATTCGCGAGCTGGTGCAGGGCCGCATTACCGGGCCGCTGGAAGAAGGCCCCGAAGACATCAAACTCTTCGGCGAGGAAAAATAAACACAAGGAGACATTCATGCCAGAGATTTCGAGAAGAGCCTTCCTCCGAACTGCCGCGACTACCGCCGCTGCCGCCGGTCTCCTTTCGACGGATGCGTTTGAGCTGCGCGCCAATCCTTTGGGATTGCCGATCGGCTGCCAGACCTGGCCCGTGCGAGAAGGAATCGCCAAGGATTTTCCTGGAACGATCAAGCAGCTTGCCGCGGCGGGTTTTCATCACATCGAGCTTTGCTCTCCCGTCGGGTATGACGACTCCGGCTTCGGCGGCCTGGCGAAATACAAAGGCTCCGAGCTGCGCAAGATGCTGAACGGTTGGGGCGTGAGCTGCATCAGTTCGCACTTCAGCATGGAAGAATTGAGAAAGGATCAGCCCGCGAGAATTGCGTGGGCGCACGAAGTGGGGTTGACGCAAATGCTGGTGGCGAGCCTCGGCGGTCCCGAGCATCCGACGATGGATGACGTGAAGCGCGCCGCCGAGGAATACAACAAGATGGGAGAAAGAGCGGCCAAAGAGGGCATTCAGCAAGGACTGCACAACGAGGGCTTCGAAACGTCTTCGGTGGATGGCAAGCGGACTTACGATTTATTGTTCGGGCTGCTCGATCCAAAACTCGTCAAGTTTCAGTTTCAGGTTTCTACGATCAGCGACGGATTCGACGCCGCGGAATATTTCGACAAATATCCGGAGCGCTTTATTTCCATGCACGTGCAAGGCTGGGACGCCAAGACGAGGAAGATCGTGCCCGTCGGCGAGGGCACGCTGAACTGGAAGAAAATCTTCACGGCGGCGAAAACGGGCGGAATAAAAAATTATTTCGTCGAGATGAATTTCGAAATGATGAAAGCCAGCGTGCCTTACCTGCACCGGCTTAAAGTCTGACGCAATCGCTCCCCCTGTTTAAGCACGGAAACGGGTGGCCCGTTTGTCGATGTTCGCGGGCGAAGGCTCGACGAACCTGTTAAGCGATTCGTGACGCGCAGTTCATCCAGCGCGCGACAATTCGATCGCTCCTACATTAGTCTTATGCCATGAATCCAGACCGCCGCGGCTTTCGATTTTCTGTTAATGCAAGCGCCGAGATTGCTCCGGAAGGCTCGCCGAGCGCCACCGCGCCGGTGAGCGCCACGGAAATCAGCCTGCATGGCTGCTACTTGGAGTCGCCCGCGCCGTTCGCGGAAGGCACGCCAGTGTTTGTCAAAATATTCTACGAAAACGAATATTTCGAGGCCAAGGGAACGGTGATTTACGTGAAGCCGGCCGAGGGCATGGGCGTCGAGTTTCGCGATTTGAAGCCGCACTGCAAAATCGTGCTGCAAAGGTGGATTCTTGCGGCGTTGCGAAGGAACGCGAAGGCGGATTAGTGCTTTGCGGCGGGCAAGAGATCGCAAACCTGCCGCGCAAGAATTAGGAGCTGAGAACGCTTACGATTTTGGCTTCGGAAATTCCTCGATGTGCTGCTCGCCTTTTCTGCCGAAGTAAATGACTTTCTTGCCTGTGAGAAACGCCCAGTAGGCGATGACGCCCGCGGCCGTGACGCGCTTCACGAATTCCGGATAGCGCACGGTGTCCGCCTGCGCCCCGCGAATCGCGGCGACTACATCGGCGCCGGAGAAATCCTCGGCGCTGGGCGCCAATGAGAGGATCATTTTTTCCGCGTAGACCTGTCCATCACGCGTATAGAAGGTTTCACTCCCTGCGGCTAGATCGCAGAAGTACGATTCCACGTTGGCCGCCAGAAGCCTGCCTACAACTTCAGGAAAGGTCAGCTTGCCTTCCTGAGATCGTGCGAGGACGTCGTGCATTTCCTTTGTGTTCACAGCTTCTCCTTTACTCGATGGGAATTTTGTGCAAGCCGTTGGCCCGCACCAGTTCTTTCAGGGTAAGAACCAGGGCTTCGCGTTCCTTTGCGGAAAGCGATGTGAAGAATTCCTTGTCGTTCTGATCCGCAAGCGCCGCGAGCAGCGGAACCACGCGGCGTCCCGCGGCGGTGAGCGCGATGTCCTGGAATCTGCGGTCATCGGTGCGCCCCTCGCGCGAGACGAGTTTTTTCGCGACGAGGCGATCGATCAGCTTGGAGGCCGCGCCCCGGGTGATGCCGGTAAGACGGGCGAGCACGCTGGGAGACATATTGTCTCGGGAATACATCTCGCGAAGGACGACCCACTCGGCGACGGTGACGCGGCTGGCGAGGAGCTTGCGGGCAAAGGCGTGGGAGACGTGATTGGAAACGAAGCGCAGCCAGAAACCAACGTGGCTGTGCAAATCGCTGACCGCTTTCCGGGTTGCTCTCGCTCGGCCCATGGCGACACTATATAAGACAACTGTTTCCTAGTCAACAACTTTCCGCGCCCGGAGGGAAGGCCTTCTTTTGAGCTGACTGCTCCGTGTGCCATGCCTCGAAGCGGCGTGCTATTCTTCTGCCGCAAAGCTACGAGAACGGGGGGAACGAACCATGGACGCAAAATCCGCAGCTCAAGAACGTTTTGCATCGGCCCGCGAAGCGCTGATTGCACTCAGCCACCGCATTCACGCCCATCCGGAGCTTGGCTTCGAAGAGGAGCAAAGTTCTTCGTGGCTCTGCGAATCGCTGGCGGACGCCGGCTTCACGGTCGAGAAGGGCATCTGCGATTTACCCACCGCGTTTCGCGCGCGCGCCGGCTCCGGCCCGCTGCACATCGCGATTTGCGCGGAGTACGATTCCCTGCCCGGCATCGGCCACGCCTGCGGGCACAACATCATTGCGGCTTCGGCTGTGGGCGCGGCGCTGGCGGCGGCCAAAGTGGCCGACGAAGCAGGACTCACGATCAGCGTCATCGGCACGCCCGCGGAAGAAGTGGGCAACGCCAGCGGAAAGATTTTGTTGCTCGAGCGCGGCGGCTTCGCGGGAATTCATGCGTCGATGATGGTGCACCCGGCGCCGTTCGACATGGTGCGCGCGAAGATTATCGCCGCTTCAATGTTTGAGGTGCACTGCACGGGCAAGGAGTCTCACGCTTCGGCTTTTCCGGAGCTGGGGGTGAACGCGGCGGACGCCCTGACCATCGCGCAAACGGCGCTGGGCCTGATGCGCCAGCATATTCGCTCGACGGACCGCATTCACGGCATCGTGACCAATGGCGGCGCCGCGCCGAACGTGGTTCCCGCGCATACTTCGGCGAAGTACATTATTCGCTCGGAGACGCTCGAGCAGCTTGCGGAGCTGCGGCCGAAAGTTTACCGCTGCTTCGAAGCCGGCGGCTTGGCGACAGGTGCGAAAATTAAAATCACCGGCGGAGACAAACCGTACGCCGAGATGCGCCACGACGAAGCGATGGCGGCCCTTTACCGCAAGAATTCGGAAGCCCTGGGGCGGGCGTTTCCCAATCTCGGCGAATGGGAAACGCGACCGACGGGTTCGACGGACATGGGAAACGTGTCGCTGGCGATGCCATCGATCCATCCTATGATCGGGATCAATTCCCTGCCCGCCGTCAATCACCAGCCGGAATTCGCGGCGCATTGCGTAACGCAGGATGCGGACAAGGCGCTCGAAGATGGCGCGCTAGCGATGGCCTGGACGTGCATCGACATGGCGACGAACGCGGGCGTGCGAGAAAGTTTGCTCGCGCGGGCGTGACGTTGGCACGCAGTTAAGCCGCCGCGAAGGGGATTTTTGCGGCGATATTTTCTTGCGCGTCGAATTGGTTGAAATTCGCCACGCGAAGAATGTTCGGGCAAAAAATAAGTTGCGGTTGCCGCGAAGGCCAACCTGTGATGCAATTTACGCCATGAATCGCCGCGAATTCATTCGCTCCTCTGCGGCCGCCGCGGCAACAGCGGCGGCTCTCTCGCATTCGCCGGCCTTTGCCGGGCGCGCGCCAAACGCTTCCGTGCGTCTGACTCTTCGGCCGGACCGGCTCGGCAACAAGATCAGCGAGGACTTCACCGGCCTGAGCTACGAGTCCGCCCAATTGGCGAATCCGAATTTCTTTTCCGGCGAAAATGCCGAACTGGCCGGGTTTATGCGCCGGCTGGGGAAGTCGGGCGTGCTGCGGATTGGAGGCAACACCAGCGAGTACTGCTATTGGACGCCGAATCCCGAGAAGCAAGCGAGCCGCCCAAATCTCGAAAGCATGCGCACGGGAGACAAAGCAAATCCCATCGCGTTCGGATTGACGGCCGGCCCGGATACGGGACACAAAGCGCCCGCGCCGGTGAATATCACGCCGGTGGCGATTCGCAATTTGCGCGGATTTCTGGATCTCTGCGGCTGGAAATTGATTTATGGCTTGAACATGGGTACCGGCACACCGGAAGACGCGGCGGCCGAGGCCGCTTACGTGATGGACGTGGCCGGACCGAAGCTGATCGCCTTTCAGTTGTGCAATGAGCCCGACCTTTTCTTCCGCAACGGAATTCGCAAAGCGGATTATGATTTCGCGCAATTCGCCAAGGAATGGCAGAGTTTTTACCAGCCCATCCGCGCGCGCGTTCCGAACGCGCCCTTCGCCGGGCCGGACACCGCATACAACGACGAGTGGCTCGTGCCCTTCGCTAAACAATTCAAGCAGGAGGCCGTGTCTCTTTCGCAGCATTATTATGCGGAGGGTCCGCCGACGGATCCTTCGATGACGATTGAGCGGCTGCTGCGGCCGAATCCGAATCTCGAAGCCGAATTCGACGGGATGAAGCGCGTGATGCACGAGTTTGGCTTGCCCTTCCGGCTGGCGGAAACAAATTCCTGCTACCAGGGAGGAAAGCCGGGCGTCAGCGATACATTTGCCTCCGCGTTGTGGGGCGCGGATCTGATGTATCAACTCGCGGAAGCGGCCGGCATGGGAATTAATTTTCACGGAGGCGGCTACGGCTGGTACACGCCGATTGCCGGAACGCGGGAAAATGGATTTGTGGCGCGGCCGATTTATTACGGCATGTTGCTCTTTGCCGAGGCGGGCGCGGGGCAGCTTGTCGAGAGCAAGCTCGATCAAACGGAGCAAGCGCCGCTGCTCACGGCTTACGGATTGCGTGGCAGCTCGGGAAACCTGAAGGTGGCGGTTTTCAACAAAAATACGGATCGCGGCGTTCGTCTGGCCATCGACGCAGGACAGCGTACGTCGCGGGCGCGTTCGCTTAGGCTGATTGCGCCGCGCGTCGATGACACGACGGACACGACTTTCGGCGGAGCGCCGGTCGGCGCAAGCGGCGCCTGGCAGGCCACGGGAGAAGAACCATTGGCGTTTGAGAACGCCTCCGCGATCATCGAACTGCCGGCGGCGAGCGCGGCCTTGCTCCACTTTGAAGGCGAATGAATGGCCCGCGGCCTACAAGCAGTGCAAGCGTTGCAAGCGTTGCGACTTTTGACTTTTCCGCAAACCTCTACGGTTTAATGTCCGGAATAGGCGTATCCGTTTGCGACTTCACGGATATGGCGCTCGGAACTTCGGCCGCTGCGTTATCCGTTTGTCGCGTGAGATAAAGCATGAAGGGCGTCACCTCGAAGGGCGTGACCTCGTCTTCGGCCACCGTGCCGACGGGTTTGGACTTGAGCAAGCGGAGTTGGTTGTCCCATGGCTCGACTTTGATGCGTCCGCCGAGCGGCAGCGCAACCAGAACGTTGGCCGGTTGTTTCGCGGCTACGTTTGTCGCCGTCGTGGGCAATTGCGCGCCGGCCGGCGCGGATGTAGTTGTCAAGCCAGCGTCGACCCCGTTGCCCAGATGCGGGCTGACGAGATTGGGAATTTCTTTCGAGCGGTCGCTCAACGCTTGCAAAAAGCGCTGCGCGTTTGCGAGATGATCCTTGTACGGCGAATTCAGGAGCAATTTTTTGCCTTCCTGAGTCGCTGCCGCTTCCTCTTCCGGCGTGTGGGTAAATCCGAAATGATGGAAGGTCTCTTTTTCGTCGAACCGCAGGCGGTTGAAGAACGCATATTGCGAGCCCATGCTGCGGTGGCCGAGCACAACATGGCCAAGCTCGTGCGCCAGGATGGCCGCGAGGCTGGCCTCGTCGGGAAGCACGTCGATCAAGCCGCGGCTGAGGACGATAGTGTGGCCGATGGTGAAGGACTCGAGCGTTGACGTCATCAACACGCGGCAACGCACCGGCGGATCGATATCCAGGTTGTTGGTGACTTCAAGATTGTTGACCACGGTTTCGAGCACCTTATCCACTTCGCCATACGGCGCCATCAAACCGAGTTGCTCCATCTTGTTGGTGATATTGTCTTCGGCCTGGCGTCCCCACGCGCGTTTTTCCTCGAGCGGAGAATAGTCGTTGGCGATTTCGCTCTGATCCTTGACGGGCTTCACCGTCTCCACCAGCACCTTGCTCAGCTCTTGCTCTTCCGGAATATGGCTGGGGGCGTAGCTCCAGAGCCTCGTTTGTGCGCGGAAGGATTGAACCTGTGAATTGCCGGCTTCATCGCTGTAGATGTACGCAGGGAGCCACTGATTCTTGCCGGCGTTCGTGCGCCAGCTATCGAAATTGAAATAGTAGCTAGTCCTCGAGTGGCCGCTATAGCCGCCATTGAAGCGCACGATGTGAAAATCCTGATCTTCCACCCAGATGCGGCCTACGAAGCGTCCCCTTTCTTCCTTCGAGAGAGGATCGACGTCGAAAACCAGGCAGCGCACTTCGCCGAGGAATTCACGGCCCGCGTAGGTAAATTTGTAATGCTGGCGGTCGAAGCCGTTGGTGTCCAGGTAGATCATTTGCAGGAAGCCGCGCGGAAGAAATTCTACCGAGAACAAATTTTCGAAACTCGCAAACAGGCTGTGTTTGGTCCTCGTGCCTTTGAGGAAGGGCTCGAGTTCGACGCCCTTGGCGAGCTCCGCGCGCCCGAGAAAATATTGATCGCTTTTGGGCACGGCGCCCAATTCCTTGTCCGGGCGAAGAATCTGGATGTAGGTTTCGACGATGGGCGAATACTGGCGGAGCGACTGCACTTCCACCTGCTCTTGCGCCACGATTTTATCCACGACTGCGTCCATGGAGGTTTGTTGCTGAGGGGCCGCAGCCAGGGGCATCGCACCCAGCGCCAAAACCAAGGGCAAAAATTTTCGGGTACGCATAGTACCTCCTAGACTGTTCGAGATAGTTGTAGCTGGTGCCTGGCAGCGTAGGGCGTGGAGGGGACGGTGACATCTGTACGGTGGGTTAGTTTAGGGACAGGAGCATTTACCGTTGCGCGACCTGCACGGGGGGCCAGCAGGATGAAATGACAAGATTTTGTAACGCGCAGCGCGGTCTGCGGCGCTCCGTCCAATTCAGTCTGTCTGGTGAATGCTCGGCGGGACTCTCGAAGGCAGCGCGGCCAGCGAAAGCTAGAAACGATTTCAAAACCTGGCTTTGTCCAAGCCATGCCACTGATTCAAAATGGGCTGAATCGCTTTTCGAAACTTGTTCTAGCGTTTTGCGACGCACAGAGCTTGCGTTTGCGCCAGCACATCGGGATCGAACTGCGCGGACTGCCACCCTTTTGTGGAACAGACTTGCTCGGCCGTCAATCCCAGCGCGCCCCGCAAATCCGCGCCTGCCAAATTCGCTCCGGTGATGTCCGTTCCGCGAAAAATCGCGCCATCGAAGGACGCTCCGCGCAAATCAACGCCGCGCAAAACCGCGTCCATCAGAATTGTGCCCTTGAATCGAGCTCCCGTCATGCTGGCGTTCGTCAATTTTGCGGAAGAAAAATCCGTTTGTTCGAGATCGGCAAAGGAAAGAACGGCTTGCTCCATTTTTGTGTCTCGCATGTCCGCTCGAGACAAATCGGCTCGCAATAATTGACCGTTGCGGAGATTTACCGCATAGAGCGAGGCTCCCCCAAGTCTCGCATTCGAAAGGACGGCATTCTCGAGCAAAGCAAAGGAGAGATCCGCACCGCGCAAATCCGCGCCCGTAAAATTTGCGCGGGTCGCGTCTGCGGAGACCATCACCGTGTTCGAGGCTCTGACGCGGTCGAGAATGGCGTCACGCAAAACCGCTTCCCTTAGGTTGGCTCCCCTCATGTCCGACTCGGAAAGGTAAGCGCCATCAAGATTGGCGCGCCATAATTTCGCGTTCACGAGGTAGGCGCGATAGGCTCTCGCAAACCGTAAATTCATCTCGTTCAGTTTTGCTCCCGGCACGGAGGCCAGGGCTTCCTCGCTCCAATTGCCGTGCGGCGGCGGCCCGGAGAGCATCGCTTCGGTCAGCTCGGCGTAGGGCCGGTAACCGATCGATTGCATCGCTTCGGCGGTCCAGCGAAGCGAATTAGCCGGCGAATATTGCGGAGCGATATTGCGATCCGAAGGCAGACCGTGGCTCACGCCCAGCGAAAAAATCAGTAACGCGCAGCCGGTCAACAGCGCGACGCGCGCCGTTGCGAAGCTCAGCCGCAACAAGTTCTTCGATTTCTGCCGCAACAAATCTCCCGGTTGCAGCACGCGCGCGACAATCGTTGGCACGCACGTCGCAGCCGCGACAGAAAGCGTCAAGAGAAATGCGTGCAGCAGCGTTCCGCGAAAATCCTGCCGCACCAGGTAGCGCAGCCAAAATAAGAAAAGTGTCGCGGGCACGACCCAATACGCGAGTACCGTGGCAACTACGGTCTCGATAACCCAAAACGGCGAGCGGCCCTCGCGCATCCATCTAAAATGCCGCCGCACCAATCCCATCAAATACCACGGGCCATCTTTCTCGAGTGTTTTGGCCATCCCTGAAGACGGCGGGCAGCCCGGACATGCTTCCCCACAAACGCAGCAGCAAAAAATGAAAGCGCAGGTACAGGATGAAGAGGACCAGCGGCGCGCCCAGATAAAAACTGGTCATCGAAAGAATTTTTGGGAAGCGTGCGATAGGGATCGCGGAGGCGTCCACGATCAAGCGCACGTCGGTGGTCAAGCCGATCAACGTGATGCATGCGAGGCACGCCGCCAAAATCAAAAAATAAAACCAGCGCGCGACTTTCGTCGCATCCTGGATCGCCTTCGTGCTGTCGAACGCGGCAATCGTCTCGGGCAGAATGGCGTCAAATAAATTCGTTCCGCCGAGCCGGCCCACCCACAATCCCTCGGCGCCATAAAGATTGGCGCCCATCAAATTGGCTCCGCGTAGTTCCGTTCCGAGTAAGTTAGCTTCTCGTAAATCAGCCTGCACCAGGCTGGCGCCCCGCAAATTGGCCATCGATAAATCCGCGCCGGTCAAAATTGCGCGCTGCAAAAAAGCGCCTTCCAGGTTGAGGCCGGTAAGATCCGCGTGGGCCAAATTAACGCCGCAGAGGTCCGCTTTGACGCCGCTTTCTCCGCCGCTTTCCACCCATTGTTTGTGCTGATCGAGAATTTCCGCCAGATCCAGGAGCGAAATCGAACCGGTGGCTTCCTCAGCAGAGACGTGATTTTGCGACTCTTGAATATCCGAAAGCATTTCGAAACTTTCCCCCACTCGCCGCTTTTCCATTCGAACGGATGGCCGCCGTTTTCCTGCGCAGCGCGCCTGCGCTCGCTGCATTTCGATGGCCGGTTCTGAGCGCCGGTTTGTCTGGACTGGTTCTCTGCTGGGCGAAATCCATCATGGCCCACCAGGCATATGAAAATCGCCTGCCCAGAGGTACAGGACGCGGAGAGGTAACTGCGTCAACTGTGGATTTCTCCGCGGGATGTGGCTTTCGCTTGCCGCTGCTAAACCGGCGGAATGGCGAAATCGCGAAAGCGGCAGCTGGGCTGCCGCACTCCACGAATGTCCGCGAAGAAATTTTCTGAAATATGAGAGAATTCGGGCTAAACAGACAGGCGTGAGGTGTACTGTGGCTGATGCCGCGAATGGAATTCATTCGGAAACTGCCATCCAGCGATTTGAAACCGTAGCGGGCACGTTGCATACCATCGTTTTTCTACTGCTGCTCGCGGTCACCACCACGATCGGATATTTTTCCATTCACCGCACGGGTGCCGTTCATCAACCGAACCATTTGGTTTTTTATTTGACCACGATGGTTTGGGAATGGATTCTTTTTGCGTACATCTATTGGGGTTTGCGCCGCCACGGAAAATCTTTTCGAAACATTGCCGGCGAAAGTTGGAAGGGCGCGGGGGCTTTTTTTCGCGATCTTGGCATTGCGTTTGTCTTCTGGATTGTCGCCCTGCTTGTGCTAAGCGTTGTGGCGTCGCTTCTGCGCGCCCGCGGAATGACTGAGGCCGCGCGCCTTCTCGCGCCGCAAGGAGTGCTCGAATCGGTCGTTTGGATCGCTCTCGCCGTCACCGCGGGAATTTGCGAAGAGACCATGTTTCGCGGGTACTTGCAGCGGCAGTTCGTGGCGTGGACACGCAGCGTACCCGCCGGAGTGCTCCTTTCCGCGGTGCTCTTTGGAGCCGGCCACGCCTACCAGGGCCTACGAGCGATGGCGGTGATCGGAGTTTATGGATTGATGTTCGGGATTCTTGCGGAAGCGCGGAAGAATCTGCGGCCGGGAATGATGGCGCACGCGTGGCATGACATCATTACGGAGCTGATCATTCGGTTTTTGACGGTGAAATAAAGTGATTTGATAAAACCGCACGATCGGGTTTTAGCTGCGATTGGCGGGATTGAACTGCGGGTTTGGGCGGCGGCCGCTATGCAAAGCGAGGATGCCTCCCGTCCGTTCCGTCCGGCCCCCAATCTTGCGGCGTGGGAAATTCCCGTCGTGAGTCTCTTCTAAGACCTACTCAGCTCTTCCTCAGCTCGACGCCGCCATTCGTTGTGGCGACCTTCAATTGGCGCCCTCCGCCGCCCACCTTGCCGGAGAGTGACTTGGGGCCAAACATCCCCTGCACCGTAATCGGAAAGTCGGTGCGAATGCCCCCGTTGGTGGTGGCCGCATCGACGTTGAATTCCGCGGAAGCCGGCAGCGTGACATCGACACTCCCGTTGGTGGTCTCGACCGCCAGCTCGCCGCTCCACTTCGCGTTGCCCATCGACACGCGCACGCCTCCGTTCGTGGTCCTCGCCGACGCCCACTCGCTCGTCGAGACTTCCACGTCGCCGTTCGTCGTCGCCGCCTGCACCACGCTCTCCAGATTCAGGCAATGGACACCGCCATTGGTGGTCATCGCGTTCAAGCGCACACCGCGCGGGACTTGCACGTTAAAATTGATCTTCGCTCGACGCCCGTGCCACCAGTTGCCGGACTCCGACGACACTCCGCCGCGATGGCAGCGGCCTGGCGCCTTATCTCTCGCATAGACGGCGCAAACCGTGACGCCATCCGGGTACTCGACGACCTCGATAAACAAATTCTGGTCGTCCTCGTTCCCGCTCAGGATGCCTTCCACGCGCGCGGCTTCGCCGGACGCGCGGTCGGCTCCAATCGCGCCATTCGTATTGATCACTTCCAGCGTCTGCCCGGCCTTCAACGATCCCTGCCAATGGAAATCTTGCGGCGAGAAGACCGAGCGCTTTTCGCCCTGCGCCCGCGCCGGCACACCAGCCGCCAGGCAAATCACCGCCGCACAAACCGCACCCGATACGCAGCCTCGTAGCAAGCTCTTGCTCTTCTTCATGACGTTCGCCTCCCTACCAGTTGTCTGACGCTTGAACCGGCACACCCGTCTTACCGTATATAACGAAGCCCGAGCGGCTTTTGTTCCCAAGTAGGCGGCCCACCCTCTCCGCCATTGACGCGAGCGCCCTGCCATCCTCGGATGATTCCATGAGCACAGCCATTGCGGCCCCTCTGAACTTGGTGGAGGCTGTTGGAAGACTCCATTTTCCGTCAAAAGGGGACTACCGCCTGCAAGAACTCATGGACCGCAACAACGAAGGACTGCTCGGCCCATCGGAGCGAGAAGAACTCGAAGCCCTGGCGGAACTGAGCGAGCAGTTGTCTCTCGTGCGAGGAGAGGCCTTGCAGATTGTGGGCGAGCGGCCCTGCTGAACGCCGAAGTATCCGAAAAACGATCTGTCTGGGGTTCAGAGGCTCCTAACTATCGTGCCTTTAGGAAAGAAGCCACTTCGATCCCCGCTTCGCGAAGAATCGCGCGAAGGGTGCCTTCAGCCATATCCCCGGTATGATGCGGAATCGTAACTTTTCTTCCGCTCTGCGAATGACGCCAGATTTCATGGCTTCCCGGCCCGGGCCGGTCAAATTGGAATCCAAACGTACGAAGCCGCCGCACCACTTCGCGATACGAGAATCCCGCCAGACGCCCCATTGAAGACAGACCCCCGTAATACCGCAAGATATCCAGCGCGAGTAATTAATGTTCTTGGAACTCTAGGAAACAGAGACGGGGACTCGGAATTCGGTCACCGGTCGGTGCTTGTTCCGGAAGATCGGAGGAAGCGGATCACCATGCTCGCGGCAGGATTCTGCGATCTTGCGAGCCAGCCCCTGCGCAATTTCGACTGTCTCAGCCACGCTTCGGCCCTCCGCTACCAGCCCTGGAACATCCGGACTTGTTCCCAGGTAGCGGCCATTCTTGAGATTCTCCACGCGAACGCGGATCGCCACTTCCTCAACTTCCGTCAAATGTTCTTGCCGTCGCATAGCCATCACCACTCAGGAAAAGCCTCAGCAAATTCTACCATGCTTGCCCGCACTGTCTCGCTGGTTTCTTACGCCGGCCTCGACCGCAAATCCGGGAAGGGCGAAACTTCCGCCAAGGGCGGCCGCCTCCTCAAATTTCTCCGCCAGGCCCGTAGCCCGCCTCCCCGTGTAGTGGCGGGTCTTTAGACCCGTTCTTTGTCTCTGTCTACATTTGGAGTGCGGGAGTCCTGCTCCCGCTTTTCTTTGTCTGCCTCTGATTTGCGTAGGGCCGTCCAGGCGGCGCCCACAGCATTTGGTTCAACGCCACCTTGCACAAGACCGCCACCGTCCCGCGCCATCGCGAAATCAAAGAGGGTACGGTTCGGGCCATCTGCAAACAACTGGAAATTCCGCGGCCATAAGGCCGGCGCCGAGGTGGTAAAGCACTACCTGGGGCACTCTGCAATTCAGAGATTCAAAGATTCAAGATATCGCAAGATATCGGCCTTTTCACCCAGATTTTCCGGCCACGACGATAACTTGTCCGAATGCCGCTTCCGGGAAGCTTCGTACAGTTCTTTGAACGGTGCCTGCCAATCGCCGGGTTGTTTCGACGCGGATCGAAGGGCTTTGTGAAGTAGTGCTACTATTTTTGTGGTTTCGCGGTTCCAATCGTAGCGCCGATATGTCGCGAAGTCGGCTGAGTAAGCCAAGCGATATGAAATATCCCGCCAATTCGTGAGGTGTAGCAGGTGTACCTCGATCGGTTTTCGTAACTCAACAAGTCGAGTCTCGGTCCAGGAGTCAATTGCACGGTCGAAGTCCTTCAGTAGAATATCTGTCTCCCGGCCGTGGTTCGTATAGAAGTTAATCAACGCGCGAGCATGAACGAACACCGAGTCGAGTGCCATTGCGTCGATGTTCGGAACCAGTTCGTGTGCTTCGAGCTTGAGCCGCGTTCGCGCCTTCGGCCCGACTAGTTTCCAGGAGCACCCGCTGGCCGCCAGCCACCGATGTTCGTTGATCACGTGGACGAAGGCATGGCCTAGGTCAAGAGGTGGCAGAATTGAAGGCTTAGCCATTCGGTTCTTTATGTCCCCAAACAACCTTGCAGTGTGGGACATCCTTTGAACTCAGACTCATTCTTGACTTACATGGCGTAATTCGGCGATAGAATAGCCTCAGTTCTTGAGACAGTAAAGGTTCTGGTATGATCCGCGATGAGAACGAAGACCAGACCCCGAAAAAAGCGCAGTCAAAATCATCTCGGGGCGCTAAGGCGTGGCCACCCGCCAGCCATAGGGCCGACGCCTGGGCATAGAGTATCTACTATCACGACGAGATTCTGCCAAGACCGTGGAGGATGATTCCGTGACTCCTGACATGCAGGCTATCGCTCACAGACTCGAAGAATTGGAAAAGTAGGTAGCGCATCTCGCCGCCCTCGCCACGGAGCAGTCTGACACTGATCGGGAAATCACAGCTCGGGGCTTCGTTGTGAAGGATGCTGAAGGAAAGAAGAGGGCCGCTCTCGGAACGCACGAGCATGGGCCGTCGCTTGCCCTATTCGATGCGAATGGAACCTTCCGTGCGGGGATGGGAGTCACATCTAAAGGCTCGTCACTTGAACTCCACGACGGAAACGGTAAGTGCCGTGTGCGCCTAGAGTGGAACGGGGACGGACAAAGAGGACCCTGGATCGGCCTCTATGATGCAGAAGGCATCTTGCGATTGGACGCTCAAGTAGAAGACGCGTATGGCCCAATGCTGATCCTCCGCGACCAGCATGCGAATCCCGGCGTCATTGCACAGGTCATGGAGCCTGGAGCGTCCGTAGAGGTGCACGCGAATAGCAAGAGGCGGGCGACTCTCGAAATGTCGACCTCCGGTGTCGCGTCGCTGTTCATGGGAGACACCGGCACGGAAGCTCAACCAGCCCCAGGGCCAAGCCTTAGGCTCACGGTCAGCAACGACGGATCGTCTCTGCTATTTGGCAATGACAATAACGTGGTCTGGTCCGCTCCGTGAGATTTGCGAACATCGTTTTATAAGAATCTTTGTGGGCAACCGAAAACGGGCGGGTGGCGGATCTTTAACAAGCTGAGACCGCTCAGTGCGGCCTACCCTTTGCGGTTCTTGTGTTCAGTCCCATGACATCCTTTACATCTCCGGCTTCCCGGTGAAGGCACAGACTGTTCACGGCAAACGAAAGCCGTCAACATCGGGGACTGCCTTTTCCATTTGGATGCACCTAAACTTTATGTTGCAATGACGCGCGGTTCAAACTGATTGGTTTTATGTTCGAAGACCATGCTGCTCGACCCGAGGCGGAAATGAGAAATCTAATCTACGCAATCAACGTCACCCTGGACGGCTGCTGCGACCACACCAAATTCAATCCCGATGAAGAAACGCTTGAGTATTTTACGCACCTCACCCGAGAAGCTGACACATTCCTCTACGGGCGTAAAACGTATCAATTGATGGTTCCTTATTGGCCCGATGTGGCGAAAAACCATTCCGGGCAAACAAAAGCAGATTACGAATTCGCCCAGGCATTTGACGCCGTCGACAAAATCATTGTTTTCTCACAATCATTGGACAGCCCTGAAGGGGGAAAAACGAGAATTGTTCGTACGAACCTTCAAGAGGAAATACTTAAATGGAAGAAAGAACCGGGCAAAAATATTTTAACCGGCGGTGTAGCCGTTCCTTCACAACTTGTAGAGCTTGGTCTGATTGACGAATATCAATTTGTGGTTCACCCGATAGTTGCAGGAGAAGGGAGACGGTTGTTTGAAGGTGTCAGCCTATGGGAGAAATTGCAATTAAGACTTGCCGAGTCCAAGATTTTTAAATCAGGATGCGTTGCGCTTCGCTACCTGAAATAGTGACAGAAAAATCAGCCGTAACTCGCGCCGCTCTGCAGGCGTGCCCGCCCTTCAAGGCCGGGTGCCGCATCCCTGCGGTTTTCAGGGTGCGGGTTTTGACTCTTCGCTGCGAGAGTTGAGCCTTGTCTGCAGACCCCGGCCGGCCAACGCAAATCCTCTCTCACTCCCCAACCGAAACCAGCTCGCTCACGCATATTCGAATTCGCGCTTCTGAGCATCCACTTCCACGCGCACGCGTTTCTGCTGGTCGGCAATCTTCTCGAAGGCTCGAATGTGGTCGGCGGCGCGCTTCTCCAACCGTTTGTCGCGGGAAATCACGATTGCTCTGGCCAAGAGGTCGCTCTGCACTCCAATAGGGTCCTCATTGTTTTCCCACTTCGAGAGCGTCGTCTTGTTCACGCGAAGCAGCCTGGCAAATTCCTCTTGCTTCAGATCAATGTGCTTTCGCAGAAAACGGAGTTCCTCACCGCCAAGCCGGTAAGGTTTTTGAAGGATGGCAATAGCGGCGATGTGCATCAGCTCCTCGACGTGGGAGAGGACGGGGTCCACGTTGCCGCATTTCCCGCACTTAATGAGCTCGATATCCAGGAGGACGAGATCGCGCAGGCCGGTTTCCTTAAACTCGTAATCGCCTCGATCAATTCGGGCTTCTGCTCCGCAGTTGCTGCACTGAGCTTTCTTCATTTTCGCTTCACCTCGACGGAAAACACGGTGATCAGAAATGCGGTATCCGTGGCTCTGAAGCAAAACACGATCGCGAGCCATTTGCCGTCCACTTCCCTGCCCTCGACCCGGTACTTCCAATCACCGGTTTTGGGGTCACACTCCGGCTCCTGGAAGATGTTCCCTGTCTTAAGCACTCGGAGCGCATCGGGGAGAATTAGCCCTTCCGCTGCCAGCTCGTCGCGAAAGTGTTTGCCCGGGATAATCTTGCCGATTCGCAGGCACTCCCGAAGGAGCTTGACAGCTTCAGGACGCGATAGCCGGTCGACCGCCACTTGGTAATATACCACCTTTCCGCCGGCACGGTGCGGGGAGCGTTGCGGATTTTGCTCGCCACCCAATCGCGATCCGGAAGCCAGCTCAATACTTACCGTACAGTATACATTAATACGCCGTATACCTGATTTCCCTACGGGCAGGACGCGCGCCGCCGCGGGCTTTTATTGCTGTTAACTGACAGGACACAAGGGGAGGGTGGCCAGGCGGAAAAGTGGTAGCTTAGAAGTGGAGAAACGTGCGCCCCGACTTTTAGTCGGGGCTTTTTGTTTTTTGGGACGCTTTCGCGGCGAAGTCGCCTAGTTCGATTTCCCGGTGATCCCTGAAAAACTCCTAAACGGGCACGATGTATCGTGCCCCAGCATTTCCCGCCATTTCCCTGCATTTCCCTGCATTTTGGCGACATTGCCTCGAAGACTTTTTCCCGAGATTCTCCGACAACATTCCGAAGAAGGGAGCCGGCAAGATGCCGGCGCTACGATATATGACAAACAAAAAGGTGAACGGCGTACAAATCTGGAAGCAGTTCGAGGATTTATTGATTCCGGGGCTGCAGCTTTCGGTGATCGAGCGCGCGGTGTATTCGCATTTGCTCCGGCATAGCCGGCTGGAGGGGAAATCGCGTGTGCGCTTCTCCATCCCCGAGTTAAACCGCGTCGCTGGCCTCACGCGATGGATGGTCCGCAAAGGCGTACGCCGGCTCTTGGCCAAGGGCGTTTTCCGCCTCGCGGAGAAAGGCAAGTGGGGTCACACAATCGAGGTGCGCTTGCCAGCGGAGGTTCGCGCAATACGCGCGGGAAAAATCGTCGCCCACGAGACGCAGCCCCTGCCGCGCTTGGCCAATCTCAACCCCGAGGAAGCCGACTTCATGGCCTCGCGGGCGCTGCAACGAACAATCCATGTGCGGGAACGCGGGCGCTGTTTTTACTGCCTCCGGCGAACCAGGCCGGCAACGCGGTGCCTCGACCACGTAGTGCCTCGCGCGTGGATGGGCAGCAATTCTTATCGCAACCTGGTCTCGAGCTGCGCGGAATGCAATTCGCTGAAAGGTGAGCGGCGAGCGGAGGATTTTCTGCGGTGGCTGTACCGCGAGGGGCGTTTGGAGAGCGGCGAACTGAAGGAGCGGCTGCGCGCGCTCGAGAAGTTGGCGGCGGGCAAGCTCCGGCCTGCGATGAATGCGGAGGCGAGGACGGGAGTGGAATGAGGAAAGGCCAATGGGGAAAGAGAAAGAAACATAAGGGAGTGCAAAATCAGAATGACGCTTCGTGGACGGAGAGGAATTGCTGGTAGAGTTGGTCTGGGTGCCGCGGTGCGATAACGCCAAAGGAGGCCACATGAAAGTGGAAATTGTTCATTGTCCGACGTGACACAACAACGGTGCCAAGGTCGCGAGTCTCGTGACCCTGATCAAGCAGCGACTGAACATTGACGCTGTGTGCAGGCCTGGCAAGACGGGCCAGTTCGATGTGCTGGCGGACGGGGAGAGAATTGCTGAGCGCGGCGGAAACTGGCTCACGCGAAGCTTCGGAGCAGGTTATCCCGATCTCGAACAACTGGTCGAGCAGCTTGCCGAAAAGAACCACGCGGGAACGAGCCTCTAGACGAAGGCGAATCGGTCGATTCGAAGACGCCGGCCGCGTGGCCGCTACGCAGACGCGCTCCGACGCAATTCGAGATACGCGGAGACCAGCCCCCAAATGTAGAGCGCGAGGATGGCCGCGAGGCAGAACATGCCGAGGCGGACATAGCGATCAACCATTTGAAGGACCGACCAGCCGTACATTTCGGTGAGCAAGCTGGGATCGGAGAGGTTCACTCCTTCAATTTCGCCGAAGGGAAGATCTTCGAGCGGCCCTCGCCACATCAGAAAAACATGCATGAAGCTGAGCGCGCCGATGAAGAGCAATCCCCAGCGCAGGCCCCAACTTTTGTAGACAGCGCTTTCGCGCGGCGCGTAAAAGGTCGCCATCAAGATTGTGGCCAGGATCATCGCGCCGCCATCGCCGAAGAAAATGATCATGGCTTCCGCGGGCAAAGTCAGAACGACCAGTTGCAGGACGAGCACTGCGGCCGCGATGAGAAGCCATCCCGGGCGCTCCGCCTGCCACGCGAGAAATCCGCCAAAAAGAATAACGGCGGTCACAAGCAGAACGATTGCCCACGAGCGCTCCTGGCCGTGCGGCGTGACCCAGAGCAACGGCACGGCCCAGCGGCCGGTGAGCCACGCGGTGATAGCGTGCCCGCTTTCGTGCAGCACCATGGCTAGCATGCCTGCCGCCATGCGCAGACTTGTGCCGGCGACGAGGCGCGCCAGAAGCAAGGCCAAGGGAAGCGCGAAGATGCGGTACTGCAACTCGGTCCGTGCATCGGCGCGGCCAAGGCTAAGGACATCGTGGGCGGCGGCAACAGGCTCGGCCAGTGAGGGAGGAGCGGACACGGCTAGCGCGGGAGGAGCGGACACGGCTGCGGGGACGTTCGGATTAAGCTGGTTCGCGGCGGTTTCGAGCGGCGGCTGATAACGCGAGAAGACAATTCCGCACTTCAGACACTCGGTGGTCTGCAACGGATGATCGAATTGGCATTTGGGGCAGCGCATCCGGGTGGTCCAAATCCATTTTAGGGGGGCATCGCGGCGCATCGAGCCGCATCGGCGGCGCGCTGCCGAAACAGGTATTGGCGTTCAGGAAAGACTTTGGCGGCCAGAGGTGGCGATGGCGGAGAGAAGTGAATCGTGGGTCGAGGTAAACCAGGTGAAGAAATCGAATGAAGTAGAGGAAGTAAGGGAAGTAGAGGAGGTGAAGGAAGCAGAAGGACGCAGATGGGCTGACGGCTTATCGCTGATAGTTGTCTGCAAGAAAACGGATGACGCGAGCAGAGTCGAGGCCGCGAGAGCGCCGAGAGCGCGGGAAGGGCCGAGGGGATCGGGCTGATCTTCTGGAAAATAATGTGAGCCGGGGTCTCCGCTGAGGGGCCGAGGTCCCCGGCTATCCTGCCCGCCTCCGCAGTGAGCGAGCAAGAAACTTTTGGAAAACTTTTTTGTGCCGCGAGCGCCGCAAGTGAAGCACGAAGCGGCGACTGCAGCGCGAGCGTGGCTACTGCGGCGCGAAGCGGCTGCGCCGGCACAAAGCGGATACTTCAGGCCGAAACGGCTAGTTCGAGACGAAACGGCTACTTAGCTTCGTCTTCGCCGCGGAGAAATTCGTACCGCTCGATCGCGGCGACGACGCCGATGGCGCCTTCGTCGCGAGGTTCGGTCCGCTGTACGCGGCCGAGGCAGCGCACGCGCACCGGACCCGCCAAAGTAATTTCATTCGGCAAGGTCAAAAGAATTTCGACAGGCGAGCCTTCGCGGACGTCCTTGGAAAGAAAGAAGTACACGCCGCGAGAGCTGACGTCGCGGGATTCGGTGCTGGTTTCGCCAACCGCAGCTCCCGTAGTCCAACGGACGGTAAGCGGCAGCCGCATTTGAAAGCGCTGAGTTGTGCGGCGTTCGGAGCCGGTCAAGGCATACCTCCAGATTGAAGAGAGAGTGTATCCGGGAGAGGTCCAGGGAACAATAGGACTCCGGGTACAAAATCGATTCAATATTGGAGAGTACGCCTGTACTAGGACGGGAACGAGGGGAAAAGCAGTGGAGCAGATGGAAGGGACGGAAGGGATTTGTAAGGGATTGAAGCGAAAGGGGTTACTGGGTGGGGCGTTTGTGGTGGTTTGAAAATGACGGAGGGCGGAGCTTGTAATTGCTTGAAAATGCAGAAGATTGCTGGCTCGCGAATGGCTTCGCCATGATTTAGCGACAACGGTTTGCGGCGGCGGGAGCCGCTCGATGTAAGTGACGCCAAAGGGGTTCGATTTAGTAGTTTTCAGATTATTTAATCTTAGAGTATACTTTCGGGCAGACTCGACCAGGAGGGGCCACGGCTAAGCCTTTCTGCCCGTGTGGATTCCCTGTCGCGTTGTCGCTTTTCTGCGGGGCGCAACTCTCCTGCAGTGCGGAACTCCACGCGCAAGATACGCCTGTGCTCGAACTTCTTTACTCCAGCGGTTTGCGTCGCATGGAGCTTCTGCACTTGAAACTCTACGAAGTCGATCAAAAACACGGCCTCGTAACTGTTCGAGAAGGAAAAGGCAAAAGGGACCGTGTGGTACCGATCGGTGATAGGGCTTTGGCTATTATAAAAATGGGCGGGTGGCCCGGGCATGGGGAGGTTTCTATTTGCGGGCATGGGCATGATGGAGAGAATATCACTGCGGTATTTTTCGGGAAAGTATGGAGAGGCGGAGGGTGCCCCAGGTTCGTTTTTTGAACCTGGGTCTTGGGTTTGACGTTGTTCTTGTGGGGCTGGCGATGCCTGCCGGTCTGAAGCGCTACTACGGCAAAGGCGATCTGCATTTCATAACGTTCAGTTGTTATCGGCGGCTGCCGCTGTTGAAGCCGCGCGCGTGCACGGGACATTTTCGTGAAAGAGTTGGGGAGAGTACGCGACGAGACGGGTTTTCAATTGATCGGCTACGTGGTGATGCCGGAGCATGTGCATGTGCTGGTGAGCGAGCCGAAGCAGGGGACGCCGTCGACGGTGTTGCAGAAATTGAAGCTGCGCGTGGCACGGAAACTGCGGAAGCGCGGAAGGCCGGCGTGCGCGGGGCAGATGCGATTGCCGTTTGGGGAGACGGGAGGCGCGCTGCGGGCGTTTTGGCAGGCCGGTTTTACGATTTCAATGTGTACAGTAAGGGGAAAAAGAAGGAGAAATTGAATTACATGCACGCGAATCCGGTGATTCGCGGGTTGGTGAAGCATCCGAAAGATTGGGCGTGGAGCAGTTGGGGGTTTTATTACGGAGGAGGAGGGGGGCTGATTGCGATTGACGCGGAGGAGAGAGAAGAAAAAGCAACCCCAAGACCCAGGTTCAAAAAACGAACCTGGGGCACCCTCCGCGTTAGATTGATTCGCGAAAGGGAGAGGAGTTCTTCGCTTGATCGACGGGAGCTTCTCAGATTCGGGAGCAGGTCATCCGGGCCACCCGCCAATTGCGTACCGATGGCTTTTTCGTCGTAGGCGGCCCAGGCATCGAACATGCATGTATGGACAATCGCAAGCGCCCGCGACGCCATTGGCGCGCCCATCTTCGCGTCTCGCACACCCCTAAGCGTCGCATTGTCCCACAGGATTGCCGCGTCTCGCGCCCGACCTATTCCAAGGGAATATATGGCCTGCACCACGAGCAGGAGACAACCGAAATGGCGCGAAATTTTCATGAGCATGGCAAAATCTTGCGGAGCGACAGCGCAGATCGGGCTAGTTCTACATCAGGGCGTTCGGTCTCCATGGCGAGGGCTATAGAACCACCTGGGCCACAAGAATATGCTGTCTTCGTCCTGCGACTTGACCGAAGCTCTAATCTTTGGCCGGATACTCCACATAAAGCTTCGAAATGCTCATGATT
The DNA here is from genome assembly GCA_963761555.1 of uncultured Acidobacteriota bacterium. Classification (GTDB taxonomy): domain Bacteria; phylum Acidobacteriota; class Terriglobia; order Acidiferrales; family UBA7541; genus Acidiferrum. Next base: position 559,406 of record CAVXHD010000003.1, read on the forward strand.
TTGTCATCCGGAGAGGGCAAAATCGCGTCGGGTTTTGCTAATTTGAATTCAATGTCTACGTGTAGGTACCTACAACTAGGGTCCACGTAGCGTCCAGACGATGGGAACTGCATGCCCCCGTCTGGTACGAAATATCTGATTGCATCGCTTCGCGAAAGGCCGACTTTAAGTTGCTGATAGTTCTGAAGGGCCTGCTGAACTAGCTGGCATCCGGTTTCAGGATTTGCTTGTACGGACTTACGCTCAGTAGTGGACACAACTGCCAACAAGAGGACGATAGCTGATATTCTCGCTAGTAGTGCCATTGTTGCGTCTCCCTTCATCTCGGCTCGCGATTTGCCCGATCAGATTGCGCTACTAGATTACTGGTTGGGCAGCTTAACGGTATTGACGTAACCGGATTTACTGATTTGGTATTTCCAGAACCCGTCAGTATCGTTGAAAATATATCTCATGATGGTTTGTGTCGGGTAGAGCGTTTGGATTGCACCGCTTTGATAATTGGAGCATTGCCACCAGAAACGTTGCGTAGCACTAAAATTGGAGGCTGAGTAGGGTGTCGAGTAGCTGTCCGGAGGGTAGTTTGTATCCGTAGAAGCCGTGTTTGTGGCAGAACCAGATAGAACGGTTGGGTCGATTGTTGATGCGACCATCGGCGCTGGCCAATTATATGGGGTCGAGGGGTAGTTCGGGTAATACACGGTCTCACCCAGGGTGCAAGCTGAGAGGTCGCTCTGTGTGCCGGTGCTCGAAGACCACGTATAGGTGAAGAAGAGCGCGCCCGTGTTCAGGTTGGATTCGCTGTATATCTTAAAATTTACGGGGGTAGCAGTCGCCGGAGTAACCTGGAAATTCACGGGAAGGCTTGTGGGATGACTTCCATCTACCGCCGTGTTGTTGGTTACGGTTAGTGACACTATCTCCGCCGTCGTCGTACTAGGAATTGTAATCGTTGCCGAGATCGAGGTGTCATTTCGGGTGCCGTAAGATACGGTTAGGCTTGAGTCTGATAGACCGACGGTTGGAGCGGTGCCAAAGCCTGTCCCCTGAATCGTAACTGACGTGCTGGTGCCGATCTGTCCCCAACTCGGCGTCAGACTATTAATCACAGGTATGACGCTCTCGCTGCTGGTTGCGAAGAACTGTCCGTTGTAAGGACAGTAGGGGTCATACGCACAGTAGTCCGAGTTGTAGACGGAGTAGGTGTAGTAGTCATCAAACGTCGTCTGCCCCGGCGACATACCTGTTCCAAGCCCATAGGTGCCAAGGGTTGCAATGAATAATGGGTATGTCAATAGCAGCACGGAATATCCATCGACGAGGGTCGAGTGTCCGGTCTCCGACAAATAAGATATAGTCCGTTACATGAAATAGAAGCATGAATGGGATTCCAAATCGCAACACCAATCGCCAGTAGCTTAGGGGTTTACTGCTCATTGGAATTGTCTCCGCCGTTCTCATGAGAGGTTAAGGTCGAGTGGGATTGTGTAATCCTCATTTTTCGCATGCTGCGAGATCAATCTTCAACTGCTTGTAAGCCTTCCAGCTTTCTGCGAAGTTCACGTAGCTTGCGTCCAGAACACCCCAGGCTAAACCGCCCCAAAAGCCGAAGATTGCCCCTCCACCCGCTGCAGGCAGACAACCCGTCTCTACGTCGACCAAGCATCCCCAGACGGCTCCTGACACGGCTCCCTTCAAAGGCTTCCACATAATTTTGCGATCGATCTCACCCCCGGCATCGTCAAATTTACCCCACGCTCGCCTTACGCAGTCGGGGTCCGGGCAGAGACCTAGAGAATCCCTAAAGTTCGTGGGCCGGTTTTCTACATACTCGTATCTGTTGGTGCCACCAAGGAAGCTGAGCGGATCCTCGCCGATAAAACGGCCCACGGCGGGATCATAGTATCTGGCGCTGTAATACGATGCCTGTGGATATTCTGGTGCCGTTTCAGCCGGCCAGCCGTCTGACCTTGAGGTTGGACGGGCCACTCCCCTCGCTCCTTGCTGGCCGAGTGAGATCATCCATCAAATTTTAAGTCGCGCCCGATTACTCGCGTAGCAATTTTGGCTGTAATGTGCCCATTCAGGCCAGTCTATGGCAGACTCAGTTCGAATTTTGCGTGGCGGTGCTATCCGCCGATTGTTCGGAGGGCATATCCAATTTTCCAGCCTGGCCGTTTTCCGGCGTCAACCTCGCCCCTGGGTGGGTAGATGTGTGGACCTGTTTCAGCATGCGAATCGAGACATGCGTGTAGATTTGCGTGGTGTCGAGCCGCACGCTCGTAGGCCTGTCGGATCTCGGTGACGATGACAGAGGTTTTTTTCAGAAAGGGCACACTGATGACTGCCCCGGCCTAGTGAAGGTTGACTTCTATGGCGACGGCAAGCCGACATTCGCATTGGTCCTGACTACAAAGAGCGTGGCCAAGGGAAAGAATGAGCTAGTCTTGGCGCATCAGGTTGGGGCAATCTGGAAGACAACCACTCTGCAAACAACTGAAGGAGATGCGCCTGTCGTTTGGAGTCAAAAACCCGGAGAATACAAGGACGTTTACGGCCAGAAAACAATTCACGCGACCAGGCCGGTCATCATTCTTTGTAGATATGAGGCGTCGAAGATTCTTTTCGCCTGGACGAATGGCAAGATCGCCAAAATCTGGCTGATGGATTAGCCGAAAGTTGGCACAGAAGGGCTGCCCGAAGATTTTCCGCTGGTCGGTTACCATGTGAGCGCCGCAGAGCGGCCGGAAGAGCGGCGCATTCGCGCCGGGTGGAGGATAGACGCGTCACCCCCGAATGCTGGCCAACCTAGCATTGTGACGTAAGTTGCGAACTTTATAGCGCAATCGCTGTGGATGGTCGTATTGTCAAAAATTGACAAGCCTTGCCAACGAAGCTATCCTTGGGTTTATCGTACTTCCGAGGTCTCCGCCATGCCTATGAACATCAGCCTTACTCCCCACCTTGAGGAGATGATCCGCGAGAAGATCGCCTCGGGCTCTTATAACTCGGCCAGCGAGGTCGTTCGCGAAGCACTGCGCCTCATGGAACAAGAAGATCAGTTGCGATCTCTGAAGCTTCAGAAACTCCGCCGAGACGTACAGGAAGGCTTGGACAGCGGATCTTCCGTTGTGTTCGACCCACGAGAGATCAAACGCATCGCGCGCGAAAAGAAATCACGGAAGAGTGCGAAGTAAGTGACCCAGCCCCGCATCAGCCCTCGGGCAAGCGAGGATCTACTCGAGATTTGGAGCTACATCGCTGATGATAGCGAAGCGAACGCCGATGCTTTTATCGACAAAATCTACGAGACGATGGAATTGCTGGCCCGTCAGCCCGGCTTGGGCCGCCACAGACATGAATTGGCTCCGGAGATTCAGAGTTTTCCAGTCGGCAGGTACGTCATTTTCTATCGAGTAGTCGCCGGCGTAACTGAAATTGTACGCGTGCTGCATGGCACCCGGGATATCGAGAACATTTTCGAAGGCTGAGAGAGATGTTTCGGTCCGAGCTTGTGAACTTGGGCACGGAAGAATCCCAATTGGTTTTGTTCGGACGGACTTCCGCGATGACGGAACACGTCAACGGCGTGAACTCGAAATCTTCGTGTGCATCATACTATCGCGCTAGATACTACGACCCAACGGCAGGACGTTTGGCACGTGCAGCGCCATACTCGTGCAAGTTGGCTAAGCGATTCAGGCGCGACCATACGAGCTGCGCAGGACATACTTGGGCAGTCTAAATGGAGGCGACGCTTCGGGTCTACACGCGTTCTGCGGCGGGCTCGAAAGGACGGGATGTCGCCAACGTCGCAGCCTTATTGTTCCCTTCCGTTTCCTCGCAAGGGCAGATGGAGGAAGAGTAGCGGGAGTTAGTTAGTTGCAAAGAAAGAACAAATCCGAAGGATTGGTGAGCCGGGCAGGACTCGAACCTGCAACCCGTTGATTAAGAGTCAACTGCTCTACCATTGAGCTACCGGCCCACTGTAGTTTTGAATTTTACACAGGACGCGCATTTTTGTCGAACGGGCGAGCCAGTTCAACGAGGACTGGAAAGCTACACCCTCCGTTTATTTACACGAACAGATTGATGTCACTGGGCCATAGCTCAGACGGGTGCGGCGGGCTGAATCGTGGAGGACAGCACTTCGGCGGCGACCAAGCTTTACTTGGCGCGGAGTTGCGCGGCTAGGTCGCGAGCGACTTGGCGGGCGCGCGGGAGGTCGGCGGGATCGAAGGAAATGGCGGAGACGCGGGGATGGCCGCCGCCGCCGAACTTTTCCGCGAGCGAGGCGAGATTTTTGTCGGCGGTGGCCTGGTTCCAGGGGTTGGTGCCGAGGGAAACTTTGGCGCGAACCGGGGAGGAGCTGACGCTGACCGAATAAACGCATTCGGGATGCAGCAGGTAGGGGATGAATTTGTTGTAGCCCTCGAGATCGAGATCGCTGACGTCAAAGAAAATCACGCCATCGACGGCTTCAGCGCGCTGGCGAAGAATTTCGATGGATTTGCGGTGGCGTTCGAGCAGAGGGCCAAGATGTTTTGCGACAAGCGGAAGCTTGACCATTTCCGCGAGGGGACGATAGGCCAGCTCTGGAATGATGCGCGCGGGCAAGCCGTCTTCGGGAGCTGCTTCGATAACCAGGGCAAGCTGGGTGGCAGGCTCGACGAGTTCGACGGCGGATTCGGCCGTGGGATATTGCGCGCCGTCGATGATATCTCCCCAGTGAATCAACTCCGCGAGGGGCTTGGTATCGAAAGCGAATTTTTCCCGGGCCACCGTAGCGATCAGTTTCGTGCAGGATTTGTAGTCCGGTTCGTAAAACATGTGCGGGCCGGGATGACTGCGGAAATGTTCGGCATCGGCAGGCGTGAGAAAAGCGCTCTGGTGATGATCGAACCACCAGGTGACTTTGGGCGAATTTGAATATTTGAAATCGACGATGGCGTTTTCGTCGCCGTCAAAAAGGCCGGGAGTCCAGGGTTGCGAAGCGCGATGGGTCATGCCGGTAAAGCCGAATTCCGCGGCCGGATCGAACTTTTCCTTGAAAAATCGGTAGAAAAGAGCGGCGGAAGCAGTCCCATCAAAACAACGATCGTGGAAGCACAGCCGGACGCGGGTCATGTGGAAGTGATGGCGCCTTTCAGTTCTTAGCGTGCTTTTCCCCGGAAAAGAGAAAGCCTTTTAGGTTGTAGGGACATGAAAAAGAAGTCAAGTGGAAAGCGCGCATGGTGAGGCATGGAAAAAAGAGAGCCGTCCGGGGTGACCGGACAGCTCCGGGCCGCAATTGCCAGAGTGGGTCTTATTTGTTGACCATCTTCTCGACAATGTCGCCGATGATGGGCAGCTTGAACATTTCGTGGCTATAGGCCTTGTACATGAGGAGAATCCAAACTGCAAAAATAAGGAGACTGAAAATCGGAAACATGATGAGGCCGAGAAAACCGATTATCGGAATATGGGCGAGGATAAACTCAACGGCCCACAGGGCAATCCAACACGGAATAATTGCGATGCAGAATGCAATGGACTGGGCCGCATGAAACTTAACGAATGGACGCTTGTCGATCAGCAAAAAGATAAGGCCAGTAACCCATCCAGCGATATAAGACACTAACGCGGCAACATTTTCATCCATTCCCGCGGTGGCAGGGGCCGCGGCGGGAGCGGCCACAGCTCCACCCTGCGTGGCTGCTTGCGGCGCACCGCACTTCGGACAAAATGCTGCTTCGCCTGAATCTTGACCACACGCTTTGCAAAATGCCATGAACGCACCTCCGAGGGGGATCAACTGTGCGCGGAGAGTAGCAAAAGTTGGATTTTAGAGCAATCGATATTCTGAATCGCCGGCAGGACGAGAGAAAAGATGGAAAGAGGAGGGCGCGTTGGCACCCTCCTCTTCGCTTGGTAAACGGACAGGCGGTTATGCGTTTCTAGTTTTCGCCCGCTTCGTGTTTTTCCGCCGCTGGTGCAATCGCGGGGATATGAGCTTTCTGGATCGAGGAATTAAGAGCCGCGAGGTCTTTGGATTGGACCTCGTGCCAGGCGGCTAGCTGCTCGTCAAGCCGCTTGTTGAGCACGTCGAAAACGGTGTAAGCAGCGGCGGTCGGCGCCGTGTCGGCGCTTTCCACCGTCTCCTGGAGCGCGGCAAGCTGGTTGGCAACCTGAATCGGATAATTGAGGGCGTCTTCGCCGCTGGTGGCCTTCGGCTGGATGATTTTCGCCTCGATGGCGCTGATTTTCTTGCTGAGAGCGTCGGCTTCGTCGACGACGGGTTTTGCGCTGGCGTCCGCGGAAAGCCGCTTCTTTAGCGCATCAAGCTGGCTGCGTACGCTGCGAATCTGGTTCACCGCTTCATCGCCCGCGCCCACGCGATCGCTAATCCGCTTGGCAAGCTCTTCCTGCTTTTCGAGGTCAGCTTGGGAAGTAGAAACGCGCGGATCTTTGGTCACTTCCACTTTGGCGGATTCGGTCTTTCCGCCAACGGTCAGTTTGATTTCGTAGGTGCCGGGGGCAACGAGCGCCCCTTCGGGACGGCCTCCCCAGCCGACGGAGCCGGGAACGGTGGTGGGAGATTCATATTGTAAATTCCAGACGAAGCGGTTCAGCCCGGCTTCGGCAGGAAGCTCCGCTGATTGCATCCGGAAGCCGAACTCTTCTTCGACTGGAGAAGCGCCAGCGCCGGTTTTCTTGCTGGAATATTTGCGAACGAGCTTGCCGTGCTCGTCGAGAACCTCGAGGCTGATTTGGTCCTTAGGGGCCGTTTTCAGCGAATAATAGATGATGGCGCCGGAGGGCGGGTTTGCACCCACCGGAACGGTGGCTGGAAGAGTGAAGCCGGGCCCGCGGAAGCGCACGGCCGGAGACGGCTGGAAGAGATGAACATCGGCGGTTTCCTCGGCAGAAGTCATCTGGCGCAGAGGAGCGATGTCATCGAGAACCCAGAAACCGCGGCCGTAGGTCGCGACGACAAGGTCATCGCCCTTGATGGTGAGGTCGTGAACAGGCGTGGTCGGCAGATTGAGTTTCAGGGATTGCCAATGGCCGCCGTCGTCGTAGGAAATGTAGATGCCAGTCTCGGTGCCTGCATAGAGCAAGCCCTTGCGCTTGGGATCTTCGCGGACCACTTGGGAGTAGCTGTTCTCCGGCAAGCCGTTCGTGATTTTGGTCCACGTCTTGCCGTAGTCATCGGTCTTGAAAAAATAAGGACGGAAATCGTCGAGTTGGTGACGATCAACAGCGAGGTAGGCGGTTCCTGCGGAAAACGGCGAGGGGTCGATGCTCTTGACGCGGGGCCATTCGCCGAACTGCTTGGAAGTGACATCGGTCCAATGCTGGCCGCCATCGCGAGTGACATGAACCAAGCCGTCATCGGAGCCGGCCCAGATGAGTCCTTTTTCGATGGGGGATTCGGCGAGCGCGAAGATCGTGCCGTAATACTCGACGCTGGTGTTGTCCTGGGTGAGCGGGCCGCCAGAAGACTGCTCTTTGCTCTTATCGTTGCGGGTCAAATCGCCGCTGATGGCCGTCCAGGTCATGCCTTCGTCGGTGCTCTTGAAAACGGCTTCGCCGCCGTGGTAGAGGGCGCCTGGATCGTTGGCGGACATCATGATCGGGGCGGTCCACTGGAAACGATGCGTCAAATCCGCGTCGCCGGAGCCCATGGGATTAAGGGGCCAGGAAGAAATATCCTGCTCCTGGTGATTTTTCTTGTTGAACCGCGTGATCAGGCCGTCGTAGGAGCCCGCATACACGATGTCGGGATCTTTGGGATCGGGAACGACAAAACCTGATTCCCCGCCGCCGACATCGTACCAATCCGGCCGGTCAATCACGCCATCATCGCTGCGGCTGGCAATCGCGACGGTGGAGTTGTCCTGCTGCGCGCCGTAGATGTGATAGGGAAAGGCGTTGTCCGTGGCGACGTGATAGAACTGGGCGGTGGGCTGATTCGCTTGCGTGCTCCAGGACTTTCCGCCGTCGTGAGAAACTGTGGCGCCGCCATCGTTTGAATTGATCATCCAGTCCGGGTGCGTGGGATCGATCCACAAACCGTGATTATCGCCGTGAGGAGCGCGAATGTAGCCGAAGGTATGGCCGCCATCGGTCGAGCGGTAAACGGCAGTGTTCAACACATAGACGGTGTCGACGCTCTTCGGATCAGCGAAAATGTGATGGAAATACCAGGCGCGCTGCGTGAAGCGATGATCGGGATTGATGAGATGCCAAGTTTCGCCGGCGTCTTCGCTGCGGTAGATGCCGCCTTTTTCCGCCTCGATGATGGCGTAGACGCGGTTGCCGTCGGCGCCGGAAACGGAGACGCCGATGCGTCCGAGAACGCCCGAGGGCAAGCCGTGGCCTTCGAGATGCTGCCAGGTGGCGCCGTCGTCGATGGATTTATAGAGGCCGCTGCCGGGTCCGCCGCTGACGGCGGTCCAGGGGTAGCGCTGGGCTTCGTAGAGCGCCGCGAATAAAATGTGCGGGTTAGAGGGATCGAAAGTGAGGTCGATGGCCCCGGTCTTGTCATCCTTATAGAGAATTTTCTTCCAGGTTTTGCCGCCATCGACGGATTTGAAGACGCCGCGCGTTTCGTTGGGACCAAAAGCGTGGCCCATGGCGGCGACATAGACAACGTCGGGATCCGTCGGGCTGACGAGGATGTGCGCGATGTGGCGCGTATCCTCCAGGCCGATATGCGTCCAGGTCTTTCCGGCATCGAGGGATTTATACATGCCGTCGCCGAACGCGATGTTTCCGCGCCAGCAGGACTCGCCGGTGCCGACGTAAATCACATTGGGGTCCGAGGGCGCCACGGCAATCGCGCCGACGGACATGATCCCGGTCTTATCAGTCATCGGCGTCCAGGCCAGGCCGCCATCGGTTGTTTTCCAAACGCCTCCGGCAACCGAGCCGAAATAATACGTGTTGGGATCGCCGGCGACTCCCGCGACAGCGAGAGCGCGTCCACCGCGAAACGGGCCGACCTGGCGCCACTTCATGGCCTTCAGCGCATTTTCATCCAGCGTTTGCGCACGAACGGCCGAGCAAACGAGTCCGAACAAAACCAGCGCCGCAAGAACGGAACAGACTCTCGTTAAACCTTTCAGACCACTCATCATCTTCGCCCCCAAAAGAATTTTTGATCGCACCGATACTACGGCAGGTAGTATTCCGCGAGGCCGAATGGTACACCCTGTTCCGCAATCTCCGCCAGAAACAGTTGTTGCATTCCGCCCCTTTAGTTGCTGACGCACTGCAAAGCGCTTTTGGGTACAATCCCCGCGTGACAATCCCGCCCGTTTCGAGCCCGCCTTCTCCCGCTTCGAGCACATCTGCTCCGTCAGAAAGCGCCCAGTCTGTGTTTGGGCTCGCCTGGATTCGCGACGCATCGGGACCGGAACGAAGTTCGCTGATCGCCGGCGGGCTTGGCTGGATGCTCGACGCCATGGACGTGATGCTCTATTCGCTGGTCCTTGCGTTCTTGATGCTGGCTTTTGCGATGGATTCGCGGACCGCGGGATTGCTGAATTCATTGACGCTGATTGCTTCCGCGATTGGCGGTCTCTTTTTTGGCGTCATAGCGGATCGCATCGGTCGCGTCCGCGCGCTGACGGCGTCGATCCTCGTTTACGCATTGGCCAGCGCGGCGTGCGGACTGTCGCACACGATTCCGCAACTGGCGGCGTTCCGCTTTGTGCTGGGGCTAGGGATGGGCGGCGAGTGGACGACCGGCGCGGCGCTCATCGCAGAGACGTGGCGCGCGGAACATCGCGGAAAAGCGCTCGGATTCATGCAATCGGCGTACGCGATCGGCGAAGCGATTGCCGCCCTTATCGTGGCGTTTGTGCTGCCGCACTTCGGCTGGAGAACGGTTTTTTTCGTAGGCGTATTGCCGGCGATTCTCGTTTTCTGGATTCAGCGCAAAGTGCCGGAGCCGGAATCATGGAAAGCACGCGCGGCGCGCAAGGTAAAGGTTCCGCTGAACAAGCTGCTGCAGAAAGGCGTGCTGCGCAACGGCATCCTGGCCACCGCGATGAACGCGTGCAGCATGTTCGGCTATTGGGGATTGTTCACGTGGATTCCGGCGTACTTGTCCTTGCCGCCCTCGCGCGGCGGCCGAGGGCTTAGTCTGGTCAAGACGACGGCGTTTTTTCTGGTGATTTGTTTTGGAAAATGGCTGGGCTACGCGGTGTTCGGCTTTTTTTCGGATGCTTACGGGCGGCGCAAGCCGTACTTTTTCTATTTGCTCATCGCGGCCGCGCTCGTGCCGATTTATGGAATGTCGCGAAGCGCATTTTGGCTGCTGGCTCTCGGGCCGATGGTCGCCTTTTTCGGGACGGGCTATTTTTCGGGATACGCCGCGATCGTGAGCGAACTTTTCCCGGGCGAAATTCGCGCAGCGGCAATGGGATTGAGTTACAACGTGGGCCGGGGACTTTCCGCGGCCGCGCCGTTCGCCGTGGGAGCGCTCGCGCTGAAGTTTGGGATTGGTCCGGCGTTTTTCTTGCAGGCGGGAGCTTTCCTGATGGCCGCGCTGCTGGCGCTGGCGCTGCCGGAGACGCGCGGACAAATATTGGATTGATCAGGCGACGGCGGTGCGGGAGTGAATGCGCGCGCCATCTTCGCTCAAAGTGTAATTGATCGCGAAGTACGGCGCCTGGGCCAAAATTTTGTGAAATTCGTTTTGGTCGGCGTAGGGGCGCCGGGGAACGCGGCGGGCAAGAATGCTGATTTCCAGCGGATCCTTACCGAAGGGATAGGGCTTCACCGTAACGAAATTGTTCCCCGCGGGTTGGAGATCCCAATCCGCTTCGCTGCCGTTGCCATCGATGGGCACGGCGTCGATCGTGGAGCCGTCGAGAGGCGCGAGGCAGAAATAGAGAGACAGGCGGTCGAGCGCTTCGAGGCGCTGAAGATTCGCTTGCAGAGCGCTCTCGTCCGCATAGGCTTTCATCACCGGATCGGCGCGGAGGTCCACTTTGAGGCGCAATTGCTGAAGGCGGAGGCGCTGTAGAAAATCGGTGACGAGATGCGATTCGTTGGATTTTACATATTTCGCGGAGAAGCCGGGCATGGTGGCGCGCGTGCGGTCGTAAAGGCCGGCGCAGTGCATGCTGACGAGCAGCCCGGCGTAGCGGTCAGCACGAACCACGCGCTCGATGCCACGCTGGTAGAGAGAGATGTGCTCCTCGGTGGGAATGGACATGAAATTATACGGTGCGAAGGTCTTGGAATCGATCTGCGGGAGGAGCTCCCATTCGTGCCAGCCATTGTCGTGCTCGGCTGCCGCCAGGCAGAAGGATTCGAAGGGCTGAGGCCGGCTGAAGAGATGGTTCCCCAGCGCGCGCGCAAAAAATCCGGAAAGTACGGCGTGGTCCGTCTGCCGGATCAGGATCAACTGATCGCCTTGCTCCTGAATGATCATGGCGCTGCCCTCTTTCGCAGCGAGGCCTCTCGTTCGCGCCTGCTGGGGAGAGGCGTGAGATTTCGGCCGCGGGGTGGCCAAAACAACAGCGATTACAAGATATTATGCTCCCGAGAACAGGCACAATCCAGTCTTATCGTGGGCGTGGCGGGTGCTATCGTGGGTATGGCGGGCGGCGGGCGATTCCCGGTATTATGAACAGAACCACTGCGGGAGTGGCGGAACTGGCAGACGCGCAAGACTTAGGATCTTGTGGCCGAAAGGCCGTGGGGGTTCAAATCCCTCCTTCCGCACCAACAAATCATCAATGTTTATGCGGCTTCTAGCGTTGCCGATTCCAGACGTGCTCAAAACGTGCCCACCTGCCAAGTACGGCGGACCTCCTCCTCCCTGTGGGCCGCATCTGCGGGAGCTACACAACCTGCGGGGGCTGGCAAACTCCACGGCGAAATATCCTACTTACGGTCTAGGCTTCGACGAGACCGTATCGTATCGCCAGATGGATTAGTTCACCCATTGAGTGAAGTCCAAGTTTCTCCATTATTCTGCGCCTGTGAGCTTCAACCGTCCTGACGCTTATACCGAGGTTGACAGCTACCTCTTTGTTGTTCTTGTTCGAAGCCAAAAGTTGCAAAACCTGGGATTCTCTGCGCGAAAGTCCGCTCAGAGAAAAAGGAGTCCCAGAAGATTTTGCCTGTGAGAACGAATCGACTGGTTGCGTTGCAATCGGTAATGCTGACGGTCGAACCATCCTAAGAACTTCTATCGCTTCCGCCATGCACTGTTCCAGCAATTCTAACGGCTGCGGATGCTGTGATTTTTTCGCGCGTCTTTGACGGCGTTTCATAAGCAAGCTCGCTTTCAAGTAAGAGAGCTTGCCCATAAGACTGAACAAAGAGTTCTCAAATTTTTTCCTTTCAGTCAACTCAACAACGACGGCGCAAACCATAGAAACCTTGTTGCTGGCGTCCTTTATTGGGATATAGGACAAAATCCAATGCCCGGTTGTTAGTTTCCTTGGCAGTCGAGCCGCAGCTTCAAAAATCAAACTCTTACCTGTTCCAAATGCCTGTCGGAGACGTGGTTCAAATTCATCGGCGGCTGGACCCAAAATTTGTCGAACGGTCTTTCCTATGTGTGCCTCCGCAGGAAGGCCGTTTGTGCAGGCGAGTACATGATTTACAGCGCGGTATCGAAAACCGTCATCAATTGTTGCAATGCCTATATCCGTAGTGGTTAGCTGAGGTAGTGAGAACTCACCAGGGGTCGCTTTTGAATCAATCGTATTATCAGAACTCAAAGATTCAGCGGTCGATCTTCCAGCCACTCTTTGCCCTCCAGAATTATCAGTCCACACTCATATATTAGCGTAGGTATTTTATGGTAGGCAAATTACGTACTTGCGCCGATTTCAATTGCACTCTAATAGAGCAGCCGGGGCATCCGTTTCGCAATGAAGGATTCTGGACCCCACCCTACCCAGGAGGGACCAAATGAACATTCTAGTTGTGTGTCAGAATTCGAGGTGTCGCTTCGTGCTGGACGCAGGTAAGGAGCAGCGCGGATTCAACCCTGAAGTTACAGTGAGACAGTGTCCTCAATGTGGCGCTGACTGGTCAGGAATCTGTCCGTATTGCAATGCCCTCCTAAAAATGATCTTGAAGCATGGCCGCCCGCCGACTTGTTCCTCGTGCGGCCAAACTATGCGACCAGAGATGCCTGTTTCTGAGCCTCGGATAAACAGTGCGCCTCCGCCCGCGAACACCCGATTGTCAAAAGCAAGTTAGGCGCTTTGGCGGGTGTCCCCTGGACAAGCCAAGCTTGTCTCAATCTCCCGCCTCATCGCTTGCACGCCTAGTCTCTGAAATGCGTGCTCCATTTTCTTCATTTCTCCCGAATTTGGTGTGTCCTACGCGTGCCCACATCGGCAAATTTTGTGAATTCTATAGGTTCTAGTACCGCTGATTCGAAACAACTTGTTGCGTTTGAATGACCGTCGTAGTACAAATCCATCCTTCCGCACCAACATTGTTGTTATGCGACGCGTTGCTGATGGACGGAAAGAGGTACGCCTTCCCAGGTAGAATCTCCAGGTTAGGGGTCTGAATTTTGAACTTGCATAGATTTCTGGCGTATGTGGTGCTGGCCTGCTGGATTGGGCTGACCGGCGTGGTTGTCGGGACGGCGCTGCAATGGTCGGCGGCGAACGCCACCACAGAAGTCAGGGTGCAGCGGGCGCTGAACGCGCAGAAAGACGCCAGTGCCAGCGCAGCGAACACCGCGCAACAGGATTTGACGGACGTGCCGGACGATCAAAAAGGGGCGAACCTGAATGGCGGGGATCGCGCCGTCGCGAAGGCCGAAGCCGCCAGCGAAGCCATGGGCGATGCGCTTAATTTTGAGTTGGCGGAACGAAAACAATTTTGGTGGGAACTTGGCGTATGGGGTTGCCTGACTTTGCTCGCGAGCGCGCTGCTCGCCGAGCGGAGGGATGGAGATGACCGTACGGGCTCGCACAAATAAGAAAATGATTGCTGCTGTGCTTTCCGTCTTTCGCAAGCAGCGAGCGGAACTTTTCGTCGGACGCGCCGCATAAGAATTTCCGTCGGTCGCGAGCTTTTGGCTCTTCTCTCTTTGCGGCAATTTGCGATGGGAAGGGCTTTACTAAGATTCGAGAGCTTTCTGAGCGATGCCCCGTTCATCGAGAGGCCGGCATGGACCGCAGCGTCCGCGACGTAGTGAATCTATACAACCCGAACGATCCGCTCGAAGAAGCCTGGACGATTCCCGCGCCGTGGTATTTCGATCCGCGCATCGCGGAACTCGAGCGCGCCAGCGCCTTCAGCATGACCTGGCAAGTCGCGGGACGCGCGGATCAGGTGCGCGGCAACGGCCAGTTTTTCACGGCAGAGCTAGCGGGTGAGCCTCTCGTGGTCGCGCGTGGTGACGACGGCCAGTTGCGCGCGTTCTACAACGTCTGCCGCCATCACGCGGCTGCCGTCGTGACCGAAGCTCAGGGTTGCGCGAAGCAATTTCGCTGCCCCTACCACGGATGGACCTACGGCATCGATGGCGCGCTGAAAGGCATGGTCGAGTTCGAGGGCGTGTGCAACTTTGAGCGAGCAAAAAATGGTTTGGTGCCGATTCGCGTGGACACCTGGGAGAATTTTGTTTTCGTGAACCTGGACGGGCGCGCCGCCCCATTGCGCGATTATCTGGGCGTGGTGCCCGAGCTTGTCGCGCCGCTGGAACTATCGAAAAAACTGCATTTCTTCGACCGGCGCGTTTACACCCTCCATTGCAACTGGAAAGTTTACGTCGACAATTATCTCGATGGCGGCTATCACGTCCCGCATGCGCACAAAGGCCTGAGCAGCGTCATTGAATACACCAAATACACGATCGAGAATTTTGAGCGCGCCTGCCTGCAGTCCAGCCCGCTCTCTTCGGACTCCACCTCGGAGGCCGGTGTCGCGGCCACCAGGCAGGGCCGCGCGTTTTACCTGTGGCTTTATCCCAATTTCATGATCAACGCTTACGAAGGCGTGATGGACACGAATCTGGTGCTGCCTCTCGCCGTGGATCGCTGCGCCGTCGTTTTCGACTATTATTTTGCCGACACCAGCGCAGCCGCCGAAGCGCGCCACAAAGAGAGCATCGCCGTCAGCGAAAAAGTACAGGACGAGGACATGGCTATCTGCGATTCCGTCCAACGCGGCCTCGGCTCACGCGCTTACGTCGCCGGCCGCCTGTCCGTCCGCCGCGAAGCCGGCGAACATCTATTTCACCGCCTGCTCCACGCCGATCTCATCGCCGCTTTGAACTCCTCCTGCGCAGCAGACTGACGAATCGGCGCCCCTGATCGCCGACGCCCTGCATCTTACGTGTACTTCCGCAACCCTTTTTGAATTGGGCACAGTACAAATGACCCATCAATACTCCACCCGCGGGAAATGTTGAAATAAGAGAGAGCCTGAGCGGCGCGTGGTGGCGCCAGCTGTTCAATCCGCCAGCATCCGGAGAACAAATTCAAGATGAAATTGCCGCTGGCCGTCCAGATTTTTCTCACCGTTGCCGGTGTAGCCATCGCGGCCGCATTCGGGGTCAGCTCGCAGTTCTACTCGGAATCGCTGTCCTCCGCTTTCTTTGCGATCGCGCTGGCCAGCGTGGTGATCATCCAGTTGCGCGTTTGCGGGTTGTGGCCGGACGCGCTCATCCTGATCGGCGCCACGGCGCTTCTCGCAATCGTCGATTTCCGGTTCTTGCATTACGCTCCGCATATCACTGCTTGGTTTTCCTTTTTTGGATTGAACGCTCTATTGCTGCTCTTTCTTCGCGCCGTCTGGTCGAAGGGAGAAAATCGCAAACTCCTGCTTCTTGCTTTTGTTCCGTCGCTGTTGTTTGTCACTTCCGAATGGTTCGCGTCGAACATGCTGGGCCTGACGGAGAAACTCCATCCTCGGGTGCTGGACCTCTATCTGTATTCGTTTGACGGAAGCCTGCATGTGCAACTCGCGTTCTTGATGGGGCAGGCATTTTGGATGTGGCCGGGGTTCAAGATTGCAGGCGAACTTTTCTACGTGGGCTTGCCCATCCCCATCGCGCTCATCTATTCCGGCCAGCTTCTGCGAGCGCGAGAGCGGGCGCTTCCAACGATGGCCGCTTTTCTCCTCACCGGTCCCGTGGGCATCTTCTTTTACAATCTTTTTCCGGCACTGGGACCCGTGCACCTATTTTCGCGAGCCGATTTCCCCTGGCATCCACTGTCGACGAGCATGTTCCGCCGGCTCCTGCTCGAGCCCGTGGCCATTCACGGAGCGCGTAACGCCATCCCGTCTCTCCACATGGCATGGGTGCTGCTCGCCTGGTGGTATTCGCGCGGACTTTCCTGGTGGGAGCGCACCATCGCCATGCTCTTTGTCCTTTTTACCTTCTGTGCCACGCTCGGCACCGGTGAGCACTACTTTGTGGATCTAGTGGTCGCGTTTCCTTTTGCATTATTCATGGAAGCTCTCTCCGCGTGGCCCCCCGCTTGGAAGAATCGCGCGCATTTTTCGGCATTGCTATTCGGTCTTCTGACCGTATTGGCCTGGTTCGCTGCGCTGCGTTTCGCACCGCATTTCTTCTGGCTTTCCCCGGTCATTCCTTGGGCCGCGTGTGCTGCCACAGTCTTCCTAACCATTTGGTTCAAAGAGCTCTTTGAAAGATCCACAGCTCCGCCCGCCGTGGCTGAAGCCAGCTGAGCAAGAATCGGCGTGCCGCCGCCGCACGATCGAATCCATTTCCCGAAAAGCCCGCCTTCCGCTGCACACCCAACACACAGCGGCATTAATTGACGCTCTCCGCAGCGTCGCCTATACTCTTACTTTGCGTTGCAGGGTGAGTTCTTACCTGTCTGGCCTCATCAAAGTTCCTGTGCATCCGCAAAGCGGCCGGCAAGCCTGTGCTTTCCGCTATACACTGGGACGCTTGCCATCGAGACCGGCGAGTAATTTCATAGCGAGCAGATTCACAAAGACGCAATCAGCGCCGTATCATTCATCGAGGAGAGGATTGTTCCATGGCTGAAGCAACTTGCCGCCGCGAGCTGGATCTTGAAATTCCCGCGGAAGAAGTAACGAAAAAGATTGAGAGCGTGGCCAAGGAATTCGCGCGGGTCGCCCGTGTGCCCGGTTTTCGGCCCGGCAAAGCGCCCGTCTCTCTGA
Source organism: uncultured Acidobacteriota bacterium (assembly GCA_963761555.1). Taxonomy (GTDB): domain Bacteria; phylum Acidobacteriota; class Terriglobia; order Acidiferrales; family UBA7541; genus Acidiferrum. The sequence goes on from CAVXHD010000003.1 coordinate 576,539, forward strand.
TCCGCCGGCGCTTCGCGGAAGACATTAAAGGCGAAGTCCTGCAAGCGCTCGTCCCGGAGCGCGTTGAAAAAGCCGTCTCTGAACAAAAGCTGACGCCCGTTTCGCAGCCGCAGGTCGAGAAGCTGGAATTTGCCGAGGGCCAGCCGCTGAAATTCCGCGCCGTCTTTGAGGTCCTGCCGGAATTCGAGCTTGGCAATTACAAAGGACTGGAAATCGAAATGCCCGCGATGGACGTCACCGACGCGGACGTCGCGAAAGCTCTCGAAGAGATGCGCGAACGGGCCGCGGCGTTTGCGCCGGTCGAAGGGCGCGCCGTGGAAAACGGCGATTACGTGCAGCTCAAATTGATGGGGACTCCTGTGGGCGGCGGCGAACCGCTGCAAGCGGACAGCGTCCTCTGTCACATGGGCGCCGAAGAGACAATGGAGCCTTTCAACGAAAATCTGCGCGGCGCGAACATCGGCGACCACAAGAATTTTGACGTCGCCTATCCCGCCGATTATCCCGACGCCAAGCTGGCCGGAAAGACCTACAACTACGCGGTCGAAGTCCTGGGCATCAAGAACAAAAAGCTGCCGGAGCTAAACGACGAGTTTGCCAAAGATGTGAGCGACGCCGCGACGCTGGACGAACTGAAGAAGAAAGTGGCGGAAAACCTCGAACATCAGCGCGACCACCGGCAAAAGGAATTGCAAAGAGAGAAGGTCATTACCGAGCTAGTGAAACTGCACGATTTTCCTGTACCGGAAGCGCTCGTCGAGCATCAAATGGACGTGCGGCTGGAGCGGGTGGTCCGCTCGTTGGCAGCTCAAGGCGTTGATCCGCGCGCCGTGAACGTGGACTGGGTCACTTTGCGGAAGCGCCAGCAAGAACGCGCTGCCGACGACGTAAAGGCCGAGCTCATCATCGACCGCATTGCCACCGCGGAAAATATCGACGTGACCGACGAGGAGATCCAGCAGGAACTCGAACACATGGCCAGCCATAGTGGCGAATCCGCCGAAGTCGTGCGCGCTCGTTTGACAAAGCAAGATGCGCTCGATAGGATGAAAGCTAAGTTGAGAAGCGACAAAACTCTCGACTGGCTCGCGCAGAATGCTCAGGTCAAGACCGTCGCGGCAGCAAGCGCCGCGTCAGACTCAAAGTGAAACTTTCCGATCGTTCAACCATCTAAATGAAAAATTTCGAAGAACCTGAATATCGCGGCACAACGCTCGTTCCGATGGTGGTCGAACAGACCAGCCGAGGCGAGCGCGCTTATGACATTTACTCCCGGCTGCTGAAAGAGCACATCATCTTTATCGGCACGCCGATCGACGACCACGTCGCCAATCTGGCCACCGCGCAGATGCTTTTTCTGCAAGCCGAAGATCCGGAAAAAGACATTCAGCTGTACATCAATTCGCCGGGCGGCTCGATCACCGCGGGCTTTGCCATTTACGACACCATGCAATTCGTGAAACCCGATGTGGTGACCACCTGTGTGGGCCAAGCGGCATCGATTGCCGCGGTTCTGCTCGCTGGCGGCTCGCCCAAGAAGCGCTTTGCCTTGCCGCATGCGCGCATTTTGATTCATCAGCCGTGGATGTCCGGCCTCGGCGGCCAAGCGACCGACATCGACTTGCACGCCAAAGAGATCCTGCGCATGCGCACGGTCATCAATCAGCTGCTTTCGCAGCACAGCGGCCAGTCGATCGATCGCATTGAAAAGGACGTCGAGCGGGATTTCATCATGAATCCCGAACAGGCCAAGGAATACGGCATGATCGACGAGATTATTTATAAGCACCGCTAGCGGGCGGATGCCGCGGGGGCGGTGTGCGCTTTCGTCCGGTGCTTATAAGTTGGTAGCGATTCGAGTTTCTCTTTTGACCCGGGGAAAAATCGGCCTAGAATAGAAGGACTCCGTCGAAGCCCAGCGGAGACGAGGCCTTCACACCAGTGAAAAAATTCAACCCAGACGAGCCGCTGCGCTGTTCCTTTTGCCATAAAACACAGGAACAGGTCGAAAAATTGATCAGCTCTCCTTCAGACTATCCGCGCGCGTACATCTGCAACGAATGTGTCGGCGTTTGCCAGACCATTCTGGAAGATGAAAAGCGCGAGCAGGCCGCCGCGCCCGCGCGAAGGCTTCCGCGTCCGCCGGAGATCAAACAATTTCTCGATGGCTACGTCATTGGGCAGGACCGCACGAAAAAGAAGCTTGCGGTCGCCGTCTACAATCATTACAAGCGCATCTTCTTGAACAAGCAGCCGGGTGACGTCGAGCTGAGCAAATCGAACATTCTTTTGATCGGTCCCACGGGCACCGGCAAAACGCTTCTCGCGCAAACGCTTTCGCGCATGCTGGACGTCCCGTTCGCCATCGTTGACGCCACGACGCTGACCGAAGCGGGCTACGTCGGCGAAGACGTCGAAAACATTATTCTCAAGCTTCTGCAAGCCGCCGATGGCGATGTGCAGAAAGCGCAGCAAGGCATCATCTATATCGATGAAATCGATAAGATCGCCAAGAAGGACGAGAACCCCTCGATCACGCGCGACGTTTCCGGCGAGGGCGTTCAGCAGGCGTTGCTAAAGATTCTCGAGGGCACCATCGCCAACGTGCCGCCACAGGGCGGCCGCAAACACCCGCACCAGGAATTCACGCCCGTGGACACCACGAACATCTTGTTCGTCTGCGGCGGCGCTTTCGTTGGGCTGGAAAAAATTATCGAGAAGCGCGCCGGCCGCCATTCGCTCGGTTTTCATACTGACGCCGCGCCTTCCACGCCGCAGCGCCGCAACACGGAAATGCTCGAGCAGGTGCAGCCCGGCGATCTGATCCGCTATGGGCTCATTCCGGAATTTGTGGGCCGCTTGCCCGTCGCCGGCGTGATGAACGATCTGGACAAAAGCGTCCTCGTGCGCATCTTGACGGAACCCAAGAACGCGCTTCTGAAGCAATACCAGCGCCTTTTCGAGTTCGAAAACGTGCGGCTGCGTTTCACCGACGATGCCCTCGATACCGTCGCCGAACTCGCCATGCAGCGCAAAGTCGGCGCGCGCGGGTTGCGCATGATTCTGGAAGACCTTATGCTCGAACTGATGTACCACCTTCCGATGCAACGCAAGGTGCGCGATTTTGTCGTGACCGCGGATATGGTTCGCGGAAGGGAAATCAATTGGAGCTTACTCGAAAAGGCCGGATAGGCCGCTTCGGGCGTTGCAGCGATTTTCAGGGGCCCTAATGTTCACTCGAGAAAAACAGGATTTGAAGCGCGTGCCCATGATGCCGGTGCGCGATATGGTCATCTTCCCGCAGCAGATGACTCCCTTCATCGTTGGCCGCGAGGCCAGCGTGCGCGCGCTCGAAGAGGCGCTGGCCGGCGACAAGAAGATCTTCCTGTCTACGCAGCACGACGCTTCCGTCGATGACCCCAAGCCCGAGGAAATCTACGCCGTCGGGACGCTCGCGAACATCGTGCAAAGCGTCAAGCTGCCCGATGGCAATATCAAAGTGCTGGTCGAAGGCGTCGAGCGGGCTCGCGCACTTTCCATCGCTTCGGAAGAAGGCTTTTTCCGGGCCACCGTGCGCTTGCTTTCCGCGCGCATCGAGCCCTCCCCGCAAGTCGATCAGACGGTGCAGAAGATCACCGGCCTTTACGAACAGTTCATCAAACTTTCGCAGAGCCTGAATTACGACACCATGATCGCCGCCGCGCGCGGCGACGACCCCGCCCGCCTTTCGGACACCATTGCGGCGAATCTGCAGCTTCCCGTGGACGAGAAACAGGACCTGCTCGAGACGGTGGATCCCATCGAGCGGCTCAATCGCATCGGCGATATCCTCGAAATCGAGCTTGAAAAACTGAACGTTGACCGCAACATCAACACCCGCGTCAAACGCCAGATGGAGCGCGCCCAGAAAGAGTATTACCTCAACGAAAAGCTCAAGGCCATCCAGAAGGAACTGGGCCGCGGCGAAAAGAGCGAGATTGACGAGCTCAAGAAAAAAATCGACTCCGCCGGTATGAGCAAGGACGTGCATGAGAAAGCCGTCCAGGAACTGAAGCGCCTGGAATTGATGCCGCCAATGTCCGCGGAATCGACCGTCAGCCGCAACTACCTCGATTGGCTGCTCGCGGTGCCATGGAAAAAGAAGTCCAAGGAAATTCGCGACATCCTGGCTGCCGAAAAAATCCTCAACGAGGAACACTACGGTCTCGAAAAAATCAAGGAACGTATCCTTGAATTTCTCGCCGTGCGCCAACTGGTGAAGAATCCCAAGGGCTCGATTCTCTGCTTCGTCGGACCTCCGGGCGTCGGCAAAACCTCGCTCGCCATGTCCATCGGCCATGCCACCGGCCGCAAGTTCGTTCGCGTCTCGCTCGGCGGCGTACGCGATGAAGCCGAAATTCGCGGCCATCGCCGTACGTACATCGGGGCGCTGCCCGGCCAGATTATCCAGATGATGAAGAAGGCCGGCACAGTGAACCCGATCTTCGTGCTGGACGAAGTCGATAAGATGTCCACCGACTTCCGTGGCGACCCGTCCGCCGCGCTGATGGAAGTGCTCGACCCGGAATTGAACCACTCCTTCACGGACCACTATCTCGACGTCGAATACGACCTCTCGAAAGTGATGTTCGTCTGCACCGCCAACGTGCTGCACACCATTCCCCAGCCGTTGCAGGACCGCATGGAAATCCTGCGTCTCCCGGGCTACACCGAGCAGGAAAAACTCGAAATTGCCAAGCGATTCCTGGTGAAGCGCGCCCGCGAAGCCACCGGCCTCAACGAGCAAAACTTAAAGTTCACCGACGAAGGCTTGCTGCACATCATCCGGCACTACACCCATGAAGCCGGCGTGCGCAGCCTCGAACGGGAAATCCAGAACATTGCCCGCAAAATGGCGCGCAAAGTCGTGACAGAGGGCAAGACCGTCAATGTGGAAATTTCCCCGGCCAACGCCAACGACTTCCTCGGCATTTTGAAATACCGCGAATACTGGCTCGAAAAGCACAACGAGATTGGCCTGACCACCGGCCTCGCCTGGACCGAAGTCGGCGGTTCCGTGCTTGCCACCGAAGCCACCTTGATGGAAGGCAAAGGCCGTCTCACGCTGACCGGCAAGCTCGGCGACGTGATGCAGGAATCCGCGCAAGCCGCCATGAGCTATGTGCGCTCGCGTTCCATGCAGCTTGGCCTGGCGAAAGACTTTTATCGCAATATCGATATTCACGTCCACGTGCCCGAAGGCGCCATCCCCAAGGACGGCCCTTCCGCCGGCATCACTATCTGCACCTCGATCGTCAGCGCGCTCACTAGAATTCCTGTGCTTCGCGACGTGACCATGACCGGCGAAATCACCCTGCGCGGCAAAGTTCTCCCCATCGGCGGCGTCAAGGAAAAGCTCCTGGCCGCCCATCGAATGGGCTTGCGCACGGTACTGCTTCCGAAGGACAATGAGAAGGACTTGGCGGATATCCCGCAGGAGATCCTCTCCTGTCTCAAGGTTCATTTTGTTGAAACCATGGATGAAGTGCTGCAGCTTGCGCTTGAACGGGTGATTGTGCCCCTCGAACATCCCGAGGTTGCGCCCGTCGCGGAACCTTTCGTCGCCAGCGCCGAGAAAGACAAGAGTTTGACCAACTAAGCAGCGTAGACCGTGGGCCCGCCGTGCGTTTTTTTTAGGCACGATGGGGCTCCGCGCTGCTGCCGGTTGCTGAAAGTCTGGTTTGCCCATCCTGGCATGCTTTCGTTTGTCCGCCAGTGCGGTGCGCCACCTCACGTACAATCCGGGATTTCGTTGACCGCTCTGCGGCCACGCAAAAAAGAAGGTCAATTTACACCATCAAAGTTAAGGACATATGAAAGAAACAAGCGTTGAAGGAACCAATCAGATGAGCATTAGCCTCGCCGAGTTAAAAGAAAAAAACATCACTGACCTCGCCAAAATCGCCAAGGAATTGAACATTCCCGGCGCCAGCGGCATGCGCAAACAGGAGCTGATCTTCCAGATCCTTCGCGCACAAACGGAAAAGAATGGCCTCATCTTTTCCGAGGGCGTCCTCGAATGCCTCCCCGACGGCTTCGGGTTTCTCCGCGCGCCGGAATATAACTACCTCCCCGGCCCGGACGATATCTACGTTTCGCCGTCGCAAATTCGCAAGTTCGATCTCCGCACCGGGGACACCGTCTCCGGCCAGGTCCGGCCGCCGAAAGATGGCGAGCGTTATTTCGCCTTGATTAAAGTCGAAGCCGTCAATTTCGAAGATCCGGAAGTCGCGCGTAACAAAATCTTTTTCGATAACCTGACGCCGCTCTATCCGCAGGGCCGCCTCAAGATGGAAACCACCAAGGAAAACATGACCGGCCGCGTGCTCGATCTGCTCTGTCCCGTCGGCAAGGGCCAGCGCGGCCTCGTCAACGCGCCGCCGCGTACTGGCAAAACCATGATCCTGCAGTCCATGGCCAATTCCATCACTACCAATCATCCGGAAGTCGCGCTAATCGTGCTTCTCATCGACGAGCGCCCGGAAGAAGTCACGGACATGCAGCGCACCGTGAAGGGCGAAGTCATCAGCTCGACGTTCGACGAGCCGCCGCAGCGCCACATCCAGGTCGCGGAGATGGTTCTCGAAAAAGCCAAGCGCCTCGTCGAACACAAGCGCGACGTCGTTGTTCTGCTCGATTCCATCACGCGTCTTGCTCGCGCCTACAACGCCGTTACGCCTCCCTCCGGCAAAGTTCTCTCCGGCGGTATTGACGCCAACGCTTTGCAGCGTCCGCGCCGCTTTTTCGCCGCCGCCCGCAACGTCGAAGAGGGCGGCTCGCTCACCATCATCGCCACCGCGCTGATCGACACCGGCAGCCGCATGGACGACGTGATCTTTGAAGAGTTCAAGGGCACCGGCAACATGGAAATCTATCTCGACCGCCGCCTCGCCGATAAGCGCGTCTTCCCGGCCATCGACATCCAGCGCTCCGGCACGCGTAAGGACGAATTGCTCCTCCCGCCGGACGAGCTCAGCCGCGTCTGGGTCCTGCGCAAAGTTTTGAGTCCTCTCTCGACCGTTGAAGCGATGGAGCTTTTGCTCAGCCGCCTTACGAAATCGAAGTCCAATACCGAATTTCTCGGGTCGATGTCCGCACCGGCGTAAACAAACAAGCTCGAGCTTCCCCTCGACCCGTTTGGTTCAATAAAAAAACGGCGCAGCCAGTTTCCCGGCTGCGCCGTTTTACGTAGTTCAGGCCGTTAGGCCTGAGGTTTTTGTTTTTAGCTGTCGGAGCCTGCCTCACGCCCGGCTTCCGCCTCCGCGGCCGCGATGTAGTCAAAGATCCCCCCCCCACCGACCATCCATCCATGTGCAACTTGTGTCCATCCGTTGCCGTAGCTCACTCCGTGCTTGTACGGAGCCACGTTCACCACGGACGCGCGGGGCGTCCACGCCTTCAGGATTCCATCGTGCGACTGTTCGTCGGTAATCACGATCGGCCGTTCGAAGTTCTCGCGCTTGTCCTTCCCTGCGGACAAGGCAACCTCCCAAGTGTCGGGAGGCTCGAGCGTGTTCTCAACGAGCTTCTTCCAAACGGCTTCCTGCTCGGCATCCTTCGGCTTCGCGTGGCAGAGAAACAGCACGTCGCGCTGCGTCACCGCTCCTTCATGCGTCCGCACCGGCTTCGCCCGATCCGGAAACATCCGCTTCCACACATTCATCTTCGCCATTCTGTTTCTCCTCCTTTCCGCGGATTCTCACCTGCCAATCCGCAATCCTGCCATCCGCTCACTACACGAGTTTGTCATTCCGAGCGCAGCGAGGAATCTGCTTTTCTCGTTCTTACTGCGACGGCTTTCAATTCACCGGGCGCGGACTTGTCGCGTTGATGTGAAACTTCCCCCCGGTGTTGTGCACGCACACCAAGTCCCCTTCCTCAATCCGCAACATTCCCGCCAACCATTCAGGAATCACGATCTTCAAGAACTCCCCCTGAACTTCGGAGATGCCGCGGGAACTCTCCACCAACCCCGCCCCGCCATCCGCCAACGGAATCAGCAGCATCAATTCACCCATGACCTTCAACACCGGTCCTTCCAGTGAAATTACGTTTTCCACGTCGCACCTCCTTTCTTTCTCAAACAAAACTGCTGGACGGGAACCTTCGGCCAGGGACATTAGGCGCTCTATCCATTGAGCTACCGGGCCAACTAAACTCAGACTTTTAATCCGAGCTTTCCTCGGCGCCAGGTGGGATTCGAACCCACAACCTCCCGCGTGACAGGCGAAGTAACCCTGCCCTACACCACGTACAACTTCGCAACAGGCTCTCGGACTCAGCAATTTCTCTCTCTCTGTGCTCTCCGTGCCCTCCGAGTCCTCTGTGTAAACTCTTTTTTTCTCTTTCCTTTTCGCTTCCCCTGGGACGCCTAGCCTACGGCGCGAATCGCCGCCCACCCGCGATTCGCGCCAGCAAATTCAGCCGGGAGGAATCAACATTCACGGCTTCGGGAATCAAGCCCAAAAAACGGCAGGTGGACTCGCTCAACGAAGCAACCGTGAACTTCACCATCCCGGGAACACCCCTCCCGCGGTGAATTCTTTGGATCGAAACGACTTAGGCGGTTATTTTTGCTTTAGGCTCGCGTAAACAAGCAACTCGCGAGACCGTTTTGCCTTGGCATCGTTCCGACTTGGCTTTTATCTTCTTGTCTCATCGTCTGCTCTTTACGCTCAGTGAGGTCCTGCACAAAAATGCAGCAAGTGTACGACTGAGGTATCCCGAAAGTAAACGAACCTCGAATTTCTGTCAAGCGCTTTTTTTCAAAAACATCATTTTTGGCCCATTTTTCGCATAACTTGTTGATTCGCAAGTATCTACTCTAGAATGAGGCCCTTCGAAGCCGCTTTCAGCTCTTCCTGCATTCAGTCTGCCGCGCGCGCAGATAGGACAACAGCTCCAGTCCGCAATTCTGCATTTCGACTCCGAACGCTTCCATCTGATTCGTCAGCAGGTTGTAGCACCACACCGCCGGCACGGCCACCGACAATCCAATCGCCGTTGTCAGCAGCGCTTCCGAGATCGATCCCGCAATCACTTTGATCGCCGTCGCGTGCGCGATGTCGATGCTGCGAAACGCGTTCAAAATTCCGATTACCGTCCCGAACAATCCCACGAACGGCGCCGTCGCCGCAATCGTCGCCAGCCCGCTCAGCCCGCGCTTCATTTCCTCGGCGGTTTCCGCGCTGGATCGTTCGAGGCTTCGCTGCACTCCTTCGATCACTTGTTGTTCGGGCATCCCGTCGGGCGCGGCCTGAAAATCCAGCAAGCCCGCCGCGACAATGCTCGCAATGTGGCTCTTCTTGTTTTGCTCCGCCAAAACGATGGCCTGATCGAGATTGCCTTCGCGTAGCGGCACAAGCGTTTTGGCGATGTACTGCTGTGATTGTTCCCGCGCCAGCCGAAATCGCAGCGCGCGCCCTGTGCTTACGCTCATCGACCGCACGAACATGATCGCCAGCACAATCACCACTCCATGGCACAGCGTTCCCATGGAACGCCACAATTCCACCAGGTTCCATTCGCCCATGTGTCCCTCGCTTCAGTCCGAGTGCTGCTGTAAAATAGACACCACACCGCGAATGTTTGTGCCAAGTTGCGCTTAGTTGAAAAAATGAGGTGTAAAAGGAACTGCGAATCCGCTCTGAGGCTGCTGAAATCGCTTTGCAGAAATAGGGAGGCATACAGCGTTCGCTTCGCTAGCGAAGCAGCGCTTTGAATCCCGCCTGCACGAAATGTTGATCGTAGGTCAACGCTTCCCGAATCCCCATCTCTTCCATGATCAAAAAGCTCGCGCAATCCGTCAGGCTCCACGCTTTATCGGTTGCCATTTTGTAACGCCGCAGCGCGCTCTGAAACTGACCCGTCGTCTGCGCGATAACCTTTGTGTCGCTGCTTTTGCCGAACGCCTCCGCGGTTCTCGACGCCGCGCTCCGCTGGATTGCGCCGTTGCCGTTCAGGCTGTTTAGCACTTCGGTAAGGACCATCTCGCTCGTTACGATCCATCCGCGCTGGATTGTCCCCCGCACTGCTTGCGCCCTCGCATGAAGCGCGTCCCGGGGATTCAGCAGCGCAATCCAAAAACTCGCGTCCGCAAAAACCTGCGTCATTCTTCGACCTTCTTTGCGCCGTACAAGTAGTGGTCAAGATTGATGGAGAGATCCGTCGGAACATTCGCCCAGGCTTCCTCGGGGATGCTCTTTGTGATCTCGGCGACCAACTCAATAATCGAGTTGATGTCGGTTGGCTGCTCGTCGGCCGGTTTGGAGTTTGTACGAACCGTTTCTTTGCCGTTTCCGCCTGCGTAGCGCGTCTCAAATCCCAAGCCTTCGAGGATGGCCACCGCCTGGTGTGAATTTGTCGGGTCGTTCGGAGGAACCCCGGCTGCCTCCAGCACCAGCGGCCGCGCAGGCAGCTCGCGGTCCACAACCACCACCCTCCACTTGGGCATCTTCCTCGTCCATTCAAAATCCCTGGCGGCGCGCAATATCTCCGTTCGGGTCAGTTGCTTCGGACTCTTCATGATTCACCTTCATCTTCAACTTATACACCATATTATTATTCAACACAATGTCCCAACTCGCCCCCTTCCTTCTCCTAAACTCCGGCTCTTCCTCGTGTAAATTGCTCATTTACATGCATTTACATTCGCTATAGCTCAAATTTGCTTCCCGCCAGCCGCCGCCACGCCCTGCACTTCCCTCGCAAGCATCACGACGAGCCGAGCCGTTTCTTCAACGTCCATGGCGGTATTGTCCACCAACACGGCATCGGCTGCGCGCACCAGCGGCGACACTTTACGTTCGCGATCCCGCCGGTCCCGCTCGCGAACTTCTTCCAGCACCTGCGCGAGCGTCATCGCCTCGCCTTTTTCCTGATGTTCTTTCCACCGGCGCTCGGCGCGTACTTCCGGCGAAGCCTCCAGAAAAATCTTCAGCTCCGCGCGCGGAAAGACAACCGTGCCGATGTCGCGCCCTTCCATCACCACCCCTCCGCCCGCGCCGGCGCGTTGTTGCTCGGCGACAAGAATTTCCCGCACGCCAGCAATCGTGGCAAGGCGCGAGGCGGCTTGCGCCACTTCGGCGGTCCGAATCGCCTGCGTCACTTCTTCGCCATCCAGAAAAACGCGATTCTTCGAGCCCGCCGCTTCTTGTTCGAGTGTCGGTGGCTTCAGTTCGATATGCGTTCGCCGCGCAAGTTCATCGAGCGCGAGTTCATTGTCTTGCGCGACGTTTTCACGGATCGCTTTCAGCGCCAGAGCTCGATACATCGCGCCGCTATCCAGATACAAATAGCCAAGAATCTGCGCGACGCGCTTTGCCAGGCTGCTCTTCCCCGAGCCTGCCGGCCCGTCAATTGCGATCGTGAGTTTTGACATTTAGAATGACCAGGAACATGGAACAGCTGTAGGGGCACGATATATCGTCCCCCTACACTCATTACATCGCGCCCTCGCGAAAATGACGCCGCCGCACTTCAAAATCCCATGATGTTGTACCCGCAATCGACAAAAATCGTCTCACCGGTAATCCCCGAGCCCGCATCCGAAAGCAAAAACGCCGCAGTCGAGCCCACTTCTCCCACGTCCACATTGCGCTTCAATGGTGCGCGTTCCGTTTGCGTCTTGAGCATATCGCTGAAATTCGCGATGCCCCGCGCCGCCAGGCGTCTTAATCGGTCCAGCGGAAATCGCGTTGACGCGAATAGCTCTTGGCCCGAGATCGTACGCCAAATAGCGCACCGTCGCTTCCAGTGCAGCCTTGGCCACGCCCATGACGTTGTAATTCGGCACAACTTTCTCGGAACCGTAATACGTCAGCGTGACGATTCCTCCGCCCGAGGTCATCAGCGGCGCCGCCCCGCGCGCCACGGCGATCAGCGAATACACGCTGATGTCGTGCGCGATCCGGAATCCCTCGCGCGAGGTGTTCAGAAACGGATTTTTCAATTCCTCGGGCGGAGCGAATCCCACGCTATGCACCAGCCCGTGCAGCACTCCGAATTTTTCCTTGAGCTCCCCGAAGAGCCGCGCGATCTGTTCGTCCTGCGTGACATCGCACATAAATCCCACGGCTCCCGGCAACTCTCCGATCAAATCTTTCGCTTCGAGCTCGAGCCGTTCATTTTGATAACAGATCGCCAATCGCCAGCCCGCCGCCGCAAGCTTCTGCGCAATCGCCCAAGCGATGCTGCGCTTGTTCGCCAGCCCGAATATCACCGCCGTCTTCTGCCCCTCGCTCATTCGCCACGTCTCCTGAAGCCTTCCGCCTCAACCCAGCTATGTGTTCTTCTCTTCTCTTCTCTTTCTTTCTTCTCTTCTCTGTGTCCTCTGTGAACTCTGCGCTTTCTGTGTAAATTCCTTCCTTTTCTCTTTCTAATCTCAAATCCTATGAAACGCCTTCTCAATCTCTTTTACCGAATAGCGCAGCACGACTGGCCTCCCGTGCGGGCAGCTCATCGGGCAATCCGTTTTCGCCAGCGCGCCGAGCAGCCATTCCATTTTCGTTTGATCCAGCGGCATATTCACTTTGATCGCCGCGTGGCAAGCCGTCGAAGCCGCTATTTTCGCTTGCAGCGTATCGATGGAAATCGCCGCGTTCTCGCGTTCGAGGCCATCGAGAATTTCCGTGAGCAATTTTTCCCCGTCACCGGAAGCGACGCCCGCGGGAACAGCCTGAATCGCCACGCTCCGCGGCCCCATCGGCTCGACTTCAAAACCATTCGCGTTCAACTCTTCCGCAATTTTCTCGTAAATCACAATCTGCCGCGGCGAAAGCTCGATCACCAGCGGCATCAACATGCGCTGCGCTTCGACTTTTCCCATGCGCCGCGCTTCGAGGTGCTGCTCGAAAAGCACGCGTTCGTGCGCGACGTGCTGATCCACGAGCCACAAGCCTTCGCTGTTCACCGCGACAATGAAACTCGAACTCACTTGCCCGAGCGGTTTGAGATCCGCGATTTGATCGGGCCGAGGAAGCGTCGCTGGCGCGCTTGCATTCGGCGCGGCAAGATTTCCGGCCCAGTTCGAAGCCGCAAGTGCCTGAGCAACCGCGGCTGCAGCGGATGCGATGCCCGACTCGATCGGCGATTCGATTCCAGGAGGAAAAGCAAAGCGCTGCTCGACAGGCCGCAGCGCATCGGAGGTCAAATCGAATCCGCCGTCAGATCCGACTCCCGAGCCAACGCCAATTTCTTCCATCGCGGGAATGATCGCGCGCGGAACTTCGCTCGCTCCGGCATTGCCAAAAGCAGGCGCAGCGGCCGCGCCGTTGCCGAACGCGGCTGGAGAGAATGTGGAAGAAGCTGGCGGCGAGCCAGACGGAATTGCAGCCGCAGCGGCTGCGAAACTGGCAACTGATCTGGCGCTCATGAGCGCTTGGCGAATCGAATCGCGCGCAAAATCGTGCACGAATTGCGAGCGGCGGAAACGCACTTCGATTTTTGCGGGATGCACGTTGACGTCGACTTCGTCGTAGGGCATTTCGAGGAAAAGCAGCGTGGCGGGAAAAACGGTTGGCGGCAGAATGTTGCGGTAGGCTTCGTGAATGGCGTGGAGAATCAGGCGGTCGCGCACCAAGCGGCGATTGACGAAGACGTAGATGCCGTTGCGGTTCGGCCGCTGCACTTCGGGACGCGACGTGAAGCCTCGAACGGTCAGCGTGGCGCTTTCTTCGTTTTGTTCGAGTTCCGGCTCGGTGATGGCCGCGCGAAACGCCGCCGATGTCGCCGGAATTTCGACCAGCTCTTCCATCGACTGGCGGCCGAAGAGTTGGTAGATGCGATCAGCGAGTTTTTCGGCTGGCGGACTGTTGATGATTTCCTGCGTCGGCGTGGTGAGGACGAAATGCTTGTCAGGATTGGCCAGCGCGTAGTGTGTGACGAGCGAAGCGATGTGGCCAAGTTCGGTGGTGTCTGATTTGAGAAATTTCTTGCGGGCGGGAACGCAATAAAAAAGATCGGCGACGCTGATGGTCGTTCCCGCGGGCAAACCCGCAGGTTTCACGCCGACCAGTTTTCCGCCGGCAAATTCGATGCGCGTCCCTTCGGCTTCCGATTCGTCGCGCGTTTCGAGGAGCAACCGCGAAACCGCCGCAATCGTCGGTAACGCTTCGCCGCGAAATCCCAGCGTCGAAATCGAAAGCAAGTCGTCCGCGGACTTCAGCTTGCTCGTCGCGTGGCGCTCGAAGGCCAGCAACGCATCGTCGTGCGTCATGCCGTGGCCGTCGTCGATCACGCGGATCATGCGCTTGCCGCCGACTTCCGTTTCGACGCGAATGGTCTTCGCGCCGGCGTCGAGCGCATTCTCGAGCAGCTCTTTGACAACCGAAGCCGGCCGCTCGACAACTTCGCCCGCGGCGATTTTATTCGCGACAGCTTCCGGCAGAATCCGTATTCGGCTCATTGCGTCTTCAGTATCGCAGGCCCTCCGCGTTTGACGATCCCTTCCAATCGTTCAATCGACAACCATGGGCGAGCTTTGTGCAGCATCCTGTGACAATTAGAACAAACCAGCGCGATGTCTTCGAGCTTCGTTTTCTGTCCTTTCTTCAATTCCGAGACTGGAACTGTGTGATGCGCCTCAATATAGCGATATCCTCGGTCACCGTAAAACTCGTGGAAATTAAATCCGCAAACATCGCACACAAAACACCCTGCTTCCTTCCACCTCTTTTCCTTGGCGCGCCGAGATACACGGCTATCTCGCTCTATGCTCGTATGCAATTTATACTTTCTGGCCCCTTCCTCAAAAATCTTTGATTCATCCTCGGGTTCAACCCCAAATCCCCAAGGTGCCCCATCATTCTTGTGCACAATCCGAAACCCTCGGGCCTCCAAGAAGTTATTGGTCTGGGCACCTCCGTTAAATTGGGGAGAAAGCTCGACATGATTCACATACTTGTTCGCAATACACACAACGTATTTGGGGGGAAATCTCTTCTCCTCGAACAAAACGTCGAACTTAGTCGAATAGCGCTTTTTCGGGACGCTTTTTTCACCCCGCAGGATGATCTCCTTGAGGGCGCTTAGGATATGTTCGTGCTCGATTGTGTCCGGGATTCTCATTATCTGCCCCTTTCGCTCCGCAAATTACTGACGCTTGACGGTAATCCCCAGTTGATCGAGCTGATCGGCATCGACCTCCGAGGGAGATTCTGCCATTAAATCCTGGGCTTTGGCGGTTTTTGGGAAGGCGATGACTTCGCGCAGAGATTTTTCGCCGGCGAGGAGCATGGCGATGCGGTCGATGCCGAGGGCGATGCCGCCGTGCGGCGGCGTGCCGTAAGTGAGCGCGTCGAGGAAAAAGCCGAAGCGGCGGCGAAGTTGCTCTTCGCTCAGGCCGAGGGCTTTGAAAAGGCGCTCCTGAATATCCTGGCGATGAATTCGGATGCTGCCGGAACCGAGCTCGTTGCCGTTGAGGACGAGATCGTAACCCTTCGAGCGCACTTCCCAGGGCGCGGATTCGAGCTTTTCCAAATCTTCGTCGACGATGCCCGTGAAGGGATGCTGCGCGCTGACCCAGGCTTTGTCGTTTTCGCTCCATTCAAAAAGCGGAAAGCCCGTGATCCACAGGAATTTCCATTGTGTGCGGTCGATCAAGCCGAGCGCTTCGCCGAGATGCAAACGCACTTGCCCAGCGACAAGCGCGGCGGCCTCCGTTCCTTTAATTTGCTGCTTCGCGCTGACGGCGACGACGAGATCGCCGCTCTTCGCGCCGCATGCATTGGCGAGTTTCTGGACATTTTCCGCGCCAATGATTTTTTCGACGGTCGAAGTTGTGCCTTCGGCAGCGAGCTTCACGAAATACGCGCCCCGTGCGCCGCTTGCTTTCGCTTTTTCCGTCAGCTCATCGAGTTGCTTGCGCGAATACGTCGCAGCGCCGCGAGCGGCGAGAGCAAACACGCTGCCTTCGATACCCAGCTTGGTTTTCGCTTCGTCAGGAAAACAGTCCGTGACTTCGTGGAGCTCCATGCCAAAGCGCAGATCGGGTTTGTCGCTGCCGTACTTGCGAATGGCATCCTTATAGAGCATGTGCGCGAAGGGCGCCTCTGCTTTGACGCCGGCCACGGCGCACGCGCGCACCATCACCGTTTCGATCACGTGAAAAATATCATCCTGGCGCGGGAAAGACATTTCGAGGTCGAGCTGCGTGAATTCGGGCTGGCGGTCGGCGCGCAGATCTTCGTCGCGAAAACATTTGACGATCTGGAAGTAGCGGTCGAGGCCGCCAATCATCAGGATCTGCTTGAAGATTTGCGGCGATTGCGGCAGCGCGTAGAACTGGCCGTGATGCACGCGGCTGGGTACGAGATAATCGCGCGCGCCTTCGGGCGTCGAGCGCGTGAGCATGGGCGTTTCGACTTCGATAAAGCCGAGCTCGTCCATGGTCTTGCGAATTTCGAGAACGATTTTGTGGCGCAACCGCATATTGCGATTGAGCTGATTGCGCCGCAGGTCGAGATAGCGGAAGCGCAAGCGCGTTTCTTCGGCGGCATTGATTTCGTCTTCGATGGGAAACGGCGGCGTTTTGGCGTTGTTCAAAATGTGGAGCTTTGTGGCGATCAATTCGACTTCGCCGGTGGCAAGTTCGGGATTCGCTTTTTGGCGCTTGACGACTTTGCCTTCGACGGCGACGACAAATTCGCTTCGCGCCTGCTCGGCTTTCGCGTGCGCCGCGGGCTGCGATTCCTTGTTGAAGA
This sequence comes from uncultured Acidobacteriota bacterium, assembly GCA_963761555.1. Classification (GTDB taxonomy): domain Bacteria; phylum Acidobacteriota; class Terriglobia; order Acidiferrales; family UBA7541; genus Acidiferrum. The sequence continues at coordinate 593,278 of CAVXHD010000003.1, forward strand.
CGACCTGCACGATGCCGGTGCGGTCGCGAATGTCGAGAAAGAGCAAGTTGCCGAGATCGCGGCGGCCGGAGACCCAGCCCATGACGATGGCGTCGCGGCCTTCGTCGGATGCGCGCATTGCGCCGCAGTAGTGTGTGCGTTCGAGGTTGCCGAGAAAATCGAGCAAGGTGTTGTCTTCTCCAAGTGGCACAGACTTCAGTCTGTGCTGTCTTACGGCGCGCTGCACTGGCGCAGCATGCTGCGCCACTACAAGTTCTAGCGCGCTAAGTTCTAGAAGCTTGCACAGGCTGAAGCCTGTGCCACACGAGTTATAAACCTGGCGTCCGCAAAAACAAGAACGGGTCTAAAGACCCGCCACTACAACGGCCACTACAACAGCCAATACGACAGCCGGCTAACAGGCATTACGGCTTGTGGAGATATTCTAGCAGAGCTGGTTCGGTGAGTTTCTGTTGCGAGCCGTCTGCAAGAGTTTTCAGGGTCCATTCGCCGCTCTGGACTTCATTATCGCCGAGGATTAGGGCGAAGCGCGAATTGAGCTTGCTCGGCGCGCTCGAGGGCTTTGCCGAATTTTTGCTCGACGGGCGGCAGCTCGACGCGGAAGCCCGCGTCGCGCAGAGTTTTCGCGGCGCGGATCGCAGTGGCGTAAGCGTTTGGGCCCATCCATGCGATGTAGATGTCCAGGGTGGACAGATTGGTGAGAGTCCCAGCGACTGTCGCTTTGCCGGTGATTGACGCCGATATTTCTCCAATGCGTGAAGCTTTGGCTTTCTCTTGTTCTTGCAGCGATAGGATGAGGCGGTCTTCGCCGATGGCGAAGCCGATGCCTTTGGTGGGCGGGCCGCCGAGGAGTTCGACGAGGCCGTCGTAGCGGCCGCCGCCGCAGACGGCGTTTTGCGAGCCGAGGCCCGCGCGCGGTGATTTCAAACGTGGTGCGCATGTAGTAGTCGAGGCCGCGGACGAGGCGCCAGTTTTCGCGATAAATCACGCCGCGCAGTTCGAGCTCGCGCTTCACGGCGGCGTAGTGCGTTTTGCAGTCGTCGCAAAGATGATCGGCGATGCGCGGAAGTTTTTCGATGATGGGCTGCTCGTGTTCGAGTTTGGAGTCGAGGACGCGCAACGGATTGGTTTCGATGCGGCGCTGCGAGTCGGCGCCAAGTTGGTCTTTCACTTTTTCGAGTTCTGCTTTGAGTTTGGCGACATAGGCGCGGCGGCAGTTGTCGGCGCTATGGCCGATGGAATTGATGTCGAGCTCGGTTCCCTGGAGGCCGCACTTGTCGAAGAACGTCATCAACATTTCGATGAGTTCGGCGTCGATGGCGGGAGCATCGGGGCCGCCAAGAATCTCCGCGCCAATTTGGTAGAACTGGCGGTAGCGGCCTTTTTGCGGCCGCTCGCGGCGGAACATCGGTCCCATGTAGTACAGCTTCACCGGCTGCGGCAACTGCTGCATGTTGTGCTCGATGTACGCGCGGCAGACGCATGCCGTCGCCTCGGGACGGAGGCTCTCCCGGGCACCAAGATCAATCGCCCACATTAATTGCTCAGCACGAGCTAGTAGTCCGCGCCAACTCTCGTCTGGTTGGATGCTGCCCGCGCTCCACCGTCGAGTTGATTCGCTGACCAGTTTTCGGAGTTCGTCTGAAGCTTCGACCGCTTCTGATTTTCCCGCCACCGCCCTGACGATGAGGGCCGTTTCTAGGTTGTCGGAAAACACGGCGATCAGTTGAACAGCCCGTTGAAGGCGGCCCTGATTCTGCATAGCCTCTTCAACCGATCTGAAACTCTGTCGGAGAAACTCGAGCTCATCCTCGAATGTATACATTTCTTTCGACACTACGTCGGTTTCAACACCAATGGAACGTGCGAAGAGTTCCGTGGACTCGATGATGGGAGGGCGGATTTCGCCGAAGCCATAGGTGGTGAAGACTTCGTGAGCGGTTTGTTCGACGCGGTTCCATAGGGCGGTGTCGGGAGGGAGCAGATCGCGCGTGCCGCGGATGGCTTGGAATTTGGATTTATTCGCCATGAAAAACCTAAGAGAGATTCCTCTCTGCGCAAGCCGACCGCTTCGCAGGAGCGATGCGGAAAGAAAAAGCGTCGGCTTGCTCCGTTCGGAATGACGGTGTGGTGTACGGACCGGTCAAGCCATGCATTATGCGCCAGACTCCCGGCGATAGATATTTTTGTAGTCGACGTAGCGGGCGGCGTAGGCATCGATGCTGGCTTGGTCGATGGGCGTTAGAGCGCGCTTGATTTTGCCGGGGTGGCCTACGACGAGGCTGCCGGGCGGAATTTTGGCGCCTTCGAGGAGGAGCGTGCCGGCGGCGACGATGCTTCCTGCGCCGATGGTGACGCCATTCAGGATGACCGCGCCCATGCCGATGAGACAGCGCGACTCGATAGTGCAGCCGTGCAGCGTGCAGCTGTGGCCGATAGTGATGTCGTCGCCGAGGAGGAGCGGGTACTCATCGCGCATGACGTGGAGAACCGAGCCGTCCTGAATGTTGGTACGCGCGCCGATGCGGATGTGGTGGACGTCGCCGCGAATCACGGTGCAGGGCCAGATGCTGGAGTCTTCGTCGATGACGACGTCGCCGATGATGACGGCGGCGGGGTCGATATAGGCGGAGGCAGCGATTTGGGGATGCTTGCCGCGATAAGGGCGGATGTCGGGCTGGCGACCTAGCTCAAGCGAGCCGCGCGCGGGGTTCGAGCCGGAATTTTGGTTAGACATTGTGCTTAGGCCACCCCCCTAGTTTTTGTAAGTGTTGCATCTAAACGAGTTAATTGTCCCGTAAGTCCTTTAGATGCAACACTTAGAAAGGCACCTCTAAACATTGATTCTAAAGTACTTAAGCTCACATAGAGCGGTCACCCCGATCAAAACCGAGTGACAGCCCAACGGCGTCCTTATGAGGAGCTGGCGAAGAGCTTGGGCCATCTCCTGACTTCTAGAAAAACACGGCGGGCGAAACGCGAAATCGCTTGCTCAACTTCTCGATCTGCCCTCTATTCAACTCGCGTTTCCCACGCAAAACCTCTGACACGATACTCTCGGTCCCCAAAATCGGCGCCAAGTCTTTTTGTCGCAGGTCATTCGCCTCCATCAAGGCCCGCAGAACTTCCACCGGGGAAGCATCGGGAATGGCGTGATGCTCCTCTTCGTATGCCTCGATCAACGTAATCAGTACTTCCGCGTACTTTTCCTCGAGGCTGGTCGGCCGCTCTTTGCGGGCCAGCTTGTCGAGCACAGCAAGGTATTCCTGATGCTGCCGTTCTGAGGTAATCGTTGTCGGTGCCGCGACGCCGAGCGCGTATTTTTCGGATATTTCAATCATGTCCGCCGCCAATCCTCTTGGTCATATTCCGCATGACTCAAAATGTGCCGGATGTAGACCATCCTCCACCGGTATTTAATCGTCGCGATCAGTCTGCACCTGTTGTGGCTAATGTCGAAGATGACAAACCGATCCACGACGTCTGAGCGTCGCCAGCTATTCCGGACATCGGCAAAGTTTGCCCAATCGGCGTTCTTCGTTATCTTGTACCACGTGTTGAGCGACGCGCCCCACTCCTTATGTTTCGCTGCCGCCTCCCGAATCGCCTTACGGCTCACGATCCGCATTCCGCAATCTTCGCATTTTGCGAAGTTGCTGTCAATATTCGATCCCCTGCGCGAGCGGGGAAAGCAGTGCTAGTCGATGGTGACGGAGGGGCCGGAGGAGGTGGCGCCGAGTTCGGCTAGGCGGGCGGTGACGGCGCGAGCCAGGGCGTAGAGGCTTTGCGTGCCGGGGGCGGATTCGCCGAGAGAGGCGACGGGTTTGCCGGTATCGCCGCCGATGCGGATGCGCGGATCGATTTCGATTTCGCCGAGGACGGGAACGTCGTAGGCGACGGCGGTTTTCGCGCCTTCACCGTGGCCGAAAATGTCGATGGGCTTATCGCAATGCGGGCAGCGGAAAGTACTCATGTTCTCGACCACGCCGAGCACTTCGACATTAACTTGGCGAAACATTTCGATGGCTTTGCGGACGTCGGCAAGAGCGACGGTAGAGGGCGTGGTGACAACGACGGCGCCGGTGACCGCGACGGTTTGGATGAGCGTGAGCTGGACGTCGCCGGTGCCAGGCGGAAGATCGATGATGAGGTAATCGAGCTCGCCCCACTCGACGCTTCGGAGAAATTGCGTGATGACGCTATGCAGCATGGGGCCGCGCCAGACCATGGGCTTGTCGCCAGGATTGAGCAGGCCCATGGAGATCATTTTCATACCGGCGACTTGCACGGGGATGATGCGCTTATCCGCGGTGGCTTGGGGTTCTTGGAGCGTGCCGAGCATGATGGGGACGTTGGGGCCGTAGACGTCGGCGTCCATGAGGCCGACTTTGTGGCCGAGGTTTACAAGAGCGAGAGCGAGATTGACGGCGACGGTGGTTTTGCCGACGCCGCCTTTGCCGCTGGCGACGGCGACAAGATTATTTACGCCGGGGATGGGATGGCGTTCGGGTTGGGGCATGGGTGCTGGGGGCATGGTCAGAAATTCTCCGCGAGATCGCAAAAGTCGAAATACGAAAATCGAAAAGCGAAATTCGGAAAAACCAACGAGCGAATGGCGCGACCCAGCGGATCAACCGCGGTGCAGGTGAAGCCCGCACAGACTGAAGTCTGTGCCACTCTCATGCGTTGGCGCCGTGGCATTTTTTGTATTTTTTGCCGGAGCCGCAGGGGCAGGGATCGTTGCGGCCGACTTTTGCGCCGGCGCGGACGGGTTTGGGAGCTTCGGCTTGCGCGGGGCCGGCTTGATATTGCAATTCTTTTTGCTGGCGCTGCTGTTTGCGCTCCATTTCGCGGGCAAAAGCGGGCAAACGTTCCGGCCGAGGTTCCTCCGCCCGGGCGGCGGCGCTGGCGACGGCGGCTCGTGCGCCACCGGAACGCGAAGGCGGCGGTTGTTGAGGCCGCGGCTGTGCCGGTCCACCTTCGCTTGATTGCTGGTTTTGTTGCATCTGAATGTGGAAGAGATAGCGGATGGTTTCGTTATCGATGCGCGCCATCATGTCTTCGAAGAGGACGAAGGCTTCTTTCTTGAACTCGACGAGAGGATCTTTCTGGCCATAACCGCGGAGGCCGATGCCCTCTTTCAAGTGATCGAGCGAAAGCAGGTGGTCTTTCCACTGGGAATCGACGACATCGAGAATGATGCGGCGCTCGAGCCAGCGCATGAGGTCGGTGGTGAATTGCTTTTCTTTTTCTTCGTAGCGCTTGGTGACGGCGGCGACGGTAGCGTCGGCAAGTTCGTCGTGGCTGAGCGTAGCGGGATCGGCGCCGGCGGCCTTGGCGTCGACGCCAAACTGGGCGTTGAATTCGGCTAGAAATTGCGTGGCGTTCCACTGGTCGGGATGTTTGTCGCGCGGACAGAACGTATCGACGAGCTCGCGCGCGAGATCTTCTGCAATGCCGAGAACGTAATCGCGCTGATCTTTTCCTTCGAGCGCGGAACGGCGGATGCCGTAAATCGTTTCGCGCTGCTTGTTCATCACGTCGTCGTATTCGAGAAGATGTTTGCGCGCGTCGAAGTTCTGGGCTTCGACGGATTCCTGCGCGCTCTCGATGCGTTTCGAAATGAGCCGGGACTCGATGGGCACGCCTTCGGTCATGCCGAAGCGGAACATGAGCGACTTGATGCGCTCGCCGCCGAAGATGCGCATGAGATCATCTTCGAGCGAAAGAAAAAAGCGCGAGGAGCCGGGATCGCCCTGGCGGCCGGCGCGCCCGCGCAACTGGTTATCGATGCGGCGGGCTTCGTGGCGTTCGGTGCCGAGAATATGCAGGCCGCCGAGAGCGACGACTTCGTCGTGTTCGGCTTTGCACTGCTCGGCGAACTGGTCGTAGATGGGCTTCCACTGGTCCGCGGGCACCTGGAAGATTTTTCCTTCATGCTGAAAGAGAACCATTTGGACGGCGGGCTGGGCGTTGCCGTTGCCCTCGGCGGGGATCACCGCGGGCGCAGCGGCGTAGGGCATGGCCAATTTGTTTTTCAGAAAATGATCGCGCGTCATCTGCTCGGGATTGCCGCCGAGAAGAATGTCCGTGCCGCGCCCGGCCATGTTGGTGGCCACGGTGACGGCGCCTTTGCGTCCGGCCTGGGCGACGATGCGGGATTCGCGCTCGTGCTGCTTGGCGTTGAGGACCTGATGCGGGACGCCGGCTTTTTTCAGCAGTTCCGCGATGGCTTCGGATTTCTCGATGGAAATGGTGCCGACGAGTACAGGCTGGCCGCGTTCGTTGTAATGGCGGATACCGTTGGCCAGAGAATTATCTTCTTGGAGGATGCCGTTTACGACGGCCTCAAATTTTTCGCGCTCGGTGCGGTAGACGACGTCGCGGTGCTCTTCGCGGATGAGCTTGCGATTCGTGGGGATGACGACGACGTCGAGGCCGTAAATCTTGCCGAACTCCTCGGATTCGGTTTCCGCCGTGCCGGTCATGCCGGAGAGCTTTTTGTACATGCGGAAATAATTCTGGAAGGTGATAGTCGCGAGAGTCTGATTTTCGCGCTCGATCTTGACGCCTTCCTTGGCCTCCACGGCCTGATGCAAGCCATCGGACCAGCGGCGGCCGGGCATCTGCCGGCCGGTGAATTCATCGACGATGATGACTTCGCCGTCTTTCACGACGTAATCGACGTCGAGTTTATAGAGCGAATGCGCGCGCAGTGCCTGATAGACGTGGTGCATCAGCTCAATGTTGACGGGATCGGAAAGATTCTGCAGGCCGAGCAAACGTTCGCACTTGCTGAAGCCTTCCTCGGTCAGGGTAGCGGTGCGAAGTTTTTCGTCGATCGAATAGTCGATGTCTTGAATGAGCTTGGGAATAATTTTGTCGATTTTAGCGTACTTGTCGGTGGACTCTTCGGAAGGGCCGGAAATGATGAGCGGGGTGCGGGCTTCGTCAATCAAAATGGAATCGACTTCATCGACGATGCAGAATTGGTGGCCGCGCTGGACGCATTGGGCGAGGTCGTACTTCATGTTGTCGCGAAGGTAGTCGAAGCCGAATTCGTTGTTGGTGCCGTAGGTGAGATCGGCGCCGTAGGCGGCTTTGCGCTGCTCGTCGTCGAGGTCGTGCACGATCACGCCGATGGAAAGGCCCAGGCCGCGATAGAGAGGGCTCATCCACTCGGCGTCGCGGCGGGCCAGATAATCGTTCACCGTGACGAGATGAACGCCGCGGCCTGCGAGAGCGTTCAGAGCGGCGGGCAAAGTGGCGACGAGCGTTTTGCCTTCGCCGGTTTTCATCTCGGCGATTTTGCCTTCGTGCAAAACCATTCCGCCGATGAGCTGCACGTCGAAGTGGCGCATGTTCAGAAAGCGGCGGCCGGCTTCGCGGACTAGCGCAAACGCCGGGACGATCATCGGGTCCAGAGCCTGTTTCAGGAGTTCCTTGTAGGAGCTATCGGCGGGTTCCACGTCCTTGAGCTGCTCGAGGACCTGTGCTTTCAGCTCGCCGAAGCGAGCTTTCAACTCTTCGTCGCTGAGCGACTTCATTTCCGGCTCGCGCGCGTTGATAGCGTCGACCAGCGGCTGCAATTTTTTGATGTCGCGTTCGTGCTTGGTGCCGACAAAGAACGCGATTACATCATCGAGGAACTTGGTAACGTCCATGAAAGGTTTCGCCGTCTCCTGGCGGTGCAGCGCGTGCTCAACCGCGCTGGCCGGACTGCCACAAACGATATAAACATACTATTGTATATGTTTCGATGCGCCAGCGCCAAAAACCGCGACACGCATGGGAATCGTAGCGAGCGATCCGGTTGGGCTCCTCATCGATTGCTGCTCGAGGCCGTTTCATAATTTAATGGTGTTTCAGGAAGTCGTCTAGCATTTGCCGGAAGGCAATGGCGGTTGGTTTCCAATCGCCTTGCATGGCTTTCATACTTGCCTCGACGTAGCCAATTCCAGGTCTGGGGCGGAAACTCAAAAAATGTGGCAAGCCGTAGCGCATTGCAATGCTATTGGCCCAAATGCGTGCGATGCGGCCGTTACCGTTCGCAAACGGGTGGATCCGTATCCACTCGGAATGAATCCATGCGGAGATGTCGAGGATAGCAGAAAGCTGGTCCCTGGTAGGTTTCTCGCCCAAAGGCACCATTGCGTCCAAGTAGGATACAAGCTTCTGAGTCTTTTTCTCAAATTCCGTCAGTTCCTCGGCGACGCTCTCCGAACTGACGGCAAGCCTTGGCCCAACGCGTGCCTGAAGATGTTCAAGGCCGGGTTCTCCACGAAATGATCCCACGAGGCGCGGATCGGGAACGCTCAATCCGCTCATAATGATTTGGTGCCAGCGCTTCGAGGTTTCGAGAGTAGGTGTCTCGCGGCGTTCAGCCGCGTGGTAGATGACTTTAAGAATCTGAGCAAAATTCGTACGCAACCGGGGACTATCTTCGTCCCAGTTAGGCACCCAGGAGCTCTCGAATTCTAGCTTGGACAGGGCCTATGGGTTGAACTTCGCCATTCACGATCTCCCCCTCAATAATCTCGCCATCCAAGGGATCGTGGCCTAAACTAGCCTCGGCGGCCACCCATTCGGCCATGGCCTTTTTAAACCCGGGATCGCGCTTCCGGTATTCTTCGAGTTTCTCCAAAGTCGCTTGCAAATCTTTTTCTTCACGTCGCGGGTGACTCAAGTAGAACCTGATGGCCTCGTTGATTAGCTGATTGATGGGACGATTTTCTATTTTGCTGAGGCTATCCAGAGCGGCGCGTTCCTTAGGATCAATGCGTAAAGTGAAAGGAATACCGAGCATGAAGCCAGCTTACGATCAGGGCTGTCTGATGTCAATATTTCATTTTGATGTCAGGCTAGGCCTCTTCGCTAGGCGGATCGGTGGGGCCCTGTACCTTTAGATCGCGTGAAGATGTTTGCGTGGCAGGGCGTGTGTGGTTATCGGCCAGGAGACGGCGGTATTTGCCGCGTTCTTCGAGGGCCATGTCGACGATCTCGAAGGCCATATCCTGGGCGCGGTAATCCCGCATCAAGGCCGTGGCTTGCACGTTGCGCATGCCGAGGTGAAGCTTCAGTTGCACCTGCGTTCCGGGAGCAAGATGGCGGCTGATGGTGGCCACGCCGCCGGAGAGGCTCGCCGTTTTTATCTCGAGGCGGCAGGCTTCCTTGAGGTTAGTGCTTATGGCGGTGACCGGTTTGTGCAGACGCACGCGGGTGTGACGGCGCTGGCGAACAAATTTAGAGTTGGCAGAAATTTCGAGCGGCGCCAAGGCTAGATCTTCGCGGTCGATTCCGCTTTTCGCGGCAAACTCTCGCGCCCAGTCCGGATCCAGATGCAAGAGCGATTGCAAAGCAGCGATGCGCAGTTCCTGGGGATGGGCCCAACTGAACATCTTCTTGGACTCGACGACACGCCTAAGAGTGTTGATCGATTCCGGGGCGTGAATGCGGCCGAGCGCCTCGATGGCTTTCACTTGCAAATAGGGACCGCTGCCCACGGGCAAGTCGCCGTCGACGATGGTGAGCAAACGGCCCAGCGCTTCGCGGTCCGCGCTGACGCCGATTTCGTCGATCACCAAAGGCATAATGAGCGGATCGACATGATCGAGCAGTTCGAGAAGAATGCGCGAGCGGGCGGGAGCACCGCTAGCCGAAATCTGCCGCACAATGCGATCTTGTGATGTTCGGGGAAAGTCCTTCAACCTCGCAGGCAAGAACACTTCCACCGCCTCGGGATCCAGCTTGCTCAAAAGCCCCGCCATTTCGACGGCTTCGGAGATCGGCCCGCCGCGCACGGTGCTGCGCAGATACTGCAAACCTTCCTCGCCGAGATCCGAGGCGAGGTTGGAGATGTGCTCGGCGTCCTCTTTGAGTCCGCAACGGTTGAACCGCGTGGCCAGCTGTTCCATGGCCGTTTGCGGAAGCATTTTCAAAACGTTGGTCATGCCCGCGGCGGCTTGACGCGCGCGCAGCGCTTCATCGACAAATTCCGGAATGCGCTCTTCGATGCCCATTTTGGGGCGCAAAGTCCGCGCGATTCCCGGCCGCTGCGCTTCGACGCCGGAAATCAAGTTGAGCGCCTGCTCCATCACGGGGAAGCAGCGGCTCGTTGCGGCCTCCTGGCTGAGGCGCACGAAGGCGGCGCTGACCAGCGTTTGCAGCTCGGTGTCTTGCTCGATGCTCAGCCGCAATCCCAAATGGCGCAGCGCATCGCCGAGGAGCTTGGGATCGGCTTTGGCATAGAGTTCGGCCAACTCGGATAGTCCCAGCGCGGTCTTTTTCCGTGCGTCGGCTTCCTCGCTGTCGGCGCAGGATGCGTAGTTTTGCAGGATGCTGATGGCCTGCGAAATGTCGCCGTTTTCGATCAATTGGGCCACGTAAGACTGCACATTCTTCGGCGGGATGCACCACGCGTCACCCGACATCAAAACGGCCTGTTTGCCACTTTCCGGAACGGCGGCCCAAAACTGGCGGTCGAGGATCTCACGGTGAGACTCGACCATCAACCCTGCGTCGGTCATCTTGTCTTCGTGGGCGCCCAGAATCTTGCGGAGATTTTCGATCTCTTGATTCATGCGGTCCAGCATCTGGCGGACGGCATTCACTTTGACTTCGCCGCTCTCAAAACGCTCGAGGGCGAACTTAATCGCAAGATGTTCCGCCAGCTTTACGAGCACGGATTCATCCGGCTGGCCTTCCGGGGCTTGCGCGGCAAGCCCGGCGATGGCTCTCCTGAGCGTATCTTGCGCGCTGCCCGGCAACTGCGACACTTGCTCCTGGAACGCGCCGGCGGCGGCGACGCCACCCTGGCCTGAGCCGACATTGCCGAAACTGGTCAACGCGCCAAGAATTCCGTAGATTTCATCCTCACTAGGACCGCCACTTTGGCCAGTTCCGCGCCATGGGCCGCTTCCGCCCCCAGTGCCGGTGCCAGCGATGCCGGTGGTCCCAGCGCCGAGGCCCGCGCCTGCAACGCCGCCGAGTTGGCCAGGTAGGGCGCCGATACCTGCGACCCCAGCCCCGGGCCCAGAAGGTCCGCTCGGCAACGCCCCGCCGATGCTTGTACCTCCGGGCCCGGGGCCCGCACCCGCGACGCCTGATTCACCGGAACCCATAGTTCCCGCGCCAGCGCCACCACCAGGGCCACTGGTTGCTTCGCCGCCAGGACCGGGGCCTGCGCCTGGCGCGGCGGCAGTGCCGCCTCTCGATCCTTGCGCTGCGGCAATCAATTCCAGCAATTTTTGGGGGTCGTTCAGCCACTTCTTGAACTCGTCCTGGTCTTCCCCGAGCGAAGCGGCAGCGAGTTGGGCGGCCATGCTCGCGTCTTTTAGGCGCGAGTCCGTGGCAACAAAGCAGATCTCATTCAGGCGGATGCCCTGGGACCCCTCGAGCGCGGCTTTCAACTGCCTGGCCAGTTCGATTGGCTTGGCTTTGCCGGTCGGAAATGCGCGTGCAAACCTGCCAATTTCTTCCTGGGTGACGGAAGGAAAAAATTGGATGCTGGCCAGCCCGGCGGCGGAGAGCAGTTGCGCAAATTGTTTTTCGGCGGGAGCGCCCTCGAGGGGTACGCCATCCAGGAGCAATTGCGAACCGGTTGCGCCGAGCATCAAGCCGGCGTCCGTTCCCGTGGGAATGGCGGTTCGCAGCTCGCGCCAGGCGATGTCCAACTGTTCGGAAGTGCGGACGTGCTCGAAACCGTACAAACGGGCAAACTTCAGAAGTATGTTAAGACTCCTGACAAAGGCCCGCCCTGCCGTCGACTTGGAATCAGGTATCATTCTGTGCCACGCCTGTCCCTCAATGGGACTATCTGTCTAGTACCTTAGGGTTAGGACTTGTTCGCGGCAATGGTACAGAGGTCCCATTTGTCTCTATTGTCAAGCCGCCGAGAGGACGGGTGCCTAGCCTGCTCAGCCGTACGGTTCCGCTTCGGATGAGGACAGGTAGGAAGAGAGGAGAAGAGAGGAGACTGTGCGCCCTGCCGCGCAGCCAAAACCTTGCGCTAGTTCTTGCTCATTGCCACTCGGCCGCGCCGCTTGCTGCGATTGGTTACGGCCGCGACTTGCGGCAGTCCCCCAAGCTCCATCAATACCTTTCGCAGTCTCGAGCGGTCTTCCAGGTCCATATCGACAAATTCGAAAGCCATGGCCTGTGGACGCGCGCCTCGCACGATGGCTTGCGCTTTGATGTGCCTAACGCCATGGGTGAATTTTAGGGAGAGGAGCGAGCCAGGAGCCAAGTGGCGCTCGCCAGAGCCGATTCCGCCGCCCAAATTCAGCTCAGGGATGGACAAGCGAAAGTTTTCGCGCAAGTTTGTGGTGATGGCGATGAGATTTCTCGAGAGCTTCAGCCGCGCATAACGCCGCTGGCGCATCACCGACGAGTTCGGCTCGGGATCGATGGGCTCCAGCGCCAGGTCCTTCCGTTCCAAGCCGCTGGCACCGAGTTTTTCCAGCGCCATGGTGGGATCGAGACGCGTCAACGCCTGCGCCGCTGCAATTCTCAATTCTGTCGGGTAGACCCAGCGCCACACCTGTCGCGCATCCATAATCATCTGCAGCGTGGGACTGGCGGCCGAGGCCCGCAGGCGGCCAAGCGCTTCGATCGCTTTCAGCCGGTGAAATGGCGGGGTGTGATCGTTCTGAGCCAGCTCCATGAGTTTCGGGATGCACTCATGCTGGCCGCTCATGCCCATTTCGTCAAGAGCCAAGGGCCGGATCAGCGCGTCGAGGGAATCGTAGAGCGAGACGAGCAAGAGAGCGCGTTGTTCGGGCGGGGCGGAGGAAAGCTGGCGAACCGCGCGGTCATGCGTCGAGCGAGGCCACTGGGTCAGGCGCACCGGCAGAATTTTCACGACGGCGTCGGGAGCGAAATGGCTCAGCAAACCAACGGTCTCCGCGGCCTCGTTGGGCGGCGCCGTTTGCAGAATTTCGAGCAGGCGCTGCGTTGAGTCTTCGCCTAGCCCGCGAACAATTTGACCGAGCACTTCGCAATCTTCGCGGAATCCGCAGTGGCCGAAGCGGCTGGTCACATAATGCAGCGTGGCTTTCGGCATCAGGCCAAGGATTTCGGTCATGCCGTCGGCGATGTGTCCGCCGCGCAGCGCTTCCTCGATGAATTCGGGCAAACGTTCTTCCGCGCCAATGCGCGGGCGGAGGCTCTGCGTCGAGCCGGGACGCTGCTGCTCGATACTATCGAGAGAAGAGAGCGCCTGCTGCATGGCCGGATAGCAGCGCTTCGACGCCGCTTCCTGGCTCAACCGCACGAACGCCGCACTGATCAAGGTCTGTAGTTCAGGTTCTCGCTCGAGAGCCAATTGATTTCCCAGTTTGCGGATCGCTTCCATGAGGGCGCTACCGTCGCCGCTGCCATAGAGTTCCGCCAAATCGGAAAGTCCAATCGCCGTGGTGCGCCGCGCTTCCGGCGCTTCGAGCGAAATGCACGCCGCGTACTTCATCAGAATTTCGTTCACCGTTTTCAATTCGCCGCGGCGCAGCATGTCTTCGAGGAAGACGCGCACGTTCCTCGGCGGCACGCACCAGGCCTCGTCCGAGGTCAGAACTTCTTTCTTGTTTTCCTCCGGTACTTGTTCCCAGAATTCCTGGTCAAGCAGCTCCGTATAGGTCTGCACGGACAGCCCTGCCTGGGCCATCATTTCTTCTTGCGAACCGAGAATCTTCCGCAACGCCTCAATCTCGGAATTCATGCGATCCAGAAGCTGCTTCACGGCGTTCACGCGCAGTTCCCCGCGCTCGTAACTATCCAGCGCGAACCGGATGGCCACGTGTTCCGCCAGCTTCAACAACATCGGCTTGTCGGCCTTTTCCGTAGGCGCCTGCGCCGCTAGACCTGCCAGAGCCTGTTGCAATGTGAATTGGGCGCGCACCGGCATCGCGCTCAGGCGCGATTGAAAGGTGGGAACGTCCATCTTGGCTTCAGGGTCCTTGCGTGATTTCCCCAGTTGCGCGAAGAGACCGAGCATTGCGCGGACATCTTCTTCCGCCACGCTGAAGCCTCCAGCGGCGCCTGCCGAGCCTGTGCCTGGCGCGCCTGGAGCAGACCCGATGCCACCGAGGGTGGTCCCACGAAGCAGCGCTGACGCTGTCAGCCATTTTCCCGGCGGCGCTGCTTCCCCGCCTCCGCCCGCAACTCCCCCGCCCGCGGCACCACCTCCTCCGCCATAGCCGGAACCCGTGCCGCTTCCACCCGGGCCACCGGCGATGCCGACGCCGCCTCCCCCGCCGGACCCGCCACCGCCGCCGGGGCCGCCTCCACCAGGACCACCAACGCCACCTCCGCCGCCCGCGCCGGGCCCGCCGCTGCCGCCGGAACCTGAGCCGCCACTCCCTCCAGAGCCAGGGCCACCAACACCACCTCCGCCGCCCGCGCCGCCACTCCCGCCAGAGCCCGAACCACCGCCACCATGTCCTGGACCGCCCGAACCGCTTCCTGTTCCGCCACCTGAGGCACTACCGGTTCCCAGCCGGCCTCCGCCGCCAGAACCACCACCGGCACCTTCCCACAAGCTGCCCGCTTGGCTCGCCGCACCTCCGCCGGAACCAACTCCGCCAGCGCCTGTGCCTCCGCCTCCGGGAACTCCGCCGAAGCCGCCACCTCCCGGACCAAAACCTGGTCCGGTTCCTCCGCCCCCTCCGCCACCGCCCCCGCGCGAACTTTCCGCGGCTAGAATCATCTGCAGAAGCTTATTGGGGTCTTCAAAAAAGTCCCTGAACTTATCTCCTTGTGCGCCGAGCGCTTTGGCTGTGAGTTGCGCCGCGACCTTAATCCCGGCCACGGAGGAATCTTCCGCGACGTAACGAATTTCGTTGACCTTGATGCTTGTCTCGCCGGCGAGGGCGGATTTCAATTGCTCGGCGAGAGAGGATGGCTTTGCATTACCGCTGGGAAAAGCACGCACGAAGCGGGCAAATTGGGGCTGCGTCAAATTTGGGGAGAAGTGGATACTGGCAATTCCGGAACCAGTCAGCAGTTGCGCGAAACTTTTTTCACCAGCCGAGGCGCCGAGCGGCACGCCATCGAGCAAAATTTGGCTTCCCGAAGCACCCAGCAACAGCCCGCTGCCGCCGCTTTCATCAAGCGCGCTTCGGAGCTCTTTCCACGCAGTTTCAAACTGCGCCGCCGTTCGCACGTGGCCAAATTCGTAAAGCCGCGCGAATTTCAGCAAAATGTTCAGGCTGCGGACAAAAGCCCGCGCGCCCCCGCGAGATTCGGGACTCATTCTATCCGGCGAGGAAGCCGGTCCTCCCCATGCTTCCTACTACAGTAGAGACCTCTCGCGCTAGAGACAAGCGCCGCAAATGGCATTGTGACCCTATCAATAACGGAGTGTTGGCAAGAAGGGCACTAACTCTGCCGCCGCGAAACGCTCGAATAGTTGCGTCTTACACCCTTTCCGGAATACCCTGTGTTGCTCGGTATTGCTGCGCGCTCTACAATACCTGAGAAATGGATCCATCGCCCTGCCAGCGCCGAAGGTGCTCGTGTTTCGAGCGCGGATTCGGCGAAAATAAGAGCATTAGACTTCATCATGCCGGACCAGTCCCCACCTGACCGCTATAAGGCAGATATGCCTCAGATACCCGGAGTTTCTTCGCCGGGCTCGCATCCAAGCTTCCTGGAAAATCCTACGCTTCGGATGGTTGGCGCTCTTCTCGCCGTGCTCCTAGTCGTATTTGTTGGCGGGCGATGGCTTCTCCGACCGAAGCACACTGAACTGCCCCCGGTGGAACCTCCGCCTCAAATCGAAGTACCCGCACCCGCTCCGGATCCGAACGCCTTGCTGCCACATGCCACCGAGCAGAATCCCGATATTGCCACGGTCGCGGATATGGCTGAGCCCTGGTCCGCAAAAAAGTTTTTCATTCGCGATGGCCTCTCGGGACAAAACGTTCCCGGCCTCCTGATTCGCTTACCGGGGACTTCCGCGTCTCAACCAGATGGCTACTGGGCGCTTTCCCTGAATGCTCCGTATGGCGATTGCCAGCTCGAATACGTCAAGGACCTCGCCAAGCTTAGAAGCGATTATGACTTCAAGGCCGCCAGACATCCCATGGTCGGCAACCCTTGCAGCCGCACGGTTTACGATCCCCTGAAGCTCTCCAATCTGCCTGGCAATGTGTGGGTGCGGGGCGCCATTGTGCAGGGCTCCGATCTGCGGCCGCCGCTTGGGATCGAGGTCAACATTCAAGGAAAAAATATTCAAGCCGTGCGGGTGGAATAGTTTCCCGCTCGTCTTTTTAAGCCTTCTTGCCGCCAGTTTCGAACAGCTTCTTTTTATCCTGCTTGACAACCTGGGCCTTTGCCAGATAAAGGTCATCTCCACCATGGAGAAAACATCTATGCCCAAAAACTTTCTAGCGACGCGGCGCCGTTTCCTGCAAAGCGCTGCTGCAGTTTCCTCGCTGTCCCTCATGCCCGGCCTCGAGGCCGCCGCGGAACCTTCGCAACATTCCTACGCTGCGGACTTCTCCGGTTTGAAGACGCTTGGCGCTCGCTTGAAGCCCATCACGGCGGATGAATTTCGCGCGCGATTAGAGCACGCACAGCAGCTCATGAATGAACTGAAGCCTGGCTTCGACGCGCTCTTTTTCGCACCTGGCACTTCTCTCTACTATTTCACCGGAATCCATTGGGGTTTGAGCGAACGGCTCGCGGGAATGGTTTTGCCGCGCACCGGCAAGCCCGTCGCCTTCTGTCCCGGCTTCGAGGAAGGCCGGTTTCGCGAACAGTTGCGATTTCCGATGGAAGTCCGCGTGTGGCAGGAAGACGAGAGTCCCACCGAACTCGCCGCAAAGGCGCTCGCCGATCAAGGCATCCGCACGGGCCGGCTTGGGGTCGAAGAGACGGTCTACTTCACCTATTCGGATCACCTGCGCGCGGCCGCTCCCGGATTCGAATACATTTCCGCCGATCCTGTAACGATCGCCTGCCGCGGACGCAAATCGGCGCACGAACTCGAATTGATGCGCCTCGCTTGCGAAGCGACCTTCGAGGTTTATAAACCGATCTTTGCCGCGCTGCGCGAAGGCATGTCGCAGGACGATATCGCTCGCCTTGTCGAAGCGGGCTTTGCGAAGATGGGATTGAGCGGCGGCGCGCTCGTTCTTCTTGGACCTTCGGCGGCTCTGCCGCACGGCACGGTACACCCGCAAACGCTCAAGGAAGGCGATGTGGTTTTGATTGACGGCGGGTGCGGTGTGGACGGCTACGCTTCCGACATCACCCGCATGACGGTCATGGGCAAGCCTTCGGAGAAAATCGCGAAAGCGTATGAATATGTGCGCGCGGCCCAGGACGCCGCCCTGGACGCGGCTCGCGCGGGACGGCTCTCCGGTACCGTCGACGATGCCGCGCGCGCCGTCATCATCAACGCCGGCTACGGTCCTGGCTACAAATATTTCACGCATCGCCTCGGCCATGGCATCGGCCTCGACGGCCACGAGCATCCCTACCTCGTGAAGGGCAGCAAGACAAATCTCGAAGCCAACATGACTTTTTCGAATGAGCCAGGCATCTACGTTGTCGGAGAATTCGGAATGCGCTGCGAAGACGATATGGTCATCATGCCTGACGGCCCTGCGCAACTCTTGACGCCGCACTTCGCGGTCTCGCTCGAAAAGCCCATGGGTTGATTTCACTCACCCCGAAGCGCATTGCAGAATTCGACGATGCGCTGCTCTGCCCAAAAACGTTCCGCGCCGCTGCGATTCGAAATGAAGCCGCAATGTCCGCCGTGCTCCGGCGCGACGAACCGAATCGCCGGATTCTGTGCCGGATTCGCGCGCAAAAAAGATTCACAGGGTACGAACGGATCGTCCTGCGCCGTAATCATCAGCATCGGCACACGCACCTGCGTGATGACTTTCTTCGCCCCGACCGCCTCGTAATACTCCTGCGCGTCGCGATAGCCGAAATTGGGTGCGGTAATCTTGTCGTCGAACTCCCGCACTGAACGCACGGTTCCAATTCCATCCAGCCGGTACCGCTCGGGAAAGAGCTTTACCTTTCTCGTATAGCGCGCCATCAAGCCGCTGACAAAATGCCGCTGGTAAAAGTAGTTCTCCCGCCGCTCCAGCGCATCGGCGCATGCGCCCATGTCCATCGAAGGGCAAACGACGCACACTCCCCGCAGGGTCTTCGGCCACGTCTCTCCAAATTCACCCGCCATTTTCGTTATGAGATTCCCGCCCATGGAATATCCTGCGAAGAAAATCCGCTCGAATCCATCGCCGTTCGACAACTCATCGAGCACCGCCCGGTAATCCCCGCTCATCCCAGAGTTGTAGAGCGTCGGCGTCAGCGCTTCCGTGCCACCGCAATTCCTCTGGTTCAATCGCACCGCATGAAAGCCCAGGCGAAACGCCTTCTCCGCAATCCCGCGAGCGTAATTCGATTCGCTCGAACCCTCGAGGCCGTGCACAACGACGATCACCGGCGCGTCGCGTCCCTTCCCCGGCTGCCAATTGCACTTCCCAAGGATCCTCGACTCCGCTTCAACTTGAAAAAGCCGCTCCTCCGCAGGCGGCAGGTCGAACTCGCGCGGCACGAACGCCGCCGCGATGGTCATCGCATGCCCGTTCTTCAGCAACGCATGCGGCTCAAATTTTTCCTTCTCCGAAACCATGGTCCGACTGTAGTGCACCGCCGTAACGCAAGCAAGCTCATGACTCGTTGAAGGTTTGACCACTTCCCGCCCGTCCGCTAATATAATTCCCAAATGAAGAAGTCCCGTGGTCATTTCAACGTGGTGCTTCGGCCCGAGCCAGAGGGTGGGTTTACCGCCCTAGTTCCCGTACTGCCGGGCTGCATAACCTATGGCAGAACTCTTTCCGAAGCTAAGAGCATGGCCAAAGACGCCATCTCCGCCTACATTGAGAGCCTCAAGAAGCACAACGAACCTATCCCCACCGACGACGAATCCCTAGTCGCTTCACTCGACCTTGAGTATGCCGAAACTTCCCGCCGTTAAGCCCCGGGAAGTTATTCGATTTCTCGAACGGAACGGCTTCGAACTCGACCACGCCTCGGGCAGTCACTTGATCTACTATCATCCAGTGTCAAAACGGCGAGCTGTGGTTCCCAGCCACAACCGTGACGTGCCAAAAGGCACGCTTGTGTCGATGCTTAGGGAAGCGGGGTTCACCAGAGAAGATCTAATCGATTTTCTTCAGGGAAGATGAACTCGATTCCATGCCCCTCAAAATCCCAAGTAGCCGATTCCGCCAACTTGACCCGAATCCCTTTGCCCCCTAGAATAGAAGTTTCACAGTGATTGATTTTTGCAATCTGATGCATTCATCTTCCAGCCCGGCGGCCACCCGCTGGGCTGCGCCATCTTAAGGCGCTAATTTCAGAGGCGAGGTTGGAATGATTGACGGTCCGATTCCTGAAGGTCTCACTTTCGACGACGTGCTTCTGCTCCCCGGCAAGTCCTCCGTGCTCCCGGCCGAAGTCGACACGCGCACCTGCTTCACGCGCAAATTATCTCTCGACATTCCCCTCGCCTCCGCCGCCATGGACACGGTCACCGAATCCCGCCTGGCCATCGCCATCGCCCGCCAGGGCGGCATCGGCCTCGTCCACCGCAACATGCCCATCGACCGCCAGGGCGAAGAAGTCGACCGCGTAAAACGTTCCGAAAGCGGCATGATCGTTGACCCCGTAACCATTTCTCCGGATATCACCCTCCGCCAGGCGCTCGAGATCATGACCAAGTACCGCATCTCCGGCTTGCCCGTCACGCGTGGCACGCGCCTCACCGGCATCCTCACCAACCGCGACCTGCGCTTTGAAAAAAATCATTCGCAGCTCGTCGGCTCCGTCATGACCAAGGAAAATCTCGTCACCGTCGCCGTCGGCACCACGCTCGACGAAGCCGAGCGCATCTTGCAAAAGCACCGCATTGAAAAGCTGCTCGTCGTCGACCAGGATTTCAATCTCAAAGGCCTCATCACTGTAAAAGACATCCAGAAAAAACGCGCCTATCCACACGCCGCCAAGGACGACCACGGCCGCCTCCGCGTCGGCGCCGCCGTCGGCGCCACCGGTGATTATCTCGAACGCGCCGTCGAAATGTTCAAATCGAAAGCCGACGTCCTCGCCATCGACACCGCCCACGGCCACACCACCCGCGTCATGGACGCGATCAAAGCCATTCGCCAGCGTCTCCCCGAAGCGCAAATCATCGCCGGTAACGTCGCCACCTACGAAGCCGCGAAGGATCTCATCGCGCTCGGCATCGACGGCCTCAAAGTCGGCATCGGCCCCGGCTCCATCTGCACCACGCGCGTCGTCACCGGCGCCGGCGTTCCTCAGATTACCGCCATCATGGAATCTGCTCGCGCCGCGCAAGGCACCGGCATCCCCATCATTGCCGATGGCGGCATAAAATATTCCGGCGACATCACCAAAGCCATCGCCGCTGGCGCTTCTTGCGTGATGATCGGCAGCCTTTTCGCCGGCACCGAAGAAGCTCCCGGCGAAACGATTCTTTATCAGGGCCGCACCTTCAAGACGTATCGCGGCATGGGTTCGATGGGCGCCATGGACGCGGGTTCCGACCGCTACGCCACCGTTCAGGATATGGAAGAGCGCGGCAAATCCGTCCCCGAAGGCGTCGAAGGCCGCGTTCCTTATAAAGGTTCGCTCGGCGCGCTCACCGACCAACTCGTTGGCGGTCTCAAGAGCGGCATGGGCTACGTCGGAGCGCCCACGCTGCGCGAACTCGCCGAAAAAGCACGCTTTGTCCGCATCACCGCCGCCGGCCTTCGCGAAAGCCACGTCCACGACGTCATCATCACCCGCGAAGCCCCGAATTATCGAATGGAATAAACATGGAGTGCGGGAGCCGCGCTCCCGCTTTTCCGTCAGTTGACTATTCTTCCCGCCGCAACCAACACTTCTCAGGAAAATAACGTTCAATAAGCTAAACTGAAATACGTAACCGGAGACTTGGACTTGTCTGATCAGCCCTGGCGCAACCCACGCCCCGCACCGCAGCTCCCCGAATTACAGCCGCGCCTCCATAAGCTGTTGCTTCCCGCCTGGTTTCGCGCCTGGTGGCCCGCTCTCGTCTGGGCTTGCATCATCTTCACTCTTTCCACCGACACTTTTTCTTCCGAGCACACCGCCACCGTCTTCTCGCCGCTCGTGCGCTGGTTCTTTCCTCATCTCACCCAGGATCAATTCGATCTCATCCACCATCTCATTCGCAAGAGCGCTCACTTCACCGAATATTTCATTTTCTGCGTGCTGCTCTATCGCGGTTTTCGCGGCGGCCGCAAAGGCTGGCGCTGGTCCTGGGGATTTTCCGCCTGGTTTGTCGCTGCTGTCTATTCCTGCCTCGACGAATTTCACCAAACCTTCGTCCCCAGTCGCACCGCTTCGCCCTACGATTCCCTTCTCGATTCCATCGCCGCTCTCTTTGCCCTCGGCGCACTCTATCTCTGGTTCCGCTTTCGTCGCCCGAAGCCTCCCGCGCTTCAAGAACCGGTTCAATGACCGCATCGACACCCAGCTCGAACTTCGGTCGTCATCTCTTCGGAATGTCGGCTTTGACCTTTGCGCTCATCGTCCTGACTTGGCACGACTACAACGGCTGGCATCCACCGCTTTACATTCTCTACGCCGTCGCCGCTGCCTTGCTCTTCGGGGGCGCCGCGATTCCGTTCCCCCGTAGCGCGAAAGTGGGCGCGCTCCTTCTCGGCGTCGTTTATCTTATTTTCGCCGTGCGCTGCGTACCTGGGATCATCGCCGCACCGCGCATCTACAACAGCTGGGGCAACTTCTTCGAGCAGTTCTCTCTCGTCACCGGAGCGGCGCTCGTCTATGCGCGCTTGTCATCGCCCTGGTCGCAGGAAACGCTCCATCGGCTCGGCCGCATTCTCGTGGCCATCTGTACCATTTCCTTCGCCCTCGAACAGGCCTTCTATCTTCGCGCCACCGCCGATTTTGTTCCCAAGTGGTTTCCGCCAAGCCAGATGTTTTGGGCGGTCGCCACGACCGTTTGCTTCGCCCTCGCCGCTCTGGCTCTTCTTGCGAATCGCATGTCGCTTCTCGCCGCTCGCCTGCTCACACTGATGCTCGCGCTCTTCGGCCTGCTCGTCTGGGTACCGTTGCTTTTTTCTGCTCCCCGCAGCCATACGAATTGGAGCGAAACCGCCGAAACTTTCGCGATTGCCGGAACCGCCTGGATTCTCGCCGATCTCCTCGCCGAGCCTCGGCTTACTGCGCATCCCCCGCGATGACCTATCGATTTATCGCAACTACCTGTACGGTGAGGCTTTGCTTGCCGGTCCTGATGGATCCTGCACCTTCACGGTCGCGTTAAAAAAGTCATTGTTCGCAATGATGTTGCCCGTAGAGCCGGCAGTCTTGAAAACACCAAACGCTGCCTCGTTGATCTTATTCATCTCAACGTCGTTTTTGTTCCCTTGGATGAAAACTCCCGCACGATCGCTGTGCGTAATCCAGTTGTTTCTCGCGTCGTTGCCGTTCCCGGTCAGGTCCACGCCGTCAAAGACCAGCGACTCAAACACGCGGTTCCCCTGCACCTGCGCATGATTTGCTGTGATGGCGATTCCCATTTGCGATAGGCCCGCCACGTTTTGGCTCACCACAACCTCGTTCGATTGATACACCAGGATATCGTCCGCCGTGAAGTCGCACGATTGCAGGCTAACGCAAGGGGACCAGATATGATTCGCCACGCTATTCCTTGAGATGCTTCCCCCCGCTCCAAACCCGATCTGAATGCCGTTCTGTGCCGCGCCGGTTGTCGGCCCAACTCCGGTCACCGCGTTGCCCTCAATCCGCACCTGCGTGCCAACTTCGTTGGCAGTGATGCCATTCTTCTGGTAATCGTGAATGCTGCTGTCTTCAATATCCACGACGGAGGTTCCGCCGCTCCCGCTCTGTACCAGAATCGCAGAGCCGCTTTGGCAACCATTCAAACTCGCGCTCAATTTCACGTTGCGGACTGTCACGCGGCTCACATTGCCCGAGGCGTTCTGGTAAAGGACGCCGATGAGATCGGGAGAGCATTCCGCGATGCCGCTGTTCGTTCCATCGATGATCACATCCCGAATTTCCACGCCCGAAACATCCTGAACCAGGATGATCGCCGCGATCGCTTGGCCGGATGCTGTGCCCGTGGCGTTGGCAGCCACGTTGCTCGGTTGGATCACCACTCCATTCTCTCCGCGAAGGCTCAATGGCTTCGCGATGTTCACTTGCTCGGGATAGTTTCCCGCGCAGATCCGGATGATTGCCCCCGGCGACGCTGCGTCCACCGCGGCCTGTATCGTTGAAAATTGCGCCCCGGGACATTCCGTGGGATTTGCTCCAACGACAATGACTGTATTCGAGGCATGCGCTGCCTGCTGCGCGACGGTTGCCTGCCCAAAAATCAGCGCAAAAGTAGAAACAAGGGTGAAAATCTGACGGATCATGGGTCTTCTCCTGCGAACGGAAGGGACACTGCCCACTCGCTCGTCTTCTAACCATTTCGCCAACGATGAACTCATGAGAGCCGGGTTCCTGCGGATATATCACATTCCCTTGCAAATGAAAGTAGTACTAGCGCTTCTTCAAGGATTCGAAATCTTTCAGTGAAGGCCCGGAAACCTAAGGGAACCTGGGAAAACCTGGGTACAGACTGGACGTTTTCCAATTTTTCCAACCTGAGCGTCTATCGTCCAGAACCGCGCGTGGCCCAGAGACTAGGAAACTCGGGGAAAGACGGGACGTTTTCTAATTTTCCCGGACGTTGTACGAGATTAGTTCGAGCCGCAATGAACCTTTTCTAAGGCGGAGCGAACCGCTTTTTTTTTTTTTTTTTGGGGGGGGGGGGGGGGGGGGGGGGGGGGGGGGGGGGGGGGGGGGGGGGGGGGGGGGGGGGGGGGGGGGGGGGGGGGGGGGGAAAGAGAAAGACGGGACGTTTTCTAATATTTCCCGGACGTTGGTACGAAGTTCGAGCCGCACGATGAACCTTTTCTAAGGCGGAGCAATAAGAACCGCCCCCGTCTGTCCCCAGCTCTCGAGTGCTCGATATACTATGAGCGCTATGGGCGAAGACGAACGGGATGACCCGCCCGCTCCCGACGCGCACGAATATACCGCGTTCGAGAAATGGGACTATAAGCAAGTGATTTACAAAGGCGATCAGGATCACTCTTGGCGCGACATGGCAAACAGTTACTTCTTCGCGTGTGAACCGCTCAGGGAATATTCGCAAACTGGCGGTGGGAGAATTGCGCGAGGACATCTGCCTCGATGCCGGCGTCTTTCATTTCGACACCGCCGACGTCTACTCCGACGGCCTCGCCGAAGAAATTCTCGGCAAAGCCATCAAAGGCCGCAATCGCGACAAGGTTCTGATCTCCACCAAAGCCACCTTCCGCATCGGCGACGGACCCAACGACGTCGGCTCCTCGCGCTATCATCTGATCGACGCCGTGCGAAGACAGCCTCCGCCGCCTCGGCACCGATTACATCGACCTCTATCAACATGCACGGCTTCGACGCCCTCACGCCAGTCGAGGAAACTCTCGAGCACGCTCGACGACTCTCGTCTCGGCCGGCAAAGTCCGCTACATCGGCTGCTCCAATTTTTCCGGCTGGCGCCTCATGAAATCGCTCGCCGTCTCCGAGCGATACGGCTGGTCGCGCTACGTCGGCACATCAGGCCTATTACTCGCTCATCGGCCGCGAATACGAATGGGAACTGATGCCGCTCGGCACTCGATCAGAGAGTCGGCGCGCGTCGTCTGGAGCCCGCTCGGCTGGGGCCGCCTCACCGGCAAAATCCGCCGCGGCGCATCCGCTGCCCGAAGATTAGCCGCCTGCACAAAACCGTCGTCGACATCGGCCCGCAGGTCGCCGATGAATATCTTTACAAAGTCGTCGACGCCCTCGACGAAGTCGCCAAGGAAACCGGCAAGACCATGCCGCAGATCGCGCTGAACTGGCTCCTGCAGCGCCCGACGGTCGCCAACGTCATCATCGGCGCGCGCAACGAGGAGCAGCTGCGCCAGAATCTCGGCGCCGGCGGATGGAACCTCACGAGAGAACAAGTCGCCAAACTCGACGCCGCCAGCGCGACGCAACCCGTCTATCCGTACTGGCACCAGCGCATAACGTTCGCCAGTCGCAACCCCATTCCAACCGGAACACAGTAGGCTGCGTGCCGCATTCAAATGTCGCTGAGGAGGGAATAATCCAAAAACGGGCCGGGCTGCCTAACCCAGATATTTTGCGAGCGGCTCCCAATAATTCTCTTTCCATCCAGCGGCCAGATGCTCCGCGGTCCCCTGGGGAAATCCAGCGTGTTCGAGGATGAGCTTGGTTCCCGTACCGTCTTCGGTGAGCACAAACCCGGCGATCGAATAGTCGCCCGGTTTCCAGGAGCCGGCCCGCCACGCCTGCACAATTCGCTCGCCGGGCACCAACTCAACATTTATTCCCGAGATGTATCCGCCAAAAGAGGAAAACGCGCCGCCAGCTTTCGCGTCAATCTCTGTTTTCCCTGGGTCGGCCACCATTCCAGTTTTCACCGCACCGCTCAGCCGCACCACTTTGTCGAACTGCTTGGCGTCGGTAAGCGCTTCGTAAACGCGTTTCGGGTTGGCCTTAAATATGACTTCCTGGTGAATGGCCTCGCTCGTGCGCGTAATGCCGTCGTCCATCTGAGACGGTTCCGCGCCAGCGCGCTCGCTGGCCGCAAATGTAATCTGCGCGATTCCTAGAACTGGAAAGATCGATCCCAAACGCCATGAAAATTCTCTCCGGCTCAAGCTCCTCGAAATCAGCCCGTTCTTGTCGCTCATCGCTCCCTCCGATGCAAATCAGCTCCGCGCAGCCAATCCGCCGCGCGCCCTTGCATGGAAGCATCTCGCTAAATTGTGTACAACACAATGTTTTAGGTTCTCTGCGCCCAGGCATTCAAGGCCGCAACGGGGATCGCAATCCGATTCCGGTTTAGGAACGCGGCCTCTCAGCGTTCGAGTGTCGCGCGCTTCCCGCGAAATGTTCTTCGCTCTTCTGGCTCATTTTTCGTTTGGTCGAAGACATCGGTCGCGACTCGGTCCGTGCGTGCGCCTTCCAGAACGATTCCACGGCGCCGTTCGCGAGCCACTCTTGATTCACGCCCGAGCCGAAAATGTGCCGGTACATCATTGGCCCGAGCAACAGGGCTACGCCCAAATCTTCGTCCAGCACCGCGGGAAAAATTCCTCGGCTGATTCCTCGCCGCAGAAGCATCTTCAGGCTGGTCCGCGCGCGATCCATCACTCGCGTTCTCCACGCTCTGCCGAACTCTTCATGGCGCGCCGAATACGCGATCAGGTGTGGCGTGAGCCGCTTGAGGACGGCGGCTTTCTTCCCGGAGGGCTCGTATCTCAGATAGGCTTTCAAGTCCGCCTTCAAGTCGCCCGAGTCCACTTCCGGCGGCCCGTCGTCCAGCTCATGAACGTACTGCAGCACCGCTAGGCACAGCGCGTCTTTGTCCGCCCAGTGCTTGTAAATCGTGGCTTTGCTTACGCCGGACTCCGCCGCAATCGCATCGACGCTCGTGGCGTCGAGGCCGTTCTCGGCAAAAAGTTTGGTCGCTGCTGCCAGCACTTTTTTGTGCGCGCGCTCGCTCAATCCACGCGACATGATCTAAATCTCGATCTTCGAAAACCGCCATGCGCCGATGCACAAGAACGCCACGGCGACAATCACAAGCACGACGGCGTCGACAATCGCGCCGAAGTGCGAGCTCCCGATCAGCGCCGCACGCAAGCCGTCCACTCCGTACGAAAGCGGGTCGAGGCTCGTCACAAACGCCAGAGCCTTCGGCAAATTATTCAGCGGAAACAGCGCTCCCGACAAAAAGAAAATCGGCAGCACGAGAAAATTCATGATCAATTGAAATCCCTGCATGTCCTGCAAGCTCGAGCCAATCGAGGTTCCCAGCGCCGCGAACACGATCGCGATCATCGCCATGAACGCAATCCCCACGGGTATTCCCGCCCAGCTCACCGGCCGGAATCCCGCGATCAGGCATACCACGATGATGAGCAAGCCTTGCAGCATCGCCACCGTTGCTCCGCCGAGCGTCCGCCCGATCATCACGTTGATCCGCGGCACCGGCGCAACGAGGGTCTCTTTCAGAAATCCGAATTGCCGGTCCCACAGCAGCGCGATTCCGGAAAACACGGAGGTAAAGAGCACCGCCATTCCGATAATTCCGGGCGCCATGAATTGCAAATAGCTTCCGCCGCCCGCTCTTTTGAATACCGGCCCCAGCCCAAATCCAAGCACCAACAGATACAAAAGCGGCTGGCCGAGCGAAGCAATGATTTGTACTTTCGATCTCGAATATTTTTTCACTTCGCGCAGCCACAAAATATAAATCGCGTTCATCGCCGTGCGCCTCCGCGCCACATTTTCGCCATCTGCCGCAGTTGATCCGCCGAGGTCGCCGCTTCTTCGCGAATCGTCGAGCCCGTCAGCGCCAGAAATGCTTCTTCCAGCGATTGTGTGTTGGTTTTCTCTTTCAGCTGCGTCGACGTCCCAATCGCCACGATGCGCCCGTGGTCGATCACCGCGATGCGGTCGGCCACGCGGTCCGCTTCATCCATGTAGTGCGTCGTCAGAAACACCGTCACGTGGTCGGCTTCGTTCTGCCGCTTGACGTGGGTCCACAATTGATTCCGGCTTTGCGGATCAAGCCCCAGCGTCGGCTCATCCAGAAATAGAATTTTCGGCGTGTGCAAAAATCCGCGCGCGATCTCCAGCCGTCGCCGCATTCCTCCAGAAAATGTTTTCACCAGCGCGTCCCGCCGCTCCCAAAGTTCGAAGAGCTTCAGCAGCGTCTCCGCGCGCTCGCGCCGCACTTTCTTCGGCACGTGATAGAGCACACCGTGCAGTTCCATGTTCTCCCACGCCGTCAAATCCTGGTCCAGACTGGGATCCTGAAACACGATTCCAAAACGCTTGCGCACTTCGTTTTCGTGCGTCGCCGGATTCATTCCGTCCAATTCGACCGTGCCGCTCGTCCCCTTCAGCAGCGTGGTCAGGACCTTGATGGTGGTCGTCTTTCCCGCGCCGTTGGGCCCGAGAAACGCGAAAATCTCCCCCTTGGGCACCTCGAACGAAATATTGTCCACGGCCGCAAAATCCCCGAATTTCTTCACCAGGTTTTCGACGCGAATCATGGCGCTCACGCTGACCTCCCACCCGCGGTTTTCCGAAGTACGGCATACTAAACGGTTCAGTTTAGTTTGTCAATTCCCTTTTTTCGCTCGCCGCCGCATTCACGGCGTTCCATTCCAGGCATAGCCCTACTGGGGTTGCGCGAATTCGTTGCTGCCTGGACAAAACGTTCCAGGCTCATACTGAGGTGCCTTGCTGGGCTTGGGCGAATTCGTTGGGGCCCGTCGCTCGAACGCCGCCGGTGACCTTGATGGCGATGGCCAGGGCGACGATGAGAATGGCTGCGGCGAGATACCACGGACCCGCGGGAAACCAACGGCCCGGCGCGATGCAGGCGGCGAAGGTCGCTGAAAATATTCCCGGGCCGAAAATCATGGCGAGGCCGCGCAGCGAACTCAGCGCTCCCTGCAACTGTCCCTGCTCGGATGCCGAAACGCGCTGCGTCATCAGAGACTGTGACGGCGGCGTTGCCAGTCCCCAAAGCGCATTTACAGGAATTGCGAGAAGAAACATCCATCCCACCGGCGCCCATCCAAAAAGGGCAAAGCCCAGCGCGCCGCAAAACAGCCCCACAAAGAAGGTTTTGCGCTCCCCCAAACGCTTCACCACAGGGCCGACCAAGACTCCCATGGTGATCACGGATCCGACGCCCACCAGGGCCAGCGAATTCCCAATGTCCTTTTCGTTCCAGCTATAGCGGTACATCACGTAGAGCACGTAGACCGTTGCGTAAATTTCGTGGGCCACATACACCAGAAAATTCGCAGACGCCAATCCAAACAATTCCCGATGAGAGCGCAGGAGTTTCAGCGCTCCGACTGGATTCGCCTTCTTCCACAAAAACGCTTTCTGCCGGTTCTCCTTCGCCAGCGATTCCGGCAGCACAAACAATCCGTACATCGCGTTCAACAAACTCATCGCCGCGGCCAGCCAAAACGGCAGCCGCGGGCCCATCGCCCCGAGCCATCCTCCAATCGCGGGGCCCAGCACAAACCCGACGCCAAAAGCGGCGCCAAACATGCCAAAGGCTTTCGCGCGCTTCTCCGGCGGCGTCACGTCGCTGAAATACGCCGTGGCGGTCGGCATGCTCGAAGAACAAATTCCGGAAAGAATCCGCCCCAGAAAAAGCCAGCCGATGGTCGGCGCAAGCGCCATGACCACGTAATCCAGCCCCAAACCAAAATTGGAAAGCAGGATCACCGGCCGCCGCCCGTAACGATCCGACAACATTCCCAGAATCGGCGAAAAGAAAAACTGCATGAGCGCCCACGTGGCGACGAAAAAGCCCATGTATTCCGACGAGCGGGCCATATTGCCGTGCAGAAATTCCGAAATGAGCTTTGGCAAGATCGGCACGATGATGCCGAACGCCAGCATGTCCAGCAGCACGGTCACAAACACAAAGCCAATCGCCGCGTGGCGTTTATTCTCCATTGGCGTTCTCCTTTTGAAGCGGAATCGAGTCCAGCGCATGCAGCCAAAGCTCGACCGCACGGTCCAAGACGCGCGCGGTCGTGCGAAGCGCAATAATCCAGCAGGAATCCCCGAAATCCCGCGAGCACGACCGTCGCGTGCGCCCGCGCTTCGTCCTTCGGATAGCCTTGCTTCTCGAGTGGCGCGGATAAGAATCCCAGCCAATCTTCCACCGACGCCCGCAGGTAGTCCGCAAAACGTTCCGGCTGGCGCAAAGCCATGGCGAATATCTCGAGCGACATGCCGAACAGCGTTACGTTTTCCGGCGCGCTCATGTGCTGCCAGATGGCGAGGCAGGCCTCTCCCGGAGTCTGGTAGGGTAACGATTTCATCCGCTCATAAGTCACGCGCTGACGCTCGCGCATGCGGGCGAGGGCCTTCACCACCAGCTCCTCTTTGGAGCCGAAGTAGTAGAGCAGCACGCGGGGGCTCGAGCCCACGGCCTTGGCCAACGGGCGAAGGGAGAGTTTGGCCATCCCGCGGTGTGTCAGGTAGTCCACCACGCGATCAAGTAACTCGGCGGGTCTGGCGGTATCGGCGGTTCGCACAATGGATGGGAATCTAGCATACTTGAAACGACTGTTTCAAGTATGACCTATGCTCTTCTCCGCGACGACCACCGGTAGGAAGGATGGGATCTCCGCCTCCTTGGAGAATCTGCTTGCTATCACGCGGCAGGAGGGTCACTCACACCGAGCGCCTCCAAAAATGCTAAAATAGGTGCATCCTCAGGGGGGCGACACGGTTTCGACGGAAGCTGTCGCGGCCCGAAGGCATGCCGGGACCCACCTGCCCGTAACTTGGTGGAAACTAGAAATGCCAACAACAACTTGGCACTTGCTGCTTAATTAATTAAGCGCACGCTTCCCCGGGCTTCGCTCATGGGCCCGGCAAGAGGCGTCACACAGTGAGCTGGCCTAGGCCTTTCGGTCCGCAAGGCTCGGGCGAGAACCATCGGACTAGCTGGTTGCGCATCTTGCTCATTCCAAGCGCCGCCGGCGAACGCGCGATCATCCCGCAAGGGCCGGGTCGCACACCGAATTGAGATAAGCATGTAGGCTTCGTGTCGTAGCGCTTTTCGGACGGGGGTTCGACTCCCCCCGGCCTCCACCATCTCTATCGGGTCCAGCCCGGAGACATGGGTGACACAACGTACCTAAGACATAGGTAACACTTTCGGGCCGAACGGGTTTTCGAGCGGTTCGAGCACCCGAGTCTCCAGATCGAAGTACCCCAGATCATAATCCATAAAGCTCACCAGCCAGATATCGTCGTGAACTTCTTTGATGCCGACGGCCTGCCCGGCAAAGACCTGGCTGAAATTGATTTTTTTGCGACCCAGACAAATTCTACCGCAGCGGGTGACCACGATGGTTTTGTCGTGGAAGCGGATAGTCGATGTCCGGCAGTCCGCTGTAGGGGCGCGTGGACGGCTGATAGACTTCGGCCGGACACTTCATGTCCAGGGCTTCGTGAGGACGTTCGTTGTTGAAGACCTCGATGAACTTGTCGAACGCTAGCCTGCTGCTGCAGAAAATTCCGAGCGGCCGGCTTGGTGGCCTCTTTCTTCAATGTGAGATGCATGCGTTCGTGGCGGCCGTTTTGTTGCGGGTGGCCCGGCTTGATCCGTTCGATGCCGATGCCCAGCCGCAGCCACCAGACGGCGAGCTTGCTCAAGTTGAACAACGCATGTGCGGACGCAAAGGGCACGCCGTTATCACTGCGAATGTTGGCGGGCAAGCCGCGCTCTTTAAAAAGCCTTTCAAACACAGTAAAAGCGTAGTTTTCTCGGGTGGAGGAAAGCGCCTCGCAGGTGAGCAGATAGCGGCTGGCATGATCGGTGACCGTCAGCGGGTAGCAGTATTGATGATTCCCCAGCAAGAACTCGCCTTTGTAATCGGTGCACCACAACTCATTGGGCCGCTGGCCCAACGATAAAGCGGTTCCCTGAGCGCGACGACGCACAGCGCCCGCGGCGCTCCACCAGTCCATGACGATCCAGAACCGCGTGGACAGTGCTTTTGGCCGGCATAGGAATACCAGAGAACCGGCGAAGCAAGCGCTCACGGATTTTGCGCGCACCCCAGCTGGGGTGCTCACGCTTCATGTTTAGGATGTAGTTCTCCACCTGGAAGGGGAGCTGATTCGCGTACCGATACGGACGTCGGCTCCTGTCCGTCAGTCCTGCGACCCCGCATTCCTGGTAGCGATCGAAGATCTTGTAGCCCGTCTTACGGGAAATGCCAAACTCCCTGCAAAGTTCCGCCATCTGCTCGCCGGCTAGCCGGCGAGCAACGAACTGCATTCTTTCATCCATCACCGAACACTCCTTCCAAGGCATCACTCCCTCCCTCATTACAGGGAGAAAGTGTCACCTATGTGTCCGGTACAATGTGTTACCTATGTCTCAGGCCGCTCATCGAGTCTGGGGTTCGGCAGGAGCGCGTCGCCGGAGGCGGCGCGGTCGTCCTTCGGATTCCTGCTCTCGGGTCCCTCCCCGCGAAGTCAAGACTCGCAAGATTGCGATAATTTTCCGCCATGGAAAGAAGCGTGACGTGGAGCGAAACGGGTAGTTTCCTGGCGGCAGACTGCGGATTCTGAAATGGGCCGTGGCTGCCAAACTGTTCCAAATCGGCGCTGCTGGGTCGGGGCGGTTCAAGACTTTCCGAGATGAATCAGGGATCGCGCATTTTGGGACCGCTGTATCCATTTATTTTTCAGTGGTTTACCCATGGAACAGGCGAGAGAACTGAAGTCCATCCTTGGGTAGATTCGTGCAAGTTCCTCTGCGAAGGATCAGCGGCCCGACAACCAAGCCAAGCGCAGGTACCAGGCGATTCGGTGCCGCACGAAGGTGCGGGTTCCGCTCGGTGGATACTTGCAAGCGCCTCAATCAAGAACTGCAAAGCTCTCAAAACATACTAAATCGAGCAATCCTCGCGCAAACTTCCGGCGGATTGAACGGCGCGAATGGTGGCTCTGGACAGTAGCGGCCATCGTCACCTTGCTGCTCACGCTGGGACTGGCCTCGTTTCTGGTTCCGAACGCACAGCTTCAGCAGGACTATCACATTCAGAATATGCTGTCGCAGGCCCTGCGCGGACTGGTCGGCCTCGTTTTCCTCTTCGATCTTTATACGATTTATCAGTATCTCCTGATCCACCGCATACGCCGCCAGCTTCTGGAACGCGAAGAGCTCTTCCACCTGATCAGCGATAACGCCGCCGACATGATCGCCGTGGTGGACATGAATGGCAGGAGGATTTACAACAGCCATTCCTACGAAAGGGTTCTCGGCTACTCCCCGGCCGAATTGCAAGCGTCTTCCTCCTTCGAACAGATTCACCCCGATGACCGGGAGCGCGTAAAGAAGGCAGCGGAAGAAGCGCGGCAGTCGGGGATCGGGAAAACGCTTGAGTACCGTCTACGGCACAAGAACGGCACGTGGTTGGTGCTGGAATCCACTTCCAGCGTCATCCGCAATGAAAATGGGGAACCCGAAAAGCTCGTCATTGTGAACCGAGATGTCACCAAGCGCAAAAAAACGGAAGAGGACCTGCGGCGATCGGAAACAGGGTTCAAGTCCGTGGTCGAGGATGCCCCCTACGGCATTTATCGCTCCAGCATTACCGGCCGGTTTTTGCAGGTGAATCCGGCGCTGCAAAAAATGCTCGGCTACGAATTAGCGGAGGAGCTCCTCGAAAGGGATCTCCCCAGCGAAGTGTTCCGCCACTCGGGGGAATACGACCGCCTGATCGAACTACTCATCCGGACCGAGGAGATCAAGGACATCGAAATGGAATGGAACTGCAAGGACTCGACGCCCATCACCGTGCGTTGCTGCGGGCGCCGGGTCAACGACGAAAATGGGGCGCCTGCCTACTTTGAAGTGTTTGCAGAAGACGTGACGGAGAAACGAGTCCTCGAAAAGCAGTTGCGCATGGCGCAAAAGATGGAAGCCATCGGGCGTCTGTCGGGAGGAATCGCGCACGATTTCAATAACCTGCTGGGAGTAATCATCGGCTACAGCAGAGTGCTGAAGCGGGAATTGGGATCGAAGAGCGCGCTCTTCGAGCATGCGCTGGAAATCGAAAAAGCGGGGCAACGCGCGGCTTCCTTGACTAAACAATTGCTGGCCTTCAGCCGGCAGCAAGTGCTGACGCCGGAGGTCCTCAATCTAAATAGTCTGGCGGCCGATATGGAGAAGATGCTGCCACAACTTCTGGGCGAAGACGTTGAAGTGACCCTGATTCTGGATGCGGAGCTTGGCAACGTGAAGGCGGACCAAAGCCAGATCGAGCAAGTGATTATGAATCTGGCGGTCAACGCCCGCGATGCGATGCCGATGGGGGGCAAGCTAAAGATCGAAACGACAAACGTGAAGTTAGACGAAGCCTTCACCCGGCTACACCCAGGGTCTAAAGCCGGCAGCTACGTGCTCCTCTCCGTGACCGACACGGGCACAGGCATGGACGCGGCGACACTCACGCATATTTTTGAGCCGTTTTTCACCACGAAAGAACGTGGCAAAGGCACCGGTCTCGGCCTCGCCACCGTTTACGGCATCGTCAAACAAAGCAACGGCTATACCGGTGTAGACACCGCGCCAGGCAAAGGCACCGCCTTCCGTATTTACCTCCCGCGGTATACAGGCCCCTCGGCAGTCGAAGAACCAGAACAGTATTCGGCGGAGAAGTTGCGCGGTTCCGAGACGATTCTTCTGGTCGAGGATTCCGAACCTCTGCGAAAGCTTGTAAAGACTTTCCTGGATTCCGCCGGATATCAGGTTTTTTCGGCGGACAGTGGCGAAGCCGCTCTGGAAGTCTCGACCAGCATAGGCCGGCCGCTTGATCTGCTGCTCACCGATGTTGTTATGCCCGGAATGAACGGCCGGCTGCTTGCCGAGCACCTCATTCCCCGGCACCACGGAATGAAAATCCTCTACATGTCCGGCTATACCGATAGTTTCATCGCCGGGCATGGTGTTCTGGAACCGGGAACGCACCTGCTGCATAAGCCTTTCACCGAAGAGGTCTTTCTGCAAAAGGTTCGCGAAGTGCTGGATGGCGGCAAGAAGCCGTCGCCGGCCTTAAATTCCGTGAAGGAACTAGCAGGAAGCTCGATCCGGTCCGGCCAATAGGAGGAAGGCAAAGATGGAAAAGCTATTGGTTGTAGACGACGACGAGGCCATCCGGCGGTTGATTCGGCTAGAGTTCGGCGATACCTATGAAATCATCGATTCTGGCGAGCCGCAACAAGGTCTGGCGCTGGCCCTCGAACACAAACCCGACGCCATCCTGTTGGATCTTCGCATGCCCAACTACTCGGGCTACGAATTGCTTCAAACGTTCACAGCCCTCAGCCACACCCAAAAGATTCCCGTGATTGTCGTCAGTGGAGAAGCCGGCGCACTCATCAAAGAGCATTGCAAACAGCTTGGCGCTTTCGCCTATTTCGAAAAACCCATTGATTTCGATGCGCTGCGGACTTGTCTCTCGCAACTCACCAAGACACGCCGCTTCACGCCGCGCTCGGAAGTCCGCGTTCGGTTGCGCGTTCCGCTCAAACTACAGTACACAGACCGCTCGGGAAACAAGGCCGAGCAGGAAATTACGACCGAGGACGTCAGTCTCAGCGGTTTTTTGTGCGCGGCGACTGCCGAACTCGCCGAGGGCTCCATTGTGGAAGTGAATCTCACCATACCGCTGCCCCGCTACGTCGGCAAGGCCAAGGTTGTTCACTCCGACAGAAAGTCCGCTGCGCTGCACCGCTATGGATTCCGGTTTATCGAGAAAACGGGACCGTGGGTGCTGGATTAGGAACTCACGTGGATTTCAACCATGGCCATCGATGACGGCTGCGTTTCTCGAGAGGGTGGGCGCAGTGCCGGAGTTGTTGCATCCCATCAGCCGCCTGCCGTGCGCGTCCTCGCTGTGGACGATGAACGGGCCGCGTGCAAACTCCTCGCTCTCATGTTGCGCCCGCCCGGGTATTTGTGCTCGACAGCCTCCGGCGGCGAAGAGGCTCTCTTACTTTTACAACGCGAGTGTTTCGATGCAGTCATTTCCGACCTGCAAATGCCGGGGATTGGCGGCTTGGAGTTACTTACTCAGGTTCGCCAGCGTTATAGGCACGTGGCATTCCTCGTCACTACGGGCGTGGATGACGTGGAAATAGGAGTCGAGGCCATGCGCTGCGGCGCGGACGACTATCTCGTCAAGCCTCTTCTGGAGAGCGCGGTCATTGCCAGCCTGGAGAGCGCCCTTCATAAGCGGCATCTGGAGAAGCAGGTAGAGAACTACCAAGAGCGACTTGAAGAAATGGTCGCGGACCGCACGGGCCAACTGCGTCAAGCGCTCGAGCAGCAGGAGCACAGCTATGAAGAGACCTTGCAAGCACTCGGCGCCGCCATTGATCTCCGCGATAATGAGACGGCAGGCCACTCGCAGCGTGTCTGCCGTTACGCTCTGGAGATTGCCCGAGCCATGGGCTGGTCCGAAGAAAAGTTGGGAAGTCTGGCCAAAGGCGCTTATTTACACGACATCGGCAAACTAGGAATCCCGGACGGCATTCTGCTCAAGCCCGGCCCCCTCACGGCGGCAGAGCGAACACTGATGCAGCGGCACGTGCAAATCGGCTTCGGGTTAATAAAAGACATTGCCTTCCTGTCCGATGCGGCCGAAATCGTATTGACTCATCACGAGCGCTATAACGGCGGGGGCTATCCGCGAGGCCTCAAGGGGGACGAAATTCTTCCCAGCTCTCGAATCTTCGCGGTGGCTGATTCTTTCGATGCCATCACCTCCGACCGGCCCTATCGCCGGGCCTCCCCCTACGAGGCCGGGTTGCAGATCATCGGCGAATGTTCCGGCGCGGAGTTCGACCCTCAGGTGGTTAACGCCTTCCTGAGTATCGCCGCAGAAACATGGCCCGGCATCTCGAGAGAACAACGCCGACTCGCGGCCCGGTCCCGCGAGGCAGGGGAAGGCGTTGCTGAAGTTCCCAAAGGCATCGAGACGCTGCGCTGAGAGTTGTCGCCCGAACAACCCGCATCGGGTAACGCCGCGCTTGGAGTTTCCAACAAAACTCTGGACGGCTGCGGTTTGGTAGAATCCCCGGCGCAAGAGCAAACCAAGAACGGCCCGCTGCTCCTCTCGCCGGTTCTGCACACTCCGTAATGCACGCAGTTGATGGGAAGAACCGGTGGCACCGCGCCATCCGGAGCGTTTGTGCAAAACGGACGTGCGGACTTCTCTCTAAGAGCGCTTGCGGACGCGGCACGACCATGGCCGGCTGCCTGCGTCCAAAATTCCATGAGGGAAATTATGAAAATCATGTTCACAAAACTGGCATTTGTGATATTCCAGTGGAGCGCAAAGTGCGCGGATCTGGTCCGCGGAAAATAGATGTGTCTCTCACTCTCGCTGACGCATCCAACGCTGCTCGGCAGAAAATGGCGGTTAGCCAATGAAGCAGCAGGAACGCAAAATTCACTGCCGAGACGGTCGTTTGGCAAGACCTCGAGGCAAGGAGGCTCCCTTGAAGCTCAGTTTCGGAACCGGCCGCGCAGTTTTGCTGACCGGAATTTTATTTTTCGGGGCGGCCACATGTTTCGCGCAGAGTGAATCGGGATCCGGGGCGAGCACGCCAGGCGGACCGATCCCCGGAACTTCGGGAGTGAGCCCGTTTTCAGGCAGCGTGCCGGCAAAACCGGTTCCGGGAGTGATGCCGCTTTCCTTGCAAGACGCCATCACGCGAGGACTGAAACAAAACCTTGGACTGCTACTCTCGAGTGAAGGAATTCGCGCGGCGCGCGGAGAGCGCTGGCAGCAATTGAGCGCGTTGCTGCCTCATGTGACGGCGGCGCCGGCGGTGACAGCTTCCGAGGTGAACCTCGGTCAGCTCGGACTAACCAGCCTTGGTGGAACGAATATCCCTCCGTCCCTTGGCCCTTTTTCCTATTTTGACGCGCGAGTGAGCGTGAACCAATCCCTGTTTGACTGGAAATCGATCAACAATTCGCGCGCCGCAAGCCAGAGCCTGAAATCCGCGGAATATTCTTTCAAAGATGCACGGGATCTTGTGGTGCTGGCTGTGGGTTATACGTATTTGCAAGGGATCGCCGACGAGGCACGCATCGAAACGGCGGCAGCGCAAGTCAAAACGGCGCAAGCGCTTTTCGATCAGGCGACGGACCAGGTGAACGCGGGGACTTCGCCCGAGATCGATGGCTTGCGAGCGAAGGTGGAATTGCAAACGCGCGAACAACAATTGATTCAAGCGAAAAACAATTTCGCGATCCAGAAACTAACCGTGGCGCGCGTGATCGGGCTCGCTCCGGGACAGGAATTCGAGTTCACAGACAAATCTCCCTACCATCCATTCGAAGGCATGACCATCGATGAGGCGCTGAAACGCGCTTACGCCTCGCGCTCCGATTACCTGGCGGCGATGACCGATGTGCGGGCGGCGGAATTCTCTCGAAAAGCCGCCGCGGCGGGATACCTGCCTTCGCTCTCGCTTAATGGAGACTACGGCACGGGAGGGTCGCATGTGTCGACGGCGACGCAAGTTTTCGACGTGCGTGGAACGCTTTCGATTCCCATCTTTCAGGGAGGCAGCGTTCACGGAGACGTTTTGCAAGCGGATGCCAGGCGCGAGCAGGCCCGCGAGCGGTTGGACAATCTTCGCGCGCAAATCGACTCCGACGTGCGCACCGCGCTGTTGAACCTGCAGTCGGCGGCGGATTTAGTGAAAGTGGCGCGCAGCAACATCGATCTGGCCGAAGAAACTCTGAGGCAATCGCGCGACCGTTTTACCGCTGGAGTTACGGACACAGTGGAAGTGGTGCAGTCGCAGGAAGCGGTCGCCAGCGCGCACGAACAATATATTTCCAGTCTCTATAGCTTCAACTTCGCAAAAATATCGCTAGCTCGCGCATTGGGCGTCGCGGAAGAGGGCGTCAAAGAGTTTTTTTAGAGGACAATGAAAATGGCCGAAGAGAACCCACCCCGTTCTGTGCCTGAAGCAGACAAAGATACTCCGATCGATCCTTCGCCGCTGAAGGACACGGTGTACACCACGCCGTCCTACCGGAACCCAAAGAAGCGCAAGAAGTTCGTGATCGTAGCGGCGATCATTGTTGTGGTGCTGGTCGGCGGGCTGTTCTTGTGGCGCTACCTCAGCAGTTATGAATCGACCGACGACGCGCAGGCCGACGTTCACTTGTATCCCGTGAGCGCTCGAATTTCGGGGTACGTGATTAAAGTGAACGTGGGGGACAACCAATGGGTCGAGAAAGGAACGGTGCTGGTTGAGATCGATCCGAAAGACTACGAGGTCGCGGTGGCACAGGCGCAAGCCAGCCTGGACAGCGCGGAGGCGACGGCGCAAGCACTGAACATCACGGTGCCGATCACGTCGGTGAACACTTCGAGCCAGTTGAAATCCACGTCATCCGACATCGTGAACGCCGACGCGGGAATCATTGCCGCGCAGCGGCAACTGACCGCCGCTCACGCGCAACTCGATGAGGCCGAAGCCAACGACGTGCGGGCGCAGGACGACCTGCACCGCTATAAATTGCTGGTGGATAAACGGGAAGTGGCCGCGCAGATTTACGATCAAGCGCTTGCGACGGCCAAATCCAGCACGGCGGCGGTGGCTGCGGCGAAGGCCAACGAATCCGCGGCCGAACAATTCGTGGAGCAGGCGCAGAGCCGCCTGGTGCAAGCGGACGCCAACCATCAATATGCAGAGACAGGGCCGCAGCAGGTGTCTTCGACCAAAGCGCGTGTGCGCGCGGCGATTGCGGACGTGGAACAAAAGCGCGCGGCGCTGGAACAAGCGCAACTGAATTTGCAGTACACGAAAATTGTAGCTCCGGTTTCGGGCGAAGTGAACAAGACCGTGGTCGTTGGCCTGAACGTGCAACCTGGGCAGCAACTTCTAACTGTTGTGCCGCTCGACGAAGTGTGGGTGACTGCAAATTTCAAGGAGACGCAGCTCAGGCACATGCGCGTCGGACAGAGAGCGGAAATCCATGTGGATTCGACCGGCAAGACTCTGAAGGGGCATGTGGACAGCATAGCGGGAGCCACTGGGCCGCTCTTCAGTTTGCTTCCGCCGGAGAACGCCACCGGGAACTACGTGAAAATCGTGCAAAGGATTCCGGTGAAGATCGTTCTCGATCCGGGCGAAAATCGCGATCATCAGCTCAGGCCGGGAATGAACGTCGTTCCCGACGTCTACCTAAACTAGATGAGCACCGCCGCACTCACTCTCGACCAGGAAGTTTGGCGGCCGAAGTTCAACCCATGGCTGATTGCCGTCGTCGTGGCCCTGGCTGCGTTCATGGAGGTGCTGGACACGAGCATCGCCAATGTCGCGTTGCCGTACATGGCCGGGAATCTCGGCGCGAGCAACGACCAGAGCACGTGGGTGCTGACGTCCTATCTGGTCTCGAACGCAATTATTCTTCCGATCAGTGGATGGCTGGCAGGCGCGCTGGGACGAAAGCGCTTTTTCATGTCCTGTTTGGCCGTGTTTACCGTGAGTTCTTTCCTTTGCGGAATTGCTCCAAGTCTCGGGATGCTTCTTTTTTTTCGGGTGCTGCAAGGCGCGGGGGGCGGCGGATTGCAGCCGATGGCGCAGGCAATTCTCGCGGACACGTTCCCGCCTCAGCAGCGCGGCTTGGCGTTTGCTTTGTATGGCATTACGGCCATCATGGCGCCGACGATCGGGCCGACGCTTGGCGGATGGATCACGTTTAATTATTCCTGGCGCTGGATTTTTTTCATCAACATCCCGGTAGGTTTGGCAACATGGTTTCTCGTGCGGCGCTTCGTCGAGGATCCTCCTTACCTGAGCCGGCTGAAGAGGGCCGGGGTTAAACTGGACTACATCGGCATCGCTCTGCTGGCACTCGGTATCGGAGCATTGCAGATTTTGCTTGATAAAGGCCAGGAAGATGACTGGTTTGGCTCGCACTTCATCACGACTCTCATTGTCGTCGCCACGGTGTGCCTGATCTCTCTGGTCATTTGGG
Organism: uncultured Acidobacteriota bacterium; assembly: GCA_963761555.1. GTDB lineage: Bacteria > Acidobacteriota > Terriglobia > Acidiferrales > UBA7541 > Acidiferrum. Next base: position 634,019 of record CAVXHD010000003.1, read on the forward strand.
AATGGTTTCAGAAGGCGCCGATCATCGACGTGCACATGTTCAAGAATTTCAACTTCGCCAGCTCGAACTTGATGATGTTCACTTTGGGAATCTTGTTGTTCAGCAGCTTGGTGTTGATGCCGCAATTTCTGCAGACGCTAATCGGTTACACCTCTGAGTTAGCCGGATTGGCGTTGTCGGCGGGCGGCCTCGTCTTGCTTTTTGAAATGCCCATCATGGGCAAGCTGACGACAAAAATTCAGGCGCGCTATTTAATTGCCTTTGGCTGGCTGGCGCTATCCATCGCCATGTACTACTCCACGAAACGGATCGACTTGGACATTAGTTTTGCCGCCGCTACTTGGCTGCGCATCGCCCAGGTCATTGGATTGGGATTCCTGTTCGTGCCGATCACGCTCGTCGCTTACATCGGCATCGCGCCCGAAAAGAACAACGCCGTGGCGGGACTCGTAAATTTCATGCGCAATATGGGAAGCAGCGTGGGAACCTCGATAGTTACGACCTTGATTGCACGCCGCTCGCAACTCCATCAAGCCAGGCTGGTCGAAAATGCCAGACCCGATAATTTTAATTTCCAAAACTCCGTCAACGGCCTCTCTCAGCAGATCGCTCATTCCGGGCTCAGCGCACATGACGCTCAGATGCAGGCTTACGCCCGGATTTACCGAGAGCGTGCAAGCGCAATCGGCCACGCTCGCTTATATTGATACATTTATGGTCCTAGCCGTAGGGTCGGCGATTATGTTCGTACTTGCTTTCGCTTTGAAGAAGAATGATCCCGGGGGTGGCGGCGCAGTGGTAGCCGAGTGAGCGAAGTGGAATACTATGCGTTGGATGCGGGCGCAGTGTGGAGAGCGCTCGGGGGGCTGCAATGATCAAAATTCTAACGATTGAGCGCGAGTACGGAAGCGGCGGCGGGGAAATCGCGGAGCACTTGTCCAAAGAGCTGGGCTGGAAGCTCTGGGACCAGTTGCTGACGGAAGAGATCGCCAAGCTCGCGAATTGCCCGAAATCCGTCGTCGAGGGGCGCGAGGAAAAAACGGATCCGCTCTATTACCGGCTCTTCAAGTCGTTCTTGCGCGGAAGCTATGAAGGCAGCCTGAATGCCCACAAGCTGAATGTGGTGGACAGCGAAAGTATTCTCAAGTTCACGGAGCGCGTGGTGCTGCACGCGGCGAAACGAGGGAACTCCGTAATTGTCGGCAGAGGATCGCAACATTTTCTGAGGAACCGAGAGGATACCCTGCGCGTGTTTCTCTACGCGCCGCGAGAAGATAAAATCCGGCGGCTGCTGGCGCGCGGCAAAACCCTGAAGGAAGCGGAAGAGCGCGTGGATACCGTCGATCGGGAGCGCGCCGATTTCATCCAGAGATATTTCCACGTGCAATGGCCCGACCGCGATGTATACCACGCGATGATCAACACCAAGATGGGCGATGAAGGCGTGGCGCGGACAATTGTGGATTTGATGAAGACGCTGGACGCGGCGGTGCCCGCGCAAGCCCTGGCGCAATAGATTGTTTTGCCCGTCGATTTATTGACTGCACGTCTGCCGACGCGCTGTTGCTTCCGAAGAAACTCCGCGTACTTCCTTTCCAACCATCTTGGCTCTGCCTGCCTCAAACTAGTGTGAGCCTTTGGGGACGGCTTCCCACCCTGCCCTCACCGCGCCCTTCGGGCTCGGCTTTTCAACTCTCAATCACGCACGAAAGGACACAACTTCCATGAAACGCCTGTTCCTGTTTGGCTTGGCGGTGGGGATCTTCGCACTGCCGTCGCGCGCCCAGTCTTCCATCGATGCTTCGGCCGGCTACTCCTATTTCCGCCTCGGTGGCTCCGACGGCCTCAATCAGAACGGCATCAGCGGCTCCGTGGCGTATAACCCCCTGCCGTATGTAGGTATCGTCGGCGATGTCGGCGCCTATCACGCTTCACCCGGGGGCGTGTCGCTAAACACGTACACTTTTCTCTTTGGCCCGCGCATCAATTTCCGCAATCCGACCAAAATCACGCCATTCGCACAGTTTCTGGTGGGCGCCGGGCATCTAGCGTTCGGGAATGGCGGAGGTTCAGACACGAATTTCGCGTATAGCGTCGGCGGCGGAGTGGATTTGAGCGTTCTTCCGCACCTGTCTTTGCGCCCGCAGTTGGATTACATCGGGATCCGTACCCCAGGCGAGAGTTCGAACTGCACGAGGGTTTCGATAAGCGCCGTCGTGCATTTCTGAAGAGGCCAGTGGAAGGCTACAGGGGAGCAGCGTGAGTTGCTGCCCCATTGGATTTTGTCTGAACCGAGTTCTTCGGCTTGCGATTAATTCGCCGGACTGCCTTCGAGTTCGTCCGCGAGTGCGCCAGCATCGTAGAGTTTTCGCAAGGCTTCCATCATGGCCGCCGTGTGCACGGCAACCGCCCGACTCCTGGCTTCGTCATAAACGTAGTCGCTGACGAGGCTTTCGATATTTCCGTCAAAAATCAGGCCGACAAGTTCGCCTTTGCGGTTGACGACCGGCGAGCCCGAGTTGCCGCCGATAATGTCGCAGGTGTTGACAAAATTGAAGCGCGTGGAAAGGTCCAGCTTGCTGCGGCCGGCGAGATAGCGTTCCGGTAAATCAAACGGAGGCTTGCCGTCGAAACTGAAGGAACGGTCGTATAACCCATAAAAGGTGGTGACCGGCGGAGCTATTGTGCCGTTCATCGGATAACCTTTCACGGTGCCGTAGGAAAGACGCAGCGTGAACGTGGCATCCGGATAGGTGGACTTGCCGTATATCGCGAAGCGCGCTTTGCCGAGTTTTTCTCCGGCAGTGGTTTCGACGCTTTCGACCTCGTCCTCCCGCCATTTCACGATTTCGCGCGCGAGCGGATCGATTCGCCGCGCCATCTGGATCATAGGGTCGGTGGAGACAGCGACCGCCGCTTCGCCGCCATCGAGGAGCGACTTGCGGAACGCGGGATCGGCCATTTTTGTGGTGGCGAAGAGGTCATCGACGGCCTGTTCGATGGGCTTTCCATTGAGAATCGCCTCTGCGAACGGATCCTTGGGGCCCAGCTCTTCGCGAATTTCGCGGAGATGCTCGATTAGCATGGCCTTTTCCATCTCCGGATAAGAGGGCGCAGGCGACAACAAACGGAAGCGGAGGGAATCGAGACCCGCTTGGTGGAAGCCCTCGAGCCTCTCGGCGTCCGGCTTTTTCACTTCGGCGACGTACTGCACGATAGTAAGCGCGTTACCCGCCATCGGGGCTTGCGAGAAGCGCCACAAGACCAATTGCTTGAAGCGCGAGTCGAACTTCTTGGTGGCTTCCGAGATTTCATTCCAGGCACTACCGTAGGCTTTTTTCCATTCTGGGTTGCCGTCTACTTTGGCGCGAAATTCCGCTTCCTTTTTTTCGAGGCCGGCCATCAGGTCTTTATCCAGGAGGCCTTCGCGCTCGCCTTTGAAGACTTTCAGCGTGTTTTGAATATAAAAAATTTGCGTGGCTGCTTCTCGCTTCTGTTCTTCTCCTCTTGCGGAATATTTCTCCAACACATCCACGTCGTCATTGAAATATCGCAGCAGGAACGGCAGGCTGGAATCGCGCCAGCTCTTGACTTGAGCGATGGTGTCCATCCGCGAAGTCGAACCGGGATTGCCGGAGACGAATACCAGGTCGTTCTCCGCGGCGCCCTGGGAGTTCCACTTCAAATAGTTGGGTGTATCGATGGGCTTGTCATTTTCGTAGACGCGAAACAAAGCGAAGTCCAGGTCGTAGCGCGGATAAGTGAAGTTGTCGGGATCGCCGCCGAAGAAGGCGATTTGCTGCTCGGGCGCAAAGACCAGGCGGATGTCCGTGTATTTTTTGTAGCGATAGAGCCAGTATTCGCCGCCCTGATAAAGCGGAATGACGTCGGAACGCAGGCCGGTGGATTTAAGGCTCTCTTCGGAAATTTTGGCGATTTCGGCTTGGCGGGCCTTCAGGGCTTCGGCATCGCTCATGGAGGGCTTAGCCGCGCCCTGCACGCGGGCGGTGACGTCCTCCATGGACTCGAGGACGTTGAGCTCGAGGTCAGGGCACTTCATTTCGTCGGCTTCGGTCTTCGCGTAGAAGCCGTCCTTCGCGTAGTCTTTTTGCTGCGTTGAGACTTTCTGGAGTTGCCCGAGGGCCACGTGATGATTCGTCAGCGTGAGGCCATGCGGGCTCACGAAGGAACCTGAACCCCCGTCATTGAAGCGTACGCTGGCAAGGCGCAAGTGGTCGAGCCAGGCTTTGGTGGGCGTAAAGCCGTATTTTTCCTGCAATAATTTCGTCGGCGGGTTGTCGAAGGTCCACATGCCTTCGTCCGCCGCAATCGGCGGGGGAAGCAGCGCGCACGCCATCGCGAATGCAGCCAATTGAATGCCCAACTGCTGTATTTGTCGCCGGACGTTCTTCATGTCGGCGGACCTCCCCTACTTGAATCTCGTAATCTCTGAATTCCGGCTGCGTCTATGCAATTCTTTCGCTTCCTGGCCGGCCGGGAGACTTCCAGAGCAAAAGGCGGGGCCTGATTCAGCCCGCGACAGTATCACTTCCCTCCGGCTGGCAGCAACAGCATCAAGCTCTTGGCGGGGAAGAGGCACGACCCGCCCCTTGGGTCAGTGGCGCTTTGGAACGTACTGACCTTCCGTCCATCTGACGAAGGCGTCGCCGGACTAGGTACGCTAGTCAAGGGCTCGGGGAAGGCCTCGGGCTGAGGAGGGGGCGATGTTGCGTAATCGAATCCTTATATTGGCGGCGCTGTGCATGCTTGGGGCGTCAGGGGCGTGGGCGGACGACGTGGGGTACGTCGACTGTTCGGCGCACTCGGATAACACGCCTGTTTTCGGAAAGCCCAGAAAAACTCCAGACACAGTGGCGAGTTTGGCGTGCAACGAGCGATTTACGATTTTGGTATACGGATTTTATTTCTCGAGGATTCAAACGAGAGACGGGCAAGTCGGTTACGTCTATTCGAATCTTATTGCGGTGGATCATGGGGTGACGTCGGTGCAACAAGTGGTGCCTCAGACCGCGCCGCGCGCGGTGCAACCACCGGCGCAACAGGCTCCCACATTAGAAATGGCGACGGAGAAAACGAAGATTCCGCGAACGCCTCCGCTTGATGCGGAACCGGCACAAACTCAAGCGGCAGTGTCAACAACTCCGGTGGCGGTTGCAGCGCCTCAAGCTGCGGCTGCAACGAATGCGCCCACAGAGAAGGCTGCGCCGGAAGTGGTATTGAGCACATTGGCGGCGACAAGTCCGACGGCGGCTGGCGCATCGGCATCCATTTCGTCGGCAGCGAATACGACTGCGCCTGCGGCTGGCGCGACGGACGCAACGCCCGCAGCCACGCAGCCGGCTTCGGCTACCCCAGCAGAAACGCAGCCAGCGTCGACGAGCGCGGCCCCAACGCAACCGAATGCAACGCCGGATACAACAGCCACGCCTGCGACGCCGTCTGCAGTGACTTCACCAGCTGAAGCGGCGACGGATACGGCGGACTCGAATACGAAACAGTCTGAAGCGAAGGTGATGGTCGCGGAGGCAAATCCACCAGCATCGCCAGAACCGCAGCCGGCTGCGGCACAACCGGAAGCAGCGCCACAGCCCGAACCGGCACCACTTCCGCCGGCGGCACCAATCAAGCCTGCGGATCGGGTTGAAACATGGGAAAAGCCACGCCCGAACGTTCGAACGGCGCCTTTGTTTGAACTCTACGGCGGATACTCATTTACGCGTTTTGGCGGAGTGAGCAACGGGACGAACTTTAACGGGGCGCTCGGCTCGTTTGGATGGAATATGAAACCGTGGCTGCAGGTCGTCGCAGATACCAGCTACAGCTTCCAATCCGCGGGCGGCACCAAGAATGTAATATATGGAAATCACTACGGCCCGCGGTTCTCCCTCCGAATGCACAATCGGTGGGGTTTGACGCCATTTGTGGAGGGGCTGGTCGGCGGGTCGGACGAAAAAACAACCGTGAGCGGCACTGGCGGCTACTCGGCGTCCTCGGGCGCGACACTTTCGTTCAAGGCCGGGGGCGGATTGGATATGCACCCGTCGCGGCACTGGGATATCCGGTTGTTTGACGTGGACTACTACCGGACTTCGTTCGGGGCGAACTCGGTGCAAAACAATTATTGGATTTCCACCGGCGTTGTGCTGAGGCTCTTCGGAGGCCGCGCCGAGTAGAGATATCGAAGCTGCGCGTGGAATGCAGCGCAACAAGCGAGAACTAAAGACGAGTGGCCACGGCGGCTGCAAGCTGGAGCACCCCCCGGCCTTCTACCCCAAAATCCGAGACAGAATTTCGGGCCACTTCTCTTCAATGCGTCGGCTGTTGACTTTGCAGGCTCACATTTACTCTCCTAAAAGAAAGCGCGGGAGCCGGGCTGAAATGCCTCTCCCAAAGATACAAGTCATGCCTTCGCTCGGTGGAGTACGGCGAATTTGACCGTGCTATACTCCCGCTCGTTTGCGCTATGGCTGTAGAAATTCCCAGCTCTGCACACAAACCGGCAGGAGGCGGCCAGGGCCTTGATCAATTTGCCGGAAACTTTCAATGTCGCTACCTTTTTCGTGGACCGCAACGTCGAGGAAGGACGCGGCGAAAAAATCGCGATTGAGTGCGGCGATGAATGCGTCACCTATGGGCAACTCCTGGAGCGCACCAACCGCACTGGGAATGCCCTTCTCGAACTTGGCGTGCGCTCCGAAGAGCGCGTGCTTTTACTGCTGCTCGATACGCCGGAATTCCTCTACTCTTTCTTTGGCGCGATAAAGGCCGGCGCCGTTGCCGTGCCTACCAACACGCAAGCAAGGACGCAGGACCTCGAATATATTCTGAACGACTGCCGCGCGCGGGTCGCCATCGTCAGCGAAGCTCTGCTGCCGCATCTGCAATCGATTCCGCGCGAAGAACTTCGATATTTGCGCGAAATCGTTGTTGCTGGTCCAGCCGAATCGGCCGGCGAACCCGCCGGAAACCACAAGAAATTGCGCGACTTGATGAAATTCGCATCTCCGGAAATGGCGGCGGCAACGACTAACAAAGACGGGCCGGCATTTTGGCTGTACTCCTCGGGAAGCACGGGAGCTTCAAAGGGATGCGTGCATCTTCATCGCGACATGGTGGTGTGCACGGAGCTATACGCGAAAGGCATTTTGCGAATGAACGAGAACGACCGCTGTTTCAGTGTCGCGCGATTGTTCTTTGCGTATGGGCTTGGAAACGCGGGCTACTTTCCGCTGGGCTGCGGCGCGACGACGATTCTTGATCCACTGCGGCCCATTCCGGCCAATATTTATGCGGATATCGAGCGCCATCGGCCGACGCTGTTTTTTTCCGTGCCCACGAATTTTGCGGCCTTGCTGGCCTGCTACCGGGAGGATGGACGGGAATTCGATCTCTCGAGCGTTCGCCATGCCATCTCGGCGGGCGAGGCGCTTCCCGCGCCGCTTTTTCAGCGATTCAAAGAACGCTTCGGAGTTGAAATTCTGGACTCGCTGGGTTCAACGGAAACTCTGCAAATGGTCATCGCCAATCGTCCGGGCGAAGCCAAGCCGGGCTCCAGCGGAAAAATCATTCCGGGCTACGAAGCGCGGCTCGTTGACGAGGGCGGCAACGACGTCGCGCCAAACGAAATCGGGGACCTCTTGATCAAGGGCGACTCGACGTGCACATGCTACTGGAACAAGCCCGAAAAAACATTGGAAACGTTTGCGGGCGGCTGGTTTCATACCGGCGATAAATACTTTCAGGACGAAGAAGGCTATTTTTGGTACGCCGGGCGCGCCAACGATCTGTTCAAAGTCAACGGCCAGTGGCTGAGTCCGGCGGAAGTGGAGAGCGTTCTGATCGCTCATGCAGCGGTGCGCGAAGCAGCGGTCGTCGCGCGCGAGGATAAAGATGGCCTTAGCAAACCGGCCGCGTATGTCGTGTTGAACTCCGAGGCCACACCTTGCGAGCAACTCGCGCAGGAACTCCAGGAGTTGGTGGGTCAAAAAATCGGCGGTTATAAGCGGCCGCGGTGGATCGAATTTCTTTCGGAGATTCCGAAGACGGCCACGGGGAAATTACAGCGATTCAAATTGCGCGAAATGCAGGAGCAGAGGGCGAAAGAGACACCCTGAATCCCACAGCGACGCTGTGGTGGAGACTGAGCAATGAGCCGCCATCGCACGCACAATACTGCATATCTCGTTAGAAATGCGCGGGGAAGAGCGCGATCTCCTCATCAGCAAGTTCGTCCTACAGTACAGATACTAAACACTTTATAACAGGAAAGAAACGCACGGTTGCGCCATTCCCGACAGCCCAACACGGCTGTACTACTTTCTTATTTCATTCCCGAATGGCTGCGTTATACTGCATGTTGGATTCGGGCTTCGGGACACATGCAAGCGAACACCAATTCGAAAACGGTGAAACTCCTCGGTCGGGCGAAAGCAACGGTCACCGTGCGGGGGGCGAAGCGGGCTGCCATGAACCGCGCTTCGGAATTTTCGAACGGTGACTTTCTATTTTTTCTCGGCAAGCGCGTGCGGGAACTGCGGAGCCGTCGTGCGCTGACGCGAAAAATGATGGCGCGCGAGGCGAACGTCTCGGAGCGGCACCTTGCGCAGCTCGAAGCGGGCGAAGGAAACGTATCGATCGTGCTTTTGCGGCGAATCGCCGACGCGCTGCACGTGACACTCGCGGAATTGTTCTCGCCGGAAACGGAAACCCAGCATGAAAAGCTTTTGATCCAGCGATTTCTGGAACGGCTGCCCGCTCATCGCGTGGAAGACGCGATGTCTCGCTTGATGCGCGATTTTGGAGACGAAGAAAAAGCGAGGCGAAAGCGCGTGGCGCTGATCGGGATACGCGGCGCGGGCAAAACGACTCTTGGAGCGAAGCTTGGCGCCGAACTGAATGTTCCTTTCCTCGAGCTGGACCGCGAAATTGAAAAGGATACGGCGATGCCCCTCGGGGAAATTTTCGCGCTTTACGGGCAAACCGGCTATCGCGAGATCGAGAAGCGCTTGCTCGAGCGCGTCCTTCGCGAACACGATCGCGCCGTAATTTTGGTGGGCGGCGGCGTCGTTTCTGAAAAAGAGACGTACGACTTTCTGCTTTCGAATTGTTACACCGTATGGATCAAAGCGCGGCCAGAGGAATACATGGCGCGCGTGATTGCGCAGGGTGATCTTCGAGTGATGGGCGGCAGCCCCCAAGCAATGGACGATTTGCGGCGGATACTCGAGGCGCGCGAACCGCTTTACCGCAAAGCGGACCTGTACCTCGACACTTCAGGCCATTCCGTGGACCAGAGCTTTGCCGAATTGAAAGCCGCATTGCAAACGAATTAGGCGCAGGAGGGGCAAGTGGACGTGGCCGCTGCAGAACAACTCTCATCCAAATTGGAACCGCCGGACTACCGGACGGAGCCGAGCCAGTACAAACACTGGAAACTGGCGTTCGACGGGCCCGTGGCGACGCTGACGATGGACGTCGCGGAAGACGGCGGAATCCGCCCGGGCTACAAATTGAAACTGAATTCCTATGATCTGGGCGTTGATATCGAATTACATGACGCGCTACAGAGAATCCGCTTCGAGCATCCGGAAATTCGCTCTGTGATTATCACCAGCGGGAAGAACCGCATTTTTTGTTCGGGCGCAAACATATACATGCTGGGACTCTCTTCGCACGCGTGGAAAGTGAACTTCTGCAAATTCACAAATGAAACACGAAATGGGATTGAAGATTCCAGCGCGCATTCGGGACTGAAATTCATCGCCGCTTGCAATGGAACAACGGCAGGAGGCGGCTACGAACTGGCGCTGGCGTGCGACGAAATTATTTTAGTGGATGACCGCTCGTCGGCAGTGAGCCTGCCTGAGCTTCCCTTGCTGGGCGTGTTGCCCGGGACGGGCGGCTTGACCCGCGTGACGGACAAAAGAAAAGTGCGGCGGGATTATGCGGACATGTTTTGCACGAACGCGGACGGAGTGCGCGGGCAGAGGGCAAAGGATTGGCGGTTGGTGGATGAGGTGGTGAAGCCGCAGCAATTTGCGGAACATGTTAAGCAACGCGCTTTGCAACTGGCGGAACAGAGCGACCGGCCTTCGAACTCGAAAGGTGTGGCGCTGGCGACTTTGCAAAGGACCTTGGATGAAGCCGGGCTGCATTACGAATTCGTCGACGCACAGTGGAATCGCGAAGTGCGCACGGTGGCATTGACGGTGCGCGCGCCGGAGTCCGCACCGGCGACCACAATCGACAGTGCGCTCGCGGCGGGCACGCGCTGGTGGCCGCTCCAGATGGCGCGGGAGCTTGATGACGCCATCCTGACGCTGCGGACGAGCGAGCTGGAGCTGGGCTTGTGGATCCTCAAGACGACGGGGAATCCCAACGCCGTTCTCGCGGCCGACGAGTTCATTCTGAAACATCAGGACAATTGGTTTGTGCGCGAAGTTTTGGGAATGGTGCGGAGGACGTTCGCGCGGCTGGATGTTTCTTCGCGCTCGATGTACGCGATTATCGAGCCGGGCTCGTGCTTCGCGGGCACGCTGCTCGATCTGGCGTTAGCCGCGGACCGGATTTACATGCGCGACGCGCAAGATGGCGAGCCTGCGACGGTGATGCTCTCAGAAATGAATTTTGGCGCTTTGCCTATGGTCAATCGTCTTTCGCGAGTGGCGGCGCGATTTTATGGCGACGCCGGCCAAGTCGAGAGCCTGCGGAAACTGATCGGGAGGAAACTGACGGCCCGCGAGGCGCTGGATGCGGAGCTGGTGACGGCTGCGCCCGACGACTTGGATTGGGAAGACGAAATTCGCCAGGCGCTCGAATCGCGCGCGGCGCTTTCGCCGGATGGGCTGACGGGGCTCGAGGCGAATTTGCGTTTTGGCGGAAACGAAACGCTCGAGACGCGCGTTTTTGGGCGCCTCTCAGCTTGGCAGAATTGGATTTTCATTCGTCCCAACGCGGTGGGGACGAATGGAGCGCTGAAGGTTTATGGAACCGGTGCGCCAGTGAAATTTAACTGGGAACGAGTCTGAAAAGTTGAGCGAAGAGCGGCCTTCGCCGAGTTTAGCGAGTGTCGTTCGAGGGAAAAAAGGGTCATCCCGAGAAAATGGCCCGACACGGAGAAAGCTATGATCGATTACACCGAAAAAATTCCAAACAATGTGGACTTGGGCCGAGACCGCGGTCTGCAGCGCGCTTTGGAGCACTGGCAGCCGGCATATATGGGCTGGTGGTACGACATGGGCCCAAACGAGAGCCACAATTACGACGTGTATCTGCGCACGGCAACGAGCGTGGAGCCGGATGGATGGGCACAATTTGACTACGTGAAAATGCCAGAATATCGCTGGGGCATTTTTCTGCAGCCGCGCGACGCCGAGCGCCAGGTAAATTTCGGAGCTCACAAAGGACAGCCCGCTTGGCAGGAAGTTCCCGGGGAATATCGTTCGACTTTGCGTCGCGTGATTGTGACGCAAGGGGATACGGAGCCGGCTTCGGTGGAACAGCAGCGCCTGCTGGGCGCATCGTGCCCATCGATGTATGACCTGCGAAATATTTTTCAAGTGAACGTGGAGGAGGGGCGGCATTTATGGGCCATGGTGTACCTGCTGCACCGCTATTTTGGGCGCGACGGGCGCGAGGAAGCGGAATCGCTGCTGGCGCGGCGCTCCGGAGACGCGGATAATCCGCGCATCCTTGGCGCGTTCAATGAGCCGACGCCGGACTGGCTGGCGTTTTACATGTTCACGTTTTTTACGGACCGCGACGGCAAGTTTCAATTGTGCGCGCTGGCCGAGTCCGGCTTCGATCCGCTGGCTAGGACGTGCCGCTTCATGCTGACGGAAGAGGCACACCACATGTTCGTGGGCGAGACGGGCGTCACGCGCATCATCAAGCGCACCTGCGAGGTGATGAAAGAAAACAAGCTGGAAGATCCGGAGCAAGTAAGGGCGATGGGCGTGATCGATCTGCAAACTATCCAGAGATATCTGAATTTTCATTACAGCGTGACGCTGGATCTGTACGGTTCGGATGTTTCGTCGAACGCGGCAAATTATTTCACTAGCGGGCTGAAAGGGCGCTTTCGAGAAACGAAGCTGGACGACGACCACGTGCTGAGCGACGCGGAGTACCCCGTGTACGAAGTGAGCGCCGGTAAAATCGTCAAGAAGAACGTTCCGGCTTTGACGGCGTTGAACGAGCGCTTGCGCGACGATTATATCGAGGAAATCGCCGATGGCGTGGCGCGCTGGCAGCGCGTGATCGATGAAGCGGGCATCCCCTTCAAACTGACTCTGCCGCACAAAGGTTTTCACCGCGCCATCGGAAATCTTGCCGGACACCCCATCAGCCCGAGCGGAGAGCTGTTGAGCGCGGAAGAGTGGAAAAAGCACGAGCACGAATGGCTGCCGAGCCCGGAAGATCAGAAGTTCGTGCAATCTCTCATGACCGGGCGCGTCGTGGAACCGGGAAAGTTTGCGAATTGGATTGCGCCGCCGGTTCGAGGGATCAACAGCAAACCAATTGATTTTGAGTACGTGCGCTTTAACTAGCGCAATGCCATTCATCTCGTTTTGCTAAGGACACAACTTCGTGCAGCCCATCATCGATATCCACATTCACATCATGCCGTACTACATGATGACGCCCGCGGCGATGGGGCTGATGAAAAGCACCCGTAAAGATTTTGCGGACGTGGAGCGGTATTGTTCGGACCCCAAAGCCTTTCTGGGACTGCTGGACAGCCTGGGGGTCGAGCGCGCAGGGCTGATCAATTACGTCGCGCCGAAAATCATCGGCTTCACGCCAGAGGTGAATGACTGGAGCGCGAAATATTGCAGCGCGGCTCCGGACCGTCTGATTGCGTTTGGCGGCGTGTTGCCGGGAACGGTGCCCGATTGCGGCGCGGAAGTGGATCGCATGGCCAAAATTGGAATTCGCGCGATCAAGTTGCACCCCTCTCATCAGGTGCTGACGCCGAATTCGTATATGGATGGCAATCGCGATCTGGCGGCGATTTATGAGCGGGCGCAGGCCAACGGAATGCCGGTGATGATTCATACGGGGACCTCGATTTTTCCCGGCGCGCGCAACCTGCACGCGCAACCGATGCTCTGCGACGATGTGAGCATCGATTATCCGAACCTTGTGGTGATTTTGGCTCATGGCGGAAGGCCGCTGTGGATGAACGAGGCGTTCTTCTTGGTGCGGCGGCACAAAAATATGTACATGGACATTTCCGGAATACCGCCGCAGAAATTGATGGAATATTTTCCGCGCATCGAAGACATTGCCGACAAGGTGCTGTGGGGAACGGATTGGCCGGGGCCGGGCGTGCCGGCGATTCAGGGAAACATCGAGAAATTCAAAGCGCTGCCGATTGGCGTAGAGGCCAAGCGGAAGATTCTGTATGACAACGCGACAAAACTTTTCCCGCGATGAACAACGAACGGTGAGCCGTGAATTAAAGATGGAGCCAAGACAAATAGTTACGATTAGCTTGCCTGCAGAGTCGCAAAAAACGGCGCACATCCGGCTGACGCTGAATGGCGAGGAGACCGACGTTTCGTTTGCGCCGTACAAAACCTTGCTGGAAGTGTTGCGCGAGGATTTGGGACATACCGGCACTAAGCACGGCTGCGAACTGGGCGAGTGCGGCGCTTGCGCGGTTTTGCTGGATGGTAAGCCAGTGCTCTCCTGTTTGTTGCTGGCCCTGGAGTGCGACAAGAAAGACGTGTTGACAGTCGAAGGCCTTGGCGCGGACGGAAAGCTTCATCCGCTCCAGGAAGCATTTGCGGATCTGGGCGCGGCGCAATGCGGATATTGCACGCCGGCGATTCTGGTGACAGCGAAAGCACTGCTGGACCAGAATCCACGTCCATCGCGAGATCAGATTCGCGAAGCGCTGTCGGGCAATTTGTGCCGCTGCACGGGGTATCAACAGATTTTCGAAGCGGTGGAAGCGGCGATGATCAAAATCGTCGAGAGCAGGGCGGCGGGACAATGAAGCTCGAGGGCAGGAACGCGAATGCCTGACAAAGAGAACCTGCGCGTCATCGGCGTGCCGCGAAGAAGAGTGGACGCGCGCGCCAAAGTGACGGGGCAAACGCGTTACGCCGACGACATTTTCTTGCCACGAATGGCTTATTGCAAGCTGCTGCGTTCGCCGCATCCTCACGCGCGCATCGTGAAGGTCGACCTCTCGCGAGCGGCGGCGCATCCCGGAGTGTACCTGGTCTTGAGCGGAAAGGACGTGCCGATCGAATATGGAATTTTGCCGGTCAGCCAGGATGAGCAGGCGCTGTGCGTGGACCAGGTTCGGCATGTCGGCGATCCCGTGGCGGCGGTGGTTGCGCGCGAAGAGCTAACAGCGTTCGAGGCGCTGGACCTGATCGACGTCGAGTACGAGATTTTGCCGACGATTTCGAACCCGGAGGAAGCGCTCGCGAATCCCGAGCCGAGGATTCACGACTACGGCGAGGAAGGAAATGTTCACAAGCGCGTTTCGCTGGAATTTGGAGATGTGGAAAAGGGCCTCGAGGAGGCGGATGAAGTTTTTGAAGACACTTTTTTCTATCAGGGCAACACGCATCTCCCCATCGAACAACACGCTTCCGTCGCGATAAAAGACCCGGACGGAAAACTGACCATCTGGAGCAGCACGCAGACGCCGCATTACCTTCATCGCGCGCTCGCCAAGGTTCTCGAAATGCCGCCGGCGCATATTCGTGTGATTGCCACGCCCAACGGCGGCGGTTTTGGCGGTAAGAGCGATCCATTTCAACATGAAATCGTTGTCGCTAAAGCGGCGCTTCTGCTCGACCGCCCCGTGAAAATCTGTTTGACGCGCGAGGAGGTTTTTTATTGCCACCGCGGACGCCATCCCGTGCTGATGAAGTTCCGGACCGGCGTGAAGAAAGACGGAACGATCACGGGAATGCATTTGCAAACGCTGATCGACGGCGGCGCCTACGGCTCGTACGGCGTTGCTAGCACGTTTTATACCGGCGCGCTGCAAACGACGACGTACCACATTCCTCGCTACAAGTTTCAAGGCTGCCGTACCTTTACGAACAAGCCGCCGTGCGGGCCGAAACGCGGCCACGGCACGGTGCAGCCGCGTTTCGGACAAGAAGTACAACTCGACAAGATCGCTGAAAAACTGGCGATCGATCCCGCGGAGTTGCGCTTGCGAATCGCGGAATCTCCGAACGTGGTGACAGCGAATTTTTTTCAGCTCAGCACGGTGAATCTGAAGGAATGCATCCGGCGCGTCGTGAAAAGCTCGAATTGGAACGAAACATTTCGAAAGCTGCCGGAAGGCCGCGGCGTGGGGCTGGCTTGCTCCGCATATCTCACAGGAGCAGGTCTGCCCATTTATTGGAACAAAATGCCGCACTCGGGCGTGCACATTAAGTTCGATCGCGGCGGCGGCGTGGCCGTTTTTTGCGGCGCGACGGAGATTGGCCAGGGTTCGGACGATGTGCTTGCGGGAATCGTCGCGGAAGTTTTGGGGCTGGATCCGTTTGATATTCGTTTGTTCACCGGCGACACGGACTTGGGGCCGGTCGATTTGGGTTCGTACTCGAGCCGCGTGACGATTATGGCCGGCAACGCAGCGCTGCAAGCCGCGGAGCGCGGCAAAGCGATGATCGCCGAAGCAGTTTCCGAGAGATTCGAAATTCCCAAAGAAAGATTGCGCTTCGCGGAGAAACGCGTCTTTGATTCCACAGCGCCCGAAAACAGTGTCTCGTTCGCGGAAGCAGTATGCATTACAGAGGCGCGATTCGGCACGATCGGGACGATGGGCTCGTACACTCCACCGAAATCTCCCGCGCTTTACAAAGGCGGAGGCGTCGGGCCGTCGCCGACGTATTCGTACACCGCCGCGGTCGTGGAAGTCATCGTCAATCCGGCCACCGGCTGGATCACCGTTCCGAAAATCTGGATCGCTCACGATATTGGCCGCGCACTGAATCCGGCGTTGGTTCGCGGCCAAGTGGAAGGCAGCGTTTACATGGGGCTGGGCGAAGCGCTTATGGAAGAGCAGGAGTTCCGAAGGCTGCCGAAAAAGCTTTCGAACGCGCTAGTCCATAAGTTTCCGTCGATGCTCGAATACAAAAGCCCGACGTCGCTCGACATGCCGGAGGTGGTCACGGAGCTCATCGAGGAGCCTGATCCACGCGGGCCGTTTGGAGCGAAGGAAGCGGGGCAAGGGCCGCTGTTGCCGATCATGCCTGCCGTAGCCAACGCCGTGTATGACGCGGTCGGCGTGAGGATCGATGAAGTGCCCATCACGCCGGAAAAAATCTTGAAAGCGCTTGCTGAAAAAAAGGCCGGCCGCGAACCGCGTTTTGGGCCGCGCCATTTCCCGCACGTCGACTGGCCGGAAGCGCTCCGCGTTCCTCCTCCCTGGCAAGGCGGCGATGGCCACGCGGTGAACGAAGCTCCGCGCCCGCCGAAACGCCGTCCTGAAAAAGAAAGGGTGCTCAATTCATGATGCGCCTGCCTCTTTTCGAATTTCGCGCCCCGCGCACGCTCGAGGAGGCGGCACGGATTTTGGACGGCGAAGGCGGAAAGGCCATGCCGCTCGCCGGCGGTACCGACCTGCTTCCGAATATGAAGCGCCGCCAGCAGGTTCCGAAAATGCTGATGAGCCTTCGTTCTATCGAAGGCCTGAACCACATTCAAGTGGAATCTTCAGAGTGCCGTCTCGGCGCTTGTGTCACGCTTGCCGAAATTGCAGCTGATGCGCGCCTTCGCAACGGATTGACGGCGCTTGCGCAGGCGGCTTCTCTCGTGGCCACGCCGCACATTCGCAATATGGCCACGCTCGGCGGCAATCTCTGCCTCGATACACGTTGCAATTACTACGACCAGAATTATGAATGGAGAAAGGCGATCGACTTCTGCCTGAAAAAGGACGGCGACACGTGCTGGGTCGCCCCGGGCAGCGCAAAGTGTGTGGCGGTTTCTTCCACGGACACGGCCCCGGCACTCATCGCTCTGGGCGCGCGCGTCCGTCTCGTCTCGCGAAACGAAGAACGCGAGGTTCTGCTGGCGGATCTTTACAACAATGACGGTCTGGATTATCTCAAGCGCAAGCCAAACGAAATTCTTGCCGAAGTCCGCCTCGAGTCCCTGCACGGATGGAAGAGCTCCTACTGGAAGCTGCGGCGGCGCGGTTCGTTCGACTTTCCCGTGCTTTCGGTTGCCGCGGCTGCGCGCATTTCGCCCGACGGAATTGTTGAGGAGGCGCGCATCGTGATCGGTTCTGCCGCGTCGCGGCCGCTGGTGGCTGAGGAAGCTGCAAAATCGCTGCTTGGCCGGCCGCTGAATGCGGACTCAATTGCAGAAGCCGCGGTTCTCGCGGCGCGCATCGCTAAGCCGCTCGATAACACGGACTTCGACATGACTTGGCGCAAAAAAATCGCCGGAGAATTCGTGGCGTCCGCTTTGCGGGAGTTGCGCGGGGACAACATGAGCGGCGACCGCGAAAGTTTGATGCGCACGCGCTCGCTCTGATCGCAGCTGTCTCTGCTGGCCTCGCGCACGCGTCCAGAGCAATTCAGAAAAACCAAGGCGCTTTCCGGCGCTTTTTCTTACGCCGAGACGTTCAAGCTGGTTGTGCCCGACCTGGAGCTGCTCGAAGCACCTGCGCCCGAGGAAGCACCGCCCGCAATCTGCAGAAAGTCCTGCTGCAATTTACCGTGGGTCTGTTGTGCCGGGGTGAGATTCCCAGTCTGCAAACCCTGTCCCAGAGATCCGAAGAGAGTCGCGATCGTATTTTGCTCGCCACCCTTCCGTGTCGTTCTTGCAAGTCAGCGCGAGTTTTTCTTGCTCAAAACTGAGATGCAACCGTAGCGTGGGTACAATCACCGGCCCCCGATCGCGGTTGTAGCCGGGATTGTTAATATGCTGGACTCCGGGAGCAAGATAGATTCCGCGCCAAACGTGCGCCGTGTAGTAGGCCTCGACGATGTTTTCCCGCCCATAGTTCAGTCCGCCATCGCCCAGCAAGAAACCAAGTCCCCCATCTGCCAGATATTCCTGGTGATCTTTCTTGATCCCATTTGAGACAAATGCCACACCGGCACGATCTTGCTTCCGATGCCATTGCGCGCCATTCACGCCAACACCCCCGACGAAGGTCTCATCATCCTCTGTATAAGCGAATGACTCGGTTTTTCCGTCGTCCCATCCCCAACGGGCAAACGCCGTGATGTTCTGCGTAAGATTCTGTTCCAGGTTTACGCCAAAGCCATATTTGTCGGTAATGTGCCAAGGATGATTCGTGATATCAAGGACAGGCACCAGGCCTTCCTGAAACTGAGCGATCGCATCGCTGTAAATCCCCATATTGGCGTGGTTGTTGTAGGCCAACAGGCGCACTACTCCGCCTTTCTTGGGCACCACGCCATGCCGAAGTTCGAATTCCCAATTTTCCGCATGAGCCTCCCAAGCTTTCCAGACTAGATCAATTCCATTCGCGACCTTCGGCATCAGCGCTTCGGCAAAGCGAAAACCCCAAATGCTGTCCTCATAGTCGGCCACAAAACCCACGGTATAGCCGCGCGTATCGGCGGCGTAGTCCCAGGCACCGTTGTTGTCGATCGTCCAGTTGTTGAATTGAAAATGCGTGTCCGATCCGGCCGAATTCTGGTCAAAGAAATCCGGCAGGCTGAACTTGCCGAAGCGAATTTCCAAGCGGCGGCGCGGCAACTCGTCAAAGAGCGATAGAAAATTTCGCTGACTTTCCATCCTATCTTTGCTCAACGCAAACACTTTGTGGATCATGGCGCGTCCGAGATACGGCGCCTTGCTCAGGAGCGGATTGCGCACGATGTCCAAATCCGTATTTCCGGCCAAGCCGAGGCCAGTGCTGAGCGCCGCGCCGCCGGCTTCCTCGATGTCAACCAGAATCTCCGTGGAATCGTTAAACCGCACGCCGGTGTAGAGCGTCATCACACGGGACGTGGCCTTCTCGTAGTACGGGCTGAGGCTGTGCGGGCCGCTGTAGTCAGAGTGAAAATCGGGGTGAGTTTGAAAGATGAAGTTCATCTGCCCCGAGAGCCAGAAGCGCGTGTCAGAGAAATGGGGCAGCATCGTTTCGGGATCGGTCTGACCGGGCGCGCTTTCGGGGACGTCCGCTTGCCCCGGGGGCATTTGCGTCTGCACCTGCCCCTGCGCCCCCGGCGGGGGATCTTGCGCCCGCAGGTCCGCAGTCACCATCAAGAAGGCTCCCAGCGTCGCGCAAATCGCCGGAGCAAATGGGAAAGTGAAACGCCGCATTATACTGATCCGAGTTCCGTCCCGCCCGAGAATTTGGCTCTACGCCGCGTAGCTGCAGACTAGGCTGCGCTGATGAACGGCTGATGAACGCCGTGCGGGCTCGTATCTTGAACTTGTCCGCGCGCTGTTTTATTGTTCATCAGCCCATTGCGAAAGGGCCGCATCTTTGATACCATACCCCCCTAGGGTAGACAAGCCGAATGTCGCACACTTCCCGCGAAAAACTCGATCTCGTCGCTCGCACCAAGAAGCTTATCGGCCAGCTCGAAAGCGTTCTCCGTGGGCTCAACGACGATGAGCAGTGCGCCGAGGTCCTCCAGCGGCTGGCCGCCGCGCGTGGCGCCATCAATAGCCTCATGGGCGAACTGATGGAGGACCACATCCGGAATCACATGCCGCGAAATTCGAAATCTTCGGAAGAAGCCGTTGACGACGTCATTCACATCGTTCGAACCTACCTGAAATAATGCAAATGTCTGTCGCGTTTGCGCGCTTTTTTCGGTATCTTCCGTGCACCCAACTTTTAGGGAAGCGAATCCAACCGCAGAGGAGCTCGCAACGTGATACGTCTGGCGATTCGGCTGTTCGCATTCCTTTTGTTTGTGGCATTACTCGTCGCGCCGGCCTCGCGAGCCCAAGCCGGCCCGGAACAAGGCGGCAACGACCTGCAAGTTTGGACCGGCGGCGGCCACGGGCTGAACGGCAGCACCGCCAGCAGCGACGTTTGGAACTTGGGAGTGCGTTACGGCTGGATTTTGACCGCTCCGCACGGGCCAGGCTTTTTGCGCGGTGAATTTGAATACGCGGTGGATGTAGTTCCTGTTTTCGTGGTCGTTCAGCGTAAAGCCGACGCGTACGGCTTTGGCCTGAATCCCTTCGCATTCAAATGGAATTTTACAAAACCGCGAAAAGTCGTCCCTTACTTCGAGCTCGGCGGCGGCACGCTCTTCACCAATACGGACGCGCCACCCGGCACTTCGCGCATAAACTTCACTACTAGCGGCGCGCTGGGCTTGCATTTCCTGCAGAGCAAATACAACTGGAGCGCGGAGCTTCGCTTCATGCATATTTCCAACGCCGGGCTGGGCAATCTCAATCCGGGCATTAATACACTCCAGCTCCGCATCGGTTTTGGCCGGTTCACTCGCTCCAACTAGCCTGCGCTCTTTCGGGGCAGTATGATGGACGTGCTCCGCTACACGCTGCGTATCGTGGCATGCCGGAAGATCGATTGCAGTGGAGCGCTCGAATTCCGAGATCGGTAGATACCGAGGGGGGTGAATCATGAAGATCGCTGCGATTGTGATTGGAATTTTGCTTCTCGTGGGAGTGGGATTGGGTTTTGGGCTCCGCGCCATGCGCGCCGATAGCAAAGCTCCCGCTGTGGGCACGCATGCCCCGGATTTCACCCTCGACTCGCAGGAGTCCAAACCTGTCAGCCTGCACGATTTCCGCGGCAAATGGGTGGTGCTCTATTTTTACCCGAAGGATTTCACGTCGGGATGCACGCTCGAAGCCCACAATTTTCAGCGCGACTTTGCCCAATACGAAAAGAAGAATGCCGCTATTGTCGGCGTCAGCGTTCAGGACGCGGATTCCCACCAGAAGTTCTGCACCAAGGAAGGTCTCAATTTCAAGCTGCTTGCGGACACTCAGGATAAAGTTTCGACGATGTATGACTCGGTGATGAATTTCGGCGTGACCAAGCTTTCCGCCCGCCACACTTTCCTGATTGATCCCGACGGCGTCGTCCGCAAAATCTTTCTCGACGTGAAGCCTCAGCAGCACAGCGAAGAAGTTCTCGCGGCTCTGACCGAGTTGCAAGCCAGCGGGTCGAAGTAACGGCGCAGCACGCTTTGTCGGTCCTCACGCGATCCGCTGTTTACGAGCGCTTTGGATAACAAACCTTTTGCCGGCTCTCTACTCTGGCAAGCTGGCTCCCTACCTTATACAATCCCGGCAGCCAGTCTCGTGGAGGATGCTTATGAACCGTAAATTCGTCGCGGCGCTCGCCGTGCTCCTTTCTGCTGCGTTCGCGTTCGCGATTTTGCTTCGTGCCGCTCCCGCACGCACGGAAACCGTCCAGTACAAAAGCGGCGACGAAACCGTCAGTGCCTACCTGGCGCTCCCGGAGGGCCGCGGCAAACATCCCGGGCTCGTCGTCATTCATGAATGGTGGGGGCTCAACGATCAAATCAAAGAGGAAGCGCGAAAGTTCGCTGCACAAGGTTACGTGGCGCTCGCCGTCGATCTGTATCGCGGCAAAGTGGCGACAACTCCGGAAGAGGCCCACGAGCTGATGCGCGGAGTGCCCGAAGACCGCGGCATTCGCGATCTCGAAGCTGCGTACACGTATCTCGCTTCGCGTCGCGATGTCGAGACTAGCAAGATTGGCTCGGTGGGCTGGTGCATGGGCGGAGGCTGGTCCATGCAATTAGCGATGAACGAGCCGAAGCTCGCCGCCTGCATCGTGAACTATGGCTCGCTGCCCACGGAAGCGTCCAACATCGCCAAAATCCGGGCGCCCGTGCTGGGAAATTTTGGCGCAGACGACCGCGGCATCACCCCCGATTCCGTCCACGCGTTTGAGGCCGCCATGAAGGCCGCTGGCAAATCCGTCGATGTGAAAATATATGAAGGCGCGGGCCACGCCTTTCAAAACCCCAACAACAAAGAGGGCTATCGGCCCGAAGCAACCGCGGATGCCTGGGCGCGCATGACAGCTTTCTTGCAAAAAACGCTGAAGTAGCTTGCGGGCGTTGCACCGCGCCTCTTCCGCATGCGGCGGGCTTGCCGAGTCAGCGATTCGCCAGGACGCTGAGTCCCGGCACTTGCAGCAGCCGTTCGTCCGCCGTGACCAGCGTCAGATCGAAAACCTTCGCTGTCGCGACCAGCAACCGGTCCCCCGGATCGCGATAGCCAAGCATCGTAAAACGCAGCTCGTGCGCCACTTCCCATTCGAACGGCGCCTCGAGAAGATTTAAATCCGCCTTCGATCGTGAAAACCATTCGCCGAAATCCTGATTTAACTCGATTCGCTTCTTTTCCAGCAGCATCACCATTTCCCAGATACTGATGGGCGAAAGAAATCGCTCGTTCTCCGGATTCGCAATCTCCCGCGCCACTTCCGACGTCAGCTTTTCCGGCGCGGTGTAATTCCAAATCCAGATATGCGTGTCGAGCAGAAGCCTCATTTTGACTCTGCCCCACTCCCTGCCCCAGGATTTTGCGCTGCTTCCCAGTCCGATTCATCGCCGATAGGTCCCACGATATCGCCCAGTATCTTCACGGTTCCGATTCCGCCCCCGAGCTTTATCGTCTGCTTGGGTTTTCCCGGCGGATTAATCTCTGCCACCGGATGCCCGAAGCGTGTCACCAGTATTGGCTTTCCCGTCTTGCGAACTTCTTCCAGCACTGCCAGACACGTGGCTTTAAACTTTGAAATAGCTATCTCTTCCATGGTCTTCAACTCCTAGCCACAATCTTACCCCAACAACCGACCATAGTCAAACCATACTTTGCTTATGATTATCTCATAGTCCGATCATAGTCACTTCTAAAATATATCCTGAAATACCCATCTTCCACTCTTTCGGGCGATTTCTCAGATCCAGGCGATCAGCGATCCGGTTCCAGAATCAGCTTCTGTACCCGCCAATTCAGAAGTTCCGCAACGTAGAGAACGTTTTCCGAAGGGCACGCGATTTCGTGTATCCAGCCGAACTCTCCCGGCAGCCTTCCTGATTTGCCGAACATGCCAAGCACTTTTCCGTCGAGGCTCAACTTGTAAATCCGCCCCGGAAAAGCGTCTGACGTGAACAGCACTTGATTTGGTCCTGGCGTGATGCAAAGCGTCCACGGAGCTCCGGGCGCCATCGTCCCCGTCGTACTGGCCGGCCGTGCGCCAATGGCAGGACGCGCGTCCGGAGGTGCGGGAACGTCAATCTTGATCTGCCGCAGGAAATTTCCATCTCCATCGAATACCTGGATTCGGGCGTTCCCCCGGTCCGCCACATACACGTTTCCGTCAGCGTCCACGGCAATGTTGTGTGGCGTGTGAAACTGTCCCGGCTGGTCGCCCGGCTCGCCCCACGACTTCACCCAGTTCCCGTCTTTGTCAAACTTCGCCACGCGCGAGTTGATGTAACCGTCGCTGATGTACGTATTCCCCGCCGCGTCCCACGCCATGTCCGTGACCTGCCGGAACATCCCGTCCACGGGCGGCAGCGGCGGGTTCGGGTGTTTCAACGGGCCGGTGCCTTCGTCGGAAGCTTCTTGTTTGCGTCCGAACACCATCACCACGCGTCCCTCCGGGTTGAACTTGATCACCATGTCCGAACCTTTATCCGCTACCCAAATATTGTCCTGTTTGTCCACGCGAACAGCGTGCGCGAACGACCACGCATAAAGATTGTGGCCGATCTCGCGCACAAATTTTCCGTCCCCATCGAACTCCAGCAATTGCGCAGCGCTCGCGCCATACGCGGGCCCCGTGCTATTTCCGCGCGAGAAAACGAAAACGTGCCCTTTCGAATTGACCGCCACTCCGGCCACTTCTCCCAGATAAATATCCGGCGGCAGCTTCAAGAAATCAGCCACCGCGCGGTAACGAATCTCCGGCGGCTGCTGCGCGAACAAAGTCTGCGTCGCAAACGCCAGCAATCCGAAGAAAATCACAGGTATCCATCGATTCATGGGCATCACCTCGCTGCTTCGCGTCACGCATCATACGCGTCCGCTGTCGCGTGCGCCATGCGCTCTTCCCGCCGGATTTCCTCTTCCGCCAATCGCGACGGCACTCTTATGGATACTCGGGCAACTCGATGTGGTCGGCAAGATCGCGTCCCACCGCAAAACCAGCCACCCACGGAATGTTCATCAGCTGGAAGATCCAATTGCGAAGAGAGAGCGCGAATTTCGATTTCGGCGCGAACGTGCCCGCCAGACGCAACGCGGCTTTCTGCTTATGAAGAAGGAATGGCCCGAGCCGTGCCTGATACCGAGAGAAAGCCTCGACATAATTCCCACCTGCACGGTGCAGCTCGCCGGCGAGAATATACGCCGCCGTCACCGCCAAACTCGATCCTTGCCCCGCCAGCAGCGACACCGCAAAGGCCGCGTCTCCAATTAAAATCACGCGCCCCTTGCTCCATAATCCCTCCTGCGGATTCATTCGAACTTGGCTCACGCGGTCGAAGTAGAAATCCCGGCAAGAATCAAGCGCCTCAAGAATTCTTGGGCATTCCCAGCCGCTATTTTCAAAGCGTTTTCGCAACAGCGCTTTTTGCGCTGCAACATCGCCGATTCCTGTAGCTCCGTCATCCGCAAACGTGAAGAGGAACATGCTTCGGTCGTCGCGCATCGCAAACCGCACCACCTGATGCCCCGTTTCCGTGTACATCACGTACACCAGCTCGTCCCTCGGCCTGTACCCCGCAATCTCAAATGCCGCCGCCCGGTATCCCAGATCCTTTTCGAATTTGCCTTCCGCCCCAAAAACAAGCTCACGCACGCGCGAATGCAGTCCGTCGGCTCCTACGACGAGATCGAACTCGCGCGTTCC
The DNA here is from genome assembly GCA_963761555.1 of uncultured Acidobacteriota bacterium. Lineage (GTDB taxonomy): Bacteria > Acidobacteriota > Terriglobia > Acidiferrales > UBA7541 > Acidiferrum. The sequence continues at coordinate 658,890 of CAVXHD010000003.1, forward strand.
TCCGCTCGCAAACGTGACGTGAACGCCGCTCTCCGTCTGCTCGACCCGCTCGACGCTCTCTCCAAATAGCGCTTCGACTTTCCCTTCAATCTTCCTAAAAATAGCCGCCGCAAGATCTCCGCGCGCCACGCTGACGAACTGCCCACCCGTCATGCGGTCGAACACGTCCGCTCGAAACCCCGCCACTCGTTTCCCCTCCTTGTTTACGACTCGTACTTCGCGGACCTTATACCCTTTTTGGCTGACTTCTGGCAGAACACCCATGCGTCCGGCGATCTCATACCCAGCGCCCCAGAAGTCGATGATGTACTCGCCCGTTCGCAGCCTGGGCGAAACTTCGACGATGGTTGGCGTAAATCCGTACTGAAGCAGCCAGTACGCCAGAGCAGGCCCCGCGATTCCCGCGCCCGAAATTAGAATTCTCATCGCAAGAAGCAGACCACACCGCTCTTCCATTCTCCAGACCGCGATCGTATTAGCAGGAGATCAGCTTCCAGCCAGTGCTTCATACTGGGCTTTCGTTAGAGGAACTACCGACAGTCTGCCTATGCGCACCAGCGGCGACGCAGCGAACAACTTCTTCGCTTTTATCTCTTCCAGCGTCACCGGCTTCGCAATCGCCTTCCCTACTTTGATTTTCACAGACGGCTTCTTGGGATCCGAGGCATCCACGGAAACCACCGTGGCCGTCCCCACCGCGCTCTTCCGGTCCCCCGTTTCGTAAATCACCAGCCTCGCGCCCGGCTTCATCTCGCGAAGATTCTTGACCGCCGTCGCATTCGTCACGCCGTCCCAAAGAGTCGCGCCGTCTCGTTGCAGATCGGCAAACGAATATTCCGATGGTTCCGTCTTTAACAAACAGTCCGAAGACATATACGCTCCCCGCATTTCCACCGCGATGGTACCGTGCCACGGCGCCCTACGATCGCGTGTTTCAATCGCACGACGTTCCGCGATTCTTCGCTATTGTACCCGCGATGAGCCTCCACCGCCCGCGTTCAAAAAAGTGCTCGTCGCCCGTCTCTTGCTTTCCACTCCGCTCTTGCCCGTCTCCCGCGCTTCTGGCACGATGCTGGCAACGTCAAGCCGCATTCTGGCAATTGAAATTCCAACGGAGGCAAAAATGGCTGGTTACTGTGGAAAGTGTGGTTCGCCGCTGGCCGATGGTCAGGCGTTTTGCGGTGGTTGTGGCACTCCCGTCTCCGCTCCGCCCGCTCGCCCGTCTGCCGCGCCAGCGCCCGCGCCTCCTTCCGCCCCTCCGCCCGCAGCGCGTTCCTACGCTCCCGCGTCCGCTGCTCCTCTTCCCACGGCCGCTCCGGCCAAATCCGGCAGCACTCTTCTAAAAGTTCTGCTTGCGTTCGTCATCATCATCTTCGTTCTCGGCGCTGCGGGAGTGGCCGGCATCTGGTACGTAGGCCATCGCATCAAACAAAGAGTTCACGATATGGGCCTGGACGACATTTCCTCCACCGCAAACGTCCCCCGCGGCCCGGCCCTCACCGTCACCAATCCCTGCAGTCTTCTTTCGAAAGCCGATGTCGCTCAAGCCGTAAAAATGGACGTCGTGCGCGCCGAAGCGCCCGAAGGCAGCGAACTGGGCTGCGAATATAGCGTCATGGGCGATTCGGTCGACCTGGTCGCCAAACACATTTCCCTGCTCCACAAAGACGACACCAGCGACGCTCAAAAGCAAATGATGGAGACTTTCGCAAAATCCATCGGCCAAAGCAACGATTCGGACACCAGTAATCCTCGGCATCCCGGCGAAGCGCCCGTCTTTATCTTCAGCGTGGACAATTCCGGCGCAGCCGCACAAATGACTTTGAGCCGCGCGACGCTCGGCCGCATGGGCCCGGCTCTGACCACCTTGCCCGGCATCGGCGACGACGCCTTCGACATTGGCAACGCCATGATCATGGTTCGCAAAGGCGACCGCATCGTTCGCATCATGTATATGATGTGTCCCTGCACCACCGACGACGTCGTTCCGCTCGCCAAAAAAATTGTCAGCGGTATGTAGCGCCGCTCTCCGCAGCGCAATTTCGCCGCCGCTTCCAAAACTTACGGCGCTTTTGCCGCCACCACCCCGATATCCGCGATGTTGTCTCCCTTTTTCAATGATGGCACGGCGTTCAGGTGCAAAATCACCCCCGCCGCCGGAGCACGCGCCTCAAGAATCACTTTGCCAAAATAATCCGTCACATATCCGATCTTCATACCCTCCGCCACGTACGTTCCCCGCTGCACCAGCGGGTACCAAATTCCCGGTCCGTCCGAAACAACTTCCACGGTTTTCTCTAGCCACACTGGATGTTCGATAAAGTGCGGCTCGCCCGGAATCATTTTCAAATAGCGCATCGTGCTCAGCGTCCCGTTCACCAGCAGCGCCACGTCATCCGTCTCCACCGTCCCCGCGTGCCCCGCTTCCACAACAATCGACGGCTTCCCCATCAGCGAAGCCGTGTTGTCCAGATAACGCGATGCCGCAAGGTCCGTCGGCCGGTCGCTCCAAATAATGATGTGATCCAGCCCGAACGCCAGTACCATCTCTTTTGACACGCGGTCCTGCTCCGCCTTCCCCACCACTCCCCAATACGCGTAGGGCCGCAAGTTTTCATCCAAATCGCCGCCGTGATAGTCGATCAAATAATCGCAGCTCTCCACCACGTCCTTCGTGATCCAGTACAACACTCGGTCCGTCTGCGTCCCGTCGATTTTTCCCGGGTAGTAGCGGTTCATGCTCTTGTTGTCCACTGGATTCACGTGCGGCACTTTTTGCTCGAACGAAGCGATGTTCACCAGCGGCAGCAAAATCACTGTCCCCGAAACTTGCGCCGGGTCCAGCTCACCAATCAATTTTTCCACGGCGATGATCGACACATATTCCGTTCCGTGCGCACCGGTCACCAGCGCCAGTACCGGCCCTGGTTTCGTTCCATTTACCACCACCACCGGAATGTTCGTCCCCGCGTCCACTCCCGCCGGCACTTCAATGTATCCGTCCGCCTTTTGCCCCGGTGCCGCCGTCGCCGTCCCCACCGTGAACGACGGGCGCTGCGCGAACGCCAAAGACGGCAATCCAACTAGCGCCACAGCAATCGCCAAAAAGAAACGTCCTGTGCGAAGCATGAAACCTCCTCGGAGCGCGCGAGCATAGCGCGACGGCAGCCCAACGGCAACCTCGAGTTCTTTCCAAAAATCTCAGCAAAATGAGAAACGCCTCATTCGTGCAATCTCCCTTTCGAGACCGAACGGTCTCCACAAAGCGCAGTCCTTCTCGCCGGTCCCCATCGACGCCTTCCCGCATATTGCATCTAGAGCACTTTCTTCCAAGGAAGTTCTTTTCCTCCCCGCCATGAACACTCTTAAACGGAAGTCCACCGCGCACGCGCAGCATCCTCGTCCGTCCGGCCGCTCACGCGCTCCAAAAAATTACCGTCACCTTCAAATTATTCGTCGGTTGTTTTCGTTTTCGTAGCGTGAGCACTTACCGGCTGCGCAGGCGGCGTCGCCGGCGTCGATTCGCCCTTTACGTAATGCGCGTACCACGCGATGTACCGCTCGAGCCGGTCCTTGATGTGCCCGGGCCCCGTGAAGCCGTGATATTCCCCGGGATAAACGACGAGCTCCGTCGTGCGGCCCAGCGCCTTCATCGCCTCGTACATCTGCTCGCCCCCGAGAACCGGCACATTCGCATCCAGATCCCCGCCCATGAATAGCGTCGGCGTCGTGATGTTTTTCACCCGCCAGAATGGCGAGTTTTTGTCCCATAGCGCTTGGTGCTCCCAGGGGTAACCAAGTTCAATTTCATAATCGACTTGGTACTCATCATGCCCGTAGAAACTCGTCAGCAGCGCGACGCCGGCTCCCGAAATCGCTGCCTTAAACCTCGTCGTCTGCGCGATGATGAAGTCGGTGGATATCCCGCCATACGACCATCCGCCCACGCCGAGTTTGTTGGGATCCGCGATGCCCTGCTCCACGGCGTAATCCACCATGGCCACATCGTCCTGATAATCTTTGTTCCCCCAGTCCGCGTAAATCGCGTCGCAGAATTTCTGCCCGTAGCCGGACGAGCCCCGCGGATTCGGCATCAGAACCGCGTAACCCTGCGCCGCGAACAGCTCCGCGAGATGGTCGAAGGAAGCCGTGTATTCGCTAACGGGTCCGCCGTGCGGTCGCAGCAGCGTCGGATACTTTTTCGCCGCATCGAAATTCGCCGGTTTGTAAAGGTACCCGGCCACCGCGGTCCCATCCTTGCTCTTGAAGTGAACGTATTCCACCTTCGCCAGCCGCAACTGTGAAATCAAGGCGTCGTTCGTCTGCGTCAAGCGAATCAAATCGCTTCCCTTCTGAAGAAAAACTTCATCCGGCCGGTCGGATGTCCCGATTTGCGCGGCGATCAGACCGTCTTTGCCATACGAAAAGGAACGCACTGTCACCCGTCCGCCAATCACGCGCGCGATCTCCCCGCCTGTCGCCGCGATGCGGCAAAGATTCTCTGTCCCATCATCGTCCGCCAGAAAATAGATCGAACTGCCGTCAGCGGAAAAATGCGGTTGGCGGACGTTGCGATCGAACGCCAGCGTGAGGACTTTTGCTTCTCCTCCCGAAGAAGGGATGATCGCCAGATGCCGCGTCGAATAATAGAAAAGGTGCGGATCAAGCTCCGTCACGTAGGTGATCCATTTGCCGTCGGGAGACCACGCCGGCTCACTATCGGGCGCCGGATTTGTAGTCACCTGCGTGAGACGCGCGCCTTTATCGGTATTGTCGGCCGCAACCACCCAAATATTGCTGTCGCGCGAAGCGTCCGGATCCGGCGTACTGCGATTGCTGGTGAACGCCAGGTTTTTTCCATCCGGCGACCACGCCGGCCCGGAATCATCAAAATCGCCGGACGTAATTTGCCTCACCGTTTTCTTTTCCACGTCAAAAATGTAAAGGTGGTCGCGCCGCCGATCCAGATAGCCAATCCTGTCCTCCTTGAATTGCAGCCGGTCGATCACCCACGGCGGACGCGACTTCGGTTTGGCAGCAGCTTGCTTGTCCTTCTCGCTGTCCGTCTCCGTCCCGGCTTCCTCGTCTCCCGGCTTGGGATCCTGAATCACCAACACCAGTCGCGTACTGTCCGGCGACCATTCGAAATCGCCGACTCCTTGCGGAATATCCGTCAGGCGCACGGCTTCGCCGCCCAGCCGGTTGATTAGCCAGACTTGGCTCTTGCCGCCGTCGCGCGCGGAAGTAAATGCCAGATATTTCCCGTCGGGGCTCCAGCGCGGATGACCCGAAGAGACGGCTTCGGCAGTCATGGGAATCGCGTCACCCCCGTGCGTCGAAACCATCCAAATCCGCGTTTCGTTCTTATCCTCTTTCAGCATCTTGGTGCGCACCGTGTACGCAACCCATTGCCCATCGGGGCTCAGCTCCGGCTGCCCCAAATCGCGAATCCCGAAGTAGTCGTCAATCGTGATGTCGCGCAACGCCGCCGAAGCGCGCGACTGCGCCGCGGCCTCCACCACAACCTGAGCGCACACCACGAACCCCAAGACCACCGAACCAATGCCGAACCGCCGCGTAATTTTCATGCCGAAGACTCCTCCCAGCGGGAATGACTGAAAAGCCAGGCGAAGTTTAGCAGAGGGACCGCGAAACAATGTCGCCAGAAAAAATGATGGGATGCTCCGTATGTGTAGTTTCTCGACGCCGCATCTTGTATGACATATCCTACATGTCATACGTGGACCGAACTAGGAAGGTTTGCCATGCTCTCCATTCGTTTGAAACCAGCAATTGAAAAACGGTTATCCCGGCTCGCCAGAGAAACCGGTCGTACGAAAACGTTCTACGCCAGCGAACTGATTGAAGAAAATATCGAAGACCTCGAGGACCGCTATCTGGCGGAAGCGCGGCTGGAAAAGCGCGGCAAGACTTACAGCAGCGCGCAAGCGCGGAGGGAGCTGGCCTAGACGATTGAGTATGACCAGGACGCCCTTGCCGACCTCAAAAAATTCGACCGCCATATGCAGCGGGAGATTTTGGATTACATGGACAAGCGCATTGCCAAAGCCCGGGACCCGCGCGCCTTTGGCAAACCGCTTCGCCACAGCAAGTTCGGGTTATGGCGCTATCGCGTGCGAGATTATCGGATCATTTGCCAACTGCGCGAGGCGCAACTGAGGGTTCTCGTTGTCGCAGTGGGACACCGCAGCACCGTTTACGAAAAATGACATGAAATTGAGGTACGCAGGTCTGCACACCAGCGCAAAGGCCATGCGTATTCCAAGAATGGAAAAATCACATGTACATCCACATGTTTGCGTTCCGATTTAAGCCGGGAGTGACAACGCAGCAGAAAGCGAAAGTTGCCGCGGAAGTATGGAAATTGAAATCGGAAATTCCACTCGTCCTGGATTCTTGGGTGGGAATGAACGACTCGCCGCGCGGCGCAGGCTACGAATTCGGCGGCGTCATGAAATTTGCGGACAAGGCGGCCTGCGACGCCTATAGCGCGCATCCGGTGCACCAACAATTGTTAAGTTGGTTGCTGCCGCTGATCGAGCCCATCGAAGTCGATTTCCCTTGCTCCTAGAAAACCACATCGAAAAAGTTTGGCGAGTCTCAGAGCGACGTCGCTCCGCATGGCTCCGCTCGCCCTTCCGTCTTCTCCGCCGACGCGCTTAAACGCGACGTGCCGCCGCGCTACTCATAGCGGAGCGCGATGAGCGGATCGAGTCGCGACGCGCGGTACGCCGGCCAGAAACTCGCGAACGCGGCCACCGCGGAGAGCACGACGATCGCAGCGAGAAGTGTGACGGGATCGCGAGGGGTAAGTCCGTAAAGCATAGATTTCGCCGCTTGCGCTGCGCCCAGCGCGAGGCCGGCGCCAGCGAGCAATCCGATTACCGTCAAGAGGCCCGCTTCGCGCAAGATCAGCCGCAGGACGTCCACGCGTTCCGCGCCGATGGCCATGCGAATTCCGATTTCTTTCGTGCGCTGCACCACCATATAAGAAATCACGCCGTAAAGTCCGATGGCCGCAAGCAGCGCCGCCAAAAATCCAAAGAAGCCGGAAAGCGTGGCCATCAACTTATCTTGCAGCAGCGACTCGTCCACACGCGTCTTGAAGACTCTGAAATCCAGGTCGATTCCCGGATTCACGTCGGCGATGGTCTGTTTCAGTGAGGTGACGAGGCTCGATAACGGCAGCGTCGAGCGAATCAGGATTTGATCGTTGGGTTGTGGTTTATCCTGCTGCGTTGCCGGGAAATACGCGAAGGGCAAATAGTCCTCGTGCATGTTCTGAAATTTATTGTCTCCGGTCACTCCGACAATCTCGAAAAAGGGCCGCGGTTCTCCCGGCGGCTGGTGAATGCAGAATCGCTTGCCCAGCGGAGACGCGCCCTTGAGTATCTTGCGAACGAAGGCCTGATTCACGATGGCTACCTTAACGGAAGTGGCTGTATCGCGGTCATTGAAATCGCGGCCCGTCAAGAGGGGCGTTCCGATGGTTTGGAAATATCCGGGCCCAAGATAATTGAGCCACGCGACGCCCGCGTCCTTGTCGCCTCCCTCGTTGATGATGTCGTCATTCCAACTGCTGCCTCCAAACGGCACGAGCATGGCGTGCGCGGCGGATTGCACGCCTGGAATTGCCTGGACGTGCTGAAGGAGATCGCGCTTGAATTCGGTGTACCGTCCCTCGGGAACGTGCAAGCGATCGAAATCGACGCTGGTGATCAGCACTCCATTGTCCCGGAAGCCGAGGTTGAGAGTCGTCAAATTTCGTAAGCTTCGCACAAAGAGCAGCGCTCCCATCAAGAGAACGACAGAGAGCGCGACCTGGGAAACTACCAGGATGCGCCGGAGGCTGAAGCGCTCCTTGCCGCCGGTCGATCCGCGGCTGCCGGATTGCAGCAAAGTGGCGGGTTCGGCGCGCGTGGCGCGCAGGGCGGGAGCAAGCCCGAAAAATACCGTTGTGAGAACCGCAAGCGCCGTAGTGAATGCAAGCACTCGCCAATCCATCCCGAGGTCGAGAAGAATTTTGTTCCGCGGCGTGCTGATGAAGGCCACCAGCCCGCGGCTCACCGCAAACGCCAGGAATAATCCGCAAAGCGATCCGGCAATTGCCAGCAATAAGCTTTCCGAGAGGAGCTCGCGAATCATGCGCCAGCGCGACGCGCCCAATGCGCGGCGAATAGTGATTTGGCGCTCCCGAGCGCCAGCTCGGGCGAGCATTAAATTGGCCAGATTCGCGCAAGCGATCAGCAGGACGAGACCGGAAATGCCGAGGAGCAGCCAGAGAGAAGTTTGCGAGTCTTCGCGCAATTCCGAAAATCCCGTGCTGGCGGAAAAAACGCCGAATTTGTATTCCATGTAGTGCTTCACCCCGTCGGCGTCATAAACGGTGGGGACGGTTTCTTGCAGAATTGCGGGAGTGACGGCGGCGATTTGTGCATTCGCGCGTTGGATGGTCCAGCCGGGTTTCAAACGCCCGATGGACGCCAGCCACCAGGCGTGACGCATCGTGAGGCGATTGCGGCGCGGACTGAGAATAGGCTCGACGCACAGAGGAACCGCCACGTCGAACGTGTCTCCGACTGAAATTCCATTAAAGCCGGGCGGAGTGACGCCGAGAATCTCGAACGAATTTCCATCCAGATTGATGCGCTTCTCGATCACGGATGGATCGCCCGCAAAATTGTTCTGCCAGAAGGAGTAGCTCAGGTTCGCGCCGCCAAGCGGACAACCAGGCTGGTCATCTTCAGGCCCGAGAAGACGGCCGAGAGCGGGTTGCAGGCCGAGTACCTGGAAGAAATCTCCGCTGACGCGGATGCCCTTGGCGTAGTGCACTTCGCCGCCCGTGGCGAGGTTGAATTGCTGGTCGGACCAGGCGGCGATTTTGGCGAATCCCTCTTGCCGCTTCAGGATTTGCTGCCAGGTAGGAAAGGTAAGCTGTGAATAGTCGCTCGAAAAATCGCCGGATCCCCAATGGAAGTTGGAAATGCGGATGGTGCCCAGCTCTTGGGGATTCTGGACCGGAATAGTTCGCAGGCGAATCGAGTCAATCAGTTGGAAAATGGCCGTGTTCGCGCCAACGCCGAGCGCAAGAGTGAGCACGGCGACGACAGTAAAGCCAGGGCTGAGGCGTAGAAGCCGGAATGCGTGTCGAAGCTCGCGCCAGAGATTGCTCATGTTCCACCCATGGGACGAAGTCTCATCCGTCAATTCCTTCAGACGATGGAAAACGCGAAAAGTTCCGTACGCTCATGGTGTTTATTTGCGAGCCGGCGGATTGCGCCGGGCTATCCTGGTTCCGAGGCCGGGAACCTTCCGCGCGTCCGCTTTCCCGTCTGCCGGCGTTTGGACCTTGGTGCGCACCTTGGAGCGCGGCCAAGCTGTGGCCCCTCGAGCCACCAAAGTACCGCTGTGTTGCTCGCCGCCTGGCCCGGTAGTATATTGGTGGTATGAAAGAGAAGACCTCCATCACACTGTCCAAAGACGTTTTGGCGAAAGTCGATCGCCTCGCGGGATCGAAACAGTCGCGCTCGGCCTTCATCGAACGCGTGCTGCGAAGATACTTGCGCGAACGAAGCCGCGCCGCCTTGAACGCGCGCGACCTGGAACAGATTAATCGCGCCGCGGAACGTCTCAATCAGGAGGCCGCGGAAGTTCTGGAGTACCAGGCGGCGGATTCTCAAACGGCGAGCGAATAGCAGCAATGCTGGAGCGCCAGTGATCCGAGGGGAGCTGTATCGCGTGTACAGGCCGGGAGGCGACCCCAAGCAATACAGAACGTTTGTTGTGGCCAGCCGCCAGGCGCTGATCGATTCCCGCTTTTCGACGGTTGTCTGCGCCCCGGTTTTCAGCAACGGCGAAGGGCTGTCGACGCAGGTTGCGGTTGGTCCGGACGAAGGCATGAAACATGAGAGCTGGATCATGTGCGACAACCTTGTCAGTTTGCGAAAAGCGGATCTGACGCAATACGTGGGAACGCTATCGGCGCGCAAACTCGCGGAGTTCAACATCGCGTTGCGAAGGTCGCTCGATCTCTGATCGACTAAGCAATTCGAGCCGCTCACAATCCTCTTCTTCATTTTCAAATCTAATTCACATCAAACTTAATCAACTTCAGACCTCATCGTCATCAAGCCTAGTCAGCATCGGCCTCGAAAAAAATATTCCTTCCCCCTAGGCGGGCGGGGGTATGCGCCCGGCGCCGGCGAGGAGTCAAAAAAACAAGCGAATTGTGGCTGCGACTTGCGATCAGAAATTGCGCGGAGGCTGCGGCGCGGGCAGCGGTTTGCGCGGAATCATTTCGTCGCGGTTGGCGGTCAAATAAACGAAAGAGGCGACGATGACCGCCATTTGTTTCATGTCGGGCTCCTGGATGCGCTCGTAGACGTCCATGTTGGAGTGGTGCGTGCGGGTTTCGTAATCAAGCGGGTCCTGGATGAATTGGAAACCCGGAAGGCCGACGGCGTCGAACGAAAGATGGTCGGTGCCGCCGGTATTGCGAATGGTGAGCGTGGTCATGCCAAGATCGTGAAACGGTTCCATCCACGCGGAAAAAATGGGAGCGACCATTTCGTTTCCTTGCAGATAGACACCGCGGATTTTTCCCGTGCCGTTATCGATGTTGTAGTAGGCGTCGAGTTTGTCGTGTTCGGGAGTGATTTTGATGAGATGGGTCGCGGGATCTTCCGCGTTGGGATCGCCGAAATGTTGCTTGACGTACGCGCGCGAGCCGAGAAGGCCCTCTTCTTCGCCGGTCCAGAGAGCTACGCGAACGGTGCGACGCATTTTGAGGCCGCTAGCTTTGAGGATGCGGATAGCTTCGAGCATGACGGCGGAGCCGGCGCCGTTATCGGTGGCGCCTGTGCCGGATTGCCAGGAGTCGAAGTGGCCGCCGAGCATGACGATTTGATCGGCTTTAGATTTATCCGAGCCGGGGATTTCGCCAATAATGTTGAAGGAATTCAGATCGTCGTCGTAGAACTTGTTTTGGATGTCGACGAGCATGGAGACGGGAACTTTTTTCTCGAGCATGCGAACGATGCGGCCGTAGTTTTCGTTGGCGACAGCGACGCGGCAGGGAGCGGGGGGCTTGTCTTTGTCTCGATCGCCGCCCTGCTGGACGAAAACGGTGCCATCATCGCCGCGGGACGGCTCGATCCAAGCGGCGACGCCTTCCTGGACGAGAAACGCCTGCACTTTCAAAAGGAAATCGCGACGGGCGCGGAATTGGGCGATGCGCGCTTCGAAATCTGAGCGGGCGCCGGGGACGGGCGCGGTGGCAAGGTCAGCGAGTTCCGCGTCGGTATAGCGGTGAGATTGTGGGTCGAAGCGCTCAGGACTTTCCGGGATCGGCTCGGTCAGAACAAATTTGCCTTTGAGCTGACCGCGATATTTATCGAAGTCTTCTTCTTTTGTGATGGGCGCAAAAACGGCATCGGCAGTGACGGCCCCGTTGGTGCCGGGCGTCCAAGCTTTGGCGTAGGCAATCAAGGGAAACGGGCGCGGGGAAATGACTTGGACATTGGTGCGCTCATTGGACCAGCCGCGGCCGAAGGGGCCCCATGGTTCGAGATGGACATTCGAGAGCTGCCACTCCTTCATTTTGCCAGTGGTCCAAGCGGCAGCTTCCTTGATGTCGGGAGAGTTGGTGAGACGCGGGCCGTAGACATCGGAGAGGTAGCTGATGGTGTCCATGATTTCGGAATGATTGAAGCCGATGTCTTTGATCTGATGAATGGCGGAAAGTTCGGCCTGGTTGGGGGCTTGAGCCGCCAACGGGAGAACTGCCAACAGAATGACTGCAACGGCCAACACACTCGCATGCTTTCGCACTATCGTCCTCCGACGTTCGTTTTTGCGCGCTGCTGATTTGGGGAAACAGGAACAGGGTACCGCGTGCATGGGGTGTGACGGCAGAGAATGGGAATGCGTTACAAGAGCACGAATGCCGATGAGGGCGCGAGATACGAATCGGCGAAGTAAAGAAGTAACGAGGTAAAGAAATATGACGAGATGAGGGGGTAGCTTGCATCGTTGCAGACGAGCAAGCGGAAAGTCCGCGAGTTGGCGTTGGCGGCGGTGTAAAGAGGTCTCGCAGAAAAAGGTGAAGACCTACCCCCGGCTTTTTTGTAAGTGTTGCGGATAAACGACTTAGCAATTCTGTAAGTGGTTTAGAATCAGTGGTTGCGGAATGGTTCGTATGTGTTGCATCTAAAAGACTTAGGGCAGGGGAGGCGAGTGGCGAGCGAGGATTGGCGAGACGTGTGGAGTCCCACCCCCGGGGTATCCGCAAGTTATGAAGTAAACGCGTGAGAGGAAAGGGTTTGCGGGATTTCCTGCGTGCGAGAGGTCTACTGGGTGTGGAAAAAGTGGGAAGAGATTGGGCCAAGCTTGAAGGCGAGGTCATGGAGCAAAGAGAGGCAAAAGAAGTAAATGAGGTAAAGGAAAAGAAAGGAGCTTGGCGGTTGCGGGAGGAAAGGGACAGGCTACGCGGGGCGAACATGGAAGATGGTAGCGCAGGATTGGCTAGGGAGTAAAGGTAATTACAGGGAATGGTAGAAAATGAGGGTTGAACGGCTATTAGGGGTAGTGAACGGCGGGGACATAGGGCCGACTATGAGTTACGTTTTGCCATTGCTGAAGAAAGGCGGTAGTATCGGCGCATGACCGTGCGATGGAAACAGTACATCGTGAGCGACCCGGATATCCTAAGGGGAAAACCGCGGATCAAGGGAACGCGCATACCGGTGTGGCTTGTGCTGGGGCATTTGGCTGCGGGAAAAACTGCCGGTGAGATTATGGGTGAATTTCCCGACCTCACCAGCGAGCAGATTGCTGCATGCCTGGACTATGCGCGGGAGCTTGCTGAATTTGAGGCCGTCGTCTGATGTCGTTGCGGTTTCTGGCCGACCACTGTGTCTCCAACACAATTGTTCGAACACTTCGAGATGCGGCCCATGAGGTGCTGCGTCTGCGAGAGGTCCTACCGGTGGAGTCGCCGGATACGATCGTTATCGCCAAAGCTCAGGAAATAGACGCAATTTTGCTGTCTATGAACGGCGATTTCGCCGATATCGTGACGTATCCTCCGAAAAACTATAAAGGTATCGTAGCGCTCCAAATGCGCAATCATGCCGAGGTTCTCGAATCATTGATGGCGAGGCTCACCGAATATTTGAGGAGCCGGCCGGCGATGGATCAGTTCCGCGGGAAGCTGGTTGTTGTCGAAGTCAATCGAAAACGGATTCGAGAGTAGGAACGCGCGCGGAAGAAATTCAGGGGCCCCGCCAGCGCAAAATCAAATACGCAAGGATGGGATCACCAAGAGATACTTAGGGAATTAACCGTCAGCCCCGCGCCGAGACTCAGAGAGTGCGGCAGCACGTGGGTGATCAGCCGTGAATGTCAGCCCCACGCAGCAAGTCTAAAGGGCTATACTGCTCGCCCAAGGGAGGGCATCACGATGGCTAACCAGCAAGAGGCTCAAAAAGAATATGTAACGAGGTGGTTTGAAGAAGTGTGGAATCAGTCGAGGCGCGAGGCCATCGACGAAATGTTTCCCGAAGACTGCGTGCTTCACGACTGCGGAATTGAATATCGCGGTCCCGCCCAGTTCAAAGTTCTCTACGATTCCCTGCGCGCGCAACTCTCCGAAGTTCGAATCACTCCGCTGGAAATAATCTCCGAAGGAGACTTGGTTTCCGTGCGCTGGTCATCCACCGCGAAACAATCCAGCACTGGCAAACCGGTGGCAATCACCGGGATGAGCATCGTCCGCTTCAAGGACGACCGTTTCGCCGAAGCCTGGCAAAATTGGGATCAACACGGATTGCTCGAGCATCTCAATGAAGCAACGCCGAAATTGTTTTTTCAAGCTGCCGGATAAATCAGAAGCCTGCGCGCGTGAGGAATAATCTGTCCAGGCGTCCTTGTGAAATCAAAGAACGCTCCGGCCGTCTTTGCGGCTGAGATGTATAATCGGGCTATGGCAAAGCACGTGATTCATGTTTCGGACGCGGAAGCGGCCAGCGACTTCGCATCGCTTCTGGAGCGGGTGAGCGCGGGAGCCGAAGTGATTATTGAGCGGGACTCGCGGCCAGTGACGGTGGTGCGTGCGGCAGAGAAGCGCGCCGGGCGTTTGCTGTCTGAAGCCATTGCGCTAGCAGAAGCACACGCCAAGGTACGCGGAACAGAGCCCACGCTGGACGCGGAGTTTGCCGCGGACCTCAAAGACATTATTAACAGCCGAAAACCGCGCGACCTCTCCGCATGGGACTGATTCTCGACTCCAGCATCCTGATCGCAAGCCAAGGGAGGGCGCTTCAGAGGTCGAGGTTGGTCACCCGAGCCGCTCGCCACGACTGAAATTCGTGGAAGCCGCGCGAAGAACTGCGCTGCCGAAGTCGAGTGTAGGCCGCGACCGTTTAAGAATGAATGTACAATTCACAAAGTACACGTGCTCAAGTCTTACGGGTCCGCCTTCGTAGATCACCCGGGCATTTCTAATGATTACGTTCTTCATATACATCCCATCGAGGACGAGAAAGTCCGCTCCGCCTTCGATGAGAAACGTCCCAATTCCGCTGCCTTCTGGCTGCGGTTTCGCAAGGGTTTCCAGGCGGGCCGACTCCCCCCGTGGGACGTATCCTCCCGCGTAGAAGACTTCGAAAAGGGGTACAGACGGCGGAGCCATTTCATTGACTCTGGTGTTCACCGACTGTTGATATTTGCTATTGGAGGGCCAAGGCGTGAAATCCTCGGGCTTCGGGATGTAATCAGCATTCAAAAATGTTCGGTAACTTAGTGTGTTGGTTAGGCTCTTCCAGGCGACAGAGGAGACCTTGGGGTTGTTGCTCGATGACGTCAACCAAACGCCGTAGTCGTAAACGATCTTAGGGTCCAACTTCGCTCCGATAGACCTGGCGACGGTAATTATTTGGTTAGCTTGCCTGATGGATTCGCTTGTGGGCTTGGGCCCCGCCGTCGGCTGCGGAAAGGCTCGCTTCAAGGCGTCCGAGAGAACGCCGTCGATTCGGTCATTGGTTTTCCCGATCTCCGTTTTCAGGTCTTGGACATTGTCCTTGAGCTTGGCGATATCCGTACGTAGGTCACCTGTCTCAGCTCGAATGACATAGATAATCGCGCCGAGGATAGACGTGATTACCACCAATCCACCGGCTACCTGCACGAGCCAGCTGAGCAACCTCTTCCAAGTCGTGGAACCTTGTGTCACTCGCCGAGCCTACCACAGAATTCGCTATAGGCTGCGCCGATGGGAGGTGGAGGATGCCGCATCCTGAATGCGACGTCCTACTTATGGTGCCGCATCTGCCGTCGTTACATATGATTTGCCGATTTTGGGGTTGAACTCGAAGGGCCGGGCTGGAAGTCGATCACTGGGCTGGAGTCGCGGGAAGGCCGACGCCCCAAACGGGAGTTGTGACCGCGACTTTTCCGAAGGAGGCGACGAGGGGTTGGGCACGATTGATGGCGTTCTTGACGGCGGGAAGAGTGAGAGAGGCGTCGTGGCTGGCGAGGCTGTCCCACACTTCGGTGACCCAAATGGTGTTTTCGTCGGCCGAGTCCTTGGCTACAACATAACTCAGGCAACCGGGCATAGCGGCGGTGCCTTCCTTGAGAATTGCGATCATATCGTCGCGCTTGCCGGGGAGCAAAGTGAGTTTTGCAATGAGTCCATACATGGCACCAGCCTCCGGAGGATCCGTCAGAACGGGGAAGAGAGCGACGGCGCTGATCGATTCGAGGAATTTTCGGCGGTCGATTTGCACGAGATAATGATACACGCACGGGCGGCGGATGCGCTGCGGGAGCGCGTCTGGGATGCAGAGTTGTGGTCGAAGATCCGAGCCGCGGAGCGGCTTACCGCCTACTGGTAGGTAACAATCGTGAGGAGGGTCGCGGCGTTGGCCGAGAAGGGGGAGCCGTTGAGCATGGTTAGCACTCCCGTGGCGGGGTCAATGCTGAAGCCAGTGATGGTGGAGGCGTTACCACCGGGGTTCGCGGCGTACAGGTAGGTCCCGGAGGGGTCAACGGCTACTGTTGTGGAACAACTGCTAAAGCTGAAGGGTGAACCTGTGATGGAGGTCAAGACACCGGTGGCCGAGTTCGCGGTATAGGCGGAAATTGTGCCGTTGCCCTCGTTGCATGTATAGAGAAACTTTCCGGCGGGATCCATTCCAAGAAACGTATCCATGTCCAGATCGACGGCAGAGAAGGGAGAGCCCGTGACTGCGGTGGGAGCGCCGATCGTGAGATTGATGTTGTATCCCAGGATAGCATTGTTGCTGGGCAGAGTGGCATAGACTGTTTCGGCCGCAGGGCTTACGACAAGGTTGTAAGGCGGATTGCCCAAGGGCGTGAGGAATGGGGAACCTGCAACCGGGGTGAGAGCGCCGGTGGCGGAATTGAGCGAGTACACCGAGAGGCCGGTCTGGGCTGTGCTGCCAGTGGTGTAAAAGAACTTTCCTGAGGAGCCGACCGCGCCTGCAAAGGGAGAACTGCCGTCGGAAAAAGGCGAACCCTGCAAGGGAGTTAGAGCGCCTGTCGAGCTGTTGAGGCCGAACGCGGCGACTCCGTTCTGATAGGGAGCGTACAAATACTTGCCGGAAGGATCCATCGCGAGGCTGCCGCTACCGGAGCCGCCGATAGAAAAGGGCGAGCCGGCAACGGGCGTTAGCGCGCCGTTGGTTTTATTGATGGAAAAGACTTTGATCAGGCTGCCGGTGGAGTCGGCGACCAGCAAGAATTTGCCGGAGGCGGCGGTGAGCATGTTGGCGGTGACATAGAGGGCAAGATCGTTGTCCTGGGTCGAGGCGAGGGCGGTCAACGCGCCGGTCTTAATCGAGAAGGCTTGAATGCCTGCGGAGCTGTCCGCAAACAGAAGTTCTTGCGCGGTCGGCTGAGGCGGAGGGGTGGGAGCAATTGACGAACCGCCGCCGCATCCGGGGGTGAGTAGCGCACAAGAAAGGAGAAGACCGAGAGGGGCGAGAGGCTGAACTCTCATGTTTTCGGATTCCTTTTTTGGAGTTTGTCTGCGAGCTACAGTATACACCGGTTACTACAGAACGAGGTATCTGGAGAAGCTGGGGGAAGGCTCGCTTGGGAATTTTCACCTGTTAAGAGGATGGCGCGTGAGCTTGGCGCCTAGCTGGCGAGCGTTGGCTGACGCTGCGCTAGAAGATCGCGCACATGTTGGGCGCAGGAAGAGCGCCAGGTTCAGATTTGCGTTTGGGCGATGGGGCGAGGGCCTATTGGCCCTTGGGCTCGGCGGCGGATGGGCCGCCGAAACCGCAGCGTTCGCGCGTGCCTTGACGGAAGCGTTCGCGCTCTTCGGGGGTCATGCGCTCCCAACGCTCGGACAAGCGGCGGCGGAAATTGGAGCGATGGAAACCGCGGTGTCCAAATCCGCCGAAGAGGATGCGGCAGAGTGCCAGAATGCCGACCGCTTGCCAGAAAGTGATCAAGCGCCAGCCGAAGAGAGACGGCAGCAGCCAATTCCAGAGGTGCAGCACGATTTCGCCGCCGACGAAAATAAGCAGCGCAATAAACACCGGAATCAGCGGAATCAGGAAAAACAATTTCTTCCTTTTGTTTATGCTCATGATTAGCTCCTCGCTTTCGTAAATTCGTCGTAAATGGCTTGCAAGCGTTCGCGCAAATGA
Organism: uncultured Acidobacteriota bacterium; assembly: GCA_963761555.1. GTDB lineage: Bacteria > Acidobacteriota > Terriglobia > Acidiferrales > UBA7541 > Acidiferrum. The sequence goes on from CAVXHD010000003.1 coordinate 676,589, forward strand.
AGAACGGCATAGCGTTTGCGCGAGAGAAGGGTGTTCACGCTCACGCCGGTCTCGGCGGCCATCTGCTTGAAGCTGCGGCCCTCGAACTCGTGCGCGACAAAAACTTCGCGCTGCTCCTCGGGCAACTCGTCGACGGCCAACTCGAGTTCATCGAGGAGGACGTTGCGGGCATAAAGTGCCTCGGGGCCGGCATCGGGCGAAGGCAACAAATCCTCGAGCCAGAGCGGTTCGCCGTCCTCGAGGGCGACGGCGGCATCGCTGAAGTTCACCGGCTTCTTCTTGCGGAAGAGATCGGTGATGCGATTGCGGGCCACGCGAAAGAGCCAGCCGGTGACATGCTCGATGGGCATGAGAAGGCGATTCGCTTCCACCAGTTCGTAGAAGACATCCTGCAAGATGTCCTCGGCATCACGCGGGTCGGGCACGCGGCGGCGAATGAAATTACGCAGCCGGGACTGCTCCCGGTTGACCACTTCGGAGATGCGCTGGTCCTGTTCGAGTGCCATCCGGTCCAGGCTTGCCGCGTCGCTCATCCACGGTTGTAGACGAATGAGGGGGTGCGGATATTGTAGGCCGAGAGGCTCCGGGGACGAGGATTTGGACTAGGGCGCGAGAGTGGCGGGGGCGGGGGCGCCTTTGACGTAGTGGGCGTACCAAGCTAGGTCACGTTGGAGGCGGTCCTTGACGTGGGAGGGGAGCGTGAATTCGTGGTACTCGTCGGGATAGACGACGAGTTCGGTGGGGACGCCGAGGCGCTTCAGGGCTTGGTACATTTGCTCGCCGCCGAGGACGGGGACGTTGGCATCAATGTTGCCGCCCATGAAGAGGGTGGGAGTGGTGACTTTGGCGACGTTGCGGAATTGCGAGACGTGGTCCCACACGGCGGGAGTTTGCCACGGGAGGCCTAGCTCGGTTTCGTAGTCGCGCTGGTATTCATCGTGGCCGTAGAGGCTGAGGAATTCGGCGGCGCCGGCGTCTGAGATGGCGGCTTTAAAGCGGGTGGTTTGCGTGATGATGAAGTCGGTGGAGATGCCGCCGTAGGAGTGGCCGCCTACGCCAAGCTTGTCCGGGTCGGCGATGCCCTGCTGGATGGCGTAATCGACCAGGGCCATGTCGTCCTGAAAGTCCTTGCTGCCCCAATCCGCAAAAATGGCTTTGCAGAAGTCCTGGCCGTAACCGGTGGAACCGCGGGGATTGGGAAAGAGGACGGCGTAGCCGTTGGCGGCGTAAAGCTGGGCGAGATGGGAGAATTCAGCGTAATAGGCCCATTGCGGGCCGCCGTGGGGGATGAGGAGGGTGGGGTATTTTTGGCCGGGGACGTAATCGACGGGCTTGTAGAGGTAGCCGGCGATGGTTGTACCGTCTTTGGATTTGAAGTGGACGTATTCGCCCGGGGAAAGCTTCAGCTGGGAGAAAAGGGCGTCGTTAACGTGGGTTAGTTGGGTGTATTTTCCGTTGACAATGGAGAAGAGTTCGTCGGGGCGTTCGGTGGTGGTGAGCTGCACGATCACGAGGCGGCCGGAGCCGTCGCCGACGGAGTAGTCGTTGATGGATCGGCGAGGGCCCGTCGGAGGAAGCGACGTGAGGTACGCGGGTTTGTCGAGGCGCCCGACGCCGCGACCTAAAGGATCCGCCATATAGAGGACCAACGCTCCGTCGTCATCGGCTAGAAATGAAATGAATTCGCCGTTTCCATAGAAGTGAGGGCTAGAGACGTTACGGTCGAGGGAGAAGGTGAGAACTTTGGCGGGGCCACCGTTGGCGGGAGAGATGGCGAGATGTTTGGTGGCGTAATCGAAAAGTTTGGGGTCGAGATTGGTGACGTAGGCGATGGATTTGCCATCGGGGGACCACGTCGGCTGGCTGTCGGGGCCGGGATTGGTGGTGACTTGGGTTAGGTGGGCGCCTTTGTCAGTGTTGGAGGCATCGACGGTCCAGATGTCGGAGTTGTAGGTGGCGTCGGGGTCGGGAGTGGAACGATTGCTGGTGAAGGCGAGGAGTTTGGAGTCGGGAGACCAAGCGGGATCGGAATCGTCGTAATCGCCAGAGGTGATTTGAGTTAGGGATTTTTTCTCGAGATCGAAGACGTAGAGGTGGGTGCGGTGGCGATCGAGGTAGCCGATGGTGTCTTCTTTGAATTGGAGGCGATCGATGACCCAGGGTTTGGAGGACTTCTTGTCCTTGTCGGGGTCTTGGGAGCCTTCCGCCGGGGCGGAGGCAGATTTGTTTTTGGAGGCGTGGAGTTGATCGGGCGTGGGATCTTTGAGGATGAGAACGAGGCGGCGGGAGTCCGGTGACCAGGCGAAGTCGTCGACATCTTGAACGGTGTCAGTGAGTTGCTGGGCGTCGCCGCCGAGGCGGTTGAGGAGCCAGACTTGCGTTTTGCCTCCGCTGCGCGCGGAGAGGAAGGCGATGTACTTCCCGTCGGGACTCCAACGGGGATGAGTAGAGGTGACGCCTTCGGCGGTCAGGGGGATGGAGTCGCCGCCGGAAGTGGAGACCATCCAGATGCGGGTTTCGGTTTTGTCGGTCGTGAGACTGGCTTTGTCGACTTCGTAGGCGACCCAGTGGCCATCGGGGCTAAGTTGCGGGTCGTGGACGGCGAGGATACGGAAGTAGTCGTTGATCGAGATGGGGCGAGGTGAGGAAGTTTGAGCGGAGGCCGGAAAACAGGAGCTAAACGCAGAGACACAGAGTACGCAGAGACGGAACGAACGAAGGGCCGAGAGAGGCTTCATGCGAAAGACTCCTGAGACAGGTATCAGTGCGAAAACAAAAAGCGGAGTTTAGCATAGGGGAGGAGTGGTCATGGCCGCCAGGATGGCACTGGACAAAGGACTCCGGACGCTCTTTGCATGGCGGAGACGGAAGACCATGGTCGTGCGAGCGGCGGGGAGCGCGGGATGGGACGAGTTGGCTCAAGCCCCGGGCACGATGTATCGTGCCCCTACGCGGCGCAGCAGGAGCGATGAAAAAATATGCAGGCGGGTGCATTTTTTTGTTGCATGGGGGGACGAAACTTGTATTCTTCGAATGCGAACTCACTTCACCCAGCGCGCGAGTGAGAGTCGCTTAGGAGGACGAGAGTAAAAATTGAGTTCTTTATCCCTGCCTGCCCAAATTCCCTCCCCCGCAATTTCAACAGCGAAAAAAAGAGTCGCAAAGCTGACGCTCTGGCCGCTTGTGGCGGCGACGTTTTTCATGGTGTCGGGCGGGACCTACGGGACGGAAGAAATTGTGCACGGGGCGGGCTACGGGCACGGGATTTTGATTTTGCTTTTCTTGCCGGTGCTGTGGTGTTTGCCGACGGCGTTCATGATTGGAGAGCTTTCGAGCGCGCTGCCTGCCGAGGGCGGTTATTACGAATGGGTGCGGCGCGGGATGGGAAATTTCTGGGGATTTCAGGAGGCGTGGCTGTCGCTGGCGGCTAGTATTTTTGACATGGCGATTTATCCGACTTTGTTCGTGTTCTATCTCGAGCAAATGTCGCCGTGGTTCGGGTCGGGGAGCCACGCGGTGATGGCGGGGCTGTTCGTGGTGGTGACCTGCGCGATTTTGAATGTCGCCGGAATTCGCGTGGTGGGAATCACGTCGTTGTGGCTGTTTTTTCTTTTGTCGGCGCCGTTTGCGGTGATTGTGGTGATGGCGCCGTTCAAAGTTGGAGCGTTTGCGGGCGGACACGCGACGACGGAAGCTACCGGACTGGGTTTGCTGGGCGGCGTGCTGGTGGCGTTGTGGAATTACATGGGATGGGACAACGCGTCGACGATCGCGCAAGAAGTGGAGCGGCCGCAGCGGACATATCCGCGGGCAATGATCGCCGCGGTAGTGCTGGTTTCGCTGACGTATATAGTGCCGTTCGTGGCCGTGTATTTTACGGGGATTCCTTCTTCGGCATTTGCAGCGGACGGATCCTGGGCCGCCATTGCGGGATTGATCGGCGGGCGGATAGCAGGATTCGAATGGCTGAGATTTCTGATTGTGATTGGCGGAATGATGAGCGCGTTCGGAATGTTCAACGCGCTGGTGATGAGCTATTCGAGGCTGCCGCTGGCGATGGCGCGGGACGGGATGCTGCCGAAAGTGTTTGCCAAGACGAGCGCGAAGACGCACGCGCCGTGGGTGGCGATCCTAGTTTGCGCGGCCTGCTGGGCGCTGTGTTTGGGCTTGGGATTCAAGAAGCTCGTTACGCTGGACATAATGTTGTACGGAGCCAGCTTGATGCTGGAGTTCGTGACGCTGGTGGTTCTGCGAATCCGCGAGCCGGGGTTGAAGCGCGAGTTCAAGGTGCCCGGGGGATTGGCTGGGGCGATTACGTGCGGGATATTTCCTCTGCTGCTGATGAGCCTGGCGATGGTTGAGAGCGGAAGCGAAACAATTCTGGGAATGAACGGCCTCACTTTTGGCGGGCTAATTATCGCAGCTGGATTTGTTCTCTACCTGGCGACGAAACCCTTGCGCCGAGCGGTGATCGCTCCCGTCGCCACGCCCAACGCGGCCACGGGCGACTAAACTGACGCGCGGCGGGCGCGCTGCTGCTATACTCCACAGTTCTTTCCAATACTTTTTTCATCGGAGACCCGACGTGAATAACCTGAGGCGTTCCCTGCCATTCCTGATTGCGGCGGTTGTGGTTTTTTGTGTGCATGCGGCGGGAGCAAAACCGCAAGCCGCGCAGGCGACCCAATTCGACCAAAAAGTTTTTGAGGGATTGCATTGGAGGATGATCGGGCCATTCCGCGCCGGAAGGGCGCTCGCGGTGACGGGTGTGCGGGGGCAGGAGGATCTCTATTATTTCGGTTCGGTGGAAGGCGGCGTCTGGAAGACGAATGATGCGGGGCGGACGTGGAATCCAATTTTTGATGGCGAGCCGGTGGCTTCGATCGGAGCGATTGCCGTGGCGCCTTCGGACGCCAACGTAATTTACGTGGGAACGGGCGAGGCCGACATGCGCTCGAGCATTTCCACGGGGAACGGAATGTACAAGTCGACCGACGCGGGGAAAACGTGGCAGCACATCGGCCTCGACGATTCGCAACACATTTCGCGAATTTTGGTGGACCCAGCGGACCCGGACAAAGTTTTCGTGGCGGCGCTGGGCCACGCGTATGGGCCGAACAAGGTGCGCGGGGTTTTTCGTTCGAATGATGGCGGAAAGACCTGGGAACAGGTGCTCTACAAGGACGAGAATACCGGCGCGATTGATTTGGCATGGGAGCCGGGAAATCCGAAGGTGATGTACGCGGCTTTGCTGCAAACGCGCAGGCCGCCGTGGAGCATTTATCCTCCGTCCAAAGGGCCGGGGACAGGGCTGTACCGCTCGACAGATGGCGGAGACCACTGGGAACAGTTGACGGGACACGGATTGCCTTCGGATGAACTTGGGCGCATGGGGATTGCGTTTGCGCCAAGCAATCCCAAGCGGATTTACTTAATTGCGGATGCGAAAGAGGGCGGGATGTACCGTTCGGATGACGGCGGAGAAAATTGGGAGCGCGTCTCAAAGGATCCGCGCATCTGGGGACGCGGATGGTATTTCTGCGAAGTGAGTGTGGATTCGAAAGACGAGAACACGGTGTACGTGCCGAATACCTCTTTATACCGTTCGAACGATGCGGGAAAAACGTTCACGGCGATCAAGGGCGCGCCGGGCGGCGACGATTATCACCAGTTGTGGATCGATCCGGATAATCCGCAGCGAATGATATTGGGAGTCGATCAGGGCGTGATCGTGACGCACAACGGCGGAGAAACATGGAGTTCCTGGTACAACCAGCCGACCGGCCAGTTTTATCACGTAGCGACGGACAACCGTTTTCCTTATTGGGTGTATGGAGCGGAGCAGGATAGCGGGTCGGCGGCGACGCCCAGCCGGAGCTGGTACCGAGCGCTGAATTTCCATGATTGGCGACCGATGGAAGCGGGAGGCGAAAGCGATTACGTCGCGCCCGATCCGCTGCATCCGGAGATTATTTATGGTGGCTCGGTGGCTCGGCAGGATTTTCACAACGAGCAAGTGCAAGCCATTCCGCCGATGCTGACGCATCCCGGCGAATACCGGAAAACCTGGACGGTGCCTCTTGTTTTTTCGGAAATAGAGCCACACGTACTGTACTACAGCGCGCAGGTGCTGTTTCGAACCTCGGACGGCGGAAACTCGTGGCAGCAAATCAGTCCGGACCTGACGCGCGAGGATCCCGGAACGCCGGCGAATCTCGATCCGCCGACGGCAGCGGATGCTCCGGCGTCGAAGCAGCGCGGCGTGATTTACACGATTGCACCATCGCCGCTGCGCGCGGGCGAAATTTGGGTGGGAACGGATGATGGGCTGGTAAAGCTGACGCGCGATGAAGGAAAGACTTGGAAGGACGTGACGCCGCCAGACGTAACGCCATGGAGCAAGGTGACGCATGTTGTGGCGTCGCACTTCAAAGACGGCGAAGCGTATGCCGCGGTGGATCGCCATCGGCTGGAAGACATGCAGCCGTATCTCTACCGTACGAAGGATTTCGGCAAGACGTGGCAGCGCGCCACGAGCGGCATTCCCGACGGAAGTTTTCTGAATTGCGTGCGAGACGATCCGAAAGCTGCGGGGCTGCTTTATGCGTGCACGGAAAAAGGCGTTTACGTATCGTATGACGACGGCGACAACTGGGCGCCGCTGCAACTAAATATGCCCACGGTTTCGGTGCGCGATTTGGTGGTACACGGAGACGATTTGGTGATCGCCACCTTCGGGCGGGCGTTTTGGGTGCTGGACGATGTGACGGCGGTGCGGCAGTGGAGCGCGAAAGTTGCAAGCGCGGATGCTTGGCTCTTCACTCCGCAGGCGGCGTACCGCGTGCGACCGGGATCGGATGAAGGGACGCCGATTCCCTTCGACGAGCCGCAAGCGGATAACCCGCCGACAGGAGCGGTGCTGGATTACTACTTGAAGGAGAAGCAGACGGAACCTGTGGTGCTCGAGATTTACGACGCGGCCGGGAAGCTGGTGCGGCGCTACGCGAGCACGGATGTGATACAGAAAATCAATCCGGACCAGATCGACATTCCGATGTACTGGTTCCCAGAGGAAAAGCCGCTTTCCGCAGACGGCGGAATGCACCGCTTTGTTTGGGATCTGAGATACGCGTTTGCGGGCGGACGGCGCCGGTCGCGACGGGGAGGCGGCGGGCCGCTGGCGGTCCCCGGACGCTATACGGTGAAGTTGACGGCGGCGGGGAAGACCGTGTCCGCGCCACTGGTGCTGAAGATGGATCCGAACGTGAAGACGAGTACGGCGGATCTCGAGCGGCAATTCCAGGCGGCTTCCAAGCTAGCGGCGGGCATCGGGGAGTTTTCCGCAGCCGTTCAGAACGCAGACGATTTGCAAAAGCAGATTGCGGCGCGCGGCAAAGAGGCAGCGGGGAAAACCGAGCTTGCCGCGGCGCTCACGGATTTGCAGGGCAAAGTGGACGCCGTGGCAGGTCCTGCCTCGGGCGGCGGTTATGGATATTTTGGATTTGCCGCGCCAGGGGAGGAACCAGTGACGCTGAGACAAGTGTCGGCGGCGTTTGGATCGCTGATGGGAATTATCGAAAGTGCAGATGTGGCGCCTACTGCAGACGCGACGACTGCAAGCGAGAAATGGGAAGCGGCGGGGAAAGCGGCGCTGGCAAGGTGGGACGAACTGCAAGCGAAAGAACTCGCGCGCGTCAATTCCCTGCTGGAAAAAGCCCAATTGCAGCCGCTCAAGGCCAAATAGATAGAGACGGCCGGAACCTCGGCTGAAGAGTGTGAGGCAACACGAGAAGGTTGCGCCGCCCGAACTGCGAAGTTCGGGCGGTTTGCATTTTACGGGCGTTTTGGCGACGGAGTTTGCGTTGCGCAGCCCGGAAACGGCGGCTGGGGCGGGCGCGACATTTGCGCGAGAGCCGGGTTTAATGAAGGTAAGAGAAAGAACGCCAGCCCAGAAAAGGACGCTCCATGATCACCAAAAGCATTACGAAGAAAATCGCCGTGGCCGCCGGTTTACTGGCGCTGACTTTTGCGCCGGGAATCACCCGCGCGCAAGACACTCAGCCACCGGCGCAGGATCAGACGCAAGCGGCCCCCGCCGCGCCAGAGCAGCAACAAGCAAGAAGGCATGGCGCGATGGCAGGACTGAACTTGACGGAAGATCAGAAAACACAGATGAAATCGATTCGCGAATCGACGAAGACGCGAGTGGATGCGGTGAAAAACGATGAGTCGCTCACGCCAGATCAAAAGGGCGAGAAGATTCATCAACTGCACCACAGCGCGCGCGTCGAGATGGTCAAACTGCTGACGCCCGAACAGCGTCAGCAAATGAAGGCCAACATTCGCGAGATGCGCGCGGCACGACGCGAACAACAGCAACAGCCTCCGCAAGCTCAGCCACAGGGCTAAGCGAGCGGGGAAGCTTTGGAGCGGTCCGAATCCTGTAGACCCCGAAGACGGAGAGATGCCGGCCGAAACAAGACAGCCAAAGCAGGCTGGCTAGAACAAAGCGCGAAGGGGCGGTCCCCGTGGCCGTCCCTTTTTCGTTGCGAAGGGCGAATTCGAGCGGCGCGAAGGAGTGCCGAGTTTTGATATGCTTCTGAGCGTGGGCAAGAACCTTCTACGCACGATTCCAAAAACATTGCGAGTAAGTAGCGGGCCGTTTGGATTGGGAGCGGCGGTGTTTTTGACGGCTGCCGCCATCGCGCTTTTTTCGCAGACGCGGGCGCAGACGCCGCCGCGAACGCCGGCCCAGCCGCAACTGGCTGCGATGCAGGTTGCGCCACCGGCGACGATTCCCGCGCAGCAAAACACACCGCCGCTGGGCGCGCTTCCCGCCACGCAACCACCTATACCCCAACGCCCGGGACTGAATATCGTCGTGCTCGATCCGGCTCACGGAGGCACCGATCCGGGAGCGCGCGGAACGGGCGGCATACGCGAGAGCGAAATCGTTCTGGACTTCGCGGCGCAAGTGAAGAAAGCGCTGGAAGCGCAAGGTTTTCAGGTGCTGCAGACGCGAAAGGGAGACGACGACCCTTCGTTCGACGACCGGTCTGCGATGGCCAACGCGCAAACCGGCGCGGTGTTCGTAACGCTCCATATCGCTTCGACGGGATTGCCGGGCACGGTGCGCACATACGTTTATTCAGAAATGCCGGCGACCACGGATACGGGCGGATTGATTCCGTGGGATCGCGCGCAAATGCCTTTCGAGGGATTGAGCCGGAGGCTGGGCGACATGGTGCAGGGATTGTTGGCGCAGCGGTTTAAAGGATCGCCGAGCACCGCGCTGACCGCGGCAGTGAGGCAGTTGCGAACGACGGCTGCACCAGCGATCGCCGTCGAAGTTTCGAGCGTGGTGGTCGATGATCGCTCCGAGCTGGACCAAATGGCGCCGGGCGTTGCGGATGCCATCGCGACGGGCGTTGCGGAGTTCCGCCCCTCCTACGTGGTCCCGACAGCGCCGGGAGGAACGCCGTGAGCGCGCGCTGGATTCGATGGCTGGTCGGCGTGCTCTGCGTAGCGGTGATGGTAGGAGCCATTTATTTTCCGATTCTGCGCCGACGCCTGGAACGAACCGCAAGGCTGCAACAGCAGAGCGCCGAGCAAGCGCGGCGGGAATTGACGCAACCGATTATTGCGGCAACTGGCGAGCCGAGAGTGACGGCAAAACTTTTTTGGGCTTCGGGAAACGGGGACGGGACGCTGACGTACGCGACAGTGGAGTTGCCGCTTTCGAGCGATCCGGTGCTGCGCGCAAAGGAAGTGCTGAACACGCTGTTGGCCGGGCCCGTGGATACGGACCTGCGGACGCTGCCGCCGGATGCGGTGCTTCTGGCGTTTTATTTGCTTCCCGATGGAACGGCCATAGCGGATTTTTCCGAGGCGCTGGCGACGGAGACGCCTTCGGGAATTCAGAGCGAGCAAATGGCGGTGGACTCAATCACGCGCACGCTTGCGGCGGATGTGCCGAACGTGAAGCGGCTGAAGATTCTAATTCATGGCCAAGAAGTGGAAACGCTGGCGGGGCATTTGGACCTTACGGGAACTTTCCTGGTGGGCACGAGTGCAGTGCGAGGGGCTCCTGGAGCGGCGGGAGCGCCGAGCGCGGCGCCGGCAACTCTACCGGTAACTCCACCAATCGTTGAAAAGCCGGCAGCGCCCGCGACAAGCAAGCCTGGGCAAACGCAACCGCCCGCTGCCAAACCGGGCGCGGCTGCATTGACACCGGATAAAGGTCCCGGCAAACTGGCGCAACCTGAAAGCAAACCGCAATAGATTCGATTGTGAATCGATGTTCGGCTGGAGGAAAAGTGCGAGTGGATGGACGCGGTCCGGACCAGATGCGCCCGCTTAAGATGACGCCGGATTTTATCTCGACGGCGGAAGGCAGCGTGCTGATCGAAATCGGCAGCACGCGAGTGATTTGCACGGCCACCGTCGATGACGGCGTGCCAGGATTCTTGAAAGGAAGCGGCAAAGGCTGGGTGACGAGCGAGTACGGGATGCTGCCGAGAGCCACGGAAGAAAGAACTCCGCGCGAAGCAGCACGCGGAAAACAATCGGGGCGCACGCTGGAAATTCAGCGATTAATCGGGCGCTCGCTGCGCGCCGTGACGGATCAGGAAGCGCTGGGCGAGCGCACCGTGTGGGTCGATTGCGACGTCATCCAGGCGGACGGCGGCACACGGACGGCTTCGATCACTGGAGCGTTCGTGGCGCTGGCGCTGGCGTTCGAACGGCTGGTGGCGGCGGGGATTTTGAAGAGTTCGCCACTGATCGATTCGGTGGCGGCCACGAGCGTGGGAATTGTGGACGACCGTGCGCTCCTCGATTTGACTTACGAAGAAGATTCCCGCGCGGAAGTGGACATGAACGTGGTGATGACGGGCAGCGGACACTTTGTCGAGATCCAGGCGACGGCGGAGGGCCGTCCCTTTAGCGGAAGCGAAATGCAAGACTTGCTCGCGTTGGCGGCGGCCGGCATTCGCCGTTTGACGGACGAGCAACGCGCGGTGCTGCCGGTTAAATTCAGTGCGCGCGCGCGATAAATTGTTTCTGGCGTCCTCCAATCCGGGAAAACTTGCGGAGTTTCGCGCGCTGGCGACGACTGTTGGAACGAGCGCGCCGATCGAGTCGGATGCGTGCGCGGAAATCGAGTTGTTGACGGGATTCGATGCGCTGCCGTCCTTCGAAGAAAATGCCCCCACCTTTGCGGAGAATGCCGCGGGAAAGGCTCTTTATTACTCGAGGCTTCGCGAAGGCCTTATCTTCGCGGACGATTCCGGGCTGGTAGTGCCCGCGCTCGGAGGCGCGCCTGGTGTACGCTCGGCTCGCTATGCGGGAGCCGACGCCACGAACGCGGAACGGATTGCGAAATTGCTGCGCGAGCTTCACGGGAAAAAGGGCGTGGAGCGGGCCGCGCATTTTGTATGCGCGATCGCGCTGGCGCGAGCAGGACGGCCGATCGCCATCGTGACCGCCCGCGTCGATGGAGCGATTTTGGAATCGCCGCGAGGAAGCGGCGGTTTTGGATACGACCCGGTGTTTTACTTCCCTGCCCTGAACAAGACGTTTGCGGAGCTCCTGCCGGAAGAAAAAAATCGAATCAGCCATCGCGGAAAAGCCTTTCGGAAACTCCTAGCGGCGATGTGTACTTTGTAGGGGCGCAGCATGCTGCGCCCCTACACTGGATAGCTGCACCCGTTGGCTGCTTGGAACAGGAAAGATCGCTGAAGGAAGCAGACAACAATGTCTGTCTGGCCGTCTGTGCTATCCTTTCGCGTCATGCCCCCGAAGAAAAAGAAAACAAGCAAAGCGCCGCCCAAGAAATCCCAGCCCGCGCGAGGGAGCCGAGCGCCGAAAACGGCACGAAGGGTAAAAAGGGCGGTCGCTTCCAAGAAAGCCGGAGCCGGCACCGATCCGAAACGCGTGGCGGCGATTCTTGTCAAGTTGGATGAAGCCTATCCAAACGCGACCTGCGAATTGAAGCACGACAATGCGTTTCAGCTTCTCATTTCCACGATTCTCTCCGCGCAGTGCACGGACGTGCGCGTGAATCAAGTGGCCGAAACGCTTTACAAGAAATATCCGACGCCGGATGCGTTCGCGCATGCGAATCCCGCGGAGCTTGAGCAGGATGTTCGGCCCACAGGATTTTTCCGCAACAAAACGAAATCGATCATGGGAGCGAGCAAGGCGATCCTCGAAAACTTTGGCGGCGAAGTGCCGCGCACCATGGAAGAAATGCTGACGTTGCCCGGCGCAGCGCGGAAAACGGCGAACGTCGTACTGGGCACCGCGTACGGCATCGCCAGCGGAATCGTTGTGGACACCCACGTGATCCGCATCTCGAACCGCCTGGATTTGACGCGCAACGAAGACCCGAAAAAAATCGAGCGGGACTTGATGCGGGTGATTCCAAAAGAAAAGTGGATCCAATTTTCGCACCAGATTATCTGGCACGGCCGGCGCGTCTGCCAGGCGCGCAAGCCGAAATGCCTGGAATGTAACCTCGAAAAGATTTGCTACTCGAAGGACAAGACAATCTAGTCGGAATTAGGCGCGGTGCCCCTCCGCGCACGCCCACGGAAGTTCCACTTTCCTACAGATGACGGTCGCTGCGCTTTGCGTTACGGTTTCACGTATCATGCACGCATGCGGATTTTGCTGGTGGAAGACGATCCCGGGGTACGCAGGTTCGTCGTCAAAGGACTGCGCGAACAAGCGTACGCGGTGGACACCTCCGCAACCGGTGAAGAGGCTCTGTATCAGGCGGACATCAATGAGTACGACCTCATTATTCTCGACGTGATGATTCCGGAGCCTGACGGATTTGAAGTGTGCCGAAGGCTGCGCAGGTCGGGCAAGCGAATGCCCATTCTGATGCTGACGGCGCGGGATGCCGTCGAGGACCGGGTGAGCGGCCTCGATCGCGGCGCCGACGATTACCTCACCAAACCTTTCGAATTTCGCGAACTGCTGGCGCGTTTGCGCGCCTTGTTGCGGCGCTCCTCGGAGCTGCGCCCGCCGCGATTGAGCGTTGGAGACCTTGTGCTCGATACCGCGGCACAAAGCGCCTCGCGCGGCGGGCATGCAATTTCGCTGACGCACAAGGAATATGCTTTGCTCGAATATCTCGTGCGGAACGCGGGACGAGTGGTGAGCCGCGCGGACATCGCCGAACACGTGTGGGACGAAAGTTTCGATCCTTTCTCCAATTTGATCGAGGTGTATATCAACCGGCTTCGTCGGAAGATTGATTCCGAGGGGACGGCTTCCGTGTTACAGACGCGCCGGGGAGCCGGCTACATCTTGAAGTCCAGCCAGGGCACCGAGACGGTAGGGCGCGGGCAGCCCGCCGCGACACAAGGCAAGGGAAATGTTTCCGACCGCAAGAAACATGCTTGATTCGGTGCGAGTCCGGCTGACGGTCTGGTATTCGGCGGTTCTCGCCCTAGTATTGGTCTTGGTTTCCGCGACCACCTATCTGATCGTTCGAAAAACATCGATGCAACGGACCGACACCGATCTGGCCGTGCTTGCCGATTCGTTTTTGGTCACCTTTCGCGCCGAGCTCGCGGATGCCAAGAGCACGGACACCGCGGCGATCTTATCTGCGGCGCACCAATCCATGATCGAGCATCGCACGAACAGCGATGACTTTATTGTGCTCGGCCCAGACAAAAAGCTCCTCGCCAGTTCAAGCGACGCCGCCCTTTCCGCCACGAGGTCCGACGACTGGGTGGCCCGCGCGCTGGCCTCCAGCGATTTCCAGCGATTCAGAGAAGCGGCCGCAGGCAAGAACGCGAGCTTGGAAACCATTCGGCTCGAGCATCGACAATTACGCACCTACTCGCGTCACTTCCAGGTTGATGGCGGCGATTACCTGCTCATCGCATTTCATTCGTTGCACGTTCAACATGAAACGCTCGAAACGATTCGCCTCACCTTCACCTGGATGATTCTTCTCGGGCTGCTTCTCGCCGGGACGGGCGGCTATTTCTTGGCGCGAAAGAGTTTGGCGCCGGTCGTTGCCATGGGAGAACATGCGCGCCGCATCGGCGCCACCAATCTGCACGAACGCCTTCCTGTGCTCCATCCCAACGACGAGCTCGGCCGGCTGGCGACCACTTTCAACGATCTTCTCGACCGTCTCGATCAGTCTTTCGAGCGCCAGCGCCGCTTCATCGCCGATGCTTCGCATGAACTTCGCACTCCTCTGGCGATTTTGCGCGGCGAAGCCGAAGTCGCTTTGTCGCAGCCTGGCCGAAAAGCTGAGGACTACCACGAATCGCTGGCGATTCTGCACGAAGAAACCTCGCGGCTCATCAAGATCGTCGAAGACCTCTTCACACTCACTCGCGCGGATTCCGGCCAATATCTTTTGTCGCCCGAGGATGTCTATCTCGAGGAACTCGTGGCGGACTGCGCGCATTCGGCTCGGACGCTGGCGCGAGAAAAAAACATCGAGCTGAGTGTGGACGCCGCCTCGGAATGCCTGGTTCGCGGGGACACTGCGCTGCTGCGCCGCATGATCCTGAATGTGCTGGATAACGCGATAAAATACACGCCTGCCGGCGGTCGCGTCGAGATTTCCTGTCGCGCCGCGGCAAACGGCTTCGAAGTACGCGTTTCCGACACCGGGCCGGGGATTCCGCCGGAGCTGCATGCCCGCATCTTCGAGCGGTTCTTTCGCGCCGACCCCGCGCGGTCCCGCTCCGCGCGCGAGGGCGGCGCCGGCCTGGGATTGTCCATCGCTCTATGGATTGCCCAAGCGCACCACGGCCGGCTGGAATTGGTCCGCTCGGACGCCGCCGGAAGTCACTTCGCCATGTACCTCCCCGCCACTGTGGCCGCATCCACGCAAGCGGATTAATCGTCCATTTATCTCTAAGCCGCTACCTTCGCTTTAGCGCCCCGCGATGGTTTGCGGACGCCGAAGAGAACTATCGTGAACCCACGTTTTCATTCGAACCGGCTTTTGTTTTTTGCGCTCACAGCGCTTGTTCTTTGCCCTTTTCCGGCGTTCAGCCAACAACCGGAGAATCCGGTGCCGAAACTCCCGCAGTCACAGTCGGATTCGCAATTCGCAGGCGCCGCTGCGACCGACCAATCCAGCGCAACTCCCCCGAACGCTCTCATCCACCTGACTCTGCAAGACGCCTTGAACCGAGCCCGCATAAATAGTCCCCAGTTTCAAGCCGCGCGGACCGACGCTGCCCTCGCGCAACAGGACCGCTTCCAGGCTGGCACCGCTATGCTGCCCAGCGTAACGTACAACAATCAGGCTCTCTACACGCAAGCTGCCTCAGCGCCGGTGGCTGAGCGCACTCTCGTTCCCGTCCTGTATATCGCGAATAACGCGGTTCACGAATACGTAAGCCAGGCCAATGTACACGAAACCATCGACCTCGCGGGGATCGCCGCTTTCCATCGCAGCTCCGCGAATGTCGCGCTCGCCCGCGCCCGCGCGGAAATTGCCTCGCGCGGCCTTGTCGTGACCGTCGTCCAGAGCTACTACACCGCGGCCGCTGCCCAACTAAAAATGGAGACCGCCCGCAAAGCCGCCGACGAAGGCGATGCTTTCTTGAAGCTCACGCAGGACCTCGAAAAAGGCGGCGAAGTCGCGCATTCCGATGTCATAAAAGCCGATCTGCAGGCTCAGGATCGCCGCAGGCAGTTTCAGGAAGCGCAACTCGCGTACTTGAATTCCCGTCTGGACCTCGCCGTCCTGATTTTTCCGGACTTCAACAATAATTTCGAACTCGCTGACGATTTGCACGCAACCGTTCCGCTCCCGACGCTGGAAGAAGTCAAGCAGCACGCCGCGCAGGAAAATCCCGAAATCTACGCCGCTCTCGAAGTGGCTCGCGCTGCGGGCGACGACGTCACTGCCGCCCGCGCCGGTTACCTTCCGTCCCTCGCGCTCGACTACTGGTATGGCATTGACGCGGGCAATTTCGGCGTGAATTACCCGACGAAGTTTAACGGCCAAACCTATTCGAACCTTGGCACTTCCATCAGCGCCACGCTCAACATTCCCATTTGGAATTGGGGCGCCACCCAGAGCCGCATCAAGCAAGCCGAGCTTCGCCACGCGCAAGCAAAGCGCGAACTTTCTTTCACGCAGCGTAAGTTGCTGGCGGAAATCCAATCGCTTTACGCCGAGGCCGAAACGGCCCAAAACGAACTCGCCGGCCTGAACCGCTCCGCCGAACTCGCTGCGGAAAGCCTCCGGCTCACTACTTTGCGCTACAAGGGCGGCGAAGCCACTGTCCTCGAAGTCGTGGATGCTCAGACTACCGCCGCGCAAGCGAGCAGCGCTTATCAGGACGGCGCCGTGCGCTACCGCGTCGCGCTCGCCAATCTGCAAACTTTGACGGGAGTGCTGACAACGCCATGAAACGGACGAATTTGCGCTCGGCAAAACTCTCTCTTCCTTCGAAGACGGCCGCTCCTCTTCTCTTCGCAGTTCTCCTCCTCGGAAGTTGCGGCCAATCCGAAAAAGAAACCGAACCGCTCGTCTCCGTTCAAGTGACTCCCGCGCAACGCGGCGTGATCTCGCAAGTGATCTCTTCGGAAGCTGTGGTCTTTCCGCTCGAACAAGCTGTCGTCTCGCCGAAAATCACCGCGCCGATCACGGAATTCAAAGTGCAGCGGGGCAGCCACGTAAAAAAAGGCCAACTGCTGGCGATCCTGGAAAATAAAGATTTGGCCGGCCAAGCCGAAGCAAGCAAAGGAAATTTCGAACAAGCCGAAGCCGGCTATGTCACGTCGGTCGATGCCACAATTCCCCAGCAAGTACAAAAAGCGGAACTCGACGCGGTGACGGCCAAAGCGGCGTTCGATGCACAACAGAGAACTTACGACAGCCGCAAGGAGCTCTTTCAACAAGGCGCGCTTCCCCGCCGCGACTTGGATGCTGCCGGCGTGGCATTGGCCCAAGCGCGCAGCGTGAACGACGTTGCGCAAAAGCAGCTCGTAGATCTTCAGCGCATCGGAAAAGAGCAAGCACTGAAATCCGCGCACGGCTCGCAGCTTTCCGCTGAAGGCCAAATGCGTACTGCCGAAGCGATGTTCAGCTACTCCGAGATTCGCGCGCCCATCGATGGCGTCGTCACCGATCGCCCCTTGTACGCGGGCGATCTCGCGATGGCCAACCAACCGATCCTCACCGTGATGAATTTAAGCCGTCTGATCGCCAAAGCTCACATCCCGCAATCGGAAGCCGCTGCGCTAAAAGTCGGCAATCCCGCCGAGATTAAAGTGGATGGTATTGACGCGCCGGTGATGGGCCACGTCACTCTTGTCAGCCCCGCTTTGGACCCCGGCAGCACCACCGTGGAAATTTGGGTCGAGGCCACGAAGTCAAACGCGGCGCTGAAACCCGGAATGACCGTGCAAGTTTCGATGACTGCGAAAACGGTCAATGACGCCATCCTCGTCCCAGCAAGCGCCGTGTTCAAGAATCCTGACACCGGAGCGGACTATGTCGTCCTTGCAGGCACCGATCAGAAAGCGCATTGGAAAACCGTGCAAATCGGCGTTCGCAACGCGGATCGCTCCCAGGTCGTCAGTGGAATCAACGCGAATGATCAAGTCATCAGCTCGGGCGGTTACGCTCTCCCCGACGGCACCAAAATCAAAATCGAAGTTCCTGCGCCAGCGGAAAAAGAAGACAAAGCTGACGGCTCCAGCAAACCAGATGACAAGGACAAGGAGTAGCCGCGCATGGAGCCTCTGTCCGAATCTCGGAGAGCTGCGCAGACCGCTCAAACCGCGCCAAAAACCTTGCCCTGGTTTCAGCGTTTCTCGCGCCCCATTCTTTTTCTCATCGTCAGCTTAACCCTCGTCGGCGCTTACCTCGCTTTTTCGATTCCTGTTTCCGTTTTTCCCAGTACAGATTTCCCGCGCGTCGTCATCGGCGTGGACAACGGCGTCATGCCCATCGACCAGATGCAAGTGACCATCACGCGCCCGATCGAGGAGGCCGTCAACAGCGTTCCCGGCCTGCAGAAAGTCCAATCCATCACCAGCCGCGGCTCCGCGGAAGTCGATCTCTTCTTCGACTGGAAGAGCGACATGATCTTGACTCTCCAGCGCGTGGACGCCGTCGTGGCGCGTTTGCAAGCGGAGCTTCCGCCGACCGCAAAAATCGACACGCACCGCATGACCTTCGCCGTATTCCCCATTATTGGGTACAGCCTCACGTCAGACACCGTGCCGCAGAACAAACTCTGGGAAATCGCTACCTACGACTTGAAACCGCGCATCAATCGCCTCGATGGCGTTGCCACCGTCGTCATCCAGGGCGGCCGCGTTCCCGAATTTCAAGTCACTCCCGATCCCGCGCGTCTGCTAACGGCCGGCGTCACCGTCACGGACATCCTCGAAGCCATCCGCCGCACGAACGTAATCGATTCACCCGGCCTCATCGATCACGAACATCAGCTCACACTCGGTCTCGTCAGCGGCCGCGTCAGCACACCCGAGCAAATCGCTCAGATCGTCGTCAAACTCTCTTCCGCAGGCGTGCCCATTCGCATCGGCGACATCGCGAAAGTCGCGCCCTCCGAAGAGCCCGTCTACACGTTGGTGATGGCCAACGGCAAACCCGCGGTTCTCTTGAACATAAACCGCCAGCCGGACAGCAACACGCTCGCCGTCGCGAATGAAGTTCACACCCTCGTCCAGCAAATCGCTCCTACGCTCCCTCCCGGCGTCCATCTTGAAACCTTTTACGATCAGTCCACCATCGTCCACGATTCCATTGCCAGCGTGCGCGACGCCGTTTTGCTCGGCCTCGTGCTTTCTTCCATCATCCTGGTACTTTTTCTTCGCGACTGGGGAACTTCTCTCGTCGCCGGTCTCGTAATTCCCGCCACGATTCTGATTACCTTCATCGTTCTGCGTTTCACTGGTCAAAGCTTCAACTTGATGACCCTCGGAGGTCTTGCCGCGGCCGTCGGCTTGGTCATTGACGACGCCATCGTCGTCCTCGAGAATATCGTCCTCCACCGCGACGCAGGCCAGGCCCGTTTTCAAGCCATCCAAAGCGCCCTCCGCGAATTGACCGTCCCGCTGATCGGCTCGACCATCACTCCCATCGTCGTCTTTCTTCCTCTGATCTACATCACCGGCGTCACCGGAACCTTTTTCCGCGCACTAGCCATCACCATGAGCGTTTCTCTCCTCACTTCCCTGCTCCTGGCGCTTTCTTGGACGCCCACGCTCAGCCAGTATCTGGTCCGCCGCAAGGACGCAACTGGCGCAGTTAACGAAACCAACTCAACCGGTGCGCCGGAATCTTCCGCGCCATCCTCCGAAACCGGCCCGGACATGGCCTCTCTCCTCGCCGCAGAAGAATCCCATGTCTCCGGCTTTTTCGGACGCATCATCGCCTTCTATTTGCGAACCATGCGCGCCGTTCTAAAACGCCCCTGGCTGCTTGCGGTCAGCTCACTGGCCATCATCGTTTTATCAGTCGTTTGCTACAACGTGCTCGGCACCGACCTGCTTCCCGAAATGGATGAAGGCGGCTTCATTCTGGACTACTACACTCCGCCCGGCAGCTCCCTTTCCGAATCCAACCGCATTCTTGAACACATCGAGCGCATTCTCCGCTCCACGCCCGAAGTGGAAAACACTTCCCGCCGCACCGGCCTCCAGTTGGGACTCGCCGCCGTCACCGAAGCAAATAATGGCGACTTCACCGTAAAGCTCAAGAAGGACCGCAGTCGCGGCATCGAAGATGTGATTTCCGATGTTCGTGCGCGCATAAAGCAAAGCGAACCCGCTGCCGACGTCGAGTTCGTGCAAGTCTTGCAAGACATGATCGGCGACCTGACCAGCCAGCCCGAGCCAGTAGTCATCAAATTGTTCTCCCAGGACGGCGCGCTTTTGAACTCCACTGCTCCCCGAGTCGCCGACGCCATCGGCAAAGTAAAAGGCGTTGTCGACGTTCTCGACGGCATCGAAAATACGATCAGCGGCCCGGCCGTCGCTTTCCAGGTCAATCCCACCATCGCCGCGCGCGCCGGCTTCACTCCCGAGGAAATCGCCACGGATGCCTCTGCCATTCTCGAAGGCGAACCTTCTCCCACGCCCGTCATTCTAAACGACCGCGCCTACACCATCCGCGTTCGCTTCCCCGAGCAAAATCGCGCTTCTCTCGATCGCATGACAAACACTCTCCTCGCAAGTTCCACCGGACGAACTGCGACGCTCGGCTCGCTCGCGAACGTCACGATGGATCCAGGCGAAACGGAAATTCTCCGCGAGAATCTCCAACGCCTCGTTGAAGTCACCGCCCGCTTCGAAGGCGTCGACCTTGGCACCGGTATCGCCGGCGTGCAGAAAGCCGTGAACGCGCTCCACCTTCCTTCTTCCATCCGCGTCGAATACGGCGGCTTGTATCAGGAACAGCAAAAGTCCTTCCAGGATCTCTTGACGGTTCTCTTTCTCGCCCTGGTCCTGCTATTCGCCGTATTGCTCTTCGAATTCCGCACCTTCTCCGCGCCTGCGGCGATTCTGGCCTCCGCGCTGCTCTCCACCTTCGGTGGTTTTCTTGCGCTGCTCGTCACCGGCACGACCTTCAACGTCGCTTCCTTCATGGGCATGATCATGGTCATTGGCATCGTCGCAAAAAATGGCATTTTGCTGCTCGACGCCGAGCATCGCTTCCGCCAACTCGGCTTTCCCCCTGTCGACGCCATGATGCACGCCGGCGAACGCCGTCTTCGACCCATTGCCATGACCGCTCTCGCCACCGTCGCGGGCATGCTGCCGCTGGCGCTGGCCATCGGCGCCGGCTCGCAAATGTTGCAGCCGCTCGCGATCACGGTCATCGGCGGCCTTTATGAGTTCCATGGTTCTCTCGCTCGTATTCACCCCCGCCATCCATTACTTCCTGCACCGCGGCGCAAGTTCAGACCAACGAGCCGCGGAAGCCTTCTAGAAACTCGCCTGACGGAAAACACCTAAGACTGCCTGCGGTATTTCATTTTGGCGCACACTCCTAGTAAAGTTGATGCTGGAGATTAATTCTTTTCATGCTCGGAACCGCCACGAAGAACAGCACGCGTTTGAAGGGCCGCAATCCAGCCGTCCCTCTAAGCAAGAACGAACACCTCTTGCGCTGGGTCGAAAAAATGGCCGACCTGGCCAAGCCCGCTGCGATTCATTGGGTCGATGGCTCGCAGGAAGAAAACGACTTGTTGCTGCGCCAAATGGTCGCAGCAGGAACGCTCACCAAACTGAACGAAAAACTGTGGCCCGGCTGCTACTACGCCCGCTCGGACGCCAACGATGTCGCGCGCGTCGAAGACCGCACCTTCATCTGTTCCCTCTCGAAAGACAGCGCGGGTCCCACCAACAACTGGGAAAACCCCTACGAGATGCGCAAGAAGCTGAAAAGCCTCTTCAACGGCGCGATGCGCGGACGCACGATGTATGTTCTGGCCTATAGCATGGGGCCCTTCGGCTCTCCGATGTCCCAGATCGGCGTGCAGCTCACCGATTCTCCTTACGTCGTCGTCAACATGCGCATCATGGCGCGCATCGGCCTCCCGGCGTTTCAGCAAATCGATACGGGCATCCCTCGTGTCGTCCCGTGCATGCATTCGGTGGGAGCGCCGCTCGCCGCCAATCAAAAAGATGTGCCCTGGCCCTGCGACAAGGAAAAATACATCGTGCATTTTCCGGAGACGCGCGAGATTTGGTCGTACGGCTCCGGTTACGGCGGAAATGCGCTTCTCGGCAAAAAATGTTTCGGGCTACGAATCGCCTCCAACATCGCCCGCGACGAAGGCTGGATGGCCGAGCACATGCTCATTCTTGGCGTCGAAAATCCCGCCGGCGAAAAAACCTACGTAGCCGCGGCTTTTCCGAGCGCTTGCGGCAAGACGAATTTTGCCATGCTCATTCCGCCCAAGGGTTTTGAAGGCTGGAAAGTTTGGACGGTGGGCGACGACATCGCCTGGATCAGGCCGGACGAACACGGGCTTCTGCGTGCCATCAATCCAGAAGCGGGATTTTTCGGTGTCGCGCCAGGCACTTCCGTAAAAACCAATCGCAACGCCATGGCCACGCTCGCCAAAAACTCCATCTTTACCAACGTCGCCCTCACTCCCGAAGGCGGTGTCTGGTGGGAAGGCATGACAGACAAGCCACCGGCGGAATGTCTCGATTGGCAAGGCCAGAAATGGACTCCTGCGATCGCCAAGGAAACCGGCGCCAAAGCCGCGCATCCCAACGCGCGTTTTACCGCCCCGGCTTCGCAATGTCCTACGATCGATCCCGCCTGGGAAGATCGCAGCGGCGTGCCCATCAGCGCCATTATTTTTGGCGGCCGCCGCGCCAACACCATGCCTCTGGTTTTCCAGGCTTTCAATTGGAGTTCCGGAGTTTATATCGGCGCCACTATGGGTTCAGAAACCACCGCCGCCGCTGCCGGCGCGGTGGGAAAGGTTCGCCGCGACCCCATGGCCATGCTTCCCTTCTGCGGGTATCACATGGGCGATTATTTCCGCCATTGGATCAAGATGCAGCGTTCGCTCACGCTCACGCCACGCATTTTTCACGTCAACTGGTTCCGCAAGGATGCCGACGGAAAATTCATGTGGCCGGGCTTCTCGGAAAATATGCGCGTCCTGAAATGGGTTGTGGATCGCACCAAAGGCCGCGCTCTTGCTCGCGAAACTCCCATCGGCTGGATGCCCCGCTACGAAGACATGGAGTGGAAAGGCATGGACCTCTCGAAAGATAAGTTTGACGAGCTGCAAAAATTCGATCGCGAAGCCTGGCGCAAGGAAGTCATCGAACACGAAGAGCTCTTCATCGGCCTGCACGACCATTTGCCCAAAGAAATGGTCTACGAAAGGGAGCTTCTTATCTGCAGGCTATAGTCAGAAGTCCATTCTGTAGTCAGAAGTGGAGGCTGCGGTCAGAAGTGTAGGCTTGTGTTAGCCGTGCAGGCTGTCGCTAAAAGTGCAGTTCGATATAGACGAGATACGCCGCCAGCGCCAAACCGAAAAGCGCCGTCACGATCGCCACGAGATCGATCACAAAGCCTGCTGGCTCGAATTTCCCAGAATTGAGTTGCTGGCGCGTGCGCCGGTAGCGCGCCAGCCCGATCGTACAAACTGCAACTCCTCCGAGGATTGCCACCGTGCCGAACCACACGGAAACCCCTGAAGTCTGAATCCCGTTTCCGTGCCCAGGACCCGCCAGTTGCATCCACTGCCGGATGGCAATCGCAAAACGCCCCAGCGCAAACCCAAAAACGACGACCGCCACCCCCGTACGCACCCACGCCAAAAACGTCCGCTCATTCGCCAGATGATCGCGCGCAAGATTCGCGTTCTGGAGGGCCCCCGCCGAGGAATCCTTCGCTGAAATTTCAGCCATGACTTCTTAGCGATCCTCCTTCCGGCTCTCCGCGCCTCTTGCCGTTCAAACGTTTCGAGCTTCCGGGCTGTCTTTTTGTGCGCTTGTTTCGTCAACTCGTTCGTTTTGCTTTTGCGCCCGTTACTCGACGTTAGTACAATTCGATTCGGGAAATGGAATGAGCGCTGCGGCCGAAAGGCCGCATTTTTATTTTCCGCACCCAACCCAGCTCAACGCTTGCTGTTTCCCACTACCCGCTTGCCCTTTTCGATTCCCGCTCCAGGGCCGCATCGCCGCCTCCGAGCCGTCTATGTGACTGCTCTCAGACGGTCGCCGGAGAGCAGCCAGCGAGCAAATAGAGAGCAAATAAGCTATTCGTTTTCAGTAAATTACAAACTGCTTCAAATTGAGAATCCGTGTAACTCCAATAGATTCAGTTTGTTACAAACCGTTCCCAAAATTGGGGCGGGGGGTATGCCCGAACTCGGCACCGCCCCCTCCGGGCCCTCTCGAGCCAAGCTACTTGATGGCCGCCTGTAGAAGCGTGCCTGCCCCACTGATGTTTTTCAGCAGATCCGCCGGCACATTATGTCTGCGCTGCAGATATTCCGGGCTGTTGCAGGAGACCCAGACTTTGCCCCCCGCGTCTTCCCAGACCAGCGCCTTCAGCGGCAGGTCAATGGCAATCGTGGGCGCGGCAAGCATCACCGGCGTGCCTCCCTTGGGGCTGCCAAAAAGAATCAGCTGAGTGGGATGCATCTTCAAGCCGACCTTTTCAGCCTCGCCGCTGTGGTCGACGCGGCAGAAAATCGTCAGCCCCTTTTCCCGCAACAGAGTTTCGACTCGCTGGAGAGTTTCGGGAACCGAATAAGGACTGCTGAGGTGCACCATTCCATTGTCTGGGGTTGGTGCTGGAGTAGAAGACATAAGTGCCTCCGAACGAACAAGGAAACTCTGCTTCAGGATTTCTGCCGGGTGTCAAAGAATACCACGGCAGGAAGCCCTGTAAATCGCTTCCTGCCGTCAGCCCGCAACGCCGCGACATTTTGCACGGCCAAATGCTCTCATGCCAAGAGAATGTCGTACAGGGGCTACGCCTTCGCGGTACTCGCTGCACCTTTCAGGAACGCCAGTAAGTCGGCGTTAATCGTCTCGGCTTCCGTCGTGGGCATGCCGTGCGGAAAGCCCTTGTACGATTTGAAAGTGCTATTC
Organism: uncultured Acidobacteriota bacterium; assembly: GCA_963761555.1. Taxonomy (GTDB): domain Bacteria; phylum Acidobacteriota; class Terriglobia; order Acidiferrales; family UBA7541; genus Acidiferrum. The sequence continues at coordinate 701,192 of CAVXHD010000003.1, forward strand.
CTCAGCAACTTTGCCGAAAGCGGCCCAGCAGCGACATAGGGCACAATCTGGTCGTCCTCGCTATGCATCACCAGGACCGGCACAGTAATCTTCTTCAGATCGTCCGTGAAGTCCGTCTGAGAGAAGGCCACGATGCCGTCGTAGTGCGCCTTCGTTCCGCCCATCATGCCTTGCCTCCACCAATTCCAGATCACCGCCTGAGAAGGCTTCGCGCCGGGCCGGTTATATCCATAAAACGGCCCAGACGCGACATTGTAATAAAACTCGGATCGGTTGGCGGCAAGCAGTCTCTGGAGTTGGTCAAAGACTTCCTTAGGCTGCCCCGTCGGATTGGCCGCGGTCTTTACCATCAATGGCGGCACCGCGCTGATAATCGCCGCTTTTGCCACCCGGCTTTCCCCGTGGCGCGCCAGGTAGTGCACCACTTCGCCGCCACCGGTCGAGTGGCCGACATGAATTGCGTCCTTGAGGTCAAGATGTTCGGTCACCGCCGCCAGGTCGTCGGCATAATGATCCATGTCGTGTCCGTCGCCGGTTTGCGAGGAACGGCCATGACCGCGGCGGTCATGGGCGATCACGCGATAGCCCTTGCTCAGGAAGAACAGCATCTGCGTGTCCCAGTCATCGGCGGAAAGCGGCCAGCCGTGGCTAAAAACAATGGGCTGACCTTTGCCCCAGTCCTTGTAATAAATTTGCGTTCCGTCTTTTGTCGTAATTGTCGGCATAGATTGATCTCCGTTTTCAGATTTTTTTGTTGCGGGATTCCCAGGTGATCTGTCTAAGAATGCATTTTGCAAACAGACTTAAGTAGCACTAATGGTCTCGGCCAAGAACCAGATGCGCCGCTCGGTTTGATCGATCCAATTTTCAATCAAACTGGCTGTGGCTACGTCCTTGTGCTTCTCGCAGACTTCATGCATATCGCGCAGAAACAGCGCCAGTTCCTCATTATCGGAGTGGAGCTCTCGTAGCATTTCGACCGGGCCGACTCCTTCGTTGTTGTTGTCCTTCAGGCGCTGGTGCTTGGCAATCTCGCCGATCGAATGAAGCGTAGTTCCGCCGAGTTTGCGTGCGCGTTCCGCGATGCCGTCGGTCATGGCGAAGATTTGATCGGCTTGCTCATCTAGCAACAGATGGTAATCGCGAAAATGGCGGCCGGTCAGGTGCCAATGAAAATTCTTGGTCTTGAGATGCAGTGCGAAAACATCCGCGAGCAGCGGGCGGAGTTCGCTTGTAAGTTCGGTCACCGCTTCGCAGCCAAGGCTGCTCGTGACTTCCGCTTTTCCCGTTCCACGCGTCTCCGCTTGAACTGCCGCTGCGCTCGTATTTGCCATTGCTTTGGTCCTCCCTTGGTGTGCTCGCTATTGGATGTCCGCGACTCGCGAATGGACAACCAAAAAAGCCCCTAGAAACTTCCCACCTTCGCTCTGCGGCGGCTCATCGGACGCGACGCCTCTGTGGGGCAAAATGAAAACCGCTAGTTTACCGCCCCCGCAACCGCTCGGTCTCCCATGCGGGACGCGGGACGGATCGCACGGCGCGTCCGTATTGTCCGAATTCGAGGGGACTTGCGCAGCGCGGCCTTCGCGTGAAATAAGCGCGCTTTGGCGGCAGAAACCGAGATCCCGATCAGGTCCGCGGTCTCCTTCATGGAACGTTCTTCCAATTGTTGGAGCTCAACGACTTTTCGGACGGCCGGGCGCAACGAGCCGATTGCGCCTCTAAGAATGGTTTCACGCTCCCGCTGCGCGTAACGCTTTTCGGGATTGGGAGCATGATCCGGAACTTCCCATGGAGTCCTCGCAGCGTCGGATTCGGCGGAAGCGTCCAACGAGATTTCAAGAGAAGACCGCTTCTTCCGCAAAATCATGAGCGCGGAATTGATCGCAATTCGAGTTAGCCACGTGGAAAACGTCGACCTGCCGTCAAATTCAAGCAGGTGAAGGAAGGCGCGCAAGAAAGCATCTTGCAGAGCGTCTTCCGCATCTTCGCGGTTCTTGGTGATGCGGTACAAAGAACGAAGGATTTTGGGAGCAAGGCGTTCGCAGAGTACATCGAAAGCTACATTCTGCCCGCACCTCGTCGCCGCAACGAGACTGCTTTCCTCCATCTCGCGGCAAGCCTCTCTCGAGAAAAGACTCTCAAGGCCCAGCTCCGTTTCGATCGGCACAACCACGCATTGACAAGCCATTCCCCACCCCCAAGTTTATTGCTCAACTCTTTCGTTCTCGCGCGATCCATTCGCGGATATATGGTGAACAATGGAGCAGCTCCATTCCCTGGGTTTCGCAAGCGGCAAGGAAACGCACCCCTTCGACGTCCACGAGGGTTATATGCTCCAGGTCCAGCACGGTTCCGGGTTTCGCGTCCACGAGTTCGGCCCTTAATTCCTCAAGATGCTCCGACGAGATTCGGCCGCTGACACGCAGAACGGCCCTTCGCGCATCGGAGTATTTTTCGATCCTTAAAGTCATCCCGCGTTTTCCGAGAATTGCTAATGCAATCCGGCGTCCCTATTCAAGTTAATGAAAATAAGCATGTTAAATGATGGGAGACGTGCCGGAATTCGGCATTTGCTGATTTTCAGCAGATGCCGGCCAATTAGGTGGCGCTCATGCCAAGCATCAGCGAGGGAACGACATAGATTTCCAGGAGGGTCCAACTGTGAAATCGGGCGGAGCCGTGCCAAGTTCAATCTGACACGTCATTATATACGGCGGGATATAGGGCGGGGTCCAAGCGTTTGCTTTGAGGCCACTCGGCTCTGTTGACATCCTCAGGAAAAGGCGGCGATGTTTCAACCGATACAGATTGAAACTCAATCCGAGCAGCAAGGCTTGACGCATCTGCATGGGCAGGGATCGACCTGGGGCACGGGCCGAGAGTTTTCGTTTGACCGAAGAGAACAGACTCTCGATCAGAGAACGGCGGCTGTAAATCCGCTGTGGGAAGGCACGGCGCATCTCGGCGCGGACGCCGTGCAGGTGCCAGGTTTTCTTTCCACGCTTGGCGGGAATCACGCTTTGTGCCCCGAGGCGTTTGCGGATGTAGGTGTGATTTCGTTCGCTGTCGAACTCCGCGTCCGCCAGCACCAAGCCGATGCGAGTTTCCTTGGAAGCCGTGTCGATGACCGTTGGCAAATTCGCGCAATCGTTCCACGGACCGCGCCGTGCGAGTTGCGACAGCACGAACTGGTGATCCAAGTCCACGGCCACCACCCACTTCAGCCAGTGCCGCCACGGCAGCGGTTTCTGCCCGTGATGATGCATGCGCCGCACGAAAAACGTGCTTACCGCACCTTGCGCCAAACCGGTGGCGTCCACGGCGACGCGAGCCCGCTTCCGCTTTTGGCGCAGCGAACCACGCAACCGACGCACCGTTTCGCCGACCGCGCGGTCGATGGTCTGGTCGTCGAGACGCTGCAAAAAGCGATACAGGGTCGTGAAGTCCGGCACACTCACAAGGCCCAGCACTTGGCGCAACTCGCGGTGTTCGCTCAAACGCACTTCGGCTTCACGAAAAGTCCAGTCTTCGTAACGCATCAGGCAGAGAATGGTCAGCAACTGCGGCTGGGTAAATTGCCGTTTGCTGAAACGGCTTCGGTAGCGGGGGAGCACCGCCCGGGAGACTTGCAGAGCGATGCGGGCAAAAGGCAGGAGTCCAACTTCGGCCATCGCACCTCCTGCCTCCATAGAAAACCACGGAGTGGGTCGCACGCCGCCTCCAATTTCAAGGAAGTTGCGAGGATGTCAACAGAGCCAGGCCACTCCAATTGTTCTTGCTCTGGAGGCAGGTTCTAGACGGATTTGAAGCGGTGCTTGTTGATGCCCAGAGAGGCAATTTTGGATTCGAGGGTTTGCCGTGGAAGCCCGAGCAACGTGGCCGCCCCGGATGGCCCGGAAACCCGGCCTCCGGTTTCCGCCAAAGCGGCTTCGATCATTTCCTTTTCCTGGTTTTCGTCGAGGCGTCCCAGCCCGCGCGAAAGAGTGCCGAACTTCGACGCCTCGTGGAGCGAGTCGTGCTTGAGCCAGGTTTCATCGACGGAAAACGTTTCGCCCTCGCAGAGGACCACGGCCCGCTCGACCACATTCTGCAGTTCCCGGATATTCCCCGGCCACCGGTAGTCTTGAAATAAGGCCAGGGTCTTCTTATCGATGTTTCTGAACCTTTTCCCGACTTTCTTCGCGTAGCGTTCGATCAGATATTCGACAAGCAAAGGGATATCATCCGCGCGTTCTCGCAACGAAGGAATCTGGATGGGAAAAACATTCAGCCGGTAAAAAAGGTCCTGCCGGAAAACCCCGGAATCGATGGCAGCCCGCAAGTCGCGGTTCGTGGCGGAGAGCACCCGGACGTCGACGGAAACAGATTGGCTCCCACCTACGCGTTCAAATTCGCGCTCCTGCAGCACGCGCAGTAGCGAACTCTGAGTTTCCGCCGGCAGTTCACCTATCTCATCGAGAAAAATCGTGCCGCCGTCGGCCATCTCAAAGCGGCCGAGGCGCCGCTGCGTCGCACCGGTGAAAGCGCCTTTTTCGTGTCCGAAGAGCTCGGAGGCAATCAGAGTGGGAGGAATCGCCGCGCAGTTCACACGAATAAACGCCCGGCCCGACCGCTTCGACCGCCTGTGAATGGCGCGGGCAATCATTTCTTTGCCAGTACCGGTCTCCCCCAATATGAGAACGGTGGAATCCGTTGCAGCCACTTTCGCGACTTGCACGAGAACGCGCCGCAGGGGTTCCGAGGAGCCGACGATTTCCTCGAACATGGAAACTTTGTCGACCTCTTCGCGCAGCGCGATGTTCTCTTTATAGAGCTGGTCCCTCAATTCCTTGATTTGTTCGAAGGCCGTTCTCGAGGGCCGCTTTGGCTTCGTATTGTTCGGTAACGTCCATGGTGGTGCCGAAGACCTCGGTAATTTCACCAGATTCGTTGACAAGCGGGTGCGCGATTGAATGCAGATGCTTTATCTTTCCGTCTGGAAGAATAATTCGATAGTCGCCTTCCGAATCGCCCATGTCTTTCTGCGTTGATTCACTTTTCGCCCTGCGCTCGACCTCCGCGCGGTCGTCCGGGTGGACCCGTTCGAAGATACGAGCCCAGGTGGGCGTCGTTTTCTCGGGGTCATAGCCATATATACGAAAATTCTCTTGCGACCAGAAAATGGCGCCGGTGCGCACGTCCCAGGCCCAACTGCCGCTCCGGGTCAATCTCTGAGCTTCGGCCAAATAGCCTTCGCTTCGGCGCAGCGTTTGTTCGGCGCGCTTGCGTTCGGTGAGGTCCGTCGAGCTGCCGACAAATTGCAGCAATTCTCCTGAGGCGTTCAAAACAGGATGGCCGACGGTATGGACGTATTTAACAGTTCGATCCGGGAGCAGAATCCGGAATTCCACGTCGTAGTCCGCCTTCTCGCGGATGGCTCGTTCGATGGCGCCCTTCCACTTGTCGCGATCCTCCGGATGGATGCGCTCAAGCCGTACTTCCCAGCCCGGCATGCCCTTTCCCTGATCGAAGCCATAGATGCGATACCATTCGTCGGACAGATGCAGCGCGTTTCTTCCCGTCACTTCCCAAACCCAACTTCCCGTATGGGTGAGCCGCTGTGCTTCCGACAGATAATTCTCGCTCTGCCGTAAAGCCTGTTGGGCGCGGTTTCGCTCGGTGATGTCGGTCACCGCGCCGACGAAGAGCATGCCGCCCGGTTCGTCACCGGCCGAGAGATGAGCCAGGACTCGGACATATTTCAGGGAACCATCCGGCATGATCAGCCGATGTTCGAAGTCGCAACCGCCCTTCTCCGTTGCGGCGCGTTCAAAGGATTGCTGCACGAGTCCGCGATCATCGTGGTGGGTTCGCTCAAGTACCAGCTCGACGGTAGGCTGCATCTCTGGATCGCAACCGAATATTCGAAACGTTTCCTCGGACCAGAAGACTTCTCCGCTGGAAACGTACCAGCCGAAACTGCCCGTGTGGCTGAGTTTTTGAGCTTCCGAAAGGTAGGCGTCACGATGCTGCAGCTCGCGGTAAAGATCCTGAAGTCTCACAACCATCTCGTTGAAAACATTTCCGAGAAGCGCGATTTCGTCTTTTCCCGTGGCCTGCACACGATGACTGAAATCGCCTCCCGCCAATGCTTTGGAGCCTTCCATCAACCGGCCGAGCGGCAGGGTGATACTGCGCGTGATGGCCAGGCCGAGAAAGGCGGCGAAGAGCAGCGTTAATGCACCTGTAATCGCGACGATATAGAGGATTCGCCGCTGCGCTTGGCGGATCTTCAGGAGGGCTTGCGCGCGGCTTTCGCCGACCTCGTGGTCGATGTTTTCAACCAGCGACGAAGTACTGAATTCCAGCGGCCGGACTTGATTCGCCAAGCGCAGACGAACAGCTTGCCAATCATTCAATTTGGCCAACGCAGTGATGGCATCGAGCTCCGCAGGCAGAGAGTCCTGAATTGCCTGAAGCGCAGGCACAAGCGTCGGATCTAGTTGCACTTCTGGCGGCAAGCGACTGAGAGCGTTCCTGGTGCGCCGGCTGTCTTCAAGGAGGGCCTTGCGAAGTGGCTCCGCTTCCGCCACTAGTTCGGCGGAGTTTTCGGAATGGGCGAGCTCGTCCACGCGGTCGTAAAACGACATCAGGCTGGTGCGGGCCTGCAACAAAATAATCATCTCTTGGTCAACGCCGCGCAAACGCTCGACCTGATCCTGAGCGCGATGGAATTGCCAAAGCAGGACGGTGTTTCCCAGCAACATCGCCAAAATGATGAAGGCAAAGCACAGCGTTAAACGGGGTCGGATATTGATCCGATGAAGCGCAGAGGATCGCTCGCCAGCTTTTTTGGACCATCCGGCAAGTTTCGAGAGCACCTGTGACTCCCTATCCGTCGATTCGGTAAGCCGTTACAATGGCGCTGCGAGCCTGGACCGATAGCAAATCGTATCAAAAGATGCGCGGAACTTTCAGAGAGCTTATTCGGCCGGCCGGGCCATCAACCTGGGGGGCGGCCCCGGTCGGAATCCAGTGATTTGAACCAGTTCCTTCTCTAGGTCCGCGGCAGCCACGGGCGCAGGCTTTTCGCGCGTGAGGACAGAATGCAACGCCTGAATATACGCCCTGCTTACCTCTTCATATTTGTCGCCAGCCGCGATAGAGGGCCGCGCCACAAGGCGGCCGCCATTTTGTGTTGATTGGGGAAGCTGGGGATATGGATTCAGGCCGGCCGGGAGTTCGAAGAGGTCAATGCCCTCGGGCGGCCGGGAATGCTCGGTGGCGTGCATGAGCCGCTGATCCGTTCGCAGAAGAAACCGGATCAGCTCGAGCGCTTCGCGAGGGTGTGCGGAACTTTGAGAAATTGCCAAACCGTTTCCGCCCAAAGTGTCGACTCGGCCTGCGGTGCCACCTGGGACACTCGTGATGCCAAACTGAGCAGCGCCGCTGAGGGGCGCATGCGAACCCGGCTGCGGAAAGGGCCACCCGCCAGTCAGCACACTATAATTGGATTGCCAGCCGCGAAGAAAAGCAACCTTGCCAGATCCCCAGAGGTTCTGTGCATCCCACAGGCCGTAGGCCGTTACGCCCGGCGGGGAGATCGAGCCCACCCAGCGAGCTGCGCGTTGCCACGCGCGAATCACCTCCGGATTGTTTACGCTGATCGTTTTATTGTCTTCAATAATTCGACCCCCGCCATCGCTCATCTGCCATTCCAAGCCGCTGCAGGTCAAATCTTCGTTGATGCCGCCCTGCCAGACGTAGCCCCAAAAATCTTTGTCACCTTTGGCACGCTCGCCGGCTTGAATTCTGGCGGCCATCTTCTCAAGTTCATCCCAGGTTTTGGGCGGCTCGCGATAGCCGTACTCTCGAAGAAGACTGGGGCGGTAATACAATAGACTAATGTAGGTGTGATGCGGCACGGCCACCCATTTCTCGCCGGCTGTGTAGCTGGCCAGCGCAGCGGGATTTTGCGAAGCCAGCTCCGAAGCAAAGTAGGGCTTCAGATCCATCAGATACTGATTCAATATTCCGGACCAGATCACATCGATGCTAAGCACGTCGGGAGTGGAGGTGCGCTTTTTGAGCAGCTCGCGCCACAAGGCAAGTTGATTGAGAGAGCCATCGGGGCGCGGGAGGCGTTTGACTTGAATTCCTGTTTGCATGGTGAACTCTTGCAAATCATGCGCCAACGAGGAATTCAGAGTGGAGGTATCCCACTCGACATCCAGAAACGTAAGGGTGACGGGCTGAGGCGAAGAACGTGCGCAACCGCCGAGGGCGTGCGAGAGCAGGAAGATGCAAAAAGCGCAGACGAGCTGGAGGAAACGCGCCTGCATCGAGCGAAGAGCTGGAATCCAGCAGTTCGAAGGGCAAGCGATTTTCAGCGGAGATTGCATTTTGTAGCTTTCACCTGGCCGTCCGAGCTATGAACGTTATACGAATGAAAGTAAGTCTCCTAAACAATTGCGCGTTAAAAGTGCTTCGCGTCCCGGGAACTTATTTGAGGCTCAACGGCCTTTAGCGTTTTCGCCTTTCAATACCATACAGGTAGAAGCGGCCTTGGCAACCAGCTTGCCGTTCTCATCGGTGATTTCGCATTCGACATAACCGATGCTGCTGCCGCGGCGCAGCACTTTGCCTTCGGCTTTCAGGACAGCTTCCCAAACGGGGCGAAAGAAATTGATTTTTAGTTCAATGGTGGTGAAGGATTCCCCTGGCGCAAGTGTGGTAGCAAAAGCGATGCCCATGGCGGCGTCGGCGATGTCGCAGAGAATTCCGCCGTGCAGCGTGCCCATGGGATTTGCGTGGCGCGCGCCGGCCACGAGAGTGACTACGGCCCGGCCATCGGCGGCCTCTTTGGCTTCAAAGCCAATCAGACGCGCGATGGGCACATCATTGGTTTTGGCCCTGGTCCTGAAATCAGAACGAGAGCCGGTTTCCTGGGCGCTCATGTTTTTCCCACCTGAGACTTGCGCCGTTTCGCACGAACGGACGTTTCGAGATAGTCCTCGAGGTGGCGACAAGCAATGTCCAAGGGCTTTTCGGTTCGTTGCAGCTGGAACAACATCAAACCTCCTTCGAGGGAACTGACAAGAAGAGTTGCCAGTTGCGCGGGATCCACGCTGGAGCGCACTTCGCCGCGGCGCCGGCCCTCAGCCGCGATGCCTTTAAAATGTTCGAACCAGACACCGAAGGCGCGAAGCGTTTTCGCGCGCAGAACGGGATTGCTGTCGTCCGAATCGGTGGCCATGTTGAGTAACGGGCAGCCGCCCTGCACCAGGCCGGCGCGTTTGTCGCGGAAATTCCGGACGATTTGCTTCAGGCGGTCCACGGTGTCGGGGATTGCCTGTGTACCTTGAAAGCGGGTTTCCATTGCCAACTGGCAGGAATAGTCGAAAGCTTCGGCGGCGAGCTGCTGTTTGCTGCGAAAATGCCTGTAGATGCCGCCCTTTTCCAAGCCTGTGGCGCGCATCAGGTCGGAGATGGCCGCGCCCTCGAATCCGCGCTGATTAAAAATGGGCGCGGCTTTTCGGATGATTTCGCGGCGGGTTTGCTCGCCTCTGCGCATTGCGGAGATTCTCCTGGGCGATTTGAGAGACCGAACGGTCTCGTATCGCATTCTAGCAGATGCTGGAGAAGACCGTACGGTTTCACTTTTTATGGACTAAAAACGAGAGGAACCTACATGCGACAGAAAAGCGAACTCATTTCGCGGGCGGGGTCAGGTTGCGGAGATGCGGCTGAAAATGCGAAGACCACTTGAATAGCCGCAGTGATGGTTTCCAGAGAGAGTGTAAAGTACAGTAGAATTATAGGCGTACGAATTGTCGGGGCGTAGCGCAGCCTGGTAGCGCGCCTGCCTTGGGCGCAGGAGGTCCCGAGTTCAAATCTCGGCGCCCCGACCAATCTTTTCTGCGACTTAGTGGCATCTCTAGAAAAGTCCTTCCCTTCACTATGGGGGATATTAGGTGGACTTACTGCAACATCTGCAAATTTGCCTCCGCTACTTACAACCTCACTTCGCAATGGTTCTCTACTTTTTCAACCGCTTCCACTTTGTGGTGCTCGGCGCTCTTCACGCACTGCATGGTGATCCTGATCCCGGAATGGCCCAGGATTCTCCGCAGGTTTGTCGCGAGAGACCTGGCGAGCGCGGATCGAGCGAAAATAATGTTGCCTTGGCACCGTGGACAGTTATAGCGTAGGGGCGACCAGAGATGTACAAAGGTGATCCGCAGCTGCACAAAAATGCAAAAGTTTAATCTTTTTCCTTACTGCCAGTAATTCGCGTAGGGAAAAATCCTCTCCTTTACTTAGCGCTATGGCAACGCAGCCGCGAGTTTTGAAAGTCCCCGGACGAATACGGATAATGCCGTCTCCTCACCCGGCTGCCGGGATCGAGCGGAACACGGTTTCTTTTCGAAGGCATGGCTGCTGGGCTCGCGAGCGTGAAACGTACCTGGACGGCAAGAATCCAAGCATAATAAATAGCGCCTTTTTGGCTCGAACGGAATCAAAGGCTCGAGCGAAGCGCAGTCATCGACCTGTTGCGCTGTATCATAGGCGAAGAGAGGGCCCGATTTGGCCGTAAAGACGATTCTTGCGCCACACCATCGAGTGGCGATGGAAAGTGTAATCCATGGATTCGGTAGGATCCGTTCTTTCGAGAAGATGGCGCGGCGGTTTCGTATCCTGCCTGTCCGTGGCCATCCCGTGGATATCCGACAAGGGCCCGCAAGCGACGCCGAGTATCATGGCGCCCAGCTCGACGCCCGCTCATGAGATTCACGCGCTCTCGTTGTTCGTTCTTTCCATCACGGGAGGCATCTTTTTCGTGGTGGGGGGGCTGCTTACCTACGCCATCATCAAGTATCGAGCGAAGGCCACGGATTGGCAGAGCGAGCCTCCACAAATCTATGGAAGCAAGCAAATTGAACTCGCCTGGACAGTGATCCCGGTTCTCATTGTCATCGTATTGTTCCTGACCACGGCGCGCCTCATCTTTGCCATTCAAGATGCACCTGAGCCCGAGTCCGCGCTGAATGTAACGGTCGTCGGGCACCAGTTTTGGTGGGAGTTCCGTTACCCGAAGCTGGGGATTGTCACCGCGAATGAGCTGCACGTTCCCTTGAGCAGTGACCAGACGCCTGTGCCCACGTATCTCACGCTTCTTTCCGCCGACGTGGATCACAGCTTTTGGGTGCCGCAACTTGCGGGCAAGACCGACTTGATTCCGAATCGCGTAAATTCAACCTGGATCAATCCTCTGCAGCCCGGACTCTATGTGGGGCAGTGCGCGCAGTTCTGCGGAGTCGAGCACGCGTTGATGCTGTTGCGCGTCTATGTCGACACTCCCGGCCAGTTCGCCGCTTGGGCAAAAAATCAGCAGCAACCAGCGGTTCAAGACCCACGGGTCGCAGCGGGGCTGCAGGTGTTTGAAACCGAGGCTTGCATGAACTGTCACGCCATCGAGGGGACTGCGGCGACCGGCAGGTTTGGCCCCGACCTTACTCACTTGATGAGCAGGCAAACGCTGGGAGCGGGCGCAGCGGCCAATACGCCCCAAAACCTAAGGCGGTGGATTAAGGATCCAGCCACATTCAAGAGCGGGTGCTTGATGCCCGCAATGCAATTGAGCGACGAGCAGCTCGATCAGCTGGCCGATTATCTTTCCACGCTTCGTTGAAGGAATTTGTTGGATTAAACAGATACGCAAATGGGCGAAAACTCTCTGCCGCTGGCTGTTTCGATCGATGTCACCTCATCGAGCAGGTCTGCCGGCACGTTTCTCGAATGGCTGCACGAATGGGTGGTCACGGTTGATCACAAGCGTCTTGGAATCCTCTATATCGTGTATGCCATATTTTTCTTACTGGTGGGCGGCGCCGAAGCTATCGCCATCCGCATTCAATTGGCCGTGCCAGGGAATCACTTCCTTAGCGCGGAAGTTTACAACCGATTTTTCACGATGCATGGAACCACCATGGTCTTTCTGGTGGGCATGCCGATTCTTTTCGGATTTGCGAACTATATCGTCCCGCTCCAGATCGGCGCGCGCGATATGGCCTTTCCGCGCCTCAATGCGTTCAGCTTTTGGCTGACGGCCTTCGGCGGACTTCTTCTCTATTACAGTTTCATCGGAGGCGGCGGACTTTACGGCGTGGGTAGCGCTCCGGACGTGGGTTGGTTTGCGTATGCGCCGCTGACGGCGCGCGCTTTTTCTCCGGGGAACGCCACGGACTATTGGGCGCTTGCGCTGATCGTCAGCGGATTTGGAACCTTGGGCACGGCCATCAACATCATCGCCACGATTATTTCCATGCGTTGCAAGGGAATGACGATGATGCGGTTGCCGCTTTTTTCGTGGTTGCTGCTGGTCGTCAGCGGCTTGACGCTGGTGACGATCACCCCGCTGACCGCCGCTCAAATCATGCTGCTGATCGACCGCTATCTCGGCGGGCATTTCTTCGATACGCAGGCGGGCGGATCGGCTGTCGTTTGGATGCACTTCTTCTGGATCTTCGGCCATCCGGAGGTCTATGTGCTAGTGCTGCCAGCGTTCGGGATTGCCAACGAGGTGATCCCGGTCTTTTCGCGCAAAGCGATCTTTGGCTATCCAACGATGGTGGCGGCCTCCGTGGGCATTGCGTTTGTCAGCTTGAGTGTATGGGCGCACCACATGTTCACCGTGGGCATGACCTCTTTTTCCAATGCCTTCTTCGTGTTGTCCACTATGCTCGTGGGCATTCCCACCGGGATGAAGATTTTCAACTGGCTGGCGACGATTTGGGGCGGAAAAATCCGGTTCGCCACGCCAATGCTTTTCTGCACGGCTTTTCTCTTTCAATTCCTTCTTGCGGGATTGACGGGGATCATGCTCTCGATCGCCCCGTGGAACTGGCAGCTTCACAACTCTTATTTCGTCATCGCGCACTTCCATTACGTTTTGGTGGGCGCCATCGTTTTCTGCATCTTCGCCGCAATTTATTACTGGTACCCGAAGGCTACCGGCCGAATGCTCAGCGAAAAGCTCGGAAAATGGCACTTCTGGCTCTTCCTGATCGGCTTCCACGTGACTTTTGACACGATGCACTTCCTCGGAATTCTCGGAATGCCGCGCTCGATTTACACCTATCAACCGGATTGTGGGTGGAACACCTTGAACTTGATCGTGTCCTTGGGAGGAATCATTCAGGCGATTGCCGTTTTGATTTTTGCGTTCAATCTGGTTTGGTCCTATTTTCGCGGCAAGGAAGCCGGCAACGATCCGTGGGACGCGTGGACGCTCGAGTGGAGCACCACTTCGCCGCCGCCCCCGTACAATTTCGCTGAAGAGCCTGCCGTGCGCAGCCGGCGGCCCTTGTGGGACTTAAAGCATCCGGAGGATCCGGACTGGGAGTACGAACCATGAGCGCCGTTGCGATTCCGGCTGTTCATCAGGACGAATGGCGTCCGCCCTATCGCGGAAGAATCGCCATGTTCGCGCTCATCACGGGCGAATCCGCGCTCTTCACAATCTTTGTGGTGGCGTATCTCTTCTACATCGGCAAGAGCCTCTCTGGGCCCACGCCGCAGCAGGTATTGGAAGTTCCCATATTCGGGACAATCTGCCTGCTCTCCAGCAGTCTCACCATCTGGCTCGCAGAACGGGCTATTTCGCGAAATCGCCTCAACCCATTCGCTCTCTGGCTCGGCGTCACCATCTGTTTGGGGCTGATTTTCCTGGGAGGAACGGCGATCGAGTGGCACAAGCTGATTTACCGCGACGGACTGACCATCAGCACAAATCTTTTTGGCACGACGTACTACTCTCTGGTCGGGCTGCATGCCACGCACGTCATCATCGGCTTGGCCATGCTCACGATCCTTTTTCTTTTTACGGTTGCCCGCCGCGTCGGCGAACAGCACGCCGAGAGGATCGCGGTCCTCGCGCTGTACTGGCATTTCGTGGACGCCGTGTGGGTGGTGGTCTTCACGGTCGTTTATATTTTGGGGCGGTGAACGAGTGATGGAAAACATGCAAGTGCAAGCTGTTCAAGCCGGAACCAAGGTGGTCGTGCTGCCCGCTCCAACGGCGTGGCCAATCGTTCTGGCGTTCGGCGTGATGCTCTCGTTCGCCAGCCTCGTGACGAACGCTGGAATCGGAATCGCCGGCATTTTACTGGTGATCTGCGGGGGTGTCGGATGGTTTCGGGAAGTATTGCCGCAAGAACATCACGAAGTGGTTCCCGTCGTCACGCCCGTCGCCGGCGCGGTCACGACAAGAGCCACCGTAGCGCGGCTTGAAGTCAACGATCGCCATCGCGCCTACCTACCCGTGGAAAGCTACCCCGTCATTTCGGGATTGAAAGGAGGCGCGGCCGGTGGAGTTGCCATGATTATACCGGCGCTGCTCTACGGCTACATTTCCCACCACAGCATCTGGTACGCCGTGAATCTTCTGGGCGGAGCGGGTGTCGGGCACTGGACGAATCCCAGCGCGGCGGACATTGCCGCATTTCATTGGAACGGGCTCCTCATCGCCTCGGTAATTCATATCGCCACTTCGCTTCTCGTCGGCTTGCTTTACGGAGCCCTGCTTCCGATGTGGCCCAGCCGGCCTATCGTGCTCGGCGGAATCGTCGCGCCTCTGGTGTGGACCGGCATCCTCCACTCGTCACTCGGAATCATCAATCCCGCTTTTAACGCGCACATCAACTGGATGTGGTTTGCTGTCTCGCAGATTTTCTTTGGCGTCGTCGCGGGAATCGTGGTTACGCGGACGGGGCGCATTCACACCCACCAGTCATTGCCGTTCATGTTGAGAATGGGTTTGCAAACGCAGGAGCTGATGCCTTCCAGAGATGAGGAGACAAAGAAGTGATGCGTTTTGTCCGGCTCATCTCGATAGCCTGCCTAGTCGGGGCTCTTTATTGTTCCGCGTGCAGCGACATCAGCATGAACGGGCCGCCGGGCATCGCTAAGGATTACGTGCGCCCAAAGGATGTGGTCGATTTCTGGACCCTATATAGCGAAAATTGCTCAGCCTGCCATGGCCGCAATGGACAGAATGGGCCGGCCTTGGACCTTGCGAATCCCGTGTACCAGTCCGTCGTGGACGACGCCTCACTCAAGAAATGGATCACCGGCGGCATGCCGGGAACACAAATGCCGGCGTTCGGCGAATCCGCGGGCGGACTTCTCGCGGAGAAGCAGGTGGATGCGCTGGTGGCGGGCATGCGCAGCCAGTGGGCCAAGAGCAACCCTGGCGCTGCGAATGCTCCACCTTATGTCGCCAACTTGCGAGGCGATGCGAAAAGCGGCGAGGAAGTCTACAAGACCGCGTGCATCTCGTGTCACCAAAAACCTGACGAACAGATTTCCAACACTTCGTACCTCGCCCTGGTTAGCGATCAAGTTTTGAGAACCATCACCATCGCAGGCCGCCCAGACCTGGGCCATCCGGACTGGCGACAGGACCGGCCGGGCGAGGCTTTGACGAACGAAGAGGTGACGAACGTCGTTGCTTATCTGTCGTCGCTACGAAGCGCGACACCCGGCCAGCCTTATCCCAAACCTCGGTAGCTACAAAAACCATGCGAGGTGTTACGTGAGCGAACCCGAAATGGAGCAGAGCCAAAAGGACGGAGCGGAACAAGGCGAGAAAGAAAATCCGATCGTAGTCTCGCGAAGATGGCTGCTCTTGAAAATTGGCGTCGCGTTCAATGCGCTGGTCGGCGTTGCGATCGCGATCCCCGTGTTGAGGTATTTGCTCTCACCGGCGAAGCGCGATACAGCCTATGAGTCTTGGGTCTCGCTGGGAGCACTGGGCCAGTTTCCGGTCGGGGAGACAAGGCTTGCAACGTTCACCAATCCGAGCCGCCGGCCGTGGGATGGCGAAACCGATGGCGTGGCCTGCTGGGTGCGCCGCACGGCTCTCGATCAGTTCACCGTGTTTGCCATCAATTGTGCTCATTTGGGGTGCCCCGTTAGATGGTTTCCGCAATCGCAGCTCTTCATGTGCCCTTGTCATGGCGGAGTGTATTACGCCGATGGCTCTCGGGCCTCGGGACCGCCGGAGCGCGGCCTCTTCACCTACGAATGCAGAATCGCGGGAAGCGAACTGGAAATCGATGCGGGGCAATTGCCGACGCTTTCCAATACCGCAAAGCTTGTAAACATTAAAAGCGCGCAAGGAGGTTCTCCGTGCGCAGGCTGAAGCAAATTTTCGGCTGGTTCGATCACAGATTGCAGCTTGCGGCCCCCATAACCGAAGCCGCCACGCATCGCGTTCCCCGAAAAACAGCGAGTTGGTTCTACGTATTTGGCAGCGCGGCCTTCACCTTATTAATGTTGCAGATCGTGACGGGAATTTTGCTCGCCCTCATTTACGTTCCCTCGGCTGGCGAAGCGTGGAACAGTTTGAACATTTTGAATCATCAAGTCGCGCTGGGCTGGTTTCTTCGAGCGATGCACGGCTGGGGATCCAACTTCATGGTTGCCGTCGTGCTCGTGCACATGGCTCAGGTCTTTCTCTTCGGCGCTTACAAGTATCCACGCGAACTTACTTGGATCGTCGGCGTGTTTCTC
Source organism: uncultured Acidobacteriota bacterium (assembly GCA_963761555.1). GTDB lineage: Bacteria > Acidobacteriota > Terriglobia > Acidiferrales > UBA7541 > Acidiferrum. The sequence continues at coordinate 717,749 of CAVXHD010000003.1, forward strand.
TTGCTGATGACACTGGGCATGGCCTTCTCGGGCCAAGTCTTGAGGTTCGACCAGGATGCGTATTGGGGCTTGGGCATTGGAGCTTCCATTTCCGGCCGTGTTCCGTTGATTGGTGGTGCGCTCGTTCATTTATTACTGGGCGGCCCGATCATCGCCGGGGCAACCTTGTCGCGATTTTATGCTCTCCACGTTTTCGTCATTCCTGGAACCTTACTGGCTTTCGCTTCTCTCCATGTGTGGATGGTTCTCAAGCTCGGCATCAACGAATGGCCGATGCCCGGCCGCGTCGTGCGCAGGTCAACGTATCTGGCGGAATACCACGAGCTCACTAGGAAGGACGGGATTCCATTCATCCCTGGCGCTTTTTGGAAGGATATTTTGTTTTCCGGCGCGGTTGTGGCCGCCGTCGCCGTCTGCGCCTTCGTCTTCGGACCGTTTGGCCCGGGAGGACAACCGGACCCGACGATCATTCAAACCGCGCCCAGGCCCGACTTTTTCTTCCTTTGGCTGTATGCAGTTCTTTCCTATTTGCCGCCGAGTCTTGAGACTCCGTTTGTATTGGTCGCGCCCGTCCTCGGAATTTGTGCTTTGATTGCTCTGCCATTTATTTCTTCCGAGGGCGAAAAGAGCTGGCATCGCCGCCCGGTCGCGATTTTGACGTTGGTAACCGTTGCCACTTTCTGGGGCGTGCTCACCCATCTTGGCACCGAGACTCCCTGGAGTCCGAAGATGGACGCATGGAGCGGCGGTCCGGCAGTGGCCGCACTTTACACGCACAGCGCAAGCCCACTCGAACGGCAAGGCGCGGTGATCTTTCAGGCCAAACAATGCCGAAACTGCCACTCGATCGGCGGATTTGGCGGACAGCGTGGTCCTGCGCTTGATTCCGTGGCGACGCGTTTGACCGAGGATCAACTGATTCGCCAAGTCTTGCAAGGCGGCGGCAATATGCCCGCCTACGGCAAGAACCTTTCGCCGCCGGAAGTCACGGCGCTCGTCAGCTTTCTCGAAACTCTTCACCCGCCCGGCCAGCGGCCCGCTCAGAATGCATCGCAAGCCGAAGCCGGGATCGCTTCAGGAAAGCAGAATCAATAAAGCAAGGAAATGGCATGACTGCCAATTTGCAGAGTTTGGTCACCGAGTGGGACGTTCCACCAACTGTTACCTGCGTACTGGTTCTCACCGCGATCGTTTATGCCAGGGGATGGGTTCGCATTCGGAAGACCAGACCGCGGCAGTTTCCCGTTTGGCGGCTGGCCAGCTTTCTCGGCGGCGTGCTCGCGTTATTTGTGGCGGTGGCGTCGCCTCTCGATACCTTTAGCGAATCCCTGCTGATCATGCACATGGGACAACACTTTGTGTTTATTTCGATTGCTCCGCCTCTGGTGCTGCTCGGAGCGCCCGTCGTGCCTCTCTTGAGAGGGCTCCCTTCCTGGATCGTTCGCCCGGTGCTGGGACCTATTCTACGCGTGCCGCTGATTCGCCAAATTGCCAAATTCTTGATACGGCCGCAAGTGGCTTGGATCGCGATGAATTTTTCCTTCGTCGCATGGCACATTCCCAAAGCGTATGAATTCGCTTTAAGCTCGGAGTTTTGGCATAACATTGAACACTTATGCTTTTTCGCGACCAGTGTTTTGTTCTGGTGGCCGGTAATTGAGCCATGGCCATCTCGCCCGAAAAATGCGCGTTGGCTATTGATTCCCTATCTCGTCCTGGCCGATTTTGTGAATACCGGAGTTTCCGCATTCCTCTGTTTCGCGGGACGTCTCCTCTATCCAAGCTACGGCGAAGTTCCCCGTCTTCTCGGGTTGAGCGCGCTGAACGATCAGATTGCCGCTGGAGCATTCATGTGGGTCTTCGGCTCCCTGGTTTTTCTTGTTCCCGTAATCGTGATAACCGCCCAGTCCCTCTCCGCCTCGCATCAAAAGACGTTTCGTCCTGCGGTGACCTGATCCAGCGCACGTGGGCTTCCTGTGGTCGCACAGGACGGTCAATTTATCGTGGTTTATCGAGCGGCCGATGGAAATCGAAACCAAAGCCCAGCACGGCGAAGTCACCGAATCGGCTCACGAATATTTCTAGATTGCCGCGTGCTACGTGCTCGCGTCGGATTACATTTTGCGAGGTGATACACAGAAGGCACGCCAGACGCCCGAGACCCTGCTGCATTTCTGGAAGGATGCCGATCCCAGTCCGCCTTTCTTAAAGCGAGCCCGAGCCGAGTACGCCCAGCTGTAAAAAACCATCAGCAATTCTGGCCGGCTCTCGCGTCTGCGAGATTTGCGATTGCTTTGACCTGTTGCCCTCCTGGGTTCCGTGTTCGTGCTCGCTTCGTCGTGCCTGCTGCCTGTTCAGAGCGAACCTTTACACATCTCGCTCTATAGCTCATTCCAACAGATTCTTGCCATCCTTTTCCCAACTGTAGTCTCACTCGCCCTCGCCCTAAATTGGGCACTCCTGACCACCACGCCACGAGCACCCCTCAAGAGGTATACTCCACAGAGAAGCCGGGACATCCGCCATGCTTCCGCGCTTCCGCGAAAGGATGCTTTTATGATCCGACGTGACTTCCTCCGCCGCGTACTTTATGGCGGTACCGCACTTGCCGCTACGCAAGCGGCCGCAAAAGTCATTGATCCGGCAGTAGAGCGCGGCGCGGCCGCGGTCCATCGCCCGCTGCATCCGCCGGCCTCGGACTTGCCGGCCAGTCCTTCGCTTCCAACTCCTCTCGCTCTTCCCTTTCGCCTCGAAGACGTCAGCATTCTCGACCCCGAGCTCCTCCGCATGCGCAGCCAAACCCTGCAATATATGCTGGCCCTGGATTCGGACCGCTTGCTGCATAACTTCCGCGTCAACGCCAATCTGCCATCGTCCGCCGAACCTCTCTATAATCGCGAGTCTCCCTCCAACGGCTGGCGCGGCCATTACGTCGGCCATTTTCTTTCCGCCTCCGGCCAGATGTACGCCTCTACGGGAGACGTCCGCATCAAAGCCAAAGCTGACGCCCTGGTGACCGAACTCGCAAAATGCCAGGCGCGGCTCGGCGACACTGGCTATCTTTCCGCTTTCCCCGAATCGGGCTTCGATGATCTGGAAGCGGGCCGGCCTGCCGCCGTGGTCTGGTACGCCATCCATAAAATCATGGCTGGTCTGCTCGATGTTCACGAGAGCTGGCAAAACCCCCAGGCCCTCCAGATTCTCGAACGCATGGCCGCATGGACGGACTGGCGCACCGGCCGCATCCCCGAAGAACAGATGCAGCGCACCTTGCAAACCGAATTCGGCGGAATGAATGAAGTCCTGGCGAACCTCTCCGCCGTCACCGGGAATCCTCGTTATCTCGAAGTCGCGAAACGCTTTGACCATCACGTCGTGATGGACCCCGCCGCTGAGGGCCGCGACACACTCACCGGCCTCCACGCCAACACCCAGGTTCCGAAATTCATCGGCGCCGCGCGCGAATTTGAATTGACCGGCGAACCGTACTACCGCGACGCCGCGCTATTTTTCTGGCAACAGGTCGCGCTGCATCGCAGCTACGTCACCGGCGGGAACAGTATCAGCGAACATTTTCGCACGCCGCCGGACGTGCTCGCCTCTGCGCTCACCGACCTTACCCAGGAAACCTGCAACACCTATAACATGCTCAAACTGACCTGCCATTTATTCAGCTGGCACGCCGAGCCGCGATACGCCGACTTTTACGAACGTGCTTTCCTGAACCATATCCTCGCCACTCCCAACCCGGCGCAAGGCTCGCCGCTTTATTATCTCGGAATGCAGCCCGGCCAGTGGAAGGTTCACTTTGTGCCGTTCGAAGGCTTCTTCTGTTGTTGCGGCACGGGCCTGGAAAACTTTTCGAAGCTAGGCCAGGGTTTCTATTTTCACAGTGGACTTGACGCCCGGAATCCCTCCCTGTGGGTCAACTTATTCTTCGCTTCTCAAGTGCATTGGGAGGAAAAAGGCGTCACGATCCGGCAGGAAACGCGTTTCCCGGAAGAAGCCGGAACCCGAATGGTCATCCAGACGAAATCGCCTGCCCGCTTTAGCCTGAACGTGCGCATCCCGTACTGGGCTGAAAACGCCAGCGTCAGAATTAACGGCAAGCCCTTCCATCCAAGCGAAAACCTGACACCCTCCAGCTACGCGAAAATCGACCGCACCTGGAAAAACGGCGACCACGTCGAAGTGAACTTGCCCATGCGTTTGCATTTGCAAACCATTCCCGATGACCCAAATCTGGCGGCGGTTATGTACGGTCCGATGGTGCTCGCTGGCGAACTGGGGACCGAGAATCTCGATCCCCGGCGCATTTATTCCGAAGATAAAATTCTGCACGGCGGGTTTTCCCCCATTGCCATACCGGAACTCGCCGGCGACCGGAATGCCCTCGACAACTGGATTCAACCGCTAAACGCGAAAGACAAGGCGCTCACGTTTCGCGCCTCGAGCGCGGCCTCTCACCAAGACGTCACTCTTAGTCCTTTCTATCGCCTCTTCGACCAGCGCTACTGCGTTTATTGGCTCTTCAGCTCAGCCATTTCTGGCTGAATCCTAAACCGCCAGTGCTTCCCTTCACTGGCGCCCGCCTTTTTTGCGCTTGACATTCGATTACTTCTCGCGTATAGTATCTCCTAGGTAATATTTTGGTTCGTGACGTGGAACGCCAATTTCATGATTGGCGTTTTTTGCTTTCTAGAATCGTCCGTCTCCCAATCCCGTGCCTTGTACCGTTGTAAAGGGCAGCCCTAGTTCGAACGGACCTGTAAGTCTCGTGGAATCAACACTTACAGAAACACCCGTAATCGTAAGATTCTAAATGGTTTAATTGAGCATCTAAGTTCTTTAGATGCAACACTTACAAAAAAAGCGGGGGGGGGTAACAGTGGAATCAGGGGCCGAGGGACCCCAGACACAATCAACCAGCCGCAATCGCAGCGCCCTTCGTGACACGCAGGAATTCCCGCAACTTCCATGCTGTCAACCGTTTACTTCATAACTTGCGGACACCCCCGGGTGGGGGTAGGCGAGCGTCGTCAACTAGGAGTGTTCGCCTTCTCGGCGACCGAAATCAGCGTGGGCAGCAAGTCTCCAAATCTCCGGGCGCCTGGCTGTCCAAACGCGAAGTAGACCTGATGATAGAGCGGGTACAACGAACTGTAAGTCTTTTGCGCCGCCGGTTCGGGCGTGAACAAGGCATGCCCTGGACACATCCTATCCTGCGCTTCTTCCACCGTCTTGAATGTGCCTGCCGCCAGAAACGCAAAAATCGCCGATCCCAGACTTGTCACGCTCTTGCTCGGTACCAGCACTGGTCGACCCAATACATTCGCGTAAACTTGATTCAGCACGTTATTTTTCTGCGGTATACCGCCCGCGTTGATCACACGCTTGATCTCCACTCCATGTTCCGCCATGCGATCCAAAATAATCCGCGTGTGGAAAGCCGTGCCTTCGATGGCCGCAAATAATTCGTCCTGCGCCGTACTCTGCAAATTCCAGCCGAGAGTGATCCCGCGCAAATTTGGGTTCACCAGCACGGTCCGGTCGCCGTTGTCCCAGGTCATGCGCAAAAGCCCAGTCTGCCCCGCGCGATATTTCTCTAGTCCCTGGCTGAGCGTCGCAACATCCGTTCCTGCGCGGTTCGCGATAGCATTGAAAATATCACCCACCGCTGAAAGCCCGGCTTCAATCCCGGTTCGCAAGGGATGCACGCTTCCTTGCACGACGCCGCACACTCCCGGAACCAAATTCACCGACGGAGTAATTCCAATGATGCAGGTCGAAGTTCCGACCACATTCACCATATCGTCGGTCCGGCAACCCGCTCCGATCGCGTCCCAGTGCGCATCGAACGCGCCAACCGGGATCGGAATGCCTGCCTTCAATCCGAGTTTTTCTGCCCAAAGCGGAGAAAGCGTTCCGGCGATTTTGTCCGACGTCGCGTATTCCCCTGCGAGTTTTTCTCGAACGCCGGCAAACAGCGGATCCACTTTGACAAGAAATTCCTCCGAAGGCAGTCCGCCCAAATCCGCATTCCACATCCACTTATGCCCCATAGCGCAAATGCTGCGTTTCACTTTGCTCGGATCGGAGATGCCGCACAGCGTGGCCGCCGCCATGTCGCAATGCTCAAAGGCGGACGCAAATGCTCCGCGCTTTTCCGGGTTGTGCCGCAACCAATGCAAGAGCTTGGAGAAGCCCCATTCCGAGGAATACACTCCGCCGCACCACTCGATGGCTGCCAGCTTTTTCCGATGCGCCGCATCCGTAATTTCCGCGGCTTCGGCTTTGGCACGGTGATCGCACCAAAGATAATATTCGTCGAGCGGCTCGAGATTCTTTCCAACGGGAATCACCGAAGAACCTGTCGTATCCATCGCCAGCGCCAGCACCTGTTCGCCCGAAATGTTCGCCTTCCGTACGGCTTCGCGTGTAGCGCTTGCCAAAGCGCGCATCTGATCGTCGTGCGATTGCGTGGCGTACTCGGGATCCTCGCGTTTGCGATGCAGCGGATATTCCGCGAGCGCTGTCGCTAGCAAGCCGCGTTCGCTGTCCACGATCGAGACGCGAACGCTCAAAGTTCCAAAGTCGACCCCCGCTACGATGGCCATGGATTTCGCATTCGCTCCGAAACAATAAAATGTCGCCTGTAAAATTAAAATCTCGCCTGTAAAACGTTACCCCGCGTGGGCGTACATCTCCCAGCCGAGGTAGCGCGACGCGGCTTCGTGCACCGCCGGCGCCACGGAGGAAAAGTTGGCGGCCACGTGATGCTCGAATCCGTTTTCGCAAATATACCGCAGCAGTTTTTGCAGCCCCGGAATTTCCACCACGCCCGCCCCGCCAAAGGTCTCGAGTGGATCGTCCGTGAACCGGCCGCTTCCCGTGTACCCGCGCATTCGTCCCGCAAAGTCGTCGGTCGAAAAGCGCGCAAAGCACATCGCCCCGGCCTTCACTTTTCCCACGCACGTCCCAAACGTATTTTCTTTTCCCACCGTACCCGCGATGATCGCCTGATAATCCATTTTTACTTCGTTGAAAAAGTGCTTCGGCAGATTGCTGCAATGGAAGCACACCGCTTTGTTGGGATCGTTTCCGTAATTGTTGTTCCAATCGAGCAGCGCGCTGGGCGTTTCCGACGCGAGTTGCAATGCGTGCATCCCCAGCACTCCGCAAACGTCGACTTCGCACGCGCTCGAGAGCAGCGACTCGCTCATCATGCTCATCACCGTGCACGGCACCACGCCGAGGTTCTCCTCGAGCGAAGTCCAGCACTGCACCGCGCTGATCTGCAAATCCGTGGCTTTCATCCACTGATCGATCACCGCGCCCAGCTTGGCCATTTTCACCAGCGCGGCCTGCGGAATATTCGCCGTCGTCACATACTTCTCGATGGACTGCAGTTTCTGCACCACGGCATCGTCCGTATCTTTCATCCGGCTGATCCGCCCGATCACTTCGGAGAGATCCAGCGTCTCGACGGAAATCCCGCTGGCCTCGAGCAGCTTCTCGCTGTAGCGCACCGTGTTGAACGCCGCCGGCCGCGCTCCAAGCGCTCCGATCCGCAGATTGCGCAAGCCTTTTACGACGCGGCAAACCGCCGCGAACCATTCGAGATCCTTCGCGAACTCCGGCGAACCCGGCGCTTCGGTGTGCAGCGTGGTCAGCGAATACGGAATGCCGTACTGCGTCAAATTGTTGCATGCCGACATTTTTCCGCAAAAACTGTCGCGCCGGTCCGTGATGGTCATCTTCGATTGTGCATCCGGCGTGGCCTGCACCAGCACCGGCACTCCGAGGCGCGCCAGCCGCAGCGTATCCGCAATCGCGCGTTCGTCTCCGAAATTCGGCAGCGTCACAACTACGCCGTCAATGGCATCGCCTTTCGATTTGAAAAGCTCCGCACAACGCTTCGCTTCTTCGTAGGTTTCCACCGCTCCGTGTTTGCTCTGCTCCTCGCCGAGCACAACCACGTCCATGCCCGCCGTTTGCAAAATCCGGGTCATCTCCTCGCGCCCGGTCTTCGCGAGATGAGCCGGGAAAAACCCCCGGTTTCCCACGATCAACCCCATTGTCATTTTTCTCTTGTTCGCCATGGTCCGTTTGGTCGCTTTCTTTCTAGTTGCCACGTTCTACAAATCAAAAATAAACTGCCCGAAAATAAACTGCCAAAAATAAACGGCTCGCAAATAGACAACGCAAAATAAACTCAATCAGCAGTTCCGCTCCGCCTCGAAGCAACAACGCTCGAAAATAAATTCAACCAACACTTCCAATCGCGCCATGCAACAACCCTTCGAGAAAGTCTCTCACGCAAAAGCACTGCAAAGGCTTGCGTCACTCCTTGCCTCCGGCTTGTCCGTAGTACGCTTTCTTGCCATGCTTCCGCAAAAAATGCCGGTCATGCAGCGCCTTGCCGAGCGAACTGGCGTCTGCGTTTATCCCCACCGTTAAATACGCTATGCGCGCCGCGGCTTCCAGCATCCACGCGTTTTCCGCCGCTTTCCGTGCGTCCGCTCCCCAGGCGAACGGCCCGTGATTCGCCACCAGCACCGCGGGAACCGCCATCGGATCCAGTTCCTGGAACGCACGAATAATCGCCACTCCCGTATTCGCTTCGTACTCTCCAGAAATTTCCTCGTCGCTCATCGCATCCGTCAGAGGAATGGAACCGTGAAAATAGTCGGCATGCGTGGTGCCGAAGCATGGAATCGATCGGCGCGCTTGCGCCCATGCCGTTGCGTATTCCGAATGCGTGTGGGCGATTCCGCCAATCGCAGCGAACGCTCTGTAGATCGCCGCATGCGTCGGCAGATCCGAAGACGGGCGAAGCGTTCCCTCGACCACTTTGCCGTGCAGGTCGGTCACGACAAGATCTTCCGGCTTCATCGCGTCGTACGGAACGCCGCTCGGCTTGATCACGATCAAACTCTGCTCGCGGTCCACGCCGCTGGCGTTTCCAAACGTCGAAAGCACCAATCCTCTCCGGACCAGATCCAGATTGGCTTCGAGGACTTCTTCCCGTAGTTTCGCTAAACGCATTTACCCTCGACGGTTCCTGGCGATACAGTTCCTTGCGATGGCGTGTTGTGCGGCTCCCCGGCATTGTCTCTCGCACAACAGTAAAACGCTTAAATTTTGTTTCCGCCTTGTGCCCGGACTTCGACCGCTCCCGCGCGCCTCGCTTTCTCCGGCCGGCTTGCCCTACTCGGAAACTTGCGCATTCCGGCCGGCTCTGTGAGCCTGAAACACGAACGCGGCTGCGGGAAGAGCAAGAGAGACGATGAAACAGGAAAGCGGATTCGGCCATGAAGCGATCCCTCGAGCAGCCCAGATGCACCGACCCATATTCCAGGCAAGTTAAGTAAACGTTTACCACGCTTTACCGTACTTTGCAAGAGCCTCCCCACTCCTCTTCCGCCCGCGGCAGCCCGTTTCTTACTGCATTCCACCGCCCTGCCGCAACCTCGATTGCCGCTCCCGGTTTCCGGGCTTGCGCGGCGCCCGCGCAAGGAGATGAGTTGGTGGCACGTTTGGGATATCGTATACTGTGACCCTTACTTTTAACTGAGGGCAAACGAGGTCTCGTGGACATTCGCGATGTCGCCCGACGGGCCAGAGTATCTACCGCTACCGTGTCGCGGACGGTCAATCAGGTCGCCTCGGTCGACGCGCAATTGGCCAAACGCGTCTGGAAAGCCATCGCCGAACTTGGCTACTATCCCAACCGGCAAGCCCGTGCTCTGGTCTCCGGACGCAGCCGCGTTTTCGGATTGATTGTATCCGAGATCACCAACCCGTTCTTTCCGGAAATCGTGCAAACGTTCGAGACGCTGGCCGTCGAGCAAAATTACGAAATCCTTTTGACTTCGACGATCCACGACCCCAAACGCATGGAACTCGCCGTGCGCCGCATGATCGAGGGGCGCGTGGACGGAGTGGCCATTCTTACCTTCGGCATGGAAGACGAACTTCTCGAGCATCTCCGCTTTCGGAATCTGCCGCTGGTGTTTGTGGACGTCGGGCCGAAAGCGCCGCGCGTCAGCAACATCCGCGTCGACTACGCGCACGGCATCCGCCAAGCCGTGCAGCACCTGGCCGCCATGCGGCACGAACGCATCGGCTTTGTGACCGGCCCGCTCCGGCTGAGGTCCGCGGTGGTACGAAGAGATGCGTTCGAGGAGTCCATGCGCGAGATCGGACTCAAAGTGAATCCGGAATTTATCGTCGAAGGCGACCACCGCCTGGAAGGCGGCAAGCGCGCTCTGCAAAAACTTTCGAAGCTCCGCGAACAGCCCACCGCTCTGATGTGCTCGAACGACATGACCGCCATCGGCGTGATGCGGCAGGCCTTCGACCTGGGAATCGCCGTGCCGCAGCAATTATCCATCATCGGATTCGACGATACGCGCCTGGCGGACTTCATGATTCCGCCGCTGACCACGATCCAAATGTCGCAAGCGGAAATCGCCACGCTGGCGTTCAACGCCCTGCTAAAAGAAGTGAAGCGCGAAGCTCCCTCACCCAACGGAACCGAATACGTCCTGAAGACCCATCTCATCCTCCGCAATTCGACAGCCTTCCCACCCACCACCAGCCCCGCAAAACCACGCGCGGAAGAGTCGCCAGCGCAACCCAAACGAGTTCGGCGAGGTTCGCTCTGACGGCAAATTCGTTGTGCTGGGCATACCGGAAGCATACGATGCGCATGCGAGAAGCCGTGCTCGGGACCGAAATTCGGGATTAAGAGACACTTGGACGCCGGGTTGAAACGGACACTTATCACAGCGCTGGTTCTGTCGGCGGTTCTTGCTGGCCTGGTGGCGGTTTTCCTTGATTTGAATTACCCGGAGGCGGCGTACAGTTTGCGCGCACGGCCCGCGAAGAATCTTGAATTCACGGCCGACGGAAAAACCGAGCAGCTCTCCGATCTCCGCGGCAAGGTCGTGGTGCTGAATTTCTGGGCGACATGGTGTGAGCCGTGCGTGGAGGAAACGCCGTCACTCGTCGAGTTACAGAAGCGCGTCGCTCCGCTGGGCGGGATGGTTCTCGGCATCAGCCTGGACGATGACCAGGAAGCCTACCTCCATTTTTTGAAGACTTATCGGATCGACTTCCCCACGTACCGCGACGCTAGCAAGAAAACTGCTCTCGAATTCGGCACCACCAAGTATCCCGAGACATACATCATCGATAGGCAGGGCCGCATCGACCGGAAGATCGTCGGACCGCAAGATTGGACAAGCCCGGAAATGACGGTTTATATCGATTCGGTTTTGAAAGGCAAGTAACAGCGTTTTCTTGGGCGGGCGGAGCCAGGAAACTGTTGCTCGAACAAGGTCGCTCAATCCAAATACGAATTCGCGGATGAGGATGAATCGGGTGAATCCGCATATTCGTCGCGCCTGCGATAGGCCATGAAGCCAATCACGGCGCCGAAAATAAACGGGGCGGGAAGAAGGATTAAGATGCCGAAACGCAACGCCTGAATAAACCGTTCTCCAGAGGAAGCAGCCGCCTGGTAGCACAGAGGACATTGCGCGAATAACGCTGCCGGACTTAAGAGCAGGGCTGCCAGGCCGAACGCGCTCTTCGGGAGACCTGCGATTCTGGACTTGTTCATGACGGATTTCCTAGCCTCGATTATTCTATCCTCTTATAAGAGTTCGCACGAAGAAATGCTTGCGCTGGAATTCTGGGACTAAAACGGCACCACGCGGACTCGCACCAGGCGCAGGGCGTCCGCCCAGAAGTGATCCATCATGAAGAGCACAAAGAGGGTCACGGGGATCAAGCTCCAAAAAAGCGTCGATTGTTCATACTTGAGATGCATGAAGTACATCAGCGCGATTCCGGCTTCGCAAAACGCGAGTATCAACAGGACCACCAGAAGTTTTCCGGTCGAGAAACCCTGGTAGGTCAGCAGAACTTCCACTCCGGCGATGAACACGAGGCCGATCCAGACGTACACATAGAACTTCATGCCCGGCTCCGCGTGTGATTTCATTTCGCTCATCCTCAGCCTCCTTGCTCGGGACGCCCTAGCGGGCGGCGTTCATCAAGTACATCAATGGAAAAACGAACATCCAAACGACGTCCACAAAATGCCAGTAAAGACTGGTGGTTTCGACGTGGCCTTCCGTCAACCACCCGCGCTTGTAACCAATCGCAACCACGGTGATGGCGATTACGCCGCACGTGACGTGGAGGAGGTGCAATCCGGTGATGCTAAAGAAGGCAGCACCGAATTCGACGGTGCCGCCAGTGGGATTCTGGAAAAGGCGCCAACCCTCATGGAACATGTGTATCCATTCACGAATATGGAGAGCAGCGAAGACCACGCCCAATAACACCGTCAGGCCCATCCATTTTACGCTGGAGGATTTGCGGCCGGCCTTGGCGGCCAGAACGGCGCCCAACATGGTCAAACTACTCGAGAGCAGAACGAAGGTCATGACCATGCCATTGGCAATGGAAGAAAACTTGAAGGGGGTGCTCCAGTCCGTGCTCCCGACCCGAAGAAAACCGTAGGCGAAAAGAACAGCGCCGAAGGTGACGGAGTCCGATATGATGAACAGCCACATGGTCAACTTCTTGGGCTGTAAGGCGTACGCTGGTTCTTCCATCACCGCGGCGTGGCCCGCCGCGGTCAGCGCCACATCTGATTCGCTCACGTTTCCCCCTCTCTCATTTCGTTAAGACCAATGCCCTTGACGGCGAAGAACCAAAGCCAGAAACCCAGCTGCGATCGAGCGGCAGATGCATCCCGTGCGAGACGGTCAAAAGATACTTTGCACACTTTTCGCGGCGCCCACCAAGGGCAACTTCTTCGCCGCCAGACTTATCATGCCTGTCCCAGACCGGAAGCCAAAATCTGGAGGCGTGAACTCCTCAAGCCGTCCCGGCTTTTTCAGGCGACGTCTGCATGACGTAATCCGTCGTGCCGCCTTCGACAAACTCGTAAGGGTTCCTGTAAACGACGGGATGCTTTCCGCCAAAATTATCGAACGGAGGCGGCGAACTCGGCGTCGACCATTCGAGCGTAGAGGATTCCCAAGGATTGTCCGGAGCTTTCTTCCCCCAAAACCGCGTGTGGAACAGGTTGTACAAAAAGATGAACTGGACGGCGCCAGTGCAGAGAGCGGCGATGGTTATGAACTTGTGAACAGGAATCAACGGGACCAGGTAGTTGTCGCTGAACGTGGCGTAGCGCCGAACGTTTCCGGCGAGACCGATGTAATGCATGGGCATGAAGATGCAGTAGACGCCGATGAACGTCAGCCAGAAGTGCCATTTGGCAAGGGTCTCATTCATCATGCGTCCGAACATCTTTGGAGCCCAGAAATAGGTTCCCGCGAAGATGCCGAAGATCGCGGCAACCGCCATAACGAAATGGAAATGGGCGACGACGAAGTAGGTTGCGTGCAAATAAATGTCGATTGACGGCTGGGCCAAGAAGAAACCGCTGATTCCGCCGCTAATAAAGACGGAAATAAAGCCGAGGCAGAACAGCGCCGGCGAGTCAAAGCGTACCTTGGCGCCATAGATGGAGCCAAGCATCAGCAAAGTCAGAATTGTCGCCGGAATGGTGATGATCAGTGTGGGAACGGAAAACAGTATGGCGGAGAACGGGTTCATGCCGCTGAGGAACATGTGGTGTCCCCAGACCATGTAGCTGAGGAAACCGAAGGCAATCAGCGAACCTACGACCGTTCGCGTGCCGCCGAGAATGTTCTTGCGCAGAAAGGAGGGCAGGATGTGGGCCACGATGCCGATGGACGGCAGGATGGCGATGTACACTTCCGGGTGTCCGAAAAACCAGAAGAGATGTTGCCAGAGAAGAGGAGAGCCGCCGGAGTGCGGCTGCAACTTGTCGCTGACGACGAGTCCGGCCGGAAGGAAGAAGCTAGTGCCCGCAACGCGGTCCAAAATCAGAAGCACGCAAGCAGGAAGCAGAACAGCGAACGCTAGCAAACCGATGACGGCGGTGACGAACCAAGCCCACGTCGAGAAAGGCATGCGAGCCAGCGACATACCCTTGGTGCGGAGATCAAGCGTTGTGGCGATAAAGTTCAGAGACCCAAGCAACTGGCCGATACAGAAAAGACCGATGGAAACGGCCCAGAGCGTCTGGCCCAGAGCCTGACCCGGACCCGCGTCTCCGCCGACGGCACTGAGAGGGGCATACGCCGTCCAGCCGGAAATCGGCGGGCCATCGCCAACGAAGAATGCCGAAATCAAGACTAGAAACGCGACGCAGGTCACCCAGAACGACATCATATTGAAACGCGGGAACGCCATGTCTTCCGCGCCAACCTGAATCGGCAGGAAGTAATTCCCAAAACCAGCGAGCGGGGCGTTGGTGAGCACGAAGAAAACCATGATGGTGCCGTGCATGGTCATGAGAGACAAATAATATTCGGGCGTCATTACGCCACCCGGGGCTCCGTTGGCGGAAAGCTTATCCAGCCCGGGAATGGCGATGCCCGGCCATCCCAAATGAAGGCGCATCAGCCAGGACAGAACCATGCCGATGAAGACGGCGGCCAATGCCAAGCCGTAATACTGCAGCCCGATCACTTTATGATCGAGACTGAAGACATTCTTGCGAATAAAGCCCTGCGGAGGGGCGTGATGATGGACTGCGGGCTGCCCTGCTGCTTCATGCATATTGCTGGCCTCTCGAAGAAACCGAAAGTTGCCGCTTCAGGACAAGCGGCAGCGCTCGACGGCAAATTTTCAATCTCCAGACTGCGTCTTCAGCCACTGATCGAAATCGCTCTGCGAGACCACGTCCAGAAATGCGCGCATGCTGTAATGTCCCAGACCGCAAAGCTGCGTGCAGACGATTTCGTACCTGCCGATTTTCGTGGCGGTGAAATGAACGGGGATCGTCGAGACCGGGCACAATGTCCATCTGCAGGCGCAGTTCGGGAACATAGAAGGAGTGAATCATGTCCTTCGAGTGCATCGTGAGCAGGATCGGGCGGTTGACTGGAACCGTGAGCGTGGCAACCACGATGTCGTCGCGTGCCGCCACGTCATTTCTCGGATCCAATCCAAAAAAATTGCCATTGCCATCACTGGCCATTTCCGGATGGACGACGCCGAATTTTCCGTCCGGACCGGGATAGCGGAAATAAAAGGCAAACTGTTCGGCCGAAACGTCGATGTGCATGGAATTGGCGGGAGCCGGGTCCATGTAGATGCTCGCCCAGACGTTGGAGCCGACAAACGTGAGCACAAGAATCTCAATGCCCACGATAACGGTGGCAAATATCACCATCGTCGCTCCGCCGCCGGGAAAGAACTTAATCTTGCGGCCGTCTTTCTTACTGCCGTACATCCACACGAAGACCGCCAAAACGAGTTGGCCGGCAACAAACAGGATGCCCGTACCGATCATGGTGTCGTCCAGCTGGTGATCCACACCATGCCCAAGCACCGATATATCTTGGGGCAGCCACCAGGTGTGCATGACGAAGAATGCGGTGGAAACAATCGTTATGATTGCCACCAGCAACGCAAAAGCTTTGCCCGCCATCTATTTCGCCTCCGCGCTTCTAGAGCCGGGAACTGAGGCCCGTGACGAAAAGCCCACGCCGTATCTAGTACGTGTAGGGAAGAACCTTAAAGACGAAATTAACCGTCTTAGTTTCGCCGGCAGCGACGGTCACGTCTTGGCTTTCGGGTGCGTATTGCTCCTGCCACGCGGTAACGGTGTACTTACCGGGCGGAAGCCCTTTGAGGCTGAAGGTACCGTCATCACCAGTAATGTCGTAGTGAGAAGTTCTCAACACGGCGAAGTAGCCATGCATCCAGGGATGAATATTGCATTTGACCGGAATGAATTCCGGCTTGTCCCATTTGGTCTGGATGGGAGGCGAACCTGGCGGCTGGGATTTGTTCCATTCCGTGTTCTGTTTCGGCATGGGGTGAATATTGTGAGCCACCGGATCGTTGGTATAAATCTCAGCGGCTGATCCACCTGCATCGCCAAAATGTGAGGCATATACATACAGCCCTTCTGGTCGAACCGGACCGGTTGCGTCGGCGTCGAACCACCGTGATCACCAGCCGAGATATATACCACGACCCACTTCAGAGCGTCGGTGTCGCCGGTCACAACGGTTTGGGTTTTATCAGGCGGGTTGTGCTCTTTGGCACAGACCGGCTCTTTGGACATATCAATGGGCTTCATCTTGGGAGGAGTGCCGGTGTAGGTGACTTTGCCCGTAACAGTAGCAGTCCCCGCGGGCACTGGAGTCGCAGGCGTCCCGAGTAACACACGTGCGGAGACGGCCGCGACTACCAGCGATAGTAAGACTAAGTACCTTTTATACATGCTGGACTCCTCTCAAATTGGTGAATGCGGTTAAGGTTGTTTCAAGCTTATTGCCCGGAACCCGGGGCTAGATCCTGGCCGATGGGCTTCAACTGCCCGGGATGGGCTGCTTCCCATTTCTTAAACATGGCCAGCTCTGGACTCTTCAGGGAAATTTGCAGCGTCCTGAGGAAATGGACGAGATCCCAGGCCTCGTCGGGCTTAACGACGTCGGCAAACGAGGGCATGGGAGTGCCATCCAAGCCGGTCATAAAGATGCGATACAGGTCTCGATTGGTCACGCCGCACTTGAACCGGGTGCCCGTCGAGAAATTGTAGGGCCGGATGGGGTCGCCCTTGTCGTTCGTGAGGGTGGGTGCCGAAGGGCCATCACCGTAGCCTTGCGGGCCATGGCATTTCCAGCATTGCAACCGGTCAAAGTTCGCCCTTCCCTTGAGGATGCTATCGATGGTGAGGGGGGGCTCTGGTGGAATCACGATGGGAGTGCCCGGCTTATCATGCGTCCAACGCGGCGAGAAGGCCTTGACCATGGCGATCAGATTTGCGCGATCCTGGGTCGTAAGCGCCCTCCAGGAAGGCATATTCGTGGTAACGACGCCGCGAGTGATCGTGTCGAAGAGGTCCTCGTCGGTGGGCAAGGTTCCGGTTGGCGTTGAACGACACTCGAAGGTCGCGACAGTGAAATCGCGAGGCTTTGGATATCCCAGGATCGGATCGAACCATAGAGCGTTTTCGCCCTCGCCATTCCCTTGCGCGCCGTGGCAGCCCACGCAGTAGCGCCGATACAGTTCGACGCCTGCGTCTGGGCGAAGCTGCCCGTCTCCATAAGCATGTCCCGTCACACCATCGACGTGACTGGTCATATTCTTGGTAGCGGCAATGATGTTGTGGTCGATTTGGGCAAAGCAGGTCGTCGCGCCTGCAAATGCGAGAACCAGCAGAGCTGAAAAAACATAACAAGCCACAGAGATTTTCTGTTTCATGAGCTGGCCTCTTTTCCCTTAAAAGGCAAAATCAAATCCGAAGATTAAACTGCTACTCCAAACAGGGGTTGTAGCCGTAAACGGAAGTACACCTGATCCGTTGCCGCTGAGGGGTACGATGCCTATCGACTTCACCAGCGAGTATTCGTTGTGCCAGGCAAGCCCGGCGCGGCTGAACATGATGGGATACCAGCGGTATCCGAACGAATAGGCATCAATGTTGCCTTGCGAGAGCGGAGTCGTCGCGAGACCTTGCTGCGACATTCGGACGATCTCCCACCGCTGAATCAACACGAGTTGCGGACTCCAGTAGTAGTGAGTTTCAACGAATCCGCCGTTCCAGATGGCATTTTGCATTCCCGTCGTCAGAGGCTGACCGACCGGAACACCATTCGCCAAATAAACGTTGTCGTTACTGTGCTGGAAGAAGGGCAAGACTTCGAACTTTCCAAGGAAAAGATCTCCCTGGAAGCCCGCGCGATAGAACGGCTTGTTGCCCGTTCCGGTCCCCGGAATCAGTACCCCGCCGGAGGTTTGATTGAAAATGGTGGGCCGCTCGCCAATATAGAAGAATGGCTGGATTCGCTGTACTCCCAAGCTCCCTGTCGGGATTCCCTGGGTGAAGGTAAAGTACCAATCGTAAGTGCGCCCAGTCGTGTTATTACCGGCCGAGTCCTGAAAGTTGACTCCACCGTCCGTGCTACTCAACAAGGCCACCGAATACCGCGTGTAGCTGGTGGCGTTGTGTCCTTCCAGTTCGACACCGGTTTGGTTATCGCCTAGCCCGAAGGTGTTCGTATCCCCGAGCGGAACAAAGTGATAGTTCTGGTAAATTCCCCCATTTGCGGAGAGGAACAGGAAGCGCTTCTCCGAAATCAGGTTATCAAGCTCAAAATGCCCAAACTTCAAGTTCAGCCACTGGCTTCCGCCGAGATTGTCAAACCGCACGAAAGCGTTCTCAAAATGGAAGGCCGCGGTCGAATCAGAAGACGGCAGCAAGGAGAACGAAATGTTCTTATAGAGCGTTCCCGCCATCCATAGATCCATACCGGAAAGATCAAACCCGGCCTGGGTGACCTTCGCGCTATTGGAGGTATCGGTCACCTGGTGGTCCGTGCTTTCACGGTGCCAAATCGGCGTAATGCGCGCCGTCATCGGCCAATAGGATGGATTCTGCCAGATGGGAGAGTCTCGATCGTTTCCAAGCTGGTAGCCACGGTCGCGAAATGCCATGCCGAAGTAATTGAGTTCGGGCCAAGCCGTGTGACACGCCGAGCAGGGCAGTCCATATTTCCGGGCAAATGCCGGTATAGCCCGGACGTTGGCGCTGTACGTCGGCAGGGTGTACGCCGGTTGAGTATCGGTGAGAAGAACGACGACGACTAAAACAGCGCAAGCGAGAAGCGAAGTAACCAGCGACCACTTCACACGCTTTCTGTCGGGATGCGACCGAAGGATCATACCACCTCCTGTTGAGGACCGATTTGCAGCAGGGGGAACGGGCTGGTGCATTTTCTTGAGCGAATTACTACTGATACTAGTACTAGCGCCCATAAAAACAAGCAGCTTGGCCCGCTGAGGATAGATTTCAAGCAAGGGGATGTACTTGTGTCTTTGCCGGTGCAACCTGCTACCCCTGGGGGTAGCAGCGCTCCGAGAAAAACACGTATCAGATTATGTACCACCGCGGGACTTCCAGCAGTCATTCCCTCTCCCCCTTTTTTCCCCCGAGAGGTCTTGAACTTTCTAGAATCCTCGTGAACGGGAGGAACTTACTCTGCGAGAGGAAACTTTGCAACACTAAATTCACTTTTTTTATCCGATTATCGGACTTTGCGCCAAAGGGCTCAGTTGCAGTTTCAGATTGACAATCATCCTGCGCCAACGTTATAGGTAGGGGTTTGATTACAAGAACGCATATTATTGGAGTGTTAGGCAGTTTTCGCAACGAAAGGAATTCTTTTGCGACAGCGGAGCACCAATGGCTTCCGGTGTCGAGCAATTAGCCTTCTCAATTGCCTCCGATCCGGTTTGGTTTTCACCCTTCTTTTTTTGAGCACACTTGCAGGCGCCGGAGCGCTCCGGGGCGGAACCGATGAAGCCTCTCCCGGTTACGTATTTGATGTGGCTGCTCCTGAGTCCGTGGTCGCCGGGATCGTCAAGGATATTGCCGCTGACTCTCTCATCCGCGGCACGTACGTCTATGAAAAAGAAAAAACGCTCTCGGGTGCGATTCCGGCAAGCTCTTCTTCGGCTTTCGGAGCCTGGCAAGGGCCCGGCATTGTGTTTTACAAGACTCTGAGCGATACCTTGTCACCTCGTCATTTCGAGAACAGCAATGATCTTGGAACCATCACGGTTCGCTATGTGGTGATACCCGAAAGCGCGACGAACACTCGAGTGCGTATCGACGCCGTTTTCGTCGAGCGAGCGCGGCGCAAGGTTCACGTTTCCGACGGGAGCGTCGAAACAGCGGAGTTCAGCGCGATTCGCGCTGGGATAGAGAAGTACAACAGGGACCAAGAGGACGCGGCGGAAGCACAAAAAGAACGCCAGGATGTGTTGGCGAAAGCCATTCAGGATCGCGAACGCCAGGACGAGGCGGCGCGGGTAGAATCGGATGAAGAATCCGTGCGAAATCTGGAAGCGCGGCTGCACGACCTGCAGCGCGCCCTCGAGGTACAGGTGAAAACTGGCGGTGCCGAATTCAAGTCCGCCCCGTTCCGCTCTGCGGCGAACCTGAAAATGCTTCCTGCGGGCTCTCAGGTTGTCGTTTTAATCCTCACCCCCTACTGGTATGGAGTAGCGACCCCCGATGGACAGCACGGATGGGTGCGCCGCGACGTTGTGGAGCCGGTGCTATGACGAACAGAATTGCCCGTCTATTACCAGTCATGGCATTGGCTGTGTTCTTGCCAATCGCCAGCTTCGCGCAGGCCACTTCATCCCAGCGCATCTTTCAAAAATCCAAGTCTGAGGTCGAGAAGGCCCTTCAACAGCTTCATTCGTCTCTCGGCGGCCGCCTGCCAGTACTCGACGGCTTCGTCGATACGGCTCAATCTTTGGACAGCTATTCGCAGGGTTATTATCAGTGCTCCGTGCAACTGACGCCCGCCGGTTCTGGCGGCACTCTCGTCCGCGTCACCGCCAAGATCACCGCTTGGTACGCAGGGGCTGGCTCCGCACAGGCCGGCTATCGCGTATTGCCTTCCAATGGAAGGCTTGAAGGCGACCTTCTCGATCGCATGCAGGCCGCGCTCGGCCTCAGCACTTCGACGGGAAATATGCCCTCGCCGAGTGCGCCCCCGAACGCGGTGGAAGCTCCGCGCCCGGTGTCTCCGCCGCCGCAGGGTGAGATAGAAAATCCCTCGCTGCCCGCGGCGCCTTTGCCAAGTGACGTAAACCCTCCGAGCTCTGGCGTGGCAGCCCCTTTGCGCGGCGTGCCAGGGGACTCCGTGTCCGGAGTTGCGAGCGCGACTCCATCGAATGCCGCGAATGCCGTACCTGCTGCACTCGCGAACGAAGATTTGGCGACGCTGCGCGCACGGCGTGAAAAGGCCGAACTGCGGCTAAAAGATCTGAATACGGAAGTACAAAACCTCGAAGAAATCCAGCGCGAGCAGACACACCCCTTAGACCTGGCCGTGGTAAAACGGACGGGAACGCCCGTGCTTTCCAAACCGGGATCTTCCGAAGCGCTATTCCGCGCCGACGTGGGAGACGAGTTCCAGGTCATTGAAAAACAGGAAAATTGGGTCCACGTGCAAATTTCGGGTGTATCGCGCGGATGGATAAGACGTTCGGAACTGGACCTGCCGGATATGGCGGAACCTCCTAGACCCAGCGCGGGCCTCAACCAAGCGGAAGGTCCGGCGTTCCGCGTCTCCCGCGAGGAGACAAAATCTTTCCCCGGCAATTGGGAACCGCTGCGCGGCAAAACAGTCAGGATCATGTGGGTAGAACCCGCGTCCTCCTCACCGACTTCCACCGCGGACGCAAAGCGGAGCTTCGCGAAGTCCCTGTTTCGGAAAGCCTATCAGGAGATAGCATCGGCAAATCCGCCGGATGCCGGCGTCGTCATCGTTTTCGACTCCGCCGATGGCGGACAAATCTCGGTGACACTGGCCACGCTAAAGGAGTGGCAAGCGGGGAATCTCCAGGAGGCGTCGTTTTGGAAGCAGTGCTCCGTCGATCCGCCCGAACTCCTGCAGGAGGCGTCCAAAACCGTTGGCGGCGGTTTTTAATCCCGGTTAGTCGAGCTAGGGCCATGTGAGGAGCTTGATGCCGGTCGCGCATGACTTTGAAACCCGCAAACAACGCGCGGGCGTTTCGCGGCCATAGCGCAGTCATAGCTGGGAAAAGAATATGGAACTGTTTCGACCGGATAGAAACCGCCGCGGTCCGCGAAGGGCCTGATGGGTGATCCTCGACCGATTCCGCTGCTTTTGGTATTGCTAGCCGTTGCCGCAGGCGTCATTGTTCTGATACGGACCATGCACAGGATGAAGCCCCGCGCGCAATTCCTCGTTTTGGTGGCACTTGGCATCACCATAGGGTTCACTTTTCTAGCGATGGTGCAGCTGCCGCATTTCCCGCCGTGGCTGGGTGTTTCCTTCATGGTCGTGGTTCTCGTGGCTTCTCCGTTTGCGATCCAGACGTTTGTCCGCAGCTTGATGCAAGAAAATGAGCCCACGAACGAAACGCCCGACAACCCGAAGTAAGGAATCTCTTCGAACGCGCGCTGGCAAACTCGTTGTGTCGTGAGGAGAGGAAGCGTAGGATAACCGAGCCGGAGGTCCGATTGAGAATCTCCGGGCTACACAGCACGGGAGAATCTTTGGCTCATGCCGAATGCAATCGTTACCGAAGAAGTCGTACTTACAATCGACTCTGGCGGAACCGGGCCGGGCCGAGGCGGTGACGGCACCGGCCGCAACGGAGGCGGAGGCGATGGCTCCGGGGGCGGCGGGAGCACGTCCATACCGGAGCGGACTTACACTACGGGCATAACCATCGCCTTAGCCGCGATCCTCATGCTTTTTATGGCGCTCGTCAGCGCCTTTGTGGTGCGCAAGGGCGCCTCGAACGACTGGACGTCCTTAGTGATGCCCAGGATTCTGTGGCTGAACACGATTATTTTGTTAGCGAGCAGTTGGACGCTTTCGCGTTCGCGAAAACATCTCATTTCCAACGACCTCAAGAGCTTTCGACATTGGTGGATGGTGACGACGATTTTAGGCCTTCTGTTCCTCGTCGGTCAGCTCATGGCCTGGCGGATTTTGGTGACCGAAGGTGTTTATCTCGCTTCGAATCCCAGCAGCAGTTTCTTTTACGTTTTCACGGCAGCTCACGGGCTGCACTTACTCGGCGGCATCATCGGGCTGCTTTACGTTGCGTTTCGCCCGCTCAAGGGACGCCGGCAGCTTGCCGTCACGAAAGCCACCGCGATGTACTGGCATTTCATGGATGGGCTCTGGGTCTTCATTTTTCTGCTTTTCTATCTGGGCCAGTAGCGCATCTCAGCGGCAGCCGCCAAAACAGCTAACACCAATGTTTCATTTGCCCTTCCAAGAGCAAGCCTTCAGCTCTCTCCCAATCCAGTTGGGGGCTGGGTTCTAAATCATATTCGGCTGATTGTCCCGCCGACACGCATTCCAGCACTGGGGGCGCATTAATATCTCACAAGAGGGAGTGCGTATATAACCCTCAAGCCTTTGGGGTACTTGCTGATAATCGGCCAGGCTTTGGGCTTCGTGGGCTATTCCTCTTGACAAATCAGCCCTAGGGGCGCAAATTTCCGCCACTGCGGCGAGCCCGCGAGTGTTCACGTTCGTTGGTCGGCGGAAACAAACACAGGCCCCTAGGGTTACGAAATTTCACGAGCTGTCACGAAAGACAGCGGTAGTCTCAAAAGGAAGGTCCAGATGGAAACTGCCATTGGCGTATTCGATTCGCGCGATCGGGCCGAAGAAGCATTGAAAGAACTTTTGAAGCGGAATGTGCCCCAGGAATCGATTGTCTTCCTGACGACTTCCGACACGGAAGCAGCGAGCATTGCGAAAGAATTTGGCGCCTGGCTGGGAGGATTCGCGGGCGGAGCCGCTGGAATGACCGGTGCAGTCGCGGCGGCGACCTTGTTGGTGATTCCCGGCCTCGGCCCGGCGCTGGCGTTAGGTGTTGGCGCGACCGCCTTGCTTGGCCTTGCCGGCGTAGGCGCGGGGTCTGCCGCAGGCAAAGCCGCGGCCGCGGACCGCAGCGTACCACAACCGATTCCCGACAACGAAGACGCCGCTCTCTTCCGCAAGGTTCTGAAGGACGGGCGCTCGCTGATCATCGTTAGGACGGATTGGCATGAGGTCGCGAGCGTCGCGTGCAGCATCCTCGATCGCACGGGAATCAGCATTCAAGAGCGCGCCAACGTCAAAATGCAGTCCTCGACGCGGGAAGTTGGCGGCGTTAGCGTCGTGGACATCACCGGAAAAATCACTCTCGGGGAAGGAAATGTTATGCTCCGCGATATCGTTCGCGGGCTGCTCGATAAGGGAAAGAAAAACATCGCATTGAATTTGGCTGGAGTCGACCACATCGATAGCGCCGGCATCGGAGAGCTGGTGAGGAACCATACGGCGGTACGGATGGCCGGCGGCCAATTGAAAATCGTGAATCCCGGCAAGAAAGTGCATGAAATTCTGAAAGTAACCAGTCTTGTGAAGGTGTTCGACATTCACGAGGACGAAGCGAGCGCGATCAAGTCGTTCGGCCAAACCTCTGGCGCAAGCGCGTAGCCGTCCAGGCTCGAAAAACTCGGCCAGCAAAATCGCCGCCACAGAACCCCAAGATTCCCTTAAGTCTTCTGTACATTTCGCCAGGGCCGAGGCGACCTTCAAAGTGCTCCTCCCTGCCAGATGCGCCCGCGCCCATTCGCGTATGTAGTTGATTAATAATAAATTGGGGGCGAAAACAGGTCGTTTGCAAATACCTGTATATTTCCGGGTCGTATAATTTGAACGATGGCAATGGCTGACAGGATGACCGCATCCCCTTCGGTGTCTTCGACTGGAAGTGTCTGCGCGATCCGCTACTAGCCAGCATGCTTTGATTCTAGTTTTTCGATCGGTACCACGGGAGGATTAGCAATGAACTTGGGAAGAGCGAGCTTGGTTCTGCTCACCGTTCTGTGTATCCCAGTCACGGGAATTCTGGGCCAGGAAGGCGGCACCATCAGCGGGGAGGTGAAATTCACCGGAGTCGCTCCACGGGACAAGCGCATTGATATGGCGAAAGAGCCCGAATGCATCCGATTGAATCCCGAGGGGCTCAAAACCGAGGACGTCGTCGCCGGTCCTGGCGACACTCTTGCGAATGCCGTCGTCTTTATCTCCGCCGGTCCGCCAGACAACTCGCCCGTACCCGATACCGCCGAGAATTTTGACCAAAAGGACTGCCACTATACCACCCACGTGCTTGCGCTCCGCGTGGGACAGAATGTGAGTATCTCGAACAGCGACCCGTTTAATCACAATATTCACCCGCTCGCCAAAATCAATCGCGAGTGGAACCGGATGCAACTGCCGGGAACGCCACCCTTCACCTATTCCTACGAAAACGCGGAGATCATCCCCGTAAAGTGCAATATTCACGCATGGATGAAGGCTTATTTCGTCGTCCTAAGGACCAGCCACTTCGCGGTTACCGGAGAGAACGGGCACTTTCGACTGCCCAACCTTCCGCCAGGTCACTACACGGTTACCGCGTGGCATGAGACCTTCGGCACGCAAACCCGCGAGATCAACGTCGAGGGCGGCGGATCGCAGAACGTCAATTTTGTGTTCAACGCCAGACCGTAAGACGTGCGCCTGGCAAGTCGCGGCGAGGATACCCAGGCCTTCGCTATCTGACGGGCGCAAGCTTTTTCGCGTCTACTCGCTTCCAAGAAAAGCATAGCGCAAGAGAAAGAGCGCGCTAAGCACCCAAATAAGCGGGCTGATTTCGCGAAACTTCCCTGTGCCAACCTTAATAAATGTGAACGAAAGTAACCCCAGGCTGAGCCCTGTTGCGATGCTGAACGTCAACGGCGTCGCAACCAGGGTCAAGAACGCCGGAAACGCCTCGCTGAAATCGTTCCAGTTCACGCGCGCCACCGCGCCGCACATCAACGCGCCCACGAGTACCAGGGCCGGAGCCGTCGCATAACCTGGAATTGCGGCAATCAGCGGTGAGCAGAACATCGCCGCCACAAAAAGCCCTGCGATGACCAGATTTCCCAGGCCGGTGCGCGCTCCAGCCGCCACGCCCGCGGCGCTCTCAATGTAGCTGGTCACCGTTGATGTGCCCGTCAGCGCGCCGAAAATAGTGCCGAACGCGTCCGCGAGTAACGCGCGGCTGGCGCGCGGAAGTTTGCCATCGCGCAGAAAACCGCCCTCTTCGCAAACTCCCACCAGCGTGCCCACGTTATCGAAGAGATCGACGAAGAAAAATACAAAAACTAATTCGCCAAGCCCGAGTTTTGTGGCCGATCGCAAATCGAGTTTTAAGAACGTTCCGGAAGGATGCGGCAGCGAAAAAAAGTGCGCCGGCCAATGCGCCAGGCCCAACGGTATTCCCGCCACGGTGATTGCCAGTATTCCCAGCAATATGGCGCTCCCGACGCGGCGTGCCATCAGGATCGCGATGAGAATCAATCCAGCGCACGCCAGCAGCACTTCCGGATTCGAGATTTTGCCGAAGCCTACGAAAGTAGCCGGATTCGCGACGATAATTTTCGAGTTGCGCAATCCGATGAACGCAATGAAAAGTCCGATCCCGCCCGCGGTGCCATATTTCAGACAATCCGGAATGCCGTTCACGATTTGTTCGCGCAAGTTCGTCAGCGTAAGCACGAGAAATAGCACGCCGGAAAGAAAAACCACTCCCAGCGCCGTTTGCCACGGCACGCCGCGCCCCAGCACGATCGAATACGTGAAGTACGCATTCAGCGACATCCCCGGCGCCAGCGCGATCGGATAGTTGGCCCAAATGCCCATGATCAACGTCGCCACGGCCGCCGAAATGCACGTCGCGAAAAGCACTCCGTCGACCGGCATGCCCGCTTGCGAGAGAATCTGCGGGTTCACCACCACGACGTACGCCATGGTCATAAATGTCGTGAGTCCCGCGAGCAGCTCGCGCCGCACCGTGGTCTTGTTTTCTTTCAAATGAAAAACGGATTCCAGCAACGGCGTTTCTCCAAAACGAAAAGAGCGCCACTATAGGCTTCGCGCCGCCCAAGGTCAACGCCGCGCAGCTTACCGCCGCCGCAAAGGCGGCGCCTCAGAATGCATAAACAGATTCCGTTCCCTGTCGCTCTCGCTTGGCAACTTCAGTGAACGACCGGAATCCTCGCCTCATCCTCCGTCCAATGCGCAACCAATTCGCGAACTACTTTGTCGCCCACGCGTTCCGCGGCCTCGAGCGCCGGAAAATACGCCGAGTAATTCCCGCTGACCATCGTCTTTAGGCTATCCGCCGCCGAGGTGCCCGGCGGCTCGCGGTCGTAATTGCTCACCGTTCGCAGCACCAGCACGCGCTGCAAATCCACGCGACCCGCTTGCGCCAAAAATGTCAGCGCCTGCAGCGTGCCCGTGTCTTCCATCGCGGAAATCATGTAATTCCCTTTTCCTCCGGTGTAATAACGCGTCCAGGCATTCGCCCACTCGTCCATTTTGGAACCATGCCAGAAGGTGCTCGAAGACATCTGATCGCCCTTCGTAACAAATGGCGGTTTCATGGCATTGGGAAAACCCGTAAAACGGCCGCGCGACGTGCGCAACGAATCCGAATCGGGAAGTTCCACGCCGCGCGTGAGTTGCAACGCCCACGCCACCAGCTCCGCGTTTAGCGTATAGACCTGGCCGAAGTCCGCGCTCGCCGGCTCCTCGTACGGCGTGCCTTTGCGCAACGGAACATATCCGGTCGGCCAATTCTCCGGGATTTGGCGCGCGTCAATCTCATAGGCAAGATCGCCGTCCACGACGTGCTCCG
Source organism: uncultured Acidobacteriota bacterium (assembly GCA_963761555.1). Taxonomy (GTDB): domain Bacteria; phylum Acidobacteriota; class Terriglobia; order Acidiferrales; family UBA7541; genus Acidiferrum. Next base: position 745,103 of record CAVXHD010000003.1, read on the forward strand.
CCCACACCGCGGAACCCAGCGAAACATCGGCGGGATCGCCTCCGCCAATACCCGCGACAATCCAGTACGCCTTCGAAAAATCAAAGCGCGCGTCGAGTCCAATGGCCATCACGCTGGCTGCGGCCTTCGCCGTCCCGACGCCGGTCAATATTCCGAGCACTCTTTCCTTATTCATACGCGCATGGTGGTACGCCGCAGACTCGGGAATAATTTGGTCCAGATGTTCCCGCTCCACCCAGAGTTGATATTCGCCCGGCGTGTCTCCCGTATCCTCGCCGCGCTCGAACATCGTCACCACCACGACTTTCACCGGGATGGGTGCGGGATTAGCCGCCTGAGCGGACGAATCAGCCGGCAGACAACTCAGCAAGAAAAGGGTGGTGATGATTTTCTTCGAAAAACCGGTCATCAATTCTCCTCCCTCGCTGAATTTCGCTGATATTCTGAACGCACGGGAAGTAGAGACTATCGCACAGGTCGGCGACTCACGCAGCGTGTCGGCCACTGGAAAAACAGATTCGCAGGAACGGAAAATGAATTTAATGCATCACTCGCGTACGTTCAGGTTTGGCGCTCCTCTCGCATGGCTTCTGGCATTTTCGGGAACGGCGCGCCCACAGGCCGTGCGTCGCCCTTCCTCGGCAGACTCTTCGGAACACGAAAAGAAAACCGCGCGCGCGTTCGAAGCGGCCCGAGCAAACCCGCTCGAACTCCGCGCCTTTCTGGTAGCCACGCCGAAGGGCGCCGATCTGCACATGCATCTGGGCGGCTCCGTCTACGCAGAAACACTGATCCGCGTGGCCGCCGAAAAGCATCTCTGCGTCGATCTCGAAAAACTAGCTCTCACGGCCCCCGCGATCGCCGGCAGCAGCGGCTCCGCTCAGCCGGATTGTGCGCAAGGCCAAGTCCCCGCAGCCAAAGCGCTCACGGACCAAGAACTCTACGACGCCCTTGTAGACTCTTTTTCCATGCGCGGTTTCGTGCCCACTCCCGGCGTGACGGCTCACGACCATTTCTTCGCCACCTTTGACAAATTCAAACAAGTCAATTCCCTCGATCTCGGCGTTTGGCTCGACGACGTCGCCTCGCGCGCCTCCTCGCAGAACGAGCAATACCTCGAGATCATGCGCACGCCCGAATATCCCCACGCTGCCGCGGCCGCCAAGGAAATCCCTTGGAGCGGCGATTTCTCCGAGATGCGTTCGCAGCTTCTCGCTCGCGGCCTCCGCGACGATCTCGCTCCCGACAAGGAATTTCTCGACGCCGGAGAAGCGTCTCGACGCCAGCTTGAACATTGTGGCCAGCCCAATGCCTCGCCCGCCTGTCAAATCCAAATCCGCTATCTCTGCCAGATTTTGCGTGGCTTGCCCAAAGCCCATGTTTTCGCTCAAGCTTTGATGTGTTTTGAAACGGCTTCCTACGATCCTCGCTTCGTGGGCATCAATTTGGTCAGGCCCGAAGACGGCTACCTTTCCATGGCCGACTACGCGCTGGAAATGCGCATCATCGGATTCCTTCACACTCTTTATCCCAAAGTTCACATCGCTCTGCATGCGGGTGAACTTGCCCCTGGCCTGGTGCCCTACGAAGCCCTTTGCTGCCACATCCGGCTCGCCGTCGAAGAAGCCCACGCGGAACGCATCGGTCATGGCGTCGACATCATGTACGAAGATCGGCCTTACGATCTGTTGAAGGAAATGGCCACGAAGCACGTGATGACGGAAATCAACTTAACCAGCAATGAAATTATCCTCGGCATCCGCGGCAACGAGCACCCACTCCCCATTTACAAAAAATTTCATGTCCCGGTCGCTCTCTCTACCGACGACGAAGGTGTTTCCCGCATCGACCTCACCCACGAATTTGTCCGCGCCGTCGAGACCTATGGCTTTCACTACGCCGACGTGAAGACGTTTGCGCGCACCAGCCTCGAGCATAGTTTTCTGCCGGGTCCGAGCTTGTGGTCCGCGCCCGACGTGTTCACCAGCCTTGCTCCGCCTTGTTCGCACGACGCTCCCGGCTCGCAGTCGCCTTCAGTCCATTGCGCTGCATTCCTGATGATCAGCGAGAAAGCCCGCCAGCAATGGGAGCTCGAACGGCGCTTCCGCATCTTCGAATCAAAATTTTAACGCTGCCATTTCTCGCCGCACTGTAGAAGCCTCTTGCACCAAGTGCCCGGGACCTATATCGTAGGCCCCTTTATTTCTCGCTCGAACAGATCCGCCCAGGAATACACTCGAATGCAGACCACCGCGCAGCCCCACACCGAATCGGCGGGATATGGATTGCGGCGCGAAGTGCTCTCTCCGCTGGAAACTCTTGCACAGTCCGTCTCGACCATCGCCCCCACCACGACTCCCGTCGCCACCATTCCATTGGTTTGCGCCCTCGCCGGCAACGGCACTTGGCTCGCCTATGTTCTGGCCACCGCGGCGATTCTCCTCGTAGCTCTCTGCATCGGAAAATTTGCCCGCTATTCCGCTTCGCCCGGCTCTCTGTATAGTTACGCCTCCATGATCCTCCCGCCCTCACTGGGTGCGGCGGCGGCTTGGAGCCTTTTGCTCGCCTATGTTGCGACCGGCGCCAGCGTCATCGGCGGCTTCTATCATTTCGCAAATCTTCTGCTGCGCGACGCCACGGGCCACACCGCCTCGGCTGTATTTCTGGCCGTCTTAGTAACCGTCGTCTCCATCTGGATCGCCTGGCGCGACGTGAAAATTTCTGCGCGTCTCATGCTCTGGATCGAAGCGGTCTCCGTCTCGTTCATTCTGATCGTCGTGGGCCTCGTGCTCGTGCGCCATGGCTTACCTCTCGATTGGGCGCAATTCCGCCTGCAAGTCATGAGCGGCAGCGGCTTGCGCCTCGGCCTGGTCCTGGCTCTTTTCAGTTTTGTCGGTTTCGAAAGCGCCACCACGCTCGGCGCCGAAGCGCGCAATCCTCTAAAAACCATTCCTCGCGCCGTCATCCAAAGCGCCCTTCTCGCCGGCGTCATCTTCATCGTTTGCGCCTACACCGAAGTGCTCGGCTTGCGCGTCGCCGGGCAGGATCTCGGCACGAGCCAAGCTCCCATGCGTGTGCTCGCTCGCGTCGGCGGTCTTCCTTTTCTCGGCCTTCTCATCGATGTCGGAGCACTCGTCAGCATGTTTGCTGGAACTCTCGCCTGCATTACTGCCGCCGCCCGAGTCTTACTCCTCATGTCTCACAACGGTCTCGCGCACAGTTCCCTTCGCAAAACGCATGCCCGCAACGAAACGCCCGGCCTCGCCATCGCCGTCACCGGCGCGGCCGCTGTCCTTCCCGTCGCCGTACTCGCTGCTCGCGGCGCCAGCGGACTCGACGTCTACGGCTGGATGGGTTCTCTCGCCACCTACGGCTTCATCGTCACCTATGCTCTGGTCTGCGTCGCCCTGCCGCGCTATCTCCGCGCGCATAATGTCTCTCATCGCGGCGCCCAAATCATTCCCTGGCTTGCCGCGGCCGCCATGCTGCTCGCCCTGGCCGGAAATTTGTATCCAGTCCCCGAAGGTCCCTACGGAAAACTCCCCTACATTTACCTCGCGTACCTGACCGCCGGCCTCCTCTGGTTTTTCTTTCGGGCACGCAATCGCAAACCCGCCCTCGCGGAAAACTAGCGCCCATTCCTTAGCGCGCCAATTCCTTTGTACGGGCGCAGCATGCTGCGCCCCGTTTTCACAATCGTCCCCCTATCGAGTAACGAGACCGTCTCCCTCCGCCTGAAACTGAAAAATGAATTTAGGAAAACCAAAGTTTGCGTTTCGGTTCCGCCGCGATTTGGAATAGTTTCCTCCAAACTTTGCGTCGGATGGGCGTGGCCAAGCGGGGCATACCAAATTCATTTGCAAAAATCTGCTTGCTCTCGTTCCGGAAAACGTCAGCTCCTAATTGTGTTCAAAGAATGTGGGGAGGCTTCGCGGAATGACCAAGTCATCCGGTAGATTCTTTTTTTTCATTTCCATATTTCTCTGCTGCGGCATCGCTCTTCTTTTCCCGCCCAATGCATTTCCGCAGCAAACCCTTGGCGGCATCACTGGAGTGGTCACCGACCCATCCGGCGGCGCCGTCGCGGATACGACCGTCACCGCTGTTGCCGAAGGCACCAAACTCACTCGCATGCAAACCACGAACAGCGTCGGCAGCTACGACTTTGTGAATCTCCCCATCGGCTCCTATTCGCTCACTTTTTCGCACAGCGGTTTCGATACCGTGAACATTCCGTCGATCGTCGTGCAAGCTGATCGCACCGCCACCGTCAACGCCACTCTCGAAATCGGCCAGATCGGCACCACCGTCACCGTCACCGCCAGCCCTCTGATGAACTCGGTCGACACCACCAACGGCTACATTCTCGAGAAAATTCAGATCCAGACCATTCCCCTGCCCACCGGCAGTTTCACCGGCCTCGCCATTCTTTCTCCTGGCGTCAACGCCGAGCTCTCCAGTGGCACCGGCGTCAACAGCGGCCTCGGCAATCTGCCGATTTGGGCTAACGGCCAGCGCGACACCAGCAACACTTTCCTCATGAACGGCGTCGACGCCAGCAATCTCTTCAACGGCAAAAGCACCAGCCAAGTCTCTTCCGCGCGCATCGTCAACAACACCGGCATCGGCGGCGCCGCCAGCATTTCCAGCACCACCGCCGAGCCGCTGCAAAGCACCGCCTCTCCCTATCTCGCCATCGGCCAAGCTCTTCCCACTCCCGCTCCTGAAACCATCGAAGAATTTCGCGTCAACACTTCCATGTACGACGCCCAGCAAGGTTCCACCAGCGGCGCTCACATCGATATGAGCACCGCCTCCGGCACCAACAATTACCACGGCAGCGCCTACATCCATCGCGGCACCGACGCCCTCAACGCCGCACCTTTTTTCTACAACGCCGACCCCAACATTCCCGACAGCGAAAAAGTTCCCGGCCTGCATCGCTACACCGCCGGCGGCACGCTCGGCGGTCCCATCCTCAAAGACAAACTCTTCGCTTTCATCTCCTACCAGCACATTCATGATTCCGACCAGGAAATTGGCAGCTCCCGCATCGCCGTTCCTCCCGGCCTTACGGACGATCGCAGCGCCGCCGCCTTAGCAGCCCTCGTCAACGGCTCCACTTCCGCGGATTGCTCGGCCCTCCCTTGTAATTTCCCCTACTCCGCCCAAGTCAATCCCGTCGTCGGCACCGCCGCCGGCGACATCAGTCCCATCGCCTTTGGCCTGCTCAATTACAAGCTTCCCAACGGCCAATTTCTGATTCCTTCCGCCAACAGTTTCGTTCCCACCGTCAACTTCCCAGAAAATACCTTTACCGTTGGCACCGCCTACTTCCTCGCCGATCAAGCCGTCTCCGACCTCGATTGGATCGTCAATTCCAAAGACACTCTCGCCCTCAAGTATTACTATCAGCACGATCCCAGCATCGCTCCCTACGCTTACTCCGGCTCGCCCGGCTTCACGCAGCATCTCGATGCCGGCAGCCAGGTCGCGAGCATCACCAATACGCAGCTCCTCAAACCAAATCTCAGCGTCGTCGAAGTTTTCGGCTTCATTCGTGAAAAGGTGTACAGCACCATCGACCAGCCTTTCACTCCGCAGCAATTTGGCACGTACGTTCAGGGCCTCACTGGCGCTTCCCTCGCTGACTCCACCATCAACACGTTCGGTTCTTCCACGTTCCCGGGCATCTCCATCGTCGACGACTACGGCAATCCTCCCGCTCCCTACAACGAGAACTACGTCTTCAACGCCGCCACCAACATCGGAAGCGGCGCCGCTTCTCAGGGCGCCTTCACCGGAGTTTTCCAAAATCGCTTCATGCCCAGCGCCAACGCCATCTGGACCCACGGCAAGCACACCATCACGTTCGGCGGCAGCTTCGCGTACACGCAGCTCGACACCCGCGACCAACGAACCGACAAGGGCACTATCGGCTTTGCCGATTTCTCCCAATTCCTGCAGGGCTTGGTAGTCCCCTACAGCTCCAACGGCTTCATCACCACCGCCTATCTGCAGGGCGATGCCAACCGCTACTATCGTTCCAAGGAATCCGGACTCTATCTCCAGGACAAATACCAGATCTTCTCCAACCTCAGCCTCACTGCCGGTCTCCGCTTCGACGATCACGGCGGCCTCACCGAAAAGTACGGCCGCCTCTACAATTTCGATCCCTCAGAATACGACTACGACGACGCCACCGACACCATCGTTAACACCGGTTTTCTCATCGCCGGCAATAACAAACTCTTCCCCAGCAAAGGCGTCAGCGATTCCACTCTCACCGGCAGACAATGGGGCCTAGCTCCGCGCCTCGGCGTCGCTTGGAGCCCAAAAAAATTCAACAACAAAATCGTCGTTCGCGCCGGCTGGGGCATGTATTACGACCGCGGCGAACTCTTCACCTATCTCTCGCCCGGTTTCGCAGCTGGCGTGATAGCCGGTGGTCCTTTTGGCGTCAACCAGGCTCCGCCGTTCGTCAATTCTCAGGTTTGCAGCGCCATCGGAACTTACTACGAGAACTTCATTCCCACCTGCGATCCCACTCAGCCCAACGGCGGTTCTTTCTCCAATCCCTGGGGCGCAACTCTCCAGGCCCCTCCCACGGGCAATCCTGCCACGATCGTTCTCCCCAACGCTGCCGCCATCGAAAGCGGCGCACAGCTTTTCTCCTTCGCCGATTACAATCGCGCCAACAAGCTTCCCTACACTCTCAACCAGACTCTCGACATTCAGTGGCAGCCGCGCAGGGATCTCGCCATCACTATCGGCTATGTCGGCAATCTCGGCCGCCATGAAGTCATCCCGGTTCCCTTCAATCAAGCCGGCGTCGCCACGCCCGCTCATCCCATTCACGGCCAGAATTACACGTACGGCTACACAGTTCTCGCTCCTAATGGCTGCAATCCCGCTCTAAATCCCGCCGCTTGCGCCTACACCTCCACGTGCGGTCCCACCGACGCCTCCGGCTGCGCACCTATGGGCCTTCCCGACGGCACCACCATGATGTCCAACTACGAAGGCGGCAATATCGATCTCCGCGTTCCTTACATCGGCTATTCCTCCGAATCCGAGTCTTACACCGCCGCCGGCATCTCTGCCTACAACGCGCTCCAAGTGCACGTCGAAAAACGCATTAGTCACGGCCTGCAAGTCGGCTTCTCCTACACCTACTCCCACGCCACCGACGAACAAAGCGCCATGGGCCTCTTCTACAACGGCAACGATGCCACCGACCTTCGCAGCGGCTACGGCCTCTCCGATTTTGATCGCACCCACGTCATCAACTTCACTTATCTCTACGAATTACCTAAGTTCTTCGAGCTCACTTCTTTCCGCGGCCGTCTCGCCGACGGTTGGGCTGTCTCCGGCCTCGCCATCATCCAAAGCGGCCAGCCTTACAGCGTCATCGACTATTCCGGCGCTGTCGGCAGCGTCTACTACGGCACCAGTGACGGCATCACCAATCCCATCGTCCCGCTCGCCCCCGGCTGCACGCCTGCCAGCGCACTCACGGGCACCAGCGGCACCGATCCCGGCTCTCCCGCCCTCAACGCCAGTTGTTTTACTCTTCCGCTTCTCAATCCCGGCGACCTCAATGGCGCCATTCCCCCCGGCGACACCTTCGAAACCACGTACACCACCGGGCAGCGCAATATCTTTCGTCAGCCCTGGCAGCGCCGCACCGACCTTTCAATCATCAAAAACACGCAAATCACCGAACGCGTCGGCGTGAAGTTCACCTTCGACGTCTTCAACCTTACCAACACGCCCAGCTTCGATATTCCCGTCGACAACGTCGACCAAAATCTCGATTTCAACGATTTCCCCGTCTACGGCCAGCCTCTGTACTCTTCTCCGACTCTAAGCGGCCTCGGCATCGTCAACAAAACGATTGGCAGCCCGCGCCAAATCCAAATGTCTCTCAGTTTCACGTTCTAGAGACACACCCGGATAAACCCGCGAGGGAGCAGTATCCTCGGCTCCCGCAATCCAAAAGCGTTTACACTGGGAAACGAAACCCGAGGGGCCCCGATGAAGCTTGATCGCGAACTCTTGCAAAATCTCCCCAAAGTGCTCCTGCACGAACACCTTGACGGCGTTCTGCGCCCCCAAACAGTCATCGAATTCGCCAAATCCGTGCGCTACCGTGGACTTCCCACCGAGAATCCCCAGGAACTCGCCCACTGGTTCCATCAAGGAGCCAATCAGGGCAGCCTCCCAAAATATCTCGAAGGTTTCGTCCACACCATCGCCGTCATGCAAACCGAAGAAGCTCTCGAACGCGTCGCCTACGAACAAGCCGAGGATCTCAGCAATGACGGCGTCGTCTATTTCGAGACGCGCTTCGCTCCGGTCTTCCACACGCGAAAAGGTTTGACCCATCAGCAGGTCGTCTCCGCCGTCTTGAAGGGACTCGAACGCGGCCGCAAGGATTTCGGCATTTCGAGCGGCCTGATTATCTGCGCCATGCGCAATATGGATGTCTCGCTCGAAATGGCCGAGCTCGCCGTCGACTTTCGCGAGCGCGGCGTTGTCGGTTTCGATCTCGCCGGCGAAGAAGGCGGCTATCCTCCCAAAAAGCACGTCGAAGCCTTCCACTATATTCAGCGCCAGAATTTCAATATCACCATTCACGCCGGCGAAGGTTTTGGAAAAGAATCCATCTGGCAGGCCATCCAATATTGCGGAGCGCACCGCATCGGCCACGGCACGCGATTGATCGAAGACATCGCCGTCGCCGACGACGGAAAAGTAGTCAAGCTCGGCGACCTCGCGCAATACGTTCTCGACAAAAGAATTCCGCTCGAAATCTGCCTCATCAGCAACGTGCAAACCGGCGCTGCGCGCAGCCTCGCCGAACATCCCTTCAAAATCTTTCATCAGGAAAAATTCCGCGTCACGTTAAACACCGACAACCGCCTGATGAGCGACACCTCGATGACCCGGGAGTTCGAGGCCGCTGCCGATACCTTCGGCCTGGGCCTCGACGACTTCGAAAAAATCACCATCAACGCCATGAAAAGCGCTTTCCTGCCCTACGACCAGCGTATCGCTTTCATCTACAAAGTCATCAAGCCCGGCTATGCCAGGCACCGCAGCATTCTGGAGGCAAAGTGAATCCCGCAAAGCGAATCGTGCGCCAATCCTTTGTAGGGGCACGGCACGCTGTGCCCGTCTGGCCGCACTCATCTTGCGCCGTCTGCAAATCCATCAGCGCGTTCTGTTGTTCTCTCTTATTCAACCAGCAAGACTCGCCAGCGTTTCCGCCAGCACCAGCACCCCGCGCTCTATATCTTCCGGCGAAGCGTACTCATCGGGTCGGTGGCTATAGCCGCCGCGGCAAGGGATAAATAGCATCGCCACCGGCGCGATGCGCGACATAAAAAGTGAATCATGATAAGCGCGGCTCACCATCGGAATCGCAACGAAACCGTGTTTCGCGCAAGCTTGCGAAAGCGCCTCGGTGACCGCGGGAGCGCACTGCGCTGGCGCATCCGCGTTCACCAACTCCTCGCGGATCGCCACTCCCCGCTTCGCTGCAATTTTTTTGCGAGCGGTTTCGATCTCGCACATCACCGCGTCGCGCCGCTCCAGGCTCGTGTCGCGAATATCCAAAGTCAAATTTACGCGGCTGGGAACGGAGTTGACCGCGCCGGGAAAAACGTCGCAAATGCCGACCGTCGCGACGGTATCGATTGCGCCGCTCGTTTTCGCCGCGTTTTCAATCGCGAGAATCAATTCCGCCGCCGCGCACAACGCATCCCGCCGGTCCGGCATCAGCATTCCCCCGGCGTGTCCGCCCGCTCCTTCGATCGCGATCCGAAAACTCGCCGGCGCCGCGATGCTCGTAACAATCCCCAGCGGTATTTTCTGCTGCTCCAGCAGCGGCCCTTGTTCGATATGCAGCTCGACAAATGCTTTGTAATAGTTGTCGGACAGTTTCACTTCTTCGAGCGGCTCGATAAAACCAGCTTTGCCCCGGACTTCCTCGAGCGACGCGCCCTCTTTGTCCACCAGTTTTCGAGCCAAATCCGGAGACAACGTGCCCGAAAGCAGCCTGCTTCCGAGACACCCAATCCCAAACCGCGTCGGCTCTTCCGACGTGAAGAGCAGCAACTCGATCGAATGTCTCGGACGAAAGCCGCCGCGCTGCAGCGCGCGAATCGCTTCGAGGCCGCCAAGCACGCCGACGACGCCGTCGTATTTTCCGGCGTTGGGTATCGCATCGATATGCGAGCCCGTTCCAACCGCCGGCGCGTTTGCTTCAGAGCCGCTCCATCGCGCAAACATATTTCCAACCGCATCTCTGCGCACATCCAGCCCGGCTTCCCAGCAGCGCTGGATGAACCACTCCCGCGCGCGCGCATCCGTCTCCGAAAAAATGACGCGTGTCACCGCGGGAGGCTCCGCATCGGAAATCTTCGCCAGTTCTTCGATTTCATCGAGCAAACGATTTCGATCTATTGCCAGGTTCATGGCTGCGCGCCTGTCGGAGGCGCACCGGAAAGAGGATGTCGATTCGCATCCTTATAGATGAGATATTTCGCGGGTACTTTGCCGAGGGCGCCGAACCACTGCGGGCACCACGGGCCCATCCAGATGAAATCGCCCGCGGTGACGGGATACCAGGAATCGCCGAGGCGATAAATGCCGCCGCCTTCGAGCATGAGAAGTCCGTGTTCCATGATGTGCATTTCCACCATGCTGAGCGCGGCGCCCGGCTGGTAGACCATGGTGTTGACGGCAAAATCAAATTGCGCGGCATCGGGAAGAAGGCATTTCACGTAAAGATTGGAATCGTCGTTCAGCGCCTGCGAGGAAATTGCGTCTTCGCTGGAAATAATCGCACGCGGCGGATCGATCGATGCTAGCGGCTGGTAACTTTTTTCGATGACGGCGGCGCGGCTCGCCCGCGCGGCAACGACGCGATGCGAAACGCCTGCGGGCAAATACGCAAAGCCGCGTGCTTCCAATTCGCTCTTGTGGCCGTCCACATCCAAACTCAGCCGGCCATCGAGCACGTAGAGGAAGCGCTGCGCGAGCGTCCCACCGAGTTCGCCTGCGGATTCAAATTCGGCGGTGTATTGCGTGAACTTCGCTCCAAGCGCCGGTCCGGCATGGACGATCGCGGCGCAGGATTTCATGCCCGGCAAGGTGGTGCGAACGAACGTGTCCGGCGTCTGGAGCATGTGATTGTGTTTTTGGGCGCTACGCGTTTGACCAAGATTATGCACGACACATCCTTTTTTGAATTTCGTTGGAACTCGCAAACTGATCGAGCAAATGCAGGCCGCATTCCAGGGCTTTGGCGACATCATCCAATTCGACGGATTCGGAAGGGTCGTGGCTGATGCCGCCGGGAGAGCGCAGAAAAATCATCGCTGCGGGGATTTTCTCCGCGAGGATCATGGCGTCATGGCCGGCGCCGCTCGTCATGCGATGCGGCGTGCAGCCCGTGCTGCGAATCGCCTTTTCAATCTGATCGGCGAGAAATGCATCCATGGCCACCGCTTTCTGGCTAAGGAGCAATTTGCGGCGAAGCGACAAGCCGCGTCGTTCCGCAATTTCTTCCGCGAGACGCACCAGCGAATCCGCAGCGCGAGAATTTTCTTCGTCCGATTGGTGGCGCAGATCGAGAGTGACGCGCGCTTCCCCGGCGATCACATTGATCGCGCCTGGTTTCGCTTCGATGCGGCCCACCGTCGCGACCAAGCCTGCAACACTCTTTGCGGTGCGCTCGACGGCAACGGTCCACTCCGCTGCGGCGGCGATGGCGTCATGGCGGAGATGCATCGGCGTGGTGCCCGCATGATTGGCGCGGCCCATAAACACAAGCTCGATGCGGGTCTGCGCCGCGATGGCTTCGACGACGCCAAGAGGCAGCCCGAGCGACTCGAGAACTGGCCCTTGTTCGATGTGAAATTCCAAATAGGCGAACGTGTCTTCCGACAGTTTGGCTTCCGGAATTTCCGCCGGGTGCAATCCAAAGTTTTCGATGGCGGCGCGAACGGAAATTCCCTGGGCATCCCGGCGATCGAGCAGTTCGTGATCGAGCCTGCCGACGAGCGCGCGGCTGCCGATGAAAGGAATGCCGAAGCGGACGCCTTCTTCTTCGGAAAATGCAGCGATTTCGATGGCGAAAGGGAGACGGCGGCGTTCGAGGGATTCGAGCAAGGCGACAGCGAGGAGCACGCCGAGAACGCCGTCGTACGCGCCGGCGTTCGGAACGGTGTCAAGATGCGAGCCGAGGAGAAGACGGGGCGCGGCGGATTGCGCTGCCGGGTAGAAAGCGCGCAAATTTCCGGCGGCGTCGATGGCGACTTCCGCTCCGGCGGCTTGCAGCCAACCTGCGATTTCGGAGTGGCAGTCGCGCATCGGAGGAGAGAGAAACGTGCGGCGCGTGGCGCCGGAATCTTCGGAAAACAAATCGAGAGTCTTGCAGCGAGCGAGAATTTCTTGGGCGCGAATTGTGGCGCTTTCAGGCATGGACGCGAAATCTCACTTGCTCCGGCAAAGGCGCGCTTCGATGGTGCCGTGAGGCTCATCGACCGGCACAAAAATCTCATTGGGATTGTCCTGCCCGAAGCGCGAAAGGTCCACCAAAAGGCAATGCTTATTGGGCATGGCCAATTCGATGTCCTCGATTTCCGGGACCTTAGCGAGAACGGCTTCGCCCATGGCGTACAGCGTGTGCTGGACGGATTTGCTTGCGTGCGAAGCGAAAATGGCAAGCAAAGATTCGCGAATTTTCGAACGCAAACTGGAAAAAGGTTGAGCGGGAGAAGAATAGGTCCAGCGCGCGCGGACGGAAGTGCCGAGCAAGCGGTCGGACGCTTCCGGCAAAGTAGTCAGCGAATCTTTCAAGAATCCGGCAAATTCCGAGCCAGCCGTTTTCAAGATAATGAGATTTTCGAAGCCGGAGCGAACGGAAAGCGGGCCGGTGCGGGCTGCGGAAATTTCAGCCGTCTGGCACTCGGCACTCGCCTGGATGAACGCGGTGGGATGCGGCTTGCCGCCAGACTGGAGATGTTCCCAGTTTTTTTCCGAAAGCGCGACGCGCGCGGCGGAAACCTGCGGGTTGCGTTGCAGGAAGAAGGTGACGAGCTCCTTGCCAAAATCCTCCATGCACTCGGAGGAAGAATTTCGAGCCAGCGAGTACACCGTGTTTTTCATGGTGTCCGTGGGAAGAATCTTGCTGTTATCGCCGGCGACAAAACAGGAAGCGAAATCACCTTCGAACTGAATGTCGATAGTCCATTCGCGAAAATCGTGATGATGCGGATGGCGCTTCACTTTCGCAAGGCGGACGCGGGATTTTCCGTAGGAGTTTTCGGCGAGGGTGATCATGGGATCAGCTTCCCCGATACGTGGTGTAGCCGTGCGGACTCAGGAGTAGCGGAATGTGGAAGTGCGAGTCGTCGTCGCGGACTTGAAAGGTGATTTCGACGACGGGATAAAATCCCTCGACGTTTTGCGTGTGATGATACGTTCCGGCGTCGAACACCAAGCGATAAATGCCGGCGCGAAGGGCTTCGTTTTCCGGAAGCAATTGCGCGCAGCGGCCTTCTTCATCCGTGCGAGAAGAAGAAAGGATGCGCCACTCGCCGCCAGATTCGCGCCGTTCGAGGCGCACGGGAACGTCATCTGCGGGCTTGCCTTGCGTCGTGTCTAGAACGTGGGTCGAGATTCGTTTCATGAAGAGAGCCATTTCTTCAGCCGGAGCTGGGTGATCTGGAGCTGCTGCCCGGCTGCTTCGCGGAGTTCCGTGGTTTCGTCACTTTGCAGGCGACGGCGGAGAATTTCCAGAATTTCGGAAGGCGATTTTCCCGAAGCACAAACGATGAAAATACGATGGAAGCGCTGCTCGTAAGCGCGATTGCCCTCGGCGAGAGCGGACTTGAGATCCTCACCGGCAGCGCCAACTTTGCGCTGCTCTTCGCCGGACCAGGATGCGGATTGCGCGGGAGCGGAAGCTGGCGCATGGGATTCGCCGATGCGCGGATGGCTGCGAAAGGCTTCGAGCCAATCGGATTCCTGCAAAGAGTTCCAGACTTGATTGCAGGCGGCGAGCAGAGCGGATTCGTCGGCCAGCGGCCTACGAGCGGCCATGGCACGAGCCCAGGCTTGCGAGCCACAGCAGGGCAGAATCTCTTCGGCGGCTTCGGCGGGAGGGAGAGAGTTCCAACGAGCGAGGACATTCTGCTTATTTTCAGGCGGCGCTGAGCGAGCTTGCCATTGTTCGAGAAAATCGGCGACGAGATTTCCGGTCACGGCTGCGCGGTAACGAGCCGTGGAGCGAATGTCGTCAATCGGGCGGACTTCGGCAGCGGCGGCGGCTCTTGCAGTTTGGATGAGCTGAGTATCGATCTTTTTTCCTCTTAGGAGACGCTCGGTCTCGGTTAAACGAAGCGGAACGGGCGCGACGCTTCCCACGGCGAGACGGACGTCTTCGACAACACCATCCGCGAATTGGCCCAGCGCAGCGAGGGCGACCTTGGCGATGGCCTGAGCGTTGCGAGCGCCGACTTTTCGCGCATGCGCATAATACTCTGAAAACCGCCTTTTGATGCAGATGGCGAGAATCAGTTCGTCGGAGTGGAGCTGGGTTTTGCGATAGGCGACGTGAAAATTCGCGTAGGGGACGCGGCGCTGGCCGCGGACGGAAACAAGAAGAAGTTCGGCTTCATAGACGAGAAGCGAGGGGAGCGAATCGGCGGCGGGCGAAGCGTTGACGATATTTCCGCCGAGGGTGCCGCGATTCTGGTTGGCGATGCCGCCGGTCCAACCGGCGGCGCGAGAGAGCAAGCCGAATTCGCGGGCGATGACTTCGTTTTCGCGGAGATCGGTGTAGGTGCAGCCAGAGCCAATGCGAATTTCGTCCGGCAGAATTTCGATGCGCCGCAGCTCGGCAAGATTCCAGATGCTGACAAGCTTGCGCGCGGAAAGATGCCCGGCGGAATACTGGACCATCAAATCGGTCCCTCCGGCGATGGGGAGCCACGCGCCGGGATTTTCGGCGAGAAGCGACAAGACCGCGGGGAGAGTGCGCGGAGCGACGAGTTCGTACTCGACGGGATTAACCCTCACGTTGCAGCACTCCGGCGCGCGGCTTCGGCGACGGCTTCCACAATTTGCAGATAGCCGGTGCAGCGGCAAAGATTGCCGGACAAACCTTCGCGAATCTCTTCGAGAGAGGGCCGCGGATTTTTGGAGAGAAGATGATGCGCGGCGAGAATCATGCCGGGCGTGCAGATGCCGCATTGCGCGCCGCCACATTCGAGAAACGATTGCTGCAGGTTTTGCAAACGGCCCCCGGAAGCCAAGCCCTCAATAGTGACGATGCTGGTGCCGGCGGCTTGAAGGACGGGAATGAGACAGCTATTCACGAGCGATCCATCGATCAGGACGGAACACGAACCGCACTCGCCTTCGCCGCATCCTTCTTTGGTTCCCGTGAGGCCGAGCTCGATGCGGAGGACGTCGAGAAGACGTTCCATCGGAAGGGCATGGACGATGGCTTGCTTGCCGTTGAGTGTGAACGAGATTTCGCATTTTTCGGAGGCTGGCAAGGATTTGCTCATCGCACGCCCCGCGCGGCAGGCGAAGTGGTTTCGGGAGTTGCGTTTTCAAGCCTTGCGTTTTCCGAGAGAGCTTCGAAGATGTCTTCGGGAAGGAGCGGAATCGAGTTGAAGGAGACGTGGAGCGCGTCTTCGACGGCGTTTATGATCGCGGGAGCGGGACCGTCCATGGGAAGTTCGCCGATTCCTTTTGCGCCATACGCGCCGTGAACGTTGCCCAATTCCTCGAAGAAAACGCGAATGGGGGGAAGATCGGCGGAGGTGGGCATGATGTAGTTGGTCATCTGGCCGTTTTGCATGCGGCCATCCCGCCAAATCACTTTTTCATAGAGAGCAAAACCGATGGCTTGCGCGATGCCGCCGATAATTTGTCCCGCGGCGAGAACGGGATGAAGCACTTTGCCGACTTCCTGGAGCGCGACGAAGTCTTCGACGGAAACACTGTAGGTGGCGGGGTCGACGGCGACTTCGGCGACGTAAACGGCCCACGCGAAAGCGGCATAGGCGGAGCCGCGGTAGGTTTCTTCATCCCAAACAATGTCTTCGGGCTGCTCGTACTGGGCGAAACTGCGAAATGTTCCTTGCTTCGCGACGTAAGCGCGGCATGCGGAGCGGAACTCTTCGGGCGAATAGCAATCGGCGAGCAGGCCCGCGGCGACTGAGCGTTTTTTTGATGCCGAGTGCGGCGGATTGGACGAGTTTGCCGACGACCATGACGGTGCGCGAGGCGACGGTGGGACCGCTATTGGGGACCTTGTGCGTGTCGGGCTGCGCCATAGAGACATCTTCATACCGAAGTCCGAGGGCTTCGGCGGCGATCTGACAGAGCACGGTGTTGGTGCCTTGGCCGAATTCGGTGCTGGAGACGAGGATGCTGAGGCCGCCATCGGCGCAGGCTTCGACGCCGACGACGGAACCGAGATAGCGTTCGCCGGCGCCGGTAAATCCCGCGCCGTGGAGAAAAGCGGCGATGCCGATTCCCTTTTTGCGGCGGGAACGGGGATTTTCGTTCGCGAAGAGCTCTTTTTTCGCGCGATAGTCCGAGAGTTCGAGGGCGCGATCGAGGAGACTGGGCAAATCGATTTCTTCGCGAATGACCTGGCCGGTGGTGGTGGTCTGGCCGGGTTGAAGGAAATTGCGGCGCCGAAGCTCGACGGGAGAGAGACCGGCGACTTGGGCGATGCGGTCCATGTGGCGTTCGAGCGCGAAGAGGGACTGCGGCGCGCCAAATCCGCGGAAGGCGCCATGTGGCGGCGCGTTGGTGGCGACAGCTTTGGCGTGAATGCGAACGGCGGGCCAAAAGTAGGGACCGCCGGCGTGAATGGCGCCGCGCGAGAGAACAACGGGAGACAAAGTTTTGTAGGCGCCGCCGTCGATGGTGAAATCGATTTCGCCGCCGAGAATTTTGCCGTCTTTCGCGACGGCGGTGCGATGGCGCGTTCGAGAAGGATGGCGCTTCGTAGTGGCGGCCATGTCTTCCATGCGGTCGTAAATCATTTTGACGGGCTTGCCGGATTTCCAGGCGAGAAGCGCGGCGTGCGCGGCAATCATAGAGGGATATTCCTCCTTGCCGCCAAACGCGCCGCCGGTTTCCATTTGCACGACGCGTACACGATCCTCGGGCAGGCCGAAAAGTTTCATGAGGGCTTTGTGGACGTAATAAGGACATTGCAGCGAGCCCCAAACGGTGAGGCCGTGCTCGGAGTCGAAGGCGGCGATCATGCCGTTGTTTTCGATGTAGAGCTGCTCCTGCGCGCCGGTGGTGTATTCGCCTTCGACGATGTAGTCCGCGTGTTGCCAAACGGAATCGAGATCGCCTTTTTCGATCAGATAGGATTTGAAAAGATTATCCGCGCCCCAGATTTTTTGGGAGACGGCTTCACTTTCTTCGATGGTGAAGAGCGGGGGAAGCGGATCGTATTCGAGGGAAACGGCCGCGACAGCTTTCGGAAGAACATGGCGGTCGGGATGAGCGAGGAGGAGAAGAGGCTCTTCGGGATGATTGACGACACCATCGGCTAGGCAGGGCTGATCGTCATCGAGGAGAGCGATGCAATTCTTGGCGGGAATGTCTTTTGGAGTGACGATGACAAACTCGCCCCAATCGATCTCGGGCGTGAAAGAAAACTTTTTGATTGTGCCGCGAGGGATTTGGCTGCGAACGGTGGCGCCGAAGAGCATGCCGGGCAGGACGAAGTCGTCGACGTAGCGGGCCTGGCCGGTAACTTTGGCGAGGCCTTCCCGGCGAGGAACGGAGGCGCCGACGATGGCAGGGGGATTCATGGGAGCGGCGAGGGTGGGCGGTTCATTTTCATTGGGCCAGATTTGTGGCTTGCCCTAGTTTATGACAGACAAGCGGCATCGTGGCCGGGGAAGACGTGCGAATGAGGATGAGCGACACGATATTCACCTTTGCGGCGTTGCAGCCCGTTTGCGGCGATGCGCGCTACGGGCGAAATTCCTCGCCGATGGGATCTCCCTGAAAATTGCCGTCACAAAAAATGGGATTGCCACGAAGATAGGTGGCTTTCACGACGCCCTTTAGCGTTTCTCCCAGATACGGCGAAAGCGGATGACGGTAATGCAAGCGATTTTCGGTGACGCTGAATTCGCTTTCGGGATCGAAGACAACGAAATCGGCGTCGTATTCGGGAGCGAGACGTCCTTTGCGGTTTGCGCAGCCAGCGAGTTCCGCGGGGGCTTCGGCCATCCAGCGGGCGACGTCGTTCAGCGAAAAACCGCGCCGGGAAGCTTCCGTGTAAATGACAGGAAGGGCGACAGAGAGACTGGCAATACCGCCCCAGGCGGTCTGGAAATTACCTTCGGCGAGCTTTTTCATTTGCGGAGGACACGGAGAATGATCGGTGACGATGAGATCGATCGTGCCTTCGCGGAGAGCCTGCCAAAGCTCCTCGCGATTTTCGCGGCTGCGGATCGGAGGAGCGCACTTGAAGAGAGTTGCGCCGCGGGGGATTTTTTCGGAGGTGAGATGCAGATAATGCGGGCAGGTCTCGACCGTGACGGGCAAGCCGGCGAGACGCGCGGCACGCAATTCTGGGAGGGCCTGGGCGGCGGAGAGATGGACGATGTGCAGGCGGAAGCGGAATTCGCCGCAGAGGGAAAGAAGGAGGCGGATGGCGGAGAGTTCCGCTTCTTCGGGGCGCGATTGGAGATAAGTTTCGTAGAGAGACCAATCGGCTGCAGAGAGGCGGGCAGTGGCCGAAGCGATGGGAGCGGGAAGCTCGGCGTGGACGAGAAGGGGCAGGCCGGTGCGAGCGACGTGAGGCAAGGCGGCGCGGAGTTGCGGCTCGCTGACCATGGTGAACCCATCGATGCCGGGATGGATGAGAAAACATTTGAAGCCGGGGACGCCGGCGTCGGCGAGCGGCTCGATGTCGAGCTGGTTGTCGGCGACGACGCCTCCCCAGGCGCGCCAATCGACGCAGCAGATGCCGCGCGCGGCGGAGCGCTTGGCGTCGAGGGCGGAAACGGAGGTGGTGGCGGGGAGACAATTCAGGGGCATGTCGACGAGGAGGGTGTAACCACCCGCGGCAGCGGAGCGCGTGGCGGTCTCGAAACCTTCCCAATCGGAGCGGCCGGGATCGTTGATGTGAACGTGAGAATCGACAAGGCCGGGAAGAAGAACTAGATCGCCAAAATCATGGACTTCGGCGCGAGGCGGAAGTTGATGCGGTGGAACGACGTCGCGGATGCGGCCGGCTTCGACGAGGAGAGCGGCTGGGCGGACACCGATGGGCGTCACGACACGTTTGGAGAGGAAGGCGCGCAAAGTCATAGGCGGTCGACGAGCATGAGAAAAACTCGCATGAGTTAGAGGCGAGGTTAAACGGATAGGTTCAGCTTTTCAAGCCAGCAAAATCGATAAATCGATGCCAAAAAAGTGCAGGGCGGAAGAAGTACGGGCATATACTTGCGAATCGGCGAGAGGGTTGGTGTGCGGTTTGCCGCGGATTTCTGGGGAAACAGCGGAACATAGTCGCAAGTGCTGCGGTGGATTACGACCAGCAGGCGGGCTAAACAGGCTAAAGCGTCAGCAAACTTGGGAAACGGAGAGATGTATCGCTCAATTCGATGAATAATGCTTTCATGGCGCGCGCGATTCAACTTTCCATCGAGGGAGTGCAGTCGGGGGCGGGCGGGCCGTTCGGCGCGGTGATTGTGAAAGACGGGACGATCATCGCGGAGGGCGTGAACCGCGTAACCTCAACGAACGATCCGACGGCGCACGCGGAAGTGCTCGCGATTCGGCAGGCCTGCGAGAAATTAGGCGTGTTCGAACTGAGGAGGTGCGAGCTGTACACTTCGTGCGAACCATGCCCGATGTGTCTCGGAGCCATTTATTGGGCGCGGCTGGCGCGGATTTATTTTGGAAATGCGGCCGAGGACGCGGCGAAGATCGGATTTGATGATTCGTTCATCTACGGCGAGCTGAAACTGGCTCATTCGCTGCGGCGAATTCCGACGATTCAGATGATGCGCGAAGAGGCGCAGGCGGGGTTTCGCGCGTGGGTTAATCAGCCTGGCAAGATTCCCTATTGAGTTTTCAGAGGCAGGTGCCTCCTGGTTGTGTGGCAAAGCGCTGCTTCTTTTTTGGCTATATTCTGCCGGGGAGCAAATCGATTAGAATCAAGGAAGTCAGCGCCCGTAGCTCAGTTGGATAGAGCATCTGCCTTCTAAGCAGAGGGTCGCCAGTTCGAATCTGGCCGGGCGCGCCACTTAATCTTGGTCCAACCCGGACACGTGAATAACAGAATGCCTCCTTTGGCGAAACGAAGCAAAGCTGCCTCGCGTCAATGCGTGGCCGCGACCCCAAGAAAATTTCCGTAACCGACGATCACCGTCGAGCCAACCAACAAAATCAGCGCCAGCGTCAGAAACCGCATCGCCGGAGAGCCCGCGCCCTTCCATTCCTTAAAACCCAGCCCCCAAAGCGTGCTGAAAATGATGATGCTCGCCATGTGCAGCGTCCAGCTCGAGAAACCGTATTTCCCCATCTGCGTCTCTCCCATGGTGTAGAAAAAAAACTGGAAGTACCACGTGGTTCCAGCAAGCGCGCAGAGAAGATAGTTTGCAAACATGGGCACGGACGTGCGCTCCGCAACCTTCGACACGGGAATTTGTTCGACGACTTCTCGGCTGGGAGCGTCGATCGCCGTTTCCAAAATGGGTTCGTTCTCGATGGCTTGGTATTTTTCGGCGTTCGACGAAAAATACTGAAATCCCGTTTTGTTCCTGATATTCAGAGCCACGCACCACACAAAATTAGTTGTAAATCCGCCGATCAAAACCACAACGAGCACCGGCAAACCTTGCCAAAGCGTTGGCGTGCCATGTTGCAATGTGAGCGCTTTGATTGGAGCGCCCGCCGCAAGCCCGTAGGCAAAACAAGCGCTCATGACGCCGGACAGCGTCGCCACAGCAAGGCCTTTCTTCAGATCGAACTCCTTGATCACCGCCCTCTTTTGCTCCGCAGACATTGCGCGTTCTTTGTAAATCCCCGCGACTCCGGCCGCCGCAATTCCCAACAAGCAGACGAAGACTCCGCCGAGAATAATCCTTCCGGACGCAGTGCCAAGAACCTGGCTGAAGAAAACCCCGCTGAAAATCGGCGGCATCAAGGTGCCAAACACGTCGCACAGCCCCAGCACCACCGCCATGCCCAACGACAACCCGAGATAACGCATCGTAAGACCGAAGGTGAGCCCGCCAACGCCCCAGAGCAGCCCGAAAAAAATAGCCCAAAAAACAGTCGTCCCCGGCGTCTCCGCCAAAACGTGAAGCAAATCCCGCGTCAACAAAAACGCCAGAATCCACGGCGCAATGATCCAACTGAAAAATCCTCCCACCAGCCAATATGTTTCCCAGGACCAGCGCTTCACTCCGCGATACGGCACATAAAAACTCGCCGACGCCAGACCTCCGAGCCAGTGAAAGAAAACGCCAAGAGCAGGATTTGGGATCACAATTTCCTCGTCGGAATTTCACACATGAAAAATCTCTTCTAACGGAGACATCGCCTGGTCCGGCAGCAATTCTTTCGGCTGCACAAAAAATCCCGCCATCTCCCGTTGCCATCGTTCGTTCACTTCTCGGGTTGCCATTCCCGCCCGGGCGCGCTCAAAACTTTCCGTTTCGAGGTACCCGACGAGAAGCCCGTCCGGCCGCAGGAACAACGAATAATTGTTCCATCCCGTCTCCTCGAGCGCTCGCCTCATCTCCGGCCAAACCGCTCGATGGCGCTCTTTGTATTCCAGAATCCGTCCAGGCTTTACCTGAAGAACAAAACAGATTCGTTGCATGGCATTCCCCTTCGTCGCGCCCGCAAACGTGCGTCCGACAAAAATCGGCCCGAAAGTTTTAGCGAAGAAACGCTTCGGACAAGCCCCCATCCACGGGAATCACGTGTCCGGTGGTTCGGGCGCTCTGCTCTCCAGCCAGCCACACGATAGCCGCCGCACAGAGCTCAGGCGTGATCGGCTGTTTCGTGATCGTGCGTTGCGCGTAGAAATTCGCCAGTTTCTCCCGCAAGGCTTCCGTGGAATCGGATTCGGAAAATGCAATCTTGTATTTTTGCAGAGATTGCACGACGCGGTCGCGGGGAAACATAGTGGACCCGGCGACAACCGTGGCCGGCGCGATCCCGTTCACTCGAACCGTGGGACCAAGTTTAATCGCCAATTCTCGTATGAGGTGGTGCAGCGCCGCCTTGCTCGTGTCGTACGCCTCGCTTCCCTTCTTCGGCACAACCGCGTTTGCCGAACTTGTGAGCACCATGGCGCCAGGCAAGCCCTGCTCCTCGAATACGCCCGCTGTCGCGCGCGCCAATAAATAATTGCCGGTCACGTTCACGGAGAAGGTTTTCGCCCAGAGCGCTTCCGAGAGTTCCCCATCGTCGCCCGGTACAGGGTAAATAGCCGCCGTGTTCACCACGATGTCCAGCCCGCCGAACTCCAGAATTGTTCGCCGCACGGCTTTCGCAAGACTTCCCGGCGAGCTCAAATCCGCGCCAGTGGAAATCGCAAATTCCGGGCTCGCCAGCGAGGCGGCTTGCTCCGCCGTTTTTTTCGCGCCCGCCTCGTCGAAATCTGCCACCACCAGATGTGCCCCCTTGCGAGCAAGCAGAAGCGATGTTTCTCTTCCGATGCCGCTCGCACCGCCTACGATCAGCGCAATCTTCCCGCTGAACTCGGCCGCGGCGGGCATCCGCCGCAATTTCGCCTCTTCGAGCGCCCAGTATTCGATTCGGAATGCTTCCGACCGCGGCAGCGCAACGTAGTTGTGGAAGTGCGTGAAATGTTTCGATTGCTCGGCGTGCCGCGCCTGCGGAAGAGGATGAGAAACGTCTCCGTCCTCCAAAGCATTCGCGCCTGCCATCACGTGGATGGCGTTGATGAAAAATTCCGTGGTAATGCGCGCCTCTTTTTTGTTCTTTCCAAAGCCAAACACTCCGAGGCCCGGAACGATGACGACCGAAGGATTCGCATCGCGCAGTTTTGGCGAATCGGCGGTTGCCCAGTCTTCGTAGTATTTTTTGTACGCCTCGCGATATGCGGCGACCTGCGCTGGAATTCCCAACTTCAACGCGTGCACATCGCTACCGGCAGACTCCCAATCGAGGAAGAGTGGGCAGACTCGAGTTCGCAAAAAGTGGTCCGGGCAGCTTGTGCCAAGCGCGCTCAATTCCCGCGACCATGCAGAACCGGCAAAGTTCAAAGCGTCCACTTCATCGGCGTAATGCGCAATCACGCGGCGGCTCGAGGAAAGCGCGCCGCGCAATGCAGGCAAGATCTGCGCAGCAATTTCCTTGCGCTCGGGAAGCGCGGCCTGTTCCAACCCGCCGAATAGCGTTCCCTTCTTCTTTTGATGTCGCAGAATAAATTCGCCCATCTCATCGATCGTATGGATGCTGCTCAGGTAGCAATCCCTCTGCGTATCGCCCCACGTAAAAAGTCCATGCCCGCCCAGCAGAATTCCATCGATTCCCGAATTCTCTTGCACCGCTCGCTCGATCAGCAGCGCCAATTCAAAGCCCGGACGTTGCCACGGCACCCACGCGATTTTGCGCCCATACTCTCGATTGAACTCTTCGAGCTTGCGCTCCCCGTTCGCGCTCGCGGCGAGCGCAATTGCCCAATCCGGATGCAGATGATCCACATGCGCAAATGGCAGCAGCGCGTGAAGCGGCGTATCGATGGAAGCCGCGACGCGATTTTCGTCAAACGCGCATAGCGGGTAGTAGCCCACCATTTCGTCTTCGTGCGCCTCGCCTCGGTAGAGTCCCCTCAGTTGTTCCAATCGCTCTTGATAAAGCAAAGCAAAACCAGAATCCTTGATCGAGCCAAGGTCCCCGCCGCTGCCTTTCACGGCGAGAACTCGCACCGGCTTGCCGCTGAACGGATCTGAAAGTTCGATTTTGGAACTCGTATTCCCTCCGCCAAAGTTGGTGATTCGAAGATCCGCTCCGAGAAGGTTTGACCGATAGCGCAACAGCGCCAGCGGATTGCCCGCAAGCGCCTCCGCGCTCTCCGCCTTCCACAAATCCTGCAGAAAAGTTGTCTTCCTGATTTCAGGCATACACGGCCTCACAATAATGTTCAAAGCGCTCCGCTTGGTGATTCCATTTTTCAGGATCCAGCGGTTCGAATGCTTCGACCGGATAAGACCGGTCGACAATCCCGCGCACTTCCTGCAAAGAGGCGGCTTCTCCGGTCGCTAGAATCTGCATCGCCACGTTTCCGATCGCCGTTGCCTCCGCGGGCCCTGCCAAAACGGTCTTCCCGGTGGCGTCCGCAGTCAGTTGGTTGAGCAAACGGTTCTTCGAGCCGCCGCCGATGACGCGAATTCGTTCGATGCGCCTGCCGGTGAGCTTTTCGAGATTCGAAACCACCATTCGGTATTTGAAAGCCATACTCTCCAGTATCACACGAACGTAGCCCGCAGCCGATTTTGGGGAAGGCTGTTGCGTTCGCGAACAAAATTGGTCCATAGCGGAAAGCATGTTCGGCGGACGCAGGAAAGAATCATGATCCGGATCGACCAGCGAGCGGAAGGATTCTTCGCGCGCCGCAAGTTCCATCAATTCCGAAAGATCGGTGCTTTGCCCTTGCGCGCCCCACGTTTGCCGGCAGCACTGCAACATCCAAAGCCCCATCACGTTTTTCAATAGCCGAGTAGTCCCGCAGACTCCGCCCTCGTTCGTGAAATTCAACCGCAAGGCCTCAGGTGAAAGGACCGGCGCGTCAAGCTCCGTCCCCACTAGCGACCATGTTCCGGAACTGAGAAACGCCGTGCCTTCTCGAGCGGAAATCGCCGCAACCGCCGAACCCGTATCGTGCGCCGCCGGCGCGATCACGGGAGTATTCGTAAGCGAAGCATCCCGCCCGATGTTTGGCCGCAGTTTCCCGATTTCTCTTCCCGGCTCGACGATCTCACCCCACAAATGGCCTGGTAAATCTAGTCGCTCGATCAATTCTCGCGCCCATCCGCGCGTTCGAGGATTTACGAGCTGCGTGGTCGTCGCGTTTGTAAACTCGCAAACCGCGTTCCCCGTCAGCCAGTAATGGAAAAGATCGGGAATCGTGATCAACTTCTGCGCGGCCTTCAGCAAAGCGGGCGTCTCTCGTGCCGCCGCAAAAAGTTGATAGAGGGTGTTGATGGCCATAAACTGAATTCCCGTGGCCGCGTAAATCTCCTCTTTTGCAACCTTTCGAAAAACTTCCTCCATCACTCCCGTCGTTCGCGCGTCGCGATAGTGGTATGGATTTTCCAGCAACTCGCCCTTCTCGCCGAGCAGCGCGTAGTCGACTCCCCAGGCATCGACGCCCATTCCCGCCAGTTCCGTTTCTTGCAATCCCGATAGCGCTTTTCGTATTTCCCACCACAGTCGCGCCACATCCCAGTGCAGGCTCCCGCCATATTCGACGGTCTCGTTCTTGAATCGATGTATTTCTTGTGTCGTTAAAACGCCGCCGCGGAGATGAGCCAATATCGCTCTCCCGCTCTCCGCACCCAAATCAATCGCCAGATACGGTTTGCAAGACGTGCTGCTACGCATACGAGGACACGCCCTGCGAATTCCTGGCGGCGCGTTCCTTCGTGATGCGCTCCAGGTATCCGCTTTGGCGGAACGCGTCCATCGGATTCTCCGGCAGGCCTTTCGTTTTCCGCCATTCGCGCAGATAAGGGCGCACGTCCGTAGCGAACGCATCCTGCAACAAAGATTCCGCGCGGATTAAATCGCAGCTCTCCTGCGCCCGCAGCAACTCGGGATAATTCACGAGCGCCGCTTTTGAATAAAGTTCCTGCGCCGTGCACACAGTTTGAATCATCGCCTCGATCTTCCCTTTCAAATTGTGGCTCTGGTCGACCATGTACGCGATGTCCGCCTGCTTTGCCGTCTCCCATTCGTAGAGCAGAATTTCGTGGAAAATGCGGAAGATCTGATACGGATCAATCGAGCCCAGCGTCAAATCATCATCCGCATATCGCCGGTCGTTAAAATGGAATCCGCCCAGCATCCCCTCCGAAAGTAGCCAAGTCACGATCTGTTCAATATTTTGCGCCGCATAATGGTGCCCTGTATCGACTAGCACCTTTGCCTGCGGTCCCGCCGCGCGAGCCAGATGCAGTGCCATTCCCCAATCCGCAATGTCTGTGTGATAGAACGCCGGTTCGAACGGTTTGTATTCCACCAGCAGCCGCTGCGTCGGAGAAAGTTCCGCGTGCGCGGCCGCGAGCCCTTCCTCAAACCAATGTTTCCGCTGCCGGATATTCGCTGTTCCCGGATAGTTCGAACCGTCCGCGAACCACATCGAAATGTCCCGGCTGCGCACTAACCGGGCGATCTCGATGCTCTCGCTGGTGTGCTCAAAAGCTTTTCGCCGGACCGCCGGATCGGGATTGCCGAAAGATCCGAATTTATATTCCTGCTCCTGGAAAAGATTTGGGTTGATCGATCCCGCTTGCACTCCATATCGTTCCGAATATTTCAGGATCTCTCCTGCGCTCTGAATCCCATTCGGAAAATCCCACAGCACATGCAGCGCAACCGTCGGACACACCCCCGTCAGCAAATGCACTTGCCCCGCGTCGCTGAATTTTTCTTCCGTGCTGGTCGCAGCCCCCGCCTGCACGAACTTCCCAAATCGCGTCCCCGTATTGGCAAAGCCCCACGACGGCAGCTCAATGCGCAAGTGATTGAGTGCCCCAACAACTGCTTCGGCATTCGACGGATGCATGGCCCGCCCTCTGTGGGGGAGAATACACACGCTGCAACCCGCAGGTCACGCGCTTTCTTTGCTCCGCTTGTTTCTCGCTTCGAAGATTGCGAATAGCGAAGGAATTTGCACGCTCCGCTCTCCGTCCCCATTTCTGAAATCCGGGATTAGGAAGCGGCCTGGGCCTGTCCCGAATGACTCATCCCTGGTGCTCGGAAAGAACTTCCATCGCGATATGAAATGCCGAGTTCGCCGCGGGCAAGCCGCAGTAAAGCGCCGTTTGCAGCAAAACCTCTTGGATTTGCTCGCGCGTCACGCCGATATGCAAAGCCGCCTTCAAATGCATGCGCAGTTCGTCCGGCCGGTTCAGCGCCACCATCATCGCCAGTGTGAGCATGCTCCGTGTTTCCTTCGGCAGGCCGGGCCGGCTCCAGATTTCTCCCCACCCATAACGCGTGAGGAAATCCTGAAACGCGTTCGTGAACTCATCGCGATTTTTCAGCGTGGCGTCCACGTGCACGTCTCCCAAAACGGCGCGCCTCGTTTTCATGCCCTCCTCGTAGCGCTCGCGTTCATCCATCGAAAAGCCTCCTTGGTCGTCATTCGCTGCGTTGACGTCGGCGATCAACCGTATGCGATCATCTGTTTTTAGCCGGGGACAATTCAAAAACGCATTTTGCTTCTATTCTTCCCATCCTCGCTTCGAAGGCCCTGCTTATTTCACAATCAGGCTGAGTTCTTCTGACGCGGCTTTCAGTTGAGGAAGAAGTCGGTTATGCAGGTCTTGGATCGGTACGCGTTGCGCGTGTGTTCCCACATTGAGTGCCGCGACCACTCGTCCTGCCGAATCTCGAATCGGCACCGCCAGTGAACGCAACCCGGACTCCAGTTCCTGATCCACGATGCAGTACCCATTGCGCTGCACCAGGCGCAAAATCTGCCGTAGTTTTTCCGCGTTTGTCACGGTCCGCTCCGTGTAACGCTTGAATTCCAAACCTGAGAGAAACTCCTCTAGCTCTTCCGCGGGCAAATCGGCCATCAATATACGCCCCATCGACGTGCAAAACGCCGGCAAACGGCTGCCCACCCTGAGGTCAATGGACATGATTCGTGTTACGTTTACGCGCGCGATGTAAATGATTTCCGTTTTATCGAGTGTTGCGATCGAGCAAGACTCGTGCGCCATCCGGCTCAAATTCTGCAAAATCGGTTGCGCCATTGCCGCCAGGGGCATCGAAGAAATATACGAATGGCCAAGCGTGAGAACGCGCGGTCGCAGGTGGAAATGCCGGCTGTCTGCGGTGGCCGCGAAGCCGAGTTTCGCCAGCGTGTAAAGGCAGCGCCGCACTGCGGCTCGCGAAAACCCTGTCTTCGCGCTGATTTGAGAAACCGTGAGTTCGCGCTGCCGATGCGAGAAAGCTTGAATCACCGAAAGCCCGCGCGCCAGCGAAGTCATGAAATTCGGATCGCCGCTGTGCTCGTCAATTGGCGCCGGCCCCGCCGAAGGAGCAGCGATCGGAGCGTTCGAAGCGGGTTTGCCCTGCGTCTGCGGTCTTGGAATGCTGTGTGGCCTTGGAATTCTCTGTGGCCTTGGAATTCTCTGTTCTCTTGGAATGCCCTCTTCTCTTGGGGTGCCCTCTTCTCTCGGAATGCTCTGTGCTCTTAGAGTGCTTTGTTGTCTTTGCGCGCTCCGTTCTGTCGGAGTGCTCCGTTCTCTTGGAGTGGTTTGCTGGCTTGGCGCGCTCTTGACCAGCACTTGTTGTTTCGAATCGTTCCTGCTCAAGACGAATTGTTTCGAACCATTCTTGCCCAGGACTTGTGGCTTCGAATCGTTTTGGCCCAAGACTTGTTGCTTCGAAATGTTTTGGCCCAGGACTTGTGGCTTCGAATCGTTCCTAATTAAGCCTGATTGTTTCAAACCATTCTTGTCCAAGACTTCTTGCTTCGAAACGTTTTGGCCCAAGACTCGTTGCTTCGAAGAGTTGCCACTTAAGCCTGGTTGTTTCAAACCATTCTTGTCCAAGACTTGTTGGTTCGAATCGTTTTGGCCCAAGACTCGTTGCTTCGAAACGAGCTTAGTAGGCAGCTGATGTTTCAAACCCGCATCCGAATAAAAAACAGCCATGGGCATCCTCCCGGAAAGGCAAGTGAAAAAATTCAAGAAAGCGGCTTCGGCGAGAGATAGTACACGATTCTGACCGATACGCGCACGTCATATCGATAATCGCCTTGACGCCCGTTTTTGAATGCCCCAAATTCCGTGCTTCGCTTGAGCGCAGTTTTTGTCGTCTGACATTTGCAGGGAATGCTATTACTCTGAGAAGGAAGGAGGTTGCCGGGGCGGGGAGTGGCGTGGTGTTGAGTTGAGTTGAGTTGAGTTGAGTTGAGTTGAGTTCAGTTCAGTTGAGTAGGAAAGACATAGTTCCCGGAGGGGCGGATTTTGTGGTGAAAATGACGGATACTACTCTGGGGAAAAAAAGCATCGCGTCGGGAAAGAGAGACTGCGCATGAGCGAGATCCGCGGTTATCGGAAGTACCTTCCCGGCACGCAGCCGCAGTATTTGCACGCGCCTTATGTTTCTTCGCTCAAGCGCGCGCCTCTGCATGCGCTCGTGCCGCTGCCGCACACGCTTTCTGAAATTACGGGGCCAGTATTCGAAAGGGAAATTAGTGATGCAAAAGCTTGCGATCTGACCCGGCAGCATTCCGGCGAACCGCTCGGGGAACGCATCGTGGTGAGCGGGTGCGTACTCGATGAAAATTCGCGGCCTGTGCCGCACACGCTCATCGAAATTTGGCAAGCGAATGCGGCGGGGCGCTATCTGCACAGCAGAGATCAGCACAACGCGCCGCTCGATGCGAACTTCACCGGCTGCGGACACGCCGTGACGGACGCGGAAGGACGCTACCGATTCGTCACCATCCGGCCCGGCGAATACCCCTGGGGAAATCACCCCAATGCGTGGCGGCCCGCGCATATTCATTTCTCACTTTTCGGTCCGGCCTTTGCCACGCGCCTCGTGACGCAAATGTATTTTCCGGGCGATCCGTTGATTCCATTCGATTCGGTTTTTAATTGCGTAGAGGACGAAAACGCCCGCAATCGTCTCATCTCGCAATTCGATTGGGAGACTACGATTCCGTCGCAAGCGCTAGGGTATCGTTTCGATATTATTCTCAGCGGACGCGAAAGCACTCCGATGGAGACTCACGCGGATGGAGGAGGATCGTGAGCCCTCAGGCAACCACATGGCAGACCGTTGGCCCATTTTTCAGCCTTGGTTTTAAATGGCTCTACCGCGACAACCTAGCAGGCCCGGAGGTTTCGGGAGAGCGCGTCGAAATTTCGGGGCGCGTTCTAAATGGAGACGGCGAGCCGGTGCCTGACGGCATCATCGAAATCTGGCAAGCCAATTCGAATGGCAAGTACGCGCATCCAGATGACTTGCAAGAAAAGTCGATGGAACCTGGATTTTCGGGATATGGCCGGATTCCAACAAATGACGAAGGACGATTTCGCTTTACGACGATTAAGCCGGGCCGCGTCCCCGGGCCGGACGGAAAATTGCAAGCGCCGCATCTTGCGATTTCGATTTTCACGCGCGGCCTGCTCCGCCGACTCGTTACACGCCTTTATTTTCCGGATGAGCCGAGCAACGCGGAAGATTTCGCGCTGCAACTTGTCGAAGCTGCGCGCAGGAGCACGCTCATCGCGAGAACAATCGAAGGACGGAGCGGCGCGCTGGAATGGAACATCATCCTCCAAGGGCGCGGCGAAACGGTTTTCTTCGACGCTTAATTCGAATCGGCTGACGTTGTCCGGGGAGGCACGCCGCTGCGAAATTCTTCCGCGAAATGGAAAGGCTCGCGAGCCGAGCACGCTGAACTCCGATAATGGCTTAATCCCATTGCTGCGAAAGCGACATGCGGCTATCTCGCTGCTAGCTTGCTTGAGTCGAGGAACGTAAAATGGGAAACATCGTGCTCGAGCAAAAGATCAACGCATTCTTTGGTGATGCCGAGCCCACTGGCTTCGGAACGGGCTGGTGGAGCGGGATATTGTCGGCCTTTTTCGGGTTTCTTTCCTTCGGAGGAGTCTTATGCCTGCATTTTCCGCAGCTACTAAGCTCTCCCGAACTGCGTCCTCATTATCCCATGCACACCATGCGCGTTTTAATTCAGAGCCTCATCGTAGCGGCCATTTTCTTCGGGGTTGTTTCCTCGATTCTGCGCAAGAAAAAGATTTTGGCATTGACTGGAATGACGCTGGCTATCGCGGCAACGGCTTTGGGCGGATCAAGCGTACAGATTAACGGAACTCCGCACGGCGGGCTTGCCATCGGCCTGGACTGGTTTTTGCTCGATTTGTTTTTGATGGCGCTCATCTACGTGCCGCTCGAAAGGCTCTGGCCTCAGTATCCAAAACAAGGAACATTCAGGAGAGAGTGGACTCTGGATGTGGTCTATTTCATGTCCACTCATCTCCCTTTGCAAATTTTATCTTTTCTCGTTTTATTGCCCGCTACCCAGGCGACTAAATATTTGGGAGTTCCGGTTCTTCAACACTTGATCGCTCGAATGCCTTGGCTTTTGCAGTTTTTCCTGGCCGTTGTGGTTGCTGATATTGCCGAATATTTCATTCATCTGGCTTTGCATAAAGTGCCTTTTCTCTGGCGTTTTCACGCGGTGCACCATTCTTCGAAGGCGCTGGATTGGATCGCCGGGTCGCGCTCCCATTTTGTAGACGACACACTCGTGCGCGGATTCATCCTGGTTCCTCTGATGTTTGGATTTTCGCAAACGATCATCCTGGCGTATTTGATTTTTGTCACCCTTCACGCTACGTGGACCCATTGCAATTTCGGCCCTAATGCGCCATGGCTGGAAAAGTTTTTGGTTATGCCCAGATATCATCATTGGCACCACACTTCTCAAAAAGAGGGCATCGACAAGAACTTCGCCATTCATTTTCCGTGGATTGATAAACTTTTTGGAACGTATTACTACCCAGATGAATGGCCGCAAGTCTATGGCCTGGACGGGGAAGCCATTGCGCCTGGCTTTTTCAGGCAAACGATCGATCCATTTATAAGAAGAAAAAGAACGCCCTAAAATTCCAGCCCGCCCAAGGGCACGTCCCTGGGCAACTCCGCGCCCGTTCTCGTTGCCTTCACCAAGCCCAACTGTTTCATGAATTTGACGGTTAAGAATCCGAAGTCGTATTCGGATTTGTCATGGCTGAGCCGCAATAGACCCTCATAATGGTGATGGTTGTTTTGCAAACAAGCGCTGAAGGTCGCCGTTACCGGCAGCCACTCGCCGATGTTCATGGCGTTGTCTTCCTCATCGTCATACCGCCGGTATCCAAACTTTCGCGTGTGGGTCCAATAGTTTTGAATCATATTCACCCACAGCGCAAAAATTCGTATTCCAACCCACATCACCAGCACAAAGTTCAGATCTCCCACCAGCCTCCAGAAGAGAAAAAAACTAAAGGCTTGTGCAAGGATTGCGAAAACCGGATTCGCGGCGATCCGAAAAGTCCGGGACTTTAGAATCTGGTCGCCGGCCAAATTCTCGTTGCATTTGTAGGGCATCAGGCAGCGATACATAGTCCGCCAAAAACCATCGCTGGAAACTTTGTTGGGATCTCCCTCATGGTCGGAATTCTTGTGATGCAATCGATGACGATTCACCCAGGCGATGGGATCCACATAGAGTCCAAAGGTGTTATTCGTGATGGTGACGGTTTTTATGAACCATTCCTTATAGTCGAGCGAGCGATGCGCGATTCCCAAATGAAGAAGATCGGCTAAATACAACCCGCCAAGAAACCAACAAAAGACAAAGTAGACTCCGCCGATCGCTAATCCAAGCCAGGGTCCCAAATGAGCCGGAGCGGAATACATACAAGCCAGCATGTAGGCAATAATGATCAAATAGCCAGTGACATTGTATATTTTCATGTGGACTCCCCGTGGGATCATTCAAGCAGAAATCACAGCTCCTTTCAAACGAGAAGTTCGAATAGATAAAGTCCGTCGCGCGCAGTTCTTCGAGTGCCAAAGTATTTTGCGGTGGCGACGGACTCGGCGCCTGATTAACACACAAGTGAAATCCGGCGAGAAACGCAAGTCCTGTTATGTGGCTTTAGCGCTGGTGAGGATTTAGCTTTCGCAGCGCGAGACATCGCGCACAGGAATCGAGGAGCGGAGACTCACTTGGTAAAGCGACGCCAAGGTAGTAGTGGATCGGAGTCAGGTTCGAAGTCGGCGCCTAATTCGCTCTCCGGTGGCGGAGTGAGCAGATCGCGGGCTACGGCTGCGTCTTCTTCTCGTACCAGAATCTTAAATCCCGCGCCGGACCAAGCCAGGTGTTCTCGCATTCCTCCTGCTGTGTCGGCCTGGATCATTGCGGGGACGCCAGCGTCTTCGAGAGCGCCCTTGGCGAAGTCAGCTTCGGGCGGGCTACCGTAGGACCGAACGACAATAAGCTTAACGTCCTGCATAGTTCGAATTATATGCCCAGATCGGAGGGCGCGACGCATTTGGTTATGATAG
The DNA here is from genome assembly GCA_963761555.1 of uncultured Acidobacteriota bacterium. Taxonomy (GTDB): domain Bacteria; phylum Acidobacteriota; class Terriglobia; order Acidiferrales; family UBA7541; genus Acidiferrum. Next base: position 778,484 of record CAVXHD010000003.1, read on the forward strand.
TTATGCCGCGAGCGAGAGTTTGCGCAAGCGCCTGATTGACGGCGTTGCAGGAAACTGGAGCAGCCCCGCGAGGCGGCTGAGCCGCGTCGCGCTCCTTTCGCTCTCGCGCTCCGAGGATCAAGTTTGATTGTGAAACACGATTTGGCAAGGATATTATGGAGGTGTATTGCGGAGAAGGTAAATTGTGAAAAAGCCCAGCCTGGCTGATCACCTCACTCAGCAAGAAAAACGGGGAGCAATCGAAGCCGCGTTGAAAGGCGGGATGACACCGGAAGAGGTCTTTGAGGCCGTCCTAAGAAATGTCTACGGCGTCACGAAACGCAAACAACTTGTTGTCGAGTGGGGAAGGAAGATGGGATTAGAAGCTAGCGAGTCTTTGCAGCGAGCGCACGCCGCGAACTTGATTGCCACGAACCGGATGCCGAGCGAGCCCGTTTCGGAAAAGCTTCCAAATAAAACTCGGGGAAAAACTTCCGAATAAACCCGGCGCCCTCGTCGCCGAGGCTTCGGATCGTCTTAATCCGTTTGCCGCGGTTCATCGAAGCGTATTTTTTCCCAATCGCCTCGACCAATTGCTTTTCCGACATGCCTACTCCCCAGATTTATTTTGACGGCTGAATGGCCGACAGTCAATGGTACGCCGAATCGCCTCGATTCGATGAACTTCCCCAGGCTTGGCATAGCCTATATCTCTCCTTCGCCGACAGCTCGCCCACTGGAGGAGCATGTCAGCCCCAAACGCGGCGGGCGGTGTCGGCGACTAGTTTGAGTTTCGCCCACTGGCGGTCTTCGGTGATCAGGTTGCCTTCGGCGATGGAAGCGAAGCCGCACTGCGGGCTGAGCGCGAGATTTTCCAGCGGCACGAATTTGGCGGCTTCTTCGATGCGCTGGCGATCGATCGGGCTTTTCCATGCGCGGCAGCTTTGAGCTGACAGGCCGAGCACGACGGTTTTTCCTTTGGGAACGAAGCGCAGCGGTTCGAACGAGCCGGAGCGTTCGTCTTCGTATTCGAGCAGGAAACGGTCGACGTCGAGCGTGTTGAACATTTTCTCGGCGATCGCGTCGTAGCCGCCTTCGGCGTACCAGTGGCTGCGATTGTTGCCGCGGCAAAGATGGATCGCGAGCGTGATGCCGGGTCTGCGCGCGGCCTCGAAAACAGGCGTTGTCGGCGGCGATGGCTTCGTCGAGCGGCGCGTCGGGATCGACGTTCATTTCCTTGCGAATCCACTCGCGCCATTTCGGATCCATGTAGTAGCTGTAGCGCGGCGCGTCGATTTGGATGTACTGCACGCCTTCGGCTGGAAAGCTTGGCGAGATCGCTTTTCATGATGTCGACGATGTCCCACAAAAGTTCCGAGTGGTCGTGGTAAGCTTTGTCGGTGATGCCGCGCTTGAAGGCGATGGCGGGAAATTGCGTGGCGCTGGGCAGGGTCATTTTGATCGCGCCCGGCGCGTGCGCTTTCATGAAAGGGCAACTCGTGGCCGGTGAGCGGCCGAACCTGGCGCAGTTTCTTGGTGACGATGCCGGCGACGGCTGCTGACGGGAGCCGCGCCGTTATCGCCGGCGTTCCAGTTTCTGCGCGACGGCGTCGCCGAAATCGAAGCCTTCGACGGCGTCGGTGAAATCGCTCATGAAATTGCGGCGGCGCAGTTCTCCGTCGGTGAAAACCTCAAAGCCCAGTTCCTTTTGTTTTGCGAGAACGCGGAGGATGTGCTGGTCCTCGAGTTCGCGAAGGCGTTCGGCGTTCGCACCCGATTGGCGCGCTTCCAGCAAATCGGGCGGCCGGAGCAAACTGCCTATGTGGTCAGCGCGAATGGTGTTCGCCATGTCCTTTTGGTTTTTCCTCCCAAGCTCGATGCGGCAAGCGGCTCCATGACGGTGCCGAAGTTTGCCGGGCCGCGGCTCAAGGATCTCGAAAGCCTGGCCGCGAAATCCAGAAGCAAAGGGATTTTTTTCTCGAGATCGGGCCCAACAAACCGGAGCGTGGGCCCAGCCATGCCGAGAGCCGCGATGACGCGGCCGCCTTTGTAGAGAACGGGAGCGGCAATACTGCTCAATCCCTTTTCCAACTCTTCGTGCGCGGTAGCATAGCCCTGGCGGCGGGTAAGGTCGAGAACCGGCTTAAGTTCGCGGAGGCTTTGGATGGTAAGCGGCGTATAGAGCCTCATGCCATTGCGAAAGAGGACGTTGTAGGCCTCACGTTCGGGGAGCCAGGCAAGAATAACTTTGGCGGGAGCGGTGCAATGCGCGGGGAGAAGTTCACCGATGAGAGTGCGGACCGTGATGATGGAAGTGGGTGAGTCGACGCGGTCGAGGCAAATGATGCCGCCAGCGCCGGGAACGGCGAGGCTGACGCTTTCGTTGGAGCGGCGAGCGAGTTCCTCGAGAAAGGGGCGCGCTTCGTATTGCAGGGAGCGCGAGTGAAGCGTTCTGGAGGCGAGCTCGTGAAATTTGAGACCGAGACGATATTTTTCGTTGAGCGGGTTCTGTTCGATGAGGTGAAAGTTTTGCATGGCGGCGAGGAGCCGGTGAACGGTGGTTTTATTGAGGGCGAGATCGAAAGAAATCTGCGTGATGCTCATTTCCGGGCCGCAGTCACCCAGATGCAGGAGAATGCGCAGCGCTTTCTGCAAGGACTTACTGGAGCCGGCCGCGGCGCGATTCCGCGAGATTTTAGTTCGGGAGCGCATAGAAGACGGGCATGCAGCATTTTGGAATAGAGATTCCGGGAGCGGACAAGGCCGCGAGCAGCGACGAGGTATTCGGGTAGCTGTTCACAATATGAAACTCTGTTTCATATTATGAAACAACACATTTCGGATGAAGGCAAGCAGGCATTTCAGCGGTCTTGGTTTGCCGAAGGTTAGCGCGTGGCAGGCATTTTGTTTGAAAATCAGCGGATGCTCTTCGGGACGGAATCCCGCGCGTGCGCAGCCCTCCATCCGGCGGCGACAAAAGCTTCCGATTTACACACGGCGCGGTAAATGTAGTAGGGTACAGCTTCATGGACTCAGTGACGCGACGCGTGTTTCTCGAAAAGCTTTCCGCCTTGGCCGCGGGCGGAATCCTTGCGAGCAACGCCCCCGCCGCGCTCGCGCAGGGCGCTTCCGAGCCGCACATCATTTTCCCCACACGTCCGCGGGATCGCATCGCGATTCCTTCGTATCCGTTTCGGGCGTACATCGTGAGTCCGGGGAATCGCGAACGCGACGACGATTTACCCGCGATGAATCTGTTGGACTTCCCGGCGCACGTGGCCGAGAAATTTGACGTTCATAACATCGAGCCGCTGAGCACTCATTTCACGTCAACGGAGCCGGATTATCTGGACGATTTTCGCCAGGTCATGCACAAGACAAAAGTGCATCCAGTGAATATTGCGGTCGGCGCGTCCCACAGTTTCTATGATGCAGATGCTCCCGCGCGCGAGATGGCGGTTGCTTTCGCGAAGCGATGGGTGGACGTCGCCGTGCGCATCGGGTCCCCGGGAATTCGCACGCACATTGCCGCGACGAAGAACTCTTCGCCGAATGTCGAGCGCGCGGCGGAGAGTTTGCGAGCCGTCGCCGAGTACGCCAGCGAAAAAAACATCGTCGTTACGCTGGAGAACGACGATCTGGTGAGCGAAGATGCGTTTTTCATCGTCAAATTAATTGAGACGGTGCAGAACCCCTATCTTCGCGCCTTGCCGGATTTTGCGAACTCCATGATGAAGGGCGACGCAGACTTCAACTATCGCGCGCTGCAGGCTATGTTCCAGCATGCTTACGGCATTTGCCACGTCAAGGATGGCGAAACGGACGATGACGGAAAGCTGCTCACCGTGGATTTGAAGAAATCCTTCGACATCCTGAAGGCCAGCGGCTATCGAGGCTATTGCTCGATGGAATATGATTCACCCGGCGAGCCATACGGCCCCACAACGCGGCTCATCGAACAAACCATAAAATATCTTTCCTAGAGGCGCGATGCGGCCTGGCGTGTGCGCGTTCGAACGCGGTTACCATTCGCGGCTGGCATTGCCGCACGCGCGGCCTAGCTGGCCGGCGCGCGATCCGAAAATGTTTCGCTGGCCGTGTCCCAATACTGCTTCTTCCCCGACCAGTAGGCTTCCGTGGCCATCATGTTCGCAACCGAATGCGCGAAGCCGTTCTCCACGGTGCAATGCGGCTGTTGCCGCGAACGCATGCATTCGAACCAGTTGGCCATGTGGCCGAGCGTCAGGTCGCCCATGCCCGTGGGGGGCAGCCCCGTTTCGCCAGGCAGCAGAACAAATCGCGACGCGCGCTTCTTGTCGATGTCGGGATCGTCTTCGTACGTGCCCTTTTCTTCGACGAGTTCATAGCGCGGACTGCCTTCGCCGCCGATGTTGGTGAGCGTGGCCTTTTTTCCCATGTAGCGCGTCGAACTCGGCGAATCATTTCCAAAACTCGTCGAATAGCTCACGAGAAATCCCTTGGGATATTCGAGCAAGGTGTGGAACGTATCGGCATTTTCGCGCCCGTCGTGCCACGCGAGTACGCCGCCGTGCGACACTACCGAGCGCGGGAAGTTGTCGTTCATGAACCAGTGCACCAGATCGATTGCGTGGCTCATCCATTGATCGGGAATGCCGCTCGAAAATTCCTTGTACAGGCGGAACTCGCAGTAGATCTTCGGGTCCCAAGGCCGGTAGGGCTTGGTCAGCAGCCATTTGCGCCAATCCGTGTCCTCTTCGCGGATGAGCTTCGTTTCTTCGCGCCCGCGCCAGCGCGGCCCGTGATAATTCCAGACGATTTCGATTTTGCTGACGTCTCCAAGCACGCCCGTCTGCACCAAATCGTGCGCCGCTCGAGGATACGGCTCGCTGCGATGCTGTGTGCCGACTTGCACGATGCGGTCGCTCTTCAAAACCGTGTCGCGGGCGTCCTTAGCCTCGGCGAGCACGTTGCCCATCGGCTTTTCGACGTAAGCATCTTTGCCTGCTTCCACCGCCATTTTCAAAATCGGCGAGTGCGCATGCTCCGGAGTCGAAATCAGGACCGCGTCCACGTCTTTCAACGACAGCACGTCCTCGAGGTATTCGAACGAACGCGGAGCGCGGCCGTAATATTTCGTGTTCGTCGCGGCCGCCTTTTCGCGGTTGTGCTTCCACAAATCGCACACCACGGTCATCTCCGCGTTGTGGCTCGTTTTCAACTGCGCGGCGATCCAATCCAGATCACCGCCGCGGCTGCCCGTGCCAATGTGTGCGAGCGAGATGCGATCGTTCGCGCCCACAATTCTGCCGTAAGAAAGGGCCGTGCTCGGTAAAGCAGCGCCGGCCGCAAGCAATGCGGCGGATTGCGCCAAAAATTTTCTGCGGTCAATGGTTGTTGCGGCATCGTCGCTCATGTTTGGCCTCCCAGTGCGGGTCCGCTCCGAAAAATCCGAGCGAAACGAGTGCCATTCTGTGTTCCACGCCGCTGGTTGTCAATCGCGCTCTCAAGCAACCACGAGGCATTAAAAATCTCCGCATCTCGGAATCTCCGTGGCCACCTCCGCGTGAATTTGTCTCACGCCAACAACCTCGCTGCGCCGCGTTGACAACCCTCTACAGGTGGTCTTAAATGGGGCGCCGTGAACGTTCACGCTACGGGCTTTCGACTGCTCTTTTTACATTTTTGGATTGACTAGGGGGCCGTCATTCCTATCCTCGGCATCGACGTCGGAACCGGCGGCACGCGCGCCGTCATTCTCGACGATCTCGGCACTGTCCTCGCCTCCGGCACGGAAGAGCACGCCAATTTTGCCAGCCCGCAGCCCGGCTGGGCCGAACAGGATCCGCGCGACTGGTGGCGCGCCGCCGCTCTGGCCGTTCGCAAAGCGCTGCAAGTCTCCGGCCTTGATGCCGGTTCCATCGCCGCCGTCGGTTTTTCCGGCCAAATGCACGGCGCCGTCCTGCTCGATGAAAACGACGAAGTCATTCGCCCGGCCCTCATCTGGTGTGATCAGCGAACCGAAGCGCAATCGAGAGAGCTCGAGCGCACCATCGGCCTCGAACGCCTCATTCAGTTGACCTGCAATCCCCCGCTGACGAATTTCACGCTCACCAAACTCCTCTGGGTCCGTGAAAACGAGCCGCAAAACTGGCAGCGCGTCCGCAAAGTGATGCTGCCAAAAGACTACGTCCGCCTTCGTCTCACCGGCGAATCCGCCATCGATGTCGCCGACGCCTCCGGCACGCTCCTGCTCGACGTCACTCATCGCATTTGGTCGAGCGAAGTGCTCAGCAAAACGGGCATCGACAGCCAACTGCTTCCCAAGCTTTTCGAATCGCAGGAAATTTGCGGCAAGCTTTCGGAAGTCGGCGCAAACGCAACCGGCCTTCGCCGCGGCACTCCCGTCGTCGCAGGCGCCGGCGACCAGGCTGCCGGTGCGGTGGGTATGGGTATCACGCGCGCCGGCGTCGTCAGCGCCACGATCGGAACTTCAGGAGTTGTTTTCGCCGCAACCGACAAACCGTCGCTCGATCCCAAAGGCCGCTTGCATACGTTCTGCCACGCCATTCCGGGCCGTTGGCACGTCATGGGCGTGACGCAAGCCGCGGGCCTCTCGCTGCGCTGGTTTCGCGACCGTTTTGGCGCGGGACCGGATGACGGCCGCGATCCTTATGAGCGCCTTTCCGCCGAAGCCGCCACCGTTCCGGCCGGTTCCGAAGGCGCTTATTGGGCGCCGTATTTAATGGGCGAGCGCACTCCGCATCTCGACCCGTTTGCGCGCGCCGCGTTCGTGGGCCTGTCTGCGTCCCACACACGCGCGCACCTCATCCGCGCCATTTTCGAAGGCGTAGCTTACAGTCTGAAGGACACGTTTACGATTTTCCGCGAAATTCAAGTACCCGTGGAACGCATTCGCCTCGGCGGTGGAGGCGCGCGTTCGCCGCTCTGGCAACAAATCCAGGCGGACGTTTACGCGCACGAAGTGGAAATTTTGAAAGCGGAAGAAGGCGCGGCTTATGGCGCGGCGATTCTAGCGGGTGTCGGCGCGGAAATTTGGAAGACAGTCGATGAAGCGTGCGATGCCTCGGTGCGCGTCGCCAAGCGCGTGAGCGCGAACAACGAATCCTGCGCCGTGATGCAGCGCGGCTATCAAACTTATCGGCGGATCTATCCGGCTTTGCATTCGATCTTCGGGGAAAATCAGTCTTCTTCCGCGCGCTGAGCGCCGCAGCGAGGCAAGCTTAGCCACCACTGCAACGCGCTCGCCTCAAGCCTTTTTCTGCCCAGGCCTGAAGTGGTAGCAATACCACGCCCCGATCACCGTCATCAGCGCGCCCCACCACACGCTGGCGTGCAAGTGGAATAACACAACTTCGTGAGCCGGAGGATGCCAGATTTCGTAAAAGCCCGCACCAAAGATCAGTGCTCCATTCACGAGCAGCGATAACCCGATAAAAAACCAGATAGAAATCATGCTTGGAACCTCCACCTTGCCGAACGGCCAAAACTTGCCGGCCTACCAAAAGATGATGTTCAGGATGAAAAACACGACGACAACCACGCCGGCCCAGAAAAGCGGCTTTTGATACCAAGCCACGTTTCCAACGGACGGAACTTCCGTCAATCCGTAGACCAATCCGGTCAACTCCGCCTCTGTTTTTGGCTTCGTCGCCAAGCTCACTACCACCGTTACGAGGACGCACACGAGAAACGACCACAGCGCCTGAAACATATCCTGCGCCAGGGTCTTGGCGTCCGCCGAGAGCGCTACGTACCGCAGCGCCGTCGGATCTATTTTCACCCACGCCCACAAGCTGACGGAAGAGATCGTGCCGCAGAGTAGCCCCCAAAAGCCGCCCCAGCCTGTCGCCCGCTTCCACAGCATCCCGAGAAGAACCGTGCCAAAGAGCGGCGCGATGAAGAAACTGAACAGCGCTTGCACGTAATCCATGATGCTCGCGAACTGCATCACGAGATAAGCCGTGCCGATGCTGATCAACACGCCGATCACCGTGGTCCAGCGGCCCATGCTCACATAGTGCTGGTCGCTGGCTTTGCTATTGATCAGCGGACGGTAGATGTCGTAAGTCCAGACGGTCGTGAAAGCGGTCACGTTCCCCGCCATGCCCGACATGAAGCCTGCAATCAAAGCGGTAATCCCTAAGCCCAGCAGCCCGGGCCCGCAGTACCGCGCCAGCATCAGCGGAAGAACGTCGTTATACGTGAGAGCTCCGGCAGCGGAGGCCGCTGACGATTCGGCCACCAGCTTCACGGGCAGCACCGCCAAGCCCAGCAGGCCCGGCAAAATAACGATAAGCGGAACAAACATCTTGAATCCCGCTCCGATGATGGGCGCCATCTCCGCGCTGCGGATATCTTTGGCAGCAAGGATGCGTTGCACGACGAGAAAATCCGTCGTCCAATAACCCATCGAAATCACGGCACCCAGCCCAAACACAATGCCGATCCAGTTGATTCCCATCGGATTGCTGCTGAAGTGGCCCAAGCCGGACCACAAGTGAACGTACTGGTCCGAAAATCGGTGCGCGATTTGTACTTTCAGGTTGCTCCAGCCTCCTGCTTCATAGAGGCCAAGAATCGGAATGAGTAGCGCGCCCGCCCAAATCAAAAAGAACTGCAACACTTCGTTGAAAATTGCCGACCGAAGCCCGCCGAGCGCGACGTAAATCGCCACCGTCAGCGCGGACACCCAAATGCTGAAATTGATGTTCCATCCCAAGACGATTTGCATCACCTTGGCCATGGCAAACATGTTCACGCCGCTCATCAGCACGGTCATGAATCCGAACGAAACCGCAGAGACGGCGCGCGCCGGCTCTCCAAATCGCAATTTCAAATAACCGGGCACCGAGTGTGTCTTGGAAATGTAGTAGAACGGCATCATCACCAGCGCGAGAAACAACATCGCCGGGATCGCGCCGATCCAGTACCAATGAGTCGCCAAAATGCCGTATTGATAGGCCGAACCCGCCCAGCCCATCAGCTCGAGTGCGCCGAGGTTCGCGGAGAGAAAGCTTAGTCCGGCCACCCACGCCGTCATCTCGCGGCCAGCCATGAAGAAGTCTTCGCCGGTGTTCGCGCGGCCCTTCAGGTAAAAGCCGATGGCCAGTACGAGCGCAAAATAAAAAGCAACAATGATGACATCGACGACGGAGAGATGAACGAGCTGCGTTGGCACCGCAAACGCGAAAGGGGTGATCATAAAGTTTTGCGTCTCTTCTCCTCTGCGAACTTCTTATACGTCCTGAAAGAGAGCCTCGTCCCGGCTTGGAATTTCCTGCGACAGCAGTGCTTCACTTCGCCGAGAACTTGTAAATCGTTTCCGAATGAAAGTGCATCCCCGGCTTCAACTCCGTGGACGGAAAATTGGGATGATTCGGCGAATCCGGAAAGTGCTGCGTTTCGAGGCAAATCGCGCCGTATTTCTCATACGCGACTCCGCCCTTTCCCTTGATGCTTCCGTTCAAACCGATCGACGAATAAAACTGCACGCCCGGCTGCGTCGTGAAAACTTCCATCTCTCTTCCCGACTCGGGATCGATCACCTTCGCGGCCAGCCGCAACGTTCCGGCCTTCCCATTCAAAACGTAATTGTGATCGTAGCCGCCGATATCCTTGATCTCGCCGATGTGCGCTCCGATGGCCGTCGGCTTCAGGAAATCGAGCGGCGTCCCAACCACGCTATCGATCGCACCCGTCGGAATCAGCGTCGAATCCACCGGCGTGTACTTGTCCGCGTTGATGTAGAGGATGTATTTTAGAATGTCGCCCGTGTCCGTGCCCGACAAGTTGAAGTAGCTGTGGTTCGTCAAATTCAAAACTGTGTCTTTGTCCGTCTCTGCGGAGTATTGCAGCTTCAGTTCATCGGTGTTCGTCAACGTATACGTCACGCTCACACGCAAATTCCCGGGATAGTTCTCTTCCCCGTCCTTGCTCAGATACGTGAACCGAACCGCCGCTCCGTCCTTCACTTCGAGCGGCTCCGCCTTCCAAACTCTGCGGTTGAATCCGATTGTTCCCCCGTGCAAGCTGTTTGGCCCGTTGTTCAGGGCAAGATGATACGTTTTTCCATCCAGCGTGAATTCCCCCTTGGCAATGCGGTTCGCGTACCGCCCGATTGTCCCGCCAAAATAAGGATACTGCCCGAGATAGCCCTCGAGATTGTCGAAACCGAGCACCACGTCGCCCATCTTCCCGTGCCGGTCGGGCATGTGGAGTTCCGCGAGCGCGGCGCCGTAGGTGATCACCTTCGCCGAGGCGCCTTCCGTGTTGTAAAGCGTATAAGACTCGATCTCCGTCCCGTCCGGCATTTTGCCAAACGCGGCTTTCACTACGTGCGCGCTGTGTTTGGCCATCGTTTTCGCTCCCTCGCCATGAGATGACGGCGCAAATTCCGCGCCTAAAATCGTCAAACATGCCAGCATGCAGATTCTCGCAAAAAGTTTCATAAAGGTCCCATCCGTTTCAAATAATTTTCATCCTTCATATCGTAACGCCATTAGAGGTTCCACGGCAGTCGCCCGGCGCACCGGAATCACCGCCGCGATTCCCGCCATACCCAAAAGAAGCGCGACCGCAGCCGCCGCAGGAATCCACGGCACGGGACTCGCCCCTCTCAACACCGCCGCCAGCAGCCGTTCTGAAGCGTACGACAACGGCAGCCCAATCAGAACTCCAGCTCCAACGAGAAGCATTGTCTCGCGCAACACCAGCCAGATCACGTCGCGCCGGGCCGCACCCAGCGCCACGCGGATTCCGAATTCGCTCGTCCGGCTGGCCACAAAAAAATTCAGCAATCCGAACAAGCCGACTCCCGCCAGAACAAGGGCCAGCGCCCCGAAGGCCGTGCCCAACCCGGCGAGCAACCTTTCCTGCAACAGCGAAATGTCTCTGTCCTCGGAAATCGTACGGAGGCGCAGAGGATATTCGTGCCCTTGCTCCTGCAAAGTCTGCCGCACGGCGGCGATCAACGGCGCCGCGTTCCCCGAATAGCGAAGTTGCAGACCGCCCCACAGCTCGTCATCCGGATACTGCCAATAATTGAGGTAAACAAAATCCAGATCGCGCTTACGTGGGTCCGCAAGCCGGGCATCCGCCGCGACGCCGACAATCTGCACGTCTTGCGTGTCATTCCCCGAACCAACGCGGATGTGCTCGCCCAAAGCCGCCGTTCCTGGAAAGAGCTGCTTGGCGAGAGACTCGCTTACAATCGCCGTTTTCTGCGAATTCGGAGCGTCTGTTCGCCGGAAATCCCTGCCCTCGAGCAAAGGAATCCGCATCGTCCTCAGAAATCCGTCGCTCACTTGCTGCGCGGGAGCGCGAAACCCGGCAGCATCCGGCGTACGGGTGGATCTGATTTCTTCGTCGTACGCCCGCGTAAAGAGAGGAGCAAAATTCGAAAGGCTCGCCGCCTCCACGCCGGGCAGGTTCTGTACGCGCTCCAGCAACCCGCGGTAATAAACCCCAGGGTTGAATCCGTGCCAATAGCCTTCGGGCAGCGGCATCAATTGCGCGCTGAGCTCGTGGTCCACTTGAAACCCCAGCGGGGCCTCGCGCAATTGCCGCAGCAATTGGCTGAAGACACCTGCTCCCAAAAGTAGAACCAGAGTGAAAGCCACCTGCGCGCAAACCAGAATTCTTCGCGTGCGGTTTTGCGAGCCGGTTGCGGAGCGCGAACCGTTCTTCAACGCATCGGTAAGATTCGCGGCGCTGGCCTGGCGCGCGGGCAGAACCGCGAAAAACAAAAGGACCGCGAACGCCGTCGCAGCCGTGAAAATCCACACGCGCAGGTCTGTCTTCGCCTCCAGCGCGAATCCGGAGTAGCCTGCGCTGAGCACTGTGAGGAGCATCCGGTCACCCGCGCGCGCCAAGATCAGCGCGAAAGCCAAAGCCGCCGCAATCAAGATCGCGCTCTCCGCCAACAGTTCGCGCACCAACTGCCACCTTCTTGCGCCCAGCGCCAGCCGCACGGCCATCTCGCGCTGCCTTTGTATTCCCCGCGCGAGCAGCAGATTCGCGACGTTGAAACAGGAAACCAGCAGCACCAGTCCGCTAATCGCAAACAGCGCCAAGAGTGGCCGCTCAAATCGGTTTCGCGCCCAATTGTCCAAGCCCATCTCTCCAGAAGTCACTCCCACTGGCTCGTCGAGTATCTTGGTTCGCTCTTCCGCTTTAACGGTCGGCGGCAGAGTCTGCGCAAGCAGGCCGCGCCATTCCACGCTCAGGCGCGCGCGCAACTCCTCCTGTGTGACACCGGGCTTGAGCCGAGCGAACGCGGAGCCCCAATAGATGTTCGCTTTGTCCGCCGGATCGTTGCCCATCGGATTCACTTCCTGCCGGAGCGGAAACGATGCCATCGGCGGAAACGCCAGAAAGAATCCTTGGAAAGCGGGTTCCGTGACACCGATCACGGTGAACGGCGCTCCTTCAATGCGGATCGTTTGTCCGATGACATGTGGATCGCCGCCAAACCGGTTTTGCCAAAAGTTGTAGCTGAGAACCACCACGCGCGGCCCGTTTGGGACGTCATCCTCGCGCGTGAACAGCCGACCGAGCGCAGGCCGCACGCCCAGCATTTCGTAGCAATCGCCGGAAAGCGCGTGCGCCGGCACTGCCAGCAGTTCACCTTGCAATTCACCTTTTGGTTCCACCAGCGTGGAAAGCGGCGTATTGACTCCGCAGACGCCCTCGAGCATCGGCTCTTTGCGCAGCCAATCCAGCATTTCTCCGGGCACCGGGCCTATGTACCCTTGGCGATCGACGGGGCCGATTCTCACCAACTGCTGCGGCTCATGCGCGCCGATGGGCTGAAGCATCAGTGCATCCAACAAACGGAAAATGGCGGTATTCGCGCCTATCCCCAGCCCCAGCGAAACCACCACCGCAAGGGCAAAGCCCGGACTCTTTCGCAGCGTCCTCACCGCGTGCCGAAGGTCGAACCAGAATGTCCCCATAGCTCCTGCTCTGCGACCTGTCGCTTCCCCTGCGCCGGCCAGAACTTCCCTTTTTGCCCCTGCCGCCAGGCCAAGTCCCTTTTCAGTCTCACGCCTTGTATCACAAAAGAACGCGAATCGCGAATCTTCCCCTTATTTTTCTTAGACTTGCCGATTCCCGCCCCGCCTCAAATCAGGGCCTCGCCGCTCACAAACGGCATTGACAACCCGCCTTTGGGAGTGACAATGTGCCGTCGAGCGTTCGCCATAAATTAACGTTATCGTTCACGGAGTTCCATAAAATTCATGCTACCCCTTTCCAGAAGGCATATAGCACCCCTGCTCTCGCTCGCGCTGGCCGTCTCTTTCGCCGCTCCCGCCTTGATGGCCCAATGGGTCCCGCTTGACCCTGTATACGCGGTCGAGCCGCAGCCGGATGGAGTCGTTCTCGTTCTGAAGACGGGCTTTCTTCACTTTCAAGTCTGCTCGGACTCGATCGTTCACATCGTTTACTCGCTCGAACGCAACGTCCCCGAACGCTCCGATCTCATGATCGTCAAAAAGTCGTGGCCGAAGGCGGATTTTTCTCTCGCACAGGACGATCCCAAGGTCATCGCTCTCACCACTTCCAGCTTGAAGATAGAAATCACCCGAGCCGATAGCTCGATCCTCTTCTACGATTCCGCCGGCCACAAGCTCACCCAGGAAAATACGCGCACGCTCACGCCAACTGAAGTCAACGGCGAGAAAACGTATCGTTCCGAGCGCTTCGTCAATATGTGGGACACGCAAGAAGCCTTCTACGGCCTTGGCCAGCATCAAGGCGGAGTGTGGAACTATCGCGGCGAAGCCGTCGACCTCTCGCAGGACAATACGAACATCTCCATTCCTCTGCTTCTCTCCAGCAACGGCTACGGCATTTTCTGGAACAACGGCTCGCGCAGCCGCTTCAACAACCGCTTTGTCCATGCTTTTTATCTAAATTCCGAAGTCTCCGATTCCATCGACTACTATTTCCTTTATGGGCCCAGCTTCGACCGCATCATCGGCGCCTATCGCGAACTCACTGGCGCCGTTCCTCTTTTCGGGAAATGGGCTTACGGCTACTGGCAATGCAAGAACCGCTACGATTCGCAAGCCGAGCTTCTCTCCATCGCGCGGAAATACCGCGAGCAGCACATCCCCCTCGACAACATCGTCCAGGATTGGTTCTGGTGGAACATCATGGGCGATCCCGCATTCAATAAAAATTATCCCGACCCCAAAGGCATGGTCGATTCGCTCCACAACAATCATGTCCACCTCATGATTTCCGTCTGGCCCTACTTCCGTCCCGGTTCGCCCGTTTACGACGATATGGACCGGCGCGGCTTCTTCATCGCTCGTACCAAAGTCCAAAGTTTCCATCCGCCCGCCATGGCGCTCTACGATGCCTTCAATCCAGCGGCACGCGAATACTATTGGAGCCTGATGGACAACGCCCTCTTCAAAATTGGCGTCGATGCCTGGTGGCTGGATACCACCGAACCAGAAACCGAAGGCCGCGAAACGAATATTCTCGTCACCAGCAAAGTCAACGGCGGCGAAAATGGCGCGCGCTACGCCAACGAATTCCCTCTCTACACCACTTCGGCCGTTTACGAAGGCCAGCGCCAAGCTTCCGACAAAAAACGCGTCTTCATTCTCTCTCGCTCCGCGTATGCCGGCGAGCAGCGCAACGCCGCCGCGGTCTGGTCCGGCGACATCGATCCCAACTGGGAAACGTTCCGCCGTCAAATTCCCGCAGGACTCAACTATTCCCTTTCCGGTTTGCCTTACTGGACGACCGACATAGGCGGCTTCGTCTCCGCCAATCCTGATGATCCCGCGTATCGCGAACTTTACGTCCGTTGGTTCGAATTCGGCGCGTTCTGTCCTATTTTCCGCGCGCACGGCACGCGCACCACGAACCAAAACGAAATTTGGTCCTACGGCCCCGAAGCCGAAAAAACTCTCATCGCCTACGACAAACTTCGCTATCGCCTGATGCCCTACATCTATTCCCTCGCCTGGAAAACCACCCACGAGGGCTACACCATCATGCGCCCGCTCGTGATGGACTTCCGGGAAGACGTCCGCGCGCAAAATATCGGCGACCAATTTCTTTTCGGCCCCGCCATTCTTGTAAATCCCGTCACTGAGCCTGGCGCCACCACTCGCCATCTCTATCTACCGAACACCAAGTGGTACGATTTCTGGACCGGCTCATCGGTTCAAGGCGGCCGCTTCCTCGATGCTCCAACCACTCTCGATCGTATGCCGCTTTATGCCCGCGCCGGTTCGATTCTTCCGCTCGGCCCCGACGTCGAATACGCCGCGCAAAAATCCGCCGATCCCATCGAACTCCGCATATATCGCGGCGCCAACGGCGCCTTCACTCTCTACGAAGACGAGAACGACACCTACGACTACGAAAAAGGCGTTTATGCCACGATTCCTTTTTCCTGGGACGACGCCGCGCAAACTCTGACGATCGGCGACCGCACCGGCTCCTTCCCCGGCATGCTCGAAAAACGCACCTTCCGAATCGTCTTCGTCGGCGAAGATCACGGCGTCGGCGGCAGCCTCACCGAAAACGCCGACAAAACCGTGCAATATTCCGGCAAGAAAATCACAGTAACCCCATAGCCGGTTTCTCGGATCCTGTCTGAGGATTGCGAAGCGGTTGAACGTTTTGCTTGACGCTTTTGCGGCGCGGGACTAGTCTTCCGCCAATTGGTCGGGGGCCTTCATGCTTTCTTCGAACGGCGCCCACAAATTGTCGCGGGTGCGTCCTCGGTTACGAGTTGAGCTGCATTTTTGCGCATTCATCGAGCGAATTTTACTGCCTGCGCTGTTCTCCATGTTGCTTGCCCTTCCGGCTCTCTGCCAGGACAGCGGAAGCGAACAGAATGAGATCCAAGGGCGCGGCGCCGAAGTTACCGTAACCGTGCACGACAGCTCGGGCGACACCATTTCGACCCCGGCGATTGTGAAGCTCCTCCGTGAGGGAACCATTCTAAGCAAGCAGGGACAAACGTCGGGAGGGAGCGTCGTTCTTGTGGTCTACAGTTTGGGTGACTTCACTGTGAGCGTGGATGCTCCCGGATACGAAAACGTGCAAAAAGATTTGTCGCTTCCGGAACCTGGCAGAGTCCAGATGGATATTTACCTGCGGCGATCCTCGGAAGCCCGAACCATAAAGGGAGTCCCAGGCAGACCGGTGCTGGCGCCCAAGGCGAAAGAGGCGCTCGAAAGAGGCTTGCAGGCGCTGAACGCGGATAAGATGAAAGACGCGGAGAAATTTGTGAGCGAAGCCGTGCGCTTGGCGCCTGGACATCCGGACGTGCTCTATGCAGAAGGCTTTCTGCGCATGAAACAAGGCAATTGGGCGCAAGCGCAAGCGGCTCTGGAAAAGGCCACGCAGGTTGATCCAAAGGACTCGCGCGCTTTTGCTGCGCTAGGCATGGCGTTTTGCGATCAGGGAAAATATGCTGAAGCGATCGCGCCGCTGGAAAAATCCATGCAATTGGATGCCGACGCCTCGTGGCAGACGCGCTGGGCGCTTGCGAAGGCTTATTACGGGCATGCGCGCTATGACGACGCGCTGAAAATGTCCCAGGAAGCTCTGGCAGGCTCCAAAGGCCAATCGCCTGAACTCGAGTTGCTCGTTGCGCAATCGCTGACTGCCGTGGGGCGCTACGAAGACGCCGCCCAAGTGCTGCGCGAATTTTTGAAGCGGCACGGGGATATGCGCGAAGCCGCTACGGCGCGCCGCTGGTTGCAGGGTCTCTCGGCCGACGGAAAAATCCGCGCGAATCAAAACTGATTGCGTACGAGTTCGGCTGGGAGCAGTTGGTTGGCGGAGCCACCCGAAAACACATTCTATATTCTAGTGATTTCCGGCAGCCGGAATAGATGCGGCCAGAGGCTGCAGTTGCTTGGTGTCGCGGATACCGGAGCCTTCCACAACAGTGTAAATACAATCTGCAGCAACATTTTCCAGTGTCTCGACCCTTCCGCTGGGCCAGCGGATTTCCGCTGACTCGATCTTCGCCGCTTTCCCCAACCCAAAGTGCAATCGCAAATCGTTTTGCGACAAATAGCTCCCGCCGCCGCGAACTTCAGCGACCTGCCGGACGCCGCCGGCGTGAATAGTCACCCGCGCGCCGATGGCCGCGCGATTGCTCCTCGTCCCGACGAGCTTGAACAAAACCCGGTGATTCCCGTCGTTGTTCGTGTTTAGCAAGAGGGTAGGCGGCTCACCGACATTCAAAAGAACTACATCGACGTTGCCGGTATTAAAGATGTCGCCGAAAGCCGCTCCGCGCCTCGATTGCAGCGGCAGATCCGCTAGCCCAGCTTCCTTCGAAACTTCATCAAACGTCCCATCGCGATTGTTGCGCTCGAGAAAAATCGGCTGCCTGTAACGCGGGCCTTCCGGCAACGTGTCGATTTGCGGATAGACGTGGCCACACGCGATGAGAAGATCGAGCCAGCCGTCATTATCCATGTCAAAAAAGCTCGTGCCCCAACACACATCGGAATAACTGGGCCGGCCCACGCCGGACGCCCAGCTCACATCCTCAAATCCATTTGCGCCCATGTTTCGCCATAAGGCTTTGGGCTGGTCCTGAAACGTGGTGATGAAAAGGCTGAAGCGCCCGGAGTGGTCGTAGTCCCCAAAATCCACGCCCATATTTCCAAGCTGCGTGCCGTCGCCGCTGAGCGCAACACCGGAGAGCATGCCGGCCTCGGAAAAAGTGTCGTTGTGATTGTTGTGATAGAGATAGTTCGGCACCGAATCGTTGGCCACCAAGAGATCGGGCCAGCCGTCATCGTCGTAATCGCACCATTGAACGCCGAGCCCGTAATACCCGATCTGGTCGTGCACGCCGGCTTTTTTGGAAACCTCTTCAAACGTGCCGTCGCCCCGATTGTGATAGAGAAGATCGCTCTCGCCTTCGAGTCCCCACGGGCCGCACTGCACGAGCAGGCCTTTATAGCGGCAGAATTTGTCGCTCCCAGGCTCTGGCATGTGCGCGAGATCGACGTGCACGTAGCGCGAGACAAAAAGGTCCACGTTGCCATCGCGATCGTAATCGCCCCAGGCAGCGCCGGTGCTGAAACCGCCGCCCCGCACGCCCGCTTTTTCCGTGACGTCTTCAAATTTGCACCCGCCGAGGTTGTGGTAGAGAACGTTGCCGCCATAACCGGTGACAAATAGATCGAGCTTGCCGTCGTTGTCAAAATCGGCGACGGCAACTCCCATGCCCCAGCCACGCCGCGTGAGCCCCGCTTGCTGCGTGATGTCCTTGAAGGTGCCGTCCGGCTCCTGGTGATAAAGTGTCACCATAGGGTCGCCGCCTTTCAAATAGCGGTCCACTGTGGAGCCGTTGACGGTGACGATGTCGAGGCGCCCGTCGTCATCGCAGTCGAAGAGACCCACGCCTCCGCTCATGGACTCAACGATGTAGCGCTTCTCTCCGGTGGAGATGTGGGACACCGTGAGTCCGCGTTCTCGAGCAATATCCCTAAATTTTGGAATCGCTGGAAAACCGGGGCGGTTGACTTTGGGAGCGCGCAGTTTCGACGCAGGAGGAAGAGGAACCGTGGCGCTTTGCCCGCGCGCCACATGCGGTGAAATGGAACTTAGCGCCAGCACAAAGAGAAGAACAACAAGAACGGGCCGGCGAAAGACATGACCAAGCATCGTGAGCATTCTAACGCAAAGAAAATGCAGCCCAAAGAAAACCGCACGGAACCAGGGGTTTGCCAAAGTGCGGCAAGGCGAATAAGACTTCTCCCTGCTATACTCCGTGTACGTTCGAATTGGGCTGGCGTGGACCGGGTGCGGCCACTCCCGCTCGGAATTGCTTTCCGCAACGTGAGAAATTGTCGAGGCCCTGTACATGACGCCTACGCAGAGCAAGGAAGCCAGCCTCCGCCTAAAAAACAAGAAGGTCACCCTCAAGACCGTGGCGACGCACCTCGGATTGGCCGCGGGCACGGTCTCCGCGGCGCTGAATGATTCGCCGGCCGCGCGCTCGATTCCCGAGCACACCAAAAAACGCATC
The DNA here is from genome assembly GCA_963761555.1 of uncultured Acidobacteriota bacterium. Classification (GTDB taxonomy): domain Bacteria; phylum Acidobacteriota; class Terriglobia; order Acidiferrales; family UBA7541; genus Acidiferrum. Next base: position 797,493 of record CAVXHD010000003.1, read on the forward strand.
CTTGCCGCCGCTCTGGAGCTGAATTACCGGCCCGATTTTTTCGCTCGCACACTGCGGATGAAAAGAACTTTCACCATTGGAGTGATCGCCGAAGAGATTGGCGACGCTTACGGCTCTCAGGTGATCAGCGGCATCGAAAAATATCTCACCGCGCAAAACTACTTTTTTCTGACGGTCGTGCATCGCCACGATCCCAAGTTGCTGGCAGCGTATTCGCAAATGCTCGTGCAACGAGGCGTCGAAGGCCTTATTACCGTTGACACCTCCATTGCCGCGGAGCCGTCCCTGCCAACCGTGGCCGTCGCGGGGCACCGCCAAATCGCGGGAGTGACCAATATCGTCCTGGATCATAAGCGCGCCGCGCGCCTGGCGCTCGAGCATCTCAAAGAGCTCCAGCATGAAGAAATTGCGTTCATTCAGGGACAGGTTTTTAGCTCGGACTCCGAAGTGCGATGGAACGCCATCATCGAAGTCGCGGCGGATCTGGGCATCCGCATTCGCCCGGAGCTCACCATCCGCATCGATAGCACCATTTCCACTCCGGAAGTCGGTTTCCCCGTCACCAAGGAATTGCTCGCGAGAAAAGTCCACTTCACCGCGCTCTTCGCCTACAACGACATTTCCGCCATCGGCGCCATCTGGGCGCTTCGCGAAGCTGGATTGCGCGTGCCCGAGGACGTCTCGGTCGTCGGTTTCGACGATATTCCCGGCGCAGCTTTTGCCAATCCCGCCTTGACCACCGTCCGTCAGCCGCTGGTCCGCATGGGCGAGATCGCCGCGCAAACTCTGGTCAGCCACATCGAGGAACGCGAGGTGTACGTCCCGGAAATCGCCATCGAGCCGGAACTGGTGATTCGCGATTCCACCGCACGCGCCGCCCGCCCCCGTGCGATGAGCTCGCGTTTCTGAACCGAGCATGGGCTTGGAGATGCGAACTTTTGGAGTGAGAAACGGCTGAACGCGGAGTGGGCCAGCCTCCGTTAGAATCCTGCTCTCTTACGAAACGTGCAGAGCTGCGGCTTCATGCCGGCCTCGCCGCGGCTTTATTACAATTTCCACGTCCTGATCCAGCGCTACAAGAAATCGCAGCAGTCGCTCGACGGAGAATTGGCGAAACTCGCCGCGCAGCATCTTGGATACATCGGGTTGTCGGATGCCGAGCAGTTCGGCGGCCTCTGCCTGTTTCAGCCGGCGGCCTTTCATAATGCCGTCGATCTTAAACACCAATTGCGCCTTGATCAAATGCTCTTCCGCATTCGGAATCCCTAGGTCCTTGAACACATTCCCGCTTCCCGTCTCATACTGGTTCTTCTTCACGTTTCCCTCTCAGCCGCTATCTGTTCGGCCTGCGCCAGCCGCCGTCGGAGCATCTCCGTGTCTCGACGCGGAGTTTCTCGGCCCGATTTCGACTTCTTCTGAAATACGTGCAGAACGTAAACTGCGCCTGCATGGCGAACCGTGTACACGGCGCGAAACGTATCTCCCCGGAAATCCTTTATGACTTCCACGACGCCCGTGCCGCCAAACCCGCCCAGCACTTTGGCGCTCGCATGCTTGCCGCCACGCTGCGCCACGTAAAGAGCGTAGCCCACATGATCTTGGACGGGACCGGGAAACCCACGCAAATCCTCGCGGCTGGAGCCTACCCAGATCACGGGCTTTAAGACGAGTTCATCGTCCATGGACAGTTTTAATTATAGTGATATCACTATATCTTGTCAAGCTTGGCTTCCAAGACGCCGTCATTCCAAAGGCCGCAAAATAGCCCACTCCATAGTTGATGCGCGGTCATCCACCACATGCCTACTTCAAGGCCGCCTGCCTGAGTTCACGATTTTGAAGCGAGCCCCAAGCAGCTCGTGGGCTGCCAGACACCTCGGGCTCTCTTCACGCCCGCGCAAGAAATTTCCCGAGCAGCATGTGGAAGTGATGGACGCCATTCTCGCGTTTCACGGAATAGCGCCCGCGGTCGTAAGTGGAGGACTGCAGCCCGCGCTGCACACTCTTGCAAAGCTCGATGTCTTCCTGCTGCACTTCGTCGCTGAACGCAATGGCCCGCTGGATGCGCTCGCGCACTTTTTCCGAATGCGCATCATGGAAAAACCATTCGAAGATCGTGAGCGTTTTTTCGTGCGATAAGGGCACGATCACGTTGGTCGAAAGATTGTCCGGATAGATATTCAACATCAGGTTGGGAAAAATCCAAAAATACAACGCTTCCTGAAGCCCGCTGACCGGCGCATAAAATCGTTCGCCCGCATCTTCCGGCTTCCTCGCGCGAATCGGCGCGAACTGCTGCGAGCAATAACGGTAGGTGTCCGTGCGGTATTGCGAGTAATCGATTTCGCGCATCAAGCCAGGATGGGCAATGGGAATGTGGTAGCCCTCCAGATAGTTGTCGACATAAACCTTCCAGTTGCAGTCGATCACGTAATCGCGGCGTTCGGCGAATTGCAGTCCCTTGAATTGGAAGCCGCGCGCCTGCTCGGGAATTTTGCCGAGATAGGCCGAAAGCGGCTCAGCGTTCAAATCGAAGTTGACGAAAATTAGCTGCTCCCACGTTTCGCAGCGCAGCGGCGACATCCCCATGGCGCTGCGATCAAAAAATTCCACGCCGTCGATGTCGGGCGTTCCGATCAACCGCCCATCCAGCGCGTACGTCCAGCCGTGATAGCCGCAGCGAAGAACATTCTTGCAGCCGCTGGCCTGCGCGATGGGGCCCGCGCGATGCCGGCAAACATTGCTGAACGCGCGCAATGCGCCTGACTTGTCGCGCACCACGACGACCGGCTCTTCGATGACATCCGCTGTGAAGAAAGTCTCCGGATCGGAGATGGTTCGTCTGACGCCGTTTATGTCACCGCAGGGCGTGTTCAGCGTTCCTACAAGCTGCCACGTTTTGCGAAAGATGCGCGCCTTCTCTGCGTCGAGAATCGCCGGATCGGTATAGAAATTCGAAGCCAGCGTGTGCGCGGACTCGATCTGGTTGTGAACATCGAGATGGAAGGACTCGCCGGGCATGCCAATCAGTTTACCGTCGCGCCTTCAAAGTGGAAAGCGACCGAGAAGCGCGGCGAGTAGCCCTCGGCGGAAGGGAAAGAGCGGAGGCTTCATTTCGCTCGTGCTGTAAGACAAATCGTACCCGCGCATCGTTAAAACTTGCGGGTTTCCTGGCGCGACCAGCGTTCGACCACGATTTTCGATTCGGTGAAAAATTCGACCGCGTCGCGGCCCTGGCCATGAAGTATCCCGAAGAAACTTTCTTTCCACCCGCTGAACGGAAAATACGCCATCGGCGCGGCCACTCCGATATTGATGCCGATGTTTCCGGCCGGCGCTTCGTAGCGGAAGCGGCGCGCCGCGGAGCCACTCGTGGTGAACAGTGAAGCCTGATTGCCGTACGGACTGCGCCGGAGAAAGTCCATGGCTTCATCGATGGAATCGGCGTGGATCAGGCTGAGCACTGGCCCGAAAATTTCCGTGTGAGCGAGCTGGCTGCTCGAAGGCAAGCCGTCGAGAATCGTTGGCGTGACGAAATTCCCGGATTCGTGCTTCGAGATTTTGGTGTTGCGTCCATCCAGTATGGCCTTGGCGCCTTCGCCGACGCCCGCGGAAATCAGCGATTCGATGCGCTGCTTGCTGTTGCTCGAAATGACGGGGCCCATTTGCACGCCCGGCTCGAGTCCGTCGCCGACTTTGAGCTGGCTGGCGGCACGTGCAATGGAATCGCGAAACGTTTTTTGCGCCTCACCTATGGTCACCGCGACGGAGACGGCCAGGCAACGCTGTCCTGCGCAGCCGAACGCGCTGTCGCTGATGATCTGTGTGGCCAGGTCCATATCCGCGTCGGGAAGCACGATCACGTGATTTTTCGCGCCGCCTTGGCACTGCGCGCGTTTGCCGGCCGCGGCCGAGCGCATGTAAACGTGCTTCGCGACGGGCGTCGAGCCGACAAAGCTGATCGCCCGCACTTGCGGATGATCGCAAAGCGCGTTGACGACGTCCTTTCCGCCATTCACGAGATTAACCACGCCTTTGGGCAAACCCGTTTTTTCGAGCAGCTCGAATGCGCGCGCCATGCTCAGCGGAACGCGCTCGGATGGCTTGAGAATAAAAGTGTTTCCGCAAGCTATGGCATAGGGAAGAAACCAGTACGCGATCATCGCCGGAAAATTGAACGGCACGATGGCCGCGACGACCCCAAGCGGCTGGCGAATCTGCATTTCATCCACGCCCGGCGTAACGTCCTCGAGGTTGTAGCCCTGCATCATCATCGGAATGCCGCAGGCGACTTCCACATTTTCAATGCCGCGGCGCAATTCCGCTTTCGCTTCGCCGAACGTCTTTCCGTTTTCAAGCGTGATCAAGCGCGACAGTTCGTCGATGTGCTCTTCGAGAAGATTTTTCAGTTTGAAGAGATATTGCACGCGCTCTCCAGCGGGCGTGCGTCTCCAGGCGGGAAACGCTGTAGCAGCGGCCTGCACGGCGGCCTCCACATCAGCGGAAGTCGACATTGGCGTGCGCGCGATGATCTCAGCGGTGGCGGGATTGCTCACCTCATAAAATTCCGTGGACGAAGAACGCCTCCAGCCGCCATCAATGTAATTCTGCAACTCGGTGACTTGCGTTGTAACTGCGCTGCTCATGCCTCACTCCTTGTGGCCAGTTAGGAAATTCGCTTGGTTGGCGGCTTCAGCAATCGAATTTTACGCTCTGTCGCGACAACAAAACAACCGGCCCACCCGCTCACATTTTCTCTTCTAAACAGCTCCTCGACACGCCCCATCAGATTTCTTCGGTCCGGCGAACGCAAACGAAGAAGGAGAACGCCGTGATGCGATCCGGGAGCGAAGCGCCTTAGATCCGAGAAGTCGAGATCCTGGGTGATTAGGAATCTCGACTCCGTTTGCGCTGCCTCCCAAACTTCGCGATCTGCGCGGCCAGCGAGATTTTCTTCGTGAACGGTATGAACTTCGTGACCAAGTTTTCCCAATGCGATCGTCAAACCGGAAGGAAGATTTTCGTCGAGCTTGATTTTCATCGGATATGAGGAATTTCAGGAACCGGCAGATCTTCCTCCGCGGATGCAGCGGCAAACGAGATCGCCGCTTGAACATCTTCAGGTTTCAGGCTGGGAAAATCGGAAAGAATCTCCGCCGCGGTATCGCCTGTCGCCAAACTCGCAAGCACGGTGCGGAGCGTGACGCGTGTGCCCTTGAATACGGGTTCGCCGGCACATATCTTGGGATCTCGAATGATTCGATCCTCATAGGCCTTCTTTTCGCCGCCATGGCTTCCCATGCCGCCTCCCCGCTGCCCTAAACTTGATCATATCATGCGCCTTACAATGGTTGTTCTGAAGCACGGTCTCTCCTGCTCACGGCACGTCTCAAGCCCGAGCGGACTTCAACATGCGACAAGCCGCCACCCACAGACAGCGAGTTCTCAAATCTCGCGATGTCTTTCACCACTTGGTTAGGCGACAATTTGAAGTCGTTGCGTTCGATCGGAGCCCGCCGCGCGAAACGGGTTTCCATTCCGCCAGTCGTGCCTCGAAGAAGGCGTGGTCAGACTCTAGCGCGGAAGCGACGCGAGAGCTTCGTACGCGGCGCCGAGCAGCGGCGCGGATTCGTTGAGAATGACCGACACCGGAATGTTCTTGAGCATACTTTCAAACTTCCACTTGTTCTGAAATGCTTTGAAAAATGTCCCGTCCTTGATCTTCTCGATGATCTTGACGGCGATGCCTCCGGCCACGTACACGCCTCCGAGCGCCAAAACATTTAGAGCGAGATTCCCCGCTTCTGAGCCATAAATCGCGGTCCACAAATCCAGCGTCTCGACGCAAACCGGACACTCCTTGGAAAGTCCGAGGCGCGAAATTTCCGGCGCCGGATCCATCCCCGGATCCTCGAACGAAGGATGAATCACGTTAGGAGCGAGAAATTCGTGCAGCGTGCGGAAACCGCGCCCGGAAAGAATCAGCTCCCAGCTAACTTGCGGAGAGCGCCGCCGCATGAAACGCAGCAGCTCGATTTGCTGTTCCGTGTGCGGCGCAAAATCGGAATGTCCGCCCTCCGAAGGTACAACGCGGTAGCGCGCGCCGTCCCAAACGAGCAGCGACTGGCCGAGGCCCGTGCCCGCGGCAAGCAAGGCGCGCGTTCCGCCGTGTTCCGGCTCGCCGGGATTCAGCACGCAGAATTCTTCAGGCGCAAGATGTTCGATGCTGTGCCCCGTCGCGCCCAAATCGTTCAAGAGCACGACTTCGGAAAGGTTCAGTTCGCTGGCCAGCGTCGCCGCATCCACCGTCCACGGCAGATTGGTGGCGCGCACGCGGTTGTCGATCACCGGGCCCGCCACGCCAAACCCCGCGGCCCGCACTCCTTTCCCGTTGAGATGTGGCGCGGCCTGCCGCGAGAATTCGCGGACGATCAAATCAAATTGCGCAAAATCCTTGCTCGCAAATCTTTGCTTGAAGACGGAAGTGAGCTTGCCGTTTTTCTCGGAGAAAAGCGCAAGGTTGCACTTCGTGCCGCCAACGTCGCCCGCAATGATCACCTATTACCCCCGTTTCGCCGCTTTCCGCTTTTGCTTACCGCGCACAAAATCACGGATTGAACCACTGCCTGCCGTCGCGCTCCAGCAACTGGTCCGATTCGCGCGGCCCCCAGCTCCCCGCGGAATATTCCGGCACTTTGGCGCTTCTCGCCGCGCCCCACACATCCAGAATCGGATCGACCAGCGACCACGCCGCCTCGACGTTGTCTCCGCGATCGAAAAGCGTCGCATCTCCGCGCAGACAATCGTTCACCAGCGTGGCGTATGCGCTGCTCGACGCTTCGCCAAATCCTTCCTTGTAGTTGAAGTTCATCGTTACGTTGCCGATGCGCATCTCGGTGCCGGGGCGTTTCGCGCCGAACGACACGGAAACTCCTTCTTCCGGCTGGATGTTCAGAATCAGGCGATTGGGCTCGATTTCGCGATCGCGAAACACGATGTGCGGCGCGCAGCGGAATTGAATCATGATTTCCGTGCTGCGCTTGGCAAGGCGCTTGCCGGTCCGCAGATAAAAAGGCACGCCCGCCCAGCGCCAATTGTCGATCAGCAAACGCGCCGCCACGAAGGTTTCCGTGCGCGACGACGGGCTCACTCCCGGCTCCTCGCGATAGCCGGCCAGCGGTTTCCCGTCGAGCTGCCCCGGCGCGTACTGCCCCCGCACCACGGATTGCGCGACCATTTCCAGATCGAACGGCCGAATGGATTGCAGCACTTTCAGTTTTTCGTTGCGCACCGCGGTGGCATCGAACGAAGCCGGCGGCTCGACAGCCACGAGCGACGTAAGCTGCAGCACGTGGCTTTGGATCATGTCGCGCAGCGCCCCCGCGGTTTCATAAAATCCTCCGCGCCGCTCGACGCCCAGCGTCTCCGCCGCCGTGATTTGCACGCAATCGACATAGTTGCGGTTCCACAACGGCTCGAAAATCCCGTTGCTGAATCGCAGCACCAGCAAATTCTGCACCGTATCCTTGCCGAGATAATGATCGATGCGATAGACCTGCTGTTCCTCGAAAACATTCAGAACAATTTTGTTCAGTTCTTTCGCCGTGGCGAGGTCGCGCCCAAATGGCTTTTCGATAATGATGCGCACCCAAGAGCTGTCCGTGGATGGCTTCGCAAGTCCCGCGCGCCCGAGCTGCTCCACAATGTGCGGATAAACTTCGGGCGGCGTCGACAGATAAAAAAGCCGGTTGCCGCCCAGCTTTTTCTGTTCGTCCAATTCCTGGAGCCTCTTTACGAGCTGCTCGTACGCTTGCGGATCCGAGTAATCCCCCGCGCTGTAATACAAACACGACGCAAACTCGTCCCACTTCTTCGCATCCACCGGCCCCAGCTCGGACATCGTTTTGGCCGCTTCGCCCGCCGCCGCTCGAAAACTCTCATCGCTCATCGCCGTGCGCGCAAATCCCACGATCGCGTAGCGCGAGCCCAAAGAATTGTGCGTGGCGAGGTCGTACATCGCGGGAATGACTTTGCGTTTCGCCAGGTCGCCCGATGCGCCGAACAGCACGACGGCGCAAGGTTCCGCCGCGGCGCCATAAAGATTTCCAGAACGATTGTTTTCCCCGGCCATTGGTCTCCTTAGCTCGGTTGCGGGCGTTCCACGCCTCGATTCGAGCGCACGAAACTATACCGCAACGCCATGGCTTCTCAGCTCCGCGCGCGTTTGCTCCGCATTCTGGTGATGGATCACGGTCATCCCCAATCGGCGCGGAGCCTCCAGATTCAGCGGCCGGTCATCGATAAAAACGCATTCCTCCGGCGGCCGCTGCGTCACTTCCAGCGCCACGCGAAAAATCGTTTCTTCCGGCTTGCGCGAATGAAGGTAGCAGGAGCTGAAGAACACGATCAAATCGCGCCGCAGATGAAACGCCGCGATGCGGTATTGATTCAGTTCGAGCGGCTCGTTGTTGATCGACCCGACGAAGTATTTGCCTGTCCGCGCCGCGTCCGCGACAATCGCCCGCGTTTCGGTATGTTCCTTCGACTGCGCGAACATAAACGCGGTGAACTCTTCGCGCGAAAAAGACCGCGGGCGGTAGAAGAGCGTGCGATCGAGATACTCGTTCAGCGTAATTTGTCCGGAATCGAATGCCGGGAAAGAGAGATCGTGCCGGTCCTGAAATTCTTCGTAGTCGAATTGAAAAGCGGTGGCCGCCTCCCGGCGCGAGAAACGGTCCCAGCCGTTGGTGAGAATGACCCCGCCGATGTCCCAGAACAGCGTCGTGATGTCAGCCAAAGGCGCGGCCCTCCGCTCACGCTGGTAGGGTATCCATGATAAACGTTTCAGGTCAAGAAAACACTCTATTGCCTTGTTTCAAACGGTTCAACTCACCGCGCCGCCGCGCTCCAGAAATTGCCTTTACTCGGTCGCGCAGCCGTGCTTCCGCAATCCCCGCGCATCGCCATCCCGCCGGAGCAACTCTTCCACACTTGCGAAACGGCCGATTATTGGTTCGGGTTCGAGGAGGGCTTGGCCGCCGGGTTTGGAACTTGCAGCCCGCCCTTGGACTGAATGGACATCAACTCGACTTCGAAGACTAGCGTCGCGTTGGGGCCAATCCCGCCGCCGGGTCCGCCCCGCTCTCCGTAAGCAAGGTCCGGCGGGATGAACAGTTGCCATTTCGATCCAACGGGCATGAGCTGCAGCGCTTCCGTCCATCCCTTGATCACTCCGCTCACTGGAAACGTCGCCGGCTGCCCGCGCTTGTACGAGCTGTCAAATTCGGTGTTGTCGAGCAGCGTCCCTTTATAGTTGCAGACGACCGTGTCCGCCGCTGTGGGCTTTGGGCCGGTGCCTGCTACAATAATTTTATATTGCAGGCCGCTCGGCAGCGTCACTACGCCTTCTTTTGTTTTGTTTTCCGCAAGGAAAGCGTCGCCCGTTTTCTTATTGGCTTCCGCTTCCAACTCCACCTTCGCTTCGTGCTTTGCGCGCAGATCCGCTTGCAGCGCCACCATCGCCGCGCGCGCTTCGTCATCGGTCAGCAGTGGCTTGCTGTCGGCCAGCCCGTCTCTCATTCCGCGCAGCAGAATGCTGGTGTTCACGTCGACCGAATCCTTGCGCATGCTTCGGCCGATATTCAAACCGATCGCGTAACTCGCCTTGTCTTTCTGCGTGGTGAGCGCCAGCGGTGCCGGTTTTCGCGCCGTGCTGTGCGTCGTCCCGGTTTTCGCCGTGGACGATTTGGTCGCGCTTGTACTCGGACTTTGCGAGGAACTCGCTGGGGGCGTTTGTTGCGCCCGCGCGGATCCGATGAACAATACTCCAGCCGCAACCGCCGTCACCGCCAACATCAATGGTTTTCGCATACCTGTATTGTCACATCCCTTGGGCTTCGCCGCAAACTGCCATCGTCCCATGAAAGACATGAATAGTGAATGAACCGCGTGCGAACACTTCGCGTGGCCGGCCAAGCCACCGTGGCTCGGGCTAGGCAATTTGCCGCAGTTACAGTATGTTTGAAATTGACAATCTGCATGGGGAGAACCGAATGGCGAATGAATCCTGCGATCCCGCACCGGCGCCGAGCGAACCGGTAAAGCCCGGCACGCGCATGGTGAAGTGCGTGAAATTTGGCAAAGAGTTGCCGGGGCTGGACCGCGTGCCCTGGAGCGGCGAGCTCGGCAAGCGCGTTTACGAAAATGTTTCGAAAGATGCCTGGAAGCTCTGGATCGAACATTCCAAGATGCTCATGAACGAATACCGCCTCAATCCCATCGATCCCAACTCCCAAAAAATCATGAGCGAGCAGATGGAGCAATTTTTCTTCGGAGAAGGCGCGAAGCTTCCCGAAGGCTACGTCGCTCCCAAAGCCAAGGGCTAGTTCCCCGTTGCAGGCAGGCGCTTCGTCACGGGATGTTCGACCGGCAGACGCGCGGTCAGTTCAAAATGCAGTTTCGCGTGAGAAGCGCGAATCGCGTTTTCCACTTCTTCGGGCGTTTCCGCTCTCGCAAACAAAAATCCCAGGTAACTCGAGCCTTCCGGCCAGGCCGCGATGTAATCGTGCAGCCGCGCGGTGATTTCCAGCGCCGTGATTCCCGGCACATTCCGCGCGGCGTTTTCGCCCTCCACTTTTTCGAACACGCCGCTCTTCGGCACGGGAATCATCATCACGCCGGAAGCATTTTTTTCGCGAAGCCAATCGTTGCCGGGCAAATCTAGTGCGTGGCGCAACAGCAATTCCTCGAGTCCAATCGGTTCGCTGGACGCATCGCGAGCAAAGCGCAGCGCCCGCGCGCAAAGCCCTCCGATGGGGCGCGGAGCCACTTCGAGCGGCCACACGCCATCGTCGTTGATGCGGAACTCGGCGTGAATCGGGCCCTGCGCCAGTCCCAACGCGCGCACCGCGTCCGCAGTGCAGCGTTCGATTTCGCGCTGTTGCTCTTCGCCGAAGCGCGAAGGCGTGACGTAAAGGCTCTCCTCAAAATAAGGGCCTTCGAGCGGATCGGGTTTGTCAAAAATGGCCAGGACGCGCAGTTGGCCTTCCGTCAGCAATCCCTCGACGGCCACTTCCCTGCCCGGAATATATCCTTCGACGAGAATCTCATCGAGATTGGGCTCGCGCGTCGCGCGAATTTCCGCCGATTCGAGCAATCGCCCAATCCGCGCGGCGGCGGCAGCAAATTCCTCGCGCGAATTCGCGCGCACCACGCCTTGGCTCGCCGAAAGCGAGAGCGGCTTTATAACGCACGGATACGAAATGCCAAGCAACGACGGCTCCGGCGCGGGATGGAGCGGCACGGCTCGAAACCACGGGACGTTCAGCCCTGCCTCGCGAAAAACTTCGCGCATGCGCAGCTTGCTGCGGCAAGCGTCGACGGAGGCCGGGTGGTTGTACGGCAGGCCCAGCCCACGCGCCGCGTAAGCGGCGGCCACGGCGGGACGATCGCCGAGCGCGAGAATGCCATCGATACTTTGTCCGCGCTGAGATTCCAAAACCGCGCGAGCCGCAATTTCCGCCGATTCAAAATGAACGGGAATGGCGCGATCGCCCCACGGATCGTCGAGCTGGTGGCAGCGATCCGTGACAAAAACAAGTTCGACGCCGAGCCTACGCGCGGCTTCATCGAAGCTGCGCGTCTGGTAGCCGAGTTTGGCGGCGAAAAGGAGGATTCGCGGCATCTATAATTTGTTACTCACTAAAAACCATCGCGGACAGCGCTTTTAGACGTAACTGCCGGTGACTACAATGGGTTCTCCCACTTTTTTCGCAACATGCCCAATCGAGACAAATTGTTCCCGAGTCGGCTCGGCGCAGCAATACCACGGCTCGCTCAAGAATGGCACGGCAGCCGCTGCCGTCTGCGAAGTCTGAATGCGCGGAGCGTCGAGTCTCGCAGCAGAGTGTGCAGCTTTCCAGATGCGCTCGAAAACGACTGAGCGCGATTCTTTCCGCCGGTCGCCTTCGGCCGCGATGGCTTGCACTATTTCGCTGAGCGCGTCGACCCTCGGGTCGGCGTGTTTCCAGGGATAAAAAAGCGATTGCGGATCGAAGGGGCCGACGTTGCGGCGCACTTCGTCCAATTCGAGAAGACGCGAACCCTCCGGAATAAGCAGTCGAATGCCCAACTGGATCGGAGCGACGTTTTCGATGAGCGATTCGGAATGAAGCGCGCGAAGCAGATCGAGATAACTTTCGAGCGTCGTCCATTGCGTGAACGGCACGAACGTGGGATGCAGAATCATGCCCAGCGCGCGGAAGTTGTGGACAACGTGCAGGAAATCCTCGCGCGTGTGGCCCTTGTCGAGAGTGCGGAGAACCTCATCATCAAGATATTCGACGGCGCTGATGACAAACAGGCAGCCGGTTTCCTTCAGTTTCGGCAAATGCGCTTCGTACTTTTTCAAATGCTCGATTTTTATGGTGACGTCGTAGGTCACGCTGGAAAATTCGCGGTGAAATTCTTCCACCAGCTCGAGCGCGTGGCGGATGCCGTTGAAAAAATCGGGATCGCCGAAGGAAATATGCTGCGCGCCCCCAGCAACTTGCTGGCGAATGTCTTGCATCACAACTTCCCGGTTGACGATACGAAAAACGCCTTTGTATACCGGGACGATCGGACAATGGCGACAAAGATGTTTGCAGCCGCGGCTGGCTTCCGTCGAACCAACGAGCCGGAAGCCACCGCCGGGAACGATGAGATGGGCGTACTTCTCGATGGGCGGAAAGCCGGAGCGGTCCGGAACTTCAAACGCAAGACGTTCGAGCGAGACGAGCGGCTCAGGCTGGGAAGCATCCGCCAGTTGCGAGCGACCGTCGCTCGGTTGGCCTACTTGCAAGCGATCCGCTAGTTGCGCGAGGCCGCTTTCGAACTCGCCGCCGAGAATAGTTCCCACGCCGAGCGTTCGCAAATACTCCGCATTCATCGGCGCGTACAATCCATAGCAGCAGAGATGCGCTTGCGCATTCAGTTCGCGCAAAGACGGGATTAGCTTCACAGCGAGGCGCGTGGCCGTGTGCATCGGCAAATAAATGGCAATCAATCCGGCGCCGCGTATGGCGGCCTCATCCAGAGATTCGCGCGAAAGATCGAGGCACTTCACATCGTGACCGCGCTTGCGCAGCCAGGCCGCCGGAGACGCCAGGCCAAAGGGCTGCCGCCCCAATTCGTACGTCGAAATCAGTACGCTATTCATGCCGCTTCCAGTATAACTGGCTGTCCGCCGCTGTGATTCGTTTTCGGTTATCATAAGGGCTGTTGACGGGACGGAAAGGACCGCGAGAATGGCCATCGCCGCAGGGAATTCCTTCGGAACGCGCGACAAGCTGAACGTCGGCGCGCAAACGTTCGATATTCATCGGCTCGAATTCCTCGAGAAAAAAATCCACTGCAATTTGGCGAAGCTGCCCTTTTCCCTGCGCATCCTTCTGGAAAATCTTTTGCGCTGCGAGGACGGCCGGTTTGTGCGGCCCGATGATATTCGCGCCCTCGCGAACTGGAAACCGGGCGCCCCGGAAAAAGAAATTGCTTTCATGCCCGCGCGCGTGCTGCTCCAGGATTTTACGGGAGTTCCCGCGATCGTCGATTTGGCCACCATGCGCGAAGCCATCAAGCGCATGGGCGGAAGCCCGCGTTTGATCAATCCGCTTTTCCCCGCCGAACTGGTGATCGACCATTCCGTGCAGGTCGATAGTTTCGGAAAATCCAATTCGTTCGATTTGAACGCCGAGCTGGAATTCCAGCGCAACATCGAACGCTACGCTTTTCTGCGCTGGGGGCAAACCGCGTTTCAGAATTTCAAGGTTGTCCCGCCGGATACCGGAATTTGCCATCAAGTGAATCTCGAATATCTGGCGCGCGTGGTCTGCGCGATGCCTTCGGGAAGCCGCGTGGAAGCCTATCCCGATTCCGTGGTGGGCACGGATTCGCACACGACAATGGTTAACGCGCTGGGCGTTTTCGGTTGGGGCGTCGGCGGCATCGAAGCGGAAGCGGCGATGCTTGGCCAGCCTTCTTCGATGCTGATTCCGGACGTCGTCGGATTCCGCTTGCACGGAAAATTGCGCGAAGGCGCGACCGCCACGGATCTGGTGCTGACGGTCACGGAAATTCTGCGCAAAAAAGGCGTCGTCGGAAAATTCGTCGAGTTCTGCGGGACGGGCCTTTCCAGCTTGAGCATCCCGGACCGCGCCACGATTGCCAATATGTCGCCCGAGTACGGAGCGACGATGGGATTTTTTCCTGTCGACGCGGAAACGCTGGCCTATTTGCAATTCACGGCGCGCAGAGCGGAACAAATCGCGCTGGTCGAAGCGTACTGCAAGGAACAGATGTTGTTCCGAACCGACGACATGGAAGATCCCATTTTCAGCGACAAGCTGGAATTGGATCTCGGAACCGTCGAGCCGACCGTTGCGGGGCCGAAGCGGCCGCAAGACCGCGTTGCTCTGCGCAATGCGAAGACTTCTTTTCAGAAAGTGGTGGAAGGGACGCCCGGAAAACAAGTCGCGGTGCGGAATAACGGCGACTCGTTCGATCTTTCGAGCGGTGCGGTGGTGATTGCCGCAATCACGAGTTGCACGAACACCTCGAATCCTTCGCTGATGCTGGGCGCGGGTTTGCTTGCGAAGAAAGCGGTCGAGCGCGGGCTGCACGTTAAGCCGTGGGTCAAAACCAGTTTCGCGCCCGGCTCGAAAGTGGTGAGCGATTACCTCGCGGCTTCCGGTTTGATGAGCTATCTCGAAAAACTTAATTTCCATCTCGTCGGCTATGGATGCACGACGTGCATCGGGAACAGCGGGCCGCTGCCGGAAGCGATTGGCGCGGCGATCAAGGACAACAATTTGGTGGCCGTGGCCGTGCTCAGCGGCAATCGAAATTTTGAAGGGCGCATTCATCCGCTGGTGCGCGCGAATTATTTGGCTTCTCCGCCGCTGGTGGTGGCCTACGCGCTCGCGGGACGCATGGACATGGATTTGACCACGGAATCGCTGGGCGCGGACTCCGCGGGCAAGCCGGTCTATCTGCGCGAGATTTGGCCGTCGCCGCAAGAGATTGAAAAAACCGTGCGCGAATCGGTGACCAGCGAGATGTATAGCAAAGAGTACGGCAACGTGTTTGAAGGCGACGCGCACTGGAAGTCCATGCCGGTTCCCGCGGGCGATTTGTATCAATGGGACCCGAAATCCACGTACATCAAGCAGCCGCCTTTTTTCGAGAACATGCCGAAAACGCCGCCGGCGCTGGCGGATATTCATGGCGCGCGCGTGCTGGCCGTGCTGGGCGACAGCGTGACGACGGATCACATTTCTCCGGCGGGATCGATCGCGATCGATTCGCCCGCGGGAAAATACTTGATTGCGAATGGCGTGAAGCCGCACGAATTCAATTCTTACGGAGCGCGGCGCGGGAATCATGAAGTGATGATGCGCGGCACATTTGCAAATATACGTCTGAAAAACCAGCTCGCTCCTGGAACCGAAGGCTGCTGGACGCATTTCCTGCCGGGCGACGAGAAGATGACGATTTACGACGCCGCGGTGAAATATCGCGAAGCCGGCGTGCCGCTTGTTGTGATCGCCGGCAAAGAATACGGTTCGGGGTCGTCGCGCGATTGGGCGGCAAAGGGAACGCGTCTGCTCGGCGTGCGCGCGGTGATCGCGGAAAGTTACGAGCGCATCCACCGGAGCAATCTGGTGGGCATGGGCGTGCTGCCGCTGGAATTCAAGGCCGGCGAAACCCGCGAGGCGCTTGGATTGACGGGGCAGGAAGTCTTCGAGATCGAAGGCGTGGCCTCGCTATCGCCGAAGAAAGCAATCACAGTGCGCGCCGAGTCCGACGACGGCTCGACGAAAACATTTACAGCCATCGCGCGCGTCGATACGCCGGAAGAGGTTTTGTACTACCATCACGGTGGAATTTTGCAATACGTTCTGCGGCAGATGCTCTGAGGCTGATTTTCGAATTTTGCAAATTCATTGAGGCAGTGACTGGTGACTCGTGACTGGTGACTGGTGAAGAGCGCGCCAGGAGTTGGTCTGGATTTGGAACGGGTCTGGATTTCGAGTTTTCCTCCAACCTCTCGCGGAAGAAATTTCCTAAGGTCGAATGCGGGCCGCCTAAGTGCGGCCCTCTTTTTTTTGGGCCATGACCAGGCCACGCGGCGTGGGCAGCAGCAGCACGGAAATGAGGCCTTCGGCTTCGAGTTTTAGCGCGCCTTCGCGAACCGTTTTCATCAGGGAACTTGCGTCGTGCATGAGGATCAGCCCGTGCGGGTTCATCTGCGGCAGATATTTGCGGACTTCCTGTTCGCGGAGTGGCGCGTCGCTGTCACAGAAAAGCAAGTCGATGCGGCCTTCGACCTTCATGTCGAGGCTGGATTCGTTGCGTGCGTCAATCCATTCGCCGAAACCGGAAGAAGCGAAGCGCTTCTGTGCGGCGGCAAAAACCTTCGCGTCGTACTCGCAGGTGATGACGCGGCCGAAGCCGTTGGCTTTCAAGCCTTCCGCGAGGCGCAGTGTGCTGAGGCCGGAAAACGTGCCGGTTTCGACGATGAGTTCCGGCTTTATCGTCGTGACGATCGCTTTCAAGAAATCGAGGACTTCGACTTCGGCGCTCATGGAATCGTACATGTGCCAGCGCTCGGGGTGCGGGCATTCCGGGGTGGGGCGGTGATATTCGGGCTGGAGAATGTCGCCACTGGAGGCGATGTGCTCTACGATACGGTGCTCTTTTTTGAGGCGGTGAAATTGGCTTTTAAGACGCCAAAGCAACACCGCGCCGAGAAGAATGGAAACGAGGCTGGCGGCCTGAGCGTTGGACATTCCGAAGAGCGAGGGATGGCGCGGATTGATGCGAATAAATTCGATCAGGAAACGCGCGAGGCCGGTGAGAATCAGATAATTGCAAAAAATTTCGCCTCTTGCTTTCGGGCCTTTGAGCGCTTTCGTGCCCATGTGCCAGAGAAACGCGGCGATGGCGAGCCAAATGAAAAATTCATAGAGAGGCGTGGGCTGCACGCGGCAGTTCGCCGGCCAGCCTTGTTGCACGCAGGTTTCCGTCGTGGGGACGAGACCGTTGGGAAAGCTCATGCCCCAGGGGAGCTTGGTGGGAATGCCGTAATCGCCATCGCCGGAGAGCAGGCAGCCGATGCGGCCAATGCCATAGCCGACGCAGGCAGCGGGCGAACAGATATCCAGAAATTCCAAGATAGGAATTCTGACCCAGCGCGCCAAAATCAACAGCGCGATAAATCCGCCGAGAAAACCGCCGAACCAGGCGAAGCCGTAACGGCTAAAAAGCTGCGGCCAGGGATTCGCGAAGAAGTCGTGCGGACTTTCCAGCACGTGGTAGAGCCTGGCACCCACGAGGCCGGCGAGACCCGCGATGCCGATGATGAGAAAGCCTTCGTCTTTTTCGTTGCGGGCGGAAATGCTCTTGAGCTGCGAGCGGCGGCGATCGAAATCGGCTTGCAGTACGTAGGCCGAGACGAGCATGGCGATGGCGACCATCAAGCCGAAAGTTGGAATGGACAACGGTCCGAGATGGAGAAAAGGGATCATGCAATCGAGCGCGCCGAGCGCATCGCAGAGTATACATGACACTTCGGGCGCGGGTGGAATGCGGAAGCTGCTCGGCGTGGTGCGCGGTTCGGCCTGCTCGTCTCCTCGCTACTGGCGACGTGTGACTGGTCTGCGCTGATGCGATCACACTCTGCTCGCACTGCATGGAGCGAGAATTCTTGGCTGGTCGGGCGGACTGGGGGACACCCCCTTTTTTTGTAAGTGTTGCTGATAAAGGACTTACGGATTACGCAAGTCCTTTGGAAAGCTAGCGTTGCGGGAGCTTCTGTATGTATTGATTCTGCGGGGGTTACGGGTTTGGCAGAAGCGTGCCCGGCTAAAGCCGGGCGCTACGTTTGGCTCACCAGGGTTTGCCGTCGATGGCGAGGTGGTAATTGTGGTCGAAGTGGACGGCGTAGGGGTCGCGATTTGGGGCGCCGGGTTGAGTGCGTGGACGGGGTGGCATGGGCGGAGTTGAGTTGTTGGATGGGAGGGGTCGTGCGGCGGGAGAGCTTGTTGGGGGTTGAGGCGCGGAGGCCAGAGGCGGAGATGTTCTGGGTTGTGACGGAGGCGCGGCGGCGGGTTGGCTTGGTGGCGGTGCGGACGGGGGCGGTGGGGCTGGGGCTTGGGTTTGAGCTGGTTTAGGCGGCGCGGGTTGGGGATCGGGCGGAAAGAGATAGTTTTGGTTGGCGCTGACGGAGTTGCGGATGGATTTGCGCCAGCCTTCGGTGCCGAAGGCGTTGGCGTACTCGCGCTGGGAGAGGTGGATGGATTGAATGAGGGTTTGGAACATGTAGGCAACGGTGCGGGCGAGACGAGGCTTGATGTCGCCGCGCACCGCGGCGGGGATGAGGCGCGAGAGGGCGGTGCTGAGGTCGTTGGCGGAGAGGTAGTCGCCGGAGAAGAAGTAGTCCAGGTCTTTGGCGAGCGTTTGGGCGGCTTCGACACGGGATTCTTTTTGGGCGTGGTAGAAACAGAAATGGGGATGGCTAGCGATGCGGGGAGTGCGGCAGCGGCGGCCATCTTCGTAGGAGAAAAGACAGAGAGATAGGCGGTGTTTGGGACTGAGAGAAGGCATGGGATGCTCCTTTGATTTTTTGATTTAGAGTTGGGAATTGGATTGACGGACAAAGAAAGAGCCGGGATGAAGACCGGCTCTACGAATGGAACTAAGAACAAGAGCACAGGCTGAAGCCTGTGCCACCAAAACTGTGCCACCGGAACAAAAACGCCGGCAGGATGCCGGCGGTACAACATGGGCCTAAAACACAAAGGCCTCGCTCGGGGGCGAGGCGCAGTTTCTTACGAGTTAAGTATAGCAAAGAGGCGGCAACACGCACAAGAGGAAACTGGTGGATCGGCCTTTGACAGGGTTGGAAGCGGCGATTAGAGTGGCGAGATGGAAGTCAACTTCACACCGGAGCTTCAGGCGAAGCTGGACGGAGTTGCCGCACAGCAGGGGCGGGACGCGCAGTCTCTTATGCAGGAAGCCGTGCAGCGGCCGGTGGATTATGACCAGTCGTTTGTGCGGGAAGTGGAGAGGGGCCTGGCGCAAATTGAGCGCGGCGAAGTTTTGGAACATGACGAAGTTGGGGCGCGGCTTGAAAAGCTCTTGAGCGAGAAGCAGCGCCAGCCCTAATGCAGCTACGGTGGACGGGCCGTGTTGTTCGCCTCACGTATGACCTATGGATTCCACTTGATCCTTTGACCGTCTTTGAGGACGGCTCGCCGCGAGATGATCATCTCGTTCGTCGTTCTAGACCGGTCAATCTCTTCCGGTGTCGGCCTGCTGGAGAGTGTGAAATGCTCGCCTAGATTAAGGGACTGGGGGTCTGCTCCGTGGACTGGAATCAGACCCAGCAATCCTTTCTCGCCGACGTTTTTCCTCACATTGGCGAGTATGATGTCCCTTGATTGCTTAGTCTTGAACAATTCCTGAATGAGCCTACGCATGAACCGGCCACCGCTACGGCAAGTATATCAGGACTCACGCGGTCTGGGCTGCAGCCGCGACCCCTTGTGCTGATATGCTCCGCGTGCCTCCTCATCGTTATAGCGTTTGATCCAATTACAGTTTGCACAGAGAAGTTGAAAACGGCTAGGATCCTTCCTAATTCTATATTGAAGGCCAATTCCCGAGTCGCGACGGCCTTCCCTTTCCGCGCTGCCGCCCCCGCTTTTGTGGTCGAATTGCAAGGCTCGAAACTCTCTGCATCCGATCGTGCCGTCCTCGTTGTGCCAACGACAGCCGGGGTTTGAGCAGCGCCCTCCGAGCGTCTTTGATATTCTCTAGGCGCAGAAGTCGCTGGCGCATAGTGCTCTTACTCTGCGGCACGGTATATTTTCCCTTTCAGCGTGGGATTTTAGCACGCCGGGTGAATCGTTCCGATGCAAACCCGGAATGCGAGTCTTCTCGTAGGCCAAAAAGAGTGCCACAGCCATTACCGACGCCAAGAGCCATGGTGCCATTACAACTGTGGAAATGCCCTTATGCTCTCCGGGCATCATTATTTTCTGTTGTTTGAGCAATAGCTCAAGAATAGGTCTATACTTCTGATGTATACTAATGTATGGAGCAAGGCATGAAGAAGAAGACGGTGGCGAAGCTGTTTCGGAACGGGCAGAGCCAAGCGGTGCGGCTGCCGCGGGAGTTTCGCTTTGAGGGAGACCGCGTTCGCGTCCGGCGGCAGGGGCAGGGGGTTCTGCTGGAGCCAGTGATTTCTGACACGTCCGAGTGGTTCGCGGAATTAGACCGGCTTAGGACCGAACCATTTTTTGTGAAGGGCATGAAGCAGCCAAAGACTCCACGGCGGGCGATTTTCGATTGAATTTTCTTCTCGACACCAACGCGTGCATCGGGCTGATTAACGGGAAGCCGGCTTCCGTTCGCGCGCGATTTCAGAAAGCAGTACTGGCAGGGGCTGAGGTTTGCGTGCCTAGCGTTGCAGCGTTCGAGCTGTGGTACGGCGTGGCGAAGAGCGCTCGGCCGGAAGCGAACGCTGCGCTGGTGGAAGCATTTTTTGCCGGGCCCGTGCGACTGCTGGCATTCGAAGATGAGGATGCGCGGAGGGCTGGGTTGCTTCGAGCCACGCTGGAAGCAGCGGGACGCCCGGTGGGAGCGTATGACTTGCTCATTGCGGGACAAGCCTCAAGGCGTGGGATGACTTTGGTGACTTCGAATGTTCGTGAGTTCAGCCGAATCAAAGGGCTTGTCTGGGAAGACTGGGCTAAGCCGTAGAACCTGTTGAAAGCACCTCACGCCTCGCAATCGCTCAGATCAAAACGCAATCCTTATGTGCTCTCCCGTCGATGCAAAACGGCGCCGAGGAGGAGCCAGGCGGCGAAAGCTATCCATTCGTAGCGGGTGAAGTGGCCGGGGAAGGCGGGGATTAGTTTCATTAGGACGAACAACGAGGAGACGCAGATGCCGATGGCGGTGATGACGCGCATGCGGATGCGGGGCTCGACGAGCCAGAAGGAGAGGCAGGTGGCTAGCCAGCCCAGGGCGGAGGCCATGGAGCCGACTTCGGTGATGGGGACCAGGATGGCGTCGCCGAGAAGGAGGCCGAGGAGCGTGCCGACGGTGATGGCGACGATGGCGGCGGATGGGGTGGAATATTTTTTGTGGATGGCGGCGAACATGGGAGAGACGGTGCCGCGGCGTGCATAGGCGAAGAGGAGGCGGGTGGAAGCGGCGAAATTTCCGTTGAAACATTGGAAGAGGCCGAAGAGGGCCATGACGAGGATGAGTTGGACGATCCAGTGCTTGCCGAGAGCGTGTTCGAAGGCGACGGCGGTGGAGAAATGCTGGCCGAGGAGAGATTGCCAGGGAGCGATATAGGAGACGGCAAGGATGCAGAACGAATAGAAAATTGCGCCGACGGCGAGCGCCAGGCCGATGGCTTGCATGTAGCTGGATTGGCGGAAGTCTGGGTTGGCTTCCTCGGCGTATTTGGGGACGGATTCGAAACCGGTCATGAAGTAGGGGACGATTTGCAGAGTGAGGAGGATGGAGAGAAAGGGCGTCGCGTGGAAGGCGGGATGAAGATTTGCAGGAGAGCCGCGAAAGGCGCTGATGGTGATGAGAGCGAGGAAAATGAGAAGGACCATGCTGGTCATGACTTTCTGGAAATTGGCGCTGAGGCGGATGCCGCGATAGTTGATGAAGCCGAGGAGCAGAGTGAGAGCGATGCCGAGAAGCAGGCGGGGAAGAAAAACGGGTTGTCCGGCGACGCGATAGAGCTCGAAGGAATCGAGGGATGGGAAAATGTAGGCGGCGATTTTGCCGAGGGCGACGGCTTCCCAAGGGCCGACGATGAAGTAGGCGAGAAGCATCATCCAGCCGGTGAAATAACTCACAAGAGGAGGAAAGACTTGCGCGGTGTAGGCGGCTTCGCCGGCGGCGTCGGGAAGGCGCTTGACCCATTCACCGTAGACATAGCCGACGGGGAGAAGAATGAGGCCACCGATGGCGAAAGCGAGAGCGGCGCCGACAGGACCGCCGCGGCCAAGCCAGTCGTCCATGAGGACGAGCCAGCCGGTGCCGATGATAGTGCCGAAGGCGAGAGCGAAATAATCGTGGAGGCGGAGTTTGCGGGCTAGAGCGGGCATTTAGAGGGCGCCGTGGAATTCATGGGCGGAGATGGTGGCGCGGCGAGAGGAAGTAAGGGCAGAAGAGAGGTCGGGATGGAGAACACGATGGACGGGGAGAGCGTTGGGCACGGGGAGGCATATTAGTTTCGTGGAGTGGAGGAAGTCAACGAAGGCAAAACGGTGAAAGCGCGCGGAAAAAAATTGGCCTCATGGAGCGAATGACGCGTGGAGCGGCGCATAGAGTTTTGGTTGTACTGGTACGGGAAGCGCAAAGTTTACGAGGGCTGCATAGAGCGTTCACGCAAACGTAACTTTTGGCGGGTAGTTTCGGTGCGCTTCTGTTGACTGCTGGCCAGCCAACTACTCAAGAAATCCATGGAGGATCCACAAAGATCATGCGCAGAGCCTTCGCGATTCTAGTCGCGGGAATATTGTTGAATCCCGCGATGATCGGTGCGGTTCCACACAATCTGCCTTATGGAAGCACCGCAACCCCCATCAAGCACTTGGTGATCATTTTCCAGGAAAATATTTCGTTCGACCACTATTTCGGGACCTACCCGAATGCGCTGAACCTCAAAGGCGAAAATCCGTTTCATGCAGCGGATGGTACACCTACCGTGAACGGCTTCAGCCCCGCGCTCTTGAATAGCAACCCCAACCTGAACCCAGCAAATAAAACAGCGGCAACGAATCCCTTCCGGTTGAGCCCGGCGCAAGCCGCAACGAACGATCAGGATCACAACTACACGCCGGAGCAGGAAGCGTACGACGGCGGATTGATGGATTTGTTTCCGGAGTATACAGGAACGGCAGGCCCGCCGCCCGGAGCTCCGCCGATAACGCAGACGAAGGGGCTCGTGATGGGGTATTACGACGGGAATACGGTGACGGCGCTGTGGAATTATGCGCAGCATTTTGCGATGAGCGACAATTCCTTTGACACGAACTTTGGGCCGTCGTCACCGGGAGCGATCAACGTGATTTCCGGGCAGACCAACGGCGCGATCAACAACACGAACGGGACCGGAGCACTCGTCGCGGATGGGAACGGCGGATATACAGATAATGGCGATGCGGACCCGGCGGGCGATGTGTGCTCGACCACAACGGGAGAAACGTTCAGCATGAGCGGGCAGAACATCGGCGACCTGCTGAATGAGAAGGGCATCAGCTGGGGGTTCTTTGAAGGCGGGTTCAACCTCAGCCTGGTGAACGCGGACGGGTCGACGGGTTGCAGCAGGACGACGACTTCGACGATCACTTTGACAAAGAAGGCGGATTACATTCCGCATCACCAGCCGTTCCAATATTACGCGAGCACAGCGAATCCGCTGCACCTCCGGCCAGCCTCGATTGCGGAGATCGGGCACGACGGGCCGGCGAATCATCAGTACGACACGGCGGACTTTTTTACCGCAGTGAGCAAGGGTAACTTCCCGGCGGTGAGCTACCTGAAGGCGCCTGGCTATCAGGACGGGCACGCGGGTTATTCGGACCCGATCGACGAACAGAACTTCATCGTGACGGTGGTCAACTTCCTGGAGAAGACGCCGGATTGGCAGAGCACGGCGGTGATCATTGCATACGATGATTCGGACGGGTGGTATGACCACGTGACGAGCCCGATCGTGAACCAATCGGCGACGGCGGCGGACGAGAATGCAGCGGGGCTGCCGATGTGCGGCACGGCGGCGAGCGCGACGACCCTGGCACTGGCCGGCGTGACGGCGGCTCATGCGCAGGGACGCTGCGGCTACGGTCCGCGGCAGCCGTTCATGGTGATTTCACCGTATGCGAAGGCAAACTACGTGGACCACACCATCACGGATCAAAGCTCGGTGGTGCGGTTCATTGAGGACAACTGGCTGGGCGGGGAGCGGATTCCTGGTTCGTTCGACGCCATTGCGGGATCGATCCTGGGCATGTTTGATTTCGACCGTTGCCGCGACGATGGCACGTTGGTGCTTAATCCGAATACTGGCGAGCCGGTAGGCCCATCGTTTAAGTTCTAGACGTGGGCGGGCTTTAGCCGCGGGTAAGTTCTAGATACGGACGGATGGGACTGCGAAGGTTCATCCCGTCTTAGATTGCGATAGAAGGCAGCGGGCGTGCGAAGAGAGATTCGCATGCCCGCTGTTTTTTGTTCGAGGTGGCATACTAGGAGCTTTGCATTCGGCGGGGAGAAGACGTGGCGATCACAAGACGCGCGTTTTTGCAGAAGAGCGGGTTGATGACGGGGGCGATGCTGACGCATCATGCGGGGCACACGATGCCGGAGGAGAAGGCGCGGCCGGCGCTGGATCCAAATTCGCTGACGCCGTTCGTGGACCCGCTGCCTGTGCCGGCTGTGGCGAAGAGCGTGGGGATGCGGCCAAGCCCGGAGAATGGGTCGATCCAGGTTCCGTATTACCGTATCGGGATGACGGCGTTCGAAGCGAAAGTACATCGCGACATGAAACCGACGAAGATGTGGGGATTCGGCGGAATGTTTCCTGGGCCGACGTTTGACGTGCGGAGCGGAGAAGAAGTGATGGTGGAGTGGGCGAATGAATTGCCGGCGCAACATTTTTTGCCGATCGATCACACGCTGGAAGGAGCGGGGACGGGGCAGCCGGAAGTGCGAGCGGTGTCGCATTTGCATGGAGCGAAGACGCCGCCGGAGAGCGATGGCTATCCGGAGGATTGGATCGTGCCGGGAAAATCGTCGGTGTATCACTATCCGAATCGGCAGGATGCGGCGATGCTGTGGTACCACGATCATGCGATGGGAATCAACCGGCTGAATATTTTTGCGGGGATGGCGGGGGCATACATTTTGAGGGACAAGGAGGAAGAGTCGCTGGGGCTGCCCAGCGGGAAATATGAGATGCCGCTGGTGATTTGCGACCGGATGTTCGACAAGGATAGCCAGCTTTACTATCCGGTTTCCGGCAAGAGCGATTCGCCGTGGATTCCGGAATTTTTTGGGGATGCGAATTTGGTGAACGGGACGCTGTTTCCATTTTTGGAGGTTGAGCCGCGGAAGTACCGGTTTCGCGTGCTGAATGTGTCGAACGCGCGATTTTACCGGCTGGGGCTTTCGAATAAGCAGGCGTTTTATCAGATCGGGACGGACCAGGGGTTGCTGGCGGCGCCGGTGAAAGTGCAAAGAATGGTGATTGCGCCGGGGGAGCGGGTCGATTTGGTGATCGATTTCAAGGAAAGTGCGGGAGACAAGATCGAGCTGAACGATGGCTACGTGCACTTGATGCAATTTCGGGTTTCGGCAGCGAGCGGGAAGGATGAGAGCGTTTTGCCGGGGAAGTTGCGCGGGATTGAAAAGATGAAAGAGTCCGAGGCGGCGAAGACGCGGATGCTGTCGCTGGATGAAGTGGACGATAAGGTGGAAAATCCCGTCAAAATGCTTTTGAACGGGCACGGCTGGAAAGATCCGGTGACAGAAAATCCGGCGCTGAATTCGACGGAGATTTGGAGTTTCGTGAATCCGACGGACGATTCGCATCCGATCCATCTTCATTTGGTGAGATTTCAGATATTGGACCGGCGGAAATTCGAAACGTTTGGATATTTGACGCGCAAACAGCTTCGATTCACGGGACCGGCGGTTGCGCCGGATCCGGCCGAGGATGGATGGAAAGATACGGTGCGGGCGGACCCAGGAATGGTGACGCGGATTATTACGCGGTTCGAAGGCTATGCGGGGCGCTACGTTTGGCACTGCCATATTTTGGAGCACGAAGATAACGAGATGATGCGGCCGTACGACGTGGTGGCGCAAAAATAAAGTTGGCAAGAAATCGGCGGTGAGGCAGTGTTTTTGAGGAGACCCTCTCTGCGCTAAACTTCGGGCGCTGTGAAATTCCGCAAACGGATCGAGGAATGTGAGCGGCTGGGCGGTTTCCATGATTCCGCGCGATTTGCCGGTGGTAAGATAGGGCCAACGGCGACGCGGGTTGCGGGATTTCGAAGAACCGAGGCGTACGTATGGCGAAGCCGATCGAACTTGAAGTCAACGGAAAGCGTTACGAGGTGCAGTGCGATCCGGAGACGACATTGCTTTCCGCGCTGCGCGACGAAGTTGGCCTGACGGGCACAAAATACGGTTGCGGCGAAGGGCAATGCGGGGCTTGCACGGTGCTGCTTGGCGGAGCGCCACGCCGGTCCTGCCAGATTCCCGTCAGCGCGGCGGCCTCGCGATCCATAACAACCATTGAAGGGCTCGAGAAGGACGGGCAACTGCATCCGGTACAGCAGGCGTTTCTGGATGGGGGGGCGTTCCAGTGCGCGTATTGCACGTCCGGAATGATTCTGAGCAGCGTCGGCCTGCTCACTACAAATCCCAATCCCAGTTCGGCGGACATCGTTCAATTTTTGCAGGGGAATCTGTGCCGCTGCGGTACGCACCCGCGGATAATTGAAGCGGTGCATCAGGCGGCGAAAGCGATGCAGGAGCGCGCGCGATGAGCGGCCCCTCGGTTACCTTTGTGCCTGAGCCGGAGCGCTACGAATTTAGAGCAGGCGCGATGCATCATTTCGAGCTGGCGCGCAGGGACTTCTTCAAATTTCTAGGAGCGGGGATCGCCGTTTTCGCGGTGGCAAAGGATGCGGTCGCCGAGCAGGAGACGGCACCGACGCGGGGATTCCATCACGAAGAACTGCCCGAGGAAATCACCGCGTGGCTGCATATCGGCGAAGACGGGAACGTGACGGCGTTCACGGGGAAAGTCGAAATTGGACAAAACATCCGGACGTCGCTGGCGCAGAGCGTGGCGGATGAATTGCGGGTGCCGTTTGAGAGCGTCACGATGGTGACGGCGGACACGGCGTTGACGCCATTCGATTTTGGAACAGTGGGAAGCCGATCGATGCCGACGATGTCGCCGCAACTGCGGCGCGTGGCTTCCGCTGCGCGCGATCTTCTGGTGAATGCAGCGGCGAAAGAGTGGAATGTGCCCGCCGAAGGCCTGACGGCGGCGAATGGAAAGGTTACGGATCCGGCGAGCGGACGATCGTTGAACTATGGTGAGCTGGCGCACGGAAAAACGCTGGCGCAGAATCTGCCGACGGAAGATCCGGTGACGCCGCCGGATCAATGGACGATTGCCGGAAAGTCGATTCCTAAAAAGGATGGCCGGGCGTTCGTGACCGGCAAGCATGAGTACACGCCGGATCTTCGCCAGCCGGGGATGATGTACGGGAAAGTGCTTCGACCTCCGTCGTTTGGGGCAACGCTGACGTCTTATGAGGCGAAGAGCGCGGAAGCGATGAGCGGAGTGGTGATCGTGCGCGACGGGGATTTCATCGGGGCGGCCGCGGGCAAGGAAAGGGACGCAGAGAAGGCTCTTGAGGCGATTCGTGCCGAATGGAAAGAAACTGCGCAACCGTCCAGCAAAGAGCTGTTTGCTTATCTCAAACAAAACGCGAAACCGAATGGGGATGAACGTTTCCGGCATGTGAAAGGTTCGATGGACGAGGGGCTCGCCGCGGCGACCCATCGTTTGGATGCGACATACACGGTCGCGTTCATCGCGCATGCGCCGCTCGAACCGCGCGCAGCACTGGCGGAATGGGCGGACGGAAAGCTTACGGTATGGACGGGTTCGCAGCGGCCTTTTGCCGTGCGCGATGAATTGGCAAGCGTCTTTCACGTTCCGGAGGGCAACGTTCGGGTGATCGTGCCAGACACCGGCGCGGCCTACGGAGGGAAGCACACGGGAGATGCAGCGCTGGAAGCGGCGCGGCTGGCACGCGCGGCGGGACGGCCCGTGAAAGTGGTGTGGACGAGGGAAGAGGAGTTCACCTGGGCGTATTTCCGGCCCGCGGGCGTAATGGAAATCAAGAGCGGGGTTGGCGCGGACGGACTTTTGACGGCTTGGGAGTTTCACAATTACAACTCGGGGATGTCCGCGATCGATACGCCGTACACGGTGGCTAATCAGCACATCGAATTTCACCCCACGGAGTGCCCGCTGCGGAGCGGCTCTTACCGCGGACTGGCCGCAACGGCAAATTTTTTTGCGCGGGAAAGCCAGATGGATGCTTTGTCTCGCGCGGCGCAAATGGATGCGCTGGAATTTCGCTTGAAGAATCTCTCGGACGCCCGGCTGCGTGCCGTGCTGGAAGCGGCGGCGAAATCCTTTGGCTGGCCGGGCAAGAAAACGAAAGAGGGGCAAGGATTTGGGTTCGCGGGGGGCACGGAAAAAGGCGGATACGTGGCCACGTGCGCGGAAGTTGCGGTGGAGCGCGGTTCGGGAGCGGTGCGCGTGGTGCGAATGACGACGGCGTTCGAATGCGGCGCGATCGTGAATCCGGATGGATTGCGGAATCAGGTGATCGGGGCAAATATCCAGGGGCTGGGCGGCGCACTGTACGAGGCGATTGCGTTTGAGAATGGGCGCATCACGAATCCGCATTTTGCGAGCTATCGCGTGCCGCGATTCCGGGACGTTCCGGAAATCGAAGCGGTGCTTCTGGATCGCAAGGATCTTCCGCCCGCGGGAGCGGGGGAAACGCCGATCATGGCGGTGGCCCCGGCGATCGGGAATGCGATCTACGATGCGACGGGAAATCGGCTGCGCGGGTTGCCGATGATCCCGAACGGGGTTGTAGACAGGGCGAGTTAGCGCCAGTTCGTCATGGAGATAGTTTAGACAAGGCGCGGTGCCTGTTCCACAGTGAACCGGTTGAAAGGCTTTGTCCCGACCTGGGAATTCTGCGTTTCGTGGCCACGAGTGCAAACTCAATAACCTTTTCATTGTCAACGGCTTAGGCTCGAAAGCCTGAGCTCTGTCTGGCCTCCATCTTGCCGGAATAGCTTGGGGGCCTCTGTGCTTTTGTATCTCGCCCAACGATTTGCGGCGCTCGCGGGAGGGCTTAAGGTGCGCTTCCGCGGGGTCCGCCAAACGGTCTTCGCCGGTCGTCGTCCGCACCTTCGACAGCGGAACAGTTGCGCATCGATGGCCCGGAAGGTGGGACATACGAAAAGTTTGGCATTGCTTGCGGCGGTGTTGCTGGTTACGCCCGCGACAAGCGCCCAGGATACCGGGGGCGCCGAATATCGCGCCAAGGCCAATTTCCTTGCGGCCTTTCCGAATTTCATCGAATGGCCGGCAAACGCATTCCCGTCGGAGGCAGCGCCGCTGCTCATTTGCGTGTATGGCCAGTTCTCGTTCGGAACGTCGCTGGCAGAGATGACGCGCGGAGGGTCTGTCCGCGGCCACAGCTTCGAGGTGAAATGGGCGCGCAAAGAGCAAGAACTGCGGACATGCCAGATTCTTTTCGTGAGCCGGTCCGAGGGCAACGGGTACAAAAGAATCTTCAAAGCGATTCAGGGAGCAAGCGTGCTTACGGTCGGCGAGACTCCGGATTTTCTGGCCAGCGGGGGCGCCATTTATTTTTCGTTCGAGCAAGAGAAGTTGCAGTTCGAGGTGAACATCGTGGCGGCCAACGACGCCCATCTTCGGATCAGTTCGAATATGCTGGCGCTGGCGCGGCATGTGATCAGCAAAATCGAGGCGACGAAGAGCTAGCATGGCATCCAGCCGCAGCTTCGCGCTCTCGCTTCGCCAGCAACTCTTGCTGGTCACGATGGTTACGAGCGGCGTGGGGTCCGTGCTGGGGTGCGTCGGATTTCTTGCCTACGACATGCATCTGGCGCGCAGCAACAAGATTGAGGCGCTGCAGTCGGTGGCGCAGATTATCGGGACGAACTCAACAGCCGCGCTGGCGTTTGACGACCCGGCAGGCGGGACAAAACTCTTGAATGCGCTGCAAACGCAAGAGAGGATTCGTGCGGGAGCCATTTATCGTCCCGACGGAACACTTTTTGCGTCGTATGTCCGCGCGGACCTGAAAGACACGCTTGTTCTTCCCGCGAAAGCGCCAAAGGGCATTGTTTGGGAGAAGGATTGCGTCTCTTTATCGTCTCCCATTCTGCTGAACGATAGAACCGTCGGCCTGCTCTATCTGGAGGCGGGCCGCGCGGACCTGCGGATGCGTTTGCTACGCTTCGAGAAATTGACGGTGGTGACTGCAGCGGCCAGCCTTTTGATCGTTTATTTTCTGACGAGTGCGCTTCAACAATCCGTGAGCGGTCCGATTCGAACGCTGGCTTCGGTGGCGCGTTCGATCGCCAAGGGGCAGGCATA
This sequence comes from uncultured Acidobacteriota bacterium, assembly GCA_963761555.1. GTDB lineage: Bacteria > Acidobacteriota > Terriglobia > Acidiferrales > UBA7541 > Acidiferrum. Next base: position 827,800 of record CAVXHD010000003.1, read on the forward strand.
TTCGTTGAGGGCGCCGCTGCTTTGGGGCAAAGAATTGCGACAATTGAGCGTGGATTTCAACCAAATGCTGGAGGAAAGGGAAAGGCGCGACGCAGCGCTGACCGAGGCCCGGGTGAATCTTGAGACCAAGGTGGAAGAACGGACGCGCGAATTGGAAAACGAATTTGCGAAGCAGCGGAGGACCGAGTTGGCGCTGCAAGAGCGGACGGAATTTCTCAACACGCTAATCGCGAGCAATCCCATTCCAATCGTTGTCCAGAATGAGAACGAGAAGATCGAACTTGCCAATCCCGCGTTCCACAGCTTGTTCGGGTACTCGAAAGAAGAGACCCTCGGAATGGCGCTGGATGAATTGATCGTGCCGGAAGAATTTCGGGAGGATGCGGCTTCCAATTTTCAGCAGATTGCCGAGCGAGGAACGATCCACAAAACGGCCAAGCGGAGACGGAAGGACGGAACTCTGCTCGACGTAGAGATTCACGGGGCGCCTTTGCTGAAGGGCGGCAAAGTGCAAGGTGTGCTGGCACTGTACCAGGATCTGACGGAGCGATTGAAGGCGCAAAAGGGAGTCCGCGAGGGGGAAGAGCTTTTCCGGGCGTTGAGCGCAGCGGCGCCGGTGGGAATTTTTTGCGCGGATGCAAAAGGCAAAATCCTCTACACCAATAAACGGTGGAAAGAACTAACGGGGCATCCCGCGGAAGAGGCCATGAATAGCGGGTGGTACTCGGTGGTGCATCCGGAAGACCGCACGGTCGTTGAAAACCTCTGGAAGAGCGGCGTGGAATTCGGGATGGAGCTGAAGGATCAATGCCGCTTTCTGACGAAGGAAGGGCACGTCAATTGGGTGGAATGGCAAACGAGGACGCTTTATGCGCTTGACGGAGCGCTACAAGGGTACGTGGGGGTGATCGAGGACATCACATTGCGGCGAGCGGCCGAACAGCGCCTGCTGGAAGCGAAAGAGGCGGCCGAAGCGGCGAGCCGAGCGAAGAGCGAGTTTCTGGCGAACATGAGCCACGAGATTCGCACGCCGATGAACGGAATTCTGGGGATGACGGAGCTGGCGCTAGATACGGAGCTAACGCCGGTGCAGCGGGAATACCTGGGGATGGTGAAGTCGTCGACGGAATTGTTGCTGGGGGTCATCAACGATATTTTGGATTTTTCAAAGATCGAGGCGGGACGATTGGACCTCGAATTAGTTCCGTTTTCGCTGCTGGACGTGATCGAAGACTCGCTACGGCCATTGGCTTTGCGGGCTCAACAAAAAGGGTTGGAGTTGGGGTGGTCTTCTCAAGGCGACATTCCCGATCGCGTGGTGGGCGACCCAACGCGGCTGCGGCAAATCTTGATCAACCTGGCGGGGAACGCGATCAAATTTACGAAGACAGGAGAGGTGGAAGTGCGCGCGGAACGCATGCCTTCGACCGGGAAGGAGATAGAGGTCAAGCTGACGGTCTCGGACACGGGGATTGGAATACCGGAAGAAATGCACCAGCAGATTTTCGCGGCGTTTGCGCAGGCAGATTCGTCGACGACGCGCGAGTTCGGCGGGACAGGGTTGGGACTTTCGATATCGTCGAGACTGGTGAAACTGATGGGGGGAGAAATCTCGGTGGAAAGCAGCCCGGGAGGAGGAAGCAGATTCTTCTTCACGGTGAAGCTTGTGGAGGAGAAAGGCGCGGACTGGCCCGCGACGCCGGCCGGCGACGCGCAACTTGAGGGCAAGCGGGTGCTGGTGGCCGACGACAACGAAACAAACCGCCAGTTGTTGGCGCGGCTCCTGCAGCAATGGGGCATGAGGCCGGTGGTCGCGGCCAGTGGAGTCGAAGCGCTCGCGCTTTTCGGGCAGTGCATGTCCGGGCCAGACGAGTTTCAGATCGCGCTGATCGATCAAAACATGCCAGGGATGAGCGGATTCGACGTGGCGGAGCAGATTCGACGGTTTTCCACGGGCACGAACACTCCTATCTTGATCCTTTCCTCGGAGCCGAGCGGAGCGGACCGCGAGACGGAGAAACGGCTGGGGATCACGCAACACGTTACGAAACCGCTGCGCCGGGCTTCCTTGCGCGCAGCGATCTTGCGCGCCTTGGAGATTTCTCCGGTGGAAGTGCAGACGGAAAGCGGCATGGGGAGCCTGCCGCCGTCGCGGAGATTAAAACTGCTGCTTGCGGAGGACAACCTGGTCAATCAAAAACTCGCGATACGGCTTCTGGAAAAGATGGGGCACGAGGTGACGCTGGCCGTCAATGGGGCGGAAGCTTTTGCAATGGCGCCGAGGCAGGCGTTCGATTTAATTCTGATGGATATCCAAATGCCGGTGATGAGCGGGACGGAAGCGGCGAAAAAGATCCGCGAAGAAGAGCTGAGGACGGGCGGGCACATTCCGATTATGGCTATGACAGCGCACGCGATGACGGGAGACGCGGAAAGGTGCCTGGAATCCGGGATGGATGGGTACGTATCGAAACCCATTCAAATCGACCTGCTGCGGGCCGAAATTGAGCGGCTCACGGAAATGAAAATCGAGAATGGGCGTGAAACCATGAAGAAAAATGAGGAAAGCGTTGCGAGGCCGATTTGGAATCAGGCTGAGCTTCTGGATAGAGTTGACAACGATCAGGAGCTGCTTCGCGAGCTTCTGGGTATTTTCAAGGAGGATTTTCCGCGGACCATCCATTCGCTTGAGGAAGCGGTCGCCGCAGGCGACATGAAAAACTCCGCCTCGCTGAGCCACTCGCTGAAGGGAATGCTTTCGAATCTTGGAGGAATGCGCGCGGCCGAGGCGGCGGCGAAACTGGAAAAGCTGGCCTCCTCGGCGGGAGAAAACGGCTCTCTTAAAGAGGCATTAGGCGCGTTGCAAAGCGAAGCGGCCAGCCTCTTGCCGGAAGTCGATGCGTATATGACGGAGGTGAGGCGTTGAAAATTTTGATCGCGGACGATGAGGCGCTGTCGCGCCGATTGCTTGAGAAAACGCTGGAACGCGCCGGGTACGAAGTGACGGCGGTGGAAAACGGGAAACAAGCGCTGGAACAGCTTTGCAAACCCGAGGGACCTCGCCTGGCGCTGCTGGACTGGATGATGCCGGAGCTAGACGGGCCCGGGGTTTGCCGCGCGATTCGAACTCGCCTGGAGCATAACTACGTCTATATGGTGCTACTGACATCGAAAGGGTCCAAGGAAGAGACCGTGCTGGGACTGGAATCGGGAGCGGACGACTATCTGACGAAGCCATTCAATGCGGAGGAATTGCGCGCGAGGCTGCGTGTCGGGGAACGCATTCTTTTGCTGGAGGACCACCTGGTGGAAGCGCGCGAAAATATGCGGTTCCAGGCCACTCACGATCCGTTGACTTCGCTGCTGAACCGCGGCGCGGTTTTGGACTTGCTCGGGAGAGAGCTGCAGCGCTCTCACCGCGAGCAGAAATCGACGGCGATCCTGATGGGAGACGTCGATCACTTCAAGCGAGTGAACGACACATTGGGCCACGCGGTCGGCGACGAAGTGCTGGCGGAAATAGCGAAACGGCTTTTGGGCGCGGTGCGATCGTACGACTTTGTGGGCCGCTACGGAGGAGAAGAATTCCTGGTGGTGCTGAACAGTTGCGATCCAAACCACGCGCCCAACCGGGCGGAACAGATTCGCAGATCCATATCCATTCATCCGGTGCAAACAGCGAGAGGCCCCCTCCCGGTGACAATGAGTTTTGGCTTGCTATTGAGTGCGGCTTGGGGGCTGCGGCCCGTGGACGAATTGTTGCACGAGGTGGACATCGCGCTCTACGAAGCAAAAGAGGCAGGGCGGAACTGTCTGAGGATCGCGAAAGCGAAAGTGAAGGCCGAAGATTCGCCGGACGCGTTGCCACAGCCCGCGCGGCGGGGCCGTTAATCAACGTTCGATAAGAAGAAGAGTTCTGAAAAAACGAGGATCGGCAAGATAGGAAGGTGCGGCGAACGCAAAATCCTTCGTGCCGGCCACATCAATCGGCGGGAGCTTTCTGCCGGGCCTGGTCCATCAACTGACGCATGGCCGCGGTCGAACCCGGGGCCTTCTTCTCTCGCCACGCTTCGAGGCGCTTGCAAGTGTCTTCAATGTTCAAAAAGAGATGGGGATTCTTGAAAGCGGCGCGCCAGGCGGGGACGATGGTGTGCATGCGGTCCCACACCACCCAGATTTCGCCATTACTTTCGAAGAAAAGCTCGTCATTGATCAAGCCGCGATTCACGATGCTGGCCACCATATCCCAATAGCTGATGACCATGCGGATGTACGTGTTTTCTTCGCCGCCCTGAGGAAATTTCTGAATCATGTCTTCGGGAGATTTGGGATGAAAATGTTCGAGGAACCAAGAACGGGCTTCGCGGAGCCGCGGCTCCCGTCTCATGTCGTAGAGCCTGAGCATCAGATTTACTTCTTCATAGGTTATTTGGCTCATGTTGGGTTCTCCTTGCCCTAAATTTCGGGCGCTGGCTTGGGAGTCTCTTGCGGAGAAGGAGAGGCGCTGGCCAGTTCGACGCGTTGCACGTTAGAGAGGGGAATGCCTTGCCGTTGAAACTCGACTTGAATGCGGCGGCGAAGTTCGCGGGAGACTTCGTCCTGGCGGGTGGGCGCGGTGCGGATTTGCAGGCGGACGGTCGAGGCGGAACGGTCGAGGGCTTGCAAACCCAGGATGCGCGGCCCGTCGACCAGAGCCTGGGACCACGACGGGTCGGCGCGCAATTCGGCGGAGGCGGCTTCGAGAGCCTGCATGGTTTTATCCAGGGAGATTTCCGGGGCGAGGGCGATGTCGACGAAGGCCTGCGACCAGTCGCGGCTGAGATTGCTCACGGTGCGAATCTCACCGTTGGCGATGGTCACCAGCGCTCCCCGAGCATCGCGAAGGACGGTGCGCCGCAGCGTCAGATGCTCGACACGCCCGGCAATGTCTCCAAACTGGATTGTATCGCCAATCGCGTATTGGTCCTCGAGGACGATATAAAAACCGGTGATCAAATCGCGGACGAGGTTTTGCGCGCCAAAGCCGACGGCGACGCTGGCGAGGCCGGCGAGGGTGAGGGCGGGCACCGGGTCAATGCCTACTTTTTCCATGGCCGTGAGCAGGGCGACAACCCAAACAACCTTGCTCAGTGTGCCGTAGAGGACACCGGCGAGGGTGCGGGTCTGCTGTTCGCGAACCTGCGACGTGCGGCTCTGTGTGGCGGCCGGCTTGATGATCAGCCGGGTTACTACGCGGAGAAAGCGGTTGACGAGCAGCGCGATAAGGAAGATGGCTACGAGGTCGAGAATGCTGGTCAGCCTGAATTCAGGCCAGTGAATGGAAAGACTGGTCATCGTTTTTTCGGGAGGGAAAGTATAACATTGGACGAGCAGCGATGCTCGTCTGTGCGAGGTTCATTCGGAGAGGACGGCATCCCGTGCGAGGTGGGTATGTCAGACACGAGGCGCAAGTTCATCGCTTTGGTGGCAGGCGCGGGAACGCTGGCGGTTCTAGGCGCCGGCGGTTTAGACGGACAGGCCAGGCAACAGCCGCAACCCCGGCCCACGCCGCCCGATCCCACGCAGGATCCGAATAATCCGGACGCGTTGCCTGAAAAATCGCCGACCAAAGCGATTTTGGAAGCCAACGACAAAGACATCAAAAAGAACATTGAGAAGCTTTATCAGCTTGCCACCGATTTGAAGTCGGAAGTGGAAAAAACGGATTCCACGCAAGTGCTTTCGCTGACGCTGGTGAAAAAGGCGGAAGAAATTGAAAAACTGGCGCATGACATCAAGACGCGAGCAAAGGGCTGAAGCCGGAACGAGGGCGCGTTGGACGGGCTGTGGCGCGGAAAGCGCTCAGGCGTTAGAATAACTAGGCAGGTAAACGCAGGCGTGTCTTGCGCGACGGCGTTTTCGCCGCCAGCCTGTTGAACGTAGCTGTGCGCCCGTAGCTCAGATGGATAGAGCGACAGCCTCCGAAGCTGTAGGTCGTGAGTTCGAACCTCACCGGGCGCGCCATTTCCAAAGACAGTGTGTTTTCAATGGCCCCGGTTGATTCCCCTCGTTTTGTTTCGAACAAGAATTGAACCTGGCGTTCGCCAAAGAGATTACATAATCCGGGGCAGTCACGTTTTGACGGAGTTGATGCGCTTATCCTTCATTGCCTTTAGACTTGCTTTCACCAGCTTCTTCACCAATGTGATTCGTACTGGTTTACCCATTGGGAAGCTAACAATGGCTTTGGTTGTAGCAAAGCCCGCAAGTTCCTTCTTGTGTTCTTGTATTACGGGGGGGCGTACATGTAGGCGCATGTATGGTTTCTTGAAGCTGAACCAAACAAACATTCCGTCATAATCAAATCCTGGATAGGAATATCCGGGCCATTGGAAATAATCGGTGCGTTCGGTGGCACCAGGCGCCGCCGCCCGGATGGCCGCTCTGATCTTCGCCAGATCGCCTTGCGCCTCTTTCGGACATCTTGCTATGTATTCAGCTACTTCAATATTTTTGCGTTTTGTCACGGATACGTTCTTCCCTTTTCGAAGTGTTTTTTTCATTGTAATCGATTGTTGTGATTTCACCGGCAACTCTCGCCAGCGTCTAGTTAGCCCGCTTGATTAACACGACATGAATATCTTTTGGCGTTGCCAAATGTTCCGTGTATTGGTTCGCTCGACACAAGTTGTCAGTCAATGAGGACTCAATCGAGCACGCTTTAAATCCTCCACGCCCAGGGGCAGTCAAACTGAGGATGCCTGACACAAACTCCCCGAAAAAAGTTCTAAGATGGTTGCCTTGGGCGCGCCATTTTCTTTGGCTCTTTGAAAAATCGGGTCGAACGATTTTCTATTTATTGCGCGATTCTCATGATGTGGTATCCGGCCTCATCCGTCGGAGATTTTTGCGTGGCCCGCAATGATTGCTTGCGGACAGTTTTCCCTTTGTGGGTGACCAAAACAATCCAACTGTTGAATGGGTCGGCGTACCCTCCAACTTTAATTGCATTGAACAGGTAAACTCCGCAACTCCGCCGATAGGGTGGAATCTCGACTTTGACGCGGCCATCATGTGGCACGTCATATTCCCTAACGACTCCCGTATCAACCTGCATGGTGTACTGCTCTGGTGCATCTGCGACAACCCGAATTAGTTCTTGAGATGGCGGAGTAATGGGAGGAAGGCCATATGCACAACCCGCTAGAGCTATGACCAAACTGATAAGAGAAGCTGTGCCAGCGTAGTTTCGCAGACGAAACGTCGCCCTCATATGGCCTTCCTGCGGGGTGAGCGGCGACTATTGTAACATCGCGGTGAACCCTGGAATCAGGCGTAGAGCGGGGGCAACGGGAAACAGGGTGCCTGTGCCCGACAACAACATCATTAGATGCGCAGACCGCCATTTGCTCGAGAATAGTTCTAAAATCGGCCCGCTTGGGCGCGCACTTACTTTGCGGATTTTTTTCGAAGACTTCCGAGGCTATCCTTACTTTCTGTTTCGAAGCCGCGTTCACGGCAAGCCGGAAAAAAAAGCGCGGACTTGAGGCATGTCTCCGGTGAACTAATTTCGGAGTTCGTTCCTTCCGCCTTCCAATACAATATGGCGTGCGGCTGTTTTTGGAACATGCGGCGATGACGACGAGATCTGATTCGCGACAAGCTTGTGACGGAATGTCCATTCAGAGTGCCCTGCTGAACCTCATCGGAGAATTGGAACAGGATCGTTCGCTGGTTGAACCGCGGAATCTGCGCCAACGTGTCGAGGCTCTCGATGAGTTGGATGCCTGCCTCCCGGATGCGCAACTCATCGGCACAGAGCTTCATCGGCGTGCGAGGGCCATTTACGATGAGTTGGAGTCTCTGAATTTCAGACTGTACGGGGACATCCGGCGGGATATTCAGATAGGCGCGGGCGGGGCTAGCCTGCTTGCGTGGATGCCCGATTGGAACGATGCAGCGACTCTCAGGAATTCCAAGGGCTATGACTACCTGGACGAATTGATCAGCGGAGTCTTGCAGTTTGAAGAGCCGCGGGCTGAGGCCGTCCGGTTAGAGTCCGAAATGGTGGCTTATCAGCCGACGCCTGCGCGCCATATTTTTGATCTCATCGGCCGAACAGCGCTCACGGAGCGGGATTTGCTCGTTGATCTCGGCTCGGGGCTAGGCCACGTTGCCTTGATGGCTTCCCTTTGCACCCGCGCCAACTGCACTGGGATCGAACTTGAGCCGTCCTATATCGATTGCGCCCGGAAGAGCGCTCGGTCGCTCAAGATGAAGAACGCGCGGTTTATCCAAGGCGATGCTCGCACGGCGGACTTGTCCAACGGCACGGTATTTTATTTGTATACGCCCTTCACCGGCGCCATCCTGCGCGATGTGCTGAACTCGCTGCGGCGGCATGCCGCCAGGCGAGAAATTCGAATTTGCACGTTTGGCCCGTGCACGCCGGTCGTCTCAGAACAGCCGTGGTTAAGCGTCATTGGAGCGCTAGACGCAGAGCGAATCGCAATATTCCGCTCCCACGATTAGACACTCGGATTCAAGGCGTGCTCGCTCGCGCGCATCAGCAGACAACCGCGCGGCGCCTTGCCAATGGACTAGCAGTGTGGCCTTGTGCGGCTGTGCTCCGTGGTTGCTAACTCAGTCGATGTCGTCGGAATCGGCTTCCTCGGGCGCCTTCGATTCCAGGCGAATCTCCGGAAGATTGGCTTCGTGGAGCTGGCGGTTGAGGATCGGGAGATCGACGGTCCTTATTTGCTTCCACTCTTTTGAAACGACCGCGAAAGTTTTCTCGATTTCCTCGGATGCGCTCGATTGCGCGGCGGTTGGAGTGACATCCGCGCGGCCTACTTCGCCGTAGAGGGTGCTTGCCTCGCCATTCGCGCGGCTCAGCGTGGGATTGGGAGACGGAGGAGCAAAGAAGCCCCCCCCGCCGCCGAGCAGCGCGGACACTTTTTTGTCCAGAGCGGAAATCGCGCCGGCCAGTTGCCCGCTCGCTTGCGGCGTGAGCTTCTGCAATTGTTCGTGTGCGGAGCGCGCCTGCGCCACGCTTTCCGTGCTGTCGGTCATGATGGAGGCGAGGCGGCTCTGCATCTGGAACATCTCGAGCAATCCGGCGTGCGGCGTCTTTACGCGGGGATCCATCTTTACGAGCAGCGGTTCGTTGTAGGCGTGTCCGTCCACTGTGAGGCGAACCGTGTACTCGCCCGGCAGAGCGCTCGGTCCTTGCGGCACGCGCGGCGTGTCGCCCGGCACCGCGGCGATGGGGTAACCAAACCTCGTGGAATCCGGCGTCGTGTAGTGAAGGTCCCACACAAACCTGTGCATGCCAGCAGCGGTGGAAAGAATCTTCGGCATGCGTACCCAATAAATAGGAATCAGTTGTTTGGCGAGGTCTTCTTCGGTCAAGTCTGGCTTGTCCGTGCTGGCATAGCGGCGCACCACTTTGGATTGCGCGTCCAGAATCTCCAGCTTTACGGCACCTTCGGCCGGCTGTGCGAGAAAATAATCAATCACCGCTCCGTCCGGGGGATTCTGCGCCGTAGGCTCATCCGGCGGGATCGGCGTGTCCGTATTCGTATCGCGCATCACGCGATACGCCGGCGCCGGCTTGAACAAAAATGCTCCGGCTTTCTGCATGGGCTCGCTGATTTGCCGAAGCGGAGTAATGTCGTCCAACACCCAGAACGAGCGGCCATGCGTCGCCACGATCAAGTCATCCTCGTGAAGCCACAGATCGCGCATCGAAGAGTGGGGCAGATTGAGCTCGAGGCTTTGCCAATGATCGCCATCATCGAAAGAAACCCACACACTGGTTTCCGTGCCCGCGAACAGCAAGCCCTTGCGAACCGAGTCTTCCCGCACGGTGTCCACCGCGGAGTCGTTCGGCAAACCGTTGGTGATGAGCGTCCAGGTCTGCCCGCCGTCGTGCGTACGGTAAATGTAGGGGCGCTGATCGTCGATGCGCGAGCGGCTCACGGAAGCGTAGGCAGTCTCGTCATCGAAGTGGGATGCGGCGATTTGCGTTACTTTGCTCCAGGGCGTCAATTCCGGCGGCGTGATATTTTTCCAATGTGCGCCGCCGTCGCGTGTGGTCCAAATGAATCCATCATCGGTGCCAGCCCAAAGCGTATTCAGCGACTTGAACGACGCCGCGAGCGAGTAGATCACGCCGCGTTCTTTTTCGGCGTTGAGATCCTTGGCGGCGGAGTCACCGAGACTCGCCGGAACGGCGTTTTGTTCGCGCGCGAGATCCGGGCTGATGGTCTGCCAAGTGTGTCCGCCGTCGGTGGTCTTGAATAAATAATTCATGGTGGTGTAGAGGACATGCGGATCGATGGGCGAAAAAAGGATGGGCTGTGTGCGGTCGGCGCGGTATTTGGGATCAGCTGCGGCAACCGGGGTGACATCCTGGACCTGCCCGGTCTTGATCCAGTATTTCGATACTTCGCGGCGCCCCGCTCCGTAAACGATGTCCGGATTCAGCGGGTCGGGCGCGGCGTAGCCGTATTCGATGATGCCCACCGGATGCCAGTCGCGATAGGTAATTTCTCCGTCGTTGCCGCGGCTCGAAACGCAAGCCGAACCACTCTCCTGCTGTCCGCCGCAAACGAGATACGGAAACGAATTGCTGGTCGCCACGTGATACATCTGCGCGGTCGGCTGGTTGTACCAGGTGCTCCACGTTTTTCCGCCGTTGACGGTTACGAGCGCGCCTTGATCGCCGACAAGCAAAATAATGTCCGGATTATTCGGATTGATCCAAATGTTTTGGTAATCGTCCCCGCCGGGAGCGCCGCGAAAACTCATCCACGTTTTTCCTCCGTCCGTCGATTTCATGGTCACAATGCTGGTGCTATAGACGATGTCCGGATTCTTCGGGTCCACCTTGGGCATCGACAAATCGCCTCCGCCGATACGAATGGCAGGCCGCGGATCGTCGGTGATGTGCTGCCACGTTTCGCCGGCGTCGTCGGAACGATAGATTCCCTGCTCCGTGCCCGCACGTCCTTCGCCTCGCGAGCTGGCGATGCTGGCAAAAAGCCGGCTCGGCTGGCTCGGCGCGATGGTCACGTTCACTTGAACGATCCCCTGCGGCAGGCCGTTCGTCAGCGGCTGCCAAGTCTTGCCCCCGTCGCTGGACTTGAACAATCCGCCGCCCGTTCCGTTGTATTCGTTGCCGTCCTCCCAAGGACCCAGCCGCACTTGCCACATCGCCGCATAAACAATTTGCGGATTCGCCGGATCGATTTCCACGTCCGAGCCGCCGACGTTTTCCCCTTTTGCAAGCACCTTCGTCCAATTTTCTCCGCCGTCCGTGGACAAATAAATCCCGCGCTCTTCATTCGGTCCATAGGGATGTCCGAGTACCGCGGCGAAAACGCGATTCGCATCGTGCGGGTCGACGGCCACAGCAGGAATGCCCTGGCTGTCGCGCAGCGCGGCGAGATGCGTCCACGTTTTTCCTGCGTCCATCGATTTATAGATTCCGTCGCCAACGGCAAGATCGGGGCGCGCCAAGCCCTCGCCGCTCGAGACATAAATAATGTTGGGATCCGAAGGGGCGACGGCGATGGCGCCTGTCGACTGCGTCGGCTCGGCATCGAAAATCGGGTTCCAGGTCCTTCCGGCATCGTCCGTCTTCCACACGCCGCCATTCACAGCTCCGACGTAAAATACGTTCGGTTCGCTCGGCACACCGCAAGACGCGCGTGTGCGCCCGCCGCGCGTTGGCCCAATCATCCGCCAGCGCATCTCCTGGTACGTGTTCTCGGGAACTTGCTGCGCACTGCTGCACTGCGCGGCGGGAAATGCGCACACTCCGGCGAGCACAACCATCGAGAGCCGTTTCATTCGAATCACAATCCACCTCTTGGGAAAATTTTGATTGGCGCGGCAGAGGTCAAATCGCAGGCGGTTCACTTCCTCTGAGTTCCGACTTCGATCCGCAACGAAAGCTATCTTGCGAATTTCAAGCGCCGCGCAGCACTATGAACCGAATCGCCCAAAAACTCAATCCAAGTCTCGAACCAAGCGGCTGCCTGTTACGTCTGCCTCGTCTCGCCTCGGAGGACGGAATGCCTGGGATGCTCTTTCCTGCTTCCTCCTGCTACTCCTTGTGAGGTTCCTGAGCACGGGGTAAACTTTCGCCAGTATTCGGGGAGGCGAGTCATGGCCCGTGTCGTGCGTTGCGGCCTTATTCAGGCCAGTTGCGAATGGTCGCCGGAAAAGTTTTCTCTCGCGCAGATCAAACAGAAAATGATGGACAAGCACGAGCGCCTGATCGCAGCCGCGGCCAAGAAAAAAGTCCAGGTTCTGGGCCTGCAGGAACTCTTCTACGGCCCCTATTTTTGCGCCGAGCAGCAAACTCGCTGGTACGAGCTAACCGAGCGCGTCCCCAACGGCCCCACCATCGCCCGCATGCAAAAACTCGCCAAACTGCACCAAATGGTCCTTGTTGTTCCCATCTACGAAGTCGAAATGACCGGCCTCTACTACAACACCGCCGCCGTCATCGACGCCGACGGCCGTTACCTCGGAAAATATCGCAAGCACCACATTCCGCACTGCCACCCCGGCTTCTGGGAAAAATTTTATTTCACGCCCGGCAATGCAGGCTATCCCGTTTTCCAGACGCGCCACGCGCGCGTCGGCGTCTACATCTGCTACGACCGCCATTTCCCCGAAGGCGCGCGATGCCTCGGCTTGAACGGCGCCGAAATCGTCTACAATCCCTCCGCCACCGTCGCCGGCCTTTCCGAATATCTTTGGGAACTCGAACAGCCCGCTCACGCCGTCGCCAATCAATATTTCGTCGCCGCCATCAATCGCGTCGGCACCGAATCGCCTTGGAAAATCGGCGAATTCTACGGCAAGAGCTACTTCTGCAATCCACGCGGAAAAATCGTCGCACAAGCCAGCCGCGATAAGGACGAACTCCTCGTCGCCGATCTCGACCTCGACGAAATTCAAAACGTGCGCGATACCTGGCAGTTTTTCCGCGACCGCCGTCCCGAATCCTATGGCGAAATCACGCGCACCCGTGCCGCCGAAAGTTCCGAAGCTGCGGACTGAAGAAATTTCCGGCGCACCGATGCCGAAACGCCCAAATTGCATCCGCGCTCAGCAAAGCGGACACTCAATATGAGTCACTCCCAGACCGGCTCGCTCCACGCCGAAACGATTCGCAGCAGCTCGCTCTATAACAAGGACCTCGCTCCCGTGGCGCTCAATCGCCGCACGTGGGGCACTTACGCCTATGCCGCGCTGTGGATTTCCATGAGCGTGAACATTCCAACCTACATGCTCGCAAGCGCGATGATTGCCGGCGGCATGAACTGGAAGCAGGCGCTCTTCACCGTTTTTCTCGGCAACGTTCTCGTCCTCATTCCCATGCTGCTGAACGCCCATGCCGGCACGCGCTACGGCATTCCCTTCCCTGTTTTCGCGCGCGCGTCGTTTGGCGTGATGGGCGCAAACGTTCCCGCGATCCTCCGCGCGCTGGTGGCATGCGGCTGGTTCGGCATTCAGTGCTGGATCGGCGGCGAAGCCATCAACGCCATGCTCATCGCTCTTTTTCCCGGCTGGCAGCATTTTCCTTTTGGCCCCGCCATTTGCTTCGGTTTTTTCTGGCTGCTGAATGTCTTGGTCATTTTGCGCGGAATAGAAACCATCCGCTTTTTGCAAGGCGTTTCCGCGCCATTCTTGCTGCTTATCGGCTTGGCGCTTCTTCTTTGGGCGCGCGGCAAAGCCGGCGGTTTCGGCCCCATGCTCGCCACGCCTTCCAAATTTCACTCCTTCGCCGAATTTTTTCGCTTCTTCATTCCTTCTCTCACCGGAGTCGTCGGCTTCTGGGCCACCGTCTCGCTCAACATTCCCGATTTCACCCGTTACGCTCGCAGCCAAAAAGATCAAATGCTCGGCCAAGCCCTCGGCCTTCCCGCCACCATGACGTTTTACTCCTTCATCGGCATCGCCGTCACTTCGGCAACTCTGATCATCTTTGGCCAGGCTCTGTGGGATCCCGTCGCCGTGCTTTCCCGTCTCGGCAACCCGTGGGCTGTAGTGATTGCGATGATCGCTTTGCTCATGGCTACGCTCAACGTTAACGTCGCCGCCAATGTCGTCTCGCCCGCCAACGATTTTTCCAATCTTTCTCCGCGCCGCATCAGTTTTCGCACCGGCGGCCTCATCACCTGCGTGATGGGCATCGTTATGCAACCGTGGAGACTGATGGCCAACTACGGCAGCTACGTTTTCGGCTGGCTCGTCGGCTATTCCGGTTTCCTCGGCCCCATCGCCGGCGTCCTCATTTGCGATTACTTCGTCATCCGCCACAAAAATCTGTCGGCGGAGGATCTTTATCGCCGGGGCGGCCGGTACGAATATTCGCGCGGCATCCACTGGCAAGCCATCGTTTCGCTCGCGCTCGGCGCAGGAGTCGCCTTCATCGGCCTCTTCGTCCCCGCGCTTCGCGTCCTTTACAATTACGCGTGGTTCGTCGGCTTCGCGGTCAGCTTTTTCGCCTATCTGGCACTGATGCCCAAGCCAGTTCCAATTGTTCAGACCGCAGATTGAGAGGACAAAATGAGAACATTGTCATTCCGAGCGAAGCGAAGATCTCTTCGCCTCCAAGTGCTTTGTGCGAGGAGAATCCGCTTTTTCTTCTCTGGGTTCTCTGTGTCTCTGCGTCCTCTGTGTAAAATCTTTTTCTTTCTTTTCCCTTCGACTCTCGACTCTCCACTTTTGTGAGGCTCTCATGAACTTCGGCATCACCATAAAACCTGATCTCACCATCGACCGCATCATCAACCTGACGCGTCAGGCCGAATCCTCCGGCTTCTCCTACGGTTGGATTTTCGATTCCCACGTCATCTGGAAAGAGCCTTTTCCGCTTCTCACCCTCATGGCCGCCAACACGAAATCCATGCGCCTCGGCACATGCGTCACGAATCCCGCCGTCCGCGATGTCACCGTTTCCGCCAGCCTCTTCGCCACGCTGAATCTCGCCTCCCACGGACGCATGCAGCTCGGCATCGGCCGCGGTGACAGCTCTCGCCGCGTCCTCGGCAAAAAGCCCACCACGCTGGAAAACTTGGAAGAGTTCGTCCGCGTCTTTCGCAATTTGAATGCTGGCAAGACCGTCGATCTCGAGGGCGTCCCCACGCATTTTCCCTGGGCCAGCTGCGAAATTCCTCCCGTCTGGGTCGCCGGCTACGGCCCGAAAGCCTTGCGGACCGCCGGCCGCATCGGCGACGGCGTCATCCTCCAATTCGCTGACCCCGATCTGATCGAATGGTGCCTCGGCTTCGTCCGCGAAGGCGCCAAGGAAGCAGGCCGCGACTTCAGCAAAATCGAAGTTATGTCGGCAGCTCCCGTCTGGGCCTCCGACGACCTCAAAACCGCTCGTGAACGCGTCCGCTGGTTCCCCGCGCTCGTTTCCAACCACATCATCGATCTCATCTCGAAGTACAAGCCCGAAGACCTTCCCGAAAGCCTCACTTCCTTCGTCCGCAACCGCGGCCAATACGATTACCACCACCATTGCGAAGTCGGCAGCGACAATGCCGATTTCGTCTCCGACGAAGTCGTCGACCGCTTCTGCCTGGTCGGCCCCATCGAAGCCCACCGCAAAAAGTTAGACCGCCTCCGCAAAGCCGGCGTCACTCAATTCAACATCTACCTAATGTGCGGCGAAGAAGAACAAACCCTCGACATCTACCACCGCGATGTCCTCCCGCACATGTAGTGGCGGGTCTTTAGACCCGTTCTTCGCCTTTGTCCGCGTACTGGCGGGTCTTTAGACCCGCTCCCTCGCCGTCGTCGGTGTACGATCACCCTCCAGCGCATCCCATCCCCTGCGCCTACGCGTGTTCGCGAATCGCCCAGAGTATCTGCGACTCTACGACGTTATAAGCACAAGGTTTTGTTGACCTCCCGCGTCTTTCTCTGCTATCAACTTTCTACCACCATTGATTAGCGAGGACGCCATGCCCATCACACGCCGAAATTTTTTCCGCAACGCCGCCGCAGGAGCCGTCGTCGTCGCCGCTCTCCCGCCCATCGCCGAACTCGGCTTCAGCGAACTCGTCCCCTCATCCCGCGCCGCCGAGCCCCTCGCCCCTATCATCCTCAGCCGCAACGAAAACGCCTACGGCCCTTCGCAAAAGGTCATCGCCTCGATGCAGGACTCCCTGCAATTCGTCAATCGCTATCCCGACGCTGCCGATAAAGCCCTTCACGAAAGAATCGCTCAATCTCATTCCATCCAGCCCGACGAAATGGTCCTCGGCTGTGGTTCCGGCGAAATCCTCAACACCTGCGCCGCTGCGTTCGCCGGCCCCGGCAAAAAACTCATGACCGCCCTTCCGACGTTCGAAGCCATCGGACGCTACGCCAAAACTCTCGGCGCGGAAGTTGTCGAAGTTCCTCTCACCAGCAATTATTCCCACGATCTCTCAGCCATGCTCGCCCGCATTGACGCCACCACCGGCCTCATCTACATCTGCAATCCAAACAATCCCACTGCCAGCCTCACTCCCCGCAAGGATCTCGAAGATTTCGTCCGCAAACTTCCCGCCGGCGCCACCGTTCTCATCGACGAGGCCTATCACCATTTCGTCGAACCCTCCGCCGCCGGCTACTCCTCCTTCATCGACAATCCCATGCACGACGACCGCGTCCTCGTCGCTCGCACTTTTTCCAAAGTGTATGGCCTCGCCGGAATCCGCGTCGGCTATGCCGTCGGCTCGCCTGAAAAAATCCGCGCCCTCGCAAATCTTCGCCTCAAAGAAGGCATCAACGCCGTCGGCGCCCACTGCGCTCTCGTCGCCTACGACGATCTCGACTATGTCCAAATGAGCGAAAAGCGCAACGCCCGCGATCGCCAGGAATTTTTCGCGCAAGCCAAGTCCCGCAACATTCAAGTCATCCCCTCCCACACCAATTTCGCCATGTTGCAAACCAACCGCCCCGCCCCCGCCGTCATCGCCCACTTCAAACAAAATAACGTCGAAATCGCCCGCCTCTTTCCCTCCATGAACACCTTCGTCCGCGTCTCCTTCGGCACACCTCCGCAAATGCAGGAATTCTGGCGCGTCTGGGATCTCCTCCCCTTCGCCTAACGCAACCTACATAGCTGGATTTTTCTCCCCGTCCCCGCTCGTACTAATTCTATGTAGTGGCGGGTCTTTAGACCCGTTCCTCCGCGTTTGTCGGCGCAGGTCTTCGCATCCGCCCCCCCAGCCTTTCATGCCGCGAAGGGGTTCAAGGAGTGAGCGAACGGATATCCCTGGCGCGATGAAGTATTCGCACAATTTCCAAGGGCTCAGTTTTGGGATCGTAGACGATGAAGTAGTTCGGGAACGCCGGCACTAGCCAAAACCTCACAGGAAGCGAAGTCAAGTCCTCGCGAATTGTCCCTGCCAGCGGCGAAACCGCAAGCAGCTCGCAGGAGTCGTGGACGGCCTGCTCCTCGCGGTTTTGCGGCCGCCGCGTTGTCCTGCGCAATCTATTTCCAAATGTCGAAGAGGTCGTCTAATGCTTGGGGAGTGAACCGATAACGCGTCATGCCTCGCTTTTGTCAGCCAACCAGGTGCGCTTTTTCTGGTCCATTGCCAGACGCGCCTCTTCCGAATCGATCAATTCTCCACGCTTCGCTGCGGCATAGCCTTCTCGGATCTTTGCTTCAATCTCAGCCGCGTGCTCGGCCAGCCAGGTCTCCTGCTCATGCAACATTACGACGGCACGCTCCACAAACTCATCCGCTGTCTGGTAAGGCCCTCGTTGTACGTCCTGCTCCACCAGTTTTTCCAGCTCCGGTTTCAGCCGAATGTTCATGCCTCAAGTCTACTCCATTTTTTCGACCGCGCCTTCTGCGCTTCATTTCGCCATTCCTTCGCCCTCGTGTTATTATGAGCTGGGGACATCGCGACCTGAGTCTAGGGCGATCGAACCAGACGCAATCGCCCAAAAAGCTGTCTGTTGATCCGAAGGGTATGCGCTATGATTTTGGCACGCATCCAGCTATCGGGTAGGAATCGGGAGGGACCATGGCCGACCGCAAGCAATTTCAAAACGTTCCGGCAACTGATCCAGAATTAACGCATCTGCTGGAAGCAAGCCGCGAAAAGCAGATCACTGAAGAAGAACTCCACGAGCAGCGCATCAGCTTCGCTTTTGGAAACGCACTCAACTCCGACACGATTACGAAAGAAAGTGTGCGGACCGCATCGGAACATATAAAGTTGCGGCGCTGAGCAGAACTACAGGCGACCGACGCTGTGTCTGTACGGAAGAAAGACAACCCCGCTCTCTACGCCAGGATCGAAGAACAAAATCTCCTGCGCCAATACGATCTCTTGTCGAATTGCATCGAAATCGGCATCGACAAAGGAATCGAAGCCTTCGACAAATACACTTTATGGGGACTCAATTACGCCGCAGTCACAAATATCGCCCAATTCGGCGGACGGTATCGCGAGGACCCTATATACGTCGGCAATCACGTTCCGCCGCACTTCAAGGATGTGCCCAATCTAATGGATCGATTCTTTTCCATGATCCATGAAAATTGGACCCTGATAGATCACCCCACTTTCATTCCCGCTTATGCCTTGTGGCGCTTGAACTGGATTCATCCTTTCGTCGAAGGCAACGGAAGAACGGCCAGGGCTGCCTGCTACTACCTGATTTGCATGAAGCACGGCGGACTGCTTCCGGGAAAGAAAATTGTCCCCGAGCGCATCCGCGAGAATCGCAACCCCTATTATGCCGCCCTCCAAGCTGCCGACGTTGCTTGGAATAATAGCCAGCTCGACGTCGGCCAACTCGCAACCTATCTTGGCGACCTGCTGCGCGCTCAATTAACCGAGGCTTCAGACCGCTGAACAGAAACTTGCTGCATAAGGGAGGAAGTTCACCCGGACCGGATTTCCTCAAATTTGAGCCCCTTCAAACTTAGAAGCCCGGTTTTCTAATTGTGCGCGTAAATGCTTTGGCGAGTAGGAGCGCTTGAGCGGCGCGGAAAATTATGAACCTTCGGAATAGAATCCTGTCGGCAGTAGCGATGAGTTGGACTTACTCCGTCACCTTAGGGTTACTATCTGCTGTCGTCGTCTCGGGAAATTATTCGCTGAGATCTCTGCTCCTACCTGGGGTCGTCCCGGTTGCTCTCATAGGTAGCACGGCAGTTTCAATTGCCTTAACGCCACTGGCGGTCTGGTCTGTAAGAACGGGAACAATGAACCTGTGGTTCTACGGGCCGATTCTCTGGCTCGCATTGGCTGCCTACATTGTCCTTGCAATTCCGAAACTCGGCCATTACGGTCCGTACGGTTTGCTCTTTTTGGCTGTTCTGGGGTTAGTCGTTCTTGGACTCATCCCCGCAAGGCAACGAGAGGGTTAATCGGTGGAGGAACGAGGGGGAAGGACGTTCCCCGAACATTTCAACACAGACCGTCTCACCAAACTCGCAATTTCCCGCCAACTCTCTCAATCCATTCCACTTCTCGCGTCTCAATTCGAATGATATGCATCAAGTACTATACCTTGACAGTTAAATAAAACCGTGGTACCCTTTGCTGTGTCCTCGCGGCCTCACATCGCGTTACCTGCCCCCAACCCAAGCGCTTCCCATTTCAGAATTCTGCGTCCGATAATATCTGCCGCAACTCCCTTGGAATCAACACTTCCAAACCCCCTCGCAAGTGTTCATTCTAAACCACCTACAGACACCCGCTTTCCTTTAGAATCAACACTTACGAGAAAACCGGGGGGAGGGGTCAATTATTGTTAACTAACTTTCTGCCTCGCGCGGGCGATTGTGTGAGTGAGTCGCCAACGCCAGCCTCCGCCCATCGGATGGGGTCCGCCCATGCGGTTTGACACCGTCATCCGTAATGCCACAGTCGTAACGGCTACCGATACCTATCCCGCCGATGTCGGCATCAACGGCGACAAAATCTCCGCCATCGCCGCTGCGCTGCCCATCGAAAACGCCGGCCGCGTCATCGACGCCGCGGGTCTCCTGCTCATTCCCGGCGGCATCGACGTGCACACTCATCTCGACATGCCCTTTGGCGGCACCACCAGCGCCGACGACTTCCAGACCGGCACGATCGCCGCGGCCTTCGGCGGCACCACCACGCTGATCGATTTTGCTATCCAATATAAAGGCCAGACTCTGCGCCAGGCCTTCGACACCTGGATGAAAAAGGCCCACGACAAAGCCGTCACGGATTACGCTTTCCACTGCATCATCACCGACCTCGGCGCCGCGCAACTCGAGGAAATGGGCGAACTCGTCCGCGAAGGCGTCACCAGCTTCAAGCTTTTCATGGCGTATCCCGGCGTGTTCATGCTCGATGACGCCACGATTTTCAAAGCCATGCGCCAGGCCGCCAAGCACAACGGCTTGATCTGCATGCACGCGGAAAACGGCGGCGCGATTGACGTCATCGTTCAGCAAGCTCTGGCCGAAGGCAAACGCGCTCCCAAATATCACGCCCTCACGCGCCCCACCACTGCGGAAGCGGAAGCCACTTCTCGCGCCATCGCTCTTGCCGAAATGGCCGGCGCACCCGTCTATATCGTTCATCTCTCCTGCAACGATGCGCTCGAAAAAGTTCGCGAAGCCCGCGACCGCGGCCTGCCTGCTTACGCCGAAACCTGCCCTCAATATTTATATCTCTCTCTCGAAAATATGGACGCACCCGGATTCGAGGGCGCGAAATATGTCTTCACTCCCCCGCTCCGCGAAAAATGGCATCAGGAAAAACTCTGGCAAGGTCTTGCGCAGGACACGCTGCAAGTCGTCTCGACCGACCACTGTCCATTCTGCTTCAAGGAGCAAAAAGAACTCGGCAAGGACGACTTCACAAAAATTCCCAATGGCGGTCCCGGCATCGAGCACCGCCTCAGCCTCATCTACACGGGCGGCGTCCACGGCAACCGCTTCTCCGCCAATCGCTTCGTCGAACTCGTCTCGACATCTCCCGCAAAATTATTCGGCCTCTACCCCCGAAAAGGAACGATTGCCGTCGGCTCCGACGCCGACCTGGTTCTCTTCGATCCCGACGAAGAGCAAATCATCAGCGCAAAAACACATCACATGCGCGTCGACTATTCGATGTTCGAGGGAATTCAAATCAAGGGAGCGCCGAAGACCGTCTTCTCGCGCGGCCGCGCCGTCATCGACTCCGGAAAATTCGTGGGCCGCCCCGGCGCAGGGCAATTCCTTCGGCGCCAAACGCACTCCTCCATCCAATGAGTTGTCCGCCCCGGAATTTTCGCGGAAGTCGTATTCGTGGAATCGTGCTTGAAAAAGGACCTTGTTTTGTCAGCGCTTCTGCTTCGGCGCAGCGCCGGACCCGCCGTCCGGCGAGCTGTCGCCCGTCGTGCTATCCGTCTTCGGCTTCGAGATCTTTTGATTGTCGTCTACGGCGAAAAGCATGTAATTGCTGAAGCTGTGCCGCCTATGAATGCGCCGCCCCATCCAGTCGTAATAGACGTCCGCGCTTTTCGGCAGCCACATGCTCACATTGCCCTTCGCGAATTTCACCGGACCGTATTCGATGTCCGCGCGGTCCGCCGCCAGGCGAATCTGCTTGATCGGCGCGACCATATCCGCTTCGAGCCTCACGATTTCGTATTTGTCCGCAGAAATCCACGCGCGCCCTTTTAACGCCACGGGATACGACGGCCCGTCCGCGCCAATTCGGTAGCGTTTGATCACATTCGGCTTGTCCGGCCTCTGCTTGAAATGCACCTGCCAAGCAAGTCCCGTGCTCAGCCGCGCCAGTCCTTCGCACGTCATCGTGAAATCCGGCGCATTGAACGGATGAAAGATCAGTACCAGCGCGGGCAGGCCATTCGTTGCCACGCCTTCTGGAAATTGCGCCGGCCCGCCATCCTTGTCGAGCCGGTATTCTTCGACGTTCAGAAACCGATGGTTCACTTCTTCTATGGATGCCACATAGCTGAATGTGCGCTTTTCCGGAGCAGAGGGCAGTCCATATTTGTCGATGGATTGGTGCATCAGTGTTTCGGTGGCCGTGAAGCGGTCCACATCCTTGGCGAGCTCCATGAGCTGTTGTCCCGCTTTGCGCACGACCTCATCCACGTTGCAAGCCACTCCGGGTTCCACCGCCGGCACGGACGCATCCACATCCGGCGGCAGCCAATTCGACGGAACCGGCAAGGCATCCTCGTCGTTCGAGACGACGGACATTTCTCCAGCCGACGCGCCTGCGTTCGAGCTGGCGGCCGAATTCTTCAGCTTCCCGAGATAGTTTGCCGTGTCCTTGTCCGTCGGATGCGCTTTGACGTATTCCTCGAGCTTGGAAATCGCTTGTGGCACTTGGCCTTTTTGAACCAGCACTCGGACCAGAACCAATTGGGCGGCAGAGGCACGATCGTGACCCAATTCGATGGCGCGCAGAGCATGCTGAGTCGCTTCGTCATTCATCTTTTCCATTACCAGCGCTTCCGAGTAGAGCAATTGAGCGCGCCAGGAATTCGGCTCAACCTGAATGGCTCGCTTAAGGTACGGAAGGGCGTCGGCAGATTTGTTGGACTGAAGATCATCCTGTCCAACCGCAAGAAGCGTGCTCAAATGGTGCGGATCCAATTCGAGAGTCTTCTTCCAGTAGACACGCGCCTGGGCAGTGTCCTTCGTTTCCGTGGAGTAAAGAGAAAAGAGATATTCGATTTCGGCGCTCTGGGGCGCGCCTCGCTGGGCTGCCTCGAGATGTTTGATGGCATTATTCGGTTTGTTGGCGCGCAACGACTCCAGGGCTTTCCCCACCTCCTTTTGGACCTTAACGGGTAATGCGAGGAGGCCGACGGAGGAGGCAGCCGCTTCGACGTCGGCCATGGGCTGGAGCGCAGCGGTGAATTTGGCAGGGTTAGGGCTGTCCACGTCAATGGTCTTCGAGAAGCTCTGATACCGGGGAGCGATCACCGAGATCGTGTATTCATTTTGCGGCACATCGCCGAACGTAACCGATCCGTTCGTGGAAGTTTTCTGGTCGACCACCGTGCCGCCAATTTTAATAAGGGTCACGACGATTTGCCCCAGCACGGGCACGCCGTCTACTCCCGTGACACGGACGTCCACGCTGGTGGTCACCATTGCGCCACCGACCATAGCTCCGGCCGCGGTCATACTGCCCGTCGGTATGGTCGACTCAGGGAATTGAGCTTGGGAAGGGGTCTGCCAGCCCGCAAAAGCAGGGGACGAGGAGACAACAACCGCAAACAGAGTCAAGGCAAAAGAGCGCCAACAGTAATCGAGACGAGAACACATGGGCCACCCTGCGTCCAGCGAGGACCTGGATCCAAGCCAATCTTACTACGAATTCGTGGAATGCGTATTAGGGCAATCGTGCTTGAAAAAGGACCTTGTTTTGTCAGCGCTTCTGCTTCGGCGCAGCGCCGGACCCGCCGTCCGGCGAGCTGTCGCCCGTCGTGCTATCCGTCTTCGGCTTCGAGATCTTTTGATTGTCGTCTACGGCGAAAAGCATGTAATTGCTGAAGCTGTGCCGCCTATGAATGCGCCGCCCCATCCAGTCGTAATAGACGTCCGCGCTTTTCGGCAGCCACATGCTCACATTGCCCTTCGCGAATTTCACCGGACCGTATTCGATGTCCGCGCGGTCCGCCGCCAGGCGAATCTGCTTGATCGGCGCGACCATATCCGCTTCGAGCCTCACGATTTCGTATTTGTCCGCAGAAATCCACGCGCGCCCTTTTAACGCCACGGGATACGACGGCCCGTCCGCGCCAATTCGGTAGCGTTTGATCACATTCGGCTTGTCCGGCCTCTGCTTGAAATGCACCTGCCACGCAAGTCCCGTGCTCAGCCGCGCCAGTCCTTCGCACGTCATCGTGAAATCCGGCGCATTGAACGGATGAAAGATCAGTACCAGCGCGGGCAGGCCATTCGTTGCCACGCCTTCTGGAAATTGCGCCGGCCCGCCATCCTTGTCGAGCCGGTATTCCTCGACGTTCAGAAAGCGATGGTTCACTTCCTCGATGGATGCCACGTAACTAAACGTGCGCTTTTCCGGAGCAGAGGGCAGTCCATATTTGTCGATGGATTGGTGCGTCAGCGTTTCGGTGGCCGTGAAGCGGTCCACATCCTTCGCGAGCTCCATGAGCTGTTGTCCCGCTTTGCGCACGACCTCATCCACGTTGCAAGCCACTCCGGGTTCCACCGTCGGCACGGACGCATCCACATCCGGCGGCAGCCAATTCGACGGAACCGGCAAGGCATCCTCGTCGTCTCGAGACGACGGACATTTCTCCAGCCGACGCGCCTGCGTTCGAGCTGGCGGCCGAATTCTTCAGCTTCCCGAGATAATTTGCCGTGTCCTTGTCCGTCGGATGCGCTTTGACGTATTCCTCGAGCTTGGAAATCGCTTGTGGCACTTGGCCTTTTTGAACCAGCACTCGGACCAGAACCAATTGGGCGGCAGAGGCACGATCGTGACCCAATTCGATGGCGCGCAGAGCATGCTGAGTCGCTTCGTCATTCATCTTTTCCATTACCAGCGCTTCCGAGTAGAGCAATTGAGCGCGCCAGGAATTCGGCTCAACCTGAATGGCTCGCTTCAGGTACGGAAGGGCTTCGGCGGATTTGTTCGACTGAAGATCATCCTGTCCGACCGCAAGAAGCGTGCTCAAATGACGCGGATCCAATTCGAGAGTCTTCTTCCAGTAGACACGCGCCTGGGCGGTGTCTTTCGTTTCCGTGGAGTAAAGAGAAAAGAGATATTCGATTTCGGCGCTCTGGGGCGCGCCTCGCTGGGCTGCCTCGAGATGTTTGATGGCATTATTCGGTTTGTCGGCGCGCAATGCCTCGAGAGCCTTGCCCACATCTCTCTGCACGTTCCTCGGCAGCGTGTAAAATCCGCGCGACGCGGCAGCCTCCTCGGCTTCCAGCGGCTTAAGACTCAGCGTGATCGAAACGGCGCCCGGTCCTTTGACTTCAAATTCTTGCGATGTCGTCGCGTAGCCCGGGGCCACGACTTGAACCGTAAATTGCGTGTAGGGCACGCGCTCGAATTTCACGAAGCCGTCTTTGGCCGTGTTCTGGCCATACATTTTGCCGCCGACGCCAAGAAGGGTCACGATAGCTGGCGCCTTCGTTGGCGCGCCGTCCGGGCCATTCACGTGTATCTCAGCGTTGGCAGACCCGTAGACCATCTCCCAGTTGTTGAATCCGGTTGAGGGATCAGGGGAGGCGGAAACCTGGGGGGCACAATGTGCGCCGAGGGGAAAGAGCAGAAACGCGGACACAGAAAAAAATGAAAGAGTCTTGGGCAAACAAACTCTCATGGCACACCTGCAGGGTAAGGGGTCCGTTACTGGACACAATGATACCGCTAATATCGCCGCATGAGTAGTGATAATCCTCGCAACTGGCCCGCACTCGGCTCGCTTTCTGCCGCGTTTTGCGCCCACCCGAGCCGATGATAGAGTACGCGCCACTTGCCGCGGGTGATTTAGAAAACGGAAATAGGGAAGGCAGCGCGAAGTGCCGGAATGGAGATGACTACGAACCCAAACAAATCAGATCAGAAGGGCGGCGGGCTCGTCCGGCAGATTGGGTTGTTTGGGACGACGATGGCCGTGATGGGCGGGATCATCGGCGCTGGGATCTTCATCAATCCTTACCTGGTTGCCGAGCGCGTGCATACTTCGGCGCTGATTCTGAGCGCGTGGATTGTCGGCGGCCTTATTGCGCTGGTGGGCGGCTTCATTTATGCAGAATTGGCGGCGCGTTTGCCGGTCGTTGGTGGGCAGTACGCTTATTTGCGCGAGGCGCTTCATCCCGTTGTCGCGTTTCTCTATGGATGGGTACTACTTCTGGTGATACAGACGGGCGGAATGGCCGCGGTGGCGGTCACTTTTGCTCATTATTTTCTCGAGCTGACGCGCTGGCAGGCCAACGCTCCGCTCATTGCGGCGGCGGCGCTTGCTGTGCTTACCGTGATTAATTGTTTGGGCGTTCGCGCGGGCAGCCGCGTGCAATCGGCGATGACGCTGACGGCGATCGCCGCCATCGCGATGCTCGAGTTTTTCAGTTTTCTGCGCGGCGGGCCTTCGCATATTTCGTGGCGGCCGGTGTTGGACCAGCCTGCATCGCTCAGCTTGACGTTCACTTTCGGAGCGGCCATGACGCCGGTTCTTTTCGCATACGGGGGATGGCAGACGTCGAGCTTTTTGGGCGGAGAAGTGCGCGATGCCCAGAAAACTCTTCCGCGAGGGTTGGTCTTAGGCGTAATCGGCGTGATCTTGGTTTACACGTCCGTGAATTATGTTTATGTCCGAACGCTGGGGCCCGCGGGGCTGGCCGCTTCGATAACACCTGCGTCCAGCGTCATGCGGATGTTGCTCGGGCCGCGCGGCGCTTCGTTAATCGCGGCCGGAATTGCGTTCTCCGCGTTCGGGTACCTGGGACAATCCATGCTGACCGCGCCGCGCGTGTATTTCGCGATGGCCGAAGACCGCGTCTTTTTTCGCAGCGTGGCCTGGATTGATCCGCGGACTCATGTGCCGGTCATTGCGATCTTGTTGCAAGGCGTGTGGGCCATCGTCATCGCGCTGACGGGGACTTACGCGCAAGTCATCAATTATGTGGTGGCGATGGACTCGATCTTTTTTGGGCTGACGGCGATGTGCTTGTTCGTGCTGCGGCGGCGCGCAGCGGAGAGTGGCTCGGCGGCGGTCGCTTACAGCGTGCCGGGCCACCCGTGGAGCACCGTGCTTTTCATCGCTGCGGAATGGATTGTGGTCGCGAGTACATTCGCGCACGATCCCAAACGCGCCTCGATTGGGCTATGTATCGCGATCGCAGGTTTGCCTGCATACTATTTGTGGCGCGCGAGAAGCAAGAGAGAAGGAGAAGCGTGATCGCCTCGACACGGACAAAACGCTCGGTATACATGGAATGGGCAAAAACGCATTCGCATGCGAAGTTCAATTTGGCGACGAGCGGCGTGATGGGCGTGCCTTTGGCGGAGTTTCCCTTTGACTTGGAGCAATTCGAAGTGACGGCGCCCGGCGGCTACGGTTATGCGCCGCTGCAACAGAGGCTGGCGAAGCACTGCGGCGTGCCCGAAGAATGCGTGGTTGCGGCGACGGGCACGTCGATGGCGAATCATCTGGCGATGGCCGCGCTGCTCGATGCGGGCGATGAGGTGTTGATCGAACAGCCGGTGTACGGGCCGCTTCTGGACGTGGCGGAGTATCTGGGCGCGCGCGTGAAGCGCATCCCTCGGCGATTCGAAGCTGGATTCTTGCCGGACCTGACAGAAATCGAGCGCGCCATCAGCCGCGAAACGCGGTTGATCGTGCTGAGCAATCTGCACAATCCGAGCGGCGCTTTGCTTCCCGCGGCGGCACTGCGCAGCATCGGCGAAATGGCGCACCGCGCCGGAGCGTATGTGCTGGTGGACGAGGTCTATATTGAAATGCTCTTCGAAGAGGGCAAGCCATTCTGCTTTCCGATTGGGCAATCGCTCGCGCAAGGCGGCGACAATCCTTTTATCGTTACCAGTAGCCTGACAAAAGTCTTTGGCTTGAGCGGTTTGCGCTGCGGCTGGGTGCTGGCGGCGCCGGCGCTGGCCAAGCGCATGTGGCTGCTGAATGATTTGTTCGGAGCCGTCGCGGCACACCCCGCCGAACGAATGTCGGTGATGGCTTTCGATCATCTGGAGCAATTTCGCGAGCGAGCCCGTGCTCTGCTCACCGCCAATCGCGCGCTCATGGACGCTTTTCTCGATTCGCGGGCCGACCTCGAATGCTTTCGACCCGTCGCGGGAACGGTAGTTTTTCCTCGCCTGGTCCACAGGGATCCAGAAGCATTTTTTCATTTGCTGCGGGAGAAGTACGAAACGACAGTGGTGCCCGGAAAATTCTTTGAGATGCCGCAGCATTTCCGGATTGGCATGGGCGGGGATACCGCCAGCCTGCGCGCTGGTCTGGAGCGATTGAGCGCGGCGCTGGATGATTTCGCAAAGCAGTAGGGCTTGGGAAATAGTATTTGGGAACGTCATCAGCTCCCAACTAATGACAGCCTGGGCACGAAGCGGGCAAGCGCCGGGCCGTTCCAGTGTTTTTTGTGTTGGAATAGAACCATCGACCTTGAGCCACGAATGCCAAAACTAAAATTTCTGGTTTCTCTGACCAACAACGATAACGATTACCAGATCGAGCAATGGGAATCGGCCGAGCAAGCGGCGCGAAAAACGGGCGTGGAAGCGCATATCATCCACGCGCAAAACGACGCCATCAACCAGAGCACGCAAATCTTGAAGGCTGTCCAGGCGCCAAAAGAGCTGCGGCCGGACGCCATCATCTTTGAACCTGTTGGCGGCACGGCGCTGCCACAAGTGGCCCGCGCGGCGGTGAGCAGCGGAATCGGCTGGGTGATCCTGAATCGCGACGCTGCGTATATCGAGGAACTGCGCAAAACTTCCACGGCGCCACTTTTCGCCATCAGCTCGGACCACACGGAAATTGGGCGCATCCAGGGACGCCAGATGGCGGCGCTGCTGCGTGGCGGCGGTTCCGTTCTCTATATTCAGGGACCATCGGAAAATTCCGCAGCCAAGGAACGGACCGCGGGAATGCAGGAAACCAAGCCGGCGAGCGTACAGGTAACTTTGTTGAAGGCGCAGTGGACGCAGGAAAGCGCGCAGCGGTCGGTGCGCTCGTGGCTGAAGCTGACGACATCGCAGCGCGCGGCCATTGACCTGATTTCCGCGCAGGACGACTCGATGGCGATTGGCGCGCGCGATGCGTTCAAAGAGTTGACGAACGAAGACGAGCGGGAACGATGGCTGAAGCTGCCCTTCACGGGCTGCGACGGGCTGCCGAAAACAGGGCAAGCGTGGGTGCGCAGCGGACTGCTGACCGCGACGGTGTTCGTGCCGCCGAACGCGGGGCAGGCCATCGAAATGCTCGTCGACGCGATTCAAAATCGCAAGAAACCAGCGGAGCGAGTCATGACCGAGGCTGTTTCGATTCCAACTCTGGATGTGCTGGCTCGCCGGAAACCGTAGATTAGGAACGCAGGCAAGTTCCGCGATTTCGCAGCGGCGCTTCAGCAGGCGTCATACTTCCCTCAACTGACACCCTGCCGTTCGTGCCCACTAAAACGATTTTGTGACTTCCCCCTCGGCTCCGGAGGCGTATAATGCCGCGGGTCGTAGTTGTGCCGTGCGAAAAGGCGAATCCGGAGGGAAACGGCATGGAGCGCTCGCGAGCAGGTAAATCGGTTGACCGCAGGCAATTTTTAGCCGCGACGGGCGGCGGCTTGCTGGCCGCGGCCGTTCCGGGAGGCGCAGAGATGAAGGAATCCGTACTGGGTTCCGAGGCCGCTGCGAAGAGCCGAGCCGCGATTCCCGCAGCGAAGCCGCGCAAAATTCCCATCGGCGTTTTCGATCCCGTCTACGAAAATCTTTCTCTGGATAAAATGCTGGACAAAGTGAGCGCTCTGGGCCTCGAAGCCATGGAGATTGGCACGGGAGGCTATCCGGGATCGCATCACTGTCCCGTCGATGAGCTGCTTGCCGATCCGGCTAAAGCAAAAGCATGGCAGAAAAAAATTCGAGGATCGCGGAATACAGGTGGCGACGCTGAGCTGCCACGGAAATCCGATTCATCCGGATGCGCAGCACGCGGCTCGAGACAAAGAATCCTTTCGGAAGACGGTTCTTTTGGCGGAGCGGCTTGGCGTGAAAGTGATTGTCGGTTTTTCCGGGTGCCCCGGCGGTTCGCCGACGGATGTGCAGCCAAACTGGATCACCTATCGCTGGCCGCCCGAGTACGCGGACATGCAGGATTGGCAGTGGAAAGAAAAAATCATTCCGTACTGGCAAGACGCGGCGAAATTTGCGCGGGAGCACGGGATTCACCGGCTGGCGTTCGAGATGCATCCGAACTTCGCGGTTTATAATCCGCGGACGCTGCTCAAGCTCCGGGAAGCGGTCGGCGAAGAGATTGGCGCGAACTGCGATTTGAGCCATCTGTTCTGGCAGGGCTGCGATCCCGTCGAAGTGATCCGTTTTCTGGGCGGGCAGGGCGCTATCTATCACGCGCACATGAAAGACACAGTGTTTTTTCCGGAGAACGTGGCGAAATATGGCGTGCTCAATTTTGCCTTTGCGACGAGCGATCTCGGGAATGCGTCGGAAACTTTTCGAGCTGTGGGCTACGGCCACAGCGCGAGTTTGTGGAAAGCTATTTTGCAAGCGTATATGGACACGGGCTACGAAGGCATCCTCAGCATCGAAAATGAAGATCCTATTCTTTCGGGCGAGGTGGGCGTCGAGCGAGCGGCATACGTCTTGAAAAACGTGCGCAACGAAATTCTGGAGGGATGATGAACCGGCGCGAATTTGGGCGAAGCATGGCCGGCTTGGCGGCGGGAGCTGCCGCCGGAAGCGTGACCACAGCGATGCCGTATCGCGATCCCGGAGCCGCTGCAAGCAAAGACACTCCGGGAAACGTCCCTTTCAAACTCACCGTGATGCTGTGGACGGTGTTTCGCGGGCAGCCGTTTGCAGAGCGGCTGGATAAAGTCGCGGAAGCCGGCTATCGCAACGTGGAGCTGGTCGACGAATTCAAAGGCTGGACGAAGGAAGAGTTCGCGGCGGCGCGGCGAAAAAAACACGAGCTTGGTTTCGAGTTTGATGCGACAGCGGGCGTTTGGCACACGCTGGCGGACGCGAACGACCGCGAAGCTTTTCTCCAAAACGTCCGCGATTTTATGCCGACGATGCACGAGTTGGAGTGCACACGGTTGATTCTTCAGAGCGGAAACGTGGTGCCGGGCTTGTCGCCGCTGGCGATGCGCACGAATTGCATCGAGACGCTGAAACGCGGAGGCGACATCGCCGCGCAGAATGGCATCGAACTTCTTGTGGAGAATATCGACCCGGAAGAGAATCCAAAATATTTCCTGACTTCCTCCGCTGAAGGATTTGAGATTGTCCGTGCCGTCGGCAACCCCCACGTCAAGTTTCTGTACGATTTTTTCCACGAACAGATCGCCGAGGGCAACCTGATCGAAAAACTCGAGAAAAATATCGACTGGACCGGGCTGGTGCACGTGGCCGACGTGCCGGGGAGGCATGAGCCGGGCACCGGGGAAATTTATTATCCGAACATTTATCGCAAACTCGCTGAACTCGGTTATGACCGGTACGTGGCCATGGAGTTTCTGCCGCTAGGCGAGCCAGTGGCGGCTTTGCGCGCGGCTCGCGAGATGGCGCTGAAATTCGGAGTGGCTGAACATAAGCTATCTTCGGAGCAGACCGCATCGGGGAGGGACTATGCAACGGCGTGATGTACTGAAGCTTTTGCTGACGGGAGCCGCTCTGCCGGCGCTCGGTCCCGAGGCTTTCGCGATGTTTCGCGCGGCCCATCCAGCGAGCGGGTACACGCTGCGAACGCTCGACCCTCATCAGAACGAGACGGTTGTGGCGATGACGGATCTGGTCGTGCCGGCGACGGCCACGCCGGGGGCAAAAGGCGCGCTGGTCAACGAGTTCATCGATTTGATCCTCACCGAATGGGCGATCGAGGAAGAGCGGACAAATTTTCTGAATGGACTTGCCGGCGTGGACAAGCACAGTAACGAGCTCTTCGGAAAAGATTTCGTCGATGCCACGCCGGCGCAGCAAATCGCGCTGCTGCGCGAGATGGATGACGCGGCGATGGACGAACTGAGCCGCGCTCCTCACATTCCGACGGGGCGGCATGTGCCTGACACGCAGATGAAGGGCGCCTTCTGGGTGGTGTTCAAAGGAATCACCCTGCACGGCTACTACACTTCGGAAATTGGATTTTCGCAAGAATTGAAACTCCAGATTATTCCCGGCGCGCTGCATGGCTGCATGCCGATGGGTACTGGAACGGGAAACGCATAAACACGGGGAGCCGCAATGCCAACACCAGTCTACGATGCGATTATCGTTGGGTCAGGAATCACAGGAGGTTGGGCGGCAAAGGAATTGACGGAGAAGGGGCTGAACGTCCTTTTGCTCGAAGCGGGGCGCACCATCGTTCCGGAAAAAGATTACGTCGAGCACGTTCCCGTGTGGGAGCTGAAGTACCGCGACTGGGACAACCGCGCCGAACGGGAGAAGACGCAGCCGATCCAGCGCGAGTGCTATTACGCGTGCGACGAATATTCGCACAAATTTTTCGTGAGCGACACCGACAATCCTTATACGTGCGAGGAAGGCAAACATTTTTCGTGGATTCGCGGGCGGCAGGTGGGCGGAAAATCCATTACCTGGGGGCGGCAGAGCTATCGCTGGAGCGATCTGGATTTTGAGGCCAACGTAAAAGAAGGAATCGCGGTGGATTGGCCGATTCGCTACGCGGATATCGCGCCGTGGTACGACTACGTCGAGGAGTTCGCGGGGATCAGCGGGCAGGCGGAGGGTTTGCCGCAATTGCCGGATGGAAAATTTCTGCCGCCGATGGAGATGACCTGCGTCGAGCACGACTTTCGCGACGCTCTCGCGCAGCATTTTGACGACCGCATCATGACCATCGGGCGCTCCGCCGTGCTCACGCGCGTGCATAAGGGGCGCGCCGCTTGCCATTATTGCGGATTTTGCCATCGCGGTTGCATTACGCAATCTTATTTCAGCAGCTTGAATTCGACGTTGCCCGCGGCTTACAAAACCGGGCGGCTCACGCTTCGGCCATACAGCGTGGTTCACAGCCTCATCTACGATTCCCAGAGCGGCCGCGTGACGGGCGCGCGCGTCATCGATGCGCGAACGAAGAACACTCTCGAATTCAAGGCGCGCATCTTTTTCGTTTGCTGTTCCACGCTTGAATCCACGCGGCTGCTGCTGAATTCCGCGACTCCGGAAATGCCCAACGGCCTGGCCAACAGCAGCGGCGAACTCGGGCACAATTTGATGGATCACCACATGGGCGCCGGCGCGAGCGGCATCATGCCGGGCCACGCGGACAAAGTGCCCTTCGGCAACCGGCCGAACGGAATTTATATTCCGCGTTTCCGCAACGTCAAAGCGAAGCAAAGAGGGTTTTTGCGCGGCTACGGCTATCAGGGCGGCGGAAGCCGCGATGGCTGGACGCGCGGCATGACCATGCCGGGCTTCGGCGTGGATTTCAAGAATGCTTTGAAGCAGCCCGGACCTTGGCGCATGGGAATGGGCGGCTTCGGCGAGTGTCTGCCGAATCACGGCAACTACGTCGAGATAAATAAGGACAAAGTCGACGCGTGGGGCATTCCCACTTTGACGATCCACTGCGCTTGGGGCGAAAACGAAAAGGCCATGTCCAAGGATATCGCGGTGCAGGCCGCGGAAATGCTTGCCGCCGCCGGCGCGAAGAACATCGTCGTTTCGCAGGAGATGTCCAGCCCCGGACTGGGCATTCACGAGATGGGCACGGCGCGGATGGGACGCGATCCCAAGACGTCCGTCTTGAACGAACACAACCAGGCGCACGAGGTGAAGAATCTTTTCATGACCGACGGCGCTTGCATGGCTTCGAATTCGTGCGTCAATCCTTCTCTGACTTATATGGCGTTGACGGCGCGCGCCTGCGATTTTGCGGTGTCGCAGTTGAAAAGAAACGAGCTGTAATCAGGGGTCCGCGAAATGTCTCAAGTGATTCGCTCGCCGAAACTGTACGACGTGTGCATTATTGGATCCGGCGCCGGAGGCGGCACGGCCGCAAAGATTTTGACGGAAGGCGGTCTGAGCGTCGCGTTGCTCGAGGCAGGCCCGCCGGTCAACCCCGCGAAAGATTTCAAGATGCTGATGTGGCCGTACGAACTGCCCCACCGGGGAGCAGGCGTGGGCGGCCGCGCGGAAGCGAATTTCGGCGAGTTCCTGGCTCCGAATGGCGCATGGGAAATTGACGGCGAACCGTACACTTCCGCTCCGGGATCAAATTTCCAATGGTTTCGTTCGCGAATCGTTGGCGGCCGTACGAATCATTGGGGGCGCATCGCCCTGCGTTTTGCGCCCATCGATTTCCGATCGGGCACGCGCGACGGACTCGGCGACGATTGGCCCATCAGTTATGACGACCTGTCGCCGTACTACGACAAAGTCGAGTCCTTCATCGGCGTTTTCGGCACGCACGAAAACGTTTCGAGCGCTCCCAACGGAATATTTTTGCCGCCGCCGATACCGCGTTGCACCGATCTGCTCGTCAAGAGAGCGTGCGACAAGCTCAACATCACGTGCATCCCGTCGCGCCTCGCCATTCTCACGCGTTCGGTGCATGGCCGGCTGCCCTGCCATTATTGCGGGCAATGCGGGCGCGGCTGCACGACGGCCTCGAATTTCAGCTCGAGCCAGGTGATGATTCCTCCGGCGATGGAAACCGGCAAGCTCACGATGATCACCGGCGCGATGGCGCGCGAGATTATTCTGGGGAAGGACGGCAAGGCCCAAGGCGTTTCGTACGTTGACAAGGCCACTCGAATGGAGCGACGCGTGAACGCCCGCGCAGTCGTTGTCGCCGCGAGCGCCTGCGAATCCGCGCGCCTGCTGCTGAACTCGAAATCCTCGCAATTTCCCGACGGCCTGGCCAACTCTTCCGGCGCTGTCGGCAGATACCTCACGGATTCCGTGGGCAGCGATGGTTGGGGCATCGTGCCGTTGCTCGAGAAAATGCCGCCACACAATCACGACGGCGTCGGCGGCATGCACATGTACATCCCCTGGTGGAAATACGACCGCACGAATGCGTTTCCGCGCGGCTATCACATCGAATTTGGCGGCGGCCGCGAAATGCCAGGCATCGGCGAATTCGACGACCTTTTGCATGAAGAGGAAGGCTACGGCGCCCCTTTGAAAAACGCGCCCGCCAGACGTACGGCACCGGCATCGGGCTTTCGCGGACGCGGCGAAATGATTCCCAACGCGGACACCTATTGCGAAATTGATCCGAACATCGTCGATAAGTGGGGCATTCCGGTTCTGCGCTTTCACTTCAAATGGAGCGACTACGAACTGCGCCAGGCGCAAGACATGCAGGAAACGTTTCGCGCCATCGTCGAGGCGGCCGGAGGCGAATACAAGACCAAGACCTCGATCCACGGCGAATATCCTTTCGGCATTGCCGAAGGAGGAAAAATCATTCATGAAGTCGGCACGGCGCGCATGGGCGCAGATCCAAAGGCTTCCGTTCTAAACGGCTTCTGCCAGGCGCACGACGTGAAAAATCTTTTCGTCACCGATGGCGCGCCGTTGGTCACCAATCCCGACAAGAATCCAACCTTGACCATCATGGCGCTCTCCTGGCGCGCCTCCGAATATCTCCTGGACCAGGCCAGGAAAGGGGAGTTGTAACCATGGAAGAACGCAAAGGAGGCCGGCGATGAGCGCGAACTCCGTAACCCGGCGTGACATTCTGAAAACGCTTGCTATGAGCGCCGTGGGCGGCTCCGTGCTTCAAGTGATCCCCGCCAAAGCCGCGGAATACGCGCACCATTTGATCCAGGACGAGAAGGCTGCTTCACCAGCGGGAAAATACGCCCCCAAATACTTTTCTCCCCACCAGTACGAAATGCTCACCCAGCTTTGCGACACCATCCTCCCAAAAGACGAAAAATCCGGCGGAGCCGTGGAAGCCGGCGCGCCGGAATTTATCGATCTACTCACCAGCGAGAACGAGCAGTATCAGCTCACGCTCGGCGGAGGCATGATGTGGCTGGACGGCTACTGCTCCGACCGCTACGGAAATCTTTTTCTGGATTGCACTCCGGAACAACGCAAAGAAACTCTCGACCTGATCGCCTTCCGGAAAAATGCCAAGCAGGATCCCACTCTCAGCCAGGGCGTAGTCTTCTTCGCTTTCCTGCGGAAGATGACTTTTGACGGCTTCTACACCAGCAAAATCGGCATCGCTGATCTGCAGTATATCGGAAACGTCCCGCTTCGCGAATTCCCCGGCTGCCCTCCGCTGCCGGAGGCCTAGCTTCGGCGCTCCGGCGCGGAGTTGCTTTTTTTGGTTCAGCCTCTACTGCAGCCTGCCGTCAGCGATAGTTCCGGTGGGGCTTATCTTCGGAATGAGGCTTCGCTTCCTTATTGGGTTTGCTTTCCTTCTGCGGTTTATTCTGTGCGTGCGACTCGCTCTTCGGCGGGCGGTTCGCTTCGTTTTCGCGAGGAGCCCTGGATTCGTTGCTCCCGGCGTGTGCCGCTGGGCGGTCGGTTCTCGTTGATTCCGCGGCTCCGTTCCGATGCTCGTTACTTGCGCTTGGCGGACGATCCGTCCTGCGAGATTCCGCGCCGGCGGCTCCATGTCCAGAAAATTCACCCGGACGAGCTGTGGCCGCAACGGCGGGCCTGCCGTGATTTACGGAATTCAGATACGCGCGATTCGTGCTGGCAGCATGCGCGTGCTCGGTTTGCATTGAAGTTGCCGCGTAGTGATGCTCGTGTTCGACCGCGATATCCTCACGGGTCGGCCGTGCCACGATTCCGCCTCTTCCTCCGTTGAAGCTCACGCGGCTCACGCCAACGTTCCGGACGACGGTCCTATCAACGTAAGTGGTGTGAATCACTCTCGTGTCGACGTGCATGACAGCGGTGTTGTACGCGAACACGCCGTGGTCCCAACGTCCGCCCACGAAACCTACGCCGCCATAGCCGAATCCATAATTAATTCCGCCGTAGAATCCGACGTGCGGTCCCCAATACCCCGCATGCCAAAAATATCCGCCGTTGCCCCAGCCCCAATAACCGGGCGTCCAGAGCAATCCAACTGCGGGTGGCTCGACCCACGTGCCCGGCACCCAGTAATAACCATCCGGGCCGTACGCCCAATAGCCTGGCGTCCAAAGATAGCCCGGCGCCGGACAAAGCGGCTGGGCGTAGACCGGCAAAGCGGGCGGTCCGATGTGAACCGCGATGCCCACGCTGATTTGCGCGGAAGACCGCGCCGGCATCGCCAAAAAGGCGAAACCAGCTAAAAACAACGCAACGATGTGAAGTTTGCGCATGATCTTCTTCCCTCCTGAATACACCGATTATAAACCCTCGGTGTGGAGGGAAGTTGCGTCTCGGGGCAGGCCGAGTTGCCGTTGAGGCAATCTCTGCAGCCGCCCCTACAATGATTTGATAGTGCCCGAGTCCGCGTCCCAAGCAACAGCGCTGCTGCGGAAGTAGGATTGGTTCGCCATGTGGCACGCGAGCGCGGCGTTATTTCCAAAGACCACGTCTTCGGTGACGGGCTGGCGGCTCTTCACCGACTGAAAATATCTCCACAAATGAGGCTTTTCGTCATCCCAGGAATCCCCGCGATAACTGTAGCCTTCGAGAATTGGTTCCTGGCCCGGAACAGGATCGTGCTTGGCGTGCCATTCGGCTACGTACGCGTCGCGCATCTTCTGCGGATAGCTCGAAGTGTAATAGCTGGGCGCTTCGTCCTCGCCTGTTTGCGGATAGTAGTTGATGGCGAATTCCGTGACTTCCAAAATTCCCTTGGAACCCTGGAAACGATAAATTTCCGGAGTCTCGCAGCCCAGATTCAGCCGCAGATATATAGGCGCGCCTCCGTAATCGAAAAGCGTGGCGTGCACATCCGGCATGTTGCGCCCGTCCGGGAAACGCAGGATGGCGCCAAGAGCCATCGCTTTTTTCGGCGGCTCGTTCCGGCCGAGCATAAAGTTCATTCCGCTGACGAGGTGCACCAGCAGATCGCCCGCGAGCCCGGTGCCGTATTCCTTCCAGCAGCGCCATCGCGCGAAAATGTACGGATTAAACTCGCGCTTAGGCACTGTTCCTTGCCAGGTGTCCCAATCCAGATTTTCGGGAGATAGATCGGGCGGCGGCGGATATTCCCATGCCCCCGTGGGATCGTTTCTTCCGAGCGAGCCTTCCACCAGAGTAAGCGTCCCGATGATTCCCTGCGCGAGGAGTTCCTTGGCCTTTGCGCAAATCACGGAGCTGACACGCTGCGAACCAATCTGCACGATGCGATCCGTCTTTTTCGCCGCGGCCACCATCGCCAGGCCATCCGCCGCGGTGTGCGACATGGGCTTTTCGCAATAAATGTCCTTACCGGCGCCGACCGCGTCAATCACCACTTGCTTGTGCCAGTGATCCGGCACCGCGGCGATGAGGCAATCGATCTCCTTGTTGTCCAGCAGCTCGTGATAGCGACGCGTCACCGGAATGTCCTTCCCGACAATCTCTCTCGCCAACAAGTGCCGCCCGTCATACAAATCGCAGGCCGCGACGCATTCCACGCCCGGCAACTGGATAGCGGCCGTCAGCAAACCCGAGCCTTGCATTCCGATGCCGATGATCCCGAAGCGCACGCGGTCGCTCGGCGCAACTGTTTCTAGCGCCGAGGGAATGTACTCCGGCTTCAGGAAGATGCTCGGCGCCGCGGCCAGCGCTCCTGTGACTCCGGCTGTGCTCTGCAGAAACTCGCGGCGCGAAAAACGATTTATATTCATCACATCCTCCTGATTTTTCCCGACCCTGCGCCCGACGACACCTATTCACGCAACCGCGGCGGGCGGTTCTCTTTGAATCTCCTGCATCAGCCCTGCCTAGAAGCGCAGTGCTTCCAGGTAGTCGTAGCTGATCTTGATGTCTTCGAACGGATTCTTCGCGTCGTCATTCTCCACGAAATAATGTTTGATGCCCGCCTTCTGCGAGTGCGAAAAGATCCGCTTCCAATCGATGGTCCCTTTGCCCACATCTTCCAGCCGGCCTTTGAACACCACCGAACCGGTCGCTCCCGCGTAGCTGCTCGTTGCATTGGGGTCGTAGACGTAATCCTTCACGTGCACCAGCGGAAAGCGCCCCGGATATTTGTTGAAATAGCTCACCGGATCTTTCTTCGCCACGCTGATCCAGCACAAATCCATTTCCATTTTCACGTATTTGGGATTTGTTTCCTCGAGCAGATAGTCATACGCCAGCTTTCCGCCGAGCCCTTCGACCGGCGCGAATTCGTACGAGTGATTGTGGAAGCAGAACTGCACTCCCGCCTTTTCGCAAGCTTCCCCCGCTTTGTTGAAAACTTCCGTCACGCGCTTCCATCCGTCCGCGGTGCGCTGCTTTTCGTCGATCCATGGGCACACGATATATTTGTGCCCGATGACGTGCGCCAGCTCGAGCGTCTCGGGGAGCTGCTTCTCGATGATTTCGTACGTGAAGTGCGCCGACGGCGCCGTTAGGCCGTTCTTGTCCACGATGGCGCGCACTTCTTTCGGTGTGTGGTCGAAATACCCTGCGAATTCCACTTCTTTGTAGCCCGTCTGGGCGACCTTGGCGATGGTCCCGTCAAAATCTTTCGGCATTTCGCTGCGAACGGTGTAGAGCTGTAATCCTATCCTCTCGATGCGATGCGTGGCTTCCGCAGCCCACGACGGGTGCGCCGCAAGAAGCGCTGCTGCAACGGATGTTTCAATAAATGTTCGGCGTTTCATGGTGTTCATCGCTCCCCCTTGAAAGACGGAGCGAGTATACAAAAAAGTGATGGCGATAATCAGAAAAAAAGGGGCGGCGCTCGAAAAAAACGCCGCCCTGGCAAGACACGGATCGGCTAGAACTGGAGACGCAGACCGAATTGCATGCGCCGCGGCGCATGTGCGCCATTGAGATGCAGGAAGCTGGACGCAGCGGTTGTCGCGGTACCGTTTACGCAAGCAGGATCTCCTGCCGTATACGGAGCCGCGGCTCCAGCGCAGTCCATGGTGCTGTCGACAGAGTCGAATTGCGTGTGGTTGAACAAGTTAAAGTTCTCCCACCGAAAATCGATCTCCTTATGCTCGCCGAACACGAACTTTTTGAACAAGCCAAAGTCAAAGTTCAAGCGACCCGGCATATACAACGTGTCACGCCCGACATTCCCGAAGGTTAAACCCGTGGGGAGCGCGAAAGCAGACGGATTGTAATAGAGCGGACCAAATACTGAAGGCGTGTTTGTCTCTGCGAAACCATTCGGGTCGCCTACCAGATCGGGACGGGAACCCGTGCCGACGCCGTTTCCCACGCCGGCGTTGTCTCCGTAGGCCGTTCCGTTGGTAACGCTGAATGGCGTGCCGGTCTGCGCAACCGTAATGCCGGATACCTGCCATCCACCAAGCACCGTGTGCGACAATCCCGACCCGTTTTTGAAGAGCGGGAAAGCGTAAACGTAGCTGATCGCCACGGAGTGGCGCTGGTCGAAACTGGAAGCCGCCCTATTGCTGGCGATGTCATAGGCGTTCACGAAAGCCCCGTCGTAGCGGTCGGAGGAATCGTCGATCGAATGGCTATACGTATAGGCGACGCTCAATTGCAGATCCCCGATCGTGCGCTGAGCGGTAGCTTGCAAGGCGTTGTAGATGGAATTCGCGGAGTCCTCCAGCGCGGTGATGCTGCCGTAACCTTGGATTGGCCGCGAGGGATTTGGATCGTTTCCGCAAGCGATCCCGAGATTGATGGCCGCCTGTCCGGTTATGGGCACACCGGCGGAGGTCATTCCAGACGAACAATCGTTCGCTGTAATCGGCTCGCCTGCTGTATAAGGATTGTCCGCAGCCGGAACCGGCATGAGCTGATTGTAGTCGTTCTGCAGTGTGAGATGTGTTCCCTTGCTCCCTACATAGGCGACCGATACAACCACGTGAGAAGGCAGCTCCCGTTGTACGTCGAGATTCCACTGCTGCACATAAGGCCACTGCACCTTTGTCGGAATGGATGTGACCGCGAGCGGGAAAAATGGGATGGCCCCGCCACTGCCGCCGAGGCAGGTGTAGCCAGAATCACCTGCCGGGCAGCTGCCCACCCCGCCGGCGACGTTGTACTGCGAGGCAGTCAGAGAGTACGGAGCGGAACCTTCCAGCGACTCGGTATTCCCCTCGTTGCCGTTGGTGTGTTCATAGAAAATGCCATAACCGCCGCGAATCGCCATCTTCCCATCGCCCTTGGGATCAAATGCAAAACCGATGCGTGGGGCGGGGTTGAACAAATGGCCCGAGAGGCACCCGGCGTTGGTATTAGGGCCGACGCTGGCATTGGGGAATCCGGGGACGGGATACGTCCCTCCCGCTCCACCGCACTGAACGATTCCGTTAAACGGATTTCCGGTGCCAGGTTCAAGCGCACCGGCGAATCCGGTAACCGAGCCGTCCGAATCGTTGATTGGTGCGTCGGCCGAATTGAAATCGCCGGGATAGAAATTGAACGCATGCTGGTACTTTTCGCGGTACGTTCCAAAAAGACTCACGCGCAGCCCCAAGTTCAAAGTCAGGCGCTTCGTGACACGCCAGTCATCCTGAAAATAGGGTTCGACGATTTTGTACCGGTTGTAATACTTGGCTTGTAGATTGGCCTGCTGATATTGCGCGATGTTTCCCATTAGTAGATCCGCGAACGCATTGCCGGTGCTGACATTCGTGTTGCTCGAATCGAACGTGAGTATCCCCTGGAGGTACGGAGAATTATCTTCATTCTTTTGCGCAAACGCAGCGTAAGCGCCGAAGGTCAGGGCGTGGTTCCCGATCACCTTTGTCATATTGTCCCGGTAAGTGTAGGTGGGGTTCGCGTTGTTCCAGGGGAAATAGCCGGTGTCCGCAGAAAATCCGCCCCGTACGCCGCGTTACTTGCGAGAGTGAAGGTCGGAAGCTTTCCGGCAAACCCGTTATTGAAGATCGAGCCCATTGCAAACCCCGGCGGCAAAGTAGTTTCGTCAGCCGGGCCCACGGCCGTGAGGAAGATGTGGTCTGCCGTGTAGCTGGCTACGAATTCGTTCAGGAGCGTCGGGGTAAAGGTGGAGTTCAGACGCGCCACGAAGCTCGTCCCCGGCCCTACGAAATTCGTGTTAATGTCCGTAAAGCTTGACCCATTGCCCCACAATGCATTTGGGACAGTCGTCTGCCACGAATCGTGGATGTAGCGGAAGGTTAAACGCTCGTTGCTGCTGAGGTTGTGATCGATACGTATCAGCTCTTCGCGCCAGGTAGTGGGGAGCGAAACGAACTGAGAGACAGCAGGGAAACCGTTGTTGGTGGTGTTCGCAGCCGGGACGAGCGCCTCGAGTGCCTGGCCCGTGGGGCTAATCGGCACCTGATTGTTTGGAAACGCGTACCCTCCGCTTCCCAGTTGGGTCGGACAGTCGGGATACGTTGCCAGGTTGACAGTAGTCGTAGCCGAATAAGCGGGGCAAACATCTGAGAAATTTCCCGCAACTTCCGCTGAGGACGGGACGTTTTGAAGGATGGACGTGGGGTCCTTCTCGCGCCGCCATTCCTGCGACCAGAAGAAAAAGGTCTTCGTCTTGGCTGTATTGTAGTGGTTCGGAATATAAACAGGCCCGCCTAGCGTGTACCCGAAGTCATTCTTCTTGTACGCCGGGTTCGGATGATCCGGGTTATTGCCCGACTCCCACGGCCTCGCATTGAACATGTCGTTCCGCAAGTATTCAAACGCGCTCCCGTGGAAGGAACTGCCGCCCGACTTGGTCTCCACTTCTACCGTGCCCGACCCGTTCCTGCCATACTGCGCTCCGTAGTTCGAGGTCAGGACTTTGACTTCTGCGATAGCCTCGGGATTTGGATAAACGTTCAGCGTTGAGTTGCTGCCGTTGTCCATGTTGTCTCCGCCGTCCAACTCCCAGTTGTTGTATTCCACGCGACCGCCATTGATGGCGTAGCTGACGTTGCCATACACGCCTACTACACCCTCATCAGTTCCCGTTTGGTTGACAACCCCTGGCGACAGCACCACCAACTGCGTGAAATTTCGTCCGTTAAGCTCGAGTTCGTTGATTTGTTTCCCGGTGATTGTGGAAGACAATTCTGAAGATTGCGTCTCCACCTGCGCCACGCTTTCGCCCGTCACAACCACTTCTTCCGTTACCTGTCCGACAGTGAGTTGTACATCCACGCGAATTTTTTGTGCGACAGCCAGCACGACGTTTTTCGCCGTATATTTCTGGAATCCTTTCGCCGTCACCACGAGGTTGTAGGACCCGCCCGGCAAACCGGCGACGACATAGGCTCCATCCGCGTCCGTCGTCGTGGAGTGCGTGGAGCTCCCTGCCGTACTGGAGACCACCACGTCGGCCCCCGCAACTACAGCGCCTGACTTATCCGTCACCGTCCCGCTGATATATCCCGTGTCTTGCGCGTTCGCGACGCACGCCACGCCGAGTATCGCCAGCGCCAGGCACAAAAAGGCCCGCGCCACACCAGCCAAACTATCGAGAAATAGCGAAAAACATGCGGAATTCCCGTGCTTTTTCACTGTGCGACCTCCCGCTTTTTCGTATGGAATCCAGGCCGAGTGAGGGCACAGTCCTGTCTGCTGCGGCGTACACCACGAACGCAGACTCTCGCAGAAGACCACTCATGGACGAAACTGCCCACCACTCGACGTGCAAAACAGACCCAAACTCACTTATTAAATCGAGTTAATATGGCATTGCTTCGCCGATGTCAAGTTGAAAATCGCGCCCATCTTCCTGCCTGCTTTACGCGCCTTCGTCCCTCCCTGCCGATTTCCTCGGCTCAGCCTCCGGCTGTCCGCTTGAATTCCCCTCGCTCCTGCTGGACACTACGAATCGATGTTCTCTCTCTTGCGTGCCCGTCTCGACCGCATTCGGTTCGTCGGCCTTTTTCTATCAGCGTTCGCCTGGTTTCTGCCGCTGCTTTCAACCGAGGCCTCTTCTGCTACACAGCAAGCTCCCGCTTCCAGCAGTTCGCGCAACTCCTCCTCCATCGATCCCCGCGTTTCCTTCGCCGAGGGACAGTCTGCGCTGCAATCCGGCGATCTCGCCGCCGCCGAAACCGCATTTCGCCGCGTCCTTTCCGTCGATCCGCAATCCGGCTCGGCCTACGCCAATCTCGGCGTCATTGCCATGCGCCGCAAAGAGTGGGATCACGCGCTCGCCCTCCTCCAAAAAGCAGAAAAGCTCGAACCCAAAATGTCCGGCATTCGGCTCAACATCGGCCTGGTCAAGTATCGTCGCGGCGATTATGCGGGAGCCATTGCGCCGCTCGCCTCCGTCGTTCGTGAAGAACCCGATTCCTTGCAAGCCCGCTATCTTCTGGGACTCTGCCGCGTCTTCACCGAACGCTACGCCGACGCCGTCGCCACGCTCGAACCCCTCTGGCCGCAAATGTCCACCGACATCAACTATCTCTATGTCCTCGACATTGCCGCGCACAACGCCGGCAACAACGCTCTCGACGAAAAGGCCCTCAGCCGCCTCGTCAAAGTCGGCAGCCAAACTCCCGAGTTCCATCTCATTCTCGGAAAGGCGTATCTCAATCGCGAAGAGCCGGACAAAGCCATCTCCGAGCTCGAACTCGCCGCGAGCGCGAACCCCAATTTGCCCTTCGTTCACTTTAGCCTCGGAGTCGCTTACAGGAAGAAACAAGACAACGAACGTGCGGAAGCTGAATTCCGCAAGGACATCGCCATCGAGCCGGATCTCGCCGAGAATTACGAGCAACTTGGCTTGCTCTCGTTACAAACGCAAAAAGACCGCGAAGCCGAGCAATTTTTCCGCGAAGCGCTCCACTACAATCCCCGCATGCCCGTCTCTCTTCTCGAGCTGGGACGCATTTATCAGCGCCAGGGAAAATATCGTGAAGCTCTCGCGTCGCTCGACGCCGCGGAAAAGCTTGCCCCCGCGAATCACAACATTCATTACGTCCGTGGCCAGGTTCTTCTCAAGCTCGGCCGCCGCGAGGAAGGCCAAGCCGAACTCACCGAATCAAAAAAGCTGCTCAACGCCAGTCTAAACAAACAACGCGAATCGTTCGGCGATATGCCCGTTCCCAATCCCGAGCTGAAACAGCCCCCGCAGCCCTAAATCATCGGCGCTTCCCACCCGCCGCGCCCTCGTTCCATCGCTTCCGCAACCGCAAGCACTAATTCTTCCTCGTACGGCCGGCCAATCACTTGCACTCCAATCGGCATTCCGTCGCTCGACCTTCCCATCGGCACGGCCACTCCCGGAAATCCCGTCAAATTCAGCCACTGCGAATAACGCAT
This sequence comes from uncultured Acidobacteriota bacterium, assembly GCA_963761555.1. Lineage (GTDB taxonomy): Bacteria > Acidobacteriota > Terriglobia > Acidiferrales > UBA7541 > Acidiferrum. The sequence goes on from CAVXHD010000003.1 coordinate 872,793, forward strand.
CGTGTCCCGATAATTTTCCCGCTCGCCGCTCCGCCAATTCCCTTCTCCGTGCCGGAACGCCGGCCTCGCCGACACCGGCGACAGCAAAATCCTCGTTTCATCCATTTGCCGTAGAATTTCTTCGCGCAAATTATCCCGCTCCGCGCACGCATTTAGAAAACCATCGTACGTAAGTGTCGTATCCGCTGTCGCCAGCGCCACATACTCGCGCAACATCGGGCTCATCAACTCTTCTTGCCCCGCCGCACCTTTTCGAATCAAGTCGGCGATCACCGGCCCAAAAAAATACCACCACAATGCAATCGCCCGCTCGAGCCCCTTCAATCGCTTCGGCTCCACGGCGAATCCTTGCTCGCTCAACAATTTCGCCGCCCGCTCGACGGCCGCTGCGGTCTCCGGCGTCGCCGCTCCCAGCGCATCGCTCTCCAAAATTCCAATTCGCAATCCGCGAATCTCCTTCTCCTGCACCTCGCGCAACGGCACCGGCGCCGACAGCGCATCGCCCGCGTCCGGCCCCGCCATCGCTTCAAACAGCGCGCGCACGTCGGCAATCGTCCGCCCCATCGGCCCCACCACGCCGATCCATCCGAACGCTCCCCCACCTGCCGGAAAATGCCCCGTCGCGGGAACCCGCCCCGGCGTCGGCTTCAATCCGCAAATCCCGCAAAAATGCGCCGGCACGCGCACCGACCCGCCTCCATCGCTCCCAACTCCGCCCATCGAGCAGCCCGATGCAATCGCCGCCGCCTCGCCTCCGCTCGACCCGCCGCTCGTCCGCTCCAAATTCCAAGGGTTGCTCGTTTTCCCGCTCAACAAATTGTCCGTTTCGTACGCCATCAAAAATTCCGGCGTGTTCGTATTGCCCAAAAGAATCGCCCCCGCCGCGCGCAGCCGCGCCACCAGCGTCGCATCTTTCTGCGGCACATAATCCTTCCGCAGCAACGATCCCGCCGGCGTAGGCCATCCCGCTGCATCGATGCAGCTCTTCATCGTCAGCGGCACGCCGCACAGCGTCCCCGCCGCGTCTCCGCGCATCACCGCCGCTTCCGCCGCCCGAGCCTGCCGCCTCGCCCCCTCCGCATCCAAGTGCACAAACGCATTCAACTTCGGCTGCAACGCTGCAATTCGTTCGAGGTGCGCCTCCACAACCTCCACCGGCGAAAGTTTCTTCTCGCGAATCCCCGCCGCAATTTCCGCAATCGTCCCAAAAATTATTTTGTCCCTAGTCATGCATTTCAGCGTATGGTTCCGCACTCCAAGGGTCAAGCTGGAACGAAAGAGATAATTTCCCGCTTTTTTCCGTCGCGTTGCCGGAATGCTCCGCCCGCGTATGTTGGCTCAGATGTCCCCCACGATCAGTTCTTGCGAAGTTTTCTTTCGTTTGGAGTCCCTTGCCCACATTTGTTCCTTCCTGTACCCTACTTTCAACTTGCGAAGAATCTTTGCAGCCGCGCTCGTTTTTCTCTTTGTCTCCGGACCGTTGTTGCCGGCTCTGGCGGTCGTCGACGGCCAGAGCAACTTACCGGAATGCTGTCGCAAAAACGGCGCGCACATGTGCTCCGTTCAAACCGCCGCGCGGTTAAGAGCCGAGCACGGCGGGACGCCTATCGCGCGAGCCTTCTGCCCTTACTCCTCACATCCGCTGCCGTGGTTCCAGGGAGCGCGAACTTTCCTTACCCTCACAGTCGATTCGCTGACCGCCCCCATTTCCCAAAGAAATGTCCCCCGCCGGCACAATATAATTCCGTCGCGCACTCGTTTTGCTGCCGCCCATCCTAAACGCGGTCCTCCGGCGCGATCCCTCTAATCATTTTCCCGCAGAAATGAAAGCCCGAATCATCCTTTGCCCAAGTGTGCAAAGTGTAGCGGCGCGCGCGAGCGATAACGCGCACCGAAAACCCGAAAAGTACCGAAACAAAACAAATCTCATATTCGCTGGAGGCTAAAGATGCGTGTTTTTGTTTCAACTCTGGCAAGCTCGCTTTTGATTTGCGGTTTTCTGGCCGGATGCGGTTCCTCCGTCAAGCACTACATGCTGGCGGGACGAGTGATCAGTAAGGTTCCTGAAACCCACACGCTGGTCGTCGATCATCAAGAAGTGCCGGGCTTCATGCCCGCGATGACGATGCCGTATCCCGTGGCGGCGGATGAAGACATCTCCAAGATCGAGCCGGGTGATTACATCCGCGCCCGCATCGTCGTAAAGCCGGACCAAAGTTATTTGCTCGACAAAATCCTGGTGACTGATTCCAGCCATCGCGGGCCGGTGGTCCAACCGGTAAAAAGCCTGTTCCCGGGAGAGCAGATTCCGGATGTTGCGCTCCTAAATCAGGACGGAAAGACTGTGCGCCTTTCGGACTTTCGCGGAAAGACGCTCCTCCTGACGTTTATCTACACTCGCTGCCCCTTGCCGAACTTTTGTCCGCGAATCAGCAGCCAGTTCGCGGCAGTCAACCGCGAACTAGCCAAGGATCCGCAAAGCCACGCAAGAACCGAGCTTCTAAGCATCAGCATCGATCCCAAGTACGACACTCCTTCCGTCCTCCACAAATATGGTTTGGCTTATCTCAACGAAGATCCCAAAGGATTTGAACACTGGCAGTTTGCCGCTCCCTCGCCTGAAAACCTCAGGAAATTGGCCGACGCGTTTGGCCTTCTCTACGAAGAGGAGAACAACCAGATTACTCATTCCATGAGCACGGTTCTGGTGGACTCCGACGGAAGGCTTGTCCAGGAGTGGACCACGAACGAATGGACAAAGGACGAAGTCTTGGCGGCCATTCGAAAGGTGGAACATGCCACAACCTAAAGCTCTCTTGCCTGGCTGGCCCTCGGTGATAGCGGGATTGACTTTGCTCGCGGCCTCTTCTCTGCCAGGTTGTTCCCGGAACAACCTGGACTATGGTCCGGCTTTTGCCTCCGCCGAAACTAGAGGTTCCGTCGTGTATGAAAGAAATTGCAGCCCCTGCCACGACGCGGAAAATCTGCAACTCCTGAAGCCCCCGCCCAAACTCCAGGGGCTGTTCCAAAAGAAAACGTTGCCGAGCGGTGCTCCCGCCACGGACGAACAGGTCAGACAGACCATTCTCAACGGTCGCGGCATTATGCCGCCCTTCGGGCAAACCCTCGACCGCAAGCAGGTCGACGATCTTCTGAAGTATCTGCACTCGCGTTGAACTTCCCCGCAATCGTGCGAACGGAGAAATGATCACATGAAAGAATTTCTCGCGGCGGTTCTCCTCTTCTCCAGCATGCACCCCTTGACTCTGCAGCAAGGCATGGAGGTGAAGAAGGTCGAGGAGTCCCTCTTCGCCCCATGCTGCTATACGCAATCCATCGCTGTCCACGCAAGCCCAATCGCCGGGCAAATGCGCCAGGAAGTCACGGAGATGGTTGCCGCTGGAAAATCGGGGACGGAAATTATCGCTCACTACAAAACTCTCTATGGCGAGCAAATTCTTATCGTCCCCGACGGAAAAACCGGAGTGTTGCTCTTTCTACTCCCTTTGGCCGTATTTCTCGGCGCTTCCGCGATTCTTGTTTTGTCTGTGCGCAAAATGCTTCGGAAAAAAACGGGCTCATTCGCCGGCCCCATCCCGGACATGCGCGGGTGGAAGTGGGACGCAATTCGCGCGGAGATCGACAGAGCAACGGGAGAATCAAATTGATCCCAAATCCCTCCCAAGAAGTTGAACGCGAACCGGAGACTGCTGAAGCAATGGCTCGTCTCCCCGCGCGCCGTGAACAACGGCCAATCGCCGGCCCACATCCAAACAGAATTTTCGCGCACGCAATTGCCACCCATCCCCATTCCCTTCATCCACTTACGTGCCATTTGCATGTGATTCGAATCATTACTATATAAGAAATAACTTGACATGTTATCTAGGCTCGCGGTAAAATACATGATGAACTTTGGCTGTCAGTCCGCTCCTGCTTCCCATTTTGGAACCCGCCCTCTGCGTAATCTCTGCGCGCTCCGCGTCTCTGCGTTATCCTCTTCTTTCTTTCCGTGTGTCGGCTGTGGACTGTCAACCGTCAATCTCCTTCCTCTCTCCCCCGACAACTTTAAACTGCCAACTTTGCACCGCTTCCGCAGCGCAGTCCGCATCAATGTCATTCCAAAGGCTTTAGCCTCCCTTTGTTTTCATACTCTTACGCACTCTTGTGCATCGCCGAAACCGCTATCTCCCATGTTTTCTTCAGCTTCCGCACTCTTTGCACAAAACACCCAGGTGGCGGGACCCTCGCACTCCGTCCGCGGATTTCTGGCACGCTCTATCTCGGCTCTGTATAATCCCTCCGCTCCATCAACCGACCGGGGGAATCCTTCATGACCAGTTCGCTTCGCGGGACTATCCAACTTTGCCTCTTCGCCGCTTCCCCCGCCCTTTTCTTCGCAGCGGCCTCTCGCGCCCAGACTTCGCCCCCACTCGACACGCTGCCTAACGAAACTCCGGCCCAAATTAGGCCCGTCACCGACACGTTCAATTACATCCGTCACGACGTCATGATCCCCATGCGCGACGGCATCAAGCTCCATACCGTCATCCTCATCCCCAAGGGCGCGCACAACGCTCCCATTCTCCTCACCCGCACGCCCTACGACGCCACCGATCTCACCTCTCACGCTCCGAGCTCCCATCTCGGTCCGATTCTCGAAGGCTATGACAACGCTGCCGACGTCATCGTCGAAGACGGCTACATTCGTGTCGTCCAGGATGTGCGCGGCAAGTACGGCTCCCAGGGAATCTACATCATGAACCGGCCGCTCCACGGCTCGCTCAATCCCACTCCCATCGATAATTCCACTGACACCTACGACACCATCGACTGGCTCGTCAAAAACATTCCCGAAACCAACGGCAAAGTCGGCATCCTCGGCATCTCCTACGATGGCTTCACTCCCTTGATGGCTCTCGTCAATCCGCATCCAGCTCTCAAAGTTTCCGTTCCCATGAATCCTATGGTCGATGGCTGGATGGGCGACGACTGGTTCCACTATGGCGCCTTCCGCGAACAGAACATGCCCTACATTTACGAGCAGGAAGGCACGCGCGACAACAGCATCAAATGGTGGACCGATCATTTCGACGATTACGACGTCTATATGGACGCGGTTTCCGCAGGCGAACTCGGCCGCCGTCATGGCCTCGAGCAAATGGGCTTCTGGCGAAAGATTCTCGAGCATCCTAGTTACGATTCTTTCTGGCGCGATCAAGCCGTTGACAAAGTCCTCGCCAAGGAACCGCTCAAAGTTCCCGTTATGCTCGTTCACAGCTTGTGGGATCAGGAAGATATTTACGGCGCCATGGCCGTCTACAAAGCCATCAAGCCCAAGGACACCGACAACGACAAAGTCTATTTGGTGATGGGCCCGTGGCATCACGGCCAGGAAATTGAAGACGCCAGCTCGCTCGGCCCCATAAAGTTCGGCAGCGACACTGGCCTTTATTTCCGCCAGCACATCTTGCGTCCCTTTCTCGCACAGTATCTGATCGACGGCGCTCCCAAAGCTGACATCGCTCCCGTTTCGGCGTTTGAAACCGGCACAAACGTTTGGCGCCGGCTTCCCGCTTGGCCCGCAGGCTGCTCCGATGGTTGCGTTCCCAAACCCACGCCGCTTTATCTAGAAGCGGGCTTGAAACTTGGCATGTCCGAGCCGCAAGCCGCCGACGCGCCTTACGACGAATACATTTCCGATCCCGCCAAGCCCGTTCCTTTCCGTGCGCGTCCCAGCCAGCCCATGGGTTACACGCCTGACCTTACCTGGTCGCAGTGGCTCGTCGACGATCAGCGCGAACCCTCCGGCCGCCCCGACGTTCTCGTTTTCACCTCGGACGTTCTCACCTCGCCGCTCAAAATCAGCGGCCAGCCCGTCGCCAATCTCATCGCTTCCACCACCGGAACTGACTCCGACTGGGTCGTCAAGCTCATCGACGTTTACCCCGACGAAGTCGCGAGCGAGCCCAATCTCGGCGGCTATGAGCTCATGATTTCCGCTGACATTTTCCGCGGCCGTTATCGCGAAAGCTTCGAGGCGCCCAAAGCCATCATTCCGAATGAGCCGCTGCTCTATCGTTTCAATCTACCCAACGCCAATCACGTCTTCCTTCCCGGCCACCGCATCATGGTGCAAATCCAATCAAGCTGGTTCCCGCTCTATGACCGCAACCCGCAAACTTTCGTTCCCAATATTTTCTGGGCCAAGCCCGCCGACTATCGCAAAGCCACGCAGCACATCTATCACGCCGCGGGCGACGCCAGCTTCATCGAACTTCCCGTGGTCTCCGCTCCTTAGACGGATCGCGGCGCGGAATCGCTTGACACACGGCTGGATGCATCGTAATCAGTGGTACAGAAATCGGCCCCGGCAATTTCAATCGGACCCCCCTGGAACTTTTACGAGGAGATGCGCATGTTGCTGCTTGCTTCTACGCTGAGACGATTTCTTTGGTGTTCTGGAGATGGATCGCAGGAACAGTTCCTTCCTGGATTTTCCGCGCGATGTAATGTGCTCGGAATCACGATCATTTCCTGCGTTCTGTTGGCCGTATCCACTTCTGCGCAGACCTCCTACCGCGATCCCGGAGGAGCCTTCACCGTGGAGGTTCCCGCGGGATGGCGTGCGGTAATGCATGAGGAGAATGAAGTAACGCTGAGCAAGGGAAGCGCCTCGGTGCGATTTGACGTGGCACCGTCGGAAGACGGCTCGACACCACCGCCAAAGGCAGTATTGGATGGGATCGAAAAGCAGCTCATGCAAGAGTGTCCGAAAGCGGAAGTGTTGCGGCGTGGCGAAACAAGCCTCGCGGGCCAATCCGGACTGCTGCTGCAAGTGGCGTGCAACGATCCGCAACACGGGACAGCGATCCTGAGTGTTGCCGTTGCAACAGAAAATGGCCAGATCTTGGTTTGTAATAGTTCGTTGCTTTCGAAGGAATACTCCAGCGTCAAACCTGCGTTCGAGAGCATCGTCAGGAGCTTTCAGTTGGGGAGCGGCGGTGGAGGAATGGCTGCCGCAGGCAGATCGGGGCGGGATTCACTGGGACAGGCGGGTTCCGAATCGGGGCCCGACGCACAGAAATTGCGGGCGTTGGAAGACGCTTGCGCGAATGGAGTTCTCACCCCTGCTGAATGCGCGGCCAAACGGGCGGCGTTCGCGAAAACGGGAAACTCCTCCGATTCATCCGCTGGTAATCCGAAGCTCCAGGCGCTGGAGCGAGCTTGCAAGGCTGGGGTCTTCTCGCCGGAGGAGTGCGCAGCAAAGCAGGCGGCGCTCGCGAACGGAACTTTGAACTCGCCGACAGACGGCCAAGAGCCCGCGCCCGCACCGCAGCCGAATGTGCAGAGCGCCGAGCCGGGACAAGGCTCTCCGGATTCTCAGAGGCAGGAATTTCGCGGCGGCGGCGCTGGCGACAGCGTCTACAACGATCCGCAAGGCGCTTTCAGCCTCAAGATCGTGCAAGGCTGGACGGCAGAAACGAAGGGCGGGTGCTAGGGACCCAGCAGAGGCTGCCCGCCGAACTCCAGTGGAGTAAACATTTATAAAGGCAAAAGCTGGGCCTTCGTGGCGCCCTATTCGGGCAAAGCGAAGCAGCCGACCGATGTGGTTTCTGGCGTGGCGGGGCAGTATCAATCGGAATACCAGAATTTCAAAGTGCTGCAGAACGAGGCGTCGAACTATAACGGGCTCGACGTCGGCCTCGGACTGTTTTCCGCCATGGATAGCGACGGTGTCGCCATCTCCCTGGTGGCAGTTGGCGTTGCCGCGCCCAACGGCCGGTATTACGTTTTGTCATCGTCCGTTGCGCAGAGCGAGGCGGAGACGGTAGGCGGCGAGATCACCAAAATGCTGCGCAGCATCCAATTCGCGGGCCAATAACGGATGGGAGGAGAACAATTGCCATGAAACACGCATTCGCGGTGCGAACGCTTGTGCTGTTTTTACTTGGCGCAGGCGCCCTAGCAGCCGGCCACTCGCCGCAGTCACAACGCTCCGCAAGCGTTCAAGAAAAAATCGATGCGCTGAAACAGGCTTATAAAGAAGGATTGCTGACGGATGAGGAGTATGCGCGGAGACTCAGTGCGCTCGGCGAAAAGGCGCCGCTCACCCGGCAAGAAAAAGTTGAGGCATTGAACGATGCTTACAAAAACGGCCTGCTCTCGCAGCAAGAATACGATGCGAAATTAAAAGCTTTGAATTCTCAGGGAGCCTCGACCGGCGCCGGCGAAGAACCTCCGCAAGATTTTGGCCCCAAGAAAACCGTCGCGATTGTCGATCCCATGTTTCAAATGGTGGCTTTTACCATGGAAATTCCTGCGAATTGGAATTTTGAAGGCGTGGTGCTCCGCGGACCGGGCTGCCAAGGCAACTATTCCAGCATCGTATACCGGGCTTTCTCGCCGGATATGCGCTACGGCATTCAGTTGCTCCCGAGCGCAGAATTCTACTGGGCCGATGATCCCCGCACGCTTCCCAAGTTTGGCAAGTGCAAGTATCTGCCGCCAATTTCCGCAGCCGAGTACGCGCAATTCGTGTCCATGCGGATGCGGCCTGATGCAGAGATCGATTCCGTTTCTCCCGCGCCGCAGGAGGCGGATTTCCAAGCGAACCTTTCAAAAACCGAGTTCACTTTTTATAACCAAGTGGGAATCATGGGGGAATTGAAGCGCACGCACCTGCGCTTCCAGATGGATGGCCAGCCCGAGGAGGAAATCCTGCAAGCCAAAATGGTGGTTCGAAAACGAATGGTGCTTACGAACGTGAGCAAAACGGCCATGGTGGGATACCGGCCGATGCCGCAATACTCGTCGAACGCGGACATTTGGGCCGTGCACGCGCCGCAAGGCCAGCTCATGTCGCACCTCGCGGCCATGATCGCCATCATGCAATCCCGTCGGGCAAATCAAGAGTACATCCAGACAAGCAATGCGTACTTCCAGAACCAGACCAACCTCGCTATCGCTAATTCCTGGGCCGTTTTCAACACCACCATGCAGGCCAGCCAGCAAATGGCGGAAATCAGAAGCCAGAATGCTCAACAATTCATTCAAAACATGAATACGCAAGGGCAACTGCGGCACGAACAAGTTATGGCGAACATAGACCAGGGAGACCGTCACACAAAGGACGTTTGCGACTGGATCCTGAATCAGCAGCTCTACCAGAACCCAAATACCGGCCAAACTTTTAAGGCGAGCAATCAGTACAAGTTTACGTACCAGGATCCGAGCGGAAACGTATTGCAGTCCGATACTATCGTGGACCCCAACGAGCTCTATCACGCGGATTGGACTTCGCCGGTGCCCATCCATCATTAAGACAGACGCGGAACGGGTGGAAGCGCTCCGGAATTAGAAGACCAGCGTCGGCGCGCAATCCGCTTCGTTCGAGAGATATGTTACTCGCGGGGAGAGTCGAGAAAAGCGACATCGAGTTTTGTTTTTGTGATCAGCGGCGGCTGTCGCTGGAATCGCGACGCGATGATTGGATCGACGCTTACTCGTATCGCAAGGCGATAACTGGATCGACGCGCGTGGCTCTATGCGCCGGTATCCAGCATGCCACCACGGCCACGGCCAGCAGAGCGCAGGTCACAACGAAAAACGTTTCGGGGTCCGAGGGCTTGACTCCAAACAGCAGACCGCTCATCAGCCGCGTCAACGCAAACGACGCCGCCAACCCAAGCGCGACTCCAACGATCGCGAGGCGCAATCCTTGCCCCAGGATCATGCGCAAGACGTTTCCAGCATTCGCGCCAAGCGCCATGCGCACACCCATTTCGCGCGTGCGTTGGCTCACGGCGTACGCCATAACGCCGTATATGCCGACTGCGGCAAGCAGCACCGCAAGTCCCGCGAAGCCCGCGAGCGCGCCCGCGTTGAAACGTTGCGAAGCCACTTCCGCGGCGAGCATGTCATCCAGTGTCTCGACGCCAAATACCGGCAGGTTTTTATCCAGGTCTCTCACTTGCTCTCGCAGCGCCGGGACCACGCTCAATGGTTCCACCGAGGTGCGCAGCACGACGGTCATCATGAAGAGCGGCCACTGCAGCGCCGAGGCCGTCGCTTCCGGCATGATCTCGCTCGCGAGCCCGCGCTGTTTTGTGTCGCCAATTACGCCGACAATCGTCCACGTCTTCGGCCCGCCGGTTCTGGGCCCGACGTTCGCGATGAACCTCTTGCCGATGGGATCTTCCTTCTCGAAAAATCTCCGGACGAAAGCCTGGTTTACGATCATGGCGTTAGGCGCGTTCGCTCCGTCGCGGTCGTCCAGCAAGCGCCCTTCAATCAACTTCACACGCAGCGCGGAAAAATATCCAGGAGTCACGGAATTGATTTGCGCCGTGGGAACGTTTTCCGAAGTGAAATCGCTCGGTGGCTGGCCTTCAATCTGGATCGTCGATAACATCACGTTCCCGCGCAGAGGAATCGAAGCGGTCGCTCCGGCCGAAGTGACTCCCGGCAACGCCTGCAGCTTCGCAACAAGTTGCTGGAAAAAACTGCGCTGCTGATCGACGGACTGATATTGATCCAGCGGGAGCGCGATTCGCGCGGTCAGCACTCCGTGCGGATCGAAACCCGGCTGGATCGCCGTGAGTTGGTGGAAACTCTTCACCAGCAAACCCGCGCCGATGAACAACACAAACGAAAGCGCAATCTCCGTCACCATCAGCACCCTCTGCGCGCGGCGAGTCCCTGCGCCCGCGCCGCTCTGCGGGCCGCTTTCCTTCAGAGTGTTATTCAGCGACACGCGAAACGCGGCCAGCACCGGCGCCAATCCGAACAGAATTCCCGTCACGAGCGAAACGACGAGCGTGAACACCAGCACGCGCGTGTTCAGCCCCGCGCTTTGCAGGTGCGGAATATTCGCCGGCGCAAAACGGTGGATCAGCCGGATGATCCACGCAGCCAGCAAAAGTCCCGCCACGCCGCCGGCCAACGCCACCGCCGAACTTTCCGTCAGCAGCAATCTCGCCAGGCGCCAACGGCCCGCGCCAAGCGCTCCGCGGATGGCCACTTCTTTTTCCCGCGATGCCGCGCGCGCCAACTGCAAATTCGCCACATTCGCGCAGGCAATCAGCAACACGAATCCGACCGCTCCCAACAAAACCAGCAGCGCCGGACGCACGTTGCCAATTTCATGGTCATGGAGCGAAGAAACTTGCGCGTGCGCTTCGCCCAGCCCGAAGAAGTGGGCGGGCAGATTCGCCAGAACACGTTTGTCGATTGCGTCGAGCTCGCTCTGCGCTCCATTCACCGTCGCGCCAGGCCGCAGGCGAGCCACAACGCTCAGCGGCTGGATCTTGACCATCACTCGTCCGTTCGACGATTGGATGTTGCTGTCCGCAAGCTGGAAGGGCATGAGCATGTCCGCCGTACTGTTGTCCAAGAATTCAAAGTCGCGCGGCAGCACTCCGATGACCGCGTAGGGCGTATCGTCGAGTTCGATGACTCGCCCAATCACCGTCGGGTCCGCGCCAAAGGTGGAGCGCCAAAGCGCGTCGCTCAAGATCACGGTCTTTGGTCCGTTGGGCCGGTCCTCCTCAGGCAAGAAATTCCTGCCAAGCGCCGGCTTCACGCCCAAGACGTTTAGAAAACTTTCCGTCACTTCCGCACCTTGGAGGCGTTGCGGGGTTCCGGCGCCCGTCAGCGTGCGTTCGGCGGAAGCGCCATACGCCGCGATGTTCTCGAATACGTGATTCTGCGTCCGCCATCCGGCGTATTCATCCGCGAAAACGAGATTCTGTCCCTGCCGCGGGAGAACGTTGGTGGCCCACACGAGCCTGCCAGGATCGCGGTATGGGAGGGTGCGGAAAAGAACCGCATCGACGACGGAGAAGATCGCTGTATTTGCGCCGATGCCCAGAGCGAGCGTGAGAATGGTGACGATCATGAAAGCCGGAGTTCGCAGCATGTTGCGCACGCCGTAGCGCACGTCTTGCGACGTCTCGGCGAGCCAGCGCCAGCCCCACGCGTCGCGCGTTACTTCTTCCGCTAGCGCCACGTTGCCAAATTCTTTGCGTGCCGCGTGCGCGGCTTCCTTCGGCGTCTTGCCGGATTCCATGGCTTCGCGCTCCGCGAGGGTCAAGTGCGCTTGCACTTCTTCGCTGAGTTCGTTGTTTCGCCGCGCCCGCCGCCAAAGAGGGAATTTCATACTTCGCTCTCCTTCTTACCCGGGGTCATAATGCCTGCGATCGCCGTCTTGATTCTTTCCCAGCGCGTTCGCTCGGAGACCAATTGCTTTTTTCCACTTTTGGTCAGACGGTAGACACGCAGCCGCGGTCCCACATCCGAAGCTTTCCATTCGGCGGCGATCCATCGCTTGCGTTCGAGCCGGTGAAGGGCCGGATAGAGGGAGCCGGTGTCCACCCGCAGAATTTCGCCGGAGTTGGTGCGAATGGCTTTGCTCAGGGCATAGCCGTGGCGCGGCCCCCATTGCAGCGTTTGCAGAATGAGCATATCCAAAGTGCCCTGGAGGATTTCCGTGCGATTTTGATAGGGGCTCTTCGTCTGGGCCATGGATGTAGGTAGACATCCTTCCTAGCATAGAGTAGGACGTCTACATACCACAAAACGTGAGCAACGAAATATTTATTTCTAAATTCATGCGTGTTACCGACCTTGGAAGAGCCGGCCCCTGAACATGGACGCGGGCTCAGAAACTGATGTGTATCCGAGTGCTTCCGCGGCCATCCACAAAAACGGTTGACGCTGCGTGGCCCTACACCCAGAATCTTTACTGCTCCAGGGCGCGGGAGCATGCATTCGCAGAGTTTCGCGCGTACCTATAGGATAGACACCCTGATGAAATCTCCCTTACGTGCCGGAATTTTTGCGATTGTTTGCTTATCCGTCTTCTCGATCGCAGCAACCGTTCTTCATTCTCGCGCCGCGCAAAAATCCGCATCCATGCCCGAGCCTTCGGAAGCGTATCGCCTGAACACCCTCGGCGTGGCGTACATGAACCAGCAGCGGCCCGCCGACGCGCAGAAGTATTTCGAGCGATCGCTCGCAGCCGATCCGAAGTTCGAAGTGGCCCAGCTCAATTTGGGAGTTTCTCTTCTGGCGCAGCAAAAACTGGAACCGGCGCGCGCCGCGCTTGCCGCCGCAGCCGAAAAACTGCCGAATGATCCGTACGCGTGGTACAACCTCGGCCTCACGTACAAGGATTTAGGTGACACGGAAAAAGGCATCGAGGCGTTCACGCACGTCACGAAGCTCGTCAACGAGGCGGACGCGTGGTATTTCGTCGGGTATTTGAATTCGCAACTGCAGCACTACGATCTGGCGATCGCCGCTTTCCAAAAAGCTTTGGCGCTTTTTCCATATCACGCCTCGGCTGAATTCGGCCTCGCTCGTGCGTACCAGAGAAGCGGGGATGCCGGCGCGGCGCGCGAGCATCTCGCCAAGTTTCAAAAAATAACTTCGGAGCATCTTGGTTCTCCGTTCGGTGCGGCGTATGGCGATCAAGGGCGTTTTTCGCTGGCCGAGTTGCCGCGCAGCTCCGCGCTGAACGCGCCACCGGCGATTCCTGTGCACTTTGCGCCGCGGCCAGTTTCAGAAATCGTCGAAGCGGCCGGCAGCAGCACGCAAATTGGGCCAAGCACCGGCGCATGCTTTTTTGATTATGACGGCGACGGGAAACCTGATCTTTTTCTGGTCAGCGCATCCGCCGGGGGCACCAGCCATTTGCTGCACAATCTCGGCAACGGCAAATTCGCGGATGTGACCAGCCAATCGGGCCTCAAACACGTTGGCAGCGGATTGGGCTGCGCGGCGGGCGATTTCGATAATGATGGACACACCGATTTAGCCGTGTGCTTCAGCGACGGAGTTCATCTTTTTCACAACGATGGCGCGGGAAAATTCGCGGACGTCACGGAAAAAGTTGGAATTCGGCGCGAAGCCGGTTGTGTTGGGGTGACTTTCGTGGACTATGACCACGACGGCGATCTCGATCTCTATCTCACCATGCAGCCAACGGCGGCTGCCACGCGTGAAGCAGCAGGGCACAACGTTCTCTGGCGCAACAACGGCAACAGCACGTTCACGGATGTCTCGACCGAGACCGCGCTCGGCATCGACGCCACGGGCGCGGGCCTGGTCACCACCGATTTCAACAACGACCGCGCTATCGATTTTGTTTTCGCAGGCGGCATGGACGGTGCGTCCATCTACTTGAATCCGCGCGAAGGAAAATTCACGCCGCTCTCCGCGATCGATTTCAAGAAAGAACATCTTCCGCCCGCGGTCGGCGTGGTGGCGTTTGATTTCAATAAGGACGGCTGGATGGATCTCGCGTTCACGCACGCGGGTGCGCCCGGAATCAGTTTGTGGCGGAACGTCGACGGCAAACATCTGGAACGCGTTCCTCTTCCTGATTTTGGCTGGGAACGCGGCTGGGGAATTTCCGCTGTGGATTACGATAACGATGGCTGGGTTGATCTCGTCGCTGCTGGCGAAACTGCGAGGGGCGGCGAACTTCGGCTTTTGCGCAATCTGGGCGCAAAAGGCTGGGAAGATGTAACAAAAGAAGTGCATCTCGACAGGGTGAAGCTGTCGCAACCACGCGCCATCGCCGTTGCGGACTTAGCCGGAAACGGCGACGCCGATTTGGTGGTCACGCAACTCGGCGGCCCACCGATCGTGCTCAAAAACGAAGGCGGCAATGAACACAGTTGGATGAGCCTGGGATTCAAACCGCTGGCGGACAACAGAAGCGCAATCGGCACAAAAGTGGAGATGTACGCGGGCACGCTTTATCAAAAGTGGGAAGTGCAGGGCGCAAGCGGCTATCTCGGGCAAAACGCGCCGGGAATCATGGCCGGTCTCGGCGACGAACATAACGCGGAGGTCGTGCGGCTGCTTTGGCCCACGGGCGTTCCGCAGGACGAAATAAATCTTGCCGCGAATAAAATGCAATCGATCGCCGAGATCGACCGGCGCGGCAGTTCGTGCCCGGTTTTGTTTTCGTGGAACGGCAAGGAATATGAATTCATCGCGGACATGATCGGCCCGGGCGTAGTAGGCCATTGGGTCGGCCCCGGCGAACATGGAGTGGCCGAGCGCGACGTGCCCGATCCCGACGAATATTTGAAAGTTGATGCGGCAAGCGTTCGTCCGCTCGACGGCATGCTGAGCTTCCGCTTCATGGAGCCGATGGAAGAGACGGTGTATCTCGATCAACTGCGGCTGCTGGCGATCGATCATCCCGCGGCGTTCGAGGTTTATCCCAACGAGCGCTTCGTTTCGAATCCGCCTTTCCCGGAGTTCAAGGTCATCGCCAGCGAGGACGCACATCCGCCGCTCGGCGCATGGGACGATCGCGGCAACGACGTGCTCGCGCTACTTTCCCGGCGCGACAGAAAATACGTGACCGATTTCGAAAGCCTGCCGTTCGCGGGATTTGCGAAACTGCATTATGTCGAGATCGATCTCGGGAAATGGGACGCCGCGAAGCCGCTGCGGCTCATTATCGACGGGTATACGGATTATTTCACGGCCACTTCGATGTATGCGGCGGATCAAGCGGGCGTGAAAGTGATCGCGCCGTATGTCGAAGCGCTCGACGCCAACAATAAATGGGTGCGGGTCGTCGATGACATGGGCTTTCCGGCGGGGCTCGAACGAACCATGATCGCGGATCTGACGGGCAAATTGCCGCCGGGCACGCGGCGCATTCGAATCGTGAGCAATCTAAAAATTTATTGGGACGCGATTCGCATCGACCAAACCCCAGACGTGCGCGAAATTCACACGTCCGAAGTGCCGCTAGCAAAAGCATCGCTCGCATTTCTCGGCTATCCGCGGGAAATCCGGCTGCAACCCGCGAGCGATACCACGTATTCTTTCACGAGCCGCAGCATGACCGGCCCGTACGCGCGCGCCGAAGGCAATTACACCCGCTACGGCGACGTGCTTGGGTTGCTGAGCGCGGTCGACGACCGCTTCGTAGTGTTCGGCTCGGGCGAAGGAGTGAAGCTGGATTTCGATCCGCACGGGCTTCCGGCTTTGCCCGCAGGATGGGTGCGCGATTATTTCTTCTATGCGAATGGATTCGAAAAGGATCTGGATTTCTACGCCGCGTATGCGTTCAGCGTCGAGCCGTTGCCGCGGCACGGGATGATCGCGTATCCGTATCCCCCCGGAAAAGAATATCCGGAGGACGCGCAGCATCTCGGCTACGAACTGGAATACAACACGCGCGAGCGTTCGGACCGTTTGCCGCCGAGCCTTGTCTACCACTATCCGCCGCAGAAATAGGCTGCGGCGTGGATCGAGCACAGGCAAGAGTGCCTGCGCTACTTCAATTCCATTCGACCGACTCCCACGCCCGGGATTGCGAACTCTTCAAAACGGCATCGCAGAGGAGCATTTCTTCGTGGCCGGTTTCAAACGTCGGAAACGTTCTCGGCGCGCTCCAATCCCCTTTTTCGATGTACTCGTAAAAATCGCGGAAGAGCTGCATGAAAGTGTCCGGGTAGCCTTCGGTATGTCCGCCGGGATAGACGGCGTACCGCCGCGCTTCGGGAGACATGAGCGCGGGGTCCTTGAGCAGCGAGCCGTTCGCGGAATCGCGGCGGCCGATCCACATCACGTTGGGATCCTCGGCGTTCCACCAGAGCGAGCCTTCGGAGCCGTCGATTCCGAAGGACAGCCGCGCTTTGTGGCCAGCGCTGACCTGCGAAACGGTGACTACGCCGCGCAGGTTGTCCTGAAAATGCAGGAGCAGAGTGGCGTAGTCGTCGGTGGTCATGGGCATTTCGTCGAAGCCGGCGGCATCGGCTTTCTTAAACGTTTCGACGCGGCCGCGCGGCTTGCGGCGGACGGGAATGACGGTGGCCAAATCGGCGCAAACTTCGATGATTTTTTTCTGCGTGAGGAACATCAGAAGATCCATGGCGTGCGTGCCGATGTCCGAGACGGCGCGAAGCTCGCCGCCGAGTTTTTGTTCGAGGCGCCAGTTCCAATCGGCGGGATGAAGCAGCCAGTCCTGCAAAAAACTGCCGTGCGCGGTGTGCGGCCGGCCGATCGCGCCTTTCTGAATCATCGACCGCGCTTCCTGGCAGAGCGGGTAGTAGCGCAAATTGTAAGCTACGCCGCCGACGCGCTTCGATTCCTTGGCGATTTGCACGAGCATTTCGGATTCGCGCGAGTCCATGGCCAGCGGTTTTTCGCAGAGGACATGCTTTCCGGCGCGCAGAAGTTTGCTGGACTGCTCGAAATGAACATTATTCGGCGTGCAAATGTGGACGGAGGTGACGGAAGAGTCCGCGGCGAGCTCGTCAAGCGAAGCGTACGAGCGCTCGAGGCCGAGAGCTTTCCGCGATTCCTCGCCGCGCTCCTTCGAACTGCCCAGAATCCCGCGTATGGGAATGCCCAGACGGCGCAGAGCGTCCACGTGGGCCCTGCCGACAAATCCAACGCCAATCACCGCCGCAACATGTTTCATTTCGCTCGCTCCTGGTGTTTCTGATTCGTTTGCAAAGGCTGCGCGTGAGGCAGTTTGCGTCCTGCACGGTGCAGGAGGCAAGGTACCAGTTTTTTCGGCGTACGGAAATGGCGGCGAGCGGAGCGAAGAGCAAGGCGCGGCGGGAACGGTTATGCACAGGCGCACGCTTCAAGCACGGGGGCAGAGGAGCGGGAGTGCGGATTTACTTGCGGCCAAAGTGGAAGACGACGCCGGTCGAGATGCGAAAATCGTTCTGGTTGCCGGTAACGGAGTTGACGCGGTTGAAGCGAGTGAGGAGATAGTCGAATTCGGCGACGCGGAAAGTGATGCGCGGGTGGAAGGAGGCATCGATGCCACCGCCGAGAATCATGGAGAAGCCGTTTTCCGCGGCGGAGACGCCGTTGAGATTTCCGGCGACGCGCGCGCCTCCGAAGAGGGCTTGGGCGAAAGGAGTCCAGCGGCTGGATTCGAATTTGTGCGTGAAACGCGGGCCAGCGGCATAGGTGAAGAGTTTTCCGCTTACGCCGGGAAGCTGGCCGCCGAAATTGTAGCCCGCAAAATCGGCGGTGAAGCCGAGCCAGGATTTGCAGTTCCAGGAGGCCGACGCGCTGCCGCCATTCGAATTGAAGGAGAAACCGTTGCCATTGGGATTCGCGCGGAAATAGGAATAGCCCGCGGAAACATCGATGAGCGGCTGCTGGGAAAAGGCAGGGAGCGGAAGCAGAAGAAGAAAAAAGAGCGAGCCGAGGGAGAGTTTGAAGCACGAAAGGAGAAACGAGCGGGAGCGATTGCCGAGACGCGGCGGATGTATCGAGCGTTTCATAGACGATAGCCTTTTGTAGAAAGAGTTGTGCATCACGAGGGCGCCTTTCTTACCGCACGATGATGGTGACGACGGTCGAGTGGGTGGTAGTTCCGGAGGCGGTGGTGACCGAGGCGGTGACCGTAAGCGGATAAGTTCCCGCGGGCGTTCCGGTGTTCTGGAACGCGCCCATGCTGGCGCATCCTGAGAGCAAGCCGGAGCCTACGAGGAGCACCAGCAGGAGGAGGCAAGCTGCGCCTTTGCGATTGCGGCGCAGCGCGAAACCTGCGCCGCCGACGAATAGACCCGCGAACGGAAACCAGAGAATTCCGGCAAACACGGGGCGCGAGTTCGGAACAGCGCGCTCGGAGAGATAGTTGAAACGAGGAGTGGTGAGAACGACGAGAGTGTCAAACGCTGGCGTGGCGCCGAGAGTGAGCACGGGCGGCGAGAAAGCGGCGGAAGATCGCGGCGGCAGGCCGGTCACGGTGAATTGGACCTGGCCCGAGATGCCGCCAAGCGGATTCACGGTGATGGGAACGTCGATGTTTTGGCCGGATGGCGTGGGCGGCGGAAGAGTAGCGGCAAGCGAAAAGTCTGGGGTGGTGATGTTCTCGCTGAAAGCGGAGGAAACGCTGGAGGCAAAATTGGCGCTGCCGGAATAGCTTGCGGTGAGGGAGTGGACTCCCGCGGCGAGCGAAGACGTGGAGAAAGAGGCGGTGCCGGAAGCGAGAGCGAGGCTAGCAAGGGAAGTTGTGCCATCGAAAAAGCTGATGCTGCCAGAAGGAGTGCCGGCGGACGAAGAGACGGTGGCGGTAAGGGTGACACTCGATCCGGGATTGGCGGAAGCGGCGGAGGCCGAGAGCGCTGTGGTCGTGGAGGCAGGATTCACGGTCAGAGATACTTGCGCGGAAGCGTTGTTGTTGTTCGCGGCGTCGGTGGGAGTGAAAACCACGGAGAGAGTTTGCGCGCCGGCGCTGAGAAGCGCGCCCACGGCGGGAGTGTAAACGAAAACGCCAGGGACGCTGGCGGTCGCGTCAAGCTGAGTGGAAGTGAGCGCGGCGCCGTAAAGGATCTCGGCGGGCACGGGCCAAGTGATCGTGGGAGTGGCTTTGTTGACGGTGATGGAAACGTTGGCGGAGGCGGCGGTGTAGTCGGCCGCGTCAGTGGGCGTGAAGAGGACGGAGAGCGATTGCGAGCCGGCGCCCAGGGTTGCGCCGGATGCGGGCGTGTAGACGAAAGTGCCGGGGACGCTTGCGGTGGCGTCAAGCTGAGTGGAAGTGAGCGCGGCGCCGTAGGTGATGGAGGTGGGCGCGGGCCAGGTCAGTGTGGGCACACCTTTATTCAGAGTGAGGCTGAAAGATTGCGAAGCGTCGGCTCCGGAGCCGTTGTGGGCGACGATTGTGAAGGGGAAATTTCCGACCGTGCTGGAGGCGAGCGGCGTTCCGGAAATGGTCGCGGTGCCGTTGCCGTTGTCGGTGAAGGTGAGGCCCGCGGGAAGAGCGCCGGAAAGTGAGATGGAAGGCAGCGGCGAGCCGGTGGTAGTGATGGTGAACGAAGAGGCGACGCCGACGACGAAAGTGGCCGTGGCGGCGCTGGTGATGGCCGGCGGGGCGCCAGTGGAAAGATTGGCGGAAGCGGTGTTGCCTGTGCCGCCGTTGGCGGATGTGACGGCGCCGGTGACGTTGGTGATCGAACCGGCGGCGGTTGCGGTGACATTCAAAGTGAGCGTGCAGTTGGAGGATGCGGCGATTGTCGCGCTCGCGAGTGAGACGCTGGCAGAGGCAGCGACGGCTGTGGCTGTGCCACCGCAGGAGTTGGCGAGAGCGCTGGGAGTGGCGACGACGAGGCCGGAGGGGAATGCGTCGGTGAAAGCGACGCCCGTCAAGGCTTGCGAATTGGCGGATGGATTGGTGAGCGTGAACGTGAGCGAAGTGGTGCCGTTCGGGGCGATGCTCGAGGCGCCGAACGATTTGGCGATGGAGGGCGGAGCTTCGACCGCGAGATTTGCGGAGGCTGTGCCGCCTGTGCCTCCTTCCGTGGAAGTGACGGCTCCCGTGGTGTTGCTCTTCGTGCCCGCGGATGTGCCAGTGACACTGACCGAGAAATTGCAAGATGCACTGAAAGCCAGCGACGCGCCGGACAGTGTGACCACGCTATTTCCTGCCGTTGCGGTGATCGTGCCGCCGTCGCAAGAGCCGATGAGGCCGTTGGGAGTGGCGATGACCAGGCCCGCAGGCAACGAATCCGTGAAGGAGATGCCAGTCAGCGTAGTCGACGTGTTCGGGTTCGATGCGGTGAAAGTGAGCGAGGTGCTGCCATTGAGCGGAATGCTGGCCGCGCCAAAAGATTTGGATAGCGTGGGTGGCGAAAGAACGGTGATAGAAGCGTTCGAGGTGTTGCCCGTTCCGGCGGTCGTCGAAGTGACGGCCACGCTGTTGTTTTTCGTGCCGGAAGTTGCACCCGTCACGTTCACGCTGAAGGTGCACGACGAGTTGGCGGCGAGCGTGGCGCCCGAGAGGCTTACCGAGGACGAACCGGCAGTGGCTGTAATCGTTCCCCCGCCGCACGATCCTATAAGGGCGTTCGGCGTGGCAACGAGCAGACCCGCGGGAAGCGAATCCGCGAAGGCAACGCCAGTGAGCGAAATGCTGTTGGCGACAGGGTTGGTGATCGAGAAGCTAAGCGATGTTGTGCCATTCAGTGGAATCGTTGCCGCGCCGAATGTTTTCGTGATATTTGGCGGGGAGGCGACTGCAAGATTCGCGGAAGCGGTGTTGCCCGCGCCTCCATTTGTGGAACTGACGTTCCCGGTGACGTTGGTGTAGCTGCCCGACGCTGTGCCGGTGACGTTTATGCTGAGGACGCAATTGCTAGAGGTGGCGATGGCGCCGCCGGTGAGCGAAAGGCTGCCGGAACCTGCCACAGCGGTCGCGGTGCCGCCGCAGGAATTTGCAACACCGTTCGGTGTAGCCACAACAATGCCCGAAGGCAGCGTGTCGGTTACGGCCACTCCGGTCAGCGACTGTGTGTTGGCTGCGGGGTTGGTGAACGTCAGCGTTAAGGAAGTCGTGCCATCGAGCGCGACATTCGCCGAGCCGAACGATACCGCAATCGATGGCGGCGCCTCGACCACGACGCTCGCGGAAGTCGAGGAACCGCTGCCGCCTTCGTTCGAAGTGCCCGCGCCGGTCGTATTGTTCTGAGAGCCGGCGGCGACGCCGGTGACATTCACCGCGAAATTGCATCCAGCATTGGCGGAAATCGTCGCTCCCGAAAGGCTCAGAGTGGACGAGCCGGCCACAGCCGTAATCGTTCCGCCGCCGCAGGTTCCAGCGAGGCCGTTAGGCGTGGCGACGACGAGACCAGCGGGCAAGGTGTCGCTAAGCCCAACGCCCGTCAAAGTGATTGTGCTGTTCGGATTGCTCACCGTGAAGGTTAACGAGGTGCTTCCGTTCAGCGGAATGCTTGCCGCGCCGAAGACCTCGGCCAGGGATGGCGGCACAACGACAGTGATGGAAGCGTTCGAAGTATTTCCCGCGCCGCCTTCAGCGGAACTAATGCTGACGCTGTTGTTCTTGATGCCTGCCGTCGACCCTTTGACATTTACGCTGACACTACACGAAGCACTCGCGGCCAAAGTTCCCCCAGACAAACTTACGGAGCCCGCCCCCGCAACGGCTGTCGCCGTTCCGATGCACGTGCTGCTCAAGTTGCTGGGAGTCGAAACGGCGAGTCCCGCGGGCAAAGAATCGGTGAATGCGAGGCCGCTCAGTGACGACGAAGAATTCGGATTACTCATGGTGAAGGACAAGGAAGTGGCGCCATTCAAAGGAATGGTGGCCGCGCCGAAAGACTTGGTAATCGTGGCCGGCGCCGCGACGGTGAGATTTGCGGAAGCCGTATTGCCCGTGCCGCCGTTTGTCGAGGAGACCGAGCCGGTAACGTTTGTAAAACTGCCCGCGGTGGTTCCTGTGATGTTTACCGCCAAAGTGCAATTGCTGCTGGCGGCGATGGTGCTCCCGGAAAGCGAAACGCTGCCCGAAGCGGCAACGGCAGTTGCCGTGCCGCCGCAAGAGTTCGAAAGCCCGTTCGGCGTGGCGACGACGATGCCCGAGGGCAACGAATCGGTGAACGCAACGCCGGTCAAAGAGGCTGTGTTCGCGGAGGGGTTGGTGATGGTGAACGTCAGCGACGTCGACGCATTGAGCGCAATGGCGGACGCGCCAAACGATTTGGTGATCGATGGCGGCGCAACCACGGCTAGGTCGGCGGTATTGCTCGTGGTCCCTGTGCCGCCTTCGGTTGAGGAAATCGTCCCGGTCGTGTCGGCCTGAGTGCCTGCGGCGATTCCCGTCACATGCACGTCCACATTGCAGTTTCCGGCGGACCCAATAGATGCCCCGGATAAGCTGATAACAGTGCCGTTCGCGGCAGCCGTGACGGTACCGCCGCAATTGCTGCCGACGTTGGGAGTGCTGGCGACCGTCAACCCCGCGGGCAGCGTGTCGCTAAAGGCGATGTTGCTCAGCGAACTCGAAGCGTTCGGGTTCGTAATGACAAAGGTCAGGCTCGAGTCGCCGCCGCTAAGCGGGATGCTCGTCGGAGAAAAGGAAATACTGATAGTTGGCGGAGCGATGACGGTAACGGAAGCATTGGAAGTGTTGCCCGTGCCTCCTTCGGTGGAGGTAACGCTAACGCTGTTATTCTTTGCGCCCGCCGTCGTCCCCGTCACGTTCACGCTGAAAACGCACGAGCCATTGGCAGCCAGCGTTCCGCCGGAGAGGCTGATGGAAGAAGAGCCTGCGGTCGCAAGGATTCCGCCGCTGCCGCACGTGCCGGAAAGTCCGTTGGGAGTAGCAACCAGCAAGCCGGCAGGAAGCGAATCGGTAAAGGCCACGCCGGACAAAGGAGAAGCCGTGTTCGGATTGGTGATCGTAAAGGTGAGCGAAGTGGTGCCGTTGAGCGAAATGCTGGAAGCGCCGAAGGAGGTCGCGAGCGAAGGTGGCAAACTCGTTCCGGTTCCCGTGAGACCGAGAGTCTGCGGGCTATTCCCGGCGCCATCCGTAACGGCGAGAGTCGCGCTGCGCGCACCTGCGGCGCCCGGCGTGAACGTGACGGTGATTGTGCAGGTGCTGTTGTTGGTGACGGGCGAACTTGTGCTGCATGTGCCGCCGGAAGAGAAGTCTCCGCCATCGGTTCCCGTAAACGCGATACTCGAAATGTTGAGCGTGCTGCCGGAATCATTGGTCAGGGAGACAGTCATCGCGGGACTGCTCGGAACGCCGACAGCTTGGTTGCCGAAGGCGAGGCTGGTCGGAGACAGGCTGACCGGCAAGCGCTGCAAGAAAATGGACACGTTGTTGGCGTTTCCGTTAGCGACGGCGAGATCGAGGGCCCCGTCACCGTTGAAGTCGGCGGTGGCGACGCCAAATGCGCCGCTGGCGGTGGTATAGGTTACGGCGCTACCGAACGTTCCGTTGCCGTTTCCAAGGAGCAGGAAGGCCTCGCCGGCATCCTGATCGGACACGACCAGATCGAGATTGCCGTCGCCGTTGTAGTCGCCAGCGACGCCAGCGATCAGGTCGCCGGACCCCGTGCTAGGATCCGAGTGCAGAGTGAAGGATCCCGTGCCGCTGCCCAGCAAGATCGCGACATCGGAGGCGTTGACGGCAGCGAGGTCCAGATGATTATCCCCGTTAAAATCAGCGGCGATGAGGCCGATAGGATAACCGCTACCGCCGGTTGAGATGACCGACTGCGTGCCGAATGTACCCGTGCCGGTGCCGAGAAGGACGGAAACCGTATTGTCATCCTCATTGGAGACCGCCAGATCGAGGATGCCGTCTTCATTGAAATCGCCGGCAACGAGCACTTGCGGGCCGTTGCCAACTGCGTACGTCGATCCAGAACCAAAACTGCCCGTGCCAGTGCCCAGAAATACGGTAATGGTGTTGTCGCTGCTATTGGAGACTGCCAAATCGAGATGGCCATCGCGATTGAAGTCCGCGGTAATAATGGCAAACGGTGAGTCACCTGCCGTGAGCACGGCGCCGGCGGTAAACGTGCCATTTCCCACGCCGCGCAAAATGGAGACCGTACCGTCCGCTTGGTTGGCGACCGCAAGATCGGGTATGCCGTCCTCGTTGAAGTCTCCGATGGCCACCCAGTTCGCCCCGCCGCCTGCCGAAGGAGTGGATTTCGTCGTGAACGTCCCATTCCCGTTGCCGAGCAATATGGAGACCGTGCCATCCGTTTGGTTGGCGACGGCTAGATCAAGCTTTCCGTCGCCGTTGAGATCGGCAGTCGTGATGCCCTGCGGTGTGTTCCCAACGGAAACGGAAGAGCTAGGCGCGGAGGGAAATGTGGTGCTGGATTCGTGGGCGGCTACGGGAAGGTAAAAGACGTCAGAGGTTCCGCCGCCAGGCGTTGGGCTTACGACAGTAATGGAGCCTAATCCCACTGCGGCGTCCAAGGAATTGGGAATCGTCGCCGTCAATTTCTTCGCACTAATGTAGGTCGTGGTGAGAGCCGTGCCGTTCCATTTGACCACGGAAGTTGAGACGAAGCCTGTTCCGAGCACGGTGAGCGTCACTCCCGTCGTGCCTGGGTTGACGCTGACTGGAGAAATGAGATCGATATACGGTACCGGATTGTTTGCCGCAAGAAGTCTGGGGGCAAGCAAGGCGCTTAAGGATGCGAGCAGCAACGCGGGAATTAGATAGTAAGAAAAAGGATGAGATGCAGGATGCGAAAGGCACTGCGGGCGGGCTGCCGGCATGGAACTCGTCTCCTCTTGGATCCATTTGCAACTGCGAATGGCATCCCAAGAGAAGAACTGCCCGCGGCAGCGTGGCTGCGGGGCGTTCCTTAGCCAATGAAATCAACGTTAGCAGCCGGACTTACCGGCGACAAGGCGGGAATAGAAAGCGTGTGCCCAGACTGTATCCCCAAGACAAAGACAGGAAAGGTATTGTTCGGCTCTGGCTGGCCTGCGTAATGCAAAGTCCGGGGCAGGGTCCATTGCCTGCCCCGGACTTGACTCAGGCGCGGTCCACCATTTGGCCCGTCTGAGCATTGCCAAAGTCATGCGTGACTTTGGCTCTGGCCCTGCCCCGGAGTGTGGGTTTGGTGGCCAGCAAAGCCGTTATAAAGGGCGGCGAAAATGAGGGCGGCGACAGCGCCGTCCACCAGGCCGTCGATGGTGCCGATCACAACGCTGCTGAAGGTGTGCGAGTTGTGGAACCACGGGTAAACGGAACTGGTCAACTGCAGGAAGTTCATTCCGTAACCCGGGCGGGACAAGTTGATCAAACCAACAAGCAAGATCGCGCCTCCCCAGAGCAAGGCTCCGGAAATGGTGATCGCTTTCAGAGAAAGTTTCATGTGCATCCTCCTTTAGAAAAATACGTGTGAAAAAACTTGGCGCACGGCCCGGCATAAGGCAGGAAGACGCTCCCGTGCATTTCCCTTGTGCTCTTCGCTGGGCCGCGCATGGTACAACCTCGAGAAGAAAAGCTCAGTTGCCCGTAGCGCTGGAGTTGGCGCTCAGCGACTGGCCAGACGCTGGAAGCTTTGCCGCCAGCTCGATCTTCTTCAGGCTAGGCGCGGGCCGTTGCCAGAGAAGATGCGCGTAAGTAACGTCGTTGGGATAGTTCTTGGCAGATTGAATGTCTCTGGGCTGGAGGATGATGTCGGCACGGCGGTTGTAGGCCAGCCAGGTCGTTCTCATGCGCCGGGCTTCCCACTTTTCGGGCTTTTCGGGATCTTGCGTTTGCAGCGCTTTGACTTTCGCCATCGCGAGCTGCTGCTCCTTCCCTTCCGCGCGTACTTCGATCTTGTCCGCGGGAACGCCCTGATCCACCAGGAAATCCTTAATCAAGGCAGCCCGGCGTTCGCTGAGCGCCTGGTTGTAGTGCTTGGAGCCGCGAATATCGGCATGCGCGACGACCAGTAAAGTGCCCGCGTGATCGTACGGCTCATAATTTTTGAAATTCGCGGCGATCTGGATCAGCTGCTTTTTTTCGCTGGCCACCAAACCGATTTTCGGATGTCTCCGTGTCGGGTAAGCCGTGGGGTAAAAGAGGCTCGCCAGCGTCACGGGAGGAGGCGGATCGATCGAGCCAACGACGTGCAGCGTCGCGGTCTTCGTTGTCGTGCCGCCGCAAGAGTTCGCCGCAGTCAGCGTGTAAGTCTGCTCCTCATTCACGGGGCCCGTGGTGTCCTGCTTCGGATTGGCCTCGACGGTGCGGCTCCCGCTCATCGACTCGCTCCCGAACGGCGTTACCATCGCCGAGTTGGCGTTCGAAGCCGACCACGTCAAGGTGGACGAATCCTGCTCCACCACTTTGTCTCCCACCTTGTGGTAGCGCACTTCCGGTTCGCTCAGCGAAATTGACGCCGTGGGATTGGCGTTTATATCGACAGTGATGGATTGCGTCGAATCGCCTCCCGGCCCTTTCGCTGTGAGCACGTAAGTTGTCTTGGCGGTCGGCGAAACGCTTCGATCGCCATCTCTCGGTACTTCGCCAAGGTTCGATATCGACGTGTCGACGGCGTTCGCGGATTTCCAGTTCAGCGTTGTCGCAGCGCCGCAAGCGAGATTCGACGCTTGCGCGCTTAGCTGGGCTGT
Organism: uncultured Acidobacteriota bacterium; assembly: GCA_963761555.1. Taxonomy (GTDB): domain Bacteria; phylum Acidobacteriota; class Terriglobia; order Acidiferrales; family UBA7541; genus Acidiferrum. The sequence continues at coordinate 899,685 of CAVXHD010000003.1, forward strand.
GACTGGAGCGACCGGAACTGTCGCGCTGGCGATGCCCGCATGGAAGCGCGGCTGCGGCGGCATGTTCAATCCCTCTTTCCATTCTTTCGTCTTGGTCTTCCCGTCGTGGTCGAGATAAACCGTCACCTGCTGCCCGGCTTTTGCCGTCACAGGACCGGACCAGATCGTGTTGCCTTCATGCGTGACGGTTACCCGATACGTGCCGGGATGGACCAGCAGTCGCTGGTGCCAAATCCAATTCCAATTGAATTCGTCCACGTGCCCGACGAAATAGGCGGGCGTCTTGCCGTTCAGCAAAACGGCCGCACGCGGGTCGCCCTTGAACTCGATATCACCAAATGGGCCTGCGACAACGTCGCCCGCAGATTGTAGCCGAACTCGAAGATCCGTGGTTTCACCGGCTCCGATGTGCACATTTTCTATTTTGGGAAGATACCCGTAATTGTGGATTCCGACTTTGTGGTCGCCGGCGGCAAGCTCGATGGTTTGGCTGCCGTCGCGGATGGCCTTGCCATCCACGAAGACGTAGGCTTGCTTGGGGTCGACGTGAATCTTCAATTTTCCTGTTTCCGAAGAAGACTGCGCAAAGGAAGGAGCCACGCAGAAAACACACGCGGCACAAATCATGAGAAGGACTGGACCAAACGAACTTTTTCGCATTGGGGGATTTCTCCTTATTGAACGTTCTCTCACCCTGGGGTCAACACTTCATTTCGAGGAACCGCAGGGCGATACCGGGCGGAGAGAACAAATCCAGGTACCGCCCCGGCGCACCCCCACAGGCCTCTCGGGCCCGCCCAGCCACGGGGCGCGCAAACAGGTTCAATATATCGTGATGCGATATGATTCCGGAGCGTTGCCTGTCCTAATGTATCGTGTTACGATATATCTTCGGAGCCTTCCGGTAGCAGCGCGGAGCCGCCCTGTCTGCCGTGGCCCGCGCACCAACCCCGCGGCGTTTTGCTCCTAACTTATAGGAGGCCGGGAATTTCTGTAGTCACACAAGCCCGCCCAGGCCTGGCCCGTCAAAAACGCCCATCCTCGATCCGAGTCTCGTAAACATAGCCTTCAGCAAGATTCAAGGTACGGAATTCGCCTGCGACCTTACAATGGTTTCCGCCATCAGTACGGCGTTTGACGCCACAATCATTAGGAGGAGCGCTTCATGGGTCATCCGCTTCTTTCGTTAGCAAACAAAACCGCGGTGGTGATCGGCGGGACCAGCGGCATCGGCCTCGCTCTTTCCCGCGGCTTGGCGCAGGCCGGGGCGAACGTCGTGCCCACCGGCCGCCGCGAGGAACACGTGCGCTCTGCATCCGCGGAAATCGTGGCCATGGGCCGGAAATCCCTGGCGCAGACGTGCGACGTGACAGACAACGCGAGCATCGAGAGGCTTCTGCAATCGGTTTGCGCCGAAATCGGCAGCGTGCAAATTCTAGTGAATTGCGCCGGCCGCACGAAACGGATGCCCACGCTCGATTTTCCCGAGGCCGAGTGGAACGCCATCCTTGAAACGAATCTGAACGGAACTTTGCGCGCTTGCCGCATTTTTGGGCGCCACATGATCGAAAAACGCTACGGCCGCATCATCAACATCGCTTCCCTTTCTTCGTTCGTGGCGCTCTTCGAAGTGGCCGCGTACAGCGCCAGCAAAGCAGCAGTCGCTTCGCTGACCAAATCTCTCGCAATCGAATGGGCGGCTTCGGGAGTATGCGTGAACGCCATCGCGCCGGGCGTTTTTCGCACCGACTTGAACGCGGCGCTGCTCGACGGTACCGCGCGCGGCCAGGAATTCCTGATGCGCACGCCGATGCGGAGATTCGGCAAGCTCGAGGAACTGGCCGGCGCCGCCGTCTTTCTCGCCTCCGATGCCGCGGCGTTTGTCACCGGTCATTTGCTCGCGGTGGATGGCGGATTCCTGGCCAGCGGCGTCAATCAATAGCGCAATCGCAGCAGACGCGCTCGCTCTGCATCTACGAGACTTCTTCGACACTCTTTGCAACACGCATACCTCGTCGGAAAAAATCATCTCAACCGCGAGCTCAAGTCATCTCTACGGCAGCCAGCGGAAGGAAAGCAGGCCGGGAATTCCCTGGATGTTGTAAGATTCTGCGCTGCCCATGCAGCCGCGATGACAAATGACACGATATTAGTCCTGGCAGATCCGGCCGAGCCGACGCTTGCCAAATTGGAAAAAATGCTCGCCGAAGCGGGAGCCAAAACGGTGATTGGCGGATCCGCGGAAGCCATCGCCTCGGCGGCTACCAGCGCGCGTGTGCTCTTTCGTTGGTCAGGTTCGCTCGCGCTCTTCAAAAAAGCGTTCGCGATGTGTCCTAATTTGCTTTGGGTGCATGCGCGCTCCGCCGGCCTGGACAAAATCCTCTTTCCGGAGCTGGCCGAAAGTTCCGTGACGCTCACCAACGGCACCGGCGTCTTCAGCGCCGCGCTGGGCGAATTTGTTTTGGGTGCAATTTTGTATTTCGCCAAAGATTTTCGCCGCATGATTCGCAATCAAAATGCCGGCGTGTGGGAAGAATTCGACGTCGTGCCGATCGCGGGCCAAACCGTCGGCATCATCGGCTATGGCGATATCGGCCGCGCCGTGGCCACTAAAGTCCGCGCGATGGGCATGCGAGTGCTCGCGATCAAGCGCCATGCTTCCGCTTCGTCCGCCGCGGATCCCTTGGTCGAGCAGATCTATTCGCCGGAACGCCGCCTCGAGATGATTTCGCGCTGCGATTATGTGGTTATCGCCGCACCGCTGACTCCGGAAACAAAAGGCATGGTCGGCGAGCAGGAACTCGCGGCCATGAAGCCGGCTGCGGTTATTATAAATGTCGGCCGCGGCCCGGTAATTAAAGAGGAGGCGCTGATCGCGGCGCTTTCCAGCGGCCGCATCGCAGGCGCGGCGCTGGACGTCTTCGACCAGGAGCCGCTGCCCCCTGGTCATCCCTTCTACAAACTCGAAAACGTTTTGCTCTCTCCGCATTGCGCGGACCACACGCCAGACTGGCTGGACAACGCCATGGTCTTCTTTGCGGAACAGTATCAACGCTTCCGCGACGGCCAGCCGCTTCTCAATATCGTCGACAAGAGACTCGGCTACTGATTGGCAATACTTGCTTTGTTTTTTCGATTATTTTTCGAGCGCCGGTTCGGAAGAGTCAGCCCCGTGCGGCTGCGTGGCGACCAGCAAGTACAGAAAAAACGAAACGCCAAAGGATCTTTCCCTCGCGGCTCACGGCAATCGGCGTAGGCAAAAAATTACTCCCGCGAGCACCGCATTGAAAATCACGAGAATCACGATGGCGACGGCCGGCATGGGAGGCCAAAAAGAAAACGGCCGTTTATTTTTTCAAGGTGCGGATGAAGCCCACAAGTTCCTTGATCTGGCCGGCGTTCAGGCTCTTACCGTAGGCAGGCATTTTGTTTTTTCCGTCGCTGATGATTTTCGTGAGCTCCTCATCACTCTGGCTCTGCACTTCAGCAGACCCTAAATCACGAATCTTGAACATTCTGCCCATGCCGGTATCGCCCTTGCCGTCGGCGCCATGGCAGCCAGCGCACTTTGACTTGAAGAGAGTCTCTCCGGCGGAGTCCGCCTTCGCGGGCGGCGCCACGAGTCCAAACGCCGCGCAAAGCGAGAACACCAATACTCCTTGGCCTATACGTTGCGACTTTCGATTCATAGATCCTCCTGAATAAATTAGACCCAAACTTCCGGGTTCCCATCGTACAAAAAAGCCTAGCCAAATTGCCCGGCAGATTCTCCGGGGAAGGGGTGATGATCCGCGCCGCTCGGTCACAACCACTGCGAGGCCCGACTCAGAACGAATACCGGAAGGCGAACGTGGCATTGCTGCCGTTAAAGTCCTGCAGCGGAATCGCCGCGAGTCCGAAGGGGCTGGTGTTTGCCGCTTGATTGAATCCGAAATAATTCCAGGTCATCTTGTAGGTCAGTCCGCGGCCCAGATCGATCGCAATCGATGCGAACGGCCGCTGGTAGTTGAAATCGAGCGTGCCCGAGGGCGTGAGGGGATTCAGAAAAATCGTGTTGCCCCGCACAAAGCTGCCGCTATAGCCCGTCATGGTGGTCACGCGCTTCATGACTTTCCAAATCACGGTGGCATGCGCGAAGTGATCGGTGCTGGCATACGTCGAAAGGGCGCCCAAGCGGCGACGAAGCGCCCGCAATCGGGCATGCTGTCCCCGTCGGCAACTCCGGCACGCCGGGCGGGAATGCCGAAGCGACCACGGTTGTAGGCGGCGGCGCGGGGTTGGCCGATGTTTGCGAATACGCAAAGCAAATCAGCGATTGTGTGAACACGTTCCAGTAGTTGTATCCGAAATCGATCGACAAGCGAGGACTTGCCGTCAGCATGGTCGCGAAACTGTAGGAGCGGTCGTGTTCCAGGTTATTTACGGTGAACACATTGTCGCGGTTTTCGTGAATCTCGACGGCGCCATCCACCGTGGCCCACGGCTTGGGCCTGTAATTCGTATGAATTTTGTATGATTGCACTTGCCGCGGATCGATCCGCGTATAAGAAGCGTCATTATAGCCCCACTCCAGATCCCCGGTGATTCGCAGGGTTTGCGTGGGGCGGAAGACCGCGCCGAGGAGCAGCAGCTGTTCGTTGATGGACGTAAGCGCGCGCGTCGGAGCGGCCGCGGCGGGAGGGATGTAAGTCACTGAGCCGTCTGCATTCAGCGTGCACCCCGCAGGCAGAGCGCCAGCGACCGGTGTGCAACTGCCCCGCGCGGCAAGGTAATCATTCGCCGGGGCCGCCGTGGCGCCTCCGGGATAATAGATGGATTCCGTATCGTCTGTGTCGCTGTACTGCGCGATGGTTTGGTTGGTGTAGCGATAGCCGATGTGCGCGCTGATATGGTTTGTAAAGTCGTATTCGAGTTGTAATGTATTGGACTTCAGATTCTCGCCGAGAAATGAGGAAGCCATGCCGGAAATCACATCCGCTGCCGAGCTTGCCGCATGATACGGACAAGTCACGGCGTTCGAGTCCAGCGGACAATTGGTGGTGTTGAAAACCGCCTGGCTCTGCTGCATTCCGGTTAGGCCGGCATATCCTGTCCCATAAATATTCGTTTCGTCGAGCGCCCACATTCCCGGAATTCGCCAGTTGTCATAGCGGAAGGAATCGAGAATCCGGAATTTGTCGGTGATGGAATAGACGCCGGACCAATCGGCGTTCACCGAGACGCGCTTTGCGCCCGCCGGGCCGCTCGTCGTGCTGCCGCGCGCGGCCGTGCGCGAGGTATAGCCGTTTACGGATTCGAGGAAGTCCGGAATGACATTGTCGCTGGTGCTGTAGCCCAGCGAACCGGACATCTCAAAATTCTTGAAATAGTTGGATTGGAAACGCAGCCGCTCCGTGGGCATGAAGTTCCGTGGATTGCCCACTTGGCTATACGATAAGTATCCGTTGCAGGTTGGGTTGGCGGTGTTAGTCGTTCCAGCGACGATCGGGGCCGCGCAAGGGAGAACCTCAGCCGTTGTTTGCGTGCTCCATATATTTCCCAGGTCCACGGGCGTGCCCGCCGGCGTGCCTAAGCCCGTGGGATTCGCGAGGACGTAGGCGAAATTCTGCGGATTGACAGTGGGATTGTCATAGACCGCGTTGTCTTGCTTGTAGTAGCTCAGAATTTCGTCAAACGAGATCGTCGTTTGCGGCAGCATTCGCACATCGATTCCCACGCGATAGGAGTTGGTCGTGTAATTGTAAATCTCGTCGAACGCTGAAATCGTTCCTCCGTCTGTCGAAATCGAACCAGGTCCCTGATCACGATCACGCGAATACCCCAATCGGAATCGGACCTTTGAAGTGGGAAGCAGCGTCAGGTCATAGTCCTGCATCCGGCGGGCCAGATAGAGGCTGTCGATGGAAGTGGTTTGCGCCACGGCGGGCTTGGAGCAATACGCTGGCGCTCCCTGTGGAAAAGCTGTCGTAGGCGGTCCCACATAGCAACCGGTCGTCAAGGAGCCTGCAGGATTCAGTGCGGCGGGGTTCAAAGGATTCGCGAACAGGTTGTAGTCCCAAAAATTCTTATCGCGCCGAAAGAGCACCCGGAAGTCATACAATTTGTTCTTTTGAATGCGCAGCCGGGAGACGTTGTTGGGATCGCCGCCATAGCCAAAGTTGCTGAAACTGAGATCATCGAAGAGGACGCCGTGATGATCGAGGGAACGCATGTCGACGTTGTAATCGAAAAGACGGAAACCGGAGCCGAGATTCTCGAAGGTGTTGTAGGTGTCCATGTTTCCGTTGATGTTGCTCGAGCGGTAGCCGAATTCGATGGTCTGGTGGATATTGTAGCCGCCCGAATCGATCCCCTTCGACTCATCGGAGGAACTGTCCTGGGCGATCGCGGTGGGGGATAACCCTAGCGCCGCGATAACCAGAGCGAAAAGCATTGAGAGAACTCCCAGGAAGCCTTTCATGGCGTTTCTCCCCTTCTTCTCGGGTACCGTGTTCGGCGCTTGCGTGGCCTTTTCCAGTTTTGAAAGTGAGCTCATGGCTGCCCTATTTGAAGAACGTTGCGTCGAAATTGGAGCCGTGAATCTGCGAGTGGCACAAGACGCAAGATTGGAAAAAGCTCGCTTGGTTGTGGAACGAAGGCATGCCCGGCGCACTGCTAAAGCTGGACGTCGTATGGCACTGCAGGCAGAGCAGGTTGACGTTGCTGACCTTGAGCATGTGCGGATTGGGTCCGCCATGCGTCAGGTGGCAGGACTCGCATCCGTCGATCTTGATGGCCGCGTGCTCGTAAACAAACGGCCCTTGCTTGTCGATGTGGCATTTGAAGCAAACGGCGTCCTGCGTCGCGGCAGTCCGTACTTGCTTCGGGCCGGCTGTGCCATGCACGTTGTGGCAATCGCTGCACTGAACCAGCCCCTCGTTTACGCGGTGATGAAAGGGCATCTCGAACTGCGCTTTTTGCTGCAGATGGCAGGTGTAGCAGAGCTCGGGTTGGGGCTTTACGAGCAGGAAATTCGAGACATCGCCATGGTGCGGCGAGTGGCAGGAGATGCAGCTCACATCATTTTTGGTGTGGATGGAGTTGATAGCGTTCATGTGCTGCGTTCCGCCGGCGTGGCAGGTCATGCAGCGCGCGTTGATTTCTTTGGTCGATGCATTTTCGAAAGTGAAAATCTTGGTTTTGTCGCCGCCGCCGTCAACGTGCGCTTTGCCCGGACCGTGGCACGCTTCGCAGCCGTGAAATCCCGGGCCTTTCTTCGTGTCCAAGGTGGTCACAAAGTGTGGCGAATTTTCGTAGCCTTGGTAGAATCCCTTCGTGGGCATGTCCGCGTGGCAAGTCTTGCAGGTTTCCGTGCCGACATAGAGGGAGGCATCGCTAGGCGGCGTATAATTCTGTTGATCGGCTTTGTCTCCGGCGCCATGCCGCTTAGGCTGTCTCCCAAAGGAAGCAACGGCAGCCGCGAAAAAGAGCACAAGACCGACAAGCAAGACGATTCTCGGCTTCTTCCCCGGAACTTCCATCATCACCCCTCCACTTACTCGCCCAAAACCAAGACCCCGTCGATTTGCAAAGCTATAGCAAGGCCAATTCCAAATCTGTGACTCACGTCACACTGTTTTGTGAGCGATGAACATAACCGTCTATTTGCTGTTCTGGTTCGCGATAAGGACAAATCTTGAATGCCAATTTGATACGGGCGTAATAATTCCAGCCCACGATGGAATCGGTGGGAACCATGGAGCGCGCGTCCGCTCGAGAGTCTGCCTGCGTCTCCACGCGCTGGAATCGTCATGACAAAAACAAGAGGCTCGAGGCATCCATAATGAGCCGCATTATTTTCCAGGGGCGCGGCATACGGCTGTGCAAAACAGCACACGTCTGTGTGCGCAAGGTCACGGAAACTATGCGTCCGCCATCCGAGACTAGCGTGGATCGAAGCAAACGGCCTCTAAGCGCGGCGTGATGCGTCCCTCAGTCTGCCCCGGCGCTGAGCCGGAGATGAAAGCAGATTTCTGGTATCCGCGCGGCTGCGCAAATGCTCTAACAAATGAAACGGGCATCAAAGAGTTCAGTTGGCTTAAAATCTCGATGAAGGGGTGAACGTCATGCCTTCCCCATCCGGCACAGGATCCGCGCAAGCTGCCTTGCCGCAGCCTCTCTCTCCCGAAGAAGTCCGCAAAGTGCATGCCTACTGGCGCGCCGCCAATTATCTTTCCGTGGGGCAAATTTATCTTTTCAAGAATCCGCTCCTGCACGAGCCATTGCAGCTTGAAGACATCAAGCCGCGGCTGCTGGGACACTGGGGCACGACACCCGGGCAAAACTTCATTTACGCACACCTGAATCGGCTGATCAAAAAGCACGACCTCAACATGATTTATGTGGCAGGCCCGGGGCATGGCGGACCGGCGCTGGTGGCGAACACATATCTCGAGGGAACGTACAGCGAACTTTATTCGCACATTCCGCAAACAGAAGAGGGCATGCGGAGACTCTTCAAACAGTTCTCGTTTCCCGGCGGAATACCGAGCCACGTTGCGCCGGAAACGCCGGGCTCGATTCACGAAGGCGGCGAGCTGGGATACTCGCTGGCACACGCCTATGGAGCGGCGTTTGACAATCCCGATTTGCTAGTGTGCTGCGTCGTGGGAGACGGCGAAGCGGAAACGGGCCCGCTGGCGACGAGCTGGCATTGCAACAAGTTTCTGAACCCCGCGCGCGATGGCGCCGTTCTGCCCATCCTGCATTTGAACGGATACAAGATTGCGAATCCGGCGGTGCTGGGTCGCATGAGCGATGAAAAACTCGTGCAGTTGTTTTCCGGATACGGGTACAAGGTGCATTTCGTCGAGGGACACGAACCGCAAGCGATGCACCAGTTGATGGCGCACACGATGGATACGATCCTCGGGGAGATTCACGCGATCCAGAAGCAGGCGCGAACCGGAAATGCATCCGGCGTGCCCGCCTGGCCGATGATGATTCTGCGCACGCCAAAAGGTTGGACGGGACCGAAGATCGTGGATGGCAAACCGGTGGAAAATACATGGAGGGCCCACCAGGTTCCCATCGCGGATTTTGCGAAACATCCGGAACATCTGAAGCAGCTCGAAGACTGGATGAAAAGCTATAAGCCGGAAGAGCTGTTCGATGAGAACGGCAAGCTGGTGAGCGAGATTGCCGAGCTGGCGCCATCGGGCACGCGGCGCATGGGCGCGAATCCGCACGCGAATGGCGGCTTGCTGCTTCGGGAACTGGCGATGCCGGATTTTCGCGATTACGCCGTTCACGTGGCAAAACCGGGAACGGAAATCGCGGAAGCGACGCGCGTCCTGGGACATTTTTTGCGCGACATCATGCGGCTGAATGCCGACGCGCAAAACTTCCGCGTCTTCGGCCCCGACGAAACGGCCTCGAACCGGCTGGAAGCTCTGTACGAGGTCACCGATAAAACATTCATGGAACCGATTCTTGCGACCGACGAATTCCTTTCGCCAAACGGCCGCGTCATGGAAGTGCTGAGCGAGCACATCTGCCAGGGCTGGCTCGAAGGCTACCTGCTAACCGGGCGGCATGGCTTTTTCTCCTGCTACGAAGCGTTCATTCACATCGTGGATTCGATGTTCAACCAGCACGCGAAATGGCTGAAGGTGACGCGCGGAATTCCGTGGCGCCGTCCGATCGCTTCGCTGAACTATCTGCTGACCTCGCACGTCTGGCGGCAGGATCACAACGGATTCACGCATCAAGATCCGGGGTTCATCGACCACGTGGTGAACAAGAAGGCGGACATCGTGCGCGTGTATTTGCCGCCGGATGCGAATACGCTGCTTTCCGTGGCGGACCATTGCCTGCGCAGCCGGCATTACGTCAACGTGATTGTGGCGGGAAAGCAACCGGCGCTGCAGTGGCTGGACATGAAATCCGCAATCGAACATTGCACTGCGGGGCTGGGGATTTGGGAGTGGGCTTCGACGGACAAAGACAGCGAGCCGGACGTTGTGATGGTATGCGCGGGAGACGTTCCGACGCTCGAGACGCTGGCGGCGGTGGATTTGCTGCGGCAGAATTTTCCGGACATTAAAATTCGCGTCGTGAACGTGATTGATTTGATGACGATTCAGCCGCAGTCGGAACATCCGCACGGGCTGTCCGACGCGGATTTCGACTCGATCTTTACAACCGACAAGCCGGTGATCTTTGCGTATCACGGCTATCCGTGGCTGATTCACCGACTGACCTACCGGCGCACCAACCATGACAACTTTCACGTGCGCGGATACAAAGAGGAAGGAACGACGACGACGCCCTTCGATATGACCGTGCTGAATGATTTGGATCGTTTCCATCTGGCGGGCGACGTGGTGGACCGCGTCGAGCGGCTGCGTCCACGAAATGGACACTTCAAGCAGATGCTGCGCGAACAAGCTGGTGGACCACAAACTGTACATCCGCGAATACGGCGATGACCTGCCGGAAATCCGCGATTGGAAATGGCCTTACTGAATGAAGATTCTGGTCCTTAACTCCGGATCGAGCAGCCAAAAATCTTGCCTCTATGAAGTGGGTGCCTCGTTCCCGGAGTTTCCCGAGACTCCGGCGTGGGAGGCCAAAATCGAATGGCGCGAAGACGGCGCTTCGCTGCGGGTGCGCACCCGCTCGGGAAAGAAACGCGAAGAAACTCTGAATCCCGCGAAGAGGGACGAAGCGATTTCGCAACTTTTGCAGGCGCTGGTTTCGGGCGAGACGAAGGTGATTGCGCGGCTTTCCGAAATCGATGTGGTCGGGCACCGGGTGGTGAACGGAGGGCGAGAGTTCACGAAGCCGACGCTTGTTACGCCTGCGGTTATCGCCGCGATCGAAAAAATGGCCGTTTTTGCGCCGCTGCACAACCGGGCGGAACTGGAAGGTATCGCACAGATTACCAAGCAGTGCGGTCCCGTTCCCCAAGTGGCGGTGTTTGACACGGGGTTTCACGCGTCGTTGCCGGAGGCGGCGGCCGTTTATCCGGGGCCTTACGAGTGGCTGCAAAAAGGAATTCGCAAATTCGGGTTTCACGGAACCAATCACCAATACTGCGCGGAGCGCGCGGCGCAACTGCTCGAGCGAAAACTTGGGGAAATGAAACTTGTGACATGCCACTTGGGAAACGGCTGCTCGCTGGCGGCGATTCGCGGCGGCGTGAGCATCGACACCACAATGGGCTTCACGCCGCTCGACGGGCTGATGATGGGGACGCGGTCGGGCTCGGTCGATCCGGGGATTCTCACGTACTTGCTGCGGCAGGGCCATACGGACGGCGAGCGGCTGGATGATCTCTTGAATGCGAAATCGGGATTGCTGGGGATTTCGGGAATATCGGGGGATATGCGCGAAATTTTGGCGGCGGTGAAAGAAGGGAACACGCGAGCGAAGCTGGCCTTCGAGATTTTCGTGCACCGGCTGAGATCGGGGATTGGCTCGATGGTGGCGGCGCTGGATGGCGTGGACGTTTTGGTGTTTACGGCGGGGATCGGAGAAAATTCGCCGGAAGTACGGGCAGCGGCGTGCGCCAATTTTGGATTTCTAGGAATGGCTCTGGATGCGGAGAAGAACTCGTCCTCGCCGAAAGAGGCGGAGATTTCGGCGGCTGGTTCGATGGTGCGAGTGCTGATTGTGGCGGCGCAGGAAGATTGGGCGATTGCACGAGAGTGCTGGAAAGTGTGTGCACCACCCCCCACCCGGGGTGTCCGCGAGTCATGAAGTAAGCCCATAGAATAAAAGGAATTGCACGAGAAGCTGCGTGTGCGATGTTTGTCTGGTGTGGAAAAGATAGGAAGTGTTTGGGTTGCGCCGGATGGGCCAAGGCCGAAGTTCTTACGGCAGATTGCGGGAACGGACGCGCGATCTCTAACTACGCGGGAGAGTGCTTGAAGAACGCGGGGAGATTTTGACACAGAGGGCACCGAGGCCACAGAGAAGAAGGCGAAGAAGGGGAAGGCGGGCACGGATTCGAATGGGACTGGCGGAAGTTGCTGGATGGGAAGGGGTTGAAGCAGGAGTAATTGGTTTGCTACGGCTGTGGAAATGTGTGGAAAAGTCGAAAACCGGAGCCGGGCATACGCGGTGCGGAGACGGCGTTACGCGGCGGCTACAAAACGGGAAGTTTCCGCAGGGCCGACGGTTTCGAAGCGGGTCTGGAGAAGGACGCCGCGATCTTCGACGTAGACCAGCGTATGTTCGCGCGCGCATTTTGCGCAGAGCCAGAAATGCTGGACGGAGTGCGTGTTAGGAGGAAGCTCGTCGGGGCGATGGGCTTTGTGAAAGCGGAAGAGCTCGCCCTGGCGATAATCAAAGGGAACCTGGCAGGCGGGATTCGCGCACGTGGAAATCATCAGAGCCACCATCCCATCGTTCAGAGCTCATTCGGCCAGAACCATTTTTGCTCTGACGTGAATTTCCGGAACGCCGGACATTTCAGGACAAGCGGTCTTCTCAAGACTGTCAATCGTAACGCCGAGCCAGTGGCGGAGAGCGGCTTCGAGTTCCTCCGGTGTGCCGTATCGGTAAAGCGAATCTAGGGTGTCGCCCTGTTCGTTCAGCGGAATGTAACGGCAAGCAATTTTTTTGCCGCGCTGCGCCTCGGGGATGACTTGCATGAGAACGCATTCGGCACACGGCCTGGGCGGAACAGCCGGATCGAAATTCAGGCAAGTGGGCGAGTCTTGAAAGATGAAGTGCGGACGCCAAGCGGGGCGCGCGGTGTTGCGGTAGCCGCCTTTCTCGACGAACTCGAGTTCGGCCTTGAGGACTTGCAGAAGATCGCGATTATCCTTGGACATAAGAAACTTCCCCACGTCAGCCAGCTTGGCTCGAAATGAAATGCCAGACAGTGACGCCGGTCACAGGCTGCGGTGATTGAACTCACGAGGGCCGACGTGCCGGGCCTCGCCCGCACTGGAATTGGGTCCGTGAGATATACTGGCGGCTCCGCACGAGTTTGGGAATTTGTCGAAATACCGAACGAAGGTGACGCTGCCGTGCTTACATTGTCGTTCCGGAAGTTCCTCCCAGATAATTCGAATTACGAGGCGCGAGAACGTGAGTAAAGAAGCTCCGCAAGCGACGAAGAGCGCTGACCTCGAGGGACTTTTCGAGCGCGTGTTCGAGTTTTCTCCGGATGCGGTCCTGGTCACGGACCAAAAGGGCGCGATTGTGCGGGCAAACGGGCAAGTCGAACGGTTCTTCGGGTATGAACGGCAGGAGCTGATCGGAAAGCCCGTTGAAGTGCTGGTGCCCGAACGATTTCGAGCGGTGCACCCCAAGCACCGCGGCGAGTACGGAGCGCAGGCGCGAATGCGGCCGATGGGCGCGGGGCTGGCGCTGTGTGGCTTGCGAAAGGACGGCAGCGAGTTTCCGGTGGATATCATGCTCAGCCCGGTGCGCGCCAATGACGAATCGTATGTGGTAGCGGTGGTACGGGACATCAGCCAGCGCAAGAAAGCGGAGGACGCGCTGCGAAGAAACGAGGAGCGACTGCGCTCGTTGTTTGAATTTTCACCGGACGCGATTCTGATGGTGGACCAGGCAGGCAAAATCACGGAAGCGAACGCGCAAGTGGAGCGTTTTTTTGGATATGGGCGCGAAGAGCTGATGGGGCAGCCGATCGAGCTGCTGATTCCTGAACGATTTCGCGATGCACACCCCGGACGCCGCAACGAGTATTCGGCGCACCCGCGAGTGCGGGTGATGGGCGCGGGGCTGGAGTTGTATGGACGGCGAAAAGACGGCGCGGAATTTCCGGTGGACATCATGCTGGGACCGATTGCGGGGCCGGAAGGAGCGGCAGTACTGGCCGTCATCCGCGACTTGACACAAAAGAAACTCGACGAAGAAGCGCTGCGGCGGGGCGAGCTAGAACGGCGTTATCTCGAGGAAGAGTTGCAAACGGAATACCGGTTCGAGGAGATCATCGGGGAGAGCCGGGGGCTGAAGCGAGTGCTGAAGCAGGTGGAAACGGTGGCGCGCGAGGAAGCGACGGTGCTGATCCTGGGAGAAACGGGGACTGGCAAAGAGTTAATCGCGCGGGCGATTCACGACCTGAGCCCGCGGCGCGAGCGCACGTTCGTGAAACTGAATTGCTCGGCGATTCCCGCGGGGCTGCTGGAGAGCGAATTATTTGGGCATGAAAAAGGAGCGTACACCGGAGCAGTCTCGCAAAAGATCGGACGGCTGGAACTGGCGCACGAAGGGACGCTGCTCCTGGATGAGATTGGCGATTTGCCACTGGAGCTGCAACCGAAGATTTTGCGGGCGCTGCAAGAGAGAGAGTTTGAGCGATTGGGAAGCGTGAGGACTATTCCGGTGAACGTGCGGCTGATCGCGGCGACCAACCGGAATCTCGCGAAGATGGTGGCGGACCGGGAATTCCGCAGCGACCTGTATTACCGACTGAAAGTTTTCCCGATCGAAATTCCCCCGCTGCGGGAAAGGCGGGAGGACATTCCCGTTCTCGTGAATTACTTCGTGCACAAGCACTCGAGGCGGATGAACCGGCAGATTGCCAGCGTGCCGCCGGAAACGATGGAGGTTTTGCGGAACTGGAAATGGCCGGGAAACGTGAGAGAGCTTGAGAATTTCATGGAACGGGCGGTGATTCTGACGCAAGGCTCGATGCTACGGGCGCCGCTGGCGGAACTCGAGACGGTGGAAGAGCCTGCCGGCGACGCGGATCCGAATCTGGAAAAGGCGGAGCGGGAGCACATTCTGCGCGTGCTTCGGGAATGCAAGGGGATGGTTGGCGGACCGCATGGGGCGGCGAAGCGACTGGGGTTGAAACGCACGACGCTGAATTCGAAATTGAAAAAACTGCGAATCACGCGAAAGGAATACAGTTAGGCCGCACGTTTGTGTAACAGGGCCGAAATTTTGGTGGGCTGAGTGAATCGTGGCGCGAGCGGAGCACGCGAAAACTGTGGCGCTCAGTGGCTCATTCTATTGCGGGGAGCCGGGTGAGCGACCTGAAAAATTTGGTGGACGTGACAGGGTTCGAACCTGCGACCCCCTGCTTGCAAAGCAGGTGCTCTCCCAACTGAGCTACACGCCCACGCTACTCCATAATTCTAATGGATTCCTCTAGCAAAAGACCACCTGCTCTCGAAGAAGGTGCTCCCTTAGTTGAGCTACGCATTCACGCTAGGACCTTGTCGTCATTCCAAGACCAACTGCACGGCCAGGTCCCTGCTAAGGCGTCTTCCGAGCAAGGAGCGAGTGGCCCAGAACGGGACATTCGTCTCCCACAACACCGTTCCAGTGGCAAATTCGTTGTGTCGAGTGCGCGAGGAGCGTAGGATTTTCGAGACGAGGGCCCAATGGGAGATTTCCACCCTAAGCCCGGGGATTGCTTACGAGTGGAGAAGACAACAGGACAGCCACACCACGCACTGAAATTTTCCTCAACCAATCCCGAAGAATCAGGACGCCTCGATCACTGGCCCGACGAAACCCGGCGGGTTCGTCCAGAGTCCAAACAAGTGGCGCAGGCGCAGATGAACGCGGAGCGCTGCCGAGCCTGACACGGTCGTTCGCTGACAGCTACAATCGGCTGGAGCAGCGTGGCCACGCATGGCGTGAAAAAGGAGTTTCCGATTGACAGCTGACATAAGCGAGCATTCGGCGATCCCTCCTGACGATCAATTCTCGTCTCCTATTCCGGCAGATTCCCGACATCACAAGCTTGTGTGGATCGTCGTCTGGAGTTTGTTGCTACTGATCCTTGTGCTTGTGTTCATCCTGCTCTGGCGCCACCACGAGGAGGCCCAGAAAGCGGCGGCCTTGGCGCGCGCTGCCGCGACGGGGATCACCATTACGAGTGCGACGGCTCAAAAGGGCAACATCGGCGTCTACCTCGACTCCATCGGCACGGTCACCCCGGTCTATACCGATTCGATCACCAGCCAGGTGAACGGCTTGGTTGTGGCCGTACATTACAAGGAGGGTCAACTAGTACGGAAAGGCGATCCGCTGATTGACATCGATCCCCGTCCCTACGAAGCAACGCTTCTGCAAGCGCAAGGGGCGTTGGAGCGGGACCAGAGTATGCTCGCTCAAGCGCGAATGGACCTCGAGCGCTACCGCGCGGCGTGGGCGCGCAAGGCGATTGCCAAGCAAATCCTGGATGACCAAGAGAAGCTTGTGCTGCAGGACGAGGGCACGGTAAAGAACGACCAAGGAACGGTGCAATACGATCAGGTTCAGGTCGACTTCTGCCACATCACCGCTCCGATCGCCGGCCGCGTGGGTTTGCGGCTGGTCGATCCCGGCAATGTCGTGCAATCGTCGGGAACGCTAACTCTCGTAGTCATAACGCAGTTGCAGCCCATCACTGTAATTTTCACAATTTCGGAAGACAATCTCGGACAGGTTCAAGCCGGTATACGCAAGAAAGCAAAGCTCACCGTCGATGCCTTCGATCGCGGCGACCAGGCGAAGATTGCAAGCGGGAACCTGTTGACGATCGACAACCAGATCGACACCACGACTGGAACCGTGAGAGGGCGAGCGCTCTTCGCCAACAAGAATGACGCGCTTTTCCCCAACGAGTTCGTAAATACGCGTCTGCTGGTAGATACGCTGCAGGGAGTGACTCTGATTCCGGCGTCAGCCATTCAACAAAATGGCCAAGCATCGTTTGTCTACGTGATTCAAAACAATATCGCTCATGCGCGCAGCATCAAGCCGGGAGTGACAGGCAGCGGCGTAACGCAGGTGGAAGGTATCAACCCTGGAGACGTTGTCGCCAACAGCAGCTTCGATAAGCTGCAGGACAACTCGAAGGTCATCATTTCGAGCAAGCCTGCCCCGGCTGCCACTAGCGGGAGTGGCGCCTCGTGAGTCCATCTCGTCCGTTCATTTTGCGGCCGGTGGCGACGTCCTTGCTGATGGCTGCCATCCTCCTGGTCGGGATTGTCAGCTACACACAATTGCCAGTCTCGGCGTTGCCTGAAGTGGACTATCCGACCATTCAGGTGCTCACGTTTTATCCGGGAGCAAGCCCGAGTGTGGTGGCGACCACGGTGACGGCGCCGCTGGAGCGCCAATTCGGCGAACTTCAGGGCTTGAGCCAAATGACCTCTTCAAGCTCCGGCGGCACTTCCGTCATTGTGCTGCAGTTCAACCTCTCATTGGATATCGATGTAGCCGAGGAAGAGGTGCAGTCCGCCATAAACGCGTCGCAGAGCTTGTTGCCATCCATCCTGCCCGCGCCGCCGACTTACAGTAAGACGAATCCCGCCGATGCTCCCGTGCTCACTCTAGGCGTCACCTCGAGTGCCATGCCGCTTTCTCAGGTCGAGGACCTTGTGGACACGCGCCTTGCCCCGAAGATTTCGCAGCTCAACGGGGTCGGCCTTGTAACCATCAGCGGCGGGCAGAAGCCCGCCGTGCGCATTCAAGCCAACCCCGCGGCGCTTTCGTCTTATGGCATCAATCTGGAAGACCTGCGCAGTGCGCTGACGCAGGCCAGCGTGAACGCCGCCAAGGGAAACTTCGATGGACCCAGCCAGGATTACCAGATTGACGCTAACGATCAGCTGGTTACGAGCGCTGACTATCGAAACGTTGTAGTTGCCTATCGTAATGGCGCGCCGGTGATGCTGACGGACGTCGCGCAGATCGTGAATGGCGTGGAGAACAATTATCAGGCCGCGTGGATGAATCAGACGCCCGCGGTGATCCTGAACGTGCAACGCCAGCCCGGTGCGAACACGATCAGCGTGGTCAAGAGCATCAAGGCACTGATCCCGCAGCTCAAGGCCAACTTGCCCACAGGCATTCAGGTGACGACGCTCACCGATCTCACCACCGCCATCGAATCATCGGTTTCCGACGTCGAATTCGAATTGATGTTGACGATTGCGCTGGTTGTGCTGGTCATCTTCCTTTTCCTGCGGAGCCTCTACGCCACCATCATCCCTAGCGTGGCCGTGCCGCTGTCGCTGGTCGGCACGTTCGGCGCGATGTACGCCCTCGGATACAGCTTGGACAATTTATCGCTGATGGCGCTGACCATCTCGACGGGCTTCGTGGTGGATGACGCCATCGTGATGATCGAGAACATCTCGCGGTACATCGAAGCGGGCGATCCGCCCATGGAAGCGGCGCTTAAAGGTGCGGAGCAAATTGGATTCACCATTCTCTCGCTGACCGTGTCGCTGATCGCCGTGCTCATTCCGCTCTTATTTATGGGCGATGTGGTCGGCCGGCTGTTCCGCGAGTTCGCGGTGACGCTCGCCGTCACCATCATTCTTTCGGCGGTGGTTTCCCTGACGCTTACGCCCATGATGAGCGCGCGTATCTTGCGGCACACGCCGGAAGAGAAGCAGGGGCGCTTCTACAAGGCTTCGGAACGTGCATTCGAGCGAATGATTGCGTTCTATGGGCGGACGCTGAAATTCGTCCTTCGCTACCAGACGATTACGCTCCTGGTCGCGGTCGGCACGCTGCTGCTCACGGTTTTCCTTTACATTATTATTCCCAAGGGGTTTTTCCCGGTGCAAGACACCGGCGTCATCCAGGGCATCTCGCAGGCGGCGCCCACGATCAGTTCGCAAGCCATGGCCGAGAAGCAGCAGGAGCTTGCCAAGGCGGTCCTCGAGGATCCAGATGTTGAAAGTCTTTCGTCCTTTATCGGCGCGGATGGCACGAATGTAACGAACAACAGCGGCCGGATGTCGATCAATCTGAAGCCGCTCGATCAGCGCAAGATCAGCGCGTCCGACCTGATCCGCAGGCTAAAGACGAGATTGGATCGGGTTCAGGGAATACAGCTTTTTATGGAGCCGGTGCAGAACATTACCGTCGACGACCGGGTGAGCCGCACGCAATATCAGTACACGCTCGAAGACTCCGATGCCACCGAGCTGAATCTCTGGACCAGCCGCTTCCTCGACCGGCTGAAAAAGCTACCCGAGCTGGAGGACGTCGCGACCGATCAACAACCGGGAGGACTGGCCGTATCTCTGGTGATTGACCGGGTCACCGCATCGCGCTTGGGAATCGCGCCGTCGACCATCGACAACACCCTGTATGACGCCTTCGGCCAGCGGCAAATCAACACGATGTATACGCAGGTGAATCAATACCACGTCGTGCTGGAGAGTCAGCCGCAATTTCAGAAGGACCCGAACAAACTGAACCACATTTACATCCAATCCAACGCGTCGTCCGGCGCAAGCGGCCCGGGCGCCTCTTCCTCATTCGCCTCCTCGGGATCGTCCTCCGCCGGATCGAATGCGTTGACGGGTTCGGTGTTATACACTCCGTCGGCCGCTGCGCTTACTCCTCCCGCGAACGCGCTTTCAGCGAGTACTTCCACTTCGACGTCCAGCAAGGGGGCAACCTCGGCGGGCGCCCCAAGTTCGGCCTCAAGCAACGCCGTGCCGCTGAGCGCTTTCTCGCACTTTGAGAACACGACGGAGCCGCTCGTAATTACCCACCAGGGACAATTTCCCGCGATCACCGCGTCGTTCAATCTCGCGCCGAATGCCGCGCTCGGCAGCGCCATTACGGCAATCAACAACGTGCAGAAAGACCTGCACATGCCTCCCAGCCTTCAGGCTGGTTTTCAAGGGACTGCAGCTTCGTTCACAAACTCGCTGTCCAATGAGCCGCTGCTGATTCTTGCCGCGCTTGTGACGGTATATATCGTGCTTGGCGTTTTGTACGAGAGCTTTGTGCACCCGATCACCATTCTGTCCACGCTGCCCTCAGCGGGCGTCGGGGCTTTCCTCGCCTTGATTCTTTTTCGAGAAGCTCTGAGCGTGGTGGCGATCATCGGCATCGTGCTGCTGATCGGTATCGTGAAGAAAAACGGCATCATGATCGTCGACTTCGCGCTGGATGCCGAGCGGAACCGCGGAAAAAACGCAACCGATGCAATTTATGAGGCCTGTCTCCTCCGCTTTCGCCCCATTATGATGACCACCATGGCCGCGCTGCTGGCTGGCCTGCCCCTGGCGCTCGGAACTGGTTTCGGTTCCGAGCTGCGCAGGCCTCTGGGCATCGCCATGGTGGGAGGGCTGCTGCTGAGCCAGGCGCTCACGCTGTACACCACGCCGGTCATCTACATCTTCTTTGACAATCTGGGGCAGCGCCTTGCGCACAAATCGAAGAAGCCGGAGACCCCAGGTGCAGAACTTGCGGGGCTGGCATGAATATCTCCGCACCCTTCATTCGCCGGCGGGTGGCTACGACGCTGCTCACCGTGGCGGTTGCCATTGCCGGAGGCGTTGCGTTTGAGGTGTTGCCGGTATCGCCACTGCCGGAAGTCGACTTTCCCACAATTTCAGTCGGTGCGGGTTTGCCGGGAGCGAGCGCCGAGATTATGGCGTCGTCCGTCGCCACTCCTCTCGAGCGGCAGTTCGGTCATATTGCGGGCGTGACGGAGATGACGTCCGCAAGCACGCTCGGCAGCACATCGGTAACCATTCAGTTTGATCTCAGCCGCGACATTGATGGCGCGGCGCGCGATGTGGAGGCCGCCATCAATGCGGCGCGAACCTATCTGCCTGCCAACCTGCCCGGCAATCCGACCTATCGCAAGGTCAATCCAGCTGATGCTCCGATCATGATCCTCGGGATTACGTCGGACAAATACGGCCCAGCTAAGCTGTATGACGAAGCTTCCACCGTCATAGAGCAGAAATTGTCGCAGATACAGGGCGTCGGACAGGTCACTGTCGGAGGCGGAGCGTTGCCGTCCGTGCGTGTGGACGCAAATCCCACGCAACTTGCGAGCTACGGACTTACCATCGCGAATTTGCAGTCCGTTCTGAGCCTGCAGAACTCCGACCTGGCCAAAGGCCAAATCTCGAATGGCATTGTGACCGAAGACATCATTGCCAACGACCAGATCTCGCATGGCAGACGATTACAAACCACTCGTCGTCGGCTATAACCGCGGAGCGGCCATTCGGCTGTCCGATGTCGCTCAGGTGACCGACTCCGTGCAGAACGTGCGTGCTGCAGGCTATTTGAACGGCAAGCGTGCGGTGATGGTCATCATTTTCCGCCAGCCCGGCGCCAACATCATCGCCACTGTCGACCGCATTCGCGCAGAACTTCCGTCTATCAAGGCATCCATCCCGCTCGGCATGGATACCACCATCGTTCTCGATCGCACCACAACCATCCGCGCCTCCGTCAGCGACGTCGAAAGAACTCTGCTCATTTCCATCGCCCTCGTCATCGCCGTGGTGTTTGTCTTCCTGCGCAACGGCCGCGCCACGCTGATTCCCGCCGTCGCTGTGCCGGTCTCGTTAATCGGCACGTTCGCGGTGATGTATCTGTTCGGATACAGCCTCGATAACCTTTCGCTGATGGCCATAACCATTTCAACGGGATTCGTGGTCGATGACGCCATCGTCGTGATGGAAAATATCGCGCGCCATCTGGAAGACGGAATGAAGCCCTTTGCCGCGGCGCTCAAGGGCGCGGAAGAAATCGGATTCACCGTCTTCTCCATCAGCATTTCGCTCATCGCCGTCTTTATCCCTCTTTTGTTGATGGGCGGAATCGTCGGCCGTCTCTTCCGCGAATTTGCCGTCACTCTGTCGACCGCCATTCTCGTGTCCATGGTCGTCTCGCTGACGACCACGCCAATGATGTGCGCCTACCTTTTGAGGAACGAGCGCGCGCAAAAACATGGCCGCCTCTATACGACCAGCGAAAGATTCTTTGATTGGGTGCTGTCGTTGTATCGCAGCACTCTCCATTGGGTTTTGGATAATCCGGCCCTCACCCTCGTCGTGCTCTTCCTCACCATCGCGCTCAACGTCGTGCTGATCGTCAAGATACCCAAGGGCTTTTTCCCGACTGAGGATACGGGATCGCTCTCCGGCGCGGTCCGAGGGCCTCAAGATGCATCCTTCCCGGCGATGAACAGCGCCATTCAGCAGATTGGTGGCGTAATCAAGAGCGACCCTGCCGTCGCCAACGTCATTGCGTTCACCGGCGGCAATGGAGCTACAAATACCGGCAACCTCTACGTCGCGCTTCAGCCACTGGCGGTGCGCAAGATCAGTGCCTCTCAGATCATCAATCGCCTGCGCCCCAAATTGAACCGTCTGCCGGGGGCTTCTGCGTTCCTCCAATCCGTACAGGATCTCCGCATCGGCGGCCGCTCCAGTAATGCCATGTACCAATACACGATCGAATCCGACAACGAGCAGGATCTTTCCAAGTGGGGACCGATCATATTGGGGCAGATGCAGCACCTGTCCGGTCTGCAGGACGTAAGCTCAGACCAGCAGAACGGCGGCCTTGACGAGCTCATGAACTACGATCGCGTCACCGCGGCAAAGCTTGGTCTTACCGCGCAATCTCTGGACTCGACGTTGTACAGCGCGTTCGGCCAATCGGAAGTTTCCATCATTTATACACAGTTAAATCAGTATTACGTGGTGCTGGAAGCTGCTCCCCAATATTGGCAAAGCCCGGAGGGGTTAAAAGGCATCTACCTTCATACCTCCGGCAGCGGCAACATTCCGCTAATCACTGTGGCCAAGGGGCGAGCCAACACAACGCCGCTGGCCATCAATCATACGGGCCTCTTCCCCTCGATAACCGTTTCCTTTAACCTCGCCTCGAACATGTCTTTAAGCGATGCCACATTGCGCATCAACCAGATGCAAAAGCGGCTTGGCACGCCTTCTACCATTCAAGGCTTTTATGCCGGCACGCTGCAGGCTTACCAACAATCGCTCGGCACGGAGCCCGTGCTGATTCTCACCGCGCTTCTTGCGGTGTACATCGTCCTCGGTATTTTGTACGAGAGCCTGGTCCATCCGCTGACGATCATCTCCGCTCTGCCTTCAGCGAGCGTGGGCGCGATGCTCGCGTTGATGCTCTTTAAAGAGGATTTGAACATTATCTCCATTATTGGCATTGTGCTGCTGATCGGAATCGTAAAAAAGAATGCCATCATGATGATCGATTTCGCTCTTCAGGCGCAGCGGCAGGAAGGCAAGAGCCCGGCCGACGCGATTTTTGAAGCGTGCATGTTGCGCTTCCGTCCGATCCTGATGACCACGATGGCGGCCATGTTGGGAGCTCTGCCGTTGGCGCTGGGGACGGGCACGGGATTCGAGCTCCGCCAGCCCCTGGGCATCACGATTGTGGGAGGACTGCTCTTGAGCCAATTGCTCACGCTCTATACGACGCCGGTCGTCTATTTGGAGTTTGACCGGCTGCGGCTACGGCTGCAGGGAAGACAGCTCGACAGCATCATTGAGCAGGGGCCTGGGCCGGCCCCGAGTGCCGCGGATTAATGGGAGCCTTCATGGCGTTACGCAGGATTACGATTTCCTTCCATCTAAGAGCCACCCTTTGGCTCGCCGTGACCCCTTGCCTGGCAGGGTGTATGGTGGGCCCAAAGTACCACACACCGTCCGTGAACAGTCCCGCGGCGTACAAAGAACTGACTCCCGCCGATTTCAAGAATACGCAAGGCTGGAAAGTGGCGCAGCCCAAAGATGACTCGCTCCGCGGGGATTGGTGGGAAATTTTTGGCGATCCTCAGTTGAATGCACTGGAACAGAAAGTGAATGTTTCCAATCAAAATATCGCCGCTGCGGCGGCGAACTTTTTTGCGGCGCGCGCCCTGGTCGAGGAAGCTCGATCGCAGCTTTTCCCTACCGTGACAACCAACCCAGCCATTACCGTGCAGCGGCAGTCATCCACTTTATCCAGCAGCGGAACGGGAGGCTCCTCGGGCTCAGGGTCCGGTTCTGGGGGTTCGGCATCTACATCGCGGGGCACGTTTACAGACTATACTTTCCCGTTTGATGCAACCTGGCAGCCGGACCTGTTCGGTCGTATCCGGAACACCATTCGATCGGCTGCTTATGGCGCGCAAGCCAGCGCGGCCGATCTTGAGAATACCCGCCTCACCGTCCAGGCCGACGTCGCCGTGGATTACTTTCAACTTCGCGGACAAGATGCGCTGAAGCAGTTGCTGGATTCTACTGTATTGGCTTATCAACAGTCCCTCGATCTGACAAGGGCCCTGTACGAGACCGGCATCGACTCGGACGAAGCCGTGGCGCAAGCCGAGACTCAGCTCAAAACCACGCAAGCACAAGACGCCGCCCTTGACGTCCAACGGGCGCAGTTTGAACATGCTATTGCGATGCTGACCGGCCGGCCGGCGTCGACATTCTCAATTCCCGTCGAGCCGCTCAAAGCAAATCCTCCGGCGATTCCCTTCGGTGTCCCGTCTCAGCTTCTTGAACGGCGTCCCGACATTGCCGCGGCAGAGCGCTCGGTTGCTCAGGCCAACGCGCAGATTGGCATTGCCAGAGCGGCATACTTCCCGACGGTCACGCTAAGCGCCGTAGCCGGACTCGAAAGCACTTCGATCGCCAGTTGGTTCACATGGCCGAGCCGCTTTTTCTCGGTTGGCCCAGCGGCCGCGGAAACCATTTTTGACGCGGGATTGCGCCGGGCCACGGTCGAGCAATACAGAGCGCAGTATGATGAGACAGTGGCCAACTATCGACAAACGGTGCTGACGGCTTTTCAACAAGTGGAAGACAACCTTGCCGCGCTGCGGATCCTGTCTGTGGAGATTCAATACCAGGACGCGGCGGTCAAATCGGCGGAAAGAGATCTTGCGCTGGCGACGGATCGCTATAAAGTGGGAATCGATCCTTACCTGAATGTGATTGCCGCGCAAACTTCGTTGCTCTCCAACCGCGAAACAGCGGTCACTCTTCAAATTCAGCAGATGACCGCCAGCGGAGGTTTGATCGAGGCGCTCGGCGGCGGTTGGGACGCCTCGAAGCTCCCGTCGCCGGCTCAACTGATCAGCAAGGTGCCATAAAAAGTCGAGATTGCGTGCGCGATGCTGAATATCAAGAAAATTCTTCTTCCGGTTGATTTCCCGAACACCTCGCTTCGCGTCATTCATCAAGCTGCGGCATTGGCCCGTCATTTCCACGCCCAGATCGTGATGCTGCACGTCGCGACAATGCAAAGCCATGCCGCCGGTGTGCCCGAGAGCGGTCCCGAACTCGCTCGATGGGATATGCTCGCGGAGATCACCAGAGCGGCCGAGAAAAATCGTGACCAGTCTCTCGAGCCGGAGCTTCATGACCTGAACATTCAGCGCATTTTGGTCAAGGGCGCCACCGCCCAGGCAATTGTTCAGACGGCCAGGGACGAAAGAGCCGGTCTGATTATGATGCCTTCCAGGGGCGATGCGTTCTCGCAGTTTCTTCTCGGCTCTGTGACAGCGAAAGTACTCCACGGGAGCGAATGCCCGGTTTGGACCGATGCCCACGTGGAAAAACTGCCGGCGCATGAGTTTGCGATCCGCAACATCCTGTGCGCGGTCACTTTCGACCCCCATAATCCCAAGTGTGTGTCCTGGGCCGCGCAAATGGCCGCCGAGTTTGACGCCCACCTGACGCTCGCTCACGTCATTGCCAGCGTGAAGTTTTGGGGGCCAGGTGGCGGCTACATCAATCCGGAGTGGAAAGAGGCGCTTGTCAGCGACGCTTCTCAGCAGATCGCAAAGATCCAGCAAGACATGGGCATCCAGGCCGATGTATTCATCGGGAGTGGTCATCCGGCCAAGGTGCTGTGCCAAGCTGCGAAGCAGACGAAGGCGGACTTGCTGGTTACCGGGTGCTACCCTTACGGCGGTCGCCTGCGGACCCACGGCTACGAAATCATTTGCGGGGTGCCTGTTCCAGTGCTGAGCGTGTGAAAACTCTTGGGCCAATAGACCTAGCCCTTGCAATCCGCGGTGCAACCGCCAGGAACACACTAGGGCAAAGAGGCGTCGGGAGTCGTTCGAACCGCGATTTTTGCGGCCGTGCGTTCCGGTAACAGCACTCTCGATAGGGGATTCAGGAGCTACAGAGCTCGCGGATCTCCAGTATTGTCTGTCCAAGCCACCGGCGCCTCCCCTACTCAAACGCTCCACTGAATCGGGTGCCGTATTGGAACATGTGTCGGACAATCGGCTTGCGGGATGCCCAGGCCACAATTACGATCAATTCTAGGCAGTGTTGGACTAGGGATGGCCGGCGAGTTCGTCGCGGGATCGCCCTTGGTCGAGTGCTTTTTCAGTTTAGACAATTCGGAACCCACTTCAGCTTGGTGCAAAATGTCCAGCCACTTAGCCTGGCGGCCCACATTCCGCGTTCGCATCAAAAATCTCACCAAGGGTCGATCCGGTGGGAAACAGATTGCGGTTTGGGAATTCGGCGCACCAGTCTCTTCCTTTGCCCGCACATTGCTTCGGAGCGCTGGGCTCTTGGCCCTGCTTGCGTTCCTGCTGTGTATGGGTTCGACGAGCAGCCGCGCGGATACATGCTCCTACAATTATTCCTGCGGCGGGTCTTCTCAATGCGCCATAGCCATGGGGGGTAGCAGCGGCACGAAGAGCCAATCCGGCATCACCCACGATTTTTGTGAATCCGCGCGAACAAGCGCGATTCCTTACGGTTCGACGCCTTGCAAGTGCACGCCTGACGGAGGAGCTTCCGCCTCACCCGGCAGCAACGCGAAATCCACGG
Organism: uncultured Acidobacteriota bacterium; assembly: GCA_963761555.1. Classification (GTDB taxonomy): domain Bacteria; phylum Acidobacteriota; class Terriglobia; order Acidiferrales; family UBA7541; genus Acidiferrum. Next base: position 926,246 of record CAVXHD010000003.1, read on the forward strand.
GAAATCCCGTGGGCGACGTCCTGAACCTCGGCGCGAACATGTGGATTCTCCAAAACATCAAGAATCCTTACACGGCCGTGTTCGCCCAGAATTTCACGCAGGGCTTTCTGACCTCCTTTTTCGCCAACAATGCCGAAGCCCAGCGCCAGCGCGAGATGTTTGACGCCGCGGTGCGCCAGCAGCAGGAGCGGCTCGCGCAGCAGGCGGCGCTCGAACAACGCCGCCAGCAGGATTTGATGTTCGCGCGCCTGAACAGTGAATTGAAGCTCAGCGGAAACTCGACGGATTTGGCGTTCAAGACCAGTGGCGAATCGAGCGGCGACCCCGCCATGAAGTTGAGCGGCACAAACGATGCGCCTGCGCAGTTCAAGCTCGGCGACAGCTCAAATCAGGGATTCGGCATTGCAGGGCTGCCGGGCATCAACGTGGGAGGTCCGGCCAACGGCGACAATCAGCCTTCCGCGGATGCTTCGGGCGGATTGCAAATGAAACTGGGCGATTCGGCGACACAGCCGGCCGGCGAGGGGATCGCGGGATTGCCGGGGATCAACCTGGGGCAAGTCGAACCTGCCCAAGCCGCAGCGGTGGCGGATGCCGCGACGAACTTGAGTGGACCCGAACGTGTCACCGCCGAGGACGCCGCATTGCAAGCCGCCGCGAAGAACCCAGCGCTCGCGGTCGCGAGCGACGATCCGTTTGTGAGCGACTTTCAAACTGCGGACCAACAGTACGCTGCCGCAGCCAAGACTCAGCAAGACGCTTTGCAAGCCGCGTCCGAAGCGCAGGGCCACGCGCAGGCGGACCAGACGGCGCTGAGCTACGCGCAAAAGCAGCTCCCCTCGAGTAACGCCACGGAAGCCCAGACGCAGGCCTATCAACAGATGGTGAATGCGGCTCAGACGGATGAACAAGCTTCCGAAACCGCGCGCGCAATCTTTGAAGATGCTAATGCGCGACTGACGATCGCCCGGGACCGTGCGACCGATTCGCTCGCCAGCTTCGCGCCTCCTGCGTCCGCGCCGCCGACTCCATTCAGCGCCTCCGGCGGCACACAGCGCGCAGCGGCCATGCCCGCCGCTTCCCCACGCTACAGCTCCGCGGCTTTGAATTTGACGCATGTAAATTCTCAGGTGCCTGCGATCTTGGCCACGCCGGAACGCGTTGGCCATCCCATCGTCGAAAGCGTTGCCGCGTGTCTCAGCCGCATCGGCGGCTCTTCGGCCGGCGCGGGCTCTGCGCCGTCGCTCGATCAGTTGCAAAAACGGCTCGACGCCGACCGGCTGGCGTACGACCGCATCGCCGCAACAGCAAAAAACGAAAACGCGGACCGCAACGATTGGCTTGACGATATGCGCAAAGCCGCGCAAGACGCCGGCACGAATGCGTTGGACAAAGGCGTGGATGGACTTTTCAAGTCCACGCACGAGGGTCTTCAGGATGCGGAGATCGAACTGCACGGCGAGATTCAAGCGGTGAATGAGGAAGCTAAACAATTGAGGCAGGAAATGGCCGGCGCCCGGCAAGCAGTCGATGCCGCGAAGGGAGATCCCGCGGAGCTTGCGCGCCTCAACGCGCAGTGGAGCGATCTCCAGAGCAATCAGATCCAGCCCCTGCTGCAAAAACGCCGGGAACTGGAATCGCAATGGGCCAATTACTTCAAGTGGAACGAACGCGTGGACAGCTTCAACTCAGCCAGGGATTTCGGCGAGTGGATCACGGACACGAACATGCCGTGCCAAAAAAACAACGGCAAAATGTCCTGCGGGCAAAACAATCCAATCGAAGCCTCGAAAAATCTCGATCTCAGCAATGTGCAGGCCGAGGACATTAATCCGAGTTTGGATGGCCTGAAGCAAGTGATGAAATTCGCCGCGCACAACGCGGACTTGCTCACTTATTTCTCACGGGCCGCGTCCATCGCTGACATTGCCGCGCATGCCACCTTCATCGGCGAGACATGGGACGCCACCAGCGCCACGATCGACATTGGTTACGACCTCACTGTCGGCTATCTGGGCCTGCAACGGTTGCGGCAAATCAGCCAGAACGACGCAGCGTTTCAAAGAGCGCAGTCCATGCTTGGAGAACGGATCGACCGCACGAATGCGGAGATAGCGTGCTACAGCAAGGCTCGCTGATTTCCGCGCATTTTCAAAAATGGAGAAGCGAAAAATGACGAACCGTTGGATTTTCTCGATTCTACTTTTCGGCCTTCTAGCCTGGATCGCCCCCACACGTCTGGAAGCGCAGGTACTGGCCCAAGCGCAGGCGCAAACGCAGACAGCCGGGGCCGGCAACCCAACCCTCATTTCCGACCGCGCTGCTTGTAACGTGGAAAAGGCCACTTTCCGCCAAGTGATGTACAGGTTCCCGCAAGTGCATCTCGTTCAAGGCGGACTGGTCCTTCAGGTTTCCAAGAACAAGCAGCAAAGCGTTCGATATGACGACATCGCCAAGATCAGCGTTTCTCCAGGGTTCTTAATGCACGCCGACTTTTACCTGCGCACCAAAGAAAAGAAAACCTATCACCTCGTTTATGCGCCGGGGCCCGCTTCGAACGACGCCCTGGATCTTCTCCAAGCCGCCGTGACCATGCTCGCCAACGACACCCTTCGAGGAAAATCGTTCACCTGTAGTGAGGACCCGCAGGATTACGCCGCCGCCCTGGCGGACTTCCAGCAAAAGACCGCCGCTTGGGTAGCGTCGGCAACGAAGCCTCCCATCTCGGACGAAGTGTATAAGGACCGGCTTCTAGCGGAAGACGCGCTCAAAAACCGCAACTTGAAGGCCGCCGTCGATTACTACGAACTCGGCGTGCAATCAGATCCCACCTGGGCCCAAGGCTGGTACGACGCGGCTGTAGCCTATTCCGAGCTCACCGATTACGCCGACGCCGCCGATTGCATGCAGCACTACGTCGTTTTGATGCCAAACGCGCCCGACGTGCAAAAAGCCAAGGACAACGTGATTTTGTGGGCCGCGAAAGCCGACCAAGCCAGTGGCGCTCCACTGTCGTCGACAAGCTTGAAATAAAAACGAATCGGCGAATCGCCCAAACAGGTTCCTCGCGGAAAACGCACTATCTCTGCCTTCCAGGTTCTCGAAATCAAACAAGAGCCCGGTTGTTTTGCTCCAAGGGCCGGAATCCGCAACTGTGGCGTTGGCGTTGCCCTCCCACGGCTGTAGTTTGCTTGCGAATGTTGAAGGCCTGACCCGTCATCACTTTTCGCGCTGGAGCAAGCCCGGTGTTCGCGCCGGGAGAATTTAAACACCGCACCAATCGTCGTCATTTCCTTAATTCCCCATCGAAAGTTCCAACTTGCCCGGAACCGGATGAAAAATCGGATCATCCGGGGCCCACGGCGTGGTGCAGGCTTTCTGGTGTGTGTATAGATCAAGATTCTGCCGCAATTGGCGGGCGAGCGCGAATTCTTGCGAGTTCTCCACTTGTTGAATGATTTCTTGTTGATAGAAGGCAGCTTCCTTGAAGCGGCCAACCGCGGCAAGCGCCATGGCGAACGTAACGCCTACCTCGAAAGAGTCTCCTTGCTGATTGCGCACAAGCCTTTCGACGATACGAAGCGCCCGACTCTCCTCGCGAACTGCGGGGTCGGGAGCTGCGGCGAGCAGCCGGGCCAGTGCATTTGCGATGTCCGGATCGTCGGGAAACGCTACCGACGCCGCTTCCAGCACCTTGCGCCCTTGCCCATAGGAACCCGCGTGAATCAGGGCCATGGCTTGCATCAACCGGGCGAATCGATTCTCCGGATCGAGCTTTGTCACAATTGCATATTGTTGACTCGCGTCCTCATCTTTTCCGTTGCGCATCAGCAGATTCGCGAGCTGGAAATGAGCCGGGACGAGTCCGGGGTCGATTCTCCCAGCTTCTCGAAAATGTTCGATCGCTGCTTCTTCTTTCCCGGTCTCAATTAGCAAAATGCCCATGCTGTACTGAGCCGGAGCACTATAGGGGTCCAACTGCAACGAATGCTCATAGTCTTCCAGCGCCTCCGTGAGATTTCCGGACTTAGCTAGAGCCACGCCGAGGTATCGGTATGCGATTGCGTCGTTCGGATTGAGACGAATCATCTCCCGGTACGCGGCGGATGCATCAGTAAATCGACCCTCATGCATGGCTTTGCTCGCGCGCTCCAACAAGCCTGTTTTTCCCCGATTCAGCTGGTTGATCTCATCCAACAAAGTGTCCTCGATGGTGGGATCTGTGTCGCCTCTTGCCTGCAGCTCCTTCTGCATCTGATCCGCATCACCCAGACCTCGATAAGCCATGGCAAGCTGATAGTGAAGGCTGGACGCTTGAGGCTCCCGCGCTAAAGCTTCCTTGAAGTATTTCAATGCAGCGGAGTATTGGTGCTCCGCCAAGGCAGCTTTGCCCAGTCCCATCAGGGCGGCCGCCGCCGGGCCCGGTTGAGCCAGTGATTTGAGGAACCAGGATTTGGCTATCTCGACATGATCCGCGCTGAGCTCCAAATTTCCCAGACGCAACAATACAATCGAGTCCTTCGGCCGAATGGCCTCTGCTTGCTGGTAGGAACGCAGAGCGGAATCGTTATCGCCAATCCTCTGTTCGAGGTATCCCGCGTAATAGTGCCAGCGAAATGACTGAGGTTCGAGCTTCGCCGCGTTTTCATACGATGCTCGCGCTGCATCGTCGAAACCATACGCCTGATAAACTTGCCCCAGCGTTCCGTAAGCCTCTCCGCGTTCCATCGTCGTCGAAACGGAGCGAGCCAAAGTGTCCGTCAACGCCTTTTGCGTCGTTCGAATGTGCTCTTGAACGTTTGCTTCAATAGTGGAGAGATCAGGTTGTGGAATCTCCACCAGACCAGCCTGATTCCCCGCCGGATTCGAAGAAGCCTGCTGTTTCTGCTGCGCAAAGAGGCCGTCGTAGCTTCGCACGCTCAGGGCGAGCAGGATCAAAAGCACCCGGGATAAATTTGCCTTCATGATTTAGAGGCAGCGGTTCCGCTGCCTTCGTGGAGCGTGGTGTATTTACCTAACGGCAAGCCGGTCCACTCTTCCACACGGCCGCTCACCCAGTGGGCTTGTACCTTGGCAATTTCCGGAGCGTCGCCCAATCCGAACAGAACTCTTGGATCGCTGGAAGAACAGTAACTGCCATCGCTATGAACTCGCCGCCAAAGCGTCGGGGCATTGCGGCGAAAAACTGCCACGCGCGTCCCCAGCATGTCGCGATGATATTTATCTCCGATCATACGGAATCCTATCCAAGGCTTTCGGTGCCCCACATTATTAATGAGCAAGCGCGCCGGGCCACTGTTATTGACAACTACAACGTCGACGTCACCATCGTTGTCTATATCTCCGAATGCGGCGCCCCGCCCCACTCCCAAGATCGAGAATCCTTCTCCAGCGCGGCTGCTCACGTTTTCAAACTTTGCTTTCCCGTTGTTATGGAACAGAAGATTGGTCTGCCCGAGCGGATATGGGCTGCCCTTACGCTCCTGTTCTTCGATGATAATGACTCCGCCATTCACCATCAGCAGATCCAACCAACCATCGTTATCGTAATCCAGCAAGCCCACACCGAATCCGGTGTAGCGCCGCGTTGCCAGAGCAATCCCGCTTTCAAACGAGCGATCCTCAAACCACCCCTTACCGTCGTTCTCGTAGAGATATGCGTACTGCCCGGTGAGATTTGTAACCACAAGATCTTCGTTCCCGCGGCCAAACAGATCTCCGGCGTCGACACCCATGCTCGATTGCGGATGGCCGTCTGAGTTGAGCCCGCAGCCGGCCAAGAGAGCCTCGTTCTTAAAAGTTCCGTCACGCTGGTTCATCCACAACTGGTTGGGACGCATATCATCGGAGACGAAAATATCAGGCCACCCGTCACCGTTGAAGTCGGCGCACACAACCCCCAAGGCGCCGTAAAACTCGCGGCCGATCCCCGAACGGAGCGACACATCCTCAAACGTGCCGTCACGGCGGTTGCGGAAAAGGTGGTTTGGGAGTGGCTCGAATGCCAAAGGTCCGCAGTAATCTCTCGCACCACTCGGAGCGAGGCACGTCTTCGGGTCGGTAAACCTGAAATCGACATAGTTGGTTACGAAGAGGTCCAACCAGCCATCGCGGTCATAATCCACAAAGGCCGCGCTGCAACTCCAGCCCGGAACATCAGTCCCGCTTTCCGCCGTAACATCCGTGAACGTCCCGTCACCGTTGTTTCGCCACATCTGATTGTGGCCAAAATTCGTGAGATATAAATCCACCCATCCGTCGTTGTTGAAGTCCGCCGCCGCGACACCCATTCCGTATCCAACTGCCCTGATGCCGCTCTCCTCGGTAACATCTACGAACTTTAGCGTGACACTGCCGTCGTCGTGGCGAACAGAGTCGTTGCGATAAAGCCTGCCTCGCAGCGGCAATTGGGGCTGATAGATTGTCTGGCTTGCTTCCTGGTGGGGGCCAAGCTGTGATCCCTGGACCAGAAAGATGTCGAGGTCGCCGTCGTTATCGTAGTCGAAGAGCGCAACCCCCGATCCAATGACCTCCGGGTAATAATGCGCCCCTGCCATTCCATTAAAGTGAACAAAATCGATTCCCGATTCCTTGGTTCGATCGGTAAAGATCTCGTCCGCGGACGCCGGGAACCCGGGGCGCGCGGAACCGATGAGCGCTGCTGCAATCCCTGTCCTTACGAAATCACGCCGGCGGATTCGACTCATTGGTAGAAGCCCATTCTAGCAAAGAAGAAGAGTGTCAGTGGGCAGGTATTGCCCGTCCCTCCTCTCCTAAGAGTGATTTTTTCTGCCCTATCCCTCACCTTGCTAGGTTCCCGCACAACGTGCACTTCCAAGGCCGCGTTTCGAGACTTACGTAAACTTTGCTAAACGGCCGGAATCCGCAACAGCGGCGTTGGCTTTGCCGGCCAATGATGTAAGCTGTGGCTCTTCTGGAGGCTTCTGATGCGTCGTACGAATATGCGTGTCGCTTTGCTTTTTTCGATCGTCCTCTTGTTGTTTTCTCTTTCAGCCGCAGAGGCCCGCGTCACGCGCGTGGAAATTCTTTCCCGCTCCGAAATTCAGGATGGCCGCGCCTTCGGATTGGCGGGAGCCTACGAAAAAATCACCGGCCGTATCTATTTCGCCGTCGATCCCGCGAACGCGCACAACCGCCAGATCATCGATCTGGAGAAGGCGCCGCGCAACGCGCAGGGCGAAGTGGAATTTTCCGCGAACTTCTATCTCCTCAGGCCGCGCGACATCGACAAAGGCAACGGCGCCGCGCTGTTTGAAGTTTCAAACCGCGGCGGAAAGGGCATTCTGCATATCGCAAACGGCGTCACTTCCTCCGATCCGAAAGCGGAATTCGGCGACGGCTTCCTCATGCGCCAGGGCTACACCATCGCGTGGGTCGGCTGGGAAGCGGATCTCTCCGAGCAGGACGACCGCCTGCGCCTTTCGGCTCCCGTCGCGCACGATCCAGGCGGAAAAACGATTCGCGGCCTGGTTCGCTCGGACTTCACTCCGGCGAAAAAAGTGGAAGACATGCCCCTCGGCCATTTTCTCCTCGGGCCAACCGGCGGCAAAAGTTATCCCGTCCACGATCCTGCCAGTCCCAAAAATGTTTTGACGGTGCGCGAGACGCCAGCCGGCGATCGGCAAACCATTCCGCGCACCGAATGGAGTTTTGCCCACATTGTCGATGGCCAACTTACCGCCGACCCTCATTTCATTCATCTGAACGGCGGATTTTTGCCAGGAAAAATTTATGAAGTCGTTTACGAAGCGAAGGATCCTGTCGTTGCCGGCGTGGGCCTCGCCTCCGTTCGCGATTTCCTTTCCTATTTGAAGTACGATCCGCAATCCACAGCTCCCGTTCACCGCGTTTACGCCGTCGGAATTTCCCAGAGCGGCCGTTTCCTTCGCCATTTTCTCTATCAGGATTTCAACGCCGACGAGCAAGGCCGGCAAGTGATGGATGGCGTCATCGCGCACGTGGCCGGCGCGGGCCGCGGCAGCTTCAATCATCGCTTTGCGCAGCCTTCCCGCGACGCCCAGCCGCTCTCCAGCATTTTCTTCCCCACCGATCTCTTTCCCTTCACGGATTTGCCCGAAACCGATCCCGAAACCGGCCTAACCGTGGGGCTGCTCGATGCTCCCGCCAAATCCCACACCGAGCCGAAAATATTTTTTACCAACACGTCCTACGAATATTGGGGCCGCTCCGCGTCCTTAATCCACACTTCGCCGGACGGTCTGCGCGACGCACAGCTCGGCGAGGATGTACGCATCTACATGCTTGCCGGTTTGCAGCATTTTTCCGTCGCCTTTCCCCCGCAGAAATCCACGCCGGACTGGCCCGATTCCGATGCGCAGCAGCTCCACAATCCGAATCCGGTCCAATGGTATTGGAGAGCGCTGATCACGGACATGGACGAGTGGGTGAAAGACGGCACGCCGCCTCCGCCGAGCACCTACCCGAAAATCGCGGAGCAAACTTTGGTGCCGCTCGATAAGTGGAATTTCCCGAATATACCCGGCGTCAACAAGCCGCACGAAACCAGCCTCGCCTATCATCTGGATTTCGGCCCGCAGTGGAAAGAAGGCATCGTCACTTTTGAGCCTCCCAAAGTCGGCAAGCCTTTCGCCGTGCTCGTGCCGCAAGTGGACGCCGACGGCAACGATCTCGGCGGCGTCCGATTGCCGGAATTGCAAGTGCCGCTGGCCACGTATACCGGATGGAATCTGCGCGACCCCAGCATCGGTGCGCCCGATTTGCGCCTCAGCTTTTTCGGTTCGTTTATTCCTTTCGCGAAAACCGCGGCCGAACGCCAGAAATCCGGCGATCCGCGGCTGTCGATTGCAGAAAGATATTCTTCGCGCGACGATTACATGGGCGAGTTCGCCGAAGCGGCCATGAAGCTGGTTCACGAGCGATTCCTCTTGCCGCAGGACTTGCCCGCGATGCTCGAGCGCGGCGAGCGCGAGTGGGCCGAATTGACCGGCCAGAAATAACTCGGACGCTTCGGTTTGGCCAAGCTCGCGCTAGGTCAGGGCTGCTTCGGAGCCCCGATTTGCTGATTGAACTGCGTCGAGAAGAGAACAAAATCCGTGAAGGTGTGATACACAATCTCGCGGTGATCCCCAAAGTCGTAATACGAATCGGCAATTTCCGGCAACCAGACGCTTGCGTTCTTCGTGCGGAATCGAACGGGCGCGTAATCGATCGAGAGCGACCACTGCCGCACTCGGGTTTCGGGGATTTCCTCCATTAGGCCGATCTCCATGTGCACAACCTGGCCGGAGTCGGCGGCAATCCACGCGTGGCCCTTGAGGCTGGCCGGATACACGCCGCCCATGCCGCTGAAAGAAAATGTGCGCTTCGGTTTATCAGGGCGCTGCTGGAAATGAACCACCCAGGTCTTCTGGCCTTCCCAATCCCCCGCGCCCTCGCATTTCATTTCATAGTCGGCCTGCATATTGGGAAGAAATAGCAACACCATTTCCGGCAGCCCTCTGCTCTGTGCGGCGACCGAGGAGAAGGTGCTTCCATGCGTGGGCTTGAGGCTTTCTTCGACGACTGGCTTTCCCGGTGCGTGGTTGAAAATCACGACGTAATCAAACGTGGCGGAACCGAGCGTCTGCACGACACCCTCCACGTCCTTGGATTGGTATTGGATCTTCTCCTGCGCCGTGAAGTTTTGCAGATCGGTGACCATCTCGCTGGTACGCTCGGCTGCCTGGGCCAGAACGTCGGGCAGCACGCAAGGCGGCGAGGAGCTTACGGATCTCACCGGCGAATCGAGCTTAGGCGGATGCCAGTACAGATCGCGGTTTATCTTTTTCTTTTGGATGTCTTGCGGCTTCTGAGCGGCGGGCAAACTCGGTTCGAGAAGCAGCGCGCTCGCCGCAAGACCGGCGAAGACGGGGCACAGAGCGGCCAAGACAATTTCTGCAAAACCGTGATTCCATTTGAACGCCATTCTCTGCAGCCTGGATTCTAGCTCTTCTGTGGTCTCGAGACTATCCAATCTACAACTCCTTGCTCATCGCGCTCAACTTCGGCGTGCGGCAGCAACAGAGGAGCAAGGTGAAAGTCAGAATAGATGTTTCACTCCGGGAGCTGCTCGCGCTCCTGGATGCCGCGATTCGCGATAAGAGATAGACTCGACGGACGGTTTGCGGTTTATGAATAGGAACATGGGCCGCGCTTGACGAGTGAGAGGAAACGTGGCTGAGCCAAAGGCGGAGTATTCGAAGCGGCTGGAACAACGTTTGGCGGCAATTGCCGAAAGGGACCGCCTTCATTTGAGGCTGGGGAATGGGAAGCTGGCAGTAATCGCGGCAGGATTGGCGGCTGCGTGGATTATTTTTGCGCGACATTCGCTGTCGATCTACTGGCTGATCGCACCGTTCGTGGTCTATGTGCTGCTGAGCATTTTGCACGGCCGCGTTTTGCGCGCGAAGCGGAGAGCGCAGACGGCAGCGGACTTCTATCGAAGAGGAATCGCCCGCATCGAGGACCGCTGGGCTGGAGGCGGCCGCACGGGCGAGCAATTTCGCGATGCGAATCATGTGTATGCGGAAGATTTGGATCTCTTTGGCCGCGGGTGTTTGTTCGAATTGCTTTCGACGGCGCGCTTGCCCATGGGAGAGAGCCAACTGGCGCGTTGGCTGAGCGAAGGATCGGAGGTGCCAAAGATTTTGGAGCGCCAGAAATTAATCGAGGAGCTGCGCGAAAAGCTGGATTTACGCGAGGATTTGGCCGTGACCGGAGATGAACTACGCGCCCGGCTGAATCCGGAGTCTTTGATCGATTGGTCGGAGACGATATCAAATTTGCCGTTTGGCACGCTGTGGCGGAGCGCGGCGGCGTTGCTGGCGGTCGCAGCCGCGGCTGCAATCGTCTATTTCTTCGAGACTTGGAATCTGTGGCCTCTGTTCAGCGTTTTTCTCATCGAGGCGGCGGCTCTTCGATGGCTTTGGCACAGGGCAAACGCGGTGATCGAGGGAGTGAACTGCAACGCGGAAGGCGTTCTTCTTTTTTCCGAGATCCTCGAGCGGCTCGAGCGGGAATCGTTTGAATCGACGCGACTGCGCAAGTTCACGGCGGAGTTGACGGAGGGGAGCGAGCCGGCTTCGCGCGCGATTCGCGGATTCGCGAGGATCGTCTATTGGATGGACGGCCGGGAAAACCTCATGGCCAGATTGGCGGAGCTGCCGTTTCTGTATAGCGTGCAGGTGGCCATGGCGGCGGAGGCGTGGCGCAGTCGCTGGGGCGCGAAGATGCGGCGATGGGTCGTGTTGACCGGAGAGATGGAGGCGCTGCTCTCTCTGGCCGCATATTCGTTCGAGCATCCGGCGGATCCTTTTCCGGAATTCGTGCCAGCGGGAGAAGGGCCAGGATTTTTTGATGGCGAAGCGCTGGGACATCCGTTGATTGCAGCGGACAAATGCGTGCGCAACAGCGTGCGGTTGGATGAGAAGACGCGCGTCGTGCTGGTAAGCGGGTCGAACATGTCCGGGAAAAGCACACTATTGCGCGTGGTGGGAATCAATGCGGTGCTCGCGATGGCGGGCGCGCCGATCCGCGGAACGCGGCTGCGCTTGACGCCCCTGAAAATCGGAACGCGAATTCGCAGCACCGATTCCCTACAGGAAGGGCGATCGAGTTTTTACACGGAAATTCTTCACATCCGAAAAGTGTTTGACGCCGCGAATGGAACGGTGCCACTCGTCTTTCTCTTCGATGAGTTGCTCGAGGGCACGAATTCCAAAGATCGCCGCATCGGCGCGGAAGGCTTGCTTCAGGCGCTGTTGAAGCGGCGCGCGATCGGAATTGTAACCACGCACGATCTGGCATTGACGGAGATTGCCGCGGCGCTCGGAAATGTTTTGCGCAACATGCATTTCGAAGATCAAGTGGCGGACGGAAAGATGCTGTTTGATTACCGTTTGCGTGAGGGCGTGGTGGAGAAAAGCAACGCGCTGGAACTGATGCGCCTGATTGGCCTGGAAACGTAACGCCAAGGGCGCCTGAGCGCTTTCAAAGATTGAAGCGACTCCACTTTCGTTAGAGTAAACAAATTAGAGTGAAAAATTCTATTTGTTATTGAAAGGCGAATCGGACGAACTGGATTCGTTGGCCGGGGGGATTCGCGCCTCCAGCGATAAATTGGAGCGAATCAGCGATTCGACTTGTTTCCACACGGTGGGGTCGCATTCGATTTGGATGTGCGGCTTCATGAAAGCGCGGTCCCACCAGGGATATTGCCCGCAAGTGAGCGGCCTCGATTTGTAGTCGGAGCGGAAGTTGCCCAGGATGCGAGTGCGTTCGGGATCGGCAGCGCGAATTTTCGATTGGCCATGGAGGAATCCATCGAGCTGATAAAAATTGATCGCTTGCGCGACGTTCGCGGGAATCAGGGAGTCGTTCTCGCCGAGCTTGGAGACGCTATCGACCTGGATGGTGAGGAGGACGGGGATGCCCTCTTTGCCAAGTTCGCGCGCGAGTTCGACGGTTTCCGAAGCGCCCCAACTGTGGCCAAAAATAATGATTCGGGCATTCTGCTTTTCTTGCGGAGTCAAAGTTCCGTCGCGGTTGGCATCCAGAAGGTGAAGAACGGCTTTGAGCGCGGCCTTGCCGTGATGGTTTTCAAACGTTTCCCCGAAAATTCCGGAAGCATATTCCTCGCGAAGACGATCGATGAGCTGAACCTCGGTGTGAACGCGATCATCGTGGTGCACGAAGCCACCGACGAAACCGATGACGATGACAGGAGGCACAGTTGAGATTGCTGCAGGCGCGGTAGTGGACGCAGATGCAGGAGCAGCGTGTGGTTGGGAACTCGCCTCACCGGAGACGAAAAACAAAGCGAAAATCAAGAACAAGACTCGGACCAAGGGAAACATGCGCCGCACCGTGAAGGGGAAACTACATCAGTACAGATGAGACTGACAAGACTAAAGTTGCGCAAAAAGAGAAGTCAGAAAATGGTACGGAGAGGTAAAAATAGTAGCAGCAGAGCCTTAGTACTCACAGGACCAGCAGGTCGTGCATTACGGCGCCTGAAGGACTGCGTTTTATGGTGCCTGGAGAGAAGCGACAGACACTGCGCGCGAATTAGCCGACGGCAAACTGGTGTTCGCGGCGGTGGAGACGGAGGAATTGAGGCGAGCCTGTTGCAAAAGGGCCCAGTCGTCCTTGAAGTCGGGCATGATTTCGCGGCTGTGCATTGGGCTCTTTAGATAGTGATTGGCGCGGGCGAGAGTGAGGGCGTAGGCCCACTGAGAATCGGTGCCGGGAGCGAAAAGATTGCTGGCGCTCAGCCCGAGCTTCACGGGATTGCCGCTTTGCGGCAATTCCAGCCAAAGGGCGCCATCGGCGCTTACGGACAGGGTCCCGGCGCGATCCAGATACTTGAAAAGACGGTTCAGAAAATCATCGTTGGGAATGATTTCGCGGTTGATCGCATCATTGGCGAAAGCAGAAAAGGATTCGCGATAATCCTTCCACTCTTTGGGGGTGCCCACGAGCTGAGCGCCTTCCTGATTGACGAGCGCTTCGAGCTGCTGTTCACGAGGAACGTCATTCCCCGATTTTGCCTGGTGAATTTCCTGGTCGAGGACGGAAGCGCCTGCACTTGGATGGTGTTCGAGTTCATGCTCGGGATTGAAGCGAGCGGTGAGGAGATAGGAGGCGGCCATGAAGGGCAATTCGTGGTCCGCGAAAATGAGCATGGGCACGAGAAGTTTCTTGGAGTGATACAACTGCTCGGTGCCATTGCGGCACTCACTGCTGAGCTTGATGGTGCCCGGCAACTGGGCGAAATGCAGGACACGGAAATTCGCTTCTGGATGATGTGCGGCATAGTGGGCAAAGGAGCGGGCGATAGCTTTTGGGGTGATCAGCCCAAAATCGTTGAGATAATCGGCTCTTGCGGCATGAGGGAAATAGGTGTTGATCACGCGCCTGCTGAATTCGGCGCAATTGCGGGTGATGCCGTTGAAGTGATTTTTATTGGGGAGAGAGTTGAACTCCGCGATGAACGCGCGGTCCTGCTCGACGGTGGTCGAAACGACGAAAGCGTACATGCTGCGTTCGAGCGTGGCGCCGACCATTTCGCGCCACTCGGCTTTGTTGCTGGTGCGGCATTCCTTAGACTGGCAGTAGGGCAAAAGATACATTTCGCGATATCTCTCTTCGAGCAGATGCTTGATTTTTTGCGAGCCGAAGAGGGGGCGGTTCTGCGGGTCCTCGACACCGTATAAATAGATGGAAAGAGGGACGACGTTCCACTCGTAGGGCTGATCTTCGCCGAGAGTGGTGTAATTGCTCATGACCGAGCCCTCTTCGCCGGGCCGGCAGAGGCGGAGCTTGATAGGAGAATCGGCGCAGATACGGGAGAAATAAACAGCGCTGTGGCCGGAGCCCGAGATTCTGGCGAAACTGGTGTCCAAGGACTCGTTGAGAAGGACGCCGATGTCCGCGTAGGCCGGGGGCAGGCTCAAGCAGAAGAGAAGGCCGAGCGCCACGGCCAGACGAGCGATCGCCGCCCACAAGTCCTGGAGGCGGGTCGACGGAGTGCGGGAACTGATTGGAGTCAACTGGACCAAGGCGATCGGTTTCCTTTCAGCCGAAGGCTCGAAGTACAAGTTTAGCGGGCTGGTTAGCCGTCAAGGGCCAATCGAACGAACCCTGTAGGGACGGGACTAATAGTGCTTTGGGCAAATTAAAACCAGCACTAAAGGACAGGTCAAGCTTCTGTAACCCATTGAAACAGAATGACCTACCTCGATATTGAGATGCCCCAGGCCGCCGGAAGGTTGCGCTGGAGCCGTATGGGCCTTGCGCCTGCCAGAGTTGTCCGCCCCGTTCCAACGCTGCGATGGGCAGGCCGGCCCCTTTTTTGAACCCACCAAGGACGCATGGGTTGCGGCGAAACTCGGACGCCCGGAACGGCTTGGTGGAAATTCTCGAGGCCTGCCGGAGGCTACCTGGGGATGGCTTGCAACCGAAGACGATGGTCGACCTGGATTGACCAGCGGGCGACTGCGGTCCTCCGCAGGATTTTCTTGGGGGCGGAGCAGAATCGGCCCGACCGGCGTAAAGCTTTTGCTGGTCGAGGAGCCGCTGGAAGTCCGTGGCGTGGTCTCAGATTGTCGTCGGGGAGGCCGCAGATAAAGAACACTTGGCAGATTCGAGGTTGACATCTCCGCGGGCGGCTCTTGTAATGAATTGATTCCATCGTATGCTCAAATCGGCTCTTCATTTCTCGTGACGAACTCCGCAAAAGCAGAAGAATCCAAAGGCGGGTCGAGGCACCACGCTTTTCTGGTAGCAGGAGGAATTTTTCTCAGCCGCGTCGCCGGTCTGGTGCGCGAGCGCGTGTTCGCGCACTATTTTGGCAACTCCGATGCCGCGGATGCTTTCAAGGCCGCGTTCCGCATTCCTAATTTCCTGCAAAACATGTTCGGCGAAGGCGTGCTTTCCGCTTCCTTCATTCCCGTTTACGCGAAGCTGCTGGCGCACGAGGATGAGGAAGAAGCGCGGCGGACGGCCGGTGCCGTGGCGGCGCTGCTCGCGCTGACGACTTCACTGATCGTGCTCGTCGGCGTGCTCACCACGCCTTACTTGATTGATGCAATCGCGGGCGGATTCACCGGCGCCAAGCGGGAATTGACGATCCGGCTGGTGAGGATTCTTTTTCCGAGCGCGGGGCTGATGGTTTTTTCGGCGTGGTGCCTGGGAGTTCTAAACAGCCACAAGCGATTCTTCCTTTCGTATGCGGCGCCGGTGGTGTGGAACGCGGCGATGATTGCCACGATGCTGGGCTGGGGCGGGCGGTACGCGGAATTTCCGCTGGCGCAGATTTTGGCGTGGGGCTCGGTGGCCGGGAGCGGGCTGCAAGTGGCCGTGCAACTTCCCGTGGTGCTGCGGCTGCTGCGAGGGCTGCGCCTTTCGCTGAATTACAAGGCGGAGAACGTGAAGACGGTGGTGCACAATTTTATTCCCGTTTTCGTGGGGCGCGGCGTGGTGCAGATCAGCGCTTACGTGGACACGCTGCTGGCAAGCTGGCTGCCGATGGGCGCGGTGGCCGCGCTCTCTTATGCGCAGATTCTCTATTTGCTTCCGGTGAGCCTTTTCGGAATGTCCGTATCGGCGTCGGAGCTGCCGCACATGTCCGGCACGCTGGGGAGCGAGGAGGAAGTGGCTGCGGCGTTGCGGAGGCGGCTGAATTCCGGCTTGCGCCAGATCGCGATGTTTGTGGTTCCCTCCATCACCGCCTTCCTGATTCTTGGCGACGTGATCGTCGCAGCGATTTACCGCACTGGGCAATTCACGCAGGCCGACGTGATTTATGTTTGGGGAATCCTTGCTGGAGCCACGGTGGGTTTGCTGGCTTCGACGTTGGGGCGGCTCTATTCCTCGACTTACTATGCGCTGCGGGATACGCGGACGCCGCTGAAGTTCGCGGTGGTGCGCGTGATTTTGACGACGATCCTGGGACTGCTTTGCGCGTTTCCTTTGCCGCATTGGCTGGGCATCGAAGCACGCTGGGGCGCGGCCGGGCTGACGATTTCCGCGGGTATATCGTCGTGGGTTGAGTTCGCGCTGCTGCGACGGACACTGAACCGCCGGATTGGGAATACGGGCATCCCCCTAGGTTCCCTCGTGAAGCTTTGGGTCGCGGCGGTGGCGGCGTCGGCGGCGGGATGGGGCATTCACGAGTTTCTCGGAAGGCACTTTGCGATGCCAGCCGCAGTCGCTGTTTTGGGACCGTTCCTAGGCCACCGTTACCCCATTCTTGTCGCGATCGCCGTCTTGCTGCCGTTTGGGGCGATCTACTTCGGGGCGCTGCTGGCGATGGGGCTGGAGGAGGCTCGAGGGTTCCTGCGGATAATCGGGGGGAAGTTTGCGAGCCGTTAGTTAGTTAACCATAACTCCTACCCTCCCCCTGGTTTTTTTGTAAGTGTTGCTTCTAAAGGGTTTAGACGTCGCGTTACTTTCTTTAGAATCATACAGTTGCGCGGAAATCTGTAAGTGTTGATTCTAAAAGAGTTAAGAAGTGCACCAAAATTGTGCAGATTGAGCGGCTTTCGGGGTTAGTCGGTCTCTGGACTTGCTTGCCGACACGGTTTGAAACGTACGTGCGAGCATCGGCAGAGATAGGACACTGGCACAGGCTGAAGCCTGTGCTACCAAAAGCAAAAAACGCCAGCAAGGATGCTGGCGGTACGCGGAAAAAACCGCAAAGTTACCTAGTTTTTTTATACGACAGGAGTAACTATTTGTCAAGGGTTGGCGAGATGAATTTATACTCTGCGGTGCCGGGCTGAAATCGTGAGGGCATGGCGCAAGAGAAATTCAGCTCTAGGGCGGTAGCGAATTGAGGGAGAAGTGCGTTTTGTTTGCTAAGCGAGCAGTCGTTCCAGATCGCGGGTTGCTGAGCCAGTGCTTGCGAATTTGCTGGGCGACGAGGTTGTTCCGGTGCTGTTCATGGACCCCATGGGATACTTGGACGGTAAGATGACTTCCCGGGCGTCAAGCATCTCGTGCGGTCAAAAACTCATGTGACTGATGCTTCGCTACTCAATTCTCAGCGCGTTCATGGGCGAAATAGATGCAGCGCGGTTTGCGGGAATTATGGCCGCGAAAAATGAGCAGATGGCAAGCGCCCCTGCGGCCACGCCCAGTGCGAGTGGGTCCCAAGAGGATACGCCGTACAATTGGGCAGAGAGCAGCCGCCCGGCGCCAACCGCGAGTGGCAACCCAAGGATGAGGCCAGCCAACACGCGCCTGAAAGCCCCGCGCAGAACGAGTTGAATCACGCTCGTGCGATCCGCGCCAAGCGCCATACGAATGCCAATTTCGTTGGTTCTCTGCGCAACGGAATAGGCCGTCACGCCGTACAGTCCGACAGCAGCCAGTACCAAAGCAACGATCCCGAACAAACTGGCGAGGCTGGCCACGGCGCGCTCCTCATCGAAGGAGAGCTCGATCTGCTGCTGCATCGTCCTTATGCTGTTGATCGTCAGGTCGGGATCCAAATTCGCCAGTGTCCTGGTGAGCAGTGGTTCCAACCGGCCCGGCGACAGGCTGGTTACAAGCATAATCCCGCCGATGAAATGCGAGCGCTCCTCGAGTTTCTTCATCATATCGTCCGGATACTCCACGGATTGTGCAAGCGGCACATAAAACATGGGGCGCGCCGGCCTGCTCAATCCCCAGTCCGCGAATTTGGCGTCATGCACCACCCCGACGATGGTGAATGTGCTCGCGTACTGTGGGACGTCCAGCCCGAAGTGCTGGGCCAGCGGGTCTTCGTCGCTTTTGAAAAAGCGCTTCACGAATGCCTCGTTCACGATCGCCACCGGCGCCGCATTTTCGTTGTCTGCGGCGGTAAACGTTCGCCCACGCAGGATCCGCATGCCCAAATTTTTAAGAAAGTTGGCGCTTACCCGATCCCACGACGCACCCGATTGTTCGTCTAGCTTTCCCGGAGGATGCCCCGCCACCATGATGAGTTCGCCCCAGTTGTCTGTGAGTGGGTTGTACAGCGCCATACCGGACCCCTGAACTCCGGGGATGCGATCGAGTTGCTGTTCCAGCTGCCGATAGAGCGCCGCCAGTCTCGCTGGCGTATAGATTGCCGGCGGTCTGTTGATATCCACTTCCACGCGGCCTTGCACCTGATAACCGAAATCCTGGTGTTCGAGCTTGTTCAAGCTTCGACCCAACATCGTCGCGCCAGCGACCAGGACTACGGACACCGCGGCTTGCAGCACCAGAAGCGCCTTCCGGGCGAAGGTGG
This sequence comes from uncultured Acidobacteriota bacterium, assembly GCA_963761555.1. Taxonomy (GTDB): domain Bacteria; phylum Acidobacteriota; class Terriglobia; order Acidiferrales; family UBA7541; genus Acidiferrum. The sequence goes on from CAVXHD010000003.1 coordinate 945,045, forward strand.
AACGATCCTTCGTGCCACGGCCGGATCCTCGCAGAGCATCCGCCGGATCGGTACGCGTGGCAAGCCACGCAGGTGCTGCTCCGAAAATCACACCCGTCACCAGCGCCAACGCAAACGCAAACGCCAGGACCCCCAGCGAAGGCGCCACGGTGATCGGTAGAAAATGCGAACTGTGGAACGCAAGCGCCAGGAGCAGCCGCGCCGCCGCCATTGCCACTAGCAGTCCGGCTATGGCTCCGCCGATCGCGAGCAAGATGCTCTCTGTCAATGCCTGCCCGACGATCTGGCTCGGCGTCGCTCCCAGGGCTAGTCGAATTGCGGTTTGCCCGCGGCGGGCTACTCCCCGCGTCAGCAAAAGGTTCGCAACGTTAGCGCATGCCATCAACAGTACTAAACCGCACACGGAGAGCAGAATCTGCAGACTCCGCCCGTACTCTTCCTTCATGACCGCCACGCCTGCCCCAGCGGGCACCACGTTGACTACCTGCTTGGGAAGCAACCGGATCACGTCAGCCATCCAGTTCGCCGGATAGCCGGAATCGTTCTGCATCCACTGCCGCAGAACTACAGTGAGGTGTGGGCCCATTCCTTCGGTCGAGGCTCCCGGGCGCAGCCGCCCAATCACGCGCAGCCACGCGGAAATGGACTGATGCACCAGGCCGCCTTGGCCATCCATCATGGGCTCCTGTTGCAGAGGTAGCCAAATATCAGGAGGATCGCTTTCCAGTGTCTCGCCGAAGAACCCAGGAGGCGCAATCCCAATTACCGTGAAAGGGTGGCCCTCGATGACGAGGGTGGATCCCACTACCGTCGGATCCGCTCCATAGCTAGTCTGCCAAACCCGATGGCTCAGCACTGCAGTTGGCGCTGAACCCGGAGTGTCGTCTTCCGGCGAAAACATCCGACCGCCGAAGGCGCGCACGCCAAGCGTCGAAAAATAACTTCCTGTGACGTACTCCGAACGCAGCGGCCTGGCAGAGGACTCGACTCCCTGGCGCCGTACGCCTAACCGCCCCCGTCCAGCCTGGAATGCGGTCACCTCCTCAAATTCCGGCGTTTCTGCTTTAAGACGCACATACAGGGGGTAAGAAAACATGCCCCACCGGTCCTGCGGACCGCCTTCCACGCAGCAATCGTCGCCATCGCCGACCCGGTAGAGCCTGCCAGGATCAGAAACCGGCAATGAGCGCAACATCACAGCGTGGATCAACGTGAATATTGCAGTGGTTCCGCCGATTCCCAGGGCCAACGTTAGTACAGCTGTAGCGGCAAAAACGGGCGCCAACCGGAACTGTCGCAGGGCGTACCGAAAATTGCCGGGCAGGTTTTGCATTGGACACCTCTCCGTAGTCTACGTAGTCCGGTCGCTTTGGGTTCCCAAATCGAGCAAACTTCTGGACGCCGTCCGCCGCAGGGCACAATTCTGCTTGCTGCTGATTAATTGACGCTTCCGGGAGTCGTTTGTCACGGGCCGCATCGGCTAGGACAATCGGAGACACGGGCTGGTGCCTGGAAGCGATTACCGGGCGAGTCAAAGGCCGCCTAGTCGCGGGAAGTCCGGGCCGAAGAGGTTGGAATGGGTATGAGACACGTGGGTGCGATTGTGGGCGGGGGAAGAAGGCGTTTACGTAGAGTAGTGGTGTAATGCGGCTGCGGCGGCTATTTGGAGGATGTGCGCGGGCGAAAAGTGGGATGAGACGGAGCTAAAACACGGAACGAAAGGCGGGCTTTGACGGGGGTGGGGCGTCTGCTAGAATGAGAGGCTCAGTATTGCGACTAGAGAAGAGTAAAATTTCCGGCTGGACAAGACGGCCTGAGTAGGAAGAACAATGGCATTGAAGTGTGAATTCTGCGGCAAAGCGCCGCACTATGGCAACGTGATCAGTCACGCGAATAATACGAGACGGAGACGGTGGAATCCGAACCTGAAGCGCGTCCGCGCAGTGGTGGACGGCACGAGAAAGCATGTTCGAGTTTGCACGGCCTGCATCCGCGCGGGACGCGTGAAGAAAGCGGCCTGAGCTCCCCACCTTGAATCCCTTGCTCGAAAAAAAGTGTGTGGCAGGGCATGCGCACGGCCTGATGAGGGGCGTGGCGCGCATGGCACTGCTGTTGCCGGCGGCAGCGATGGCGCTGACGATGGGTACGGGATGCAAGCAGAAAGCGCAGCCGTCGCCGGACGTGTGGGCGGTGGTGAATGGGCAAGAGATCAAGCGGGACGAAGTGGACAAGTATTACCGGACGCGGGTGAATCCGGAGGGGCAGGAGCCTTCGCAGGAAGAGGCGCTGTCGCTGAAGTTGAACGTGCTGGACGAATTGATCAACAACGAGATCCTGCTGGAGCGGGCGAAGAAAATGAACCTGGAAGCCAGCGACGGGGAAGTGGAAGACAAATTCACCGAGCTGAAGAGCCCCTACACCGAAGACGAATTCCAACGACAATTGAAAGAACGCGGCGTGTCCGTGGACGACTTGAAGAACGATCTGCGGAGACAGCTTTCGATCACGAAGCTGCTGAACCACGAAGTGGTGGCGAAAATAACCATTACGGATCAGGACATCAAGGACGCGTACGAGGCGAACAAGGCGCAATTCAACGTAGCGGAGCCGCGCTACCGGATTTCGGAAATCGTGGTGACGCCGCGCAAGGAATTACAAATTCGCAATTTGAAGAATGATGATGCGACGAACGAAGCGGAAGCGCAGCGCAAAGTGAAGATGCTCGAGGACAAGCTGAACAGCGGAGCGGATTTTGCGCAACTGGCGATGGATTATTCGGAAGATATGAATTCCGCGACGATGGGCGGAGATTTGGGTTACGTGCCGGAATCCGCGCTGAACCAATCGGACCCGATTTTGAAGAAAGCGGTGATGGGGATGCAGGCGGGGCAAGTGAGCCAGCCGCTGGCGATCCAGGGCAAGGACGGGCCGCGGATCGTGATCTTAAAACTGATTTCGCGGGAGTCGCCGGGACAGAGGAACTTGAGCGATCCGCAGGTGCAGCAGACGATTCGGGACTCGCTGCGCAATCACAAGGAACAATTGTTGCGGGCCGCTTACTTGACGATTGCGAGGGACGAATCGCACGTGACGAATTATTTGGCGCAGCAAATCATCGAATCCGCAGGCAAGCTGCCGGATGCGGCGAAGACGGATTTTCCGGACAAGTCCTCAGGGCACTAAGCTGCGTCTTGCAGCTTCTTAAATTCCTCGCTAATTCGTTCCTTCTTTCCTTCCTTTCATTACTCAACCCAAGCAAGAATTTCGCCTGCGTTTACGGGCTGGCCTTCTTTTACTTGGAGGCGCTCGAGAGTGCCGGTTTTGGGCGAGCGAATTTCATTTTGCATCTTCATGGCTTCGACGACGAAGAGACCCTGACCGGCTTCGACTTTTTCGCCGGCTTGGACCAGGACGCGGACGACTTTGCCGGGCATGGGAGCTACGATTTGCTGGCGGCCTTCGAGTTCGAGCGCGCCGTGGCGGCCGCGACGCCACGCGCGGGGATCGGAAATTTCGGCGGTGAATTCCTGCAAATCCGTTTGAAGCTTGAGCAGGCCGCCGGGCGACTGCATGGTGTGGACTTCGTAGGAGTGGCCTTCGAGAAGTACGGAAAGAGTGTGGGGATCGATTTCGACGACGCTCGCGTCGAGCGGCTGGCCGTCCAGCGTAATTTTCCATTGATTGGCGTCGCGTTCGAGTTCGACGATGCGGAGTTTTTTGCCGGAGGGGCCGGTGAGATGGACTTCAAATTTCGTTTTCATGGGAGACGGTCCAACTGTTGGCGGCGGCCGTCTTGTTTCCATCGGGAAGAAGAAGAATCGTTGCTCGAGGAGGCAGGCGGATTGGAACGACTGTCCCCTTGATTTGCGTGCCAGACGGCGGCGGCGATGACGGCAGCGGCGGCGGCGCGGTCTGTAGATGCAGAGCCGTGCGAAGCGGGGGCCGCGGCTGGGGGCGGCGAACGATGGAGCAATTCGTCAAGCCATTTTGTGTGGATTTCACCGCGGAGGAAATCGGGCTCGGCGAGAATGCGGCGGAAGAGACCGGCGTTGGTTTTGATGCCGGTGACGGAATACTCCTCGAGGGCGCGGCGGAGACGGGCGATCGTTTCTTCTCGGCTGTTGCCCCAGGCGATGAGTTTGCTGAGGAGGGGATCGTAGTCCATGGGGACGGTCCAACCTTCATAGACGCCTTCGTCGATGCGGATGCCGGGGCCGCTGGGAGCATGGCGCGAGAGAATCGTGCCGGGCGAGGGAAAAAAGTTGTTGTCGGGATCTTCTGCGTAGAGGCGGACTTCCATGGCGTGACCGCGCGGAGTGATGGTCTCCCAAGCAAAAGGAAGGCGATGGCCAGCGGCGATGGCGATTTGGAGTTTGACGAGATCGAGGCCGGTGACTTGCTCGGTGACGGGATGCTCGACTTGGAGACGCGTATTGACCTCGAGAAAATAAAAATTGAGATGAGCGTCGACGAGGAATTCGACGGTGCCGGCGTTGACATAGCCGCCGGCGCGCGCGAGACGGACGGCGGCGTCACCCATTTTTTTGCGGAGATCGGGCGTGACGACGAGAGAGGGAGCTTCTTCGATGACTTTTTGATGGCGGCGTTGCACGGAACATTCGCGTTCGCCGAGAGAGACGACGCGGCCGTGGGTGTCCGCAAGAATTTGAATTTCGATGTGGCGAGGCCTTTCGAGATATTTTTCGAGATAGAGGCGCGAGTCGCCGAAGGCGTTCAGGGCTTCGGAGGAAGCGTCGCGCCAGGCGGCTGAAAATTCGGCATCGCGCGAGACGACGCGCATGCCTTTGCCCCCGCCTCCGGCGACGGCTTTGAGCAGAACGGGATAGCCCATGTTTTGGGCGAGGGCCTGAGCGTCCTCGGGATTTTCGATGGGATCGTTCGCTCCGGGGACGGTGGGGACATCGGAGCGGCGAGCGAGCTGGCGGCCGGCGGTTTTCGAGCCGAGGGCTTCCATGGCTTCGGCGGAGGGGCCGATGAAGGTGAGGCCGGCTTCGACGCAGGCGCGCGGGAGGGCGGGGTTTTCGGCGAGGAAGCCGTAACCAGGATGGAGGGCATCGCAGCCGGAGAGGCGGGCGACGTCCATGATTTTGTCGATGCGAAGATAACTTTCGCGGGAAGAGGCCGGGCCGATGGGATAAGCCTCGTCAGCGAGGCGCACGTGCAGGGACTTGCGGTCGACTTCGCTGAAAACGGCAACGGAGCGAATGCCGAGTTCGCGGCAGGCGCGCAGGACGCGCACAGCGATTTCACCGCGATTGGCGATCAGAATTTTGCGGAACATGAGCGTTTTGCGATGCAGCGGGATTCTAGCATGAGGGGTAGCGGCGCCGAGCGGCGGGCAGGCGCGGCGTGTCTAATTATTTGAGGTGCGCAAAACGGGTGAAGGCGCTACGGAGAGTGGCCCCTCGTGCCGGCCTTGCGGCAATCGGAGAGAGTCGTATTTCCCACCAATTAGAGATGGGCGGAATCGAGGGAAATGGCAGATGTCAGACAAATACGCTATACTGTCTGACAGGAAGATTGGAGATCCGTCATGCCGTCCCAGAGAATCTCGGTGCGCGTTCCCGGCAAGACAGTGCAGCGGCTCAAGGAGCGCTCGCGCGCGACGGGAAAACACGAGTCGGAAGTAGTCCGCCATGCGCTGGAGGAGTATTTCTCGAAGAGCAGCGAGAAAGAAAACGCCTACGATAGCTTTTTGGAAGCTGGGCTGATCGGTTGCGCGAAGGGATTGCCGAAAGATCTTGCTACAAATAAGCGACACCTCAAAGGTTTCGGTAAGCCAAGGTGAACCGGATATTGATGGACACCGGCCCCTTGGTTGCTGTTCTGTCGCCGGATGAACGCAACCACCAAATTTGTGTTTCTCTCTTACACAGTTTGCCCAGCCCCCTCGTTACCTGTTGGCCGGTCATTACAGAAGCGATGTGGCTGTTGCGCAAAGCCCCTTGGGTCGCCAAGAAGCTTTTGTCCGCCATAAGCTCGGGAGTGCTGGAAATACCAGCCGTGAAAGCAGCGGAGGCCGCGCAGATAGAGGCCATCATGGATCGATATGCAAGTCTGCGGCCACAGTTCGCCGATGCGATGGTGGTATATCTTGCGGATCGGGAGAACATCGAAACAATTTTTACGCTGGACCGGCGGGATTTTTCTGTCTATCGAAACGCTCGCAACAGACCTTTTCAGCTCATCCCAAGCTGAAACACACTCGTCAAATCGCGGTTTGCTTCGATGACCAGGGTTAGCGCTTCTTTTAGATTACGCCGGGCTTCGGCGAGCGTCCGCCCTTGTGTGTTCACGCCGGGGATTTCTTCGATGTAAGCAACATACCAACGACCGCCTTTGTCGATGATGGAAGTGAATTCACGGGTCATGGAATGTATGTTGGCGGAGTCTGCGGGCGCTGGCGGCTGTCAAAGCGGGATGTTGCCGTGCTTTTTGCGGGGGTTGGTGTCGCGCTTGTTTTCGAGGGCGTGGAGAGCGGTGATGATGCGGGGGCGGGTTTCGGAAGGCTCGATGATGGCGTCGATATAGCCTTTTTCGGCGGCAACGAAGGGATTGGCGAAGCGGTCGCGGAACTCGTCGATTTTTTCCTGGCGGAGGCGTTCGCGGTCAGATTCGGGAGCTTTGTCCAGTTCGCGTTTGTAAACGATGTTGACCGCGCCTTCGGGACCCATGACGGCGATTTCCGCGGAGGGCCAGGCGAAGTTGGCGTCGGTGCGAATGTGTTTGCTGGCCATGACGCAATAGGCGCCGCCGTACGCCTTGCGCGTGATGACCGTGATTTTGGGGACGGTGGCTTCCGCGAAGGCGAAGAGCAGTTTCGCGCCATGTTTGATAATGCCGCCGAATTCCTGCTGTGTGCCGGGAAGAAAACCGGGAACGTCCTCGAAGGTGATGAGCGGGATGTTGAAAGCGTCGCAGAAGCGGACGAAGCGGGCGCCTTTTACGGAGGCGTTGATATCGAGAACGCCAGCGAGAAAGGCGGGCTGATTGGCTACGATGCCTACGGGGCGGCCGTCGAGGCGCGCGAAGCCAACCACGATATTTTTCGCGAAATGTTCGTGGACTTCGAAGAAGTACGCGTCGTCGACGATGGCGTGGATGGCATCCTTCATGTCGTAGGGTTTTTGCGGCTCCTCGGGAACGAGAGAATTCAAGGATTCCTCGCGGCGGTCGGGCGAATCGGAGGACGGGCGGCGCGGCGGGTCGTCCACATTATTGGAAGGAAGAAAACTGAGCAGCTCGCGAATCATGGCGAGGCAATCGGCGTCGTCCGCGGACACGAAGTGAGCGACGCCGCTTTTTTCGTTGTGAGTCATGGCGCCGCCGAGGTCCTGTTTGGAAACTTCCTCGTGCGTGACGGTTTTGATGACGTCTGGGCCGGTGACAAACATGTAGGAAGTATCGCGGGTCATGAAGATGAAATCGGTGATGGCCGGGGAATAGACCGCGCCGCCGGCGCAGGGGCCCATGATGGCGCTGATTTGAGGAATCACGCCGCTGGCGAGGGTGTTGCGGAGAAAAATATCGGCGTAGCCGGCGAGCGAGGCTACGCCCTCTTGAATACGAGCGCCGCCGGAATCATTGAGGCCGATGACGGGAGCGCCCGCGCGCATGGCGAGATCCATGATCTTGCAGATTTTGCGGGCGTTGGCTTCGGAGAGTGAGCCGCCGAAAACGGTGAAGTCCTGGGCGAACACGTAGACGATGCGACCGTCGATGCGGCCAAAGCCGGTGACGAAGCCGTCGCCGGCGGGGCGCTGCTCCTGCATGCCAAAATCGACGCAGCCGTGGCGGACAAATTTGTCGAGTTCTTCGAATGAGCCTTCATCGAGCAGAAGGTGGATCCGCTCGCGAGCGCCGAGCTTGCCGGCTTTGCGTTCGCGTTCGCGGCGCTCGGGGCCACCGCCGGCTTCGGCTTCCGCGGATTGGCGGCGAAGCTCTTCCATGCGGTTGCGATGTTTTTCTTTTGCGCTCGCGGCGGAGTTTTTCTCAGACAAGCTTCCCTCCAGGAGCAGAAGGCTCATTTTTTGCGAAGATGCGAACGGCGAGATGAGTGGCCAGCCAGATGGTGCCAAGGAGCAAGACGACGCCGAGAAGCAGCTCCGCGCCAATGGCGGCGGCGCGCTGGAGGGGCGATTCGAGGGAGGCGACGTAATTGGTGGCCTGCACGAGGAGGAACATTGCACCGAGGGTCATCGCAACGATGAGCGCAGTGGTGAGGACGGAAGCGAGAATCATTTTCATGAAAGCGGCGCGCCGCTACGAGGCGGCAGAGAGAAGAATAGCGCATCCAGACGCAAACCTGAAAACAGCCGGGAGGGGGCAGCCGGAGCTCGGCAGCTCAGCGCAAGCCGGACCAATCGTCGGCAACGAGGATGGAGTCGCTGGGATTCGAGGGATCGTACTTAACGCTGGCGGGCTGGCCGGCAACTAGACGTTCGAAGCGAATCTGACCTTCGAGGCCGGTGATGTCCTGAGCCGTGTGATAGGTGACTCCGGAAATCGCGTAGCTGTAGGTGACGAGGTGCCGTGGCCCGAGAGCGACAAGCGGGCGAGCGCGGGAACCGAAGATTTTCTTTGAGCCTTCGCGCGGTTCGGGAGGGTGCTCGGATAATTCGACGACCTGACCTTCGGCAATGCGTCCAATCTGATTCAAGTGGAGACGGCGTCTGCGTTCGACTTCTTCCGGTTCCTCCGCGGGACGAAAGAAGGCGTAGGCGATCATGGTGATGGCCGCGATGGCGGCGGCAGCCATGGCGAGAACAAGTTTCCAGTCTGCGAAGAGAGATTTCAACTAGCAAACTCCATCGATCTATCTGAAACGTGGAGCGTTGCATTCGCTCGAACTGGCAAATTCACATCGCGCACAAGTAAGAGCTGCCTGCTCAAGTGGCCCCCACAAGCGAGTATTTTACCGAAACCGCGGCAGGGCGGTGTAACTACGTGTGCGAGGCGTGCACTGGATTGCGCAACACGCCAATACCGCCGATGCTGACTTCGACCTCGTCTCCCGAGACCAGCGGACCGACGCCAGCCGGCGTGCCGGTGGCAATCAAATCGCCGGGGAAAAGAGTCATCACGCGGGAGATCCAGCGAACGATAAAGGGAACCGGATAGAGCATCAGCGAAGTGCGGCTGGATTGACGGAGGCTGCCGTTGACGCGGGTTTCGACCAAGACATCGGATGGATCGAGCTGCGTCTCGATGTGCGGGCCGACGGGACAAAAGGTATCGAAGCCTTTGGCACGCGTGAACTGGACATCGCTTTTCTGGAGGTCGCGCGCGGTGACGTCGTTGAGGCAGCTATAGCCGAGAAGAAAGGCGAGCGCGTCATCCGAGTCCGCGAGCTGCGAGCAACGGCGGCCGACGACCAGCGCCAGTTCGCCTTCATGCTCGACGCGCTGAGACTGCGGCGTAAGAACAATGGGATCGCCGGGACCGATGACTGACGAAGGCGGCTTGAGGAAGATGAGCGGCTCTTTGGGTATTTCGTTACCGAGTTCCGCGGCATGTGCGGCGTAGTTGCGCCCGACGCAGACAATTTTGCCAGGTTCGACGGGAGCCAACAGACGCACGCTGGCGGCGGGCCAAGTGCGATGGCCCTGCGACCAGGAAGCCCAGGGAGGAGCGGAGATTTCGCGGACATGTTCGCCCTCGAGGAGACCGTAGAGCGGCGAGGCGGACTCGGACGAGGAAGACTCGGTGGGAACGAAGCGGCAGAATTTCATTTGGGGGTCAGCTCGGATGGTGATGCGTATGAGATGGAGCCGAGGCGCGAGCGCGGCGGATGATGGTTCCGAGCCAGGAGAGAGTGACGACCAGCATATAGAGCACGGACCCGAGCACGAATATTTGAACGGCGCTGTAACGCGCCTCAAGTCCCGTGAAGTCCATCGACAGGAGGCGATAGGTGACGCTGAAAATGGCCCACGCGATCAAGCTCGAAGCGAGCAAATTACCCGGCACGCGCCAAAAACGAATAACGGGAATCAATGCGAGGATACCAAGCAGAGATACCGCAGCCAAATTGCGCAAAAGGGCAAAGCGATCCAGGACGGGAACGCGATTGGCGACAATAACCCACGCACTGAAAGTGCTGGAGAGAAGAATACCGACGTAAATACCGGTGCGGACAGAGGTGTTGCGAAACGCATGGAACGATCCATACACGGGCAAATGTGCGCGAACGGACGTCAAGAAAAGCGCTCCCAAGAACCGCCAAACATGCCCCGGGGCTACGAAGGAGGTTTCGCGACATCCACGACGGCGGCCGCGCTAGGTTGGCTTTCGTTGCCAGCGCGGTCGACGGCGGTCACGGAATACCAGTAGCGGTGGCCGGGTACCACAGACGTATCACGATACGCCGGAGCAAGCAATAGCTCCGGCGTGACAAGCTCACCCCGTGTGTTCAGCTGCTCACTTCGATAGACGCGATAACCAGCCAGGTCGGTTTCAAGATTGATGGACCAAGAGAGGTCCGCGACGAGGGAGCCGGGCGCGGCGCCGGGAAGAACGACAGCGACCACGTTCTGCGGAGGGGCAGGAGGGAATGTATCGCGGGGTGAAACGATCGCAGGCGCGGAATCAGAAGACTCGAGCGTCTGGCCATCGACGAGAACAATGCTCCGGACGATATAGACGTAGGTTATGCCGAAGTCAAAGAGAGGGTCCTGGTAAGAGGTCCCGGCGGGGGAAGCCAAAAGGACAAGAAGAGATTTCCATTTGGCTTTGGAGAGATCGACTGCAGCCGCGGCGGCGGAGGAGGGGATCGAGTTCGCCGCGATACACACGATAGCCAGAAACGGCAGATAGCGGCTCGCCGCCGGAGGCGAGAGTGGGAGCTGACCAAATCAATTCAATAGCGGATTCCGTGACGTGCACGTCGACATGAGCGATCGGCTCGGGCACGGGGAACATGCGAACGGAAACTGCGTTGGAATCGGCGGAGGCACGTTTTTTGGAAAGGCGCGTGCGGACGACGTAATCCAGTACACCGCCGGGATGCGCGCGGGTTTCCGACGGCGCGATGGGGTCGGTGAATTTCAATTGGCCGCCGGAGACGTAATTACTCACGAGCGCGCCGGGGATCGTGTACACGACGCGAAATGATTTGCGGTCGGGCGAGCCGTCGGGCTTTGGCCTGCCCCGCACGACTTCCACAGCGGGGGGAGAAGCAAGCTGATCGCCGGAGACGGTCTTCGCGGGCAAGGTGAAGGTGAGCTGGACGCCGTCGCCAGCTTGCTGCGCGGAAAGATCGGCGATGGCTACGGGAACCGGCGGAGAAGGAGGAACAGGCTCGCCGGGCGCGCCACAACCCACGAAGGCAAAAGAAAGAACTGCGCAAACGACAAGAACAAAACTTGGGAAGGGAGAACGTGGCGCGTGGCTCGATACAGGCTTTCGCAAGTCTCGACTTTTCATTTTCGATTTTCGGAGTTTACAGGATGTAGCGGCTCAAGTCCTGATTCTTGACGATTTCGGAGAGCTGCTTGGTGACATAGGCGGCATCGACTTTGACGTTCTTTTTCTTCAGGTCGGGCGCCTCAAAGGAAAGCTCATCGAGAACTTTTTCAAGGATGGTATGGAGGCGGCGGGCTCCAATGTTTTCGGTCTGTTCGTTGACGGTGGTGGCGAAGCTCGCGATGGCGGCGACGGCATCCTCGGTGAAGTTGAGCTTGACGCCTTCGGTATCGAGAAGCGCGATGTATTGCTTGATGAGGGCATTTTTCGGTTCGGTGAGAATGCGGATGAAATCTTCTTCCTTGAGCGATTGCAATTCGACGCGAATGGGCAGACGGCCCTGGAGCTCGGGAATGAGGTCCGAGGGTTTGGAGACGTGAAAGGCGCCAGCAGCGATGAACAGGATGTGATCGGTGCGAATCATGCCGTAGCGCGTGTTGACCGTGGTGCCTTCGATGATCGGCAGAATGTCGCGCTGAACACCTTCGCGGGAGACATCCGGGCCGTGGCCGGATTCGCGGCCGGCGACTTTGTCGATTTCGTCGATGAAGACGATGCCCATTTGCTCGGCACGCTCGACGGCGATGCGCGTGACCTGGTCCATATCGAGGAGCCTGTTTTCTTCCTCCTGGATCAGGTATTCGAAAGCGTCGGCGACGGACATTTTGCGCTTCTTTTTTTGCTGGCCAAACATGCCGGAGAGCATGTCCTTGATGTTGACGTCCATTTCCTCGACGCCTTGATTGGAGATGATTTCAAAGGAGGGCATGGCGCGTTCGCGGACTTCAATATCGACCATGCGCTGATCGAGCTTGGCTTCCCGAAGCTGGACACGGAGTTTTTCGCGCGTGCGCTGGGTCTGTTCGCGTTGCGCGGCAGCGTCGATTTCCGATGTGCCTGGGGCGGGCGGCGGAGACGGAGGGAGCAAAAGGTCCAGAACACGCTCTTCGGCGGCTTGTTCGGCGCGATCGGCGACTTCATCGAGTTTTTCTTCGCGCACCATGTCAATGGAAGTTTCGACGAGATCGCGGACCATCGATTCCACATCGCGGCCCACGTAGCCGACTTCCGTGTACTTCGAGGCTTCGACTTTGACGAACGGGCAGCCGGCGAGGCGGGCGAGACGGCGCGCGATTTCGGTCTTGCCGACGCCGGTGGGGCCAATCATCAAGATATTTTTGGGAAGGACGTCTTCGGCAATTTCCGGGGGAAGCTTTTGGCGGCGGATGCGGTTGCGCAAAGCGACGGCAACGGCGCGCTTGGCGGCGCCTTGCCCGACGATGTATTTATCAAGCTCGACCACGATTTCGCGCGGAGTCATGTCATCAAGAGCGGGGAGAAGTTCCTGCTCCTCTGCGGGAGCGGCGCCGTTGCCGCCGGGGGCGTAAGTGATTTCCTTATCGGTCTTGCTGCTGTTCATGAGATGTCCAATCCGGTGATGCAATCCATTTGATGCGGGAAGATGCCCCGGCGTGCCAAAACGCGAGCCCTAAAGTTCTTCCACTGTAAAGTTGGCGTTGGTATAAATGCAAATCTCGCTGGCGATGCGCATGGCCTCCATGGCCAAATCCTTGGCTCCGAGTTTCGAATGCTTGATCAAGGCGCGCGCCGCGGCCAGGGCGTAGCTCCCGCCGGAGCCGATGGCGCACAAACCGTCGTCCGGCTCGATGACGTCGCCGTTGCCGGAAAGAAGAAAAGTGGATTTCGAATCCGCGACGACGAGCAGCGCCTCGAGATGACGCAGCGCGCGATCCTTGCGCCACTCCTTGGCAAGCTCGACGGAGGCTTTCTGCAGGTTTCCGGAATGTTCCTGCAGCTTGCTCTCGAAACGTTCGAAAAGCGAAAGAGCATCGGCCGTGGAGCCGGCAAAGCCCGCGAGAACTTTGTCATTATAAAGGCGGCGCGTCTTGCGCGCGGTGTGTTTCATGACGTGGTCGCCCATGGTCACCTGGCCATCGGCGATGAGCACAGCTTTATTATCTTTGCGCACGAACAGAACGGTGGTGCCGTGCATCGGCGCGTTTCCCTGGCTGTTATGCATCCTTCCATTATACAGCGGCGGGGCGGGACCGAGCCATGCGAAGCGGAGCTGGGAGCGGGTTCTTAGAGAGAAGGAGGCTGAGGAGGTGTCGGGGGGTTCTCTGCCTGTGGTTTTGTCGGAAAAGATTGGAGATGATCTTGGAGAGCTTTCAAATCTCTTTGGGATTTATCGATCAGTGCGTTTAGACCGTCGATGTCTTTCTGCTTTTGCGGTTGCTCGCTCGCGGGAGCAACAAGAAGCTCCTGATGCAACTTCTGCAGGACAACTGTTTCTTCGTGAACATCGCTTTGTGTGTTCTTTATCATTTGCTTGGTCTCTTCCGCGTTGGCCGGAAGTTTGATGTCCAGTGGGGGCTGCTTCTCAGACTTCAGGGCCACTCGAATGGCGGCTTCTTTTTTAGCGGCCGCAGCATCTGCAGCTTCCTCGGCCTCTTTTTCTATTTCGTAATTGTCGGCAGGAGTTCGGAGCGTGACCACGTCGTCGTTCGTCCAAACTTTGCGCCTCTTGACGGGCAACTCGCCGATCGGTAGCGCCGGCTCGGAAGCGGGCTTTGTACTCGGAGGGGGAGTCGAAGAAGCAGGCGCGGACGATTGTTGCTGTTGCCGAGCAGGAGACGCATCGCATTTCAATTGAGCCAAGAGTAGCGCAGCAGCTAGGGCGAGAACGGATGCGCTAAGTTTCCGGAAGGGCTTATTGTGGTTCATGCTCAGTCCAAATGGTCACTGTTGCGGGATTTCGTGGAAAGATAAAACTTTGTAAGTCAACGGCGCTTCCGCGGCCCGGATCCAAGAACAGCTGTAAACAATGCCGCGGCCCACACTTCCAGACAGTGTGTCGTTAAAGGTTGCAGGCCCCGGGTTGGGTCCTGGGAGCAGGTTTCCAGATGAGTCCAGTGTTTGGGCGACGAGCATCGCTCCATTGAAAGTGCCGCCGGCGCCGTTTTCGCTCGTGGCCACCGTGCCTTTCCCGATCACCAAGACAATTCCGTTCCAATTGGAGCCGCTTTCATACGTGAAATTGCCGGTAACAAGGAGCAGGCCATAGCCCGACGAGATACTCGTCCCCAAAGTGAAGTCACCTTGGACTGCGATGGTCATAGGATTCGCATTGGACATTGCCGAAGGCAGACTCGCCTCGGTCGCAGGGCCGGTGATGACAGCGTCCGCGTTTTGAATAATAGTTTGGGCAAGTTGGTTAAGACCCTGCACCGTTTGCAAATTCGTTCCGAGCGCAACCTGGGCCACGCTGGGAGCAGATCCCGTACCGGTAAAGTTCACGGTCTCGTTAGGACTTGTGGGGATTCCACTTATTACATTGGCTACGTCTGCGTTGTCTGGAACACCCACGGCATACACCGGGTAAGGTATCGGACCCGAGGGAGCGCAAGCGCTGTCGCCCCCATCGCTACTCCCCTGAACCACCCATGCAGAATGATTGGGACTGCTAAAAGCGTCCGAATAGCCGTCCATTGTTAACGCAGCTGGGAAGGTCAGACTCACATTCATGGGGGCAACAAGATATTGAAGGATTTTCTGGCTGCCGTTGGGCAACTCGGCGAGGGCGGTGATTTCGAGTGCCTGGGAGGCGGTGGGCGGGGACTCGAGTTTACTATTAAGCTTGGCCACGGATTGCCTTTATAATCGACGTGCGCGGGATCGTAGAAGAGAAGCGTGGTGGGATCATATGCGCCATCCTGATTTACGTCCAGATGAAGCGACACCTCCGTGGCCGCGTTGATTCGGACCCACTTGTACACGGGACCGGGGATGCCGCCCGGGCTATTGTCCCAGACCGAGCTTACTGACGAATTATTCGAAGCGGAGACGCCAAATTCACTGTGATATTCGTTGTCGTAATACTTGTCGCTCGAATCCCATGGCACGATGGTTTCGCTGGGCAAACGATTCACCACATAGATAGCCTGGCCCCGGGGAAGAGTCGTTCCGTAGACAAGGGCAGGGACGTGGAGACCAAAATAGTCGGGATTCTTCGGCAGCAAGCGTCCACGAGCTTCCTCGAGACCCGCGAGTGCGCCGTAATAGACGGTCGAAGACGAGCGATAGTTGGCGCCGAGAGCCGTCTCGGTGCCGGAAGAAACAAGCAGAGCGATCGCAACCACGCTGATCAGCAACAAGACAAAAATCGCGATCAGCAAGGCTATTCCCTTTTGGGAGGGGCGACGCATCTTGCGGCCTCGCCTCATGCTTACTCCTGATCCTGCTGGATCGGATTGAGGCTGTGGCCTCTTCCCTGTAATTCAATGAGCCTTGGCTGTCCAGTCTGCGCATCCACCGTCGGCGCCATCACGATCAGCGTGATTTCCACGTCCGTGACGTTTACCGGAGAGTTGTACGACACGGCCGACTGGCACAGTTGCGGCCCGGTCGGCGTGTAGCAGGTGTACTGGAAAATCGGGACTGGATTCCCGCCGTGGAACATTTGTGGATAAACCGCGCGGAATTGTGCAATTTGTGTAGCGCTCGCGTTGTTCATGACATTTTGAATGTAGGGAACGAATGCCTGTGCAGTGGTCGGGTCGGGCTCCGAGGATGTCGATTTGTAAGTCTGTGCGCGATACAGAACGGTGCCTTGAAGCTGGTAGCGCGTCCACTCGACGCCATCGTGATGCCAAGGATCCACGTCTCTTTCGATGATTATGTCGAAATCGCCGGGAGTAGTGCAGGTTCCGCCGCCTGCCGTGCCGATCTGGCAAGATGCGTTCGACTGGTAACCGGGATCCCAGGCAATCGGAGTGCTGGCGTAAAAGTTCGAAGCCTCTGGACCGCTCGTAAGAGAAAATGAGTTGGCTGGCGGAAAACCCGAGCCATTCACGTCGCGCACCATTTCGTCCAGGCCGAACCGCGCTTCCTGGAAAGAATTCAACACCTGTGATTCCGTCTGATATCTCTGCTGGGCCACGGAAAGCAGTGCAAACGCGGCTCCGCAGAGCAAAATGAAGATCACCGCTGCGATCATCATTTCGATCAGCGAAAAGCCTCGCTGCCCACGTATGCGCTCGCCGTATTTCATTTCTCGAGTATCGTATCCAGCGTCACTGGCTTGTAAATGCCGTTGCCACCTTCTTTTCTCGCTCCCAGAATGAATCGTTTCGAAGTCACCAAACCATTGTTCGACGCAGTGAACACCGCCCAGCGAAGGTCGTAAACCACTCCGGCGGGATCGTTGGGATCTTGATAGGTGAAGTGGTACCCCGCTGGCGGCGACGTCTCCGTAAAGTCGATAATCATCTGGTTTTGGTACAAGACAATCCGGCTGCCGACAGACACACTCGCGGGCTGCGTTGGATCGCCGAGATCGCAGCTGAAACCAAGCGAGTCGATGAATGCCGGCGGAGAGATCGCCATATTGAGTGGCTGGCTCAGAAACTGGTCCATCTCGCGCTGCGCAAACACCAGCGCGGAAGAGTCATTGCGGTTCGTTGCGTTCGAGCTGATCGAGGCGGGCACGAGCTGCGCGACAGCGACAATTCCTACGAGCAAAACGACAATCGCCATCAACACTTCGACAAGAGTGAAACCGTTCTCGCGGTTTCTTGCGCGCCGTCTCGCCGATTTGTGATCCTTCCGCCTCGTCATTTTCTCGCTTGTCCCGAGCATTCTTTCCTCGAATCTCGACTCAACTAACACGCTGCCAATCTCCGGCCGACGAACTGGTCCACACTTGCACGTCGCCGGATGGCAGCAATACGACAGCGCGATAACCAAATCTTGGGTCCGTGGGGCTACCCAGGTAAATCACGGAAAGAGTGTAAGAATCGATGACGCCCCGCTGGTCGTAGGTGACGGTGGCGTTGGATCCGGAAACGACCGTCCAGGTGTAGTTCGAACCCGTATAGCCGTGCCCAAAACTGTTGATGATTGGGGTTGGACTTGGAACCGAACCGCCTGCCAGCAGCGTGAAGTTTCCGCCGATGTACATCTGTGGCTCAGCTCCGTCTGCGATTCCGTTGCCATTGGAATCCACCCAAACCAACCAGTTCGAGCCCTGCTGCGCTATCTGACAGCTCACGGGCGTATTCTGGCGAATCGCGTCAAATTTCGTGAACTTCATCATTCCCGCCAATTGAGACGCGCTGGAATTCAGCTGATAGGATTGCAAGGAGCGCAGGATTACAGGAACAGCTAGAGTTGAAATAATGAGGAGTACGGCCAGCGACAGGACAAGCTCCACCAAACTGAAGCCGTTGCGTGGGCTTCGACGATGGAACACGAAGTGGCCGTTCGGTTTCATTTTGGAACGACACCTAGCAGGAGGGTTCTGGCGACAAACCAGGAACCCACCTAAAGTAGCAAGATTATTACATTTTATCAGCAAACTCCTATAGGCAGGGGGTACCCAAACCGACCAACCATAGGACTAGTTAACGGCGGTACTTGCCGGGAAAGCCGCGAGACAGTTTGACACAGTCCGGGGAGATTGCTTCGGTCTTTACTTGAGTGGACTTCATTAAACAATGTTGCCTAATCCCCGGGACTTCCCTATCTCATTAAAAGTGGGCCACTTACATATCTTACGACGCGGGATGCGGGAGCGGGCTCAACTCTAATTCTTGTCGTTTTGATTCTTGCTTTTCTTCAGGTCTGCATCCCCGCCTCGCTTCTGAAGAGATGACTTGTCAAAGTAATCGCTGGGAAAACCCGGATTGAATTTGCAGGACTCATAAAAAAACTGCGCGGAGCGCTGGCCGTTATGAATCTTGGTGATCTGTAACGGAGTCCAAACAGTATCCCTCAGTTGGTAGTTGGTGTAGATCGTCGTGTCATCATCGCGCTCATGAGTCTCTTCGTTGTCGGTAATGACGACGCTTCGCACCAACAAATGAGTGGAGCGGTCCACCGCCAGACGAAACGTCCGTTGCTCGCTGTCGGTCAACTCAACCCAGTCCACTTCTTTCAAATCTACAGTGTCGATTCCGCCGTAACGATAGGACCAACCAGGCTCCTTCAGGCGGATCCTCAGCACGTTGTCGATGTTTCTTTTCACCTGTTCGTCAAAGTCCGCGACAGCGGTGGCCGGCAATTCGCTGACGCCGCTACGATCGAGTGTCCAGCCGCGATCGCCGTTATAAAGCGCGATGATGACTCCGCCATGAGACCAGTCCAGCCCATCGACGCCGATCACCGTATTGATGATGCTTTTCAGATTGTGATTTTTCGCCGAATACTCCAGGCGCTCTTTGTCCGGGTACTCGCGCGCGTCCAAGAACCGAACGTATCCCGTAACGGCTCCATTGTGTCCGAATTGAGCGCGCGTGCCCTGGCACTCGCCTTCGACGGCTTCCCGGTATCCGGCCCCGCCGCGGGCATTGATCAGATCGGTGAGAATCTCCTTGGCCTTGGCGGCGCTCTGCTCCGGCATCATGGTATCCGGATTTTGCTGGGAAGCATGGAGCGCAAGCGTCACGCCGGCCAGCATTGCAGCAAGCGCAAAAGAGACGAGCTTCAGCCGCACAAGACGGATCCTCCGTTTACATTGATGATTTCCCCGGTGAGGAAGTTGGCCAAGTCTGAAGCCAGGAAGAGGATGGGGCCAGCGATTTCTTCCGCGGTTGCAGGGCGGCCCAGAGGAATGGCCGCGGCAATGGCCTTGGCTCCGGCCTTCGTCTGAAGGAAGGCCATTGACATGTCGGTCGCCACCCAACCAGGGGCCACCGAATTCACAAGAATGTTATGGCGCGCGAGTTCGGTCGAGAGACCTTTAACGAGGCTAATGACACCGCCCTTGCTCGCCCCATAATGGGTGTGGAAGGACTCACCGCGCTGACCGGCAGTCGAAGTGACTGGGATGATTTTGCCGGACTTCTGCTTGATCATCTGGGGCACGCTGAAATGGATGATCGAGTAGACGCTCTTGAGGTTGACGCGAATCATCTCGTCCCATTGCTTTTCGGTCATGTTTTCGATGGGCAGGCTCTCGGCGTTCCAGACTCCGGCGTTGGCCACCACAATATCCAGGCGTCCGAGCCGCGCAAGGCATTGGTCCACGAGCCTCTTGTTGTCCGCATGACGGCTTACATCCGCCTTGAACGCTTCGACGCGAGTGCCATGCTTTTTGGCTTCTTGTTCGACTTGCAGAGCCGAATCCTTGGCTTTGTTGTAGCTGAAAATTACGTCCGCACCAGCCTGCGCGAAAAGTTTCACGGCCGCTGCGCCAATGCCGCGCGAACCACCGGTGATGAGTGCCGCCTTGCCCGCCAGTGAAATCATTCCGCCCCCCAGAATTTGAACAGCGAAAATCGATACGCCAAAGCCTATGACTTTTCGACCAGCGCGCCACGCGCCGCGGCAACAAAGTCACGAAACAGCCTTTCGGAAAATGCATCGCCAAACATGCGTTCGGGATGCCACTGAACACCAAGCACCCAGTTCGAATCACCGGTCCACTCGACACCCTCAATCACTCCGTCGGGTGAATGCGCCGTGATCCGCAAATTCTTGCCGGGCTTCGCTATAGCTTGATGGTGAGAACTGTTGATCTTGGCCCGCTCGCCCGAAGCAAGTACGGCAAGCCGGCTCTCTGGCTCAAACTTGGCGCCATGGATCGGATCATCCTTGGGCTCCGGCGAAAGGTCTCTTTTCCGGTGCGGCGTCGAGGTTCCCAGCTCCGAGTGCACATCCTGAATCAGCGTACCGCCAAGATAGACGTTCAGGAGCTGGCAACCGTAGCAGATAGCGAGGACGGGCTTCTTCTCCGCAAACGCGTACGTAAGAATGGCGCGGTCGGCTTGCTCGCGGGGTGGGTCCGCCGGCGCGGACTTCCCACGATTTACTGCGCCATATTCGGCTGGCTCGACATCCGCTGGGCTGCCGGGCAGGACAAAGGCATCCAGGCTGGGGATGAGCCGACGCTGAGATTCCCGGTCGCGCAGGGGGATGAGTACTGGCTCCCCTCCCGCTTTACGCACAGCATCCTCGTAATTCGCAATCTTGGGGCGATTGTTGCTCGCCTCCTCTTTAGATGTTCGCCAAGGGATCCCGACGCGGGGCCGGCTGAGAAGATTCGTGGCTCATGGAATCCCAAATCGTAGCATTGGCAGGGGAGTGCGGCAACCCAGCGGCGGTAGCCCGGGCGTGAAGGCAGATTAGCTCTCAGAAGAAGAGACTTTGCGGAACGCGCCATCCAGACAGAAATCGGGGCGCTGAAAAAAAGCAGGAAGGCTGGCGAAACGGCCGATGAGCTGATCGAAAGACGGCGCACGGAGCGTGACGTGGCCCAATTTTCGGCCGGGGCGGGGTTCCTTGCCGTAGAGATGAAGATGGGCGGAGGGAATCGCAAGCACCTTTGCAGAATCGGGAACCTCGCCGATGAGATTGATCATGGCGGACGCGCCGATTGTTGTCGTGGATCCGAGCGGAAACCCATTTATGGCGCGAAGATGGTTTTCAAACTGGCTTGTTACCGCGCCTTCGATCGTCCAATGGCCGGAATTGTGGACGCGGGGAGCCATCTCGTTGGCGAGGAGCCGCCCATCGCATTCGAAAAACTCGATGGCCAGAACGCCGACATAGCTCAGGGATTCCAAGACTTTGCGCGCGGCTTCCTCGGCGGCTTGCTGAATTTGAGGAGCCACGGTTGGGGCCGGAGCCAGGGAGAGGCGCAAAATGCCCGCGCGATGGTGATTTTCAACCAGCGGATAGAAGGAGGTTTCCCCTGATTTGCCACGGACGGCGATAACGGAAAGCTCTCTTTCGAAAGAGACAAAACGCTCGGCGATAAAGGGCAGCCGCGGTAAGCCCTCCTTCGCCAATTTGACGTCCTCCGGGGTCCGCAGAATCCATTGGCCCTTTCCGTCGTAGCCCATGCGGCGGGTCTTGATCACCACGGGAAGGCCCAGCTTCTTTAGAACGAGATCGAGATCGGAAGCCGCGGGGACGGAAGCAAATTCGGTGGTGGCAATTCCCAGCTTCTCGAACAATTGTTTTTCGCGAAGGCGATCCTGAGCTGCTTCAAGCGCGCCAGGAGGCGGAAAGATGGTGACTTTCTTGGCGAGAAAATGGACGGCGTCAACGGGAACGTTTTCGAATTCATAAGTCACGACTTCGAGGCCATGAGCGAATTTTTCGAGTGCCGCGCGATCCGAAAAATCGCCGGTGACTCGCGGCGCGATTCGCCCAACGGGGGCTTCCGGGGATGGGTCCAAAAAGCGGAATCGAAGCCCAAGGGGGTACCCTGCGAGGGCCAGCATGTAACCGAGCTGTCCGCCGCCGAGGATGCCGATGCTCACGCGGACTTCCTCTTTTTGTGGTGAGGTGCTGTGTGTGACGGGTCGGGCGTGGCAAGAACCCGTTCCGTTTGTTCGATGCGGAATTTGCGCAACGCTTCGCGCATGTTCGGGTACTTGCCGCCGAGGATGGCAGCGGCGAGCAGCGCAGCGTTAATCGCTCCGGCCTTGCCGATCGCGAGCGTGCCAACTGGAATGCCACCAGGCATTTGCGCGATGGAAAGAAGCGAATCAAGACCTTTGAGCGCTTTCGATTCCACGGGGACGCCGAGCACCGGAAGCACAGTTTTCGAAGCGGTCATGCCCGGCAAATGAGCTGCGCCACCGGCGCCCGCGATAATCACCTCGATGCCGCGCTCTTCGGCGGTCGCGGCATACTCAAACAGCAGGTCAGGCGTGCGATGCGCGGACACGATGCGCGTTTCGTGCGCCACGCCGAGCGACTCGAGTGTCTTGACAGCATGTTCCATCGTTTCCAAATCAGAAGACGAGCCCATGATGATGCCCACGAGCGGGCGCGCCGCAAGATGAATTTCGCCGCGGCTTCGTCTGTTCGCGTGTTTTTGTGCCTTCGAAGTTTTCTTGGGCATCGCCATTCGGTATGTCTGCGCCGGGAAAGGAAAACCAGAAGAATCTCCGGCGCTCCCTCACTCTATAAGAATCCGAGACGAATATTCTACGGCGTTTTTCAACGCGCGGCGACCGGCGCGCGATTTTTCCAGTAGTGGCGAAGCTGGCCGACGAGGTAGAGTGAGCCCGCAACAAAAATAGCGTCGTGCGGAGCGGCCCGATCAAGCGCATATTCGAGCGCAGGCTCCGGATCAGGAATGATGGTGAAATGCACCGCATGGTGAGCCGTGATTTCGGCAAGCTGGGCGACGGAAATGGCCCGCGTGGTGCGCGGTTGCGTGAAAATCACCTCAGCGGCGTGGGGAAACAGGACGCCCGCAATTTCGTCGACAGACTTGTCACGCAGCGCTCCGAAGAGCAGCCAGATTTTGCGGCCCGCCAGATTTTGTTCCCAGAATGTGGCAAGTTCTCTAGCAGCAGAAGGATTGTGCGCGCCATCAAGGTATACATCCGGATTCGACTGCAGTTTTTCGAGCCGGCCGAGCCAAACGGCTTCGGCAATTCCTTTGGCTATCGCCTCGTCAGAGATGCGGTAGCCGCGATTCTGCAGCCAGTGCGCGGCGGCGGCGGCGTTGAGACTGTTTTGAATTTGAAATTTTCCTGGGAGATTCGGAGCCAGTTCGACCGACCATCCCGACGCATTCTCGGTGACAACGGCCCGGCTGTATCCGTTTTCTGTCCACTCCTTTTCGATGCGGAACGCGCTGCCGGTTTCGATGAGCGGGCAAGTAAGCTCCTCGGCTCGCCGGCGGATTACGTCCAGGGCTTCTGGGCGTTGTTCAGCCAGAATGAGCGGAACGCGCTGTTTGAGAATGCCCGCCTTTTCCGCGGCAATTGCCGCAAGGGAATGGCCTAGAAAATTTTCGTGATCGAAATCGACGCGCGTGATCACGGAGACAACAGGCACGAGAATATTTGTCGCGTCCAGCCGCCCTCCAAGCCCTACTTCGAAAACGCCGAAATCGACGCGCTCGCGCGCAAAATGTTCGAACGCCATCGCCGTTACGCATTCGAAGTACGTCGGATGCGCGCGAAGCTTACCCGCCGCGAGCAGTTCCTCGTTCAAAGCCTGAATCCGCGTGAAGGTTTCCGCAAAGGCGGTGTCGCTGATCTCTTCGCCGTTCACGCGAATCCGTTCGTTGATTCTTTCGAGATGCGGCGAAGTGTTCAGGCCCGTCCGAAAACCGGCTCGCCGCAAAATCGATTCAAGGAATGCCGCCGTGGATCCCTTGCCATTCGTTCCTGCGATATGCACGGAGGGATAGGCGCGATCAGGCCGGCCAAGCCGCTCGGCTAAGATCGATATGTTTTCCAAATCGAACTTGGCGGCCGCGGCTTGGGTTGGCGCGGCCAGTTCACGGCCGAGAGAAAGTAGGTAGCGCACCGCGGCGTCGTAATTCATTTCAGCTCAGAAGCAGATCGAAGGAATTGGCGATGAATGCTTTCAGGTCCTTGCGGTGCACCACGGCGTCGAGGAATCCGTGCTCCAATAGAAATTCCGAGCGCTGGAAGCCCTCCGGAAGCTTTTGCCGTATGGTCTGCTCGATCACCCGCGGACCTGCAAAGCCGATAAGCGCGCCAGGCTCGGCAATGTTGATGTCGCCTAGCATGGCGAAGCTGGCGGTGACGCCCCCGGTGGTGGGATCGGTCAGAAGCGAAATGTAGGGCACCTTGGCATCGTCGAGGCGCGCCAGTGCCGCGGAAACTTTCGCGAGTTGCATCAGGCTGATGGTGCCCTCCATCATGCGCGCGCCGCCGGAACAAGAAACAACCACGAGCGGCTGACGAGTCTCGATAGCCAGCTCGATTCCCCGAGTCACCTTTTCTCCCACGACCGCCCCCATCGAGCCGCCGATGAAACCGAATTCCATCGCACAGCAGACGATCCCGCGGCCATTGAGCTTGCCCTCCGCTGTAATGACGGCATCATTCATCCCGAGCTTTTTGCGGGCCTCCTTGAGCCGGGCGGCGTATGGCTTGGTGTCCACGAATTTGAGCGGGTCCGTGGACGTCATGCCTGCGTCGTGCTCCGTCCAGCGGGAGTCCAGCAGCATTTCCAGCCGATGCTTCGCGCTCATCTTGAAATGGAATTGGCACTTGGGGCAGACGTAGAGGTTGGCTTCGAGATCCTTGCGAAAAACGATAGTGCGGCAAGATTCGCACTTGACCCACAGCCCTTCCGTGCGCACGCGGCGCTCCTCCGGAGGAGTGGTCTGCTCGATCGATTTCTTATCTCGCTTGAACCAGGCCATAGAAGACTGTTAACAGTTCCGATTCGATTGAAAGAAAAACTGCGGGGCCGCCTCCCCGCGCCACACTTAGTAGTCGATTCCCCGCTGTGCCAGTATACCCTTGGTGTACGGGTGTTTCACCTCGCGCATTTCCGTCACGAGGTCAGCCACCTCGACAAGCTGCGGATGCGCGTTGCGCCCCGTGCAAATGACGTGTACGCGTTCCGGCCGGTTTTTCAGCGCCTCGACGACTTCCGCCGCGTCCAGCATCTTGTAGCTGATCGTGTAGTTGATCTCGTCCAGGACGACGAGGTCGTATTTCCCTCCATAAATCGCATCGCGCCCGGCTTCCCAGCATTCCCGCGCCAGTTTGATGTCCTCAGGATCCGTTTCGGCGCCGCCGATTTTCACGAACCCGCGGCCCATCGGCCTAATCTCGAATTTGTCGTCGCCCAGCAGTTTGGCAGCGTCAAGCTCGCCGTAGTGCCAGGAGCCTTTGATGAACTGCACCATCAGGACACGCAACCCCTGCCCCACCGCCCGAAACGCCGTGCCGAGCGCGCAAGTTGTCTTGCCCTTGCCCGGCCCGGTGTAAACAATCAGAAGTCCCTTTTCTTCCGCCATGAGTTCTGTCCCCCCGAGCGAGCACGCGACGAGCGGCCCTCAAGGAAGGAATAGAGTTTGGAGGGTGTGAAAAGAAAGGTCAAGACGATGGCGGCAACGGAATTGGACCGCCGCCCTCAATTAAGCTTTGCTATTCAGCTTCAGAAGCTGGTTGCCCCAAATGCCTGCTTTACGTCGGGCTTGAAAAGATAGACCAAAATCCAGACATCGATTGCGGCCACGATCAGGGTGAAAAACACACCGACTGGATGCAGATGTGTTAGCAACCTTAGCAAACGAAACGCACTTTGGACCAAGCTGAGCACGACTAAAACGATCGTCAGGATTCTGGCCCAGTTCGCGACATTCAATAGACCGACCGCGTCCACGATGTAGATCACGGCAAAACCAAGGAATAGAATGCCGATGATGGCGCTTCCGACCCCCGCCAGCATTTTCAGGCCGCCGCTTGAGGCCAGGTGGGTAAGTAGCGCTCCCCCAAGCAGCGCCCCCACACCTCCAAGAAGAAGTAGGCCACCGATAAGGAAAGCCAGGACTGCAAGAATGGTGACGCCTGCCGGGCGTTGCATAGTTGCTCCTTTAAGGAAGAAATTCGCGTTGACGGGGTCCGCTTAGCCAAAATTTCAAGGATGAATTCAAACTGCGGGCCACCGATTGGGGCAACGGTATGCCACACCTTTCAGGCGGTCAAGCGAAAAACACTTTTCGGGCTGGCTCAAGAGAGCGCGAGGCGCTTCGCCAATTCCGCCGCAATGGCGCTGATGCGTTCCTGCGTGACGACGGGGAGCGTTGTTTTTGGTTTGCCATGCGGGTCGCGGACGATGATCCAGAGGCCGGGGCGATAAACCTCGTCATCGCCGGGACAGATCGCGCCCGTGAGCTGAGTGATCTCCAGTGGGAGAGGAGTGGAATGAGTGAAATCCAGATTGGCGTGTTCCGGGGAGTTAGCCTGGTATGGAGGATGGGCGAGAAGATCCATCAAGACGCCGCGGGCATCATCGACAAGATCGCGAAAGCCCTGCGAGACGAGAACGAGATCGACGTCGCGAGGCGTAGGCTGGTCGAGTTGGAGCAAATCATAGTCGGGCAGCGGTTTTTCAAGAGAAATCTCAATCGCTGCGGAAGGCTGGTCTTCATCGGGGATTACGCGAATTGACATGGCTCTAAGTTTTACACCAGGGCGGCTATTTCGGGTAGGGGCTGCCGGAGAGAATAGCAAAGGCGCGGTAAAGCTGCTCGGCAAGCATGGCGCGCGCGAGTTCATGTGAAAACGTCATGGCGCTGAGCGAAATTTTTTGTTGTACCCGGTCGCGAAGGGCGGCAGGGAATCCGTCAGCGTCTCCGCAAACGAAGATCAGCTCGCGAGTGCCGCGGTCGCGCTGCTCGCCGAGCCACTTTGCAAAAGCCTCCGAGGCGAAGCCTTTTCCTGCTGCGTCGAGAAGAACCGCTGATGCGGCGCGGTCCGCGTCCAGTTTTTTCAGAGCGGCTTCTGCGTCGCGCACTTCCGTGATTTCGATTGGCGAATGTCGCCCAACACGTTTCACATAATCATCGATGACCGCGCGCAATTCCGCGCGGCGCGTCTTGCCAACCATGAGCAGGCGAATCTTCACTTCAACCCATATTTCTTGCGCTTTTCGAGCAGCGTTTTTCGGCTGATACCCAGAGCTTCCGCCGCGCGGCTAATGCGATACCGCGTTGCTTCCAGCGTGGCAGCGATCACTTCCCGTTCGACTTCTTCGAGGGAACGCAGACCGGAAATGGAACCAGCCGCTCCCGCCGCCAATCCCCGGATGTTCTCGGGGAAATCGCCTGGCTCCAGCGCATCACCGCGGGAGAAAACGACGGCCCGCTCGAGAGCGTTGCGCAGTTCGCGCACATTGCCGGGCCACGCGTAGGCTGCGAGCATCCGGCGCGTAGCCTCGCTCAGGTGCGATCCCGGATGGCTGTGGATAGATCGCAGCATCACCAACAGATGGTCTGCGAGAGGCAAAATATCCGCGCGGCGCTCACGCAGCGGCGGCACCGTCAGCGCGAGAACATTCAAACGGAAATAGAGGTCCTCGCGAAAGTGGCCGCTGGCAACGGCGGCTGTCAAATCCACGTTGGTCAAGGCCACAATCCGCGCTTCGATGTGAAGCGTTTCCGTGCCGCCGAGCCGCTCAAACGCTCGCTCCTGCAAAACGCGAAGCAGCTTGCCCTGCGCTCCCGGCGTTAGAGCAGCGACCTCGTCCAGAACAATCGTGCCGGCTCCGCCCAACTCGAGTCGGCCCAGTTTGCGTTCGACGGCGCCGGTAAATGCCCCGAGTTCGTGGCCGAAAAGTTCGCTTTCCACCAACTGCGGCGGAAGACTGGCGCAATCTATCTTCAAAAAAGGCGCGTCGCGCCGCCGGCCGAGTTCATGCACGAGGCGCGCGAGATGATCCTTGCCGGTGCCGCTTTCGCCGCTAATTAAAAGTGTAGTCGCGGCAGCGGCGACCTTTTGCGCGAGTTCGAGAAGGCGCAGCGATGCCGGATCTTCCGCGATCCACGGCAATCGCTCCGTGCTCATTTGGAATAGGCTTCGCCGGCCGTTTGCGGCTCTTCCAGCGAATGGTTTCGCGCGGCCACGTCCGGCTGGTCGGGAATCTCAAGCTTCGGGGACGAGCGCCACAGGCGCTCGAGGTCGTAATACCGCCTAGCCTGCTCGCTGAAGACATGCAGGATGAAGCCGCCGAAATCGATCAACGCCCACTCCGCGGAACCGTAACCTTCCCGGTGTTTCGGCGAACGCTGAAGATGCTTTTCCAGTTGTTCCTCGACCTCGTTACAGATGGCTTGCACCTGCGGCGTGCTGAATCCCGTGCAGATCACGAAATAGTCCGTGAAGGCGCCCACGCCACTGAGGTCGAGAATGGTGATCCCCGAAGCTTTTTTGTTTTGCGCCGCCTCGACCGCGAGGCGGACACCTTGTGGCAATGAGTCCAATTTCACCGGTATAGGCCCTGTTTGAGAATGTATTCCTCGACGCGCACGGAGACAAGCCCGTGAATGGACTGGCCGCGATTCGCTCGCTTGCGGATGTCCGTGGCAGAGACGTCGCTCGAAACCGTGTCGAGCAAATAGACGGCGCTATGATGCAAATGTGCCACCACTTGCGAGGCCGGCGTTTCCGCCTCTTTCTTGGCGTCGCGCCGCGCGATTAAATCCGGCGGGATCACCAGCCGCAAAGCTTCCGCGCGAATTCCGGGCCGGTTCGCAACGATAAAATCGCACAGCCCCAGCAGCGTCTCGTATTCCTTCCAAACAGGAATGTCGAGGAAGGCGTCCGCGCCGACAATGAAATACAGCCGGTCGCCAGGTCCGTTATACGCATGGCGAAAATAGCGCACCGTGTCGACAGAATAGTGAAGCTGCGTGCCGCTGAAATCCTCTCCGGCCTCCGCAAGCGAAGGAACAAAATGGGGATGCTCGGTGCAAGCAAGAGCGGCCATCGCGAAACGGTGAGGGAACGGCGCCAGATGCTGTTTGAGTTTGTGAGGCGGGCGGCTCGCCGCTACGAATTGAATTTCGTCGAAATTAAAACGCCGGTCGGCGGCGCGGGCCACGGCGAGATGGCCGTTGTGAATCGGATCAAAGGAACCGCCGAACAGAGCGATGCGGCGCGGATGATGCTTTGCGGCGGTGCGATGCGCCTGCGCTGTGGTCAATGCGCCTCCCAAGCGGTAATCATAACTGATTTTCTCACGAATTTTTGATCGGTGCAGGCAGCGACTCGTGCGGCCGCGCGTTCTGGTCAATTTCCTCAGGCGTGGGTTCCAGGTCCACCGATGCTTCGCCGGCTGGCCGCGGAATCTTATCCAGCGCGTCCGCGATTCCCCGTACCAGTTCGCGGACGCCTTCGCCCGTCGCCGCGGAAATAGCATGGAACTCCAGATTGCGCTCGCGACAGAAGTCGCGGAGTGTTTCGAGCCGCGTGCGGTCGATCGTGGCGTCGAGTTTCGTCGCGACAACGATCATGGGTTTCTCGATGAGCGTCTCGCTAAAGGCGTGCAGCTCCCCGTTGATGATCTCAAACGAATGAATGGGGTCAGCGTCGTTTGCGTCGCTCGTATCGATAAGATGCACGAGCAGCCGCGTGCGTTCGACGTGCCGCAGAAAGCGTATCCCCAGTCCCGCGCCTTCGTGCGCACCTTCAATCAGCCCCGGCAAGTCGGCGACGACGAACGTCCGCCCCAATTCGCGTCCCTCTTTCCCGGTTCCGCCATCGGCGTTGACGACGCCAAGATTCGGCTCGAGCGTCGTGAAGGGATAATTCGCAATTTTTGGCCGAGCCGCGGAAATCACCGAAATCAGCGTGGATTTGCCCGCATTGGGAAAGCCGACCAGGCCAACATCGGCCAACAATTTCAATTCGAGGCGTAGGTGCCGCTCCTCGCCCGGAAAACCATCTTCGTGTTCGCGCGGAGCTTGATGCCACGGCTTGGCAAAATTTTGATTGCCGCGTCCGCCGCGTCCGCCTTGCGCTATCAGAACGCGCTGGCCCGGCACGGCTAGATCGGCAATGGTCTCTCCTGTCTGCTCATCGTAGGCCAGCGTCCCGACCGGAACCCGGAGGATCATGTCCTCCCCGGAATGGCCGGTGCAGTTTGAGCCTTCGCCATGGCGTCCGCGATCGGCTTTGAACTCGCGATTGTAACGGTAACGAAGAAGCGTGTTGTCGTTGAGATTCGCTTCGAGATAGATGCTGCCCCCGTGCCCGCCATCGCCTCCCGATGGGCCGCCGCGCGGCACGTATTTCTCGCGGCGAAACGCGATGCAGCCGTTCCCGCCGTTTCCCGCCTTCACAAAGATTTTTGCTTCGTCGACAAACACGAAAATAACGCTCCAAAGGAAGCAGCCGCCGCTCGGCCACGCCTAACTCGTCTGACTAAGGATAGCAGATGCAGGGAAACATCATGGAAAGCCGCCCGCGAAATCAGGCGGTCGATTTCAGGCCATCACCATCAATTGACGGCTTGCACTGGTTCGGCTTGTTTGGTTGGTTCCACGCTGATAAAGCGGCCGTGCCGGCCTTTGTCCTCGAATTTCACGTAGCCGGTAACGAGAGCGAACAGCGTGTCGTCCTTGCCTTGGCCCACGTTTTCGCCGGCCTGGTGCCTGGTGCCGCGCTGCCGCACCAGAATTGTGCCCGCATTGACGAGCTGCCCGCCGAAGCGCTTTACGCCCAGCCTTTGTCCGTGAGAATCGCGGCCGTTTGTCGAGGAGCCGCCGCCTTTCTTATGCGCCATGACGAGTTTCCCTTTTCTTGAAAGTCTTTTTCTCTGAACACGGGCTCTTGGCCCTGCGTTCGATCGAGATTACAGCTTGATATCGCTCACCTGGACGGAAGTGAAATTCTGCCGGTGGCCGCGAGAAATCTTATATTGATTGCCCTTCTTGAACTTCAGCACCGTGATCTTCTTGGCGCGCCCCTGCGAGACGATCTTCCCGCTCACGCTGGCTTTGGATGCATCTTCCCCCAGCACGATTTTCTTTTCGTCCGTATGCACGGCCAGAACTTTGCCAAACGTCACTTTTTCGCCCACTTCGCCCGAAACTCGCTCGATCCGAATGGTGTCGCCCGGTGCGACGCGATACTGCTTTCCCCCGGTTTGAATTACGGCGTACATCTGCCCTCCAAGCTCTAGAGACAAACATCCATTATATGGGCTGACCGCCCGCACGGTCAATGCATGAGCAAAAATTGCTTGTTCCGATCCCACTCCCGGCAACATCCTCGACCTGAATTACAATTTCAATTTCGGTTCCTCGGACGATGGCAACGTGATCGGCATCACCAACAATCGCAGCACCACCCGCAGCCAGAGCTTCGCCTATGATTCCCTGAACCGCATTGCCACCGGAGAATCCACCTCCACCTACGCCACCAGCCCCTCCAGTTTTCGACTTATTCGCATCCAGTACTGTACCTTGACCGTAATAGAAATCCATCCTATCCTTCCCCATGCTTCGCACGCTGATCTCGCCCTGGGTCACCGCATCCTCTACCTCCTCTGCTTCCTTTACCTCCTCGCCCTCCTCCGCCACCAACAGCTCCGGCTCCGGCACCTACACCTACGACGGCAACGGCCAGCGCGTCGAAAAAGTCAGCGGCGGCACCACCATCGTCACCATCTTCGCCGGCTCTCAAGTCCTCGCCGAGTACTACAACAACGCTCAACCCTCTTCTCCCACCAACGAATACATCTACGCAGGCAGCCTCATGATCGCCAGCATCCAGAGCGGCACCACCGACTACTGGCACAACGACCATCTCTCCCCGCGCGTCCGTACCGACACCTCCGGCAACGTCGCCGACCAGCGCGGTACCTTCCCGTTCGGCGAAACCTGGTATTCTCCCGGTTCCTCGCCGTACATGTTCACCTCCTACTACCGCGACTATGAAGCCGCTGGCAACGACTACGCCCAAGCCCGCACCTACGTCGGCGGCCTCGGCCGCTTCTCCTCGCCCGATCCCGTCTCCGGTTCCACGTCCGACCCGCAATCCCTCAACCGCTACTCCTACGTCCGCAACATGCCCGTCATGCTCACCGACCCCTTCGGCCTGACTCCCTCATGCAACACCGCCAAAAACCCCGACACCAGTCAGCCGCAAGACTCCAATTCCGGCGGCGGTCCCTCAGCCCCGGGTTTAGGCGGGGAAGCGGACCCCGATCCCCAAGGGAATACCGATTGCGAACAAACTCCCTGGTACGACACCATCGGCGGCGGAGGGATGGACCCGTTCTTCGGGGACGATCCGGGGGATGATCCGCTTGCTCCAAGTATCTTAGTCGGCGGCGGTTCTTCGTCAGGCGGCGGAGGCCTTAACTTTTTCCTGGGCGGTGGCGGAGGCAGCGGACTCGGGCCAGACCTGTTCTCGTTCCTGATGGGAGGCCCCTACGGCCCCTGTTCCACTTTCTATAACGACGGCACAGGGAACGTGGTCACCATGGGCTCCTGCGGCGGCGGCAATAGCAGCGGCGGAGCCGCGAACAATGGGAAGCCCACGTGTTTTCCAAGAAGCTCGCTGAATTGGTCTCAGAAGGCGCAGCTTGTGGCGGCGCAATTTTACGCTAATTTGACTGGGTGGACCTTCGGCTTTGGAGCAGGCGCAGATGCAGGGGCCGGAATTGGGCCGAAAGGTAGCAGTTGGAACTTCGGCGCAGGCGGATCGGCCTCGACTATGATAGTGGCAGATGGGGCCGGGAACTCTGGTTTTTTCAATTCGGCTTCCGGAGGGTTCTCAGCTGTCAAAATGAGCGGCGCAGGTTCATGGTGGGGTGCGGGCGCTGCGGCTGGTCCAAGCTTCCTGGTTTCGCCTTACCCGATCAGCAAAATTGCAGGGCCAAGCGGGTCCGTCAGTGGAGGAGGCGGCGCAGTCCTTGGAGCAGGCGCCAGCATTACAACAAGCGGGGCCGCGACGTTCACATTCGGTGTAGGAGCGGGCGCCGAAGCAGGCTTCTCTCCACAGTTTGGCACGAGCCAGTTCATTCCGGTCTGCCATAACTAGGGAGGCACTTCCAATGGAGGAACATCGAGTCAGTCTAGAAGAATATCGCCGGGTGGTTTTCGCATACCACGGGATCCCCGTGGTAACGGCACTGGTCCTAGTCGGAATCTTTCCTGCATGTTTCTTCATGACGGGAAGTTATCTCTTATCCGGCCTGGCTGCAGGCGTGCCATCTGCGCTCCTGATCTGGCGCTGGATTCGCACCGGAAGGCAAATCGATCTTTGGGGGTGCCCGAAATGCGGTGGTTCCTTCCCGAAGAAACTGTGGTGGACCTATCCGCCCAAGGTCTGCCCCCGCTGCGGAGAGCGACTCGATCGGTGATTTGAGCGGTGCCTCTGGCACCGGGATGGCCTATGACACGTCATGTATGAAAGCGCTGCGCTGTGTCAAGAGCTTTGAGGGGTTTCTGGCTCCTTTTTTTTCGCGAGGATGGGCGTGGAGACACACCAGCACACGTGCCGCGGAAGTGTTGCTCTTGAACAGAGTCGGCGGAGACGGACGGGAGTTTTCTTTTCACCTGTAAGGGATTTTTCTTTAGCTGCTGTTGGCCTCCAAGCGACTGTTCGCTTTTCGCCCATTTGCTCGTGCTTGCGGTTTCGTCGTGAGCCATGTATTCGCCCTGACTGCGGGCATGAGCATATCGGTTTAGGGTTTCGCATTCACCCCGAGACCTCTTCCCCTGTGGTTCGCTGGAGAAGGGCCAGACGTGTCTCGCGCTTACCCGTTCCTGGACGAAATCTGTTTGCTGTGCGGTGCCCGGTACGATTCCTGCTTGCGGAGGATCCAGTAGCTGGCCTCCGCCAGATGCCGGGCGACGGCGACGACGGCGCGGCCATGCCCGCGCTTGCAAGTAGCCGCTGGTAGAAACAGCCGACGTGGGAGTGCCGATGAGCTTTGAGCCGCACGGCGCAATTCGCAGCCTCAACAAAGGCCCATTTCAAATACTGGTTGACAAAACGCGAGATGCCGCCGAGGCGGGTGTGTCCGCCGCTGGAAAAGACCCGTGGCACAAACCCCGCGCGGGTGGCCGCCTCTTAACGCCCTGAGTCGATTTTGACTTTGTATTTATTTCCGGGGTGGCCTACCCTTTGCGCCTTTGCAAAGGGTGGGTCGCCCTCTGTGGACAAGAATGTCTAAAGAAATTGGTCGGAGCCTATGGAAACCCGGGGACGTTCCCCTAACTAACCATCACCACACCGTCTCACCAAACTCCCAATTTCCCGCCAACTCCTTGGCGGGTGGCCCGGATGACCTGCTCCCGAATCTGAGAAGCTCCCGTCGATCAAACGAAGAACCCCTCTCCCTTTCCCAAACCAATCTAAAGCGGAGGGTGCCCCAGGTTCGTTTTTTGAACCTGGGTCTTGGGGTTGCTTTTTCTCCTCACTCCTCCACGTCAATCGCAATCAGCCCCCTCCTCCTCCGTAATAAAACCCCCAACTGCTCCACGCCCAATCTTTCGGATGCTTCACCAACCCGCGAATCACCGGATTCGCGTGCATGTAATTCAATTTCTCCTTCTTTTTCCCCTTGCTGTACACATTGAAATCGTAAAATCGCGCCTGCCAAAACGCCCGCAGCGCGCCTCCCGTCTCCCCAAACGGCAATCGCATCTGCCCCGCGCACGCCGGCCTTCCGCGCTTCCGCAGTTTCCGCGCCACGCGCAGCTTCAATTTCTGTAACACCGTCGACGGCGTCCCCTGCTTCGGCTCGCTCACCAGCACATGCTCCGGCATCACGACGTAGCCGATCAATTGAAAACCCGTCTCGTCGCGCACTTTCCCCAACTCTTTCACGAAAATGTCCCGCGTACGCGCGCCCTTCAACAGCGGCAGCCGCCGATAACAACTGAACGTAATGAAATGCAGATCGCCTTTGCCGTAGTAGCGCTTCAGTCCGGCGGGCATCGCCAACTCCACAAAAACAACGTCAAACCCAAGACCCAGGTTCAAAAACCGAACCTGGGGCAGCCCTCCGCCTCTCCATACTTTCCCGAAAAATACCGCAGTGATATTCTCTCCATCATGCCCATGCCCGCAAATAGAAACCTCCCCATGCCCGGGCCACCCGCCCGATAGTAAACCCAGCGACAAAAAAAGTATTCCCTTTATCATGATCCATGACGGGCTGCGCAGGCCCCTCATATCTTGTATACGGTCAGCGAATACATTCTCCATCCAGCAGTCAACTAATGCGCTCCTGTTGCCGGAGGACGTCGCCTTGTAAGAGCTGCAAAGATGATGAAAAACAATGCGACCAGCCCGAAACCGAGAAGCACTGCTGGGAGTACGCTCCACCAGCCAATGTACCGAAAGAAGTATTTCCCGAACAAGATGCTAAGACCCAGCGCGACCACGAAGGATAACAATTCAAATAAATTCATTGTCTACACCCGCACCCCGTCCCGCCATGACTGCTGCACCTCCTCCTAGAGCGCCGCCTGCGCCGTTAGGAAGAGGCGTGGGTAACTTAGGGGTGGTTTTTGGAGACTGGGATATTCCAGCCACGTCAGGCGCCAGTGTTTTGCCGAGCCCTTGGGCCGCCATTGTCTGCTCCCAACTTGCGCCGGAAACTAAAAAACACTTTGACCAATATGTAGTACACGGAAACGTTCGTGAGAATTGTCAATATGCACATCACTGGTGGGCTCATAAGTGTCTGAAATCGTCCTACAAACCATCCGACGTAGAGAACCACAATGCTCCCCGGAACTTGAATATTAAACTTCCAGTCGGGGGGCTGCGAAGTTGGTACAGTCCAAGTTCCACCCACGAGAGTAACGAGGATTGCGACCATCCAGATGATTGTCCATGTGCGCCCGCTTAAGCCCAATAGCTTTCGCATTTTCACTCCCTACTAGTGCTTGCACCATTTGAATTTGGCGAACTTTAACCTTCATGCCCTCAGCTTCGCCGGTCCCACACTTTCATCGTCTCCGAGTCTTCACTGGCACCACAAAGGACGCGGTGCGAGATAGCTCTCGGCTGAACCATATGGCATATGTTTCCTGTAGGCCTCAAGATATGCTTTACTGGCCGCTACGGCGGACGGGATGTAAACAGCATCGCCCTTTAGATGGTATAGACTTGGAATTCCGTGAACGGCAGTGGGGGGCATTTTCGGGAAGGACACAGGAAAGGCCTTTGCACTCGCCCTGAAAGCAGACTGCGCTAATTTCCTGGAGTCAGTCATGAAAGCCGCATTCCTCCTCGAGAACGGTCTCCCGACTGGTTCATCGGCTAGCCAACTCGCACCCCAAATACAGCCTATCTACAACAATATACAAGGGATTAACGCACCGCAACTCGTCTCTTCTGCATATGCTGTCAACATGACGAGTGTTAACGTCGCAGGCGGAGGTTACATTACAAATGCAGAAGTTCAAGGCAACCAGATTGGAGGCGGGAGCACGCTGTTCCTTTATCAGGGTTTTGCAAATAGTGGCACCACAGCCCGGGCCCAGATTCTTCTCCACGAGGGCACCCATCTGCTCTCAGGAGCCAGCGACAATCAGCTCGCCGCCGCAGCGGGAGTCCCAAATGCGTCGAGTATGTCGCGACTACAGGCATCGGCTATGTACCAAATGAAGCTCCAGGGAAAATGCAAATGAAGCGAAGGAATGCGTTTAAGGCCGTATTAGGTTGCGCCCTCTACATTAGTCACCGAACGTCGTTAGACCCCAGTCGCGCGGATATGCGCGACAAACCGATCCTAAAGAGCTTCCTGATGCCATCGTACCCCCTGCTCCCGCGACAGGCGGGCAGCGAGGGAATTGTTTCCGTGACTATCCGGATCAGTGAACAAGGGTTAGTCGAATCCCTCACCGAGTTCTCCGGGCCGAAGCTTTTTTACGACGAGATCAATCGCTGCCTACCCAAGTGGGAATTCGAAGCTCTCAAGACAGGGTCCACCGAGCTAAGAATGAAGTTCCAGTTCGCGCTTCGCGGCAGAAGAGACGAGCGCTGCCTGCATTATCAGATTTCCGGCCAGCTGCCCAACTCTTTCAT
The DNA here is from genome assembly GCA_963761555.1 of uncultured Acidobacteriota bacterium. Classification (GTDB taxonomy): domain Bacteria; phylum Acidobacteriota; class Terriglobia; order Acidiferrales; family UBA7541; genus Acidiferrum. The sequence continues at coordinate 981,836 of CAVXHD010000003.1, forward strand.
CATAGAGGCAAATCCATTTCCGAACACCTACTCCTGAAACCAGAAAATTTGGAAAACTTAGGAAACCTAGGGACAGACTGATTGGATAATGTTGTCGGCTCCTCGTTCCGAGTAAACTTGGCAGCTGTTGAACGACCAAGGCTCGGAAAAAGGAGCCGAGCAATGTTGATTATAGGATGTGATTTTCATACACGCTATCAGCAGATTGCCATGGCCAGAGAAGAAACTGCCGAACTGCTCGTCCAGCGGCGCTTGAAACCTAGGGACAGACGTAACGTACCCCGAATCTTCCGACCCAGACCGTCTCACCAAACTCCGAATTTCCCGCCAACCCCTTCCATCCATTCCACTTCCCGCGTCTCAATTCGAATTGATACGCCCCTAGTACTGTAGCTTGACAGTAATACAAATCCATGCTATCTTCCTACATGTTCTCGAAGCCACAGACCTATCCACCTGCCTCCAACCTAGCCGCTCCCCACCGCAAAACCCTGCGTCCGATAATATCTCCCGCAACCCCTGTAGAATCAACACTTCCAAAGCCCATCGTAAGTGTTCATTCTAAACCACTTGCAGCCACCCGATTTCCTTTAGAATCAACACTTACAAAAAAAGAGGGGAGGGGTCAATTATTGTTAACCAGACTTTTCAATTTCACGGGGAGGTATTCAACCTATCGACTCTAACGCGTTTCGATGTGCAGAGCTTGAATCTATCGTTGACCAACTCAAGCAACTTTGGCGACTACACCGGCCTTCTCACAAACCCCCGGGTCATGCAGTTCATGCTGAGACTTCAGTTCTAGTCCAGCAGACCCTTGCTTAACTGACCGCCGGGAGGCGAAAGATTCCCGGCAGTCTCATTTTGACTGTCGGAGCAGGTCAACGTACCCGGCTCGCGCCGCGCTGCAAGCGGTTGCACACGTTCCAAATCCCGCGTAAACTCTTATTCAGCTTGGAACAACATTCGGGGCGTAGCGCAGCCTGGCTAGCGCGCCTGGTTCGGGACCAGGAGGTCGAAGGTTCAAATCCTTTCGCCCCGACCACTTTTCCCCGGTCCGACTCGGGTCCAGCCCAGACATACCTTATAAAAAGTGAACTACTCGTGGCGCAGCGCCACGATGGGGTCAACGCGCATCGCGCGGCGCGCCGGAATGTAGCACGCCGCGACAGCGACAACGAACAGAAGCACGGCCACTCCTGCAAACGTCAGCGGGTCATGCGGGCTGACGCCGAAGAGCTGGCTGGCCATAAGGCGCGTAAGGCCAAGCGCGGCCGCGATGCCGATGGCGACACCCACCAGCGCCATGCTGGCTCCGTGTCCCAGCACCAGCCGCATCACATCGCCGCCCTCCGCGCCGAGAGCCATGCGCACGCCAATTTCGTGAGTGCGCTGGCCCACCAGATACGAAATCACGCCATAAATTCCCACGCAGGCGAGGACCAGTGCGAGCGCCGCAAAGACGCCGAGAAGAATCATCGAAAGCCGGCGCGCAGCGTAGGAGTTGGATATGACTTCGTCCAGAGTTTGCACGTTGTAAATTACTTCGCGAGGATCGATTTCTTCGACGGCGCGGCGCACGGGAACCATGACAGCGGTCGGATCGCCGTGCGTGCGCAGCACGACAGCAACGGCGCTGGCAACCAGCGGCATCAGCTTTTCTGGAAGCTGCATGAAGGGATAATAAAATTGCGCCTCGATAGCCGATTTCGCGTCTGCGTCGAGCCCCCACTGCTTGATATGGCCGACGACGCCGACAATTTCGGGTTCGACATTGAAGAGTGCGAGATGAATGTGCTTGCCGATGGGATTTTCGTGTGGGAAATAGGTGCGCGCGAAAACGTCGTCGATGTCGATCACCACCGGAGCGTGTTCGTTGTCCTCCGGCGTCACGAAGCGCCCGCGCTCGAGTGTGACTCCCATGGCCTGCTGGAAACCGGCTTCCACGAGATAAAACATGGCCTGATGCATGTCGTTGTCGTTGGCGGGTTTCGGCTGGCCCTCGATCCAGAATGGCAGCGAGGAATCATGAATCATGGGGCGCGAGCCGAGCGTGATGGAAACCGCTTCGACACCAGCAATGGAATGCATTATGTCGTCGAAATGGCGCAGACGAGCGCGGGTTTCGTCGGAACTCGTCTTGGACGATGCCGGCAAAGATAAACTGAACGTGATGGCGTGGGTGGGATTGAAGCCGGGATTGACGCGCCAAAGCGCTGCGAGGCTGCGCACCATCAGTCCGGCGCCGACCAGCAAAACCAAAGCCAGGGCTACTTCCACGGCGACGAAAATTCCCTGGAGGCGGTGGCGCACGCCGCTCGAACCGCGGCCGCTCTCCTTGAGCGTCTCTTGCAAATCGATGCGCGAGGATTTCAGCGCCGGAGCTAGGCCAAAAACAATTCCGCAAAAAAGCGACAAGGCGAGGGTGAAAAGCAAGACGCGCGAATCGAGAGAAACTTCGTTGGCGCGTGGCAATGTGCCGGGAAGCATGCCGAGCACCGCCTTGGTTCCCCAGAAAGCGATCAGCAGTCCCAACGCCCCGCCGAACGCCGAAAGCAGTACGCTTTCCGTGAGAAGCTGTCGAATCACGCGCATTCGGCTCGCACCCAGCGCCGCGCGAATCGCAAACTCGTGCGACCTGCCCATCGACCGAGCCAGAAGAAGGTTTGCGACATTCGCGCACGCAATTAACAACAGGAAACCGACGGCGGCCAGCAGCACGAGCAAGAATGGCTGTACGTTGCCAACCATGTCTTCTTTCATCGATACGAGCGTGATGCCCAAGTCTTTATCGGCCACGGGAAACGCGGCGGCGAGATTTCGCGCAACGCTGTCCATATCGGCTTTGGCCTGCGAGAGCGCGACGCCCGGTTTGAGGCGGCCGATCGCGTGCGCGCTCATGTCGATGCGCCGATCGCGGAAGGATGGATCCGTCCATTGGCCGATCGGCGTGTAGACATCCCGGTCGCGGCCATAGAGAGTGAAGCTTGCAGGAACCACGCCAACGATGGTGTAGGACGTGCCGTTCAGAATCATCGATTTGCCGAGGATATCCAGCGAGGATCCAAATTTGCGTTTCCAAAGGCCTCCGCTAAGAATCACAACGGGACCCGCGCCGGCCTGATCGTCCTCCGGGCGAAATGTTCGGCCAATCACCGGAGTCACGCCCAGCGTCGAAAAAAAGCCCGCGGAAATCATGTAACCACTGAGGCGCTCGGCTTCGCCCGTGCCAGTGAAGTTGTAGTCCTCGTTGCGATACATGGCCATGGACGAAAGCGTGTGCGTATCCCGCTGCCAATCGAGGAAATTGAGATACGTAATCGGGCCTTTGTCGGAGCCGGGAGTTTTTCCATAAACGGCCACGAGTTGGCCGGATTGCGCGTAGGCGAGGGGATTCAAGAGGACGCCGTTGACGACGGAAAATAGCGCGGTATTCGCGCCAATGCCCACCGCCAGAGTAAGCACGGCGACCGCCGCAAAACCAGGCGCCTTTGCGAGCATCCGCAAGCCGTAACGAAAATCCTGAATGAAGGTGTCCACCGCAACCTCCGGAAGTTCAGCCGTTGCGCGGAGGCTCCGTGGATTCGAACGGCTTCGCCTACCGCGCGGCGATATGGTAACTGAGCGAAGGTCCGCCGAACAGTGGGAACGGCAAAGAAAAAAATGGGCCCAGACCGCTCTTCGATGGCTTATTCCAGAGCCAATCCTATAGCAGCAACATCGAGTGGCGGATTGGAACTAGGCGTCATCGTAGTCCTCGGTCAGCGACGCCAGGAACGCCGCGAGTGCGTTGACATCAGCCTCGCTAAGCGACATACCCTGAAATTCCGGCGGCGGATTTCGCAACAAACCCTGGCGGGCGAGCTGAGAACTGTTGATGTAGAACTCGACGACGTCCGTGAACAGCGGCTTGCTCCCATTGTGGAAATAGGGGGCGGAATCCTCGAGATCGCGCAGCGTCGGCGTCTTGAATTGCGCGATGGTTGTGGCCAAGCCTTGATCTGCGGCGCAGTTTTGCGCAAAGGCGCAGACGAACATACTCAGGTCGGTCTGGGGATTCGGTATATCGGGATTGAGATAGACGTTCCACAGGCCAAGATCGGCATACATGGGATTGCCTTGAACCGCAGAATGGCGGAACCTTTCCGAGGCGTTCGGATGGTTTGCTGAAGCGGGCATGTACTCCTCAAAATTCGCGGTGCGTTGCGCTTGCGTGGGAATGGCAAGCGCGGCGAAGGCTCCCGCGCCGTTGGCGGCGTCGTATTCCTCCTGCGAAACGCCGGTGTTGTGAAATTTGAAGTCCGTGAAGTCCGGCGCCAGATGGCAAGCGGCGCAATTTCCGGCGTGCCGCGAGCCATCGGTCGCGTTGACGCCGGCGGTCAAAAATATTTTCAGACCCGCGAGTTCCGTCGCGCCAAAAGCAAATGGCTGCGCGTGATATTTGAAGCTGCCGTAGCTTCCATCCACAAAAATCGGGTTGGTCAGATTCTGCACGAGGCCCAAAAGCCGCTGATTGTATTGCGGCAAGGTCTCTCCGGCGATCGGCTGGACGGGAAGATGGTTGATGCGGAGAAAGACGTCGTAGGGCGAGCCGATGTAACGGCCGTTTTCGTCCTGCTTGAAGAGCAAGCCATCCAGGTACTGCCCAAGCATTTGCGCGAGATCTTCGACGATGGTCTCGTCGCTCGCGGTGGTTACGTCCAGCCGGTATTGTGCGGGGAGCTTGCAGTCCGCGGGTATTGTGGGGTCCGTGGCGAGAAGGATCGTGGCGTAGGACAGGCCGCAACCGTACGTGGCGGCGGGCTGGTTGTTTCCGTTGTCGTTGCGGATAACGTCGGCGATGTGCGCGATAGCTTGCTGGTATTGATCGGGCGCCCAGCCAAAGTTGCGGCCGGTCAGCGTAGTTTTCGCAAGATCGGCAGGGTCGACGAATTCGCCGTCAAAATGCAAGAAGTTCCGGCCGTCATGCGGCTGCATTGAACCGACCATGTGCATGGAATTTCTGGGAGTTGTCGAAAAGCCGTTGATCACACGCGGAATCGGGCTGTGGTCGGTGAAGTCGGCATAGGTACGGTTGCCGGCGCCGGGCACGCCCTGGAACTCGACCACAAAATGGCAGGAGCGGCAGTTGATGGATTGCCCCGCAAAAGGCCCGGGAAGCGGCCCGTTTGGTGTCTGCACGGTGGCGACGACCGGGTCGCCAACCGCCAGCGGAGAGTTCACATCCGTCGTGTTTTCGGCGAAATATTCCGCGAAGCGCGTATCGACAAAGATGCGTTCGCCGATGTTCTGCTCCGCGGGAGTTACATCCTTGTCCGTTTCGAATGGCGGGGCTTGGCCGGAGCCGCATCCGGAGAGCCCGGGAAGAAGGACCCCTCCGACGCAACAAAATAGAGTCGCCAATCCCTTGTGCCGCACAAATTTCGTCATTGCTCTCTCCCCATCAAAATTTCCCGGAAAAGCTCAACAGGCCGCTTTTCCCCAAACTTTTCACGTAGGCGATCACTTGCCAGCGTGTGTCCTCCGGCAACTTGTTCCACGTAGGCATTCCCTTGGCGAGATTTCCGTTCTTCAAGAGCCAGAATATTTCGCCGTCGGTGGCTCCCTGCACGCGCGCGCTTCGCAAGCTGGGCTTCTTCTCGCGGCCCTCGGCGTCGGCGCCGTGGCATTTGGCGCAATGGTCTTCGAAGACTCGCGCGCCGGCCGCGATGGCGTCCGCCTGGCCCGCATACGGATTTTTTCGGACGCGGTCAGCCGTGGGAACATGTTTCAGCCAGTGGCCGTCCGCCGTTGCGTAAGCGTGCGCCGCGAAGACGAGCGTGAGAGAAACCGCCAGAAGGTTTCTGCGCAAGACAAGCGCGTTCGCAGCCATTAGTTCGCTCCTTTATGGAAGTGGCTGAAGATCTGCTGCACTTCGTAAGAAACCTTGAAGCGGTAGAGAACGCCGACGCTGTTGGCGTTGAGGCCAAAGCTGGGCTCAAAGGTGACGGTGGGACCTTTCGGAATGTCGAAGCTCACTATGGGGCCGAGATATTGCGAGGTCTGCCGCCAGCCGAAACTGTAGCGGTCGCCCAATCCCCCGTACATTTCAACGCCGGCAGCGAAATTTTCGCGGCAGAAAAAGCACGGCCGCGGGCTGGCCTTAAAAGCCAACGGCCTGCTCGTTCCGAGCGCGTAACCGAATTCCCAGGGTTCGTTGCTCAGATTTTTTTCCGCGATGAAATTTTCGGAGACGTTCCACCCTTTCACGGTGCTCGAAAGAATCAGCTTTAGCTCCATCGAGCGTTCCACTTTGCTGCGAGCCTGCGCGTTGGTCAGCAGCAAATCGGAAATGCTGTGGTGGCCGGTGATTTCCAGAAAGCTGCGGTCCGCGCCATTTACGTCCTCGTATTCCATGTACAGCAACGGATTGATGAAGTGCTGGCGAAGCAGCGGACCGACACGGTTTTCCCAGCGGAAGCCGGTGAATACAGTGCTGTCGTTTTGGGTCGTCTGGCCGGAGAGGTAGAGCTCGGTGGTCCACCAGCCCTTGGCGCCGTACTCGAGCTCAGAGTGGCTCCAGCGAAGGCGTTGCCGTTTTGTGGAGAGCCCTGCGTGCCTTTAATGGCTATCTCGAGGTTGCCGGGTTCTTCAAGCGCGTCGGAATAGGTAACAAGGTAAGGAGGCTCCTGCGCTTTCGCCCTCGGCGAGCAACAAACAAAGCAGAGGACCGCCAAGAGCAGGCCGGAGGCTATACGCGAGGCGGGCGCAGTGCACCGGGTGCGTGCAGTGCGCCGGGTGTTGACAGCACACGGGGTGCTCGCAGCGCGAACAGAGGGAACGACGAAAAGGATCAGACTTGAGTTCATCCACACCCCGCAGTAGTTGCAAATGACTTACAATAAGAATGTATATGAGACTAGAATGGTCTGATTTTAGATGCAAACCATTTTCATGTAAAAGATTTGTAACGGGGGCACAGCGGGTTTCGGTTATGGGCTGACGCCTACTGTTTGAGGGGAGGGGGGGCGGCGGACATTTTGCGGGCTACGTCCTCTTCTGCTTTGTTGTGGAGCTCGCGGACCTTAGCGAACTCTCGCTGGGCGGCGGCGCTGTCGCCGGTGGCTTGGTAGACGCGGCCCAGGCGGTAGTGAGCGTCAGGCTGCTCGGGGTCCAGCTCGACGGCGCGATCGAGCGAGGCGAGGGCTTCCGGATAGTGTCCCTGTTCGGAGAAGATGGCGCCCAGATCGAGATGCGCGATGCGGATGTCGTTTCGCGATTGCAGGGCCTTCTTGAGCAGAGTCACGGCCGTCTGAAGATCGCCTTTTTTCATGGCGGTATCGCCGAGATACGCCAGCGCTTGCGCATGACTGGGTTCGATGGAGATCTCGGCTTTGAACTCCGATTCCGCTTGATCGTATTGCCTGAGCTTCCAATAGAGATAGCCGAGGCCGAAATGCACATTGGGCTCTTGGGGGCTGGCTTTTGCGGCTTCCTGAAACTCGGTGATGGCTTCGGCGGTCTTACCCAGGCCGTCCAAAGCTTCGCCCATTAAAATGTGAGTGGCAGCTGAATTGGGATCGCGTTGCGCGACCTCGCGGAACTGCTCGAGGGCGCAATCCAATTTTCTGGCCCACAAACAACTCTGCGCCAGGATTTCACGCAGTTCCGTATTGTCCGGATTAGCTTTAGCCACGACCGCCAATTCTTTCGAGGCTTCTGCAAAACGTTTTGCTCCGTAATAGCTCATGCCAAGAAGGGTGCGCGCCTGCATGCTGTTGGGTTGCTCGGCCAAAGCAGCGGCAAGCGGGCCAACGGCCGCGGCGAAATGCCCCTGTTTGAATTCCGCCAAGCCCAGATTCAGATGAATCCCGGGAAGCGCGGGGTCGAGCGCGAGCGCGTTCCTGTAGGCGGTGGCCGCCTGCGGATAGTCTTGCAACCTGGAGAAGTCCACACCGAGGCTGGCGAAAGCGGCGGCGTTGCCGGGGCTGGCGGCGACAATGGCCTGCCATACGCGGACGGCATCGGCCAACTTGCCTTGCTGCTCGAAGGCAAGTGCTTGCTCGGGCGTGGCTTTGGGAGATTGCGCCAGCGCCACGCTTGGGCAGAGGAAAAGAAGAATCATCAGGAAAAGAGTGAGAGGTAGATGGAAGGGGATGGGCGGGGTCCCCCTCTTGATTTTTGCAAGTGTTGCATCTAAAGGGTTTAGCTTCCCTGTAAGTCTTTTAGAATCAACGCTTACGGGAGGCCTGTAAACATTGATTCTAAAGAGTTTAGTTGAATACAAATGCGGAAGGTAGGTCTGCAGATGGGGGAGAACGGGGCTTCCCACTCGGGCGAATAAGCAGCGGAGGTTAGCAGCGGGACGGTGAGCGTCGACAAGAGCTGAAGGAAGGGATGTAGTGCAGTGTTCGAGGAGGAATTTCACAAGGACTTATATCATATAGTATGTGGGGTCTTCGAAGTAAACACCAATGGCCAGAGAAGGAAGGGGATAGGGGGCCGTGGGCAGGGAGAGCGGAAGAAGGAAAACGGGAGACAAAACCGAATTTCGATTAGTCGCGCGGAGGAGCGCGCGATGCTTGACGCGGGCGATGGTGAAGATTAGGCTTTGCTTGGTTGTGAAGGCAAAATGCACTTTATGATGGGATGCCGTCAATCTGCGCGAGTTTTGGTGTTGCTCGTGGTTGGCGCTTGGTTTGTCGCCGCTCCTGCGGACGGCCAGGATAGCGGGGAGGAAGGGACGCTGAGCCGAGGCAGCCGCGCCGAAATCGCTGTGACGGTTCGCGACTCTTCTGGGCAGGTTGTGGCTGTGCCAGCGACCGTGAAACTCTACAAGGATGGAGTTCCAAACGATCAATCAGAGACGTCCCGGGGTCGCGCGTTTTTTGTCCTTCGAGGGTTGGGAAATTTTACTGTAGTGGTAGAGGCGGCGGGCTACAAATCAGCCCAAAAAGATGTGTCGGTTCAGATCGCGGTCCTGGAAGAAGTGGACGTCTATATCGAGAAGGAAACGGCCCGGGGCACAACCGCCGGCGTTCCTGGCCCACCACTCCTTGCGCCCAAGGCCAAAGAGATGTTGAAGAAGGGTCTGGAGGCCCTGAAGGCGGACAAACTCGAAACGGCGAAAAAGTACTTGAGTGAAGTCGTGAAGCTCGCGCCCGCAAATCCCGATGTGCTCTATGCGGAGGGCTTGCTGGAAATGAAGGAAAGCGATTGGGCGCAAGCGCAGGCCGTACTGGAGAGGTCCAACCAGATCGAGCCGAATCAGCCACGCGTGCTTGCAGCGCTAGGTATGGCACTCTGCAACCAAAAGAAATACGAGGGCGCGATCCCGCTTTTGGAGACGTCGCTGAAGCTGGAACCGGCTTCCGACTGGGAGACGGAGTGGGCGCTCGCCAAATCCTATTACTATCAGGGGCAGTATGAACCAGCACTCAAAATGGCGGAGCAAGCCCAGACGAGTGCGCATGAGCCGAATCCCCAAGTCGAGCTACTTCTTGCGCAATGCCTGACGGCAGAGGGACGCTACGAAGACGCAGCACAAGTCCTGCGCCAGTTGCTGAAGAACAACGCCGGAAGCCCGGACGCTGCGACTGCGCGGCGCTGGCTGGACGGGCTAGTCGCCAACGGCAAGATCCGCCAATAGACGCCACACACGCAATCGTCTAAAAGATCATCCGACAATTCAAACTTGCAGTGCTGAGACAGTGGTTTTTCTGGCCGACGGCGGGGTCTAGCACGGAAGTACACCGAGGGGAAAATTGCCACGAGGGCTGCGCCGAGAAGGAAAAAGAAAAATGCGGCGGGCGGGGGGTGGCCGCCACGCCGCATTCAGTTTGGGGGTTAGCCCACGGTGTGCAAAAGTTAGAAGTAGAGTTTGAGAGCTAGCTGTATGGTTCTCGGGTCGCTGGCACTGGTCACGGCGCCGAAGTTGCTGGCACCGTAGTTTGTGCTGATCCCACCCTGCACCGTGTTCCCGATGAACTGGGTGTGGTTCCAAAGGTTGAAGAACTCCGCGCGGAACTGGAGATTGCTCCCCCGACTTTCGCTTAACAGAAAGTTCTTGAAGAAGGAGATATTCCAGTTGTCGCGACCGGGGCCTTCCACGGAGTCCGGTGGGGTGTTCCCCCATGTTCCTACGGCCGGGGCGGAATAGATGGAAGTGTCAAACCATTCCGCAGCGGTGTGCGGATTTGACGCAACACCGGACTGATTCGGACGGTTTGCCGAGTTCGGGATGATGCTCGCGACGTTGTTGCCGTTCAATCCTATATTGAGAGGAGCTCCCGATTCGGCGGTGACGATGCCGGAGACTTCCCACCCGCCAACGAGCGTTTTCATCCAGTGATTGTCGCTGTGGCGCATGAAGGGAACATTATAGACGAAATTGACAGAGAAGATGTTGTGGATGTCATAGGGCGCCGGGCCGTAGTCATAGTTCCAACCCTGATAGGGATTGGAAATAGAACCCAAGTCTCCGGCGCTGTTGCCGCTTGTGTACACGTCATTGGTGTGGGAGTACGTATAGCCAAACTGATAGGTCAGATCGGTCTTGAATGTACCGCGCAAGGAAGCCTGGAAGGCATTGTAGTCACCGTTGCCCTCGTTCTCCGACATTTCGGTGCTGTGGTATCCGAGATACTGGACGAGGGTGTTGTAGGTTGAGTTGTTGGAAACAAGGGTCGGCAGATCCGCCTGTGGAACAAGGTCCGTTTGAACGAAATAGTTTTGATGGCGATTCTGGGTGCCGACATACGCAAGGGACAGCACGGAGGTGCCGATCGAATGCTGGACGCCGAGGCTGAACTGGCTGCTCCGCGGCGATGCATAGTTATTCAGGTCCATACCGGTGATGTTGTTGATGGGGATGGAGACGGATATGGGGGTCGGCGAAATGCTCGTCGTAGGATTGGTGAGCGAGACGTTGGGAAAGCTGATGCTCGCCGACAGCGGCACAGTGCCAGCGTTGTCATAAACGTCGTTTCCCTGGATACGCTCGTACATGATGCCGAAACCACCGCGGATCACGGTCTTGCCGTTTCCGCTGATGTCATAGGCGAAACCGACGCGGGGCGCGAAGTTGCGCCAAGCGCCATTCACGCAACCGCGGGGAGTGCCATTTTGGCCGCAGATGCTAACGCCGTTGGTGTACAGCTGCTGACCGGCCAAGATGGGATTCGGGCTGGTGCCAAGTCCTGGACTGGAGGGGTCGATGGTTTGGTAGCCGGGAGCCAAGACGGCTGCATCCGCAGAGTTATAGAGGCTGGGAAAGAAATTGGCCATGTTCATATTGGCTTCGTAGGTGTGGGGCAGTCCATCCCATCGCATTCCAAGATTGAGCGTGAGACGATTGTTCACGCGGTAATTGTCCAGGAAGTAGAGGTCCCAGGAAACGCTGTTCCATTGGCCCGTACTCTTGATGGCATCTTCGGAATACGAATCCGCGTATCCAAGCAGGTAATCGGCAAAGTCGTTTCCCGTGTAGAAACCATTAAAGGTAAACGAGCCCTGGGTATTCTTGAACCAGTCCTGAGACTTCTTGTAGAGGAGCCAGCCGCCGCCCATCTTGAACTGGTGGCGTCCTTTGGTCCAAGAGACGTCATCGCGGATCTGGTAGCTGTCCGCTTTGTTGTTCCAAGGCGTCCAGTTGGCCGTGTAGTTGGTTCCGGTGCTGCCGCCCAAGTCGATGGAAGGGATGCGATCACCCTGGTTCGGCCCGGTGAAGAACCGATTGAAGGTGAAATCGGACGGCGCGGAATACAACCCGGCCGGGAGGATGTGAATGCGGTTGCCGTTGTAATTGAAGGAAACCTCATTGACGAGATCCGGATTGATAATGTACGCGGTATGGACGACGGCAGCGTAGGAAGGATTGCCGAAGGTGTTTCCGACGGAAGGCACGTTATCGCCGCTCCACATCGTGGTGGCCATGTTTTGGGCAATCTGCTCGGCAAGGAAGTGGCCATAGAGGTTGAACTTGCTCGTGAGATTTTCGTCAATGCGCACAATCTCTTCCTTCACGTTGGTAGGCAAGCTAACGGGCTCCTGGAACTGCGCGCCGTTTGTGGGCGCCGGGAAGATGCCGCCATATTTGCCACCGGCATTCAGCAATGCCTGGGCGTTGGCGTTGAGCAAAGTCGAGGGAATCTGGTTGCCCGGAAAGGCCGCAAAGGTGGCATTCCCCGATGTGTCATTCGCGCATGCTCCGTCGGGAGCGGGCGTGCTGAAGGTGGTGATGCCGGCAGTGTTGAAATTGGCAATTTCGGCTGCAGAGAGTTGATTCTGGCAGGGCACGTGCAGATTAGCCGCGGCCAATCCGGATGCAGAGAAGTTGCCGCCGTACGTGGAGGGCAGTGGAACTGTTTGGTTGATGGGCGACCCGCCGGAAACGAACCTACGCCACTCCATGTTGTAAAAGAAGAATGTCTTGTGAACATGGCCGAGGGGAACAGGGCCACCGGCGTTGAAACCAAAAATGTTGTAGCGCAGTTCGGCGACGGATTGTGGGGCGGGGTTGAAGAAGTTCCTGGCGTCGAGAGCGTCGTTACGGAAGAACTCCCAGGCGGAGGCGTGATACTTGTCCGTTCCGGACTTGATCACGGAGCTGATGGTGCCGCCCGAAGAGATCCCGTATTCCGGGCTGTAATTCGAAGTCATCGTTTCGGTTTCCGCAATCGCATCGATGGAAGGCAACACGCTAGAACTGCCTGCGCCGCCGCGGTCATCGTTCTCGCCGCCATCCAGCAAGTAGAGGTTGTGGCCTGGGCGATTGCCGTTAAAGCTGATATTGCCGCTGGCACCGCCGACCGGAACTGGCAACTGCGAATCCGGATTGAGAGCGGCGGCCCCTGGCGTCAAGGCGACATAGCTGTAAATGGTGCGACCGTTGGTGGCGAGTTCTGTGATCTGCTTGTCATTGACGAAGGTACTCTGCTCGCTCGTGTCGGTCTGCACGTGAACGGTGTTGGCGTTGGCTTCCACCGTCACGGTTTCCTGCGAGGCGCCCAACTGCATCTGGAAATCGACGCGGATGCGATCGCCAACCGTCAGGATGATTCCTTTTCTCTCCGCGACCTTGAATCCCTTGGCCTCGGCTTTGACCTGATAATGGCCGACCGGGAGATCAACGGAGACGTACTGGCCGTCGTTGTTGGTCGGGATGACATGGGTCACGCCGGTATCCGTGTTGGTGACCGTCATAGTGACATTCGGAACGACGGCACCCGAGGGATCGGTGACGGTGCCGACGATGGTGGCTTGCTGAGCAAACGTTGAAGCGGAAAAACCAATCAGGGAAACGAGAAGAACAAATAGAAAGCGCAAACGAGACGGCTTAAGCACAAAAACGATATTCTTGAAAGACGGAAATGCAACACGCATAGTTACGCCTCCACACCCCACGGCGATTGGAAACGCCGTTAACGTAAACGGAGCTTCTCTCGGCACGCATATTGTTGTCAAGCACTTTTTTTGATTTATAGCAGTTGCCGACCCGATGCTTCATCTTGTAACAAAGATCGATAGGGGAGCTAAGGCTAGGAGAGATAGAACTTTATGACTGGTACCTATAGCGGCGGCGATGTGGCTAGTCAGCCCCAAATTGGGAACTTAATCGAAAAAGTAGAGGGGAAATTGCGGACATGACTCGGAGTTTGCAGTAGGTATAGGATGCAAGGATGACCATGCCAGGACCCGGACCGCGAAGAGCGCGGCGCTCCAGATTCCTTCTTGCGGGGGGTCTGACAGGGGCGGCTTTTTTTATTTTATTGCTGGCCTTCGGCTCAGCGGGACAGCAGGCCGCGAGTCCGCAAAACCAACAAACGTCCTCGGGGATGGGAGTGGCCACGGGAGGCGCACACCCCGCCGTGAAGGACGCTCTTTCGCGTCCAATCACGGCGGGCGGATTTGTGGATGGCGCGACTGTCGTGTTTGAAGACATCACGAAGCAAGCGGGCTTGGATAAATTCGTGAATCGCTCGGGATCTCCGGAGAAGAAAACCATTTTGGAGACGATGGGGTCCGGCGTGGCGTTGCTGGATTACGACAACGACGGATGGCTGGACATCTATCTCTTGAATGGTTCGACGACGGCGGCTTTGAAAGGAAAAGAGGCTGCGCCGCGCGCGATGCTCTTCCACAACAATCACGACGGAACTTTTACGGATGTGACAGAGAAAGCGGGCGTTGCGAATGAACGGTGGGGATTTGGCGTGGCCGTCGGCGATTACGACAACGACGGATGGCCGGATATTTACGTGGCGAACTACGGCAAGAATCGCCTTTACCACAACAACCATGACGGGACATTCACGGACGTGGCCGAGAAGGCCGGAATCGCGTTGGGCGGCTGGTCCGCCGGGCCTACCTGGGGCGACTACGATCACGACGGTTTGCTGGATTTATTCGTGCCGGGCTACGTTAAATATGATATCGACAATCCGCCGATTGCGGGACAAGGGCGAATTCCGAAGAATTTTTGCCAATTCCGCGGGATTGACGTGATGTGCGGGCCGCGGGGATTGCCCGGCGAAGGCGATCATCTGTTTCACAACAATGGGGATGGCACGTTCACGGACGTGAGCGTCAAAGCGGGCGTCTCCGATCCGAGCGGCTATTACGGCCTGGCTTCCGCTTTCGTGGACGTGGATGACGATGGATGGGTGGATTTGGTGGTGGCGAACGATTCCACGCCGAACTATCTCTATCACAACAAACACGACGGCACATTTGAGGATGACAGTTACGCTTCGGGATTCGCGCTGAGCGATGACGGGCGCGAGCAGGCCTCCATGGGGATCGCCATCGGAGATTACCAGCACACGGGAAGAATCGATCTCTTCACGACAACTTTTTCGGATGACTACAAAACGCTTTACCGGAATGACGGGAAGGGAAATTTTTCGGATGTGACGTACGCGGCGGGTCTGGCCGGCCCGACGACACCTTTTCTTTCCTGGGGAACGGGATTCCTTGATTACGACAACGACGGCTGGCTCGACCTGTTCATTGCCAACGGGCATGTGTATCCGGAAGTGGACAAGCAGGATTGGGGAACAACGTGGGCGGAGCGGCCGCAACTGTTTCGGAATCTCAACGGGAAAAAGTTCGAGGAAGTTCCGCCGGCGACGGGGAGCGGGCTTGCGGACGTGATTACGGCGAGGGGCGCGGCATTTGGAGACATTTTTAACGATGGGGCGATCGACGTGGTGATCAATAACATTGATTCGAAGCCTACGTTGCTGCGGAACGTGCTGAAGACCGGCAATCACTGGCTGGAGCTGAAACTCATTGGCGGGGCGAAGAGTCCGCGCGACGCGAACGGGGCCAAAGTGTTTCTGACCGCAGGCGGCGTGAGGCAACGAGGCGACGTCTATAGCGGCGGATCATATGGATCGAGCTCGGATGAGCGGATCCACTTCGGATTAGGAAAAGCGACAAAAGTGGATTCGATTGAAATCCATTGGCCGAGCGGGGCGGTCGAAAAGATCGTTTCGCCGGGGATTGACCGCATCCTCACCGTGGAAGAAGGAAAGAAAGTGGGGAAGTGATTTTGGCTGGGAATTTGGGCCGAGAGCGACTTCGCGCTACGGGCCTAGGTCTGCCATTGCGCTACGGTATAGGAACGCGGCGGCAACTGAAGGGTCGTGCGCGATGCTGTGCTGGAAGGCGGTTCCGCTTTTTGTGGAATCACGCGGGTGGGGGCTTCAAATGTGTTTGTGGCTTTCAGATCAGCGCCGGTGAGAACAAGAGAATTTCCGGCGCGCGGTGAAGATCCTTCCCAGACGATTTCGACTTCGTGAGGATTCGCCAAATCGCGGTTCAGCAGGAAGAGCACGATTTTTCCTGTGTCTGCCTGGTACGTGCCGGCCGCGTCCACGTAATCAACTGCGCCCATGCCTGAAACGTCGTAAGTGGGAGATTCAACGAGGAGTTCGAGAGCCGCGCCGCGGGCGAACTCGAGGGCCCAACTATATGGGTAATAGATCGTCTGTCTCCAAAGGCCTGATTCATTGGTCATGATCGGGGCGATGACATTGATGAGTTGCGCTAGGCAAGCGATTTTCACGCGGTCCGATTTGCGAATCAGGGTGTTGAGGAGGCCGCCGACGAGGAGAGCATCCTCGAGGTTATAGACTTCTTCCAGGAGATGCGGCGCGATTTGTCGGTGGCCGTTGACGGCGTCGCCCGTACGCTCCCGGTACCAGACATTCCACTCATCGAAACTCAGCCACAATTTCTTGGGCGAGCGTTTGTGCCCTTGCACCATGTCGCAGACGGCTGCAACTTCGTCAATTTGACGTTCCATGCTGAGATTCAAGGCTAAATACTTCGAACTTTCGCCTCCTGTTTCCTCTGGAGTATTCCCGACGTAGCGATGCAAGGAGATTGCGTCGACGTAGTTGTAACACTGCTCGAGAACTTCGCGGTCCCATTCGAGATAGGTGGGCATGCCGGGGCCGCTCGAGCCGCAGGCTACGAGCTTTAGCGAAGGATCGACGTAGCGCATTTGGCGGGCGGCGTCTTCGGCCTTCAATCCGTATTCGGTGGCGGTCATGTGGCCGATTTGCCAGGGACCATCCATCTCATTGCCGAGGCACCAGTGCTCGACCTTGTAGGGTTCCGCAATTCCATTTTTGCGGCGGAGATCGCTCCAGCGGGTGCCTTTCTCGACGTTGCAGTATTCGACGAGAGCAGCGGCTTGCTCCGGAGTGCCGGTGCCAAGATTTAGACCCATCAGTGGTTGTGTCCCGACTAGACGGCACCAAGCCATGAACTCATCGGTTCCAAACTGATTGGTGTCGATAGTGTTCCAGGCTTTGTCCAAAACGACTGGACGACCGGCTTTAGGGCCAATGCCGTCGAGCCAGTTATAGCCGGAGACAAAATTTCCACCGGGATAGCGAATGATAGGAACGCCGAGTTTGCGGATTTCGTCCATAACGTCTTTGCGAAAGCCATTGGCGTCGGAAAGTTTGGATTGCGGGTCGTAAATGCCCTCGTAGATGGCGCGGCCGAGATGTTCGAGGAACGAACCGAACAAGTCGCGGTTGATGGGAGCGAGGGCGCGGCGGGAGTCGGCGTAGATGCGGACGGGCCGAGCGGGATTCGAGGAAGCGGATTGGCCGAGCAGGTGCGGGCCGAGAGCCAGATTCGCGCCGATGGCGAGGCCCGTTTTAGTTGCATCTTGCAAGAAATGCCGCCGTGAGAAAGAACGCATCAGTGGGCCCCCTCGAATAACCGGATGAAGCTCGATTTGCCGCCATTTGGTTTGCGCTGCAAAGGCCACGAGCGAAAATTGTGGCGCACGATTCCCGACTTGCAGCACTGGCGGGGGTGATTGTACTCCCCATTGCACGGCAAGTTGCAAGCTCACGATTTTCTGCGGCGTAAACGCTTAAAGGATTGTTCTTCTCTCTTGCTTCGCTAAATCGTGTTAAGGTACGCGGACTGTGTGTCCTGACTCCTGAATCTGAGATTGGGGTACGGATTTAGGAGGGGTGCGCGGAACAGCTGAAACCAATCGGCCTTTTGAGGCGTAGGAAACGTTTGATCTTGCGTGGCAGCGCTAGACCAAAGCGCACGTGCGCGTTGCAAGCGCCGAGCCGCGTTGAGTCGAGGAGTGCGGCAGATGAGCAAGGAGAAACACGGAATTCATTTGATCGCCGAAATGGCGAAGGTGTCTATCGGGACCGTGGATCGCGCACTGCATGGCCGCGGCGGAATTAAAGAGGCCACTCGTAAACGGATCCTGCAAATCGCCCAACAAATAGGTTATTCGCCGAACCTTGCCGCTCGGGCACTCTCGGTTGCGAAAGCGCGCGTGCGGATCGGCGTGTGCATCCCTAAGGAAATCCATTTTTTCTACGACCAGCTTTGGGGCGGAGTTCTTGATGAAGAGCATCATCTGGAACAGCTCGGCGTGGAGTTTGCGAACCGTCCCGTGCAAACGCTGGGAGAGGGCGACATAGAAGTTTTTAAGGACCTGGTAGCAAGCGGGGTGGATGGAATCGTGCTGACCGCCGGGAGCCCGAAGGAATTAACGCCGCTCATCGATGAAGCTGAAGAAAAGGGCCTGCGCGTGGTTTGTGTTTCAACGGATGCTCCGGAAAGCCGGCGTTCGAGCATCGTATGTGTCGAGCCTCACTTGAACGGCTGCCTGGCGGGAGAATTGATGGGCAAATGCGTTCCGCAGGGATCGAAAGTGGGCGTCGTGGCCGGGATGCTCTCGACCGAGGATCACCGGAAGAAAACGGACGGTTTTTCCGAGGGATTTCTGCGGTATTGCCCCGGCGGAAAAATCGCGAGCGTCGTTGAAGGCCACGAGGATGAGAGCGAGAGTTTTCAAAAAACGTCCGAGCTGTTGCGGCGCTTCCCTGAACTCGACGGGCTCTACGTGAATACGGTCAATTGCCTGCCAGTCTGCCGCGCGCTAGGCGAGCGCGGTTTGGCTGGGAAAGTAAAGCTAATCACCACGGACCTCTTCCCAGAAATGGCGCCCTACTTTCAAAAAGGCATCATCACCGCGTCGATTTACCAGCATCCTTTCCGGCAAGGGCAGATCGCGGTGCGGCTGCTTGCCGATAATCTCACCAACCAGGTTCACTTGCCGCCAGCGGCGCATCTGAGCCCCGGAGTTGTGATGTCCACGAACCTGCATCTCTTCCGCGAAATTCGACAGGCCGAAGTCGAAGCCGGCCGAGCCTGCTCTCTAAGAGCCGCGGCGTCCTGCAAGCATGAGCAATTAACCGCGTGCTAGATAGCTCAGTCACTCTTGGAGTGAATTTCGACATAGTCTATTGCGGCGCGCTCTTCACCGTCGGGGGCGCCCTCGATGCGGATGGTGTCGCCGGGGCGAAGCGCTAGGCCGGTGATGCGGCGGCGCGTGGATGAATCGGCGTTTGGCTTCCTGGCTGGCAAATTATCGTCGGCGAGCCATTCGTCGACCACCTGATCGTTCACCAGGATATGGAACTTGGATTTGCCGTTGTATTGGTCGAAGTATTCGACATCGAGCTCGTACCAGCCTGCTACGCCATCAAAGTGAAACGCCGCCGAGCACTTTTGTGCTGGGGCTGTGCACTCGATTGCTTTGCCGCCTGAAGCATCCTCAGGTGGGACCATGTCGAACGGCACGTAACCCTGCAACTGCATCGCTTCGGCTTCGATGCGGCCGGGATAATGCCCCACTCGCCCCTGCTCATCGGGAATCCCCGAAATATGAAAAAACCAAGTGCACACTGCATCGCGCCAGACAATCGCGTGCCCGGCTTGGTATTCGAGGCGCTTCAATACGTCCGCGTAACGCTCTTCGTCCACGCGGCCTTGCAAGGTCTTCCACTGCTGAACGAGGTCTGCTGCACCTTGCGCTCCCGCGTAGTGCGAATCGTAAATGTACTGGATGACTGTCTTCCCCGAATGCAAAACGTAGGTGTAAGGCACGTGATGAAAAAACAGCAGCAAATCGTCCGGCGTCGTGCTCAAAGACTCGTACATTTTCGCGTCCGGCGGCCGATATTGATCGACGTATCCCGTGCCCGTCGCCGCCGTGCGGTCCATCCCTATTCCTTCCTGGTCGGCGCGGTGCCATTGTCCCCAGCCGTTTCGTTCGGACGATTCGACGCCAGGACCGTAATGGCTGCCGAGAATATCCGTGAGCGTCCCCGCGCCCAGTGGACCCGTATAGCTTTCATAAATGGGCCAGGACGAAAGCAACATTTTTGAAATGGTCTGAGCTGCGGCGGGATCGTTTCCAAAAGTGAGCCGCGTCCATTTCTCGGCGATCTGAACTGAAGAAAGATCGGGATTCCACGCCAGCCTGCCATATCCATAAAGATTCGCCATGGCCAGCGGATGGGCCAACCAGTTGGTGTCCATGCCGACATTCACCACCGCAACAAATCCTCCAAGCGGACGATGAAACGTTTTGCCCTCAACGATGTCTTTCACTGGCGTGGGATTTTCGCCCGCATGCATATCGAAATCGAGAACTGTTTTCCAGAGTGGCGGAAGAAAACACAAATGCCGTTGCTGGCCGGTATATTCTTGCGTGACCTGCAGCTCGATAGCTTCATTCGTTTTTTCGAGGCCGCCGAAAAGCGGAGAGGCGGGTTCGCGCACCTGGAAATCGATCGGCCCGTACTTGATCTGGATGATGACGTTGTCGTCGAATTTCCCGTCGAGCGGATGGAAAATGTCGTAGGCGGCGCGCGCGCGATCGTTCTTCGGATTGTGCCAGTCGAGATGATGGTTATAGACAAACGCGCGGTAGAAAACGATTCCGTGATGCGGCGCAAGGGCGCGTGCAATCACGTTGGCGGCGTCGGCGGGCGTGCGGCCATACGTGGCCGGCCCGAGCCGGCCCTCGGAGTCCGCTTTCACCACGAAGCCGGCAAAATCCGGAATTTGCCGGTAAATCTCGTCCACCTTTTTTGCCCACCACGCGGCGACGCGCGCGTCCGCGGGATCAAACGAGTCCAGACCGCCGATGGTTTTTGGGCTGCTGAAATCGACGGAGATGGAGAGCCGGACTCCCCAAGGCCGAAAGACATCCGCGACGCGCGCGAGCTGTGGAAGAAAACTGTCTTCGAGAACGCGGGGATTGGCGTTGACGTTGTTGATGGCGCAGCCGTTGATCCCGATGGACGCGAGCAATCGCGCGTATTCGCCTGCACGCGTCAAATCGGCTCGCACATTGCCATTCTCGAAAAAAATGGACGGCCCGGCGTATCCGCGCTCGATGCGGCCGTCAAGGTTATCCCACTCATCCGCCCAGCGAATCGGAGCAGCGGGCTGCTCGCTATCGTGCAGCGAATTGAGGTTTTCATTCAGCGCGATCTTGCGGAGCAGCGCAAATACGCCGTAGAGAACGCCGCGATCCGTGGATGACGCCACAATGAGGCGGTCGAAGCCGTGCACCCGTTCTGTAGCGAGCAAGAAGCCGTCTTCATGAAGTTCGACGTTCTTGAGGATTCCCGGCGCGGCGGCTTGCAATTCGGAAAGTGTGCCGAGCAAGATGGCGCTCTCTTGCGGCAAGGCTTTATCGTCGCGAAGCGTTCTTCCCAGCATTCCGCGAACACCTCGAATCAGCTCGGTTTTTGCGGAATCAAGTACGGGAGAATCGCCGAGCGTAACCACGCTCGCGGGCAAATTCGCGTAAAGCTGGACGGACGGCTTGTCCAGAGGCGCATAACGCAACCACGCGTTGGCCCCTGTCTCAGCGCGGAGACCATCCGCAGCGAGCGCCAGCAACAGAAGCGCTGCGCAAGTCGCGATGGGCCGTAGACGACGCATTGTCTCGAAAAAATCTAGCGCGTTACTCAACTCCGAGCAACAAATCCACGGTGAGCTGATCCAGCCGTTCGTAGGGGAGCCGTTTTTTCGCCAGTACAGCGCGGTCAAAGTTGTGTTCGAGCAGCTTCGCCGCGTGCGCTTTGGAAAAGCTCTTCATCTCCGGGGCATCCGCTGAAGGAATCTCGATTTCGCGGAGAATTTGCTGAATCTCCTTGTGTTGCTTCCAGAGCCGGGCCTTTTCTTTGAGGATGAGATAGGTCCTCATGCAGCCGCGCGCGAAATCCTTCACGCCTTCGTAATCCTCTGTGCGGTAGGCGTGCGCGTCAAAATGTCGTGACCCCTGGTATCCCACATCTTCCAGAAATTTAACGACGAAAAAAGCTGATTTCAGATTGTACGAGCCGAAACGAAAATCCTGGTCGTAGCAACCGGTCATCTGATCGTTCAGGTCCAGGTGAAACAGTTTGCCTGCATCCCACGCCAGCGCCAGAGCATGCGTGCAATTCAGGCCGGACATGTGTTCGTGGGCGACTTCGGGATTGACGCCAAATTTATCCGGCTCGTCAAGCGTGGCGATAAATCCGAGATAATGCCCCGTCGATGGAAAATAAATGTTGGCGCGCGGCTCGTTCGGCTTTGCCTCGAGAGCAAATTTATAGCCGTAGCCCCGGTCCTCGGAATAGCGCGCCATATAATTCAGCGCTTCGCGGTAGCGCTTGATGGCTTCGAGGGGGTCGCGGCAGGCATCGGTTTCCACGCCGTCTCGGCCGCTCCAGATCACGAAAATCTTCGCGCCAAGTTCCGCGCCGAGGTCCATCGCGCGCAGAACTTTCTGCAGGGCAAAGGCGCGCACTGGGGGATCATTGGAGGTGTACGCGCCATCCCGGAAGACGGGATCGAAGAAGGCGTTGACAGTCGCCATCGGCACGACGATGTGGTGCCGCTCGCAAGCCTTCTTAAAGCTCGCCACAATCCGGCCGCGCTCCTGCGACGTTGCATCAATCGAAACGAGATCGTTGTCGTGGAAATTCACTCCCCAAGCGCCCACCTCCGCCAAGAGGGCCACGATATCGTCCGGAGGAAGCGTCTCTCGCACGAAATCGCCGAAGGGATCCCGGCCGCGATTCCCGACCGTCCAAAGGCCGAAAGTAAACTTGTGCTCTTTCTTAGGCTCGTACAGTTTGTTATTGGCGCTCATTCGAGGGTTCCCCTGCGCGTGCCATGACCGCACTTCGCGTCCATTACCTGGCCTGAAACGAATGTCTGAAAAAGCCCGGCAAGCAACATTTCTCCTTCGAGAAAAGAAATGGCTGCTGCCCGTATTGGCCACTCCGCCCGATACCCCTGTTTCGGCGCGGCTTGCCGAACCTGGCGCAGCTCAATAACCGCGACCAACTCGCCCAGCTTTCTGGATAAAAGGCGCGCGCACGCCGCGAAAAATCGGCCGTGTACGTTAACGGCCGTGCTATAGTACCACCCGTTTTTCGAATTGCAAGTATCGGTATTTTTTCTTGGAGGTTCTGATGAAGTTTTTCTCTTCCTTCCGCCTTTCCGTGGCCGCGACGGTGGCTCTTTTGTTTTGCGGGCCGCTTTTCCTCGCCAGCCAAGCCCAGGACGTTCTCCCCTACCGCAATTCGAATTTGCCCATCGAGCAGCGCGTCGCCGATCTCCTCTCGCGAATGACGCTCGAGGAAAAAGTCGCGCAGCTCGAAGGCGTTTGGGAAAACCCGCAGTTCATGAAGACTCCAGAATCGCGGTTTGTGGACGAGAAGGGAGCGTTTCTCCCGGGGCGTGCCGCGGTCATTCTGAAATATGGCATCGGAGAAATGTCGCGGCCCGGCGAGGTCGCCTCCGGCCCGCGTGCGATGGCGGAGTTCACCAACACAATGCAGAAGTGGGTGAAAGAGAACACCCGCTTGGGCATTCCCGTTCTGTTCCATGAAGAGTGCCTCCACGGGCACGTTGCGCCGGGCAGCACTTCTTTCCCCTCGGCGATAGGGTTGGCTTCCACTTGGGATCCGCAACTGATCCACGACGTATTCACCTCAGTCGCGGCGGAAGTACGCGCGCAAGGTGCGCAGCAATGTCTTGCGCCTGTTCTAGGCTTGGCACGCGACCCACGCTGGGGACGCACCGAAGAAACGTATGGCGAAGATCCCTATCTGGTCACGCGCATCGGCGTGGCGGCCATCGAAGGCTTTCAAGGAAACGGACCGCTCATCGACAAGTCTCACGTCCTTGCGACCGCGAAACATTTCGCGGTACACAGCCAGCCGGAGGGCGGCACGAACGTCGCTCCCGGCAACTATTCCGAGCGCGTCATTCGCGAATACTTTTTCAAGCCTTTCAAAGCTGCTGTGCAGGAGGCGGATGTGGCCAGCATCATGCCGTCCTACAACGAAATCGACGGAATTCCCTCGCACAGCAACAGCTACCTGTTGATCGACGTGCTTCGCCATGACTGGGGCTTCGACGGAGTCGTGGTTTCGGACTATTTCGGTATCACCGAACTGATGCGGGTTCACCACGTCGTCGGCACCAAAGAAGCGGCTGCCAAGATGGCCCTAGAAGCCGGCGTCGACGTCGAGCTTCCCTTTCCCGATGCGTACCCCAGCCTGATCGAGCAGGTGAAAGAGGGCAAAATCGCGGAAGCCACCGTGGATCGTTCCGTGGCGAATATCCTTCGCGAAAAGTTTCGCGCGGGGTTGTTCGACGATCCGTACGTGGATCCCGACTATGCAGTAAAGATCACCAATGGCGCGGAACACCAAAAGGTGGCTCTGCAGGCCGCACGGGAGACCATAACGCTGCTGAAAAATCAGGATCATCTGTTGCCCCTCGACATTACCAAGTACAAACGCATTGCCGTCATCGGCCCGAATGCCGCCGACGTTCACCTCGGCGGATACAGCAGCAAACCCGGGCGCGGCGTCAGCATTTTGCAGGGCATCAAGGATCGCGTTGGCTCGGGGGCGGAAGTTCTATACGCGGAGGGCGTCAAAATCACGGAAACGCCGCCGGATTGGGACGCGGACAAGGTTGTCCTTGGCGATGCTGCTCTGAACGCCAAGCGCATCGAGGAAGCCGTCAAGACCGCGAAGAAGGCTGACGTGATTATTCTCGTGCTAGGCGGCAATGAGCAAACGTCACGCGAAGCTTGGGCGCCCGAGCACAAAGGTGATCGTGATTCACTCGATTTGCTCGGCAACCAGGACGACCTCGTTAAAGCCATGCTGGCTCTTCACAAACCGGTGGTGGTCTTTCTGATCCACGGTCGTCCCAATTCGATCAACTACATCGCCGAGAATGTCCCGGCGATTCTGGACGGCTGGTATCTCGGACAGGAAGGCGGCACCGCCGCTGCGGAAGTGCTCTTTGGCGATTACAATCCGGGCGGAAAATTGCCCATCACTGTCCCTCGCTCAGTCGGCCAGCTTCCCGATTATTACTATCAGAAACCTTCGGCGAAGCGCGAATATCTCGACGACAGTACCAAGCCGCTCTTTCCCTTTGGCTGGGGCTTGAGCTATTCCACTTTTAAGTACGCCAACCTGCACGTAACACCCAATCCCATCGGTCCCGACGGAACCACGCACGTCAGCGTGGACGTAACTAATACCAGCCAGGTCCGCGGAGACGAAGTCGTGCAGCTTTACATCCGCGACGAGATCAGCTCGGTGACACGTCCCGTCAAGGAAATGCGCGGCTTCCGGAGAATCTCGCTCGATCCCGGGCAGACCAAAACCGTGGACTTCTCTCTGGGTTTCGATGCGCTGTCCTTCTTGAATCGGGACATGCATCGCGTCGTCGAGCCCGGCGACTTCAAAATCATGGTTGGCGGAAATTCCGTCGACTTGATCGAAACGACTTTGACGGTCGCCGATAGATAACGGGACTTTTTCGCCGATCTGTCTGCAAACGCGAGACCGAAAATCGCGGCCGTTCCGGCAAACGAAGCATTCGCGTGGCGTGGCGCTGCTCCGCGCGCGAGTCCTTGACGCTTTCCTTCTAATCACTTAGTGTCTTTTCCTTGCGATGGAGTCTCTGATGAAAAGATGTGTGCGCGTGTCGGGCCTGGCGGCGGGGGTTCTCGCCCTGCTGCCCTTGTTGGCCCTCGGACAGAACCCCGCAGAGTATCGTGCCGCCACGCAGCCGCAGGAATCCTGGCCCCAGCATGCGGTTCGCGGGGCGCACGGCATGGTCGCCACCGACGAAGAGTTGGGCTCTCAGGCCGGCGTAGAAATCCTGAAACGCGGCGGAAATGCCGTGGACGCCGGGGTGGCCGTGGCGTTTGCTCTTGCGGTCGTCGAGCCTGCTGCCGGAAATATCGGCGGCGGCGGCTTCATGCTGGTGCGGCTGGCGGACGGGCGCAGCACCTTCTTTGATTATCGCGAGGTCGCTCCCGGCAAAGCCACGGCCAATATGTATCTCGGCCCAGACGGCCAGCGTGTGAAAGGTCTCTCCGTCATCGGTTATAAATCCGTAGCCGTTCCGGGAACGGTGGCGGGGCTTGCGCTGGCGCTCAAGACCTACGGCAAACTGAAGCTTGCCGATGTCATGGCTCCGGCGATTCGTCTTGCCGAAGACGGATTTCCCGTCAGCGAAAAACTGGCGCGCCAAATGGCAGAGCAGCGTCCCGTCCTGCAGCAATTCGCCGAGAGCCGGCGCATTTTTCTGAACGGCGGAAAGATGTATCGCGTCGGTGATACGTTCAAGCAGCCGGAACTTGCTGCCACTCTCAAGCGCATCGCAAAAAATGGTCCTGCCGAATTTTACCGTGGAGAAACGGCGCAGCGAATCGCCGATGACATGAAGGGCATGGGCGGCCTCATCACCCTCGATGACCTCGCGAACTACGAGCCCAAGATGCGCCAACCCCTGCACGCCGATTACGATTTCGACGGCCACAAATGGGAAGTGATCTCATCGCCTCCTCCCAGCTCCGGCGGCGTCGCCATCATCGAAGCCATGAATATGTTGCAGGGTGTCCCGTTAAAAGGCTGGGACGATCTCGAAAGCGTGCACATGGTGGTGGAAACGATGCGGCGAGTCTTCGCTGATCGCGCCGCTTATCTCGCGGATCCAGACTTCACGAAAGTGCCCGTGGATGGCCTTACCAGCGAGTGCTACGCCAAGGAACTCGAGTCAACCATTGATCCCTTGCACGCCTCCTCCAGCAAAACAGTGAAAGCGGGCGCTCCGCACGTCTGCGGCGAGTCTGCCGCAAACCCCGCGCCGCAAGGCGTTTCCGGCCTCCGCGAAGGCCAGCACACAACTCATTTTTCCGTCGTCGATTCCGCCGGCAATGCCGTCGCCAGCACCTACACGCTCAACAACAGCTACGGCTCGCACGTCACTTCTTCAGCCGGTTTTCTTTACAACGACGAGATGGACGATTTCACAACGCAGCCCGGCGCTCCCAATGCGCTCTTCGGCCTCATTCAATCCGAAGCCAACGACATTGCCCCGGGCCATCGCCCGCTCAGTTCCATGACGCCCACAATGCTTCTGCGCGACGGCAAACTCAGCTTCGTAACTGGTTCGCCCGGCGGCCCTACGATTATTTCTGCCACGCTGCTCAGCGTTTTAAACTGGATGCGGCTGGGAATGGGCGCGCAGGCGGCCATCAACGCGCCGCGGTTCCATCATCAGTGGCTGCCCGACGTGATTCTGATGGAAAAGGACTTTTCTCCGGCCGTCGAAGCGGGCTTGAAAGCGCAGGGCTACCAGACGCGTTACCTCGGGCATATCGGTTTGGTCAACGCCATCGGCGTCGATCCGAAAACGGGCGAACGCCTCGGCGCGGCGGATCCTCGCGATCACGGCACGGCCATCGGTTATTGATCGGTTTTTTCTATCGCCGCCCGGTATCGGTTCCGGCGCGATTCGGAGTGGGGCGTCTGGATTTTCATCTGACTGCGCAGAGCGCGAGACCATGCGAAGAATCCTTTCCACTTACTTGTTCGTATCGCGAAGGTTGACCCCGGAACTTCTCGGCCAGATCGCCGAAGCGCGTTTCGAGGCGCTCGAGATTTTCGCCACGCGCAGCCACTTCGATTACACCACCAAGGCGGAGGTGCAGGCCATGGCCGGCGCCCTCGCGCAGCACCACCTTGCCCTTGCCTCGCTTCACGCTCCCACGAGCCGCGACCTAAGCGCCACGCGCGAAGGTGGCGCGCCCCTCTCCATCTGCGAAGTCGAGCGCGTTCGCCGCATCGAAGCTATGGACGAGCTGAAGCGCGTCATCGATGTCGCCGAAGACTTACCCTATTCCCGCCTGATCCTGCACATGGGCGGCTCGCGCGAAACTGCCGACGCGCGTAAGCGCGACGCGGCTTTCAGCTCTCTCGAACATCTGGTTTTGCACGCGCACCATGCGGGTGTCACCATCGCCGTCGAAAACACCACTAGCGAAATGGGCGACCCCGCTTATCTTCGCGCCTTCGTCGACGAAACGCGCCTCACTGGCCTGCGCTTCAACTTCGATATCGGCCACGCCTTTCTCGCCGACGGCGCCGAAGCCGAGCGCGTCGAAAAAGGATTTTCGCCGCTCCGCGAACTCGCTGTTTCCGCGCACATCCACGACAATCACGGCGAAAAAGACGAACACCTTCCGCCCTACGATGGTTCCATTGACTGGGAATCCGCCGTCAAAACTCTAAAGTCCGCACCCGAACCCGATCTCCCGCTTACCCTCGAGCTGAAAAGAGCGCACCGGCCCGGAAACTCCAACCGCCGCCGAGCAGCTCGCCAGCGCCAGCGAGTCCCTTGACCGTTTCGAGCGCGAATGGAGCTAGCTCAAATAAATTGACCATTATTCTGACCATGGTCTATAATATGGTCAGATGGTGCCCATGGAAGAGATTGCCATTTCCGAATTCAAGGCCAAATGCCTTTCCATCCTTGATCGCGTCCAGAAGACCAAGGAACCCATTCGTATCACTCGACACGGAAAGCCCGTGGCTGAAGTGATCCCTGCCGCGCACATTGTAGATCGCGCGGCTTGGATTGGTTCGCTCAAGGGCAAGATCAAAATTCTTGGTGACATCGTTTCGTCTGTGATCGACCTCGATGAGATTGAGGCTCTTCGCGATTGAAGTTCCTACTAGACACCCATATCTGGATTTGGCTCGTCGAGAATCCCAGCCGACTCGGTGTGCATACGGCCAGGGATTTAGCTGACACTACGAATGAGCTTTGGCTGTCCCCAGTAAGCACTTGGGAAGTTCTCCTACTGCATCGCAAAAATCGGCTCCTTTTGCCAACAAACCCGGAGGATTGGCTCCCCGAAGCTCTTGCCGGCATACAACGGCACGCTCCCCTTACCCACGAGATTGTTCTGGCTGCGGAGCAGCTCCGCCTTCACGCAGATCCCGCGGACCGTTTCATTGCCGCAACTGCTCAGGTCCACGATCTCACCTTGGTGACCGCCGACCAACGTCTCCTTGGACTCGGTGCAATCCGCACCATGGCCAATCGCTGACGTTTCTTCTCGCTGCGCGCCGGGTCTGAGCTCTCTGGTAAACTATTCGTTTCAATCTCGCGCTCAAAACGGAACTATGACCATCATAGCCATCGACCAGGCAGGCAAGCACGACGGGCAGGAAGTCACCATTCGCGGCTGGCTCTACAACCTCCGCGAATCCGGCAAACTTCTATTCCCCATCTTTCGCGACGGCACCGGCATCATCCAAGGCGTCTGCGCCCTAAAGGAAAATCCCGAAGCCTTTGCCGCGCTGAAAGGCCTCACGCAGGAATCCAGCGTCATCGTCACCGGCAAAATTCGCGCCGAACAGCGTGCTCCCGGCGGTTTCGAAATCGGGGTCAGCAAAATTCAAATCGTTCAGAAAGTCCCCGAAAGCACGCCCTTCCCCATCCAGCTCAAGGAGCACGGCGTCGATTTTCTGCTCGACCAGCGCCATCTCTGGATTCGCACGCCCCGCCAGGCTGCCATCCTCCGCATCCGCGCTGAAGCCATCCGCGCCGCGCGGGAATTCATGGACAGCCAGGGCTACACGCTCGCCGACGCCCCGATGTTCACGCCCGCGGCTTGCGAAGGCACTTCGACGCTTTTCGAAGTGAATTACATCGACGACCAAAAAGCCTACCTGACCCAGAGCGGCCAGCTCTACGCCGAAGCCATCGCCATGGCTCTCGGCAAGGTCTACACCTTCGGCCCCACCTTCCGCGCCGAAAAATCCAAAACCCGCCGCCATCTCACTGAATTCTGGATGCTCGAACCGGAAGCTGCTTACGTCGAGTTCGATGAAATCATGTCTCTCGGCGAAGGCCTCGTCAGCGCCATCGTGCAAGGCGTCCTCAAGAACAAATCGCGCGAACTCGAAACGCTCAAACGCGACGCCGCCAAGCTCGAAAACATCAAACCACCCTTCCCGCGTATCTCCTACGAAGATGCCGTCGCGCTCTTAAACAAAAATGGCAATCCCGCCAAATTCGGCGACGATTTCGGCGGCGACGAAGAAACTCTCATCTCGAAAAATTTCGACCGCCCTGTCCTCATTCACCACTATCCCTCCGCCATCAAAGCCTTCTACATGCAGCCCGACGCCCAGCGCCCCGAACTCGCCCTCGCCTTCGATATGATCGCGCCCGAAGGCTACGGCGAAATCATCGGCGGAAGCCAGCGCATCCACAACTACGATCTCCTCCTCAAGCGCCTCCACGAACACAATTTGCCCCAGGAATCTTTCGAGTGGTATCTGGACCTGCGCCGCTACGGCAGCGTTCCGCACTCCGGCTTCGGCCTCGGCCTCGAGCGCACCGTCGCCTGGATTTGCGGCACCGAGCACATCCGCGAAGTCATCCCCTTTCCCCGCATGATTTATCGCGTGTATCCTTAGTCCGGGGTAGTTTGCGGTACCTGTAGCTCTGGCAATCCTGAATTGAGTAGAAGATTCGAGGTTTAAGACGTTTGTGTGCCCCGCGACTAGAGGGCTCGCGATGTTTGTGCGCGGGTTCACAAGTCACCAGTCACTTTTTGCGAGTCACGGATAAACCATGCCTGAAAAAATCCGCATCATCGGCGTACCCATGGACCTCGGCCAATCCCGCCGCGGCGTCGATATGGGCCCCTCCGCCCTTCGCGGCGCAGGCCTTCAGTCGCGCATCAAGCAGCTCGGCCACACCGTCGAAGACATCGGCAATCTCGAAGTCAAACAGCCCGAAGAAATGCACTTCGGCGAAAAGCGCGCCAAATATCTTCAGGAAATCGCCGAGACCTGCCTGGACATCGCTACAGCGGTTGACAAATCTCTAGCCGAAGGCTTTCTCCCGCTAGTTCTCGGAGGCGACCATTCTATCGCCATCGGAGTAGCCGCTGGTGTCTCCTCGCATTTTCGCAAAGAAAAAAAACAAATCGGCTACCTCTGGCTCGATGCCCACGGCGACATGAACACTCCCGACTCCTCGCCTTCCGGCAACATTCACGGCATGCCTCTTGCCGCCATCATGGGCTACGGGGCACCCGAATTAGTCGATCTGATGGGCTTCAAGCCCAAAGCCGAACCTGCCAACATCGTCATCGTCGGCGCCCGCGACCTCGACGCTCAGGAACGCAAAATCGTTAAGAAATCCGGCATCCACGTTTTCACCATGCGCGATATCGACGAGCGCGGCATGCGCGAAGTCATGTCCGACGCCCTCAAATACGCCATGGACGATACCGCCGGAATCGCCGTCAGCCTGGACATGGATTTCGTCGATCCCGCCGACGCTCCCGGCGTCGGCACACCCGTTCGCGGCGGCGTCACCTATCGCGAAGCCCATCTCGCCATGGAAATGATTGCCGATTCCGAAGCCATGTCTTCTCTCGAAGTCGTCGAAATAAATCCCATCATCGACGAACACAACCGCACCGCGCTCCTCGGCGTGGAGTTGGTCCTCTCCGCCCTCGGCAAAAAAATCCTGTAAACAGATAACGCTTTTTGTTACTCAGTCAGATAGCCAAGTCTTGACGATGGATGTGCCCGTCCACGCATACAGAATTGCAAATGACTCATAACCGCATAAAATAACTACGGGATGAGATGCTCGGATTGTTTTTTCCTGATAAACGCCCGTGTACTTGCCAGGTTTTTCCTTCCACACTACGGGAATGCCGTTCGTACTCTCGACAGTCTTGATTTTCCAATCCACATCCGGTTTGTGCGCCAAAACTAGAACAGCCGTAATTCCATCCACAGACTTGGAATCCGCTCCCAATAAGACGATTGCCCACGTTGGCTTCGCGTCGCCGTAGAAATCCACTTGAACAAGTCCGGGGCAGCTTTTCCCGTGGCCCTTCTCCCACAGTTCCAGATCATCCTTGTCCAGATCCGGAAGACCAACGACCTTCTTGTTTGGAAAGGCTTTTTGAAGTATCGGTTTCAGATCTGCGGGAGGCTCGCACGAATCCTCTGCGGCAGCATGGCAAGCGGGTACAAACGCAAGAGCCGTTAGAAGAAGTGAAAAACCAAGGTAAAACCTCGCGCGCTTCATACTCAAAATGGTAACCGTGTGTAGAGCAAACTTTGCCACGCATCCAAATAAAGGAGCGAAAGACTAACTCATCCGCAGCGCCGCCATCGGATCAATCCGCGAGGCCCGCCGCGCCGGCAAATATCCGGCAATCGCCGCGACGGCGGTGAGGATCACTAGCATTCCCACAAATGTGATCGGATCGCTCGCTGTCACTCCAAACAAAAGCCCGCTCAGCGTTCGCGCCAGCGCCCAGGACGCCACAACTCCCACGCCGATCCCAATCCCCGCCAGCCCCAGCGTCTGCCGCAAAATACTTCTCTGCAGCGTCTCCGCCGACGCCCCGAGCGCCATGCGAATTCCTATCTCCTGCGTCCGCTGATTCACCGAGTACGAAATCACCGCATAAATTCCCAGCGAAGCCAGCACCAGCGCAAATCCCGCAAACCCGCCGAGCAAAATCACCACAAATCTTCGCGGCGAGACGGCCCGATCCACAAGCGTCTGCAATGTCCTCAAATTCGCCGTCGGCAAATTCGGCTCAATCGGCCGCAACGCCTCTCGAATCCGCGACGCCACTTCCGCCGTCGGCATCGAGGTCCTGACCACCAAGTCCACGCTGCCATAATCCTGCGTCTGTCGAATCGGAATGTAAAATTCATTCCCCGACCCTTCTTCCAGCGCCATGTGCCGCACATCCCCCACCACGCCCACGACCGTACGATCCACATCCTCGGCCACAATTTTTCCAATCGGATCCTGGCCCGGCCACAAAGTCCGCGCGCACGTTTCATTCAAAATAATCACGTTCAACGCGCCCTTCGTGTCCCGTTCCGTAAAATCCTTTCCCTCCCGCAGAGGAATCCCCATCGCCTGAAAGTATCCATCGCTGATAATCCGCGGAAATCCCTCCGGATAATTCTCCGGCGAATACTGTACGCCTTTCGCCGCAATCCCCCAGCTCCGGTTGTGTCCCAACGGCAAAAAATCCGATAGCCCCGCGGCCTCGATCCCCTGCACGTCCTTCACGCGCCTGAGCGCCTCGTTAAAATAGGAATTCCGCTCGTCCTGCGTTTTGTACGACGAATTCGGATCGATCCGCAATGCCGCCGCTCGCTCCGGCACGAAACCCAAATTCACATCCAGCACGCGCAAAAAGCTCCGTATCAGCAGCCCCGCCCCCACTACCAGCACGCACGCCAGCCCAATCTCCGAGACCACCAGCGCGCTCCGAATCCACGCCCTGCCTCGCCCCTGGCTCGACCCGCGGTTCGAATCCTTTAACGCATCGTGCAGTTTTACGTCTTGCAGTTGCAGCGCCGGTACCAGCCCAAAAATCAATCCTGTCAGCACCGCAATCGCCACTGTAAACCCAAGCACGCTGGCATCAATCCGCACTTCCCCCAATAGTGGAATTCTCACCGACGTCAAATGCGCCAGCACGCGTGTCCCCGCAAACGCCAGCACCAATCCCACCGCCGCCCCGCAGCACGACAGCACCAAACTCTCCGTCAGCATCTGCCCGATCAATCTCCCGCGCCCCGCCCCCAGCGCCGCGCGAATCGCAATCTCTTTCTGCCGCGCCGCTCCGCGCGCCAGCAGCAAATTCGATAGGTTTGCGCACACGATCAGCATCACCACGCCGACCGCACACGCCAGCACCAACAACGTCGGCCGCAGCCGCCCGCTTACGTGCAGCGCCAGCATCGAAAGCTTTGGATCAAAATCATTCTCCCTCGGATGCAATTGCTTCAGTTGCGGGCCCAGAATCGCCGCTTCCGCCCGCGCCCTCCCCAGCGTCAATCCCGGCTTCAACCTTCCGATGATCGCCAGCGTGTTCCCCCAGCGGTTCGTCTCCGGCGACAAGGCAAACGGCACGAAAATATCAATCCTGCTCCCCGGCGCAAAAATCGTCCCGAAATCAAACGACGCAGGCAGCACGCCCACCACGGTCATCGGCCCGCCATCGAACTCCAGCGCCTTCCCCACAATCTTCGGATCGGACGCGAATCGCCGCTCCCACAATCCGTGGCTCAACATCGCCACATGCGGCCCGTTCCATTTACACTCCTCCGCCGTAAACTGCCTCCCAATCTCCGGCTCCACTCCCAGCAGCGGAAAAAAATTCTGAGACACGGGCACGCTCGTCAGCCTTTCTGGCCTGCCGTCCGCGATCAGTTCCGCGTCTCCCACTCCATAAAACGCCATGTACGCGGCCAGGTCTTCGAACGACTGGTTGTGCGTCCTGTAATCCAGCAGGAAGTCCACCTGCGTCGTCTTCGCGGACATGTCGCCGGTCTCGTCCTCGTGGTTCGCCAGCCACACCAGCTTTCCCGGATCGCGAAACGGGAGCGGCCGGATCAGCAGCGTGTCCACCACGCTGAACACCGTGCAGCTCGCTCCCACTCCCAGCCCCACAATCAGAATCGCGAAAATCGCGAAGCCGTAGTCTCTGCGCATCGTGCGCAATGCGTAGCGCAAATCCCGTACAAAATTTTCGTAAATCGCTCCCCCGCCGTTCCCGCTTTGTGTAGACACAATCCCTCCTGCGCCATTCCCGCATCTCGGTAGACGATGCAAACCCGAAAAGGTTCCGTCTACTCGTTCAAAATTCCGCCGCTAAATTCCCCCGACTCCTCTCCGTTGCTTCTCCAGAACCATCCCGGGACTTCCCCCGCGACAACTTCCCTCCTTTGCCCTATAACTGAAGACTGGCACCCGAATCCAGAAAACCGGCTATCTCCATGACCCCTGACAAAAAGCGCCTTCGCGTTGGCGTCCTCTTTGGCGGCCGCTCCGGCGAACACGAAGTCTCGCTCGCCTCCGCCGCCTCGGTCATTCGCGGCCTCGATCCCGACAAATATGAAGTCGTCCCCATCGGCATCACCAAAGAAGGCCACTGGCTCATCGGCACCAGCGCGCAAAAAATGCTCCCCGAAGTTCTGCGCACCGGCCAGCGCGTCACCATGAGCGCCGACCCCACCGACGCCGCGCTCGTCCGTCTCGACGGCAGCGGCGGCGGCCAGCGCATCGACGTCGTCTTCCCCGTCATGCACGGCACCTTCGGCGAAGACGGCACCATTCAAGGCCTCCTCGATCTCGCCGGCCTTCCCTTCGTCGGCGCAGGCGTACTCGGCTCCGCCGTCGCCATGGATAAGGACGTTGCCAAAAAACTTCTCCGCGCCGCGAAAATTCCCGTCGTCCCCTGGGTCTCCATCCGCCGCGATGAATGGGAAAACCATCCCACCGAAGTCATCGCTCAAATCGAAAAAGAGTTTCCCTATCCCGTCTTCGTCAAGCCTGCGACGCTCGGTTCCTCTGTAGGCATGACCAAAGTCCATTCCCACGACGAGCTCGCTCCCGCGCTCCATCTCGCCGCCGAATTCGCCATGAAAATTCTCGTCGAACAAGCCGTCACCGCCCGCGAAATCGAAGTCTCCGTCCTTGGCAATCACGACCCGCAAGCTTCCGTCCCCGGCGAAATCGTCCCGCACCGCGAGTTCTACGATTACGCCGCAAAATATCTCGAAAACGGCACGCAGCTCCTCATCCCCGCGAATCTCAAGCCTGCCCAAATCAAAAAATTCCAGCACTTCGCCATTCAGGCCTTTCGCGCCCTCGAACTCAACGGCATGGCTCGCGTCGATTTTTTCCTGGAAAAAGACGGCGGCAAAATCTATCTAAACGAAGTGAACACCATCCCCGGCTTCACTTCCATCAGCATGTACCCCAAACTCTGGGAAGCCAGCGGCATCCCCTTCGCTCAGCTCATCGACAAACTAATCGCTCTAGCTCTCGAACAACACGCCGAAAAAGCCCGCACCAAGTACGCCATCGAACTCCCCTCCGGCTCCTCCGGCGCCCTCGACGCCTAACTCTGGATCTCTCCCGCTTCGAATTCCCAGCTTCCCACTTCGCGATTTCTTGTAGCGATCTCCGGAATTCTCTTACAATCTCAACGCGTGACGTGCCAGCGTCAATCGCCTGAGGCCATCACGCCGGGGGAAGGGTATGCTCAAACTCATGGTCGCATTATTTTTTTCTGGCATCATCGTAGCCGGAATCTTTTACACCCACAGCAGCGCCTCGGCTGCCGAAGCGAAGTTCGGCCCCGCAAATCCCTTCTACGCGCCGAGCACGCTCCCCTTCCACGCCCCTCCCTTCGACAAAATTAAAGACGCAGACTATCAACCCGCCATCGAAGCCGGCATGGCCCAGGAGCTCTCCGAAATCGAAGCCATCGCCGACAATCCCGCCCCGCCAACTTTCGAGAACACCATCGTCGCCATGGAAAAAACCGGCCAGCTTCTCCAGCGCGCTCTTGCCGCTTTCGGCGCAGTCACCGGCGCAAATACCAATCCTTTCCTCGAAAAAGTGCAAGCCGAAGAAGCGCCCAAGCTGGCCGCCCACCAGGACGCCATCGTTCTTAACAGCAAACTCTTCGCCCGATTGGCCAGCGTCTACAAACAGCGCGGCTCTCTCCATCTCGATTCCGAATCCCGCCGTTTGCTCCAGGTGGACTACGATAACTTTGTCCGCTCCGGCGCAAATCTCTCCGACGCCGACAAAACCAAGTTGAAAAGGTTCAACGAGGAACTCGCCACTCTCTCGAACGACTTCACCACCAAGCTTCTCGCCGCCACCAAAAATGCCGCCTACCTCACCAAGGACAAAAGCGCCCTCGCCGGCTTGAGCGACGCGCAGCTCGCCGCGGCTGCCGAAGCCGCCCAAGACCGAAAGCAGGAAGGCTACCTAATCCCTCTCCAGAACACGACGCAGCAGCCCGACCTTGCTTCGCTCAGCGACCGCGCCACTCGCAAAGCCCTCTTCGAGGATTCCTGGAACCGCGCCGAGCGCAGCGACGCCAACGACACGCGCAGCATCATTTCCCGCATGGCCAAACTTCGCGCCGAGCGCGCCCAATTGCTCGGCTTTCCAAATCACGCCGCTTGGAAGCTGGGAGATCAGATGGCGAAAACTCCCGCAGCCGCCCTAAAGTTCATGGACGCCCTCGTACCCGGCGCCACCGCCAAGGCCGCGCACGAAGCCAAAGACATTCAAGATCTCATCGACGCGCAAAAGGGCGGCTTCCAGCTCCAGCCCTGGGATTGGAATTTCTACTCCGAGCAAGTCCGCAAGGCGAAATACGATCTGAACAATGACGAGGTCAAGCCCTACTTCGAGCTAAACAACGTCCTCGAAAACGGCGTCTTCTACGCCGCTCACCAGCTTTACGGAATCACCTTCAAGGAACGCAAGGACATCCCCGTCTATCAGCCCGATGTGCGCGTCTTCGAAGTCTCCGATGTCAACGGCAAGCCGCTGGCCCTCTTCTATTGCGATTATTTCAAGCGCGACAATAAAAGCGGTGGCGCCTGGATGAACTCCTTCGTCAACCAGTCCAAGCTCCTCGGCATGTTGCCGGTCGTTTACAACGTCGCCAATTTGCCCAAGCCCGCTCCCGGCGAGCCTGCGCTCATCAGCTTCACTGACGTGACCACCATGTTCCACGAGTTCGGCCACGCCCTAAACGGCATGTTCGCCGACACCGAATATCCGAGCCTCTCCGGCACTTCCACCGCACGCGACTTCGTCGAGTTCCCCTCGCAATTCAACGAGCACTGGGCTCTTTATCCCGAGGTTTTCGCGCATTATGCCAGGCACTACAAGACCGGCGCTCCCATGCCCGCCGAACTCGTCGCCAAGATCCGCAAAGCCGCGACATTCAACCAGGGCTACGCGCTAACCGAGTTGGTCGCCGCCGCCGAACTCGACATGCAGTGGCACACGCTTCCCGCCAGCGCCCCTCGTCAGCAACCCGATGTGTTCGAAAAGCAAGCGCTCCAGAAAACCCATTTGCTCATCCCCGCGGTTCCGCCGCGCTACCGCTCCAGTTATTTCGGCCACATCTGGTCCAACGATTACTCCGCGGGCTACTACGCCTATCTCTGGGCGGAGATGCTCGATGACGACGCCTACAGTTGGTTCGAAGAGCATGGCGGCCTAACGCGCGCGAATGGCGACCGCTTCCGGCAAATGGTCCTCTCTCGCGGCAACACCGAGGATCTGGAAAAAATGTATGAAGCCTGGCGCGGCAAAGCCCCCAGCGTCGAGCCTATGCTGAAGGACCGCGGCCTCCTGGACTCCGCTCAATGAATCGCAAGCCGTTCTAAGAGCAGAGCCGCCCGCACGCTCATCCCACGGAACCGTCGGATCATCCAGGCAAGGATGACTTCTCGTTTCGGTTCCCGTGGCTCACCCTTCATCGGCGAGCGAGAATCTTTCTACTCACTGCTCACCACTCACTTTCCATAACTCACTTCTCTTCCCGCCCGGAAAAGGTTACTTTAGTTACGCTCGCAAATCGCTCCATCTGCCTCGCAGGGCAGGAGACTACTGCATGTCACTTCTCGAACCGCCCGCCGAAGTTCACAGAAGATCCCGGGCCATGATTTTTACCGTGGTGACGGCTTTCATCATCGCCGTCATCGCCATCTGGTTCGTTTTACGTTTTTATCCGGAGAAAAAAGCCGCCACGGAATTTTTCAACGCCGTCGTCGCCGGCGATATGACCCGCGCCTACCAACTCTGGAAGCCCAGCCCCACCTACAGAATGCAGGATTTCCTCGCCGACTGGGGCCCCACCGGCTACTACGGCCCAGTCAAAAGCTACGAAATCATCAAAGCTAAATCTCCGACAGGCTCAACCACCAGCGTCGAAATCCGTGTCGCCATCAGCCCCTTCTCTCCCATGCCCGGCGCCAATGACCCCGAAAAATCCCAAAAAACCAAAGTCGTAACCATCTGGGTCGAC
Source organism: uncultured Acidobacteriota bacterium (assembly GCA_963761555.1). GTDB lineage: Bacteria > Acidobacteriota > Terriglobia > Acidiferrales > UBA7541 > Acidiferrum. The sequence goes on from CAVXHD010000003.1 coordinate 1,020,399, forward strand.
TCTCGCGACAAATCCTTCAGCTTCCCGCCCTAGAAATCCGGCAGTCCTCGGCCAAGAGGTACGACTCAAACAAATTGTCATTCCGAGCGAAGCGAGGAATCTGCTTTTTCTTTCTTCCGGTTGTAGGGGCACGATACATCGTGCCCCTCTTGCTTTTTGCTTTTCTTCTCTGCGAACTCTGTGCCTCTGCGTTTAATCTTTCTTTTCCCTAACGCCGAATATCTTCCAATGCGTACTCCAGTTCCTGCGGACTCACGCTCGCCGTTCCAAGCTTCCCCACCACCACTCCCGCCGCCGTATTCGCGAGCACCGCCGCGTCCGCCAGCGTCGCCCCCGCCGCCACCCCGAGCGACATCACACTTAAAACCGTATCCCCCGCTCCCGTCACATCAAAGACCTGCCGTCCGTTCGCCCCGCGCTCCACCGCGCTCTTCCCCACTCGCTCGTAAGTCACTTCAAAATTCGTCGCTGGAATCTGCAAATGTCTTGGCGAAGTCTCTTCAAACACGCTCATCCCTTTTTCCCCGCGCGTGATCACCACGGCGCTGCATCCAAAGCGCGCCAGCAACCCCCGCCCCGCTTCTTCAATCGTCTTTTCGTCCTGCAATGCCTGCGCCACAAATCTTCCAGCCTCCGAAAGGTTGCATACGACGGCTCGCGCCCCGCGGTAGGCGTACAGCTTCGAAGTCTTCGGCTTCACGAACACCGGCACTTTCAATTGGTGCGCCGCGCTCAAAACCCGGTCCGCAATATCATCCGTGATCAATCCCTTGTCGTAATCCGAAAGCACCAACCCATCCATGTTCTTCATCGCGCGAAACAGCGCACCAAGCAACTTCTTCTCCGTCTCCGGCCGCAGCGCCTCCCGTTTCTCGTGATCCACTCGCACGACGTGCTGGTGCTTGGCGATAATCCTCGTCTTCAGAGTCGTCATCCGCTTCGCGTTGGCGATCACTCCCTCATCGCCAATTTCCAATTCCCGCAAGCACTTCTGCAGCGCCTTTCCCGCCTCGTCCGTCCCAATCGCCCCGAACATCTCGACGGTCGCTCCCAGCGCCGCCAAATTTGCCGCCACATTCCCTGCTCCGCCCAAACATTCACTCTGCGAAACAAAATCCACCACCGGCACCGCTGCTTCCGGCGAAAGCCGCGTCGCCGTCCCCCACAAGTACCGGTCCAACATCAAATCGCCCAGCACGCCCATGCGCTTCCCGCGCAACTTGGGAATCAACCGCTTCAGTCTTGGTATGGATTCGCTGATGTCCGTGGTAGTCATGCGCTCCTGTAACTTTCCACTTCTGGCTTTGCCCGTTCGAGATTTCCGTTCCAGCTTTCGCAGTCGTTGCCCCGTAGCAAAGTTCTTCCGCTACTCACTGTTCACTGCCCACTACTCACTTTTCCTCTTCAATCTTCCCATCTTCCGCCCGCATCCCCGGGATGTCATCCAGCACTGGATAAATCCGCCGGCATGCCCCGCACTTCAATCCTGAATGGTCCGCCGTCGGCTGCACCGGCGTCTTGCAAATCGGACAAGCCAGAATCTCCAGCAACTCTTGTGGAAGTACCATGTGCTTCTCCCTTTCGATGTTCAAACAATCGTTTCCACTCGAGTGGCCACTGTAGCAAAGCTACTCGAAAGGGAGCAATTGAACTCGAAAGAAAGTGCTCGTGCAAAGCGCCAACCACCCAAGTCTTCGCATCAGATGTATTCTAATTTCCACCCCGCACCCACCCTGCAGATTTGGCACTCCGAGCGCTACATGCACCTACGGGAGCCTGCATCTTGTGATGCCCGCGCCGCGCCTTAGAAATCCGAAAACCGCTGATACCTCTAGGTTTAGCGCCCGTACCGCCGAACGCGGGCGGCCACAAGCAAGCAGCATTTGCGGTCCTTTTTCAGGCCACATTGTCATTTTGGAACATGATTCGGCAAACAGGGTCTGCAATCGAAACCCCCAGGTGAGGCGATGAGGGATCACGCGATGTCCTCGCGCGAGAAGACCCGCCCAGCAATCTGGCCGGAGGGCTAAGTGGCTCCAAGAAAGCGATGGAAGCTCCGACGGTTTCTAGTCGCCGTATGCTTCGTCGTCGTGTACGTGCTGCTCGACCGTTCCACGATGTCCTTTCAAATTTGGACGGAGATTAGCGCATGGTACCCGCCCACGGGCCTGGCGTTTGCCGCGCTGATTGGTTTTGGGGCGGTCTACGCGCCGGCGATCCTCGTCGCGGAATACATCTCATCGATCTTCAACTACCACCAGCCTGTCCACTCCTACATCTTTATCGTAGGAAACATCGAATTCGTCGCCGTGTACGCCGTCGCGGCGCTCGTCTTGCGCCGCGTCCTCAAGATCGATCAGCGTCTGCGATCGGTTAGGGATGTGATGTGGCTGCTGGTGGCAGGCAACGGCGCGGCCTGCGTGACCGCATTTCTTGGCGCGTGGTTCCTGGCCGCGGATCATCTGATTCCCGTGAAGGGATACCTCCAGGCAACCATGAACTGGTGGGTCGGCGATGCCGTGGCGATCGGTTCCGTCGTACCGTTTTGTCTCATTTATCTTTTGCCGGGGCTGCAGCGATTCACTGGCTACTCCGAAACTGGCGGGATGGCAGATCGCGCGGTCCCCGTCACGGGCATACGCGAACTGCGCGGTTTCCGCCGGGCGCTCGAGTCGGGACTGTTCGCGGCAAGCTTGGTCGCCGTGCTGTGGGCCGCGCTTAGCGGAAGGTTTGCTCGCGGCAACGAAATGTTTTACCTGCTCTTTCCGCCCTTGATCTGGGTGGCCGTGCGGCGGGGATTGCGGGGAGCATCGGCGGCCATCCTGGCGCTGGATACCGGCTTGATCATTGCATTGCGAATTTATCCGCGAAGCCCCGGCCAGCTCTCCGTGCTGCAGTTTCTGATGCTGATTCTTTCGCTTGCAGGCCTTGTGTTGGGCGCATTGATCAGCGAACGGGACGCGGGCGAGCGGCGTTTGTCGGACGAAGAGGCGCGCATCCGGTTGCTCCTGGATTCCACGGGGGAAGCGATTTATGGAGCGGATAACAACGGTAAATGTACATTCTGCAACCACGCCATGCTGCGGCTCTTGCGCTTCACCTCGCAGGCAGACGTGCTGGGCCGAAATCTCCACGACGTGATACACCACACCCGCAGAGACGGGACGCCGTATCCGCGGGATGAATGCGGCTTGCAGAAAGATTTCCTTGGCGGCAGAAAATTCCACGCCACGGACGAACTCCTGTGGCGCGCCGACGGGACCAGCTTCGATGGCGAGCTTTGGTGCCACCCTCTACTGCAGGACGGCAAGATGACCGGCGCCGTCGTCACCTTCGTTGACATTACCGAACGAAAAAAAGCCCAAGAATCTCTGCGCCACGCGAAGGAAGATGCGGAAGCCGCGAACCGCGCAAAAAGCGACTTTTTGGCAAACATGAGCCATGAGATTCGCACCCCCATGAATGGGATCCTCGGAATGACCACGCTTGCTCTGGAAACCAACCTTGACCCCGAACAGCGCGATTATTTGACCATGGTGAAGAGTTCCGGAGAGTCTCTCCTTACCCTCTTGAACGACATTCTGGACCTGTCAAAAATCGAGGCCGGCAGGCTGGATTTGGAAATCGCCGACATGTCCGTCGAAACCTGCATCGAGGAAGCCTTCGAACCTCTGGCTTCGTTGGCGCAGCAGAAAGGCATCGCCCTGGTGTGGAGTATCGGCAAAGATATTCCGGACGTGGTGCGCGGCGATTCCATACGCTTGCGCCAGGTATTCATCAATTTGGCCGGCAACGCTCTGAAATTCACCAACGACGGACAAGTCGCCATTTTGGGACGGCATGCCGGGACCACCGAAGACGGGTTGATGCTGGAATTTACGGTCGCTGACACTGGCATCGGAATCCCGGAAGAAAAACGAAAAGCAATTTTTGAACCCTTCGCGCAGGCCGATATGTCCACCTCGCGCCGCTACGGTGGCACAGGACTGGGTCTTTCGATTTGCGAGCGGTTGGTGCACTTGATGGGCGGGCGCATCTGGCTGGAAAGTGAAACAGGCCGCGGCAGCGAGTTCCATTTCACCATGAAAGCCTTCAACCGGCTGCTGCCGGAAATGCTCGAACCGCCGGAGAGCGGAAATTCGCAGGCAGCGCTGCGGCCATCCGCGCGGCGCGTTCTGCTCGTCGATCACAATCCCCTAAACCTGGAATTGCTCAGGCGTTTGCTCCCTCGTTGGAACATGACAGCCGTGCCAGCGGCTAGCGCTGAAGAAGCTATGTCGCTGCTGGCGAAAGCGCATCGGACTGGCAAAGAGTTTTCAACTCTTCTCATTGAGAAAGATCTGCCCGATCCCGGCGGCTTTGCCTTGCTCGCCGGCATCCGCGCTTACGCCGCGCCTTTTATTCCTGTCCTTCTGGCTCTTTCGCGGCCGCTCGATCCGGCGGATAGGGATCGCTGCAAGCAGTTAAGCGTGACGCAAACGATCCTCAAACCTTTCCGTCGCTCCGCGTTGTATGAGGCGTTGCAAGCCTGCCACGGAGACGTGCATGTGGCGGAGGCCCCGGCAACAGTCAAGCCCGCGGACCAGCCGCACGCAACGTTGCGCATTCTGCTTGTCGAGGACAACCTCGTCAATCAGCGCTTGACCGCCCGGCTCCTCGAGAAGATGGGACACAGCGTCACCATTGCGGCAAACGGCCAGATCTCTCTGCGCATTTTGTCCGAACAGGAATTCGACCTGGTGGCCATGGACATGCAAATGCCCATCATGGATGGCCTCGAGGCCACCGAAAAAATTCGCGCCCTCGAGAAAAAATCCGGTAGACATGTGCCTATCGTCGCTATGACCGCAAATGCCTTCGAGGAGGACCGCCGGCGTTGCCGGAGAGCCGGAATGGACGGCTACATCGCCAAACCTGTCACCTCCAGGGCGATTGAGATGGAGATCGCCCGCGTGATGGCCGTGCAAGAGAAGGCCGAGTAGCTCGAACTTCCGCGAACACGATAGCGTGTGGCCACCAGTCCTCGCGCATTTTGAAGGGCGGTCGCCGGAAACGGGACCAGCCCCTTTCTCACGATTCGCCGTCCCGCCGACGATCACAGGCAACGCCCCGCCTTACGAGACTCACGGGCTAACGTTCCGCAGCCTTCGATCTCCCGCTTGCAAAGACAAACGCCTGCGCTACGGCCACCACAGTCAATAAACAGACCACCGGATCAATCGGCTGCCGGTATCGCAAATCTGCATGCGTCACATAATAAAGAAGCGGAAAAATCAAGGGAAACACGGCCACCGGAAAAATAACGTTCCTCGCCAATTCTCCCTCGCCGCCGATCTTTCTCTCCGTCTCTGCGCTTCCTCTGCGTACTCTGCGCCTCTGCGTTATCTTTTTCCGTCCTCTCCACAACGTGAAAATCCCCAATAACGAGCCCATGCCCGTCAAAAAGCTGATGAGCAAAATCCCCCGGATCAAATAGGAATCCGTATTGCGAAAATTGCTCACCGGCGATTCCGTCCCCATCCAAAATTCCACAACTTTTTTCCCCGTCAGTTGCAATTCCAAACCCGGATGCGACTCCATGAACGAGATGGCAAGCTCCCATTTCTCGTGCACGTACGCCGTCTCGCCCATCTGCGTATATGTTCTCGCTTCTTCCGTGCGTGTGATGTACATCCTGCCGTTCCGAGCGTGCGGATCAAAAATGTCGTTGTTTCCGAGCCACAATTCAAACGGCAAATTGGACCGCAGCGGAATCCATCGGTGAAAATCCGCATAATTCCGAATCGTCCACGGCACGCAGCACAGAATCGCTACGCCCGCCGCCAGCCCTGCCCGTTTCCACCTCGCGCCGCTTTCCCCGCGCCCGCGACGCGCCGCCCATCCGAGCAAAAACGGCAGCAGCGCCCCCAGCGCCGGATTCGTCATCAGCGAAATTCCCCAAAGCAATCCATACCCGCACCAATCCCTCACCCGTTCCGATTCCGCCAGCTTTAAAGTCGCCCATAGAAGCGCCGCCGCCAGCAACGCGGAAAGCGAGGTATCCCAAATCCACTCGAACGGCATCATCACCGCGTTCGGAAAAAATGCCCACATCCACGCTGCTCCGCTGGCCGCGCCCAATCCCCAGATTCTTTTTCCCGCATAGAAAATCGGCACGCACGCCGCAGCCGAAAAAACTATGTTCAGGCCAACGCAGGCGAAAAAAGCCCGTTCGGTAAAAACGCCAAATATCTTGAACATCGCCGCCACAAGTAATGGATAAACCGGCGCCAGCCACGCCGTCGGTCCCGTCTCCGTCCGAAACACGTTGCTGAATCCCCTGCCTTGCGCAAGGCCGTACGCAATATTCCCCGTCTCTTGTTGAAACGGCACAATCCCCAAAACTCCCGCCGGAACTTTCCGCGCCTGGTTCCACGCAAACGTCACGCGTGCACCTATCGCCACAATCACGATCAGCGTCAGCGACGTCGCCAGCTTCCGAATGGCCCGCATCATGCTCTTCCCATCACCTTTTCTCGTGCCTCGCATCACCCTTTTGCAGAGCGGCAAATCTACCGGCTGGCAAAAACTGTGACAAGCGCGCGTAACAATTTCACGCTACAATAAGAGGGTTATGCTCTCGGTCAACAATATCTCTATGCGCTTCGGTCCGCGCGTCCTCTTTGAAGACGTCACTTGCACCTTCATGTCCGGGCGCCGCTATGGCGTTACCGGCCCGAACGGCGCCGGCAAATCCACTTTCATGAAAATCCTCACTGGCGAACTCGAACCCACGAAAGGCTCGATTACGCGCCCGAAAAAAATGGGCGTCCTGAGCCAGGACCAGTTCGCCTTCGACGAATTCCGCGTCATTGATACCGTCATCAAGGGCAACGCCGCTCTCTGGAAAGCGCTCGAAGAACGCGACGCACTTTACGCCAAGCCCCATGACGAGCTGACCGACGCGGACGGCATGCGCCTCGGTGAGCTCGAAGGCATCGTCGGCGAAGAGGGCGGCTACACCGCCGAATCCGACGCCGGAACCTTGCTCGACGGGCTAGGCATCGACAGCGCCCTGCAGGAGCGCAAAATGGGCGAGCTGCAAGGCGGCCAAAAAGTGCGCGTCCTGCTCGCGCAAGCGCTTTTCGGGAATCCCACCGCGCTGCTGCTCGACGAGCCCACCAACAACCTCGACCTCGATTCCGTCCACTGGCTGCAAAAGTATTTGTGCGATTACGAAGGCGTCCTCATCGTCATCTCGCACGACCGCCATTTCCTCAACAGCGTTTGCACGCATACCGCGGACATCGACTACGAAACCATCATCATGTACACCGGCGGCTACGACGACATGGTCGTGGCGAAAACGCAGGTGCGCGCCCGCATCGAATCGGAAAACGCCAACCGCGAAAAGAAAATCGCGCAACTCAACGATTTCATCGCGCGCTTTTCCGCCGGCACGCGTTCCGCGCAAGCCACCTCGCGCAAAAAAGAAGTCGAGCGCCTGCAGACCACGGAGCTGGCGCGCTCGAACATCCAGCGCCCCTATATCAAATTCGACATGAAGCGGAATTCCGGAAAGCATCCTCTGGAAATCCGCAGCATCGAAAAATCCTATGGCGACCTGAAAGTGATTCCACGATTTTCCGCGAACGTAACGCGCGGCGAAAAAATCGCGCTCATGGGCCGCAACGGCGCGGGGAAAACCACGCTTCTGAAATCACTGGTCCTCAATGCGCCGGGCTTCATCGAGGACGACGACCGCCTGTTCAAAATCAACGGCGGCGAAACGAAATGGGGCCACGAGGTCGCCGTGGGCTACTTCGCGCAGGACCACGGCGAATCCATCACCAAGGGCATGACGGCCATCGACTGGCTATGGCAGTTCGATCCCTCCGCTTCGCAGCAGGAATTGCGCGGGCTGATGGGGCAGATGCTCTTCAGCGGCGAAGATGCGCTGAAGCCCACACGCGCGCTTTCCGGCGGCGAATCGGCGCGGCTGATTTTGTGCCGCTTAATGCTGCAAAAGCCGAACTTCCTGGTGTTCGATGAGCCGACGAACCACCTCGACCTCGAATCCATCAACGCGCTCAACATTGCCTTGCAGCGCTACGACGGCACGGTGCTGCTCGTCACGCACGATCATGACGTCATCGATGAAGTCGCCACGCGCATCTGGCATTTCGAGGGCGGCAAGATCGAAGACTTCAAGGGCCCGTACGAGGAATTCGTCGCTTACGCGGAAGCCAAGGCTTCGTAGCGAGCCAAGGCTTCCTAGCGATAGAAGACGCGGAAGGCTCGGATGGCCGTGTAAGGCTCGAACGACCGTGCAAGGCTCGCTTCGCAAAGAAGCGAGCCTTTTGTTTTTTGCCTCTCTTTCTCTTTCCGGTTCTTTGTGAGAACCGGCACGAACATCGGAGCACAGACTGAAGTCTGTGCCACTACTCCTTCGTGCCGCGATCGATCAGGCCGGCGATGTGGTTGTGCAGGTTCACGCGAGCCTCGTCATGCAAGTACATCATGTGGCCGGCGTTGTAATAGTCCAGGGTGACATTTTTCTGGAGCGCTGCCGGCAAGCCGAGATGCTCCATGGTGAACTCGGTGGCGAAGAACGGCGTGGCCAAATCGAAATAGCCGTTTTCGACTTGCACCAGCAGCTTTGGATTGGTGATCATCGCCTGCGAGAGATCGCCTTCGACGTTCGGCCCGCTCGGGAAAAAGCCGCGAGGCCCTCGGGATTTGCGAGTCCAGTTCCAGCCGCCACCGCCGCCGCTGGTGTTGTGATACACCATGTCTTTTCCAAAGTTGAGCTCGTCGTGATTGTATTGGTTGATGAGGGCGGTATACGCGCCGCCGACAGCCGGGCCTTCAGGATCGCCCTGGGCGTACTCTTCGAGAAGGTCCTGCGTGTAGCCGGAGAATCGGGCGTCAATGCGGCCGGTGGTGAGGCCTCGGCTGCGCTGCAGTTCAGCCATGAATTGCGGCAGGCTCACGCGCAAATCGGCTTTCTCGATATAGTCCTCGCTCAGGCCGGTGAAATCGGAAAGCTTCTGTGCCACCGCGGCTTTTTCGGCGGCGGGAAGCTTGGCGCCCTTAAAAAGAGCGGCGGCATACGGGCCTTGTGCGTATTGGCGCGCTTCCTCGATAAACGCAGGCAAGTCCGCGGGCGGATTTTTTAAGACTTTGTGATACCAGGCCACGGCGGCGTAGCTCGGCAGATAGTAGACATAGGAGCGGTCATCGCCATTGGGAAACGTTATGGTGGTGAGATCGAGGACGGAAGAAATCAGGACGATGCCGTTGAGGTGAATGGAATAGTGGTTCTGCAAATAATCGCCGAGAGCCGCGGAACGGAACGTGCCGTAGCTTTCACCAATCAGAAACTTTGGAGAATTCCAGCGATCGTTGCGGCTCAAGTAAGTGTCAATGAATTGTCCGAAGGCTTCGACGTCTTCATCGATGCCGTAAAAGTCCTTATTCTCCGCTTTGCAAACGGCGTGGCTGTAGCCGGTGCCCATGGCGTCGATAAAAACGAGATCGGTCTTGTCGAGCAGGCTCTCGGTGTTGTCGACCAGCTTGTACGGAGCGGGCGGCGTGAAAGTGCCGTCGACGGTCCAGACGCGGCGCGGACCGAATGCGCCCATGTGCAACCACATGGTGGCGGAGCCGGGACCGCCGTTATAGAGGAAAGAAACTGGGCGCGTGCTGAGATCCTTCACGTCGCTACGCGTGTAGGCGACGGCGTACATCAGTCCCGTCGGGTCACCCTTTTCATTTTTAAGGAGAATGAAACCGGCGGTCGCTTTGTAAGGAATGGTTTGGCCGCCGAGACGGATGCTATGCTCGGTGACGGAAGTTTCTTCTTTGGTGTCGGCGGCGGTGCATTTTTCCGGCGCCTTGGCATCCGGCGCATGGCCTTCATGATCCGGCATTTGCGCGGCCACGCGCGTGGTCTGGCCAAGTAATAAAAAGACTCCAGCGGCAAACATCCACAAACATTTTTTCATTCGAGTGTCCCCCACCTGGTGAATTGGATTGTGTTGCGTCCCCAAAATCCGGCGCGATTGTATGTTGCGGAGGCGGCAGAGTCAAAGGAACGTAGCTGGTGAATGGTGACTGGGGAGACTTGGAGGGTGAAGCGGAGCACGAAAGCAAAGAAGCTCATGAGGATTGAGAGAGGAGCGAGGATGAAAAGAGGGCACGCCCTCCAGCGTTGGGGCGTAAAATTGTGTATATGCTGAAGGTCGTGGGAAATTCCATTTGCCTAGTAGATTGGCTATAAATCACTAAGAATCCACAATAGTCTGTTTAATAGAACATAGAATTATTAGAATGTCTTTTTAGGACATATATGCTCTATTAGAAGTTCATTGCTGCGTATTGATGTAATAAAACGACTATGATAGAATGCTATCCAATGAATCTTGCAGTCCAACTCGAACTGCTGAAGGAGCGCGGATTTGACGAAGACCGGGCGCAGGTCATTCTCTTGATTCGAGAAGCGGCCATCCTGTTATTCGAGGCTTTCCCCGAATCATTCGTACTGCACGGAGGAGCGAATCTGATTCTCTTCCAGGGGAGTTTGCGAACGTCGAGAGACCTGGGCTTGCTTTCTCAGGGCGCCCGGCTGCCAAGCGCCGACGGGCTAACAAGTGTGTTAACCGGCGGACTGCAGGAATTGGGAGAGCTGCTAGGGCTTGCACCCGTCACGGTGAGTGTGAATGAAGCAGGACCAGCGTTCGTCAAACTCGAAGTCGTAGGCAAAGACACGAGAACTCTATTCACGGTTGATCTTGGCGGACTCGCTTCCGTCCTGAAATCGGGCATTGAGGAACACGACCTGGAAGCCATTTCAGTCAATAAAAGGGCAACCGTGAGGTCGGTCTCGAAAGATCACCTGCTCTTGCAAAAGGCTGAAGCCTTTGCATTCCGGCGAGGAGTCAAGGTAAGGGACGCCTATGACATCCAGCTGCTGCTCGAGGCAGGAGCGAGACTATCAGGGGAGCTAAGAAATCATCTCTCGGACAGTCTTGCCATGAGGGAAGTCAGAAAAGAGGAACTAGCGGAACGCATCGAACAGGTTGCGGGAGGATTGTGCCGAGGGCAACTGGCGGACGTTCTACCGACGGAGATCTATAAGGCGCTGGAGCGGGCCGAGTTCGCGCCATTGAGGACGGCGTTGCAAAAACTATTTCAGGAATGGCTATAGGATGAGGGAAAAAATCGATTGGGTATCCACATTAGCAGTCGAGGCGAGGACGAACCCGTTGGTTCGGATCGGCGAAACTTCGGCCAAATATGGTCTTTCTAAGGCTGCGGTTACGAAAGCGCTCAACCGATTGAAAGTGAGGGGATTCGTCGAGCCGGTCGTGGACGGCCTCTATTTGAATACGCTTGCGGCATCGGTCAGTGCGCGAGACATCGTCAATGGAGTGAATGCCGATTCCTACATTTCGCTCGGAACGGCGCTGGCGGAGTGGGGGATTTCGAGTCAAAATCCGGCCGCGACGACGTGCGTAACGACTCTGCGGGGCCGAAAGATCAAGGCAGGCTCAATCGAAATCGTGTACCGCAAGATCAGCCAAGCACTGTTCTGGGGCTATACCGAAAAGAAAGGACGCTACAGGAACTATAAGATTGCGGAGCCAGAGAAGGCATTCCTTGACTGGATTTATTTTGGTCTGAAGGATGGACTGCCGATTCAGTTTGATGAAATTCAATTTGAGAAGTTGAGCCGGTCCCGATTAGTCGGCTACGCAAAAAAATATCCGTCGACCGTCGTACAAACGCTGTTTTTCCCGATGCTCGAGGGACAAATAACTGGATTGCGGCCTTGAGGGTCCGGCTTCATCGGCGCTGATCCTTCGGAGGATTGGCAAGAAAAAGGGGCACGATGTATCGCGCCCCTACGGGAGATTGTTTGACTGGACAGAGACTAGCCGTTGCCGAGGAACTCGACATGGACGTAGGTGCCGAGGCGGACGTTGTAGGCGAGGTACCAGCCGACGTGATCGGGATCAGCGTAGATGACGATGTCGTCGCCGGTCCAGTTCCAGTCATCGCAATAGGCGACGTCAAAGGGGGCGACGCTGAAGTAGAAGCCACCGAACCAGAAGCGGCTAGGACCGCCGCCGGCGAGGTGCCAGACGTGTTTGGGGCCGAAGCCGGCGGTGAAGTGGCCGTGCGCCCAAGGATGATCGAGATGGAAGCGGACGTCCGCAGAGCCCTGTTCATGGCCGACCCAGTTGCCCTTAGCGTCGACGTGAGGACGGACGGACGGTGCGCCGTGCTCCTCAGGCTTGGGAGCCGCGGCATGGCCGCGAACGGGTGTTGGGCCGTGCTTGGGAATGGGCGGATGATGAGCCGCCTGCGGATGTTCGGCCTTCTCTTGCGCGAGAGCAGGGACGGAACAGAGCAAGAGCAACGCAAAAACTGCGAGAAGTGATTTCATACAAGCCTCCGTAACGATTTTGTACCGCGATATTTCTTGGACCGGGATTTTTTGTGCTGCGTTCCAACAGGGCCGACGACGCTTACGAATCGTAAAACCCGGACGAAAAGCGAAAGTTGCACGCGCGAACGTCTGGGCCGGTGAAGCGGACCGACAAGATATAAAACTGAAGATTAGACGCTCGAACAGGGGCAAAAGGTTACGGGGTCAAAGATTTTTGGAGGCGCGGAAAGCGCGGACGACGGCGGCAACGTCGCGCTGATCGGCGTCGACTTCGGCGTTGAGATGGCGCATTTCGGAGGCGGAGATTTTCCCCGCGAGATCGGCGAGGGCGGCGCGAAGCTGCGGAAATTTTTCGAGCGCGGCGCGGCGCACGATGGGGACGGCATCGTACGGCGGGAAATAATGCAGATTGTCTTCGAGGGCGACGAGGTGGAGCGAGTCGATCAGGCCGTCAGTGGAATTGCCGGCGACGATATCGACTTGATGATCGACGAGGGCGCGATACAAGAGGCCGAGGTCCATGACGTTGGGAGCGGCGGCGAAATGGAGATTGTAACGCTGGCTCCATCCGGGGAAGCCGTCTGGGCGCTCGAGAAATTCGTAGCCGACGCCAACGCGCCATTGGGGAGCGATGGGCGCGAGGTCAGACATGGTGCGGAGATGGAGGCGCTGAGCGTCATCGCCGCGGACGACCATCGCGAACGTGTTTTCAAAGCCGAGCGGCTCGGTGAGGACGAGGTTGAAACGCTGCGCGTATTGCTGTTTGACCCGATTGTAGATTTCGGCGGAAGTATCGGAACCGGGGGATTCGTTGAGAACGGCGGTGAGAGCTGTGCCGGTGTATTCGACGTAGAGGTCGATGTCGCCGGCGAGAAGAGCTTTGTGGACGAGAAGCGTGCCGCCGAGGTTGGTTTTGCGTTCGACGGGAATTCCGGTGCGGGCTTCGATGTGCTGCGCGAGAAGTTCGGCGAGAATGACTTGTTCGGTGAAAAATTTCGAGCCGATGGTGAGGTGAGGAGGCGAGGGCTTGCCGCAGGCGGCAGTGAAGTAAAGGAGATTGAGGAAGTAGAGGGGGTAAAGGAAGCAGAGAAACGGACGGCGCATTTCAGGATGAATTTCTCATGGCGATGGAAAGAAGGAATTTAACACAGAGAGCACGGAGAACACAGAGAAGAGGACAGAAAAGAGTTCAAAAAGATCAGATTACTTTGAGGCGGCGCTCGAGAAGGCCGAGGAGGAGATCAGCGAAGATGGCGAGGAGAGCGGCGGGAATGGCGCCGGCGAGGATGACGGCGTCGCTGACCATGGCCACGCCGCGGAAGATGAACGTACCGAGTCCGCCTGCGCCGATGGCGGCCGCGATGGTGGCGACGCCGATGGTGATGACCGTTGCTGTGCGAATGCCAGCGAGGATGATGCTGAGCGCGAGCGGAAAGCGGACGCGGAGAAGAATTTGTGTGTTGGTCATTCCCATGGCTTCGGCGGCTTCGAGGATGGCGGGGTCGATGTTGGTCAGGCCGACGTAGGTGTTGCGGAGAATGGGGAGCAGAGCGTAAAGAACGAGCGCGACGATGGCGGTGCGGCGGCCGATGCCGCCGATAAAAGGGATTGGAATCAGGAAGCCGAAAAGGGCGAGGCTGGGAATGGTTTGAAAAACGCTGGCGATGCCGAGCGCGAGGGCGCGGAGGTGGCGATGCTGCACAATCAGCATGCCGAGCGGGACGGCGATAGCGATAGCGAACGCCATGGCAATGGCGACGAGGGTGATGTGGTCGAGCGTGGCACTGAGAATTTCGGAACGATGCGTTAGAAAAAAAGTCCACGGGCTCATGGTGAGACTCCGTTGGGAACGTCGAGCGAGGCGGCAAAGGCGCGCACTTCAGGGTGATCGAGTTGGAGAAATTCCCGGGGCGAAGCAAGCGCGACGAGGCGACCGGCGTGGAGAAGGCCGATGCGCGAGGCGAGCAGGAGAGCTTCGCGAATATCGTGAGTGACGAAGACGATGGTTTTATCAAGGCGGCGGGCAAGGGCGCGGAATTCGCGCTGAAGCTCCGCGCGAGTGACGGGATCGAGCGCGCCGAAAGGCTCGTCCATGAGCAGGATGGGCGGATCGGCGGCGAGGGCCCTCGCGACGCCGACGCGCTGGCGCTGGCCGCCGGAAAGTTCGCGGGGACGGCGCTGAGAAAATTCGGCGGGATCGAGACCTACGATGCGCAGTAGTTCTCCGACGCGCGCATGGATACGCGCGGAATCCCATTTTTCAAGACGCGGGACGAGGCCAACATTTTCCGCCACCGTGAAATGCGGAAAGAGTCCCGCGTCCTGGATGACATAGCCAATGCTGCGGCGCAGGCGGATGGGGTCGGATTCGGAGGTGGCGCGGCCCTCGACAAATACGTGCCCTTGCGTGGGCAGTAACATTCTATTGATAAGTCTTAGCAAGGTAGTCTTGCCGCTGCCGCTGCGCCCAAGAAGGACGAGGGACTCACCGCGCGAGACGCCGAGCGAAATCTCCGAAACGATGGCTCGCGCGGGAATATCGTTTATGTGATAGCTCACGCCGCGAAATTCAATGGCAAAATCCGATGTAGCGGCGTTTTTCATGCTCATTTTCGTTGACAGCCCCACGGCGGGGAGGGAACATCTTAATGCACCTAGCCTCCCCGGCGCTGAATTTCGGCGCATCTTTATTGAGGAAGCCGCATCCAAACAAAGGGGAAGATGCCATGGGAGCAACCGCCACAGCTGTCCGCATTCGGCACGACCTTCACACCCGGCTTTTAGACGCGCGCGCGCAGACCGACGAGTTATTTCGCATCGTGCGCGAAGAGGCCATCTACGACCGCCCGATTCCCGAACGCCATCGCCTCATTTTTTACCTTGGACACGTTGAAGCCTTCGACTGGAACTTGCTTGCGCAGCGCGCGTTTGGATTGCGGCCCGTGCAGCGTACTTTCGATGACCTGTTTGCGTTCGGAATCGATCCCGTAGGCGGGGGATTGCCGAACGACGGGCCAAACGACTGGCCCAAGCGGGACGAAGTAGAGCGCTACAACCAGCGGCTGCGGAATGAGCTGGATGCGGCCATCGAGCACGCGCTGGCGCGGCCATCGGAAGGGCATCCTTACTTGGTTGCGATGTTGGAAGTGGCCATCGAGCACCGCCTCATGCACGCGGAAACGCTTGCGTACATGCTGCACCGTCTGCCGACGGGGAGAAAAATTCGCGGACCGGTGGCGGAGACTTCCGGCGCGCCGAGGCTGAAGCCGCGGCTGGTGGAAATCCCGGCCGGGCAAGCGACGATCGGGCTGAAATACGAGACGGGCGAAGAATTCGCCTGGGACAACGAGCTCGACGCGCATGAAGTGGACGTGGCGAGATTCGCGATTGAGAGCGGCAACGTAACCAACCAGGATTTTTTGCGATTTATTCAGGCGGGCGGCTACGACAACCGCGCGCTCTGGAGCGCGGAAGCGTGGGAGTGGAAGGAAAAGGAAGGCGTGGAGCATCCGGCGTTCTGGAAGCGCGACGGGAATCTTTGGATGTACAAAGCGATGTTTGGAGAGACACGCCTGCCGCTTGATTGGCCTGTGTACGTGAGCCACGCGGAAGCCACTGCGTATGCGAAATGGCTGGGACGGACGCTGCCCAGCGAGGAGCAGTTTCACCGTGCGGCGTATGGAACGCCGGAGGGCGGGCCCGAACGAAGCTACCCGTGGGGCGAAGAGCGGCCGAGCGCTCGGCGTGGAAATTTTGATTTTCGGCATTGGGATCCTTCGCCAGTGGGAGCGCATCCGGAGGGAGCGAGCGCCTTCGGAGTTCACGATGTGGTGGGCAATGGATGGGAGTGGACGAGGACGAAGTTCGCGCCCTTCGCTGGTTTTGCGCCGATGCCTTTCTATCCCGGCTATTCCGCGAATTTCTTCGATGGGAAACACTACGTGATGAAGGGAGGGTCGCCGCGAACGGCTGCGTGCATGTTGCGGCGATCCTTCCGGAATTGGTTCCAACCGCACTACCCGTACGTTTACGCAACATTCCGTTGCGTGGAAGACTAGCACCGGCACGAAAAATCCGAGTCCTTGGGAGCCGACATGCTGACGCAAGCCCTTCCGCAGAGACATGTGTCCGATTTCGCGGCCGACGTGCGCGAAGGCCTGACGAAAAGCGGCCAGCGAGAACTGCCCTCAAAATATCTGTATGACGAGGTGGGTTCGGCGCTCTTTGAAGCCATCAGCGTGCTGCAGGAGTACGGGCTCACGCGCGCGGACGCGCGGCTTCTCGAGAAACACGCGCGAGAGATCGTCGAACTGCTGCCGTCGCCGGTGCACGTCGCGGAACTCGGCAGCGGCAGCGGAAAAAAGACGCGCTGGATTTTGGAAGCCCTTTCCCGGCGGCAGCGGACTTACTACTTCCCTATCGAGATTTCGCCTTCGGCGCTGGCGGCGTGCGAGAAAGAACTCGGGCAGATCGATCTGGTGAGCATCGTGGGGTACGAGCAGCCGTATCTGGAAGGCTTGCGCAGAGTGGCTCAGGGTCGTGCGGACGGCGACCATTTGCTGGTGCTCTTTCTCGGCAGCACCATCGGGAATTTCGATCGCGCCGCGGGCGAGGATTTTCTGCGGAGCGTGCGCGGGATTTTGCGCGCGGGCGACGCGCTGCTGCTGGCCACGGACCTCGAAAAAAACATCGAGGATCAGTTGCTGGCGTATGACGATCCGGCGGGAGTGACAGCCGCGTTCAATCTGAATTTGCTGGCCCGCATCAACCGCGAGCTGCGCGCCGATTTCGATCTCGCGTGTTTCCGCCATGAAGCGCGCTGGAACGCGAACGAGCGCCGTATGGAGATGCACTTGCGCTCGACGTGCCGGCAGCGCGTGGAAATTCCCGCCGCGGGACTTCGCGTCTCGCTGGACGAGGACGAAACAATCTGGACGGAAAGCTCGCACAAATACCGCCTCGGAGAAGCGGCGGAAATGGCGGAGCGCACCGGCTTTCGATGCGAGGGCCAGTGGGTCGATGAAAAGTGGCCCTTCGCACAGAATTTGCTAATCGCCGAATAAAGGCACATTTCGCAGTAGGAAAAAAGAACAGCGTCACTGCCGGCCCATGGGTGGAAAAGAGAGCCCGTCGCAGCGCTTCGACTCCAACGCCGCGTCTTGCGATTCGATTCCGGCGAGACCACAGACAAAACTAGAAAGATTCGATGCGCCAGACCAGGCGTGCGAACCAGGGCTCTTGCGCCGTCAACGGAGGATGCCAGACGGCGAGAATTTGCGAGCCCTGGTAAACCCTTTCAAAACCTTCCTCGGATTCCGAAACCGTTTCAATCGGGGCGATCCAAAATTCTTTCGCGCCGGGCGCGTGAAGAGCGATGCGCACGCGCTGCCAGCCGTCTTCCATGCGCAGCAACGGGCCGGGCAGGACGCCGCTGAAGCGAAGATTTTGCTTGCCCTTGGGAGTCTCGAAAAACCGGTCGGGTTCGGCGGGAGCGAGCAGATTGAGGATCGACTCGATGCCCACCGCGACAGGTTTCCCCAGCGAATCCTTGAGTTTCAGGCCGATTTCACAAGCGACCTCGCAACCCTGCGGCGCGGAACCGAACGTGAAGCGTTTCGCGAGGGTGACTCTCGGCGCGGGAGCCTGCGCTTTCGCGGCAAGCTTCAAATCGTCTTCGCGAATCAGTTGCGCGTCCGTGGCGGAAGAAGATTTCACGTGAAAAGCGCCGCCGGCAAATCCAGGATCTTCCTGCAATTCGAGCGTTTCATATTCGGCCTGCGTCCGCGCGGGATCGAAGAGCAAAACGCGAAACGCGTGACGCGGCCACCGGTCGTAGCGAAGAAAGCGTTCGAGGCCCGGCTCTTTGACGAGCGTCTGCTCGTGAATGGAAGCGACCGTTCCCGGCACGGCGTTTTTCGCGGCGTCCCGGAGGCGCGCATGATACGCCTCCGGCCGGCGCTGAATGGAATTGACGAGCGTCGCGCCAGCCGTACGAAAATCAAACGCGGCAAGGGTTGCGCCGTCCGTGGGTTTGAGCAGCGCCTGGTATTCTGGCGCGGTGAAGAGATGTTCGTGCGCACCGTCCGCGTCGTAGTCCAGCAATTCCACGCGCGGCAGAAGCGCGCCCGGAGTATGGCGGTCGGCAATGGATTCTGCGCGAATTAAGTTGCGCCAAAGCTCGGTGCGCAAATGCGGCGCATAAAGGCCGCCGAAAATGCCGTGCCAATACGCGTCGTTGCATTGCGCGCGCAAAAGTTGGTCGCGCGCGTCAGCGACTTCGCTGGAAATGCTCGAGCCTCGCATGCCCTCCGGGAACCGCGGCGATGCGCGCCGAGACGCGCAGCATTTTTTTATTGAGTAAATTCGATTCGGGATACTTGCGGAAAAATCCCCGCCAGGAACCGCCGCGAAGGAAGGAAAGAATCTCCGGGCGCGCGCTGAACTCCTTCTGCACTGCGTGGTAGCGCTGGCGAACGCGCGTGGGCAGCACCCACTCCATCATTTCGCTGTACGACGCGGTGGGAAGATCGGCGCGGCCGAGCGGCGAGTGATCCTTCAGGTATTCGCCGGGAGTCGAAACGCGCAGCCAGGAAGAATTCGCTTCGAGCGCGGTGAAAAATTCTTCCAGCCAGCCATCCTCATAGCAGTGCTTCGCGGTCCCCGGCCACACGCCGAACTTTTCCATGTCGTCGCCCATGGCCGCCACGCCGCCCGGATGCGAAGCCGCCGTGGTGCGCAGGTAAGCGATGACGTCTTCGACTTTGCCAAAAGGAATAAAATAGCGCAACGCTTTTTGGCCGGGGAAGAGCCAAACGCACTGGCCGCGGTCTTCGGCGATGTACGCGCCAAAAAGCTCCTCGGGTTCAAAACCAGCGGAAAGAAAATGAATGTCGTCGACCAGCGTGTAGCTGACGCCGGCGGAGCATAGAGCTGAAGGAAGCTGCGGCTCCCAAACGCGCTCGGCGATCCACGCTCCGGTCGGCCGGCGGCCAAACCGCTCCTCTAGATAGCCGGCGAGGCGCGTGATTTGTTCGTGCTGATCCTCGGGAGGAATCGAGACGAGGATTGGCTCATAGAAGCCGCCGCCAACCAGCTCGACTTGTCCGGCGCTGACCAGAGCTTTGAGGCGTGTGAAATACTCGGGGCGATTTTCCGCGATCCACGTGAGCAACGGGCCGGAATAATGCAGGCCCATGTGGACCGAAGGATGTTTTTCCAGCATCTCGACGAACGGCAAATAGGAATCTTTGTAGGCCTTCTCCAGCACGTGGCCGAAATTGCCGCAGGGCTGATGGGCATGGATGAGCAGGACGAGATGGAAGCGCTCAGGCAAGGGGACGATCTCTCTCTCAAACATCATATCGTGCGACGCAACTTTCGCGATTCGGGAGATAAGAGTAGTGCGCGAATCGCGCAATTTGAAATTCCGGCCGGAAGCAGGCCTTCAGCGCCGCTCCTCGGAAGCCGCGGAAGATTGACACACATCGGCGCGTGTGAAAGGCTAGCCAAAGAATAGAATACACGATGCGAGTCACGGCAAAAGGCGAATACGCGACGCAAGCGGTGCTGCACCTCAGCCTGCAGTACCCCGGCGTGGTAACCATCCACGAAATCGCGCAGAGGCACCACATTCCGCTGAAATATCTCGAGCAAATCCTGCTGGAATTAAAGCGCGGCGGAATTTTGGAGAGCAGGCGCGGCGTGCGCGGAGGTTACACGCTGGCGCGGGCGCCCGAAAAGATTTCCGTGGGGGCGGTGCTGCGCGTGGTCGACGGCGCGTTCGCGGAATCCAGCTGCGTCCACAAGGAAGCGATGGGCGGCGTGTGCGTCGAGGGCGCAAGCTGCGGCTTGAAACAGATTTGGAAAGACGTGCAAGGCGCCGTCGAGAAGATCCTGTTTGCGACCACCTTCGAAGAAGTGCGCCGGCGTACCCTGAGCGGTGCAGTGCGGCAAACCGAAACGGCGCGGCTCGAACGCTGAATGAAAAACGGCACGCCGAAGCGTGCCGTACTGGATTGCGAAACCAGATTTTTAAGAAAAGCGAGCGGCGTAATCTTCTGCCCCTACTTCGCAGTGTGACTTCGCGATGTTATTTCGCGCCGTTCCTGGGCCCTGTTACTTCGCCGTGTAGAACTCCGCGTTCACCGGAGTAAAGCTGTTCCACTTTTCGGGCAAGTCTTCCAGCGCGAAAATGGCGGTCACCGGGCAAACCGGGACGCAAGCGCCGCAGTCGATGCACTCGGTCGGATTGATATACAGCTGCGTGGATTTTTCGAACTCCGCCTCATCCTTGCGGGGATGGATGCAATCGACGGGGCAAACGTCCACGCAGGCGGTGTCCTTTGTGCCGATGCAGGGCTCAGCGATTACGTAAGCCATTCAAATCTCCTTTGCGCGAACAGCAAGCCTGGAGCACGTCCCAAGAAGGAAAGCCTCCGGCGAAATTTTCTTATACCACGCCGCTGCGGGGGCCAACAAGCGACTGCACTGATTGTACTGTGCAGGAGAAGGATTCTCAACTTGCGCGCATGCGGCTAGAATGGTTGCGAAAGGTATACCGATGAAAATCCGAACTGCGATGGCTTCGCTTGTTTTGCTTGCCGCCGGTGCCACGCTTGGGCCGAGCGCCGTGCCGCAGACAAGATCGCCAAATGATCCCAAACTAATTGACGCGCAAGGGTTCCAGAAAATTCTCGAACACTATCGAGGAAAGGCTTTGCTCGTGAATTTTTGGGCCACATGGTGCGAGCCGTGCCGCGACGAATATCCCATGCTGAACGAATTGGCGAAGCAGTACGCGCCGAAGGGCCTGCAAGTCGTGGGTGTCAGTATGGATGACGACGGCGACTTGATTTTGATGCGGCGGTTTTTGGCGCGGTATAAACCGGTCTTTCCAAACTACCGCAAGCTGCCGGGCGAAGAAGCGACGTTCCGGGAATCGGTGCTGCCGGGTTGGACAGGAACTATGCCCATCTCGATTTTTTATGCCAAGGATGGGCGGCAAGTCACGCACTTCCTTGGCGAGAAAGACCGCGCACAGTACGAAGAAATTATTCGCGAACTCCTGGGAGCGAGCGGAGGAGCGGCACCGGGCAGGTAACGAACGAAACCGATCGTTGGAATTGAAAACGCGGCGAAAAAAGCGAGGGGACAAATCATGTTGGATACGAAGGGCAATCGCATCACCTATTTTGGGCACAGCACATTTTCGCTGACGACGCCTTCGGGGCACGTGGCGCTGATCGATCCCTGGGTGACGACGAATCCGAGATGCCCGGAGAAATTGAAAAACGTGCCGCGGCTGGACTTTATTTTTCTTACGCACGGACATGGCGATCACCTGGGCGATTTGCTGGCGCTGGCGAAGCAGCACAAGCCAACGATTGTGGCGATTTTCGAGACGTATCTCTGGCTTGCCGGCAAAGGATTTGAGAAAGAAGGCGCTCCGATGGGCAAGGGAGGCACACAGAGCGCCGGTGAATTTGAAGTGACCATGACGCACGCGTTCCACTCGAACTCCATTGAAGACAACGGCCAGGTGCTCTACGGCGGCGAACCGGCGGGCTACGTGATTCGCATGCCGGGCGGATTTACGATTTATCACGCGGGAGATACCGCGCTGTTCGGAGACATGAAGCTGATCGGCGAGCTGTACAAGCCGGAGTTGGCGATGCTGCCGATTGGCGACCGCTTCACGATGGGGCCGCGCGAGGCCGCACATGCGATCCGACTGCTCGGCGTGAAACACGTGATTCCAATGCACTATGCAACGTTTCCGATGCTGACCGGGACCGTGGATGGATTGCGGCGCGAGACGAAAGATATCGCGGGACTTGAAATTCATGCGCTCGAGCCGGGAGAAAGCCTGTGATTCGCACCGAGAATTTGCGCAGCGGCTACATTCAGGATGACGTCGAGCAATATCTCTACGAACTGTTGCCGGAGCGCGACGCCGTCGTGAGCGAGATGGAAAGCTACGCCGCGGAGCATCGCGTGCCGATCATTGGACCGGCGGTCGCGCGGCTGCTGGCGCTGCTTGCGCAAGTTTCCGGAGCGAAACGCATTTTCGAGATGGGTTCGGCCATCGGCTATTCGACGATCTGGCTGGCTCGCGCGGCTGGGCCTGGCGGAAAAGTCTATTACACGGACGGCGACCCGGCGAACGCGGAGCGTGCGCGCAGCTATTTCCGGCGGGCGGGCGTGGCCAAGCGCATTCAAGTGGGTGTGGGCGATGCGCTCGAGTTGCTGAAAAAAACGCCGCGAAAATTTGATTTGATCTTCAACGACGTGAACAAGGACCAATATCCCGATGCGCTGCGCGTGGCTCTGCCAAAATTGAAGCGAGGCGGGCTGTTCATCACGGACAACACACTCTGGTCG
The DNA here is from genome assembly GCA_963761555.1 of uncultured Acidobacteriota bacterium. Classification (GTDB taxonomy): domain Bacteria; phylum Acidobacteriota; class Terriglobia; order Acidiferrales; family UBA7541; genus Acidiferrum. The sequence goes on from CAVXHD010000003.1 coordinate 1,043,212, forward strand.
GGCAAAGCAGCGCGGCCCGCGGCTCCGGACGATGTCACGACACGGGGCGTGCAGGAATTCAACCGGCTGGTTTACGCCTCAAAGGAACTTTATCCCGTGCTCATTCCCTTGCGCGACGGCGTGACCGTTTGCCGCAAACAATAAAGTAAGATGCACGGCCGCTTCGCGCGCTCATGCCATGAGCTGGCGAGCGCGGGAAGCGGAAAGTGTGGCGCCGACATAGAGAAGCGCAAGCAAGGCATATCCCGCAACGATGCCCGCGTCCTGGGCGATAATGCCCAGCGAAAAGCTCATGGCGAGCTGAACGCACGTCGTGAAAATGGCCATGGCGGACTGCGTGCGTCCCATAAAATGCCGCGGGACGATGGACATCAGCGAAGACTGAGCGACGATGCCGCCCAGCGCGCGGCAAAATCCAAAAATAATTTGCAAGGAAACTGCGCCGATGAGGAAGGCGACAAAGGGAGTCGCCACGTGGCCCAGCGCGAGGCAAGCGCACGCCGCGACGTAAAGAGGCATGCGAAATTTATCGCGAAGCTGGCTGGCGATGAGGCCGCCGGTGATCGCACCGATGGCCCAGCCCGCTTCAAGAAAACCGAGACCGCGCGCGCCGGCGTGCAGGACGTCGTTCACGAGCGCGACGAGCACGACGTTGGCGCTCACCACGCCTGCCATCATGATCGAGTGCGTCACGCCGAGCGCGCGGACAAGAGGCTGCTTTTTTAGATAGGCGAATCCTTCTTTCATGTCGGCGTAAACGGCGAGAGAAAGGCCGGCTTCGGCGACTTCCGGATTTTCGCCGGTTTCGAGAGCCTCCGCAGTGGCTTCGGTGGCCTCGGAATACTTGCGCGGATATTTGAGATGCTCGCGAGGGCTCACGTAGCCGCGGCGCATCCGGTAGAGGCAGAAGGCGGAGACGAAGTACGTCAGGCCGTCGATGCAGAGAATGCCTGCGATGCCGGTGCGGTCATAGAGAAAGCCGACGAGCGAACCGGCGATGAGCATGCCGCTTTGCACGCCGATGAGAACGGCGGCGTTGGCACCGGTGAACTGGCTCGCGGGAATGACTTCCTGCACGAGCGCGTTGACGGTGGCCCAGTACATCGCGGAGCCGGTGCCCGTGATGAGCGTCATGGCGTAGAGATCCCAGAGATGGAGATGGCCGCTCCATGCGATATAAGAAGTGGCGAGGACGAAGAAGCCGCGAACCAGATCCAGCGCGACGCCGAGATAGCGGCGGTCGAAACGGTCGATGAGCACACCGCCGAAAAACGGAATGAAGAGGCCGGGCAGCGTGACGACGATGACCTGCAGGCTGACTTTGACGGTGGAATGCGTGGCGGCCATGATGAACCAGCTCACGCCGACGAAATTCATGCCGCTGCCGAAAAGCGACACGAACATGGCCACGAAAAAATAACGGAAGCCGCGCTGCGCCCAAATTAGCTTCCAATCCACACGCGGGGTTGCAGGCGTTGCCATGCGGCATTTTAACGTACTATCGCGGATCTCTCCGCGGGCGGTAGATCCCTGTTGCGCCGCATGCAAGTCACAGAGGCGCAGTTTCGCGTTTCGAGTTCCGAAAATCGGCACTAAGATGGCTGCGGGAGCTCTTTGATGAATTTGCTGGAAGTGCGCGGGCTAACGGTGGAATTGCCGACGGCGGCGGGATGGGTGCGGCCGGTGAACGAAGTGTCGCTGCGGATTGCGGCGTGCGAATCGCTGTGGTTCGTGGGCGAATCGGGCAGCATAAAGACGATGCTGGCGCTGGCGCTGGTGGGATTGTTGCCGGCGGGGACGAGGGTAAGCTAGAGGAAGGCAGATCGGTACTGCAACCAGGTCCGGGCGGCGGGGAAGGCTCGTTTGCATTCCAGTCCTTACAACTGCGGCGCGATTAGGCTAGAATCCCGGCATCGAAATCTTCGCTTGGCTCCCTGGGTAGGATCTTAGCAGAGGGCAGTACGCAATCTCGTGGTGGAGGATTTTCCGATGGCAACAACAACCGCCGTTTCCCCGGATGCGCCCGAGCCGCAACCTTCGATGAGCGCGATCAGCCGGATGTTCGGAGTGCTATTTTCTCCGCAAAAAACGTTTGAAGATATCGCCAAAAAGCCGACGTGGCTGATCCCAGTCGCCGTGCTCACGGTTCTGAGCATCGCGGTGAGCTTTGGATTGAACCAGCGAATGAACTGGCGCGATTACGTAAGCCAGCAAATCGAGAAGAATCCCCAGGCGTCGCAGTTGTCGCAGGACCAAAAGAACCAGCGTATTGAGGCGGCAGCGAAGTTTGCACCCATCTCGACCTACGTGTTCGGGGTGGTGGGCCCGATCCTTTTTGTGCTGATCATTGGCCTGGTGATGTGGGGCGCGTACACTCTGCTCGGCGGCATCAGCACGAATTTCAGCACCGCGCTGGCTATCACGGCCCACGCGTTCATGACCGGGCTTATCAGCAGCCCTCTCTTCCTGCTGATCATTTTTCTCAAAGCGCCGGGGACGCTTGACCTGGATAACCCGATCGCCACGAACGTGGCTGCATTTCTCCCGGATGATTCAGCGAAATGGCTGGTGGCGCTTTGCAAATCGTTCGATGTCTTTACCATCTGGACGCTGATCCTCCTGGCCATCGGATTCGCGGCGATCAATCCGAAGAAGCTCAAGGGCGGCAAAAGCTATATGGTGGCGTTTGGGATTTGGGCGGTGTTTGTGGTCTGCCGGGTGGGATTCGCGTTCATCTTCTCCTGATACACTTGCAGCGTGAGTTTTTCGTTTGAAGTAACGAGGAGCGATGCGAGCGGGGCGCGGCGGGGCGTCTTGAAGACGCCTCATGGCGAGGTGCAGACGCCGTTCTTCATGCCGGTGGGCACGCAGGCCACGGTGAAGGGGCTGCGGAACGAAGCGCTGGAAGAAATCGGCGCGGAAATCATCCTCTGCAATACCTACCATTTATATTTGCGGCCGAGGCACGAAGCGGTGCGCAAACTCGGCGGACTGCACAAATTCATGTCTTGGCCGCGCGCGATTCTGACGGACTCCGGCGGGTTCCAAGTTTTCAGCTTGTCCGAATTGCGCAAAGTTACGGACGAAGGCGTGCGGTTTCGCTCGCACCTGGACGGCTCGGAGCATTTGCTGACTCCGGAAAAGGCGGCGGAGATTCAGTTAGCGCTGGGGTCCGATGTCGCGATGGTGCTCGATGAGTGCATCGAGACGCCGGCGCCGCGAGACAAAGCCGAAGCGGCCGCGAAACGAACGGCGCTCTGGGCGCGGCGCGCAAGAAAATATTTCCTCGAACGAGCGAGCCACAACGGCGAACTGGCGCAATGGCAATTCGGGATCGTGCAGGGAGCGACGTTTGCGGATTTGCGGCGAGAGAGCGCGCGGCAATTGATGCAGCTGGATTTTCCCGGGTATGCAGTCGGCGGACTTGCCGTCGGCGAACCGCATGCGCTGACTTGTGAAATGACGGCCGAAGCCACGGCGCTTTTGCCGCGCGATCGTCCGCGCTATTTGATGGGCGTGGGCAAACCGGAGCAGATCGCGGATTATGTGGCGCTGGGCATCGACATGATGGATTGTGTGCTGCCGACGCGGGCGGCGCGGCACGCGTGCCTTTACACCAGCGAAGGACGCGTGCTGATCAAGAACGCGCGCTACGCGCAAGACCAGCGACCGGCGGATCCGAATTGCTCGTGCTCGGTTTGCCGGCGCTACACGCGAGCGTATCTTCGTCATCTTTTCGCCGCGGGAGAACTGACCGCGGCGATTCTGGCGACCCACCACAATGTCCACTTTTACCTTGACTTACTGAGGCAAATCCGCGAGGCTATCGGGTTTGGGAACCTAGCGAATTTCTCTTCTGAGATGCACGCGCGCTATGCTGTAGGTCCGGCCTGAAGGCGAGGCCGAAATAGCGTCCGAGATTCTTCAAGTGCGGCCCGGTTAGAACCGCGGCCGGCCTGCGCGGCTACACGAGCAGAGAATCCGGCGGGCAGTGAGAGCGGGGAGCGAAACCCGCCGGGCTGAATCCATCTTCCGCGAGGATGGACAGGCGCGAATTTAGCGAAAGGAACGGAACACTACTTGACGATGTCAGCGGCGATTTTGTTTCAGGCCTCAGGCCCAGCAAGCTTTTTGGGAAATCCGCTGGTCATGATGATCGTGGTCATGGCCATCTTTTACGTGATGCTGATTCTGCCCCAGCAGAGGCAGCGCAAGAAGACGCAGGCGATGATCGCGGCGCTGAAATCCGGCGACAAAGTGGTGACCGGCAGCGGCATCTACGGCACGATCAATGGAATCGATGGCGATACGGTGATTCTCAAGATCGCCGACCAGGTAAAAATACGCATCGCGCGCTCGGCGATCGCTCAGGTGGAGGCGCCGGAAGATGCGAAATAAGCCCGGCCGAAGCCGCAACGCGCGCTCAACTTCCTGACCATGAACCCAAATCTGAAGTGGAAAGCGGTATTCATCGTAGTTGTCATTCTCGCCTGCATTTATGGCCTCGTGGGAATGCCCACGTTTCCGACGTCCGTGGCGCAGATGAAGGATAATTTCGGGCAACAGATCAAGCTGGGGCTCGACCTGCAGGGGGGCACGCACCTCGTCCTTCAAGTGCAAGTGCAGGAAGCGATCGCGCAGGAGACGGACCAGATGGTCGAGCGCGTGACCACTTGGCTGCGCGGCAAAAATATCAGCTACGACGAAGTGCGCCGCATCGACGACACGCACATCCTGGTGCGCAACGTGGATTCCTCGAGGCTATCGGAATTTCGCGATTACATCGATCAACAATTCGGGAACGTCTGGGAGATGGCTCCAACGGCAGGAGATCCGACGGGATACACGCTATCGATGCGGAGCGGGGCGCAGGCGCAAATTCGCGCGACGACGATGACGCAGACGCTCGAGACCATTGACCGGCGCATCAACGCGCTGGGCTTGACCGAACCGACGATCCAGCTTCGCGGCGGACAGAACAGCGACGAAATTCTGGTGCAACTGCCTGGGGAGGGCGATCCCTCGCGAGTAAAGACTGTTATTGCGGAAGGCGGGCAACTGGAGCTGAGGCTGGTGGTGGATCCGACGGTGTATACGTCGGAAGTTGACGCGCTGAGCAAGCACGGCGGCGTGCTGCCTCCCGGGACGCAGCTTGTTCCGGGTAATGTGGACACGCGCGCGGCACAGGGCGCGCAGCCGCAATCAGAGGGATGGTACCTGTTGAACCGGGCGGCGGTCGTGACGGGCCGCGATCTGCGGAGCGCCACGGAAAATCGCAGCAGCACGAACCCCGGACAGTGGGTTGTTGATTTTACGCTTTCGGCAGAAGCTGCCACGCGTTTCGGGCCGTTTACTCAACAGAATATCGGCAGGCAAATGGCGGTCGTGATAGATCATCGCGTTTATACCGCGCCGGTGATCAATGGGCGCATTGATGACAGCGGCATGATCGAAGGAAACTTCAGCCAGCAATCCGCGCATGACCTGGCGCTGGTTCTGAGCGCGGGAGCTCTGCCGGCATCGATTAAATATCTTGAAGAGCGCACTGTCGGTCCCTCGCTGGGAGCGGATTCGATCCGGCACGGCGTGGAAGCGTCCGTTTTGAGCTTGCTGGTGGTGATGATCTTCATGCTGATCTACTACCGGATTTCCGGCGCCAACGCGGTTCTCGCGCTGATCCTGAACTTGGTCATCCTGCTTGCGGCGATGGCTTTCTTTGGCGCGGTACTGACGCTTCCGGGCATCGCCGGAGTGATTTTGACCATCGGCATGGGCGTGGATTCGAACGTCCTTGTGTTCGAGCGCATCCGGGAAGAATTGCACAATGGAAAATCGCCGGCCTCGGCTGTGGACGCAGGCTTTGACAAGGCCTTCCTGACCATTATCGACACGCACGTCACGACCGTCGTTTCAGCCTTCTTCCTGTTCATATTCGGGAGCGGGCCTATTCGCGGATTTGCCATTACGTTGACGGTCGGTCTGATTGCGAACATTTTTACCTCGATCTATGTGTCCAAGACGATTTTCCAGTATCACCTAGCGAAGATGGACCGCCAGGCGGAGCTGAGCATTTAGGCTATACGGAATCAGGGCTGTACTAGGACGTATAGGGCCAAAGATTCGCCGGGACGGAACGAGAGAGTGGTAGCCATTTTCAGCGGCGCCTCCCAAGGTGGACAGGGAGGTTGCGGGAACAAACCCGCAGACGCTGGAGTCTAAGGAAGGGAAGCAAAGCCGCATGATCGAGTTATTCAGAACGCCCAACATCGATTGGATGGGCAAAGCGAAGTATTTCTATACCCTAAGCGCTATTTTGCTGATTGCAGGCTGGACTTCCATCTTCCTCAAAGGCGGCCCCGCAGGCGGCGGAATCCCGTATAGCATCGATTTCAAAGGCGGGACCAACGTGGATGTCGGCTTTGCGCATCCCCCCGATATCGAAAAGATCCGCAAAGGCCTGACGGCGCAGGGACTCGGCGATAGCGAGATTCAGAGCATCAGTGATATCGCGAGCTCTCACACGAACGAAGTGCTGATCTTCGTAGGCCAGAAGGGACAAACGGAAGAAGCCGGAGAGACCAGCAAGACGCGAGTGCTGAATGCGCTCAACGCGATTTATGGCGTGGGCAACTCGACCAAACCGGATTTCAACGCGGCGACGCCCGCGAGCCTGGCGTTGGTGCTCACGCAACGCGATCCGCTGCTGCTATCGACGAACGCGGGAGACCGCTACGAGCAGCTTGCGAAGAAAATTTTGAGTTATCGCGACACGGCGAGTCAGGGCATTTTGACGAATTTCGACGATCTTTCGAAGGTCGATGGCGTGAATGCGCGGGTGATTTCCGCGCTGAAGGATAGCTATGCTCTGGGGTCCTTCGCGATACGCGGCGTGGAGATTGTCGGGCCCAAAGTCGGGGGCGAGCTGCGGCGGCAGGCGATCTACGTTACCCTCTATGCTTTGGGAGGCATGCTGGTATATATTGCCTTTCGATTCGAGCTGGTTTATGGGGCGGCTGCGGTACTGGCGGTGTTTCACGACGTTTTGATCACCCTGGGGTTCTTCTCGCTGCTGCATTTCGAGATTTCGCTGACGGTCATCGCGGCACTGCTCACTCTGGTTGGATATTCGATGAACGATACTATCGTCATTTTCGACCGCATTCGGGAGAACAATCGATTGATGAGGCGGCAGCCGTTCATTGACATCGTCAACACGTCGATCAACCAAACGCTGTCGCGGACGATACTGACCAGCGGATTGACTTTCCTCACCGTGCTCGTACTTTTCCTCATGGGCGGGCAAGTGCTACGTGCTTTCTCCTTTGCCCTAGTGGTGGGGATTGTGGTAGGAACGTACTCCAGTTTTGGAATTGCTGCACCGCTTGTGGTCGCCTGGAATCATTGGCGCGGCCAACACGGCGTTGTCGCAGGCACCGGACCCGCAGCCGGAAACAAACCCCGTGCAGGTGAGGGCGTCGCAGGACGACTCGCGCCAGCCGGGAGGAGGTAGGAACCATGTTTGAAGATATGGTGCTTTCAGGGAAGACCAAGCGTACGAACAAGCCCTGGACAGTCGCACTGTCTCTGCTGCTGCAAGCGATGCTTGTCGGCGTGCTGATTCTAATTCCGCTGATTTATACGGAAGCGCTGCCGAAGACGATGATGGCGACCATGCTCACCGCGCCGCCGCCACCGCCTCCCCCGCCACCACCGCCTCCTCCGGCGACGGTTGTGCACATCAAGCCGCAAGTGCACTTGATGGATGCAGGCAAACTCTTGCAGCCGAAGGCGATTCCGAAAGACATCAAGATTATTAAAGAAGACGCGCCCGATATGGCCGGTGTGCAGGGCGGAGTTCCAGGCGGCGTGCCTGGCGGCTCGATGGGCGGCGTCATCGGCGGCGTGATCGGCGGCATGGGTGGAGCTCCGCCACCACCGAAGCCGACGGTATCGCGCATCCGGCAGGGCGGCCAGGTGCAAAACGCCATGCTCATTAACCGGGTGCAGCCGATGTATCCACCGCTTGCCCGGCAGACGCGCATCTCCGGAACCGTGCGTTTGCACGCGATTATCGGGAAGAATGGCGCGGTGCAGCAACTCGAAGTGATTTCTGGGCATCCACTGCTGGTACAAGCCGCGCTGGACGCGGTGCGGCAGTGGCGCTATCGGCCGACTCTTCTGAACGGTGAGCCGGTGGAAGTCGACACCACGATCGACGTGATTTTCTCTCTGAATGGAGAATAAGTAAGCGGGCTGGCGTGCCGGTCGTGGGACAGGCGCGCTGGTCCGGGCGGCAAGCTTGGCAAACTCTCGCGATGCTCCGGAAAACCCGGAGCCATCAGAACTAAGGAGCAAAACGAATGGTAGCGACTCTGTTTATGAACGCGGCCCTGTTCCTGCAATCTCAGGCAACGTCCTGGGATATAAGGAGCATGTGGTCTTCCATGAGCACCCTTCCCCGGATCGTTGTCGGGATCCTTTTCATTCTCTCGATTTATTCGTTCGGCGTAATGATTGACCGCGCCCTGATGTACAGCGCGGCCCGCAAGCAGTCGCGGGTGTTCGTGCAGCAGGTTGCCGGAGCTCTCAAGGAAGGCAAGCTGGACGAAGCGATCGCCATCGCGGAGCGGAACAAGAAGAGCCATATCGCCAAGGTTGTGGCGACGGGCCTTTCGGAATTCCAATCCGCATCCCAGCAAGTTACCGACGCCGACGTGATCGAAGCGGCCAAGCGCGGACTCGAGCGCTCCGTCGCCATCGTTCACGCCGAAATGAAGCGCGGCCTTTCGGCGCTGGCCACCATCGGCTCGACGGCTCCTTTCGTCGGCCTGTTCGGGACCGTCGTCGGCATCTTGAACGCGTTTAAGGGAATTGAAACCAGTCACGCCACCGGCTTGTCCGCGGTTGCCGGCGGTATCGCAGAAGCTCTCGTCACCACGGCTCTCGGTCTTCTGGTGGCCGTGCCGGCGGTGTGGGCTTACAATTATTTCACGAACAAGGTCGAAGCTTTCGACGTGGAAATGGACAACTCCTCGATGGAGTTGATCAACTACTTCATCTTGCGTCGCGGCGCGAAGAAATAAGGTAACCCATGGGGTACAAACCGAAAGTCGGAAGTCAGATGTCGACGCCGAACGTCATCCCGATGGCCGACATCATGCTCGTCTTGCTGATCATCTTCATGGTGGTCACGCCGATGTTGCAGAAGACCTTGCCGGTGGATATGGCGAGGGTCAACAACGCGCGCGAGATGCAAGATGCTGATAAGGATGACGCGATCATCGTGGCGGTTACGCGAGACGGAACGATCTACCTGAAGAATACGAAGATCACCAAGGCCGACATCACCGGGCAGATCAAGGATCTACTTTCCAATCGTCTCGATAAGACCGTTTACGTGAAGAGCGACGCCAGGGCCAAGTATGGCGACGTTGTCGCGGTAGTGGACGAAATCCGCTCCGCCGGCGTCGATCAACTCGGGCTTTTGACCGAGCAGAATGAACAACGCAGGACGCCGCCTCCGCCCCCGTCTACTCCCGGGGCAGACTGAGGCAAGGCTGTTGGAGAGGCGTTCGGCTCGCGTGTGAAGTGTTCGCATCATTCGTTTGCTGAGTCAAAACGGCCGCGCCGGATCCCACCCGGCACGGCCTGATGGCCTGCAAGGTTGGTGAAAAGCAGGCTAACAGGAGATTCAAAATGGGAATGTCTGTTGGAGAAAATAAAGGCGGTGCGATGGCGGAGATGAATATCGTCCCGCTCATCGACATTTTGCTGGTGCTGCTGATCATCTTCATGGTTATCACTCCGCTCACTCCGCACGGGCTGGATGCTCTCGTTCCGCAGCCCAACCCGAACAAGCAGGAGAACCAGGATCTGGAGAATAAGACCGTGGTGGTTCAGGTACTGGATGGCGACAAGCTGAAGATCAACAACGAGGACACCACCTGGGATGGCCTCGGCCCGCGCCTGGAAACGATTTTCAAAGAGCGCGCCGAGAAAATAGCGTTCGTTAAGGGCGACAATGATGTCCTGTTCATGGACGTGGCCCGCGCGATTGATATCATGCGCGGCGCGGGCATCGACAAAGTCGGCTTGATTACGGCCAAGCTCGAGGCCGGGCAGTAAGGATTCCTTCGACGGTTGGCGGCGGCCGCTTCCGGGCTGGCGCAGGGTGTGAGAGTCCTCCTCGCGGGGCAATTTGCTTCGTGCGAGGTGGCTTATGGGTATTTCGCTCGGTGGTACACGGCTTGGTTCGATTGCGGAAGTGAACGTGGTTCCGCTGATCGACATTCTCCTGGTGCTTTTGGTCATCTTCATGGTGATCCGCCCGCAGGCCGAATTTGGCCTTCCTGTGGATTTGCCTGAACAAACGGATGCTAGAGGGCCCGAGCCGCCGGGGGTGATCGTTGTACAAGTCTTCGGCGATGGCTCGCTGCGCATCAACCAGGACGCGGTGCGCTGGCAGGATTTCCAGGCGCGGTTGGAAGAAATCATGAAGCCGCGGGCCAGCCGCACGGCATTTGTTCGCGGTGACGGGAGTCTCGAGTTTGGGGCAGTCGCGCGGGCAATTGATGTGATGCGGGCGTCGGGAATTACGACCGTGGGCTTGATTACCTCGGAACTCGCAAACGCGCAGTAAATGGTGTAGATTTGGCCCTCGCAGGGCGGACCTGAATCCTAGCTGGGATGGATGTCTTCGATGACTCACGCATCAGATCGTATTGCTCGCCGGATGGCTGCTCTGGCAGCGCTGTTGATCCTCACGTTCGGAGTTTCGGGCTGCAATAAGCTCAAGGCCCGCGACCTGCTGAACAAGGGGGTCAATTCTTTCAAAGCCGGCCAATCGGACGCCGCTATTGAGGATTTCAAGCGCGCTTCCGAGCTTGATCCGAACTTGATGATGGCTCGCGTCTATCTGGCGACCGCTTACGCCAGCCTGTATATTCCCGGAGCGCCTTCCGCGGAAAATAAGGAGCATGGCGAACAAGCGATCGCGGAATTCAAGAAAATCCTGGAGATCGATCCTAATAATTTGAGCGCGATCGACGGCATCGGGTCCCTGCTCTTCCAGATGGCTGGCACGCCTCCCATCGACGAAAAAATGTTCGATGAGTCGAAAACGTACCACGAACGCCACATCCAAATCAGACCGGAAGATCCCGAACCTTACTATTGGATCGGAGTAATTGACTGGACGCTAGCCTTCCGTGGCAACGGCGAAATGCGCCTGGACTATAACAAGAACAACATCCGGAAGCAGGTGAAGGACGCGGATCCGCTCCCACCTGCACTCCGCACGGAGTATGCCGCCAAGTATGGCCCTATGGTGGATGAGGGCATCACCGATCTGCAAAAGGCCATCTCTCTTCGGCCGGATTACGACGATGCCATGGCCTACCTCGGCCTGCTCTACCGCCGCAAGGCCGACATGGTAGAGAGCGCGGATGAGCGCGCCTCGCTCCAGAAGCAAGCCGACGATCTGCTGGATAAGATCAAAGAGATCAAGCAGAAACGCTTGGAGCAACAGCAGCAGACTTCCTAAAGACTCCGAGGATTTGGCCGCTTGGGCCGAGCGAATCGATTTGCAACTCGAGGGCGCCTTCGCTGGCGCCCTTTTCGTTTCCCAATGAGCCACGCCGTGCGTCCCAGGCCCCGGCTCGCATGCCGCCTCGTTTCAGGCTACACTAGGATATGCCGTCGCGAAGTAATGTGCCGTTGAGCTTCCAGCGAGACCGCGCCCTCCGCCAATTGGAAGCGCGCTTCGAAGAACTCCTCGAAAAACTCCGCAAAAACCGGCCTTCCGAAGATCCCTGGGTGGTCCGCCGCGCTTATGAGATAGCCTCCGAGCGCCATCGCGATCAGTTCCGCAGCTCCGGCGATCTCTACATTTCGCACCTCCTGGAAGTCGCCCACATCCTCGCGGATATGCGCATGGACGCCACCACGCTGACCGCCGCCCTCCTTCACGACGCCATCGAAGACACGGAATACCCGGTCGCCCGGATTGAAGAGCGCTTTGGGCCGGATGTCGCCCACCTGGTCGAGGGCGTCACGAAAATCAGCCGGCTGAATATGACCGCTCCGGAAACGCGCCAGGCGGAAAACGTCCGCAAAATGCTTCTGGCGATGGTCAACGACGTCCGCGTCGTCCTCGTCAAGCTGGCCGACCGGCTGCACAACATGCGCACGCTGGAATACCTCTCGCAAGAAAAGCAACAGCGCATTTCTCGCGAGACGCTGGATATCTACGCACCGATCGCGCATCGCTTGGGCATGGGCGTAATTCGCGGCGAGCTCGAGGATTTGGCGTTTCGCTTTCTCAAGCCGGAATCTTTCCTCTCACTTCAAAAAGAAGTCACGGAAAAGAGTCCCGTGCACCAGCGGTTCCTGGAGGAAGTTCAGGGCACCATCCGCACCAAGCTCGTTGAAAATGGCATTCCGGCGGAATTGGAAGCCCGCGTCAAGGGCCTATACTCGTTGCACGGCAAAATCCTGCGCCAGCAAAGCAGCCTCGAGCAGGTGTACGACTTGCTCGCTGTCCGCGTCATAACGGACAACGAGCGAAACTGTTACGCCGCGCTCGGCGTGATGCATCACATTTGGCGGCCCGTCCCCGGCCGCTTCAAAGATTACATCGCCATGCCGCGGCCAAACCTCTACCAGTCTCTGCACACCACCGTGCTGCATGGCGGCCAGCCTTTCGAAGTGCAAATTCGCACGCAAGAAATGCACCGCATCGCGGAAGAAGGCGTAGCGGCGCACTGGAAATACAAAGGCGGCCAGCCCGCCGCGGGCGATGACGACCAGCGCATTGCGTGGATGCGGCAGCTCATCGAATGGTCGCAGGAGCTGCAGGAACCCGGCGAGTTTCTCTCGACGCTCAAGGTGGATTTGGCGCCGGTCGAAGTTTACGCGTTCACGCCCAAAGGCCGCGTTTTGGAAATGCCGCGGGGAGCGACGCCCGTCGATTTTGCTTATTCCGTGCACACGGAAGTAGGCCACCAATGCGTGGGGGCAAAAGTAAACGGACAAATGGTGTCGCTGCGGCACGAGATCGTGAGCGGCGACGTGGTGGAAATACTCACGCAAAAGAATCACACGCCCAGCCGGGATTGGCTAAGCTTCGTGAAGTCCTCGCACGCGCGGAGCAAGATTCGCCAGTGGCTGAATTTCCACGAGCGCGAAGAAGCCACGGACATGGGCAAGAAGCTGCTCGAAAAAGAGTCGCGTCACTTCCCCCGCGGCCTGAAAAAGATTCCTCAGGCGGATTGGGACAAGCTGATCTCCGATTACGGACTCTCGAAGCAGGAAGACGTCTACGCGGCGGTGGGGTTCGGGAAATATTCCGCTCGGCAAGTTCTCTCGAAGCTGCTGGGCGAGCCGGAAAAGTCTTCGGAGACTCAAGCGGATGATGCAAAGCCGACGCTGGTCAAAACCGTCAAGCGCATGCTCGGTTTCGGCGAAGCTCCTTTAATCGTCAAAGGCCACGATGACCTGCTGGTTTACCGCGCAAAATGCTGCAATCCGATTCCCGGCGACGATATCGTCGGTTACATCACACGCGGCCGAGGAGTCGCCGTGCATACGCGCGCGTGCCCGAATGTGCAGAATCTGATGTATCAAACCGAACGCCGCATTGCGGTCGAGTGGGGAAGCGGAACCGCGGCCACCTTCCCGGTCCGGCTCTCGATTCGCGGAAAGGACCGCGCCGGTCTCCTGGCGGAGATTACGGCGGTCATCAGCGGAGCGGGCTCCAATATCCAGAACTTGGAGAGTCGTCCCGATCGGCAAAACGCCCACATCGAAGCGAGTCTAGAAATCGTGGACCGCCGCCAGCTCGAAACCATTCTGGTCAACATCCGGAAAATTTCCGGCGTCTTTGGAGTCGAACGCGTTTACCAAATTTGACCTCCCTCTCGCTCTTTTCCCGAAGGAGAATCTGGCACCAACTGACACCGTGATTACCTGCGCGGGCCGCCATTCCTCGCGCGCGGAGCCATTGGCCGCTGCATCAGCCTGGCGTACGAATACTGCCGACCTGTACTTCCTGCCGGGTATCACCCAGGCACACGTCCCCGCTTCGCTCTTTGCTTCTCCTAAAATGGAACTATGAGGTACCTACGATTGCTTCTCGGTGTGTGTGTCCTCGTGGCCGCGGGCTGCCATCAGCACCCCCTGACGGATTACCGCCCGCTGGACCAGGCAGGAATGTGGTCGAGCGATGTGGAGCAGCTCAAGGGGCTGCACATCACGGACCAGGAAGTCGCGCAGATCGTCAAGCTCAAGAACGCCGGAATTAGCGATGACACCTGCGTCGAGCTAGTCAGCGTAGCGCACGTTCACAAGAATCTCTTCACGAGCGCGGATTCCGCCGCCAGCCTGGCGGGAGCGGGATTCACGGAGAACCAAATTCTCGATATCGCGCGCGCCGGCCAGTTGGACAGTATCAGCGTGGATGCGGTCACCCTCAAGCTCATCGGCCTCTCGGACGCCACCGTACAGCTTGTTCTTCATCGTCATTTGACCGGCCAGCCGGTGATGGCCAGCGCGGAAATCGCGGAACTCAAAAACACTGGCCTTACCGAACGCCAAATCGTTGAGAAAATAAACGCCGGGATGACGGACGAGCAGGCCAAAAAGGAAGTCATCGCCCGCGAGCGCGCTCGCGATCACGCCAATACCGCCTTCGTTCGCGTACGGGGCCGCAAACCGCGCTGACGGCTTCCCTTCCCGGAGTCCGCAGGCATCCTTCTTCGCTTTTGCTTATTGCGAATTCCCCCGTTACAATCGATTCGTTTTGCTGGCACGGTCTCAACTTCGTCTGCTGCTTTGTCCGTTTCTCGTTGCCGTGGGGCTCTGGATTTCCTCCTGTGCCACCGCAGTCGGGCCGGGCTACACCATAGAGAAACAGGAAATCCGCGTAGAGTTTGACGCGGCGCCAAACCCGCATATTCGTGTCGATTCGGACTTCCAACTTCGCAACACGGGCAACCAGCCTCTTTCTTCGCTGGAATTGCGCCTGCCGGGGCGCCGCCACTTTCACGTTGCAGAATCCCAAGCCACTTGGGATGGCGTTTCTCTCGCCGAGCAAAACAGTCCCCCGAATCTCCGCGTCACATCGCTGGTCCTTCCTCAGCCGTGGAATGTTTCGGAGCGCCACACGTTGCGTCTTTCCTCGGAACTCCGGCAACCGGCGGATGGCGAGAGCGGTTTCCGTTTCACCTCCGATGCGTTTTTCCTGCCTTCGGCAGGCTGGGCGCCGGAGTTGCTTCCTTCGGAAGGCTTGTTCGCTACCGGTGGAGTTCCTCCGGATAAGTGGCGCTTGCTTGTGCGCGTACCGAAAGGATTTCTCGTGCACACCAGCGGGCGCGCGCCAAAAACGTCGCGCCACGGCGGCGAGATGACCGTGCAATCCGAACAGCACCCCGAGGATCGCTATCCTTTTGTCATCGCGGGTCTCTATAAGCAGACCTCTCTGAACACGGCCGCCGGCAAAGTCCTTCTCTGGACGCACGGACGGGAGGAAGCTGCCCCGTTGCAGCAATCCACGGACGCGCTAGTTTTGGCCATCCGTGCATACGACGTAGCCTTCGGCGCACGAAGCAAAAATGAGCAGCCGTTTTGGATCGTCGAGTGCCCCGTGGTTCCGGGCTGCTTTACGGCTGCGGCTTCCTCGTACGCCGGTCTCTTGCATGCCGAGCCTGCCGCCGTTACCTCTGAACTCGCCTCGCTCGATACCTTGATGATTGATTTTGCCGGCGGGCCTCCCAAATTGGTGGCGGCCGCGCCAGCCCTGGCCGCAAGCTGGCTCGGCTATGGCCGTAATCCTGGCTTCTACGAGCAGCAACCTCCTCTTTCCGCGTTCCCAGCCTTCGCTTCGGCGTTGGGAGAAGAAGCTATCGACGGAGCGGCCTCGCGCGCCGAGACAATTCGCCGCGCCTTGCGTATGATTCCCAGGAAGCCCGTAGCGCACGAGCCGGAATCGGGAGAAGTTCTGCGCGCAAAAAGTTTTCTTTTCTTTTTTGCGCTCCAGGATCGCTATGGGACGGACGTCTTCCACCGCGCCATTGTGCACATGCTCTCGGCTCGCCAGGGACGCGGCTTCGACCTCGACGACTTGATCGCCGCGTTTGAAGAGGAGACGCATCAAAACGTCGCCGAGTTCGTTCGTTTGTGGATGAAACACCCGGGTGTCCCGGACGAATACCGGGCGCGCTACGAAAATACATCCGCTTCCATCGCCAGCATTTCCAAGGAGACCATGCCATGAGAGAAATCGTTTTGTCGGATCGCGGTCCAAAACCCATCGGGCCTTATTCGCAGGCCATCAAGGTCAATGGGCTTCTTTTCGTTTCCGGACAAGTCTCGATCGATCCGAAGACCAATGAGTTTCTCGCTGGAGATATTCGGCAGCAGACGGAACGCACGCTCGAGAATGTAAAAGGCATCGTAGAAGCGGCAGGAAGCAAACTGAGCCACGTAGTCAAAACTACGGTGTTCCTTAAGAATATCGGCGATTTCGCGGCGATGAATGAAATCTATGCGCGCTATTTTTCCGCCGCTCCGCCCGCACGTTCGACGGTCGAAGTCGCGCGCCTGCCGAAGGACGCCCTTGTGGAAATGGAAGTGATCGCGACGATTTGAATGGAGCGAACTTTTGAGCTACGGCCGGTCGGGGCTTTCCAGAGCAATGTGAACTGCAATGATGGTCGCCAAAACGACCGCTCCCGTTGCGTACCACACGAACCTGCTCGTGCCGGCGCTAATGGGTGGCTTTCCGTAACCCTTCCCGCCCGCACCTTGCGTGGGGGGCTGGCTCTGCGCAGCTTCATCCGGGGTCGGATCCAGAACGACGCGATAGGCTTTGCCTTCCGGTATAACGCGCGAGTCATCGCCAACCGTGATCGTCAGCGACCCGCGAATGCATTTCACCAGCAGTTGTTTTTGGCCCAGAATGGTTACTTGGCCGATGGTAGGATCGTCGGACTTCGGCCGGATCACCGCGGTCCAGGCACTCAGAGCGAACGCTTGTGCACTGGCCGTCGAGAAAGTCGCCGTTCCCCGCAGCAGCGTTGCTTGCGGCATTCCGCCGTCGGTGTTCACTGTGGCCGTCGAGGACTCGGAAAGCTGGAACCGCGCCGCTCCGGCGCGCAACTGCACGCTGCCCGCATCCGCCGTGGTCAGCGTGTCTCCCTCAAATATCGTCGTCCCAACGGCTGCGCCCGTCCCGCCGACATTCGCATGGTCCGACGCCACGACCGTACCGAGCACGCCCGCGGCAGCGCCCCATACCGGTGCGATAAGAAAGCAAGATACAAAGACTGCAGCAACAATTTCGCGCGAACGCGCCATTGAAGCCTCCAAGAGGGCTACTCGAAGAATACTCACACCCCTTCTTCTCGTCAATAAAGAAACATCCCGGGCGGCTAAAAAATCTCTTGCCTCCGGCCACCCGCTGGCTATAGCTGTCGCGCGCTTCCGCTGTTACAATGCAAACCAACACATGGCTGACTGGAAACAGATCACCGCCCGGATTCGTCGGGCACGCACCGGCAAAGATCCCGTCGGGCAGCTTTCGAATTTGTACGAAAAAACTCGCGACGCTATGGTCGCTTTTGAGCTGGCGCGCTTTTTTGAAGCGGCCGGACAAAATCCGGAAGCCGCCAAATGGTACCTCGCCGCCGCGGATCGTTTTCGCAGGTCCGATTGGAAAATCAAAGCGCGAGAGGCTGCCGTCCGGCTTGGCGCTGAAGTCGCTCCGGCGGATCCTTCCCAATCGCCCGCCGATTTTCAGTTGACGCCACCGCCTGTCGCCGCTCCTTCACTATCGCTTTTCGAAACAGAGAGCGCGGCCGCGTTCGATTCCTCGGCTACTCCCGCAGCGGAGGAAGCGGACGCCGAGGCTGAAGACGCTGCATCTACACCAACTGGTGAATCTTCCGCGACGCCGGATAAAAAGCGACGCCGGCGCGGCCGTCGTGGCGGGCGCAACCGCCGGAAAGCCGATGCAACCAAGAGTCCAGCCGCATCCGCCTCCGCCGCGAGCAGCACCGTTAGTGCGAGGGGTTTGCCCGCCAAGGTTTTCGACGAGCCGGCCGAGCCTCGGCCTCCCAGGACCGCGGACAGCCGGGCGTTTCCTTCGCTCCCCATCGAGCCGATTGGCGAGCCCGGCGGTGCTGGCGTGCGGGGCCGCTCCGGCGATCCGGGCCTTTCTTCCCGCTTGTCGCTGCTCGAGATGCAGCTTCGCCGTTTGCTAACTTGTCCTCCCGTCAAGCTGAGCGAAGCGGATCATTCACCCGTGGGACCCGGCGTTTTCGTTCTCACCGATTCCGATCTCACCAGCTACTACTACGTCGAGGCCTGCCAGACGCTGCGCGTCGCCGTCGGAAATCTCTTGCGCGGAGGCTCGAGCCGCCGCGGCGCGGATTCCATCAAACCCCAACTCGCCGAACATCTCGGCATACCGGAATCGCGCGTCACGAAATATCTCGCCGATCATTGCGTGGTGCGCTGGCTTCAGTTGGATGAAGGCGCTTCGCACTTCGCCCATTTTGTCATCGCCGTCATTCGTCCTACTCTGAATGAGTAGCCCTCGCCTGCCGCAACGGCCAGCGCACGGATTTTCCTAATCGAAACAGGGCGGTGCCCAAATTGCGCAAACTGGCAGCCCATTCGTCCTAAAAGTAACCCTTCCGAGCCCTCTCCCCGATTGCCGTTCGCTGCTCCAAACGACCGTTCAACCCCCGATTATGACCGTTCGCTGCATCCCGCTGGCTTTGGTACCCCCTGACCCTCAAACTATAGGTGTACAAAGACTTATTGGACGTACCCGTGGAACATGGTACGGTAATCATAGCCCGGGGGCCGTTAGGGGCTTGATTTTCATCCAATTTAGCAGTCAGTTGGGCTTCACTTTTTTGAAAGCGAGGGTAGAGTCTTATGCCGAACCGTGTGGGGACGCAGATCCTGAGAACGTTCGACTGGGCGCTGTGCAAAACCGCCGCCGCCACTTTTAACAGCATTCAATATTTCAACAAGCGCAATCCGAATCCTTCGGTCACTCCGCAATGGTCGGATAAACCGCTTCTCAAGTCCTGGGAGAAGACCAAGCCGACGCTTGGCTTTCCCCGGCAGACCGATTCTCTCTGCCCTGCCTGCGTCAAAGAGGCGCGGGAAGCGATCATCGCCGGCAAAAAAGACTGGCGCGATCTGATGCACGAGAAAGTCGGCGAAATCAAAGCGCAGATCGTCGAGCGCGACAATCAGATCTGGATGATTAAGGATTGTCCGATCCACGGCCACTACGAAGACATGATGGCCATCGATGCGAAGTTCCTCGATTGGATCGAAAAGCAATTCCCCGGCCGCGATATTCCCGCGCACAACGACGAAGATCTTCACAAGCACGGCTCTTCCACCGTTCGCTATGGCCGCGGCTCCGTTCTTACCGTCGACCTCACCAATCGCTGCAACATGATGTGCGATCCCTGCTTCATGGACGCCAACCAGGTTGGCTACGTTCACGAGCTCGGCTGGGACGAAGTTAAAGAAATCTTAGACAACGCGCTCAAAATCAAGCCGCGCCGCCAGATGTCCGTGCAATTCTCCGGCGGTGAGCCCACCATGAGCCCGCTCTTCCTCGACGCCGTCGCTTATGCCCGCAAAATCGGCTATAACAGCGTCCAGGCGGCCACGAACGGCATCGAATTCGCCAAGAGCAAGGAATTTTCGAAGAAGGCTTTCGACGCGGGTATGCGCTACGCCTACCTGCAATTCGACGGCATCGGCAACGACGCTAACAGCCATCGCCAGATTGGCAACCTCTTTGACGTCAAGCTCCGCGCCATCGAAAACATGCATGAAGCCGGCATCGAAATCGTGCTCGTCGTCACCATCGTCAACAATGTGAACAACGACCAGGTCGGCTCCGTCGTCAAGTTCGCGATGGAAAATCCCAAGAAAATCGCCTTCGTGAGCTTCCAGCCCGTTTCGTTCACCGGCCGGGATGAAGACATCACTCCGGAACGCCGTCTCCGCCAGCGTTACACTCTTTCGCATCTTGCCAAGGACGTCAGCGCACAAGTCGGCAAAGTGGAACCCACGCGCGACTGGTTCCCCATCTCTTTCATCAGCACGTTCGCCGGTTTCGCGGACATGGTAAAGGGCAACGAATCGCAGTGGGGTTCCCTCTCCTGCGGCTGCCACCCGAACTGCGGCGTCGGCACCGCCATGATGATCAACAAAGAGACCAAGGAATGGGCGCCCGTTCCGCGCTTCCTCGATGCCGTCCAGTTGACCAAGGACGTCACCGCCATCACGGACGCGGCCCGCGGAAAGAATTTCTCGAACTTCATGATGGCCATGGCTCTCCTCAAGAACTATCATCCGTTCCGCGGACCCAAGGGCCTCACGCTCAGCGCGCTATTCAAGAAATTCGACAAGACTTGGGCGCTCACCAAGCGTTCCACCACCAAATACGGCCGCACTTCTCCTGATCGCAAGATTGACGACGCCATGAAGCGCCGCCAGGATCCTTGGAACTTCCTCTTCATCGCCGGTATGTGGTTCCAGGATCTTTTCAATTACGATTTCCGCCGCACCGAAATGTGCATCATTCCTTACGCCACGCAGCAGGGCGAAATCTCCTTCTGCGCCTACAACACCGGCGTGGGCTGGCGGCAAATCATCGAGAACATGCACAAGAATGCAACGGTCGCCGAGTGGTACAAGAACCACGGCAAACACGAGATCTACGCCAAGGGCAGGAGCGTCAATCTCCAGAGCTTCGAACACTCTCTGAAGATCGATGCCGATGACGCCGCTCGTGTCCGTCACCTGGAGCACGACATTCCTCTAACCGCAGCGGAAGAAGATCGCGCGCGCCGCAAGAAAGCCTTCGAGGAACAAGCCAAAGTCCGCGCCATCTACGAGGAACTCGTCCTCAAGAAGCCCCAGCCGACCGTCGTTCAAATCGGCTCCGTGGCGGACATCGCAAAGGCTACCCCGGCGAATTTCGCCAACGCTGGCAAGCCGGTCTCCATCGCCCCAGCCGCAAGCGGCAATGGCAATTCAGCTCCGAACGGCAATGGTCATTCGAATGGCAATGGCCACTCCAATGGCAATGGCGCCGCAGCGCCCAATACCTCCGAAAAGGCCGCCGAAGCAGTAGCCGGCGACTAATTCCTGGCATCGTCCTTGTAGGGGCGCACCACGCTGCGCCCCTACAAGGCAAGCCACATCCTGTCCAACTCTCCCGGTCCTGCCGTGGCAGTTCCTTTTTTGTGTTGTCCGTTTGACGAGTCTATCCGTCGGGCATACACTCAAACTATGGTCAATGTCGCCATTGCAGAAAAAGCTCGCGGCAAGGCGGCTGCCCGCGATTATAGTTTTACCGTGCTTTTTGAGCCGTTGACGCAGATGGTTACGCGTCGGAGGAATGGCCGAATCGTCCGCCGTGCTCAGAATCCGTCCTGGCCCGGATATCAGGTCACCGTTCCGATGCTGCCAGGCTTGGTCACTTACGGTCGGACTTTGGATGAAGCTCGCGAGATGGCCAGGGATGCCATCCGCTGCCATCTGAAAGGATTGCAAAAAGACGGCGAGCGTATACCGGACGAACGTAGCGCTCTTAAAGAAAAACTTCGCGTGGTGATCAGCGCCTAGATGTCTCCGCGTTTGCCCGTCTTAAAACCACGGGAGGTTCTGCGCGCTCTGCTAAGGGCTGGTTTTGAGGTGCATCATCAAGCGGGGAGTCACGCGCAATTGCGCCATCCGCAAAAACCGCATCTGCGAGTGACGGTTCCGAGGCACGATCGGTTCGACCTGCCGCTGCCTGTGTTGAAGAGCATTTTGCGGCAAGCGGAAATGACCGCGGAAGAATTTCTCGATCTCTTGTAAAGGAACACACCAAGCCATGCCCATCTACGAATACGTTTGCGACGAGTGCGAAACGCACTTCGAAAAAATCGTCATCAACAAGCAGCAGGAAATCTCCTGCCCCAAGTGCGCCAGCAAAAAGGCCACCATCCAGCTTTCCGTTTTCGCCACGGCTGGCTCCGGCGGCTCCTCGACTCCGTCTGGCAATTCCTCCGGTGGCGGCGGAAGCTGCTGCGGCGGCGGTTGCGGCTGCCACTAAATACCGCAGACATTCCAGTGAGTGTTTCGAACTGCGCGATTTATGAGACTGAGTTCCGAAGCTTCCAAACTTCTTTTTCTTGCGAGTTGTATTTGCGTATCAATCGCGACGATTAGCCCGTCAGCAAGCTTCGGCCAACCAGATTCCAGTCCATTCATCCTCCCGACGTGCGGGCCACGTGCGCTGGGCGCGCGCAGAATCACGGGCGGTTTCCAGGGGTTGACTTTCGATATTCCCAAAAAACATTTTGAAATCCTCGGCGGCAAGCCAGATACGGATTACGTCCGCTGGGTCATTAAGCTCAAGTCGAGCAAGTCCTTTGTCAGCCTTTGGTTTGGTCCGTACGCTTTTAGCCCCAAACCCGACGATGATCTTCTACGTGATTCCGTCTCGACTAGTGAAAGGAATATCGAAACTCCTGATGGGGAACGGGTCGGAAACGATAGCTTCGGACAACTCCGCAACGGAGACAAGTGGCGCCATTTTTACGTTGCCATCGCCGACGGCGCAGAGTATCGCGCATCCGCCGCGGACGCGCTACTCCTCGACCGAGTCGTGAATTCCGCTTGTCGAACAAGAAGCTCTCGTTGAAAATTTAGGTTCGCTCGCAACCCGTGCGGCCCTAGTGGAGCGTTCAGCATCATGTCCATTAATTCGCCCGACCAACTCGAAAAGCTCCGTGCCTGTGGCCAAATCGTCGCCAGAGCTCTCCGCGCCATGTCCGCCGCCGTCCGTCCCGGCGTCACCACCTCCGAACTCTCCGCCATCGGTTCTCGCATCCTCGCGGAAAACGGCGCGCAATCCTCGCCGCCTCTCGTCTACCATTTCCCCGGCGACGTCTGCATCAGCGTCAACGACGAAGTCGTCCACGGCATTCCCGGCGATCGCGTTCTCCAGCCCGGCGACCTCGTCAAACTCGATCTCACCGCCGTCAAAGACGGCTACCACACCGATTCCGCCGTCAGCATCCAGGTCCCGCCCGCGCAAGAAAAATCTCGCGAACTCGCCCACTGCGCTGAGCGCGCCTTTCGCCAGGCCCTCGCCGCTGCCCGCCCCGGCAATCGCACCAAGGACATCGGCCGCGCCGTCGAGCGCGAAGTTCGCCGCCGCGGTTTCCACGTCATCCGCGAACTCGGCGGCCACGGCGTCGGCCGCACCATCCATGAAGAGCCCAGCGTCCCCAATTTCGCCGACCCGCTCGCTCGCCATCTCCTCACCGAAGGCCTGGTCATCACCATCGAGCCCATCATCGCCGCCGGCACGGGTCGCGTTTCTCTCGACCGCGACGGCTGGACCGTCCGCACCGCCGATGGCAGCCTCTCCGCCCACTACGAGCACACCATCGTCATCACGCGCCGCGAACCTATCCTCCTGACCGCCCTGGCGGCGTAACCGAATCCCCTGCTCCACCATCCACCCACCATGTTCCCGAGTCACTCCCAACTCCTCTTCTTCATCAGCGCCGCCCTCGTACTACTCGCCATCCCCGGCCCCGCTGTTCTCTACATTGTCGGACGCAGCATCGGCCAGGGCTGCAACGCCGGCTTCGTTTCCGCCTTCGGCATCGGTGTCGGCACTCTGATCCATACCGCCGCAGCCGCCGTCGGCCTCTCCGC
This sequence comes from uncultured Acidobacteriota bacterium, assembly GCA_963761555.1. Classification (GTDB taxonomy): domain Bacteria; phylum Acidobacteriota; class Terriglobia; order Acidiferrales; family UBA7541; genus Acidiferrum. The sequence continues at coordinate 1,066,963 of CAVXHD010000003.1, forward strand.
TCTTCTGGTTTCCTCCGCCGCCGCGTTCAGCATCGTCAAATATCTTGGCGCCGCTTATCTCGTTTTTCTCGGCGTCCAGCGCCTTCGCAGCAAGGAATCTCTCGCCGCGGCTTCCGATCGATCCGCACCGCACGACAGTCTCGCTCGCGTCTTCGGCCAGGGCATCGTCGTCAACGTGCTCAATCCCAAGACGGCCCTTTTCTTCTTTGCATTCATTCCCCAGTTCATCGATCCCATGCGCGGCCATGTCGCAGTGCAAATCCTTTCCCTCGGCATTCTCTTCGCCTGCATGGGCACCACCAGCGACTGCATCTGGGCCTTTTTCTCGAGCAGCGTCGCCCGCGCGCTTCGCGCCAACCCTCGCTGGACCCGCAACGAGCGTTACGTCTCCGGCGGCATCCTCATCTCCCTCGGCCTGGCCACTGCCTTCGCCGGCCACTCCGCCCGGACGTAACGACTGGCCATTTTTTCTTGGCTTCATGCCCAAGTGAATGGAGGGAAGACACACTCCGAAAAAGGCATCTATCCTGAGTTGGCGAATACACCGTGCAAATTGCGACTATTATTCTTTTCGCAGGGGCAATAATCGAAGACGTGCTCGCTCAGTTTCAATCGTAAGCAAGGCGCCAGCTTCCAGCTCCGCCTGCACGTGGAACAAGGCAGCAACCACTTGGCCGCCGATGCCTTCAAGGCTTACATCTTCTCCCCGGATTTGCACGACAGTCGGTTTCTTGCCATGAGTGACAGCAAGAATGGCGCCGAAATCCAAATCGTGCGTTAGAACCACATAATCGTTCGCGGCAGCGTAGTCCAAAATCTCTCGGTCACTTGCGCCAGGTTTTCCGGCCGCAGACCAATGCTTCGTCTCCCAGCCGGCTTCGCTCAACAGCCCAGACCACCGGGGAGACAGGTTCATGTCCACCAGGATTTTCATGCACGGGGCAAAGTGACTTCACGTTCCTCTGCCAGCCATGCTGCGTATCTCAACGCTTGCAGAACGTCTTCGCGTTCTAGATAGGGGTAGTCCGCCAGCACCTGCTCGATGCTGTGCCCCGCGCCGATGTGCCCTACGATCATCCCGACGGTCACGCGCATCCCGCGGATGCAGGGTTTCCCCCCCATCACTTCGGGGTCCTGAGTGATTCGATCGAGTTTTGCCATACGGATCTCCCGCACAATGTCGCGAGCTGAGAATAGCACGCTCGCCGCAGGTTGAGGAGCGCGGGACTAGCCGTGAATCCCCGCTTTGCAGGCACGGTCTTGGGTCCCCCGCAAATTCCTCTTGACCTACGAACCTCTTACTAGTAATGTCTTCGTACTATGCGCGACGAAACGCCTCGCCCCACCAACGCCGAACTCGAAATCCTCACCGTCCTTTGGAGCATCGGCCCTGCCACTGTCCGCTCCGTCTATGACGTCATTCGCCGCCGCCGCGCCGCGCAGTACAGCACCGTCCTCAAGTTCATGCAAATCATGGCCGAAAAAGGTCTCGTGCTTCGCAACGAAAAGCAGCGCGCCCACATCTATTCTGCCGCGAAGACCCGCGAGTGGACCCAGCGACAGCTCGCCGGCGATCTTCTCGATCGCGCTTTCAGCGGTTCCGCCAAAGCTCTCCTCGTCGGCGCGCTCTCCGCCCGCAAAGCCTCCAAAAAAGAACTCGCCGAACTCCGCGCCCTCTTGGACCAGTATTCGGAGGCTCGCAAATGAATTTCCTCCATCATTTTGTCGGCTCTCCGCTTGCCGCCGTTATCGGGTGGACTCTGCTTCATTCCCTGTGGGAGGGCGCCATCCTCTCCGGTCTCCTTGCCGCGGTGCTCGTCATCATCCGCTCGCCGCGGATCCGTTATGCAGCTGCGTGTGCCGCTCTCGCGGCGCTCCTCTGCTCCTTCCTCTTCACGCTCGCGCTTCTCGCCCCAACGGGAGCGAATCGTTCCGGACTCCTAAATCCTCCCACCGTTCCAGCATGGCGCGTCCCCGATTCAACGGGTGCCGCAAGCTCTTGGCTTCCCAGCCTCGCAGTCGTCGCTCCGTGGCTTACGCCGCTCTGGCTTCTGGGCGTCCTCCTGATCTATCTCCACGCGCTTGCAGGCTGCCTCTCCGTCCAAAGGCTTCGCCGTCGCGGTGTCTGCTGCACCCCAGAACGCTGGCAGGCCGAGCTCACCCGCCTGAGCTCTCTCCTGGGCCTATCCCGCAGCTTCCAACTCCTGGAATCCTCTCTAGCCCAAGTCCCCATGGTTCTTGGCCACTTCCGTCCCCTGATCCTCGTCCCCGTAGGACTCCTTGCCAGCCTTCCTCTTTCGCAAGTCGAGGCCATTCTTCTCCACGAGTTGGCGCACATTCGCCGCTGCGATTATTTCGTCAACGCGTTACAGCGCCTTGCCGAGGGCCTCTTGTTTTATCACCCCGCGGTTTGGTGGATTTCCAGCGTCGTGCGCGCCGAGCGTGAAAACTGCTGCGACGATCTGGTCGTCTCCATCACACGCAATCCACACGAATACGCTCTCACGCTTGCCGCGCTCGAACAAAACCGCTTCTCCGGCCCGCAACAAGTCGTCGCTCTCACAGGAGGTCGTCTCATGAAGCGCATCCATCGTTTGTTGTATCCCAAGCCTCGGAATACCGTTTGGGCGCCACTCCTCGCCGCTGCCGTTCTGCTCACCCTCGGCGCCGTTTCGATCGCCGCCTGGCAAGCGAACGTTTCGCCGCACGGCTCATCCGCCGTTCAAGTGCGGGAAGATTCGTCCAAATCCACTGACTACTCCAAGTGGCTCAACGAAGACGTCGTCTACATCATCGACGACGCCGAGCGTGCCGCCTTCCTGAGCCTCTCGACCGGCGCCGAACGCGACAAGTTCATCGAGCAATTCTGGGCGCGCCGCAATCCCAATCCGGGTTCGCCTGTCAATAAATTTAGGGTCGAGCACTATCGCCGCATCGATTACGCCAACAAGCGCTTTGCCACCGTGTCCGGCACGCCCGGCTGGCAGACCGACCGGGGACACATTTACATCGTCTATGGCCCGCCCGATGAGATCGACTCTCACCTGAAGGACGAGGGTGGCTCGTCGAAGCCGGCCATCGAAGTGTGGACCTACCGGCATGTAGCCGGCGTCGGCGACAATGACACCATCACCTTCATCGACCGTACCGGCCGCGGCGACTACCATCTCGCTCCCGGCAACGCCCGCTGATTTCGGGAGACTTACGCGCCGAAGGCAACTGAAAACGGCAAAGGGCCGGCCAAACGTTTGTCCGGCCTCCCTTTTCCAAAATCGGGCCCATTTTTCGCTTGACGACAACGCCATCCAGCGCATATAGTATCAATTAGGAAATGGTTCGTTTTTGCTCATACGCCGCCAGCACCCTTGCTGGCGTTTCTTGCTTTAGGGAGACTGCTCCTAACCTCTAACTCCTTTGTTCGCAACACTTACGAAATTCGGCCATTTTTGCACAATTTTAGTGCAAGAAATCCAGGTTAAGTTATTCAGAATGAACACTTGCGTAAACATCTCAAAACACAGGGTTTTAATCCCTGTAGAATGAACACTTACAAAAAAACAGGGGTGGGGGGTGCGGTTATTGTTAACTAGACCTCCCAAAAATCCACCCTCCGATTTGGGGGCCCTAGACCAGGACCAGTCTCATCCTGCGCCATACAGCCCGATGCCTTTTTTCTCCCGACTTGGGCGCCCTTTCTTCGGCTGCTTCCACGGGTACCAGCGATATTTCTGTTCCATCGCATAGACAATTTTTCTTATAGCAATTCTCCCTGCGACGCGATTAGCATAACCGCGCATTTCAGGAGACCCGGAGTGAAACGTAAATCCGTTGCACGCCAAACAGCAATCCGCGCACTGGAAATTCTGCTTCTCTCGCTGACCATCCTCGTCGTCATCCTTCACGCACGTATCGTCCTCGCCCAAAGTTCCTCTGGCGCCCCTCCCAATGATCAAGCTATCCGCGAGCGTGTCGATTCCCTGCTCAAGAAAATGACGCTCGACGAAAAGATCGGCCAGCTCAGCCAGCTCTTTGAATTTAGCCCGCAGAAATCGATAGACGAAGCGATCGCCAAAGGCCAGCTCGGCTCGGTCCTCTTTGTCACCGATCCAGCGGAAATCAACCGCCTACAGCACATTGCCGTCGACAACACTCGCCTGCACATCCCGCTCATCTTCGGCTTCGACGTCATCCACGGCTTTCGCACCATCTTTCCTGTGCCCATCGCCATGGCGGCCTCCTGGGATCCCGCTGCGGTCACCAGGGCGCAATCCATCGCCGCGATGGAAGCCCGCTCCGTCGGCATCGATTGGGCCTTCGCACCCATGCTGGATATCGCGCGCGACCCGCGCTGGGGCCGCATCGTCGAAGGCGCCGGCGAAGACCCCTATCTCGGCTCGGCCATGGCCGTGGCGCAAGTTCGCGGCTTTCAGGGCGAGTACATCGGCGCTCCCGATCACGTCCTCGCCTGCATGAAGCACTTCGCAGGCTATGGCGCCGCCATCGGCGGCCGCGATTACGATGAATCCTATATTCCAGAAACTCAGCTCTACAACGTCTACCTACGGCCCTTTCACGCCGCCGTCAAAGCCGGCATCGGCTCCGCCATGAGCGCTTACATGGATCTCAACGATGTTCCCGCCACCGGCAATCGCTGGCTCCTTCACGACGTTCTTCGCGAACAGTGGGGATTCAAAGGCTTCGTTGTGAGCGACGCCGACGCCGTTAAGAGCTTGGTAAAGCATGGTTTCGCCAAGGACATCTACACGGCCGGCGTCGACGCATTCAAGGCGGGCGTCAACATGGAAATGGCCCTGGGTTTTACAGCCTATTCCAAAAGCCTTGCGGTCGCCGTCGCGCGCGGCGAAATCACCGAGCAGCAAATCGAAGACGCGGATCGCCCGATCCTCGAAATGAAATTCCGCCTCGGACTCTTCGATCATCCTTTCGTGGACGAAGCTCGCGCCCGCGAGGTTCTCGCCGCGCCGGAACACCGCGCGGTCGCCCGCCTTACCGCCGAACGCACCGCCGTTCTCCTCCGCAATGAAGGCAATCTCCTTCCGCTTGGCAAGACGGCTTACAAGAAAATCGCCGTCATCGGTCCTCTCGCTGATTCGCAGGTGGACACCGACGGGTCCTGGGCCTTCCAGGAAGACCTGCCCGAAACCGTTACCGTTCTCGCCGGCATTCGCAACAAAATCGGCTCGCAGGCGGAGATCGGCGATGCTCCCGGCGTCCAGATTCGCCGCAAAATTCCGTCTTTCTTTGACGCCATCTTCCACCTGAAAACCCAGGCTCCCTGGACACCGGAAGAGGCGCAGGACGAACTCTCCAAAGCGGTCGGTCTCGCGAGTTCCTCGGATCTCGCCATTCTCGTTCTCGGAGAAGCGCAAAACATGAGCGGCGAAGCCGCCTCCCGCGAATCGCTGGACCTTCCCGGTGACGAGGAGAAACTCCTCGAAGCCGTAGCCGCAACCGGCAAACCGGTGGTTCTCCTCTTAATGAATGGCCGTCCTCTGAACATCAAGTGGGCCGCCGAGCATGTCCCCGCCATTCTCGACGTTTGGTATCCCGGAACACAGGGCGGCAACGCCGTGGCCGATCTTCTCTTCGGAGATGCCGTTCCCGGAGGAAAACTTCCCTTCACTTGGCCGCGGGACGTTGGCCAGGTCCCCATCTATTACGATCACAACACGACGCAAGCTCCTGAAAACGAGGGCAAGCGCTATTGGGATGAAGAGAGCACGCCGCTCTATCCCTTCGGATACGGGCTAAGCTATTCGACGTTCCGCTTTTCAAACTTGAAATTAAGCCGCGGCGAAATCAAGCCAGGCGAAACCGTCGGCGTCGACGTGGACGTCGAGAATACCGGCAACACTGCCGCTGATGAAGTCGCGCAGCTCTACATCCACCAGCAATACGGAAGCACGTCGCGGCCGGTCCGCGAACTGAAGGGCTTCGAGCGCATCACGCTCGCGGCACACGAAAAAAAGACGGTTCATTTTTCACTTGGAAACGAGGAATTGACGTATTGGAGCACGGCCAAGAAAAATTGGGTCGAAGAGCCCTCGATCTTCGATGTCTGGGTTGGCGGCGATTCCGAAGCCGCACTACATGCCAACTTCACGGTCACGCAATAACAAGAGCCCAGCCCGCTGGATGCGGATATTGAGGCGCGCGCAGACGCGCAAAAGGTTGGCGCTCAAAAGCGAAGTTGCAGGCGCGCTTAGGTGCGCGCCGTCACTTGTCGATTCCTAAATCGCTCCCTACCGTGCTTCCTGCTGGATCATTTCGCGGGAACGTGACGCACGGGCGTCGCTTCCGAACCCGGCCCCGGTTCCGGCACAGGCTTTGGCATCTCCGCATCCGCAAAGCGCGGCACCATGTCGTCGGCCATTGCGAAGGCGTAGACGGCAGAGGCGATTTCCACCGCGCCTTCTCGCACATCCTCTTCGTAAATTCGTTCGTAGGTGTCGAGGTTGGTGTGGTGCGTGAACGAACCATAATCGAACGGGTCCTGCGCCAGCCCGATTCCCGGCAAGCCCGCGTTGTTGAAGGAAGTGCTGTCCGTTCCTCCCGTCCGGCGGCTGTCGCTGGCTAGCACGCCCATGAATCCCCAATCTTCAAACGGCATCATCGCTTCGCGAACCATTTCCGCAGCGCTCGCCGGGCCAAACACTCCCGCGCCTCGCGGCTTGCCGGTCCCCGAGTCGATGTTGAAATACGCATCCAATTTCGCGTACTCCGGTTTTTGTTCCTCAAAGCTTCCGAAGTGCTGCTTCACGTAGGCCAGCGATCCCAGCAGGCCTTCTTCTTCCCCACTCCACAGTGCAACGCGAATCGTCCGCCGCGGTTTGATCTGCAACGCCGTGAGAATCCTGACCGCTTCGAGCATCATCGAAGAGCCGATGCCGTTGTCGGTGGCGCCCGTCGCGTCGTGCCACGAATCGTAGTGTCCGCCGAGCATCACGATCTCATCCTTCTTGTCTGTCCCCGGAATTTCTCCAATCGCGTTGTATACCGTCGTCCCTTCGGGATACTCCTTATTCTGAATGTTGATCCGCAGCGTCACCGACATGCCGTCATCCATAATCCGCGAAATCCGGCCGTAATCCTCGTTGCGCATCACCAGTGTCGGCACCGCGCGCGTCCAGTCGTACGTCCCATTCTGTTGCGCCACGATCACTCCGTGCGCGCGTCCCGCGTCGTTCACCCGCACCAGCGCTCCGTTATCCACCAGAAACTGATCCACCTGACGCGAAACTTCCTGCCGGCTCAATTGCCCTTCGGGAAGTTTTACCGGCGGAGGAAACCGGAACGGCTTCGGATTCTTCGCATCGAAGCGCGATTTCCATTCGTCTTCGGGACGCCGCATCGGCGCGGGGTTCATGTCTTCCGCAACTTCGACGTGCTTTCCGACGAACACGATCGCGCCGCGAACTTTGTCCTTCATGGAATTCAAGTAGGCGTCGAGCTCGGCTTGCGTTGGCTGCTTGGGCTCCGCCGGCTTCGCAGCGGGCGGCATCGGGGGCGCGGCCCATTTCGGTTCCGGCGGTGGCGGCGCTCCCCCAAAAAAATTGAATCCGCCGCGCGCCGGCAACTCCAAACCGGGAGGATCGAGGCGAACGACTTGCGCGGTGACGACTCCATTCGTGCTTGGGGTCCAGGCGAGCGGCTCGACCATTAGCTGACCGTGAAACGGTTGAACGGCTTCGGCGGTCAGCTCCATGTTTTCCCAGCCGGGCACGGGCGCCGCGGCACTGGGCGGCTGGAATGTCCACGGCTCGAGATGGGTATTTTCGAGGCCCCAGGATTTCATCGTTTCGATGGCCCAATCGTCCGCCGCCTTCAAATTCGGCGTGCCAGTCAAGCGCGGGCCGTGAACATCGGCGATCTCGTGGATGATCCACATGATTTGCGAATGATTCGTTTCTTCGGCGCGAATCTGGGCGTACATTCCGGCAAGCCCGGGCGCCTGCGCCGGCAAAGGCATCGCCACTAGCAACAAAAAACACAGTACACATCCGCAAAATTTCGCCACAGTCTCCCCCGTCGTCTTCAGATATCGCCGGCAATTACCGCAGGCATCTCCGGACGCCCGTCAATATACGCTGCGCGGCTCGCACAGGCAATCCGTCCGGGCTTTTTGCATTCCAATTTTTGTCTTTGGAATATTTTTCGAAGCTCTCCGGCGCTGCGGCGTCTTCGCGAGAGAGAAAACAAATCGGGCCGCAAGATTAAAGAAGAAACTACTTGGCGGATTTGAGTTCCAGGCTGACCAGATTGCGCACCCATCGAGCGGGGCGCTTATCTTCGGTGACGATCAGCTTGAAGGGGCCAGACTTTTCGTCGAGCGGCTTGCCGCCCATGCTATCGGCGACTAGGACGTCTCCGTTGTGAAAGCTGGGATCGGCTTCGGCAAGAGCGATGACGGCTACGTAGCCGTCGGAACCGGTGGCGACCAGATAGTCACTGAGGGCCACGCCACGCAGCTTCGGGCCTAAGGGCACGTCCATCTTTGCGAGCAAGTCCGCGACGCGTACTCCGGTGTAGGTTTCATCGGTTTTCGTGTGCTCATTGTGGACTTTGACGGTCGTTTGTGGCAGAGCCATCAGTTCGGCGGGACTCAGAATCCAGTCGTCGTGGTAAGGATGGGCGGAAATGCGCAAATCTCCTTTTGGCATAGCCGGATCCGCGTACGCTGACGGCGAAGCCTGCCCGGCTGATTCCAAGTGAACGGGAATGACCTGAATTTCTTTCGTGTCCTGTACATCGATGAACGTATCGACCGGCTTGAAGCCGGGGAAATCAATAAACAGGGCATAGCCAGCGGCTTGCAATTCGACCGACAACTCGCCCTTCTCGTCCGTCTCCATTCTTGAGTGAGCAGGGTCGGGAGCCGGGACTAGGAGTATGGGAACGTGCGCGGCCGGCGCTCCCGTTGGGCCGGTCACGCGGATGATGACATGCGCGAAAGATGCTTGCGGCGCAGCGAGAGCGGAAAGAGGCAGCAATCCTGCAAGCAGGGCAACACAGGCGAGCGCGGGTCGAAGCTTGGGCCGCATTACGCTGCCAGCATATCGCGGAATAGCATTTGAGTCAGCAGGCGACGCTGAGCAAAATGCCGATCAAACATCTTTCGGAGCTTGGGCGCGGCCCTTCCACTGGCCGCCTTTTCCGAGCCAGTAGCGGAGCGCGGAGAGACAGGTCGCATAGGTATAAAAAAATGCCGCGAGCGGCAGGAGCGGAGTCCAGAGAGGCGAAAGCCGAAAAAAACGAACCGTGGGCAGAAACGAAAGAGTCATCAACACCCACGCCGCAACGCCGAGGACTCTTGCCGTGGGATCGTGCGAGAAGAGCAGGAGCACTGGAGAGAGATAGGTTAGAAACATTCCCAGAAGAGTGCTGGCGAGAAAGAGCGGCGAGTAATGAAGCTGAGTGAAGGCGGTTCGCGCGATCAGGTCGCGGATTTCGGCGAAGGTGTGATAAGCGCGAAGGCTGGCGCTTTTCCGCGTGAGGCCCATCCAGACGCGGCCGCCACTTTGCTTCACCGCGCGAGCGACCGCGCAATCATCGATCACTTCGCTTCGAATGGCCGCGAAGCCGCCGATGCGTTCGAGCGCCTCGCGTTTCAGCAGGATACAGCCGCCCGCAGCGCCCGCGGTGCCGAGGTCTTCATCGGAAATCCAGCGCGGCGGATAGAGCATCAGAAAAAAATAGAGAAATGCGGGGATCAGAGCTTGCTCGGGAAACGACTTCGCCTGGAGCAGAACCATGAGGGAAGCAAGATCTAGCTTGCCCTGTAGGGCGCAGGCCACCAAGCGCCGCAATGTATCCGGCGCATGAGTGATGTCTGCATCGGTGAACCAAAAGAAATTAGGAGGATCGAGTGGCGATTGGTCCGGCGTATTGTTTGGCGATTCGATTCGCGTGTCGTCAAGCGCGCGCCGGACGGAATCTCGCAGACTGGATACGCCTTCGTTGAGGGCCCACAGTTTTCCGGTCCAGCCTGGGGGAAGCGGAGAAGCAGTGAGAATTCGAACGCGATCCTCGGCGGCAGATTCGAGAGCAGCCTGCTGGGCAATAGCGGAGGTGTCATCGTCGCTGTGGTCGTCCACAATAATGATGCTGAGAGGACCGGAATAATCCTGCCGAATTAGACTGGTTACAACTTGCGCGATGGTTGCGGCTTCGTTTCTCGCCGGGATGACGGCGATGACGCTGGGCCATTTGCCCGGTGCTTCGCCCGGCGAGTGATCCGTATCGAGCTTTTTTACCCGCCAGAACCAGCCGCGTCCGAAAAACAGGTGCAGCCAGATGCCGAGCGTGACGATGGCGATGGTCCCGGCCACGGGATAATGAAAGATCGTGCTCATCCCATGCGAAATGTAACAGAGGTACGGCGGAAGCGCGAGGCTAGGCCAAATTTTCCGCGCGAATGGGCAAGCGGCGGAGGCGGATGTCTTTTTTCAACCTGCGAGACGCGTTGAAAATGGCGTTGCAGAGCGCGGGCGCAATTACGGGAACGGTCGGCTCGCCGATGCCGGTGGGCTTTTCGTCGCTCTCGACAAGATAGACTTCGATGGGCGGAGCTTCGTTCATACGAACCATGTGGTAGTCGTTGAAATTGGATTGCGCGACGCGGCCGCGCTCGACGGTGATGGCGTCCTTGAGCGTGGCGGTGAGCGCATAGATGGCGGCGCTTTCGACCTGGGCGCGCACACCATTGGGATTGACGACGCGGCCGCAATCCACGGAGCAGACGAGGCGCTTGATTTTGAGGCCGCTCGGACGAAGAGAAACTTCGGCGACGGCGGCGGTGTAGGTATCGAACGAGAAAAACGTGGCAATGCCGCGGCCTTCGCCTTCGGGAAGCGGCTTGCCCCAGCCCGCTTTTTCCGCGGCGAGCTGCAGGACGGCCTTTACGCGAGCGGTATTCAGCGGCGGGTCGTCGGGGCCGGCTTCGAATTGCGGAATCTTGCGCGAGTCGCCGATGAGTTTGAGGCGAAATTCGAGAGCGTCCCGTCCCGCGGCAGCAGCGAGTTCATCGACAAAACTTTCCACGACGAAACCAGTGCTGGAAGATTCGACGGAACGCCACCAGGCGCGCGGCGCGCTGGAATGGGCCAACGTGTATTCGACGCGAAAATTGGGAGTCCTGTAAGGAATGCTCAGAGCGCTGCCGAACTCGCCCTTGCCGCCCTCTTCCTCGCCTTTCGCACCCCACTTTGCAGCAATGGAGGTGGAGGTTTGGAAATGCTTCCAGGAAGCGAGATTGCCATTCGCATCGACGGCGCCCTGCAACGCGTGATACGAGGCCGGGCGATAGAAATCGTGGTGCATGTCGTCATCGCGCGTCCAGAGAACCATGACGGGCTGGCCGGCTTTCTTGGCGACCTGAGCCGCCTCCATGACGAAATCGGCTTGATAGCGGCGGCCAAAACCGCCGCCCATCAGGAGGGTGTGTACCACTACTTTTTCGGGTGGAAGCTTGGCGGCTTCAGCGATGACGGCTTGCGCCCATTGCGGCGCTTGCGTGGGCACCCAAGCCTCGGCGCGATCGGATTGGATGTGGACGGTGCAGTTCATCGGCTCCATGCAAACGTGCGCGGCGAAGGGAAGTTCGTAGACGGCTTCGACCTTATTGGATGCGGACGCGAGAGCGGCCTGGGCGTCGCCATCGTTGCGCAGGACGGTTCCCGGCTTGGCGGCGTTGGCGACGAATTGATTGCGAAGCTCGACCGTGGATTCCGCGGCCGCGGAGCCTTCGTCCCATTGCACTTCGAGAGCTTTGCGACCTTGCATGGCGGCCCAGGAGTTATCGGCAAGAACGACGATGCCACCGTTGGTGGACGCGCCTCTGCCGCTGGTCTCGATGGCAAATACGTCGCGGACGCCGGGAACGGCTTTGGCTTTGGCGGCGTCGAAGGAGGCGACTTTGCCATAGAAGACGGGACAGCGCGCGATAACAGCGTAGACGAGACCGGCGGGGCGTGCGTCGATCCCAAATTTCGCGGTGCCGGTGGCTTTGGCAGCGGCGTCGACGCGATGGGTACTGTGGCCGATGATGGTGAAGTCGCGCGAATTCTTGAGCGGGACTTCGTGAAAATTCGGGATGGGGAGAAGCGCAGCGTCGGCGGCGAGCTCGCCGTAGGTGTAGGAGCGCTCGGGATGACCATGGACGAGAAGGCCCTTTTCCGCTTTGCAGGTATCGGGATCGACTTCCCACTTTTTTGCCGCGGCGGAGATGAGCATTTCGCGGGCGGCGGCGCCCGCCTGGCGCAACGGCAGCCACGAATCTGCCACACTGCCGCTGCCTCCCGTGCCGAGATCGTAGATTTTGGGATCGGTGGGAGCTTGTTCGACGTGCACCTGGTCCCAATCGAGGCAGAGCTCTTCGGCAAGAATCATCGGCAGGGCGGTCATGATGCCCTGGCCCATTTCGGACTTCGCGAGGATCAGAGTGATGCGATTATCCGGAGTGATGCGAACCCAGGCATTGAAGGGATTGATGGGCGGCTTTTCCTGCGCTTGCGCTGGATCGGACGAAGCGCGCGCAGGGAGATGAAAGCCGATGAGCAAAGCGGCACCGCCCGCGGCGCTTGTTTTTAGGAAGGTGCGGCGATTGAAAATTTGCGGCTCGGCGGAAAGATGGGTGGCCATGATGCGACTCCTGGTGCAGAGTGAGGCGAAGCGTTTGGACAAAGTTTATGCTTTGGCGCTTTGCGCGTTTGCGGCACGGTGGATGGCTTTGCGGATGCGCTGGTAGGTGCCGCAGCGGCAGATGTTGCCGCTCATGGCGTCGTCGATATCGGCATCGGTGGGATGGGGTTTTTTAGCGAGCAGAGCCGTTGCGGACATGATCTGGCCGGACTGGCAATAGCCGCACTGCGGAACGTCTTCTTCGATCCAGGCGCGCTGGACGGGATGGCTGCCGTCTTCGGAAAGACCTTCGATGGTGGTGACTTTTTTGCCGGAGACATTGGCGATGGGCAACATACAGGAGCGCGAGGCTTCGCCATTGATGTGCACGGTGCAAGCGCCGCACTGCATGATGCCGCAGCCGAATTTCGTGCCGGTCATGTTCAGGGTGTCGCGCAAGACCCAGAGAAGCGGCATATCTGGGCTTACGTCCACGGTTTGAGATTTTCCGTTCAAGGTGAAGGTGATGGCCATGGGGTCCTCCTGAAGCAGAGTAATATGGTACAACACGCGGGAATGATTGAAAATATGCGAAATATCGAGAAGAAGTTACCGCAACTTTTGTTCCGTTTTGGAGTTAAACTATGTAGGTGCCTCAGAAAGAGTGAGGCATTAGAAGTCACTTAGGTCCTTGGCCCTAGATGGGGCAGCTTGGATCTAGGGAGGACGAAAAATGCGTTATCTAAAATATTTTGCGCTTTTGGCTTTACTTGGATTTGTGGCGGCCGCGCCGTCACAGGCGCAGGTACAAGTTGGAGTCGGGGTTGGGTATGGCCCAGGCGCCTACGGCTACGCCTATGCGCCGCCTGTCTGCGCCTACGGCTACTATCCGTACGCTCCCTACGCTTGCGCGCCGTACGGCTACTATGGGCCGAGTTGGTTTTATGGCGGCATCTTCATCGGCGCCGGGCCATGGTTCCATGGCTTCCGCGGTGGCTACTGGGGCGGCGGTTACTATGGGCGCGGCGGTTACTACGGACGCGGCGGATATTACGGCCGCGGAGGCTATAACGGCCGCGGAGGAGCTTATGCGCGCCCGTATGCTGGGCGCGGGTCTGGCTACGCTGGAAGCGGCGGGTATGCGCGTGGTGGAGCGATAGCGCGCGGCTCCGTTGGCGGCGGGTACCGCGGAGGATATAGCGGTGGCTTCGCACGCGGCGGAGGCGGTTTCCACGGAGGCGGTGGCTTCCATGGTGGAGGCGGCGGCTTCCACGGCGGTGGTGGTGGCCACGGTGGCGGACACAGGTAATTAAGCAAATTCCCTAGCAGACCTAAGCGACGGCTGGCAGGATCCACTGCCAGCCGTTCTTGTTTTCGGGCGGAGGCAAAAAGTTTCCACGAAGCGCGGGCGGTCGAGTACGTGATAGCCGGGTGCCACTTCTTCGACTTGTGCGTCTTGAGTCTGGAAAAACTCTGTCGTAAGGTACACCGCGTGATTCCGTCGCGCAAAGCTTACGTAGCGTGCTGTAGACCACCTCACTCCTGCCCGGGGAAAAGATAAGTGCCAACTCTCGAGCTGCGAGACTCGCCGCACGCCCCTGATGTCAGCCCCGTCACGATTTACTACCGCGAATTCGGCCATGGAAGACCGCTGGTTTTTCTGCATGGCGGTTGGGGATATGGGGTCTTTCCGTTTGATGAGCAGATAGCGACTTTCCAGAACGAATTTCGCATAATTATCCCCGACCGCTCGGGATATGGGCATTCGACGATAGTTGCGGGAGAGATGGCGCTGGATTTTCATCGGCGGGCGGCGTCGGAAACGGCCGCGTTCCTCGACGCGCTGGGCATTGAGCGTGCGGTCTTGTGGGGCCATAGCGATGGGGCGGTCATCGCCGCGCTGATGGGGCTGGCTGCGCCGGAACGCTGCGAGTGTTTGATTCTGGAAGCGTTCCACTTCCTCAAGAGAAAGCCAGGGTCGCGATCTTTTTTTGAGAGATTTGCGCAACACCCGGAAAACCTGGGGGGAGAAACGCGCGGGCTGCTTGCCAAGGATCACGGGGAGACACGGTGGCCCGCCGTGCCGCGACGAAACTGCGGCGTCTGGATTCGTCTCGCTGATCAAGCACGAAAGCCGGATGAAGATTTGTACGACGGCCGTTTGGGCGAACTCCAAGTTCCAACTTTATTTCTCCATGGGAAGGAGGATCCGCGCACCGAACCCGGAGAAATGGAGCTCGTTCGCGAGATGCTGCCTCAAGCACAGATGGAGTTTGTCGCGAATGGCAGGCACAGTCCGCACAGCGAAGAGAGCTCGTTTGAAGTGTGCAACAGAATTGCGAGAGAGTTCCTGCGCAGCCATTCTTGACGGCCAGAGCAAATACAGTTTGGGGCTCAAAAATCGAAGCGGTAGCCGAGAATCATTTTGGCGATCAGATGGTCGGTTGAGCGAGTGAGGCCGACACCGAGGCCAAAATTCACCTCCCACTTGGGAGAGAGATTCAGGTCAATGGCAGGGAAAATTTGCTGCTCCTGGAGCGGAGTGGGAAGGAAGTCCGTGGCGGGCCCTACCGAACCGTAGTACTCAAGTCCACCGGTGATTTTCTTAGTGAAGTCATAGCTGATTTTGACGTTTGGCGAGAAGACGAAGCCCTGGGGCACCGTTTCACCGTGAAAGGATTTATCGAACGTGGGATTGAAATCGAGATACCACGGACCAATCTGCTTATCGATGATGGGACGCATCTCCCAAGTCCAAGTGTCCGTGGAGAATTGGCGGCGCTGATAGCCGATTTCATTGGAGAGGCTGAGGCCCACGGGCCAATTCCATTTTTTGGGAATGGCGACGCGCGGACGAATGTGGTCGCCGACCCATTGGATGCCCTGGCCGCTGCGCTCGGAAGTAAAGATGTAAAAGCCCACTTCCAGCCAGTCGTTGAAACCGTGAGTAATCTCGATGGTTTCGTGCTCGGCGTGGTTTGTGGGATATAGGCCGTCTTCGGTGGTTTTGCTGCCATCGATCGTGAAATTGCTGTGAAGCTCGACCATGGTGTGGCCAGGGTCAACGAGATCGGAGCCATAGACTTGGATTTCGTAGTTGCCTTGGGCATGCGCCGGCGCAAGACCACCGAAAACCAGAAGACATAAAAGGAGAAGGGCCCGGCGGGCGCAATGGCAGGTCAATGGTCACTCCTAAGATGCGGTCGCTCCTAGAATGCGGTCGCTCCCAAAAAGGCGGATAGAGAATAACGCGAACTATTGGATGAGCAAAGGAGAGAAACGGTTTAGCCGGCCCAAGATTTTGTATTCGTTTTAATGAGACCGTCTACATTCAGGCTACTGTGGCCCGTTAGGCATGAGGATGCGCTTTGTCGTAAATCTCCATGAGCTGGCGGATGGAAGCGTGAGTGTATTTTTGCGTGGTAGAGAGCGACTGGTGGCCGAGGAGTTCTTGAATGGCGCGAAGGTCGGCGCCGTCGGCAAGAAGATGAGTGGCAAAGGCGTGGCGCAGGGAGTGCGGATGCAAGTCCCAATTGACGTTGACCAAGCGGACGTATTTTTTTACGATGCGGCCGACGGAGCGTTGCGTGAGGCGCCGACCGGCATAATTGAGGAAGACGGCTTCGGTCTGAGGGGCATCGCGGTGACGGCCCCGGCTGGCCGAAGACTGCAAGAGCAATTGCTCGCGAAGAGGCCAATATTTATCTAGAGCTCCCTGGGCTTTCGTACCGTAGGGCACAATCCTTTCTTTGTCGCCCTTGCCGCGGACTCGCAGCATACGCTCCTTTTGTTCGATGTCGGCTAGATTGAGGCCAGTGAGTTCGCTAACGCGGAGCCCGGCGGCATAGAGCAGCTCGAGTAAAGCACGGTCGCGCCGGAGCAGCAGGCCTTCTTCTTCTTGCAATCTGGCAAGTCCGGCCCGAGAAATCGTTGCCGCGGCCCGTGGAGCCACTTTGGGTACTCTGTTGCTGCTGGAACCTGGGCCAATATCCGCCAATTGGTTCAGAAAGCCGTTCATCTCTTCCGCCGAGAGAACGGAGGGGATACGCTTGGGCAATTTGGGAGTCGGCACCAGCCTGGCGGGGTTCTCCAGCAAGCGGCCCTCGCGCACGCAATACTTGAAGAAAGAACGAAGCGCGGCGAGCTTGCGCGCGATCGAACTTTTCTTCAATCCTTGATCGTGCAAATATCCGACGAATTCGCGAATCGTGGTGTGGGTAACGCTGCTCAGGGCCGGCGGTTCGAGGCCGGGCGGCGAAAGATAGGCAACGAACTGGCCCAGGTCCCTGCCGTAGTTTGAAATTGTATGAGGGGCGGAGTTCCGGACGGCGCTGAGATATTCGAGGTATTTGCCAATGGCCGTTTTCATTTTGCGCCGCGGGCAGAGCCGCACTGCCGTAATTGATTATAGGGCACCGGGCGACGGCAAGTGTGTCCAATCCGCTCCTGTGTCGCAGTGAATCTCACGCCATCGGGGAGCCGCTGTGCTCGCAGCTCAATATCGGAGAGTGATACGCTCAGGCTATACGACGAATGGCGGGTTTGGCGACGGTCTTGGCCGGACCGTTCTCCGCTTCGGGCCCCGGCGCGAAAGTGCAGAAGGAGGTTCCATGCGGTTCAAATCTCTTGCGTGCGGCATGATTCTGGCGCTTTGCATAGGCGGAACGCTTGTGGGACAAGAGCCGCAACAGCAACCCGCGAACACCAGTAAACCGCCCCTCGAAACACCCCCACCAGCCGCTCCCGAAAAACTGGTCCTCAAAGAAGGAAGCGACCTAGAACTGAAGTTCGCGCAGGATTTGAGTTCGAAAACCGCGGCGGATGATGATCCGGTCAGTCTTGTACTTGACCAGGATCTCGAGGTTGGAGATGTCGTGGTGGTCAAAGCTGGAGCGAAGGCGGTTGGCACGGTCACTCATGCGAAAAAGGCAGGCATGATGGGCAAGGCGGGCGAGCTGAATATGCGATTGGATTACCTGATATTGGATGATGGCCGGTTGAGGTTGCGGGGAACCAAGGGAAAAGAGGGGGAAGGAAAAACGGGAACAGCGGTTGCTCTCACGGTGCTATTTGGACCGATTGGATTGATTAAGCACGGAAAGAATGTCGAAATCAAACAAGGAACTGCTCTGCCAGCGTACACCGACGAGAATTACACGTTTTCGGGTCCAGCGAAGTAGGCTGATTTTTGCGTTGCCCATTCCGAGGGGCCAGAGGATACGACAAACGTGAGCCAAGGAGATTACGGCTTTGCGCCTACGGGCGTGGCCTCTTCTGGCTGAACCTGCGGTTGCGGCTCTGGTTCGGGAGCGAGTTTTTCCCAGTCGCAGCCTTCCTTCAAACAAGCGTGCACAGTTCCAATTTTTGTCTTTTTCTCGACGATAAACGGAGCGCCGCATTTTGGGCACGGCTCGGCGATGGGCATATAAGGCGTCGTAAAATCGCAATCGGGATAACGCGAGCAGCCATAGAAGATGCGTGGACGGCCGCGCCCCCCTTTGCCGGCGCTGCCGCGGCGGACAAATTCGCCGTCGTGGCACTTGGGACACTTGATGCCCATGGTGATCGGGCGGGTGTATTTGCACTTGGGATAGCCGGAACAACCGATAAATTCGCCGAAGCGGCCATGTTTTTTGACCAGCCCATTGCCGCATAGCGAGCACTTCTCGTCGAGAGGCTCGTCGGGTTGCATGGATTTACGCGTGCCTTCGACGAGCCGGCGGGTGGTCTGGCAATCGGGATACGCGGAGCACGCCAGGAACGGACCGAACCTGCCCGCCTTGATGACCATTTCTTTGCCGCAGTTGTGGCAATACTCGATTTTTGTTTCTCCCGGGGCAGCGTCGGGCACAGCGGGAGAGAGATCCTGAATAAAATCGCAGTCCGGGTAGCGCGAGCATCCCAAAAAGAAACCCAAGCGGCTGATGCGCTCTAGCAATTCGCCCTCACCGCACTTTTCGCATTTCTTTCCAGTCGGAATGCCCGCTTTGTAGGAGAGCATTTCGTCGTCGGCTTTATCCAGATCGACGACGAATTTCTCCCAGAATTCCTTCACGGCGTCGCGCCACGGCAGCTTGCCTTCTTCAATTTCGTCGAGCTCTTCTTCGAGGCGGGCGGTAAAGGTCACATCGAAAATATCTTCAAAGCTTTTGATTAGCAGCGTGCTCACGCGCTCGCCCAGCATCGTCGGCGTAAAGCGTCCCTGGTCTTTTGTTACGTATTCGCGCTCGACGATAACGGAAATGATGGAGGCATACGTCGAAGGACGCCCGATGCCTTTTTCTTCGAGTTCCTTGACGAGCGTCGCGTCGTTGTAGCGTGGCGGCGGTTGCGTAAAGTGCTGATCCGGACGAATCTTGTCGAGCCTGAGCGTCTGGCCTTCCGTCACACGAGGAAGCGCATTGCCCTCGCCTTCGTCGCTCTTTTCGTCGTCGGCGGTATCCACAACCTCGGCCTGGTAGACGGCCAAATAACCGGCGAATTTTTGGACCATTCCCGTTGCGCGGAACGTATAATCCGCCGCCGAAATGTCGATGGTCGTCTGATCGAACACGGCCGGCATCATTTGCGAAGCCACAAACCTCTGCCAGATCAGTTGATATAGCTTGAATTGATCCTCTTTGAGGTACTTGCGGACGTCTTCCGGCGTGCGCATCACGTCCGTGGGACGGATCGCTTCGTGGGCCTCTTGAGCATCTTTCTTGGACTTGTAGTAATTGGGCTTCTCCGGCAAATAGTCGGACCCGAATTTTTCGGGAATGAGTTCGCGAACTTGCGCCAGAGCGTCGTTCGAGACGTGCACGGAATCCGTGCGCATGTAAGTGATCAGCGCAACGGAACCTTCGTCCCCGAGTTCAACGCCCTCATAAAGACCCTGGGCCACGCGCATGGTATTTTTTGCGGAGTAGCGGAGCCGGTTATAGGAGGCCTGCTGCAGCTTCGAGGTCGTAAAAGGCGGAGGCGGATTTCTCCTCTTTTCTCTTTGCGTGACGCCCGCAACCTGCCATTTCGCTTTACTCACAGCGGCGACAATCTTGTCGGCCGCCTCCTGGTTCGCAACTTCGATATCCTCCCCTTTGTGCTTGAAGAGTTTGGCTTCGAAGAGGGGCGGCTGGCCAGCGTCGAGCAGAGCGTGAATGGTCCAGTATTCTTGCGGAACGAACGCGCGGATTTCCTGTTCGCGCTCGACGATCAAGCGGAGAGCAACCGTTTGCACGCGCCCGGCGGAAAGGCCGCGCCGGACTTTATCCCAGAGCAAGGGAGAAATCTTATAGCCCACGATGCGGTCGAGCACGCGCCGGGCTTGTTGCGCATCCACGAGGTTGGCGTCTACTTTGCGCGGGTGCTCGAAAGCGGCACGAATGGCCTTGGGTGTGATTTCGTTGAAAGTCACGCGAAAGATTTTCTTCGGATCGATCGCGATCACATCTTTCTTGGGAGCCTCTTTTGGTTCTTCGACGGGCGGCGCCTCCGGTTTTGCAAACTTCTTCTTGAATCGCGAAACCGTCGGTTCTTGCTCCACAAACTTGGAAGGCTTCGACAGGACCATCGCCAGGTGAGCGGAGATCGCTTCGCCTTCGCGGTCGGGGTCGCCTGCCAGATAGACTGCGTCCGCGGTGCTCGCCGCTTTCCGCAAGTCGTTTATTACTTTTCCCTTGCCGCTGATAATCTGCAGCGTCGGTTCAAAAATATCCTCGTCGCTAAGCTTGATGATTTTTCCGGCCGGCTTCTCTTTTTCTCTCGGTGCTTTTTTTCTTCCTTTTTTTGCTTTTGACTTTTTCTTCTTTTTTCCGTTGCCTTCTTCTTCGCCGGGCAGACGAATGCCGATCGTCTTCTTGGGCAGATCCATCACGTGGCCAATCGAGGCCTTGACGAGGAAATTCCGCCCCAGGTACTTATTAATGGTCTTCGCCTTTGCAGGCGACTCAACGATCACAAGCGAACGAGCCATCTTGTCTTTGTAACCCCGTACTGTTCTGCTGGAAGGGCTGACAGCGCGGCGTGTGTCCTTCTCGCTAACTTACCCGTAGATGCGGGGATCAGCCTCTGAGATACTTTCCAAAGTTAGATGCGCGAGGGGCGATTGACGATTCGCGCCGTATCTGCCGCTAAAACAACACCTTACTGAATTGCTTGCCCGGCGACTGCCGAACGATGCCTTTCATTTCCAGATCAAAAAGCGTAGCGAGAACCTCGGAAGAGTGCAAGCCGGATCGTTCCACGAGGTCATCAATGTGCTTGGATTCTTCGGCGCTGAGCAGCTCGTAGACCTTTTTTTCGGAAGGGTTTAGGGAGGCGGCAAGCAAAAGATTCCTCTGCTCTGCCTCCGGCCGCTCGGCTTTTACCAGAGCAGCGCGTACGGGCGTGGGCAACTCTTCGATCACATCCTCCGCGTTGGTGACCAGCTTTGCGCCTTGTTTGATCAACTGATTTGGAGCGAAGCTGACGGGCTGCGTCACATTTCCGGGCACGCCAAAAACTTCGCGGCCAAATTCCATGGCCAAGCGCGCGGTGATCAGGGAGCCACTATACTGTGCGCCTTCGACGACGATGACGCCCAGAGGCATCCCCGCCACGATACGATTGCGGATCGGAAAATTTTCAGGCGCGGGGTGAGTTCGCAACGGGAATTCGCTGATGATGGCGCCACGCTCCAAGACCTTTTCGTAAAGTTTTTTGTTCTCTTTTGGATAGCAAACGTCGATGCCCGTCCCAAGCACGCCGATGGCGCGGCCGTTGGCAGCCATGGCCCCTTGATGGCCGATGGCATCGATGCCGCGAGCCATGCCGCTGACAATGACCAATCCACGCGAGGCCAGATCGCGGCCCAATTGCTGGGCCATCTGCGTGCCGTAGAGCGTGGGTTTCCTGGTGCCAACGATGCTGAGACAGGAAAGATTGAGAACTTCAGGGTCGCCGCGGACGTAGAGTAAGACCGGCGGATCGTAGATCTGGAGCAGGTTCCCCGGGTAGTCGGGCTCGGTCCAGTTCACGAGACGGCAGCGGTCGATGTTGCGAGTCGCGGAAAGTTCTTTCTCCGCACGCTTGAAGGACTCTTTCTTAAGAACCGCCTGGGCGACCGGAGCGGGCAGGCTGCATCCTTCGAGGTCGGTTAGCGATGCGCGAAATACCGCGTCAGGCGAACCAAACCGCTTCAGCAACCGCGCGGACAGACGAGAGGCAAGGCCGGGCGTGAGCGCCAGCGCGAGCCAGGAGAGGGATGCGTCTAGCTCCATCGCAGAACGAGACTATCCGCAAGATAACCGTATTGTCAACTAATCTGCCAAGAAAACAGGAGAAGCAAGCGCAGGCGGGCCTGTGTTGCCGGGAACTTCGCACGCTGGCTAACACGGGAGCGGGCAGAGCCTAGTCACACGTCCGGCTGGGCTGCGTCTTCTTTCAGAATTTCGTCCAGCGTCGAGACAAAAAGGCCGGCGTCAGCTTCAGAAAAGATCAACGGAGGGCGCAGCTTGATGACGTTGTGATGAGGGCCGTCCGTCCCCGTAAGGATGCCCCGCTCGCGCAGGCGGTTGACGACGTACGAAGCTTGCCGGGGTGCGGGCACGCGCGTATCGCGATCCAGCACCAAGTCCAATCCAAGAAATAATCCCGAGCCGCGCACATGCCCTATCAGTGCGTGGCGTTCTTGCAGGGCCTTGAGCCGGGCGAGGAAATACCGGCCGACTCCGAGAGCATTATCCTGCAGATGCTCTTGTTCGAGGACGTCCAGGACCGCGAGTCCCGCGGCGCAAGCGACTGGATTGCCTCCGAAGGTGCTGAAAAATTCCATGCCATTGTCGAAACTCTTCGCGATTTCGGCATTGGTGACGACGGCAGCGAGCGGAAATGCGTTTCCGATTGGCTTTCCAAAAACCACGATATCGGGGACGACGTTTTGCGTTTCAAATCCCCAGAAATGCGTGCCAAGACGGCCAAAGCCGACCTGGACTTCATCCGCGATGCATACGCCGCCTACGGCGCGAACATGCTTGTAGACTTCAGCGAGATAGTCCGGCGGAAAAACGATTTGGCCGGCGACACTAGGGAGGGATTCTGCAATGTACGCTGCGGGACCGCGGCCTTCCGCAGTCATCTTCTGCAAAATGTCAGCGACATGCTGCGCGTATTTTTCGCCGGCGCTGGAGTCATCGCGCTTGTAAGGCCCGCGATAATCGTCGGGAATCGGCGCCACATGGACCCAGGGTTCGCGGCCGCGGCCGCCGGGGCCTTCAAATTTGTAAGGGCTGATGTCGATGAGGGTGTTCGTATGGCCGTGGTAGGCGTGCTCGATGACGATCACGTCTTCGCGGCCAGTCTGCGCGCGCGCCAGACGCAGCGCCAATTCGTTGGCTTCGCTGCCGGAGTTCACGAAATAACAAACGCGCAGCGGATCTGGAAGAAGCCGCGCCAGGCGCTCTGCATAACGGTTCACATTGTCGTGCAGATAGCGCGTGTTGGTATTGAGAAGAGCTATTTGCTCTTGAACGGCACGCACTACCCGCGGGTGGCTATGGCCAACGAGAGGCACGTTGTTGTAAACATCGAGGAAGGCGCGGCCTGTTTCATCGTAGAGATATTGCATCCAACCGCGGACAATCTTTAGCGGGCGCTGGTAAGAAACGCTGAGATTTTTTCCGAGCAATTCGCGGCGCGCGGAAAGGGTATCTACTGCATCCGGCTCTTTCGCCGGGAAACGTTCGCTCGGGATGCCGAGGAGCAAGTTTGGATCGGGCGAGAGAGAAGTCCAAACATTGCGCTGCGAGGCGTGAGCGACACCTGGAAAATCGCAGCCCAATTCCAGCAAATCCAAAATGATTTGGAAATGCAGGTGAGGCGCCCAGCCTCCGTTTTCGTGAACCTCCCCAATGTGGGCGAAAGGTTGCCCGCGTGCGATCCGCTGGCCAATTTGCAGAGAGTCAAAGTCATTTCGCGCGAGGTGGCCGTAGAGCGTGAAGAATTCCTGCCCATCGCCAATTTTGTGGCTGAGAATCGCGACGGGCCCGTAATCCATGGGTGCTGTGTTGATCGCAACAGCATGCACCGTCCCATCCAAAGGCGCACAGATCGCTGTCCCTGGTTCGGCGAAAAGATCCACACCCAGGTGAACGGTGCGCCGCTCATCGGTAGGATTTTCGCTGGCACCAAAGATCGGCGATGTGTAAAGCAGACGCGGTTCGTTATAGCGGCCTACGCCGATGGCGGCGTTGGCGTGCTTCATTGCCTGGAAGACCGCCTCCGTGAGATGGGAAGTTTCTGCCGCGCGCGGATCAGCGCCGAGAAATTTGCTCCCCGCGCTCAAATCAAAAACAATGCAAGGCGTGGTGCGGAGATCGATGTTAAGGACGGACGCCGCGCTGCCAGCGATGTATGCCAGCCCCCGCTCAAGCTTTTCGCACTGCGGCACAGCAGACAAGCCGCACGCATCGCGAAATATGTAATGCGCGAATCTCGGGTGCACCGCAGCCAGCTTTTCGAGGGCCTCCCATGCGGGGGCCTCGCTTACTGTCACATAAGGGTCGTCGGGGACCAGCGATTTGCGATGCGCGGAATTTGTGACGCTGACCGCCAGCCGCATTCCAATCAGCACATATAGAGTGGCGATCTCCGCTTCCTGGAGGGGGAAGGCGCTGTGATAGCCGGCGATGACCGCGCTCGCCGCTGGCAGTGGGTCCGTCTCACCCAGCATGGCGTACGCCGCCGCAATCGCGGGCTCGGAGACCAGGAGAGCATGGTGCATGTCTCCAAAATCGATGACGCCTGCAATTTTTCTCGGCTGCGGCGAGGGCGGACTGACCAGCACATTGTAATCGTTGGCATCGCCATAGATGACGCCGCGTCGCAACTTCCCCAGCGCCGGAACTACTTCAGATTCGTACAACTTGAGAAACCGCTCGACGAGCGAGCGCTGGCACGGATTACCGATGTGCTGAAGATAGTCCCGAATCCAAGTTGCGCGAGCTAGATCCCACTTCAGCTTCGCGGTGCGCGACCGGATGAGAAAAGTTCGCAAGCGCGGCGTCCGTCTCGCCGAGAAATTGGCCGAGGCTGCGTAGCAACTCCGGGTTGTGCGGATTGACCTGGGCGAGAACCGTGCCCCGAAGGTATGTGAGCAGCCAAACGAGGCGTTTTGTTCCATCAGGTAGCGTCGCGAGGGCGTACGCGCTTTCTTCCCGAGCTGGACAGACCCGCGGCAAACCAAGCTGGGGCGCATGCTTGGCGAGATGTTGCAGCGCTTCGCATTGCATCTCGATGAAAGATTGCTCCCTGGCGGGATGCATGACTTTCAGGACGAATTCCTGCCCATCGGGCGACGCCAGATGAAAATTGTCGTCGTATTCGCCGGGAAGCCTTTTGGCGGAAACTTGAAGCTGGAAGATTTCGCGCGCCAACCGGACCGCTTCTGATTCTGCTACCGGCAGGGCGACGCGCGCTTCGGGCATCATGCGCTGAATCTTATCTGTAAGTGCTGGAGCGCGTCTATCCTCGCTGAATCTTCGGAACATAGAAAGATCGCGCGGATGAACGCGTTGGCTATGCGAGCTTCGAGGTGACGGACAGCGCCGGCGTTACATCTCCTCGCGCGGCGACTGCACGGATACTGGCCCGTTCACTGTGGAAAGGCGAATCATGGCCGGCGAAGCGCCGAACTCGATGCGGCGGTCGTTGTCATCCCAAGTCTTGCGCGCGTTATCACAAATACTTGCTCTGCAGCTCATGGGCGCGTAGTTTCGCGACTCGACGACAAAGCTCGATTTGTAATCCGCCGGGACGAAGAGAGTCAGAGGACCGTTCTTTGCATCGGCAGACAGGCCGGCGCCGTTCCAGGCTGTGCCTTTCAAGCTGATGGAGATGGGCCCATTTTCAGTGTGGATGCGCACACTGCCGCTGCTCCCGCTGATGCTGATTGGGCCATTCGTGGCCTGGACATCCGCGTCGCCCGAGAAATCGCGCAATGTGACGGGACCGTTGACGGCATGGGCCGTTAGCTTGCCATCCACGCCGTAGATAGAAAGCGGGCCATTGGCGGTTTCCAGGTCAAGGACCGCTGCTCTTGGTGCGCGAATGAGCAGGTAAACAGTCCAACCGTCTTCATCCGCAGGTCCTTTCGTGCTGACCTCGCCATCCTGTACGGAAAAGCCAATCTGCGAGAGAATTTGCTCGGCCTTCCCGTCGGAGTCGGACGCAGCCTTGCAAGCTGTCACCGAGTACACATCCTTATCCCATCCTTGTACCTGCGTTCCGCCGTTTGTTTGCGGATGAACCCGCAGGACTGGCGCCTCCGCCTTCGTCACGGTGCGCTCTTCCGACTTCACGACCGCATCGCGATCGTCGAAGCGAATGTGGAGATCGGAGCAATCAGCTATAGGCCGGCGATCTGCGCCGCCGATGCTCATTGAATGGCGGTTGCCCCAACCCGATGAACTCGGCAGCCCCGCGGGATTCGCCGGAACTGCGAGAACGGCAGGGACTGGCGGCATCGCTGGCGCCGCAGGGTCTGCCGGAGATGTGGGCGTCGCAAACTCTGACGAGTCGGCCGGAGACAAAGGCGTAGCGGGCGATACGAACGAGGGTGGTGCGGGCGGAGTTGGAGCCGCCGGCGGATCTTGAGCGCCAGCCAGAGCAGAAAGCATGAAGCCAGCGGCGGCTATGGCTACAAGAAGTAGCATCCTTGAGCGCAAATTCATGGACAAACCCTCCTTGCTTTATAGACGAGCGGATCCCTGAACGGTCTGCTCGGTGCGAAGAAATCCTGGCTGTCTGTTGGGCGAGATGCGGATTTAGCCGAGGCGCTGCGGGGTGTAGGGTAACTGCCTGGAGTCAACTGGTTGGGGGCCCTCCATGCGCAAGACACGGTGTTTGAGGCTGCCTAGCCCGGAATTGTGGAAGGGTCCGCACTCCCGAAGGCAACCTGTGGCTGGCGTGCAGCGGCGTAAATGGAATCGCGTTCGTCGAAGTTAAAAACGACGCGAAAATGATTTCGCGCAATTAATGCGCTGGGCTGTGAGCGCCCGGCAAACTAGAAATTCCAGTCGCAATCCAGCATACCGGTGCTGCCTATGGGCGGGCCGTCTGGCGGTTCGACGGGCGGCGTGAGATCCATTCGCTTGGGATCTTTCTCAAACTGCTCGATCTGCTGGGCGGCGAAGAAAACGTGGGCTTTGTCGGGAATCAGCGACTTGCCCTCCGACGGCGCGTTGAGCCAGGCCTTAAGTTCATGGAGCTTCAGCGAGGCGACCGCCCGCACTTCATCGGTGGCGCGTTCGTTGGCAGAAAGAGACATCAGGTCATAGAGCGCGACATTGTCAACGGTGTTGGCGATTTCTCCGTCGTAGCCTTTGGAATGCGGCGCTTTCCAGGTGGCGTTGAGCACCGCGTCGATCACTTCCTCGAGACCCGGATTCTCGGAGTTGCGCGCGTGAAACTCGACAAGCCGCGCGTCGCGCTCCGGATTAAACAGAAACTGCAAGGTATGCTGCGCCGCGGATTCCGCGGGTGCCAGCGCGTCAAACGCAGGGCTGGTGTGAATTTTGAACAGCTCCCGGTCGCGCGGATATTCCGGCGGACGAGGCGGAATAATCTTTAAGAGCGACTCCGGAAGGGCTAGCGTTTCCGGTTTAAGGGTAGCAAGCACAGCGGCGAGGGCGCGGCGCTGCTCGGCAGGTGCGACAATTTTCGTCGGAACTTCTCCGTCGCCCCGCAAGGCAAACGTGTAGTCCATTCCTCCCACTAGCTTGCTGGCGGCTTCCACCTGGTAGCGGTGCAACATATAAATGGGCGCCAAGACGTCTTCGATGGTCGCCAGCGGCGCTCCTACGCGAATGTTATTTTCGCCAAATTGGCGCAGAGCTGCGGCGCGAACCTTCATCAGGCGATTCAGCTCGTCCACCGCATTCGAGCCGCTGTCCCAAAGATGCGCCACGCTGCTGGAAGAACCGGCAGGCCGGGCATCTTGATCCGTAAGGTAGCGAAGTCCGCGGCCAAACGCATCGCTGAGAATCTTGTCGAGCGCGGCATGCTCGTCTGTTCCCGGCGCAAAATCGCTGTAGCCCCAAGTGATGGACACTTTGTCCCAAGCGCCGATCCCCTTGGCATACGCGTCGGAGAGATCGGGCTTGCCATCGGCCCCAAGCTTCACGAGCGGCGGCGGATAATCCATCACGGAAGACCGGTCAACCGTGCTGGCCGCATAGTTGTGCATCAAGCCGAGCGTGTGGCCGACTTCATGCGCCGCAAGCTGCCGAAGCCGCGCGAGCGACATCTCCATCATTTCCGGTGAGTCTGGAGCGCCTTGCGCATAGGGAGCCAACAAGCCTTCGGCGATCAGAAAATCCTGCCGTACGCGAAGCGAGCCGAGCGTGACGTGGCCTTTAATGATTTCGCCCGTGCGCGGATCGATCACTCCTCCGCCATACGACCACCCGCGCGTGGATCGGTGCACCCATTGGATCACGTTGTAACGCAGATCCATTGGATCCGCGCCTTCAGGCAAAAGCTCGACGCGAAAAGCGTTCTTGTACCCAGCGGCTTCAAACGCCTGATTCCACCAGCGCGCGCCTTCGAGCAGTGCGGAACGAATCGGCTCCGGCGCGCCCCGGTCCAGGTAATACGTGATGGGTGTGACTGGCTCGCTCATGGCGGCCGTAGGATCTTTCTTCTCGAGGCGATGGCGTGCGATATAACGCTTCATAATGGGCTCGCTCACCGGCGTTGCGTAATCCATGTATTCGATCCCGAAAAAGCTGCTGCGCGGATCGTACGCGCGCGGCTTGTAGCCCGGCGGCGGAAGCTGCACGAACGAGTGGTGCTCGCGCACTGTGATCGACTCCGGCGCCGGCGTCACTTCGCGCACCCAGGGCCCCGGATCATCACCGGAAAACGTAAGTGTAGCCTCGACTTCCGTGTTCAGAGGAAAGTTCTTGGTCTCCGCAAGGTAAATCGCGCAGCGCGAAGCATCGAGCCTAAAAGAGCCTTGCTTTTCGCGGCGCAGCGTCTCGGGAATTCCATGCGCATCGCGCAAGAAGAAGTCTGTCGCGTCGACGAGCGCGTGGTCTCCGTCCTCGGCGGCCACCGTGAACCCCCAGAGCACCGACTCCGCAAAGGAATCGTGGACCGCGCGGCGCTCATCCGCATCGTCCGTCACCGCTCGATAGGCGAGATTTTCCTCGATCAGCAGGACTTTCGGGCCGCTTCGTTCGAATCGCACGATCGCCGTTTTCCCCAGTTGGCCCCGGTCGAGTCCGATGTCGTTCGAACCGATGCCGGCAGGCAGACTGCTCTGGTAGAGGAATTCCTTTCCCCATTGATCGATTTCAAGCCACAACTTGCCTTGCCGGGCGTCCCAATAGAGATTGAAATAGCCGGGCAGTTTTTCTGCTCCCGCGGTTTTCTCGGCGATCGTCGGCGTCTTGGATACGTCCGCGCGACTCGCCACGCAAATCGAGGGCAAGCACAGAAGACAAAGAGCAAAAACGTAACGCGAAGCTTTCAGCATGTTTGGAGCCTCCAAAGGGAAGAAACGTTTTACAACAAAAGAAGGCTTACGCGGGAGAAAATCCTGTCTGTTATACTGGATTGAAATCGCGAGAATCTCCATCGTGCAAAAACTTCGTATCTCGATTGTGCAGTACTTGAATACCGCGCCGCTCGTTTGGGGCTTTACGAACGGGCCGCTTTCTGGAAAGTACGATTTGTCGTTCACGGTGCCCTCGCAGTGCGCGGAGGCGTTGCGCAGCGGGGCGGCCGACATCGCCATCATTCCGGCGATTGAGGTGCAGCGCATCCCTGGCCTGTTGGTCTTGCCGGATTTGGCCATTGCTTCGCAAAATCGCGTCCGCAGCCTTTTGATCGTCGCGAAGAAACCCATCGAGCAGGTGCGCAGTATCGCTCTCGATCGCGGTTCGCGCAGCACGCAAGCACTGACGCGCATCCTCGCGGCCGAGCACTGGAAAATTGATCCTGAGTTCTTCGAAGCTGAGCCCGATTTGCGCGCGATGCTCGAAAACGCCGATGCCGCCCTGGTTATCGGTGATCCGGCCCTGCAAATTTCCTGCGCCATCGAGAAAAAGAGCACGGTCAGCCCGCAAGGGCGCGGGGTTTGCCAGGCGGCCACCCTTGGAATCGCGAGCTCAGAGATTCTGCATTTGTATGACGTAGTCGGAGAATGGCGCAAACTGACAAGTCTGCCGGCGGTCATGGCGGTCTGGGCCGCCAGGCCGGAGACGATCACTCTCGAAGTGCTTGCGGACTTCAAGGCCTCCCGCGACTTCGGGCTAACGCAGATCGCGGCCATTAGCCTGCAAGCTTCGCGCGAATTGGATTTGCCGCAGCAGGCTCTCGAATCCTATCTGTTGCACAATATCGACTTCTCCCTAGGCGAAGAGAACCGCCGCGGCTTGGAAAAATATTTTCAGGAAGCTGCAAAATTGGGACTGACTCAGGGTTATAAGCAAATCGCCTGGGCTACCGCGGGAAAGGTCTCCATTCCAGTTTCGGCGACATAGTTGCTCTGCGTGTCATGCCCGGCTGGAAGCTGCCATTAGGGTTTCTAAGCGGCATCCAGTAGAATCGGAATTCGAGAGAGCGAAGGACTGACGTGGGACTGACGAAGCAAGAAGCGCTCGAGATGCTGCAATCCGATGACCTCGTGGGCCTCGGTATGGCTGCCCACCAGATGCGTCTCAAGAAGAACGATCCGCGCGTCGTAACCTACCAAATCGACCGCAACATCAACTACACGAATTTCTGCACGGAGTATTGCTCTTTCTGCGCGTTTTACAGGCCCCTCGGTGCGAAGGACGGCTATATCCTCTCCTTCGAAACCATCTACGAAAAAATCGAAGAGATGCTCGAACTGGGCGGAACGGGCATTCTGCTGCAAGGCGGTCTGCACCCGGATCTGCAGATCGGCTATTACGAAAACCTGCTGCGCTCGCTGAAGGCGCGCTTTCCGCAAGTGCATCTGCACTGTTTTTCCGCGCCCGAGATTTTGTGCATCGCCGAAGTAAGCGAGTTGAGCGTCGAGGAAACCATCCGGCGCCTCATGGACGCCGGTCTGCAATCCATTCCCGGAGGCGGCGCGGAAATTCTCGACGACGAAATTCGCGGGAAAATCGCCCGCCTGAAGTGCACCAGCGATGATTGGGAGCGGGTCCATCGCATTGCGCATTCCCTCGGCCTGCGCACCACCGCGACGATGATGTTCGGCTGCGGCGAGGAGCTTCGCCACCGCGTCAATCATCTCGAGCGCTTGCGCCGCATTCAGGAAGACACCGGCGGCTTCACCGCATTCATTCCCTGGATGTTCGCCGCGGAAAACACAGCCCTCGGGAAAAAAGTGCAGGAGACGACCGCCGTCGATTACCTGAAGACGCTGGCCGTAAGCCGGCTGTATCTCGATAACATCGACCACATCCAATCCAGTTGGCTCACCCCGGGCATCAAGGTTTGCCAGATTGGGTTGCAGTTTGGCGCCGACGACGTCGGCAGCATTCTCATCGAAGAAAACGTGGTTTTCGCCGCCGGCGTGAAAAACCGCACCAACGAAAACGAACTCCGCCGGATTATCTCCGATGCGGGTTTCGTTCCCGCGCAACGCGATACTCTCTATCGCTCCTACGCTTTGAAATAAATTTGAAAAAAGGGAAGCCGGCTATTTCGGCGGCGCTTGCCGCCGGATCGGGCGAAGCACGAACTCGACTTCGGTGCCGTCAGGCAAATCGACGTCTTCCAATGGATATAGAATTCCGCTGCGGAATCGCGCCTTAATCCAGCGCGGCCCGGGTTTTGCTTTCGCTAACCGCGGCTTTTGCGGGCCCGCCCGCTCCCGGGGGCGCGCCGGATGTTTCATCCAGCGCTTCGTTGGCCAGCGCGTCCGCCTCGCGATTCTGTTCCCGGTAGACATGCTCGATGCGGAACGACTCGAAGCCCATCGACATTTTTTTTGCGCGTTCGAAAAGCGGCCGCAGATCATCGCTCTTCACTTTGTACTGCCCTTGCATCTGCTTGACCATCAGCTCTGAATCGCTCTCGACTCGTAGCGCCCGGATGTTATGCGACTGCGCGTAATCGAGCGCCGCGATTAGCCCATAATATTCCGCGACGTTGTTCGTCATTCGGCCGATGTATTTCTTCAGCTTGGCCACTAGCTCGCCGTTCCCGTCGCGAATCACTACGCCATAGGAAGCTGGCCCGGGATTTCCCCGCGCGGCGCCATCGATATTGGCCCGGTGCGCCGGCTTGGCCGCTTTTTCTTCTTCCGGCGCTTCCGCAAACAGAGCGGCGCCTGCAGCCCGAGGAGGTTTTGGACGGGGAGGCATCAGGAATGGTTGGAAGCCGAAGAAGCGGCGCGATCGGATCCGGACGCGGGATCCGGCAATGGAATCGGCTCTAGCGTGTAAAGAATCAGCCCGCACGACTCACAACGGTAAATCTCTTCGTTTGGGTCGCGGCGTAGCTCCTGCAAAATGTGCGGCAGCACGCGCATCCCGCAGCCCCGGCATTGGCCATCGCGCGCCTCGGCAAGACCGGTCCCATTGTGGCGCTTTGCGATGCGCGCGTAGAGTTCGCGCAACTCCTCGGGAATCGGAGCCAGGGCGCGGTCTCGCTCGATAAGCAAGGCCTCGATTTGTTTCTTCTTCTCGCTTTGTTTGAGCCTCGATCTCTTTTCTCTCTTTCGCGACCGCTGTTTCGTCTTCCTTCAAATTCGCTTCCGCGTGCCTTACGCGCCGCTCAGCCTCTTCTCCCGCCATCATCACTTCCAGCTGCGCGTCTTCGGCTTTCGCGACTTCCGCCTCCGCATTGGAAATCTCGTGCTGCAGCGCTTTGTAGGCCTCATTGGTTTTGACGGCGCCGCTCTGGTCGCGGTATTTCTTCGCACGGTCCTTCCACTGCTGCACGTCCAGCTCGAATTTCTTCCGCTCTTTTTGGCTGGTGACGAGACCCTCTTTTGCTGCCGCCACGGCCGCGCGTCGCCCCATTCAACTTGGCGTCGGCTTCCCGGACGCGCTTCGGAAAGGCCTCAAGCTCGGCTCGCAGGCCCGCTATCAGGTGGTCGACGCGCTGCAGCTCAATCAGGTGAGGAATGGCGGAATGCATGGGCCTGTAATACTAGCACAGAGGGCGCTATGCTTTGCCCGCCACTTTCCCGCGCTGCGGCCCCTGGAGGTTGTGGGCTGGCAAGGCTTGGTACTGTTCCCGGTTTTGCCTGCGGGATTTGCAGGATTGCCCGTTCCAAGGAGGAAGAGATATGCCGCACGTCCAAATTACTTGGGTCGAAGGACGCACTCCGGAGATGAAACGCAAAATCGCCGAGCGCGTCACCGCGGTCCTGATCGAAGACGGCCGCGCAAAACGCGAAAACATTCATGTGGCGTTCCATGATGTTCCCGCGACGAATTATGCCGAGGCAGGTGTTCTTGTGGCGGATCAAAAGCGCACGCCATGAGAAGAGTCGCGTCGCGTTTCCCGAAAGTCGCCAAGTCTCGAAACGGACCGCCTCGCCCTGTTCGCTGTTGCACGAAAGCGGGGGGCCAAATTGATCCGGTGGACCACCTGTGAATCATGAATTCTGAATGCGCTCGGCGGTCCTCACAGCGGAGGTGTGGCTTTCGGAGCATCTTTCTCTCTTGTTCGAACCCTCTGGGCTTTTCCGAAGTTCAGTTGACTTCGTGGACCTGCATGTTCTGATCGATGGCGAGTGTGGGGTATCGGATCGGCGAATCCGGAGGGGCTGGGGCATGTTGCGCGGTGACCGTGAAGTCGCTGCCGGAGCAATCGACCGAATACGAATATCCATCCCGCTGAGCCCGCGCCATGGACAGCGAGCTCGATGAACTGAGTTCTTCGAGCGATCCGCAGTGGCCGTTCAACGCGATATAACCGCGCTCGGACTGTGCGATTTGCAAGAGATCCATCCGGACGCCCGTGAGGCTGATCGCCTGTGTGGCGGCAGTACCCTCATCCGTCGTCGGCATCTTCTTCAAGGAATAGCGATAGATTCCGAACAAAACGGCGCAAGCCACGAGAACGCCTACCAGAGGACGCATGACCTCATTTTGTTCCCAGCCCTGGAGGGCCGCAAGCGCACTGTGTTCCTCCGTGCGGAAGGAGGTAACGGGTGGTCGCCCCACGAAACCGCCCGCTCGCTCACACTGGGGGTGTAGTGACTGCGCAATCTTCTCCGGGTTTCCAATTGACAGTTGAACCGCTCTCCAGTAACAACGATAGTTAACGCAGACAGCGGCAGTCTCCTTAGGAGCGTCCCCGATGAAGATCAAATCGCCATGCGCGCTTGCCTTGGCTTTCTTGCTTTCCTTTATGCTTGCCCTTCCGATGGACATTTCCGCAGAGCCCCAGACCCCCAAGGGGCAGCGGGCTGGCGAGGTTTCTCGCCTGATCCCGTCGGTAAGCATCGCCCGCGGTTCCAAGACTATCAACGCCTCCGCGAAAACTGTAGTCGACTGGCTTGACCTCTTGAATACCAAAGCCGATGCGCGCGTCCGCGTTGCTCTGGATGACGGCTCAGTCCTGAACGTGGGCTCGGATTCCTCTATCAAAGTCGTGAAGCACGACGCCGGGGCCCAGCAAACCGAGCTCGAGCTGGCCTACGGCAAGCTGCGCACGCAAGCGCAGAAGATTACGAAGCCGGACGGCAAGTTTGAAGTTCGCACAGCAGCCGGCGTTGCCGGGGTGGTTGGAACGGATTTTTATGCGGCGTATGAGAACGAAGTAATGAACTTGATCGTCTACGAGGGCGTCGTGCGTTTCTGCAATCTCCAGGGGGTTTGCGTCCTGGTGAAAGCCGGCCAGTTCAGCAGCGTGCGCCACGGCGACAATTCGGCTCCCGCTCCTCCGGCACAGGCGCCGCTCGATATGCTCGTTTTGGCCGGCAAGGATACGAACGTCGGTCCGCCGCCGGGCAGCGGCCTCGAAACTGCATCGCACCTCGGCAAGGGATTTGGCATCACGATGGGCTTGCTAGCCGCGGTTCCCGTCGTGGTCTTTACGGTTATTGCTACCAGAAAGGGCAGCACCGCGACAAATCCCGGCCAGTGCAATCCAATCACGAATCCCAGCTTGTGCGGCTAAACTCTTGAGCCTCTGAGAAGCATCCTCGTTTTTTGCCTCTCGGCCTATACAACTCGCCGGGTCCGGCAGCCGTCGAACTAGTGTCGCTAAGTTAGTGTCGCTAAAGACGCCATGCAATCCGCGATTTTGTGCAGTCACCCGCTCTAGCGTACACTGGATGTTTCGCGGTACCGTCAAACTGTAAGTGAGGCAATCCTTGAATATTTCCGCCCGTAGTCATGTGAATTCTATCTTGTGCGCCCTTGGTCTCGCTGTATTCCTGGCTATGGCCGCCGCAACGCCGGCGCAAGCTGCTCCGCCGGACGTCGCAGCGAAGAAATCTCCGCTCCTTGCCGCGCTCCAGACGGAGCTCGCTCGCTCGATGAAAGCCTTCCAGGCGCAAGATCCCCCCGCCTACTACATCGGCTACACCGTCACGGATACGCAACGCGCCGAGGTCTCCGGCTCGAACGGGGCCCTCCTCAATAGCAACGAGACGCGCAACCGCTGGCTCGAAGTTTCCGTTCGCACCGGCAGCTACGACTTGGACGACACGCACAAGGTCGGCGAACGCCAACAAACGAGCGCTGGTCCGGGCACTTCCGTCCCGCTCGACGATGACCCGGAAATCCTCCGCCGCGCCGTTTGGCTCGAAACCGATAGCCAGTATCGCGCCGCCGCCGAAGCCCTCATCAAGATTAAGACTGGCAAGGAAGTGAACGTCGATTCCACCGAAAATCGCGCCCCCGATTTTTCCCACGAGCAGCCGCATACCTATATCAGTGCGCCCGTCTCTTTCACGTTGGACCGCAAACCGTGGGAAGAAAGAGTCCGCGCCTACACCGCCAGGTTTCGCGAATCCGCGGCCGTCATCAATTCCATTGTGACCTTCACCGCGCAGGCCCAGAACGTTCTTCAGGTCAACAGTGAAGGCACCGAGCTGCAATTCGGCCAAATCCGCTACCGCCTCGAGCTCTTCATCCAGGGCAAAGCTCCGGATGGAATGGACCTCGACCGTTACTACAATTTCGATTGGGTGAATCCTTCCGAGGCCCCCGACGACACGACCGTCTTTGCCGCGGAAGCGACCATGCGCAAGGAACTCGAAGGGCTTGTTGCTGCGCCGCTTGTCGAACCCTCGGTTGGACCCGCTCTTCTAACCGGCCGCGCCGCTGCCGTCTTTTTCCATGAAGTGTTTGGCCACCGCGCGGAAGGCCACCGCCAGAAAGACGCCACCGAAGGCCAGACGTTCGCCAAAAAAGTCGGTGAACCGATTCTGCCCAGTTTCCTCAGCATCGTGGATGACACAACGATGAAAAAACTCGGCAACGAGGATCTTCTGGGCTACTACCAGTTTGACGACGAAGGCGTTCCCGCTCAGCGCGTTACGCTCGTTGACCACGGCGTACTGCGAAATTTTGAAATGTCCCGCTCGCCGCTCGTAGGATTCCCCCACTCCAACGGCCACGGGCGCCGCCAGCTTGGTGCAACTCCGGTTTCCCGCCAGGGCAATCTGATCGTCGAAAGCAGCAAAACCCTGACCGATGCGCAGCTTCGTGCCAAATTGATCGAGCTCATCAAGGAGCAGGGAAAACCTTTCGGTCTGCTGATTGATGATATCGCCGGTGGTTTCACGTTCACGGGCCGCGGACAGCCGCAAGCGTTTCAAGTCCTCCCACTCGTCGTTTACAAGGTGTTCCCCGATGGCCGCCCCGATGAATTGGTTCGCGGTGTGGACATCGTAGGAACGCCGCTGGCCGCGCTCACGAAAATCGTGGCCACGGGCGATAAAACGGAAGTTTTCAACGGCTATTGCGGCGCCGAATCCGGTTCCGTCCCGGTTTCTGCATCTTCGCCAGCCATTCTCACGTCCGAATTGGAAGTGCAGAAGAAAGAGGCTTCCACGGACCGTCCCCCGATTCTGCCGCCGCCTGCACATGATCCTCTTAGCACGGGAGGTGCGCAGTGAAGCGCGCACAGGTAGTTGCGGGCCTCACGATAATCGCTGCGTCGCTCAGTTTCGGCTTGGCTGCGCGCGCGCAGACTCCCGGCGACAACGACCACACCTTGCAGGCCATGCGCGATGAAATGGCGCGCTCGAAATCGCGACTCGAACTTCAAATCCCTGGCTCGCCGCAGCCGCAGCGCCCGTATTACATCGAATACCGGCTGCTCGATCTAGACGTCCGCGAAATTGTTTCTGAATTCGGCGACCTGGTCTCTTCGACGCACACGCGCAACCGCTTCATGGATGTCGAGGCGCGCGTCGGCAATTACAAACTCGACAGTTCCAATTTCATCAGCGACGACGGTTTTCGCGGATTTATCGGCCCAACCGGATCCGTCGGAATCGACCGCGACTACAACTCTCTTCGCCAGGATCTTTGGATCGCCACGGACCAGGCTTTCAAGGAAGCAGTCGAGAGCTATTCCCGGAAGCAGGCGTACTTGAGCAGTCTCGCCCGCCCCTCCGACATCGACGATTTTGCCCATGCTGCGCCTTTGCAGCTTGTCGAACCGCTGGTCACTTCGGATTGGAGCTCTCGCAATTGGGAACAGGAAGCCCGCGAGACCTCCGCCGCCCTTCGCGCCTTTCCGCAAATCTACGAATCGCGCGTCACCTATTACCTGGTCTACTCCACGGAATATCTGCTCACGAGCGAGGGCACCGAAATTCGCACCAATCATTCCTATGCAGCAATCGAAGCTGGTATGGACACCCTCGCCGACGATGGCATGCAAGTGAACCACATGTACGCCACGTACGCCCCGAAACCCGCCGATCTTCCCAGCGTCGACTCAGTTCGCAAGGCGCTTAACGTCACCGGAACCGAATTGATGGCCATGCGTGCCGCGGAACCCGCCCAGGACTATACCGGTCCCGTGCTCTTTGAATCCCGCGCCGCTGCTCCGCTTCTCGCTCAGGTACTTACGCCCGCGATCAACGGCGCCCGGCCGCCTGTTTCTTTTACCCCCGTCGTGGAACAGCTTCTCACCGGCTTAGGTGGAAGGAGCGACTGGGTTGGCCGAATGGGTGCTCGCGTATTGCCTACGTCGGTTTCTTTGGTGGACGATCCATCCGCGACAGAGTTCCATGGAACGCCGCTCTTGGGTGGCTACTCCGTCGACGATGAAGGCGTCCGCGCCCAGAAAGTCACGATTGTGGACGACGGCATCGTCAAACAACTGCTCATGTCCCGCCGGCCGGGTCCGGACGGAGACCAATCCAATGGCCACGGCCGCTCCGCCTTTTTGAACGATGCCAAGCCGACGATGAGCAATCTTTTCTTCAACGCTACGGACACGCTCTCCCCTGTCGATATGAAGAAAAAGTTCCTCGATGAGTGCCGCTCCGAAAAGTTGCCTTACTGTCTCATCGTCCGGGAAATGGATAATCCCGCCATCAGCTTGCTACACCAGGATGATTTTTCCGAGCTGTTGGCCAGCTTCAGCGGCGGTGCCGGCACCGGCGATCGCTTGCCCCTCATCGTGTTCAAAATCTATCCGGATGACGGACGCGAAGAGATGATCCGCGGAAGCCGCATCATCGGCTTGAACACCCGCATGCTGCGCAATCTCGACGGCATTGGCAGCGACGACTTCGTCTACAACTACATGCAGAGCCAGGACGCCGGTTTCGCCGGAACCGCTCTAGGCGCCTTCGGTTCGGCCCGCAACGGCCTCCCCGCTTCGATGGTGGCGCCATCGATTCTCATCGATGACCTCGAAGTACGCGGCGCGCGCGGCGAACCGAAGCGCCTTCCGTTGCTGCCTCCTCCGCCTATGACAGCGGAATAGCCGCTCCATTTCTTCGTGCCTTCACATCTGGGGCCTCGCGCTATTGTTTGACCTCTGCGAGCAGACCCTCGTAATCGTTGATCGACACTCGGTCGATTTTTCCGCCCACCGTGAACTCCAGCGGCTCGCTTGCGTGCGTCGCCGCGATCGTTCCCATTTTTATCGTTCTTGGTCCGACATGGGCGTAGAGCGAGATGACATCCTTCCAGTTGTCCGGAACTCCGGTGCGGATGAGTTCTCCCTTGATGTGGGTCTTCCCGTCGGCGGTAGCGTCGGCCGTGGCGTGAAACGTGTATTGCGGCTCCCCAATTCCATAAACGTACTCGTTGAAAAACCAGTCCATCTTATGGTTGCCGTCGAGATCCATCCCGCGCGTCATGTGCTTCTCGACGATCGCTTTGAAATCTTCCGTCGATGCCGCCTGATTGTCGAAGGTCTTGCAGTAATCCTGCATCATTGCCTGGAATGCTTGGTCCGGATCCTTGTCGTGCGGATTCATCATCTGCATCCGCAACATCTGCAAGACATACGCGCCCTTTGAATAAATCAAGTCCTGGTACGAACTGGGGCTCGTGACGGATGAACGGATGCGA
The DNA here is from genome assembly GCA_963761555.1 of uncultured Acidobacteriota bacterium. Lineage (GTDB taxonomy): Bacteria > Acidobacteriota > Terriglobia > Acidiferrales > UBA7541 > Acidiferrum. The sequence goes on from CAVXHD010000003.1 coordinate 1,106,058, forward strand.
TAGCCCATCCAGATCGGCCCCAGAGCTTCCACCTCGCGCTCATTCGTGTCTTTGGTGTGCAGCAGCTCTTTCTCTTTCCGCCAGCGGTTCAAATACTCCTTCATGTTCTGGCGGTACTCCACATAGAGATCCCCCGAAAACTGCGCAAATCCCTCCGACAACCATTGGTCGTGATAGCTCTTCCAGCCCACCCGGTGCCCCCACCATTGATGCGATGTCTCATGGCCACGGAAATAGTCTGTCACTGCGGTCTGATCATGGATACCAATGGCGTTGAGTTGCGTCGAATCCAGAAACGAACCGGACCAGAGATAGAGCAGTCCGGGCCAGCCCTGTCCGTAAGAATAGCTGATGGGCAGGCTCGTGACCGAGAGGTGCTTATAGGGAAAGGGACCGAACCACGCCGAAAAAACGCGCACGGCGTTCGCGATCTCAGTCCCCATGGTCTTGGCTAGGTTCGATGGTGACATCGAACCGACCGCGGCTTCTTGCTGGCCTGGGCCCTCCTGAAAATAACGCTGTATCGCCTCCATCACGTCATCGGGCTCGCGATTTGCGTAAACATCGATATCCACGTTGCCTGCTTTATCATTCGTCTCCTTGTAATCTCCATACGCGAAGCCGGCCGCCGCCAGGGGCATCTCGCTCTTCCATGTTGTGACTCGCGTATTTCCGTCCACCGTGTCGCTCGTTTTTTCACCCGTGGCGACCAGCACCAACTTCTTGGGACTATGGAACGTAAGGTCAAAATTGGCTCGCGTTGAGAAGCTATTCGGCCGCTCGGGATACCAGCCCGAGCTTTCGCAAAAATAATTTCCCGCGCCGGCCTTGCGAATCGCCCGTTTTCCGCCATAGCGAAATTCGACCGAGATTGGCGTTCCGGCGGCAAGCGGTTTGGCCAGAACCACCGCTACATAATCCCCGTAGGACTGATAGCGGTCCTTTCCTTCCCGCGACTGGTAAAACGCCAACGCATTGTTGCCCGAATCCTTGACGGATTCGACGCGCAGATTGCCATCCAAATCGAAAATCAACACGTTTAGCCCAGAGAACCGCGGCTCTAGGTCTAGACGCGCAGTGGCGTTCAACTCCGCGCCGGATGTGACCTCTGCATCAATCTTGTAGCTGCGAATCGCGAAATCTTCTTTAGCTTGCGGATCTTTCCAGGCGTCTGCGCTCGTGCGCCCTCCCGCCGGAAAATTCATCCAGGTGTCGAATATCTTGAAGGGTCCGACGTCCACCCACCGGCCAATCTTGATATCCTCCGGCTCCAGCGCATCGTCATGAACTTCCACCCAGCTTTTTTCGGAAGTTTTCAGGTCCGCGAAAAAGTACGCCGTGCGCGCGTGGTCCGCGGACAAAATACTTTGCAGCAGCCGAGGCATGGCCGATTCGCCCAGGTCTTCTCGCTCCTGCTGCCGCCTGGCATAGAAATCGTCGCCTGGGGAGCCAGAGGCCTGCCATTTCACCTGTTTGCCGATTTCTTCGAGCAATCCATCCGTAAAACTGAATGTAGCGTCCGTGAACGCCACGTTTAATTTGTCTTGCTTGGTGAACAGACGAAGTTGTTGAGCCTCCTGAGGATTGGGCGGGATCGCCTGCAGCACTCCTTTCCCATGAAACACCGCGCCGAATACGACGCCGTTTACGGGCGCGGTGAACTGAATTGTGCCGTCCGTCAGATTGATGCGCACGTGGTCGCGAATAATGTCAACGTTCTCCGCATGGGCCGATTTGGCGGGATCCATCGCTGGAGAGGAGAGCGCGTTCCACACCGTGGCCGCAGGAGAAGTCGCCGCCGCTTGTGCGAATCCGCTCGGCGCAGAAAGCAGCATTCCTGTGAGAATAACGAAGACACTCCGGCTAAGGAAGTTCATAGGCGGGGCTCCCGCAACGATGCGAGAAAGTACTCCTTCTTAGCGCAAACGGCAAGTGCCGAAAACAATACGCATAGGCGATTGCTTACGTCCCGCCGGCTGCACTCCTCGAAGCCCGCCGTTTCAGAAGTCGGGTGAATCGCCGCCTTTAGGCCCGGAATTCCCGCCTGCGCTTCTACGCTCCGCGCCCTGCTCTCGGTTCTTGGCATGTCGTTCTTCGCGATATGCGGAAACCTTCGCCACTTGAGGTAGTCTAACTAGACCGTCATGGCGGCTCGGCAAAACGCAGAAGCATTGGAAAAACGGAGGGCGGCGCTGCTGAGCGTCGGCTCCGCCGTGGTGCTCGTTTCGCTGAAGGCCTTCCTCGTCATTCGAACCGGCAGTTTGGGTGTTCTCTCGGAAGCTTTGCATTCGGGTTTGGATCTCATCGCGGCGATCATCACCTTTCTCTCCGTTCGCGTCTCGGACGAGCCGGCCGACGAACGCCATCCCTACGGCCACGGCAAGTTCGAGAATTTTTCCGCATTCGTCGAGACTGGCCTCCTACTCCTCACCGCTCTGTACATCATTTACGAGGCGTTTAATCGGCTCTTCTTCCGCAGCGTGCACATCCGGCCCAGCGTCACCGCTATCCTGATTCTGCTCGCGGCCCTCGCCATCGATCTGACCCGCGCTCGCGCTCTCAAGCTCGTCGCGAGAAAATATTCCAGTGACGCCTTGGAAGCCGACGCGCTCCATTTTTCAACGGACGTTTGGAGCACTCTCGTGGTGATCGCCGGTATCGCCCTCGTCTGGGCCGGCGAGTCCTGGAATCTGCCTTGGCTTGCCTACGCCGACGCTCTTGCGGGCCTCGCCGTTGCCGCCGTCATCATTTGGGTCGGCTCGCAGCTCGGCCGTCGCACCATGGATGCTCTTCTCGATGTCGCTCCCAAGGGTTTGCAGCAGGAAATTGCCCGCGCCGTGGCGCGCATGGATGGCGTGCTGGACGTCGACCGCGTTCGCGTCCGCCGTGCCGGTAACCGCCATTTCGTCGATGCCACCGTCAGCGTCGCCCGCACCGCCAGCCTCGAACAAGTGCACGCCCTGAGCGATGCCATCGAAAAGCGCATCGGCGAGATTGTCCCCGCGGACGTCATGGTTCACGCCGAACCGCGCGCCCCGCAAGGCGAGCATCTATTTGAAGCCATTCGCGCCGTCGCCCAGCGCATGGGCTTGGCCATTCACGATGTCACCGCGCTCCAGCACGACGGTCAGCTCTTCATCGAACTCCACCTCGAAGTCGACGAAAATTTAAGTTTGCGCGATGCCCACCGCCAGGCCACCGAACTCGAAGACGAAATCCGCAAGCTGCGCGACGGTTCGACCAACGTGAATATTCACATCGAGCCGCTCGGCCGGCACATCGCCACGCCTGATTCCGGCGCCGGCGAAATGAAGCAACTCTCCAGCGCCATCGAACAGTTTCTGAACACTTTGCCTTCCGAATTCGATGAGCTCGTGAATTGTCACGACGTTCATGTGCGCCAGGTCGAGCATCACATCCTGGCTTCCTGCCATTGCACGATGCGGGGCCATCTGCCGATCACCCAGGTGCACGACGTCACTGCCGCGCTGGAAGACCGCGTCAAGGAAAAATTTCCGCAAATCTACCGTGTCACCATTCATCCCGAGCCCGTCGAAGAAAAATAGGCGGAAGGATTTTGCTAAATTTCCTTCAAACCGATAGATTTGCCGCGGCCGCCGAAAACCTGGCCCGCGAGCGCTAGAATCGCCGGAAAACACTCCAGCACATAGCGAGGCTCGGCGTCTCGAGCGTGGTGAGGAACGCCGTGCGCAGCACCATATAACCCACGAGGAAGGCAACCGCCAGGCGCAACGCTGAATTTTGCCGCCATAATCGCACAGCACCCCATGCTGCAAGAGCGATGTACAAGACATTCAGCAGGAAAAATCCGACAGTGACGGATTGATCGATGCGATCGTTTTCCCAGGCATCGGCGAGCGGAAAAACGTCGCCCGAATACGGCAGCAGCTCGATTCGCGGTGTAAACCAAATCGTGAAAGCGCGCGCGATGGGAATCCACAGATAAGTGCGAAGGGGATGTCGCCCCGTCCTCTCTCGCGCCACTCGCCCGAACGCCGCGTCTTCCTCAGGACTGAGCGTCACGTCTTCGTTGTACTGATCGAGAATCGCCCCCACGCGCTCCTTCTCTTGCGGCGAATCGAAAGCCCGCGCCGGTATGTCGTCCAGGTTGATCTCTTCTCCATTCAGCTTCCACGGAACGAGATAGCAATCCTTGATGCGAAAGAGCCACGTTTTCTCCCAGGCCATGAAACCGTACGGCACGAGTTCGCCCGGCAAATTCGAATATTTCGGAGCGAGGAATTGCACTTCGTGCAGAGTGACGGCGTTCCGTACGGCCCACGGCAGAAGCGGCAGCAAGCAACCGATCACGGAAAGCGCCGTCAGCCGCAGCCAAAAGAGAAACTGCCGTCTTCTCAACCACAGGAAAGCGAACAGTATCCAGGCTGGGACGAGCAACATCGGCGTTTCGGGACGAAATAGCGTCCCCGTTCCTATGAGCAGCCCCGCTGCAAAAGCGAGGATCGATTCCGAATGCTTCGAGGCTCGCCTGGATTGCAGAAGTTTCAGCCGTCCGCCGTACGCATCCCAGACGAGCGCGATCAACGCCACTTGCGCGGCCGCCGTAAAGAACACCGCGAAGACTTCCGTCAGCGGCACCGCCGCATAATTCGCCGTGAAAGGGCACAGCACGGCTAGCCACAGCGTGACCACAAACACGCGTGACCAATTCTCCGAATTCGGCCGCATCAAAAAGAGCATCGCGGCCAGGCTTGCCGTGACCACGCAAGCGCACAAATCCACCGCAGCCTGTCCCAGCATGACGTAGAATCGCGCGTCCGGGCCTGTCCGTCCGGTGATCGTATAAATCAGCGCCAAAAACGCGGGATAACCCGGCATGCGCAGGTCGACCGGCGGAATCGCCCCGTTCACGTTCATCGCGTAAACGTGATGCTGGAGCCAGTTTGTGGCCATCTGCTCATACAGCACCGTATCCGCGGCATTCGCCGGAAACTTCAGCACGAAGAAAAGCCGCAAGCAGAAGCCCACAAGTAACGCGGGGACAAGACGCGAGAAAATTCGCTTCATAGGCGAAACGCATCTTACAATAGAGAGGACGGATTCGTGCAGCGGGTTAGGGCTCGCCCAGGGCTCGGCTCCCGGCCATGCCGCCAGGTTAAAAGTTTTTGTAAGCACTCATGAAAGAACGCGGACCTATTTTTTACGACGCGGAGCGCGCGCGCTGGCGCCGCACGCGTCGTGCCATGGAAATCTCGGGCGCTCTCCTGACGCTCCTGATGGCCTATTTCTTCGTCAGCATCATCGCCAGCGTCGAGCTTCCCGGCGGCCTTCTTCCGGCCATCAAGCCCGCGTTTCACGCGCTGAAGTCCAGCAAGAAAAAACAAGCCGTGGTCCGCGAAGGCCGCAAGCGCCGCGTCGCCAATATCGGCAAAATCCCGGAAAGCTACGACCCGCTTCGCGCCGCCTTTTACGTCAGCTGGGACGCCAACAGCCTCGCTTCTCTCAAGAAGCACTACAAAGATCTCGACTTGCTCATCCCCGAACAGTTGCACGGCGTAACGCCGGACGGCGCTCTTACGATTGTCGATTACCGCCATTACCAAACCCATGCCGTGAAGGCCACTCCCCAGCAGGCCATCTCCATCCTCCAGGCCGATGAGCTCCACGAATGGCTGCGCTCCCTCAATCCCCCAGCGGAATTGCCCGTGATGGGCATGCTCGATAACTACGACGGCACCGTCTGGCGCATTTCCGAGATGGCCGCTCTTCTCGCAAATCCCGTGGCTCGCCACACTCTCATTCAAAATGTCACGGAATTTGCCGTGCAAGCCCACCAGGCCGGTATCGTCGTGGACTTCGAGGAAGTTCCCGAGGACAGCCAGGCGCACTTCCGCCAGTTCGCCACCGAGCTCGCCGCTTCCCTGCACGCCGCCGGCCTCAAACTCATGCTCGCTCTCCCCGCGCGCGACAGCGACTACGATTACGGTTTTTTTGGAAAACAGTGCGACGCCATCATCCTCATGGATTACGACCAGCACTGGCAGACTTCGCCGCCCGGCCCCATCGCCGCCCAGGATTGGTTCCTCGAAAATCTCCGCCAGATCCGCGAAGTCGTGCCCGCGCAGAAAATCGTCGTGGGCATCGCGAACTACGCCTACGACTGGGGCGAAACCGATAAGAAGGGAGTCTGGTCCAGCGCCGCGGACAGCGTACAGGAAGCACTCTTGCACGCATACGAATCGGAGACCGACGTTGAATTTGACGAGGCCTCTCTAAATCCCCACTACTCCTATTCCGACGAGGAGAATCACGTCCATCGCGTCTGGTTCCTTGACGCCGTCACCGCCTACAACCAGCTTCGCGCCAGCGAACGCATGGGCGTCCAGGGCACCGCTCTTTGGCGTATGGGCTCCTCAGACTCTTCCATCTGGCCGATCTGGGACGCCACTCGTCCCGATGACGCCGCTCGTGAAAAAATCAAAGACATCCCGCCCGGACCCGATTTGACTCTTGAAGGCGAGGGAGACATTTGGCATTTTGCCGATACCCCGAAATCCGGCCGCCGGTCGTTCACCTACGAACCTTCCACCGATCTTTTCACCGACGAATCCTACGACGAATATCCCCTCTCCTATGACATCGATCAGATTGGCGGTTCATCGCCGAAAAAACTCGTCATCTCTTTCGACGACGGTCCCGATCCGCGCTGGACTCCCAAGATTCTCGATATCCTCAAGGAAAAGCATGCTCCCGCCGTCTTTTTCGTCGTTGGCGAAGAGGCCAACCAGCATCCCGATCTTCTCAAGCGCGAGTATGCCGAGGGCCACGAAATTGGCAATCACACCTTCACGCATCCCGAGTTCGATCAAATCTCAAAGACCGAACTCAAATGGCAGTTGAATCTCACCCAGCGCCTCATCGAAAGCACCATCGGCGTCAAGTCCATCCTCTTCCGCCCCCCCTACGGCATCGATCATCAGCCGGAATACGCCGAGGAAGTCGCCCAGCTTCCTTTCGCGCAGGACATGGGTTACTTAATCGTTGGCCAGCGCGTCGATCCTGACGATTGGAGCACTTCCGACGGCAAGAATCAGATTCCCACTGAAGAAATCATCAACAATGTTTTGAGCCAGGTGACCAAAGGCAACATCATCCTGTTCCATGACGGCGGCGGAGAGCGCGCTCACACCGTTGCCGCTCTCCCCATTGTCATCGACGATCTGCGCGCTCGCGGCTATCAGTTCGTGTCCATTGCCGATCTTCTAGGCAAGACTCGCGCCCAGGTTATGCTTCCACTCTCGCCTCAGGAGCGCTTTGAAGCCCGCGCCGACGGCTTCATCTTCGCCATTTTTCAGTGGTTCCGGTTCGGCATGGCCACCATCTTCATCGCCGGCATTGTTCTCGTGAGCGCGCGCGCCATCATCATCGGCATTCTCGCGCTCATCGAAAAGCTTCGCCCGGACCACACCAAAATGCCCGTGCCCGAGCCCAGCGTCACCGTCTTGATCCCCGCGCACAACGAGGAAAGCGTTGTGGTTCAGACGATCACCTCCGTCCTGGCGTCCGACGTCAAGTCTCTTCGCGTCATCGTTGTGAATGATGGCTCGATCGACAGCACCGGCACGCTGCTGGACGAATCCTTCGGCAAAGATTCGCGCGTGCGCATCATCCATCAGAAAAATCGCGGCAAAGCCGCCGCCTTGCACCGCGCCTTGGGAGAAGCCACCACGGAAATCGTTGTGACGATTGACGCCGACACCGAAATCGAGCCCGACGCGATCGGCAAGCTGCTGCGCCATTTTTCCGATCCCACCGTCGGCGCCGTCGCCGGCAACGTCAAAGTCGGCAATCGCTCGCTGTGGCTTACCCGCTGGCAGGCCCTCGAATACATCACCAGCCAGAACATGGAGAAGCGCGCTTTCGATCTTCTGAATTGCATCACGGTCGTGCCCGGTGCGCTGGGTGCCTGGCGAAAAGAAGCCATCGAGGCCGCCGGCGGCTTCACCGCGGACACGGTAGCCGAAGATGCAGACCTCACGATTGGCATACGCCGTCTCGGTTGGCGCATCAGCTACGAAGAAGACGCTATCGCCTGGACCGAAGCTCCAGACACCGCCGCCGCCCTCATTCGCCAGCGGTTCCGTTGGACGTTCGGAACTCTGCAATCCTTCTGGAAGCATGGCGATACTCTGGTCCGGCCGAAGTACGGAACCTTGGGCTGGATCGCACTGCCGAATATCTTCGTCTTTCAGCTCGTGCTGCCGCTGATTTCTCCGGTCATCGACCTCATGTTTTTCGGTTCCTTATTGCTCTGGGGTCTTGCGCAATTCCGCATCACCAGGCTGCCCCAGCTCTGGACGAGCGCCGACGTGGAAAAATCCGTCCTCTTCTTCCTCGGCTTCCTGCTCATTGACCTCCTCACGTGCGTCGTCGCCTTTGCCCTCGAGAAAAAAGAGGATTGGACTTTGCTCGTTCCCGTTATTCTGCAACGCTTCTACTATCGCCAGTTGATGTACGTCGTCCTCTTTCGCTCCGTAAAAGAAGCGGTCAGCGGCCGCCCGGTAGGTTGGCGTGGTGTCGAGCCGGAATCCCGCCGCACGATTGAACCCGTCTTACACCTATAGCTCTCACTTTTGGATTTGCGGCACGAATACGTGTTGTAGACTGTCGCCTTGCCTGGCGCCAAATCCCGTTTCGGCCGGCAGGATAAGGATGAAAATGTCTCGTGCTCTCTACTGCGCGCTCTCGGCTTGCACGCTGCCCATTGTTTCTAAACTGGTGTTTCGGCCCGCGCCATGAATGTTCAAAAGCAATTTGCCGTCTACCCCAGTCTGCGAGACCGATTGGTCGTCATCACCGGCGGCGCATACGGGATTGGCGCTTCTCTCGTAGAACACTTCGCTCTGCAGGGTTCCCGGGTCGCCTTCCTGGATATCGATCAGCAAAACGCTGAACGCTTAGCCAAAGCCCTTTCCGGAAAATGCACGCACCCCCCGGAGTTCCTGCACTGCGATTTGACAAGTATTTCGAGGCTCCGCGAAGTCTTCGCCGAGATCGAGAAGCGCTACGGCACGATCCGCGTGCTTGTCAACAACGCGGGGAACGACGCCCGCCATTCTCTCGAGGACGTAACACCGGAGGATTGGGATGGCTGCATAGCCGTGAATCTGCGGCACCAATTCTTCGCAACCCAGGCCGTCGTTCCGGCCATGAAGAAAGCGGGTCAAGGGTCCATCATCAACTTGAGCTCCATCAGTTGGATCATTCCCTCGACTGGTTTGCCCGTATATATTGCTGCGAAGGCCGCCATCGTCGGACTCACGCGCACTCTTGCCCATGAACTGGGCCCGCACAACATCCGCGTAAACTCCGTGCTCCCCGGCGCCATCCTGACCGAGCGGCAGAAACAACTTTGGTTCACGGAAGAATATCGCGCGGAGATCCTTCGTAACCAGGCCCTGAAGCGCATGATTTTGCCTGAAGAAGTCGCTCGCCTCGTTCTTTTCCTGGCTTCCGATGACAGCGCGGCAATCACAAATCAAAGCTACGTCATCGATGGCGGTTGGGTCTAAGCGATTTGCGCGGACCTGGTCGTCTTGAACTCATTCCGGAGGAGGAACGCCGCGGGATAGCCTCCCGTGCAAGATCCCTTCGGCAGTCCGATTACCCATCTTGTCGGCCAGGGGAAGTCATGTTCGCCCCTACTTCCAGCCTAAGCGTTGGGCCAAGGTTCGCCGAATCGAACCAACAAGCGTTGGCCTAAGAGGCCATCCTCTCAGCGGAAGAAATTTCGAAGTAGGAAGCCAAGATTAGCGGGTCGTTCAGCCAGGCGCCGCATGAAATAGGGAAACCAGTCGTTGCCGTAAGGAATGTACACGCGCACGCGATACCCGTCCTTTACGAGGCGCTGCTGCAGGTCCGTCCGCACGCCGTAAAGCATCTGAAACTCGAAATCGTCCTTGGAAATCTGCTTGGCGGCCGCCCAGCGAATGGTTTCCGCGATCATGTGCGGATCGTGGGTGGCAAATCCGTGGTAAAAGCCGCTGGGCAAAAGAATCTTCATTAAACGGACATAATTGAAGTCCACGTCTCTCTTGTGTGGATACGCAACGTCCGGCAACTCCTTATACGCGCCCTTGCAAAGGCGGATACGGCAGCCATAGGCGAGCAAATCCTGGATGTCCGTTTCGCTGCGATAAAGGTACGACTGAATGACCGTGCCGACGGCCGGTGTGCTGGAACGGACCCGCTTGACGAGCTCGATGGTCCTCTGCGTATAAACCGAACCCTCCATATCGATGCGCAGGAAATTCTCATAAGCGGCCGCGCGTTCCGCGATCGAGCGGACCAGCCCTTGGCAGAAATCGAGGTTGAGGTCCAAACCGAGTTGCGACAGCTTGCAAGAAACGTTGGCGTAAAGCCGCTCCTGCGCGATGCGCTCGAATACTTCCAGATAAGAGTCGCGGGCCTTTTGCGCATCCGACGTCGTCGAGGAGTTCTCTCCGAGATAGTCCAGGCTAACGTGCATGCCGGCGTTGTTGCAGGCGCGAGCCGCTTCAACCGCTTCGTCGAGCGTTTCGCCCGCGACGAACCGGCGAGCCATACGGCGCGTGGTGCCGTTTGAAGTGACCCATTTGGCGAAGCGGGGACTTTCGGAAAGCTTGAGAAGCGTCGCGCGAAGCATCGAGTACGATTATGCCCGTGTAAAAGCGGAGCGACTAGTCCTTGTGCTCTTCCAGGAACTTTTCTGCATCCAGCGCGGCCATACAACCGGAGCCCGCGGCGGTGACGGCCTGGCGGTAGCGGTGGTCTTGCACATCGCCGGCAACGAACACACCGGGAACGTTCGTCAGGCTGCCATGTTTGGCGATGAGATAGCCGTTGTTATCCATTTCGAGCTTGCCCTTGAACACGGTCGAGTTCGGATCGTGGCCGATGGCCACGAATATCCCGTCCACGGCGATTTCGCGAAGCTCTTTGGTCTGCTGGTGGCGCAGGCGCGCCCCTTCCACATGGCCTTTGGGCGACAAAATCTCTTCGACCACGAAGGGCGTGGCAAACTCGACTTTCGGGTTGGCCCTGGCGCGGTCAATCATGATCTTCGAAGCGCGAAACTCGTTGCGCCGGTGAATGAGGTAAACCTTGCTGGCGTAGCGCGTCAGGAAGTTCGCCTCTTCCATGGCGGAATCGCCGCCCCCAACGACGGCGATGCCCTTCTCCCGAAAAAAATAGCCGTCGCACGTCGCGCAGGTCGAGACGCCATGGCCGATTAATTCTCGCTCGCCCGCGAGCCCCAGCAGGCGCGCCGAAGCTCCGGCGGCGACGATCAGCGCCTTGGTTTCGTAGATGTCTTTACCTGCCGTGATTTTGAATGGACGCCGAGTGAGATCCACCTCGCTCACCGCACCGGCCTTGAATTCCGCGCCAAATTTCTGGGCCTGCTTGCGCATGTTTTCGATGAGCTCCGGCCCCATAATGCCGTCGGGGAAGCCCGGATAGTTCTCAACATGCGTAGTGAGCGACAGTTGCCCGCCCTGCTCGTGGCCGTCAATGATCAGCGGCTTCAAATTGGCGCGCCCCGCATAGATGGCAGCTGTGAGTCCCGCGCAGCCGCTGCCGATAATCACGACGTTATACATTCCCGTTTTTCTCCATACATTAGATTCAGCAGCGCGCACGTTCGATGCAACTCGCGGAAGCATCGCGAAGTTTCGTATTGTAGCATCCCCTCCGCCGAGAATCGGAATGCGAAGCATCCAAATTGGAGAGCCTCTCCATCCGCATGGCGTTGACCGCTTCGGAGGCCGCAGCTATAGTCGCGACAGCGTAAATTGTGGCGAGTGAGGTTGCCCAAGGAGGGAATCCTGTGGATCCGCGCTATCCCATTGGAAAATTCGCCATGCCCGCTCAAGTTACCCACGAAATGCGGCTGCAGGCAATGGATGAGATCGCTTCAACGCCGGCGAAATTGCGCGCAGCAGTGCGCGGCTTGAGCGACGCGCAATTGGATACGCCGTATCGGGCTGGCGGATGGACCGTGCGTCAGGTCGTCCATCACGTTCCAGACAGCCACTTGAATGCGTACGTGCGTCTGAAGCTGGCCCTCACGGAAGAAAAACCGATGATCAAGCCCTATGACGAAAAAGCCTGGGCCGAGCTGGCGGACGCGAAATCGGCGCCCATCGAAAGTTCACAAACACTTCTAGACTCGATTCACGAGCGCTGGGACCGCCTGTGGCGATCCTTGAAGCCGGAGCACTTTGCGCGCGTTCTGATGCACCCCGAGCATGGCGAACGCACCGTGGACTGGCTGGTCTTTCTTTACGCATGGCACGGAAGACATCACACAGCGCACATCACCGAGTTGCGCAAACAAAAAGGCTGGTGACGCGGGGCGAGTGGCGCGCGCTGCTGCGGCTCGTGTAGGATAAATTGCTACACGAGGAGAATGCATGAGCCGACCTTCAGGTACGTACGCAATTTTCGAGACTTCGCAGGGTAACATCGTGGTACGGCTTCTTGAGAAGGAAGCCCCGAAAACCGTCGAAAATTTCATCGGGCTAGCAGAGGGTACGAAGGAATTCACCGACGAGAGCACCGGTAAAAAGCTAAAAAAGAATTTCTACGATGGACTCGTCTTCCATCGCGTGATTCCCCAATTCATGATTCAGGGAGGCTGCCCGCAAGGCACCGGACGCGGCGGCCCAGGTTATCGGTTCGCGGACGAGTTTCACCCCTCGTTGAACCATTCCAAGGCTGGCAAGCTATCCATGGCCAACGCCGGGCCCGGCACAAACGGCAGCCAATTTTTCATTACCGTGGCGGCGACCCCCTGGCTCGATAACAAACATACGATCTTCGGCGAGGTCGTTGAGGGGCAGGACGTGGCCAACAAGATTTCCAACCTCCCGCGCGATTCGAGCGACCGCCCAAAAACGCCGGTGCTCCTGCAAAAAGTGCGCATCGAGCGCGTCTCCTAAAAGCGTTGAATGACGATGCTCACGCCCCAGCGCGTTCTGCGGCTTCTCATTGAAGTGATCTTTCTTCTGCTCGGCGTACTCGTCGTTTGGCTGGCTCTCACCGGGCGCATCCTCGTCGAACGCCACAAAGTGTCCTGGCTCGTCCTAAGTGTTGTCCTTATTCTCTGGGGGCTGCGTGCCCTCTACGGGTCCAAAAAATGGTGGGCACGCTGGGAAAATTGGACGCGCGGGCTTTCCTTGACTCTCCTCGGCGCGGTTATGCTGGCCATTTCCCGGGTGCCCTTCCAATGGGTCGCGCCGCTGCTCGCCGCCGCAGGCGTGGTCATGGCCGTGCGCGGCATCATCGGAGCGGTCCTTGTTTTTCTTCCACGTTAATCTGCACGCTTGCATTGCTCCCTTAACTTTCTTCTCTCTTCAGCTATAATCTGCCGACGAACGGCCCTCTCTGCTTCTGCAGTCGCGCAGGGGCGATCGTTTGGCCCACGCCACAAATTAAATAGGAGGCGCACCATGCTCAAGGAATTCAAAGAATTTGCCATGCGCGGAAACGTGCTGGATATGGCGGTCGGCATCATCATCGGCGCGGCATTCGGAAAGATCGTCACATCCTTCGTCAATGACGTCATGATGCCTCCCCTCGGGAGGCTCGTTGGGCCCGTCGATTTCTCGAACCGGTTCATCAGTCTCTCGTCCGCACACTACGACACAATTGATCTGGCGAAAAAGGCTGGAGTTGCGACACTGAACTACGGCGTGTTTATAAACAACGTGATCAATTTTCTGATTGTCGCGTTCGCCGTATTTCTTCTCGTGCGTTCGGTGAATCGCTGGACAAAAAAGCCGCCGGCAGCGCCCACCACGAAGGATTGTCCGCAATGCGCCATGAGCATCCCCATTCAGGCCAAACGCTGCGGCCATTGCACCACGCAGCTCGCCTAAGACAGGATTTCCGCCAGGGGTGAAAGAGTCTCTTGCGGGCCGCAGTCCTCTTCAAGAAGATGGCGGTTTTTTCGTTTGATTCGCTTCGAGGTGGGCGCGCAGCCGCGTGACGACTTCGTCTTCGTGTCCTTCCTCGATTTCTTTCTTCACCTCTTCGAGAGCGAAGTGCACTACATCGTGATGGTGCAGCTCTTGCGGTGCGAGGACGTCGCTGAAGCGCAGCCACAGCCGGTGCAGAAGATTGACTTCATTTGCGGTCAAATTCGGCGCGTGCGGCCCAAGCACCTTGTAGATCTTGTCGCCATTCGGCAGATGAATTTCCAGGTTAAATTGCGGCTTGATGTCGCCGAGCTTTTCCCATGCGTCGCCGATTTGCCGCGCCTGCTCCTCGGTGTTGTCCTTTGCCGAGCGCCCAATCACAATGGTGCTGGACTGCAGAGAAGCGCCCGCGCGCAAGATGCCTTCCCAAAGGTCGTTGGACGCCACCACCGCGAGCCGTATCGATTTCCCGCGCTTTTCCGACATGGAAAGCGCTTGCGAAAACAGATGCTGCTCGATGCTGCCAAAAAGCTGATCCGCGTCCAGCTCGTTTTCTCCGGAGGCCGACCGGCGCAATAAGCGGACATGCAAGACAACCACATCGCGGCGCCCCGGTTTAATACGGTCGAGTACGTTTCCCAAATGATAGAGATTGAAGTGGTTGCTCACTGGCACGAGGATATTGCCGGAGCGCGCGCCGACGGCCTCCGGCGTCAGCTCGGACTCCAGGTCCAAATTGAACTGGTCCATCTCCATCTGAGAAGAGCTGCCCTTTTGCGTGCGATGCTCGGAAATCGTGAAAACCATAAAGAGCAGTATGGAGAAGGCGCCGCCAGCCATGGTTGCTACTGGCTTGGTGAAAAGATTGGTGACCGCGATCAAAAAAAGCGTGAGCGTGATCAAGCCAAGGCCAACGGGAATCTGCACTCCGCGAATATAAAAGTTAAACGGTACCTGAAATTCGCGCTGGCCGGGCCGCGTGTAGCGCAGCACGAGTACGGCCAGTCCGTTCATCGTAAAACTCCAGATAACGCCGAACGCATACAGGTTGGCAAGAAAAGTGACGTCGCCGCGGCTGATAAAAATCGTCAGAATTTGCAGGCCGACGATGATATTGATCAGGCGATAGCTCGTGCCAAATCGCGGATGCGGTTGCCGGAACCACGAGCTGAGGACTCCGTCTTCGGAGACGCGGTTGAGCACGCCGTTCGAACCGACGATGGCGGTGTTGACCGCACCTGCCAGGATCAGCGTGCCCACGACCACCACAAATACATGAAAGATCAGCCGCGCGATGAACGGCCCCTGCAGACTCATCGCCAGCCCGCCAATAAGATTTTCCAGGTAGCCTTGCCGGACCTTATCGGGAATGATCATCACCGCGAAGAAAGAGACCAGGGAGGTGAAAACCAGGCTGTAAATGAAGATGACCAGTCCTGCCTTTTTCAGGTTCGGCAGCTTGGGGTGCTCAATTTCGCGGTAAACCTGCGCGAGAGATTCTTCTCCGCTCATGGCCAGGACCGAGTGCCCCAGTCCGATGAAGATCGCGACGATGGCGAACATGTGTGGCAGGGGGCTTCCTGCAAGCCAGCCGAGCGCTCCGGCATTCAACCGGAGATTGCGCACATGCGGCCAAGGCGGTAGAGCCGCGTGCATGTGGATCGCCGTGTACGTACACCAGGCGATCAGCAACACCACCATCACTGTGACGAGCTTCATGATGATCAGCGCTTTGTCGCTGGACTCTGGAATGCCCTTGGTGTTTTCCCACCAGAAATAAACGGTGACGAGTATCGCAAAACTCGCCGCGATGAAATTCACCTCGTACGCCGTAAGCGGGTTGCCCAGGTGGGTGTATTGCAGCAACTCACTGATTAGCCCCGCCAAATATTGCCCGGCGGCGACGCCGCTGATGGGGCCCGTCAGAATGTAGTCGAACATCAGCGCGGAAACGCTGAATTTGGCGAGAGTTCCGCCGAGCGACTGCTTGACCGCGCGGTACACACCTCCGCGCACGAACATGCTGCAGCTCTCGACGTACACCGCGCGGACGGCGTACGAAAACAGCATGATCGCCAGGATGAACCACGGAGCGGTCTTGCCAATGTAACCTTCCGCTTCGCCGCCCGCGTAATAGGCCGAGGAGGCCAAATCGTTCAAAACAATGGCCGCGGCGCGCCAAAACGAGATAAAGGTAAGCAGCGCCGTCGTGGCGATGATGACGCGCGGAATACCGTTACCTCGGCTGCCTGCGGCAGCGGGGTTGTTTGGAGTGCTGCTCATGTACGGGTGATCTCGATCAGCGGACTAAAATGCTCCCACTTTTCCGCCGCGAAGTCTAGCCGAACGCTCTTTTTTATTCCTGCTGAAACGATTTTGTTGATGCCGAAACAGCTCACGATGCCGCGGCGCGGAACGCTTTGGCGCATTCGGCGCAGGGGCAGATGTTGCGTAGGTGGTCGTAGCTGTAGATCCCGGTCGAGTGGCCATCCGAGAAGCTGATTTGCACCGCGTAATTGCCTACGACTGTCGCCGCTTGGGCGCGCACTTTGGGTTTATACATGGGCAGCGCAGGAAAAGAGGGCGCCCCCGGTGCGCCAGAGGCAAAGGCTTCCTTTTTTCCGCGTTCGTCATTGCATGTAGCGCAGGGGCACTCTTCTCGCAAATAAGCGAAGTCGTAGTGGCTGGCGTGCCCGTCGGCCCAGGTAATGTCAACTCCCGCGCCGCTTTTCACGTGGATTTTCACATCTGTCGGCTTTTTTCGCGGATCAAGTGGAATGGGCATGCGGAAAGGGGCAGTCCGTCAGCTCTTCGGTTTCCCGTTGCAACAATCTCCCGGCGGAATGGGATTGCCGTGCGGGCAAGTTTTCGGATGGCCGAGGAAGGTGCAGATGCGCTGGTCCAGCTCCGGGCTGATGATGTGTTCGAATTTGCAAGCTTGCGTGTGCGCTTCGGAATCGTCAATCGAGAAAGTGTCCTTGAAAAGACGTTCAGCGAGACGATGCCTGCGGACGACGTCGCGCGCGCGCTGGCTTCCCACGGGGGTAAGCTGCGCTTCGCCATTCTGAAGTGCAACTAAACTCAGTTCCGTCATGCGGCCGAGCACCCTCACGGCCGGCTCTTCCGGAAGGATCGGGAGGCTTCCCGCCGGTCCGCTGGCGTGCAGCGCACTCACTTGGGCTGGCTTCCCTTCCTCGCCGCAAATCCAAATTTGCTCGAGGAGGTGATCGAAACGAATTTCGTCATCGGCGGAAACGGAGGTACAGCAATCCGCGGTGTTAGCCAGCGGGCAAGCGAGCGGGTGGCCCGGACCGTGCTGCGCGGTATCAAAGTGAAGCCGGCCATGGGCCAGCTCGATACGCCGGTCGGCCTGCCGCGCAATATCCGGGTCGTGCGTGACCATCAATATTGTGTGGCCGGCGTTATGAAGCTCGCGAAAAATTTGCAGCACGACTTCTTCGTTCGTTTCATCCAGATTACCCGTCGGCTCGTCGGCCAGGATAATCTTCGGTTGATTGATCAGCGCCCGCGCGATAGCGACGCGCTGCTGTTCGCCACCGGAGAGTTGTGCCGGCAAGTGCGTCATGCGCTCGCCCATGCCCACGCGTCGCAGAGCCTCTTCCGCCTGCTTTTCGTCCGTCATGCTGTGAAAATATTGCGCGAGCATCACGTTTTCAAGCGCACTGAGATAGGGAACCAGATGAAACTGCTGGAAAACGAAGCCAACCTTCTCAGCGCGATACCGGACCATCTCGTTCTCGGTCAGCTTCGAAAGATCGACACCGCCCACCACAACGCGGCCTGCGTTCAGCGTATCGAGCCCACCCAAAATATTAATGAGCGTAGTCTTGCCCGAGCCGGAGGGGCCCATCAGCGCCACCCACTCGGCGGCATGCACGTCGAAGCTCAGATCATCGAGCGCGCGCAGCGCGCCATATTTCTTGACGAGATTTTCAATCGCCACCTGCGGCGTCCCACTCTTCTGTTCGGGCAGAATCTGGACGGGCGCGCTCACGCTTCACCTCGAAACACCGAAGCGGGGCGCACGCTGGCGAGGCGCCGAAGCGGATACGCGCTTAGAATCGCAACGAGAGTCGTGAGTGCCACGGATATAGGATACACAATCAGCCGCGGCTCTGCCGCTACGCCAAACACTTGCTTGCCCAGCCAGATCGAAAGAAAAATCCCTGCGGCCGCGCCAATCGCGCCTCCCGCGATGCCAAGCAAGGCCGCCTCCGCCAGAAAAAGACTCAAGACTCGCCGCGTCGCGCCGCCAATCGCTTTCATCAACCCAACGTCGTTCCTGCGCTCCATAGCCACGTTGGTCATAGCCGCCATCACGCAAAGGCCCGTTAGCAACAGCACAATCGCCACCGTCGCCGTCAATAATCCGCTGATCCGGCTATAGATTTTCGCCTCTCCTTCCGTGAATTGCCTGATCCCGTGTACATCGGTGTCCGGCAGCGCAGCCTGTATGGAGGCTATCCGCCTTTCAACTTCCTGACGCGCGCCAGGAATTCTTAGTTGAATCAGGCTAATGCGCTTTGGAAGATCGGCCAGGCGCTGCGCCGTTTCAAGATTAACCGAAATTTGATCATCCTCTGCTCCCCCGGAGCTAACAATCGCCCAGACGTGGCACGTCTCTTCCCGCCCGGCTGATCGAAGAAGAATGCTATCGCTGATATTCGCGCCCAAGACCGAAGATACTTTCCTCCCGATCCAACAGTTCGGCTCAGTTCGCGAAAGAGAAGTCGAGACTTCCCAAGAAAGCCGGCCGAGCCCGGATCCATCTCCTTCTTCCCGGGTGCCAACAACCACGGCAGGCGCGCTTCGCCCGGAGGCATAGGCTCGCGCTTCCGCCACGACGTAAAGCGAGGCTGCCTTGCCACCCTGATTCACCGGAAAAGTGGGCGCAAGCCGGTAGTCGGATTCCGGCAGAGTTCTGTCTTGTGCCCCTCCTTCTTGGCTCCCGCGAGGAACAATGACGGCATTGGGCCCGAACGCGCGAAACTCGGTTGTAATGCGCCGTTCGGCGTCGACTTGCAGATTCAGAAGCGCCGCGGTGACCGCCGCGCCTGCTCCGAGAGCGAGCAAAATCACGAACAGCCGCCCGCGATTTGCTCCGAGCAAACGGCGAAGAATTCGCCAGAACATGGCTCGATTGCCGGTGCGAAGCGCCGTCATCATTCGCCTCGCAAAATCGGCGCGGGCTGATAATGCGAAGCCCGTCGCAAAGGAATTGCGCTGCCTAGAAGGGTGACGATTGCAGCGATCGCAAGAACGGCAATCAAAACCAAAAGGGAAGGCTCCGGCACAACCCCGAAAATTTTTTCCCCAACCACCCGCGCGAGAATCGTGCCGAGCGAATACCCGATCCCTCCGCCGACAAAGGCAAGTACGAGCTGTTCCGCGGCCAAAAGGAAACCAACAGTTCCCGAACCAGCTCCCAATGCCTTCATTAACCCAATTTCCGTCCGCCGCTCGATCACCGAAGCCGCCGCCGAAGCGCCAACCGCCAGCGCCGCAGCCAGGAACGCCGCAAGCGTCACCAGCCAGAGCAGCGCGCGGACATGCGTCAGGATGCTTCCCTCTCCCTCGGCCACGCGCCGAATCACCCGCACGTCCGTCCCCGGCAACACCTCTTTAAGCGAAGCCGCAATCGAAGAAATGTACGGCGTGCACATCCACCGCTCGTATTCCTCCGGCTTCATCGTCTTCGGATCGCGCCGTCCAAAATCGTCCTCCGGCTTCGTCAGCGCACTTACGTAGAGCGTGCGGTATACAGCGGGAAGTCGCGAAATCTCTTGCGCTTGCTCCAAGGAGGCTACAATAGCGTCGTCCGCAGCTCCGCCTGTACTCAGGGCTCCAGTTATTGTCAGGACGGAAGCCACTTGCACCATCTTCGATGGATCGGGCACGTCAACGATGACTTTGTCCCCTATGTGAAGATCGAGACGCTGTGCGGCTTTCACGCCAACAACACATTCTTTTTGGCCCTCGACGAACCAACGCCCATCCACCGTCCACCACGAGTTCGTCCGATCAATTCCGGTCACAAACGTATTGCCATCCGGCAGTCCAACCCGATGGCCGATCCAAGTTCCTATCACCGTAACTTCCTTAGCGTGATGCTCGAGCTGCCAAGGCGCCGCGTCCTCTTTCTGAATGTGGGCCAAGAACTGTAGCTCAGGTGCAAATGCAATGATGTTGTTGTGCCAAAAAATGGTCTTGATCTTCGGCAGGTCCGCTTCGGGCAAATACGCGCCCGCATTAGCCGGCCTGTAATCGACACCGCCAATCTCAAGCGGCAGTGAGTCCGCCGTCGGCGTAACCACCAAATTCGCCCCGAGGCTACGGAACTCGCGCTCCAGCCGGTCTCCCACGTCGAGCGACACGCTCAGCGCCGCCGTCACCACGGCCATTCCCAACGCCAGCGCCGCCGCCGTCAGCACCTTCCGGCGCGGGCGCCGCGTAAACGAATCCGCAACTAGACGCACGAACATGAGATCAGTGACCGCCCACAAACACACACGGGGTATCGCGCCCCTATTTCGGAACTTCCTTCATCGCCTGCACAAGCGATGAAACGTCCAGCACAATATCTCCGCCCTCCAGATGCGATGGCACTCCGATCGGATTGCACCCGCCCGCCTCTCCGATCGTCGGTATGTAAATCGCCGAGCCGCAGTGCCTGCAAACTACGTTTTGCCCTTCCTGCCGATAACCTTCGGCCCCGCAGATGCGGCATGCATCCAGTGCCGCGCCGTAGCCGTTCGGCTTCTTAATCACCATGAACCGGATCGACTGACCGCCGGCCTCGATCGTGAACAGATGCATCTTCCCATCTTGCACTTCGTTCAGCGGAATCCGCACCACATTTCCCGCCGCAACGATGGCCTTCGCCGCCGGCGGCGCGGCATTCACGTCCGTATACACGAAGTCTCCCGTCAGCAGCAGAATCACGGACAAACATCCCGTCGCCGCGGCAATCATCCAGCGTTTCTGCCGCCGGTTCTGCGCTTCCATCAGCCGCTTCTCCGCTTCCCCCGCCGCCTCTTTCGCAGCTTTCGTATGAGTCGCCGATTGCCATTCGCGCAAAATCAACAGCGCCGCCGCGCCAAAGATCAGCACGAAAAAAAACAACTCGTTTCGAACGATCGGCCCGACCACGGCCATCTCCGCCTTGCTGGAAGGCAGCCATTGCGCCTCGCTCAATTCGTGCAGCCCGGTCACCCCGAGCTGAACCGCTACAAGGATCAGAATGGCGCTCGTGACCGCGAAAAATCGGTGCAGCGGAACGCGCAGAGTGCCTTTAAAGAAAAACACTCCCACCGCCACAGCCGCGCCAATCCCCAAAGTCGTTCCGATCCAGATTTCCAATCCCGCCGTCGTCAGCTCCACCGCCCGCAAAATAATCGCCAGCTCCGCTCCTTCGCGCAGCACCATCAGAAAAACAAACAAAAAGATGCCCCAAGCCGCCGCCGCTCCCGTCCGCCCAACGTACTTCTCGATTTTTTGCTCGATCTCTTTTTTCAGGTGCCGCGCAACGCGATTCATCCATACGATCATCGTAATAACGAACACGGCCGCGACGAGGTACATCACCCCCTCGAATCCGTCTTCGCTGATCTGCCAGCGTTCCAGCAGAATCGCTACACTCAGGCTGAGCGCTGCGGCGGCGGCCACGCCATACCACACAAAACGCGACAGTTGCGAGCGGCCCGTGCGCGTGAGATAAACGAGGATAATGCCCACAACGAGGGAAGCCTCGACGCCTTCACGGAGTGCTATGAGGAACGCTGCGAGCAAGCCATCTCCAGTTGTTAATTATTTGCAACTACCTTCTAACTCTACTCTTTGTATGAATTTCCGTCAACCGGACCAATCCGGTCCGATTTCCCGCGGGAACGTAAGGTAAAATACTTAGCCTGCTCATTTCAATGACTATTTCCCTACCACTCCGCCAAGCCTCTTCCCTCCTCTTGGCTTTCCTTCTTTCTTGCGCAAATTCCCCCGCGCAATCTCCCTCCTCTCCGCCGCAAACAGCTCCAAACGAAGCCCAGCTCGACATGGCTCCCCGGCCCAATCCCAAATTTGCGAAGAAGCTCTCTGAACTCGCGGACAAGGAGCTCGCCGACGGCCATTTCGATGAAGCGCTCAATTACTACCTGCAAGCCGCACGCTACGCTCCTCAAGATATGGTTCTGATCGAGCGCATTGCCGCCATGCGCTCCAAGCTCGTTCGGGATCATGTGGATGCGGCGGAGCGCGACGCCCTCGCCGGCCATACCGACGAGGCCACCGAGCAGCTCGCCAGAGCCTTGCTGATCGACCCTGGAAACACGATCGTCGCCGAGCGTATGAAGCAAATGAAGTCGATGAACGAGACTCCCGTCCCGCAATCCAAAATGAAGATCGAGGGCTTGCCCGAACTGAAACCGCGCCCCGGAAAGCAAAATCTCGATCTGCGCGGCGACACAAAATCTGTTTACGAACAGTTGGGACAATTGTTCGGAATCCAAGTCACTTTCGATCCCGAATTGCCCGCGCGATCCGTCCGCCTGCGCCTTGACGATGTCGATTTCGAAACCGCGCTGAAAGTCCTCACCCTCGAGACCGGCACTTTCTTCCGTCCCTTGACCTCCACTCTCTTGTTTGTGTCTCAGGACACTGCGGAAAAGCGGCGCGAGTACGCTCCGCAAGCCGAAGAGACTTTCGTCTTGCCGGACGCCGTAGCTCCAGACGAAATGGCCGAACTCGTTCGCGTGCTCCGCGAAATGACCGGCGCTACCCGCGTTATCCTCAACGCGCAAAGCCGTTCGATCACCATGCGCGACTCACCGGAAAGGCTCGAAGTCGCCGGAGAACTCATTCAGCAAGCCGAGAAATCTCGCGGTGAACTGCTGCTCGAGATAGAGATTCTGGAAGTGGATCGCAATAAAGCGCGCACTCTGGGCCTCCTTCCGCCCTCTTCGGCGCAACTCATTTCTCTCACTCCAAGCTTCATCACTCAATTGGAGCAAGCTCAGGACTTGAGCACCCTGGTAACTCTGCTCGCCAGCATTTTCGGAACGAGTAGCAGCTCCACCGGCACCGGCAGCTCGCTCAATCTCAGTTCCCTCATCCCTCCGCTAACCGTTGTCGGCGGCGGCAAGACTACCTTTCTCCTCACCCTTCCCGCCATCGCCGCGCAATTTTCCGACGCGCTTACGCTCGTTCACAGCGGCAACCAAGTTCTCTTGCGCGCACAGGACGGCAAACCTGCCAGCTTTTTCGTGGGCGACCGTTACCCCATCACTCTCTCTCTACTTTCAGGGAGTCTCGGCGCTTCCACGCCCGCCACTTCGGTTGGTGCGATCTCCAACAGCATCCTTCCGAGTACTTCTTATAGCGTCGGAGTTGGACCTGTTGCGCTTGTCTCGGGTGACTTCCGCGGCCAGGGCCTACAAGACCTCGCCGTCGTGAACGAGTTCGATAACACCCTCACCATTCTTCAGAATCAGGGCTCCGGCACTTTTCTTCAGGCAGGCTTGCCCATCTCGCTCGGCACGGCGAGAACCTCTACGCCGCCGGTTGCTCCCTCGATTACCTCCGCGATGTTCACCACCAGCGGTTTTCAGGATCTCCTCGTCACCGATCCCGTCTCCAACACCGTGCAAGTTCTCCTCAGCAATGGCGACGACACCTTCAAGCAGGCGACCGGCTCGCCGATTGCCGTGGGCCAGCAGCCAAGCTCCATCCTTACCGGCGACTTCAACGGCGATGGCAATCAAGATTTTGCCGTTTCGAATTTCACCGACAACACCTTTTCCCTGTTCCTTGGCAACGGCGACGGCACTTTTAGGCAGGCTCCTAACTCGCCTTTCCCCTTGCCCGCTGCGGCTACGGGTCCCATCGCGATGGCCTCCGCCGATTTCAATTCGGATGGCAATCTGGATTTGGCCATCGCGAATCAGACCACCAACAACGTGACCATTCTTCTCGGCAACGGCAATGCCACGTTCTCTCTCGCGACCAACTCTCCCTTCGCCGTGGGCAAAACGCCAGTGGCCATTGCTTCGGCCGACTTCAACCTCGATTCCCATCCCGACCTCGTCACCGTAAATCAGTCAGACGGCACCATTAGCATTTTGCTAGGCAACGGAGACGGCACCTTTGTTGCCGGCGCAAATTCTCCTCTCGCAACCGGGCAGTTGCCTACTTCAGTGTCGATCGCTGACCTCAACGGAGACGGCAATCCAGACATAGCTGTGACCGACCCGGAAACGGACAGCGTTTCGGTCTTCCTCGGCTTGGGGCAAGGCTTATTCGCTCCCGCGTTCGAGCTTCCCGTCGGCACGAATCCGACCGCCATCCTGGCCGCCAGCCTGAGCGGAGCTTCCTTGCCCGACGTGGCCATCACCGACGATCCCGCGGGCGCTGCCGGGCAAGTCACCGTGATTCTGGCTCCTGCGAGCATCTTTGCAAACGTCAGCGGAGGAATCGCGCAGCAACCTTACCCCGGCGCGGAATATGAAGATCTCGGCGTTAAAATCAAGGCCACACCCATGCTTCATCCCGACAACGAAGTGACTCTGAAATTGGACTTCGAGATTCGCGCCCTCGCCGGTTCCTCGGTTAACGGCATTCCTGTCCTCACCAATCGCACGATTTCGCAAACGGTGCGCATAAAGGAAGGCCAGCCCACTATCATTGCCGGACTCCTCGACGATGAAGAGACCCGCACTCTCACCGGTCTTCCTGGCTTTGCCAGTATCCCCGGGGCAGCGAGCTACTTCTTCGGCCAGAGAAATACCACCGCGCAAGATACCGAGATGCTGATCCTGATTACTCCTCACAAACTACGGCTTCGTGACCGCATTTCCCGCTCCATCTTCGTCGGCCGAGACACAAGTACCGGTCGTAGTTTTTCAGGCTTTTCTCGCCGCCCCGAACCATAGTCACGCAAACAAGCATGCGAGCCCCCGCCTGCGCACAGGCGAAAAGGGCCAGCAAGTCGTAGTTGTAATCCTTGTTGGAGTTGGAGCTGGGATTGGGATCCGGGTAAAAGATGCAGCTTGGATTCAGATGGGGATCGGGCTCGAGCTACGACCCCGGCCTTCGCGCTGGCCTGGTTTTACACCAGTCACCAGTCACGAGTCACCAGTCACTTTTCGCCGCCACTCGTGCAACCTCGCCCCCCGACTATGCCAGTGGTTCGAAAACGACGATCGGCTGATACGTTCGCGGCACCACCGCTTCCGCAATGGCCACCAGCTTGTCCTGCTGTCCGAACACTCGCAAACGCGGCGGTTTCGCTTCTCCGGCATCCAGCTGCACCGTTGCACCCGGAGGCAATTCCGTCCGTCCCGGCTGAATCTGCGCGATCTGTACGTTGAATTTCGTTCCGTGCCGCACGCGCCTTTCGACAACGGGCAGCACATTCACGCGCGGAAAATTCGGCAGTAGGTTCTCCAGCCGGATCATGCGGTCCGCAAATTTCCCCGCTTTCGACGCTTCCGCGAGCTCCTCCAGCGTGATGGCTTGCTCCAGCGAAAATTCACCAACCGCCGTCCGCGCAATCTCCGACAGGTGCGCCCCACAACCGATTTTCTGCCCCATCTCGTGCGCCAGCGAGCGAATGTACGTCCCCGAAGAGCACTCGATAACAAATCGCGCCACGCTGCCTTCGATCCCGGTCAGCTTGTATTCGAAAAGCTCGACCTCGACTGCTTTTAATTCAACCGGTTGCTTTTTTCGCGCCAGCTCGTATGCAGGCCGCCCATGCACTTTCTTTGCGGAAAACGCCGGTGGCATCTGCTGGAACCGGCCCACGCTCCGGGCCGCCAGCTCTTCAAGCATTGCGGCCTCGAGCACCGGCGGCGTGTCCAGGCCTTGGGCTCCGCCGTCCGAATCGTAAGTATCCGTCGCAAATCCGAATCGAAACGCGGCCGTGTACCGTTTTCTGCGCCCGCTGTAGAACTGCACCAGCCTCGTGGCGCGGCCCAACAACAGTACAAGAACGCCTGTCGCTAGCGGATCGAGCGTTCCGAGATGCCCGATCTGCCGGAATCCCGCGAGATGCCGCACCGCATCGACCACGTCATGCGAGGTCTTTCCCCGCGGCTTATCGATCACGAGCGCTCCGTCGTGCGCTGCCGGCTGTGGCTGGCGGGTCATGGGAGGATTGGTCTCTTAGCAATCTTCGAGAAAATCTTCAGTACTCTTCGATAAGTCAGATCCAAAGTCGCCGTCATGAGACGAACTGCGTGCTCGGTTCGAGTCCCACCATTCACGAGTCGCTGGTTACCTGTCACTTTGTACTTTGAATCCCCGCAGAAAACCAAGCCTACGACGCCGCCGGTTTGTCCTTCTTCATTTCTTTCAAAAGCTGGTCGATCCGCTCCGTGTATTCCTGCGAGTGGTCCAATGCGAAATGAAGTTCCGGTAGCCGCCGAAGCTGTAGCCGCTCGATCAATTCCCTCCGGATAAATCCAGAAGCATGCTCCAGCGCCTTGATCGCGTCGTTCTGTTCTTTGGCCGTGCCCTGCATGTTGACGAACACGCGTGCATGTTTCATGTCCGGCTGCACGCGCACTTCGCTTACCACCACCATGCCTTCCAGCCGCGGATCCTTCAGCTCCCCCGCTAGCATGGCGTTGATTTCGTGAGCGATCTCCTCGCCTACCCGTTCGTGCCGGTGATTGGCTGGACTCATTTCGTCCCCGCGAAACTTCCTAGATAATTTCGATCGCCTGGTTGATCAAAATCGAGCCCAGGATGCGGTCCGCTTCATCCAGGACTTTTTGCAGCACTTCATTCACATGCTTCTCTTCGTTTGAAAGCGTGACCACGCCCACCACCGACCGCTGCCACGCTTCCTGGTGATCCAGTTCCGCCACCGCCACATTGAACTGCCTCCGCAGCTTGTCCTTCAAGCTGCGCAGCACTTGCCGCTTGTCCTTCAGCGATTGCGCATCGGGGATATGCAGCTCAAGGGTAAGTAAACCGACCGGCATGAGCGCTCCGGGGGACTATTTTTCGCTTACTTGCGGCCAGCCGCTCCGCTGCTTTGGCCCGCCGCTTCTGCGGCGCTCAGCTTCTGCACGTTGAAGCATTCCAAAACGTCGCCGACTTTCACGTCGTTGAAGTTTGCAATGCCCGCGCCGCATTCGAAACCTGTGCGTACTTCGCTCGCGTCATCCTTGAAACGCTTCAGCGAGCTCAGCTTCGACGTGTAAATGACCGCCCCGTCTCGCACCACCCGTATCTGCGCGTCGCGTTTCAGCACGCCGTCCACCACGTAGCATCCCGCCACCGTCCCCGCGCCCTTCACACGGAAGGTGTTCCGCACTTCCGCGCGCCCCAGGTAAGTCTCCTGGATGACCGGCTCCAGCAGCCCTTCCATGGCTTTCTTAATCTCGTCGGACACTTCGTAGATGATCGTATGCGAGCGAATGTCCACGTGTTCCTGCTGCGCCAGCTCCATGGCTTTGCGGTCCGGCCGGATGCCAAACGCGATCACGATCGCCCCTGAGGCCGACGCCAGCAGGACATCATTCTCCGTCACCGCACCCACGCCCGAACCGATAATCTTCAGCTTTACCTGGTCCGTCGAGAGCTTCGGCAGCATTTCGCTCAGCACTTCCACCGATCCTTGCACGTCCGCCTTGATGACGATGCCCAGCTCCTTCACATCCCCGGCCTTGAGCTGCTCGTGCAGTTGGTCCAGCGTGATTCGTGCCCCGCTCGACCGCGCCATTTGCGCGTCCCGCTGCTTGCCCTGCCGGTATTCCACGATGTGCCGCGCTTTGGCTTCCTCAGTCACTTGGAAGTGGTCGCCCGCTTCCGGCACGCCCTGCAATCCCAGCACTTCCACCGGCGTCGATGGCGGCGCATCCTTGATCACGCGCCCGCGGTCGTCAAACATTGCTCGCACTTTGCCGAAGACCGCGCCGCAAATGAAGAAATCGCCCGAGTTCAGCGTTCCGTTTTGTACCAGCACTGTCGCCACCGGGCCGCGTCCTTTGTCCACGCGCGACTCCAGCACCGTCCCGCTCGCCGGCGCATCCGGATTAGCCTTCAACTCGCGCAAGTCCGCTACCAGCAAGATGGTTTCCAGCAGCTTGTCGATCCCCTTCTTCTGTTTCGCCGAAACTTCCACGAATTCCGTGTCCCCGCCCCACTCCGCGGGCACCAGGTTCACGTCGGAAAGCTGCCGCTTCACTCGCTCCACTTGCGCGTCCGGCTTGTCGATCTTGTTGATCGCCACGATGATGGGCACCTTGGCGGCTCTCGCGTGATCGATGGCTTCTTTCGTCTGCGGCATCACGCCGTCGTCCGCGGCCACCACGAGCACTACGATGTCCGTCACCTTCGCTCCGCGCGAGCGCATCCTCGTGAACGCTTCATGGCCCGGTGTATCCACAAAAACCACGCTGCGGTCGTTCACAACCACCTTGTACGCGCCGATGTGCTGCGTAATCCCGCCGGCTTCTCCACCTGCCACGTCCGCTTCCCGAATCGCATCCAGCAAACTCGTCTTGCCGTGGTCTACGTGCCCCATCACCGTAACCACCGGCGGCCGCGGCTTCAAACTTTCCTTGGTCTCTTCCTTTGCGACTTCCAGCACCATCTCTTCTTCCAGCGAAACCACGTTCACGACTCCGCTGAACGCTTCCGCCAGCGTCGTCGCCGTCGGCACATCCAGCGCCTGGTTGATGCTCGCAAAAACGCCGCGATCCAGCAGCGTCTTCAGAAGATCCTTCGCGCGCACGTCCAGCTTTTCCGCCAGCTCGCGAATCGTAATTCCTTCCGTAATCGTCACGTCGCGCGGCGGACGCGGCTCCGGCGGCGCAATCACCGCCGCCGCGGATCTCCGGTCGCCTGCTCCAGGACGCTGCCGCGTCGGATGCAGCTTACGCTCGCCCTCAATTTCTCGTTTATCGACTACAGGCCGTTGCCGCTGCGTCGGTTTCCGCGTATAAAGCGGCTTCCCAGGCTCCGCCTTCGGCGGCATTTTGTCCGGCAGTGGCGGAAGCATCCCTGGCCGTCCCGGCATCCGGGGTCCCGGCCGTGTTCCAGTGGGCATCGGGCCGCGTCGTTGCTCGAAAGGCCGATTCGCCGGTGAGCTCCCCGTTCCCCCGGGCCCGCCAGGCCGAGGCGTGTACTGCCTCCCCTGCCCGCCCTGCTGCATCGGCCGCATGGGCTGGCCAGGACGTGGTCCACCCGTCCGCTGGCCGCTTCCAGGCGTCGTTCCCGGAACCGGACCTCGATTCCCCGTGGGCATTGGTCTAGAAGGAATAGCCGGTCGCGCCACAGGCGCTCCAGGCGCCGCCGCTGCCGGTCGTACCGCAGGTTTCGCTCCTGCTGGAGCTGTGGGACGCGCAACTGGATGTGTCGGCGTGGGCTGACCTGCTGTCGCTGGCGGACGTATCGGTGTAGCCGCGGGAGCTCTCGTCGCTGGCGCTGCGGGCGCAACCGGCTTTGCCGCTGGCGGCGCAACAGCAGGTACCACAGCAGGTGCCGGAGCAGCCGGCTTGGCAACGGCTGGCACGGTCGTCGGCACAGTAGCTGCCGGAGCGGCCGGAACCGCAGGAGCAACAGGTCTCGCAGGCGGCGCGACCGTAGGCGCAACCTGCGCCGCACTCGGTGCCGCGGGTTTTGCGGCCACGCTCGGAGCAGCTGCAACTGGCGTGGGCGCGGGTGCAGCCGCCGCCGACCGCATCCTCTCGGCCTTAGCCGCCGCATCTTTCGCGTCTTTTTCCGCTTTGGCTGCGGCTTCCGCGGCAGCCTCGGCTTCCGCTTGCCCCAAAATATTCTTGCGAACTTTCTCCGCAACGTCTTCTGGGATCGAGCTCGAGTGCGTCTTCTTCTCCGTGACGCCATACCCCGGCAAAAGGTCAATGATCGCTTTGGCCTTCACCTCGAGTTCGCGGGCCAGCTCGTTGATTCGAACTTGATTTGCGTCGCTCATGCGTCCTATGGACTGTTCTCCAATCAAAATACTCAATAGGCCTCTTCGCTTCGAGGCGCGTTGCGCCAAGCCGTCTCAATCTTTACGGTCTGGGCTCTTCCGCTGCCTTTGTCTCGCTCTCGGAATGTTCAGGGGCCGGCTCTTCCGTCTTTGCCGGCGTTTCCGCAGCCGCTGCAGCCGCGCTCTCAGCCTCAGCTTCTGGCGCGCTGTTCTCTGCTGTCTCTTCCGTTACTTCCGCGTTCTCCGCCGGCGCTGCCTCAGCTCCCGCAGCCTCAGCCGCTGCTTCACCCTCCGCCGGCGCTGCTTCGCCTTCCGCCGCCATGTCGTCTGTATTTTCGCCCGCTGGCGCAGCCGCTGCAGCCTCCGCCCCGCCTTCATAAAACCGGTTCACCGCCTGATAAATCTTGTCCACCATCTTCTCGCCGATTCCCGGTATTTCCATCAACTGCTCCGGCGTCATCCCCGCCAGTTTCTCGACATTCGTAATCCCCGCCGCTTCAATCTTCTCAATCGTCTTCGGCCCCACGCCCGCCAGCGCCGTCAGAGGAGTGGTCGGCGCCGTCAGCGCCGTCATCTGCTCCTCAATTTCCTGCCGCTTCTCTTCTTCGCTCTTGATGTCGATGTCCCAGCCGATCAGCTTGCTCGCCAGCCGTACGTTCTGCCCTTTTTTCCCGATCGCCAGCGATAGCTGCGAATCCTCGACGATCACTTCCAGCTTCTTGTTCTCCGGGTCGGTGATCTGCACGCGCGTCACCTTCGCTGGGCTCAGCGCCTTCTGCGCGAACGCTACCGTCTCTTCGCTGTACGGAATAATGTCGATCTTCTCTCCGCGCAACTCGCGGATGATCGACTGCACGCGCATCCCCTTCATTCCCACGCACGCGCCCACCGGATCCACGTCTTTGTCCCGGCTCGCCACGGCCACTTTCGTCCGCTCTCCCGCTTCGCGAGCCGCAAAACGAATCTGTACCGTGCCGTCATAAATTTCCGGCACTTCCATCTCAAACAGCCGCTGCACCAGGCTCGCATCCGCACGCGACACGATCACCTGCGGCCCTTTCGCCGCGCGGTCCACCATCTTGATCACCACGCGCAGCCGCTCTCCGATGTTATACGTCTCCAGCTTCGACTGTTCCCTCTTCGGCAGCCGCGCTTCCGTCCGTCCCATATCCACAATCAAATCCGGCCCTTCCGCGCGCTTCACGATCACCGTCACCAGTTCGCCCACGCGCGTGTGGTACTCGTTGTAAATCGTGTCCCGCTCCGCCTCGCGCACTTTCTGCAATATCACCTGTTTGGCCGTCTGCGCCGCAATGCGTCCAAGCACGTCCGTCGGTTTCGCCGCCGTGATCTCCGTGCCGATCTCCGCCGACGGATTCTTCTTCTTCGCTTCCGCCAGGCTGATCTCTTTCTTCGGGTCGGTCACTTCCTCCACGACCGTGTACACCGAATACACGTCCACCTGTCCGGTTTCCGGGTTGAACTTCGCGCGCAAATCCTCTTCCGTCTTATAATATTTCCGCGCCGCCACCACCATCGCGTCTTCAATCGCAGACACCACCACCGTCGTCTCGATGTGCTTCTCGCGGCTCAACATCTCAATTTGTTGATAAAGCAGGTTCGCCATATTCCGTTCCCGATTGCTTCCTGTTCCCGTTCGTTATTCCTATTCCCGCACCTGAAATCTCTTCTGTGCTGAAATCTCTTCTATGCCGAAATCCAGCTAGTCCCTAAATCTTTTCGGGCTCTTCTTCTTTCTTCTCTGCGTTTCCTCTTCGTACTCTGCGTCTCTGCGTTATCTTTTCTCTTCGTACTTTCAACTTTTAACTTTGAACTTTGAACTTTTAACTGTTCTTAGAATTCCACCATCAAATTCGCCTTCCGTATCTTCTCCAGCGGTACTTCCACCGTCCGCGCCACTTTCCCCTTCAGTTCCAGCCGTACCTTCCCCTCCACAACTCCCGCCAGCCGCCCTTCAAAATATTTCTGTTCCTCGACCGGCTCCGTCGTCGAAATCTTCGCCATCCGCCCGCGGAACCGTTCATACTCTTCCGCCTTCCGCAGCGCCCGGTCCAGCCCCGGCGAACTCACTTCCAACGTGTATCCCGGCCCCGGTATCAGCTCCTCGACGTCCAGGATCACGCTCAACTGCTGGCTCACCCGCTGGCAATCCGCATGGCCCACTCTCAACTCGCCGCCCGCGCTCGCCTCGCTCGGCGGCACTATCTGCCCCGCCGCGTCGCTCATCGCCGCCCCCGCTTTCGGCGGCCTATCGATAATCACCCTCAGAAACCGCTGCTTCCCCACCTTCCATTCCACATCAAAGATTTCCAGCCCTTCTGACCGCGCCACACGCTCGGCGGCTTCCCGAATTTTTTCCAAATCCAACCGAAGACTCCCCAAGCAATGCCGGTGCCCAGTGCACTCCAACCGGCCCAACAAAAAAGTGGGCTTGCGCCCACCCATCCGTGCGACCCGCTTCAGAGCGAAATATGAGTATATTCTGCCCTCAAGTCAAAAGCAAGACACGCCCCGCTTTGATTCCAAATCGCCCCCTAAACTCCGAATACGCGGCGCTTCGGACTCACTTGTTATCGCCATTACTCCACACTTGGATCCGACCTCCACCTAACTCCTGCATATCCAATTATATAGTATTGGCAAAGCGCCTGCTCTGTGGTTCTCACGGTGACACGCTCGCTCAAATCCGTCCTGGCCTATTTCGCCGCTTCGCTGGCCTGCCCAATCTTCTTCGCAGCTGTTCGCCCCCCCTCATTCAGAGCTTTCGCCAACCGCGTATCCCACGCGACCTTGGGCAGCCTTCTTTATCCCCCCGCATTGGCCCGTTCGTATAATCTCCCCAGAGTCATTTTCTGGGCCTGGGAACGCCCCGAAGACTTTCGTTTCCTCTCTCCCGACCAAGCGGGCGTCGCCTTCCTCGCAAAAACCATTTATCTCGATTATCCTTCCGGCCCTTCCTCCGCCAACCCCTCTCCATCTTTTCTCGTCCGCCCTCGCCTCCAACCTCTGCGCGTCAACTCGGACACCCCGATCATTGCGGTCGTTCGCATCATAGCTTCTCGCGGGACGCCACCGGCTGCTTTTTTCAAAAGCACCGCCTCCGATGTTCGGTGGTCTCAAGCCCCGCCAGATTATTCATCATCTGGACTGTCATCCGATTTCCGTAGTTCACCACTTCTTAGGCGCGTCGCCTCCGAAATCTCCGATTTGCAGAGACTCCCAGGTGTGAGCGCAATCCAAATCGATTTTGATGCAACGGTCAGCGAGCGCCCCTTGTATGCAGCTTTGCTCACCATGGTTCGGCGCAATTTGCCTCCAACCATGCCGCTCTCGATCACCGCACTTGCCTCCTGGTGCATTGGCGACCCTTGGCTTGAGAATCTTCCTCCAGGGACCATAGACGAAGCCGTCCCCATGCTCTTCCGGCTGGGCCCTGACGCCGCGGATGTCGTTGATTTTCTCCACTCTGGCAACGATTTCTCAATTCCTCCCTGCCGCACCTCACTGGGCCTTTCGAACGATGAACCGCTCTCGCGCCAACTTCTCGCCGGCCATTTCCCCGCCGCTCACTCCTCTTGGCGCCAAAAAAGAATCTATGTTTTTTCTCCGCGCGCTTGGACTCGATCTACTGCGCAATCTCTCCTTGAGGAATCACACCCATGAATTGTCGGATACTCAGAAATTCCGTCGTCTTCCCCCTTATTTTTGTGCTGATATTTCCGGCTCCCCCAGCTTCGGCCTGCGGTCCGTATTTTCCTATTACCATCTTCATCCAATACAGACATCCCGATCTCCCGCTAAATATCTTCGCTTCCGGTCAGCTAGGAATCATCCAGCCGAGTTATGCCCGTTCGTATCTCGTTGTCGCCTATCGCTATCTCTCCGGCCTGCCCTTCAATTCTTCCGAGCAGCAGCAACTCATGGAGCTCTGGGCCCATCGCCTCGGCCGTGAGGACGATTGGCTCAAGCATAAGAATGACGCCTACCAGGAGTGGCTGGACGCTAGAAACGGGTTTGCAACAGCCTCGAAGTTCCCTGAGGTGAAGCGAGATGAAAATGCTCTTGCAGGCTACAAACCTTCCGCTTCCCAGTACTCCGAATTCGAAAACTGCTCCGAGGACGCTTTCCTTACGGCCGTCAAGACACTCCAGGCTCGTTCTAAACAATTCGGCCAGCAGAGTGAAGAATTTCGAAGTTGGCTCGAAGCCCAGGACACCGTCTTCCACAATTGCGGCGGGACCTTCTCTGCCTCCGGAGCGCTCGAAGTCCCTAATGAAGCGCCCAAGCAACTCCCCCCTCTTTTAAGGAGTGATCGCGATTACCAAATTGCTGCTGCTTATTTTTACGATGGAGACTGGCCCGAAGCCGAGAGAAGGTTCCAGATTATTGCCCGCGATCCATCCTCGCCTTGGCGGGGAATTGCAGCCATCGTCGCGGTTCGCGCAAAGCTTCGCAGCATCACATTGAATGAGAGCTCCTCGCAACACTCCGAAAAGGACCTTGGGCCCATTGACGCCGAGCTACGCAGCCTGGAAAAAGAGCCCTCCATGCGCCCGCTCCTCCCCGCTATCTGGCGCATGCTCGGCTACGTCGAATTTCGTCTCAACCCGGGCGCTCGACGCCTTGAGCTCGCCAACATCATCGAACATGCCCGCCAGCGCTCTACGCTCCGGGAAGACCTCGACGATTACACTTTGCTCCTCGATCGGGCGATCGGCGATGAGTCGGATGAAGACGCCCCAAGTGGACCTCAAACGGCCGCCACAAAATCGTACGGGAAATCTGCCTTATCGCGTGCTCATAGCTCCATGACCGATTGGATCCTCACCTTCCAGGCAGCCGATGAAAGCGCCACGACTCACGCGCTCGCGGAGTGGAATCAATCTCACTCCTTGCCCTGGCTCATCGCCTCACTCAGCAAAGCCACTCCACAAACACCTGCTCTTTCCCAACTTCTCGAAGCCGCAGCCGCAATTCCACCCAGCTCTCCAGCCTATTTGACCGTCTCCTTCCACCGCGCCCGTCTCCTCGCGCAATCCGGAGACGAATCTGCCGCCCGCCAATTAGTTGACAGCACTCTCGTCGCAACTCCCTTGCAAGGTCTGCCCTCGGCCGCAAATCTCTTCAATGCCCTCCGGATGAAACTCGCCACTACTCTCGACGAATTTCTGCAATTCGCTCCTCGCCCGCCAGGTGTGGTCGCCTTTGGCGATGACGGTCGCGATCTTCCTGATCCTGCTGAATGGTGCACTTACGGTTCTCCAGAGCTCCAAGCCGCCTGCCGTGCGCGCCGCTCGCCCCCTCCGTTGTTCGACTCCGACGCCGCCACTGTCCTTACCGAGGGCATCCCAACGCGGCTCCTCGCGCACGCCGCCGCAAGTCCGCGCCTGCCACAAAATCTCCGCCTCCAAGTCGCTGAATCCACTTGGGTTCGCGCCATCCTGCTCAACGACGAATCCGTCGCCCGTCAACTCGCTCCAATACTCTCGAGTCTCTCTCCTGCTCTCGCTCCCGGTCTCAAATCCTACGTCGATGCCGGTTACTCTTCCCGCTTGTTCACCGCCGTCCTCCTAATCCTCCATCATCCCGAACTCCATCCCTACATTTCCGCTGGCATTGGCCGTCAAACCCCTCCAAGCCAAATGGATAGTTTCCATGACAATTGGTGGTGCTCCTTCGCCGCCCCAGCTAGCGAGGATACCTGGGGCAGCTACTACACGATGTACACACATATCAACGGCCCCCTGCTCACCGTCTACCCCGACAAAAAGCTTTACTCTCCCGATTTCTTGTCCAACGCCGAAAAGATATCCGCCCAATCCGAATGGGACGCTTTGACAAAACTCGACACCGCCCCTAACTGGCTCGCCAGCCAAGTCCTCTCCTTCGCCAAATCCAACCCGCGCGATCCCCGCGTCCCCGAATCCCTCCATTATATCGTCCGCGCCACCCACCTCGGTTGCACGGATGTGGAGTCAAAGCGCTATTCCAAGGCTACGTTCCAGTTGCTCCATTCGCGTTATCCCCATAACGAATGGACTGAGAAAACGCCCTACTGGTACTGAGGATGTGAAGTTGCCCATTCGGAAGGATCTTCCAAACTTTGGTTTTATGCGGAGTTTTTTCGTCTCGCCAACGTGTGGCCAGACACTCATCCCTAATTCGCCGACTCCCCCGCCCTACGCCACCCACTTCATCATCAGCTTCTTCCGCTTCTTCGCGCGGTCCAAAAGATACAGATCGATCAGCTTCTGGTAAGGAAGTCCCGTCTCCTTTGCCAGCCTTTTGAAGTAGTCCAGCACTTCCGGACTCAAATTGATTCCCACCGCCTTCTTCTTCCCGGCGTGCGGTTTCTTCAACTCCTTCAATTTCGAAAAATCATATCGCTTCTTCATAAAATCAATTCCCCGGGGGTCTCTCCTCCTTCCGCTCTCTTCAACCAGCGGCACACTACGGTGCACTCAACTCCCATTTCGGAGTATTCTTAGCCCCATGAAAACGAAACTCATATTCGCAATTCTTTGCCTGAGCTTCCTTCTCTGCCTGAGCGTCCTCCTTTCCGTTCGACTGTACGCCCAAAGCACGCCCAGCCAATCCTTACTGGTCCTCTCCAAGCGTGCACAGACCCTCGCCATCGTCGACCCCTCTACCCTCAAAGTGCTCGCTCGCGTCCCCGTCGGCCACGATCCCCACGAAGTCATCGCCTCCACCGACGGCGCCACCGCCTACGTCTCAAACTACGGCTTTGGCGCTTTCAACACGCTCGCCAGAGTTGACCTCATCCATCAAACCGCTCTGCCTGCCATCGATCTTGGCCCACTGCGTGGTCCCCATGGCCTCGACTTCGTCGGCGGCAAAGTCTGGTTCACCGCCGAAGCTGCCAAAGCCATCGGCCGCTTTGATCCCCAGACCCAAAAAGTCGATTGGATTCTCGGCACCGGCCAAAACCGCACGCACATGATTTACGTCTCGCCGGACGAGCAATTCATCATCACCACGAATGTCAGCTCCGGCACCGTTAGCCACATCGAAAAATCAAAAAATCGCGGCCCCGGCGGGCCTCCGCCTCCCATGCCTAACGCTTCCGGCGCTCCTCCGTCTGGACCACCTCCGATGCAAAGCGGTCCTCGCGGCGCGCCCGGCGGTGATTGGGACGAGACCGTCATCCCCGTCGGCAGAGGCTCCGAAGGTTTCGATCTCTCGCCCGACGGCAAAGAAATCTGGGTCGCCAACGCCCAGGACGGCACCATTTCCATCATCGACGAAGCTGAAAAGAAGGTAACGCAGACGCTCGACGCAAACGTCCGCGGCGCCAACCGCTTGAAATTCACGCCCGACGGAAAAATGGTTCTGATTTCAACTCTCGGAGGTCCGGATCTGGTCATTTACGATCCGGTCACGCGCAAGGAAATCAAGCGCCTGCCGATTGGCCACGGCGCAGCCGGCATCGAAATGCAGCCGGACGGCTCGCGCGCCTTCGTCTCCTGCACTCCCGATAATTATGTTGCGGTGATTGACTTGAAAACTCTCGAAGTGGCCGGCCACATCGACGCCGGCCCCGAACCCGATGGCCTGGCCTGGGCCATCCGCCAATGACAAAGGACGGTCGAATCCATTTGCCGCTAATTTCCGAAGCTGTTTAGCTTTGTCGACTTCTTCCATTCAGCCGAAGAGCCATTCCAAAAATGTCTTCGGCCGTCGCGGCGCACTGCTCTCTATTTTTGGCGCCAGAGTCTTCGCGGTCGGTCGAGCGCGCGTTCCATCGCCCGGCTGCCAGTATCCATATACGCATCGCTTTCCTCTCCGCGAGCAGTCATGCGTATCGTGAATCACGCCGTCGATCACGGCCGTCAAATGTTTCGACACACTGACCACCAATCGTCCTGGCGGCAATTCCTCGGCCCGCAAATGCACCATGCACCCGGACCCAATCTCCATCGTCGGGGTCCACACCCAACCGAGCGTATTCATCACGCGCTTGATCGAACTTTTGTAAACGCCCGTTCTCGCGTTGCTCTTCCCGCGTTTCCGTTTTCCCGTGCGCTCGTGCGTCGCCGCGCTGTTCACCAGATCGTAGATTTGCTGGTACGGCCGCCCGGTCGCAATCGCAATCGCGCGCACTACGCAATCGCCGGCCTTCCCTCTATACCCGGCGGCGCCTCGACCTCCATCATCAAATTGAAAATGTCGCGGCATCCTCTCGATCCTTTTTATCTCTCTCCCAGTCGTCCAAGCGCTCTTCAACGCGTCGCGCGCATTCGTTTGCGTGCGCTTCCACTTCTTTCCAATCCAACATTTTATTTTTGTTTGATTTCCACCCGCCGCGAAGTTTTACGCACGCGTCTTCGCCGGCCACGCGATCCGGCCTGTGCCGCGGTACGCCAGATTTGCGATGTGCCCCGCACCCGCCGCGGAGATTCCCGTTTCGACCGGCGCGTTCGGCTCGTTTCGCGATTTGATGCACTCGAAAAAATTGCGCACGTGATCGATCGTGCCGTCGCGAAAACTTTCCGCACGCAGAACCGGGTTTTCTCTCCCGTAGACGCCTTCGCGATAGACGCCAAACCCATTCCGGTTCAGCTTCATGGTTGCTTCCGTGCCGCGGAATTCCAGCCCGCCATCATCGATCGAGGACGCCATCATGCCTTCGTATACGACATCGAATCCTGGGTAGCGCAATGCCGCTTGTACGGTGTCCGGACAATCCCATTCCGCGAAAATATATTTATCGCCGAGCATTTGCGCTTCGCTCGGCTTGTCGGATTTCATGGCCCAATGCACCACGTCGATCCAGTGCGTGAAAAGGTCGGTCATAGCGCCGCCGCCGAAATTCCAAAATCATCGCCAGCGGTAAAATTTCTCTTCGCTGAATGGTTGATCGGGCGCTCCGCCGAGCCATTGCTTCCATTCAAGCGCTTGCGTATCCACGGCCTTGGGCGGCGCGCCTCCCTGATAGTTTTGCCACCAATACGTCCTGGCCTGCACCACGCGTCCGAGGCTCCCGCCTTGTATCAGGTCGACGGCATCACGAAAATGACTCCAACTGCGCTGCTGCATTCCACATTGCAGAATCCGTTTGTTCGAACGTACCGCGTGCTCGAGGGTCGCTCCTTCCTCGAGCGTGTGCGTCACCGGTTTTTCAAGATAAACGTCCTTCCCCGCCGCGACGGCATCTACCGCCATGCGCACATGCCAATGGTCGGGCGCCGCGATAAAAACGGCGTCGATCGGTTGCTCGAGCACTTCTCGATAATCCACGTGCGTGGTCGCCATGCCCTTCGAACGTTCTTTGATGGCGTCGCGCCGCGGCCCATACACGTCGCTCACTGCGACAATTTGGTAGCCGCCCACATTGTCGGCGGCATTCAGCAAGTCGCCCATCCGCCCGCCGGCTCCGATCACTCCGACGCGCAAGGTGTCGTTTGCGCCGAGAACTCGCGTGGAAGCAAGAGCGGTAAGCCCGCTAGCAATCAAAAAGGTGCGACGGCTGGGTGGGTATTCCATGACCAGCATGATAGCGATTCGCCGCCATCGAGGAAAGTGCCTGTTCCAGGATTGCCGCGCGTCTCCGTCTCGACCTTTCACTTCTCCAAACGGCGTGATTTTCACGATCGAATCGCCGAGTCCGTTTTATACTTCCGGCAAAGCTCGCTTGTCTCGCGCTGCGGCAACGCAATACGAAGCCGCATAAGAACTCTTGAAGAGGATTCCATGAAAGCGATTGTACGCACACAATACGGTTCGCCGGACGTGATCAAGTTCGCCGAGGTGCCAACGCCTTCGCCCGCTGACAACGAAGTCTTGATCAAACTTTGCGCGGCTTCGGTAAATCCGCTGGACTTGTTCTTAATGAAGGGCATGCCGTGGAATCGCCTGATTCCCGGACTCCGCACACCAAAAGAGAAAATCCTCGGATGTGACATCGCGGGACGAGTGGAAGCAGCCGGCAAGAACGTCAAGCAATTTCATCCAGGCGACGAAGTCTTCGGCGTAACCGGTTTCGGAGGGAAGGGATTTGCCGAGTATGTATGCGCCATTGAAGAAAAATTGACCCTGAAACCGGCCAACCTGCCGTTTGACGAGGCGGCAGCGGTACCGATCGCGGCGATCACCGCGTTGCAGGGTCTCCGTGATAAGGGACGTATTCAGCCGGGCCAGAAGGTTCTTATTGAAGGCGCGTCTGGCGGCGTGGGGACGTTCGCGGTCCAGATTGCCAAAGCGCTTGGCGCGGAAGTCACCGCGGTGTGCAGCACGAGGAACGTGGAGACGGCGCGATCGCTGGGCGCGGATCATGTCATCGATTACACCGAGACGGATTTCGCGCGCAGCGGGCAGCATTACGATCTGATCTTCGCCGCGAACGCTCATCATTCGATTTTCGATTACAAGCGCGCGCTCACGCAGGACGGAATTTATGTCGCTGCCGGCGGGGGCGTGGGCCGAATTCTCCAAGCGGTGCTACTTGGGCCAGTACTCTCACGGACTGGGCGTAGGAAGATGGGTTTCTTTCTGGCGAAAATGAATCAGAAGGACTTGGCTTTTTTGAAGGACCTCCTGGAAGCAGGAAAAGTTGTGCCGGTCATCGATAGACGCTATCCGCTGAGAGACGCGGCGGAGGCTCTGCGCTATTTGGCGGAAGGACATGCGAAAGGGAAAGTCGTAGTCATCGTTTAACGCTGGCCGAGATCCAGAACATGAAGCTCCGCCAATTCCGGCTGAATCCGCCGGGCAGGTTCCCAAGCGCTTCGAACGGTGATCCGCATCACAGCCACGCACAGCGCGCGGCTGTATTTTTCCAGCCACTCTGAGTCCAACATCGAGGATGAGGTCCGGGTGCCGTGTATCACGTGTTCAGAAAGCTGGAGAACGATGAATTCGTACGCGTTGCCTCACGCGAGGATTCCGAGGAAAGTTTTCGATTGTTGGAAGAACTCAGGGAACTCTGGCCCGGAGAATATGAAGTGCGGGATTCGGAGGGCAACGCACTCGTTCGCGCGGAATAGTCAGTGTTCTGGCGATTTGAAACTGCGCATTTTGTCGGACAAGTTGTTCCTGGCGTGCTAATGAGCGGTAATCGACGCCATCTCAGCCGGCTGTATTGGCAACTTTAGCTGGAAAAACATTTATTGTGGATGATGTGAAGTCGCGACGTTTCTTCGCCCGCTATTTTGCTCTTGCTGTTCGACCTCGCTAAACCGCCATTCAAACTCTGCTGTTGCTCCGTTCTCTTATAACTACTTTATTTCGCCGTTTCTTTGCGGCCGGTTTTTCGCTCATTCAAACAAGTCCGGCTGCTCCCGGGAAATGCGGTCCCACAGCGGCTGAAACTGGAACCAGCCCACCTGCGGAAGGCCCACGTGCGCGCTCGTCTGTTTGGCTATTTCGTGAGGAATACTGCGGGGCTCTCCGGCCGCTTCCGCGAGCAATTGCGCCTGGCACGAGCGGTCCATGGTGATGAACCACCACGCCGCTTCATCCACAGACTTCCCGACGGTGAGCAGGCCGTGATTGCACAGGATCGCGGCTTTCTTGCCGCCCAGCGTCCTGGCAATGCGATCGCCTTCGTCCGTGTCATAGACCAGGCCCGTGTAATCATCGAAGAGAACGTGGTCTTCATAGAACGCGCAGGCATCCTGCGTCAAGGGATCGAGCAGCCGCCCGAGAGTGGACCACGTCTTTCCATGCAGCGAATGCGCATGCGCGGCGGCAACCACGTCCGGCCGCTCCTTGTGAATCCTGGAATGAATCGCAAAGGCGGAGAGATTCACGCCGCGCTCTCCTTCGACCACCTCTCCGCGATCGTTGACCAGCAAGAGATTCGAAACGCGGATTTGGCTGAAGTGCACTCCGAAGGGATTCACCCAAAAATGGTCCGGGTGTTCGGGATCGCGAGCGGTGATGTGCCCCGTTACGCCTTCATCGAATCCGCAGCGCGAAAACAGGCGGAAAGCCGCGGCAAGCCTTTCCTTGCGATGGCGCCGCTCTTCGGCGAGCGTCGCAAAAATCGGCGGGCGTGGAATGCGTTCGAGTTGTGTTTGCGCTTGGGCCATGGAAGCCTCCTTGCTGCCTTCGGCTTACTATATCGAATTCGCGATGTTTTGGGCGCGAGTTTCTGCCCTCTTCGCAGTGGGCCGCCGCCCCGGCTGTTTTCCTATGCAGGTTTGTCCGCGGACCGGCCGGGAACAAAAAACGCCTCCGGCAAAACCGGAGGCGTCCTGGAAATGCAAACGGAAATGAAATGAGCGGTCGAATTAGGGCTGATGCGGTTTCGCGGCGGGCCTCGGCGTGGGCGGCGCGGCCGACTTCACCGGGTAAGCCTGATCGTAGAGCTTGATTATGTCCTGTGTCACATTGACTTGGTCCGAGGCGTACAGAATGGGCGAATTCTGGCCGGATGTATCGAGCACTACGCTGTAGCCGTTCTCGCGCGCGAAGCGATCAAGAACGTCGATCATCTTGCGTCCGATGCGCTCCAGCACTTCTTGCTGGGCGGCGCTGGCGTCTTCCTGAAAATCGCTGCGGCGGCGGTCGAGGCGCTGCGTGAGCCTTTGCCCGTCGGCCGTCAAGCGCGCTTCTTCTTCCTGGCTAAGCTTGCCCTGGCCGGCCTGTAGCTTCTGCTGCAAATCGTTGATCTGCTTGGTGAGGTTGTCAATCTCGGCGGAGCGCGGCGCGAACTGCGATTGCAATTCCGCGGACGCCTGCTTTCCTTCCTCGGTGCTGCCGATGGCGCCGCGCAAATTGATGATGCCTACCAACTGCTTGCCCGTTCCCGCGGCTGGTGTTGTCTGTGCCCACGCCGCTCCCCCGCCGATGACGCACGCGGCGGCAACGGCGGCGGTTCTTACGACCATTCTGAAATTCACTGTATTCTCCTTGTTATGGATGGCTCCGGCTTCGCCGAGGCCAACCGAAACCAATTTTTGTTTGGTTTTGAAACTTTCTCCGCCTGCCTGCGACTTCCGCGGGCACTACACAAACCCCGAAGTATAGCCGAGCCTCTCGCCTGCCTGCAATCGGAAACCGCGGCCTGCTTCCTCGCCAACCGCGGCAACCAAGTTCTCACTCCTTATGCCCCGCCCCTCTAGTTCGGCATCGGGAATATCAGCAGCCGGTTGTTGGCTTGATCCACGATGGCAGCAAGATTGGTGAATGGGTCGACGGCCACGCCAAATTGCGCCGAGCCAGGAATCCCGAATGTGCCGACTGTCTTCATCGGACTCGCCGTCGTATCGAC
Source organism: uncultured Acidobacteriota bacterium (assembly GCA_963761555.1). GTDB lineage: Bacteria > Acidobacteriota > Terriglobia > Acidiferrales > UBA7541 > Acidiferrum. The sequence continues at coordinate 1,149,208 of CAVXHD010000003.1, forward strand.
GATCGAAATTGTTTTGCCTGCCAGGTTTGACGTCAAGATCGCGCCCGTCTCCGGATTGATGGCCAGTGCCGTGGGGTTGATCCCCACGTTCGCGTTGATTGGGGTGCCCGTATCCGGGTTAAACTGGGTGATGACGTTTCCACCGCTCGAGCTCGCATAGAACACTCCCGGATATTGCGAGGTGGTCGAAACGGTCGGATCGAAGACGATGCCCGTGGCGGGCGCGGTGACCGAACCCGTCGGCGCCGTCGTGCTGAGGATGGGCGTGGTCGCTCCGATGTCCGCCACCTGCAACGCCCCTTCCGGCGCAGTCCCGCTGACGAGCTGAAGCGACGTGACGACCGCTATGCCCTGATTATTTGTGCCACGATCCGGGTCAATGGCTACGGCCGTCGGCTGCTGGAAACCGCCGATGCTCACTTGCGTATTGTCTAGCGTTGTCGCCGGAGGGCTCGCGAACAGCAAACCCAAGTCGAGTTCTGTAATAGTGTTTGATCCGGTGTTTGCAACGATAGCCGCGCCGGTCGCGTCGTTGATGGCTACGCCGGCGGGGTTCGTGCCGGTGGAAACGTCAGGCACCGCTAGAGTCCCCGAAACGAGATTGACGACGGACACAGTTCCGGCGCTATTATTCGCGACAACCGCGAGGCCGAACGGCTGGCTGATGGCAATCCCCTGAGGGGTGGCGCCAACGGCGATGGTATAAAACGAGCCAAAGTTTGGGTTCTGAACGACTTGTCCATTTAACGTGGCCGTAGGATTGATATCCACGACTGCTAGGTTGTTGCACCCGCTGTTGGTGACTACGGCGATGGGCGAGAAAGGCCCGTTAGCGAGCTGATCGGCGATGGCAACCGAACTTGGCTCCGTGTTCACGGGATTATTATTCACATCCGTGCAAACATGCGACAGGTCCACGGATTGAATCACGAAAAAGTCCGAGGCGTTCGATTGCACGCCGCTGGAATTCACAACGTCCAGCGCATAGCGATGGGGGAATGACAAATACGAAGCGGGAATAGTTACAGTCAGTTCCCTGCTGTTAATAACGTCGCAAGCGCCGGGAGCGGCCGCACAGGTGGCGAAAGCTTGGCCATCGAGGCGCACCTGGGTGCCGGCGTCGAATCCCGAGCCAAAGATTTGCACGCCGACGAGAGGAGTTGTGGAGGTGAGCGTCCCCTGGGGGAAGGTAGCATTGGGAATGCCGCCGATCACGCCGAGCCCTGGGGTGGGGCTAGGCACAACGACTTCACTGATTTGGGCGGCTTTTAGCTGGTTTGCCGGCGCGGGACCGAGATTGATGACGTCAATCTGGTTGCTGCCCGACATGACCACGAAGGCCTGGTTGGTGGATGGATCGACGGTGAGACCACCGAAGAGCGTCAGAGTGTTAGTCGTACCATTCGTGACCGTGAGCGTGGCCGTGCCAGTTCCTGGCAGCGTAGTTTGGGTATTGAAGGTTTGTAGGTCCGTTAGACTTTGCGGGTTAACGATGCAAGGAGTAGGCATCACATTCGTGTTGCAGACAAACGCATAGCGTTTTTGGCTTACCGGATCGGAAACGGAGACCTGGTTCAGCCCGGGGTTATAGGAAACGATAGAGTTCGAATAAGGCTGCCATGCGATGTCCGCCGTGCCCAGCAGTTCCGACGAATTGGCGCAGGGATAGAAGGTCGTGTAATAGGTGCAAGTTGCATAGAAATAGACCGAGCTGATGCTCTGATCCAGGTCGTTGATCAAATTGATTTCTGGACCATTTGAGCCGGTCGCGTTCGCATCGGCAAGGGCGGCGGTGTTGGTGATGGGATTGACGGAGATGCCTTGGGCTGTCTGCGACAAGCCGCCATAGATCAAATTCGGCGAACCGTAATAAACGTTGGCCGGCCAGGCGCTGCCGGAAGCAGGCGGAGGAATAGTGACTGTTCCACTCGCGGTGGAATTCAAGATGTAGCTAAAGCTCGTGTCACTCACCGCCCCGACGACGAAAACACCATTGAAGTTTGCTGTAGTGGCATTTGCGGATGTCCCGGGGCCCGGCACGCCAGAGATGAGGACGGTGCCGGAGTTGCCAGGAACCAAGCCATTCGCAGCATTCGTAGTGACGGTCACAATTCCCGCGGCGAGCGTAAGCGACTGAATCTGTGCAGAAGTCGAGGCCTTGGTCACATCAACGCCCTGCAGCGCACCCTGCCCGCCCGGAGTCACAAAGGCGAGATGGCCATGCGGTGCCATGGCAATTTGGGGATACTGGCCGGTGTTCAACGTAACCTGCGCAAATACGCACGGACCTGGGCTGGTTTGCGGCGGTATATCGCCCAAGCAGCCATAGCCCTGCGCTGGCGCGCCAGGCGTCAGATTCAAGAGGAAACCAAGGTTTGCCGCGGTAGCGACCGAAGTCGAGGAAAAGGCGACGAGGGCCATGTTGGTATCGGAGTCGACGCCAATCGAATAGGGCAGCGGCGCCGGGGAAGCCTGGCCTTGCAAAACGTTGGACAGATCGATTGTGAACGGCGCTTGCGTGGAATATCCAGGAATCGGCAAAACCGTTACGCTCTGCTCCTGATAGTTCACCACCGCGACCGTATGATTGCTGCGGTTAATCGAAAGACCCGTCGGAACGCTGTTCGCCGTGAGCCCAACGTGAACGGGACCGCCAATCGCCGTTAAGGTGCCATTTCCGATGCTAAAGAATTGCACGGCATTCGAGCCGGTTTCGGCCACGGCAAGAACACCGATTGTTGGATCGATATCAATCGCACTCGGATTGGTGCCAACACCGGGGATGGTCGCCTGCAACACGGGCGGATTGGTGGCATAACTCGGAAAGACCGCCAAATCCGTAACTGCCGGGTTGTTTTCATAGGGGAGCGGCGGCGTGGTTCTCGCCACGGATAGAGAATAAAGACCGGGGAGGCCGGAATTGATCGGGCCGCTGGGCAATTGCACCTGCAGTTGCTTTGCGTAGGACAGAGGTTGGCCCTGGCCGTTCGTTGTAGCGGGTAGGGTGTTGTTGAAAAACACGTTTGCCAGCAGACCGTTGGGACCGAAATAACCACCGTCAATCGTCACTGGAATATTGCCAGAGGCAACTACCCCTTGTACTACTCCGTTTGGAGAGGAAGACACGGCCGTGGGCCGCACCGGCATGACGGTAAAACTGAAGTCGCCTCCGGGAGTAGTCGTAACCGTCTCGGCGGGATCGGTGACGGAAACGGTATACTGGCCGGCAGTCGCTAGATCGCTTGACAATAGACGAATGCGCGCGCCGGTCGACGCCGGATTCGCCACGGTCCCGCTGGGAATGGGAAACAACACTTTGACTTGGCCGCCGGCGGTGGAGAACGTCTTCACTACATTGCCTCCGACAGACAGGTTAATCAGCGAAGCCGAAGAGATGTTCGGAGCGTTGAGATAGATATCCCAGTAGACAGCGCCCTGAGGGGCAATGGTTGGGGAGATGCCGTTGAACGTAATCGGGCCGCCCTGCGTAATCGTGATTGTGCCGAGGGCATAGCGCGTGGGATCTTCCACCGAAGTGGCCACGATGGTGACGTATTGAGGCGTTGTGCTCGTGCTGGTAGGAGTCGTATCCGTGGGCACAACCGCGGGAGCGGTATAGACGCCATTGGCATCAATCGAGCCGCACCCGGTGGCATTGCCGCTCACGGTGCATGTCGGCAGTGCCGCATATATATTGGGCGTGGTACCCGTCGTGCTGCTAGGAGTGCTCTGTGTAACCGTCCAAGTGACACCTTTGCTTTGCAGGTCGTTGGTGAGAATCGCAAAAAAGGGCTGCTTCTCGTTTGTGGGCACGGCGGCGGTGGTCGGCGTGAGCGTAACGCTGATGCCGGAGTCGATGTACAAATCGGTTGTGCCGCACTTGTTGGTCTGTGCGACCGAACAAGCCGTAATGATAAGCGTAAGCGCGGGATACTTGGTTGGATCGGGAAGAATCGAAGGAGCAAGAAACGTGGCCGTTCCGGTGGTCTGTTGATTGGACAACGTGCCAAATGAGCCGTCGGTTGGGCAAGCCACGGCCTTCGTGGTCGTTGCTACGCCGGACGAGTTGGTAGTGGTCGTAGTATACGTGCATGGCGTATTCGCCGGCTCGTTTGGCATCCAAGTGACATCCGTGTTCGTCGGACCGGTGACCGTCGCAGTGAGGGTGGTCGACTGACCCAAAATGAGGGTAGTAATATTCGATGTTACTGTTACTGTAGTCGTGATGGCGCCGCTGTTACCCCCGCATCCAGCAATAAATAGACACGGCGCCAGAACCGCCAGCGTCAGGTAGCTCGAAATCTTCCACAACTTCATTTGACCTGCCCTCCCAAGTTCACGCGTGCCGCAAATCTTGCGGCCACGCCGGCCTATTTCCCCTAGAGTCTTCCAAATATCCTGCCCCGCGCGCGGGCCTAGAACGTTTTGCCCACCGTAAATCGAAAGGTGGTTTTGGGCTCAAAGTAGTTCAAGCGCCCCGGATTGCTCAAGAAATTCAGCTGAGGCGCAATCTCGTCCTGCCAGAGACTGGGGCTGATCCCATCTAGTGTGTTTTTCCAGTTGGTCAGCGTGTTCTGGTTGACAAAGGGACTCGGCGCAGCAATCTGGGCGTACAACCTGTTCAGGTTGTACGCGTAATAAATCCGGAAAGGCGCCTGGATGATCGGAATGTTGATCCCGAATTCGATGCCCGCCGAATCTCGGATCCGGAAATTCGTTCCTTGGTAGATATCCAGAGTCTTCGAAAGCGGAGCGCCCGGAAACAGCGAGTTGATATTTGCTATGCCCGTAGGATCCAGGTGCAAAGCTCCGCGGTTCAGAATCCCGTCCGTTCCAGCATCCACGAAGAACGACATGGTGGCATAGTTGCCCACGAGGGGAATGCGGTATTCGAAGTTTCCGTAGGTCTGCAAATCGCCGCCCGGCAAAGTTGCGGTGTAAACCAGGACGGGTAGGCCGAAGGACCGCAAGGCGCCGCCCGCCGTGGGATCGTGATAGTAAAGAGTCTGCGTTGTCGCCACGGGGATGAAGACCACCGGCGAGATCGAGCGAATATCAAATCCGCGAATATCCTGTTCGCCGCCCATATAGAAGCGACTAAACGGGGGAACTTCCGTGCCGCCGTAGGCAGTGATATAGGAGGTGCTAAAGTGCACGCCGACGGCGTTGCGTCGCTTGCGCACGGGGTGGAAGTACTTCACATCGAATATATTCGTAATGGTGTTGACATTACCGCCGAGCGGGCCGCCCGCCACGGATACTGCGTAGTAAAAGCTCTTGCCCTTCGTCGAGTTAATCGGATTATCGATGGTGTTGTAGGTAACCGAGGGCGTAACGGCGCTGGAAACGATTCCATTCAGCGCGCTGGGCCCGGCAATGCTGCGGAATTGCAACTGCTCAAAGAGAAGCGTGGAAGCCTGATTGAACGTCGTGATATTCGTGCGAGTCAATCCGTAAGACAGGCCGAACCTGGCGAAGGAAAACCTTTTAGCCGGATAACTGGCGAACGCGGTAAACCCGGTGCTGTTCTGATTGTAATTCTGGACGTACTGCGGGTTCACGCTGACCTGCTGATTCAGGAGCACGGCTTCCTGTTCGGCCTGGTTGAAATCATACTTGCTGGAGAAGACCGTGAAGCCCGTGGAGATGGGGCGGTCAAATAAGTACGGTTCCGTGAAACCGAATTGCAGGATGCGCTGGTATTCTCCGAATTGCGCCGAGAGCGTTAGCGTCTCGCCCAATCCCAGGAAGTTGTTAGTCTGATAGGTGAGCCCAATAAAGCCGCCGGCCAGTCCGCTTACGCCACCCTGCAACCCGATGGATTGCTTGCCCTTTTCCTTGAGCTTGAGCGTGATATCCACGGTGCCGTCTTTGGCGTTTTTCTGCAGATCCACGTCCTTGTCGGCATCGATCTTGTTGAAATAATTGAGTTGATTGAGCCGCAACACGCTGATGTCCCAGCGGCGCTTGTCGAAGAGCTGGCCTTCGTCGATGAGCAGCTCGCGGCGAATCACTTTGTCGCGGGTGGTGGTGTTGCCGGTGAAGTTGATGCGGCGGACATAGTATTGTTTTTGCTCGTCGAAGCGCAACGTGAGGTTGATCTTCTTGGCGACGTCATCGATGTCAAAATCGGGCTCGGCCGTAAAATCGATGAAGCCGTATTGCCCGTAGGCATCGGTATAATTCTTCAGCGCTTTACGAAGCTTATCGACGTTGAAGATGTCGCCTTGCTTGATCGGAAAAATCTCCTTCAATGCATTGACCTTCAACGACAATGCTTTGTCGGGGTCCGCGCTCACGATCTTCAGCGTTCCCATCCGGTACTGTTCGCCTTCTTCAATCTTGATCGTAATGTTGACGGCCTTCCCGGGCTTCGGGTGCATGCCAGGTATGGGGACTCCGTGAGCCGGGACATCCACGTTCTGAAGAATCGGTCCATTTCCGGCGGCGACGACGCGGAAATAGCCATTGTCCTGGTACAGGCCGCGGACTCCGACTTCCAAATCCTCGTTTAGTTTTTCGCGGTCATAGGTCTTGGCCATCACCGGGATATCCCAAAAATAAAGCGGAATTCCGTAGGGCCGGTCATGCTTCATGGCTCGAATCAGTTTGCGGTCGCTGAAGGCGTGGTTTCCGACGAAAATGATCTTGCCCACTTTCACTTTGGGGCCTTCGTCAATCTTGAAGATCAAAATGACGGCATTGCTCGAAGCGATGCGTTCGTACTCCGGCGTCACCTTGGCAAACTGACGGCCATGTTCTCCGAGCAGTTCCTTGAGCACCACTTCCGCTTTTTTGATTTTCGTGGGGTCGAAAGGGCTTTCGACGGATAAGCCGACTTTGCGGTCCTTGAAACGGTCCAAAATGTCCGACTCGGTAATGGAATGAATGCCGTCATAGCGGATACGGCGGATGGTGGGCCGTTCCTTGACTTCGAAAATAACGATCTTGCCGTCCGGGCGATCCGGGGAATCCTCGACGCGCAATTGGACGTCTTCAAAGAATTGCGTATTCCAGAGCGCCTGGAAATCGCGCCTCAGCGTCTCTTCGTTGTAGGGATCACCTTCGCGGCTGAAGATACGTGCCTTGAGCGTATCGCTCCGGATTCGGCGGTTGCCGATGAATTCGATGCGCTCGATCACTGCGGGAGGCTGGGCGGGTGCAGGCTGCTGCGCATCCCCGGGCTCGGCATCGTTGCCGCTGTCGTCCTTTGCAAAATCAGCGAGAAAAGACAGGGGTGCCGAAGCCGCGGAGGCAGACGCTCCCGCGAAGAGATTTCGGTGTGCAAGTGAGGGCGAACTGGAGGCGGCAAACAGCAACAGGAATGCCGCGATCCAGGTGACCCGAAACGCCGAAACTCCAAATGGCAAACAGACTCTCCTATAAGCGGCCGTTGAGGTCCTCAGGGCCGCGCCCCCGAAACACAATTTGTTTTTCTCCCGCCGGACCCGGTGTGGGCCGGTCGATTGCTGGCCCCGACCTGGCCGGGGCCTCCCGTGCGTTGTGTCAGATTCGCTAGTGGATTACCGGGGTTGCCTCAACCACGGGACGGAACGCCAAGGCCTCGCCGGCGACGTAAATTTGTAGCGTCGCGGGCCGCTGGATTCCCCCCTGGATGAGCGCCTCCGAGAGCGGGTCTTCCACGTACTTCTGAAGAGCCCGACGGAGCGGCCGTGCCCCATAGTTACGGTCCGCACACGTTTTCTCGAGGATCCACTGGCGTGCTTCCGGCGAGAGCACCACCTGCACCTGCCGGTGGATCAGCGTGTCGTTTAGCTGGCCCACCAGCAAATCGATGATGCGGAGCAAATCTTCGTCGCCGAGCGCGTTGAAAATGATGACCTCGTCCAGCCGGTTGAGAAACTCCGGATTGAACGCGCGCTTTACTTCGTTCATGACCATCTCTTCGATGGACTTCTGGCTGGCTTCATCAGCGCCCGACTGGAATCCGATCGAGGTGCGCTTCTGCAGGTGCCGCGCGCCTAGATTGGAAGTCATGATGATGATGGTGTTCCGGAAATCCACGGTGTTGCCGAGACCATCCGTCAATTGCCCGTCTTCAAACACCTGCAACAAAATGTTGAAGACGTCGGGATGGGCCTTCTCGATTTCATCCAGCAGGATGACCGAGTAAGGCGTCCGGCGGACCCGCTCCGTCAACTGCCCGCCTTCTTCATAGCCCACGTACCCTGGAGGCGCGCCGATGAGCTTCGAAACGGAGTGTTTCTCCATGAACTCCGACATATCGAAGCGTACCAACGACTTCTCCGACCCAAACAGGAATTCCGCGAGGCGCCGCGCGACTTCGGTCTTGCCGACGCCCGTGGGCCCGAGGAAGAAGAAGCAGCCCACCGGACGCAGCGGCGATTTGAGGCCCGCGCGGCTGCGGCGAATGGCCCGGGCAAGAGCCGTGATGGCTTTGTCCTGGCTGATGACGCGCTTGTGAAGCTCCGGTTCGATGCGCAGGAGCTTTTGCTGCTCGTCTTCTTTGATGGAGGTGACGCCGATGCCGGTCCAGCGCGAAACCACTTCTTCGATGTCTTCGCGGGAGACGATGCCGGTCGAAGCGTCGTCCAGCTTATAGCGTTCCCGCAGCGAGCGCAGATTCTCTTTTTCCTTGCGCTCTTCTTCGGAATAAAATCGCGCCTTCTCGAATTCATGCTGCGCTATGGCGGTTTCCATGCGGTGCGTGATGAACTTCACGCGCTTTTGCACTTCACCGACTTCTTCGGGAACGGTGGCCTGGCGCAGCTTCACCCGCGCGCCGGCTTCATCGATCAAGTCGATGGCTTTGTCCGGAAGGAAGCGGTCTGGAATGTAGCGGTTCGAAAGATACACGGAGTAGCGCAAGGCTTCGTCGGTGTAGCTGACGGCGTGAAATTTTTCGTAGCGTTCGCGTACGCCCTGGATCACCTGGATAGCTTCTTCTTCATTCGGCGCGGGGACCTTTACGGCCTGGAAGCGGCGCTCGAGCGAGCGGTCTTTTTCGACGGATTTGCGATATTCGCCGGGGGTGGTTGCGCCAATGCACTGAATTTCGCCGCGAGAAAGAGCGGGCTTCAGGATATTCGCGGCGTCCAGAGAACCTTCCGCGGAACCTGCTCCGACCAGCGTGTGCAGCTCATCGATAAAGACGATCGAGTTCTGGCTCTCCATCAGCTCTTTCATGATGGTCTTGAGGCGCTCTTCGAATTGCCCGCGGTATTTCGTGCCCGCCACGATCAGCGAAAGGTCTAGAGAAAGAATGCGTTTGTCCGCGAGAAACGGCGGAACGTCGCCATCAGAAATGCGTTGCGCGAGGCCTTCGACGATGGCCGTCTTTCCCACGCCGGGCTCGCCGATGAGCACTGGATTATTCTTGGTGCGCCGACAAAGAATCTGGATGACGCGTTCGACCTCACCTTCGCGGCCGACCAGCGGATCCAACGAGCCTTCGCCTGCAGCTTGCGTAAGGTCGCGGCTGAATTCCGCGAGCAGCGAGGTTTCCTTCGGACGCGCGGCGGTGGTCTTTTCGCCGGAGGTGCGCGCCAGCTCTTCGCGCAGCGTGGATAGGCGAAGTCCGCGCTCCATCAAGATCTCCGCGCCGAAACACTTCTCCTCGCGCAGGATTCCGAGCAGCAGATGCTCGGTGCCGACGTGCTTGTGCCCGAGCCGTTCGGCTTCTTCCGCCGACATGTTCAGGATGCGCTTGCACTCGGCGCTAAGCGGCACTTCGACGGAGGTCGAGATACGCTCGCGAATCGTGATGCGCGCCTCGATCTCTTTCCGGATCGATTCAATCGACCCTTGCTGCCGCAGGAAGCGGTTGGCCAGGGCTTTATCCTCGCGCATCAAGCCGAGCAAAAGATGCTCCGTCTCGATGTACGGGCTGCCGTACTGGCTGGCTTCGTACCGTGCGAAAAATATGACGCGACGCGCTTTTTCTGTGTAGCGTTCGAACACGTTAGCTCGCTTCTCCCCCTGGGGCCCTGCTCGCTGGAGCCGCGGCCCCGCGAGTTTGCAGAACGCCGTGTTCTAGTCCGAGTATCCGGTCGCACCGCGCAGCCAGCGCCAAGTTATGCGTCGCGATCAGCGACGTCAGCTTATGCGTGCGGTGCAGCCGTTCCAGTAACTCAAACACGGCCCAAGCATTCTGCTCGTCCAAATCCCCGGTAGGTTCATCTGCCAGCAGCACGGACGGCCCAGTGACGAGCGCCCGGGCAATGGCGACGCGCTGCTGTTCCCCTCCGGAGAGTTCCCCCGCGCGGTGGTCCGCCCGGTTTTCCAGGCCAACCTCCGCGATCCACTTCCGCGCCGTTCCAGCGCTGAAGCAAAATTCTCGCCGCGCAATAACAGCGGCATCGCCACATTTTCCGCGGCCGTAAAATCCGGCAATAACTGGTGCCGCTGCCAGAGAAAACCTACCGCGCGGTTTCGAAACTCCGCAAGCGCCGCGTCATCATTCGTTTCAATGGCTTTATTCGCGAAGTATACTGTACCGCTCGTTGGCGTGTCTAGCGCGGCCAGCAAATGTAAGAGAGTGCTCTTGCCCGCTCCCGAAGGCGCAACGATGGCGACCATCTCTCCTTGCCGCAAACTCAGGCTCGCATCGGACAAAACGGGAAGGTTTTTTTCGCCGCTCCCATAAACTTTCTTCAGGCTTCGCGCTTCCATCACCACCGCAGCCACGGCCCGCGCCTCGCTGGCGCTTGCCGGAACGGCCTGCCTCGTGTTGTTTTGCAGCTGCGTCATGCTTTGCTCTCGTTGAAACCTTTGCCGCCCGAAGTTGCCAAAATGCGCCTCTTTACTTAGATGCAACCAGTTCGGCCTGCGTGGTCGCCGAAACCCGGATCGTGCCCGGCAGGAAGGCCCAAGAGTTTCCCATTTGCGCCAAGCGTCTGCCCGTCGCCAAAAGACGCCGCCAGCGGCAACTTTGGAGCACCCCTAAGCGTCCCTTTTTCAATACTTTGTAGCGGCTGTGAGGAGCCCGGGGAATTAAACGAAATACCCCGCCCTCTCCGCTACCCTCTGCACTGTTCTACGTGCAACCAACGCGCCAAAATCCCTCTCCAGAAATGCCCAGGTTTGGTCTCCCCCATCCATGCTTCCTACTCATAGCGCAGAATCTCGACCGGCAGTAACCGCGACGCGGCACGCGCCGGCAGGATCGTCGCTCCCACCGAAATCGCCATCGCCGCCAGCGTGATCCACACCCCATCCAGTGCGCTAGGATGAAACGGCACGTAAGGAACCGCATAGATTTGCGGATCGAGCGGAATCAAATGATATGTTCCCGCAATGAGTGCAAACGCATAACCGACGCACAGGCCGATCGCCGTTCCCGTAAATCCGATCACGATTCCCTGCCATAAAAAGATTTTTCGAACCTGTTCGCGGCGCGTTCCCATGGACATCAACACGGCGATGTCCCGCGCTTTATCCGTCACCGTCATCGAAAGCACCACGAGAATGTTCAATCCCGCAACAAATGTAATCAACCCGATGAAGATCGCCGTCACCAGCTTTTCCAGGCGTAGCGCCCGGAACAAGGCGGAGTTTTGCTCCATCCAGGTGCTCGCCAAATATCCCGGCCCCGCGATTTTTTCCGCTTGCCGTGCGACCTCTCCTGCGCGCTCGGGGTTGTACAGCCGAAATTCCAGCACGTTGACGACGTCGCTCGCCCCGGAGAGCCCCTGCGCCGCGTGCAGCGTCATGAAGCACCAGTTTTTGTCGTAGTCGTAGAAGCCGGAATCGAAAACTCCCGCCACGCGAAATCGTTGCGTCCGCGGCGTCATCCCAAACGGCGTCAATCGCCCCTGCGGACTTAAAAGCGTTACATAATCGCCCGGCTCGATCTTCCAGTCGTCCGCCAGTTGTTTGCCGACGAGCAGCGCGTCGATGCCGTCCGCATCCGGCGTGAAGTCCAGCTTCCCTTCGACAATCCTCTGCAGCGCTTCGTCTGCCAGCTTCTCGCGCGCCGGTTCAACTCCTTTTACCACCACCCCGAGTGCTTCTCCCCCGAACGACAGCAGAACGGTTTCATACACTGCGGGCGTGACGGAGTGCACACCGGGAATTTTCGCGAGCTTCTCAGCCAGTGCCTGGTAATCGCGAATCTCCGAACCCGGCCGTATCAATGAAATGTGCGCCTGCACCCCCAGCAAACGATCCTGCAGCGTTTCCCGGAAGCCCGTGTTCATGGACAGCGCAATGACCAGCGTCGCGACGCCGGCCGCCACTCCGAGAATAGAAAACAGCGTCACCAGCCGCAGCACCGCCGGCCGGTATGGCGAACGCAAATACCGCCGCGCCACGAACCATTCAAATTGCATGGTTAAATCGCATCAAAGAAAGGATACGTTATGCGCCGCCCGTATCGGAAGCGGAGTCTTGTCGAACCTCCGGGCGCAGCAGCGGAAAAAGAATGACGTCGCGAATGGATTGCGAATCGGTGAGCAGCATGGTCAGTCGGTCGATGCCAATGCCCTCGCCGGCAGTCGGCGGCATTGCGTGGCATAGCGCGCGAATGTAATCGACATCCAGCTGTTTCGAAACTTCTTCCCCGCCCTGCGCAATCTGCGCGAGGAATCGCCGTTCCTGCTCCGCGGGATCGTTCAATTCCGAAAATCCGTTGGCAATCTCCATTCCAGCCGCATAAATCTCGAATCTCTCCGTCAACGTGGGATCCTCGGGCTTCTGCTTCGAGAGCGGCGAAATATCCGTCGGAAAATCATAAAGAATCGTCGGTTGAATCAGTTTGTCTTCCGCCATCGTTTCAAAGAGCAAGCCCGTCCATTCGCCATCCGTCAGCTTGCCCTTTGCCGCGGCGTAAGCCGCGCCCGCGGATTTCGCCCAGACGTTATAACGCTCGGTAGCGGACCGTGGGCCATCGGGTGCCCCCAGTTCGGCTTCCGTCGGCGCAGCTCCCGCGCCGCTCGGCCAGTATTTGACGATCGCTTCCCGCATCGTGAGCCGCTGCATCTTCGCAAAATCCAGCTCGTACTCCCCGTACTTCACCAATGTCGATCCGGTGATGCTCATCGCTAGCATCGCCAACAATTCCTCATTCATCTCCATCAAGTCGCGGTAGTTGCTGTACGCCTCGTAAAACTCCAGCATCGTGAATTCCGGATTGTGCTGCGTCGAAATCCCCTCGTTGCGAAAGTTGCGGTTGATCTCATAAACGCGGTCAAATCCTCCGACCGTCAGCCTCTTCAAATACAACTCCGGCGCAATGCGCAGATATAAATTGATATCCAGCGTGTTGTGGTGAGTAACGAACGGCCGCGCTGCCGCACCCCCAGGGATAGGGTGCATCATCGGAGTCTCAACCTCTATATAGCCGCGCCCGTCGAAAAAACGCCGCAACTCCTGGATGATTCGCGCTCGAGTGACGAATACCTGTCGCGCTTTGTCGTTGGCAATCAGGTCCAGATATCGCTGCCGGTAGCGCAGCTCGACGTCGGTCAGCCCGTGCCACTTTTCGGGAAGCGGCAGCAGCGCCTTGGCCAGAAACGTCAGCTCGTCCACCCATATCGAAAGCTCGTTCGTTTTCGTGCGAAACAGATGTCCGCACACGCCGATCACGTCCCCAAGATCGAGCAAATGAAACAGCGCGAACCCGCGTTCTCCGACTACATCCTTCTTTACGTAGATTTGAATGCGCTTTCCCGACCCCTGGAGGTGCGCAAACGCGGCTTTGCCCATCAGCCGCAAAGAAACCAGCCGGCCCGCTACGCGAACTTCGCGCTTCGCCGCCTCCAACTCCGCGGCTGATTTTTCGCCATTCTTTTCCACAAGGGATGCAGGAGTGTCCGTCCATCGAAATTCTCGCGGAAACGGCTCAAATCCCAGCTCTTGTATCTGTTCCAGTTTTTTCTGCCGCTGCTCAAACTGGTCGCGTGGCTCAAATTGCAAAGGAAATCCTTTCGCAGCAATGGTAGCCGAGTATAGCGGTCGCGCCATTTTCGGGCAACAGCCCGCCCCGCATTTTTGCCTCGTTCCAGGGCCCGTATCACTCCGCACGGGCGCCCCTCCAAGAAAACCCTCCTCCCGGAATTAGAATTTGTTATACTTCCCGTCCTGTCCCAGGGAGACCCCTCGTGCGAGATCCTTTGCGCGCCCTCTCAGCGCGCGGCATGTCCGTCAAGGATGACTGGCGCGCCTGGCTACCGGAAGCAAAGGACGAGGTGTTTCGCTCGTACGTCCGCCAGTTGGAAATTTCCTACAACATGCTGAGCGTTTCTCTCGATGAAGCTCTGTCCTTCCGGCAAGGCGGGCGATCGGCAAAAGCCATCCAGGCGGTCTGCGTTACGCCCGATCTCTGCAGCCGTTTTGCACAGCCTCTCGTAGCCTTGCTCTGGTCACTCGGCGAACACGCCAAACATTACGGCACCGTTCCCAACGCGGCTCCGCTCGATCCCGCCAATTTTCAGGGCGCACGCGGGCAGCGGGCCGCCCGCGTCAGCAGCCTGCTTTGCCGCATCCTTCTGAGCGAGCGTTCGCAGTTTCTCTATAAACTCGGAACGCTGGGCGAGATGGTGGATGATCTCAATGCGGATTTTTGTGCCGCGGCCGGCGAAATCGCGGGCGGAGCCCTCGGCGACGTCGAAGCGGAGTGGCAGGCCGTGGACGCAGCCCACTACGACTTGAATACCTGCCTTCGCGAAACCATCGTCATGTTGAAATCTTTCCTTCTAGCCCTGCCCGCGGATGAGCTTGCTTCCTTTCAGGCCACAGTCTGCACCCAAATGGGCGTCGCCAAGCCCAAGCGACTCACGTTAAGCCAGCGCCTCGTCCGCCATAGACGCATGGCTCCGATTGGTGGAGAATAAACCATCCAGCCAAATGGCCGGTCACCCGGGCGTAATTACCGGGGAATAGAATAGTGTCCTCGCTTGTCTGTTTGGAAACACCGCCTTTTTGCGAGGACAACTCAGGGAGGTATCCGGTGCATCCGAAACTTTGGATGTACCGCATTTGGACCGTTGGCCCGCAACCGACCAAGCGAGCCCAGTGTGTCGACTACACCACAGCCGCCAACTAGGGTGAACGTCACGCAGTCCCCTAAGTCGGCGACTGAGGCGGAAGCCATTCGTCTGGCCCAAGCCGGGGATGCGGCCGCTTTTGAGTTGCTCTATCAACTCCACAGCCGCCGCGTTTACGCCTTGTGCTTAAGGATGGTCGGCAACCCTTCCGACGCGGAAGACTTGATGCAGGAAGCTTTTCTGCAGCTCTTCCGCAAAATCGGAACCTTCCGCGGCGAGTCGGCCTTTTCCACGTGGCTGCACCGTATGACGGTTAACGTGGTCCTGATGCGGTTACGTAAGAAGTCGCTCCCTGCGGCCTCTCTCGAAGAAACGACGGAACCCGATGAAGAGACTGGCGGCCCGAGAAAAGACATTGGAGCGCCCGATTTGCGGCTCAGCGGTGCCGTGGACCGCGTTAACCTCGAGCGCTCCATCGAAAAGCTGCCGCCGGGTTACCGCACGGTGTTTGTGCTCCACGACGTGCAAGGATTCGAGCATAACGAGATTGCAGGCATCATGGGTTGTTCGGTAGGAAATTCGAAGTCGCAGTTGCACAAAGCGAGGACGCGTCTGCGCGAGCTGCTTCAGGAGGATTTGCGCGACCAGGCTCGAGCGGAACGCCACGCTGCAAAAACGCAGGCGGGTCTCGGCGATTAAGCTAGAATGTAGCCAACTGCTAGGCTCGGGGAAGCGTCATAGATAACAAGAGTTGTCGAGCGGGAAGGCTACCCAGGTCCTATAGCCGCGGAGTGAACCGCCATGCAGTGTAAAGACGTAGAGCTTGTTCTGGAGCAGGAAGGTCTCGAACCTCTCCCGGAAGAGGCCCGCGCGCATTTGGCCGAATGCCGCGATTGCCGCAGTTACGTCGCCGACCTTACCACTCTCGTGGACGCGGCGAAAAAGTTGCCCTCCGAAATTACTCCCCCCGACCGCATCTGGCTTTCTCTCCGCGCCCAACTCGAAGAAGAGGGCATCATCCGAATTCCGGCGGGCGTCATTCCCGCCGCGCGCGTTCCCTTCTGGCAATCCATCGCCGAATTTTTCCGCAACCGCGCACTGGCCACCGCCATGGTTGCCATCCTCGTTGTCGCCGCCACCGTTTTCCAGGTTCGCCGGGACAGGGCCGTCTCTGTAGCACCGCCTTTCCAAGCTGCAAAGTCCGCGCCGCCGCTCATCGCTCAGGCCGCCAAAGCGCCCCTACCCGCGCCCGCTGTCCAAGCGCCCAAAACGCCCGACCCCGAAGCCGCCGAGGGTTTCGACCAGGCAGCGCGCGCGCTGGATGATCAGGAGCCTGTCGCCACCGGCATGATCCTCGCCAGCACTTCCCCCGTGGACATTTCCTTGCGCGACAATCTCAAAAAAGTGGACGAATTTATTGCCGACTGTGAGAGCCACCTCAAGCAATATCCTCAAGACCAACTGACACGTGAATATCTGTCCGCAGCCTTCGAGCAAAAAGCCGAGTTACTCTCCGCGATGATCGAGCGCGGAAGGAGCATAAACTAACATGTGCCTTCAATGGATGGGGATGATCCCGGCCCGGCCGGGTTCGTGGTTGAAGCGAGGCCTTTTGCCGGTTTTGGGCGCCGCACTGCTTTTCTCGGCCGCCGTGCCCGCCCGCGCCGCCGCCACGCAGCACATCGAAAAGCTATTCAACGTCAACGGACACCCTGTCGTTGTTATTCACAACGTAGCCAACGGCCGCATCGAGGTCAAATCCTGGAAGAACGCTCAGGTCCAGATCCAGGGTACGCAATCTTCGAACAAAATTGGATTCGATATCGAACAAGTCGGTGACCGCGTCGACGTCACCGCCAACGTACTCGACGCCGCGGCCCAGCCACTGGACCTCGAAGCCGATTTGCAGCTCACCGTTCCCGAGCAGACCGAATTGCAGCTCAAAACCGAGACTGGCTTGATCTACGTCGAGCAAGTCCGCGGCGACATGAAACTCGAGAGCTACGGCGGTGATGTTCACCTCAAGGAAGTCTCCGGCTACATCATCGTCAAGACCACCGGCGGTTCGCTGGTCTGCACTCAATGCGCCGGAAAACTCGATTTCAGCTCCATCGGCGGAAACGCGCAGATTCTTCAGCCGCAGTTGAGCAACATCAACCTCATGACCACCACGGGCAATATTCTCTTTGACGGAGATTTCATCCGCACCGGTCTCTATTCCATGAGGAGCGGCAAAGGCCTCGTCGAAGTGCGTTTCTCCAGCACGGATTCCTTTGACTTGAAAGCCCAGACCGCGACCGGCATTGTTGACAATCAAGCCGCGGCGTTTTTGAAACCCGATTCGCACGGCGTGAAGCACATCGCTTCCAAGTTCACGCATGGTCTTTTCGGCACCGTCGGCTTGGGCCTCGCGAAAGTCGAACTCTCCTCCTACAGTGGTACAATCCGCATCATGAAGCGCGATTAATTCCTTGCCCTGCAAGCTCGCTCCGCCTTTTGTGGCCGCGCTCTACAAAATACTGTGACTCAACCGCCCTCTTTGCGTGGCACTTCCGCACGTCCCCAGATGATTTGCCTGGTCGGCTTCATGGGCTCCGGCAAAACAACCGTCGGGACGCTCCTAGCCCGCCAGCTCGCATGGCATTTCGTCGACCTCGACGAACGCATCGAACAATCCGCCGGTCTGGCCATTCCGCAAATTTTCGAGCGCTTCGGCGAGCCAGCTTTTCGCAAAATTGAAGCGGACCAGTTGCGCGCCGCCCTCGGCCGCGTCAATGCCCACAAGGAGCCGACCGTCCTCGCTCTCGGCGGCGGCACCTATGCGCAGCCCGGCTGCCCCGATTTTCTTCGCAGCGCCGGCGTTCCTGTTCTCTGGCTCGATTCGCCCATCGAGCTTCTCCTCTCGCGCTGCATGACCATGACCGGCCGCCCGCTCTTTCGCGATGAAAGCAGCTTCCGCGCTCTTCACGCGCAGCGTCTTCCCTCTTATCAACTCGCTGACTTTCGTGTCGATGGTTCCGGCGAGCCCACACAAGTGGTCGCCGAAATTCTCCGCCGTGGCATTGTCGCGGCAGGTGGCGGAGAAGCACATCTCGTCGTGGAAAAGCCAAATTCTTAGCCGGCCTCCGCTAGAATAATCGCTGCGGACTTGTTCTCTGCAAATTTCGCGTAATGCTTCGCAGCCGTTTGCGAAGGGAGTTTTTATGAAAGCTGGAATTCGCAATCCCCGCGTGGAGTTTTCGATGGCTCTCGCGGTGCTTCTGATTTTTGCTTGCGCCGCGGCCGGCAATGCCGATAAAAAGAAGCAATCCGCCTCGCTCGCCGGCATTTTCTCCCAGGACAGCGGCAAGCTCACCATCAAGCTCGATGGACAGACAGTCGGCCACGAAGAATTTCAAATTGCGCCCGCGGGCAGCGGCTGGCTCGCCAAAGGCAGCGCGGAAATCAAAACCTCGCAAACCGCGGCCAGTAAAGTTTCCGGCACGCTCACTCTTCAACCCAACGGCGCCCCGATTGCTTATCAGTGGACTTCGCGTGCGGACAAGACTAACGGCGCAAACATTGTCTTCGACAACGGCATCGCGAAAATGACCTTGCAGATGCAGGGCGCCCACCCGTTCGATCAGACATTTACCTTCAACACGCCGCTCATCGCTGTCCTCGACAACAATCTTTACTATCAGTACGGCGTCCTCGCGCGCCTCTACGATTGGTCCAAGGGCGGCCCGCAAACCTTCCCCGTTCTCATCCCGCAAGAACTCATGCCCGGCATCATCACCGCCCAATCCACCGGCTCGGCCACTCTTGACGGAAAATCCTACGAAGGCTTTCGCGTCTCCACCAACGATCTCGAAGTCGATCTCTACCTCGATTCCGATCACCGCCTCATGCGCCTGGAAGTCCCCTCCGCCAAAGTCTCCGTCCTCCGCGATTAGCTGACATTTCCAACAAGAATCTGGCTCGCTTTAAGAGGACGCTGCGGAACCAGGGCCCGTTAGCGAGCGCGGAAGATTTGACGCAGGCATCCTTCGACACAGGAGGCTTGCGGGAGCGATTCTCCCTGCCCCATCCACTCTCCCACTTTGCCGATGACGATTTCAAGGACGGCGTGTGCGCGGACTTTATCCTTGACTGTATCCAGGCCACCGTATTTGAGGAGCAAGAGTCCCCAAGGTTTCAGAGAGCGCAGTGGCTCTCGCTGGAGAGCGAGCGGGCGTTCTACTTTGTGTGCTCTGAGGCAGCGATCGACGCGGAGAAATTGAGAAACCACCTGGGCATGTGCGAGCGGCTTGGTGCCGACGAAATGGACGAGCTGCTTGAGGCACGCGAAGATTGAGGCTGAGGTCCGGCAGTTCAGTGGTTCGAGCGCAAACGCTACAGGCACGACCAGATGGCTCGGCAGGGATAACGTAAAGCATCACATATTCACATTATGGGTACGGCTATCTTTTTATGATAATTTCTCTTGACATGGTACGAACACGGAAGTACAGGCAGTTCAGTTTTGTTTCCTCGGCCTACGGCCACGTTCCTCGGTGATCGAAAGGAAAAGCTATGAAAAAGCGGTTGCCCTACCTCATCATCATGTTCCTGTTCTCGTTCGCGCTCCGAGCTTCACCACCGATTGGAGCAGTGGTTCAGACGTGAACTTACGACCCGCTCAAAAACATGGTTACGCTGGTCATTGTCAACACGTCAAACAAGGACATCACGGCGTACAACATCTCCATTATGGAGACCTACGCCGACGGTCATGTAAACCGCCACCAGCTGATGACTGATTCGGCGGGGGTACTTGCCACCATCCAAGAGATGCAAGGCACCGCAGGCGAGGCTATCCTTCGCAAGCAGGTTGGGGACGGATTGCTTCATCCGGGCGCGAGCCGGAATGAACTCATCGGCGTGCAGCCTGGCTTGGTAGACTTCGCGGCCGTAGTCGACGTGGTTGCCTATGCCGACCTAACAGCCGAAGCGACGAACAACGATGGATTGCGACGCTTACTTGAAGAACGCAAGGCGTCGGTAGCTTCGACAAAGATGGCTAATGAAATTATCCAGGCCGCTTTGGCTAATCCGAATGACGCCGATCCCGCCGCAACTGCTGCGAAAGGAATACAGGACCGGATAACCGTCTGGAAAGCACAGCAACACACGACTCTCGATTTTGAGCAGGGTGTGGCGATGGGTGTGGTTGAGGAGCTAAAAGCAATATCCTCGCACCCATCGACCGACAAGCGCAACGCTCTCACAGAGTATCTGGCGAAAAGTGAGAAACGTGTCGCAACGTTTTCGCCCCATGCACAGCTTACGAAGACTGGAGGCCCGCAATGAAATCGTTGAAATTCATTGTTAGATTTGCCTTGCTCGTGCTGGTCCTCTTCGCGGTCACAGCCTCGACTTACGCTCAACAGTGTCCAGGCTATAACCCAACGATGTACCAATCCCCTAACCCTGGCACTGTCAGTGCCTACAGTCCCCCAAGCCCCTGTCAGGGGGAGTATCTATCCTCAACTTCACCGTTCACTTAAACCAACAGTACAACCGACTATTGCGGGTCACTTGCGACAGGCGGCCAACTCTCGTATCCGTCCACTGTCACCGGAAACGGAGTAGCTTCCTGTACTGCTGTCGTCCTTTACTGTTCCCCCACTTTTAGCCTGGTGGTGACGGTTGCCACAAACGCACAAGACTACAATCGCTTTTACAATTATGCGTATGACGAAATCTATAACGGATCAACTTGTATTCAGTCTGGCTACGGGCGTCAAGACTACTATCAGTGCGGGTGGTACTCATGCCCACCGCCCCCCAGCAGCGGCGGTGGGGGCTTCTGCGATGGTGCGCCCTGTCCGCCTGGCTGCACCCCAAAGGACAACTGGTGTTCAGGCAACTCGCCGATCATCCTCGATGTCGATGGCAAAGGTTTTTCCCTGACGAACGCGGCTGGTGGGGTTGTATTCGATATTTCGGGAACGGGCCATCCTATTCAGATGGGCTGGACCGCACAAGGCGCTGACAACGCCTTCCTGTGCTTGCCCGATAGCAACGGGAAATGTGATGACGGGAAAGACCTATTCGGGAACTACACTCCACAACCGCACTCCGCAAATCCAAACGGCTTTGCGGCGCTGGCCGTGTATGACGACCCGAAAAACGGAGGGAATGGCAACGGCATGATCGACCCCGGTGACGCGATCTATTCGTCGTTGCGATTGTGGATCGACGCAAACCACGACGGCATCAGCCAGCAGGAAGAAATGCACACGCTGGCCTCGCTTGGCGTGACCTCCATTAGCCTGAACTACAGGCTGAGCGCGAAGGAAGACCAATACGGCAACATCTTTCGTTATCGTGCCGAGGTCGATCCCAACAGCGCGGACCCGGACCACGTAGGCCGCGCTGCATACGATGTTTTCTTCGTGGACCTCGCGCCGTCTTCCGAGACACTAGCAGAAAATACTACGCCCCCGGCTGGCGCGAAATGCCCTGCCCCGATCAAAGTGAAGGGAGGGATGCTGTCAACGCCCGGCACGCTTCGATAAGTTGACGGTGCACGGAAAAGGGGGGGATTCATTCTCCCCCCATTCTGCTCGGAGCTCGCCGAATATTCGGAGGCAGGTTGCCCCATAGCGGGAGCGGGGGTGCGGTATGCCAGAAGGTCGCGTAGGTGTCAGGGCTGCTCGGCATATCAAAAAAACGCGGTGCGACGTTAACGTCGCACCGCGCTGATTTGTGCTCTGCTCTCGAAACAAAAAGCTTACGAAAACAAATCTTTACCTTGCCACTCGATTTACCGCGCCACCGGCCGCTGAAACACTGGCCCCGTTCCCGGCCTCCGCAGCACATACCCCTGCGGCTGACCATGGGAATGCGTCAACGCATGCCCATTCGAATGGCCGGCGCCAATGTGTCCGTTGTGCCCGTTGCCATTCGCCGGCGCAGGCTGCGGCATCCGCGCCGGATTACCGATAGGGCGGAGAGTGATGGGCGCTGCATGGACGTGATCGCTGATCGCCTGCAGCCTCTTTAAAATGGATTGCCACTGTTCCCAATCCAACTGGCGCAGGAACGGCCGCAATCCCTGGATGAACGGATCCTCGAGCAGCGCTTCACCGTCGGATTCCGGTATGAAAAACCGGTTCAAGCCAACATTCAACGCCTCGGAAATCTTCTCCAGCGTGCCGAGGCTCGGCGTCATCTGGCCGCTTTCGATGCGGGACAAATACGACCGCGAGACCTTCGAGCGCGACTGTAGCTGGCTCTGGGTCATCGCGCGCGATTCGCGCAATTGGCGAATCCGCTGGCCGATATTCTCGACCGTCTCTTGGTTGGCGAACTTTTCGGACGTGGGTTCAGCGGCTGCTTCCTCCGGAGGTGCCGGTGGAGGAATCAGGAATTCCAGACGCTGAGGCAAGGCGCGCACACAGCGGCGGCAGTTTCCTGTGCGCGTCCGGTATTGGACGAGACCACATGTCTTGCAGCGAATGACTTCCCTATCCATTTCCAACGAATTCATCGTTTCTTTCTCTGTTGTTTGTACAGACACCGGTACTCCTCGCTGACTTTGTCCGGCTGCGGATAGTGGAGGGAACCCCGGAACGTGTCTCTGGGGAAGGCAGAAAACTGGCGCGCCGAGGAGTATCGTGCGGCTGGACGTTTTCTGTCAAGACTATTTTTGAACTATTTTTGTATATGCAGAATTCTTTTCGAATCGCTACGAAAAATTTTCGCCTGTCCGTACGGACAGCTTATGGCAAATTTCCTCTTGCTTCCACAAGCTGTTGTGCTCTTTAGCGCGCGCCACCTTTTAGCTTGGGCCGGTGCTGCGCCTTCTCGGTGGCCCAGCCAATCTTGGCTGTGCTCTTCAAACGCCCCACTACCTACACATCTCCGCCGTTGTACGATGGTCCCTGTTCCAAATTGGAGCAACTTTTTGGAGACCGCATGCCGGAACTCCCCGACATCACCGTCTACATCGAAGCTCTCGAACCGCGCATCCTCGGCCAAACCCTCGAAGCCGTCCGCCTAGTTAGCCCTTTCCTTCTCCGCACCGCGAATCCGCCGCTCGCCGACGCCAGCGGCAAGAAAGTCCTGCAACTCCGCCGCCTCGGCAAGCGCATCTGCATCGGCCTCGAGACCGATCTCTGGCTGGTTCTCCATTTGATGATCGCCGGCCGCCTTCACTGGCATCCGCTCGGCGCCAAACCCGCCCGCGTCAAAGTTTCTCCCCCGCGCGGCCTCGCGGCCTTCGACTTCACCAACGGCTCTCTTCTCTGGACCGAAGCCGGCTCCCAAAAACGCGCCTCCCTTCACGTCGTTTCCGGCGAAGACGGTCTTCGCTCGCTCGACCCTGGCGGCCTTGAAGTTCTCGGCGCGGCTCCCGAACAGTTCGCCGCCGTGCTTCTCTCCGACAACCACACTCTCAAGCGCGCCCTCACCGATCCTCGCCTCTTCAGCGGCATCGGCAACGCCTATTCCGACGAAATTCTCTGGGAAGCCAAGCTCTCGCCTCTCGCCCTCACGCAAAAACTCACCGTCCCTGAAATCAAGCGCCTCTTCGAAGCCGTCCGTTCCAGCCTGACCCACTGGACCGACCGTCTCCGCTCCGAAGCCGCCGGAAAATTCCCCGAAAAAGTCACCGCTTTCCGCGAAGGCATGGCCGTCCACGGCCGCTACAAACTTCCCTGCCCCCGCTGCGGCTCCAAAATCCAGCGTATCCGCTACGCCTCGAATGAAACCAACTACTGCTCCGTCTGCCAAACCTCCGGCAAACTCCTCGCCGATCGCGCCCTCTCCCGCCTCCTCCGCGAAGACTGGCCACGCTCCCTCGACGAACTCGATCTGCTCACTTCCAAATCAAAATAATCCTCATAACTCATTTCGAACGCGTACCTGCTCACTGGTACTATCGGCCCATTCCTCCGCTCACCTCCCACCGGCTAGCCTTAATTCCCTCGTGACTTCCAACCGTACATGGGATCGCGGTGCGCTGGTGCGCACAATCGCGGAGTATCTTCGGCGGGGAAAGCAACAAAGCCGCCAGCTTCGCACCGAACTGCTCTTGTCTCTTGTCTTGCTCACCGTGGGCCTCACGTTCGTCATTCTGGTCGTCGTTCGAAACAACGCACAAGCACACGCGCAGCAGCAAATTGATCAAGACACTCGCAACGCATCTTTGATCTTTCAAGCCGTTCAAAGGCAGGAGTTCGTGGCCCTGGCGCGCAAGGCCGACCTGTTCGCAACGCTCGCCTTGATTCGAAACGGCGATCCGACGGCAGTAATGGACGCAGGCCAAGACCCCTGGAATACGGACGACTGCACTCTTTTCCTCCTCGCGGATAAGAACGCAAAGATCGTTGCGCTCCATTCCTCCGAAACGGAATTCTCGCTAGCCGCCGCGCAGGAAATCTTGTTGCGTGCTGTGAAACACGGTGATAACTCGGGCTGGTGGTTCAATGGAAAAGATTTGTATCAAGTGGTCTTACAGCCTTTGTACGGTCCGGCGGGCAAGCAACACCCTATGGGCTTCGTTGTCGTCGGCCGGCTGATCGATAGCACTGCCGTCGCGGACCTCGCCAGAATTGTATCCAGCGATATCGTCTTCCGCCACGGCGAGTCTGTCGCCATAAGCTCGCTCGCCCCTCTCCGGGAAATGGAGCTTGCGAACCAGCTCCCCAGTCGTCTCGGAACATCTCAAATCAGCCTCGGCAACGAGCGTTTCTTTGCCAACTACGTCGACCTCGGCCCCGGCCTTCGCACCTCGGCCGGCTTGCTCTTTATGAAGTCGTATGCGCCAACGGACGCCTATCTCCGAAGCCTCGATCACCTTCTTCTGAAGATTGCTCTTGTGACGATTTTCTTTGGTGGCGGTCTGATTTATCTCGTCTCGGACGCCGTCACTCGTCCTCTCGCCTCTCTCGTTCAAGGCGTCCAGGCTCTCGAACGCGGAGACTATGCCTATCCCCTCGACTACTCCGGCCACAATGAGATGGGCCGGTTGGCTCGCGCCTTCAACGACATGCGCCTCTCGCTCCAGAAAAATGCGGCGGACAAGGAGCAACTCGAATCGCAACTGCGCCAGGCGCAAAAAATGGATGCTCTCGGCCGTCTCGCCGGCGGCATCGCGCACGATTTCAACAATCTCCTGACCGTCATCCGCGGCCATAGCGAGCTGCTTCTCGACCGCGTTCAGCCCGGCGACTCTCTTCACAACAATTCTCAGCAAATTCTCAAGACCGCGGACCGCGCCGCCTCCCTCACCCGCCAGCTCCTCGCCTTCAGCAGGATGCAAATGCTTCAACCAAAAGTTCTGGATGTCAACGAACTCATCGTCGAAATGGGCAAACTTCTTCGTCGTCTCGTTCGCGAAGACATCGAATTTAGCATGCGGCTCGGAGATTCCCTCGGCCGCATCAAAGCCGATCCCGGACAGCTCGAGCAAGTTCTTCTCAATCTCACAGTCAACGCCAGCGACGCCATGCCTCGCGGCGGCAATCTGACCATTGAAACACGCAATGTCGTTGTGGATGAGACTTACGCCCGCAAACTTCCCTCGGCGCAGCCAGGCCGCTACATTCTCTTGTGTGTCGCCGACACCGGCCACGGCATGGACGCAGCCACTCAAGCTCGCGTCTTCGAACCGTTCTTCACCACCAAGGAGCCCGGCAAAGGCACCGGCCTCGGCCTCGCCACCGTTTACGGCGTCGTCAAGCAAAGCGGCGGCTACATCTCGCTTGCTTCCGAACCTGGCAAAGGCGCGTCCTTCGAACTCTATTTCCCGCGCACGGAAGAGCCGGCCGCAGACGTTTCAGGAGACCTTGCGCGAGCCATCGCCGCCAAAATCGGGAAGCCGCGTAAAACGATTCTCATCGTTGAAGATGAAAAAGAAGTGCGGGAACTAGCTTCGGCATTTCTTGACGCCGCGGGCTACGGCGTGCTCACCGCCGAAGACGGAGTCGACGCTCTCGCCACCGTGGAGCGCATGGGCAAATCCATACACTTGGTTCTGACCGACATGGTCATGCCGAAAATGCCCGGCATCGAGCTAGGCCAGCATCTTCGCACTCTCCTGCCTCACGTAAAAATCGCTTACATGACCGGCTACTTGGAAAAAAACGACGGCGCCCAGCAACTCCTCGACGACGCCTTCTTCCTGCAAAAACCTTTTTCTCGCGAAGCTCTCGTCACACTCGTGAAACACGCCCTCGAACCGCGGCATCCTTCGCGCGAATCCTCCGCGCCTCCCAACTACGTTTAGCCGTTCGCCTATCTCTACTGGCCCGAGGGCTTTGCCGCGGCCCTCGTCCCCCTCTTTGCCGTCGGTTTTGGATCCCCCGCCGCGTCCGCGCTCTTCACCGGATACGTCTGGTCGTACAATTTCACGATCTGTTCCGTGATGTCCGTCGACGCATACATCACCGGCGTCGCTTGTGAAGAATCGTCCAGCACCGCCTGATATCCGTTGCTCGGCGCGTATTTTGCCAGCAAATCCATCATCCGCTCGCTGATTCGCTGCACGGCTTCGCTTTGCGCTTCGTTCAGATCTTCCTGGTAGTCGGTCTGCTTCCGCTGCAACTGCCTCGAGAGCTGCTGGCCCTGCGTCGTAAGCTTCTCTTTCTCGTCGTCGCTCAATACATCCGCCGACGTGTTCAGCCGCTGCTGAATGTCGCTGATCTGCTTGTTCAGGTCCTCAAGTTCTTTCTGCCTCCCCGCGAACTGCGCCTGGAGTTGCGTCGCGGCCTGTTTGCCTTCCGCGGTATTGGCGATCGCCGCGCGCATATTGATCGCCGCGATTTTCGCTCCCGGCGCGCCGCCATTCGCGGACTGATCTTGCGCCGGCAGCGCCGTCGCGCACATTCCAATCGCCATCGCTCCAAACACCACCGGCATCGCCTTCGTTCGAATCCGCCCCATCCAGTTCACGGCCGTTCTCCTTCGTGCCGACACGCGGCAAGTTCCATCCACTTTCTCCCGCCGAAAAACACCTTTCCGTCAGGCTCTTTCCGATCATCCATTTTGTTTCAGGATTCCTTCTCGACTGGCCCCGCGCCGTCGATTCCAGCCTCTTACGTCTCGTCGCCCCGCTTTTGTTTTAGGTTGCCCGTACGTCACATGTTGCGATGCCAGCCCCGCCACCGCGCGTTGCCCGCCCTCTTTACGCGCAGACCGCGCCTCCCGCGTCCCCGCCGCCACTCTTAAAGAACCCCTTTTCACTCATACCGCAGCGCTTCCATCGGATCGACCGACGCCGCGCGCCGCGCGGGGACAAAGCACGCCAGCGCGGCCGTAGCCGCCAGCAGCACAGTCACCGCGGCCAGGATCAGCGGGTCTCGCGAACTTTCCATGACCCATTTCATCGCCAATTTGTTAAACGCGAGGCACAGCAAAATCCCCGCCACTACGCCGGCGCCGACATTGACCGCCGTCGAGCCAAGCACCATCCGGGCCACATCCCCCGCGTTCGCCCCGAGCGCCATGCGAATCCCAAACTCGTTCGTTCTCGTGGCCACTCCATACGACACCACGCTGTACAAACCAACCGCCGCCAAAACCAGCGCCAGTATCGAGAAAATTCCAAACAGTGTCGCCACCAGCCGCTGCTGCCCGTACTCCGGCAGTTCCTTAATCCAACCCTCCAGATCTCGCGTATGGCCCAACACCTGCTGGTCGGGATCGACCTTCACAACCTGCTCCCGAATGCCATGCAGCACCGACAGCGGCGGAATGCGCGTCCGCACCAGCACCTGTGTAAACATCCACATCTTCAGCGTGTAAGGGACGTATACCGCCGGCTTGATCGCATTGCGCAGCCCGTCGTCGCGCGCATCCTCGACGATCCCCACGATCTGCAGCCACCCGTCGCTCCCCGCCGCGGCTGGCGCATACGGCAGTTCCGCCTTCAGCCCATCTGTACGAATCTCCTGCCCGATGGCGTTGCCGTTCGGCCAGTAATCGCGCGCCATGGTCTCGTTGATCACCGCGACCAAAGCCCCGCGCATCGTTTCCGCGTGATCCCAAATGCGGCCCTGCGCCAGCGGAATGTGCAGCAACGGAAAATATTCCGGGCTGACTAAATTCAACCGCACCGTCGGCTTTTCGCCCCCGGCCCGGCCCATAATCTCGATCTGATTGTCGTTGCCATTCGAGGGCGGCGTAGCATTGGTCGAAATCCCCGCCATTTCCACCTCCGGCATCGCCGCGAGTCGCGCGCGTAGCTGCTCGAAATATTCGGCGCGGTCCTGCCAGGAATTGTGCGTGTTTTCATGCACCGGGATCGGGACGGACATCGCAAAGTGCGGGTCGTAGCCGAGCTTCTCATTCAGCATCTTCAAAAAGCCTTTGCCCGCGGCGCTCGCCGCTGCAAGCATCAGCAGCGTCAACGCCACCTGCGCTCCCACCATGACCGCATGCGTGCGCCGCGCGCGCACGCTTCCGCTGACCCGCCGCGAACTGCTCTGCATCAGCCGGGCAAGATCCGGCCGCGAAAGCTGCAGCGCCGGCCACAAACCAAAAACCACCGTCGTCGCAAACGCCAATCCGATGCTGAAGAGCAGCACCGGCACGTTCATCTTGATCACCGATTCCGCCGCGAACGTGTTCTCTGGCAACCATGCCGTGATCAACGCCAGGCTCTTCCAAGCCAGCAGCACCCCCAAAAACGTCCCCGCCGTGGCGATCGAAAGCGATTCCGTGAGCAACTGCCGGATCATCTGCCAGCGGCTCGCTCCAACCGCCGCCCGCACCGCCAGTTCATGCTGTCGCTCCGTCCCGCGCGCCAGCAACAGAATCGATACGTTGGCGCACCCGATCAACAGCAGCGACACGACCGCGCCCAGCAACAGATACAAAATCGGCCCCAGCGGCCGCGCATAAATGTCGATGATGTTGCGCAGATTCACCCGGAATTTTTCCGGATAACGATCCGGCGCTTGCTTGGCGAACTCCTCCATTAACGACTGGATCTCTGCGTTGGCCTGCGCTACGGTCACTCCCCGCCGGAGTTTCACCGAATCGCCGTAGTAAAGCTTTGGGTCGCTATTGAGCGCGAGAGGCATGTAGACGTCCGCGTCGCCCCAGCGAAATCGCGGCGGCATCACCCCCACGATCTTGTAGGGCTTATGAACAAATCGAATCGTCCGCCCGATCACGCTGCGGTCGCCCGCGTAGTATCTCTGCCAGAATGGATAGCTGAGGACGACCACAGGCTGCGCTTCCTGCCCAAACGGTGCGTCCGAAGGGATCAACCAGCGGCCCATGAGCGCAGGGGTACCCCAATGATTTGGTGCTTCCGGGGAAATTTGCATCGCCTGAACATCTTCGGGCACATCACCATCGGTGGTTGTGAGGTTCCACCCGCCCATCCCCACAACGTCTTCGAGTGATTTGGTCTTTCGAAGGAGTTGTATTTCCGGCCCGGTCACGCCGGCGAACCGCTCGCGCCCGGCCTTATCCTTCAGGCGAATCTCCATCATCCGCGCGGCGTCCGGGTAGGGAAAAGGATCGAGCAGCACCGCGTAAATCACGCTGAATACCGCGCTTGTCGCTCCGATGCCCAGCGCCAGGGACAAAACCGCCGTCAAAGCGAATCCCGGCCGCTTGCGCACTTCCCGCGCCGCGTAACGCAGGTCCGATAGCAGCGAGTTCATGGCGAAAGTCCCTTTCTTCCATTGGACGAACTTCCCACGCCCCTGGTTAGTAGACCTTCTCCCTTCGATCGATCTTTACGGCTTTTATACCCGCATCGCCTCGGAATCGTAAAGCACTGTCTCGCTTGAAATTTCGGAATTCCCGGCAAACGCAAAAAGCTCGGCGAGGAAACTATAAGCCTTGATCTCAATCTTTTCCGCCTCGCCGCGAACTGAGTCTCCAGTTGCGCCGCGGAGTGCTAGACTTCAGGAAGACAAGCTGAATGCAGGAGGGCTCTTATGACGACAAATACCGCGTTTTCGGGAAAACCGCGTGGGAAATCGAGCACCTTGGGGTCGTTGTGGGTCGTCTACGGAATCTTCCGCTTGGTGATGGTAGTTCTGCTGGTGTTGTTCAGTGGCACGGCAACTCTTCTCTTTGGCGCGCTGCTCTCGCGCGTGCCCGATCCGTATACGCTCATGGACATTTTTCACTTCCTGTATATTGTCGCCGTCATCGTCACAGCCCTCTCCGGGCTTTTCGGCTTGTTTGCAGGATTGGCTTTGCTCGCGGGAAAGGCCTCGGCGCGCTCTTTGTCTCTCGTCGCGGCTTTCCTGTCGCTCTGCGACCTT
Organism: uncultured Acidobacteriota bacterium; assembly: GCA_963761555.1. Lineage (GTDB taxonomy): Bacteria > Acidobacteriota > Terriglobia > Acidiferrales > UBA7541 > Acidiferrum. The sequence goes on from CAVXHD010000003.1 coordinate 1,179,431, forward strand.
CCCCTCGGCACAACCCTCGGAATTTACACGCTGGTCATTTTCCTCACCTGAACTTCAGCGTACCTGCACGCAGCCAAGCGCAAGCAGGAAGGAGGGCGCCCGAATACCTGTTTCCATCTGGAGTTCAGGACGCCGTCTTCGCCATCGCTATTTCCGGCTCGCCGGCGAGATCCTCGAAGAGAGTGCGGTAATGAATCATCGCTTGGCGCAACTGTTCCGTGCTGGCCTTTCCCGTAGCTTGGAGAACCGCGATTTCATGGGCTGCCCGATAATTTTCAATAACTAGCGGATGGTCCACGGAAAGATCTGCCGCTTGCTGTTCGAAGTCGTTGACGGGATATCCGCGCGTGGACATCAGATCGCCCACCAGTTGGTCGGCTTCTATCACTGCCCCGGTGGGGCTGTCCACAAACCGGGCTTGGAGTTTACGCCACGACTCCAGAAACCGTGCCCGATCACCTGGCCCTAGCGCCCGAATCCGGAAACCCTCCACACGTTCCGTGCGCGCGTCCAGCTTGGCTTCCGCGCGGCCTTGGTTCCCGGTTTCGTGCACCACGCGGGCATATTCAGGATCACCAAACTTGGTCCGAAGTCCTGCGCTGCGGTTCTTTCGCCGAATAATCACGGTGGCGATGGCTGCTATCGCGATCACCACGATAGCGATGATTACAATCACCTGCGTCGAACTCAATGCATTCATGTCCATGACTTCCCTCATTTCCTTTTGCAATTTTCTCAGTAAGCCCAAGCGCCTCTTTGAAGCGTCATCAAGAAGCTTTCTCACTCATGCGGGCTAAATGAATCACCACCCCGTCCAAAGACCCGCACTCTTTCCGCGTTTCGCCCGGTCCGCGAATCAAAGCAGAATTCGCCCGCACAACGACGGCTATGCTTCGCCGCCCGAAGAAAGAATAGAAGCGCAAGGATCGAATGTCTGTTCATTAGGAAACACTAACGCATCTTTAATTCCATCTTTTGGGGAGCCCCGAGGCCGGCCATAGAAGAAAGCGGAGTCGCGGGTTGCGAACCGTTCCACACAAGACGATGTGCTAGCATGCTTGGGCCTTGCCCGAGAAAATGTCACAGCAAACAAAGAAAGACGGCCTGTGGTTCTCCGTTGTGGTGCTCTTCGCCATCAACATTCTCAATTTTTACGACCGCCACGTCCCCGGCGCTCTCGCCGAGCCCATGCGCAAGGAGTTCCATCTCGACGACGCGCAAATCGGCCTTCTCGGCAGCGCCTTCATCTGGATTTACGCCATAGTGGGCGTGCCTCTCGGCCGCATCGCCGACACCGGGAACCGCAAAAAGCTTCTCGCTTGGGGTGTCGTCATCTGGTCCGCGCTGACGGCCTCCGCCGGCCTCGCCACCACCTACGCGTTTCTGCTTTTCTCCCGCGTAGGCGTGGGCGTCGGCGAAGCCGCCTGCGCGCCGACAGCGACAAGCTGGCTCGGCGATCTTTTCCCGCCGGAAAAACGCTCTCGAGTCCTCGCGCTCTTCATGCTCGGCGTACCGGTGGGCGGCGCGCTGGGCTATTTCTTCAGCGGTCCGATCGCCCAGGCCTACGGCTGGCGCGCCGCCATGGTTTTCGCCGCCGCGCCGGCCCTGCTGATGATTCCCGCCTTGCTCCTCCTCCGCGAACCGCAGCGCGGCGCGAGCGAAAGTCTTCCGGCTCCGCTCGCGCACGCCTCGATGTGGAAAATTCTGCGCATCCCCACGCTCTGGTGGATCATCGCCTCCGGCGCGCTTCTCAATTTCAATTTGTATGCCTTTGCCATGTTCTTGCCGGCGTTTTTGAGCCGCGTCCATGGCCTGTCCCTCGCGGATTCCGGCATCGCCACCGGCATCGTCTATCTCTTGGGAGGCGTGAGCGGCGGAGTCCTCGCCGGCTATCTCGGCGATTGGATTGTGCTTCGCCGCAAGGATGGACGCATGCTCTCCGCCGCTTTCATGTCTATCGCCGCGATACCGCTGGCATGCATCGGAATCCTCGAGCCATCCGCCTCTTTAGTGACCGCGATGGTGTTCCTTGGGCTAACCTATTCCGCCCTTACGACCTACTACGGCCTCGTCTATTCCGCCATTCAAGACATCGTCGCGCCGGATCAGCGCGGGACGGCCATGGCGGTTTATTTTCTGGCCATGTATATGTGCGGCGCATCCTTCGGCCCGCTGCTCACCGGCAAGTTGAGCGACGTTCTCGCACATCGCGCCGCGGCTCTGGCAGGCTCTGCCACCATGACCGAAGCGTTCCGAGCCATTGGCTTGCAGCAAGCCATGCTGATCATTCCCGCGCTCTGCGTCGCGCTCGCGTTCGTGCTGTACATGGGCTCGCGCACCATCGTTGCCGACATCGCCCGGCGCGAAGCCGCCGCTCACGCCGCAACCGTGGACGCGTCTTAGCTCCTAAGGGCTAAGAGGAACAGGTAGAATGGCTGTACGGGTGCAAGATGAAATCCGGGAAACCGCAAAATAAGAAGACCGAGGAAAAACCTTCGCGTGCGAAACGCGTTCAGCGCGAAATGCTCGCCTGGATGTGGATTATCCTCATCTTCCTGCTCGTCAACGGCGCCATCGGCCAGGCGCGCGTGATCCCTTCGGGCTCGATGGAAAATACCTTGCTCATTGGCGACCACCTCCTCATGAGCCGCCTCGGCTACGACGCCGGCGTACCGTTCACGCGCTGGCACGTTTCGTTGTGGCGGAATCCCAAGCGCCGCCAAATCGTAATTTTTACGCCGGTCGTCCCGTCCGAAACGTCGGACATTGTTAAGCGCGTCATTGGCCTGCCCGGAGAAACCGTGGACATTCATGACGGCGCCGTGTGGATTGACGGTCGAAAGCTCGCCGAGACTTACACCATCGGGACAAGCAAACCTTACCAGATGCATACGCCCTACAAAGTTCCCGCTCATTGTTATTTCGTCATGGGCGACAACCGCGAAGATTCCTACGACAGCCGTTTCACCGGCTGCGTCCCGCGAAAAAATATCATCGGCACTCCCGTACTGATTTATATGTCCGTGGACGCCTCGCCCGATGCCTGGGAACCCGGTCAAATCCGCGAGCGCTTTCTAGCCTACGCGAACGCACTCATTCACCCGAGTGAAGTGCGCTGGCACCGGCTATTCAAAACGTTTTGAAGGAAAGTCACGTCGATCGAATCGCGAAAAATCTTGGCGGAGGAAAATTAAGACCATGCCGGAAACAGCGCAAGACTACACAAAACGGATTTTGGGAAATATCGCAGGAAAAGATCCGCTGAAGACGCAAACAGCAACTCCTAAAACCTTGGAAAAATTGATAAAGGGCGCATCCCCATCCAAACTCCGCAAGCGTCCCGCCCCGTCCAAATGGTCGGTAGGAGAAATCCTCGCCCATCTGGCGGACGCCGAAATCATCGTAGGGTGGCGTCTTCGGGCCATCCTCGCCGGACCCGGCACGCCAATTCAAGCCTATGACCAGGACGCGCTGGCCGCCGCGCGCAATTATGCAAAGCACGATCCCCGCAAGAGCCTCGAACAATTTCGCGCCATCCGCGAAGCAAATCTCGCGCTCTATAAAGCCCTGACGCCCGAACAATGGAAGCACTTCGGTCTGCACGCGGAGCGCGGCGAAGAAACTCTTGAGCGGATATTGCTGATGATGGCCGGGCACGACCTGAATCATCTTAAGCAGATCGAGAACATCCTCGCGAAAAAGAAGTAGCCGTTCACATTTGCGGAACCCGAGCGTTCTCCACGCTCCTACGATGCCGGTGCCGCTAGCTTCATGAGCTTATTCGTCGCCGCGAACTTGCCACCACTTCAATCGTTCGAATTCCGCCAATTTTTCGGCGCCGTGCTGGCCGTACCAGGTATTCCAGGCCCGCGCATCCGGCGGAACATTCGCATCCGTGATTTCGCCCAGCGCCATGAACGACCAGGAACGCATCTGGACGCTGGTGCCCGGTTCGGAAACGAGTTCGAGAAGTTTTGGCACCATGCGCATGCGCTGCGCCCGCGTGAAATTTCCGCAATCGGAAATGTTGCAGCCCGCGCGGCTGCGAACGCTGTTCGAGGGATCGTGCGTGAAGGAATCGAATAGCTCATCGAGCGCTTCATCCTTCCCCAGATAGCGCATGCCTTCGACGGCCCATTGCCGCACGCCCGCGTCCGGGTCGTGCTTTGCGTACTCGAGAAGCACGGGATGAATTTTTTCGTAAGCGACGCCGCGCCCGGCGAGCATGCCGAGAAAATAAACGGCGGCCGGACGGTAATGCAAATCCGTGCGCGCGCGGTCGATTAGCAGGTCCGCGGCTTGCTCGTTTTTCTGCCAGCCATCCAGCGTGAGATTGATGTCGGCGTTGGCGTAACGCACGCGCAAATCGTTCGAAAATTCCGAGCGGCGCTCGAGCTGCTTCATGCGGACGGTCAACCGAATATGGCCCACCCAGCTCTCGACATTTTGCTCGAACAGCTCGAGCGCTTTCGGGTCATGGCCGATCGCGCGTTCGAGCAATTCCTCGGCCTGGTCTTGCGCGGGAAGCGCGAGCACGCGCCCGGCGTCCGCGTCCGTCAAGGCTGCTGCAAAAACCCGGCGCGGCGGAATGGCATTCGCGGCTGCGTTTGCCGCGCCTCTCCTCGCGCGTGCCGCGCTGGCCACCGCTTTGAGATTCGCGAATCGCCAGCCTTGCCACGCGAACATGCCGCCAAAACACAGGCCAAACAGTACAAATGAAATAATCGTGGCCGTGCGCGATTGCGGCCGCGACCGTTGCATGGCGAACCGCATGGCAGGCGATTGCGAATAGGCATCAGCAGGCTCGCCCGGCTGCGGCGGCGGCCCGAAAGGCGAATCCATTTCGACGCGCGTATCCGCTTTGAGTCCGGCGAGAGATTCGATCTGTGAAACAACCCAGCGAGCTTCCTGGCGGCTGCTGATTTCGTCGGCGAGCGTAACTCGGCGGCCATCCTTCGTCCGCAAACGAATCGCGTACGTCGTGCTGCTCGGACTGCCGCTTTGTTGTCCGCTGGTGACGGGAAGAATGGCGTCGATTTCGGAGACGGAAAATCGTTTCGTCGAGCCGATGCCGAGCACACGCTTGGTGGAAAGGATTTCGCCGTTGCCAACGCGAATGCGTTCCGAACCCAACGCGCTGTGAAAGACGGCAAGAATCAGGAACACGTCAAAAAAGCCGAAGACCAACGCGAAAAACCACGGCGCGCCGGAATGGAAAAGAAAATAGACGATGCCGCTCCAAACGGCGGTGAAGAAGAGGAGAAAGATCGCGCGCACAGCGCTGCGGAACGGCGGAAAATAAAATTCCGTCCCGCCGTCCTGCGAGGAGACGATGACTTTTGGATTCGCTGGCGCGGCAACGGGCGCGGCATCCATAGTACCGATGGAGGGATCGGAGCCGAATCCGGAACTCACGGAGTAAGCGTCGGCTGGAGCTTGATCCGCGGCCGTGGCCGTTTTGAAGACAGGGACTTCAAAATCGTCCGTGTAGTCGATGCCCGGCACGTCGGCCTTGGCATGCAGAAGCCAGAGAACTTGATCGGAGGGATTGTCGTGGTCCGTTACGTACGCGTCGGAAGGAATTGCAAAATCGATGGGAATCGTTCTGCCGAGCGGGTCCGAGCCGATCGCGCCCGAGGGAACATTTTGATCGGCTTGCCAAAGCACGGTCTGCACGACGGAGCGGTTGTTGCCCGAGCCGGTGACCGTTTTGCGAACGCACGTGAGCCGGAGATCGATACCGTGCTGCGCATCGGCGTCGAGTTGAAAATGGATTCTTCCGGCCATGCGGCGGCCCGGAGAGAACGGAAGCGAATCAAACTCCAGATACGTGTTGCCGTAGCGGCGGTGGCGGAAAGTCGCGCGCAAGGCGAACGCAAATAGAATCAGGCTGACGGAGCAGAAACCGAGAATCAAAAACAGCCGGGGATCGTCACGGCGCGTGAGCTGCGTCGCGACGTTAATCGCGACTGGGACCATCACCACATTGCAGAGGATACAAATCACCCAGGCAGTGATTTGGTTGTTTTTCTTCAGGCTTTCGGCGCGTCGCGCGGCCCAATCGTTACGCCAGAGCCAGGGCGCGGAAGGATTCGCTTCTTCGAGCGCAGCTTGCTTTTTCAGGCGGCCGTAGCCCGCCAACGCGGCGACTACCAAACCGCCTCCAATGGCCGAGATGAAAAGCGCGATTCCGGCGCCAGCCATCACTCCGCTGGCGCTGGTGTTGCGGCCGTTTGCGACAAACGTAATCAGCGCGAGCAGTCCGGGCACCAGAAACATCAGCCCAAAAAACGCCAGGAAGGCGGCAGCACCTTTGGAAGGCTTGGTCATTCCATAATTTTAGGGGGATTCGCCGCGGCAAAGGCCGCAGCCGTGGGAGCCTGTTCAGTAAGCCATAACTGGCCTTTCGGGCCAGTCGCCGTTCGAACTAATCAAGGGGAGGCAATTCCATGCCTCAAAAGCTCCTCGTTCGAATCAACTATTGGGAGGCGATTTCGGGTTTCTAAAATGGCACGTTCGAATCGACTCCCGGGAGGCGATTCCAGACCTAAAGCTGTCTCGTTCGAATCAATTCTTGGGCGCCAACTCCGCCCCCGCTGCGAGGATTGGTTCCACAAGCTGAGCCGCCAGCGGCACAAATTCTTCCTGCGGGGCCCGATCGGGGCTGTTCACCCACTGTTTCGCGGCTCCATAGATCGCCCAACTCGCGGTGGCCGCGATCAATTCCGGCGCAATCCGCCTTTCCATCGGATGACTCCGGAATCCGTCCAGCAGGACCAGCCGGATTTGATCGATGACCGTGGCCTGCAGGAACGGTTCGAACTGGTGCTGTTTCGAAGAGAGTGATTTTTCGGCTTCAACCAGGTAATCGCAAACCGCGAGGATAATGACCTGAAACGCTGAAGCGCAAGTGCCGTCGAAGCGGACATTCCTCTTCCCCATGTGCTGCAAAAAGCTTACCCGGATGGACTCTTCCAGCAGAGCGAACTTGTCCGGATAATGCGCGTAAAACGTTGCCCGGTTTAGCGTGGCGGCTTCGGTGATGTCTTGCACCGAAATCTTGTCGAACTCTTTCTCTAGCAGCAGGCGGTGCAGAGCCTCCTGCAGGAGCTGCCGGGTCCTGCGAATCCGAGGATCCAAGCGCTCGCAATCCCGGTGCAGCATGGCTCCTCCCTCCCTAGTGTAGCAGACGGAAGACTGTTGTTTACATGACGACTGTCGTGCAGTAAGATATGCAACGACTGTTGCTTATGCTGCATCTGATGTTCGGAGGCATTTTCTTATGGCTACCCTGATTCAATTCGACTCAAGCCCCATGGGCGAGAGGTCTGTTTCTCGGAAGCTTACTTCAGATTTTGCGGAGACATGGCTTAAGACGCATCCCGGAGGCAAGTTGATTAAACGCGATTTGAGCGCTCTCGATTTGCCGCCGGTGGATGCGTTTTGGGTTTCCGCGGCCTATACTCCGCAGGAAGCTCGCACGGAGGAACAAAAAGCCGCCCTGGCTATTTCTGATTCATTAATTAACGATCTGCAAAACGCCGATGAGTATGTCTTCGGCGTGCCCATGCACAACTTCGGCATTCCTTCGACTCTGAAATTGTGGATCGACCAGATTGTCCGCGCGGGAAAGACGTTTTCGTATGGAGCAAACGGCCCCAAGGGCTTGCTGACCGGGAAGAAAGCCACCGTGCTGATCGCAAGCGGCGGCGTCTACGAACCGAGCAGCGCGATGGCATCGTTCAACTTTGTGGCGCCGTATCTTCGAACCGTTTTTAGCTTCCTGGGCATCGCCGATCTGACCATTATTTCCGCCGAGGGTACCGCCCAATTGATGTCCGGCAAAGTGGACGCCCAGGCATTCCTTGCGCCTACTTTGGAAAAAGTGCATGCGCACGCCAGTCTCTGAGCAGCTCCATTCGAATAGTCGGAGTAGGAATCATGATCGCTCATAACCCCCTCCACGGATCCGGACAAGCGGCATTACCGCATCCGGGTTGGGATAGAACGCAGGCGCTGTATCGGTGGGCAGCGGGGAGTTGCCGTTTCCGGCTCCTCGTCGGAGATTGCCGGTGCCTCGTTCCGCGCCTCGGTCAGTTTCCTACGTCCCCCCGTCTCATCCCGGACGGCGGGATTGCCCCGGTCCGGTTGGGGATAGCAGCTTTCCCCTTGGAGTCTTCCATGATGGCTAGCCACGTTAAGCGATGGCACGCATCCCCTGGCTACCACCACGTTGGCTCTAAGGCTCGACGCGTTCGTCTACACCAAAATACGCCGGCCACAGTGTGCCGACTGGTGTGCGTGGCGCGCCCGCCACTACCCAGGGCCCCTTTGCTCCGGAGGCATTACCCTCCATCCTCGCTACTACGGGCCCATGCGCAAGTCCTGTGGCCTCCATGCCGCTTCGACCTTGGTCTCATAGGCAATGGTCTTCGCCGCTTATGCCATCCACGGCTGGTCCACCGGACTGTCCTAGCTTTGACGATGTGGCTTTCTCCGAAAGTGTCGTGCCCCCTGCGACGGGTGCTCGCTCGGTGCATGTGGTCGATTTCTTCCCAAGCGACTGCGGCCTTCGCCAGCAAGAGACGGCTCGGCGCGCTCCAAGTCCTCCCGCAAACGACTTCACGCGGGCACCTATTTTCGACGCTGCAGGCATTCTCTTCGATTACGACCCTCTCGTTCACTCGCCCCCCTGGTCGCTCCCACGCAACTGCACGTGGCGAGGGCTTTGTCGCTCGAGCTTGCTTGGGATTCGTTTCCTCTTCCCAAGTCGAGCCAGTTACCCGGTTGAATCGACCAATTTCCGGGACAGGATTTGCACCTGCTAGTCACACAGTGTTGCTAGCTGCACCTCTTGCCTTAGGTGATGACGCCCATGCGGCGCAGGGGATAGGGATGACAGACGGTAGGCACAGGCAGCCAGCGAGTGATGAGGCGCCGCATGCGATCCCAAAGGACGCGCCCTTTTTGGCTGCGCCGCGACAGCGCGCGATGCCAGAGCCGTCCTACTGGGAACCGAAAAATCCACAGCGCGTTTTGGTTCCGAGGCACACCGTAATACCGGATGTGCCCACGCACCACCGCTTGCAACCACTTGCCCAGTTCGGGAATGGGTTCGTGCATGCGTCGCTGAAGCTCGGCTTTCACCTCATTCAGTTTCGCCTGCAACCTTTTACGGATCGTTTGCCGCAACACCGTGTACCGTCCATTGCTCCTCTTCTTCACGCAGATGTGCGTGAAGCCAAGAAAATTGAACGTCTCCGGTTTCCCTTCTCCACGCCATTGCCGTTGGTCGATCGCAAACGGACCAAACTCCAGCAACCGCGTTTTCTCGGGATGCAATTCCAGGTTGAACTTCGTCATTCGTTCCGTAAGTTCTGCCCGGAACTGATCGGCATCCGCTTTGCTGTTAAAGCCCACCACGATGTCGTCAGCGAATCGCACCACGATCACATCGCCGTGCGCCCGCTTTTGACGCCATGCTTGGACCCACAGATCGAATACGTAATGAAGATAGACGTTCGCCAAAAGGGGCGAGGCACTTCCGCCTTGGGGCGTCCCTTCTTCCACGCGTATTCGTTTCCCATCCTCCAGTACGCCGGCCCTCAGCCATTTCTGGATGAGCCGCACGACGCGCCGGTCCGCAACCCGGTGCTCAACGAACTTCACCAGCCATTCGTGGGAAAGCCCATCGAAAAAGCCTTTGATGTCCAGATCGAGCACCCAATTCACTTTTCTCGTCAGCAGTCCCGTGTACAGCGCGTCCAGCGCTTGATGCTGGCTTCGCCCTGGTCGGAACCCGTACGAAAATCCGAGAAAGTCCGTTTCGTAGATAGCATTCAACACCTCGACCGCCGCGCGCTGGACGATTTTGTCTTCCAGCGCCGGAACTCCGAGCGGTCTCTGCCGCCCGTCGGCCTTGGGGATATACACTCTCCGCACCGGCTTCGCTCGGTACGCTCCTCGCTTCAGCCTTTCGGAAAGGTCCTGGAGATTCCTCTCCAGTTCCTCGCCGTAGTGCCGCCACGTCTCCCCGTCCATGCCCGGCGCAGCTTCCTTCTTCAATCGGAAGTAGGCCATGCGCAGCGTGTCCAGGTTGTAGATGTGGTGCAGGAGCGCCGTGAACCGCAACTTCCTATCCTTTCCTGCTGCTTGACGTACCCGCTCCAGCGCACTCGGCGCGTCTTTCCGGCTCGGTGTCCGGGACGCGTTTTGCTGTGGCAGGTTCCCTTTGGCCAGACCGCTTCCCTCCATCCCCTCCTCCGCCGGTTGCCCGGCGTTGTTCAGGGACTTCCCAGGTACTACCGGTCTGTCCGACTTCCCCGGTCCGTTCGTCATCGGCGTACGTCCTTAGACTTCCCGACACGTCCCAAAGCAGCTGCGGCCTTGGGCGGACTGGGGATCTCCCGGTTCCCATGCGAGGCGCTTGCGTACGTGCACGGGGTCTCTGACCGCGCGGGACTCTGGCACACCTCGCGATATCGGTGCACCCGATGGGGCCTTCCGCTTTCTCCTACAGCGTCAGCGTCCCGGAGGAAGTTTCTTACGCGGCTGAATACCCGGCCCGCACGTTCCCCTGTCAACGCTTCGACGCTGCCCTTGCGAGCAGCTCCGCATGACTCGGGGCCGATGTGGGTCGCTGATCCACTTTCGTATGACTTTTGCATTCACTACACCTCGCCGGTTTAACCGGCGCACAGGAGGAACACGTAAGATGAAAATCGCATCGCTGATCGCTCGTGTGCTTCTGGGATTGATCTTCCTGGTCTTCGGACTGAACGGTTTTCTTCACTTCATTCCCATGCCGCCTCCACGGGGAGCGGCGGCGCAATTCATGGGCGCTCTGTTTGCGTCCTCCTACTGGAGGATCATCTTCGGCGTTCAGGTGCTTGGCGGGCTGTTGCTGCTGGTGAACCGTTTCGTGCCGCTGGCGTTGGCGATGCTGGGAGCGGTGATCTTCAACATCGTCTTCTTCCACATTTTCATGGCTCCCTCCGGGCTGCCGCTGGCCATTATTGTGGTCCTGCTCTGGAGTATCGTGGCGGTGAGGAATAAGCAGCACCTTGCCGGCCTCTTTGTGGCGCGCTCGGAGTGACAGTATTAGCCGAGAGCCGCGAAAAACGCAGCGCCCGCCCATGCAAATAGTGAGCCGGTCGTCTAGGATGCGAGCAAAGCTCAGCGGGCGACGGCTCCTTTGCGTTGGCCGAAAGCGGGAGCGGCGCCGAGCTGCTCGAGCATGCCGAGATAATCGAGCGTCACGTAGGAATCCACAATTTTTCCTTTGGCGATGTGGTTGATGGTGACGCCTTCGACGGCGACTTTCTTGTTCGTCGCGGGAATACCGCGAAACTCTCGTTTGTGAGTGCCGGAAATCACCCAGGAGGCGACGACTTTGTCTTTTTCGGAGATGTAATCTTCGACCGTGAAGCGCAGGTCCGGAAATGCGGCGATGAATTGCGTACAGATGCCTTTATAAGCTTCCGGGCCGACAGCCGAACCCGCGAGATGGGAATCGTGCAGCGCGTGGCTGGGAGAAATGAGTTCCGCGACGAGATCGAGACGGCGTTTGTTCCAGACTTCGTCATAGAGCCGGCGAACGATGGCTTTGGATTCCGCAGACATGCGCATCCTCCTCGGCGGGAGCCGGTGCGAACTCCCTGGAGTTTGGGCCCAGCCTCACGAACCCGCGGGTGGGCGAGAGCGGAGTGAGACTTGCGTGAGGTTACTCCCAAGAATTACGGTTTGCAATGCGCCGGCCGAGAGGCGCGGCCAACGTAGAGAGGCCTGGAAGCAGAGCGGCCGAAGTAAGATGCAGAACTGATCGGGCGCGGACTCGCGGCGAGAACGAGGACTTTCTTCGGCCGGTTTACTGAGGCGAGCGAAGGAAGTACTTCAGAAAAAAACAACGGGAAAATGCATCCATCCTGCCGCCATTTTTGAATGAAATGAATTGGTGCTGATTTGGCGCTAACGGCGGACCAGGTTCGCCACAAGTGATCTGGGGTATCAGCTGACGAAGAAAATTGTTTTCACCGGGCCTGCCGTGGAACTGGCACCCGGGGAATTAGGATGGAAAGATATCGTTCGAACGGATCCGTTGACGGTGACGCGAATCATCGTGAAGTTCGAAGGATTCGCGGGGCGCTACGTGTGGCATTGCCACATGCTGGAGCACAAAGATAACGAGATGATGAGGCCGTACATAGTAACTCATGTGTAAATGAGAGGATGTGACGGAGCTGCGGCCGAGAAATGTGTCAGTCTTGACACATTTATATCATTCTATCATAGAATGATAGAATGAATTGATATGGCTGCGATTGAGATCCCCGATTCGCTTTATGCGCGATTGCAGAAGCTGGCGGTGCCACTGGTCGACACCCCAGCTACGCTGCTCGAGAGGTTGATCAACGTTTATGAGGTTCATCTGGCTCCGGTTAGCCCGAGCGCGAGAGAGAGCAATACGGCGAATACGGGGCGGAGCGCGCAGCCGCAGCGGGAATTTGGCCCCAATACAGCTCCCAGTCTGAGGCACACTCGAGTGATTGCGGCGGACTTCGCGGGGCGGAAAGCGGACGGATGGAATAGTTTGGTTCATGCGGCACATATCGAGGCTGTGCGGCGGCTGGGCTCGCTGGAAGCCGTGCGGCGCGTGAGTGCAGCGAAGATCGTGCCGGGGCGGGCGAGCGCGGCACAAGAAAAAGTAGGATACCGGTACGTGGCCGAGATCAACGCGTGCATCCAGAACGTGGATACCACGCACGCGTGGGCGAACACGTTTCGCCTGGCGAAGGCGCTGAACGTTTCCGTCGAGGTCGATTTCGTGTGGCTGACGAAGAGCGAGGCGGCGCATCCGGGGAAGGCCGCGAGGCTGGTGTGGAAGCCGAAGAATGAGTAATGCCAGGCAAGAAGCGCGGGGCGCAATGCGCGCGGCGGTGGCGGATTTCCGGTACACTGGCGGCATCTTATTGGGAGACGGTTGAACATGCGGCAAATCGATATCGATTCCCTGTCCGAGGAAGAACTGGTTGAGTTGAATCATAAGGTTGTGGCGCGGCTGAGATTTCTGCATCAGATGCGGTCGCACAGCGCGATGCTGGATTTTCGCATCGGCGAACGAGTGAAATTCCATCCCGACGGCAGAGGCGTGCTGTTCGGGACGCTGACTCGGTATAACAAGAAGACGGTCACAGTGGTTACGGACGCCGGAGAGAATTGGAACGTAGCGCCGGGGTTGCTGAGCAGAGTGGATTCCGCGGGCGGCACGCAAGAGCAAGGCGGAGGATGACGGAATCGTGGCGTTCCCGGATCGCGCGGCCCAGAAATAGCCATACATCGCCGAGATACGCCAAGAGACGTGAAATATTTTTCCACGTAAATTTTCAGTCCAGCAATGCAGGTACAGAGCAGAGAAAAAGAAAGACCCAGACGTAAATCTGTGTCTGGGGCACCCGCCATGCTCACAAATGCAAATTTTCAACGCGCGGGCCGCCCGCCACGCGCTTTCTAGAAGTCGTACACATGGATATGATACACTTACTAGGCACATAGACAGTGTGACTTCATGAAAAGCAAACGCGCTCACGTTCTGCTGCCCCAGGATCTCGTGAAAGAGATCGATTCGATCGTTGGACCACGGGGGCGCAGCGCTTTCCTTGTCGAGACGGCCCGGGAAGCAGTGCGGCGGAGGAAATTGCTGCGGTTCCTCGAAAGCGACACTCCCGCATGGAAAGACGCGGATCATCCCGAACTGGCTCACGGTGCGTCGCCGTGGGTGCGTGCGCTTCGCCAAGAGAGCGAGACCAAAAGGACTGGGAAGCCGCGGCGGACGAAAAAATGAAACTGCTGCTGGACACGTCGATCCTGATTGACGTTCTTCGCCGGAAGAACCAACGCAACGAATGGCTTGCGGAGCTTGTGCGCAACGGGCATACGCTGGCGACCACAACCCTCAACATCGCGGAGATTTATGCCGGCATGCGGCCCGCCGAGGAAAGCAGGACAGAAGCGCTGCTCGGCGGCCTGCAAGTCTACGAGCTGAACGGGACGAGTGCACGGCTGGCCGGCCGATTTAAGAACACCTGGGCGCGCAAGGGCCACACACTTTCTCTGGCGGATGCGATTGTGGCGGCTATCGCGATTGAGCGTGGCTGTACATTGCTGACGGATAACCGAAAAGACTTCCCGATGCCGGAAGTGCAGCTTTATCCCCTGCCTTGAACGGGAGAAAGATTACACACCGCAGACATGCGACGCATGCAGGTAAATGGTTGAGAAAAAGAAAGACCCAGACGTAAAGCTGAGGTCCGGGGCGCCCGGGCGATGCTGATCTGAACGAGGAAAGCCGAAGCTTGTCGCACCCGGCGACAGTTATTTTTTGCGTTTGAAGTTGGATGGATGCTTCTTCTTGATCGCGAAGGTTTTCCATTGGCCGTCTTGGTATTCCCTTACTTGTGTTATGCAGCCTTCTCTTGAAATTCTGGCGGTAAATGGCTTCCTTCGGCGACTCAATTCGCGGAGCATATCGGGCATGGCTGAAATGATTCGCGGCCCCCTGATTTCGCTACTCTGAGTTGGCCCACTTCGCGCATTTGATTTGGCCCACCTGTACGTGCTGGACGGCCTAACCTGTCAGCAGGAACGACGGGGGGCCGATGGACAGGAGACGCAAAGTGGAACTGTTCGAGGAGATACGTCGGGAGTACCGGTTTGGAGTGGGCACGATCCAGGGAGTAGCGAGGAAATTGAACACGCATCGGCGGATGGTGCGGCAAGCGTTGGCCAGCGCGATCCCGCCGGAGCGCAAGGTGCCGGCCAGGAGCAGTCCGAAGCTGGGGCCGGTGCGCGAGTTCATTGATGGGATCTTGCAGGGTGATCGAGAGGCGCCACGCAAGCAGCGGCACACGGCGCACCGCATCTGGCAACGGATTCAGCAAGAGCATACCGCAGTGCACGTGGCGGAAGCCACGGTGCGGCGCTACGTGCGGCGGCGCAAGCAGGAGCTGGGCGTGGCGGCGCGAGAGACGTTCGTGCCGCAGAGTTACGACTGGGGCGTGGGTGGAGGCCCAGGTGGATTGGTACGAGGCAACGGTGGAGTTCGAGGAGGGCCGCGAGACCGCGTATTTTTTCACGATGCGCAGCATGGCGGCCGGCGGGGCGTTCCACACCGCGTATTTTCACGCCACGCAGCAAGCCTTTCTGGAAGCACATGAGCGCGGTTTTCAGTATTTCGGTGGGGTGTTCAAGCGGCTGCGCTACGACAACCTGAAGAGCGCGGTGAAAAAGATTTTGCGCGGGTACCAGCGCGAGGAGACTGATCGGCTGATCGCTTTTCGTTCGCACTGGGGATTCCAGACGGAGTTTTGCAACCCGGCGCGCGGCAACGAGAAGGGCAGTGTGGAAGGCGAAGTGGGTTATTTCCGGCGGAACCACCTGGTGCCGGTGCCGAAAGTAAAAGATCTGGCCGCGTTGAACGAATATTTGCGTGGCTGTTGCCAGCAGGAGGAGCAGCGGCGGATTCACGGAAAGTCGCTTTCGGTGGGCGAGGCCATGCGCATCGAGCGCGAACATCTGCTGCCTTTACTTAGCGAAGGGTTCGAGTTGGCGGAAACGAGTTTTCCGGTGGTGGATGGCCAGGGCTGCGTGAAAGTGCGGACGAATCGCTACTCGGTGCCGCTGCGGGCGGGGACGAAGACGCAGGCACGGCTGCTGCCTGCTTACGTGGAAGTGTGGTACGAGCAACGCTGCGTGGCGCTGCACGAACGCAGTTTCGCGCGGCATCAGGCGGTGTTGGATCTGGAGCATTATCTGGACGTGCTGGAAAGAAAACCCGGCGCGCTGGCGGGCTCGACACCCTTGCAGCAGTGGCGAGAACGCGGGCGGTGGCCGGAGAGTTTCGACCGCTTGTGGCAGAGCTTGCGGGAGCGGCACGGGAAGCAAGCAGGCACGCGCGCGATGATCGAGTTGCTGCGCCTGGGCCCGCAACACGGGTGGAAAGCGTTGCGGAAAGGGGTCGAGCAAGCGTTGGCACTGGGTTCGACGGACGCGGCGGCGGTGCGGCATCTGCTGGCAGCTGGCGAACTGAAACATCGCGAGCTGCCGATGGCGGAGATCGGTTTGCTGGAATGCTACGAGCGGCCGCTGCCCGTGCTGAGCGATTACGATGAGTTGCTCGGGAACTGCCCTGGAAGCGGCGGCGAGGCGGTGCAGCCATGAGCCAACAAGCGCAAGCGCTGGAGCACGCTTCGGTGCGGCAGTATTGCAAGGCGGTGAAGGTGCCGGTGGTGGGCGCGAACTTCGTGCGTCTGGCGGAACAAGCGGTGAAAGAAAATCGCGGCCACATCGGCTACCTGGAAGCGCTGCTGGCGATGGAGAGTGAAGAGCGCGACCGGCATGCCATCGCGCACCGGCTGCACGATGCCAAACTGCCACGGATGAAGACGCTGGAAGAGTTCGAGTTCGCACGAGCGCCACAGATACCGGCGGCGAAGATTCGCGAACTGGCCGAAGGCGGCTACATCACGCGAGCCGAGCCGGTGGTGCTGATCGGCGAATGTGGAACGGGCAAGACGCATCTGGCGTCGGGGCTGTGCGTGGCGGCGTGCCGCCAGAAGCGCAGAGTGAGGTTTACGACGGCAGCGAACCTGGTGAACGAGTTGGTGGAAGCCGGCCAGCACCACGGAGTGCGGCGCGTGCTGGCGCGCTGGATGCGCTACGACGTGATCGCGCTGGACGAAGTGGGTTACGTGCCACTGGCGGAAATCGGCGCGGAGTTTTTGTTCCAGGTGATCGCGGAACGCGCCGAACGGGCCACGCTGATCGTAACCACCAACCTGCCGTTTTCGGAGTGGACGCAAGTGTTTCCGAATCCACGGCTGTGCAAGGCGCTGCTGGACCGCGTCACCGACCGCGCGCACATCATCGAAACCGGCACGGAATCGTATCGCTTCCGGCGCACGGTGGAAGGAAGGCAGAAGAAAAAAGCTTCGTGAGCAGGCCGGACCGGGCGCTGCGCCACGCGACTCCGTGGCCCCGGCGTCCGCTCCGTCCTAAACGCGGCCCTGGAAACCGGGCCGCAGGACTGCGCTCCCTCCGGGGCCACGGAACGAAAACCCCCGGAAGAAGAGGAAAACAACGGCCTTAGGGTGGGCCAAATGAAAGTATCAAAGGTGGGCCAAATCAAGTTGTCAAACGCACCCCCACTGCTTTGGCCCTTCATTGTTGTCCGTGGTTACGAATACGGCGATTTTTGCTTCGACTATTTCTTTTGCCCAGGTGTAGACCAAGTCCTGGTCGCCAGTCAGCAGGACGCGATTCTTCAATCCGCAGTCATCGATGAGCACTGGGTCAGCAATCTTGGATTCTGCTTCGCCAAACTCCTCGTAAATGGTCACGAGCAGAAAAGCAGCTTCACGAAGCATTTTCGCCAGCTCATTTCTCCCAAAAGTCCGGTCGAGAAAAAAGATTGGCGGTTCGTCAGGCTGCTGCTCTCCACTCGTAATCTTCGATCGCTTCTTTGACTTCAATCTCTTCTAGTCCGTAGTCTCTCGCGATTTCCGGTTCGAGCTCCCCAGACTTCTTTCGGCCCCACAACACAGAAGCAGATATTCCTCGACCTTTGACAATTGGTTTTCCAGAGGAGAAGAGCGGATCGATTGCCAGCCGCCGAGAATGGATGGGAAATACTCGAATGGGCAGGCCGTATCCATCGCGCGGGATCAATGTCAGGTATTTATCGAGGATCTCCCTCATTGCGCGTTGTCCGTGAGCCGTGGCGTTGATGGTGGCACCGAGGTGCTTTACAAATATTTCCTTGCCAGAGGTTTCGAAATCGTGGCTCAGCAAGGGGTGCGGGCCGGGAATAGTTTCGTGGACGTAGTCGAGGGCCTTGCGCACGTTTTTGAACGGAACGCCTCTTTGTTCAGTTGTAGCTCGTAGGATATGGGCTTCCACCAAGTTGTAGAAGGAGAGTAGCTTGTTTTTCTTGTCCGCCAGGGTGATGAGGGGTTTAAAAGTACGATGAACTCCCGAGGCGGTGACGTAGTCCTGGCCTTGGGTCCAAGCGTGAAGCGTGGTTCGAGGGACGCGAACGTAGAACGCTGCTTCCGAAATGCTGTATCGGGGGAAGTCCCTTACATCCCCATGAGTTCGGACGTTGTGTTTTCTTGGCATGACGGTAAGAACTCTTTTGACGATTGGTTCCGCGCAGCACTATGCATCTCGTGCAGCCGCGCCGCTATGAGCAATTCTAAATCAATCTCGCTCACTAGGAAGCTTTTTGTTTTCTATCCGGATGCTCCGATGGGCTCGACTCGTGCAGTGAACTCTTCTGAAGGGATCGTGATATTGCGCATGTGACCTTCATAACGCGAATGCGGTGTTGCACGAAGCTCGTCTCAAGGCTCGGAATTTCATTTCTTCGCGGTTTGCGGGGAACCCGAACTGTGGCGCGCCCGGCAAAAGGCACAGTCGCGTTCGGCGTGAAACAGGGGGCTGGTCTAGTCGCTTACGAGCATGGAGTAGGTGTCGGCCGAGAGGTTGTCTCCAGACACCGTAATGTGGATTCTGGTGCCCCTTGCGCTTCCGGAACCGTTCGGCATTGTGAAATAGATGAAGAAAAGTAGATCGTCGTTCGTAGCCTGGAGCTTTGAGGAAACTTCATGCTTCTTGCTGGGGGGAAGGTCGGGCAGTTCTGTCGCCGGGCTCTCGCATGGGTCCGTGGGAGTTACCATATTTCCTCTGTAGGCAAGGCAGCGCAGAATAGCAGGGGCCTCGACATAGACGCTGACGCGCGGCCGTTTCAGCAAACCATTTCCCACATTGCGTACTGCAAACGACAAACTCTGCGACTTGGCATCGCCCCGACGCAATCTTCCGATGCTGATTATCGCACTGGGCGGTATTGATGCATAGACATAACCTCTAGGGTCATAGCTAGCGTTGAGAGGAGTCATAACTAGGACGGTTGGTTTTTCGTTCTCTTTCTTCCACCGTTTTTGTTCAATTTCAAGCTGACGGTCCAGAACGTTTTGTTCTTGTTGGATGGTTTTCACAACGTTTCTCAATGCCTCTCGTGAATCGTCCAAGGTTGAGAGTTGTTGAGTCCCCGTATCTGTAATCGCCTGGCGCGCCGCCCGCAGTGCCGCTAATTGTTCATCTCCAGACTTGGCAGCGTCTTTGTATGCGGCAATCGCGACAAAGAGTGAGACCACAGCTATGACGAGAAGAACTACGTTTAGGTGGTCGCTGGCGCTAAGACTGGTACGCTCTTTACGGGTGCGCCAAAGGACGTAAGACAACTCCAACGCGCCGAGGAGTACGGCAATGATGAACAGTAGCGACACAACGTAATCTCAGTATAATGCCGCGGGCCGATGCGGTGAGCAGCATCCTAAGACATTAAATAAGATTTATTCAATAGAAAAGCATGATGTTGCGGCACTGAGGGATGTAAAAAAGGGCCGCGGAGTGGACACGCGGCCCTGAGACGCACTACTGAAGTTGTTTTCTCTTTGACTCGATACGATCTGACAGAATCCGCCCGAATCCTGGATTAAACCAGGTTGTAAACCGAACGTGTATCCCTGCAATTCGTGAGAAAGGCGGGATACATTTGCGTGGCATGATCCGCACACCATAGCGGGTTGAGCCACGACTACTTTAGAAAGGAGGTGATCCAGCCGCAGGTTCTCCTACGGCTACCTTGTTACGACTTCACCCCAATCATGGGTCATACCTTGGGCGCTTGCTTCCTTGCGGTCAGCGCGGCGACTTCTAGTACAACTCACTTTCGTGATGTGACGGGCGGTGTGTACAAGGCCCGGGAACGTATTCACGGCGTCGATCTGATACGCCATTACTAGCGATTCCGGCTTCATGCAGTCGAGTTGCAGACTGCAATCCGAACTGAGCAGAGTTTTCTCCGATTAGCTCCCCCTCGCGGGTTGGCAACGGTTTGTGCCCTGCATTGTAACACGTGTGTAGCCCTGGACATAAAGGCCATGCGGACTTGACGTCATCCCCACCTTCCTCTCCGTTATCCGGAGCAGTCCACGTAGAGTTCCCTCCTTGCGGAGTGGCAACTACGTGCAGGGGTTGCGCTCGTTGCGGGACTTAACCCAACACCTCACGGCACGAGCTGACGACAGCCATGCAGCGCCTCCACACTTGTCCCTTGCGGGAAGGCCATATTTCTATAGCTAGTCAAGTGCGCTTCGAGCCCAGGTAAGGTTCCTCGCGTAGCGTCGAATTGAACCACATGTTCCACCGCTTGTGCGGGCCCCCGTCAATTCCTTTGAGTTTCAGTCTTGCGACCGTACTCCCCAGGTGCAGGACTTAACGCGTTAGCTCCGGGACGACGCACGAACGTGCGGCACCCCAAGTCCTGATCGTTTAGGGCTAGGACTACCAGGGTATCTAATCCTGTTTGCTCCCCTAGCTTTCGTTCCTCAGCGTCAGTAGTGGTCCAGCGCGCCGCTTTCGCCACGGGTGTTCCTGCAGATATCTACGCATTTCACCGCTACACCTGCAATTCCACGCGCCTCTCCCACACTCAAGCACAGCAGTTTCGGAAGCAGTCTCTGAGTTAAGCCCAGAGATTTCACTCCCGACTTGCCACACCGCCTACGAACCCTTTACACCCAGTAATTCCGAGCAACGCTGGCCCCCCACGTCTTACCGCGGCTGCTGGCACGTAGTTAGCCGGGGCTTCTTATACCCGTACCGTCAGTCCCCTTGCGGGGCATTCGTCCGGGTCGAAAGGGGTTTACACTCCGAAAAGCTTCATCCCCCACGCGGCGTCGCTGCATCAGGCTTTCGCCCATTGTGCAAGATTCCCCACTGCTGCCTCCCGTAGGAGTCTGGACCGTGTCTCAGTTCCAGTGTGGCTGGCCATCCTCTCAGACCAGCTAACGATCAAAGGCTTGGTAGGCCGTTACCCTGCCAACTACCTAATCGTGCGCGGGTTCCTCCTCCGACGCCTTACGGCTTTGAGTCCCCAAACCGAGGTTCAAGGAATGTTATGCGGAATTAGCTTCGGTTTCCCGGAGTTATTCCCCATCGAAGGGCAGATTACCCACGTGTTACGCACCCGTGCGCCGTGCGCCATCTGTATTGCTACAGACGCGCACTCGACTTGCATGTGTTAAGCACGCCGCCAGCGTTCGCTCTGAGCCAGGATCAAACTCTCGTTTGAAACTGGTAGCTTGGCGAAAAAAAATGCTCTTCGATTTGCATCGAAGAGCCAGCCTGCCAAGCGAATTATTGTCGCTCGATTTACTCAGACCATTCGTGCTCGAAAAGGACGAATGGTTTCGAACGGATTCTGGCACATCGTATCGATTGTCAAAGAGCAAAGCCCCCCTGTCTTGCAGAAAGGCACAACTAGAACCCAAGGAGAATACGACGAAGGGGCGAATATGTCAACAGGAGATTAACGATTTCCACAGGCATCCACAGGCGGGTTCGAACGGTGTTTTGGAGTGCGAGATCGCGGCTGCGGCCTTTTTTGATTGCAGCATGGATGCAGAGGCAAAAGCGGCAGCAAGGCTGCCGCACTCCACAGGTGCCGCCGCCGGACCTATCGATCCTCGACAATAGCATATAGCTGCTGCGAATCGGGGCTGGACTTCTTGGGGCAATGAAATTAGCCTTGCGGACTTCGCCGAGGAGAAAACGGGGATGAGGAACAAAATGACGATTAGAAAGATGACGATTTGGGCGGGGACGATACTGTGCGCGGCTGGTTTGCTTTGCGGGCCGCGGGCTGGTGCGCAGACGGCGCAAGCGGCGGAGGAAACGGGGCCGTATGAGTCGCTGGAGATTCGCGGAGTGACGGTGATTGATGGATCGGGGGCGCCGGCGTACGGGCCCGTGAATATTTTTATCAAGGGTAATCGGATCGATCGGATTGTGTCGGAGGATGCGATTTCGCGGACGCGGGCAGTTGCGGGAGCGGCGGGAGGGAAGGAAGATAAAGCGCCGGACCGCGTGATTGAGGGCAAAGGAATGTACGTGACGCCGGGATTGATTGACGTACACATTCACGTGAATGAAAGCAAGGACGTGCCGGCGGAATATATCTACAAATTGCTGCTGGGACATGGGGTGACGACGATTCGAACGTTCAACATCGGGAATGACACGCCGGCGCAGATGGTGGCGGAGAAAAAACGGAGCGCGGCGAACGAGATTATTGCGCCGCGGATTTATGTGTATCCCTTCTGGGGGCACGGGGACGATCCGCGGTATTTTCATCCAGACGGGGCGCGGCAGATTGTGGATGAGTGGCACGCGGAGGGCGTGGACGGAGTGAAAGTGCTGGGCAAGCCGGGGGAGTGGCCGGACGTGTTTCACGCGATTGCGGACGAAGCGCGGAAAAATGGGATGGGAGTGGCGGTACACATCGCGCAGGACGGCGTGTATCCGATGAACGCGGTGCGGGTCGCGGCCGAGGGCGCTTCGACGATTGAGCATCATTATGGTTATCCGGAGTCGTCGTTCACAACGCAGACGATTCAGCAACTTGCCGCCAGGACTATAACTATTCGAGCGAGCCGGACCGGTTTTTGGAGACGGGGCGGGCGTGGCTGCAGGCGGACGTGGCGAAGCTGCATGGCGAGGTGATTCATTCGTTGCTGGAGACGAGCCGTCGCACGGGATTCATCATGGTGCCGACGTTCAGTATTTATGAGGCGAACCGCGACGTGACGCGGGCGGCGAATTTGCCGTGGCACGCGACGTACACGCTGCCGGTGGTGATGGATTCGTTTTTGCCGAATCCGGCGCACCACGCTTCGTATTTTTATGATTGGACTTCGGACAAGGAAGCGGATTGGGCGCGGGCGTACCGGATTTGGATGGAATTCGTGAACGACTATAAGAATCAGGGCGGAACGGTGGCGGTGGGTTCGGACACGGGATTTTTGTTTGCGCTCTGGGGATTTGGAACGATTCGAGAATTGGAGATGCTGGAGGAGGCGGGATTTTCGCCGCTGGAAACGATTCATGCGGCGACGGAGAATGGGGCGAAGGTAGTGAAGAATCCCGAGCTGGGCGTGATTCGGCCGGGATATTTGGCTGACTTGGTAGTGCTATCGGAGAATCCGTTGGCGGATGTGAAAGTGTTTTATGGGATTGGGGTGACGCGAGTGAGCCAGGACAGGAAGGAAGTGCACGAGCAGTGCGTGAAGTACACGATCAAGGATGGGTTGGTGTTTGATTCGCAGGCGCTGCTCGGCGATGTGCGGGAGATGGTGGCGAAGGCGAAGGAGGGGCGGCCGGCGGAAAGAAAGCCCTGAGGAGTGAATCGTATCCCCGGAACCAGCTGAGGCGTGCGCGAATATTCGACCTGTTTGGCGAGCTGTTGCTACCATTGCTGCTGTATCCATGGCCAGGCGGAATTCTTCAACAACACAGGCTGCGCGCGCGGGGCGCGGCTGGAAAGTCGCGAGTCAGGGCGGCGGGCGCGGGCTTGCGCGAAGGTCGCTTCCGAGCTTGAGGCGCGCGGGGGTGGTGCGCGCGGGAGAGCGGGTGGGAGTGGGTGTGTCTGGCGGGGCGGATTCGGTGGGGTTGCTGCTGCTATTGCTGGAATTGCGCGAGGAGCTGGGGATTGTTTTGAGCGTGGCGCACTTGAATCACAGATTGCGCGGGGCGGCTTCGGAGGGGGATGAAAAATTTGTGGCGAGGCTGGCGGCGAAGTTTGGGCTGGAGTTTTACTGCGAGCGAGTGGACGTGGCGGCGCGCGCGCGGCGGGAGAAAGCGAACCTCGAGGATGCAGGGCGGCGGGCGCGGACTGAGTTTTTTGCGCGGCTGGCGGCGGAAGGAAAAGTGGATTGCGTGGCGGTGGCGCATACGGCGGACGATCAGGCGGAGACCTTGCTGGCGCACATTTTGCGCGGGACGGGGCTGGCGGGGCTGGGAGGAATTCATCCGCGGACGGAATGCGTGGTGCGGCCGCTGCTGGGAGTGAGGCGGGCGGAGTTGCGGGCGTATCTGCGGGCGAAGAAACAATCGTGGCGCGAGGACGCGACGAACCAGGATACGACGCGGACGCGGGCGCGAATTCGAAAGAAATTGCTGCCGCTTTTGGAGCGGGAGTTTCAGAGCGGCGTGGTGGAGCATCTGGTTTCGCTGGCGGAAATGGCGCGGGAGGATGAGGCGTTTTTGGAATTGGTTGCGCTAGAGCAATGCGAGGCGCTGGCTAGAAGAACTAAAATCGAGGCTCGAATCCATGTTAGGGATTTGCTGCAGCCATTGAAGAGAAAGGGTTTTAACGCAGAGGGCGCAGAGGACACAGGGGAGAGAAACCAGGAAGCACTGACCAAGAGGATGCTGCGGCGTCTAATTGGTGAGAGGAAACTGGGAACGGGGCAGATTTCCGCTGGGCACATTGCGGCTGTGCTGGAATTGGCGCGGCGAGGGGAGAATGGGAAACTGCTGGAATTGCCGGGCGGCGTCGAAGTGCACAGGGAACGCGACGAACTGGTTTTTTGCACAAGAACAAACGGCAGAGAAAAGGCGGACAACGGCGCGAGGCCAGAGAACGGAAGGAACAGGAAACGCGCGGCGGAGAAAAGTTCGGCGGAATACGAGCACAAAATCGATTTTGAAAATTTCAAAGGGGGTGGGGCGGCGCTGCGCGTGCCGCGAGCGGGGTGCGTAATCCGCTTCAGGGAGATTGACTGGCCCGCCAAGAGGGTGGACACTAAGGAATCAGGGGCGGTCTTGGACCGCGACCGGCTGCGCGGGCCGCTGGTGCTGCGCAACTGGCGTTTCGGGGACAGGCTGCAGCCAGCGGGGCATCAGAAAGCGCACAAGCTGAAACGCTTGTTGAACGAAAAGCGCGTGAGCCGATGGGAGCGGGACGGCTGGCCGGTGCTGACAAACGGCGGCGTCTTGGTATGGGCGCGCGGATTTCCAGTGGCCGCTGGTTACGCGGCGAACGAAGAGACCCGAACGGGAATTTTGATCGCCGAGGAAAACACTTGATGCGTGACCGCCCAGCGGTCAAGTCGAGCGCGCCAAGCCGAGCGGCCTATTCCGCCGCACGCATCGGCGCGAGAGTGGCGGCGCTGGGACGGGAAATTACGCGGGAGTACAAAGGGCGGCGAGTCGACGTGGTGGTAACGCTGGACCGCGGATTTGTTTTTGCGGCCGACTTGATTCGCGAGATCGACACCGCCGTCGTTTGCCATTTCGTGCGCGAGGACGTGCGGGACGTGGATGACGGCGGGCACGAACGGCGGGAAGTTTATTTCGGTGCGCGGCCGGAGCTGAAGGGACGCGACGTGCTGCTGCTGGATGCTGTGCTCGAGAGCGGCGTGACGCAGGAATTTCTGCTGCGGCGGCTGGGAGAAAGCCAGCCGAGGTCGCTGCGGCTGGCGGTGCTGCTGGACAAGCCCGCGCGGCGGCGCGTGGGGCTGGAGCCCGATTACTTCGGGTTCCGGACGGCATCTAAAGAAGTGTGGGTCGGTTACGGCCTGGCTGCGGACAATGGAACGGGGCGGAATTACGGCGCTCTATCCAACGGAGCAGCGCAGGCAAAGCGAAGGCGGGACCGTACGAAGTAAGATCGAAAGGTTGGCGCATCGCTTCCTCGCGGAAGTCATTTTCGCGAGGCCAAGGACAAAGGTGAGGACAACGTGAATTCCAGCTCTACGGCGAAAACAATTCTGTTCTGGATCTCGATCGTCTTCCTCGGCGTGATGCTGTGGAGGCTGGTGTCCGCGAACGGCAGCCAGCAGCGGGAGAAGACGCCCAGCTACAGCGAGTTCATGGGCCAGGTGGACGCGGGAGACATCAAGGAAGTGACGCTGTACCTCTCCGCGAACAGCTACGAGATTCAAGGCGAATACCGCAATCCGCCGAACACGAAGTTTACGGTGACGGTTTTCAAGGAAGCGGCGCCCGACCTGATCAAGGAATTGCGCGACAAGGGCACGTTGATAGAGGGGATGAAAGAAGTTCGCAGCGGAGATTGGATTTTGATCCTGTTGAACGCCGCTCCGCTGATTTTGCTGGTGGGCTTCTGCCTCTTCCTGATGCGGCAGATGCAAGCGGGCGGAAACAAGGCGCTGAGCTTCGGCAAATCGCGAGCGCGGCTGCTTTCCGCGCAGCAGAAGAAAGCAACCTTCAAGGATGTTGCGGGAACGGATGAAGCGAAAGAAGAGCTGCAGGAAATCATCGAGTTCCTTAAAGATCCGCAGAAATTTCAAAAACTTGGCGGACGGATACCGAAGGGCGTGCTGCTGGTCGGGCCTCCGGGAACGGGCAAGACACTGCTGGCGAGAGCGATCGCGGGGGAAGCGAACGTTCCGTTCTTTTCGATTTCGGGATCGGATTTCGTGGAAATGTTCGTCGGCGTCGGCGCGAGCCGCGTGCGCGATTTATTCGAACAGGGCAAAAAGAATGCGCCTTGCATTATTTTCATCGATGAGATCGATGCCGTCGGCCGGCACCGCGGGGCAGGACTCGGCGGAGGGCACGACGAGCGGGAGCAGACGCTGAATGCGCTACTTGTGGAGATGGACGGATTCGAATCGAACGAGGGCGTGATCCTGATTGCGGCGACGAACCGGCCTGATGTGCTCGATCCGGCGCTGCTGCGTCCCGGGCGCTTCGACCGGCGCGTGGTGGTTGCGCGGCCGGACGTGAAAGGACGCGAAGAAATTCTCCGCGTGCATACACGGAAAGTGCCGCTTTCCGATGATGTCGAGTTGTCCATCATCGCGCGGGGGACGCCGGGCTTTTCCGGGGCGGACCTGGCCAATCTGGTGAACGAAGCGGCGCTGTGGGCCGCGCGGCAAAACCGCAAGTTCGTGATGCAGGTCGACTTCGAGATGTCCAAGGACAAAGTATTGATGGGCGTCGAGCGGAAGTCGATGATCCTCTCGGATGAAGAGAAGAAGAACACGGCGTATCACGAAGCGGGGCACGCTTTGGTGGCGGCGATGACGCCGGGCGCAGATCCCGTGCACAAGGTGACGATCATTCCGCGCGGAATGGCGCTGGGGCTCACGATGCAATTGCCCGAAGACGACAAGCATACCTACACCCGCGATCATCTGGACGCCATGCTGGCCGTGCTGATGGGCGGGCGTTCGGCGGAAGAAATATTTCTGGGGCACATTACCACCGGCGCGGGGAACGACATCGAACGCGCCACGGACCTCGCGAGAAATATGGTTTGCGAATGGGGCATGAGCGACCTGGGGCCGCTGGCCTACGGCAAGAAAGATGAAGCTATCTTTTTGGGCCGCGAAATCACGCAGCATCGCGACTATTCCGAAGATACGGCAATCCAGATCGACAAAGAAGTGAAGCGAATCGTCAACGGCGGATATGAGAGAGCGAAAAGCATTCTCTCGAATAACCGCGAGACGCTGGAGCGTATCGCGCAGGCGCTGCTGGAACGCGAAGTGATCGACGCAAACGAAGTGAAATTGCTGATGGAAGGCAAGCCGCTGCCGGAGAAGCCGCGGACGCCTCCGCCACCAGCGCAGGCTGCGCCGAGCACGGATCCCAAGGTGGTGCGGCCGGAGCTGCGGCCGGCGCCGGGATTTACGCGGGGGGAAAATCCGGCGAAAGCGTAAGAGCACATGATTCGAGGCTTAGAGGGGCACGATTTATCGTGCCCCTACTTTTTGGGAGCGGGATTATTGGGGCATGGGACGATGACGATTTTGAGGGAAATGGCGTAGAATGCGGGTATGGGAAAGAAAGAGCCTGACAATCTGCAGGTGACTTGCCCGTGCTGCCAGGCGAAGCTGGTGGTGGACGCGGTATTTGGGGCCGTGCTGTCGCACGAGGCTCCCGTAAAGGCCGGGCCCAATATCGATCTGGAGAATGCGCACGGGATACTGGCCGAGCAGCGGCGGCAGCGCGAAGACAAATTCGCCGATTCTTTTTTTCAAGAAACGCATAAGGAAGATATTTTGGCCAAGAAATTCGAAGAAGCGATGAAGAAGGCCAAGGATGCTCCCGCGGGGAAGCCCCTCCGCGATTTCGATTTGGATTAGAGCGGTGCCGGAATTATTTCCACTTTTCTGCGCGCATTCCCTTTACAGATTCTGAGCTTTCGGAGCGTCCGCGTTATCCTTTTGCTGGCTCCCGCGCTAAACTGCTGATCTCCCGATCCATGATGCGCCGAAAATCGTTCCGCTTGAAACTTCGCTCGTCCGCACTGGTGCTCGGCCCGCGCACGCTGGTGATGGGAGTGTTGAACATTACGCCGGACAGTTTTTCGGATGGGGGCAAATTCTTCGACGCGCAGAAGGCTATCGAGCGGGCGATTGCTCTGGAACGTGAAGGCGCGGACTTGATCGATGTCGGCGGGGAGTCCACGCGGCCGGGCTCGGAACGCGTCAGCGCGGAGGAAGAGTTGCGGCGGGTGCTGCCGGTTCTGGGCGCTCTTCGGCGCGTTGTAAAAATTCCTATTTCGATCGATACGCAAAAGGCCGAAGTGGCAGAGGCGGCGCTTGAGGTCGGGGCGCAGATGATCAACGACATTTCGGGGCTGAAGACGGACGCGCGCATCGCGGACGTGGCGGCGAGACATCGCGTGCCGCTCGTCTTGATGCACATGCGGGGCCAGCCGGGCACGATGCAGAAGGGTCCGTTTGCGCGCGACGTCTTGCAGGACGTAGCAAAGGGATTGCGCGAAGCCATCGGCACGGCACGGAAAGCGGGCGTGGCGAAATCACAGATTATTTTGGATCCGGGAATCGGCTTCGGGAAAAGTTATTCGCAGAGCTACGAATTGATCGAGAAGTTGCCGCTGCTCGCAAAACTTGGCTATCCACTGCTCGTGGGCGCTTCGCGCAAAGGCTTTCTCGGCGCGACGCTCGCTCGCGACGGCAAACCCGCGACGGCGGAAGAACGCATCTGGGGCACGGCGGCGACGGTCACGGCGAGCATATTGAATGGGGCGCATATCGTTCGCGTGCATGACGTTGCGGAAATGGTGCAGGTTGCGCGCGTTGCGGATCGTATTGCGCAGCCTGCGCTGCGCGGCCGGATAGCTCGATGATTTCGATAGTTTGCCTTGGTCAGATTACGGTTTGAGATCGAGCACGTCGGCGGTTTCGCGGTCGACGGCTTGTTTGCTATAACTCAGCGGAAAATACTGGCCGTGCAGCCACAGCGGCAGGAGATCGTCGTAATGGGCGCTGCCGGGTTGGCCGCTTTGGCCCGGAACGTTGACGCCTACGCCTTTGTCCCAGTCGCTCAAGTCGAAAAT
Organism: uncultured Acidobacteriota bacterium; assembly: GCA_963761555.1. Taxonomy (GTDB): domain Bacteria; phylum Acidobacteriota; class Terriglobia; order Acidiferrales; family UBA7541; genus Acidiferrum. Next base: position 1,208,667 of record CAVXHD010000003.1, read on the forward strand.
CTCGCGGTAACTTGCGCCGGACAATTGGTCGAAGGAACTCGCGGGAAAATAGGTGGCGTCGACGGTAGTACCGTCGCCGGGACGCGGGAACGGGCCACGATCGAAAAGCGCTTCCGCACCGCTGGAGACGGCATCGAGCGGATGGCGGAAGGAAACGCGGTGGAGATTTCCCCAGGCCCAATCCTTGGCGTTGGGGCCGAGGCGCGAGACTAGTTTCTGCTCAGCGGCGTGGAGCGATTGCAATAGCATGACGTTGCGAGCCGCCTCAGGCTTTGGGCCAAACACTTCTGTCCGCGGATGCGCCAATTCCTCGACTGTTTTTCGCAACGATAATTTTCCAGCTGCTATTCGGGCTTCGGGAGGAACTATTTGTTGCGTGATCGCAGCGCGCAGTTCGGCAGCCCAAAATTCGAAGAGCGAAGCCGCGCTGGAATTCGGAGTGATTCCGCAATCCCAATCGAGCAGAAGTTTGGCGGAGGGGTCTGGCGCGTTTCCGGCGGCACTCTTTAGCAGAGATTGCAATTCGCGCGCGGGCAAGGAAATGACGTCGTTCTGCAAGTTCTCCATATCTTCGACGCCAAGCTTATGGCCGGAATTTGCGGCGCCGCTCAACACTTCCGTGATGCGCAGGAATCTTTCGGGCGAGGCCCACTGGAATCCGACGGCGTACGGATAATTTTCAGGAATCATTTTGTGATTTGCCGAGGCGACGAAACCCCGGGCGGGATTGTAGGTGTGAGGCAGCTCGGCGTTGGGAACAAAACCGCTCCATTCATAGTTGCCGTCTTCGGGAACGGGAAGAAGGCCGGTCCAATTTTTGCGCAGCGGGGCTAGGCCGGTGGAATGCTCGCCAATGTTGCCGTCGCGGTCGGCGTAGACGATATTTTCCGAAGGGACTTTCCAGCGCGGCATAGCTTGTTCGAATTGCTGCCAGTTTTCGGCGCGGTCCACGGAGAGAGAGCCGAGATAGCCGGCAGTGCCCGGCTCCGCGCCGACCCAGTGCAAGATTAGAGCGCGCTTTCCGTCTTCCCAGAGGATGGGGCCGTGACGGGTGAATTTCAACTCGACCGTCACCGGAGCGCCGCCGCGCACCGCAATCGTTTCCTTCCTGACTTCCATGTCTTGCCAGCCGTGCTCGGTTTTATATTGCCGCGGATCGGCGGGATTCAGTTTTGCGAGATAGAGATCTTGCTGATCGAGACCAAAAATCGTGAATCCCCAGGCGATATTTTCATTGTGGCCCACGGCGACTCCAGGCAGGCCCGGTTCGCCCGCGCCAATGACATCCCAACCAGGCGCGACGAGATGAACGATATAGCGAAGCGAAGGCTCGGCAATCACGCGGTGCGGATCGTTGGCGAGCAACGGTTTTCCGCTGGCGGTGAGCGTGCCGGAGACGGTCCAGTTGTTGCTTCCCTGAACGGGCGTTTCGGGGAAATGCAAGGGCACATCGCTGCCCACGAGATTTTTCAGGAGCGCCGGCGATAAACCGGAGAAATCAATACCTGGCGCAGGATCGAGTTTCACAGGCGGGTCGAGATCGAGAAGCTCCGCGGCTTTCGCCGTGCCGAGGAGCGCGACCAATTGCGCGTTGCGCAATTCGCTCGCGCCGTTTCCGGTCATCGAGTAGGCCGCCATGCGGTTCAGGCAATCTTCAGGTTTCCACGGCTCGGGTTTGAAACCGGCGAGCTGGAATTCGATGGGAAGGCCCGGACCGCCGGGCTTCTGGATTTCCGCAATGTAGGCATTGATGCCGGAGGTGAAGGCTTCGAGAATTTCTTTCGTGTCGGGCGCGTAGCTTTTGTATTCGGCGTCCATGTCGCCCCGATAACGCAGGAGCCGCGCATTGATGTCGCGCTGCACGGCGGAAGGGCCAAGCACTTCCGCGAGGCGACCTTCGCCGGCGCGCTTCCAGAGTTCCATTTGGAAAAGGCGGTCCTGGGCCACGACAAATCCCTGCGCGAAGAAGAGGTCGTGCTCGTTTTGCGCGTAGATGTGGGCCACGCCCCAGCGGTCGCGCCGAATACGAACGTCTTGCTGCAGGCCAGACACATGGAGCGTTCCGCGAATTTGCGCGAGAGTTGCTTTTGCCCGGGACTCCAAGTTTGAGGGGGTGGATTGAGAGGAAGTTTGCGGAAATGCCCCGGCAGCAAGAGCCAAGGTAAGCGCAATACCAACAAGAAATTTTTTCATCTGGGATCTTCTCGATCAGGTGGTTTGACCCGTCAGTTTACTCGCCCGAGCGCCGCGAGCTTATACTACTCTTCGCCGGGATGCACGGGCTTCGCGCGCCGAGCGCTCGCTGGCCAAGAGAATCGATCGTGGAGAATCGACGGATGCGCAGGGCGACGATTTTTATCAGAGGTCTATTGCTTTGGCTCTTTCCGGCGCTGCTTGCCTCTGCGCAACTGCCTCCTCCAAAGGATTCACTCAGTCCCCAGCAGAATAGCCCGAGCTCGGCTGCATGCTCGATGACGGACGCTTCGAGTTGCGCGCAGGCTGCGGCCAAGATCTTGCCGCTAGTGATGGGGCCTTCGCCGATGGAAGGCAACTTGCGCCGCTTGACGGATGAAATCGGCGGGCGGGTCAGCGGCTCGGCGGCGATGGCGAAAGCGGTCGAGTGGGCGGTGGCCGCCTTTCGCGCGGAGGGCGTGGAGGTGCACACGGAGAAGTACACGCTGCCGGTTACGTGGAGCGAGGGAGACACGCGGCTCGAAATTCTTGGCCCGGTAAAGTTTCCGGTCCGGCTAGTGGCGGAAGGCTGGTCTCCGGCGACACCTGCGGGCGGGATCGAAGCCAATCTGGTGGACATGGGCGATGGGACCGAGGAGGATTTTGCGCGGGCGGGCTTGGCCGTAAAGGGCGCGATTCTGCTGGTGCACAGCGACATCGGCTCGAACTGGGCCGATCTCGACAATGAATATCTACGTCCGCCGCCGATTATCGAGCGGGCGCTTCAGGGAGGCGCGTCCGCAATTTTGTGGATGGGAGCGCGGGAACGGCTGCTGCTCTATCGCCAAACCAATTCGTTGAACGGCAAAATTGACAAGATCCCTCAAGCCATCGTGGCGCGGGAGGACGCGATGCGGCTTGCGCGGATTGCGGCGGCGTATCCTGGAAAAGTCCGGGTGCGCTTCGAAATGCCAAACAAAATCGGCGGGCCGGTGGAACAGGAAAACGTCGTGGGCGAAATTCGCGGGTACGAAAAGCCGGATGAATCGGTGATTCTGGCCGCGCATCTCGATTCCTGGGATCTGGGAACCGGCGCGCTGGACGATGGCTGCAACGCCGCGCTGGTCATCGAAGCGGCGCGAGCAATCAAGGGCACCGGATTATTACCGCGCCGCACGATTCGTTTTGTTCTGTTTAGCGGCGAAGAGCAAGGGACGATCGGCTCGCGCGCAGTATGTGATCGCGCATGGGGCGGAACTGGACAAAATTCTTGCCGATGATTGTCGTTTGACGAGGGAGCCGGACGAGTCACCGGGTATTCGCTCGGAGGGCGCCGCGATATCGAGGCTGGCGTTCGCGAAGCGCTGAAGCCGCTCGAATCCTGGGACATCGATCACGACACTTACGATGCATCATTCGGCAAAGACAATTTCGATTTCTTGCTGGAAGGGATTCCGACGCTGGTGGCCAATCAGAAAGGGGCCAACTATCTGCCGAATTATCACGCGGCGTCGGACACTTTCGACAAAGTGGATATTCGCGAACTGAAGTTGAATACGGTGATCGCGGCGCTGACCGCGTGGGGTATTGCGGATCGCGTCGAGCCGCTCGGGAAGCGGCTGAGCCGCGCGAACTCGACGAATCCTCAAAGAAACTGACCTCGAACCAGCAGATGAAGAGGCTCGGCTACTGGGACGACTGGGGAATCCGGCGCCCGCGGCCGCAAACCTTGACGTTCCTGACTTATCCAGACCGGAAGGGCCGCTGGTGCTCGGCGCGGTGCTCTAGAAGTTAGTCCACTCTTACGCGGCACGGCTCATCTTGCGAATTGCTTCCCGGTATACTGGAAGCGTGCGTGAGGCATCTTCCGGCGTCAAGGAATCCAAGCCGGTGCGTATATTGGCGCTGGACTATGGGCGCGCGCGCATCGGGCTGGCGATTGCCGATGCGGAGACGGCGCTGGCGCAGCCGTTGGCGACCTTGGATCGCATCAATCGCAACGAGGACATGCGGCGGCTGCGGGAATTGGTGCGCGAGCACGGCGTGAAGCAAATCGTCGTGGGATTGCCGCTGCGTCTCGATGGCAGCCGAGGGGAGATGGCGGAAGAAGCGGCGCGTTTCGGCGAGCGCGTGCACAAACAGTTGGGTTTGCCTGTCGAGATGGTGGACGAGCGCCTCACCAGCTGGGAGGCCGAACGTTTGCTCGAGGAGCATCAGGGACACACGATTCGCGCCGCCACCGGCAAAAAGCGGAACAAAGCAGGCGCCCGGCCCGGCGTGGATGCCTTGGCTGCCGCGTTGATCCTGAAGGAATATCTCGACCGGCGGCAGGCGCAGAGTTCGGAGCAAGAGGCGAAGTGAACGACGAACGCGCGAAATTCGCGAGGACGATTTGAAGAGAGTTCTTCCAGTGATCGTGTTGCTGGTGCTGGCCGCTGCGGGCGGCGGCGCGTGGATGTGGTATTGCATGACGCATCCGTACCAGGGCTTTGGCTCGGAAGGCGTTTTCGTGACCGTGCCGCACGGCGCTTCCCGGCGCGGCGTGGCGCGCCTGCTCGAGGAAAATGGCGTGGTGCGCAGCTCTTTTGCGTTTGAAATTTATGCGCGCCGCCATCCGAAGCGGACTCTTGAAGCCGGCGAATATTTTTTCAACAAGCCGGAAACCGGGCGGGACGTTTTCTGGAAACTTGCCAAAGGCGAAGTCTATGAAGTTCCTTTCACGGTGCGTGAAGGCGAGACCATGTATGACATCGCGCACGACCTCGAAGCCGGCCACTTTCTCTCCGCGGACGAATTCATCAAAGCGGCCAGCGATCCCACACTGGTGCGCGATATCTCTCCGCAGGCGTTGACGCTCGAGGGCTTTCTCTTCCCGGCGACCTACGAACTGCCGCGCCACCCCGTACCCAATGAACTGACGGCGAAGATGGTTAAGAAATTCAAGGAAGAATGGGCGCGCATCGCACCTCCGATGGCTGACGACGATAAAACGCGCCTTGCTTCCGGCGAGCCGATCGCTTCCATCGTGACGCTGGCCTCGCTCGTCGAGCGGGAAACACCGAAGAAAGATGAGCGGCCGCTGGTCGCCGGAGTCTTCGAAAACCGGCTCCGCAGGGACATGATGCTGCAATGCGACCCGACCGTGATCTATGCGCTGGAACAGGAAGGCGCGTACACCGGCACACTCACTGGAGCTGACTTGCACATCCACTCGCCGTACAATACGTACGAGCATACCGGCTTGCCGCCGGGCCCCATCGGAAACCCGGGCGAAGCCTCGCTGCGCGCCGCGCTCGACCCGGCCAAAACGGACTATCTGTATTTTGTAGCCAACACCCAAGGCGGACATTTTTTTGGCTCAACACTGGCCGAACACAACCGGAATGTGACAAAGTACCGCCGTCTATTGGCGGGACTTCCGGCGGATCCTCCGCCTCCCCCGCCGCGGAAGCACGCGCACACCAAAAGGAAGGCGCACACGAAATCGCGCAGAAGCAGAGCTTGATGACCGACTCGCAAAAATCGAAGAAGGACTTGATCCTGGAGACCGCCCGAGAGATTGGCGCTTCGAAATGGACGCTCGCGGAGATCGACCAACTGCGCCGCCGATTGCAAGCGGAGCACGGCGAACCGGGGAAGACCAGTTCGGACTATATTGCGGACGTGTTGAGAACAGCGGGATGGAAAGTCCTGCTGGAGCTCCAGGAAGAAGCGGAAGAGCAGTACGAGGAAGAGTTCGAAGATTTGCTGCACTTCAAAACGCTCGAAGACGCGGAAGTGAGCATCATGCGGCTGGATGAGCTGATGAGAAAGTTCCAGGCGCATGGCGAGCATGCCGCCGTCGAGCGCGTCCTGGGCGTGGCGCGGCTCGGGAAGCGCCGCGCCGAGATGATCTCACACAATCACAAAGTCGAGCCGCACAAGCGGGCCGAAAAAGAAGAGATCGCCAGTTGGTTCCGCATCTGGCTGGAAACTCCGGACGCGTTTTTCGATTGGCTGGACGTCCGCAAACAATCTCCCGATTTTCGAAGCAAATTTCCGGAAGCGGAGTCTCTCGAATGAGCAATCCCCCGGGCGTGCCACCCGGCGCGCTCGATTTGCCCCCGTTTTCACTGGATGTGGAGACGCTGGATCTCGGCCCAGGCGTGAAGGCGGTCGGGCTCGAACTCATTGAAACAGAAAACCGCGAGCCCGTGCGAGGAAAGCAAGCCGCCGAAATTTGGTCCGCGATCTTCCCTGCCCTGGCGGGCGATGAATTTTACGGTGTGGATTTTTTCAGCCATATCGAGCGCGTGACGGAATTCTGCAGGGCCCGGAAAATAGAGTTTCGGGAAGCCGGCGGCCGCTGCGTTGTTCTGCCACAGCCCCGTCAGAGCCAGCTTTTCCAGCTCTTCGAGCGTTTTGAAGGTGAAACTTTCGGAGTCCGCGCCGGGGCGGCGGCGGAATCTCGCGACGCCCCGCTCGAAGGCGATCTTTCGAAGCGCGGTGTGGACGCTTACCAGCAAGCCTACGAGCGGTACGCTTTCTGCGCCATTTGCGAGCCCGAAGACGGCTGGGCCACGCTGCTCAGCCCCAGGCTCTGGGCGAGCGAAGTCATCCGCCGAGTCCGTCCCGCCGTGCAGCCGTTCGATATTTACATCGCCCGGCCGCAATAATCCCGGTAATTGCCGCTCGTCCTCGACGTCCTCCGGTCTTCCTCTGGCTTCGCTCTGAGTGGAGGCCGAGGTCCAGCCGCGGCTCGCTCTTTCTGTCTACACTCGTTCATAATGAAGATGACGCTTCATTGACGAGATGGAGCGTGGTTGTTAGATTGCTTCGTTTATGTGAAAGGGACGGAAAACAAGGATGCGGCGTACGGCAGGATGCATTTTATTGGCGACAGTGGCGGTGATTTGCTGCAGTTGCGGCAGCACCGTCAAGCATACGCAAACCGTCCCGGCCACGCAGATCGTTGTCGCTAAAACCGCCACACGCGAGGAGTTGCTCGAAAAATACAACGCGATGGCGGCGGGCCTGAAAAGCCTGGACGCTACCGTGCAACTAAAGCCAACGACGGGTTCGCAGTACAGTGGCGTCATCGAGGAGTATCACGAAGTGAAAGCGTTTCTTCTGGCACAGCGCCCGGCCTATATCCGGGTGATCGGGCAAGCGCCGGTGATCGGCAAGACGATTTTCGACATGGTGAGCGACGGCGAAACGTTCCGCGTGTGGATTCCTTCCAAGAACAAGTTTCTTGTCGGGCCTGTCGCGCTCGAGCGCACCAGCAGCAAGCCGATCGAAAACCTGAGGCCGCAGCATTTGCTGGAAGCGCTGCTTTGGCCGGAAATTCGCAAGGAGAGAGCCGTGCTGTTTGAAGAATTCGACGGGGAGAGCGCGCGCTATTATGTGCTTACCGTTTTGCGGGGCGGCTATGAGACGGAAATCCTGCGCAAAGTTTGGTTCGACCGCGCCGATCTGCAAGTCGCGCGACTCGAAGAGTTCGGCCCGAACGGCATTTTGCTTTCCGACGTGCGGCTTTCGGATTGGGAGCCTCTGACCGCCACGGAAGAGCCGTCAGGAACAACGCAGACCGCAATCAGCGCGTACCCGCGCATGATCCAAATCGACAGGCCCCATGATGACTATCGCCTCGACTTGCAATTCACCAAGCTGATGCTGAACGCAGACATTCCGCCAGACCGCTTCCAGCTCGAGCAGCCCGCGGGCGCCGAGCTCGTCCACGTGGGCTCGGATACCCCGGAGAAGCAGCCATGATGTTTGAGCTGATCATCCGCAACTTGCTCCACCGGCCGCTTCGCACGTTCATCGGCATCCTGGCCGTTGCCGTGGAAGTCGCACTGGTCGTTTTGATTGTCGGGCTAACCTCGGGATTGCTGACGGAAACGGCCAAACGGATCGAGGGCATCGGCGCCGATATTATGGTGCAGCCGCCTGCCGCATCGGTTTTTATCGGAATGACTGGCGCGCCCATGCCTATCAAGATCGCCGACAAACTGGCGGAATTGAAGTACGTGCAAGCCGTCTCGCCGACTCTTCTTCAATTCAGCTCGCAGGGCGGCGTGGACGTGGTTTACGGGATCGATCCGGAAAGTTTCCGCGCGGTCTCCGGCGGATTTGTTTTTCTAAAAGGGCATGATATGGAAGGGCCCGATGATCTCCTGGTCGACGACTTGGCGGCCGCGGCGAAACACATCAAGGTTGGCGATACCTACAAGCTTCTAAATCACGATTGGCATGTTGCGGGAATCGTGGAACATGGCAAGGGCGCGCGGCTGTTTGTTCCCTTGACCACCTTGCAAGATCTGGTCGGCGCACCCGACAAAGCTTCGGTTTTTTGGCTGAAATGTACGCGTCCCGAGCATACCGACGACGTGATGGAGGAAATTCGCCACCTCTTGCCGGGCTATACCGTGCGGCCGCTGAGTTCTCTGCTGTCCTTGATGACCTCAACGAACATTCCCGGCTTGCAAGCGTTTATCAACGCGATGATTGGGCTGGCCGTCGCCATCGGCTTGCTGGTCATTTTTCTGACCATGTATACGACGGTGATCGAACGCACCCGGGATATTGGTGTTCTGAAATCGCTAGGGGCGGGCAGGCCATTCATAGTCCGCGCGCTTCTTACCGAGTCAGCGGGCCTATGCGTGTTGGGGATTGTGGCGGGAGTCGGGCTGAGCTACGCTGTGCGCGCTGCGTTCCTCGCCGGCTTTCCGACTTTGTCGATTCTCATCACCACCGGATGGATTATCCGGGCTGCCGGGATTGCGCTGGTGGGGGCGGTTCTCGGAGCGAGCTATCCGGCATGGATGGCCAGCCGAAAAGACCCGGTGGATGCGCTCTCTTACGATTGAAAATCGAAGGAAGGGCGAGGGTTCACGGGGAGTGCGAACTCAACAGGCATCGAGCAGGGCAAACAGAATGAAAGGGCGCACTAACTAGGCACAAATGGGAATCGCAGCTACAATACACGGACCTGCCGAAGGGCTAATAGTCCCGGGAAAAAAGAGCTTGGAGCCGATACTCAAAACAGAAAACTTGTGGAAGCTCTACCGTGCTGGAAAGGTGGAAGTTCCAGCGCTTCGAGGCGTGAACTTTGCCGTCGAACCCGGTGAATCTGTGGCGGTGATGGGCCCTTCCGGTTGCGGGAAGTCGTCGCTGCTGTACGTCATCGGGGGGCTGGCGAAAGCGTCGAAGGGCCGCGTGCTTGTGGACGGGAACGATTTGACGGCCATGAGCGACGCCGAGCGCACTAAATTGCGCCGCAGCAAAATCGGGTTTGTCTTTCAGCGCTTCAATTTGCTCCCAACGCTGACTGCGAAGGGCAACATCGCGATCGCGCAGTTTATCCACGGCGACGGCTTCGACCCGCACCGTTTCGAGGTGGTCACGAATCTGCTCGGTCTGGCCGGGCGGCTGCGACATAAGCCGTCGGAACTCTCCGGCGGCGAACAGCAGCGCGTGGCCATCGCTCGCGCCATTATCAATGAACCGAAGATTCTGCTAGCCGACGAGCCAACGGGTAATCTGGACTCGAAGAATTCGGAGATCGTGCTGGAGATGCTCCGGCAGCTCAACAAGGACCTTGGCCAAACGATCGTCATGATCACGCACAACCCCGAAGCGACCGCCTATTTTGACCGCGTGGTGCACATGAGGGACGGCGTGATCGTCGACGGAGTCCCGGCGGATTGAAATGTCGAGCCTCGGACAGATTTTCTCGAAGACCTTTTTCTGGGCTTACGAGCGCGGCACGTGGCAGTATGACGCCGCGGTTATTCTTATCCTGATTTTCGTTCTGGCGACGCCCCGCGGCTGGTTTCACGACGAGCCGCAGATGGGCCTCCCCGCTAGTGCGCCGGGCCAAGTGATGCTTCTGAAAGTCGATGGCGGGAGCCAGATCTACCGCGTCGATGCGCGAATCCTCGCGCCTCCGGAGCAAACTCCGGCGCTGGAAAACGAGCTACACAACGCTTTGCAGAAGGCGCTTCCCGAGCTTCGCAACGAGCGCTTCACGATCGCCAAAATCGATCCGGTGCGAGACGAGCAAGGCACGGTGATCGCTTATCGCGTCGAAATACACCGCTAGGAACGGCCCAACGGCTTTTTGAGCGCAAGCACGAGAGGTTTACGAATAGGCGCGCGCGTTTTCGCCGGCGCGTAACTTTCGACAAAGTTTGCGCATCTTTATCATATAGACTGGGATTTGAAGGCACGGAACCAGCCTCAGGTTTGCCTTCCAACAGGGGATTCGATTGATCAGCAAGGACTTTTCTAGATGGATTCTGTGGCTTGGCATCGCGTGTGCGGCCATTGGCGCGGCCGCGGCTCAAACGGGCACACGATGGACGACGGCCGGGGTACTCGAAATGATGGACCGGTCGGCGAAGGATTTTCGCAGCCTTTCGGCTGATATCGAGAACGTAAAATACACAGCGGTGGTGAAGGACACGTCGATTGAGACGGGACAAATCTGGGTGCGGCGTGACCAGAAAATGCGGATTGAATTCAGCAAGCCCGAGCCGCGTACTATTCTGCGCACGGGCGATTCCCTTTTTATTTACAACCCCAAAATCAACCGCGTGGAAGAATACGATCTTGGCAAAAATCGCGCGATGGTGGATCAATACGTCCGGCTCGGCTTCGGAACCAGAAGCGAGGACATCAAGAAAAGCTACTTGGTGACCGTTACCGGCGAAGAGGAATTCGACCACCGAAAGACCGTCGTCGTGGAGTTGACGCCAAAGTCCGACGAGATTCGCAGCCAAATTTCAAGGATCGACATGTGGGTTGACGAAGCATCCTGGCTGCCGCTGCAGCAGAAATTCTACGAGACCGGCTCGGACGATTATATTTTGTTTCACTACTCCAACCTGATGAAGAATTTGAAGATCAACGAGTCAAGGTTCAAGCAGGACTGGCCGAAAGACGCGGTTCGCGAGAAACCCCACGCTTAGAAGTGAGTAGTGGCTCGTAGCTGGTGATTGTTGACCCGCTACGCGCGACTGCCAGGTGCTCCTGCAATTCCCTCGTTGAAATGAATGATTGCTTCACTCCGGCGCGGCGCGCTCCGCAGCGAGGAGTCGTTCTTTCCGCGTGAGCCCCCAGCGATAACCGGCCAGGCTTCCGTCCGCTCGAACCACGCGGTGGCAGGGGACCACGATCGAAACAGGATTGGTCGCGCAGGCGCGGGCTACCGCGCGAACAGCCCTCGGACGCCCCAGGGCGCGAGCCACTTGCGAATAGGTGCGCGTCGTTCCACGCGGTATGCGTTGCAGCTCTTTCCAAACACGCCTCTGAAAAGCCGTGGCCTGCAGATCGAGCGGAAGCTCGACGTGCGCGGGACCGCCTTCGATGCGCTGAATCACTTCGCGAACCCAGCGCTGTGCGCCTCCAGATGCCTGCGAAATTTCCGCGTGGGGATACTCTTCGCGCAGCTCCGCTACGAGCTTGTTTGTCGCATCTCCCAAATAGACCGCGGAAACACCGCGCTCCGTGGCCGCGACGAGCACCTTTCCTAGCGGCGACTGCGCAATCGTGTATTCGATTTTCATGCCCTTTCCTCCCTTTCGATAAGTTGCAGGCGTCATGCCCAGTTGTGCGTTGCTGCGTTCATAGACGCGGCTAGACGAACCGTAACCGGTTTCGTACAGCGCGTCGGCGATATTTTTTCCGGAGCGAAGCAGACTCTTGAAGCGCTTTACGCGCAGAGCCTCGGCCAGTTCGCGAGGAGCCAGGCTGGTGACTTGGCGGAAGGCGCGGCGCAGAACCGCGGCGCTCGTATGCAACTCGGGGGCGAGTTCGGAGAGGCGCACGCTCTCTTCATGCGATTGGGCGAAATGCCTGGCGGCGCGCGCAACGAGCACGGCCGAAGCCGCTAATTCGTTCGGACGGCAGCGAAGACAGGGACGAAAGCCCTGTTTTTCCGCCTCTTCGTGCGTGCGAAAAAAAATAACGTTGCGGCGCAAGGGGCGGCGGGCAGGGCATGACGGGCGGCAATAGACGCGCGTCGAGCGCACGGCCAGCACAAAGGTACCGTCGGCGCGCATGTCGCGTGCGAGGCTCGCGCGCCAGTATTGCGCGGCTTTGCGCGACGAGATTTGCAGGTCCGCGTGCGCGTTCGCATTGTTCCTCGTCTGCATGCTACGAAAATAGCGCAGGGCTCAAACCAAATCTATCCGGAAAAGCGCTGCAAACTTTTGGAAGCGAAGCCGGATACGGACGCCAGCCCGCGGGGAGGGTCTCACGTTTCGCGCGCAGGGGCCACCGGGAGATTTTGCAGTGCAGCCAGCCCGGCATTCCGTCTTTCGTGGCTGCTTTGATAGAATCCCCCTGGATGCCGCAGCGCCTATTTTTTCGGTGGTTCCTGCCCGGCTATAGCCGGTTTAATCGCGGGATTCCTGGCTCTGGCCTGGGCCGTGCCGAGTGAATCCGCTTTCCCCGTTTGGCTTGTCGCTCTGCTCTCGCCCGGCCTAAAGGTTGCGGAAGTTGCGATGCCCACGGCCCACGAATCGCTTGCGTGGACTTTTGGCTGGTTTTTACGCATCGCCATAGGCGTCAACGCGATTTTCTACTTCGAGATCTTCGCTCTTCTGGCTTACCTCGCCGATCGCCGCCGCTCTCGAACTGCGTAGCGCATCCAGCTGATTTGTCGCCGATTTCGGCGTTGAGTGGTTATTGCGGCGCCGGCCCGCGCACGATTTGTACGAATCCGTCCGGACGGATCCACTTTGCGAAGGCGGCTTTCACTTGATCGGCGCTCATGGAATAGTAGATTTGCGCTCCACGAACCGGTTCATCGAGCGGTAAGCCGATTTCCGCTCGCCCAAGCAAGCCTCTGGCAACGCTACCTTCGCTCGATTCTGACAACGGGATTTGCCGCAACAATAGCGCCTTGGCTTGCTGGAGTTCCGCGTCGGTTACATTCTCGCGCTGCATCGCGATGAGATCCCGTTGGATGAGGTCTTTTGCTTTCGAGACGTTCTTCGGGTCGGAGCCGTACGATACAGTGTATATCGTCCTCGTCTTGTCGGCGCTCATGTGCACATCGACGTTGTAGACGTAGCCGTTCACCTGCCGCAGATCGTGGTAGAGACGCGTCGCATAAAATCCGCCGCCGAGCACGTGGTTTCCCATCTGCAGCGGATAATAGTCGGGATCAAATCGCGTGATGCCCACCGTCTCGGAAAGATTCACGGTGTCTTGCAACTGGCTCGGATCCGGAACGTTGGCGGCGGAAGGTTTGTTCGATGGAACGCGCGGCAGGTCGACATCGGGCTTGGCACCCGTGGCCTTCCATTCGCCAAATTCCTTTTCGATCGCGCTTTTAGCTTCCGCAGGAGTAATGTCGCCAATCACAACGATGGTCGTCAGATCGGGGCGCAGCGCCTTCGCGTAATACTGTTTTACGTCCTCGAGTGTGAGCGAGGAAACCGTTTGCGGCGTCGCTTCCCGGAGCACCGGATCGTTCGGCGGATAGAGCGCGGTGTCCAGCGCCCTACTCGTCTTGAAGCCAGGGCTCCTCATCCGTCCCGCTAAATATTGCGCCGTCTGCGGCTGGATGACGTTGAAGGCCTCGTCCGGAAGCGCGGGATTCAATTCGTTGTCGGCCAGCAAGTGCACGCCCCGGGCAAAATCCGGCTTGAGAACTTCCAGAGAAAAATCGAAGCCTGCGGACTCATCGGCCGCGATGTCGTCGAGCGCTTTTTGAAACGCCAGGCGGTCCAACGTTTTCGTGCCGTAAGAAAACAGTTCGTCGAGCACGTCGTTTACGCCTTCCTTTCCGTTCGCCGTCTCCATATCGGGATCGTTGCGGACGAATCCCTGTACCGTGATCGTTGGCGTTATCTTTTCTGTTCGCACGATCAGCCGGAGCCCGTTCGGCAAAGTTACGTCAGAGGGCGGTGGCTCTGGACGCGGCTTTTCCAGAGTCAGTAGCTTCGAAGCGGCCCAGGGCGGCAGCTCCACCGCCTTTGTGGGAGCCGCGGTCAGCTCCTCGCCTCCGCCGAATCCGTGAGCGGAGACGGGCGCGCCGGTGGGTTGCGGCTTCAATTCCGCGGCGATCGACTCCTGATCGATCAGATATTTCTTCGCCACGCGATTGACATCTTCCGGCGTCACTTTCTTCATTGCTTCGATGTCATCGTCGGGCGAATTTCTTCCCTCGCTTGCCAGCGCTTCCGACCAGGCGGCCGCGAGGCCGGGAATCGAGTTGCGGCGGAATTCCGCACCGGCGATTTCCTTGCGTTTCGCCGCTTCGACGAGCTCGGCCGGCACGCCATTTGCCGCGTAATCGGCTATGATCTTGCGCATCTCCGCGATGACCGGCTTCGCATCCGCGGCCGCGGGGAGCGCCGCGGCGCTGTAAGCTACGCTGGCTTTCGCATACGTCTCCACAAGACCAAATCCCGTGTCCAGCGCCTTCCCTTGCGGCACGAGTGCGTATAGATTTCCGCGCTGGCTTCCCAGTACGTCGCTCAAAATCTGGATGGCCGCGAAATCCGGGCTTTCCGTTCCGGGCACTCGATAGGAAACAAACGCCAAGAGATAAGGAAGGTTGCTATCGAGCGTGAACGATTCCGCCTTTACCGCCGGCAGAGTGACTTCCGCGTGGGCCGGAAGTGTTTTTCTTGGGATGTCTCCGTAGAATTCCTTCACTTCGGCGAGCACGGCGCCCGGCTCGACATCGCCCGTGATCACCAAAATGGCGTTATTTGGCGCATACCACTTTTTATAAAAGTCCTTGAGCATTTCGCCCGTCGTTGCGTCAAAAGACTCCTTCGTCCCCAGCGCGTCATGGCTGTAGACCGTGCCGGAGAACATATCTTCGTTCAATCGCGTAATGAATTTGTAGGTGGGATTCGAGAGGTCGCGCGCGACTTCCTGCTCGATCGCGCCTCGCTCCTTGGACCATTCCTCCTGCGAGTCGTCAACGTTTCGCATGCAAGCAGCGTCCATGCGCAGAGCAATTCCGAGATCGGACGCGGGCAGCGTGGTGAAATACTGGGTGATATTTTGCTGCGTGTCCGCGTTGCCGGCTCCCCCTAGCTGTGCGTAGATTGCCGCAGTCTGGTCGGCGGTCACTCCCGAGCATCCGCGGAAGGCCATGTGCTCCTGGGCGTGCGCCATGCCGGGGAAGCCCGCAGGCGTTTCATTGCCGCCCGCCAGAAAATTTTCCTCAACGGTTACCACGGGAGCGAGCGGGTCGCGAATAATCACCACCCGCAATCCGTTCTCGAGCGTGGCTCTCGTCACGTCGGTGTTCTCCGCGTGTTTCTCCTGCCCAGAGATCAAGGACGCGGCCATCAATACAACTGCGCAAACGCTAATTGTGCGGACCAATGTGGTTCCTCTTCGCGATTGAGTTAGCACGTGCAGTGCAGACACGGTGCGGGTTAAGCGGCGCAAAAACTCTAACTCGTGCTTCTATCCCTATGATGCTGCGAGCTCCGCCAACGATGCTGCGCGCGGGCAAGCGAAATGGTGTTGCCACGATAGTTTTCGAAAGTCCACGAGCCAGAAACTGGGATAAGAATTGCCGGCCTTCCATTAAATCCGCCCTAGCTATGATGCCGCAAAGGCTCATGCTTTTTCACCTTCTTTCGCGGCGGGTCCCGCCGGGGCCCGTTCCTTTTCGGAAATATAATAAGGAGAGGAGATGGTGAAAATGCGCTCGTTGCCGCGGACGAGCAAGGTCCATTCGAGAAGGCGGCCGCGCTGGTTGTGCAGGAAATATTCGTACCAGCGGTCTTCGACCAGCTCCGGAATCACTACCACGATGCGGCGGTCCGGATGTTTTTCCGAAAGCTCGAGGACGTATTGGACGAGCGGAACGATGACGAAACGGTAGGGCGAGGGAAGAACTATGAACTGGGGCGGTGCAACACCAGCGTTGCGAAAGGGTTGATCGACGTAGCGCTCCCAATCGTCGCGGAGCAATTCGGAATGCTCGCCTGGCTCGACGTGAACCGCAATGATTTCCGGCGAGATCCGCGAAGCAAACTCGATCGCTTGCTTGCAAATTGAGGTCCAGCGGTCGATGGGCACAACTGCAATCGGAGGCCGGCCACGATTCGCGGGCACGACCGGGGCGCAAACCGTAATAGCGGCTGCAACCGCATGATAGTGACGGCGGACGACGCGGAAAAAAACAATCAGCAAGGGAATGAAGAGAAGCGTAATCCAAGCGCCCTGTGTGAATTTGGCGACGAGCACAACGACGACGGTGACACCTGTAACAAAGCCGCCCAACCCATTGACCAAGGCGCTTTTCAACCATTGCGGGCCGCGATTCTTCCGCCAGTGCACGACCATGCCGAACTGCGACAGCGTGAAAGCCAGGAAGGCGCCCACGGCATACAGCGGAATCAGCCGGTCCGTAACGCCGCCGAAAAGGATGAGGAGCGCGGCAGTCATCAAGGCAAGAATAACGATGCCGTAGGTGTAGACGAGACGGCGGCCGCGATAGCCGAAGGCGTGAGGCAAATTGTTGTTTTGGGCGATGGCCTTGCAAAGGCGGGGAAAATCGGCGAAGGCGGTGTTGGCCGAGAGAGAGAGCACGAGGAGGATGGAAGCCATCGTCAAGTAATAGAAAATTCCTTTGCCAAAAACGGCGGCGATGAGCATCGAGAGCAAACTCTGATAACCGGGCTGGCCGGGATCGGTCGCGGCGATGCCATAAACCTTCACGAGATAGGAGATTCCCGCGAGCAGGAGCGCCAGCAAAAATATGATGATCGTGAGCGTGCGCTGCGCGTTCTTTACCGCGGGCTCGCGGAAAGCTTTGACTCCATTGCTCACGGCCTCGACGCCGGTCAGCGCGGTGCAGCCGCTCGAAAAAACTTTCAGGAGCAGCCAGAAGCTTACGACGGCGGTTACGGGCGGCGCCGGAGGCAGAGCAGCGAGCGGATGCGGATGCCCTCCGCTTAAAAGCGTGCGCAGCAAGCCGCCGGCGATGGTGATCAACAAGGTGCCGACGAAAAGATAGGTCGGCACCATGAAAACGACTCCTGCCTCGCGCATGCTGCGCAGATTGATGATCGTGATGATCAGCAGAATGCTTACGCAGATCAGGACGGTGTGCGGCAGCAGGGAGGGAACAGCGGAGATCAGCGCGCCAACGCCCGCGGAAATGCCCACTGCCGCTGTGAGAATATAGTCCGTCAGCAAAGCAGCGGCCGCGAGAAGGCTCGGAAAAGCGCCGAGATTGTAGCGCACGACGGTGTACGACCCGCCGCCGCTGGGATACGCGGCGATGGTCTGGCGATAAGAAAAATAGACAATGATGAGCAGCGCGATGATGGCTGCGCTTACGGGAATGATGTATTGCACGCCGAGCAGGCCGAGCGGAATGAGCAAACTGAGCGCTGCTTCCGGCCCGTAGGCAGCGGAGCTCAGACCATCCAGACCGAAGATGGGGATGCCCTGCGAGGGGCCGATTTGTTCGGCGCGTTCGTCGCTGGTTTTGATGGGCTTGCCGACGAGCAGATCGAGGATATTCATGGGTGGCTCAGTCCGGTCTAGGCACTAAATCCAGAGCGTCCATTTGCAATGAGAATCGCGCGAATGTCAACCATTCGAGGGGGAATGATTGTAGGCGCGTGGCTGGTGACTGGTGGAGAGAAGGGTTCGTGCAACATCGCCTCCGGCAGAATATCCAGGCGAGCGAGCCGGTGGGGCGCAAATTCCCACTCGGAAGCAGCCCTGCCATAGAGAAGTGCCACAGGAGTTGGAGCGTAGGCGTCGCGCCTTCTATGTGCGCGATCTTGTTGCTCCAGCTACGTTGAATAAGGCCGCCAGGTGCGGCGGATAAGGTTGCAAAAGTGAGTCGTTCTCAGACATTCTACTGCGGCCCCGTTTCACTGGATTGGGATGCACGATTTTTCTAGAGCACGCTGACAGCCCGATCGCGTTGCGCGAATGCCGAGAACAAAATCAACTGACAAACCACCGGATGGGAGAGCCGCATCCCGCAAAAGGGCTGGCATTTTGGGAAGGACCCTCGCGATTTTGGGGCCGGGGGTCATCACGGGGGCCGCTGACGATGATCCATCCGGAATTTCGACGTATTCGGTGGCGGGAGCAGCCTACGGATACTCCACGCTGTGGATCGCGCTGCTCACGTTTCCGCTCATGTCCGCCGTGCAGCTCATGTGCGCGCGGCTGGGCATGGTTACGGGGCTGGGCATGGTTACGGGGCAGGGCTGGGCGCAGCGGTGCGCAGCAACTTTCCGCGCTGGGTGTTATGGGGAGCGTGCTCGATCCTGATTGTGGCGAACGTCATCAACATCGGAGCCGATCTCGGCGGCATGGCGGAAGGGACGCAGCTAGTCACGGGGATTCGGCCGCTGTTCTGGATTCCATTCTATGCCTTTCTGATCCTCGGGCTGCTGATTTGGACATCCTATAAGCTCATTGCGCGGATTTTTAAGTGGCTGACGCTGGTGCTCTTCGCCTACGTGCTGACATCATTTTTCGCGCATGTCGATTGGAAACAGGCGCTGGCAGCCACGCTGGTGCCGCATTTGGAATGGTCACGCGGGTTCCTGGCCGTGCTCGTGGGAATTCTGGGTACGACGATTTCTCCTTATCTCTTCTTCTGGCAGGCGGCGGAAGAGGTGGAAGAAGACCGGGCCAAGGGCCAAACGACGGTTGCGAAGCGCAAGGGCTCGACGGCAAAGGAATTAAGAGATGCGCGCGCGGACACGCTCGCCGGAATGTTTTTTTCGAACTTCATCATGTACTTCATTATTTTGACCACCGCCGCCACTTTGCATGCTCACGGACAAATTCACATCGCGACGGCGCGTCAGGCGGCCGAGGCGCTACGTCCGCTTGCGGGGAAAGGAGCCTCGCTTCTGTTCACGCTGGGGCTTATCGGCACCGGAATGTTGGGTGTGCCGGTGCTGGTGGGATCGTCCGCATACGCCGTGGCGGAGGGAGCGAATTGGCGAGGCTCGATGGCCGACCGCCCAAAAAGAGCGCGGGGGTTCTACGGAGTGATGGTGGTGGCGATGGCGCTGGGCTTCGCGCTGAACTACGTGAGATTGAATGCAGTGAAAATGCTGTTCTGGTCGGCGGTCATCAATGGTCTATTAGCGCCGCCGCTGATCCTGCTGGTCATCCTCTTAACCAGCAACCGCAAAGTGATGGGTGAGCATGTGAATTCGCCGGTGCTCCGATATTTGGGGTGGGCTACGTTCGTTGCAATGGCTGCGGCAGCGGCCGGGATGCTGATCAGCTTGTGAATTGCCGCGGCAATTCTGGCGCGCGTCCTTTTCTCGCTCTTGTGATCTTCTGCGTAATTCGCGCAAGAAGAAAAAACAGTTTTGGAGTCCTGATGAACTGCATGCGAGAATAGGCGCCGTCTTCCGAAAAGCTATGCTCACTCGCCAATTCATCGTTGCGGTAAAACCGACTGTTGCGCATAGCGTGAGGCACTGGATATACGGCCTTGGCGGTTTGGGCTTCATCCCCCTCGGGCTGCTCGACAGCTCTGTAATTCCACTTCCGGGTAGCATGGATGTGCTTCTGATTGTCCTCGCGGCACGTCAACCACAGTTGTGGCTTTACTACGCGCTGATGGCCACGCTTGGCTCGGTGATCGGAGGGTTCGTCACGTACAGGCTGGCTCGCAAGGGCGGGAAGGAATCGCTCTCGCGGAGATTTTCGGCAAAGACGTTGAAAAGAGTTTACGCGATTTTCGAGAGATGGGGATTTGCAGCCATTGCCATTCCCGCGTTGTTGCCGCCCCCGGTACCTCTGGTGCCCTTTGTGCTCGCCGCGGGAGCCATGCAATACGCCGTGAAAAAATTTCTGGTGGCGATGACGCTAGGGCGAATTGCGAGGTATCTGTTCCTGGCTTACCTGGCGGAGAGGTATGGGCGAAAGATGCTGCCTTTTATTTTGCGCCACGCGCACCCGGTGCTGCTGGGAGTTCTGGGGCTGATTGCCGTTGTGGCTTTGATTTTGATCTATATTTTCGCAGGTAAGAAGAGAAAGAGCGGAAAAAATAAAAATTAGACATTCTCAAACTGACTGCCAGCAACCTGGATCGAATGCAGCGCCAAAAAGTTGCGCCGGCTTGACACGGGCGGAAAGCGGGCCTAGGCTCCAACACTTTCAAGGCGAAGAAGGGCGTTTCCGAGAGCGGCATTTCCTGAAAAAAACAATGCAGATGAGAGGCGCAGCGATGCAACTGAATCTACGAAGTGGCTTCAGGGTGCGGCCGCTAGGCAGTCCAGTGTTCCTTGTGTGCGCCGCGATGTTAGTTCTGATGGTTGCGGGAGCGGCGCGGGCGGCGACAGAACATTATGAGGTGATTGCCGAGCGAAACGTGCCGGCGACGATGCGGGACGGCGTGATTTTGCGCGCGGATATTTACCGGCCCAAGGCGGAAGGAAAATTTCCAGTGTTGCTGGTGCGCACGCCATACGACAAAACGAACGAATCGACTTTTGGGATGAAGGGGGCGGCGCGGGGATACGTGGTGGTCGAGCAGGACGTGCGCGGCAGGTACAAGTCGGACGGCGAGTGGTACGTTTTCAAGAATGAATCACAAGACGGCTACGACACGGTCGAGTGGGCGGCAGCGTTGCCGTATTCGAATGGAAAAGTGGGCATGTTCGGAGGGTCGTACGTTGGCGCGACGCAATATTTGGCCGCGATTGCCAAACCGCCACATCTGGCGGGGATTTGCCCGACGGTGACGGCGTCGAATTATCACGACGGATGGACGTATCAAGGCGGAGCGTTCGAACAGTGGTTCAACGAGTCCTGGTCGACGGGGCTAGCGGAGAACACGATGGACCGGCGCACGGAGGAAAGCGCCGACGCGCTCGGCGGGACGAAGGCTTTGCCGCTCGCGGACTACGCGGTGCTGGAGGCGCCCTCGGCGGTGAGGATTGCACCGTATTTTACGGATTGGCTGGCGCATCCGAGCTATGACGCTTACTGGAAGCAGTGGTCGATCGAGGATCACTACGCGAATATCCAAGTGCCGGTGCTGAGCTTTGGAGCGTGGTACGACATTTTTCTCGGCGGAACGTTGCGCAATTACATGCGCCTGAAGACGGAGGCGGGGACCGAGGCCGCGCGGCACGGGCAGAGGCTGGTGGTGTACGTGGGCGGACACGCAGGCGGCTCCAGCAACCGAAAAGTCGGCGCGGTGGACTTTGGAGAGAAGCTGCCGATCGATGAGGATGAGATAACGCTGCGGTGGTACGACTGGATTTTGAAAGGGCAAGCGAACGGCATGGAGAGCGAGAAGCCGGTGAAACTTTTTGTGATGGGAAAAAATGAATGGCGCGACGAAGACGATTGGCCGCTGGCTCGCGCGAAGAGTACACGATACTTTCTGCATTCCTCGGGAAGCGCGAACAGCCTCTCTGGAAACGGCACGCTGAGCACGGCGGCGCCGGGAGAAGAAAAGGCAGACCAGTATGGGTACGACCCCGCCAATCCGACGCCGACGATTGGCGGGCCGCTTTGCTGCGGAGCTCTGCCGACGGGAATTGGGCCGGAGGATCAGCGCCCCGCCGAAGCGCGCCCGGATGTTCTGGTGTTCACGACGCCCGCGTTTGCAAAAGATTTTGAAGTGACGGGGCCGGTGACGCTGGATTTGTATGTGAACAGCTCGGCGGTGGACACGGACTTTACCGGCATGCTCGTGGACGTCTGGCCGAATGGATTTGCGCAGAACCTGACGAGCGGACTCTTGCGGATGCGTTACCGCAATTCACAAGAAAAACCGGAGCTGGAGAATCCGGGCGAGACGTACCACGTGACGGTGGACCTGTGGGCGACGAGCAACGTGTTTCTGCCGGGACATAAGCTGCGGCTAGAAGTTTCGAGCAGCAATTTTCCGCGATTCGACCGGAACATGAATACCGGCGAAGTACAGGCGCGGGCTACACGCATGATCAAAGCCACGAACGTGATTTATCACGACAAAGAGCATCCTTCGGCCCTGATTCTGCAGGTAGTCCCGTAGACCGGTTCACGGCCAAACGGCACTTTAGCGAAAATCCCGAACGGGAGAACGCCATCCATGCGACGCGTTCGCCGTTGAATGGCCGCGCAAATTCCATTATCGTAGAGGTTTCTTTTCTGGCAAAAATGCGCGGTGAGCGCCGTGCGCTGAAAATCGACGGGGGAAATCGTGAAGAAAAAGATCCGAGTCATCCAGTACGGTGTTGGGCCGATCGGCGCGTCCATCGCGCGGCTGATGCGAGAAAAACAAGCCATTGAAATTATCGGTGCGATTGACACGGACCCGGCGAAGGTAGGCCGCGACCTGGGCGAAGTGACGGGGGCGACGGACGCGCCGTGGGGCGTGACCATTTCCGCGGATGCGAAAGAAGTTTTGGAGCAGGCCGCGGACGTGGTCATCCATTCGACGTCGTCATCGCTGCCAAAGGTAATGGACCAGTTGCTGGCGTGTCTGGAAGCGGAATCCTGCATCGTTTCGACGTGCGAGGAGCTGGCGTTTCCGCTGCGCACATACCCGGAATTGTCGGCCCAATTGGATAAAGCCGCGAAAGATTGGGGCGTCGCGCTGGTGGGTACGGGCGTGAACCCCGGCTTCGTAATGGACAAGCTGGTGATTACTCTGGCGGCGGTTTCGCAGCGAATCGAACATGCCAAAGCCGGGCGCATCGTGGACGGCGGGAAGCGGCGGCTGCCGCTGCAGAAAAAAATCGGCGCGGGCATGACCGAAGCAGAATTTCGTGAACGGGTGAAAGCCGGCGTGATCAAGCATGTCGGCTTGCCCGAATCCGTGGCGATGATCGCGGACAGCCTGAACCTGCCGGTGGATGAAATCACCGAGACGATCGAGCCAAAAATCGCCACCGAGCGCGTGCAGACCGAGTATCTGACGGTGGAAGCGGGGCAAGCGGCCGGCGTGCATCAAATTGCACGCGGCTTGGGCGGCGGGAAAGAATTAGTTTACCTGGAGTTGCAAATGTACGTCGGCGCGAAAGATCCAGCGGACACGATTGCCTTGAAAGGCCATCCCAACATCAGCTTGGTGATTCCGGGCGGAACGCACGGGGACGTCGCGACGGCGTCCGTAGTGGTGAATTCGATTCCGGTGATACTCGATGCGCCCGCAGGATTGCGGACGGCGCGCGATCTGCCGATAGGGTTTTTCTCGCCGAACGCCAAGCCCTGAGACCGCCGCAGGCGGCTCAGCGGCGCCTCGGCAAGCGCCCGCGACGAATGAGGAAGGCGCCTCGCGCCGCAGGCTTAGTGATTCGAGAGCGGCAGCGATTTCAAATATGCGATGATCGCCTTCGCGTCTTCTTGATTCATGTGGTAAATGTGCATCGGTGGCCGCAAAGTCTCGCCTTCCGGGCCGATGCCTCGCTCAAGGATGCGCTCGCCTTCTTCCTCCGTGAAACTCGGAAAACCCGCCAAAGGCGGGGCGTTCTCCGCCCAGTTAGGAGTTTGGTGCACGGGCATGATCCAGATCGGAGCGCCCTTCAACCACGCGTTGCGATCGAGTTCACCCTGCGCATTGCGCGGCGTGTGGCACTCTCCGCACATGGCCACATCTTCCACGAGGTAACGGCCGCGTTCAATTTGGCTCTTGTCCGGCGAGTTGGTCGTCGGCTTTGTCCAGCCGATCGAAACCGCCAGAACAAGAGTGATGAACAGCACCAACGAACCCAGCTTTGAGAACATCGCTCGCATGAAGCCTCCCGAACTTCAAGTGACGGATTAGAAGAACCTGCCAGACGGACTCTTTGGAGACCGGAAGAAAACTCCGGATCGCCTCGACCTGCACATCCACTTCTGATCGAGGCGTGCGCCGGCGCCGGTGGCCCGTAAGCCGAGGCGCGGCTGCCGTTCTCTTTCCGCGGCAGAGCAGAGCTAGAGCATACCACTTGAATAGTTCTCCGTGGTTCAAGAATGCGCGGAGAAGGCAGCACGATTTGCCTGGGCCGGAGCGCGGCATTCGCGTGAAAAACTCTTGGAGGCCGAAACGCGCGGCTTCAAAAGCAGAATTGTGGTGAAGACGCGAAGCGGTCATGGATAACGCTGACGGATTTTTACGGTGCGGTCGAGTTCGTCAGACACCTCGAGAATCTTCAGCTCGAGATCCTTGTCGAGAGGAGCATCGGCCAGAAATTGGCGGACCTGGGATTGTGCGGCGGCAGATTGCTGGCCTCCGATGAAGGCGTTGAGCCAGCCGAGCAGAAAAAAGATTTTGCGATCGCGCTTGATTTGCGGCAGGGCTTCTAGAGCAGGCTTCAAATACGGGAGCGTGAGTTGCGACTGGTTCCAATAATTGAATGCGCCGAGGCTTTGCGCGATCCAGTCTTCGGGGCGAGATGGATCGTGGAGATAGTCATTGAAATATTTCTGTTTGCTCGCGGCGTCTGGTCGGGCGGCCTCAGCCATATAGGCATATTTCATGCCATCGCCGGTGTGGTCGCGCTTTTCTTCTGTCGCAAGGAGGGCATCGGCCTCGGGGTCGTTCAGGGCGATGAGCGCGGTGAGGATGGTCCAGCGGTCGAGGGGACGAAGCTCGACGCCGGGAACGGCGAGCTTACCGCTGAGAATATCCTTGAGCTGTGCGCGTCCCTGAGGGCTTTCCGCGATGGAGCGAAGGCCACGAAACCAGATGATGCGAAAATCGCGGTCGCTGGAATGAAGCATCCGTTCGGCGGCAAGAACTTCGACTCGCGGGGCGATTTTTTCACGAACGGCGCTCGAAACGTAACGATGAAGGCCGGTGTCGACGTGGCCAATGAGGCTTTGCGTGAGCTGCTCATCGGTTTCGGCGGGAAGCAAACGAAGCGCCAGATCGAGAAATTCAAGCGGGACCCATTCGGCCTCGCGGACGGAATCCCACAGCGAGCCCCAAAGCAGCGCGCGATCGAAGACGTCCGAGACTGAGCCGAGATGTTCGATGACCGCTTTGCGGCTGCGCTCATCGAGCAAAAAGCGGCCGTAAGCGTAATCCTGATCGTTGAGAAAAACGTATTGCGGGCAAGGTTTGGCGATGGCCTCTGGCAAATCCGCGCTTGGCGTGTTGAGCTGCGCGCGCAGACGAGTTGGAGCGCCGTTGGGATAGGCGAGCAGGACTTGCATGGCGATGGGCCAAACGCCGCCCTCGCCGAGAACGTCGCGCTGCGTCAGCGCAAAATGATCGATACGGTGTTGCGCGTCGCAGGACCATGCGACGTCCACTTGCGGCATGCCGCGATGCCGAATCCACATGGCCGCCCAATCTTGCAGCGATTTCCCGGAGACGCGTTCGAACGCGCGGACAAGGTCACTCCACTCCGCGTTGCCATAGGCGTGTTCTTCGAGATAGAGGCGCAAGCCTCTGCGAAATTTTTCTTCTCCCAGGACGAAGGCGAGCTGTTTGATCACGCCGGGAGCTTTTGAATAGACAATGGCGCCGTAAGCGGACTTCGCGTCCTTCAAATTGCCGATGTCCTGATAAATCGGCGTGGTGCCTTTGGTCGAGTCGATAGCATACGCCGCAGGCTTGATGGACAGATAGAAACGCTTCCAGATATGTTCATTCGGCTGGAGCGCCGCGAGCGCCTGATAGGCCATATACTGCGCGAAGCCTTCCTTCAGCCAGAGATCGTCGAACCAGCGCATGGTGGTCAAGTCGCCGAACCATTGATGCGTCAGTTCGTGAAGGATGAGGATCTGGCGATTGAGATGATCGCTGTGCGTGGGGGCGCTGCGAAAAAGTACAGATTCTTCACGGAGAAACGTCGCCCCGGCATGTTCCATTCCGCCGTACGCGAAGCCGGGGATCAGCACCATATCGTATTTCGGAAAAGGAAAAGGCTGGGCGAAGAAATTCGAGAGGTATTCGATGCCTCGCGCGGCGGTTTGCTGCACCTCGGGAGCTTCCGCTTCGGCTTTTTTCACTTGCGACTGGCGCACGTAGAGGCCGGGCAAGCCTGGCGTGTCGTGAACTCTGCGGAATGGCCCGGCGGCGAAGGCGAAGAGATACGTACTGATGGGACGGGTTTCCAAAAAAGTCGTGACGCGTTGGCCAGCCGCGGAACCCGATTGAGAATCAATGGGGGTGTTGGAGATGACCGTCCAGTTTTCCGGCGCGGTGAGTTCGAGCCGGAAACGGCCTTTGAGATCGGGCTGATCGAAGGAGGGGAACGCCATTTCGGCGTCCATCGGAACGAAAAGCGTGTAGAGATATTCGGTGTTGTCGTCTTTGTCCTCGAAGCGCGTGATGGCTTTCCCTGCTGTTGCGACCGGCGCCGTGAAATCGATGCTGAGCGTGTTTTCACCCGGCTGGATGGCGCCGCCGGGAAGCTCGATGTGCCCGTTTTCGATTTTCGCCGGAATTCGCTTGCCGTTCACACTAAGAGTTGTGACCGTGCCTTCGCGAAAATCGAGGAGCACCGCAGCCGAGGAATTGGAACGAAACGTAAGCTCTTCGTGGCCGGACGTGGAAGTCGCATGGGGCGCAAGCGTGAAGCGAAGCTGATAGCGAAGATCGGAAAGCTGCGCGGCGCGCTGCCGGGCGAGTTCGCGCGGTATGCCTTCCGGCGGCGTGGCCGCCATTACATTTCCAGCAAGCAGCAATGAGAAGACTGCCAGAGTCATGCGCATGGAAGAAAGCAATCTACACGAGGAACGGTCGCGCGAAAAGCTCTGAATGATGCCGTGCCCAATGGAGCGGAGTATGATGTTGCGCTGGCGCGATTGCTGAGAATGGTTTGTGCGGCGAAACATCGCCGCGACTGGCGGTTTTTCATTCCTTTAGGGGCGCTCATGAAGAAATTGATCGCGATTTTCATTCTGGCGACAGCGGCATGTTCGTTTTGTCCCCGAACAGCCACAGCGCGCAGCAAAGGCACGGGAACGGCGGCGCAAGCGGCGAAGAATCCCGACATCGCGCGATGGGAACGCGAAGCCGCCAGCGTCGACATCATCCGAGACGATTGGGGCATCGCGCACGTCCACGGAAGGACGGACGCCGACGCGGTCTTCGGCATGATTTACGCCCAAGCGGAAGACGACTTCAACCGCGTCGAGACGAACTACCTCAACTCGATGGGACGCTTGGCGGAGGCAGAGGGCGAATCCGCAATTTATCAAGACTTGCGAATGAAATTGTTCATCGACCCTGCGCAACTGAAAACGGAATATGCGGCGAGCCCGGAATGGCTAAAGAAGTTGATGAACGCGTGGGCGGATGGGCTGAATTTTTATTTGTACAAGCACCCGGACGTCAAACCCCGCGTGATTCAGCGCTTCGAGCCGTGGATGGCGCTGAGCTTTACCGAAGGCAGCATCGGCGGAGACATCGAGCGAGTGGACCTGAAGCAGCTCGAAGCCTTCTACGGAAAGGTTCCTGCGGGCGCCCGTACTTCCGCGGAAGACGACGAGACCGAGGAGCCGCGCGGCTCGAATGGCATGGCCATCGCGCCTTCGAACACCGAGGACCATCGCGCCCTGCTGCTGATCAATCCGCACACTTCCTTTTTCTTCCGCTCCGAGTTGCAGATGGCCAGCGACGAAGGCCTCGACGCTTACGGAGCGGTGACCTGGGGCCAATTTTTTGTCTACCAGGGATTCAACGATCGCGCTGGCTGGATGCACACCTCGAGCGGAGCGAACGCCATCACCTGGTATCTCGAAACGGTCGAGAAAAAGGGCGGCAAATATTTTTACAAGTATGGCAACGAGGAGCGGCCGCTCGTGGTGAAAAAGATCACCGTGCCGTACAAGACCGCCGGCGGAATGGCGGAGAAACAATTCACGGTCTATCGCACGCACCACGGCCCCATCATCGGCGAAATGGGCGGAAAATGGCTGAGCATCCGGCTGATGGAAGAGCATATCAAGGCCCTGACGCAGTCCTATACGCGCACGAAGGCCAAGGACTACAAATCGTTCCGCCAAACAATGGAGCTGCACACCAACTCCTCGAACAATACGATTTTCGCCGACGCCGATGGAGACATCGCCTATTTTCATGCGAATTTCATTCCGCGGCGCGACACGAAGTTCGACTGGAACAAGCCCGTCGACGGCAGCAATCCGGCTACGGAATGGCACGGCCTCCTCTCGATCGATGAGACGCCGCACCTGCTGAATCCCAAGAGCGGCTGGCTTTACAACTCGAACAACTGGCCGTGGTCGGCGGCGGGTGCAAGCAGCCCGAAAAAAGAAGATTTTCCAGTCTATGTTGAGACAGGCGGAGAGACGGCGCGAGGCCTCCACGCAATCCGCGTGCTTCAGGATAAAAAGGACTTCACTGTCGACTCGCTGATTGCCGCTGCCTACGACAGCTATCTCACTTGGTTCGAAAAGCCGATCCCTTGCTTGCTCAAGGCCTGGGACGATGCTCCCCCGGGCGATTCGCTAAGAGCGAAGCTGGCCGAGCCGATCGGCGCCTTGCGCGGCTGGGATTTGCGCTGGGGCGTCGCGTCTGTGCCCACTTCATTGGCGGTGTTTTGGGGCGAGGATATCCGCAAGCGCGTGGGCAGCGAAGCGAGAAAAGAAGGCGTCTACCTCAGCGATTACGTCTGCACAAAAGTTCCACCGCAAGAGCTGCTGCAATCGCTTTCGGACGCTTCGGACAGGCTTACCTCGGATTTCGGAACTTGGAAAACGCCGTGGGGCGACATCAACCGTTTCCAGCGCTTGACCGGAGACATCGTGCAGCCCTTCAGCGACGCCGGGCCAAGCATTCCGGTCGGGTTCACTTCGTCCATGTGGGGCTCCCTGGCGTCGTTTGGAGCGCGGCCGTATCCCGGCACGAAAAAGTGGTATGGCACCAGCGGCAACAGTTTTGTCGCCGTCGTCGAGTTTGGCGAAAAGGTGCGCGCGCGGGCCGTGACGGCCGGCGGCGAGAGCGGCCATCCCTCGTCACCGCACTTCAACGACGAGGCCGAGCGCTACGCCACGGGAAATCTGCGTGAAGTTTATTTCTACCCATCGCAACTCAAAGGACACACCGAGCGCGAATACCATCCGGGAAATTAGACTTTCTGGCGCGCCGCAAATCGTGATCGGCGCACGTCCCCGCGGGAGGACTAGCAGCGGATCGTTTTTCGCAATGACTCCAAGTTACGGGAACGCCTGCACCGAGCATGTCGCGCGTGGCCATGCCGCAGCGCGCATAGATCTTATCCTTTCTCTCATGTGCTTCGTGTTTCGGTTCACGCGCGCGGAGTGCTCTGGTGAGCATCGCCTTTTCACTGCTTTTGATATTCAGATCGTGACCGTCGGCCGCGCCCCTGCCAGATTCAAAGGAATGTCTGCCGCGGCCTGAGGTGAGCTATTTTGCCGGCGCGGTTTCTTCCAGTTTGACGTTCGAGAAAATGGCGGTCTCAAGCGTGGTTGCCACGTGCGAGCAAACTCCCAGCCCAACGTAAACTGGATCTTTCAGAGAAATGAATTCGACGGGACCAGTCGGTTTCAATTCCTCGCCCGGTTTGCCCGAGTACATCAGGATCTCGACTCCCTTGCGCACGATGCGCAAGCGTGATGGGCCATCTTCCGCAGCCACGACCTGATAGGTCTGCTCGTTGGCCGCGCCGCGAAATTGCAGCGAAGTGAGCCCGTTTCCGTGGGACACGGCATCGGCATACGACGAACCTGGATCGAGGCTTTCCCGGATCATCAGCACCGCCTTGCGGTGTTCGGCCGCGCTCGTACCCACCCACTTGATGTCGGCGGTCAGCGTCACGTCGCCCGAGAGTTTCTTCCAGACGAAATAAAACGCGTCTGTGGCTGCCCACATGTTCGCCCCGCCGCCCGTGATGGTGTATTCGCCTGTCGACGCATCGTAATGCGCTTTGCAACCCGGCGGAGTGACTCCGACGCTGCCTCCATTCGTGAAAACGCCTAAATCGTTCGATTGCGCAACAACCAGGGCCGCGCCAAGCGCCATCGCGGCCGACGCCACACAAGCAAGCAGAAACGATTTTCTTTTCACGAGCATTTTCGAAGCCTCCGAATCTTGTGGCGAACTGAAGCGGGAATGCCCCGCATAAAAGCCCTAAAAAATATATCGCGACGCGCCGGTGCGCTCGGAGATCGCGAGCATTCTATATCATCCTGTGGGTAGGCAAACGCGGCGAGTGCGAATCGCAAGTGCGCGGGAGTCAGGCGATAACAGACTCTGGAACAGGAGCTTGTTTCGCGGCGCGCTTGTTGGCGTAGAGCGCCTGATCGGCGCCGGCCAGCATGGTTTCCGGCTGATCGCCCGCCGCGTATTCCTTCCAGCCGACCGAATATTTGATGGGAAATTTCCGCCCGTCCCAGGCCACTTCGAGAGGGCCCAGGCGGTTTAGAACGAGCTGCAATTGCGCGTGATTGCATTCCGGCAGAATCAGGAGAAACTCGTCTCCGCCCATGCGGACGGCCAAATCGCCTCCTCGAATCGCGCGATTCAGAGCGGCCGCGAATTCCTGCAGCACCAAATCTCCCGCAGGGTGACCGTATGTGTCGTTGATGTGCTTGAACTCATTCAGGTCCATGAGCACAACGGTGAGGGGATGGCCCTTTCGGCCGGAACGAGCGACCTCCGCCGCGAGTCGCTGCTCGGCAAACCTGCGGTTATAGAGCCCGGTCAGCGCGTCCACCATGGCCAGTTCGCGCAGGATCAGAGAATGATGCTGCTTCTCGGCGAGCTGGCGTCGCAGCCTCTTAATGAGCACTTGCTGGTAAATCGTATATACATTGAAGAGAACGACCAGAGCCACCAATCCGAAAATGGCTTCCGATACTTTCATCCGAAAGAGTGGAACCGCTCTCATCGGAGGCACACCGCGATAAAAAGAAGGCAGAGCAAAGGAAAGCAGAGCAGCGGTGAGGAGCAGCATCACAAAAATCGAGTTGGCCCAGATCCACCAGTCCCGCCGTTCGATTTTCCGCAGGTTCTCAACGATCTCACGATCGTTTGCACTTTCGAGACGCAAATTCAGCGGATCCTTTAATTCGTTCATGATTCAGGCGACCAATATGAGAAGCGTTAGGTTCCAAGCTAGATTGCGCACCCAGGGCGGTCAAGAACATTCCTCCAAGCAGCCGCTTCCGAGTCACCTACGCGTTAACCTTCCGCCCTCCCGCACCTGAGAACGCACATCCCGCAGCGAGGCGGCACCGGGCACACGCTCCAGCCGGACTCGTCCGCGACTAACTGCTGTGAGGGCCCATTCTGGCCCTTCGGCCGGTACCTGTACCCTGGTACGGGGGTTCTATTGGGCGCTACAGAGTCTGGCGGCAGACTGTGGCTGTTGAAAAGAAGATGACCGCTCTCCTCATTCTCGTGTTCTCTGGTTTTGCGCTGGTGAATTTTGCCATCAGTCAGTGGCGGATGATTTGGCTGACCACCGCCAACCAGCCGCTTTCCGATACTCTCCGTGCGGCCACTGGAATTGAAGCCGAGAACATAGGCCCCAGCGATTTTGGCACGCTATTGGGCCTCTGCGACGAGCTGTCCCCTAGCCTTAAGAAGAGTCCGCACTCCCTGCGCGAGGTCAAAGGCTACTATGCGGTCGTCGCAAATTTGGAGAGGGCCTTCCGGTCCATCCAGCCGACGCTGGCTGCCTGGGCGGCTTCCGAGATGAAAACCTGCTCGCGCTACGTCGCTGTCGTTCTGGACCAGAACCTGGAGCTTGACCTCGACCGGCGGGCGGCAGTTCGCTCCATCTAGTCCACTTGTCCAGCCGAGCACATCTTAGCTCTACGGCTTTTCCCTCTGCTTCCCTCTTTCTCAATAAACTTCTTACAATCAATTGTTTACGAAGACATTTGCACAAGCAAACCAGCCTTTAAGTTTGCCATATCCCTCCGTGTGTAGGGAGCGCTTCAGCGCTGCCAATTCTTCATCACTGCTGCGTAGTCCAGGTCTTCTTTAGCCGCCGAATTCACGGCGGAGTAGTTTGCGTACGCAGCCGCACCTGCAGGCAGCGTAACCCCGACTTCTTTCGCCAGATCAAGCGCCAACCCAACGTCCTTGTGCATCAAGCGCAACGGGAAGCTAGGCGGATATTCTCCCTTCAGCAGAAGCGGCGCCTTCACATCGAGCACCCCGGCCCGGCCCATACTCGATTGCAGAACTTGAACAAGTTTCTCTCCCTGGAGCCCCGCCGCAGTTACCAGAGCCAGGGCCTCCGCCAGCGCGTCGACCTCCAGCGCCAGGATCAGGTTCATGGCGACCTTGATGGTCTGTCCTGCGCCAGTGGGCCCCAGATGAAACCAGCGCTTCCCCAGAACGCTGAAAAGCGGCTCCGCCTCTTTGACCACCTGTGCGTCACCACCCACCATGAACACCAACTCCCCTTTCTCCGCGCCCCAGGTCCCCCCCGTGACAGGGGCATCCAAGAACGCCACATGGCGCTCAGCGCAAGCAGCCGCAACCTTGCGCGCAAGTACCGGCGAAACCGTGCTGGAATCGATATACAGGCTGCCCGGCTTGAGCGCAGCCAGCGCTCCGCCTGAGCCAGATGCACCTCCGCCCCATAGCACCTCCTCAAGCGCCGGCGGGTCGCTAACGATAGTGATCAGCAGGTCGGAAGCGGCGGCCACCTCCTGCGGCGATTTGGCAAGCTTCGCGCCCCCGGCAACAAGAGATTCCGCTCGCGAGGCCGTTCGGTTCCATACCGTCAGGGAGTAGCCCGCCTTCAAGAGATTCAGCCCCATGGGCCGGCCCATCAGCCCCAATCCGATGAATCCAACCTTGGAGCCAGGACCGAGCTTTCGTGCGGGCTCGCCATCGGCGCCCGTGCCGATGGAGGTCTTAGGGGTGGCATCGAGGGTCACGGAAAGCCTCCTGTGCGCGACGGGGCCAAAGATAATCCGCCGCGGCGAAAATGTGTTCTGTACCGCCGGAAGATTGTAACCGAATCGGAGAGTCGAGTTGTATACAGGATCTAGGAACGCCAGACTTCAGGCGGTCTTCAAGCGGTCTTGGGCCGATTCTGTAACGGCAGGATGGCCGGCGCGCCGCCTCCTGAAGCCGTTGTGCCGGCAGACTCACGTGTTCTGTTCTCGGCGGAGTTGGCGGAAGCCTCGGTGCCTGTGGCCGCATTTTCGGCAGCCTTTTTCTCCAAGACTGGCGCGGCTGCCTGCCCGGGGGAAGCTCTTTCTCTTCCAGCCGAACGATGTATTGATAGGGAATTTCCCAGCGGAAATGTTTTTCGATACCCCGCTGCTCAAAATTCTCCTCGAGAAAAATCGACCGCCCGGAATCAGCCACAAACGTGCCGGATGCGGGCAAAAGAATGTCTCCGGCGCGGTATTGCACCTCAACCCTGCGCCCAAGAAAAGCGGAATAGCGGGCCATACTGTACTTAGTTTCCGAAGACGCGAGTAACACCGTCAATGGTACGGAAGGACTCCCCCATGCGGAGATGTGGATAAGCTGAGGAATAGAAACGATCGGTCTTTCAACGTCGCGAGAGTTTTACGGCGTCGCGGCTGAAATCCGCTAATGCATTGGATTGCAAGTAAAACTTGGCTTTGAGATCGCCCTTCAAGTAGGCGTCCCAAAACGCAAGAGACGCTGAATTCGTATAGCCGAGAATGAGCTCGCCCTGTGCTGCGCGGCCGGGCAGAATGCTTTTCGCGCTGATGAAGGACGTCTGATTCGCTCCTCGAACATAAACCAGGTACTTGTCGCCCGGTTGGCTCCGCTGATACGGAATCTCTTTCCAATCCGGCCCCTGGTTTCCAGCGCCACGGTCGAGCGAGCCCGTCACGCTCAAGAGCGGTACCGCGACATGGTCCCACGAATGATCCGTTAGCCCAAATTCGCCGGGCCCCTGGGGCGAGAGCAAAAGCACGGCTTTCACGCGTCGGTCGGCGAAGCTCACGCCGGGGTGGCCTGGAAGATTGACCAGTGCTCCAGCCAAGGCATCTGCCGCGAAGGCTCCCGCCGAATGCCCTCCTACCCCTATCTCGCTCATATCGATCTTGCTAGCGAGTCCAGGGATGCGATTTGGCAAGGTGGGCAGCGCATCCAGCAAAAACGAAATGTCCTTCGGCCAGCTCTCCCACCTCGCCGGATCGTTCCTTCTTTCTCCGACGGCTTCCACGAACCGAACGTCTTCCTCGTTGGGATTCTGCCGTGGCAACGCCGAGCCATCGTCTATCGGTTGCAGGGTTACGTAGCCATACGACGCCCAGTGCCGGGTCAGCGCGTCACAGCAAGTTTGTGAACCATCCGCGCCGTGCGAAAACACGATGACGGGATACGGGCCCGGCTCATTCGGATAGAAAATGCGCACGTGCAAATCTTTGTTTCGCTTCGCATCATGCACGGCGACGTCGCGCACTTCGCTAACGGAGTGGGGACCCGGATCCAGCATGTAAGCGCCGCCAAGCATTGGGTTAGGGGCAGCGCTCGCCGCGGGAATCGCAGGAGCGCTCGCTAAGGAAATACTTTCGGAACTCGGTGCCGACGCAAGTGCTCCCGATTCACGCTGCAACGGCGTCGCAAGAGACGCTGCTCGGGCGCCCTCGGGCAGCGCGAGGCCCATGCCGCCCGTGGGGCGCGTGATCACGTAGGCTGCGGCCAGGCTTAGCACCGGTATCAGAATCACGTTCGTAATCCGCCGGCGAAAACGGCGGCGGTGCACATAGTCCCGGGGGGGAGAGAAAAAGGAACGGCGTCGCGGCGCGGAGGTGGACATACGTTGAGCCTGTATCGTGCGAATCCGGACGGACGAGGGAAACAACCCAGCCGCGGGAAAGAAGTTGCTCAGCCAGCCTCGAAGCGTCCAGAAAAATCCTGGCCGTGAGAGTCTCCGGGATCTGCGCGCCGAGCGAGCCATGAAACACTCCCGCGTGCAAGCTACTTGACGCCTTGCGGAATCACGGGCTGGGGGATTCCTGGTACAGAGGCAGGGTGCGGCTTCCCAAGTGTTACAACGGCCCTACTCTACCAAAAAAAAGGACGTTTGTCGCGTGCTGACTGGGCTTCCGCGCCGCTTTATTTTGTCCCATCGAATTAAAAAAACCGCACGTCGACCGCGACGTTTGCTATGAGCGCGACGAGCTAAAGAACCACAGTAAGACCTTGACTTTTTTCGGCGGCAGGCTATTGTCGGCCTTCCGGATTTTCGCGCGGCGCGCGGGGCCAACTCGAGAAAAGCGGGGGAAACCAAATGAACCGCGGACGTTCTGTTGTCGGGATCCTGGCCTTATTGTGCGCGAGTTTGTGTGCTATCTCGCCCGCGTACGGCCAGGCGCAAAAGCCCGCCAGCGCACTGAGTTTTTCTACGGCGGCACCGTTTTCGCAATAAAGAGAATCCTATGGCTGACCTTCCGGCTACGATTGCATCAGACCTCGCCATTTACTACGAATTTGTTGCGGCAGAAACGCACAAGTGGGTGGACGCTCTGACGCAGGAGCAGTTCTGGCGCAATCCGTTTTCCTACGGAAATAGCGTCGGGCACTTGCTCCTGCACATGACCGGCAACCTGAATTACTACATCGGCGCGCGTGTTGCGGGGACCGGCTACGTCCGCGACCGCGATAGAGAATTCACCGAAGCGCAGAAACCGGACAAAACCGAAGTCATGCGCGCTTTCGACCGGACCATCGCGATGGTGGTGGCGGCCGTAAAAAAGCAAGCGCCCGCGGATTGGCTGAAGCCCTATTCCGCGGAACGCGAACCCCAAGCTGCGGAACGATTCATGATTTTTCTCCGTTGCGCGGGCCACGCCTACCATCACGTCGGCCAGCTCATCTATCTGAGCAAAGAGCTCGCGAAAGAATCGGGGCCGCTGTCCGCGTCTCCCTGAGCAAAGAGGCCCGAAGCTATGGCCAAGCAGGAACCTGATGCGACGGTAGACAAGCGGGAGATGTCGAAAGGCAAAGCGGCCCTCCTGATTTTTCTCTCCGGGCTGGCCGCCGTCTTTTCCTCGCTCGAGTTGCATGGCTGGCATGTATATCTGGGGCTGGCCATTGTCGGCGTTGGCTTGACGATTGGATTTGCCCGATGGGCGCGTAAATAAGGAAACGATTGTATTCAAAAACGGACCTCAGGAGAAAAATCATGCGCAAATCGCGTTGGGTTGTCGCATTTCTGCTGGTAAGCGCCGTGGTGAGCGGCTTGGTGAGCTTGCCGGTCGCCGCCCAGCAGCCCGCACGTGCGGCCGCGGCTTCTACTGCAGCGGCGCCCACCATCGATCAGTCTCTCGAAATGAAAAATGTCTACAATCCGCAGATCTCGCCTGACGGCAAGCGCGTCGTGTACGAAGTCTCCCGCACGAACTGGGAAGACAACGCCTTCGAGCGCGATTTGTGGATGGTGGACACGACCACCGGAGAATCGCACCAGCTGACGGCCTCAAAAAAATCGAGCACCGATGCCGCCTGGTCTCCTGATGGCAAATGGATCGCCTTTCTTTCCGACCGGCCGGGGCAAATTTCCGGCTCGCCCGAGGGCAAAAAGCAGATTTACGTCATGGCCGCGGACGGCGGTGAAGCCAGGCAGCTCACGAACGTCGAGACTGGCGTGAACAACTTTGCATGGGCGCCCGATTCCAAACGCGTGGCTTTCTCCGCGGAAGATCCCGAATCAAAAGCCATGAAAGCGCGAACGGAAAAGTACGGCGATTATCACGTCGTGCATTCCGATTACACCATGACGCATTTGTGGACTTTGCAGCTTCCCTCGGCGGAATCCGAAGCGGTTCCCGAACCCAAGCGTCTGACGCAGGGCGAGGAGTTTAGCGTGGGCGATTTCGCCTGGTCGCCGGATGGGACGCGCATCGCGTTCAGCGCACAGCGCGATCCGGACCTGATTTCCATGGACACGGCGGACATCTACGTCGCGACGGTGAGCGGCGGAAAAGCAAAAAAGTTAGTAAGCACGCCGGAACCGGACACCGATCCGCAATGGTCGCCCGATGGAAAACAGATTGCCTACGTAACAGCGGACGGCTCGAAGTATTTCTTTTATACGAACAGGAAAATCGCGGTGGTGGACGCCGATGGAGGCGCCCCGCATGTATTGACCGATGCCTTCGATGAAGATACCGGGCTAATCGGGTGGGGAACAGATGGAATTTACTTTGCCGCGCAGCAAAAAACCTACGCGCATCTCTTCCGTCTGGATCCCACAACAAAACGAATTGAGCAGCTCAGCTCGCCCGAACGTTTTGTCGCGATTTCGTTTTCCTTTTCGAAGGACGACCATCGCGTTGCGTTTCGCGGCGCGCCGGAAAACGGCTACCCGGAAATTTACGCGTCGAGCGTGGCGCCATGGCAGCCGAAAAAGCTCACTGCGATGGGAGACCAACTGAAGGGCTTCGAGACCGCCCGGCGCGAAGTGATTTCCTGGAAGTCCTCCGATGGCACGGTCATTGAGGGCGTGCTCCTAAAGCCGCCCGACTTCAATCCGAAGAAACACTATCCGTTGCTCGTCGTGATTCATGGCGGACCCACAGGCGTGGATCTGCCGGTTCTAAGCGCGGATCGTTACTATCCGATCGAAAGATTCGTCGCGAAGGGCGCTCTTATTCTGCGGCCGAATTACCGTGGGTCGGCGGGATATGGAGAAAAATTCCGCTCGCTGAACGTGAGAAATCTGGGCGTGGGCGATTATGCCGACGTCATTTCGGGCGTGGATTCGCTCATCGCCAAGGGATTCGTGGATAAAGACCGCATCGGCTCGATGGGCTGGAGCGAAGGCGGCTTCATTTCCGCGTTCATCACCGCTTCGAGCGACCGCTTCAAAGCCGTGTCCGTCGGCGCGGGAATTTCCGATTGGATCACCTACTACGTGAACACGGACATCACGCCGTTCACCCGCCAGTATTTGCATGCGACGCCCTGGGACGACCCGGAAATTTACAAAAAGACTTCGCCGATTAGCTACATCGCCAAAGCTAAGACGCCGACGCTGATCCAGCAGGGAGAAAACGACCGGCGCGTGCCCATTGCGAACGGCTACGAGCTGCGCCAAGCGCTCGAGGATCGCGGCGTTCCCGTAAAAATGGTGGTTTATAAAGGATTCGGCCACGGAATCACCAAGCCCAAGCAGCAGCGCGCGGTCATGGAAGAAAATGAGAAGTGGTTCGCGAAATATATTTGGGGCGAAGAGCCCGCGGCTGCGACCGCGCCGGAGAAAGAAGATAAAGCGGCGAAGCCGGAAAAACAGTAAGCCAAAATAGCCTCCGCATTAGCCGGGGCGCGCTATGTTTCGAGTTTGAAGCGCGTCGATGCGAGACGATACAGGCGGCGCCAGACCAGGCGATTGATCAGCACGACGATCGTGGCCATGATGAGCGTCGAAGCCAGCAAAAGATCGAACCGGCCCGCATCGGTGGCGCTGCTGATGGCGCTCCCGAGACCGGTGATCGAAACAATTCTCCCCTGAAAGTGAAAATATTCCGCGATGATGCTGGCGTTCCAGGCATTGCCGGAGGCGGTCACCAGCCCGGTGACAAGATAAGGAAAAATCCCCGGCAGAATCAGGCGGCGCCAGCGCTCCCAGGTACCGAAGCGAAAAATACCCGCCGCTTCTTTAAGGTCCGTGGGGATCGCCATGGCGCCGGCGATCACGTTGAACAGGATGTACCACTGCGTGCCAAGAAGCATGACGACCATGGCGGCGAGTTCGAGCCCGCCGCGGAAGCGCAGCATAAAAAGCAGAATGACCGGAAAGAGAGCCGTGGCGGGGATCGAAGCCGCAATTTGCGCCAGCGGCTGCGCGATGCGCGAGAGGCGCGGACTAAATCCAATCGCCACGCCTGCGGGGACAGTCCAAAGCGCGCCCAGGAACAGCGCACCGTTGACTCGGAGCAGCGTGAAACCGGCGCTTCGCAATAGCGTGAAGTAATCCGCGCGGCGCAAATCGGAGAGCTCGCGCGCGCCGTGAAATACCGCGAAGCCCAGGCCCACGAGAATCACGGCCGCCAAAACAGTGAGAAGCGCTCGGCGAGTGCCGTGCCGCTTCGGGGCAGCGATTGATTCCGCGGCGCGCCGCGCGCCAACGGCAAGCCTCACGGTGATCCGGTCGAGGATGGGGCGCACGGCCAGCCGGTATAATCGAATGACGAACGAAGCGCGCCCAAGAATCGTCAGCAAATTGTGTGTTGTGGCTTTCGCGGTCTCCACCTGCTCGAACTTGAACTTGTCCGCCCAGCTGATGACCGGCCTCCAGATCAATTGGTCGAGCAGAACGATCACCGCAACCATTGCAGCCAAGCCCCAGAGGATGGCGCGTGTATTGCCGTGGCTCGCGGCGGTTTGAAGGTAAGAGCCGAGTCCCGGCAAGCGAAAATCGCGATCGCCGAGCACAAACATTTCGCAAGCCATCAGGAAAAACCAGCCGCCCGCGACGGACATCATCGAATTCCAAACGAGGCCGATGGTGGAATACGGCAGGTCCAGCTCGACGAATTTTTGCCAGCGGCCAAAACGGTAAATAATGGCGGCTTCGCGCAGTTCGCGCGGAATACTTTTGAGCGAAGAATAAAAACTGAAGGCGATATTCCAGACCTGCCCGGTGAAAATCAGGATGATGGAACCGAGTTCGATGCCAAGCTGGCTGTGCGGAAAAAGCGCCACCATTGCGAGCATGACGCCCGGAAGAAAACTGAGCACGGGAATGGATTGCAGAATATCGAGAAGCGGAACGAGGATGACCTCGGCCGCTTTCGAGCTGGCTGCAAGATAGCCGTACGCGAGCGCGAAAACCAAACTCAAGGCGTAGGCCACGCTGATGCGCACGAGCGAATAGAGCGCGTAGAGCGGCAAGGAGCTCGGGCTTTGCGAAATTTCCGCTTGCGCGGGGACGGGTCCGAGCCAGGTGTGGCCGATGGCGTAGACGCCATAGATTGCGGCCATCACGAAAAGAAAAACCGCGAGATCGATCAGGAAGGCCCAGGACCAGCGCGAGCCCGCAGGCCGGCGGATGGCCGGGGGGATGCTAGTCGCGCTTTGCGAGGCGATAGTGGAAGTCGGCACGGGAAGGTCAAGCCTCGGTGAGCGTCAGCTTGCCCGTGGCGGCATCGTAATCGAAAATTTCAGCGTAGCGACCCCACTGGATGGCGGTTTCAAGCTGGCGGCGCGATTCGTCCTCGCTGAAATGCTCGTCGAGAAGGTCGCGGAAAAATTCGTCGGAGAGCGTGCGGTCCGATTTCGCTTTGAGGGCGTTCTGCATTTGCGCGAGCAAGGGAACATTGGCGAGAGCCGCTTTGCGAAAAATTGCTTTGCGCGTCTGAATGTCCGCCTGCGCTAGGGCTTGTCCCTCCGAAGTGATGATGGCGTCGCCTTCCTCGAGGCGCAGCATGCCGAGGAGTGCGGCGGTGTCCACCGTGGGAAGAAGCGCATCGACTTCGAGGCTGAGCTCGTCGGCGAGTTTGTGCAGGTCGGCGCGCCCGCCCTGATCCTGGAGGATTTCGAGCAAGCCCGCCATGCCTCCGGGGCGCGTGTGGGGAAGCATGATGGCTTTGCGGGTGAGCTGCCTGCCGGGAACGGCGGATTTCGGAGGCGTCGCCTCGCGATCGTGGTCGGGACGCGTGAGGACGCGATAGATGTCATCGACAAGTTCGATAAAGCCGGAAGATTTTCTGTCGCGGGGATGCGGCATGTCCACGGAAAAATCGGCGTGGATGTGCGCGGGATTGCGGCCGAGAACGACGATGCGATCGGCGAGAACGACGGCTTCCTCGATATTGTGCGTGACGATAAAAATCGCGCGCGTGGGAATCTTGTGTTCTAGCCAGAGTTCGAGAAGTTCGCCGCGCAGCGTTTCGGCGGTCAGCACATCGAGCGCGGAAAACGGCTCGTCCATGAAAAGAACTTCGGGTTCGACGACCAGCGCGCGGGCGACGCCGACGCGCTGCTTCATGCCGCCGGAGAGTTCCTTGGGATAGGCGCTCTCGAAGCCATCGAGGCCGACGGCGTCGATGATGCGCAATGCGCGTTTGTGGCGCTCGATGGGGACCATGCCGCGCGCTTCGAGTGGAGCTTCGACATTTTCGAGAACGGTGAGCCAGGGAAAAAGAGCAAAACTTTGAAAGACGATGGAAACATTCGGTGAACCGTCCCCTACAGGCGCGCCATGCCAAAAAACGGAGCCGGCGCTCGCCGGGGAGAGACCGGTCAGCATGCGAAGGAGCGTCGATTTTCCGCAGCCGGATGGCCCCAGCAGCGCGATGATCTGTCCGGGATAAACGGCGAGATCCGTCGCGGCGATGACTTGAATGCGGCTGCCATCGGGCTGACCATAAAATTTTTCGAGCTTGCGCGCCTCGATAATAGGCTCGGGAGCTGTGCTGGGGGTGCTCATGAGAGCGTGTATTATCGCTCAACTCGATGGAACGCGCACGGAAGGATGAAGCTCGCATGAGGGTTTATTTCCTGGTTACAATGGCATGAACACCGCATGACATCCTGCGCAGAACCACAGAATCCGGTGGGTTCGACCGCTCGGCTTCCCGGCTGGCTTCCCGCCCTTTTGATTTCGTTGCTTATTTCTTTGGTGATCATCGCGCCGTTTTTTCGATTGGGGACGGCCACCGGGCAGGATTTCTTGTTTCACGCTTCCTCCTGGATGGACGCCGCCGGACAGTGGAAGGAGGGAATCCTTTTTCCGCGGTGGACGGAATGGGCGAATCTCGGGTTTGGGGAGCCGCGATTTATTTTTTATCCTCCCTTTTCATGGATGCTGGGAGCCGCGCTGGGTTCCGTCCTGCCGTGGAACGCAGTTCCTGCCGTGTTTATCGTGCTGGTGGAAACGTTCGCGGGATTGAGCGCGTTTTTTCTGGCGCGGAAATTCTTGCCGCAACGGGCGGCGCTGTTTTGCGCGGCATGCTACGCGGCGAATCCTTACGCGCTGCTGATCATTTATTTGCGGAGCGATTTCGCGGAGCTGCTGGCCAACGCGTTTTTCCCGTTGCTTTTTCTGGCCGCGCTGCAAATCTGCGGGTTGCCGGAAAAACGGGACGAGCCACGAGACACGGCCGTGGGCCGGAGCATCGTTTGCTTCGCCGCCGCGCTGGCGGCGATTTGGCTTTCCAACGCGCCGGCGGGAGTAATTGCCTTGTATAGCTCGGCTGGCGTGTTCGCTTTCGCCGGGTACACCCGGCGGTCGTGGCAGCCTCTGCTTCGCGGCGGGACGGGGATGGCGCTGGCCTTGGGCTTAGCCGGATCTTACCTCGTGCCCGCCGCTTACGAGCAGCGCTGGGTGAACATCGCGGAAGCGCTTTCGCCGGGTTTAGTGCCTTCGGAGAACTTTCTCTTCACGGTGATCAACGATCCGGAGCACACGATTTTCAATTGGATCGCCTCGAGCCTCGCGGTTTTGCTGATGATCCTGACGGGATTGGCGGCCGTGGCGGCCCACCGGGCGCGTCGGGATGGCCAGGAGGCATTTGAGAACCGTGCGTGGCAGATGCTGGTGTTTCTGGCGGGACTCTCGACGCTGCTGATGTTGCGCTTCAGCGACATTTTCTGGGAGATTCTTCCCAAGTTGCGATTCGTGCAATTTCCATGGCGCTGGATGAGCGTGCTGGGCGTGCCGTTCGCGGTTTTTCTCGGCGCGGCGATGGCCCGCAAACGCTGGGGATGGGTTTGGGCGGCGGCCACGTTTGCTCTTCTTGGAGCGACCGGCGCCGGTCTTGTACACCAAGGGTGGTGGACAAAGAACGATATAAACATACTGCGGCAAGAGATTGCGCAAGGGGAAGGCTTCGAGGGCACGTACGAGTACGATCCCGCGGGAGACGACCACACCAATATCCCTTTAGCGAAGGCTCCGGATGTTCAAGTGATGGACACGGATTCAACGCCGGGTCCGAACACGGCGCCGCAGGTCCAGGTGGAACGGTGGTCCCCTGAGGAGAAGGAAGTGACAGTGAAGACGCAAGACCCGTTCGCGCTGGGGCTGCGCCTCCTGAACTATCCAGCCTGGCAGGTGAAGGTAAACGGGACTTTGGTGACGCCATTGAACGGCGAGGACTTCAACCAAATGCTGGTGCCGCTGAATGCGGGGATGTCGCACATCCAAGTGCGATTCCAGCGGACGTGGGACCGGACGCTCGGCGGCCTACTGAGCTTGGTGAGTGCGCTGCTTATGCTGTGGCTCTTTCGGCGGCAGGCGACTGGTTAACGATAATCGCCCCCTCCCCACCCTTTTTTCGTAAGTGTTCATTTTGCAGGGATTAAAGTTCTGTGTTTTGTGGCGATTACGGAAGTGTTCATTCTAAATGATTTAACATGGACATTTTGCACCAAAATTGTGCAAAAACAGCCGATTTTCGTAAGTGTTGCGAACAAAGGAGTTAGGCGTTAAAGATAACCTCCCTAAGGCAGAAACGCCAGCCGAGAGGCTGGCGCTACGAGTAAAACTCGCAAAAATATAC
The DNA here is from genome assembly GCA_963761555.1 of uncultured Acidobacteriota bacterium. Classification (GTDB taxonomy): domain Bacteria; phylum Acidobacteriota; class Terriglobia; order Acidiferrales; family UBA7541; genus Acidiferrum. The sequence goes on from CAVXHD010000003.1 coordinate 1,252,167, forward strand.
AAAACAAACTATACCCGTGAAGTAACAGATTGTCAAGATAAAAGAACTGAGAGCTTATTGGTTTTAGTACTAACTAGTTATTCAAATCGCACAGCTAAGCAGCGCGTTGCGAGAGACACGGTTTAGCGGCGATCGACGGTGGGGTGGCGAACGTCCTGGCCTTGGACGATGTAGATGACATCTTCGGCGATGTTGGTGGCGTGATCGCCGATGCGCTCAAGATTTTTGGCGACGAGGATGAGCTCAAAAGCGGGGTAGACCACGCTGGAATCGCCCATCATGTAAGTGAGGAGTTCGCGGAAGATCTGATCGCGGAAGTGATCGACCTGATCGTCGGTGGCCAGGACTTTTTGGGCGAGTTCGACGTCGCGGCGGACGACGGCATTGAGGGCGTTGCGAACCATTTCTTCGGCGAGCTCGCTCATACGCGGGAGATCGACATAGGGCTTGACGCGCGGGTGGCGGAGGATACGCGTGGCGGATTGCGCGATGTTCACGGCCTGATCGCCGATGCGCTCGAGGTCGTTATTGATGCGGGAAATGGCCAGGACGAAGCGGAGATCGATAGCCATCAATTGATGAAGAGCGAGGAGCTGGACGACGCGGTCGTCGATTTCGAGCTGCAGCTCGTTGATGGCGTCTTCCTCATCGAGGACGCGCTTGGCGAGCTGCTCATCGGATTCGAGCACGGCGTGCACGGCTTGGTGAACGGCGCGCTCGGCGAGACTGCCCATCCACAAGAGACGTTCTTTTAACTCGTTCAAATCTTTTTCGAAGTGGCGTTCCATAGTTTCTTTTCCCTCAGCCTGTCCAAATTGTGCGGCGATAACTTATGCCTTCTTCCGCCCAATGCATCAGCCAAAGCGGCCGGTAATGTAAGCCTCCGTGCGCGGATCGCTGGGCGTAGTGAAAAGGTGCGGCGTGGGACTGAACTCGATGAGCTGGCCGTTGAGCAGGAAGGCGGTGAAATCGCTGATACGCGCGGCCTGCTGCATGTTGTGGGTGACGGTGACGATGGTACAAAGATCCTTGAGCTGAACGAGGAGCTCTTCGATTTTGGCGGTGCTGATGGGATCGAGAGCGGAGCAAGGCTCATCGAGGAGCAGGACCTCCGGCTCGACGGCGAGCGCGCGAGCGATGCAAAGGCGCTGCTGCTGGCCGCCGGAAAGTTCGTAGGCAGACTTGTGGAGGTGGTCTTTCACTTCGTCCCAGAGAGCGCCGTGGCGCAGGCTTTTTTCGACGGCTTCGGCCATGGGAAGCTTGGAGCCATTGATGCGAAGACCGTAGGCGACGTTTTCAAAGATAGATTTGGGGAAAGGATTGGGGCGCTGGAAGACCATGCCGACGCGGCGGCGGAGCAAAGTGACATCCTGCGAGAGAATATTCTTGCCGTCCAACTTGATTTCGCCTTCGAGGCGGGAGTGGCGGACGGTTTCGTGCATGCGATCGAGCGTGCGAAGGAGAGTGGATTTGCCGCAACCGGAAGGACCGATGAGCGCGGTGACCTTGTTGGTGGCGATGCCAAGATTGATGTCGAAAAGAGTTTGCTTGGAGCCATACCAGAAGTTGACCTTCGATATGGTCATGCGCATATCCGCGGGGGCTGCAGTTTCGCGGTTCGCGGAAGTTGTTGCTGGTGGAGTTATGTTTACGGACACTTCTTGCCTCGCAGGAGCGTGCATGAATTAGGACCTCGGAACCGATATGCCACGGGACAAAATGGCCCGGGCAACAATATTGATGATCAGAATCAAAGCCAGCAGGACCAGACCCGCAGCCCACGCTTGCCGATGCCAGTCGTCGTACGGCGAGAGGGCATAGTGATATATCATAACCGGAAGCGAAGCCGTAGGATGATTGAAACCCTGGCTCCAGAATTCATTGCCCAAGGCCGTGAACAGCAGCGGAGCAGTTTCGCCTGCCACACGCGCGAAGGCCAGGAGAATCGCGGTGAGAATCCCGCGATACGCGGCGGGAACTATGACCGTGGCGATGGTTCTCGTCTTGCTGGCGCCGAGAGCCATGGCACCTTCGCGCAAATTGCGGGGCACGCCGAGCAGAAATTCTTCCGTGCTGCGCAAGGTAATGGGAATCATCATGATGCCGAGGGCAACACCACCGGCGAAGGTGGAAAAATGTCCGAATGGCTTCACAACCAGACTGTAAGCAAAAATGCCGATAACGATCGAGGGCGCGCCATTGAGCAAGTCCGCCGCATAGCGCACCACAAAGGCTACGTTGTGGCCGCTAAACTCGGCCAGGTAGATGGCCCCCAGAAATCCAACAGGAACGCCGAAGAGCGTGGCTAACAGAAGAAGCTTGGCGCTGCCGATGATGGCATTGGCCATACCACCGCCCGTTTCGCCGACGGGAGCCGGCAATTTCGTAAAGAAATCCCAGTTGATGGAAGTGCCGCCATGGTACACGAGATAACCCAAAATCAAGAAGAGAACGGAAACGGCGACCAAAGCGCAGCAACCGGTGAGCGTGAGCATGAAATTGCTAAGGAATTTGCGCCAACGCAGACGATGGTTCATGCGTTCCCCATTCCGCTGCCGCGCTGAGAAGTTACGACAATCAAAATGCGTGCAAGGCCGTTAAGCACAAAAGTGAGCAGAAACAGAACCAGACCCAGTTCAATGAGGGATTGCAGGTACAGATCGCCGGTGGCTTCCGTGAATTGGGCAGCGATGACGGAAGCGATGGAGTTGCCGGGGGAAAAAAGAGAAGCCGCGATGATGGGGGCGTTGCCGATGACCATGGTGACGGCCATGGTTTCGCCGAGGGCGCGAGCCAGCGCCAGGAAAATCGAGCCCATGATGCCGGTACGGGCAAAGGGTACGACGACCTTCCAGGTCGATTCCCAGCGGGTAGCCCCGAGAGCCAGTGCGGCTTCACGCTGGTCGCGCGGCACGGACAGAAGAATTTCGCGTGAGACGGAAATGATGTACGGAATGACCATGATGGCCAGGACCACGCCTGCGGTGAGGAAACCTATGCCATAGGCTGGTCCCTTGAAAAGAGGGAGGAATCCCAAGGTATTTTTGAGGGCGGGCTCAACGTAGTCGCGCATCAGCGGGACGACGATGAAGATGCCGAGAAGACCATAGATCACGCTGGGAACGGCGGCAAGCAAATCAATAAAGAACTCGAGCGTGTCCGAAACTCGAGCCGGCGCGAGCTCCGCAAGAAAAATGGCGGCCCCGATGCCGAGCGGCACGGCGATGAAAAGGGCGACGGCTGAAGTTACCACGGTTCCATAGATGAAGGGGAGCGCGCCGAAATTATCGAAAACGGGGTCCCATACTTTGGTGGCGAAGAAAGCAAAGCCAAATTTGTGGCGCGGAAGAACAGAGCCAATCCAAAGCTCATAAACCAAAAGTATGGTGAGGAGCACAACCGAGCCAGCAAATACAAACGTGACGAGCCGCGCGATTTCGTCGCCATCGCGGAGACGGCTCAAAAACGAGCGCGAGCCCTCGAGGGGGCCCGCGCTCGGAACAGTTGTGCTGGCAGTTGACATTCGATGGTGACCTTAAGCTATTGAACCTTGTTGAGAGCCGCCAATTCCTTGACTACCACCGATCTGGGCAGCTTTGCGTAAGCAAGGGCTTCGGTGAATTCCTGCCCTGGGCCCACCATCCACTTGATGAATCCTTTGATGGCGTCGCGTTTAGCGGCGTCAGAAATCTTGGAAGGAATCAACAGCCACGTAAAGCTAGAGATCGGATAGGCGGTCTTGCCTGGAGCGTTGGTGATGGAAACGCGGAAGTCGGCCGGCATGTTTTTGGCTGCGCCAGCAGCCGCGGCTGTGACGCTTTCGAGAGACGCCTTGATGAACACACCCGATTCGTTTTTAACGATACCGTACGGCATCTTGGTCTGGATGGCGTAGATTAGTTCGACGTAGCCAATCGAGTTAGGCGTCTGCTTGACCAGCCCGGCCACACCCTGGTTGCCTTGTCCACCCAAGCCTACGGGCCAGTTGACGGAAGTTGATTTTCCGACTTTCTCTTTCCACGCGGAGCTGACTTTGGAGAGGTAGTCCGTCCAAATATAGGTGGTACCGCTGCCGTCGGAGCGATGAACCACGATGATATCGCCGCTGGGGAGGTTAACTCCGGAGTTGGGGCCGGTGATAGCAGGGTCATTCCATTTGGTGATCGTACCGAGATAGATGCCTGCGAGCGCTTCAGGAGTGAATTTCAATTCCGCGTTAACGCCGGGGATGTTGTAAGTAGGGACGACGCCGCCGAGGACGGTCGGAAAGTGGAGGACGGGGAAGCCATGCTTGTCCTGATACGTCTTAAGCTGTTCGTCGGTCATTGGACCGTCCGAAGCGCCAAAATCCACGGTGCCTTCCGTCACTTGCCTAATTCCGCCGCCGGAGCCGATGGCTTGATAATTGATCTGAATGTTGGAGTGAAGCTTGTGGTACTCATCGAACCATTTAGAATAGATGGGATAGGGGAAAGTGGCGCCTGCTCCGGTGATGGACAGCGTACCCTGGGCCCAGACCATAGCCGCCAGACCGAGACAGCCCAGAAGGATACCAAAGATTTTTTTCATCCGTCATCTCCACACGAAGAATTTGTATTTGCCCGAGGGGGAGAGTGTGCGGCGCGCGTATTACAGGATTGTTACAATCTATTCAGAGTTTGTTGAATCGTAGCTAAGTGTTTTAGTTTCTGAACGATGACTACGCCTCTTTTGTAATTTAGGGGGAAAGTGGAGCGATTTTGCGAGGAAAAGAAAAAGGGCGGCCCGGCGAAGGGCTGCCCTTTTCCGTTGTAATTAAGAACGAAGCGCTACGATTCCCGGTTTAGGGGATGTAGTAGCGGAAAGAGGTGAGAAGCATGTTGTCAACACCCTTGCCATTGATGCCGGGAGCCGTTGGAGTGTTGTCGTTGCCCGACCAAGTGTTCTTGACCAGGTAGGAGTATTGAATGCCCCAACGGATGCCACCTTTCGGGCCGCTGTAGATTTTGTGCCAGAAGCCAACGGTGCCTTCCTGAATGTTACGGAGGTTCCCTGTGCACGTACCGTTGCTGGTGGGAGTGTTCGTCGCACTGGGCACGCCTTCATAATTTTCGCATCCAGAGTTGTTGAAGAGCGGAGAGCCGTAGCCCACGGGAACGTTGTCGCCGGTGGTGAAGTTCGTATATTCGTAGGCGGTGCGAAAGGCGTATTCCAAGCCGTAGTTAAAGTAGACGTCGAGTTTGGGGCTGGGGTGAAGCTCCAGAGTGCCGAGAACCGAACCGCCCTTGATGGTAGCCAGAGTGCCGTCGGGACGGATCGTAACGTCGGGCATCTGCGCCGAACTATAACGGCCAATGCCGCTGCCCCCGAAGAAGTGAATGCCCGCATCGGCAAATTTCTTAACGATGGGAGCGCGCATATTAACGCCGAGGCCGCCGCCAGTGGTCGTGTTGTTGTAAGCGCCGGTGGATGTGCCCTCCGTGCCGCCCGTGCAGTACGCAGGCAGAACGAGAACTGTAGGACTGACGGCGCAGGGGAAAATGCGATTACGGAAGGTGCTGACCACGCCAAAGATTTCGTAGTGTCCCCAACCGGGTTCAAAAGCAGCCTTGAACACGAAGTCCGGGGTCTTGTTAAAGGAATAGCCGGTGGTGTCGGTAGCATTGTAGAGGCCGCCTCCCGAGCCAACTCCAGCGTAGAGTGTGGGTGTCGGTGTTCCGCTACCGCCCAAGGTCGTCTGCGGCCCTTCCACGGAAGCACCAACCCAAGCTTTGTCGCCGATGTTCTTGGTGACGCGGAAGCTGTACTGACGCGCCCAAGTGAAGCCAACGTTATACTGTGGGTCGATGGTCATAGGGAGAATTTCGGTGCGATTCTCGAGTCCCGTTTTTCTTTCCGTGGCAAGGCTCCACATCTGGCCGCCGCTGAAAACCCAGCCGCTGTGGAGAGCCGCCTGACCCCAGATTTGCCGTTGGCGCATGCAGTAGCTGTTGCTCTGGCGGTTATTGGAACTGGCGCAGGCACCCAGCCAATCCATCTCATAGTAACCCGTCACATCGACGTTATCGGCCTTGCCTTGGAACAGGAAGGACAAACGCGACTGGCGGCCTGAGGCGTTAAATTCCGAAATATTGTTCAAGGCCGTGTTCGGAAACGGAATGCCGCTGAACGGCGTGTTGATGCCGCCATCGGTTGCTCTTGTGCGGAACACCGTTTCCGCCGCAAGGAAGCCACCGGGAGTGATGGTAATGCCCTTGTAGCGGATGGCAGCAGGGCCTTCTTCGCCAGCCGCGCCGCCCGTGCCAGTTTCGTTCTCCACGGTCGCGACCGTGGTCTTGAGGGCGTCGTTGCTGGCCTTCAAATCCGCTACCTTAGTGTTGAGCGTGTCCGCGGTGGTCTTAACGGCGGCGGTGGTGTTCACCGCTTCGATGGCTTTGGTGTTGGCTTCCGCTGCGCGCGCATTCGCGGCGGCGGCGGCATCTTGCGCTGCATCGATCTGACGATCGCGCTTGGCGAGCTCTTCCTTCAGCATCTGAAGCTGTTCTTGCTGGGCTTGCACGGCCTGGCGGAGCTCTTCAATCTCGGCAGCGATCGCCGAGTCAGACTTCTCCGCTTTCTTGGCCGCCTTCGGCTTGGCAGGCGTCGCAGGTTTGGCCGCTGCCGCAGGTTTGGCAGGCGGTGCGTCGGTGTTCTTAGGTGAATCCGCGAAAGCGATTCCATACGATAGGAACAGCGATAGTGTGAGTGTTGCTAGTTTTTTCATTTCCTCTCTCTTTTAGAGCAAAATTCGACCGCGTACCGATGAAGATGGGTACCACCCCGCGGGAGAAGGTAAAGGGCGCGTCTTACTGTTACGTCAACCGAATGTGAATATCCTGTAACAATCTGGGTAGGTTGGACGTAACCCATTGAAATATAGAAGGTTACAGAAAATGAAGTGGGTCGAAAAACACGAGAAACTGGGCATTTCGCAGGAAATTAGGGGCTGCGGCGGAGCCGCGTTCATATACAAATGGATTGAAAGCTTGGCTCACGCAAGCCTTCGAATGACGGACTTGCGAGCTCAAAGCGAGCAAAAATCCTCATCGATGCAAAGATCGTGGAGAGGAGCGCTATGTAAATTCGCGCGTGCAAGACAGTGCGTTGACGCTGGCAATTGTACTTCGCATCGGTGAAGTGACGGTCGCCGCGAAAATCTGGTGAGGTAGAACCGCAACTGTGCAGCGCGCGAGAGTATCGCGTATAGCGGCTAAGAAATATCGAGAGGGGGAGAAGGGGACCGGAGCCAGGGGTGCTCCGATCCCCGTGGTAGGACGTGGTACGAAGATCAAACACTGTGAGTGTCGCAGCCCCGGGTCACGTCCGAATGAAGAGCGCGTGAATTCTCCATGACCTCTTCGCCGGCAGCAGGCGATTGCTCGGCTTGTCCCGACTGCATGGAAAGGCCGCGGCCATGGCGGACGTCGAGTCCGCGAACCCAGAAAATAATGTCCTCGGCAATGTTGGTGGCGTGATCGGCGATGCGTTCGAGATGCCTCGTGGCAAGAATGAATTGCATGCCCGGGCTGACGAGCGCGGCTTGCTGCGTCATGCTTTGCATCAGCTGATCGAAGATGCGGTCGCGATACTGATCGACGACGTCATCGCTTTGCAGCACTTGCCCGGCCATTTCGACGTTGCGATAAATCAGGGCGCCGAGGCTCTTGCTGACCATGGCACGGACGGCCGAGGTCATGGGGCGCAATTCCTCGGGCAACTGAGCCGCCGGCATGTCGCGCAGCGAAATGACGCACTGCGCAAGATTCACCGCCAGGTCTCCGATGCGCTCGAGGTCATTCGTGATTTTGAGGGCGGCCACAATGAGGCGCACCTCATCGTCGGAAAAAGAGCCGCGGCGGAGAAGGCGGATGGAGTGCTCATCGATGACGATTTCCATTTCGTTGATGCGGGGTTCGAGGAGAAAAACTTCACCGGGAAGAGAGCCGGTGCGCGAATCGTTGACGCCGACGATGGCATCGAGTGCGCGATTCATCGCGCCTTCGACCGTGCGGGCCATCGAGACCAAATAATTGACAAGAGTATCGTACAGGACGGCTTCGGTAAGTCCCGCGGCACTCGCCATGATTCCCCTTTCGGAGCAGGGCGCTTAAAATCACACCTCCGCTCGTAATTGAAAGTATGGCAAAGAGATGTTTACAGTTTGTTCACAAATAGATGAACAAGCGGATAAATCCGGATTCGGAAGTTTATGGCGTGAGCATCCGAAGCACCAGACAGTACAAGACTTCTGGCTCGCGAAAACAAGTTTAGGACGGCGAACTCCCGCCATTGCCGCGGCCGCCTGCGCCGGTGGAAATGGGGCGCAGGGCTGGATGCTCAGGGTCAAAAACCGGCACGGAAAAATGAAATTGCGAGCCCTGGCCGACTTCGCTCTCCACCCACAGGCGGCCGCCGTGCACCTCGACGAGATGCTTGGCGATGGCCAGGCCGAGGCCCGTGCCGCCGGCTTCCCGAGACCGCGCCACGTCGACGCGATAAAACCTCTCAAAGATGCGCGGCTGATCGGCCTTGGGAATGCCGATGCCGGTGTCCGAGACGGTAAAAATCACTTCGTCCTCGCCCGCCTCCGCGCTGACCATGATTTGTCCACCCGGCAGCGTGTACTGAATGGCGTTGTCCAGCAGGTTTTGCAAAACCTCCGCGAGGCGGCGGCGATCGCCGGCGATGTCCGGCAAGCGTTGCGCCATGTTCACGGAGATGCGCAGGTCCTTTTCGGCGGCGCGGTGCTGGGCCGTCTCGAGACAACTCTCGATCAATTGCGAGACGTGCAAGCGCCGTATCTCGAGTTCGAGGCGCTCGGCATCCATCTTGGAAAGCATGAGCAGGTCTTCGGTCAAACGAGCCAGGCGGCGAGAATGTTCGAGAATAATCTCGAGGAAGCGCGTGCGGTTCTGAGGGTCGTCGATGGCGCCGGCGAGCAGCGTTTCCGCAAAGCCTTGAATCGCGGTAAGGGGCGTGCGGAATTCATGCGAGACGTTGGCCACAAAATCGCGCCGGACGCGCTCGAGCCGGCGCAGTTCGGTGATGTCGTGCAACACGACGACCGCGCCGGTCGTGTCTCCCGCGCGGACCGAGGCAACCGTGATCGCAAAATAATGCTGGCGCAATGTGCCCGTGACGATTTCCGACTGGACGCGCGGCTCGCCGCCCAGCACTTTGCGTACGGCTTCGACCAGTTCCGTCTGGCGCACCACTTCCACCAGCGCGCTGCCGGTGGTTGGCGGCACGTCCAGGCCGAGAATTTCCGCAAAGCCAGGATTTGCGAACAGCAGCCGTTCCGAGCCGTTTACCACCGCGACGCCTTCGACCATGCTCCCCAGAATCGCGGAAGATAAGTTGCGCTCTTCCGTCAGAGTCTGGATAGTCCGATCCAAACGAGCCGCAGTGCGATTGAGCGAAATACCCAGCGCCTCGAGCGCGTCACCAGAGCTATCGCGGGGCAAAGGCCGGAAGTCACCTTCGGCAACGCGCCGGGAAAACTCCCTCAGGCGCTCGACGCGATCCGTAAGGCTGCGAGAGAACAACAAGGAAATGCCGCCGGCGATCAGCAAAATGAAAGTCGAGGCAAACCACAACCTGTGCCGGAAGGCACTCAAGACCTCGTCGATAGTCTCAACCGGAAGCGCGAAACGCACGAGCAGCGGCTGCCCCGAAGAAGCATTCAGACGAACAGCATAAAAAAGGAGGTCACGCGCAACCGCGACGGTCTGGCGAACGGAGCGCCCCTCTCCTTTTGTCAGGGCCTCGAGAATTTCCGGGCGCGCGGCCTGGTTCTCCGAGGTCTGCGCGTCGGATTGCGAATCGGCAAGCACGCGGCCATCTGGCGCAATCACGGTAACGCGCGCGCCGCTCGAGGCCATTTGGGCCACCCAATCATGCAGGGCGGAAAGGTCTTCGGGATGTCCTGGGGAAGCGGGCGTCCAGTGGGGAGGGCGCGCTTCGGCGATCCGCGCGATGGCCGCGAGCTGCTCGAAGCCGGTGCGTTCGTAGTCCGCGCGAAGAGCGCGCTCCGCGAAATAGTCCACCGCGAGCAGGACGCTCACCAGGAGCGCGAGAAACGACAGCGCGAATTTCCAGAATAAATTAAGCCGCACGTGTCTCGAACAAATAGCCCGCGCCGCGCACGGTCTTCAAAAACGCGGGATTCTCCGGATCGCTTTCGATTTTCTCGCGCAGCCGGCGCACATAGACGTCGACGCTGCGCGGAGTCACGAAACGATCCGTTCCCCACACGGCATCCAGCAACTGATCCCGCGTGAAGACCCGGTTCGGGCGCGAAGCCAGGTAATAGAGCAGCCGGAATTCGAGCGTGCTAAGCGGAACGGGCTTACCGGAATGGCTCACGCGGTAAGACGCCGGATCGATGGCCAGCTTTCCTATCTCGATCACGCGAGGCGAATCAGCAGGCGGCTCCGCGCGGCGGAGCAGCGCCTTCACGCGCGCCAAAAGCTCGCGCGGGCTGAAAGGCTTCGTCACATAGTCATCGGCGCCCATCTCGAGGCCCACAACGCGGTCGGCTTCATCGCCGCGCGCCGTAAGCATGAGAATCGGCAGACGATTCAATGCGTCGTCCCGGCGGACTTCCCGGCAAATATCCAGCCCGGAAAGTTTCGGAAGCATGAGATCGAGCAGGAGAAGATCTGGCGGCGTCTTCTTCAGCGTGTTCAGGCCCGTGCTGCCGTCAAACGCAGCGCTCACCTGAAAGCCTTCGTTGGCGAGGTTGTAACGAACGAGTTCGACGATGTCCTTGTCGTCCTCGATGATTAATACCCGTTTCATAGAGTAGGCACGTCCCGCTCGCCGGCTTGGCGGCAGTGTACCGTACGCCGGAGAAATCCGATAGGTTGTGGAAAGCTTAGGGTCACCGTGAGACTGTCGTAACACAGCTTATTCTCGCAGTGCGTTCGTAACACTGGGATAACATGAATGTGAATGGAGTGTGAACGCCTTCTGCCCTGCTCAATCCCCGCTGGAGGTCGTGAATGCCAGGGCCAGCAGCGTTTTTTGTTCAAGTTCGTGGGCTTTGGCCGAACCGGTCGCCGGGCTGGCGCTGGCCGAGCGCTTCACCGAGCGCATCTGCAGGCCTTTGGCCTGCGCCAATCGCTCCAGGCGCGGCAACACGTAGAAGAGCGCGCCCATGTTCGCGGGCTCCTCCTGTACCCAGACGATTTCGCGGGCATTGGGATGCTCGGCCAGCGCGGCGGAAATCTCCGTCCGCGGAAGCGGGTAAAGCTGGTCGAGGAAAAAGATGGCCGTGCTGGTGTCCTTGCGGCGGCGGCGTTCCGCGCGAAGTTCGTGGCCGACTTTGCCGCTGGCAATGAGGATGCGCTTCGCGTTTTGCACCTCAAAATCCGGAACGAGCGGCAGAAATCGCGGCCGCGTGAAATCCTCGATATTCGAACTTGCATCCGGATGACGTAGCATGCTTTTTGGCGTGAAAACAATCAGCGGCTTGCGCCAAGCGCGGAGAGCTTGCCGCCGCAACATGTGAAAATACTGCGCAGCCGTCGATGGCTGGCAAATTTGAATGTTGTCCTCGGCGGCGAGCTGCATATACCGCTCGATGCGCGCGCTGGAATGTTCCGGGCCCTGCCCCTCGTAACCGTGTGGAAGCAGAAGCACGAGCCCGCTGGGCAGATTCCATTTATCTTCGGTCGCGCTCAGAAACTGGTCGATAATCACCTGCGCGCCATTCGCGAAATCGCCGAACTGCGCTTCCCACATCACCAGCGCCTCCGGATAGTCGCGGCTGAAGCCATATTCGAATCCCACGCAAGCCGCTTCAGAAAGCGAGGAGTTGTAAATCTCGCAAAACGCCTGCTGGCGCGATAGATGCGATAGCGTCAGATAATTGTGCTCGGTGACCGTATCGATCAGTACGGCGTGCCGCTGGTTGAACGTTCCGCGCTGTGTATCCTGCCCGGTCAGGCGGACGGGATTGCCTTCGAGCACCAGCGAGCCCAGCGCCAGAGCTTCCGCGAAGCCATAATCAATGGCGCGCTTGCCGTGGCCCATTTCCGCGCGTTGTTCCAGAAGTTTCGCAATTTTCGGATGCACGTGAAAACCGGCGGGCACGCGCACAATTCCATCCGTAAGCTCCGCCAGATAGTCGCGCGTCAGTCCCGTGTCCACTTCATACGCCGGATCGTATTTCCCGTGTTTATACGGCGACCAATAATCCGGCAATCGGCGCAGGTGAGGAATTTTCGTGAGCTGCCCGGCTTTCTGCTGCTCCTCTTCGTATTCCGCCTTCACCGCTTCGACGATTTGCGTCGCGTCGATCCCCGTCTGCCCGGCGTAAATCTTCCAGAGCGGCGCGTGGTTCTTGATCCGCTCGTACAGCAGCGGCTGCGTGATCGTCGGGTCGTCCACTTCGCTGTGCCCGTGCCGGCGGTAACCGATGATATCGACCACCACTTCGCTCCCAAACGTCGCGCGATACTCCGCGGCCAGTTTCCCGATGCGCACCACCGCGTCCGGATCCTCCGCGTTCACGTGAAAGATCGGAACGCTCTGCCGTTTCGCGATGTCCGAAGCGAAGCGCGCGGAATGCTCCTGCGCGGGCTGGGTGGTGAACCCGATGAGATTGTTGACGACGATGTGCACCGTGCCGCCGACGGTGTACGCCTTGAGGTCCGCGAGATTCAGCGTCTCCGCCCAAATGCCCTGCCCCGCGAATGCGGCGTCGCCGTGCATCACAATCGGCCATACCTTGTTCAACGTCTCTCGCGAGCGGTCAATGATCGGTCCATCCACGCCGTGGCGCGTCTGCTTCGCCCGCGCGCGCCCCATGGCCACCGGATCAACGGCTTCGAGATGGCTGGGATTCGAAACCAGATGCATGTTGATCGGCTTGCCAGCCGTGGTCGTGTACGTTCCGGTCGCGCCGACGTGATACTTCACGTCGCCCGCGCCCAGCACGCTTCGCGGATCGACGTCCTCAAATCCGGAAACCACTTCGTGCGGCGATTTGCACGCCGCGTGAACCATCACGTTCAGACGTCCGCGATGGCTCATCGCCATGATACAGTCCACCGCTCCGAAATCGCCTGCGGTGTCCAGAATCGAATCAAGCAGCGGAATCAGCGAAGTCACGCCTTCCAGCGAAAAACGTTTCGTGCCCAAATAGCGCGCCTGGAGAACTTGCTCGAAAAGGTCGGCGCGAATCAGCCGCTCGAGAATCTTTTTCTGCTCGACTTCTTTTTGCGGGCCTTCGATGCGCTCCGCAATCCAGCGCCGCCGTTCCGGTTCCGCGAGATGCATGAATTCCACGCCGATGTTGCCGCAATAGATGCGGCGCGCTTCCTCGGCGGCTTCGCCGGCCAGTTCCAGGTCGGGATGCTTCAGCGGCTGGAACACGGCGAGCGGGTCCAGCGTTGCTTCGTAATAGCCCCAGCGGCGGAAGGCGTCAAAAATTTGCTCGCGGTCTTTGTCGGTCTCTTTTTTCGCCAGCGCAACGGGCTTCTTGGCGGCTTTCTGTGCTTTTGCGGGTCGTTCTGCTTCCAGGATCGTCCTGTTGTCCATTTGCGTTATCCAGTCATCCCCTATTTTGCCACAGAACCCGTTTTCGCGGTTTTTCGCTGGCGCTTCCGGTCTCGGCAGCGCTCTTCGACTCGTTCTTGGCGTGGAGTCCGAGAGGCGAAAGCCAAAATGGAGCTGTTTTTCGGCGGAACGTGGCCAAGAATGTGATTGCCGAGTCGTTTTGTTCTGGGCTGCTGCAAATGTCTCGAATTGCCAAAGTCTCTGCCGATCAACTCACCGTCGTGCGCGTCTCCTTCGAAGCGCTCGATGCCGCGTGGAAAATCATGAAGGAATACTACGAAGCCGCGTCGGTCGTTGCCCGCGATTCCAGGGACGCTTTTGCTCGCTTATATTTTGGCGACGGAGCCGGAGTCTGGCTGGCAAGTCTTGGGAAAAAAGTGGTTGGCTGCATTGCGCTCCGGCCGCTGCCGGCCATCGCAAACAGCGGCGAGGTAAAACGTCTCTATGTGCAGCCGGAAGTTCGCGGACGCGGAATTGCCGCCGCTTTGTATCGCTCTTTGGAACTTTACGCACGCTCGCACGGCTATCAATCGCTCTATCTGGACACCACGGACGAAATGATCGCCGCTCAGAAGTTCTACGCGGCGTTGGGTTATCAGCCCGCGCCGCGCTACAACGACAATCCCCAAGCCACCATTTTCATGCGAAAAGATTTGCGGACTTCTGCGCCGTAGCCCTTTGTTCAGGCCCAAACTTTTGTATGGATTTGAAACGGCATTTCATTTCTATAGAGCCAGGACAATCGCTTCGAGCTGCCGCGAGATTTCTTCCGGCGAGATCTCCGGCGAAAACGTGACCGGCGCGCCGATGTGCACTCTGATCTCGCCAAGATGGGCCAGACGGCGATGCTCTCGCTTCATCTGCCACACGCCATCGAGCCGCATGGGAATAATCGGCAAGCGAAGATTTTCCGCTAGCAGTCCAATCCCGCTTTGGAAAGCCGCCATGCGGCCGTCCTCGGAGTTATTCACTTCCCCTTCGGGAAAAACGAGAATGCTGTAGCCGCGATCCACGGATTCGCCCGCAAAACGAAAACTCTCGCGAAAGCCGGAATGCTGCGGCAAGGGAAACACGTTGAAAAGCAAAGTGACGAGCCAATAGCCGAGTTGATAGGCCCAGCGCTTCGCGAAGAACCACTCGCGCGGCGGCTGGCGCATCCGCAAAAGCGATTCGCCTCCCATCGCCGTCGCCAGCCGGTGGCGAAAACGCACCGGCAGCGCCGCGAGAATCAAGCCGATGTCCGCGCGGCGCGTGATGTGATTCGAAATCACCAGCACCGGCCCCTTCACACCGCGCAGGTTTTCCCGCCCCACGATTTTCGGATGCCCGAGAATCTGCGTCGCGGGCCATACTAGCGCGTAATAAACTGCAAGCGGCAGCCAGCGCGCCGGCGCGCGCTGCGTCCATCGCGGATAAACGTATTCCGCGCGGCGCGCCGCGGGCTGCTGCAGTAGGCGCTCCACATCGGCCACCGTTTTTGCTTCGGCGAACGAGGTCTCGTTCAACTCCACTTGATAGCGCTCTTCGAGCGCGCTCATCAGCTCGACCCGATCCAGCGAGGAAAGATTCAATTCGCTTTCCAAATGCCCCGAACTGCCCTTCCCCGATGAAAATTTCGCCAGCAAATCATCCAGAGCGCCTGTTTGCCCTTTCGCCGGCGAAATGCCCTCGAGCGATTCTGCTGCGCGAGCGCCGATGAGGCCGAGCCGGGGTTTGCCGGTCGGCGTTCGCGGAAAGTCCGGTTCCGGCCAACTCAGCCAACGGTGCACGCGTTGATATTCCGCCAGCAAAGCATTCGCCTTTTCAATCGCTGCGCGGGTCGTCTGTTCTTTCCTCTCCGCTCCGGAAACTTTTTCCATCAGCAAAACCGCGCACGGCTCCGCGTTGCCGCCCCGCTCGATGGGAATAACCACGCAATCGCACACCCCCGACTGTTTGCGAAGCACCGCTTCGATATCTTCCGGATAAACATTCAGCCCGGCCGGCGTGACGATGACATTTTTCTTGCGCCCCTTGAACCGAAGATTTCCTTCCGCGTCGACTTCCCCGATATCTCCCGTGTGCAGCCAATTTTCCGCGTCGCGCATTCCTTCGCGCCGCGTTCCGCCTTCCCAATAACCGGCCGCGACATTTTCCCCGCGCACCAGAATCTCGCCGTCTTCCGCCAGCCGGAATTCCCGCCCCGGCAAAATCTTTCCGATCGACCCTTCCGTCGCCCGAAAAGGATGGTTCAAACTGATCAGCGACGCAGTCTCCGTCATCCCGTAGCCCTGCACCACCGCGTAGCCCACGCGCTTGAAAAATTCCTCCGTCTCCTTTGAGAGCGCCGCCCCGCCGGAGATAAACGCCCAGAATTTCCAGCCGAACCGCCTGTGAATCCGCCGAAAGCGCCACGCGCGCCGCAAGAATTTCTCGGCATTTGCAGCCGCGATATTTTTCTTCAGCCAGCCGCTACCCCCACGCGCTTCCAATTCGCGCTCGATCCCCGCGTGCAGCGCGTCGAGCATCCGCGGCACCGCAATCAGCGCCGTGGCCCGCTCGCGCTTCACGGTTCGGACGACCTCCGCCGGGTTCGCGGACTCCTCAAACACCACCGTCGCGCCCAGCAGCGGTGGCACAAAGAGCGCCATGAACTGCCCAAATACGTGGCTCAGCGGCACCAAACTGACGAAACGCAACGGATGAAACCATCGCTCGTATTTTCGATAAGGTTCGATTCCCCGCTCGAGCGGCTCGAGATTCGCCAGAAAATTCCCGTGCGTTAACACAACGCCGCGCGGCTCGGCCGTCGTCCCCGAAGTGTAAAGAATTTCCGCAATATCGGATCGCTTCGCCTGATCACCCGAATCGATGGCCGCTTCCGCGGAGGCCGGCGGACTCTTCGCGGCATCCTACAGGTCATCGATGACAAGCGACGGCGGCATTGCCGGAAATGCCGTCTGCCTCCGATCGCGAAGCACCAGCTTTACTCCGGCGTCTTGGATCACTCTCCGAACAAAATCCGCATTGGCGCCGGCATCCATCGGCACAGCCACCGCGCCTTGCAACAAAATCGCCCAAAACCAAACAATCCACTCCGCGGAATTCTGCCCCCAAAGGAGCACGCGGTCTCCAGGCCGTATTCCATGCCCGCGCAGCGCCCCGCCCCACAAGAGCACCTGCGCATACAGCTCGGCGTACGTCATCTTTTCCCGGCGGTACCCGCGCCTTTGCACGACAGCCACGTCGCCGCCGTATCGCCGGAAATCTTCGAAGAGAGACAACAGGTTTTCTCGGGACATATTTCCAGGCCGCGCTCGCTTCCTTCTCAGGGCTTGCTTTTCAGGGCTTGATTCTACGCCCCTACGATGGCACAGACTTTAGTCTGTGTGGACCGTCGTTAGCGTTTCGACCGTCACCGCGAAACTAGCCCAATCCCAGCACAAAGCAAATCGCGTGCCACGAAAGAACGCTTCCTTGCATCTGATGAAAAGCTCGCAAGCAGAAGTCGCCGGGTTTCGGGTACAATAGTTTCTGGTGGGGCGTGCCGTAAACCCCTATCTAATTCGCTCGCAAGCGGGGCAAATGCCGGTACCTATTTCACAGATGTGGACGGTTGCAACGTACGTCCTCAAGCAAAAAATCGCGGGACGCAAACGCTATCCGTTCGTCCTGATGCTCGAGCCGCTTTTCCGCTGCAATTTGGCGTGCGCCGGCTGCGGCAAAATTCAATATCCCGCGCACATCCTCAAAAAGGAATTGTCTCCCGAAGAGTGCTTCAAAGCCGTCGACGAGTGCGGCACGCCTATGGTCTCCATCCCCGGCGGCGAACCGCTGATGCATCCGCAAATCGATAAAATCGTCGAGGGCCTGGTCGCGCGCAAAAAATATATTTATCTCTGCACCAACGCGCTGCTTTTGAAGGAAAAGCTGCATCTCTTCAAGCCCAGCAAATATCTTACGTTCTCCGTGCACATGGACGGCCAGCGCGAGCATCACGATTTCTCTGTCTGCCGCGAAGGCGGCTACGATCTCGCTGTCGCGGGAATTAAGGAAGCGCTCCAGCGCGGCTTCCGGGTCACCACCAACACCACTCTTTTCGACGGCGCCGATCCCAACAGCGTCCGCGCCTTCTTCGATGAAATGATGGAACTCGGCGTCGAAGGCATGATGCTTTCGCCCGGCTATTCTTACGATAAAGCGCCGGATCAAAAGCACTTCCTCGGCCGCGCGCGCACGCGCCGCCTCTTCCGCGCCATTCTTTCCAACCGCAAGAAGAGTTGGCAATTCAATCAGTCCAAACTCTTCCTCGAATTTCTGATGGGCAAGCAGCAATACGCTTGCACGCCTTGGGGCATGCCTACCTATAACGTGTTCGGCTGGCAGAAACCATGCTATCTCCTGCAAGATGGCTACGCCGACACGTTCCAAGAATTGCTCGAAACCACCGCCTGGCAAAATTACGGCACCGAATCCGGCAATCCCAAGTGCGCCAACTGCATGGTTCACAGCGGCTACGAAGCCTCGGCCATGGATCATACGTTCAGCGGCTTGCGCGGCCTTTGGGCGGCGATGAAGGCGACGTTTGCCGTGAAATATGAAGACCCTGACGCGCTGGCTCTTCTCAATGAACCGGCAAAGCCCGTTCATTCCTACAATCCTCTCGTCCAGATCGATAAGAGCAAATCGCAACTCGAGGAGTCTCGCGCTTGACCGGTCCTCGCCACGCGGATCGCCCTTCGCACTCGGAAATTCCTTCGCAAGTGGAAATTCCGCCGCAGAATCCTGATTCTTTGGAAGTTGCTCCAGGAACAGTCCACTATGCAGTCGAGGGCTGGATTCCTGAACTCGCGACTGAAGAAGAATTGCGCGACGCGCTCGAAAAAGCTTTCGATTATCGCGGCGACGTCACGCTAACCACCAAAGACGGCAAGAAGATAGAAGGCTACATCTTCGACCGCGTCTCCGGTCTCACGCTCGCTGCCTCCTTTGTGCGCTTGCTTCCTCGAGATTCCAACCAGCGCCTCAAGATTTCCTATGCCGAAATTGCGGCGCTGGCCTTCTCCGGCCGCGATCCTGCAGCGGGAAGAAGTTGGGAAGCCTGGGTGCGCAAATATTGGGAGAAGAAGGCGTCTGGCGAGGGCGGTTTGAGCCTTCAGCCTGAGTCCCTAGAATAGCACCTTTTCACTGCCTGCGGCCTTGCTGTCCCGCTCCTCTCCAAAGATAAGTGCCTTTTTATCAATGTCATAGATAGATCGGCGCGCTCGGCTCGTACTAGCCTCCGCCGTGGACAAATACCCCTATTTGTGGTACTATCACTCCAGCGTTTGTTGCTCTTGTAATACCTTTTGACTCGTTCGAGAGGGCTGCAAGGACAATCTTTGCGGCCTTTTTTTGCGGGCTGGAGGCTGTCACGGCGCTTGGGATCTCTCGGGTGTTGGCTCGCCCGTAGTAACCAGCATACGGACCAAGAGAAGCAAAGCAATTCCAATGTCGCCGTCCCAGCCACGCCGGGGCAGCGCACGCGAGGTAGTAGAAGTGAAGGAACAAGGAACAGTCAAGTGGTTCAATGCTTCGAAGGGCTATGGTTTTATCCAGCGTCAGACTGGGGAAGATGTTTTCGTGCATTTTTCCGCGATCATGATGGATGGATACAAATCGCTCAACGAAGGCCAAGCAGTGGAATTTGAAGTAAAGAAAGGCCCCAAAGGCCTGCAGGCAGAGAACGTTACCGGCCTCTAGCCTGTGCATGGGGGTGCCGCATTCAGGTGCCTTCGACCTGGTCGGGGGCACCGCACTTCCCGAGATTAGTACGGAGTTTCTTCGACACCGGGTTTTTCGAAGCAAAGCGTGGTCAAGGAGGATGATGTGCAAGTGATGGCAGAAGGACAGACAGTCAAGCACGAAACGTACGGCTTGGGCATTGTTACCGCGTCCGATCAGGAGCGCACCGCGATTGATTTTGACGATCACGGCCCCAAGTTGTTCGTTACCAGTATCATGGTCGCAGAGCTGATCGGCGAAGCGCCCGCGACTCCGCCCAAGACCAAGCGCCGCCGCAAGGCTTCCACCGCTGCAAAGGCCGCCAAGAAAGCGGCTGCCGCTGCCGCCGCCACTGCTGGCCGTTCGTAGTTCCGCGCGCTCTTTTCCACGTGAAGTGTGAACGGCCCCTCGCCAATCCGGCGCAGGGGTGTGTTCACGCATCGCGCCTGCGCATCTTGGATGAGCATTTTGGCCGCGGAGCCGCAGATGGCAGACCATTTCTTCGTGCTCTTCACAATCGCGTAGTCTGTGGTACATTCTCCGTGATGAAGCGCTTCCTTATAGTTCTTGGGCTGCTCTTTTTCCTCCTCGGGATCGCGGCTCTCGTGCACCCCAGCCTCGACTATCACAAGCACGAAGAACTCGCCAAATTCGGTCCGATTACGGCCACGGTGGACCAACCCAAATCGGTAAAGATCCCTGTGGCGGCTACGGCGGGGCTTCTGGTCGCCGGGTTGATTCTAGTCATCCTCGGCGCACGCTCCAAACCGTAAATTGTCGTTGGCCTGGCGAGTCTTATCCCCTTGAGAGCTCGTTTTCTTCGGCCGCCTTCGGTACGGACACGCGCGAGGCGTGCGCAGAGAGGTCCCTCGTCGCGATGCTCCTCGGGACAGACACGCTTCGTCGCGTGTCTGGTTAACAATAATTGCCCCCTCCCCCCGGTTTTTTTGTAAGTGTTGATTCTAAAGGAAAGCGGGTGGCTGTAAGTGGTTTAGAATGAACACTTACGAGGGATCGTGCAAGTGTTGATTCTACAGGGGTTGCGGCAGATATTATCGGACGCAAGATTTTGCGGTGGGAAGCGGTTGGGTTGGGGGTGGGTGATGGCAAGTGTCGCGAAGAGGACATGGAGAATAGTAGCATGGATTTGAATTACTGTCAAGGTACAGTACTGAGTGTAGTTAATTCGAATTGAGACGTGGGAAGTGGAATGGATTGAGGTAGTTGGCGGGAAAATTGTAGTTTGGTGAGACGGTCTGGGGTTGGATAATTCGGGGAACGTCCGTCTGTCCCTAGCTTTTGTAGCTTTTAGTGGTGCGTCATCGCCTTTTCATTTCCTGAGTCTCGCAAAATTCTCTCCACGATGAGGTAGTAAGCACATAAACGTGATCGTCGCCGCTTGGGTTCGTGCGCACGAACTCGTCTGCGAGGGAGTTATTCATTCTTACGTACTCTGGCCACCCTTCCAGCTTTTCCGGCCCTTCGTTCATTTGCTGTTCATATCCCGATAGATTCTTGGTGTAATAGCCTTCAGGACGGACCTCAAAAAGTTCCAGTCCCAATATCGCGATTTGCTTTGTTGTGCAGAGCCTGATTATCCCCCGGACCTCCGGAAAAGTGAAGAACAACTCGCCATTGTCCATCTTGCCGCTAGCAGCGGTGGTGACGGTTGGTAGCATTTCAAAATCTCTGGTCATGGCACTAAGTGATTAGGGAGGAAGCCGGGTCCAGACACTTGTAACACTTGCTTTGTTGTATTGTCCACGACTACGAACTTCCCAGACGAGCTTACATACTCGGTGGCCGGGCCGCCCGTGGCCTTATTGACCATGTCGAAGGCTTTTCCATTTTGGATCGTGTCTAGGATTTCCTGGCGGGTGGCGCAGAGGTGTTTTTTCTTTTGAGCGGGAGCGCACTGGGCTAGCATACCACTTCTGCAATTGGGCGAGGCTGGCAACGGGGTGCCGCACCCTTCGGTTTTAAGGGTGCGGGTTTTTCCGGGATGTGGGTTTTTCTGGGATGCGCAATCCTCTGAAACGGCATTACGGTCAGGGCGATCTTCATTTCGTGACGTTCAGTTGCTACCGACGGAGACCGTTACTAGGGACATCGCGGGCGCGGGACTGCTTCGTGAAGATATTGAATGAAGTGCGGCGACGGCATCAATTCCAGCTAGTCGGATATGTGGTGATGCCGGAACATGTGCATTTGCTGCTCAGCGAGGCAGCCAAAAAGAATCCGTCGAAGATTTTGCAGGTATTGAAACAGAACGTCGCGCGGGCGCTGCTCCAGAGAGCCAGAAGCGGAGCGGAGGGACAACTGTCGCTGCCGTTCGAGGGCAAGACGAATGAAGAGGCGCATTTTTGGCAGCGGCGATTCTACGACTTCAATGTGTGGAGCGAAAAGAAGCTGAAGGAGAAGCTGGAGTACATGCACGCGAATCCGGTGCAGCGAAAACTAGTGGAACATCCGAGGGATTGGCCGTGGAGCAGTTGGGGGTACTATGCAGGGGAAGAGGACGTGAAGATTCGCATGGATGAAGTTCGAGGAGATAGAGACGGGTCCAGCAGTTCGAGGAAGAGTCAAAACCCGCACCCTTAAAACCGAAGGGTGCGGCACCCCCCAGAGCCAAAACCAGCTGCTAAGACTTCGCCACCCGCCGGGCAGAGGAAGAGTTGGCGACGAGAACATGGAGGATTTTACTACGAAGATACACGCGATGTCAAGTCAAATGTTAGTTACGATTGGAATCGACGCGGAAGTGATTGAGGGGGCTGGCTTTCGCTCGCCAATTTCTTCACGCGTTCCTGTCCCTAGGTTTCGACTGCGCTAGTCAGTTGCAGACGAACCGGCTTAAAATCTCTTAGGTCCCCCCCCTCGAAGAGGTTGGGGTGCAGGTCCTGTAGTGCGGTCATCGCCGTGAGGCACTGCGTGGCGGCTTCCAACGTCTGGAAAAGGCCCGCGGAGTTCAGCTGGGGCGCATAGTGTCGGCTGATCAGATCACAGAGTTGTCGAATGGCTTCGGGGAGATGACTTGGCCCCTGCGATTGTTTTAGTCCGCCTGCTAGGAGGGAGCTGTTGTACCCCGCAGAAAGGTCGAAACCTAGGAAAGTTCCACCGTGGGTTGGGCCAGGGTCGGCATCGGTTGCTTCCACGACTTCGTAATGGTCCGGTTCTTTTAGCCGGGCATTCCATAGATCGGCAAATCTTTGAGCTTTCGCGATATCGTCGACCACTCCCAATTCCCCACCTTCGTCAAGAAACCAGAAGAATAGACGATTGATCTCATCGTCATCCGGCACCTCGTCGCAGTGGCTCGGGTGCAATCTGTAAGTCCCGCGGTATAGCGGGTTTTGGGCTGTCCGTGGGTCGCGGGGGCCGTTTAGGATCAAGAGGTTCATGGTGATTTCTCTTCTTGGCACGCTTATGGGTGGCCGACGCTTACTCCGGGATTAGAATATCCGCTCGGGACTTCCAGATGGACCTGCCCGCTGCTACCTATGTTCAAGTGTGGCACATTCCAATTGGTTCCGAGGTGCGGGGGATCTAGTCGGACGTTGACCCCGAGATTTTTCGCTTCGGAGATCACAGCGTTAGCCTCCTCACTCGAAAGCGCTTTCCCGGCTCTTTGTAGGTTCTTTAGCCAATTTACGAAACCTCCCGGGGTCTTAGCCCACTGCGGCCGGGAGTCCAAGAGTGCCTCGCCCGTTCCCTTAGCAACAGCTGCAGTCGTTTCGCCAACGGTCATTCTGGCTTCGTTGCCCAGCAGCGCCTCGCCTACGCTTTCAACTCCGGCTTTGACGCCAGCGATCACGCCCCCTGCTAGCGCGAACAGTGAGGGGGCGAGGATGTAATCTTCGGAGGAGCCGCCGTTCTCGACCCCCGCATCAAGGTTGTGCTGATAAGTTCCGATCTGTTGCCCATTGACCAAGACGCTGCTGTTCTGGAGGGTCGCCCCCGATTTTGAGGCTGCGGTCTCAAAGTGGGCAGTCGTAGTCGTAATGAAGGCAGTTCATTCCACCGTTGCCGTTGTCGATGCAGACGTCGTATGAGCGACCATCCGGGTCGATGTTGTACAAAGGGTTGTTGCCGGCATAGCCATACATGTTCCAAGTTTGGGGATTTTGTTGCCGGGACCCGGAGCCTTCTGGGTCGGGAGAGACGAAGCGGCCGAGGGAGGAGGAGTTGAAGCGGGCGGCGAAGTTATCTAGGCCGGATTCGGAGTCGCGTTCTTTGCCGGTGAACTTGTAGTTTTGGGAGCAGGTGTTGACGATGGGCGGACGCTCGCCGCCGTAGGGATAGAAGTCGGCGTCATAGCAGAGTGTGGCCGTATTTTGGCCTGGCGGGTGGCGCAGAGGTGTTTTTTCTTTTGAGCGGGAGCGCACTGGGCTAGCATACCACTTCTGCAATTGGGCGAGGCTGGCAACGGGGTGCCGCACCCTTCGGTTTTAAGGGTGCGGGTTTTTCCGGGATGTGGGTTTTTCTGGGATGCGCAATCCTCTGAAACGGCATTACGGTCAGGGCGATCTTCATTTCGTGACGTTCAGTTGCTACCGACGGAGACCGTTACTAGGGACATCGCGGGCGCGGGACTGCTTCGTGAAGATATTGAATGAAGTGCGGCGACGGCATCAATTCCAGCTAGTCGGATATGTGGTGATGCCGGAACATGTGCATTTGCTGCTCAGCGAGGCAGCCAAAAAGAATCCGTCGAAGATTTTGCAGGTATTGAAACAGAACGTCGCGCGGGCGCTGCTCCAGAGAGCCAGAAGCGGAGCGGAGGGACAACTGTCGCTGCCGTTCGAGGGCAAGACGAATGAAGAGGCGCATTTTTGGCAGCGGCGATTCTACGACTTCAATGTGTGGAGCGAAAAGAAGCTGAAGGAGAAGCTGGAGTACATGCACGCGAATCCGGTGCAGCGAAAACTAGTGGAACATCCGAGGGATTGGCCGTGGAGCAGTTGGGGGTACTATGCAGGGGAAGAGGACGTGAAGATTCGCATGGATGAAGTTCGAGGAGATAGAGACGGGTCCAGCAGTTCGAGGAAGAGTCAAAACCCGCACCCTTAAAACCGAAGGGTGCGGCACCCCCCAGAGCCAAAACCAACTTTTAAGGCTTCGCCACCCGCCGAATCCGGTGCAGCGAAAACTAGTGGAACATCCGAAGGATTGGCCGTGGAGCAGTTGGGCGTATTATGCGGGGGAAGAGGACGTGAAGATTCGCATGGATCAGGTTCGTGGACAAAGAGAAGAGTCCAGCGATTCGAGAAAAAGTCAAAACCCGCACCCTTAAAACCGAAGGGTGCGGCACCCCCCAGAGTCAAAACCAGCTTCCAAGGCTTCGCCACCCGCCGGAAATTCGGGAGTTTGGTGGGACGGTTCGCTAATGAATGGTTCGGGGAACATCCCGTCTGCCCCCTAGGTCTCCCTGGGTCTCGGACCGGCTTTAAATCCGTCAAGTGGGGGCGTCTAGGCGGTATCCTTCCGCATACGTTGGTCGGATGACCTTCGAATACCACTCGTCCAGGTCTCCGCATTCAGACATTTGGCTCAGATCAGTCCGTGAAGTTAGAGCGTAGATTACTCCGTTCGATTTGCGAAATACTGAATCCACGAGGCCTACATGGAAAACGCAGTACTCCGAGCTTAGACCTCGCTGCCAAAAAGCGGACGAGACTGGCCCAATGAGATCGTATTCCTGGGCTCCGAAGGGCTGGAGTATTGTTTCGGAGTCGTCGAAAAGATCGCACCCACCTCTGAGGGCCCAGAGACGCTCGAGATCTCTTGGGGCGCGCAACGATTGTGCATGCTCCCACTCAGCAATGGATGAAATCGGCAGTGGTCCCCGCCACATGAAGGCCTTCGGGCACGCCTGGGAATCGCGAAGAAGAACGTCTATCATGGTATTGGGGGGGTTGCTTTGGAACCTTCGACAAGCGTGATGTATTTGTTCGTTCCTTTTTCAAGCCTGACTCCTCGTCCGGCAGCATCATACACTTCGGTATATTTACCTAGGTTGCGAACGCTAGAAGGATGTGTCAGTATTTCGCGAACGGCCTCTTCGAATCCTGCCTGTGTTGCTGGAATCCCATCGAACGCAGATTTGTAGCCTTCACTCAGTGCATGCCCGAGCTTCTTGGCTATGGCCCTCGCTCCTACGCTGATCTGGGGGCTGGCTGCGCGCTCTGTGTCAATCAGGATTTCCTCGATGTCCCCTTCCGGAAATATGAACAATGATGCGATTGAAATTTCGGTGTCGCTGGTGGATTTGAAGGCGTCGACCATCGTCCGACGGCCTCCTGTGGAAAGATTCCCTAGCGAGAGGTTGTTCTGGCCTGGGATCTGCTGCGAGAGCATCCGGTTGTTGGCAGGGTTCGAGAAATCTGGGTTATCTGAAATGATGTGCGTGGTCACGTCCTCGTGGCTTCCGTCGCCTCCAGATAGTGCATGCCAAAGTTCACTGAGTAAGCACCAGAGAGAGTCACAGTTTCCTGCGTAATTCGGATCGTGTCCGTCATCGTCCAGCATGTTCAACGGGTTGTTGCGGGTATAGCTATAAATGTTCAGGGTTTGGGGGTCGTACTGATCCCAACCGATGAAAGAATCGTCCGGCGACATGAAGCGGCCCCATTGGGAGGAGTTGTAGCGGGCGCCGAAGTTGTCGAGGCCGGATTCGGAGTCGCGTTCTTTGCCGGTGAATTTGTAGTTTTGGGAGCAGGTGTTGATGAGGGGCGGGCGTTCGCCGCCGTAGGGGTAAAAGTCGGCGTCGTAGCAGAGCGTGGCGGTCGACAGGCCCGCGGGGATTTCGGCGATGGTGCGCGAGGTGCCGAGATGGTCGGCGAAATAGTAGAAGGCATCGTTGGAGGAGTCGCGGCGGGCGATGCGCTGGCCGCCGAAGAAGACGTATTCGTTGAAGGCGGAGTTGGTGGCGCTGCCGGTGCCGTCGGTTTCGTCGAGGACGTTGCCGGAGGGATCGTACCAATAAATTTTGGTGACGCTGCCGCTGACGGATTTTTCGACGCGTTTGCCGTCGCCGTCGTAGAGTGTAATTGACGCCGGCGGTGGAAACGAGGTGGTTCTCGGCATCGAACGAGTAGGCGGGAGTAAACGAGCCCGTGGGGCAGGAGGTTTCGAGGACGAGGTTTCCCGCGCTGTCGTAGCAGAAGTTCGAGGATTGGGAGAGCTGGTTATTGGCGGCCACGGTGACGGACAGGTTGCTCTCCTGCACGCAGCCATTGTAGGCGGAAGAGGGAGGGAGGGTCGAGGTGAGATTGCCCCAGGCACCTTGTCCGCTGGTGGAGTTGCCTTGGAGGCTGCTGCGACAGATAAGGGCGGGATGCTGACGCAACTTAAAGTAGCCGACTCTAGAAGATAATCTTCGAAAGAACATTCCAGTTAGTAGCACGTTCTCTGCAGAGCAACGCCGCCTCATGCTTACCGTAGACGTTGGCAAGCAAGCTGGCCGGGGCGTCGTTGCGCCGGACTGAAGAGTCTTGCAATTACCTGTCATTTTTAACAGTTCACACAAAGGCGCGGTTTTGCGTCACTAGTAGCTTCCATGAGGGCTCGCTAAAGAGGCCGTACGCGAGGGTTGTATCAACAAGGTTAAACGCAGCGTGACTATGTGTACTTAGAGTTTTGCCCCGACATTCGGGCAAGGAACGAGTTTGAGTCACCGTCGGAGTAGGAATCATGATCGCTCATAACCCCCTCCACGGATCCGGACAAGCGGCATTACCGCATCCGGGTTGGGATAGAACGCAGGCGCTGTATCGGTGGGCAGCGGGGAGTTGCCGTTTCCGGCTCCTCGTCGGAGATTGCCGGTGCCTCGTTCCGCGCCTCGGTCAGTTTCCTACGTCCCCCCGTCTCATCCCGGACGGCGGGATTGCCCCGGTCCGGTTGGGGATAGCAGCTTTCCCCTTGGAGTCTTCCATGATGGCTAGCCACGTTAAGCGATGGCACGCATCCCCTGGCTACCACCACGTTGGCTCTAAGGCTCGACGCGTTCGTCTACACCAAAATACGCCGGCCACAGTGTGCCGACTGGTGTGCGTGGCGCGCCCGCCACTACCCAGGGCCCCTTTGCTCCGGAGGCATTACCCTCCATCCTCGCTACTACGGGCCCATGCGCAAGTCCTGTGGCCTCCATGCCGCTTCGACCTTGGTCTCATAGGCAATGGTCTTCGCCGCTTATGCCATCCACGGCTGGTCCACCGGACTGTCCTAGCTTTGACGATGTGGCTTTCTCCGAAAGTGTCGTGCCCCCTGCGACGGGTGCTCGCTCGGTGCATGTGGTCGATTTCTTCCCGAGCGACTGCGGCCTTCGCCAGCAAGAGACGGCTCGGCGCGCTCCAAGTCCTCCCGCAAACGACTTCACGCGGGCACCTATTTTCGACGCTGCAGGCATTCTCTTCGATTACGACCCTCTCGTTCACTCGCCCCCCTGGTCGCTCCCACGCAACTGCACGTGGCGAGGGCTTTGTCGCTCGAGCTTGCTTGGGATTCGTTTCCTCTTCCCAAGTCGAGCCAGTTACCCGGTTGAATCGACCAATTTCCGGGACAGGATTTGCACCTGCTAGTCACACAGTGTTGCTAGCTGCACCTCTTGCCTTAGGTGATGACGCCCATGCGGCGCAGGGGATAGGGATGACAGACGGTAGGCACAGGCAGCCAGCGAGTGATGAGGCGCCGCATGCGATCCCAAAGGACGCGCCCTTTTTGGCTGCGCCGCGACAGCGCGCGATGCCAGAGCCGTCCTACTTGGAACCGAAAAATCCACAGCGCGTTTTGGTTCCGAGGCACACCGTAATACCGGATGTGCCCACGCACCACCGCTTGCAACCACTTGCCCAGTTCGGGAATGGGTTCGTGCATGCGTCGCTGAAGCTCGGCTTTCACCTCATTCAGTTTCGCCTGCAACCTTTTACGGATCGTTTGCCGCAACACCGTGTACCGTCCATTGCTCCTCTTCTTCACGCAGATGTGCGTGAAGCCAAGAAAATTGAACGTCTCCGGTTTCCCTTCTCCACGCCATTGCCGTTGGTCGATCGCAAACGGACCAAACTCCAGCAACCGCGTTTTCTCGGGATGCAATTCCAGGTTGAACTTCGTCATTCGTTCCGTAAGTTCTGCCCGGAACTGATCGGCATCCGCTTTGCTGTTAAAGCCCACCACGATGTCGTCAGCGAATCGCACCACGATCACATCGCCGTGCGCCCGCTTTTGACGCCATGCTTGGACCCACAGATCGAATACGTAATGAAGATAGACGTTCGCCAAAAGGGGCGAGGCACTTCCGCCTTGGGGCGTCCCTTCTTCCACGCGTATTCGTTTCCCATCCTCCAGTACGCCGGCCCTCAGCCATTTCTGGATGAGCCGCACGACGCGCCGGTCCGCAACCCGGTGCTCAACGAACTTCACCAGCCATTCGTGGGAAAGCCCATCGAAAAAGCCTTTGATGTCCAGATCGAGCACCCAATTCACTTTTCTCGTCAGCAGTCCCGTGTACAGCGCGTCCAGCGCTTGATGCTGGCTTCGCCCTGGTCGGAACCCGTACGAAAATCCGAGAAAGTCCGTTTCGTAGATAGCATTCAACACCTCGACCGCCGCGCGCTGGACGATTTTGTCTTCCAGCGCCGGAACTCCGAGCGGTCTCTGCCGCCCGTCGGCCTTGGGGATATACACTCTCCGCACCGGCTTCGCTCGGTACGCTCCTCGCTTCAGCCTTTCGGAAAGGTCCTGGAGATTCCTCTCCAGTTCCTCGCCGTAGTGCCGCCACGTCTCCCCGTCCATGCCCGGCGCAGCTTCCTTCTTCAATCGGAAGTAGGCCATGCGCAGCGTGTCCAGGTTGTAGATGTGGTGCAGGAGCGCCGTGAACCGCAACTTCCTATCCTTTCCTGCTGCTTGACGTACCCGCTCCAGCGCACTCGGCGCGTCTTTCCGGCTCGGTGTCCGGGACGCGTTTTGCTGTGGCAGGTTCCCTTTGGCCAGACCGCTTCCCTCCATCCCCTCCTCCGCCGGTTGCCCGGCGTTGTTCAGGGACTTCCCAGGTACTACCGGTCTGTCCGACTTCCCCGGTCCGTTCGTCATCGGCGTACGTCCTTAGACTTCCCGACACGTCCCAAAGCAGCTGCGGCCTTGGGCGGACTGGGGATCTCCCGGTTCCCATGCGAGGCGCTTGCGTACGTGCACGGGGTCTCTGACCGCGCGGGACTCTGGCACACCTCGCGATATCGGTGCACCCGATGGGGCCTTCCGCTTTCTCCTACAGCGTCAGCGTCCCGGAGGAAGTTTCTTACGCGGCTGAATACCCGGCCCGCACGTTCCCCTGTCAACGCTTCGACGCTGCCCTTGCGAGCAGCTCCGCATGACTCGGGGCCGATGTGGGTCGCTGATCCACTTTCGTATGACTTTTGCATTCACTACACCTCGCCGGTTTAACCGGCGCACAGGAGAAAAGAAATGAAGATCAGAATTGCATCCGTACTTGGGATTATTCTGCTGTTGGGAACCGCGGCGTTTGCGCAAGATTACCCGAAGGTGGAAACATCGCCGGCTTTCATGTTTATCCACACCCCGGTCTCCTTCACGGTTCCGCTGACGTCTCCGGTGGATCCGGGAGCGAGCTTTAGCGCGGCCTTCAACTGCGTTGGTGGCGGCGGTACGATCGCCTACAATTTTAGCAGTGTGGTCGGCCTGGCGGCTGACATGGGCGGCTGCAAGTATGTCGGCAATACTATTCCCGCCTTGAGCGCGAAACTTGACGGGAGTGATTTTACGTATATGTTCGGGCCGCGGTTTACGTATCGCAACAAAAGCAAGCTCCAGCCATTTGCGGAGATCAATTTCGGCGGGAACCGCCTGAGTCTCAGTTGCGCCAGCTCCACTTCTTGCACCGGCGTCTCTTACTCGAAGAATGCCTTCGCGATGACGGTAGGCGGCGGCTTTGACGTGGTGGTGAGCAAGAAAATCGCCATTCGACTTATCCAGGCTGAGTATCTCTACACCCGCTTCGGGAATAACTGCCAGCTAGAACTCTGCAGCAACAATAACAATCAGAATAGTTTTCGGCTAAAGAGCGGAATCGTTTTCCGGTGGGGGGGAACGCCGCCTCCGCCACCCAATCGGCCTCCGGTGGCTTCCTGTTCCGCCACTCCGACGTCGATCTACGCTGGCTCGGGTGATCAAGTGACGGTGAGCGCGCAGGCCAGCGACCCCGACAACGACCCTCTTACTTATGCGTGGACAGCTTCGGCAGGCACCGTCGAAGGCAGTGGTTCGCAGGTGCGTTGGAATTCCTCAGGCCTTGCGCTTGGAAGCTACACAGTTACAGCGCGTGTGGATGACGGGCGCGGCGGTATGGCGAGCTGCGCGGCGGACATCAAAGTGGAGCCCCGGCCCAATCGTCCGCCGGTTATAAGCTGCACCGTGGATCCGAGTACAGCTCACCCTGGGGATCATGTGCACGTCATCGCGACGGCAAGCGACCCTGACAACGACCCACTCACTTTCACTTGGCACTCGAATGGTGGCCAGGTTGTCGGAACTGGAGCGGACATTCACATCGACACCATAGGCTTGGCGCCACAAAGCTATACGGTGACGGGACGTGTCGACGACGGACGCGGTGGGGCGGCGGACTGTCAAGCTCAATTCAGCATTGAAGCGGTGCCGCCTCCTGCGGTAGAAGCCCGCTTGGCCATTCGCAGCATCTACTTCCCGACTGCGCTGCCTTCGACAGGAAGGCCGACTTTGGGCTTGGTCGAGAGCCAGAAAAAAACACTCACTTCGCTGGCAAGCGACTTCAAGGAATATCTAGCCGTCAAGCCAGAAGCTCATCTCGTCCTTGAAGGTCATGCGGATCACCGCGGCGAGCCGAAATACAATCAGGCACTTTCGGAACGTCGCGTGGAACTCACAGAGCAATTCCTCGTTGGACTCGGCATTCCGGAAGCAAGCCTGCAGACCAAAGCGTTTGGGGAAGAACAAAACATGACCACCGAGGAGGTAAAAGAGCTGGTCGAAAAACATCCCAACTTGAGCCCGGAAGAGAAGAACAAAATCCTGAGCAACTTGCGGGTTGTGACATTGGCCCAAAACCGGCGCGTGGACATTACACTCAGCAGTACCGGCCAACAGTCGGTTCGCCAGTTCCCGTTCAACGCGGAAGATGCCTTAACACTGCTCAGCCCCAAAGTGGCGGGAGCAAAACCGGCGGCGAAGAAGAAACCGTAGAGCTAGTTGATCACGCCTATCAGAACCAGTTGATAGGCGTGATCTTCCGGATTCCAATAGCACTGTGTGCGGTGTTAGGAGGCAGTTGCTTCGCGTGGCTGGGCTTTGTGCGAACGCACACGAGCCGCAGGAACTCAGGAGAGACTGCTACGGAGTGTTTGATCCCAACCGGTTGATTTTCGCCAGGGAAACTTTGAAAGCTGTGGATGGGCAGGACGTTTCCCGATAAACGACACAGTCGTTCGCCCCTCCAAAACGGCCGTTCAGCCCCCAATTTCGATTATTCCCTTAAAATAGCTGAAAATTTCGGTAATTTCGCCGCAAACCTTCGCCGTGTTTGGAGGGCAAAGAAATGAGGAGGCGGACCAGGTCGTTCCGCCTCCTCGTGTCCCCTTTCGGGGATGTCCGGCCAGCCTGACGGAGGGCGGCTAGCCGGTCGTGTGTTGGCCTACCTATTAATCCCGGCAGACAGAAAAAAGTTCCGGTGAAATTGAAAAAAAGTGACAGAATCCTGTGGGCGGGAAGCCGCTTGAGGAAAACCGCGAGGCTGGCGGCGCCGAAATTGGCGGGATGGGGAGAGCCGACGGGGTAAAAACCTCACAATGCGGGGGGAACCGCCTGCGCCTTATGACCCGAATCTCACACCTGAATCCAGATAATATACTGCGTTTTCTGCAAGTTACGAGGGATGCGGCCTCGGCGAATGAGATTGCCGGAGGACTGCATCTGGGGAAAGCCGAGCGGCGGCCCCTGTTTAAGATGCTGGTGAAATTGAAGAAGCGAGGCGCGATTGAAGAGTTGCCGGGGGGAAGGTACCGATTGGTGGGCCGGAAAGGCGCGGAAGATATGGGAAGGAAGAAGGCCGACACTTCGGGGATGGGTGCGGAGGGGGATGCGCGGCGGGCGGTGAGCGGGCCTGGCGCTGCGGCGGCGCGCGACGAGGTGCGAGGACGGTTGGTATTGCACCATGACGGCTACGGATTTGTGGTGCCGGATGTGCCGATGCCGCAACTCGATGGAGATGTGTTTATTCCACGGGACGCGGTGGAAGACGCGATGCACGGGGACCACGTGCTGGCGAAATTGCAGCGCGTGAGCGAGTTTCGAGGAGGCACGCGCGGCGGCGGGCAGAGAGCGGAAGGGCGTATCGTGCGCGTGCTGGGGAGGGCGCACGCTTCGATCGTGGGATTGTTCCGGTACGGGCCGAGAGGGAATGTCGTTATGCCCTACGACGCGCGAATGCAGCACGAGGTGGAGATTCCGCCGGGGGAAGAGTTGACGGCGGCGCTGCGGGAAAAATTGGACGGCGGGGCGGGCGGACATGGCGCGGCTGTGAAGCGGGGGATGAGGCTGCCGGAGCTGGATGGAGCGGTGGTGAATGTGGAGCTGGTGCGCTATCCGCGGGGAGGAGCGGCGGCGACGGGACGCGTGATCGAAATTTTAGGGCGGCCCGGCGAGCTCGGCGTGGACACCGAGATCATGATTCGCAAGCATCATCTGCCGCATGAATTTTCGTTGGCGGTTTTGGAAGAAGCGGAACGGCGCGCGGAGCGGGTGAGCGAAAGCGAAAGAGCGGGGCGCAATGATTTTCGGCATTTGCCGATCGTGACGATCGATGGCGAGACGGCGCGGGATTTTGACGATGCGGTGTACGTCGAACGTCGAGCGGACGGCGGCTGGAGATTGCAGGTGCACATCGCGGACGTGGCGCATTACGTTCGAACGGGAACGGCGCTGGATCAGGAGGCGCGGCTGCGCGGGACGTCGGTGTATTTTCCAGACCGCGCGGTACCGATGCTGCCAGAGGCGCTTTCGAACGGGATGTGCTCGCTGAAGCCGCGCGAGGAGCGGCTGGTGATGAGCGCGCTGATGGAGTTTGACGCCGCGGGAAACATGCGAAGCGCGCACATGACGCCGGGAGTGATCCGGTCGGCGGAGCGGATGACGTACACGGACGTCAATAAAGTGATTGAGGGCGATGCGGATGCGACAGTGCGGTACGCGGGGCTGGCGGGACATTTTCGCGATATGAAAGAGCTGGCGCTGCTGCTGAATGCGCGGCGAAACGAGCATGGATCGATCGATTTCGATTTGCCGGAGCCGGTGATTGAGTTTGACGAGCAACAGAGGATGACAAACATTGTACGGAGCGAGCGGAACATTGCGCACCGGTTGATTGAGGAATTTATGCTGGCGGCGAACCGGGCGGTGGACGGGTATCTTTTGAAGCGCGGGATTGCGGCGCTGCATCGGGTACATGAGAAGCCTGATGCGAGGAAAGTCTTGGAGTTCGAAGAGCTGGCGCGGGCGTTTGGATACTCGCTGGGCGTGGCGGATTTGCACCATCGCGAGATTGCGGTGCGGCACGGGCGCGTGCCGGCGCCGGCAAAGGCGGGGCGGCCGGATTCGTACGGGCACGGGCGGGAGCGCGGGATGCGCGTGGCGCTGCCGGGGGCGACAGAGCTGCGGATTACGCCGCAGCATTATCAGAAATTATTGCGGAAATTGGCGGGGAAGCCGGAGGAGAGGATCGTTTCGTATTTGATGCTGCGGTCGCTGAAGCAGGCGAGATACGCCGCGGAGCCGCTGGGACATTTCGCGCTGGGATTTGATGAGTACACGCATTTCACTTCGCCGATTCGAAGATATCCGGACTTGATCGTGCATCGCGTGTTGAAGTGGGCTTTGGAGCATCCGCAAGCGGCGGCGCCGGCGGCCAGCCATGCGGGGCGCGGTGTGGAGGCGACGCTGTATTCGCAGACACAGCTCGAGGAAATTGCTTCGGAGACTTCGGAAGCTGAGCGCCGGGCGAACGGCGCGGAGCGCGAGCTGATGGATTGGAAGACGGCGCAGTTCATGGAGCAGCATCTCGGCGAGGAATATGAAGGGTTGATCATTTCGGTGCAGAAATTCGGATGCTTCGTGGAGTTGTTCGAAGTGTTTGTCGAAGGGCTGCTGACGATCAATGCGCTGGAGGATTTCGCGGGGGGGCGGTGCGTTTTACGGGAGCGGGATCATGCGATTGTGGCGCTCTCGGGAGACGAAGGGCGGCGCGGGGGTGCGGGGGCGCGGCGAGGGCGCGGCGCGAAGGCCAAAGAGTTGGCGTGGCATCTCGGTGACCGCGTGCACGTGCGCGCCGAGAGGATTGATCCGATGCGGCGGCGCGTGGAGTTTGCGATTGCGGAAACTTAGCGGACGATTCGGAACGCGGCTGGAATCGCCATTTCAGGTGGCACGCGAGACTCTGCTATTCTGAAAGGCTAAACAAACAGCGGCCACGCCGCCTTGCGGGTGCGCAATACTCGATAGAAAGGAATCATCCATCGTGAGTACGACGACAGCTACAGAGCGCGCGGTGAAGCGCGTACACAATTTCAATGCGGGGCCGGGGGCGTTGCCGCTGCCGGTGCTGGAGAGGATTCGGGAGGAGTTGCTGGATTGGCGCGGGAGCGGGATGTCCGTGATGGAGATGAGCCACCGCTCGCCGGAATTCGAGAGCATTATGGCGGCGGCGGAAGCGGGGCTGCGGAAGCACCTCGCGATACCCGAGGAGTATGCGGTGCTCTTTCTGCAGGGCGGCGGGAGTATGCAGTTCACGATGGCGCCGATGAATCTGTGTTTGCCGGGGAAGCCGGTGGATTTGATTCACACGGGGACCTGGACGGCGAAGGCGCTGGGGGAATTGAAGAAAGGGATTTTGCACAACGTCGCGGCGTCAACGGAGGCGGATAAGTTTGCGAGGCTGCCGCGCAAGGACGAGATTAAGTTGTCACCGGACGCGTCGTACGTGCACATTTGCACGAATAATACGATTGAGGGGACGCAGTGGACGGAGCTGCCGGAAACGGGCGGCGTGCCGCTGGTTGCGGATATGTCCTCGGACATCGCTTCGCGGCCGATTGACGTGAAGAAATTCGGGCTGATTTTCGCGGGGGCTCAGAAAAATCTGGGGCCGAGCGGCGTGACCGTGGTGATCGTGCGCAAGGACCTGGCGGAGCGGGCGGACAAGAATCTGCCGACGCTGCTGCAATACCGGACGCACATCAAGGAGAAGTCGCTGTATCACACGCCGCCGACGTTTGCGGTGTACATCGTCGGGTTGGTGATGGAATGGATCGATGCGGAGGGCGGAATCCCCGGAATCGAAAAACGCAATAATGCGAAGGCTAAACTGCTGTATGACACGATCGAAGCGAGCGAAGGTTTTTACCGCTGCCCGGTTGAAAGGGCGTCGCGTTCGAAGATGAACGTAGTGTTTCGCGTGGCGGGCGGGGATGAAGCGGTTGAAAAAGCTTTCGCGAAGGAAGCCGCCGCGGCCGGCTTGGCCGGCACTCCTGGCCACCGGTCGGTCGGCGGGATGAGAGTCTCTCTGTACAACGCCGTAACGCTCGAGGCCGTGGAAGCGTTGACGGGCTTCATGCGGGAATTCCAGCGCACGCCCGGCTGAGACGAGTTTGACCTCACTGTATACTTCTAAGAGAAATTATCTTGCAAGTAGATTGACTGCATCCGATAATGGCTTTGCAGGACGAGGTGTCGAATGGGCGAGAACGGAAATAAGCAATCGCTTCAACTGAACGGAAGTATTCGCGACCAGATTATTCGCGCCCTCGAAGACGACCGCTACGAATGGCGCACTGTTGACGGTGTAGCCCAGCAAACCGGCGTTCCGGCAACCCAGGTGCAGGAATCTCTTGAAAGCTTGAAGCAGGAAATCGTGCGTTCTTCTATTCCTG
This sequence comes from uncultured Acidobacteriota bacterium, assembly GCA_963761555.1. Taxonomy (GTDB): domain Bacteria; phylum Acidobacteriota; class Terriglobia; order Acidiferrales; family UBA7541; genus Acidiferrum. The sequence continues at coordinate 1,288,460 of CAVXHD010000003.1, forward strand.
ACGAAGCAGGCCGTAGCCTCTATACGACGCGGCGGCATTACCGCGATACTCACGGACTCGGAGCCCAATTTCTAGCTGCGCTGTCCGACAAAGTCGCGTGAACTTTTGGGATCATCGATTTACTGCCTTCCTGTTCGGCTTTTTCGGCGGGCTAGCCGTCAATCTGTTCCGGCTTCATCTCATTTCCCAATCTCCTGAGACCGAGAGACCCGATTTCAATTGGATTTATTGGACGCAATTCGTGGGATTAGCTGTCCTTGGCGGGATAGCTGCGCTCGCACATGATTTGTCCAGGGAAATCACGCCTTTACTGGCTTTCAATGTGGGCCTGTCGATCCCTGCATTGATAAAAACAGCAGCCGAACTTCAGCATCCAAAACGAAAGAGAAAGATTAATTAGACAGTTTAATTTCTACCGCAAGTAGTCTGGCGCGACAGGCAGCTCCCCTTGCGCTTCGACAGGAGTCGGAGTAGCGTTTCTTGTCGAAGCGACAGGGGAGTGCGTGAATGGCGCAAAAGAGGATTGAACTTCCGCAAGGGACGCTGGACCTGCTGATTCTGCGGACGCTCGCGCTGGAACCGCAGCATGGCTGGGCCATTTCCGAGCGAATCCAACAGATTTCGAGCGATGTGCTGCTGATTCAGCAGGGTTCGCTATATCCGGCGCTGCATCGGCTGGAGCGGCGCGGATGGATCAAGGCGAAATGGGGCACGTCGGAAAACAACCGGCGGGCGAAATACTACGAACTGACCCGAGCCGGCAGGAAACAGCTCGAACTCGAAAAGGATTCGTGGAAGAAGCTGGCGGCAGCCGTGGCGCAGATTCTCGAAACGACATAAGGAGCTTCCATGTTCAACGATTTGCTTTTTCGCCTGCGTTCGGTATTCCGCCGAAAGGCCGTCGAATCGGAAGCTGACGCGGAGCTGCGATTTCATTTTGAGCAACAGGTCGAGAAGAACATCAAAGCGGGGCTGACGTGGGAGGAAGCGCAGCGGCGCGCGAGGATCGAATTTGGCGGCCATGAACAACTTAAGGAAGAGATTCGCGATGCACGCGGAGTGAGCCTGATCGAAACGCTCATGCAAGATATCCGCTACGGACTCCGAATCCTCGGGCGCACACCGGTCGTTAGTTGCGTCGCCATCCTTTCACTCGCGCTCGGCATCGGCGCGAATACGGCAATTTTCGGCTTGATCGATTCAGTCATGCTGCGGCTCTTGCCGGTACAAAGGCCCGAGGAATTGGTGCAGGTGCTGCGCGCTAACTTTTCTGGCGGGGGCGAGGGCACTGCGAGCTTTACAAATCCGCTGTGGGAGCAGATACGCGACCATCAGGACGTGTTTTCGGGCGCCTTTGCCTGGGGCGATAATAGTTTCGATCTGGCACAGGGCGGCGCTGTCCAAGAAGCCAGCGGAATCTTTGCCAGCGGCGACTATTTCCGCACTCTAGGCGTGCGCCCAGAGGCCGGGCGACTGTTTTCCCGAGCCGATGACAAGCGGGGCTGCCCAGCCGTCGCGGACCTCAGCTATGGCTTCTGGCAAGATCATTTCGGAGCCTCACCAAGCGCCATCGGTAGCACCATTTCGCTCAGCAATCATATATTTCAGATTATCGGCGTGAGTTCCCCAGGTTTTTACGGTGTTCAGGTGGGCAGCAAATTTGATGTGGCAATTCCGATTTGCGCTGCTGACATCTTCGATGGAAATGATCGCCGGCTGGACCATCGATCCTGGTGGTGGCTCAGTATCATGGGACGCTTGAAACCGGGCATCAGCAAGGACCAATTGAACGCACGACTCAGTGTGCTGTCTCCGGAAATCTTTGCCGCGGCTTTGCCGAAAGATTGGGATGACAAAGAACAAGCGCGATTCCTAAAGCTCAGGCTGGTTGCCATTTCGGGGGCGACCGGAATGTCATGGATACGCCGGGAATTCAAGGAGCCTCTGGACATCCTCATGGGGGTTGTGGGCCTCGTGCTGCTCATCGCGTGCGCAAATATCGCGAGCTTGATGCTGGCTCGCGCAGCGGCCCGTCATAGGGAATTCGCAGTCAGAAAGGCGTTAGGCGCTTCGAGAGCGCGATTGATCCGGCAGTTGCTGACAGAATGTATTTTGCTTTCGACTGCGGGTGCCGTGCTCGGCGTGGCATTCGCACGCTGGGGAAGTTCGCTGCTGGTGCGATACATTTCCACGAAAAGCGACAATGTCTTCCTTGATCTGACGTTTGATTGGCGGATATTGGGTTTCACAGCCGCGGCAGCCCTTTTCACGGGACTTTTGTTTGGGATATTGCCGGCGTTTCGTTCGACGCGCGTTTGGTTGACCTCCGCGATGAAAGGGAGCCAAGCGGTCGAGGCAGAGAGCCGGGCAAAGTTTCGTCCAGGTAAGTGGATTGTGGCGGCGCAAGTGGCGTTGTCGCTGGTGTTGGTGGTGGCCAGCGGTCTTTTTCTGCGGAGTCTGGTGAAACTCGTAACGATGGACATAGGATTCGATCGAAACAATGTGCTGATCGTGAACACGGATCTACACACGGCGAAGATAGCGCCCGAGCTGCAGGCCGCGATGTTCGAAGAGATTGAAGGCCGATTGCGCACTCTTCCCGGCGTTGTGTCCGCGGGCCGGTCTATCATCACACCAGTCAGCAACCGGACCTGGAACAACGAGCTGGAAGTGGACGGGCCGGATCCGCCGAGGGGCGAGGATGCCGTGGCCTATTTTAACTTCATATCGCCCGGCTATTTTGAAACGATGCGGACACCGCTGCTGGCCGGGCGCGGATTCAGCGAGGCGGACACAAAGACCTCGGTAAAAGTAGCCATCGTCAATGAGGCTCTAGCGCGGAGGTTCTTTGCGAACGGCAATCCGGTCGGAAAGTACTTTCGGGTGAAGCCGGAGGCGGGCCACGAGGCTGCGGCGATTCAAATCGTGGGTTTAGTAAAGAATTCCAAATATGAGTCGCTCCGGGAAGAGAGCTCAGTGACTGCGTATTTCCCGGTGACGCAGATTCCTGAGCGCGCGGAAGAGGAATCCTTTGAGATAAGGACGATCGCGCGCCCGTCAGCGCTCATTCCCGCGGTGCAGGACGCCGTGGCGGGAGTCAGCAAAGCGATCCCGCTCGACTTCACGACGCTGGCGCAGCAGGTTGACGATTCGCTGGTGCAGGAACGGTTGCTCGCCACGCTATCTACTTTTTTTGGCGGCTTGGCGCTTCTGCTGGCGATGATCGGCCTTTATGGCGCCTTAAGCTACTTGGTGACTCAGCGGCAGCCGGAATTCGGGATTCGCATGGCGCTGGGAGCGCCACGGTGGTCGATTCTTCGGCTGGTGATGCGCGACGTAGGAATCGTGCTCTTCGCGGGCACTGCGGCGGGTGTGTGTCTTTCTTTGGCAGCAGTGGGAGTGTTGCAAAAAATGCTTTTTAGGCTCGCACCTCGGGATCCACTCACGTTTATCGGCGCGATTTGCGTACTTTCGGCCGTTGCAGTCATCGCCGGCTATATACCTGCGCGGCGTGCCACACGTGTCGACCCGATGGTGGCTTTGCGATACGAGTAAATCGAAGCTCAAATAACGAAACGCGCAGGAACTTATGGAGAGAGAGCATTCCTGCGCGCTGTGCAAACTGACCATTCAAACGGCACGGGCGATCAAGCCAAATCGAAAAGCAGGACTTCGGCGTTATCGACACCGGTGAGTTCGACGAATTTTTCGGCGGAGATGGCCGCGCCGTCGCCGGCGTCGAGCTGCTTGCCGTTTAGCTGGACGCTGCCGCGCGCGACTTGGACGTAGGCGTGGCGCTCGGGCTTCAGCTCGTGCTTTACGGCTTCGCCTGTGGCTAGGACCGTGGCGTAGAGTTCGTTGTCCTGACGGATTTTCACGGAGCCGTCGCGACCATCCGGCGACGCGACAAGGCGAAGCTTGCCGCGCTTTTCTTCTTCGCTGAAGGTTTTCTGCCCGTAGACCGGCTTCAGGCCCTTCTCTTCGGGAAACATCCAAATTTGCAGCAGATGCACGGGTTCGGCGTCGGACGCGTTGAACTCGCTGTGCGTCACGCCAGAGCCTGCGCTCATGTACTGGACGTCGCCGGGGCGAATGACGGAGCCGGAGCCCATACTGTCGCGGTGTTCGAGAGCGCCTTCGAGAACATAGGTGACGATTTCCATGTCGCGGTGGGGATGCGTGGGGAAACCCTCGCCAGGCGCGATGCGATCGTCGTTCAGGACGCGCAGGGTGCGAAATTGCACGTGCTTGGGGTCGAAATAGTCGGCAAAGGAAAACGTGAAATAGGTATCGAGCCAGCCGTGGTTGAAATGGCCGCGGTCATGGCTTTTGCGGATTTCGATCATGGTCCACCTCCCGGGTAAGACAGGGAGATAATACTCGTTATAACGACTATTGTCAAGAGGCATAGTAGGCGGGCCATTGGACGGCGGCCGGATTTCGCTGCGTTTCCTCCAACGCCAACGGCTGCTTGTAGTTACAGGCTGTCGAGTCCCATTCCCGGCGGCCTCCCTTTGGTGTAGAGTGGAGTGGTAAGAGCCGTTCGCCGTCACTGCTTTCGAGGACCGTCTCATGGAATCCGCGCCGACCGCAACGCAAACGAAAAAGCCCGATGGCTCCGCCGCGCCCCGCCAAACCCTAACCATCACGGACAATCGCACCGGAAAAAGCTACGAAATTCCCATCACGCACGGCGCAATCCGAGCCATGGACCTGCGGCAGATCAAGGTGGACCCAACGGAATTTGGCATGTTGAGCTACGATCCGGCGTTCAACAACACGGCGTCCTGCGTTAGCAAAATCACTTTTATCGACGGCGATGCCGGCATCCTGCGTTACCGGGGCTACCCGATCGAGGAGCTCGCGGAAAAAAGCACGTATCTCGAGACGGCTTACCTGCTGCTTCACGGCGAACTGCCGACGGCTTCGCAACTCAAGGATTGGGCTTACAACGTCACGCATCATACGTTTATCCACGAGAGCATCAAGAAGTTTCTGGACGGTTTTCATTACGACGCCCACCCAATGGGCATGATGATTTCGACGATCGCCGCGCTTTCGACGTTTTATCACGACGCCAAAGACATCTTTAACGCAGAGTCGCGGCGCAAGCAGACCTACCGGCTGTCGGGAAGATGCCCACGATTGCGGCGTTCTCTTACCGGCACACCTGGGGATGCCGTACGTCTATCCGGATAACGAGCTGAGCTATCCGGGCAATTTCCTGAACATGCTCTTCCGGACGACGGAAGCGAAGTACCGGCCGAATCCGACGCTCGAGCGCGCTCTCGACATTCTTTTCATCTTGCATGCAGATCACGAGCAGAACTGTTCGGCGAACACCATGCGCGGAGTCGGGAGTTCGCACGTCGATCCGTATTCGGCCGGCGGCGGCGGCTATCGCCGCGCTCTATGGGCCGCTGCATGGTGGAGCGAACGAAGAAGTGCTGCACATGCTGCTGGAGATCGGGTCGGTACAGAAAGTTCCTGAGTTACATCAAGCGCGTAAAGGCCGGCGAGAAGTGAAGCTGATGGGCTTCGGCCATCGCGTTTACAAGCATTACGATCCGCGCGCTCGCATTATCAAGCGCGTGGCCTACGAAGTGTTCGAATTGATGGGCAAGAATCCGCTGCTGGAGATCGCGCTGGAGTGCGAGCGCATCGCTCTCGAAGACGAATATTTCGTTAAGCGCAAGCTTTACCCGAACGTGGATTTTTACACCGGGCTGATCTACCAGTCCATGGGGTTCCCGATCTCGATGTTCCCCGTTCTTTTTGCGATTCCGCGCACATCGGGCTGGGTGGCGCAATGGGAAGAGATGCTTCTTGATCCCGAACAGAAGATTGCGCGGCCCCGGCAGATTTATCTCGGCCACGATACCCGCCAGTATGTTCCGATCGACCAACGAGGCTAGCAGGGGCATCCACTCCAAAACATACATGGGCCCTCGAGAAAAAAGAGCTCGTAGAAGCACGATTCGGTACCTATTCGGGCGTTGCCGCTCGACAAGGCTGTCCGGCTCGGTATAGTTGACCCTGAGAGGTGCTATGGCACATGCCCACACTCGTTCTGGGAATTCCCAGATGCGCCGCCGCAGCCAGCGCGTACTGATGCAGGTCCCCGTGCGCGTGTGGGGAACGGACTCGCAGGGCCACCCACTCGAGGAAGAGACCGAGACGCTCGCCATCAACGCGCACGGCGCTTTGATTGTGGTGAGTGCGCGGCTCACGAGCGGAAGTAGAGTCATGATGCAGCATAAGCGGACGCAAGAAGAGCAGGAGTGCCACGTTGCGTTTCTCGGCCCCGTGCGTGCGGGGAAGGCCGAGGTCGGACTGGAGTTTTCCGAGCCGCGCCCTGCGTTCTGGCGCGTGGCTTTTCCCCCAGAGGACTGGTCCTCGAAACACCCGGATGCACGTCCGCTCACCATCCCCCGCACGGAAAAATAGCTGGCGTTTCCTTCCTCGTTTTGGCCGCGGATTGAGTTAGGCTATTCGCGCCTTCTTCCTTTTGGCGAGAGGCTCGAATGACAGCCGCGTGAGATTTTTCCGCACACCGGGAACAAGCAAAGTATCCATGAACGCCGCCTTGCGAAAAGCCGTTACGTCTCTTTTGCTGATCGTGATTGCCGCCTTGGGAATGCGCGTGGCGTTCGCATGGTATGAAGTGCGGCAGTTTTCGCCGCGCGTCTTGAGTATTGTCCCGTTTCAGACAGAGGCCGGCCACATTGCCTATTCGATCGCCAGCGGCAAGGGATTCTCATCTCCCTTTCAAAGAGATTCAGGCCCGACCGCGTGGCTGACGCCCGTCTATCCCTATGTTCTCGCGGGAATTTTCAGAGTTTTTGGCATTCATACGCTTCGTTCCTTCTTCGCGGCACTTTTTCTGAATATTCTCTTTTCGGCGGCCACTTGCATACCGATTTTCTACACGGGTAAGCGCGTCGCAGGACTCGGCGTCGCCAGCGGAGCCGCTTGGCTATGGGCTCTATTCCCGAATGCAATCCTGATTCCCTTCGAATGGATTTGGGACACTTGTTTGTCCGCTCTTCTGGTTGCGGTTTTGGTTTGGGCCACGTTGGAATTGGTAGAGTCGCGGCGGGTTAGCAATTGGTGTCTCTATGGAATTCTTTGGGGCTTTGCGCTGCTCACGAATCCTGCCGTCGCTTTGGTGCTTCCAGTGTTTCTCTTGTGGGCGGCTTACCGGGCTCGAAATCAAGATCGCAGCGCGTGGCGGTTCTTGAGGCCGGCTCTAGCTGGGGCCATCGCGCTATTTTGTTGCGTGCCGTGGACCATTCGCAATTATGCGGTTTTCCATAAGCTCATTCCCTTGCGGTCGAATTTTGCATTCGAACTGTATGTCGGCAACAACGAGAATTACGACGAGCAGAACAGGTTTCGTCCCGGGCCAATCACGCAGGACCGCGAAATACTGCGCTACCTGCGCATGGGCGAAACGCCGTTCATGGAAGAAGAGGAGAGAAAAGCCGTCGCTTTTATCAAAACACATCCGCGGATTGAAGTTTGGCTGATTTCGCAGCGCTTCGTGGATTTCTGGGCAGGAACGGCCACTCCCCTAGCTACGTTTCGCCAAGCAGGTTCCTTGTGGGTGCGCGTGATATTGCTGTGCAATGATGCGGCGCCGCTGTTCGCCTTGTTAGGCGCGGTCTTCCTTTTTGTGAGGAAAAATGAATATGCTTTTCCGATTGTCGCTGTTCTCGTGGTTTTCCCGCTGCTCTACTACGTAACGCATACCTCGCTGCGCTATCGCCATCCCATCGATCCCGTCGTGCTTCTTCTGGCGGCAATTGGACTGCAGGGAATCGGGAATTGGATCGTGCGTCCGAGCATCAGAACGGTGGCCGCGCCATCGTCCGCTGCTTAGTACAAATGAAAGTAGCCGTCCCGTTGTCCAATCCGGACGGGAACGCCAAAGAGTGAAGAAAGATGCTCGGCGTTAAGGATTTCCTGCTTAGCGCCATCGGCCAGAATGCGGCCTTCTCGCAGCAGGACTACACGTTCGATCTCCGGAATAATTTCCGAAACATGATGGGTGACCAAAAGAATGCCGAGGCCGCTCTGCGCAAGCTGGCTCATGGTATCGCGCAGTTGATACTGCGCGGCGATGTCCAGAGCGTTACTCGGCTCATCGAAGAGCAATGTCTGTGGATGGTGTACTAGGGCGCGAGCGATTAGCGTTCGCTTCGCTTCTCCCGAGGACATCTGGGAGACAGGGCGGGCGGAGAGGTGCGCGATGCCCAAACGTCGGAGAATCGCTTCGGCACGTTCGAGATCGGCGGGATCGGGATGGTGGTGCGGAAAAATGCGCGTACTGCTGAAAAAGCCGGAAAGCACCACGTCGCGTCCTGTTGCGTCCGTGGTGCAAGACGCCAGCAGATCGGGTGAGACGATCCCCAGTAGCGAGCGCAGCTCGAAAATATTCCAGCGCTCGCGGCCGAGAATCGAAATGGATGAGCCCTCGAGGGCCAGAGGATAACACTCGCGGGTAATGGTTTTGATGAGTGTGGACTTGCCGCAGCCGTTCGGCCCAAGGATGCAAACGTGCTCGCCGCTCTCGATTCGGAGAGAAACGCGGTCCAGCGCCGGGCGCTCGGCGGAGTCTGCGCGAACGACGGTCACATCCTGCAAAGCCAAAAGCGGCGGCGTGGACATTTCGGATTTAGCCAAGATAGGGACTATCTTAACCGAGGAGAGTCGAGAGGCAAGAAACCTTGGACGTTCGGCGAGATCGCCTTCTTCGATTCAGGGTATGCGTCAACGACGCAACAATGCGGAAGACTCGCAAGAAAAAAGGAGGTGAAAACCGTGGGGTTCTCACCTCCCGGGGTGAGGTGGGGTGTTACACGACAATACCCTAGGCGGCCGCGCAGCACTGCCCTGCCAGGCAGGTCTGCGGCCCCACTCGCTGAATGAATTGCGGTAAGAGACTTACCACCAAAGGGCTTGTCTTTGGGGCTTTGTAGCACCGCAATAGGCGGGTGTCAACGGCAAAACAAAGCGGCACCCAAAAAACATCGGGGAGATGGTCTTAGGCTGGAGGAGATAGGTTTTTCGACTGATCCAGAATCTCACGCACCATGCGGCTCAGACACGTGGGGCTAGAGGGTTTTGCAAATAGCGTGCTGTTGTATCCAAGCCTCTGGATTCCTGAGAATAGCCGTTCGTAAACAAGACCGGTATCCTGACGAACCGTTCCGCAAGCTTTGCCGCTGTATCGAGTCCCCCCAATTTAGGCATCACGAGGTCCAGTATAGCCAGAGCGGGCGTTTCGCTTTCGCATAGGCGCAGCGCCTCTTCTCCGTCAACGGCGGAGGGTTCGAAAAAACGTTCCCGCATCTCCACGTCCATCCCAACGCCGGCGTCCGAGACGGACAAGGCGGCGTATCGTCCCGCCGTCACATAGGGATAAAAGCGGCAGTAGGAATCATCAATAATGCAAACTTCCTGGCCGCTTGGCTCTAGGAAGCTGTAGTGCAATTTTCTCGCAGGCAGAGTCGGCGTCAATAGGACCTGAACCCGAGGGCGCGGAAATGCGACTGGCCGCCTAGCCAGAGACCTGCGGAACCGACCAGGGCGATCGAGTTGACGCATCGTTTGGGGCTAGCGGACAGGCGCGAAAATCTCTTCGATCTTTTCGGCTAGCCGGAAATCGTAATCGCTGATGCCCTGGACGCTGTGGGTAGTCAGATCGATCACCACCTTGTTCCATACGTTAAACCACTCCGGATGGTGATTCATTGCTTCGGCAACGAGGGCGACGCGAGTCATATTGCCGAAGGCCGCGACGAAATCCTTGCATACATATTCCTGATGCAGCTTGCCGCCGAGGATTTTCCAGCCTGGCAATTTGGTGAGGAGGGCTTGAACCTCGGTGTCGGTCAGCTTTTTGGCGGGCATGGCATGGTCCTCCGGGGCGAAACTGGGTAAACGACATTATGAGGCGTGGGCCAGGAGTGGGCAAGACAGTGGCTGCGGGGGCGCAATCCTATACCTTATACAAGGTGAGCGCATCAAACTTGACACTCTGGAGAGGCAGGTCTACACTACGGAGTTTTTAGGTGGCCCCGAAAGCAGACAGAGGGGCGGGACTCTCATGGACAAGAAAAGGCTCGACTACTACAAAAAAAAGCTGGTGACGCGGCGTGAGGAACTGATGAAGACGATCGCGCGTACCCAGGAAGAGGGACGCACCGCGGATGAAGATCCCACGGTGGACCTCGCGGACAAAGCAGCGAACTCTTATACGAAAGAGTTCCTCTTTGGCATGACTAATACGGACCGCACGATCCTAAATATGATCGATGCGGCGCTTAAGCGCATCCAGACCGATGAATACGGCGTGTGCGCCAATTGCCAGGAAGAAATGCAGCAGAAGAGGCTCGAAGCGGTACCTTGGGCCAAGCACTGCATCTCCTGCCAAGAAAAGATGGAACAGGGTCTGCTGTAACCCCGCCGGGATAAAGTGCGCTGAGTAAGGCTACCGTTCAAAGTCGGCGGCTTGAGGGCGAGTTTGACCTTAAATTACCCTAGCGTACCTTCTCTCTTTCAATATAGGCGTGGGAGGAGTAGATTTCTCCATCGTGATCGGAGAAAACGCTTCGTCCGCGGCAGTTCGGGCACCGCGTAGGGGTGTGCGTGGATGGCTTGCGGAAGCCGGTGACGCGTTGGTGAGCCTGTTTTTCCCTGCGGACTGCAGAACTTGCGGACAGCTACTCAGGGGGGCGAGCCGGGTTCCTATCTGTCAGGCGTGCTTAAGCCGTTTCGCTGCAAATTGGGAACAATCCTGCGACATCTGTGGGCAGCCCCTCTGGGGAACGCCGCCAACCGACGGAAAAGAACCGCTGTGCCGGGCTTGCCAGCAGAAGACCTATGCTTTTGAACGGGCCCGAAGTTACGGAAAGTACGAAGAATTGCTTGTGCAAGCCATTCTTCTGCTGAAGTGGGAGCGAATCGAACCTTTGGCGGATTGGTTCGCGGAAGAATTGGCCGGCCTTATCAAGCGGGAGGGAGAGCGGCTGGCGGCTGACGTCGTGGTTCCGGTTCCTTTGCATCGGGATCGTGAACGGCAGCGTGGCTATAACCAAGCTGGGCTTATTTCCAAGCCGCTGGCTCGCAAACTCGGGCTGCCGCATAATGCGGTGCTGCTAATGAGGACCAGGGCGCGCCCAAACAAGCAAGTGCTAACCGTGGAAGAGCGCTGGGAGTCTGTGCGTGGTGCTTTTGCCACACGTCCGGGCAGCCAAGTTGACAATAAACGCGTCTTACTGGTAGATGATGTAATGACGACAGGAGCGACGCTTGACGCGTGCGCGCGAGCGCTGCTGGAGTCGGGGGCGAAATCGGTCTTAGGCCTGACGGTAGCCCGGGCCGTGAGAAATCCCATCCCGGCCCCCAGAAATGGTACTCTGTAAGAGCAGGTAGCGCCATGAGCGCAAACCGGCCAAAGTCGGTCGATTTCCGAGGGCGGTATGCCCCCGAAGTAGACGGGGAGCTTGCGCCCAGCCCTGCGGATCCCGCGGGCAGTAGATCCCACAACCAAATTATGCCGCGACGTGGGTCGCTGATGCAGGAACCTGTCTTGGTTCTGAACGCGACCTATGAGCCGATTAACGTGACGGCGGTCCGGCGCGCGATGGTTCTGCTCCTCAAGGGAGTGGCTCAAGCTGAAGAGATGCACAACGCCGAGGTGCACTCGGCGGCTCACGCCCATAAGGTGCCGTCCGTAATCCGCCTTCTAGCGTACCGGCATATTCCGCAGCAGAGCCGGGCTCTCTCGCGGAAGAACATTTTGCTGCGCGATCGCAACACCTGCCAATTCTGCGGGCGCATCTTTCCCAGTTCGGAATTGACGCTGGACCACGTAGTGCCGAGATCGCGCGGCGGAAGGTCTTCGTGGGAGAACCTCGTGGCCTGCTGCTACCGCTGCAATAACGGCAAGGGCGACAGGACACCGGAAGAGGCAGGATTGAAGCTGGCTCGGCGGCCCAGACCTTTCACGCTGCATACCTCCCGGCAGTTGATGCGGCTGATCGGGCATCGCGACGAACGGTGGCGTAAGTACCTGTTTTACTAGCCGCTTCTGGCGAAAAAGAGAATCTCCAAATTTTTTTCAAGTGAGGGAAACCTTTTTTGCTGGCGCGCATCTAAGTTAATAACTAACCACTTCGAGGACACACCCCGGGAAGCAGCTAAGGTAAACACCTTAGCTGCTTCTCTCCTTTTAGGGATAGATTTTCTGGCTAGTATTTTTCTACTAGCTATTTTCGGACGATTTGTCGCTTCGGCCCGTCGGGAAACTTTGTAACGCCGCTTCCTCATCGGGAAATTCCGGGAAGACCTGATACAGGTGGGTGATCTTCAAAACTTGCTCGACATTCCGGGACAGTCCGACGACCTTCATTTCTCCGCCGCTCTTCACCACCATCACGTAAATGCGCGCCAATTCGCCGATGCCGGAGCTATCGAGGTATTGCAATCCAGTCAAATTAAGGACGATGTGCTTGCGGCCTTCGCGCAAAAGCCGAGAAACGTTTTCGCGCAGCACGCCGACTTCGAAAAATGTGAGCCGTCCACGCAGGTCGATGAGAGAAACTTGCGCCGAATGCCGGATGGTCGCGGAAAAATTCACTTTTTCTACCTCAAATGGTTGACGCAAACTATTCTACTTTGCGGCGGCGCTCTGGAACAGGACATTTCAAAAACAAAAAAGGGCGGTAGATAGGCTAAACGGCTGTGGGAAGCAAAAGAAAGAACGGCACAACAAGGGACAGAGCAAGAGTGTAGAGGGATGAAAGACTCCGCCGTTTATTGGCGCATCACTACACGCAATCCCCTGCGCCAGCTTTCCGCCAAACCGACGCGCGTATTTTCCATCTCGGGCGAGAGAAATCGCAGAAGCGTATCCGTGGATGGGTGCAGGCGCAGCGCGGGAGCCACCAGATAAACGAGCGGTGGAGCGGTTTGTAGTTCAATTCCCGGGAAATATCCATAGCGCGCGAAATCGTTCTGTTCCAAATGGCGCCGAATACGGAGCCAATAACCAGCGGCTTGCAGCGGAAGATGAATGTGCTCGCTGGCTTTTCAGCTCGAGGATCGCCAATCGCCCCGAACGCGTGAGGGTGAGGAGATCGAGAATGCCGTGGTCGCCGCCGGCGTGCGCGAAGACTTGCGAATACACAAAACGAGGATCCAGAGCAGCGTCGACGCGCGTTACATCTTCGCGAACCAGCGATTCAAGCCAGCGCTCCGGTTGCGCGCGATAGAGGGCGTGTCGCGATTCCGTGGCCAGCGGGTGTCGATGAATTTCTAGCTGCTCGAGCAGCTTTTTGAGCGCGGGCAAAGTGGAGGGTGTCAGCTCTTCACGGGCGTCCGGGCATCCAAAGAAAACGCGGCCGTCCTCCCAGCGAGCAAACGCCAAGCCTCGGAAACGCAAACAAACCTCGCGTAACGGCGCTACCGGATGGAGTGCGATAGCCCGCGGCGACAAGTTGACGATGGGCTCCAGCGCCGCTCGCGCACGATCGAGAAGCGCTTGCGATTCGCGATGCGGCACCAGCCAAGTTTCTTGGTTCCCCGCGCGCCGCACGTCGATCCTCTCGAGCGACTCCCGCACCGGTTCACGCTCATACAGTTCGAGCGATAAATCCGAAGTGAGCGCTGCGGCGCGAGAAGCCACGAGGCGAGTCGCGCCTTTGGGCAAGATGAGGCGAAGACTGGTTACCGACCCGCGGCGATTGCTGTTCCGCGCGCGATCCAACCAAAGCAGCGCGAAAGTCAAACTGCTTTCCGCAGCATCCACGGGCTCGCCATCGGGAACGGCCAAGACGGCGATCAGCGTGGAACCCCGCCGCAATAGCCCGCGGACATAATTCCCCGAGAGGGAATGTTCGAGATCGGGCGAAGCCGTCAAAGACTCAAGAGATTCGTCGGGAAAATGTTCCGCCAGGAGAGAGCGGAGATAATCGCAAAAGGCCTGGCGCGAGAGGTCCTGCAAGCTGCGCTCGAATTCCACACGGATGAATTCAAGGCGGTCCGGCTTGGCGCGGCCAAAGCGCTCGACGGCGAGCGTCAGTCGTTGCTCGGAGTGGTCGGTGATGGCCAGAACGCGTCGCGTTAAGTTATAGTTTTCCGACCAAAGGTGCAGAAGAGGCTTCTCAGAAGCCCCGCGGATTTCCCAGGATAATCCGGAAAAAGGCGCAACCCTCCCGCCATTTTCGCGGACCTCGATGACGCCGTCGGCGGTGAATTCCTTCAAACAGGCTTGCAGTTCGGCGGAGAAGTCCACGCCGGGAATTATAAAGGAAACACGTAGCTTGTAAACTATTCTTTCTTGGGAGTAAACAGGAGGCCGGAGACCCGCACGACGGGCTGCTGAATATTCCAGGAAGTGGGAATGTGTTCGAAGGAGAATTCGAAGTCGCGGCGTTCGCCGGGAGCCAGCGGAGGCGCGTTCGGCGCCAGTACCGCACGCGATTCGCGTAGAACAACCTGGCCGAGTTCATCGGAGAATTCCACCGTGAGCTCGACATTGGCAAGCTGCAAGTCGCCTGTGTTGATAAGGCGGCCCGCAAGCGTAGTGATTTCCTGATTCAGAAAATTCTCAGCGCGGCTGAGGGCAAGGCCCTCGATCTGAAGGTTCGGCGCATAGCCTTGCTCGGCCGGCCCAAAAGGAAGATGCGATTCGCGCGTGAATGAGCCGGCCGGCTTCTCGGCGCCCGGCCACATGACCACGACCAACGCAATCGCGATCGTCGCGATTCCCATCCATACAATCCAGGAGCGGCCGCGATTGTCCTCCGGCTCCTCGGTACTCTTGATCTGTAAGGGTTCAGACATGCAATTTACTCAGACCATCATGCTGGTCCCGATGCCCCGCGGCGTCAAGGCGGGTGCGAAGAAAAGCTGGTACCCGTTCCGGCACATTTTTAGCGGCCAACGAGAAGCCGGTGAATGAGGGGCTCAGGAAGTTGTGCAGCGCGCATCCGTTCCTGTACCGCCGCAATGTCATACGGAACCCGCCAGAATTCCACGATTTCATGTTCGAGATCGGCGATAGCAAAGCCCGCGCGAGGATCGCCGTCGCGTGGCTGACCAATGGAGCCGGGATTGAGTAAATAGCGCCGCGGCTCTTCGATGCGCAGCGCGGCGAACGATTCGGTCGCGCGTGGACGAATCTGCAGCACTTCCAAATTCGAATCCTGGTACGAAAAGCCGCCCTGATGATGGGTGTGCCCGAAAAAAGTGACGGCGGCTGTGGAATCGAGCAGCCCGTCTAATGCTTGCGCCGGAGTAAAAACGTATTCGTCCTCGTCTTGAAACGCGCCGTGCACCAGAACGATCCCGTCGGTCGCGAACGGCCCCTGTGGCAACGCGGAAAGCCACGCAAGATCTTCGCCATTGAGCTGCGCACGGGTCCAATCCACGGCGGCTTTCGCGACCGGATTGAAATCCGTGGTGTCCATCAGACCCGACACGGCTTTGTCGTGATTGCCGCGAATGGTTTGCGTGCCGAGTTCACGAAGTCGCGCGACGACTTCATGCGGATCGGGCCCGTAACCGACAACATCGCCTAAGCAGACGGAAACGTCCCAACGCCCCGCGGCGGAATCCAGCGCCGCGGCAAAAGCCGTAGCGTTCGCGTGAAGATCGCTCAGAACAAGAATTCGCATTCATGCCATCCGCAAAATTCCATTGAGTATAGATGAAGCGGCGAGCCGATGCACCTTGCACCAGAGGACAGCGCGGGATCTGCTTGGCGGATGCCGCGGCCCCCGGAAAGGTTTTGAAGAATCTTTTCCAAATTTAGGGAAGGTTTAGCAAACGCCAACTAAAAGTACCCTCGGATGCGCTGGATCCATCAAATATTAAGAAGAATAGAAGAAAAAAATCCAATCGTCGACGAAACATTCCTCGCGTCCCGCTCGTCTATAACTGTGCAGCCGCAAGAGCTGCGCAGGCAAGGCAGAGGAACGAAAATGAAAAACCCCGCGGTGGCAGCCGCGGGGCGATGACACGCAGTCTTTCCGGCCGTTAGTCCAGGAAGAACGAGGTGTCTTGCGGGTGAGACTACTCGCCCACACCACGCGTGTCAACTCTCTGTTTGGTTGCGCCAGTTGAAAGTCAGGCTGACTCGATTCTCACGGAAAGGATGTTGACACGCATGAAACTCAATTCGATCCTCCGCAGTGTGGCCCTGGCAGCGGCTTTGGCCTCGACCGTGCCGCTCCTCGCAAAACCTTTCACCAAGACCATCAGCATCGCGCAGTCCGCAAAGATCGGCAAAGCGGATCTACAAGCCGGTGAATACCGTCTGCAGATCGACGGAAACAAAGCGACCGTCCATAAGGGGAAACAAATTCTCGCTGAAGCCGAAGGCCGCTGGGAAAATCGGGATACAAAGGCCCCAGGCGATTCCGTCCTTGTCGGGGATGACGGACAAGTGAAGGAAGTCCGCTTTTCGGGACAAAACCGCGTATTCGTATTCAGCGAGTAAGTAAAAAAGCCGTCGCAGCTCCATCTAAACGCGCGAGGGGGAGGCCGGCCAGCAACTCAGCCTCCCTACTCGTAACTTGCTAAGGCATTTCTTGCTCCAGCCCGGACTTTTTTTCTTCTTTGAAAAACCTTCCAAGACCGTCAACGAATCAGCATGCAATCTCCATAGCTATAAAAGCGGTAACCTGCCTGAACGGCATGCGCGTACGCTGCCAGCACTTGCTCGCGTCCGGCGAAAGCGCAGACCAGCGCCAGCAACGTTGAGCGCGGGAGATGGAAATTTGTAAGCAGCGCGTCCACCACTCGGAAGCGAAATCCCGGGTAGATAAACAAACGAGCGTCGGCGCTCCCGGAAATCAATGATTCCGTTGAGCCGGTTTGGGCTGCGCGAAGGGCTGCATCTTCGAGGGCGCGGACCACGGTCGTACCGACAGCCAGGATCGGGCGGCCCGCGGCTCGTGCGGTCTCAATGCGCTGGGCCGTCTCGGCAGGAATTTCGTACGCTTCGGAGTGCATCACATGTTGTTCCAGAGTTTCGGCGTGGACCGGCTGGAACGTCCCGAGACCCACTTCGAGAGTCAGTTCGCAGATTTCCACGCCGCGGGCGCGGATTCTCTCCAGAATCTCAGGAGTGAAATGCAAACCCGCCGTGGGAGCGGCAATCGCGCCAGGCCGTCTGGCAAACACCGTCTGGTAGCGTTCGCGGTCGTTTTCTTCGTCGACGCGATGGATGTACGGCGGCAGAGGAATGTGTCCCAACTTCTCGAGGTGCTCCTGCACGCTTCGTGTGTCACGTGAAACAAAGCGCAGAGTGCGCGCCCCCAGTTCTCCACGCGAAATCACCTCGGCTTCCAGCTCCCCTTCTCCGAAGGCGACGCGCTCCCCCGTCTGCATTTTGCGCCCGGGCCGGACGAGCGCTTCCCATGTTTGTGGATCGAGCCAGCGCGTGAGGAACACTTCCACCCTGCCACTCAGATGTTCGCCGTGAGTGCTGCCTGAGGGGGGCTGCGAATGGACGCCCGCGCGGCGCCCGAAGAGCCGAGCGGGGATGACGCGCGTGTTATTGAGCACCATCAACTCGTCGCCGTGCAGCAGGTCCGGCAGTTCCAGGAAAAGACGGTCCCGGAAGCCGCCCTCTAGTCGAGACAGCTCCAGCAGGCGGGATAAATCGCGGCGGCCGAGGGGCCGTTGAGCGATCTGGCTTTCGGGCAGGTGGTAGTCGACGTCATCCAGGCGCATCAAGTGGGAGTTTAGCAGCATCTCAAGGGCGGAGCCGACTCCAAGTGGGGACGAATTGGGGCGGAAGCCTTGTGTCGACCCATGGAATCACACTCAGATGAAGAAACCCATGTGTCCGCGTAAGATGCTCATATTAAATGTCTTGAATGTGTATTGCAGAGCCCTAAAATTATACTTGATAGTGATACGCTCATATTATATTATCTAGATGCTGTAAATTAATGACGAACTGGAGATGGATCATGAGAACCACTTTATCCCGTTGGGAGCCTTTTCGCGGGGCTGCTACCCTGCAGGAACAGGTCAATCGCTTGTTTGGCAACGTCCTCGAGCATTCGGCCGGAGAAACTAATCTCACGAGCTGGGCGCCCGCCGTCGACATTTACGAAACCGAGCAGGAATTGGTCGTAAAGGCTGATTTGCCCGATGTTGATCCGAAGGATCTTGACATCCGGGTGGAAAATAACATTCTGACCATTCGCGGTGAACGCAAGTTCGAGAAGAAGGTGAACGAAGACAACTACCTGCGTGTGGAGCGCGCTTATGGCGCGTTCAGCCGCAGCTTCTCGCTCGCCAACAGCGCGAACTCGGAAGCCATCAAGGCCGATTATCAGAACGGCGTGCTGACGCTGACGGTTCCGAAGCGTGAGGAAGCGAAACCGAAGCAGATCAAAGTGAACGTGGGAACGCCTGCGGTTGCCGCTGCGGCTGCTGCGGGAAAATAAACCGGCAGTGGAGTGGTAGCATCAGGGGGCTGCCGGTTCGGCGGCCCCTTTTTTAAGAAGGGATGTAAAAGAGGTAGAACATGTTGCGTTTTGAAAAAATGACGGTGAAGGCCCAAGAGGCGCTGCAACAAGCGAACGATGTCGCGGCACAACATGAGAATCAGCAGGTTGAGCCGCTGCACTTGCTGGAAGCGCTGGTAAACCAAACGGATGGCGTGGTGCCTCCGTTGCTCGCGCGGCTTGGCATTCGTAGCGAAATGTTGGCGCATGAAATCGATCGCGAAATCGATCGGTTGCCGAAGGTCCAGGGGTTTGCGCAGCAACATTTGGGAAAGACGCTGAATGACGTTTTGGAGCGCGCCTTCGAGGAGGCCGAAAGATTCAAGGACGAGTACGTTTCCACCGAGCATCTTTTTCTGGCGCTCTCCGGAGAAGATCGCGATCCCGCGGGCCGGTTGCTGAAGAAGCATGGCGCTTCGCATGAAGCCATCTTGCAGGCTCTGACGGGAGTGCGCGGCTCGCAGCGCGTTACTTCGCAGAACCCGGAAGCTACTTACGCCTCGCTCGAAAAATACGCGCGCGACTTGACGGACCTAGCCCGGCGCGGAAAGCTCGACCCGGTGATCGGGCGCGACGAAGAGATTCGGCGCGTCATGCAGATTCTGGCGCGGCGAACAAAGAATAATCCCGTATTGATCGGCGAGCCGGGCGTGGGAAAGACGGCGATCGTCGAGGGACTTGCCCAGCGCATCGTTTCAGGCGACGTGCCGGACGTGTTGAAGACGAAGCGCATCGTGGCGCTGGATCTGGCCGCTCTCGTGGCTGGAGCGAAATTCCGCGGTGAATTTGAAGACCGACTCAAGGCCGTGCTGAAGGAAATCACCGAAGCGGAAGGGCAAATCATTCTGTTCATCGACGAGCTGCACACTCTGGTCGGCGCTGGCGCGGCGGAAGGCGCGATGGACGCTTCTAATATGCTCAAACCCGCCCTGGCGCGCGGCGAGTTGCGCGCGATTGGCGCGACGACCCTGAATGAGTACAAAAAATACATCGAAAAGGATCCGGCTCTCGAGCGGCGTTTCCAACCTGTTCTCGTGAGCGAGCCAACAGTCGAGGACACCATCGCGATTCTGCGAGGTTTGAAAGAACGCTATGAAGTCCATCACGGCGTGCGCATCAAGGACGCCGCGATTTTGGCGGCTGCCACACTTTCGCACCGTTATATTTCCGACCGTTTTCTGCCGGACAAGGCGATCGATTTGATCGACGAAGCCGCCGCCAGCCTGCGCATGCAGATCGATTCTCTCCCCGTCGAAATCGACGAAATCGAACGCCGCATTCTGCAGCTCGAAATCGAGCGCCAGTCTTTGCTGAAAGAGACCGACGCCCATTCCAAGGAACGCCGCAGCCAAATCGATAAAGAGCTCGCGAAATTGAAAGAGGATTCCAGCGCCAGGAAGGCGCGATGGCAGGCCGAAAAAGCGGCCATCGGGACGATTCGCAAGCTCAAAGAACAAATCGACCAGTTGAAAACAGAAGAACAAAAATACGAGCGCGCCGGCGAGCTCGCCAAGGTCGCGGAAATCCGCTACGGCAAAATCGCCGCGGCCGAACAGGAACTGAAGAAGGCGGAGGAACGGTTCGCGTCCGTGCAAAAAGATGCTCCCATGCTCAAGGAAGAGGTCGATGAAGAAGATATCGCCAAATTGGTGAGCAAATGGACGGGTATTCCGGCGGGACGTTTGCTCGAAGGCGAAGCCCAGAAGCTCGTGCACATGGAAGAGCGGCTCCGCCAGCGCGTTGTCGGGCAATACGAAGCGCTCGGCCGCGTGGCCAATGCGGTCCGCCGCAGCCGCGCAGGTCTATCCGACGCAAAGCGGCCCATCGGCTCCTTCATTTTTCTTGGTCCCACCGGCGTCGGCAAAACCGAGCTGGCCCGAGCGCTCGCCGAATTTCTCTTCGACGATGAAAAGCTGATGATCCGCATTGACATGAGCGAATACATGGAGAAGCACAGTGTCTCGCGTCTGATCGGCGCACCTCCTGGCTATGTCGGCTATGAAGAAGGCGGGCAGCTCACGGAGCAAGTCCGGCGGCATCCCTACTCCGTGATCTTGTTCGACGAAATCGAAAAAGCGCATCCGGACGTCTTCAATATCCTGTTGCAAATCCTCGAAGACGGCCGCCTGACCGACGGCAAGGGCCGCACCGTCGACTTTCGAAATACGGTCATGGTCATGACCAGCAACGTGGGCTCGACCGCCATCTTCGAGCTTTCGGATAAGCATCCGGAGCAAGCGCGAAAAGAGGCCATGGAAGCGCTGCGTGCAGCGTTCCGCCCCGAGTTCATCAACCGGATCGACGAAATCGTGATCTTCAATCCGCTCGGCAAGGAGCAGCTCGCCCGCATCGTCGGACTCTTGCTGAAGAGCGTCGAGAAGCTCCTGGCGGAACGTCAAATCACCTTGGATCTCACGCCTGCTGCGACAGAGTTACTGCTGCGGGAGGGCTACGACCCGGCGTACGGCGCGCGGCCGTTGCGCCGAACGATCCAACGCCTGATTCAGGATCCGCTCGCGTTGCAGATTCTCGAGGGCAAGGTGCTCCCAGGCGATCACATCCGAGTCGATCGCGATGGGCAGAAAGACGCCATGCGTTTCGAGCGCTCCAAGGCGAAACAACCGGCGGCAGCGGCTGGTATCTAATAAAGCGAGGGGAAGTCTCGAACGAGGCTTCCTCTCTCGGTTTTCACGCGGCGATAATTCTTGGGCTTCGGTGCGTATAGAATAGTGAAGGTACACCATGAGAGTTCTTCGAACGACATTCGTGCTGGTGGCGTTGACGCTCTTTTTGATGCTGGTGGGTTCGCTCATCGGCGGACGAAATGGCATGAGCATTGCCCTTGGAATCGCCGTCTGCACCAATGCAGTTGCCTATTTCTTTTCCGACAAAATCGCCCTGAAGTCGAGCGGCGCGCAGCCGGTCACCCGCGAACAGTTGCCCCGACTTTACGCAGTCATGGAGCGCCTGGCTGCCAAGTCTAATATCCCCGTGCCGAAGCTATACGTCGTGCCGGAGGAAGCTCCCAACGCCTTCGCCACCGGCAGAAATCCGAGCCACGCTTCCGTGGCGGTGACGCAAGGTTTGCTGGAATTGATGAACGACGACGAACTGGAAGGCGTCATCGCCCACGAGCTATCGCATGTCCGCAATTACGACATCTTGATCAGCTCCGTCGCTGCCACTCTCGCCGGAGCCATCACCTGGATCGCACACTGGGGCATGTGGTTCGGCGGCGGCGAGGATGACCGCAATGGCGGCGGCATCGTCGTCGAGATCGTGCTCATGATCCTGGCACCTATCGCGGCTATGCTGCTGCAGTTGGCACTTTCCCGGCAACGCGAGTACGCTGCGGATGCCACCGGAGCTCGCATGGTCGGCAACCAATACGGGTTGATCAGCGCCCTGCAAAAGCTCGGAGCGTACAATAAACGCATCCCAACAACGGCCATATCGCCTTCCACCTCCTCCCTTTGCATCGTGAAGCCGCTGTTTGGCGGGGCCACGGTTTCCTCGCTCTTCAGCACCCATCCCCCTCTTGAAGAGAGGATCGAAGCTCTGCGGGAGATGACGGTAGTTCCCAGCCGCTAAGGGCATCGCCAGGGCGGAATCCGCTCAATTGTTGCAAATCGCTGAGTAATCTTTCCCCAGAAGTGATAGGGCCGGCTCGCCTGTGGTCATTCGCGAGTTTTCTAAGTTATTGAAACTCCGGCAATTAAATTTCCCCCAGCAAACAGGGGTTTTGGTGAATCAAATGCACTACAGACTTGCGTATTTGGTATCACCGCGGGGCCACGGGGGGACCGCTGTTATGAGCTGTCGCGACACTATCCATTTGATTTGTTGGTACTTAGAGGGAAGACTCTCGCCCCCAGTGGCGAATGAGATCAAGCGCCACCTGGACTCCTGCTCGGATTGCCACATGGTCCTCGACGCTGCGATGAGCACCCTGGATCGCTATTTCACCCCTGTTAAAGGCCCCGACGAAGAGCCCGCTCCTCAGGCTGCCTGAAACACCCCTTATAAATACTTGTTCAGCAACAATTTACGGCCAGTCTCATCGCAGCCGCGCGATTCCGTCTGTCTTCTCACCCGTGCTGCCCCGCTTCTCACCCGTTCTCAACCGTCAACAGCAAAATTTACAAGCCGCAAGGCAAACGCGTAATCTTTACTGGTACTAGTACGTATAAACCCTGCCTTCCCATTTGCCCTCTTCCCTTTCAACTCCATGCATCCGCTTGAGTTAAACCCCGCTTCCCCAGAATCGCCGGTTTGGCGTGAGGGGTGCACCTTTCCCCGGCCACAGGGGGAAGACCCCAAAGGAGAAGAAGTTTATGAGCGAGTTTCAAGATCCCTTGAACCACACCACAACCGGAACGCCACGTTGGGTGGGCTTGGCTGTTGCCGCGTTGGGTGTTGTTTCACTGATCGGCCTCGGAGTCGGCTGGAGCGCCTTGAATCATGCGAACAGCGTCGAGCAAGCGACGCAAGCCTCCTTCAAGCAGACGAACGACGCATTGAGCCAACGTCTCGCGAAAGAAGACGAGATCAATCAAGCATTGCAGAGCGATCTGCGAGTGGTTGCAAACAAGCTGAACCTCACGCAAGGCGAGCTGGCAGCAGCGCGGAAGCAGACCAAGACGGCAACCGCTGCTGTCGACCAAAAAGTTACCGGCCTGGCCAACTCCGTCAAAGCTGATCTCGCGACCAAAGCGAATGTCGACGATGTAAACAAACTGAACGGCGACGTCACCGGAGTCAAAGGTGACTTGGACGCAACGAAGAATAACTTGCAGATGGCCCGCAGCGAGATGGGGACTCTGATCGCGAGGAATCATGACGAAATCGATCAGCTTCGCCGCATGGGGCAGCGTGACTACTTTGAGTTCACGGTGAAGCGCAAGGGCGGCTCCCAAAGAGTGGGCACCATCCAGGTCGAATTGAAGGACACGAACACTCGCAAGAACCAATTCACGATCAACGTGCTGGCGGACGACAAGAACTTCGAAAAGAAGAACCGCTCCGTCAACGAACCCATTTTCTTCTATACGGGTGGAACGCGCGCAGCGCTTGAATTGGTCGTCAACAAAGTGACCAAGAACACGGCTTCCGGTTATCTGAGCATTCCGAAAGCCCCGGAAACGACAGCCGCCACCACCAGTTCGGGCGCAGCTCAATAAAACTGCCTCGTCCGCGCAACTTGTAAGAAATTCCTGAGAGCACACCTCGAAGGAGGGTTCCAGAGAACCCTCCTTCTTTTTTTGCGTGGAAATGAGGAATTCCGCTACGATACAACCTGACTTATGGCCACGACTTTTTTGCTGCACGCCGGACGGGCGCTCACTCCGGCCACGGAGATTCCTGACGCAGGCATACTGATCCGCGATGGAGTGATCGAGGAAATCGGTCCGCGGGAAGGAATGCGCTTGCCCTCCGGCGCCGAGGAGATCTCAGCCACAGACAAAGTCGCGATCCCCGGATTCGTGGACGTGCACATCCATGGAGCGGGCGGGCGCGACGTCATGGAGGGCAGCCCAGAAGCGCTCGCGGCCGTGTCCCAGACGATAGCCCGGCACGGGACAACCTCGTTCGTGGCCACCACCGTGACCGCAAGCCCGGAGGACACGATTCGGGGCGTCGAAGGAATCGCTCGCTACATTTCGCAACAGCACGAAACGGACGACACGCGCGCCGAAGTGCTCGGGATTCATTTTGAAGGCCCTTTTCTGAGCCCAGCGCGGCGCGGCGTGCATCCTCCGGAGTGGTTGAAGCTGCCGTCTGCCGAGCTTCTCGATAAGTTTTTGCAGGCGGCTGCGGGAAATGCTCGAATTTTGACGATTGCTCCTGAGCTGCTGGGGGCAATCCCGTGCATCGACGCGGCGCGAAACGCGGGAGTGATTGCCGCGGTGGGCCACACCGATGCAACCTACGAGCAGACACGCGCCGCAATTGCCCACGGAGCCCATCATGCCGTCCACGTCTACAACGCCATGCGGCCTTTTTCGCATCGCGACAGCGGCGTAATTGGCGCGGTCCTCACCTCGCCCGAGGTAACGGCGGAGCTCATCGCCGACGGCGTCCACGTCGAAGAGACCGCTATGAAGGTGCTCCTCCAAGCAAAAGGGCCCGAGGGCATGATTTTGATCAGCGACGGCACTGCGGCGACCGGAATGCCCGACGGAAATTACACGCTCGGAAAAATGGAAGTGACCGTGAGCGGGGGCATTTGCCGCAATTCGGAGGGAAAGCTTGCCGGCAGCACGCTGACGTTGGATCGGGCGTTGAGAAATATCGTCGCGCTGGGAATTCCCTTTGCGCATACCGTTCGCATGCTCACTCTCAACCCCGCGGCGTTGCTGGGTATCGAATTCAAGAAAGGCGCACTGCGAACCGGCGCGGACGCGGATATCGTTCTGCTCGATGAAGGATTGCAAATCGCGAGAGTTTGGGCGCGCGGCGTTGCCGTGGAATAGCTTTCCATCGGCGGCCACGCGGCGGGGCCCTAAAGATGCATCAGCGAAGTAGCGATTTGGGATTCAGCGGGATCTGCAGGTCTTCCGCCAATTGTTCGGCGTCAAACGGACTGCACGCAAAATAACGTCCGCCTATCTCCAGGGTGGGGACTTTCCGCTTGCCTTGATTGGCCCTAATGACGATCGCCTCGGCCGTAGGATCTTCCTCGATGTTCACTTCACGAAATTCTACGCCCCGCTCTTTCAAGAACGATTTTGCCCGGCGGCAGTCCGGGCACCAGGTTGTGGTGTACATCGTCACGATTTCCATCCGAAGCTCCAGGTGGATTAGATGTAGGGCGGCATCCGGCGTCGCAAAATCCGTCCCCGGCTGGCGGGAGCCAGCTCAGTGAGTTTCGCTCGGAATCCCACGGTACTTGCGCGCAACCTGGATGCGCAGCAGCGCACGCTGAAGGGCGATGCCGGCGCGATCCCAATCGATATTCGGATCGCCGGAGCTTAGGCGCTTTTCCGCGCGGGCTTTGGCGGCTTCTGCGCGGGCAAGATCAATTTCCGCGGCCCGCTCCGCGGTCTCGGCGAGTACCGTAACGCGATCGCCAAGAACCTCCGCGAAACCTTGAATGATGGCTAGCCCGCCGCTGGCGTTTGTGCCAGCCCCGCGATAGGTCAGCTCGCCGATGCCGAGCTCGGTCATCAACGGCGCGTGGCCCGGCAAAATGCCGAGAGCGCCTCCCGAACCGGGCAGCACCGCCTCAACCACGCTTTCGCGGAGAAATTGCCGCTCGGGCGTGACGATGACGAGTTCGATGGAATCGGGAAGCATTTTTGTTTCTATGCACTCGCCTTCATTTTTTCGGCCTTGGCTAGCGCTTCATCAATCGTGCCGACCATATAGAACGCTTGCTCCGGAATATCGTCGTACTTGCCCTCGACGATTTCCTTGAAGCTGCGCACCGTGTCCGCGATTTTCACGTACTTGCCTTCGAGGCCGGTGAATTGCGCGGCCACGAACATCGGCTGCGAGAGGAATTTTTCGATTTTGCGAGCGCGCGCCACGGTGCGCTTGTCTTCGTCGGAAAGCTCTTCGATTCCGAGAATCGCGATGATGTCCTGCAAATCCTTATAGCGCTGCAGGATGGACTTCACGCCGCGAGCTACCGCGTAGTGCTCCGCCCCGACAATGCGCGGATCGAGAATGCGCGAGTAGCTGGCTAGCGGGTCGACGGCCGGATAAATGCCGCGCTCGACGATTTGCCGGCTGAGATTCGTCGTGGCGTCCAGGTGCGTAAACGTTGCCGCCGGCGCCGGGTCCGTGTAGTCGTCGGCGGGAACGTAAATGGCCTGCACGGAAGTGATTGAGCCGGACTTTGTCGAGGTGATGCGCTCCTGCAATTCGCCGATTTCCGTGTTGAGGTTCGGCTGATAACCGACGGCCGAAGGCATGCGACCAAGCAACGCGGAAACTTCCGAGCCTGCCTGTACGAAACGAAATATGTTATCGATGAAGAGCAGCACGTCGAGATGCTCTTCATCGCGGAAATATTCGGCGACGGTCAAGCCGGTCAGTCCGACGCGAAGTCGCGCGCCGGGCGGCTCCGTCATCTGGCCGTAAATCAAAGCCGCGCGGGACTTCTCGGAATTGCCCGGAACGACGACGCCAGCTTCCTGGAATTCCAGCCAAAGATCGTTTCCTTCGCGGGTCCGTTCGCCGACGCCCGCGAACACCGATACGCCGCCATGCTGCATGGCGACGTTGTTGATCAATTCCTGAATGAGCACGGTCTTGCCGACGCCGGCGCCGCCGAACAGGCCGATTTTTCCGCCCTTCAAAAAAGGCTGGATAAGGTCGATCACCTTGATGCCGGTCTCGAACATCTCGAGAGTGGTGGATTGATCCAGCAAGAGAGGCGCGGGGCGATGAATCGGATAATTTGTTTTGCTCGTCAGCGGACCGAGTTGATCCACCGGTTTGCCAAGCACGTTCATCACGCGGCCAAGCGTGGCCCTCCCAACCGGAACGGTGATGCCGGCGCCCGTGTCGTAGGCCTTCATGCCGCGCACCAAGCCTTCTGTCGGCTCCATCGCCACGCAGCGCACGCGGCCTTCACCAAGATGCTGCTCCACTTCAACTGTGACGTCGACCGGTGTGGGAACGTTGAAACCTTCGCTGGTGATGCGGACCGCATTATAAATGGAGGGCAGATGCCCCTCTTCAAATTGAAGATCGAGCACCGGTCCAATAACCTGCACGATGTGTCCGACCGCTGCGTATTTTTCTGGCATTAGACGCTGCTCCTCTGGCTCGGCCGTGACTGGTGACTAGTGACTGGTGACTGGTCCTTCGCGCTCATTTTGCCCTGCAAGGAACGGCCGAGCGCATTGATCAATCGGCCCGTCGAATCGCACGCAGCATCGATCCGAGCATTCTCTTCTCTTGAAATCTTGCCTAAATCAAAACTCAGGAGCATGAAGTACCGAGTTTCCTCAAGCTCTCCTCACGCAATCTGAAGCGACCTCAAAAACTCTTTGGTCGTTCCTCTGCCAAAGGCCTCTGCAATATTTGCGGCAACAGAAGAAGCCGACCTCCGCACCTGGGAGACGATGCCAAATTGGTCGCTCCGTGAAAAATTCTCAGTGATTTTAAAAATCATCAAAACTAGCTCATGAGCCTTTTGCCAAACCTGCAACTCTCGATAGCTCTTGATGTCCACTAGTCACCAGTCACTACGCTCCGTAAGCCGCGCCACTGACAATTTCAATAATTTCTTTCGTGATGGCTGCTTGACGCACTTTGTTCATGTGCAATGTCAATGCCTCGATCACGTCGCCCGCGTTCTTCGTGGCGGATTCCATGGCGGTCATGCGCGCCGCGTGTTCGGCTGCGGAAGATTCCAGCATGGCGCGCAGAACCTGCGTCTCGATGTAGCGCGGCAACAGCCTGTCGAGCAGAAGTTCCTTCGGCTGTTCATAAATGTAGTCAATCTGCGCGGTGGCTTTTTCCTCCGCCGATTCTTCGCCGGAGCTCAACGCTTCGACGGGCAACAGCTTTTCAAGCACCAGATTAGGCGTCATCACCGTCTTGAATTCGCTGAAGACGATGTACACCGAATCCGCTTCCTGCTTCGTATAAAGCTCCGTCACGACAGAAGAGATATCGCGCGCCGTCCCGAAATTGACTCGAGCCAGAACGTTTATGTATTCCGCAGGGAAATGAAATCCGGCCTTTTTCAGCGAGTCGCGGCCCTTTTTCCCCACGGGAATCACGGAAATCTTTTTTCCCTTGTGGGAGCGGAAAAATTCATTGGCTTTTCGCAAAATATTCGAGTTGAACGCTCCGGCAAGCCCTCGCTCTCCCGTCATCACCACGACCAGAATCTTTTCCTCCGCGCGGCGCGCCAGTAGTAGGGGATGCTCGGGCTGATCGATGCGCGACATGATCGAGCGCAGCACACGCGCGAGCTCTTTGGCGTAAGGGCGAGCGGCGAGTGCCGCTTCCTGTGCGCGGCGCAGCCGGGCCGCGGCCACGAACTTCATCGCGCGTGTGATCTGCTGGGTGTTTTTCACCGAGCGGATGCGGCGCCGGAAATCGAGAAGTGTGGGCATCGTCTTGTGCTAGGTCAGCAACCTCAGTTCGCTGCGGCGGCAACGGCAGCTGTAAATCTCTCCTTGAACGCGTCCACCGCGGTTTTGATTTCGGCTTTGATCGCGTCGTCGAGCGCTTTTTTTGTGGCGATGGTCTTGAGCAGCGCGGGGTAGTTGGTCTCGGCGAATTGCAGAAATTCGCGCTCGAAGCGGCGAACGTCCGCGACGGCTACGTTGTCCATGGCCCCGCTGGTCGCCACATAAATACTAAGCACCTGCTTTTCGATGGACAGCGGTGCGTATTGATCCTGCTTCAAGACTTCCGTTAAGCGCTGGCCGCGGGCGAGCTGCGCTTGCGTCACTTTATCCAACTGGTCGGAACCGAACTGCGCGAAAGCTGCAAGTTCGCGGTACTGCGCCATGTCCAGCCGCAACGTGCCCGCCACCTGCCGCATAGCCTTGATCTGTGCGTTGCCTCCCACGCGGCTGACGCTGATGCCGACGTTAATCGCAGGACGAATGCCGGCGTTGAAGAGGTCCGCTTCAAGATAGATCTGTCCATCGGTAATGGAAATCACGTTCGTCGGAATGTACGCTGAGACGTCGCCAGCTTGCGTTTCAATCACGGGAAGCGAAGTCAGCGATCCGGCGCCCAGCTTGTCGTTGAGCTTCGCGGCGCGCTCCAGCAAGCGCGAGTGGAGATAGAACACGTCGCCCGGAAAAGCTTCGCGGCCCGGCGGGCGGCGCAACAACAAAGAAATTTCGCGATACGCCTGCGCGTGCTTGGAAAGGTCGTCGTAAAATGTGACGGCATGGCGCTTGTTGTCGCGGAAAAATTCGCCCATGGCGCAGGCGGCGTAAGGCGCAATGTATTGCAGCGAGGCGGGCTCCGCCGCGCTCGACGCCACGATGATCGTGTAGTCCATGGCTCCGGCGTCCGTGAGCGTCTTCACGACTTGCGCAATCGTCGAGCGCTTTTGCCCGATGCCGCAATAAATGCAAATAACGTCGCCGCCCTTTTGATTGATGATGGTGTCGAGAATGACGGCGGTCTTGCCGGTCTGGCGGTCGCCGATGATCAGCTCGCGTTGCCCGCGCCCGATGGGGATCATCGCGTCGATGGCTTTGATGCCGGTTTGCAGCGGCTCGCGAACCGGCTGCCGATCCAGCACACCGGGAGCGATGCGTTCGAGCGGGTTGCGCTGCTTCGAAACGATGGACCCTTTTCCGTCCAGTGGTTCTCCGAGCGGGTTCACGACGCGCCCGATCAACCCGTCTCCCACCGGCACCGACATAATCGTGTTCGTCCGCTTGACGACGTCGCCCTCTTTCAACTCCGCCGTCTCTCCCAGCAGCACTGCGCCGACTTCTTCTTCTTCCAGGTTCAGCGCGATCCCGAAAATGTTGTGCGGAAACGAAAGCATTTCCCCGGCCATCACTTTTTCCAGGCCGTGGATGCGCGCGATGCCGTCGCCCACGCTGATGATCGCTCCGACTTCGTCGACCGAGACGGTCTGCTCGTAGTTCTCGATCTGCTCGCGCAGGATCTTACTAATTTCGTCTGCTTTGATATTCGCCATGCCTGCTCCTGACTTCTGTTCCCTTATTCCGCTTCGAGGCGGGCGCGCAGTTCGTTCAAGCTGTTGCGCACCGAGCCGTCATAAATCGTGTCGCCCACGCGTACCACCGCGCCTCCCAGCAGCGCGGGATCCAGCGAATACTTGGCCTGAATTTTCTTGCCCGTCAGCCGTTCCAGCGTTTGCGCGATTTTCTTTTTTTGCGCCGCGCTCAGCTCGGCTGCCGAGGAAATCTCCGCCTCCGCGATGCCTTGCCTCCGCCGGATCACTTCTGCAAACGCCGCAATAATTTCCGGCAGGATGTGCGTCCGCCGGTGGTCCGCGATCACAAAAAGAAAATTGCGGATGATTTTGCCCGCGCCGGTGCGCGCCGCGATTTTTTCAATCACGCCGTGTTTCTCGCTTCGAGGCACTCCGGGGCTGCTCAAAAAATTCCGCAATTCCGCCGAAAGCGCGAACGCCGCTCCAAAATCGCTCAATTGCTTCATCGCGGATTCGGACGCGCCTTGCGCCAGCGCCACGTCCGCGAGCGCGTTGGCATATTGCAGGCTGGCGGACTTCAATTCGGCCTCCCCTCGAGACTCTTCACAAAAGTATCCACCAGCGATTCCTGCCCCGCGGGCGTAAGCTGCTTCGCGAGCAGCGATTCAGCCCCATCGACCGCGAGCGAAGCCGCCAAAGCTTTCAGCTCGAACCGCGCCGCACGTTCCGCGGCTTCAATTTCCGCCTGAGCCGCAACCCCCACTTTTTTCGCGTCCGCTAGCGTGAGCGCCTGAATGCGTTCTCCTTCCGCGGCCGATTCGCGCTCCGCTGTCGCGTGCAGCGAAGCGATCTCCTGCTGTAGGTGCGCCAACTTCGCTTCCGCCTCTCGCACTTGCCGCTCCGCCTCTTCCCTCGCCGCCGTTGCTTTTGTGATTGCGGCGCTGATGCTCTCCGCATTGGCGTGGAACCGCGCCGGCAATTTCTTCCCAAACAGCCACACCATGATCCCGATCACGATCGCGAAATTGATCCACTTGAAAATGTGGTCGGCCGTTTCGGCCGAGGCTTTGCCGCCCTCTTCGGCCGCCCGTGCGCTCAGCGCCACGAAAAAAAACATCAGCACCGAACTCGCCACGAAATAAACTCGGTTTCGCCTCAATATCATTAGCTTCATCGGGCCTCTCTCGCGGAGCCGCCGGGCCGCTTCGGCTGCGACGGCACTATGCGCCCGGCAATTTCGGCGGAAAGCTGCCCGACGGTGGTCTCAAGCTCCTGGCGGGCCGCGGCGACTTCCCCGGCGATGCGCTTTTTGGCGCTGGCCACTTGCGCAACGGCAGCGGCCCGCGCCTCTTTGATCCGCTCGCCGCGCTCGTCCAGCAGCTTCTTTCGCGCGGCTTCCTGCTCGGCATACACCTTCACGCGCGCCTGCTTCAGCGCGTCCTGATATTGTTTATCTTTCTCAAACGCCGCGGCCTGCGCCTGTACGGCGGCCTCCTGCGCACCCACCGTCCGGGCATCCCTCTCCGCCATCACCTTCAGCAATGGCTTAAAGAAAAGCGCCCGCATAATGAAGTAAAAAAGCAGGATGATCAGGACTGTAGGCACAGCCTGAAGGAAGAGTTCTCCCAGTTGGTGAACCATCTCTTGCATTAAGTTGTGTAGCCTAACACTCGCTTTGGGGCCACGGAACGGCCACCGAGTTGGCAGCCGCGCCGCGCCCCCCTACCCGGGAAGGGGCTATACGGTGGGCCTGACGCTGCCTGTTTGAACAGTATTTTATAACATTCACCGCAGCTTTGCGTCAACGCCGCTCGGAAGCTCCTGTTTCTCAGGCAACAATTTTCTCCGCGCCGCGCGTCACTTCCAAACAGCCCGTCAGCTCATCACAAATTTCCCTGCCTACTGACCTGCTGCCGCTTTCAGTTCATACTGAAAGCGATTTTTAGCCGCGAGGGAGCCACTCGTTTAGCGCCGCAATTCCCGGCAGAAGCCCGATCGCGCCCAGTTCGCGAAAACGCGCCGCCCGCTTGCGATATTCAAATGTCCCCGCCGGCAAAACGGCCATAAACGGAACTCGCGCATCTCGCGCCGCAAGCGCGTCGTCGATGTTGTCCCCCACGTAGAGCGCCGCCGCCGGATCGCGCCGTCCCAGAATCTTCAGCAAGCCCTCCGGGTGGGGCTTTTTGTGCTTCACGTCGTCCATCGTGACGATCGTGCGGAAAAGCCGCGTCGCGGGCCAGCGTTCAAAGGTGTACGAAAATTCTTGACGCGTTCGCCCCGTGAAAAGATCCAGCTCAAATCTCCCGGCCCACCGCTCGATTTGCCGCGGCGCGACGACCAGCTTTTCCTTGCGTACGTTTCCCGGCTTCCCGTTCTCGCCCCAATAGAACTTCTGAAACGCATCGCGAGCTTCCTCATAGCTTGTCGGGCACCCCAAAGCCGTGGCCCAGTTCGAGACCAAACTCCAATCATCGTTGTTTCCGGGTTTGCTTTTCCACCGGTGCAATTCGGCCCAACTCACTCGCTTTCCTGTCACGGCTCGCATCGTTTCAATGGCCGACAGCCAGTACGACCGGCGCACATCCACCAGCACGCCGTCCACGTCGAAGATCAGAATTTCCGGCCGAGTCCCAAGTGTTTTCCGAGGCCGCGTCAACGCTTTTCTCTCCGTCAGGAACTGGCTCGAAGGATACACCGGAAAGGCATGACCAACGGCCGAACCAGAAATGTCGATTGAAGTGCACAAGAAGTGTCTCCGCTCAGCCGCTCGTGGTCAACCGCCCTCGACCGCATGAGTTTCAGATGTGTGCCTGGGGTCGAACGTCAGAACTTTTGTACGTAAAGACGTCCGCAATCTTTCCAGCCCGTTCTTGCGCGAAGGAAATACGGGCTTGCCCTCGCTCTACTTAACGGGCGCCGCGCTTTCCGCCAAGCTCCTCGCTTTCATGCGCCGCGACACATACACCTCGAGTAGTTGATCGAGATCCTGCGTCCGAATCGGTTTGGTGAGATAGCCATCCATCCCTCCCGCTAGGCATTTTTCGCGGTCTCCTTTCATGGCATGTGCCGTCAAAGCCACCACCGGCTGGTGAAGTCCGGTGCTTTTCTCCTTTTTCCGAATCACTGCGGTCGCCTCGAGTCCATCCATCTCCGGCATCTGCACATCCATCAGCACCAGGTCGAATTTTTCTTTCTCCAGCGCTTCCAGCGCCTCCAGCCCCGTGGCTGCCACGACAACCTGATGCCCTCTTTTCTCCAGTAACCGCACGACCAGCCGCTGATTGACTAGATTGTCCTCCGCGAGCAAGACCCGGAGGGACACATCCGGTTCGCGCGCATCGTGCAGCGAAAACCGCGTAATCAACGGAATGGCTCCATCGTGCTCGCGCGCTCCGAGGACGCGCGCGATGGCCTCCCGCAATTCGGACTGCCGGATTGGCTTCAGCAAGTACGCGGCTACGCCTAACTCCTGGCAGCGCGCCGCATCTCCGCGATGGCCCGCGGAGGTCAGCATCATGATCGTCGCAGTCGCCAATTCCGGCTGCTGCCGGATTTCTTCAACCAGCGCGAAGCCATCCATGTCCGGCATGTGCATGTCCGTCAAAATCAATCCGTAGGGCTCTCCCGATTCGCGCGCCGCTGACAGCTCTTTCAGGGCCGCCCTCCCGCCGTCGACGGATGCCGGCTTCATTTGCCAGCGGGATAACATCCCCTCAAGAATCCGTCGGTTGGTTCGATTGTCGTCCACTACCAGTACTTTTACGTTGCTCAGAAGCTCCGGGGGCGCGGCCGTCCCTAATTTAATTTCTTTGGCGTCTGCCGCGCCCAACCGCACGGTAAAATGGAATTGGCTCCCCCGGCCAAGCTCGCTATCCACCCAAATCCTGCCCCCCATCATTTGCACCAGCCGAGTCGAAATCGTCAGCCCCAGCCCGGTCCCACCGTACTTCCGCGTCGTCGAGGTATCCCCCTGCGAAAAGGGCGCAAAGATCAATTCACGTTTCTCCTCCGCAATTCCAATCCCGCTGTCCGCCACCGTAAAGCGGCAGATACAGTCGTGGCCTTCCTTCGCCTCGACCTCGACCTTCACCGCGATCTCGCCTTTGTCCGTGAATTTGATCGCATTCCCCACGAGGTTGATGACGATTTGCCTCAGTCGCGTCGAATCTCCACGTACGATCTCCGGCACCTCCGGCGCCACTTCGCATAGCAGCTCCAGCCCCTTCTCGTCCGCGCGCAGCGCCAGCGTCTTCAGTGTGGACTCCAGGCTGTCCCGCAAGTCGAAGTCGGTCGCCTCCAGATCGATCTTTCCTGCCTCGATCTTCGAAAAGTCCAGAATGTCGTTGATCACCGTCAGCAGCGAATCTCCCGAGAGTTTCACCGTCTCTAAATACTCCCGCTGCTCCGGAGTCAGTTCCGTCTCCAGCGCCAGGTCCGTCATCCCCATCACGCCGTTCAACGGCGTGCGAATCTCGTGGCTCATGTTAGCCAGGAATTCGCTCTTCGCCCGGCTGGCTGCCTCGGCGGTCTCCTTGGCTCTTTGCCACTCCGCCTCGACCTTCCTGCGCTCGGTAATATCACGCCCGATGCCGGCGACACCGGTAACCCTGCCATTCTTATCCTGCAGAGGTACCTTCGTGGTCAGCAACCAGATCTGATTCCCTCGGCTGTCAAAACATTCTTCCTCTCGATTGAAGAGCGGTTGTTTCGTGCGAATCACGTTTTGCTCGTCCTGGTAGTAGCCCTCTGCCAGATCCTTGGGATAGAAGTCGAAGTCGGTCTTCCGCAGCAGTTCCTCCGGACTCTTCATCCCCACCGCACGGGCCATCGAGGCATTAGCCACTACGAAGCGGCCTTCGACGTCTTTCACGTACATGAAGTCCGGCACGTTATCGATCAAGGCACGCAATGTTTTTCGCTCCTCCGAAAGAGCTTCTTCAGCTCGCACACGTTCATTGATTTCCAACTGCAGCTCTTGGGTCCGGGCTTGGACGCGGACCTCCAGGCCGCCTTTCGCTCGTTGCAGCGCCGCGTCCCGCTCTTGAATCCTCTCTAGCATCTGGTTGAAAGAACCGATCAGCGCTCCAACTTCGTCATCCCCTCGCGGAAGCGCCCGAAGTCCATAGTCCTCCTTCTCGGTGACCCGGGCGGCGACTTGCGACAGATGCAGAATGGGTTCCGTGATGAGCCGCAGAAGTCTCGAGGACACCAAATACGTGGCCAGGATGGAGACCAGAATCACTGCCAGTGAAATCTCTTGATACTGGCGAATGCGAGCGCGCAGGGCCGTCAGGTCTGAAATAATGGCGATGGCGCCGGCATTTTCGCCGCCCAGCGTTATGGTCCGGTAGAAGGTGAGGGAGTTGTCCTCGAAGTGAGCCCCGTCTTCATACCGCGTGGGTAGTTTGAAGTCCTGGCCCACTCCTTCCCGCCGGTATTCCGCGAACAGTATTCCGCGGCTGTCGTAGAGGCACGCGGCCATGATGTGCCGCTCGGCGCGTAGCGCGCCGAGCAAGTCCGTCGCCGACTTTCGGTCGTTGAAAGCCAGCGAAGCCGCGGAGTTTGCCCCCAGCGTGTCCGCCAGTGCCGAAAGTTCGCCGGCCATGGAAGCGCGGAAACTTGCCTTCTCGTAGTAGTCAAAGCTCAGGAACGCCAGGCTGAGACCCACGAGGCTCGTACACACGATCACAAAGGTCAGTTTCCGCTGAATCGAGGAATTTCTCAGGAAATGCATCTCAAGTTCCCCTTGGGCCTCCAATCACTGTTTTCGCAAGCGTCAGCAGCGTTGCGCTGATCCTCAGGTTGGCGCGCTCCGCCGCGCCCACGTTGATCACAAAGCGAACTTTGTTATCTTCCAGAAAGAAGCCAATCATTCCCCCTTCCTGCGCAAAGTGTTCGGACTCGCCGACGGTCAGAACCGGATTCCCGTTGACGTTCGCCAGCTCCGCAAGGGTTCTCTGTCTTTCCACCGCGCCTATAAACAGGACTTGGCAGCCTTGAATCTCTTTCTCCTGCTTGAAGTGCTCCACGCGAAATGGCCGCGTGCCGAATTTTTTTCCGTTCAAGGCGGCCTCCAGCGCTCCATGAAACGGATCTACCCCGACCGTGCAATACGTCAGCGGGCTGCCGGGCGATTTGAACGCCTCGGGCGGCCAATCGACAAATTGCGCAAAATGAAAAAGAAACGCGGCCTTGACCTCATATTCCCCCGGCGTATTCGCTTGCGCCGCAACCCAGCGGACTCCAGCCACCAACAAGCACGCCATAAGCGCGGCGACTGCACATAGCGACGGCAGGCGCTGGAATTCACCCGCGCGAATCCCCGCGCCGGGATTCTGCGGAGTGCATCGCATTTTGTCGGTCCGGATCAACGCATCTCATCCCTAGCTCAGAATTTCCACGTAATCTTGGCGTAAGCGCTCCGTTTGATCAGCGTGGACCGCGTGGCGCCCGTGTAATCCAGGAATTCCACGTGATGATCACGCAGCAGGTTTTGCCCCACCAGGCTCAGCGACACGCCTTCCTTCCACCGCCACGTCAGCCCGGAATCCAGCCGGGTGTAGGAAGGCACACCCTGCGCCACCAGCCGGCCGACAAAATAGGCGGAGCTATCCCATTTCAGGGATGGCGACAAATCCACATGCGATCGAAGCTGGGCCTCCACATCCGGATTGCTTCCCTCTGTTTCCGATGCTGTTTCGGTATCCTGGCTCAAAGGGCTCGTTTCCATGTGAATGCGCTCGAAGCTATAGCCGGGGCTAAGAGTCCAGCGATCCGTGACCTTCCAGTTCGCGGCAATTTCCACGCCGTACGTTTCTCCGTGCATCAGGTTTTCGTACGTGCTGGGAAACACATAATGAGCTGGAAGCGGCGTGGGTTCGAAGAACGGCGCCGCCGGCTCGGAAGTCTGCTGGTCGGTATACTCGTTGTAATACGCGGCGACATCGATCGAGAGATCATCCAGCACCGTCGTCCGGTATCCCAGTTCGTACGCCGTCAAATTTTCGTCTTGGAAATTAGGGTTGCCGACGAGACTGACCAGGGCGGGAGTGCCTCCTGGACCTGGAATCCCCGCGAAGTTTATGCGCACGGCCGCATCGGTCTCGGCGGGAGTGCGAACCGCTCTCGAGATGGCTGCCCAAAGCATGCGATGTTCTCCGAGCGAGTAGGTCGCTCGGATACTGGGCATATAATTAAATCCCGTGTAGTAATTGTGCGCAAGCTTTGTCCCCACCGTCAC
The DNA here is from genome assembly GCA_963761555.1 of uncultured Acidobacteriota bacterium. GTDB lineage: Bacteria > Acidobacteriota > Terriglobia > Acidiferrales > UBA7541 > Acidiferrum. The sequence continues at coordinate 1,325,847 of CAVXHD010000003.1, forward strand.
GTAAAACTTGTCGGGAACCACCGCAATTTCGTCCTGCACAAATCCGCTATAAACTTGCGTCGTCAGATCGGCGGGATTCAAGGTGATAACCAGATTTCCATCCGAATGCGAATTCGAATCCTCCAAGGACAATCCCCAGACGATGTCTTGCCGCTGCCCCCAGGCGATATGATGTTGGAAATCGACGTTGAAAGTCTTTCGTCCTTCCATGAGATTGTTGTCTCGCTGATAAGCGTCATAGGAAACCAGAAGTGTGGTATCGGAACTCGCGGTGAAGGCATGGTTCCACACGGATTGCAAGGACCCGCCGGAAACTCTCACTTGCAAATCCGCATTCACCAGCGACGGGGATAGCACCGAAGGGAAGAGAACGGAAGGGTCGCCTTCCTCGCCGGAGTACAGCGTCCCTTGGACCATCAGCGTATCCTTCGACGACAATACGCTGTCCGTCCTAAAACCGCCTTGCAACATCTGCCAGCCATCTCCTCCGTTCTGGCCGGTGAGGTCTGGCAGATGGTTTTGATTGAAATACTCCGAATAAACGCGGTAGTCCGTGTTTTTTCCCAAGCCTCCCCCATACTGCGCGGTGCCAAATCCCTGGTCGAGGTTTCCCCCTCCTGATTCTATGAACGCCCCGCGCGTTTCTCCGGCCTTCTTCGTAATGATGTTGATGACCCCATTTACGGCGTTCGCGCCCCAACTCGTCCCGCCCGGTCCGCGGATCACTTCGATTCTTTCGATGTCCTCGAGGGGCATATTCAAGACGTCCCAATAAACGCCGCCGAACGTCTGCGTGTACACGTTTCGGCCATCCACCATCACCAGCAATTCGCTGCTGAATTGCGCGTTGAACCCGCGCGCCGAAATTGCCCAGGTGTTTGCGTCGATTTGCGCCACATCTAGCCCGGGGACCATTCGCAACAAATCGGGAATATTTGTCGCTCCCGAGCGGCGAATGTCCTCTGCGGTGATTACGAAAATGGCTGCCGCAGTCCGCGAGAGTTTTTCCTCCTTCTTCGAGACCGAGGTCACTTCTATGTTCATCAGGTCTTCGATGCTGACTTTTGTGAGGTCTTTCGGCGGGGCTTGCGTGCTGTCCAGCGATTCCGGCGACTTCTGCGTCTGGGAGGTTGCTTGAGTTTGCCGAGTTTGAGGCGCTGGCGGAGATTGCGGCCACGCATACTGGGAGCTCGCAAAAAATGCTGAGAGCATTCCCACGGCGACAAGCATGGCTCGGCGTGTCAGCAGTTCAGTTTCTGCCCCGTTTATAGACACACCTTCCTCCCCGAACAGGGAATTGCACATGCCGTACCGAATCTAGCCCGGTCGAATTGAGACAAAGCCGTTTACTTTCAGAGTGTTAGGTCGCAGCGCGCTTCTGCGCGATTCCTGAATTGAGCCTCCGACAAGGGCTTGTGCCGAAGTGGTGCAGGATGCCTTTGCAGTCCCATCAAGCGTCGCCGTTCGAATGTCCCGCGAAACGAAACGCCTTGCTACGCAAGCCTCCTTCCAGGATGAACCACCTCGAACGGCAAGCCGCTTCGCGAGAGAAGTTGCCTCATCGAATTCCGGTATGATTGCGGGAGCCGAAAAGGCCTTGCTACAATCGCACGCGCAAACGCGGCGGCTCGAAAAGAGGACGGAATGGCTGGATTTGCCGGTGTCGATTTCATTGATTTTGATTCGCAACTCAACGACGAAGAAAAACTCGTCCGGCAGACTTCGCGGCAATTCGTCGAAGCCGAAGTCATCCCCATCATCGAAAAACACAGTCGCGAGGGCACTTTTCCAAAACATCTCGTGCCGCAACTCGGTGAGCTGGGATTCTTTGGCGCGAATTTGCATGGCTACGGATGCGCGGGAATGTCCAACGTGGCTTACGGCCTCGTGACGCAAGAGCTCGAACGCGGCGACTCCGGTTTGCGCAGCTTTGTCTCGGTGCAGAGCGCGCTCGTGATGTATCCGATTTACGCGTACGGAAGCGAGAAGCAAAAGGACAAGTGGCTGCCCTTGCTCCAGCAAGGTTCGGCCATTGGATGTTTTGGATTGACGGAACCGCAGTTCGGATCGAATCCGGGAGGGATGCTCACACGCGCAGTGAAGAAGGGCGGAAAATATATTTTGAACGGCGAGAAGATGTGGATCACGAGCGGATCGATCGCGGACGTGGCTGTGATGTGGGCCAAATGCGAGGACGAAAAAATTCGCGGATTTTTAGTGGAGAAAGGAACGCCAGGATTCAAGGCCTGGGACGTGCACGGAAAATGGTCGTTGCGCGCGTCGGTGACTTCGGGCCTGGCGTTCACCGACTGCGAAATTCCCGAAGAAAATTTGCTTCCGAATGTGGTGGGACTGAAAGGTCCTTTGGGGTGCTTGAATCAGGCGCGCTATGGAATCGGCTGGGGCGCGCTGGGGGCGGCGATGGCTTGCTACGACACGGCGCTGCAGTATGCCAAGACGCGCAAACAGTTCGCGAACAAGCCCATCGCTTCGCACCAACTGGTGCAGGAAAAGCTGGCGTGGATGATCACGGAGATTGTGAAGGGGCAATTGTTGGCGCTGCACGTAGGACGGCTGAAGGACAAAGGCAAAGTCGATTTCTCGCACATCTCGATGCTGAAAATGAACAATGTGGCGATCGCGCTGGAAACGGCGCGGAAGGCGCGCGATATTCTCGGCGCGAATGGGATCGTGGACGATTACTGCATCATGCGGCACATGAACAATCTCGAGAGTGTTTCCACGTATGAGGGAACGAATGACATTCACAAGCTGGTGATCGGAGAGAAAATTACCGGCATTTCCGCGTTCGCTTAAAAAGAGAAGCGACAGACTGAAGTCTGTCCCACACCAGCCAACCAATCTTGCTGGGCACGGAATCTTGTATGCTGTACGGGTTACGAGTGCGGCCTGGGACGGCGATGGATTTCGTTCTGGCCGCAGAGGGCGCGACATTTGTGACCCCACAGACGGGCACGACATGTCGTGCCCCTACAGGAGAGAACTTCATGCCTGCTTCCCGCTTTGCAGCCCGCCATTCCTTGCTTCGCAGCATCTCGTGTTTTCTGGCTCTTGCGATTTCGATGTGCGGAGCGGCTGGGGCGCGACAGCGGAGCGCCGCGCCCGTGCAGAGACCGAAGATTCGGACCATCACCGCGTTCGTTAATCTGGACCGCTCGCAATATCTGCTGCAAATTGCGGATGCAGTGAAAATGCTGAAGTATGCGCGAACGGTTTTTGAATCGCGCGGTTTTGATGTGCAGACGATCCGCATTGCCACGCAGCCGTTCTCCGAATATACCCAGGGATTGACGGCCGACCAGGCGATTTCGTTCTTCAAAGATTTCGACGCCCTTGCGCAACAGGATGGGTTTGCGGCGTCGATTGGGCCGGCGATGTCGAATGCAAACGACAGCCCGGCGCAGGCCGACTTGCTCGCGCAGATTTTGCTGAACACGAAAACGCTGAACGGCAGCCTGGTGGTGGCCGGGCCAGATGGCGTGCGGTGGCCGGCGGTGGGCGCCGCGGCGCGCGTGATGAAACAGCTCGAAGACACCGAACATAGCCAGGGCAATTTCCGGTTCGCGGCGATTGCGATGGTGCCGCCGCTGACGCCGTTTTTCCCCGCGGCATACCACACGGGATTTGGCCACCAGTTCGCGATAGCGTTCGAGTCCGCCGGGATTGTGGCGGCGGCATTCAAGGATGCACCGGATTTGGCAACCGCGCGGCAGCGGCTGATCGATGCGCTGGGCAAGGTGGCTTTTGATGCGCAAGCGCAAGCAGGGCGCGTCGACATGGACACTGGCTGGGCGTACATGGGAATCGACCTCTCGCCCGCGCCGTTGAAGGACGATTCGATCGGCGCGGCGATTGAGAATCTGACGACGCAGCCCCTGGGCTCCCCTGGGACGCTCACTGCGGCGGCAACAATTACTTCGGCGCTGAAAGAAATCATGGTGAAGCAGACGGGCTATTCGGGGCTGATGCTGCCAGTCCTGGAAGATTCGCGGCTGGCACAACGCTGGAGCGAAGGCCGGATTTCGATTGATTCGCTGCTGAGCTACAGCGCTGTTTGCGGAACTGGTTTGGATACTGTGCCACTGCCGGGGGATATCAGCGCGGAACAGCTTTCACTGATCATCGGGGATATGGCCAGCCTGGCCGTGAAGTGGCACAAGCCGCTTTCGGCACGGCTGCTGCCGGTGCAGGGCAAGGGTCCGGGGGATAAGACGGACTTCGATAGCCAGTACCTGGTAAACGCCACCATTCAGGCGATCGGGAAGTGAGGAGCGGTCGTTAGAGATCGGTTGGGCTGGGCCACCGGTTCGATAGCCGGAGTCGGCTTGGCAGAGCAGGTTAACAATAACTACCCACCCCCCTGGGGGTTTTTTCGTAAGTGTTCATTCAAAACAGGTTAAAGTCGGTTATTTTGTGTGCGTTACGGAAGTGTTCATTCTAAAGAGCTTACCTGGGCTTTTTTGCACCAAAATGGGGCAATTTTTGTAAGTGTTGTAGATAAAAGAGTTAGGCTATGGGCTGAGCTACGAAGAACAAAAACGCCAGCAGGATGCTGGCGGTACGCAGAAAAATGCGCAGTGTTACCTAGACCGAATTGTACACCTGGATTAACTGGATTGTCAAGGACCAAAATGGGAAAAAACGGGCTACTGTCGGAGCCGGGTGGATGCACAGACTGAAGTCTGTGCCACCGGGAAAAGTTTGTGCCACGTCAGGGGCGGAGGGCGATTACGGACATTAGGCGGCCGGTGTGGGGGCCTTCTTTGCGGTAGGAGAAGAGGAGGTCGGGGCGGCAGGCGGTGCATAGGTCGATGGTGTGGATGTTTTGAGGGCGCAGGCCGGCGGCTAAGAGCTGGGAACGGTTGGCTTTGCGGAGGTCAAGGAGGACGCCTTTGGGCGGGGGTTGATGGCCGGGAGGCATCATGTTTAGCCACTGGACGGGGTTGGGCTCGTCGCCGGTGCGGAATTCGTCGAAGTAGGTGGGAGCGTCCGAGAATTGGGAGAGAAATTGGGTGGCGACTTCGGTGCCGACTTCGTAGCAGCAGGGGCCGATGCAGGGGCCGATGGCGGCGAGGAGGTCGCGGGGGTTGGTGGCGAAGTGCATTTGCATGGTGCCGATGGTTTTGGCGGCGATTCGGGCCAGGGTGCCGCGCCAGCCGGCGTGAATGGCGGCGATGGCGCGTTTTTTGAGGTCGACGAGGAGGATGGGGACGCAGTCGGCCGTTTGGACCGCCAGAAGGAGACCGGGGCGGTTGGTGATGCTGGCGTCGCCGCGGCAGGGATCGGAGGGGGCGGAGTCGAAGAGGTGGATTACGTCGGAATGGAATTGTTTTAGGGTGATTAAGGGGAGATCGGGGGCGCCTGCGGCGGTTTGGAAGCGGCGGCGGTTTTCTAGGACGTTTTCGCGGGTGTCCCAGTCGGTGAAGCCGAGGTTGAGGACTTTTTCGTTGTGTAACGGACTGATGCCGCCGGGCCGGGTGCTGAAAGCGTGGATTAGCCAGGGGAGCTTGATGAAGGCGGGGAGTTGTAGGAGTTTGAGGCCGCCGGAAGTGCGAGTGGTGGAGCTGGTTGCAGGTGCTGACGGCACGCGAGATGTACTGGGAGGACGCTTACGAGATGTCTTGGTTGCGGGCACGATTGTATAAGTATAATCGCAACGGTGACGGGAGAAGAAAAAGCGGGAAAAAGATTTACACAGAGGTCACAGAGACACAGAGTCCACAGAGAAAGAAAAAACAGATTTCTCGCTACGCTCGGAATGACAAATGCGGAATGTTGCGAGAATAATTCGGCGCCGTTGGTGGATTGGCGCGGCTGTTTCTATCGCGATCGTTATTGCGGTTTTTGAGCAGTTTTATGCGCCGAGTCACCGTTTAGACGAGAGGGCCGTTGCGGCCGCTCAAGATGAGGTTTATGAGGCTGTGGTGCGCGACATGACTCCACCTGCTAATTCACAAACACATTTAACTCAGCTGGTTTTTGGCGATGAGGTACTCAGTGATCGCGAGCTTGGGACAGATCTGGAGGCTTGCGAGGAGGAGGTTCGCAAACAAGAGCATTGGAAGTTTGATCCGCCGATGTATGACACTTTGATCGACAAAATCTATCGCTTTCTGACGCTAGGCTGGGTAAGTGGCTCGGGGGAACCCAGACAATTGGTTAAGGATTTCCTTGAAAAAACCTGCAGCACTGGCCACCTCTCGAGGACATTTCAGACGGACTTGCCACGAAGTTTCGTTACACCTGAGAACATACACTTCACAGGCTGGCCAATTGAAAGAGACGGACCGCCGTCCTTTGAGAAGTTGTTTCCTGGGGCGGGCGGAATCACTTCGTTATCGCGTGTAGGATTCGATCCAGGCCTTGACGAGGCGATGGTCTCCGTGCGGTTTTATTGCGGAGGGTTGTGCGGGACGGGTTGGCGCTACATTCTGAAAAAGAGACGAGGCAAGTGGGAAGTGGCAGATAAATGGATTATTTGGATGTCGTAGCAGACTGACGACACGAAAAGAGCGGGGCTAGAGGCTCGCACTGCGAGGAGACTTTGATCATTGGGATGGGAGTGGATTTGGCGGAGGTGGGGCGGATTCAAAAGGCGATTGAGCGGCATGGGGAGCCGTTTTTGCGGCGGGTGTATACGGCGGCGGAGAGGGAGTATTGCGGGCGGTTCAAGAATAAGTATGAGCGGTATGCGGGGCGGTTTGCGGCGAAAGAGGCGGCGATGAAGGCGCTGGGGACGGGGTGGAGACGCGGGGTGCGGTGGGTGGATTTCGAGGTGGTGCGGGAGAAGAGCGGGCGGCCGACGATGCGGTTGGATGGGGAGGCGAAAAAAATTGCGGAGGAGCTGGGGGTGAAGAGGATTGCGTTGAGTATTACGCATACGGCGGAGCAGGCTTTGGCGCAGGTGATTATGGAGAGTTGAAAAGTTCAAGGTTGAAAAGTTAAAGGAAGAGCTGGCAGCTGACAGCCGGCAGCTGACAGTTCAGGGAAAAACGAAGACTAAGGATAACGCAGAGACGCAGAGTACGCGGAGGATTCGCAGAGAGCTGGGGGATCGGATTCAAAGATTTGACCGCAGAGGTAGTTCCCTTCTTCGGATGTGATCGCAACATCCTGCCATTGATTGGACGGAAAAATTCCTGGGATTTGGACGCGAAGATAGTTTGTCGAGAGGGCGGGGGTGTATTCGATGCCGGTGTGTTTGGAGATGGAGTGGGCGTCGCGGTGGAGGGTTAGGACGCGGAGGGTGCGGCCAATTTGCGCGTGGCGGAAGGCGGCGGATTTGGATTCGGAGAGAGAGCGGAGTTCGCGGGCGCGGCGCTTGATGATTTGGGCGGGGACTTGATGGGGCGCGGCGGCGGCTTTGGTGCCAGGACGAGGGGAATAGGAGAAGACGTGGAGATAGGTGAAGGGATGCTGCTCGATGAAGTCGAGGGTGGCGGCGTGATCGGAATCGGTTTCGCCGGGGAAGCCGGCGATTACGTCCGCGCCGATGGCGGCGTGGGGGAGGCGGTCGTGGATTAACTCGAGGCGGCGGGCGTAGTGGGCGGAGCGGTACCAGCGGTGCATGGCGGCCAGGATGCGGTCGGAGGCGGATTGGAGAGGCATGTGGAAGTGGTGGGCGATGCGATCGGTGCTGGCGAAGAGTTCGATTAGATCCTGGGTGACGTCTTGCGGCTCGATGGAGCTGATGCGGAGGCGTTGGAGGCTGGTTTCGTCGAGGATGCGGCGGAGGAGGTCGAGGAATTCTACGCGAGGGAAGAGGTCGCGGCCGTAGGTGCCGAGGTTGATGCCAGAGAGGACGATTTCGCGGGCGCCGGATGCGGAGAGAGATTGGATTTCGCAGATGACTTGGTCTGGCGCGAGGCTGCGGGATTTGCCGCGGACGAAAGGGATGACGCAGAAGGAGCAGCGATTGTTGCAGCCGTCCTGAATTTTTAGGATGGGGCGGGTGTGATGGGATTCGCCGCCTTGGATGGGGGCGGAGAGCAACTCGGGATGGGCGAAGATATCGCCGGCGAGAATTTGGGCGCGGGCGGCGGGAGATTCGCCGGAGAGAAGAATGGAATGGGGCGGGCGAGTCAGAATGCAGAGCGGCGGCGGGGAACAAAGCGGCGGGGCGGGATTCTCGATTGTTGGGCGGCTGGGGGCCGAGGTCGGGCGCAGCATGCTGCGCCACTACAAACACCGAGGACGGGGGGTTGAGAGTGGTGACTGAGATCGGGGATTTGGGGCTTGTGGGAATTGCCGACGACCTAATTGACGCCGGGAAGCGCGGCTAGTTCTTCGGGGGCGCGCTGGGCGTAGCAGCCGGTGACGATGAGATGGGCGGCGGAATTTTGGGCGTGGATTTTGCGGATGGCGTCGCGGGCCTGGGCGTCGGCGGCGGCGGTTACGGTGCAGGTGTTGAGGACGACGATGGAGGCGGAGGCGAGATCGGAGGCTGGAGTGCAGCCGCGATCGAGGAGCTGGCGTTCGAGGGCGGCGCCATCGGCTTGGGTGGCGCGGCAGCCGAATTGTTGGATGAAGAAGGTGGACATCGTCATTTTCGAAAAACCAAAGAAAAACATTTACACAGAGGCCGCAGAGAACACAGAGGGCACAGAGAAGAAACGACAGAAAAAGGATCGACGGACTTCGCGCTCTGTGAGCCGAAATAGGATAACCGGATTCGGGGATTTGCGGAACTGAAGAACGGCCATCCTCGGATAACTTTGGAACTGTCATCCTGGGAAAGATGACCCTACGGCTTTACTCGGCGTGCGGCTCGCCGCTACAATCTTTGCTGAAAATGTGTGCCCTGCGGCGACACCCCTCTGCGCTGGACAATCCCAAGCTGTCGGTCGTGATTCCTGTTTACAACGAGAAAAACACGCTGGAGGAGATTTTGAGGCGCGTGCAGGAAACGCAGATGCGCAAGGAAATCGTGATTGTGGACGATTGCTCGACGGACGGGACGAGGCAGTATTTGGAAGATATGGCGAAGGCGCAGGCGAGCGGCGAAACCTGGGCGGCGGCGCATGACGGCGGCGATCCCGTTGATGTGCGGGAGCTGCGGATTTTTTTTCAGGAGCGGAACCAGGGGAAGGGAGCGGCGCTGCGGCGGGGATTTGCGGAGGCTGGCGGCGACATCGTGCTGGTGCAGGACGCGGATCTGGAGTACGACCCGAAGGATTATCCAACGTTGCTCGATCCGATCGTGGATGGGCGGGCGGACGTGGTGTTTGGATCGAGATTTTTGTCGGGGCCGCAGCGGGTGCACTACTTCTGGCACTACGTGGCGAACAAGGCTCTGACGCTGCTCTCGGACGTGATGACCAATCTGAAGCTGACGGACATGGAGACGTGCTACAAAGTGTTCCGGAAGGAAGTGCTGCAAGGAATTAAATTGAAATCGAACCGGTTTGGATTCGAGCCGGAGATTACGGCGAAAATTTCGAGAGGCAAATGGCGGATTTATGAAGTGCCGATCAGCTACGCGGGGCGGACGTACGAAGAGGGAAAGAAGATTACGTGGAAAGACGGAGTGAAGGCGTTGTGGTGTATTTTTTGGTTTAAGATTGCGGATTAGCGGGGAAGTGGATAGTGGTTAGTGGATAGTGGTTAGAGCAAGACCTCCGCACCCGTGGATTGGGTTCCCCAATTCCAGAAATTCCATTAAAAACTAGGCGGAAGTCGCTTCGGCGTAGCCGTGGGGGTGTTTTTGTTTCCAGGACCACGCGGAAGTGATGATCTCCTCGAGAGAAGAGTGCTGGGCTTCCCAGCCGAGAGTGCGGTGAAGCTTGTCTTTGCTGGCGACGAGGACGGCGGGATCGCCGGGGCGGCGTGGGGAAAGTTTGCGAGGGATTTTGCGGCCGGTGATGCGCTCGGCGGCGTCGAGAACTTCGAGAATGGAAAAGCCGCGGCTATTGCCGACGTTAAAAGCTTCGCCGGAAACTTTTTCGATGGATTCGAGAGCGCGGACATGGGAATCGGCGATATCGAGGACGTGGATGTAGTCGCGGACGCAGGTGCCGTCGGGCGTGGGGTAATCGAAGCCGAAAACTTCGAGCTGAGGGATATAGCCGAGAGCGGCGTCGAGAACGCGGGGAATGAGATGGGTTTCCATGCGATGGTGCTCGCCGCGTTCGGCGGAGGCGCCGGCGGCGTTGAAATAGCGGAGAACGGCGTATTGCAGAGCGGTGTAGGCGCGATAGTCGGAGAGGATTTCTTCGAAGCGGAGCTTGGATTTGCCGTAGGGATTGATGGGATTTTTGGAATGATCCTCGGGGATGGGAACGGTGTGCGGCTCGCCATAGGTGGCGGCGGTGGAGGAGAAGATGAGCTTGTTGACATTGTGGCGAATCATGGCGTCGAGAAGATTGACGCCGCAGGCGATATTGGCGGCGTAGAAAGTGCTGGGTTCGCGGACGGATTTGGCGACGAGGGCTTCGCCGGCGAAATGCATGACGGCGTCGATTTTGTGTTTTGAGAAGACGTCTTCGATTTGCGCGCGAACGCCAAGATCGACCTGGCAGAAGAAGGCTTGGGGCGGGACGGCGGCGCGATGGCCTTCCTGAAGATTATCGAGGGCGATGACCTGGTAACCGCGGGCGAGAAGGAATTCCGCGCAGATGCTGCCGATATAGCCCGCTGCTCCGGTGACTAGAACGTTCAAGGAAGTAACCTCGCCTTCTATAGAGAGATTTTGGAGCGTTGCCGCAAACAATAAAGTTAGCAGGATGGCGAAGCGTTGTCAGCGGCGAATTGGCGGAGGAGGAAGAAGCGGCAAGGAGGGAGATCAGGGCGTCATGCGGCGCTGGAAAGTGAGGAGGATGAGATCGGCGCGGCGGCGGACACCGAATTTGCTGAGCAGATTGGAGACGTGGAATTTGACGGTGCGCTCGGCAATGTTGAGTTTGCTGGCGATTTCCTTGTTGGAGAGATTTTCGAGGAGCGAATCGAGAACTTCCTGCTCGCGACGGCTGAGATTGGTGACGGAATCGGTTTTGAGACGGCGGCCCTGGCTGGTGAGGACGGAATCTACAAAGCCGGAAAGGACCGAGCGCGGAACCCAGAAGCCACCGTTGGCGACGAGAGGCAAAGCGCGAGTCAATTGATCGCGGGCTTCGGTGTAAGTCAGGAGGCCTTTGACGCCGAGGCGCAGGAGCTGATAGCTGTTGGCGTCGGTGTGCTGCTCGCCGACGACGATGAGGCGCGCTTCGGGATGGCGTTCGAGAAGATTGGCTAAGAGAGCGCCGGTTGCGGGACGCGCGGCATGTCCGTCGATGACGTAAACCTGCGCGACGGGGGCTCGAGATTGCGCATGTCTGGCGCGAGCGTGGATTCGAGCTGCTTGGAGACGACTTTGAATTGAGCCTTCGCCAAAACGCGTTCGAACTCGCTCAGCACCAGAGGGTGCGGCGACAGGATGCAGACCGTCAATTTGGAAGATGCACGCTTGGTAGCCACTAGGAGCCAGCGTAGTGAAAACTGTCCTAAGGGGCAAGTCTCTTGGAAGGGGCTGTTCTCGAATTGTTACGTGACAGGTAGGGTGCTTTTCCGATGTGGACCCGGGGGCGGGTTTTGGAGCAAAACCTGGACGATGCGCTCGGCGGCGTGGCCATCCCATAGGGGCGGAATGCGGCCGGGCTTGCCTTTTCCGGCGAGTATTTGTTGAGCGGCGGCGATGATTTTTGCGGGGTCGGTGCCAATGAGCTGGTTTGTGCCTTGGGAGATGGTAATGGGGCGCTCGGTATTTTCGCGGAGCGTGAGGCACGGGACACCGAGGGCCGTTGTTTCTTCCTGGATGCCACCGGAGTCGGTGAGAACGAGAGTGGCTTTGCTGAGGAGGCAGAGAAAATCGAGATAGCCGATGGGCGGGATGAGCTTAAGCTGAGGATGAGTTTTGATGCCGGTCTGCGCGAGGCGCTGCTGAGTGCGGGGATGGACGGGAAAGATGACAGGAACTTGAGCGGCGATGGAGTTGATGGCGCCGAGGAGATCGGCCAGATTTTTGGTGGAGTCTACGTTTGAAGGGCGATGGAGGGTAAGGACGGCGAAGCATTGCCAATCAGTTCCCTTCTTCAGCATCAACTGATCGCCGATACCGGATTCTTGTGCCATGGGAAGAAAGTGGCGGAGAGAATCGATCATGACGTTGCCGACGAGAAAGATGGATTCGCGAGGTCGGCCTTCTTTGAGGAGATGCTGGATGGCGTCTTCTTCGGTTACGAAGAGATAGTCTGCGAGAGCGTCGGTGAGGATGCGATTTATTTCTTCGGGCATGGTGCGGTCGAAGCTGCGAAGGCCGGCTTCGACATGGGCGACGGGAATGCCGAGTTTTACCGCGGCGAGAGAAACGGCGATGGTGGAGTTGACATCGCCGACGACAAGTACGAGGTCGGGCTGGCGTTCAAGGAGGACGGGCTCGATACGTTTGAGGATTTCGGCGGTTTGCGCGGCGTGGGAGCCCGAGCCAACCTCGAGATTAACGTGAGGCGTGGGAATGCCCATCTGGCGGAAGAAAATATCGGAGAGGGCTTCGTCGTAGTGCTGCCCGGTGTGGACCAAAATGGGATCGAGAATGCAGGAATGGCGCTGCATCTCGCGGAGCAAAGGAGCGATTTTTGGAAGATTGGGGCGGGCGCCTACTATGTTGATGATTTTAAGACGGCGAGGATTCATTTGATGGCCGGATGCGGCGAGAGGAGGCAATCAGGCATTTAGGAGGATGCAATTCAAGGCCCTAACCCGGATTTCTCACCAGGTGTGAATTGATGCTCTGGAAAGAGTCGTGGGGGGTGTCTTTTCGTCGCGCGGGACACGGGCAGCCTGTTGCTGTTGTTTTTTCAGCGTGAATGGCGGGCCCAGTTGACGGCGGAGTTGTTTTTGCGCGCATTTCGCCGTAAGCGTGGGATGCCAGGGCTGTTTTGGTAAGCGCCGTTTTTTCAGCAGCGCAGCGCGGTGTACGCTGCGGCAAAGATGTTCTGCCAGGGATACGCGCTACTGTAACGGACCCACATACGGCGGGCGGTGATGCGCACCGCGGCGGCAATTTTCAGCAGTTTCAGCCGCAGAGTGTCGGCTTGGGCTTCCGCCCACTCCGTACCCGCCAGGCCCAGCCGCCGCAGCGCCTCCAGCAGCACGTAAGCGAGCGAAGAAAAATACAGCCGCAACTGGTTAGCCCGCAGCGTCTCCGTGCTCAGCCGGTCCGCGAACAGATTCAACTGCTCCTTGATGCGATTTTCCATCTCACCCCGTGCGCAGTAGAGCTGCTCATAAAGTTTCTGCGCGGGCCACGCCTCTTTGCCCAGCGAGGTGACCAGATAGCGCGGATTCTCCTTCCCCTCGAGGTGCTCCGCTTTGGCTATCACGCGCCGCGCCCGTGACCAGCTCTTCTTGGTGCGGTAAGCGAACTCCGTGAACACGCGCGCCGGTTTTCCCGTGCGCCGGTGCTCTTGCTTGGCTTGCTGCATGGCGCGTCCGATGATCCGTCGCAAGCGCTGGTTGCGCGCAAAGCCGAATACGTAGTCCACCGCGTTGCTCTCGCACCACGCCAGCAATTCCTCGCGGCAGAAGCCGGAATCCGCGCGCAGGATGATGCGCGTCTTCGGCCACCGGGCGCGGATCTGCCGCACCAGGCGCTGCACTTCCTCCAGGCTTCCGGCACTGGCGTCGATGTTCGAGGGCCGCAGCCGCGCGCACAGCAGATGATCTCCGCAGAACACATACAGCGGCAGATAGCAGTAGTGCCCGTAGTAGCCGTGGAAAAAACGCGCTTCCTGCCGTCCGTGCAGCGGCGTGTCGGTGGCATCCAAGTCCAGCACGATCTCCCGCGGCGCGCACGGGTGCGCTTCCAGGAAAATATCTACCAACAGGCCATCCAGCGCTTCGGCGGAATAGCTGATCTTGTGGTAGCGCTCCACGGCAGGCGAACCCGCTGGCGTCAGTTCCAAGCGGTTCAGCGTGCTCTTGCCGGCCAGCGGCGCGTCCAGGTCGCGCTTGCCAGCTAGCATCCCGAGAAGCACATCGTTGCGCAACTCTTCGTGATCGTTCAGGTCTTCGTAGCCCAGCGCCAAGCCGTAAACGCGTTGCGCCAGCATCTCGCTTAGCTCATGCGCGATGCGCTCCGCATCGCGAGCGTCGGTGAAACAATTCTCCACCCGCCGTAACAGCCCGATTTTGCGGTCCACCGCGCGCAACAGCAACGCCCCGCCCTCGGTGGTCAGCCGCTCTCCGGAAAACTCTGCCTCTACCCGGCGCGAAAAATGCGCTTCAAACTCGAACCGCGACTGGTTACACTCTGTCATTAGAAAGGCCGCCCTTCGATGGCATTTGCTACGTCTCGATAACGCAGTTATGCCTGAGATGACGGCCTTTTTCTACTTCAAATCAAATCTCTTTACTCAACCCCGGTGAGAAATCCGGGCTAAAATGACCGTTCAGTACTGGAAAGCGGCGGTTCACTGCAAGAGGTTCGATTATGGCGCGGAACCTGCGTAAAATGGGGGTGTACCCCAAACGCGGCCTTCTCTGCAGGTGTCCCCCAATCAAGAGGAAGTCGGATGAGGAGTGGTGGTTAACCCAGGCATGCGTGACTTGAACGAATCGGCGAAGGCTTTGCGGGAGTTGCTCTCGGAGCGGATTCTTGTGCTCGATGGAGCCATGGGGACGATGCTGCAACAGCGGCATTTGACGGCGGAGGATTTTGGCGGGGTGGCGCTGGAGGGATGCAACGAGAATCTGGTGCGGACACGGCCGGATGTGGTTCTGGATATTCATAGGAAATATTTCGAAGCCGGGTCGGACATTGTCGAGACAAACAGCTTTGGCGGGGCGCCGATTGTCCTGGCGGAGTATGGACTGGCCGCGGATGCGCATTTCTTGAATAAGCGCTCGGCGGAATTGGCGCGACAGGCGGCGGATGAGCTTTCGAAGCCGGGAAGGCCGCGGTTTGTTGCGGGCTCCGTGGGGCCGACGACGAAGGCGATTACAGTGACAGGAGGAGTGACCTTCGAGGGGCTGCTCGATGCGTACTACGCGCAAGCGAAAGGGCTGGTCGAGGGCGGAGTGGATTTGCTGCTGGTCGAGACTTGCCAGGACACGCGGAATATCAAAGCGGCGCTGCTGGCGATTCAGAAACTTTCGAAAGAAATTGGGATGCAGGTACCGGTGATCGTGTCGGTGACGATCGAACCGATGGGAACGATGCTGGCAGGACAGACGGTTGAGGCGATGTGGGCGTCGCTGCGACATGCAAAGCCGCTGGCTTTTGGGATGAACTGCGCCACGGGCCCAGAATTCATGACGGATCACATCAGGACACTAAGCCAGCTCTCGAGCGAGTTTGTTTCCTGTTATCCGAACGCAGGGCTTCCCGATGAAGAAGGCAAGTATTTGGAAACGCCGACGTCGCTCGCCGCTCAGCTTGAAAAGTTTGTGGATCACGGGTGGCTGAACTTTGTGGGCGGCTGCTGCGGGACGACGGAACAACATATTCGTGCGATTGCGCAGATGGTGCAGGGAAAGAAGCCACGCGTGCGGCCGGGCGAATCGCATCGGGCAGTGTATTCGGGGATCGAAACGATAGAGGCGGAGGACAGCACGCGGCCGCTGCTCGTGGGCGAACGGACGAACGTAATTGGTTCGCGATTGTTCAAGAATTTGGTGGCGGAAGAGAAATGGGAAGAGGCGAGCGAGATTGCGCGGAGGCAGGTGAAGGGCGGCGCACACATTGTGGACGTGTGCCTGCAGAGCACGGAGCGGGATGAGAAGAAGGACATGCCGCCGTTTTACGAGAAGCTGATTCGAAAAGTGAAGGCGCCGGTGATGGTCGACACGACCGATGCTACGGCGATTGAACTGGCGCTGACGTATTGCCAGGGGAAAGCGATCATCAATTCAATCAATCTCGAGGATGGCGAAGAGAAGTTCGAACGCGTGGTGCCAATTGCGCATGATTTTGGTGCAGCGGTCGTCGTCGGATGCATCGATGAAGACAAGCTGCAGGCGCAGGCGTTTACACGAGAGCGAAAACTTTCGGTGGCGAAGCGCAGCTACGTGTTGCTGACAGAAAAGTATGGATTGGGGCCGGAGGACATCATTTTCGATCCGCTGGTGTTCCCCTGCGCGACGGGCGATGAGAATTACATTGGCGGGGCGGTCGAGACGATGGAGGGAATCCGGTTGATCAAGCAGGCGCTGCCGGATGCGCGGACGATTTTGGGAATTTCGAATGTGTCGTTCGGATTGCCGGCGGGCGCGAGAGAGGTGGTGAATTCGGTATTTCTTTACTACTGCACGAAGGCGGGGCTGGACCTGGCGATTGTGAACACGGAGAAGCTGGAACGATTTGCGTCGATTCCGCAGCATGAAAGGGATCTGGCAGAGAATCTTCTGTTTTCGCATCCACCGAAGGACGTGCCTGCCGACCATTCGCAGGCGGGGCTGCTGCGGGATGTACCGGCGGATTGGCGAGAACAGAGGAAAGAGCAGCGCGCGGCGGTAAATCAATATCACATCGCGGCGATAGCCGAATATTTCCGGACGGCGACAAAGAAGGAAAAAAAGCGGGCGGCGGATTTGCCGCTGGACGAGCGGCTGGCGAATTACATTATCGAGGGAACGCGGGATGGACTGATCGCCGATCTGGAGCGCAAACGAGCGGAAGGCGCTTCGCCGCTGGAAATCATCAACGGGCCGCTGATGGCGGGGATGGCGGAAGTCGGCAGGCTATTCAATGCGAATGAGCTGATTGTGGCCGAAGTGTTGCAATCGGCAGAGGCCATGAAGGCTTCGGTGAACCATCTTGAGCAGTTCATGGAGAAAGCGGACACGGCGAAGCGCGGGAAAATCGTGCTGGCGACGGTGAAGGGGGACGTGCACGATATTGGGAAGAATCTGGTTGAGATTATTTTGAAAAACAACGGCTACGACGTGGTGAACCTGGGCATCAAGGTGCCGCCGGAAGAACTGATCAAGGCCTACCTGACCCACCATCCGGACGCGATCGGGCTCTCCGGGTTGCTGGTGAAGAGCGCGCAGCAGATGGTGATCACGGCCAGTGATCTGCGTGAAGCCGGGATTGAGATACCTCTATTGGTGGGTGGAGCGGCGCTTTCCGCGCGATTTACGCAGACGAAGATTGCGCCAAGTTATGGCAAGGCGGTTTGCTACGCGAAAGACGCGATGACCGGGCTGCGGATTGATGAATCAGCTCATGGACCCTGCGACGCGAGAGCAGGTTCTGCACGAACATGCGGCGGCGGGGAACGGATTCGCCGTCTCGACAACGGTGAAAGTGGCCGAGATTCCGAAAGTGATGCGGTCGCCGAAAGTGCGGACCGACATTCCGATCCCGAAGGTGGCGTACCTCGACCGAAAAGTGCGGCTGGTGCCGGATTTGCACGCGCTGTGGAGCTACATCAATCCGTTCATGTTGTATGGACGGCACTTGGGTTTCCGCGGCGATTTTGAGAAGCGGTTTGCCGAGCGCGACGCGAAAGCCGTGGAATTATTTGAAAGCATGGAAGAAGTGAAACGCGAGGCGGCGGAGTTTCTGAAACCGCGCGCGGTGTGGCAATTTTTTGAAGCGGAGTCAGACGGCGAGGCGATGCATTTGTTCGCGCCGGGCGGGAACGAACCTTTGCACACGTTTCGATTTCCGCGGCAACGTGTGGGGGACTTTCTGTGCTTGACCGACTACGTGCTGCCTCCACAGAACGGGGAGCGGGATCACATCGCGCTTTTCGTGGTGACGGCTGGCGAGGGCGTGCGAGAGCGCTCGGAAAAAGCGAAGAACGACGGGTATTACTTCAAGTCGCACGGAATGCAGGCGCTGGCGATCGAATCGGCGGAAGCGTGCGCGGAATGGCTGCACCAGCGGATTCGCGAGGATTGGGGATTTCCCGATCCGGCGGACATGACGATGCCGCGGCGGTTTACCTCGCGTTATCGCGGGAAGCGGTACAGCTTTGGGTATCCGGCGTGCCCGAACTTGGAGGATCAGGCAGGGATTTGGAAACTGCTGCGGCCGGAGGAGATTGGTGTCCAGTTGACGGAGGGTTTCATGATGGATCCGGAAGCCAGCGTGAGCGCGGTGGTGTTTCAGCATCCGGATTGCACGTATTTTTCGGTGGGGGAAGAGGGACAAATTTAGCAGTGCGGCTGCGGCAAGATGAAGGCCGCAGAGAATATGTTATCCGATTGGATTTTCAGAAGGACACCCACAACGCAGACGCTCCGCGAGGCTTTCTTAGGCCGTCGGAGACCGAACGGAATAACCCTGGGGAGATCTAAACGGAAACTCGATGGCGGAGAGCATCGCAGGAGTTTGGATCAGGCTGGATTTCTCTCGACTACGGATGATGCCACGATGAGCCCTAAAGAAAAGACTCTGCTGCCGGGCCGATCGAGCAGCAGAGCAGGCAATGAACCTTCTACTTCTGTGAAGGTCAGACGATGAGTTTTTTGGTCAACGTCGCAAGTCCCACCGATAGAAAGCCGAGCAGGGAAAGAATAAGAGTCGACGGCTCGGGAGTGGCAACATTGGAAGATCCCGTATCAACTAAGGTGAATGTTACCGGGACGTAGCTGAAATCCGCGGGGAACGCTGCACCGTTTGCCAGATAAGCAGATTCCAGATAGCTAGCAGTACCCACCGAATAGAGATTCTCGAAAATGCTGCCTGAGGAGCCGGCCAGCGTAAACAGAAGGCCATCGTTGTCAAAGACAGTCGCGGAAGTGGGAAACAGCAGGTCGTCGTAGGTGAATGCGTCGCCGTCGGGGACGGTGTATAGCCCGGACGAGTTGGGAGCGATAAGGCTGCCGACGGCGAGACCGTTCTCGGTTCCAGTGAGAGAGGTGACGAGGAAGCTACCGCCGCCTTGTGGCGTCGCGGTTAAGTCCAAAACTCCGGTCAGCCCGCTCGTGAAGGTGAGCTGGAACGAGTCCGCATACGCGGAGGAAGCTCCGCCAAGAAGCAGCAGAGCGCCGAAAATCAAACCCAAACGCCGGATCGGGGAAAGCATTAAAACCTTTCTCTTCAGACGATTCGTCTTGAAGACCCAAAATTGTGGCACAGCGGTTTGCTAACCAGAAACAAAACTCGCTCCCTCAGAGACTCACGAAACTGTGGTTAAATCGCAAATACAAAATACATGCCACGTCGGATGGGTGCACGTGTGGGGCCAGCCTACTCGTGCTGAAACTAAAGCACTTAAAGATCTCCTTAAAATTGAATATAGAAATGTCGACAGTATAAGGTGGAACTTCATTGCAGTTCTAGTACCACGATAGGTTGGGAGAATACTGCAGCCGAGCCAAGACGAAAAGCTGTTGTGCTGGGGTCTGAACTAAGCTTTAGGTTGGTAGAGTTGGAGTCAGGAGGTTGAAAAGAACAGGGCTACCTAGGCAGACTCGACCACGAGAGTGCTGCCGCCTCGATAGGTAGTGAAGCACACTTGCCCGAAACCGGCGATGAGCTAAAGATCCGATCGAAGAGCACAAGCTACAGTATGCCAAGTTGAATAGGGCACCTGCCCTAAAGAGGCAGAGGCAGCTCAAAATATCCGAAAGCTTAGCTTTCGACAAGCTGATAGCAAAGCTACCACGCCGGGAAAGGCTGGCTCAGCAGGTGTGGAGAGCTTGCTGCTTACGAAATCCGAAGGCGAACAAAGCGCCTAAGCCCACAAGTAAAAGAACGAGCGTTCCGGGTTCCGGCACATCAACGCTCCACATATCCTGATTTAGATCGGCAATACTTACGCCAGTTTCCCCAAGGTAGAATGCCATTTGATTACCAATGGCGGTACCACCGTACAGATTAATCGAATATGTATCACCGTTCACAATACCGTTTGGGGCTACCGAAGCGCAATTATTACTAGTCAGATAGCTATCCAGATTGTCGCACATGACTGTCTGGCCGTCTAAGCCGGCTACATCTGTAAAGGTAAGATCGAGAGTAGCGATAGGAGCATTACTTATGTTCACGAACGCCAAACACCCTGTGTCGTTTCCCAGACCTGCAACAGCAAACATGGGGCTACTTTGGCAACTTACCCACTCGACTGAGTATGCTGTGCCTTGAGCTTGGATGAGATCATATACCCCCGCGCTGGCCGGGGTTTCTGGATCCAAGGTTACGTGGATATCGTCAGCGAAGGCTACGCCGCTTAGAAGGAATGCAAATCCGCATAGAACCGCTAGCCGCAAGCAACTTCTCATGACCAATCACCTCGCGCAAGTAGGGGACACTTGCAGGAATGCTACTCCATACGGTTTCTATGTCAAGAACGAAGTTGGGTACTAGGACTCATAATCTTTCGTTTTGCACAGAGTGGTACCGGCCGGGCGGACGGGAGATGAGTGACCACAACAGCCATTTCAACAGAGCAGAGCTATGGTAGCTTGGCAGCTTCGGACTTGGCGCGATCGAGGATGGGAATGCCAGGGTCCGCGTCCTTCCAGGTGGCAAGAAAGTCGCTAAAAGCCACTTTTGCCGAGGCTTTATCGCCGCTCATGGCTTTGGCGCGTCCCATCTGGAGCCTGGCCAGGGAACCGAGAGGGAAGTTCATAACGATGCCGCGATGATCCAGAATCTTCTGAAACTCGACACTCGCTTCTTGTCCGAGTCCTTTGAGCAGATAGGCTTCGCCGCGGATATAAATCGGATACATCGTGCCAAATTGAAACTGCTGAGGTTCACCGAGCTCGAAAGTTGCCGCTGGCTGGAGTAGGTCGAGGGCTTTCTGAGGATTGTTGCGGTCCAACTCAATTGCGGCCCGAATGCTGGGCAGCCAATAATCCTGGATCATGGTGTCCAGAGGATAGTCCCGATCGAGTTTGTTCGCGAGATTTTCGGCACCAGATGGGTCTACGGCGCGTGCTTCCGTGAGAGCCGCCAAAATCTCTACATCCCGGCCTGCGTTCAATTTGAGGGCTCGAGCGATCTGGTCGCGGGCTTGCGAAGTGTTTCCGAATTCAGCTTCGCGCAGTGCAGCATTCGCTTGCCAGAGTGCAGCGCTTTCCGGGGCATCGGCGTGTTTGGCGGAGTCAATGGCACGTTGCGAGAACTCGCGAGCCTTTGACAATCTGCCGTAATATGCTTCGGTGTCAGATTGAGTCGAGAGCAGCAGATCCTCCGCACCGGGCCTTCCCGTGGCCCAAGCAACCTCCTGCTGCATGATGGGATCATCTTTCTGCAGGAACGCGATGGCGTACGCAGCCAGGCGCAATGTGGGGCCGTCGAGTTTCCGCTGTTGCGCCTGCTCCATGGCCGCCTTGGCGTCGTCGATGCGATTTCAAAGAGAGGTAGCTTCCGATTAGATTCGAATAACTTCCGACACTGTTTGGTGCGATACGGAGAGAGGCTAGAGTCTCCTCGATGGCCTGTTCATATTGGCCAATCGTTATGTAATTGAGGCCCAGATTTCCGTGCGGCACATAGTCTTCGGGATACTCAGAAATCCATTGCAGATAACTACGGTTGGCTTTGTCGATTTCGCCGGTCACTTGGCTGTAGTACAGAGTTTCGATGTAATAACGCTCGCGATCGCTGACGCGATCCCGCAACTCATAAGCCTTCTTATAGTCGCTGATGGCCAGACTAACCTGCTCGAGGTTGTAGTAGACGGCTCCCATGGAAGCATAGGCCCTGGCAAAATTAGGGTCGAGTTCGAGTGCACGCTTGTAGTAAGGCAGAGCTGCGGGCTCGCCCTTCTCGCGCGACATTCTGCGGCCTTCGGTAAAGGCTTTGAGAGCTTCGAGAGAGGAAGTGGTGGCTTGGTCTAGCGGCTTATTGAATTTTTGCACCGAGACGAGAGACTCACCCAAGCTCTCGCGAAGTCGGTTTCCGGCA
>CAVXHD010000004.1:0-154689 GCA_963761555.1 uncultured Acidobacteriota bacterium
TTGATGCTCGATGAGCCGCCATTGACTGTGAGGATTAGCGGGTTACTTGGTTTCATAATTACTCCGCAATCCGAATGAAGCGAGTTTCGATCGTGTGGATTTGTAGTCTGTGTGAAGGATGCTTCGAATCCCCAAGCTTTCCGCGATCTGGACGAACATCGGTGTGTTTTCGATATAGAGCACCTGGCGAGGTGACGCCTGGGCGATGTCCAGCGCAAGTCGAAACATTTCTACGTCGGGCTTGCGAGCGTGCACGAAGCAGGAGGAAATAAAGGTATCCACAAACCCGCCCAGCTTGAACTTACGAATCCGGTACGCATTTACTTCCCGCGATTCGTTACTGACTACGGCGATTCGCAGCCCGTAGCGCGCTTTGAGATTGCGGACCATCTCGATCATCTTGATGTAGGGTTTCGATTGCGCGAACATGAAAAGCCGGAATTGGGATCGGGTGAACGGCCGCTTTTGGAAGAAGATCACCCGACTTAAATATTGCTCGAATGTCACCCTTCCTTCCTCGTGAGCGGCAAAGTTCAGGCCGTGTCGATCTTCCATCGCAGCCCACTTGAGATTGAACTGTTTTGCCGCTCGCCTGCGGGCATGATGATCCCATCCGTTCGTGAGAAGAACACCGCCGATATCCACAAACAGCGTCGTGATCGGGATGGGTCTCCTCATTTGATCTCCGCTTGTCGCGCAATAAGTACGGCGCTAGATCGCGAAGACAAGTGGAAGGTGAAGGAGTCTTCGCAAAGAGGCTCGTCTCCACTTGCGAATGGCTCTTCCGATGCGTCGTGGGAAGTGTCCACCGCCAGGTGCCAGCGAGTCCCCGACGGTGCGGGAGGCAAACCGAAATCGACTGCATCGCTACCGGCATTGAACATTAGGCAAAGTGCATGCTGGTTGTCTTCTTGGATCAGACAGGCAAGCTGCTTTTCCTTCGGGTCAAACCAATTGGGCGATTGCTGTTGCGGGTTGAACCAGCGGATTTCGGCATCCGTGTAGAAGCTTTCCTTACTGAGAATCGGATTCGCCCAACGAAAAGCAATCATGCGGCGAGTGAAGTGGAAGATTTCTTTGTGCTCTTCCAAACAGTTCCAGTCATACCAACTCGTTTCGTTATCCTGGCAGTAAGCGTTGTTGTTGCCGCCTTGCGTACGACGAAATTCATCGCCGCCGAGCAGCATCGGCACGCCGCGTGAGATCAAGGGTCAGAAGGAAGTTCTTGATCTGGCGTTTCCGCAAGTTCTCAATACCGGCATCCGTGGTCTTGCCTTCAGAGCCATAGTTCTCGCTGAAGTTCGCGTCGGTCCCGTCTCGGTTATTTTCTCCGTTCGCTTCGTTGTGCTTTGTCTGATAGCTCACCAAGTCATTCAGCGTGAAACCGTCATGGCAGGTAATGAAATTGATGCTGCCTTCGGGGCCTTTGCCGGACTTGGTATAGATGTCGGCGCTCCCGCAGATGCGGCTGGCAAACGAACCGAGCATTCCATCATCGCCGCGCCAGAAACGCCGCACATCATCTCGGTAGCGACCGTTCCACTCCGCCCAGCGCCGCTGCGAGAAGCTACCCACCTCGTACGCGCCTGCGGCGTCCCAAGCTTCGGCAATGATTTTCACATCCCTCAAGATCGGATCTTCGGCGATTCGCTCGAGAAGCGGAGGATTGGCCAGCAAGTTGCCGGAACGGCCCCGACCGAGCACGGCGGCAAGGTCAAAGCGAAATCCATCGACATGCATCTCGACCACCCAATGACGCAATGCAGACAAGATGTGGTCTCGCACCACGGGATGGTTGGCGTTGATCGTGTTTCCTGTTCCGGTGTAGTCCCTGTAGTAGCGCTTATCGTCCGCTAGCGTGTAGAAGATCGCGTTATTCATCCCGCGGAAACAGAGCGTCGGACCTAGTTGGTCTCCCTCCGCCGTATGATTGAAAACTACGTCCAGAATCACTTCGATACCGGCTGCGTGCAGAGCCCGGACCATTTCCTTGAACTCTAGCTTCTGCTGGCCCAAGCCTCCCGAGCTGCTGTAGGAAGCTTTAGGCGCAAAGAAGGCCACGGGATCGTATCCCCAGTAATTCTTGAGTGGCTGACCCGTTTGCGGATTCTTGCGCGTGACAGAAGTTTCATTGAACTCCTGTACGGGCATTAGTTCTACTGCGGTCACTCCTAGATTTTTGAGGTAAGGAATCTTTTCCAGCAGACCCTGGTAGGTTCCCGGATGATCCACGCCCGACCTGGGATGAATCGTGAAGCCGCGAACATGTGTTTCGTAAATGAGGGTCTTCGACCATGGATGCCGGGGCGGCTGGTCTCCATCCCACTTGAAGGGCTCGTTGACAAATACGCACTTCGGCATCGATCCAGAGTTGTCCAGTTTCGAAAGGACCAAATCTTGCTCCGGCGCCAAAGGATCGTATCCGCGCGCCGATGCAAAATCCCAAGGGGGCAGTTGAGTAATCGCGGTAGCGAAAGGATCAAGGAGAAGCCTGTTGAAGTTGAACCTATGCCCGTCGTTGGGTTTGTAGGGCCCGTCCATGCGGTACGCATATAGCTGACCGGAGCCGATTCCCTCGACCCAGACGTGCCACACGTCGCCAGTGTGGTTCTCGGCTGAATCCAGATCAATGATCCGGCAGGGCACTGCGTCTTCGGGGTGGTCGAACAACTCCAGGCGAACGCGGCTAGCGTAACGGCTGAAAATGGAAAAATTAACCCCTCCTCCCGTTTCCTGTGTTCCTAACGGGAGAGGAGAACCCGCTCTGAACGTCAGAGCGAGCCGGGATCGCCAAGACACCATCGTGCGAATTGCGTTCGGACGTTTTCATCAGCGTTGCCATAGGATTCGACCGGATTCGAGCGGAACCGCTACTCCGGAGCGCTGCGGTATCAGTCGCGGTGTGTAGTCGCTCGCAGGACGTGTATTGGGCACCATCGCCTGAAAGAGACAGAAACCCGACGCGTCAGGTAGCGGATCGCGCGCATTTCATTACTTCGCGAACGAGATCCCCACCCTTAATTCCGTCCGCATAAAGCTCAACTCGCACCGCCTGAGGATCGATGCCATTGAGATAAACCTGAACCTCAAAGACGTGTTGCGCTCCGCGAGTCTCCACCTTCAGTTCGCCGAAGTGCAGCGTGGCCCATTTCTGTTCCAGACTGTGCTGCCAATCGGCCATTTGCCTGCCGAATGCGCCTTTGTTCGCCGCGCGTTCCTGGTAGGCAGTAGCCGCCGGGAGATAGCGTTGCTCGGTGTATTCACGGACCGCGCGGTGAGCAGAAAAGCGCGGTGTCAACCGCGCCATACTTTCTCGCATCCGTTTGACCCACGCGGTGGGGACTCCGCTCGCGTCTCGGGCATAAAACTCAGGGATCACCTTCCGCTCGAGCAAATCATAGAGAGCGTTGGCTTCCACAGCGTCCCAGGTGGGATCATCGCCATGCTCCAGACCATCCCCCAATGCCCACCCCACTTCAGGCGTGTATGCTTCCGCCCACCAGCCGTCCAATTCCGATAAATTGATTCCGCCGTTCACGAGTACTTTCATGCCACTTGTTCCGCAAGCTTCCCAGGGTCTACGTGGCGTATTGATCCAGACATCGACGCCCTGTACGAGTTGCTCAGTCAAATGCATGTCGTAATCACTGAGGAAAATCACATGCGGGCGCGTCTCAGGCTGACGAATGAACTGAATCCATTCTTGGATCAATGCCTGTCCCGCCTTGTCCGCAGGGTGTGCCTTTCCGGCGATGATGAGCTGCACTGGACGCTGGGAATTGCTCAAGAGACGAAGCAACCGCTCTCGATCGTGCAGCAGCAAGTTCGGTCTTTTGTAGGTCGCGAAACGCCGCGCAAAACCCAATGTCAACGCGTTGGGATCAAATAGATGTTTTGCCTCTTCGATCGCCATCCGGTGATGCCCCCGATGCTGCCAGTTGCGCTGACAATCGCGCGCGAGCGAACTGGACAAGAGATTTGCTCCCGGCCGTGTGGAATTGCCAGAGCGCGCTGTCAGACAGGCGGCGAATATTCGGCTCTAGGTTCTCTGTCGGCCCTAGCCAGCGGGATTTTCCACACGCTTCCGTCCAGAGATCGTCGGCTGCCGCCGAGTCCCAGGTCGGCATGTGGACTCCGTTGGTGACGTGCCCGACGGGAACTTCGTCCTCTGGCCAGTGAGGAAAGAGAGGTTCAAAGAGCTGTCGGCTTACTTTTCCATGCAAGCGACTCACGCCATTCACGGCTCCGCTTCCACGAATGGCGAGATAGGCCATGTTGAAACTCTCGGACGGGTCGTTCGGATTCTGGCGGCCCAGAGCCAGCAAATCGTGGAGTGTTATGCCGAGTTTCTTTTCTGCATACCCTCCGAGGTATTGTTCGATGAGAGCGGGAGTGAAGCGATCAAATCCGGCGGCCACAGCGGTGTGGGTAGTGAAGAGGTTTCCCGCTCGCGTGACGGCCAGTGCGACTTTCGAATGGCTGCCCGGTTTCTTCCATAAAACTGCGAGCACGCTCGAGCGTAGCAAAGGCTGCATGCCCTTCATTTAAGTGACAGACTTCCGGCTTGATGCCTAGCGCGCTAAGCAAACGCCAGCCGCCAATCCCGAGAAGTAGTTCTTGCTTGAGGCGCAACTCTGGCCCGCCCCCGTATAGCTCGCTGGTGATCCCTCGATGAATGGGGAGGTTCGCCGCGTCATTGCTATCCAGAAGGTAGAGTTTTACTCGACCCGCCTGGACCTGCCACGCGCGCAGCCAGACCGAGTAGCCAGGTAAGTCGATTTCTAGCCGCAGCCACTCCCCGTTCGGACGGCGCAGCGGAGTAATCGGCAATTGTGCAGGGTCGTTGTACGGGTAGAGCGCTTGTTGCGCTCCGTCCTTATCAATCACCTGGCGAAAATAGCCTCGCTGGTAGAGCAGTCCCACGCCGACGACCGGCACGCCTAAATCGCTGGCAGCTTTGAGCTGATCGCCGGCCACATTGCCGAGTCCTCCCGAATAGATCGGGAGCGCTTCGCTCAACATAAATTCCATACTGAAATACGCGACGCAGGTTAAGGGGGATTGCGGATGCTTTTGCTGAAACCATGCGGGCGTCTCGGCGGCCTGACGTTTGGCACTCAGCAGGTCATCAATATTCTTATGCAGCGCGGGGTCGGCCAGGACGTTCTTGAGTCGATCCCGCGAGACCGTCTGCAAAACCACCCAAGGATTTTGGGTAAGTTCCCAGAGGACAGGATCAAGAGCGCGCCACAACTCGTCCGTGGCATGGTTCCATGCCCAGCGCAGGTCGAGCGCAAGCTCCGCCAGAGAATCAAATCCGTCTACTTCCGTCGGAAGAAGCCCATGGATCGAGAGGCTGCCGCGTTCTTTCTTGCTCATTATTCCTGCTCCGAACTTGTGCCGGACCGAATCTTGGAATGGATTGGCTAGAGTTTCCCGGTCATGCCGATGTTCCTTGGGTTCGCTTGCCATCTGCTGGTGCCGGCATCGCCGATAATGCGTCGCTGACAATCGTCTGCGCTTCCTTCAGAATGCGAGACAAGTGGTCTGCTCCCTGGAAGCTCTCCCCGTAAATCTTGTAGATATTCTCGGTGCCTGACGGACGAGCGGCGAACCATCCGCTCTCTGCCGCTACCTTTAATCCACCGATGGGAGCACCATTGCCCGGCGCGGCAGTGAGGACAGTCTTGATTTTTTCGCCTGCGAGATCGGTAAGCTTGACCTGCTTGGCTGAGAGCTTCGCTAAGAGTTGCTTTTGATCGGGAGTGGCTGGCGCTTCCACGCGGTCATAGACTGGTTCGCCGAATTCGCTCGTGAGTTCTTGGTAGATTTCGCCGGGATCGCGGCTCATTCGTGCCGTGATCTCCGCCGCGAGCAAAGTCGGGACAATGCCATCTTTGTCCGTCGTCCAAACAGTGCCGTCGAGACGAGAAAAGGACGCTCCTGCGCTCTCTTCGCCGCCGAAACCGAGCGAACCGTCGAGCAGGCCATCCACGAACCACTTGAAGCCAACCGGCACCTCATAAAGCTTCCGGCCAAGCTTGGCGGTGACTCGATCGATCATCTCGCTGCTTACCACGGTTTTGCCCACAGCCGCTTCCTTGCGCCATTTCGGACGGTGTTCAAACAGGTAGAAAATGGCGACGGAGAGGTAATGATTGGGCGGCAGTAGTCCTGCGCTTTTAGTCACGATACCGTGACGGTCGTGGTCCGTATCACAGGCGAAGGAAAGGTCAAAGCGATCCTTCATCGCGATCAAACGCTGCATCGCATAGACCGAAGATGGGTCCATCCGAATCTGGCCATCCCAATCCACAGTCATGAAACTGAATGTCGGATCGACCACCTCGTTGACAACCGTGAGGTCGAGCCCGTAGCGCTCCGCAATCGGCCCCCAGTAGTGGACTCCCGCGCCACCCAGGGGATCAACACCGATGCGGAGCTTCGCGCCGCGAATGGCGTCCATCTCAACCACGTTCGCGAGATCGGCAATATAAGTATTGAGGTAGTCGTGCCGGTGAGTCGTAGAAGCCTGAAGAGCCTTGTCGACAGAAATTCTTTTCACGCTCTGCAGCTTGGCCTCGAGAAATTCATTCGCTTTCCCTTCAATCCATTCCGTGACGACGCCCTCCGCGGGTCCGCCGCTCGGAGGGTTGTACTTGAAGCCTCCGTCATGTGGCGGGTTGTGCGATGGTGTGATGACAATGCCGTCGGCGAGTCCGATTTTGCGCCCGTGGTTGTATGTCAGAATCGCGTGGGAAATAACGGGAGTAGGAGTGTATTCGTCTCCTTCCGCGAGCATGACTTCCACTCCGTTGGCCGCCAACACTTCAAGCGCGCTCGCTAGCGCTGGAACAGAGAGCGCATGCGTATCCATGCCAAGAAACAACGGGCCATTAATCTGGTGCAGCTTTCGATACAGACATATCGCCTGGCTGATAGCGAGGATGTGCCATTCGTTGAAGGCCTTGTCGAACGCGGAGCCCCGATGTCCGGATGTGCCGAAAGCGACTCTTTGCGCGGGAACGGAAGGGTCTGGCTGTTCAGTGTAGTAGGCCATGACAAGCCTGGGCACATTCACCAGCATCGATGCTGGGGCAGGCTTTCCGGCAAGCGGACTTATTTTCACGATGCTTTCGCCAAATGCGGTGATGACCGTTGCGCTAATGTCTCCATTAGTTTGTCGAACGGTTCGTTGAATTTCTTAACACCTTCGTCCTCAAGCTGCCGCGTCACATCGTCGATGCGGATCCCCAGCTCAGACAGCCGCTCCAAAACCGAGCGGGATTCCTCGACCTCTTGTTCGAGCCGGGCTTTCGGGTCTCCGTGATCCCGGTACGCATCGAGGGTTTCCATCGGTGCCGTGTTTACTGTGTGCGGTCCGATAAGAGCCTCCACGTATTTCACGTCACTGTAGGCCGGATTCTTCGTACTGGTGCTGGCCCATAGCAATCGCTGGGCTCGAGCGCCCTGGGCGGCTAGTTTCTTAAATTGATCGCTCCCGAATATTTCCTTATAGATCTGGTACGCCATCTTTGCGCTAGCAACGGCTACTTGCCCGTGCGCCTTCTTCGCGAGATCGACGTTCTTACCGCCTTGCGCAATGGACTTTTCCAATAGTGGATCCACCAGCGCATCGATGCGGCTTACAAAGAAGCTGGCCACAGAGGCAATATGTTTCGCAGGCTTACCTTGAGCCACGCGCGATTCGATGCCGGCAATGTATGCTTCCGCGACTTGCCGATAACGGGGCAGCCCAAAGAGCAGCGTCACGTTGACGCTGATTCCTTCGCTGATAAGTTGCTGGATGGCGGAAAGTCCTTCACCAGTCGCCGGAACCTTTATAAGGACGTTGGGTCGGCCGAGCGCAGCCCACAACCGACGGGCTTCTTCTATCGTTCCCTTCGTATCGTGCGCCAGATGGGGATTGACCTCTAGGCTGACATAGCCGTCTGCGCCGTCTGCACTGTCGTACAGAGGCCGGAACTCGTCAGCGGCGCTTTGCACGTCGCGCTGGCTCAGGTTTTCGTAAATTGCCTTAACGCCATCTCCCTTAAGCGCCAGGGCCTTGATGTCGTCATCGTAATCGTGGCTCTCCGCGATCGCTTTTTCGAAGATGGACGGATTCGAAGTCATCCCTCGTAGTCCATCATCCTCGATCAAACGCCGGAGCCCGCCGTTCGCCATCAGATCGCGTCGGATATAATCCAGCCAAATGGATTGGCCCAGCGTTCCCAATTGTTTCAGAGGATTTGTTTTCATATTCTCGTCTCCACGCCTTCCAGTGCGCTGACTTTGGCCAAACGCCTCCGGTGGCGCTCGGCGCCACTGAATCGTGCTTCGAGAAAGGTCCTGACCAATTCCCAAGCGAACGTGTTCGCCACCACACGTCCGCCCAGGCAGATCACGCGAATGTCGTCGTCCTCGACTCCTTGTCGCGCGGAAAAGCTCTCATGTATCAGGCACGCCCGCACGCCTGGCACTTTGTTGGCAGCAACACATGCACCGACGCCGCTACCGCAAATGGCCACACCGCGATCCACTTCGCCGCGAGCCACCGCACGAGCCAAAGGCACGATAAAATCCGGATAGTCGTCATCCGGTCTCTGCTGCTCGTCGCCGAAATCGACCACTGCGTACTGAGCCGCACGCAACTTTCCAACCAGATACTCCTTCGATTCAAATCCTCCATGATCGGCAGCGATCCCAATGTGTTTCGGAGTCCCTGCCGGGACACTCCGGAAATCGGTCATTGTTTTCTCCGGCGAAACCGCCATAGGGAAGCACATCCTAAGAAGCGGGCTTGTGCTCCAATTTCGTGGGCAAGCTAAACTGCTGCAGCTGCTACGGCCTCACCTGAGTGCAGAGAGAGCTGCGAGGGGTGCGTGCTTTCGAGGATGTCTTTTGCCTTTGTGACCTCTGTAGCCGTCCCGTGAACAATCAGAAGGAACTGATCTGTCTTGAGGGCTGCTTCATACTTCACAATGCTGTCCTTGGGAATTCCTATGCTGTAGAGGCCAGCTCCCAAAGCGCCCAAGGCCCCTACCTCCACCGCGCCTTCCAAACCCGCCACGATCCACGCCACTACCGGTCCTGCCGCCAGAATTGGGCCAAGGCCAGGAATCATGAAAAAAGCAGATCCGAATAGACAGTCCCCAGAAACCTCCCCAGAACGCGCCAACTTTCCCCCAATACTTCATGCGATCGCCAGTATTGTAATAACCCACTGCGTGCTCGTCTGTGTGGTAGCCTTTGCCAACGATCGACAACTTGTGCATGTCGACGCCACTAGTTTGAAGCTCCTTCACCGCTTGATCCGCTTCCGTATGGGTACGATAAATTGCGACGACTGAATTTTGCTATTGACATTTTATATTCTCCCCAGACCCGTGGTATCAGGCCAGCAAGCTTAAGTCCCAAACACAACTGTCGCCCCGCACTAGCAAGGAAACTGTTCCATTTCGGACAGTTTGTGTTGAGAGCCTATGCAACTCCCTCTGACGCCCGGGACTCGAGCCCGCTTTTTCTTTCTCGGCCGCGACCAAAACTGAAATGTGTGCCTTATTGGACAGATACCGTTTAGTTCAGCGTTCAGGATGCTTCTTTAGATCATTCGCTTCTGATCCGAAACTGGGAGATAAAGAAATGGCCGCTGCGAAAGGTGAAAAATGCGCGCGCGCCGGTTGTTCATGCAGAACAATGTCGGGTAAATACTGCAGGGCCCAGTGCGAGGCCCTGGGAGAGACGCCGGACGATTGTTCGTGCGGACACGCCATCTGCATGCTCAGCAATTGGGGATCAAGCCATACGTTAAGAACCACAAGTTCAGTTCCCCCGCGACCATCGCATTGATCTGCGACTGTGATCTATCGCGGATGACCTGAGCAAGGCTCCAGTCTCAATGAAGCAGGCCGTGTTCCTGAATGAGTTCACACTCGGAAGGAGAGAAACAAACTATGAACTACTTTTGGGGAATGCACGGGTATTGGTGGGTTTTCTGGTTCCTACTCTGGATCTCGTTTTTTTCATTCATGATGCCGATGAGACGGACTACCTACAGGCAAATGCAATCGCCTCTGCAGCTACTTCAAAGAAGATATGCCGCTGGTGACATCACAAGCGAGGAATACGAGGAGCGGCGAACCAAACTCCAGCGGGATGCTAATACGAAATAGAAATAGTTATTGGACCAGGGGCACAGTCGATAGGCCACAAGTGTTATCAGTAATTGATAAACGGGTCGCGCTTGAATAGCAGGAACTGATTGGCTGTCTTCGGTGGACATTCAGCTGGGATGACGACTGATTCGAACACGCCGGGCCGCGCAGGGCGCAGGCCGCCCCGGTTCGGAATTGTCGGCTTGCTGTTTATAGTCGTCTTGGCAGTCGTAATTTTTCTGCTTGCCCAGGACATGGTGCGCCACCGTTTCTTTAGAGGCGGCCGGGTCAACCGGAACGGTTCCATCAGCCCATAGCGGAGACTCCACGGTGAGACCCGTTGAACATCGTCCGCTGGTTTGCATCCGAGCAACCCGAATGAAGAATCAGTATCAGGGAAATGCCAAATGACACTATCTGGGAGGGACGTGCTTTTGGTCGGACAGAGTTTTCATAGCGCCCAATCCCTGGCGGATTGGCTGAGGCGGCGGGGATGCCAATGTCATTTTGCCGACAATATGCGAGAGGCCTCAGATCTCTTGAACTCGCGTCCCATTGACCTAGTGCTCAGCAATACGCACCTGTCCGATGGCAGTGGCTTTCGCCTGCTGATGACCTTGGCCGGCCTGCCGGTTACGGCTTTCCTTTGCTTGCCGGTCGAGAATAGCTGCTTTTGGCTGCCCGCCATCGACGGTGGACAGGCCTGCTTGGGATCGCCAGCTCTCCGCCCTCGGGAGTTTGCAAGCGCACTCCAAGAAATAGTACGCCATTTACCTGCCGAGACATCGGTCAGCTTGCCAGTTCCAAAGGCCGAGGTCGCATACGTAACCTTCACGGAGAGCGCGATCCACCCGAACGATGCCTCTGTCTCTTCGAGTAGCGGAAACAGGAATTTATTCTAACTAGAAAGAGGAAGGAAACCATGACACATCATTCTTCACATGCACCCTCCGGCACTGATTTGAATCTCATATCCGTTCATGAACTTTTCGAGCATACACGAGACGTATTCCATCTGATTGCCCGGCGGTCCTTTGAGATTTTTGAGGCTCGCGGACACGTAAACGGAAACGATCGGGAGGACTGGTTCCTCGCAGAACATGAGCTGCTAACGCCTGTGAAGTTCCACATTTCGGAATCCGGCGACCAGCTTATCGCGCGCGCCGAAGGTTCCAGGATTTAATAGCCAGGAGATTAAGGTAAGCATCGAGCCACACCGACTAACCATCAGTGGAAAGGCCGAGCCCCGCGAAGACCACCCCTCCGGAAAACACAGCCATTCGACCCAGCACGCACTGCTTATTCTCCGCGTCATCGATCTGCCCACTGAAGTTGATCTTTCGAAGGCTAAGGCAACTTTCAGTGACGGCAGGCTCGAAGTAACGATGCCAAAAGCAGCTCCTTCAAAGAGTGTTCGCGTCGAGACGAAGATTGAGTCGCCCACAGGGCGATACTTCTGTCATGAAACTGGACGGAGCAATCCGCAGCCAACCGGCTTTCATTGAGGACCACGAGCCGATAGCCAAGACAAGAGCAGCCTCGTCAAGAAGTTAGTAACGGAACGCTAAGACCAAAAGACTCCTTGAAATGGACGAAGGTGCGAGCACAAGAAATGTTCAAGGAAAAGTTCCGGTAAATTGGAAGTCACGGAAAGCGAAGAGAGGTAATTGAAATGAAAAAGAACAGTTCATTTCCAGTATTGATATTCGCCTTGATCCTCGGTCTCGGGGGAGCATTGGCCTATGCCATGTATCGACGTTCAGCCAACTTTGAAGGCTTATGGATTCTGGGGAGCGCCGTAGTTCTTGCCTTTTTCGCCTCGTCCGCAATTCAGGTTGCGGATCAATGGAGTAAAGCGGTTGTCTTGCGGTTAGGGAAGTTCCGTTCGCTTCAAGGACCGGGATTGTTTGTGATTATCCCGCTCATCGATACGATTCCGTACTGGATTGATACCAGAGTTCTCACGAGTTCTTTCAAGGCGGAAAAAACGCTGACGAAAGATACGGTGCCTGTGGATGTAGATGCAGTGCTGTTCTGGAAGATTGTCGACCCTAAGAAGGCCGCCTTGGATGTAGCCGACTACCAAAGCGCAATAAGCTGGGCTTCACAAACGGCCCTGCGTGATGTCATTGGAAAAACCATGCTTTCGGACATGCTCGAAGGCAGGGACAAAATTAGCGACGCGTTGCAGAAAATCATTGATCAGCGCACCGAACCGTGGGGCATCAATGTCATTTCCGTGGAGGTCAAGGATGTGCTGATTCCTCCGGCCTTGGAAGATGCAATGTCGATGCAAGCCCAGGCTGAGCGCGAACGTCAGGCCCGCGTAATCTTGGGAGACTCAGAGCGTCAGGTGGCGGAGAAATTCGGCGAAGCGGCCAAAACTTATGCTAACGACCCGGTCGCATTACATCTGCGCGCCATGAACATGCTTTATGAAGGTTTGAAAGCTAACTCTACAATTGTCATTGTCCCAAGCTCTGCTGTCGAGACAATGCAACTGGGCGGTCTGGCCGGGTTGACCGCACTGACCATGGGACTAGGCCAGGAACGAGCGATTAAAGCAAAGGAAAACGAACCTGTAAACAGCAATGGGACCAATAAAATGGTCCCTGTTTAGTCTCATTACGAGGTGTCTGCCGAATGAAGAATAGCAAGCTGCTTGTTGTGGTGGATGAATCGCCCGCCACCCGAAAGGCGTTGCAGTATGTGGCCCGGATGGCCTCAGGACGACCGAATTTCCGCGTCTGTCTTGCGCATAGCCTTCTTTCACCTCCCCGCCAACTCGTCGAGCTCAGGGGCACAGAAAAGGGACGAATCCAAGCCTACAAGTCTCGATGGATTGCGGCGACCGAGATGACCGAACAGCGGGCCTTGGAGCGCGCTAACGCAATTTTGTGCCAAGGCGGCCTGGCACATGGAGCGATCGAAGCCCACTACTGCTATCTCGTGAATGGGAGCGGCGCGACCAAGGAAATATTGAAGCTCGCACAAATGCGAAAGTGCGACACTGTGGTCATTGGAAGAAAGTCGCTGTCGTGGCTAAGCGAGCTTATCCACGGAGATCCAGCAGAGGAGTTTGTCCGCCGAGGCAAGGGATTTACGATCTGGGTTGTGGAATAGATCGGTTCAATGTGTCGCGAGAGTTCAACATTGCACAGTTTCATGAACATAAGAGAGAGACGATTCAGTTGCAAAGGAGGGGCCGGTGATCGAGAAACTGAAAGATCTCCCTCGTGGAATCGATGGCGTCAGGGCTATTGGAAAGATATCGAAGGAGGACTATGAGCAAGTGTTTGTGCCGCTCCTCGACGAGGCACGACGGGAGGGTCGTCGCATTCGCTTTCTATATCAGCTTGGGCCTGAGTTCGAGGGCTTCACTCCTGGTGCGGCATGGGAAGATGCGAAAATTGGCCTCCATTTCCTGAGGCTTTTCGACGGCTGCGCCGTCGTCACTGACTTGGCTTGGATTCGAGAGTTGACGCGGCTAGCCGGGTTTCTCATGCCGTGTCCCGTTCGCGTATTCGGTAGCACTGAATTCGACGGGGCCGTTAATTGGCTGCGGTCGCTTCCCGAAGGGGCCGCTATTTCTCACCGGCTTCTCCCCGAATCCGGCGTGATCGTGGTCGAAGTCAAGCAAGCCTTGCGCGCACAAGATTTCGACTCGCTGGCATTCACGGCAGACGCGTGGATCGAAGCGCATGGTGACCTACAGGGGTTGGTAATCCATGCCCGCGAATTTCCCGGTTGGGAAAATTTGGCGAGCTTCCTTCGGCACATGCGATTTATCCGCGATCATCATCGAAAGGTAAAAAGGATCGCGCTTGCGGCGGATACCAAGTTGGCCAGCCTGGCACCAAGGATCGCCGAGCATTTCATCCAGGCTGAGGTCAAGAGCTTCACATACGAAGAACTCGACACCGCAATTGCATGGGCAGAGGGACCTGTGCGTCGTGCTTAGAAGGCAGACGCTTGCGACTCAACTCCGGCAGCCGGAGCTTTAAATTTGGGCTATTTCAGTCCAACGTCGGTCTTACTCAAGGGCGAGATATATGACGCGCTTCCTAGTACGCGACGACATCTGATTCTCAGGTGCCCGTTAAGTGCCCAGAATATCCCGTTTTGAGAGGTGTTTGAGGCTGAGAAGAAAGGCTAAGTCGTTTGAATCCGGCAGAGCCGGTTTGTAATTGGCGCGTTATGAGCCCGACGAGCTACCAGGCTGCTCCACCCCGCTCATTAACTATAGCGGACCCGCAGCCTGCCGTCAAATTTTCACGGTTCGTTTGCCGCCCTTTGCAAAGCGGTGAAATCTGCCGTTCGCGATGCAACTCCTAGACGCAACTCTGTGATGCAACTCTGCGATGTAACTCCGCGCCTCGCTTCACTTGCTGCGCTTTCCATTTTCTCTGAGCGCCAGCAGTCATCGTCGTTTTTCGCCAACCGTCACCAGGTATTGTAAGCCGTCCCCTCGAACGGCGAAGTTGCCCCCGAGTTCGAGTGCACGTCGACCATTCCCGTCGTCACCTGATCGGGGCTCATCACCACGTTGTCGAACTGCGGCACCCAATCCTTCGCATGCGTGATTGGATCCGTGGGAATCTCACGCAGGTAGCCCGCCTGCTGCAAATCGTCCAGCGATTGCGGCGCCGCCTGCTTATCGAGCGTGTAATTATCAATCGCCTGGCGCATCACCAGCAGGTCCTGATGCAGCACTGCTTCCCGCGAACGCTGCACGGTCTTGTCATACCGCTGCGCCGCCATGCCGATGAGAATTAGGATAATCGTGATGACGATCATCAACTCGAGCAGCGTAAATCCTCCGCCCGGGCCAATCGCGCCCCGTTTTCCTCGAGCCGCTCCGTCATCTCTCCGCCGTTTCAGTGCTTCCATCGGTTCGCCCCAAAAGCTTCTTACTTCAAAACTCCTTACCTCAAGTTCGTTATCTCAAATTCTCCACGTAAAACTCGCTGCTTCCAGCCCATCACCAGTCGCTATATTTTGTTCCATCGAGCGCGGTGCCCGTCGATTTCGAGTACACGTCGAACACATTGTCCCCGCACCAACTCGTCGAATCGGGATCATCCGAAACGCATCGCAATCCCCAATCCGCGCGCCCCGTCATCGGGTCCACGGGAATTTTGCGCAAGAACCGCAGCTTCTTTGTGTCTCCAGCTCCGATTTGCACGCCCTTCACCAGCGTGTCCAAATCCGGTGGATAATTTTCGCTGCCCACTTCCGTTCTGAACTTGTGCTGATCGGCCAGATCCTTGTATCGGTCGATGGCATCCTTCATCGTCCGCAAGTCATAGTGGAGTTCCGACTCCTTTTGCCGGATCACCGTGTATCGAAACACCGGCAGCGCCATGGAAGAAAGAATGAGAAGAATCGAGCAGGCGATAATCAATTCCAGAAGCGTCATTCCGGCGATCGCTGAAAGCCGCTGCCGGCGGTGACTCATTCCGGAATATAGTCCGCATCTCCTCATCGTCGGTTTCTTTCTCAGCTTTCCTTCTCGCTTGGACTACGGCTGGACTTGCACCGTTGCCTCGCTCGTGACCAACGGAATGGGCCTCTGCTGCGAGTCCTTGGCATTCTGCTGCACGATGGACAAATTCGTGTTACCAGGCGCAATCCCCCTGATCACGATTCCCAGCAGCGTGCCGCTGCCGCTCACGCCCTGCGTGTTCGGTTGCCGCGTCGCGGAGATGATGGCCTGGCCCTTTTCTTTATTGACGTTCGATACGATCGCGATTTCCTGTGTTCCGCCCGAGAGGAATCCTCCGTGCTGCCCTTCGCCCACTGCATGCTGTACGTCTTCGATGCTCATCACCGCCGGATTGTATTGCAGCAGCATCGGTATTGAGAATAGGTCGTTCACGTTGTCCACGACCACCGCAATCGTCCTCTTTTCGCCCACCTTTAATGTGATGGCTTGCGGCTCGAATCGCAGTTTGCCCGGCTGCCCTTGCGGAGGCTTCACTTCCGCCGCGTTTGCTCCGCCGGCAGCGCCAGGCGCTGGCGTGACGTTTGCTTGTCCCACGCCGCCGGGAACCGCGGCCGCGGGCTTTGGCTTTTCCTGCGGAGTTCCGCGGACTTCACTTTCGCGAATCACTTGGACATTTTGGTCCGAGCCCGTGTAGATCGGCCGCAGATTCTCGCGTGTCCATTCCGGCAGCCGGACAATATGCGGAATCAGCATGATCAACACTTCGTCTTCCTGATGTTCTATGCTGTCGCTTGAAAATAGGTAACGTATGACCGGGATCTTCGCCAAACCCGGCCACCCGTTCAGTGTTCTCGTGTCCGTCCTTTGAATCAGGCCACCGAGGATATAGGCCTGGCCATCGCCCAATCGAATGTCGTGCTCGACGACGCGCTGGCTGATAATCGGCTGGCTGATTCCACCGATTGTAGAAGTACCCGTGACCGACGACACCTCAATCTTTATTTTCAGGCTGACGTCGTGGTCCGGATGAACTCGCGGCGTCATGTCGATATTCACGCCGACGTCCTGATACTGAAACTGCGTGTTGACGAGCGGGTTCACCAGCCCCGCTGTGCCCACCGCTCCCACGCCGACTCCCGCCTGGAAGCTGCCCGTCGCAATCGGGATGCGGTCTCCGATCTTGAGTTTCGCCTCTTGCCCGTCCACCGAACGCAACTCCGGATCTTGAATGATCTTCGTGTACGTGTCGGTCAGCACGGCGTTGGCTGTGAAGTTCGGCAGCGTCACGGTGTAATCGCTGCTGTTCAGCGTTCTCAGCGTTTGCAGCGTTGTATTGTTCGTGGTCGTGGTGGTTGTCGTGCTCCCTGTTGTGGTTGTGGCGTTCGGGTTGATGGCAATCGACGCGCTTTGCCCCGGCGTGACTCCCAGGTTGCGCAGCCGGTCGGTCCTCGCTTCCAGCACTTCCACTTGCACCACCACTTCCGGTTTGGCCTTGTCCACGTCCTGGACGACCTTATCGACGAGCGCCAGCACGTCGGGCGTCGCGCGGACAATAATCGCATTCTGCGAGTTGAGCTGCACGATGCGCTTCACGTCGAACAATTGCCGCAGCCCCGTTACGATTTCCGTCAAATCCTGCGGCGTGACCGTGTTCGCCAGATAAAACGTTCTCATCGATTCTTCTTCATAATCGCGCCGTTTCTGCAGTTGGTCCGGCGCAATCATGACGATGTTTTCCGTAATCGGTTTCCAGAAGGTCTTGCTCTCGATGCAGACGACGTTGAGCGCCTGCTGCACCGTCACGTTATTCAAGTCCACGGAAATTCGCCGGGCCGGCACATCGGGATCGTAAATCATGGTGAGTCCCGCGAGTTTTCCGATCGTATCGAAGACGATCTTCGAGTCGTTAGTAGCTTTATAGCTGAAGGTGGTCGTCAGCGTTGGTTTGATCTGCGGCGGCAACGAAACGTATTCGTCCGATTCATCTTTCTCGGTTGGCGGGGTGCCATCCGCTGCGTGGTTTTGTTCCGAGATCATGGCCAGCGTCTTTTTCAGCTCTTGTGCCGCGACCGCGCTGGAAGGGTCATCGATCAGGGCGCGTTGGAATTGCGCGGCCGCGCCTTGCAAATCCCCATTTTGCCGCTGCTTCGCCCCAAGCTGGATGTGCATTTCTCCCGCGTCGAAGCGCGACTGATTTAGCCGGATCTTGTATTCGGCGTTATACGGGTCGGATTTCAGCGCTTTTTGATAATATTGGATCGCGGCGTCGTAATCCTGAAGGGTCTCTGCTTTCCGGCCTTTGCTAAAGTCCGTCTGGCCTTTCGGGCAGCCCGCTGCGAACAGACCTATTACGACACATAAAATGACACTACTGCAACGACGCATGGACTCTCCGGGGCCTCGACACGAAGCCTTTGCAGTCTAACACCCGGTTTAGAACACCGGCAAGACGCGGAAGGTTGGCTGTCCTACATCCGATAATATGATCTGCCGCCGACCGTTTTTTCAAGCCCGTAGCCAAGATTTAACACTCCAGTTATGATGGAAGATTGTGCCCAAGCCAGCGAAAAAATCCGAGAAGGGAAGCAAAGACGGCGAGCAAATAGTGGCTCAAAACCGCGCCGCCTCCTATAATTTTCATCTGCTGGAGCGCTTCGAGGCCGGGCTGGTTCTCCATGGCACCGAAGTGAAAGCCTTGCGCGAAGGGAAAGCGAATATCCGAGACGCCTATGTCGATTTCAAGCCCGGCGGCGCTTGGCTGGTTAACGCGCACATTGCACAGTACATGCCTGGCGGTCCCTGGAACCATGAGCCGCTCGGCTCGCGCAAACTCCTGCTGCACAAGAACGAGATTTACAAGCTCGCGGGAAAAACCCAGGCCAAGGGGTTGACTGTAATTCCCACCAAAATCTACTTCCGCGACGGCCTGGCGAAGGTTGAAATTGCGCTGGCCCAGGGCAAGAAGTCTTGGGACCGCCGCCAGGATGAGCGCGACAAGGAAGCACGCAGGGAAACTGAAAAAGCGATGTACAACAACCGGAGGCGATGAACGAAAATGCAAATCAGACTGGAAACGAAGCCCTACGCTGGAGTCGAGACGGAAGCACTTGTTACTTTCGTTTTTGAAGATGCCGACCCTGTGCAGGGACGCATCGCGGAAATCGATCAAGCCACGGGCGGCTTGCTGCGCAAGCTCGCGAAAGGCGGCGAACTGACCGGCAAGACGCTGGAGATGACGCTGGTTCACGCACCGGCGGGATTGAAGGCGGCGCGTTTGCTTCTGGTGGGCGCGGGGAAGCGCGAGAAATTCGACTCGGCCGTTTTGCGGAGAATTTCCGGCGCGGCGCTGCGTTATTTGAAATCGCGCGGCGTGCACCAGTTTGTTTTTGCCGCTCGCGAGGGCAACGCCACCGAAGACGCCGCGCAAGCCATCGCGGAAGGCCTGCTGGCCGCGGATTTTGAATCGGACAAGTACAAGACCGACAAGAAAAACGATAAGTCGATCGACGCCGTCCAAGTCGCTGGTTTTTCGGACGCCGAGCGGGCTGCTGGAGAACGAGGAATCGCGCGCGGCACGGTGATCGGGGAATCGCAGAATTTCGCCCGCGACCTGATCAATGAACCGTCGAACAAGCTGACGCCGAAGATTCTCGCCGAAAAAGCGGAGGCCATGGCCAAGCAAGCGGGGCTGGCCGTCGAGATTCTGGACGAGAAGAAGATCGCCGATTTGAAAATGGGCGCGTTGCTCAGCGTGGCGCAGGGAAGCGTCGAGCCGCCGCGCATGATCGTTATTACGTACACGCCCGCAACGGCGCCGAAGAGCGGCGCGCCTGTGATTGGCATCGTCGGCAAGGCCGTGACGTTCGACACGGGAGGAATTTCCATCAAGCCGTCCGACGGCATGGAGAAAATGAAATACGACATGGCCGGCGGCGCGACGATGCTCGGCGTCATGCGGGCTCTTGCCGCGCTGAAGCCAAACGTGAAAGTGATTTGCGTCGTTCCGGCCACGGAGAACATGCCTGGCGGCAAGGCGCAAAAGCCCGGCGACATTCAGACGTCGATGTCGGGAAAGACCATCGAAGTGCTGAACACGGACGCCGAAGGAAGATTGATTCTGGCCGACGGCGTTCATTACGCGAAGCAGCTTGGCGCGACGCATCTTGTGGATGCGGCGACGCTGACCGGGGCGATTGTCGTGGCGCTCGCGAGCATCAACGTTGGCGTTTTTGGCGGTGCGGATCAGGCTTGGACCGACAAAGTTCTGGCTTCGGCGAAAGCGGCGGGCGAAAAAATGTGGCAAATGCCGATGGACGACGAGTACCGCGAGTACATCAAGGGCACCGTGGCGGATATTCAGAATATCGGCAGCGGCAAGGGCGGCGGATCGATAACGGGCGCGTGGTTTATCCGCGAATTTGCCGGAGATACGCCGTGGGTGCATTTGGATATCGCGGGCACGGCGTGGAACGACGACGCCAAAGCGTGGCTCGCAAAGGGGCCGACGGGTGTTGCGTTGCGCACGCTGGTTCATCTCGCGATGTCGTATTAGACGGCTGGAATTTCGATTCGGTGTGGTCTCGGGGCACGATTTGCGTGGCCCTACAAAGTATGGCCTTCCAAGGGGCACGATGTATCGTGCCCCTACAAATTCTGCCATTTCTTCGGGGCGCAGCCATGGAAAGGCAGGCTTCGCTCCTGCGATTTTCCTCGAGCCCTCGTTTATTGTTCATGGCTACATTTTTTCGGGTGCTTCGATGCCAAGGAGATTTAGCGCGGCGACCAGTTGGGATTCGACTTGGGCGGTTAGAGCAAGGAGGAAGGCGCGTTTTTGGGCGTCGGGTTCGTTGAGGATGTGGTGCTTGTGGTAGAAATTGTTGAAGGATTGCGCGAGTTGGAACGCGTGTTTGGCGACGAAAGCAGGTTCTTGCGCGCCGATGGCGGCGTCGACGGCGTGATCGAGAGAGGCGCTGGCGAGCAGTAATTCCCAAAAACCATTTCCATCGGGGCCGTTGAGTTGCGCGGCGACGGTTTCCTGCGTGACGGCGGCGTTTGCGGCGGCGGCTTCGAGGCCTTTTCTACGGATGCCGCGGATGCGGACAACGGCGTACTGGCAATAGGGGCCGGTTTCACCTTCAAAACTTAGAGCATCTTTGAAGTCGAAAGCGATGATGGCGTTGCGCGTGAATTTGAGCAGGAAAAAACGCAAAGCGCCGATAGCGATGGCGTGAGCGGTTTGCGTTTGCTCGGCTTCGCTCATTTCGGCGTGGCGTTGGTGCACTTCCGCGAGCGCTGCGGCCTCCAGTTTGTCGATCAGATCGTCGGCTTTGACGCCAAAGCCCTTGCGGCCGCTGACTTCGACGTAGGGCTTCTTCGCTTCTTCGGGCGTTAATTCGTAGCCCATTTCTGCCGCGCAGCGTGGAGTCAGAGCCACAATTTCATACGACAGATGGATGGATTGTTCCGCGGCCTTTGCGTGGCCGAGGCGGCGCAGACCTTCTGCGACGACATCCTGCAAGTACGACTGCCGAGCATCGATAACGTTGTAGACGATGGAGGCTGGTTCGCCAAAATGCGGCGCCGCGGGGTCGTTTTTCAGACTCGTCGTCGCCCAGACGGTTTCGCCTTCCGGAGGTTTCGGCCATTTGCGGTAGTTGAAGTCCTTGCCGAGCAGACCGAATTTCCAAAGCTGATAGGCGATATCTTTGCCGACGTAAGTTACTGTTCCGTTGGAGCGAACGATGATTTTGTCCTGGATGTTTTCGTCTTCGGCGGAATTGGAGGTTAAGGAGGTAGAGGAAGTAGAGGAGGTTAAGGATGAAGAACCCACAGGAGCAGCGGCTTTTGTTGGGGCGGTGTTCTCCTTTACTTCCTTTATTTCCTTTGCGTCCTTTACTTCTTCTTTCCAAGGCATGATCCAGCAGCCGGCCATTTTTCCGGTGGTGGCCAGTTGAATCGCGCCGGAGGCTTTCAACTTTTCAAAGGCGGCGTCCCAGAATTTAAGATGGAGGATTTCGCTTTCGCGCGCGAGGAGTTCGTAGGCGATGCCGAGGCGCGCCATGGTTTTGAGATGGAGGCTGACAATGGCGTCGGCGACGACTTGCGCGACTTCGGCTTCTTCGCCGCGGTCTTCTTCGATGGCTTTCAAGGTTCGGCCGCGCATTTCGGCGGCGCGCAATTTGTCCTGCTCGAAAAATTGCGTGGTCTTGGCGTAGAGATCCCAGCAGTAGTAATCGAAGCGCGGCTCCATCGCGGCCATTTTGACGCTGACGGGAGTGCGGCGCTCCATATCGAGAAAGCCGATGACGACGTCGGCGACTTGCACGCCGGTGTTGTCGATGTAGTTTTGCACTTGCACGGCGTGGCCGGCGTGGCGAAGAACGCGGGCCATGGTGTCGCCGAGGACGGCGTTGCGGACGTGGCCGATGTGCGCAGCTTTATTGGGGTTGATGCTGGTGTGCTCGACGATCACTTTTCCAGATTTTTCCTGGGAAAGAAGTGGCGAGTGGCGAGTGGCGAGTGGCGAGACGGAAGACCAGAAAGCGGCGCGATCAAAATAGAAATTCAGATAGCCGGCGCCGGCCACTTCCACGCGCGCGATGCCTTCTGGCTTGGCGAACGTGCTGGCAATTTCCTGCGCGATCATGCGCAGAGCTTTTTTGAGGCGTTTGGCGAGCTCGAAGCAGACGGGAGAGGCGGCTTCGCCCATTTCGATTTTGGGCGGGCGGTCGATGATGATGTCCAGAGTGAGGGCGTAGGCCTGCTGGACGTGAAGCGCGAGGGCGTCGCGGAGGCGGTTTGTGATGGTCAGGTACACGGTTCCTCGACAGGCAAGAAGAACGAGTATAAGTGGCGGAGGCGAGGGCGGTCAAAGTAAGAGGAGAAGTTTCGTTGAGAAGCGAGCAGCGCACCCATACCCACCCCTCGGTGTTTTGCGCAAAGAGTGCGGAAGCTATTGATAATACTAGGGATAGTAGATTCTCCGTGGCAAAAGAGTGCGTAAGAGTATGAAAACAAAGGAAGACTAAAGCCTTTAGAATGATATTGATGTGGATGGTCTGTAAGAGTGGCAAACAAAGGATTTACGAGCGGGAG
Organism: uncultured Acidobacteriota bacterium; assembly: GCA_963761555.1. Taxonomy (GTDB): domain Bacteria; phylum Acidobacteriota; class Terriglobia; order Acidiferrales; family UBA7541; genus Acidiferrum. The sequence goes on from CAVXHD010000004.1 coordinate 22,699, forward strand.
AAAGGCAATTTTTCGGGATGGAAGGATGCCACGGAGTTTGGAAGACACCGCGTGGCGAGAGAGCATGGTCGACAGGCACAGAGCAGCGTGCCGAATGTGAAGGTATTATAGCATAACGGTTATCGTTGTCAATGATTACTTTACATGTAACAGAAAAGAAGGAAGTTAGGTCGAAGCCGGCAGACGGGAGGGGGCGGCACCTTCACCCGCCACCAAATCCCTAGCAAGAAAGAATCGGAATTAGGCTGCTCCCGTATCCGCCGAGAGAGCTGGAGATCTTCAATTTTCCCTGGGGGTCTTTTGCCCGACTAAAGATCGCGCCGGAGAGAGCTTGTTTGCTTGGAAGGATTCGGGTGCAGGACTTTTCGGGGTGTGAGACGCAAAAGCGGGAGCGGGGCTCCCGCACTCCACATTCAGAGAGACAAAGGGGATGGTTTGTTTGACACTCTTGCGCTGCGCCGATAGTATCGAAAGACTCCAACGGAACATGTGCAAAATAGGGAGTTCCTGCGGCGGCGATTCCTATGAAACTGGCTTATTTCGATTGCTTTTCGGGGATTAGTGGGGACATGACGCTGGGCGCGCTCGTGGACGCGGGGTGCGCGGTGGAATTGTTGCATGAGGGGCTGGGCGGGCTGGAGCTGCCGGGTTGGGAATTGACGGCAGAGAAGGTTTGGAAGAATGGGATGGCGGCGACGTATGTGCATGTAAAGACGGAAGATCAGTCGAAGCACAGGTCGCTGAGCGCAATTTTGGAGATTTTGGAGAAGTCGCGGCTGGCGGCAGAGGTACGCGAGCGGGCTGGGGCGATTTTTCGGAAGCTGGGGGAAGCGGAAGCGCGCGTGCACGACGTGCCGCTGGAAAAGATTCATTTTCATGAGGTTGGGGCGGTGGATGCGATCGTGGATATTGTGGGGGCGTGCATCGGGTTTCAGGCGCTGGGGATTGAGAAGTTTGCTTGCTCGGCCCTGAATGTGGGCGGGGGAACGGCGAAGATGGCGCACGGGATTTTGCCGGTGCCGGCGCCGGCTACGGCTCGATTGCTCACGGGGAAGCCGACGTACTCGAACGGGGTGCAAAAGGAGCTGGTGACGCCGACGGGAGCGGCGATTGTGGCGACAGTTTGCGAGGCGTTTGGACCGCAGCCGGCGATGAGCGTCGCGGCGATTGGGTATGGCGCGGGGACGGCGGATCTGGAGGGACAGCCGAATGTTTTGAGAATTATGGTGGGGGACGAAGTTGAGGCTGGGAAGGAAAAAAAAGGAGCACAGACTGAAGTCTGTGCCACGGGGTTCGATGAAGAGATTGCGGTGATCGAGGCGAATCTGGATGATATGAACCCGCAGATTTATGGGTACTTTTTGGAGAAGGCGCTGGCGGCGGGGGCGCTGGATGTTTATACGACGCCGGTGCAGATGAAGAAGAACAGGCCGGGGATTTTGTTGACGGTGTTGTGCAAGCCGGGGGATACGAATGCGTTGATGACGCTGATATTTGCGGAGACGACGACGTTTGGGGCGCGGACCTACCGGGCGGAGCGGCGGGTGTTGCCGAGGGAATGGGTGAAGGTGGCCACTTCGCTGGGCGAGGTGCGGGTGAAAATTTCGCGGGTGAATGGACATATCCGGCACGCGACCCCGGAATATGAGGATTGCAGGAAACTGGCGGTGGAGAAGAATGTGCCGTTGCAATTGGTGATTGCGGAGGCGATGCGGAATTACGAGAAGAGCTGAAGAGGGGATTTTTAACACAGAGGTCACAGAGGACACGGAGAAGGAAGAGAAGAGAAGAAGAGAAAAGATAACGCAGAGACGCAGAGTTCGCGCAGAGAAGAAAAAGACAGAAAGAACGAAAGAAGAACAGAACGAAGAAGAAGTCGGGAAAGACGAGAGAAGGAAGAGAAGAGAACGGAGAAGAATGGCTGCGGGAAAACCAAAATATTATTTGACTTCGCCGATTTATTACACGAACGGGTTGCCGCATATCGGGCACACGTATTCGACGATCGTGTGCGACACGATCCGGCGGTACAAGCGGATGCGCGGATTTGACGTGGTGATGACGACGGGGACGGACGAACACGGCGTGAACGTGGAGCGGTCGGCGAAGAAGGCGGGGATTCCGGAGTCGGAGTTTGTCGCGATAATGGCGGCGCAGTGGAAGGCGCTGTGGGACGAATTGGGAGTGCAGGGCGACGAATTTATCCGGACGACGGATTTGAAACATGCGCACACGGTGCAGTGGCTATTCAAATTGTGCCGGGAGAACGGGTACGTCTATCCGGGGCATTACACGGGGCAATACTGCATTTACGACAATGCGTATGTAGACGTGAAGCCGGGAGAGAAGTGCCCGGATTGCGGGCGGCCGACGGAAACGGTGACGGAGCCGAACTACTTTTTCAAGCTTTCGGCGTTTCAAAAGCCGTTGCTGGATTTTTACGCGAAGAATCCGAACTTTATTCAGCCGGAAGCGCGGCGGAACGAAGTGCTGAGTTTTGTCGAAGGCGGGCTGCGGGATTTGAGCATCACGCGGACGACGATTCGCTGGGGGATTCCGGTACCGGGCGAGGAGCCGCACGTTTTTTATGTGTGGTTTGACGCGCTGACGGCGTATTTGAGCGCGGTGGGCGGGCCGAACTATGAGAAGAGCGGTTACTGGCCGGCGGATTTGCATTTGGTGGGGAAAGAGATTATTCGGTTTCATGCGGTGTACTGGCCGGCATTTTTGATGGCGGCGGGATTGCCGATTCCCAAACAGATTTGGGCGCATGGGTGGCTGTTGATGGACAGCGCGAAAATGAGCAAGTCGCTGGGGAATGTGGTGCGGCCGCGGCCGATCGTGCATGTGCTGGGGATGGATGCGCTTCGGTATTATTTGTTGCGGGAGACGGTGTTTGGGCAGGATGGGAATTTCAGTTATGACGCGCTGGTGACGCGGTATAACAGCGATCTGGCGAATGGATTGGGGAATCTGGCGAGCCGTACCGCGGCGATGATCGAGAAAAATTGCGGCGGGAAAATACCTAAGCTGGGCGAACTGTTGCCGCAGGATGCTGAACTGGCGAAAATCGCGCAGGCGACCACCGGCGACGTGCTGGAGGAATACGAGCAGCTGGGATTTTCTAGGGCGCTGGAAGCGATCTGGGCGCTGATTGCGGCGGCGGACAAATATTTGACGAGCGAGCATCCGTGGTCTCTGGGCGAGACGGAGACGGACCAGCAGCGGCGGGCGACCATATTGTGGACGACGGCGGAAGTGCTGCGGATTGTAACGGTGCTGACGCATCCAGTGCTGCCGGAGAGCACGTCGAAGGTATGGACGCTGCTTGGGCAGGTGGGGACGCCGGGAACGGTTGAGTTGGACGGATTGCGATGGGGGCAGACCGCGCCGGGGAAGCAGATTGGGAAGTCGCAAACATTATTTCCGCGGATTGAAAAAGCGGAAGCAATCGAGAGGATGGAAGCTATGGAAAAAGAAGCACAGAATGCACCTTCGCCGGTTGCGGCGAGCACACCTACGGCAGGGCAGGCTACTGCGGGAACGGGGACGGCTCCGGCTGCAACTGGCGCTGCGCCTGCGGCGGCGGAAAAAATTGGGATTGAGGATTTCGCAAAAGTTGAGATGCGCGTGGGACAGATCAAGACGGCGGAGCGGATTGTGGGCGCGGACAAATTGCTGAAGCTCACGGTGGATATTGGGACGGAGATCCGGCAGATTTGCGCGGGGATTGCGCAGTTTTATGAACCGGAGAAGTTGGTGGGGCGGAAGGTGGCGGTGGTGGTCAATTTGGCGCCACGGAAATTGCGAGGAGTGGAATCGAACGGGATGATCATGGCTGCGGCGGTGGGGCCGGAGGGACGGCCGGTGCTAGTGGGATTTCCGGATGAGGATGTCGAGGTGGGGGCGCGGTTGAAGTAAGGAGTGTTCTTATGCGGCCTCTCCATTTCGAGGAAAGGGCTCTGAGGCCATATGCTGAGCCTCTTTCAATCGACGAACTGGAAGAAGGTGAGGTCTATTTCACGATTCAGTATACTGGACCGGACCGCGACGGGCTTTTTCCGATCATGGAAACGCTAGTCTTTGTTGGCTTCAACCTCGATGAAGAAGACGTCGAGCGGCGGGTATATTTCCAGGACTTGGAGTCTTATCAGGCCGGGATCCGGTACGGAACGGCGACCTCAGAGGACAATTCTCACTTTTACGCGCAAGAACCCCGGCACTTGAACCATATATTCAAATACGAAAACGCCCTTAATGAACTTCTTAAGTGCTCGCTCCGAAGAAGAAAGATTGGTTAGGAAGTTCTCTTGGAACTGATTGATTCGCATGCGCATGTGGATGATGAGCGGTTCGACGGGGATCGCGAGGCGATGCTCGAGAGGGCGCGGGCGGCGGGGGTGACGACGCTGCTGGCGATTGGGACGGGACCGGGGCCGGAGAAGCTGGATGCGGCTATGCCTTTTGCGGAGAAGTATGAGTGGATTTACACGACTGTGGGGATTCATCCGCATGAAGCGAAGGACGTGACGCAGGCGCACTTGGATGAGTTGGCGCGATTAGCTCGGCATCCCAAAGTGATTGCTTGGGGAGAGATTGGGCTGGATTATTTTTACGATCATTCGCCGAAGGATGTGCAGGAGCGCGTATTTCGCGAGCAGATGGCGCTGGCGCGGGCGGCGAAGCTGCCGATTATTATTCATTGCCGGGATGCGTGGGCAGATTGTTTGCGAATGATTGAGGAAGTATGGCGGCCGACGGGGCTTGGCGGGATTTTGCATTGCTTTACGAGCACGCTGGAAGATGCGCGGCGGGCGATTGAAATGGGATTCATGATTTCTTTTGCGGGAAATTCAACGTATCCGAAAACGCAGAATTTGCGAGACGTGGCGAAAGTTTTGCCGCTGGAGAACATTTTGATTGAGACGGATTCGCCGTACCTTGCGCCGCAGGCATACCGCGGGAAACGGAACGAACCGGCGTACGTGGCGGAAGTAGCGCGCGCACTTGCGAGTGTGAGAGACTTACCCGCGGAAGAATTCGCCGCCAGGACCGCAGAGAATTTCCGGCGATTTTTCCGCCTTGCCCAGCCGCACCTGTCCGCGGCTGCGGAGTCCCAAAGATGAATGCGGCTCAAGGGAGGAAGGCCATCGCGCTGCTTACCGCCAAAGAGATTTTCGATCTGGTGCGAGACGATTTGGTTTTGGTTGAGGAGGAGCTCGCGCGGCAGAGCGCGGTTGCGTTCGAACCGGTTTCGGAGATTACCAGTTTTTTGCTGGGCGGAGGCGGGAAGCGGCTGCGGCCGGCGCTGCTGCTGCTTTGCAATTCGTATACGGGGCGGCGGAGCGAGGGGGCGATTCGTCTGGCGGCGGTCGTGGAGCTGCTCCACAGCGCAACGCTGATTCACGACGACGTGATCGACAGCGCGGACACGCGGCGCGGGCGGCCTTCGGCGAATTCGCGATGGGGGAATCACCGGAGCGTGCTGGCAGGGGATTGGCTGTACATGCAGTCGTTTCAAATGGCGCTGGAAGAAAGGAATTTTCGGATTCTGGATATTTTGATCGACCTGACGCAGAAGATGGTCGAAGGCGAGCTAATTCAACTGGCGAAGATCGGGCGGATCGACGTTACGGAAGAAGATGCGCTGCGGCTGGCGACGTATAAGACGGCGTGTTTGTTCAGCGGATGCGCGAGATTGGGCGCGGTGCTGGGCGGAATGGAAGGCGTGGAGGAAGAAGCGCTGGCGGAGTACGGGCGGTATGCGGGGCTGGCGTTTCAACTGGTGGATGATTTGCTGGATTTTACGGCGTCGGCGGCGCAATTGGGGAAACCGGTGCTGAGCGATTTGAAAGAGGGCAAGGTCACGCTGCCGCTGATTTATGCGATGGACAACGGCCACCGCGACGCGCGGGGGCTGGTGGCGCGGGTGTTGGAGGAGAAGGAATTCAACTCGGTGCGAGCGGAGACGATTGTTTCGCTGGTGCACGAGTCCGGGGCGCTGGAGCGGGCGCGGAACCTTGCGCATGAGTATGCGCGGCGAGCCAAGGCGTGCCTCGAAGGACGCGGCGATTCGGAGTATGCGCGGGCTTTGCTGACTTTGCCGGATTTTATTTTGGAACGGGAGAATTAGCGGAGCGGATTGCAAAGCGGGGCACGATGTGTTGTGCCCGTACAGGCGAGGCGAAGAAGGGCACGATGTATCGTGCCCCTACGGCGGGGAATGGCTGTTTTGGGCGAAATGCTTCCTTTCAAGCTGGTCTACCATAAGGGCTACGATTTAAATCTGGGCGAGCACGTTTTTCCATCACAGAAATTTCATTTGATTGCGGAGACGCTGGTGCGGGAGGGAATCGCGCCGGCGGAGGATTTTCTAACGCCAGAGGCTGCTGCGGATGAGGATATTCTGCGTGTGCATACGGCAGAATGGGTGGAGAAGTTGAAGACGGGGACATTAACCGCGAGCGAGATTATGAAGCTGGAGATACCGTATTCGCGGGAAGCGGTGGAAGCGTGCTGGCTGGCGGCCGGAGGATCGATCCTGGCGGGGCAAGCGGCGCTGCGCGATGGTTTTGGGTGCAACTTGGGCGGCGGTTTTCATCACGCGTATCCGGGACATGGCGAGGGATTTTGCGCGATCCATGACGTGGCGGTGGCGATTCGAAGGCTGCAGCAGGATGGCGCGATCCGGAAAGCCATGGTTGTGGATACGGATGTGCATCAAGGGAACGGAACGGCGGCGATTTTTGCCGAGGATGAATCGGTTTTCACGCTGTCCATTCATCAGGAAAATAATTATCCGGCGTACAAGCCGCCTTCGGACGTGGATTTGGAGATGGCCGACCGGGTGGAGGATGAAGAATATCTCGAAGCGCTGATTCCCGCGGTGCAAACGGCGCTCGACGAATTTCAGCCGGAGATACTTTTTTATGTGGGAGGAGCGGATCCTTTTTGCGAAGACCAGCTCGGAGGATTGTTGCTGACTAAAAAAGGATTGAAGGAGCGAGACCGCAAAGTGTTTGAAGAAGCGCGGAGGCGTGGAGTTGTGGTGGCGACGGCGCTGGCGGGAGGCTATGCGAGGCGGGTCGAGGACACGATTCGAATCCACGTGAATACGATTTTAGCTGCGCGCGAAGTGGCGCTGGCGTTTCCCTCGGTGTCGGCGGCGGGACAGACTTAGTTTCGGGCGAAGGCTGCGCTGATTTGGATTAGCGAGCGGCGGATTTCGCGGGGCTTTCCTTGTGATCCGCCAGCGCTCGCCGGACCGCGGCGGTCAACTCCGCTTCCGGATCATCGGGATCAAATCCCTCCGAGCGATAGGCAATTTTTCCCGTGCCGTCAAGGACGACGACGGTGGGAAAAGCGTTGACGGCGAGGAGCCGGTCGAGGCCGTCCGCAAAAACCACGGTGGTGCGCGGCTTTTCTTCCTGAAGATATTCGGGGACGAGAGATTCATCCTCATCGCAATCGGCGGAAAGAAAGACGATGCCGGGAACGCCCTGAAACTGCGCGGCGACGCGCTCGAAATGAGGCTCCATAGCGCGGCACGGGCCACACCACGTGGCCCAAAAATTCAAGACGATGATTTTTCCTTTTTCCTGAGCCAGGGAGAAAGGCGAGCCATCCTGAACTTTGCGCAGAGTGAAATCGAAGGGCTCTTTGGCGGCGGCATTTCGCTCTGATTTCGGCGTTTCGGAAGAGGCAATGGTTTCGTCGTAGGCGTGCAGGACGTAGTCGCCAAGGCCCTGGTCGGAGCCGTGTTCGAGCCGCCAGACATTGCCAAGCTTTTGGCGAATCGCGCGACGGTCGGTTGTGCCGCTGGAAGCGCCCGCGAGGGCAAAGGCTCTGGCGTACTCGCGAATCGCGCGAGGAAAATCTTTATTGAGTTCCGCAATTTCGCCGAGTTTCTCACCGGCAGCGGCGTTAGGAGAAAGCGCCATGCTCGCACGGAAGTCCGTTTCGGCAGCGGCGAAATCGTGGAGTTTGAAGGCGAGGTTGCCACGAAGCGCAAGGACGTTGACTTCGTCGCGCTTCTGTTCGGATTCCCACTCTTCTTTGGAAATTTTGGGCGACTTGTCCTCGAGGGTGTTGTGCTGGACGAAGTTCAACACACGCGTGGAATAATCCATGGCGCGGCGGAGAGCGGCTTCGTCGCCGGTGCGTTCGAGGAGTTGGATGGCGAGCAGAGTCATGGACATATCTTCGGGAGTGAGGGCGATGATGCGCTCGGCATAGTCGGCAGCGCGCGCGGGGTCGCGCAACTGCAGGCTGGCTTCGACGAGAGCGCGATAAATCTGCGGGCGCTGCTCAGACTCCGGATATTCCTTGAGGAAGGATTCTAGGTTGCGGACGAGGGCGGCGCGGTCATTGCCGGCGCTATCGATGGCTTGTTGCAAGTCGTCGGCTTCGGAAGAGGCTTTGGCGGCAGGTGATTTGGAGGCGGGGGCGGTTTTCGCGGCTTGCGTGGGCGACTTCGGAGTTTGGGTCTGCTTGGCGGATGCGGGACGGGTTGCGAGGCACGCGCAGAGAAGCGCGAGAAGAAAGGGCGCGAGGGCCGTGGGTTGGCGGAGGCAGTTCATATAAAGGATTCTAGTCTCTCTTGCGCGAAATTGCAGAAGCTACCGTGAATGCGAGCGCGCAGCGACGAGCCGGGAGTAAAGGGTGGCTTATTGCGCACCGAGCACTTGGATATCGCCGGAGACGGTGTGGATTTCGACGCGGCCGCCGCCGTTGCCCATGTGCGCGCGAAGGGAATGCTTGCCTTGTTCCTCGATCATGATGGGAATCTGGGCGCTAATTTGGCCGGAGACGGCGTTGGCGGAGAAATGGAAGCTGGCGTTCGATGGGACGGCAATGTGGACCGGGCCGGAAGCGGTCCTCAATTCCCAATAGCTGTTGCCGCTGGGATTGCCCTGGACGGTCACGCCCCCCGAGCTGGAATGGGCTTGCACGTCCGCATTTGCGCCGCGCACGTCGACGGAGCCGCTGGATGAGGAGGACTCCACGCGGCCACCGGGATTATTGACCTGGACGTCGCCGGAAACGGAATGAGCCACGACGTCTCCTTTGGCGTTGGCGACGGTGACGCTGCCAGAAACGCTGGTGGCGCGGACGTCATCAGCGCAATTTTCGGCTCCGACCGAGCCGCTTACGGAAGAAAGGCGCACTTCGTGGCTAATGTTTTGGGCGCGCACTGTTCCGGAGACGGACTCGGCTTGTACGGGGCCGCTTACATCGCGAATGGATTCCGAGCCGGAGACGCTCGAGGCGCTGACTTCGGTGTTGCGAGGGACTTGGATGTCGTAAGAGATCGAGACGCTGTGCAAGCGGGAAAGTTCCTTGCCGACACGCAGGGTGTCGCCTCGGAGTTCGACGGGAGGGCTGGCGAGAATAGTATTGAGGCGCTCCCGTGGATTCCCAAAACCGAATCCGGAGACTTCTACATTTCCATGTACATGCACCTTGCCATCCGCACTGCCCAGAATGGTGACATCACCCGAAACATTCGCCAACTCGAGACGGATTGGACCAGAAACATCCAGGGAGCGGTCAAAAGTGCCGGAGACCGAAGGCCCCATTTGGCAGCCGGCGAGCGCGGCGGCGAGCGTGAGCAGCGCGACGGATGCGGCCAGCTTATGATGTCGCGTCATTCTTCCTCCAGCTTCCTCTAGCGCCCGTTGAGGCGCTTATTCGAGCATCTATCACCTGAAGATACGCAAATACGGCGGAATAGGTTCCAGCGGCCCTACGGGGCGAAGCTTGTCTTCTTGTCTTACCGAGCAAGGCTCTCGTTAAGCGAGCCTTGGCGGTAGCCTTCGAGATCCAGGGCAACGTACGCGAAGCCCGCGGCCTTGAGGCGAGTCGCAATCGACGCGGCCATAGAGGGCGACATAGCGCGAGGGAGTTCATCAGGAGCGATTTCCACGCGCGCGAGTTTTTCGTGCAAACGAACGCGAAATTGTCGGAAGCCAAGGTCGCGGAGGGCGGCTTCGCCACGCTCGACGAGCGCGAGGCGATCTGGGGTGACTTCGGTGCCGTAAGGAAGACGAGACGCAAGGCAAGCGGAGGCGGGGCGGTCCCAGGTGGGGAGGCCCGCGCGTTGGGAGAGGAGCCGAATTTCTGCTTTATGCAATCCTACATCGAGAAGCGGGGCGAGGACGCGGTGCTCCGCTGCTGCGCGATGGCCGGGGCGGAAATCCAGTGTGTCATCGGCGTTGACGCCATAAGCGATGGCGGCGAAGCCACGGTGGTGGGCGATGCCGTCGAGCACGGAGAAGAGTTCATCCTTGCAGAAATAGCAACGATCCGGCGCATTCGCGCGGTAGCTGGGATTTTCCATTTCGTGGGTTGCGATAAATTCATGGCGCAGGCCGAGATTGCGGACAAAATCTTCAACCACGGCGCGGTCATGCGCGGAATAGCTTGGTGAAAGCGCCGTCACGGACAACGCGCGCGCGCCCAGGGCGGAATGCGCGGCCCAAGCAAGATAGGCGGAATCCGCGCCTCCGGAAAGCGCGACAATCATGGAAGAGAACTGGGCGAGGTGCTCTTGCAACTGCAGTTCTTTTTTGGCCGCTGAAGCTTGCGTGGGCTCTGCCGAGTGGATGCGCACAAGTGAGTTCATTTCAATCGTGAGTATACCCCAACGCGAAACTAATTTCGTTGGCGGAGCGCGTTGGAACGAGCGATCACTTGAAATCGAGCAGGACGTCAACTTGATGTTTGGCGGGATCGGTGCGCAGCCAATGGCCGACGGCGTCGTAATGCAATGGGAGGTCGCCGAAAATTTCGGAGGGATGAGTTTCCAAACTAATCAGGAACTGTTCGTAGAGAGCTTTATCAAAAATGGCACCCGGTTGCGTGGACCACTTCTCCTGGAGAAGCCGCTCGGCATCGAGAGAAAGACCGGTGAGAACCATGGTGTTGTAGCGATACTGGACGCCCTCTGCGACAGAGACGGAGTAGGAGACGGTATGCGCCTGCTCATCGTAAGAAACCACAGGGTCCACTTTTGCGTCGAGGTAGCCGAGATGGCCGTACTCTTCGCGGACACGGTCCCAGCCCGCTTCGACTTGCATGCCGTTGGCGACGCCGCCGGGCTTTAGTCCGAGCTCATTGGAAAGAGTGAAGGAAGACAGCGCCGAATTGCCGGACCACTGCGCCTCTTTCCAGTAGTAAACAGGGCCGGTGGCGACGGGGACGAAGACAGGGAGCTGCTCTGGCAATTTGCGGTTGGGATTGCCGGTCAAGCGAATCTGGGGCGGACCAAGCTGCACATGGAGATAGCCGCGCTGAAGATAGAGCGAGCGCACTTGCTCCGAGAGAAAAAGATCGATGGTCATTCGCGAGTAGGGCTTTCCCACAACGGAAGAAAGCTGCTGTTGGACGACACGGGAAGAAGCAAGCGAAGGATCGCCAAACTCTACGCTGGCGATGTACATCGTCGCTCCCTGGACATGAAAGTCCTGAACCGAACCGTCTCCGAGAGGATTGGCGATCAACTCGTGATCGAGGACGGCGTCGATCTCGTGCGACGCGAGGAGAGCTTTGACGGCGTCGTTGGCCTGGTCGAGGACGGCGCCGGCTTCGGGAAGAGTGCCATCGAAGAAAGGAAGCTTCGCTCTGATGGCGTCGTTCAGTTCGCTATCCGAGAACCACGGAAGGTTGTCATAGTAGACCGGGACGCGGTGCGCTTCTTCGAGTTGAAAGGTTACGGTTAATTCCTCGTCGCGCGTTTCGAACTTGTAGTTCACCTTGGAGAACAAGCCCGTTTTCAGTAAGCGGTTTGCGGCGGCTTGCAAGTCCGCTTTTCCGACCTGGGAGTTTGGCGCGAGTTGGGAAAGTGCGATGACCTGTGGTTCTGGAAGAGTCTTCAGGCCTTCGAAATGAATTTCGTGGAGAAGCGCGGTTGGCGCGGCGGGGGGCGTCTGTGCGCAGGCGGGATAGGAGAAAAGGAGGGCGGAAAAGAGGAAGACTCCGCAGCGCGTCCGGAAAATGCGAGGCATGTTTTTATATTAGCGGAAAATGGAGCGCGGGCCTATTCGCGGTTTGAAACGCCGCTAGAATTTGTGGCAAAGAGCAGATGCGGGCCGTTCGGACTATTCGACGGTGACCGATTTCGCCAGGTTGCGCGGCTGGTCGACGTCGCAGCCGCGACGGACCGCGATGTGATAGGCGAGGAGTTGCAGGGGAATGATTTCCAGCAGCGGGGCGAGAATTTCAGGCGCCGGGGGAAGCTCGATGATGTGATCGGACGCCTGGCGGGCGAGATGGTCCTTCTCGGTGGCAATGGAAATGACGATACCGTCGCGCGCTTTCACTTCCTGAATGTTGGAAACGCTTTTTTCATAGCGAGTCATGGACTCGGGATCGCTTTCGTCGCGTGTGACAAGGACGACGACTGGCAAATTTTCGTCGATGAGAGCGTTGGGGCCGTGCTTCATTTCGCCGGCGGGATATCCTTCGGCGTGGATGTAGGAAATTTCCTTGAGTTTGAGGGCGCCTTCGAGGGCGATGGGATAATGGATGCCGCGGCCGAGATAGAGAAAATCGGTGTAGCGGAAGAATTGTTTGGCGAGGGCTTCGTAAAACCCTGTTTTGTCCACCTGGAGGACCATTTCCATTTTGTGGGGAATGCGCGTGAATTCCTGCATCAGCTTTAGGGCGGCGGCCGGAGATAGTTTTCCGCGAACCTGGCCGAGGTGAGAAGCGAGGAGCAGGAGAGCGGCTAATTGGGCGCTGAAAGCTTTGGTGGAGGCCACGCCGATCTCCGGACCCGCATGCGTGAGGATGGTTCCCGCGGCTTCGCGAGTGATCATCGAACCCATGACGTTGCAGATGGCGAGCGTGGGCGAGCCTTTGAGCTTGGCTTCGCGCTGCGCGGCGAGAGTGTCCGCGGTTTCTCCTGACTGGCTGACGCAGACCGTCAGCGTCTTTGCATCGAGGAGGGGATCGCGATAGCGGAATTCGCTGCCGTAATCGACTTCGACCTGCAAACGGGCAAGCCGCTCGATCATGAACTTTCCGGCGAGGCCGGCGTGCCAACTGGTACCGCAGGCGACGATGCGCACCTGCTGGAATTCGCGGAACTGCTGTTCCGAGATTTGCATCTCTTCGAGGAATATTTTCCCGGAGTCCTGGGAGATACGGCCCAGGAGAGTGTCGCGGACGGCGCGCGGCTGTTCAAAAATCTCCTTTTGCATGAAGTGCTTGTAGCCGCCCTTTTCGGCCATGATGGGGTCCCAGGCGACGTGATGGGCGGGACGATCGACGGAGCGGCCATCGTGATCCATCACGCGCACGCCGTTTTGCGTGAGGACGGCGATATCGCCGTCGGCGAGGAAGAACATTTGGCGGGTGTGTTCGAGGAGCGCGGGAATATCGCTGGCGACAAAATATTCGCCGTCGCCAAGGCCGATCACTGAAGGCGGACCGATGCGCGCGGCGACGATTTTCTGGGGGTCGCGGGAGGAGAGAAAAACGAGGGAGTAGATGCCGCGCAGTTCCTTAAGGGATTTGCGAACGGCCTCTTCCAGGGGAACGCCGCCTTGCGAATTCTTCTCGACGAGATGGGCTACGACTTCTGTGTCCGTTTCCGTGACGAATTTGTGGCCTTCGCGCTGAAACTGTTCTTTTAGTTCGAGATAATTTTCGATGATGCCATTGTGGACGACGACGATTTGGCCGCTGCAGTCGCGGTGGGGATGGGCATTTTCTTCAGTGGGGCGGCCGTGCGTGGCCCAGCGGGTGTGGCCGATGCCGTAGGTCCCCTCAAGGGGAAATTTCTGAATGACTTCTTCGAGCTTGCGGAGCTTTCCGGAAGCGCGGCGGATCTCCAACTTGCCTTCCTGAGTGACCACAGCGATACCTGCGGAATCGTAGCCGCGGTATTCCAGTTTCCGCAGGCCTTCGATGATGACAGGGACCACCTTTTTCGGCCCGATATAACCGACAATTCCGCACATGCGCGGCGTCTCCTGAAAGTTCTATTTTATAAGAGTAGCACGGACTTGCGATGGGCTGGCGCGCGGTTGACGGGGATGCAGCGAATGGTGTCAAGGCAGCGGAGGAGTATCGGCAGCGGGCTGAAGCTCGTAGGTGGTGAGTTTGTTGTTCGAATCGAAATGGAATGTGACACGCGCAGTCGCGGGCCGGAGCGTTTCGGTGTCGATATGACGTACGACCGCGATCATGACGTTCTTGTCGGGAGAATCCAAGACGGGGTAGCCGCGCGAATTGAGGAAATAGCCGACGCGGCCTCTGGTTGTGCCAGGGGGGAGCTGCGCGGTGAGCATCGCATCGATCTTGCGCAGACGCGGATCCGAAGTGTGGGAAGCACGCTTGCATCCGTAGCCGGCAAATGCCAGCAGCAGGGCAAGGCAGACCAGACGAGAGAGCGGCGGGCGAGCGGAACGCAGCCGCGCGGATTGAGGACGAATCATTGCGCTTCGCATTTATTCGACGATTTCAAAGCGTGACTCTTCGATGACCGGATTGGTGAGGACTTCCTTTGCGATGTGCTCAAGTTGCTTGGCGGCCTCGTCATGGGTCAAGCCTTCGACGTCGAGAACGAAGAATTTTCCTTGGCGAACGTCTTTAACGGAGGCATAGCCCAGTCCAGAGAGCGCATGCTGGATTGTTTGTCCTTGCGGATCGAGTACCGTGCGCTTTGGCATTACCCAAACGTGTGCTTTCATGGGGGAAGTATAGCATCGGCGGCTATTTTGAAGGATGGTGGAGAGGGGTTCACGAAGGAGCATTATTCCGATTGGTTCGCGCGACGAGTTTTGCGGAGGGCGAGCTTTTCGGCGTCGGAGAGGAAAGCGTGTTCGAAGCTCATCTCCGTGAGCTGGGCGAGTTCGGCTTCGTTCAGGCCCATCGCGGCGGCGTTTTCGTATTCGGATAGCAAGTTCGTGCGAAACATCGCGGGATCATCCGTCGAAAGGACGATGGGGATGCCGTGCCGCCAAAGCTGAGGCAAAGGATGTTGTGCGAGGCGGGCCTCCGGAAGACGCAACTGCTTGGCCAGAGCGCCAGTCCGGATATTACTTTGGGGACAAACTTCCAACGGGATTCGACGGTCGGCCAGCAAATCCATCAGGGCGGGATCTTGCGCCGCCGCGATGCCGTGGCCGATGCGCTCGATATGGAGCAATTCGATCGCCTCGCGAATCTTATCCGGGCCGCCGACTTCGCCAGCGTGCATCAAGAGATGCAAGCCGATGTTTGCGGCTTGCTCATAGACGGGGCGAAACTCGTGCGTGGAGACGCTCATCTCATCGCCGCCAATTCCAAATGCCACAATGGCTTTTGAACCGGAGCGTTTTGCGGCATGCACAACTTCCATCGCGGCGTCCGGGCCGAACTGGCGCGCAGCGTCGAAAATCCACTTCAGGCGAAGGCCTTGCGCCTCAAACTGCTCGGTTGCGCGCAAAATGGCTTCGAAATTCGATACGGGTTGCTGACGGCGAAGAAGCATCACGCCGATCGAGAGCGTGACCTCGGCGTAGACAACACCTTGGGTCAGCAGATGTTCGCAGAGATCTCGCGCGATGAGTCCGTAGTCGCGAGGCTCGCGCAAAAAAGAAGTGACCCACTTGAAGGCGTCGATGAAACCGGCGAAGTCGCCGTAGGTATAACGCTGGCGGACTTCGTCCTCGGTGAGAGGAATATTTTGCCGCGCGGTTAGCGCGCATACCGTTGCGGGCTGAATCGAGCCCTCGAGATGCAAATGCAATTCGGCTTTGGGAAGGGAAGCGATGGTTGCCGGAAGAAGAGACGAGTTCATCAAGAGAGCGTCAATGAGGCAACGCCGGCCGGCCGGCGTTGATCCAGGCCGTCAGCCAATACGAGCCGACATCGGTCGAGGCCTCCGAAAGCTGACGGATGAGCGTACCGGCAATCTGACTGTAAAAGCGGTCGTAATAGGCGTCGTTGTAGGAGTAGGATTTTCCTTCAAGATAGGCATTGCGATCGGCAAGCAGTATCGGTTCGAGCCAACTGTGAGAACTGAGACAAACTTCGAAGGCGTGATCCGTAGGATCACTGATGAAGGCAGCATCATTGGGCCGCATCGGGAAGAAGGAAGAATAGCGGTCGACCAGAGCAGTGCCAAAGCGCTCGTTCACTCCGCGCTGTTCGGTTAACTTTCCATCGAAGTTTTCCGTGGTGTTGAAGGGGTCGTGCGCGTCCGCGACATAATTTGCGAGAATTGCGGCATCGAGTTTGGCTTGGTCCCAGCGGCCGGTTTTCATGTCTTCAGTCAGCTTCGCGCTGTAGACGCCAATCTGCCAGGGAAGCACGCCGTTGGCTTGAAGCTTTGACTTTCCATATTTGTCGAGAGCGGCTTTGTAGTCGCGCGGAAGTAAATCAAAGGGGAAATGGCCGTACTTGTCGAGATAGAGATGGTTGTTGCGCTTTTCGGCGGGAGTGGTTACTAGCTCATCCAAGGGGTCGTTGACGTGATGGAGGAGCAGCGCGCGGTTCGCGTCAAAAAATGCACGAACGTCGTCGGGGAGCGTATCGATGGCTTGATTTACGATCAGCTTTTGCGCGTTGCGCCCCCAAGCTGGCGTGGAACGAGGAAAGAGGAAAAAGGCGGCCGCCAGCCCTAGAAGTGCTGCTGCCAGCTTTCGCGACTCTCCTGTGCTGCTAACCAGCATCACTCTTTTTCCTCAGCTACGCACTATCCGCCGCTCGAAGGGAGCTACGTTTGCGGCTGTACGCGAAATAAATGACCAGGCCGATGGCAAGCCAGACTACGAACCGAAGCCATGTGATCACCGTAAGTCCGGTCATCAGTCCCCCGCATAGAATAATAGAAATCAGCGGGAACCAGGGGACGAGGGGAACGCGAAAAGCTCGCGGGCGGTCTGGTTGCTTCCGGCGCAGAATGATTACGCCCAGCGAAACCAGGGCAAATGCAAAAAGGGTCCCGATATTTGATAAATCGGCGGCGTCACTTATGGCGAATATTCCGGCGGGAATACCGACTGCAAACCCCGCGATCCAGGTCGAGCTGTCCGGCGTCTTGAAACGGGGATGAACTCTAGAAAAAATCTTCGGGAATAGCCGGTCGCGAGACATGGCGTACCAGATGCGCGCCTGACCGTATTGAAAGACCAACAGTGAAGAAATCATCCCCATCAGGGCGCCAATCACGATGAGGGAACGCGAGAAGCGGCTGGCACCGAGAGCGCGAAGCGCGTAAGCCACGGGAGCTTGCGCCGCATCGCCGGAAACAAAGGTGGTGTACTTCATCATTCCCAGCAGGACGATCGACACGCCGATGTAGAGAACCGTGCAGACAACCAGGGAGAGAATAATTCCGATGGGCATGTCCCTTTGAGGATTTCGCGACTCTTCAGCGGCCGTCGAAACCGAATCGAAACCGATATACGTGAAGAATACGATGGCGCCTCCGGTTACAACCCCACTAAAGCCAGAAGGAGCAAACGGTCTCCAATTGCTGGGGTGGACCAGCATGCCGCCCACGACTAAGAAGAGCAGGATGGCGCCAATCTTGATGGCCACCATCACGTTATTCGCTCCGGCGGACTCGCGAATCCCCCGGACCAGGAGCACTGTGAGGATGAAGATAATTAAAAATGCCGGAACATTGAAATACGAGCCGGTCCAATGTCCCGACTCCCAGACTGGAGTCGACCATCGATCCGGAAGCGAAATTCCGAAAGAGGACAATTGCGCCTTGGTATACGCGCTGAAGCCTATCGCTACGACGACGTTGCTCACGACGTATTCCAGAATCAAGTCCCAGCCAATAATCCAAGCGAAGATTTCGCCGAGCGTCGCGTAAGTATAGGTATAGGCGCTGCCGGCGATGGGAATCATCGACGCCAACTCGGCATAGCAGAGGCCCGCGAAGGCGCAGGCGATAGCCACGAGAAGAAACGAAATGGCGATGGAAGGACCTGCCGCGGGGCGGCCATGCAGCAAGACGTTCGCCGTGCCCCCACCGCGCAAAAAATTTACAATTAGGTCGAGAACTTGCGCGTGCAGGATTGATGGCGCTTCAAAATATTCACCGGCGGCGGCCGTCCCCGTGAGCACAAAGATGCCCGAGCCGATGATGGCGCCGATTCCGAGGGCGGTCAGGCTGATCCAGCCAAGAGATTTTTTAAGACGTTTTTCCGGATCTTCGGAGTCGGCGATCAGTTGGTCGATACTCTTGCAACGCAGGAGTTGTGATCCCACCCATGCTCTCCGATCGCGTCCAGGCATTCCGGAAGTCTGGAATTACCGGATCCGCCGTCCAGGGAAGATTGACTGGCTCAATTTACCCTGAGAAGCCACGTTTCGCAACCAAGTGCCCATGCGCGAGGTGTTCTTTCCGCTGATTTAGCAAGGTTTCAGGCCGGTTCGAGCTGCGCGTAACGTTCGATGAATTTTTTCGTGCCGCGGCCGGGAAAGCTTACGGAGAGGCGACGGTCTTCCTCGTCGCCTTCCACGCCGACAACGGTGCCGACGCCGTAGCTTGGATGACGGACTTTGCGACCCAACATGGGATCGGCGTTGGCGCCGCGTTTTGCGGCAGTCCTGCCAAACGAGTTTGTAGTTCGCGCCGGTTTGGGCGCGGCCACTGCGGGTGAGGTTTTTCCCCGCACTCGGCGCAGAAACTCGTCGGGCGAATAGGAATATTCGGGATCCGGCTCGTAACGCCTCGTTTCGCCGATCTCGGCCATCGAGCCCCGGATGGTTTCCACCAGCTCGCCCGGAATCTCCGCCAAAAAACGCGAGGGCAGAGACGCGCGCAACTGCTGTTCGTTGCCAAAGATGCGCCGGTAGACGGCACGCGTGAGGGTCAGCGACGTGCGCGCCCTTGTCATTCCGACGTAAACCAGCCGGCGCTCCTCCTCAATGCCTTTTTCTTCGTTGAGCGAGCGGCCATGCGGACAGATGCCTTCTTCCATCCCCGTCAAGAAAACGTGATCGAACTCCAACCCCTTGGTGCTGTGTAGGGTAATCAGCGTCACGCCGGGCTTGCCTTCAAAGGAATCCGCATCGCTCACCAGCGCTGCGGCGTCCAAAAAGTCGATAAACGATTCGCCCGCTTCCATGCTTTCCGCGACGGCCCGAGTCAGCTCCTCGAGATTTTCCAGGCGCGCAACATCTTCGGGCGTATTGCGGTCTTTCAACATGTCCATATAACCGCTCTCTTCGAGCACAGTGCGCAGAAAATCAGCGGGTTCTTTCGCGGCCAGGGCTTCCCGCAGCTTGCGAATCAACTCTTGAAACGAGCGTAGCGGCGTCACGGCGCGGCCGCTCGCCGCTCCGGAAACGAATTTTTCTATGGAGGCCCAAAGCGAAGTTCCATCCACGCGCGCCGCTTCACGCAGGGCATCCACGGTTGTCTTGCCGATCCCTCGCGGAGGCAGATTCAGGACGCGCAGTAGGGAAATGTCGTCTTCCGGATGCATCGCGAGCCGCACGTAGGCCAACGCATCTTTGACCTCGGCACGGTTGTAAAAGCTGAAGCCTCCGACCAGTTTGTAGCGCAGCCCGCGCCTGCGGAAAACTTCCTCGAACGCGCGCGACTGAAAGTTCGTGCGGTACTCGACGGCGCAGGTTTGCGCGGAATCCTCGTTCAAAATACGCTCGAGCTCACCGGCCACGAATTCCGCCTCGGCCTGCGCGTCGCGCGCCTCGAAGTACCGCAGATTCGCGCCGGTTCCCTTCGTTGCGCTCAGCGACTTGCCTAATCTTTCCGGATTGTTCGATACGACGGCGCCTGCCGCGTCCAGAATATTCTGCGTGGACCGGTAATTCCTCTCAAGTTTCACGATACGCGCACCGGGGAAGTCCCGCGAGAAACTCAGCAAAATCGACACGTCCGCGCCGCGCCAGCGATAGATGGACTGATCTTCATCGCCGACCACGCAAACGTTTTGCTGCGGCCCCGTCAGCAACCGCAGCAGGTCATACTGCACGCGGTTGGTATCCTGATATTCATCGACGTGGAGGTATTGAAAACGCACCTGCCATTTCTCTCGCACCGCAGACACTTCCCGGAGCAGGCGCACCGAACGCAATAGCAAATCGTCGAAATCAAGGGCGTTGCTCTGGTGCAGCAGCTTTTCGTACGCCGCGAAAATATCCGCGGCGCGCCGCCCGTCCTGTCCTATCGCCTCGCCGCGCAGCATTCCCGGGGTCTGGCCATGGTTTTTCGCGTAGCTGATGCGGCTGAGAACATTCCTCGGCGTAAGGCTGTCGTCATCGATGGCCAATTTGCTCATGGCCAGCTTCACCGCCGCGAGCTGGTCGTCATCATCGTAAATAGCGAAGTCTCGCGGCAAGCCCGCGCTAGGGGCTTCCCTCCGCAGCAGACGCGCACAAAGAGAGTGGAACGTGGAAAGCCATGGCTGTGCAGGAGGCACTCCCGAGCGAAGCAGCAGATCGGACACGCGAGTGCGCATCTCTTCCGCAGCCTTGTTGGTGAAGGTGACGGCGAGAATCGCATCGGCGGGCACCCCCTTCGCAATCAGGTTGGCCATGCGAAATGTAATCGCGCGCGTTTTGCCTGTTCCTGCTCCCGCGAGGATCAGCACGGGGCCTTCTGTGGTTTCTGCTGCGAGCCGCTGTTCCGGATTCAGTTCGTCGAGAAGATTCAACATTTACCTGCAGTGGTCGAGGATGCGATGCCTTGTGATGTTAGCCGACTGTCGGGACTCGCGCAAATTTCGATTTTTCGCCCGCCATTCGATAGCGGTTGTTCTAAACATTTTCGGAACGCAAGTTCCGCGTCCGAATCAACGGCTGAGGTCAATCTCGAAATACGTCAGAGGATGATCCTTCTCGAGCTCACGCACATCGGGGATATAGAGATGCGCCGTGTTCAGCAGATCGAATTGCCCCTGTAGATCGAAGTAGAGCAGGCCCTGCAGGGAATGATGAGGGGCTACGATAGGGCCTGGCACAGCGGCTTCCGCTGCTTCTTTCTGAATCTGAACCCAATGCTTATCGCGTCCTTTTGGCCCGCTGGAGGGAATCGGAAAGGGCATTCTGTGGGTTGCTGTCGGATCCTTATTTCCCGCGGCCATGACGACGTCGGCGACGTCGTCCGCCGTGAGAGAACGAAGCGCTTGTCGGCTATCTTCGGAGAGCGTGATGTTCAATCGGATTTGCTCCAGGTCGATTTTCATGCTGTCGTCCGAATCATTGCGGAAGGTCGTTTCTATGGCCACGATGCCCGCCGCCAGCGGCGACTTCTTTGAGAATTTCGTTTTATATTTCGCCGCGTCCGTCCAGGGCTGCGCGGAGATGGTCATGCCCTCATGCGATTGCATCGAGGCTGTCTTTGTTTCGTCCTGCGGCTGACGGGTGGCAGGCCATCCCGAAAATAGCGTGGCGGCAAGAAAGGGAACTATGATGGCTAAGTTTCGCATCGGGTTATAATAGTCCTTTCTCATCTCGACGCCTTCGATTCCTGGGGGAAGTGCAAGGTTGCCCACACCGCGCATTGCCTGCTCGCGGCAGTGCGTAAGAGAGACCGGAGCCGCGCTTAGTGTATTTGATCTATAGCCTGTTGATGGGCCTCGCTGCCCTGTTGCTCACGCCATACTGGCTGCTTCAGGCGGCGCGTCATGGCAAATATCTTTCGAATCTCGGGCAGCGTCTCGGATTTTCTTGCCCGTCGCTGACCAAACTTCCAGAGAATCGTTCTGGCGCGATCTGGATTCATGCGGTTTCCGTGGGCGAGGCGCTTTCCGGAATCACGCTTGCGCGCCGGTTGAAGCAAGCGCATCCCGATCGTCCGCTCGTCATTTCCACGACCACGATGAGCGGTCAGGCGCTGGCTCGAGAGCGCATGCCCTTTGCCGACGCGATTTTTTATTTCCCCCTGGATTGGGCGTTTTGCGTTCGCCGCGTGCTGCGTGCGGTGCGGCCTTCCGTGGTTATCGTGCTCGAGACGGAAATCTGGCCGAATTTTCTTCGCGAAGCGCACCGCAGCAAAGTTCCGGTCGTGTTCGTAAGCGGCCGCATTTCGGATCGTTCCTTTGCTCGTTACCAGCGCTTCCTCGGCGTGTTCGGATTCTTCCTAAGGCCTTTTCTCCGCAGCGCTCTCTCGAATGCCGAAGCATTTCTCATGCAGAGCGAAAAAGACGCCGAACGGATTCGCGCATTGGGCGCGCCAGCCGGGGGCGTGAGCGTCAGCGGCAACTTGAAATACGATTTGGAGCTCCCCGCGCCGACCCCGATCTCGAAGTGGCTTGCGGCGGAAACCCAGCGTCGCGGGCGTTCACCCATCATTGTAGCGGGCAGCGTGGTCGCGACCGAGGAACCGCTTGCCTTGATCGCCTTCGGAACCTTGCAGGGCGAATTCCCCAAGGCGCTGCTCGTCTTGGCGCCTCGCAAGCCAGAGTGCTTTGCGGCGGCCGCTGAGTTCATCGACGAGTCTCACCGCAAGTTCATTCGCCGTTCGCAATTGCCCGTTCCGGCGCCTTCGCAAAACGGCGCCTCGCCCGCTGAGTTTTCTATTCCCGATGATGTGAACGTCATTTTGCTCGATAGCATCGGAGAACTTGCTTCGCTTTACAGCGTTGCCGACGGCGCGTTCGTCGGCGGCTCGCTTGTGCCCAGCGGCGGACACAATATCCTGGAGCCCGCTGCCTTCGGAAAAATCCCGGTTTTCGGCCCCTCGATGGAAAATTTCGCGGAGATTGCAGCGCGTTTCACCGCGGCCGGGGCAGCCGTGCAAGTCGAAAGCCCCGAGGACGCCGGCGTTGCCTGGATTGAGTTTCTGCGCAATCCGGAGCGGGCCGCGCGCATGGGCGAAGCCGCGCGCAATCTTGTCGAAAGCAGCCGCGGCGCTACCGATCGCGCCGTCGCGGAAATCTCCCGGCACATCGATGGCGCCGCTCGAGAGAAGGGATGAATCTGCCGCCGCTGGTGCGACTGTTGTTATGGCCGCTTTCTGTTTTGTATGGCGGATATGTCCGCGCCCGCGCCTGGCTCTATGCGAACGGCTGGCTCAAACAACTGCGCTTGCGCGGCAAAGTGATTAGCGTCGGCAATCTAACTGTGGGCGGCACCGGTAAGACGCCGATGGTTTTGTGGCTCGCGGAAAAATTTCTCGCGGAAGGGAAGCGCGTTGCCATTCTAAGCCGGGGCTATCGCGGTTCCGCCGGCACGAGCGACGAAATCGAGCTGATGAAGCATCGCTTGCAAGACCGCGTTACGTTCGGCGTCGGCAAAAACCGTTTTGCCGAAGGCCATCGCATCGAGAGCCAGATGCCGGTTGATGTGTTCCTCCTGGACGATGGTTTTCAGCATCTTTCGCTTGCTCGCGATCTTGATATTCTCTTGATGGATGCGTCCCGGCCTGTTCATCGCAGCGCGCTTTTGCCCGCGGGTTCCCTGCGCGAACCTGTTTCCGCGATGAGCCGTGCCGATCTCTTGGTGTTTACACGAGCCGAAACTCTGCCGGGAAGCGTCGAGGCCATCAGCAAGCTGGGTGAATACCCTGTTTTTGCGGCGGTAACGTGCCTTGTCGGATTTCGCTTGCACGGCGACGCCGTGCTGCTGAACTCCAGCGAAATCGGCGAAGGTCCTTTTTTTGCGTTTTGCGGTATTGGGAATCCGGGGGCGTTTGTCCACGACCTCGAAAGTTGGGGCCTTCGCGTGGCAGGGAGGATGTTTTTTGCCGATCACCATCGTTACGCGGACGCCGACGTGCTCGCCCTCGATAACGCCGCGCAAACAGCGGGAGCGAACGCGTTCGTAACCACCGAAAAAGATGCGCAAAATCTTTCTGATTTGAAATTCAAAAATAGGCCGGTGTATGTTGCCTTGATCGATCTCGAAGTGAAGCCCGAGGGTGATTTCCTTGCCGCTATTGACGGTATTCTGCAAACGGAACCCGGAGCCACGGCATGAAGCTCCTCATTCGCGCCACAAACTGGGTCGGCGATGCGATCATAGCTTTGCCCGCGCTGCGCGTTGTGCGAGCGCGCTTTCCACAAGCGGCGATCACCATTCTGGCACGCCCGTATGTGGCCGCTATCTACAAGGATCAACAGGTTTGCGACAACATGATCCACGTGGACGACAAAAGTGACTTAGTGAATGAGCTTCGCGCGCATAAATTCGATGCCGCGCTCTTGCTCCAAAACGCGTTTCAAGCGGCATGGCTCACGTGGCGCGCCGGAATTCCAGAACGCATCGGCTATGCCCGCGATGGCCGCAGCTTCCTTCTCACCAAAGCGGTGCGCGTCCCGAGGTCTGGCGAGATTCCACTTCACGAGCAGTACTACTATCTGGAATTGCTCCGCCGCGTCGGCTGGTTGGATGCTTTGCCCGAAGAAGCTTTCATTAAACTGGCTGTTCCCGAAGAAGATCGCCGTCGCGCTGAGGAATTTCTCCTTGCCGCCGGCTCGAATTCCTCCAGCTTGCGCGTTGCAATTGGTGCGGGAGCATCCTATGGCTCGGCCAAATGCTGGCCGCCGGAACGTTTTGCAGAAATGGCGAATTTTCTCCAATCCGAGTCCAGGGTTGAAATAATTCTGTTCGGCACACCCGCCGAAGCCGCCGTTTCGAACGCGATCGCCGCGGGCATGCGCCGTCCGCCGATCGATCTCACCGGAAGAACGACCATCGCCGATTTACGGGCATTACTATCGCGATGCCAACTGTTTATTGGAAACGATTCCGGCGCGATGCACGTCGCTGCCGCCGTGGGTCTTCCTATCGTCGCCGTCTTCGGGCCAACCGACCCATTCGGCACCGCGCCCGTAACGTCGCGATGCACCATCGTCCAGGAAAAGCCGTACTGTAGCCCATGTTTTCTGCGCCGCTGCCCGACCGATCACCGCTGCATGACACGCATTATGCCCGCTGCGGTCGAAGCCGCCGCACAGAAGTGGATTTCCTCGACCGAGGTGCGTCCTGCCTGAGTCCAACGCTCTCCGCCCCGCCGTTTTTTTCGATCGCGACGGCACCCTTTGCGAAGAGGTCGGCTACTTGAATCATGTCAGCCGATTGCGTATCTTGCCCCGTGTCGCCGATTCCATTCGCCGCCTGAACGAAGCCGGCATGCCCGTGATCGTCGTCACGAACCAATCTGGCGTTGGCAGGGGCTACTTTCCAGAATCGCTTGTACACTCGGTCCACGAACTTATGACTCAGCAACTCGCCACCGCAGGCGCGCATCTAGATGCTATTTACTATTGCCCGCATATTCCTGCTGACGGCTGCGATTGCCGCAAGCCGAAGACGGGTATGCTCGAACGCGCCGCGCGGGACCACGCGATTGACCTGCGGCATTCTTTTGTCGTCGGCGACCGCTATGGCGACATCGAGCTCGCCCGGCGCGCCGGCGCACGCGCCATCATGGTGCGCACAGGTTATGGCGAGGGAGAATATTTATGGAATTCCGCAAAGTGGGAGTCGCAGCCTGACTTTGTGGCCGCGGACGTTGCCGACGCGGTCCACTGGATCTTGAGGCCAGCGAAATGAAGCGCTCCACTAAAAAAGCTGCAACGTCTTCCTCCGTGGATCTCCTCGCACTGGCGGATTATGTCGAGCAGTTTTCGTCCAGAACTGTCGTTCTCTTCGGCGATTTTGTCGCTGACGAATATCAGTTTGGAGATATTTCGCGAGTTTCGCGCGAAGCGCCCGTCCTGATTCTTCGCCATCGCGAAACGCATTTCGCTCCCGGCGGTGGCGCCAATGCCGCGAACAATTTTGCCGCTCTCGGCGCGCGCGTCTTACCGATAAGCGCCGTTGGCGAGGACGCCGCTGGCGATGCGCTGATCGCCTATTTCCAGACCAAAGGCGTCGACGTCTCGGGCATCCTCCGCTGTAAAGGTTGGACCACTCCGACCAAAACGCGCATTCTCGCCGGTTGGGCGCATACCGTCGGACAGCAAGTTCTTCGCGTCGATCGCGAGCCGCAATCCCCCATCCCCGATGCGATCCGCAAAAAACTTCAGGCAAGGCTGCAATCGAATATCCGCTCCGCTCACGCGCTGGCCATTTCCGATTACGGTTTCGGCGTTGCCACACCGCAGCTTTTTCGCCAGGCCCAGTCGAAACCCAAAAGCGGGCTGCCCGTCACGCTTGACGCCCGCCACAACCTTCATGCCTACGCCAGGGCGGGCATCACCTCCGCCACGCCCAATGAAGCGGAACTCGAAGCTCTCCATCACGTCTCCATTGGCCAGAATCTTACCGAACTGACGCGCGCCGGCGCCGCAACGCTTGCCGAAATGAAACTGCGCGCCCTGCTCGTCACGCGGGGACGCGACGGCATGGCGCTATTCGAACCGGGCGGCCGCATCACGCAAATTTCCGTTTACGGCAGCGATCAAGCTGTCGACGTCACAGGCGCTGGCGACACCGTTCTTGCTGCCTATACGGTTTCTCTCGCTTGCGGCGCTTCTTCTCTCGAAGCAGCTCACATCGCCAACATCGCTGGCGGCCTCGTGGTCATGAAACGCGGCACCACTACCGTCTCGCGCGAGGAACTTCTTGCCGCCATCCGCCACCAAGCGGGCGGTTCCGCTTTCTGACACATGCGCCCGGCCTCTTCCAAAATCGTCCAGCGCGAATGGCTCCGCGGCGAACTCGCGGAACATAAAAAACATGGGGAACGCATCGTCTTTGCCAACGGCTGCTTCGATGCTTTGCACGTCGGCCATATCCGCTATCTCGAAGGGGCGCGTCGCGAAGGCGACATCCTTGTCGTTGGCGTGAATGCAGACTCGAGCGTCTGCGCACTTAAAGGCCCTGGCCGCCCGATTCTCGACGAAAACGCCCGCGCGCTCCTCGTCGCTGCCATTCGCGCGGTCGATTACGTCATAATTTTCAGCGAGCCGAATGTCGAATCGCTGCTCGAAGATCTCCGACCCGATGTTCATGCCAAGGGCACCGACTACACGCTGGAAACCGTGCCCGAGCGCGACACCGCCGCACGACTCGGCATCCGCGTCGCCATCGCTGGCGACTCGAAAGATCATTCCACGCGCGAGCTTCTGGAATCCATACGAAAGACGCCGCATGTCTGAACCGCGCTTCTTGGTCCTGCGCCTCGGTTCGCTGGGCGACATCGTGCATACGTTCCCCGCTGTCTCGGCCCTGCGCGAGTCATTTCCGGCCGCGGAGATCGTCTGGCTGACGCACCCGCGCTGGCAGTCGCTCGTCGAGAGCAGCGCTCTCGCTTCCCAAATCTGGGCGACAGAGACTCGATCCATTTCGTCGCTGCGCAAGATCATCGAGGATCTCAGGAATTCCCGTTGGGACGCGGCCATCGATTATCAGGGATTGTGGAAGTCAGCGGCGCTTGCTTTTTTCGGACGCATCAAAAGCAGAATCGGGTTCTCTTCGGAAACCATTCGCGAGTTTGGCGTTCCGATTCTTTACACGGATCGAGTCCGCTGCGCCGCCACGCACATCGCCGACCAAAATGGAGAGCTCTCCCTGCGCGCGGGAGCCCGCAATCCTGTCGCGCACTTTGCATTGCATGTCTCCCAGGAAGCGGACGCAGAAATTCAATCCTACTTGCAGAGACTCAGTCTAGACCGTTATATCGTATTGAGTCCCGGCGGTGGCTGGCGTTCGAAATGCTGGCCTCCCGAACGTTTCGGCGAGCTCAGCAAAATGATTCGAGACTCGCTCGGCCTGCGCTGTATCGTGAACCATGGCCCCGGCGAAGAGGATCTCGCCCTCGCCATCCGCGATTGCAGCGGCGGCGCCGAGCCTATCTCCTACAATGGTCCGCTCAATCCCTTGATGGCTCTCTTGCGCAACGCGGCGTGTATCGTTGGCGGCGATACCGGCCCGCTTCATCTCGCGATCGCGCTTGGCACGCCTGCGGTCGGTCTGTTTGGCCCGACGGATCCCGCGCGCAACGGTCCCTATCGGACCAGCGACGTCGTTCTGCGCGCGCCCGGCGCCGTTCGAACGCACAGCCGTGTGGATCAAACTCATCCTTCCATGCTGCAAATCCAGGTAAAGGAAGTTTTCGACGCCGTCAGCCGCCGCCTGAGAGTTCCCGCATGAGCTCCGCTGGAGCTTTCTTTGCCCGCTGGCGCGTCCGGCTCAGCTATCCGTGCGCCCTTCTCGTTTTGTGGTTCGCCCGGCCTACCCCTCGCAGAATACTTTGGGCAGCCCCCATCGGCTTACTTGGACTCTTCGTGCGCGCTCGCGCCGCAGGCCATCTCCACAAGCAAGAAGTCCTCACCGTCACCGGCCCATACGCCTACACCCGCAATCCACTCTATTTCGGCAGCTCGATTCTCGCTCTCGCCGCAGCCGTCGCTGCGCGTTCCTGGATTTCGGCCGCCATTATCTTCGTTTACTTCGCCTTGTTCTATTCCCTCGTCATGCGCCGCGAGGAAGTCGAACTTCGCCGGCATCACGGTGCCGCGTTCGATGAATATGCCCGCACCGTGCCTCTGTTTTTCCCGCGGCTCGCTCCCGCAAAGCTTTCTTTTGCCCCGGCCGGTTCTTTCTCTTACGCACAGTACAGGAAGAATCACGAATATCAGGCGGCGATCGGATTCCTTTTACTGCTCTGTGTTCTTCTGTTGATTTGGTGGCTGCGCTCGCGCTGAGGCCGTCGTGTGCGTTTTATCGGGACATGCCACGAAGCAGCTCACCTGCAGTTGCCATCCATCCGTCACGACGTGTACCGCCCCGTCGCGATCCGTCCGCAGAATCCGCACTCCCGCTCCGGTAAGCCGCGCGAGCAACTCCGGGTTGGGATGCCCGTAGGGATTGTCCTCGCCCGCGCTGATCACCGCCACGCTCGGGTGTACCGCCGCCAGAAATCCCGGCATCGTCGAATTCTTGCTGCCGTGATGGCCCACCTTCAGAACGTCGGCGCTCAGCGCCTCTTCGTTGTTATCGGCGAGGATCGAATTCTCCGCTTCCTTCTCCGCGTCACCCGGCAGCATCATCCCGCGCTCTTTGTATTTCAGCCGCAGCACAAGCGAATCGTTGTTTTTTGGCGAAGGTCCAACCTCTCCCGGCGGAATCTCCGGCCACAACACTTGGGCCTCGACGCCATCCCACAAAAATGGCTTTCCATGGACTTCATGCACGATCGCAATTTTCTTTTCGCGAGCCAGCTTTTCTAGATTTGCCAGCGCCTGCGACTCCACTTCTCGCCCAATCCATAGCGTCCCCACCTGAAAATTATCGAGGATCGCCGTCAACCCGCCGATGTGATCCTGGTGCGCATGCGTCAGAGCGACGACATCCAACTTCTGAAAACCGCGTGACCACAAGTACGGCGAGACGGCTTCCTCGCCCGGGTCGGTGCCGTTGTGCTCTTCGTGCCCTGGAAATCCGTTGAAAGCCCCACCTCCGTCAATCAATAGCGTCCTTCCGTGAGGTGAGACCACAAAAAGCGAATCTCCCTGTCCCACATCCAGCACGGTCAATTCCAACTTTCCCGCCGACCGTCGCGGCGCAAAAGGATAGATCGCAATCGCTAGTGCGCTCACTCCAAGAACTGCGGCCGCCCCACGTGCTCCCCATCCGTTCCAGAAGTTCGGCCCCCGTGCGCTCACCGCCAGAAGTACCGCCGCCAGAAGAAAGACCGCCGTCAGCCACGCAGGTGGTCCCGGAATGCGATAGCTCCATCCCGGCAAATGCGCGAACCATTGCACGATGTGCAGCAGCATCAGCGTTGTCCAAGCCAGTGGCGCAGCCAGCAGCCGTCCCAATGCAGGCAATATTAGTCCGCCACTCAGCGTCAGAAATCCCAACGGCACCACAATTCCCGTAAGCGGAACGGCCGCAAGGTTCACCAGCGGCGCGCTCAGCGTTACGCGATGAAAGTCCAGCGCCATCAGGGGCAGCATTCCGATTTGCAGCGCAAGAGTAATGACTAGCATCTCCCACACGCGAAGCGAGACGCCGATGCCGCGCGCCAGTGAATTTTCTGCCGTACTCCTCAGCCGTCCGGGAACTCGCGTCGAAATCCAGCGTGCCGTCGCGCGCAGGTCGATGCGGAATTGCGCCGCACGTGGCTCGTGCGATGCATCTCGCGTAACGTCGCGCCAGCCGCGAAGCGCCCGTACATAAGGCTGCACCGTTTTGGTAAGCCACGGCGCCGCCAGCCCCGCGATGCATCCAATCGCCAGAAACGTCAGTTGAAAACTCGAATCGCGAACCGCCAGGGGTTTCGCAATCAGCAAAATCAGCGCGGCCAGCCCCGCGGAATTTAATAAGTCCAATCTGCGGAAAAACAATCCGCCTATTACGACAATCGCCGTCATCAATGCCGCGCGCAGCACCGGCGGTCTTTGCTCCACCACCGCCACGTAGGCAAGCAGCAGCGTAAGCGTGGTAAGCGCGGTCCAAAAGCGCGTCAGCTTCAGAGCGCGTCCCAGCCAAAACAAGAACACCGCCAACGCGCCCACGTGCAACCCCGCCACGACCAGTACGTGAAAAACTCCCGTCTTTTGAAAGTCGGTCGATTCCGCCCGCTCCACAAAGCTGCGATCCCCGAGCAGCATCGCGCGAAGCACGCCATCCACTTGAGGCCGCGTCGCAAACAACGCGTCAACCTCGTCTCGCAATCTGCGCCGCGCATGCGCCAGGAGCGTAGCGGGCGTCATGCGGGCCGCTTGCGTGCGCTCCATCAATTTCGCGGCGCGCAGCGTTGCGATCAAATCAATATTTTGTTGCTCCAGATACGCGCGCCTGTCAAATGCTCCACCATCCCGGAAAACCTGAGGCTGCCTCGCCTGCGCCACGACGGTGACTTCATCTCCCGCGTGAACGTCGGGCGCCGCCTGATCCGCGTCCCCGGAGAAACTGACTCGCAAGCCGCCGCGCGCGGGCACAAGGGCGCCCTCATACTCCACTCCCGTCAAGCCAATCTCGTAGCCATAACCCCAGGGCAGCCGCGCGGCTTCGTCCCGCAGCCGGCCGTGCCAACGCAACGGCGTCTTCAAATCCACGCGCCCCGCTTCCACAAGCGACGACACGTGGTCCGCAGGTCGCGGCTGGTTTGCGATTCCTGTGCCCAACAATCCGAGAAGGAGCCAGCTCAAAGCGGACATAAACGCAGCAGGGAAGAGACGATCGATTTTCGTCAGCAGAACGCCGCCGCAAACTAAAATGGCCGTCGAAATAAAGCCAGTTGCAAGAAAAGGGTGGGAGGAAATTCCCCCTGCGATCCATGCCGCCTGGCCGAGCACAACGCCGCACGCAAATAACGCGGCGAGGGCGACGGCCGGCAATTTCATGTGACTTTTCTCAACCTCACAAGCGTCTCGATGTGGTACGTCTGAGGAAACAGATCGAACAGATGCATCTCGCTCACTTCATACCGCACGCTCGGCGCCGCGATTTCTTTCGGTTTCCTCGCTGAATTCGTGAGCACGGCCAAATCCCGGGCCAATGTCGAAGGGTCGCAGGAAAGGTAAGCGATCTCCGCAGCGCCTAACTCCGCAAGCTTCGCCCCCGTCTCTGCGCCCAATCCGGCGCGCGGAGGATCGAGCACCACAAATTCCGGCTTCTCTTTCGTCTTCTTCAGGAAATCCTCCGCATGCTCGTTGTGCGATGTGACCGCAACTTTCGCGGCTTCAGCATTCGCATAGAGATCGCGAGTCGCCGCAAGGTTCGCGTCCACGCTCACGACTTTCTCGAACGTCCGCGCCAGCGGCAGCGTGAAAAAACCAACGCCGGCATACATGTCCAGCGCCAATCGTCCTTTCGCCCCCGACGTCACTGTCTTCAGCAGATCCTCGATCAAAAATCGGTTCACTTGAAAAAACGACAGATGGCTCACGCGGAACGTGAAGCCGCCGGCCTTGTGCTCCAAATAGCCCGGCCCAGTCAGCTCGAACTTGTCTTTCTTCTGGTCCAGCAGCAGCAAGCTTTCGATCTGCGGCATCGCCTCTCGCAGCGTCGCGGCCAATTCCGCCGCCGGTTTCGGAAATCGTTCGAACGCCACGTTCAACGCGATTTTCTCGTCCGACGAATCCGCGAACGCTTCTATCTCAAGAATTCCAGCGGGCAAAGCGCCCGAGCGCGCCATTTCCTGCAATCGCCCGAATGTCTCCGCCAGCCGCGGCGAAAGCACCGGACACTCGTCGATGGCCACGATGAACGAACTCTCCGGCAAAAAATATCCTAGCGCCCGCGGCATCCCGCTTCGCACCGCCCACTGCGCGCGGTTTCGGTAGCCGTAAGGTTCGGCCGCATGTTCCTGAATCGGCCCGTCCCAGGAAATTCCTCCCAATCGCGAAAGCGTCTCCCGTAGAATCTCTTTTTTCAGGCGCACCTGCTCGCCCGCCGCGATGTGCTGGTAATGGCAGCCGCCGCACGTCTGAAAATGCGGGCAGGGTGCCGCGACGCGCTCTTTCGATGGCGACGTAACCTCCAGCAATTTCGCCCAAACCACTTTTTTCTTCTTCGATTTCTCCGCCGCGCGCACCTCTTCTCCCGGCAGCACGTACGGCACAAAAACCGTGTTCCCGTCCGCGTGCGCCAGTCCGTCGCCGCCATACACCAGCTTCTCAATCGATAATCGTAACTCGTCAGACATATTTGCAGGCCCCATTCTGCGATGTTTCGCGTGGAAAGAAAAGCGGAATGCTTCCGGAAAGCGTGTCTCAGGAAAAGTAGTACAAGCTCAGCCGCGGCAAACCATATTCCTCGAGCAGACGCTTCTGCACAAACTGCTTTTCGACCAGCGCGATCTGCTCCGCTTTCATTTTGCGCCGGTACGCCGCGAGCTGCCCGTCCATCTCCCGCCGGATCTTCAACATTATTTCGTCACTTGCCTCGCTCATCAGCGAAGCCTGAAGCTTGTCGTCCAAAATCGTCAACCGCCTTTCCAAATCTTCCAAATCCAGCGTACCCGGCGTTTCTAGCAGAGTCGCAATTCCGCCGAGCGATTTTGCGATCTCCCGCAAACGCCCCGCGAACTCTTCGCTTGCAGTTCCCGCGCCGTTCGCGGCCGCGCCAATTCGCGCCGCGTTGTTCTCAAAATAAGCGCGCAGCTCGTCGCGCGAAAACGGTTCCTTCGCGGCCGCTTTTCCATTCTTCGGCGCGCTTCCCGCCGCGGCCTCCAGTCCCTCTTCCGCCGCGTCCAGCACGGCTTCGGTGCAATACGCCAGACTCTTCAACGCTTTTCCGGCTCCGCGCCGCGACCGCTGATAGCTTTCGAACGCGCGGTCGATCCCTTTCAACACCGCTTCCAAAGGCACGCCCGCCTTCTGCCAAGTCTCCATAATCGCCCAGTCCAGCGGCGACACCAGCAGACTCGCCCCGCGTTTCTTCCAGAAATAAGTTTCAATTTCCGTAAAGTAATTGAAGTAGTTCCAGCCGTCCATGTGATGAACCGTCGCGAAACGCTGCGAATCGAATCGCGAAACGCAATTCTTGTGTGATCCCTAAAGCGCGGGGCATCTCAGCGTGAACCTATCTCTGCGCTTTTTTCACAGGGACTGCCGCCGGCGCTGCCATTCTCGTCCCGCGATTCGCCGCTGCTCCCTTTCCCGCATCCGCCACCTGATTTTTGTCCCAAATCAGCCGCAGTCCTGTCAACGTTAGGAATTCATCGGTCTCCTGAATTTGTTTCGCACCTTTCGCCACCAATCTTGCTTGCCCGCCCGTCGCAACCACTTTCACTTCGCCGCCGAGCTCCGCCTTCATCCTCGCAAGCATTCCGTCCACCATGTCGACTGCTCCATAATAAAGCCCCGCCTGCATGTGTGTGACGGTGTTCGTCCCAATCACCTTTCCCGGATCCTTGATTTCCACGCGCGGCAATCGCGCCGCTCTCGCAAACAAAGCCTCCGACGCAATCCCCAGTCCCGGCGCAATCACTCCTCCCAAATATTCCCCGCGCGCCGAAATCGCATCAAATGTAATCGCCGTCCCAAAATCCACCACGATGCACGGCCCGCCATACTTGTGAAACGCCGCCACGCCATTCACAATCCGGTCCGCTCCCACTTCCAGCGGATTATCCACCAGCACCGCCATCCCCGTTTTCACGCCCATTTCCACGAACAGCGCCTTCTGCCCGAAATAAATCCGCGACATTTCCGCCAGTGTCCAATTCACCGGCGGCACCACCGAGCTGATGATCACGCCGCTGATCGATTCGCGGTCCAGCCCCGCCAGCGTGAACAAGTTCCGCGTCAGCACGCCGTACTCATCAATCGTTTGCTGCCTCGCCGTCGTCAGCCGCCAATTCGCAATCAAGTCTTCCCCGTCGAAAACGCCCAGCACGGTGTTCGTGTTTCCGACATCGATCGTCAGCAGCATTTACCGCGCCTCCGCCACGTCCCCGGAAATCACCGTCACTATCTGCCCATCGTCGCGTTTCACCTGAAGCAATCCCTCCGGGCCCAGCCCCGCGGTCGTCCCCGCGAAACTCTCCGTTCCGTTCGTTACGCGCACGCGTTTTCCCTGCGCGTAGCTCGAGACCGCCCCGAATCTCTGCGTCACGCCAGCCGGGCCTTCCCGCAGAAAACGATTGTAGTCGTTCTCGAATTCGCGCAGCAACCGCACCAGCACTTCCAGCCGCGAAATATGCTTTCCCGCCTCGATATGCAACGACGTCGCAATCGTGCCCAGCTCTCCTGGAAATTTCTCCTGATTTACGTTCAACCCGATTCCCACGATGACAAATCGCACCATTGAGGGCTCCGCGTGCATCTCCGTCAGAATCCCGCCCACTTTTTTTCCGCCCAGCAACAGATCATTCGGCCATTTCAGGTCCGCTACCAATCCCGTTTGCGCTTCGATCGCCGCGCGCGCCGAAAGCCCCGCCATCATCGTCAAAAGCGGCGCCTGCACCGGCGCCAGCCGCGGTCGCAAAAGCAGCGTCACGTAAATTCCTGCTGCACGGTCCGATTGCCATTTCCGCCCCGCGCGCCCTCTTCCAGCCGTTTGTTCCTCCGCCAGCACCACCGCGCCTTCCGGCTCGCCCGCGTGTCCCAATTCCAGCGCCACTCGGTTCGTCGAATCCGTTTTGAAAAAATGATAGATGCGCTTTCCGAAAAGGCTGCCCTTCAACCGCTGCCTCAGCATTTCCGGCGTCAGGATGTCCGGCACTTTTTCCAAAAAATATCCCGCGCCGCCTTTTCCCTTCACGCGAACACCCAGCCCGCGCAATTGCCGCACCCATTGCCACACCATCGACCGGGACACGCCAATTTCCCGCGCAATCCGCGCTCCGCTGATCACTATCGTGGAATTTTCTGCCAGCAGCGTCAGCAGTCCCGCCAGCCGCTTGTCCGTTGTTCCTGGAAGTGTCTCTTGTGGCATCGAGAGTTCGCCGCGCACTCGGTATGTCTACTGTCCCACGCACCGCCGCAAAAGGGAACTACTAGCCGTTCTCGATCTGCGCGAATCGGTCCAGCAACTTTTGCAACTCAATCCGCTGTTCCGCCAGCGTCGCTTCCAGCCCGCGCACAATCTTCTCCGGCGCCCGGCTCCGAAACGTCTCATTTCCCAACTGCGATTCTTTCGACGCAATCGCCTTCTGCAATCCCTCAATCTCTTTTCTCAGCCGCGCCTTCTCCGCTTCCGCGTCGACTGCTTCCGCATACGGGATTCGCACGTCATACTGCGACGTCGAACGCAAGCCGCCACCAGTTGCTGGCAGCTTATTCCCGGAGATTGTTAGGTCGCTCAGAACTGCGAGGCGCATGATCGTTTCGCGGCCGAAATTGATAAGATCGCGAATTACGCTAGCGCTGCTCGAAAACTCAGCCGTAACTTTTTTCTTTGGATCAAGTTTCATCTCCGCTCTGATAATCCGAAAGGCGACGATAACCTGTTGCAACAACTCGACAGGCTTGTCCGCAAGCACACCGCCCTCAATCCATCTCCGCTCCGGTTCCGGAAAACGATCCAGCGCAATCGACCTCGCGCCCACGCGCTGCGGCATCTGGTGCCACAATTCCTCCGTCAAGAACGGCATAAACGGATGCAAAAGCCTCAGCGCCGCATCGAATGCCGCAAACAAATTCTTCCAGGCCACAATCGCCCGTTCGCGGTCCGCATTCTGCAGTTCGGGCTTCACCCATTCGATGTACCAATCGCAAAAATCTCCCCAGAAAAACTGGTACAGACCCTGCGCCGCCTCATGAAATCGGTAATTCACCAGCCCTTCATTCACCTGTTCGGTGACGGCTGCGAGCCGAGAAAACAACCACGCATCCACAAGCGGCACGCTTCCGCGATAAGCGTACGGCGCACCCGCGCGCACTCCCGGCGCCGCCAATTCCTCGATCCCCGTCCCTCCCTGCTCGAACTTCTCCAAATTCACAAACAAAAACCGCGCCGCGTTCCAAATCTTGTTCGCAAAATTCCGCGCTCCCGCCAGCCGGTCTTCCGTCAGCACCAGATCCGTCCCCGGCGCCGCCATCGACGCCAGGCAAAACCTCATCGCATCCGTCCCAAACTTCTGATTCAGCAACACAGGGTCGAGCCCCGTTCCCTTGGACTTGGACATCTTCTCGCCGCTCGCCGTCCGCACCAGCGAATGCAGACAAACCGCGCGAAACGGCACTTTCCCCGTGAAATGAATCCCCAGCATCGCCATCCGCGCCACCCAAAAAAATAAAATGTCGTAGCCCGTGATCAGCAGCGTCGTCGGATAATACGTCTTGTAAGTCCGCCGTTTCCTCCGGCCAACCCATCGTCGAAAACGGCCACAGCCCCGAGCTGAACCATGTGTCCAGCACATCGGGGTCCTGAGTCATCTTTCCCGATCCGCACTTCGCGCACTTCACCGGCGCTTCCCGCGCCACTATCATTTCCTTGCAATCTCCGCAGTACCACGCCGGAATCCGGTGTCCCCACCACAATTGCCGCGACAGCGTCCAATCCCGGATATTCCTCATCCAGTTGAAATATTCCTGCCGCCGGTTTTCCGGCACAATCTGTATCTCTCCGCTCTCCACCGCTGCGATCGCCGGCTCTGCCAGCGGCTTCATCTTGCAGAACCATTGCGTAGAAGCCCGCGGCTCGACAATCGTTTTGCTCCGTTCGCACAAACCGATCGCATGTGTGTGATCGCTCACCTTTTCCAGCAATCCCTGCGCCTTCAAATCCTCCACAATTTTCTTCCGCGCTTCGAACCGGTCCAGCCCCGCGTATACCCCCGCCGCCGCGCTCATCTTCCCGTCGTCCGTCATCACATCAATTTCAGCCAGCCCGTGCCGCCGCCCCACTTCAAAATCATTCGGGTCATGCGCCGGCGTAATTTTCACCGCACCCGTTCCAAACTCCCGGTCCACCATCTCATCCGCGATGATCGGAATCTCCCGATTCATCAGCGGCAACAGAACTTTCTTCCCCACCAGCCGCTTGTACCGCTCATCCTCCGGATGCACTGCCACCGCCGTATCGCCCAGCATCGTTTCCGGACGCGTTGTCGCTACGGTTATAAATTCCTGAGATCCCGCCACAGGATACCGGATGTGCCACAAATGTCCCGGCCGCTCTTCGTGCAGCACTTCCAGATCGCTCAGCACCGTCAAACAGTCTGGGCACCAATTCGTCAAATAATGTCCGCGGTAAATCAGCCCTTCTTCGTACAGTCGCACGAACACTTCCCGCACCACCCGCGAAAGCTCCGGCGAAAGCGTGAACTTCTCCCGCGACCAGTCGCAGCTCTCACCAATCGCCCGCATCTGCTCCGTGATTTTCCCGCCGCTTTCTTCCTTCCACTTCCACACCCGCCGTACGAACTCTTCCCGCCCCAGCGTGCGGTAATCAATCCCTTGTTCGGCCAGTTGCTTCACCACCACGCGCTGTGTCGAAATCCCCGCGTGGTCCGTTCCCGGCAGATACAGCGTGTTGTACCCGCGCATCCGGTGCCACCGCGTCAGAATGTCGATTTCCGTGTGGTCCAGCATATGCCCGATGTGCAGCGATCCCGTCACGTTCGGCGGCGGAATCACGATGGAAAACACAGGTCCCTGGGCATTCGCGTCCGCGCGGAACAGAGCCTCCGCCACCCAATATTCCGCCCAGCGCGGTTCGATCTGCTGCGGTTCGTACGCTTTGGCGATTTCTCGTCCCATCAGGAATGCATCTCCGCTCTCGCGGGCGCAGGGCTTGCTTCACCCTTGCTTGGCCCGCCTGTTTCTCTGTAATTCCGAAGAGGAAAGAGCAATCTTCGACTATACGGAAAAAAAACCAGCCCCGTCAATTCGCGGTCAATCCATCAAATGACTGTCGGGCCGCGCTCGCCAGCTACACCCACACCAAAGCATCCGCGTTCGAATCGGCGCCAACTCTATAAATTATTTTTTAGGGGAGGGAACTGCTACTTCTTCGCGTTCAATTCGTCCTTGACCATCGATTCCACGACATTCTTGAGGATGTCTCGCGTGACGGCTTGCAACATATCGGGGTTCATCTTCGCGAGCACCTTGGCCACCAGGTCTTCCATGCTCGGTTCAGGCGTCTTAGCGCTCTTTTCCGCTGCGGGCGCTTCTTGCACGGCCGTTTCCGTTACCTGCTGCGCTTCTTCGCGAATCGCTTCGACCGTCGCCGCCGGCAGCGCCGCTTCTTCCACCTTCGCCTTCACTTCTTCACTCAATTCCGGCAGCAGAGAGTCCACCGTCGCTCCAGGATCATTCTTAACGACAATCTCTTCCTTCTTCTCCGCCTGCATCACCGGCTCAGCCGGTCCGGGAATTGCCTTTGCCGCGGGCTCGCTCGTCGCCGGTGCGTCCCACGTCGACGCTAGCCGGCTCGCTTTTTGTACTTCCGCGTCCCACGGGCTGGATACCGCTGAATACCACGCGCTCTCCCCTGCGCTCTTCACGGGCTCGGAAACCGGCTCTTCTTTCTCCGGCGCGCTCACTACTTCCTCTGCCTGGTAGTACGGCGTAGCTTCCTCTTTGGGAGCCTCCGCCGCCTCGACTGGCGCTTGCACTGGCGCTTCTATCGTTGCCGCTTCCACCGCGCTTTTCGGCCTCAGCGCCGCCGCCCACGCGTCTTCCGTGAACTGTGTTGCCGGTGCTGGCGCCAATTTCGTCTCCGCGATCGGCGCGTCCTTCACCATGGCGCCCACGCTCTGTTCCGCTTCCGCAGCTTCTTCAAATCTTGAAACTTCCTTTTGCGGCGCCCACGATTCATTCCTCATTTTCCGCGCCGGCGCTTCCGAAAATGCTGTCTCGCGCCAATCCTTGACCGGTCCCGTTGCTTCCTCTTCGTCCATCGCTTCGTTGCCCGCATCTCGCCGCCACGATGCGCTGGGCTTCTCTTCTTCTTCTTCTTCCTCGGCGACCTCTTCTTCTTCCTCTTCTCCCGACTTCCAGTCCCGTTCCAATTCGGGCCGCGCCGTTGTCGCGTACCCGATCTCTTCTTCTTCGCTTTCCGTCGTTTCCAGCATGCTTCCGAAGGCCAGCGGCTGCGACCCTGCGTCGATCTTCACGGGCGCCGGCAGTTCTGCCATTGTTTCGTGCGCCGTTTCGGGAAATCCACCGTGTCCCATCGCCGGCATTTCCGGCACAGGTCCGCGCGAACTCATGCTGGGAAAGGAACTAGTAGGCGTCACCGGCCTCGGGCTCAGCATCTCCGCCACGCGCGGCGCTTCTTCGTGCACCGCCGGCGCTGCTCCCACGCGTACTCCCGCTCGCGCCAGCGCCGACTTCACCATGGATATCAGCGGATCTGGCGGCACAAACGGCTTCTTCAAAACTCCGTCCGCGCCCACCCTCTGCGCTTCTTGCTCATCCAGCGGGTCAAACGCTCCCACCAGCAGGATCACCGGAATGTGCGCCAGCGCGCTGTCCGACTTAACATACTGGCAAACTTCGTACCCGTTGCGCACCGGCATGAACACATCCGCGAGCACCAAATCCGGGTGGATATCGGAAATCTTCCGCACCGCCGCTTCACCATTGCCCACGGCAACGACTTCAATCCCCTGATCTTTCAGGGCAAGCCCAACCATTTTCTGGATGTTGCTGTTATCGTCGGCAACGAGAATCTTGGCCACCAAACATCCTCCGGAGCTATTTCGCCCGTTTCCTGCCAGTAGGCCGCTCTGAAATTCAGCCTCTCTTCGGCTGTTCGGAGCGTCTACCGCTCAGTGAGCGCTGAGACTTCGAGCGCTCTAAAGTCACCCGCTCATTGGAACTCCTCAGTATTGGAGCATCCGGCGTACACCCCGTCAATCTTATCGCGGTACATGTGTGTCGGAAGTGAATACGCCCTCCCCAACCTCTCTACTGGCCGCCCCGACCAAAAAAACAAGGGGTGCGGCCCTCGCCGCACCCCTTGGGTCTTCACTCGGATCCTTTTCTTTCGAACTACCAGGGA
Source organism: uncultured Acidobacteriota bacterium (assembly GCA_963761555.1). GTDB lineage: Bacteria > Acidobacteriota > Terriglobia > Acidiferrales > UBA7541 > Acidiferrum. The sequence goes on from CAVXHD010000004.1 coordinate 62,971, forward strand.
ATGAGCTTGTGCAATCCCTTCTTCTTCTTGCTGCTCGATTCCTTCTTGTCTTTGTCATTCGAGCTGTCGCCCTTCGCTGCGTCGCTCGTCTTCCCCGCGCCCGCAGCCGTCGCGTCGCTCTTCGCTTCCGCCCCCGTGGGCGCAGGATCGCTCTTCGCAGCTGAGCTCGGTTCCGCAGTTGCCGGCGTTGCGCTTGCCCCGGGATCCTTCGGTGGACCGCTCGCCGGAGCAGCTCCTACCGTTCCCACTGTCGCCCCGCCTTCGTTTGCTGGCGGGCCTCCCACCGTTCCTACCGCCGCTCCGCCTTCATTCACTGGCGGACCACCCACCGTCCCCACCGTGGCCCCTCCTTCGTTAGTAACGGGAGCCACACTCTCAGCTCCGCTCGAGGTTTCGCCAGACGTTCCTCCGCCCGGAGACACCGTCGCCACGATCCCCGTGGTTGCTCCAGGGCCGCCGAGCCTCGGTGCTCCCTCAGGTTTCAGCAAATCGCCAGCGCTCAACGTATCGGATTCCGGCGAGAGGTTCGGTTCTCCGAACTGAGCTGCCACCTGCAACTCCTCCGTCGGTCCGCTCTTCATCAATTCCATTGGCCTCTTCACCACGCTTGTGTGTTCCTTTGGGGCTTTCTCTTCTGCCGTCATCCACGCTAATGCCGCCGGATCAGGCTGCGGCACGGGCGCCCCAATTTCCTTCAGCTTGGCTTTCGCATCGGGCACCATGTTCGACAGCGGATATTCCTTCACAATCCTCGCGTAGTATCTCGCCGCAACATCCTTGTGCTCGCTCGTCTCGAAAATATCTCCCATCATCCACAGCGCCTTGTCAGATTTGCTATACAGCGGGTATCTCTGCGTCACCGTTAGCAGTCTCGTCGCCGCCGCTCTCTTGTCCCCCTTCAAGTAGTAGAAATAGCCGATCCGGTAGTCTCCCTCCGCCAGCACTTCTTGCACTTCCCTCAGCCGTTGCCGCGCTTGTGGCGCCAGCGGATCGTTCGGATATTTCTGCAGGAAAATCTGAAACTCATCTTCCGCCGCGTACGCCTGCGTCCTGTCGCGGTCCGGCTTTTCCATCTGCCGGAAGTGCGCCATGGCCACCTGCATCTGCGCGTACGTTGCTTCCGGCAGGAACGGGAAGAACACCTCAAAATCCTTGTACCCTGATACTGCCAGCGCCAGGTTCGACGTTCCGCCTTCTTTGTAATACGAATCCGCAATCGCCAGCTTCGCCTTGGCCAAGTACTCGCTGTCCGGATACGTATTGATCAGCGTCTGCATGTTCAGCCGGCCGATCTCCTGCTTACCGTGCTTGATATCATCCACCGCCCGGTCATATAGAATCTTGTCCGGCTGCGCGTTGTTATCCGCGCTTGTCGATTTGTCTATCTTCTTCTTTTTGTGGAAAGGGAACTGGGCGTTGCACGTTGTCGCTGCCATCAGGAAGAATGCCGTCAGCACGCTCAGCGCCAGGCTCATCCCCGTCAGGTTTTGCTTCGAGCTCACAATTCTTTCTATTCGGCCCAAACTTCACCTCTCTTGCGGATGTCGCGTTTTCTGCCTCTGTCTCCGGACACGCCCGTACTGCACTGCCCCGAAACCTGCCAACTTCTCCCTGCCCTTCGACGGCCGGGAACAGCCAAGTATAACCTGAACGAATGGCCAGCAGGAGCAAGAAGTTTGCCCTTCCGGGCAGGTCCGCGGTTCCCCTGGCTCCGTCTTCCCCAACCCCTGTGATGCGCCTCTTCATCCTCCCGGGTTGCCTCTCCTCCCTCTCTCCCTTCATTATTTTTCAACGAAATGTAACAATGTCCCTGCTCATCATGGCTAATATATTCCCGCGCTTCCAAGGAGCCGCCCGGTGCTTGCACTTCTTATCCCGCGGCTACCCAATTAGCCAAAGGACTCCCATCGTGCTCTCGCGGATTTCCACCAGTCACAAGTCGCAAGTCACCAGTCACCCCGCACCATCTCACCTCATGCGCGGGACTTCCCTCTAAATGGACAAACGCAAATTTCTCTTCGTGTCCCTTTCCGGACTTATCGGTGACATCGCCTGGCAAGTCCTAAAAGAAGGCCACGACGTTCGCTACTACATCGAAGCCGAAAAAGAGCGCGACATCGCTGACGGCTTCGTCCCCAAATCCAAGGACTGGGAGCGCGACACCAAGTGGGCCGACATCGTCGTCTTCGACGACACTCTCGGCCAGGGCGCCAAAGCCAAAGCTCTTCGCGACGCCGGCAAGCCCGTCATCGGCGGCACCGAGTACACCGATCGCCTCGAAGACGACCGTTCCTTCGGCCAGGAGGAGTTGAAAAAAGCCGGCGTCAATATCATTCCTTATCAGGATTTCGACGCCTTCGATCCCGCCATCGAATTCGTCATGAAAAATCCCGACCGCTACGTCATCAAACCCAGCGGCGAAGCCCAAAACGTCAAGCGCCGCCTCTTCGTCGGTGAAGAAGAAGACGGCGACGACGTCGTCCGCATGCTCGAAGCCTACAAGCGCGCCTTCTCCGACGAAATCAAGGTCTTCCAGCTTCAGCGCCGAGTCACCGGCGTCGAAGTCGCCGTCGGCGCTTTCTTCAACGGCAAAAAATTCATTTCCCCCGTCAACATCAATTTCGAGCACAAAAAGCTTTTCCCCGGCAACATCGGTCCGCCCACCGGCGAAATGGGCACCTCCATGTTCTGGGCCGAGCCCAATCGCCTCTTCAACCAGACGCTCCTCAAAATGGAGCCCAAGCTCGCCGAAGAAGGCTACGTCGGCTACATCGATCTCAACTGCATCGTCAACAACAACGGCATCTATCCGCTGGAATTCACCAGCCGTTTCGGCTATCCCACCATCAGCATTCAGCAGGAAGGCATGCTCACGCCCATCAGCGACCTCTTCTGGGAACTCGCCACCGGCGCCGATCCCAAATGGCGCACGCGTAGCGGCTTCCAACTCGGCGTCCGCATCGTCGTCCCGCCATTTCCCTTTGACGACGAGCCCACTTTCGAATCCTTCTCCAAAAACGGCGCCATCGTCTTCAAAAAGCCCAACTACGATGGCATCCACATCGAGGACGTAAAAGAAGTCAAAGGCCAGTGGCTAATCGCGGGCACGAGCGGCGTAGTCCTAATCGTTATCGGGACCGGCCAAACCATGCTCCAAGCCAAAACCCAAGCCTACTCCCGCATCAAAAACATCATGATCGCCAACATGTACTACCGCACCGACATCGGCGACCGCTGGGTCGAAGACTCCGACAAACTCCACAATTGGGGCTATTTGCGTTAAGCTGGACAGACTTCAAGTCTTGCTCCTCCCAGCCAAAAAACCATACCTAATGCTGGCCCTAAGTATGGTAAAATCCTCTTATGGCCACCGCCCGCAAAATCACGGTTGAAATCCCCGACGACCTCCTAAAAAAAGCCCAGCGCGCCAGCGGCAAAGGCATCACGCAAACCGTCCGCGCCGGCCTCCAACTCCTCGCCGCCTCGCAAGCCTACGACCGCCTCCTGCAATCCCAGGGCAAGGTCCGCTTCTCCCGTTCCTGGCAAGCTCTAAAAGATGACCGATGATCACCGCCGACACCAGCACCTGGGTCGCCTTCCTCGGCGGCGCCCCCGGTGACGACGTTCTGCTCCTAAAAAAGGCCCTTCAAGACCATCAGTTGGTAATGCTCCCCGTCGTCCTGACCGAACTCCTCAGCGACCCCCATCTCCCGCATGAGATTGCCGCCAGTCTCACTTCTCTACCTCTCATCGATCTCGAACCCGGCTTCTGGCAACGCGCCGCCGCCCTCCGCTCCAAAGTTCTCGCCAAACGCCGGCGCGCCCGCCTGGCCGACTCCCTAATTGCCCAACTCTGCCTCGACACCCACCTTTCCCTAATCACTCGCGACCGCGACTTTCGCTCCTTCGCTCAAGTTTCCACCCTCCATCTCCTGCTCTCCCCTTGAATCCTGCACCCCACGCGCCCGTAGCGCTGCCCTTCAGGGCGGCATCTGTCGGACTCAGCACCGACGCATCGCGCCTTCCGTGCCCAATTGCGCTACACTTAGCAAAGGAAATCCGACAATGGACAAACTTGACCGCATCGCCATGGATGTCTCTCGCATGAACGGCGAGCCCTGTATCCGTGACCTCCGTCTCACCGTTCGCCGTGTCCTTGAAGCACTAGCCCTGTATCCCGACCGCGCCGAACTCAAGCGCGAATATCCCGAACTCGAAGATGAAGACATTCGCCAAGCTCTGGCCTTCGCGCCCGCCTGGCCGACTCCCTAATCGCCCAACCCTGTCTCGACGCCCACCTTTCCCTTATCACCCGCGACCGCGACTTCCGCTCCTTCGCTCAAGCCTCCAGCCTCCACCTTCTCCTCACTTCCTAGTCCGCCACGTTCCTCGAACCCATAGCTGCAGCTCGGGCAAGTCCAAGACCGAACCCAAAAAGCGCTTGACACACGCCATCATGTTCACCAATTATGGTAGACATGCAAGTAACCCCGTTCGGTCGCGAGGTAAAGCGCTTGCGTGCCGAGTCAGGCATAACAGTCCGTCGGCTGAGCGACCTCCTTGGTAAAAGTGTCGCTTATGTCGGGAAGATTGAGGCACAGGGTGAGATTCCGACTGCCGAAGTTATTGGCAAAATTGCAGCTGTCTTCGGCGAACATCCACGACATCTACTTGCTCTAGCAAAGCGGTCAATGTTCACGAGGGCAGGAAGGGAGATCGACCTTAAGTATGCCTATGCGGACCATGGTTCAGGCGCAACTGACGAATATCCAGTGAGAAAGAAAGGCGAAAACATGGCTATAGTTCTTAGTCTCATAAACATGAAGGGCGGTGTCGGGAAGACAACTCTTGCAATGCAACTGGCCCATTCCGCCGACACATCAGACTTCAGAGTCTTGGCGGTTGACCTCGATCCGCAGTCGAACCTCAGCCAAGCCCTAATGAACCCCAAAGAATACGTCGCACACCTCCAGGCAAACAAGCCGACAGTGGCACAGATATTCGACGATTACGTCCCAGCAGGCGGAAGCTCCGGAGCGCCGCGGAGACTAGAAATTGATAAGGTAGTCTTGAAGAAAGTCGGGTACTGGACCGACAGCACACTCGACCTGATCCCAAGCCGCCTGGAACTTGCGCGTACTCTGAAGAATCCGACTGGAAAAGAGCGCCGACTGGCTAAGGCACTAGCGCAAATCGAGGAACACTATGACCTGATTATTATCGATTGTGCCCCAACGGAATCGATCTTGACCGACGCGGCATATTTCGCCAGCCGCTACGCGATCGTCCCAATTAAGCCCGAATTCATGGCTACGATCGGGCTGCCTCTCCTGGCGCGGTCGCTGAACGAGTTCCAGTTAGAAAATGAGGACCATGAAATTGAGATTGCAGGCCTAGTCTTCAATCACTCGTCAACTTATAGTTCCGGGCCCGAGGGGCAGCGCTCCATCAAAGAAGTCACAGACTTCGCAGCGGAACAGGGTTGGTACGTCTGCGAAAACCAAATGAAATATTCGGCATCGTATGCCAAGTCCGCTCGCGAAGCGGCCCCCCTGAGCAGAACGAGCTATGCCCGCACTGATGTCGTCAGTGGGTTTCAGAAACTCAAGGACGAGATTTTTGGTATCGTTGGACTGGCAAAAGTGACCGTCTAATGGAAGAACTGCTCAACATCGAATTGCGCCTGCTTATGTTGCGGTACGGTCGAAGAAGTGTTCTTTCTGCCTTGGCTAGGATTACGGATCAGACGCCTGAACAGATCGAGGCGGACCTCGCCCTAGCGGAAAAGCGGAAGGCGGGCTCAAAAAAGAGAGTTGTCTCAGCAGTTGATCTCGCTGAACAGCTCGGCAACGAAAACGAAGAGTCCGCTGAAATGCTCAAAACTCTAGCCGCCCGCTTCGAGAATCGCACATTCCTTCCCCAACTTAGGGACGTCCAGCGCCTTTTAGACCGAGCAGGCTACCCGCACGGACGCCTGAAGTCCAGACGCGAAGCGGCGCGGCATGTAATGAAGATGCTCTCGAGGCTGAGCACCGACGAACTCAAACGTTTGATAGCATCGCCCGAACCAAACGCAGACAGCGATTACGCAGTGCTAGCGCGGGAAATCATGGGGCGGCACGCCAAAGATCGCGAGCGACCCTGAAGGCTCGGAACCGCCGGGTGAGTTGGGCATTACAGGATTTAGGTGGTTTATGGCAGGTGGCCGCACCACTGCCCGCCCATCCCGCTCCGTTTGTCACCACCCCGCCCTCCGAGGATTGTTTCGGAACACGGGCCGCCGAGTGGCTGCCAAGGGGTTCCCACTGACTAATTTCAAGTCTTACGTCGTTGACGCTCCGAATCCCGGGTGGCAGCGACTTAGCTCCTGGCTTGGGTGGCCTTCGATAAGGGTGGGCCACTCTTCGATTCTTGACAATCATATAGTGATATCACTATAATCAAAAATCGCCAATGGACGATGAACCCGTCTTAAAGCCGGTGATCTGGGTAGGTTCGAGCCGCGAGGACTTACGCAGGTTTCCCGACCCCGTCCAGGACTACCTGGGTTACACCCTATACTTGGCTCAGCTGGGCCGAAAACATGTTTCAGCAAAAGTCTCAAGTGGGTTCGGCAGCGCCGGTGTCCTGGAAGTGGTTAAGGATTTTCGCGGCGATACTTTTCGCGCCATCTACACACTTCGTAGTGCAGGAGCCCTTTATGTGCTTCACGCATTTCAGAAGAAGTCGAAATCGGGCCGCGAGACTCCGCGCCGTGACCTGGAACTAATCCGGCGGCGGCTCGCCGAAGCCGAACGGATCGCCAAAGTGAGGGAAACGTGAAAAAGCACCGGTATGAAGTCGGAAGCGGAAACGTATTCAAGGATCTCGGCATCCCCAATGCTGAAGAACACCTGATCAAGGCGCAACTCGTCTACAAGATCCATACAATCCTGAAAAGCCGTCGGCTGAAACAGTCTCAAGCCGCCGCTCTGCTCGGCATCAAGCAGCCCGACGTCTCCAAAATGCTCCGAGGCGAGTTCCGCCAATTTTCCGTCGAGCGCCTTCTCCGCTTCCTCGTAGCCCTCGGCCACGACGTCAAAATCCTAATCGAGCCTCACCGCTCCCGCCACGCTCCGGCCGCCCTCCACGTCTCCTGATTCCCCCTACTCACTATTCACCACCCACTATCAACTTCCCGCTTCATTTGTCACCACCCCCGCCCTGCGCTATCCTACCCACTGCACCCCGCAACTGGAGGCCCCCAATGAACCCATCCCTGCCGTCTCTCGACTCAATCTTCCAAAGCATCGTACTCGCCACGCTGGCCATCGGCCTGCCCATTCTCTTTGTCCTGGCCATCCGTTTTCTGTGGGACCGCAACCTGAAACTCAGCCCGCTCGAAAGACCTCGAAAAACTCATCTGGCAATTGCACCGCATCGCCAGCGCCCTCGAGCATCAACTGGGTTTGCCGTCCACACCCATCCAGCCCGGCACGGAAGAGCCTCGCGACATGATTTATCTCCAGCAACTTCCGACTGCAACCAATCGCCCCCGCCGCAACCCGCAAGCCATGGCCGCCGCTGCCGCCGCAGGTATCGTAGGCGCCCACAGCCTCAACACCCGCGACAGCCCAGCCCGCCCTGCAACAACCCGCTGCTTCGCCATCCGCCGCCCAACCAGCCACCGGGCAGCAGCCTCCCCGCGCGGGCGTCAACTCCATGTTCGGCATGTAGCTCCAGTTTTTCCTCGCCAGAATTTTCGGCGGGTGCTTCTGCGTAGCGCCGCCCTTCAGGGCGGCATCCGCGGCTCACGCTCCCCAACGAAAATCCGTCCATTTCCACCGATCGTGTTGCTTTTCGCGCACCGTTTTGCTTTCCTAGTTCATCAAACTCTGCGGTCTTTGCCGCCCCTGTGCTTCATCCGATGGAGGTTCACGAATGACTTCCTTTATTCTTAACGGCAATCCCGTCCAAGTGGATGCCGATCCCAGCACTCCTCTTTTATGGGTAATCCGCGAGCATCTCGGCCTTACCGGCACAAAATACGGCTGCGGCATGGCCCTCTGCGGCGCTTGTACTGTTCATCTCGATGGCGAAGCGATCCGTTCTTGCGTCGCTCCGGTCTCTCGCGCCGCTGGAAAACACGTTACGACCATTGAAGGCCTCTCCAGCGATCTGACTCACCCCTTGCAGCGCGCCTGGATCGAAATCGACGTGCCGCAATGCGGCTACTGCCAATCCGGCCAAATCATGTCCGCCGCCGTCCTGCTCTCCAAAATTCCTAAACCCACCGACGAGCAGATTGACGAGGCCATGTCCGGCAACATCTGCCGCTGCGGCACCTACGCCCGCATCCGGCGCGCGATTCACCGCGCCGCCGAGTTCGCCGCGGAAAAATCGGAAAAGAAGGTGGCGCAATGAACGCTCCCTCGATGCTCGATCGCCGTTCCTTTCTCAAATCCGGAGCCGCCGCCGGAGGCGGATTTTTGCTGGCTCTTTACATTCCGTCGGCCCACGCCGAATTTTTCCCGCAAGCGCAAAGACCGCTTCAGCTCGCTCCCTTCGCTTATCTCAAAATCTCCCCCGACAATATCGTCACCGTCGTTTCCAATCACTCGGAAATGGGCCAGGGCGTCTACACCAGCCTCCCCATGCTTCTGAACGAAGAGCTCGAAGCCGATTGGTCCAAGATTCGCGTGGAATCTGCTCCCGTCGACCCCGTCTACAACAGCGTCATCTTCGGCATTCAGATGACCGGCGGCAGCACCACCACCGCCTCTGAATGGGAGCGCTACCGCAAACTTGGCGCCGCCGCCCGCATCATGCTGGTCGAAGCCGCCGCGCAACTTTGGAACGTCCCGGCGAACACCTGTCGCGTCGAAAAGGGAGTTGTCTTTCATCACGCCTCTTCCCGTAAGGCCACCTACGGCTCGCTGGCCAAATCCGCCTCCGCGCTTCCCGTTCCGGAAGATATTCCTCTCAAGCCGCCCAGCGAATTTACGCTCATCGGAAAACCCACGCGCCGATTGGACACTCCCTCCAAGGTCAACGGCACCGCGCAATTCGGTCTCGATGTTTCCTTGCCTGGAATGCTCACCGCCGTCGTCGCCCGCGCTCCCGTTTTTGGCGGCAAAGTCGTCAGCTTCGATCCCGCTGAAGCTCTCGCCGTTCCCGGAGTGAAGTCGGTCGTCCAAATCCCCAGTGGCGTTGCCGTGATCGCCGATCGTTTCTGGCCCGCGAAGCTCGGCCGCGAAAAACTCAAAATCACCTGGGACGATGGAGAAAACGCGAGCCTTTCCACGCCCGCGATGCTCGAAGACTTTTCCCAGCAATCCACTTCTCCCGGAGATATCGCCCGAAAAGCCGGCGATCCCGCTTCCGCGCTCAATTCCGCGGCAAAAAAGATCAGCGCAACGTACGCCGTTCCCTATCTGGCGCACGCCTGCATGGAGCCGCTCAATTGCGTCGTCGATCTTCGCGCGGACAGTTGTGAAATCTGGACGGGCTCGCAGTTTGAAACCGTCGACCGCGCCAGCGCGGCCCAGGTCGCTGGACTTCCTCCGGAGAAAGTCCAGCTTCACACCACGCTTCTCGGCGGCGGTTTTGGGCGTCGCGCCAATCCTGCTTCCGATTTTGTCGTCGAAGCCACTCACGTTGCGAAAGCAGCGAAAGCTCCCGTCAAAGTGATTTGGACACGCGAAGACGATACGCGCGGCGGCTGGTATCGCCCTATGTGGTTCGATCGCTTTGCGGCAGGCGTGGACGCCGAAGGCAATCCCGTCGCCTGGACGCACACCATCGTCGGCCAATCCATCATGGCGGGAACTCCCTTCGCGTCGTTCACCATCAAAGATGGCGTCGATTCCACCTCCGTCGAAGGCGCTGCGGACATTCTTTACGGCATTCCCAACCTGCAGGTGGATTTGCACTCGCCCAAAATTGGCGTTCCCGTGCAATGGTGGCGCTCCGTCGGCCACTCGCACACCGGATTTTCCGTTGAAGCCTTCTTCGATGAGGTCGCTCATCTCGGCGGCAAGGATCCCTACCACTTGCGCCGAAAACTCTTGAGCCAGCAGCCGCGCATGCTCGCCGTTCTCGATCTCGTCGCCGAAAAATCCGGCTGGGGCAAACCTCTTCCGCATGGAATCGGCCGTGGCATCGCCACGCATTTTTCGTTCGATAGCTATGTGGCGCAGGTCGTCGAAGCCTCCGTGGACAAAGACGGTTCCGTTCGCGTGCATCGCGTCTTCTGCGCCGTGGATTGCGGCACAGTCGTGAATCCGGACACGGTCAAAGCCCAGATGGAAGGCGGCATCATCTTCGGCCTCACCGCGGCTCTGAAAACCGAGATCACCCTCGAAAAGGGCCGCATCCAGCAAAGCAATTTTCATGACTATCCCATGGTCCGCATTTTCGAATCGCCCGCCATCGAGGTGCATATCGTTCCCAGCAGCGAAAAACCCACCGGCATCGGCGAACCCAGCGTACCTCCGGTTGCTCCCGCTCTTGCGAACGCCATCTTCGCCGCGACCGGCAAACGCGTCCGCCGTCTGCCGATTCGTTCCGCCGACCTCGCGGAAGAAAAAGGAACTCCGTCATGAGCGCACTCCGCAAGAAATCCAGCACCAGCTATTCCAATCGCACGCGCTCCTCCAGCATCGGTTCCAATAGCACCCGCCTCGGCAGCAACCGTTCGAGCGTCACCTCGATCCTCGTCGCGGTCTCCGCATTTTCTCTGGCGGTCTGCCTGTCGCTCTCCGCGCGCAACAATTCTTCGCGTGCAACTGCGCTCGCAGCTCGCAAAGACGCCTCGAATGCTGCCTCGAACGCGGTCTCGAGCCCGGCTTCGAGTGCAAATTTCGGCGCGGCTCCGTACGCGCCCAAGCCCGATGCCGCGGCCTCGCAAGCTGCGTTCTTGCAGGTCTACAAAGTTTTTACTTCGCCGCGCTGCCAGAATTGCCATCCTGCCGGTGACGCTCCCCTCCAGGGCGACGACAGCCACATTCACATTCAATACGTCAAACGCGGCATCGACGGCCATGGCGCTCCCGCGATGCGCTGCAACACCTGCCACCAGGATCACAATTTGCCCGGCGCCCACATGCCTCCCGGCAATCCCAAATGGTCGCTGCCGACTCCCGAACATAAAATGGTTTTCGTCGGGCGTTCTCCGGCGGCGCTCTGCGTGCAATTGAAAGATCGCAAACAGAATGGCAATCGCTCGCTCGAACAACTTGACGACCACGTGGCTCACGACGAACTCGTCGGCTGGGGCTGGAACCCGGGCGACGGCCGAACGCTTCCGCCGCTCACTCGAGAAGAAACGTCTCGCGAAATGCGCATTTGGATCGAAGGCGGCGCCGCCTGCCCGAACCAGTGAAGATTTTGAGGTTCTCCGCGAAACCTCCTGATGATAGGGTGTAATCGATGTTTGGTCGTGCATTCCATCCTCAAGGAGAGTGCGCATGAAACGTGCTTTGGCTCTGCTGGTTGCGTTAGCTTTTGCCCCGATTGCTCCGCCGATGGCGCAAGAGGCGCAAAAACCGGAACTGGCAAAAATTTCGCTGAAAGTGGGTGACGCCGCGCCGGACTTCACGCTGCTCAGCGATCAATGGAAAACCGTAAAGCTGAGCGACTACCGCGGCAAGCAGAACGTGTTTCTCGCCGTGTACGTGCTGGCTTTCACCGGCGGTTGAACGAAACAACTTCAGGCGGTCCAGGCTGGAATCGCCTCAGGCAAGATCGACACCTCCGATACCGCAGTTTTCGGCATTAGCATGGATAGTCCCGCCGCGAATGCCGCGTTCGCCAAACAAATCAACGTTGCGTTCCCGCTGCTAAGCGACATGAACCACAAGATGCTGACGGAGTACGGCATCCTGAAGGGCTACAACGTACAAAATCAAACGTACGAATGGGCGCAGCGCGCGAATATCGTCATCGATAAGCAGGGCATCATTCGGCATATCGAAGAAGGCGACAGCGCCGTCAATCCCAACAACGCAGAGTCGGTGTGCATTGACCTGCATAAAAAGGACACCGCAAAATAAATCGTTGGCGGAAGCCAGGTTCGATGCGCGTTTCATTCGGGCCTCGCATACAGAGCGCGATACCTGCGCGACGGAGGCTCTTCGGAGTCGAGAAATTCGTCGAAGCTTTCTTCGGTCAGGCCAGCGCGAAGAAACTCGTTCAACTCGGAACGGAGCACGGGCCAGGGCAATTGGCCTTCCGGCTCGTGTGGCTCGCGTCCCCTGGCGATAACCAGCAGCTTGCCGCCAGGGCGGACGAAAGCGGCGATGTTCTGAATCGCTTGCGAGCGAACACTGCCGGGCAGCGCCTGGATGGTATTGGCTTCGAAGACGAAATCAAAGTTCCATTTCCATTCCGGCGGGGGCTCGAAGAGGTTCGCGGCGCGAAATTCCACGCCGCTTTTGAGAAAGCGGTTTTTCGCCTGGCGAATCGCGGTCTCGGAAATGTCAAACGCGGTGGTACGGTAGCCCCATTCGACCAATTGGGCGGCGTCGTCACCTAAACCGCAGCCAACCACAAGAGCGGTCTTGCCTTCGGCCGTTTGCGGATGGGCGCGCCAAAATTCGAGCAGGTGCGGATTGCCGCGCCTATCCGCCCAGGGGATTACACTTTTGCCGGCTTCGCCTTCTTTATAGAGTTGCTCGAACCATCCGGCAGGATCGCCTTTTTTGATGTATTGCTCCGCTAACTCCCGCGCTCTTGCTCGATCTCCCGGCATGGGTGTCCTCACTTTCGTGGCGTGACGAGAATATCCTAGCATCTGGCTCGGCCGAGCGAAGGGGAGCCGCCGCTTGCGAAATCGGCCGGCTCGCCGCGGCGCGGAGAATTTAACCGCGACTTCAATAGTTACGAGTTGGGCGAATCCCGAACCAGAAGGATGCAATCCGTCGTACCATCGTAAGAAGCAAGCAATCATCCGGAGGACACTCCTTGGGTTCTGAACGCCGCCGCACGCCGAGATATACGTTTATCGCCAGCGCCGAACTCATTGAAGAAGCGTCGGAGGTGCGGATTGCGACGCGGGTGAGCGAGCTGAGCCTGCACGGTTGTTATTTGGACATGATGAATCCCTTTCCGGTGGGAACGCTGGTGCTGGTGAAGATTTCCGCGGGCGATGCCTACTTTCAAGCCAAGTCGAAAATCGTTTACGCGCAGACCAACATGGGCGCGGGAGTGGCGTACCTCGAAGTCGAAGCGGAGTACCAGCCGGTGCTGGAGCGGTGGCTGGACGAAGCGGGGCGAGGGAAGCAAAACCGGGTGGGGTGAGCCGGGGCGATAGACTTTTTCGGACTGCGTAGTATTTTTCTTCAGGAGTAGATCCTTCCTTTTGAACGAGTTCCTTTCTTTTGATTGAATTGCTGCCGGCGGAGCTGCGGGTTGCGGTGGTGTGTTTCTTGCGAAGTGGGGATTGCTCGCTTGTTTTGGAATGGGTGCGCCTTGATGCGATGAGGACGGTTCGGACGAGGGAAGAGCCACCTTGTCGAGATGGGGCGCAGCATGCTGTCCCAATACAAGAGGGGAGAGAGGAGCGACCCTGCCCGGATGGGGCACAGCATGCTGTGCCCCTACAAGAGCGAGGAGAGAGTTCGCGGCGGTGGTGTCGGGTGGCGTCATTAGTGGGGATGCTCGTCAGTGGGGGTATTCACCGGCGGGACGGAAGAAGGGATTGCGGTTTGTCTCGATAGGGACGCTGATGAAAGCTGCTAAAGAAAAAGCGGCTGCGGGCTGAGGAGATGCTTGTGTGGTGTGCGCGGCTCTCGGCGGTGAATGCGGGCTGGATGGGTAGTGTTCGAGGGTTCATGGAGAAGAGCGATAACGAAGGTGGACAACGGCCTGTACTGAATCTGTACGGAGGGCCGATAGGCGAAGCGTGAACGGCGGGATAGGCTGCGTCGTCGGTTGGGCTATCGATACGGGCACCCTCTCCCCGGGAAGCGAGTAGCTCAAGTAAAGAAGGATCCTATCCAGGGAGGGAAGCAATGAAAAAACGCTTTGCGTTTGGATTGATTGCAGCGATGACGGCGTTCACCACGATGGCCATACCGCAAACTTCGGGGACGAATCTGGTGATGGGCGCGCACTGGGACAATAAGAGCAGCATTCAGGGAACTGTGACACTCGGGCTGGTAAATAGTTCGGGGCCAGATACTGTGATTGCGACGGAAACGCTTTCGAAAGGCTCGGCGAATATCACGGAGGCGCTGGCGGCAAATGCGGTGTATGACGTAACGCTGGTGTCCTCGACTGGAACACTGTTAATGAAGTTTCCCATCACTACAGCATTGATCAATCCGAGTAACCTGCAGAGAGCGGAAATCGATATTGTTTGCCATGCTTCGGATAATTCGCTGGCGTCGGCGCGGATTGACGTGTCGATGACGTTTTAGTTGGAGTTGGGCTGGCATCCCGGAGCGTTGCGCCTGCCTCGCTTTTTCGCCAGACATTGAGAAACGTAAAGGGCAGGCCAACGGGCAGGCGGAGAGACGCCATATATCGTGATACGATATATGTATTGAAAATGCGAGCGACGGCGTTTCTTCGAGAAGTGGCAACGAATGGATGACGGCAAAATCTCCCGAGCTTCGACGACGGGCGGGCTGCCGGTTGATACTTCGTTGGCTCCGGCATTGCAGGCGGCGCGCTCGCCGGTGCAAATCCCGCTGGTCAGCCTGCGCACCGTTTACATCAGCGGCGTGTCGATTCTGGTCGCGGGCGCGGCTGCTGTCGTGGCGCGGCTGCTCGCGGCGCTCATCGGCCTAATCACCAATCTCTCCTTTTACGGACGGTTCTCGTTCGATTTCAGTTCCCCAGCAGGAAACCATCTGGGCGCGTACGTGATCGCTGTTCCGGTGATCGGCGGCTTGATTGTGGGCGTGATGGCGCGCTTCGGTTCGGAAGCCATCCGCGGGCATGGCATTCCGGAAGCGATGGAGCAGGTTCTTTTCGGCGAGAGCCGCATTCCGCCGCGGCTGACGTTTCTGAAGCCGCTTTCCGCCGCCGTGGCCATCGGGACGGGCGGGCCGTTCGGGGCCGAAGGACCGATCATAGCGACCGGCGGAGCGTTGGGTTCGCTTGTCGGCCAGATTCTGAAAATAACCGCCGACGAACGCAAAACGCTGCTGGCCGCGGGGGCAGCGGCGGGAATGGCGGCCACGTTCGGCACTCCGGTCTCCGCTGTTCTGCTGGCCATCGAACTTCTGCTCTTCGAATACCGGCCGCGGTCGATAATTCCTGTCGCGCTTGCGTGCGCCACGGCGCAGGCGGTGAGGCTCTCGTTCGTAGGCGCGGCTCCCATGTTTGCGATGCAAGGCATCGCTCGGCCACAAGGGTACGCGCTGGCGGTATACGTGATTATTGGCGCGATTGTGGGAGTGGCGGCGGTGCTCGCAACTCGGGCCGTTTACGGAGTGGAGGACGCGTTTGAGCGTTTGCCCATCCACTGGATGTGGTGGCCTGCGATCGGCGCCGTCGCCGTCGGCGTGATCGGATACTTCGCGCCGCACACGATGGGGGTGGGCTACGACAATATTGAAAACATCGTGAACGGGCACATCTTGGGAAGGGCGCTGATTTTTCTTTTTGTACTGAAATTCGTGTCGTGGGCTATTTCGCTGGGCAGCGGAACTTCGGGGGGAACGCTCGCGCCTTTGTTCACAATTGGAGGAGGATTGGGCTCGGTCCTCGGGGCAGGGGCGCTCGCGGTCTTTCCCGGACTCGGCGTAGACATTCGTGTCGCGGCGCTGGTGGGAATGGCTGCCATGTTTGCGGGGGCTTCGCGGGCGCTTCTGGCCTCCGTGGTCTTCGCGTTTGAAGCCACGCACCAGCCGCTCAGTCTTTTGCCGTTGCTCGGAGGATGCACTGCGGCGTTTCTGATTTCTTCGCTGATGATGCGGAATACGATCATGACGGAAAAAATCGCGCGTCGCGGCGCACGCGTGCTGGCGGAATACTCGACCGATTTTCTTGACCAAGTTCTCGTCAAGAACGCAGCGACGCGAGACGTGGTGGCGCTGGCGGCGGACGATAGTTTGGCCAAAGTGCGGGCGTGGTTTGCGTCGCATGCGGCGGGGACGGAACATCAGGGCTTCCCGGTTCTCGATGGGGAAGGAAATTTCTTGGGCGCCGTCACCCGGCGAGAGATCTTTGACGCCACGGATCCGGAAACTTCGACGCTGCGAAAAATTCTCAAGGGATCTCCGGCCATCGTCTTTGAGGACAACTCACTTCGCGAAGCCGCCGACCACATCGTGGTAGAAGACGTGGGCCGGCTGGCTGTGGTCGCCCGCGACAATCCGCGCAAGGTGACCGGGTGGCTCACGCGGAGCGACATTCTGGCAGCGCACCGGCAGAGGCTCAAAGACTCTTCGATATCGAATCGCGAGATCAGGATCTGAAGGATTGGTGGAAGTCGCGGGCCGGAGCCGGCGACCGACGCGGCGAGGGCATTGACTCGTCGGGGGACGGAATCTAGACTGACGGTATGGAAGTGCGGTTCACGCCGGAAGAGGAAGCGCGGCTGACGAAAGTGGCCGGGCAGGAAGGCGTGCGTCCGGAAGAGTTGGTGAAAGACGCGGCGCTGCGGGTGCTGGAAGAGGACGCGCGCTTCCGGGCGGGAGTGCGAAAGGGAATCGAGCAGGCTGACCGCGGCGAATTGATCGAAGAAGAAGAAATGGATGTTCGCGTGAAGCGCATGCTGCAGCCTTGATGAGGATTCGCTGGACGCATGCAGCGGCAGACGACCTGGAACACATCAAGAATTATCTCACCGAGCATCATCCTCAGTTTGCGCAATCCACTGTACTTGAGCTTTACGAAACCATTCGTTCTTTGAAGACATCTCCGCGTCGCGGACGGATGGGAAGAGAAGAAGGGACTCGCGAACTGGTTTTGGCGCGCCTGCCATACATCGTGGCGTACCGAATCAAGGAACAGGCTGACAACGAGGCGACTGTCGAAGTATTGCACATCTATCACGGCGCGCAGGATCGTCCGTAAGAGGGCGCTGCGCTTTTCCCACTCTGACATGCGAGCGGCAAATTTATTTTTGGGACGTGCCCCAGATTTCGGCGAGGGTGCGCTGGAAATTGGCGCCGAGGACTTTTTCGATGGTGGAGGAGGGTTGGCCGCGGCGGGCTAGTTCTTCGGCGATGATTTGCATGTGATCGGGGCCGTTTAGATCGGGGACATAGGGAAAACGATCTTCGCCGGGAGCGCCGATGTGGAGTTGTTTGCGGCGAGCGATGTCGGCGTTGAAATTGGCAATTTGCGCGGGCGTCAAGACGACTTTTTGAATGGAGCCGTCGGAGCCAATGCCGACGTGATCGGAGCCGCAGACGTCGATGGCATGAAGAAGATGAGCGATGACGTGTTCGTGGGTGGGGACGGTGGGAGAGGCGACCAGATAGGGCATTAAGTAGACGCCGAAATAGCCGCCGCGATCGGCGAGAGATTTGAGAATGTCGTCGGGCTTGTTGCGGGGATGGGCGTAGACGGCGGCGCAGCCGGAATGAGTGATGAGGGCGGGCTTCGCGGAGGCGGCGATGCCTTCGGACGTCGTGCGATAGCCGCTGTGGCTGAGATCGACGGCGACGCCGAGTTCATTCATTTTTTGGACGGCGGCGATGCCGGCTTTGCTGAGACCGGCGTTTCCGGGCTCGAGGCAGCCGTCACCGAAAAGGCTGCGGTTGTTGTAGGTGAGCTGCATGATGCGGACGCCGAGTTTGCGAAAGAGATCGATGCGTTCGGGATTTGCGTCGAAGAAGTCCGGGTACTGAAAACCAAGAAGAACGCCGAGTTTTTTGTCGCGCTTGGCGGCGGCGATTTCGGAGTGTTTGCGGACGATGGTGAAGGTATCTGGAAAATTTTCGACGAGAGATTCGAGTATGGCGAGGTTATCGATGGTGCCTTCGAAGGTGCGCTCGGAGATGGTGCAATTGACGGCGGTGATGCCGGACTGGCGGATGACGGCGACCAAATCGGGGTTGGGGGAAGAGAGGAATTGGGTGAAGGGGCTGCAGAGAGAATCGATGACGATGGAGCGCCGGTAGAGATCGGCGATATTAGGAATGTCGGCGGAAACGGAGGGAAGCGATTTCGCGAAGAGACGCGGGGCGAGGAAGGCGGAGGCGGAGAGTCTTAGGAGAGAAGAGTGAAATTCGCGGCGATTCAAAGAGCGGGGCCTCCCGGCGACGTTTGGAAGACAGAGTATACAACGTGGTTGCGGATGGTCCGAACGGAGAATTGGTGCGACGGATCAAATTGCGAGGCGCGGAGAATCAGTTGGCGACGGTGAGTTCGACGATGGTGGAAGGCGTGATGCGCTGGCCGGGGAGAGGGGATTGGTCGATGACGGCGCTGTGGGGCCACTGCGGAGCGGAAAGATAATTGATCTTGCTGTGCAGGCCAGCGAGTTCGAGGCGCTGAAGGACGTCGGGCTCTTTCAAGCCGACGAGATGGGGCATGACGAAAGCGGGTTCGCGCGGACCAGCAGAGACGAGGACATCGACGCGAGGCGTGGCGGCGCCGGCGCCGGGGCGAGGCGTTTGGATAATGACGGTGTCGGCAGGCTCATCGGGCATGGTGATGCCAGAGACTTCACCGACTTGCAGGCCAGCACGAAGCAGCTCGATGCGCGAGGCGCGAAGTGAATTTCCTTCGAGAAGAGGAATCTGCAACTGGCGCTGGCCGAGGCTGAGGATGACGTTGGCCTGCTGCGAAACTTTCATGAGCATGCCGGGCGGAGGGCTTTGGCGAACGACGACGTTGATCGGAAGGTCGCTGTAAATACGGTCGGCGACACGGAGGATTAGGCCGCGGGAACGAAGCAAGCCGTTGGCGGAGGCGACGTTTTTGCCGACGAGGTTAGGCATATTAACTTCGCGGCCGTGAATGGCGATGCGCATGGCGGTGATGGCGCTAAGAAAAGCGGCAGAGGCGAGGATGAAGACAAGAAGGGCCATGCGGGTGACCCATTCGAGGCGTTCGCGGAGCGTCATAGAGTGGACCGGTATCGAGGTCTAAGGTTAAGTGTAAAACCGCGAACCGCGCGGCGAAAAGAGTTTTTAGTTTGGTAGTGGCGGAGGAGGATAGTCGGGCAACTTGTCCTTGCTAGTGTCGGCCCGCTTGACTTCGAGCTCGTCGAAGAGAAGCGAGGGCGAGATGACGGTGGTGGGGATACCGCCGGTGCGGTTGCTGACGAGCGGGTCGTTGCCAACGGCGATGAGATCGCTGCGCAGAGAGCGGACGTCGAGTTCATTGAAGACGGCGCCGCGGACGAGTTGTTCGTGGCCATCGGCGTAGACGCGATAGAGCAGGCGAGGAGAATTGCCGGGGCCGAGGGTCTCGACGCGGTAGGCATAAGGCATGCCTTGATCGGTGACCATCTGGATTAGTTTTTTTCGGAGCGCGTCGGGAGATTGCGCTTCGGTGCTCTTCAGGAGCAGGACGCCGAGACTCGGAGAAGGGAAGGAGCCGGGAGCGGCGCGGCCGTGGCCGTTGGAGAAAGGAAAATCGCGGACGGGTTCGCGGCCGAGCAAGTAGTTGTCGAGCATGCCGTTTTGAATGACGCTGACGGATTGGGCTTTGACGCCCTCGTTGTCGACTTGATAGCTGCCGACGAGGCTGTGACCCTGGAAATCCTTGAGAGTGGGATCGTCGACGATGGAGAGAAAGGTGGGAAGGACGCGCATTTTGTAACTGGTGGCGAAGGCCCCGAGAGTGCGATTGGGCCTGCCGAGCTGGGGCTTGCGGCCGACGACGTTGGAGCCGACGAGCGAGGCGATCACGTCGGTGGCAGCGTCGGGAGCGAAGAGAACGGGGCCGCGATACTCTTCCTCGACGATGGGAGCTTTGCGGAGAGCGACGACGGTATCGAGAGCTTCCTTGGCATCGGCGAGGAGTTTTTCGCGGGAGGGGAGTTCTTGCTCGCGGCCGACCATCCAATAAGGATTGCGGCTGAGGCGCATGCCATCCTGGGCCTGAGCGGAGCCATTGAATTGAAGATTGTAAGTGGTCTTACCGCTGCGAGTGACGGTGCCCTCGGAATCGACGAAGTATTCGTTGATGGCGGTGAAGCGGGCGGAAGCGCTGACGGCTTGGACATCGGGATACTGGCGAAAGAGATTGGTGACGTCCGCGAGAGTTTTGTTCCAGGAAGCTTCATCGATTTTGAGAGAAACGATGGGATCGAGGGCGTTGACGACGGGCGCTTTGGAAAAATCGGCGACGGGATTGGGATCGGGCGTGAAGCGCTTCATATCCGCTTCTTTTTCGGCGAGAGCTTCGCCGGCGGCTTTGTAGGCTTCGTCGGTGGAAAGCCAGATTTGATGGCGGAGAGCGATGGGGTCGTTGTCGAGCGGGAGAATGTTGGTTTCGCCCATGCCCTGGCCGTAGTAGCTGTCCTGTTTGTAGTCGCCGACGCGGACGACAACGCGAAGGATGCGAAGACGAACGCGCTGCCTTTCGCGGAGAGCGCCGAAGGCGGCTTCAGCGTCGTAATCATCGACGTCATTTACGCGATATTCGATGTAGTAGGGAGCGGGGACCTGATCGATCTTGAGATGAGCTTTGGAGCGATCGAGTTCGGTGAGAAGAGCATCGAGAAGAGGATCGCCTCCGGCAGACGGGTGGGGCACGGCGGCGGGGGCGGCGTCGGGCTTTGCGAATGAGTTGTTCGGGCCAGATTTGTGCGTAGCTGCGTGCAGACTCGCGACGCAGAAGAGAAGAGAAGCGGCTAAGAGAGTTCCGAGCAGAGCGCGACGAATTTTCATGGTTTCACCGCCGGAGTGATTTGCGCGGCATTCGCGGCTGTTTTGATTGGGGCGCTATTTTCAAAACCGGGCGGAGGCAAGATAGGAGGCCGGTCGTGAGAATGCTGGCGTTTCTGGACTTCCATTTCCGAGAAGAGCATGGCCGGAGCTACGGCGGAGACGGGAACCTGGCCGCTTTCGGCACCGCAGACGCCGTTGAAGACATGCTGCTTGTCGCCGGTTAAGAGAATGCGCGTGAGAGCGGCGAGCGGAGTGCCGACGATGTCGACGCCGCGGACGAGTTCGTCGGGGCGGCCGTCGGCATACACCTTGTAGACGATCACAGGAAGAACCTGGAAGGCTTGCGGGAGAGAGCGAGTGGTGAGCGTGAACCCACCCTGGATGTCGTCGAAATAGAGGCCGTAGGGTTTATTTTGCTTTTTAATTTCGTCGATGAGCTTCTGGCGGAGCTCGGATTCGGGAACGGACTGCGTGGAAGTGACAATCAGATTGCCCTGGCGTCCCGTGGGCATGAGGCCGGGTTGGTCGCGGCCGTGGCCATTGGACTGGCTAAAACCCTTGATGGGCATGCGGGACATCAAGAAATTCTTGAGCACGCCATTCTGAATGACTTCGACGCGTTGGGCGGGAACGCCTTCGTTATCGAAAGCGTACGAGCCGGCGAGCTTGATGCCGTCCAGTTCGTGGATGGTGGGGTCATCGGCGACGCTGAGGAATTTTGGAAGAACTTCCTGGCCGACTTTTTTGGTGAAGGTTTGGCCTTCGTCCTCATCGCGCTGGCGATGGCCCTCGAGGCGGTGGCCGAGGACTTCATGAAAGAAGACGGCGGCGGCGCGGCCGCTGAGGAGAGCGGGGCCGTCGTAGGGTTCGGCGACGGGCGCGGCCTTGAGAGCTTTCAGGTCGTCAGCCATTTTAACGATTTTGGCGGAGAGATCGGCCTCGCTGGGGAGACCCGCGGCGGAGGGAGCCTGGAACGTTTCGACGCGGAGAAGTTCCATGCCGTCGTCGGCGCGCGTCTGCGCCTCCATGACGAGGCGCGTGCTGAAGCTCGGAGTTTCAAGAGCGCTGCCTTCGCTGGAGACCATGCGGTCGTTGGAATCTTCCACCTGGAGGACGACGGTAGCAAAATAGACGTCGGGATATTTGCGGAAATTGCCGGAGAGGCGGCGGATTTCATCGCTCCACGCGGCGCGATCGAAGGGAGGCGGAGCGGCGGGAGAAGCCAGATGGACTTGGGGCGCTTCCTTCGAGAAATCGGGGGACTTGTCTTCCTCTTCGGCGCGAACGGCGGTATTGGTCTTGACGTTCAGAAAGGCGGGAGCGGCGCGCTTGTATTCACGGTCGGTCAATTCCCAGAGGACGCGGGCAATGGCGTCCTGGTCGTCGCCGAGAGGGAGAGTGCCGGAAGTCATGCCGGTGTAGCGATTCTCGCCGTGGGTGTTGTCGAGAGCGGGAGAGCCGACGCGCATGGTGACGTCGGCGCGGCGGCGCTGAACAGAAGCATCCGTGAGAAGGCTGCCGTAGGCGCCAACGAGAACGACGACGTTTTCATCATAGACGGTGTAGCTCATGAAATAGGGAGGGGAATCGGTTTTGCCTAGATCGGTGGTGGCGCGGGTGAGTTCGGATTGCATCACGCGCATGACGGGATCCTCCGCCAGCTTCGGAGCAGGCTTGGCGGCGGATGCAGACGAAGGCGCGGCAGCGGCGGCCAGAGGGAATGCGGCGAGCTGCGCGGCGAGCGCCCAGCTCGCGGCAATACGAAGAAATTGGCTGGCGCGGGCAGACAGATTTCCGCGCACACGGAATGATTCCGAAATGTTCATGTGGTGTGAACTCCTGGGGCCAATCGCGCTTTCATGAGTGGGTCAATTTGTGAGTATGCCTGAGCGCATGGCGGCACGCAAACTAAGGTTGTCCGAAGCGTTCACCCGGAAGCAATCGGGCGCCATTGGCAAACTCCAAGGCGGAAACCTGTTTGCGGCCTTCGAGTTTGACTGCCAGAAGGCGCAAATAGGTTGTGCCGCCGCAGGCGACGGAGAGGGAATTGCGGCTGGCGTGCAAAGAACCGGGAAGGGCGTCTTGAGGTTGGGGCGGGATTTGATCGGCGGAGAGATTCGATATCGGCTCGCCCCAGATATGGCAAGTTTGGCCGCGGAAGGAAGTGTACGCGCCGGGCCAGGGAGCGAAGCCGCGGATGCGATTGAAGATTTCGGGCGCGGTGAGAGACCAGTTGATAAGGCCGATTTCTTTTTTGAGCATGGGAGCGCTTGAGGCCTGTGCGTGATCTTGGGCGTGCGGAAGGACGGTTCCGGCGGCGATGCCGCGAAGCGTTTCGGCCATGAGCGGAGCGCCCATCTCGGACATGCGCTCGGCGAGTTCGGGAGCGGTTTCGGTTGGAGCGATTTCCAATTCTTTTTGCAGCAACATTTCGCCGGTGTCCATGCCCGCATCGATGCGCATGGAGGTGACGCCGGTTTTCGTTTCGCCGTGGACGATGGCCCAGTTGATGGGGGCAGCGCCGCGATATTTCGGAAGGAGTGAAGCGTGGAGGTTGATCCAGCCGAGTTTGGGGATGGAGAGAAGGCGCGCGGGAATAATTTGTCCGTAGGCGATGATGACGATGGCGTCGGGAGCGAGCGATTGCAGGAGAGTTTGTGATTCGGGGGCGCGGATTTTTTCGGGTTGATGAACGGGAATGCCGGCGGCTTGAGCGGTTTCTTTCACGGGCGAGAAAGAGACTTCGTGGCCGCGGCCGCGGGGGCGGTCGGGTTGGGTGATGACGGCGGCGATTTCAAAGTCGGGTTGAGCCAGTAGATGCTTGAGTGTGGGGACGGCGAATTGGGGAGTGCCGCAGAAGATTAGGCGCATGAGGAGAAGACCAGCAGGGCAAGTACGGAAGCAGAGGAAGTAAAGGAAGTAAAGGAAGTAAAGGAGAAGAAGGAGTGCACAAGACCCAGACGGGTGTGGGCCTGTGCCGGGAATGTTAGGAGGCTGGCGGTGCATAGTCCGAGAAAGCGGCAGCGGGGCTGCCGCACTCCACATTACCACTCGCCTTGTTTTTTGAGTTTTTTGATTTTGCGGCGAATGAGGTCGCGTTTGAGCATGCTGAGATGCTGGAGGAAGAGGATGCCGTTGAGGTGATCGATTTCGTGGCAGAAGGCGCGAGCGAGGAGGTTTTCTCCGCGAATCTCGAATGTCTCGCCTTTGGCGTTTTGCGCGCGGACGGTGACGAATTGCGGGCGCATGACGTAGCCGCGGAAGCCGGGAACGGAGAGGCAGCCTTCTTCCTCGCGGACTTCGCCCTCGGCATGAATAATTTCGGGATTGGCGAGAACGATTTTGGCTTCGGGATTTTTTCCGGTGGTGACGTCGACGACTGTCAGCCGAAGGCCGAGGCCGACCTGCGGAGCGGCGAGGCCGACGCCTTGCGCGGCGTACATCGAAGCGAACATGTCCTCGGTAAGCTTTTCGAGCTCGGCGTCAAACTTGGTGAGCAGAGGAGTCGGCTTTTCGAGGATGGGATCGCCGTACTTGACGATGGGATAGATTTTTCGCGCGACGGCCGGAGCCTCGGTGGACGGCGAAGCGGGATTTTTGGCCGCTTCAGAAGTCGTGGATTTGTCTGGCATAGTTGTCAAAATTCCGCCGCATCTCAGAAAGGGAATCTCCTCCAAATTTTTGCAGAAAAGCATCGGCTAACACAAGGGCAACCATAGCTTCGCCGGCGACAGCCCCAGCCGGGACGACGCACCAGTCGGAGCGCTCGTAGGCGGCCGAGACGGGTTCCTTGGTGACCATGTCGGCGGTGTGAAGCGCCTGACGCAGGGTGGAAATAGGTTTCAGGTAGCCGCGAATGACGACGTCCTCGCCGTTGGTGATGCCGCCTTCGAGGCCTCCGGCGCGATTGCTGGAGCGGCGGAAGCGATGCGCCGGTTTGTCATAGGAGATTTCGTCCTGAACTTCGCTTCCGTAGGAGCCAGCGGAGGCAACGCCTGCGCCGATCTCGACAGCTTTGACGGCTTGCACGCTCATCAGGGCTTGGGCGAGGCGGCCATCGAGCTTTTCGTCCCACTGGGCGTGGCTGCCGAGGCCGACGGGGACATTGTGGGCCACGATTTCAAAAATGCCGCCGACGGTGTTACCGGCTTTGAGAGCGGCATCGACCTCGGCTTTCATTTTTTCTTGCGTCGCGGGATCGACGCAGCGCAGAGGCGAATTGAGATCGGCGGTGACGGACTGGATTTCGGGCCAAGTTACAGCGCGTTCGAGGCGGACGTGGCCGACTTGAAGAGTGTGGCTGGCGATTTCCGCGCCGAACTCGCGAAGGAGCAATTTGGCGAAGGCGCCTGCGGCGACGCGAGCTGCGGTTTCGCGAGCGGAGGCGCGCTCGAGAACGTAACGGGCGTCGTGGAAATTGAATTTTTGGGAGCCGGCGAGATCGGCGTGGCCGGGGCGAGGAGCGAGAAGCTTTCTTTCGTGAGACGCGGAATCGGGCGCGGCTTCGACGGGAAGAATTTTTTCCCAGTTGGCCCAGTCGCGATTTTCGATGCGAAGAGCGATGGGCGCCCCGATAGTTTGACCGTGGCGGACACCGGCAAAGATTTCGGCGCGATCTTTTTCGATTTTTTGGCGGCCACCGCGACCGTAGCCAAGTTGGCGGCGATGGAGCTCGTGATTTATGAAATTCAAGTCGACGGGCAGAGAGGCGGGGAGACCCGAGACAAACGCGAGGAGCGCTTGCCCGTGCGATTCACCGGCGGTGTAGAACTTCAGCATCTGCGCAAACGGCCTCACTTAGTTGGAAACTTGGAGCAGTGGAAACAAGCAGTGTAGCCGTGGATGTGGCGGGCGTCCAGCGAGGCGCAAGTCCGACGCTAGGCTTGTTTCCAATAGGCTGGGTTCCTATAGAAGTGCGTCAGCGACGGAAGGGAGATCATCTATAGGTTGTGGGGTTCGGCTGAGTGTTTACTTGACGTGTTCCAGGAGCGCGGTTAGGCTTCGGACGCTGGATTTGCACGGCCGAAGTTCAGCAAAACGACGGACAAAACAGGCACTCGTGGCAGACACCCCTTTCCAGGTCGCAGGCGGCGAAGGCAAGACGGAAGAGACGTTTACCGTCACGGGAGTGGTGGTGAACGCGCTGAAAAGCGCCGTCGCGGACGTACAAGACTACGCCGTGTTGTGCGGGCGCACGCTGTATGCCCTATTCACGCCACCCTACTACCTGCAAGATATTTTGCAGCAGATGGATAACATCGGGGCGGGGTCGCTGCCGATCATCCTGCTCTCGGGATTTTTTATTGGCGCAGTCATGGTGCTGCAGACGGGGTCGCAATTCACGAGGTTTGGGCAAAGCTCGCTGACCGGCGACGTGGTGGCCATCGCGCTGGTCCGCGAATTGGGTCCTTCGCTGACGGGATTGCTAGTGACTGGACGCTGCGCTACGGGAATCGCGTCGGAGCTGGGGTCGATGCTGGTGACCGAGCAGGTGGACGCGATGCGCGCGATGGGGACGGACCCCATCCGCAAATTAGTGGCGCCGAGAACGATCGCCACGCTTCTGACGCTTCCGCTGTTGACGGCGATGACGGATTTCATGGGCTTGATCGGCGGGTGCGTGGCCTCGGTTTTTTCATTGCAGCTCACCGCGATCGAGTTCTGGCGGCGCGCCATTGATGCGCTGGATTTCGCGGACCTGATGCAGGGATTTGCCAAGCCGTTTTTCTTCGCGTTCATTCTTGCCACGATCGGGTGTTACAAGGGGCTGACCGTGCGCGGAGGAACGCAAGGCGTTGGCCGCGCCACCACGCAGGCGGCCGTGCTTTCTTCCGTGATGATCATCGTCGCCGACGCGTTTCTCACCAAAGTGGCGCTGTTTCTCGCGGGCAAACTCTTCTAGAACCTTGCTGGCCGCGGGCGCGAAGGCGCGCGGAAATGTAGCGCGTTTACCGCTCGGCGTGGCGGCGGAATTGCCGCTATAATGGCGGGCACACGCCCGATGCAAAGCGCCAACACAACGAGTCCCGGATCCAATCCAGCGATCACGTTTAACGAGGTCAGAATCGGCTTCGAAGAAGGCGACATCTTGCGCGGGGTGTCGTTTAAGGTGCAGGAACGGGAGACGCTGGTGCTGCTGGGAGAAACGGGCACAGGGAAGACCCTGTCGCTGAAACTCGCTGCAGGACTGCTGAGGCCTTCCGAGGGTACTATCCAAGTGCTGGGCAAGGAACTGTCGCGGATGAAAGAGAAAGACCTGCTGGAGTTTCGGCGGCACATCGGATTTGTATTTCAGGAAGGTGCGCTGTTCGATTCGATGACGGTAGGAGACAACGTGGCCTATCGCCTGTTGGAAGACGGAATAAAGGATTCGGAGATCGAGCCGCGAGTGCTTGAGGTGCTGCGGTTTGTGGAGTTGGAACACACCGTTGACCTGTTTCCTTCGGAACTGTCGGGCGGGATGAGGAGGCGCGTCTCCATCGCACGGGCACTGATCAATCAGCCGCCTATCGTGCTGTACGATTCGCCGACGGCGGGGCTGGATCCGGTGACCTCGCAGACGATCATCACACTGATATTGCGGCTGCGCGACGTGTATGGGGTGACGGCGCTGCTTGCGACGCAGCGTTTGCAAGACGGCTTTGCGCTGGCCAACTTTCGTTTTGATCCGGCGACGAAGCGGGTGGTGCACAGCGTTTCGAACGGAAACGCGGCGGCGGGGGCGAAGATGGCGGCGACGCGCTTTCTGGTTTTGCGGGAAGGCGTGGTTTATTTCGAGGGCGGGCAGGAAGAGCTTGCGGGTACGAAGGATGAGTATCTGAAGCGATTTTTGGTATGAATGTTCGGTAGTTCTTCAGAAGAACGAAAGGGAGGGAAGGAAAATGGCGCAGCGCAAACAACTAACGTGGACGGAACTGCGCGTGGGGCTATTCGTGCTGGTGGGGCTTTCGGTGCTGGCCGCCGGTATTTTCTATGTGACAGGGGCGGGAACTCTCGGGCCGAAATACAGGCTGGTAACTTATCTTCCAGAGGTGTCAGGCCTGGCGAATGGCGCCCCAGTGCAATTGGATGGGGTGGAGGTGGGGAACGTCGAAGCAATCAAGATCGCGCCAAGAACTCCGGGGAACGTCAGCGATAAGAACAGGAACATCGAAGTTGTGATGCGTGTCGACGAGCGCTATCAGAATTATATTATGACGGATTCGGCGGCGAGCCTCGTGACGGAGGGCTTATTGGGAAATCGCTACGTTAACATCACGCGCGGAGTTACGGGCGTGCCGCTGAAGGACGGGGGAGAAGTGCCCGGAACGGAAGAAAAGGCCATCAAGGAAGTGGTCGAGAGAAGCGCGGACTTGCTGGGTAATCTGCAGGCGCTCTCGGACAACGTGCAGGAGTTGCTAGACGGAGTGAAGCAAGGAAAGGGCTCGCTGGGGAAATTGCTGACGGATGATCAAGCCTACAATCATTTGAACGGGATTCTCACCAAGGGCGACGCGATGATGGCGGACGTTCGCGAAGGCAAAGGAACAGTAGGAAAGCTGATGACTTCGGAGGAGTTGTACAACAAGGTGGATAAAGGGGTGGACAGCGTAAACGTGATTTTGACGGACGTACGATCCCAGAAAGGGACCATCGGGAAGCTGCTGTACGATCCCTCGCTTTATGACGAAGCGAAGCAAGCGGTGACGAACGGCAACGCCATGATCGGCGACGTCCGCGCAGGCAAGGGCACCCTGGGAAAATTGGTGACAGATGACACGCTTTACAACAAGCTGAAGGAGACGACCGATAACGTGGCCACGGCGACCGCAAAACTGAACGACAACACGACCACGGTGGGCAAACTTTTCTCCGATCCGAAACTCTATGACAGTGTGACGGGTCTTACGGGGGATTTGCGGTTGCTCATCGGAGACTTCCGCCAGAACCCGAAGAAATTCCTGCGGATCAAACTATCCGTATTCTGATGAGCCTTCTGGCGCACTTTGCCAGGCACGGGCGGGGTGTGTTGTAATGACTTTGTAACAATGCGGGTTTACTCTGGTTCACCCGATCGATTCTCGCAAAGAGCTGCATGGAAAATCAGGACATCGCTCAGAAGTTGCCGCGCGCGGAAGCAGGCAAATCCACACTTCCGCAGCCCGGGAAGCCGGTGCCGAGCCGCGCCTACCCGGGCGCGCTCATCGTCGTCGAAGGAACGGATGGCTCGGGCAAGAGCACGCAGCTTTACCTGCTCAAACGCTGGCTGGAAATCGGCGGGTACCGGCTGCATTTCACGGAGTGGAATTCGTCGCCGTTGGTGAAATCCGCGACGCGCCGGGGAAAGCAACGGCGGCTGCTTACGCCGACCACATTTTCGCTTCTGCATGCAGCCGATTTTGCGGACCGGTGCGAACGGCAGATCATGCCGCTGCTGCAGGGCGATTATCTGGTTTTGGCCGATCGGTACATTTACACGGCGTTCGCGCGGGACTCGGCCCGCGGCTGCCCGGGGCGCTGGCTAAGGAATCTTTATCGGTTCGCGCCGGTGCCAGACATCACGTTTTATTTTCGCGCGCCGCTGGATGTGGCCGTGCATCGCATCCTGAGTGGGCGTCCCAAACTAAAATATTACGAAGCGGGAATGGATCTGGCGCTGTCGTACGATCGCGCCGAGAGCTTCCGGCTGTTCCAAGCGCGCATCCTGGAAGAATACGACAAGATGGTGGACTCGGATAATTTCGTGGTGCTGGACGGAACGCTTCCCGTAAACAAACTGCAAAAACAGATGCGGGACATCGTGGCGTCCAAAATCGACTTGAAGCGCTTTGCGCCGCGGATTCCGGCTCCGGAGTAAGCATGCCCGATCAGGAAAAAGAGAAACCGGTCGTTCCCATTCTTACCCCGGAAGCGCCGCAAACTCCCGCGGCAGTGGTCGTGTCGGCGCCGCCCGGTGTACCTCCCGCGAAAGCGCTGGTACCAGGCGAGGACGGTGCGGCGCAATTCTTTTATGGAGAAGCGCTGGTCGGGTTTGATCCGAGCGAGATCACCGGGAACCTGATCGTGATCGAGGGGATGGATGGCTCGGGACGCTCGACGCAGATCGCGCTGCTGCAGGAATGGCTGGAGTCGGAAGGGTTCGCCGTGCAGACCAGCGGATTGCGCCGGTCGAACCTGGTGGGGCGCGATATCGACGAACTGCTCGCGAAGAACGCGGTGACGCGGCTGACGCTGGCGCTAATGTACGCGACGGACTTTTTTGACCAGGTGGAACACAGGATTTTGCCGGCGCTGCGCTCCGGAACAGTAGTGCTCGCCGACCGCTTTATCTTCACTCTGGTGGCGCGCGGCGTGGTGCGGGGAATCAACCGGGATTATTTGAACGGTTTGTACGCCATGGCGCTGCGGCCGCATTTGACCTTCTGGCTTAACGTGCGGCCCGAGACGGCGTTCGCGCGCGAGTTTAAGAAGGCGCAGGCCATCAGTTATTGGGAAGCCGGGAGGGACATGTCGCTTTCGCACGATTTGTACTGGTCGTTCATCCGCTACCAAACGATGATCAAACGGGAATTCGAAGTAATGGCCAAGAGGCATTCCTTCATCGAGTTGGACGGCGAGGCGAGCGTTTCCGCCGTCAACAAACAACTCCGCCAGCGCATCGGTGAACAACTGGGGATTCGCGCGACGAAGTACACGCCCTCCGCCGCGCTTGCGCACCTCTGGCGATAAATTCCGAAATGTCCGAGCCGGTTCACATTGCCGCCATCGATGCTGGCTCCAATGCCCTGCGCCTCGCCGTGGCGCGCGCATATTCGGCGCTGGATATTGAGCCGCTGGTGAGCGAAAGATATTCGCTGCGGCTGGGTGAAGGCGTTTTTCTTAGGCACCGGTTCAGCGAAGAGCTGCTCAAGAAGGGCGTCAAGGCGTTCCGCCACTTCCACGAAATCATGGAGGAGTTTGGTGTGACGCGCTACCGCGCGGTAGCGACGAGCGCTTCCCGCGAGGCGCGCAATCGCGAAGCCTTTGTGCGGCAGATTAAGCAAAAGACGGGAATCGGGATCGAGGTAGTTAGCGCCGCGGAAGAATCGCGGCTGGGCCGGGTAGCCGTGCTCGCCGCGCTGGGGCCGGATTCGCCCCCGCGATGCATCGCGGATTTGGGCGGCGGGAGCCTGGAGATCAGCATTCTTAGGGACCACAGCGTGGAGCAAAGTGCGCAGTTGCCGGTGGGAACGGTCCGGCTGATGACCACGCTGAATATCACCGGTGTGATTCGTCCCATGCAGGCGGAGCAAGTGCGCAGATATGTGCGTGCTCTGCTGGAATCGCGGCTGCCGTCGCGGCCGAATTTGGGAGAGCAGATTGCCGTCGCGCTCGGCGGAAACGCCGAGACCCTGGCAAATATCGCCCCCGGGCCCCGGCGGCATGGAATTCAAACGCTGGAGCTTTCCTTGTTGCGCGAACGGCTGCCAGACCTTTTGAAGCGAGACGTTCGCGAGCGAATGAAAAGTTATGGGATCCGGCGAGACCGCGCGGACGTGATCGGAATCGCGGCGATTACGCTTGTCACGCTCGGGCGCTACTTGAACATCCGGAATCTTTCGATTCCAGGCGTGGGCTTGCGCGAAGGATTGATCCAAGAGATAGCGCGCGAGGCGTTTTCGCGCACGGAGCCGCACCGGTACGACGCGGCTGCGCGGCAGTTGCTGGTGGGAACGCGGAGCTACGCCCGCCGCCTGCAGAAGGATCAGACTCACGCCGAGCATGTGCGCGAGCTGAGCATTCTGCTCTTCGACCAGCTTCAGCCAGTGCACCATCTTCCGGCGCAGTCCCGCGTCCTGCTGGAAGCTGGAGCGCTCCTGCACGACACGGGGCACATGATCAGCCCCCGCGGGCACCATAAGCATGGCGAATATCTCGTGCTGAATGGAGACATTCCCAGGCTGGAAGGGCGGGACCGTGCGATCGTCGCAGCGCTGGCGCGTTATCACAATCGAAAGTCAGAACCGGCCGGGCATCACCCCGCTTACTCGTCCCTGAGCAACAATGACAAGCGGATTGCGCGGCGCCTCGCGGCGATTTTGCGGATTGCCGAAGCGTTGGATCATTCGCATAGGCAACGTGTCATGCAATTGCGCGCGGCCTTTCAAGGCGGAGCGGTAGGATTGCAGGTGACCGCACGGGGCGACGCCGCGGAAGATTTGCTGGACGCGAACCGCAGCGCGGAGCTCTTCGAGAAGGAATTTCATGTGCGGCTGTATTTTCGGCAAACGGCTGCGTAGCCGGGGCGGCCCAAGAATTAGGCAGTGCTCGGCGGTTCGTCTTTGAAGATTATGTAGAGGGAGAAAGCGCTGATGCAAATCTATGTTGTACGCCACGGCATCGCGATCGACAGGGAGGATCCCAAATGCCCGCCCGACCCGGAAAGATACTTGACCGAGGAGGGCATTGAAAAAACGAAGCGAGTCGCCGCAGGAGTCGCGGCGCTTTGTTCTTCCGCCGACCTGTTGCTCTCGAGCCCCTATGTGCGAGCGATGCAAACGGCGGAGATCTTCGCGACGGCGCTGGACTATCCCAAACCGAAAATCCGGCGGACGGACTTGCTGCTTCCGGGGGCTGAACCCACGCTTTTCTTTCGCGAGCTGGCGAAAGACAAGCAAACCTCCACGCTTTTTATTTTTGGGCACGCGCCTCAATTGGACGATCTGATTGCAACGGCGCTGGGTACAAAGCACCACATTACCTCGCTAAAAAAGGCGGGAGTGGCATTGCTTGAATTGAAGCGCGTTTCACCGCCCACTGGACAATTGGTTTGGCTTGCGCCGCCAAAACTTTTGCGTCGTGCGGGAAAGTAGCGCGCCATTCCTCGTCAAGCCGTACTAGGCGGAAGCCGCGGAAACCAAGGGGGCCTCGGTGGGCGGCTCGGTAGGCGCGGGAGTTTTTTCGATCTTCGGCACGGCCTTGAGAATCAGGGGCTTGGCTAAGACGGATTCAAGAAGATGTTTGGCGGCGGCCAGGCGAGCGGCGGTTTCGGCGGTGTCGGCCAAACCGGGCACTCGCAGCACGAATGCGTCGGCGGATTTTTCGCAGCGCAGCCCAACAGTTCCCTCGAGGCCCGACTTTCTTAGGACTCGCGCCAGCCGCACCACGCCCGCCAGCGTTCGAACAGCGCTCTGCTGAACTTCCGAGAGCTTTGCAAAGCCGTTCTTCTGTTTGGGTTCAGCGCCGCGATGGAAGCGCACAGCCCAGGCCATCAAGTCCCAATCTTCTGCAGTCCAGTTGGGCGGTACGGTCAATTGAAGCAGGAACTTGCGAACCGCTTTCTGGGACAGGCGCCGCTCCGCTATGATCTCGATGCCGTGGAGCTTCGCGGCAGCACCCATCATCCGGCGCATATTCGCTTGCTGAAATACGGGCGCAGCTTGCGCGCGGCGCAGAAGATCGAACAGGCGAATTGCGATGCGCGAGACTTGAGCCGTGCGCCGTGAGTGAGCGTCGGCGGCGCGCGCCGTTGCGCTCAAACGCGCTGTGCTGGCCGCTTCCAAACGCTGGCCATGCGGCAGATTATGACGCCACTCGTGCCACAGACTCGTCGTGCCGAGAGTCAGTTGGCGATACGTCTCGATCCGCTCGCGGCGTTCGCGGGTAATTTTCTCCTGCCAGAGATTCGGAAGCTCGGAGGATTTCAGGCCGTCGGATGATTTCAGGTCCTCGGAAGTTTTCGCCCGATCCAGCATTTCTGAAAGCACATCCAAATCGTGAACGTCGCCAAGAAGGTCCTGAAGCCGCTTCAAATTTTCGCTCCACGCTGCGTAGTGCTCGGGCAGCAATCCCTCGACGGTGTAGCGAAACCGTTTCAAGCCGATGCGCAGGTTGTGCCAAGGCTTGGGTTTTTCTGTGCGGAGCGCGCGATTGTGGAGCTCCTTCGCTTCCTCGAATCGTTCGAGCGCCAGGCACTCGGCAGCAAGGCCGCCCACGGGCACGAAGCGGGCGCGCTGGGACAACCGGCGCTCGAGATGTGCCCACTCTTTTTCGTCAAACTTTGCCGAGGCACGCAGCGCCGATTCAGCAAACTGTTTTTCGTCCTGTTCCAGAGAGGCCAGCAGATGAGCGCGCACAGGATCGTTTGCCGCGCCGAGCTTCTTGACCCATTCCTGCATCACGTGTGCGTCGCGGAGCGTGCCGAGAGCCCGAAATAGCTTGCGGGCGGCTTTCCGCATTTGCGGCCAAGCGCGATCAGGGTCCACTTCCTCCATCACCGCCGCGAGGGAGCGGCAGCGGCGAATGGCCACCCGAAGATCGTGAACCGTTTCCGGATTGGAAGCGGTTCGGAAGCTGGCCAGCTCTTCGAGAACGCGGTTCATCCAGTGGGAGACACCACGGTGCTCCGGGCGCGGGCCTGCAAGCGGAACAACAGCAAAAGGCGACCGGAGTGCGGTCAATGAGAGGGGTGACCGCGAAGCGGTCATCGCCGTAGCCATCGAATACCTCGAAAACCGTTCGTTTGCTCCCGGGGGACCAGGAGCCCCTGACGAACGGGGGCTATAGAGTAGCTCTCGGCCGCAGCCGAGTCCAGTCAAGGGCCCGTGGAAAAAGCTCGGGCAGCATCCGAGCCAGAACGAAACCCATGAGCAATGTCATGCCTGCGGCAATGAGGAAGACGCGAGAGGGGTCAGGGTGCCCGAGGCGCAGCATCGCATACTGAGCGAGAGGTTGCAGGGCCACGCCGACAAAAGAAAGCAGATTTGCCACGGCGATTGCTCGTCCTTTTTCCTCGGGACGGGGCCGCTGCTGGATGAGGGCGTTGACGGGGACAACGAAGAATCCTCCGGCGATTCCAAGGAAAGCTAGGAGGAGGAGGACCGTCGAGTAGCTCATGCCCGGCAGCGACAGCAGGACGGCCATTAAAAGGATGCCGGCTAAACCGGGAAGCACCATGCCCGGCTCGATTTTCCGGCCAGAGGCGAGGCCGGCAAGAAAGCTGCCAATCCCAATGCCGAGGCTGAGGGCGGCGAGCAGATAGCTGCTACGGGTGTTGTCCACGTGAAGGATGTCCGTGGCATACAAGACGATGTTCAGCAGGAGCAGGGAACCGAGAAACCAGAAAAAAGTGTTGGCGATCACGGCAGTCCACAATGTGGAATCGCGTTTCATATTGTGAATCTCATGGAAAAACTCGGCGGGGACATTCCAGTCGAAGCGGCGCGTGGGGTCGGCGGCTGGAACTTTGCTAATGCCGAAGCTCGTCAACAGGCCGAGCACGGTAAGAACCAGGAAGAGGACGCCAGACCAAATCTGGCGGCCATGAAACGTTTGCGCCAGGAAGCCTCCGGCAAGCGCAGCGAGGATTGCAGCCAGGAGCGTGCCGAGTTCGATGATGCCGTTGCCCCAGCTCAATTTAGATAGCGGCAAGAGTTCGGGGAGCAGGCCGTATTTGGTCGGGCCGAAGATTGCGCCTTGCGTGCAAGCGAGAAACAGGGCGGCGCCGGCGATGTCCAGACGATTGCTGGCGAGAGCAAACGTGGCAAGTCCCATGACGACCAGCTCGAAGACTTTCGTCCAGAGCGTGACCGTGCGCTTGCTATATTTGTCGGCGAAATACCCGCCGGGGATGGAGAAGAGCAGAAAGGGAACCGCAAAGAGCAACGGAACGACGAGAACGAACCATAGATCGCGGCGCTCCTTCGAGACAGCCGCGTCCAGGACTAGAAAACTGACCAGCCATTTCAGGGCGTTGTCGCTGAATGCGCCTTGGAATTGCACGGCAATGAGCGCCCAAAAGCCGGCCAGGCTCCCCGCTGGGGATGGAGACTGACTGTTGGATTCGCTCGGCTGCGATGGAGGCATCGACGGACGGAGTTTATCGGCTCGCTGTGCGGCGGACAAGTGGCATGCGGTTGACCGAAACGGATACGTCAAGGCAACCGCCATGTTGGCCGCGACAGAAGAACAAGGAGCCACCTCGGATTAGTAAGTCTGTCCGGTGCTGGCTTAAACTGGTAAAGAGGAAATCAGGAAAAGCGCATGAAACTGAAACTACCCGCAGGCTCGTTTGGGGCTTATTTGTTCGATTGCGATGGCACCATCGCGGATTCGATGCCTCTTCACTATTTGGCGTGGACCAAGGCGCTGGGCGAATGGCATTGCGAATTCGATGAGGATCTGTTCTACGCGTGGGGTGGCATGCCTACGCCGCAGATCATCGCGACGCTCAATGAAAGACAGGGGCTGAAAATGCCGGTCGAGACCGTCGCTGGCCGAAAAGAAGATCTGTATTTCGAATTGCTGCCACATCTCAAGGCTGTGCCTGAAGTGTTGGAACACATCGAGGCGCAGCACGGACGGATTCCGTTCGCCGTAGTTTCGGGGAGCGCGCGCGACTCCGTGACAGCCTCGCTCGAGACGCTTAAGTTGCTCGACCGATTCGAGACGCTGGTTTGCGCCGGAGAGTACAAGAAAAGCAAGCCCGATCCAGAGGCTTTTCTGCTAGCCGCAACGAAGCTTGGAGTCGCGCCGAAAGATTGTCTCGTTTTTGAAGATACGGAGATGGGTATTCAGGCGGCGACTGCAGCAGGCATGGCTTCGGTGAAGGTTCCTTCGCCGCGGGAGAGGCAGGGCACCTAAGGATCCGGCGGCTGTTCTTGCAGCCGAAAGATGCAGCTGGTGTCAGAACGTGAGCGACGGCTCCGGAGCATGCGTCTTGAGTGCCAGCCACGGCCATGCTATTTTCACTTACTGGCCCGGAGTGGCGGAACTGGCAGACGCGCTGGACTCAAAATCCAGTGGTACTTAGTACCGTGTGGGTTCGACCCCCTCCTCCGGGACCATTTACTTGCATAATTCATACCCATTGCAACATGCGGTGAAGCGGCTTGTTTCTTAGGGGACGGAGTTCGGGCGCGCGACGAACGTGGGCTGCTGGCTCGCGGAGTGCTCGAAGCATCCGAGTGAATCAATGCGTTCTTGAGCGGCCGCTCTCGCGGAAGGGAATCACTTGAACTATCGGCTTGGACTTTCCATCGTCCTTCTCGCAAGTGTGGCCTGTGCGCCGATTCGCGGGCAAGATGCCAAGCTCTCCGCGGCCGAATTCCAAATCGAAAAGCGCATTCGGACGAGTGGCGCGGACGTTGCCGTCGCGTTCCGCACATTGGACGGGAAGACGGAATGGTTTTTCAATCCCGATGAAACCTTCCACGCCGCCAGCACCATGAAAATCCCGGTGATGATCGAACTTTTCCACCAGGTGCGCGAGGGCAAGGCTAAACTGGACGATCCTTTACTCATTAAAAACGAATTTCACAGCCTGGTGGACGGCTCGGTGTACAAGCTCGATCCTTCCGACGATTCGGACTCCGATCTGTACAAAGCGGTTGGACAAACGCGCACGCTTCGCCAGCTCTGCGAACTGATGATCACTGTAAGCAGCAATTTTGCTGCGAATCTGCTCATCGAAAAGCTTGGCGTCCAAAACATTCGCGCTACCGTTCATTCTCTGCACGCCGATGGCATGAACGTCTTGCGCGGCGTCGA
Source organism: uncultured Acidobacteriota bacterium (assembly GCA_963761555.1). Lineage (GTDB taxonomy): Bacteria > Acidobacteriota > Terriglobia > Acidiferrales > UBA7541 > Acidiferrum. The sequence goes on from CAVXHD010000004.1 coordinate 100,257, forward strand.
GGACGAAAAAGCCTTTGAAAAGGGCTTGAACAATACCACCACGGCGCGCGCTCTTTCCCAGCTTCTTGGCGCTATCGCGAGCGAGGAAGCGGTCGATCCCGACTCCTCCCGGCAGATGATCGAAATCCTCGAACGCCAGAAATTCAATGAAGGCATCCCTGTCGGACTGCCTCCTGGAACGCGCGTGGCGCACAAGACCGGCGAGATCACCAAGATTCATCACGATGCCGCCATCGTTTTCGCGCCGAGGCCTTTTGTGCTGGTCATTCTTGTTCGCGGCATCCCCGACATCAAGGTGAGCGCTGCGCTGATGGCCGATATCACCCGCGACCTTTACCAAGCCACACAACCGCCGTCTCAAATTGCGCAACCCTGAGCAAGACCTCCTCATCCAAAGGAATGGGTTAAGATGCTCGTTAAGGTGCGACCAGGGATCAGCGCATGACCGCGAGCCAACGCATGGCGCCGGTGGAGAGAGGCTACACCATGAAGAGCCTTGGATGGATCGTTGCCGCTGTTATTTTAGGATTTTGTCTCGCCGGCTCCGCTGCCGCGGATACGCTGGAACTCAAGGACGGGCGAATACTCCATGGCCGCTATCTCGGCGGCACGCAAGCTGTCCTGCGTTTTGAAATCAACGGCGAAGTACAAACCTTTTACGTGAGCGAAACGGTCGCGTTAACTTTCACAGGCAACAGTAACGACGCGACCGCCACTGCCCCCGCTCCCCCGCCTTCGGCTGCCCCGCCGCCCGCTCCTCAAAGCGCTCAGGCCCCGGAGCCGGCCCCAGCGCCAGAACCTGCGCAGCGGCCTGTTTTGTCGCAGGACATTCCTCCGCAAGCCGCAATTCCGGCTGCTCCGCCTGCTGCCGCTTCGGCTCCATCTGGTCCGCCAGAAGATCCCGCCGCACAATACGGCGAGGTCACTATCCCCGCCGGACAGGCGCTTCTGGTCCGCATGATTGACGGCGTGGATTCCTCTAAAAATCAGGTCGGCGACGTGTTCCATGCCAGTCTGGAGACCGATCTTTATGTGCATGGCACTCTCGTCGCGCGCAAAGGCACCGATGTTTACGGCCGGCTGGCAAACGCCCAGGCAGCGGGGCATTTGTCCGGAAGCTCGGAGCTGCAGCTCGAGCTCATCCGCATCGTCATCGATGGCCACGACTATCCGCTAGTCAGCAGCGACTACAGCTTGAAAGGTAACAGCCGCGGCGCGGATACCGCCAAAAAAGTGGGCGGCGGCGCTATTTTCGGCGCGATTCTTGGCGCGATCGCTGGCGGCGGCCGAGGCGCAGCGATCGGAGCTACCGCCGGGTCGGCGGCGGGCGCGGGCGTGCAGGTATTCACCCGAGGTCAGCAAGTGAAAGTGCCCAGCGAAACTTTGCTCGAGTTCCGGCTCCAGCAGCCCGCCGTCGTGACTCCGACGCAACGCTAAGGCCGCCAAACTTACGCGCCGCATATATAAAGGACGAGCGCGCAGCGGGGCGAAGTTCGCGGCAGGATGGATTTCCACAGTTGAGGCCGGGCGTTGTCAATTAGACAACTCCCTCGCGAAATTCCGTCTTGCCACTCCTGCTGTTAGTGAGTAAGATACTCCCCTCAGCCTGGAGAGAGCCATCGTGCCAAAAGAAAAACCACGCGTAAACATTGGAGAAGTCATCAAATCCTACCGCAGCCAAAGAGGCCTGTCGCAGGGCGACATCGAACGCCGCACCGGCCTGCTGCGTTGCTATCTCTCGCGCGTCGAGAACGGCCATACCGTGCCGTCCCTCGAAACGCTGGCCAAAATTGCCGAAGCCATGGATATTTCGCTCGCCGATTTCTTCCCGGGAACGGAAACGCCGCGCGACCGCGAAACGCAAAAAATGCTGGGCGAACTTTCGCAGGACGAAATCCGCTTCCTGGCGGAAATAAAGCGCTTCAGCACCACGCTTTCCGATGGAGATAAGCGCCTAGTGCTCGCCATGATTCGCAAAATGGCGACGCTAATTCCACCGCCCACGACAAAGAAACTGGTCATCCGCCGTCCCACAGTCTAATCAGGCAGAGGCTCACGACAAGTTCGTGCGAAGCCTAATTGGGCACTCGTTCGGTCTCCGGTAACGGCGTTATCGGACATCCTCTTCAGGTCGCGAAGATCTTCCCTAGCCCAGAGGAGATGATAGGTTCACTTTACAGTTGGGAACAGAATCCGCAAGGCGCTTGAGTTCAGCAAGCTGCGCTCCAGTCATCGCCCGCTTTGGCAGGAACAGATAGTCGCTGTCACCTTGTTCGAACATAACAACGCTCCTCGATTCATAAATCTGGGAAAATCCCGCCGACAAATGAATCTTCTGACCGCCATGTGCTGACAGCGTCACGCCTCGCTCGTTAATGTCGGCGGTCATTTGGACGCCGGCCAGCCGAGACTTCTGAAATTGACGGTGCCAGCGCCAACGCATGATCAAAACACTTGGAGCGGCCGAAAGCACGACTACCAGCGCGATGAGCAAAGCCACAACCCCTTTTTCTGGATGGAAAGTAAAAGCCACAATCACGACGCAAAGCAGCACCGAGGAATACCAATATTGAAGAATGATCTTCCATGGGCGGTGAAAGAGCCACGCCCACCGTGCGGCCAGATCATCTGATTCAGCCAAACGGAATTGTATGCCCACAGGAAACGCACAATACCATTGAACCCGACGGATGCACTACAGGCAACAGCACGGCTTGCGCCTCGAAGGGGTGACCGGACAACTGGCAACCTATCTTGATTTGCGGGCGCCTAAGCATGCATCTTCAGCGCTTGATTCCGTGTCTTTGTCTTTAGTTGTTTTGGCCGCGGATTAGCCGTATTGCGTCGGGGAGAGCCGCACCCGCGCGCCCCAGCGAAGGAACGCGCGTCCCATCACCATCTTCCGGCTCGCCCGAGCCTTCGCCCGGTGCCAGAAATAAATTGCTCTCGACATTATGCTGCTTCGTGTAGAGGTCGTAGTAGCGTCCGCCCTCCGCGTAGAGCGACGCATGGGTTCCGCGCTCGATAATTCGCCCGCCTTCGACGACCAAAATCTGCTCCGCGCGCCGAATCGTGGATAGCCGGTGCGCGATCACAAACGTCGTGCGCCCGCGCATCAGGTAACGCAGCCCCTCCTGAATCAGCGCCTCGGATTCGGAGTCCAGGCTCGAGGTCGCTTCATCCAGAATCAGAATACGCGGATCGGCCAAAATCGCCCGCGCAATCGAAACCCGCTGCTTTTGCCCGCCGGAAAGTTTGACGCCGCGTTCGCCCACCACCGTGTCGTATTTCTTCTCGAATCCCTCGGCGAACTCGTCCACGCGCGCGATGTGGCAAGCCGCCAGAATTTCTTCTTCGCTGGCTTGCGGGCGCGCAAAGGCCACGTTCTCGCGAATCGTTCCGTCAAAAAGGAAAGTTTCCTGCAGCACCACGCCGAGCTGTGTGCGATAGGAATTCAGCTTCACCGTGGCAAGATCAATCCCATCCACTAGTACGCGGCCTCCCGATGGCACATAAAATGCCGAGATCAAACCGATGATCGTCGATTTGCCCGCGCCGGATGGCCCGACCAAAGCCGTCACCGTTCCCGGTTGCGATGCAAAGCTAACTTCGCGCAGAACTTCCTTGCTCGATTCATACGAAAAGCTGACATTTTCCATCGCCACCTGGCCAATGATGCGGTCCATCGTTACCGTGCGGTTCGGGTCTTCGTCTTCTTTCTTTTCGTTCAAGATTTCGCGCGTTCGTTCGAGGCCGGTGATGGCTTCGGTGATTTGCGTGCCGATCGCTACAATCTGGAACACGGGAGCAATCAGGAATCCCAGAAAAAGGTTGAACGCAAACCAATCGCCCAGCGTCATGCTGCCGCTTAGGATTTTGTGCCCGCCAAGCTCGAGCATCAGCGCGCTGACCACCCCCAGCAGCGTCGCGCCCGAAAGGCTCATCAGCGAGGTCGCCGTGAGCGTTTTCAGGACATTGTCCAGAAGCCGCTGCACGCCTGTCGAAAAAATTCCTTCTTCGCGGTCTTCCGCGTGATAGCCCTTCACCACCCGTACCCCGCCGAGCGATTCCGTCAGCCGCCCCGTCACTTCCGCCGTGATTTTCGGCCGCGCCCGGAAGATCGGCCGAATCGTCGCGAACGCCCGGCTGATGCCGAATGCGAAGACCAGCAGAATCGAGAACGCCACGCCCGTCAGCAGAACGCTGGTGTGAATCAGATAGACCAGCGCAAACACCGCGGTCATCAATCCGCCGACAAATTCAACCAGGCCGGTGCCGACGAGATTGCGCACACCTTCCACGTCGCTCATGATGCGCGAGACCAGCACTCCCGTTTTATTCGCGTCGTAAAAGGAAACCGGCAATCGTCCGATGTGCGCCTGCACCTGGCGGCGCAATTCCGTGATCATTTTCTGCGCGGACTTGGAGAGCAATTGCGTCAGCGTGAAGGACGTCAGCCCCTGGATGATCGTCGCGAGCAGAACGCCCAGCACGATCGGCGTCAGCAGATACACTTGATGCTTGATCGCGACGTTATCCACGAAATATTTCGTCGACGCAGGAAGGACCAGGCCGCACACGCGGTTGATGGCCATCAGCACGAAACCCAACGCAAGCAATCCGCGCCGCGGCTTGATCAGCGTCCACACGTCGGGCAGCGACTTCCACGCGTTCTTGCGCTTCTCGCTCTTGGATTCCTTCGAGGAGTCTTTTTCGGCGGCCATATTGTGGATTGATTATCTCAGACTATTGGATGCAGGCGCGCAATAAGGAATCTACATGCCACCGGCCCGCCGGAGAAGCCAGGAAATCGCGCCAGGAATTTTTAATGGGAAGCAATCAGCCGCTTAGTCGGCGGCAGTTCCACCTGGTGGAACCTGCACCGCCGCGGGCCGTTCCAGGTTCAAAACGCTGGCGATGAAATCGCTCACCGTAATTCCCAAGTGTCCCCACAGCCGGCGCTTGAGGCTGGAATAGTCCTGCGTGCCGCTGAATAAATCGCCCACCAACTGCCGAAACACCGCGCTGCGATTCATGAACTGCACCATGCGCGTAGTAACTGCCGTGCCGAGAAACGACCCGCGGTAGAACCGCCGCACGATGCGCGCGGCAAGTTCCAACTCCGAAGAGAACGCCGCCTTGACCCACGCCGTGTACTTTTCCGGGCAGCCCTCCGCCAGCGAACGCCCAAGCAATTCGCCCGAGCGCATCGCATAAAAAAGCCCTTCGCCCGTCAGCGGATCGACCCAAGCCGCCGCGTCGCCGACCAGCGCCCAATTCTTTCCCAGAACCGCGCGGTCGGAAAGTGTGTGTTCCCTTGGAGAAGGCAGCACGTGGCTATAAAACTTCGCGCCCTCAGTCGGGATTCCGTGTTTTTCGACGAAAGCGCCCAAATGCGTTTTCAATTCCGCGCTGGTATGCGCCGCCATGCTCCCGCAAATTCCGACGGAAAGATGATCGCAGCGCGGAAAAGACCAAATATAGCCTTCGAAGTGCGGAAGAAATTTCACGGTGATCGACTCGGCCGTCTGCGGGACGAAGTAGCCCTGGGTCATTTCTAGCTCGTCTCGTTGCAGAGCGCGCGTCTCCGGCACAATCTGGTTGCGAGCACCCGCGGCAAGCACCAGAAAATCCGCGCTGCGCCACTCGCCTTCGATGGAGTAGCGCGGTTTCGCAGTGCTCGTGTCCACGGCAAGCACATGCGATTGCTGCACGTTGCAGCCTGCCGCTCTCGCGCGGTCCAATAACATTCCGTTCAGCACCTTCCGCGAATAAATCACGATCGGGTGCGTCATTTCCAGCGTCGCGCGATGATCGTTGCTGCTGATCAATTCGACCGAGCGCACCAGCTTCTTCGGATAGGGATTGTCCAGCAGAAAAGGGAAGCATTCGACGGCTTTGTGCGTAAGACCCCCGCCGCACGGCTTTTCCCACGCCAGATGCTCATCAAATAGGTGCACTTGATGGCCCGCGCGCGCAAGCTGCTCTCCGCACATTGCGCCGGACGGTCCGCCGCCGACGATTGCTATTTCCGCCATGATTGTTCTCGCTGCTGGTCTTGAACTCCGTCGCTGTAAGAGGAACCTACAAGCCGCGGCCGGGTTTGGCAACCAATTTCTTAGACGGCGTTCCCTGTCAAGTGGTGGGGAAAACCACCAGGGAAAACCCCGCGAGGAGTATAGCACCGAAAAAAGCCGCTGCCGCCGCCGAGGCCGTGACTTCCCGGACAACCTTCATCCCCCAAATCTGCAGCACGCAAAAGAGCCCAAAGTACGGCGCCAGGAGTATCAGCAGCACCTCACCGCTGTGCAATAGAAAGAAGCCTGCCACGATCGCGCCCCAAGCCACCAGCCGGAAAGATAGCGCCGCAAATATCCGGTGTGATCCATTCTCCGCAATCGCAGGACCCAGCAACATTTCCTCCGCCAAGAAATAGGGAAACACTGCGATAAGCAATGGCGCGAAGCGCGCCCATCGCGCCGCCGTCAGCCACGCTTCGCTGAACGTCAAATCAATCCACGCCGTTATCAGAAAGAAGAGCAGAAACGCCGCAAACGCCGCGAGCGCCAGCGTGATGTACAGCGGCCTAGCGGGCTGACCTTCGCCTGAACCGGCCGCGAACAGCTCTCGCAGCAAGTTCAAGTGCAAAGCCAAAAGAACCACTCCTAATATCAGCAAAAAATTTGCGAAATACCCGCCTTCGAAGAGACGCAGCACCCTCAGTGGATTCCCATACGAGAGAATTCCCACGGCCCCAAGCGCCACAATTCCGTATTCGACGAACGCTCGGATTTTCGGCGCGCTCGCAACGTCTTTGGCGGAAACTGCCACCTCCTTTTTGGTCTGTAAGGTCTCGCGCAGAAAGGGTCCCGCCAATATCAGGATTCCCGCGAATCCCGCGAGAAATCCCAGCACTCCTCGCTGCGAAGGCAGGGTTGGCGGCTCTTTCAGATGTAGAACCCGCGCGGCCCACTTTTCCGCTATCGACATCGCCATTCCGTTGAACAACAGGCTCACGTGCGTCGCATGCGGAATCACAACGTACTGGCTCGTTCCGTCGCCCGGAATCGGCACCAGGTTCTTGGCCGCGGTGCGGATTTGTTTGGGCTCCCATGCGCCGCTCACGACCAGCGAGTTGCTCGGCAGCGCGCCGAATTCCGAAAAGGGCAGCATCTCCGGCGAGATGCCCGGTGTCGGCCGCATGGGCGCCGGAGAGATCGCAACCACTCCCGCCACCGGAATGCGGGAAGCGACACGCAACGCATCGGCGCCGCCAAGCGAATGCCCCGCCAAAATCGTCTTTTCCGGATCGAGCAGTCCCCGCGCAATCAGCTCGCGAACCAAGTTTTCGCTACATTGCTCCGAGCGCTCATAAGAAAAAGGGCCATCGCTCCGCCCGTGTCCCGGCAAATCCGGCACAAACACGCGCAGCCCCTCCGAAGCGAATCCCGCGATGAAGTACGACATAATCCGTTTGTTCGCCGAAAGTCCGTGCAGAAGTACGACGTATCCCCTTGGCAGGCCGCCCGGCAGCACGCCACCCGCTGGCTCGACGATGTCCGTGACCAATCGGCATCCGCCCGCCCCGATGCGAAACGTGTGCGAGTGGTAGGGCACTCCGAGCGCCATCCACAAACCCAGTCCACAAAGTCCCGCGCCAAGAATGGCTCGCAGCGTTTTCTTCGCCTTCATCGCGGGCGCCCGGCGCGGAGGCGTTCCGCCTCTTCCGCGTGATAAACTAACCTTTCATCAAACGCCAGCGCAGTTTTTGCGTGGGCCTTCATGGAGTTCCTTTGCATCCGGAGATTCTGACTCTCGACGAAGCGATTCTGCGGTTTGGCCGCGAGAAACGCAACGGCCGCCGCGTCGTCTTCACCAACGGCTGCTTCGATTTGCTGCATCCCGGGCATATCGGCAGCCTTGAACAGGCGCGCTCTCTCGGCGATGCTCTGATCGTCGGCCTCAATAGCGATTCGAGCGTCCGCCAGTTGAAAGGCGGGGGCCGCCCCGTTTTGCCCGAACTCGAACGCGCCGAGATTCTCGCGGCCTTCGAATGCGTTGACGCCGTGGTGATCTTCGAGGAGCCGACTCCTCGCGAACTAATCGCGCGTTTGCTTCCGGATCTGTTGGTCAAGGGCGGCGACTGGCCCGGCGATCAGATTGTCGGCCGCGAGGAGGTGGAAGCCGCCGGCGGCCGCGTTGTTTCCATTCCGGTCATCCCCGGCTATTCCACCACGGCGATTCTTCGAAAGATCCGCGAAGGCGCTCCCGCTTCTCGCGTGGAAGCCTGACCTTCCCGCATGATTCTTCCTGCCGTTCGCGAACGATTGGATGCTATTCTTCGCGCCCCTGCGATGGAGGGCGCGCTCGGCGCTCTGCGCGGCGGAGCGCAGCACATTTCTCTTTCCGGTCTGCACGACGTTGCCAAGGCGCTCGTCGCTGCGTACTTCACGCACGAACTCCGCTGCCCCGCCTTCTTCATCACGGACTCCAATCGCCGCGCCGAAGCCCTCGCGGAAACCGTCCGTTTCTTCTCCAGCGTCTTCCCGGGCGCAACCGGTGGAGTCGCCACTCTTCCCGCGTTCGACACGCTTCCCTGGGAATCGCAAAGCCCGCACCCGGACATTCTCGAACGCCGCGCCGCCACTCTTTTTCGGCTTACGGACGGACAAGTTTCCCTGGTCATCGCTCCGGTGCAGGCCGCCCTCTGGCGTTTTCAGGATGCCACTCTTTATTTATCGCTTGCGCGAACGCTCAGCAAAGACGCGGAAGTCCCGCTCGAGGAATTCGTTGCGCATCTCGGCGGCGTGGGCTACACGCGCACGGAGATGGTCGAACTCCCCGGCCAATTCGCCATGCGCGGCGGCATCATCGATGTCTTCTCCGCCGAAGCGCCGCGCCCGGTACGCATCGAGCTACTGGGAGATACCGTCGAATCCGTGCGCGAATTTGATCCGCGCACGCAGCGTTCCATCGCTCCCGTAAACCGCACTACGCTCTTGCCGCTCACGGAGTGGAACGCGTTCGCGCTCGTCGACGCGCGCAGAGGCGCCGCGGACGGCGATTCCACATCTTTTTCGGGCCTTCCGCCCCGATCGGCCCCAGCTCACTCTTCGAGCTGGCGGAAAGCTCCTTGAAGCCCCTCGTTTTCCTGGACGAGCCGCAAGATTTGCGCGCGGCCGCCGAAAAACATCTCGCGCAAGCCACCGCCGTTTACGAGCGCCACGGCAGCGCCAGCGCCCCCTCCGCATCTCACTTCTTTTTCAGCGAAGAGGAGTTCGCCGCCGCTCTCGCGAAAACGTCGCAAGCGCATCTCGAACAGCTTGCCGTCAGCATTGGTTCCTCTGCGCAATTTGAACTTTCTTCCCGGCCCAGCTCGCGCTTTCACGGTGACGTCGTCGCCTGCATGGGCGATGTAAAGTCCCAGCTCGCCTCGGGCGGAAAAGTGTTCCTCACCGCCGCCAGCACCGGCGAACTCGAGCGCCTCGCCGACATCTCCCGCGAATACGAAGTTCCTTACGTCCTCGGCGAATCAGAAAACGCCGCTGCCGGTTTCACGGCCGAGGGCGCGCTACGAAACCGCTGGCCTGCTACTCATCCGTGCGCCGTTCTCCGAAGGCGTCTCTTTCCCCGAAGCCAAGCTCACCATCTTTGGACACTCCGATCTATTCGACGTCACTCCAACCGTCGAGCGTCCCAGCCGCAAAATTCGCACCTCCGGTTTTTTTACCGATTTCGCCGAATTGAAGCCCGGCGACTTCGTCGTCCACGTCGATCATGGCATCGGCCAATTCGAAGGCTTGCGCCAAATCGAATCCGATGGCCATCGCGGCGAATTCATGCTCCTCCGCTATGCCGAAGAGGCCCGTCTTTACGTTCCTCTCGAACGCATGGATCTCGTCCAAAGCTACCGCGTCGTCGAGGGTTCGCATCCCACGCTCGATAAACTCGGCGGCACCGGCTGGAACACCCGCAAAACGCGCGTCCGCAAATCCCTCGAAGACATGGCGGACCAGCTTCTCCATCTCTACGCCGCCCGCAAGACCGCCCAGGGCTTTGCTTTTTCTCCCGATGGAAATTTTCAGCGTGAGTTCGAAGATGCCTTCGAATTCGAGGAAACTGTTGACCAGAACACCGCCATCGCCGATATCAAGCGCGACATGGAGCGTCCCACGCCGATGGACCGTCTTCTTTGCGGCGACGTCGGCTATGGCAAAACCGAAGTCGCCATGCGCGCCGCCTTCAAAGCCGTCGCCGATAGCAAACAAGTCGCCGTTCTTGCGCCTACCACCGTTCTCGCCTTTCAGCATTTTGAAACCTTCAAGCAGCGTTTCGCGGCGTTTCCCGTGAGCATCGAAATGCTCAGCCGTTTTCGCAGTCCCGCCGAGCAAAAGAAAATTATGGCTGGAATCGAAGCCGGCAAGGTGGATATCGTCATCGGCACCCACCGCCTCCTCTCGAAAGACGTCAAGTTTCAGGATCTCGGCCTCCTAATCGTCGACGAAGAGCAGCGCTTCGGCGTCGCCCACAAAGAGCGCCTCAAGGAAATGCGCCAAAATGTCGATGCGCTCGCTCTTTCAGCCACACCCATTCCTCGCACCCTCCACATGTCGCTCGTCGGCCTCCGCGATATGTCCGTCATCGAAACTCCCCCGCGCGACCGCCTCGCGATTCAGACCGTCGTCTCTCCCTTCCAGGAAGATCTCGTTCGCCGCGCCATCGAGAACGAGCTGGCTCGCGATGGCCAGGTCTATTTCATCCACAACCGCGTGGAGTCCATCTACTCGCTCGCCACGCTCGTCCAAAAACTCGTGCCCAAAGCCCGCGTCGTCGTCGGCCACGGCCAGATGGGCGAAAAAGAGCTCGAAAGCGTGATGCTCAAATTCATCCGCGAGGAAGCCAATGTGATCGTCGCCACCACCATTGTCGAAAATGGCCTCGACATTCCCAGCGCCAACACCATCCTCATCAATCGCGCCGACCGCCTCGGCCTCGCCGAACTCTACCAACTTCGCGGCCGCGTCGGCCGCTCCCACCAGCGCGCCTACGCCTACCTCCTGGTTCCTCCCGACACCTCCCTCTCCGATATCGCCCGCAAACGCCTCTCCGCCATGAAGGAATTCAGCGAACTCGGCGCCGGTTTCCGCATTGCCGCCCTCGATCTCGAACTTCGCGGCGCAGGCAACATGCTTGGCCGCCAGCAGCACGGACATATCGAAGCCATCGGCTTCGATATGTATTGTCAAATGCTCGAACGCGCCGTCTCCAAACTCAAAGGCGAAGAAGCCGCTCCTGACCTCCGCACCACGCTCAGCCTCGGCCTCGACGTCCGCATCCCGGAAAATTACATTCCCAGCGAAAATCTTCGCCTGCGCACCTACAAACGCATCTCCTCTATCGCCAGCGAAGAAGAAAAACAGGACGTGCGCCGCGAACTCGCCGACCGCTTCGGCGCTCCGCCCTCCACCGTGGAAAACCTTTTGGAGTACGCCGTCCTCAAATCCCTATGTGAACGCCTGCGCATTTCCGCCGTCGAACGCCAGGGCAGCCGCATCGCTATCCGTTTTCACGCGGAAACGCCGCTTGACCCAGCAACCCTCGTCAAAGTCGTCCGCTCGCGGAAGGGCATTAAGCTCGACCCCAGCGGCGTTCTTTGGCTCGAAACCACCCGGGGAGAGTCCGTTCCGGCGGCTCTCAGAAACGTATTGCTCGGCCTTCAAGGGCAGAGCTAAACTAGGTGTTCACACCATGAGGAACTACATGCGAAATCTTGCACTTCTCGGCGCGCTCGCGATCGCTTTGCCGCTCGCCGCGCAGCAAGCGCCTCCGTCCCCTCCGGCGCAGAAGCCCCCTCAGCCCACGCTGGGTCAACCGGACGAAGCGCCCCCAACTCCCAAGACCGCTCCTAAACCTGCTCGCATCCCTGCCGTACGGCGCGCTCCCTCCAATTCCGAGGGCAAAGTCGTCGAAGAAATCGTCGCGCGCGTCAACAACGAAATCATCACGCGCTCCGAACTCGACCATTCCCGGCAAACCGCGGAGGATGACGCCAAGTCCGACTGCCAGAATCGCTGCACTCCCGATCAGTTGAAATCCCTCATTGCCGACAACCAGAAAAATGCCCTTCGCAATCTCATCGACCAGTCCCTTCTCGTTCAGCGCGGCAAGGATATGGGTCTCTCTGTCGAGCCTGATGTCATCAAGCAGCTCGACGAAATCCGCATCGAAAACAAGCTCACCAGCATGGAAGCTCTCGAACAGGCCGTCACCGCCCAGGGTCTGAATTGGGAAGATTTCAAGAACAATATTCGTGACAGTATCTTGACCAAGAGAGTCATCAGCGAAGAAGTCGGCTCCCACATCTCCATCGGCAAAGACGAAGTCCAGAAATATTACGACGCTCACAAGAGCGAGTTTATTCGTCCCGAGCAAGTGGTTCTGCGCTCCATCGAAATAAATACCGCCGGCAAGAGTCCCGCGGAAGTCGCCGAACTAAAAAAGAAAGCCGATACCGCTCTGAAGCGCGTAAAGGACGGCGAAGATTTCGCCGAGATTGCCAAGCGCTATTCCGACGGTGCCACCGCCAAACAGGGCGGCTACCTGGGTCCCTATAAACGTGGCGAACTTTCGCAACAGCTCGAAGATATCGTTTTCAAAATGAAGAAAAACGATCTCACCGATGTAATCGAAACCAAGCAGGGCTTTCTCATCATGCAAGTCATGGAACACTACGACGAAGGCCTGCAGCCCGTCGACAAAGTCGAAAACGAAATCATGAACAAGCTATACGAGGAGCGCATGCAGCCCGCCCTGCGCGAATATCTCACTACGCTTCGCGAGCAAAGCTACGTCGTGGTCAAGCCCGGCTATCAGGATATAGCCGGCGGCAGCAACTCCGAGATTCAGGAAGTGAGCGCCACGCCCGAAGTCACCAAGACCAAGAAGGGCCACAAGAAATACTTGCTCTTCGGCAAGCGGCCTGGCGATTCGGGCGACTGATGAAGACGTCGTTCGTCACCGAACTCGCCGCCGAACAAACCATCCTCTCTTTCTTTCTCGTCAACGAAAAAGAAATTCGCAACACCCGCGCGGGTAAATCCTATCTCCGTCTCGAGCTCGGCGACCGCACCGGCGCCATCGAAGCCGTGATGTGGGATCAAGTAGACGCCATCGCAAAAGACATCAACCGCGGCGACGTGGTCAAGGTCAACGCCCGCGTCGAAAGTTATCGCAACAAGCTCCAGCTCTCTCTGCAGAATCTCCGCCGCGCCAAGCCCGAAGAAGTCGATCTCGCCGATTTTCTCCCGCACACAAAAGAGGATATCGGCAAGCTGTGGGCCCAGCTTCTCGAGTACGCAAACTCCATCCAAAATCCCTGGCTCAAAAAACTCGCCACGGGAATCCTCTCCGATCCCGCCATCGCTGCCCGCTATAAGCGCGCCCCCGCCGCCAAAGTCATGCACCATGCCTATCTCGGCGGCCTTCTCGAACACGTCGTCGGCCTCTGCGGCCTCGCCAAACAAATCGCCGCGCACTATCCCGAGCTCAATCCCGACCTCTTGATGACTGTCGCCATCCTCCACGATGTCGGCAAACTCGAGGAACTTTGCTACGACGCCGCCATCGGTTACACCACCGAAGGCCAGCTCCTCGGCCACATCGTCATGGAAGTCGAAACTGTCAGTAAAGCCATGGACGCCATCGAAGGTTTCCCTCCGCATCTAAAAGCCGTCGTCCAGCATCTCCTCATCAGCCATCACGGCCAGTACGAATTCGGCTCCCCCAAACTTCCCATGATCCGCGAAGCTCTCGTCTTCCATTATCTCGACGACATGGACTCCAAAATGGCCGCCGTCCGCGCCGCCCTAGCCGCCGACTCTGGCGACGACGAATGGTCAGCCTATAGCGCCGCCCTCGGCCGCAAATTCCTAAAACTCGACGCCTTCCTCAAAGGGCCAGCAGAAAAGTAGCGGCGAACTTGGAACTGTAGTCATCGCAGCTACTGCCCTCCATCTCGGACACACTCATAACCCGCGACCGCCGCCTCCAAGCCGCTGGAATCCAAACGATCTGCTAGTCTGCTTTCCCGCCGCTACTTCACCGCAAGCACCAGCAGCGTCGCGTCATCCTGAAATTGCGCGCCACAGAACTCCGTCACCTGCGCCAGCAGTTCCTGATTCATCTTCGTCGCAGGCCTCGCCGCGTTTGCTTTCGCAAACGCCGCCACCCTCTCCATCCCGAATTCCTGCCCTTGCGAATTTTCGGCTTCGGTAATTCCGTCTGTAAATAAAATCAATCTGTCTCCCGGTCGAAGCTCCACGTTCGCGTCTTGATATGCCCAACCCCGCAGAACACCGAGCACCGCCCCGCCTTGGTCCAGCGTGCGCGCCGCGCCGGACGAAATCAGGATGGGGTACGGGTGCCCGGCATTGCAGTAGCGAAAGCTCCGCGTCGCCGCGTCCAATACACCGCAAAAAAACGTAACAAATCGATCGGCTGCAATGCTCTCGCAAAGCATCCCGTTGATGATGCTGCACACCCGTGCCGGGCTCTCCATGTCGCGCACCGAAGCCCGCAAGCTCGCCTGCACGTTCGCCATCAGCAGCGCCGCGGGCACGCCTTTTCCCGAAACGTCCGCAATGCAAATGGCCAGCCGGTCTTCCCCCAGCTTTATCACATCGAAGTAATCTCCGCCCACCGCTCGCGCCGGCTGCCAGGCGCTGGCCACCTCGTATCCCGCCAGTTGCGGAATCTCCTACGGCAGCAGCGACTCCTGAATTTCCCGCGCACGTTCTAGTTCCTCGTTCTGGACTTCCAGCCTCGCGGCCCCGGCTTGCACCTGCCGTTGCAATTCAAAATTCCGCCGCTCCAGCCGAGCCTTGGTCCTCCCATACAAAAAATTCATCACCCCATAGACCACGGTGATTAGGAAGGGCATCTTCCACCCGGTCATCATCATGTGCTTCAAGGATTGCGGAGAAGGCGGGGCGAGCACCCATACGATCACTGTCGAAAGCGCGTAAACGGGTAGCGTCAACACGCTCAACACCACCAGAAAAATGATCCAGTCATAGGGCGCCGGCCTCTCGTACAGCTTATGCAGCCATTGCACCGGCGGCGAAAGGAAATTCCCGATGCACAGCGAATACAGCAGCACGGTGAACACATTTATGCGCAGCCCGATGGCCCAGAAAATAGCTCCGACCACGAAAGCCAGGGACAAGTAAATGCCCTGGTCGCGGAAGAAGGTTGTCAGCGATTTGGAGTCGCCCCTCATCGTAGGGAAGGTTGCCGCAAATCCGCATCATTCTACAGGAATTTGCCTGCACGACCCGGATTTGCGCTCTTGCTTGACTGTCGCCCGCGCGTCAATTTCCAGTCTGATTGCCTGCGCCCCAAGTGCGGCTCGTTTCTCGTTGGGCCCGTTTGTAGCTCAATCGCCAAACGGTGGCTGCATCACCACATATGCACCCGCCGCCATCAGCAAGCAAATCCCGGCAACCCCCGGCATCTCCGTAGGCGGATTTTGGCTTTCCGAATCTTGCTTCGCGGTTTCCGAAGGATCGTGCCTAATTGACCGGCTCCACACTCCAGCTTGTAGCGCACACAGTACCAATGCAACCAGCATCAAAATAATCGCACGTCGTTTTGCAGACTGCATACATGCCTCGGCTTTCTGGCCGGTACCACTATTTTAGCAAGTCGCCATGGCGAGTCCACGCCGAAGGAAGTCTTTCGAGATTTCTCGAGTGCTCCACTCGCCGATTTTGCCTGTGAGGCTTTTTACTTTGGTTTATAAGTCGGAAGCTTCCATTATCCCCATTGGCCGCGCTCCTATGGCAATGGATTACGCCCAGAGCGGGGATGAAAATCGCCTATACTGGGAACGCTCGCCGAAACGGCTCGGCATCCCGCATGAACCACAAACGCAAAAGACCGAAAAACGCGCGCAGCGGTTGCCTCATGTGCAAGCCCCATAAGATGAACGGCGTGGTTAAGACGTATCACATCCAGGGGACCAAATCGAATACCAAAAGAAATCAGTTCAAGGAACTAACGGCTGACTGATCCGGGGGTTGTACAAATCTTAGCCGCTGATCCGGATACGCGGTGCCGCACCGCCATCCTACGGTTTTCTCTCCCGTAGTTGTAAGGAGGTATGCGTGGGCGGGACAACAAAGTCGGGCTTCGGCGTCCAGCCGATCAGCGCAGGCCAGTTGAAAGGCAGCGCCCGCGGCGCGTTGATCTCGGCCCTCTTTGGTTCTGCTTGGATGTTCTGGGCTGTTGTATTCTCCGGCCATCCGACATCGGTCTGGTTCTCGATAGTTACATTGCCGGCCGCCGTCCTAACGGGCTGGGCCATCCTCCGCGTTCGAGCAGTCCGTCATCTGACCCCTTCCAGTGACGAGTTGGCCCACTGGATGCGTTTCCGCAAGTTTTTCTGGGTCGATTTTGGAATCGAATGGGGGCTGGGCGGTATTGTGGTGTTCATCCTCTATCGATTCGGCCGCCTTGACCTAATACCGCAGGCCCTTGGCGTAATCATCGGCCTGCATTTTCTACCGTTTGTCAGAATTTTCCGCGCGCCGCGCTACTATTGGACGGGTGGGCTCATGGTGGCCGCCGCTCTCGGTTCGCTTCTCATAGCCCCTAGCCACATTCGGAATATCGTCGCCTGTTCCGCCATAGGCCTGACACTTTGGGTAACATCCGTTGCCATCTTATGCTCGAATTCTTCGGCAGCTCTTTTGCCGCCGCCCAAGGAATCCGCGTATTTTTTTTCGTTGCAGGGTGCGGGTTTTGACTTTCTCTTCTTTCCGGCCTCGCCGTTCAATCCCCCAAACGACCGTTCAACCCCCAATTTCGACCATTCACTGGAATTCACTGTACTTCCTCGCCAACCTCATGCTACCGTCCACCATGTTCTCGCCGAACTCTCGTCCATCCACCGCACCTTCTCCCGATTTCTCCTACCCCAGCGCGTTCAGCCCCTGCGCCTTTGGTTCTAGCTCGCCTTTCAAGTATCCGCCGCCTTCCCTCACTAACCTCTTTAGAATCCGCACTTACGAAAAACTCACCCGCAAACCCTTTAGAATCCGCACTTACAAAACACAGGACTTAAAACCTTTTAGAATGAATACTTACGAAAAAACCGGGGGGAGGGGGTAGTTATGGTTAACTTGCAGCCACTCACCCCATCCCATTCCCAGCGTAATAGTTTCGCTACACCTATACTCAGGAAACTCTCGCTCGGTCACGCCAAATTCCGTGGAAATGGTATCGTGGCATCAACGCAAGATCATCCATTTCTGACTTTTCGCTGACGGGGGACAAAAACGCATGCGCTGCTCACAATCTTTCCAACTCCTTCGCCGCCATTTCATCCAGTGCGCCATCTCGGCCGCCGCATCCCTGCTGGTCGCTTCCACATCTTTCGCCCAGTCCGCCGCAACTCCGCACGCCGAAACTCCCTGGGCGCAGGAGCTAAAGAAATATCCAGGTTTGCTTCCCGAGTTGGCCCAACTGGCGCAAAAGCTACAACAAAACGTTCAACTCCCCGCCCCGCGCAGCGAAAGCCGTCTCATGCCTTTGCTTCCCGAATCGACAGTCTACTACGGCGCGATTGCGAACTACGGCAACTCCGAGCAGCAAGCGCTCGCCATTTTCCGCCAGGAGCTGCAGCAGAGCGCCGTTCTCCGCGCATGGTGGACGCAAGGCGATATGGCCGCTTCCGGACCCAAGATCGAAGACGCTCTCGAAAAATTCGGCCAGCTTCAGCAATTCCTCGGCGACGAAATTGTCCTCTCCGGTTCGATTGACGTCGAACATAAGACCACCAATCCGCTCGTCCTCGCCGAACTCCGTAAGCCCGGCCTCGATCAGTTCCTCAAACAATGGATGAGTCAAACCTACGGCAAATCCGAGCCGTCAGTCCGTGTGCTGGTCCCGCAGGAACTCGCCGCGGAAAAGGACTCCCACCGCACAGACCAACTCATTGTTCTGGTTCGCCCGGATTTCGTCGTGGCCTCTTCCGATTTAGCCACGCTTCGCTCTTTTAACGCCCAGCTTAAAACTACCAACCGCGCATTCGCTTCCACTCCTTTCGGCCAGCGAATCGCGCAAGAGTACCAAGGCGGCGTCACGCTCCTGGCAGCCGGGGATCTTCACAAAATTCTCAAGCAACTTCCCATCGGCACGAAGGAGAATCAGGCATCCTTCCAGCGCAGCGGCTTCGCGGACATGACCTACGCCGTTTGGAAGCACACAACCGTCGCCGGTCAATCCGTCAGCCAGGGCGAACTCAATTTCAGCGCCCCGCGCCATGGTGCCGCAGCCTGGCTCGCCAAACCCGCCCCGCTCGGCAGTTTGGATTTTGTATCTCCCGACGCCATGCTTGCCACTAGCGTGGTTCTCGTGAGCCCCTCCCAGATTTTCGACGATGTTAAAGATTTCTCCGGTCCCTCGAGCGCCGCTACCTTTGGCATGATCGCTGGCGGCGAAAAAGGCCTGAATCTCAGCCTAAAGGACGATCTACTCGCTCTTCTTTCCGGCGAGATCACCGCCGAGCTCGATAATATGTCTCCAGATGCCGTATGGAAGGCCATCCTCAAGGTCAACGATGCTGCACATCTGCAGAAAACCCTAACGACCTTGCTGGCTCTCGGTCAAATTCCCACGGAGCCTGCCGAGAGCGAGGGCGTCCCCTACTATATTCTTCGCATTCCTTCTCAAAAGCCTGCCCACCCGCTCGCTTATGCATTCGTGGATGGCTATCTTCTCGTAGCTTCAAGTCCTCAGGCATTGCGCGACACCATTCGCCTGCACGCCGCCGGCGAATCGCTCGCAAAGTCCAAAAAATTTCTAAATACCCTTCCGCCGGGCCACACGCCTGACGCTTCGGCGTTGTTCTACCAGGACCCCATCGCCTTCGCCGGTCTGCAATTCAAGCAGTTGTCTCCGGATCTCGCGGACACTCTCGCGCAGTTCTCGAAAGACGCCGGGCCGTCCGTCACTCGCATCTACGGCGAGGAATCCTCCATTCGCGAATCCAGCAGCAGCGGCACAGTCGATATCGGCCTGCCACTAATCGCCGCCGCTATCGCCATTCCCAATCTTCTTCGTTCGCGCATGGCTGCCAATGAAGCCAGCGCCATCGGCAACCTCAGAAGTGTGAATACGGCCCAATTCACTTACGCGGGGACGTATCCTCAGCGAGGCTTCGCCCCCAATCTAGCGACGTTAGGCTCGGATCCGCAGGCTCCAACGACTGATTCGCCCGAGCACGCGGGCTTTCTCGACGAATCTCTTGCCGATGTCAGCTGCACCGGAGACGCGTGGTGCACCAAATCTGGATATCATTTCCGAGTCGCAACAGTCGGTGCGGTCCGGCCGCGCAAGGAATTTGTCGTCGTCGCGACTCCCGTCGATTCCAACACCGGAACAAGAAGCTTCTGTTCCACTTCCGACGGAGTGATCCGTTTCAAATTAGGCCCTCCGCTGACCACTCCTCTCAGCGTTTCGGAATGCCGCCAATGGCAGCCGCTGCAGTAGCGCAGTTTGGCTTGCCACAAGCTCCCGCGTCGGCCTAGACTGAACTTGGCCTGAAAAGGAAGAGAAAGCTCGCGCCCAATTTTGTGCGCGATAAAATAAAACAGGCCAAAATTACCGCCGATTCCCATGTTTCCCATTTCGCTCAAAATTCGCGACTTAACGATCACGCCCGCCGCGGTTCTGGCTCCCATGGCCGGCGTGACCGACACGCTTTTCCGGCGCGTCATTCGCGGCCTCGGCGGCTGCGGCTTGCTCATGACGGAGTTCACCAGCTCCGAAGGCATAACGCGCAGCGCCGCCAAAACGCTCCGTTATCTCTATTTTCAGGAAGACGAGCATCCCATCACCGCGCAGCTCTTCGGCGCGAATCCGCAAGTGATGGCTGAAGCTGCGCGCATGGTCGAAGATCTCGGCTACGACGCCGTCGACATCAATCTCGGCTGTCCCGCCAAGAAAGTCGTCAAGTGCGGCGGCTCCGGCCTGCTGCGCGATCTTCCTTTACTCGAACAAATCTTTCGCGCCGTGCGCGCCGCGGTTAGAATCCCGCTCACCATCAAGCTTCGCGCAGGCTGGGACGAAAACTCCATCGTCGCCGTCGAAGTCGCCAAGCTGGCGGAAGGTATCGGTATCGAAGGCGTCGCCGTGCATCCTCGCACGCGCGCGCAAGGCTACGCCGGCGCCGCCGACTGGAACATCATCGCCGCCGTCAAGCAAGCCGTGAAAATCCCCGTCATCGGCAACGGCGATATCAACAAGCCCGAGGACGCCGAACGCATGTTCAGCGAAACGGGCTGCGACGCCGTCATGATCGGCCGCGCCGCCGCCACCAATCCCTGGATTTTCTCCCAAATGCGCCAGTTCGCCTCCAGTGGCCGCTACGACACGCCCACCGAGGAGGACCGCCACCGTTTACTCTCCGGCTACTATAGGCAAATTTGTGCTGCCAACCTGCCCGATGGTATAGGCAAAATGAAGCAGTTCGCTTGCTGGTTTACTCATGGCGTGGGGAACGGCAGCGAACTTCGACGTATCGTACATGCGGCGCGAACGCCCAATGAGGTTGTCGAGAAGGTTGAATCCTTCTTCGGGAGCCGAAGCGCTGCGGGGGCTGGCCGGTCTGTGGACGAATCTTTTGTCGCCCACTCCACGGCCGCCAGAAAAGAGGACCCAGCCCATGGTCCCATTGATGCAGACCGCTACGAGGCAACGCTCGGAGCGTAGAATCGCCGTCCGGCTTCCTCTCAAAGTCAGGGGACGAGACAGCCGCGGTGTCACTTTCGAGGAAGAAACGTCCAGCGAAAATTTATGCCGCAGCGGCGCCGCGTTTCTAACGCGATTCGACGTCGCGATCGGCTCCGACCTCGAAATCCGGATTCCTTTTTCGCACTATGCCTCGCGCCGCAGCGAAGCCGATTTTGCAACTTCCGGCCGCGTCGTCCATGTCGTGGATTCTTCCACCCAGGGCGAACGCCTCGTCGGCGTGCAGTTCACAGGCCCGCGCTTCCAGCGCGTCTTCCGCCCCGAAAACGCCGCGTAGCCCAAATCCCGGGCCTCATCGCGCGGTCCGCATTTTTTATCGTCGTTGCAGTTTTCGCCGTTTCATACGAAGCAGGCTACCGCGAATCAGTTGGGCCGGTGTTTTTTATTTTTCCGCGGCGCAAACAAAATTTGCGGCGTCGTTCGTGTCGCCGCTGCCCTTGTATTTCGCCACTTGCGGATACACACACAGCGGCCGTGTTTCTTTCACCTGGAGCCCAGCCGCTCCATGCGCCAACTTCGCAGCGATAATCTCCGAAGGCGCGTCGCCTTTCTCGACCCACTGTTCTAGCGCCATATACATGTTGTGCTGCGGATCGTATTGCGCGCTCGAACCGTATTGGCCGAAAACATCGGGACCGGGACCGCCGCCGCAATGCTGCATCCCCGGCACCATATATAACCGCACGAAAGAATCGGTTTCCTTCGCCCCCATTTTGAGTTCCACCTTTTTGTAGTAGTTGATTGTATTCAGGGGGGAAATCGCGGCATCGCTCCAGCCGTGATAAAGAATTAGTTTTCCGCCGCGAGAGGCGAACGGTTTCAAGTTTGTTTCCGTCGCGTTCAGAATGCCTGCAAATTTTTCATCCGAGGTCTTCACGGCTTGGTCGAGATTGGCCGCCTTCATGTCCCAATCCGGTTTGTCATACACCATGTCCGAAAAATAGCCTTCGCCAAAAGCGAAGAACAGACTCTTTCCCGGTCCTGGTCCGGTAATCCAAAGTGGCCAGCCGCCCTGGCCGTCTTCCCCTCCCGGCATGAATCCCGGAAAAATTTCATGGCCTTTCGAGTCGTGAGCTCCTTCGTAGAGCTTTTTCAGTGCAGTGATCTGCGGTTGCGTCAGGCACGAATTCGAATCGTGTGATTTGCAGAGCATGCTCGCCGGATTGAAGTGGCATTTGCGCGGATCATTTAGGACGCCGTCGGTCACGCCGTCCTCAGCGTCGCAGGCTGCGAGTACCGCGCTTGCGATGGCCGGCACTTTGCTCGACGGAATGTAACTCGCGGGATTCAATGTTGTGGCTTGCGCATCCCATACCGCTGCCGCCACTAGATGCGTCCAGTAGTTCGCGGGCGCGCCTGCGATGATCCCGTCGTAGTCGTCCGGATAACGCTGCGCTTCCATCAAAGCTTGCCGGCCGCCGTTCGAACAACTGGAGAAGTAGGTGTGCCGCGGAACCTCTCCATAGAACGCGCTAGCCGTGGCTTTGCCGACCGCAGTCATCTCGTGCACCGCCCGATACGCGAAATCAATGATCTTCTCCGGGTGCCCGAGCGCCCATTTCGCGTCCGTGCCGTCAGCGGCGTGGCCCGTATCCGTCGCCGCGGACGCGTAGCCCTGGTCTACGGCGCCTGCAAGCGCGCCGTAATCAATCTCGCCCGCGAATCCACCATTGCCTTGGCCGCGAAATTTGCCGTTCCATCCGCTTACCGGCATCCAGACTTCGATCTTGATGTCCGAATCGGCGCTGGGCCGGGCCACGGCAGTGACCTTGCAAAACGCGGGCAGCTTTTTGTACAAACTCGGATCGCCCCTCAGCCACGGCGCAAGACTTGCCGGCGGCGTAAACGTTCCCGCAGCGACCGTTTCCGCAGATGTGATCTGCGCCCCCGGCAAGGCAGTCTGCGCTAATTGTTCGCAACTCTTTCCCGTTCCCCATGCGCCAGGCGAAAGCCCCAAAATCATCGCCATTCCTGCAATCCATACGTGTCTATTCACGGGAGGCTCCTTGCCGTTCGCATCATCGCGCAACCAATGGAGAAAGATTCTAACCCCACATCGCCCTTTTGGAGTCCATCGAAGTCTTCGGAGGCTTTGGGCAGTGTCTCTATGCAGAGCGTCTTCGAGACAGAGCAGCCGTCGAGGAGATCCCTACTCCACACGGGAAGAGATGGAACCCCTAGTTTGGTGGACACTCGAACGCACTACGGATCGTTCGGCGCGCGCCCGACGGACCATTTTTCGGGTGGTGCGATTGG
Source organism: uncultured Acidobacteriota bacterium (assembly GCA_963761555.1). Taxonomy (GTDB): domain Bacteria; phylum Acidobacteriota; class Terriglobia; order Acidiferrales; family UBA7541; genus Acidiferrum. Next base: position 123,324 of record CAVXHD010000004.1, read on the forward strand.
GCGAAATGGGCTTACAATTGGCACAGTTTTTTGAGGGCGAGAAGAAGATTTCGAGTCAACAGGGACCATCACGCAATCATTGGTGATGTCTTTTTCTTAGCCGAATGTAACTCCAGGCAAAACCCAGCTTAGGGCCCTTTTTTTACTCTCTGCGGGTGTGCCACGGAGTTCTTCGAACCATGAATCCCGCGGCCATCAAGGATCAGATCGACAGAATTCTTCACAGCCAGAGCCTGGCGAACAAGAGCCAGCTCAGAAAGCTGCTGGAAATTCTGTCCGAGAACCTCGATTCACAGGCCAATTTGAATACCGAGAGCGTGATCCAGGAGCTTTGGCCAGGCGGAAACCAGAACGAAACGCGCCGCGGACGTAGCCACGGAGATCAATCGACTGCGGAACGCGCTGGAATCCTATTATGACGGGGAAGGCAGGAACGACCCCATCACAATCTGCCTTCCGAAGCGCTCGGCGCCTTCGGCGAATGGTCCTCAGGAGAAACGTTGGATCGCAGCCGTGCCTCGCGGGGGCGACGGCGGCCAAACGGCGGAAGGGTCCTCTCCGACTCGTCGCATAAGCCCCATCGGAATTCTCAAGTTCCTCGTCCCGGCAATTATTCTTGGCGTACTGATCTATCTTCTCATCCCGAGTTTGGCGAAGCATGACCAGCCCCAGTCCGCGCGCGTGGACGGGCCGGTGCTGCGGATTATGAACGCGGATGGCAAGGAGCTTTGGAGCAAGAGTTTTCGCGATGGGCTCTGGTCCGAATACTACGACCAGGGAATAGCGACTCGAATATGGTTTGGCGATCTGGACGGCGACGGCCATACCGAAGTTCTCTTGCTCTATCACTCCGCTGTTACCCCAAGATTGCACTCGACCACGCTGATCTGTTATTCCGATCGAGGCAAAGAGAACTGGCGCTGGACACCGGGAAGAAACTTGCCGGAACTCCAGGGAGCACCGGCCATTTACAGATCATTTGGGCTTGTCGTTTTGAAGGCGGCCGGAGGGAAGCCCAGGCGGATCGTCGTCTCGAGTGGAAACGATCCGTGGTGGCCCGATCAAATTGCCATGATCGATACGAAAGGCAAAACGATTTCGGAGTATTGGCACTCGGGGCATCTAGACCACCTGATCCTTGCCGACCTGGATGGAAACGGACAGGAAGAGATCATAGCCACCGGTATAAGCAATGGCTATCATCAAGCCACAATGATAGTGCTTGACCCTGACGGCGTTTCCGGCGCCTCGACCGAGGCTGCGCGGCCGGAACTTCAAATCCACGGCATGGGCGCGGCCCAGGAGAGGCTCCGTCTCTTGTTTACGCGCAGCGATCTGAATAAAGCCCTCTACGTTTATAACGCCGGCGGGGAAGTCTCGGTCCAAAATGGGAGCATTCAGCTATCGATTGAGGAATGTTTGGAACCCGAGGGCTGCCCCGTCTGGTATCAGTTCGATAAGGGCTTTAGTTTGGTTACAGCATACGCAGACGAACAGTTTCGGACCGCGCATGCCGCGTTCTACGCTAAGAGCGAGGACGCTCACGTCTTCACAACCGAAGAACAATTGCAATTCGAAAAAGTCCGGTGCCTGGTCGGCTGCAAAACAGAGTTTGTCCCCGACTTGGTGCACTAAAACTGAACTTGAGCGTTGAGAGAGGCATGGAGGCGTGGGGACTGAGACGCCGTTCTCGTGCGCTGGCCGATCCGACAGCTTCCCCTAAGGAACGAATACCCGGCCGAAACTATGCTCTATGATTCCAATCGTTTAGCGAGATTTTGCGCGCTCCGCGCGCCCAACGCAGCCGGCTGTTACATACGTTTTTGACCTCTATTTCATACCAAATTCATATCATCTCTGCCCGACACCTATTGACGTAATTGCAAACTATTGCAAGCATCGCCCGATTCGCGAATTCATTCATCACCAAAATCGGGGGAATGTTTATGCAACGTCTGTCTGCTCATCGTTCGTCGTTTTTGCGCGTGGCTCGTGCAATCCCAAGTACGCTCTCGAAGCGTCGACGGTTCGTCGCCGCAGGCATCTTAAGTCTAGGTGCAGTAGCCTTGGGAGTTCTCTGCCTGACAGGAACTCGGCTGACACGAGTATGGGCGAAGACCACCACGCGAGCTCAGGCATCGGGAAGCAGCGCGCCCACGTTCACCAGCTTCGACGCTCCGGGTGCAGGCGCGGGATCCCTTCAGGGAACCCTCGGAATCAGCATCAACACGGCGGGAGACGTCACGGGAGTTTACCTGACGGCACCCAACGTCGCTCATGGCTTCGTGCGCGCGGCCTCCACGGGCACAATCACCGCCTTCAACGCTCCGGACGCGGGCACCGTTCTGAATCAGGGAACCTTCGCCATCAGCATCGACACGAACGGCGACGTCGCGGGAATGTATTCCGACACCAACAACGCGTATCACGGGTTCGTGCGGGCCGCCGCGAACGGCACGATCACCGAGTTCGATGTTCCAGGCGCGCCCACCACCACAAAGCATCGGGGAACGATCGCTTTAAGCATCAACTCGGCGGGAAGCATCACGGGAATCTATGTAGACGCGAATGCAGTGCGGCATGGTTTCGTGCGGACCGTGGCCAACGGAACGGTCACTTTCACGACTTTCAATGTTACGGGAGCAGGCACAAGCGCCACCCAGGGAACCATCCCCATGAGCATCAACACGGCCGGAGATATCACGGGATTTTACGTGGATGCAAACCAGACGTTTCACGGCTTTGTGCGCGCCGCGAACGGCACGATTTCTGCCCCCATCGACGCTCCGGGAGCGGGCACGGGCACGAGCAACAGCGGATTTTCCTTCATGGGCACACTACCCGTCGGTTTCGACTCGGCTGGGGACATCGCGGGAATCTTTACCGACGCGAGCAGCGTGTTTCATGGGTTTGTATACACGGCTGCAAGCAACACGCCAGCGTTTACCACGTTCGAGGTGACGGGCGCTGGTACGGCGGGTTTATTTCCGGGGACTCTTTCCGCAAGCATCAACTCGACAGGGGACATCACGGGATTCTATGAGGACGCAAACGGCGTAAATCACGGCTTCTTCCGCGGCGTCACAGGCACAATAACCGCGCCGCTCGATGCGCCGGGCGCCAGCACCTCGGGCATGATTTCAGGGACGGTTGGTTTCAGCGTCAACACCGCCGGGGATATCACAGGAACGTATGCAGACACGAACGGAACGTTTCACGGTTTCGTAACAGCACCCCCGACGGCGGCCACGCCGACCTTCACTCCTGCGGCGGGCACCTATACCGCAGCCCAGTCCGTAACTATCGCTGATACGACGCCAGGCGCGGCGATCTATTACACGACGGACGGTACGGCGCCCACCACGGCGTCCACGCAATACAGCGGCGCGATTCCAGTCGGCGGAACGGAAACGATCGAAGCGATTGCGGTAGCCGACGGCTATGCAAACAGCGCCGTGGCCACGGCGGTCTACATCATCAACTTGACTTCGCCCGATTTCCAGGTTTCGGTAAGTCCGTCGACTCTGACCATCGTCGCCGGACAAAGCGGGCAAGCGACGTTTACCGTCACGCCGGAAAACGGATTCAACTCGGCGGTAACTTTTGCCTGCAGCGGATTGCCCTCGGAAGCGGCCTGCAGCTTCAATCCTGCTTCCGTCACGCCAAATGGCGCGCCGGGAACCACTACGCTCACGGTCACCACAACCGCAGCCAGCGCGGCGATGCGCTTGACGAAGCCGTTTTCTCGCCAAGCATTCTATGCGTTTCTGATTCCTGGATTGGCAATGATTTTTGGACTTGCCGGTCAGCGGAGACGAACGATTACTGGCGCGCGCCTTATCGGTTTCTTGCTGCTGCTGGTGCTGGCAACAGGAGTCGTTTCCTGCAGCAGCTCGGGAACCAAGAGCGTCGGAAATCCGGGCACGCCCATCGGCGGGCCTGACAGCGTTTCCGTCTCGGCCGCCGCAAACGCCGGCGGTGCGATCAGCCACGCGGCTACCCTTACGATCACCATCACGAAATAAACCACGGACGCCAAACATTTTGGGGCCATGCATGGCGCGCGGCACGCGTTGAACCGCTGGTTGCGTTGCGCTACGAGTGAGCTGTTGCGTTCGCGTCCAAGGCGAGCTTCGTCTCTGCTAGATGGAGGCCGAAGCGGGCGAGGAATTCGCGGCGGCCATACGGTGTGACGCTGAGGGCCCGGCTGTCGAGATCCTGAAGCAGCCACTTTCGTTTTAGAGCGATTTTCAAGAAGGCTGCACCAAGCGCGCCGCCGACGTGATAGCGGCGCTCGCTCCAATCGAGACAGGGGCAGGCGAAACGGCGGCGGAGCGCGCGAGCCGCATCGAGATCGATGCCGAGGGACTCAAAAGCTCTTGCACCGGACGGCGTGAGGTCGTAGGAATTTTCGCTGGTCAGGGAATTGGGCGAGAGCCAGCGAAGCGCTTTGAAGCGGTCGTGGAGCGAAACGCCCACCGTGCCCGCCAAATGATCGTAACAAGTGCGCGCAGCGCGCAGACGCGGCGGAGTGTTCGGAACAAAAGTATTTCGAGAGCCGCCGGCGAGAACGCTCAATCCTTCGAGAACGCCGGCAACTTCCAACCCATCCAGACTGTAATAGCGATGTTTACCCTGGACTAAAACTTTGACCAGGCGGGCGGCGTTCAGCCGATTCAAGTGCACGCTTGCGGTCGAGGGGCTGACCTGCGCTACGACGGCAAGCTCCGTGCTCGTGCGCGCGTGGCCGTCCATTAGGCAATAGAGCATGCGGGCGCGTGCGGGTTCGCCGATGGCGGAGGCGATGCGGGAGACGGCGGCGTCGGCGTGCGGCTTTACATCCATTGTTTGATGATAAACGAAGTGTAGATGCCGCGCAACGGGCATCTTGGAGTTCATGAATCCGGCCACGCCCCGCACTGAGCAAATTAGTCGAAGGCAAGCGATCGAATTGATCGGTGCGATGGGTGCGGTCCTTGCGGCCGGCGGGCGCGAACAAGACGCCAGGCCGCAATCCAGGAGCACAGAAATGACCATCACCTGCTTCATCCGCTACCAGATCGATCCGTTTCAGAAGGATGAGTTCCAGAAGTACGCCGAGAATTGGGGGCGGATCATTCCGCGCTGCGGCGGCCACCTGATTGGATACTTTCTTCCGCACGAAGGGACAAACGATATCGCGTGGGGATTGATTTCGTTCGATAGCCTGGCGGCGTACGAGGAGTACCGCGCGCGCTTGCATACCGATAAGGAAGCGCGGATGAATTTTTCGATGGCGCAAAGCAAGAAGGTCATTTTGCGCGAAGAAAGAACGTTCGTCGAAGTGGTCGATGGCACGTTCAATCTTCTCTCGACGATTGCATGAGCACGATGAGATGCGAACCTGAGCGGACATGCGAACGTGTTGGGGAGACTCGTCCCGCGCGGAGCAGCGCAGCGGTCAATGCGGACCGCCCTTACGCGCGATTTTATTCAAAGCGAAGAGCGACCACGGGATCGACACGCATGGCGCGGCGCGCGGGAAGATATCCCGCGAGGGCGGCGACAGCGGCGAGAGCGAGAGTAACCACGCCGATGGTGGCTGGATCGTAAGCCGTGACGCCGAACAGCATGTGAACAACGAGATGAGAACCCGCGAGCGCGCAGGGAATTCCGATCGCCATTCCCGCGAACGTCAGGACAAGCGTTTCGCGCAAGACCATCCGCAAAATGGCGCTGCGCGAAGCGCCCAGCGCCACGCGAATCCCGATCTCGTTCGTGCGGCGCGAGACCGAGTAGGAGATCACACCGAATATTCCAGTGGCCGCAAGAACCAATGCCATTGCGGCGAAGAGCCCGAGCAAAAAGGTGCGAAACCTGGGCTGCGCGACGGATTTGTCGATCATGGCAGGCATCGTGGCGACATCGGTGACGGGCAGATCTTTATCGATACTGTGAACCGCCTGGCGAATGGCGACGGCCACGCTGGCCGTGCTCAGCGTGCTCTTTACGACTATGCCCGCGCCCCAGAATGGCGCCTGTGCGTAGGGCACATACATCATTGGAGTTGGAGACTTGCCCAGCGAAACGTCCCGCACGTCGCCAACAATTCCGACGATTTCGCGCGTGACTCCAGGACCCGGTGGGAATCCGAAGATCAGCCGTTTGCCGATGGGATTTTGATCTGGAAAATAACGCCGCGCCATGCCTCTGCTGATCAAGGCGACTGGCAGCTCAGACGGGACGTCTTGCGGACTGAAGAATCGGCCGGCCAGAAGCGGAATACCCATCACCCGAAAATATCCCGGGCTGACGGAGGCATAATCCGCCGTTCGGGATTCGCTTGAGGACGCGCGGGGAATTCCCACGATGTCGAATCCAAGGTTGACGAATCCCTGGACGATGGGTAAGGGAACAACAATGGCGGAGTCTTGCAAGCCCGGTTGAGCCTGGATGCGAGCGAGCAATTCATTGGAGAAGGCGGTCCATTGCCGTGGCGTGGAATACTGAAATTGCGGTAGGGAGACATCGGCCTTCACGATGTGTTGAGCGTCAAAGCCTGGGCTGACCGAAGTAAGTTTGGCAAAACTGCGCAAAAGCAGACCGGAGGCGACCAGCAACACCATCGCGAGCGCAATTTCTCCCGCCGCCAGGAAACTCCGCGCATGGCGGCGATTACGGCTTTCGCCGGAACGGCCGCCGCCTTCGCGGAGGCTTCCCTGTAAATTGGAATTGGCCGCGAACCACGCGGGCGCCACCCCAAACACGCAACTGGCGACGGCGGAAAGCAGAAGGGCGAAGCCCAGAACAAATCTATCAACACGAACGGGGTTCAGTTGAGGCAAACTCGAGGGCAGAAGAGTACTCAGGGCTTGAACGCCCCAGTATGCGAGAGCGATTCCAGCGATGCCGCCGAGAAGACCAAGCACCGCCGTCTCGCTGAGCAACTGTCGAATAATTCGTGCGCGCCCGGCGCCGAGCGTGGCGCGGACAGCAATCTCGCGTGCGCGAGAAGTGGCCCGCGTCAGGAGTAAGTTGGCGATATTGGCGCAAGCGATCAAAAGCACCAAGCCCACGGCGCCGAGCAGCACCAGCAGCGCGGCTTTTACATCTCCCACAATTTCTTTTTGCAGCGGAACGAGGCGGACGGTCCAGCCAGTGTTCACCGCTGGATATTCCTGGGCCAGCCTTTGGCTGATGGCGTCCATTTCCGCCTGTGCCTGAGCCACGGAAACACCCGGCTTGAGTCGTACAATGACAGGGAGCATGTGCGTTCCGCGAGGAGGCATGAACGTGCTGAAGACAGGGTCTTGAGGGAGGGGAATCCAGACATCCTGCGGAACGTTGAAAAAAGGAGTGGGAAAGCCGGCGGGCATGACGCCAATAACAGTGAAGGGACGCTTGTCCAGGTCGATGGAACTGCCGAGTAAGTTCGGATCTGCACCGAAGCGCGCGCGCCAGAGTCCTTCGCTGATGAGCGCCACCGGCGGTGCGCCGCGCCTTCCGTCCGCGGGGGAAAAGACGCGCCCGGCCAGCGGCTTGACACCCAGGAGTGAAAAAAACTCGGCGGTCACGACGGAGGCATTAACAACGGTAGGCTCGCCGCGGCCCGTTAGCGTGAGCTGATGGCCAACGACACCCGCCATTTCGCTAAAGACATTGTTCTGCGCCCGCCAATCCTCATAATTCGGATACGAACAGCCGGTCTCCTCAATCCCTTGTTGCCTGTTTGTTTGAAACGCGGTGAACAATTGGCTGGGAGACGCATAGGGAAGCGGCCTCAAGAGGACGGCGTACACCACACTGAAGATGGCCGTATTTGCGCCGATGCCGAGAGCAAGCGTGAGAACAGCGATGGCGGTGAAACCCGGATTTTTTCGCAGCATGCGGAATGCGTAACGCACGTCCTGCAGAAAAGTTTCGAGCAGTGGCAGGCCGCGAAGTTCGCGATTCGTTTCCTTGAGCTGAGTGAAGCCGCCCAGGCGGATGCGAGCGGCGCGTTTTGCTTCTTCCGGCGGCATGCCGCGGCGAATATTTTCTTCGGTGAGCAAATCGAGATGGGCCGCGAGCTCGCGGTCGAAGTCCTGCTCCACGGCGCGAGGCGAAAGCCAGGTGCGAATTCGGAAAGCGAGCGATTTCATCCAGGAAAACACGGTTTATCCACGCTCCGCGATGCGCAGGACGCGGCCGATCACGCCGGAAATGCGCTCCCAATTGCGCGCTTCGACGTGGAGCTGCCTGCGTCCGGCTTTCGTTAGGGAATAAAATTTTGCTTTTCGGTTGTTGTCGGAAGCGCCCCAGGCGCCGGAAATCCATCCGCGCTGCATCAGGCGAACCAGGGAGGCGTAAATCGTGCCCTGATTGATTTGCAACGCTTCTTCGCTGATTTGTTCGATGCGCCGCGCGATGCCATAACCATGCAGCGGGCCCATCGAGGCGAGCGTTTTGAGGACCATCAAGTCGAGAGTGCCTTGAAGTATTTCAGACTTGGCGCCAGGCATGCCGCCTCCTGTGGTGTATCCACAGGAGTATCGCAAACGACCTGTGGGATGTCAACAGGACAATGCGTTCTCTCTGCCCGGAATCTGGCGTGCGCGCGAATGCTGAGTGTGGTTCCAGTGCCGGGCGAGTGGGAATCTTTCAGTGCACGTAAAAGCCGGATTTCGAGAGCACCACGTAGTCGCGGTTTTTCTTGCCGAAGGATGAAGCCAAGCGCACATCCAGTTTGTGGGGTTTGCCGAGAGCAGCGGTAGCGTTGGTGTAGTAGCCCAGCGTGTAGCGAGTCTTGATGCGCTCGATCATCGCCTGGAACGCGGGGGTAAGATGAGCGACGTCCTGAACGTCAAAAATTTCTCCGCCGGTGGCCTCCACGACTTTTCGAATGTTGACGAGTCCGGGAATCATGCTGGCGGCAAACAGAGTTTGCGGCGGATTGTAGCCGGGAATTTTGAGGTTATACAGAGTCGCGTCGGCGGCGATGGCTTCGGTGACGATGTCGCGCGTGCCTTGTCCACCGGCGTCGGTGCCAACGTCATCGCTAATGAGGATGATGACGCGGCGGCCTTTGGGTGGCAGCGGCAGGAGATATTGGGAGGCGAGAAAAATGCCGTCGTTGATATTCGTGGCGCCGCCCGCTTTGAAGGAATTGATCTGATTCGCGATCGCGGTTTTGTCCGTGGTGAAGGGCACGCGCAGTTGCGCTTCCGTGGAAAACGTAAAGAGTGCGGCTTCGTCGTCGGGCTTGAGAGCGGCGAGGGCTGCGTTCGCGGCGTCGCGCAGAGGGCCGAGAAACGGGCCAATCGAGTCGCTCAAATCCAGCACGAGGGCGACATTGATGGGCAATTGATCGCGGCTAAAGACGTCGATCTTCTGGCGCACGCCGTCTTCGCGAACTTCAAAATCTTCTTTTTTCAGGTCGGCCATGATCTGGGCGGACTTGGTTTTAACCGTCGCATCCAAAAGCACAAGGTTCACGCCGACGTGAATCACGCTTCCGTTTTGTTCCTGCGCACGAACGGGAATCTGGCACACAAAAGCGGCTAAAGCCGCGAGAGCAGCCGAACGGAAGAGGTTTCGCCGAAATTTGGAGACAGCCATTGTTTTCATAATGTATCGCGGGCCCATCCGGTCACGGACCGGCTTTGCACCTTTCTATTGTATAGGCTTCCGCTCGGCCCATGCGGACAAAGCTGCGCACAGAGAGCGCGGCTGCGGCGATCCTGGCGCTTGCGCCGCTTCAGAGTCATGGACTCGATCGTCATGCTCGCTAATGGGCGCGAGGAGTTGGACTTCCGGGAACGGACGGCCGGGGACCACGGACTATTCCTTAGACTGCGCGCACAGACATTTTGAGAGTTCTGCGACGAAGAAGTTATGACGCTCGCGTGGTGCGGCGATAGGCGACGCCGCATTTGTAGAGCTTGTCTTTCGTGATTTCGACGACCCAGGCAATCTCCGCGGGCACGAAGATGGCGTTTGCGCCGGGCGCATAGGGAACAGCGACTTCGATGTCGGTGCGCGGAAAGTATTGCTTGCGGCTCCTGAAGCAAAGGCCTCCCTTGGACATATCCTCGCAGGTGACAACATCATCGGTGAAGCCTGAGCGGCGAATGCAGGCTTTGTAGCTGACCTTAGTACGCGTGTGTTTCCGGCGGTTCTCCGCGGGCACGGCAGGTATGCGGTCGGTAGGCGAGGCATAGGACGAAGGAGTTTGTGAGATGGGATCAGTCAGGCTGATGGGAGAGGACTGCGTCTTGGGGATGCTCGCGCCGCTCAGGTCGGTGAAGTCGCTCGCGTCGCTCACATCACTCGCGACTCCCACGAAAGAGGAAACCTTAGCGTCCCGTCCAGCGGCTACAAGCACGGGCTGCTCTTCCTTGGTTTCGGTTGGGACCTCGGCGGAGCGCCTCCAGAGAGTCGAATCGTGGCATTCCTTGCAATAACGGACGATGCCTTCGTTGATCATGAGGACGTCTGATTCGACGTCGATGTGATCCACGGTTTCGCGAAGCTGGCAGGTTGCGCACTCAAGGAGGACGCGGCGAGCTTGCTTTTCGGATTCGGAGACAGGCGAGAAATCGATGCCCCAAAAGTCGATATTGGAGGTGTCTACGAACGCCACGCCATAGGTGTAAGTCTCGCCTTCCGAACCGATGCGGCCAACGACGCGGACGACGGCTTCTTTGTTGGTGTCCAGATAGCGAATGATGATCTCTTGCTCGGCGTAGAGTTTGAAGGTGGAAATGATGCCAGCGCCGTGGCGGCTAAGGAGAACCGTCTTGGTCATCTCCGAAAAGCCCTTGCCGTCCATGTCGCTTCCAGTCAGAAGGATAGCGAGCTCTTTGGGGACGCGACTGCTACGGCGCAGGTGTTCGAAAGACACGGTACACGCTCTTCGAGGGAAGCACAGCTACTAGCAAGGTTAACCGGAAGCATGCCACGCCGGCTCAGAAAATGGCCCTACTGTTCCACCGGCGCAAGGGCCCGGAGGTAACCGCAGGATGCGGCTGGCTTCGGCGCTCAAAAAAATGAGCCTACCCCACCTCAAGAAAAGGGAACCAAACGCCAAATGGTTCGTCTACTTGGGAGACGAGTGTCTGGCCCCAATCCTCGCGTTGAGGAGAACTGCGTGAACAACCTGTGGCGTGACCTGCGCTTTGGCCTGCGGCTCCTTTGGAAAAACCCTGTCTTTACCTCGATTGCCGTGCTGGCCCTGGCCCTGGGCATCGGCGCGAATACCGCTATCTTCAGCGTGGTCTATGCCACCCTGCTGGCTCCTCTGCCATACAGACAGCCCGATCGAATCGTCATGGTTTGGTCCAAGACCGGCGGCCACCGCAATAGTACGGCCGCAGGAGACTACTTGGAATGGAAGCGCCAAAGTACCGCGTTTGCCTCCATGGCGGCATGGACAGGCGGCGAGATGAGCTTGACCATCTCCGGCCAGCCCGAGCAAGTCAATTCAGAACCCGGCACCCCTGGTTTTCTCGAGGTGCTTGGCCAGCCCCTACTGATCGGGCGCGATTTCTTGCCCGAGGAAGGGCAGGTCGGCAAAGACCACGAGGTCATTTTCACCTATAAACTGTGGAAGAATCGCTTCGGTGCCGACCGCGGCATCCTCGGCAAGCAAGTTCGAATGGATGGCGAGCTCTACACCGTTGTCGGAGTCCTGGCGCCTGGGGCGACCGACCGCGTGCAGAGTGAACTATACGTCCCGTTGGCGTTCAAGCCGGATCAAATCAATCACGAGTTTCATTGGCTCCTAGTCATGGCTCGCTTGAAGCCCGGCGTCACCGTGGCACAAGCCAACGCCGATATGGACTCCGTGACGAAGCATATCGCCGAAGTCTATCCAAAATCGAACCAGGGCTGGGGCGCAACCGTCGAACCATTGCAAAATGACTTTCTGAGCCGCGACACGCAGCGGGCCCTCTGGATGCTACTCGGGGCAGTGGGTTTCGTTTTACTGATTGCTTGCGCCAATGTCGCCAACCTCCTTCTTGCGCGCGGCACCGTGCGTCAAAGAGAAATCGCGGTTCGCTCTTCGCTCGGCGCGACGCGTGGCCAACTGTTCAGCCAATTCCTTACGGAGAGTTTGGCCTTGGCGGGCATCGGAGGTGCACTCGGCATCGCTTTGGCCTGGGGATTCCTGAAAGTCATCATCGCGTTGATGCCGCCGTTCACGCTGCCTTCGGAAGCAGACGTCAGGCTGAATGTGCCCGTGCTTCTCTTCACTCTTGGAGCCACCATGCTTGCGGGCGTGCTATTTGGTTGCGCGCCGGCATTGCAAGCCGTTCGACTAAATCTAAATGAGACGTTGAAGGAAGGCGGCCGCACGGGATTCAGCGTCGGGCGGCACAGAGCGCGCCATGCTTTGGTTCTGGCCGAGTTTGCGCTGGCACTTATGCTCCTTGCCGCTGCCGGTCTCGCGGTGCATAGCTTCTGGAATATCACCCATGTGGACATGGGTTTCCGCACGGACCATATCCTCACCTTCGATCTTCCGATGCCGACAGACCGGCTGAAAACACCAGAGCAGATCACATTGTTTTACCAGCAATTGATTGCGGGCGTGCAGACGCTGCCAGGAATCACTTCGGCTTCGGTGTCCACGGGCATGCCGGTGGAAGGAACGAATTTCGGTATGCCGTTTGAAATCGTCGGAAAACCAGTCGCCGATCGCTCACAGCGCCCGGGGGCGGGTTTCAACCAGGTCACGCCCGGCTTTTTCAAGACCTTTGGGATCCGCATGTCGCGCGGCCGGTCCTTTACGGAAGCCGATGTCGCCGGCGGCCTGCCTGTTGCTGTAGTGAACTCGACATTCGTGAAGCGCTATTTTCAGAACGCCGATCCGTTGACGCAGCGGATTTCGGTCGAACAACTGATTCCCGGAGTTACAAACCTAGGTCCGCCCATCGATTGGCAAATTGTCGGCGTATATGAAAATGTGCGCAACGGCGGCCCCAAAGGGGAAGGGTTCCCGGAAATCGATGTGCCGTTCGCGCAGAGCCCCTGGCCATCGGTTTCCATGGCTGTGCGCACGGCCGGAGAGCCGGAGTCCGTCAATAAAAGCATTGCCGCCGTTATCCATTCCGCCGATCCTGACTTGCCGATGGCCGACGTCAAGACCATGGACCAGCTTCTCGAGGAGTCCATGGGCGGAGACCGATTCGGCGCCGTTTTGTTTGGAAGCTTTGCGGTGATCGCTCTTTGTCTGGCCACCTTTGGAATCTACGGCGTGATGTCCTTTGGAGTAGCGCAGCGAACTCACGAAATCGGACTGCGCATGGCGCTAGGCGCCGGGCAGACGCAAGTACTCGGCCTGATACTGAAAGAAGGAATGACTCTGGGCTTCATCGGTCTTCTAATCGGGCTTGCCGGTTCTTATGGCGTTGGGCGGCTCATGCGGGGGATGTTGTATGGCATCGGCACCCTCGATCCCGTCGCGTTCAGCGCCGTAGCTGCGGTGCTTATGTTATCCGCCTTTTTGGCGTGCTACATCCCCGCGCGCCGAGCGACGCATGTCGACCCGATGACCGCATTGCGTCAGGATTGAAGCAGGTTTTGAACCTCAAAATACAGACGTGAGCGGATCCTTACGTTCTGAAAGCTCGGCAAGATTCGCGTTCGGAACTCACGGAAAACAGAAGTTAGCCCCGCGAGGAGTTACTCGTAACGCAGAGCGACGAGTGGATCGATGCGCGTGGCGCGGTGCGCAGGAATCCAGCACGCGAACAGCGCGATCCCGGTGAGCAGGAGGGCCACTGCTGCAAAGGTGAGCGGGTCAGTGGGCTTAACGCCCACGAAAAAAGTGGCCATCACACGCGTGCCTGCGAACGCAATAACCAAACCGAGGGCCAACCCGATGCCAACCACGCCGAGTCCCTGGCGGAGGACCATTTTCAGAATCTCTCGAGGAGAAGCGCCCATGGCGATGCGAATACCGATTTCCTTGGTCCGCTGGACTGCCGCGTAAGAAACCACGCTATAGATCCCGACCACGGCCAAGATCAGGCCGAGAAGGGCCATGATCGCCGTAATTTGCGCGCCAAAGCGGAAGAGGAAAAAACCATTCGCGCTTTGAAGCGCCTCGATCATTGGTTTTACTTCCGTGACGGGGGCGTCGGGAGCGACTTCGTGGATCGCAGCTTCGGTCTGCAGAGCCAAAATGTCCGGAGGAACCGAGGCGCGTACATGGATGGTACGCATCGACATATAGCTCTGATCCAAAGGCAGGTAGTAGAACGGCGTGGGGTCTTCCGTCAGGCTCTGGTATTTTCCGTTCTGAACGATGCCGACAACTTCGATGAAAGGGCCGGTGGGGCCTTTTGAACTGAAGCGTTTGCCGAGCGCGTCTTCGTGGGGCCAAAACTTGTCGGCCATAGTTTGATTGATAATGGCAACCGGGGACGCTTTTTGGCTGTCGGCGTCGGAGAATTTGCGGCCGCGCAAGAGAGGAATTTGCAGCGTGTCGAAGTAGCTGTCCGTGACCGCGTCGAACATGATGGTGGGAGGCTGCTGGCCGGATTCGTAAGGATGCTCTGGAATCCAGACGCGATCATCCGCACTGACGTAACCCATGGGGACGACAAAAGCCTCAGCCTCGGATTGCACGCCTGGTAGGGCCCGAATTCGGCTGTCGATGTCGCGATAGGCTTGACGGGCTTGGGGTTCTTTGTAGCCGATCTGTCCGAGGTCGACGGAGAGATCGAGAATGTGGCGGGGATTGAAGCCGAGATTGATTTCCTGGGCTTTCTGGAGACTGCGAACGAAAAGGCCAGCGACAATCAGGAGTACGAGCGAGCCGGCGACTTGCGCGACGACAAGGGCGTTCCGTGCCAGTTGGCGGCGCGGTCCGGAGGATGAGCCGCGGCCTCCTTCATGCAGGATGGAGATCACGTTCGTGCGCGCGGCGCGAAGAGCCGGCATGATTCCCACGACCAAACCCGTGAAAAGAACCGCCGCCAGGGCAAAGAAATAAACCCGTGCGTCGGGATGAAAATCGAGCCGGAACGGCAAGTCCGTCTCGAGATTCAAGGAACTGAGAATTCCAGCGGCCCAGGAACCCAATAGAAGGCCGGCACCGCCTCCGAGAAAAGCGAGCAGAAGACTCTCCGTCAGATACTGGCGCACGAGGCGGCCGCGGCCCGCGCCCAGAGCGGCGCGAATGGCCATCTCGCGCTGGCGCACCGTGGCGCGCACGAGGAGCACATTGGCGATGTTGAAGCAAGCGACGAGAAGGACAAGAGCCGCGAGAGTCGTGAAAGCAATAGCGGCCATGAGGAGCGAATTGTCAGGATCAGGCTCGGGGCGAGCCAGTTTTTCGGGGAAAACTTGAACGGAGAGGCCTTTCTCGGTATCGGGATGCTGCTGGGCAATGTTTTGCGCCACAACGTTAAGCGCGGCTTCCGCCTGCTTGATACTGACTCCGGGTTTCAGACGGCCCATAACGGTGAGCGAGCGGGAGCCGCGACTGGTCCAAATTTTTTGGATGGGGGCGTCGGGATCTTCATGAGTCTCTGCGCTAAAGGGAACGTAAGCGTCCATGTCGAGGACGGAATAGGTGCCGTGGAAGTCGCGAGGAGCGACGCCTACGATGGTGAAGGGGAGTCCGTTAAGCTCCACTTTTTGGCCTACTACGCCGGGATCGCCGTCGAATCTTTTGCGCCAGTAGGAATAGCCCAGGACCATGACGGGATCAGTACCGGGAGTGCGGCCTTCCGAGGGGAGGATGAGGCGCCCATAGGCGGGCCGGATTCCCAGGGAAGAAAAATAGTTGCTGGAGACCCGGCTGACGAGGGAATGATCGGATCTTTTGTCGACGGCGATGGCCGCGAGGGTAATGCGATAGGCGAAGAGGTCGCTAAAGACATTGTTACGGTCGCGCAAATCTTCGTAATCTGGATAGGAAAAGCGGTAAGCGCCGGCGAGTGTGGGCTGCTGAAGCGCGAGGACGGTGATTTGATCGGCGTGAGGGACGGGAAGCGGACGAAGGAGAAATCCGTTGACGACGCTGAAGAGGGTGGTGTTGACGGCCATCCCTAGGGCAAGGGTGACGATGCCGATGATGGCGAAGCCAGGGTTTTTGGCTAGGGTGCGAAAGGCGTAACGGATATCTTTCCAGAAGTTCAGCATTGACCAGGCTCCATCGCTCGGGCGATCGATCCAGAATCAAGATTGTAGCGCATCCCGAATACCCGATTGTCGATAGGTTTAAATCATTTAACTGATAGGGTTTAGAGACTGAGCTGGTACGAGTGGCGACGACGGAGTGTCCGGTCGTGGGATTTCTTATGTCAATTGTGGACAGAGGTCCCCCCCCGACTACCTCTAGGATCGGTCCATTCTGTCAGCCGTCCTCCCGGTTCGTACCCGCCCGATCTGGACCCACCAGGGGTGCCCCCCTGTTTTTCGTAAGTGTTGATTCTAAAAGACTTCGCTATTCAGGTAAGTCTTTTAGAATGAATAGTTGCGGGAGATGTCTGTAAGTGTTGCTTCTAAAGGACTTAATTTGCGGCGCGGCTACAAAATGGCGCATCGCGCGGCTGATTATTGCAAATGTTGCAAATGCAGAAGTTAGGCTAAGAAGCGGCCTAAAAGCAAAAACGCCAATCTGGAGATTGGCGTTCCCAGGTGGAAGTCGCAAGATTACCTGAAAACGATAATACGCGAGCTGCCACGTCTTGTAAAGGGGAAAGACGGCGAGAAAACCAGCGATTCCTGAGATTCGGTGGCTGCCCAAACAACTAGGCTGCTTGGCGCTTGGATCCTTGGGAGCAATCTCAGACTGGGGAGCGCGCTCTAGCAGGCCGTGAAACTACGGCAGTTTTTCTCTTTGTTCGCGGAGGATCTGGAGGCTGCGCTGGAGATAGGCGCTGATCGAGCTCGAGTTCCTTGGTGGAATAACTGGAGGCCAGCTTCAGGGAAGCGGAGGCGAGGCCTTCATAGAGACGGCCGACACGCTGGAGGGCCTCGGGGAGGGGCCGGACAAAGACTTTGCGGCGGTCGCTGGGGTCGCGAAAGCGTTCGACGAGGCCAGCCTTCTCAAGGCGATCCAGAATGCCGGTGACGGCGCCGGTGGTCAGACCTGTGGCTCGCGCGAGATATCCGGCGGTGAGGGGCGGCTGGGAATAACGGGACATCAGCTCGAAGCATCTGGTATCGGTAACGTTGAGACCAAGCCTGCTGGCGATAGCCTGATGGAGGAAGACGGCGACGGTGCTGAGTTCGCGGCCGAGATCCATGCCGACTTTCTGGATCAAGGCATTCCGTTTGCGGGGGGCGGGAGACTTTTTCATTTTATCTTGACAGCTAAATATCTCACCATCTAAGGTAATTAGAGACGGAAAGGAGTATACGTGAGAAGCGGGACATTACAAAGCGCCGGGCAGCCTATCCGGCTGGAAGAGCAAAAGTGTACGGAACACGCCGGAGCTTCTTCGCCGGAACCCAACGTGCGGCGGCAAAGCAAGGTAGAATGAAGGGCAGAAAACCAGGGAAGGCCTGTAATTTTTCACACTGCGGCTGCGTAAACGCTGGTGTAAGGCGTCTTACACGGAGAAAAGGGAATTGATGGCGGCGACGGAGCTTCACGCAAAGCCGGATTTGGACTCGCTGCGGATCCATGATAGCCACCGAACGGGCGGCAAGATGGGGAAGCGCGTGGGATACGTGTCGGCGGTGCTCGGATTGATCGTGGTGATCGGGGGATTGGCGTTCGCCTTCCGAAATCAGACGCCTGTGGTCGAAGTGGTGACGGCGCAAGCGCCCCAGGACGGGGGCCGGGAAGCGATCTTGAATGCGAGCGGGTACGTGACGCCGCGGCGAAGGGCCACCATCGCGGCGAAGATTACGGGGCGAGTCACCGGAGTGTTCTTCGACGAAGGCACGCACGTACACAAAGGACAGTTGCTGGCCACGCTGGATGAATCGGACGCGAAGCGAGCGCTGGATTCGGCAGTGGCGGACAGGAACGCTTCGCAAGCGGCGATTGAGGATCTTCAGGTGCAGTTGCACCTCGCGGAAATCGAACTGCGGCGCGCGCAGGAACTGCGTAAGGCGGGCGTGCAGTCTCAGGAACAACTGGATACCTCAAGTGCCGCAGCGGACAGCTTAAAAGCCAAAATCATGCTGGCAAAAGAACAGGTGCTGGCATCGGATGCGCGGATAAACGAGGCACAACAAGCGGTGGACAATTGCGTAATCACGGCGCCCTACGACGGAATCGTGGTTTCGAAGGATGCGCAAGTGGGCGAAATGGTGTCGCCGGTCTCGGCGGGCGGCGGATTCACGCGTACGGGCATCGCGACGATCGTGGATATGAATTCGAACGAGATCGAGGTGGACGTCAACGAGGCGTACATCGCGCGCGTGAAGGACCGGCAACCGGTGATGGCGACGCTGGATGCGTATCCCAATTGGCAGATTCCGTCGCATGTGCGAACCGTGATTCCCACGGCGGACCGGCAGAAAGCGACGGTGAAGGTGCGCATTTCGTTCGACAAACTGGATCCGCGAATTTTGCCCGACATGGGCGTTAAGGTGACGTTCCTGGAGGATGCGCCGAAGAAAAAGAATGGCGCGAAGGCGGCCACAGTGGCGGTGCTGCTGCCGACGGAAGCGATACACGACGACAACGGAAAAAAGATTGTCTTCCTGGTGAAGAACGATCACCTGGAACGGCGCGCGGTGGCGATTGGCAATGCGCAGGGTGCGCAAACGGAGATTCTGTCCGGGCTTGTGGCGGGAGACACAGTAGTCGATAGCGGGCCGGCGAATTTGCAAGACGGACAGGCTGTGCAGATCAAGAAATAGGAGCCGCAGACATGATTCGAGTGGATGGCCAGGGAAACGGGAACAGCCTGATTCAGGTGCGCGGATTGGACAAATCCTACCGGCGCGGCGGAGAAGAAATCCAGGTGCTGCAACGGCTCAATCTGGACGTGGATAAGGGCGATTTCGTGGGATTCATGGGGCCTAGCGGCTCTGGAAAAACCACGCTGCTGAATTTGCTGGGCGGATTGGACGTGCCGACGCATGGAAGCATTACCGTGGCGGGCGACGAGATTACCAACATGTCCGGGAGCAAGCTGACGCACTGGCGCGCGAGGCATGTGGGATTCATCTTTCAGATGTACAACCTGATTCCGGTGCTGACGGCGTTTCAGAACGTGGAGCTGCCGCTATTGTTGACCAAACTTTCCAAGTCTGAACGGCGCAAGCACGTGGAAACGGCGCTCAGTGTTGTGGGGCTGGCAAACCGCATGGATCACTACCCGCGGCAGCTTTCCGGCGGACAAGAACAGCGCGTGGCGATCGCGCGGGCCATCGTGGCCGACCCGACGTTTTTGCTGTGCGATGAGCCGACGGGGGATCTGGACAGGAAGAGCGCGGACGAGATCATGGACCTAATTCACCGGCTGGTGAAGGAGTACGGCAAGACGGTGTTGATGGTCACGCACGATCCGGCGGTGGCGAAGCAGGCGGACGTGACGCTGCATCTCGAGAAAGGAGTGTTGGTGGAAGCCTCGAGGCCCGAGCAAGGGGTTATTGCCGGAGGCGTGGCATGAAATTCCACACGCTGATTTTCGCCAATCTGTTCCGGAAGAAAGTTCGCCTGATTCTTACGATCGGATCGTTCGCCATTGCGCTGGTGCTTTTTACGTTCCTGGCGGTGGTGAACAGCGCTTTCAATCGTGGCATTGATATTGCGGGCGCGGACCGGCTGGTGGTCGAGAACCGAATTGGATTAATACAAACGATGCCCATCTCCTACGGAGACAAAATACGGGTGATACCCGGCGTGAAATATGTGACGCAGGATCATTGGTTCGGCGGAGTTTACCAGGACGAGAAAAACTTTTTTCCGCAGTTCGCGATTGACGTGGAGAACCACCGCAAAGTGTATCCGGAATTTAAAGTGCCGGACGATCAATGGAACACGTTCGTAAAGGATCAGGAAGGCGCAATCGCAGGCGCGCGGACGGCGAAGCGATTCGGGTGGAAAGTCGGAGACCGCATCCCCATTTTGAATTCTTTGTACGGGCCGACGAAAACGTGGGAATTCAATCTCGACGGCATTTACCATACGGAAAAAGCGGACGGCGATGAGAGCCAATTTTGGTTTCACTGGAAAGACTTCGACGAGAATGTCCCCGCCGCCGTGAAGAGCACGGCGGGATGGTACATCCTGAAACTCGATAGTCCGGACGACGCCGTACGGGTCGCGAAGACCATTGACGCCATGTTCGCCAACTCTTCTTACGAAACCAAGACCGAAACCGAGTCCGCCTTTGCCGCGGGTTTTGCCAAGCAATTCGGGAATATCGAGTTCCTTATCCTGAGCATCGGAACCGTCGTCTTTTTTACGCTCCTCCTGGTTACAGGAAACACCATGGCGATTTCCGTCCGCGAGCGTACCGGCGAGCTGGCGGTCTTGAAAGCAATCGGAGTAACCGATGGGTCCATCCTTTTCCTCGTTCTCGCGGAATCGGCGATGATTGCCCTCTTTGGCGGATTATTGGGCCTCTTGCTGGCGTGGGCGGCGATCCCCGTAATTAGCGTTGCGCTCACCGGATTGCTCCCCCCGCTGCTGCTGTCAAAGCCGATGCTTACTCTGGGGCTGGTGTTTGCCATCTTTGTGGGCGTGGCCAGCGGCTTGCTTCCTGGGATTGGAGCGATGCGTATGCGCGTCGCGAACGCGCTACGGAGGGTCTGAGATGGCGATTCCCATTGTCTACAATATTCGGAGCGTGAAGGCGCGATGGACATCGACCATCGTCGCGGTCCTGGGGATCGCGGGGACCGTGGGTGTCTTCGTCGCAATGCTGTCACTTGCGCGGGGTTTTCGGGCCACGCTGGTCGCCTCGGGATCGAAGGACAACGCGCTCGTGGTTCGCGCAGGCGCAACTTCCGAGATGACGAGCGGCGTATCGCTCGACGAAGTAAAGGTGATTCAAGACGCGCCGGGAATTGCGCGCGGAGCTGATGGCCCCCTGTTGACTCCGGAGGCCGTGCTGATGGCTCCGATACCTCTGATTTCGACGGGCACGGACGCAAATGTGGAACTTCGCGGGGTTTCACCGAACGTGCTGGAGATACGCAAGCAAGTGAAAATTGTGCAAGGCCGGATGTTCAAGGCGGGACTCGCCGAGATTGTCGTGGGCAAAAACGCGACCAAGACCTACAAAGGTTTGACGCTCGGCAACACCATTTCGCTGGGCAGCGTGAAATGGAATGTTGTAGGAATCTTTGACGCTGGCGGCAGCTCCTTCGATTCCGAGGTTTGGGCGGACGCGCATCTGCTAGCGGGGGCCTTCAACCGATCGGACACTTATTTCCAGTCTGTCACCGTTCATCTGACCTCCCCGGGTGCCTTGAAGCAGTTCAAGGACGCGATTACGACGGACCCACGATTGGATGTGGACGCGTATCGCGAAATTGATTATTACGCAAAGCAATCTACGGCCATGACCACACTCATTACGCGTCTGGGCGGCTTCGTCGCCATGATCATGGCCATCGGGGCCGTTTTCGGCGCACTGAATACGATGTATTCAGCGGTTGCCGATCGAGGCCGGGAAATTGCCACCATGCGCGCTCTAGGATTTGGCGGACCTTCCGTTGTTTTCTCCTTTTTGATCGAGGCACTCCTGATTTCCTTCGTGGGAGGTTTGCTGGGCTGCCTCGCCGTTCTCAAGCTGAACGGTTTGACCACGAGCACCATCAACTTTCAGACGTTCTCGAATCTTGCGTTCGCCTTTATGATCACGCCTGACCTGCTCATCATGGGGATCTTGTTCGCGCTGGCCATGGGAGTGTTTGGGGGCCTTTTTCCTGCGATCCGAGCCGCGCGCCTTCCTATAGCTACCGCGCTGAGGGAACTCTAGCAGCAGAACTTTTTCCGCGCATAAAAGCGGCGCGTCTCATTCAGCTCGTGCGGAAAAAATCCACGGCAAGCTATACTTCTGTTCCTCTGTCCTAGCGGAGAGGGGCTCGAGCATGAGTGTCGACGAGAAAGACCGCGAACTTGGGATGCATTGCCCAATTACGCGGCGCGATTTTCTGAATGGCGTGGCGATCGGCATAGGTGGAACGCTGGCTGGGGGCGCGCTGGGAGCGGAGGACATGCTCGCGGCGGCGGCGTTGGATGAATTTGCGCCGGAGAAATCGCCGAGCTACTATCCGCCGGCGCTGATGGGCATGCGGGGGAATCACGACGGCTCGTATACCTACGCGCACGCCCTGCGCGACGGTGAAAAATGGGACGCGGATGGTCCGGCGGAGAAAACGGGTGAATCCTACGATTTGGTGGTTGTGGGCGGCGGCATCAGCGGGCTTGCGGCGGCGTATTTCTATCGCAAACACGCGGGGAACGACGCGCGGATCTTGATCCTCGATAATCACGACGATTTTGGCGGGCACGCGAAGCGCAACGAGTTTCGCGCGGGAAACCGCATGGTGCTGAGCTATGGCGGGACGCAGTCCATCGAGAGCCCGGGTAAGTACAGCGATGTTGCCAAGAATTTGATCCAGGAGATTGGCGTCGAGACGGAGCGGTTTTACAAGGATTACGACCAGACGCTCTATGCCAAAATGGGCACGGCGGCGTTTTTCGATAAAGAGACGTTTGGCGAAGACCGGCTGATTCTGGGAATGAACACGACGCCGTGGCCGGAATTCCTGGCGAAGGCGCCGCTTTCCGAAGTGGCGAAGAGGGATATCGCGCGAGTCTATTCGGAAAAGGTGGACTACTTTCCGGGGCTTTCCAAAGAAGAGAAATACGCCAAGCTCGCAAAAATCAGCTATGCGGATTACTTGACGAAAATTTGCAAGGTGCATCCCGAAGCGTTGCTATTCTTCCAAACGTTTCCCCATGATTTGTATGGCGTGGGGATCGACGCGGTTCCGGCGCTGGGCTGCTTCGAATCGGGCGACGACTACAACTCGTTCACGTATCCCGGCTTTGACGGCCTGGGCATCGGCGTACACGAAAAAGAAGAGCCGTACATTTTTCATTTTCCGGATGGCAACGCCTCGATTTCGCGATTGCTGGTGCGTGCGATGATTCCGGAAGCGATGCCGGGGCGTTCGATGGAGGACGTGGTGACGGCGCGCGCCGATTACAGCAAGCTCGACGTGGAAGGCGCGCCGGTGCGTATCCGGCTGAACACCACCGCGATGCACGTGCAGCACAGCGGCGCGAGCGGAGCGGCGCAGATGGTGAACATCGCGTACATGCGCGGGAAAAAGCTGCAATCGGTGCAGGCGAAATATTGCGTGCTGGCCTGCTACAACATGATGATTCCCTATATTTGCCCGGAATTGCCGCCGAAGCAGCGTGAGGCGCTTTCTTATCTTGTGAAAACGCCGCTGGTGTACACGCATGTGGCGCTGCGAAATTGGACTTCGTTCGCGAAGCTGGGCGTGCATCACATCGTGGCGCCCGGAGGGTATCACACGTATACGGCGCTCGATTTTCCGGTGAGCATCGGAACGTACGCATTCCCGAGCAAGCCCGAGGAGCCGATGGTGCTCTTCATGCTGCGCACTCCGTGCAGGCCGGGGTTGCCGATGCGCGATCAATTCCGCGCTGGGCGGATGGAATTAATGGTGACGCCCTTTTCGAAATTCGAACACAACGTGCGCGACCAGCTCGCGCGAATGCTCGGAGGAGCGGGATTCGATCCGGCAAGAGACATTGAAGGCATTACCGTGAATCGCTGGGCCCACGGTTATGCGTACACCCCGAATTCTCTTTTCGATCCCGACTGGAAAGAAGAAGAGAAGCCCTGGGTGATCGGACGAAAGCCATTCGGCAGAATTGCGATTGCGAATTCGGACGCGGGCGCCAACGCGTATACGGACGAAGCGATCAATCAGGCATGGCGGGCCGTGGGCGATGTTCTGAAGAGCTAGCCCGCGCTTCCCGGAAAGTCACTGCAACTTTTTGCAATCTAAGGTTCTTCCTCTGTTTCGCCGTCTCGCGCGCCGACCATTTTATCGTAGGCTTCGCGGCGGGTGAGACCGTGTTCTTTGGCGGCCAGTTTAAGAGCCTCTTTGCGGTCGAGTTTTGCCTGGCGGATGAGTTCTTCGACGCGCTCCGCGAGGTTTTGCATGGAGTTGGCGGGCGTGCGTGCGTCGGCGGGATCCTCGGGGCCAATGAGCAGAGTGATTTCGCCTTTGGCGGGGCGTTCCTCGAGCGAGGCAAAAAGCTCGGAGAGTTTGCCGCGGCGGAATTCTTCGTGCAATTTTGTGACTTCGCGTGCGATGCACGCGACGCGGTTGCCGAGAACTTCGCGGGCGTCGGCGACACATTCGGCGATGCGATGCGGCGCTTCATAAAGAATGATGGTGCGGTCTTCGATGCGAAGGCGTTCGAGGGCGCGGCGGCGTTCCCCGGCGCGATTGGGCAAAAAACCTACAAATAGAAATTCTTCGTTGGGCAGGCCGCTGGCGGCCAGTGCCGCAAGAAGCGCGGAGGGTCCAGGAACCGGAACAACCGGAACGTGATGCCGCAAGCAAAGCGTGACGAGGCGATGGCCGGGGTCGGAAACGAGCGGCATGCCGGCGTCGCTGACAAGAGCGATCTTTGCGCCTTGTTCGAGCGAGATAAGCAGCTCGGGTGCGCGAGTCAGTTCATTGTGCTCGTGATAGCTGATCAGCGGCTTGCGAATTTCGTAGTGAGTGAGCAGCTTCTGTGTGTGGCGCGTATCTTCGCAAGCGATCTGGTCCACTTCCTTGAGAATGCGCAGAGCGCGGAATGTCATGTCCTCGAGATTGCCGATGGGGGTGCCGACGAGGTACAAACAGCCCAGCGCGGTTTTGGTGTTTGCTGCATCTGCGCTCATGGTCTTGAGTCTAGCACGCGCTGCGGAGACATTTTGCCGCGCATGCTATACTTTTTTGTTTGGAGCTAACGCGGAGGGAGCATCTGTGCCACTGTATGAATACAAATGCCTGAAGTGCGGGCGGCACACGGACAAAATCGAGAAAGTCGCCGGGCCGCATTTGAAAAAATGCCCGCACTGCGGCGGAAAAGTCGAGTCTGTCATCACGGCGCCGGCGATCAAGTTCAAAGGCTCGGGATGGTACGTGACGGATTACGCCGGAAAGTCGCCGGAGGGGGGAAGCAAGGAAAGCAAAGTAGCTGGCGACGGCAAAGAAAGCGGTGGGAAAGAAGCAGGCAAAGAAGGCGGCAAGGACGCCAGCGCGGCGGATGGCGCGGGCAAAGACTCTGCCGGCAAGGATTCCGCAACGAAAGAAACGGCGTCCAAGGAAAGCTCCTCGAAAGAGAAAAAAAGCGCGAAGAAAAAATAACCCCAGCGAGGAAAAAATGGCCGAGACAATTCATCCAGCGGGCGCTCCTCTGCGAAAAGTGCGCAAAGCCGTTCTGCCCGCGGCGGGGCTTGGCACGCGCTTTCTGCCGGCGACCAAAGCGCAGCCGAAGGAAATGCTCACCGTAGTCGATAAACCCCAAATCCAATACGTCGTGGAAGAGTGCGTGGTTTCCGGCATCGAGCACATCATCATCGTCACTGGAAAGGGAAAGAATTCCATCGAAGACCACTTCGATTACGCTCCGACACTGGAACGCTTCCTGGAAGAGAAAGGCAGGAAAGACCAAGCGGCGATGGTGAGGCATATCAGCGACATGGTGCGCGTGAGCTACACGCGGCAGAAAGAGCCGCTCGGACTCGGGCACGCGGTGCTGGTAGCCGAGGACCTCGTCGGCGACGAGCCTTTCGCGGTTTTGTTGGGAGACGTTCTCATCCCCGGCGAGAATCCCGCGACGAAGCAGCTAATTGACGTGTATAACGCTACGGGTGTGGGCGCGATCGCCGTGGAAGAAGTGCCCAAGGAAAAAACGAATTTATACGGCATCGTCGCCGGTGAGGCCGCGCCTATGCCGCCCTTTGGCGCGCGGCTGCTGCGAATTCGCGATCTGGTGGAAAAACCAAAGCCGGCGGACGCGCCCTCAAATCTGGCCATCACCGGGCGCTACGTTTTGCCGCCGCAGATTTTCGATTGCTTGAAGAGGACTAAGCCGGGCGCGGGAAACGAAATCCAACTGACCGACGCGTTGCGCCTGCTCGCGCAAGAGGTTGGGTTGTGGGCCTATATCTACGAAGGTGTTTCCTATGACGCCGGCGACAAGCTTGGATTTCTGAAAGCGACCGTGGAAATCGCGTTGCAAAACAAGGAATTGGGAGCTCCCTTCCGCGAATACTTGAAGAATTTGAAACTGTAATCTAGGCCGCGAGAATCCAGAGATGACGCGCATTTTGGGAATCGAATCGTCCTGCGATGAGACCGCAGCCGCCGTGGTTGCCGATGGACGCGAGATTTTGTCCAGCGTTGTGGCTTCGCAAATTGATATCCATAGAAAATATGGCGGCGTAGTGCCGGAATTGGCTTCGCGCGAACATTTGCGGCAAATCGTGCCAGTGGTGCGCGAAGCGCTGGCGCAGGCGGGAATGCAACTGAGCGAAGTGGACGCCATCGGCGTGACGCAGGGACCGGGTCTCGTCGGGGCGCTGCTCGTCGGGATCACCTACGGAAAAACATTGGCGGAAGCGCTGGGGAAGCCGCTGGTGCCGGTGAATCATTTGGCGGGGCACGTACACGCCGTTTTTTTGGAAGCGCATAAAACAGGGCGCGAGGTGAAATTGCCGGCGGTGTGTCTGATCGTTTCGGGCGGGCATACCGTTTTGTATGAAGTAAAAGCAAATGGCTCGGGCGAACTGGATTCGCCTGGCGTATTGAGCTATCGAAAAATTGGGCAGACGCGCGACGATGCGGCCGGAGAAGCGTACGACAAAGTTGCGAAGTTGCTCGGCCTGGGATATCCCGGAGGACCGATTCTCGATCGGCTGGCCGCGGTTCCCAGCGGCGCGGCTGCTCCCGTGAAGTTCGGGCCGACAAAGACGCGGGGGAATCCGCTGGATTTCAGTTTCAGCGGGTTGAAGACGGCCGTGCTGTATCACGTTCGCGAGCATGCCGAGTATGCCGCCGAAATTCAGGCGCGCGAAGAGGCATTGCAGCGCGGCGAACGAAAATTCGAGCAATTGCTGCCGCTCTGTTCTCCGCAAACTCTTGCGCTTGTGCGCGAGTTTCAGAACGCGGTGGTACGCGATTTGACGGAGCGCACCTTGCTGGCTGCGGAAGAGCTTGCGGTGGGGAGCGTGCTGGTTTCCGGCGGAGTTGCCGCGAACAGCCAATTGCGGACGACGTTCGAAGAGCGCGCCAAAAACAAAGGGCTCGAGGTATTTTTCCCGAGCCGTGCACTCTCGACGGATAACGCAGCGATGATCGCGGCGGCCGCGTACGAACGGTTTCGCGCAGGCCATTTTGCGGATGCGTCGCTCAATGCGGATCCCAGCTTGGTCCTGGCGTGAGGCGATGCACGAAGTGAGGGATAGGCTCAGGCCGCTCTTAAGACTTCCTATTGGCTGCGCCGCGAATGTCTTAGGCGATTTGCTTGGTGCGAACGGCCTGTAGCGGGTGCGTGATGAGATCGTCGACGAGGCCGAGGAATCGCGTCATGTGCGGAAGTTTGGCGTGGGCGTCGAAGGCGGCGTCATCCACCCACTCGGAGTGAATGAAAAAAACAAGCGGTTCGCGCGACGCCTCGTAGAGATGGATGCGGATGCAGCCAGGCTCGGCCCGCGTGGGCTCGATAACGGCCGTCAACGCATCTTGCAACTGGCGTTGCTTTCCAGCCTGTGGTTCAAAGCGAACAAAAACATGAAGCGACACAGTGGTTCTCCTGCCCGCAATTGTAACGCGCGCCGGTAACACCTCTATTGTTGCGCTATTCTTGCGCTGGCGAGCGGAGCGATCGCGTTTGCGCGACAGCCAGCGAAGTCCAGCCCGGCCTGCAGTATACTTGCGCGGCTATGAGTGGCCCAAAACAATGCGGCGCGCGTTTTGTGGCGGCGAGCGACCAATCCCTCCTGGTTTACTTCGATACTTTCCGCGAGCAAAGCGGCACCTTCGGCATCGACCGGAGAAAGTCGACCGAGACTTCCTCCGATCGAGATAAGAGCGAGGCAAACGCCGCGCCCCAGCCCAATCAAGTCACACTAGATTCGCACGAGCATGTGCGAAAACTTTTGCGGCTGCTCGAATTGGAGCCGATCGCCGGCGTGCGGAATCTTCATCCCGCGTATCGCTCCGTTTTGATCAAATTCGATGCGATGAAGCTGCGGCACGAGGAATTGGAAGAGCGCCTGCGTTCTTATCTTTGCCGCATGGAAAAACTATCGCTGCCGGAGCCTCGGCCAGTGGAAATACCGGTTTGCTACGGCGGCGAGTATGGCCCGGACTTGGACGACGTTGCCAACCTTCACGCGCTGACGACCGAGAGAGTCATCGAGCTGCACGGCTCGTTGGATTACATCGTTTATTTTTTGGGGTTTGTGCCCGGCTTCGCCTATCTGGGTGAGTTGCCCGAAAAGTTGGCCACGCCGCGCTTGCCTGTTCCCCGGCGAATCGTTCCAGCGGGGAGCGTGGGGATTGCGGGAAACCAAACCGGAGTTTATCCGATCGCCACGCCGGGCGGTTGGCGATTGCTGGGGCGCACGCCCGTGGCGATGTTTCGGCCGGATCGCGCGGAGATGAGTTTGCTCGCGATTGGAGATCGCGTGCGTTTTGTGCCGATTTCGCGAGCGCAGTTCGCGAAGTTGGAGAATACATGAGCGTGATCGAGGTGCAAGCTCCGGGTCTCTTGACCACGGTGCAGGACCTCGGCCGCGAAGGTTTTGGCCCGTTGGGAGTTTCCACCTCGGGAGCCGCCGATCCGGTCGCGCTGCGCATCGGCAATCGCTTGGTGGGAAATGCCGAAGAAGCCGCAGGGTTGGAGATGACACTCCTCGGCGGAACGTTTTTGTTTCCTGAGCGCGCAGTGGTGGCGTTGACAGGCGCTAATTTCGGCGCGACGCTCGACAACGAGCGCGTCGAGATGTGGTCTTCGGTCGAAGTTCGCGCCGGCCAAACGCTTCGAACCGGGCCAACGCTAGCCGGCGCCCGCTGCTATTTGGCTGTGCGGGGCGGGATTGACGTGAAATTGTTTTTGGGCAGCGCTTCGACGCATCTTCTTAGCGGCTTGGGCGGATTCGAGGGGCGAGCCTTGCGAAAAGGAGATGTGCTGAAAATTGCAACGTCAATCGGCTCCTTTCAAACTTTCCGCAAAAGAAGAGTGGCGACGCGAATGTTGGAAAAGCTCGCAGCGCGAAGAGTTTTGCGCGTTACCGCCGGCCCGCAAAGCGGCTGGTTTTCCGAAGAGGCGCAGAAAGCGTTTCATGCGGGCACCTTCCACGTCGCGGAGGATTCGAACCGCATGGGTCTCCGGCTGGAGGGAACGGCGATCGGTTCGTCTGGCGGGAGCGAAATGATTTCGGAAGGCGTTTCGCTAGGCGCGGTGCAAATACCGGCTTCGGGATTGCCGATTATTTTGTTCGTCGAGCAACAGACCACGGGCGGTTATCCGAAAATTGCCAATGTGATTTCGGCGGATGTAAGCAGCCTGGGCCAGTTGCGGCCGCGCGATGAGATTCGCTTCGAACGGATAGAAATGGAAGCGGCTCGGGCGCTTCTGATCGAGCGAGAGAAGCTGTTGGCCTCGAAGGAGTGGATACTGGAATGACAAGCAGTGCGTTAACCATAGACCTGAATTGCGATATGGGCGAGATGCCCGAAGCCATTGCCGATGGCACGCAGGAAGCGTTGTTGCGCTCGATCACCTCGGCGAATGTGGCTTGCGGCGGCCACGCGGGCGACGCGGAAACGATGCGGTTGACGATCGAGCAGGCGCTACGCGCGGGCGTGGCGATTGGGGCCCATCCCGGCTATGCGGATCGCGAGAATTTTGGAAGGCTCGAGTTGAAGATTTCCGCGGAAGAGGTAGCCGAATCCGTTTTCCAGCAGGTGCGCGCGTTGGCGGTCGTCGCACAAGATTGCGGAGCGGAAGTCGTCCACGTCAAGCCGCACGGAGCGCTTTACAACCAGGCTGTGCGGAATCGCGAGCTGGCTCTGGCGATCGCCCACGGCGTCGCGCGCTGGAACCGCAAAGCCGTGCTTGTCGGGCTGGCGAGTTCCGCGATGCTGGATGTGTTTCGCGAGACGGGGTTCTCCGTGGCCGCAGAGGCGTTCGCCGATCGGCGATACGAGCCGGATGGAACACTCCGCTCGCGAAAATTCGAGGATGCTCTCATTCGCGATCCGGCGCAGGCCGCCAAACAGGCATTGGCGATGGTCGAACGCGGGGTTGTGACCGCCAGCGATGGCAGCGAAGTCGCCGTCGCGGCGCAGACCATTTGCATTCACGGGGATACGCCAGGAGCAACCAGGATCGCGGAGGAAGTGGCGCGTACGCTCCGCGCGTCGGGAGTCACGCTTTCCAGGTTATTCGCGGGATAGACAGAGGACCCAGCGAAAAACAAAGCGAGCGCCAAGCCGAAGCGGCGCACGGACTCATAAAGAGGAAAGGGCTTGAAGAGCGAAGCCGGAAATCAGAGCCGGCGGCAACTTTTCCCATTCAAAGCACACAGTTCAAGCTTGCCAGAATCGTCCCGCATTGCATGCGCTTCGAGTTGCTGAGACAGTACTCTCTGGTTCCGGTAAGCGCGGGCAATTTCTCCGAGCGAGGGCGTCGAGTTTCCCTTTGGCAGTTCCTGCCCGGCGGCGAGCTGTTGCCGACCAAGCGCCAAAGCGTCCTCGTAATTCAAATAGGTCGAGGGCACGTACGGCCCATCATTCGTGACATAGACTATGTTGAACTCTCGAGGCGGCTCCGTACTGCAGCCCGCCTCCAGCGGTACCGATTGTGCCACCCCCAATTCCGCCTCCGAAACCATTGAGCGCGTAGCCCTGGCTGTTTTCCGAGGCCGAAGCGGCACTGTGGTGGCAAGCGTGTTGTGCTTGAGCTGATGCGGCGAAGAGCAGCAGGCCTGCGAACATCAGACTGAATTTCATGGCTTTCCCAGCTTTCCTCGAAGCGTGCAGAAAAAACGAGGAAGCTTTGAGAATCCTTGAAGGGGGTAGCGGGGGGACTCTGCTAACGGCTCCGATTATACGACGAGCCTCCGGAATGTAAAGTTTCATTCATCTCGTGCGCAGGAATTGGCAACCGGAAGGGTTTAGCCGGTCAGGGAGGCGGATCAGGGCAGGAGGCTTAACAGGACTTTGCAAGCGCCGAGCGATGGGGCGAAAAACTGAGATAGAGCCCAAATGAAAAAAGCGGGCAAGGCGTTTGCCTTCGCCCGCTCGGGAATTAGAATGTCTCCGCTACTGGGTCGCGGTGTTCCGCGCCCCAACAAGGAGAAAAAGCTACTCAAACTTTTCGGTCATCACCGGGAATTGCAGCTTGGCCTTGGCGAGGGACTTGACC
>CAVXHD010000005.1:0-998721 GCA_963761555.1 uncultured Acidobacteriota bacterium
CTTGAGAGGAAAATCCTCTAAGCGCCCTTCTTAATTACAGTTACCCGTTGAGTCGTAAAAATTCCTTGGCCTAATTTGGCGCCGCAAAGTTGTTCCTGTTCTCGATATTGGGAACAACTGGGAACAAATCGCCGCAGATTGCCCGTTCTAGAGCGATTGCAGCGTCGCGTTCCGCTTCCGCAGAAGTGTGCGTGTAGATATCTGCGGTCATCTTGATCGTGGAGTGCCCGAGGAACTTCTGCGCCAGCTTCAGATTTCCAGTCTGCTCGTTGACGATACTCGCAGCTGAATGCCTGAATGTGTGAAAGCCTGATGCGCCTTTCTTTCGCGGAATACCCAGCCTGTCCAAAATTGGGTAGAGGGCGTCCTTTCGGAGCACGTCCGGGTCTAGCGCCGAAAGCTGGAACCCAGTCGCGAAGCATATTTGTGACACCGATGAGCGGAGGTTCTTTTGGGTGCGCACGAGCACAAAACGCGCCACGCCGAATTGAAAGACGCAAAATGTTGCTGGAAGGATCGTGACCAGCCCTGACGCCAACAGCCGTGGCCCGTCGCGTGAGTATACGCGGAGGCTTGTCCCGCACAAGAGACTGCTCTTTTCCGTACTCTCAAAAACAACGGATATGATTCGAAGGTGTCTCTATATGTACAGACATTTGCCTTAGCTTTTCATAACATGATGGCTCAAGAGGAAATGAGAAGGCTCTTCAGCGGATGAGCCAACCAACTTTCTCTGACTAGGGACGATTCTGTCTCTTCTTCCACGGCGTGATCAAACTTGGGCTTCAGCCCTCCACTTTAGAAAATCTGGACGCTTCAAATGAAAGAACTATACCTGGCAGAGTTAGCATCTTCGATAGCAACACTTGGGATTCCGGCACTCGCGCACGGACGTTCTCAAGATACGACCTAGGACCAATGGTTGGATTCGCATGCGGGTTGCCAACACCACCGTTCAGCTTGTTGCCGAAATGTTGTACCAGGAACAGGAACTTGACCATAAGCGCTCGTAGCATTGATTCCTGCTCGCTCGATGTAGTCACGTAATCGCAGGCGCTTGTGGATTCCACTTTTCGAGAAAATGAGGTTGGTACACGCTCTCCCTCTGTCCTTTTCTATTTGGCAAAGCCTTCCTCGCAGTAGTTGATCGTTCTGGTCCGGACTCCAGACACATCACACTGTATCTATCTTGGAGCATGACCGCAGTGCTCTTTGGCAATCTGCGCGGCAGGGTGAGAATCAAGTCAGTCTGTCCGATGGCAAAGATCCAGGCATGTCGTGCCACTTTGCATCTCCTATCAGCTTATGGTCTAGCTCCTTCTTGTATCATTCGGGAAGCAGTTTGGCGTCTAGTCCGGGAGATCGGAATGAGTGGTTGGCCATCATCGTCGTGCTTTCCGCTGCCTAGTTTTGGGTTCTAGCTACCGGAATGTGGGTTATCGTCCAGGCTATCTTGGATTCGTGACCTGAAGAAAAGAAACGAGCCGAACGAGACTGCGGTCACTTGTTACTGTCCGCGATCGACCGGACTAGCTGGGCGAGTTCCGTTAGATTCTGCTTCAGGATATAGCCGCTAGCCCCCGCTTCACTAGCCGCTCTGCGTACGTCATCGTCATCGTAATCGGTGACGATTACAATCTTTGCATCAGGATCCGCGCGGCGTAACATCCGTGTTGCCGCTAACCCATCCATCCGCTGCATGCGCACATCCATCAGCACGATGTTTGGCTTGTTTTCGGCATAGGCGCGCTCTACGTCGGCCCCGTCGCTGCACTCCCAAATTGAGCTCGCGTCACCTAAAATTGCTCTCCGCAAAAGTCGCCTTACGCTTGGGTTGTCGTCCACAATCAAGACGGTCATAGTTTTCTCTAGATCAAATTTTCCCAGCAGGGCCCAAGCCACGAGGTTTGCGGCACCGCAATCTGTGGTCTGGCTAGCTCGACCGCGGCAGAGCTTGGACACTTCATTGCACCGACAGCATTCAACACCCCCTGCAATAAGAAGCACGGCAGCAAGAGGCAAATCCAAGATACGGCAGCGAGCTCGACTGTCATATAGAGGTTGCTACACACCACCCATGTGGTACCACACGGCCCCACTGAACCAGCAGCAAGTCTTTTCTTTTCAATAATCCACAACGTGGTATTCTGCCCGTGAACCAAGAAAAGTTGATCTCGCAACCAAGAACAAGGAACGTCCATGGCAGTCTGCCGCCCACAGTCGGCAAAAAACCAGTCTCGCGCTGCCGATCCACAACGCGAGCATCAGCTGCGCATCCTCCTTGTCCTCTTTTTCCTTGTCTTTTCGTTCGCAATTCCCGTTCGGGCGCAATATCGACTTGACGCCTTTACCGCTGACAATGGACTCCCGCAAAATGTTATTCGCGGCATTCACCAAACTTCTGACGGCTATATCTGGATCGCGACCTTCGACGGCCTTGCGCGGTTTGACGGCGTCCACTTCACCGTCTTCAACAAGAGCAACACTCCTGGACTCACTACCAACCGTATCGGCTCTATGCAGGGTACCCCCGACGGCGATCTTTGGCTCGGCACGGAGGCCAGCGGTATAACGCGCTATCGACACGGCTCCTTCGAAACATACGGTGCAGCCGAAGGAATTCAGGGCAACATCATTCGCGGCATCACCGGTGACGACGCGGGGCACGTCTGGATCCTTACGCAAGGAGCCATCGCCGAGTGGAACGATGCCGCCCATCGCTTTGAACACCTTCAAGATCTATCTTCGGCGAGGTACGAACCTCTCCTTTGGGATGACGCCGGTTTCTGGGCTGCCGATCAATCCACCATGCATTGCTTCATCAAAGGGAAGTCCGTCACGTACGCTTTGCCGGCGTGGCTGCCCAGCAAATCGATCTGGGGAGTGGCAAGCGACCAAACTGGAACGATCTGGATCGAAACTGCTGATGGTAAACGCGCCAGCATCACTGCGGATGGAAAAGCGTCGCGTCTTTTGAACGCGGATGCTTCCACAAGCTACTCCGATCGTCACGGACACACTTGGACGATCCGCATCGGACCTCGCCTTACACGATCAATGGAGTATCTTTCTTCCGGACAGACCAGCTTCGTCACGTTCACGTCACTCTACGAAGACCGCGAACAAAATCTCTGGCTGGGATCCGAGGGACAGGGCCTTCTGCGCTTCCAGCCGCAATCCATTCGGGTCTATTCCAAAGAACAAGGTTTGATCGACCGCGACGTGTACCCGATCTATCAGGACCACACTGGCGCGGTGTGGATCGGCGCATGGCACACCGGCGTGAGCCGTTTCTCAAATGGAAAATTCACGAACTACGCCATTTCCAATGATCTCGCCGGTAAACTCGCGACTTCCTTTCTTGAGGATCGGCAAGGCACCCTTTGGGTGGCAACTCATGGCGGCGTGGGTACATTTCGCAACGGAAAACTTGACCGGCCTGCCCAACCAACTTTTCCTCCGGGAACCGTCGTTCAAGCGATGTTCCAGGATCGGCAAGGAACGATCTGGTTTGGCACCTCGACAGGTCTTGTTTCCCTGAAAGACGGTGCAACGAAAAAAATCACTACGAAAGATGGTCTCGCGACTGACGACGTGCGCATACTGGTCGAAGGGCATTCCGGTGAGCTTTGGATTGGCGGCTACGGCGGATTGACTCGAATGCAGGATGGACAGTTTACGCGCTGGACCGAAAGCAACGGCCTGCCGAGTAACAATGTTCGCGCGCTCTACATCGATAGTGATGGCGTCGTGTGGATCGGCACCTACGATGGAGGCCTGGGCAGATTGCAGGACGGAAAAATCGTCCGTTATACCATTCACGAGGGATTGTTCAACGATGGCGTCTTCCAGATTCTCGAAGACGCGCACGGCAATTTCTGGATGGGTTGCAACCGTGGAATTTACCGCGTCAGCAAACGCGAACTGAACCTATTCGCCGAGGGTAAACAAAGCTCCATTACTTCCGTGCCGTACGGAAAGATCGATGGAATGCTCAACGTCGAATGCAACGGAGGATTCTGCCCTGCTGGTATCAGAGCTAAAGACGGAAAGCTCTGGTTTCCCACGCAAGATGGAGTCGCGGTCGTGGATCCGGAAGCGGTATCAATGAATCCGCAGCCGCCACCAGTCGTAATTGAGGGGTTCACAATCGATCAGGCTTCTGTTCCCCTCGACCAACCAATAAGAGTTAGACCCGGCAAACACAACTTCGAAGTTCACTACACGGCACTTAGTTTCATCAAATCGGAGCAAATCCACTTCAAGTACCGCTTGGAAGGACTCGATTCGGAGTGGACCGACGCAGGAGCGCGACGCACCGCTTACTATTCGCACGTTGCGCCAGGCACTTACACTTTCCGAGTGATTGCCGAGAACAGCGATGGGGTATGGAATCAGGAAGGAAAGTCGCTGAGCTTTACGGTTGAGTCCCCCTATTATCGGACCTGGTGGTTCCAAACGTTGCTTGTGCTCGCGGCCGCAATAATGCTCTTCACGGCTTGGCGAGCCCGAATATTGCAACTCGAGCGCGCTCACGCGGTCAAACAAGTGTTTTCCCAGCAACTCATCGGCTCACAAGAAAACGAACGCAAACGCATCGCGGCGGAATTGCATGACAGCCTCGGTCAACGCCTGGTTGTTATCAAGAATCTCGCGCTGTTCGCCATGAAGTCGAAGAACGGCGCCGCAACGGCAGAAAACGAAACGCAGACATTTCAAGAAATCAGCGAAGAAGCAAGCTCTGCTATCAGCGAAACGCGCGAAATTTCCTACAATCTGCGGCCGTTTCAACTCGACCGCCTTGGGCTGACCAAAGCGATCGAAGCGATGGCCCGTAAAGTTTCGGCTGGGTCGGGGATTCGGATTGGAACGAAACTCGACGACATAGATGATGTCTTCGCAGAGGATCTCCGCATCAACTTTTATCGAATCGTGCAGGAATCGCTGAACAATATCATGAAGCACTCGAAAGCGACCGAAGCCGAAGTCATCGTGAAGCGATACAAGGAGAGCGTGGTGCTGAACATAAGCGACAATGGGCGTGGCATGGCCTCTCCGAACAAAAATTCATCCTTGAGCTATGGAGGGTTTGGCCTGACCGGCATGGCAGAGCGCGCGAGCCTTCTCGGAGGCGAATTTAAGGTACGTTCCGAGACAGGCCGTGGCACCATACTTACGGTCGAAATCGTGGTGGAAGGAAAGCACGGTGGATGACGAAATTCGGGTTTTGATCGCCGACGACCATCCGGTCGTCAGAAAAGGACTGCGCTCGAGGCATCGAGGAGGATCCGGGCCTTATTGTTATTGGCGAAGCTTCAGACGGGGAAACGGCTCTCGCGATGATCAAGAAGCTGAAGCCGGACGTCGCTGTTCTGGACATCGATATGCCTAAGATGGACGGTCTCGCGGTCGGCCGCGAACTCGCAAAGCAAAAGCTCAAAACACAGATTATTTTTCTCACGTTTCATTCGGACGAAGACTTATTTCGCGCGGCGATGGAAATCGGCAGCAAAGGCTACATCCTAAAGGACAGCGCATCGCAAGAAATCGTCGCCGGAGTGCGAGCAGTCGCCGCTGGTCGTCCGTATCTTAGTTCCGCAATCACGGCGCAAATGCTGCAGAAGAAAGAAACGCCGCAGAAAAAAGCAGGCGAAGAGCTCACGAGCCGGCTTACGCCTACAGAGCGCCAAGTCATGCATCTAATCGCGCAGGGTAAATCCAGCAAAGATATCGGCGCGGAGCTTTCTATCCATTACCGTACGGTCGAAAATCACCGCACGAATATCTGCAGAAAGTTTGCCATTGAAGGCGAAGGCGCAAACGCCCTTCTCCGCTTCGCTCTACAGAACAAAAATCTCTGGTAGTACGCAACATCTGAATTCCGCCATTCGAACACGCAACTCGCAAAAAGTTTGTTCGCTCAACTTTTTTCTCGACGCACTGAATTCCTGAACGAACATTCGAGATGGTCTAACTTTAAATCAATCGTGACTCGTGCATCGCATACGCGCACTTGGCGAGTTCTTAAAACCGCCATCTAACGCAATTGTCTACAAACAAGAATGTTCCAGCCGCTCTTCTCTCCTCAAGCGCTCTCTTATGTCCTCAACACCTGCGAGTTCCGTTGGCGGCTTTTCGGCACCGCTGCCATACATCACGTCTCTCGGGGCCACTCTGACGCAGCTGAAGGTGGCCGTTCCCGCCTTTGCATGCGTGTGGCACCACATGGCTGTTTGTGTAGCTACCTCTATTCTTTCTCCTCATGATCGACTGTATTTTTCTTGCATGCGACGCAAGTAGCAAACAGGTCGCAACCAAATAGGAGAATGTTATGAAGAGAATGAACGCGACGCTGAGCTTGGCTGGTTTTGCTCTTATGTCGCTGATTTTTTGCAAGACCACATTGGCCCAGCAACCGCCGGACAATGTTCAAGGTGACTGGACGATTTACTCCACCAACATCGGGAACGGCAAGATTGAGATTAAGCACGTCCAAATCCAACAGTACGGTAGCCGGATCGCCGGCTATTTCCAAGGTCCGAAGCAGACGGGTCCCATTCAAGGACGAATTGACGTACATCACATCATGTTCCAAACCCTGACGCGCAATATCCTTACGTTCCGAGGGGAAATTTACGGTAATCAAATACAGGGGCTTTACGTAATCCACAACAAGCGCGCGCCGTGGCAAGCAGTGCGCACCTCTCCGCCGCCCGCAGCGGTCTCGCCAAGCGCCGGAGCGGTCGATTACTCACAACCGGTCTCAGCGCCTCCGGTAACGGAAACCACATATTCGGCACCAACGCAGCAGTATTCAGCGCCGGCGCAACAGTACTCGTCGCCTACACAACAAGACTCGGGACCGCAGCAGTACTCGTCGCCATCGCAAGGGTCGACAAACGACTCGAGCGAAGGCAGCGCGGCCCCAACGCAGTCAGGGTCGCCAACACCCGCGCCACTGTCGGCCGATCAATTAAATTCGCTCGTCGCACCAATCGCTCTTTATCCTGATGCGCTGGTCGCCCAGGTGCTGGCGGCGGCTGCGAATCCGGATCAGGTCACCTACGCAGACGACTGGCTCGCACAGAATAGAAACCTGACGGGGCAAGCGTTGGCGCAGGCGGTCGACCAGCAGTCATGGGACCCGAGCGTTAAGGCATTAACGCAGTTTCCTTCTGTGCTCGACAATCTGGCGCATAACCTGTCGTGGACTTCGAGCCTGGGACAGGCGTTCGCGAATCAACAGGCCGATGTAATGGCGGCTGTGCAGGCGATGCGCGCCAAGGCGCAAGCGGCGGGAACGCTGCAATCCAATTCGCAGATCACAGTTACACAGTCTGCACCAAGTACGATCGTGATTCAGCCGGTGAATCCGCAGGTAGTTTACGTTCCGCAATACAACCCCACGGTGGTTTACGGCGCACCCATCGTTGTGCCTTACTACGTGGCGCCACCGCTGCCGGTCGCATCGGTGGGAATTTACTTCGGAGCTCCGATCACGATTGGCGCCTGGTTCGGTGGCGGAGGCTGGGGCGGAGGCTTTGGCTGGGGATGGCATGCCTGGGGACTGCACTGGGGGTGCTGCGGCGGTGGGGGTTCGACGACGATCATTTACAACCACAACATCTACATCAATAACCATACCTGGAATAACAGAAACTACAACGGCTATCACACTTGGGCGAACAACTCTGGCTATCATCCTGGCACCGACACTCAGTTCGGACCACACGGCGACTATCACCCGAATGGCTATTACGGTCCTAACGGTCACTTTCATCACGATGCTCCTGGCACTGGTCCGCACGACGAGCCAAACGGCGGACACAACGGAGATCACGGGCTAATTGGCGGCAATGGCGGCGTTCAGCATGCGTCCGGAACACAGCCTCACGCGGACGGCAGCTCGTGGGGAGACCGCGGTCCGAATGGCGGGCAGAACGGCAATCACGGAATGATCGGCGGCAATGGCGGTGTGCAGCGTGCAGTCGCGGACAATCCCAGCCATAACCATTCGCGTATGAGTGGAGACGGCCGGGCAAACCGAATGGAAAGTAATCGTGGCCGTGGAAGCATGGAAGGACGGCGCTCGCAGCCGCGTTCGGCGAGAGCGCACGCACCCGCTCAGCACCACTCGGGCGGAGGCGGACGCCGTCGATAGTGGGGCGGAAAAATACGGTTATTCAAGATCGGTCATTCAATATCGGCATTCAATAAAAGAAAAAGACAAATCAGAACTTTTAAGTCGGAGTAGGAATCATGATCGCTCATAACCCCCTCCACGGATCCGGACAAGCGGCATTACCGCATCCGGGTTGGGATAGAACGCAGGCGCTGTATCGGTGGGCAGCGGGGAGTTGCCGTTTCCGGCTCCTCGTCGGAGATTGCCGGTGCCTCGTTCCGCGCCTCGGTCAGTTTCCTACGTCCCCCCGTCTCATCCCGGACGGCGGGATTGCCCCGGTCCGGTTGGGGATAGCAGCTTTCCCCTTGGAGTCTTCCATGATGGCTAGCCACGTTAAGCGATGGCACGCATCCCCTGGCTACCACCACGTTGGCTCTAAGGCTCGACGCGTTCGTCTACACCAAAATACGCCGGCCACAGTGTGCCGACTGGTGTGCGTGGCGCGCCCGCCACTACCCAGGGCCCCTTTGCTCCGGAGGCATTACCCTCCATCCTCGCTACTACGGGCCCATGCGCAAGTCCTGTGGCCTCCATGCCGCTTCGACCTTGGTCTCATAGGCAATGGTCTTCGCCGCTTATGCCATCCACGGCTGGTCCACCGGACTGTCCTAGCTTTGACGATGTGGCTTTCTCCGAAAGTGTCGTGCCCCCTGCGACGGGTGCTCGCTCGGTGCATGTGGTCGATTTCTTCCCAAGCGACTGCGGCCTTCGCCAGCAAGAGACGGCTCGGCGCGCTCCAAGTCCTCCCGCAAACGACTTCACGCGGGCACCTATTTTCGACGCTGCAGGCATTCTCTTCGATTACGACCCTCTCGTTCACTCGCCCCCCTGGTCGCTCCCACGCAACTGCACGTGGCGAGGGCTTTGTCGCTCGAGCTTGCTTGGGATTCGTTTCCTCTTCCCAAGTCGAGCCAGTTACCCGGTTGAATCGACCAATTTCCGGGACAGGATTTGCACCTGCTAGTCACACAGTGTTGCTAGCTGCACCTCTTGCCTTAGGTGATGACGCCCATGCGGCGCAGGGGATAGGGATGACAGACGGTAGGCACAGGCAGCCAGCGAGTGATGAGGCGCCGCATGCGATCCCAAAGGACGCGCCCTTTTTGGCTGCGCCGCGACAGCGCGCGATGCCAGAGCCGTCCTACTTGGAACCGAAAAATCCACAGCGCGTTTTGGTTCCGAGGCACACCGTAATACCGGATGTGCCCACGCACCACCGCTTGCAACCACTTGCCCAGTTCGGGAATGGGTTCGTGCATGCGTCGCTGAAGCTCGGCTTTCACCTCATTCAGTTTCGCCTGCAACCTTTTACGGATCGTTTGCCGCAACACCGTGTACCGTCCATTGCTCCTCTTCTTCACGCAGATGTGCGTGAAGCCAAGAAAATTGAACGTCTCCGGTTTCCCTTCTCCACGCCATTGCCGTTGGTCGATCGCAAACGGACCAAACTCCAGCAACCGCGTTTTCTCGGGATGCAATTCCAGGTTGAACTTCGTCATTCGTTCCGTAAGTTCTGCCCGGAACTGATCGGCATCCGCTTTGCTGTTAAAGCCCACCACGATGTCGTCAGCGAATCGCACCACGATCACATCGCCGTGCGCCCGCTTTTGACGCCATGCTTGGACCCACAGATCGAATACGTAATGAAGATAGACGTTCGCCAAAAGGGGCGAGGCACTTCCGCCTTGGGGCGTCCCTTCTTCCACGCGTATTCGTTTCCCATCCTCCAGTACGCCGGCCCTCAGCCATTTCTGGATGAGCCGCACGACGCGCCGGTCCGCAACCCGGTGCTCAACGAACTTCACCAGCCATTCGTGGGAAAGCCCATCGAAAAAGCCTTTGATGTCCAGATCGAGCACCCAATTCACTTTTCTCGTCAGCAGTCCCGTGTACAGCGCGTCCAGCGCTTGATGCTGGCTTCGCCCTGGTCGGAACCCGTACGAAAATCCGAGAAAGTCCGTTTCGTAGATAGCATTCAACACCTCGACCGCCGCGCGCTGGACGATTTTGTCTTCCAGCGCCGGAACTCCGAGCGGTCTCTGCCGCCCGTCGGCCTTGGGGATATACACTCTCCGCACCGGCTTCGCTCGGTACGCTCCTCGCTTCAGCCTTTCGGAAAGGTCCTGGAGATTCCTCTCCAGTTCCTCGCCGTAGTGCCGCCACGTCTCCCCGTCCATGCCCGGCGCAGCTTCCTTCTTCAATCGGAAGTAGGCCATGCGCAGCGTGTCCAGGTTGTAGATGTGGTGCAGGAGCGCCGTGAACCGCAACTTCCTATCCTTTCCTGCTGCTTGACGTACCCGCTCCAGCGCACTCGGCGCGTCTTTCCGGCTCGGTGTCCGGGACGCGTTTTGCTGTGGCAGGTTCCCTTTGGCCAGACCGCTTCCCTCCATCCCCTCCTCCGCCGGTTGCCCGGCGTTGTTCAGGGACTTCCCAGGTACTACCGGTCTGTCCGACTTCCCCGGTCCGTTCGTCATCGGCGTACGTCCTTAGACTTCCCGACACGTCCCAAAGCAGCTGCGGCCTTGGGCGGACTGGGGATCTCCCGGTTCCCATGCGAGGCGCTTGCGTACGTGCACGGGGTCTCTGACCGCGCGGGACTCTGGCACACCTCGCGATATCGGTGCACCCGATGGGGCCTTCCGCTTTCTCCTACAGCGTCAGCGTCCCGGAGGAAGTTTCTTACGCGGCTGAATACCCGGCCCGCACGTTCCCCTGTCAACGCTTCGACGCTGCCCTTGCGAGCAGCTCCGCATGACTCGGGGCCGATGTGGGTCGCTGATCCACTTTCGTATGACTTTTGCATTCACTACACCTCGCCGGTTTAACCGGCGCACAGGAGATTGAAAATGGAATCGAATACGGACAAAACGATGAAGAAGTGGAAGCGGATTGTAATCGGAGTGCTGGCGCTCGCCGCCTTTGCCCTGGTGGTTATACAACTCAAAGACAAGAAATTCGGTGTCTGCCGAAAACACGCAGATGACGTTTCCGTCAGCAGCCGAGGCCGGTGCCGGTCTGGCGAAGGCGGCGAAGACCGGCAATGAGACTCTCGTTGCGGAAAAATCCTGGGCCTTGACGCCAAGGTCCTGTTGAGCACGGGAGACAAAGAAGCAGACAAGGCCGCATTAGAGGTTTTTGCGTCAGAGTACGAGAAGATGAATCGTTGGGTCGACATGACCGACGGCAGTCGCGTGCTCTACATCGGAGCAGACAACTTTGCTTTCCCGGTGCCGCTGGTGAAAAATGCCTCCGGTCAGTGGTACTTCGATGCGGTCGCCGGCGCTGAGGAAATCAGGGCTCGCGACATTGGGCGCAACGAGCTGTTAGCGATCGACGCTTGCTCCGCGCTCGCCGACGCGCAAGAGGTTTATTTTGCCGCCGGTGGTGATTCGGCTGAATTCGCCCAGCGCATCATCAGCACTTCGGGCAAGCAGGATGGGCTCTATTGGGCCGCGTCGGAGCAGCAGGTTTCTAGTCCGCTCGCGAACCTCGGCGAATTCGCCGGGTCGTCGCTCGCGACACTCTCCCCCAATGAACCTCTGGTCATTGATGGCTACACGCTGCGCATCCTGACCGCTCAAGGCGACGTCGCCCCCGGTGGCGCTCAGAGCTACATCGTGAATGGTAAGATGACCGGCGGCTTCGCCATTATGGCGACTGCCGTCAAGTACGCAGAAACCGGCATCATGACCTTCATCATCGGCCGCGATGGTGTGGTCTACGAGCGGGACTTAGGTCCTGACGCGGTCAAGATCGCGGCCTCCATTCAGGAATACAATCCGACTGACGATTGGTCGCCGGTCGAGTAGTGCTTCCATCCGAGCCAATAGCGGGAGACGCGAAAGGAACGGTTTCCCGGTTTTGAAGTATTTGGGGCTGAGATGACCCTTGATCGTCATATCTTGATCGTCTTATTTTGATCACCTTATCTTCATTGCCTTAGATCGACTGGAGGGAGTCCTGATGACAACAACTAGAACGCCGTCTCGACAGACATTCTTTCATCTGCAAATGAGCGAGTTTTGGTCTGGCGACCTCGGGCTTACTCTACTCACCATTTCGCTGGTCGTACTCGTCTTCGTAATTACGCCGTTCCGGGAGGCGGGCATTCCAGGGCGCATCGTCTTCGATCTAATCGTGATATCTCTAATGGTTTTCGGAGCCCTTGCCGTCGAGCAAGGCCGCATTGCAAAACTCTCTGTGATTGTTTTCGTTCTGATGACCGCGTGCTTCTTGGGTGTGGCGCGCTTGCATCCGACGCCGTTCCTTCACCAACTCGGTAGCGTACTTTCGACGATTACTTTGCTTATTTATGTTCGCATCGTACTCATGGTGATGTTTCGCGGAGGCCCGGTGACCTGGAGCCGCATTCAGGGTGGCGTGTGTGCATATCTGCTCCTCGGGATGGCCTGGGCTTCCGCTTTTCAGGTGATCGAACAATCCCACCCCGGCTCCTTTAATTTCGTCAGGGCTCCCATGGATTTCGATCAACTCATCTCGAAGCTGACTTACTTTAGTTTTTGCACCCTCACGACTGTCGGGGGCGAGGTCACTCCGGTTTCTCCTTTCGCCCGTTCGCTCACCATCGCCGAGTCCATGGTGGGCCAGCTTTTCCCCGCAATCTTGATCGGTGCGCTAGTGGCAATGGCGATGCAATCCCGCACCAAGTCCTGAAATCTTTGTTCGCGCGTCAGCAGGGGAATTCGCACGAGTGTTGCAGCCTGCCATTGCGGCGGGTGACGGGCAAATCGGAATTGGCTGCGTTTTCGGATTCGTACCGAGAAACGCGCTTGTCTCTGTCAATTGACTCCCCTTTGCCTGGTTGATGGTGCGGGCTCGGACATGTGCCCGCCACTGGCCAGAGACGGCGCCCAGGTGGTTTGAACTCTAGTCGGGCATCTTGGATTTTTGGTGTTCCAAGCGTGTCAAAATAATTTGTGCCACCTTAGGGAGGTCACTTCAGACATGGCGTCCAACTAGCGTCCGAAACCCCATGTTTTGGAGGTGGTTTTAGGGGGCCGACGAACCGTAAGGGCAATTGAATCATCAAGACTTAGCGTTTGATCGTCAAACTCATAACACGAAGGTCGTCAGTTCAATTCTGCCC
This sequence comes from uncultured Acidobacteriota bacterium, assembly GCA_963761555.1. Taxonomy (GTDB): domain Bacteria; phylum Acidobacteriota; class Terriglobia; order Acidiferrales; family UBA7541; genus Acidiferrum. The sequence continues at coordinate 13,290 of CAVXHD010000005.1, forward strand.
CCCGCAAGCATTTCGAGATTCACGAGGCCGGAGTCCTGGATTCCGGCCTTTTTTTAGAACTTCGCGTAGTGTCTTCACCGTGTTGTCCCTGCGCGGGTACGTCATGCCGCTTAGCCCGGATTTCTCACCGGGGTTGAGTAAAGAGATTTGATTTGAAGTAGAAAAAGGCCGTCATCTCAGGCATAACTGCGTTATCGAGACGTAGCAAATGCCATCGAAGGGCGGCCTTTCTAATGACAGAGTGTAACCAGTCGCGGTTCGAGTTTGAAGCGCATTTTTCGCGCCGGGTAGAGGCAGAGTTTTCCGGAGAGCGGCTGACCACCGAGGGCGGGGCGTTGCTGTTGCGCGCGGTGGACCGCAAAATCGGGCTGTTACGGCGGGTGGAGAATTGCTTCACCGACGCTCGCGATGCGGAGCGCATCGCGCATGAGCTAAGCGAGATGCTGGCGCAACGCGTTTACGGCTTGGCGCTGGGCTACGAAGACCTGAACGATCACGAAGAGTTGCGCAACGATGTGCTTCTCGGGATGCTAGCTGGCAAGCGCGACCTGGACGCGCCGCTGGCCGGCAAGAGCACGCTGAACCGCTTGGAACTGACGCCAGCGGGTTCGCCTGCCGTGGAGCGCTACCACAAGATCAGCTATTCCGCCGAAGCGCTGGATGGCCTGTTGGTAGATATTTTCCTGGAAGCGCACCCGTGCGCGCCGCGGGAGATCGTGCTGGACTTGGATGCCACCGACACGCCGCTGCACGGACGGCAGGAAGCGCGTTTTTTCCACGGCTACTACGGGCACTACTGCTATCTGCCGCTGTATGTGTTCTGCGGAGATCATCTGCTGTGCGCGCGGCTGCGGCCCTCGAACATCGACGCCAGTGCCGGAAGCCTGGAGGAAGTGCAGCGCCTGGTGCGGCAGATCCGCGCCCGGTGGCCGAAGACGCGCATCATCCTGCGCGCGGATTCCGGCTTCTGCCGCGAGGAATTGCTGGCGTGGTGCGAGAGCAACGCGGTGGACTACGTATTCGGCTTTGCGCGCGACCAGCGCTTGCGACGGATCATCGGACGCGCCATGCAGCAAGCCAAGCAAGAGCACCGGCGCACGGGAAAACCGGCGCGCGTGTTCACGGAGTTCGCTTACCGCACCAAGAAGAGCTGGTCACGGGCGCGGCGCGTGATAGCCAAAGCGGAGCACCTCGAGGGGAAGGAGAATCCGCGCTATCTGGTCACCTCGCTGGGCAAAGAGGCGTGGCCCGCGCAGAAACTTTATGAGCAGCTCTACTGCGCACGGGGTGAGATGGAAAATCGCATCAAGGAGCAGTTGAATCTGTTCGCGGACCGGCTGAGCACGGAGACGCTGCGGGCCAACCAGTTGCGGCTGTATTTTTCTTCGCTCGCTTACGTGCTGCTGGAGGCGCTGCGGCGGCTGGGCCTGGCGGGTACGGAGTGGGCGGAAGCCCAAGCCGACACTCTGCGGCTGAAACTGCTGAAAATTGCCGCCGCGGTGCGCATCACCGCGCGCCGTATGTGGGTCCGTTACAGTAGCGCGTATCCCTGGCAGAACATCTTTGCCGCAGCGTACACCGCGCTGCGCTGCTGAAAAAACGGCGCTTACCAAAACAGCCCTGGCATCCCACGCTTACGGCGAAATGCGCGCAAAAACAACTCCGCCGTCAACTGGGCCCGCCATTCACGCTGAAAAAACAACAGCAACAGGCTGCCCGTGTCCCGCGCGACGAAAAGACACCCCCCACGACTCTTTCCAGAGCATCAATTCACACCTGGTGAGAAATCCGGGTTAGTTCCTTTTGATTATAAAAACAGTCTTGTCGTCGATACGATCTTGTTCACCAATTTGACGGAGACGATTGTCTTCCTTTTGAGCTTGTTCCAGCAAAGCGTTGCAGATGTCCTTTGCAGGCTGCTGGTAGTGCTCGCGCATGACTTCCTCAAGCTGCCGGCGTATTCCTTTGTCGCTGCCGTCATAAACTCCGTCTGTATAGAGAAAGAATATGTCGCCCGGACTCATCAGTGTCAGCTCAGATAGATCGGTGGATTTCATTGGTCCGGTGCGGAAATCGAGTGACAAATACCTGTTGCGATCCGGGTGATCTTCCGGGATCTGCACGCCGAGCGGAAGGAATTGCACCATGCGACTTCTGTCAATGTCCATGAACTTGCGGTATTCGGCGGAAAAAACCAGCGGGGGCGGATGTCCGAAATTCACGAATCGGAAGTACCCATAAGGGTGTACTTCACCGTAAAGCATAGTGGCGATTTCCTGGGCGTTCTCTTTCTCACTTCTGCCGAGCGCATTGCGGGCGGTGACCGACAGGGCGAGCCGCAGGTTGAGCCTCTCAAATAACTCTGGTGTTGTTTTTCCCCGGTGATCGAGTTCTGAAAGCACGAGTGCATGAAAGGTGTCGTGGACCGTGGAGGCGATTTTCGCAGAAATGATTCCATGCCCCTGGGCGTCGACCAGCAGAACTCCGGCAGTGGTGTACAACTCGCGCAGATCTTCGGCGACCCGTATCTGCTCAGAACTTCGTGCGACTCTGTACTCTCTCTCCAGTTCTGAGTTGTTACCCGGCCTTGATTTGAGCCATTGCAAATGATCGTCCACCGAATTGCGAGGCAGAGCTCCAGCCGGGAGAGGCTCGAGATACTCCTGCGATCGCTGCAAGGCCCGCTGAATGCGCGCATCAAGGTCGTAGCGTTGTTGAAAGTTTATGTACTCGAACAGATCGCCGCCGACCGTTCCTGCAGGAATGGAACTGCCGTACATCTCGATGCCCTGCACATGCGGGATGGCGCCCTCGACGGGCATCAGCCGCTTGCGCAAATATTCATCAATCGTCGGAGGGGTGTAGGGTGTGGTCATAGAAAAAGTTCAGAGCAAGACGAATCCCGCGATGTGAGTCAAGCTTCCTCCCAACGATAGGGACGCACGAAGCGTGAGTTTGCTTCCGTGAGCTACCTCCCTAACTGCATAGTTTACACGCGAATTAGAGAGTCTTTTATTGCTGGCTTAAGTTTTCGCTCTAATCGCCGCCGGAGCCAGCGTCTTGCATGAAAAACCCGCGCTTTGACGCAGGCTACGGTCAAGCCGAGACGCTGAGCGGTCTCCTCGTTCGTGAGCCCTTGAAATTCGCGGAGCAGAACGACGGCTCGCAAGTTCTTCCGGAGATCTGAAATGGCTTGGACAAGGACGGCACTAAGTTCATTTGCTGCCACAGCTTGTTCCGGGGTTGGCGCCTTATCCGCGAGATTCTGAAAGAAAGGGATCTCAGCGTCCTCGAAGCTGGCGTCTGAGAGTGGTATGTTCGCACGCCTTTGACGGAGTAGCGTCAGGGCTTCGTTGATGGCTATGCGAGTCACCCAGGTCGAAAATCGTGAGTCTCCGCGAAATCTATGCAGATTTGTGAAGGCCTGCTGAAAGCACCGCTGAACCGCGTCTTCGGCATCTTCCCTCTGGCGAACTACGCGCAAGATCGTATGAAAGACCTTTACTCGATGGCGCTCATACAATTGCTCAAAAGCAATGGAGCATCCAGATTTCGCCTGGGCGACGAGCCCGCAATCGTCGCTGGCTTCGCTTGCTTCAGACTGCGCGTGCATCCGCCGCTTTGCAACCAATAGGACTTGTTCAACATTCATAGACTTAGCGTCCTCTCCTTCTGGCAGGAAATCCTTGAGCCAAGGACTTTGAGGAGGTCTCGCCGCCAACATCGTGGGCAACGACGCTGCGGAGAATGGTGACATCGGTCTCTCTACCAGGGTGGGATGAATCGGGACTGCATCCTGAAATGCGATGTAGGGCAATCCTACGAACATCTCCATCTGCACCGCGGACATAATTTCTCCGCGCGAACAGGCTTTGCCGGCGAGACGCGATCCTAGTGATTTTGCGATGTCTCCGCCGGTCTTAGCGCCGCGGCTCCGAAATTTACGCTGAATCGTTTGCACCAGATGGACACGGCGCGGTATTTCGCCAAGTCTAAATCGGCGCCAAGCTGGTAATTTTGGTCTCCGATGTTGCCTTTGATGACTCCCAAATCGACGAAACCGGCCTGTCGTACGGATGCTGCGTCCTTGGCATCGTCGGTCGCGACCATGTAGACATGCACATCAGGACCGTTTGAGGTTCTGAAACCCGTGAAGCGAAGAAGACGAGTGCCATCTCCCATCTGGTAGATGGTTGCGGTGCCAGCAGTCGGGTGCAAAATGCTGTAGAACTGTCCCGAGAAAAGAGGCTGTGGCGACGAACCGCCTTGTGCGGTGGGCAATGCTTCGTCAACCTGTCGATTGACCAGAAGCCGCTCCGGCCGAAAGGCATACCAGGCGAGGAAAACCGCGACTGCGGCAACGGGAATTGCTACTTTCATCCATTTTTTCATTTTTCTATCTCCTTGCGCTCAGCCAACTGGGCTGGTCTCTTTCGAAATGTGCAGCAACAGAAAATCTGCCATTGCACTTTTAGGCCGAGAGGAACTGTTTGACGAGAACCGCTGTGTCGTCAGGATTCTCTTCCGGGAAAAAGTGGCCGCCCTTCATTGGCTGGCCTTGGGCCCGCGGAGCCCATTGCCGCCAAATGCCGAGCGGACCACCTTCCTTGGCATAGAACGTGTCGAGCGGGCCACCCGCGGCCCATAGATGCAGCATCGGGCATTCGATTCGTCTGGACGCTTCCTTGTCGGCGCGATCGTGTTCAACATCGATCGTTGCCGCGGCTCGATATTCCTCGCAGATTCCGTGAACGCGAGCCGGATCGCGATAGTTGAAAACGTATTCCTCGAGAATGTCTGGGCCAAAGGAGCCGTGACCGAACGGGTTATCGAAGACGGCCTCCGGCGCGCCGAGCAGATAGCTCTCCGGGAGCGGAGACTTTTGCGACAGCAAAATCCATGGCCAGTAGGTCTGCGCGAAACGCGCGTCTGTGCGGCTCCACGCTTCGAGAATCGGAATCACATCGAAGACAGCGAGACGCTCCACGTTTTTCGGATGGTCCAAGGCCAACCGATAGGAGACACGTCCGCCGCGATCGTGGCCGATTAAAGTGAATGTCCGAAAACCCAGGTTGTCCATCACCTCGACCAATTCCTTGGCCATGGCGCGTTTTGAATAAGGATGGTGGTCGTCCGTTGAAGCGGGGATCCCGCTGCGGCCATAGGCCCGCAGGTCTACGCAGATCACGGTGTGATTCTGGGCAAGCTTTGGCGCGAGGAATCGCCACATCAAGCTTGTGCGCGGGAAGCCATGCACCAGAAGGATGGCCGGGCCCTTTCCATAGCGACGCAGGAATATCGTGTTGCCTGAAACCTCCACCTGAGAAGTCTCGAACGGCATTTGATTGGCCGAGGTCGCCCCAGATTGTTCCGTGTTTTGCGCTTTCGCAAACTCAGTGAAAACGCCATCCGACAACGCACCTAGAGATGCGCCCGCAAGCGCGCCAAGAAAGCTGCGCCGTTGCAACATTTCCTCCTCGCTTTGACTTCTGGTTGGGACTTCCATTCGTTCCCTCAGAGCGTGAACCTGAATTCCGAGTCCGGGTGCTTGCGCCGGCGAAGGCGCTATTGCGAAAGGGTTTCGCGCGCCGCCTGCAAGATGACGTCGACCACGAGGTTGGGCTCCGTGTACATCGGAGTGTGATCCACCTGGTAAGACCGGACCTTCGCGCCCATCCGATCGGCCATGAAACGCTGCGTCCTGGGGTTAATCATGCGGTCTTCTTCCGCGAGCAAAAACCAGGAGGGCTTCGTTTTCCACGCAGGCACGGGAGCTGATTCTTGAATACACGCAAGTGCGATCGGCCGTTGCACGGCAGCCATGATGTTTGTTTGATCGTTTGAGGCCTTATGGGCAACCGCGCGGCGAAAACCATCATCGGCCATCCATATAAAGCCATGCGGATCCGGCGCGAGCTTTGGGGCGTCCGGGTGCGGCTGGTCACGATAGAACACGTTTGCCACCGTCTCGCCGTGATCGGGCGCGAGAGCCGCGACGTAGACCAGCGACTTAACTCGTTTTTCGGTGGTACCGGCGATCACAGCCCCTGCATAAGCGTGCCCCACTAGAACTACAGGACCGCTGGCTCGTTCCAGCGCTTGATTTAAGGCTGCGATGTCATTGGTCAATGAGGTCAGCGGGATCGGAGCGCAAAGCACGTTAAGCCCCTGCCTTTGCAGAGGGAGAATCACGTTGCTCCAACAAGAGCCGCCGGCCCACGCTCCATGGACCAAGACAATTGAGGAGTTCTGCGGAAACACGCTCATCTTGCAAATCTGCCTTCTGCGTTGCTGGCGATACCGTGGGCCTGAAGGAACTCTTTCATTGCGGAGGCAATTTCAACGACGTGCGTCTCGAGCGCGAAATGCCCGGTGTCAAGGAACTGGATCTTTGCGGCGGGTAAGTCCTTGCGAAAAGCTTCCGCTCCCGCGGGAACGAAGAAAGGATCGTTCTTGCCCCAGATAGCAAGCAGAGGCGGTTTGGAGGTGCGAAAATATTCCTGGAATTTCGGGTAGAGCCTTAGGTTTGAGGCGTAGTCCAGAAACAAATCAAGTTGAATTTCTTTATTACCGGGCCGTTCGAACAGAGCCGTGTCCAATGTGTAGGACTCAGGCGGAACGCGTTCCGGATTCGCTACGCCGTGGGTGTACTGCCAGCGGGTTCCGCCCGCTGTCAAAATACTCTGGCGGAGAATGTCCCTATTTTCTGCCGTGGGTGCAGCCCAGTACTTTCGGATCGGGCCCCAAGCTTCACCCAGGCCTTCTTCGTATGCGTTTCCATTCTGCGAAACGATGGCGGTGACTCGTTCAGGGTGCGCCATGGCCAAGCGGAAGCCGGTCGGCGCGCCATAGTCGAACACGTAAATGGCGTAGCGGTCGATCTTGAGTGCTTGCATGAAAGCGTCGATCGTGAATGCCAATCGATCGAAGGAGTAGGGGTATTTTCTTTCAGGCGGCACTCCTGTGAATCCGAAACCTGGGAGGTCTGGCGCGATCACGCGGTAGTCACTAGCCAGGCGCGGAATAAGTTCGCGGAACATGAACGACGAGGTTGGGAATCCGTGCAGCAAGAGAACCACGGGCGCGTTTGCTTCGCCGGCAACGCGATAAAACACCTGCACGCCATCGGCTTCGACCCAATGGACGGATGTAAGAGGCAGGTTAAATGGCGCTTCGCCTTGGCTAGGGGCTGAGCGTTTTGCGGCAGTTCGCGAGGTTGCATCACTCATGAGTGTTCTCCTGACTTCGTCGATCTCTAGGGCATGTGAGATTCCAATGAAGGCACCGCCGGCTCGAAGAGAGGCCATTCCATGCAAATCGTTCTAGCGATTGAAGTTTGTAAGGATGGAGCCCGACAAATTACGGACCGTGGTTGACAAACTGCTGACGGATATCCGCCGGTGACGGGTTTCCGTCGGGTTCATCGCCACTAGCAGACCGGCTGGGAGAACAGCTGACAAGCTCAGTCGTCGCCAGCCGCACTGGCGACTCGAGGTTTCTGCGGGGCTTCGGCAGGCCGACGTATGCGGAGCTTCTTCATCCTATAGAGCAATGAAGTTCGCTTCATCCGTAAGCTCGCAGCCGCGGCACTGATCACCCAGTTACTCGCCTCCAGAGCGCGAATGATATGATCGCGCTCGACTTCGGCGAGGCCGTTCATAGGGACAATGGATTCTCTGTGAGGTGGGAATGGCTCCAACTCGGAAGTTGGCGCGCGCAGTGTCGAGTGCGGCGAGAGAATCACGGCGCGTTCGATAAAGTTCTGCAATTCGCGGATGTTTCCGGGCCACGAGTATCGCGCCAACGCATCCATGGTATCCCCGGGGATTACGTCGATTCGTTTGTTCATGCGTTTGGAATAGAGTGCCGTGAAATGCCGCACCAATTTTGGAATATCCTCTGGGCGTTGTCGCAGCGACGGAACCTGGATCGGAAATACTTTGAGACGATAATAAAGGTCTTCGCGAAAGGTCCCTTGTTTTACCATCGCGGGCAAATCCCGATGCGTTGCTGCGATCAGGCGAACGTCCACCTTATGGGTACGGTTGCTGCCGAGCCTCTCGAACTCCTGTTCCTGCAAGACGCGTAGCAGTTTCGCCTGAAGTTCCAGAGGGATATCGCCAACTTCATCCAGAAAAAGCGTGCCTTTGTCGGCGAGCTCGAAGCGTCCCGTTTTTTGGGTGATAGCGCCTGTAAATGCGCCCTTTTCGTGACCGAATAGCTCACTCTCAAGAAGTCCGAGAGGAATTGCAGCGCAATTTAGTTTCACGAATGCTTTTTCGCTGCGACTGCCCAGTTTATGTATCGCACGCGCAACGAGTTCTTTGCCGGTTCCCGTCTCTCCGAGGATCAGGACGCTGGAATCCGTAGGAGCCACTACAGAGACCAGGCTCAAGGCAGTCTTCAAGGCCGGGCTCTCTCCGACGATTTCGCCAAACTCGGCGCGAATTTCCTCTTCGAGATAGAGTCTCTGTTTCGTTTCTTTATCTCGATCTTTCGTCGCTTTTTCGAATTCCAAGGTGTTCTCAACCGCCATCGCTACCTGACGGGCTACCTGCTCGAGCAGGATGACGTCGTCGCTCTCAAAAATATTGTCCGAACGCCTGCACAGCATAAGCACGCCAAGGACGAGGACGCCCTCGCGGCCTACGAGTGGAAGATAACACCCCGTCTTGAGGTCCTCTTCAACCACACGTTGATAAAGAAGCCGGCCATCAGGATTCCCATAAATTTCGGGATCATCGCGGACATCCTCGAAGGTATCGATCCGGATAGTCTTGCGCTTCCGCAATACCTGACCTGCGATCGAACTATTCATCGGGACAAACGATCCTTCACGGAAGGGTCCTCTCGCGGCGGGATCGTGCAAGATGCTAACGCGTAACTCGCCGGTCTCAGCGTCAGGTAACAGCAAAGCGGAGACGTCACATTGCATTACCCTGAACAGATTCGTCGAAAGCGCCTCAACCACTTGCCGGAGGTCCAAACGGGATGTCACGCTGCTTGTGATATCCAGAAGCAATCGAAGCCGGTCGCGTTCATGCTGCAACACCTGTTCCTTCCTATGGCGCTCAATCGCGATCCCGGTTATATGGCTGGCATTCTCGATCAACTGCAAATCCGTGCTGTCCGGGGTGCGGGCTTCACGATAAAGGATGGCGAAAGTGCCAAGGATTTTGCCCTCACTAGTGAACAAAGGTCGCGACCACACGGAGCGAATTCCAAAAGGCAACATCAAGTGACGATAGTCATCCCAACAGGGCTCTGTGAGGATATCGGCCACATACACAGGCTCCCTGCGATAAACAGCGGTCCCGCAAGACGCGCCTTTCGCGCAAACCTCCGTGCGTCCCACGTGTTCGCAAAATCCAGGAAGACCTGGCGCCGCTGCACAATAGAGATAGCTCGCCCCTTCATCGGGAAGCCAAATGGTGCAGAATAAACCTTCGCGTTGAGACTCGACCAGCCGAGCAATGATCGTCAGAACTTCAGGCAGCGGCGAGCCGGCAAAAATCAACTTTAGAACGTTGAGTACCGACTCATTTTGCGGCCCCTCGACCTGCGACGGGACTTGCGCCGGAGGTAGTATCGGTCTCTCCACGAAGGGTCCTTTCCTGCGACCGTTAGATTCGGCTGCGCGGCCGTTGGTTCCAACGCGATGGGAATATGCAGGAGCTCAGAAATAAGCTCGACGACTTCTGCCGTTTCTGACGAGGGCCCGAAGGTACATCAACTGCGGAAGCCGATTTCATAGCTGGGACTGCGGGCCGGGTCTCAAACAGCATCTTAAACTGGAACACGCCAGCCTGTCACGGTTTAGAGGCCGATTGCATGGTGGCTTTGGGGCCGTCTGGTGCATTGTGGTTTTTTAGGATCGAACTTGCCTAGCCGGAAAAGCGTAGAAGTTATCGCTGGGTTGAGGTGGCCGCCGGCTGATTGCCCCAGGGCGTCAAAGCGATAGCGCCTATGGTTGACACAACCAAAATGCCGAAGCATGCTCGGCGAAGAAAGTCATTTGCAAGAATCTGAAGAACGGGTGAGGCAGGGTGCTACAACAGGGTTGCAAAGACGCATGTGCGGGACAGATACGACCCCATCTCGCCGAATTCCATGACGTACGTTGGCCAATGAAGACGAAGGCTGGTGAGGGGATGCAGGCTCTGCCTGACGTTACGTCGGGAGTCTGTTCGAATCGCGAAAGAATCGCTTGGTCGATCAGGGCTCAGCCAACAACTTGACTGCAAGCGATCAGCTTACACACAGATGTCGACGCCGCGGAAGGTAGTCGGCCACAAACCATTCAAGCGGTTGAAGCTCGCCACCCATGACCGAGGCCAGGTCACGTCGTTCCTGACGGAACCGTAATGGATGTCACATAGGCTTATGGACTGCGTCCAAATTCCTTTTCCTGTTGTGGGAGAAAAGTCAGCTTTTTCTCGAGCGCAGCGGCACGCCTGCGTTGAGCGCGCATGATTCGACACCACAGCTTCAAGCCACACTTTCGATTCGCTATCTCTTCGGTAATTGGGAAGGCTTGGTTTCACTCAAATCTGGCCCCACTGGCGCGAAAACATCGGACTGCGGCACTGTTTTGCGCAGCACCCCTGCTTTTTGTGGATGCTTTCTCTTGTGCAAATGAAACACTGATGCTATCGGGCCGGATTCCTCTCAGCTAACCGGCCCGAGCGAGGCGCAATAATTTAGTGCGGGCGATGATGACTGCCCCGAATTCCAAGTCGGCCGCATCTAAACTAATGGAGCCGAAAAATGAAAACCGCGAGCACAGTTGTAGCCAAGAGCAAAGACCAACGTTCGTCCGAGCTGGACGAGCATCCGCCGGGTGAGTCTAAGAAGCCGGCTTCCGAAAGCGAGCGCGCATTGAACCCAAAAGCTACCGGCGCAGCTTTCGGACATCCTGGCATTGCCCCGAAATGGACGCACGGCAATAAGGACGGAGTGGGAACGGCGTACGCAGATTCCAGCCGGATTTGGTTTACGCTTTGGAATGGCGCCATCACCGAGGTCTATCATCCAACGGTAGACCGGCCGCAACTCCGGGATCTTCAATATCTGATTACCGACGGCAAGAGTTTCTTCCACGAGGAGAAGCGTAACCTCGAATCCAAACTCGAGCGCCTATCCGATCACACGCTGGGGTACCGCTGCAAGAATTCCGACCCGGACAGCCGTTACGCCATCGTCAAAGAAGTCATTACCGCTCCTCATCTCGACTGCGTTTTGCAGCGCACAAAGTTGACAGGTGAAGAATCGTTCGTTTCGAGACTTCAGTTGTATGTGCTCTGCGCTCCTCACCTGGAAGTTGGGGGATGGGGGAACAACGGTTATATTGCCGAAGTGAATGGCCGCAAAATTCTTATGGCGCAGAAAGAAGGAACATGGCTGGCAATGGCCGCCACCGCGCCCTTTTCTCGTGTTTCGTGCGGTTACGTGGGCCGCAGCGACGGCTGGACCGATCTATCCGACAACTTCCAAATGGACTGGGAGTTTGATCATGCCACAGATGGCAACATCGCGCTCATGGGAGAGCTGGATCTAAGCAATCACCGCGAATTCACCCTTGGACTAGCCTTTGGAGACACCCAACACCACGCCATTGCCACCCTCTTTCAGGCATTGAGCACTCCCTTCGATGAGCATCACCAACGTTTCACGGAGCAGTGGGAGCGGCCGGTGGCGCACACGCGTCCCTTGGAAAAGTTTTCCTGTGACAACGGCAATCTGTACCACAGCAGTTTTAGTTTGCTGCTCGCTCATGAAGATAAGTCTTATCCCGGCGCGTTGATTGCCTCGCTCTCCATTCCTTGGGGAGAAGCAAGGGGTGACAAAGACCAAGGCGGATATCACCTGGTTTGGGTCCGGGACATGGTTAGCAGTGCGTCGGCCTTGCTGGCTGCCGGTGAGACAGCCACACCACTACGGGCGCTCATTTATCTTGCCGTTTCTCAGCAGGAAGATGGTGGCTTTGCGCAGAACTTCTGGGTCAATGGCATTCCCTACTGGCGTGGAATCCAATTAGACGAGGTTGCTTTTCCTATATTGTTGGCACTGCGCCTTAGTCAACAGAATGCCCTTAAAGACTTTGACCCGTATCCCATGGTTCTAAAGGCCGCGACTTATTTGCTTCAGCATGGTCCGGTAACCCAACAGGAACGGTGGGAGGAAGCCAGCGGCTACTCTCCATCCACGCTGGCTTCCAATATCGCAGCCCTTATTGCCGCAGCCTATTTTTGCAGGCAGCGCCATGACAAGCCGGCCGCCGAGTTTCTCGAGCAATACGCCGACTTCCTGGAATCGCACGTCGAAGCGTGGAGCGTCACAACAGAAGGGACGTTGGTCCCAGGCATACGGCGCCACTACATACGGATTCTGCCAGACGATGTGAACAATCCTGACCCGGCGGAAGATCCAAACTCGGGAATTCTGCAAATCGCGAATCTCGCGCCAGGAACCAACAATTCCTTTCCGGCAAAGGAGATCGTCGATGCCGGATTTTTGGAGCTCGTTCGCTACGGGATAAGAAAACCGGATGATCCATTGATCACAAATTCGCTGAAGGTGATCGACGCAGTACTCAAAGTAGACACGCCGATGGGGCCAGTTTGGCATCGTTACAATCACGATGGTTATGGCCAGCGAGAAAACGGCGGACCTTACGTCGGATGGGGCAAGGGCCGCGCGTGGCCTCTGCTCACCGGAGAACGGGCGCACTTTGAACTCTCCGCTGGACGAGATGTAAGGCCATTCATAAAAACAATGGAAAGTTTTGCCTCCGCGACAGGTCTCTTGCCCGAGCAAGTATGGGATGAGCAGGACCGCCCGGACATTTATATGTTTCGTGGTCGGCCGACTGGCTCCGCCATGCCTCTTATGTGGGCTCACGCGGAGTACATCAAACTACTAAGATCGGTATCGGATGGTCACGTTTTCGATCTGATCCCAGAAGTCGCCAAGCGTTACCTCGGAGACAGGAAGTCGTGCCAATTATTCGAGATCTGGAAGCCAAATCGAAAAGTACGCGTCGTCAGAAAGGGCTACACATTGCGTATTCAGGCCCCTGCTCCCTTCCGTCTTCATTGGACCAGCAACGAGTGGCACACAGTCAACGATACGCCGTCTGCGTCCACCACATTCGGAATTGACTTCTTCGACATTCCGATCACTGCTGCGCAGCAAGCACCGATTCGATTCACCTTTTTCTGGCCCCAGAACAACTCCTGGGAAAACCAGGACTATACAGTTGAGGTGCGACAATAAGCAGTTACTGCATTCCATCATGCGCGAGAAAATTGCTACGCCTGAACCGGCGCGACCGTTCCTGGGCGAAATTGAAGGCTTGCCCTGCTAAGTTCGCGAGTGGAGAATTTCTTATCTGCGTAACATTCTCGTCACAGCACGGTGCCAGACGATCCAGGTCTGGTTGAGCAAAACTGTGTGAAGGTTTCGTGCTTTTTTGAATTCAGCTACTTGGCCAGCTTTCGCAGCAGGGCCATTCCTTCGGAATCAGTCAGGACGCTTCTGCCGTTAAGTAACGCAACCAATTCGCTAACGATTTTGCGGAGTTCCCGGAGTTCATCTTCCGTGCTCTTCGCGGCCTCGCGTTGCAGAAAGACATTTGGCTGCTCCTCTTTATCTATTCTGCCGCCACTTAATTCGTTCAGCCAGGAGCCCAGAATGCGTAATTGATCGGGCTCTGCGGTCGTGAATAACAGTCCCATACCCATTCCCGGCTTTGAATAGACGACCTTTGCCTGAGTTTTGAAAGATTGATTGTCTCTTGTAACGGTAAGTGTGGCGGCCGCATCCTTCGCAAACGGGTTGATGGTATCCATGTAGCAGCCGTTCCTGCTGATATCGGAAAGCCGCCCCATGATTCGCATATCCGATTTAAGATCGAGGGCTTCAACGGCAGGCGAAAAGGGAAAGCGTGGACAACTGCGCTTTTCGACCGGGTCAGCAGCAGGAGGCAACGGAGCACGCGTCGTTTTGCTAAGCAATTCCATTAGGCGAGTTCCCGCCCGCGACCTGATCGGCGTAGATCGGCCGCGAGCTTTTGAATAGCTATCACGCTGACGCACCGCTTCGTTGACCCGATTGCAGGACGCATATTCACCTATGAACCACGACGGCCGATTCGGAAATTCCAGCCTTGAGCAGAACGCCAAATTGCTGGGGGAGCACGGGCCGGCTGAAATAGTATCCTTGCGCTTCTTCACATTGGTGAGACCGAAGAAATTCCAACTCTCCCCGCGTTTCGACACCCTCGGCAATGACTCGCAACTTGAGGCTGCGCCCCATGCTAATCACGGCGGTCACGATGGTGGTATCGTCCGGAGCAGAAGTGATTTGCCGGATGAACGATTGGTCGATCTTCAGGGCGTCAATCGGAAACTTTCTGAGATAGCTCAAGCTGGAATAGCCGGTGCCGAAGTCATCGACGGCAATCTGCACCCCTCGTGCTCGCAAAGTTTTCAGCACGGAGGCGGCGGACTCGGCACGCTTCATCAAAACACTTTCCGTAAGCTCCAGCTCGAGGCATTTCGGATCTAGGCCCGTTTCGCTGAGAGTGCTGAACACACTGTCTAGAAAACTGTCTTCACGGAACTCCATCGAGGAAATGTTAACCGCGATGGTGCCCAAGGGCAGGCCCGCGTCCAGCCAAGTACGGGCTTGCTTGCATGCTTCACGAAGGACCCACTGACCGATCGGCAAAATGAGGCCGCAATCCTCCGCGACGGGAATAAAATTCGCCGGTGAAACAGGACCACGCGTCGGATGAGTCCAGCGCAAGAGGGCTTCCGCGCCTGTTATCTCTCCAGTCGCGAGCCTGACCTTAGGCTGGTAATGCAAGGAAAATTCTTTTTGTTCAAGGGCGCGGCGCAGGCTCTCCTCGATAGATTGTCTCTCGACGGCGCGGACATTCATGGCGGGCTTGAAAAACTGGTAGCTCTGCCGTCCATTTTCCTTGGCCTGATACATGGCCGTGTCCGCATTCTTGATGAGCGTCTCCGCGTTCAACCCGTCGTCGGGAAAAACGCTCACGCCAATGCTAGTAGTGACGCGGAGATCGTGCAGGTCGATGGAATGAGCTTCGGCCACGGACTGGAGCATTCTTCTGGCCGCAATGGCAGCGTCTTCCTGATGTTCCATTTCGGAAAGGAGGACGACGAACTCATCGCCTCCCTGCCGACTAACCGTATCCGAGCTGCGCACGCAACCGAGAAGGCGTTTTGCTACGGATTGTAGAAGATTGTCGCCGATGGGATGCCCCAGGGAATCGTTAATGTGTTTGAAGCCATCCAAATCCAAAAAGAGGACGGCAACTTTTTTTGTGTGCCGAGCGGCGGCGCTAATCGCCTGGCTGACCCGGTCATTCAAGAGCATGCGATTGGGCAAACCGGTCAGAAAGTCGTGCTGTGCCGAATGGGTCATTTGCTCGGCCATGGCGCGAGCCGAGCTCACGTCGCGAAAGACGATGACGGCTCCGGTCGCTTTTCCTTCACGATCATGTATGGGGGCAATGGAGTCTTCGATCGGTGTTTCGAATCCATCGCGCCGGATGAGGATACAATTCGATGGCAGGTGCATGGTTCTGTCGAGCCCCATTGCCATTTCCATCGGATTCGGAGTGGTTTCTCGGGTCAAGGCGTCCTGAATTCGAAAGACCCCGTCCATGGGCCGCCCTACGGCTTCCTCCCACGACCAGCCCGTCATTTTTTCCGCGACGCGATTCAGAAACGTGATATTTCCCGAGATGTCGGTGCAAACGACGGCGTCGCCGATGCAGTTCAGCGTGACTTGCGCGCGTTCCTTTACGACGAAGAGCGCCTCCTCCATGCCCTTGCGCTCGATGGCGTAGCGCAGGGCCCTTAGAAGACCGCGCGTCTCGATTTGGCCTTTAATGAGATAGTCCTGCGCGCCTGCTTGCAGCGCTTGAGTCGCCAGCGATTCGTCGTCCAAACCCGTCAGCACCACGAGAGGGACGCGAGGAGCGATTGCACGGGCTCGCCGAACTGCCTCCAATCCTTGCGTATCGGGCAGGCCCAGATCGAGCAAGACAACGTCAAAGAGCGTCTCTGCAAGATGCCTCTCAGCCTCGGCCATGGTCTCGGAATGCGTCATTTTAGTTATGTGCGCACCTGCATCATGGAGCATCTCCCGGAGCAAACGGGCATCTCCGGCGTTGTCCTCGACCAGTAGGAGCAACTTGAGGGACTTCCTAATCATCCGTTTTGCCTTTGTAGTGGCAGCTTGACTTTGGTCAGCCAGAAATCGTTGATGCTTTTCACCAGGGCTTCAAAGGCGTCTAACTGCACGGGTTTGCTGAGGTAGCAATTGGCCTGGAGTTGATAGCTTTTCACAATATCGGCTTCCGCTTCGGACGTGGTGAGAATCACGGTCGGGATGGTTTTCAGGCTGGCGTCCTCCTTGATATGGGCCAGCACCTCGCGGCCATCCATTTTGGGGAGGTTTAGATCGAGCAAGATAAGCTCCGGGCGCGGAGCCCGGGCGTGAGCGCCTTCACGCCTGAGAAAAGCCATGGCTTCCACGCCGTCGGAAGCCACGTGCAAGTGGATGGCTTTGTTGGCGTCGCGGAATGCTTCCTGTGTCAGCCGGACATCGCCGGGGCTGTCTTCAACCAAAAGAACTTCTATGGGCATACCGTCTCCTCCGATAGGCATCTTCATTTGCTCTGACTTTCTGCCAAGGCGAAGCGAAAAGTGGAACCTTGCCCCGGCTGTGACTCGACTGAAATGCTGCCGCCATGACGCTCGACAATCTTCTTGCAGATGGCCAAGCCGATACCTGTGCCTGCAAATTCTTCGCGCTTGTGCAGCCGCTGGAACATGCCAAAAATCTTTTCAAAGTACTGGGAGTCGATTCCCAGCCCGTTGTCTTTCACTGAAAATGTCCATCTCTCGCCGCCATTCTTGGCCGCGGAGATGTGAACTTTGGGGATTCCGGAACTCTGGTATTTAATGGCATTGCCAACAAGGTTTTGAAACAGCTGGATCAGCTGCATATCATCCGCGATAACAGGCGGTAGAGAATCATGGGTCACCACTGCGCCTTTTTCCTCAATGGCGCCCCGCAAGTTTATGAGCGCCTGTCGCAGCGCGTCTTCACTGGAGATTTCGACCATATCCCTTCCTTTTGTACCAACGCGCGAATAGGCCAGCAGGTCTTGAATCAATCGCTGCATGCGGCTGGCCCCATCCACAGCGAAAGCAATAAACTCGTCGGCATCGGCATCCAGCTTTCCCTTGTAACGCCTGGACAAGAGCTGCGTGTAGCTGGCCACCATGCGCAGCGGTTCCTGTAAATCGTGAGAGGCAATGTAGGCGAACTGCCCAAGTTCCTCATTCGAGCGGTTTAATTCCTCGACTTTGTTCAGAAGATTCGCTTCGGCCTGCTTGCGCACGGTTATGTCGCGGACGGCGGCAGTTACCAGCGTTCCCTCGGCGCTCTCCAACGGGCTCAGCATGAGCTCGATCGGAAACTCACTTCCATTCTTCCGCTTCCCATTGAGCTCGATCCCCGTCCCGATCTTTTGTGCCAGCGCGTCTTCCACGGAGCGCAGCGCGTCGGACACTAACCGTTCCGCGAAACCCTCCGGAATGATATTAATTACCTTCTGCCCGACGAGTTCATCGCGGCTGTAGCCAAACTGCTTTTCTGCTTGCACGTTCAGCAGGACGATGGCTCCGCTCTGGATTCACAACCACCATGGCATCCGGCGCCGCTTCGAGAAGTCCGCGGTACCGGCCTTCCATCTGGGCCAAATGCTTTTCCGCGGCCTTGCGCACGCTGATATCGCGAATCGCCGCCGTCACCAGAGTCCCCTCGGCGCTTTCCAGCGGACTCAACATGATTTCGATCGGAAATTCCGTTTTGTTCTTTCGCCGGGCGACCAGCTCGATGCCCGTCCCGATTTGCTGCGCCAGCGCTTCCGCCGCGCTTCGCGTTCCGTCCGCGATCAACCGTTCCGCAAAACCTTCCGGGATGATGTTCTTGACCCTCTGCCCGACGAGTTCATCGCGGCTGTATCCGAATTGCTTTTCTGCCTGCACGTTCAGCAGGACGATCTCTCCTCCCTGGTTCACAACCACCATGGCATCCGGCGCCGCTTCCAGCAGTCCGCGGTACCGGCCTTCCATCTGGGCCAAATGCTTTTCCGCGGCCTTGCGTACGCTGATATCGCGAATCGCCGCCGTCACCAGAGTCCCCTCGGCGCTTTCCAGCGGACTCAACATGATTTCGATCGGAAATTCCGTTTTGTTCTTTCGCCGGGCGACCAGCTCGATGCCCGTCCCGATTTGCTGCGCCAGCGCTTCCGCCGCGCTTCGCGTTCCGTCCGCGATCAACCGTTCCGCAAAACCTTCCGGGATGATGTTCTTGACCCTCTGCCCGACGAGTTCATCGCGGCTGTATCCGAATTGCTTTTCTGCCTGCACGTTCAGCAGGACGATCTCTCCTCCCTGGTTCACAACCACCATGGCATCCGGCGCCGCCTCCAACAGTCCGCGGTACCGGCCCTCCATCTGGGCCAAATGCTTTTCCGCGGCCTTGCGCACGCTGATGTCGCGAATCGCCGCCGTCACCAGGATCCCCTCGGCGCTTTCCAGCGGACTCAGCATGAGCTCGATGGGAAATTCTGTGCCGTCTTTCCGCAGTGCGATCAGCTCGATCCCCGTGCCGATCTGCTGCGCCAGCGCTTCCGCCGCGCTTCGCGTTCCGTCCGCGATCAACCGTTCCGCAAAACCTTCCGGGATGATGTTCTTGACCCTCTGCCCGACGAGTTCATCGCGGCTGTATCCAAACTGTTTTTCCGCTTGCACATTTAGCAGAACAATTTCTCCGTCCTCGTTTACGACTACCATGGCATCCGGCGCCGCTTCCAGTAACCCTCTATACTTCGCGCCGGAGTCCTTGCTCTCGGGGTTGTCGCGCTGCAGTTTGTGCCTGAATACGGGCTTCGTTTTCATCACACACCTGACTGGAAATGGGAGTTTCTCTTCCGGACACGGTCCCGAGGGCTGAAAGAGGGCAGCCTGTAGCCGCGTGCCGATGGTATTCGAAGGGACTCCTAGTTTATACCGGCCCTACGCCCGGTCAGAAAAGGCTTTGCCCCAAGGTGTCCAAGCGGCTATACGCTCGTCCGCCACTCACCTAACAGGCCCACCGAGCTGAACCGTGGTTTCCTGCGGCAAGGTGTAACAGTTCGCTTCCGCTGTGGCGAGCGTTCGCGCCACAGCGGCCGCGTCGAGCGGCCTTGAGAAAAGATAACCTTGGGCAAATTCGCAGTTAAGCGATCTCAGCAGGTTCATCTGTTCGAGAGTCTCCACGCCTTCCGCCACAACCTGCATGCGAAGGTTTTTCCCGAGGCTCAAAATGGTTTTTATGATCTCCTGGCTTTCGCTGTTGATTAACATGTCCGTCACAAAGGACCGGTCGATTTTCAGAATATCCAGGGCAAACCTGCGTAGGTAGCTCAAGGATGAATATCCAGTTCCGAAGTCATCGATGCACAAACGCACGCCCAGGTCTCTGAGTTCGCTGAGAATCCGCGTGGTGCGCTCCTCGTCCCGCATGGTCACGCTTTCGGTAAGTTCCAGCCGCAAGGTTTCAGGCGCAAGGCCGGTTTCGCGCAGCACTTGGGCAATCTGGCTGACCAGATTGGGCTCAGCAAACTGCTTTGCGGAGATATTGACGGCCATGGTGAACGGCGGCGAGCAGGTGAATTGCGTGTTCCAGACGCCCGACTGACGGCATGCTTCCTTCAAAATCCACTGGCCAATCCATAGAATCAGGCCCGTGTCCTCCGCAGCCGAGATGAACGCCCCTGGCATTACGAGTCCGAACTCCGGCCTCTGCCATCGCACCAGTGCTTCGAACCCCGTGATGCGAAAATCAAACAACGAAACAATCGGTTGGTAATGAACGAGAAATTCCTCCCTCTCCGTCGCCCGGCGGAGATCCGTTTCCAGCCGGAACCGGCCCGCCGCGGTGGCGTGCATCGACGGATCGCACATCTCGTATCGTGCCTTGCCAAGAGTCTTGGCTCGCGCCATCGCGGTGTTCGCATCGCCGAGCATGTCCTCCGCGGCGCTATAACCTGTGCCGCTAAACGCGATTCCGACACTCGCCGTCGTGAATACCGCATGCCCATCGATATCAAAAGGCAGTTCGAGGTTTTTTTGAATTCGTTCGGCCACGCGAATTCCCTCGCTTGCGTTCCGAATGTTATCCAGCAAGATGGTGAATTTATCCCCTCCCACTCTCGCCACTATGCCGGGCTCCGCCAATCGGCCCGCCATTCCAACCGCTTCCGCTGTGCGCAAGATCGCATCATCTCGCCGGATGGATCCCAACAGCCGTTCGGCGATTCGCACCAGAAGCCAGTCGCCCGCCGAGATGCCCAGACTGTCATTCATGACCTTGAATCTGTCCATGTCAACGGATAACACCGCGAATTTGTAATCCGGATGGAGCATTCCCCAACTGACGCACAGGGTCAGCCGTTCCAGGAAAAAGGACCGGTTCGGCAGCTGCGTGAGCGGGTCGTGGAGGGCGTCGTACGTGAGTTTGTCTTCCAGTCTCAGAATGCGTTCGCCGGAGCGCAAGCGTGCTTTCAATTCTTCCGCATCGCAGGGCTTCGTAAGATAGTCGTCGGCCCCCGCTTCGAGTCCCGTGACGACATCCACCTTGGAGGTTTTCGATGTCAGCAAAATAATATAGGTATATGGATATTCGGAATGCCTCCGCATCTCACGACAAACTTCGATCCCGCTCAGCCCCGGCATGAGCCAATCCAAGAGCGCCAATCGCGGCCCATCCATCCTGGACAAGCATTCGAGTGCCTTGCGGCCGTCCTCGACGACCGCCACTTCATAACCAGCCCGCTCTAATGTCTTCTCCAAAAGATGTCGTGTACTTGCGTCATCGTCGGCAACAAGGATCCTCGTTGCTTCCGGTTTTCTTTCCAGACTGGATCTCAAGCGCATACCGGCCTCTGAAGGCCCACGGGATGTCCGCCGTTTGCATCAGAAACCGGGAAGACAGGCACAAGGTCCACGGGTGCCCGGAATCGTCTGGGCAATCGCCGATCTTCATGTGGGAAATCAGCCTCGCGGCAGTGCAAAAAATTGGCCGCTCTCGCTCTTGCCAGTTTTGCTGGATCAATTGCTGTCGTGATGTGGACTTTGCCGGCTCTAGTCTTCAATGTGCTCTCCCAAAACATCCAATGGCACCGAGGCAAATTGCATACACCAGCCCGCAGACGGGTGACACAAATTGCATCTGGGACATTCAGTTCGCAAAAGCCGAGAGAGAGAGAAGAAATGACAGCTTAAGAAACAGATTGTTGAAGGGTGCGACCAGTATTGTCCTCTGCATAGTCAGAGTCAATGACTACTTCTCATCTATTTCGGCGGGAGCAATCCTGGGGCGAAGCTTCAGCCTAATACCCTGACCAAGGTGCAATCCATAAATGTGCTTCACCGCCTTCAGCGCGTAGGCCTATATCGTCACGGACAGTAGAGCCCAATGCAGCAGCCTCGAGGTTTGACTTCGAGTTCGATCGCCGAGGCTCTTCGCACAACTCGGCGAACTAATGGCGCAAGCCCACCCCGTCTCCGCCATCGTCGTTATTGTCAGCGATATGGCATTCCAAACGGCAGTGGACGCCGCAACGAATCCCGTTCCGCGGACCGTGAGCGTCACTCCGGTCGCGCCGCGAGTTATGCTGACGGGCGAAACGATATCGACGATTGGAACGGGATTATTTGCAGCAAGCGCGGGCCTCGCCAATGCACCACTGAGCAAAAAGACGTTGCCCGCAGCGCCGGATGTGTGCCTTATGGCACAGACTCGCACACCATCTCCGTGCATACTCCGGGCAGGCCGAGACTCCCGCTTAGGAGTTCGCGCTTTAGGGAGGATTCCTTGCACCGAGCATCCAGATATGTGAGTTTTCTTATTTTGATTGCGGCGCTCAGTGCCTGTGCAGCGCCCAAAGCCGGCGCTGCACAGGAGGTGGTCGTCAAGGTCGATCATGCTCGCTACTACGATCGCGATCACCATGACTATCATGAGTGGAATGACCGCGAAGAACGCTCGTACCGCGTATACCTCGGTGAACGGCATAGGGACTACCGTGAATTCCGCCTGACGTCTCACGGGCAGCAAGCGGACTACTGGAATTGGCGACACAGACATCCCGATCATCACTAGTTCGAACGCCAGGCAGGTGACGAACTTTCCTCCCTCCGCGTGAAATGGCGTTGAGGAAGGACTTGGTTTAGCACCACCTCCTGTGGGCGCGCATACCGCCACCTCGATCGATGGTGCGGCCAGCGCAACGGAAAGGAAATGCTATGTCCTTCGGACTCTACGCCATCGGATTCGGAATCCTCATCATTGGGTTGATTTATGGGGCTTTTCTGCTCCATATACCTGCGCACTGGATTGTGGTTGGAGGCATCGTGCTGGTGGGAGCCGGAATTCTCTCGGGCGTTAAAGCCACAAGGCAGAGAGATACGGCGGCCTAGCCCGCGTCACGACGATCTTGATCTTCGTCGATGGTCGGGCTGCCGACGAGAAAGACGAAATGCTCAGAACTTCGATACAAGAGAAAAAGCCTGCTCGCAACGAGCAGGCTTTTTTGTTTAGCCACCGATTAGCGAGGCGTGGATGATGCGCTGACTGGCATCGTCACGTTTGCAACAATCTTCGTTCCAATCACTTCGCCGGAAACAATCAGCTCGACGCGCCTGTTTTGCTGGCGCCCGTCGGCCGTATCGTTCGAAGCGATGGGACGCGTTTTGCCGAATCCTTCGGCCGTCGTCGAAGCCTCCGGTATGCCTTCCTTGGTGAGAAACGCGCGGACGCTCTCTGCGCGCTTCTCCGAAAGCGTCTGGTTGAACTCTTCTGTCCCCACGCTGTCTGTATTTCCTTCCACGGCCAGCATGAGTGATGGATAAGCCAGGACGATCCCGGATATTTTCGCCAGCTTCTCGCGTGCCAGCGGACGCAAAGTATATTGTCCACTGTCGAAAAGCACATCGGACATATTTACGACCAGGCCCCGGGCCGTGTCGCGAGTCTCTAGAATCAAGTTGAACTGTTGAAGCAGTTTTGCGCGGAGCTCTTCGCGGTCGTGAATGGCCTGTTGCGCTTGCAGATCCGAAGAAGCGGCGGCAGCGCGGTTGCGCTCGGAGTCAGCCTCGGCAGTGGCTTCTGCGCTCTTGGCTTGTTGAGCTTGCTGATCGGCGGCAGCGGCGGCGGCTCGATTTCGGTCAGCGTCAGCTTCGGCATTGGCCTGGGCGCCCTGGGCTTGCACGGCCGCGGCTTCGGCTTCGGCCTTCTGGCGATCGGCTTGGTTGCGTGCGTTGACGGCATCGGCCGTCGCCGCGTCCGCGCTGGCTATCTGGTTTGCGGATGCATTGCGCTCAAATTCGGCGCGGTCGGAGGCGATGCGCTTCGTCGCGATTTCGCGTGCGTCTTCTGCGGTCTGCACCGTTTCGCGCGAGACGGAAATCAGCGATTTCTTGTCTTCATGCCTGCTGGTGGCCAACCCATCCGCTTCATTCATCTGGCGAACTGCATTTTCGTAGCTCGGGCCGGCATACCTCGCGGCTCCGGCGGCCTTGGCGATGCGCACGGCGTTGCGCGCTTCATAGAATTCCAACGGCAACTTGGCGTCCAGCACCACGGGGTCGAACGTGAAGCCCGTCGGGACGTAGCCGCCACGATCGATCAGTTCGTACTTGGCGTCCACAACCTCCGGGCTCCCCTTGGTATCCGGGCGGAGCACGTTTTCCATGATCACCACGTTGCTCGGGCGGCGCACCGCGAAATACGGCTCCGCGGTCACAATAAGCGCAAAGGCCTGAAGGTTGGTGGTCACATCGAGCTTGCTGCGGTGATCGTCTCCGACCAAAACTTCGCCAAGATTGTCGGAAGTCCCGTCAGGAGAGATGGCCCACATGACATAGGTGAGATATTCGTTGCCGAAGGCCGTGGGTCTGTCCAGATTTGAAAATTCAGCTTCGATGCCCAGGACTCCGCGTTTGCTTTCTACCTTAGCTTCGCCCCTTGCGCTGGGCATGAGGTCCGTGCCTTGAAAATCCACGTGGGTCGATCCGCTACGGTGTTTATAACTTATCGCGGGAGCGGTGCGGTTCACGACGGTGAATCGATAGGTGGGTATAGGATCGCCTGGCTGTGCGGGAGATTGCGTTTGTGTCTGGCCGTAAGTGGAAGCCCCGAGCGTGAGTGCCAACCCTAGAATGATTCTTGAAATCTTGTGCATAAGCCTCCTTCGAAAAACTGCGAGACCCGGAGTGTGCGGCTTAAGGCGCGCAAATACTGTACACAAGTGCACATTCTCGGAAAGAAATGGACGAAGCGAATCGCGTCTCCGCGCGCTTTTGGGAATTAATTTTTCCTAATGATTTGGATTTACGTGCGAAACATCAGAGTTCAACGAAGTGGTCTTCAAGCGGCGTCGTTAAACTCACTCACCGAGCTTTTGTCTTCCAGGTAGCGAGTGTAAAATTGGCTCACAAACCTAAGTCGGCACTTCTTTATTGCTCTCGGTCAACTTTACGGACGAAAGGCCTTCTGGTTCTTTTCTCGCGGGCAGATTCGTAGTTGGTCGCGAGGCAAAGCAATCAGAGGGACTGGAGCACGGAGTGCCTTCAGGGCTTTTTCTCGGCTCTTGGCTTCTTTTCGCCGCCCTTGGTGCTGATTAAGGCCAGAAAATCCTTGGCGTTAAACGGATAGCGGCGAACGGACTTTTGCCCAGTGGTGCTGAGCGTAACGTCGACGCGGCGATTGTTGGCCAAGACAAGCACTCGCAGATTGTCCAGCATTTTTTGACGTTCGTCAGCACTCAAGTCGGGATTGTCTGCCATCTGTGCTTTAACTTCGTCCGCGGTCAGTTGATGGTCTTCGCCGAAGGCCTTCAGCTCAAAGTGATCCGCGGGCACGCCGTGTTCGACCAGGAATTGCTTGGTCCGCTCCACACGGCGCTCGGTAAGTTTCTTGTTGAATTCCTCGGAGCCGCGCGTGTCCGCGTGGCCGCTGAGGATCAAGTGCGCGTCGGGCTTGTATTTCAGATAATTTGTGAAGTCCTGAGCCAGGGTAGTCAGGATGTCGGCTTGCGAGTCGAGAAGGCCTCCGTCCGGATGCTCTTCGGTGGGGCGCGCCGTCTGGAAGTAAATGCTGTGGAGCGCAAGCTTGGTTTCCAGTTCTATCATTTCTGGTGGGGGCGGCGGAGCTTGCACGTCGATTCCCAATTCGCAATCGGCGGCGCCACCGCGGCCGTCGTCTACGTGGCCGTCTACGGTGTAGTGCCCGGCGGTTACTCCCGCGGTTTCGAATCGCACGGAAGCATCCTGGCCGCGAACTTGGCCCCCACTCGACTTCCAGGTATACGTCAAAGGATCGTTGTCCGGATCACTGGCGGACGCGGTGATTTGCACGGTGTCACCAATGGCAACCGTAGTGCGGTCAGCGGAGCAGCTCATCACGGGAGGCCGATTGGGCGGCGGTTCGACGCTAATAGACGACGAGCAATCGGCAGAGCCACCGCGGCCGTCGTCCACGCGCACTTTCACAAGGTAGGTTCCGGGAGTTGCGCCGCTCGAGTTCCATCGTGCTTCTGGGCCGGTACCTTCGATGCTGCCGCCGCTCGCGGTCCAGTAATAAGTTAGAGGGTCGCTATCGGGATCGCTCGCGTCCGCGCGTACGACGACGAAGTCTCCGGAGCCGGCGTAGACCGTAGTTTTGTCAGCCGAACAGGAAGCTACTGGAGGACGGTTGGCAGGCAGCGGAAGGGGCGCAGGGTTCCCGCCAAAGCGGAAGACAAGCCCTGTGGAAAGACGCATGTTGCTCTGCCACCCATCATCGCCGGTGACGGAGGTCGGATCCTGAAACCGTGTCAGCAAGTATTCCGCTTGAAACAGGCGCAGCGCGAGGCGATGGTTCAATCTGAAATCAAGGCCCCCTCCAGCGGTCATAGTAAAGACCGTTTGATTCAATAGAGGAGTGCAGGCGTAAATCGGCGCGGTGCAGTTGTCGAGGGTGTCATCGTCAGCGTGGACCACTCCGCCGAGAACCTGGAGAAAGGGAGTGAACCTGCCGTGGTCGCGGAAAGAAAGGCGCGGACCGAACATAACGCTGAACGCGTTGCTTTTCGCATCGACGACGCGAGAAGGCGTGGTTCCCGGGCCGTCGTTGGTGAACTGCAAGGTATCGGCCCGGAATCCGGCGAAATCGGCGACCAAGCCTACATGCCTGTTGAAATTGTAGGCCAGGGATGTGCTGCCGCCATTCAAGTATTTCATCCGGTTCCCAGTGCTATACGGAACAGCCCTCCAGAAAGAGTAGCCGAGGAAGAGTTCGAGCTTGGGCGTGGAGTCGCTCTGTGCTCTCGTGTGGTGCGAATGTCTGCCGGGATGATTCCCCTCCCCTTCACCCGCAGGCGCTTGCGCGGAGGGCGACGTCGACAAAGGCAACACGGATTTTCCAGCCGGCTTGGCTGCGAGGCCAGGAGCCGTGACGGCACTCGCGGACTCGTCTTTTTTTGGCCCGTCACCGAGCTTTGGCGTGTCGTCCGCGAAAAGCGCAGGCACCAGAAAAAAAACAATCGCCATCGTGGGAAGAATGCGTGTTCCCAATTTCATTGTCGCCTCCAGAATCGTGTCTGCCGGCTGCGAAGCGGCTCTGAGACACCGCCTCGCAGCTCTACATCCTTGTTCATTACGCGATCACTTCGAATAACTGCTGCTCTACGGAGCCGGTACGCTGACAGTGCTGGCGTTGATCGTGGCCGAGCCCGTGCCTCCGGCGGCGCCGGAGAACATGCTCCCCGTCACTGCTGCTCCGGTGTTGATAGTTATGCTTGTGGCAGCGAGGACATTTCCCTGGAAAATTGAACCAACGTCGATCGTCGCCGACGTGTCCACCTGCCAGAAGACGTGACTTGCTTTGGCGCCGCCTGCCAGGATGACTTGTGAACCAACACCAGTCGTGAGGGTAGACCCCATCTTGAAGATGAAGACGGCGTTCGGATTGCCCTGCGCGTCGAGAGTTACGTTGTTGTTCGGCCCGGCTCCGGAAATCAAAACGGAGGTCGAATTGACGTAGAGCCCGGGAGTAAACGTTAGTCCTCCCATGTTTCCGGGGAGAGTTTGCGCGTTGGTGGAGCGGCTCGTCGCGTCATTAAAAGCTGCAAGCAGATCGGCTTGGGCTTGCGTAACGATGGGATCGTTGACGTGGATGGTGCCGTTGACTTGGGCTGGCGGGATCCCCTGAGAAGTGCCCGGGGCCAAACCGACGTCGCCGTTGATGACCACTGGTCCGGTGCTGCTAATGGAAGCGGTGGCCATCACTGCAAAGTTGCCCGCGGAGCCGAGGTTGATCATCGCCGGACCTGCGGCACCTGTCCCAGTGCCAGTTGTAAAGCTCCACGGATCTGGAGGAGTCGAGACAGGCCCGCTGGCCAAAGCGTTGCCAGACAGATCCTTGACCATGTTTGAAATCGTGGCTGTATATTGCGTGTTGCCGGCGAGAATGGCCGAGGGCGTGAACGTAGCAATCTGGCTAGCGGAATCGTAGGTGACGGTGCCGCTGACCGATGCTCCCCCAACTCCTGCAACGGCAACGGTGAAGCTTCCGTTGTTGATGGTTGTTGGATCCATCGCGGTGCTGAATGTGGCGCTGACGGTCGCGTCGATGAAGACATTAATGGCCGCGCTCGCCGGGTTGGTCATCGTGATCGTGGGACCTACGAGGTTTGTGATGACGCCCGTCGTAAAGCTCCAAACGTAATTGGCGGTCAAGGCGACGCCGGTGAGATCTTTGGCAGCAGTTGTGATGGTGGCGGTGTACTGTGTGCTCGCAGCCAAGTCCGCGGTCGGAGTAAACACGGCGGTATTGCCGGCATAGGAGACGGTTCCAGGAACTACGGCTCCGCCGACTGTGGCCGCGACAGTGAACGTACCGGCGGCGGAAATCGTGGACGGGTCCATGGCGGTGCTGAAATTGGCCGCGATTTTCTGATTGAGCGGGACATTAACCGCCGCGCTGGCTGGGTCGGTGGAAGTGACTGTCGGCGCGACAGCGTTCGCCTCGGTGCCCGTTGTGAAGCTCCAAATGTACTTGGCAGGCAGCGCATCGCCCGCGGAGCTCTGCGCGGCAGTGGTCACGGTGGCCGTATATTGTGTGCTGGCGGTGAGTGCGGCCGCCGGCGAAAAGATAGCGGTGTTGCTGGACGCGTCGTATGTAACCGTGCCTGGTACAGCTGTCGCGCCAGTGGTGGTAGTCAAGGTGAAGGTTCCCGCCGCTGCGATCGTTGAAGCGGTCATCGACGTATCAAAGGTTGCGGCAACTTTCTGGTTGAGCGGAACGTTGGTGGCCGCACTCGCAGGAGCGGTAGAAGTGACGGCAGGCGTGGGCCCGGTCGTGAAGGTCCATACGTAATTTGCGGCAAGGGGCGCACCCGTGGCGTCGGTCGCTCCAGTAGTAATCGTGGCGGTATATAGAGTCGACGGTGCCAGATGTGCTGCAGGAGTGAACGTGGCCGTGTTCCCGGAGTAATTGACGGCGCCGGTGACGGCAGTGGCGCCGGGACCCGCCAAAGTGAATGTCGTTGAGTTGATGGTGGAGGCTTCCATCGGCACGCTGAAGGTGGCTGTAACCGTGGAACCTTCCGCAACCGCGTTGGCGCCATTCACAGGGACCGTCGAAACTACGGTGGGTGGCGGAGCTGTAGTGAATGTCCACACGAAATTGGTAGCCAGTGGAGCGCCGGTGGGATCCTTTGCTCCGGTCGTAATCGTGGCGGTGAACAAGGTGCTGTTGGCGAGAACTACGGTGGGGGTGAAGGTAGCAGTTGTGCCTGAGTAGGCTACAGTGCCGGCCACAGGCGTGGCGCCCGGTCCAGTTACCGTAAAAGTCGTGCCCGTGATAGTCGCGGCGTTCATAGCCTCGCTGAACGTAGCGGAGATCGGCGTGTTGACGGCCACAGCGGTTGCGCTATTAGCCGGAACGGTGGAAACGACCGTGGGTGGCGGAGCCGTCGTAAAGGTCCAAGCAAAATTAGCGGCGAGCGCAGCGCCCGCGGGATCCTTCGCTCCCGTGGTAATCGTGGCAGTGAATAGAGTGCTGCCGGGAAGAATGAGTGTCGGTGTGAAGGTTGCGGTGGAACCGGTGTAGGTGACGACGCCAGCTACAGGAGTCGCACCAGGTCCCGTCAAAGTAAACGTCGCATTGTTCAACGTGAGGGGGTTCATTGGCTCGCTGAACGTAGCGGATACGACGGAGTTTGCGGGCACGGTTATGGCGCCAGCCGCCGGGACCGTGGAAATAACGGTTGGCGCACCGGTGGTGAAGCTCCAGACAAAATTGGCCGCCAGGGGATTGCCGCCGGGGTCCGTGGCACCTGTCGTGATCGTGCCGGTGTATACAGAGTCAGCGGCAAACGGGCCCGCCGGCGTGAAGGTAGCTGTGCTGCCCGAGTAGGTTACCGCGCCGGCTACCGCGGTTCCTCCAGGGCCGGTGACGACAAATGTATTCGCGTTGAGCGTGGCGGGAGCCATGACCGAACTGAAGCCCGCGCTTACGGTGGCATTGAGGAGCACGCCCGTTGCGCCATTCACGGGGGAAGTGACTACGACCGTGGGAAACGCCGGACTGCTCGCTTGTTCGCGGCCGCAGCCAGCCATAAGAGCGACGAATACGAACGCCAGTAGAGATATTTTCACGGACTTGAATTTGCGCATTAGCTTCTCCTCATCACCCGGTTCAAGGCGTTCTAAGCGTCTCGCAGCTGTTCTGCGACGCATCATAATTCGGAGTTACATGGCTGCTTGGCAATCACACAGTTCATCCGCAGCGGATGGATATTGCGGTGGCTAATGTGTGGGGGGCTGTTCTATATTGCACAGTGGCACACGAATGTCGTTCCAAAGAGTATACAGTACTATGTAGGGACTATAGATTGCAGGCGTCGGCCGAGAGGACGAAAGCGGTACCGACTTGCACGCTCTCCCGAATGGACATTAACCACGTGAAAAATCCGCAATCAATGGATTGTCTTGCTCTGTATAGTTTCGGCCAAGGTCAATCCGATACTGTAAAGACGGCCGGGGAGCGCACGCAGGAGGGATGTGCTCCAAGCCGAATATGAAAAAACCAGAGGGCGAGTAGGGCGGGAGCGCCAACGGTTTGACAACCAGGGCTTTCCTTGATGCCGCAGCAATTTCTTCCAAATTGGCCGAATTTTGGAGAAACGAGTCCATCTACACTCCGGGAGATCAGGCTGGCAGCGTCATGAATGTATAGAAGAGCGGAGTGAAATTATCCGTGGTGAATGGTCCGGGCAAAGAAGAGGCAGTCGCGATGTTTGGCCCGGCGGACTTTTTCCGAGAGGCCTGCATCGCGAGCCGGACTGTTCGGATAGGGACGGCGACCGCCATTGAGCCTGCTACGGTCCTCATAATTGAAGAAAAAGAATTACTTCGTGTGCTTCACACGGAACAGGAGTTATCGGACCATTTCATTCGCTATATGCTGGCGCACAACAGTTCAAATCTGCCCCCCGCAACCACTTGTTAGTTGATAAGAAACGAGGTGGAGGATCCCTCCCCTGAGCTGTTTTTGCATTTTACGGACGTTTTTTTCTTTACAAAATTCTTAGGTCAATTTTACGACTTTCTGAGGCCCTTCGTTCCATGCTTTGTTCCACGGCGGCGCGAGTAGGAGCGCTTCGAGTTGGACGAGCATGAATGCAATGAGCGTATTCACGATCCTTGTAGGGCTTGGGCTGATGTTCATGGTGTTCTTTCTTGTGCAACTCGTGCGCGAGGCCAGGAAGACGGGTAGAACGCACAGTATGGGGAAAACAACGCGTAAGAGAAACTCGATGTTCGTCTGGCTTGTGGGACTGCTGATCATCCCGAGTGGCCTTATCTATGGGCAGGAGCCGGTATCTGTTTCGAACGGGGCGATAAACGACGGAACCCAAAGCAGCGGCACGACGGCGCCGACGCCGGGCGAACCCCAGCCAGAACCGTCTAAGCCTCTCTGGCACTACGGCGGTTTCTTTGACGTGGGCTATCTGCTGGATTTCAATCATCCCGGAAATCACTTATTTCGAAACCGCGCGACAACGCCGTTTGTCGATGAATTGGAACTGGATATGGCCGGCCTTTACCTCAATAAAGACGCCTCGAAGCAGTCTCCCTGGGGAATGGAGTTGCTGGTGCAGGCGGGGGAAGATTCGAAAACGTTTGGATTCTCCGACACGGCTCCCAATTTGGCCGGCGCGAATTGGCTGCGGCAGCTTGGGCGAGCTGATGTGTCCTACCTTGTGCCGATCGGAAACGGGCTAACCATACAGGGTGGAATCTTTAACAGTCTGATCGGCTATGATTCGCTTTACGCCAAGGACAACTTCGAGTATACGCGGCCATGGGGAGCGGATTTTACCCCGTATTTGATGATGGGAGTAAACGCGAGCTATCCCTTTAGCCAAAAATGGAGCGGCACACTTTACGTCATCGATGGATACGCTCATCTGGCACACCCAAACAATGTGCCAACTGTCGGCGGCCAAGTGGCGTACAAGGCAAACGATCGTCTGACGGTCAAGGAAACGCTTTTCTATGGGCCGCAACAGGAGGACACTGCACTCGAATATTGGCGCTTTTTTTCGGACAGCATCGCGGAATGGAAAGGAAAGCAGGTGACATACGCTTTTGAATATCAAGCCGGGACAGAGGATGTGGCCACGCCGGGGAATCCGCGGACTTTTTGGACGGCTGCGCAATTGCCTGTGCACTGGACGGTACACGGGCCGTGGAGCGTGACCTTTCGGCCGGAACTTTATTGGGATCCTGAAGGCCGGCTCACGGGAGTTGCGCAGTTCATCAAAGCGTTTACGAGCACGGTCGAATACCGGATGCCCTACCGCTGGACCAACACGATCGTGCGAGTTGAATACCGCTATGATGATTCGACCGGAAAAAACGCGGGGTTCTTCAGGGGCGCCGAAGAGCCGTCGGGGATGTACCAATTGACTCCAGGACAGCATCTTCTGGCCTTCGGTTTGATCTGGACGATCGATTCGCCTTGAGCGGGACGGAAATTCGCTGAGCGGAGCTTGAGGGGCCCGAGGAATTCGAGGGAGGAAGCCAGGTGGCAGACGTAATTTTCTTGGTGGCGAGCGTGCTTTTCTTCGGAGTTTCGATTTTGTATATCCGCGCGTGCCAGCGGTTGAGATAGGAGTAGGGAAAATGTTGGGTCAAATCCTGTTGATGATCGTGTGCGTTTTGCTGCTGGGATATCTCCTGACGGCGCTGCTGTGGCCGGAGAAATTTTGACTATGACTGCAAATGGCTGGTTTCAAATTTTTCTTTTCCTCGCGGTGATTCTTGCCATCACCAAGCCGCTGGGCGTTTTCATGACGCGTGTGTTCAGCGGAGAGAAGACGCTGCTGGATCCGTTGCTGCGTCCCGTTGAGAAAATTGTCTATCGCCTCACCGGTGTCGATGAACGGCGCGAGATGCGCTGGACGGAATACGGGATCGCCATGCTGGTCCTTAGCGGCGTGTCCATGGTGCTGCTCTACCTGATCGAGCGCATGCAGCACTGGCTGCCGCTGAATACACAAGGAATGGCAAACGTTGCGCCCGACCTCGCCTGGAATACGGCCGTTTCCTTCACGACGAATACCAACTGGCAAGCTTACGTGCCCGAGACAACGATGAGCTACCTGACGCAGATGGCGGGGCTCGCGTATCACAATTTCATGTCGGCGGCGGTTGGGATTGTCCTGGCGATTGCCGTCATCCGTGGGATTGCGCGGCGGGAATCAGAAACCCTCGGAAATTTCTGGGTGGATCTGACGCGATGCCTGCTGTGGTTACTGTTGCCGTTTTGCCTGGTGGGGTCACTGGTGCTGGTTTCGCAAGGCGTAATCCAAAATTTCAAGCCGTACGTTACCGCGCAATTTGTAGATGCACAAAAAGTCTTTACGACGGGCGCGGACGGGAAGACCACGACGCAGGTCGTGACGCAGCAGGTGATCCCTCAAGGCCCGGTTGCCTCGCAGGAAGTGATCAAGGAGTTCGGCACGAACGGCGGCGGCTATTTCAATGCAAATAGCGCGCACCCCTACGAAAATCCAACGCCGTTTTCGGACTTCTTCGAATTGGTCCTGATTTTTGCGATCCCAGCGGGGCTCACGTACACGCTCGGACGAATGACGGGTTCTCCGCGCCATGGATGGGCGGTGTGGAGCGCGATGGCCGTAGTCTTTCTGGCGGGAGTTTCGGTTGCCTATTGGGCAGAAGCGCGGGGAAATCCGCTGCTCACCGGGGTCGATCAAAAAGCGAGCGCGCTGCAAGCGGGCGGGAACATGGAAGGGAAAGAAGTGCGCTTTGGCGTCGTCAATTCGGCGCTCTGGGCAACAGTGACAACGGACACGAGTTGCGGCGCAGTCAATAGCTGGCACGATTCCTTCACGCCGCTTGGAGGTATGGTGCCATTGATCAACATCATGCTCGGTGAGGAAATTTTCGGAGGGGTCGGCTCCGGGCTCTACGGCATGGTGGTCTTCATCATTCTTGCTGTATTCATCGCCGGATTGATGGTGGGACGAACGCCGGAGTATCTGGGGAAGAAGATTGAGGCATACGACGTCAAGATGGCGATGCTTTCCATCCTGATTATGTCGTTCGCGATTCTGGTGTTCTCCGCGATAGCGGTGATCGAACCGTTTGGCACATCGAGCATTTCGAATCCGGGACCGCATGGCCTGTCTCAAGTCTTGTATGCGTACGCGTCGCCGGTTGGGAATAACGGGTCAGCGTTCGCGGGATTGAACGCCAACACGCTTTGGTACAACACGAGCACGGCGGCAGCTATGCTGCTCGGCCGATTTTTCATGGTGATACCAGTGCTGGCGATTGCAGGGAATTTGGCCAGGAAAAAGACGGCGCCTGCCTCGGTGGGTACATTTCCCGTAACCGGGCCGCTGTTCGTGGGGCTGCTGATCTCGACGATCGTGATTGTTGGGGCGCTCACGTTCTTCCCTGCCTTGAGCCTTGGGCCGATTCTCGAACATCTGCTGATGGCCGCAGGGAAAACATTCTGAGGCACTCATGAACCCGACTTCACAAACGAAGGCAACGCCACTGACAGACACAAAAATATTGGCAAGAGCGGTTGCCGATGCTTTCCGCAAGCTTTCGCCGCGGACGATGGTCAAGAATCCTGTGATGTTCGTGGTGGAAGTCGGCGCGGTGCTGACGTCAATCCAACTCGCGTGGAATGCCATGCGACATGCGGGACAGATGGGCTTTGGCCTGCAGATCACGCTGTGGCTTTGGTTTACGGTGCTCTTCGCGAATTTCGCCGAGGCGGCGGCCGAAGGACGCGGCAAAGCGCAGGCCGACACGTTGCGGAAAGCGCGGGCGGAAACCGAAGCGCACCGCCTGACACGCGACGGGCGCACTGAGACAGTGCCCAGTTCGCAATTGCGTGCGGGGGATATCGTGGTCGTCTCGGCCGGAGAGTTCATTCCAGGGGACGGCGAGGTGATCGCAGGAGTAGCTGCGGTCGACGAGTCCGCTATCACAGGCGAATCCGCGCCCGTTTTCCGAGAGTCGGGCGGCGACCGTTCCGCGGTGACCGGCGGGACGCGAGTTCTCTCGG
Organism: uncultured Acidobacteriota bacterium; assembly: GCA_963761555.1. Lineage (GTDB taxonomy): Bacteria > Acidobacteriota > Terriglobia > Acidiferrales > UBA7541 > Acidiferrum. Next base: position 48,033 of record CAVXHD010000005.1, read on the forward strand.
ATGAGATCAAGATTCGCATCACCTCCAATCCGGGTGAGACGTTTCTCGACCGGATGATCAAGCTGGTGGAAGGGGCTTCGCGGCAGAAAACACCGAACGAGATTGCACTGAACATTCTTTTAGCCGGTTTGACAATCATTTTTCTGCTCGCGGTTGCGACGCTTCAACCGTACGCGATCTATTCCGGGGCACCACAGAACATATTCGTGCTGGTGTCACTTCTGGTTTGCCTGATTCCTACTACCATCGGCGGACTGCTTTCCGCTATTGGGATCGCAGGGATGGACCGCTTAATTCAGAGAAACGTAATCGCGATGTCGGGGCGAGCTGTCGAAGCGGCGGGAGATGTGGACGTGCTGCTCCTCGATAAGACGGGAACGATCACGCTTGGGAATCGCCAGGCGACTGCACTTTATCCTTGCCCGAATGTAAAAGCGGAAGAACTCGCCAGAGCCGCGCAACTATCTTCGCTGGCGGACGAGACGCCGGAAGGACGGTCGATCGTCGTGCTCGTGAAAGAAAGATATGGTCTGCGCAGCGTGGATCTCGCACAACGGAATCCGGTCTTCCTTCCCTTTTCGGCGCAGACGCGCATGTCCGGCGTGGATTTGGACGGGCAACAAATCCGCAAAGGAGCACCCGAGGAAATTGCAAAGTACATCGCTGCTGGGGGACGCGATGTGCCGCCGGAGACCATGGAGTGCGTAACGGAGATTTCGAACAACGGAGGGACGCCGTTGCTCGTGGCGCAGAACGGGCGGGTGCTCGGCGCGGTAGCTCTGACGGACATCGTTAAGGGCGGGATGCGAGAGCGATTCGATCATCTGCGTGCCATGGGCATTCGCACTTTGATGATTACAGGTGATAACCCGCTGACGGCCGCGGCGATTGCACGCGAGGCTGGCGTCGACGACTTTCTTGCGCAAGCCAAGCCGGAAGACAAGATGGCTCTGATCAAGCGGGAACAGTCCAAAGGAAAGCTCGTGGCCATGACCGGCGACGGCACGAATGATGCGCCGGCTTTGGCGCAAGCGGATGTTGGGGTAGCCATGAATACGGGGACGCAAGCTGCTAAAGAAGCGGGCAACATGGTGGACCTGGATTCGAACCCCACCAAACTCATTGAGATCGTGGAAATCGGGAAGCAGTTGTTGATTACCCGCGGGGCGCTCACGACGTTTTCCGTGGCGAATGATGTGGCCAAGTACTTCGCGATTATTCCGGCAATGTTCGTGATTGCCTTGCCGCAGCTTGGCGCTTTGAATGTGATGCATTTGCGCACGCCGGAGTCCGCGATTTTGTCGGCCGTGATTTTTAACGCTCTGATTATCGTGGCGCTCATTCCTCTGGCGCTACGAGGAGTGCGCTACCGGCCGGTTGGAGCCGCGGCCTTGCTCCGGCGCAATCTGCTTCTCTACGGCGTTGGCGGAGTCATCGCGCCGTTTTTGGGCATCAAGCTGATTGATGTCGTGATTTCGTATTTGCACTTAGTGTGAGGGCTAACCATGAAGGAACACCTGCGAACAGCGGTTTTGATGACTATCGTAACCACGGTGCTCATCGGGCTGATTTACCCGGCCGTCGTGACAGGTTTGGCGCAAATTCTTTTTCCTTACCAAGCGAATGGGGAACGGATTGATGAACACGGAAAAATCATCGGCTCGCGGCTCATAGGGCAGCCGTTTGCCTCTCCCGGCTATTTTCACTCGCGGCCGTCCGCGGCGGGCAATGGATACGACGGCCTTTCCTCCGGTGGATCAAATCTCGGCCCAACCAACCGGCAATTAATGGAGCGCGTCAAAGCGGACGTTCAAAAACTCCAGGCCGAAAATCCAGGCGTGCCAGTCCCGGCGGATCTCGTGACTACCTCCGCGTCGGGCCTCGACCCGGATCTTTCGCCCGCAGCCGCGGAGTTCCAGATTCCCCGTGTGGCGCGGGAAAGAAGGATGCCGGAAGCCCAAGTGGAGGCGGTAGTCCGAAAACACACTGAAGAGAGGCAATTCGGTTTTCTCGGCGAGCCTCGCGTCAACGTATTGGAGCTGAATCTAGATTTGGACGCCACGCACCCGATGCGCTAGTCGCGCGCAGAGCCCGCCTTAGTTCGAGTTTCCTTCGCAGGCTGGAAGCGATAACCGACCCAAGGCTCGGTGAGAATCCATCGAGGATGAGCCGGGTCGGCTTCGATCTTCTTGCGGAGCTGATTGATTGCGACGCGAAGATATTCCGGCTCGTCGCCATGATCGGGTCCCCAAACAGACTGTAAGAGCCGGCGGTGACTGAGAGGTTTTCCCTGGCTCGCAACGAGTTGGCGAAGCAGATCGAATTCCTTCGGTGTGAGATGCACTTCGTTGCCGCGAACCGTCACGCGCCGGGCCTCAAAATCAATGATCAGGTCCTTTGAAACGAATGAAGGCAGGTTGTCCTGCGGGAGCGTTCGCCGAAGCGCGGCCCGAATGCGTGCAAGCAGCTCCTGCATGCCGAAAGGCTTCACGACGTAGTCATCGGCGCCCGCGTCAAGAGCGAGCACCTTGTCTCGTTCCGCATCGCGTACCGTCAGCATGATGATGGGCACCTCGGACGTCCTGCGAATTTCGCGGCAAGCTTCGAGACCACCCATGCCAGGCATGTTCACGTCGAGAAGGATTATGTCCGGAGGCTTGGCTCGAAAGAGTTCGAGAGCGTCTTCGCCATTGCGGGCTTCAAAAATCGTGTAGCCTTCGGCTGAGAGGGTGGCTCGCAGAACACGGCGGACCTGAGGCGCATCGTCCACGACGAGGATTTTCGCCGAATTCATCGCTGCTCGCCCCCGCTGCGATCTACGGGAAGTGTAAAGGAAAACACGGAGCCGTGCCCCAATTGGCTGGTAACGTTTATGGAACCGCCGTGCGCTTCGACAATAGCCTTGGCAATGGGCAGGCCCATTCCGGTCCCTTGGACCAGATATCTCTGGTCTTTTCCGCGATAAAATTTATCGAAGATCATTCCTTGTTCCGGATCGTCAATACCTGGGCCCTGATCGGCAATGCTCGTCAAGACAAATTCCCCGGCAGGCTCGGCGCAAATGACGATAGGACGGTCTTTCGGCGAATAGAGATTGGCATTGTCAATCAATTGGACGAGAACATCCTTGGCGCGACTCGGATCGACACGGACGGGGAGAAGGCCCGGCGCCACGTTGATGCGGACTTCACGTGATCCCAAAGCGTTGCGGCAATTGGCAAGCGCCGCTTCGATGAGACTCTCCATGCGCACCGGCCTAAGCTGCAACTCGAATTCGCCAGCCTCGAGGCGCGCTATCTCAGAGGCCTCCGCAACCAGGCGATTGAGACGGTCACATTCCTCGTCAATGACAGTGAGAAGTTCCTGCTGAGTGGAGCTGGATTTTCCCCCCGAGAGCAGGCTGGTGACAGAAGCTTTCATGGAGGTCAGCGGTGTGCGGAAATCATGCGTGATGGAATCAAGGAGGGCGGACTTTAGTCGCTCACTCTGTCGGTCAGCCTCGGTCTTGCTCAATTGCTCGACGGCATGGGCGCGCTCGATGGCAATTCCGATGAGCGAGCCCATGGCCTCGAGAGTCTGCCGGGAGAGCGGCGAACCGGATACGCCGAAACTGCCGATGGACCGCACGCCGAGCCGAATCGGGCTAAAAAAGAATCCTGTCGCCGTGTCCACGATCGGTTCGTCACGGCCAAAGCTGGCTTTCATCCTTTCTTCATCGACCTGAGCAATCCCTATACCGGAACGATAGAATTTGTCTTTTTCGGCAAGGTAAAGACCAGCCGCGCCCGCCTCAAACGCTTCGACAATATGATTCGGGATGGCATTCAACAATTGGATGACGTTGCCCTCGCCGAGCAGCTTTTGACTGAACCTATAGAGTCTCTCGATTTCCCGGCGCCGAAGATTCGACGCTTCCGCTTCTCTGCGGATACGGCCGGAGAGCTGACTACCAAAGATGGCAGTCACCAAGAACGCCAAGAGAGCCACCCAATTCTGTGGGTCAGCGATCGTAAAGGTGCCGACCGGCGGGAGAAAGAAATAGTTAAAAGCCAGCATGGCTGCAACGGACATGAAGGCGGACACAGCCATTCCCCACAAGGAGGAAACTGCTAGAATCGCTAGGAGAAAGCTGAGAGCAACCGTGGTTTGGTTTACTTCGGGCAGCACTCTCCGGTAGAAGAGTGTGAGGGCGAGGACGACGGCCAGAGCCACTGCAAAGCCAGCGGCTCGTTGGAGGACCGACCTGGACATGGCTAGATTCTAGCGCACTTAAACGATGGGCAACTAAGGAGCCGCTGCATTGCCAAAGAAACCGGAAGATTGGCTGGAAATCGCCGCTGTACCACAAGCCGTGGGAGGAAATTTCAAACTCTTCCTAGGGTACGCCCCGGGTGTCGGCAAGACGTACAGCATGTTGAGCGAAGGGATCCGGCGCCATAGCCGGGGGGAAGATGTAGTGATTGGATTGGTGGAGAGCCACGGAAGAAAAGGTATCGAGGAACTTTCCGCTCAACTGGAAACGGTTCCGCGGCGAAAAATAGACTACAAGGGCACCGTTTTTGAAGAAATGGACGTGGATGCCATCATTGCGCGGCGGCCGGCGGTGGTTCTCGTCGACGAGCTTGCGCACACCAATATCCCGGGCAGCAAGCACCGCAAGCGGTACGAAGATTTGCAAGAGATTTTGGCCGCGAAAATCGACGTGCTTTCGACGCTGAATATCCAGCATATCGAAAGCATCGCGCCGGTCGTGCGAAATATTGCGGGAATCACGGTACGCGAAACCGTGCCCGACTGGGTGCCGTTGACGGCCACCGAGACCGTCATGGTGGACCTGACGCCCGAGGCTCTGCAGAATCGCATGCGGCGCGGGGACGTGTACGCACCCCAAAAGGTGGAACAGGCGCTTGAGAATTTCTTTCGTCGAGGCAACCTGATTGCGCTTCGCGAGCTGGCGCTGCGGCAGGTAGCGGAGCAGGTAGACCGCAGCCTTGAAACCTACATGGCAGCGAAGGACATTCAGAAAAATTGGGCCGTGCGCGACCGCCTGGCCGTATGTGTGCATCCGGATCCCCATGGTCAATACCTGATTGCGCGGGCGGCTCGCATGGCGCGGCGTTTGGACGCTGAGTTCTACGCCGTGCACGTGGATACAGGCCGAGAGCGCGGCGAGGAGGTGGGGAAATCACTCAATGCGAATCTTCAGCTTGCGCAAAGCCTGGGCGCTAAAATCGTTCGCCTGAAGGGAAGCAGCGTCGCGGATGCTTTGGCAGAGTTTGTGCGCGAGAAGCACATTACGCAGGTTATTTTCGGGCGGTCGGCGGTCAAGGGATGGAAAAAGTATCTTTATCTCTCGCCGGCGCACCGCTTTCTGCGAGAGTCTCCGGAAGTGGACGTCCACATCGTTACGCAAGACAGAGACTAACTGCACCGCGAACGACTCTTGAAAGAAAAACTCAGGCGCTATAAACCACACCTAGCGATGATTACTCCTCGATTTTGTATTCCTCCATTTTGTTATAGAGCAAACGGCGATTGATATGCAGCTTGTTGGCGGCTTCCGATTTGTTCCCGCCGGACTCTTTCAACGCTTTTTCAATCAGTCGCTTTTCGAGTTCGGAGACTGATTTGTGAAAAGGCAGGGATAGGAGATCGATTTCCAAATCCTGAGAGTCCCGTTCGCCATTACGATGCGCTCGAGCCGGCAGATGTTCGGGCATCACCACGCGGCCGCGCGCCATCAGCACCGCTCGTTCCACCATATTCTCGAGTTCCCGGACGTTGCCTGGATAGAAATAATTCTGCAGCATGAGAATCGCTTCGTCGGAAAAGCCGACCGCAGGCAGAGCGTTTTTATCGCTGTACGTGCGCAGGAAATGTTCGGCCAGGGGGACAACATCGGAGCGGCGTTCGCGTAACGGAGGAATTGGAATGCGGACAACGTTCAGCCGGTAAAAAAGGTCCTCGCGAAAAACCTTCTCGCGTACAGAAGCCTCAAGATCCCGATTCGTGGCGGCGAGAATACGGAAGTTGCCGCGAATTGTTTCCGTGCCGCCGACTCGTTCGAAGGTCCGTTCCTGCAAAACCCTCAACAACTTAGACTGGAGCCCCGGCGACAGCTCTCCAATTTCGTCCAGAAAAATCGTGCCGCCTTCGGCCATTTCAAAGCGGCCGATCTTTCGGCCAATGGCTCCGGTAAACGCCCCGCGCTCGTGGCCGAAGAGCTCGGTCTCCAGAAGAGTGTCTGGGAGGGCCGCACAATTCACTACGATGAACGGCTTGTCCTTGCGCTGGCTGTAAGTGTGTATTGCTTCGGCCACCAATTCCTTGCCGGTACCGGATTCCCCGCAGATCAGCACCGTCGAGTCCGTCTCGGCCACTTTGCCAATTATGATGAACACGTCCAGCATGGGCCCGCTGGAACCGAGGAGCCTGCCCGCCGCCGCGACGTGACTCTGCCCACCTTGCGCACGCAAACGGACGACTTCGCGATTCAACGAGGAGTGGTCCAGCGCCCGCTCAGCGGCCAGCACAATTTCGTCCAGGTCAAAAGGTTTGGTCACAAAATCGTAGGCACCTAAACGAACAGCCTCGATCGCGCTGTGACTGGAGCCATACGCGGTAATAACAATGATAGGAATCGATGCCAAACGCGATTCGTCCCGCAGGTAGCGAAGAAACTCTTCCCCGCCCATGTTGGGCATTCTCCAATCGCTGAAGATGAGGTCCGGAGTGACTTCGTGCAGGAGCTTAATGGCGGCGGAGCCATCTTCCGCCTCGAAAATGGAATATCCACGGGCCCTGAGAATCTCGGCGAGGGTCTTGCGGAGATTAGCTTCGTCGTCGACGATGAGAATCGTGGCGGCCATTCGACTTTGGCTCCCGAAACAAGCGGCTGCCGATTCAGGCGTGAGAGGCAGGAATGGTGATTCTTACGCTGGTTCCGCGGCCTTCCTCGCTATCCACTTGAATTTCCCCTCCATGAGCCTGAACGAGTTCATGACAGATGGAAAGGCCAAGCCCTGTCCCTGACGGTTTCGTGGTAAAAAAGGGGTCGAACACCTGACGGATCACGGCTGAATTCATGCCCTTTCCCGTGTCACGGAACTCGACACAGACTCCGTTACCGTCATTTTGCAGATCGGGTCGCGGAGCCAGGCGAACGAACAGCGTACCACCGCCATCGCACATGGACTCGATCGCGTTCTGGATCACGTTATCAAAGACCTGAGCCATACGGTCCTTGTCCAATTCGAGTGACACATTATTTCGCAGCATTTCCGTGCTGAGCGTAACGCCGCGCTTCTCCGCCCATTCGCGGAAGGATTCCATGCGCTCTTCAATCAGATTTCTCAGATCAGCAGGCTCGCAGTGCAGTTGCACGGGCCTTGCGAAATTGAGCAAGCGGTTCACCATGCCGTTGAGCCGTTCAATTTCCTCAAGAGCGACCTTGCAAGATTCTTTAACGTGAGGGTTATCGGTATCGCGACGGCACATCTGAACTCTGAGGCGAATGGTGGCGAGCGGATTGCGAACCTCATGGGCGACTCCTGCCACGAGCCGGCCCAGGCTGGCAAGGCGCTCCGCGTGTCTCAACCGGCCTTCGATCCCCTTTTCTCTCTCGATATTTTCTTTGAGCGCCGCTCCCAGTCGGTTGATCGCCTGGACGATGCGCTGGATCTCTTCCGGATCGCTCTTGGAATCAATCTGCGATGCCAAGTTCAGCTCAAGTCCGCGCAAAGCATCTTCGATCTTTCGAACGCCGCCCTGAAGATTGTGGATCACCAAGAGAGTAAGGAGCACGCTGGCCAAAGCCGCAAGGCTGAGACCAACCGTAATCAGATAAGCGCGGAATCGGTTCGCTCCAGGAAGAACGCCAAGCCGTTTGACGGCCCACGCGCTGCCGACGATGGAGTATCCGTCGCGAATCGGAACCGCTTCGATCAAGACGATGCTCGACGGACTGGAAAGGACACGCTCCGTGGGCTGGTGAGTCTCCACGGCGCGTTCGGCGGCATCGAGGATTTCCTCGCGATGGGTAACGGTTGCGTCTTCACCCGCCACATTGTCAGGCAAACCGCCAGGTACCGAGGAGGCGTCTCCGAGCAGGGTGGCGCCGGCTTTGGCATAGAAGCCGCCTTTGACGCCGTCGACATTCTGCAAAACCACGCGGCTTAAGAGGGCAAGAACTTCGCGCGATGAGGCCGCGGAAGGATTGTTCAGTGGGGGTGGTTCATGATTCTGCCGGGAAAACTCCGCCTTATCATCGTATTCACGCCCCAAATTTTGCGTGATGGAGATGAGTTGTTTCTTCTCGCTGGTGAGAACGGCCGATTTCGTGTAGCGAAGAGTCGCGAAGGCGGCAAAAAGCACGGAAAGAAAGAGTACGAAGACAAGCGTCCCCAATAGCGTGATTTGCCAGCGGAAACTCAGCTTCGAGAGAGGGAGTCTCGACACCAGCGTGTCACCTCTTTCCACTCCATCTATCATAGCAAGTCCTTCGTCGGGTTGTTCCGTTCAGTGCTTTGAGTTACGCCTGCTGTGAACGAAAGCCCGGATTCCTATGGCGCTGAAGCTGGATAGCCGGGACGACCTACCTAGCCTGACAATCTCAGCAGATTCCCTCGGCAATCGGGCGTTGGGTTCTAGCACCTTGCCCATGGACTCGATGGAGGGCCAGGGATGCCGTCGCAGTCGGGGTGGCAACCGACAGCATCCCTGGTTTGCCTAGGCGCACGGGCGCCGGCAAAGCCGGTGTCTCTTTCGAATCCAGCGGCGCGAGACGTACGGTCTTTTTCACATTCTGCCGCTCGCCACACTTCTCGTTGCCGTTCCCGGCCCTTCTTCCTGGGCTCAGTTCGGCATGCAAAGTCTCTCGCACCTCTCTAAAGACTGATCGCAATCTATCCTCCGGAAGGTTCGGTGTCCTGCCCTTCTGCCATGCATTAATCCCTAGAACGGTCGCTGGATGGCAGTCCAACCCTCAAGGTAGAAACATAAAGTACGCGGCACTCAATCCAAAAAGCACCCCGAATCGAAAAATGCCATATCGGGAAATCCTGGGCACAAACCTTCCCCATCGACTCTGTCCTAGCGGCAAGGCGCTGCAGTCAGAAAACAAAGCAAATGAGTGTCATGCAAACCGGATTCCACCCTATTGGAGGATTCACTTCGGCGCTAAGTCCTTGAGATTGTTCAAACAGCAGGCATTCTGTGAAGCTAAAAAGGTCAGCGCGTCGGAGAGTGGGCGAAGAGCGAACAGGTTTTGTAAAGAAAACGATCAACGCCACTTGAAATACGTCCGCACGGTGGCGGAAATGATACCCAAAGAACAGGCTGTGTGAGCTTTTCAAAGCAGCGTGAAGAATCAGCACAAAAACCGTGAAGAAATCGGACATTCCAAGCGAAAACGAAATGGGGCGACACTCCAAGGACAAGGGCTGGCACGCAACGCATAGGTCTGCTCGAAAGTCGAACTAGAAGCTAATACCTTTCTTTTCTGTTCCTTGTACTATTTTCTTTTTAATAGGGAGTATTTTCTTCGGGTGCTGCACTCTCGGATTGAAATCGCCGAGCCCACTGATGCATTGGAAGCAGAACTGCTTCTCGAAAGGAAACTCACACGACTCAAACGTCACGTTGTGAGTGAGGGCAAGGTATTGAGGCGCGGCTGTCTGGACTTCCTCGGGAATCGGGCGACGAGTTGGATCTAGCATTTCCTGGCAGCTTTCCCATCGGAGGTCGAACGCGCGGGCGGTCGGGGCTACGGACAAAAGTAAAACATGTGCAAGAACCAACTTCGCAAGCGATGGTTCTGGCCTCACGGCTTTTTGTCTCCAAACGTCGGCCATCCACCATCCACTTGCAACGCAAAAACGGAGCGTCCGTTGATGCTCGTGTTTCTGATTTTTCGATTTTGGCCGAAAGTCCAGCAAGCTGTCGCATCTCGAGCTACAAACGCGTGTTACCACAGAGGCGAGGAAAGAGTTGCGTATTAGGAATAATCCAGACATGCGCAGTCAATACGATCCGGACGGACGATCAGGTCCCCGCAGGAGGCTTACTCTGATGGCAAAGTCTGCCGCAGACGCTCCGAATCTTGACATGAACTTTCTCCGCATTCTCGCAGATTCGATCGTGTGCCAAAGCGAGCTTTCAGTTGGGTGCGAGGACCTAATGGGGCGCGTCCAGGAGAATGCATAATGGAGCAGCGATTGAATCCCGCGACGCTTGAGCAGTTGCGGCGCCTCAGTACCTGCGTCGTCGCAAGTGCGGTCGAGACATTCCGCGTACGCTTGCCCAACACAGGATTTGCGGATTCCAGGATTAATTGTATTTTCAAAGATCGCCTGCCCACCGTTGGCTACGCTGCCACGGCCCGTATCCGAAGTGTGAGCCCCCCCATGGAGGGCCACGGCTACTACTATGAGCGCACCGATTGGTGGAACCACATTCTTAGCCTGCCCGCGCCGCGTGTCGTTGTGATTGAAGATGTGGATCAGCCGCCTGGGTTGGGAGCGTTTATTGGCGAAGTGAATGCAAATATTTTGCTGGCGCTGGGATGTGTGGGTCTCGTGACGAACGGATCAGTGAGGGATCTTGATCATGTCAAGTTGACTCGGCTGCAGATGTTTGCAGGCAGCGTTTCGGTCTCTCACGCCTACGCTCATGTGTTCGATTTTGGATGTCCGGTCGAGTTGGGCGGCTTGAAGATTCAGCCTGGCGATCTAATTCACGGTGATCGGCATGGTGTTCAGACTATTCCGTGGGAGATCGCTGAAAAGATACCGGAGGCGGCACATGAAATTCTGCATCGGAGGCAGGAACTGATTGGATTGTGCCGCGCCAGCGACTTCTCTCTCGAAAAACTGCGGGAAGCGATCCAAGAGCCTGGGCCACATCCATAAACCAAGCTCCGAGCAACGGGTCGTTTAAAGTCAATTCCGAGGGATCCCAAAATGGCAAGTGCAACGTCGCGATTACAGAAGCGCAATGAATATTCGCAGAGCCGCCGCGGATCATGGGTGATGCTCGTTCTTGCCGCCACTCTCGCCACGGGGTGCGGCTCAACAGGAGCGGCAAAGCTTCAGGATGCCGCTTACGTGCCGCAGACGGGCGTGGTCCGCGTGGTACGGAAAGATCTCACGAATACTTTGCAAATCGATTCCGAGTTTGAACCCTTCCAGGAAGTCAGTGTTTACGCCAAGGTTTCCGGGTACATCCAGAAGCTGTATGTGGATTGGGGAACGCACGTGCGCCAAGGACAAATTCTGGCCGTCCTCGAAATCCCGGAGCTTAAGCAACAGCTCGAAGTGGACGATGCCGGCGTGCTGCGCAGCGAACAGGACTTGGAACTCGCGCGGGAGGAGTTGAGCCAGGCCGAATCCAGATACGCGGTGGCCGACCTGACCTATAAACGGCTCGCCACCGTGCTTCAGACACGGCCAGGACTTGTGGCTCAAGAAGAAGTGGACGTGGCCAACGGAAAAGATCTTGAGGCGAAGGCAGGCGCTTCAGGAGCGAAGGCTGCTGTTTCCGCAGCGGAGCAAGCGTTGCTGATGAGCAAAGCGGCGCTCGAAAAGGACAAGGCCATGTATGCCTATTCGCGTATCACAGCCCCGTTCAACGGGGTAGTAACGGAAATCGATGCTTACGGAGGAGCGCTACTGCCCGCGGGAACGTCCTCCAACAAAGGGGATCAAGCGCTTTGCCATCTCTCGCAGACGGACCTCCTGCGGCTGGTCATACCGGTGCCGGAAAGAGCCGTCGGGCAAATCCACCTGGGTGAAAGCGTTAGCGTGCTGGTCTCGAACAACAACCAGACGTTCGAAGGGAAAATCGCGCGTTTCTCAGGGTTGATCGACACGCAAGTTCGTACGATGCATACCGAAATAGATGTGCCTAACCCGAAATATCAACTTGTTCCCGGAATGTACGCCAGCGTCCGAATCCCGCTCGAAACCGTCAAAGGAGTATTGACGGTGCCGACGCAAGCCGTACTGACTTCCAGTGGAACACACGGAAGCGTTCTAGTCGTCAACTCGGACTCGAAGATCGAAAAACGCGACGTCAGCCTGGGCCTGCGAACCTCGACCGATGTGGAGATCGTTTCTGGTCTTCAACAAAATGAGATGGTCGTGTTTGGAGAGCAGGCTCAATACAAGCCAGGCGAACGGGTGGCGCCAAAAATCATAGCGCCCGCGGAAATGGAGTAAGAGTTTCATGTCCTCGTTTTCCTTGCGGCACCCCTATTTTATTGTCGTCGTATGCCTCTTTGCTTGCGTCCTGGGTCTTACGGCCGTGGTCCAGATGCCGGTGGACATGTTTCCACCAATCAACATTCCGGTGGTTCTGGTGGCAACCTTCTACAGCGGGATGCCTCCTCAACAGATCGAAGCGGACATCACGGATACGTTCGAACGTTTCTTCACATTGGGCAGCGGTATCGACCACATGGAGTCTCGTTCCATGTCTGGCGTCAGCCTGATCCGAATATATTTTCAGCCTGGAACCGATGCGAATGCCGACGTAACGCAAATTTCGAACCTTGCGATGGCCGACTTGCGCCGCCTCCCGCAGGGTACCCTGCCTCCCGTAGTGATGAGCATGGATGCGTCGAACCTTCCCGTTTGCCTGCTCACCGTGGAAGGGCAAGGTCTTAGTGAAACCCAGCTTCACGACTATCTGCAGTTCGCCATTCGCAATCAAATCGCCGGCGTTCCCGGCGCCACGGTTCCTCCGCCCTATGGCGGACGTTACAGACAGATCATGGTCTACGTCGACCCGCTGAAATTGCAGGCGCACGAGCTAAGCCCGATGGATATCGTGCGCGCTACGGATGCTTCCAATCTGATCCTGCCGGCAGGCGACGTTCGCATCGGCCCCATGGATTACAACCTCTATACGAACGCGCAAGTTCCCAACGCAGACGCACTGAATCAGCTTCCTCTCAAGACCGAGGGGGAAAGTTCCGTCTTCGTCTCGGACGTCGGAAAGGCAGTGGACGGCGCCGCTCTGCAATACAACATTGTCCGTGTCAACGGACAGCGGTCCGTGTATGTGCCCATTCTTAAGCAAGGTGGAAATACGAACACGATTGCGGTTGTCGACGGCATCCGGCAAGCGATCAAGACCTTGCGGGACATCCCTTCCCAACTGAAAACGCATGTCGTCTTTGACCAATCGTTGTTCGTCAAACAGGCCATTTCGACGGTATTGAAAGAGGGAGGAATCGGTCTTTGTCTCACGGCGGTTATGATTCTGATCTTCCTCGGCAGTCCCCGCGCAACTGCCGCCGTCTTTCTTTCCATCCCTCTATCCGTAATGGCCACTTTCTTTTTCCTTCATACCGGGGATCAGACCATCAACAGCATGGTCCTCAGCGGACTAGCTCTCGCCTTTTCCCGTCTGATAGACAACTCCGTCGTCGTCCTGGAAAACATCTTTCGGCATATCGAGCTCGGCGAAACGCCGGGAGTGGCCGCCGAAAAAGGTGCGAACGAAGTTGGTCTCGCGGTCCTGGCCATCACTCTCGTGACTGTCGTTGTCTTCTTTCCAGTGACATTTCTCTTCGGAGTCAGCAAGTTCTTGTTTACGGCTCTTGCTCTCGGAGTGGTGATCTCTCTGTTCGCTTCTTACTTTGTGGCTTTATCGGTCGTTCCACTTTACTGCGCGCGCGTTCTTAAAGGCATCGAGCATCATGCGCAAGAACTCGACGTAAAAGACAAGTCCTGGGGAGCAAGATTCCATGCATCGTTCAATTCCCGCTTCGAACAAATGCTGGAGATCTATGACCGGTGGGTCCAAAGAGCCCTCAAGCACCCTCAGCCCGTTGTCCTGGGTTTCTTGGGAGTGTTTGTCCTGAGTTTTCTGCTCTACCCGCTTGTGGGGCTTTCCTTCTTTCCACGGACTGATGCGGGCCAGTTTGTCATCAACGTGAAAGCCCCCACGGGCACGCGGCTGGAATTGACCGAATCCTATGTCAAAAAGGTTGAAAACATTGTTCACCAGGTCGTGCCAGCTGACGAATTGAACTCCATTGTCTCCAACATAGGGATCATGTCCGACCTATCGGCTCTCTCCACCCCAAACTCTGCAATGCATACCGCGTTCATTGAGGTGGGCCTCAAGGAGGATCACCGAGTTAGCAGCTTTACGTACATGGCGGAGGTTCGAAAGAAGGTTTCCGAAGAACTCCCCGAGTTGCGCACGTTTTTTCAATCCGGCGGATTGGTGGATGCGGTTCTGAATCAGGGTATGCCCGCTCCGATCGATGTCCAAGTCAGCGGCATGGACTTGCACTCCGCGGACAAAATCGCTCTGGACCTGGCTCGCCAGTTTCGCGCACTTCCTGGGATCTCGGACGTCTATGTTCCACAGGACATGGACTACCCTGCCTTGCAGGTCAACGTCAACCGCGAGCGCGCGAGCCAACTGGGACTGAGCCCCAAGGAGGTGGTCGACAACCTGATCACTGCCCTAACTTCCGATGCCATGATCGCGCCGAGCTATTGGGTCGATCCCAAGAGCGGCAACAACTATTTCGTCACGGTTCAGTACCCCGAAAATCAAGTAAAGTCCCTGGAGGATTTGAAAGCAATGCCGTTGCGTTCTCCGCATTTGAAGATGACTACCTATTTGAATCAGGTCGCGGACATCACGCCCATCCTCACCCCCACGGAAGTGGATCACTACCAATTGCAACGGACCATCGACGTGTATGTCGCTCCCTCCGGCGAAGACTTGTCCGTGCCCGAAAAAGAGGTCTCCAAGATTGTTTCCGCTACAAACTTGCCTGCGAACATTCGAATCAATATTCGCGGCCTTGTGAGAACCATGCAGTCTTCATTCCGCAGTTTTGGCTTGGGACTTTTTCTCGCGATTTTGCTCGTCTACTTGGTCCTGGTCGCTCAGTTTTCTTCCTTCATCGATCCTTTTTTGATCATCCTTGCCGTTCCCACCGGGTTGGTGGGCGTAATGCTCACCTTGGCGTTTACGGATACCACGCTAAACATCCAATCTCTGATGGGTATCGTGATGTTGACGGGCATGGTCGTCTCCAACAGCATTTTAATCGTTGATTTCGCCAACCGCTTGCGCTCGGAAGGCCGTGGCGTTCGCGAAGCCGTCGCTCATTCCTGCCGCATTCGCCTGCGGCCCATTCTAATGACCTCTCTCGCCACCGTCGTCGGCCTTTTACCGATGGCTTTGAAACTCGAAACCGGGAGTGAAGCGTACGCACCGCTCGCTCGAGTTATCATCGGCGGCCTGCTTGCGTCGGTTCTTCTGACCATCTTCGTGGTTCCAGCAGCGTACCTCTTGATTTATCAACGTGGCAGCGAAGTAGCCACCTCGAGGCTGGCGGAGGAGACGCTATGAGGACAAAAGTTCTCTTGCTCATGGCCGCCGCCGTGGCCGTGATCCCGATTCCGCCCGCGTCCGCACAAGGAACGCAGACGCAGACGCTCAACTTGCAGCAGGCTGAACAGCTCGCGATTCAGAACCACCCCCTCATTCAGGCAGCCTCGAATTTGGCCTCCGCCGCTAAAGCGCAAGTGACGGAAGCACGCTCAGCTTACTACCCGACGGTCTATGGAAGCCTTACGGGGGTGGGTGCTGAGAATGACAGCCGCGTTGCCGCCGGCGGTCTCAACAATCCCATCATCTACGACCGTTACGCAAATGGCCTCACCGTAAGCCAGCTCATAACGGATTTTGGCCGGACGCACGAACTGGTGAAGAGTTCGGACTTGCACCAGCAGGCTCAGCAGGAAGGTGTTGTCGTTACGCGCGCCGATGTTCTGCTCCAGGTGGATCAGGCTTATTTCGCCGCGCTCAAAGCGCAATCGGTTCTTGCCGTCGCGCAGGAGACCGTCAAAGCCCGCCAGCTCGTTTCCGACCAGGTCACAGAGTTGGCAAAAAATAAAATCCGCTCAGATCTGGATGTCAGCTTTGCGAACGTCAACCTGGCGCAAGCCCAGTTGCTCTTGATCCAGGCGCAAAATGATCTGCGCTCTTCGTTTGCGCGGCTTTCGGCAGCCCTGGGCTCCTCGGATCTGACCACCTATCAGTTAGCCGACCAACAGATGCCGCCCCCTCCACCGCCGGATGTTTCCATGCTGATCCAACAGGCTCTTAAAGATCGTCCCGAACTCGTCGGCCAGCGTCTGAACGTCAGTTCGGCCCAGAGTTACGCCACCGCCGAGCGCGACCTCAAGCTTCCGACTATTTCTGCTCTTGGAACCGCCGGCCTCACTCCAGTCAACGAGTCACCCCTCTCCCCGCGTTACGCAGCCGGTGGATTCAACGTGAACATCCCGATTTTCAACGGGCATTTGTATGGAGCGCAGCAAACAGAAGCCACGTCTCGCGCTCAAGCGGAGAGCGAGTATCTTCGGGACTTGCAAAACCAGATCGTTCGCGATGTACAGACGGCGTGGCTCAATGCCAATGCCGGCTTTCAGCGCCTCTCGGTCACCGACCGGTTGCTCGCCGAAGCCAGCCAAGCCCTCGATCTCGCGCAGGGACGCTACACCCTCGGCCTCAGCTCCATCGTCGAACTAACCCAAGCCCAGCTCAATCAGACCGAAGCGCGCATCGAACAAGCCAGCGCCAAGTACGACTACGAGGCACAGTATTCTGTGCTGAACTTTCAGCTGGGCGCTCTTCATTAATACAGATCTGCGCTTGCGCCGGCGTTGTTGAGTCTCAATCCAAACTGAGCTCTTCTGACCCGAATCGAGCAGATTTGCCAGTCCATCTGAACACAGCCGGCAAAGCGACGTTCGAGGTCCATCTGGGGGGCAACAAAACAAGTTAAGTCACGACCATCAACCAGCGGTCTTTTTGCCCATCAATCAGAGGCGAAGGAATAATCTCCGAAACATGGAAGATGCTTGCCGCTGAGACTAAGCACCCCTGGCTTTTGCGAAATTACTTTGAACTGACCTGCCATTAACGCTGGTGCGGCCTCCCGGCCTCTTATTGTCCGCAAAGGAGTAGGCGCTTCGAACTGAAATCAGCGATCAGACTTCGCAGCCGCAGAATGCTCCCTAACTTGTGTAAAATGATCCACCGTCGGAACCAAATGGGGATGGATCTTCACGAGACGTCCGGCAGCCCGCAAACACCTTATTCGGGCGAATTAGGAGAAGATGATCATGCCATTCGATTTGTGCCGCACGCTATCCTCGAAGCGCCTGCATTTCGCGGGGCTTGTTTTGTTGTCGCTCCTGATCAGCTCGCAGAGCGTGGCCCAGACTCCGGTTCTCGCAGCCACCCCGCCCATGGGCTGGAACAGTTGGAACCATTTCGCGGGAAAAATCGATGATGCCATCGTGCGAGCGCAGGCCGGCGCCATGGTTTCCAGCGGGATGCGGGATGCTGAGTACCTCTATATAAATATCGACGACACCTGGCAAGGACAGCGCGATGCGCGAGGGGTCATTCACGCGAATAGCAAGTTTCCAGACATGAAGGCGCTGGCGGATTATGTGCACGGAAAAGGCTTGAAATTAGGGATTTATTCCTCGCCCGGGCCGAAAACCTGCGCGGGGTTCGAAGGGAGCTACGGCCACGAGGAGCAGGATGCCCAGACCTATGCGGCCTGGGGTGTGGATTATCTAAAGTACGATCTCTGCAGCTTCGGGGAAATCATGAAAGCTGCCGGTTCGCCGGAAGCGGCGCATAAATTGATGCTCGCGGCGTACACAAAAATGCACAACGCGCTTCTCAAAACCGGACGGCCAATTGTCTTCAGCCTTTGCCAGTATGGCGCGGATGCCGTGTGGCGTTGGGGAGCTTCTGTCGGCGGGAATTCCTGGCGGACAACTGGAGATATTTCCGACAAATATTCGCGCATGACGGAAATCGGATTCGAGCAGGCGGGCCTCGCTAGATTTGCCGGACCGGGACACTGGAATGATCCGGACATGCTCGAGGTTGGAAACGGTGGAATGAACCTCGAGGAATACCGCACCCACATGAGTCTCTGGGCCCTGCTTGCCGCTCCGCTTCTGGCGGGCAATGATTTAAGCACCATGAAGCCGGAAACCATCGCGTTGCTCACGAATCGCGAAGTGATTGCCATCGATCAGGATCCGCTAGGCAAACAGGCGGATCGCGTGCACGCGGAAGGTACGCAAGAATTCTGGGCCAGGCCGTTGGCGGACGGCTCGAAAGCCATTGGAGTCTTCAACCGGTTTGACTGGCCGCAAACAATCGAGATCAATTTTCGTGAATTCGGATTCAAGGGCGGCGTGAAAGCGCGCGACATTTGGGCAGCCAAAGATCTTGGCACGCTTCCGTCCCATTATCGGGCCCGCATCCCCGGGCACGGCGTATTGCTTCTGCGCGTTTCAGAGTAGAAAACCGCCTTTTCTGCGTGGAATTAGACTCCGTCGCGCGGCCGTTCGCGGCGGACAAACATAGTGTCCTGCGTTGGTTCCGATTCGCATTCAATGGCAATCGTGGTGACCGGCTGATCGGGCGCTTCTTCGGGCAATCCCATGAACCGCACGCGGAAGCGGCCCTGTTCGAATTTCACTTCGTGGCCGGAAGCAAAGAGGCGCGCTGATTTCACCTTGGTCATAAGTCCGGCAATAGCGACGCTCTCGCCTGGCCAGAAATGAACATGCATGTATAGCGTGTTGCCTTGCCGCGTAAATCCGGCATAGTTGGAACGGCTCACTTGGCACCGATCCAAGGTGTGGATCGTTTCGGCGTTGCGCGACATCCATTGGCCCACTTCCGTCAGAACACGCACCGACTCCTCGGGAATCGAACCGTCCGGCTTCGGCCCGATATTCAGAAGGTAGTTGCCACCGTCGCGCGAGCAGGAAATCAGGTTCCTAATCACTGTCTTCGAACTCTTCCAGTTATCGTCGGCGCGCTGGTAACCCCAACTGTCGTTCAGCGTCATGCAGCTTTCCCAGGACCGGCTTCCCTTCTCGGCGACAATTTCCTGCTCCGGAGTGGAAAAATCACCCGGCAGTCCGTTCCGATTGTCCACTATGATGTCGGGTTGAAGTTCGAAAACCATTTTGTTCATGCGCTCGGATTCCCACCCCGCGGGATCCAGCGGCCAGTCTACGTCGTACCAGAGCACGTCGATTTTTCCATAGTTGGTCATCAGCTCGCGGATAAGTCCGTGCGTGTACTCAACGAAGCGTTTTCGCGCTTCGGGGTCCGTGGCGCAGCGCGCGCCATCGGGGTGATGCCAATCCATCAGCGAATAGTAGAACCCCACGTGCATTCCTTCGGCTCGCGCCGCTTCGACATATTCTCGGACAAGGTCGCGACCCGGTCCCTGCTTCGGCGCGCAGTAGTTTGTGAGTTTTGTGTCGAAATTGCAGAAGCCTTCGTGATGTTTTGTGGTCATCACCATGTATTTCTGTCCCGCTTGCTTGGCGAGCTTGGCCCAAGCGCGAGCGGCGTTGGGCTTGGGCTTGAAGCGCTTCGCAAGGAGTTCGTATTCGGGCACCGGTATGCCTTCGTTTTCCATCACCCATTCATGGCGCCCCAGCACGCTGTAAAGACCCCAGTGGATGAACATGCCAAAGCGCGCTTCGTGCCACCACTTCATCCGCCGCATGCGATCGGCGTCCTCAAAATCCGAAGCTGCTTGAGAAGGCTGATGCGACAGCGGTGTCGGCGCTGGTTGCCTTAACGCTGCAGTGGCCGTCGAGGAAGCAGCCAGCGTCGCGAGCGAGGCGCTCGTCCCCAAAAGCCAATCGCGCCGCGGAATACGATTTGGTCCCATAGTCTCTGCCTCCTCCTAAAAAGACCCCTCATGTTGAACTGCGTTCGCAAACAAGCCGAGGAATAATCGGCTCTTCGCCCTTACTTTTCAAGCTTGAAAATTCTTTCCAGGAGAAGCCACTTTTCGCCCGGTTTGGCCTTCGCAATCGGCTGCTGGAACTTCCACATGAGTTCTTCCCATTCGCGTACCTTCGGATTTTCACGATCGGCTTTCGCCTTCGCTTCGAAAGAAAATCGCTCGTTGGTTTCCATAACCATGAATAGCCGGGTTCCGAGTAAGTAGATCTCCATGTCCTCGATTCCGGCATCCTTGATGCTCTGCGTGATTTCCGGCCAAATTTTCTCGTGGTGGCGCTTGTAGTCGGCGATCAGTTCTGGGTTGTCTTTCAGATTCAGCGTCAAACAATAGCGTCGATTCATCGTGCCTCGGCAATTGCTGCGGACTCGGCAACGGGCAAAACCCCGTCGGGCTTGTAGCCGCGCACCGCGAAATAAATCACATAGAGATAACAGAGCAAAGGGACCACGAAGGCTTTCTGAATGTTGCTGGCATCGGAAATCTTTCCCATCGCCGCCGGTATCAGCGCGCCGCCGATAATGGACATCACAAGCAACGACGATCCCCGCTTGGTCAATTTCCCGAGGTTCTTCAAACTGAGCGCGAAAATAGTCGGGAACATGATCGAATTAAAGAAACCAACGAGCACGATAGCCAGCACCGAAACCAGCCCGGAAGTGCCGATGCCGAGCAAGACGCAAAGCACCGCGCCGATACCGAAAAGGGCAAGCAGCCTGGGAGCGTGAATGCGCTTCATCATCCACGAACCCGAAAATCTCCCGATCATGAAACCCGTCTGATGGGCCACTAGGAAGATAGCGGCCATTTTTTCCGGACTATCCGGAATCAGATGACTCACAAACGTCGCCTTATCGCCCTGGTGCCCGGCAAGAAATTGTGAACCCCAGGCCGCCATACGCTCGAGCCTCTGAGGCATGGTTTGCGTGGCGAAACGAATGATGAAGCTGGCGACTCCCACCTGTGCTCCCACATAAAAAAATTGTGCGATCACGCCCTTGATCAAATGCGGATGTGCCATCACTCGGCTAAGCCCATTGCTCGACTCTCCACCATTGTCCTCGGCCTGGGTTGCTGCGACTTCCGGGAGATGCGCAAAATAAATGAGCGCCGCAACCAATAGAAAAATGCTGGTAATCACCAGATACGGCACTTTCACCATGTTCGCTTCGGAGGCAATGTACGCCTGAACCTGCGCTGGGCTCATCGCGGCTCGCTGAGCGGCGGTGTGTTCGACACCAGAAAGTATGAACGCAGCGCCCAGTGTTGGCACGACCGCGGCGCCCACGGCATTAAAGGATTGCGCGAAATTCAGCCGGCGGGCCGAAGTCTCTGGCGGTCCCAACACCGTCACGTAAGGATTGGCCCCGACTTCCAGGAAGGATTGTCCGCACGACATCACGAACAAAGCGAGCAAGAAGAACCCGTACTGCCGGGAGGCGGCCGCTGGAAGGAAAAGGAGCGTCCCGGCGGAACAGATCAGCAAACCGATCAGGATTCCTCTGCGGTAGCCGATCCTCTCCATGATTCGCCCGGCGGGGAAAGCCGCAAGAAAGTAGCCGCCAAAAAAGGCCACTTGAATAAAGGAAGATTGAAAATCGGTCAGGTTGAAGGCTTTCTTGAGGTGCGGGATTAAAACGTCGTTAAGATTGACCCCGATCGACCAGAGGAAAAACAAGCTGGTAACCAAAATAAACGGTAGAAGATATTTTCGCTCGGTGAGTGGCGCGGATGCCGGCGTCATTCTGCTCCCTTACGTCAATGCGCGGTCGAGATGAGTATAACCGCCGTCGACGAAAACATGCTGGCCGGTGATATGCGAGGCTTGCGGTGAGATGAGAAAGAGCGCCATCGCGGCGATCTCATGAGGCTGTGTCATTCGCTTGCCCAATGGAATTTTCGAAACGATGTGCGCGAGTTTTGCCTCGGGATTCGGAAATGCGCCGACCCACTGCTTGTAAAGCGGCGTGAGCACTTCGGCAGGCACGAGGGCATTGACGCGAATGCCGCATGGAAGCAGTTCCGCTGCCCAGTCCCGCGTCAACGAGAGAATCGCGCCCTTCGCGGAAGTGTATCCGGATGTACCGCCCTGCCCCGTGACGGCGACTTTCGAAGCGATATTCAAAATGCATCCGTGCGATTCTTTTAGCGCAGGCAAAGCGAAGTGCGCCATATTGTAGTAGTGAAAAAGATTGAGGCGCAGTGAACTGACATATTTTTCCGGGGTGCCGTTTTCGAGTCCAACGTTGTCGTTCGCCCCCACATTGTTCACCAAAACATCCAGCTGCCCAAATTCCTGAAGCGTCTGCTGCACGGCCGCGCGGCAACTTTCCACCGCTAAAATGTCCGCGCAAATAAACCAGCATGTTGTGCCGGCGTTTCGCAGCTCAGATTCCAGCTTTTTCCCTGCCTCCGCGTCTTTGTCCAGAAAAACGGGAATGGCGCCCTCGCTGGCGCACCCACGAGTGATGGCTTCGCCGATGCCTTTCGCGCCTCCGGTAATCAAGACAACTTTGCCTTTAAGCTGCAAGTCCATGAGAAGCCGCCCTCAGCCGGTAAAAGCGAACCGCATTTCCGCCAAAGATTTTGTCTTTCTGCGCGGGTGCGTGCGCTTCCACATAATCCTCGATGATTTGCTTCACCTGACGGTAGCTCGCGGCCAGCAGGCACACCGGCCAGTCGGATCCAAACATCAATCGATCGGCTCCGAATGCCTCAAAAATCACATCCAGATACGGCCGAAAATCCTCGGTCCGCCACTCTCGCCAGTCCGCTTCTGTCACAAGCCCGGATAATTTGCAATACACATTCGCATTTTGCGCGATGGTCCGTATTTGCGTAGCCCAAGGCTCGCGGCGGCCGGCTTTTATCTCCGGCTTCGCCAGGTGATCTACTACGAATGGCTGCTTCGGAAAACGCGAGGCAAGCTCAATAGCGGCGGGAAGCTGCTTGGGGTAGATAAGGATGTCATACGTAAAACCAAATTCCTGCAACGCAGCGATCCCGCGCAGAAATTCGCTCCGTACAAGGAAGCGCTCGTCCGGCTCCGACTGAGCTATATGCCGGAAACCGCAAAGCTTCTCGAACTGAGAGAAAAATTGCAGTCTCTCTCGGATCATGGGCGAACACAAATCGACCCATCCCACGACACCAGCGATGCGTTTGTTGTTTTCCGCCAGCCGCAAATGAAACAGCGTTTCATCCTCTGATTGGTCGGCCTGAACCGCAATCGAGCCATCTACGCCGTTCGAATCGGTTTCGCGCTCCAGGTCCTGCGGAAGAAAATCGCGTTGCAAGAGAGACATTTCGTCGGTGATCCAACCGTCGCGCTCCGGATCATATTTCCAAAAGTGCTGGTGCGAATCGATGGTCATTGTCCGCGGGCCCCATTCATGGGCAATTCAGTGACTATCCAAATAGTGTGCTTCCGTCAGGTTTCTCAATCTCGCCGCGGCCCCTTCCGGTGTGATATCGCGCTGCGGACCGGCGAGCAGCTCGTAGCCCACCATGAATTTTTGCACGGTGGCCGATCGCAGAAGCGGCGGAAAATAGTGCGCGTGAAAATGAAACTCCGGATGAGTCTCCCCATCCGTGGGCTCTTGATGGAATCCCATCGAATAAGGAAAAGCCGTTTCGAAAAGATTGTCGTAGCGAATCGTCAGTCTCTGGAGAATGTCGGCAAGATCCCTGGGTTCCGTGTCCTCCAACGCCGCAAGGCTTGCCAAGTGGCGGCGGCTCAGGATCATCGTTTCGAAGGGCCAGACGGCCCAATAAGGCACGAGCGCCACGAACCCATCGTTCTCGCAAACAACTCGCTCCGCATCCTCGATTTCCAGCCGCAGATATTCGCACAACATGCACTTCTCATTCTTTTCCAAGTATTGGCCCATCGAGGTTTGTTCTTTCAAAGGGATGTTGGGAATCGTCTCGTTGGCCCAAATCTGGCAATGCGGATGCGGATTGCTTGCGCCCATCAGCGCGCCGCGGTTTTCAAAAATCTGAACGTGCTTCACCCAGGGAACTTCTCCCAGTTCCCGATACTGTTGCGTCCACACCTCGACGACGCGCCGCACCTCCTCCAGCTCCATCCGCGGAATCGTAAGGTCGTGGCGCGGTGAAAAGCACACCACGCGGCAAATCCCTCTTTCCACCCGGGCAACTATCAGTCCATTCTGGTCCATCTCGCCGGCAGAAACGTTCGGAAGCATGGCGGGAAAATCGTTGTCGAATGCATACGTCTCGGAATACGCGGGGTTGTGCAATCCTTGCGCGCGCACGTTTCCCGGACAGAGATAGCATTCCGGATCGTATTGCAGAGCAGGCAAAGGCGCCACTTTATCGACTTTCCCAAGCCACGGCCGTTGTGTGCGATGCGGCGAGACCAGAACCCATTCGCGCAGAAGGGGATTCCAGCGCCGGTGCGGCGTAGTGCGAAAATCAATCTCGCTCATAGGGGGTTAAGACTATCCCGCTCGTTCGACGGATTCAACCAAGCTCGCTCCGTCGGCTGGCATGCACACGTAAACCGCGGCCGCAATTCCAGTTTCCTTCTGATAGGCCTCCGCCACGCTTGCCCCAAAGGCCGCGGCGCTCCCGGCGTCCACTAAATTGATTGTGGCCCCTCCGAACCCGCCTCCGGTCATTCGCGCGCCGTAGACGCCGGGCTGCCGATTCGCCAGCTCAACCATTAGATCCAGCTCGGCGCAACTTACCTCAAACAAATCGCGAAGGCTTTCGTGCGATTCCGCCATGTATTGTCCGAACTTCCGCAAATCTCCCGTCCGAAGCGCTTTCATGCTATTCAGCACACGCTCATCCTCGGTGACGATATGTTTCGCGCGCTTATAGGCGACTTCCGAGAGCAACCCACGATACTCTTCAAGTTGCTCGTTGCTCACGTCCCGCAGCGCCCGGATATTCGGCAAAGCCTTTTGCAAAGAGCGTACCGCCTCCTCGCACTCTTCACGGCGCCGGTTGTATTCTCCTCCGGCATGCGTGTGTTTCACACCGGTGTTGCAAATGACCAGCCTCACCGATTCGGGAATCGGCACGTATTCAAATTCCAGCGAGCGGCAATCCAGCATCAGCGCGTGATTAGCTCGCCCCTGCAGCGAAATGAACTGGTCCATGATCCCGCTTCGCGTCCCAACAAACTCGTTTTCCGTGCGTTGACAGATGCGTGCCAGTTGGACGCGGTCAATCGAATAGCCGGCCGTTTCCGAAAGTGCGAGCGCCGTCCCAACTTCAATTGACGCGGAAGAGCTGAGCCCGGCGCCAATCGGAACTTCGCCATGAATAAGCAAATTTGCCCCGCCGAGCCGGTATCCTGCCTTCTCCAACTCCATCGCCACGCCCACCGGGTAATCGCTCCACGTCCGCGAAGGTTGGAGAACTCCGGGAGACAAGTCCACGTGAGCCTCATCCGGAAATTCCAGGGAACAAATGATCAGCTTTCGATCGGTTCGTGGACTCACTGCGACCCAGCATTGGAATCCGAGGGCCGCGGGCATCACGAAGCCCTCGTTGTAGTCGGTGTGCTCCCCAATCAAATTCACGCGCCCAGGTGCGCGATAAATCCGCGGCGCCACTCCGAACCTCGCGCGAAATTTTTCCGCGATTTTTTCCAAGTCAGTCATCTTCGGCTTAGTGAAAGTCCTTCAAATTGGACCTGGGGTTTGTAAAAACGGAGGAATGGCGCGCCCGGGGGGACTCGAACTCCCGACCTTCTGGTTCGTAGCCAGACGCTCTATCCAACTGAGCTACGGGCGCGCTGCGTAGAAATATTAACATAGCGGTGCTCCGCTCATCTACCCGCGCCCTTTCTCACTCAGAAATGGGAGCGCGCGCCGGTCGCCCCGGAAACACGCCCTCCACAAGTTGCCCGTCCTTTACAACCGGCACTCCATTTACGAGCACGAACTGGATACCCTCCGAATACTGCAAGGGGTTCTCGTACGTCGCTTTGTCGATCACACGCCCCTGGTCAAACACAGTAATATCAGCATCGGCGCCAATGCGAATCCGACCTTTGTCGGAGAAGGCCGGAGCACGCTTTTCCAGCCGTTGCGCCGGCATGAGCGTCATTTTGCGCAGCGCCGTCATCAAATCCAGCGCCTTTTCCTCTCGGACGTAGTATCCCAGCACCCTCGCGAACGTTCCTTGTCCCCGCGGATGCACCTTTGGGCCCGTGATGGGCATGCCATCGCTGGCAATCATAACAATCGGGTTGGCCACGGCCGCTCTCACCGCATCTGCGGGGATCGAGTGCACGATTACGATTCCGCCCTTTTTGCGGTATTTCTCGAACGTTTCGGCAGTTAACCGCTCCCCGGTTTCCGCCCACTGCACGTCTTTATAGGTGATCCCCATACTTTCCTGCCAGCCCGGATCGAAAATCGCCGATTCTAGAGCCGTGCTTCCCGCGGTGTAAGGGTAACATTCCGTCGTCACATCCATTCCCTGATGCCGAGCACCCTCGACCATTGCGATCAGCTCAGGCGTGAACTTCAGGCCCATACTCGTGATATGCACCACATGCAGCGGCGCGCCCGTTGCCGCCGCTGCCGCCAGCACTTCTTCCAATCCCGCGAGTCCGGTGTTCGGCTCTTTCAAGCCGGCGTAGCGAAGATGCACGTGCACGGACGCGTGGTACTGCGCCGCAATCTTGAACATCTCCACGATTTCCCAGTGCGAAGCGCCCGCCGTGTAATTCACTCCCATGCCCTCGGCCACTGCTCCTTCGCGAAATCCTTTTTCCATGTCCGCGCTAATCTCCGCGAGCTCTTCCGGAGTTGCCATGCGGTGGGCGGCGTCTCCGGTCGGCAGCATCCCTCCGGGATCGTGCATCACTTTCATGCGCACGGGGATATGCCCGATGCTCACTCCGAAATTGATCAGGGACTTCCCTTCCCGCTGCGCATACCAGCCCGCCACGCCCGCTGTCCCTAGTTCGAGCTCAAGCGATGTCGTGACTCCGTCATGCGCCTGGAATTGATAATTCCTCGGCGCCTGTCCGTGTTCGTGCATGTCGATGAATCCCGGTGCGACAACGAGCCCCTCCACATTCAGCGTGGTCTTGCCTTTTAGTGGGTCCGAAGAAATCGCGCGAATCTTCCCTCCGCTGATCCCCACATTCCGCACCGCATCCAGACCTGATTCCGGGTCCATTACACGTCCATTCGCAATCACCACATCGTAGGTTGGGCTCTCAGCCGCCATTCCTACCCTCAGCCCATAAATCAGTAGTAAGGCTCCGGCTAGAATGGCGACAGCTGCAGTCTGCCTCCTCAAAAATGGCCCCACTCGCATTTCCAGCACCCCCATGACTTTGCGGCGCTCAGTCTGTTTCTCCCCGCGACTCCTGTCAAAGGAAATTTGGACGCCTCTCGATTGCCTGGCATTCGCCCATCGAGTGAATCACAAACTCTCTCCAATTCCCTCACATGCATAGAAAAACCCCGGATCGCTGGGGGGAGCGATCCGGGGTGGGGGTTACTGCTGAGGGGGGCCGGAGGAAACTCGAAAAATTCTTAGTTCACTTGGTGCACGGTCAACATGCAGATCTTTCTGAGTTCTTCGTACGTGAAAAAGATCTCTTCCTGATCGCCTGCGCACTCTTTGTGTCCCAATCCTGACTCATGCGAAAGATGGGACAGTTCTTCTTCAGAAATTCCAAGAAGCAGCGCCGCACGCCCTTGTGTCACGTATTTTGGCACTTGGCTATTCATCGTTCCTCCTTATGCGGGAAGCAACGCCATAGCGTCTTGCTCGACAGCCAGGATCATCGTCTTATAGATGTCCACGTCCCAGCCGTCCCCAATCCTCATGCGCACCGTCTCGTCGCCATCCTTCAGCAGGGTGCCACGCAGTGGCACCTTAATATCTCCTAGTGCTACTTGCAGCACGACGGACTGCCCAATCCAGAGTGCGTATGCGCTGTCCATTCCCCCTCCTGCAGATGTTCAGGCCTCGCTGACGGAAGCAGAATCGCTCAGCGCATCTCCGCCGGCAATGGTACAGAGAGGGTACGGGCCTAGTAAGAAGGTACTGTTTTGCCCTTGAGCAAAAATTTGTGCTCATTCGGA
Source organism: uncultured Acidobacteriota bacterium (assembly GCA_963761555.1). Lineage (GTDB taxonomy): Bacteria > Acidobacteriota > Terriglobia > Acidiferrales > UBA7541 > Acidiferrum. The sequence goes on from CAVXHD010000005.1 coordinate 75,951, forward strand.
ACACAAGTACAGCCGTACTGTTTTTTCAGAACCCCCGGGCCATTGGGTGTCCAAGATGCGCATGGCACTCTGGTGTCATGAAGCGCGCCCATTCATCCGCACTGAACTTTGGACCAGTGGCCTCGGCCAAAGGAACAGGATTAGGCCTGGCTTTGGGCGGCGGATTCTCGCGTGGTTTCGCGCATCTTGGCGTTCTTCAAGTTCTCGAACAAAATCACATCCCTGTTTCGTATATCGCCGGTACCAGCATTGGCAGTATTCTCGGCGCGGCCTATGCCAGCGGCGCGCCTCTTGCCCGCATCATTGCCACTTGCCGCACCATTCGCTTTCGCGACATTGCCCGATGGCGCGTTTCGCGCCTCGGCTTGGCCAGCAATCACCGGCTGGGAGACCTGATCGAACAGGTTTTTGAATCGCGCCGCTTCGAGGATCTCAAAATCCCAGTGGCGATCGTCGCGACCGATCTCGCAAACGGCGAACCGGTTGTCTTTACCCACGGAAATCTCTCGGAAGCCATTCGCGCGAGCTGCGCTTTTCCGGGCTTATTCGAACCCGTCGAAATCGGAACGCGCTGCCTCGCGGATGGCGGTCTGGTTGCGCCTGTCCCCACATCCGCCGCGCGCGATCTCGGCGCTGGACACGTCATTGGCGTTTCCGTCGGCGTCGGTGACGGGCGTCAGGGCGCTCCATCCAATGTCTTCCAGGTTGTCGCCCGCGCGGTCAGTGCCGCGCAGAAGCATCAGCTCGAAATATGGGAGCGGCACGCGGACTTGGTTCTGCGCCCCGACGTCCAATCACTCGCTTGGGATGATTTTGACCGCGCCGATGAGGCCATCGAAGCCGGCGCCGCCGCAGCTCGCCGCGCCCTTCCGCGGATCCACAAGCTGCTCCAACCAGCCCAGGAATCCAACTCGGACTTCGAGGCTCGGCTGGAAGCCGAAGCTCATAGCTACCTCTGGCTTGCGGAGGCCTCCCGATGATTCGCCTTGCTTTCATCTCAGCCGTTATCGCATCCACCTTTCTTTGGTACGAATGCAGAGAGGACATCGGCGTTTTCTGTTACCGTATTGGAAGGGGCGCGCTGACGACGCTGCGCTCTCGCACGCTCATTCCGGTGCCTGCTTCTCAAATGAACAGTTCGAGGAACCGCTCGGCTTGCTCCACTCTATCCTCCAGTTTCTCCACTCGCTCTACACCCCGAGGGACTTCGAGAGCTAATTCGTTCGGGCGGCGCTCCGCTTGTTTGCACTATCGTCTTTGTGGAGACCGGCTTCTTTGTCGGATTTTTTCTGCCCGGAGACTCCCTTCTGATCACTGCGGGCATCTTTTCCTACGCCGGCGTGATTCCTCTCAAGTGGCTCCTGCTCCCCGTTATGTTTTGCGCCATAGCCGGCGATCAGGTCGGCTACTGGATCGGCCGCTCCGCCGGAGCGGCTCTCTATCGGCGCGAGGATTCCCTCTTTTTCCGCCGCAGCCATCTCCAGCGTGCTCACAACTTCTACGAAAAATACGGAGGCCGGGCCGTCATTCTCGCGCGTTTTGTTCCTATCGTTCGAACCTTCTGTCCTCCTGTTGCCGGTGCCGCAAGAATGTCCTATTCGCACTATCTGCTCTTCGATATGGTTGGCGGCGTCTTGTGGATTGGCGCCACCATCCTGGGCGGATACTCGCTCGGTCATTTCATCCCCAACATCGGCCAGTACATTCACTATGTGATAGCTGTTGTTGTCATCCTTTCGATCCTTCCTGCCATCATCGGCGTTCTCCGTGCCAGGAGGTCCACCCCTTCCCCCGCTGGGCCCGTCGTCTTTCACGAGAAGGCCAAATAACGCATGCCCGCTCCGAAACTCCGCGCCATCATCTTTGACATCGGCCGCGTGCTCGTTCGCGTGGATGTCGCCCGTGCCATGCAAGGCCTCGCTTCGGGCACTTCTCTGTCCCCCGCCGAGCTATGGTCTGCCATCGAAAAAGATCCGCGCTGGCCCGATTGGCAGGAAGGCCGCATCACGCCCCGCGACTGGTATCTCCATCTAGTTCAGCGCCTTGGCGGTGGACTTACCTTTAACCAGTTCACCGAAGTCTGGAATCGAGCTCTCGATCCCGTTCCGATTCACGAAGATGCCTTCTTTGAAAAGCTCTCCAAACGCTATCGCCTCGCCCTCCTCTCGAACACCGACCCTATTCACGTACAACATCTGGAAGCCACTTACAGCTTTTTCGCCTTCTTTCCCGTTCGCATCTACTCCTGCGTTGTGGGAGCCAGCAAACCGGACCCGCTCATCTACCGCGAGGCTCTTCGCGCCCTTAAAATTCGCGCCGAGGAAGCGGTTTATATTGATGACATACCCGCGTATGCCGAGGCGGCGCGGCGCCTCGGCCTCGCCGCCATCCAATTCCAATCGCCGGGTCAACTCATCGCCGATCTAAGGTCGTTGGGGGTTGATTTAGACTGACATGGCGGGAAGCGTAAGAAACACCGTTATGCCCGCACTCCGCGTAAAGATTGCAAGGACTAGTACTGGCCCCCTCTCCAAGATGCCTTACCCTTGTTGAAGCAACCCATTTTTCTTCATCGCCTTACAGCCGTCTTCGCTCCCTCTTCCCTGTACGCCATTTGGCGTATCACTTGCTGCCTCTCTGTTACGGGCCGATTAAAAATCAAATCGTTCGCCCATATTAGGGTGAGGAGAGAAAACTTTTTATGTCAGACGATCAAATTATCGAAACAAGAAGTGGCGGATCATGGGTGTTACCCGCGATCATCATTTTGGGCTTGGTCGCGCTAGGCGGTCTGGGATTTGGCTGGAACGCATCCTCCAAGCTTGACTCTACGCAGCAAGCCGTTGCCACCCAAGTCAAGACCGTTCAACAGTCTGTCGAGCAGGACGTTTCTTCCTTGAAAGACCGCGTCGCGCAGGATGAGAAAGCCAATGCGGACTTGCAGGGCGATCTCAAGGTAGTCACCGACAAGCTCAAGATTACCCAGGGTCAGCTCCGAAAGGCGCGCAAGGAAGCGGCCGATCTGAATGACCAGACCACGCAGAAGCTCAGCGCGCTCGATACCTCCGTGCACACGGAACTTGCGACCAAGGCAGCCACCGAGGACGTCAAGAACGTCGACACCAGGGTCACTGCTGTCAGCACCGATCTGAACTCGACCAAAGAAGACTTGAAGATGGCCAAAAGCGAGATGGGCACCCTCATCGCGCGCAACCATGATCAAATCGACCAGCTCCGCCGCCTCGGCGAGCGCGACTACGTCGAATTCACCATCGCCGGCAAAAACAAGCCCCAGAAGGTTGCCAACGTGACACTCGAACTCAAGGGCGTCAACGAAAAGAAAAATCAAGTCAACCTCTCGATGGTTGTTGACGACAAGCATTTCACGAAGAAGAACCGCGCTCTTAACGAACCCATCTTCTTCTATACCTCTGGAACTCGCGTGCCCGAAGAAATCGTCATCAACAAGGCCAGCAAGAACCAGATTAGCGGCTACGTCAGTATTCCCAAGGCAAACGCGCAGCCGACAACTACTTCCAGCACTTCCGGAGAGTAAACACAAGAGCAACCCTCGGCCGTTTCGGCCAAAGAGGCAAAAAGCGGGCAGGATTTCCTGCCCGCTTTTTTTGGCCTCCGGTCCGTCTGAATGGGATTCTGACATATTCCTCGAGGGATTCTCCGGTTCGCGATGAATCTCCGCTAAGATGGAAGCGCATAGCGGGGAACTGTTTGCGGCAAACTTCCTTCATTCTGTACATCGCCATTGACGGCCTGATTCCAGCCCGTGGAAACCCTGTCCCTGGCCTCGATGAATTCGCTGCCGCCCTCGATCACCATGGTATCCCTGCCGTATGGCTGAGCGGCCGCACCCGGCTTCAATTGGATGAACCACGCCGGAAACTCTCGCACACGCATCCTTTTATCGCGGAAGATGGTTGCGGCGTATTCCTTCCCGAGGACTACTTTCATTTGCGGCCACAATCCTCCGCGAAACAGCCGCGCAGTATGCCCACGGTTCGCCTCGGCCGTTTCACCTGCCTTCCGGTCGCCGAACAGCAGCCTGCCGCGTCGGAGGCCTTGGAAGCCCTCTCCGATGAATCTGGCGTATCCGTTGTCACCCTTCGTTCGCTTCCTCCCAGAGAGTTGGCCCAAAACCTGGATTTGCCTCCCCGCGAAGCGGAGTTGGCTCGTCAAAGGGACTTTGATGAACTCTTTTTCTTTGCCGGCGCTTCTGCCGAGGATGTGGAGAGCTTTCTGGGGGCTGGCAAACTTCAAAACATCCAGCTTCGTCCCCGCGGCGTTCTCTGGTCGCTGGCAATTGGCGCAAGTGTTCGCCGCTGCGTCAGCGAACTGTCCAAACTCTATGACCGTGCCCTGCGCTCCCATGCACGAAGCATCGCCCTCGCCACTCCTGGGCAGGAGACCGCCCTGTTTGCGGCCTGCGATCGGGCGATCCTTCTGACCGACAAAGTCCGCGACGACCCCAACCATCCCTCCACGGATGAACACGCTGCGGTTCGCCGGGTAATAGAACTACCACTCCACTCCTCGGATGTTTGGGAGAGTGTTCTCGCCGCTCTTTCGATCCGGCGTTAACGCATAGCCGCAGCATTCGGAAGCAAAATGTCTCTTCTGCCGCTCCTTTTGCACATCGAGCCGCGCTAGCCGAAGAATTGAAATATGCTTTTGACTCAAATCTTTTGTTTTCGTAATGATAGCAATCTCCGCTCTTGCGTCCGCATGGCCCTTCGATTGCCCTTCTTACAATGTGCGGAGAGCACCTTTATATCTATCCGGTGCCCAGTCTGGCGAGAGCAGTTAAGAAATCGAGAAGGCTAAGTACTAGGAGACCCGTAACCATGACATGGCTCGTTCGCAAGCTACATATTCCAACTTCGGAATCCACGATGGGCGTTGTTCTGACGATTTGTGTCGTCGCCATGGGCCTCATGTCCATTGCTCTTCTTTGGCAGGCTCAAATCATCGCCAACCAGCGTGAAGCGATTCAGTGGCTCGAGTCTCTCAAGTTTGGTGGATAGCTTCCTTGCTCAGCCCCTGCTAATGCCAGGTGCGCTCCCTCCGCGCGCCTGGCATCCCCTCTCTCCATGACTCGCTAGTTTACCGAAATGCCATCTTTCAAATTCCGGCGCGACTTTCTCGATTAGAGCATTTCTAATTTAAGTATCTACATTTGTGCGATAATCCTCCTGTTGGTTCGCGGGAGGTGCGGATGCAATCGTATTCACAGGATTTGCGTGATCGTGTGCTGCGAGCTTTGTCCCGGGGAGATGCCCCTTCGGCTATCGCGCGCCGCTTTGAGGTCAGCCGCTTCTATGTCTACCAAGTGCGCGACCGCGAGCAAGAAACCGGGGTACGCAGCAGTTTTCCGATCGGCGGCCATCACCGGTCCCGGTTGGTAGAAGCGGAGTCCGCTTTGCGCGGCTGGATCGCCGCCGAGCCGGGACTGACTCTGGCCGAGTTGCAAGAGCGGTTGGCGTCGCAGGGTATAGGGATCAAAATCGGCGCACTTTGGCATCAGTTGAACAAGTGGAATCTGACGTTCAAAAAAAACGCTGCACGCCAGCGAGCAAGAGCGCGAGGACGTGCAGGCAGCGCGGCGCGCCTGGGGTGAAGCGCAGTCTGCACTGGACGTCGAAAAGCTGGTGTTTATCGATGAAACCTGGGCCGCGACCAACATGACGCGGAGCCATGGCCGCGCCCCCAAGGGTTGTCGCTGCGTGGGTTCGGCGCCCCTGGGCGGTTGGCAAACGACGACCTTTGTCGCCGGCCTGCGCCACCATCGATTGACCGCTCCCCTGGTCGTCGACGGGCCCATGGACGGCGAGCTATTCCTGGCCTGGGTGGAACAATTTCTGTGCCCCACACTCCAAACCGGAGACCTCGTCATCCTCGATAACCTCAGCAGCCACAAAGTGCACGGGGTCCAACAAGCCCTTACCGCGGTCGGTGCCAGAGCGCTCTATCTGCCGCCCTATTCTCCGGATCTGAATCCCATCGAAAAGCTCTTCGCAAAACTCAAGGCGCTGCTCCGCAAAGCCGCCAAACGATCCACCGAGGAACTATGGAAAGAAATCGGCGAACTCCTCAACACTGTCACAGCAAGCGAATGCGCGAACTATTTTGCTTCATCCGGATATGTAAGTACTTAAATTAGAAACGCTCTAGTTGTGCTTCAATGCCTTCACGGGGGATTTCAACTCTTCGGGAGATTTACTGTGAAACGCACGTTAATTCTGATAGTCCTCGCGGCTGCCCCAGCTCTTTTTGCTGCTGGGCAACCAACCGTTACGCCACCAAAATCAGCACCCCTAGCAACAGCCAGCGATGCTTTGACGCTTGTCTCCTATCCGGCTACGACGCATCGCCGGCACCACCGCAAACACCGTAGTCACCATCACCGTTCTAACCGTACTTCGTCGCGGTCATAAGCCCTGAAAACGAAAAAGGGGGAACCGGAAGGCTCCCCCTATTCCCAATTTGCTGCGTCGCCTCGGAAGCGCGCGAATTGCACGTATGTTTCACGAGCGACACGCACCGCGAGAGCGGTGTGATCAGCTTTGGTTCTGCTCTAAGCCCGGTGGAGTCATGTCCCCTCCGGAGCTCCTTGAGCTCTCACCTTTCGTTTACTCTCACTTTTCTCTATTTGCAAGCGGAGAATCGCTGGACACACAAATCCCTTAAGCGGCATCGAGCCTCTTCCGATTTTGGCTTTTTACTTGATGAAGAGAGTTTCCCTAAGTTGATCCCTGCTCACGAACGACTTCATTGTGCGAAATCGGCTGAATAGGTCCTGTATTTCGCGGTTCTGATAAACCTTCTGCGCCGGACACAGCAGGCTGGCGGAAATGATCTGTAGCGAGTTCGAATCCGCAATGCGATACCTCTGAAAACCTTCCGGCTTCTTGCTGTGGAAAAGTGCGAAAACCACACCGCCCGGCCGGAGCAGTTCCGTCAAACTTGCGATCGTCTGCTTGGCCAGCGTTGGCTCGAGATAATCCAGTAAGTCCCACACCAGAACGGCATCGAAGGACGAGCGCGAATACTGCAGGTTCGCATCGAGAAACCGTGCCGCGCGTCCGCTCGGCGTCATGTCCACCGAGTCGGAAACTAAGCTGGCCTCCTGAAGCCGCACTTCTTCTTCCCGCAAAAATTCCTTCCACTCTCGGAGAATGTCCTCGGAGGAAACTCGAAAACCGCGCTCAATGAAAAAACTCAGCGTGGTTTGCCAAGCCGGCCCCAAGTCCAGCAGCGTGCCACGTCCGAGTCCATCGAGGTTCCACAATACCTCCTTCAGTCCATTCGAAAGCCGCGTCGAGCTAGGCGCTTCGGGAGGACGCGTCGAACCGACCGCGGGCACCGGAGCTACGTTGCGCGTTCTGCCGTTTTGAGGAATTGGGCGGGAAACCTCGCGGTGGGTTCCAGCCCCGACGCCAATCCCGAGTTTATGTAGGAAGCTCATGGATCAATCCGCCGCCGTTCCCGAATTCAGCGAAATCGACTTTCCCCCTGAAGGTGAGGCGGCCGCCGCAGCCGCCGCATGAGTTTCTGCCGCCTTTGCGGGCTGCTTTCCTGCTTCCACTCTTCCGCGAAGCATGGCGCCATCTTCAATCATCAGCCGATCGGTCTGTACTTCTCCATTGACTTGCCCAGTACTCCAAAGTTGCACTTTGTCGCGCCCGGAAACTTTGCCTTCCACTTTTCCGCGGACGATCACTTCGCGCGCCGTCACATCCGCTTTGACATGTCCGTTCGGCCCGATCGTCAAACTGCCGTTCGTCAGATTCAACTTGCCATCCACGAGCCCGTCGACAAAGAGATCTTCGCTGCCCGTCACTTCGCCTTTGATCCTGATTCCCTGGCTGATACACGCCGCTGCCTTCGACGAAACTGCCACTGCGACCGCCGTTTCGCGAGTTGGGGACGAAATTGGACTCGGTGTACTCGGAACACCCGTAGAGGCTGTGGAAATCTCGGGCACTCCTTGGGGCTTACCGTCTTCTTTTTTCCACATTAGACACCTCGACATCGAAAATTGGATTTTCGAAGCCGCCGATCGAGTGCTGGGTAGGAACCGCGACTCAGAAGCGCGAACATAGTACAGGACTTAGCGGCTGTAAACAAGTATGCGGGGTAGCAAATCTAGCGTGTTTCCTGAAACGCTATACTATATTTGGTGGTTTCCTTCGCCTCTCCTCCACTACCGATTGCGATGGGTTTCGCCTTTCGGCCCTTGCGCCTGGCCTGTAGACCGGTACCCCTATGCACCTCGACTCCTTTATTTACTAAAATAGCAGTACAGTTCCTGTTCTTCGTTTATTCGGGGGAGGTTACCAGGTTCGCAATGCATGGCGCTAGAGATTCGCATCCAGCGAGCGCAAATGGGCGGCTGCCTGTTCTGGCAGTTCTGCGTTGAAGTAAACTTCCTTGATGCTATAAGACTTGCTGCGCTTTTCCACGATAGGCATGATTTCGATGTGCCAGTGATAATCTTCCGCCAAGGTCTTCCAATACCCCGCCAATTCGCCTTTCTTGCTCTTCGTGTTGGGCGCCGTGTGCACCACCAAATGGTAGGACGGGGCCACCTTTTCCAGCCGCCGCAATACGCGTCCCAGTAGTGCCGCCAATTGCTTGCGATTCGCACCAGGCCGCGGCTGTTCAAACAGTTGGTTGTGCTTGCGGTGCATCACCCACACTTCATAAGGCACCCGCGAAGCGTACGGGCACAGTGCGTAGTAATCTCCTTGCACGTCCACGATCCGCTTGCCCTGCTTCTCCTCCTGCCGGACGACGTCGCAGAAAATGCATCGTTCCTTGTCCTTAAACCAGTCGTGCGAGGCGTGCAGCTCATACTTGATGCGACGCGGCACGAAGATAGTCGCGGTCACTTCCGAATGCGCGTGCGGCCATTCTTCTCCTGCCGCCGGGCCATGGTTCTTGAAAACGCTTACGTACTTGAACCGCGCATCCTTTTTCAAATCCGCGATTCGCGCTCCCCACACCCATAGCACGCGCTCAATCTCTTCATCGCTGAACATCGTCATCCGTTTGTCGTGGCTCGGAGTCTCCACCACAACTTCGTGCGCTCCCAGCGGGGCCATTTTGTCGTACATCCCCTCCGCCAACCGGCCCGGATCTCCTTCCACCCGGTACAGCGGGTCGGGATGCGGCACCACGCGAACCTGCCACGCCCCTTCCGGCGGCCAACTTTGGATGGCTTTTAATTTCTCAATCTTGCCCGGCTCAAATGGACATTCCGACAGGGATTCGCCGCCGACTTCCCGGTGGCCCAAAATAATCCAGCTCTGTGTGATGGGATCTTTTCGGAGTTCCATTCAGGTTTCTTCAGCAGATTTTGGGGTCGCCACTTCGCATCCAAAATAGTCCTGGGCTACTTCCAGGAAAATCGATTCGGGGCGCCTGCACCAACGCTCCCGTATGAGCGTAGTTTGTTTGTCCACTCCCCAATTGTCAAGCAACCCGCTTCGCGAACCTTGCTTTATTATTCCGACGCACTTTTCGCATGCTATTCTCACGTTCAACGTGACTCCGGACATGAGCCAAGACCTTGTCTTCATGCAGCTTGCGCTCGAGGAAGCCCGCGCCGCCGCCGAAGCCGACGAAGTGCCCATCGGAGCTATCCTCGTCCATGACGGCAAAATCCTCTCGCGCTCCGGCAACCGCACCATTCGCGACTGCGATCCGAGCGCGCACGCAGAAATCGTCGTGATCCGAGAGGCCGCCCGCCTTCTCAAAAACTATCGTCTTGCTGACACAAGTCTGTACGTCACCATCGAGCCTTGTAGCATGTGTGCGGGAGCGATCATCCAAGCCCGCATCCCCCGCCTTGTTTACGGCGCCGACGACCTCAAAGGCGGCGCAGTCCGCTCTTGTTTCGCCCTTCTCGCCAGCCCCGCGCTCAATCACCAGGTGGAGGCAACTCCCGGCGTTCTCGCCGATGAGGCCGCCGCTCTTCTTCAATCCTTTTTTGCCGCCCGCCGCTAACTCCGAGCCTTTTCAGTCCTTTGGGCGAGCGCTGATCGTCCTCGTGCCCCGGCGTCCGTTGGGCTGCTCCTCGGGATGCTGGTTCCAAAGTTTGCGTTTTGTGTTAGCGGCGGGGTGCCTTCGGTCAACTTCACCATTCAAGCCTGATTGCCCGAACGCAAAACCCTTGCTACGATGGAACTTGCCATGACCGCGGAGAGGTGACTGAGCGGTTGAAAGTACTCGCCTCGAAAGCGAGCGTACGGGAAACCGTACCGTGGGTTCGAATCCCACCCTCTCCGCCATTTTTCTCATTTGTTTTCTCTCAGTTCAGAGCAGAGCGCTTTCCGTTTACCTCCGGCGTCCCCTTCTATTCGAGCAGAGCAATCAGATCCCAGGCCCAAGTACGCCTCAAATCTGCCTCGCCTGCTTTTGTCGCTCGCGCAGGCGAACCAGCCCGGCAGAGCAGAAAAAACACTTGAAAAAACCATCGATCTAATCACCTCGTTAATCAATCGTCCAAGTGGCCGGCGCTCGTTCGATTGGGAAGCCTCCGTGAAGCTAGAGTAACCATTTCGCGTAGCTCGACCAACACGATTCCGAGAGCTGTCACTTTTGACGATGAGTCCCCCCTGTGTTTCCTGTGTACCTTGCCGCCCGTTAGCATCGCAATTAGACGGGCAGGAGAATACATGGAAATCACGCGGAGAGACTTGATCAAGGTATCGGCCGCGACGGCGTTTTTGGGAGCTCTTAGTCACACATCCGAAGCTCTGGGAGACCCGCTGCCCTCATGGAACGACGGCGCATCGAAAAAAGCGATTCTCTCGTTCGTCAAGGATACGACGGAGAGATCCAGCTCTAAGTATGTCGAACCTAAGGACCGCATCGCTACGTTCGATCAAGATGGCACACTTTGGACGGAACATCCGCTTTACGGCCAAGCGATGTTCGCTCTCGATCGCCTGGGTAAGATGGCTCCGCAGCACCCAGCATGGAAGGAGACCGAGCCGTTCAAATCCGTACTCAGCGGTGACCGAGAAGCGATGAGTACATTCAGCGAGAAGGATTGGATGGAGATTATCGCCGTCACGCACTCCGGGATGAGCACGGAAGACTTTCAGGCGCTCGTCAAGGAGTGGATTACCACTGCCAAAGCCCCGCGCTTTGACCGCCCTTATACTGACCTCGTCTACCAACCCATGCTGGAAGTGATGAACTATCTGCGCGAGAAGAATTTCAGGACGTATATCGTTACTGGCGGTGGACAGGAGTTTGTGCGCGTTTATAGCGAGCAGATTTATGGCGTTCCACCAGAGCAGGTCGTGGGCTCCAGTATTGTGACGACGTATGACTTTGCAAATGGCAAGCCGGTGCTGATGCGAGAACCGAAACCATTCTTCGTTGACGACGGTCCCGGCAAGGCAATCGGTATCAACATGTTCATCGGCAAGCGCCCATACGCCGCTTTCGGCAACTCCGGAGGCGACCAGCAAATGCTGGAATGGACGCAAGCGGGTGATGGCGCTCGATTGATGATGCTCGTTCATCACGACGATGCCAAGCGAGAGTATGCCTACGGCCCAAGTGGCGGGCTTCCAAATACCCATGTAGGCACTTTCTCCGAGGCGCTAATGGCAGATGCCAAAAAGAGCGGCTGGAACGTGATCAGCCTGAAGGACGACTGGAAGCGCATTTTCGCCTTCGAGGAGTAAACCGATTTCCTCTTTCAGCGAATGTGGCTCTACGCAAGGTTTGTCACTACCGGGTAAGTGGAAATGTCGAGGCTAGTCCGGTTGAAGCCCCCGACACCTCTTCTTTGTAGAAGTGGATCGACAACCCGCCAAGACTCTCAAAACCACAACACCAGTGCCGCGAGGCACTCAGCTCTCTTCCTCAGAAATGGCAAGAGGCCACTCCCCTCTTTTGCAAATATTTCTGGTGATACTCTTCCGCGCGATAGAACGTCGAAGCCGGTGTAATTTCCGTGGCTACCGACCGCTTAAACTTCCCGCTTGCCTCCAGCGCCGCAAGGGATTTCTTCGCAACCGCTTCCTGCTCCGGCGAATCGAAAGAAAATGGCCGTCCGGTATTGCGCACCAAAATCCGGCCCCTGCCGGTTCACTTGCGTCGGGTCGTGAATCTTCCAGAAAACATCCAGCAACTGCTCGTACTTCACCTTCTCCGGATCGTACGTCACTTGCACCACTTCCGCGTGCCCCGTCTCGTCCGTGCAAACATCCTTGTATGTGGGGTTTTCCGTCTCCCCGCCGCTATATCCAACCGCAGTCTCGATCACTCCCGGCACCTGCTGAAATGCCGCCTCCACTCCCCAAAAGCATCCTGCGCCAAACGTTGCCAACTCTGCCATGTCTCTCTCCTCAGCGTACTAGCTCCTAGCGTAACCACACCAATGCTCTTCATTTTCCTTAGTCCGAGCATTTAGATGCCGAACAACCCGCAAAAGATTCGAAGGCTGGCCCGACCTGTCTTCCGTCTTCGAGCCGCCATCCGCCGCCCTCTCGCAACGGCCGCTCTCGCCGCTTCCCTGCTCCGGCTTCGCAAGGTTAATGCCTGGACGCCCCCACAAAAGTCTTTAACTTCGCTTGCGCCAGCGCCTTGTACGGACTATTCACCGATGCCGACTGGGCAAACGCTTCTCTCGCCTCGCCATTCCTCTTCAAATTCAGCAGCGCGAACCCCAGCCAGTATTGATTCCGCCCGTAACTCCCTTCGTCCGCCTTCAAAAGCGGCGCCGCCGTTTTGAAGTTCTCCGCGGCCTGCGCATTCTCTTTCTTTTGAATGCTCACCTGCCCCAGCGAGCTGTACGCCAAGCCCTTCTGAAGCGAAACCTGTTGTTGCCACTGTTCGTCCGTCTCTCCCGCCGGTTTCTGCGCCGCCACCAGCAGTTCAATCGCTTTCTTCGCCCAAGCTTCCGCCTTCTCGAGCTGCTCCCCTTTTTCGCTGTAATAGTCCGACAGCAAGAGCAGCATCCCTACATCGTTTGGGTCCTTCGCCAGCAAACCGTTCGCCATCTCCAGCATTTTTGGTATGTTCTGCGCCTGCTGGTAAGAAGCGGCCGCCACTCCCAGCGCCTGATTGGCGTAAGGCGAATCCGGAAAAATCTGCGCAAAGTGCACCAACATGTCTGCCCGCTTTGCCGCGCTCGTCGTTCGATAGTCCACCATGTACACTGCGTCTTCGATGTAATCGATATTGTCGTTGTTGCTTTGCAGCGTCGCCGCCTTCTGCCGCTGCCACGCTTCCGCATCCGTTCCGGCCGGCGGAGGCGAGTCCTTGAACCGTTGCAAAATCCCCGCCAGCCTCTCCCCGTACGCCACAACCTTTTCGCTGTCGCCTTTTTCGCTCGCCGCGCGAACCATGTTCACGTCGTTCGAAAGATTGTCCGGATCGAGTGCGAACAACTTGTCTCCATACTCGAACGCCTTGTCATAGTCCTTTTGCGAGAGGTAATAATTCACGTAGAGATCGTCCGCCACAATCGCCATGTCGCCCTTGCCCAAATTCGCGGAAAACTTATCGATCAGCGCCAGCTTCTGCGCCGCATCGCTCGTGCCATTAATCTCCGTCAACGAGTGATCCGCATCGGAACCCGCCGGAATTGGCACGTACTTCCCGATCTGTTGTCCGCTCGCGGCGCCAGCCGCAAGCATCAGCAAGCCCAGCAGCCCCATCCACTTCGCAATTCGTTTCATGAAAACCTCCACGGGCAGGAAATTGCCTGCATCTTAGCGCCGCCAACCCTCTCGTGCAAACAATCTCCCCGCCCAATCGCTCGCGCCCTCTAAAGCGCTCGCCTTCCCCTGTTTTCGTCTAGAATGGCAGAGCTTCCTTTTGCACCGTCTGGAGGAACTGGTGGCCAGCCTCAAATTGCATCTCAATTTCTCGCGAAGAAAGCCAGCCATCCTCGCAGCAGTCATCTTCTTGCTCGGCCTCGGCTCTGCCCCATGCAGCTCTGCGCAGTCCTCCATGGCCGGTCACGCCATGTCCACCCGCGAAGAAATTCCCCCCGAAAAGCTCCCGCCTCCGCAGAAGCTCACCGGCATCGGCAACGCCCACATCCCCATCACCGCCTCGCCCGAAGCCCAGATGTGGTTTGACCAGGGTTTGAATTTGCTCCACGATTTTTGGGATTACGAATCCGAACGCGCCTTCGAACAAAGCGTTCGCGTCGATCCCCAATGCGCGATGTGCTACTGGGGAATCTACCACGCGGAAATTTTCACTCATAGCAACTCAAAATTTTACGCCCGCCAGGCGCTCGCCAAAGCCGTAAGCCTCAAGAACCACGTCAGCAAGACGGAGCGCCTCTATATCGAAGCAAGCGCCGCCGCCGAAGCCGCCGAAAATTCCGACAATGAAAATAAAAGTACGGGAGACTCTGAGGAAGTCCAAATCTACCGCAAGCTCGTCAAGCGCGCTCCTCACGATATGCAGGCCCGCATTTTTCTAGCCGAAGCTCTTTCCGACGGTTACGACGATAACGGCCAGCCCCTCGCCGGCCAAAAAGAAACCCTCGCCATTTTGCAAACCGTCCTAAAAGAAGATCCGGACAATTCCGCCGCCAATCATTATTGGATTCACGCTGTCGAGCCTAGCCTCCATCCCGAGCAGGCCCTTCACAGCGCCGAAATCCTCGCCCGCCTCGCTCCCACTTCGGGCCACATGGTCCACATGCCCGGCCACATTTTCTATCGCGTCGGCGATTACGCGCGCGCAAAGCAAGCCTTTGCCGCCTCCATGCAAGCCGATGAATCCTACATGCGTGCGCAACACGTCAACGTTGACGACGATTGGAACTACGTCCACAACCTCATGTACGCCATCGCAAATCTCATGGAGCTTGGCGAATTGAACGAAGCCACCGCTCTCTCCGCCAAACTAAAAAACGCCCGCGGCGAACTCGAAAACACGCTCTACCCCTGGTCCCCTCGCGATGCCATGTCCCGCCTCGACCCTCGTCTTCCGGTCGCCCTTCGCTCCGCAGATTGGGCTTCCGCTCTTTCTCTTCTGCACTCCAGCGATCCTCCCGCGACGCTTCCGAATCTCCAATTCCTCGCGCGCCAGCTCACTCAATTCGCTCTCGGCATGCAAGCTCTCGATGACCACGATCTCGCGCGCGCCGAAGCCGCTTCCGCACAGTTTGACGCCGGCCTTTGGCGCATTTCTCAACGCCTGAAAGACGAAGCAGACGCCAAGTCCGCCGAGTCAGACAAACAAAAGAAGAAGACGGACGCCACGCCCGCTCTGCTCCAATTGATGCCCGACGCCAGTCCCAAGCCGCTCGTAAGCAATCTATCCATCATGTCTCTCGAACTTCGTGCTGGCCTGCTCGTCTACAAGAAGCAAATCGCCGAAGCGAAAAAACTCTACGCTGCGGCTGCCCAAGAGGAAAAGGCCCTCGGCTATCGCGAGCCGCCGGCCTTCATTCGCCCCGTCGGCGAAACCGAAGCCGCAGCCTATATGGCCGCGTCCGATTGGACCGCCGCAAAGGCCGCCTACCAAGCCGCGCTCGTCGATCGCCCCCACTCCGGTTTTCCGCTCTACGGCATCGCCCGCGCCAGCGAGCAAGCCGGCGACGCCGCTGCAGCCGCCACCGAATACACGGAATTTCTCGCCTCCTGGAAGTCCGCCGACTCTGATCTTCCCCAACTAGCACATGCCCGCGCCTACTTAGCCACTCACAAGGTAGTCGCCTCAAATTAGCCGCATCAGCCGCATGGGTCGCATGAGTCGCATCAGCCGCATGAGCCGGAACATCGCCGCCCCATATCCCGCGCCAAGTTCTGCCTGCCCGCGCCACAGTGCCCCGTCCCAAACCAATTCGCAGCCAACTCCCCAGCCCGGCCAATTTGCCTCTTGATCAGCCTCCGCACTCGAGGTACTCTCACCAATAGGCAATTCTGCGAAGAAACGGCAGCCAGCGGCTGCCGTTTCTGTTTCTAGAAGCGCCGCTAGGCGTAAGCAGAATCTTCCCGCAGCGCATCAATCCCAGTTGTGGCAAGACACTTAGCCAGAATTATGTCGATGCTCTAAGTCCTGTAGAACCAACACCTACAGAACGCCCCGCAACCATTGATTCTAAACGACTTACAAAAATGCTAACTCATTTAGAATCAACACTTACAAAAAACCAGGGGGTTACGGCAGAAAAACGTACTGGCCGGACGCATCCTTAGCTCCCAAAATCTCCGGGGTGCCGCCCCAACTCTAATGGGATAGTCGGCTGGTTTCCGATAATCCAACTCTGCACGATTTATGGTTGAGGTGGTCTACTCGTTTGTCCGGTAGAAATATCCGCGGCTTTTTTGCCAGTCAATTGCAAAGAGCAAGATATCAGAATTGACAGAGGTTGCGGGCTCTTCAACTGTGTAAAGCTTGAAACCCGCCCTGTGGAGTCGCTCGAGGTCGAGATTCCCCCTCAACACTCTTGGCCACCACTGTACTCCAGGGCTTCGTACCCGCTCCAACGGCGGCGGTAGCGCTTCGACACTCTTGAGGCTTTCCGCGAAGTGTTGCGAGTCCTCTGGTGAGAAGTCGAATGTGCACCACGTCACCGGAGACGAAGGGTCGTAAATTATGCGGATTCCGCGAGAACTTGGAGGCAGGAAGTCCGGTATCCAACCACGCGCGATTTCCCCTGAGTTGATCGCAGCGGATAGAGAAGGATAGAACGATTCGCGGCGGTCGCCACAACCGGCGGCCAAAATTGAAGTCACCCCAACACAAACGAGGGGAACGGCAAGAAACAACCTCAACGAAGCCATAATCCGAAGTATACGCCCAGTGACGGAGGCTGCCCGGACCGCGTCCACCAACAGTTAGCGGGCGCGAAAGCTGGGCGCTTCCTTTGTGCGTCCACTTCCGACGATTTGACGCGCCGCGCGTTTCGCGAGACCATGCAAAGTTTGAACGAGGAACAAAATTGGATCTGGGCCTCCAAGGCCGCGTAGCTATCGTCGCGGCCGCAAGCAAAGGACTCGGTCGCGCCGTCGCGGAAGAACTCGCCCGCGAAGGGGCTCGCGTCGCCATCTGCGCCCGCAACGCATCCGCGCTTGTACAAGCCGCCGCCCATATCCATGAATCCACCGGCCAGGAAGTTTTCCACCAGGCTCTCGACGTCTCCGACTCCGCCGCCGTCTCTCACTTCGTCGCCGCCGTCGAGCAGCGCTTCGGTCAAATCGATATCTGCGTCACCAATTCCGGCGGCCCGCCTTCCAAATCCTTCGCCGAGACGAACGTCGAAGACTGGCGCGCGGCAGTCGACCTGCTTCTGATGAGCACGGTTTTCTTCGCCAGGGAAACTCTTCCTCGCATGCAAAAAAGGAAGTGGGGCCGCTTCATCACCATCACCTCGTCCGCGGTGAAGCAACCCGTTGACGGCCTTTTGCTCTCTAATTCCATTCGCGCCGCCGTAGCCGGCTTCGCGCGCACTCTCGCGAATGAATACTCCGCCGACGGCATCACCGTCAATAACGTTTGCCCCGGTTACACGCGCACTGCGCGTCTCGATGGCCTCGCTGCGTCCATCTCCGCGCGCACAGGCACTCCTCCCGAGGACGTCTTCCGCGGCTGGGCGCGCCAGATTCCCGCGGGCCGCCTCGGTTCGCCCCAGGAATTTGCCGCCGTCGTCGCCTTTCTCGCTTCGGAGCGCGCCAGCTACGTGAATGGAGCTTCCATCGCGGTCGATGGCGGCATGGCCAGAGGTCTTCTCTAGCGCGATGACTCTTTCTCTCCGCCGCTTTCAACTCTCGCTTCTGCCCGAAAGTTTCGCCGTTGTTGGACTCTCTGCGCGCGCCGAACTTCCCACATGGGCCGTCGAAGGCCCTTTTTTCTCGGTCACGCGCACCAGCGACGAGCTATCCATCATCGTCGAAGAATCTCGCGTTCCCGCCGGCGTGCAGTTCCAGGGCGGCTGGCGCGTCATCAAAGTTCACGGGCCTTTCGTTTTGTCGGAGGTCGGTGTGCTCGCCGCGCTCGCCGGTCCTCTCGCCGCCGCAAAGATTAGTTTGCTCGTCGTCACAACCTTTGACACCGATTACTTGCTTGTCGCGTCTGACAATCTGGGCGCAGCCGTCGCCACTCTCGAGCGCGCGGGACATTCATTCCAAAGGAGCCCCTCCAAATGAACATTGCACTCTCCGCCGACGCTCGCCGGCCTCGCCACCGCTCGACCCCGCTCGCCCTCGCCAGCGTTCTCGCCCTCCTCTTCGTCTCTCTCCAGCTTCGCGCCGACGAGCCGTATGCTCCCAGCCGCGACTACGATCTCCAGCACTCGCGCATCGCGCTCCGCTTCAATCTCGACCAAAAAGAAGTCATCGGCGACGTAACCCACACGCTCGTTATGCTCCACGACTCGGTTTCGCAAATCGTCTTTGACTCCGCCGGCCTCAACATCCAAAGCGTCACCGTAAATAAATCCCACGCCAAATTTGAAACCCGCGACGACAAGCTCATCATTCCGCTCTCCTCGCCCGCCCACGCCGGCGAGAAATTTGACGTCAACATTCGTTACGACGCCAAGCCCACCAAAGGCCTCTACTTCATCCTTCCCGATAAGGATTACCCCCATCGCCCGATTCAAGTCTGGACGCAAGGCGAATCCGAGGACACGCATTTTTATCTTCCAACCTACGACTATCCCAACGACCGCCTCACCACCGAAACCATTCTCACCGTTCCCGATTCCTGGACCACCGTCGCCAACGGCAAGCTCATCAGCGTCTCCGACGACCACAAAGGCATGAAGACCTGGACGTGGCGCGAATCTCTTCCCAGTTCCACCTACCTCATCACCGTCGTCGCCGGCCAACTGGACGAAGTGAAAGACTCCTGGCGCGGCATCCCCGTCGACTATTTCGCCCCAAAAGGCCGCGGCGACCGCTTGGCCATCAACTACGGCCGCACTCCCCAGATGATCGATCTCTTCAGCAAGAAACTCGGCGTCGACTATGCCTGGGAAAAGTACGACCAATCCATGGTCGATGACTTCGTCGCCGGCGGCATGGAAAATTCCAGCGCCACCACCAACACCAGCACTTCGCTGCGCAGTCCCAAACTCGTTCCTGAGTATCCCACCGGCGAAGACGACCTCATCTCCCACGAACTCGGCCATCAATGGTTCGGCGATCTGGTCACCTGCAAGGATTGGGGAGACATCTGGCTCAACGAAGGCTTCGCCACGTTCATGGAAACGGTTTGGACCGAAGCCCATTTCGGCAAGGACCAGGCCGACTACGACCGGTGGGAGGCCGCACGCGGTTGGTTCGCGATACACAACCTCTACACCAAGCCCATTGTCCGCTTCGATTTCACCGATTCCGCCGAGTTCGATGGCAACGCCTACACCAAAGGCGGCTGGGTTCTCTATATGCTCCGCCACAAACTCGGCGATGACGCTTTCTACCACGGCCTCAAGCACTATCTCGAAGTCAATCGCGGCAAGAACGTCGTCACTGCCGACCTCGTCAAAGCCATGGACGAAGCCACGCACATTGACGTCGACCAATTTTTCAACCAGTGGGTCTACGGCGCAGGCGCTCCCAAGTTTGATCTCAGCTACACCTTCGACGACGCCAAACACCAGGTCGCTCTGACCGTCAAGCAAACCCAGGAAATCGAGGGCCGCGTCGGCCTCTTCGATATTCCCACCGACGTCGAAATCACCACCGCTTCCGGCCCAAAACTTTTCCCCATCACCGTCTCGAAAGAATCCGAAATCTTCACGTTTCCCACCGATTCCGCTCCGCTCATGGTGCTTTTCGATAAAGGCGGCCAAGTCCTCAAATCCGCCAATTTCCACAAGGAAAAAAAGGAATGGATTTATCAGTTGAAGCGCGCCGATGAAGTGGGAGACCGAGCCGACGCCGTCGCCGCTCTCGCCAAGCTGCAAGGTGACGACGATGCTGCCGCCGCCCTCGGCGATGCGCTTCGCAACGACAAAGCCTGGGGCATCCGCGCCAATGCCGCCGACGCGCTCGGGCGATTGGGCGGCTCCATAGCTTCCAAACTGCTTCTCGAAGCGCTCGACACCGACAAGAAACCTTGGGTGCGCGCGTACATCGTTTCAGCGCTCGGGAATTTCAAGAATGATTCCGCCATCGTCGCCAAACTGAATTCCCTTGCCGCCGATGATTCCTCGTACCGCGCGCGGGCCGCGGCTCTTCATGCCCTCGGCCAGCTCAAGGCGCCAGGCGCTCTGGCCACACTGGAAGCAGGCGTAGCCGGCGATTCTCCCGATGATTTCTTGCGCAACGCCGCTCTGCGCGCCCTCGGCCCTTATGGTGACGACAAAGCCGTTCCGCTTCTTCGCGAGTGGTCCGCGGCCGGCAAGCCCCTCGATTCACGCACCGCCGCCATCGCCAGCCTTGCCGAGCTTGAGAAAAGCAACAAAACCGTTACCCAGCAGATTGCTTCCTTTCTCAGCGATCCGCAGTTTCGCGTCCGCGTGGCTTCCATCTTTGCGCTCGGCGCCCGTGGAGACTCCTCTGCGATTCCCGCTCTCGAAGCCTTGCTGACTAGCGATGACCTCAGCATCGAGATGGCGCCCATGATCAAACGGGAAATCGCGCGTCTGAAAAAACCCGCCGGCGACGAAGGCGCATCTGCGGACGAAGAAAGCGACGAAGGCGAAAGCGCAGCCCAATCCCCGGCCGCCGCCGACCAAGCCGCAGTCGCCAAGCGACTCGATCGCCTCGAGCACCTAATGCAACAAATGGACGACCGCCTCAAGACCATCGAGACGCGCCTTCCTCCTCCAAAACAATAGTTTTTATCTGACTAAATAATTCGGGCGCCGATTGGATTCGGCGCCCGCTTTCTCTGTGTTCTCTGCGTCCTCTGCGATCTCTGTGTAAACTCTTTTTCTTTACTCGTTACATCTTTATGTCTTTATTTCTTCTTCGTCTCCGCTTCCGCCAGCAATATCCGCAAATCCCGCAAATTATTCCCCGTCGGCCCCGTAACGATCGTATCCCCCAGCCGCGCAAAATACGTATACGAATCGCTCTCTCGAAACATGTACCGCGCGTTCAATCCAATCGCCCGCCCTCGTTCGAGCGTTTCTCCGTCTGCCACCGCTCCCGCCGCCGGGCTGTTTCCATCCACGCCATCCGTCCCCGCGCTCAGCACCGCGATTTTCTTTCCCGCGATTTTTTTCACGCACGCCAGCACAAACGCCGCGTTCCTTCCGCCAATTCCCTTCCCCTTCACCGGCGAACTTACTTCTCCATCGGCAATCACCGCCACGCGCCGCCCCGGATTCGCCTTGCGCACTTCCTCGAGCTGCTCCAGCAAGTAGTCCGCCGCTTTTTCCACCGGCCAATCATCTGTCGAGTTGTCGCAGCAGGCCACAAATCCCTCCGCTTCCGTCGCGTGATGCGCCGGATGAAACAAATCGTCCAGCCCGAGCAGCAAGTAAAAATGCGCGTTGCGGAACGCCGCGTCTCCCTCTTTCGGCGTCTCCGGCATTTTCCCTACTTCCATCCACCGCAAGAGTGCCGCCGGCAATTTCGCTCGCAGAGAAAATTCCTCGATCACGCGATGCACATCGGCAATCGTCGTCGGATCAGGCAAAGTCGGCCCGGAAGCCAGCGCCGTTTCTTTTCCCGCCGGCACGTCGCTCACCGCCAGCGTGACTTTTGTCGCGTGTCCCGCGGCCGCCGTGAGCCTTCCGCCCTTCACCGCGGAGGCGTGCTTTCGCACGGTGTTCATCGCCTCGATCGGCGCGCCGCACGTTACCAGCGCGCGATTCAAGTGCCGCACGTCTTCCAGCGTCAACGCCGCGTCCAGCGGCAACTCCACCAGCGCCGACCCGCCGCCGGACAGCAGAAAAAACACCACCGTCTTTTCGTCGCACCCTTTCAAACAGTCCAAAATCGCTTCCGCTGCCTTCCAGCTTCGCTCGTCTGGAGTCGGGTGCCCGCCCACAAAATATTTCATCCCCTCGATGGCCCGCCCCGGCGGCGTCGGCGCCGCAACAATTCCCTCAAACGGAAAATCCCCCGCCAGCAAATTTGCCAGCCCTTCGACCATTCCGTGCGCCGCTTTCCCGATCGCGATCACGCACACCTTCGCGAACGCGCCCAGATCCACTTCGGCGTCTTCGAGGCGCAGCAACGTCCCCGTGAGCCGCAGTTTCCTCTGCATCGCCTCGGGAATATCGATCGCCGAAATCGTTTCGTAAAAAATCCGGCGGGCAATTTGCTTCAGATCCGCCATACGAGAAGGACCGCCGTTTTTATTTTGTTTTCAGAACTTCCGGATTCAGCATATTCGCAGGCCGCTGCCCTTTGAAAAGCGCCACCACGTTTTCCGCCGCCATGCACGCCATCTTCGTGCGCGTTTCAATCGACGCCGAAGCGATATGCGGCGCCAGCACCACGTTCGGCCGTTTCAGCCCCGGATGAATGAACGGCTCGTTCTCATACACATCCAGCGCGGCGCCCGCGATTTTTCCGCTCTCCAGCGCGTGCACCAGCGCCGCTTCATCCACCACCGCTCCGCGCGAGGTATTGATCAAAAATGCGGTCGGCTTCATGCGATGGAACCTTGGCCCATCAAATAGCCCGCGCGTCTCTGGAAGCAGCGGCACATGCACGCTGATGAAATCGGACTCCGCGAGGAGGTCGTTCATCCCCCGATACGTCGCGTTCAATTCTTTTTCCACGGTTTCTTGCGCGCGCACCGCGTCCGCGTACACCACTTTCATCTGGAATCCCCCCGCCCGCCTCGCCATCGCTTTTCCAATCCGTCCGAATCCCACAATTCCCAGAGTTTTGCCCCAGACGTCCGTGCCCACGAGCTGGTCCAAGTCCCAGCCTTTCCAATTACCCGACCGCGCCAGCGCCTCTCCTTCTCCAAGCCGCCGCGCCACCGCCATCAGCAGCGTCCACGCAAAATCCGCCGTCGTCTCGTCCAGCACTCCGGGTGTATTCGTCGCCACCACTCCGCGCTTCGTGCACGCCGCCACGTCGATATTGTCGAAACCCACCGCGACGTTCGCCGCAATCCGCAGCTTCGGCGCCGCGCTCAACAAATTCGCGTCCACTTTTTCCGTCAGCAGGCACACCAAGGCTTCTTTATCCTTCACCCTTTGTTGCAGTTCTTCCTTCGAGATTCGCTCCGGTTTCGTCCAATACTCGACCTCGCAGCCGGCGTTCAAGATTTCCTGCGCCGCGGGAAAAAGTGGCCGTGTCGCCAGCACTTTCGGTTTCGCCATCGTTCTCCTCTTCCTGCCCTCCGCCCATTCGGGGGATTTACACTAGCACACTCAACTGTCATCCTCCCATCGCGCAGCGCGGTCGGGAAATGCGCGCAGCACCTAACGCCGCCAGAGAATTTCTCCTTTACCTCCTTTACTTCCTTTACTTCCTTTATTTCCTTTGCTTCCTTGACCTCCTCTACTTACTGCATTCCCCGCCTCCAAACACGGCAACGCCCCTTCCGCATTGATGGGGGCAGATGCGGAAAGGGCGTACCGTCTTCAGGAGAGAAGATCGTTGTTATGTTCGCGCCGGCTCAGAACACGCAGTTCCGGCGCGGGGTTAAGCCGGTCAGTTGTCGTCTGGCGGCGCTGCTGGCGCGGGTGCTGGCCCGCGGCCAAAGTGGCCTCGCCCGCCCGCTTGGACCGTGTAATCGGCCGGCACGGTGAACAGCGTGGCCGCAGGCTCGGTTCTCTGAATGCTCGTGACTGTGTAGGTCGTCGTGCCAAACCGCGGATCCGTCCGCGTGCTCTTCAACACGATCTGAAGGTCAGGCGAATACCAGCGTTCGGAAACCACTTGCAGCGGCTTGTCGTTGCCGATCTGTCCGGCGGGGATGATATGCGTAATCCGCGTTCCTTCGGCAATCACGCCATCAATCGTCTGCGTGCCGAGCGACTCTTTCTTCAGCAAGCCCGCCGCTTCTTCTTTCTGTTCGCGCGCCTGCATCCTCGCTTCGAAGGCAGGAGCCGACCCGCCACCATTCGCGCTGTTTGCGCCGCGGGTGTGGAAGGCGGACGTGCGCGCTACTTTGCGTACCGTATCCAGCATGATGTGCTGTCCTGCGACCGGGTCCGAAATCGTAATCATAGTCTTCGGCGACCCCGATGCCGCGAGCGGTCCAAACCCGGTGAACGTCGCTTCCTGCCGCGACCTTCCCTGGCTGTCCCGGTACATGGTCACTTGCGAAGTCCGGTGAATCACCGAGCCGTCCTGCAAAGTCTGCGTCGTTTCCGACGTAGCCGTGGCGGAGAAGGGCGCGCCCGTCACGGTTTTTCCGCCGTGCATCCCTTCAAAGCCCATCAGTTCCATCGGGGCGCCGAAGGGACCACCGCCGCCAGGCCCACGCCGCTGCGCGTGCACGACCATGGCGCTCAAAACCATCGCTCCACTCAAAGCAAAGCACATCTTAATCTTGAGGTTCATCATCGCTTCTCTTCTCCTCTTCTCTCCCGCACCGCGGTTCACCACGTACCGCGGCAATCTCGTTTTAGTTTTCTTCCTGCGCCAGCCGCACGGCTTCCGGCAGCCCGTCGTTTCCGACCAGCAAATCCACCTGAATCCAATCGCCCGCCCGCTGCTCATTCACCGGCAGTCCCAGCGCGCCGAGTGACCCGCGCTGCATCCTTACGCGCAATATTTCCGCCTGTTCCGTCACATCGGGCGCCATTCCCGGCAACGGCGTGAAATCCGCCAAGTCATCTCCGTTCGAAACACTGGCCGCAGTACTTTCCGACGATTGGCTTTGCACAGCAGCCGCGTCATTCGAAGGCTGCACGGGCGTCGCCGAGGCCGTTTGCTTGGCCGCATCAAAATGCCGCGACTGCTCCCAATTCCACCAGCTTATGGCTCCCACGACCGCCATAGCCCCAGCCAAAGCCCATGCCGCCACCACCGCTCCGCGGCGTACCGCCATCGTGCGATGCCGCGTGCGAAACTCCTGCCGCAACCGCATTTCCACGCGCGCCGGCGCGACCGCCTCTATGGTTTCCTCGCCCAGCGTCCGCAACTCTTCCCTCGCGGCCTGCCAGGATTCCTGCAGCGCCGCACAACGCGAGCAATGGCTCAAATGCGCCACCGCCGCCGCTCTCTCCATCGCATCGAGAGAGTCGTCCCGGTCCAGATCGAGTACGATCGCTTCCACTTGTTCGCAATTCATTGCCTGTTTCCCAAACGTTTCCAAGATTCCCTTACCTCGCTACTTTCTGGCGCCGGGGCACATCGCGCAGAATCTCGAGCTTTGCCAGAAGCAACGCCCGCCCGCGATGCAACCGGGAACGTATCGTCCCAATCGGGCAGCCCGTCATTTGCGCCGCCTCTTCGTAACTCATCTCTTCCAGCTCGCACATCACCACGGCTTCGCGAAATTCCGTGGGCAGTTCCAGCACTGCCGCTCTCACCTGCTGCATGCGTTCCCGCGTCTCCGCCCAATTCGCCGGAGTGAAATTATCCCGCAGCACAATTCCCGCTCCGGTGCCGTCCTCGTTCTTCTCTTCCAGAGGAACTTCCCGGGGCAACCGTTCCAGGTGCTTCATCACGCGGTTGCGCGCAATTCCAAAGAGCAGCGCACCCACCGAGCCGCGCGCCGGATCGTACTTTTTCGGCTCGCGGATCAAAGTCATGAAAACGTCTTGCACAATCTCTTCGGCGCCCCAAGCGCTGCTGGTCATGCGCAGAGCAAACCGATATAGGGCGCCCTGATGCCGGCGATAAAGGAGCACGAAAGCTTCCTCATCGCCTTTCGCGGCACGCCGCAACAGAAGGTCGTCTCTATCCTGAGCTGCGATCCTCGTCTCCCCTGTTACGGCTTCTCGGCCTGTTCGAGGTGCCTCTTCTGCCTTCTCCCTTATTTCCCGGCGCACGCGGAAAAAGTTCCCAGGAGGGGGAAGAGCTGGATTCTGGCTGCCGGTAACCTTTGCTTTCACAATGATTTAGACGCGCACAACGCCCGCTCCGTGTCGGCCAAGGATACCCCCAGAGAGGAACTCGCCTCAATGGCCAAGGGAGGAAATTGCGCCCATTCGGGCCGGTCCGGACGCGCAAAACGTTCGTCGCCGCGAGGCTGCTTTCGAATATTTAGGCGCTTTTTTGCGGCTTGAACATCCGCGCCGCCACGCGCGCCACAAAACGCCGCGAAACCAGCCGCTCTCCGAGCACACCCAAATAATTTCCGAGGCCCGAGACGACGTAGCTCCTGCCTTTGGCGAGAGCGCGCAAACCGGTTCGCGCCACTTTCTCCGCGGTCTCTCGATTCGCCCTCGTTGCGGGCACGTGCGATTGTCCGGCGACCTCGGCGAATTCCGATTCCGTCGATCCGGGACACAACGCGCACACGCGCACGCCATAAGGCTTCATTTCTTCCGCCAATCCTTCCGCGAAAAGCAGGTCGAACGCTTTCGTCGCCGCGTAGGTCGAAATATAAGGCACGCTTTGGAAGGACGCGGTCGATGCGAGAATCAGAACGTCGCCGTGGCGTCGCGCCACCATTTCGGGCAGATAGAGCCGCGTCAAGTGTACGACAGCCGTGCAGTTCACCTGCACCATATCCGTAAGCCGCCGCGCATCGACCGTGGGAAATTCGCCGTACGCGCCAAATCCGGCATTGTTGATCAGCAGCTCGATGGCAATTCCCTGCTCTTTCGTGAATTGAAATATTTGTTCCGGCGCGTCCGCTTGCGCCAGGTCGGCCACAAAGGTTCTCGTCTGGATCTTGTGCGCGGCCGCAAGTTTTTGCGCCAGTTCCTCGAGCCGATCGAGACGCCGCGCCGTCAAAACCAGATTCGTCCCTCCACGCGCGAGTTCCTCGGCCAGAGCTTTGCCGATTCCCGCGCTCGCTCCCGTCACCAGCGCCCACTTCCCGGACCACGGTGTCATGGCATGCCTCTCCCTAAACGAGATCGAGCGCATCGCTCGTTTCTTCCTGGATTGTACTCTTGAAGAATCGCGGACGGACAGCCTTCGCGAGCGATTATCCCGCGGCACGCGCGGTTTGCGGCAAGCCGGCGTCGTCGGCAGCTACGCGCCCGATCACGGACCAATCTTTATCCTGATTCCCGCGCGCCATCGCGGTGATGAAGCGGTCGCGCACCACGCTCGCGATCGGCATGGGAACGTTCGCGGCTCCGGCGGCCTCCAGCACCAGCCGCACATCCTTCAAACCGAGCGGCAGCGCGAAGCCCGCCGGCTCATGCCTGCCTTGCACGATCAAATCGCCATACGTCTTATAGACCGGCGCATTGAACAGCGTGCTCGTCAAAAACTCCATCAGCGCCCCTGCATCCACGCCGGACTTTCGCGCAAACGCCAGGGCTTCCGCAAGCGATTCAAGCACCGAGGCAATCAAAAAATTCCCGGAAAGTTTTACGACGTTCGCCATGGACGGCCGCTCTCCCGCCACCATCAGCTTTGGCCCCATGGCTTCGAAGAGCGGCTTACATTTTTGAACCAGGCCAGCAGGACCCGCAACCACCACGGCAAGGCGCCCCGCTCCAGCAGCGTCGGGCCGCCCAAAAACCGGCGCGGCCAGATAGCCCTGCCCCGCCTTGGTATGCGCCGCGGCCTGGCGGTCGCTCAGCGCCACGCTGATGGTGCTCAGCGAAACGTGCACGGCGCCGCGCGCCAGCGAAGCCAAAATTCCTCCTTCGCCGAAAACCAAACCTTCGAGCGCCGCGTCATCCGCGACCATCGTGAACACCACTTCACTGCGGCACGCCTCGGACACGGAACCGGCGACAGTTGCGCCGTCCGCGCGCAGTGCTTCGGCCTTTTCTCTCGTCCGGTTATACACCGTCACGCGATGCCCGGCGCGCAGCAAACTCTTCGCGATTCCCGTGCCCATTTGCCCGAGTCCGATCAATGCAGCTTCCATGCCTCTGGCCTCCTCGTCCGCTTTTCAAATTTCGTTCGTTCCGGCAGCCTCTTCTCTTCTGTTTGATTCCGCGGGCTCTTTCGCGGATGCATTTTTTCCGTAAGGCCAAACCGCGTCGCGTACGCGGCCGCCTTCGTGCTTGATGCGGTCCCTCAAGCGCCGGGCCC
The DNA here is from genome assembly GCA_963761555.1 of uncultured Acidobacteriota bacterium. Lineage (GTDB taxonomy): Bacteria > Acidobacteriota > Terriglobia > Acidiferrales > UBA7541 > Acidiferrum. The sequence continues at coordinate 103,991 of CAVXHD010000005.1, forward strand.
AGACAAACTCCGCCGCCAGCAAGCCCAATCCGAAAAAAATGACCAGCCAGCCCGGCCCGGGCGTGACCAGCATAACGATTCCGATCAGCAGTAGCGTGAAGCCGCCGACGATTCGGGAAAGGCGGCGAACTTGCTCAACAGTGCGGAGGATCATGGGAAATTGTGGACCGCAGCTTTCTGGGTAGGGGGTCTAATCACCGTTCGACTTCCTCTTTATGTTGAGCTTTCCGCGAGCTTCGCGCAAGACCCTGTGTCGTGGCGCCCGAAAAACAACCGAAAAAAATCACCACGCGAAGGGATAGAGCGGAAGCCATGCGGGGCAAGGCGGCTTAGAACGTAAAAACGGACGCGCATTGTGAACGTTCTGCAGCCGAACATTCATTCGCGCGTAACAACACTTCCATATAACGCTCCCCACTCGCCAGCCGACACTTCCGCAAGCTGGCACGTTTCAAATGGAGGCAGGAGCGTCATGGCTACAACTGCAACCGCAACGGCAACCCCCACTTCGAATCTTTTGGAAGCAAAATTAAGCAAAGGCCCCGGCCTGATCGGCATGCTGATTTTTGGAGTGGTGCTGATCGTCGGAGTGATCTTCATCGGCTATAGCCTTTCGCGCGATCTGGCCGGCCTGCAACTGGGTTCGGCGCTGCCTTACATCCTTTTGGGCACGGCGCTTCTCGTGGCGCTAGGATTTGAATTCGTCAACGGATTCCATGACACGGCGAACGCAGTAGCCACGGTGATTTACACGCACTCACTGGAACCGCACCTCGCGGTGGTGTGGAGCGGCCTCTGGAATTTCGCGGGCGTGGTCACTTCCTCCGGTGTGGTGGCGTTCACGATTATTTCCCTGCTGCCGGTCGAATTGATTTTGCAAGTCGGGAGCGGCGCGGGATTTGCCATGGTGTTTGCTCTGCTGGTGGCCGCGATTCTCTGGAACCTGGGAACATGGTGGCTGGGTCTTCCGGCTTCGAGCTCGCACACGCTAATCGGGTCGGTGATCGGCGTGGGCATCGCCAACCAGCTCATGCAAGCGAGATCTGGCACGAGCGGCGTCGATTGGGGACAAGCGCTGGGGATTGGAAAATCGCTGCTGCTTTCGCCGATCTTCGGATTCGTTCTGGCTTGGTTTCTGTTTGTAGCGATGAAAGCGATCATCAAAGACAAGCAGCTCTACGAAGCTCCCAAGGGAACCGAGCCGCCGCCCTTCTGGATTCGCGGGATGCTCATTTTAACCTGCACGGGCGTGAGCTTCTTCCACGGTTCGAACGACGGTCAAAAGGGCATGGGCTTGATCATGCTCATCCTGATCGGCACGGTCCCCACCACGTACGCGTTGAACCACGCCGTGACACCGCAGCAGTCGCAGGACTTCATTGCCGTCTCGACCGAAACCGCTGATACCATCAATAAGTACGTGCAACCCGGCGCAGTCGTCGGCGACCCGCGCCAGGATTTGACCGAGTATATCCGTACGAAAGAGTTCACGCCCTACACCATGCTGGCGCTGCGCGAACTCGTGAACGGCATCGGCACGGAAATGGCGATCTACAAGGAGTTGGCGAAGGTGCCGCACACGCAGGTGCGCAACTTCCGCAACGATATGTATCTCGTGAGCGAGGCGCTGCGCCTGATGCAAAAATCGGGTACGCCTGCGATGGCTGCCGCGGATGTCGCGGTGCTGAAGAATTACAAGAAGCACATCGACCAAGCCACCCGGTTCATTCCGCTGTGGGTAAAAGTGGCCGTGGCGCTGGCGTTGGGGCTGGGCACGATGGTTGGATGGAAGCGCATCGTGGTGACCGTCGGCGAAAAGATCGGCAAGAGCCATCTCACCTATGGACAAGGCGCGGCAGCAGAAATCACGGCGATGGCCACGATCGGCGCCGCGGATGGCTTAGGCTTGCCGGTCAGCACGACGCACGTGCTGTCCTCCGGCGTAGCCGGCACGATGCTGGCGAATCATTCGGGCCTGCAATGGTCGACCGTCCGAAATTTGGCGCTGGCTTGGGTGCTGACCCTGCCCGCAGCCATGATGCTTTCGGCATTGCTGTTCGTCGCCTTCCGCAGGCTGTTTGCCTGAGGCCGCAGGTCCGCTTTCGAGCGAGATCTCAAGCTAGCGCGGCCCCTTCGCGAAACGGAGCAACAGCTTAGACGGGCTGTCTCACTCGCAAAACGGGCGCAGCCGCGAGCGGCTGTGTTCCTCGAACTTTCCCACGCAGAGTCAGCCAGCGCATTCGGGGCATATAATCCCTGTTGCCGGGGAAATGCCCGGAATCGCGCGGCTTCTCTTTTCACGATGAAGTAGCGCGATGAAGCACTTTGGTTGATTCCTGCGGAGGAACCATGAACGCAAGCACCGCTCGCGCCGAGCAAGACCTCTGGCCCGAACTCCCTCTTGCCGCTTGGCAAGATACCTACGCCACGCTGCACATGTGGACGCAAATCGTCGGAAAAGTGCGGCTGGCGCTCGCGCCTAAACTCAATCACTGGTGGGAAGTGCCGTTCTACGTGAACGCGTGGGGCCTGACCACGTCGGCCATTCCCTACGCCGGCGGAAATTTCGAAGTTCAGTTCGATTTCATTCACCACCATCTTGTCATTCGAACCAGCAACGACGCGATTCTCTCTCTCGTCCTCGCGCCGCGAAGTGTGGCCGATTTTTACCGGGAGTTCCTGGCCGCGCTGGCTTCGCTGGGGATTGCCGTGAAGATATGGAAGATGCCGGTCGAGATTCCCAGCCCGATTCCCTTCGATCAGGACACCGCGCACGCTTCCTACGATCCCGAATACGCCAACCGCTTCTGGCGAATCCTCGTGAACTGCGATGCGATCTTCAAGGAGTTTCGCGCCCGGTTCATCGGAAAAGCCAGCCCGGTGCATTTTTTCTGGGGCAGCTTCGATTTGGCGGCGACGCGCTTCTCCGGCCGCCGCGCGCCGGGGCGCGAAGGTGCGGATTCCATCACGCGGGAAGCGTATTCGCACGAAGTGATTAGCGGCGGATTCTGGCCGGGAGGCGGAGACATCAAAGGAGCCGCGTTTTATGCCTATGCCGCGCCGGAACCGGCGGGATTTGCGCAGAGTCCCGTGCGCCCGGCGGAGGCGTTCTATCATCCACAGCTCAAGGAATTTTTCTTGATGTACGATGACGTTCGCCGCGCCGCCTCGCCGAGAGAATCGCTCCTGGCGTTTTTGCAAAGTACCTACGACGCCGGCGCGAACCTGGGAAAGTGGAACCGCAAGGAACTCGAGCGCGCCGCGAGCTAGGCAGTGATTTGCGTGCCGCTGGTTTCGGGCGCTGCGGCGGCAACTTCCGGAAAAAGCCGCTTGGCGCGGAGCGTGCCGATCAGCAGCGCCAGGTTCGTGATGAGGATGATGGCAAAAGCCAGCGATGGAAGAAACTCGAATGCCGCGCCGCGCGCTTCCAGAATATCGATGCCGAGCACGGCGGTGATCAGGCCGCGCGGCAGAAGCCAGATCATCAGCTCGCGCTCGTGAGATGTGAACGCGCTCCAGGCGAAGCGCCCGGTCTGCACGACGAACAAACGTACGAGGAAGAGCGCTGCAAAACATCCTACCGCGAGCATGGCATGCTGGCGCAACCCGGCAAATTCGACCAGCGCGCCCAATAAGACAAAGAAAAAGGTGCGAATCAGGAAGGCCAGCTCGCCATGAAACGTGCGCATTTGGCCTTGCGAATGCGCGTGCGAGCCGCCGGGCGGCTGTTTCACGGGCGTTTCGGAAAACCAATCGGTCTGTTCGGGAGCGTCATCGAAATGAACGCGCTTTTGCGCGGCTGGATAATTCGAAAGCGTCAGGCCGAAGACGAGAACGGCGACGAGATCGTTGCCGTGCAGCGCGTGAACACCGGCATACGTGAGCAACACGGCGGCAAACGTAAGCACGTGCCAGAAGCGCTCCTCCGAGAGAAGCGGCAGAAGATAGGCCCACAGGATGCCGATCAGCGCGCCGCAGGCAACGGCAAGAATGACGCTGGAAAAAAGACTCCAGGCAATGAGTTTGGGCGAAGCGCTGCTTCCCGCGGCGATATCGAGAAGAGTGGTGACGCCAAGGGCAGCTAACGCGTCGCCGAACGAAGCTTCGACGAGCAGCGTCACTTTCACCTCGCGGCGAAGATTGACCTGCTGAAGAACGGGAAGAAGGATGGAACTGCTGATGCAGCCCAGGGCGGCGCCGACGAGAAACGCCGGAATCCAGGCGAAATGAAGCGCCTGCCGGAAGATTAGCGCTATGGCGGCTGCGCTGAGCACGTAGCTGAAAACGCAAAGAAATAAGCCGCCCGCGAAGTGGCTGATGATCTCGCGCAGCTTGAGTTCCAGGCCGCCTTCAAAAAGGATGAGGATGAGCGCGAGCGATCCGAAGCCCTGGGTGACGCCGCGAAAAATTTCGGGATCGACCCAGTGAAGCACCGGGCCGATGAGCACCCCCGTGGCCATGAGGATGATGACGTCGGGCACGCCGGTGAAACGAACAAGCCGGTTGGCCACGAAAGCAAGTACGAGCAATCCGCCGAGCAGCGCAAAAAAGAGATTCAAGTCCATGGAGTGACCCAGCGGCCAGAGTGGAAATCATGGCGGAGATGCGGGGACCGAAGCAAATGAAAAATGGCCGGGAGCCAGTAGCACAGGCACTCTTGCCTGTGCGTTTTTTCTTTGGTTGCGGTCGATGCCGAATGGATCAGGAGATAGAAAAAGCAGGGGCAAGAAAGCCGTCCATCAAAGCTCTTGACTTTCGCTTTTTATTCGCCTATAGTCCGGGGCGGTAGAGGAAACGGGAAACGGGCGGCGTTCGGCTCCATTGCCTTCGGGCTCTCACGAACGGGACGCCGCCCGTTGAAAATTCCGAGCCCTAAGCGGGGTGAGGGGTCGACTCGAAAAAGCGATCCCTCGTTCCCGAAGAGATTGTACTCGGTCCGCTTCCCTGCGTTCATCGCTGTGCGGTGAACGTTAACAAGACCGCTTCGCGGTCATGATTCATAGGAGCCGTTATGGACGTCTGCATCGAAAATGTATTTCCCGCAGTGGCGATGCCCTTCAATCCTTTTCACGAAGACGCGCGCGAAGAAAAAGACCGCGGCGCCGATGCGCCTCGCTGTAGGGCGATTCCGAATATTGTCCACGTGGATGTGGACGCGTTTTTTGCCTCCGTCGAGCAGGTGCTGAACCCCAAGCTGCGCGGTAAGTCCGTGCTCGTGGGGCGCGGCGTCGTGGCGTCGGCGAGCTACGAAGCGAAAGCGTGCGGCGTAAAAACCGCGATGACGTTTCGCGAGGCGCTGCGCATTTGCCCGGCTGCCATCGTTGTGCCGGGGCAGTACGAGCATTACGCGGATTATGCCGAGCGCGTGCGGCGCATCCTCGAAACCTTCACGCCCGCGGTCGAAACGGCGGCGCTCGACGATTTTTACCTGGATTTCGCGGGAACGGAGCGGCTCTACCCAAATTACGAGGCGGCGCTGCGGCGCGTGCAGTCGGACGTGCTCGAACAAACAGGACTGAGCGTAAGTGTCGGCGCGGCGCGCACCAAAGTCGTTGCGTCGATTGCCTCGCGGCTCGAGCGCCCGCGCGGATTCCGCATGATTGCGCCGGGAACGGAAGAAGACTTTTTGACGCCGCTGCCGGTCGAGAAGCTCCACGGCATCGGGCACGTCCATGCCGGAATGCTGGCGGAGCGCGGCATTTCCACCATCGGCGAACTGCGCCGCGTGCCGCGAGCCGCTCTGGAAGCCGCGTTTGGCGAAGTGATTGGCGGACAGATCTGGGAGCGCGCGCGCGGGCTCGACGGGCGCGAGGTGATGCTGCCTTCGACGCCAAAATCTGTCTCGCGCGAAACGACCATCGAGGGCGGAACGATCGACACGGAATTTCTCGGCGGCCTCATCGAATATCTAAGCGAGCGTATCGGCTCGACGCTGCGCGAATACGGACGCCAGGCGCGCACGATTGGCCTGCGCATCCGCTATGTGGACCATTTTTCGTCGCACCAGACCGTGCGATTGACGCGGCCCAGCAATGACGAACGCGAGTTGCTCGCAGAAGCCAAAGAACTTTTTGCGAAACTTTTCACGCGCCGCGTGGCCGTGCGCCTGGTCGGCGTAAACGTAACGAATCTCGAAGTCGACCGCCGCCAGCACGAACTCTTCGACACCGACGCCAATCGCCGCTGGTATCTGAACCGTGGCCTCGATTCCGTCCGCGGCCGCTACGGCTGGAACGCCGTCTTCTACGGCAACGGCCTCGAGCTCCGCGAACACTACGCCACCAAGCCCGGTGGCTTAGTCCTCTCCACGCCCTGCTTATCCCGATAGATGTGATGTATTGTGAGATTATCTACCAAATGCGTTAACAAATGCGGTAGAGTCGGCAACGACCGATGCCAGCCTATATCGATGAGAATCCCGAATACTGGGAGGACTACAATAATCTGCAGCGTGCAAAACACGGGCTGTTGCAACGTTATCTTGGTGGAATGGTTTCCAATCCTGGAAGTTGGTCCGGGAAAATATTTTACATCGATTGCAATGCTGGACGCGGTCGCCATGCAACTGGAGAGCCTGGATCGCCACTCGTAGCACTTCCTACATTTCTTGGCCATCCCTTCCGCGACAGAATTCTAAGGAACTTGCGAAGTCTACTTCTTTTTATAGAAGCAGATAAAGAAAACAAAGAGCACCTTGAGAGCATACTGTCGGGAATTAAACGCCCCGCAAGAGTCTCCGTTGAAGTAAAACTCGGAGACTTTGAGGAAGTTCTGCGATCGCGGATTAAAGAAATCAAAACGCAGCCAGCCTTTGTATTTGTCGATCCGTACGGCTTTACACTTCCCGGGAAACTACTTGCGGAACTCAAATCGTTCGACAAATGCGAACTCTTCATAACTTTCATGTGGCGATGGATCGATATGGCTCTGAAGAATCCCGTACTTGCAGGGAACATAGATTCTCTGTTCGTAACACCTAAGTGGCGCAGCCTTCCAGACATTCAAGATGCCGATCAACGATGTGAAGCAGCCATTCGCTTGCTAAAAGAACAACTCGGCGCCAAATACTTTACTGGGGAGTGACAAATGTTAGGCGAACATTCAGAAATAAAATACGTCCTCATACATGCCACGAATCATCCCAAGGGACGAGAGGTAATGTTAGATGCCATGTGGAAAATCTGCCCAACGGGCGGATTCAAAGTAAGAATTAACGATAATCCGAACCAGGAATACCTGATCGATCCTGAACCTGATCTTGAACCCTTGAAGGAATGGCTGTGGGCACAATTTCGCAATACAACTGTGAAAATGGAACGTATCTATGTCACGATGAACGACGAAAAGGACGGCACGTTTTATTTGAAAAAGCATCTCCACTAAGCGCTGAAAGAAATGCAAGCAAGAACAGATTACTGCCCCAGAGAAACTTGTTTTTACTCAGAATCCGACTATCACTTTGCTCCGAAGCAGCCAAAGCCTTCCTCTAAGGGGTGAAATATGCGATTTGGGCAAAGAAGTCGAACTTCATTCGCCAATTTGGCGGGCCGGGCGAAGACTCGCAGATTGTGTGCTTCAAGTTTTGGCAGCTCGTCGTGGCGGGCGGATGCCCGTACCGATGCGCGTATTGTTTTTTGCAGACGGTGCCATGGTTCCGTTTCCGCCCCGACGAGCTTTATGGCTTGGTCTATACAAACGTGGAGGATATGGTCGCGGAAATCACAGATTGGCTCGACGATCCCATTCCCAAAATGATGATTGTGGGCGAGCTGCAAGATGGGCTTGTCTTTGATTCTGCTTACAAGAAAACAAGCGGCGAGCCCTTGACGCATCGCGTGATTCCTCTTTTCGCGGCGCAGAAGCGGCACCGCCTTATTTTTCTGACCAAATCCACGCAGATTCATCATGCTCTGGAGCTCACGCCCACGCCGCAGGTTGTTTTTTCCTGGTCGGTCAATGCGGAAGAGATCGGCACGAAATGGGAGCATGGTACGCCGTTGCCCTCGGAGCGTTTTGCCGCGGCGGAAAAAATGAAAAAAGCCGGCTGGCCGATTCGTTTCCGCTTGGATCCCATGATTCCCTACCCCGATTGGAAGCACGGCTACGCGGAAGCCATCAAGAAAATCAACGCGCTCTCGCCGGAAATGGTCACGCTCGGCGCGCTGCGCGCCACTTCTTACAATGGCTTACGGAATGCCGCAAAAGCGAACGGGCGCGACGAAACGATTTTCGATTATCTGACGGAAACAAAAGATCCATCCGGGTTCAAATACCGGATTCCTTTTGAGACGCAGGTCGAAATGTTCCGGTTTGCCGTGGACCGGCTGAAAAGCAGCATCAAACCAGCGCTCTGCAAGGAAGATCGCGCGCTTTGGAAAGCGCTGGGGATGAAATTTGATGGATGCCATTGTTTGCTGGGACGCAACGATGCCATCGTCAAAAAACGGAACATAGAAATGGAGCATGCCCGGGAAACTGGGCATGTCATAGGTATAGGTAAGCCGTTGCCGGTTTTGGCGTAACAGCAGCAGATTTAGCCCTTCCCGTTCCCTACCACTGAAGTACATCGCCGTTCGAGAGAACTCGTGTTCGTACATTTGCATGGCCATAGCCATTATTCGTTTTTGCGGGGCGTGGCGCCGCCGGAAAAGATGATTGCGGCGGCGGCCGCGCAGAAGATGCCTGCCGTGGCGCTGACGGATACGAACGGGTTGTATGCGGCGGTACCGTTTTATCAGGCGGCGAAAGCGGCGGGAATCAAGCCGATTGTGGGAGTGGCGATTGACGCCGAGTTTCGCGTTTCGCAGTTCGCGGCGCGCCATCCAAAAAACGAAAATCGAAATCCGCAGAGTGTGCCGATAGTGCTGCTGGCGGAGAACATGGAGGGGTATAGCAATCTGTGCGCGTTGGTGACGCTGCGGCATTTGGGAACGACGGAGTTGGGAAAGAGCAAAAGTTCCGGTTCAGGTTCCCGCTTTAGTTCTGATTCACATTCTGGTTCAACTTCTGATTCTCGTTTCGATTCTGATCCATATTCCAATTCTGGTTTTGACTCTGGTTCTGATTTTGATCCCGGCAAGGACGAGGGACGGCCGGTGACGCTTGAGGATCTGGCGAAGCATTCGAGAGGCGTGATTGCGCTGTGCCCATTGCCCACATTCATGTACGACGCCGGCGACCGTAGGGGCACGATATATCGTGCCCCTACAAAGGCAGGGCCGCGCATTGTCAATGAACAACGGCCAGACTTTTCGAGCACGAGACACGCATCGCGGGACACGCATCATGAGACACCAGTCACCAATCACCAGTCACCAGTCACTAGTCACCAGTCACCAATCACCAGCCACTTCGCGCGGCTGAAAGAGATTTTCGGCAATCGGCTGTGGATCGAGGTGCAGCATTTGTCGCCGGGCGATGGGCGGATGCTGCGCGAAGCGGAGCGCATCGGACGCGAGCTGGGCGTGCCGCTCGTGGCGACGAACAACGTTCATTTTTTGCGGCCGGAGGAGCATTTGCATCACCGCGCGGTGAATGCCATTCGCACGGGCGGGCTGCTGACGACAGTGGCGGCGCCGGACATCACGACCGGCGAAGCATGGTTCAAGCCGGCGGCGGAAATGCAAACACTTTTTCCCGATCATCCGGAGTTGCTGCGGGCGACACTTGAAATCGCGGAGCGCTGCAATCTGGAGCTCACGCTGAACAAAACGATCTTTCCGGAATTTCCCGTGCCGGAGGGCGAGTCCGCGTTTTCCTATTTGTGGAAGCTGTGCTTTGCGGGCGCGCAGCGGCGTTACCGGCCGCTGCGGCCCGAAGTTCTCTCGCGGCTGACGCACGAATTGGGCGTGATCGAAAAGCTGCATCTAGCGCCGTATTTTTTGCTGGTGTGGGACATCGTGGAAGAAGCCAAGCGGCGCGGCATTCCCGCGGTGGCGCGCGGGTCGGCGGCCAGCTCGATGGTGACGTATTGCCTGGGCATTTCCTGCGTGTGCCCGCTGCGCTGGGGATTGTATTTTGAGAGATTTTTGAACGAGCAGCGCGGCGATTGCCCGGACATCGATATCGATATTTGCGGCGCGCGGCGCGATGAATTGCTGGATTACGTGTACGAGCGCTGGGGCGAAGAGCACGTGGCGATGATCGGAAGTTTCGTGACCATGCACGCGCGGCTGGCGATCCGCGAAATCGCAAAAGTGTTTGGCGTGCCGCCGGGCGAGGTGAACCACTTCACGAAGCGGCTGCCGCACCGGCCGGTGCGCGAGATTTTGCAGGCGATTCGCGATTTGCCGGAATGCCGCACTTTGCCGGTGAACGACGAACCCTGGAAAACGATTTTGCAGGTGGCGTTGCGGCTCGACGACGCGCCGCGGCACATGGGCATTCATCCGTGCGGGACGGTGATTTCCGCGCAGCCCTTGACGCGGCTGACGCCGCTGGAGCGCGCGACAAAAGGGATCGTGGTGACGCAGCCGGATATGAATGCGATTGAAGCACTCGGGCTGATCAAGATGGATTTGCTGGGGCAGCGCGGGTTCACGACGATGTCGCTGGCGCTCGACAACATCGAGAAAGAAGTAGAGGAGATAGAGGAAGTAAAGGAGGCAAAAGAGGTAAAGGAGAAAAACAATTTTTCGCCGAGTCCGCGCGCTGGCGCTCTTCAAAATAATCATGCGGAACACGTCGCGCCGGATGGAGTGACGCCTTGCCCTAAGCCGCGCGAGATTGATTTTGACGCGATACCGGAAAACGATCCGGCGACCTGCGACGTGATTGCCGCGGGACGAACGATGGGCGTGTTTCAGATCGAGTCGCCGGCCATGCGCGGATTGTTGCATGCGCAGAAAGCGCGGACGCTCGAAGAGATGGCGGCGGCGCTGGCGCTGATCCGTCCGGGCGCGGCGGAATACGGATCGAAAGAGCTGTTCCTAAAGCGGCTGCGCGGACAGGAGCCGGTGGTGTACGCGCATCCTGCGCTCGAGAAAATTCTGGGCGACACGCTGGGCGTATGCATTTTCCAGGAACAGGTGATGCAAATCGCGCAAGCGATTGGAGACATGCCGCTGGCGGAAGCGGATCTGGTGCGCCGATCGGCGGCGAAATATTCCGGGCAGCGGGACCGCGAGCGGCTGCGCGGAAAATTCCTGAAAGCGGCGGAACTGATGGGATTGTCGGGGCGCGAGCGCGAAGAGACCTGGATGATGGTGGAAAAATTCGCGGGGTTCGGATTTTGCAAAGCGCACGCGGCGACGTACGCGGATATTTCCTACCGCATGGCGTATTTGAAGACGCATCACCCGGCAGAGTTTCTGGCGGCGATGTGCAGCGCGGGCGCGGGGTTTTATCACGTGTCCGCATACGTGGAGGAGGCGAAGCGCTGGGGAATCGAAGTGCGGCTGCCTTCGGTGAACCATTCGCGGATGGAATACACGGCGGAGGCGCGGCACAGGACGCAGCATAGGACGGCGAAAACCCGACAGACAGAGATGATTGTTGAATCTACTTTTTCCGAAATGGAGCTGGAGAAAACGCGAAATTCCGGGGACGGAGAGACCCGACAGACAGGAATGTCTGTCCCACTTTTGCATGAGAATGGAAAGCGGGCTTTGCGCGTGGGGTTGATGCAAGTGAAGGGATTGCGCGTGGAGACGATGACGGCGATTGTGTGGGCGCGGGAAAAAGAGGGAGCGTTTCGGTCGCTCGAGGATTTTCTGCGGCGCGTGCCGGTGGAACGGGATGAGATCGAGGCGCTGATCAAGTGCGGCGCGCTTGATGAAGTGGGCGATGAAGCGGGCGCTGGAGCAAGCGATCGAGCGGGCGTGGAAGCGCATGGAATGACGCGGCCGGAAATGCTGTGGCGATGGAATTTGCTGCAAGCAAAAACGGGGCAGACATTCTTGTCTGCCGGATCTTCTGTTGCCGCAGCTCAGCGGAAGAAAAATGAACATTCCGGAGACGCAGAAAGGCAACGGGCAGGAATGCCTGTCCCACTGTTCGCGGAGGCCACGGCTGAAGAACGGATCGGCGCGGCGCTCGCGGGAATGCCGGCGGCTGCGTACACGCGGGAACAAAAATTGCGATACGAGCGGGAAATTCTGGAAGTGTGCGTGAGCGGGCACCCGCTGGATTTTTTGCCGCGCAACGGCGAGACATGGAGCGACGAATTGGACGGGTTGCGCGGAAAGCGCGTGACACTGTGCGGATGGGTGGTGACCTACCGGCACGTGGGCACGAAAAATTACCGGAACATGATGTTCGTGACGCTAGAAGATCAGCGCGGACTGTATGAGGTGGTGCTCTTTCCGGATGCGTACGACCGTTATGGCGGGCTGGTGTTTGAAACGCGGGCGATGCGCGTGACGGGGCGTGTGGAGGCGGGAGGACAGATCAACGGGGAGAAGATGGAGGCGTTGAAGAGGTGACTGGTGATTAGTGACTGGTGACTCGTGGAAAAAAAACCTCGCACGATGTCCCGGACTCAGTGACTCTTCAGAGGGCGGATGAGGAAGAGATGGCGAAAAATGTAGTGATGCGAGAAACATTTGGAAATCCACGATTCAGGTGAACAGTTCAAATAACAAAACGCGGAGCGGCAAGAAATGCTGTTTCGGATAAGAAAACCAAATTCGGCAGCGGGCACTCCAGCAGCGGGTACATTGACGGAACCGGAAGCGGGGCGGCCGGCGGGAACGGGCGAGGAGTGGCTGGGGCGGAACCGGAGCGCGAAACGGAGGCTCTGGGAGCGGCTGAATCCGCGGCACCGGAAAGACCTGCGGCTGATCGCGGAGGCGCTGGCCTTGCAGCAAATGCACGCGAATTTGCCGGAGCCGCTGCGGGCGCAGCTGAGCGAAACGATCGAACAACTGGAGCGAGCCGTGAGGAGAATCGCCGCGGTGCTGGCCGAGGTAACACGGCGGACACCACCGCGCGCGTGACGGTTGCGAGGCGGGAGGGGCCAACGCATACTGAAAATATGGCTGTCCCCAAAATGCGCGGCTCCTGGTACGTTGCGGCACTGGCTGCGGCTCTCTGCGCCGCGGCCCTTTGCGCGCGAGCGGACGAAATCCGGCTGAAAGACGGCAAGAAACTGTACGGCGTGATCGTGGCGTACGAAGACAACATGTTCAAAGTCAAAACGGACTTTGGATATGTGCTTGTCGAGAAGGACAAGATCGCGTCGATCATTCCCACCCCGCCCGCGAGCGCAGAGGCAAAAACCGAGAAGACGCCGGAAGCAAAGAAGACGGGTTCGTCCGTGGAAGAACCGGCGGCAGAAACGAATGAGAGCGCGAAATCCGCGGAACCCGCGGAGGGCAAGCACGAAAACACGACTGCCAAAATAACCAACGCCGCAGTTAAGCCAGCAACGCACGCAGAAGTGAAGACGAATGCAGTGGCGCCCGTGATTGCGGCGTCCGCGACGGCGCCGGGCGCGGCGGCCGCTTCCACGATAGGGGTGCCCACAGCGCAGCCCGAGCCGCCGAAAGCGCCGGAACCTCCGCCGATGCGCGAGGAAATTCAAGGCAATTACTACACGAACTTCACGCACGGCTTCAGAATGTACAAAGCGCCGAGCTGGGACGAGATCGAAGACGCGCGCAAGGCGCTGCCGAACGCCATCGTGGCGCTAGGAACGTTCGACGAATCGACGCTGATGGTGATCGGACAAGAGAAAACCAAGGATGCGCTGGAGCCGGCGGCGGCCACGGTCGAAAAACGGCTGGAAGATATCTACGACAATTACCGGAACATTTCCCGGACGAAGACGCTAGTGGGCGGGCTGCCGGCCGTCGAATACCGATACCGAGGAACGGCGGACGGGCACGACTGGTCCGGAACGCTGGCGGTGATCGAAAGAAACGGAGAGATATTCACGGTGCTAGGCATGACGCACGCGGATACGGACCTGATTCAAATCCAGGAGAACGTGATTGCGCGGGCGATTGCGAGCCTGGAGTTCAATGTGCAGAAGTGAATAGTGGGTAGTGAATGGTGAGTAGTGGCTAGTTCGGCCGGGCCGCATGGACTGGCTGGAAGACGCCGATTGGAATCACGCCTAGTTAACCATAACACCGCCCTCCCCCCCGTTTTTTTTGTAAGTGTTCATTCTAAAAGATTTAACAATTTGCATAAGCCCTTTAGAATGAATACTTATGAGGAATTCTCGTAAGTGTTGAATCTAAATGACTTGGTGTTGCACCAAACTTGTGCAGAATGGGGGCGTTGCCGACCGTTGTGAGCTGAAGGCGGGCCACCCTAGAAGGGGTAGACGGACGGCCCAAAAACAAAAAACGGCAGCCGGAGCCGCCGCAAGATAGACACTTTCCTAAACTCAAAGCTAATCCAGGAAGGCTGGGAGTTCAAGAGACAAATTGGCACGATAATTCAAATTATCGCGAGGGGTCGCGAGGGGCATCGCCACGATTTGGGGAGATGCACGGAGCGGCGCCAAGGGAGATTCGCCCGCCGAGCCAGGCACCGAAATGTGTGTGACGCGGAAAAGAATCCGCGCCTAGTCGGAAGCGGCGACTACGGCGGTGTCGGGGAATTTTTTGTGTTCGCGGATGACGGCAATCAAGGCTTGGGCGGCGCGCGGGAGGCTGCGGTCGCGGCGATAAACTAAGCCGAGCTCGCGCCAGAGGTCGACGCCTTCAACGTTCAGTAGCTTTACTTCGCCAGCCTTGACCTGATCGCGCGCAAAACCTTCGCTGATGAAAGAGACACCGGCATCGGCGCCGACGAAACGCTTGATCATGCCGATGCTGGGCAGCTCCATCACGACGCGGAGGCGAGCGCGATAGGGCCGAAAGAGCTTGTCCAGGACCTGGCGGGTGAAGCCGGTACGGGGAAAGATGAGCGGCTGTCCCGCGACTTCCTCGAGAGTGATCTTGGAGCGATGCGCCAGAGGATTGCGGCTGCTGACCATGAAGCGGAGGCGGTCGCGCGAAATGTGATGGACTTTCAGAGTGGGAGATTTGATGGGCAGAGTGACGATGCCGACATCGACGGAGCCGTCCTCGACGCGCTGCAAAATCTTGTGGCTGAAATTGCGGTAGATGCTGATGTGCACCTGGGGATAGCGGCGCTGAAACTCGGCAAAAATGTCGGGAAGGAGATAGAGGCAAGTGGCTTCGTTAGCGCCGAAAACGAGCGGGCCCTGGACGACGTCGCCGCGATCGGCGACGACCTGAATGGATTCGTCGCGAAGGCGGAGGAGGCGCTCGGCGTACTCGAAGAGGACTTCGCCCGCGGGAGTGAGCTCGACGGACTTGGCGGAACGGTCGAGCAAACGGGCGCGATAGGCTTGTTCAAGCTGGCGAATTTGCGCGCTGACAGCGGACTGCGAACGAAAAACTTTTTGCCCGGCTCGCGAGAAACTCTTGAGCTTGGCGACGTAGACGAAAGTGGCAAGTTGATCAAAGTCCATAGTCAGGTGGCTCGGCGAAGATTATAGCGGATTGTGCCCGCTAAGCACGCGCAGAATCTTGCTCCTTTCAGACGGTCAGATGGGCCCGCGACAGAGCGGCGCTCTGAGGCGGGCTGAAAACGGTTTCGCGACGCTTCAAGCGAGCGAGCACGGGCTCCCAGGCGGCTTCGACCGTGCCCTGGAAATGAATGGGCTGGACGCGCAGCATGGGGAGCGCGCCACGGCGCGAAAGCAGACGGGCCGCGCGCGGGCTGGCGGTGATGCGAAGGTGCTCTTCGAGAACGGCGCGGAGCCAAGATTCTTCCTGCTCATCGATTTCGGCGAGGGCCACGAAATCGGGGTGAAGCACTTCGTCGGCTTCGCCGCGAAGGACGTAGGAGAGGCCGCCGGTCATGCCGGAGCCAAAATTGAGACCAAGGGGACCGAGGACGAGGACGATGCCGCCGGTCATGTATTCGCAGCCATGCTGGCCGACACCTTCCACGACAGCGAGGGCGCCGCTGTTGCGAACTGCAAAACGCTCGCCAGCGCGGCCGGCGACAAAAAGCTGGCCGGACGTGGCGCCATAAAGAACAGTGTTTCCGGCGAGGACGTCGCCGCGGCGAGAAGCGGCGGAACTGGCGGCAATCGAGATGGTGCCGCCGGAAAGACCCTTGCCAACGTAATCGTTGGCTTCGCCGGAAAGAGCGAGTGTGATGCCATCGGCGAGGAAGGCGCCAAAACTTTGGCCCGCGCAGCCGTGGAATTCCTTGGTCATCTCCTGCGAGGCCGGCTGATTCTGGCTGCCGGGACGGCGCCTGCGCATCAATTCGCCGCTCATGCCGGCGCCCACGCTGCGATCAGAATTCTGGATGGGCTGCGATTCTGTTTGAAGATCGAAGGCGGCGCCGAAGTGCAGAGCGTCTTCGCGGGCAGAGGCGTGCAGCACTGGAGATTGGTGCGGAGCGACGCGGTTGGACTCCGAGATGGGAACGATCAAGAGCGGGTCCACGCCGGAGCGCGCGCTGAGACGGTCATACCAGCCGGTGAGATCGCTGAGAGAGCGCACGCCAAGCTGCGCAAGACGATTGCGAACTTCTTCGGCAAGAGAGCGGAAATAGGCGGCGACCATTTCAGGCTTTCCGGCAAAGCGAGTGCGCAATTTTTCGTCTTGCGTGGCGATGCCGACGGGGCAGGTATTGAGATGGCACTGGCGAGCCATGACGCAGCCGATGGCAAGAAGAGCGGCGGTGCCGAAACCGAATTCATCAGCGCCAAAAAGAGCGCCGACGATAATGTCGCGGGCAAATTTTAGGCCGCCATCGACGCGGAGCGAGACGCGCGAGCGCAAGCCTGCACGGACCAGAGTGTCATGCGTTTCGCGCAGACCAATTTCCCAGGGCAGGCCGGTATTTTTGATGGAGGTGAGCGGCGAAGAGCCGGTGCCGCCGTTGTGGCCGCTGATGGTGATGACGTCCGCGCCCGCTTTGGCCACGCCCGCGGCAATGATGCCGACGCCTGCGCCGGAGACAAGCTTGACGCCGATGCGCGCGGCGGGATTCACGGCGCGCAAGTCGTGAATGAGCTGAGCGAGGTCTTCGATGCTGTAAATATCGTGATGTGGGGGCGGCGAAATGAGCGGCGTGCCGGGAGTGGCATGGCGGATGCGCGCGATATATTCGGTGACTTTGCGTGCGGGAAGCTGGCCGCCTTCGCCGGGCTTGGAACCCTGTGCCATTTTGATTTCGAGCTCTTCGGCGTGAATGAGGTAATCCGCGGTGACACCGAAACGGGCGGAGGCGACTTGCTTGATTTTGTTCGCTGCAGCGGGCTCAAAACGGTAGGTGTTGGGATCCTCGCCGCCTTCGCCGGTGTTGCTGCGGCCGCCGATCATGTTCATGCCGAGTGCGAGCGTGCGATGCGCTTCGGGGCCGAGCGAACCGAGAGACATGGCCTGAGTGCTGAAGCGGCGAAGAATCGTGCTGACGGATTCGACTTCCTCGACGGACACGGGAGTACCGGGGAC
The DNA here is from genome assembly GCA_963761555.1 of uncultured Acidobacteriota bacterium. Lineage (GTDB taxonomy): Bacteria > Acidobacteriota > Terriglobia > Acidiferrales > UBA7541 > Acidiferrum. The sequence continues at coordinate 121,423 of CAVXHD010000005.1, forward strand.
GGTTTCGAGCAAATCGCGCAGAAAAACGGGACCTTGCTGGTCGGTCAATTCTTCGAACGCGGAGTAGTGGCCGGCTTCAGGCGCATGGACGTGGGCGTGCATGCGGCGAACCACTTCCGGCGAGGTGGCATGAAGCTCCGCGCCTTTGCGGAAGCGATACAAGCCGGCGTCGCCAAGCTGGGCGGATTGCGAAGAGAAGGCCGCAGTGTGCATGCGCAGATAATCGGCGAAAAGATCGTCGAGGGTTTTCGAGCCGGGATAATCGGCGGCGTCTTCAAAATATTCGGCGCAAAGATCCGCGGAGAGGCCGACGATTTCAAAGAGATGGCTGTTGCGATAGCTCGCGAGCGTGGAAACGCCCATGCGGGCGAGAACTTTGCGAAGGCCGGCCGTGACGGCGGCGCGCATGCGGCTGGCTCCTTCTGGCTCGAGCGATTCCGCAAAATCGTCCGCGAGATAGGGCACGACGGCGCTGGCTCCGGCGGCGACGAGGAGCGCGACGTGATGCGTGTCAAAAACTTGCGCGGATTCGACGATTAGGGGAACGTCCCACAGACCTTCGCGAACCATCGCTTTCCAGACGGCGGCTGTGGCGAGAAGCGCGGGAAGGGCAGCCTTATCCGCGGCGATGCCGCGATCGGAAAGGAGGAGGAGGCCCGGGCGTCCGCCGCTACTCAGAGGGGTAGAAGATAGCTGAGCAAAACTGCAGCGTGCGCCCGGGACTCCCAGGGCGGAAGAGAAAGTCATTTCAATGCGATGAACCGGAGCAAAGAGTTCGGAAAGCTCGGCAAGCTGACCAGCGCTGAGCAAAGGATTGGGAAGAGTGACGCCATTTTTGAGATGCACGTCGAGGGACATGACGTGAGTCTCGCGCAGAGGATCGATCGGAGGATTGGTGACCTGGGCGAAACGCTGCTTGCAGTAATCCCAGAGCGTGCGTGGAAGAACGGATAGAAACGCGGGCGGGGCGTCGTCGCCCATGCTCCAGTCCGCTTCTTTTCCGTGAGTTAGCGCGGAGAAAAGCGTTTTGAATTGGTCTTCGGTCCAGCCGGAGGCGGCGGCAATGCGCTTAGGCTCGACGGAAGGAGGAGGCTGCTGCGCGCCGGAAAAAGCGAGATGGCGGACGGAGGGAATCGCTTGGCGCGACTGGTGCATCGCGAGGCGTTTCAAGATTTCGCGCCAGCGGAGGAAAAGACCGGTGGCGGGATTGGCGAGAATCATTTCGCCGGGGCCGAGGCGCTGGCGTTCGGCGATGCGCGATTCTTCGAGATCGATCAAACCGGTTTCGGAGCCGGCGATGAGCAGCCCGTCGTGCGCGAGCGTGTAGCGCAGCGGGCGAAGGCCGTTGCGATCGAGTTTTGCGCCGACAAACTGGCCATCGGAAAAGATGAGGGCGGCGGGGCCGTCCCAAGGCTCGTTTTGCTCGGAGAGCGAAGTGAGCGCGGCGCGAATGTCCCGCGAGAGAAGCGGATCGTTCTCGAAGGCGGGAGGGACGAGCGAGAGCATGGCTTCGTCGGGCGCGAAACCTTCTAGCAATTTCAGCTCGAAGGCGTTATCGAAGCTGGCGGAATCGCTGACGTTGGCTTCGAGAGGAGTGAACCATGAGCCGACGGCCAATCGGGCGCGAAGTTCATGCTGCTTGGCGCGGAGCCAGCGGCGATTCGAGACGATGGTATTGATTTCGCCGTTGTGCGCGACGTGGCGGAACGGCTGAGCAAGATGCCAGGAAGGCTGCGTGTTGGTGGAATAGCGCTGGTGAAAAATGGCGAAGCTGGTGGCAAAGGTGACGTCGCGCAAATCCTCGTAAAATTGCGGGAATTGCCAGGGCGTGAGCAGGCCTTTATAGACAACGGTGCGCGAAGAGAGCGAACAGAGATAGCAGCGCTCGGGTAGAAACGATTCGGCGCGCTTGCGGAGCAGAGCGAGGCGCCACTCGAAACGGGCGATGCCGCGCGACGGGTGAAAAGGCGCAACGAAAAACTGCCAGATTTCGGGCATCGTCTCGAAGGCGCGGCTGCCGAGGGAATTTGTATTTGTGGGCACGCGGCGCCAGCCGAGGATGCGAAGGCGCTCGGTATCGGCGGCGGCTTCGACGGCGGCACGCGCGTCGGCGGAGGAGGCCTGCGGGAAAAAAGCGAAGCCCAGACCGAAAACCTCGGGCAGGTCAACTCCTTGCTCCTGCGCGCGGGCACGGAAAAAACGCTCTGGGAGGGAGGTGAGCAGGCCAGCGCCATCGCCACTGGCGCCGTCGGCGTCCACGCCGCCGCGGTGGGTCAGGCGTTCTAGGGCCGTAAGGGCAATGTTGACAATGTCATGGCTTGCGGGGCTGCCGAGGCGAGCTACGAAGCCCGTGCCACAGGCATCGTGGTCTGGATGGCCCCAGTTGGGGTGCCGAACGCTCAGGGCTGGCGCGCACCGTCGGTTCATATCCAGTTATTAAGCCGGGAGGGCGGATATGTACAACGCAGAATTTGCATTTATCAAATCGATTTTGTGGGACGGGAGATTCTAAGCCGTGGATTATTAAAACTTTGTGACTTCAGAGAAGTGAAAATCGCGGACCTTCATCGCGGGAACGACCATCTCGAAGGCTTCTTCGCCGGTGGCGCGAACGGCGGGACCGAGGAGTTCGACGTTGCGTAGCATCTCGAGGATGGACTGATTGAAGCGGAAATTGCGCACGGCGGAAGCGACTTTGCCCTTTTCGACGAGGAACAGGCCGTCGCGGGTCATGCCGGTCATGACCTTTTCGTAGGGATCGACTTCGCGGATGTACCAAAGGCGGGTGACGAGGAGGCCGCGATCAGTGGAGGCGACCATTTTTTCGAGGGAGGAATCGCCGCCGGCGAAAACGAGATTCATGGGGGCTTCGCCATATTCATTGGGGAGGGCGAAACCGTGGCCGGTGGGCTTTTTGCGGGCGGCTTTGGCGGCGCTGCGCGCGTAGACGAGATTTTTTGGCACGCCGCGATCGACGAGCAGGACGCGCTGGCGCGGCATGCCTTCGCCGTCGAAAGGGGCGCCGAGCTGAAGAGGATGGTAGGCGTCATCGGTGATGGAGATGTTCTTGCCGAAGAGCTGCGTGCCCATGCGGTCGTTGAGGCAGGAGCGTTTGTCGTCGAGCGCGGTGGCGGCAAAATCGTAGAAAAGAAAACCGACGAGATCTAGGACGGCGGCGGGCTCGAGGATGACGGTGTAGCGGCCGGGGGCAAGCTCGCGGGCGTCCACCGCCATGTGGGCTTTTTCGCTAGCACGCTGGGCGAGTTTTTGGGGATCGAAGGCGCTCACGCTTGCGGCGTTGGCTTTGGCCCAGCTTGCTGCGGGAGCTTCTTGCATGGTGATGGAAAATTCGGCGTGCGTTTCGCGATAGGCGGCGAAGAGTCCGCGCGAATTGCCGAGAGCGGATTGCTGCAAGCCGCTGGCAAAAATGCCGGCAGCCACCTGGCCGTTCTGAATGGCCAGATCGCAGGCGCGGCGGACGGTGCGGGCGCGATCTTCGGGAGTGAGCGCGGCGGTGTCTTTCAGGAAACGATTCACTTTGCGATAGCGCTGTTTACCGGGCAACGGAAGGAGATGCGGATCTTTCGGCTGGCTGTGGGCAAGGGAGAGAGAGGCTTCGATAGCGGCGCGAAGAGAATCTTCGTCGGTGCGATTGGTGGTGGCGCGGGCGGTGCGGCTGTCCACAACGGTGCGAATGGACACATTGAGGCTGCGCTCGGCGACATTTTGATGGATCGCATTGTTGGCAAAGCGCGTGAGCGATTCGGCGGATTCGTCGACGTGAACTTCGGTTTCCTCGGCGCCGGTAGACCTGGCGAGACGGAGCACCGTTTCGATGATGCGGCGAAGCTCGCGTTCGGGAAGAAGCTGCGAGGATGCCGCGGCATTTTTGCTTGCGGCCGATTTGCCGGATTTTCGTGGAGTGCTCATTGGTTTGAAAACGCCGAGCCGATTCTGACGTTGCGGAAGCGCGCTGGCGCCGCGCCGTGGCCGGTGCCCATGGTTTGCATGGGCTGGCCTTTGCCGCAATTGGGCGTGCCCCAGAGCGTCCAATGATCGCGCGAGCAGATGGCGTCGCAGGAATTCCAGAATTCGGTGGTGATGCCGCTGTAGCTGGGATTTTTCAGCATACGCGTTTTTTTGCCGCCCTTGATTTCCCAGCCCATTTCCGTGGAGAACTGAAACTGGTAGCGGCGATCGTCAATGGACCACGAGCGGTTCGTTTCCATGAGAATGGCGTCGTCGGTGTCCGCGATTAAATTGTCGAAATCCCAGGCGCCGGGCTTGAGGCTGATATTGGTCATGCGGATGATGGGGAGACGATTCCAGCTTTCCGTGCGCATGGTGCCGGAAGAGCGCTTGAGACCGATGAGATGGGCGGTTTCGCGATTGGAGAGATAGCCGCGGAATTGGCCGTCTTTGATGATGTCGGTACATTGCGCGGGGACGCCTTCGTCGTCGTAGGCAAAAGTGCCGAGGCCGGGGCCGTGCTCGAGGCGGGCGTCGGCGACGACGTTCACGATTTCCGAGCCGTAACGGAGTTTGTTGAGCTGATCGAGGGTGAGAAAACTTGTGCCGGCAAAATTCGCTTCCTGGCCGAGTACGCGATCGAGTTCGATGGGATGGCCGACGGACTCGTGAATCTGCAAGCCGAGCTGGCTGCCGCCGAGAATAAGTGTGCCGGTTTTTTCCGGGCATTGCGCCGCGGAATGGAGAGCGGCGGCTTCTTCGCCCACACGCGTGGCGTGTTTCAGGAGCTCGAGCGACTCGACGAGTTCGTAACCTTCGAGCGCGTGCTGCCCGCCAAAACTGTTGGGGTAGGAGCGCTTTTGAATATCGTCGCCCTGGAAAGAAGTGGCAGCGATGCCGCAGCCGGTGATCATTTTCGCCTGATGAATGCGCGAGCCTATGCTGGAGGCAAACCAGGAATCAATTTTGCGAAACTGCATTCCGGTTTCAGTGAGGGTGACACCTTTGACGCGTTGCATCTCGGCGTCGGCGGCGAGCAGCAAAGCGAGCTGTGTTTCGAGCGGAATCTCGAACGGATCCTTGCGATACGGACTTTGCCAGCTATCGATATAAGAGGCCTCATCCACCATGACGACATCGCCGCGTTTCGCCAGCGCCGAAGCTTTGGCGATGGAGACGGCCTGGGCAGCGCATGCGGAAACGCCCTCGCGCGTGAGGCGGTCGGTGGACGCAAATCCCCAGGCGCCGTTTGCGAGCGCGCGAATGCCGATGCCGATCGATTCGGATTGCGCGAGCGTGCCGACCTGGCCATTTTTGGTGGTCAGGTCGCGCTGGCGGAGATGCATCACGCGAACATCGGTATACGTTGCGCCGCGAAGGCCGGCGGTGTCGAGCGCGTTGGTGCAGAGATCCCACATGAAAGCGACCCGTAAGTATCCGAAATAAGTTTACAAGAAAAAGGGGCGCAGGTTATTGCGCCCCTCTTCAAAGAGAAGAGACAGACAGGAGCGTCTGTCCTACTAGGTGCCTTCTTGCCAGGAAGCCAGATAGTGCTCCTGCTCGGCGGTGAGCTTGTCGAGCTTGTGGCCCATGCTGTCGAGCTTGAGGCGGGCGATTTCCTTGTCGAGATCTTCAGGCACCACGTAAACCTGCGGCTTCAGATCTTTGTGGTGCAGGCGCAGGTATTCGGCGGAAAGCGCCTGATTGGCAAAGCTCATGTCCATGACCGCAGCCGGGTGTCCTTCCGCGGTTGCGAGATTGACGAGGCGGCCTTCGCCGAGGAGATAAACCTTGCGGCCATCCTTCAGGAGGTATTCGTCCACGAGCGGGCGAGCTTCGCGCTTTCCGGAAGACAATCGTTCGAGAGCAGGAATATCGATCTCGACGTTGAAGTGTCCGGAGTTGCAAACCACCGCGCCGCTCTTCATGGCTTCAAAGTGCTCGCCGCGAATGACGTTTTTGTTGCCGGTGACGGTGATGAAGACGTCGCCCTGCTTGGCGGCTTCCGCCATCGGCATTACGCGGAATCCATCCATCACGGCTTCGATGCCCTTGGTGGGATCGATCTCGGTGATGATGACGTCGGCGCCGTGGCCTTTGGCGCGCATGGCGATACCGCGGCCGCACCAGCCGTAGCCCGCGACGACGACTTTGAGACCGGCAATGAGCAGATTGGTGGCGCGAATCACGCCATCGAGCGTGGACTGCCCGGTACCATAGCGATTGTCGAAGAAATGCTTGGTCTGCGCATCGTTGACGGCGATCACCGGATACTTCAGCGTGCCGTCCTTGGCCATGGCACGCAAACGAATGACGCCTGTGGTGGTCTCTTCGGTTCCCGCGATGACGTTGGCAACGAGGTCGGTGCGCTTGGTGAGCAGCATGGTGACCAGGTCGGCGCCGTCATCCATCGTAAATTGGGGCTTATGCTCGAGCGCCGCGCGCAGGTGCGAATAATAAGTTTCGTTATCCTCGCCCTTGATCGCGTACGTCGGAATGTTGTAATCGCGGTTGAGCGAAGCGGCCACTTCGTCCTGCGTCGAGAGCGGATTCGAGGCGCAAAGAACCGCGTCCGCGCCGCCGTCGCGCAAAGTAATCATCAAGTTGGCGGTCTCGCTGGTCACATGCAGGCAAGCAGAGATGCGCAGACCTTTGAGGGGCTGCTCCTTGATGAAGCGTTTCCGAATCGTTTCGAGCACGGGCATTTGCTGATGCGACCACTCGATTTTGCGCTTGCCGGCATCGGCCAGCGCGAGATCCTTGACGTCACCCTTTTTCAGTTCTGCTGTAGCCACACTCATTCTCCTTATTCCGAGGTTTGCGCAACGAAGGGACTTCGCGCAGGATGAAACCATTTGCCGGCGCCGGGGCCGGCCTTTCCAAAAACGACTAGCGATGCGCGGCAGCTTCGACGGTGGCCCCAACTCCGAGGCCGGCAGCCTTGCGCAGAGCATCCGCACGGTCGGTGCGCTCCCAAGTGAAGCCCGCGCCGCTGCGCCCGAAATGGCCGTACGCGGCGGTGTCTTTATAAATCGGACGGCGAAGATCGAGGGTCTCGATGATGCCCTTGGGCGTGAGAGTAAAGTATTCGCGAATGAGCGCCGTGATTTTTTCTTCGGAAATCGTGGCCGTACCGAACGTCTCCGCCATGACCGAGACGGGCTCGGCGACGCCGATGGCGTAGGCCAATTGAACTTCCGCCTTGCGCGCCAGACCCGCAGAAACCAGATTCTTGGCGATATAGCGGGCCATATAGCAAGCGGAGCGATCTACCTTTGAAGGATCCTTGCCGGAGAAAGCGCCGCCGCCGTGGCGGCTGTAACCACCATAGGTGTCGACGATGATTTTGCGGCCGGTCAAGCCCGCGTCACCCATGGGTCCGCCGATGACGAAGCGGCCGGTGGGATTGATGTGGAACTTGGTCTTGCCGTCGAGCATGGTCTGGGGAATGATCGGACGAATCACGTGCTCGACGATGGCATCGCGAAGATCGGCGTTGGAAACCTTCTCGCTATGCTGCGTGGAAATGACCACGCAATCGACGCGAACGGGGCGGCCATCGCGATATTCGATCGTGACTTGGGACTTCCCGTCGGGACGGAGAAAATCGACTTTATTGGCCTTGCGAATATCGGAGAGGCGCTGCGTGAGGCGGTGGGCAAGCTGGATGGGCATGGGCATCAGTTCGGCGGTCTCATCGCATGCGAAGCCGAACATCAGGCCCTGGTCCCCCGCGCCACCGGTATCGACGCCCATGGCGATATCCGGCGATTGGCGCTTGACGGTGCACATGACCGCGCAGGTCTCGGCATCAAAACCGTACTTTGCCCGGGTGTAGCCGACGCCCCGGATGGTGTCGCGAACCAGCGTGTCGTAATCGACGATGGCGCTGGTGGTGATTTCGCCGGCGACGACGGCAAGGCCGGTGGTGACGAGCGTTTCGCAGGCCACGCGGCCCTTGGAATCCTGCTTCATCACTTCATCGAGCACGGCGTCGGAAATTTGATCGGCGATCTTGTCCGGGTGACCCTCGGTGACAGATTCCGACGTAAATAGAAAGTTGCGTAAGGCTTCGCTCAAGACAAAGTCTCCTTGTCAGTTCGCGCGGTGGCAATCCGCCGCCGCACACTTCCCCTACTCTTGTTCTGCGCTTAACCTTCCAAAGTTAGCATTGGAGACGATGAGAGTCAACGCATTGAAAGCAAATGCATTAGGGAGACGTTAGGGTTTCTTGGGTTTGGGCCGGATGGGAAGGAAAATGCCCTTTCTGGCCATATCTCAGGCCGCCTCATCGTCGTCCTCGGGCTGAACTGCCAGCGTCCCCTTGGTCTTCTTGGCCATCAGGTACGAGCGAATAAAGGGGTCGATGTCGCCATCCAGAACCCGGTCGACGTCTCCGGCGCTAAACTTGGTGCGGTGGTCCTTGATCATGCGGTAGGGCTGCATAACGTAAGAGCGAATCTGGCTGCCGAAGGAGATGTCCAGCTTGGACTCGTCCAGCTTGTCCGTGTGGGCCTGACGCTTTTGGACTTCGAGGTCGTAAAGGCGGGAGCGGAGCATCTTCATAGCAATTTCGCGATTCTTGTGCTGGCTGCGCTCCGCCTGGCAGCCTACGACAATGTTGGTTGGGATGTGGGTGATGCGAACGGCGGTCTCGACCTTGTTTACGTTCTGGCCGCCCTTGCCGCCGGAACGGAACGTGTCCACACGCAGGTCTTCCGGACGAATGTTGATTTCGATGCGATCGTCAATTTCCGGAATCACGAAGACGGAGGCGAAGGAAGTGTGGCGCCGCGCCGCTTGATCGAATGGCGAGATGCGCACAAGACGATGCACGCCGGTTTCTCCAGCGAGCAAGCCATAGGCGTTTTCGCCGACGAACTGAATCGTGGCGGACTTGATTCCCGCTTCTTCACCTGGCGTTTCGTCGATCACAGTGGCGTTCATCCCTTTGCGTTCCGCCCAGCGCAGATACATGCGAAGAAGGATCGAGGCCCAATCCTGCGACTCGGTGCCGCCGGCGCCGGGCTTGATGGTCATAATGGCGTTGAGATGATCGGTTTCGCCGGAGAGAAGCGTCTTGGTTTCGAGTTCGCCGACATAGCTCTCCGCGGCGGTCAGCTCGCGGTCGAGGTCTTTCAGGAGATCATTGCGCTGCTCGGCGTTGGTCTCTTCTCCCGCGAGGCCGATGTAGGTCTCGACATCGCCGGAAATCGAGGTGAGTTTTTCGTCAGCGGAAATTTGCTCTTCGGCGCGCTTGCGGTCGCGCAGGACGGCTTGCGCCGCTTCCTGGTTATTCCAGAAATCGGGGCGGGCAACCTGCGCTTCGAGGGATTTCAGACGTTCGCGGTATTGCGGGGCGTCAAAGATAACTCCGCACGAGAGAAATGCGAGGTTTCAGCAGTTCGTAGCGGTGCTGCAGATCTTCAAGAATCATTCGTGTCGCCAGTCTTTGGAAAATTTTTGTTTCTATTTTTTGCTGCTCTGCGTTTTCAGTTCTTTACTTCACCGGCTCAATTTTGCCGGCTTCCAAAACACTACAACCAGAATAACCGAAACCAGCACGCAGAGCCAGGCGAACCAATCGCCGAAGCGGGTATAGATGGTCTTGTTCGTCCGAAAGTCGTACGGCAAATCGGCCGCGGCGCGCACGTCTCTCGGCAGCGGGCGGTAGATGCGGCCGTAGGGATCGATCGAGGCGGTGATGCCGCTGTTCGTCGCGCGCACGATCCAGCGGCGATTTTCCACGGCGCGTACGCGCGCCATGCGCAAGTGCTGCTCGGCGGCGTCGGAGTGCCCAAACCAGCCATCATTCGAGATGTTCACTAAAAGCTGCGCGCCATTATCCGCGAAACGGCGAATTTCGCCGGGATAGATGGCTTCGTAGCAAATGAAAACGCTGAAGGTATCACCGTTTGCAAAGCGTCCGACGGCATAGTCGGTGCCCTTGCGAAATCCGCCGACTTCGCTGGAAACGTTCGCCACCACACGGTGAATGAGCGGAAACGGCTCGTACTCTCCGAAAGGAACGAGGTGAATTTTGTCGTAGGAAAAAACGCGGCGTCCCTGCGCGTCAAACATTAGCGCGCTGTTGTACGGCTCCAGGATGACGTGTCGAGATCCTCCCATGGAAACGGTTTGCGGCTTCCACTCGATCACGCCGACGATGAATGGATGCCTAAACTGAATCGCCAAATCCGTGGCCAGCCGCGCGAATCGCACATCCTGGTAGGAAAACGGCGCTGGCGCTTCCGGCCACACCAGCAAATCCGGATGATGATCGGAAGGCGCGAGGCTCAAGCGCTCAATCTGCTCCATGTTGGAAGTGTTCGCTGCGAACCAATCGACCGGATACTCATCGGCTTCCGGAAAATTGAGCTGCACGGCTCGAGCCGTGTGGTTGGCCACGGCGTTGGGGACGAAGCGCGGGCCGGCACCCATCACCAGGAGCACCAGCGCCGTGGCGCCGATCAGGGCCGCCAAGCGCCGTCTCGGAGGTTGCGTCGTAGCGGCGTCGCACCAAGCAAGCAGCGCGTTGAACGCCGCAACAACAAAGGTTAATCCGTAGATTCCGGTAATCGTGGTGAGCTGCACCAAAGCGATATTCGCCGCAGCGGGATAGCCCAGCAAGTTCCATGGAAAACTGACTTCCGGCAGCCACGTGCGATACATTTCCAGCGAGACCCACAGAAATGGCGTGCCGACGCAAGCGAGCGTAATACTGCGCAGCGAAAGACGATGGATGGCCCACGTGACAACTCCATTCGCCGCGGCCCAGACCGAACCGATGAGCAGCAAAATTCCCCAGCCGCCCGCGGGCGAAAGACCGCCGTGCACGGCGAGCACTTTGGCGATCCACGGCACGGAAGTCAGCACAAAACACAATCCATGCAAGAAGCCGCAGGCGAATGCGACAAACGGGCGTGCGCCGAAGAGCGCAATCACCAGCACTCCCACGCACACCCAGGAATAAATGCTGAGGTAAAAACCGGTATAAGAAAGGGAGAGCGCCGCGCCCGAAACCGCGGCGATGAGAAGCCTCATCCATGCTGGAGTTTCACTTCCGGGATGCGGGCGAAAATAGGCGAGCCAGGGACGGCCGGGCATCAGCGCTTCACGATGGCCTTAAACCCGGCCAACTCGAGGCCTTTCCTGGCGTTCTCGATCGTTTTCTGGTCGGCATAGGGTCCCACCAGCACGTGGTAATACTTGTCTCCCTGCATCGTTTGCACAAATGCCGGAAAATTTTTCTTTCGCAAAGAATTTGCCAGTGCCAGCGCGTCAGCTCTCTTCGTGACCGCGGTCACTTGCAAGTTCACGCCGCCGTTGGCGCTAAGAGGCGCTGCGGGGCTCGTCCTGGAAGCCGCGGGCGTGGGCCGCATCGAGATGGCGGGCTTTCCCGCTGCTGCGACCGGCGCGGCGTTCGCCACCGGCCTCAAATGATCATCGGGCTTGCTGGATTCGACGGCATGGTAAAACTCGTTGTCGGAAATGGACGGTGTGTCCATATCGGGCTTCGGCTCGGATGAAGATTTTTTCCTAGCCGGCTTCGTCGTAACTTCTTCCTTCGGCTGCACTTCCGTGTCGGTAAATCCGGGCAAGTTCGTGGCCGCGCGCACTTGGCCATCATACTGATTACGCCCCATCACGAAGCCAAGCGTGAAGAACAAGCCCGAAAACAGCAGCATCAGCATGAACAAGCCGATGACGTGCCGCCCCTCGAGCACCCGCTCTCCGGCGCTCCCTCGTTTGCCTCCAGAAGCCATTCTTACTTTTTCGATCCCCCTAACGCTTGAACCCAGCTATTAATGATATCGATGGGCAGGGGGAAAACAATCGTTGTGTTCTTCTCGACACCTATCTCCGTCAAAGTCTGGAGATAGCGCAGTTGAATCGCCGAGGATTGCGTCTCGAGAACTTTCGCGGCGTCGGCAAGTTTTTGCGAAGCTTCGAATTCGCCCTGGGCGTGAATCACTTTCGCGCGGCGCTCGCGTTCCGCTTCGGCTTGCCTGGCGATGGCGCGCTGCATCTGCTCGGGGATGTCCACCTGTTTTACTTCCACTTTGGAAACCTTGATACCCCACGGCTCGGTGTCCTGGTCGAGGATGATCTGCAGCTTGCCGTTCACCTTGTCGCGTTGTGAAAGAATTTCGTCCAGTTCGAACTGCCCAACCACGCTTCGCAGCGTCGTCTGTGCGAGCTGGGACGTCGCGTACTGATAATTCTGCACCTGCGAAAGGGCCAGGTTCGCATCCACGACACGGAAGTAGCACACCGCGTTTACTTTTACCGAAACGTTGTCCCGCGTGATGATGTCCTGCGGCGGGACGTCCAGGGTCTCGAGCCTCAAGTTGATGCGATACAGCGTTTCAATCGGCCAAAACACCAGTTTCAAACCCGCGCCCTTGGCCGTCGGCAGCAAGCGCCCCAGCCGCAGCACCACGCCGCGCTCCCATTCCTTGATGATGTAAAGCGAATTCCAAAACCAGATCAGAAAAAATCCGGCAATGACCGCCAACCCAAGAAGACTGATCTCCATGTCTACCCTCCTCTGCGCCAACGCATTCTACTTGTTTTCCGCGGCCGATGCTTCTTCCGGCTCGACGTGCAGCTTCAAACCTTCGACGCTGCGCACGCGCACCGCCTTGCCTTCCGCCACCGCTTGCGTAGAAATCGCGCTCCAAAGTTCGCCGTGCACGCGGATCATGCCTTCCGCGCCGGCGGCCAAGTCGGAAATGGCGATTCCCTGCTCGCCTACCAATTCTTCTTTCCCTGTCGTCATTTTCCACGTACGCGAGCGCAGCACGAGCCGCATCAGGAAGACGGTAATCAGTGCAAACGGCAAGGTCGCGGCAAGCGCCACTCCCAGGCTCACTCCACCCGCGGTCAGCGGCGAGCGAATCAGAAACATCGCGCCCAGGATCATCGATACGATTCCGCCAAACGCAAGAACCCCGTGGCTGGTGAACTTTGCCTCCAGGATGAATAACGCGAGCGCCAGCAGAATCAGCAACACGCCCGCGAAGTTCACCGGCAAGAAGTGCATGGCGTAAAGCGCCAGCACCGCGCAGATGCCGCCAATCACGCCCGGCGCAACCATTCCCGGATGCGTGAATTCTGTGTACAGCCCGAGCACGCCCACCAGCAGAAGCACGAAGAAAACGTCCGGCTCGACAATGCGGGCAAGAAATTTTTGGCGGCCGGAAAGTTCGAAGAGAACAATCGTGGCGTCCTTGAGCGCCAGCACGGTTTTGGTGCCGTCGAAGCGCGTGATGGTACGGCCATCCAATTGGTGCAGCAGATCTTCGGGCGAGGAAGCGATCAGATCGATTAGCTTTCCATCCAGCGCTTCCTGTTCCGTGAACGCCTTCGCATCCGTTACCGCGGTCTCCGCCAGCGTTACGTTGCGGCCGCGTTTCGCTGTATAACTGCGCAGGAAAGCCAGCGCGTCGTTCAGAATTTTTTTGCGCATCGTCTCGTCCACTTGCAGTTCCCATCCTCCGATGGCCAGCACCGGAGACGCCGCACCGGTGTGCGTACCAGGGGCCATCGCCGCGATGTCCGCCGAGAGCAGGATGAAGAAACCAGCCGATGCGCCGCGCGCGCCCGTAGGCCAAACGTAAACGGCCACCGGTACCGGCGAGGTCAAGATATGCTGGATGATGTCCGTCATGGAATCGCTCAACCCGCCTGGCGTGTCCATGGTGATCAGTACAAGCGCCGCATGGCGATTCGCCGCGTCCGCGATCCCTTCATCGATGTACGTTGCCAGCACGGGTTCCACTTCGCGGTCGAGATCAAGCCGCAGCACTTGCGGATTGCCGGCATGCTCCTCGGCGGTGGCGGAAGGAAGCGCGAGAAAAGCACCCGCCACACACGCCAAACAGAAAAAAGGGAGGGCCCGGGCCGCGAAGCCTCTCGAGCCGCGGAACCAGTGGACCAATCGACGAGCGCTCATTGTGCGCCTCCCGAAGGCTTCACTTTCTGCAAATTTTGCAGCAATGCTTTCGCATCCGCGTACTTCGGCGCAAGCTTCAGCGCTCGCTCCACTTCCGTCCGCGCCAGGTCTGGTTTCTTTTCCTCAAGATAAACCCGAGCAAGCGTGGTGCGCACCACGGCGGAATCGCGTATCTCGAGCGAAGCCTGAAGCTCCTTGGCGGAATCGTCCAGCTTGCCGCGCCGCCGGTAAATCTCCGCAAGCCCATTGTGCGCGGAGGCGCTCGCTGGATCGGCAACCAGAGCCGCGCGAAACTCGCTCTCCGCCGCATCCACGCGTCCCGCCGAGAGTTCTTGCCGGCCGCGGCGTACGTGCGCCGAGGGCGTATCCGCTGCTGCGGCCGTGTTCGCCGAATTGCCCGCCGGCACAATCTCCAAACGCAGCGCGGTCGTATCCATCTCTGTGTTGACGCGCTCCAGATGTTCCAACGTGTCTTTCTTTGCGTCGAAATGCACTTCAGGCAGCGCGTCCGGCCCGAAAGTCTCCGCCGCAGTGTCGCGCTCCTCGTCCGCTTCCGTTTTCTTGCCCGCCTTCTCGAGCGAGAAGATCATCCACGCCCGGTTTTCCGGGTTATCCGGCTCGCGGCCGGACGCGTCGCGAAAAGCTCCCGCCGCCGTCGTGAAATCTTTCATTTCCAGCGCCAACAAGCCCAGGTTGAACGGGTAATCGTCTTCGTCGGGATCAAGCTCCGTCGCACGGCGAAGGTCTGCCATCGCCGCGGGTGCTTTTCCGTCGCGGGCAAGCGCCAGCGCCAGATTATTCAAAAGCTCAGGCAGCTCCGCGCCGGATACCATGCTGTTCTTCAAGAATTCTTGCAAAGAGGTAAAGACTTCCTCGGCACGGTCCGGCTGATTCGTCAGCAGTTTGCACACGCCGGTCGAGAATTGAGCTTCGGCATAGCGGTCGTGCGATTTCGGCACCTTCGCAAACCACGGCAGCGCCGAATCGCAATCCCTGCGGGAGTAGTAGGCGTCGCCAATCGCGAAATCCGGATCGGGCCACTCGGGCTCGAGCCGCGCGGCTTCCCGCAGTTCGCGCAGCCGCACGTCGTCATCGCTCGAGAGCAAACCTCGAATGTAATGTTCGAACGCATCGAGCCGCAGCGGGCGCTGCGCTTTCGAGAATTCTTCCAGGCTTTGCGGGTAGGCGTGGTCGTTCGCGGAAAGCAATTGCCAGAGCATTTTGAGGTGAAGCTCCATCAGCGAGTCCAGCGGGCCTGTCACGCGGACCGGCGGAAGCAAACGGATCGGGCTGATGCGCAAAATGCGCGACTCGATCGTCAGCGACTTTCCGTCAGACGTAAATCTTCCAAAAATCACGAAATCGGCGTCCATATTTTGCGCGACGCGCAACATGGAAGCCCGGCTCAAGCGTGCCGCAGGCGGCAGCCCGGAGCGGTCTAGCTCTTCCGTGCGTCCCTCATGCGAATACACCTGTTGTCCAGCCGCGGAGAGCCGCTGAATCGTCAATTCCTCCAGCCCCTCGCCCAGCCAGTCGAGGCTTGGGGATGCGCCCTCATTATCGAAGGGGAAAACCAGATATATCCCCGGCTGGACTGCGTCGGGTGCACTTGCCGAAGCCACGGTCGAAGCCTTCGAGTCCGTCGAGGAAGTAACCGGCAAATCCGCAAGAGTTTGTCGGGCAAAAGCGCAGGAAGGTAAAGCGGCGGCCGCGATCGTCCCATAGAGCAACAGCAAACGCACCGAGAAAAAATTTCGTTTCATGCTTGCATCATTGTAGCAGAGGCGCTGAACTGGACCGGGCACAAGCGCCATAGGAGCGATGATTTAGATACTGGCCCCGTGAAGAAAAGGAAGGAAGATAACCAGCGCGCATTCCCGATATTTTCGAAGAAGCGAAGCGCCGGAACATAACAATTCACACAAAGACCGCGGCTTTTAATGAACCCTCTTGTTTTGCAAATTGTTCCGCGAGCCTGATGCCGGGCTACAAAGGCGCGGGTTCCGCCGGCTTCGGCGCCAACAAGGCCTGAATCTCAGGATTCTTCAGCGCCGCGCTAAATGCCGGATCTTTCTTTATATTCGAGAACTCTTTATATCCTTCGTCCTTGGCTTTGCGCAGGTAATGGATGCAGCGCTCCAGATCGCCGGCCTCGGCAAAAGACTTTGCCAGCATATAGTCGAACAGTCCGCGGTCTTCCACCGAGCGGTCTTGCAAAACCGACCCGTCGCGCGAGCCGTTGTGTTCGAAAAGCAGCGGATCAAGCGTCAGCGCGTGCCGGAACGAGGAGATCGCTTCCTCATATTTTCGATCGCCGAAATAGGCGTAGCCCAGATTGCTGTAGAGCACCGCCATGTCGTCCCGCATCTTGATCGCTTTTTCGTAAGCCTTTATGGCCTTGCGGTATTTCTTGCGCTGATACCAAATCGTGCCCACATTGTTTTGTGCATCCGCGTACCGCGGATCGACCTTGACGGCCCGCTGGTAATACTTCAGCGCCAGACCCAGCGCCTCTTGTTGGTGCAGCGCGATACCCAGCTTGTTGAGGTACACGGGATTTCTCGGATTCTCATCCGAGAGTTTCTTGAACATTCCCGCAGCCTCGCGAAATTGCTTCCGAATCATGTACAGATCGCCCATCTGCTCGTCGGTTAGTTGCGGATGCACGACGATCACGGGGTCCTGCGGCGAGGGCACTTGCGCTACTCCAGGCGCCATCACCATCGATCGAGTTGCTTCGAGTGTTTGTCCTGCGGCGGGAATCGACAGACTTAGAAGGAGAATGCTAACTGAAACCGCCACTCGTGTGTGAGTCATGGCGAGTCTCCCTTCTCCGGCTTAGGCTTGGCCTTGTCGGGGTCCTTCTTCTTGCCCCCAAAGATACCAAATATCTTCTGTAAAGGGTTCTTTTTCTTTTCTTCGGGGGGTGCATTGGGATCCGCGGCGTTGGGGTCCGTCGCCGAGGCTGGCGCTAGGCCAGAAGCCCCTTGGCCCGTCGCATTGGGCGGCCGATTCGCATCGTAGGGCGTTATGGGCTTTCCCGCAGCATCGGTTTGCGGCTGCTTCGGCTGCCCGCCTCCAAAAATATGCGACAGCCAAGAGCCCGTCGCGGAAACCGCCCCGCTCCCGCCATGCAACTCGCAGAATTGCGTCGGAGCTGACCCGGCGATGAAAACCTCTTGCTCCGTCGTGGGGCAGTTCGGCGTGGCTAGCTGCTGCGATTCGGGATCGATCAGCACGGACTGCACCCCGTCCGGCATGGCGAAGTCCTTGACGTCACGATACTCGGGAAGCGCCGTAGCCCGCATCATGAAGTCTGCCCAAACGGGCCCCGCCGTCGCGCCTCCCGTCAATCCCAGGTCGCGATTGTCGTCAAACCCGATCCACACCACGGTCAGCAGATTCGAAGTGTATCCGGCAAACCAGCCGTCGCGTGAAGTCCCCGTCTTTCCAGCGGCGGGCAGCGTGAAGCCCCGCGCCCGCACTTCCGCCCCAGTGCCCTTGTTGATCACATCTTCCAGCACGCTCGTAACCAGGTACGCGACGCGCGGGTCGAGTACCAGGTGCGTCACCGGAGTAAATTTTTCCACCACCGTTCCGTCTGCGCTCACCACGCTGTGCAAGAATTCCGGTTCCGCGCGCACGCCGCCGTCCGCAAACGCGGTATAACCCGCTGCCACTTCAATCGGCGTCATTTCATACGCGCCCAGCGCCACCGCGGGGGTGGCCTGAATATTCGTGCCCAGCCCCATCTGCCTCGCGATTTGCACGACGCGCCCGTATCCGATCATCTCGGCCACTTTCACGGTGGCCACGTTGAGCGAATTCGTCAGCGCCTGCCGCACCGTCACGTGCCCCATGAATTTCTCGCCGTAGTTGTTCGGCGTATATTCCTTGCCATCGAATTCGAACGTCGTCGGCTCGTCGTCCACCGTTGTCGCCGGAGTGATGATCGGCTGCACGCCATCCACGGCGTTATCGAACGCCGCCGCGTACACGAACGGCTTGAATACCGATCCCGGCTGTCGGTGCGCCAGCGCATGATTGAGCTGGCTTTGCCCGTAGTCGCGGCCCCCGACCACTGCTTTTATCTCCCCCGTGTGCGGATCGAGCGCCACCAGCGCTATCTGCACTTCCGGGACCGGGTCGGTGCTTCCTTTCTTCGCCGCTTCTTTCCGCCATTTCGCGTATCTCTTCGCCAGCAACAGGTCAACGTTCTTCACTCCGGCGTCCACCGCCGCCGAAGCCGCCCGCTGCAGCTCCGGATCCAGCGTCGTGTACACCCGGAAGTTCTGGCTCAGGAGTTCGCTCTCCGAGAATTTATCCAGCAGATGGTCCTTCACCATGTCCACGAAGTAGGGCGCTTCGCTCCCCGATCCCAGCGTACGCACGATTTTCAGCGGCTCTTTCTTCGCTTCCTCGAGTTGTTCCTCGGTGATGTACTTGTTCTCCAGCATCTGCGCCAGCACGCGGTCTCGCGCCTGCGCTCCCCGTTCCGGACGCCGGTCCGCCGACGAATAATAATTCGGCGCGCGAATGATTCCTGCCAGGTACGCGCACTCCCCGATCGAGAGCTGCCTCATGTCCTTCCCGAAATACGCCACGCTCGCTTCGGAAAAGCCCCGTATCCCAAAGCTCCCGCGGTTTCCGAGATACACGTCGTTCGCGTACAATTCGAAAATCTGCTGCTTGTTGAACCGCTGCTCCAACTCGATGGAAATCATCGCTTCCGAAAGCTTCCGCCGCCAGGTCCGGTCGGTCGATAGAAAAAACGTGCGCGCCACTTGCATCGTGATCGTGCTCGCGCCCTGGTAGTGCGACGAATTGTGCCGGACATCCGCCCACGCCGCTCCGGCTATGCGGATGAAGTCGAATCCCCCGTGATCGAAAAAACGCTTGTCCTCCGCCGAAAGAATCGCGTGCACCAGCATAGGCGGCAAATCGTCGTAATGCACTGGCCGCCGCTTCTCCCGCGCGCTATCAAATAAATTCGTGATCAGCTCCGGCTCGATCTGCGCTTTTTCCTCAGTGACCCCGCCCGCCAGCGGCCGGATCGAGCGAATCGCTTTCCCGCTGAATTTCACCTCCAGCGCGTTCGAACCGCCAAAATACGACAGCTTCGACGGCCGCACATCGACCGTGTCACCTTCCACCGTGAATTCGCCCGGCGAGTTCTCGTCCTCCTCGGGACGATAGCCGACGCGCGTCAAATACGTGGCCAAATCCTGCGGCCCCCACGTCTCTCCAACCGAAATATATTCCGGTGCGGAAAAAATCTGCGTCGTGTTTTGGAATATTTTTCCGGAGAGCCGCGCATCGATCATGCGCGAATATTTAATGTAGAAATAAGTGAAAATTCCCCCGGCCGTGAGGAATCCGGCAAAGACAATCCCCAGAATCGTCAAACCCAGCGCGGATGTGAAAAATCCTTTTCGAATTCGAATGCGCAACTATGGCTCCCGGGGCTGATGCTTCTATTGTCTCGCAACACCTGTCACTAAGAAAGACGGAGTTCGCCGCTGAGACGTTGCCTGCATCGCCACAAGAGGCAATCCGCGCCGCATTCCGAGCACTGGCCTGACACCAGCGAATTGGCGCAAACGTGTGGCCCAAGCCTGCGCGAGCCGCGCCGAACTCTCTAGCCCGTAACCGCCGATTCGAACGGAAAAGCCAAAACCTCTACATGATCGATTTGTCTTCACTGGAAGGCGTAAAGTGGATTTGCGTGCTGTAGATAAGCAGGTCGACGGGAACGGTATAATCCACCGAGATCTTTACGACCTGCTGCGTCGCGCTCACCTGTATTTGGTCCCGCGTCGCTGGTATGTCCAGATCCTGTATTTCTTTGAAGATGATGTCCTTTATCTGATCTTCCGAGTAGCGATTGACCACCGCAAAGCGCGCCTGCTCTTGCATCTTGTCGCTCAGTTCATATTCCGCCACGAACGCCGGCAAGGTCTTGAACGCCACATACACCCCGATCACCAAAACGGCCATAAATAACAGGGCTTTCAGCTTGCCTCCGCCGTGCTGCGCCTTGTTGCGCCTCATCGAAATCCGCTTGGGCTTGCCTACGAAATTCACGAGGGTCCTCTCTGGGCGCCGCCAACACCGCACCTATGCGCGGAATCGCGCGGCAGATTTTCAGTTGCTATCTCATGAACAACGCTAGCACTCGGGGTGGGAGGTGTCGAGAATTTGCCGCGCCGCATGTTCCCGGAAAGCCACGGGGCGTTCGTACAGGTGCAGCCCTTTTTCAGCCGGAAATTTTCAATACGCCCGCGCAAAAATCGCCCGCTCGGGCGCTGCTTTACCGCAGTAAACGCACGCCCCCGAGCCGCTCGCCCGCGCATTCCCCTCGCCCAGCGTTTGGTCGATCGGGATGCATCGCATGGTCGCGCGCGTTTCTTCCTTAATCTTCGCTTCGCAATCGCGCGCTTCCGCACCAGCCCGAATACGCAAAGCCCATTTCCACGGCTTTCTTCAGCTCCTCGTACGTTTTCGCGTCGTGCGTGTTCGCTTTGCGGAAAGCCAGCGCCTTGTCGTGCAGCGCCTGCTGTATTTCCGCCAGCAATTTCTCGATCGTCTGCGTCATTCCCGCCAGCGGCGCGCTGACCTTCCCTTCTCTTCCGGGACGGTCCCGCCTCGCCAGCACCGCCGCCGCCTTGGCCACGTCCTTCGGCCCCAGCTCCACTCTCAGAGGCACGCCGCGCATCTCCCAGTCGTTGAATTTCCAGCCTGGGCTCGCTCCTTCGCGCTCATCGAGTGTCACGCGCACGTTCGCCGCCGACAGTTCGGCCTTGAGCTTTCGCGCCGTGTCCATTACCAGCGTCTTCTCTTCATCCGTCTTGTAAATCGGAACGATCACCACCTGATACGGCGCCAGCTTCGGCGGCAGCACCAACCCCTGGTCGTCGCCGTGCACCATAATGATCGCGCCGATCACCCGCGTCGAAAGCCCCCACGACGTCGTCCAGCAATGCTGCAACTGCCCGCCCTGATCCAGATAGCGCACTTCGAATGCCTGCGCGAAATTCTGCCCCAGGAAATGCGAAGTCCCCGATTGCAGCGCCTTCCCGTCGCCCATCATTCCTTCAATCGAAAACGTTACGTCCGCGCCCGCGAATTTTTCCGCATCCGATTTTTTCCCGGCAATCACCGGAATCGCCGCGTCGTTCACGGCAAAATCCGTGTAGATATCCAGCATCTGCCGCGTCTCGATTTCCGCTTCTTCCCGCGTGGCGTGCGCCGTGTGGCCCTCTTGCCAGTAAAATTCCAGCGTCCGCAGAAATAGCTTCGTCCGCAATTCCCATCGCACCACGCTGTTCCACTGGTTCATCAGCACCGGCAAGTCGCGGTACGATTGAATCCACTTCGACCACATGTGCCCGATGATCGTTTCCGATGTCGGACGGATCACCAGCGGCTCCGCTAACTTTTCTCCTCCGCCGATCGTCACCACCGCGAGCTCCGGCGAAAATCCCTCGACGTGGTGCTTCTCTTTATCGATAAAACTCCGGGGAATGAGCAGCGGAAACGCCACGTTTTGGTGCCCCGTCGCCTTGAACCTTCTGTCCAGCGCCGCCTGCATGTTCTCCCACAGCGCCCAGCCGTATGGCCGCACGATCATGCACCCGCGCACCGGCGCGTAGTCGGCAAGCTCCGCCTTCAAAACCAGTTGGTTGTACCATTCGGAAAAATCCTGTGCGCGTGTCGGCAGTTTTTCTTCGGCCATGCGGCGGTCTGTCCGTTCTCCTCGGCGGCGTAAACTCAGCCTGAGTAAACTCAAAAGCGTATCGGACGCGCCCCAGCGTGTCAACGAAGGCCCTTCCCTCTGTCAAACCTCTTTAAAATGTCCCCTTCCTTACCTCGTTAGAAATGTCCCCTTTTTGCGTTTTGGCATTCTGTTGTTTCCTTGCCTATTTGTTCTGTTTCGGGTTGCGGCCGGAGCGGAACCCTGCGCCGCGGGTTGTGCGGCGCGTTTAGGGTGCAGCGCAGGCCGCAACCCGAAACAGCCGCGACGGCTTCAGCTCCGCCGGACACTCGCGGCTCCGTGCCGAGGATCTCTTTCCAGGGAAGCTTTCTTCCTCGATATTCGATCTCGATACTCCCGTCCTGCCACTCACACACCACCACCTTGCCTTGCGCCGGTGCGTACTTCCGGCTTTGCGCCTGCACTTGAAACAGGCGATTGTCGTAGCGCACCACCCAGTCGTTTCCGATCACCCGCTCCGTCTCCAGCCGGAATACTTCCCGCAACTCCGCCTCACTCGGCGCCCGCCGATGATAATCTTCCACCTCCGCTGCCGCCCGCCGAAACCGCCCGTTGTGCTCCGGCAGATATTCCTGCTGCAAATACTCGTTCGCCTGCTCAGTGCGTCCCAATCTTTTTCCGCCGCATCTTCTTGATCAGCCGATCCTGATGCGTGCCGTGGTTGCGCTCCACTCGCCCTTTGGCCTGCGGCGATCCTGCCGCGATAATCTCGATCCCCAACTTCTCGCACATCCGCCCAAACTGCGTCACCGGCTCCTCGCCCCGCAGCTGTTCCCGCTGTGTGGGCGCGCGTTTATACACGTTCTTCCAATCCACGTACAGCGCCTGCGGCACCCCGTGCTTTTCGATCCACGCCTGCAAAATGTTGGCCGCCGCCCAGATCGTCTCCTCCTCCCCCAGCCGCAACTCCACCTCGCTGGTCGCGTCGTCGGTCATGTTCATCAGGCAGCCCTCCGGACCTCGCCCCTCCAGCCAGTCATGAAAACTTCCGTCCATCTGCACCAACTCCCCAAAATGACGCCGCCGCTCCCGCCGCTGCCGATACGGTTTCCGCTTCCGCCGTCGACTCCACAACCCTTCCTCCAGCATCCATCGCCGCAAAGTCTCCGCATCGATCTTCATCCCGTCTTCACTCGCCAAATGTTCCGCCGCCAGCGTCGGGCCCAAACCGCTCTCCCTCGCCCGCCCCATACTTCTCCCGCACCAGCTGCAACACGCGTCGCCGAAATCTCGCCGGCTTGGCTCGCGCGCTCACGCGCCCCGCACTGCCATGCTTCAGCCCTTTGGCCCCTTGCTCCCGATACCGCTTCCACAACCGTTTCGCCTGCCGGTAACTCACTCCCACTAGCCTCGCCGCATCCACCACCTTCAATTCTTTGCTTTTCACTCGTGCCAACACTTCCACACGTCGCAGTTCCCTCTGGCTCATCCCGATTCTCCCCATCCGGCCTCCTTCCCAGGCCGTTCATTAGGGGACATTTCTATCGAGGAGAAAAGGGGACATTATCATCGAGGTTCAACACGCGAAGCGAACAACAAGGGCCGAATTCGGGTGAATCTATTCCGGGTATTGGCGAATGGTGGTAACGCGGTCGCCAACGAAACAAACGAAAACGGTCTTTGAAGGCGGCTCGCCATAAATCCAGTCCTCGGTATCGTTTCCAGCGGCGTCGCGTTCGCGGACTTTGTGGTCGGGCTTACCGATCGCGGCGATCACTTCTTCCCGGTCCATGCCCACCATCGGCCGCCGATCGGCAATGGCCTTCTTCATCGCTGGAGGCAGCGTATCGACCCACTCAACAGAAGCGGAGCGCTCGCCTGAGAAATCGAGGAAGGGCGAAAGCAAATGTTTCAGGTCGCTCGGGCTCAAGTCCGGAACCGGCTTGTTAAAATCGAGATAGATGGTGCTGCCCAATCCCGGCTGCAAACCCGGCGGCCCGGTCTCTTGCTGTTCGGTGGCCGTTTGCGCGGTGGGAATCCCGCTCAACTCGATATGGAAGCGGTCGCGCAAGTGTTTTTTGCCGCGCCCGCCGCCGTTCAAGTCCACGATAATCTCGCGGTCGCGAAAATCCAAGGCAGTGATTTGCACCTTGTCCCCGTTGTTGACGGCGGCGCCGTGCGTGGCCAGGGCGCGGTCGAGCAATTCGCTATTCAGCGGCTTGCCCACATTCACGATCAGGCCCTCTTTCCCCGCAGGGAGCGACTTCGTGGCCCTGGCAAACTCGCCGGAAACGTAGCGAATCAGTGCGAGTTTGGAAGACTCCTGCAGCGTCGCGGCTTTCGTTTGAGCCGGCGACTGAGAAGCGGCCTGCGCCTCGGGAGCGGCGGATACCGCGGCGGGGTAGAGGGGAATCTCTTCGCCGGGCGGAAACACAGCGGTGGGCCGAGCAGGCGGAAGAAGGCTATTCACGCGCGGAACGTCCGAGCCCGCCAGAAGGAAGAGCGTCAAACTGAAAATGAGCCGTATCGCCATCGCCAATTAAGGCCAGCCACCCTGGGCCAGCAAACCTGTCCAGCCTCGCGATTATCTCTCAAAATCTATGATGCGGGAAACGGGAAAAACGGGTACCTGGAGAGCGGGGTCAGGTGAGCCGGTTGGGTGTGGAAGCAGCATGCTTGAAACGCGATCGACTCTTGGCATCGGTGCTTCGCGAATCCCCCTGAAGCAAACCGCCTAGCGAGAGATCACCTGCACGCCTTGGCGGTCAATCGTCACCGGGAGAACTTCGCCGCCAGCTTCAAGGATGGCGGCTTCCACACTTGTGCGCGTGTCCGGCTCGATGAGCAGGACGACGCATCCGCCGCCGCCCGCGCCGCAGACCTTGCCGGCCAAAGCGCCTTTGCGGCGCGCACTCGCAATGACGCGATCGATTGTTTTCGTTGAAATGGTCGGCAGATTTCTTTTGCGGAATGACCACTCCTCGCGCATCAGGCGTCCCGCTTCGTGCCAGTCCGGTTTTTCCATGGCGATGCGCATGCTCTGTGCGACGTCCGAAATGCGTTCGAGCCCATTCTGTACGGCGCGGTTGCCGCCAATCTGCGCTTTGAAGACCTCCCAATTGTTGATGCCGTGCTGGCGGGGCTTGCCGGTATAGCAAACGACGATGCGGCGTTCCAGTTCATCGAGATTGACGCGCAGTTCGACGCGGTGCTCGCCGCCAGGCGGCAGCTCGATGGCTGCGGCGCCGCCAAACGCCGGCGGGTAGTGATCCTGCGTGCCGGTGGGGACGTTGATGACGATGGCTTCGGCGTCGCGGCTGATGTGAATCCAATCGACCTTGCTCTTCCCTGCCCCCGTGTAGCGGTCCAGCGCGGCGCAGATGGCGACGGCCATGGCGCTCGAACCGCCGATGCCCGCGCCGTTGGGGGCTTCGGAATCGGTGGTCAGCGTGAAGCCGCCTTCCGGCTGAAAAAATTTGACGATTTCCGCAAGAAGCGGCAGCTTATAGCGCTTCGTTTTCACGAGCGTGGCAAAGGAAGCGAAGCTCTCTTCGCGCTTGATGTCGCGAGAGATGAGCTTGATGCGTTCATCCCCGGGCGCGTGAGTATGAATCACGCAGGAAGCGTAGCGAGAAATGGCCGCGTTTAGCGTGAGCGACCCAGGATGAAACAGATACAGCGGCCAGATATCCAGCGTGCTTCCGGCAAAATCAACTCGCGTCGGTGCCTTGGATTCGATGATCATAAGCGTCCACTGAGCGGATTAGGGGTGCCGTCCGTCGAGCCAGTTTGCAGGAATCGAATGGGAAGCTCAAGGGAAGACGGCGGCGCTGATGAACGAACTGCGACGCGGCTGTGGGACAACTTCAGTCGCCCGCACTGCCTGCCGCGCGATTGCGGACCATAAGCTGCGGGCCCAAGTCTCTCTTTTCCTGAGCCAGCGCGGGATTTGGCTCGAAGCAGCGGCGGCAGCGCGCTTCGTACATTCCGCCGGCCCCGACGACGATCAGCTCTTCGCTTTCCACCAGGCGCTGCGTATGGACGGCAGGATTACCACAACGCATACAGATGGCCAACAGTTTGGTGATCTCCTCGGCGATAGCGAGGAGGCGCGGCATCGGTTCGAACGGCCGGCCGCGGTAGTCAGTGTCGAGTCCCGCGACGATGACCCGCTTTCCAAGGTTGGCGAGTTTAGTGCAAACGTCGACGATCTCTTCGCCAAGAAATTGCGCTTCGTCGATGCCCACGACCTCGGTACGCGGAGAAAGCTTTTCCATGATTTCGGAGGCCTTGGAAACGTTGTCGGAAGGAATGCCAAGCCCGGAGTGTGAGACGATTTCGTTGGCGGCGTAACGTTCGTCGATCGCGGGCTTGAAAATCTGCACGCGTTGCCGAGCAATTTCCGCCCGCCGGAGCCGGCGAATCAGCTCCTCGCTTTTGCCCGAAAACATTGGGCCGACCACCACTTCGATCCAGCCCATGTTGCCTTTGACAATGTCCACGCTCGTCTTCTCCCTGCCAAACTAATTCAGTGTACTCCGTCCGCCGCCGGGATTCTCTGCCGTCCCCGGCTCATTCGAAGAACCCGCCTGGTCGCCTCGTGAAAAACTCAGCCGGCGGCGTTGGCGTTCACTGCCCTGCCATACAGCTTCGCATTGTAGAAGGGAGCAAAAGCGGTGATCACCGCAACGCGAAAGGATTCATCGCGCTGGATGAGGTCTCCAGAAAGCACGCCCCACGCGCCTTGCCCATCACGAATACCAACCGCACCCGCGTAGCGATCGATGGCTTCCGAAAGGTCGAAGCCGCGTTCGAGAACTTCATGAGCCAGCTCTTCTGGAAGCTCGATACCGCCCGAGCGACCGTAGAAACCTTGCGTGCCGTCGGAAACGTAAGCCCAGCATTCCAGGAAGACGCGGCGCTTCCGATCATCCTGCAAGACTTCAAGGCCGCCTTCGAGACCAACAAAATAGCGCCACGGTTTGCGTGTTTCCCGCGCGATCTGAATCAGCGCTTCGGCGCGCTGGCACGCTCCACGCATGAGTTCTTCATAGGAAGAAGGCGTGGGGCTCACACCGCTCTCGACTTCCACTCCGACAATTGCGAAATCGCCATCCGGAACGAGTTTTGCCGCGAAAGCGTCCAGAGCATTTGTAACAGCCCGGAGCTTCGGCTTGCGAGTGCTGCCGACGGCAACAATGATTTTCTTCATGAAGCCCAGCATTCGAACACGCTGATTGTAACGAGAATGGACCAAGAATATCACGGGTAAATCAAAGGCCTGAGGAAATCTTAGGACGAAGGGCTGAGCGACCGCCGAACTTTGCCCTTGGCGCCGGACGTTTATTCAGCCCCGTGGAGAGCGGCTCTGCCGGCGGGCTGAATCAGAGGCGCCTCGCGCCCGCGCGCCGAGACTCTTTCAATGGACACCATCTCTCCGTTGCGCACAAGCAGCGCATGATCGAAATTGTTCACGGTGGGGCAAATGTGGCGTGGCAGAAGAAACAGCGTTTCTCCTGGCCGCGGCCCCGCAGCGCCTCCCGCCACCGACATGGGTAAATGCTCTTCGCTCGGCGAAAGCGGCGTTAGCTCCGGGTGTCCGACGACCACACAGGTAGGAGCGCCGGAGTCCGCGGAAACGGCTTTATGCCCGGCATCGCAAGTAATCACTCCTGCGCGAGGCTGGCTCACCACGCGCGTTAGAACCAACACCGCGGGGCGGTAACCATACTCGCTGGGAAGTTGTGCGAGGCTCGTCGCATCGCAATAGACAACTGTCCCCGGCGAAATCCTGTGCCGGAAGCGGGCGTTGCGAAAACCTGGGTAAGAAAGCGAGCAAGGAAAAGTCGGCGTTCCCGCTGTGATTACTTCCGCCACTTTTATTTTGCTGTGTTCGAGTTCGTTTACAATTCGCAGCAATCGGCTGTAGCCTTCGTGAGCCGCCTCGCTGCGCTGGGGCTCTTCTAAAGCGCCGTACTGTCCGTCGTAATAATGCAGACCTCGGAACTCCAGACCGGCAGCGGCAATTTCGCTCGCTAATCGGATGATTTCGTCCGCGTGGTTTTGCTCGATTCCGGTGCGGTTCATTCCCGGATTAATGTCCAGAAAAATGCCGAGCCGCGACCCGCGCCATTGCCGCACTTGTTCTTCGCTCTCGGCCAGAACCGAAATTCGCACCTGTGGGAATTCCTCGGCGACCTGCCGCACTCGGCGCGCGTTCGCGCCCATGCAGGGATACGCCACCAAAACGTCCGCCGCGCCGGTCTGGCAAGCGACCAGCAACTCCAGCGTCGTTGCGCACTTGAAATTCCGGATGCCGCGTTCAGCCAGCAGGCGAACCGTGTAGCCGAGTTTGGCGGTCTTCACGTGCACACGCCAGCGATCCGCGTCGCCGCCAAGCAACTGCAACGTCCGCTCGATGTTCGAGGCGATAAGTTCCGGATAAACGACGAGCGCGGGCGTCAACACGTCCTCGACCTGGGTCACTGCGTACCTCGAGTCCCAGCCGAATTCCGCAAGCATGGTTTTTTGCGTTGCCATCGCGGCTCCGATCATAACGCGTAAATGTTATCCCTATACAAAAAGCGGGCAAATTCTCTTCTCTGCCAAAACTGTGCCCGCGATGGCATCTCGCTAACCGCCCACACCAATCGTTGACCACCCTCCCCCGTAATAGTAGGCTCCGTGAACTTCCATGAGCCGAGCCGGCCCCGAAGCCACTGCGTCTCCACGCTCCGCGAATTTGATTCGTGGTCTCGGTCTCCTTTCCGCCACGGCCATCGTCATTGGCGACACGATCGGCACGGGCATTTTTCTCGTTACCAGCGATATGGCGCGCGCCGTCGGTTCAGCCGCCTTGGTGTTTGCGGCCTGGATCCTCGGCGGACTCATCGTCCTTTTCGGGGCATTCTGCTACGCGGAGCTTGGCGCCGCGTTCCCGAGCGCGGGTGGTCCCTACGTCTATCTGAGCCGCGGCCTCGGTCCACTCTGGGGATTTCTTTTCGGTTGGATGACTTCGGTTCTCGAACGGCCCGTGGGCATGGCCACGCTTGCGGCGGGATTTCTGCGCTTCGCCGGATTTCTATTCCCCGTTGTGGCCACTACGCTCTTCACGAGTCACATCGGGCGATTTGTTTTTCACTTCACGCTGGCTCAACCGCTCGCGGCGCTCGTGGTGGTAGCCGTCGTTGCCGTCAATTATTTGAGCGTGCGCCTCGGCGGGAATATTCAGGTGCTGCTGACGTCTTTAAAGATCGGCGCCATTCTGTTGATCATCATCGGGGGTCTATTCTACGGCAAACCGCATGCCGTTGCTGCTGTGCCATCCGCGACTCCGCTTGGTTGGGGAACCATTGGCGCCTTGCTGACAGCTCTTGTTCCCGCCATGTGGGCCTACAACGGCTTCAACGACCTCGGCGACTTGGGCGAGGAGATCCTGCATCCGCAGAAAAATATTCCCCGGGCCATCTTTCTGGGACTCTTCACAGTAGCCGGCCTCTACCTGCTGGCAAATTTCGTGTACTTTCGCATCTTGCCCTTTGGCGTTCTCGCGCAATCCCAGCACGTTGCCTCTGATGTTGTACAGGCCATCGCCGGTTCTCGCGGCGCGGTTTATTTGACGATCGCCATGGCCATCTCCGCTCTCGGGGCGCTGCACGTCGTGGTCCTCACGGGCGCTCGCGTCCCCTACGCCATGGCTCGCGACGGTGTGTTCTTCCCCTTCGCCGCCCGCCTTCATCCAACGTTTCGCACACCCAGCGGCTCGCTGCTTTTTCTCGGCTCGATCGCCGCGTTGCTCGCTCTCAGCGGAACGTACGAGGAGCTTTATTCCCTGTTTGTTTTTGCCGTGTGGATTTTCTTCGCGTTGGCCGCTATCGCTCTGATCCGGTTGCGCAAGACGGAACCCCAACTTGACCGGCCTTACCGCGCCTGGGGCTACCCTTGGACGCCGCTCGTTTTCTTGCTCGCCGCCATTGCTCTAACCGCGAATTTGTGGTTGATTCGCCCGCTGCGGTCGTCCCTGGGCTTGGTTGTGATTCTGGCGGGCGTCCCGTTCTTTTATCGCTGGAGCAAGTCGCCCCGCGCCGCTGCCTCGGCAGCCTCACACACCTCACGCGATGCAACTCCGCTGGATCAGCCACAAAATTGAAAGTTGCTCGATCTGAGGGAATACTGCAAAGGAAGGAATGGAGCGGCCTATCGGAACAGAACCGGCGCCTGAACCTGGACAAGTCTGCAGGAAATGGGGAAACAACTTGCGAGGTACTTTCAGGAGTACCGGGTAACATTCTGAGAGCTAGCCCGTCACAGGCCTGCGGCCATCGGCGTCTCGCGTCTTCACTGCGTAAGCTCAATGGACTGGAGTCGTTTCGCCGCGGTTCCGAAGTTGCGGAACTGGTAGACGGACATCCCTACGGGCGAAAACGTGAACGTGGGGAACGGCGCAGCGAGCAATGCGTTCAGATAATCGACTGTGCCGACTCCGATGGTGACATGCGGGCTGTAATGTTCGCCGATGTGCGCTGAAAAGTATGTTGCAACCGCGTCGAGCGTGGCCTGGTTAATGTCAGGATCCTCTGGTGTGGTCGCGAAGGCGGCGGCACTTCCGGCGCTGGCCGTGGCCATGAAGGATGTGAGTGCGTCAATAAATTCCTTCTGTAGGCTGATCATGTCGGCGGTCGGTTGAACCAGGATGCCGCCGAGTCCAATTTCCTTCAGTGGAATGTAGTAGTACTTGAACGCCGTCAACTTCCAGCTTTTCAGCGCCTCGCCGGCCAACACTTTCGCCGTAGCGGCATATACCTTCTCCAAGTTTGCGGTGTAGAAGTAGCCCCCCATGACTGAAATGTGCGGATTGTGTCCGGCGTCCAGCGCGTAGCCTTTAGGGAAATTCTTACGAAGGCCTGCGTTGGCAGCCTCTGCGTGCTGAATCATCGTGGCATCTGGTTCCAACACGATGTCGATAGCCGTGACGGGTGTTGCGCCGTTGTGGGTGTCGCTGTGGTGGCCATATGATCCTCCAATTATGATTATTATGAACGGCGAATTATTTGAGGGCTTCGAACGGGTAGATATGGTTCCAGTCCTGTTTCATATCCACTACAGTCCAACCTTTCGCTTTGGCTTCAGGTAGAGCAACGTCGAGTTTGCCCATGGGACTCGCCTCATAGGCATACTCGCGCGCGGAGTCCGTGTGGTGGACGAGCAGGGCAAATGAAGGACCCTTGCTAGCGGTGGTCCATGCGACATCTGCAAATCGCCGTCGCAGTTGCCGAACGCAGCGATGGGCCCACGTCCAATATGCTTGTTGATACCCACGGGCTTGCCGACGTTGTCGTCCATAAATTCCAATTGCGGCAGCCGCGTGAGCACCGGGACGCCTTCGAGCATCTCGAACTTGGTCACGATGCTGCTGCCAATCACCTGCTCGGGCGGAATCACATATACCTTCTCGGCGCAGACGCGCATAAATTCAACTCCGCCGCCGGAGACGACAAAAGTTTTGAAGCCATTGGCGCGCAAGTAGGCAAGCAGTTCCAACATCGGCTGGAAAATCACGTCCGTGTACGGGCGGCCAAATCTTGGATGCCTGGCGCTTGTGAACCAATCCTGCACAATCTTTGCGAACTCGTCCGTGGTCATGCCAGCGTGGGTGATTGTGGCAAGTTCGAGAATCCCGCGTACGCCCGCGGCGGCGAGTGCTTTCCTATCTCCTGCTAAAACACCCGCGATGAGTGGGTTGTCTTTCCATTCTGGATGCTGCGAAGCCATTGCCTTCAGCCGATCAAAAACGAAAGCAAGCTGGAAATACATCGGCTGCTCGCTCCACAGGGTCCCGTCGTTATCGAAAACCGCGACCCGCTCTTCGGGTTTGACGAATTGAGGGCCTCCTGCAGTGGTCACTCCACTGACAAAATTTACGATGCTTTGCTTGGAAGCACCTTCGTTCCAAGAAGGAAGCGCAACCAGATCGGGGGTGTATTCTCCGAAGGCCGACGCAGTCGGACTCATTTGTGTCGTCATGATCGTAGTGGCTACCCACCGGGATGGAAGAGAACATCCGCCGCGTCATAATCAATAACGTGGTGGCCGCATGAAAACTGTCATTATTGAAAGTGAGGTATGTTTCCGTGACGGTCGGGTATTGGGCCACTGTGGGTGGCTGGCCTCATCCAGATGCGCGCAGCGCATCTTCTGCCCACTGGGTCCTTTGCCGCCGCCAGCTGCGGGCTCGACGGTGACGAATAGTGTACTAATTGCCTTCACAAGCTCCGGGTTCTCCAGCTTCAATATCCAACGTCCTGGCGCTCTGGCATCCAGGTGCAGGAAGCCCAAGCTGCGTTCCGAATTCTTGCTGGCTTCCGGCACTGCCCAAACTTGGAAACTGCGTCTTGCGTCCATAGCGCGGGCCTCATTCAAATCGAAGGCTCAAAACTGGACGGTAGCCTTCCAGAGTTGGGTGGAGTTGAAGCGGTTAGATCCGGCCGCAAGATTGCTCCAGAATCCTGTTCTTAAGAGAAACCCGCTCTTCGGAAGTCGTAGCAGCGGCATTGTATGCGGGAGGACAGGGATACGTGGTGAAATCGGACTACGCAAACGAATTGCTAGTGGCGGTAGAAGTCGTGCTTCACGGCACGCGGTTCGTAAGTAGCAGATTCACGGGTTTTGATTTCACCCCTACTGAATGGCAGTCCCTCGACAAATTCCGCCAGGTCGGCACGCCCCTCTATTCCCGGGGATGTAGTGGTCGCCGGTGGTCTGGCGTCCTTTCCAAGCAGGCATAACTCAGATTCTGGAATAACAAGTTCCGTAAAACCACAATCCAAACAGACCAGCAACTTTGGGAAGATAAAGACCGGGAGTTTATCCAAATTTGTTAGTCCGGAAAAATGGACGGCAATCTCCGAGGTAAACCTTCGCTGGTTCGCGGAAGAGCAATATTTACACGTCATGGCATCACCCCGCGCGAGGCTCTGGTCATTAGCAGCAGAGAACCCCACGCATCTCAGTCTGCCTTCCCGACTCGGGAATTGTGCCATGCCGTATGGAAAAATCTGGCGGGAGGATTCGCCCGGTATTTTTGCAGGACGCGTCTCAAGGTGACAATTGCTACGATGTCACACCACGTCAGGCTGTGCCACTAGCTGTCTATTGCTTTAGGTCCACAGGTGCCCCGCTAACCCGTTTGGCCTTGAGATGGACAGTCACCTCGATGCGGTCGGCGATCGTAACGAAAGGAATGCCTTTATTCATTCCGTAGTCCTTCCGATCAAAGGCCATTGTACCATTGACCTCGCCTTCGCCAGTTCCCGCACCGACAACCTTAAATACCAACTTCTCGGGTTTGGTTACTCCGCGGATGGTAAAGTCGCCATCCACCTCGACGGTGTCCGGTCCGGTCTGTGTTAACTTCGTCGAGTGAAACGTGATCAGCGGGTCCTGCTTGGCGTTGAAGAAGTCTTTGCTCTTCAGCTTGCCATCTTTCATGCCGCTTCCGGTACTCACACTGTCTGCCTGGATCTTAATGTCCAGAACGCCGGTCGACAGCTCCGGAGATGTAAATGTGAGAGCGGCGTCCCATGCTTTGAAAGTGCCCTTGATAGCCACCGAAGCTTTGACGAAGAACGTGACGGAGCTGTCTTCCTTTGAAATCGTGAAAACGGGGGCCTGTGCTTCCTGCGCTTGGCTTGGTACTGGAAGCAGACCGAACGCTAAGAGGCATAGAAGAGCTGAACGCATGAAATCCCTCCATGAAACGGCAGTCAATCGTAACGACTCAGGATCTCGTCCAGCCTGTCATCAAGCGGGAATGGCTCCTACTGTCAAAAGTAACAGGTCGTTGAACACGATTCGGACTTAAAAGACAAGTGCTGACTCCTGGCGAGCGGCAAATTGTCAAAACTGACAGTTTAAGTGGAGCTTCGGGATATCTACCCTCAGGGCTGGCAGTCCTGTTTTGTTTGGATCCCATGAAGCGTTTTTATTTCATCTCGATAGTTTTCGCCGTTCTCAGCGGCGTCTTTCTGAAGGCGTGGACGCCCGCGCGCTCGGAAAAGACCTATGCCTCTCCGCCGACCTCTATCCTCGTTTGCGGCCTCAAAGATCGACCCTGCGTGACATATACGGTCTCTTTTCACGAGGCCAGCTCGACGTATGGAGATTCGGAAGGAGAAGGGGTAACCGATTACCAGCGGAAAACAATCTCCATCGCGCGGAGTAACGATCGTTTCAGAAACGTCGAGGCGCTTCAGCACGAAGCTTTCCATGCAATCCTGTGGGAACGGGGATTCGATGACGACAGTGAGAAATGGGACATACACGCCTGGATTTATTTCTCAGAAGGAGCATTCCCCGTTTTTTTTCACGACAATCCAGATTTTGTTAAGTACGTGATGCAAGGCTATTAGAGTTGAGCGACGCAAATCCTAAACAGGGAGCGCGGCGCGTTCCTTATCACTCATTCTTACACTCCTTGGAAACGAGCTCATTCCTGATCGTCGAAGGTTTCCTGCACCTATTCGCACTCTTCGGAAAGCCGCGAACAAACCGCTCGCTAAGTCCTCAGCTTGACTGCCAGTTCTGACAGTTTCCGTTCAAACCAAGAGCAATGAAAATTCTGACTTTGGCGCGGGGCAGCGTTCACAAGCCCGGCATCGAGATCGGTACGGAGTGCTATGGATAGTCGGCCAACTGGGAATTAAACTGAGCACTTGCGTTGGCACTCCAAGTTCGCTAGTCTTCTCGAAATCAGTTCCGTGTTTTATAGTGAGCCCCGCTGAAATGGAGCGCACTGGCCACGTCGCATATCCGTATTCTGGTTGTAGACGATTTCGAACCGTTTCGGTCTTTCGTTAGTTCGACGCTGCTGCGGAAACCGGAACTGGAAGTCATCTCCACGGTTTCCAACGGGCTAGACGCCGTACAAAAAGCCCTAGAGCTTCATCCAGACTTGGTTCTCCTCGACATCGGTCTTCCCGTATTGAACGGAATCGAGGCGGCCGGGCAAATCCATAGACTCGTTCCCTCCGCCAAAATAATATTTCTTACCCAGGAATCCTCTCCCGACGTGGTAAAGGAAGCTTTCAGCGTTGGTGCAAGTGGGTACGTTGTCAAAACTCAGGCTGGAACTGAACTACTCCGCGCAGTGGAAGCTGTCCTTCTCGGCGAACAGTTCTTCAGCGGCGGCGTGCAACTACGAGATTCTCCATCGACCGCAGTTCGCAGTGATTCTCCGGACTTTCCCACGTCAGATGCGCGGCCAGGCCAAGAAGGGACGGAGAGGACTCGGCACCACGAAGTTTTATTCTATTCTAATGAGGCTTCCTTACTGGAGAGCTTTGCGCTTTTCACTGGGACCGCTCTCAGGAGCGGTAACGCTGCGATTGTCATAGCGTTTGACATGCACCGCGTTATCTTGCGACGCAAGTTGGAAGCTCAGGGCGTGGATGTTGCAGCTGCCAGTAGAGAAGGCCGCTATTTCCCGTTGGATGTTTCGGAGACGCTCGCGATGTTCATGATCGAGGGTATGCCAAGCGAGATTCGATTCGCCAAGGGCGCCGGCGATCTCCTCCGTAAGGCGGCGATGGCGGTGGACGGGGATTACCGCCGCATTTCCGCTTGTGGAGAATGTGCACCTTCCCTCTGGGCGGAAGGCTCGGCGGAGGCAACGATTCGGCTCGAACACCTCTGGGACGAAGTAGCAAAAAGTTACGGCGTCGATATTCTATGCGGATACGCAACCAACAGCTTTCGCGGCGATAAAGACAGACACGTATTCGAAAGAATCTGTGCTGAACATTCATTGGTTCAACCGGGTGAAACGACCGCTTAGGACACCCGAACCCTATTTTTCGGTGGGCAGCGCGAGGCGAGGCAAGTCAGCTTTGGGAATTACAAATTGGGTATAACCACAATCCAAGCAGATCGAGAGCTTCGGGAATAGCATGATGGATTGGCCGTATCTGTTTGTCAGTCCCTGAAGATGTAAATTCAGCTCGGCTCCGAACTGCGTTTGGTTATCCGACCCGCAATTCTTACAGGGCATACGACCTCAAGGCAGAACTCGGTGAAACGATTCCCGATCTTCGTCCTCGGTCGAGAGGCTACGCAGCCTTGCCCGCGCCGGCAACTGTTAAAATTTACAGTGGGACACTCGGCGTGCTAGGAACGACAGGTATCGTGCAAGACGCAAGATTATGTCAATTGATTGTAGTGGCGGTCTTACACATTGGCCCGAGCGGTTTTGCTCAGGGGCACGCGGGCGTGGATCGTCGTACCGCTGTTGGGCCGCGAGTCGATCGAGAGTTCGCCATTCACCAGCTTCACGCGCTCCGCCATACTGACAAGCCCGAGACCGGAGGAGTTCATTCGCTGCTCGGCGTCAAAACCGGACCCGGAATCGCGGACAGCGAGGCGGATCACATTCGAAGAGTAGCGCAGCTCGACTTCGAAGTGCCGCACACCGCTATGTTTCAAAGCATTTTGCAAAGCTTCTTGCAGGACGCGAAAGAGGCAAAGCGAGGTTTCGGGTGGGAGCGTGCGTGGAACTTCATCACTGGCGATGACCACTTCGACATCCTGCTGTTCGGCGAATTCTTTGCAAAATGCTCTCATCGCCGTCACTATTCCCAGATACTCCAGTTTTGAGGAATGCAATTCGTGTGACAAAGACTGGACGTCAACCGCTATGGAGGAGCATTGGTGCCTGAGCTGCTCGACATAGTAAATCAGCCCGGCAGGTAAATCGGAATACCTCTGCGTAAGCTGGTCCAACTCGATTGTTAACATGGCGAGGCGCTGACCGATATCATCGTGAAGCTCTCTGGCGATTCGGGTGCGCTCCTGCTCCTGCGCCTCAATCAACCTGCGGCTCACGGTTGTGAGTGCCGCTTCCCCCAATTTGCGATCGGTTACGTCGATACCCGTTCCGATGTAGCCAGCAAAGGAACCATCCTCATGGAATCTTGGCACCCCGTGGTCGAGAACCCAGCGATATTCCCCGTCGCTGCGCCGGAGCCGATATTCCATGCTGAACTTCTCCCGGCGATCGAAGGCCTTTACGTAGGTTTCGAGGCAATTCTTAAAGTCATCGGGGTGGACTCCTTCCGCCCAGCCGTGTCCAAGCTCAGACTTGAGGGATCTCCCAGTGAATTCCAGCCAGGGGGTATTGAAGTAGGTGCAGAGTTTATCGGGGCCGGACATCCAGATGAGCACGGGAGCCGTATTGGCCACTAAGCGGAAACGCGTTTCGCTTTCACGCAGAGCTTCTTCCGCGAGTTTGCGGTCGGTAATGTCGCTAGCCACGGCCAGGATACACGGCTCGCCGTCTAGCTCGATCAGTTCCGCGCCCACTAAAACGGTGCGAATACTGCCGTCTCGCATCCGAAAAGGGCGTTCCAGTCGAGGAAGAGAGCCCTCGGTTTGAACTCGCCGCGAGAGTTCCGCCGACTCTGCCAGATCCATCCACAGGCCAATGTCGTTGGCTGTACGTCCGATGACTTCGTCACGGTGCCAGCCGGACATGCGTTCAAAGGTTTCGTTCACCTCGATGAAGCGACGGTCTATGGCACTAGTTATGGCAAGTGCCATGGGACTTTGCTGGAATGCCTTCGAGAATTTTTCCTGTGACTTCCGCAGCGCCTCTTCCGCCCTCTTGCGCTCGGTGATGTCAGCTACCATGCCGACTATTCGCAACAACTTACCGCGTTCGTCGAAGTGCGCTCGACTGTTCCTCTCGACCCAGATTACAGCACCGTCAGGACGTAGCATGCGATGGCTAATCCTGAGCTCGGGGTTTTCAGGGGTCAGCTCGGCAGCCGCAGCCTGAAATTGTTTTCGGTCTTCTGGATGGACGAGTGCCAACATTTTATGACCGGCGATAGGCGTCGCGCGATCGAGACCTAGAATATGGGCGCTCTCTGGTGAGTTGGTGAACACGTCTGTGACAGCGTCCCAGTCGCAGGCGAACATCCTTCCGGCCTCGATAGCGAGACGTAACCGCTCTTCACTTTTGCGTAGTTGCTCCTCCGCCCGCTTTTGATCGGTAATGTCATCAATCGTGCCTCGAAGTTGGACGATGCGACCGGCGCCGTCGCGCCGCACTTCGCCCTTGGCTATGACCCATTTTCTTGAGCCATCAGCGCACTTCATCTCAAGCTCGAGTTCGTAGGGGGTTCCCGAACTCAACGCTTCTTCCACGGCGCTCCGGAGGCGTAGCCAGCTTTCGGCTGTATAAAGTTTTTCGTGGTCCTTGTAGCTGACAGCGGGCAAACTGGGCTCGATGCCTGCGATGCGGTAAAGTTGTTCAGACCAAGAGACGGTGTCCGTTTTCGGGTCCCATTGCCAGCTGCCTACGTTTGCGAGGCGCTGTGCTTCCGTGAGATCAGCCTCGCTTTGCCGCAACGCCAGTACGGCTTGTTTGAGCGCCGTGATACTGTGCGCCATGCCCAGCATGCGCTCGGGCTCTCCTTGGGGTGAATAATAGAATCGTCCCATCGCGGCGACCCAGCGCACAGTGCCGTCGGGCCACACGACGCGGAACTCCGATGAGTAGGGCAGGTGGTTCTTCCTTGCATCGGCTACAGCGCGCGAGACAAGCTGTCGATCTTCAGCGTGTACATACCGATAGAAGTCTTCCGGACTGCCGAGAAACCGCTCGGAGGGGATTCCGAACATCGACTGCAAGTCACCAAACCAAGAATCGTGCCCGGTCT
The DNA here is from genome assembly GCA_963761555.1 of uncultured Acidobacteriota bacterium. Classification (GTDB taxonomy): domain Bacteria; phylum Acidobacteriota; class Terriglobia; order Acidiferrales; family UBA7541; genus Acidiferrum. The sequence goes on from CAVXHD010000005.1 coordinate 159,776, forward strand.
TCAGGTCCCATTCCCAACCAACGGACTTGCCGGAGTCCATGGCCAAACGCAAACGCTCCTCGCTTTCGCCGAGCTCGATTTGGGCAAGCTTGCGTTCTTCTACAAGGACTGCCAGGACCATAAAGGGCAAGGAAGTGAAAAACAGGAAAAGTTGCAGGAACAAGACGCGGTGGATGGGATTCGCAATGGCGAAGGGGCCTCGACCGTGGACGGTACCCCAGATGGAGATAAGGGCAACCATGGTTGCCGAGCAGCCAACTCCTGTGGACCCGAAGCGCAGTGCGGCCCAGATTAGGAATGGCACAAGAGAATAAAGCAGGGCTGGCGACTCACTCTGCCCGCGAGTTACGAACATGTAGCAGCTCAATGGGGCTAGCGCTGCGACGAGTATGGCCGCTTCTAAGTAATAGGATCGAGCACCTCGTAGTGAGGGCCAGGCTTTGCCGAGAAGACCGAGAATTGCGGGCGCGACGGTGAGGAATGACAATGCTTCCGATAGAAAGCTAAACCTCCAATCGAGCCATCTGTCGCCGGTCATGCCACGGATGCCAATGGAAGACACGATGAGAGAGGCAAGAAATGCCGTAAAGAACAAATACTTAGCCAGGGCCTTGAGACTGTTCAAACGTGGCACACCACTCAGGGCATAACTGACACCCCAAGTAGCAACAACGATTTCGGAGATATCGGCCAGAATGAGCCACGAAATCGAGGTGATAGGAACTCCGGCTTGCAGGTCATAGAAAACAAACCCGGCCAAGCCGGCGGGGAGAAGAACCGGCCAGACTTTTGGGGGCACGAGTAGCAGAATGGCAGTTAAGACCGCACACCCCGGCCATAGAGGCCAAACCGTTTGGGGGATTTTTATTACCAATGTTCCACCCAGGTTCGCAGACAGGTAGCAAACAGCGGCTACAAGCAAAGCCAAGATCGTCGTATGGAGTGGTGAGTCGTAATTTAACACGCTCCATGACGGACGATTGTCGATGCTAGTCATGCGCACCTCGAACCGGATGGTGGAACCAGCCGCGGGTAGCATGTCACGAAGTACCCTAAACTCGTGCTATCCGGTCGTGGGATGCTTTTCAGAGAGCACCTCGCAAACGTGGAATCCGTGTATGCCATTTCGTCAGGGGTTAATCCAAACTTCGCGGCGAAAAGGGGCCGGAGTTTACGTGCATTTCGACCCTCGTTTTTGGGATGGAGACGCCGTGCGGAGATGAGAGGAGACGTCCTAACCCCTTGAGAACAGAGGAATCTTATACGTTTCGGGACGTCACCGCTACCATATAAATGTTCATACTTCGAGGTGTCTACTGCCCCTGCCCGGTAAGGACGAGCTAGTGGTGAAGCTGTCAGTTTTGACACTATGCGTGTTGGTCTAGCGCGCCCAAGCTTGCGTAGCTTTCATGAGGCACTGGCGCCGCTCCATCATTCGACAAGTCTTAGCACGCGCACCCACATGTAGGCAGAAACAGGCACGGACCAACGCATCACGTGCGCCGCGTATAGCACGAGGAAGGAACGACATGCGAAAACTATTACTTATAAGCGTTGCTCTCCTTGCAATCCCACTAATCTCTGGCGCGAGTTCCCCAAAGTTGGCGCTGAGCTGGAAGAATCCGAACTACTCCGGGGGACATTTTGCGAACATTCTCGTCCTGGCGCTGAATGGCAAAGCCGAAAATCGCGCAGAATTCGAGGATGAGTTGGTGGCGGCGATCGCCCGGCCGGGAGTTCAGGCTACTCAGAGCTATGTGTTTCTGCCGCGTCCGAATGTGACGCCCATAAACATGAGCGACTTAAGGGCAGTGATCAAGGAGCAGAATTTCGACGCAATCGTAGTCGCACGGTTAACCAAGGCCGTGAACAAGACGACGTATGTGCCCGGCCAAGTCTATAACCCGTATCCTTATTATGGGAGTTTTGCCGCCTATTACGGAGCGGTGTCTCCCCTCATCTACACGCCGGGGTATATGGAAAAAGTAAGACTCGCGCAAGTAGAGACAAATTTTTATTCCACAGCAAAGCCCGACGGAGAACTAGTGTGGACGGGAACCACCAATACTTTTGATGGCAAGTCACCGATGAAGGTGATCGGGCAATTCGTTAAGGTTTTAGTCGAAGAATTAGAAAAACAAAATGTCATCGTTCGGCGGTCGTGAAGGGAGTGGCTAGAAGGACCAGCCGACTCCCGAACTTATGCCAAGCTCATTCTTCCTTGCGGTCGCGGGCGGCCTGCTATCGAAGTTGTCCCAGAATGTGAAGGCCAGGTGAAAATTGTTCCTTAGCTTGATGGTGAGCGAATTGTTGGTCGTTAAGCGCAAACGACCCGAGTCGGTCAGTCCGGGAAATATCCGCAACTGAGAATCGAACTCGCCGAAGTTGAAACGTACATAGTTGTATTGCAAACCCACGACAGCCTCCATACTTTGGCCCGACGGTTGACCCGCCATGGTGTCGAAGGATTCGTGAATGTAGACAACACCGCCCAGCCAGGCAAGGTTATTGCTGGTCGTCCGTTTCAAATAGCGTCCATAGCCGCCGCCGAGGGTCGTGCGCAGGTTCAAATCCTGGCGGCTGCTATGAAGAAAATCAGACAGTCCCGCGACGAAGGAATTTCTGTTTAAGAACTTAGAGAACGTTCCCTGCAAATCCTCGCGATTTGTGCTGGATGCCCCCGACTGGCCGCTAAAGGTCGAATCGAAAGAAGTCGCAGCTTCCCATCCCGGGGTGTGGTACGCCGCGCTTGTATCGGCGTTCAGTGTGGTCTGGCTGCTTCCACTGGCAAAGCTGTAGCCAAGATCTATGGAGCCCTGCAATTCTCGCCAGAATGTGGGCTTTTTTGTTTCGATACTAACAATGTCCGCCGAGGGGACCTGCACGTCCTCAGACGCTTCGTGAATCAGAAAGTCTTCGGGCTTCGCTGTTTCACCGGAGTTCTTTTCAATTTTTCCAACTAGCCTTTGTCCGTTGTTCAGGACAATTCGGTAGGTCGCGGTGCTTTGTACAGATTGGACTTGATTCCAATCCAAAGCGAGATTACCGGACGCATATTCCGTCTCGACGTACAACAGACCATTTTGTAGGCGTTTTACTTGCCCGGTGAGATGGTCGCCGTTCTTCATGATGACGATGTCTTTTCGTTTCGCCTGCGCACGGCAACAGAGGCAGGCCAATAGAGACACTAGGAGGACGCAACCGCTCGCGCGGAGGAACGCAAGAGTTTGAGCTTTCATTTTGCCCCCTAGTATTCGCGGAAAGATCAGCAGCATCGGTCACGCCAATTCAGGGCTGGAATGGCCTTTGTCAGTGCTTCTGTTCGGGAGGAAAGACGTACTTGTGATCATTTCGAGATTCATTTGCCGCCTACTGAGAAGAAAAGATGAACGGCCAACCCGACAGAAGCCTGCTGCGTGTTTGCGTGCTTACCTGTGTTGTTATCGTGCTCATAGTAGGCGTCGAATTGAACGTGTTTGCCGACAGGAAACAAGCTACCGGCGTAGAGAGAGGTGGTGCTGACTTTGCCGTACTGGCTCTCGTAGAACGGCTCAGCAGCGGCGTACGGGATGAAGTGATAGGAATGGATTGAAAAAGTTCGATCAACCGTCAATTTGTTGCGGTAGCGCCAATTGAAAGTGCCGTTCTTCCAGTCGAGCTCCGCACGGTTGCGATCCGACAAGGCCAAGCCGGCTTTCATCGGATAGTTGAAGGTCACAGAGGTTAGCATCTGGTTTTCAAATGGAGCATCTGGTTCCGTGATGCGACGGTAGCCGACTTCCAAAACAAGGAATCTTGACTTCGCGTCATCCAGGTCAAAGGCCCTCACTTTTTTGAGCTTGATCAATGGTTTCAGGAAGATCTGTAGGCTGGGGCCGGTGGTAACTTGAGTAGGGTCACCGCCTTCTCGGTCCTCCTTGGATTCGAGATAGGCTCGGAACATGGAGTTCAATTTGAGATAAGTATCAACTTCGGGCAAAAATTGAACGTCTTGAGCGCGGACAGGGATACACGCGCCGAGAAGAAACATCGCAAGTTTCAGCCCCGTGCTCTGAAATCGGGTCATGAACGTAGCACCTAGTCCCATCGGGTTACCGGGGGATCCTTATTAGCTTGACCTCCACAAAACCACGGTGCGACGTTCGGCCCGACCTCGCGCTGTTCAAATCAAACGCACGGGAAGCAATTCATGAACGCCTCAACGGCGAGCATGAAATGGAGATTTTCTTGGGCTGTCCCAGCGGTTTCGCTGCAGGCCCGGAAACTCGTGAAAGTCCAAACATCTATGAGCCTCGTCCTTCCAATTCAATTCTTCTGCGTCTGCTCCTCGTTCATCTGTTTCAGGGCTTTCTCTAGCAACATCTTCTTCTCCTCCTTGGTTAGCTTGGGAAACAGCAACACAAACTGCAGGCGCAGCCCCCAAGGCGAAGCTCCCGGCGGATGAACGGAGTTGCCATAGAACGACGCGGAGATGTTCACTGGCTGAAATCCAAGTTTCATAATCCTGCCCACGCCTCCGCCGAAGGGCACCGTCCACACGTTGCTGTTGGTTCCCCTCCAGTTGGCCGTGATAATAGGCGAGGTGGTCAGGTACCAACCCTTTTTCATGTTGTAGTTGACGAACCACTGCAGGAGGAATTGATTCACGGGCGGCTTATTGACCGTGCCGTCGGTATTGAAATTCGCGTGACCGGCCACAGACCAAACATTGTTCGCAAGAAACCCTATCGTCCAATGTGGGGGCTGCACGAGAACGACCACCGATGGCCCCATACTGAGCTTCCCTTGGCCGAGATAAGCCGTGCTGGTTGCCGTTGGCAGCACCACAGTCGGCCCAATGCCCCAGATTATTTTGCTCTTCTTCGGTACCAGGAAAAACGAAGGGTTCATGTCACCTAACCCATAGACTCCAGTGGTCTGCAAAGGAGCCCCGGGCGGCTGTTGTATGGGAAGGGGTTGATAGATCACCGGCGTAATCCAGCGAACGATGAGGTTCCAGTTATCCGACAAGCTGAGCGGAATCACGGGTTGAATGTTCAGAACATTCTGGGTGCGATCGGCCGGCCCAACACCGAAGTTAAAGTTCTCCTGAATGGGAACGCTGATGAGGCTGGCCACCGGATTCTGTGCCGCGTTTCTTAAGGCATCGGTATTCGCCGCCGCCGCTGGCGTTGCCTGCGTGGCAACCTGAGTGCCCTCCGGGCCAACGGGCGTATCTTGTGCAAAAAGCGGCGCCACGGACAGGAGAAAGATCGCTAGTGCTCCCAGGGCAGGTCCCTCTCGTCGTAACCGCTTCATTTTTGTCCCCTCACCTGTGCTGGATGATCTCTGTAGGTGTGCTAAACGCCCCTCTCAAGTTCACTCACTTGAGATTCCAAGTAACGCCAAATAAAACTCCAGCAAGCGTAAGGTTGAAGACCCCGCCACGGCTGGTGCTGTAGTCCAAGTTTAGATAGCGATAGCCCGCCTGCAGGGTCCATGCCGGCTTGATTTTGTAGCCGATCAAGCCAGCCACCTGGTATTCGAGCCGCGTACCAGTCCCCGATCCTCCGACGTCACCGAAAATGTTTACGACGATTTTGGGTGAGAGTGCAGTCTGAATGCGTCCGCCGAATACCGGGTCCACGAAGTTCTGCGAGGCACTAAAATTAAGCCCTAGAAGGGAGGGATTGAAGTTTAGGCGCTCTCCGAAATGCCAGTAGCGGAATCCTGCCAAAGCATCAACCTTGATTTTTTCGGTATTGATCGCGCGGACGCCGATTTTGGGAGTCAGAAGAAATGTGTCGGCGGTCATGTTCGCGCTTGTTGCCCCCAGTTCTGGGAACGCGATCGCCTTGTCATCCCCTAGCCTCATCCAGAGCAGGTCGCTTGAGGCCACTAGCCACTTGTGGCGAACTTCAGCAGCTCCCAACAGCCCAAAACGAAAATGTGAAAGAAGATCGCTAGGGCTCGCACGGAAGCCGAGGCCGTTTCCGTTCGGGCCCGAGGCGGTACCATGCACGCCGGCAAACCAGAGATAGGGGCTCACGGCTAAATGCCACGCGTCATCCTCGCCGGTGGCAGCTGTCTGGGGCAGAGGAGAGTCAGCTGAGTCGGCGGCCGGAGGCTGAGTTGCGATGGCGGGGGCCGAGATTACGGTCGAAGTCACTCCGTCTGTCCCGAGCAGGTTAGTGTCGTGATCAGGAGGCGTCGTTTGGGCATGAGACGGTGCGACAAAAACAAACAACAGCAGAGTTAGTGCGAACGCTGCGACTTTTCTCATTCCCTTATGCTTGTCACAAAGACGCACCGTCCTGCTGCGCAGTGTTGGCTTGTGATCGACCAAACTAATGCTTCGTGGCCTTTGGTCAAACATGCAATTCTCCCCCTTGATCCTTGGCTTTTACTTCTGCTCCGCTGGTGGCCAAGGTCCATGTGACGACAAACACCTTGATTTCGTTAATTCAGTTGACGATGCTCCGCCTGAAGGCTTCGAGGACGAAACTGTCAAAAGTGACAGGACTTCGGGCTTGGCTGAGTCCAGCAGGCATGAAATTGCGTCTGGAGATCTATGGTCGCCCTGCTTCTAAGGAAGTTGTTGCGGGGATGAAAAGCGGGAAACGAAGGCACGACCGGCATGCGCTTCATTTAGTGCGAGGATGAGGTCCTTATCCATGGAAATTTTCACCACGTAACCCAATCCCCCGACGGCCTGGCAAGCCTTCAGAGTATTGGCATCTTCGCACACGGTGAGAAACACAATCCTGGCGCGGCTGCGCCGCCTTATCAGTTCCTTTGCTGCTTGGATTCCGCTCATTACGGGCATCGACACTTCCAATACGACGAGGTCAGGATCGAGTTTTAGAGTGGTTTCCAACGCAGCTCTTCCGTCGCAAGCAGTACCCACTACATCGAAGGCAGGCCGCAACAAGTCACCGACTGCGTTTAAGGTGGGAACAAGATCATCCGCGATTACGACTCGTTTTCTGCGCATAGAAGCCGTGGAGGTTATCGGCGAGATTCGCTTGACAGGGAAGAATGCCGGTTGGAGACGACGACTCCCCTTCTTACCTGTCGCGAGACCCTACCGCGCGTGATGGAACCAGAGTACGTGCTCACGGTGCCGATAGAAAAGGAGGAAATCTACTGGCAAAAGTACCGATATGCAAAATGCAAGATGGCCCCGGCGGTCAAGAGACGATCTTGTGTTTGACGGCGTAGCGCACGAGTTCAGCACTGGTCTTGATCTGCAGCAGTTCCATAACACGATATTTGTGTGAAGCCACAGTGCGCATCGTGATGTTCAGCAAGCCAGCGATTTCCTTCATGGAGCGCCCCTCAGCCAACAGTTGAATTACCTGCCGTTGCCGTGCAGTGGGTTGCGGTGCGTGCTCACGCGCTTCGGGTGGGAGCATGGAAATACTGGACAAACTTCCTTCGATGCAAGGCGTGATATAGGTTCGGCCTTTCAGCACATCAGCGATCGCCCTTGTGAGTTCCAATGCCGCCCCTTGCTTAAGTAAATAAGCAGACGCGCCAGCGCGAAATGCTTCCCCCACAAGGTAAGGATCCTCATTCATCGTCAAGAAAACCAGTTTGACCGCAGGGAGATTAATCTTTAGCTGCCGAGCGGCGTCGAGACCGTTCAGTATAGGCATGGCAATATCCAGAACAACAACATCGGGTCGCAGTTTTTCCGCTGCTCTTAATAGTGCAAGCCCGTCGCCGACCGAACCCACGACTTCATACTCAGCGTCCACCACCGTCTTGAGCGCCTCTACCAACATCAGATGGTCGTCAGCTAACAGTACACGAGCACGACCCAAGGTTTATCTCCCCGCAACCCGGCTGACTCCCGCTCCTCGTGAGAGGAGCAGGTCAAGGGTAACTGAGCCAAAATCCAGATTCCCTTCCCCAAGTCTAGCGGGCACCACGAACCGGCAACCGACAGGTTGACCTGCTCGCGCGTGCCTACGAGCCCTATTTACCGCGAGACCGGACACGGGCCAATGCCTCCGAGTATTTATGCAGTGGCTGGCGCGGATCCGCGCCTTCAAACTAGTCGAAGGATATTCGCCGCGGTACTGTCATTAATGACAGAACATTGGACGGCATCAAGGGGACTGTTGTCTGAACGTCTTATGACAGCCCACCTGCTCGCCAACCTGGAGGAAACCTAGCTCAGCGGCCGTCGCCAAATCCTAGCCCTAGTAGGGACGGGAGCAAGTCTGATCAACTCGATGGTTTCCCCTCGAGATATCAATCCATCGCTGGCGGTAAGATTAGCTGCAAATCGCCTCGTGAATCACCTGGCTCGATTTTCTGCGAGGCAGAGCTGAGCATGAATACCGTCCCCAGTGCTCCGCAAAGTGCTTTGAGAGTTTTGTGCCTCATTTGATCGGCCTCCTACCAAAAACCACTCTCTGTGATCGTCAGCCAGATCTTACGCGGGCGACTGGACACGCGGTATTTGCACATATGACCGCGAGAGTTCTGAGCAAAGCTCATAACGAGCCAACGGTGAATTCAGGAAGAATTGACCGCCAGATTTAAGATGGATGTTTGAAGAAGGATGTATGCGCGGTGAAAGAACTCATCCTCGAATCATAGCCGGATTGGCATACTCGAGATCCGACCAGCTCATTTTTGAGAAAAGGGGATCCGGTCCGCATATGAGAGATAGTCGAGGCTTCGTTTGCCCCGCTTGGGGTCGGAGGGTGTTCTCTCGAGTCGGATCCCCCTTTCGGTTTAAGGTAAAGGGACATTAGGTCCTCCCTGATTTCCTGAGAACTGTCAAAACTGCCAGGGGGCATGAGATGAAGGGTTCAGAGGGGCGGAATCGCCTGCTTCGCGTAGGGCCCTTCATGCGTGACATAACAGAAACAGTCGGCCCACTACATTGGATTTGATCCGCTTGCTTGAAGTTCGCGAAGCAATCCCGCGGTCTTCGGATAAAAGGCTGCCCTGATCTTGTGGTGCGAGCACTATGAGATTACGTGGCTAGCCGCCAGCCCCGGCAGAGCCAGAGTTGGCGGCAAGTTATTCGAGCCTTTCGCCCCGCCACGATCTTGTACGGAATCTAGAGCGCCGACCCAAACAGACTCTGAGTGGGCGCTCCCACTTTACCAGGCGATGACGATTCCGCTCTTCATACGGAAGCTGTTCTGGTTGTTATTGTTGCTGCATAGTTCTAGCTGGCAGTTATTTCCGAAGCGGGTGTAGAGATACTCGGCCTGGATGACTCGCCAGGATATTTTCTTGTTCAGCTGCACGTCAAAACCCGCACCTGCCGTCATAGCAAAAGCATTCTTGCTGTACGACACGCCGCTGCACGAAGTTCCGCTATCGCAACTGAGACTGAGGCGATTCCCGCCAAAGTTTACAAGCCCGAATGGCCGGACTTTGCTGCTGTTTCGATAGGTGAATCGCGGCCCGAACATATAGGTAAAATCACTCCCGCTAAGTTTTGCACTCAAGGCGGGAATCGTATTACCAAAATACTTGCATCCGCCCATGTCCATAGCTATGCCGACCACACTGCTCACGTTGTATGCGAGCGTGCCGCCAGCACCCGCGCAGTTAAAACTTTCGCTAAAACTCGCACCAGGATCGACTGGGGACGTATCCGGAACCGTAAAGGAAGTTGGGGTGCGGATGTACATGAAAGCAAGTGATGTTTCCACTTTCGGGTAGTCCTGCGCGAACGCCGTCGTTCCGAACAGCAGAACAATCCCCAAGACAATTGTGCTTCTGATCTTCATTATCTTTTCTCCTCATTTCTATATTTTTACTGGATGACCCAAACTTCAATCGCGCTCCCATTGCAACAGCACTCTCGATGCTTAACCGGGTAGTTCTTGTTCCGAATCAGACTCACTGCACCTATGGAGGTCGTGTAAGTGCGACCTCTGGCGCTTCGAATCTTGTCTCTCTCCCGTTCTCCATGTGCTCTTGGCAGAAAGCGGGGACCGGGAATAGAGGTCATAGAAGGCGCCTTGCTGATTACCTCCTAACGTGGGACCGGCCTCTTCACGGATCCTCGGGCTCCTGATGACGACACGATAGGTCGCGTGGTCGCTGTCGGAAACTGTCAAAACTGACAGACTTGGTTCGAGCGCCTGAATCGCAGAGGTGTAAGACTTCAAAAGGAGGGGCGATTTATTGCCTTTGGTGCTTATCAAACAAACGCTGCGGATTGCGTGGTGAGTGCGGGCGTCGAAATAATTCGAATCCCTACTGTAAGGTGAGACCAGCCGCAGGCGTCCCCTGGTAATTTTACCAGTATCAGCAATTGAAGCCCGAGATTATAAGAATTGGGCGGGGCAGCTTCGCGGTTTTACGTCACGTGCGCAGATGGAATCACCGGATAGAATCTGAAAATGTTCGGCCGTGAACGGGCAGCGTATCGATTGGCAAAGGAAGACCCCTACGCCACTGAATCGGGCAGTTGGCCAGATGCGTTGCATTGCGTCGGATGAACTCGAATCTATCAACCCACTCCCCGGTGCCAGCGACAGACAAAGGTGTCAACAGTGATAAACAGAAAGCCACTTCGAAACAAATTCCGCAGCAGTCTAAGTCAGAGCCTCGTTGCTGTCCTATGCGCTTTGCTGCTGGCTCCGGGCGAAACTGCGGTCTATGCACAGCCGGCGTCGCGGCAAGGTGGATCAGTGGATCAGGTGCCTCCGCACATTTCCAATGATCAGTTGGATTCTCTGGTCGCGCCTGTCGCATTGTACCCGGACCCGCTGTTAAGCCAGGTGCTGGTGGCTGCTACCTATCCTCTGGAACTGATCCAGCTACAGCAATGGATCCAGAGGAATAGCAGTTTGAAGGGTGATGACCTTACGAATGCCGTTGAGAAGCAGGACTGGGATCCAAGCATCCAATCGATGGCCATCTTTCCGGACTTGGTCAAGCGCCTGGCCGATGACATCAAGTGGACCACTGATTTGGGAAACGCCTTCCTGGCACAGCAGGATGACGTGATGGACGCGGTGCAACGCATGCGCAAGAAGGCTATGGATGCGGGCAATCTGAAGTCCAGCGAGCAACAGACCGTGGAAACTAAGACAGTGGAGACGAAGACTGTGGTGGTAATTCAGCCGGCGAGCACGCAAGTTGTCTATGTGCCGGTCTATAGCCCGATCATGGTTTATGGACCCATTTATTATCCATATCCGCCAATCTACTATCCACCGCCGGCGTACTATCCAGCAGGTGTCTTTATAGCGTTTGGCATCGGCGTTGCCTACGGTTCGTATTACCGGGGCGGCTGGGGCTACGGTTGCGGGTGGGGGTACAGCCGCACCACCATCAACATTAACGTCAACAACCGCTACGTCAGCCACTATAACAGGACGAACATCAACGTAAATAGGCCTCGGCCTACTCCGTATGGAAACGGAAACAGCTGGCAGCACAACCCGAAACACCGCGGCGGCACGCCCTATCCAAGTCAACAGGTGGCCAAGCAGTATGGCGGCACCGCGCGGGGCGATTCCTTGTCCGCGCGGCAGACAAACGCCCGGCAGCAACAAGGAGGGGGCAACAGACAGCAACCTGGGGTGAGCACCGGGAGCGTCGGTTCGGCCAACCGATCGGCGCCCAGTACAGGTGCGCGCCCGAGCAATGCCGGTTCTAATGCTGCAAACCGCCCTGCTTCGAACCCCGGCACGCGTCCTAGCAATGCGGGTGCGAATCAGGGGAACCTCGGCAACAACATAGGTAACCGGCAGGTTCCGAACAACACGCCCTCTGGAAACACCGGTGCCTTCGGGGGGGCATCGAGCAAGGCCAGCGCTCAGGCCAGCAGTGCGCGGGGCGCGGCCAGTCTGGGATCTTCCCGCAGCGGAGGCATGCGTTCGGGAGGCGGCGCGCGCCCACGTTGATCGAGCACAAAACAAAAGGAAAAAGATATGACTTCTCCAATACTAAATGCACGCCTAACGAAAATTCTCTTTACGACTTGGGGTATTGGCGCGTGCTGCCTCCTGGCAATCGCGTTGCACGCTCTGCCCCATACGACAGCAACAACGGCGACCACGCAGTTGCAACAGAGAACCTTTAAGACTGCGCAAGAGGCTGGGGACGCCATGATTCTGGCGGTGAAGAACGACGACGTCTCTGCTCTGCTTGCGATCTTCGGGCCTGAGGGCAAGGATTTCGTCGCCACAGGAGATGATGTACAGGACAAGAACTCGCGCGCCGCGTTTGCCGCACTGGCTGAGGAAAAAACGCAGGTCGAAACGGATCCTAACCATCCGAATCGGGCAATCCTATCGGTCGGCAACGAGGATTGGCCCGTCCCGGTTCCGATCGTCCAGCAGGGCGGAACGTGGCACTTCGATTCACAGGCAGGCCGGACAGAGATCCTCGACCGGCGCATCGGAGAGAACGAACTCGATGCGATAACCATCTGTCGGGGCTATGCGGAGGCGCAGGAGGAGTATGCGTCAGAAATACATGACGACAGCGGGGTAAATCAATACGCGCAACGCATTATCAGCACTCCTGGCAAACATGATGGACTCGCTTGGCAAAATGAGGATGGCAGCTCTGGTGGTCCTATCGGGGAAACTATCGCCAAGGCGATTGAAGAAGGCTACTCGATCAAGTCCGGGCCATATCGTGGCTATTATTTCAAGACTCTGGTAGGCCAAGGTCCTGCCGCCCCGTTGGGTCAGCTCGATTACGTTGTGCATGGCGTCATGATCGGTGGCTTTGCGCTCGTTGCGTGGCCTGCAGAATATAGAGTCACGGGCGTTCAAACTTTTATCGTCAGTTACGACAACATCGTTTACCAGAAGGATCTGGGGCCGGATACCGCCAAAATCGCGGCGGCTATGGAGCTCTACAACCCGGATAAGACGTGGCATCGTACAAACGACGAGGAGTAACGAGTAGCTCCCTGAAGAAACATTCTGAAGAGGCAGGGCTCTCCAGGAGGGGCAGTTTCAGCCGTGCATGGATTCGACCTTTAAAACCAGATAATCACGTCTCCAGGCTCAATAAAGGACAGCGGCGAGAGGTGGTCAATGAGAGTCAGAGTTCCTCTGTTTTTCGTTTTCATTGTGATGTTCGGGCCGACTATTGCCCTGGCGCAGAGTGCCAGCTACAACTACGCCCAGGGCGTCAACTTCTCGATCTATAAAACCTACGAATGGGTAGATATCCCTGGAGCCGGCGTTAGCGACTCATTTTTTGATTCCGAAATCAGGCAAGCGATTGAAGCGCAACTCGCGGCGAAGGGGCTCACCAAAGCTAATCAGGGAGCCCAGCTTTATGTTGCTTATCAAGTGAGCTTCGCTCAACAAAAAGAAATCAAGCAATACATGCGCGGTGGCGCCGGCGGGCACGGGCGAGGATGGGAGTACTTTTGCAGTTATGGTGCCAGCTACGGAGGCCCCGCACTGTCGATAGAAAATAATTCAACGATTCAGTTCGGAAATCTGGTGCTGGACTTTTACGATTCGGCTTCCAAAGACTTGCTGTGGCGCGGGAATGTTTCAAAAGCCTTCAATGCCGATCACAAGAAGCAGGTTCTCGATAAAGCCGCTGCCAAACTTCTTAAGACTTTCCCGCCAAAGATAAAGTACTGAGTCCTTGAAGAGGCGGAAGAGCGGCGATCCGATTTGCTTTGTCTATGTGGCAGAGCAAGCGACGGGCAGAATTGACTGACTTGAAGGGGAGACAAATCATGAAGGCGAATTTGTTCGCTGTAGCCTGCGTGGCACTCGGAATCATGGCGGCTACCGCCATGGGGCAGGCGCCGGAAAAAATACCAGCCTCCAGTCTAATTAGCAAGTCCACCGTCGCGATAGGCTTCACCGTGGGCGGCGGCAGCACGAAAGTTAGTCTGACGGGCACTCAGCTGATGCCCCAGGCCAGCGGTGAGGCAAAGGTTCAAGCCAGGGCCAACGCCGGCCTAACGAATATCGAGGTGGCGGTCAAGGGCATGACTCCGGCTTCAAATCTCGGCGCGGAGTATCTGACCTTCGTGCTCTGGGTCGTCACACCAGACGGACGCACTGGCAATTCAGGGGAAATTTTCATCAATAAAAATGGCGAAGCAAAACTGAGCGCGACCTCTCCGGCCCAAACGTTCTCCCTCATTATAACTGCGGAGCCTTATTTCGCTGTCCGTGTGCCCAGCGAGATGGTGGTCCTGGAGATGGAGACACGGAAAAATACCAAGGGAAAGCTATTCCCTGTCACATCCTACAAACTGATGAAGCGCGGTCAATACGCGAAGCTGGGAAATCCCCTGGCTCTAACGCCCGATCTCTCCCGCGTGCCCTTGGAGATGTATGAAGCGCGAAATGCAGTAGACATCGCGAAGGCTCGTGGAGCTGCTCAGTACGCACCAGATATTTTTTCCAAAGCGCAAGCCAGCCTGCAAATGGCAGAAAACGCTCTTACGAGCAAAGCCGACAAAAAGCAAATCATCTCGACCGCCAAGCAGACCGTGCAATTCGCGGAGGACGCGCGCGCGTTCTCTGCCGAACGTCAATACCAGGAGCGCATAGCCGCGGAGCAACAAGCTGCGGCCGACAAGGCCAGAGCCGAGGCCGAAGCCAAAGCCGAGGCCGAGGCAAAGCAGCAAGCTGAAATCGCTGCGGCAAAGCAAGCACGGATCAAGGCGGACGCCGAGGCGGAAGCAAAACGGCAAGCCGAACTCGCTGCCGCAAAGCAAGCCCAGATGCAAGCGGAGGCAGATGCGGCCGCCCTTAAGGCGAAAATGGAGGCGGACGCTCTAAAAGCAAAAGAAGACGCCGCCAACGCGGAAGCCGAAAAAGCTCGTCAGGCCGCGGCTGATCTTCGCGCCCAACTGCTGCAGCAATTCAACCGCGTGCTTCCAACAACAGACACACCCCGCGGTCTCCAGGTCAACATGGGCGATGTTCTCTTCGATACGGGAAAATATAACCTGAGGATGGCAGCACAATTGGGGTTGGCAAAACTCAGTGGTATCGTCTTGTCCCATCCAGGCCTTAAACTCGCGGTCGAGGGCTACACGGATACGACGGGAACTCCCGCGTTCAATCAAACTCTTTCGGAACAGCGGGCGAATGCTGTACGGGATTATCTGATCCAGCAAGGACTCGACGCGGATTCCATCACTGCACAGGGCTTTGGTCCGGCGAACCCCGTAGCTGGCAATGACACGCCAAAAGGTCGCCAGCAAAACCGGCGCGTGGAAATTATTATATCCGGCGAAGTGATCGGCACGAAGATTGGCGGCGGCGCTTCACCACAATAAGAGCAGTGAACTGGGATTTTTGGCGTCAAATGAAACTGCGCCATTATTCTGCTCGAGAGCTGAAGTCCGCCTCAAGTTCATATCTGGATTCTCACCCCAGCTCCTCTTAGTGGCCGTTGGGCCATCGAAAAGTTCTCAACAGCCGATCGACTGCACTCGATAGATTATCGCCGGCCTGAAGCTGCGATTAGAGCGTTTCTAATTTAAGTACTTACATATCCGGATGAAGCAAAATAGTTCGCGCATTCGCTTGCTGTGACAGTGTTGAGGAGTTCGCCGATTTCTTTCCATAGTTCCTCGGTGGATCGTTTGGCGGCTTTGCGGAGCAGCGCCTTGAGTTTTGCGAAGAGCTTTTCGATGGGATTCAGATCCGGAGAATAGGGCGGCAGATAGAGCGCTCTGGCACCGACCGCGGTAAGGGCTTGTTGGACCCCGTGCACTTTGTGGCTGCTGAGGTTATCGAGGATGACGAGGTCTCCGGTTTGGAGTGTGGGGCACAGAAATTGTTCCACCCAGGCCAGGAATAGCTCGCCGTCCATGGGCCCGTCGACGACCAGGGGAGCGGTCAATCGATGGTGGCGCAGGCCGGCGACAAAGGTCGTCGTTTGCCAACCGCCCAGGGGCGCCGAACCCACGCAGCGACAACCCTTGGGGGCGCGGCCATGGCTCCGCGTCATGTTGGTCGCGGCCCAGGTTTCATCGATAAACACCAGCTTTTCGACGTCCAGTGCAGACTGCGCTTCACCCCAGGCGCGCCGCGCTGCCTGCACGTCCTCGCGCTCTTGCTCGCTGGCGTGCAGCGTTTTTTTTGAACGTCAGATTCCACTTGTTCAACTGATGCCAAAGTGCGCCGATTTTGATCCCTATACCCTGCGACGCCAACCGCTCTTGCAACTCGGCCAGAGTCAGTCCCGGCTCGGCGGCGATCCAGCCGCGCAAAGCGGACTCCGCTTCTACCAACCGGGACCGGTGATGGCCGCCGATCGGAAAACTGCTGCGTACCCCGGTTTCTTGCTCGCGGTCGCGCACTTGGTAGACATAGAAGCGGCTGACCTCAAAGCGGCGCGCGATAGCCGAAGGGGCATCTCCCCGGGACAAAGCTCGCAGCACACGATCACGCAAATCCTGTGAATACGATTGCATCCGCACCTCCCGCGAACCAACAGGAGGATTATCGCACAAATGTAGATACTTAAATTAGAAATGCTCTAGTGCGCATGCAAGGCCTCAGAAAGGCTCGCCAGGTTCTTCGGATACACGCGAACTGTGCCGCCACGGGGGCTGTCAATGTTCGCTATGAGAAAGAACGAGATGGACACAATTAGCGGCAGAACGAGAAGCAGAAAGGTCTTCGCTTCACCACGATGCGCGCCATAGCCGATCAACAGGTTGCAGCAAATGGCGATTGCCGTCATGAGACCCCAGGCCGAAACTGGAATGCGGTTCAACCAGGCGGCTTGCGTGTATCCGCGGGAATTCAACACATCGTTCATACCCGAAACAGCGAGGGCACGCACAGAAGTCGGCTGCGCCGCAGATGGAGCCTGAATGGCGGACCAGAGCTCAAAACTTAGTTGGCTAGTAGCACTGTCGATCTGCCTAAGTTGCTTGTCATCCCGAGTTTCATAGAACAAGATCCGCTGATCTAGATAGTTCCTCAGTAGAGCGCGCACTCTTGCCGCATCGGCGGCGGGCAGAAAGTCTGCCCTGAGGTACTCGGTACTGATGGCGTTGGCCTCTGATTCCTCGAGATTCTTCCGCTCATCGTACCGGCTGCCAGCCATCGAAAAGCTGAATCCAATAATGAGAGCGAGCAGCGTTAGAGCGGCGGTCACGACAACGCCGAAATCTTCGCGCTCCGCTTCTTGAGGTTTCTGTCGCTTCTTCCGAAAGTAAGCGCCAATCTGCGCCGAGAGCCACAGGATTACGAGATAAATCGTCAGCACGAGGAATGGGTATCTGACTATTTGGTTCATGCGTAGAAACCGGCCGTCTTGTGAAAATCAATCCCGTGCGTCGAGCATTTCGCACGTGTCGCGCATAGGGGCATTCGAAAACGGGTAGTAAACGCTTCGCGCGTCTACGAAAGCGACGAGAAATGTCTGGCAACTCACTGGCGATCAGTCCCAGGATTGTTGCCTATTTCTTGGGCGGTGGAGGTGGAAAGTTTTTCAGGAGCTTGGCCACGGCCTTGTTGAGGTTCTGCTGATTCTTTTGAGGATTGTTACTCGGATTCAGTGTCTTTGTCGCTTGGCCACGCCAGATAAGCTGTTTGGTTGCTGGGTCGTAAACGTCCACCACCAGTGTCCCAACACGTATCGTGGAACTCGTTGCGGTCGCCATTCCGCCGCCAAACCGCCATCCCATTCCTCCCCCGTAGGCATTCCACTGCTTCTCCTGATTTACCGAGGCCTGGTAGCCGACAAACAAATCAGCAGTTTCGCCGTCGGTTTTGGTCAATCCCTTGCCGACGAGCTGCTGATCGATCGCCTCTTTGATTTGCTGATCGATGATCTGATCCGGATGCCCGTTGCTCTCCGAGACCCACTTATAGGTATGATATTTGGAGAAATCTGTCCCGGGCATGAAGTTGTATTTAATGTCCTGGCCGAACGTGGACCCACATGCCAGAAGCATGAGGACAAGCGCCAACCCCAATGGAATAAGACTCCGTTTCGACTTCCAAATCATGATGATTGCCTCCTTCTTCCACTGCTTTTGCGAACTTGTTTTGATCCGTTCCAATGGCACATCCCAACAAACTTTTGTCAAACTTGGGTATACGCCGACCGTTCCCTGCGCTCGGCTGCTCACGAAACCCATATCCCGACTGCGAGATAATCACGCGTCCTCCAGTCCCCACTCATCATCGTGGCACTGAGGGCTTCTTCACCTTGCGACCTGTTCAAGTCCTGGCCGCGCCATTGCGCTGCGATTGCGCACAGATTCGGCAGTGAACGACAGCACGAGTTCCTCGTTGCGAGTTGCCGTTGCACAACGAGGACTGGCGGCGATCAACTTCTGTACTTCCGCCCGCGGCAGCAGATGCGGTCCGCCGAGCAATTTCGCGGTAAGCATTACCCGCGCAAACTGCTCCACTGTTTCCATACGTTGAAAGGCAGTGCCCAAGTCTGGGCCGCAGGTCACAACGCCGTGATTTTCCAGCAAGATAGCATCGTGGTCCTGAACCAGTGGTTCAAGCCCGGCGCATAGCTCCCATGTCCCCGGCGTTCCGTAAGCTGCCAAAGGGATCTTGCCTAGGCCCACGATCACTTCCGGAAGGACCGTTTCTTCAAGAGACCGCCCAGCCGCAGCAAACCCTGTGGCCGTCGACGGATGCGCGTGGCAGATAGCTTTCACATCGGGGCGGGAACGGTAAAAAAGGAGATGCATCATGATTTCTGAGGAGGGACGACCTCCCCCACGGACGACTTCACCATCCAGGTTCGTGACCAGCAGGTCGCCCATCGCCAGCCGCCCTTTGCAAGTGCCAGCGGGCGTCACAAGGATCCGGTCGTCGTCAAGCCGCACAGAGAGATTACCTTCGCTCGCAACTACGTAACCTCTCGTGTACATCGAGCGTCCGACTCTGCAAATTTCGCGCCTGAATTTTTTCTCGGCACCAGTGATTACTGTGATTGGTTGGCAAGCCACTGTTAGACTCCCGAGTCTTCAGAGCGCACGAGTCCCAAACAAAAGAGACGCTTATATTCGCCACTAGAATGAGCGGAGGGGGCCGAGATGCGTAACTGTCAGTTCTTACAGAGCAAAATGAGAAAGCCACCGTACGCGCCGGAAATGGGCGAGGCCTCACCGCGCTGAAACACTTGGCGCCGAGTTGCCTCGCTGCACCGAAGCACTTCTTCTTGGGTGGGCCCAAGGTTGCCACCCGCACTCAAGGTAAAGGAGAACTCCCGGTCTGTGGCAAAAATGACAGTTCCGTCCTATCTTGAGTCGGACTAGCATACGAGGTCTTAAGAAATTGCGAGATCCTGAATTGCATCCCTTGGAGGCAGGCGCGGCTTGCAGAGCTGGAAGAACAGCAGCCGAATGGTGCTACGAAATGGTTGATGATCGTTATCGAACGACAGTCGGGCGGTTGATCTGGCGGATCGCGACGGCGGTCGTTCTAGCTTTGTTCCTCTTGCCTGTGTTGGTCTTTCTAACCAAGGAATATATGGTCCAGGAAATTCTCATTGTGACGCTCGTAGTCGCCATCTCCGTGGCAGCCCTACTGGTCCTTATGATTGTCTTCGTTTTGTTTCAAGAGGGGACACGCCGAGCCATACTTTCGACAAAAAACGGACTATTGCGGCTTGTTAAGCTGATTCACCCTCAGGTCAATCCTCCGGACCCGATCATCCCACGTCCATTGCACCGCTGAACCTCCGGGTAAGAAACAGCTCGGCACAACCAACGTGATGAGAACATCCGTTTCCTTTGCGCGGTTCTCTCCTCCAGTGGCTTTTTTGACCGAGGCATCCATCCAGAGCCCTTTAGCCGCGCTTCTTGATAAGTCTCGGGTTAGCTCCGCAGGAACAAGGTGTCACGGAATACCCGCCAGGGCTGATTACGACCCCCGTGCCGCCATATTTTCTCAGCTCTCTTGCGAACTTTTGGACTCGCCCGTACGCGTGATAGAAAGGGTGACCGAGGAGCTGCCGGGCTGGCCGGCGATTGGGCGCGGACGCCAAGCTCCGCGATCGAGGCCTTCTTACGCTGCAGCGACACTGGCGCGTACCAGATGTTCGAATCAACGCAGCACCGAAGCATCTTCTCCATGATCCCAACGAGCGTGCACGCTTCTCGCGGGCAGGCTTCTTCTTTCCATACGCGATCGGCATGCAAAAGTGATTTCCGGGCCTCGGGCGCCACCAGGCTTTGGTCGATTTCAAGCAGGCGTCGTAACTCCATCATGCTCCCTCCTTTTAGGCAAGTCCGTAAGTCACATCGAAAAAATCTTATCTTTGTCTGCGACGATCGACTCCCGACGGGGGATGGCTCAGCCGATTTCCCAGTTGCAACCAGGAAGCAACCCTTTCCCTGGTAACTACCAAAGCTGGGGTCTGTTTGTTTTGACAGTACCTCTGCCAGGGCTAGCGATTTATTTTGAGTCGTGGCGGCAAAAGGAAGGCCTTGGCTGACCCGGAGGAAACGGATGCCTGGATCAAGCAAACCTAACATTTTGATTATCTGAGCCGGCGACATCGGCTGGGTCAACATCAGCTCTTACAACTATGGAATCATGGGTTAACGAACTTCAGATATTGACCGCGAATCGCGACATCACAAACACGTTTGCCCAAACCACTGATTCAATGTCGCTCCCAAACGCGGGAAAGCGCGCCAACAAGGGTAATCCCGGTCAACTTCTCAACAGGCTGACCGGATCCGCAAAAGAGGAGATTAAATGAAATGATCGGGAACACGAAACGCATGATGAGTATTATTACGGTAGCGGTTCTAGCTGCTGTCCCAACATTTCCACAGAATCCTGACCTTCAGCAAAAACTTGCCGCCGTAAAACAGGCGGCTGCGGAAAACAAGCAGAGGCTGCTGCAATATCAATGGATCGAAACGACGCAACTCACCTTGAAAGGTGACCCAAAGCCTCCGACGAAGAATCTTTGCCAGTACGGCCCCGGCGGAACGGTCCAAAAGACGCAGATCGGGGTTGCACCCGAACCAAGCGGCGGCAGGATGAAACAAAGAATCGTGAAGAAGAAAAAAGCAGAAATCCAAGACTACATGCAAGACGTGAAGAGCGTCCTGAGCCTCTACTTGCCGCCAGACCCTCAGAGAATGCAAATGGCCTACCAGGCAGGCAAAGTCTTCTTCAACCCAATACCGGGTGGGATGAATTTGGTCATGATGAATTATGCCCAACCCAACGACAAGATGACCATCACGTTCGATACCGCCACCAAAAAAATCACTGGCTTGAGCATCAACACGTATATGGGTCAGGAGAAAGATGCCGTGACGCTGCAGGTACAGATGGGCAGTTTGCCCGATGGGACCAACTATGAGCTGCAGACAGTTCTCACTGCGACTGCCAAGCAGTTGGTGGTAACAACAACAAATTCCAATTTTCAGAAACTTGGTGGTTAATATCGCTAGGGGTGGCCCCTAAGCGCGTCGGCAAGCTCGTAGGGAGACGGCCGGTATAACTCAGACATGCTGCTTGGGCGCAACTCCATGAGGGCAGCCCATGAGAAAGTCGCCGAGGGCGGGGTCGGTAACTGGACACCCGTTCTTGCCATTTATCTTTTCCGATTGATTGGTGCAAGAGCTATTTTTGTCGCGATGCGCTGTCAGTTTTACCAGTTTGCGGCAGGACCCGATGGAACCTACCCTCTTCTCGAAAGCAATCTATGCGCCCGACCGCAAGCATTGGACGGCTCCTCCTGTTTCTATGCCTTGCGCTCTGCTCCTGCCGCATGGCCATGCCGCAGTCTTTGGCCCCTCGTGCCTATACCATCACGCCGGTGAACGGAAATGCGGTTACGCTGTCATGGTCTTTCTATGATGGAGGCGTTAACTTCAACGGGACGATTCCGATCACTGGCGCCACAGGTACCTACCAGGTCCCGCTCGCCAGCTACTATCACTCCTTCAGCCTGTTTGGGCGCTCGGCAAACATAACCGGTTTTTTGCCCTACGGCGTGGGCACCTTTCAGGGATCAGTTCTTGGTACTCAGCAGCAGATTTATCGCTCCGGGCTTCTCGACGCCGGCGTGCGTTTCTCGGTGAATCTCAAAGGCGGGCCGGCGATGTCGGCGCCACAATTCGTAAAATGGAAGCAAAAAGCTCTGCTTGGTGTCAGCCTGACAGTGATCGCTCCGACGGGTCAGTACAATCCTAGGCATCTCGTTAATTGGGGCATCCATCGATGGGCCTTCAAACCGGAGTTAGGCTATTCGCAACGTTGGGGTAAGTGGGTGCTCGATGCGTACGGAGGGGCATGGTTCTATACCACGAACAATAGCTTCTATTCGGTACCCAATCCACTGCCGCAATCAGAAGGTCCCATCGGATCCTTCGAAGGCCACTTAAGTTACGACTTTCCCCAATTTCGTCGTCTTTGGGTTTCACTGGACGGAAACTTCTGGTTTGGCGGCGCCACCAGCTTGGACGGCATCCCTAATTCCGCTACTCGCCAGACAAGCTCGCGGATCGGAGGGACCGCGTCTCTACCTTTTAGCAAGCACCAGTCCATCAAGGTTAGCTACAGCAACGGAACCTACGTGCGTTTTGGCGGCAACTATCAGAGTGTAACCGTCGCCTGGCAATACTCGTGGCTTGGCTGGCCGAAATTTTATGCGCACTAACCGTCTGCAAGCAACCTCCCAATTCGTCGCATTACCAAGCAGCCCTCGGTTCATGGACCCACTTGCCCCACGATGACCACTTCCTCCGTTCTCGACTGACCGCAGTGACCCGTAACTTTTGACAGTTGGATGCGCTGCTTCCAGGTGACAGCATGCCGTGATGCGCAAGACTTTGATGGTGCGTCCATGTCCGGGAACTACTAAATGCTGAAAAATCGCCGCGGTCGCTTCATCTCGGTCTTGTTTATGTTTGCCTTCGCAACAGGTCTATGCGCACAAATTCACGCAGCCCAACATCTTCAGATGGTCTTTCTCGGGTCGGGCCGGGTCAGTAACGGCCTTGATCACGACACCATATACGTGGGCCAGCAGAAAGGCACCTTTCGAGCTGTACAGTTGCGCGTCAACGGGGGAGCAGTGAATTTCTTGCACATCGTGGTCCAGTATGGAAATGGGACTCGGAGCCAAATTCAAGTGCGCAGCAACATACCTGCGGGAGGAAGCTCGCGCCTTATTGATTTGCCTGGAGATCGACGCGTCATCCAGCGTGTGGATTTCTGGTATACCAGAGCCAACTGGGCCACGCTGCCAAAAGTCAACCTCTACGGCGTGCGCTAGGTCTGCGGTATCCGCGGTCCGCGTTTAAGACTCCGGACGGACAGCGAAAAGAACGCATCCAGTCTTCTGCCCGAGGCGTGAAAGGAAAACTCATGAAAAGCGTGTGGCTAGGTGTTGGATTAGCATTGGCTATGGGGCTTTCGGCTTCGGCACAGAACAAGGAAGCGGATCGCGTGGACAACGCGGGCAAGGTGTTGAAGGAAATTCTCAACGCTCCAGACTCCATTCCGCAGAGCGTTCTCGACAAAGCTGATTGCATTGTGATCCTACCATCCGTTCTGAAGTTTGCCATAGGCATCGGAGGCAGTTATGGACGCGGGGTGATGACGTGTCGCGGTGGCACCACGTTCCATGGCCGCTGGAGCGCTCCAGCGATGATGGCTCTCGAAGGAGGCAGCGCAGGCTTGCAACTCGGCGGCAATGCGACCGACTTCGTTCTTCTGCTCATGACTCCCCGTTCCGCCACCAGCATTCTCAGCAGCAAAGTCAAACTGGGCGGTGACGCCACCGCCGCCGCCGGCCCGGTTGGGCGCACGGCCTCCGCCGAAACGGACATTGCCATGCGCGCCGAAATCCTTTCTTATTCCCGCGCTCGGGGACTCTTCGCAGGCATCTCCCTTGCAGGTTCCACTCTTCGCCCGGACAATGGCGCCAACAAAAATCTCTACGGCAAGGATGTCAGTGCAAAATCGATTGTCTTTGAGAAGGCTGTGGCGGTGCCCGATTGCGCCAAGGGACTGCTGTCAACATTGCAAAAGGCCTCTCCAATTAACAAGAGCGCCAAATAGTTCGCTACTCCAATCGTCTCGCGTTAGCTCGTGCGCAGCCGCAAGGTGGGAAACGGGCGTTTCCCTGCAAGGAGGCCAGACGTCAACATACTTTCTCGCGCCTCCTGTCATTTTTGACAGTTAAAACCACTTCTTCGTCTGTGTCACAGTGAGCCCACTCGGAGAAAATGTGATGGCCCATAAGCCGGCGGGGAAATGGTTCCTTTGCGCTCTGTCTTCGTCTGGATTGGCTGGTGTCGCCTGCGGTTTGCTGCTCCTGACGGCGCTGAGGCTTGGAGCCCAGAATAAACCCGAGCGCGAAACGATTCAGGCGACAGCCATGGGCCAGCAAAGAGCCTCGGGCAAGATGTTCAATGTGACTGTAAACATCGAATCTTACTCCACGCCGGAAGACCAGAAACTCCTCTCCGACGCCTTCAAAAGCGGTGGCCACGATGCATTGGTAAAAGCTCTTGGCAAGATGAAATCGAAGGGGCGAGTAGCAATCACGGGAACGATGGGATACCAGATCGCTTACATACGATCCTTTCCGATTGAAAATGGCCGAATGATTCGCCTGGTCACCGATCGCCCCATCCAATTTGCCGAGGCCTACGTAAATGGCCGCACAAAGGACTACGACTTGTCGGCGATGGAAATCAATCTGAGTGATGAGCAGAAACAGAGCATTGGAAGTTTAATCGTCGCGGGCAAATTCAAAATCGACAAAAACCAGCAGATCTCTTTTGAGAGTTACGGATCAGGGCCCTGGCGCCTAGTGAATATCATGGATCGGAATTGAGGTGTGTGGAGAAATCCCGGAACATTTCCCAGGCTGAACGGCTCCTCAAACGAATTGCCGATTTGAAGATATAGGGAGAATGAGTTTTATCGCAACGCGAAGAACTTTCTACACGAGGTGGGAGAAGATGAAATTAATGAAAAGGCTGTTGTTCCTTAGTTTGTTCATGCTGCCTATGCTTGCTGCGAGTGCTGCGCGCACGCAAGACGCGAGCTCGAAGCAGGATATGAGCGCGAGTAGTAATCGCGACCTCAACCTGCAAGCGTACACGGAGCTTCTCCGCGCCGATGTCAAGGCTAAGCGAGTGGCGATCATCACCCAGATTATGCAGTTCAACGACGCCGACGCGGCAATATTCTGGCCGATTTTTCGCGATTACGATCACGAGTTATCCAAACTGGGTGATATCAAGGTACAGCTCATCACGGACTACATCAAGAACTACGACAACATCACGGACGAAAAGGCTGATGAGCTGATGAGTGCCGCTCTTGGGTTGGAGGCTCAACGCGCTGAATTGAAGAAGAAGTATTTCGACATCATGAAGAAAGCTCTTTCAGCTAGGACTGCTGCGAGGTTCTTCCAGGTCGAAAATCAGATGCAGCAGATCGTCGATCTACAAATTTCCGCGAATCTGCCGGCGCTGCAGTAGGCCGTTTGTGCAGGCCCCTGTGGCTGTTGCGCACACGAAAGAAGGAGCTAAAAGATGAAAAGTCTTGTGAAACAGGTCAGTGGAAAAGCAGCGGCTGCACTCCTTCTCTGTTCCGGAATGGCCGTTGCGATTCCAGGATGGGCTCAGCAGAGCTTGGTGACTGTTCCGGCAGGTTCGACACTTCTGATACGGATGGTGGATTCGGTGGATTCGAGCAAGAATGCAGTTGGTTCTCGCTTCACTGCCAGTCTTGAAACTAATCTTCAGGTGGGAGACGTAGTGGTAGCCCCCGCGGGAACCAGGATTTATGGCCGCCTTGCTCAATCGAAAGAAGCTGGACGAGTGGGAGGGAGTTCGGAACTGCAACTGGAATTGACAGATATTGTCATCGGAGGTTCGCCCTATCCGCTTTTCAGCAGCAGCTACGAAGTAAAAGGCAGCAGTAGCGGCAAGAAAACTGCCAAGCGAGTGCTTGGCGGGGCGGGCTTGGGGGCCGCAATCGGCGCCATCGCGGGGAATGCAGGCAAAGGCGCGGCCATCGGCGCCGTTGTCGGAACGACTGCGGCCGTGGCGACGAAGGGCGCAAAGGTGACTATCCCTAGCGAAACACTTCTCGAGTTCCGCCTGCAACAGCCTGCGTTATTGCCGGCTCCTTAAGTGCGGAACGCGCAAGATTTGGAACGCCGCGGGGCAAGTGGGTCTTGAGATCGACAATGACTGGAAATTTAGAAATCTCATTGGCCGAAGGATCTCTCATCAGGAGCGCTCGAGAAGGGGATGCGGAGGCATTTTCTGAGTTGGTCCGGATCCATTCCGAGCGTGTTTACTGCATGTCGCTCCGAATCTTGAAGAACCAGGCCGATGCTGAGGACAACTTGCAAGATGTTCTTTGCAAAGTGTATCAAAACATTCGCGAGTTTCAGGGGCGCTCCCGCTTTTCCAGTTGGCTCGTTCGCATCACCATCAACGAAGCTCTCATGAAGATCCGGAAACAAAACTCTGGCCTTAACACAAGGCAAACGGCCCTGCTCGAGGAGGGTGCCGAAAGAAATCGTCTCCTAGAAATCAAGGATGCGCGGCCCAGTCCAGAGCGCAAGTTCATCGCCACAGAACTGACAAACAAAGCGTTTAGCGGATTGCATCCGGTGCTTAGGCAAACCTTCATCCTGCATGAAGGCGAGGGTTGGACGCATCGCGAACTCGCTGGGGCCATGGGAATTGCTATTTCAGCGGTTAAGTCACGCATATTCCGAGCGCGCGCTCGAATGCGACGGCAACTCCAAGCGCATCTCTGAGCTTTGGTTTCTCAGGCGGTGGACGGCGTCGTTGGTAGGGTCGACAGCCCAACATCTTCACCGGCCCAGATTCGCAGCTCGCAAGGCCACTGAGGACTGTGAGAATTGCCAGTGTTCGAATGGGGCGTCCTTGCAGCTGCGTGGTTTGCATCGCCGACGAGACAACTTCCGAATTCTGCCAGCACAAGCTTTGCAAACCTTAGTGTTAGGAAAGAGAAGAGTACGCGCAAAAACAAAACTCCAAAAACTTTAATTCTTACCATCGCTTCCGTGCTGGTCGGCCTGTCCGTTTCAATATTCCTGACACCCCCCTATGCCTTCGCGCAAAACCAGCAGATGCAACAACAAATGGCGGAACTCAAGGAATCCACTGCGTTGAATAAGCAGATCCTTGCCAAATATACCTGGCAGGAGCAGCAAACAATCGGCATCAATGGAGAAGTAAAAAAACAGCAGCAGTTTCTGGTACGAATCGGACCGGATGGCAAGCCGCAAAAGTCGGAAATTGATCCCCAGGACCAATCTTCGAGCGGCCGTCAGCATGGCCTAAAACACCGCGTGGTCGAAAAGAAGAAAGAGGAATACGCGGATTACGCGGAGCAGATCGGCGCACTCGCCCAGCAGTACGCCCGCCCGGATCCGCTAAGGCTCCAGCAGCTTTTTCAACAGGGAAATATTCTAATCGGTTCGCCTTGGGCGCCGGGTTTAGTAAAATTCGTGATCCAGGGCTATCTCAAACCGGGCGACTCATTAACGCTTGTCCTGGGCGAAGCACAGAAGGCCCTGGTGTCCGTGCAGGTGTCCTCTTACCTGGACACCCCGCAGGATGCAATGACGCTCTCCGCCCAGTTCGTCCAGAAGCCCGGAGGGCCAAACCACGTATCAAGCATGGTGGTCAATGGCATGAGTAATCAGCTGACTATAGCAACACAAAATTCCAATTATCAGCCGATGTGAGCCAGCACAAGACAGACTTTTTGACTTTGCACCCGATGCAAAAACGCGGGTGTCCGAGGGCGGCAAGTCCTGAGCAATTTTACCAGCAAGAAATAACGTGTAGTCTGAAATCGGACGCAGATTGGATCTGCCTTGAGCTACCTTATGGCTGCCTAGGCTCCAGATACCGCGGCAGTCTTCTTGAATTGCTCTAGTTCAGTGGCTGGAATGACAAGCTCTGTAAAACCACAGTCCAAACAGACTCTAACTTCCGTGCAAACGTAGATTGGGGGGACGTTTGCCCTCTTTTAGATCAGGGAAACTGGCTGACAGTTCTCCTGTCAACTTTTGTAGGCTGGGCGAATCGCATGCTTTGCAAGACACGTAGAACTCCAGACTTTATGCCCGATACCGAGAGTAGAAGGCTCCGTGCCGCCGGTTCGCTGATTGCCTGGGCATCTGTATCACCTGCACCATTTTAGCACATCGTTGCGCTTTACCTCATCCGCTTTCCGACTCTTGGGAATCTACATCCCAAAGAAGTCATTTGAACGCTCTTGGGGTCAAACCGATGAATCCCATGTCCACAAAATGAGCTTCAACGGATTTCGCAACGTTCTTGCCCCTGTTATTGCTGACACTAGACGGAAACTCGCTCGGCCACTAGGCTCCATTCATTCTCGGATTCGGTTGCGTGAGACGTGCATACATGACTTACGCCCCGTTCCGAACTGCATCTCAGAGTTTTTCGCACCGCGCATTCGATAGGCGGACAAGTTGGGTAAGCCACGAGTACTTTTAGCAGATGACCATCGACAATTCTTGATGATGGTAAAAACCCTGCTATCATCGACTTGCGAAATCGTGGGAAGCGCGTCGGACGGCCAGTCCCTTTTTGGCGCCGCGGGCGAACTAAAGCCCGATCTCATCGTCACTGACATCTCTATGCCCATTCTGAATGGCATAGAAGCAAGCAGGCAACTGAACGAATCAGGGTGCACGGCGAAGATCATATTCTTGACAGTTCATACCGACCTTGATTATGTCCGTGCATGCTTGGCTACCGGGGCTCTCGGCTACGTAGAAAAGTCTCGACTTCACACTGATCTCCTACCTGCCATTCAGGAAGCTCTCGCGGGGCGCATGTTTATTTCCAAATTCTCCCCTCATAAGGCCCCTACTTGGCCGTAGGAGTGCGTGCCTCCGACCCGCTTGATCGGTGCTATTCTTTTCCGGGAGAATGGAAATGTGCGTGGCATAATCCGGAAAAATTGAAGCCATAAGGGCACTCCGGAGCTTTGAATGCGATCGCGTCGCCGATTGCCGGAACAAAAGCGACTCACCCAAGAACCAAACACAGCCTTTGATCCCAAGGCCTTTTTGGAAAATGCTGGAATGGGCGGTAGAGTTAGTTCAGATAGATCGAAACAAGCCATCTTTTCATAAGGAGAGGCCGCAGTCTCTGCGTTTTCATTCAGCACGGGAGGGTGCGGTTCAGCGCAGTCTCCAAACAGGGTAAGGAAGCGACGATCGCGCTGCTCGGCCCTGGCGATTTTTTGGGCGAGGTCTGCATCCCCTCTGATCAACCCGTCCATATGGCATCCGCTACTGCAACTTCGGAGTGCTCCCTCCTGGAGATTCATAAAAAGAGATGCTACAGACGCTCGACGAGGAACATGAATTCTCGAGTTGTTTGTCGCATATGTGGTCCGGTTTCATAACCATGCCTAAACAGATTTGGTTGATTACCTATCGAACTAAAGCGAGAAGCGCCTGGCACGAACTCTTTTGCCGCTGGCTAGTTTTGCTAAAAAGGACAAACCCGAGGTAATGATTCTAGTCGTGAGTCAGACGACTCTCACTGAAACGATTGGCACAACCCGCTCACGCGTCAATTTCTTCATGAACAAGTCCAGAAAAGTCGGCTTTATTAAGTACAACGATAGGGTGCGGGTGCACAGTTCCCTTCTGAGTGCGGTTCTGCACGAATAGCGTGCCGCCGGCCTGCAGCCACGATCATCCTACTCCGCTCCCACCCGGCAGCCCGCAAAGGTAAATATTGCACGGGTGTTCAATTTTGAACAGACAGGCGTTCCCTCTTCGCCCACGTTATCTACCCCAGTGTGAGATTGACAATATGGCATGGACTCGAATGAGCCATCAGTTCCTGGAGGTTCATCATGTCTTGTTTTTCTTGCGGTTCCAATAATCAGCAGCACATTGCTGCCGAGATGATCATCCACTTCTCAGGCATAAGAAGCCTGGACAACCCGGGAGTTTGGGTTTTTCCGAAACTTTTCGTCTGCTTGGACTGTGGATTCTCCGAGTTTACGGTCCCAGGATCCAAGTTACAGCTCCTTGCGAGGGAGGACGCGTCGCACGAAACCCTAAGTCTCGAGATGGGCGGTGAGCGCCCCGCATCCCGCAACTTTCTTGTGCTTCGAGAGGGGGAGTGAATCGGCAGTTTCACTCGGAATTGGTTACAAACCGCCTCCCAGAGATTACGGATTCTACGGCGTTGAGCAGTTGACTTCCGGCCTGTGTTTTTACGACATAGCCCCAAGCGCCCAGATCGAGGGCTACTTGCACCACTTCAGCCGCAGACTCTTGGCTCAAGAAAATTATTTTCGATTCGGGGACAAGTTCATGAATTTTACGGCCGGTCTCGATCCCATTCAGCGATGGAAGCGCAATGTCCAGAAGGATCAAATCCGGTTTAAGTTCTACCGCCTTCTGGAGGGCTTCGAGCCCGTCTGATGCCTCCCCAACGATCTGCAATTCCGGTCTTGGGGCCAGTATCGAGTGCACGAGTCGGCGAAACGGTTCGAAATCGTCGACTACAAGAACCCGGAAAGATGACAAGTGCTCTCCCTTAAGAAATCGAGAGATGCTCAACGCTCAAAGATCCGGCGCTTCCACCAGAGAAAGCGCAGTCTCCACGCAGCAAGCCTGAGCTCTTTACGATTCGTTCATTTCGCCGGGGGGACAAAAGCCAAATGAGTAACTGACCGCGAATTTCGGCCCAGCTTGGGACCGGACCACTCGCCGACGACCAGCGACATGGAAAGCCACTAAAACAATTCTAATGCGGTTCCATGATTATAGCTATAAGGGAGTCCCTGGCCCTGCATTTACTGGGCGAGCTTCCCCGCACTTGAGGATCTGTTTCCAGCATGATCACTGCTAGACACCTCAGTCCGACCACCATCCATCCGGAGCGCATCTTCTCTCAAAGTGGCTAGGTAACATAATACCGTCTTTCGTTGACAGAAAACGAAAGCAGGCGTATCCCGAATTTCAATTGGTCTCGGCTCGCGGGATCTACGGCGCAATTCGTAGGGTACTTTTGTTCGTTGCCCTGAGTATGTTGGCGTGTGCGCCGCCCCGGCTCGCCGCTCAAACAAGAGCCAATGTTCGTATAGTTACGGACGTCGAGCTGGCGCAAACATTTCGGAGCTTTTCCTCGCTCCGCTGCCAAGACCGAGGCCCTCTCCAGAGCCCCACGAGTATTCAAAAACCGCAGTTTCCGGGTCTTCCTGTGCTCGACTCACAGCGCGCTAAATCGGTCCCGCAGAACGGCACGGCCCTCGTAAAATGAAGATACTGACGGAAGCTACGCGCGGGTGCGTTTTTACCGCCCGCAATTTAGAAGACCTTCCCCGGATTAGTAGAACGATTAATATCACAGTTATATATAAGTGAATACTCATTTACAGGCCGACCGCCCCAAAGACAAATTTGCCGGTTACGGGATTCCGCACCACTAACCTTGTTACAACAGAATCGATTAATCCCTGGAATGTAGCTCGCTCAACACAAGGCCCATTTGTCTCTCACTCCTCCACATGCCACCTGTAAGTTTTGCCAATTCCGATTGGGCTAAGTGAAAGTTAAAGTTTGCGAGGAGGGAGGCGCCTCCGACCCGAGTCGATCAGACACCTGATTGCTCCCTGAAAATGTCTCCCTCCATTTGTTGCGGCGGAACCATCTGAGTGGGCTTCTTCCTCGTGCTAGTTGTATTGAGCTTGGCCATCTTCGTATGTATCTCCGACCCGGTGTTCGACGTGGCGGC
The DNA here is from genome assembly GCA_963761555.1 of uncultured Acidobacteriota bacterium. Lineage (GTDB taxonomy): Bacteria > Acidobacteriota > Terriglobia > Acidiferrales > UBA7541 > Acidiferrum. Next base: position 191,490 of record CAVXHD010000005.1, read on the forward strand.
CCGGGCGCGACCCAAAATTCAGCCCTCGGCACTCTCCCAAAAAGGAATAGCGGAATCACCTCTCCGGATACTCCACGGCGATTCGCGAAACCCTCAAGGCAATTGATCAACACAGTCCCACATGATGCGGAGCCACATACGGAGAGCATGAAAATAGGGGACCGAGGCGCTATTGAATCTGAAGGACTTAGCCCTATTTTCAGGGCAGAGAATAGTAGGAATCAGAGTACAGCGAGTTCACCATGAGAAATGCAGTCTTTGGCGAAACGTTGAAGGTCTGGTCCAAACAATCTTCACCGAGAGCTAGCGTCTGCTGATAACTTTGGATCGCATTCGGGTTGATCAATATTTGGCCACCTTTGGCCACCACTCAGAAGACGCTTGAAAAAACTCGGGTGCTGGACGGCTGTCCATTCTCCGCAACTCGGGCCCTTAGACCCGAATGGAGGGTCGGACGTACATTCCCCCCTGTCAATAGTGACAGTATTTGTAAAGGCTCATCAACTTATTCTATACATACGACACGGGAGGGAAACGATGAAAACGTACAAACTGGTCTTCTGCCTTTTCGGCGCGTTGTGCTTGTTGACAGTGGCGCCGCGAATTTTGCATTCGCAAGAAAAATCCTCCGCAGGAACCGTTCAAGTCCATATGGTTATCACGGATCAGTCTTTCAGTGATAGCGGCGAAATACCTGTTCTCCAGCCGAATACGATACAGGTGAAGCAAGGCAAGAATGCTCTAAAGATCAGCCAGCTGATCCCCGCCCGAGGCGATAACGCGGGGCTGCAATTGTTCATCTTGATCGATGACACGTGTGAAACCAACATTGGAGCGAACCTCGATGACATTCGGGATTTTATCAACGCTCAGCCGAGTTCCACCCTGGTTGGCGTCGCCTACATGTCCAACGCAACGATCCAGATTGCTCAAAATTTTACTGCCGATCATGCACTTGCGGCCAAGTCCATTCGTCTTCCGCTCGGAAGACTGTCAACCATGGATAGCCCTTATTTGTCGCTCATCAGCTTGGTGAAGGGTTGGCCTCAACAGAAAGTACGCCGGGAAGTCTTAATGATCAGTGACGGAATCGACCGCCTCCGGGGCTCACGGACTTCAGGGGCTCAGACCGCTTCGCGCGGTTCACTTGGGCCAAGTCCTGCGGCTGTTTACACCACGATGGCCGCAATCAGCCCAGATGCGGATTCAGCAAGTAGAAATAGCCAGCGTTACGGCGTCATTGTTCACTCCATCTACGCCGTGGGCGTCGGCCGCGTCGGCAGGAATGCTTGGGAAGCCCAGCTCGGTCAATCAGGGGTCGCCAAAATCGCAGACGAAACGGGGGGCGAGTACTTCGCGCTGGGAACTCAAAACGCGGTTAGCTTTAAGCCCTACCTGGAGCGACTACAGAGGATTTTCGACAATCAATATTACCTCGTCTTTGGCGTTACGCCGGGAAAGAAAGACGCCCTCCAGAGGGTCTCTGTTTCGACTCAGGTGCCTAACGCCGATCTCGGAGCAGCCGACAACGTGTGGGTTCCTGCCGGAAAGTAAACGCGTGGGGTAACAAACTGGCGAGGACGCAAGGATGAACGCTAAAGAGGTACACCAAAGATGACCACTCCTATTATTCCGGAAGAGGCACTGACGCTCAACTCCCGGCGCACCCGCTACCCTCGGCGTTCCGCCGACGACGCAAACGGGAAGGCTCACTTCTCAGACGCAGATTCTTCCAGGCGAGGTTTCCTGCGGATGACCATCGGAGGCGCACTCGTCGGCTTAGTTCTCCGCGGAGGCAGAGAGTTCGCCACTCCTCATCCTGTCCTGGCGCAGAGCAAGCTCAGCCCCGACGCCGCGCTTCAGGAACTGATGGACGGCAATAAACGATTTATCTCGCGCCGACTGACTGCGCACGAGCAGGACCTTGCCATCCTTCAACAAAACACGATCGAAAAGCAGGAACCGTTCGCCGCGGTGCTTTCTTGTGCCGATTCCCGTGTCCCTGTCGAGATGGTATTCGATCAGAGCATCGGTCATTTATTCGTAACACGAGTGGCTGGCAATATTGTTACCCCGGAAATCATCGCGAGCCTCGAATATGGGGCGGCGGTCTTAGGCACCAAGGTGATCCTCGTGATGGGGCACGCCGGTTGCGGTGCAGTAAAGGCAACGATTCAGGCGAAGGAAGTACCGGGGCAGATTAGTGCGCTGTTTCCCCATATTCAGCCTGCCGTAGATCAGGCTGGCTCCAATCTTGAGGCAGCAACCAAAGCGAATGCCAAAATCCAGTCTGCTCTTCTTCGGCAGGCTTCCACCGTCATCGCCGGTCTCTTGAAAGAAGGCAAAGTTAAGGTAGTCGCTGGATATTACAATATCGCAAACGGCGTGGTCAGCCTGTTGGAATAGAGTAGGAAGCGGCAAATTAATCTCCTCCTATGTCGTGATCGCTCTGGCTAAACACGACTCAGAGTGCTGTGTTTCAAGGCCGTAATCTGCGGCAAGGAGCTCATGTTCGCCTGTTGCCTAGCCCGCAGGCTCCTTCTCCTCTGTTACTTTTGACAGTTCCGGCACCATAAAGCTTTACGTATCTTGAAGCCATCGCAGTCTGACGACGTCTTGATGACTTTTGCGGCCACAGATGCGGTGTGTTTTGAAGCGGGCTCTATGAAATGCAAATCGCGAATTCTCAAAGCCCCCGATCCCGGCGTCTCCAAGTCTCGAGCTAGACAAAAAAACTGTGTCGTTTCGGGAAGCTTGCCAACGATCACAACCGCCGAGGGAGCGCCCAGAACTGCGTGCTAGAGATGGACTTAGATAGCGCCATGAAAATTCGAAAAGTCGAGCGCTTGTTAGTTACCGTTGGCTTGTTGCTTATGGCGTTTTGGGTGTTGGCAAGAGTTCACGGAAGCGCGGCTTCCCGCAGGGCAATTGAAAGATTCCGAGCTAACGAATTGACGGGCTCTGTGGCTAACGCCTCCGCGCCGGACGGTTCCCCGCCCAACTCTCCGGTGGATTTCACTCTATGGAACCCCAAACGGGTAATCGCATATAAAGAGAGCCTCTCCGCAAAGACGGATCTCCCTCTTGCGATTCTCCGCATTCCCAAGATCAATCTCGAAGTGCCCGTGTTCAATGACACGGACGATCTCACCCTGAACCGCGGAGTCGGCCGCATTCTTGGCACAGCCAAAATCGGCCAGACGGGCAATTTAGGAATCGCTGGTCATAGAGACGGTTTTTTCCGCGGCCTCAAGGACATCGGGCTCGATGACATCGTCGAACTAATCCGCCCCGGACAAACGGACCAATATCTCATCAAAAAGATCGAGATTGTAAGCCCTGATGACGTTTCTGTTTTGGCTCCCACACCTACATCCACACTAACCCTCGTCACTTGTTACCCCTTCTACTACATCGGCCACGCTCCGCAGCGCTACATAGTGACAGCGTCTTACCAGGTTTCTAACCGAGCGGATGAGAGTGCAACCAAAAACTCTCTTTCCACGGGCAAGAAAACAAACAAAAAGGAGAAACAAGATGAAGTCAACTAGGCTATCGAGGACCATTTCGCTAGGCCTGTTAGCAGGAGGAGCCCTCTGCATGGCCTTCTCGCTCACCGCCTTGGGACAAGTACGGACCACGACGAAAACGACGCCAGAAGGGGCCCCCACAAAAAGTGTTAAGGTCGAACGCGGCACAATCGTTTACGTCTCTGGGAACAACGTCGTCGTTAAAGCTGAAGATGGAACGCTGCGGCATTTCAACAACGTTCCGGATAGCACGACTGTAACCGTGGACGGAAAACAACTCAACGTGCATCAACTCCAGCCGGGTATGACCGTTGAAAGACAGACCATCACCACGACCACGCCCAAGATCATTACCACCATTAAGACCGTCAGCGGCACGGTGTGGCACGTAAACCCACCCAGCTCGGTCATCTTGACCATGGAAAATGGTAAAAACCAATCGTTCAAGATTCCAAACGGCCAAAAATTCACTGTCGACGGCCAAGTAACGGACGCGTTCGGCCTCAGAAAAGGCATGAAGATACAAGCTCAACAGGTAATCGAACAACCAGCGACTGTGGTGGCTCAAGAAATAAAGCGAACTGGAACCATGCCGCCGCCTCCTCCTGCACCGGACCCAAACGTCGCGATTCTAGTTCTCATCGTTCCAGCGCCAGCGACTGCTCCGGTCGAGACTGCGGCTGAGGAACCAGCACCAACGACGCTCCCCAAAACAGCGAGCGAGCTGCCGTTGATCGGCTTGCTCGGAGTACTTCTCTGCGGACTCGCGCTAGCGACAGCAACAATTCGTTGCGGCATTTCACGGTTTGCCAGCCCGAGGGCGTGATCAATACACGGAGTTCTCTCCCTGAAGCGAAGGCGGGGAGAACCGTAAGCGCGTACGAGCCGGTTGGAGGTCGTTCCCCCACTCCAATCGGCCCGTGCCCCCGAGAGTGACTGTATCCGCTCTACCTCTCTATAAGGGCCCTGCTCTCCGCAGGTCCACCGATTTTTAGCGGACTAACCCCGGCGCGCTCGAAGGAGTGTCCACATGCGAAAAAGCCCATCTTCTGTACCTCTAATCCCAATCTTGCTTCTTGTTGTGCCGGTTCTTGCTCTATCCCAGGCCGCGCAAGAGGCCCGGACTCTCATTGTAAACGGCCAGCCGGGAGTGGTGGACGTACTTCAGGTGAATGGACGCGCCTATGTGGATCTCGAAGCGCTGGCGCGAGTCGCGAATGGGTCCCTCGGATTTAACGGCAACCAGATCACGCTGACGCTGCCCGGCACTTCTAACCCGCCGTCTCCAGCAGCTTCTGCAACAAATACGTCCGCGGATGCCGGATTGTCCAGAGGCTTCCTAAAGGCCGGCATAGAAGCGATGTCCCTTGCCAGGGAATGGCACAGCGCGCTTGCCAACGCCATCCAAAATGGATTCCCATTGGCAGAAAACTGGCTTGCTGGATATCGCAACCAGACCGCTGCGGCTCTCAGGTTGGCGTCCGTAGCTGCGTCCACCGATTCGGATCAAAGCGCGTTTCAGTTGCTGAATAACGAATTCGAGAACATGAAGACACTAACCAACAAGTACCTTGCCAAACGCCAATCGCTGGATTACATCGCCCCTGATGCCCTTGCGAACGATCCCCTGAACCAAAAAATCATCAACTGCGGACATTCACTCGCGGCGATGGCGGCTAGTGGCCAGTTTGTAGACGACGGATCGTGTCAATGAGCCGCGCGAGTCTGCAGAAATCCAGCGGTCACGGCCCGGCGGCAGATTCCAATTACTTCTAGCTTTAAGCTTGTGATCGAAAGTATCTGGCAAGACTGACAATTGAATTGAGAAACGTGACCCGATACCCTCCGAGCGGTTGGAACGTATGAATATCGTTCCTCATCTTGAGAATCGACCCCTCCCAATCAGGACTGCGCTTGTAGTCGACGCTGATCCTCAGGTCGAGGATGTGCTCGCCCGTGTGCTTAACCCCGAGTCCTGGACTATCCGACACGCTGCTAACAATCTCGTGGTGCTGTTCTTAGCCGAGGCCGCTCCCTGTGATCTCGTTCTGACCAGCGAGAAAACGTCCGGCAAAGAAGATGTGGAATTGCTACGCAAGATCCGGCTTGTTAGGCCGCATACGCGGCTGATTATTCTCACGGATGAGGCAACGCCGGCCGACGTCATCGCTTCGATGCGAGAGCATGCCTTTAGCTACTTCTCGAGGCCCTTTTCATTGGAATCGCTGGGCGAGATGATTCGTTTTGCTGCAAATGGTCCATGCTGGGATGAAGGGATCGAAGTCCTCTCGGCAACACCCAACTGGATCCGTCTCGCCGCCAGCTGTGGTGCTAGGACCGCCGAGCGATTGGTCCAGTTCATCCGAGAAGTTGCCGACCTTCCCGATCCGGAACGGGAAGACGTCGCAGCCGCCTTCCGAGAAATACTTTGGAACGCGATCGAGCACGGTGCGAACTTCAATCCAAACGAGTTCGTGGAAATTTCATACCTTCGCTCCCGGCATATGGTGCTTTGCCGAGTTAAGGATCCTGGGAAGGGTTTTTCACTCGACGAAATCCGTCACAGTGCCCTAGCCAATCCTCCGGATGACCCAATACGCCATGCTGGGTACCGCGAAGCAATGGGCATGCGTGCCGGTGGATACGGAGTTCTGGTCGCTAAAGAGCTCGTCGACGAACTTATCTACGATGAGAAAGGCAACGACGTCTTACTGATCAAGTATCTTGGCTCGGTCCATGGGAAGAAACTCGCGGCAGAAAATCGGGAGCCTAAATGACAAGCTAGGCTCCAATCAAGTGAAAGAGCGGGAACTCGAGGCTAACTGTTAAAACTGCCGAGGGTGCCGGTCACGCATCATTATTATTGTTCGTCTGCCGGTTGATTCACATTCCTTAAGCTGGGACTAACAAATTGCCTTCCGAGAAGAACAGATTCTATGCCGCTCAACAGCGCTCCGGCGGCGTCCGATTTAAGTACGTAGCCCAACCCGCCGGCGAGGAAAGCGGCTCGGACCACGTCGGGATCCGAATCGGAACTCGCGAAGACTATTTTGGCTTTGGGAACTCGCTGCCGAATTTGACGAGCTGCCTCAATGCCATTTAATTTTGGAAGCCCAATATCCATCAAAATCAAATCTGGTTGAAATTCTTCCGCCATCTGAACGCCCTCAAAGCCATCCGACGCACAATGGAGTATGCGCATCTGGGGTTGCTGTTTCAGATGTTGGATGACAAATTCTCGCCAGGGGTCAAAGTCATCTACGATAAGCACCCGAACTGTGGACATTATGAGTGATTTCCTTTGGGCACGTTCATCGCATAACCCGGGCGGGCCCAAAAAGTCGCTAAATCTTTGGTAAACTGAGCTAGCTAGTCTCGTCGGCAGGGTAGTGCTGTCGCTCGTGTAGTGCTCTCCGCTGGAACTGGATGCACGAATATCCTGTCAAGTCGCGCTCTCCTTGTCTCTCAACTCTGACTCCTTCACTTCGATCACATTATTGAAATCCCCTAATCCAGGACTAACAAACCAGTCTCCACGGAACACGGTATCTATCGCTGAAAATAGACCTGCGGCAGCCTCCATCTTCGAGACATATCCGGAGGCACCAGCTCGGAAAGCCGATCGGACTGTTTCCAACTCAGATTCCCCGCTTACGAATAGAACTTTCGACATCGGGGCAACTCGACGGATCTGTTGAGCAGCTTCGATGCCACTCAGCTTTGGGAGTGCAATATCCAACAGAATCAAGTCCGGCTGGAGTTCTTCCGCTTCCTGGACGGCTTGTAACCCGTCCGACGCGAACCCGACGATTCGCAGATCGCTCCGTTCCTGTAAGCGCGCGATGAGGAAACTCCTCCAAAGATCTAGGTCATCCACAATGAGAATGCGAACTGCAGACATTGGCCATTCCTCCGCAACTTCAACATTTATAGTCCTCGGCATTTCCCTGCCTAATTTCGAACCAGTGGCGCTCCTATCGAGGTTCGCACGTGCGCTTGGTTCTGTCGTTGCTCGAAATCAACCATCAGATCGTGCCAAGGCAATTCGGAGAGGCAGTAGCGGAGAAAGGAATTTGTAAGAGAACTTAAGCTATGCTGAGGAGCAGCCGCTCGGGAGACCGGAGCAGGATCTTGCCGCGTCGCTTTACCAGAGCGCGGTTCATCTGCCACTCGCTCATCAGACGGCTTGCCGTGAATGGGGTAATGTTCGCCGCGCTCGCTAATTCTTCGTTTGTCCCGTCAAATTCAATGCCGCCAGGAACTTTATGACCAATGACTTCGGCTAGACGAATCAGAACTTGTGCGAGTTTTTGGCGGGCAGTGTGGCGGGTTAGGGCTAGGTGATCGGCAACGTACCAACCTAAGTAGTCGGACGCCATTAATAAGGCATTTTCTAATAGCCTTGGATACTTGGCAGCGAGGGTTCGCACTGAGGATCGGTCCCACGTTAGGGCAACGCTATCTTTCACCGCTTCCGTGCTTACAAGGTATTGACAGGGTTTAGAGAGGAATGCTGCAACGCCAATGATATCTCCCGGTGTGAGCCAGATCAGAAGGCTTTTTTGACCATCTTGCGTGATGAAAAAGTATCTCGCACGACCGCTGGTCAAGAGGACCAAGTGTTCCGCAGGGTTGCCCTGGTTGGTGATTACAGAATTGGCGAGGTACCGATACTCTCTTGCAACTGAACATACAACATCCAGATCACGAGGCGCGATTCCCTCGAACAATCTTGACTTCAGGCCAGCAGCTAACGTGGCAATTCCCGTAGCAGGCATCACCGACCTCCCATACCAAAGCTTGAATCTAAGAGGTCCCGGAGATTTTGGGGTCTCGAGGACACCCCTAGGGCCTCGCAATTAGCTTCCACCTGAGGGCCGCTCCGTCTCTCATAGTTTGCTATTTCGTCCAGACCTGCACACTGGTAGAAATGACAGTTGCAGTTGCCGCGCCGCCTGGTAAAAGTAACAGTTGTAGGGTGTGTGCCGCTAGGTCATCCTCTGCACCCAATCGGACTTCCCGACTTTCGTTTTGCCGGATCCTGTGGCTCGGGGGTACTCTTTTCGGGAACCCGATCCCCAACGTGTCAAAAGGGGCAAAGAAGTACTTTCTTCGGGTTCTCTGTCGGAAGCTGAGCGTTGGTCCAGCACAAGAGCAACCGGGCGGAAAGGCCAATCTCACGGGGGGTGTGCCATATTGAACAGGCAGCTTCTATCGGTTAGAATTCACACGATAAGCTGGGGAAAGATTGGCGACCAGCATCCCTGACCGTGCGGAATATCGAGTCGCGACCGCTCCTGCACATTGCGTCCGTGGTGGACTTCCATCGGGGTAGCCGGTCTAATACCCGTACCTGGAATATTCACTACACGATTTCATTTCGGTATAGCCCAGCCCCCAACTGGTGAGAGTTTGAGAGGTCTGAAATAGTCAGCAGCCGTTACCGTGAATTTAAAGCACGGCGTACAGATCAATTGAGTCTGGGTCCGGAGGGGACAATGAGGCTACCGAGGGCAATTTTGGCCGATGACCACAAGATTCTTGTAGAGGCTTTCCGCAAACTATTGGAACCACACGTGGAGATCGTTGCGACCGTGCCCGACGGCCACGCCTTGTTGGGTGTCGCTTCGACACTGAAGCCAGACGTGATTGTACTTGATATCGGCATGCCTCTTCTGAACGGCCTGGAGGCTGCGCGCCAACTCAAGACCAAGTTACCGCTGGTAAAGCTAATCTTTCTGACCATGCACGAAGAACCCGATCTTGCCATTGAGGCCATGCGCGCGGGGGCCTCGGGATATCTGCTCAAGACCTCAGCCGCGTCAGAATTGATCCACGCTATTCAAGAGGCGCTCAGAGGAAGAACCTATATCACGCCGCACATCTCCCGTGGAATGGAGAAGAATTTCATTCGCGACCCGCTGGGCAAGCAGCGATCCAAATCACTTACGCCACGCCAGCGCGAGGTCGTACAACTCTTGTCCGAGGGCAAGTCCATGAAAGAGATAGCTGACGTCCTGCATGTGACTCCGCGGACCGTAGCCTTCCACAAATACAGGACGATGGAAGAGTTGGCCCTGAATTCAACGGCCGAACTCATCCAATTCGCCATAAAGAACCACATCGTCGTGGCCTGATTGAGGCACGCGGTAATTGTTCTTCGGTGTTCGCGCTTACGGAATTTTAAATTCTTGAGACAAGCTTCTGAACTCGCGTGGATGAATCATCCGCGCAATACCACTTTGAGTCCGGTCCCCAACCCTTTCATCAACCGGAGAAGTACTTCGCCACCAGCAGACTCACGGCGACTGTGGCGAGTAGCCAAACTGCGATGATCAATACAAGCGCAACGACGGCTGGTGTCGATTTTGTTTCTTCTTGTCTCCGCATTACGGCTGCATCAGCTAGCTGACGACACTCCGTCAGCACGTCCGGAGGAATAAATCGTCGGAGTAGCTTTGCGCCCACGAAGAGAACAAAGAAGTCGTCCAAAAATCCAATCACGGGGATGTAGCTTGGAATCAGCTGAATGGGGCTGAAAATATATCCTGCGCTGCATGCCGCGACTAGCTTTGCGTACCATGGCACTCGCGGATGTTTGAAGGCAAAATAACACACTTGCGCCTCTCGATGGACGCGACGCGCCTGATTTCTCCAGTTCATGCCGGACGCGGGTTCACTGCGGAGGATAACCGTTCGATCTCGACGAAACAGCGTCATGAACACTTTTTGGACCCCAGTTCACTTCTCTAAGGTCAGAATTCCCGCGGGCAGCCGGGATGCATCAAACACCACCTGGTCGTACCACCAGAGCCGCTCAAAAAAAGTACGAGCCATCCCGGCCTGAGGCGTGCGCTCTGAAGTGGAAAACGATTCATCAACGATGTCTCCAATCGAGCGGTTGCCGTCAATCGCGTCGTACCAACGCTTCTCCGTTTGATTTAATAGCAGCAAGAGATCGCGGTAGGTGTGACTCTGGTTGATGAGAACGGCCGCGGCCCCGGGAGGCAACCGATCTCGAACGCAAATCGTGTCTGGCACCCTAAGGGGCACGTAGCTGAGCCATGGGGCATCGACGAAACCAACAACACCAGACCGGCTAGGATTGTCATCTCTGTAGGCGAGTAAACTGTGGCGAACCATCGTCCCCCGAAAAAGTTCGACGGCAGCGAATTGCTCTGCTAAGGGAAGGCAAGCCAATCGGGCAGCCTGCGGGAGTTTCGCCATGACTCCGCAGCGCGGCGAATAGGATGCTTGTTTTATCCACCGGCCAAATATTATTCCGGCTTTCTCCAAGAAATCGAAGAGTTGCGGGACCGAGTACGCGCGGTCTTGCGGGTGAAGGAGCGCATCGGCAAGCGCGGCCGCATGTCTAAAATCCGGGGCCTCATGCAACAAGTTCTCAAGGGGATGCCCGGGGGGCAGTGAACCAAGTGCAGTAATGAGGTCCGTAATGTCGTCGTCGTTGGCGTTTATCCCGATGCGCCTGCAGAAGTCTTGGAGCATGTAGATGCCCGCGCGTCCATACGGCGCATACACCATAAGATGCATTACACCGTCCGGCTTCAGTATGTTTCGCAGAGCCCGCAGGCCAGCATCTGGATCAGCAAGGTGATGAAGAACTCCAGTACAAACAATCTGATCGAAGCTCGTCTGCAATTCGTTTACGCGCTCGACTGGCAATTGGCGAACGTCCAGATTTTTCAGATTGTATTTCTGTTTCAGATTCGCAGTGCACTGGACACTTGTTGCACTAACATCAATCCCCGTAACCTGAGCGCCGGGCCAACGTAAAGCATGCTTGGCCGCCTGAGATGTGCCGCAGCCGGCGATAAGGATGGATTGATCTTCACGGAAGGAGCGTGCGGGCCAAAACAAGTGGTAATCCGCGCGGCGCCTTTGTGGGTCTTGCCAGAGCCGCCGATATTTTTCGAGGCTATCGACGGGCTGGGGATAGGGATATTGATCGTAGAAGTCCCGGACCGCCTCCGCCACATCATGCAATGCCGGATTCAGCTCGTAGTTTTGACTCGCATTCATGTCCGGCTTCACAGGCTTTGGACGGCAGATCTCTGTGACCTCGCTCATACCTGCTTCAGCTTCCAACTTACGAACAAGTACCAGATTCCCCCGATCGCCAATGTGCCGTCGATAATCACTAGAGGCAGGTAGTTCTCGGCATAAGGGGCGCGGATGAGAAAGCAGTACAATGCGATGCCAACGATGTACCCTTTTTCGAGAGTGGCATACATGACGGTGCTCTTCCTGATCTGCTTGTTGTTGGCAGACACTAATAGCAGCACGCCGAGTCCAGCGACCATGATTCCCCAGTGCCCGATAATTGGAAAGATTTGTGGGCTCTTGTCGAAGTAGCTCAGCCCAGTAAAAAAACGAAATCCTTCAACAGGACTGAGCATTGTCGGAAGCGCCCCCAGGGTCGTGATGGCTCCGGCGAACCAGAAAAAATACTTTGACGCCTTCTCGAATGTAAAATTCACCGTCGTATCTTCTTACTTCGTCCCGCGCCCGAAGACGCGCTTTCCAATCTTCGTCGCCAGGTATGTAACGAATGCGCATGCGGCCAAAAGCATCAAAGAGTTCCACCTCGTAGTTGGCTCTCCTCCAGATTCAACAGATTCCCCGGCAGATTCGTTTCCTGCCGGGGATACCTGTTAGTTCAACCAGATGGGAAACTCCTCTTATTTCGCGCCAGCTACAGCTGCATGGCTGGGCGGTGTTGCGGTCTGCGCACCATGAGACAATTGTGCCAGCACCGCGTCGAGGTTGAATGAGGCCGCCTTTTGGCGGGGCGGGTACTTCACAAAGTTCTCGAGTTGGGCCGCAACCAGCGCCTGGCATTGATAGAGTTGGGGAACATGATTGATCATCCAATCAAAGTAGACGTTGGAGTTGAAATCGGCGCGCTCGAACGGATCGCGGCGGAGGTTAAAAATATGAGGAAGCCGTAGCTTCACCATAGGTTCTGCCCAAACCTGCGTCGTGGTCGCACGCTGCTCTTCGAAGACTAACTTCCAGTCGCCCGTGCGGACCGCCATTACGCCGCCATCATCGCTAACATAGAAGAAGTGCTTTCTGGGGCTGTCTTTCACCTCGCCGGTCAGGTAAGGCAACAAGTTAATACCGTCGATGTGTACCTTGAACGTCTTGCTCCCGGCCTTGTAACCGGTGAGGAGTTTCTGGCTAACGTCCGGGTCGCCCGCGGCTGCGAGCAACGTCGGCAACATGTCCTGGTGGGAGCCAATGCCGTTCAGTACCGTGCCTGGCTTGATATGCCCAGGCCACCGCATGAAAGACGGAACGCGCCATGCGCCTTCCCAGTTTGTGTCCTTCTGGCTACGGAACGGGGTGTTGGCGCCATCCGGCCAAGTGTCATTCTCGGGGCCGTTGTCGGTGGAATACATCACGATCGTGTTATCCGTGATGCCCAGTTGATCGACCTTGCCGAGAATCTGGCCGATTTGCTCGTCGTGGGTGACCATGCGATCGCTATAGTCATCCTGTCCGCTCTTGCCACGGTTCTTGTCGGCGAGATGGGTCCTGAAGTGCATGGCCGTCGAGTTGTACCAGAGGAAGAAGGGCTTGTTGGCTTTGACCTGCTTCTCCATCCAGCCGATAGCACCTGCGGTGATCTCCTCGTCGATGGTTTCCATGCGCTTTTTGGTCAGAGGGCCCGTGTCCTTTACCGTTTGTTTGCCTATTCGTCCCCACCGTGGCTCAATGGTTGGATCGTCCGTTTCGGTTGCCACGCAGTGCATCACGCCTCTGGGCCCAAAGTTCGCCAAGAAGGCAGGATCCTTGGGATAGTCGGGCAGTTCAGGTTCTTCTTCCGCGTTTAGGTGATAGAGATTGCCGAAGAATTCGTCAAATCCGTGCACGGTCGGCAAAAACTCATTCCGATCACCGAGATGGTTTTTGCCAAACTGACCCGTTGCGTAGCCAAGTGGCTTTAGAAGTTCGGCGATGGTCGGATCTTCCGCCTGAAGTCCGACCGTGGCACCAGGCATTCCGACTTTGGTCAAGCCAGTGCGCAGCGGGTTCTGGCCCGTGATGAATGCGGCGCGCCCAGCGGTGCAGCTTTGCTGCCCGTACCAGTCAGTAAATGTGATTCCTTCCTTGGCCACACGGTCGATGTTCGGGGTCGGATAGCCCATCATGCCGCGACTATAGTGGCTGATGTTCCACATACCGATGTCATCTCCCCACAGAATTAAAATGTTTGGTTGCTTTGAAGCCATATTTTGTTCCTTTCCTTGAATTAATTTTTATGTTTCGATTGCCGACCCTTGCCTGAAAAAAGTCATTTTGTGCCCGAAAAATCCCATCGAAGTGTCATTTGGCTGCTCCATGCGAGCCGCCGGACGACGCCTGGGACGGGAATTCGGTGTGCGGAGTGTCTAGTCGCGAATCGTGAGTGGTGGCCCTCGCAGGGCTCACACCACTGAATGGCGAGTACGGCGTGCGATTGCCGTGGCAGAAGCGAAACTTCACTCCACTGCCGCAAGGACACGCTTGGTAGTGCCCGCGTTTCGCGTCCTCGGCAATCGTCAACTCCATCACATCGGAAGGCGGACGGCCGCTCTGTAAGAGTCGAGCCATCGATTTCATCGCCGGCATCGTGTGGGTGAAGAACAGCTCAAGACCCGAACAGAGGTAGTTCTGACCGGGCTCGCCATCGCGCGAAACTGCGAACCGGTCCTTCGGGCACCCGCCATTGCAAACCGGCCTCACCGGGCAGCTCCGGCACTGCGCGGTAAGTGAATCTCGCTTGTTATCCCCGAATTTGCGCTGCGCGTCTGAGGCCACGAGTTTCAGCATGTGTGTCTCGTGGATGTTGCCCAGCAAATATTTTGGTTCAACGAAGTGGTCGCAGGAGTAAAGGTCGCCGTTAAACTCCAGCGCCGGCCCGTATCCGCAAGTTGGTGCATGAATGCAAAGTAAATGACGGCCGAAGTATGCTTCGAGGGTCACGTCGAATAGCTGGACGAAAACCTTGCCAACGTCTTGACGTACCCACTCCTCGAAGATGTCCACCAAAAAGCGGCCGTACTGCAGACTCCCAACCGAGCGCTTTGTCACTAGATTGCCGGCTTGCGTGTAGAGCAAGCGCTTGCGGTTGGGTTGCTCGCTCCAGCCCAGGTTGGCGATTCCGATCGTCTCTTCGCTGGCGCGCTCAACGATCGGAATGAACTGCACCCAATTTGCTTGCATCTCGTCTCGGAAGAAACGGTAGACAGCGCGGCCGTGTTTCTCATTCGCCGCGTTCACCGTGCACAGTATGTTGAAATCGACATTGTGCAGGCGCAGATACCGCCAGCCCCGCATCACCTTGTCGAAGGTGCCCTGCTTGCTGCGGTCAACTCGGTACGTATCGTGGAGCTCGCGCGGGCCGTCCACGCTCAAGCCGACAAGGAAATTGTGCTCCTTGAAGAATGCGCACCATTCGTCGTCCAGAAGGATGCCATTGGTCTGGAAGGTGTGCTGCACAGCCTGACCGGGCCTGCGGTACTTTTCGACCAGTTCGACGGAACGCCGGAAAAAATCGAGCTTCATTAGCGTCGGTTCACCGCCCTGCCACGCCACGGTTACTTCGGGAGTGCGATGTGACTCGAGCAGTTGGCGGATGTAAGCCTCGAGCGTGGCTTCGGACATCCGGCTTTTTTCGTTAGGGTAGAGCGACTCTTTCGACAAGAAGAAGCAATACGTACAATCGATATTGCACGTGGAGCCGCTCGGCTTGGCAAGCAGGTGGAAGCCTGGCGGTGCGTTTGCTGGTAGGGATTCGGCAGTTATCGGAGCCATTTTCGTCTCACCTTTATTACTTTGGGACCGCATCCAAATCCGGGGTGCCAATCTCGAATCTGTTCACCGACCCTCGATTTCGGTCTGCCCAATCCCCTACCCCGGCCGCTGACCGACATCGCCTACTTTTGCGACATCGACATCCTTGTGGGTTCCTGCGCCAACCAGGCGGACGACCCGATTAATCGGCCCACGTAGCACCACATAAGGCAAGATCGCCAGGACGAACGCCACAAATAGGAGCTCGCCCGCGTAAACCGACGAGTGAACGTCCAATTGGTAGGCGACATCAAGAATGATAGCGAGGATGAATATCTTGCCGACGGACTTCCAGCCTTGCTTCACCAGTTCTTTGCGATACCCCGGCGTCGAAAGCAAAGCCCAGAAATACGCTGGCCTCCCGGCCTTTGCGTCTTTGACCCCGTCGATCACTGCAAAGATAACTGCCATCAACGGCTGGACGATCAATCGGAAATGAAGCGGTCCGTCCAATCGTGCGAAAAGATCGTGGACAATTCTTTCGAGATCTCGCATGCCCTACATACTCCCGCTTCTTGCCACTTGCCACGGCAAGCAGCCTTCAATTTCTACCGTGATCGACCAGCTCAGAATCGTCCGAACGCCAATCAACAAGCCCAACGAGATAATCCCTTCCCTGGTGGGTTCGATGGAAACTGTTCTGACAATATCCGCAGCGACAAGAGATTCCAGCCCCAGCTGCAAACCCCTTCCAATAAAGACTTTCAGCCGTTGGTAGGCATCCGGTCTTCGCTGCCTGATGTCCACAAACCCGCGGATGGTAGCGTAGAAGAACGCAACGCCAATCACCGCAACACCGAGAATCTCGAGTCCTCGAACGATCAGTTCAATGCCTTGGGTTACTGCATTCATTAGAGCCGTTTTCGTGCCATGTTGGTGATGGCGACCCGGTCTACATCCAGTCCGAGATGTCTCTGCGCCAAGAGAGTAGGGCACCCCGTCCAAGTGCGTAACTGTCAAAAAATACAGGGGGGATGAGACCTAAAATAGGCAAACAGAATCGGTTGGTGAATGCACGTATCCTTCGATTGGGGCTTAGTCCGCCTCAGCATGCTTGCCCCTCAGGGCCTGCTGGCAGTTCTGCATCACACTGAAAAGGAATGCCGTCGTAAGACCAAACAATATCCAGCCGTTCAGGGCTTCCAAGGCGCCCATCATTTGCCATCCCGGCGCCAACTCCAGATTTTCGTGGCCGTAACTCGTCATCGCATTCAGTGAATACAGCATGGCAGCTTTATTGTCCTGCATAGCCCCAATAAATCGGTAAGCCTCGGCCCAGATAAAACCTTCTAAACCGTGCAAAACAACAGCCGAAAGGGCCGTCCCTCCCAGAGCAACGATCGAAACAGTCATTACATTCCGAAGCCGTCCTTCCCCACTCAGCATCAGCGAAACTCTTCCACCGATGAGTCCGAGCCCGGCGGCATGGAAAATCACTGTCAGCACGATGAGCGGCAGGGCCCACGCCCAACTCGCGCTCCAAGGAGCAACAGTTACGGGATGCATAGATTTCCTTTTCCTGCGTCCACTCATCGAATGACGGTCTTGAGCAGAAATTTCGCGACTTCCGCAACTGAAAAAATCATCAGCGTCAGCGGCAAGAGAGGCGCGGCGGTTGCGATGGCGAGGCGTATTATGTCTCTCGATCCGAAAGGAACGAGGCGCATCTGCCGGACGGCCGAATATCTGTTCCTGACCTCAGACACCGGCCGGAAGTCTTGAGTGGCGAACAGGTCGTTCGTTGCCGAGGCACCGCCTGTTAGCCCTTTCTCCTCGAACTGGAGCAGATAGCGACTCGCCATCAGGCCATACGTGGCAGTGGCCTTCCGCTTGGCAAGCTCAAGCTGAGGGGCATACATCACCAAGGGGCCCAGAATGACTAACACGAAAAAGCCCACGAATCCGGCCGCCTCCGTTTTGAAGGACATTAAAGGGCGCCCTTCATGCAGGACCCGGCTGGCGATTAAGCCTGACAGCAATACTCCTTCGGCGAAAAGTATGGGTCCGAACGCGTAGGAACCTTTCCCAAGAAAGCCGATCCCGCCGGCTTGATCGGGATGGGCCGCATTTAAGTGAAGGCTTAGTCTTGAAATCTGCCACAGCAGCCGAAACCAGATCGCAATGCGCATGTACCATCGCATCAAAATGAACTGAAAGATGGGAATACTTACGAAGACGTACCAATAGCCGGCAAAACTAAGATGCAGCTGCTTCGCTACTGGCGACGCGTACCAGGTGGGGTCAGCCAAAGCTAACTGACTCCTCCAGATCCACAGTCCAGCGGTATAGACCAGAAAGAGCAATGTCAGCTCTACAGTCTTTGAGTCGCGCACGCGATGCGCCGAACGGACCGCCGCCTCGAATGCGGGCAAATCTTCTGCCACCACAATCCGTCTCTCCACAAACCGTCGGATCAACGGACTGATCCGTTCCTGAACTACAAGCTCCGCGATAATGAGCACGGGTAAGGCGACCAAGAATCGAACATTAGCTTCAATGTCATGCAGGAGTGGGATCTTAATAGCTCCGCCAACGGCATGGCTCTGGAACGCCGACAAGATCAGTAGCGGCAACCACGCCAACATGGTGATCACCAAAACCCTGCGGTGCACAAACTCCAGAGAATCCCCTGACAGGTGTGCGCGCCGCCATAGCTGAAACATGGCCCCCCCCAAGACCAACGAAAAGTCAGAAGACTCCGGGGGCGCGCCGGATCCTGCGTCAGACTCGGCTTGGGACGTCAGGTCAACTTCTGCATTGCCCAGAGCAGTCTGAGAAGGTTCATCTGGGCCAGTTCTTGCGCTAGCGGTTGGGATTGTCTTCATTCTTCTCCGGTATCTCGTCAGACTGGCTGCGCATTCTGCCTGCGATATCTGAAATTCAGATGTGTCCTAACCACCAAAAAATCTCACAGCCAGCTCCGCGTGCCTTGGAGGCGCAGTCCCCTTGGCCGTTAAAACGGTCCGTGGCGCAGCAGAACTCCATAAAACGTGAGGATCCCAATCAGGACGACAAGAATCGCTACCACGAACGAGATGGACCACGCATGCCGCGTTTCGGATGCCCCAATCGCTTTCAAAAAATAACGGTGTTGCCAAATTGCAGCCACCAGTGCAAGAGTGCCCAGAGCGATAAGGCTCATTCCCAAATTGCGCGGCGCTTGTGGACGCTGAATGTTACCGGTGGCAATTTCTTCCGGCAGGTATTG
Organism: uncultured Acidobacteriota bacterium; assembly: GCA_963761555.1. Taxonomy (GTDB): domain Bacteria; phylum Acidobacteriota; class Terriglobia; order Acidiferrales; family UBA7541; genus Acidiferrum. The sequence goes on from CAVXHD010000005.1 coordinate 210,087, forward strand.
GAAAAACTTGTAAATAGTGAAACCGAATCCGATCATCGACAGGGCCGTCCGGATCCATGCCATCAGCGTTCTTTCTGCTGCTATCACCGTGCGCTCTAGGGCCAGATCGGTTCGTGTCTCCGCAAGAACCGTTCCCCGATCTTTGGGCGCTGCTTCAACAAGACTCATAGGAATATTCCTCAGGTGGCCGCCAGATTCCGACGATGGAATTAGATTCCAAGAACCCGGGGGCGACAGCACTAACGCGAACCGCCTGCTTTTTCAGAAGACTTTCACGCTTGCGCGCCAGGACCGGCTGCCGGCGCTGCCAGCGGCACGATCGACGGCCAGTGCTCCCGGACGGCAATCACGCGGAAGATGAACGCAACCATCACCGCGATCAGCGTCACGGGAAAGAACGAGGAGCTCCCCTTCATTTCTACGGCGATCACCGAGTAGACTGTGCCCGCCAGCACCGCCGTCGTAACGAGTTGTTGCGATGGCCTCACGACCTCCGGTGTGACCCCCGAGAAAAGGTCAATGAGCACCCCCCCCGCAGTGGTGGAGATCAGTCCAATGACGATTGCGGCGAGAACTCCCAGGCCGTGGTCAAGCGCCTTATGCGCACCGAGGATCGCAAACCACGGCAGCGTGAACGACTTGAAAAAGGCCAGCGTCCTCTTGCGAAACCGCTCCTCCCTCGATTCGCTGTAGCGGGAAATCGCCAGCCCAAGCAAGCCCATCGAGAGGCAAACAATGATGTAGTAAGGGCCTCTGAGCGGGGAAGGAATGTCATTGAGTAAGACGTCGCGCGTCACGCCGCCCCCGATTCCGCCGAAATAGGCCATGATTAGCAATCCGGCGGCTGTGTAGCCGCGGTTATGCGACGGTTGACGCGCGACCAGCACTCCGTACAAGGCGTTGATGCCCGCGGAGAACATATCAACGTCGGGAAAGCTTGGCAGGTTCATCTCAGCCTTCTCCTCGAATCGGTTTACTTCTCACTAAAAACGATCCAATTGTCCCGCTGCCCCCAATTGGCACCCGCGTAGGGCGAAGGCCTTATGGATGCAGAAATCGACGTAAATCAGCGACGCTGACGCTCGGTTCCATGCGAGCATTGTTCGCTCGGTGGCCATAAGAGCTCTCTCAATGCCCAGACTGATTTTCCTCCGCGCTGCACCGGCGCGCTCTACGAGTAACAACAGATCGATCTGAAGTTCTCCTAATGCCACCGTCTTCCCATCTAGCATCCCCACAACACAACTCGAAGCCTAATTTCCGACGAAAAGTAGCGCCATTCTTGGCGCGCGCACACTGTCAGAACTAACAGTTCCTGCGGTTGCTCCGGTATCGACTGGGGTTGCGCCGTGGAGCGAGACGCTCGCTCATCCATGTTAACGATTCATGCTCCGAAGGTGCTCGAGTTGCTGGCGTCACCAGAGTATGCGAGGTGTGGCCGGAAGAATTTCCGCGCAGACAGCGACTCTGGACCTGAGGCGGCTCACTGTAACTATTGACAGTGCCGAGCGAAAGGGCAAATGGATAAGCTGCTCTGGTTCAAGCTAATAGGGCGAGCATGATGACTCCGACTCATCGAATCAATTCCTTCCTATCCAACAACGAATAGGGGGCGAGCTCGACCGCTGCGTTTTGTTTAGACATGAATGGAGGACAAAAATGAGCGGGAATTTCATAAGACAGCTTTTGTCGGCGATGCTATGTCTCCTTCTTGTCATCGCCACCACGCCATCGGAAGACCAAGCTCAGCAGACCGGCGAGGCGGGGTACTCAGGGCAAGGCGTGCCTCTAACTGCGCAAGAGCTGCAACAACTGGTGGCGCCCATCGCGCTATATCCGGACGCCTTGGTTGCACAGATTCTTGGATCTGCCACCTTCCCGGACCAGATTGCTGCCGCTGCCAGTTGGCTTCAGCAGAACAGCTACCTCAAAGGTGCGACTCTGATGCAGGCCGTTGACGCGCAACCCTGGGATCCCAGTGTAAAGGCGCTGACGCAATTTCCCTCGGTGCTCGCCAACTTGGCGACTAACCTGAGTTGGACTTCGTCCCTGGGCGAGGCCTATAGCACGCAGGGCGCGGACGTGATGTCGGCCGTCCAATTTTTGCGCGCAAAAGCTTTGGCCGCTGGCAACCTGAAATCTAGCTCACAACTCGTGGTTGTCCAACAGTCGCCACAAGTCATCGTGATCCAACCGGCGAATCCGCAGATGGTTTACGTTCCCGTATACAACTACGCGATGGTCTATGGCTACCCCTACGTAGTTCCCGCCTATATCCCGCCTCCCGCTCCCGTTGCGGCGACCGCAGTTATTGCGTTCGGGGTAGGCATCGCTGTCGGCGCGATGATGAGCGGTGGTTGCTGCGCCTGGGGATACAGCAGTTGGAACTGTGGCTGGCACGGCACCACGACGGTCGTTTATCACGGCGGCGCGTACTACGGAAACACCGCCTGGCACGGCGGCTACTATGGTTCGAGCGCTTCTGCCTATGGTGCCTACGGCTCCGCGCACGCCAGCTCTGGCTATAACCCGTCGACCGGCACTTACGCACGTGGAGCCACAGTCTCGAACGGATATGGCAGCGCAAGCGCTGGGCAGGCGTACAACCCAAAAACAGGGGCCTACGGCTCTACTGTGCAAGGTTCCAATGCCAGTGGCAGTTGGGGAAGCTCGGCGGTTTCAAAGAACGGCACCACTGCCTATACCCAGCATCAAACGACCTCGCAAGGAACTACCGCGTCGATGCAAGCTACGAACGGTGCCTCGGCTTATGGTGCGTCGGGGAAGTACGGCAATAGCGCGGCTGTTGGCCAGACGGCCAACGGAAACAAGTACGCCGCAGCAAACGGCAATACCTACAAGAACACCGGCAGTGGTTGGCAGAACACCAATGGAAGTTCAAATTCCGCGGCTTCCAAGGGCTGGGGAGGGCAAGAGAAGAGCAGCGGCTCATCGGCCTTCAGCGGAGCTAGCAGTGGAGGTTGGGCAGCCAGGTCTGCGAGTGCCCGTGGCTCGGCCAGCATGGGCGGCGGCGGTGGTTGGGGTGGCGGCGGTCGCCGCAGATGAACTTGGCTGTGCCACCGCAAATGAGCTTGTGCCTGATCTGTTCCTGATATTTTTTGCACCAAAGTTTCTGGAGGGAGTGTATGTCACGCGTAATGAGCAGAATTTCTATCACGACCCAGTTGTTGCTGCTGGCGTCGACGCTTGTCGTCTCCGCATGTAACAAGTCCGCTTCTGTCCGAGTGTTCGCTTCCCCTGATGAGGCCGGCGAGGGACTGCTGCAAGCGGCAAAGTCAGAAGATCAAAACGCGGTGCTCGCAGTTTTTGGCCCGGACTCGAAAGCGCTCATCTACTCCGGCGACGCCGTGCAGGACAAGGCCACGGTCCACGCATTTGTGGCAGCCTATGGGGTAATGCACCGTTGGCGCAAAATATCCGATGACGCCCAAATCCTGCTCGTCGGAGCCGACAATTTCGCCTTCCCCATCCCTCTAAAGAGGAACACCGCAGGGCAGTGGTATTTCGATACGGCGGCCGGAAAAGAAGAGATTCTCGCCCGCCGTATTGGTAGGAACGAACTGTCGATTATTGACGTCTGTGGAGCGTTGGCTGATGCTGAGGCTCAGTATTTCTCACAGCTTCGCCAAGGCGAGACAATTAGGCAGTACGCGGCTAAATTCATCAGCGACCCTGGCCAACAAGACGGCTTATACTGGGACTCGCCAGAGGGCCAGCCCAAAAGTCCTCTCGGTCCGCTCGTCGCCTTTGCAACCACTGAAGGATATACCGCCAAGCCGAACGCGCACCAACCCTTCCACGGATACTACTTCCACATGCTTGATCGGCAAGGCAGTCATGCGCAAGGCGGCGCGAAGGACTATATGGTCGATGGAAAGATGATCGCTGGATTCGCCTTCGTCGCCTATCCGGCTGAATACCGCAATTCCGGCGTGATGACCTTCATCATCAACCAGGACGGCGTGCTCCTCCAAAAAGACCTGGGAAAGAACACAACTGAACTAGCAACGGCAATGACCGAGTTCGATCCTGATGCGAGTTGGGGGCCGGCAACCGAGTGACGGGTTTTCCTGGACCGCGTAACTGCGGGAAGCGGTACTAGCGAAAACAACGTCCTTGCCCGCAAGCGGCCAGCTCAGTGCCGTTAGTAACGCAATAGCTGGGATTCGGGAAAGAGTTGAGTTCGGCGTTGGCGCTGTCGTCGCGAGTGGAGATGCGCTTTTCAACCTGGTGGGAGTTTTTGAGGAACTGAACCAGCAATACTTTCGCGAGATGTGTGTGCTCCGGGACGCTACCGAATCAGAGAAATGGCTAAATCTGCAGAGATTGTCGGCTCACTCGCCGGCATCGCGTCCGCGTTTTCTTTCTCTCGAAGAGCGAAGGTAAACTGACAGTTCAGAATCGCCGATTTTGATTCACTTTACCCGGCGACACGCAGGGAATTATTTCCCGAATGAAGAGGCACGCGAGCGCAGATCGTTGCTCCGGACTGAAGTCGCGTATCGATGGAGAGCTCCCCGTTTACCAGCCTCAGCCGTTCCTTCATGCTAGTGAGGCCGAGCCCGCACCCCTTCATAGCCTCGGCGGGATCAAAACCCCTCCCCGAATCGCTTACCGTCAGATAAATCTCATTCGATGCAACACCCAGCGACACTTGAAAGTGTCGTGAACCACTATGCTTCAGCGCATTCTGCAAGGCTTCCTGCAAAACGCGAAACAGGCAAAGGGAGATCTCCTTGGAAAGTTCGTTCGGAATATTCTCAGCGTGAAACTCAATCTCCACTTTTTGATGGTCGGAAAGTTCTCTGCAAAAACTCGCGGCCGCCTTTGGGAGCCCCGTTAGTTCCAGCTTCGAGGAGTGCAGCCGGTGCGAAAGGGCTTGGATATCGTTCCCCAGTTCCTCAGCCTCTTTCTTCGCGCTCCCAACCTCCCGCCTGAATTCATCCGCGGAAGCCGGAAGATCTTGTATCAATCGATCCAGATTCGCTGCCAGCAATGCGAGGCGCTGATTGACGTCATCGTGCAGCTCACGGGCAAACCGCGCTCGTTCCTCCTCCTGCGCCCGGATGAGGTGGCCCGTCAATATCCGCAGGCTTGCTTCAGATTGTTGTAACTTTTCTTCTGCCGCTCTTTTGTCGCTGATGTTCACCACTGTGGCGACTACCAGCGGAGCCGAACCGTCCGGCGTCTTCATCAAGGAAATACCCAACCGTCCCCAGATTAGCGTGCCGTCTTTCCGAAAAAAGCGTTTCTCTAAGTCGTAGCTATCTATCAAGCCTTGTCGCAATTGCTCGAAGAGGGCCGAATCCTGCTCTGCATCTTCAGGAGGGGAAAATTCGACGCAGTGTTTACTACGCATCTCCTCTTCGCTGAACCCTAAAATCGAGCAAAGCGCCGGATTCGCGAACAAAGGTCGCCCCTCTAGATCCTCGAGTGCAATCCCGACAGGGCTCGCTTTAAAGGCATCATAGAACAATTGATCGTCGGCTCTTGCCGCCAGTGCTTTTCTATCATCCATACTCGAAATCCTATAGCATCAGTACCTCTAGAACTGCAAGTCAAATTTCAGTTAACCGACTCCAGATGAAAGTCTACTTGGGGACACTGAAATATGTCCCACCCCCAAATTGCCCAAACGGGCATGGCACACTTCCTGAGTCGGCTAGGCAGACTCAGATACGTGGGGGCACGTGAGAGTACCCGCTGTAGCTTCGCTCGAGGTGACGCTATGACATGTAAGTCGTGCAGTTCGAAGAACCAGCGCAAATTTACGTCGGAGATCGCCGTCCATTTTTCCGGACTAACAAATTTGAACAGACTCCCGGTCTTTGTCTTCCCAAAGCTGCTGGTCTGTTTGGATTGTGGTTTTACGGACTTTGTTATTCCAGAATCTGAGTTGTGCCTCCTTGGAAAGGCGGCTAGGCCACTAGGAACTACGACATCGCCATCACTAGAGGGGAGTGCTGACCTATCGGAATTCGTCACCGGACTGCCACTGAGTGCTCGTGAAATCGACACCAGCGAATTTGCTGCCGACGAACCGCTTGCCCTCAAGCGCGGCCTCTACCGCCACTAGCAATTCGCTTGCGCTATCCGATTTCACCACGTAGCCGTGCCCTCCCGCGCTCAGGGCTGCTGCTACGATCTGCGAATCTCGGTTTTCGCTTAAGAACAGGATCTTCGACTCCGGAGCAACCTTGCGGATGGATCTAGCCGCTTCAATTCCATTCAACTTGGGGAGGCCGACGTCGAGCACGACCAAGTCCGGCTGAACTTCCTCCGCTTTTTGAATGGCTTCTAACCCGTCCGACGCCTCGCAAATGATCTGCAATCCGGCCTTCTTTTGTAACAGGGAGGCGGCAATTCTACGCCAAGGTTCGAAGTCATCGACGAGAAGTATCCTGACGGTGCCTGTCATCTGTCCCTTTTCATCACGAGTTGTGCGCAGGCCCTCAAGAACGGCCGCAATCCTATCATTTCGTGATGTGGAGTAGGATAGCCTTTTCATCCGCAGCCTCCACCAAGTCTGGCTGTTGGCTCCCCGGCTGTGAACGGTCAGTTCTAGCAGTTGCCTTTTTGCACATTTCCGAATATAAATATCGCTGCTAAAGGGAGTTTTCCAGTCCCAACCTGGCGCTCCAAGCATAGTTTGTTGACAAAACCTGTAACACCATCGCCCGTTGTCCCGCTCACCGGTTCGGCTCAGCTTCCAAGCTTCGCCCAGTTGAAAGACCTGAGTGATGGCCAGTTGATGGCGCATCTGCAGGCTGGCTGCAACGACGCACTCGCCGTGTTGTTTGACCGCTACCACCGCCTGGTCCTCAGCATTGCCCGCAAAATCGTTCGCGACCCAGGTGAGGCCGAGGACGTCATGCAGAGCGTCTTTCTCGATATTTTCCGGTCCGTGGCACAATTTGACGCTTCCAAAGGCACTACTAAAGTGTGGATCCTTCAGTACGCCTATCATCGCGCCATCAACCGCAGACAACACCTGAACGCCAGAAACTTCTACAGCCAGACGAACCTGGAGCCCGTCGAGAATCGCTTGCCTGAGACAGCCTCCTCGCTCGGCAGGTTCACGCAAGGTGAGTTGAAGCATCTGCTTCGGCAAGGGTTGGCAACACTTACCGCCGCCCAAAGGCGGGTGATTGAACTGGCCAGTTCTAGTGGGCTCTCCATGAAAGATATCGCCGACAAAACGGGCGACTCTCTGTTGAATGTGCGGCACCACTACTATCGGGGACTTCAAAAACTGCGTTCCTTCATAGGGCGCAAGCCGGAGATAAAAAGGGGATCAGGAAGCAATGAGTGATTGCTCTCACTTTCAAGAATTGGCCGCTTTGTTGTCTGGCGGATTCCTCTCGGACTCAGAACGCATGGAACTCTGCTACCACACCAAGGTTTGCGTCGAATGCCTGAAAGCCGAGGAGGCGTTCAGCGAACTCGTTCGCTCAGGGCTGCCTCTAACTGTGAGCCCGGTTGAGGAATTCTTCGATAGGCTGAAAATCCGGCCTGATAGCAGCATGCGTTCGCGATTCTTTCATCGCGCCAGACGCGACGGAATCGTTTTCTCGCCAAACGTCGAATCATTCACCAGACTCCCCGGCAGGCGGATTGGCTTCCTCGCTGCGGCAGCGGCGGCGGTGGCCACCGCTCTAATTGCGATGGCTTTCTACGGATCTTACCGGCGCCCGTCTTCACAAGAATTGCAGCAAGCCCGGCAACAGGTCGATCAGCTCAAGCAGGCGAACTCCGCGCTCGTCGCAAACCTCTCTCGTCTAAACCAGTCGCTTGCCGAGGGTCAACGTGAGGTCCGAAGTTTGCGCGCGCAACTGGCTGACTCCGTCAAAACCGCCGACATTTTGCGACTCAGCAGCGACCAAACGCGCTCAGAAGCGGATCGGTCTTCCAGCCAGAACGCACAATTGCTGGACGAAGCGCGCAACCAGGAACAATTGTTGGCGGAAGCGAGAGCCGAGGCGGCGCGGATCAATCAGATGGTCGCCGCCGACCAGACCTCTCTCGTAGCCCAGCAAACTCGCATCACGGAACTCCTCGATCGGTTGCGGATCGCCAATGCCACTCTCGACATGGAACGGCAATATGCGGCGGAAGGTCAGGATTTCCGTAAGCTCATGCTTGCTCGCCGGCTTCATGTCATCGATGTACGCGACACGGATCCGGATGGTAACCCCACCAGGGCCTTTGGGCGCGTCTTCATGACCGATGGCAAATCGCTCTCTTTTTATGCCTTCGATTTGAATGGGGACAGCGCGTTGGATGCAAAGCGTAGTTTCCAAGTTTGGGCGGTGCCCGAAGCCAGCAAGAATGCGGCACGCAGTCTGGGCTTCCTGCGCCTGGATGCCAGAGCACCAGGGCGTTGGGTGTTGAAGGTCGAGAACCCCCAGCTCATAAAGGAAATCAGTTCCGTATTCGTAACATCCGAGCCCTCCGCCGGCGGCAAGCAACCCACCGGACAGAAAATGCTCTATGCCTACCTGAGTGAGTTCAATCACCCGTAGGGGCAAGGGGTGAACTCTAGTTCTGGGATATGTGATTTGGCGAGATGAAGATGCGCCCTGCAAGGGCTTCTCGCATGGCGACTAAGAGATCGGTCGCCATTCGTCGTTTCAAGACGTATCCAGAAGTACCTGCGTCAATGCAGTCTCTTACGAAGTCGCCATCCGAATGAACCGTTAAGAAAATGATGATCGACCTGCACCCGGATTCCTTCAGCGCTTTGGCCGCTTCGATGCCATTGAGAAGCGGCATGGAAATGTCAGTGACGATGACATCTGGATTCAGCTCTGAGACTGCTTCCAACAGAGATTTGCCGTCAGCTACCTTGCCAACGACTTCGAATAGAGGTTCCAAGATGCTCTCGACCATTTGAAGCATGTTCGGATGGTCATCCGCCAGTAGTACCCGCGCTTTGCTCATTGGGCTGTCCTGCTCTAGGCGAGACGCAACGCAAAGTAGTACGTTGCAGCACGTTGGACATTCCGCTCGATGTCCTGGGACGAGCGCAATGCCGACTTGCCCAGCAGAATCCAAGAACTCTGGGCGCGCGGAGGTATCCGTGGATATTGGCAAAACTGACAGGCCTGAAGACTAACGTCGATCGTCGCGTCAGATTATGACCATGCGGTATTGACGGCTCCGGCGGCTGCCCTTATCCTCGGTTTGTTTCTCCCAGCAAACTGCGAGGGCCCAGTGGTTGTTCGGAATTTTATCTTCTGGCTGTCTACCAAGCGCAGCGTAACCGATCGCATCGCGCGCCGCGGCATGAAACATGGCTTTGCGCGGCGGTTCGTCGCCGGCGAATCCCTCGAAGAAGCGCTCACGGCGAGCCAGGAGCTCTGCTCCCAGGGCCGCAACGTGAGCCTCAACCACCTCGGCGAAAACGTCTCGAGCGAAGCTGCGGCGCGCGAAGTCTGCGCCGGCTACATCGGAATGGTCGAAGCACTGCACGCCAAGAATCTTTCAGGGAACATCTCGATCAAGCTGACGCAGCTCGGCCTCGATATCGACAAGGAGCTTTGCCGCTCGATGGCCCGCGAGATCGCCGCCCGCGCCGCCGCGCTTGGCCGAACCATCGAAATGGATATGGAAGGCAGCGCGTACACAGACGTCACTCTGGATATTTTCGAAAGCGCGCAACGCGAGCACGGCAATTGCGGCCTGGCCGTGCAAGCCTATCTTTACCGCACGGAAAAAGATCTCCAAAGGCTCGCCGCTATTAAACCGAAAATTCGGCTCGTGAAAGGCGCCTATCGCGAATCGCATAAAATCGCCTGGCAGAAAAAGAGCGAGGTCGATGCCAATTACCAGAAACTGACGACTTTGCTGCTGGAAGGCGCGGCGCAGGGGGCGTTTTTACCTGCCATCGCATCGCACGATTGGAACATGGTCGCCCATGCGCAAGCCGAAGCCGCCCGGCTGAAGCTGGAAAAGAACCGCTACGAATTTCAGATGATTTATGGCATTCGCCGCGACCTGCAAGATCGCGTGCGCTCGGCGGGGGACACGCTGCAAGTGTACGTGCCTTTCGGAACCGATTGGTGCCCCTATTTTATGAGACGTCTCTCAGAACGTCCGGCGAATTGCTGGTTCGTCTTGCGGAGTCTCATGGCGGAATCGGGCAACGCGGCGCAACAGCCCGCGGCCTGAGCGGCGCCCTAGCGGTCTCACGCGAACTTCTTCTAAAATGCCTATTCTGTGATGTCGAAATCGGCCACGCGGTTCTTCGCGTGGTGCCCCGCTCCGTCGACCGCCATCATCACCAGCTCGTAACTTCCCGGAGGCAGGTCCGCTACTTTGACATCCACGCCCACCGGCACCATCGGACTCCCTTTTTGAATGTAATCGTCCAGGCGAAACGCCCCGGTCTTAAAAACGACTTTCTGGCTGGCGCGATCCAGAATCGCGTAGCCGGCCATTACTTCCGGCGGATTCGCTGAGGTGAGCAGAGGCTCGTAAACCTCGGTGTACAAGTCCACTTTGTCCGTCTTCTTGAACTGATTGCTTGCCGAAGGATTGATTTGCATCCCTTTCACGACCAGCGGCGTGCGATCCTCGAGGAGCGCGGCGTCCAGGTCTAGCGGAGTGTCCGCGAGCCGCTGGAGCGAATTGGTCAGCACTACTCCGCCCAGGCTGAATTCCTTTCCGTCGTAAGGGTCGATTTGCAAAGGAGATTCGTATTTCCCAAAGGCGTCGCTGCCTGAGCTCACCACGACCGTCAATTTGTACGTGCCCGCCCCCGCGTCGAACTGGTTCTCATAATCGTAGGGCTTCTCCTGGAACTTTTTCAGCTCGTCCTTCTCAAAATCCAGATCGACTGCATCGCTGAATTTGGCTCCAATCGAGCCGTCCGGCTTGTAAGCGATTCCCAACACATTCAGCGTGGCGTGATACTTTCCCTTTTCCTTTTCAAACTTCACGCTGTTCGAGGGAATCTCCATGGACAGATTCACGCGCGCCACATTCGGCGCCGTATAGAAATAGGGCGCCTCGAACGCGCCGTGCATCGTTCCCGATTGCTTTCCGGATGCTCGCGCTTCGAGCTGCTTTTCCACCGGTGTGCCTTCCAAAACATTTGTGGACTTCGTGTTGCAGTAGCCGCTGCGCGAGCGGACGTGCAATCCGCCGCGTTCCATCTTCACTTTCAGCGTGTGGCAACTCCCTTCCGCGGTTTGCGGCGGCACATAGCCGAGAAGATAAAACTCATTCTGTTCGCGCCCGATTTTCTCGAGACCGCCGAGCAAATCGTTGGTGTTGAAGATCGTAAAGCCGCCCGTTCCCTCGGAAAGAGCCGCGAGAATCTGTTGATTCGTGGTGGCCGAAGGGGGAAATTGCGGAACAATCGATCGGGGCTGGGTGTAGAGCGAGTTTGGATTGTTTAGATTAGGATTCGTATAGACGCCGCCGGTTCGTCCTGTTGTTCCTCCGCTGCCGACCGGGCTGCCGCCAGTGCCTCTCGTTCCGCCTGTCCCACCTGTCCCTCCCGTCGACCCTGTTCCGCCCGTGCCACCAGTTCCTCCTGTGCCGCCCGTGCCACCTCGGCCACCGGTTCCTCCGCCACTTCCAGTTCCACCAGTCCCTCCGGTTCCCCCAGTCCCGCCGCCAGGGCGCTGCGGCTCGAGCATCCCACCTGGGTAAGCAGCCAAAATCACGCGGCCTCCGCCGTATGGATATTGCGCAGCGGAGCCTTGCGCGACCTCGCGACTTCCCTCCTCGGGAGTGCGCAGCCGCGAGCTTCCTGCGGGCGGTGTGGCTAGCAGTCCGCGTACATCCAGCGCATAAATCGCAACATTCGCTTTGTTGCACGCGTCGATCGTCGCGGTCAGCTCAGACTCGCTCTCGCCCGTCAACGGAAAACCCGCCGAAAATAGAACAACCATCTTGCGGCCGGGAACTCCGCGCAAGTTCTTCGCCAGACTGCGCAAGGAGAGCAGCATGCTCCGCGCTCCGAAATCTGCTTCCGCATTGTTCATCGAGGAGAACGGTGAAGAAAATCCCGTCGAGCCATACGTTGGGGACAGCCCAGCGGACGCTACCTCGACGGGGGCTTGCGCGTTGGGATTCACGAAGGAACTCTTCGCGCCGCCAACCGCAGCCCGTAGCAAATCCGCGTTCGCCGTAAAATTCTGCACGATGCGCAAGGAGCCACCGAAATCCACCACCGCCATGAGCCTGTCTGGCGCGGTGTTGCTGTCGATAAACTTCTTCGCCGCGGCCCTGGCCTGAATCTGGTCCGGCGCGGACATCGTCGAGTTATCGAAAAAGAGGATCAAATACCGCTTCTGCCCTTGCGCCTGAACCGCAATATCCGCCCCCGAAGAAAAACTTTCGACCTTTTGTTCCTTATTGTCTTCGTAGACCTTGAAATCGTTCTGCGTCAGGTCGTGGACGTAGTCCCCTTTTTTGTCGGTCACCACCGCGTCCACCAGAACGAGACGGGATTCCGACTTGATCACAACGCCCGGCGCCGGAACCGCTTCCGCGGCAGGAGCGGGAGCGGGTGCCTGCGTCTTCGCAGGCGGCGTCTGCGCCGCAAGTTGCGCCAGCAGCAGGCATGATGCACCGGCCGTGAACGCGCTCCTCCAGCACCAAGTCCCCCAAGTATTTTGCCAGCGATTCTCTGTCGTTTTCATTTTGCCACCCCTATCAATTCGGTATAACTACAGCCCCATTGCGCGCCGCCAACTGCGCTCCCTCCGAGTCCCGCACGACCTGCCTCACCAAATAGCTGCCCGGCTTCACGTCGAAACTCGTCTTCAAATTGAGCCCCGAACGCAGCAGCCGGTCGTAGGTGCGGTCTAAGAGCTTCATCTCGATAATTTTCTCCCCGCCCGTCACAAAATTCCCATTCTCGTCGAAGATGGCCGTGGCCACAGTCAGGTCGTCCCGCGTGCGTCCATCCGCCTTCCGGAATCGCATGCCGGTGATATCGACATGGGTGAGCACCGCCAGCCGCGCCTCGTAGCTGCTGGTTTTGAAAAACTGCGTGTGCAAGTCCACGGGAAGATCGCGAATTTCGTCCTGCGAAAATATCGCTTCTTGAATTTCTTGCTTGGCCTCTTCGGCAGGGTTGGTAACATGCCGTGGCGCGAAATAGCCGTGCCGGGCCTGAATTTTGTAATTGGTCTTGTGCACGAAAGAGACCTTCAGGGTGTGCAGGCTCCCGTCGAGTTTCATATTCTGCGGGGAGAAACCCAAAAGATACGTAATGGCCGGTGCGGCGCCCGCTTCGCGCAGACCTTCATCCACGTCGTTTCGGTTGTGGAAAAAGGTTCCTCCGGTTCCATCGGCGAGCTCGGCAAGGATATCTTCTTGCGCCAATTGCGCGGCCGTCCGGTACATGGACTTGTAACCCGTGATTTGCGGGGGATCTACGTAGGGATCGCCGATGTCTCCCATATCGGGCGTATACAATCCGCGCGCATCGATCGTATTAATCACGATATTCGCTTTGGTGGCGCGGTCGACCAGTTCGCTGGACTCCAACGCCAGCTCCGATAGAAGGAGAAATCCCGGCGAGACGAAGACCATGATTCGCTGTCCCGGCATCACGGCAAGCCTGCGCATGACGTCTTCCATGTGCCGGTAAGCATATTCCGTGGAAGAGTCCTCCCGCTGGAGCACAATCCCCGCCATTGCCTGCGCCATCACTTGGGCTGCGGCCCTCTGCGTTTCATCTCCTTGGAACGCGCACTGCACCGCGTCTTCCGTTGCCACGGCCAGGGCTTGTGGATCCTGCTTGTTCTCGATCAAGTCTGCTTCGTAGTAGTTAACGTCCGGGCAATCGTGGGTGCCCGCATAAGGGGAATGCGGGAGGACATTCTGCAATGTCTTGCTGAGCACTTCGCGATCGCTCGTAAATTTCTGCTCGAATTGTCCCGAAGTCGAATAAATCCCCACTCGATCGGAAACCGCCAACGAATCCAAAAAGCGCTTTGCCGCGTTCCGCACGAACATCGTATCGGCAGTTTGCAGATGCTGGTCGTCGAAAACGAGAGCGACGAAGCGCTGCGGCAAGGCGGCCACGGCTGCCGCCGCGTCCGGCGAAACGGGCGCTCCCGGGACCGCGCTGGTCGCCATAGGGATGCCATGCGCGCCTGGCGTCTCGACGCTGAAGCTCGAAATGATTTGCTGCTTGCGGTTATCCGTGAGCTGAAAATCTTCCTTGCGCAGGTTCGGCACCACATGGCCTTGCTGATCGCGTACCACCACACGGACAAGCACCAGGTTTACGCGAACCTTGAAGGTCGGAGACGTATCGTGGCTTGAAAGTTCCGGTCTGTCGTTGGAACTCGCGGCTTGCGGTTTCTCTGGCTGTGCGGGCGCTTGGGGCGAGGCAGAGGCGGGACTGGCGGGCGGGGGCGGCGTTTGACCGCACAGCGGAGCGCCTGTGACCATCAGCAGCAGGGCTGTGAAGACACATGCAGAAAGCCGCGCCAACGGGAACTCCGGTAGATAGGACATGCCTTTCCTTCTCTGATCCGTATCCGCAGGCACCGCCGGCTCGCTGGGCAGCCGGCACCACGGGGGAACCTTGGAACCACACTCGCGAGATGACTATACGCTGTGGTTAATTTTTGTGTCAACGCGTTTGCCCGCCGCGCGGAACGCCGTCAGGCTCCAGCTATCCTGCGCATCGTTGCGCCGCAAGACGTAACGGTCTCCATTTGCAGCCAGCACGCGAAAGTACGTCGCTCCCGGCGAGAACCAGCGGTCCTCCACTTCGGCAATTTCCAAAGTTTGCGTGTCGAAAACGATGCGCACGGGCCGCTCGTCAGCCTTATATCCCGCATAGCATTCGACCTGAACAAGTTGCTCATTCATGCTGCTCGATCGCCTCGTCGAACCGAGCGCTCTCGCTCCGGCGGTTCGCGGCCAGCTCCGCGTTCCACGCCGCTCCCAAGAATACAATCACCGCGGAAAGCTGCATCCAAATCATCAAACCGATAACCGCAGCAAGTCCGCCATAGATCACGCTATACGGCACGCGGCGGACATAAAATCCAAAGATCACATTCACCAGCCACCACAGCGACGTCGCCACCATCGCACCTGGCAGAACGTTTCGCAGGCTTTCTTCTTCCGTCCGCGCCACTCGATAAATCACCGTCAGCGCCAGCATCGCCAGCACGATGGCCGCCGCGGGAAAGAAAAACGCCCACCATTCCCGCAGCTCTTGGCGCGCGCCCAATTCATTTGCCAGCCAGTGCCGCAGCGGCCTTCCCAGAACGCCCAGGATCGCCGCCGCCAAGAGCGGGGCAATCGTCACCACCAGCAGCAGCAATCCTCGGAGCTGCCGGTGCAGGAATCCTGGCTGCTCCCTGTCTCCATAGATTCTGTGAATTCCTTCCATTAGCAGCCGCATCACCTGCGAGCCTGCCAGCAGCGTTCCCGCCCAACCAACCAGCGCCAGCTTCCACGCTTCCGGGCCTCGCTTTACCAGGAATTCGGAAACGATGCCTTTGCTTCCCGGCGGCAAAAACTCCGTTAGGTCGCGGATCAAATCAAAAAGGCTCGTTCGCCCGCCGATCCGGCTGGTTGCGAATCCCACGGCGATGAGCAAGGTCGGGAACAATGCCAGGAAAAGGTTGAACGCGATGGCCTGCGAAATCATTCCGCACTGCGGGAATACCCGCCTGAGCATCCCAAACGTCCGCCGTACGTAGGAAGTCTGCGATTCCATGCCGCGACATTATACGCATGCCGCGCCGCTAGCCGCACCAAAGCGTTGCCCAGGAATATTCTGCCGCTCTTTCGCGCCGCGCTTTACAATTGGCGGTACATCACCAGCGCATCGACGGGCCCCAGCGTGGGATGCAGGAACGCCCCCGGAAGCCGGCCGACTGTTTCAAATCCCAGGCTCTGCCAGAGTCGCACCGCGCGCTCGTTGCTGCTCACCACGAAATTAAATTGCATCGCGCGAAATCCGCGCTCTTTGGCGCGTTCGAGCGAATGCTCGCACATCGCCCGCGCCACGCCGCGGCCGCTCGCCCATGGCGCGCTCATGTACCCGCAATTGGCCACGTGCGCGCCTCCACCCTTTTGGTTCGCTCGCAAAAAGTACGTTCCTAGAATTTCGCCATTTTCTTCCGCCACGAACACTTCGTGTTCCGCCGCGGTCCAATAAGCGAGCGCCTCCTCGCGCTTCATATCCGCAGGCAATGTGTACGTATCCCCGCCGCGAATTACCGGTTCGAGGATTTTCCAGATCGCCTCCCTGTCGTCTTGGGTTGCTGGTCGAATCATCTTTGCCGGAGAGCGACGCATGCTCCACGCTTCATCAGCTACGTCTTCGAAATGGCTCCCGGATGAAAGGCTTCTACGTCAGAGTAACGGGCAAAATCCTTCCCGTTGAACGTCAGAATCCGTCTCACCCCATGCACTCTCATCGCCGCAACCAACCGTGCGTCGTGAACCTGAACGCCGCACACACCATGGGCCGCAATAAGCCTGCGCCACTCTTCGTGGACGGCTAAGCTGTCCGGTAGCAACCGCAGCTTCCCCTCGAAAAGCCTCGCGCGGCGATCCGTTTCGTTGGGGGATAAGGCGTACCCGTTGCGTTCCTTTGGGCGTGTGCAAGTGTTCCAGAATTCCGCGACGTTTTGAGACGTATAGCAAAGCACGCCGTCGGTCCGGATGATCCAATCTAATGCTGAAACGACGAGAGGGTAATCGTCATGGTCCGGCTTCACCCACCGGAGAAGAATATTGCTATCGACGAGGTACAGCATCCCTGCCATCTGGCCGGTCCTCGTAGAAGCTTTCGCGCGAGAAGCTCGCCGTGCGCAAATTCGGCAGCGCTTCGGACCCTTCTGCTATGGCCCCCAACATCGCGTGCACTTCCTCAACGGTTAGCACGCAGTTGGTCGCAGGCTTAGCCGCGAGCGCCTCCGCGAGGAGGCGTTCCGCCAACTCCGCGAACGAAACGCCCTGCGCCCGTGCTTCCGCGACAAGCCGCGCTTCCGTCTCTGAATCGAGATTTACTTTTATCGTCATGGTACAGAACCAATGCCCCTAGCTTAGACGCCTTCTTCCAGAAACGCCAGAAGCGTGCCCTTTTTCACATCGTCAACACCACGCGGAATTGCGCCTTCCCGCTCATCATTCGCCCAAACGCTTCATTCGCTTTCTCGAGCGGATACTTCTCGATCATCGCCTTCACGCCCGTTTGCGACGAAAATCGCAGCGTGTCTTCCGAATCCATCGCCGTCCCGCTCGGCCATCCCTGGATATCCCGGCGCGCCATCAGCAGCGACGGCACGGACACTTCCATCGGCTCGAACGGCGCTCCCACCACCAGCAGTTTCCCGTTTACCCCAAGCCCGCCGATCAACGCCGCCATGGCCTTGGCATTCGGCGCCGTCGCCAGAATCACTTTCGCGCCTCCCATCTTCGCCAATTCCGCCGCGGGATCAGTTGCACTGGAGTCAAGGTAAACGGCCGCTCCCAGTTTTTTCGCCAGCGTCGCATTCTCCGGCCCGCGTCCGATCGCCGCCACGCGATACCCGGCCTTAGCCGCAAACTGAATTCCCAAATGCCCCAATCCGCCGATTCCCTGCACGCCAACCAAATCGCCAACTCCTGCGCCGCTATGCCGCAGCGAGTTGAACGTGGTAACGCCCGCGCACAGCAACGGCCCCGCTTCCGCCGCATCCAAATCCTCCGGAATCCGAGCCACCGCTTCATGCCGCGCCAGCATGTACTCCTGGTATCCCCCGTCGCGCGAGATCCCGGTGATCGCTTCATTCTTGCAGGCAATAAAATCTCCGCGGCGGCAGGACTCGCACACAAAATCGTGTCCGCCGTGCCACCCCGTCCCCACGCGATCGCCTTTCTTCCATTCCGTCACTTCCATGCCCACTTCATCCACAACGCCCGCCACTTCGTGCCCCGGCACGCGCGGATACACAATTCCAGGCCAGCGCCCGTCTTTTACGAGATGATCGCTGAAACAAACTCCGCAGGCTCGCACCTTGATGCGCACCTCGTTAGGCCCCGGTTGAGGTATTTCCCGCTCCTGAATCTCAAAATCCGTTCCCGGCTTCGTCACCACTGCCACTTTCATCTTCGCCATCGTTCTTCTCCTGGTGTTTGCGCGTTGTCCTTCTGAAACTCCCCGCCTTAGATGCAACGCAATCTTCCGAGGTTAGGCATAGATACGTTGGCGAGATTTTCATTCGCGAGTCGCCTCCTGCTTGCCGCGCGTTTCTCCGCATCGTACACTCGAACGGAAGCTAACCCATGCCGAGGAAACGTTCATGACCACGCCCGCAAAGCCCGCGGCCTCCGCGATGTCGCGCAGCGAAGAAGTCGTCGCGAAGCACAAAAAATATATCTGGCCTTCGGTCACCAATTACTACAAGCAGCCGCTGGTCGCCCACCATGGCGAAATGCAGCACGTCTGGGACGTCGAAGGCCGCAAGTATCTCGATTTTTTTGGCGGCATCCTCACCGTCTCCGTGGGCCACTGCAATCCGAAGATCACGAGCAAAGTGAACGCGCAAGTCAATCGGCTCCAGCACCTTTCGACGCTCTATCCCAACGAGCAAATCGTGGCTCTCGCCGAAAAAATCGCGCAAATCACTCCCGGAAATCTTCAATCCAGTTTCTTCACCAGCTCCGGCAGCGAAGCCGACGAAGCCGCGATTCTCATCGCGCGCATGGCGACAGGCAGCTATGACATCGTCGCCCTCCGCCACGCCTATTCCGGCGGCTCTTCGCTGATGAAATCCGTCACCGCGCATGCGCCCTATCGAAAAGCCGCCGTCATCAGCGTGGGCATTTCGCACGCCATCAATCCCTACTGCTACCGCTGCCCGCTGCACCTCAAATATCCAGAATGCGAAGTCGCCTGCGCCGGTGACGTCGAGAATCTCATCCAAACCGGCACCAGCGGCAGCATCGCCGCGTTCATCGCGGAGCCCATCCAGGGCGTCGGCGGTTTCATCACGCCGCCCAAGGAATATTTCAAAATCGTTTTTAGCATCGTCAAAAAATACGGCGGCCTCTTCATCTCCGACGAAGTGCAAACCGGATGGGGCCGCACCGGCAAGAAATGGTTCGGCATCGAGCAGTGGGAAGTGACGCCGGACATCATCACCAGCGCGAAAGGCATGGCCAATGGAGTCCCGGTCGGCCTAACCGTTACCACTCCCGAAATTGCCGCCGGCTTCCAGGGCCTGAACATCGCCACTTTCGGCGGCAATCCGGTAACCTGCGCCGCCGCCCGCGCCACCATCGAGCTAATCGAAGAGGATGATTTGCGCGAAAATGCGCACACTGTCGGCAATTATTTCCGCGGCAAGCTCGAAGAGCTGCAGCAAAAATATCCGCTCATCGGCGACGTCCGCGGCATGGGCCTGATGCAAGCTCTCGAACTCGTGAAAGACCGCAAGACCAAAGAGCCCGCTCCCGAAGCCACCACGCAAGTGATGGAGCGCGCCCGCGACAACGGCCTGCTCATCGGCAAGGGCGGCCTGATGGGCAACGTCCTCCGTCTCGCTCCCATGCTCAACACCACCAAGCCCGACGTCGACGAAGCCATGCGCCTTCTCGACAAATCCTTCAGCGAAGTTAACAATTGATTTCAGCGATGCAAAAGGCTTTCGTATCGGCGCTCCTTTTCTTCTCGATGCTTTCTCAGGCGCCTGCGCAAGAAAAAAAACTTCTGTGGAAGCCGATGCAATTCGCGATCGTGCGTTTCAACGACGCGGAGCCGCAAGCCTGGAATCTCTATCACGCCGAAAAACACAGCGTGCTTCTGCTGAAACTCTGGAAGCGTTATTTGCTGGTGGACATGAAGGAACAGGAAGTCTACGAAGTCGATCCGCAAACCGTGCAGCAGCAGGGCGATAACGTCGAGTGGTCTTTGTCCAACGTGCCCAGCGACCCCATCGAAACTTCCGAATGGAAAGAACGCGACGCCGGCCTCGTCGAGCACATTCGTTTTCGCTTCGGCAAAACCGGCCACTTCCTCGACCTGGAATTGCCCCTAAAACCCAACGGCAAAATCGCCTATTGAAGCATCAAGTAGCACAGGCTTCAGCCTGTGCTCTTTTTCTTTTGCTACCGTTGCTTTCGCACGCTCACCGCCGGTAAATCCCGTAATACCAAGGAATCCCCAGCGCCCCCGGTTCAACGGCCACCGTCACCGTATCCCCATCCTGAAACCGGTCGAAATCATCCGCATCCACGGCTAGCCGTTCCACTTTCTGCCCCGGCCGCCACGATCGCACCAGCAATCGCCGGCTCCCCCGCACGATGCCTTTCATATTGAACCGGCTCACAACCACGGTCGGGTAATATTTCAAATACTTCTGCGAATCCACCCTTCCATTCACAAAAAGCGTGGCCGCCAGAATCCACGGCAGCGGAATGAACCCCGCGTAAATCCGTTTCAGTATCTCCAGTTCCTTGTGCTGCCGCGCGCGGTTTTCCAGAACGATCGCGATGGCCAGCGCCAGAAAAAAGAGCACCCCAAAAAATACCAGCATCAAATCCAAGTCCAACGGGGGATAAATCTGGCTCACGTAAGGAAACGCCAGCGAACCCACAAGAAAAATGGCCGTTCGCACGATCAGCCGCCGCCGGAACAACAGCTCCGCGGCAAGCGTAGTCAATCCGCACGACGGACATTGGTCCGCCGTGCGCGGTGAACCGCAATCAAGGCATCTGGTCATGCGACCTCAAACGCCATTTCGGACGCCCCATCGTCCCGGACGAAAGAGCCCCACACACTCTCGCCCAACTCGCGGCACCCCCGCAAGAGCGTCCCGCGGCAAGCATAGTATAAGACGACCTTACGAACCTGTGTTGGAGAGAGAAGCAAGAAGATCCTGGTAGCGTTGCTCGTGCTGCTCTTCGGAAACGGTCACCGAGACGCCCATTCCGCGGCCCGGCTCGATGCGCTTCACGGAACAATCCACTTTCACCGGACGGTCCAGCACGATATGCGCCGTAAACCCCGCCCCGATCCACAGCGGATCGGGCGATTCGATGAACATCCCATTCGAGCTGATGTCGCGCGTGCTCGCGCGCAGAAGCGCGGAACCCCACTCGATTTCGAGGTTGGCCCGAAACGAATATCGCGGCGCCCAGCGACGATCGGAACGCCGGGACGGATGTTCCCCATTGCGCATGAACCTGGTGAACCCTCCTGCCAAGGATTCCAAGGTGCGGCGCCAGAGCGATCCCGCCGCCAGATCGTCTTAAGCATACGCCTTCTGAGAGCACTCCCATACGACGCCGCAAACATCTGTTTTGTTCCCGGCAATCCGGATTGCGCCGCCGCAAATCCTCTTGCTGCGAGCCTCCCGGCGCGCAAATTCAAGCAACTTGTTTCGCCCTAGCTGGACGCACCCGGCGGCTCCGGAGCGTCCTCCTCGGTCCGCGGTTTTTCTCCCCGGTGAATCCGCCGCCGCACTTCAGCTTCGAGATATTTGCGCAGGCTCTCCGAAACGATTCCCGGCGCTGCCAACTCGCGCAAATCGGAAACGGTCAGTTCCGGCAAGTACGCCAGAATCGTAGCCAAAGGAGACAAAGGATGTCGAACCAGCGCCAGCCGCACATTGTAAGTAATCGACCATTTGCGGTGTTGTCCGATGGCGCGCACCACCACTGGCGGCAGTTTCTCCCGCGAAAGCACTTTCAACACTTGCGCTTCCGTCAGATGCGCGTTGTCCAGCACGATGCCGACGGCCTGCGCGTGCCCCTCCGCCAGCAAAGCGCCCGCCAAACGCGCCGGCCCCCGCCGCGCCAGCGTGATTTTCTGTCCCAGCGGCAGTTGCGGCAATCGCGAAACCAGTTGATCCTCCGCGTTCCGCTTCAATTCCTCGGGAATTCCCGGCAAAAGCGTGAGCTGGACCAGATCCATCAAATAAAGATCGCGCAACAAGCGCAACGTCACGAGCCGCGGCGTACGTGGATGAAATGCGAGTCCCCGCTTGACCCGGTAACTTTTCAACAGCGGCTTCCGCCGCGCAATCTCCTCGAGAATTTCCGCCGCAAGGTTTTTCCGCTCCAGCAGGATGCACACCTGCGTTTCCTCGAGCGCCGGATTATCCAGCAGCGCGAGCAGCACCTCCGCGTCCGCATGGTGCAGCAGAGCCGTCAGTTCGTCGCCGGATGCGGCCATCGCGCGCTCGAGATTTTTCTCCGTGCCTGCCATTTCACTGCCCCGTCGGTTTTTCGCCCGCCGCGTCAACGCTCTTCGTGTGCTCGCCCGGACACGCGACCCGCAACGCCATCCGCGCCGCCGCTTCCGCCGGAGAAACCCGAAGCTCGCCAATCTCCGCTTGCGGAAACGAAAGCCGCAGCACTTCGTCGAGCTCCGTTTCGAGAAACTTACAGCGCCCGATCATTCCGCCCGTCTTCGCCAGCAAAAAATACGTCTCACGCATCCGCAATCGTTCCGCAAGATTTTGCGCCAGCGCCGCGAGATCGAACGCCGCCGCGCGCAGAATCCCTTGCGCCGTGGAATCCGCAGTGTCAGCCAGCGACGCTACCACCGAAAACAGCCGCGGAAAAACCTCGTCCGAAGCCGTCTGCGCGCGCGCCTTCACTTCGGACCAGTTTGCGCAGCACAATTCCCGCAGCAGCCGCTGCCCCAGCGGCCCATCGGCGCCCGTCCTGTCATTTTCATGCATCGCCGTGAGCACGGCTCGCCGTCCTATGTCGTACGCGCTGCCTTCGTCTCCAATTTGAGAACCGTAGCCGCCCGCTCGCGCCGTTTCGCCCGCCGCATTTCGCCCCACCGCAAACGAACCCGTCCCTGCCAGCAGCACCATCGCAGGTCCGTCGCCCGTCGCTGCCA
This sequence comes from uncultured Acidobacteriota bacterium, assembly GCA_963761555.1. Lineage (GTDB taxonomy): Bacteria > Acidobacteriota > Terriglobia > Acidiferrales > UBA7541 > Acidiferrum. The sequence goes on from CAVXHD010000005.1 coordinate 232,939, forward strand.
ACGCGAGGTCGAGATCGGTGCAAACCTGAACTTTCGACTCCGGAAATTCCGCGGCAAGCAGCGCGTGAATCTTTTCCGCGGATTCCGCCGGCCCCGCTCCCGCCAGTCCCGCGCAAATCGCCGCCGCCGGCGAATTGCCAGCCAGCGTGGCTTGCGCCATCGCCTGCCGCGCCGCTTCCCGAATCGAAGAAATCGCCGCGCCAAATCCCACGCGCAACGGATTCGAAGGCCCCGCCTGCGATCGCGCCAGGATTTTCCCGGCCTCGTCCATCAGGACGCAATCGGTCTTTGTCCCGCCGCCGTCGAACCCCAAAACAAAGCGCATATAAAAAGCATAAGCGAGAAACGCGGCCAATGCATTCGCGGAGACAAAAAAGTGCGCAATCGTGCGCCCTGCCCATCGCCGCCAAATCGAGCGTGCCAAATCGTCTGCTCGCGCTTCGCGCTCTTGAGGGATTTCTTGACCTGCGTGCGCCCTGCCACTATTCTCGGTGCACTTTTTGCACGACAAATTTCGCGCACCGGGAGACTATCGCCGGGCCGGCTGAACCTGGAGCAAGCGCCACTACTGCCGCCGCAGCCGCCACAAACCGCTAATGCGCATTTACCCGCTCGATCTCGCCATCGTCATCGCCTATCTCCTCGCTGTGACCGCGCTCGGCATGCGCTTCCGCCGCAGCAAAAAAGAAGTCGCCGGCGAAAATCGCGAAACCGTCAGCCTCGACTATTTTCTCGGCGGCAAAACCGCTCCCTGGTGGGCGCTCGCTCTGTCCATTGTCGCCACGGAAACTTCCACGCTCACCATCATCGGCACGCCCGCCATCGCCTACGCTGGCAACATGACCTTCATCCAATTGGTCATCGGCTATTTGATCGGCCGCGTCCTCATTGTCGTTATTCTCCTTCCCGGCTATTTTCGCGGACAGTTCCTCACCGCTTACGCGCTCATCGAAAAACGCTTCGGCGAAAAAATGCGCGCCGTCGCCGCCAGCACGTTTCTCATCACGCGCGCCATCGCTGAAGGCGTCCGCGTTTCCGCCATCGCTCTCGTCGTGAGCGTCGTTCTCGGCACGTCCGAGCATCTCGCCGTTGTCATCGTCATCGCCCTCACCATTCTCTACACCTTCGAAGGCGGCATGACCGCCGTCATCTGGACCGACGTCGCTCAATTGCTGCTGTACTTGACCGGCAGCGCCGTCACTTTCTGGATTCTGCTCCATCGCATTCCCGGGGGTTGGACCGAAGTCACGCAGGTCGCCGCAGCCGCCGGCCACAAACTCCAATTTCTCGATTTCACGTTTGATCTCACCACCAAATACACGTTTTGGTCGGGCCTCATCGGCGGCGCTTTTCTCACCATGGCCAGCCACGGCACCGATCAAACCATTGTGCAGCGCCTCCTGGCCGCTCGCAATGAAAAGGACAGCCGCCGCGCGCTTCTCACCAGCGGCGTAATCGTCCTCATTCAATTCACGATTTTTCTGCTCATCGGCGTTTTGCTCTACGTCTTCTCTCAACACACGCCGCTTCTCGCTCCCGGCGCCCCCGCCGACGGCATCCTCCCGCTCTTTCTTGTTCGCGAAATGCCCACCGGTCTCGCCGGCTTGCTTCTTGCTTCCATCGTCGCCGTCGCTATGTCCAACGCCAGCGGTTCGCTCAATTCCCTCGCCGCTTCGAGCGTTCTCGATTTTTCCAAGCTGCGCGGCCGTTCCGCGGACTCTGTGAAATTTCTTCGCTTCTCGCGGCGCATGACGCTGGTCTGGGGCTTGATCCTCATGGGTTTCGGCTTCATCAGTTGGGGGCCGCTGCTTGAAGCAGGCCTCACCGTAGCCTCTCTTCCCTTCGGCAGCTTGCTCGGCCTGTTTCTTCTTGGGACGCTCGACGCCAAAGCCAATGCGACCGGCGCGCTTGCCGGAATGTTCCTCGGCTTAACGGCGATTCTCTGCGTTTGGCGCTATACCGATGTGGCCTTTACGTGGTACGTCTTAATCGGCGCAGCGGTCACGTTCGCGGTCGGAAGCACGGTAAGCCGCGTGCGAAAAAATAAACTCGCACCCGCCTAAAATTTTCATGCACGATTTTCGTGCACGAATGTAGGGGCACGATATATCGTGCCCCTACGGTCTATGCAGTGCCATTTGTATTGCGTTTCAAGCGGAGGCTCATGCCTGAAAAACGTCTAGACCTGGTCCGCGGCCTCGGCGCCTGGGCTTCCGGCGCCATCGTCGTCGGCACCATGATCGGCACCGGCATTTTCCTCAAGCCCGCCGAAATGGCCCGCGTTGGCGGCACCGTCTCCGTCGTTTTCGCCGCATGGATCGTCGGCGCAATTCTTTCTCTCTTCGGCGCGCTCTCGTTTGCGGAACTTGGCGCGGCCATCCCCGAAGCCGGCGGCGAATACGCCTATCTCCGCCGCGCCTTTGGCCCCGCGTGGGGATTTCTCTTCGGGTGGATGCACGCCATCGTCGGGCGCCCCAGTTCCCTTTCGTCCATCGCCGCGGGCCTCATGCGCTTCATGAGTTTTCTGCTCCCGGTCGTCGCCGTCCCCATTTTCACCTTGCACATCGCCATTCCCGGACTGACCGGCTGGATCAAGCCCTACAATTTCGTCTTTACGTGGGCGCAGCCGCTCGCCGTTCTCTGGATCGTCGCCATGACGGCCATCAACTATCTCGGCGTGCGACTCGGCGGCGCGGTGCAGGTTTTCTTGACCGCCATAAAAATCACTTCCGTTGTGATTGTGATTGGCGTCGCGTTTTTCGCGCCCTCCGGGCCGCCGCACGCTCCCGATCCTCTCTGGCCGCACGCGCTGAATGGCGGCGTCTTCGGCGCATTTCTCGCCGCGCTCGCCGCTGCTCTCTGGGCCTATGATGGCTGGGAAGACTTGAATCTCGTCGGCTCGGAAGTAATAGATCCTCAGCGTAACTTTCCTCGAGCCATGTTCGGCGGCGTCACGCTCGTCGCGATCATCTATTTTCTTTTCAGCGCCGCTTGCCTCAAGGTTTTGCCATTCAGCGCCGTGGCTTCCTCTCCGCACATCGCTTCCGACGTTGTGCAACAAGTCGCCGGCACGTCAGCCGCCGCTTGGATTACCATTGCCATGATTATCAGCGCGCTTGGCACCATGAACTCCTCGGTCTTGAGCGGCGCGCGCCCGGCCTACGCCATGGCCCGCGACGGCATCTTCTTCAAAATCGCCGACGGCGTTAATCCCAAATACCGCACGCCTGGCCGCGCGCTCATTTTTCAATGCGTGCTCGCCAGCCTGATGGCTCTAACGGGAACGTTCGAGGAACTCACCAACCTCTTCATCTTCGCTGGCTGGATTTTTTACGGCTTCGCGGTAATCGCGCTCTTCCGCCTGCGCTACACCGAACCCGACATGCCGCGCCCCTATCGCTGCTGGGGCTATCCTTGGGTTCCCGCCATCTTCGTCATCGGCGCCGTCGCCCTCACTCTCAACATCTGGCTCGACCGCCCCGGCCGCTCTTCCATCGGCCTCCTCCTCATCCTCGCCGGCCTCCCCTTCTACCGCTACTGGAAAGCCAAATCGGATGGTTGAGGAATATCACGAATTTCAGCGCTTCAAGTCAGATTTGCGGTCGGTCGGCTCTGATGAGCGATTTCTTCTCGGCCCGCCTGAAAACGGCTATTCCGTCTACTACATTCCCTTCGAGCATGTGAATCTCAAGGCGAATTTGGTCCTAGTAGGGATAACTCCAGGGCCGACGCAACGGACCTGTGCTTACGCTACGGCCCGCAGGCTTCTTGTTTCTTCAAGGCCTGACTCAGAAATCCTGCAGGAAATTAAGCGATGTTGTGCCTTTGCGGGCAAGGTCATGCGCGATCGGATTAACGAGGCGCTTGACCACTTCGGAATTCCGCGTTTGCTGGGCGTCGAGGCCGCGTCCTCGTACTGGGGGGCGCGTTCTGCTGAGCTTTTCCCCACATCAGTCGTTCCAAATCCGGCATTCACGAGTGGGAAATGCTTCACTGGGCCCTTCAGCGCCGTCTTGAACAGCCCACTCCTGCGAAATCAGTTCGAAAATATTTTTATTCCATCCATACGCCGTTTGAGCAAGCAAGCTTTATATCTCGGGCTTGGCCCTGTGGTCGATGAGGCGCTCAGCTGGTGCGCTTCACATGGCGTTATCGAAGAGCGTCAAATTCTTGGCTACCTGCCGCATGTTTCGGGAAATTCTGGTTCTCAGTTTGCCTACTTCCTGCGAAAGAAAGGCCTGCGCGATCTAAATCCACGAGACCCAGTTCGGTATCGAGCTCGCGACCTCGATGCTGCGTACGAAAAAATTAAATCCAATCTCGAATATTTACTCCGAGAACGCACCACAAAAATCTGACGTGGGCAAGCCGGTAGGGTTCTGGCACTTATTCGCCAGTTGGGGCGGCGATACCCAGGAACACCAAAACTGCGCGATTCAGCCGCAGCATGTCCTTATCGGCAAGCTGGCCGACGCGAACCCCGAATTTTGTTTTCGGAACTGTTGTGACCTCATCCACCATCAACCGGGACTCCGCTCGCAGTCCATTGCTTTCGCTCGGCTTGATCAGCAGCCGAAACAGCGGCGCCTCAGTCGGGTCCGTCGTGAACGCACACACGGTGACAGAATCGGTCTTGTCGAAGCGGTCGTCTTGCAGGATCACTACCGGCCGCGGCTTCCCGGAATAATCCGCGCCGCCTGCAACTGTCCAAATCTCTCCGCGTTTCACGTTTAGTCCGGCCGTGAAATCGCTTCGATGAAGTCTTGATCTTCCTTGGCGTAGGGACTCCTGGCGACCGCAAGGGACTGTCTGCGCGCTTCCGCCGCAAAGACGGGCGAACGCAAATCGGGCACCCAAATCTGTATGGGCCGCAGTCCTTGCTTGCGCAAGCGGCGGCGATGTGCCCTTACCTTGTCCCGGGATGTCTTCGGCTGGCTCTTCGTTCCCATGTCAGCCCTCCTGGCGGGTTACATGTAACTTACCACAACTCGACGTGGCGTTCCACACCGCATAGCTTGGAATTGCCATGCAGCGAAATCGCTGTGAGGAGTTGCAAGGAATTCTGGCTCCGCGCGCTTAGGCCGAGGCGCGAAGGGGTGACGGAAAAACGGTGACTGGCGAAGCGATGGGGATCGCAACGTTTTCGGCTTCGGGACTGACAGCAACTCCCGGGTGCAGGATTTTTGCGAGCGCTTCGATTCCGGCGATGAGGCGCGGGCCGGGACGCGAAAAATAGCCGCTGGCATCGAGCGCGTAGACGTGGCCGTCACGCACGGCGGGAATCGCGTTCCACGCTTCCGGAAAAGACATCGCGCGGTACTCATCGCGCGCTTGCTTCGCGCTGTACCCGCACTGCGCGATCAACAGAATCTCCGGAGCGGCTTCGATCACGTCCTCAGCGGAAACGCGGAACGAAGCCGTGCGTTTCCGGCCCAAAACATCTTCTCCGCCAGCCATCTCGATCATTTCCGGCACCCAATGCCCCGCTACATAAAACGGCTGCAGCCATTCGAGAATCGCCACGCGCGGGCGATGCGCAACGCCTTCAACTTGTCTTTCGAGCGCGCCAATCCGTGTTCCAATTTTCTTCAGCAAGGCTTCCGCTTCATGGCCGCGGCAAGTCTGTTCTCCGACCCACAAAATATCGCGCCAAACATCTCCCAAATCCTGCGGATTCAAGCAGAGAACTTCCGGCGGATCGGCGAAACGCGAAAGCGTGGCGGCAAGATCGTCCGGGGAAGCGGCGCAAACCTGGCACAAATCCTGCGTGATGATTAAATCCGGAGCCAATTCCACCAGCGCCTCGGCGTCCACCGAATAAAGGCTTTCGCCGCGCGAAACATATTCGCGCACCAGCCGGTCAATTTCCGCGGGAGCCGCGTCGTGCGGCAGCCGCGAATGAATCACCACGCGTTTCGTCCGCGCCTGCGCCGGAAAATCGCATTCATGGCTCACCCCGACAATTTCTTTGTCGAAGCCCAGCGCAAACAATATTTCCGTCGCCGAAGGCAGCAAGGATATAATTCGCATATTCAGATTAAGCCATCACTTAGTTGACATAACCGATATTCTTGTTGTCAACTACCATGCCTCAAAGCTCGCGGCTCGGAACTTGCGGATGCCAAAAAACCAAGCCAGCCAAGCAGCAGCCACCGCCGGCCTGCAATTGCGATTGCGTTCGGTGCGACATCGGCAATCACTGCTGCAAGAAACCACTGTGCGAGCATCTCAAGTGGAACGAAATTCCGCCTAAGCGAAAGCCGCCTCGGGGCTGACGTCGCGCGAACGCGTCTTCTTCGACTCTTCTTTTTTCACCCATTCCGTGAAGAGCTGCTCAAATTCTTCCTGCGTGTAAATGCCCTTGTGGATGAGCAGCGTGTTCATGGCGTAGATGGTCGCCTTGAACGCTTCGTCCCTCGAAGCCAACTGCATCGCTTCCTCGTATGACATAAGGTCCTCTAGCGGCGGCAATCGGCTTCTCGCAGATGCCGTCAAGTTGACTCAATCTACTCTGCCACCGTCCCTTTTACAACGTGGAACTTCGCGCGGTCCACTCTCCAAAATGCTGGGCCGCACATGCACACGCTACTTGTAGAGGAAATATTTGCGGCGCGATTCGTCGTACTTCTCGAGGGCAGCCGACCAGCTTTCGACGATTTCTTCAGGGGCTACGCCCCCCTCGATCTGTTTGACGGTGTCTTCGTTGCCGAGAAGCGTGATCAATTTTGCAGTGTGGAATTGGGTCGGATACAGCTTCTGCAAAATCGTGGCGATCTCGAGGCCGACGCGCATGGAGCGGACGGCGACCGGCTCCGTAACGCGGATGCTTACGCCTCCGCAACGCTGGCCCGCATAAAGACCGGAAACGGGAATAAACGGCTGGTCGGCGAAGCGCACGCCGGGGAGGTGGCGCTCATTCATACGCGCGGCGACGTCCGCGCCGTCGATCCACGGCGCGCCAAATTCCTCGAAGGGCGTCTCCGTTCCGCGGCCGACGGAAACGCCGGCGCTCTGAAGTATTTCAATCCCGGGATAAAGAATCGAGCCTTTGAGAGTGAGGAGATTCGGCGAAGGAGGAACCCAGCGGAGGCCAGTGCTCTCAAAAAAATAATTGCGGTGCCAATTTTTCATGGGGATCACGTGCAGGTCGCAACCGATATGATTTTCTCCGTTGAAATATTGAGCAAGTTCGCCGATGGTGAGCGCGTAGCGGACAGGCAGCGGATAATAACCGACGAAATTCGTTTTGTCGGGATCGAGCATGGGGCCTTCGATAATGTCGCCACCGAGAAGATTCGGCCGGTCCAGAACATAAAACGCGATGTGGCGTTTCGCGGCTTCTTCCATGGCGTAGGCCATGGTAACGGTGTAGGTGTAGAAGCGCACGCCGGCATCCTGGATATCGAAGACGAGCGTGTCGATGCCGGAAAGCATCTCGTCGGTGGGGCGCAGCGATTCGCCGTAGAGGCTGTAAGTAGGAAGGCCGGTGGTGGGATCTTTCGAGGAGGAAACTTTTTCATCGGCGCGGCCCGAAATGCCATGCTCGGGGCTGAAGAGAGCGACGACTTTGACGCCGGGCGCGTGAAACAATTCTTCGATGGTCGAACGGCCGCTGGCGTCGAGGCCGGTGTGGTTCGTGATCAGGCCGACGTGTTTGCCGCGGAGAGGAGCGAACTTTTGCGCTTCGAGGACGTCGAGCCCCGTTTGCACTCTTGCCACGCGTCTGGAGTGTCTCGAATGTCTTACGGCGGCGTGTGCGGATAAGTTGAAGGGGAGGGCGAAGCAGGCGAAAATCGCGAACTTGATCACGAGAGCTGGGCGAATTTTGGGCAAAGCATTTCCTCCGGTCATGCGCTACCAATGATATTCTGGAACGCTTCGTTCGGGGCTGCGTTGTGAGCGCGTAGTGCGTGTGTTATATACAGGCGCAGGAACCGGGCGATCACCGGGAGACCCACAATTGATGAAAGGACGCGGCACCAGCGTTCTGTTTCTCATTCCTTTTGGTTTGTTCCTTCTTCTTATGGCCCACACGACGCGCAGCCAGAGCAAAACTTCCGCGACGCAATCCGGCAAAAAAACGGCCGGCGCGGGGAAGAGCGCGGCACACACGAAAGCCGCGCAGAAATTATCTCCGTCAGCCGCGCGATGGGTGGAGACGGCGCTCCGCAAAATGACGCTCGACCAAAAAGTCGGGCAACTTCTTTTCACCACGTATCACGGAAGCTTCACGCCCACCGACGCACCTGCTTATGCAGAGATGATGCACGACGTGGAAACGTTGCACGTCGGCGGATTCATCAACATCACGGAGCCTTCGCCGCTGGGCATCGTGAAGAGCCAGGCGTATCCGACGGCGGTGCTGACGAACCAGCTGCAAGCGAAATCGAAATTGCCGCTGCTCTTTGGCGCGGATTTCGAGCGCGGAACGGCGATGCGTTTGGATGAAGGGACTTCGTTTCCGACGGCGATGGCGCTGGCCGCGGCGGGCCATCCGGAAGATGCGTACACCATGGGAAAAATCACCGCGCTCGAAGCGCGCGCCGTGGGAATCCAGTGGATTTACGCGCCGGTATCGGACGTGAACAACAATCCGAACAATCCGATCATCAACACGCGCTCGTTCGGCGAAGATCCGCACAAAGTCGCGGAATATGTGAGCGAATTTGTGCGCGGCGTGCAGGAAAACGGCGCGCTGGCGACGGCGAAACATTTCCCGGGTCACGGCGACACGGCCGCGGATTCGCACATCGATCTGCCGGTGATTCACGCGGACCGCGAGCGGCTGGAGCATTTGGAGCTGGTTCCCTTTCGCGCCGCGATCGCGGCCGGCACGGACAGCATTATGACCGGGCATCTTTCGATCCCCGCGCTGGAGCCGGACCCGAACACGCCTGCGACACTTTCGTCGAATATTTTGACGGGACTTTTGCGCGACGAGCTTGGCTACAAGGGCCTGGTGGTGACGGACGCGATGGACATGGGCGGCATCACGGTGCGCTACGCGCCAGGCGACGCGGCGGTGCGCGCGTTTGCGGCGGGAGCGGATGCGCTTCTCATGCCTCCCGTGCCGGATGCGGCGTTCGACGCGCTCAAGGCTGCGGTAAAGTCCGGGCGGATTTCGCGCGAGCGGCTCGATGCATCGGTGCGGCGAATTTTGCAGGCGAAGGCGCGGCTCGGCCTTTATGAAGAGCGGCTGGTCGATGTGAATGCGCTCAATAAGGATTTCGGAAAAGTTGAATGGCAGAAAGAGGCGCAGGATATTTCCGACCGCGGCGTGACGCTGCTGCGGGACACGCCGCACCGCTTGCCACTCGATGGAACGAAACCGACGCGGGCGCTGCTCGTGGCGCTCTACGCCGATCCCGAACCCTATCCGGCGGAAGATTTGGAGCGCGAACTGCGGTCGCGTGTGGATACGCTGACGACGCTGCGGGCGGACACGCGATTCGTGAAAGCGGACAGCTTGAAATTACCGCCGCCGGATAGCTACGACATTGCGATTCTTGCGTTTTTTGTGCGCGTGAGCGACCGCAAAGGGAACGTGGATGTGCCCGCGGAACAGGCGGCGTTTGCGGACAAAGTTTATAAGAACGGGAAGCCGGTCATTAGTGTGGGATTTGGCAGCCCGTACGTGGTCGAGAATTTCCCGCAGGCGGAAACTTGGCTTGCGGCGTTCGGCATCAGCGACGTGGCGCAGATTTCGCTGGCGCGCGCGCTGTTCGGCGAGATTCCTGTGCAAGGACATCTGCCAGTGACCGTTCCCGGCCTGAATATGAACGCGGGCTTCGGAATTGAAGTGGCCGCGGATCCGATGACAGTGGAACCGATGGAAGTGCGAGCCGAGGCGCAACTGCAGCCGGCTTACGACGTGCTGGAAAAAGCGATTGCGGACAAAGCGTTTCCCGGAGCGACGCTGGCCGTCGGATATAAAGATAAAGTGGCGCTGCATGCGTTTGGAACGCTGAGCTACGACGCGAAATCGCCGCAGGTGAAACTGCGAACGATGTACGACGTGGCATCGCTGACGAAAGTGATTGTCACGACGACGCTGGTCGAAAAACTGGTGGAAGGAGACTTCCCTTCCCCGCTGCAACTGGATGCGCCGGTCGAGCGCTACTTGCCGGAATGGGCCTCGGGGCCGCAGGCAGAATGGCGGCATCGCGTGACGGTGCGGAATTTGATGACGCACACATCGGGACTGCCTCCTTTCAAAGAATACTGGCGAACGTCGAAGGGCAAGGACGACACGCTGCGCATGATTTTCGCGGAGCCGCTGGAATCGGAGCCTGGAACAAAGATGGTGTACTCCGATCTCGGCATCATTTTGATGGGCGAAATTATCGGGAGGCTGACTGGAGAAACGCTCGATAATTTGGCGAACGAATATATTTTCGGGCCGCTGGGAATGCACGATTCGATGTACAACCCGCCGAAGAAACTTTGGCCTTCGATTGCGCCGACGGAATTCGATGCGAGATTTCGGCACCGGCTGATCCAGGGGCAAGTGCACGACGAGAATGCGTATGCCATGGGCGGCGTTTCCGGGCACGCGGGCGTGTTCAGCACGGCGCCAGACTTGGCGGCGTTTTGCCAGATGCTGCTGAACGGCGGAGTTTACGCGCACCACAGGATTTTGAAGCGCGCGACGATTGCGCAATTCACAGCGCCGCAGGAAGTGGCCAAGGACACGCGGACGCTGGGCTGGGTGGTGCCGACCGAAGGCAGTTCGAGCGGGCACTTCTTTTCGCCGCATAGTTTTGGGCACACGGGATTTACGGGTACTTCGATCTGGATCGATCCGGACAGGAAAGTGTTTGTAGTGCTGTTGACGAATCGCGTGAATCCGACGCGGGAAAACCACAAGATTGCCGAAGTGCGGCCGGCATTGCATGACGCGGTGATGCAGGCGCTGGGACTGGCGACGGCACCTGCGGCGAAATGAACTGCGCGGCTGCCTGAGTTTGCGGATTGTCTTGGCGAAGGCTCCTCTACCCTCCCTCCCTTTTTTCTCTAAGTGTTGCTGATAAAGGACTTACGGGTTGCGTAAGTGCTTTGGAATCTTGCATTTGCGAGGGGCTTCTGTAAGTATTGATTTTGCTGGGTTTATGGGCTTGGTGGAAGAGTGTGGGGCTAAAGCCCGGCGCTACGACTCGCACTAAAAACAAGAGCACAGGCAGAAGCGTGTGCCATTAAAACAAAAACGCCGGCAGGATGCCGGCGGTACGACATGGGACGAAAAACAGAAACGCCTCACCGAGTGGCGAGGCGCAATGGTCAACGACAGAATTATAGCTGGAAAGTTATTTAATGGACAAGGACAAAATTTTGCTGAGTGGGTTGAGAGAAAAAGGAAGAAAAGGATTTAACGCAGAGGGGCGCAGTGACGCAGAGAGCGCGGAGAATAGAAAAGAACGAGATGGAGGCGCTGTTCGCAGGAACCGAGCGACGTGAACCATCGAAGAGAGATTCCTCGCTGCGCAGGCCGATCGGTTCGCAGCAGCGAACCGATGCGGAAAAATCGGCCTGCTTCGCTCGGAATGACAAGCGTGGAGGGGGCGAGTCAGATGAATCGTCGCATCAGGATGGAGGTGCTGAAGATGGTTTTGGCTAGGGAGGCGACTGGCTTGAAGCCGGCTTTTTTGAACATGGAGGCGGTGCCGTGGGTGGACTCGTTGCCGAAGGCGCGAGGTTGCCAGGTGACGATGGGATAGGATTCGACCAGGCCGCCGCCTTTTTTCCGGATGGAGGCGAGCGCGGCTTTAAGGGCGACGGTGGCTACGCCTTGTTTGCGAAGGGATTTGAGGACGACGAAGCAGGTGATGCGCCAGAGTTTTTGCGTAGAGGGTTTGAGGGCGAGTGCACAGTAGTTGCGGGAGTTGTCGATGCGAGGGAGCTCTTCTGCGGGGCCGTATTGGCACCAGCCTACGGGCTCGCCATTGGTGTAGACCAGGATTCCATGTGAGCGGGCGGCGTCTAGAAGATTTTTCTTTTCGCGCCGGTTTCGGACGGCGCGTTCGGCGCGAGTGGGGAGCCATTTTTCTTTGCGTAGAGCGCAGGGGCGGTGGAAGTGCATGCATTGGCAGTGGTCCCAGCCATTGCCTTGGGAGAAGAGTTTCACGAAGTCGGGCCAGGTTTTTGGGGAGAGTTCCTTGGTCTGGTATGGCGAAGCATGTGGTGCCATTGCAAATGAATTTACGACAGTGGAGCATTTTGCTGCAAATCGAGGGAGGCTTGGGCTAGGTCGGCGGGTTTGCCGAGGTCGCGCCAGTAGGAGGTGTCGGCGCGGAAGGCCAGGATTTTTTGGGATTGAGAGGAGAGGCGGAGGTAGGAGTCGATGATGGAGAAGGGAGCGGATTCGGTGAGGAGGGGGAGGAGGCGGGGGGAGATTACGTGGATGCCGGAAAAGGCGAAGGGGTGGAGGAGAAGAGAGGATTCTTTGGACGGAGGAAGTGGCGAGTGACTAGTGGCGAGTGGCGAGTGGGAAGAAAGAGAAGAGAGATTTCTCGCTTCGCTCGAAATGACGGTGGGCTGAGGGCTCGAAATGACGGCGGGGTGGGGGCTCGGAATGGCAAAGTCCTTGTCGCCAATGCGGCGGCCGGAGAGCTGGAGATTTCCGTTGAAGAGGAGGGGGCGGGAAGTGGGACGGGATTGGACGGCCAGGGTGGCGAGCGCGTCATGTTGCTTGTGGAATTGGAGCATGGCGTTTAGGTCGATGTTGCTGAGGACGTCGACGTTGTGGAGGAAGAAGGGTTCCGAAGGAAAGTGGCTAGTGGCTAGTGGCGAGTGGCGAGAAAAACCGGGGCCCTCTCCAGGAGAAGTTTGGTTTGCAGCGGAGGAATTTTCGAGGAAGAACCAGGCGGCTTTTTGGAGGCCGCCGCCGGTGTCGAGGAGTTGATTGTCTTCGCGGGAGATTTCGATGCGGAAACCGAAATTATTTTTGGAGTGGAGATAGTCGACGACCATTTGGGCGTGGTGATGGACGTTGATGATGAATTCGGTTACGCCGAAGGAGGCTAGGCGAGTGATGGTGATTTCGAGGAGAGTGCGACCGTTGAGTTCGACCAGGGCTTTGGGGCGGGAGTCGGTTAGGGGGCGGAGGCGGGTGCCTAGGCCGGCGGCTAGGATCATGGCTTTCATAAAGGGGCTTTCATGGGAGGAAGTGGATAGTGGGTAGTGAATAGTGAGTAGTGAGGAGGGGTGAAGAGATTTTAGTTCCGAACGGAAGTGGCGAGTGACGAGTGGCGAGTGGCGAGTGAAAACAAAGAAAGAAAAGGAATGCACGCAGAGAGCGCAGAGCACACAGAGGACACGGAGCGGATGGGAACGGAGTCATTTGCGGAGATTCTCTAGGCCGAGGTGGCGGAGGACGACTTCAACGCCGGGGCGATTGCGGAGGCGTTTGGCCAATTGTTCGGCCAGGAAGACGGAGCGGTGCTGGCCGCCGGTGCAGCCGAAAGAGACCATTAGATTTTTGAAGCCGCGCTGCTGGTAATTGGCGATGGTGGCGTCGACGAGAGAGAGGACGCTGGCTAGAAATTGGTGGACGGTTTCCTGCTGGTTGAGATAGTCGATGACGGGAGCGTCATGGCCGGTGAGGGATTTGAAGCGCTCTTCGCGGCCGGGATTGGGAAGGCTGCGGCCATCGAAAACGAAACCGCCGCCGTTGCCGGATTCATCCTTCGGCAAACCCTGATGAAAGGAAAAACTGAAGATGCGAACGACGAGATTGTCGGCGTCATGGGCGAGGCTTTGCAATTTTTCGGAAGCGAGCATGCTTTGGAATGCGCCGAGAAGCGTGGGAAGAGCGATGGGAAGTTCGGCGTGATGCAAAAGCCAGCGAAGATTTTTGAGGGCGTAGGGCACGCTTTGCAGGAAATGGACTTTGCGCTCGTAGAAGCCGCGGAAACCGTAAGCGCCGAGGGCTTGCATGATACGAATGTAAACGTAGGCGTAATAAAAACGGAAGAAGGCTTCGCGATCGACGGGTATGTACGCGGCGAGGGCGCGAAGATAATCGTAGAGAAGCTGCTGGCGAAGATCGGGAGGGAGGTCGGCTTTGGCGTCGTAAAGGAGAGAAGCGACGTCATATTGAAGGGCGCCTTTGCGGCCGCCCTGATAATCGACAAAATAGGGCTGGCCATCGCGGAGCATGATGTTGCGGGACTGAAAATCGCGGTAGAGGAAATAATCGCGGGGGGCGGAGAGGAGAAAATCGGTGAGGCGGCTGAAATCTTCTTCGAGAGCATGCTCGTTGAAGGGAATGCCCGCGAGGCGAAGAAAATAGTATTTGAAATAGTTGAGATCCCAGGCGATGGATTGGCGGTCGAAACTGGAAATGGGATAGCTGACGGAATAGTCGAAATCGCGGGAGGCTTCGACCTGGAAGCGCGGGAGGACGGCGACGACTTTTCTGTAGGCTTCGACGACTTGCGGGGCGATGGTGGCGCCTTGGCGATTTTTTGAGAGGAATTCGAAGAGCGTGGTGTCGCCGAGGTCTTCTTCGAGATAGGCGCCTTGATCGAGAGCCTCGGCGTAGATTTCGGGGACGGGAAGGCCGTGGCGGCGAAAATGTTTGGAGAAGGCGAGGAAGGCGGCGTTTTCTTCGCGGACGTTGTAGAGGATGCCGATGGCGGTGCGGGGGCCGGAGGTTAGGCGAATGATTTTGCGGCCGGAGCCGCCGAGTTCGCCCTGGAGGGGTTGGACGTGCTCGACTGGGGCGTGGAAGTGTTGTTCGAAGAGAGATTTTAGGATGTCGATGGACATGGTTTCCAAGTATCCAGCCGAACTATTCGAACGGGCCGAGCGAGCGAACTCATTTCTAGGATAGCTGATTCCGATTAAAGAGATTCGGATGGAAGTGGAGTGTGTGCCTAGAAATGTCGAGGATGGAGGAACGTAGGAAAAAACATTTACACAGAGGGCACGGAGAGCACAGAGGACACAGAGAAGAGCACAGGCTGAAGCCTGTGCCACTCTATAATTGCTGGATGCTCGTGCGAGTGCGAGACGGATGCGTTCAGGAAAGGGAGCGGGATTGAGTTCACGAAAAGAAGAGCGAAGAGGGACGGAGCTGCGGCTGGGGGCTTCGAAGAAGCTCGACCGGATGACGGCGCTCGAGATTGTGCGGTTGATGAACCGCGAGGATCAGAAGGTGGCGGCGGCGGTGGGGCGGGAGTTGCGAGTGATTGCGCGGGCAGTGGATGTGATCGTGGCGGCGATGCGCGAGGGCGGGCGCGTGATTTATGTGGGCGCGGGATCGAGCGGGAGGATGGCGGTGCTGGACGCGGCGGAATGTCCGCCGACATTTGGGATTTCGCAGAGGAGCATGGTGGCGTTGATCGCGGGAGGAAGACGCGCGGTGACGGGGGCGGTCGAGGGCGCGGAAGATGCGGTGGGGAACGGGGAGCGGGATTTGCGGCGCTTGCGGTTGAGGAAAGGCGACGTGGTGGTGGGGATCGCGGCTAGCGGGACGACGCCTTACGTTTTGGGAGCGATGAAATTTGCGCGGAAGCGCGGGGCGAAAACGATTGCGTTGATGGCGAACCGGGATGCGCCGCTGGCGCGGCTTGCGAATGTGGCGATTGCGGTGGAGGTAGGACCGGAGGTGCTGACGGGATCGACGAGATTGAAGGCGGGGACGGCGCAGAAACTGGTCTTGAACATGCTGAGTACAGCTGCGATGGTGAAGCTGGGGCATGTATATGAAAACCTGATGATCGATGCGGTGCTGACGAATAAGAAGCTGCATGGGCGGGCGGTGCGGATTCTGATGGAGGCGAGCGGGGCGGGTGTGTCCGCGGCGGAGGACGCTTTGCGGGCGGCGGGACACAACATGAGAGTGGGGCTGGTGATGCTGAAGATGGGAGTGGGGGCCGGAGTAGCTCGGGAAAAGCTTGCGGCTGCGCGTGGAGATTTGCGACGTGCTTTGGGTGAATGAAGAAAAAGATTTAACGCAGAGAGGCGCAGAGACGCAGAGGTCGCAGAGAAGAAAGAAGAAAGAAAGAGTGAATGGATAAATTTTTAATTCGGGGCGGCAGGGCGCTGAGGGGGAAGGTGGCGATCAGCGGGGCGAAGAATTCCGCGTTGCCGGTGATGGCGGCGGCTTTGCTTACGGCGGAGCGCGTGTCGGTGCACAACATCCCGAAGGTGCGGGATCTGGTGACGATGAGCAAGCTGCTGGCGTTCATGGACGCGAAAGTTTCGGTGACGGAAGTGCCGGCTAGCGACTACGTGATTGAGGCGCCGAAATTGAATCACGCGGAGGCGCCTTATGAGTTGGTGAAAACGATGCGGGCGTCGATTTTGACGCTGGGGCCGCTGATGGCGCGGGTGGGGATGGCGCGGGTTTCGCTGCCGGGAGGATGCGCGATCGGGGCGCGGCCGGTGGATTTGCACTTGAAGGCGCTGGAAAAAATGGGAGCGGAGATTACGACTTCGCATGGGTATATCGAGGCGCGCGTGCCGGGGAATGGTTCGAAAGGGAGGCGGCTGAAGGGCGCGCATATCGTGTTTGAAAAAATTACGGTGACGGGGACGGAAAATATTTTGATGGCGGCGACGCTGGCGGATGGCGAGACGGTTTTGGAGAATTGCGCGCGGGAGCCGGAAGTGACGGATTTGGTGGTGATGCTGCGGAAGATGGGGGCTTGCATCGAGGGCGATGGGACTTCGACGCTGCGGATTCGCGGAGTGCACGAATTGCACGGGACGGAGCACCGGGTGATTCCGGACCGGATCGAGGCGGGGACCTTTTTGGTGGCGGGGGCGATTACGGGCGGGGATTTGACGATTACGAATTGCGCGCCTGAGCATCAATGCGGTGTGATTGCGAAATTGCGAGAGGCAGGGGCGTGCATTGAAAAAGTGGATGAGACGACGCTGCATGTGCGCGGAGGAAAAAAGCTGGTGGCAGCAGATATGACGACTGAAGAGTATCCGGGATTCGCGACCGATATGCAGGCGCAGTACATGGCTTTGGCGACGCAGGCGGAGGGGACGACGGTGATTACCGAGAAGATCTTCGAAAACAGATACTTACATGCCAGCGAGATGATTCGAATGGGGGCGAATATTTCGATCGATGGACGGCGAGCGGTGGTGCGCGGGCCTGCGGCGCTATCGGGAACGACGGTGCAGGCTTCGGATTTGCGGGCTAGCGCGGGGTTGGTGCTGGCGGGGCTGGTGGCGAGCGGGGAGACGGTAATCGAGCGCGTGTATCACATTGATCGCGGCTACGAAAACATTGTCGAGAAGCTGAAGAGCGTTGGCGCGGAAATTGAACGCGTGCATAGAGCGAGCTAAAGAAAATCGAGGGGAAGGGCGACTCGATCAGGTTGACGCCTATGAAAATATTGTGGTGTTGGCGATGCCAAGCCGAGATGCCGATGTTGGACGAGGAGGAATTTCACCGAGTTTGGTCTTTCTTGGACAATGGAAATGGCGAAACCTCCCGTGAGCGAAGATTCGGCGCTTTTCTGCGAGAATACGAACGCATAACTGGCTTACACGAAACCAACCCAAACGCGGTTTTTCATCACAGGTTGGCGAAGTATGGGCCGCCCTGCTCAAAATGCGGAAAGCCACTTCGAACACCCAGGGCGAAGGTCTGCGGCTCGTGTATGGCGCCTGCCAATTCTGGGGCTTAAAGAAATAAAAAGAGAAGGGATAACGCAGAGGCGCAGAGTAGGCGGAGATTCGCAGAGAAACCGAGACAAAAAACAGAGGCCCCCGAGAAAACCGGAGGCCTTTTGATTTTGTGCTGGGAGACGAGATTATTCGTGGGAGCCGGAGTCGCCGCCGGAATTGCCTTCGCCGCCTGTGGGGCCCTGGCCACCGCCGCCGCTGGCGGCTGCTTTTTGCTGCTTTTCGCGGGCTTCCTTGATTAGGGCTTTGCGCGAGAGGCGGACTTTGTTGCCCTCGATGGAGAGAACCTTTACGAGGACCTGGTCGCCGAGTTTCAGCTCGTCGCGGACGTCGCGGATGCGATGTTCGGAGATTTCGCTGATGTGCAGAAGGCCGTCGGTGCCGGGGAAAAGTTCGACGAACGCGCCGAACTCCGCGAGGCGGACGACTTTGCCGAGATAGGTTTTGCCGATTTCGGCGGAGGCGGTGACGTCGCGAACCATTTGCAGGGCCGCATCGCCGCCGGCGCCACTGGTTGAAAAGATGTGGACGGTGCCGTCTTCGAGGACGTCGATTTTGACGCCGGTGGCCTCGATGATGGACTTGATTTTCTTGCCGCCCGGACCGATGAGGTCGCGGATTTTGTCCTGGGGAATTTTCAGCTTGAAGAGGCGCGGAGCGTAGGCGGAAATCTGCGTGCGCGCTTCGCTGAGCGTCTTTTCCATGGTGTCGAGAATTTGCAAGCGGGCTTTCTTCGCCTGGGCGAGGGCTTCGCGCATCATGGCAATGCTGATGCCGAGAACCTTGATGTCCATTTGAAGGGCGGTGATGCCTGCGCGCGTGCCGGCGACCTTGAAGTCCATGTCGCCGTAGTGGTCTTCGGCACCGGCGATGTCGGTGAGGATGGAGTACTTCTTGTTGTCATCGCCAACGACGAGGCCCATGGCAATGCCAGCGCAAGGAGCTTTGAGCGGAACGCCAGCGTCCATAAGAGCGAGTGAGCCGCCGCAAACGGTGGCCATCGAAGAGGAACCGTTGGATTCGAGAATGTCCGAAACGAGGCGCATGGCGTAGGGGAAGTCGGCTTCGGGAGGAAGCAGATTTACCAGGGCGCGCTGAGCAAGTGCGCCGTGGCCGATTTCGCGGCGTCCGGGGCCACGAAGGAATTTGACTTCGCCGACGCTGAACGGCGGGAAGTTGTAGTGGAGCATGAAGCGATTGAACTGGTCTTGTTCGAAGAGCAGATCGAGGCGCTGCATGTCTTCCTTGGTGCCGAGGGTCAAAGTGGCGAGAGCCTGGGTTTCGCCGCGGGTGAACAGAGCGGAACCGTGTACGCGAGGAAGCAAGCCGACTTCGCAGGAAATGTGGCGAATCTGGTCGAAGGCGCGGCCATCGGGACGGCGGCGAGCGTTGAGAACGTCATCGCGGAAAATGGTTTCGCGGAGACGCTCGAAGGCGCGCTTGGTGAGGGCGCGCTTTTCGTCCATTTCCTTCTTCGGCTCTTCCGGGATGGCCTTGATGATTTCTTCCTTGAGATCATCGACGAGGTGATAGCTCTCTTTTTTGGGATGCTTTTCGGTATTGAGAGCATCGTGGAGCTTGGCGCCATATTTCTTGTCGAGATCCTTGTAGATGGATTCATCGAAGGGCAGCGGCTTGACGACAACTTTTACCGGCTTTAGTTGAGCGTGGAGCTCCTTGATGGCGGCGACGATTTTCTTGACTTGGGCGTGGCCAAATTCGAGAGCATCGACGACGGCTTCTTCGGAGACTTCGAGAGCGCCGGATTCGACCATCACAATGGCTTCTTCGGTTCCGGCGATGACGATGTTCAGGAGGCTCTTCTTTTGCTCGGCGACGGTGGGGTTGGCGACGAGCTGTCCATCGAGCAAACCGACGCGAACGCAAGCAATGGGCTTCTCGAACGGAAGATCGGAGCAGTACGAAGCGGCGGAAGCAGCGGTGACGGCGATGACGTCGGGATCATTGTCGCTATCCGCGGAGAGGACCATGGCGACGATTTGCGTTTCGTTGCGCCAGGACTCGGGGAAGAGCGGGCGCATAGGACGATCAATCAGACGAGAAGTGAGAATTTCCTTTTCCGAAGGGCGGCCTTCGCGCTTGAAGAAGCCGCCAGGAATTTTTCCGGCGGAATAGGTGTTTTCGCGATAATCGACGGTCAACGGAAGAAAATCGCGGTCGTTGGCCGTGGGCGCCATGCAAGCGGTGGTGAGCACAACGGTGTCCCCATAGCGAGCGGTGATCGCACCGTTCGCTTGCTTGGCAATCTTGCCCGTTTCGAGAATGAGGGTGCGTCCCCCGACTTCAACAGAAACCTGGTGTGGTGCGGGTGTATGCGTATTGTCAGACATAAATGTTCATTTCCTTTGGTCCCGGCCGAACCGGGACATTTTGAGAGAGTCCGCAGGAGAGACGACCGGGCAGGGCGCGGGCCGCGTTACGGCCTGGAAACAACTTCCCTGCTTCGAGTAGGTCGGCATAAGCCTGGCCTGGATAACCCCAGAAAGAAAAGAGGCGGGAAACACGATGGGCGACGAACAAAGCGATCCGGATTACACCCCGAGAAACGCCGGCCGAATTGCAGCCATAGGCCTGGATATTTCACTGCCAGCGCAAGAAGGTGCGAAGCTGGCAGACAAACTTCGTGTGGAAGTTGTCCATACGTGAAAACGCAGAGGCTTCCGCCCGTCCTGAGTTCTAGATATAGGGCAGTTACTTGCGCAGGCTAAGACGTTCAACAATCTCGCGGTACCGATCCGGGTCACGACGGTTCAGATAGTCCAGCAGGCGGCGGCGCTTGTTGACCATCATGATCAAGCCGCGCCGGGATGCATGGTCTTTAACGTGGGACTTGAGGTGCGTTGTCAGGTAGCTGATCCGCTCGCTCAAAAGTGCAATCTGGACTTCCGGTGAGCCAGTATCTTTCACTTCCCGCCGGAATTGCTCGATCAACACCGCTTTGGCTGTGCTCAAGTGCCCCTCTCCGTCGTCCCCTGAATTTTTCCTCTTCTCTTCGACTCATTCAGGCTAACACAGAAATGTTTATAGTGTAAAGGAATGTAAACATGGGAGAGCGAAGGAAATTGGGGTTGAAGGAGCAAAGTGACTGGTGACTGGTGACTCGTGACTTGTGACTGGTCCTGCGCGCTGAGGATTTTAGGGAATGATATGGGTGCTTTGCCGGAGTGGGCGGTGGATGCGCCGATTTGTTGCGGGAGATATTCGGGTTGCGTTACAGGGGGAAATTGGGTTACATGCTTGGTGCGAGTGGATAAGCAGCGAAAGGAGAACGAGTGATGCGGAAAAGAATGGCGATGATGGCGGGAATTTGTCTTGGTTTCGGTTTGCTAGCTACGCAGGCGCAGGGGCAGGCGGACAAGAGCAAGCGGCCCAGTCCACCGGCGCAGGCGACCTGCGAGTTGGGCGGGGGCGGGACGATTACGGTGGATTACTCGAGCCCGCGAGCGAAGGGACGGACCATTTTCGGAGGGCTGGTTCCGTACGGGCAGGTGTGGCGCGCGGGAGCGAATGAAGCGACCACGTTTGTGACGACGGAAAATTTGAAAGTGGGCGGGAAAGAAGTGCCGGCGGGAAGCTATACGATTTTTACGATTCCCGAAGAGCACCACTGGACACTGATCATCAGCAAGAAGACGGGAGAATGGGGAATTCCGTATCCGGGAGAGAAATTTGATTTTGTACGGACGGAGATGAGCGTTTCTAGCGTGCCGGAGCATGTGGAGGACTTCACGATTTCGTTTGCGAAGCACGGGGAAGGCTGCAGCATGCATTTGACGTGGGAGAAAACGCGGGCTAGCGTGACGATTGAAAAGTAACTGAGGCTGGGGCGGAGTGTTTGGTTGGCCGCTTACCCTTAGATTCAGAACAAACTTACAGAGAAGAGACAGACAGGAGTGTCTGTCTCTTTTTTTTAGTTAGTGTTTGGGCGTGCGGACTAGGGCGAGAAATTCGTCGCGGGTCTGTTTGTTATGGCGGAAGCCGCCGAGCATCGCGCTGGTGACGGCCTGGCCGTGCTGCTTTTCGACGCCGCGCATCTGCATGCAGAGATGGCGCGCCTCGATAATCACGCCGACGCCTTCGGGGCTGATTTTTTCCTGAATGGCTTCGGCGATCTGGCTGGTGAGGCGCTCCTGGATTTGCAGGCGGCGGGCGAACATATTGACGAGGCGAGCGACTTTGCTGAGGCCGATGACGCGCTTGTTGGGAAGATAGGCGACGTGGCACTTGCCGAAAAAGGGCAAGAGGTGGTGCTCGCAAAGGCTGAAAAATTCAATGTCCTTGACGACCACCATTTCGTCGTAAGAGACGCTGAACGTGGCGCCATTGAGAATATTTTCGGCGTTCTGGTGGTAGCCGCTGGTGAGGAATTTCAGCGCTTTTTCGTAGCGCTCGGGCGTTTTGCGGAGGCCTTCGCGATTGGGGTCTTCGCCAATCAGCTTGATGATTTCGCGGACGTGGCAGGCGATGCGGCGCGCGTCCGGCGCTTTTTCATCGTTCAAAATTATTTCTTCCGTCGGTTTGGCCATGTGTTTTACCTCTCGAAGCCTTGCGGGTTATCTCCAGCGTACTCGAAACTGTTGTTGGAAGTCTCCTGAATGCGGACGCGGACGAGCTTCGCTTTGGGAAAGGGCTTCAGGCGGCGGAAAATCTCGATGCAGAGATTTTCTGTTGTGGGAACCGTGTCGCGAAAGGCGGGGACGTCTTCATTGAGGGACTTGTGGTCGAAGGGCCCGAGGACTTCGCGTTCGACGAAGCCGTCCAGGTCGGCGAGATTGGCGATCATGCCGGTGGCGGGATCGATTTTTCCGGAGAGGAGAACCTCGAGCACGTAATTGTGGCCGTGCCCGTAGGGATTGTTGCACTTGCCATAAAGACGATCGTTTTCTTCCGCGCTGAGAGCGAGGTTGTGAAGACGATGCGAGGCGGCAAAGTGATAGCGGCGGCCGAGATCGATTTTGACGCCATCCGGGGCGCCGTTTTGTGGGGCGGGGTTCATTGCGCTGCTGGGCCTCCCGAGCCATTGCGATAACAATCGGCGAAAAGATCCGGTGTTTCGTAAAGACGGACGCGATGAAGTTTGCCTTGCTTGATTTGGGGATCAAGCAAATTCCAGATGACGCGGGCGATGTTCTCGCAGGTGGGAATTTGGCCGGCGAGTTCGGGGACCTCGTAATTCAGAAAACGATGGTCCATGCGCTGCATGATTTCGCGATCTAGAATGTCTTTCAAATCCTTGAGGTCCAGAACCATTCCGGTGACCGAGTCGGGTTCGCCCGCGACGGTGACTTCGAGCGTGTAGTTGTGCCCGTGGCCATGCGGGTTATTGCATTTGCCGAAGACGCGGCGGTTCTCTTCCAGCGAGAACGCCGGATTGTGATAGAGGTGCGAAGCGGCAAATTCGATTTTGCGTGTGAGCAGAACCATAGTGTCAGTTTATGTTATCTCGGCGCGCCGGGAAGAGTGACGGGGACTTCGCGCCCTTTCCACTCGACCTTGCCCTTCGAGTGGCTCCGGTAGGAGGCCCAGAGCACGCCCACGTACAGGACGACCGCGGGCACATAATAAATGATGAATTTCGAGGGGAATTGGTTACGAGAAAGCTCAGTGCCGTAGATGAATTCGCGCATGAGGAGGAAGCAGACGCCGAGGAAAGTGAGAAACGGGACTTTGATGCCGACAAGAATGAGAATGAGCGGAATCCAGGGGATGGTGGATTCGAGTTCGCGAAGGAGGGCGTGAGGAGTGCCGCCGATGAGCAGATAGAGATTTTTCTTCCAGCCTTGCCACATGGCGCGGAAGGAGCGGTACATGCGGACGCGGACGATTCCCAGCCCGGAGCCAAATGCCAGGCGAAAACCGGCGGCTTTTAAGCGCTTGGCGAGAGCGACGTCTTCGAGGACTTCGGCGGCGACGCTGGCGTGGCCTCCGATGGAGTCGTAGGCTTCGCGTTGGAGCATCAGGAATTGGCCGTTGGCGGCGGCGGCGGGGGAGGAGGGGTTGTTCACGGCGTTATAGGAAAAATGTTTCGCGAGGCGCGTGTAGACGAAAGGAATGAGCGATTTTTCGTACCATGTTTCGACGATTTGTTCCGGCGAAAACGAAATGAGTGCGGCGTTTTTTTCTGTGGCGATTTGCAGCGCGCGCGCGGCGGCGCCGGGTTGCAGCTCCGCGTCCGCATCCGTGAAAAGCAGCCACGTGGTCTTGGCTTGCTTGGCGCCGAGGTAGACGGCGTTGTTCTTGCCGACCCAACCGGGCGGAACTTCGTGCGTTTCGAGGAGACGCAGGTTCGGAATCTTGGGCATGAGGCTGCGGACGATATTCGGCGGTGTTATCCGTGGACTGGTCGTTGACGACGAGAATTTCGGCGATTTCGGGCTGTTGGGCGAGCGATTCGACGCAGGAGGCGATGACGGTTTCTTCATTTCGCGCGGGGACGATGGCGGTAATCGACGGGAGCGGAGGAGGCTGCGGCGGGTTCGAGTTGGGCGATTCGTCGGCCACGATAAAATCAGGGGCAAGGACCGTTTTCCGATCCAAAGCAGATGAGCTAGTATAGCATTCGATGAAAATAGGACCGAAGATTGTGGCGTGGGGCGGATTGGCGGCGCTGGTGGGAATTGTCGTGATTTTCGCGCTGCCGAGTTACCGGCATGGCGAAGCGTCCATTGCGGGGACGCGCGCGGAAGATTTTGCGTTCGAGCTGCACGGCAAGCCGGCGCATCTTTCCGATCTGCGCGGAAAAGTCGTGGTGCTGAATTTCTGGGGGACGTGGTGCCCGCCGTGCATCGAGGAGACCCCGGATCTGAACCGGCTGGAAAAATATATTTCTTCGCGCAACGGCGTTGTTCTAGGAGTCGCCGCTGACGAGGATCAGGCCGCTTACGAACAATTTTTGCGCGAGCACGGAGTGACTTTCCCGACGTACCGCGATCCGGGCACCAGAAATAATCTTTCGCCCATCGCAGAATCGTACGGCACGTCGATGTATCCGGAGACTTACATTATCGGCCGGAATGGGAAGATCGAGCGGAAGATCATCGGATTCCAGGAATGGGATTCGCCGCAAATGCGGGCGTATTTCGATTCGATCCTGGGCAAAAGTTAAAACAAACGTGGTGAGCCAGGTATTCTTCGTGGCTCTTCTCAGAGCGAGAATTTGCGCAGGCGAAGCGCGTTGGCGATGACGGAGACGGAGCTGAAGCTCATGGCCGCGCTGGCGAGCATGGGGCTCAGCAGCCAGCCGAAAATAGGATAGAAAACGCCGGCCGCGATGGGAATCCCCAGCGCGTTATAAACAAAAGCAAAAGCCAGATTTTGTTTGATGTTGCGGATCGCGGCACGGCTTAGTTTGCGCGCTCGCAAGATGCCGCGCAGATCGCCCTTTACCAGCGTGATTCCCGCGTTTTCGATGGCCACGTCGGTGCCTGTGCCCATGGCGATGCCGACGTCCGCCGCGGCGAGCGCGGGAGCGTCGTTTACGCCATCGCCTGCCATCGCCACGATGCGGCCCTGATCGCGGAGGCGCTTTACCACTTCGCCTTTTTGCTGCGGCTGGACTTCCGCTTCAAATTCTTCGATGCCGAGATCGGCGGCGACTTCGCCGGCCGTTCCCGGCGATCTCCGGTGAGCATCACGATACGAATGCCGTCGTCACGCAGCGCGCGAAGCGCTTGCGGCGTCGAGGATTTGATTTTGTCGCTCAGGAGAAATGTGCCTGCCACTTTGCCATCGACCGCCAGATAGACGCTGTGACAGCCGCTGAAGCGTGTTCTGCGGAAGCGGCCAGATCCTTTGCCGCGACATCCACGCCCTGGCTTTTCAGGAATGCCGCCGTTCCGGCTAGCACTTTTTTGTTCAGGACACGGGCCTCCACGCCTCCTCCCGCGGTGGCAAGAAAATCGGTCACTGGCGCAAGCGGTAATTTCTTCTCTTCGGCGGCGCGAACGACGGCGCGAGCGAGGGGATGTTCACTGGAGCGTTCGAGACTCGCGGCGAGAGAAAGCAGTGTAGTTTCGTTGAAGCCGGCGCCTTGGGAGATTTCCACGGCGATGAGTTGCGGCTTGCCTTCGGTGAGGGTGCCCGTTTTATCGACGACGAGCGTATCGACTTTGGCGAGCGTTTCGAGCGCTTCGGCGTTTCGAACGAGGACGCCGGCGTGAGCGCCGCGGCCCACCGCGACCATGATAGACATGGGAGTTGCGAGGCCGAGGGCGCAGGGGCAAGCGATGATCAGGACTGCGACTCCGGCAACGAGCGCATGAGCGAAACGCGGTTCGGGACCGAATAGCGCCCAGCCGACGAAGGCCAGGACCGCCGCAAGAATCACAGCGGGCACGAAATAGGAAGCTACGCGATCGGCAAGCCGCTGCATGGGCGCTCGGCTGCGTTGGGCCTCGCTGACGAGCTTTACAATTTGCGCGAGAAACGTTTCGTTGCCGACGCGCTGCGCCTCCATCACGAAGGTTCCATTGGTGTTGAGCGTGCCGCCGGTGACTTGGTCTCCCAGGGATTTTTCGACGGGGAGGGCTTCGCCGGTGACCATGGATTCGTCGATCGCGCTGGCTCCCTCGCGAACAATCCCGTCAACCGGAACACTTTCTCCCGGCCGCACGCGCAGGCGGTGGCCAGCCTTGATGATTTCCAGTGCGACGTCCCTTTCTACGCCATCCGTTCCGATCAGGTGCGCCTGTTTCGGCGCCAGATTCAGAAGAGAACGAATCGCGCTGCTCGTTTGCCGGCGGGCACGCAATTCCAGGACCTGGCCGAGAAGGACGAGCGTGGTGATGACGGCTGCGGCTTCAAAGTAGGCGGGACCGCTCCATGCGCGTCGCGAAACGAGGCGCGGAAAAATCTGTGGGAAGAATGTGGCCACGACGCTGTCGAGATAGGCAGCGCCCGTGCCTAGCGCGATGAGAGTGAACATATTGGGGCTGCGATTTACGAGGGAGGCCCAAAAACGTTGGAAAAACGGCAAGCCTCCCCAAACTACGACTGGAGTTGCGAGGACAAATTCGAGCCAGTTGCGCGCGCGCGGTCGAAAGGGGAAGCTTGAGAGCGTCGCCGAACATAGCGATGAGCAGCACAGGCAATGAAAGCGCCGCGCTTACCCAAAATCTCCGGAGCATCGAGTCGTACTCGGGGTCGGCTTCCACTTCGGCGAAAACATCCATCGGTTCGAGAGCCATGCCGCATTTCGGACAGGTTCCCGGCCCAATCTGGATGATTTCCGGATCCATAGGGCAGGTGTAGCGGGCGTTTTTAATTGAAGTGGCGGAGGCAGAATGGGCAGAAGGATGGTCATAGGCTTGCCGGCGAGAGAAGATTCCTTGACGGCTGCATCCTGCGCCGCCAAATACTTTTCCGGCTCTTTTGCGAACTTTTCGGCGCAGCCTTTGCAGCAGAAGACATGGTTATTGCCGTCGTATTCGAGCTTTGCGGCGGCCTTCTCCGGATCGACCAACATGCCGCAGACGAGATCCTTCACGCGATGCGAGGCAGTGAGAATTGACGGCAGGGTTTTCTGCGGACCGGGCGTGGGAGTCTGTTCAGACATGGCAATATATTAGATGATTCGGGGTTGCATGCGGCCACGAACTAAAATCTTGCGCGGGCTGGTATAATCGCGGCATGACACTCCTGGAAATTACCTACGAATTACAATCCCCGCTGACGCAGGAGCAGATTCGGCTTCTGGGCGAATTTTCGAACACCTACGGGCTGCGGCGCTTTCGGTTCGACGAGAGCAAGAATCATCTTTCCTTTGAGTACGATGCTTCGCGCCTGCGCGACACGGAGATTGCCCACGTCCTCGGGCGAGCAACGATTGCAGTCACGAGGAAAGTTACCGAGACGGGTGCCGAGCCAGAATTCAAAAATTAAGAATTAGAGCCGAGCGGCGGCGTGCGCTGGGGTTGGCAGGCGTTGAGAGATGCGAGATTGAGCCCGGGCTGCGAATCGACGAGCGTATTAAGCGGTCAGTTCAGTACGGCTGGGGATAGAAAAAAATGAGGCCCCCGCTTGGGATCGGGGGCCTCGGAGAGTGCGTTTCGTTGTCAGTGTCGTTTTCACACCGACGCGTGGGGTCATCCATCCTAGCTTCCCTCTCAGAGGCAGGTGGGAACGAATTGTGAAAAGCGGTGAGCAAGCCCCTTCCCCCTCGCTCGCCTCTCTTCCCAACTCGTCATGTGAAACGCACTCATGCGGTTCTCTAATGCACGGGCAGCGCCAATGCCGGCCGTGGGCCCAGTTCCTAGCAAGTCATTTATTAACAGGTGTTTGGCGATGGTAAGGAAAGAATATTACCGCCCCAAATGCGTCCTCCGAGTCCAATATGGAACTGCTACAAAACTGAATCGGGAACGTCGGGTTGTTTCCCCCTTCCGGCTTCACAACAGCCCTCGTTCCAGGACCCCGGTAACAAGATTTTCGGGCTGCGCGCGCTATCGGTTTTTCGAGAAACTCCCTGGAAAATGGCCGCATGGGTACACCTTCCAGGAAGCAACCGCTTACGAGGAGGCTCGGGGGCGCCGCCGTTTCGCTCTTGGCGTGTTTGCTTGGAGGCTCGTTGATTTTGATGGCGGATACACCGCAGGAGCTGTGGAACCCAAAGGTGGGAACTTGCTATTGCCACTGCGCCGCAGGACGCATGCATCAGGGCTGCGTGAAATTCTGCCAATTGCCGAAATACGCTTCGCGAGGGTGGGCGACGAGCTGCGCTAAGCCGCGACTGAATTTACCGGTGGAGAAACAGGACGCCGGCCCGCGGTTTGAGCGTCCCGGGCAAGCGGAAAGAGCCGAACTGCGAAAGCCGGTGAGCGCCAACTAGACCGCGGACGGCGTGTGAACGCCATGATTATGGGCTGACGGCGAGGAAGAGCACTCTGCGGATTCCTCCGCTGGCCCCAAAAGTTTTGCCAGTATTTCAGGGATTTCGAAGATGGCGCGATTTTCGAGCCCGGCGACATTTTTTTGAAATTCAGCTAGCGTGGCAGGCTCGAGAATCTGGCGCACGCCCTCGGCGACTTCGCGAAAACTTTTCAGGACGATGCCGACGCGTTTCTCGCGCACCCACTCCGCGTTGAAGCGTTCCTGCGGCAAAGTCCAAGCGTTGCATTCGATCAGCACGGGGAGTTTGCGCACCATGGCTTCGGCGATGCTGCCCGGGCCCGGTTTGCCAATCAAAAAATCCGCGGCGCGCATGAGCCTGTGAACTTCTCTGGTGAAACCGACAATGTGCACGGGCATTTTCCATTGTTGCGCGCGCAATTTTGCGGCAAGGACTTCGTTGCGTCCGCAGATCAAGATCAGTTGCAGCGGCAATCTAGCAGCGTCCAAGTGTTCGGTGATGTCGTACATCACTTTCGAGCCGTGCCCGCCGAACAAAACGATCGCCGTCGCAAGATCTTTTCGCAGACCCATTTGCGAACGCAACGCGGCGGGATCCACATCTTCTTCGACATAAAAATCGGGCCGCAAGATCATTCCTGAAGCGCGAAAGATGTGCGCTTCGTCGTGGCCAAAGGCGCGGGCCTGCTCGACGGCGCGTTCGGTGCCGGCAATCACGTACTGTTCCTTCAGCGGCTCAATCCAGAAGCGCGGGGGATAATCGGCGAGGTCCGTAATGAGCGTGACGAAGGGACGCCCTGGATAAATGGCATTCCAGCTCTCCGAAATGGCGCGATTGAAATGCGGAATGACGGAGACGAGAAGATCCGCGGGATGATCGCGCCAAAAATCCTCGAGGAGCCGCACAAGTGGCCGATGCAAGAGGCGAATCGTGGCCTGCAGTATCCGCAAAACATACTTGCTTCCGAGAGTCCAGCC
Organism: uncultured Acidobacteriota bacterium; assembly: GCA_963761555.1. Taxonomy (GTDB): domain Bacteria; phylum Acidobacteriota; class Terriglobia; order Acidiferrales; family UBA7541; genus Acidiferrum. The sequence goes on from CAVXHD010000005.1 coordinate 262,429, forward strand.
GTTCTGCAACATGATGTTGTACTGCTGCTGGATGCGGATGCCGGTCAGCTTGCGAAGTACGTCGAGGCGGTCGGTCAAATCCTGAAATTGCACCAGCTCGACCTGCCAGGGACGGCCTTGCTGAGCCACGACGGTCTGGAGAGCGACGGCGGCATTGCGGTGTCCACCACCGGCGTCGTGGAATAGAACGTGAATTTTTTTCATGGCTGAGAGTGTGCCATACGCTTATTGTTCGCCGAGAAGAGCAAGCACCATGCCATGTGGATAACTAAGGAAGTCCAATGTGTTCAAGGAGTTCCATGGGCACATTCACGTAGAATTTGCCACCTCTTCATGGCCTGTTCATATCGCGGATTAACAATGGTTTCATGCGCTGCGACCTCCATGTTCACTCGATAGCTTCGGGTATGTGCAACACTCCAGGCATGAGCCGGATATGCCGCGAGTCCTATAACCAACCGGCAGAAGTGTACACCCGGCTGAAACGGCTGGGCATGTCCATCGTCACCGTAACCGACCACGACTCAATAGACTCCGGAGAGGCCCTCCGGGGTAACCCTGATTTCTTTCTTAGCGAAGAAGTGACCGTCCAGATGCCCAGCGGAACCGAGATGCACCTGGGGGTCTACGGAATCACGGAGCGGGACCACATTGAAATCCAGCGACGTCGTAAGGACTTCATTTCACTGGTGATGTATCTCACGGAGAAGAAGCTCTTTTTCAGCGTGAATCATGTCTTCTCCGGGTTGACGGGTCGGCGGAGCGAAGAGGACTTTTGCTGGTTTGCCTCGTACGTCCCGGCGTTTGAAACGCGAAATGGCCAGATGTGGCCAGAAGCCAATGAGAGTGCCGTGGAGCTGGCCGCCCGTCTGGGAAAGATCGCCGTCGGCGGGAGCGACTCGCACACCATCGCGGGAGTCGGGCTCACGTACACGGAGGTCGCTGGGGCGCGCACGCTGGACGAATTTTTTGCCGGATTGCGGGCAGGGCGTGGGCAAGTGCATGGCGAGCACGGGAGTTACACGAAGCTGACCGCAGACGTTTTCCACATTGTGTGGTGTTTGTGGATGGAAAAGCAGTGGACTCTTGCGCTTACGCCTCTTTCGTTGCTGGTTCCCGCGTTTACGGCGGGGCACTGGCTGAACGAGATGCGTTTCTGCCGCAAGTGGTCTGCCGCACTCGAGAGCGGAGAGAAACGGCAACGGATGTTCTGGGATATGGATTCTAGCTTCGAGGCGAACTGGAGCTAGATGGGCTAATACCATGGCTGTCGCACGCACTCTTTGGGGATACATCGAACGGCGCGATTACCGCGTGATGCGCCGGATGAACCGCTGGCGCGCCCCGCGGTGGTTCCGGCTGTGGATGATCCTGGCTACGCGGATGGGCGATGGCTGGATTTGGTATGGGCTCGGGATCATGCTGCTGCTCGATGGAGGGCCGCAGCGATTTTCCGCGATTGGTGCCGCGGGAGGGGCGGCGGTCTTCGGGATATTCGTCTTCAAAGCGTTGAAAAAGCTCAGCCAGCGGCCGCGGCCTTGCCAGCTCGAGCCACATTGCTGGTCCAAAGTTTTGCCGCCGGACCGGTTTTCGTTTCCCTCCGGCCACACCATGACGGCGTTTTCCGTGGCTTTGGTGGTCAGTTACTTCTATCCGTCGCTGGAAGCGCCCCTGTTTTTTCTAGCGATCAGCATTGCGGTTTCCCGAATTGCTCTGGGAATGCATTTCCTCAGCGACGTGCTCACAGGCATGGTGCTAGGCGTCGCGCTGGGTTGCGCCTCGATTACGACGTTCGCATCGCTCGGCTGGGTGTAGCCTCTCGCCGCGATACATTGAACGATTGCCAGAAACGATTGCTAGAGAGGTTTCGGGTGAGCCGCAAGCGATTGTCGCCAAACCGCGAGATTGCTCTTGTCGATGATCGCGGTTCCAGTGTCCACCCAGGACGGCAAGGGATCGGCCGGGGCGGTGCGCCAGTCTTTGAATTCGTGCACGGCGTTATGATGGAGATCGTCGGCGAACCTGAGTCCGTAGTAGGCCATGACGTAGGGCTTTTGCACGACGGTGGCATTAATCCAGCCCTTATCAATCGCGTCGAGGGTCTCCGGATCTTTATCGAAGGAGACGATGGCGATTTTGCCCGTCTGGTCCAAGCGATGAAACGCTTCCGCGACGCCCGAACCGCCGGAGGCTTCGAGACAAATCACGCCGGCGATTTTTTCTTTCTTTTCCAAGAGCGCAGAGATTCCGTCATTGGCAGAGTTGGGATCACCCTTGTCGTCAATGGTCTGAACAATTTTAATTCCCGGGAATTTCTTCAGGGCTTCGGAGACTCCGCGCACGCGCTCGTCCAAGTTGGGCTGGCCGGGGACGGTGACAATGACAACATCGCCCTCACCCTTGAGAATATCCGCCATGCGCTTCGCGCTCTCCTGACCGGCGCGGAAATTGTCGGTTCCCACGAAAAGAATGCGGCGCGAATCGGGGGCGTCAGAATCGATACAAATAACCGGGATGCCCTGCGTGATGGCGTCGTCGATCGCGGGCTTGAAAAGAGCCGGGTTCGTCACAGAGACAAGAATCCCCGTGGGGTGCAAGGCAACGGCCTTTTGAAAAGAGACCAGCTCGTCTTGCGGCGAGAGAGTGGCGGGACCATCCATTTCCGCTTTGACACCCATGACTTGAGCAGCGTCGCCCAAGCCAGCGGCGGCTTCCTGCCAGTAGGGCAAATTGATATTCGCTGAAATGAGATAAAACATCTCGTCTTTCTGATGATACGGCGCCTGGCAAGCGGCGAGCGTCAGGGCAAGAATTACGACAGCGTACGCGAACGTTCTGGAACGGAGTTTCATGCGAGGTCTCCTTTGCAGGAAATACCGGCTCGGGATCGACAAAAAACAAGAGACCCGAACTTCTGGCGCAAAAGGTTACCACAAGCCACGCAGAGAACAACTCTCGGCGTGAATTATTCGCGACGATTCTTTTTTCTCTGGTTCGCATGGATTCCGTTTCCCGCGAGCCCGTCTGCTAAGCTAATGCGCCATGCAGAATAAACGGCTACTCGAAATCAGCGTGGAGAGCGTGGACGCGGCAGTGGCCGCCGAACGTGGCGGAGCGCAACGCATTGAATTCTGCAGCAATTTGAGAGAGGGCGGGACGACGCCAAGTTGCGAAGAGTTGAGTGCGGTGCGCGCGCGCGTGAGCTTGCCCATATTTTCTATGGTTCGGCCGCGTGGCGGCGGCTTTGTCTATTCGATGGCCGAGTTCGAGGCGATGAAGCTCGATGTGGACGCGGCAAAAAAATTTGGGATAGACGGCGTTGTTCTGGGCGTGCTGCACGCCGATGGACGCGTGGAAATCGAACGAACGAAGATACTGGTGGAATTGGCGCAGCCGCTCCCGGTGACATTCCATCGCGCTTTCGATGAGTGCGGGGATTTGCGCGAGTCTCTCGAAGATGTCATTCGAACGGGCGCTGCCAGGCTGCTCACGTCGGGCGGGAAGCGAACTGCACCGGAAGCGTTGGATTTGCTTGGTGAGATGGTTCGAATCGCGGCGGGGCGGCTGATCGTGATGCCGGGGAGCGGGCTGCACGCGGGGAATATTCGAGAGGCCGCGGAGAAGACGGGTGCGCGGGAGTTTCATGCGGGATTGAGTTCGGTGGTGGCGAATCCAGCGAGGGACCTTGGCGAGTTCGAAGAAGAAGTACGAAGGATGGTCAGCGCGCTACGCGATTGCGGTTGAAATTGCCGGAGATGACTCGGCGACTTTCCGGGGAATTACGGATTGCGGCGCAAAAAAAGAGGGGCACGATGTATCGTGCCCCTACGAATTCGCGCAAAGCGCTTGACGCCGGTTAGGCTTTTTGGGCCTGGCGGCGGAGAAATGTGGGCACATCCAGGTCGTCCGCGGGAACTTCGTGGCTGACGTCGCGGACGTTTTGCTGCACTTGATGGACGACGTTGGGCAGCGTTTGCTGCTGGGGGAGCGGTTCCTGGATTTCGCGGCCCGCCTTCCAGGTCTTGGGCAGGAAGGACGGCTTCTGCTGGACGTTTTTCTTGTTGGCTTCCTTGAATCCCGCGGCAATGACCGTGATTTTCACAGCGTCTTTCATGGAGTCGTCCATGACCGCGCCGAAAATGATGTTGGCGTTTTCGTGAGCGGCTTTTTGGATGATGGAAGAAGCTTCGTGAACTTCATGCAGCGTGAGGCTCGAGCTGCCGGAAATGTTGATCAAGATGCCCTGCGCTCCCTGAATGGAATTATCCTCGAGCAGCGGGCTGGAGATGGCGCGGTTGGCGGCGTCGATGGCGCGGTTCGTTCCGGTGGCGATGGCGGTGCCCATCACGGCGTAGCCCTGGCCATGCATGATGGCTTTGACGTCGGCAAAGTCGCGATTGATGATGCCGGGAACGGTGATGATGTCGGAGATTCCCTGAACGGCCTGGCGCAAGATGTCGTCGGCGATGCGAAAGGCGTCGAAGAAGCTGGTGCCGCGCTCGACGGTATCCATTAGGCGCTCGTTGGGGATGACGATGACGGTATCCACGGCGCCGATCAATTCTTGCAAGGCTTGTTCGGCCTGAAGCATGCGGCGCTTGCCTTCGAAAGCGAAGGGCTTGGTGACTACCGCGACGCTCAGAGCGCCGAGTTCGCTGGCGAGCGAAGCTACCACGGGCGCCGCGCCGCTTCCCGTGCCTCCGCCGAGGCCCGAGGTAATGAAAATCATGTCCGAGCCTTCGAGCGCTTCGATGATTTTCTCGGTGTCCTCGAGAGCAGCCTTGCGGCCGATCTCCGGATTGGCGCCAGCGCCGAGACCTTTCGTAAGCTTCGCGCCGAGCTGCAGCTTGACGGGAGCTTGCGAGAGCTTGAGCGCCTGCAAGTCCGTGTTCGCCGTAATGAATTCGACGCCCTCGACTTTAGCGCGGATCATGCGGTTGATCGCGTTGCATCCGCCCCCGCCCACGCCAATCACTTTAATTTTCGCCGGCTGCAGCTCTTCGCTGAAGCTCATGCGAATTCCTGCGTCTTTCGTGGTCATGCGTCCCTCAGCCTTCTCCAGATTCGCGGTGCTGCGCTCGGGCAGGCTCACGAGGCACCTGCGAACATGGACTTCAATTTGGATACAAAATTTCCGGCGCGCTGCTGCGCATTGCGCCGCGACTTCGCGCCGTACAGAACCAAACCCACTACCGTTGCATACTCCGGCTGCGCTACCTGTTCGGGCAGTTCAGCAAGACCTTTCGGCTCCGCGATTCGGACGGGCAAACGAAGAATCTGCTCGGCTAGATCGACCAAGCCGTTCAATCTGGCTCCGCCGCCCGCGAGCACAAATCCCGCGGGAATCTGGCTGAGCAGCCCAGCGCGCTGCAAGTCTTCGCGGATAAGCGCGAGCAATTCCATCGCACGCGGCTCGATGATGTCCGTAAGCATGCGCGCAAAGATCGTGCGCGGAGGGCGGTCGCCGACGCTGGCAATTTCAATCGAGGCGTCTTCGTGGAGCAAGGAAGATGCGGCGCAGCCATGGCGGCGCTTGATGCGTTCGGCTTCGGGAATCGGCGTGCGCAAGCCGACGGCCAGGTCGTTGGTGAAATGGTCTCCGCCGACAGGCACGGCGCCGGTGTGGCGGACCACGCCGCCGCCGTAAACGATCAATTCCGTTGTGCCGCCGCCGATATCAAGCAAGCAGGCCCCCAGCTCGCGCTCGTCTTGCGTCAGACACGATTCCGCGGATGCGAGCGGCTCGAGAACGGTGTCATTGACCAGGATCCCGGCGCGATTCGCGGCGGTGACCAAATTTTGCGTGGCGGCAATGGAAGAAGTCACCAGGTGAACGTTGGCCTCGAGGCGCTGGCCGACCATGCCGACGGCGTCGCGAATGCCGTCCTGCGCGTCGACCATGAATTCATGCGGAAGAACGTGCAACACTTCGCGATCTTCGGGCAAGGTGATGTTGCGCGCGGCATCGATCGCGCGGCGCACGTCATCGCGCTCGATGTCCCGCGCACGATGGCCGAGCGTCACGCTGCCGCGGCTATTGACGCCGCGGACGTGGCTGCCCGCCACGCCGATGACGGCGGACTCAACGGGAACGTTGGCCACGCCTTCGGCTTCCTCGACGGCACGCCGGATCGAGCTGACAGTGGAATCGAGATTTACGATAAGCCCTTTGCGCAGTCCCTTGGATTCCGCCGCGCCCAGCGCAAGAAATTTCACCAGTTCGTCGTCCACTTCCGCGATCAACGCGGATGTTTTTGTGCTGCCGACATCCAGCCCTATGATGTAGCGATCTTTTTTTGCCAAGCCGCCGCCCCCACCTTGGATCGATTCACGCTTCCACTTCTAATTCTTCAGCTTCGCGGAAGTTGTACTGCTGTCCGCGTTCACAACCACTTGCTTCGAATACTGCAAGTCGATCGACTGCACGCGTCCGGCATTCGCCTGCCACTGCGGAAAATTATCGACCAGCATCCGGTATTTGCCCGCGAAATCGCCGGTTCCAAAATGCACGGTAACCGCCTGAGAATCGTTCGGGGAAGCCAGGCCGGTCATCACCACGCGCAAATCCTGGGTATTCGAAAGATCGATTTCGCTGACGCGATCGGACGAGCCCTCGCGCACCATATCCGCGTCTCTTAGAAACTCCTGATAGGTCTGCATTCGAGTTTCGCGCTCTTCGCGGGGCAGGCTATCGGGAAGGCCAGTCACGATCGGGAAATGCAAAACTTCGCCTTCCGGACGGTCGAGAATCACGCCGCGCGCGTCAATCAAAGCCAATTCAGAGCCATCTCGCAGGAAGGCGATGGGCGTGCGTTCCGTTAGCTCGACGCGGATGTGATTGGGAAGAATGCGCTGAATGCTGGCGGATTCGACCCAGGGAAGTTCTTCGAGCTGGCTGCGGCGCACGTCCAGCGGAATGAGAAGCACGCTGCGGTTGCGGTCATGCGCGAAGGGTTGTAGTACCGCTTCGCGGCTGACAATGTGATTGCCCTTCAACTCGATCTGGTCCGCCTTGAGCAGCAGCACTTTCGGCGAATACAACAAGAAACGGCCCGTTGCCACGGCGATCGTGATGCCCGCCGCACCCGCGAAAGTCCAGCCGAGTACGCGCCGATAGAACGGCCAGCTTCGCCCGCCAAATTTTTTGCGGCGAATTTCGAGAGGCTTTTGCCTGCGCAAGTAGCGCGGCTCTTCGTCGGCGAGTAATTCCGGCCGGTACGGTTCGGCGGCAGCCGCGGCGGCGCCCCGTTGGATGGCTTTCACACGTTCCAAACAACCACCTCGTACTCGAGAATCACGTCAAACGACTTCTGCACGCGTTCGCGCACCTCGGCGATCAGCGCAAGCATTTCTCGGGTGGAAGCTTTGCCGGCATTCACGAAAAAATTGGCGTGGCGGTCGCTGATGCGGGCATCGCCCACACTCAGACCCTTGAGGCCCAGCTCATCAATCATGCGTCCAGCGGAATTTCCGGGTGGGTTTTTAAAGATGCAGCCGGCACTTTTCTGTCCAAGCGGCTGGCTCGCGCGCCGTTTTTCGTTGCAGATACGAATCCCTTTTAGAATTTCGCGATACGGTTTGGAGGGTAATTCCAGCTTCACTGCGAGCATCATATCATCAGGCGCAAAAGATGTGTGCCGGTATTCGAAAGAAATTTGATCGCCCGCGAAGGTTTCCAGCTTTCGCTGGGAGGCCCGGTAGAGCTTCACTTCCCGGACGTAACTTCCAATTTGCATGCCATACGCGCCGGCGTTCATGCGCAAGGCGCCTCCGACCGTCCCGGGCACGCCAATGAGCCCTTCCATTCCGCCGAGGTCGTTTTTGGCACAGTACGTGACGGTGCGGCCGAGGTCTGCGGCTGCGTCCACTTGGGCGATATTGCCTTCGAGCGCGATGTCCGGGGCCGGAGAAACGAGTTGCAACACGACCCAAGGCAACTCGCCATCGCTTACCAGCAGATTCGAGCCGCCGCCGAGGAACCGGTGCGGAATACCGTGCGCGTCGAGCAAGCTCAGGAGATCAGGAATCGCCTCGTGCTTCTCGATGCGGAGGAGGTCGGTCGTGCCGCCAATGCCGAGAGAAGTCAGCTCGGCCAAAGAGGCGCCCGGCTTCCACTGGACGCCCAATTCCGCCAGCTCCTCGACGATTTTGGGGTCCTCAATGCGCATGGTGTGTCGGGTACTCCACCCCGAGAAGAACCATCAATTCGTTGCTCGCGCGGCTGACGTTGCCCGCGCCGATGGTCATGATGGCGTCTCCGGGCCGCGCCTCGCGCAGCAGAAACTCGATTCCCGCTTGCATGGAGCGGAAGTAGTGAACGTTTTTGTGGCCCGCCTCGCGGATGGCATTGGCGAGCGCTTCGCTGGTGATGCCTGGGATGGCGGCTTCGCTCGCGGCGTAAATGTCCAGAAGTACCAGCACGTCAGCTTGATTGAAGGCGCGGCAGAATTCGTCCCAAAGGTGCTGCGTGCGCGTGAAGCGATGCGGCTGGAAGAGCACGAGTAACCGGCCGAACTTGCAGCCGCGGGCGGCTTCGAGGGTGGCTCGAATTTCGGCGGGATGATGGCCATAGTCGTCGATCACAGTGACATCATTCACGACGCCCTTGATATCGAAGCGGCGCCCAACCCCAGCAAATTTCGCCAGGCCCTCGCGAATCAAGTCGCTGGGAACGTTCAGGTAAAGCGCGACGGCCGCGGCGGCGGCGGCGTTGCGGACATTGTGGATTCCGGGCGGATGCATCAGGTGGAACACGCCGAGCTCTTCGCCTTTGAACGTCAGGCGAAAATCGCTGCCAAGCCCTTCGAGCTTCACGTCGCTAATCACCAAATCGGCCTGGCTCGAAGTGCCGTACGTAATGATCGGTCGCTTCACGTCCGGAAGAATAGCTTGGACGTTGGGTTCGTCGAGGCAGAGGATCGCGGCGCCATAAAAAGGAACGCGGTTCACAAACTGAAGGAACGCGCCCTGAATGTCTGTGAGCGAGCTGTACTGGTCGAGGTGTTCGCGATCGATGGTCGTGACCACGGCGACGACCGGGGCGAGCATCAGGAAACTGCGATCGCTCTCGTCCGCCTCGACAACGAAATATTCGCCTTTGCCGAGCCGCGCGGTCGTGCCCGCCTGATTCACCCTTCCGCCCACCACAAACGTTGGATCGAGATGCGCGGCGGCCAGCACCGAAGCCACCATGGAAGTCGTGGTCGTCTTGCCATGCGCGCCCGCGACGGCAATGCCATATTTCAAGCGCATCAGCTCCGCCAGCATCTCCGCCCGCGGGATCACGGGAATTTTTCGCTTATGCGCTTCGGCGACTTCGGGATTGTCCTGCTTGATGGCCGAGGAAATCACCACCACGTGCGCGCCTTCGACGTTCACCGCTTTGTGGCCCTCGTGAATGGTCGCGCCGAGATTCTGCAGCCGCTCGGTAATATTCGAAGGCTTGGTGTCCGAGCCGGAAACGGAATAGCCGAGCGTCAGCAGCACTTCGGCGATGCCGCTCATGCCAATGCCGCCGATGCCGACCAAATGGATGCGCTGAAAATTGCGGAACGAGACCATCATGGATTTGCCCTCTCGGCGTTTCCTTGCACTTTCGCGGCCTCTTCGATCAAGTTGACGATGTCGCGCGTGGCATGGGGCCGGGCAAGCGCGTGCGCCGCATTTGATTGCGTTTCAATCTGGCTGGGCTGGTCGACCAGCGAGAATATTTCGCTGGTTAGGCGTTCCGCAGTGAGCTCTTTTTCGTTGATGAGCCGCCCCGCGCCCGCGCGCTGCATCTCCTGCGCGTTGCGCAATTGGTGGCCGTCCGTGGCGGCTCCGAAGGGGATGAAGATGGCAGCGCGGCCCGCGGCGGCGATTTCGGCGGCGGTGATAGCTCCTGCTCGGCAAACGATGATGTCTGCCCAGGCAAAGCGCTCGGCCATATTCGTGAGGAAGGGCACAACCTCCGCATTGATTTCGCGCCGCGCATAGGCGGTGCGTACCGCATTATAATCGCGTTCGCCGGTCTGGTGCACGATGGAGAGCTCCGCTTTTCGCGCTGCAAGCCGGTCCATGGCGTCGACAAACGTGCGGTTGATCGGCAACGCTCCCTGGCTTCCGCCCGTGACAAGCAAGCGGAACGGCTTTTCGGGCTTGCGGAACGCAATCGAAAAAAATTCCTGGCGCACGGGACAACCCGTAACGATGGCTTTTTTTCCCCAGGCCTGGGCAGAAATTTCATAGCCGGTGGCAATCCGCTTGGAAATTTTCGCGACCAGCCGATTGGTCAAACCCGGCTCCGCATTCGGTTCGAAAATCACATTCGGCACTCGGCCGAGCCAAGCCGCCAGAAGCATCGGGCCGGCAGCGTAACCGCCTACGCCAAACGCCGCGACGGGCTTGTGCTTCCGTAACACGCGCCGCGCGTCCAGCATGGCGGGAGCGAGCATGGCCAGATTTCTTAGCAACGTCGCGCCGCCCTTCCCTTTCAAGCCAGCCACGCGCAAAGTCTCAAGCGGCAGCCCGGCTTGCGGCACCAGCTTCATTTCAATCCCGCGTTGTGTTCCGACCAGCACGACTTCTCTTTCCTTGCCGCGCGACAACCACTCTTGAGCGATGGCTAGCGCCGGGAAGACGTGCCCGCCCGTGCCGCCGCCGGCGATGAGCAGCTTCATGGCTTGCGCCCGGCACTTTGCGCAATTGCAAACGCACGATCCATTGCACCCGTAGGGGCACGATATATCGTGCCCATTCTCCGCGAAACCAAACGCGGGTTGGCCGGCGGCCTCATGTTTCCGTCGCCTGCTGCGAAATGTTCAACAGCACACCCGTAGCCAGCAGCATCACCAGCAAACTCGAGCCGCCGTAACTGACGAACGGAAGCGGAATCCCCTTGGTTGGGACCATGCCGAGCACGACAGCAAAATTGATGAACGCCTGGCTGAGCACCAACGCCGTAATCCCCAGCGCCAGCAGACGGCCAAATCCATCGGGAGCGGCAAACGCAGCGCGCAGTCCGCGCCAGCCGTAGACCGCAAACAGCGCAATCAGCAGCACCGCGCCGATGTAGCCGAGCTCCTCGCAAATCACGGCGTAAATGAAGTCCGTATGCGCTTCCGGCAAGTAAAACAATTTCTGCTTGCTCTCCATCAAACCGACGCCGGTGAATCCACCCGAGCCGACGGCGATGAGCGACTGCGTCAACTGGAAGCCCGCCCCTTGCGGATCCGAATTGGGATCGAGAAAGGCGGTCAGACGCGCCAGACGGTAGGAAACGTGCGTGATGAGCAAATAAAGCACCGGCAACGCAGCAACCGCGCCCGCCGCGAGCCATTTCCAGGATAAGCCCGCGGCAAACAGAATCGCGGTCGCCACGAGGGCGATGTCCACGGCGGTGCCCAGATCCGGTTGCAGCAAAATCAAGCAGAGACACACAAGAACAGGTCCCGCCGCGGGAAGAATCGTTTGGAGAAAATCCTGTTTGCAAAACTCCATGCCCGCCTTGGTGCGCCGCTTCTGATCGAGGAACCAGGCGAGATACAGGATCACCGCCAGTTTCGCCAGCTCAGACGGCTGGATCCCTATAGGGCCGTAGCGAATCCAGCGATGCGTGGCGTGCGCCTTGTCCAGAAAAAAAGTACCCACCAGCAGAAGCAGAACGACACATACCGTTGTGTAGACGACAGCAGGCTCGCGCAAGCGCCGGTAGTCCGTGCGCATCAGCGCGAACATTCCCAGGAGTCCAAGCACGAGCCACACGGCTTGCCGCGCGAGGAAAATGTACGCGTGGCCGTATTCCTTCTCCGCGGTGACCGCCGACGCGCTGAAAATCATCACCGCGCCGAACAGGCAAAGCACCACCGTCGCTCCAAATAACCAGCGGTCGGTTTCAAGGCGTCGCGGCACGTTCCCTCACCCTTTTCCCGAACTTGCGCCGGCAGTTTGCTTGGCAAGCTGCTGCACCAATTGTTTGAAGACGCGTCCGCGGTGCTCGTAATTTTGGAACTGGTCGAAGCTGGCGCAGGCCGGAGCAAGCAACACCACGTCGCCAGATTGTGCGGCGTGCGAAGCGGTTTCCACGGCGCGCTCCAGCGTTTCCGCGCGTTCCAGGGCCACGCTTCCCGAGATTTGCTTTTCAATTTTTTCCGCGGCTGCACCGATCAAAAGCGCCAGAATCACTTTTTCGCGCAGCGGCTTTTGCAACACGGTGTAGTCGCTGCCCTTGTCTTTCCCGCCGAGAATGATCAGGATTCGGCCGGGGAACGCGTCCAGCGCCTTGAGCGTGGCGTCCACGTTGGTGGCTTTCGAATCGTTGTAGTAGCGCACTCCGCCGATTTCCGCGACGAATTCCAGCCGGTGCTCGACTCCCGCGAACGACCGCACGCCTTTCGCGATATCCGCTGCCGATGCGCCGGCAAGCCGCGAAGCCGCTGCAGCCGCCAGCGTATTTTCCACGTTATGCGCGCCAGCGAGAGGAATGTCTTCCACGTTGAGGAGCACTTCTTCCGTGCCGCCCTGCCGGAAAACAATCTCTTCTCCGCGAAGATACGCGCCTCGCGAGACGCGCTGTTTTCGGCTGAACCAGTAAACTCGCGGAAGCGACGGAGCATACGGAGTGGTTGCCGCATCGTCTGCGTTCAGAACGGCGGCATCCTCCCCGGTTTGATTTTCGAACAGCCGCGCTTTTGCGGCGCCATAGGCATCCATGGTGCCGTGCCGATCGAGATGGTCGGGAGTCAAATTCAGGAACACGCCGATGTTTGGCCGGAAGGTGTCGATCAGTTCGAGTTGGAAGCTGCTGAGTTCGGCGACCGTCCAGGTATCGTCTTTCATTTCGTCGACGCATCCGATGAGTGGCGTACCGATGTTTCCAGCGAGAACCGTGTGCATTCCAGCGGTCTTCAAGATATGTTCGACGAGCGAAGTCGTCGTCGTTTTCCCGTTCGAACCTGTGATCCCGATCAGGTGTCCTTTCAAAAAACGGTAGGCTAGCTCGATTTCGCTCCAAATCACGACGCCTTCGGAGCGCGCGGCGCGCAGATGCGTTTCGTCGGCGGGCACGCCGGGACTTGGAACGATCAAGTCCTGTTCGAGAAATGTTTTCTCTTGATGGCAACCGAGTTCGAGAATCACTCCAGCACCCTTTAGTTTAGCGGCCACATCGCCGATCTCGTTTTCGTCGCGCGAATCCGTGGCCGTCACGCGCGCTCCACGCGCCGCGCAAAATAGCGCGGTGGCCACGCCCGTCCGTGCCAGTCCCACGACCAGCACGCGTTTCCCTCGCAATTCGAATCGGCCCGGCACTTTTCCCAATCCCGCCCGCTGTCAACGCGCCTTACCTCAACTTCAAGGTGGTCAGCGCAAACAGCGCAAACACCAGCGCTGCAATCCAAAATCGGACAATGACTTTCGACTCGCTCCATCCCAAAAGTTCGAAATGATGATGAATCGGGGCCATGCGAAAAATCCGCTTTCCGCGGAGCTTGAAAGAGCCGACTTGCAAAATAACGGACATCGCCTCGATGACGAAGATTCCTCCGACAAAAAAAAGCAGAATCTCCTGCTTGATGATCACGGCGACCGTCCCGAGCGTGCCGCCTAGCGAGAGCGATCCGACATCTCCCATGAAAATTTCCGCGGGGTGCGCGTTGTACCAGAGGAAGCCAAGCGCGGCGCCCACCAGCGCGCCGCAAAAAATAGTAAGTTCTCCGACGCGCGGAATGTACTGAATCTCGAGATACGTCGCCCATCGCGAGTTACTGCTGACGTAGGTCAGCACCGTGAGCGCGCCGGCAGCAATCACCGTGCAGCCGATGGCCAGGCCGTCCAGGCCATCGGTTAAATTCACGGCGTTCGAAGACCCGACGATGACCAAGCAAACAAAAACCAGAAACGGCAGAAATGCCAGCGGCCAGAAGTGCTGCGAGTTCATCAATGAGTGGATAACCAGATCGGGATGCAGACGCTTCAGGAACGGGATCATCAGTTGCGTCGAGTACGCGTAGTGCGTGACCAGAACGAGAAGCGATATTCCGACGACCAAACTGACGAGCACCTGAAAATAAATTTTCTTTTTAGCGGTGAGCCCGAGGTTTCTCTGCTTTGAAACTTTCGCGTAATCGTCGATGAAGCCGATGGCGGCAAACCCGACCAGCGCGAAGAGCGAAAGCAAAATAAAAGGATTCGTCAAATCGGCCCACAGCAGAGTGGGCACAGCCGTCGACAAAACAATGAGAACACCGCCCATCGTCGGGGTGCCCGCTTTTTTCTGATGCTCTTGCGGGCCTTCCTCGCGAATGTACTGCCCGATCTGCAGTTCGCGTAATCGGCGGATCAGCCAGGGGCCGAAAACAAGGCCAAGAAACATGGCCGTCAGGCTGGCGTAGACGGTCCGCACGGTGATGTAGCGAAACACATTCAGCGGGCTGAAGTAGGGCTGCAGAACGTGGTAGAGGAGGTAGTAAAGCATTTCAGTGCCGGACCTCCTGCTGCGGGAGCTCGCCGGCGGCGACGTAGCGCGCCTGAAGCGTTTCCACGATGCGTTCCATCTTCACACCGCGCGAGCCTTTCACCAGCAACACATCACCCGCCGTGAGAAATTCCTTCAGAAATTTCGCCGCTGCTTCCGAGGAGGAAAAAAATCTCGTCTGCGCCTTCGGTATTCCGGCCGAGATGGCGCCTTCCACGATTTGCTCCGCGTCTCCCTCGACCCCAATCACCCAATCGACCTTGCCCGTCTTCCCCGCGAAGATTCCCGCTTCTCTGTGCAGCCCAGGCGAGGTCGCACCCAGCTCCCGCATCTCGCCTGCGGCGAGAATTCGGCGATGAAAATTCGGAGTCGCCGCCAGCACCGACACCATGGCGTGCAGCGCCGCAGGACTCGAGTTGTAGCTGTCGTTGATCAGCGCCGCTCCATTCGAAAAACGTAGCAATTCGCCGCGCATTGCCGGCACACGCAACGTTCGAAAAACGCTTTGCGCTTCTGCCGCCCCGATGTTCCAAACGCTGGCGGCCGCCAGCGCGGCAAGCGCGTTATAAATCGCGTGCCGCCCGGGCACAGGGAGTTCCAGGCGCACGCGGCCTTCCGGGCTGATGTAATCGAACGACGTGCCCAGCGCTCCACGATCCTCGATCCCCGCAGCCGAAAAAAAAGCCGGCGCGTCGATCCCGTATGTCACCACGCGCCCCGGCGCAAACGCGCCGAACGCCGCCACGCGCGGATCGTCCGCGTTCAGCACCGCAGTGGATTCCCGCCCGTTCAGCCCTTCAATCAATTCGCGCTTTGCCAGCGCAATCTCGTCGACCGACGAAAAAAATTCCAGATGTGCCGGCGCCACGCGCGTCACGACGCCCACGTCGGGCCGCGCAATCGCCGCGAGCCGCGCCAACTCTCCGCGCCGCGACATGCCCATCTCCAGCACCGCCGCCTGATGCGTCTCGTCCAAACGAAAAAGCGTCAGCGGCAGGCCGTACTCGTTATTAAAATTTCCTTCCGATTTCAAGACCCGCAGCTTCGCGCCCAGCAGTGCCGCCAGGATCTCCTTCGTGGTGGTCTTGCCCACGGAGCCCGTGACGCCCGCAATTTTCCCGCCCCACGCCTCGCGGACCGCTCGCGCGAGCTGCTTGAGCGCGTCGAAAGTGTCCGCGACGGTGATGCAGCGGTTTCGGACAGCTTCGCCGTAGCGCCCGGCTTGCGATTCGGCCACCAGCGCAGCCAAAGCTCCGCGCGCCAGCGCGCTCTCCACGTAATCGTGTCCATCGTGACGCGGTCCGTGGACGGCAACGAACAGTTCTCCTGCACGTACCGTGCGAGAATCAATCGAGACGCCGGCCACCCAGGCCACGGGGTCGAGTCCTGCCCCCGCCGTAGCACCCACAGCGCCAGCCACTTGTGCAATCGTCCACCGCATAAATGCCTCAGGGGGTTTGCTTTACGCAGATACCCCGCGCATCGGTCTCTTTTCACCGTATTTGAGGGCTCCTCCTTTCGCGAGTTCACTCCTGGCTCGCGCGCCCTCGCCGCACTTTCTAGACAAGCGCGCTACGTGCCAAACCCCGAGCCGTTTCTCGGTTTGCCTATCCCGAGTGTTGCCGGCCCTTTTCCATAACCCCGTTCGCGCAACGCCCGTCGCGCCTCTTCGCGGTCATCGAATTCCAGCGTGCGGTCCGCGAGAATTTGATAATTCTCGTGGCCCTTTCCCGCGAGCAAAACGATGTCTCCGGCGCGCGCTTCTTCCATCGCCACGCCGATCGCTTTTTCGCGGTCCGGTTCGATCAGATATTTCCCCGCCGTTTTCTGAAGTCCCACGATAATGTCGCTGATGATTTTCAGAGGATCTTCGCTTCGCGGATTGTCGCTCGAAAGAATCGTCAGGTCGCTCAGTCTCCCAGTCACTTCTCCCATCACCGGCCGCTTCGTCCGATCTTTTCCCCCGCCGCATCCGAAGAGCGTGATGATGCGTCCCTTGGGGTTCAATTCGCGTGCCGTTCGAATCAGATTCTCGAGCGCGTCGTCCGTGTGCGCGTAATCAACGACCACGAAAAATGGCTGGCCCAGATCTATGCGCTGGAAACGCCCCGAAACGCTTTCAAGATTTCCTATTCCCGCTTCGATGACGTCATTGGGCAGCCCAAGCGCTTCCGCGGCTCCAATCGCCGCAAGAATGTTGTAAACATTGATGCGCCCCACTAGCGGCGACGCCACTTGCACCCTTCCATTAGGCGTGTGCGCCGTGAACGAGAGCCCGTTAAATGTCAGTTGAAATTTTTTCGTAGTGATGTCTGCATCGGACTCGAGGCCGTAGGAAACAGTTTTCTTGGCAAGGCTCGCCAGCCGCTTCCCGTATTCGTCATCCGTGTTGATCACCGCGACTTCCGGCGCGCCCGCGCCGGTGCCTTCGAACAGTTTCTTCTTTGCCGCGAAATATTCTTCGAACGTCTTGTGATAATCCATGTGCTCGCGGGTCAGATTCGTGAAAACCGCCGCACCGAAATGGCAGCCCCACAAACGGTCCATCGCCAGCGAGTGCGAACTCGCCTCCAGCACCGCGTACTTTCCGCCCGCATCCCGAATCTCCGCCAAAAATCCTTGCAGATCGACCGACTCCGGAGTGGTGTTAGGCGCGGGATATTCGCCAAGCGGCGTGTGATACGCAATCGTTCCAAAAAGACCGGTCTTCGCTCCCGAAGCTTTCACGATCGCGTCGATCAGCGATGTCGTCGTGGTTTTTCCGTTCGTTCCGGTCACGGCGACGAGTTGCAGCGCCTCTGCCGGGTGCCCAAAAAAGTTTGCCGCTGCCACCGCCAGCGATTTACGCGCCTCGCTCACCGGAATCCATGCCACGCTCGCGGGAATCGCCGCGGGCGCAGCCTCTTCGCTCGCTATCGCCACAGCGCCGCGCGAAACCGCGTCCCGAATGAACGCGTTCCCGTCTTCCTTCGCGCCGTGCAGCGCAAAAAAAAGCGCCTGCGGCTGCACTTTGCGTGAGTCGCAAGCGACCTGGCGAATTTCCAGTTCTTCGGCGGAAGCAGGAGCGCTCGCTCCCGTCCCCTGTAATGTCTCGCGGAGTTTCAGGCTTCGTGGCGAGACGGCTGCCCGCGACGAATCTTTACGGCCTTCATCGGCGTGCTTCCTTCCCGAGTTGCTGGTTTCTTCTAGATGGCTCAATCCAGTTCTCATCCTAATTCCTGTTTCCCGCAGCCGGCGTTGATTTCTTCTGGACCGGTGTCCCGAACCGCACCGTGATTCTCGCGCCGCGCCGCACTTGCGCACCCGCCGCCGGTGATTGATCCGTTGCAAGACTGCTGCCAACCAGCACCGGGTCGAGTCCCAGTTTCAGCGCGATGTCCGCAACCTCACGCATCGTCTTTCCGCTGAAGTCCGGCATCGTCACTTCTCCGCCCTCATCCACGGCGACGGTCACAGGCGGCTCGGCGGTTTGCTTTTGCACTCGCTTCCCGCCCTTCCCAGCAGGCGAGACCGGCTGCGGCGAATCGGTCTGGCTCGAAAAATCAACGGACGAGAGATCGTCGAGCGCGCCCGCATCCTCGCTCGCTTCCTTCTTATAATCCGCCTGAATGAGCTTGGGGTTCAGCGGAACATCGCGCGGCACATCGAGATACGTCAGCGTCTCTTCGGCAATCCGCTTGAAGACCGGCGCCGCCACTTCTCCGCCTTCGTGCTTCCCCACCGGCGAATCCAGCGACACCAAAATCGCCACCGCCGGATTATTGATCGGCGCAAATCCCGCAAACGATGCAATGTATTGTGTGCGCGAATATCTTCCCGTTGACGGGTCGATTTTTTGCGCGGTGCCCGTTTTCCCCGCGGAAGTCCACCCATCGAGCCTTGCCAGCGGGCCCGTCCCGTTGAGCACCACGCCTTCCATCAGCCGCCGCAACGTAGCCGCTGTCTCGGGCCGAATGATTCGCCTCGGCTCCGTCGGTGCTTCCACGCCTTCCGGCGGAAGCGCTCGCCCATTGCGTTCCAGTTCGGACACCACATGCGGCCTGTAGAGCAATCCGCCATTCGCAATCGCCGAAACCGCTGTGATCAATTGTATGGGCGTAACTCCAATCTCCTGTCCCATCGAGATCGATCCAATCGAGAACGATCCCCAGTCGTTCACAGGGCGCAAGATGCCTTTGCTCTCGCCAGGCAAATCAACGCCCGTCAGCGCGCCAAAACCAAACGCGCGGATGTAGTCGTAAAATCGGGGCGCTTGCAACCGCAGCGCAATTTTGATCGCGCCCACGTCGCTGGACTCTGCCAGAATTTGCGAAACGTTGAGCAAGCCAAACTGCGCATGGTCGTGAATCCGGTGCCCGGCCACGACCACGCTTCCGTTTTCGCAATCGAAAACCTCGTCGGGCCGCGTGATGCCCTCATTAAGCGCCGCCGCAAGCGTCACCAGCTTGAACGTCGACCCTGGCTCATAAAGCGCGCTAACCGCCCGGTCCATGCGCGCTTCCGCTGGCGTTTCGCTCGCCTTGTTCGGATTGAATGTTGGCCAATTCGCCAGCGCCAGAATCTCCCCATTATTCGGATTCATGACGATGGCGCTCCCGGCAATCGCATGCGTTCGCGCGATCGCCGCGTCCAGCTCGCGCTCGGCGATGTACTGAATTTTTTCGTCCAGCGTCAGCACCACGTCCGCGCCGTTGTTCAGCTTCGCCTGGCTGCTGTCGAACCAGCGCCGCCGCGCATCCTCCATCACCACGATTTTTTCGCTCTCCCCGCGAATTTCGTTGTCCAGCTCGTACTCGATGCCGCCAAGCCCCTTTTCGTCCATGTCGACGAAGCCCAGCACGTGCGCCGCAAGATCGCGCTTCGGGTAAAACCGTTTGTTTTCTTTCTGCAGGTAGACGCCCTTCAAATTCAGCGCCGTAATCGCTTCCGCTTTTTCGGGAGGCAGCTTCCGGGAAATCCACACAAAAGACCGCGACGATTCGAAGCGCGCTTCCAGCACATCTTCGGGAACGTCGACCACGCTCGAAAGCAGCCGCGCCGCCAGATGTTCATCGGCAATTTCCGCAGGCACTCCAAACGCCGAATCCACCGGGACGCTCATCGCCAGCGGACTCATGTTCCGGTCGTAAATCGCGCCCCGCTCGGGGGTTATTTCGATAGTGCGCTGCTGCTGTCGCAGAGCGCGCGCCAGGTATTCGCCGTGAAGGAAGAGTTGCAGGTACGTCAGCCGCCCGAAAACCGCTCCCATCCACAGAAACGCAACGCCGGCAAGGACGAGCAAGCGGACGTGGGCGCGGTTTTGTTGCATGGCAAGTTCAGGTCGGCAAACGCTCCGGTCGGAAGCTCAACGCGACGCGTAAATTTTTGTATGGAATTGCAACGCCCGCCGGCTGTGTCACGGCGCGTGGTTCGGCCTCACGTACCGCGCCGCGGCTTCTTCCGCTCCATCGGGCTGGTCGTATTCTTGCACTTGCGTCGGCAAAGGTTCGGTCAGGCCCAAGCGCCGCCGCGCGATGACGTCGATGCGCATCGGATCGCGCAGTCCGGCGATATCCAATTTCAATTCCGAATTCAGCGCCCCGGCTTTCATTTGTTGCGCTTTCAAATCCTCGAGCTGAAAGCTCAAATCGATGCAGCGGAAGTGCTGGAAGATGTACAGCATGAAAAACGCCGCCACCAGACTCCCCAGCGCCACCATCCGCCATAGGTTCCGCATCCTGGCCGGTTCAAAGTTCCGCACCAGCCGCGAATTATCGATTCTCTTTACCGTGTGAAATTCCGCCGTCGCCGCTCTTCGTTTACCTTGCATCACTACACTCTTTCTGCGCACCGCAGTTTCGCGCTTCGCGAACGCGGGTTGGCCGCCTTCTCTTCTTCGGTCGGCTGGATCACGTGCCGGGTGAGTACGCGGAGCGTTCCTCCTCGCTCTCCCTCTTGATACGCGTGCTTCACGAGGCGGTCTTCTCTCGAGTGGTAGCTCAGCACCACCCACCGCCCTCGGGAATTTAATGTAGCGGGGGTCCGCGTTAGAAACTGCCCGAGTTCCTCCATCTCTCGATTCACCGCTATCCGCAGCGCCAGAAACGTTTTTGTTGCGGGATGCAGTCTCTGCCTTCCCCAGTGCTTGCGGGCCCCTGCCACAGTCGTTGCCAAGTGCGCTGTATCTCGTAAGGGCCTCGCCCGTACGATCGCCTTGGCGATTCTTCTGGAATCGTGCTCGTCCGCCTCGCGGTAGAGCAGGTCGGCTATCTCTTTCTCCGGCCACCGATTCACAATTTCGTCCGCCGTAAGTTCATCGGCAGTGTTCATCCTCATATCCAGAGCCGCCGCTTCGCGGAACGAAAATCCCCGCGCTCCCTGATCAAGCTGCATGCTCGAAACTCCCAAGTCGGCCAAGACCCCGTCCACCTTCGGAATCCCCAACTCTTGTGCGGCCTCCGCAATCCTCGAGAAGGGCGACTGCACTAGAGTCACCTTCCCGCCAAAACTCTTCAGCCTCTCCCGCGCCAGCTCCAACGCCTGTGCGTCCCGGTCCAGTCCGATCAGCCTGCCGGAGCTCAGTCGCTTTGCGATTGCCTCCGAATGCCCGCCGGCTCCCACCGTCGCGTCTATGTAAATTCCGTCCGCCTTGATGCGCAGCCATTCGAGCACCTCTTCCAACATCACCGGCGTATGCGCCGCACTCAATCTGTTCAGTCCTTCTGTCTAGCCCTGCGCCCCACTGCCCACCGAATTTCGCTCTTCGAATTTCTAATTTCGTATTTCGCTTTTCGCTTCCTCAAATCCCCAGCGCCGTATCATCCGCCGCCGTATATGGTTCATTCTTCAGTTTGTCCAGCATCCGCGTGTGATTCATCACTTCCAGATAATTCAGCGTCCCGTACACATCCACTTCGCCCATCGTTTGCGCGGCTTCGCGCAGCACTGCTGGCAGCAGCACCCGTCCTTGCCCATCCAATTCCGCTAGTTGCCCAAAATAGCTCGTCCTTAACAGAAACTTTTGTTTTGCAACGTGCGTGCTCGGCAATTGCGCCAGCTTGTCTTCGATCTCCGACCAAACTTTCATCGGATAAATTCTTGCCGTTTCCCCCGTCGTACTTGTGATATAAAACTGGTTGCCATACTCCTTCAGCTCGTCCAGAAACACGGAGGGTATTTTGAGACGCCCCTTCTCGTCGACTTTCGCCGGACAGTTTCCCCGCAGCTTCATATTCCCTGCTAAATGGCTGGTTTTGGATGCCCAGAATGCCTACGTTCACGATTGCCCTCGAGAACGCCTCAACTGCCCCGGGTTGACTCTACTTTGGACTACTGCAAACCACTCTATTCCACTTCTCGCCACATCATAGAGTCCTTTTGCCCTTTGTCAAGCGAAAATATGCGTTCTTCTGAAAAAAATGTGCCTGCAACCCACTCTGAAATCCTGACTTTTTCCCTACCATAGCTTGTGGTTTTTTATGTCGAACGTCTCTACCCTTCGTGGGCCGTCTCCTGCCCGGGCCATTCCTCCTTTTTCTTCCGCTCCTCTTCCCCCCAATTCTCGTCTGTGTTATATTTGGCTCGGTTTGAATTTTGATTCTCGAGTGTTCCTAGGAGCCCTTCGTCATGGAATGGACCACACCTCAGCACGAAGAAGTCGACCTGAACTGCGAAATTAGCTCGTACGCCAACGCGGAGCTGTAATTCGGTGACCGCGCCCAGCGGTCATCTCCCGTCGTGCCGCAATGCGGGTTAAGATCCTCGGCTCCGCAGCCGGGGGTGGCTTCCCCCAATGGAATTGTGCTTGTCCTCAGTGTGTGGGTGTGCGCACGGGCGCCCTAAAAGCCCGCGCTCGCACGCAAGCCCAAGCCGCTTTCTCCCCCGACGGCGCCCGCTGGTTCCTTCTGAACGCTTCCCCCGATCTTCGCCAGCAAATCCTCTCCTCCGCCGATTTTGTCCCTCCCCTTGGCTCGCGAAACTCGCCAATTCACACTGTCTTGCTGACTAGCGCTGACGTCGACGCCGTTATGGGCCTTCTCCATCTCCGGGAATTCCAGCCCCTACAGATTTATTCGACAGTGGCCGTCAGGCGCATTCTTACAGAAGAAAATGAAATCTTCCGCGTACTCACGCGCTCCAACCCTCCCGTCCGATGGGAAACACTGTCGCTCGATCGCCTCATGCCCCTCGTCTTGGCATCCCCCGCAGATAAGAAAAGCGGTCTTTTCTGCAAAGCCGTCCCTCTCGGCGGGAGTTATCCGGATTATGTGAGCGAGTCCTTGCGCAGTACCCTAGGGCCAGAGGAGGCCGTCATAGGCCTAAGTTTTGTTTCAAGAGACAAGCGGGTTTTCTACGCGCCCAATCTTCCGGGGATCGGAGACCATTGGTTGCGTTCCGTGGAAGAAAGCGATCTCGCCATACTCGATGGCACCTTCTGGAAAGACGACGAGCTAAACTCCATGCAAAAAGGCAGCAAATCTGCGCGGCAAATGGGTCATCTCCCGTTGTGGGGCGACCGCGGCCTGCTCCGCCAGCCTTTCCGCCCGTCCAAAACCCGCCGCGTCCTCATTCACATCAACAACACCAATCCCATCTTGAATGAGGAGAGTCCCGAATCCCGCATCGTCCGTGATGCGGGCTGGGAAATCGCCTATGATGGAATGGAACTCGCCGTATGAGCCAAGTCCCAACCATCGACGCGCAGCCACTCTCAGAAGCCGCTTTCATCGCCGGTTTCCACGCCATCGGAGAGGAGCGCTACCACCACAAGCATCCCTTCCACGCTCTCATGCACGAAGGAAAGCTCACGCGCGGCCAGCTCCAAGCCTGGGCGCTCAATCGCTACTACTATCAGAGCCGCATTCCCATTAAAGATGCCGCCATCCTAGCCCGCAGCGAAGATCCCGCGTTCCGCCTCGCCTGGCGCAAACGCATCCTCGATCACGATGGCGACGGCACGACACCTGGCGGCATCGAAAAGTGGCTTCGGCTCGTCGAAGCCAGCGGCCTCCCGCGCGAGGCAGCTCTAAGCAGCGACGGCATTCTCCCGGCAACGCGCTACGCAGTCCAAGCCTATGTCGATTTCGTCTCGACGCGCTCGCATCTCGAAGCCGTAGCTTCTTCGCTAACCGAACTTTTCTCGAAAAAACTCATCACGCTACGCGTCGATCGCCTTCGACATCATTATCCGTGGCTCTCGAGCGGCCTCGACTACTTCACCGCCCGCCTAACCCAAGCCCCCGAAGACGCCGAATTCGCTCTCGCCTGGGTCGTCAAACACGCGCGCACCCGCGAGCAACAAGACAAAGCCCACGCCGCCCTCCGCGCCAAGTGCGACATCCTCTGGGCACAACTCGACGCCCTCTATTTCGCCTACGTCCAACCCGGCTGGCCCCCTCCAGGCGCCTTTCGGCCAAATCCTGAGGTCGTTCATGCAGGGTGCTCCTCATTGCGCCCTGCTGCACAATGAGTCCCAGCCGATGAGTATCGAAATCACCAGCAAACCGCGCCTCGCCCCCGGCGTTCGCCTCGGCGAAAACCAGGGCCAGCGCGTCCTTCTCATGCCCGAACGCGCCCTGCGCCTGAATGGTCCCAGCCTAGAAATCGTCCAGCGCTGCGACAGCAAACACACCGTCCAGCAAATCATCACCGAATTGCAGCAAATCTATTCCAAAGCCGAACCCGCCAAAGTCGAAGAAGACATCCTCGGGTACCTGGCCCTCCTCCAAAAAGACCGCGCCCTCGATTTCGAACCCTAACCGTTCTCCGAACCGCTCGCCTAACCGCCTGCCTTACCGTTCCCCGACCGTCTTTTCTGCGTAGCATCCGAATGTGGAGTGCGGGAGCCCTGCTCCCGCTTTCGCGGTGTATCATTTGGCGCTGGCCCGCACTTACCGCCAGACCACACGACACGGAAGGAGCCGCCATGAAACTCAATTTGGTCACGCTGGCGGTGGCAATCATCGGCTTATCGCTCATTGGCATGCATGCCGCGCATCTGCCTTGGACTCCGTGGCGCATTGCTGGAATTGCCATCGCAGCGCCGGCATTTCTTTTGTTTGTAGCGGCACGCCTCGAGCTGGGAAGCGCCTTCAGCGTGCAGGCTAAGGCGACGACTCTGGTAACGACGGGCGTCTACTCCCGCATCCGCAATCCGATTTACTTCTTTGGCGCGATTTTAGTCCTCGGATTCATCATTTGGATGGGGCGGCCGTGGTGGTTGCTGATTTTTGTGATCATGATTCCGCTGCAAGTGGTGCGCAGCCGGAAAGAGGAGCGGGTTCTCACGGAGAAGTTCGGTGCCGCCTATCTCGACTACAAACAAAAGACTTGGTTCTGATGCAGGCCGTTCGGCAGTCAGTCAGTTTGCTCGAACACATCCCTTAGAATTGGCATCTTTATAACACGACTGAAACCGCGCCGTTTCAAAACCGATTCTGACCCAGCACCCAAATATCATTATGTGGAGTGCGGGAGCCCTGCTCCCGCTTTTGCGAGTGATGCCGCGTCAAAAGTTCCCATTTTCAGCGCATCAAGCCTGCGTGAGACTCAGGCAGGTGCTGTCTGGTCGCCGATTCGAGAATATCCGACCGAAATCAGGACACTGCCCAAAAATGCGCAAGCTACGATTTCTCTTGACATTTTGATAATCGATGTTATTCTTGTTCTTAGGTAATACTGCGAACTCCTTATGGCGGCCTCTGGCCGCCGTTTTCTTTTCTACTCGCAACCTTTTCTTTTTACTCCTAGCCGGGGCATTGCCCTCCGTTCCGCACCGCCTCGGCATCTTTCCCGAGATTCCGCGTAGCGCCGGGCTTTAGCCCGGCATCTTTCAGCTAAGCATACTTAGAATGAACACTTACGCAAAACCACGGGGGGGCCCCTCCGAAACTGGTCGGTACTTCGCCATTCCCCAACAGCAAAGTGCGTACACGCAGGATTTCCCGTAACCCCAATCTCTTCATGCATTTACTTCATAACTTGCGGACACCCTGGGTGGGGGGTAAGCACTAGCATTTCTCACGCAAACTGCCTCCATGTATTGTCGTCCATTGGCAGTCTGCCGCAGCTATCGCATAGTCAATGAGCCTGCCGCACCCACGTTCAATACAGGGAAGCGACTCTCCGCCTGCGCAGGGATGATGTGTACCGGCCGGCGAAGCAGCACATCCTCATGGCTCCATTCTTGTTTCTCTATTCAGGTATCCTAGAACCTCGCGCCAGAACAAATGAACTCGCCCATTCCCAATCCGCTCGCTCTGATCGCTGAGCTAACCCACCGCTGCCCGCTGCACTGTGTCTACTGCTCCAATCCCCTCGAACTCCAAGCACGCACTCTCGAACTCTCCACGGAACATTGGTCGCGCGTCTTCCAGGAAGCCGCCGCCCTCGGCGTCCTGCAAGCCGATTTCACCGGCGGCGAGCCGCTCACTCGCCCCGACATCCTCAATCTCATTCGCTCCGCCCGCGCCGGCGGTCTCTACGTCAATCTCATCACCTCCGGCCTCCCTCTCGACGAGTCCCGCCTCGCAGCCCTCGTCGAAGCCGGCCTCGATCATTTTCAACTGAGCTTTCAAGGCGCCCGCGAAGAAATCGCTCAGGAAATCTCCGGCACCAAAGCCCACGCGCAAAAACTCCGCGTCCTTGAATGGCTCAAACAACATCGCCTCGCCGTCACCCTCAATTTCGTCATTCACCGACGCAATCTCGATCAGCTTCCCGAGATGCTCGCCCTCGCCGAATCCTCCAGCGCCACGCGTGTCGAATTCGCCCACGTCCAATACTACGGCTGGGCTTTCGCCAACCGCGATTCCCTTCTTCCCACGCGCGAACAGCTCACGCAATCCATCGATTTTCTGAAAAAAGCGCAGGAGCGTCTGGCCGGAAAAATCAAAGTCGAATACGTCGTTCCCGATTACTACGCGAAATATCCGAAACCCTGCATGGGCGGCTGGGGCCGCAAACTCATGCTCATCACCCCGAATGGCGACGCGCTTCCCTGCCATGCCGCGCGCGTCATTCCCGATCTGTCCTTTGAAAACGTAAAGAATCGCAGCCTGAAAGAAATTTGGGAAGTTTCCGAAGCCTTCCAAAAATTCCGCGGCGAATCCTGGATGCAAGAACCCTGCAAAACCTGCGACCGCCGCACGCAAGATTTCGGCGGCTGCCGCTGCCAAGCTCTCCTCCTCACCGCCGACGCTGCTGTCACGGATCCCGTCTGCTCGCTCTCTCCGCAGCGCCCCAAAGTCGATGCCATCCTCGCCGCCATCAATGGCCCCGCAGTGGCACCGACTTCAGCCACAGTGGCACGGGCTTCAGGCTGTGCTCGCCGGAATCTCCATTTCTAGTGACTCGATAAATCCGGTCCCAATCAGCTCCAAACCCGCCTGGCTCTACCGCCCCAATCCCACCTAAGCCGCTGCAGGCGCCTCCGGCTGCCCCTTCAATCGCATCGCCACTAGAAAAATAAAAAATATGCTGCCCACAAAACACAGCATCCCAAACACCGCCAGCGTATCCGGCGCCCCGAATTTTTTCGCAATCCCTCCCGCCAGCAGCGCTCCCACGGGCTGGATTCCCAAAAACATCGTCGCGTACACCGCCATGATCCTCCCGCGCAAATGATCCGGCACGCGGTTCTGCAGCGTCGTATTCGTTGCCGCCATTTGCACCGTCGCGGTAAATCCGATCACCACCAGGAGCGCCATCGATACCCAGAAAATTTTCGTCTGCGAAAAAATCACCAGCCCCACCGCGCTGATCGTGGACGTCACGGCAATCCATCGCGCCAGTCCCTTATAACTTGTCCGCGCCGCAAAATGCAGCGCGCCCAGCACTGCACCAACTCCCGACGCGCTCATCAACAAACCGAACCCTTCCGCGCCCCGGTGCATGATCTCGCTCGCGAAAATCGGCAGGAACACCGTGTACTGCAATCCCAGCAGGCTCAGCATGCTCAAAAGCAGCAACGACGACCGAATCGGCAAATCGTTCATCGCGTACCGGAAGCCTTGGATCAAGCTTTGGAACGGCGACCCCTTTTCCGGAGTCGTGGTCCGCTTGACGAGCCTCATCGCCAGCAGCGCGCCAATCACCGCCAGAAAGCTCAATCCATTCAGCGAAAAACACCAAGCCGCTCCTTTCCACGCCAGAGCGAATCCCGCAATGGCCGGCCCCACGACGCGCGCGCCATTGAAAATAGAGGAGTTCAGCGCTATCGCGTTCGGCAGATCCTCTTTGCTGACCATCTCCACCAAAAACGATTGCCGGATCGGCACGTCGAAGGCGTTCACAATCCCCGCGAGAAACGCCACCAAAATCAATTCCCACACGGTGATGATGTTTGCAAACGTCAAGCCCGCCAGCGTGAACGCCAGCACCATCGAAACCGTCTGTGTCCAAATTACGCCGTGGTGCCGGTTATAGCGGTCTCCGACGTATCCGCCGAGAAATGCCAGAAGCAGGATGGGGATCTGATTGGCGAACCCGAAAACTCCCAGCAGCGCGGCCGATTTCGTTATCTTGTAAACCAGCCAAAGCTGCGCGGCCGCTTCCATCCGCGTCCCGATCAGCGATGTAAGCTGGCCTGCGATGAAGAGTTGAAAATTGCGGTGCTGCAGCGCGCGAAAGCGCGACGGCAAGACGGGAATGGCTCCCTCCACTTCGTTGGATGCGCGCAATGTGAACTAGTCACGATGCCGCGAGAGGAGAGCCCTTGTCAACGAGCGTGCAAAAATCAAGTCGCGCGAGCCAGCGCCAGATTGGCCCCCATTGCATTGGCCATATCGCAGTGGCCGTATCGCAATCGCCATATTGCGTTGGCCGCATTGCATTGTCCACACTGCATTGGCCGCATTGCTTTGTAGGGGCGCAGCATGCTGCGCCCCTACAAAGGCAACCACGCACGATTTGCATTTCTTGCGAATTGTTTGAATTTCTTCCGAATTGGAAGTGCTTCGGTTTCGCGGAGCTCACCGTTGGCTGCCAGCTGTAAACTGTGAGCTGTTGGCCGTGAGCTATGAGATGTCCGCTGCGCGCTGTAGGCTACTTCACTCGTTCGGCGAATCCGGCGGCGCGCCTACGTGCATGTGGCTCAAATCGCGCAGCGTCGACTTGTCCTCGTCGCTCATTCCCTCAGTGAACTTCGGATCATTCAGCCGTTCGTTCCGCGCGAACTCGGGCATGTTCTGCAGTATGCTCAGCCTCTGCCGAATCGCCTGGCGCCGCTCCAAAGGCATCTGCCTCCACTTCGGCAGGATGTCGTTCCTGATATGGCTCTGTTGTGCCGGTGTAAGGTGTTTCCAAATGTTGATCCGCCGTTGCAATTCCTGCCTTTGCGCAGGGGTCATCCGGTTGAACCGGTTGTAATTCTCAAGAACTTTTTGCCGCTGCTGCGGATTTAGGTCGCTAAATCTCCGCGCCGCTGGCGGAGTATACGCGGACGGCGGCCTGTTCGGGTTCTCGTTCGGACGCTGCCCGGCGCCCTGCCGATTGCCGCCGCCTTCCGCATTTTTCGCGCCCTGGTTCTGCCGCCGCTCTTGCTGAGCCGCTCTCGCCGCGCGCCGCTGCTGCCGCGCTTCTCTGTTCGCTTGCATTCTTGGCGCCCTGCGCTCCTGCACCGCCATCCAACGCGCACGGCCGCGCTGCGCCAGGCACGGCGCTCCCAGCATCGCGCTGAGCACCACCGCGATCATCCATCCCGCGAGTTGGAGTCGAATTCTCATGCCTTGCATCGCGTTAAATCGGTTGATTCGGATCTTGCTCCTGGTGCTGGTTCTTCTGCTGATTCTGATTTTGTTCCTGCGGCTGGTTCTGGTTTTGATCCTGGCTCGGGTTCTGGTTAGTGTCGCCCGTGTCTTCCGCCTGCACCGGCTGCGGCAAATCCGTCAGCGCTCCGAAATCCGAAATCACGTCAAAGTTTTCCAGCACCGGCAAGTCTTGATTGATCTGCGCCACGTCCGCAGGCGTCAGCGTACGCTCCGGCGACTGCGGCCGCGAAGCCACCCAGACCGTTGCAAGCAACAGCAACGACGCTGCAAACGCCACGCGCGGCGACGGCATCACCCATGCCCACCAGCCCTTCTTCACCGGCTCTGCCGCCACGCGCGCGCGCACTCGCACATCAAACGCCGCCGACGGCTCGATCTGCGGCACCTCCTCCAGCATCGCCGCCACCGCACGAAATTCGTTCACGCGCAGTTGGCACGCCGCGCACGCCGTGAGGTGCTTCTCGACGTCCAGGCGTTCGCTCTCTTTCAAGCGCCCGTCCACATACGCCAGAATTTTGTTTTCCATTCGCGTGCAACTCATGACTGCCTTCCTTCTCTACCCGGGTCTACTGCATGGCAAG
This sequence comes from uncultured Acidobacteriota bacterium, assembly GCA_963761555.1. Lineage (GTDB taxonomy): Bacteria > Acidobacteriota > Terriglobia > Acidiferrales > UBA7541 > Acidiferrum. The sequence goes on from CAVXHD010000005.1 coordinate 292,209, forward strand.
CAGTTGTAGTGGCCGGTCTTCAACCGGTCCTCTACTTCCCTTGCCTCGCCACGAGGGGGGCTAGTTCCACTCGCAGCGTTTCGTATGCCCGAAAGAGCAGCGACTTCAGTGCGCTCTCCGAGCATTCGAGAATCTTTGCTATATCTCCATAATCCAGCTCCTGATACTTGTGCAGGAGCACCGCCGCGCGCTGCTTCTCCGGCAATTTGTCGATGGCGTGCCGGATCATTTTCTTGCGCGCCTCTTCCACCAGGTATTGCTCGATGTTGGGATTTTTTTCCGCAATGTCCAGCGTCTTCTCATCGCCATCTTCCGCATCCACCGTCACCGGCGCATCCAGTGAGATTTCCATCCGCTGGTGGCGGTTGTCTCGCACGGAATTCAGCGCCAGATTTGTCGCGATACGGAAAAGCCACGTCGTGAATTTGGCGCTCGGCACGTAATCTTTCCGTGCGCGATACACTCGCAAAAACACTTCTTGAGCCAAGTCTTCCGCCTCTTCCCGCGCCCGAACCATGCGGTAGAGGAAGTTGACAAGGGGTGTCCTGTAGCGCTGGAGGAGAAGCTCGAACGACTGTTCGTCGCCCGCCTTCACGTCCAGCATCAGTTGGACGTCCGACCTGGCCATAGCCGCCACATTCTATCCAACCCTTGCGGGCTCACAAAGTTGCAATTTGAGAAGGTTGCTTGGGGCGAACAACAGGCAAAACTAAACGTGGAATAAATGCTGCATTATCAATACGGTGGCCACTCCCACAAACACCAGCGCGGCCATCCTCCAATTCGGTTCCCGGTTCACTTCTGGAAGCAAATCCGTGGCGGCAACGTACACGGTCACTCCTCCGGAAATCGGCAGCGCATATTTCAATTGGCTCTGCAAAGCGCTCGTCAACAAAACTCCCAGCAACGTCGCCGCTCCTAACAACCCGGCTGCAAGTAGCGCGTTGCGCCGGCCTTGTCCGCTCGCCAGCACCACCGACGACACCGTGAATCCTTCCGGCAGCTTATGCAAAAAAACCGCCACGAAAATCATCGCGCCGAGCCACACCGAAACCAGAAATCCCGCCGCGATCGCCACGCCATCGAAAAACGTGTGAATGATCAGCCCCAGCAGCACGGTGTTCCGCGCGTGGTGATGGCTCATCTCTGCAACATGCGTTTCTTCCCCAAAATGAAAATGCGGCGCAATCGTATGTTCGAAGAGGTGAACGAGGAAAAAACCAATCAAAACAAAGTCCAGCGCCTGTTCGCCGCCCAGTCGAATCGACTCGGGGATCACATCCACAAACGCCACGGCCACCATGTAGCCCGCGCCCAGCGCCACAAAATACTGCAGGTACCGCCGCGGCCAGTCCCGGTGCACGACAAAATAGCCGCCAATCAAATTCCCCGCCGCGGCCACTAAGCCCAGCCCCGCCGCCAGCGCCGTCCGAAATGCCAAGTCATGTGCCATGAATCGGAAAAGCGGCAGCAGGGCTGCCGCACTCCATAATCGACGCCGCCCAATCTCGATTTCTCAGTGTCCTCTGTGCTCTCGGCGATCCTTGTGTAAAATTCTTTTCCATGTCTTTAGTTCCTTACTTCGTTACTTCATTACTTCCTTTTATCCCGAGTGCCTAAACAAAATCACATCGCCTTCTTGCACGATGTATTCTTTCCCTTCGAGCCGCACCTGCGCTTTCTCGCGCGCCGCCGCGATGCTTCCCGCCGCGAGCAAATCGCTCCACTTCACCACTTCCGCGCGGATGAAGCCTTTTTCGATGTCGCTGTGAATCGCGCCCGCCGCCTTTTGCGCCGTCGACCCTTTGCGTATCGTCCATGCGCGCACTTCCGGCTCGCCCGCGGTAAAGAACTGGATCAAGCCCATCAAGTCGTAAGTCGCGCGGATCAATCGGTTCAGGCCCGGCTCCTTCAATCCGTACGACGCGAGCAACTCCGCTGCTTCTTTTTCTTCCATCTCGGCGAGTTCCGCTTCGAGCCTTCCGCAAATCGCCACGACCGCAGAATTTGGTCGCCCTTGCAAGGAACTCAATTTGTGCCGCTCCACCGCTGTGTCCAATTTATCGGCTTCGTCGTCGCCCAAATTCAAAACGTACAAGACAGGCCGCGCCGACAAAAACAAAAATCCGCCAATCGGCTTTTTGTCCTCCGCTGCCAACTCCAGTTCGCGCAGCGGTTTCTCCGATTCCAGATGCGCTTTACACTTCTCCAAGACCGCTTTTTCCGCCAACAAGACTGGATCGCTCTTCTTCTTCAAATCCTTTTCGAGCCGCTCCAGCCGCCGCAAAATCTGGTCGTGGTCCGCAAAAATTAGTTCCAATTCAAGATTCGTGGCGTCACGCAGAGGATCGATGCTGCCCTCCGAATGCGGCACCGACGGATCGTCAAATACACGGATCACATGCGCAATCGTATCCACCTCGCGCAACGGCGCCAGCGCATCGCGGTTTTTCTCCTTTTGCATCCCGCCCAAATCCACGTACTGCACCGTGGCATACGTAATTTTCTTGGGGTTATACAGCTTCGCCAGCTCCAGCAGCCGCGGCTCCGGCACCTTCGCCACGCCGACATGCGTGGCCGACCCTCCGCCCTTCCCCTCGACGTTCGCCTTCGTCAAAATCCGAAACAGCGTCGTCTTCCCAACCTGTGGCAATCCAATAATTCCCGTCTGCAAGTCTCGTCCCTTCCCCTACGGCCTTGTTTGTCTCATCGGAAACTCACCATCCTAGCACACCATCGTCGCGGCACTTGCAGGGGCACGATATGTCATACCCCCCCCGACTCCGTTCCTCGATTTGCACCGCCAATTTATTTTTCCGTGAAACGCCAGCAGGCCTCGGACAGTCTCATCCTCCAGTATTTGGCGATCGATTTTGGCGCTCGAAAACAACGCTTTCACTGGATAATGGACGACTTGCGCGAGGACACCGTCCGCGCATTCATTCGATGGACATTACGCTCTTAGATCTCTCCGCCTATCTCGGCCTCATCGCCGTCGGCGCTGTCACCATCAACATGCTCCTCGGCGTGCTGATGATCTTTCGCTACAGCCCTGTGCGGTACTGGCCGCATCGCCGCTTCAATTATTTTGCGCTGCACAACTGGACCGGCTACCTCGCCCTAATTTTTGCTACAGCGCACCCCATCGTTCTGCTCTTCAACAAATCGCCAAAATTTCGCGTGCTCGACATCGTCTATCCCGTCCATTCGCCGCAGCAGCCTCTCGAAAACACCATCGGAGCTATCGCCCTTTATATCGTCGCCCTCATGGTCGTCACTTCCTATCTCCGCATACAACTCGGCCGCCGCCTTTGGAAAGCTTTCCACTTCACCGTTTATCTCGGCGCCGTCGCCCTCTTCTGGCACTCCCTCTTCACCGACCCGACTCTGAAGCCTTCACCAGTCGATTGGCTTGACGGCGGCAAAGTTTTCGTCGAAGTCTGCACCGCGATCATCGCCGTAACCATCGCTCTCCGCTGGCGCCACGCCCGCCAGAAATCTCTCCAACTCAAACAATCGTCGCGCCAAACCGCCTCTATCTCCTCCTGACTTTCTTCCGAACCAGAACCAGCGGCCAGTCTTTTCCTCAAGCCAACAGGTTTCGAACACACGAACACTTCGCGGGTTTTTTGCGAAACTCGCCACACCAGCGAGAAACGTGATTTGCGATAAGCAGTTGCGACTTACTGGCCTGTCACAAGCGCGCTGGCCAGTTCGTCCAGATAGTCCGGCTTGCTTTCGTCGCGCACCAGATGCGGGAAGCGCTTGCCGCCGTGGTAGTCGACGCCGCACGTTTTGTAATAGCTGTCGATCAGCACAAGCAACGTAATTGGCTCGGTGGTCTGCTTCGACGCGGCAATCGCATCGGCCAGCAAATCATGATCGTAAACGCGGCCGTTCACGCCGACGACTTTCATCCCCGAGGTGATTCCCGCCCTGAACGCAGGACCGCCGACGATGGAATCGATCACCGTGCCGTCATCGCCCAGATGCAAGCCAATCGTATACACATCTCCCACGTTGCCGTGGTGCGTCTCGCCCTTGGGCGGCTCGTCATTGAAAAGAAATTTCCAGCCGCCGTTTTCGATCCCGCCCAGCGGAGGATTCGGCGAGGTCGAATTCAGCCGCTCGTGCAGAAATTTCGCCCAGTCGTACGGCGCGATGGCGTTCAGGCCGCGAACGATGTCTTCGAACGTATACGGCTTGATTTCGGGCCCGTTATTCGGTCCGCCATAAAACGCGTGGCAAAAATCGTCGATGCTTTTTTCGCCGTGCGTTTGCTGGTGAATGATGGTCGCGACTTCGAGCCATAGCAAATCGCCTTCATCGTAATAATCCGCGCCGCGACGCCAGTTCATCCATCCGCGCGCGAATCCCTCTCCGGGCACGGCCACCGCGGTATCGAGCAGCGAACGCCACGTGCGGCCCGGCCGTCCCTCGCCCAGCGCAGCCGAAATATTCGCGAGATTGTTGCGGTAATCCTCGGCGCTCCACAAGCCGCTGCGCGCCGACAGCAGCGGCCCGGCAAATTCCGTGAAGCCTTCGTAATCCCACAGCAAATCGTCGCGCATCGGTGTTTGGTATTCCGGAGTGGCCAAGTCCGCGGGACGGCGGAATTTGCCGCTCCACGAATGCGCGTACTCATGCGCGACCAGTTCGCCTATCGCCAGGCCCGCGTTCGGCCCGAGCAAAATTCGTTCCGGCAAGCGGCTGTCGTTGCACTCGTTGTGTTCGAGGCCGAAGTGCGCGACGTGATCGCTGAGCGTCAGCAGAAAGTGGTATTCGTGGTAATGGCGCGAACCGAAAAGTTTCCCGGCTTCCGCCACCAGATTCGTCAACCCCTGTTGCACCGCCGGACTCATGTTCAGCGCCGCTTCGCTATCCGCCACGATGTCCATTTCATGGTGAATCGGCTCGCCCGGCGGAGTGATATCAAGCGCGCGGTAATACTGCCCCGCAATCACCGGCGAATCCACCAGCCGTTCGAGCGAGAGCGGCGCGAACGAAATTTCGTTTCCCGTTTGGCTCTCGACGTGTTGCGGCGTTCCGAACTTCCATCCTTCCGGCAGCACCAGCTTGGGATGAAACATAATTTCGTTCGCCGGACGTCCCGCCGGGTAAAACACGTTCTGGTTCCATTCGAGCACGATGAGTTTGTCGGTCGACGACATCGCCGACGTGTAGGATCCCCCGCCGCTCGGTTCAAGATAATCGAACGCCACGTGCAGTTCGCTCGCGCCCGCCGGAACTTCGAGATGGAACGTGAATACATCCGAAAGATCCCGTTGCCAGGGAATCATCGTTCCGTTCGCCGTGAATTTCAATCCGGCGACGTTGCCAATCGGCCCGTCCGGCGCGTGCTCGCCCGGAATCCATTTCGGGTAGTAGAGAGTGAGCGGCCCCGGCTTCACCGGAATCGTTTCCTGCGTCCGGATAATTTTCATCGGCGTTTGCGTCGCGTCCACCGTCACGGAAATCGCGCCGCTCTGCGCCGAGGCGCTCCAGGCCGCCATGAAGAAAACAGCGGCAAGCACGATCCATTTTCCGCGTGCGATCATAGCCAAGGCTCCTCGACCGATGACAGAGCCTCCCCTGCGCATCTCAAAATTCATGTCCCCAACTCCCCTCGTCGTAGTTTTCCCCGCGTTCGCGCGAAAATTCGCGCACTCAAACTTGGCAGCCACATTGCCATCCGCGCAGCGAGTTCCAGATCAAATCCGGCATGAGCATATCGAATCCCAGCCGCTTTTCCTATGCCCAAGACTTGCCTCTCTCGCAAAACTTGCTAATCTGTTTCCCCGTTTCCAGAATGGAGCCATTGTGACCACCGCACCTCCTATTCCGCCCTTCGATTTAGCGCACGCCATGAACTCCCTCGCGGCCAGCGACGAAAAACTCAAGTTCCTGATCGCCGAAACACAGCCTTTTCAAATGGACTTGGCTTCCGACGGCATTCACAGCCCCTACGAAGCACTGCTCGAAGCCATCACCCACCAATCCATTTCCGGCAAAGCCGCGGCCACGATTTTCGAGCGCATCAAAGCGCTTAGCTCGGCTGGCGGCGTCCCCACCCCGCAAGAAATGCTCAAGCTCCGCACGCAAGCTCTTCGCAAAGCCGGCCTGTCCGGCGCGAAAGCTGTCGCCATGAAGGATCTCGCAAAAAAAACTATCGAAGGCGTCGTCCCCACCCTCGAAGACGCGCAAAAACTCTCCGACGAAGAACTCGTCAAGCGCCTAACGTCCGTCCGCGGCATCGGCGCCTGGACCGTCGAGATGTTTTTGATTTTTCGCCTTGGGCGCCCCGACGTTCTCCCCATCCACGACCTCGGCGTACAAAAAGGCTGGTCCCTCACCTACGGCAAGAAACACAAACCCAAGCCAAAAGAACTCCTGGCCTTCGGCGAACGCTGGCGCCCCTATCGCACCGTCGCGAGCTGGTACATGTGGCGCGCCTGCCACCGCGCCGGCAACGCCGCCATGCGCAAAATCCGCCCGGCCAAAGTCCGCCGCAAACGTCGTATCAAGAATGTGCGAAAACCTTCGAAGCGATGAACTGTCACGCAAGAATCTGATTCTAATAGACTTATCTTCGGTCTAGGGCTGCGTATTGCAACGTTACAAAGAACTGAGGGAGGGGTGCAGAATTGGAAGGCGCTCTGTCGGGCGGGCTAACTGTCGACCGAGCTAACTAAGGACGCCAAGCTTGTTACCGCGTCAGAGTTAGTTCGCGAACTAGGAAGAACATAGCCGCAATTCCAGCCAGCAAGACGCCGCTTTCGAGCGACACCGAAATCATGTGCAACCGGCCAAACTCCGCCAGCAAGGGACTATCCGCCGCCGTGGCTTGGATCGATCCCATTTGCACCCGCAGCACGGCCATCTTTGCGCTCACCGTGTACTGCGAGATCGCCGTCAGCACGATCATCAGCGCCACACAAATCGCCGCCGGACTCGCAAGGCTCGCAAAAGTCCGCGTGCGCACCAGCCGCACAAACAGGAACAGAATGCACAGCGCAATCCCGCCCAAATGCATGCGCGTCAGCGAATACCCGACCATCGCTCCAGCCTCGTCCCGGCTTGCCAATATCCCGAACGCCCCCGGCGCCACCACGAAGCTGAGAAACACGTCGCTTCCCAGCCACAGGCTAACGCATAGAAACTCAATCGTTCTCAACAAGGTGGACATATCCAGATTTCGGTAAAATAACGTTAGGAAAGCATTGCAACGAATCTCCACGGAGATTCTCTTTCAAGCAAAACGAGAGTACACCATGAATGGGCAAACCGAACACTATCCGCTCAAATCGGGCCTCTGGCTCTGTTGGACATCGATCTTTGTCCTCCCCATGGGGCTGTTGGCGATTGGCGGCGGCCCCTGCGCTGGGCCTCAAAATGCCCTTGGCTCTGCGATTTTGTTGGGTGTCGGGGGTGGAGCTGCCGGTGCAGCGGCAATTGGAGTGGTCAAAGTGTTACGCTCCATCAGAGCAGAAGCGGTCGCTGGCAAAATATGGAGTGGCTTTTCCGTCCTATGCGCTGGTTTCGCGGCTTTCGTCGGAGCGGTATACGTCCTCTTGGGATTTGTTTCCCTTGAAGCCTTTCTCAGGTATTGAGAGTATCAAGACCCAGCCTGACCACCATTTGAACACACTACGAAAGTCCGTTTCGGGAACGTTTTCGAATTGATGGCAGAATTAAGTCTGGATGGTGGGCGACAAAGGACTTGAACCTTTGACCTCTCCCGTGTGAGGGGAGCGCTCTAACCAACTGAGCTAGTCGCCCGGCCTGTACCGCCGCGACGCTCCGCAGCGTCATCTATTTGTAACAGGAAGGACTTGGGTTTTCAACCGATGTCCACGGCCACCTCTCAGATCGTTTCGCAGCTCCAGCGCTCGATTGCTCGTGCGATCTACGGCAAGGAAGAAGCCATTCAGCTTGCGCTCATCACGCTTCTTGCGCGCGGCCATCTGCTCATCGAAGACGTTCCTGGCGTCGGCAAAACCACTCTCGCGCAAGCTCTCGCAAAATCTTTTCATTGCACGTTCCAGCGCATTCAATTCACTTCCGATCTTTTGCCCAGCGATGTACTCGGCGTCAGCGTCTACAATCCGGAATCCCGCGAGTTCGAGTTCCGCCCCGGACCGATTTTCGCCAACGTCGTTCTCGCCGACGAAATCAACCGCACCACGCCGCGCACGCAGTCCGCTCTTCTCGAAGCCATGAACGAAGCGCAAGTCACCGTGGACGGCAAGACACTGCAACTGCCGCATCCTTTTCTCGTCATCGCCACACAGAATCCCGTGGAGCACCACGGCACCTATCCGCTTCCCGAATCTCAGCTCGACCGCTTCCTCATGCGCATCAAGATGGGCTATCCTTCGCACGAGACCGAACGCGAAATTCTCCGCAAGCACATCCACGACGATTCGCTCGCCACGCTTGAGCCCGTTGCCGATGTCGGCGACGTTCTCGAAATGCAGGAAGCCGTCGCGCGCGTCAAGGTGGACAGCAGCCTTCACGACTACGCGCTCGAAATTGTCAACGCCACCCGCAAGACCGAGCATTTGGCTCTCGGCGTCAGCCCGCGCGGAACTCTGATGCTCCAGCGCGCCGCGCAAGCCCGCGCCTATCTTGACGGCCGCGATTACTGCCTGCCTGACGATTTCAAGCAGCTCGCCGTCGCCGTTTTTTCGCATCGCGTCGTGGCCAGCGCCCGCCACGCTTCGCTGCAGCGAAAATCGGAAACAACCGAATCCGTTCTCCGGGAAATCGTAGATTCCGTTCGCGTACCTCTGTGAGCCTGGCTTCAACAGCCGCGCAACTCTGGGCCAAATCGGACCGCTCCGCTGTGCGCGCCTTCTTTCTCTCCATTGCCGCGCTCGGTGTCGCCCTGCTCCTCGCGCTTTATTCCGGCGCTGCCGGTGAGATGGGTCATCTGGTTCTTGCAAGCGTCTCCGCGCTCGGCGCGCTGCTCGTCGCCGCCTGGGTGGCTATCACGCTCGTGCCCATTCTGGCAAAGCGCACCGCGCTTCGCTGGATCGGCTACAAAATCGAATACAGAATTTCCCGCGAAGGCTGGTTTTATATTCTCGGCATTTTTCTGGTCTCCATCGCCGCGCTGAACACCGGCAACAATTTGCTCTTCCTCATTCTCGCCAGCTTGATCGCCATCATTCTCATGTCCGGAATTCTTTCCTCGGTCACTCTTTCCGGCGTCGAGATACGCCTGCAATTGCCGGAGCACATCTTCGCGGGCCAGCCGGTCCGCGCGCTGCTCGAGGTGCATAACGAAAAGTTGACCCTGCCGTCTTTTTCTCTTCGCGTGGAAGCCGTCCGCGGAAAGGATTCCCCGGCCGCTGCCATGCTCGAGACGCCGGTCTATTTTCCCTACGTCCCCAGGCATGACCGCGTGCAACAGCATGTGCCCCTGACGTTTCCGCGGCGCGGCATCTACCGCCAGGAAGCGTTCCGCATCGTCACCAGGTTTCCGTTTGGATTTTTGCAAAAAGCGCGCCGCGTCGATTTGAAGTCCGAAGCGCTTGTCTATCCTTCCGTCGAGCCCACGCGGGATTTTTTTGAAGTTCTGCCCGGCATGCAGGGCGCCCTCGAGAGTCTTGCCAAGGGCGGCGGCCAGGATTTGTACGCGCTGCGCGACTATCAGCCTCGAGACAGCTCGCGCCACGTGCATTGGAAGGCTTCGGCGCGGCTCGGTTCTCTCATGGTCCGCGAATTCACGCGCGAAGACGATTGCCGCGTCGTTCTTGTACTCGATCCGCACATGCCCGTGGGCCTCACCGCGAAAGAAGCGGACGCCCGGTTCGAGCGCGCGGTGACGATGTGCGCGGCGCTGGCCTGGCACTTCTACGAACGCAATGCGGTCCTGCAATTTCGCACCGCAGGCTTTGAAACTCCGCTCGTCGAAGCCGGCGAGATCATCTTCGACATCCTCCATCATCTTGCAACGGCGCAGCCTCGTTCGCCCGATCCCCAGCGCGCGCTTCTCACCGACCTGTCGGAAAGGCCGGAGATTTTTCGCGTCATCGTCACCAGCGAATCGCGTGGCGCCATCCCTGCCAGCATCTGGAATCAGTCCTGGGTCATCTTCCTCGAAGATCTGGCGTCTTAAGCCCGCTGCAACTTGGCGGCAGAACGCCAAAGCGGCACGAGCCGTGCCAAGCAGCGGCCGAGCACTCGCAGGAATTGTGCGAGAATACGCACTAAACATGCTCATCGGCCGCGAGCTCACAACTTTTCGCAGGCAGTTGCTGGATTGGTTTCGCCAATTTCAGCGCGATTTGCCGTGGCGGCGCACGAAAGACCCGTATCGCATCTGGATTTCAGAGATCATGCTGCAGCAGACGCGAGTCGCCACCGTGATACCGTATTACGAACGATTTCTGGCGCGTTTTCCGGATGTGCGCGCGCTCGCCGTAGCGCCAGAGGAAGACGTTCTGCGACTCTGGTCCGGCCTCGGCTATTACAGCCGCGCGCGAAATTTGCAAAAAGCAGCGAAACAAATCGTGGTGCGCCACGGGGGAGAATTTCCCCGCGAAGAAGATGCCGTCCTCGCGCTGCCGGGCATCGGAAGTTATACCGCCGCGGCGATTCTCAGCATCGCCTTCGGGGCAAAGCAGGCCGTCCTCGATGGCAACGTCGCGCGCGTCCTTGCGCGGCTTGGCGCACTGCGCGGCGACGCGCGGGAATCACGACAGTGGAAATCGCTGCAAGAGATGGCGAGCCGTTTTCTCGACTCGAAATCGCCGGGCGACTGGAATCAGGCCATGATGGAGCTTGGCGCGGTCGTTTGCACGCCGCGCGCGCCACAGTGTCTTCTCTGCCCCGTTGCGAAGTTCTGCCGCGCGCGGAAATTGGGCGAGCCCGAATCATTTCCGGAAAAGCGCAAAAAACGCGAAGCCGTGCAAATCGTTCTGGCCGCGGCGGTTCTCTCGACGCCGCGCGGCCACACGCTTCTTCTGCCGCCTCCGCCGCCCGAGAAGAACAAGAAATCAGCCGCCGGCGACGTTGCCACGCTCGTTTCGCGGCTCTGGCATTTTCCAACCATCGCCGTTCGCGGGGATGCGCAAACTGAATTGCGGCAATTTCTCGAAACCAATGTGTTTGCGAAAAATGTTTCCGCGAAAAATGCCCCGTTTCGTTTTGAGCCGCTCGCCCAGGTCCGCCACGCCGTAACCTATCGCAACCTAACCGTCCTCCCCTTCCGCATCGCCGTTGCAAAAGTTCCGCAGATTCGCCGCGCAAAGAGCATCCCGCTCGAGGATTTCGCCACGCTGCCCGTCTCGAATCTCACCCGCAAAATCGCCCGTGTCGCGCTTGAAGCATCAACCGCGCCGGCAGCTTTGACTGCATCCGCGGGAAAACTCTAAATTTTCCGAACGTTATCGTTTGGCGCTGCTGACGCCGCTCCGCGCCGCTGTAGTGCTAGGATGGGATGTCCCGTAATGGCCGCCTCCGCCTCCATCACGAGTGTCCCCACGCTCCCCGCCGAGCGGTTTTTCCGCACTTCTCTTTTTCTCTTGATGGCGACCGCCGTAGCCACGCTCGTCAGCACCGGGCGGATGGATTTGTTCACCATGATCCTGGCGCCCTCCGGAATTCTCTACAAAGGCGTGCGCTGGTGGCGCCACTGCCCTCCGGAAATTCCCCATCACATCGCTACGCGTCTCGTCGTCGCGTATCTTTTCGTATTCCCTCTGGACGTTCTCTATCTTTCGCGCGCCTTTGTAGCGGCCTCGACGAATCCCGCGCTCTACGCCGCGCTTCTCGGAGCCGTTCATTTTCTCCTGTTCGTGATGCTCGTGCGCCTCTACAGCGCCACCACGGATCGCGACGCGCTCTTCCTGACCATGCTTTCCTTCGCGGCGATTCTGGCGTCGGCCGTGCTCACCATCGACACGACTTTCCTGGCCCTTTTCTTCCTGTTTCTCCTGTTTGGCGTGGCCACGTTCGTGGGACTGGAAATGCGCCGAGGCTCGCGAGGCGCGATTGCGCCGCCGATTGACGCGCAACCCCAACAAGAACTCAGGCTCACGCGCGCGCTGGTGTTAGCGGCGCTTAGCGTGGCTCTGGGCGCGATGATCATTGGCGGCGCGCTCTTTTTCTTTTTTCCGCGTGTCAGCGCCGGCTACTGGGGCCGCACCAGCTTGCAACCCACGCTCATGTCCGGCTTCAGCGACGACGTCGAGCTCGGCCAAATCGGCGAAATCAAGAAAAATTCCGCGGTGGTTATGCGCGTCCGCACCGGCAAACCGGTCGGCTATCCCGGCCTGCGATGGCGCGGCATCGCGCTCACCGACTTCGACGGAAAACGCTGGTACACGACCGACATCGATAACATCACGCTTCCGGCCGGAGTGGACGGGTGGATCAAAATCATGGCTGGGCCGCCGCTGACACCTCCGTCGGCGAAGGTTTTGCGCTACACCGTTCTTCTTCAGCCCATTGCCACGGATACGATCTTCGCTCCGGCGAACGTCGTTTCCTTGCGCGGAAATCTTTCCGGAGAAGGGTCGAACCAGGATGCGGGCGCGCGCCGCAGCTATATCCTTCGCGACGCGACCGGCTCGCTCTTCAATCCGTTTCATAATTTCAGCACGCTGCGCTACGAAGGATTCTCCGTTCTGCCGCCCATAAATGCGCGCAATTTGCGCGCGGCTTCGCGCGATTATCCCGAAAAAATCAGCGACACGTATTTGCAGATTCCCCCGCATCTGGATTTGCGAATTCCCGAACTCGCCAAGCAGATCACCGCGGGCACGCAGAATCCGTATGACGAAACCGTCGCTATCGAGCAATATTTGCGCACCCACTTTGCCTATACGCTCAACTTGACGGGAAAACCCGGCGAGGACCCGCTGGCGCACTTTCTTTTCGAAACGAAAGCAGGCCACTGCGAATATTTCGCTTCCGCGATGGCCATTATGCTCCGCACGCTGGGAGTTCCCACGCGGGAAGTCAATGGATTCCTACCAGGAGAATATAACGACCTGGCCGGCGATTACATTGTCCGCGCCAGCGACGCGCACAGCTGGGTGGAAGTTTATTTTCCAGGATCGGGCTGGCTGACATTCGACCCCACGCCGCCGGGAGCCGAAGACGAAGGCGGTTTCCTCAATCGTCTCGGGGAATACATGGATTGGTTCGAGCTGACGTGGAACGAATGGATCATCAACTACGATTACCTCCATCAGATTTTGCTCGCGCAAAACGTGCAGCGCAGCACGCGCTCGTGGTCGGAGATGGCGCGGGATTGGTTTGTGAAGAAACAGGACGACGGGCGGAAATGGATGAAATCGAAGAGCAACGGGCTGACGGTACTGTTGTCGCTGGCCATCGTGCTTTTCCTGATGGCGCTGCGCTTCGATCTAGTCACGGCGCTGGCGCGGCGGCTGTGGCTTTCCTGGCAACTGCGTTCTCCGGAATTGTCGCGCTCGAATCCGCAGCTTGCTTCGCGGCTCTATGGAGAGCTTTTGTACTTGCTCGAGCGGCGCGGCTTCGCGCGCCAGCCCACGCAGACGCCGTTCGAGTTTGCGGCAGCGGTTTCACAGCCGCGCGTCGCGCCGGCCGTCTACGAATTTACGCAGTGCTATTCCCGGGCACGCTTTGGCGGCGCTCCGTGTGACACGATTCGTCTTCGCGCTCTCCTCGAACAGATTCGCTCCTCTATCGGCTCGCGCTAAAATCCATTCGCAGAGTTGGTGCTGCGCAGTTCGGCGCTGTGCGCGCCGCCGCGGCTGCCTGGGGTTCCGCCTGCGCTGCATGGTACAATTGAAAATTGCGCAAAGGGGCAATTTTACTGCCTATGACTAAGGTCGGATTCGTCAGCCTGGGATGCCCGAAGAACCTCGTGGATAGCGAGGTGATGATGGGTATTCTTACACGCGAAGGCTATGAGCTGACGCCGCGCGCGGATGAAGCGGAAGTGCTGGTCGTCAATACGTGCAGTTTTATCGAATCCGCGCAAAAAGAGTCCGTTGACGCGATTTTGGAGATGGCCGAGCACAAAAAGTTTGGCGCGGCGAAGAAACTCATTGTGGCCGGATGCCTGGTCGAGCGATTTCGTGACCAAATTCTTGAACAAGTGCCGGAAGTGGATGCGGTGGTGGGAACGGGCGAAGTCGAGCGCATTCTCGAAGCCGTGCATGGCGATTTGCGCGTGCTGCCTGCCGCTCCGCCCTCGTTTCTCTATCACGACCTGACGCCGCGCGTGATTACCACGCCGCGCCACGCCGCGTATATCAAGATCGCCGAAGGGTGCGATCATCCCTGCACGTTCTGCATCATTCCGCAACTGCGCGGCGCATTTCGCAGCCGGCGTTTTGAATCCGTGGTGCGAGAAGCGGAAAATTTGGGGGCCGCGGGTGCGCGGGAAATCACGCTGATCGGCCAGGACACGACTTCGTACGGCGAGGATCTGGGATTGCGCGACGGACTGGCGCAATTGCTGGAGAGGCTTGGGCAAGTCGAGGAGCTGCTGTGGGTCCGCTTTCTCTACGCTTATCCCAATCGCGTGACGCAGAGATTGCTGGACACGCTCGCGGCGCATCCGCGCCTCGCGAAGTACATGGATATGCCGCTGCAGCACGCCAGCCGCAATGTTCTGGCGCGCATGAAGCGCGGCTCTCACGGCGATGCATTCTTGAAGCTTCTCGAACGAATCCGCACGACGATTCCCGGCGTTTCGCTGCGGACTTCGTTCATCGCCGGCTTTCCCGGCGAAACGGAGAAAGACTTCGAGGAGTTGTGCGATTTTGTGCGCGCGGCGAATCTGGATTGGATGGGCGTTTTCGAATATTCGGATGTGGACAACGCAAGAAGCTACGCGCTCGATGAGAAAGTTGATCCGGCAACGATTGCCGACCGACGCAACCGGTTGATGGCCATCCAAAAGAAAATTTCGCGTGAGAAATTGCGCGCTTGGAGGGGCCGCACCGCGACGGCGCTGGTCGAAGGCCCATCGAAAGATAATCCGCTGGTCTGGGAAGCACGGCTCGAAGGCATGGCGCCGGATATCGACGGGAAGCTCTATCTGACCGACATTGAATTGCCAGGCGGCGAAACGACCGAAGCGGGCGACGTGGCGCGCGTCGAAATCAGCAAGGCAGATGCCTACGATCTCATCGGGCGCGTCGTGGAGATTCTGCCGCGGCCTGCCGCGCGCACGGGCGTGGATGAGCCGCGCGCGGCCGCGCCCCAACTTCCGCCCGCCGAAAAACTCACCCGCATTTCCACCGGCGCTGCGCTGCGCGTCCTGGGCTGAGCTATACTCAGGCTTCTGGGAAACGACTCATCTCGCTCCGAAGATTCTTTGCCGCAGTTTTTTAGGCGGTTGATTGATACAGACTTCACGGAGAGTACAGAGCAGAGTTCGATGAAGCATCGCTGTCCGATTTGTAAAACGCCGACGGATTCCGAATTGCATGCGGACTTTCCGTTTTGCAGCGAACGCTGCCGCGACCGGGACCTCGGCAACTGGGCGAGCGAGAAATACGTCGTGTCAGAGCCGGTGTTTGACATGAGCGAGCTCGAAGCGGGCCAGGACCCCGGCAAAGAAGAGGCAGCTGAAGAAGACGAAGATTTCAAGGGGTTTCCCAAGCCCGATGACACCATCCACTGAACTTCCCGGCGGCGGAACGCCCGCGCAAAAGAAACCGCGTCTTGCGATGGCTCTCGCGACCGCGTTAGGTGTTGGCTATATTCCGATAGGGCCCGGCACGTTCGGCTCGCTTGTGGGGGTCGCGACGGCGGTTCTCTGCGCGGTATTTTTTCTGCATCCGGCGACAATTCGCGAGATTTTTTCGCGGCACCCGCTGGCCGAGGCCGTTTTTGCGGACAAGCATTTCCTGGTGCCTGGCAGCGACATTCACAATTCCACGCTGGCTCTTCCGCTGGTCTGCGCGCTGGCTATCCTCGTTGTTCTCGTTGCCGTCGGCGTATGGAGCGCCTCCCGCGCGGCGGAGTTTGCGGGGGACACAGATCCGCAATTTGTGGTCATCGATGAAGTCGCGGGGCAGCACCTCACTTTGATTCTGCCGTTGATTCCCCTGGGACTGCCGCATCTGACGCAGCACATGGATTTCTCGATGTACGCCATTTTCTTTACGCTGAGCCTGGTGAATTGGAAATATCTGTTGCTCGGATTTCTGCTGTTTCGTCTCTTCGACATCTGGAAACCCTTTCCTGTGCGGCAATTGGAAAAACTGCCGCGCGGCTGGGGCATCATGGCGGACGATTGGATGGCGGCCTTCTACGCTGCTATTCTGTTGCGGATCGCCCTGCATTTTGGTTTGCTTGGCTAGGTATGAAATTCGGCTTCGGGTCTTCGGCAGAAAAGAACGGCATCCCCCGTATCGAGAGAATTGCGCCTGCCGCTGCGATTCCTGGCGGCGAAATCGCTCTTCACGGCAGCGGCTTCGCTTCGCGCGCGCACCCGCGCCCGGTGGTGCGCTTTGGAGAAGTGGAGGGCAGCCTGGCGCTGGCCAGCGAACACCGGCTGATTGCGCGCGTGCCGGAAGGCGCGAGCGGAGGGATCGTGCGCGTCTCGAGCGCGGGAAACGATAGCCAGCCGCATCCACTGGCGATCGGCGTGCAAATCGCGGATAACTTGCACCCCATCGCGAATCCCGCCGTCGACGCCTACGGCAACACCTACGTTACGTTTTCGGGAAACCGCGGAGACCGCGTTCCCGTCTCGCTTTACAAAATCACGGCGAACTACAGTGTGAAGCCGTTCGTCACTTCGCTTGTGAATCCGAGCGGACTGGCGCTGGACCGCGAGGGGAATCTTTTCGTGTCATGCCGAAACGACGGCACGATTCATCGCATCACGCCGGAAGGCCGCGCCGAGCAGTGGATTGAAGGCATGGGCATCGCCACGGGCATCGCGTTCGACCGCGCCGGCAATCTCTACGTGGGCGACCGCAGCGGAACGATTTTCAAAATCAGCGTGAGCCGCGAGATTTTTGTTTTTGCGACTATCGAGCCATCGCTCGCCGCGTACCATCTCGCGTTTCATCCGAATGGCGATCTATATGTGACTGGGCCGACGACTTCGAGCTACGACCGCGTCTATCGCATCACGCAAGGCGGCGAGGTGAGCACGTTTTATCGCGGGCTCGGCCGTCCGCAGGGGCTGGCGTTTGACCGCGACTGCAATTTGTACGTGGCGGCTTCGCTGGGCGGGCGGCGCGGCATCGTGCGCATCACGCCGCAGGGCCACGCGGAAGTGGCTCTCAGCGGCTCCGGGCTGGTGGGTATGGCGCTGCAACCCTCGGGCCGCGCGATCCTCGCAACCACCGGCGCCGTCTTCACGCTCGACTGGGACGTTCGTGGACTGCCGCTGCTGGGATAATTGACGAGATGAAAGCAGAGATCATCGCAGTCGGTTCGGAACTGCTCACGCCGGACCGCTTGGATACCAATTCGCTCTTCCTGACCGAAGAGCTGAATAAGATTGGCATCGAGGTGCTGCGCAAGACGGTCGTGGGCGACAACCACGATTTGTTGAGCGAGGCGTTTCGCGACGCGCTGAATCGCGTGCCGCTGATCATCTCCTCGGGCGGACTCGGCCCAACTGAAGACGACCTCACGCGCGAAACCGTGGCGGAGCTTCTGGGCCGCAAGCTGAAACGCGACGACGAAATTTTGCGTTACATCGAAGGCCGCTTCCGTTCGCTGAACCGCGAAATGCCCGAAGTCAACGTGCGCCAGGCGATGATTCCCGAAGGCGCGGAAATTTTGGAAAATCCGCGTGGCACCGCGCCGGGTTTGTGGCTGGAAGACGCAGGGCGCTCCATCGTGCTCCTGCCCGGCCCGCCACGAGAGCTGAAGCCGCTATTCCGCGAACAGGTTTTGCCGCGCCTCGAGCGCCGCGTCTCCGGGGTGCGCATGTTTCATCGCGAGATTCGCGTAACCGGGCTGGGAGAATCGCACGTCGAGCAGCGCATCCTGGGCATTTACAAGCGTTTTCCCGAGGTGAACACCACGGTGCTCGCGGCGCCCGGCGAAACGCAAGTCCATCTGCGACTCTGGACCGACGACGCGGAGCACGCCAAGAAAACGCTCGACGAAATCGTGAAGGGTTTTGAGATTGCCCTGAGCGACCGCATCTTCAGCCAGGATGGCTCGCCGCTCGAAGAGGTGGTTGCGGCGCAACTGACGCTGCATAACGCCACGATTTCCGCGGCGGAAAGTTGCACGGGCGGACTTTTGGCACAGCGCCTGACAAGCATCGCGGGCAGCTCGTCTTATTTTCTGGGCGGCGTGGTTTGCTACAGCAACGAACTGAAGACCGCGTGGGCGGGCGTGCCCGCGGAATTAATCCAGGCCAAGGGCGCGGTCAGCGCGGAAGTTGCCGTGGCGCTCGCGGACGGCATTCGCCGCCGCGTGGGCAGCACCTTGGGCGTCGGCGTCACGGGAATTGCCGGGCCCGGCGGAGGCTCGGAAGAAAAGCCGGTCGGCACCGTGCATATCGCGCTGGCGCACGCGGGCGACGTGAAAGAACGCGGCGTGCGCTTTCCCGGCGATCGCGAAGCCGTGCGCTGGCAAGCGTCGCAGGCCGCACTGGATATGGTTCGCATACATTTCCTTTACAACGGCAAACAGCCCAGCAAGCGAGTTTGAACGTGCGCCTCTTCGTCGCGCTGGAGATTCCCGCCGCTGTGCGAGACAATCTGGCAGCACTGCTCAAGGACTTTCGCGCTTTGTCTGCGCAGTTGGCGGACAAGCGCCCGCGCTGGGTGCGCCCGGAGAATCTGCACGTGACGCTTAAATTTATCGGCGAAGCAGTTCCCGAGAAGTTTAACGAGATGCGTGCTGCGCTCGCGGATGTCCGCTCGGATGATCCTGTCGAGCTGCAGTTCCATGGGCTTGGATTTTTCCCGAACGCTGCGCACCCTCGCGTGCTGTGGGCGGGAGTGCACGCCTCGACGAATCTGCCGGCGCTGGCCGCGAATGTCGATGCCGCTCTCGAAACGCAAGGGTTTGCGCGTGAAGGGCGCGCATTCACCCCGCATCTGACGTTGGCGCGCTTCGAGCCTCCCGGCCTGCATGAAAAGTTGCGCGGAGCGATCGAGGAACGCGCCAAACTTGCGTTTGGTTCCTTGCGAGGCCAGCGAATTTCATCTCATCGAAAGCAAGCTGAAACCTTCCGGCGCCGAGTACACTTCCCTTGCAACTTTCCGCTTCACCTCGGAGCCCTAGCGCAGATGGCTGAGCCGAACGCGACACTCACTTCCATTCCTGTGGCCGCATACCTTCTCGGCTCGATTCCCTTCGGGCTGCTGCTGAGCAAACTCTTTGGCGGAGCTGACATTCGCAGCGTGGGCAGCGGCAACATCGGCGCCACCAATGTCGCGCGCGCCGCCGGGCCTCTCGCGGGGACCTTGACGCTGCTGCTGGACACTGGAAAAGGCGCTTTGGCGGTTTTTCTGGCCATGCGGCTATCGAATGAAAGCGCCACGTGGATGATGATCGCCGGCCTGTGCGTACTTCTTGGTCATTGCTTTCCCATCTGGCTGGGATTTCGCGGGGGCAAAGGCGTGGCCACCGCGTTGGGCGTTTTTCTGGTGCTGTGCCCGCTTGCGGCGCTGGGAGCTTTGATTCTTTTTGTTCTCGTCGTGATTTACTGGCGATTTGTCTCGTTGGGGTCGATTTCGGCGGCAGCCGCGATGCCCTTGCTGGTCTATTTTTTTTGGGCGCCGCGATCACGCGCCGCCGCACGTGATCACGTTTGGGACACTAGCTGCGACGCTGCTGATTGTCTATAAGCACGACGGGAACATTCACCGCATGGTGCAGGGCGACGAGCCAAGATTTTCGTTTCGCAAGAACAAACAGGATGAGCCGTGAAGCGCATCGCCATTCTTGGCGGGGGAAGCTGGGGCACGGCGCTGGCGATTGTGCTTTCTCGCACGCACAAGGCGCTCGAAATTTGCTTGTGGGTGCGCGATGCCGCCCTGGCGGAGTCTCTCGAACGCGGTCGCGAGAACAAGGTGTATCTCCCAGGCCACAAACTCCCGGAGAGCGTGAAGATCACGCACGACCCGGCTGCGGCGTTGGATCACGCGGCAATCGTGATCGGCGCAATTCCAGCGGTTCACGCTCGCGGCGTCTATCGGCGCGTTTTGCCGCATCTGGCCAGCGGCACAGCGCTGGTCAGCGCCACGAAAGGGCTTGAGCCTGCTACGCATGCGCGCATGACTGAAGTGCTTGCCCAAGTCCTAGCGGACGTCAGGGCCGAAGGAATTTTCGAAGATCATCCGCCGGATTTTCCGCCGCGCATCGCCGCTCTTTCCGGGCCGTCGTTCGCCGCAGAAGCAGCTGCCGGCCAACCCACTGCCGTGGTGCTTGCGTCGCGCGACAGCGATCTCGCGAATGAACTTCAAGAAGAATTTTCTGGCCCGTCTTTTCGGCTCTACACCAACGACGATGTTCTGGGTGTCGAGCTTGCTGGCGCCATGAAGAACGTGATCGCCATCGCTGCGGGGGTCTGCCAAGGGCTTGGGCTAGGCTCGAATCCTCTGGCTGCCTTGATCACGCGCGGCCTTGCAGAGATGGCGCGGCTCTGCGCTGCTTTGGGCGCGCGGCCGGAAACGCTCAGCGGCCTCGCCGGCCTGGGCGATTTGATCCTGACCTGCACCGGCTCCCTCAGCCGCAACCGCCATGTCGGCATCGAGCTTGGTAAGGGCCGCGCATTGGCCGAAATCTTGGAAGGCATGAGAATGGTTGCGGAAGGCGTCGGCACCGCCGGGGCGCTTCTGGCTCTTGCCCGGGAAGCGCGCGTCGAGCTCCCCATCACCGAGCAGGTGGAGACTATCCTGCACCACGGAAAGCCGCCCCGGGACGCCATCCGCAGCATCATGGAGCGGCCTCTGAAACGGGAATAGAGGAAACGCCAAGCACCAGGGAATCAGGAATCACGAAGCAAAATGAGGACCTAAACAAAGGCCCTCCTCGCCCTTCGAGCGCCTTCACTAGTACGAAGGTTCCAGTTGCAGATGCGCGACGCCGCGCCATTCGCGGCCCCCGTTGTATCCCCCGTTCACCTAAAATGGAAAGTTGTGATGACGGAACCCGGATCATCCACGTGGCAAAATCTGCGTAAAGGACGCGTGCGCATTTTGTGGCTCGTCCTTGGCGCGCTGCTGCTCGTCAGCGCCCTGCCCATCGGGCTTTACCACCGGCAGGTGCTGCAGCTCAGCCAGGATAAGCTGGTGGACACCGAGCGCGTCCAGCAATCCGCCTTGACGCGGTCCCTGGCCCAGGAAATCCGCCAATTCGAGTTCAATCAGACCCAGCAACTCTTCAGCGAGCGCCAGATTTTGACGTTGACGGGCCTCATCGACAACGTCGAGGACCCCGCCGCCGAGCCCAAAGTTACACGGCTTTTGCAGGAATTTGTCGAAAGCAACCGCGACACGTTCGTGTATTTGACGGCGGTCGACAAGACCGGTAAAGGCACCAAGGCTTCCCAAGGCAACTTCCAGGCGGACCAGGATCCCTTCGTGGCCAAGGCGCTACAGCGCGCGTTTGTGACTTGCATGCAGTCGGAAGAGCTGCACACCGTCAAGTTTCGCAGCGATCCGCTGGCGCTCGCGCCCGATAACCAGCCGGCATTCGTCCTCGCGGTGCCGCTCGAGGATTTGAACGGCAATTTCACCGGCATGCTTGCCGCGGTGGTTTCGCTCGAGCCGATTTCAAAACGTTTGCGCGACGCCAGCGTGCGCGGCCGCACGGTCTTCGTGATCGACCACTCCGGGCACATCGTCGCTCACCCGGATACGAGAAACTTCGTGCCCGGCGCGCAAGCCAGCGGAAAGCTCGTCGATCAGGTGCGCGCTCTGCCGCCCGATCTGCGCAATACGGAAACGATTCGCTTTGCCGAGGGCGAAAAAAAGCACTCGGTCGAGATGATTGGGACCTACAGCACGCTGCCCGAGGACAACTGGGCGGTGATTGCGGAACGCAGCCTGGATGAGGCGCAAGCCGACGCGGGGGTGACGGAACTCAATCGCCAGGCGCTGGCTTTCGTTAGCGTCGTCATTCTCGTGGCCATCCTCTTCGGTTACTTTTTTGCCGTGGGCATCAGCGGTCCGATCCGCGGGCTGGCCGCGTCCTCGCGCGCCATCAGCCGCGGCGAATTTCATCAGCGCTCGCCCGTTCGCGGCGCCTCGGAAATCAGCGAACTGGCCGAAAACTTCAACAAAATGGCTAGCGACATCGAGGAGTACATCGAGCGTCTGAAAGAAGCCGCGGAAGAAAACCGCGAGCTCTTTCTCGGCTCGATTCGCATGCTCGCCGCGGCCATCGACGAAAAGGATCCGTACACGCGCGGTCACTCCGGGCGCGTAGCTAAGTATTCGACGCTAATCGGGCGCGAGCTGGGGCTATCGAGTGAAGAGTTGGATAAGCTGCGCGTCGCCGCTTTGCTTCACGACGTCGGCAAAATCGGCGTCGAGGACCGCGTGCTGAAAAAGCCGGGCGCATTGACGCCGGAAGAATTCGATTTGATGAAGCAGCACACCGTGAAAGGCGCCAACATCATGCGCCCCGTTTCGCAATTGAAGGAAATGCTGCCGGGCATCGAGCTGCACCACGAACACATCGATGGCCGCGGCTACCCGTACGGCTTGCAAGGCCAGCAAATCCCGATGATGGCGCGCATCATCGGCGTCGCGGACACGCTTGATGCCATGACCACGAACCGTCCGTATCAGTCCGCGATGGACATCGACTTCGCGCTGAACCGCATCAAGTCGCTCACTGGCTCGAAGTTCGACGCTGTCGTCGTCAACGCCCTCGAATCCGCCATCAACGCCGGCAAGCTCCGCCTCAGCGCCGTCGAAGTTACCGTCTGATAAGCAACGACGTTCTTCCGCCATTCGCAACGAGGCACGACCAGCGCGGCGGGCTCGCGTCGCGCGCTTCTGATACAATTTGAAGTTGCGCTGCGTTCACAGCGCTTAACCGCATGATTTCGCTCTTCGGAAAACCGGAAAAGGTCGAGCCGTCGCTGCTCGAGCGGCTGAAAGCCTCGGTCAGCAAGACGAAGGCGGCGTTGTCCGAGTCCGTCGAAAATATTTTTCTCGGCGAGCGCAAGATCGACCCTGCGCTGCTGAAGAAACTCGAGACGGCGCTGCTCTCCGCCGACCTAGGCGTGAAACCGACGCGCGAAATCCTCGACGCCGTGCGGGAAAAATTGGATCGCCACGCGCTCTCCGACGCGGCCCAGCTCAAGAACGAGATCAAATCGCACATCGTGCGCATCCTTACGTTGAACGGCGCTGGTGCGGGCGATACTTCGGTGGGCGGCATGGGAGCCGCTTCCGCCAAAAATCCGGCGGGATCTCCCAATGGAAGCGGACCACGCGTGATCTTTATTGTTGGCGTGAACGGCGCGGGCAAAACGACCAGCATCGGCAAGCTCGCGAATCGCCTGCGTCAGGAAGGCCTCAGTGTCGTGCTCTGTGCGGCCGACACGTTTCGCGCCGCTGCCGTCGAGCAGCTCGAAATCTGGGCGAAACGCAATGGCATTGACGTGATCAAGCAGAAGTCCGGCGCTGATCCTGCCGCGGTCGTGTTTGATGCGGTCACAGCGGCGAAAGCGCGCGGCGCGGACGCCGTGATTGTGGACACCGCCGGCCGTCTTCACACAAAATCGAATCTCATGGCTGAACTGGAAAAAATGAAGCGCACCGCGGCGAAAGTGATTCCCGGCGCGCCGCACGATGTGCTGCTCGTGCTCGACGCAACGACCGGACAGAACGGCCTCGCGCAAGCGCGCGAGTTTACTTCCACCGTCGCCGTCACGGGCATCATCCTCACCAAGCTCGACGGCACCGCCAAGGGCGGCATCGTCGTGGCCATCGCCCGCGAACTCGGTTTGCCCATCCGCTTTGTCGGCACCGGCGAACAGATCAATGATATGGTCCCCTTCGACGCGGAAACGTACGCGAATTCTCTTTTCGATTAAACTTTCGACGAAACAATGGACGCTCACGCCACTCGCTTCATGGAACATGCGCTGGTCCTGGCCCGCAAAGGCATCGGCCTAGCGAGCCCGAATCCCATGGTCGGCTGCATTCTCGTGCGCGACGGCGAAATCGTCGGCGAGGGTTTTCATCAATATGAAGGGCGCGACCACGCGGAGATTGTGGCGCTGAAATCCGCCGGAGAAAAGGCGCGCGGCTCGACGATGTACGTCACGCTCGAGCCATGCAATCACACGGGCCGCACCGGCCCCTGCACGGAAGCGATTATCGCGGCGGGCGTGCAACGCGTCGTTGCCGCCATGGAAGATCCCAATCCGGTGAACTCCGGCCGCGGCTTCGATCGATTGCGTGCGGCGGGCATCGAAGTGGAATCAGGCGTTTGCGAAGAAGACGCTCATCGCCTGAATGAAGCCTTTGCCTGCTGGATCCGCACCCGCAAACCGTTCGTTACGCTGAAATCCGCGTTGACGCTCGATGGCCAGCTCGCTCTTCCCCGCGAGCGACATAAATTGCACAAGAGAATCAGCAAGCAGAAAGTGACGAACTGGGTTTCTTCGGAAGAATCGCGCGCCGAAGTCCACCGCATGCGGCACGCCGCGGATGCGCTGCTCACGGGAATCGGCACAATCAAGGCTGATGACCCCCTGCTCACGGACCGCAGCGGCCTCCCGCGGCGCAGGCCGCTGCTGCGCGTGATTCTCGATGGCGGGCTGACTCTCTCGCCGCGCTCCCGCATCGCGCAAACGGCGGACGATGATCTTCTGGTTTTCACGCAGAGGCACCCCAACATGCGGCGGCTTCGCGCGCTCGAAAGGGCCGGCGTCGAAGTCCTCAGCGTCGATTCGCGCATGGGGCAAATCAGTCTTGAAGCTGTGCTCGCCGAACTCGGCCGCCGCGAAATCCTCAGCGTGCTTCTCGAAGCCGGCCCCACGCTGAACGGCGCCGCGCTCGCGGCCGGGATCGTGCACAAATTGTTTCTATTTTACGCGCCGAAAATCGCCGGCGAAACGCGCGTGCCCTTCGCCATCGCTCCACATTTGAATCTTCCGCCGCTGCAGAGGCTGCGCACGCAATCTTTTGGCTCCGATATCGCCATCGAAGCCTACATGCCACACACCGCCGGCAAATAGGCGCTATCTCGCATGTACGGACACGATATATCGTGCCCCGGTGAGAAACCATCGTCCCAATCGCAAGTATTCAAGCAGCGATTATTCGCTGACGCGCAGCACGGCCGCGCCCTCGATGGCGTCATTCTTCAACGCATTCAAGGCGCGGTTCGCCTCGCTGAGCGGAAAAATCTGCGTGTGCATCTGGACCGGAATCTCCGCCGCGATGCGCAGAAAATCCTCGCCGTCCTTACGCGTGTTGTTCGCCACGCTGCGAATCATGCGTTCTTGATACAGCAAATCGTAGCTGAACGACGGAATCGGGCTCATGTGAATTCCGCCGAGCACAAGCACGCCGCCTTTGCGCAATGCGCCGAGCGCCGCAGGCACAATTTCTCCCGCCGGCGCGAACACAATCGCGGCGTCCAGCTTTTCCGGCGGCGCATCGAATGTTCCACCCGCCCACGTCGCGCCGAGTTCGAGCGCCAGCTTCTGATGCCGCGCATCGCGCGTGGACGCATACACCGTCACGTTCCAATGCCGAGCTACCTGGATCGCCACGTGCGCCGCAGCGCCAAATCCATAAAATCCGAGCCGGCCGCCGGGCTTGATCCCTGAAAGCCGCAAGCAGCGAAATCCAATGATTCCCGCACAAAGGAGCGGCGCGGCCTGTTCATCGGCAAAACCTTCGGGAATCGCATACACAAAATCTTCCGGCGCAACAATGTATTCCGCGTAACCGCCGTTCACCGTGTAGCCCGTGAACGTCGGGTTATCGCAAAGATTTTCTTCGCTTCTGCGGCAGTATTCGCAAACGCCGTCCGTATGGTGCAGCCAAGCCACGCCAACGCGCGCGCCGGCGGCAAATCCGTGCGAACCTTCTGCCTGTTTTTCCACGATGCCAACCACTTGATGCCCCGGAATCACCGGCGATTTTCGCGGCGGCAATTCGCCTTCAATCACATGCAAATCCGTCCGGCACACGCCGCAAGCGCGCACGCGAATCAGGATTTCTCCCTTGCCGGGAGCGGGCGCCGCCACATCCGTGAACTGAAGTGGATTCGATTCGATCCGCGCAGGAGCATTGAGCAGGCAGGCCTTCATGGCAGAACCTCGATCATTTTCCGATCCGCATTCTATTTTAGTCCACCGCTTTCTGCCTTCCCAGAGAAATGCTGTACACTCGAAGAGAAAAACCAAGGGGCGGGGGAAATTAGAAAATAATGTTTACCGGAATCATCGAACATCTCGGGACGATCGAGTCGCTTGAACTAAAGCCCGGTGCGGGCCGCGTCACCATCCACGCGCCGAGCGTTGCGCCCGCGCTCGCCGTCTCCAACAGCATCGCGGTAAACGGTTGCTGCCTCACCGTCGTCGCTCTCGGCAAGGAAAACTTCTCCGCCGATCTTTCCGGCGAAACAATCCAGAAAACATCGTTCGGTGCAAAGAAGGTCGCGCTGAAAAAAGGCTCGCGCGTCAATCTCGAGCAGCCTCTCACTGCCGGCAAAGAATTTGGCGGCCACTTCGTGCAAGGGCACGTTGACGCCACGGGTCGCGTCACGCGCCTCGATCCCGAAGGTCCCGAAAGCGAAAATTGGTGGCTCGGCGTGGAAGTCCCGGAAGATTTTGCGCGCTACGTCGTTCCTAAAGGCTCGATCACCATCGATGGCATCAGCTTAACCGTCGCCGCCTGGCACAATTTCGCGACGCCGAACAAAAAGCCGCTCACCGTGGAAATCGCCGTCATTCCCTACACCTATCAGCACACCAATCTTCGCGACCGCAAACCCGGCGACGCCGTAAACCTCGAAGCCGACATCCTCGGCAAATACGTCGAGCGCTATCTCGAAGGGCGCAGGCCTGCGGCATCTTCAACGATCACGATGGAGACGCTTTCCCGTCACGGCTTTGATCTCGACTTCCCCGGTGATCCGTTGGATTAAGCGGCGCGTTGCGGCGTTTCTTCCCGTTTCGTGCGGGCGCCGCGCCAATAGAGGACCAGCCCGACGAGGACCGCGGCCACAGTTCCCCCTACCAGCTTCGCTTCGAACAACATTTTGTTTGCTTCTTCTCCCGGCGGGATAAACGAAAATGCAATTCCGCACAACACAACAGCAAAGCCGAGCCCTCCCGCAATCCATACGCCAAGCTTTCCGCCAGGAATCAAGACAGCCTGAGGATTCTCCCGCCGATCTTTGCGGCCCGCGAGTTTGATCACCGCAGCGTACATATACAGGAAGGGAATGAAATAGAGGATGATCGCGGCGTCCACAAGAATCTGATACGCGCCGCGCATCGTGTCTTCCTTCACCTGGCTCAACAGAAGCACAATTGCGGAAATCGCCGCCTGCACGAGTATGGAAACGTAAGGCGTCTTCCACTTGGGATGGATTTTTCCGAACGCCGCCGGGAGATACTTGTCAATCCCCACGACGAACGGCACGCGCGCAATCCCCGCGACCGTACTTCCCACGCCGCCTGCGTTGCCAACGGAGACGAGCATCGCTGCCAGCACGCCCACGAATCCAATCCGCAGCGCGGCCGAGCCCAGCGTCAGTGCCTGAAACACGCCGCTCTTTGGATCAACTTCCGCCGCGGGCGCCAGCGCCAGCACTGCAAACGTCCCGAGAATATAAATCGCCGCGATCATTGCGCCGCTGCCCAAAACCGCGCGCGGCAGAGTCCGGCGCGGATCTCTGATTTCGTCGCTCATCGCGGACACCAATTCGAGCCCGCTAAATGCAAACGCAATCTGCGACCAGAAATTCACCGTGTCCCAACTCCAGTGCGGCATCATGTTCGCCATCGTGAACCGCGTCACCGAGCCGTGATGGAACCACATGATCGCCGCCACTCCGGTGAGGATGAGCAGAGGAAGATACGTCGAGACACCTCCCGCGTTTTGCAGCCACTTTCCCACGTTCATCCCGACAATGTTGAATCCCACGGCCACAATCAACAGAACAAATGACCCCACCATCAGAAAAGTCGTGCTCTGTGCGAGCGCCACGCCCCGCGAACCGGCCACATAGCCGCTCATCGCCGCGCTGGCCAGCAATAATCCGGGAAAATAAAAAACCGTATAAATCCAGTACGTCCATCCCGCCACGAATCCATGAAAATCGCCGAAAGCTTCCTTCGACCACACGTACAGCCCGCCCTCATTGGGAAAGCGCGACGATAGTTCGTTGATGACCAATGCGGTCGGCACAAAAAAGAAAACGGCGGCGAGCACCCACAAGCTGATGGAAGATGTGCCGTTGTGCGCAGCCGCCGCAATCCAGCGAGGACCCAAGACCGTGGCAATATTGAAAAACAAGACGTCCCAAAAGCCCATGGACTTGGGCAATTGTTTGATGGGATCG
Source organism: uncultured Acidobacteriota bacterium (assembly GCA_963761555.1). Taxonomy (GTDB): domain Bacteria; phylum Acidobacteriota; class Terriglobia; order Acidiferrales; family UBA7541; genus Acidiferrum. The sequence continues at coordinate 320,688 of CAVXHD010000005.1, forward strand.
GCAGAGCCGGCCGCGGCCTGGCTCACAGAGTCACGTCCAGCGCGGGAATCAGGGCATCCTGCATGCGAAAATTATGGAGAAAGGGATCTTTCGAATTTTCAAAGCCGTCCCACGGCCCGAAGAACGCGACGCGACCTTCTTGCAGAAACACTACGCTATCGGCCAGTTTTTTCGCCAGATGCGTGTCGTGCGTCACGACGATCGACGTGCGGTGAAACGCTTCCTTCAGCCGCAAAATCAAATCACCCATGTGCGCCGCCATGATCGGGTCCACCATCGTGGTCGGCTCGTCAAACAAAATAGCTTCTGGATTTTGCGCGAAAGCTCTCGCCATGGCCACCGCGCGCTTCATCCCCGTCGACAATTCGCTCGGCAGTTTATCGAGGACCTCTTCGACTTCCAGCATTTTCGCCAGCTTGACGACGTATTCGTCGATGTCCTCGTCTTCGAGCCCCGGCTGTTTTTCCAATGGAAAGGCGATGTTCTCCCCGACGGTAAGCGAATCGAAGAGCGCGCCGGATTGAAACACCATTGTGACTTTGCGCCGCACCTCTTCGAATTGTTGCTCGTTGAAATCGGTTACGTCCTCGCCGTCCACCAAGATCCGTCCTGAATCCGCCTTCATAAATCCCATGATGTGCTTCAGCGAAACGGACTTTCCCACGCCGCTGCGCCCCATGATCACGCACGTCTCGCCCCGCTTCACGGTGAAGCTCACGTCTTTCAGCACGGCGTTATCGTCGAAGGACTTGCACACATCGCGAAACTCGAAAAAGTCTTCGGGCTTGCCTTCGCTGCTTTTCTTGGTTCCGATTAGTTCCGTCATCTTGATTCCGTCATCGCCGATTTCCGCCAGCGTTTGCGCTCGTCAACCGCGCGTCCTTGATCCACGCCAACTGCTAGTTCCGTTCTGTTTCCACAATCCGGCGTGCTTCTTCGTAGTCCGCCGCCGTGTTCATGTTCCAGAAAAGCCGTCCTGCGCTATCAAATCGTTTCCAGTCTCGCTCGTCAAGAACTTCCGCGCGCAGAAGTGAAATCCCCTGCGTCACTTTTCGGACGCCGCGTTCGAACGCCGCGCGCAGTGTTTCCACTGCGTCCGTCCGCCAGCACGCGCAGAGCGGCTCCGGCCCTTGTGCCGAGTGGGGCACGACAACTTGCGCCATGCTCTTCTCCGCTCGTTGGCAGACACACTTCATCCATTCCGCCGTCAAAAACGGCATGTCGCAGCTCACAATCAAGTTCCAGTCGCGCACTGGCGAAGTTTCCCGCGTGTGCAGCAAGGCCGTCACGATTCCCCCCAGCGGCCCTTCGCCCGTCCAGCGATCCTCCACAATTTCCGCTCCGAAATCCGCGTATTTTCCAGGCACGGCAACGATCTTCACGTCTTGCTGCAAGCTCCGCATCAACTCGAGCGCACGCGCGAGCATCGGCTTGTTCGCGAACTCCACCAGCGCCTTGTCCCTACCAAATCGCGTGCTCCCGCCGCCTGCCAGCACATACGCGCCAACTCTCCGTTCGATGTTCCCTGGGGGCATTCCAAACCTCTCCGTTCCTTTTCTCCGTGCACTCTGTGCTCTCTGCGAACTCTGTGTAAATTCTTAATCTTCTTCCGGCATTTCCCGCCCCGGCCGCCGGATTCCCAACTCCCGCAATTTCTCCTGCAAACTTTGCCGGTGCAAACCAATCGTCGCCGCGGTTTTCGACACATTCCACCGGTGTTCCACAAGCTGTTTCGTAATGTACGCGACCTCGAACTTTCGCTTCGCCTCGCGAAAATCCTTCTCGCCAAATCCATTTTCACTCGCGCCGTTCGAATTTTTGTGCGCCGGCTCTTCCCCGCTCACCACTTCCTGCGGCAAATCCTCCACGCCAATCGCATCCGTGCGGCAAAGCACCAGGCTGCGCTCCAACGCATTTTTTAATTCCCGCACATTCCCCGGCCAGTCATAGCGTTCGATCGCCGACGTCGCTTCCCGCGTGAGGCGCGCCGTGCGCCCCAGCCTCGTGCCATGCATCTGCAAAAACGCTTCCGCCAAGACAGGAATGTCCTGCTTGTGCGCCCGCAGCGGCGGCAACTCGATTGTCACCACGCGCAACCGGTAAAACAAATCCTCGCGAAATTTCCCCGCGCGAATTTCCGCCGCCAAGTTCCGGTGCGTCGCGCTAATCACCCGCACATCCACAGGAATCGGCTGCGTCCCTCCCAATCGCTCGATCGTGCGGTTCTCGAGCGCCCGCAGCACCTTCGCCTGCGTCACCGGATTCATGTCCCCAATCTCATCCAAGAACAGCGTCCCGCCCGACGCCAGCTCGAACTTCCCTTTTTTCTGTTGAGCCGCGCCTGTAAACGCCCCGCGTTCATATCCGAAAAGTTCCGATTCGATCAAGGTCTCCGGCAACGCCGCGCAATTCACCGCAACATAAGCCTTCCCCGCGCGTCGCGACCTCGCATGAATCTCCTGGGCCATCAAATCTTTTCCTGTTCCGCTCTCCCCGAGAATCAACACGGTCGAATCCGCTCGGGCCACGCGATCAGCCATTTCAAACGCGCGCCGCATTTCCGCCGTCCGCCCAATCATCTGCCCAAACTGCCCTTCCGTCGCCATCCGCCGCCGCAGCGAATCATTTTCCTCTTCGAGTGCCGCCAGTTTCAGAAGATTCGCCACGCGCTGACGCAATTCCTCCAATTCGAATCCCTTCACCAAATAATCCGCCGCGCCAAGCTGCAGCGCCTCGACCGCCGTTTTCGCTGTGTCGAGCGCCGAAACCATCAGCACCGGCAACTCGCTTCCCTGCTCGCGCAACCATTTCAAAAACTCCAGCCCGCTCTGCCCCGGCAAAACAACGTCCAGCAAAATAAGATCCGGCTGCTCTGTGTTGAGCGCTTCGCGCGCCGCTTCCGCGGACTCCGCCTCCGCCACGCGGTATTTCGCCTCCAGCGCGCGCCGCAATCCATACCGCGCCGCCGGCTCGTCATCCACAATCAAGATCGTTTTCATGTCTTTTTCCGTACTTCCTTACTTCTTCTCTTCTTTCACTTGCATCGTTACTTCAAACAGCGTTCCCTTGCCGTCCTTGACGGGACTTTCCCAATCCAATCTCCCGCCAAATTCCGCCACCCGCCTCGCCACAATCGCCAATCCCAATCCCGTCCCCTGCGTCTTCGTCGTAAAAAACGGCTGCAATATTTTCTCCCGTACGTTTTCCGGAACTCCCGGCCCGTCGTCTTCCACGCGCAGCAAATATCCATCCCCATCCGCGCTCCCGCTCACCCGCACAAATCCTCCGCGCGGCGTGGCTTCCAGAGCATTCACCACAAGATTCGACAAAATCTCGCTCACCGCTTCCGCGCTCGCTGCCAGCGTTATTCCGTTTCCCACGATTTCGACTTCCAGCGCCAGCCCACGCCTCTCCGCTTCATGCCGTAAGACACCGCTCACCTCTTCCGCCACGGCTCGCGCGTCGCAAACCGCCGCCACCGTGCCTCCCCGCACCGCCGGTCGGCTGAATTGCAGCAACTGGTTTAACTTCGACGACAATCGCCCAATCTCCTCCAGCACCATCCTCGTTTCCCCGCGAATCGATTCCGGTAACTCCGCGCTCTCGAGCTGCACCTGCAAAATCGTCTTGATCGACCCCAGCGGATTTTTCAAATTGTGCGAAATGCTAGCCGCCATCTGTCCCAAAACGGCCAGCCTTTCGCGTTCCGCCAGTTCCCTCTCCAACCGTAATTTCTCCTCGATCAACCGGCACAAATCCAGCGCCCCCGGCAACTGGTCGCACAAAAACTCCAGCGCCGCGAACGTCTCGCCGGAAATTCCGGCTCCATGCGGTCGCACGGTCAACGTCGAGACGAAATTGCCCATTCTCAAAACCATCCGCCGCGGCCCACTGCTCAAGACTTGGAGCATGCACTTCGGCTCTCCAAACGACACCTTTCCAGTTCCTCCATGTTCTAACGAGAGCCGTCGCACCTCCTCGATTGATTCCGGAGACCGTTCGTGGAAACTGAGTTCCACGCTGGAAAGCTCAAATGCGTGTTGGACTGCATTCTCGATGAATTTTTTCAAGTTCCCAAGATTCCCCTGACGAGCTTCCTGTCGGATGTCCCCGATCAGCCTATTTACCCGGCCCATTTCCAGTTGCGCCGTCCGCCGCAGAATTCCTCTCATCAATCTCTGCAACGGCTCGAAAAACACCACGGGAAGAAACAACAAAATGGCCGCCGTCGCCTCTGGCGGCAGATACGGCTCCATCCACAAACTTGCGCGCCGAATGAGCCCCAAGTAAAGCAGCGCTAGGAACGTCGCAAATACCGCATAAGTCAAATTCCTCTGCTTACCAATCTGCAAGAAATTGAATCGCTGGACATTTCGGATCAGCATCGCCAGCGGCGCCAGCGCAAAGCAGGTGACAAGCGCAATGTACCCCGCCGCGCTTCCTTCCATTCCTGTTCCCCAGTGCAGGACGATCAAGTGAATCGCTACAAGCCAGACCGCCAAGCCCGCCAAAACGAGACGCAAGGCGTTGTGAAATCGAGCCTGATCCTTGTCAGGCGCGGCCTTCCCGAACCGCCATTGCCAGCCCGCTCCAATCATCAACGCGCCAACAAACCACGCCTGAAACATCCATCCCAGCCGATTGCTCGGCAAGATAAAATCAGTCCCGCCGCGCAATCGCAACGCTTCAACCAACAAAGGCAGCAGGATAACCGCCGGCGCATAGGCTCCTGTCACCCAGAGCCACTTTTGTTTTCCCGCGCCAAGCAGCTCACGAATCTGCGCATACTCCACATGCAAATGCACCAACAGCGACGGCAGAAACCACAGCCCTACGCAAACAACCGTCCAGCAGAAAATCGACAGCGACGGCGAAACCGCCCCGTAGTAAAGCTGCGCATTCAGCTCCAGCAGCGATCCACCAAAAAAGAACACCAGCGCCAAGCACAAAAAGAAGAAGATTCGCTCGAAATTCCTCTGCCGCCGGTGTCCGAGGATCACCACCATCCAAAAAAACGGCAGCAGCGTCCCCGCCGTCAGCACGATCAGCCGCAAATAGATAGAGAGGTGCAAAGCTCGTTCCCGCAGCTATCCTCTGCCTGAGAAAATAGCACATCCATCACCAAGTGTCGTATTTTTCTTGCACCATCCAAATACATGAAAATAATATACTTACGCTGACGCTAGGCAGCGCCAAAATTTCTGCCAACTGTCCGATTAATCCTTGACATGCAACTTCTTTCTGCTATATTAGCAGTCGACTGTGAGGAGTGCTAATTCCTGCTTCCCTCCCAGCCTCAGTTCAAACCGAAAGTCAACCTACGGAGGTTCTTCCAAGATGGCAGTGAATCTTACCCCGCTACACGACCGTGTCATCGTGAAGCGCATTGAAGAAAAGGAAACCGTCAAGGGTGGCATCATCATCCCTGACTCCGCAAAAGAAAAGCCCATGGAGGGCGAAATCATCGCCGTTGGCGCCGGCAAGCGCGAAAAGGGCGAACTGATCCCCCTCGACGTGAAACCGGGCGACCGCGTTCTCTTCGGCAAATATAGCGGCACGGAAATCAAAATCGAGGACGAAGAATTTCTCATTCTCCGCGAAGAAGAGATCCTGGCCAAGCTCAGCGGCGCCGCCAAAGCCGCCAAGAAGTAAGCACTCGCAGTCGCAGTTGTAGTTCGCAGCCGTAGCGACGGGCTTTAGCCCGTCAGTTCGGCAGTAGTAGCCCGTCAGTTGGCAGTTGTAGTGGCCGGTCTTTAGACCGGCGCAGTTCTCTTCAAAGTTTCGCAGTAAGCACGAACAGTTCGCAGAAGAAATCAGGAGGAAATACCAGATGGCGAAGCAGATTGTAACAGGTGAGGCGTCCCGCCAATCGATTCTACGTGGCGTGAACATCCTCGCCGATGCAGTGAAGATCACCCTGGGCCCCAAGGGCCGCAACGCGGTGATCGAAAAGAAGTTCGGCGCGCCGATCATCACCAAGGACGGCGTGACCGTGGCCAAGGAAATCGAGCTCCAGGATCCCCTCGAGAACATGGGCGCGCAAATGGTTCGTGAAGTCGCCTCGAAGACGTCCGACGTCGCCGGCGACGGCACCACCACCGCTACCGTGCTCGCGCAGGCTATCTTCCGCGAGGGCGTCAAGACTGTCGCGGCCGGCGCCAGCCCGACCGCTCTCAAGCGCGGCATCGAGAAGGCCGTCGAAGTCGCCGTGGAAGAAATCAAGAAGCTCCACAAGGACGTCAAGGGCGACATGATCGCCCAGGTTGGCACCATTTCCGCCAACAACGACAAGCAAATCGGCGGCATCATCGCCGAAGCCATGAAGAAGGTCGGCAAGGATGGCGTGATCACCGTCGAGGAATCCCGCACGATGGAAACCACCCTCGAAGTAGTCGAAGGCATGCAGTTTGACCGCGGCTACCTCTCGCCCTACTTCATCACCGACCCTGACCGCATGGAATGCGTTCTCGAAGACGTTCGCATCCTCATCCACGAAAAGAAAATCTCTTCGATGAAGGACCTGCTCCCGTTGCTCGAGCAGACCGCCAAGATGGGCAAGCCACTCTTGATCGTCGCTGAGGACATCGAAGGCGAAGCGCTGGCGACCTTGGTCGTCAACAAGCTCCGCGGCACGCTGCAGTGCGCTGCCGTCAAGGCCCCTGGCTTTGGCGACCGCCGCAAAGCGATGCTCGAAGACATCGCCACCCTCACCGGCGGCAAGGCCATCACCGAAGACCTCGGCATCAAGCTCGAAAACGTGAAGCTCGAGGACCTCGGCCGCGCCAAGAAAGTCACCATCGACAAGGACAATACCACGATCATCGAAGGCGCCGGCAAATCCGCGGACATCGAAGGCCGTGTAAAGCAGATCCGCGCTCAGGTCGAAAACACCACCAGCGACTACGACAAGGAAAAGCTTCAGGAGCGCCTAGCCAAGCTCGTCGGCGGCGTTGCCGTCATTAAAGTCGGCGCGGCCACCGAGACCGAACTCAAGGAAAAGAAGGCGCGTGTCGAAGACGCAATGCACGCCACCCGCGCGGCTGTCGAGGAAGGCATCGTTCCCGGCGGCGGCACGGCGTTGCTGCGTTGCCTCGCGGCCATCGAAAAGCTCAAGCTCCATGATGACGAAGCTGTCGGCGTCGGCATCGTGAAGCGCGCTCTCGAAGAGCCTTCCCGCCAGATTGCGCACAACGCCGGTTTCGAAGGCGCTGTCGTGATCGGCAAAATCCGCGAATCGAAGGACGAAAACTTCGGCTTCAACGCGGACACCGGCGAGTACGGCGACATGGTCAAGATGGGCGTCATCGACCCGGCCAAAGTCACCCGCCTTGCCCTTCAGAACGCCGCCTCGATCGCGGGCCTCATGCTCACGACCGAAGCGCTCGTCGCTGAAATCAAGGAAGAGAAAGCTGCAGCGGCTGCAGGCGGCCCTCCAGGCGCCGGCGGCATGGGCGGCATGTACTAAATCCAGCCAGTAGCGCAGGCACTCCTGCCTGCGCTCTTGGTGGCACAGGCTTCAGCCTGTGCTCCGGTTTTGCTGCTCTTACCAGCAGCCCAAAACCTCAATCCAAAGGGCGTCCTCGCCGCAAGCCAGGACGCCCTTTTTTGTTTCGCGAACTGGTGGATCCTTTGCTCTATAGTCACTCGACCACCGTTACGATACGATTTTGTTAACGCCCATGTTTGAACTCCAAACATCCGCGGCACCTCCTAAGCGGTCACTCCTATTCTGGCTGGCCGTAGCCTGCGCGTTTTCCGCGTTTTATTTTGTCATTCGAGCGCCGGGGTACAGCCCAGTAAGCACGCTCCTCGTGATCGCCGAAGGCATTTTCATCACCGTCGATACTTGACAGAGAAGCAAACCCCGGCTCCCCCACCTTCTGCCCCAATGGCCTTCTTTCCCCTAACACCCGCTGCTTCCGCCTACAAGAATTTCCCTTGTCTTATCCGCTCCCCTTTTGATACACAATCTCCATCCAATTCCGGGAGGCCTACATGGGCACCAGCAACACCTTCACCTCCGGCGGTTCGCGCGAACTCAACCTCGAACTCCTGATCATGCGCCTGGCCTGCTCGCTCCCCTTCATCTACCACGGCGCCGCCATCCTCTTCGGCGCTTTCGGCGGCCCGGGCCCCCACAACCTCGCCGCGTTCATGAAGGCCCCGGACATCGTGGGCTATCTCGTCGGCCTCGCCCAATTCGCCGGCGGCATCGCCATCCTGCTCGGCGCGTTCCTCCGCGTCGGAGCCGTCTGCGTCATCATCGTCATGGCGGGCGCCATCTTGATGGTCCATATCCATCACGGCTACGATGTCGGCCACGGCGGCATGGAATTCGCCCTCACCGAATTTCTCCTGTCTTTCGGCCTCTTGCTCGCCGGCCCAGGCAAGTTTTCTCTCGCCGGCATCCTTCCCGCCCCGCTACGGAAGCTTTAGTAGTCCGGCTTTCGCCGGACGCACCGCGAGGAACCGTGTGAGCCATCTCTGCCCGTCCCAGTGACGGAGGATGGCCCTGGGCATTGCCTGTCCAAGCCGCTCTAGCTACATTCGCAGTCTCGCCTCCCGCTCATTCCGTAGTGAGCAAATCGAAATGTCCGATTTTTCTTGAGGGATGGGCCTGACCTTTGCTATAAATGAATTTGCAGATTGCTATCGACAGTGGCGGCCGAAAGGCCGCTTTTTTCTTTTCCAGCGCCCGGCGGCGCAAAGTCCCAGCTAAAGTTGAGCGCCTGCATCCTCCGGATCACTACAGAAGGGCAGCGTAGCACCGCTACGGGCCCCGCCGGCTGCGGGGTGCTTCGCCCTGGGAGTACGATGCTCTTACAGGAAGCAAACTGCTCTCTCACAGTGCAGCCAGAGAGCAAAATAGAGAGCAAACAAATCTTTTGTTTTCTGTCGATTACAAACTGCCTTAAAATGAGAATGCGTGCAAATCATTTATAATCAATGCATTCCAAATGCCTCACAAAAATGGTGGGGGTATGGCGGCGCCCCCTCCCTATATTTTTTTCACCCCTCCCCTCCCTTATGCAACGGGAGATGTTCAATCATTGCCCCCGCTGGGGAGCGGAGGGGCAAGGAAGGATTTCATGGGGGGAAGAGAGATGAAGCACTTTTCGACAGAGGAGTGGATCGATTTCGTGAACCACATTGTCACCAGCGACCGGCAGGAAGCGATGCAGAAGCATCTGACCACCGGTTGCAAGCGCTGCAAGGAGACAATCTCGTTATGGCAAAAGGTCAGCAAATCGGCGGCAGCAGAGGCCAATTATCAGCCTCCTGCCGGTACCGTGCGCCTGGCCAAAGCGGCGTTCGCAACGGCGGGCTCGCTTTCGCGGCAACAAGAATCGAAGGGGTTGATCGAAGTGATCTTCGACAGTTTCCAGCAGCCCGCGTTAGCGGGTGCCCGCTCCGTAGTAATAGGAACAAGACAAATGCTTTATAGGGCTGACCCATACCAGATCGACATTCAGATCGAGCCTAAGCCGGGTACCAATCGCCTGCTGGTCACCGGCCAAATCCTCGATCTCAGCAACCCCAGCATGATCGGCCGCGACGTCCAGGTCACTATCTCGAATCGCCGCGGCAACAGTCTTGTGGTAGAGACAAATCAGTTCGGCGAGTTTGCGGGCGAAATTGAAAACTCCGGCGACTTGGAGCTTTCCATTCCCGGCCAGGGCGAGCAGCCCATCGTCATTTCCTTGCGGAATGCTCTGGGAAACCTGAGGGGAGGCAAGTCATGAGACCCCTCTCTCTGATCCCTCCCGCCGGAAGGGGCCACTTTGGTACGCAAGTACCAAAACCCCGTAAAGCCTTTGGTTGGAACGAAGAAACCATCCGTACTATTTGCTCAATCGGAAGATTCCGCAAGACTTAGCGGGTATTCCCTTGTGCGGATTTGCGGACGGTTCGGAAGCAGGAGACCCTGGGAAGGGAACCGACTCTATGAAACGCAACGTAAGCATCTGCTTGATTCTAATGCTGGTTATGGCTGTCGTCGCGCTGCCGGCCTCAGCGCAAAACCGCTACATCGTTCGCACCTCGGGAGGCTTGGGCTCCGTCCTCAAACTCTGCCTCTCTGAGAATTGCCAGGTCCAGGGATCGCTGGATGGTTCCATCGGGCAAACCTACCTGGTAACTTCCTCCGGCAACTTGATCTCGAACCTCCTCAGCTTTGTCGGAAATCTCCTGGAGACTTTGCTCGGCATTGAGAGCGTCGAAGCCGACCAACTCCTTCCGCTTCCTCAACAGCCCGTTAATTCGATTCCCGCAGGTCTCTACGACACCGCGCCTGTCAATTATTATGGCACCGTGGTCACCCACGGCTACGCCGCCCAGCCCGCCACCCAAATCATCCGCCTCACCGACGCCCAAGCCGGCTTCAACATCAGCGGCACGGGCATCGTCGCAGTCATCGACACTGGCGTCGATATCTACCACCCGGTCCTCTATCCCGTGCTTCTCCCTGGCTACGACTTTACCCGCAACCAGCCCGGCGCCTCCGAATGGCTCGACGTTCCTCAGTTGCAGAACGGAAACCTCAGCAATGGCTCTCAGGATGAGCAGCCCGTCATCGTTCAGCAGTCCAGCGCTGCCATTCTCGATCAGTCCTCGGCCGCGATCCTCGATGGCGGAGGCAGCTCGTACTCCGATTTCGGCCACGGCACCATGACCACCGGCCTCGTCCACTTGGTCGCGCCCAACGCCAAAATCCTTCCTCTCAAAGCGTTTAGCGCAAATGGCACCGGCTATCTGTCCAACATCGTTGCGGCCCTGTACTACGCCGTGCAACACAACGCCAACGTCGTAAACATGAGTTTCGACGTCACCACTCCTTCTGCCGCTCTGTCTCAGGCGATTTCCTATGCGAATCAGTCCGGCGTCGTCCTCATCGCCGCCGCAGGCAATGCGGACACCAGCGCTCCCGTGTACCCCGCCGCGCTCAACAGCAGCGTCATGGGCATCGCCTCCACCACCGACTACGACACTCGCTCCTCTTTCTCCAACTACGGCGACACCGACGTCTGGATCGCCGCCCCTGGCGAGTATGTCATCAGCACATATCCCGGCGGCACTTATGCTGCGGCTTCCGGAACCTCCTTCAGCTCGCCGCTCGTTGCTGGCTCGGCTGATCTGATGCTTAGCGCAAAGCCTTCCCTCAATCAAAAGGGCGCAGCCAGTGCGTTCTCTCACGCCATCCAACTCACTCCCGACCTCAACCATGGCCGTCTGGACATTTACCAGGCTGTCTCGGCTTGGGTGAATAGTTCGAGCGGGCAATGGTAAGCAGCGCTGTGGGCGAGATGATTCCGGTGTTCGCCATGTCGTCAACACCAGAGTGGGCACCGGATTCTCTCCGCATCAAGCAGGTCGAAGAGCAAGTCTCCGCCCTGCGCAATTCCGTCATTTGCGCCTTCAACCAACTCCTCGACCTCAAGGATCTCAACACTGGCGTCCACAGCACTCGCCTCGCGGAATGGGGTATGCGCGTCGGCCAGGAATTGGGTCTCGACGAAGCGGAACTCCAGAACCTCGAAGTCGCCGCCCTCCTCCATGACATCGGCAAAGTCGGCATCCCGGATTCCATCCTTCACAAGCCCGGCAAGCTGGACGCGGACGAATACACTTTGATGAAGAAGCACCCGGAATATGGATGGGCGGTTCTGCGCATGCTTCCGGGTTTCGAGCGCGCCTCGCTCGATATCCTTCACCACCACGAATCTATCGATGGCAAAGGTTATCCTGCTGGCCTCAAAGATTCAGAAATTCCCATCGTCTCTCGCATCGTCTGCGTCATTGACGCCTTCGACGCCATGGTCTCCTCGCGGCCCTACCGCACAGGCCTGCCCGTCGAGGAAGCCGCTCGTCGTCTCGTCCAATGCAGCGGCACACAGTTTGACTCCACCGTCGTGCAGCGCTTTCTCACCTTCGCTCCCGCCGAGATGGCCACCGTCTTCGCCGCCGCCGGCACTTCCGTATCTTCCGCACTCTAAACGCTGCCTGCCTTCGCAGCCAAATTTCTTGACGATTCTTCCTCTCGCTCCATGCGCAGCCGCGCAATGACCAGCCGGATCTCTTCGAACGTTATCTCCGGCGGCAGCGCTTCCTTCAGCGGCTTCAGCCGCTCAACTCCGAGCAGCGCGCATGCCTTCTCGATTTGCGCCTGTTTTTCGCGATCGACCCATCCTTCCTGAAACTCCACTTCTCCTTTTTCCATTAGCCGCACCACCAACTCAACTACGCTCGACACTTGCCGCCCCCGCGCCTTAGCAATCTCCGCAAAGCTGCGCCCTTCCGCGAGCAATTTCATCGTCTCTTCTGCAGGCTTCGGTTTCGCTTCCTGCGGCGCCGCCGCCCTCTCCCCTCGCCTAAAGCGGTCAAGGGCGTCCAGTACCTTCGAACCATACAGTCTCGTTTTGCGCTCGCCAAAGCCCGAAATTCCCCGCAGTTCCCCGACCGAACGCGGTCTTATTCTGCAAAGCTCATCTAGAGATGTGTCGTGCATCACGCTAGAAGAGGCAATTCCGAGTTGTCTAGCTGTCATGCGTCGCCAAACGCAAAGATACTCCCGCAGCTCCGAATCAATTCCACCGGCAACACTTTTTTTTTGCCCTCCCGCTGAAGCTGGGGCAACCGCCGCCGGCCGCCGTGTCGCGTTTCCTCTACCAAAGTCGCCGGATCGCGTAAAATCGTTCGCCCCTGCCGCCGCAGCGGCCGCTCTCTTTCTCACCCGTTTCGCAGGTTCGGCCATAAACAACCATTCCGGCTCCCCGCTGCACACATCACAAGCTCCGCAAGAATTCCATTTACGAATCTCTCCGAAGTGCGAACAAATCTGGTGATGCCGGCAACTTTCGCTTCCACGAATCTTCGAATCTCCCGATACCTCTGCCACGCCCGCGCCTTCTCCGCCTCATCTTCCAACTGCTGCACGAAATACGTCAGCAATCCCACATCGCGCTTTTGCCACAACAAAAGGCAATCCGCCGGCTCGCCGTCGCGACCCGCCCGCCCCGCTTCCTGGTAATACTGTTCGATCGATTTCGGCAGCGACAAATGAATCACCGCCCGCACCGCCGCCTTATTAATCCCCAATCCAAACGCAATCGTCCCCACCAGCACGCGCACTTCGTCGCTCATCCACCGCTCTTGATTCTTCCGCCGCGTCTCCCCATCCATTTTCCCGTGATAGCCAATCGCCGCTATTCCCTGCTCCTCCAGAAAATCCACCGTCTCCTCGACCCGCGCGATCGTCGGCGCGTACACGATCGCATTGCTCTCCGCATATTTCCGCAGCGCCCGCAGCAGAAGCTCGTCCTGCACCGTCCCGTCGCATTCCTTCACCACATAATTCAAATTCGGCCGGTGAAAGCTCGCGATATATTTATCCGGCTCCCGCAGATTCAATTGCTCGATGATGTCGTGCCGCACCCGCCGCGTCGCGCTCGCCGTAAACGCCGCAATCGGCTTCTCCGCAAAATGTCCCGCAAGCGGTTCAGCAGCCGGTATTCCGGCCGGAACTCGTGCCCCCACTCCGAAATGCAGTGCGCCTCATCAATCACAAAAAACGAAACCGGCACGCGCCTCGAGCCATCCAAACGTATCCTCGCGCGCGATCCGTTCCGGCGACAAGATACAGCAGCCGGTACGCTCCCTCGATCGCCTTGTGCACCACCCACGACTGCACGTCCGCCGCCACCGAACTATTCAGCAGCGCCGACGGAATCCCCATCTGCGTCAACTGCGCCACCTGGTCCTGCATCAACGCCATCAGCGGCGACACCACCACCACCGTTTTTTCCGCCTGTATCGCTGCCGGCAACTGGTAGCACAGCGATTTTCCCCCGCCCGTCGGCATCACCACACACGTGTCCCGCCCGCCCAGCAAACTCTTCACAATATTTTCCTGCAACGGCCGGAACGCGTCGTATCCCCAATACCGCCGCAGCGCCCCGTGCAGCTCATCCACAGAATTCATGCTCAGAGTATAAGTGGCGCGGAGCGAAATGTGGAGTGCGGGAGCCCTGCTCCCGCTTTCCTAGCTCGCTTTCCTAGCTCCCTTTCCTCGCTCCCTTTCATCCACGATTCACTTGACATTGCTCCCGTAAGACGCTAACTCCGCTATCTTGCTGGAGGCCTCCCTTTGACCTGGACCCAAGTCTACGACCCCCTCCACCACTGGCAGCTCTCCACGCTAGTCGCCTCTCTCCCCGTCGTCGTCCTTCTCGGCCTGCTCGCCGGTCTCAGAGTCCGCGTCCATCTCTGCGCCATCTCCGGCGCCGCTACCGCCATCCTCTGTTCCGTCCTTGTCTTCCACATGCCCTCGTCCCTCGCCATCACCAGTTTCCTTTACGGCTCCGCTTACGGTCTCCTCAAAATCGTCTGGATCGTCATCGCCGCCGTCTTCCTTTACGACATTTCCGTCGACACTGGCCAATTTGAAATCATGAAGCAGTCCGTCGCCGCCATCACTCCCGACCGCCGCCTCCAACTCCTTCTCGTCGCTTTCTGCTTCGGCGCGTTCATTGAAGGTTGTGCCGGTTTCGGGGCGCCCGTCGCTATCGCCGGCGCGTTTATGATCGGCCTCGGCTTCAAGCCCTTTCAGGCCGCCGCTCTCAATCTCATCGCCAACACCGCTCCCGTCGCTTTCGGCGCCATCGGCATTCCCATTCACGCGCTCATCGGCGTCACGGGTCTTCCCGAAAGCGACGTCACCGCCATGATCGGCCGCATTCTTCCCATCACCGCGGTCATCCTTCCCTTGTGGCTCGTCCGCGCCATGGTCAGTTGGTCGGAGACCTTCGAAGTCCTTCCCGCCATTCTCGTCGTCGGCATTTCTTTCGCCGGCACGCAATTCTTCTGGTCCAATTACATGGACAGCAACCTCGTGGACATCGCCGCCGGCATCGTCTCTCTCGTCTCCACCCTCCTCTTCCTCCGCGTGTGGCAACCGAAACGCATCTGGCGTTTCCCCGAAGAGCGCGAAGCCGACGCCGCCAAATCCGCCGCCTCCGCAGTCGCGCCCGTCGCCTCAACCCAAACCGCCGTCATCGACACGATGGGCGACGAATGGCAAATCCGCCAAAAATCTCTCGCGGGCAGGCGCTACTCCGCCGCGCAAGTCGCCCGCGCTTGGCTCCCCTTCGCCATACTTTCCGTCTTTGTTTTGTGCTGGGGAATTCCGTCGATCAAAAACGCCATGGGCAAGGCCACCACTCCCGCCTTCGCCTCCGGCGGCTGGGAAGTTCCCTATCTCCACAAAGCCGTCTACCGCGCCCAACCCGTCGTCGCCAAACCCACCGCCGAAGCCGCCAAGTTCGATTTCAACTGGCTCACCGCCACCGGCTCCGCTTGTTTCCTCGCCGCTCTGCTCTCAGGCTTTCTACTCGGCCTCAAGCCGCCCAAACTTTTCCAAATTTTCGGCCGCACTCTCTTCCGCCTACGCTTCGCCATCCTCGCCATGACTTGCATGCTCGGCCTCGGTTTCGTCACGCGCTATTCCGGCATGGACGCCGTCCTCGGCCTCGCCTTCACGCGCACCGGCTGGTTCTTCCCATTCTTCGGCGCCTTCATCGGCTGGCTCGGCGTCGCTCTCACCGGCAGCGACACTTCCTCCAACGTCCTCTTCGGCGGCCTGCAAAAAATCACCGCGCAGCAGCTCGGCCTCAGCCCCGTCCTCATGGCCGCCACCAACTCCGCCGGCGGCGTCATGGGCAAAATGATCGACGCCCAATCCATCACCATCGCCACCGCCGCCACCAACCAGGTCGGCCAGGAAGGCTCCATCTTCCGCTTCGTCTTCTGGCACTCCGTTTCTCTAGCGGCCATCGTCGGCGTCATCGTCATGCTCTACGCCTACCTCTTCCCCCAATTCATCCCCCACGGCCTCACTTTCATCCACTAGCGCGCACATTTTGCTCCGCCACCAGTTGATAGGGGCACGATATATCGTGCCGTCTTGTGTTTCGCGCTGTACGGGCAGCATTGCCCCGCCTGCCGCATCGCGCCAGGGACTGCGCATGCCTCTCTCACTTCGGGGTGGCTCAGGTTCCAATTGCCACTTTTATGGGGACGTGACCCGGGACTGTGGGACGAACTGAGCAGATTGTCTTCTAAGACCCAACGAATACCTGCACGCGCGCTCTATCGATTCCCTTCGTGAGATGCAAATTCCAGCCCTCGGCCTTTCTGAATGACGCAAACCAGGCTTCGACCTGCGCATTCTTGATGGTGTACGCCATTATGCTCGCTCTTGAATTCACAAGTGTGTTCGAGCTATACCACACGAACGTGCCAGACTCGCAAACCTGTCGGATTCTGCGGTTGAGATTTTCCTCACTGCGCTGGCGCTCTTTTTTGTGAATTAAGACGGACGGAACGGTTTCAATGTAGACAGAGCCGTGCATCCTGAAACGGATTTGACGAATCACTCTCTTGGGCGAAAACGGCGGTAGAGTGACGTTGTCCTGGCGGAACACACCTAGTGCATCCTCTCTTTTCATAAACGCTGGAAACTCAAATGGAACTACGCCGATGCCCGAGAATTTAAGCCATTTGTGGTCGAACCAGTTGTCTATTGCAACGACAAACAATTCGTCAGGCTCGGCCTCGCCGAGAACTCCTTCGACGATATTCTTAAGAATCCGGACGAATTCCAGATCGTCGTTCTTCGTTGGTCGGAGCTTAACAATCATGTCAAGCAATTGTCGCACGCCACGCCTCGGCTACGCACGGTAGGCAATCAAGGCGGACACAGCTTCCGGCAAGCGGGCTGATCGGATGCCTCTCCAGATCTTTAGTCCACTTCTCTTTTCATTCTCCCGGCGGCGTACTATCCTTCTCGCATCCATCATGACCCCTCCCCCCTCTCCGAACTCCGCCAAATCCTCGGCCCACGCACCATCCTCAACGCGTTTGCGCTGAAAATCGCACGGGATGCAGTATGAGAAAACGAAGGCCCGCGGGTGAAGTTGCCGGCACTATCGAATTTTAATTCTTAAGCGCCGTTTCCCGCAGGGAGCCGACAGCTTTTATAGCAGGCAGGATAGATTCATCGTAGGCGATCTGGCTGCAAGAGCGACGGCCCAATTCTTAGTTTTCTGGCGCAGGTTGTTATTTTCCCATGGAGGGGTTTCATGTCCAGAGCCGCAATCCTCGCGAGCGCTCTCCTATTTTCTCTTTGGCCGAATTCGGGCTACGCACAAACACCCGCAACCGCAAAAACTGCTGATGTTCTCGACGGCGCTTATGCCGGTCATCCCGCCGGCATAGCGGTTATGAATGCGCCTTGCGTATACGGCGATCGCTACCATTACGAAATCAATTCGCTAGGCGCACTTAGAGTTCTCGGCCCGATCAACTGCGGAATTTCCAAGCTTAACTCAACGGGTGGGGAGGACGTTTGTTACCTAAATCCGCAGCTAAATTGTCTGAGTCGAAGAGGTTTTAGCGCGGGTGCCGGGGCTCCCTACGCCGTCAATGAGAGCGGAGTGACGGTGGGCAACAAAATGGTTCCATGGGTAGACGCGCGGCAAGCGATTGCGTTAATGCCTTCCATACAGATTCGAGCCAGAACTACATGCGACACCGTTCTATTGTGGCAGTCTAAAGACAAGCAAAATAACAGATCGACTTCAGAGCCGTCCAAGCTGGATGCCCGGGAGGGGTGCAAAGCCACTTTGGTTCAGATTTGCGCATCATCAGGCGGTAAGCTTGCCAACGGCAAGGATATTTCCATCTTATGTCGTCCGTAGAGTTCCGACTAGTAGCCGCCAATCTTAGCTCCCAGCAAGTCGCGCCATCGTCGGCGTCATCGTCATGCTCTACGCCTACGTCTTCCCACAATTCATCCCGCACGGCCTAAGCTTCATCCACTAGTTTCTTTGTAAGTGCGCGGCAGCTCGTCCCGCGGTCCGTTGAGCCCGGAGCGTTAACCAGGAGGTTGCCTCACACACCGGGGAGATTCCGCACAGAGCAGTCCGAGACTGGCCGAAAAGCTCCTTACGGCCGTTTCTAAGAACGCTCAGAATGTTTTTTCCAACCATTCAACCAAAAACGGAAGGGAAGCATGGCAAAATGCCACGGGCGATTTTCGTAGCGACAGCGCTCGCAGTGCGCGGTCGCTCCACGCTGGCGTTTGCAAGGGGTATGAGGAGCACATGAACCGACGGGATTTTGTACGGCTTGGATGGGCCACCGTGATCGCGGCGGGAGCAGACAAGGTGCGGCCCGCGTTCGCGCAGTGGCCGGCGCAACGGCAGGTTCCGGGGCCGCAACCGCATCCGATAGTGACGACCTTGGAACCGAAGGCCACTCAGGGCGCGGCGGATTTCAGCCTGCGAATCGCACCGATGATGGTCGAGCTGGCTCCCCAGGTTGTAATCAGCACCATCGGCTACAGCAACATGGTCCCTGGTCCCCTCCTGCGGATGCGCGAGGGACAGCTCGTGACCGTCGACGTCGTGAACGAGACGGACGTTCCGGAATACGTGCACTGGCATGGCCTGTTCGTTCCCCCGGAGGTGGATGGGACGGAGGAAGAAGGCACGCCCCCGGTCCCGCCGCATGGCCGCCAGCGCTATCAATTCGTGGCCAAGCCCGCGGGTTCGCGGTGGTACCACTCCCACACGGCGGCCATGCTGGACCTGCATCGGGGCGCTTACACCGGCCAGTTTGGTTTTCTCATGATCGATTCCGCGAATGACCCTGGGCGCTACGACCAAGAGGTCTTTCTGGCGCTGCGTGAATGGGAGTATTTCCTGTCCACGGTGGACCCGGACGAGGAGCAGGCGGATCCCAACGCTCCGATGCCCGAAAAACCCGCCACTCCAGACAAGCGTCCGAACGGGCTCGAAGTCAGCGCTCCTCTTTACTCGATTAACGACAAAACCCTAGGCGCGGGGGATCCCCTCCGCGTGCGGCCGGGAGAGCGCGTCCTGATGCACCTGCTCAATGCCAGCGCTTCGCAAATTCATCGAATAGGTCTTTTCGGTCACCATTTTCAGGTGATCGCCCTCGATGGCAATCCCGTACCCACGCCTCAGCCGGTAGATGTGATTGAGATCGCCCCAGGTGAGCGCGTGGATGCGATCATGGAGATGAACCTGCCGGGCGTTTGGATTTTAGGTGAGCTGCGTGATGCCGCCCGACAATCCGGCATGGGCATGGTGGTGGAGTACGCCAATCAGGCACAGCCGCGCCCGCAATGGCTTCCGCCTCGGCCGGCCCGATGGGACTACACCATCTTTGGCAAGCCCGCTCCGCATCCCCCGCCAGACGAGACCGTCGACATGGTCTTCGAAAAAGTGCCCGGCGGGCCCCACGGGATCAATCACTGGCTCGTCAACGGCAAGGAATATCCGCATGAACGGGAATTCGTGTTCCGCCAGGGAGGGCGCTACCGGCTGGTGTTTCACAATCGCAGTGACGATTCCCACCCCCTGCACATCCACCGGCACATGTTCGAGCTTGTCGAACTCAACGGCAAGCCGACTGCCGGCATCATGAAGGATACGGTAATCGTTCCCGCATTTGGACGCGCCGCCGTGGATCTGGTCGCCGACCAGCCGGGCCTTACGCTATTTCACTGCCATATCCAGATGCACATGGACTTTGGCTTTAAGGCGCTGTTTCGCTACGCCTAAGCACAACATCGACTGCAATACGGGCGGGTGGCGATTCTGCAATGCCTACGTTTGTGCATCTGTGCAGCGGCATTGCTTGAAACCGGTAGTTACGAATCGACGACGGATTCGTTTACGACAAGCCTCTTTCATTCTCGGTAGCATCAAGGATATTCCGTTTGGCTGACGGCCTAGACTACCTCGCGAGTAATCCGTGTTACGCCTTTTTCACACATTCGACACACACAAGAAATATGGAAGGGATACAAAGCACCGTTTGGCAAAGATAGAACCAGAAATCCGGACGGGAGGAATCGCATGAAGATGATCGGGGGAAGGTTCCGAGCGGCACTGCTCATGGGAGCGGCCGCCTCGATGCTGGCATTTGCATCTGGTGTAAAGGCACAGAACGACAAACCATGGCCGTACAGCAAGCCGGAGCGGTCGTCGCCCGTGATTGCGGTGGTTGGCGACATCTCCTGCCAGCCAGGCACGGAGCAGGCTGGTGAGTCTTCGAAAGAAACCTGCACCGACCCCAAGACCCCCTACACAGGCACCAACAACCCCACAGTGCCGCCGACGTATTCTCTGTGGCAATCCCAGGAGGCCACTGCGAATCAGATTGAGGCTATGAAGCCTGACGCCGTCGCACTCCTCGGAGATCTGCAATACCAGGTCGGCCGATATTCGGACTTTGAGCAATCGTTTGATTTGACGTACGGCGCTTTTAAAAAGATCCTGCGGCCCGCGCCTGGCAACCACGAGTTTTATGACGAGCATGGCGAGACCGGCGTTGCCGGCTACGGCTACTTCTCCTACTTCAACGGCTTCCAGATCGATACCACTGATGCTAATTCGGGTCAGCCTCTGGCGGCTACGATCTCGGACCCGTGCCCATCAAACCCAGCGTGCGGTCCGGGCTCAACCCCCACTATTGACCTCTCCTCCCAACCCATTCCGCGGGCGGATGGACAGGCGGGGCACTTCGAGGAGTCGGGTGGACTCGCAACTGCAACGTATTACAACGGTCCCTCGGCCGGCAAATCGGCCCCAGTCGGAGTCGGAGATGGCTGGTACTCGTACAATATCGGCTCCTGGCACCTTATTTCGCTCAATATAGAGTGCTCGACACAGCCGGGCGGCTGTTCGGACACGGGCAGCTGGTTTGGCGCCGAACTCGCATGGCTGCAAAAGGATCTCGAGGAGAATCATTCCGCGTGCACACTCGCCTACTGGCATCAGCCCACGTTCAGTGCCACTAACGGTATCACCCCAGAGGGCATTGCCGCTCAGGCCTTTTGGCAATTGCTCTACGAACACAAAGCCGACTTGGTGCTGAACGGACACGACCACCTCTATGCCCACTACCGCCCGCTAGACCCCGACGGGAATTACGATCCACGCAAGGGCATACGGCAATTCACCGTGGGCACCGGCGGCGAGACACTCGATCCGATCGTCGAAGCCACTGTGACGAGCGGCACAGGCGAAACAAACATGGAAGATCCTAGCGGCACCACGAGCTTCAACGCAACTAATCTCGAGGCGTATACCGGGGACTACTGGGGTGTGATGGCCCTGACGCTCGATCCGAACGGCTACCACTGGGATTTCGAGTCGGCACTGGCAGGTCCTACAGTTGCAGTCAATGGTCCTACATCGGGCAGTCCTGGGCTGAACGCGAATGGTACTTACAGCGACAAGGGCGTCGGCACCTGCCACGGTGGGTCCAGTTGGGGCCGGTAACAACTGGGGCGGTAAAAACAAGGATAGTGACAATAACTAGGGCGCCTTCGCCAGTTTGTCTTTGACCATTCGTTCGGTACAGATTCCCCACCTTTCGTGACAAGCTGCTCGCGAAGGGTGGGGGATTTTATTTTGCCTTGCCCCCTCCAATTTTGCCCTCTTCGTTTTTGGTGACTATCTTCGATTCCGACAGTGTTTTGGGCGCCGTCCTCAGCGTCGCCTTCATCTACTAGTCTCTCTGTAAGTGCGCGGCAGCTCATCCCGCTCTCAATTTCCGATTACCGCGTCTATCAAGAGTTACTCTCAGAAGAGTCGGCGCACGAACGCATCGCGGATTCGCAAATTTCTAGTTTGTCTTCACCGTGCGATAGGGTTACGATTCGTCTAATTAGAGCCCCAGCTACAAGTCCATCCGAACCGGGAATCCGATCACGTTCAGTCTGGAGAGCCGCCATGAATCGGTCGATTTCGCTCGTCGCGCTCGCGTGCTTCACCTCAGGGATTGCCCTCGCCACGCCTCAGGCCGCCCACGAAGACAGGTACAGTCCATTTGGTCCTGGCTGGAAATCCAAGCTTACTCTTTATAACGGTAACTACAACCTCCTCGAGTACGTCCGCAAGGACGACGACGCGCAACACCCGAACGAAGTGATCACCATTCAAAACGTCGAGGGAAACGTGAAACGCTCTCTCGAAGACGAAATGAACAAGGTCCGGGCCAGAATGGAAAAGAAATGCCATGACGGCATAAGTCAATGGCGCGTGGTGGCTCAGGATGCCGACAGCTTTCTAGTCGAATGGCACGCCAACCAATGTCGCTACTGGCCTGATTAGGAGCAAATTGCGAGGATTATTCTCGGCCCGCACAGCTGGTATTTGGTAACATACTCCACAAAGATCCACGAACTCACGCCGGAGGCCCGCGCGCAGTGGATCAAGACGCTTTCTGACACCACCTTCGGGTCCATCACCAGGGCCTTCGATCCCAACTATTTCACCGTGGATGTTGACGACGTTGTTCCCTTCGCAATGGACCAGGTCGTGGCTGCTCTCAAGCCCGCTATGGAAAGTCAGGATTGCAAAGTCACGGAGGCGAGTGCCACTCGTATCGCGTGCAAGCGGCCACGCGTCCATGCTACATGGAACGACGCTGGCTCCGGTGGAGAAAGCGTGACCGCCACACTGGAAACGAAGGGCAACCAGACGCACGTCATGATCACAACCGACCAAGGCTTCAGCGGTCGATTAACAGGAAAGAAAAACTGGTCGACGCTCGTCTTCGAGGGAATGATCAACAATCTGCAAAAATCCCAACCATAGCCTTGCTTGAGGGCTTTCGTTCACCTGATGGACTTCGCCGGCGGTCAGTACCTAACTCCCGATTAGTCGTGCTTACCGAACATTGAGATCGGCCCGATTTCACTTCTCCGGTTAGCGCTTACCGGCGACGCGCGCTGGGCGCACGCCTGCGAAAAACACTAATTGGAAGACGTGTCGCAGTCGGAGGCGCGGGAGAGCAGGAGGTCGCGCTCGCGGGAGTTTTGCGTGAGTGAGGCGGCGCGCTGGAATTCGGCGCGGGCTTCGCTAACGCGGCCAAGCTTGCGCAGCAGGTCGGCGCGGACGCTAGAAAGCAAGTGGTAATTTTTCAGTGCGGGCTCGTTAGCGATGGCGTCAATAATCGCGAGCCCGGCGGCGGGGCCTTCGGCCATGCCTACAGCGACGGCGCGATTGAGTTCGACGATCGGCGATGGAGCGACCTGCGAGAGCGCGGAGTAGAGTCCCGCGATGCGAGGCCAGTCCGTCGCATCGGCGCTGAGCGCGCGGGCGTGGCAGGCCGCGATCGCGGCTTGCAGCGTGTAGGTGCCGATGCGGCCGAGCGCGCGGCTCAATTCTTCGGCGCGCGCGAGAGCGGCGAGGCCGCGGTGAATCAAAAGTTGATCCCACAGGGCGCGATTTTGTTCCAGCAGCAGAATTGGTTCACCGCTTGCGCTGACGCGAGCACGTGTGCGACTCGCTTGAATTTCCATGAGCGCGGCGAGGCCGTGAACTTCGGGCTCGCCTGGCGCGAGTTCGGCGAGGATGCGGCCGAGCCGGAGCGCGTCTTCGCAGAGAGCGGGGCGATGCCAGTCATCACCGGCAGTAGCCGAATAACCTTCATTGAAAATCAGATAGATCACTTGCAGAACGTTGGCGAGGCGTTCAGAAAGTTCGGCGCCACGCGGGACTTCGAAGGGAACGTGCGCGTCGGCGAGCGTACGTTTCGCGCGAACGATGCGCTGCGCGATCGCCGGCTCGGGCACGAGAAAGGCGCGCGCAATTTCGCTAGTGGTGAGGCCGCCGATCAGGCGCAGCGTGAGCGCGAGTTGCGCTTCGGTGCCGAGCACCGGATGGCACGACGTGAAAATCAGGCGGAGCAGGTCGTCGCCAATGTCGTCATCGAGTGTTGCGACGTAATCGGGCACGGAATTTTCCTGCTTCTCTTCGAGCTCGCGGCCGAGTTCGCTGTGCTTGCGTTCGAGAAGCGAGCGGCGGCGGAACAGATCGATGGCGCGATGCTTTGCCGCAGCCATGAGCCACGCGCCGGAATTCGACGGGACGCCTTCCCGCGGCCACTGTTCAAGCGCGGCGACGAGCGCATCGTGCGCAAGGTCTTCGGCGGCGCCGACGTCGTGCGTGATGCGCGCGAGGCCGGCGATCAGGCGCGGCGATTCGATGCGCCAGACGGCGTCGATCGCAGCGTGTACATCTCGATGTGTTTCTGTGGTCGCGTTGGGCTGCGCGTCGGACGGATGAGTGCCGGAGGACATGGCCAGCACTCATCACAACATTTTTCTACGCGGGCCGCAATCGCACCTTCAAAGGCGCACAGGCGTACTCCGGCCTGCCGGCCTGTCCGACCGCGCTAATGCTGGCCCTGCTCGGCGCCGGCGTCGCCGAACTTCTTTTGAATCTCCTTTTGGGTCTCGGGATCGAAGTCGGTTACGTCAAACATCCGGCGGACTTCGACCATTTCGTTATCCTTTCCGGGGATGCGCGAAGCCCATTCGAGCGCCTCTTCGCGCGACTTCACCTGGATGATCCAGTAGCCGCCGACCACTTCCTTCGCTTCGGTAAACGGGCCGTCGGTGACTTTCGATTTGCCGCCTTTGAAAGTGACACGCGCGCTCATCGTCGCGGGCGGGGTCAGCCCGTCGAGCGCGAGCAGCACGCCGGCTTTCCCTAGTTGCTCGTTGTACTTCCCCATTTCCTCCATGGCTTTGAGGTCGGGTACCCAGCCGGGTTTTGCGTTTTCGTAGTCTTTCGGAAACATGATCATCATGAAGCGCATGGTGTTCTCCTTGAGCGTTGAGCGGACGCCGCATAAGCGCCGCTACTTTTATATAGGAGCTTAGGCTGCGCCGGGCCTGGAAAGTTGCAAGTCGCCAGGTGCGCGGTGCCGCTCCACTTACGCGTCGAACGAGCCGGGCGGGAATCGACAAACAACTTACTGTTTTTTCGTGTGGCCTAGGATGCCGCAAACAGGCTCTTCTAAAGACACGCGCAGCACCAGGCTAAGCCTTGGCACCCAATCTGCCCTGTGCACTTGAGTTTTCAGGCGCCCGGTAAGCATTTATCAGGAAGGTCGATTGGTTTCGGATCGCCCATCATCCGCCCGGTGCTGTTCAATGGGTTGTGTTGCTCAAACGCGAAGGGACGGAATCAATACAGGCGGCTTTTGATTCATGCGTTCACGCAAGTAACGGCCGAAGGGCATGCCGGCGGCCGATTGCGGTGCGGCGCATAAAAAAACCCCTCCCTTTTTGTTTGCTTTTGCATCAAAGTGCTGTCTTCGGACCAAAGGGAAGGGAGGGCGCAATGGCACCGCTAGGGACCAACCGGGACGCAAAAACCACAAGCGGCAGCGGAGAGTCGCTGAGCGAAACCGCACCGATGGAAAAACATCCAGCGCCCCTGACCGCAGGAGACATGTTCGCCCGATTTGCGGGTATTGGCGTTCTGCTTCTAGGTGTTGTGGGCGCGTTTCTTTATTTGGGCGGCTGGTTCAGCCCGCACGAATTAACCCAGACGAGATTCGTCAACGGATTTGAGAAGGTGGACGGAATCTATTCCGGGTTCCGGCGGAACCATGCCAAGGGTTTGTGTGTCACTGGCTATTTCGAGAGCAATGGCAATGGGACGCGAATCTCGAAAGCCCTCGTGTTCCGGGCCGGCCGCGTGCCGGTGATCGGGCGCTTTTCCTTGGGCGGCGGCGATCCCTATATGGCCGACACCGCTGGCGCGGTGCGTGGCCTGGGGCTCGAGTATAAGTTGTCCGACGGCGAAGAATGGCGGACGGCGATGATTAATCTGCCTGTATTTCCGTTCAAGGACCCGCAGGCGTTTTACGACAATTTGATAGCTTCGGCACCCGACCCCACAACACACCAGCCGGATCCCGCAAAAATGGCAGCCTTCGCGGCAAACCATCCCGAAACTCTGCGCGCGATAACCATCATCAAGAGCCATGAGCCGTCGTCTGGTTTCGACAACACCACTTTCTACGGTCTCAACGCATTCATTTTCACGGACGCGGACGGCAAATCGAGCCCTGTGCGGTGGTCGTTAGTCTCGATGCAGCCGTATGTAGCCGCGAGTGCGGCTGCGGCCCCTCCGGGAGACAAGAATTACCTTTTCTACGGGCTAATTGCGAGCATCCTCCAGCATCCGTTGCAATGGCATTTGATCCTCACCCTCGGTCAGCCCGGCGACCCAACCAACGACGCCACCATCGCGTGGCCGGACGGGCGGGAGCAAGTGGACGTGGGAACGCTGACTCTGGATTCTGTCGAAAGCGAGGAATCGAGTCCGGCACGAGACATCAATTTCGATCCGCTGGTTTTGCCAGCCGGGATGGCGCCGTCCGACGATCCTTTGCTGAGCGCTCGATCGGCGGTCTATTCCGTCTCGTTTACGAGGCGGGCCGGCGAGAAGAAAGAGCCGAGTGCGATTACGCCTTCGGACGTGCGAAAGTGAGCGGAGAATGACGACCCAGCAGCAATTCGCAAGTTCCATGCGGTTCTTCCACTGGGTGATGGCCGCGATGGTGCTCACGATGCTCGGCATTGGCGTTGCCATGGTCGCTTCGCTCGGCGACTACCACCTCTTGGTAGCGATCCACCGGCCGTTGGGGATTCTAATCCTGATTTTTGTGGTGATACGGTTCGTGAACCGGCGCTTGCACAAGCTCCCACCATTTCCCGCCACGATGTCGCCCCAGGAGCGCTTTGTCGCATCCGCATCGGAGATCTTGTTGTACACGCTCCTGTTTGTCCTGCCTCTGGTCGGTTGGGGGATGTTGTCCGCGGCGCGTTATCCAATCGTGTTGTTCGGAGCGGTGCATCTTTTCCCAATCCTCCCGCACAGCGCGATGCTCTACGCGTTTTTGCGGAAAACGCATACATTTCTCGCCTACCTTTTGTTTCTCGCGTTCGTCGCCCACTTTGGAGCTGTTTTGTTTCACACACTGATTTTGCGAGACGGGTTGCTGAGCCGAATGCTGCCGTGGCGGGCCCACGCGCGCTAACTTCCTCGAAACGGCATCCCGGTTGGCGCGCCACGGCAAGATGTGTCCCCTTCTTGCAGAGGCTGTTTGCACAAGCGGGAGTTGTTTACTGCGATTGGACCTCTGGCCCCACGGACAACGGGCGGATTGTCAGCGGCTTGGAAGTTGTCCCCGGAGCATGCGGCAAAGTTCTGGTAAGTCGTGCGAAACCGGAGAATTAGTCCAGGGCGAGAGAGCAGCTTTGGGATTCCGCGGTCCTTAACTTCAGCGGTGAGGACAGCCTGGCCAGCAACAAGGCCGGCGCATTCCTTCCTTAAGTTCCGTGCGTACTCGCTCGATGTGCTGCCTTCTGGTTTCCGGTTTCTTGACCGAGATAACCCAGCAAATCCACTCATTGCGTGCCAGTGGCGTAATGTCCTCCCATTTTGCCCGTGCCACGGCGTCAGAAATGAGAACCTTTCGTAAATCCGCCGGTACGCTGTGTACCGCGCCAGGGGAGAGCGCTTTCTTGGCCATGGATTTCATTCTACATCGTTACGCAATCTGTCTGGGGAGTCCTCGGATGCCGTCCGAATTGGGCCGCCGAGAAAAGCCAATTTGAACAAGTGCGGATCGGCCTGATTTCACATAAACCGTAACGGCGTTTCATTTTTCCGGCAACCAGGACTTGGCTTGAACTCCTGCCGACTGAATACGTGGTCGTGGTGCTCTCGGTGCGGGAAGCTTAACCGGTTTTAGGTGGTGGGTCGCGTTGCAGTCCGAATTTTGGTTCTATCAATCGAACGATCACAGCAAAGATTATGGCCGTTGTGACGCCGAACATGAGCATTCCATTGGCTGCTTCAATGGGGTCCAGCAGTCTCCACCGGGCCGATAATACTGTGGTGCTATCTCCGAGTGTCGTGTAGGTAACTCCCGAATGATAGAGGGCGAAAGCGAAGTTTGAAAATTCGCCGCACAGAACGAACGATAACGCCCAGAGCGCGATTTCGACAAAATGGGCAGCGAGCGCCAATAGCGTGAATTTAATCACAAGGATAACGTCCCAAAGCCATTTACCGCCCCGGCCCCGCGCAATATGATGGAGGACGCCCCTGACGATCACTCCAGGAAGAAGCGCATGGACAAGGATGGTGAAAAAGCTGGTTAGCACAGCAACGAGTAGTAGACCCATCGCTGATATTTGATGCACACCGGAGGATGATTGGGACTGCCAACCATATCTTTCGTACTCGTAAAGGGCTAACTCCTAGAATGTCGCGTTACCGGAAATGTCCAGTCCTAGGACTCCGCATTTCCAGTAAGCGCGTGTATCGGCCTGCGCCGAGAAAAATCTCTCCGTCTCCTTCCCGAAACCGCGCAGAAAAAGCTATTCCTCTCGACTCTCCATTCTTGTGATAAATACTCAGCTAGCCTAAGGAGGATCCATGCGCAAATGGGGCATCCTCATCTCCTTCTTCTACGCCGGAAAAAGGAAGCCCACCGACCCCAAGAAATACCTCCGCTATCTCGTCGTCTTCAATCTCTATAAAAAAGACTGCATCCGCCTCGTCTTCCCCAGCGGCGCCAAAGTCAATGACACCTCCGGCCTCCCCGAAGGCGACTACGCCGACGGCCGCAGGCTAGCCATGTTCTACAGCCCCGAAGACGTCCGCGCCAAAACAAAATCCCTCCGCGCCATAATCACGAAGTGGCTAAAACTCATCGAAAAATAGTCTGATTTCGAAACCCGTGAACACATCCGGAGAGCCCCCAGCAATTCCAATCGCCAGTGGTGACGCAAAAATGTTTCTGCAATAATCGTCAGTGGCCCCGCGCCACGAAAGGATATTGCAGTCATGCCTGTACCGCCAGATTGGGATCAACGGCAAGATGAAGTCCGGGCGGAATATCAAAAGACCCTTGACCCGTACGGGCGCGCCTATGACGAACTCTTCGGCAAGCTGGTTTGGACTGAGTCGGCGTCATCATGGCAAGAATTTGCTGGCTGGCTGGGCGAGCTTCAGGGCTCATGGGGCTTTCGCGGCCAACGCGAATTCAAATGATCGCTGCGCACCTCTCTCGATCGAGCCGTACGAGTGACTACGCCTTCTGGTCACCATCAACTCGACCGCCGACCCATAGAGAGTGAATTGCTCTTCCGATTCCGCCAGCAGGCTCATCAATTCATTCAGCATGTACCTCCCGACGAAGACAAGGGCGGGTGGGGCAGAGAATTCCGACGGGGTGCCGCACCCTTCGGTTTTTTAAGGGTGCGGGTTTTGACTCTTTTCTTTTCCTAGAGTTCGACGGAGACAACACGCACTTGACATTGAAGATGCCCTTACCTACATTGATTTCATTGTGACAAAGACCGTCAAAGACGAAATTATCGAACAAGTGGACCGCCTGGACGCTCCTCACCAGCGCAAGGTCCTGGATTTCGCGCGCCGCTTGACCGAACCCGCCGGAACACCGGGCAAGAATCTCTTGCGATTCGCTGGTTGCATTAGTCCAACCGATCTCGATGCCATGTCCCGCGCCATTGAAGAAGGCTGCGAAAAGATCGATCCGAATGCCTGGTAAGATCCTCCTTGACACGAACATCGTCATCGCTTTTTTCTCTGGCGAGAAACCTGTTACCCAACACATCGCGCAATCTGAGATCTTCGTCTCAAGCACCGTCCTGGGCGAACTCCACTTCGGCGCCCGCAAGTCAGCTCAAGCCGCCTCCAATGAAATGCGCATTGAAGAGTTGGCATCGTCGGCTTCAGTTCTGAGCTGCGATGGCGAAACGGCTCGGCACTACGGTCAGATCAAAGATCGTTTGCGTTTGAAAGGCCGGCCTATTCCGGAAAACGACATTTGGATCGCTGCATCCGCAATGCAACACGGCTTGCCCCTGGCTACGCGCGATGATCATTTCAAAGAAGTGGATGGACTCCGCATCGAGACCTGGTAAAGTCCTCAAGCGTCCACTCCTTTTGCATCCCCGCTCGGGCGACCGGGACAGACGGAACGTTTCCCCGTCTTTCTGAATTCCTCCGCAAATTCCCACAGCCGTATCAAACAAGTTAGCCCCCGGCCAACCCCTTCAAATCCTTCCATTTCCGCCACTCCCATTCGAATACCAAGTCAGTAATCCAGAAAACTATTGACAACCGGTAACTGGAGTGCTATGACCCGCCATGATCGCCGACCATCCCACCCACTCCCTTTACCCTACGGGAACGCGAGGGGCCTGCCACGCCCTCACCTCGCAACCCGCCTCTGCGGCGAATTGCTCCTCACACCCCCGTCAGCTCTATTCCAATAGTTGTCGTCCTGAGCGTAGCGAAGGATCTGCTTTTCTCCCTATTCTCGCCACTTGTCACTCACCACTCGCCACTAAGTCTTTTACAATCCGCACTTACGGAAAATTCTCCCGCAACTCCTTTAGAAGCAACACTTACAAAAAAAGGCGGGGGTGGGGGTCTTGGTGGCACAGGCTTCAGCCTGTGCTCCTCACTCCCGCGCGTCATTCCGCGCGAGTCCGCATGAATATCAACCCACGGCACTTACGCTTCCTTTGTTTTCATACTCTTACGCACTCTTTTGCACTGTCAAAAACGCTATCTCCAATAGTTTCATGCCCTTCCGCACTCTTTGCGCAAAACACCCGGGGTGGCGTACCCCCCCTGTCTTCTTACCGCCCAGCCAAGTACTCATATCCTGCCAATGCGAGGACTGCCGTAGTATCCTCTCCGAGCCAAACATGAACCCCTCCCTCCTCTCCGAATTCCGCCAAATCGTCGGCCCCCGCAACCTGATCACTTCCCCCGACGAGCTCCACACCTACGAATGCGACGCTCTCACCTATTTCCGCGCCATGCCTCGCGCCGTTCTTCTCCCCGACTCCACCGCCCAAGTCCAAGCCATCCTTCGTCTTTGCCATCGCGAAAAACTTCCGTTCGTCGCGCGCGGGGCGGGCACTGGCCTCAGCGGCGGCGCGCTCCCCGTCGAAAACGGCATCGTCATCAGCCTCACGCGCATGAACCGCATCCTCGAAGTCGATTTCCCCAACGCCCGCGTCGTCGTCGAGCCTGGCGTCGTCAATTTCGACGTCACCGCCCGCGTCGCAGCGCAAAATTATCTGTACGCGCCCGATCCGAGCTCGCAATCCGTTTGTAGCATCGGCGGCAACGTCGCGGAAAATTCCGGCGGCGCGCATTGCCTCAAGTACGGCTTCACCACCACGCACGTCCTCGGCCTCGAAGTCGTTCTCCCCGATGGCTCGCTCGTCCACCTCGGCGGAAAAACGCTCGACGCTCCGGGCTACGATCTTCTCGGCGTTTTCGTCGGCTCCGAAGGCACTCTCGGCATCGCCACAAAAATGATTCTCCGCATCGTCAAGCGCCCCGAAGCCGTGCAAACCCTTCTCGCCGCTTTCCCCGGCACGACCGAAGCCGGCGCCGCCGTCAGCGGCATCATCGCCGCAGGCATGCTCCCCGCCGCCATCGAAATGATGGACAATCTCGCCATCCAGGCCGCCGAAGCCGCCGTCCACGCCAACTATCCGATGTGCGGCGCGCTTCTTCTCGTCGAGCTCGATGGCCCCATCGCCGAAGTCGCCTCGCTCATGTCCCGCGTCAACGAAATCTGCCGCGCCAACTCCGCCAGCGAAATTCGTCTCGCGCAATCCGACGCCGAACGCGCCCTTTTCTGGAAAGGCCGCAAAGCCGCCTTCGCCGCCATGGCCCGCATCGCGCCAAACTACATCGTGCAGGACGGCGTCATTCCCCGCACCGCCCTTCCTCGCGTCCTCGCCGAAATTGAAACGCTCAGCCGCGAAGCCGGCCTCCGCGTCGCGAATGTCTTCCACGCCGGCGACGGCAATCTCCATCCCATGGTCCTCTACGACCGCCGCATTCCCGGCCAGCAACACGCCGCCGAAGCTCTCTCCACGCGCATCCTCGAAGTCTGCATCGCCGCCGGCGGTTCCATCACCGGCGAGCACGGCGTAGGCGAAGACAAAAAGAAAATGATGTCCAAAATGTTCGCCGAGCCCGACCTGGCCACCATGCACCGAGTCCGCTGCGCCTTCGATCCGCTCCAACTCAGCAATCCCACCAAAATGTTTCCCGCCCCCCGCCTCTGCGGCGAAAAACCCGGCGAGTACACCCCGCACCCATTGGAGGTCGCGGGCACCGCCGACCGCTTCTGATGCGCTCCATGAAGCCAGACCGGGAATCGCGAGGGGCAGCCTTGCGCGCTCGCTTGGAAGCGCTGCACCGTATCTATTTTTTTGCATCCACAGCCGCCCCTCCATCATCAATTAGACGGTCATCGAAATACAAGAATGCCGTGGGGCCAGAAAAAGGGAGAAAATCATGGGCAAGCTTACGAATCAGGTGGCAGTAGTTACCGGCGCTTCCAAAGGGATCGGCGCCGGAATCGCCAAGGCACTCGCCGCCGAAGGCGCCTCTGTCGTCGTCAATTACTCCTCTAGCAAAGATGGCGCCGACCGCGTCGTTCAGGAGATCACCTCGAAAGGCGGGAAGGCCATCGCCGTGCAGGGCGACGTCTCCAAACAAGCGGACATCACCCGGCTTTTTGCAGAAACAAAAAAGGCCTACGGCAAGCTCAACATTCTCGTCAACAACGCCGGCACTTATGAATTCGCGCCTCTGGATGGCGTCACGGAGGAACTTTTCCACAAACAGTTCAACTTGAATGTTCTTGGCGTCCTGCTCACCACTAAGGAGGCTGTGAAACTCATCGGCCCCGAAGGCGGCAGCATTATCAATATCGGTTCCGGCGTCAGCACGGTCCTTCCGCCAAACTCTTCCACGTATTCCGCAACGAAAGCCGCCGTGGACGCGATCACCGTCATCCTCTCGAAGGAGTTGGGTCCCCGCAAGATTCGCGTCAACTCCATAAACCCCGGCATGATCGAAACCGAAGGCGTCCATAGCGCCGGATTTATCGAGAGCGACTTCCGCAAATGGATCGAGTCGAATTCATCGCTAGGCCGGATCGGCCAGACCGACGACATCTCTCCGACCGCAGTCTATCTGGCCTCCTCCGACTCCAAATATCTCACTGGCGAAACCCTCCGCGTCACCGGCGGCATCCTCTAAACTCCACGCGCGAGACCCAGCTTCGTTTTCGAAGCTGGGTTTTCGCCTCTTCTTCAAGAGTGGCACAGAAAGAAAACGCCCGCCACGGCAGGACCGAGGCGGGCGAAAGTTTGTTTGCGGAGGAATTCCAGTGGCTCCCAGCTCTCCATCTGCAAGAAGCCGCTGGCTGTTTGCCGTTTGCCGATGGCTGTGGCAGTCGGCTGTGAGCTGTTAGCTGGCTGCGTCGGCGGGTTCTTCTTTTTTGGATTTTTCTTTCTTCTCTTTTTTCTTTAGTTCGTAGCCGACGATTTCGAGGATCGCCACCTTCGCGCCGTCCCCCACGCGAATTCCCGCGTGGAT
The DNA here is from genome assembly GCA_963761555.1 of uncultured Acidobacteriota bacterium. GTDB lineage: Bacteria > Acidobacteriota > Terriglobia > Acidiferrales > UBA7541 > Acidiferrum. The sequence continues at coordinate 354,035 of CAVXHD010000005.1, forward strand.
GATCCGCGTGTAGCCGCCGGCGCGGTCCGCGAATTTCGGCGCGATTTCGCCGAAGAGCTTCTGCGTGACGGCCGGCGTCATCAGATACGCCGCCGCTTGCCGCCGCGATTGCAGCGTGTCGCGCTTGCCGAGCGTGATGATTTTCTCCGCGACGGGCCGCGCCGCTTTCGCGCGCGTCAGCGTAGTGGTGATGCGTCCGTGCTCGAACAAATTCGTCACCAGGTTGCGCAGCGTCGCGCGCCGGTGCGACGGATTGCGTCCAAGTTTTGATCCTGAATTAAGATGCCGCATCGTCTGTCCCTTTATGTTTCGCTAAGTAGCAACTGTTTGGCCTCCGTAGCAGGCCATGAAAATACTTTTGTGCGAATCCAAAAGTGGAAGAGTCCGTCTTGGACGCTTCCACTTTGAACCTTCCACTCTTTTTACAGGCCGAGCGTATCTTCGCTGGGCGGCGGCGCGGTCTGGCTGGGCAGCGGCGGCCAGATAATCCGGCCGTGCTCGTCGAATTTCATCCCCAGGCTGAGGCCCATCTTCACCAGTATATCCTTGATCTCGTTCAGCGATTTGCGGCCGAAGTTTTTCGTCTTCAGCATTTCGTTCTCGCTCTTCTGCACGAGTTCGCGGATGGTCTGGATGTTGGCGTTCTTCAGGCAGTTATAGGAACGCACGGAAAGTTCGAGTTCCTCGACCGAGCGGTCCAGATGCTCGAGCCGCGGATCGTTGGCGATTTCCTGCGGAAGTTCCGCCATTTCCGTCGGCTCCTCGAAATTGATGAAGATGCTCATGTGGTCCTTCACCAGCTTCGCGGCCAATCCGATCGAGTCTTGCGGCGTGATCGCGCCGTTGGTCCACACTTCGATCATCAGCTTTTCGTAGTCCGTCATCTGGCCGAGACGCGCCGCTTCCACCGAGTAGTTGACCTTGCGCACCGGCGAGTGAACGCTGTCGACCGGAATGTAGCCGATCGGCAGATCTTCGTCGTAATTGCGGTCCGCCGCGACGTAGCCGCGGCCATTCTTCACGCGCATCTCGATTTGCAGCTTGCCGCCTTCGCTGACCGTCGCGATGTACACGCTCTTATCGAGCACCGCGAAGTCCGCATCTTCATCGATTTGCGCCGAGGTCACCGGACCCGGATGGTCGACGTTGAAGAAAATCGTCTTCGGCAGATCCGTGTTCAGCTTGATCGGCACTTGCTTCAGGTTCAGGATGATGTCCGTCGCGTCCTCGACCACGCCGGGAATCGAGGAAAATTCGTGCAGCACCCCTTCGATTTTCACCGCCGTGATAGCCGCGCCTTCGATCGAGCTCAGCAGCGCGCGGCGCAGCCCGTTTCCAACCGTCGTGCCCCAGCCGCGCTCAAAGGGCTGCGCGGAAAACCGCCCGTACTTCTCGGTCAGCGATTCCAGTTCGGATGCAAGGCGCTTTGGTTTTTGAAATCCCTTCCACATCGTGTTCCTTCCTTCTGGGCCGCTCTTTCCGGCCCCAAAACTGTGGCGCTCGACGCGCCAGCCGTTGTTCTTGTGTGCGGTTCTTCTGTACGCTTCCAGCGTAGCGCCGGGCTTCAGCCCGGCACTCGGTTACTTCGAGTACAACTCGACGATGAGCTGTTCGTTGATCGGCGGTGTCTGCACGTCTTCGCGCTTCGGCATCGCCACGACTTTGGCTTTGAACTGCTCGCGGTCCTGTTCGAGCCAAGGAACCGCGCTCTGGCTCTGCGCCACGTTGCGCGCCTCGAGCACCATGGCGTTCTGGTGCATCTTTTCCTTGATGGCCACTTCTTCGCCCACGGTCACGAGGTAAGAAGGAATGTTGACCTTCTTTCCGTTCACGCGAACGTGACCATGCAGCACGAGCTGGCGCGCCTGCGAACGGGACGACGCCAGCCCTGCGCGCCACACCACGTTGTCCAGACGCCGCTCGAGCGTGATGATGAGGTTTTCGCCCGTCGGACCTTTCGCGCGCACGGCCTTTTCAAAATACGAGCGGAACTGCCGCTCGAGCAGGCCGTAGGTGCGCTTGACCTTCTGTTTCTCGCGCAACTGCAGGCCGTAGCCCGCGACCTTGGGGCGCCGCGACTGTCCGTGCTGTCCCGGAATGAAGTTGCGCTTCTCGATCGCGCACTTCTCCGTGAAGCACCGCAGCCCTTTCAAAAACAGCTTCTGCCCTTCCCGGCGGCACAGGCGGCAGACTGCATCTCGGTGTCTTGCCAACTTCTATTCTCCCTTCCCAAAACTCTTCGTAGCACAGCCACTCCTGGCGGTGCACTTCCGGCCCTCGCCGGAACTACTTCAAAAACCCGCGCAGGCAAGAGTGCCTGCGCTACAAAATCAAACGCGGCGCCTCTTTGGAGGACGGCAGCCGTTATGCGGAATCGGCGTCACGTCGCGGATCAATACGATGTGCAATCCCGCCGCGGCCAGCGCGCGCACGGCGGACTCGCGTCCCGAGCCCGGCCCTTTCACGCGCACCTCGACGCTCTTCATGCCGTACTGGTCGCGCGCCACGCCCGCGGCAGCCAGCGAGGCCTGCTGCGCGGCGTAGGGCGTGCCCTTGCGCGAGCCTTTGAAACCGATGGCGCCCGCCGAGGACCAGCACATCACGCGGCCATCCGTATCCGCGATGGTGATCTGCGTGTTGTTGAAGGTCGCCGCCACGTACACGATGCCGTGCGGCACGACGCGGCGTTCGCGCTTCTTTTTGAATTCTTTTTTGCGCTTTGTCGCCGCCGCCGGTTTTCCCGGCGCTGCTGTTGCGTCCGGCACCGCGCCTTTTTGTTCTTTTGCCACTGTTCACTCCGTTTCGTATGTCGCGAAATCTCGAATCTTGCCGTGGGGGCACGATATATCGTGCCCCTACAAAGACAAACACCAAGAAAACAATCACCGAACCAAGACAACCACCAAAATGCTAGCCCTTCTTGCCGACGGTCTTCTTCTTGGCTGCCACTGCGCCGCGGCGCGGGCCTTTCCTCGTGCGCGCGTTCGTGTGCGTGCGCTGTCCGCGCACGGGAAGATTGCGCCGGTGACGGATGCCACGGTAGGCCTGAATTTCAATCAGCCGGCGGATGTTCATCTGGATCTCCTTGCGGAGATCGCCTTCCACGCGGCCTTCTTTTTCAATCTCCTGGCGAAGATGATTCACTTCGTCTTCGGTCAGGTCGCGGATCTTTTTCGTGTGATCGACGCCCGCTTTTGCGGCGAGCTTCTTCGCGCGTTCCTGCCCGATGCCGTAGATGGAAGTCAGCCCGACCCAAAGGCGCTTCTGCGGCGGAAGGTCAACACCTGCGATGCGTGCCATTCTCTCTCCTTAACCCTGGCGCTGCTTGTGCTTCGGATTGACGCAGATGACCCGCACCACCCCGCGCCGGTGAATCACTTTGCATTTGTCGCAAATCTTTTTTACCGATGCCCTTACTTTCATTGCCTTTTCCTCATTCCGACCGCCCTGGGCGATCAGCGGTCCGCCTCGAAAGGCGGGCCCCACAAAACCAGGGCATTAGATGACGCGGCTACTGCTAACGTCGCAAAACCCAAAAACACGGGTCTAAAGACCCGCCACTACAAGACCAACGGCCAAACCCGCCTCACTTGTAGCGGTAGACGATGCGGCCGCGCGTTAGATCGTACGGCGAAAGTTCGACGGCTACTTTGTCTCCCGCCAGAATCCGGATGAAATTCTTGCGCATCTTGCCGGAAACGTGCGCCAGCACCTGATGCTTGTTTTCGAGCTCCACGCGAAACATGGCATTCGGCAACGGCTCGATCACCGTGGCCATGACCTCGATGGCGTCCTCTTTGGAATTGCCAGAGTCGCCTTTCTCTTTTTTCTCGCGAATCGGTCTCGCCATAATCTCCTGCGTTGCCAGCGCCGAATTAAAATCCGGCGGCTGCCTTGCGTTTACGTCTCGTGCTCAGTGGGGCGCAGCATGCTGCGCCCCTACAACTCGAAAAAACTTTACCAGGACGGCCCGGTCATCTCTTTCGGGCGCGTCAAAATCCAAGGGCCGTTGGCGGTGACCGCTACCGTGTGCTCGAAATGGGCCGAGGGGCTGCCATCCGCCGTTTCCGCCACCCACTCGTCCCGCATCCGCACTTCCGGCCGGCCCGCGTTGACCATCGGCTCGACGGCGATGACCATGCCTTCCTGCAACCGCGCGCCGCGCCCTTCTTCGCCGTAGTTCGGCAGGTTCGGCTCATCGTGCATTTTGGTGCCGATGCCGTGCCCTACAAACTCGCGCACCACCGAATACCCGTGCTGCTCGACCCAGCTTTGCACCGCGTGGCCGACATCGCCGAGGCGGTTGCCGGCGCGCATCTTGTCAATCGCCCGGTCCAGCGATTCGCGGGTGACATCCAGCAGCTTCTCCACTTCCGGGCGAATCTTTCCGACCGGAACGGTGACGGCGGAATCCGCGAAATAGCCGTCCACTTCCATGCCGAAATCGATCGAGACGATATCGCCTTCGCGCAATTTGCGCTTGGGCGACGGAATCCCGTGAACGATCTCGCCGTTCACCGAAGTGCACAGCGCGCAAGGATAACCGCGATAGCCCTTGAACGCCGCCTTGCCCGGCTTGGCGGCGATTTTTTCCTCGGCAAACTTCTCGAGGTCCATCGTCGTCAGCCCCGGCCGAACCATGTCCCGGAGCGCCGTCAAAGTCTCGTGCACGATGAGCCCGGCGCGGTACATCTTTTCGAGCTCTTCGCCGCTGCGCAGATGAATCGCCATCGTTTCCACTTGCCGGCCTTCTCCGGCCGTCTAAATCCTGGCGCGCACCTGTTGCAGCGTCCGCCAAATCTGCTGCTCGACTTCATCCACACTCTTCGAAGCATCCACGTCGTGCAGCAGGCCCAGCCGGCGGTAATACGCCACCAGCGGTTCCGTCTGCTTGTGGTACGCCTGCAACCGGGGCCCCACAATTTCTTCCCGGTCGTCGGGCCGCTGCACGAGCTCTCCGCCGTCGTTGTCGCAGCGTCCTTCGACTTTCGGCGGGCGCTCGTAAATATTGTAAATCTCGCCGCCCGTCTTGCACATGCGCCGACCGGTGATGCGCCGCAGAATCAGGGCCATATCGACGACCAGATGAATCACCAGCGGCCGCCGAAATCCGCCCTGCTTCAACAACTCGCCCAGATACTGCGCCTGGGCGACGGTGCGCGGAAAACCGTCGAACACGAAACCGTGCCAGCAATCCGCCCGCTCGATGCGCTCCCGAACGATCTTGAGCACCAGCGAATCCGGAACGAGCTCGCCGCGCTCCATGATCGGCTTGGCTTTCGCTCCAAGCGGCGTGCCGTTGGCGATGTGCTCGCGGAGCATGTCGCCCGTCGAAAGATGCGGCACCGAAAACTTGGCGGCGAGCTTTTTCGCTTGCGTGCCCTTTCCCGCGCCCGGAGGCCCGAGAAGAATCACGGCGCGATTGAGCTCTTCCGGCGGCCGCTTTCCCGGCTCCGCTGGGCTCAGGGCCATGCTTTACCGCCGGCCGCGCAACCGGCCCTTTCGAGCAAAGCCGTCGTAGTTGCGCATAACCAACTGCGCTTCGAGCTGCTGGATGGTATCCATAGCCACACCCACGACGATCAAGAGCGACGTGCCGCCGAAATAAAACTGCACGCCCAGGCCTTTCAGGAACCACACGGGGAAATGGCGGTCAAACCAGTAGCCGATGCCCCATCCGAGATGGTCCAGATGAAGGCCCGCCATCATCCATTCCGGAAGCAAACAAACCATCGCCAAATACACCGCGCCGATGAAGGTAAGCCGCTTCAGAATTTTGCTGACATGCTCGGAAGTGTTTCGCCCCGGGCGGATGCCTGGAATGAATCCTCCGTTTTTGCGCATGTTGTCCGCCAGCTCCGTGGGATTGAAAACAATCCCGACGTAGAAAAAGGAGAACAACATAATCAGCGTGACGTACACGACGGTATAGAGCGGCTCGCCCCAAGACAGGCGATCCTTGATGGTGTTCACAAAAGCCCAGCGGCTGCCCAGAACCAGCGCGGCCGTGGCGGGGAACGCCAGCAAAGAGCTCGCAAAAATCGGCGGAATCACGCCGCCGGAATTCACGCGCAACGGCAGATAGGAAGATTGCCCGCCCATGACCTTGCGCCCAATGACGCGCTTCGCGTACTGCACGGGAATGCGGCGCTGCCCGCCTTCCACGTACACGATGAATGCAATGACGGCGATCATAAAGACAAGGAGCAGGATGAGCGCCATGCCGGTGAAAGGCCCCCAGGCGCGGGTCGATGCCTTGTCGTACAAATCGCCGATGGCATGCGGCAAGCCGACAACGATGCCGACAAAAATGATCAGCGACATGCCGTTGCCGATGCCGCGCTCGCTAATCTGTTCGCCGAGCCACATGATGAAGGCCGACCCGGTTGTCAGGGTGAGGATGGTCATCAGCGTGAAGCCCCATCCGGGATGATAGACCAGCGACTGACCCTGCATGTTGGTGGCTTGCAGAGTCTCGGCAATGGTCAGCGACTGGATGACGCTCAGCACGATGGTGAGATAGCGCGTGTACTGCGTGATCTTGCGCCGTCCGAGCTCGCCTTCTTTTTGCAGGCGCTCGAGGTACGGAAAAACTACCTGCATCAACTGCAAGATAATGGATGCCGTGATGTACGGCATGATGCCCAGGGCAAAGATCGTGAGTTTGCGGAAATTGCCGCCGCTAAAGAGGTCGAAGATGCCCAGAACCGAACCTTGCGACTGGTTGAAAATCTGGTTGAGCACGCTGGCATTGATGCCGGGAGTCGGAATGTGGCCGCCGATGCGGTACACCCCGAGGAGAGCCAGCGTGAACATCACGCGGTTCCGCAAGTCTGGAATGCGGAACATGTTCTGGAGCGCTTCGATGAATCGTTTCATACGTTAGCCCTACAAATCTCCGTAGCCCTGCAAATCTCCGTCACGGTGCGGCGCGACTTTCCTATTTTACGCCACGCCGCCATGAAATGCCGTCAGGCTACTACCTCGAACGTGCCGCCTGCCTTGGTGATCTTGTCCTTGGCCGAGGCGCTGAACGCGTGCGCGTGAATGGCGAGCTTGGTTTTCAGTTCGCCATCGCCCAAAACTTTGATCGGGTCCGTCGCGCGGCGCACAAAACCATGCGCGCGGAGGAGATCCGGCGTAACCGTTTCGCCCGCCGGAAAAACGTTCAGTTCCTCGAGGTTCACGACCGAATACGTCACGCCGAACGGATTATGAAAGCCGCGCTTCGGCATGCGGCGGTGCAGCGGCATCTGGCCGCCTTCAAATCCACGGCGGCGGGAATAGCCGCGGCGGGATTTTTGGCCCTTGTCTCCGGAACCGGAGGTTTTGCCCAGCTTCGAACCCATGCCGCGGCCGACGCGCACTTTGCGGTGGCGCGAACCCTTGGGCGGCCTCAAATTGGAAAGGCTGAACGCCGCTTTGGGGTGCCCGACCTTTTTGGCGGCTTTGCGGCCGCGAGAAACTTTTTTCGCCATTGCTCTACTCCACCACTTCCACGAGATGCCGGACTTTATGAATCATGCCGCGAATCGCCGGAGTATCCTCGCGTTCGACCACTTGATGCATTCTTCGCAGCCCCAGGCCGCGAATGCACTGGCGCATGTCATCGGTGCAGCTGATAAAGCTAACCACCCACTTGATTTTCACTTTGCCGCCGGTATTTTTGCCGACGCGCTCGACGCTGGACTTTTTTACTTTTGTGCTGGCCATTAGTTACTCTCACCCGCGGCTTTTTGATAGCGGCCGCTGATCTCGTCCACGGTCTTCGAACGCGTCTCGGCCACTTGTGCGGCGTCTTTCAAGCCGAGAAGCGCGGCGAATGTGGCTTTGACGACATTGTGAGGATTCGATGTGCCGAGCGATTTGGTCAACACGTTGGAAATCCCCGCCACTTGCATCACCTTGCGGACGGGACCGCCTGCGATTACACCGGTGCCATCGGGAGCGGGCTTGAGCAGGACTTGCGCCGAGCCGTAGCGTCCGAGAACCTGATGAGGAATCGTGGTGCCTTTCATGTTCAGCTTGATCAGATTCTTCTTGGCCTGCTCGATGGCTTTCTTGATGGCCATGGGAACTTCGCGCGCTTTGCCCATGCCGAAACCGGCATGGCCGTGGCTATCGCCCACAACAACAAGCGCCGAGAAGCTGAGATTCTTGCCGCCCTTGACGACTTTGGTGACGCGGTTGATGGCGATCACGTCGTCTTTCAAATCGGACGGATTGACCTCCAAGAGCCTGCGTACCGCTAAACTGTCTCGCAAAATTTGCTTCGACATAGGCTTAGAACTGTAACCCCGCTTCCCGCGCCGCGTCGGCGAGCGCCTTGACGCGGCCGTGATACTTGTAACCGCCGCGGTCGAACACTACTTTTACTACGCCGGCAGCCTTGGCACGATCGGCGATGGTTTTGCCGATGACTTTGGCTGCGGCGATATTGCCGCCACCCTTCAAATTCTTTTTCGTTTCGCCGTCGACGGAACTGGCCGAGACCAGGGTTTTTCCGCTGCGGTCATCGATCACCTGCGCGTAAATGTGGCCGAGCGAACGGTAGACGCAAAGACGCGGGCGCTCGGTGGTGCCTTCGACGCGCTGGCGAACGCGTTCGTGAACGCGAAGACGGTGCAGATTTTTTGAAAGCTTGCGAACTCTTGCCGATGCCACTGTTTCTTCTCCTGAAAGCTAAACCTGCCAAACTCTACTGACGGGCACAGCATGCTGTGCCCCTACAAATTCAACCGCGCTGGACGGGCACAATGTGTTGTGCCCCGTACATATTCGAACGCGCCAGACAGGCACAGCGTGTTGCGCCCCGTACACTTTCAACTGCGCCGGCCGGCTGAGATACGCCGAGCGGCCAAAAAACCTACGCTGTGCCGCCGGCTTTGGCTCCCGCCTTGCCGGCCTTTTTCTTCAGACGCTCGCCGGTGATGCGCACGCCCTTTTGCTTGTACGGATCGGGCGGACGGAGCGCGCGAAGGTCCGCGGCGACTTGCCCGACTTTGCCCTTGTCCGCGCCGCTGACGACGATATGCGTCTGCTTATCGACGGTGATCTGGATTCCTTCGGGAACCGGAAATTCGATGGGGTGTGACTTGCCGAGAGCGAAGGCAACGACTTTGCCTTTGAGCTCGGCGCGATAGCCGACGCCGACGATGTCCAGATCTTTCTTAAAACCCAGCGTAACGCCATGAACGGCGTTGGCGACGAGAGCGCGCGCGAGGCCATGGAGCGCGCGATGGTCTTCGGTGTCGCGAAGCGCCGTGAGCACGCCGTCTTTTTGTTCGAACGTGATGCCGCGCGGCAGCGGAACGATCAGCTTGCCTTTCGGGCCTTGCACGTCGACTTGGCCGCTTTGCAGGGCGATTTTCACGCCTGCGGGAACGGGAATTGGTTTGCGTCCGATACGTGACATCTGTTCGTCCTTATCCTCAAAAGCTAAAAACCAGAGCTCGAAACGTTTACGTCTTGCTCGAATGGGGCACGATGTATGGTGCCCCTGCAAATTCAACTACCAAACCCCGCATGCGACTACCACACCTCGCAAAGAATTTCGCCGCCGACTTTGGCTTTGCGCGCGGAACGGCCGCTCATCAAGCCTTTCGGCGTGGTCAAAATGTTGATGCCCAGGCCGCCGACAACCGGGCGGATTTCGGAGGCGCCAAGATAGCGGCGCGAGCCGGGGCGCGAAATGCGCTTTACGCCGGTGATGACGCTGCGGCGGTCCGGCGTGTATTTCAAGAAGACGCGAAGCATTTTGCGCGTCTTGCTTTCGTCCACGGTCTTGAAGGTCGAGATGTAGCCCTCTTCCTTGAGGATGCGGGCGATTTCGGTCTTGAGCTTCGACGCGGGCACGTCCACGCGCTGGTGCTTGGCGGCCGCGGCGTTGCGAATGCGCGTCAAAAAATCGGCGATGGGATCCGTTTGCATCGATTCTCCTGTAATGCGCTGCTTGCCGCGGCGACTACCAACTGGCTTTCACGACGCCGGGAATTTCACCCTTGAGCGCCATGCCGCGAAAACAGATGCGGCACATCTGAAACTTGCGGATATAGCCGCGGGCGCGGCCGCAAACACGGCAGCGGTTGCGCACGCGAACCTTGAACTTGGGCTTCTTGAGCGTCTTGGCGATTTTTGCGGTGCGTGCCATTTATTGCGCTCCTCCAGGAACGCGCAGGGGAACTCCGAGGCCTTTTAGAAGTTCGCGGCCTTCTTCGTCGTTTTTCGCGGTAGTGGTGAGCGTGACGTTCATGCCCTTGATTTTGTCCACGCGGGTGTAATCAATTTCCGGAAACACGAGCTGGTCGCGAAGACCCAGCGTGTAGTTGCCACGGCCATCGAAAGCGTTCGAAGGCAGACCGCGAAAATCGCGGACGCGCGGCAGAACCACGTTGCACAGCCGGTCGAGAAACTCGTACATTTTTTCTCCGCGCAGCGTGACGGCGCAGCCGATGGGCATGCCTTTGCGGATTTTGAAATTGGCGATGGACTTCTTGGCGCGCGTGATGATGGCCTTTTGTCCGGTAATTTGGCCGAGCTCGACCGCGGCGGTATCGAGCAGCTTGGCGTTCTGGCTGGCTTCGCCGAGGCCGATATTCACCGTGATTTTCTGCAGTTTCGGAACGGCCATCTTGTTGTTCCAGCCAAAGCGCTTCATCAGCGCCGGCACCGTTTCGCTGCTGTATCGTTCATGCAATCGCGTCTTCATTTCTCTTTTCTGCCTCGTCCTTCGAGTTCGAGCCTTTTTACTTGTCCAACGTGGTGCTGCAATGCCTGCAGGCGCGCACTTTCGTGCCGTCCGGAAGAAGGTTGTGTCCCACGCGGGTATGCTTTCCGCAGCCAGGGCAAACAATCATCACGTTCGAAACGTTGATGGGGCCTTCTTTTTCGACGATGCCGCCCTTGATATTTTTGCCGGGATTCGGCCGCGTGTGGCGCTTGATGATGGAAATGCGCTCGACGATCACGGTATTTTTTCTCGCGTTGATGGAGAGCACGCGCCCGGTCTTGCCCGCGTCGCGCCCGGCGAGAATCTTGACCTGGTCGCCCTGGCGAATGCCAATGGTGTGCCGTTTAGGCCGTTCATGCCGCAGCGTCATTGTTTACCAAACCTCCGGAGCGAGCGAGACGATTTTGGTGAATTTCTTGTCGCGCAGCTCTCTAGCCACCGGGCCGAACACGCGCGTTCCCACGGGTTCGCCGGCATCGTTGATCAAAACCGCGGCATTGTCGTCAAAGCGGATGTACGTGCCATCCTTGCGGCGCCGCTCTTTCCTCATTCGAACGATCACGGCCTTGACGACCGTGCCCTGTTTCACCTGGCTTTCCGGTGTGGCTTCTTTTACGGACGCGGTGATGACGTCGCCGAGACCGGCTTTCAGTCCGGCGTCGCCGCCCACAGGCATAATGCACATCAGCTTCCGCGCGCCGGAATTGTCGGCTACCGTCAGCCAGGTTCGCATCTGAATCATCGGTGTGCTCCCCTGTCCCGCTTACTGTGCCGACGCGTTCCGCGTCAGCACTTCCTTCAGCCGCCAGCGCTTCAGGCGGGAAAGCGGCCGCGAAGCCACAATCCTCACCGTGTCGCCCTGTTTCGCCGCACGCTGTTCATCGTGAGCGTAAAACTTTTTGGTGATGCGCACCACGCGATGATACTTGGGGTGCTGCACCAGGCGGATGACTTCGACGACGATGGTCTTCTCCATTTTCGCGCTGGTCACTTTGCCGGTGAGCACGGTGCGTTCGCCGCGCGCGCTCTCGGTCGTTGCTGCGGTTTGTGGTTCGGTTGTCATTACGCCTTCCCTGCCGCTTGCGGCTTCGCAGCCGCGGCCAATTCTTGCGCGCGAAGAAGCGTCTTCACGCGCGCCAAATCCTTTTTCGATTCACGGAGCCGCTTGAGCGCTTCGGCCTGTCCGGTCGAAAGCTGGAACTTCAGCCGGAAAATCTGTTCGGTCAGCTCTTTCAACTGCGCTTCGAGCTCGTTGACGCCCGCTTCGCGAATTTTATCAATGCGCCTCGGCATAATTAAAGGCTCCCTGCACGGGTGATGAACTTCGTGGGAATGGGCAGCTTGTGGGCCGCCAAGCCCATGGCTTCCTTGGCGGTGGCTTCATCCACGCCCGCCATTTCAAACATGATGCGTCCGGGCTTCACGACGGCGACCCACTTTTCCGGCGCGCCTTTGCCTTTGCCCATGCGGGTTTCCGCGGGCTTCTTGGTGAAGGGCTTGTCCGGGAAAATACGGATCCAGAGTTTGCCACCGCGCTTGATGAACCGCGTGATGGCCACGCGCGAAGCCTCGATCTGGCGGTCGGTAATCCAAGCCGCTTCCATCGCTTTGAGTCCATAATCACCGAACGCGAGGCTACCGCCGCGCCAGGCTTTGCCCGTACGCCGGCCGCGCATCTGCTTCCGGTACTTCACTTTCTTCGGCATCAACATCGCTGTTTTCTCGCTTCCCTAATCTCTTTAGCCGCCCGGCGGCCCGTTCTATTTTTTACGCTGCGGCTACCGCGTCGCGTTCTTTCTGGATTTTCGAAGCGCGCTTCGGCACGTTTTCGCCCTGGTAGACCCAGCACTTCACGCCAATCACGCCGTAGGTGGTGTTCGCTTCCGCAGTGCCGTAATCGATATCCGCGCGAAGCGTTTGCAGCGGAAGCCGCCCCTGCAGATACCATTCCTTGCGGGCGATTTCCGCGCCGTTCAAACGCCCGGCGACGCGCACTTTGATGCCTTTGCAGCCGAAACGAAGAGCGGAGTCCACAGCTTTGCGCATCGCGCGCCGGAACGCCACGCGCTTTTCGAGCTGCAGCGCGATGGATTCCGCGACGAGTTGCGCGTCCAGCTCGGGGCGGTGCACTTCCTGAATGTCGATGTGCACTTCGCGCTTGGTGCGCTTTTGCACTTCTTGTTTCAGTTTGTCGATTTCCGCGCCTTTGCGGCCGATGATGATGCCGGGCCGCGCGGTGTAAATGCGCACGACAAGCTTGTTGGCGGCGCGTTCGATATCGATCGAGCTGATGCCGGCGCTCTTCAGGCGCTCTTTCAGCTCGCGGCGCAGCTTCACGTCTTCGTGAAGAAGATCGGCGTAGTCGCGGTCGGCATACCAGCGCGATTTCCACGGCTTGTTATAGCCGAGGCGAAACCCGTAAGGGTGTGTCTTCTGTCCCATTACTTCTTCCCCTTTTTCGCAGGCGCTTGCTTGCCGGTCAGCGCCTTGCGAACGCGCCGCATGGTGCCGCGCGCGCCCTTCTGCGCTTCCGCTTCGGCGATGTTGGCGGCAACGCGTTCGGCGGCCGCAACCTGGTGCTCGGCGACGCCCACCCAAAGATGCGCGGTGCGCTTCTGGTAGCGGAACGCCCGGCCCATCGGCGCGGGACGCAAACGCTTCCAGCGCGGCCCTTCGTTGACGAAGCAATTCGAAACGTACAATTCATCGACATCGAGCGGCGAACCGGCGTCTTCCGCTTTGCGCTCGGCGTTGGCAATCGCGCTGCGCAGCACTTTTTCGATGTGCTTTCCGGCGCGCTTGGGCGTGTAACGCAGCGTCTGCAACGCGTCTTGCGCCTTTTGCCCGCGGATCAAGTCCATCACCAGCCGCGCTTTTTGCGGCGACATCCGCACGTGCCTGGCGAGCGCGTGCGCTTCAATCAAACTGGCTTGTGTCTGTGCGTCAGCCATAGCTTATGCCTTCGGCGCCGGAGCTGCGCCGCCTCCTGCTGTTGCGCCGGGCGCCGCGCCGCCTGCCGGAGCCGCTCCCGCGGCCCGTTCGAGCGCCGCTTTTACGGCGTGGCCCTTGAAGGAACGCGTCGGCGAAAACTCGCCCAGCTTGTGCCCGATCATCTGCTCGGTCACATACACGGGAATGAATTTCTTCCCGTTATGCACGGCGATGGTGTGGCCGATCATTTCCGGCACGATGGTCGAACGGCGCGACCAGGTCTTCACCACTTTTTTTTCGTTGCGCGTGTTCAGCCCTTCGACTTTTTCGCGCAGATGGCCGTCGACAAACGGCCCTTTTTTCAGTGAGCGTGCCATCGATTCTCTATTCCTCCACGCGGCGCAAACGGCTCCATGGCGCGCGCCGCATCTTTTTGAATCCCCGCACGGGGCCCGGAACGCGGTGCGACCTCGGGCAAAACGGGCAAACAAACCGGGTGCCCTGCGCGTTCGGAATCCGCTCGACAATCACCGCCCAGCCCGGTTTGCACAGCTTGTACAAAACCGGCTCCGGCGGCGCCACCGCCACTTTCACCACGGGACGCGCCGGCTTCGCGCTTTTCGCTCCCGCATGTTTCTCGGTTCGCTTGCCAGGGCGCGCTGACCGCTTCGCGGCCGCTCGCCGCAGCGTTGTCCGCCGTCCTGCTGCTCGTGTTGTTCGTGCCGTTCGTGTTGCTCTCATCGCTTCTGCTCTCGCCAGGCTGCTCTGCCATCACCGCCCGGCTTCCAGCGTTTGCTGCGTCACGCTCGTTCGTTTGCGTCCGTTACTTCCTTCTTTCGACGATGTTTCTGTCCGTGCGCTTGTTGTTGCGGGTCTTCTTGCCCAGCGTCGGGAAAGCCCACGGCGTCTGCGGGTGATTGCCCTTTACTTTGCCTTCACCGCCGCCGTGCGGATGATCCACGGGATTCATGGCCACTCCGCGAACCGTCGGCTTGATTCCGCGCCAGCGCGTGCGCCCGGCTTTGCCAAAGGTTTCGTTTTCGTGGTCGAGATTGCCGACCTGGCCAACTGTCGCCATGCAATCCAGCGAAAACTTGCGAACTTCGCCGGAAGGCAGCTTGACCAAGGCGATCTCGCCTTCCTTGCTCAAAAGCTGCGCCGAGCCGCCCGCCGAACGGACTACTTGCCCGCCGCGCCCGGGATTCAGCTCGAGGTTGTGCACCATCGTGCCGGGCGGAATGTGCTTGATCTGCAGCGCATTGCCCGGAAGGATGTCCGCGCCTTCGCCCGTCGAAACCGTTGCGCCCACTTCGAGACCCACCGGATGAAGAATGTAGCGCTTGTCGCCATCCGCATAATGCAAGAGGGCGAGATTCGCGCTGCGGTTCGGGTCGTACTCGATCGCCGCCACTTTCGCCGGAATGCCGAGTTTATCGCGGCGAAAATCCACTTTGCGGTACTGCTTTTTGTGACCGCCGCCGCGGTGCCAGACCACGATTTCGCCGTGGTTGTTGCGACCGCCCGAGCGCTTTTTCGGCTCGAGCAAAGCCTTTTCCGGCTGCTGCTTGGTGATGTGGCTCTTGTCCACGACGGTGATAAACCGCCGCGAAGCCGTATATGGATTAAAGCTCTTCAGTCCCATCGCTGCCTCTTACCTCTTGCTTAATCTCGATTCGCTCGCCCGAACGCGCAATGCGCCGAGCGGCTACAGATTCTCCGCGTACTCGATCATCTTTTCGTTCTTGGCCAGTTTTACGTACGCTTTCTTCCAGTCGCTCCGGTAACCTTCGCTCTGCCCGCGGCGGCGCATTTTGCCGACAAAGTTCGCCGTGCGCACCGCGGCCACTTTCACCTTGAAAATCTGCTGCACCGCTTCCTTGATCTGCGTCTTCGTGGCGCTCGCGGAAACCTCGAAGACCACGGTGTGCTGCGTTTCTTTCACGCCCAGGCCTTTTTCCGTGATGATCGGCCGGCGAATGATTTCATAGTGCGGGGCAGACATCGATTTATTCCTTCCCCTTTTTCTTGGCCGGCTTTGCGGCTTTTTTGGCGGCCGGCTTGGCTTTTTTCGCTGCCGCTGCTTTCGGCGCCGCTGCTTTCTTCTCCGCTTTAGGCGCTGGAGCGATGGAAGCGACATCGGGAACCACGACCGGGCGCTTCTCCGGGTCGAGCGAATGGCTCAGCCGCGCCACGGCATCTTTCGAAAGCACGACCAAGTCGTGTTTCAGCACGTCGTAGACGTGCAGAACGTTCGGCGCAGACAGCTTCACGCCTTCGAGATTGCGGCTGGCGAGTTCCAGATTGCGGTTTTCGCCGTGCGACACTATCAACGCGGACTTCGCGCCGTTCAGTTTGCCCAGACTTTCCCGCAAGCCTTTGGTCTTGTGCGTTTCGAGCTGCAACGCATCGACGACGGTCAGTTTTTGTTCCGCGAGCTTCGCGGAGAGCGCCGAGCGCAGCGCGCCGAGAAGCATTTTCTTCGGCAGCGCGTAACTGTAATCCCTGCGGCTTCGGTCCGTGGACCGTGCCGCCATGCCGCCACAAAGGCGAACGGATCGAGCCCACACGCGCGCGGCCGGTGCCTTTTTGCCGCCACAGCTTGCGCCCCGCGCCGCTCACTTCGCTCTTGTCCTTGGTCTTGTGGGTGCCCGAGCGGATTTCGCGCTGATACCAGCGCGTCGCTTCGTGCAGCAGGTGCGGATTTACCTTCGCGCCAAAAATCGCGTCGGCAAGCTCCACCTGGCCCACTTTCTTGCCATCCAAATTGACTACGTCAACGACCGGCATAATTTCGCTTCCCTCTTCAAGACTTCAAACTGACTCAACTGTCCCTGCGACGAACGGCTGCCGCGCTTACTTCTTTTTGCTCGTTTTGCGGATAAAAATGTACGTCCCGCTCGGGCCCGGCACGGATCCCCGCACCAGCAGCAGGTTTTCGTCGGTATCCACTTTCACGACTTTCAAATTCTTCGCGGTCACTTTCTGGTTGCCCATGTGGCCCGGAAAGTGCTGATTTTTCCAAACGCGTGACGGAAACGAACTGCCGCCGATGCCGCCCGGGGCGCGGTGAAACATCGAGCCGTGCGTGGCATCGCCGCCGGCGTAGTGCCAGCGCTTGACGCCCCCGGCAAAGCCTTTGCCTTTGCTGACGCCGCTGACATCCACCAACTCGCCGGCCTTGAAATTCTCCACCAGCACGCGGTCGCCGACTTTCGTTTCGTCTTTCGACTCTTCGATGCGCACTTCCTGGAGCACTTTCATCGGCGCGACATTGGCCTTTTTGAAATGCCCGGTCATCGCTTTATTGACGCGCTGCGGCTTGACGAACTCGACGAGGCCAAGTTGCGCGGCTTCATAGCCGTCGTTTTCCTTCGTCCGGCGCTGCACCACGACGCACGGCCCGGCTTGCAGCACGGTGCATCCGACGAGCGTCCCGTCGGTCTGGAAGATCTGCGTCATGCCCAGCTTGATTCCGATAATTCCGTTGACCGCCATTTTCCTTTTCCCTCTTTCGCAGCTTGTCTCGCACTGCGGATATTGGCTGCGTCCTGCTTAAATTTACCGGTCTAAAGACCGGCTACTACAACCCTAATTACTTCGCTGCGGCGTGCCCGAACGCCTTGATTTCCACGTCCACGCCTGGCGGAAGATCCAGCTTCATCAGCGCGTCCACCGTGTCCGGCGTGGGCTCGAGAATATCGATGAGCCGCTTGTGCGTGCGCATTTCAAACTGCTCGCGCGATTTCTTGTCCACGTGCGGCGACCGCAGCACGGTCCAGCGGTTGATCGTCGTCGGCAGAGGAATCGGGCCTGCAACATCCGCGCCCGTGCGCTTTGCCGTATCTACGATTTCCTTGGTGGACTGGTCCAGAATGCGGTGGTCGTACGCCTTCAAACGAATGCGAATTTTGTCGCCTTGTCTCATTTAGTTATTCCAAATCCCTCTCTCAAACCCGATTATTCGATAATTTCGGTGACGGCGCCGGCGCCGACGGTGTGGCCGCCTTCGCGAATCGCGAACCGCAAGCCCTTCTCGAGCGCCACCGGCGTGATCAGCGTCACTTCGCAGCTTACGTTGTCTCCCGGCATTACCATCTCGACCCCTTGCGGCAGCTTCACGTCGCCCGTCACGTCCGTCGTCCGGAAATAAAACTGCGGCCTGTACCCCGTGAAAAACGGCGTGTGCCGTCCGCCTTCTTCCTTCGTCAGTACGTACGCTTCCGCTTTGAATTTCGTGTGCGGCGTGATCGACCCCGGCTTGCACACCACTTGTCCGCGCTCGACATCGTCTTTTTCCGTGCCGCGCAACAAGAGCCCCACGTTGTCGCCCGCCAAGCCTTCGTCCAGCAGCTTGCGGAACATCTCCACGCCCGTCACAACCTTTTTCTGCGTCGGACGGAAGCCCACGATCTCGACTTCTTCGCCGACCTTCACTTTGCCGCGCTCGACTCGGCCGGTCACCACCGTGCCGCGTCCTGAAATCGAAAATATATCTTCGATCGGCATCGCGAACGGCTTATCAATCTCCCGCACCGGCTGCGGCACATTCTTGTCCACCGCTTCCATCAACTCGTCGATGGCCTTTTCCCACTTCGCGTCGCCATTCAACGCTTGCAGCGCCGAACCCTTGACCACCGCAATCGTGTCGCCCGGAAACTGGTAGCTCTTCAACAGTTCGCGCACTTCCAGTTCCACGAGTTCCAAAAGTTCCGCGTCCTCGACCATGTCGCACTTGTTCAAAAACACCACAATCGCCGGCACGCCCACCTGCCGCGCCAAAAGAATGTGCTCGCGCGTTTGCGGCATCGGCCCGTCCGTCGCCGCCACCACCAGAATCGCGCCATCCATCTGCGCCGCTCCGGTAATCATGTTCTTGATGTAGTCCGCATGCCCCGGGCAATCCATGTGCGCGTAGTGCCGGTTCGGCGTCTCGTACTCCACGTGCGAAACGGCAATCGTGATCCCGCGCTCGCGCTCTTCCGGCGCGTTGTCGATCGAATCGAACGCCCGGAACTGCACTTTCGGGTTGTGCTTCGACAACACTTTCGTAATCGCCGCCGTCAACGTCGTCTTGCCATGGTCAATGTGACCAATCGTCCCAATGTTCACATGCGGCTTGCTGCGCTCGAATTTCTCCTTCGCCATCGCCTTCTGCTCCTCAGTCGAATTCGTAAAATGAAAAAACCAAACTCTGTTCTTACTTCTCGCCCTTCTGTTTCTTGATCACTTCCTCGGCCAGGGCCGCGGGAAGCTCCGCATAATGCGAAAAATGCATGGTGAACGTGGCGCGTCCCTGCGTGCGGCTGCGCAAATCCGTGGCGTAGCCGAACATCTGCGCCAGCGGCACTTCCACGCGAATCACGTTGCTGCCCGCGCGGTTTTCCGTGCCTTGAATCGCCGAACGCCGCGCGTTCAAATCGCCGAACACCGGCGGCATATATTCTTCCGGAACGACCACTTCCACTTTCATGATGGGTTCGAGAAGAACCGGCTTGGCTCGCGCGCAAGCTTCTTTGAACGCCATCGAGCCGGCGATCTTGAACGCCATTTCCGAGCTGTCCACGTCGTGGTAGCTGCCGTCGACTAAAACCACGGCGACATCCACCATCGTGAAGCCCGCCAAAATACCGTTGTCCAGGGCTTCGCGAATGCCCGCTTCGATCGGCGCAATAAATTCGCGCGGAATCGAACCGCCAACCACTTTATCGATAAAGAGAAACCGGTGCTCCTTGTCGAATTTCCATTTGCCGCCGGAACCGCCCGCGAATTCTTTGGCGATGGCGTCCAGCTCGTCGGTGGACATCTCGTGCATATTTTCATGCGCGGCGCTGGGCATGGGATGGAGAACGATCTCGCAATGGCCGTATTGTCCGCGTCCGCCGGTCTGCTTGATGTACTTGCCTTCCGCCTGGGCCTTCTTGCGAATCGTCTCGCGATACGCCACCTGCGGCCGGCCGACGTTGGCTTGCACGTTGTACTCGCGCAGCATGCGGTCCACGATAATTTCAAGGTGCAGCTCGCCCATGCCAGAAATCAAAGTCTGGCCCGTATCCGGCTCGGTCGAAACGCGGAACGTTGGATCTTCCTGCGCGAGCCTTTGCATGGCCACGCCCAGCTTGTCCTGGTCGGCTTTCGTCTTTGGTTCGATGGCAACGGAAATAACCGGGGCGGGAAAATCGATGGATTCGAGAATTACTTGCTTCTGTTCGTCGCAAAGCGTGTCGCCGGTGGTGACGCTCTTCAAACCCACGCAGGCGCAAATGTCGCCGGCATACACGGCTTCAATTTCTTCGCGCTTGTTGGCATGCATTTGCAACAGGCGGCTGATGCGTTCACGTGTGCGCTTTCCGGGATTGTAAACATAGCTGCCGGATTGCAGCACGCCGGAATACACGCGGATGTAGGTCACGTGACCGACAAACGGATCGGACATGATTTTGAAAGCCAGCGCGGAAAACGGTGCGTCGTCCGCGGCGCGCCGCAATACAACTTCATCATTCTCGGGGTTGACGCCTTCGAGCGGCGGCACATCCACCGGCGAAGGCAGATAATCGACAACGGCATCGAGCAGCGGCTGAATTCCCTTGTTCTTGAACGCGGAGCCCGCCAGCACGGGAACGATCTTCAATCCCAGAGTGGATTTGCGGACCGACTTGCGCATTTCCTCAACGGTCAGCGAGCCATCCGTCAAATACTTGTCGATCACTTCGTCGTCGTGCTCGGCGATGTAATCGACCATTTTACTGCGATGCTCGTCATAGAAAGCCTTGTCGATAGCCGAGCCTTTAAGCGCCGCGGCCACATCCGGCCGCGAATCGACGAAGGCCTTGTCCCAAAGCTTGGCAACTTCGAAAATTTCGAATTTTGCGCCGAGCGTTTCCTCGAGCCATACGATGACTTTTTCTTCGATGAAATCGATGATTCCGATGAAATTATCTTCGCGGCCGAGAGGAAACTGCAGAGGAACGGGGTGGGCGCCAAGCCGCTGGCGAATGGTGCGGATGACGTGATCAAAATCCGCTCCGGTGCGGTCCATCTTGTTCACGAAACAGATGCGCGGGACGCGGTACTTGTCCGCCTGCCGCCAAACCGTTTCGGACTGCGGCTGCACGCCGGCGACGGAATCGAACACGCACACCGCGCCGTCCAGAACACGCAGGGAACGTTCGACTTCCACCGTAAAATCCACGTGGCCAGGCGTATCGATAATGTTGACGCGGTATTTCTTTCCAAAGCGGTCCCACGAAGCGGTCGTCGCGGCGCTGGTGATGGTGATGCCGCGCTCGCGCTCCTGCTCCATCCAGTCCATTGTGGCCGTGCCTTCATCCACCGAACCGATCTTGTAGGTCACGCCGGTATAGAAAAGAATGCGCTCCGTCGACGTGGTTTTTCCCGCGTCGATGTGCGCCATGATACCGATGTTGCGCGTGTCTTCGAGTTTGAAGGCCCGTCCCATAATCTGCTGCGTCGCCCCTTTGGTTTCTGTTGCCATTAAACTTTCGTTTCTCTCGTTTGCGCCCGGAATTACCAGCGATAGTGCGCGAAGGCCTTGTTCGCTTCCGCCATGCGGTGCACGTCTTCCTTCTTCTTGATCGCGCCGCCGCGTGCATTGGACGCGTCGATCAGCTCGTCGGCGAGCTTATCGATCATGGTCTTGCCCGCGCGCTCGCGCGAATACTGCAAAAGCCAGCGAATCGCCAGCGACTGCCGCCGGAAGGGATTCACTTCCACCGGAACCTGGTAGTTCGCGCCGCCCACGCGCCGCGTTTTCACTTCGAGTGTGGGCTTCACGTTCTCGATGGCTTTCTTGAAAATCTTCAACGCATCGTCGTTGGTCTTCTTCGCGACCTGATCCATCGCGCCGTAAAACACCCGCTGCGCCGTCGACTTCTTGCCTTCCCACATCATCGAGCAGATGAACTTCTCCACGATGTCGCTGGCATAGACCGGGTCGGTCGCTTGCGTCCGCCGAAAAACGAGTCCTTTGCGTGGCATTGCTCTTTATCGCTCCTGAATCTCGTCGATTCTTCTCTACTTCTTCGCTTTTATCTTTACTTCTTTATTTTCTTACGTCTTTACTTCGCTTGCGCTGCCTTCGGTCTTTTTGCGCCATACTTCGACCGCCCCTGCTTGCGATTTTCCACGCCGGCCGCATCCAGCGTTCCGCGCACGATGTGATACCGCACTCCCGGCAGATCCTTCACGCGGCCGCCGCGCACCAGCACGATCGAGTGCTCCTGCAAATTGTGGCCGATACCGGGGATGTACGTGGTCACTTCCACGGAATTCGTCAGCCGCACGCGCGCTACTTTGCGCAGCGCGGAGTTCGGTTTCTTCGGCGTCTGCGTGTACACGCGAATGCACACGCCGCGCTTCTCCGGGCAGCTCGCCAGCGCGGGCGACTTGGTCTTGACCAGAACCTTTTCACGTCCCATTCGTACCAGTTGCGAAAACGTCGGCACAGTCGTCCTCTTTTTGCGGCCGTCTTCCGGCCAACTTTATTTGTGGCCACACAGCGGCCAGCCAAATGCGCGCAAAATTTCTCGCGGCTCTCGCAAAGCGCGCACGCAATTCCGCGCGAGAGCACACTTCAGTGCTGAAAGGTCTACTGCGAATCCGGAGAAACAACCAGCAAGAAACTCCGTACGCACTCCAGAAGGCAGAACTATTCTTCTGGCTTCAGTTCGGAGAGGCTTACTCGGCTTTGCGGGGCTGGCGCCCCATTCCGGCCGCTCTTCTGTCCCATTCCGTCTTTCTTGTTCCGGGACCGAAGATATTTCCCTTCCAACCCACTCGACCGCTGCAAAAACCTAGCGGTCGCCCTCGTCAGGGTAGAAACACCCCTAACAAAACGTAGAGTATAAGGTAAACCACGTGCTCTGTCAAATTTCTTTGTATGGCGCCCGGTGGAAATCTCTGTCGAAATCAAGCACTTGGGGGATTTCCACGCCCACTGCCCCTCTGTTTAATTCCAAACCACGTCTCGAACACGTTGGCTGACAGGACCGCCTCGTACCTGCCTCAAAACTGGCCGCCGTGCCGAAGCGGTCTCCCTGAAAGCTTTGCAATCCATTGAAAATATAACACTTAATTAGTAAGATTCGCCCTCTGTTCGATCTCCGCGTACGCCTTCGGCCACAGTCCAAACGCCTTCAGCATTTCATCCTGGTGCTGCGCAAGCAGCATTCGCACAGTCTTTTCCGCTGGCCATGGAGCGGCAAACCGATCCGGCCGGTCCGCGATCCAATACGCCGCCAGCGCCATGAAAGTCGTATCTTGTGCCAGCACGTCCGGCTTTACTGCCTCGAGCGCATCCGCCGCCGAATGGTGCGTGTACTTATAGTCCGGTGAATCCTGGTCCATGTTGATTCCCGGCAATCCGGCAATCGAAAACGGCAGCGTGTCCGTTCCGTCCTCCACTTTGTCGTCGACTTTCACCTCGCGAATATTTGCCAGCGATGCCGCGAACGGTTGGAAAACGTCCACCAGGTCGGTGCGGCCGCCCATTTGAAATGCGCGCACGGGTCCCTGGCCATTATCGAGAATCAAGCTGCCGAGATGATCTTTCATTTCCGCCTGGTGCTGCTTCACGTACGCGAACGAGCCATCCAGTCCTTGCTCTTCGCCCGTGAACAGCACGAAACGAATCGTGCGCCGCGGCCGCATCCCGCTTCGTAAAATCGCGTCCGCTGCTCCGAGCGTGCAACTCGTCCCCATTCCGTTGTCCGTCGATCCCTCGGAAAGATCCCACGAATCCAGATGGCCTCCAACCACCAGCACCTGCTCCGGATTTTCGCTTCCGCGAATCTCTCCGACCACATTGGCGCTCTCGACCGGCCCGTCTGTAAATGTGTTCTGCACGTTGAAGCGCACCCGCGGCGTAATCCCGCGGTCAAGGTAGCGTTCGAGTTGCCCCTGATCTTCCGAAGTCATCGAAACCACGGGCACCGCAAAATCCGCATCGAATCCCAGGATGCCGGTGTGCGTCAGGTTCATCCCCGCGGCTTTTCCGCCGCCTTGCCCGCCAATCACGGCGATCACGCCCGCCTTGCCCGCAGCCCGCAGAAAATCGCCGAATTGTATGAACAGTTCCGTAAAGTTCTTGTTCTGCTCGCCGCGCATCACCACCAGTGCTACCTTGCCGTTCAGCCTCGAGATGTTTTTTATTTCGTTGTCGAGGTCAAATATGTTCACGGCGACGACGTCGCCTTCCGCGCCTCCCGCGGGCGTCGACCCCGTCCAACCCATCGAATCCACGTGGAGCACATGGCGGATCGGCGTCAAAAGCTCCGCTTGCGCCGTTCCGCGCGTCCATCCGCGCCACAACTTCCATTTTTCCGTGTGCACGTTCTCGAGTCCTATGGCGCGCATCTTTGCTTCGCCCCATTCGATCGCTTTCTCCGCCTGCGGTGACCCTGTCACGCGCGCGCCCACGTTATCGCTCAATTCGGTGAGGTACTGATAAGCGTGAGAATTCATCAGCCCCTCGCCAGCAATTTTCACGAGCGCCGGTTTGGTTCCGTCCTCGTCCGGCCCTTTCGGCGTGGACTGCACTTCTGCGCGAACCGACAGCCCCGCCACCAACGTTACTACCGCTATCCCGCCAACAATTCCCCCGAAAATCTTTCGCATCCCCTGATCTCCTCGTACCTCGCAAAAACCTGCGCACTAAACTCTACCACGCCATCTGACGCGCCCCGCGCAAATCCGTTTCTCCAATCTCTGGCGCGCCCGTAGAGGCACGATACATCGTGCCCTCTTCGCTTCGCTCTACTTTTCCTCTCTCCATCACCAAACGCCTGCCGCACCGCGTTCGCGCACCGCAATTCGCTCGTGTATAGCCCGCAACCGCGCGCAACCCGCCGCTTTACGCCACTTCTCTCTCGCCCTACACTGCCTGCGAGGTCATCTTGAAAGCGAAACGCTATTTTCCCTCCGCGATCGTCTTCGCAGCGTTGCTCTGTTTTCTGAGCGTGCACGCTGCAAGGCCGCGCTCCACACAAGCCGCCTCGCAAAAGCCTTCCCAAAAAACTCCCGAGAAAACCGAGCAGAAACCGGCCGAAAAGCCCGCCGCAAAACCCGCCCCGGAAATTCCCGCGCAGATCGAACTGCTCGAGACGCACGTTCGCTTCGAGACCGACGGCTCCAGCCGCAAGGAAGTTCACACGCGCGTCAAAATCAACGACGAGCTCGGCGTCCGCCAATTCGGCCGCCTCACTTTCAATTTCGACCGCGCCTTTCAGCAGGTCGAGATTCCGCTGCTTCGCATCACCCACTCCGGAGGCGGCACGGTCGACCTTCTCCCCAGTGCCATCCACGACGACCCCAATCCTGCCGTCCTCAACGCTCCCGCCTATCAAGACGTCCGCGTCAAATCCGTCCGCATTCTCGGCCTGGAACCCGGCGACACGCTGGAATATCGCGTCATCACCATCACAACTCATCCGCCACTCGCTCCCGATTTTTGGCTCGACCACACCTTCGACCGCACCGGCCTCGTCTCTCGTGAACTCTTCGATCTCGATCTTCCCTCTTCCCGCGATCCTGAAATTCGCATTAATTCCTCCACTCCCGCCGCCTCCATCGAACGTTCCGGCGCAGCCGATTCCGCCCGCGCAGTTTATCACTGGCAGTTCAGCGCAGCTTCCAAGCCCGGCGCCGCAATCACCAGCAAAGATTCCGCGGACGCTTCGGACACCGAACCGGATGTCGCCGTCACCACGACCACTTGGGAATCGCTTTCGATTCGTCTCGACGAAAGCCTCACGCCTGGTGCAAAACGCTTGGAAACAATTGGAGCTAGTGAAGAGCAGGAAAAGGAATTGACGCGCAGTTCCGACGCGATCGACCCCGAAATTTCCGCGAAAGCCGTCGAGCTCACCAAATCCGCGCACACCAGCCGCGAAAAAATCGAAGCCCTCTACGATTTTGTTTCCCAGAAAATCGCAACCGTCGATCTTCCACTCGGAGCCACCGGATTCGCCGCCAGGCCCGCGAAAGCCATCCTGGCAGCCGGCTACGCTGCGCCCGAAGACAAATTTGTCCTCTTCGCCGCTCTCGCGGCCTCCCTCAAACTCGGCGCACAAGCGGCCCTCACGGGATACTGCAATCCGTCCGGCGTGCCCAGGCCCGGCGTTTTCCAACACATGCTTATTCGCTCCGGCGCCGAGCCAGGCCACCAGTTCTGGCTTGACCCCAGCATTGAAGTGGCTCCCTTCGGAGAAATTCCCGCCAACTCTGGCAAATGCGCGTTCCTCTTGAACCGCGGATTTTATGCGATGAATTCCGCTGCCCCCGAATGGCAGGAATTGCGAGCCGATCCGCCGTTCCCTTCCTCGCAGCATGTCACCATCGCAGCGGTGCTCGGCAAGGACGGCACGCTCAGATCCAACGTCCGCTATTCGATGCGCGGCCAGAATGAGCTGCTTCTGCGCGTGGCCTTCCACAAAACGCCGAAAGAAAACTGGAAAAACGTCGCGCAACTCCTTGCCCTTTCCGATGGCTTCCGCGGCCAAGTCACGAGCGTCACCGCGTCCGACCCCTACGCCACGCGCGAGCCTTTCCGCGTAGAATACGAAATCGCCGAGCCAAAATTTGTGAATTGGTCGAAAACTCCGGTGCGCATCCCCGCTCTCCTTCCTTTGTTTGGTCTTCCCGATCCGCCCGCTGGCTCTGCCGACGCCGCCCACGCCGCGCCCATCGATTTGGGCACGCCTCTCGACGTTGAAGTCAGCGCCACGCTGCGCCTTCCCCCCGGCACAGTCGCAAGCGTTCCCGTCGGCACTTCCGTCGACCGCGACTTTGCCACTTATTCTTCGCAATATTCCGCGAAAGACGAGACACTCGCCGCTTCCCGCCATCTTAATTTTATTTTGAGGAAACTCCCCGCCGATCGCGCCGAGGACTACAACGCTTTCTTCCGCGCCGTGCAGAACGACGAATCGCAGTTCTTCGCGCTCGAACGCACCGAGGCTAACGCCTCCAAAGAGCAAAAGCATTAAAGCAGGTTGCAAGCCGCCGTACTAATCCAAATTGTTGGGTTTTGGGTCTACTTAATCCCGAGAATCTCTTTTTCTTTCGTTGCACAAAGGTCTTCGACCTTCTTCGTCTCCGCATGCGAAACCTTTTCCAGTTCTTCCAGCGACCGTTTCTTCTCGTCTTCGCTGATCTTTTTTTCTTTCTCGAGCTTCTCGATCGCCTCTTTAATGTCCCGCCGGATATTCCGCACCGCTGTCCGGTGATTCTCCAGCACCTTGTGCAGTTGCTTCACTAAATCCTTCCGCCGCTCTTCCGTCAGCGACGGAATCGGCACGCGCACCACCTTGCCGTCGTTCGTCGGGTTCAATCCCAAATCCGATGTTCGAATCGCTTTATCGATTAGCGCCACCGCGCTCGGGTCCCACGGCGAAATCACGATCATCGTAGGGTCCGGCACGGTCAAGCTGCCGAGCTGGTTTAGCGGCATCGGCGTTCCGTGATAATCCACGCGCACATTATCCAGAAGTGTGGCGTTCGCGCGGCCTGTGCGAATCGTCGCGGCTTCCTTGCGGAAGTCATCAACCGCTTTCTCCATGCGCGTCCTGGCCGCGCCCATCGCATCTTTCGTCGTCGCAATCGTCGTCATAGCATCCTCAGTCGGTCACATCCGTCGCACACGAGCCTGATAACTCCGTTCGCCATTTCTTCCAACGGCTAGCCTCGAATTTCTAACTTCGAATTTCTAATTTCGAATTTCCGACTTCTAATTCAGCGCCGGCGTCACGGAAGACCCCACGCGCTCCCCCATCACCACCCGCTTGATGTTCCCGTGCTGGTTCATGTTGAACACCACAATGGGCATCCCGTTTTCCATGCACAGCGAAATCGCTGTCGCATCCATCACTTTCAAATTTTGATTCAGCACGTCGCCGTACGTGATCTGCGCGAAAAATTTCGCCCCCGAAACTTTCTCCGGGTCGGCGTCGAAAATTCCGTCCACGCGCGTCGCCTTAAGAATCACGTCCGCCTTGATCTCCATCGCACGCAGCGCCGCCGCCGTGTCCGTCGAAAAATACGGATTGCCCGTTCCCGCCGCGAAAATCACGATGCGCCCCTTCTCCAAATGACGCATCGCGCGCCGTCGGATGAACGGCTCGGAAACCTGCCGCATCTCGATCGCGCTCAGCACCCGCGTAAACACGCCCTCTTTCTCCAGTGCGTCCTGCAAAGCCAGCGCGTTGATCACTGTTGCCAGCATCCCCATATAATCGCCCGTCGAGCGGTCGATCTCGAATCCTTTCTGCCGCCCGCCGCGGAAAATATTTCCGCCGCCCACCATGATGGCGATCTCCACGCCCAGCGCGTGCACGTCTTTTAGCTCGCGCGCGATGGCCTGAATCGTCTCCCCGTGGATGCCGAATCCCTGCGGCCCCTGCAGCGATTCTCCGGAAAGCTTCAGCAGCACGCGCCGGTAAGCCAATGGCAACAGCTTCGGCGTTTTCTTCGCGGGTTTCTTTGCAACCTTTTTCTGTGCGGCCATGGCGCTCCGTCGCGTGAACTCTAAAATCCTCGGAATTGTAACAAACTATCCCCGCCCCCGCACGGCATGGAGTGCGGCCGCCCCGCTGCCGCTTTCGAAACCGCGCCCCCCGCAAGCGCTGAGCCCTTCTGCAACCGCTGGCGCAGAGCTGGTACGCAACCGCACGCGCCGCCTCCCTCCGTGCTGCCGCCATCCGCCGCAATCTCAAGCGCCTTTGATCTTGCCTTGATTTGGACAAAAAACTCCCCGGCAGCGGGCCGTTTGGCCATTCACTGCCGGGGAGTTGGAGTAACAAATCCCGACTCAACTTTGATTACCTACCGCGTCCTCCGCCTCCATGGAAGCCTCCTCCGGCAAATCCTCCGCCGTGGAATCCTCCAAAGCTGCGTCCACCGAAGCCGCCGAAGCCGCGCGCCCCTCCCGTCATTCTCGCACCGGAATGAAACGCGCCGCCAGTTGACCCAGGCCCGCGATAAATTCCGCGCGCATAGTGCGGGCTCTCGACATAATGGGAAGTTCCGCCCCAAGCGTGATAGTTCTCGCTAAAGTGGTGATAGACACGCGGCACTCCCAGCCGGTATCCCCCATACGCATAGAATGGCGCCCTGTACGCCATCCACGGCGAATAAAATCCCCAGCCAAACGGGCTATAGAAAATTCCGTCCCCGGGGATAAACGTGAACCCATCAAACCACGGATCCCAATACCAGCCTGCGCCCCACCAGCCGTATCCCCACGGGCCCCATCCATTCACGGCGTAATATCCCGCCGCGTCCACGTTCGCTTCCGCCACGTATGCTGACCGCAAACTGCTCCAGCGGTACAAATCGCCGTCCTCATACGCCTTCTTGTCAAATTTGTGCGGCTTCGTTTGCTCGAGGTCCGCCACTCCAAAAGTAACCTCGTGTCCGCCCTTCACCTTGAAACTCCGGTCGCCTTCCCGCACCAACGCTTTCCCGTCGAACACGCGGAACTGGTGTTCATTCAGGTCGAAGTCATACAACCCGGTCTTCAGAAGTTCCGCCGTTTCGCCATTCGCCGCGATTCGAATGTCGTTTTGCGGGTGGATCTCGGCGACCTCCACCATCGCTTCCCCGCTATCGAGTCCTACTTCTGTATTGAGCAGGCTCGGCGAAATCATTCTCACTGCGCTGCCCTCGCCCACGCGCAAAAACACTCCGGGCGTCAGCAGAATTTCCGCCTTGCCTCTTCCCGTTGTTAAGGTTTGTCCCGCTGACAGGTCGGCTGTGCCGATCGCTTTCGGCCCCAGCGATTGACCGCCGATGGAAACGGTTCCTTCCACATAATTCAGCGTCCCCGGCACCGCGCGGTCTGGACTTGGGTCACTTCCCCAGACGGGCACGGCCAGTGCCACCGCCATCGCCATCGCAATTCCGGTAATCCATCTGAACTGGCGAAGTCTCATAACCCAGTCCTCCTTCGCCTGCACCTATTTAGATGACTCTCCCTGTACACTAGTTGCAAACGGGTTGCACTCTGCCCGTCATCGCTCGCGGCTTCCCGCTCTTTCTCGGCATGCCATCTTTGCTGCCGCCCAGGCTCGCCCCGCCACCTTTGTCTTTCTTTTCTTTCGTTATTCTTCGGCCCTCCGAAAACAAAAAGAGCGCCCCGGCTCAGCCGGAGCGCCCTTCATTTCTCGTTAAATAAGTTTGCTCTAGCCCGCGACTGGCTCGGGCACCGGCGCCGTTTCCGGCCCCGCTCCGCTCACTTCTCCCACCTTGAATCGCACGAACCGCCGTATCGAAATGTTCTCGCCCAGCTTCGCGATCGCTTGCGTGATCATCTCTCCGATCGTCACGCTCTCATCCTTGATGTAGTGTTGCTCGTACAAGCAGTTTTCCTCGTAGAACTTTTCCATCTTCCCGGTCACGATTTTTTCCACCACGTTTTCCGGTTTCCCCGTGGCCAGCGCCTGCGCGCGGTAAATATCGCGCTCCGTCGCAAGCATTTCCGGCGTCACTTCTTCGCGCTTCACATAGCGTGGATCGAGCGCCGCGATGTGCATCGCGATGTCATGGCAAAGCTGCTGGAACGCATCCGTGCGCGCCACGAAGTCCGACTCGCAGTTGATTTCCACGAGCACACCAATTTTCCCGCCCGCATGGATATAACTTCCCACGAGCCCTTCGCTCGCTTCGCGTTGCGCTTTCTTTGCCGCGGCCGCCTGCCCCTTTTTCCTCAGGATCTCGATGGCCTTGTCGATCGCTCCGTTGGCCTCCACGAGCGCCGCGCGGCAATCGCTGAATCCCGCGCCGGTCCTCTCGCGCAATTCCTTTACAAGCTGTGCCGGAATCTGCATTGCTGGCTGTTGTGTGCTCATTCCTTTTCTCTCTGCGAACTCAAGTTGTCAATGCTTTGTTCGTAGCTGCAAAAAGGCCCGCTCCGAGCCGCATGGAGCGGGCCTCGTGAATCTCTCTTTCGTTCCGCTCGCTTACCGCTCTTCCTCGTCCGGCGGCACAGTGGCTTCCGCGGCCGCGGCCGCTTCTGCCGGTTCATCCGCGGGAGCCGTTACATCAGCTCCCTCCACGAAGTCGCCTTCCTGCTTTTCATACTGCTCGTACGCGCTGGTATCGACGTACTCCACTCCATCCACCAGCGCCTGATCTTCCGCCGACTTCTGATCCGCCACTTGCGATTGCTGGTAAGCCGTGTGCCCTTCGAGCACCGAATCCGCGATCTTCGTCGTGAACAACCGGATCGCCCGCAATGCGTCATCGTTGCCGGGAATGATCCAGTCCACCACGTCCGGATCGCAATTCGTATCCACCACCGAGACTACCGGCACGCCCATCCGCCGCGCTTCTTTCACCGCGATCTCTTCGGCGTTCGAATCGATCACGAACATCGCGTCCGGCAGTTGCGACATGTTCTCGATGCCTTCGAGGTTCTGGTGCAAGTGCTTCAGTTCGCGCCCCAGCCGCGCTTTTTCTTTCTTGGAAAGCTCGTTGATCCGGCCGTCTTCCGTCATGGCCTTCAGCAGCTTCAGCCGCTTGATCGATTTCTGCAGCGTCGCCCAGTTCGTCAGCGTCCCGCCCAGCCACCGGTGATTCACAAAGTACGCGCCACAGCGCTTGGCCTCTTCTGCCACCGCTTCCTGCGCTTGCCGTTTCGTCCCTACGAATAAAACCGATTTTCCCTGCGCGGATAGGTCGCTCACGAAGCGGCTCGCTTCGCGGAACATCTTCAGAGTCTTCTGCAGATCGATAATGTGGATGCCGTTGCGTTCTCCGAAAATGTATTCCTTCATTTTCGGGTTCCAGCGTCGCGTCTGGTGACCGAAGTGAACTCCGGCCTCCAGCAATTCTTTCATCGTAATTTCTACTGCCAAGTTTCCTCCTAATAGGATAGCTGTTTGCAGTGGCGAGTTTTGCTCTGTAGTGGCCGGTCTTTAGACCGGCATCCTGAAGCATGTACTACGCCAAAGAACAGCCTCTTGCCGGCTCCATGCCGGCCGTGATCTCGAAGGTTCCGCTCGCGCATCCCCTCCGGAGCTCTTTGCGACAGGTTCCTGGCTCTTCGCCAGTCACTAGTCACCAGTCACGAGTCACTACCTCTTCGTGAACTGGAATCTCTTTCGCGCGCCCTTCTGCCCGTACTTCTTCCGTTCCTTCATTCGCGAATCGCGCGTCAAAAATCCGTTCTTCCGCAGCGCCGCCCGCAGCTCCGGATTGAATCGCGAAATTGCTCGCGACAATCCCATGCGCACCGCTCCAGCCTGCCCGCCAACGCCGCCGCCATGCGCGGTCACCTTCACGTCCACCTGTTCCGCCAGGCTCGTGAACTTCAGCGGCTCCGTCGCATCATGCTTCCACGCATGATTCGGAAAATAATTCTCCACCTCGCGGCCGTTCACCGTGAATTTGCCGCTTCCCGCGCGTAAGAATACTCGCGCTACCGACTCTTTCCGTCGGCCCGTTCCCAGAAACCACGTTTGTGTCCCCGCTAGGGGCGTCCCAGTAGAACTCAACTCTCCTCCAGTGGCACAGACTTCAGTCTGTGCTCCTCGCTCAACACTGCTCGATTCCAGACACCCAGAGACATCTGGAACCATCGAACTCCACGCCGGTTTGCTCCCTGCCTAAGGCACCACTTAGAGGTGACCACTACGCGGCCACGCTTTTCAAGGAACAGCAACGTGCGGAAAACTGTGGCACAGACTTTAGTCTGTGCTCTTACGAAATCCTAAACCGCCACCGCCTGCGGTCTCTGCCCGGCATGCCTCGCCAAACCCGCCGCATCCCGGTAAATCCGCAATTTCTTCGCTCGGCGCGCGCGCAGTTTGTTCTTCGGCAACATTCCCAGAACCGCCTCGCGAATCATCCAATCCGGCTTCGTTTCCCGCACCCGCTTCGCCGGAACCGCCTTCAATCCGCCCGGATATCCGCTATGCGAGTAATAAACTTTTTGCTCGACCTTGTTCCCCGTCAACCGCACCTTATCTGCGTTGATCACCACCACGTGATCGCCCGAATCCAGGTACGGCGTGAAACTCGGTTTATCTTTGCCGATCAGCATCCGCGCCACTTTCGTCGCCAGACGCCCCAGCACCTGGTCCGTCGCATCCACCACAAACCAGTTCGCGCCCACTTTCAGCGCTTCCGCTTCTTCTCCCTTGGCTACGTACGTCCTCATTGCGCTCAGTCACACCTTTCCCTATAGAGACAAACCCCAATCTTAAAGTACGTCCCCTCTCCTGTCAACGCGATTCCCTACCCCAGCCGAGAGTTGTGGGAAATGTCCCGCCCACTCTCCAAACTAGCTCGTCGCCAACTGTGTCCGTCGCCCCGTCGCATACTCATTCAACGCCGCATTCGCGCTGGTAATCACCGCAAGCGCATCTGCAACGCGAGAAAGGTCCGCGCCCCGCACCACAAAATACATCTCATCCTCCCCCAGCCCCGTATACACGCGGTTCCCCATGCACCCCAAACTCAGTATCGCTCCCATCTGCATCGACGCCGGCAGCGCCATACACGTCGGCCTCCCCAGCGCCGGTGCTCCGCTCCCCACTCCCGCGCGATTCGCCGCCTCGCTCAGCAGCATCGCCCCCGCGGGTTTGCACGCAAACAACGCCACATCCGGCGCCACCGGCATTTCACCCAGCGGCGCGTACAGAATCGCCGCCGGCGCTTTCGCCAATCGCGGAATCTGCGGCACTTCTTCCGGCTTCACATACCCGAGATCAAACATCATCTTCAACGTCTGCTCCGTCTCTTTCTCCCGCTCCGGCGACAACGCAATATTGTGCGTGTACGCGCCCACTGCGCAGTTGAAATGATTCTCCGGCACGGTATAAAACACTCGACCGTCCGCCGCGAGCCGCCAAAAACTGCATCCCGACGGCTCCGTCCCCTCAAATCTTTTCACGCCCGCCGGCGCCGCATCCAAAAACGCCACCCCCACCGCCCGCCTCGCCGGCTTCACCGCCGCGCCTATCTTCTCCTCAATCGCTTTCCACTCCGTCTGTCCGCTCATCGTCTAGGCCTCTCCCTGTTCCTTCTTTTCCCGCTTCCTGAAATTTTTCGTAAGGCATTCGCGCAGCAAGCGAGGCACTTCTCTGGCAGGCTAACTCAATCCTAAATTTCCCTGGGCTCGTCCCGAATCACTCCCAATTCGCTGTGGAATCGATGCTTCTTCTCATCAATTTCCAGCCGGTTCTTCAGCACCAGCTTTGCTTCCTCCGCGGCCGCCCGCAGCCCTGGCACCTTCACCGCCACTTCCGAAGTCATCACCGCGCTCGCCAGCCGCTGCAGGCTGTTCTCCAATTCCGTGATCCGCTTCACCACTTCCGGCGCCGAAGTCTGCGCCCTCACATAACTATCGAGGGCTACTTCTCCTTCGATCTTCTCGACATATTGCGTGACCGCAGTCTCCCCGTCGTTTACCGGATGCACCACCTGCGGCACAACGCCCGCCAGCGCATTCTGATTCGCCATGCCCGCAGTATAATCCCGAACTCCCTCTACCGGAAGCCAAGCTACCTGTTTCTCGCGCCGCTTCCCGCTCTCTCTGCTCTGCTCCGGCCACGAACTTAGTGCCAAGAAAAACATTTCGCTCTAATTTGGTGCCTCCGTCTGCGGTGCGAGCCCCTGTCCGGCTGCCACACTCCGTGTCCCATAATCGGACATCTGCCGCGCCACCAGGCCGCGGTCTTATCATTTTTTTCAACGACTTACAGATGGTAAGCTCCTTGCACCTTAAATCAGAGTAATGACTACACTACTTCGCGACCTTCGTTACAGCCTCCGCACCCTCACGCGAAATCCTGCCTTCGCCGCGGTAGCCATTCTGACCATAGGCATCGGCATCGGCGCCAGCACCACCATCTTCAGTTGGATGCGCTCCATGCTGCTGAATCCCCTGCCGGGTGCCACGCAGCCCGAGCGCGTCGTCGCCATCGAAAACATGGCCCCTGACGGCGAGCCCATCACCACTTCCTTCCTGGATTTCCGCGATTTCCGCGACCACCTCAAACTGCTCGACCTCGTCTCCGCCCGCGACGGCAATGTATTTTCCGTGGGCGAGGCTCCCAACACCGCGAAGGTTTGGGGCGAAATGGTTTCCGGCAATTTCTTCGACATGCTCGGCATAAAGCCCGAAGCCGGCCGTTTCTTTTCCGGGGCGGAACGCGACGACGCGCAAAACGCCCACCCCGTCGTGGTCATCAGCGACAGCTACTGGAAAAACCATTACCACTCCGACCGTTTGGCGATCGGCGCGACTCTCCGCATCAATCGCACTCCGTTTACGATTATCGGCGTTGCTCCCGAAGGCTTCTATGGCTCCCGCTCGGGGCTCGATTACGAGCTCTGGATGCCCCTCACCATGTACGGCCAGTTGACTCATACCGGTGTTTGGATGTTGCGCGATCGCAATACCCGCAACTTCATGATGCTCGCGCGCCTCGCTCCTGGAGTCACATCTGGCGCTAGCTCGCGGCGAAGTGCAGGCGCTCGCGAACCGCATGGCCATCGCCGATGCAGACTCGAACCAGGGAATCGGCGCAACCGTCCTGCCAGTCTGGCAATCGCACTTCGGCCCGCAAGTAATGCTGCTCACTCCAATCATCATCCTTATGGGCGCCAGCGGCGTGGTCCTGCTGATCGTTTGCGCGAATCTGGCGAATCTGCTGCTCGCACGCGCAACGGGAAGACTCAAGGAATTCAGCATCCGCATGGCTCTCGGCGCGCGCCCCGCTCGATTAACGCAGCAACTTCTCACCGAAACACTTCTCCTCGCCGCAGCCGGCTCCGTCTGCGGCTTGATGCTTGCCAGCGTGCTCGGCGGCGCTTTGCGCTGGCTGCTTCCCGCTGTCGCCCGGCCTACCATGTTGCAGCCCCCGCTCGATGGGCAAGTCCTCGCGTTCACCGCCGGCTTGGCCTTCCTCGTCGCTCTCCTCGCCGGACTCGCTCCTGCACTTCACGCTTCCCGCGCCAATGTCAACGACGCCCTCAAGGAGGGAGGCCGCAGCGCAACTGCGGGCGTTCACTCGCAACGCCTTCGCGGTCTTCTAGTAGTTTCCGAAGTCGCGCTCGCCGTTGTCGCTCTCGTCGGTGCAGGCCTCTTTGTCCGCAGCTTCCAGGCGGCGCGTTCCATCGATCCCGGCTTTACGCCCGAAGGTGTGGCGCTAGCGCACTTCGATTTTTCCACCGCCGGTTATACCGCCCAGCAAACCGACGCCTTCTGCCGCCGTTTGCGCGAGCGCCTCGAGCAGCAGCCCGGCGTGACCGCGGTGAGTTACGACGATTCCCCGCCCTTGGGATTCAACGGCGGCAACTGGGAAACGCTCGAGGTCGAAGGGTACGTCCCAGGCCGCAACGAAAACATGAAAATCTACCGGGACCTGGTTTCCCCCGGCTACTTCAACACCATGAAGATTCCACTCTTGGAAGGCCGCGACTTCGACCTGCGCGACGACGCCAACTCCGAGAAGGTGATGATCGTCAATCAGGAATTCGTCCACCGCTTCCTCGCCCATCGCAGCGTGATCGGGCGCAAGGTGCATGGTTGGGGCGAATGGTTCACCATCATCGGCGTCGCGCAAAACAGCAAGTATCATCGCGTCACCGAGAGTCCCCAGCCCTATTTCTACATTCCCATCCGCCAGGTTTTTCGGCCGGAATACGGTCTGACCTTTGATGTGCGCACCACCGGATCGATGAGCGCAGCCATTTCGGCGCTGCAGCGCGAATCCGCGGCCATCGATCCCGCTCTCACCGTCTTCGACGCCGAGCCCATGACCGAGTACGTTGCCGCTTCTCTCTTCGGCGCGAAGATCGCTGCCAGTCTCTTGAGCGTCCTCAGCGGCCTCGGCTTGTTGTTAGCCGCAGTCGGCCTCTATAGCGTCATGGCCTATTCCGTCGCCCAACGAACCAATGAAATCGGCATTCGCGTGACGCTCGGAGCGCAGCCCCGCGACATCATGCGCTTGGTCATCCGCCAAGGCCTGATGTTCGCTCTTGCAGGACTCCTGCTAGGCTCCCTGGCCGCCGCGGCGCTCGCTCACGTCGTGTCGTCCATGCTGGTCGGTGTCCGCCCCGCCGACCCTCTCGTCTTCGCCATAGCCGGCCTCTTCACACTCGTCATCGCCCTGGCATCAGCCGCGATTCCCGCCTGGCGCGCCCTCCGCGTAGACCCCGCCGTAGCCCTCCGCTGGCAATAGCGTAGGTCGCCTCGCCGCTTCTTCTCTGTGCCCTCTGCGAACTCTGTGTTAAAAGAACATTCCACTTCGCCGCAGCTCTCTCGAGAGCCGCTCGATCCCGTGTTATGCGCCTTACTTCCCTGTCGCCATCAGCCCGCCAAACGGGTTCCGCGGCCTTTCGTTTACCAATCGACCCGCCGTACTCCCCCCACCAAATCGAAGTGCCTGTCTCGGCTCAACACGGGCATTTTGTATTGCCGGCAAAGCGCGGCAATCCACAAGTCATTCGTGGGGATCGGCTTTCCACATTGTCTTAGCTCCACTTGGATCGCCGCGTAGTGATGCGTTGTCTGCTCGGTGACATTCAGAACGAGGCAGTCTGCAATCAGTTCATCGAGCCAACGCCTATATCTGGCGCTGTGCCGAGACTGTGCAATCGCATAGCGAAATTCGCCAAGAACCACGACCGGAAGCGCCAACTGTTGAGCCCCAGACAGGACGCCCGTAATTCCCGAATCTTCCTCCGCCGCCGCTGAAACTGCGTTCGTGTCCAGTATCAACCGCGTGTCTCCGTTCCCCACATCTCAGCGTCGACATTTTCGGACGCTTCCTCAATGACCTTGCTGATCCGCGCAGTCTTCTCACGCAGGTCCTTTAGCTTCCCAATATGTTTCATCCACGGCTTTTGCTCTCCCGCCGGGGCCATCTTCAATTTATCCTCCACGGCCTCGGTCACAAACTGCCGCAGCGGGATCCCCTGTTCCGCCGCCTTCGACTTCGCCCGCCGGAACACCCCGTCCGGTATCTCCAGTGTCGTCTTCATGGTTCCCATATTCCCATATTTATGGGGACCTCGTCAATTCCGCCCACGCCACCTCTCCTCTGTACCCAACCCTCCGCGCATCTCCGTTGACTCTGCGCCTCTGCGTTATCTTTGCTTTTTGCTCTTTCCTCTTCCCCGTGCCCTCCGCAAACTCTGCCCTGAAAATAGTCGTTCACTGCCTAGCTCCAACCCAGTCTCCACTTGCACGATTGCCGCGTTTACTAGGGCTCCCGGAACGCGTTACTCCTCCTCAATTGTCACATGTACTTCCTTCATTTCCTTGATTTGCGTGATGACAATCGCGCGAGTGCCTTTGCGCTCAAACACGATTCCGCTCGCTCGCACATATTTACCCACGAAGGGCATCAGCTTTTGTCTCTGGTCGTAATCCGGCATTTTGTCAGAGATAGGAAAATACAGGTCGCCATCCTTGGTCAGAATAACGATCGGCGAACCGGCCTTCACGCATGCCAGCGCGCACTTCATGCTCAAGTGGGTGGCGTTTCCATCGAGGTTTTGAATGGGGCATGCAATGTCTCGAACCAAGCCCTCAATCGTGGCTTTTGATCGATTTGCGCGGGAACCCTCCATCGACGTTTTCTGTGGAGGCTGGGGCGCTGCCGTCATCGACGCAATACCGCACCCAGCCAATAAGCAGAAACGCAAAATTCGCTTCATCCATCCTCCTCTTCATCAGGGGTCGACTATCGGTGTCAGTGGAATCACAATATACGCATCAGCAAAAGACATTCTCGCGTCCCCTTGTGGCAAAGCATACAGCGACTCGCATTGCTGCGTAGTTCAAACTCGGCCAAAGTCCTGGAAGTCGCGTAATCCGAAACTGGCCCACAACCCGTAATATAGCCACAAGAAAAGAGCCAACTGGAGCTCTTTTTCCAGAGTAAGGCAATGATCGTATGGATTGTTATCAATAACGGAAAGCGAGCGGCAGAAACCAGAAAAACCACCAGCCACGACGGCTCTCCGACAGCATCGGCGGCTTCATTCACTAATGACGTGGTCGGCCCATTCCACCAGGGAAACGTACATCGGAACCGTGCCCCATTGCGCGTTCCAACTGCTCAAGTCTGCCTCCGTGACCCCACGGGCCCGGGAGCAGGCTCCTCAAGCAAATACCGGGATGCGTTTGGCTACAACCTTCGCCATGGTCTCGCTCAGGGGAGGCCATCCGATGGGTTTGACCGCATCAACCGTCGCCTTGCGCATGAGGTACGTAGCGTCGTGAGTGAGAAATATCTGCACGTCATGCCCGGCATCGGCCAGTGCGAGCCCGTGGGAAAAAGCGAAGGATGCGCGGGTCGGCTCATCGGTTCCCCAGGAACTCCTCATCAAAATGTGCAGTTTCTTCTTGGATGCCTGAGGTTGCTGAGTCTGCGCCTCGCTGGTGGAAGCCGTAATGGCCCCGGCGGCGATTGCGCCAACTGCTAATTGCGTCGATTTTTCAAGGAAGTTTCGGCGGGTCGCCATACCCACCTCCTGCAATTGGCAGGACTCTACACGAGCCGGAGGCCGATTACAAATTATTGTTGGGGTTCGCGCAAGCACACTCATAAGGGAAACAGTTCCGCCTGGCGACGGGCAGCCCCAAAAAGACTTGGCATGGACGGGGCGCCGCATCTTTTCACGGTTTTCCTGGAAAGTGAGGGTTTTGACCCTGCAGCAAGCGTTTCCGGTGGTGGGCGAACCACCTAATTTCACACCTCAATTTCACACCTCAATTTCCCGCCCCTCCCCATCCCCCTCATCAACTTAGCCCACCCGCAGCGGATGACCAACTCATATCTGCCGCACAATCTGGAAATTCTTCCTATCCAAAGTCGGGTGCAGCCGCCCGCCAAGAAACCAGCAACCGAGCAAGCCACAATGCGCCAAAAACGTATTTTGATGTCTGTGCTTGAAACGTGGCACAGACTTCAGTCTGTCCGGCTTGCGAGGCACAGACCTCAGTCTGTGCACTTCGCCCAATCTCACCGAACCTCGTCACTCTCCGCCCCGGCCATGTGGAGTGCGGCAGCCCCGCTGCCGCTTACCCTGCCGTAATCCGCTCGCCAGCCACAAATCCATTCAGTCCCGGCTCGAAGTCTGCCCGCGCATGCCGCCAACAATCCAAGCACGTCCGAATCTTTACCTCATTACGTCTTTTCTTCACCCTCTCACATGCGCCAAAAACCTAGGCGCCTTCCGGAATTTCGTCGCCTGCTCGAATCCATACGCGATCTTCAGCAGCACCGGCTCGCTCCACGCCCGCCCGAAAAACGAAATCCCCACCGGCAATCCAAAATCGAATCCCGCCGTCACGTTGATATTTGGGTACCCCGCCACCGCTGGAAATTCCGAACTCCCTCCGCTAAACGCATCCCCATTCACGATGTCCGTCAACCACGCCGGCCCGCCCGTCGGCGCCACAATCGCATCCAGCTTGTTCTTATCCATCGTCGCGTCGATTCCCTCTTTTCCCGCCAGCTCGTGGTTTTTCTCGATCGCCTCCACGTACTCCGGCGTCGTCAACGGCCCTTTTCCCTCGGCTTCGATAAAGTTCTCCTGCCCGAAATACGGCATCTCTTTTTCCGCATTTTTTTCGTTGAACTCGATAATCTCCTTCAACGATTTCACTGGCGCCTCCGGCCCCAGCCACGCCAGGTACGCATTCAAATCCGCCTTCAGTTCGTACATGAATCCCAAAAACTCCGTATGGCGAAATTTGCCGTACGTCGCGAACTCCACGGGGTCCACGAGCGTTGCTCCCTGCTTCTTCATCACTTCGAGCGCGCTCTCCATCAATTTGTCCACCGCCGGGCTGAACCCAAACGCTTTTCGCAGAACGCCGATGCGAGCTCCGCGCAATCCATCCGCATCGAGAAACTTGGTGTAATCCTTAAAAAACTTTCCTTCGCTTGCTGCCGTTGCGCTATCGTTCGGGTCCACCCCCGTCAAGGCTCCCAGCAAAATCGCTGCGTCGCGCACCGTCCGGCACATCGGCCCCGCCGTATCTTGCGTATGCGAAATCGGAATGATGTGGCTGCGGCTCACCAAGCCGACTGTCGGCTTGATACCCGCAACTCCATTCGACGAAGAGGGACACACGATCGATCCATCCGTCTCCGTTCCGATTCCGATCGCCGCAAAGTTTGCGGAAATTCCCGCGCCCGTTCCCGAGCTCGACCCGCACGGATTCCTGTCGAGAGCATACGGATTGTTCGTCTGCCCGCCGCGTCCGCTCCATCCGCTGATCGAATGGTCCGAGCGGATATTCGCCCACTCGCTCAAATTCGTTTTTCCCAGAATCACGGCGCCCGCTTCGCGCAGTTTCTTCGCGACGAACGAATCCTCCGGCGGCGGCGATCCCAGCAGCGCAAGCGATCCCGCCGTCGTCTGCATGCGGTCTGCCGTCGCGATGTTGTCCTTGATCAAAACTGGAATTCCATGCAGCGGCCCGCGCGGCCCTTTTTCTTTTCGTTCCTTGTCCAGCGCCTCCGCGATTTCCAAAGCGTCGGGGTTCACTTCGATCACGCTGTTCACCTTCGGCCCGCTCTTGTCGACCGCCGCAATCCGCCCCAAATATTTTTCGGCGATCGATTGCGCGCTGTACTTGCCGGACTTCATTCCGTCTTGCAGCTCGCCAATGGTGATCTCATCCAACTCGAACGCCGGAACCTCCGCGGCCTCTCCGCAATTCTCGCTCTGCCGCGGCGCTCCAAACGCGGGTTGTATCGCCGGTCCCGCCGCCATCGCCGCACCGCCGAGCAAGCTCGTCTGCAAAAATTTTCGCCGTCCCGCCATCTCGATCTCTCCTTTTCCGCGAGGTCCGATTTCAGATTTTTTCTCGGCAAAAACTTCCGTCTCCTTCTCGTTCTTCTTCTCAATTTTCATGTTCAAGTCCCGGCCCTCCCTCGGTCCAATGAAAAGCAAAAATACTATGCCAGATACCCCTTCCAACCCGCATAAAATCTGTGTCTCCAGCGGTTTACGCTCAGGAAACCGCTAAAGACATAAATTTCCGCCTCACCGCCATTCGGGTAAAATTTTCATACGCGGAGTCCCCCGTAGTCGGTTTGCTATGTTGCTGACTGACGCAAAAACCCCGGTGTCCCTCCAGCCGCGTAACACAGGCGCGCGGAGAATTTTGCACGGCGCCTCGATGTTCGCCGCTGCCGCCGCTTTTTTGTTCTGCGCCACGTTCGGTGCCGCCGTTTCTCGCGCCCAGGATCAGCAAAACCAAAGCGTCGCCGAAGCCGCCCGGCAAGCGCGCGCCCGCAAGCAAGCCGAGGCCAGCCATCCCGAACATGTTTACACCAACGAAGATCTAGAACGCGCCCACATCCTGACTCCAGAAGACCGCGCGGAAGTCGAAGCCAAGAAATTAGAATGCGCGCCGAAAAATAATTGCTCGCCTGCGCCTGCGCAAAATCCGCCCGCGGGCCTCGACGCGCAATCACAATCTCCGGCGAACTCACAAACTCCAGCAACTTCTATTGGCGAAGTCGCGCGCCGGTATAGCAGGCAAAAAGAATTGCAAGCGCTCAAGCCGAAACAAACCGAACCGTTCCATCTCCCCTTCTCAACTCCCGCGCTCGCCTCCCCGGTTCAACCCGAACGTCCCGCGATCCATTCCTTCGCTCAGCCGATCGTTCGTCCGAAAATGTCTCCGAATGTCGTTCGCCGCGATCCCTTCGCGGCGGCTGGCGTTCGTCCCTCTGATTACGTCGGTTCGCCAAGAAATGTTCCCCCGTCGGTTCGTGCCGGCGCTCGCTCCGTGGTCCGCGAAGACGTCCGTCCAAGCGCTAACCCAAAAAGGAATCCGCTGGTTCGCTCCGAGGTTCGCGACAACGTTCGATCCGAAGTTCGTGACGAAGTTGGTTCCGGCTTCTTCACGAATCTTCATCCGGCGATTCCTTCACGCCTCCGCCGGAGCGTTCCCGCAAAGCCAAAAATTTCTCCGCGTCTGACGGCCCCGCAAGTTTTCTTGGGGCCTGTCCAACCAACCGTTCTCGCCAAGCCGGCGCAACCCGCCGCGTCTCGTGGATCCGTCGCGCCTCTCGAATCCGTCGTGCCTCTTGAGCCTGTCGCGCCACCAGAAAAGGTTCTCCCGCATCCGGCCCAGCGCTCTCTCCCTCCCACCGCTCTCGGCGTTGCAACAACCGTTAGCGTCCGCCGCGGCGATTCCCTCTGGAAGCTAGCCCAACAAATCCTTGGCCACGGCAACCGCTGGCCCGAATTCCTCGCCGCAAATCGCTGGATTGCCAATCCCAGCCAAATCCAATTCGGCGCGCGCCTCATCCTCCCCGCTGCGGCCGCAACTTCACTGGCAACACGCCCTGCCCGCCCCGAGGCCGCAACCTCTGATGACGCCTCCCATTCCCTCTCCACCATCACGGTCCATTCGGGCGATACTCTCTGGAGTCTAGCGAACGCCACCCTTGGCCGCTCCTCCGCCTGGCCCTGCCTAGCGGCTGCCAATCCCTCCCTCGGCGACCCAAACCTCATCTACCCCGGCCAAAAGCTTCTTCTCCCGTCCGCCTGCGGCTCCGCTATATCATCCAGCGCACGCCCCGGCCACATAAGATAAGTTGTTTATTTACAATAGAATACAGACATGACCGACTCACGGCCAGCACCTTCCGCCACAGCGCCCCAATTCGGCTACAATAGTCACAAGGCCGTTCGCCAACCGGCTTTGAAAGAGTAGTCAGGTAGCCAGACGACTTGGAACGAGCGGCACTTGAGCGAACCGGCGCTGAATAAAATGAGCTTGCCGGAAACGGCATTGCGTGAAATGAAAGCGAAGCGAACCACAGAGGAGCACGCGTGATTCACCGGAATGTCTTCCATAACGAAGGCTTGCTGCCCATCGAAAAAGTGAGGCTGTCGCCGGGGCAAGCAGGGCTGCTATGCGGGTGGGGATTGTTCACCACGCTGCGAATTTTTCGCGGCGAAGCGTTTGCCTACGAACGGCACTGGCGGCGACTGGAGAAAGACGCGGCCATCGTGCGGCTGCCGATGCCGTACAATTCGGCGAAGGTGCGGGTGCATTTGCACGAAGTGATTCGCGCCAATCAAGTTGCGGAAGGATGCGCGCGGATTTATCTGGTGTACAACCAGGTCGGGATTTGGCAGAGCGAAGAAAAACAGCCGGACGTGGATTTGATTATTTATACCGCGCCGCTTCCGCAATATCGCGAGCCGGTGAAGCTCGGTCTTCGCGAACATGGACGGCATGCGGCGTCGCCTCTGGCGGGCGTGAAGACGATTTCCTGGCTGCAAAATGTTTGGGCGGTGGCGGAAGCACAAAAAGAAGGGTTCGACGAGGTCGTGCTGCTCAACGAGCGAGGAGAAGTGGCTGAATGCACGGCCGCGAATATTTTTGCAGTGAAAAACGGAAAGGTGTACACGCCGCCGCTGAATTCCGGATGCCTTGAGGGCGTGACGCGCGGAATTTTATTTGAGATTGCGCCGGAAGCAGGAGTAGCGGTGATTGAGCAAACGCTGCGGCCGGAGGATCTTTATTCGGCGGACGAAGTTTTCATTTCGTCGACGAATCGCAATTTGATTGGGGTCGGGAAAATCGCCGGGCACGCGATCGCGGCTGCGCCGGGACCGCTGACGCACCAACTAAATCAACTTTTTGACAGCTACGTCGAGGAATACGTAACGCGGCGGCTGGCGGCGGCTTCGCACTGAAAGGAAGTTCACAAAGTGGAGGAAGTAAAGGAGGTAAAGGAAGTTGAGGAAGTAAAGGAGATGAGGGGAGGCGCGCGGGAAATTGAGGAGCCGGGCGAGAGCCGGTAAAGAGAGGATTGAGACGGAATTTCTGTTGACGCTAGTGTTAGAGCGTCGCGTCCGCGCCGACGCGGTAAGAGTTCCAGCCTTCGAAATAAATTAACCGGAATACTTTTAGAGGCAG
This sequence comes from uncultured Acidobacteriota bacterium, assembly GCA_963761555.1. Lineage (GTDB taxonomy): Bacteria > Acidobacteriota > Terriglobia > Acidiferrales > UBA7541 > Acidiferrum. The sequence goes on from CAVXHD010000005.1 coordinate 398,620, forward strand.
TCCATGAAACTTTCTTCGATTTGAAGCGTCTCTTGGTGTGACTGCTTTCTCTTGACAATCGAGAGGAGAGCACTATACTTCTCTCGATTGTCCAGAGGAGGGGCTGGAGGAGCGTATCCGTGGGAAGACGAAAAGAGCAAACCTCTGGGACAAACGCCAAGGAGAGATGATGACGGAGACTTCGGCGACGCTGGTGCAGGGGACGCTGGATATGTTGATTTTGAAGACGCTGGCGCTGGAACCGCTGCATGGGTGGGGAATTTCTCAGCGGATCCAGCAGTTGAGCCGCGGGGTGTTTGAGGTGAATCCGGGGTCGTTGTTTCCGGCGTTTCGGAGGCTGGAGCGGGCGGGGCTGATGGAATGCGAGTGGCGGACATCGGAGAACAACCGGCGAGCGAAATATTATTCGCTGACACGCGCGGGGCGGCAGAAGCTGAAGAGCGAGACGAAGGAATGGGAGCGGCAAGTGGCGGCGATTGCGAGGATATTGCAGACGGCTTCGTAGGGTTAGTTTCACGCGGACGCGCGGCAAAGAAAAAGCGGATTCCTCGCTTCGCTCGGAATGACACTTGTTTTCGGCTATGGCTTTAGGTTTGTCGCAGGAGAGTCGAGATGGGACTTTGGGCAAATTTTATCGCTGGGCTGCGAGGGCTGGTGCATAAGGAGGAAGCGGAGAAGGAATTGGACGATGAGCTGCGGGATTATCTGGAGAAAGCGGCGAGCGAAAGAATGAAGCAAGGAATGACGCGCGAGGAGGCGATGCGGAGAGCGCGGCTGGAGATGGGCGGAGTGGAGCCGGTGAAGGAATGCGTGCGAGCGGCGAGCTGGGAGACGCACCTCGAAACATTGTGGAGTGACTTGCGATTTGGAGCGCGGCTGCTGCGGTTCAACAAAGTGTTTGCGGGCGCGGCGATTCTTTCGCTTGCGCTGGGAATCGGGGCGAACACGGCGATTTTTCAGTTGCTGGATGCGGTGCGTCTGCGAACGCTCCCGGTGAAGAATCCTCGGCAACTTGCAGGCGTGCACATCGACCACCTGGAAGGAACAAGCGGCACTTCCATTGGCCGCTATTCCGATCTCACTTACGCGATGTGGACGGACATTCGCGCGGAGCAGCAAGCTTTTTCGGGCGTGTTTGCCTGGAGTCCCACACAGTTCAACATCGCGCCGAGCGGCGAAGTACATAAAGTGCAAGGCTTGTGGGTGAGCGGCGAATTCTTCGAGACGCTTGGCGTTGAAGCGGCGCTCGGGCGCGTTCTGACTCCCGCGGATGATACTCCCGGGTGCGCTTCGCCCGGCGCGGTGATCAGCTACTCGTTCTGGCAACGCGAATACGCGGGCGAACGCAGCGTCATCGGGCGCACGATCACGCTCGACCGGCAGCCTATCGAGATCATCGGCGTGACGCCGGCGCGCTTTCAGGGAGTGGAGGTGGGGCGCTATTACGATGTGGCCATACCCTTGTGCTCGGAGCCAATCCTCATGGGCGAGGACAGCATCATGAAAAACCGTTCCGGATGGTGGCTGGCGGCGATGGGACGGCTGAAGCCAGGCTGGAACATCGAAAAAGCGACGGCCCAGTTGCGGGCGATTTCTCCCGGCCTCTTTGAGGCCACGCTGCCCACCGATTACAATCCGGAGCAAACGCAAGGATTCTTGAAATACAAGCTTGCGGCTTTTCCAGCCGGCACCGGTGTTTCGGAACTTCGCAGCGATTACGAACAGCCGCTGTGGCTATTGCTTGCGCTTGCGGGGGCGGTGTTGCTGATTGCCTCGGCAAATCTGGCTAATTTGCTGCTGGCCCGAGCGAGCGCGAGAGAGAAGGAAATGGGAATGCGGATGGCGGTAGGCGCGAGCCGCGGAAGATTGCTGCGCCAACTGCTGGCGGAAAGCCTGCTGCTGGCGGGCATTGGGGCGGCACTTGGCGCGCTGCTGGCGCAGAATTTGAGCCGTGTGCTGGTGGCCTCGCTGAGCACGAAGAGCGATCCATTATTCATCGATCTGGGCATGGATTGGCGCGTTCTGGGGTTTACGACGGCGCTGGCTGCGCTTACGTGCTTGCTTTTCGGATTGGCGCCCGCGCTGCGGGCGACGAGCGTCGCGCCGATCGAGGTGCTGAAGGAGGGCGCAAGAGGAACGACGGGAAGCAAGGCGCGCTTTGGGCTGCGGCGGGTTCTGGTGGTTTCGCAAATTGCGCTTTCACTTGCATTGCTGGTGGGCGCGCTGCTCTTTACGCGTAGCCTGGGGAAGCTGGCAAGGGTGGACGCGGGTTTCCGCGAGACGGGGATTCTGGCGACGGACCTAGACTTCAGCACGCTCAAGCTCAACGACGAGCGGCGGACTTCCTTTGCCGACGAGCTGCTGGAGCACGTGCGAGCGATCCCTGGAGTGGACGCAGCGGCGATGGCGAAGGTAATTCCGTTGAGCGGCGACGGAGTCGCCCACGACATCCTGATGGGAGTTTCCACCCCGCCGAAGACCGAGAATCCTGTTGCGGCGTTCAATCTCGTAAGCCCGGGATTTTTTAATACGATGCAAACGCAGATGATCGCGGGGCGGGATTTCGATTTGCACGATGTCGCGGGATCGCCGCTGGTGGCTATCGTCAACGAAACCTTTGCGCGAAGCATCGCGAAGACCGAGAACCCAATTGGAGCGATGTTCCGTGTGCGGCGGCTGGGGACGATCATCGGAACTTATGAAATCGTCAGGCTGGTTGAGGACACCAAGTACATCGATTTGCGGGAAAAGCCTTGGGGAATCGTGTATCTGCCGATTGCGCAAGACGCGCATCCGGACGCGGACGCACAGATATTGATCCGGTCGGAGATGCCGCTGGCGGGACTGATCGCGGCGGTAAAGAGCGCGGCGAACGAGGCCAGTCCGGAGATGGACGTGAGCTTCACCGTGTTTCACCAGATGATTGAGGAAGGAATGCTGCGGGACCGGTTGATGGCGCGACTATCGGGATTTTTCGGAGGGCTGGCGGTGGTGCTGGCGGTGATCGGGTTGTATGGAGTGATTTCGTATATGGTGGCGCGGCGGAGGAATGAGATTGGGATACGGATGTCGCTGGGAGCGGAGAGAGGAGCGATCATCAGGCTGGTGTTGCGGGAGGCGTTGCTGCTGCTGGGAATTGGATTGGGAATTGGAATGGCGCTGGCGGTGGGGGCGTCGAGCGCGGCGGCGTCTTTGCTGTTTGGGTTGAAGGGGTACGACCGGGCGACGCTGGCGATGGCCACGGGGATTCTTGCGGGGATCGCGTTGGCGGCGAGTTATGTTCCGGCGCTGCGGGCTTCGAGGCTCGATCCGGTGGAGGCGTTGCGGCACGAATAGGGTTGCGGAGAAAAAGAGAGAAAAAGAAAAGAAAAAAGATAACGCAGAGGAACAGAGTACGCAGAGAGGAAGAAGAAAGAAAAAGAATGAGGAAGATTGAAGAAGAAACAGAACGTTCGATTGGGCCGGAATGACAATTTTAATTTGGCGGTGATGGTAATTTTCGTTTGGGGATTGGGTGGGTCGGAGGTTGGGGCTGGTGGGCAGTGGCTTTCCGGGGGCATTTCGGCGGGTGCGTGCTACAATCCCGTGCCGAATAAGCCATGCCTGACACAGCTACTATTTCGATGGGTGGAGCAGTACTGGAAGTCGTCTCGCCGGACGGCAGCCGGCGCTTCGTGCGCGTGACGCAGACTCCTTTTTTGATTGGGAGGGGCGCGGAGACGGGGAATCATCTGCAGCTTTCCGACAGGCGGATCTCGAGGAATTGCGCGGCGATCGTGTCGGAAGGCGGGCAGCTCTATATTGAGGATCGAGGACAGCGGCGCGGGCTGTTCGTCAACGGGGAAAAGGTCGACAGCCGGGCGCTGGAAGATGGCGACGGGATCACTTTTGGACTGGAAGATTCCTACGAACTTGTTTTCCGCTCGGGGACGGCGAGTGGCGAAGACTCGCTTCCGAACCTGCTGACCCGCATCGAGCACATCACGAGCTCGGAACCGGTAGGAGGAGGGCTTCGGAAGCTGAACTTGCTGCTGGAAGCGACGACGCTGCTGCACTCGCAACTGCCGCTGGATTCCGTGCTGGGGACGATGCTGGATCACGCGGTGTCGGTGACGGACGCCGACCGAGGCATTTTGCTGGAAGCGGACGGCACGGGCACTTTGAAGGTACGGCTGGCGAGGCGCACGGGCGGCACGAGGCTTTCCCCGGAGAGTTTGACGCCTAGCCAAACGGCGATTCAACTGGCGCTACGGCAGCAGTCGCCGGTGGTCACGGAGGATATCGAGCGAGCGGAGACGGATTTGCAGGCCGCGCAAAGCATCATTGCGCAGAGGCTGCGGGCGGTGGTGGTCATTCCGCTCTATTCCGTGCACCGGCCGAGCACGCCGGAATCGGGAGTTACGCCGGCGTTTGGGCATTCGCTGGGCGTGCTGTACCTGGATTCGCGGAGGCCGGCGGCCTTTTCAACACTGGACCGGCAGATTCTGGACGCGCTGGCCGCCGATGCCGCGAGCATTCTGGATAATGCGCGGCTGGTGATTCGCGAACGAGAGCGGCAGCGGATGGAAGAGCAAATCAACATCGCGCGCGATATTCAACAAGCATTGCTGCCGAAGAATTTTCCGGATCATCCGCACTTTGCGGTGGCGGGGTGCAATTATCCCTGCCTTTCGGTGGGAGGCGACTATTTCGACGTCTTTCCGCTGGGCAACAACCGGACGGCGTTTCTGATCGCGGACGTTTCCGGGAAAGGGCTGGGGGCGGCGCTGCTGACGACCATGCTGCAGGGTGCGCTTTCGGCGATGACGCTGGGCACGGATCCCGCGCGTGTGTTCATGCACGTCAACCGATTTTTGTGCGATCACGCGGAAGTCGGGCGCTACGCGACAATGTTTTTCGGAATTTTGGATGAGGACGGGCACCTGGAATTCATCAATGCGGGCCATCCTTCGCCGTTTTTGATCCGGCGGGGCGTGGCAGAGGAGCCGTTCAGCGAAGGATCGTTTCCGGTGGGGCTGGTGCCGGAAGCGGAATACGAAGTGGCGCGGTTGAAGCTGGAGCCGGGAGACACGCTGGTGCTTTTCAGCGACGGCGTGACAGAAGCTATGGACCCGGATGAAGAGCTCTTTGGGGTGCCGCGCTTGCGCGAAGTGCTGACGGGGCAGACGCAGTGTCCGCTGGATCAGCTTCAGAAATGCATTCTGGAAGCAGTGGAAAATTTTGCGCGAGGGGCGAGCCAGGCGGATGACCTGACCCTGCTGATCGTGCGCTATCGCGCCACGGGAGCGCAGACCGGTACGGAAACGGACGCGGCGCCGGTGAGCAACTCCGTCGGGGCCTGAGGGAATCTTCGGGCGCGGGTTTTTCAGTCGTAATAGGCGGGCGCTTTTTTCAGATTTCGACAATGTAGGCGGCCAGAAGACAGGACGGCTGTCTACGATGAGCTTTGCCGACGCTGAAAGCCGAATGGCTTGCGTGGATTGTGTAAGATTTGGGTCCTCTCGTCAAGTTGGGCTCAAAAAATCTGCATCCTCAATGTTAAATTTTTCATCTCACTCTTGACTTCGCGCGGAATCGGCATTATTACAAGTGTGCTTGCGAAGTCTGCTCGTCTCTAAGCCAGGGGGTATCATGCAGGCTACCCGAAGAGACTTTCTTAAGTTGACCACGATCGGCGGGGCTGCTGCCGCCGTCTTCGGCTTCGACCTTCAACCAGCCTACGCGCAGCTTGCGATGCTAAAGATCGCCCGTGCGAGCGAGACGCGTTCGCTTTGTCCCTACTGCGCGGTGGGCTGCGGAACCATCATTTACACCATTGGAGACAAGGCAAAGAACGTGACGCCGCAGGTGGTGCACGTGGAGGGCGACCCGGACCATCCGACGAACCGGGGAACACTGTGCCCGAAGGGATCTTCGCTGGCGCAGGATATTTTGAACGAGAGGCGGCTGCTGAAGCCGCAGGTGCGGAGGCCGGGCGGGACGGATTGGGAAGACATTTCGTGGGACAGCGCTCTGGACGAGATTGCGCAGAGAATCAAAAAGACGCGGGACGAGACGTTCGTTGAGAAGGATGCGAAGGGGATCTCGGTTAACCGGCTGGAATCGATTGCGTTTACCGGCGGGTGCACGGACACGAATGAGTTTAATTTTTTGGTGGTGAAAGCGATGCGTGCCCTGGGGGTCACGCATCTGGAAAACCAGGCCAGGGTTTGACACGGCCCCACGGTCTCAAGTTTGGGACCAACGTTTGGCCGGGGCGCAATGACGAACGGCTGGATCGATATCAAAAACACCGACATGATGCTCGTCATGGGCGGGAATCCAGCGGAGAATCACCCGTGCGGCTTCAAGTGGGCGATGGAAGCCAAACGCAATCGGAACGCGAAGCTCATCTCGGTTGACCCACGGTTTACACGCACTTCCTCGGTGGCGGATATGTTCTGCCAGATTCGCGCGGGAACGGACATCGCGTTTCTGGGCGGCGTGATCAACTACGCGATCGAAAATAACCGCTACGCAAAAGAATATGTGGTCAATTACACGAACGCGCCGTTCGTGGTGGACTCCGACTTTAAATTGCCGACGGAAGCGGACGGCGTTTTTTCTGGCTTTGACGCGGAGAAACACAGCTATAACCGCGCGAGCTGGAATTATGCGGGAGGAGCGGGGCACGCCGCAGCCGCTTCGGGGCAAACACCGGCACCGCTGCCGCCGCTGCCGGAAAAAGTGGATTACGACCCAACGCTGCAGAATCCCAGCTGCGTCTTTCAACTGCTGAAGAAGCATTATTCGCGGTACACGCCGGAGATGGTGGAGAAGGTCACCGGAATTCCCAAAGATCAATTTTTGAAGGCCGCCGAACTTTACACTTCGATCCGGAAAGACGGGGACACGAAGAAGGTTGGGACGATTATTTACGCGGTCGGGTGGACGCAGCACAGCTTTGGGACACAGATCATTCGAACGGCAGCGATGCTGCAACTGCTGCTGGGGAATGTGGGCCGTGCGGGCGGCGGAGTGAACGCGCTGCGGGGGCATTCGAACATTCAGGGCGCCACGGACATGTGCGGCCTTTACGATACGCTGCCGGGCTACTTGAAGGTGCCGACGCCGGCGGACGGGTCCTTCGAAGGATGGATGAAGCGCATTACCCCGACGGCTTCGAAACCGGCGCAGTGGGAGTCTTTCAATTATTGGGGGAACACGCCGAAATTCGTGGTGAGCCTGCTGAAGATGTGGTACGGCGACGCGGCCACGAAGCAGAACGGGTGGGCGTACGACTATTTGCCGAAAGTGGACCGCGATTATTCGTGGGTGCATATCTGGGACGACATGTACAACGGGAAGGTCAAAGGGCTGCTTACCTTTGGGATGAACGGAGTGGCCATCGGGCCGGATTCGAATAAAAACATCGATGCGCTGAAAAAAGCCGATTTTTTGGTGGTTGGAGAGATTTATCCGGACGAAACGAGCGAGTTCTGGAGGTCGCCGCGGGTCATCGAACAAGGCGACATGAAGCAAATCCAGACGACGGTGTATCGCCTGCCGTGCGCGGGATTCGCGGAGAAGGATGGATCGTTCACGAATTCGGCGCGCTGGCTGGTTTGGAAGAATGCGGCGGTGCCGACGCCGGGAGACGCGCGGCTGGATCAGGCGATTGTGGCGCAGATCTTTTTGCGGGTGCGTGAGCTTTACAAGAAAGAGGGTGGAAAATTCCCCGACCCCATCCTTAAGCTTTCCTGGAATTATACGGAGCCGATGAACCCGGCGCTGCCCGAAGTGTTGAAGGAGTTGAACGGGAAGGCTTTGGCGGATTTGGAAGATCCATCGACAAAAGCGCAATTCAAGAGGGGGCAACAGGTGCCTGGTTTCGCGTGGCTGAAAGATGACGGGACGACGGCTTGCGGCAATTGGCTTTATTCGGGTGCGTACACCGAAGCGGGGAATCAGACGGCGCGGCGCGATCCCTCGGATCCTTCGGGCATGGGTGTGCATCAGGGCTGGGCTTGGTCGTGGCCGGCGAACCGGCGGGTTCTTTACAACCGGGCATCATGCGACGTGGACGGGAAACCTTGGGATACGACGCGTAAGCAGGTGTGGTGGAATGAAGACCTGCAGAAGTGGGTTGGAAACGACGTGCCGGATTTCAAGCCGGATTCCAAGCCCAAGGATCACATGGGGCCGTTCATCATGAATCCGGAAGGCGTGGGCCGAATTTTTGGCCCGCTGGCGTCGTTTGCCGATGGCCCCTTCCCGGAATACTACGAACCGTTCGAGAGTCCTTTCCAGAATCCATTTCACCCGGCGCAAACACATAATCCGGTGGTGACGCAACTCAAGACCCCCGACGATAAGCTGGGCACGGCCAAGGAAGGGTTCAACGTGATTTGCACGACGTTCCGCCTGACAGAGCACTACCACTACTGGACGAAAAACAATCCGATGAACGTGCAGCTCGTGCCGGAACCGTTTATTGAAATGGGCGCGGAGATGGCGGATGAGATGGGAATCCGCGGCGGGGAGAAGGTCAAGGTTTCCAGCGCGCGCGGAGAGTACGTCGCCAAAGCGATGGTGACCAAACGCATCAAGGCGATGATGATCGACGGCCAGAAGACCTATCAGATCGGGATTCCATTTCATTGGGGATACCGTGGCATCCCATCGGACGAAGGAAGAACGTCGAAGATGCTGGTGAACGGGCTGACGCCGACGATTGTCGATCCCAACGCGCACACGCCGGAATTCAAAGGCTTTCTCGTGAAAGTCGAGAAGGTTTAGGAGACGCGTATGAGCCAAGCGACATTACGCGTTCAAAAAATCTCAGGACATGCGGGCAGCGTTCCCGGCGAAGACGCCCAGCGCGAATACACCGTCTGCAAACTCATCGACACAACCACGTGCATCGGCTGCAAGGCGTGCGAAGTGGCGTGTATGGAATGGAACGACTTGCCTTTCGGCGAGACAAGCTTTGACAACACGTATCAAACGATGCCGGAGACCCGCTGGAATTACTGGAACCTGATTCTCTTCAACGAACACGAGAAGGAAGACGGATCGTTGATGTGGCTGATGCGGAAGAATCAGTGCATGCACTGCGCGGAGCCGGGATGCCTGGCTGCTTGCCCAGCCGACGGCGCGATCGTGCAATACGCCAACGGCATTGTGGATTTTCAGCAGGCAAATTGCATCGGCTGCGGCTACTGCATCACCGGCTGCCCCTTCGATATTCCGAAGATGAACCCGAAGACGAATCGGGTGTTCAAGTGCACGCTATGTTCGGACCGCGTGAGCGAAGGACTGGAACCCGCTTGCATCAAAGCCTGCCCGACAGGCTGCCTGCACTTTGGCAGCAAAGAGGACATGCTGCATCTCGCGAATGTACGAGCGACGCAACTGCGCGACCATTACGATTTCCCGCAGGCCGGCGTATACGATCCGGCGGGAGTCGGCGGCACTGGCGTGGTGTACGTGCTGCATGACGCCAGCAAGCCGGAACTTTATGGCGGGCTGCCAGCCGATCCGCATATTCCGTGGTCGGTGAAACTGTGGAAAGGTCCGCTGAAGTGGCTGGGGAACGTCGCGATCGTTGGCGGATTGATCGGGCTCTTCGTGCATTACCTGCGGTTCGGGCCGAAGGAGCGCGATGACGAAGTGGAGACTCCACACGAAGGAGCACAGCCGTGAGCGGCTCCGCACAAGTACTGCCTTCAGGTCGAATCCTGCGCTATCCATTTCACGAGCGGCTCACGCATTGGTGCGCCGCAATTTCGTACATCTATTTGCTGCTGACGGGGCTGGCGTTCTGGTCGCCGTGGCTTTTCTGGCTCGCTATCGCGCTGGGCGGAGGCCAGATTTCGCGGATGCTGCATCCGTGGGCGGGGCTGATTTTCGTCGGCGCGGTGACGTTCATGTTCGGCTATTGGTCGAAGCAAATGCACGGGACACAAGCCGACAAGGCGTGGTGGGACTCGATCGGGCACTACATCCGGAACGAGGACGACAAAATGCCGCCCGCCGGCCGCTACAACGCCGGGCAGAAGCTGCTGTTCTGGGGATTTGTGTTTTGCGCTATCTTGCTGCTTCTGAGCGGACTGGTCCTGTGGTTCACGGAATCCGTGCCGTGGAATTTGAGGTTCCTGCGTTACACCGCGGTGCTGGTGCATGCTTCCACGGCGCTGCTTACCATCGGGCTCTTTTTGATCCACATTTACATGAGCGTCTTCGCGGAGCGCGGCGCGTTTCAATCCGTGATTCGCGGCGACGTATCGGCGGCGTTCGCAAAGCGCTACCATCCGGGGTGGTACGCAGAGATTACCGGGCAGGCAGCCTCGCCGAAAAAATGACGCCAGCACAAGCGGCCAGCAGCGAGTACGAGGCAAAAATCAAGCGCGCCGAAAAACTCATCGCGGACAAATCTTCCGCCAGCGAATTGCTTTCCTTCTACCGGCGGATCGCCGGATTTCAAAAAGACCTTCTCACGAAGATTGCTGCCGCGCCAAAGGGAGAGATTCGAGCGTTCGGTTCCGTGCGGGACGGATTGGATCTCACGCTGCTGCTTCCGCACTTTCGAGCTTTTCTTGCCATCGTGGAACAGAATGCTCCGAACGCGCTCGCCGGAGCCGCGCGCGAGCTTGCGACGCTGCCCACCGATTCCTGGGTGACTCTGCTGACGGAATATTGGGAACACGGAGGGCGAGCCGGCGAGCAGATCGGAGCGTTCGAACAGTTTTTTTCGCGGGCGTTTCTTCAACCTTTCGCGGCTTGCGTTGCCGGACGAACGGCGGTGCCGCCGGTGCTGAAGACACCACGGGCGTGTCCGCTCTGCGAAGGGCAGCCGCTGCTTGGCGTGTTGCGCGTGGAAGGGGATGGCGGAAAGCGCTTTCTAGTTTGTTCTTTTTGCGGCTACGAGTGGGGTTTTCAACGAATCCTTTGCCCGACGTGCGGCGAAGTGGAAGAAGGAAAACTTCCTGTCTATGTTGCGGAGCAGTTTCCGCACATTCGCGTGGAAGCCTGCGACTCGTGCAAGTTCTGCATTCGAACGATCGACCTCACTAAAGACGGATACGCGGTACCGGTTGTGGATGACCTTGCGGCAATTCCGTTGACGCTTTGGGCGCAGGAGCACGGGTACAGCCGGCTGCAGGCAAATTTGCTGGGGAGTTGAGGGCGGCGGAAGAGATCAACTCTTGCCCGGATCGACGCGCACGCCCTTCCAGAAAGCGATTCTGCCCTTGATGGATGCGGCGGCAGGGCTCGGCTCGGGATAATACCACGCAGCATTTTCATTTTTCATGCCATCGACTTCGACGTGAAAGTAGTGAGCCGTGCCTTTCCACGGGCAGACGGAAGTGTGCGTGCTGGACTTCAGAAAATCTTTGGTGACGGAATCGGGCGGAAAATACTGATTACCCTCGACGACGACGGTGTCGTTGCTTTCGGCGATAACTTTCCCGCCCCAAACGGCTTTTGTCATGGCGGCTGCTCCTGATGCTGGACGACGGCTGGCGCGCGCGATTTTGAACACGACTGGATAGTTGGATGCGGCGGAAAGGAAAAACGGTTTAAGCGAAATGGAAGAGACGTGCGGGGCTGGGCCGCAACCGGCGGGACCCCCAGCGGTGCGCATCTGCTAAAATCGACGCGCAGGATGGAGGAACGAGATGGCCGAACAGAATTTTCAGAATCACACGAAATGGGTGCCCGCTTTTCATTTTTTTGTGCTGCCCGTGCTGTTCATCAACGTGGGATTTTCTCTTTACGCGTGCGGTAAGGCGGGATTCTCGGTGACCGGTGTGCTCACCGTGCTCGTCGACGTGGCCCTTCTGCTGGGATTCATGCTGGTGCGATTGATGGCGACGAAAGTGCAGGACCGCGTGATTCGACTCGAGGAACGAGTGCGCTTCGAACGGCTGCTGCCACCGGATTTGCGGGCACGCATTGGAGAATTTACGATGGAGCAAATCCTGGCGCTGCGCTTTGCGAGCGACGCGGAGTTGGCGGAAATTGCAAGAAAGGTGCTGGACGAGCAACTGAACAACCGCAAAATCATCAAGCAGATGATCAAGACGTGGAGACCGGATTTGGCCCGTGCGTGAAGTATGTGTTTCGCCCGATTGCATGGACCGGACCACGGGAGCCAGTCCGAGAAACAACCCAGCCAACAGACGGCTAGATACTACGGATGACGCCGCCTTCGGCGCGGACGGCCGCACCATTGATGGCGGCGGATTGCGTGCCAGCGACAAAGGCGACAACGGACGCGATTTCTTCAGGAGTTTCGAAACGTTTGAGAAGCGAGCTGGGCCGGGCGGATTTGAAGAATTCCTTTTCGATCTCGGAGATGGTGACGCCGCGCTGCTTGGCCATGCTCTCGAGAAAACCACTCACGCCTTCGGAAGCAGTCGGACCGGGCAGGACGGAATTCACGGTGACGCCGGTGCCGGCGACAGATTCGGCAAGCCCGCGAGCCACGGCCACCTGGGCCGTCTTGGTCATGCCGTAGTGAATCATCTCGGCGGGGATTTGAAACGCCGACTCGCTGGAAATGAAAATGATGCGCCCCCAATTATTCTTGAGCATCCCGTGTAAATAGTGACGAGCGAGGCGCACGCCGCTGAGGACATTGACTTCGAAGAAACGGAGCCAATCGGCGTCGGGGATTTCCGCGAAGAGCTTGAGCTCAAAAATTCCCAAATTGTTGACCAGAATGTCCGCTTGAGGCGTTTGCTTGACAAAAGCCTGGACGCCCGCGGCCGTGCCTAGATCCGCGGCAAAACCCCGCACGTCGGCAGATTCGTATTGTTTGCGAATTTTTTCAAGGGCGGCATCGACGCGAACTTGCGTGCGGCCATTGATGACAACGCTGGCGCCCTCTTCGGCGAGCGCGGACGCGATGGCGAGACCAATCCCCGCGGTGGAACCGGAAACGACGGCTTTCTTCCCTTTCAGGCCGAGGTTCATCGAAAGAATCTCCTTGTGCGTAAGATGCCGCGTTTCATCCGGCAGCTGCGGCCGCTGCGGCGCCTTCGACTTCCGCGATTTCCTCGGGCGAAAGTTTTAGCTCACCGGCACGCATGACGCCTTCGGCTTGCTTGGCGTTTCTGGCGCCAACAATCGCGCCCGTGACGGCGGGATTGCTGAGCACCCAAGCGATGGCGACTTCCCCCGGATTGCGGCCATGGCGAGCGCCGACTTTGCCCAAGCGCTCGACAAGCTCGATATTTTTGGAGAGGCGCGGCTCGCGAAATTCCGGGCTCTTGCTGCGAAAATCGTCGGGAGGAAGGGCGGCAGCGCGCTCGCGGGTCATCGCTCCGGTCAGCAGTCCCGAAGCCATCGGCGCATAGGAGATGACGCCGATTCCTTGCTGTTTGCAATAGGGCAGGATTTCTTTATCGACCTGACGGCGAATGAGCGAATAGGGCGGCTGCAAGGAAGTGACCGCGGCGATTTTTTCGGCACGCTGGATTTGCGGAACGTTGAAATTCGAAACGCCGATCCAGCGGACTTTGCCTTGCTTCTGCAAGGTGGCCATGGTTTGCCAAGCCTCTTCAAGGCCGGGGCCATTATCGGAAGGCGGCCAATGCATTTGATAAAGGTCGATGACCTCGACATTCAGGCGGCGCAGGCTGTCTTCGCATTCGCGGCAAATGGATTCGGCGGTGTGGTTCTGCGTGACGTGGCCTTGCTCATCCCAGCGGAGAGCGCATTTGGTAAAGATGTAGGGCCGCGGACCGCGCCAGTCTTTCAGAGCTAGCGCGACCACTTCTTCCGAATGACCAACGCCGTAGACCGCGGCGGTATCGATCCAATTCAGCCCGAGTTCGAGCGCGCGATGAATGGCAGCGATGGAGTCCGCGTCTTCCTGGTGTCCCCAGGAAAAATCCCAGCCGCTTCCGCCGATGGCCCAGGCACCGAAGCCCACCGGTGTGATGTGCAAGTCTGAATTGCCAAGCTTGCGCGTTTCCATGTTTCCTCCGTGCGCGCTCTTTTGGAGCGCAGCGTCGCGAACGTGCGTCGATTGTACCCGGCAACCTGCACTTCATGAGATGCAGAAAAACAGGCGTTGGTTAGAGGAAAGTTGGAAAGCATGCGAAGGGAAAGAAGAAGGTTAGTTGGCGAGGAAAGCTGCGTCGAGGGAGATGGTTTCGCCGTCGGGATTGGTGATGGTGAGGCGCTGCGCGCCAGCGGAGAGCGCGGGAGTTACGACGGTCAGCGTGTTCATGTCCTTGAAAGTGACACTGGCGCTTTTCCCGCCAATGGTTACGGTGACGCCGCTCTCGAAGCCGCTGCCACGAAGCGTGAGCTGCGTACCGCCGGCAGCAGGCCCAGTTGCGGGAGTGAGCGTTCCAATTCCGAGCGGCACGTTGGAGAGCGTGACGACTGTGACGCCAGCATTTTGCGCAGTGCCATCGGTCGAGGTGATAGCGAACAAGCGTTGTCCATTTTCGTCAATCGCGAGAAAGCTGCCGTGCAAACCGTCGACGTCGGTCATGAATTGTTGCGGCAGCAAGATTCGAAGGCGAAGTGCGCCGGTGTGCGCGTCGAGAATGTCCACGCCGCCTTGCACGCCGGCGTTTCCGGCAGGGCCGGTGAGAAATGGCTGATACACGAGGGCGCCGCTGGGATGGAGGGCGATTCCTGGGACTTGGACGCGACCGGGAATCTGCGCGAGTTCGGGATTTGCGGGAACGGCGGCGAGCGAAAGATCAGCGGCGCGTATTTCCGTGGCGCCGTTGACCGAGAGGGCAAACATAGTGCCGTCGGCGGCCGTTCCGATATCCGAGGCGGAATCATTCGCGGTGAAGGTCGAAAATTGGCCGGGAGAAGATGCATTCCAAAGAGCGAGCGGACCGCCTGGCGCGGCGGCAAACGCGACAAACACCTGATCGCCACTGGCATTGGATTGCACGAGAGGCGCGCCGGTGAGACTGGTGATTTCGGGCTGCGCGGCGGGCTCAATGGTGGGAGGGCTGGCCGTCAAGTTTAATTGGCCGAGGCAAGAGGTGCAGCCGCCAGAGGAGCCGGACTCGGCGCTCAAGCCGACAAAAACATTTTGCGTGCTGGTGGCGGCCACGCGGGACGGGCCCGAATTCGTGAAGCCGGGGACGCCGCCCACGGCGACGCTCGTGCCCGCGCCGCTATCGGGATCGAGGAGATAAATATTCTGCGCGCCAAAATCGGCGGCTACAAGCTGCGTGTTATCGGGAGTTAGCGCGAGGCCGCGGAATTCGGAAGTGGGAGGCGGACCGCCGGGCGGCTCGATGCCACTGGCGTGAAAAAGATCGGTGGTCAAGTCGAAGACGTCGACATGATCGATGTTGCTGAGATAGAGCCACTGGCGGGACTGGTCGTATAAAACGAATTTATCGAAAGAAGGCTTGGCGTAGAAATTTTCGCTTTGCAGATATTGGAAGGCTTTCGAAGCGGTGACCGAACCGGCCGGAGAACTGAGGACGACGTCCGCGTTTCCGCCGGCGCCCAGCGGCGTTTGCAGGGTCACGCACTCGAGAGGAAAAGGATACGTGGAGTCCAATCCCAAAGACGATGCGAGAGCCGTGACGTTTTGGATTTGTTGCACGGTGGCATTCACGCCGCCAATTTTGACGGTCACTTGGGTCGGATCGCTGCCGAAACCGTAGCCATAAATTTGTACCGTGTCGCCGCCCGCCGGGGCGCCGGCGTTTGGCAACACTTGAAGGACTTGCGGGCCGTAGCTGAACGCATCCGGCGCAAGCGCGAGCCAGCCGGTTGGGAAATAGGCGGTCACGTTCACGGCGCCTGTTGCCGCGTTGGCAGGCGACATTGCGGTGAATTGCACGTTGCCGAGGATGCTGACGTTGCTCGCAGGTTGAGAGCCGAACAGGACTTGGGCGGAAGTTTCAAAATTCTCGCCCGCGAGAACGGTGGACGTGCCGCCGGCGTTGGGACCCTCCGATGGCTGAACCACTGGCGGCGCGGAAAAAATCGCCGCGATTCCTGTGAGCACAGCGGGCGATGCAGCATCGATAAAACTCACGCCGCGATTCGCAAGCGCAAAGAGGAGACTGGTCGAATCTACATCTTCGATTTCCGAACGGCGACCCGCAATCCACAAATCGGGTACCTGGCCAATGCTATTGAGGCTATGGCCATCCAGGGCGGTGATGACCGGGGGACCCGCGACATTTTCGCTGAGGTAGAGGAAATTGCCGTCGCGCGAGAAAACCATGCCGTTGACGGCGGTAGATGCGTAAACGGCGAGTTGGTTGAGAGAACCATCGAGCAGAAGAACCTGCGTGGCTCCGTTCGAAACGAAGACTACTGCGAAGCGAGTGCCGTCAGGATTGGCAGCGACGAGAGGGATCGTGCCGCTGCCCAGGCCATGAGGACCGGCGAGAACGTTGCCATTGGAGTCGTAGAGCGCCAGTTCGCCGCTGGCGTCGCTCGCGGCAACCAATACTTTTGTTTGGTCGCCCGTTCGGGCCATCGCGCCGAGGCCATTCTGAAAGAGCTGAGGCTCGGTGGAGGTGAGATTTGCAAGCGTGTTGGACGCAGGAGTCCAGCGCGCGAGGAGCGCTTCACCGGATTGGGATTGGCGCAGGCGCATCATGAGATTGCCGCTGGAGAGCGCGAGCAATTCTTCGGGGCGATCGAAGAGCGTGTTAGGAAGAGGCTGCAGACCCGAGATTTCGTAGCGGCCCTTGATTTGGAGGGAAGTGGTATCGATGGCCGCCACTTGTTCCGTGACCGTTCCGACCCACACAGTCGAGTCGTCAGGCGAAAGATCGGCGCTGCTCGCACCAGGAACGCTGACTTGGGCGACGCGGGCGGCCGTCTTCGAAGAGAAAATTTCGACGCGGTTCATGGCGCGGTTGGCAACGAAGACGAGTTGATGCGCGGGATCGTAAACGATGTGGCGGTGGTGGTATTCGCCAGCGGGATCATCCAGCGAGGGAGTGGAGTCGGTGCGCGCAAAGGTCGTTCGCGGAAGATTCGCGAGGATGCCATTCTGAATGGTGAGCCCCAGATTGGCAGGATGAGTGAGAGAACCACTCGCGCCGGTCGCAATGACGGTAAAGTTTCCGGTATTCGCATTGGAAGCAGCGGAAAAGAGCACGGGCGTGCTCGCGCCGGCGGAAACGCTGAAAGGGCTCGCGGGATTGGAGATGACGCCCGTGGGCAAACCCGAGAGATTGATCTGAACAGTGCCCGCAAAGCCGTTTACGGAACCAACGGAGAGGCTAATTGGGGGGCTTGTGGCGCCTTGCTCGACAGTGATGGAATTCTGGGAAAACCCGAGAGAGAAATTCGGCTGCGGAGGCGGGGGAACCCCGAGGCTGGACGAGCCGCCGCCACAGCCGGAACACAGAACGAACAGAAGACCCAAAAGCGAGCCGGGGGCGCTCTGTCTTAGCCGTGCCATCGAACAACCCCACGTTCCTTGCGCGCCCAGCTAAATCTGCTGCGCCACGGGACGAAGCGGCAAAACAGGGCGGCGCTACCTAGAGAGGGTTACCATGGCAAACTATAAAGCACCTACGTTAATTGTCAAGTTAAGAAATAATTTGAGGAAGGAAAAAGAAGAGCTATAAAAATCGAAGGGCGGCGAGGACCGAAGGTCCGCGCCGCCTCGAAGAAATGAAAGCAGATCGCTTATCGTTAAATGGTTTTCGTTGCGGGCGCGCCCACAGGAGCGGGCGAGCTCTTGGCGAAAGCGCCGTGACTCGAGTCCTTCTCGGAACTCTTATCGATTTCGATCGAGCCTTTGAAGTAGGCGCCGTCTTCGATCATGATGCGGGCGGTGGTGAGATCGCCGTTGACGGAGCCATCCTTCTTAATCTCGATACGGTCTTTGGCACGAAGATTACCCTTCACGGTGCCGTACACCACCACCTCGCGGGCGATGATATCGGCAGTGACTTTTGCGGTAGTTCCGACCGTCAGCTTCCGCTCATCAAGCTGGATCAGTCCTTCGACCGAGCCGTCGATCAGCAGATCTTCGTTGCCGGAGATCTCGCCTTTCACGTGCAGGCTGGCCCCGAGCCGCGCGGTGGCGCGGTCCGCGGTTGCACCCAGTGGACGCATAGCATCTGTACTCATTGCGGTAGTTCCCTCCCAAGTCGCCGGAGCGGACTTCGGCGGCTGATTCGTTGGAAAATTATTTGGTTCCGGAGGCGCGTATTGCGGCGTATCCGGTTTCTTATTGCCCCACATCGGTCCTCCCAAAGGGATAGCACCACCCCTGCGAATTTTTGCTCGGGGTATTGCAAACTTTATTCCTCGGAATAACAGACGGCAAATGCAGTCTTGCTTGGCCGTTCGTGAAAGTAACTAGACCTTCGGCCAGTGTCCGTCTTCGTTGGGAATGCAAAATTCGATGAATCCCAGGTGACGACGTTTAGGGGGGCGACCAGAGTCTACCCCATGGATTGTTCAGTTGCCAGGCTTTTCGGGAACAGGCAGCGTCGCGAGGAAATCGGATTGAAATCGTTTTGCATAGGAATCGAGGAGTTCCTCGATGCGCTGGGGCGCGGAGGATTTAAGCACGAATCCGACGTGATGATATTTTTTGATGCGGTAGACGATCTCAGGATCATCGTATGCGCTCGTATCCGGGCTTTCCTGGCGGGCGAGAGACACAATTACTCCCGCATAATCGTTACGCCTTTGCGGTAAATGATAAGGCTGGTTCCCTGCACCGACTTCAAGATAGGCCCACTCGCGCCACAAATTGATTCCGGTAGCTGCATCGATGACGTCCGAGATGTAAGCGCCGCCGACGCGGGCAGCTACTTCCAGGAAATAAAACCTACCATCGGAATGAGCTTTTAAAAATTCGGCGTGGGTGACGCCACGCAAGAAGCCAAGTTCTTTAAGCACTCCAAGATTCAGGTCGAGGAGCGCTCGCGCATCGGCGGAATCTCGCGGAAGCGTGCGCGTGGTGAAAACGCCGCCCTGATGCGAAGTTTCCAGCGGAGGGACGCCGTAAGCGTGAGCTTCCGCAAAAACCACTTCGCGCTCCGTGGCCACGCTGTCCACGTGAAAAACGCTGCCGGGGATGAATTGCTCGAGCAGATAGTTGGACTGCTTATCGCCGAGCTGATCGAGCCAGGGCCAAAGTTCGGCGGCTTCCTGAATTTTCTTCATGCCGATGCCCGAGGCCTGCGACCGCGGCTTCAGCAGCCAGGGCCCGGGAACGCGCGCCATAAATTCGCGCACACAGTCATAATTGAGCACGTGAACGAACTCGGGAACGGGAATGCCGGATTCTTTCGCGCGAGCGCGCATCGCCAGCTTGTCGCGAAAGTAGCGCACGGTCGTGAGGCCCATGCCGGGGATGCGAAGGTGTTCGCGGAGGGCCGAAACATTTTCCATGTCGAATTCGTCGAGAGCGACGACGCGGTCAATGGGCTGGGTACGCGCGGCGAAGCTCACGGCGTTGATTAGGTCCTGCAAAGGCAACTCTTCGGGCATAAAAAACATTTCATCGATGGATTCGCGCGGCCAATCCGCGTCGCGGAGTTTTTCGACTGTCAAAAGCAGAACGCGGCAGCCGATCGCTTTGCAGGTGCGCAGGAACTCCTGCCCCTTTTCGTAGGAGCTGACACAGAGGATCGTGAGAGGACGGTTCTCGGCCATCGAATGACCCCTGAACAGCGCGCGGAGTTTGCGCGAAAACGGCACGCCTAGCCGCGCGATGAAGCGCGGATTATACTTCGCCCGGCCTAGCGGGCCGGAAATAAAAATTGCAGAAAAGGCCCGACGCGTTGCGCCCAGGCTGCTTCGTTGTGCTCGCCGCCTTCGACGCGCTCGTAGTGCAAATCGCGGTCGGTTTGCCAGCCTTTTTGCAGGAGCACATCGCGAAATTGTTCCACGTCGTGCACGATGCGCGGACCTTCGCGGGTTCCGATGTCCAGCCAGATGCGCGGACGAGGATCGGCCTCGGCAGCCTGAGCAAACCGATGCATGACGTGCTGGTTCCACCAGACGGAAGGAGATAGTGCAGCGATCTTGCCAAACACCTGCGGAAGTTTCAGACCCAGGTACAGGGAAACGAGGCCGCCGAGCGAAGAACCGCCGATTCCGGTTTCCTGGGAGCCGCTTAGAGTTCGGTATTCGCGTTCGATAAAAGGTTTCACTTCCTCGATCAGAAATTTTGCGTAGCGATCGGCGCGGCCGCCGCCCAGTTTGGGAACGTGTGTCGGCGTGTATTCACGGATGCGGGCTTTGGTGTTGTACATGCCAACGATAATCAGCGGCTCGACCGAACCTGCACCGATCGATTGATCGGCAGTTTGGCCGACGTGCCAATCCATTCCGGGGATGAAGGAAGTGGCGCCATCAAAAAGATTTTGGCCGTCGTGAAGATAGAGGACGGGAAAACGGCGGCCGGAAGGATCGTCGTAACCTGGCGGAAGATAGACGATCAGGTCGCGCTGGTTCCTCAGAAAGCGGGAGCGAAAACCTTCATGTTTGCGCAGGTTGGGACCGCTCACGGCGCGATAGCCACCAGCAAATCTTTGGCTTCGACATGCTGCCCCGGCGCGACGAGAAGCTTGACGACCCGGCCGGAGATCGGCGCATAGATGTTCGATTGCATTTTCATGGCTTCGAGGGTCAGGAGTTTCGCTCCGCGTTCGACGGGATGATTCGCTTGCACGGCGATGCCGCTGATCACGCCGGCCGTCGGCGCAGCCACTTGCCCTGGATCCGCCGGATCGGCCTTGGGGTGCGCGCGTTCAACTACGCGCAACGCGCGATCGCGCACGTTGACTTCGCGCGGCTGCCCGTTTAGCTCGAAAAACAACGTCCGCGTGCCATCGGGATGCGGGTCGCTGGCCGTCAGAAACTTGAGGATGAGCGTCTTTCCGGGTTCGATTTCAACGGTGATCTCTTCGCCGGAAGCCAGGCCGTAATAAAACGCGGGCGTGGGAAGCACGCCAACGTCCGCGTAAGTCTGGCGGAATTTGTCGAACTTTACGAACACATCCGGGTAGAGAAGATAGCTCAGCAGGGCGTCGCGGCGCGCGCTGTGGCCGATTTTTTTCTCGAGCGCCGCGGATTCTTCGGCGAAGTCCACGGCTTCGAGACTCGCGCCCGGCCTTCCTTTCAGCGGTGCCGCTCCGCGCAAGATGATCTTCTGCAACTTGCGCGGCCATCCGCCCGGCGGAACGCCCAGCACGCCGGAAAACATTTCAACGACGGAATTCGGGAGCGAAAGACCGTGTTTTTCGCCGAGCTTCAACAAATCGCCAGGCTGGAGTTCGTTGGCCATCAGAAAAAGCGTCATGTCGCCGACGACTTTGCTGGAAGGCGTCACCTTCACGATGTCGCCAAAAAGCTGGTTCACTTCGGCGTACATCTTCTCCACTTCGCGCCAGCGGTGGCCCAAACCCATGGCGGCGGCTTGCTCGCGCAAATTCGTATACTGTCCGCCGGGAATTTCATGCTGATAAAGTCGCGCCGAACCGGCTTTCGGACCCGAATCGAACGGCAAATAATAGGTCCGGACCGTTTCCCAATAATCGGAGCATTCGTTCAGCGCTTCGATCTCCAGATGAGTGTCGCGGGGCGTGTGGCGCAGCGCTTCGACGATGGAATTGAGATTGGGCTGGCTGGTGCCGCCGCTCATCGCAGCCAGCGCCGCATCGGCAACGTCGGCGCCCGCGTCCGAGGCTTTGAGCGCGGAAGCGGAATTGATGCCGCTGGTGTCGTGCGTATGAAAGTGCACGGGAATGGCAATTTCTTCGCGAAGCGTCTTCACAAGTTCGTAGGCGGCATAGGGCTTGCACAGACCCGCCATATCCTTGATGCCCAGAAAATGCGCGCCGAGCTTTTCGAGCTGCTTGGCCATCGAAACGTAATACTTCAGCGAATATTTCGGCCGGGATTTATCGAAGATATCTCCCGTGTAGCAAATGGCCGGTTCGCAGACCGCGCCGGTCTCGAGCACGGCGTCAATGGAAACGCGCATGTTTTCGATGGAATTTAGGGAATCGAAGACGCGGAAGATGTCGATCCCCTGTGAGTGCGCTTCGCGGACGAACTCGACAATGACGTTGTCTGGATAAGAGGTGTAGCCGACGGCGTTCGCTCCGCGGAGCAGCATCTGAAAACAAATGTTGGGAACGCGTTCGCGGAGTTCGCGAAGACGCTGCCAGGGATCTTCATGAAGAAAACGCATGGCCGTGTCGAACGTCGCGCCGCCCCACATTTCGAGGCTGAATAGATTCGGAAGTCGCCGCGCGATGGCGCCCGCGGTGGCCAGCAAATCATACGTGCGGACCCGCGTAGCCATCAGCGACTGGTGCGCGTCGCGAAACGTCGTGTCCGTGATCAGCAGCCGTTTTTCTTTTCTGGCCCACGCCGCAAATTTCTTCGGCCCCAGCTTCTGCAGCATTTGGCGCGTTCCCGCTGGCGGCTCGATTCCGGGAACGGAAGGCAGCACGGCCTTTTCCCACACTTGCGGAACTGCTTTGCCTTTTACTTCGGGGTTCCCATTCAAAATCACGTCGCCGAGATAGGAAAGCAGCTTGGTGGCGCGGTCGCCGCGGCTATGGAAGCGAAACAGCTCAGGGTAGTCATCGAGAAAGGAAGTCGTTACGTCGCCGGCGCGGAAACGCGGATGGTTGACGACATTTTCGAGAAAAGGAATGTTGGTTTTCACGCCGCGAATGCGAAACTCGCGCAGCGCACGGTCCATGCGCTGGCAAGCTTCGGGCAGCTGCGTTCCCCAAGCCGTCACTTTGACGAGCAGCGAATCGTAATACGCGGCAAGAACTGCGCCCGCGTAAGCCGTGCCGCCATCCAGGCGAATGCCGAAGCCCGCCGGCGATCTATAGGTCGTGAGCTTCCCGTAATCGGGCGCGAAATTCTTTTCCGGATCTTCGGTAGTGACCCGGCACTGAAGCGCCGCGCCGTAGAGCGGAACGTCTTGCTGCTGCGGAAGCGCCAGCGGCTCCTCGTGCAGCTTGTGGCCCTGAGCCACGAGAATCTGCGAGCGCACCAAATCGATGCCGGTCACCATCTCCGTGACGGTGTGTTCGACCTGGATGCGCGGATTCACTTCGATGAAATACCAATTCTTCGCGTCGACGTCGTAGAGAAACTCAACAGTGCCGGCATTGCGATATTTCGCTTGTCGCGCGAGGCGCACCGCAGCTTCGCAGAGTTCCGACCGAATAGACGCAGGCAAATTTGCGGCGGGGGCGACCTCGACCACTTTTTGATGCCGCCGCTGCACGGAACAGTCGCGCTCATAGAGATGCAGCAAATTGCCGTGATTGTCGCCGAGAATCTGCGCCTCAAGATGCCGCGCGCGAGGCAAGTATTTTTCCAAGAAAACGCTGGCATCACCAAAGGCGGACTTCGCCTCTCCCTGCGCTTCTTCGAGCCGCGACTCCAGTTCCGCTGCTTCGCGAACCACGCGCATGCCGCGGCCGCCTCCGCCCATCGAGGCCTTCACGATAACCGGATAGCCGATCTCCAAAGCGAATTCGCGCGCTTCGCTCGCGGACTTTACCGCCTCTTGCGTCCCCGGAAGCACCGGAACGCCCGCCGAAATCGCCAGCCGTCTCGCCGCCGTCTTATCGCCCAGAAGTTCGAGCAACTCCGGCGTAGGCCCGATAAACGCAATCCCGGCCTTTTCGCACGCGCGCGCGAACGCGGGATTCTCGGAGAGGAACCCGTAGCCCGGATGAATCGCGTCGACGCCTTTTTCCTTTGCCAGCGAAACGATGCCCGCAATATCGAGATAGGCTTCAACGGGACCTTTACCCGCGCCGACCTGGTAGGCTTCATCCGCTTTGAAACGGTGCAGAGCCAAGCGGTCTTCTTGCGAATAGATTCCGACGGTGCGCAGACCCAGCTCGGTCGCCGCGCGGAAAATCCGGATGGCGATTTCGCTGCGGTTGGCAGCCAGCAATTTGCGAATGGGCTTGTTTTTCTTCATCAAGGCGCCGGCAAGAAGCTTACGCGAAACTTTACATTGTTTCACGCGGCCGCGCGACGCCTGGAACACTTTTTTCGATTCGCCGGACAAAGTTCGCAAATGGACGGGATTAAAAAGGAGCTGCGCTACGGCTTCAGAAGCTGCTGGGCAAAGCGGATGGGCACTCCGAAGTTCGAGCCGCCAAAGCCCCGGACGATCGCGAACGTCACGCCAATCACTTCCCCATCGCGGTTAATCAGCGGTCCGCCCGAGCCGCCGGACGTGGTCTGCGCATCGTAAACAATTTTATCCGGCAAGACGTCGCCAACATGTCCTTGCGTCACCAGCGGCCGGATGAGCTGGCGCTTCTCAAGCTCATCCACAATTTTCTTTGGGTCGCCGCCGCTTTCCTTAACGATCTCTTTCACCGTGTCCTCGCCCGCGCGCGCCAGTATGGCGCTCAAGCCCGTCGCGTAACCCAGCGAAATCAGAAGTTCGCCGCTCACCGCGGCCTGTTTGCTGCCATCCAATTTAAGGATCGGACGATTTAGAGTGGACAGGTCGCCCGTCAGGAGCGCCAAATCGGCTTGATCGGAAATCTGCGAAATGTTCAAGGGAATGCCCGTCGTCGCTCCTGGGAAATACGCGGCCATCTCCGCGATCGTCGGCTGCAATCCCTGCTGCGCCGCCGCGCTAAGATCGTCATTCTCCCACCACGGCTGTGCGACGTGGTGGTTGGTGAGGATCAAATCCTTGCCGACAATGAAACCCGTCCCGAAGAAATCTTCGAGAACCTGCGGCGAGCTGCCCTCCAGGGTATAGCTCACGTTGCCGTCGCTATCTTTGACTGGCTGGCCATCCGGATTGATCCCCACATACCGCAACGGCCTGTGCGAAGCCTTATCGAGAAAGGCAACCGAGACGTGCAGAAGGCAGACGCTAGGAGCGCTGGCGCGGATGACGCCTTCCGCGGCGTGCGATTCATTTTCGACGCGCTTCAAGCGAGTCGTGGTATCCGCTAATTCCTTGCGCAGCCCGGAAACCTCGCTGGCATCCGCCGCGGAAAGTTTTTGGCGAAGGTCGTCCGTCTGCTTCTGAAGCAGTTGCTGTTCCGCGTTGAGATCCGATTTTTGCAGCTGCGTGCGCGCTTTGTTGGCCTCATCGACGAGCGCCTGCTCCGTATGCACGCCATGCTCGAGCTGTGCAATGACGGAATAGGCGCGCCGCGTTTCCGTATCCGCGCGGCGTGTATACAGGAGAAAGATAATCGAGAGGAGGGCCGCCACGCCGAGCAGCGCGGCGACGCCGATTTTCAATGCGCGATCGAGCGAGAAGGCGTCGCGCGTCATTTTCTCCGTAACGGCGATGGCTTGAAATGCCGTGTGGGCGATCTCCTGCCCTTCTTCCGCGAGCCGCGATTTCGCTTGCAGCTCTTCGAGCGCGTGTTTCTCTCGCAACTGGACGCGGACGCGAGCGAGCAGCTCGGCCGGCTCCCAGGGCGGCGTCAATACGTCGTTCGCACCCAAATCCAGCGCACGGGCGCGTTCTGCAGCGCCCCCGCGCGCAAAAAGAATCACGCGCGTGTTGGAAGTGGAACCGAGGCCTTTGATTTCCGCCAGCGAATTGCAGCAGAACACATCGGCAAGGTCGGCCGAAAGGAGAAACACATCCACGGCGCCACTCTGGACGAGCCGGAATCCTTCGTCCTGCGAAGGGGCCGAAGAAACTTCATAACCCGCGGAACGCAGCACGTCCTGAGCCTGCTGCTGCCGCGCCTCATCGGGCTCGACGATCAGTATGTTTTCGCGTTTAGGAGACAATTCAGGTGGTTTCCTTGGCGGCCGCCATTGTAGCAGGTTTCGCCTCGTACCTTTGACGCGTAGCGCCTCCGGCCGGTCACATGAAAATCACAGGGTACACGGAGTTTCAACTGGGGGCCCGGATTACGGATGTGGAAGAGGCCGCGAAGCGGGCGAAGCAGGGAGCCCGCTCAGAAGACTGTTAGACCGGGACGATGTCGCTCGCGGCGGGTGTTTAGTACTTTCTGAGCACGCCAATCACGCGTCCCTGAATCTTGAGGTCGTTCGCGGCCACCATGATCGGCGCCATCTCCGAATTCGCCGGTTGCAGGCGGATTTTGCCCGCCCCCTCCCGGTAGAACCTCTTGAGCGTCGCTTCCTCGCCGCCAATCAGCGCCACGACAATGTCACCCGCGTTCGCCACCTGCGTTTGCTCGCAAACCACGTAATCGCCATCCAGGATGTGATCTTCAATCATCGAGCTGCCTTTCACCTGCAGTACGAACGAATTTCCGCCGCGCGCAAAATCTCCCAGAGAGAGCGTCTCGCGCTCTTCCACGGCTTCCAGCGGCCTGCCCGCGGCGATGCGTCCAACCAGCGGCAGCTCCTGCACTCTTCGATCGCTGATCTGTTCCTTTACCGGCTTGGGCAATTGCAGAATTTCGATCGAGCGGCTCTGGTTATAGCCGCGCCGGATGAATCCCTTCTTCTCGAGCGTGGTGATGTGCTTGTGCACGGTGGCCAGCGAAGTCAGCTTCAGCCCCTTGCCAATCTCTTCGAAGCTCGGTGCATACCCGTGTTTCGTCTCGAAGGAAACCAGGTAATCGAGCACTTCCTTTTGCCGTTTTGTCAGTGCCATTGTTTGCCTCCGCGCGAGCTGATCGAGCGTCCCCACATTAGGCGAAAAGAAAGCGAACGTCAAGCGGCATTTTGCTTTCGTGTTACGTTCACTTCTCTGTCGCGGCACTTCTGGAAATGATATACACACACGGTATGGGCAATTCTCCCAGGCCTTCTGCCTCCGTCATCGCCGCCGGAGTGGTCGCGATTCTCGGCAGCGTGCTGGTGCTGATCGCCTCGGCGCTCGGCCTTTTCGCGCTGCTCTTGGTAAAAATGCCCGCGAGCGTGGTGGCCCAGCCGCCCTTCGTCCGCATCGCAAGCCTCGGCTTGGCGGTTTTGGGGATTGCTTGCGGCATTTTCGGAATCGTCACCGGCGTCGGGCTCTTTGTTCTCCGCAATTGGTCGCGCACTTCCGCTTTGGTTTGGGCCGGCGTCTGTTTTTTCTTCGGCCTCATCGGCATACCCATCGCCCTCTTCATGTCTCTCCCCACGTCCCCCAATTCCGCGGGCTTGCCGGAGAATTTTGCTTTGATCTTCCGGCTCATTCTCGTCGCCATCTACGGCGCGCCGCTGGTCGTGGGAATTTGGTGGCTACTGCTCTTCAGCCGGCCGTGAAGGAGCAATTCGCTCTCAGCTCCGCACCGGGCAATCTTTCGCGGCCTCCGAAACCGAAAGTCCCCGTCGCCATCACGGTGCTTGCCTGGTTTTTCATCACCTCCGCCGCGAACATCCTAATTCTTCCGGTCTTGCCCTTTCGCATGCCGATGCTGCTCTTCGGCCATTTGTTTTATCCACCCCTCGGCAACCTTATTTTCGTCCTCAGTTGTCTTCTTATGACGGCTCTCGGTATCGGTCTCTTGAAGCTCAAGCCTTGGAGCTATCCGCTTACCATCGCGCTTCAGCTCCTCTGGCTCGCCAGCGGAATCATCAGTTTGCTCAGCCCCAATTTCGACGAGTGGATGAATTCCATGGCCGCCGAGATAACCGGCGCGATGCGCATGCCTGACGGTATCTCCGTTCCCATGGACTTCCTCCGCCACATGCGGCCCATCGCTTACATCAGCCTGGTGGTCCCTGTCGCAATCGTGGTCATGCTCTTTTACTTCCGCGAGCGCTTTTTCGAGGCTGCCGCCGCAAAAACGTGAGGCTGCACGGCGGATCGAAACCAGCCGCCGCGTCCGACACTCTTTTCCGTAACGACACATTTCTCGCCAGGGTTCTCTCTTTCCGCTCTCCCTGGGGTGGTGTGGTATTCTTCTTCGGTAGGCTCCGGGCGGCTGGATGCTGTTTCCAACCTGGTTTTCGCACTGCCCATCTCACAAATCGAGCCACACTCCCTTGGGGGATTCGTTTGGGAGTACAGAAATAGCGGAGCCTTGGGAACTATGTCCACTTTGATTGAAACACCGCCGGTGAAGCACAAGCGCGAAGTCATCGATCGCGCCGTCATTCGCTTTGCCGGCGACTCCGGCGACGGCATGCAGATTACCGGCAGCCAGTTCACCAACACCGTCGCCCTCTATGGCAACGATATCGCCACTTTCCCGGACTTTCCCGCGGAGATTCGCGCGCCTGCCGGAACGCTCCCCGGCGTCAGCGGTTACCAGCTTCATTTCTCTTCAAGCGACGTGTACACGCCGGGCGACGCCGTCGACGTGCTGATCGCCATGAATCCCGCCGCGCTCAAAATGAACGTCGCCGACCTCAAAGCCAACGGAATCCTCATCGTAAATTCCGACGCGTTCGCGGAAACCGACTTGCGCAAAGCGAAGATGGATTCCAACCCGCTCGAGAATCATTCGCTCGATAAATACCGTCTCTTCTCCGTCGAACTCGAGCGCCTCACCAAAACGGCTCTGGACGATCTTGGACTCGACGCCAAATCCATCAGCCGCTGCAAAAACTTTTTCGCTTTAGGCATGTGCTACTGGCTGTACAACCGCTCGATGGATCCCACCGTCCGCTGGATCGAGGGCAAATTCAAAAATAAGCCGCTGCTCGTCGAGGCCAACAAGCTGGCGATGAAGGCCGGCTATTCGTATTGCGAAGCGACGGAAGCGTTTCAGATCAGTTATGAGATTCCTCCGGCGCAGCTCGCGGCCGGCTTTTACCGCAATCTCAGCGGAAATCAGGCGCTCGCGCTGGGTTTCGTCACCGCTTCGCAAAAATCGGGACTCCGCCTCTTCCAGGGCAGCTATCCCATTACGCCGGCTTCGGACATTCTTCACGAACTTTCGCAATACAAAGATTTCGGCGTGATGACTTTCCAAGCCGAAGACGAAATCGCCGCCATCACCAGCGCCATCGGCGCGGCCTACGCAGGCGCGCTTGCCATCACCACGACCTCCGGCCCGGGCATGGCGCTCAAAACGGAAGCGATGGGCTTGGCCGTAGCGGTGGAAATTCCGCTGGTCATCTGCGACATCCAGCGCGGCGGACCTTCGACGGGCCTGCCAACCAAAACGGAGCAGGCGGATCTTTTGCAAGCGCTCTTCGGCCGCAATTCCGAAGCGCCGATTCCTATCATCGCCGCCGCAACACCCAGCGATTGTTTTTGGGCCGCTCTAGAAGCCAGCCGCATCGCCATCAAGTACATGGTTCCGGTGATTGTTCTCTCCGACGGCTATCTCGCAAACGGCGCGGAACCCTGGCGCATTCCCGACGTCGACGAAATTCCGGCTTTCCCCGTGAAATTCGCGACCGAAGCCAACAGTCCAAATGGCTATTTCCCTTACAAGCGCGATACGGAAACGCTCGCGCGTCCCTGGGCTGTTCCCGGAACGCCCGGTCTTGAGCATCGCATTGGCGGCCTCGAAAAGCAGGACGTGACCGGCAACATCAACTATGAGCCGCTCAACCACGAAAACATGGTCCGCATCCGCGCGGCCAAAGTTGCCGCCGTCGTTCAGGAAATCCCCGACGTCGAGCCTGCCGGCGACGCCGAAGGCGATCTTCTGATCGTCGCCTGGGGCTCGACGCATGGCGCCATCACCGCGGCGTTGAAAGCGCAACGCGCGCGCGGCCGCAAAATCGGCCACGTTCATCTTCGCTATCTAAACCCCCTCCCAGCAAATCTCGGCGAAGTACTCCAACAATACAGAGCGGTTCTTGTGCCGGAGCTGAACATGGGCCAGCTTCTCTGGGTTTTGCGCGCCAAGTATTTGGTCGACGCCATCGGCCTGAACAAAATCCAGGGCCGTCCCTTCAAGCAGGCCGAAGTCGAACAAAAAATCGAAGAGATTCTTGGGGAGATTTCGCAATGAGCACCGCCACCTTGCCGCCCATCACGCCTCTCACCAAGAAGGATTTCCAGACCGATCAGGAAGTCCGCTGGTGTCCCGGCTGCGGCGACTACGCAATTCTTTCCGCCGTGCAATCCGTTTTTCCAGAGCTGGGAATCAAGCGCGAAAACTTCGTGGTGGTCTCCGGAATCGGCTGCTCCAGCCGTTTCCCGTATTACATGAACACGTTTGGCTTTCACACCATTCACGGCCGCGCGCCCGCGGTCGCCACGGGTATTAAGGCGATCCGCCCCGACCTCGAAGTTTGGGTCGCCACTGGCGATGGCGATGCCCTTTCGATCGGCGGCAATCACCTCATTCACATGCTCCGCCGCAATGTTGGACTGAAAGTCCTGCTCTTCAACAACCGCATCTACGGCTTGACCAAGGGCCAGTATTCGCCAACTTCGGAGCTCGGCAAAAAAGCCAAGTCGACGCCCTACGGCTCGCTTGACAGGCCCTTTAATCCGATTTCCCTAGCCATCGGCGCCGAAGCCACCTTTGTCGCGCGCTCCGTGGATGTCTTCCAGCAGCACCTCAAGGAAACGCTAAAACACGCCGCCGCGCACAAAGGTTCCGCGTTCGTCGAAATTCTGCAGAACTGCAACATCTTCAACGATGGCGCGTGGTTCAACCTCACCGAGCGCGACGCGCGCAGCGAGCACCTCCTCCACCTGGAGCATGGCAAACCCCTGGTATTCGGCAAGAACCGGGACAAGGGCATTCGCCGCTTGCCTGACGGCGACATTGAAGTCGTCCTGCTCGGCAATGGCATCTCCGAATCGGACCTCATCGTCCACGACGCGCATCATCCGCGTCCCTCCTACGCTTTTTTGCTTTCCCACATGGAGCATCGCCCCGGCTTCCCTACGCCCATCGGCGTGCTTCGCGCCTGGGATGACCTCCCGCGTTACGAAGACCTCATGAACCAGCAAATTAAAGACGTCATCGCAAAGCGCGGCTCGGGCGATCTCGCCAAGCTTCTGCGGGCCGGAGATACCTGGGAAGTGAAATAGCGAAGCCCCGCCTTAAATCCGGCGTTCTCCCCATCTCTCGCCATTTTTTTTCATTGGAGATCTGGTCTTGATGGCGTATCGTACTTATCAGGAAACATTGCGTCCGGCATCGCTACCGCCAGCCTATGAGCTGGCGTTTTTCTTTTGGTGCCACTCCCGTGCCACAGGCGGCGCCTAGCCCGGCCCGACCGGGAGTCTTCGCGCCTCCTCGATCCAAGCCAGCGTCGGCGCGCACCGCATTCGCCCCAGCGAGCAGAGGCGAGAATAGGTCCTACTGTATGCCCCGGCGTAGCCAACCGGCCCGCAAACAAGTCATTTAGAATCAACAGTTGCAGGCCAGCTCGTAACTGTTCATTTTAAACGAGTTATGTGAATTTTAACTGCTTTAGAATCAACACTTACAAAAAAACCGGGGGAAGGCATGGCTCTTTGCAATCCTCTAGCATCCAAGTCCACATGCCCTGGCAGAGTTCCGCATACGCAGAGGCCCTGCTCGGCGCTCATGTAAATCATCGTTGTTTCCCGAAAAGAGTAGAATTGCTTCTTGGGATTCCAGCAGGCACCCGCATTACGAGAAAGGAGAACTACCCATGAGCCTCAAGAACAACAAGCAAGCTGCTTCCTACAGTCAACTCGAGGATGGCACCAAAGAGGCGCGGCCGATCCAGCATCAGCACGCCCCGGAGATCCAGCCCTACGGCAAAATCGCCAAGCTGCCCATCGCCCTCGACGAGAAAGTCTGCGCGGCCAGCGCCGAGAACCTCAACCAGCTTCTCGCCGACACCATGACGCTTCGCGACATGTACAAGAAGCATCATTGGCAGGTCGCTGGCCACACGTTTTACCAACTGCATCTTCTCTTCGATAAGCATCACGGCGAACAGGACGAGCTCGTCGACGAGATCGCCGAGCGCATTCAGATTCTGGGCGGCGTCAGCCTCGCAATGGCGGCAGATGTCGCCGAGACCACTATAATCCCGCGGCCGCCGCGTGGCCGTGAGGAGGCGCCGGTGCAGCTCTCCCGTCTTCTCGAAGCCCACGAAATCATTTTGAAGGAAGCTCGTACCATGGCAAGACAAGCCAGCGATGCCGGCGACGACGGCACGAACGATTTGCTGGTATCGGACGTGATCCGCACGAACGAACTTCAAGTGTGGTTCCTGGCCGAACACTTGGTGAAGGTCCCCCTGGTTCAGGCCGACAAAGCCAAAGCGGCGGGCAAGGACTGAGCCTTCTCCGAGGCTCTCCAGCTCAAAGCAAAAGGGCGGGCGCCGGATTTTCTTCGGCTAACCCGCCCTCTGCATTACCGGTGTGCTCTCGCTCGAAATTCGCGCTTGTCGTATCGCGAGGCGGTCTTACGCCTTCGCGGCTTTTAGATCGTCCTTGGCTTGCTTTTCCGCGTTTTTCGCTTCCGACTTCGCATCGGCGTCCGGTTTCATCGCGTGGATTGCTTTGCTCAGGGTCATGGCCGTATCGCCGGCTGAACCCTTGCACCCGGACATATCGGCGCTCGTTTGCACGCCCGTGAGGTTGGACTTGAGGCAATTGAAGTCCATTCCGAGATTCTTGCTCGCGTGCAGTGCGGCTACGCACTCGTCGAGCGCCTTGAAATTCTCGCATGCGCTCTTGGCGTCCGTATTCGCCGCCAATACCCCTTGCGATTGCAGGCTGGCAGTCAGTTTCTGGTCCTGCGCATCCTTTGTATCCAGTTGATCGCTGGCGGATTTCGGCTCTTTCTTCACCCAATGAATGGGATTCAGGGAATGCGCACTGATCGGGTTGCTCGACGCTGCCGATTCCGCACCTGCCCCTTGCGGCCCCTGGGCGGCTGCTCTGCTGGCGCCATATGTGACGCTGAACATCGCTACTGCCAAAACCAAGACTAATTTCTTCATGTGCCCTCCGAATGTTTTTTCAGGCCCAAGCTGCGGGAACCCGGACGGGTCCCGTCTATCAGTAGGCCACGCGGTTCTCTCCGCCGCGAGAGGAGCAAGGGAGGGTACTCCCCGAATTGGATACGCTGTCCGTTAGGACAGGTCCAGTCGCAATTCCGCAACAGGAGCTGCGCGAATCGCCAAAACTCGCGGAGCATAAGAGCTCGCTGCAAATTGACCAAGAGATGGAGTTTCTAAGGGAGGGTCTTGGAACGCTGCATCATCCGGCCGCGCAAAATCTGCGGCTCTCACGATCGCATGCGCAAATAAACCCCATAAAGGCACATGCCAAAACCGCCCAAAAACACCACCGGGGCCAGGTAAGCCGTCACGAGCGGATTCAAATGCAGAGAAAGGCGCAACCCGCTATAGCCGCCCAAGAAAAAATAAATCACGGCGCCCAACAGCATGTACATCAACCCGCGGCGGATTTCTCGCCGGCCATTCCTACCGGCGCGCCGGGTCAGACGAACTTCCGGCACCTCTTCGCGGCAATGCGGGCATCGATTCAACCGCGTGGGCACCGGCTTTCCGCAATAAACGCACGGACGCAACGTCGCTGCCGGCCCTTGCGAGGCGCTCATACATGCTCCAGTCCTCCGTCACATCAAGCGTAAAATCGCGGCTCCTCCCCGTCAAGCGATTCTGCAGTCGAAAACAAAACTTTGTAGTGGCCAAGTTAAACAGGCCAGGAGAAGCAAGAGAATACCGGCTTTTGAAACCATTTCGCCCGCCCTACATCTAACTAAGAAGATTAGACGGCTCACGCAAAATTAGACATGGTTGACCTCTCAAAACTCGCTTCCTACGCTGTTCTCGGCGACGTCGATCCCGTCCCACAGAGCCTTCTCACTGCCTTTCCAGAGCAGGCCAAGACTCTCGCCCTGCTCTATGACGTGAGCCGCGAGTTGACCTCCATTTTGGACCGCGAAGAATTGCTCCGCCGCGTCGCCCAGCGCGTTAAGCGCATTGTCAACTACCACGTCTTTAGCGTCATGCTCTGGAACGAATCAACGCAGCTTCTCGAGAGCGTTTTCGGCATGCGCTATGAGAATTCCGTGCCCACCTACCTCAGCCTTCCGCTCCGCAAAGGCCTCACCGGCACGGCTGCCGCTGAGCGCCGCCCCGTGCGCGTCGACGACGTGCTCACGGATTCGCGCTACATCCGCTGCGAGACCGGCCTCGATGCCCGCTCCGAACTGGTCGTTCCTCTTCTCTTGCAGGATCGCCTCATCGGCGTCCTGGACCTCGAAAGCACGGAGCCTCGCGCCTTTACCGCCGAAAACGAGCGCATGCTGGCGACGCTCGCCTCCTACATCGCTGTGGCCCTGGAAAATGCGCGACTTTACGAGGAAGCTCGCGAAAATGAGTTCCGCTTGCAGGAAGATCTCGCCACCGCGCGAGAAATCCAGCGCCAGCTCCTTCCCCATGGAGCCAAAAACATTCCTGGTCTCGACCTCGCCGCCGCTTATTTTCCTGCTCGAGAGCTTGGCGGTGATTTCTACGATTTTCTTCCCTATGGCCAGGGCAAACTGGCGCTGGCTCTCGGCGACGTTTCCGGCAAAGGGACAGCCGCAGCTCTCTACGGTTCCTTGGCCATTGGAACTCTGCGCGAGCTGGTCGTGAATAGCACCTGCAATCCCGCCAGCATGCTCCAGATGCTCAATCTGAGGATGTACGGCGCTCGCCTCGAAGCCCGCTTTATCGCCATGCTCTTCGCCGTCTATGACGCCGCCGCGCGCCGCCTCACTCTCGCCAATGCCGGCGGCCCTTATCCCTTGCTCGTTCGAGCGGGCCGCGCGCAGGAAATTCGCGTCGAAGGCGTTCCGCTGGGCCTCTTCCCCACAAACGACTACGACGAAACTACCATCGACCTCGAACCGGGCGATGTCGTTCTATTCGCTTCTGACGGCATTCTGGAATCGGAAAATAGTAGGGAGGAGGAGTTCGGCTCCGCGCGTCTGCACGCACTTTTGGCGGACGCTCCACGGGAAATTTCTGCGAATGAGCTCTCGGAGAAAATAATCGCCGCCACCGACGATTACAGCGGACCCGGCTCGAACCCGCACGACGACCGCACCCTGCTTGTTCTCCGCGTCACCGGAGAAGCTTCGGCCGACTACTCGAGGCTTCCCGTCATCTATTGAAGTAGTGAAGACCAACGCTTTTGGACGCCAAGATTCTGCCAGAACAATTTGGAGATTCGCCGAAGTTCGTTGAAGGACGTTAACGGCCGGACGTGCCGGAAATGCCCGCTTGCAGCAACTCCGGCTTTTTCAGCAACGGCAGCCACCTTTCCCGAACGGCGGCAAACTCCGGCAAATGCCTTTTGGAAACGGGATCGGAGGGCGGCAGCCCCAATTTCTCGAAGTTTTTGAACTGGCCTTTGTGCATGATTCGAAAATCAAGATGCGGCCCCGTCGAGAGCCCCGTACTGCCGACGAGGCCGATCGTCTTTCCTATCTCGACATGCTCTCCCGGGTGCACGAACATGCGCGAGAGGTGCAAATACATCGTCTCATAGCCTTCGGAGTGCACGATTTGCACCATGTTCCCATCGCCGCCTTTTCGCCCCGCGAAAATCACCCGGCCGCTTCCGATGGTCTGCACCGGCGTTCCGACCGGCGCGCCGTAATCCGTTCCCAGGTGCGGGCGCACGATTTTCAAAATTGGATGGTAGCGCGCCAAGCTGAAATGCGAAGTGACCGGAGCGGCGAACTTGAGCGGCGAACGCAGAAACATTTTCTGCAACGATTTGCCGTCGGGCGTGTAATAGGCGGCGTGCCCGAATTCATCGTGGAATAGCAGCGCTTGATATTTTTTGCCGCCATTGTCGTATTCGGCGGCGAAGATTTTCCCGTACCCCGCCGTTTTGCCGTCGGCGTATAGCTTTTTCTCGAGCAGCACCCGGAAGGTATCGCCTTTGCGCGGGTCGGTGTAGAAATCCAGGTCGTAGCCGAAAATTTGCGCCAGGCGCATGGCTATTTCCGGCGATTCCCCCGCCTGCGCCACGGCATTGAAGAGCGAATCGTTGAGCTGTCCGGACACCGCCGTGACCACCGTTTTCGACGGTATTTGCTTTACTTCGGCGGTGAACCCGCTCTCCGCCGGCACGATTTTCAGCATGCGGTCTGGATCGATTTTATAATCGATCTCCCGCAGCTCGCCCTCGACGGACCGCCCCACGCTGATGGTATTCCCCGCGCGCACCTGCCGCAGATTGAACGCCTGTTGCGCCGCTTCCGAAGCGTTCGCCGCCTGTTGATGGCTCAGTCCAAACTTTTCCAGCGCCGAAGTAAAATTATCCCGCGCAAGAACTCGCTTTTCCGTGGGCACAATCACATGCTCGTGAATCCAGGCGGCTTCTAGCTGGCCCAATTTCACTTGCCGTTGAAATTCGTCCGAAGCCCTAAGCCGCAAGCGAAAAACGTATCCGAGCACTCCAACGCCAAAGCAAAGCACCGTGACCAGCACAATCGCAAAACGACGATTCACTCTGTCCCCCTATTCGATAGACGTATCGGCTTGGCATGCGTCGCGCCTGGCCGTCCCATTTTTCTTTTCGCAAGCGTTGCGCGTCAGAGTACCACGAACACTTTTGTATCAAATCGCGTTTGCAGTCAAACGCGAATCTCATTCCCTGCGCCCAATCGCGTAACCTTTTCGTGAAATCCATCTCATTCTCAAGTAGGATGCAGCCATGACCTCACGCGTCTATTCGCGCCGTTCTTTTCTGGCCTTTACCGCGATGTTGCCCTGGGCCCTCCGCTCACAAGCCGCAGCACGGATTCCCGTTGGCCTCGAACTCTATTCCGTCCGGAACGCTCTCAAGAATGATGCGGATGGCACTGTCCGCGCCGTTGCCGCTATGGGCTATCAATGCGTCGAGTTTTACGCTCCCTACTTCGAATGGACCGAAGCCCAGGCCAAGGACATGCGCAAGCTGCTGGACGGCCTCGGTGTTCGTTGCTATTCCACTCACAATGACAGTTCCTATCTCGGTCCCGACAAGATCTCTCGCGCTCGCGATCTGAACCTGATTCTAGGATGCAAGTATGTCGTCATGGCCAGCTCTCACGAAAAACCCGGCCCCGACGGCTGGAAGACCGTTGCGGATATGCTGAACTTCGCCGCCGATCATCTCGAACCATCCGGTTTGAAAGCCGGCTACCACAATCATCAAGTGGAATTCACGCCCGAAAACGGCGTTCGCCCCATGGAAATCCTCGCGAAGAATACGAAATCCTCGGTCATGTTGCAGCTCGACGTGGGCACCTGCATCGAAGCGGGATCCGATCCGGTGGCCTGGATTCGCTCAAATCCCGGACGCATCCGCTCCCTTCATCTCAAGGATTGGTCTCCCGATCCGGGGAAGGGTTATACCGTTTTGTTTGGAGAAGGCGTCGCCAATTGGAAAGGCATTTTTGCAGCGGCGGAGAGTGTCGGCGGCGTCGAATACTATCTGATCGAGCAGGAAGGCAGCCGCTTCTCGGAACTGGACACCGCGAGGAAGTGCCTCGCTACATTCTGCGGCATGCATCCCGCATAAATTTCTGCGATCGAGATTCGTTTACTTGCCGGAAAGCAAGGGTGTGAGAGGCGTGGCGATGGCAGTCGACTCGGCGAAATAATTCTGCTCGCGCAGCTTCTTGTAGATGCGTCCCGCAATGACAGCCGCCATGGGGCCTTTGACGCGGCGCGTATTTCCGCGCAGCAGCACGGCCAGCGCGATTTTCGGATGGGCTTCGTCAGCGTAAGTCACAAACCAGCCGATGCGCGACGGCGTGGTGTGATCGTCGCAAGTCCCCGTTTTGCCCAGCGGTGTTTCGTCGCCGCCGCTGTCAAAACTGGACTTTCCAGTTCCATAGAGAACGGCCGCCAGCATCCCTTCGCGAACCTCTGGAAGAACCGAAGCGATGTTCAAATCCCGTTTCACGCGCGGCTGGAAATCCTTTATCTCTTCTTGCGTCCGCGGATACTGCAAATAATAGAGCGTGCCTCCATTCGCAAATGCCGCCGCAATCGCGGCGAGCTGCAACGGAGTGATCTGAATCCCCTGCCCGAAACTCGACATCCGCGCTACGCCCCCGAGTGCAGGCGGTGCGCTCGGGAACGAACCGGGATGCTCTTCCGGCAGGTCGTAGCCGGCGAGTTCGCCCAGGCCCAGCAGTCGCGCGTACTTCGAAACTGTTTCAAATCCCATGCGGACGCCAAGCTGTTCGAAAAACGCATTGTTCGAGTGCGCCAGCGCGTCCGTCAAATTCATGTACTTGTGGTAGCTCACCTTGAGCATGGTGTCGCGCGTGATGACATTTTCTTCGAGCGCGGCGATGGCGATGGTCGGCTTGATCGTCGAGCACGGAATGTATCCGTCCCCAAACGCCAATTTTTGATTGACGACTGTCAGGATTCGTCCCGTGTTTGGATCGACAGCGACGACAGAACCGTTGAAGCGTCCCAGCGCTTCAACAGCCGCCTCACGTACGATCGGATCATCGTAAGTTGTCACGTCTGAGCTGGTGGAATCGGCGAATGTCGGTACGCCGCGGTAGCGCGAAGAATATCTCCGCGTGCGTGTTCCGGCGCCACTTCCGCCCGCAGCGGCGGGAACTGGCACGGCAAAGAACGCCGTCATCACTATGGCAAGAACTGATTTCGCTACTTTCCTCACTAAACCGCCTTTGGCCCGTAACTTCCCCGAGATTTCCTGTGGGCGAATACTTACCTCATACTGTCCCTACGGTCAACCTGGATTCTCAAACTGTTTTCTTTCCTCGAAAATCCGAGTCGCACCCTATCGCACAAGCAGCAACTAGTATTGCACCTAAACCGCCAAAGAAGCAGATTGCTGATTTGATGCCACTTACAAGCGCTGCGTATGCCCAACTTGTTCCAGAGAGAAACGCCAACTCTCAGGATGAGACACATTGTAGGGACTCTAGCCGCTAGTACGCAATAGCCTATGCGCCCCAGTACGTACCTATGTGCTTTGTTTTGAATGACTGACCGTTGGTACAGGACGCCGAATTTAGCCGACCTTGCGCCCGGCAAGAATCACCGTGCGCGCATGGAAAAAAAGCTGACCTGTCGCATCTTGAAACGGCCTTGTGCCGCTCAAATCCTGGCGACGATCCTCTTCGAGTAGCCGTCGAACCTCGGCCGCGCGCTCCGCACTCGCCTTCGTCGTCGCCAGCCAGCGTTCTACTTCCGGAGTCAGGTCATCCGCGGTCGTAACTGCGTCAGTCTCCAGCCCGGCTTCGCTAAAAAGCCGCAGAAGTTCACTGATCGGCAGCGTGCGGACGTGCGACGGATCGCGCAAAATCTCCCAGCGATCCTGATACGCCGAGCGCTCGGGAAATTCGCTGGCGTAAATGTCTTCCACAAGCACAGTTCCGCCGGGGCGGCAAACGCGCGCCATTTCCCTAAGCACTTCGAGCGGCTTCTGGAGATGGTGCAACGCCAGCCGGCACACCACCACGTCAAATGCCTCATTTTCAAAAGGAAGGTTTTGCGCATCTGCGGCGCGGAAAGAAACATTCGAGACGCCGCGCTCTCTCGTGCGTTCTCTGGCGATCGCAAGCATGGCGTCCGTCAGGTCGACGCCCACGACTTCTCGCGCGGCCCCCGCAAAGGCTTCCGCGATGTAGCCCGGCCCCGTCGCGATATCCAGCACGCACTCGTTGCCTGTAAGGTGCGCTGCGGCCACCAAGCGCCGGATTCGCTCTCCGTCGCTGACCCACGGATTCGCTGCAAAAGCCTGCGCTTGCGTGGTGAACGATTCCCGAATGACGTCGTTGTGTTGTGCCACGAGAAAAGCTTAGCACAGCCTCCCTCGAGGCATGGCGGCGCACTCCCGTGCCAAATCAGCGGTTATCGGGTCGGACGCGCTTTGCCGGCGTCGGTTGCGCCCGCCACTGCGGCAGCGGCTTTGATAGGCGATTTGTCGTTGTTCGCGGTCCCGGACGAGTGACCGTTCGGTCCCGGCGCTGCGCCGTTTGCCGGATTGCCCGGAATGGCGATCTCCATCTTTTTGCGCAGCCCGTTTTCCAGCTTATCGCGGATGTCTTTGTTTTCCTTTAGGAAGACGCGCGCGTTTTCGCGGCCTTGGCCCATGCGCTCCCCGCCAAAGCTCAGCCACGTGCCGCTCTTCTCGACCAATCCTTTGTCTACTCCGAGATCGATCAGATCGCCCTCGCGCGAAATCCCTTCGCCGTAGACGATGTCGAACTCCGCCTCGCGAAACGGCGCCGCTACCTTGTTCTTCACCACCTTCGCCCTTGTCCGCGACCCCACCACTACGTCGCCTTCCTTGATGGCTTGTATGCGCCGGATATCGATGCGCATCGACGCGTAGAACTTCAGCGCCCTGCCGCCCGTCGTCGTCTCCGGGTTCCCGAACATCACGCCGATCTTCTCGCGAATCTGGTTGATGAAAATCAAGCAGGTGCGCGACTTCGAGACAATTGCCGTCAGCTTCCGCAACGCTTGCGACATCAGCCGCGCCTGCAAACCCATTTGCGGGTCGCCCATGTCGCCTTCAAGTTCCGCCTTCGGCACGAGCGCGGCGACCGAGTCCACGACGACGATGTCCACGCCGCCGGAACGAATCAGCGTCTCCGCAATCTCCAGCGCCTGCTCGCCGTTATCCGGCTGCGACACCAGCAAATTGTCCACGTCCACGCCCAGCTTCCGCGCGTATACCGGGTCCAGCGCGTGCTCTGCGTCGATGAACGCCGCCTGCCCGCCGAGCTTCTGCGCCTCCGCGATCACGTGCAGCGTCATCGTCGTTTTGCCGCCCGATTCCGGCCCGTAAATCTCAATCACGCGCCCGCGTGGAAAGCCGCCCACGCCCAGCGCCGCATCAATCGACAAGCACCCGCTGGGAATCACGCTGACGGGCACCAGAACATCCCGGCTGCCCAGTCGCATAATCGCGCCCTTGCCATGGTCCTTTTCAATCTGCGATATCGCCGCTGCCAGCAATTTCTCTTTCTCTTCAGTCATTTCACACCTCGGTGGAGGAAGTTAGGGAATTTCACAATCTTCGTAGGGGCACGGCATGCCGTGTCCGTCCTTGCCCAGCATCAATCTGTGTACCCTGGCCCAAGACATAGCGGAAGTCTCATAGTAACACTATAATTATCTTTCCGCCACGCCTTCTTTATCCCAGGGTCATTTGCACTCACCAAGTCCCGCAGCTTGATGCGAGGGAGCGATTTGGAGTACGGCAGCCCCGCTGCCGCTTTTCCCCAACAACTCGCTCGGCTCCAAAATTGGCGAGCCTCAGTAAGTCAGCCCCGGCGTTCGCAACCGTGTTCGGCGACATGTTCCTTCAGCCGCGCAATGGCCATCGCCACCCGCACCGCCAGTTGCCGCTCTTCCGCGGGCTCCAGTTTGCGGAGTCGTACCAGCCCCCGCATCCGGTCCCGCGCCTCGATGAACTCGCTTTCGAGCCTAGCATGTTCCGGACAACTTCTCGCCAGGGCCGTAGCCGAATACATCTCGCACCTGTTGAAAACCGCGAGAGGCAAAATACCATCATGGCGAACAAAAAGCAAACATTATTTTTCGCCTTATCTTCGCCTACCCTGCCTCCTAGTCTTCAACATGTCCTCAACATACAGCTCAATTGCTTCACGGACTTTAGCTCGCGCTTCCCCGCGTGTATGGCCCCAAGTGTGGCAGCCTTTAAGAGCAGGGCAAGAGGCGTGCCAAGCGGCGCGCCCATCCTGAAATTTGTCCGGTTCGATCACGACTTTGAAGGACTTTTTCATATTTGCGGCGTCAAAACTCTAAACGCATCCAACATGTCTCACATCATCGTACAATACTTGACCGGCCTGGCGACAATTCGCATCTCCTTTATCATCGCGCCTCCAGGCCTGAATCTCTCCCCATCCCAAAAGAACTCCCCTTGCACAAGTCGTGTCTCGTCGCACGCGAGTACCCAAACAGATGGACCGACCTTTTCCGTAGCACCTTCTGGGTTTGTAAGGCGACTGGCTAGGGACGCCCAAATAACGCGGCGAGGGAAGCTCACTCGCCCTGTCGCATCAGCCTGTTTATTCTCAATACTTCCGGCGTTGTCGATCCCAAAATATTCCCACTCCTCCGCTACCCAAAGACCTGGCACTGGATTGCCATTGGCATCGACTACCTGAATGTTCCACTGCGGTGAGGTCGTCGACCTGTAAGGAAGAATGAAAATTAGCGAGATCAGGAAAATAACCGCGAAGAGCTAGACCGAGAGCTTGTGTCGTACGTTCATGAAGAGCCTGTATCTCTAGGAACCATAGCTATAAAATCCCCGCCCCGTCTTCCGCCCCAACCACCCCGCCGCCACATACTTCTTCAGCAGCGGGCACGCCCGATACTTCGGATCCCCCAGCCCCTCGTGCAAAACATGCATAATATCCACGCACACATCCAACCCAATAAAATCCGCCAGCTCCAGCGGCCCCATCGGATGATTCATCCCCAGCTTCATCACCGCGTCCACCGCTTCGGGCGTCGCCACGCCTTCCATCACGCAATACACCGCCTCATTAATTAGCGGCATCAGCACGCGGTTCGACACAAACCCCGGCGCATCATTCACGGCCACCGGCGTCTTGCCCAGCCGCTTCGCCAGCTCCATCGTCGCCGCAAACGTCGCGTCGCTCGTCTGCAGCGCCCGAATCACTTCCACCAGCGCCATCACCGGCACCGGATTCATGAAGTGCATCCCCACAAACCGGTCCGCCCTTTTCGTCAACGCCGCCAGCGTCGTCATCGCAATCGACGACGTATTGCTCGCCAGAATCACGTCCGGCCGCAAAATCCCATCCGCCTCCGTCAAGACCGCCCGCTTAATCTCAATCTTTTCCGGCACCGCCTCCACCACAAAATCCGCCGCCGCAATCGCCGCCATTTCCGTCACGCACTGCACTCGGCCCAGCACCGTTCCCTTCTCCGCCTCCGCCAGCTTCCCTTTCCTAACCTCGCGATCCAAGTTCTTCCCAATCGTCTCGATCCCGCGTTCCAAAAATCGCTGCTCCACATCCCGCAAAATCACCTTGTAACCAGCCCGCGCAAACACGTGTGCAATCCCGTTCCCCATCGTCCCCGCGCCCAACACCGCTACAGTCTTGATATCGCCGATAGACAAGGTCAGATCCTCCGCGTCAATGTGAAGTAAATGAGGTAAAGGAAGTTAAGGAAGCGAAGGATGCATCGGCTATCCTGCGCGAAACTCCAAACAGGCGAGCAAACACCGCGTTACGCCGGCGGCGCGCCCTCGACAATCTCCCGAATAATCTCCCGCGCCAGCGTTTCCTCTTCCGGCGGCACGTAAATCGTCGTTTCCTCGCCGTGCGTCTCCACCCGCACCGGAATCTCATTCTCCTTCAGCGCCTGACTCAGAAATTTTGCCTGCTCTTCCTCGGAGCCTGTCCACACTGCGCAATTCGCCGTTCCCACGCTGCCCGTTTTCGCGCCCGCCGCCGCAGGCCCGGCCTCGTCCTCCGCCGCCAGCGACATATCCACCGGCTCTTCATCCAACAACTTCTCCAAAATCTTCTCCGCCTCCGCCAAACTCGACGACGGCACCGAAACCTCAAATCCAAATCGCGCCTTCCAATCGATCGGCAGCATATCCGCCATCGGTGCGGCTTCTTCCCCCGTGGGCCTATCGATATAAGGAATCCCCGCCGCCTCCAATTCCTCGATCAGCGACGAATGCAGCGCCGGATCTTCTCCCGCCCACAACATCACCAGCGACCCTTGCGGTCCTATCCCGGAAGCCATACGTTCCTCCCCGCGGTCGAAATTCTATCGGCGCATCCGCCGAACTCGCATCCACGAAACGCTAAGAATACATCCATTCGCGCCGCGGAAACACCCTCCATCACATCGCCATCGCTTCGTTCGCCCATCAAACACGCCCGCGCGAGTTCGTCACGCAATCCTCACTCTGGCTGCACTCCCTCCACCACTTCCCGAACAATCTGCCGCGCGC
Source organism: uncultured Acidobacteriota bacterium (assembly GCA_963761555.1). GTDB lineage: Bacteria > Acidobacteriota > Terriglobia > Acidiferrales > UBA7541 > Acidiferrum. Next base: position 442,394 of record CAVXHD010000005.1, read on the forward strand.
GCGCCTCGTCCTCCCGAAGCACGCACACAATCTCTTTCCCGGCGCGCGCCTCCCGCCGAAATGGAATTTCATTCGTTTGCAGCGACGCCCCGATGAACTCAGCCAACTCCGGCTCGTCGCCAGACCAAACTTCCGCCCGTGCATCCTCCCCATCTCCCTCGTCGGATCCCCTCTCGCCATAGCGCGCACTTGAATTACCACTCGCGGTGGAATCTTCTCCAGACGCATCCGGGAAACTCTTCGCCGCCCCTCGCGAAAATCCCTGCGCCGCTCGCCCGCCGCCCTCGAATGCATCCGCATCAAATCGCGTGCCCGGTATGTGATCCAAATCCGCCGGGAGCAGCCGCGCAGCCGGCTGAATCGCCTCGTCGCTTCCGTACGCTTCCTGGACGACCGCCTCCGCCCGCTCAAACATCGAAAATGGAATCCCCATCTGAAATGTAGGAAAGCTCGAGAAGCTAAACAAGTGGTCTTCGCGCCGCACCGTCTTATGCGGAATCTTCTCTTTATCCAGCAGCTCGCAAAGTTCCGCATGAATCCGCGGATCGTCCCCCGTCCAGAACGAACAAAACGGATCATCCTCAGGATCGCCCGGGCTAGCAGGCGCGGCAGGAACGATCGCCGCAGCCGGCAATTCCCACACCAGCTCCACGTCGCAGTCCGCACACCGCGTAAATCCCTGCCGATACTCCGCTTTGCAAACAGGACAAAACATTTCGCTCAATCACGAGTCTACTACACCGCGTCAAACCGCCGGCTCTCGCTTTCCGCCGCCCTAACTTGCCTTCTTGCGAAGTTCCCTGAGCATCGCGTCGCGGAGCACCGCGTTCGCCCTCGTCTGATACCCTTTCCCCTGCCTCCGCAGCCACGCCACCACATCCGCGTCGATCCTCAGCGTAACTTGCTTCTTGATCGGCCTGTAAAACGGATTCCGCACCGCATTCTTCCAAAACTTTTCCGTCAGTTCCGGAATATCAGAAAAATCAATCTCCGAATCCGGCATTTGCTCCATCCTCGCCAACCGCCGCTTCCGCGCAGCCGTCATCGGCCTAGTAGGAAATTTCCTTCGCACGATTTTCGTCATAGCGTTTTCTCTCCTTCCTCGTAGCCTTTCGGGCCGAAATAATTCGAATGATTTCGTCCTCTCCCTCATTTCGCACCGTGTGTGCGACCAACAAAAGCACGTTTCCCCCGGCCAGCCAAGCGTCTGCCAACGGACTTCCCCGCCTACAACGCGATCCTGTTCCATCACAGCGAAAGCATCTCCAAATACCAGCATGGCGTCATCAAATCGCACCTTGTGCCTGCGCAAATTGCTCGCGGCTTTCGCCTCGTCCCACTCAAACCGCACCAAATTGCCAATAGTATACCACCTCAAATGTAACTACAATAATGTTGGATGGGTAGTGCTAAACTCCTGGCCACCGCGAGTGGAACGACCAGGACATACTGATCTGGAGATGTGGACGTAGCGCCGGGCTTTAGCTCGGCACTCTCCGCTTCTTGGAAGTGGAAGCCGACGCCTTCACCTAATCAACCCTCGACGAAGGCGGGTGGCCGCGCCTTAACGCGAGGCACTGATTTTGACTCTGGTTTCCTCTGGGCTGGGCGGGTGGAGAACGCTCAGTTCGCCGAGACGATTTTGAATTTGTCCTTTCTTTTCGGGGTGCCGCACCCTCCGGTTCTGAGGGTGCGGGTTTTGACGTTTCCCTTTCTTCTCAGCCTCAACCAACTATCCGCAAGCTACTGTTCCATAAAGATTTACAGTTATTACTTGACAATAAACACGAAACTGTTATAATTCAATTTGTTTCGTCGCGGAGGAGAAAGGAGTCACCGCCTTGCCTCCGCTATCCGTCCGTACTCCGCCCCACCGCCCGCCTCACGTCAAAAGCTGTCATCCTGAGCGTAGCGATCGTAGATCCCGAGCGGCTCGGGACCGGAGATTCCGACCCCGTCGGAGAGGATCCTGGCTAGCACGTCCAGCACTCGCACCCTGCCCCCTGCTTCGCACCGATTTTCGAATTTCCAATTTCGCGTTTCGCTGCCCTCTTGCCACTCTCGCTCCCGCGATCTCCCCTGCTACTCGCTGCCTACTTCTTGCTCCTCACTTCCTCAACACGCAGGATTTGCCGCAAACCCTTTCCCACCATGCTCTTGCACATAACTTCCGTGACACCCCCGGGTGGGGGGTCTCACCCACCAGGAGCCCCTCACCGCTCGCCACTGTCCCTTTGTTTTCATACTCTTACGCACTCTTTTGCATCGCCGGAATCGCTATCTCCCGTCCCTTCAATGCTTTCCGCACTCTTTGCACAAAACACCCGGGGTGGCGGAGGGTCTCAATGATTATCATGCCGAGCGAAGCGAGGACCTCCGCGCCTCCGCGCCCTCCGCGCGAGAGAAGTCTGCTCTTATTGCGGCAACCATCCACCAACCACCCACCACTGAGCACTATCCCCGCATAGCGCGAGTCTTGCGATTCAAAGTTTTTTTCTCTTCCTTCAGCTTTCAACTTTCGACTTTCAACCTTGCATATTCAGCCCAGACCGAAAGGAGCCTCCATCGCCGCCAACCTAAACCACAACCCGTAACCAACTGAGATTCCAGCGAGTTGGATAGCCGGAGAGCCTCGCGTCTTTTTGCCGCGCTGCCTCGTATACCCTGTAGAATGAGCGCGACATTTACAACTCTGACCCAGGCGCCGCCGAGGTCGATTCTTTTCTTCTCCGCATCGATGGCCGACGACAACAAGGCTCTCGCGCAAGGGCTGAAGCGCCGCGACCCCGACCTGCTCGATCAGCTCATCGAGCAGTATCAATTCCGGCTGTTTCGCTATTTGCTGCATTTGACTTCCAGCCGCGAGCGCGCCGAGGACTTCTTCCAGGAAACCTGGATTCGCGTCCTCGAACGCGGCTATCAGTACGACGGCAAATATAAATTCGAGGCTTGGCTTTTCCGCATCGCCCGCAATCTGGTGATTGACTGGCAACGTTCCAAGAAAATGCAGAGCCTCGACGCGCTCACCGATCCGGAAGATGGCGCGCCGATGGAGTTCGCGGCGCAGAATCAGCCATCGCCGTTGCATTTGGTCCTGACCGCGGAAGAAAAAACCGGCGTGCACGCTTCGCTGGAAAAAATTCCCGGCGTGTATCGCGAAGTGCTCGTTCTGCGATTTCAGGAAGAGCTCGGCCTCGAAGAAATCGCCGGCGTTCTGGCCGCGCCGCTCTCGACCGTAAAGTCGCGGCTCTATCGCGGCCTCGAAGCGCTGCGCGGCGCGCTGCAAGGAGGCGCGGCATGAACGAAAATCTGCACGCGCGCGCGGAAAAGCTGATCGCACAAGAGCGCGTCGAGGGAATTTCGCAGCCCGAACGCGATTGGCTCGCCCAGCATCTGCGCGAATGCGCGGGCTGCATGCAGGTCGCGCAGCAAACCGATGATGCAGTGCGCGCCTTGCGCGCGGTGGCGATTTCTCTCCCTCGCGGACTCGCCGAGCGCACGCGGTTTCGCCTGCAATTGCGCGCGCAAGAAATGCGCGAGCGCGAGCCGAAGCGCCGCATTCTCTGGATGATGTGCGCCGTGTCCTGGGCTCTCGGCATCGCCACCGCGCCGTACGTTTGGCGCGCGTTCGCTTGGGCAGGCGAACGCACTGGCGTTCCGCGCCTGCTTTGGGAAATGGGTTTCGGCCTTTGGTGGGCGATTCCGGCGCTGGTGGCGGCCGCGGTGGTCTTGATGGAAAGCCTGCGTTTGGCGAATGAGAACGATCTGCACGGCTAGGAATTTCGATTCGAGAGTTCGAGAAAAAAAGAGTGAGAGAGGAAACAGTATGTCGGACTATCAGCAAAAAATAAGCGGCTCGTTCAGCGAGAGAAAGCGCCTCATCCAGCTTCGCAGAAAAAAGGAAAAGCTCCGCTTCTGGCAAGAGTTCCGGATTATTCCGCGCTGGCTCGTGTACTCCGTCATCGCGCTCTACCTCATCGCGCAGGGCATCGCTCTGTACGTGAATCTGAACGGAATAGGAAACGGCGGCCAGATCTTTCCGCCTGAATTTCAGGACAGGCCGGTCATCGCCTCTTTGATTCTGGCCGGGATTATCACCATGATCTCGCTGACCCTATCGATCTGGATTTTCATGGTCGCCTACGTCAACCGCGACGCAAAGCGCCGCGGCATGAGTTCCGGTCTGTGGACCCTTTTGGTGATCATTCTGTCCGGCGGCTACTTTGTGCTCGGCTTCATGATCTATTTCCTGATGCGCGAGCCGCTGCCCTATCCTTGCCCGCAGTGCGGCGCTTCCGTCGGCGCGCGCTTCAATTTTTGCCCCAACTGCAAATGCAACTTGCATCCCAGCTGCCCCAACTGCAAACACGAAGTCGTCGAGACCGACAAGTTCTGCCCCTACTGCGCGTATGAACTCACAGCCGTATCTTCACCGACGAACGCTGCGCAGAACGTGTAATGCGGCGCGAAACTTTGCGAACTTTTCTATTATTCAAAGGACAGGGAGAACAAACCGAGGTCAGAAGCTAATAACGTTCCACGGCGAGGGCGACGGCGTTGCCGCCGCCTAGGCAGAGAGCGGCGATGCCGCGTTTCAGGTTGCGGCGCTGCAATTCGTAAAGAAGAGTGACGAGGATGCGCGCGCCGCTCGCGCCAATCGGATGGCCTAGCGCGACTGCGCCTCCGTTCACATTTACTTTTTCTGCGTTGAGGCGGAGCTGGCGCGTGACGGCGATCGCGGCGACGGCAAACGCTTCGTTCAGCTCGATGAGGTCGACATCCGTGTCGCGGTCCCAACCAGTTTTGGTAAGAAGTTTTTCTACTGCGTCGACCGGCGCCATCATCACCCACTTGGGCTCGACACCGCTAACCGCCTGAGCCACGATGCGCGCCATCGGCTGCTTGGCGAGGCGCGCCGCGTTGCGTTCGCTGGTCACAATCAGCGCTGCCGCTCCGTCGTTCGTGCCGGGAGCGTTTCCTGCGGTCACGGTACCGTCTGTTTTGAACGCGGGCTTTAATTTCGCCAGCGCTTCCATCGAAGTATCTTCGCGGGGCGATTCGTCATACTTGATCACAAGCGGATCGCCCTTTTTTTGCGGTACTTCGATTGGCAGAATTTGCGTCTCGAAGAAACACGACTTGCGCGCGCGCACGGCTTTCTGGTGGCTCTCGAACGCAAACCGGTCCTGCTCTTCGCGCGTGATTCCGTATTTCTCAGCGACGAGCTCGCCGGTCATACCCATGTGGAAGTCTTCGTAGGCATCCCACAGGCCGTCGTGGATCATCGAGTCAATGAGCTTGCCGTCGCCGATCCGGTAGCCGGTTCGCGCTTGCGGCAGCAAGTACGGGCAGTTGGACATGGACTCCATTCCGCCGGCCACAACCATTTCCGATTCGCCGAGCGTGACCGCTTGCGCCGCAAGTGCTACGGCTTTCAGTCCGGAGCCGCAGACCTTGTTGATGGTCATCGCCGCGACGCGCGGCGCGCAGCCGCCCTTGAGCGCGGCCTGCCGCGCAGGATTCTGTCCCAGCCCGGCTTGCACCACGTTGCCGAGGATTGCTTCATCGACTTCGCTCGGATTTATGCCGGCGCGGCGGATCGCTTCCGCAACGATTTTGCCGCCGAGGTCGACGGCAGAAAATCCGGCCAGTCCGCCTTGAAATTTTCCGATGGGCGTTCGAACGGCGGAAAGAATTACGGGAGTTTCCATGTGCGGGTAAGCCTCCGGAAGAACAACGCACACTATTATAGCGCGTTGCGGCGGAGCAAGCGCGCGCGGCGATAGTGCCCAGATTTCGGCCGGGCATTCTCGAAGCGCGACCAGGAGGCACCCGGCCAAGTCTCATGCATGCGTGGTCCGCTGAAAGGGGGAGCTTTTGCCGCGGCATCACTCGCAAAAGCGGGAGCAGAGCTCCCGCACTCCAAATTAGGACAACACCCGCGCGACAGGATGGAAGCCAAAGAAAAAGAGGAAAGAGCAGAGATAAAAACGGCGAAAAAGAAATAGAGGAAAAGCGGAAGGCGTCCGCCTCTCCTCTACGTTTGCTAGAGCTCGATCAGTTTGCGGCAGCAGCCGTCGAATCCGGCATGCCTTCGTCGGCGCTTGGGCCGTACAGGCCTGGAACGGGGACGCCGACCAAGCGGAAATAGATTGTGAGCTGGGCGCGGTGATGAATCATGTGGTTCATGCACATACCGCGGATACACGCAACTCGAGGCAGAGTGAAAACTTCCTGGCCGCCAGCCAGCAGCTTCCAATTCTTCAGGATTTCTTCATCGCTGACGCTGGCGAGCGCCGCGCGGGCTTCCGCGCTGTCTTTGTCGAAGGCGGCCAGAAGTTCCTTGCGATTTGTAATTTTCGGCGGTTCGAACGACGGGCCGTTCACGGGCGCATAATCCAGTTCTTCGGTGTTGATGGTCATGGTAATCCAGCTGGGAACGTTGCCGACGTGGGCCGCGAGCCAGCCTAGAGTTCCGGATTTCTCATGCGGTTTCCAGTTCCACTTCTCGTCGGGCACGCGCTCGAGCGTCTTGCGCGTGTTTTTCATTTCTTCGTCAAATTCGGGCAGCATCGATTGTCCGATGGTCATGTCAGCCTCCTTCTAAAGTCGCCACTCAACGGCAGGAATCATAGGCGAACAAAAGGCGAAATGTCAAGCATTATTTTTCCGGCCTGTCGTTCGTGCTCCGCACTTACCCCAGGACATCGTTGGCCGGCTGAATTTGTTTGACGGCGCAGAACTCTGAAGTCCTCGAGAGCGCCGCATCGGCGATGGCAGCCTCGTGCGAATGGGTGGATAGTGCCGCGATTTAAGCTGGGTGTTCCGGACTCGGCGATTAAAGTACAAAGCGGAGCCTCAAGCCCGGCTGGTGGGCTGAGAAGCACGAGCTTTTGGGACCGGAGCATTTTCAAAAGCGGGAGCGGGGCTCCCGCACTCCACATTAGGACTGCGCGAATTGGCGTTGACAATCGCTTGCGGGGGGACAAAATAAGCGCATGGCTCACCAACTCAGCACGTCCTATTTGTGCGATTCGATTGGACTTTTTCACTACTACAAAAAGTTGGGGGAACGCGCGATGGCGCAGTGCCCCGACGAGGACCTTTTTGCGGCGCTTGACGGGGAATCGAATTCCATCGCGGTCATCGTGAAGCATATCGCGGGGAATATGCGGTCGCGGTGGCGGGATTTTCTGACCACTGATGGCGAGAAGGCGGATCGAAATCGCGACACGGAATTCGAGAACCCGCCGCAAACGCGGGCCGAGTTGATGGAGGCGTGGGAACGCGGCTGGAAATATGTTTTCGATGCGCTCGAACCGTTGAGGGAAGCGGATCTCACGCGGACGGTGACTATTCGTTCGGAGCCGCACTCCGTCATGCAAGCGATCAACCGGCAAATCGCGCACTACGCGCATCACGTGGGGCAGATTTTGCTTCTCGCAAAGCATTACGCGTGCGCGAAAACGGGGAAGTGGGAATCGCTGAGCGTGCCGCGGGGCAAATCGGCCGAGTTCACCGCCAAGGTGGCCACAGGCGAAGCATCGCAGCGTGCCACGCTTTTTTCTTCGAAAGGAAAGTGAACTCACATTCAAGTCGAACAAACGGCCACCGCGGCCTGCCCATGGGCACGGTAACGGGCAAATTCATTGTTGGTGACGCGATGGCGTGGTAGCATTTTTCGCAGAACAAGAGAGCAGAAGATGACTGGACCCCACATCAGCGAGCTTGTATTCGAGGTAACGGAAGAGCCCGAGGGCGGCTATTCGGCTGAGTGCCTCACTGAAAATATCTTCACGCAAGGCGAGACTCGGGACGATCTACGTGCCATGGTCAAGGACGCAACCGAAGCATACTTCTTTGATTCCATTCCACCTCGCTGCATCTGCTTGCGTTTCCGCGCTGGCGAAGTGATCGAACTATTTCTACTTTAGGCAGGATGTCTATTGCAATGGCCGTGGTTCTAACCGCGAACTTTGTTTACAGGGAAGTTGGAGGCCTAATCTGCCTCTGCTCGATGGCCGCTTGCATTCTGTGGGCGCTTACCATCTGCTATGATCGCCTCGAGCAGGTCAATCGACGCCTTCCTCCCGAAAGGAAGGTCGGATATCCCCTCGGCTTTATAGGACCGGAGAGGAATCCGAGATTTGAAAAGGAGTATGAAAGGCTCTTCCCAGATTGCGCTTTGCGGAAGAAAGAGCGCGTATTGTGGGCTTTCGGTGCAGCATTTCTAGCTGGTCTTGCATCCTGCATTGCCCCGCTGCTCTAGCGGCGGGGTTCTTCGTTTCCTCCACGCCATGATTTCGGCTACCCTGCTTAAGGCATGGCAACTTTGTTTGAGCTTGATCCGCCGCAGCAGAGCGAGCTGCAACTGAATGAGGCGCAGCGACGGGCGATCACGCATGGGGAAGGGCCGCTGCTGGTGATTGCGGGCGCGGGGACGGGGAAGACACGCGTCATCACGGAGCGGATACGGCATCTGCTGCAATCGGATGAATCGCTTTCGGGCGGAAATATTCTCGGGCTGACGTTTACGAACAAAGCCGCCGGAGAAATGAAGGCGCGGGTGGTACGAGCGACGGGCGAGCGCGGGAAAGACGTAGCGCTGGCAACGTTTCATGCGTTTTGCGAAAGCCTTTTGAAAGAAGCCGCGCCGGAGCGTCTGATGATCGACAAGGTCGATCACTGGATTCTATTGCGGCGAAATCTGGAGCGGCTCAAACTCGACAAGTACAGGCGGCTGGCCGACCCGGGCCAGTTCTTGAATGACTTCGTGGAATTCTTTTCGCGCTGCCAGGATGAACTGGTTTCTTCCGAGGATTACCAACGATACGCCGACGGACTAGCCGCGCAACTCGAGACCGAGCGCGCCGCGCTCGACGAGGACACGTACAAGGAACGGGCCGAGGAAGTGGCGCTGCAACAGGAGATCGCGCGCGCCTATCGAGCGAGCGAAGAGTTGCTGCGCGAGAAGAAACGAGTTTCTTTCGGATCGCTGATTACAGGGGCCGTCGAGCTGCTCGAAACGAACGCCGAGCTTTGCCGCTCGCTTCAGGAAAAATACCGCTACATTCTGGTGGACGAATTTCAAGACACCAATATCGCGCAGCTTCGTCTGCTGGAATTGCTGACCGGCGATAAAAGAAGCATCGTGGCCGTCGGCGACAACGACCAAGCGATCTACCGTTTCCGCGGGGCTTCGTTCGGAAGCTTCAAACTTTTCCTGGAGCGATTCGCGGGCTGGCGCGAAGGGGAAGATTCGACAAAATTCCGAGTGTCGCTGGTGGAAAATTACCGTTCGACGCCGAACATCCTGCGCGTGGCGACGCAAGTGATCGCGCAGAATACGGTGAGCGCCGACTTTCCGAAAAAGGTTCTCAGCGCGAATAAAGAGGAAAGCGAGAAGGTGCGCATCGCTGAGCTGGAAACCGAAGAGGATGAAGCGCGCTGGATCGCGGGGGAACTGCAACGGCTGCACGCAACGGGACGCAGGTGGCACGACTTCGCGGTCCTTTATCGCCAGCATGCGCACCGCGACGAACTGGTCGAGGAACTTTCGGGGCGGAAAATTCCGTTCGTGATCAGCAAGCTTTCGATCCTCGATCACCCGCTGGTGAAAGACGTGCTAGCTTATTTGCGGCTGATTGCCACGCCGTTCGATGACATTGCGTGCGCCCGCGTTCTGGCGGCGCCGGCGTGGGGACTGGAACCCGCCGATCTGGTGCGCCTGGCGGAACGCGCGCGCAAGGAAAAAAAGGCGCTCTACGACATGCTGCAGGTTCCGCAAGGCCAGCTTCCATTCGATTCCTCTCATGCGGCGTTGCCACGGCTCGTCGAGTTTCTTTCCGAACAGCGCAAAACCATTCGCCGCCGCACGGCGCGCGAAATCCTTGCGGAGCTTCTCGAATGGCTCGAGGTGGCGCAGCGCGCCGGCGCGCAAGACCGAAAATATGTTACGCGGCTGACGGAATTCGCGAAGGAATGGGAACCGAAGAGCGAGACGCGCGGCCTGGCGGAATTCGTGCAGTATCTCGATTACTATTCGCAAGCGGGCGGGACGATTAGCCTGGAGGAAGATTTTCCGGGCGACGCGGTGCAGTTGATGACCGTGCATGGGGCGAAAGGATTGGAGTTTCCGCAGGTCTTTTTGCTGCGCATCAACAACAAGAAATTTCCGGCCACGGAGCGCTCGCGCGTGTTCGAATTTCCCGCGGCGCTCATGAAAGAAGGAGAGCCCGCCGAGCAATTCCACATTCAGGAAGAGCGGCGGCTTTTTTATGTGGCACTCACGCGCGCGGAAAACCGGCTTACGCTGACGACGCTGACGGAAAAAAAGGGGAAGATACCGGTCTTCATCGAGGACATTTTGATGGACCCGGCGATCAAACGACGGGACGTGCATCACTTGAGTCCGAAGCTGCCGGAAATCGCTGCGGCTGCGAAAAAAGAAACGGCTGACGGCGACGACGCGCAACTTTTCCCTGCTTCGGCGGAGCCTCCCAAAATTTTTTCGCGTATCGCGGATTGGGCTCTTGCATTCCATCCGGCGACCGCCGAACCGCTCACGCTCAGCCCATCGGCCGTGAGCGGCTACCGAAGCTGCCCGCAGCAATATCTTTTCAGCCGCTCGTGGTCGCTGAAAGAAGGGCCGAAAGCGGTGCTCAGCTTTGGCAGCGTGATGCACACGACGATCAAGCGGTTCATCGACCAGCTTCGCAAAGGCGTGAAGCTTCCGTTCGAAGAAGTTGCGCGGATTTTCGAGACGGAATGGAGTTCGGCGGGATTCGAGGACGAGTATCAGGAGTCGGGATACAAGAAGGATGGGATCGAGCAGTTGCGCGCGTTCCATGCGGCGCTGCTGGAAGCGCCGCCGCAAGTGCTGGAACAGGAAAAGAGTTTCGAATTGCCGCTGGAGAATAACGTGACGATCATCGGGCGAATGGACCAGGTGAATTCGCTGGGGCGGAACGACGTGGAAATCGTGGACTACAAAACGGGGAAGCCGAAAAAAGATGCGGACGCGAAGAAGGATTTGCAGCTTAGCTTGTATGCGCTGGCTGCAAAAGAGATCTTCGAGTGGAACCCGGTGCGCCTGGTTTTCTACTATCTGCAAAACAACCAGACGCAAGCGACGACGCGCGACGCGAAGCAGCTCGACGAAGCGCAGAAAATCGTGCTGGAAACGGCAGCGGACATCCGCGCCGGGGAATTTCCGCCAAAGCCGGGTTTCGTTTGCCGAAACTGCGCCTACAAGCCGATTTGCCCGGCGCACGAAGAGGCGCTTAGCAACTGAGCGCACCAACCGGTCCCTGCCAGGCAACGGATTCTTCTCGTGGGGTTATTGAGCAACGCCGCCGGCGTAGTAGCGGTTGCGGGTGAGGATGGTTAAGCCGGCGCGTTTTACGCGGACTTCCACGTCGTGGTAATCCTTCTCGCGATTGGTGTCTCGAGGCACATAGGCCAGGGTGTACTGGTTGCGCGCTTCTTCCGTGATGCGCGAGTACAGGTCCTGCATCCTGTCGCTACTCGCGGCGTAGTAGATGTCGCCACCGGTGGCATGGGCGTATTCGGAGAGGCGCTCAAACTTGCGGTCGTAAATCGCGCTGCCCACGCCCACGCCGAAGACGGAGATGCTGTGCGCGAGAAGTTCCTTGACGGTGTTGTCGTAAGTGTTTTTGTTGTACTTCTTTCCGCCATTCACGCCGTCACTGATGATGAAAATAATTTTGCGGCGGTTGCGTGGGCGGTTCTTCAAGAGCTCAGCGGCATCGAAAACGGCGTCGTCCAGCGCTTTGGTAGGCGCGGCAAAGATGGTGCGGGTGGATTCGGGGACGGAAGGCGAGCCATCGACAGCATGGCCATTGATGCTGGGGCCGTTGAACGGGCCCCCGGGAGGAAGGAGCGAGTTTTGGGTGTCCAGGCGCGTGCGCTTTAGCTGCAGGAGAAGGGCATCCTGGTTGCTGGTAAAACCTTTCCCGGGATGAAAATATTCGTCGAAGCGGCAAACGAAAGCTTCGTCGAGATCGCTCATGCTGCCAACGATGGCGTCGAGGCTGTCTTGCACTTCCTTGGCTTGTTTGTCTTTCAGGTCGTTGTCGATCAAAATGACCATGGAGAGGGGGAAGGCCTCGGTGGTGAAGACATCGATGCGCTGCTCGACATTGTCCTCGAAGACGCGAAATTCGTCCTTGCCTAGATCGGCTACGAGGCGACCCGAACCGTCCTTGACGGTGACCGGCAGGACCACCAAATTGGTGTTCACGGTGATTTTGGCGCGCGCTTCGCTGAGGCGAGGCTCGTCTGGAGGAGGAGGACCCTGCGAGCCCTGGGTCGGCGACTGGGGCGCCTGCCGCGCGGCGAGCCCCATCCACAAGGCTGGAGCGGCGAAGAAAGCCAAACTGGTGATGCTGGCGATTTTTCGTAGACTTTTCATATTCCTAGGGCCAAACTTCCTCCCAGAGTCTGACTTCGGGCTCTCGCCTTCTGTCTTGACGACCTCCAAGCGACGCATCCATCGCACCGCTTGGCAGCATCCTAACGTGGCGAAAGAACCCCAGCGGGCAATTTCCGGCCGGGCATCTCTCGTCAAGGAAAGTATACATGCCTTCAGCTAAGAATCTGGCAGTTCTCTGCGCCGCGCCGCTGCTCGCTGCTGCGCTGGCCTTACCGGCGCTGGCGCAAGAACCGACTGCTCAAGGTCCCACGATCAAGTCCCAGGTCAATTTGGTCAACTTGTTTGTGACCGTGCGCGACAAGAACAAGCACATCGCCACAAACCTGACCCAAAACGACTTCAAGGTTTACGAAGACGGCCAGGAGCAGAAGATCGCCTTCTTTTCTAAGGAAGTGACGCTCCCTATTACGCTGGGGTTGCTCATGGATACATCCGGCAGCGAGCAAAATATGCTTGGCGCAATTCAAGACGGAGCGAGCACCTTTTTGAACCGGGTGATGCGCAAGGGCGATGAAGCGATGATCATCAGTTTTGACCTGGACGTGGATTTGCTGTCCGATTTCACGGAAGATCGTTCCCAGCTGGATCGTGCGATTCACCGGGCGCAAATCAATGCGGGCGGGCCGATGATGACTCCTGGGACTCTGCCGACCGGCAACATCGGTACCGATTTTTATGACGCGCTCTATCTGGCCTGCCACGACGAGCTGGCTTCAGAAGCGGGGCGGAAGGCGGTGGTGGTGCTTACCGACGCGGAGGACAATGGGAGCAAGGTGCGCGTGGAAGAAGCCATCGAAGCGGCGCAGCGGACCGATACCGTGGTGCACATTCTGCTGGTATATGACCCGCGGATGGGAGCCAACAGCAGCGTGGCGAAGAAAATCACGGATGAAACAGGCGGACGGATGATCGTGGTCAACTCCGAGAAGCATCTTCTGGAAGCGTTCGATCAGATTTCGGAGGAGCTGCGCAGCCAGTACACACTCGGCTACTACCCGACGAACACGGCGCGCGATGGGCAGTTTCGGAAGATTAAGGTTGAGGTTACGGACCGCAGCGACAAGGTGCTGGCCCGCAAGGGATATTACGCGCCCAAGGGCTGACGACGGGCTGGAGGTCCAAAAGCATAGCGAGGTGCTGAAGTAAGAGATGGAAGTTACCGCCAGTGTTCCCTTCCTGCTGGACGGGAAGCTGCTCTGGGCTATCCTTCGAGAGAAATTCTCCGCAAGGTTGTCTCGGTGCAGGTACTACAATCTTTGCAAGTCACCAAGATGACGGCCCATTCGAACGCCCGCAATTCCACTGTTCGAACGCATTGACCGGATTTCGTTGAGCGTCTAACATCCTTCTGGCACAGCCACATCATGGTTAACGAGACCGTCGCTCACTATAAGATTTTGCGCAAGCTTGGCTCAGGCGGCATGGGTGTGGTGTATGAGGCGGAAGACACCAAGCTCGGGCGGCGGGTGGCGCTGAAATTCATCCCGGAAGAGAACCAGCGCGATACGCAGACGCTGGAGCGTTTTCTGCGGGAGGCGCGCTCGGCCTCGGCACTCAATCATTCAGGGATTTGCACGATTCATGCGATTGAGGACGATGGTGGGCGGACTTTTATCTCGATGGAGCTGCTCGTCGGGGAGTCGCTCGATAAGGTGCTCGCGGGCGGACCCTTGCCAATCCTGCGCACTGTAGAGATGGGGATTCAGCTTGCGGATGCGCTGGATGCGGCGCACAAAAAGGGCATAGTCCATCGGGACATCAAGCCTGGGAATATTTTTGTGACCGAATCGGGCGCGGTCAAAGTGCTGGATTTTGGCCTGGCGAAGCTGCTTCCGCGGAAGTCTGAAAGTCTCGCGGGGAACACGGTCGATTCGCGCGTGGACACGCTCCTCACAAGCCCCGGGATGGCCGTGGGCACGATCCAGTACATGTCTCCCGAGCAGGCCCGTGGAGAGTTGATTGACGGGCGGAGCGATTTGTTTTCGCTCGGGTCGGTTCTCTACCAGATGGTGACTGGCAAGCAGGCCTTTCCGGGATCGACGAGCGCGGTCGTTTTCGACAATATCCTGCACAATGCCCCGGTGGCGCCGGTCACGCTGAATCCCGATGTACCAGCCGAATTCGAACGGATTCTCAACAAGGCTCTGGAGAAGGATCGCGACATGCGCTACCAGGTCGCCGCGGAATTGCGCGCGGACCTGAAGCGGCTGCAGCGCGAAATCGATTCGGGGAGCCGACCGGCCAGCACACAGGCATCGGCAGCGCGCGTCTCGACCATTTCCGAATCCACTGCCCGAAAAGTGACGCCGTCGGGAAGTTCCGCGATCGTGGAGGCCGCGAAGAAACATAAGTTCGGCACTGTGCTTACACTTGCTGGCGTTTTCGTGCTGATCGCCGCCGCAGGGTACGGGCTTTATTCCATTTTTCTGCGCACGCAGCACGTGCCGTTTGAAACTTTCACCATCGAGAATCTGACCAACAATGGCCACGTGGTGTTGGCCGCCATCTCTCCCGACGGGAAATATCTTCTCCATGTGCGCGATGAAAACGGTTTGCAGGCGTTGTGGCTGCGGCATATCCCTACAGGAAGCAACACGGAGCTGCTCCCGCCGGCCGCTACGCGATACGCTGGACTCACTTTTTCTCCCGACACCAACTATATATATTGCGTGCGCCGCGACGAGGCCGAGCACACGCTGGCATCGCTCTATTCCTCGCCCGTTTTGGGCGGGACGCCGCGTTTGCTGATCAAGGACGTGGATAGCCGCGTGACTTTTTCGCCGGACGGACAGCGCTTCGCGTTCCTCCGCGAGGATCACGACTCTCCCACTTACGAATTGCTGGTGGCCCACAGCGATGGCTCACCCGATCGAACGCTTTTCAAAGACGTTCCCTTGGCCGGAAGCGAAGGAAACTACAGCCCGGCGTGGTCACCCGACGGCAAGAGCATCGTGATCACCGACTCGGAGCTGGCGCAGGGCGTGACCACGGCGATCCTGGTCGTCGACGTGGCCACCGGAAAACAACACGCCGTGCCCATCGCCACAAATCAGATCTATCGCGATCCGGTGTGGATGCCGGACGGCTCCGGATTACTGGTCTCGGAGTTTGGAGACTTCGGGGTGATGAACGCGCAACTTGGAATCGTGGGCTATCCGAACGGTTCGTACCGGCGGATCACGAACGACACCAACTCTTATCTTTTCCCTACGATTGCCTCGGATGGACACACGATCGTCGCCAGCCAGACTCAGCCGAGCTACGAAATCGAAGTCGCGAGCGCTGCTCTGCCGGATGACGTTCATCCGATCACACTGATGATGAATAACCGCGTTTGGAACTGGGATTGGACATCCGACGGCCGGATCGTGTTTGCGCAGATTCCTGACATTCGCGTCGTCAAACCGGGCGGCGCTGAGACTCTGGTGTATTCGGACGCCAAACACGTTTCCGATGAGGTCATTTCCTGCGGCGCGGGACGTTATTACGTGATTCGGTCCGCGGGCCGCTCGGGAAGAGTGGCTTTCAATCTTTGGAGGATGAACACTTCGGGAGAGGACTTGAAGCAGCTTACGTTTGGGCCGGACGAAGCAGAGCCATTTTGTTCCCCGGACGGGAATTGGGTGTATTACACGGACGACGGCGACAATGAAGCCCTGAAGCGAGTCTCCATCGAAGGCGGGTCGCCGGAAACCATATTGCCCACTGCCGCGGGGCAGGTGGCCATCTCTCCCGATGGGAAGAGCCTGGCGTATTTTGAAGTGCGCGAGCTCGACCACAAACTCATGCTGGATATTTACTCGCTCGATGAGAAAAAAGTCGTGTACCACAACATAGATTCGCGCGCCACCTGGCCGCTCGCTTTCTCTCCCGATAATAAATCGATCGTGTACGCGGTTCGCGATAAGGGGATCGGCAATCTATGGATGCAGCCGCTTGACGGCTCGCCGACTCATTTGTTCACGCATTTCACTTCGGAGGAAATCGAGAAATTCCTCTTTTCGAAAGATGGCGGAAACATCGCTATCGAACGCGGCCACGTGGAGTCCGACGCTGTGCTGTTAAGGGATACCTCGCACTAGGAACGAACTTCAGAATGAACTTCAGAACGCACCCCAGGACGCACTTGGGCAGGCTCTTCTCGGCGCATTTCTGCGGTTCAAGGTTGAGTGTCCTCTAAAAAATAGCTGGACGGATGGAAGTGGATTTCAGCGCGAGCCCGAGCCGCTGGGACTGGGCTGAGAATTGTCTCCACTGGCCCGCGCGAAATAGCCGCGTCGCGCGCGCACCTCGTAGCCCTTGTGGTCGGGCACTTCGATACGAATGCGGTGGTAGCGGCCGTCGAGCACGTAATTCGTGGGAATGTACGCGATGGAGTACTGATTGCGCAGTTCGTCGCCGATGTCCTGGAAGGATTCGTCCAAATCATCCACGTGATAGGGGAAGAACGCGCGGCCGCCCGTTTCGTCCGCGAGGTCCTGCAGGATCTTGTCGCCCTCCGTCAGATGGTTCTTGCGTTCCGCCAATTTGTCAGGATCCGTCTGGGAAAGCTGGATCCATTCGGTGCTCGTGCTGATGGTATAAATCACGACGCTGGTGCGCTGGGCCATTTCGATGGCTTCGGAGCGGGTGTGGTTCGAGAGATTGTCGTCGCCGTCGCTGATGAGAATCATCACGCGGCGCACGACGTCCGGCTGATCTCCGGGCGGGCGTGGCGGATGGCTCAGTTCATTCTGGCAGGCGTCGTAAATCGCGTCGTAGACAGCCGTACCGCCGCCGGCGCGGGTCTGCAGGATTTGATCGCGCAGCAAACCGGTGTCATTGGTGAACGCCTGGATAACCTCCGGCTCGTCATCGAAGGTCATCACGAAAGCTTGATCGCGGCCGCGGCGCAATACGCTGTAAAGAAAATTGATCGAGGCGTCCTGCTCGAATTTGATGCGATCGCGGATGCTGTTCGAGGTGTCCACCAGCATTCCAATGCGCAGCGGGAGGTCGGTTTGTTTGCTGAAGTAACGAATCTGCTGGGGAAGCTTCTCGTCGAACACTTCGAAGTCTTGCTTTTGAAGATCCGGGACGAGTTTATTCCGCCGGTTTAAGACGGTGAAGAGCACGTCAACCAGGTTGACCACCTGGACGATCTTCTTGGGGCTCTGTGGTGGCTCAGCCTGCTGCCGCGGCGGACCTGGCGGCGTTTGCTGGCCTTCTGGCGGCGCTGGTTGCGCCGGCGGTGCAGATTGTGTGGCTGCCTGTTGTGCACGGTCGCTGACCGCTGTCGTCAGCAATCCTGCTACGAGCAGTACGGAAACTATTCCCCTGGACATGTCAGTTGATTATAGGTACGGAGCAAGCGCAGCGTCAAATCTCTCCGAATTTTCTCCGGCCGCGGCTGCCAGCTTTCCGAGGAACTCCGGCAATAGCGTAGGCAACGGAGCGCGGACTTCGGTCCATTCTCCCGTGCGCGGCTGAGAAAATCCAAGGCGAGCCGCATGCAAGAAATTCCGGCCTAGCGGCGGCATTATCGTCTTCCCGTGCACGTCTGCCGTGCGGGGCGTGGATGCGCTGTCGACATTTAACTGCGGAGCGGCGCCGTAGAGCGTGTCGCCCACAACCGGATGGCCGATGGCCGAAAAATGTACGCGGATCTGATGCGTGCGCCCGGTGTGCAACTGCACTTCGACCAGCGTGGCACCAGCGACTTCCGCGAGCGTTCTCCAATCGGTTCGGGCTTCGCGAGCGTTCCCGGTGAGCACCCGGCCACGCCGCGAGTTTCCCGTGACGGCGTTTCCGGGCTTTTCGCGATGAACGGCCATTCGAGTCCGCCGGTGCATGTCGCGGCCGATAGCCAGCTCAATGCGGCCCTGTTTATCCTTCAGCAGACCTTCGACGAGGGCGATGTAGGTTTTTTTGATCGTGCGCTGGCGAAATGCTTCCGCAAGCTTTGCGTGCGCGAAATCATTTTTCGCCACGAGAATCACGCCGGACGTTTCTTTGTCGAGGCGGTGGACGATGCCGGGGCGCAACGCGTCTCCGCCATGGGAAAGCGCCTGCCCTCGCCCGAGTAGCGCGTTCACCAATGTGCCGCGTGGGTTTCCTGCCCCGGCATGCACGGTCATTCCCGCGGGTTTGTTGACGACAACCAGGTCGGCATCTTCGTACAAAATATCGAGCGAAATCGCTTCCGCTTCCGCGCGCATCGGCGGCCGGGCTTGCGCGTCAACCAAGATTTGCTCACCGGCGCGCAATTTGTGCGCGCCCTTGGCCGGCTTGCCGCCAACGAGCACCAGTTGAGCTTCGATTAACTCTTGAATTCGCGTGCGGCTCAGCTCAGGCAGTTGAGCGGCCAAGTAGCGGTCCAGGCGCAGTCCCACGTCGCTTTGCTGAACGACAAGCTTGTGGGTATTGGACAAAGCCACGGCAGGATTCTAGCAGCAAGAGCGTCGTGGAACCCAAAGCAACCACTTTGAACACGCTGTCTCATCCGCACCTGGCTGCGAAGGAGGAAGGATTCGCGCCATTTGGCATGTTGCCGTTTTGCTATTTTTCATGCACGGATTTTGTGGGGAAGAAAAGCACATCAACGATAAGCAGGATGGCGCCGATGGTGATTGCGGAATCGGCAACGTTGAAGGCCGGCCAGCGATAGCTGCCGAGCCAGACTTCTAGGAAGTCCGTGACCGCGCCGTGGAGGATGCGGTCGGTCAAGTTTCCAGTAGCACCGCCGAGCAAAAGGGCAAGACCTGCGGCGGTCATGGAACCTCCTTGGCCGGCGACGAGAAGCCACGCCAAGACGCAGATCACCACGAGCGAACCCCCGATGAGCAGGACGCGCAGCCAGGGCGAATGCGAATCCGCGAAGAGGCTGAAGGCGATACCGGGATTGCGGCTGTGCACGAGGTAGATGAAGTGGCGCACCACTTCGTGGCGCCAGTTTTCGTCGGTCTGGGTTTCAAACCAGGCTTTTGTGGCGCGGTCGAGCGCGACGACGGCGAGAGTGAGCCAGAGCCAGCGCAAACGCGAGGGCAAAATCATGAAAGGGATAGCTCCGATCGCTCGATTTCCGCAAGCGCTTGGGTGCAGCGTTCGCAGATGGATGGGTAGCGCGTATTCTCTCCCACATGCGTGGAGTAGTTCCAGCAACGCTCGCATTTGGCGCCGTCGGCGCGCAACACTTCGACATGATAGGGCGCTGGGTGCTCGGTGTGGACCGGCGCGTCAAACGGCAAAACGTCCACCTGCGAAACAATGAACAGGCCGGGCAAGTCTTTTGAATGGCTTTGCAAGAGTTCAAGGAAATCGCCCTTGGCACGAATTTGTATTTTGGCTTCGAGCGAAGCGTTGATGAATTTCCGGGTGCGCGCGCGTTCCAAATCTTGCAGGATTGCCGGTCTCAGCGCATAGAGCTTTTCCCATTCCGTTTTCACCTGGGCATCCAGATTTGAGCGCAGAGCACTCTCTTCCGGGAACGTGGCGACGTGCACATTTTCGGGTGCGCCGGGCAACTTTGGGAGATGCTTCCAAATTTCCTCGCAAGTGAAAACCAAAATTGGAGCCGCGAGGCGGACGAGCGCGCTCGAAATCTTCCAGACCGCGGTTTGGGCCGATCTGCGCGAGCGATTCCTGGGCGCTTTGGTGTAGAGACGGTCTTTCAGCACATCGAAATAAAATGCGCTGAGATCGACGACACAATAATCGTGAATGGCGTGGTAGATGCGGTGGAAGTCGTAGGCGGCGTACCATTCGCGGCATTTCTTCACCAGTTCAGCGGTGCGTTCCAGCATCCATGCATCGATAGCGTCGAGTTCGGAGCTGGATAGGGCGTCACGACCCGGTTCGAAATCGAACAGATTTCCGAGCGCGAACCGAAATGTGTTGCGAATCTTGCGGTAGGCCTCGCTGAGCTGCGTCATGACGCGCTCGCTCATTTTGACGTCGGCCTGATATTCCTGCGAGGCGACCCAAAGCCGTAGCAAATCCGCTCCCCATTTTTCGCAAATCTCGCTGGGAAGCACGACATTTCCGAGCGATTTGGACATCGGGCGCCCGTGCTCATCGAGCGTCCAGCCGTGGGTAACGACGCTGCGATAGGGCGCGCGGCCGCGGAGGCCCGTTCCGATGAGCAACGAACTCTGAAACCAGCCGCGATATTGGTCCGGCCCTTCGAGATAAACATCCGCGGGCCACTCGGCATCTTTCAGGACCACGAGATTCGAAGAACCGGCGTCAAACCAGACATCCAAAATGTCGTTTTCTTTGCGCCACGACGACGCTCCACAGGCGCATTTTGTTCCGGCGGGCAACAGTTCTTCCGAGGAATGTTTATACCAGGCATCCGCGCCTTCCCGTTCGAACCATTTCACTACGTTGCGCAACGCGGCGAAGTCCTCGAGCCGCTTGCCGCACTCGTCGCAATAAAAAACGATGATGGGCACGCCCCAAAATCTCTGGCGGGAGATGCACCAATCCGGCCTTTGCTCGATCATTTCGTACATGCGCTCTTCGCCCCAGGCCGGAATCCATTTCACGCCGTGGATTTCCTGGAGCGCCCCCGCGCGCAAACTATTTCCGCTGGCCTGCGCGGACTGATCCATTCTGATGAACCACTGCTCGGTGGCGCGGAAAATCACAGGATTGTGGCAGCGCCAACAGTGCGGGTAGCTGTGGGTGTAGGTGTGATGGCCCAAGAGCGCGCCACGGTCTTCCAGCAGCTTTACGATGATTGGATTGGCCTCAAAAACATTTTTGCCTTTGTACTCGGGCAATCCTTCGAGATACACACCTTTGTCGTCGATGGGCGCGTAGATCTCGAGGCCGTATTTTTGCGCGGAAAGAAAATCGTCCGAGCCATGGCCGGGGGCGGTGTGCACGATTCCGCTGCCCTGATCCAGCGTGACGTAATCCGCGAGAATCCCGGGCACTTCGAACGGCAGGAATGGATGCTGGAATTTCGCGCCCGCAAAATCCCGTCCCTTCGCTTTCGAGAGCACACGGACTTCTTTGATTCCACATTCCGCTTGAAGCGCGGCGATTCGTTCGGCCGCCAGCAGGAGCTGGCCTTTCTCCGTTTCGACGAACGCATATTCGAAATCGGGATGAAAGGCGAGCGCGCGATTGTGCGGCAGCGTCCAGGGCGTCGTGGTCCATATCACGGCGCGTACATCCCGGCCAAAACTTAGCCGGGGCGCATCGCCGTTGGAAGCGCTTGCCAAGAATTGGAAAGTTACCCAAACGGACGGGCTGGTGCGATCGTGGTACTCGACCTCGGCTTCCGCGAGGGCCGTCGAATCGTAGATGCACCAATAGACCGGCTTGCGGCCGCGATACACGAAGCCCTTTTCCATAAAATCCAGAAGGGCGCCGGCGATGGTGGCCTCGTAATTGTGGCTCATCGTAAGATAAGGATCGTTCCACCGGCCGAAAACGCCGAGGCGCTGAAAGTCCCGTTTGTGCTGCTCGACGTAGCGGGCCGCAAACTCGCGGCAAAGGCTACGAAATTCGGCGGGCGCAACCTTGCCCTTGCCACCCAGCTCTTTTTCCACCTGCGTTTCGATCGGCAATCCGTGGCAGTCCCAGCCGGGCACGTAGGGAGCGTAATGTCCGGCCATACTTTTGGATTTGACAATCATGTCTTTTAGGATTTTGTTGAGGCCGGTGCCGAGATGGATGGTTCCGGTTGGATAGGGAGGGCCATCGTGCAGAACGAAAAGTGGCTGGCCGGACCGTGCGGCGAGGATGCGCTCGTAAAGATGCGATTCCTGCCATGCGGCGAGCTGTTTGGGCTCATTTTGGGGAAGGCCCGCCTTCATCGGAAAATCCGTCTTCGGCAGGTTTAAGGTTTTTTTGAGTTCCAGAGGTTCGCCCATGAAAAAGTGTGCCCGAAGGCTTGCGCTCTCGATTCGGATGACGTCCCTTAATTTCGTTGCAAAGCCAGAAACATCGGAAAGCAGTGTAATTGCGTATGTTACAATGATTGGGAGTTGGTGTCAGCGGCTGGGGTCGCGCAACCTTTCCCGGCGCAATCGAATCTTACGGATTCAGGACACCCAGCAGCGCCCAACTGCGTCTAATTCAGGGAGAGAATGGTGCCGGGACTCATTGTAAAGCTTGTTCCCGATGAGCTGAAGAAGCGCGGCGAAACCGCCGCGGACGCGCAGGCGGTACCGGTGCCAGCGGCGGCGGTTCCCAAGTTTGGCAGACCTGCCATCCTGATTCCCACCAATTTTTGGTCGAACCTCAAGCAGTTTCTAACCGAGCGTCCGGTGAAAGTGACGGACCGGCCGGGGGCACCCTTTGTGAAGGCGTCGTTTGGCGCGGGAGTCATGGATAACCTCAGGGATTTTCTGAGTTCGCGTCCAGCGCCGAAAGGGCCGGTGAACAGCCGGCTGGCGGTTTCGTGGGGTTCCAACTTTGGCGGATTCGGAAAGCGGATTAAGGAAGTCTTTTCTCCGGAGAAGCTGCCACCGGCCAACTTCACCAGCAAACCCGTGAAAGTAAAGGACATCTGGACGAAGGACGAAAATTTCCGTTGGACGCAAGCGATCTCTTTTGCGATTCATGGCAGCGTCTTCGCGCTGATCATTCTGATTCCGTTGCTCTGGCATTTCACTCCGACCGAAGCTAAGAACAAGAATGTAGACGTGACTCCACTCGACATCTCCCCTTATATGGCCAAGCTGCCGGCGGGTGCGAAGAAGGCAGGGGGCGGCGGCGGGGCAAATGACCACACGTTGACTCCGGTCAACAAGGGCAAATTGCCGAAGTTCCAGTGGACGCAGTTTACTCCGCCTCAGGTGAAGATTCAGAATGAACATCCCAAGCTGGCGATGGATCCCTCGCTGCTTGGGCCGCCCGATCTGAAAGTGCCGAATTTGAATGCCTCGACGTTTGGCGATCCGCTGGCTTCGGCGACGAGCGATTCTTTGGGACATGGCAACGGCACAGGCATAGGCAGCGGAACCGGAGGCGGCTTGGGTCCCGGCGAAGGCGGGGGCACGGGCGGCGGAGCGTTTCGCGCGGGAGTGAATGGAGTTGGCGTGCCGGAGTGCATCTATTGCCCGCCGCCACCCTACTCGGATGATGCGCGGAAAGCAAAGTACATGGGATCGGTGGTATTGCAGATTACCGTGACACCGGACGGCCGGGCCGTGAATATTTCTATCATCAAAGACCCCGGAATGGGATTGGGAGAAAAGGCGGTCGAGGCCGTGCGCATGTGGAGATTCCGGCCGGCCGCTGGACCTGATGGCAAGATCATTCCGGTGATTGTGCCGATTGAAGTGACATTCCATTTGTATTAGTTCTTGGTGGTTAGTTCTTGGTCTTTAGTTGTTTGGCCCTCCGTTTCAAATTCATTGCTACGTTTATTCGGTTTGTGCCTTCTGGAAGCTGCGAGTTTTCTTTCCGTGGGCAACCAAAGTTTGTTTTGAGACTTCTGAGTAGCCGACTGGCACCCGTCTCGAAACGCAGTCGGGCCAAATCGCGAGGCGGCGACGGAGGCCTGCGCATGCATGAACCACTCCTGCGCTCCTTTTCCGGAAGCGGCTCCGACAAAGTTAATTTCTCGGATTCTTTTTCAGCCGGATCGTGGCTGAACCGCGTTCGCGAAAACTTCGGGCAATTTCTGATTCCTTCCGGCTTGAAACATTCCTCCGCGAATGGCGCGCCCATTCATTTGTTGAAATTTGAAAGTTCTCTACCGCCAGCGCGGACGCAAGGCGCTTCGCTGATCACACATGGAGTAATTTTTGTGGCACTGCTCCTTCTGTTCGCGCATGGGCCGGGGCGTACTCCGGGGACGGCGAGGAAAAGTACACCGGAGGATGGCCCCCTTACCATTCCCGTGGCGGTATTTCGCAGCCTTACCAACGCGCAGGCCAACGACGGAAGCGGCAGAAGCGGCGGGCAAAATCCGATTCCAGCGACGCGAGGAAATCTTCCGCCGCGTTCGTCTTTGATCCTGGTCCGACCGACGCTGCCGGAAGAGCAGCATGCCGAGCTGCCCGAGCCGCCTGCGATTTTCGGCTCGAGTGCCGCAACGGTCCTGAAGCCCACCGAAAAGATGGGTTTGCCGTGGATGACCTCTGAGACGGGATCGGCGGGTCCGGGAAAGTACCATGGCATCGGCTCGAAGGAAGGAACGACGCTTGGCGATGGCGGTGATGGGCCGGCGGGCGCCGGCAGGGGGATCGGCGTGTACGTGCCGGGAATGATTACCCCGGGATGCGACTCTTGCCCGAATCCCACGTACACCGAGGAAGCAAGGCGCGCGAAGGTGCAAGGTGCCGTGACGCTGGAGGTTCTTGTCGGCGAGGATGGACGGGCCCATGCCATCCGCGTGGTCAAAGGAATCGGATTTGGGCTGGATGAACGCGCGGTCGAAACGGTACAAGGCTGGAAGTTCACCACGGCACGAGACGGAGCGAAGCGGCCGATGGCAGCCTGGGTGACGGTCGAAGCGGTCTTTCGCCTGTTCTGAAACAAGCGGAAGGCTCTGGACGCCGCACGTTGACGGCAGTAACATTTCTTCATGCCGTATGAATTTCGGGAGTGGGAAGAAGAACTGGCGCCGCAACCGTCTTCCGGGCGATTTGGCGGCCCGCCACGCAAGTACACGGGGATCGGCGTGCTTGATCAGCCCGGACCTCCCAAGAGGCCGCATGGCCCCTTGGGGGCACTGCCCGCATCGTTTCTCATGCGAGTGCTCGCCGGAGCGATTCTTGCCGCGTTGGTGGCGATTTTGTTATTCCTTCTGAATCCGCGGTAGCGGGTGATTGAAGAAACACATCGCTCGGTTCTGCTGTCTGGGCCGTCGACAATCTGTTAGGATTCCGGCATGAGAAGAGAAACTAGTATTTCGTTGGCCATTCTAGCGGGATTGCTGTGCTTCGGGCCCGCGGCGCGCGCACAAAACGCCGCCGGCGCGCTGGATATCACGGCGCGCATCCGGCCCACGGCGGCGCGGCCGGAACCGGTGCGGCAATTCACATTTTATATCCTGACGAAAAGCTATGCGGATATCGCCAAGGAAGTCGAAGCGGGAGACATCGTGCCTCCGAAGGATAAATTCATCGAGGGATTGGATGTCTCTCCGGAGCTGAAGAAGTGGCTGAAGGCGCACGGCATTTTGGATCTGACGACTCCCGATTTGGACAAGATGCTGACGCCAGACGTGATCATGCAGACGCCGGAATTTCTGGCGGCTTACCAGCGCTCCAATAGCGGCGGCGTAACCAAGGGCATCCCCGTGCCGAAATATAAGGAATCCGACAAAAAAGAACATCCGGAGAAATACGAGAAGGAAAAACAGGAGTATCTCAGCGCGCTGAAGAAATTCATCGAGAGGAATCCTGCGACGGTTTCCGGGATCGAACTGGAATTGGACGGCGTAAATCCACAACGAAAGTGGGCGCTATTGCTGAGCAACCAGAAGAAACGCGTGCAGAAACTGGCGCCGGAAGTAGCGCAAACGAAATATCTGGCGGCCCAGGTGGACACGGACCTGGACGGCCACGCCTTCCTCACAAACCTGGCACCGGGCAAATACTGGATCAGTTCGCTGAATCTCGACGCAGACGCCGGGGATGCGCGAGTTCGCTGGGACGTGCCCATCACGATCGAAGCTGGCCAAACTTTTCGCATTCAATTGAGCAACCTGAACGCCATCGACACACTGGCAGCGCTGGCGCATTAGGCCGCGCCAGCCGCAGCCATGGGCACACCTCTCCTCTGGCTGGCCTTTAATCTCTTCGTACTCGCCGCAATCGCGCTGGACCTTGGTGTCTTTCATCGCCAACCACACAGAATGGAGACGCGGGAAGCGATTACCTGGACGTTGATTTGGGTTGGGCTGAGCATCCTGTTCGGGATTGGCGTCTTGCACTACGCCGGCGAACAGCGGGGCCTGGAGTTCTTCACGGGCTACGTCATCGAAAAGGCCCTCAGCGTGGACAACCTATTTCTATTTCTCGTGATTTTTCGCGCGTTCGCGGTGGATGAGAATATCCAGCATCGCATCCTGGAGTGGGGCATTCTGGGGGCGCTGGTGATGCGCGGGGCCATGATCGCGGCCGGAGCCGGGCTGATCCAACGGTTCAGCTGGGTGTTGTACGTGTTTGGCGCGTTTCTGGTGTATGCGGGATTGCATATGCTGTTTGCGAAGAGAGTGGAGATGCATCCCGAGCGGAACCGCATAACACGCTTCGCGAGCAGGCATCTGCGGGTCACGTGGGAGTATCAAGGCGGACGCTTCTTTGTGCGCGAGGACGGAAAAGTGTTTGCGACGCCGTTGTTTATCGTGCTGCTGATCGTGGAGATCACGGATATCACGCTGGCGGTGGACTCCATCCCGGCAATCTTTGGAATTACGCGCGATCCTTTTATTGTGTACACATCCAACGTGTTCGCGATCCTTGGATTGCGGGCGATGTATTTCTTGCTGGCGGGCGTGCTGGGAAGACTGCGGTACCTGACGGCGGGGCTTTCATTTGTGCTGACGTTCATCGGAGCAAAAATGATCGTCGAGCCGTGGGTGCACGTTTCGATCGAGCTTTCGCTTGCGGTGGTGGGCGGGATTCTGTCCTTGGCCCTTGCTGCTTCGCTGCTGAGTGCACCAAAGGCAAAACTATAAGTGCTTCGCCTTAGCGGGACGGGCATCTGAGAGCGGTTCCCTCGCTATGATCGAGAGGACCGCGGAAGCTGGGAGTTTAAACCCCGGCGAACATCAACTCTCTTCGAACATGAGTTCGTCAACGTAGCACCACATCCAATTTTCGCCGGGTTCGAACGAGCGGATGATGGGATGCTTGGTGGCGTGGAAGTGTTTTGTGGCGTGCTTATTTTTGGAGGAATCGCAGCAGCCGACATGGCCGCAGATTAGGCAGAGACGCAGGTGCACCCAAGTGTCACCCATCTTAAGGCATTCTTCGCAACCTTTTGATTTTGGTTTTACGGGGCGAATCTGGTTGATGTGCGTACAAACATCGGCCATGATTTTCTCCAAACACTTAGTGTGGTTGCTGAATGGGAATGCGCACCTGAAAGCGGGTGTTGCCAGGCACGGAGGTAACGCTGATGTGGCCGCCGACGTTCTTCATGATGCGGCTAACGACGTCCAGGCCAAGGCCGGTGCCTTCCCCGACGCCTTTGGTGGTGAAAAAGGGATCGAAGATACGCGAAATGGTTTCGGGAGGGATGCCGGTGCCAGTGTCGGCAATCTCCACGAGGACAAAATCGTTTTCGCGCGCGGTGCGAATGGTGAGACTGCCGCCGGATTTCATGGCGTCGGCGGCGTTGTCGATGAGATTGGTCCAGACTTGATTCAATTCGCTGCCGCTGGCCATGACCTTGGGAAGGTTCGGAGCGTAATCGCGGGTGACGGAGATGCCGTTCTTGAGCTTGTGCTTCATGATGGTAAGGGTGGTTTCGAGGCCGTGCTCGATATCGACTTCCTGCATGGGACCCTGGTCCATGTAAGAATATTCCTTAATGGCTTTGATGAGATCGGAGATGCGTGTGGAGCTGTGCTCGAGATCCTCGGCGATGCGTTCCATTTCGAGAAGAGTGGCGAAGCGGATGAGTTCGGGAGCGAGAGAAGTACTGGCGGCGGAGGCAAAGCTTTCGAGGTGAGCGTCGGTAAGATTCGCATCGGCCAGCGATGGCGAAAGCTTCCAGGCGTCGGCGACATTGTGCGACTCGAGCCAGGTTTGAATGGCTTCTTCGCGCTCAACGCGGGCGAGTTCATCCTTAAATAGCGCCGGTTTCAGAGAAGAACGAATTTCCTCTTCACGCCGGGCGAGAAGAGCGCAGTCTTCGGGGCCGATTGTAGAGCTGCG
The DNA here is from genome assembly GCA_963761555.1 of uncultured Acidobacteriota bacterium. Classification (GTDB taxonomy): domain Bacteria; phylum Acidobacteriota; class Terriglobia; order Acidiferrales; family UBA7541; genus Acidiferrum. Next base: position 470,678 of record CAVXHD010000005.1, read on the forward strand.
GGCGGCGGAGCGCAAGCGGGCCAAGCAATCGCGCAGAGCGGCAGCGGAGCGGCGAGCGGCAGCTGACGGATTATTCAATTCGTGAGCGAGGCCAGCGGAAAGTTTGCCGAGAGCAGCGAGTTTTTCGTGCTGTTGCTCCGCTCGCGTGACGCTGCGAACTCGGTCCGTTAGCAAGCCCACGAGGCGGCGGGTAAGCTCAGGCATTCTCCGGAAGAGTTCCGGGAATGCAGTAACGCGAAAGCCGAGGAAATGCGAGGGAATAACGGCGCGGCCGGTGACCGAGATCACTTTCAATCGCGAGAAAGGGAGCATGCCGGTTACATCGCCGGCGCTGATCGTGAAAACGGGGCCGTCCGAGCTCCCGTGCTCTGCTCTGGCACGCATTTCCCCTTCCAGCATGACCATCATGAAGTCCGGGTGTTCGCCTTCGCGCATGATGATTTCGCCTGGAGCAGCCCGGCGTTCCTCGGATTGGGAAATAAACCAAAGTAGATCTTCGTGCGGCAGGTCCGCGAACACGGGAATGGTCCGCAGTTTAGCGACGAGCTCTTCTGCGGACGATGGAGCGGAGCTCTCGGTCATGCCTGTCCTGTTCTCCTGAGAAGTCGGCTCATTGTACCTTGGCCAGGTATTGGTGCATAAATTGGACGACGACAGCGCCTTCTCCGACTCCGGAAGCGACGCGTTTCACAGAGCCGTGGCGCACATCGCCGACGACAAAGATGCCCGGAATGTTGGTTTCGAGCAAACCGGGATCGCGGTCGAGCGTCCAGGAGGCGGGGCGCTTGCCATCGCGGAGGAGGTCTGGGCCGGAGAGGATGAAGCCGCGGTCGTCGCGCTCGATGAGGTCGCCGAGCCATTGTGTGCGTGGCTGCGCGCCTATAAAAATGAAGAGACTCGAAGCGGGAAGCTGCTCTCGCGTTCCAGTGGTGTCGCACAACACGGTGATGCCCGTGAGCCGTGTCTCGCCCTGGACTTCCACGACGCTGGATTGCGTCCAGACCTCGATGTTCGGCGTTTTCTCAATTTGCTCGATGAGGTAGTGAGACATGGTGGTGGCAAGGGATTTGCCGCGCACGAGCATAATGACTTTTTGCGCGAATTTAGAGAAGTACATGGCGGCCTGGCCAGCGGAATTCGCGCCACCAATGATGTATACAGTTTCGCCGCGGCAGGCGATAGCTTCCGAAGTGCCCCCGCCATAATAGACACCCGCACCCTGAAGACGATCCATGCCGGGAACATCGAGAGATCGCCATTGAACACCCATGGCTAGCAGGAGCGCATTGCAGGAGATTTCAGCGCCGTCGGCAAGCTTAACGTAGCGATAGGGACCGTCAACGCGCAGGCCAACGACATCCTGCGGAGAGAGAATTTCAACGCCAAAGCGGCGGGCTTGCGCGACAGCACGGCGAGCCAGGTCGCTACCGGACAGACCGGCGGGAAAACCCAAATAATTCTCTATGCGAGAGCTGAGTCCAGCCTGTCCGCCGGGAGCTTCGCGCTCGATCATTACTGTGCGTAGGCCTTCCGAAGCACCATAGACGGCAGCGGCGAGCCCCGCGGGACCACCCCCCACAATGGCGAGGTCGTAAAAGTTTGTCTGGGCGTGGGTACGGAGACCTACCTTATCCGCGACGGCGGGAAGAGGCGGCTCGGCCAGCCTGGTGCCATCGGGAAACAAAATCAATGGGAGTGTGTCTGCTTCGGGACCAAGCGACTTGATGAGGGTGCTGACTTCAGGATCGGTCTGGGCAAGTTCGATATCGATCCACTGGTAAGGAACTTGATTACGCGCTAGGAATTCGCGGAGTTCATAGGAGCGGTTGGACCAGCGAGTACCAAGAACGCGGATGCCTTCGTAGAGCGGATGGAAAGTAGAATTCCAGTCCAAGAGCAGGTCATCGATGGCTGGGAAGAGCTTTTCTTCGGGCGGATCCCAGGGTTTCATCAGGTAATAGTGGATGCGAGCCTCATTGATGGCTTCGATGGCGGCGTTGGTATCAGCGTAAGCGGTCAGAAGAGCGCGCTTGGCCTGCGGATGGATTTCCATGGCTTCGGCCAGAAAGCCGACGCCATCCATTTGGGGCATACGCTGATCGGCGAGGAGCAGGGCTACTGGATTGTTGCGGGCCTTCAGCTCGCGAAGGGTGGAAAGGGCGGCGCCGCCGGAGGTCGCACGCATGACGCGGTAACGGTCCGAATAGTGGCCGCGGAGGTCGCGCTCGATGGCGCGTAGGACCTCGGGGTCGTCATCCACAGTCAGTAGAACAGGTTTCGGCATATTTCTGAGATGATTGGAAGGCGGAAATCGGTGCAAGATTCGCGTCAGTATTCGAGCCGCGCCTGATTCCGCCAGCTCTTCAAGCTATAATTCTTGGGATGGCTATGTCCAGTGCGCTTACAAGTGCGATAGAGGCGCTAGCTTCGGGCGATTCAGCGATTCGGGAGCGCGGGGCTGCGGAGATTTACGCGGCGGGGCGGAGGTCTGCGGAGGCGGCAATTCTGAGCTGGTGGACGGATGAAGAGCTATCGAGATTGTTGCTGGGCAAGGAACGCGAGCTGACGGTGGGGTTAGCGGTGCAGCGGGAGACGTTTGCGAAGATTCGCACCGCCAACAGTGTGGCGCGTATGGCGGAGGTCCCATCCGAGCAGGATGCGGAGGAATTCGAGCTGCACTTTTCCGGGGGAATTTCTTTGGACGTTCTGACGTCGCGGGCACCGGGCGGGGATGGCGCGATTGCGAAGTATTTGGGGAAATTTGGTGAAGGAGTGCAGCAGGTGGAGTTTCGGTGCTTGAATGTGGACCGTGCGACGGAGATTTTGAAGGAAAGATTTGGAGTTTCCGCTGTTTATCCGGAATCGCGGGCTGGAGCAAATGGGACGCGAGTGAATTTTTTTCTGGTATCTGCGCCAGGAGCGGGCAAAGTGCTCATTGAGCTGTACAAATCCGCAAACGAGCCACAAAAAAGATAGTCTACGAATCGTCAGCGATTGCAGTCCACGCACGGAGGACTTCTCCTACGGTCCAGGCTTGGGCGATGCAGCCGCGCGGCGTGTGCGGCGGGTCGCCATCGAATATTTCGGCGAGTGTGCCGAGGCCGTAGGTGCCGATGTTGCTTCCAAGAGGCTCGAGATAGCGAAGAGCGGCGGAGCGATCGTTGTAGACACGGAAATGAGCCAACGCGAACGGTCCAAGCAGCCAGCCCCAGACGGTTCCCTGGTGATAAGCGGCGTCGCGCGAACTCGGATGGCCGGCGTAACGGCCTTGATAGCCCGGTTCGCCGGGAGCAAGGCTGCGCAGGCCGTAACAAGTGAGCAAGCGCTGCGCGCAAACGTCAACGACAGATTTTTGTTGGTCCGCGCGCAACGGGCTGACGGGCAGAGAGACGGCTAGAATTTGATTGGGGCGAAGGGCAGCATCATTGCCAGCATTTCTTCCTCCCCCGGTGCCAGCTCCTGGGACATCGATCACATCGAAGCAACAGTTTCGTTCCGCGTTCCAGAATTTCTGGAAGCTGGATTTGGCCTGCGCGGAAAGGCGCTCGAAGCTCTCCGCCGGTTTCTCTAACTCATGCGCGAACTGCGCCATGGTCTCAAGAGCGTTGATCCAGAGCGCATTGATCTCGACGGGTTTTCCAGTGCGCGCCGTCACGACCCAATCGCCGATCTTGGCGTCCATCCATGTGAGCTGAATGCCAGGGCCGCCGGCATAGAGCAGGCCATCGGCGGAATCGACGTGGATGTTGTAGCGAGTGCCCGCGACGTGCGCGTCAATGATTGCGGCGAGAACTGGAAATAATGTTTGCAGCGTGGCCATGTCTCGAGTCGCGCTGAAATACTCGCGCACGGCTTCAAAGTACCAGAGCGCGGCATCGACGGTGTTGTAGCCGGGCTTCCCGCCCGCGTCGGGAAAATTGTTGGGGAGCATGCCGGCGTCCACGTAACGGGCGAAGGCCAGCAGAATCAGACGCGCGATTTCCGGGCGGCCCGTGACAAGAGACAAACCGGGGAGAGCGATCATGGTGTCGCGCCCCCAATCGCCGAACCAATGGTAGCCCGCGATGACAGTGCGTCCTTCGGGCTCTTCGGGTTGTGAGCGCCGGACGATGAATTGATCGGCGGCCAGGACGAGTTGACCGAGCCATGAGGGGGCGCCGGCGAGGGATTTTCCATTCAGCTTCTGCCAGTTTTCCAGCAAGGCTGCTTCGTGATCGGCTCGCTGGGCGCGAGAAGCGGTGTCATCAAGCGAGGCGCCCGTTTCGGTGGACACGACGACGGCGATACTTTCGCCTTGGTTTAATCTGGCGTGGAAGAGAGCGGCGAAGAGATGATCTTCGTGATCGTCCAGGCCGCGTTCTCTTTCCATGGGCAAAAAACAATCCCGGTACCACTCGTGACGCGGCTCGCAGGTAGCTTGCGAACATCTCAGATAGAACGAAATAGCGCCTTCAAACGGAAGAACCATAACGCCCCGCTCGACCGGCGCGATTTTCATGTGCCAATCGCCTGCGTGCGTCGAAGAATGAAAATCGCGATAGTTGACGAGAGCCTTGAGATCTATCTCGAGAGGGCCGCTCGCGCGTGCGAGAGTGTATTGAATGAACGTGGTGTTTTCGCTCTGGGCCATCCAAACGCGCTTCTCGAGCAAGGCATCGGCTAAGGCGTAAGTCCAGACGGGAATCGTTCCTTCCATCCGAAAACTTTCGAGAAGGAGGAAACCCTGCGGATCAATGGCTCCGCTGGCCCAATGATGGGTCGCGAGTGCGTACGTGGAGCCAGCATAGTATGCGATTTCATCGAGGCCCGCGACGAGTTGATTGCGGCCAAGGGGCGGCTGGAGCGCAGCGATCAAGAGGCCGTGATACCGGCGGGTGATGCCGCCGGACACGGTCCCTGAAGCGAAACCGCCGATTCCGTTGGTGACAAGCCATTCGCGAGCTTCGGCTTCGGCAAGATTGCCGCAAACTTCGCGTCCGAACTGAATTTCGGCCCGAAGGGATTTCGGCAGTGCGGCTGGGTCTCGCGTCACGTTTTTCCTTTGCTCCGGCATTGACTTAGCATGGCCCCACGATCAATGTTTGCGCGGCTTGATCCATCTCGTCATCAAGAAACGAGATTGATCAGCATAGCCCGCGAGGCGATAGAGTTCCGCGGCGCGATCATTGCCTCGATCGACTTCGAGATGGATGGCATTCACGCCCGATTCGCGAGCCTTCTCTTCGACAAACTGCATGGCGCGGCGGCCAATTCCCTGCCGCCGATAGGCTGGTTCGATGTAAAGTTCATCAATGAACGAATCCCGCCCGTGATATTCGAAACTATAACCGAACGTGAGGACAAGATAACCTACAGGAATTTCGCCATCCAGGAAGATCCAGGCCCGGCCCAATTCGGAATTTGCAAGAAACTTGCGCAGGACCTCGCGAACAGCCGGCTCGTCGAAAAAATAGGCGCCTGGTTCCTGCTCGGCCAGATTGCGCATCATGCGGAGCATCGCCGGCTCGTCCTCCGCCGCGGCGAGGCGAAAAATAACGCCGGGCACCTTATTCTCCGCTCTGTTCGATCAGTTTTGCGACGAGGCCGGTCCAACCCGTCTGATGATTCGCGCCGAGGCCGGCCCCGTTATCACCATGAAAATATTCGTAAAAGAGGAGCAGGTCCTTCCAGTAAGGATCGCTTTGAAAAAGTTCGGTGCCGCCGGCGACGGGGCGGCGGCCGTCTTTGCCACGAACGAAAATATGAACGAGACGGCGGGAAATCTCGGCTGCCACTTCCCAGAGGTCCACTTCATTGCCACTACGTGCCGGAAATTCGGCTTTGAAATCCTCGCCATAATAATGGTGGTATTTTTGCAAGGATTCGACAAGGAGATAGTTCAGGGGAAACCAGATAGGGCCGCGCCAGTTGGAATTGCCGCCAAAAACGCCGCTGGTGGATTCGGCTGGTTCGTAATCGACGCGGCTGACGTGGTCGTTCACTTGGACTTCGTAAGGATGATCGAGGTGATAGCGTGAAAGAGAGCGTACGCCGTACGGAGATAAAAACTCGGTTTCGTCCAGCATGCGGCCGAGAATGCGCTTCAATTGTTTGCGATTGGCAAGGGAAAGCAGACGGCGGACGCCGCGCGCGGAACGCTGCGTCATTTCGATGTGCTCGGGTACGTCGGCGTGATTATCGATGAACCATTGCATGCGCCGCTTGAATCCCGGTAAGCGATCGACGATCTCCGGCTCAAGAGTTTCGACCGCGAAGAGCGGAATCAGGCCGACCATCGAGCGAATCTTCATGAAATGGTCGTCGCCATTCGGCAGATGGAGAACGTCGTAGTAAAAACCGTCTTCATCGTCCCAGAGCGCGATGCCTTCCGTGCCCATATCGTTCATCGCGTGCGCGATGTTGACGAAGTGCTCGAAGAATTTGCTGGCGACGTCTTCGTAGGCCGGGTCTTCCTTGGCAAGTTCGAGTGCGATGGCCAGCATATTGAGGCAATACATCCCCATCCAGCTCGTGCCGTCCGATTGTTCGAGATGGCCGCCCGTCGGAAGAGGCGCGGAGCGATCGAAGACTCCGATATTATCGAGGCCGAGAAAGCCGCCCTGAAAAATGTTCATGCCCTCGGGATCTTTGCGATTAACCCACCAGGTGAAGTTGAGAAGCAGTTTGTGAAAAATCTTTTCGAGAAAACCGCGGTCAGCCACGCCGCGCACGCGCCGCTCGATTTTGTACACCCGCCAGGCGGCCCAGGCATGAACGGGAGGATTCACGTCGCCGAAGGCCCACTCGTAAGCCGGTAGCTGGCCGTTGGGATGCATGTACCATTCCCGGAGAAGAAGAATGAGCTGTTCTTTCGCAAAATCAGGATCAACGAGCGCGAGCGAGATGCAGTGAAAACCCAAATCCCAGGCCGCAAACCAGGGATACTCCCACTTGTCCGGCATGGAGATGACGTCGTCATTGTAGAGATGCGTCCAGTCCTTGTTACGGCCTTTCAGACGTTCAGGAGGAGGAGGCGGACCTGCGGGGTCGCCATCGAGCCATGTGCGCACATCGTAGTGATAAAATTGTTTGGACCAGAGCAGGCCGCCGAACGCCTGGCGCATGACGCTTTTTGCGTCGTCGGATAAATCCGAGGTGACGCGCGAAGCGTAAAATTCGTCGGCTTCTTTCTGGCGGAGGGTAAAAACACTTTCGAAGCCCTCGGCAAAATCGTTCGCGGCCGGAACGCTGTCGAGACGGTCCGCATGGCCGGGCGAGGTGATGATGCCGGCAAGCCCAGGCTCATGCACCAGCGAAGCAAGCGGCTCCATATCGGTCAAGCGCAACTTCAGCGTTTCACTCTGGCCTGGACCGAGTTCGAGCTGGTAATGCGCGGCCATTTTCGTGCCCGCTAGCTGGGGATTTACGGCTGACTTATTTCCACGGATCAGGTATTCGTGGAAAGCGTCTTTCACATAGGGCGACCGGTTTTTCGTATTGAAGAGGCGGGCGTAATTGGTTTCGTTTTCGGTAAAAAGCAGTTCAGGCCGGCCCGCGCAGAGGAGCCAGCGCTTGCCGTAATGCCAGTGCTGAAGCTCGGCGCACTCGCTTCCAGGAACGTTGGGGGCTCTCTGTACGCCAGGCCTGCGCAAGTCCCTGCCCCAGGACCAGGTGTTGCGAAACCACAACGAGGGGAGAACGTGCAATCTAGCCGCCTCGGGCCCGCGGTTTATGACCGTGATTTTAATTAGAATATCCTCGACGTCAGCCTTGGCATACTCGATGAACGCATCGAAATACCGGTCGTCGGCAAAAACCCCTGTGTCGAGAAGCTCGTATTCGGGATTTTCGCGTCCACGCCGCCGATTTTCCGCCACGAGATTTGCGTAGGGAAATTCCGCCTGGGGGTATTTGTAGAGCATCCGCATGTAGGTGTGCGTGGGCGTGGAGTCCTGGTAGAAGTAATACTCCTTAACGTCCTCTCCGTGGTTTCCCTCGTTGCCCGTCAGCCCAAACAGCCGTTCTTTGAGAATCGGATCGCGGCCGTTCCACAGCGCAAGGCCAAAGCAGATCATCTGCCTGCGGTCGCAGATCCCGCCAATGCCGTCTTCGCCCCAGCGGTAGGCGCGCGAACGGGCATGATCGTGCGGAAAAAATTCCCAGGCGGTGCCGCCGGGGCTGTAGTCTTCGCGGACTGTGCCCCACTGGCGCTCGGAAAGATAAGGACCCCAGCGTTTCCAATACTTTGTGCGGGCGCGGTCTTCCTCAAGCCTCTCGTCTTCCTTGGATTGGAGTCTGGCCATGGTCTGGGGCACCTCTGAGGGCGCGTTCAAATTATGATTTATGCTCGCATCTTTTGTGAATCCCGGCGGCGATCGCCGCGGCCGGCGTGCCCGTTCCAGCACGTCCAACGAGAATCCGGCGTGCTCGAAGAGTAAGATGCGCCGTTCCAATTACAGGTGGAAAAAAAACTGCAAATATATTTCGTCGGGGTTAAGGGCTGAGACTTGGAAGCGGTTCCTAAGCTCCACCGGTGCCCAGCCGCTTTGCAAGCCTTTCTACAATCTCCGTTGGCGATTCTCTCGTATCGACGGTAATGGCATCGGCCGGCTCTTCCAAATCCGCAAACTGGCTGGCAAGCAAATCCTGCTTGGCAAAATGCCCCTTTCGCGCGATCACTCTTTGCGAGAACAACTCAAAGCTGCCCTTCAGATAGACGAACTGAACTCCGGCGCCGGAGCGCAGCTCGTCGCGATAGCTTTGCTTCAAGGCCGAACAGGCTAGCACGACACTTTGCTGTGCGGCGTTCCATTGCAGTATCTTGTCGTGAAGCGCTTCCAACCAGGGCAGGCGATCGGCATCGGTCAGCGGAATGCCATGCCTCATTTTCTCGACATTCGCTGGCGGATGAAAGTCGTCGGCGTCGGCAAAATACCAGCCCAAGCGCTTCGCGAGCAGGGAACCTATCGTAGTTTTGCCGGAGCCGGTCGTGCCCATCACGATCACGATCATCGCCGCCTCGTATTCTGGAATTGGCCTGCATTGGCGCAAAAAAGTTTGGCTGGGAGACCTGGACTCGAACCAGGATAGCCAGATCCAGAGTCTGGAGTCCTACCGATTGGACGATCTCCCAGCCGATGGGAGGAAGAAAAACGAATCGCAGCAGGTTCCCGCGGATCGGGAGAGCCACGATTCTTCTCATCTAATTTAATCGGGAATGGCGGGGGCGTCAACCGCGCGGCGAAGCGGCCGGCGTCGAACCTGCAGCCCCTCGAGCCGCCGTGGGCGTCATTTGGCCCTTGTGCAAGGTGAATTCCTCGTTGCCCCATATAACGCGATGGGAAGCAAAGCCCGCCAGCCAAACGACGGCATAGATTGCGTCTCGCAGAGGGACTAGCCAGAGTTTGCGCCGGAGGACTTCGTCTCCGACGCCCCAAACGCCAACGGTCCACGCCATGGCATGGCGAAGCACAAGGTAAGCCAGCAAATAGGCCGCCCCGAGCCATTTTGTGGGAGCGACGAGCGCGGCCGCTACGGACCAGGGCAATCCCAGCGTAAAGATCAGGCCAAGATAAGAAAGCGGGCGGCACAGACGGACTGTTCTCGCCCAGCGGATCTGATGATCCCAGAAGGACTTAGCGGTTTGCGCCGGATACATGGTCCAAACGGGTTCACGCGAAAGCAGAACGCGCCCGCCAGCTTTGGCGATGCGCAGGCCCAGTTCGTAATCGTCCGCAAGCATTCCCGCAATGGACGCAAAGCCGCCGATCTTGGCAAGCCAACGTTTGGTGGTGACAATTGATGCGCCGAGAGCAAAGTTCATCCCCTCGGTCCACTCGGCCATCAAAACGCCGGGGAAAAAATCGCTGGATGCACCGATGGCTTCCAGCTCAGCGCCAAGATTTCGCTCCGCGATGCCACGATAAAAGGATGTAACCGCGCCTGTGTTTTCTTCGGCGAAGGGCGCGACCACTTCGCGCAGATAGTTCGGCCCGACGCGCACGTCACCGTCGGTGAGCGCCAGAATCTCGTGCTGCGCTTCCCGAGAAAGACGTGCGAGCGCGTTGACCTTGCGATTGGGGCCAAGGTTTTCCGACCCGATCAACAAGCGGATGCGCCGGTCGGGAAATTCCGCGATCAGGCGATGGATAAGCGGGACGGCTTTATCAGCAGGGTCACTTACGGCAAAGAGAATTTCATATTCGGGATAGTCCTGGCGGCAGAAGCTGGACAAATTTTCATACGTGGCGAAATCCACGCCGCGAACAGGCTTTAAAATACTCACGGGCGGAGTAAAATTTTGCGGTTTACGTGGGCGCTCGCGGCGAAAGAAACGCCAGCCGGCCAGTGTGGCTGCGGCATAATAAGCCAGCGGCGCCACCGCCAAAAGAAGCACCGCGTCGCGCGATCCTGAATGAAAAATTGTCACGCTGGACTTCTCTTCCCTCTTGCTGACTGCCTCCGCTCGGATGGGTCGAGCCCCGTTTGCTTAGATTGCCACAAAGGCAAGGGCTAAGGCATGTCCTTCTGGTTCGAGGAGTCAGGCCCGAGTGCAGAGAGACTCAGGCAACGGCCACAGGCGCATGCCGCTTTATCGCTTTCCTAACCAAACGAGGGTTACGCCGATGCAAACGAGAAGCACTCCCGCCCAGCGGCGGCGAGACACGCGTTCGCCGAGGAATACAACACCGCCGAACGCGCCAGCGGCATAGCTCAGCGCCGTTACGGGCACCACGAAGCTGACGTTTTCAATCGAAAGCATTGCCAAGAGCGAGAAGAAAGCGAGTGTCATCATTCCCAGGCCAACCCACATCCACGCGACTTTCATCGCGCGGAAGATGACGCGCATGATCGCCAGCGGCCGGAAATCTGTCACTTCGCCAACGCGTTTCATGGCGCGGGTGACGCAAAGTTCGCCTCCTGTGCCGGCGGCAACGACAAAAAATAATAGGATCGCTTCGCGCATGTTCAATTCACCTCGGTGGTGCGCGGAGGGGTATTTCCCACAACCAACACTCCGAGGCAGATGATGGCGATGCCCGCCCAATGGAGCGGCGAAATCTTCTCTCCCAGGTAAAAGTAACCTAATAGAGCGACCACCAAGTAAGAAGCCGAGGAAGCAGGCTGCACGTAACTGAAATCCGCCCAGGAAAGAATTAGCATGTACGCGACAAAAAAAGTGAGCAGAGAGGCGACGCCGAGCCAAATGTAAGGCGACGTGAATACGCGCGAAAATATGGCAGGGAGTTCGGAAGGCGTCCAGCGGACCGCCGAACCGACGTCTTTCATGCCCTTGCCGAGGAGCACGTTCCCGAGAGGGCCGAAGATGACCATGATCAAAATCATGCAATAGGTCTTGAAGTGCAGGCCGGCGGAAGAGGTCATGCAGCGAGCACGCCAAATGTGGGAATGAGGGAGCGAAGCGAAAAGCTGGAAGCAGGACAAGAGAGCCGCTGGCTTGCAGGCAATCTCAAGCCTCCAGGACAGGGTGTCATCGCAATTGAGGCGCGCTCAGGTGATAAGTCCACTCTCTCATTTTACATGATTATCATGGGCATCCCAACGATGCCCCCGCGATGGCAGTTCTTGGCCATGCGCCGTCCGATTAAGCGGAACCGTTTCAAACAAGATGCCAAATTAAGGTCCTAATTCCATTTTGGAGAGTGAAGTTCGCGGCTTTTTGCTATTCTCTTTGGGTTTGCAAGAAGGTCTCCGAATTGGCGGAAAGGACAGGCCGCTTAAAAAAGAATGATTGCCGCGCTCAACCACTTGCCGGACACTCACCCCGCATCCACTTTTTCCGAAATTTCCATCGAGCGCCTTCGTGTTGTTCTTGGACCGCGCGAAAGAACGGTCCTATCCTTTGAGTACGAGGTCGGTAATGGCGGCAAGTAACGCCGTGTATGCTTTCCTTGGCGTCGCGGCCATTCCATTTATTTACTATCTCATCGCTCTTTACAGTTCTTGGCAGTTTTTCCGTCAGGCGAAAAAATCGAAGCAGCACCTGGATTTCACCCCTCCCGTGAGCAATCTAAAACCCATCCGTGGCCTGGATGCCGAGGCCTACGAAAACTTCGCGAGCCTGTGCAAGCAGGATTATCCCGATTACGAGCTTCTTTTCGGCGTTGGCGATGGAGATGAAGCCGTCTTAGAAGTCATCGAGAAGCTGAAACGAGAGTTCCCGCAGCGGCGGATTCGTGTGATTCACGTCTCCGGCCACACCGCGCCGAACGACAAAGTCGTGAAGTTGGCTCGGCTGGTGAGCGAAGCGCAAAACGAAGTGCTGGTCATCAACGACAGCGACGTTCGCGTACGGCCGGACTATTTCCGTTCCGTGGTCGCTCCTCTTCGCGATCCGAAAGTCGGCGCGGTCACTTGCTTATATGTTTCCGCGCACGAAGACACTTTCCTCCAAAAACTCCAGTCCATCGGCATGATTTGCGATTTCTACCCCGGCATTTTGGTCGCCCGGCAGTTGGATGGAGTCAAATTCGCGCTTGGCCCGACGATTGTCACCACCCGAAAACATCTCGCAGGTTTCGGTGGCTACTCCGCCATCGAGAATCGCCCCGCGGACGATTTGCTCGTTGGGCGGCTGATCGCGGAGCAGGGGTTCGAAGTCGAGCTCCTGCCCTACGCGCTCGAGACCGTAGCGGATTTTCGGTCCTTGCGCGAATTCTTCTTCAAACGCCTGCGCTGGATGACGGTCATGCGACTTATGCGCCCCTGGGGGCACCTTGGACTAATTTTTACGCAAGGCTTGGCGTGGTCGGTGGCCGCCGTTGCCATTGCTCCGAGTCTCCGCGTCGCGCTCTTTTACTTCGGGGGATATCTTGCCGTTCGTGTGGCAATGACCTGGCTGGTCGGTGTGTGGGGCATGAAACAAAAAGGAATCTGGAAAAAGATGGCGCTCGTCCCGCTGTGGGATGCGTGGGCTCTCTTCATTTGGCTGCTGAGCTTTGGCCGCCGAAGCATCCGCTGGCGCGGTGATCGCTATTACATTCGAGATGGAGTGCTGGTCCGTTCGTCATCCCAAGCTACGGTCGAATGATCGCGGCTCGTGCTTACTTTTAGCTACCAGACTGATGATTTGCAGCACCTGGTCGGCAATGCCCTTGCCAGTAGCCACGAGGCCGGGAACAAGCACTTCGTGCTGGTTAAATTGTAGTTTCGCAGATGGGTGGCAACCTACGTATCCCCCCGCGGAGTTTGCAAGTGCTACTCCCGCACAAATATCCCATTCGTGCTTGGGGGATAAAGTCCAAGTGGCATCGGCAAGTCCGGCAGAAACGAGGGCTAGCTTATAAGCCACTGATCCGGTCGGCCGAATGATGAACCCTCTCCCTTGAAGTAACGCCCAATCCCCTCGAATCCATTCCTGCCGGCTGGCCAAGACCAAGGCACCCTCCAAGTCCGTTCTTGAACTTGCCTGGACCCGACGGCCATTGTATGTCACGCTCAATCCTAGGGCGCCAAGGAACAACTCGTCCGTTGCGGGGTTATATATTCCGCCAGCAACGGCGACGCCACCTATCGTGAGTCCAATCGAGATGCACCATTCAGGAGTACAGTCCAAAAATTCCCGAGTTCCATCTATGGGATCAACGACCCAAACAATTTCCTTTGAAAGACGCGTCCGGTCATCCACTTCTTCTTCTGATAGCCAACCCTCTCCCTGCCTTAAGAGGGCCCTCCGGAGTACACGACTTACTTTGCGATCAACCGAGCACATCACCCCTCGATCGCCGTTGTTCCTGGCCTTGATGGAACCTGGCGCGAATTGCTTAATAGTCTCGTCAGCCGCAAGCAAGGCGCTGCGTATACGAGCGAGATACTCCTTCCCAGCGGATTCAGTTAACATGCAAAATGGATGTCCATAACATCCTTCCACCGACCACGGCAAGAACACAGCAAAGCAGCAGTTTGAAGCGCCCGGGCGGTAGATATTTGGTCAGATGAGCGCCCAGAAGCCCGCCGGGGATCGATCCCAAGAGAACACTTGCAACCAACATAATGTCAACATTATTCATTCGAAACTGAAGCCAGCCTGTGATGCCAGCGAGCACTACGGCATGAACAATATCCGTGCCGACCAAAATAGCTGGAGCATAGCCATAGAAGACCAGAAGCAACATTAAAATGACGCTGCCCGACCCAATCGATGTAACGCCCACTAGAACGCCCGAAAGAAACCCGATTAGGATTATTCCCAACCTATAGTTGCGGATTCGTTTGTTCGTAAGATTGAGGTGCTTGGTAGAACGATCCCCCGCAAGAACGTAAGCAATTGGAATGACGATCAGTAGCCCTGCAATGGCCACTTTCAAGACTTCGTTAACTCCTTGCCCGTACACAGCGCGAATCTGCGCCAACAGCAGTACCCCGACCACAGCCCCGGGGATACTGCCGTACGCCAGGTTCAGTGCTAATCGCCAGTCTACGCTTCCGCGGCGCCAATAGAGACCGCCGGCGCCAATTTTCGTAATGCAGTTGATAACCGCATCCGATCCAACTGCAACAATGGGAGATACGCCCAATACGGAAATCAAGAGCGGCAATAATACGAGGCCTCCACCAAGTCCAGTCAATCCGACGAGCGTTCCCGCTATGAGGCCGACGGCAACCCTTGCTCCGAGGATGTGTGGAACCACGAAAACTCCACTCCAATAAGCGGTACAATCAATCCATCGCATTTTTTGAGGATAGACGGTGTAGGACGGCAGCGACTACCTTGAGCGTGCTCTCCCTAGTGCTTTGACGATCTGTGTTGCATACAATTTCGGCATTGAGCGGCGGTTCATAGACATCATCCACCCCAGTAAACGCTCGAATCTTTCCTAGTCTCGCTTGTTTATATAGCCCCTTCGGGTCTCTTAACTCACAGACCTCGAGCGGCGTATCAACGTAGACCTCCATAAAATCACCAATAGTCCGCCGCGCCTCGTCGCGCCCCGCCCTGTAGGGCGAAATTGCCGACACTAGAACAATGGTGCCGTTCCGCGTCAGAAGTTGCGCAACAAAAGCAATGCGGCGGATATTCTCATCTCTGTCCTGCTTGCTAAATCCAAGACCCTTGCACAAATAGTTCCGAATCACATCACCGTCGATTACCTCCACTTGCAGACCATGAGCCAGTAGTTCGGTAGCGACGGCTTTACAGATCGTCGTCTTCCCCGCACCACTGAGGCCTGTGAACCAAACGGCAAGTCCCTGCCGCCGGGCAAGGCGGGAGCGAGCCGAAAACTCGTCCAATACATCCCTGCCACCAATCGGAGTCGCATCCAATATCATGCCGGCCGCAAGAGTGTCCGCGCTAAAGGGGTCAATGAGTATGAAGCTTCCTGTGATCCTATTTAGTTCGTAGGGGTCGCAAAATATCGGATTTTGCAGATCGATCTGAGCCTCGCCAATCTCGTTGAAATCAAGACTTTCAGCTTCGACTTCTTCCAAGTCTTCAGCATTTAACTTATGGATTAGCCGGCTGATCCTGACACATACGACCTTGGTGGTATGCTTAATTAAATAGCGGGTATCGCGACGAAGGGGAGTCCGAGACATCCAGATGAGGTAAGCTCTTAAACTCGTGGAGACAGTAGGCATCTCTCCCTGAGACACGAGCATGTCACCTCGTCCCAGATCGATGTGATCAGCAGTAGTTAACACAACAGATTGGGGAGCGGACGCATTTTCGAGGTTCGATGGATAAAGCAGTATTTCCTTGACCATGGTGCGCTGCATGCCAGGTAAAGCAATGATCTCTTGTCCTCGCCTTACGACACCCGAAGCTACTTGCCCAGCGTATCCTCGAAAGTCTTGATTGGGCCGGATGACATTTTGCACTGGAAATCTAAAGCCTTCTTGCCGGTCCGGCATCACAGGAATCGTTTCGAGCAACTCGAGCAGAGCCGGTCCCCTATACCACGGCATGCGCCCGCTGGCTTGATTCACATTTTCCCCGCATAAGGCACTCAGCGGAATGAAATGAAATTCGATATCCCGGAGTGAGACGGCAAACTTGTGGAACTGATCTCGAATGTCATTAAAAACTTTCTCTTCATAATCCGCCAAATCCATTTTATTAACCACGACTATCATTTTCCGGATTCCGAGTAGCCAAGCAATTAGTGTGTGCAGCCGAGTCTGCTGCAAAACCCCCTTCCTCGCGTCCACCAAAATCAGCGCCACTTCCGAGGTGGATGAGCCGGTCGCCATGTTCCGGGTGTACTGCTCATGGCCCGGAGTGTCGGCGATGATAAATTTCCTTCGTGAGGTCGAGAAGAATCGATACGCTACGTCGATTGTGATTCCCTGTTCGCGCTCGGCTTTTAAGCCGTCAGTGATGAAAGAAAGATCGAGGTCGACATTCTTAGCCGAAGAAGCTTTCCGCACAGAAGAAAGCTGATCGTCGTAAATTGCGTTGGACTCATAAAGCAAACGCCCTATCAGAGTCGATTTGCCGTCATCCACGCTCCCCACGGTCACGAACCGAAGCAAGTCTCTTGTGTCTCTGGCCGTATTCAAAAATAACCTTCCCTTTTTTTTAGCTCCATCGAACCCTCTTGGTCGTGATCAATTACGCGGTTTTCGCGCTCAGAGCGCCTGAAGAATTTAAGTTCCTCTATTATTTCAGGTATGGTCACTGCCGAGGAGCGAATCGCCCCCGTACAATAGGTGCAACCAAGGGACCTCATGCGACACATCACGCTCTGTGGTTTCTCTCCTGGCAAAAGTTGGAGCGGATGGTCCAGAGGTATTAGGACATCTCCTCGTATCAGCATTTCACGTTCCTTGGCGAAGTAAAGGGATACGACTGGGATGCTCTCGCGATGAATGTATTCCCAGACATCCAGTTCCGTCCAGTTCGAGAGAGGAAACACGCGCATGCTCTGGCCAGCTTCAACACGGCCGTTGTAGAGATTCCAGAACTCAGGACGTTGATTTTTGGGATCCCATTGACCCTGAGAGTCGCGGAGGGAGAAGACTCTCTCTTTCGCCCGTGATTTTTCCTCATCCCGCCGTGCACCGCCGATGGCTGTGTCAATATTGTTGGAGGCCAACGCATCCAGCAGCGCTTTCGTCTTTAGCAGGCCACAGCATCTACTTGTGCCCAATTGGAATGGATTTGCGCCCTCTGTCTTCGCCTCTTGGTTTGTGTATGGAATTAATTGTAAACCGAGTTCATCGCAGGTTCGGTCGCGGAACTCAATCATCTCATGAAATTTGAATCCGGTATCTATGTGCAACAAAGGAAAGGGGATTTTGCCCGGGGAGAAAGCCTTCTGGGCAAGCCGTAACATAACAGAAGAGTCTTTCCCGGCAGAGTAGAGCATCGCGGGCCTCGCCGCTTCTGCTACGACCTCTCTCAGGATGTAGATACTTTCAGCTTCCAGTGCGTCCAGTTGAGATATGCTGGTCTCGCCCAAATAAAATCCTTTCCCGAACGAGCAAGGTACAAGAGTATTCTACTATAAACTAAATTTCCGGATGGACTGAGGGCGTCTTGGAGCGTCCGACAGGGTGCGGTGGGGGACGGGTGGGCCACCTACGGAATAGGGTCGGATTGACGGTTTGTGAGGCGACAAACGGGAATTCAAGCTATAATCCTGCCTTCGCAGTTTGCCGTGCGAAAATTTCTTTGGCCCGCGAGTAAAGCTCCACATCAGCTGCCCGGTATTTTTCCACTGCTTTTCGAACGTCTTCGTCTATCGTATATTTGGTTCCTTCGGTGTCCGGATTGACGTTGAGAAAGCTTTCACCTCGGAGATGACAGCCGAAGCGCAAATTGAAGAAGTCCACACTTTTATAAAACTCTTCTGAAATCCCAACCATCGCAAAGTCCGAGAGAAGAACGCTGCCCAAGTATTGCGATTGCTGATTGCGGAAAGCGTCCCAACTCAAATAATCGTGCAGCGTCATCTTGGCTTCATGGAACATCTTTTCTTCCAGGTGCTCCCGCTGCGGATTCCTCAACAGAAAGAAGTAATGCGATAGCGCTTGTTGATATGGATCTCGAAAGAATGCGACGAACTCTTCGTTCGGGAAAAGCCCCAAATATTTGTCCGCCACGAAGTGACCGTGAATCACGTCGTAGTTTTCCAGCAGTTCTGTCCGGCGATTCCTCATCGCCAGCGTTCGGGTTTTACACCGCTCGATGGCTTCAGGAACGTTGAATCCCGCCCAATCTCCGTAGTCCTTCATCAACCGTTTCCCAAACTCAATCTCCAATAACTGGCGAAAAGAGTTTCCAGCGGCCTTGGGAACGTGTATGGATAGGATCACTGGACGTTCCCCGTAGGTGATTGAAGGTGTTCTGAGGAAGCAATCATAGGTCTTCGCCTGTTGGCTTTGTCCTTCACCTGCAGCGCTTCATAAATCACTCAAGTTTCTCCCGTGAGCTCAGCGGAGCTTAGATTTGTCGGCCTTGTCAGAATACAGAGACGTAGCCCAACCGCATTAGGCGTCACCGCGAAGGACGCATATCTTCGTGCTAATTTCCTCCTATAAATTCACAATAGACGCAAAGATGCAGTTGTGTCTGGCCATTGACGACGAAACTTCTTGAAAGCGAATCCACAAGTATCTCTCAATTAGGCCCAAGGTCAATACGATGGCGCTTCATTTACCGCTATCGTCGAAGAAGACTCATGCGGGCCCTCCAGTTAGCTGTAAGAAGATGGCCTTTTTCACAAGCAAGCTGGTGTGCTGAATTGCAAAATCCTTGAATAATTGCCGGACTTCTTAAGTTGGAAACAAAAAGCTTGCGGATCCAGAGCCTCTGTTTCAGTGCAACGAAATTCTGACTCAGGGCACTGCAATTTATCTCCTAAACACTTTGAATACACAGAGCGGTTGAATCTTTTGCTGAATGACGCAAATAAAGACCATGGACCTCATCCTCCCAAGGTATTTATGAGATGGTCTGGCTCTGTTGACATCCTCGCAACTTCCTTGAAATTGGAGGCGGCGTGCGACCCACTCCGTGGTTTTCTATGGAGGCAGGAGGTGCGATGGCCGAAGTTGGACTCCTGCCTTTTGCCCGCATCGCTCTGCAAGTCTCCCGGGCGGTGCTCCCCCGCTACCGAAGCCGTTTCAGCAAACGGCAATTTACCCAGCCGCAGTTGCTGACCATTCTCTGCCTGATGCGTTACGAAGACTGGACTTTTCGTGAAGCCGAAGTGCGTTTGAGCGAACACCGCGAGTTGCGCCAAGTGCTGGGCCTTGTGAGTGTGCCGGACTTCACGACCCTGTATCGCTTTTTGCAGCGTCTCGACGACCAGACCATCGACCGCGCGGTCGGCGAAACGGTGCGTCGGTTGCGTGGTTCGCTGCGCCAAAAGCGGAAGCGGGCTCGCGTCGCCGTGGACGCCACCGGTTTGGCGCAAGGTGCGGTAAGCACGTTTTTCGTGCGGCGCATGCATCATCACGGGTAGAAACCGCTGCCGTGGCGGCACTGGCTGAAGTGGGTGGTGGCCGTGGACTTGGATCACCAGTTCGTGCTGTCGCAACTCGCACGGCGCGGTCCGTGGAACGATTGCGCGAATTTGCCAACGGTCATCGACACGGCTTCCAAGGAAACTCGCATCGGCTTGGTGCTGGCGGACGCGGAGTTCGACAGCGAACGAAATCACACCTACATCCGCAAACGCCTCGGGGCACAAAGCGTGATTCCCGCCAAGCGTGGAAAGAAAACCTGGCACCTGCACGGCGTCCGCGCCGAGATGCGCCGTGCCTTCCCACAGCGGATTTACAGCCGCCGTTCTCTGATCGAGAGTCTGTTCTCTTCGGTCAAACGAAAACTCTCGGCCCGTGCCCCAGGTCGATCCCTGCCCATGCAGATGCGTCAAGCCTTGCTGCTCGGATTGAGTTTCAATCTGTATCGGTTGAAACATCGCCGCCTTTTCCTGAGGATGTCAACAGAGCCAGATGGTCTCTAGTGGCAAGACGAGTCGGCTGCTGTGAAGCTGGCCGAGATAGCTGGCACCCGCGATGAACAGGACCGTTATTTAGAGATGCCAGTTTTTTCTTGTATCCAAGATGCCGGCGCCGGTGATGGCGCCGCCTGAATTCGCCATTTTTTCATCCACAGGAAAAGCAGCAGCAAACCCCATAGTTGATAACCAATATTTACGCGTCGCTCGAGATGCAGGCGTACCAGCTCGCGAATCCGCCCCGCCTGGAAAAACGCACTGTGCTCGGCCAGACCCTCTTCGATGGTCTCCAGAAGCAGCGGACGCAGCGGACCGCGAAGCCATTCGTGCGCTGGAATATCGAACCCGGCTTTTTTTCGCCGCAAGATCATTTCGGGAAGGCGCGTCCTCATCAACTTCTTGAGAATCACTTTCTGTCGGGACCCTTGTATTTTGAATCTCGCAGGCAAACCCGCGGCAAATTCCACAATTCGGTGATCCAAAAACGGCGGCCGAACTTCCAGCGAGTGCGCCATGCTCATGCGATCGACCTTATTCAGGATGTCATCGGGAAGAAAATATTTCTGGTCCCACCAAAGAAAAGGTGACAAACCGTCTTGCGGTGCCGGCGAATCGCGCAACTCGCCCAATACGCGATCGAGAGAATCCGGCAGCGGCGCAGCGCATAGGGAACGCGCCTCGGCACCCGAAAAAGTTCCGTTCCAATAAACGTGGGCCCACTCCGCCGTCAGCAGGCTCCCCTCCAGGAACCGCTTCACCATATATTCGCGGCTGATCTTGTCGTCCGAAACCGGCCACAGCCGCGCGAGACCCAACGCGCCACGCAGCATCCACTTTGGCAAACGCCGCATCGGCCTCGCCAGTTCATCCGCCCGATACGTTAAGTAGCCACCAAACAGCTCGTCCGCGCCTTCCCCGCTGAGCGCGACGGTCACTTCCGTCTTGCTCATCTTCGAGAGGAACCACACCGGCAAAGCTCCCGCGTCCGAACTGGGTTCATCCGAATAGTAAGCAAACTCCTCGATCGCGCCTCGTAGATCAGCTTCGGGATTCAGATCGAATTCGGTGTGTTCGGTGCCGTATTTTTTCGCGGCGGCTCGTATGTACTCCGTCTCGTCAAAGCTTCTGCCCTGAAAGGAAATCGAAAGTGTCTTGATCGGCTTCGCGGATGCTGTCGCCGCATAGTGCAGCACTGTCGAAGAATCAACGCCCCCGCTGAGCCACAGCCCTAGCGGAACATCCGAAAGCAAATGCTCCTTCACGGATTGCTGTAAAAGAGAATCCAGCTCCTCGCATGCGGAATCCAGCGGCCGCTCGCGAACCGGTCCCCCCGGCAGTTTCCAGTAAGGCTCTACGCGCACTATTCCGTCAACCCATTCGAGCCACTGCCCCGGCGGCAATTTCTCAATGCCTTCGACGAGCGTCCATGGGCACGGCACATAGTTCAGCGATAAGTAGCAATCAAGCCCGGCGAGGCTCAGTCGCCGTTCGAATTCCGGATGAATGAAAATTGTTTTCAGCTCGGAACCGAAGAAAAGTTCTTCTCCGTTTCGCGCGAAATAGAGCGGCTTGATGCCCATCCTGTCGCGCGCCAGGATCAGGCGCCGCTTCGATTTACTCCACAGCGCAACCGCAAACATCCCTCGCAACCGCGAAAAACATTCCGTGTCCCACTCGGCAAAAGCATGCAGCACGGTCTCCGTATCGGAGTGCGAGTGGAAAACGTGCCCCCGTTTTTCGAGGTCACCTCTCAGCTCGAGGTGATTGTAAATCTCGCCATTGAAGACAATAGCGATGTCGCCGTCATCCGTGAGGATGGGCTGATCGCCGCCTTGCAGGTCAATGATTTTCAGGCGCGCCGCGCCCATCGAAATCACGCTCGAGCGGAACACTCCGCGCTGGTCGGGGCCTCGGTGCGATAGCGTAGCCGTGGCGCGTTCGATGCGCTCGGGTTCAGGCGCCCAATTTTTATGTGTAAAGCCGGCAATCCCGCACAAGTTCGAATCCCTCTCGCCCCAGCCACAAGCTCTCTTCGCTTCATCCGCGGCGCTTCAGGCCGATTTTCTCGCAAAGACTCGCCGACGCAAGATACATCCCTTATCCCAAGGCAACCAGCGCCACTCCCGCGCATACCATCACGACACCGATCCACCGCGCGGCGTTCACTTCCTCGCCCAAAATATATTTCGCCCCAAATGTCCCCACCACATAGCTCAGCGCCGACGCAGGAATCACAAAACTGATCGGCTCCCAAGAAAGAAGCACCAGCAATGAGTAAAACGAAAGGGCCATCAAGGGCACACCCGCCCAGAACCATCCATTGCACAGCGCCCTGCCGAGAAAGCGCGACAGCTCCCGCGGCCGGAGCCGTTCCGGCTCGCCGGTGGCTTTCATCCCGCGCGTAATCGCGATTTCGCCTCCCGTGCTGCCGAAGATCAGGAAGCCAAGAAACAGCACGACGTGCATCATGCCAGCGCCTCTCGCGTCACCGCCGTTGTCCGCGGCTTCGTTTGTCCAACCAGCAGCACGCCCACGCAGATCAGCACAACTCCAACCCATCGCCGCGTCGAAACCGCTTCGTGTAAAAAGACCACCGCAAGAAGAGTGAGCAGCGCGTAGCCAAACGCACCCGCCGGCATCACGTAGCTATAATCCGCCCAGCTCAGAACGGTCATGTAGCTCAGCATGAATCCGCAAAGAAAAACGATGCCGATCCACAGGGTCCCGCTGGTCACGGTCAAACGGAAGGCGTGCAGCAGCCCCGGCCCGGAAAGCTCCACGGCCCCAATCTGCAGCATGGCGCGCTTGAGCATCAGGTCTCCGGCGTTGGCGCACACCACCATCACGCACACCATCGCCAGCGTTTTTACCCGGAGCCTTCCCTCAGTTGCCATTTTTTTACGTTTTAGTCGTTTCCCGATGCCGACGGGCTCTCCGGCACGGAAATCATGGGATTCTGCAGCTTGTCGCCGCCTTGCCTTACCCACTTCAAACGCTCCGCGCGTAGCTTCAGGAAGCTCGTCGCTTCGTGATACAGCCGCTTCCGTTCGTGGGAATCCCACAAGGCCTCTCGCACGATCCGCCAGGCAACCCGCGGCCGGAAATAGTACTCATCATAGAAACGGTTCACGCCATCCATCATTTCGGCCTTTTTCAAATGCGGGTACTCGATGTGCGGCAACTGGTGCCCGCCCGAATCCGCCAGCGCTTCCACCTTCAAAAACCCTTGCTTGGACATCGTGTCGTGCAGTTCCGTGCCCGGCATGGCATGCGCCAGCGACACCTGAATCGTCTCGCAATCCAATTCCTTCGCAAAATCAATCGTCTTGTTGATCGTCTCTTTCGTCTCGCCCGGCAATCCTATTATGAAATCGCCGTGCACCTTGATTCCCACCTTCTTACAGTTCTTCATAAATTCACGCGCCATCTCAACGGTCGCGCCTTTTTTGATGTTCTTCAGGATCTGCGGATCGCCCGATTCGAAGCCCACGATAAAGAGCCGCGCTCCGCCGTCTGCCATCGCCTTCAGCTCTTCATATTTGCTGTGGCAGCGCGCCGTGCAGGACCACCGGAACTTCAGCGGCTTGAATTTTTGGCTCAGTTCGATGGCGCGGTCCTTGCGGATGTTGAACGTGTCGTCATCGAAGAAAATCTCTTTCAATTGCGGGAAGTATTCTAAAGTGTTTTTCACTTCCTGCACCACGTTGTCCACCGACCTCGTTCTCCACGCATGCCCCGAAACCGTCTGCGGCCACATACAGAACGTGCAAAGCGCCGGACATCCTCGCGAGCTATAGAACGACACGAAGGGATGCAGCAAAAACGGCACATTGTAGTTTTCAATCTTCAGATCGCGCTTGTAGATGTCTGTCGCGAATGGCAACGCATCCAATTCTTCCGTGTGCAATTGCGGGCGCGTCGCATTGTGCGCAATTTGCCCGTCTTTCCTGTAGCTCACTCCCAGAATCTGCTCGATCGGCTTGCCGTGCGCGTACTCTGCCACGGAGTGCTCGAATTCCCCTCGCGTTACAAAATCAATGTCCGCACTTGCCAACAGCGTTTCGTCCGGCTTGATGTGCCCGTGCGGCCCGACGAAGGCTATTCTCAGGCTCGGATTGCTTTCCTTGATCTTTCGAATCAGTTTGATGTCGCTGGCGAATCCCACGGTCGACGTATACAGCACCAAAAATTCGTAGTCCTTGCAAATCTCAATCGTCTGCTGCCAGTTCACCTTGTGCGGCGAAGCGTCCAGCAAGCGGCTTCCCGGAATCATCCCGGCGGGATAGGTCAGCCACACCGGGTACCAGTAGGACTCGATCTCGCGCGTCGCGGGCCACCGCGAGCTTGCTCCGCCGTCGAATTTCTCGAAACTTGGCGGATTCAGCAACAATGTCTTCATTACATCCGGCATTCATCACCCTCAGTTTTCTCAATCAACCTGCCATGCTGCAGACTTTTTCCTGTTTATGCCCTGATTGCTTGATCTACCGCCGCCCAGCGGCGTGCCTAGAAAGGTCTCCAAAGACTAGATAACAGTTTACCTGACTTGGTTGCATACGCTCAATTGTTTCTATGGCCGGGGCAGTTCCGCTTCGGAAACCTTCCCGAAGGCCTTTCGGCGCCATCTATGTGGCCCCCAAAACCGCCAAACACGACACGCTTCGCCGCCATCGACATCCGTCCCCGGCCAGGTCCATACCTGCGGTTTCGCTCCTGGGCCCGAGTCCCATCCTCTTGCCCCCGGTGATAGTCGTAATTTAATTCAATTCAATTCAATGCTTAACCTACTCCTTGACTATTTACTGTTATAATATATAGTTATTTTCGGCGAGCGAACGAGCTTTGCCTCATCCGCAAGAAGTGAGGTTGCCATGTCGGGAATGTTCCCTAAATCGGCCTTTCACCCTGTTGTTCTTGTCGTCGAAGATTTGGAATTCCTTCGCCAGAATATTCAGGAGATCCTCGAGGAAGCCGAGTTTCTTGTCCTCCCTGCGGAAAACGCGGACCAGGCGCTCGAGCTGGCTCAATCCTGCGCCGGCCCTATCCATCTGCTGTTTACCAAACTTCACCCCGCCGGCATGGCCGGCCCCGATCTGGCTTTTCATTTGCGGCAACGTTCGCCCGAAATGAGCGTCCTCTATAGCTCAGCCAATCCCTTGGCGGCACTCGACATTCCAGACCCTGCCGAGGTCGTCGCCTCCATACTGCCCAGGCCGTTCAGCAGAACAAGGCTTCTCGGCAGAATCAATACGCTGCTCGCCGCGCACACCTAGCCTATTGCCGTTTCTTGATGCGCGGAAAAGGAAGTCCCTGCCGCGCCAAGAGCTTCCGAAGTCGCCGCCGAAAGTTCCTCCCAAATTCGCGGAATCCATTCAAGGTGTTCCGGTTTCATCAGCACGGAGCGCAAACACGTCATGGTCTCGCGGTCGCGTTTCATCGCTCCCAGATTTCCGGCCCAAAACTCCGTCGGCAATTCCGCCACGGCGAGATGCAAGTTGCGCTTCGCGGCGGCTTCAAAAATCCGTCTCGACAGCGACGAGGCGTCCGCCACGCTTTTCGCCCGCGGCGAAAAGATCACGATGTCCAGCTCCGGTCCGAATGCCCCGACGAATCTTTCATCTCGTTCGATTCTTTCGTAAAAAGCCAGCGCTGCCTTTCGGCTCAGTTCCAACCCTCGCGCAAATTCGCCGCCGCGAACCAGCGGCAAAAGCTTTTGCGTCGTCCAGAGCGCCGCCGCCGCCGCGCCCGGCCGGGAACATTCCAGGCTAATCTCTCCCAAATGCAGCTCGGCGGAGCTGAAATAAGTGTAAGGAGAATCGTGTTTGTAAAAGCGCCCCACCGCGGGATCGCGAAACAAGATGCATCCACAACCGTAGGGCTGCAAACCGTGTTTATGCGGATCGATCACAATCGAATCCGCCTGCCCGATTTGCGTAAAGGCCCGTGCGGCTTCCACACCCAGATTTTCCGCGAGCACAAAATAGCCGCCATACGCGGCGTCGGCATGCACGCGAAAGCCATACTCTTTTCCCAATGCAAGTATCTCCGACAGCGGATCGACCGATCCTGTCGCCGTGGTGCCCATCGTCGCCACGACCGTGCCTGCGTCGCCGCGCCCCGCGCTCTTCGCCAGCGCGTTCATGTCCATCCGCCCGCGGGGATCGCAAGCCACGCTCTCGAAGGGCAGTTGCAGCACCGCGCTGATCCGCTTGTGCGTATAGTGCGCCTGCTCGCTCGCTAAAATTTTCTTTCCGGGGTTCACCTGCGAAGCCACCCATAGCGCTTCAAGATTCGCCATCGTGCCGCCGCCGCAAAGATGGCCGAGAAAAGTTTTCCATCCAAACATCGCGGCAATCTCCGCGACCGCTTCCTTCTCCATCGCGGAGGTCGCCCGCCCTCCATCCAGTGCGTGATTGTTCGGATTGATCCACATCGCCAGCGCATACGCCAGCCGCGCCGCGGGATGCGGCGGCTTCAGCATCTGTCCCGCATACAAAGGATGAAAGTAAGGATAGTTATCGCGCAGTCGCTCGGCCGTGGCGCTCAACACCTCGCCGGCGCGCTCCATCCCCGCAGCCTTCGAATCGAACGCAGGCAAATTCTCAAAGCCCGCGTCCAGTTTCCTCACGGCTTCCAGGAACGCTTCCAGACTCCGCTGTTCTAGCACCAGTCACCAGTCACGAGTCGCTTCCTTACTGCCAAACCTTATCCAGCTCCCCCGCCGTCTTCAGCAAATCCAGTTGCGCCTGTTCCCGCTGAAAATCTGCATCCAGATACGCCATCCATCTATCGTTCTCGTCCAGCCTCGCCTTCTCCACGTCTCGCAAATTCACTTTTCCCTCGTTGAACTGCACTTGCAGCACGGCGATATTCTGTTGCGCTAGCTGCAGCTCCAGCCGCGCAACCTCTTTCGCCGCATCCTTTTCCCGCAGTTGCAGCGTTTTCTGCCGCACTTCCGCGCTCACCTGCGTTTTTCTGCTCGCCAGCGTCGCCTGTGCCGTTTGCAAGTTGATCTGCGCCAGCCCGATGGATTCTTTCGTTCTCGCGCTGAAGAGCGGCACTTCAATCTGAACGCCGGCATTGAAGTTGTTGGGCTGAAACCTTTTGAAATATTCCAGGTAGTTGTTGAAGTTCGCCAGCCGGCTGTACACGCCAACCAATTCCACCGTTGGCAGATATCCCCGCTTTTCGCCTTTCAGCCGGAACTCCTTCGCGCGAACGTCGGACTCCGCCAGCCGCAAGCTTGTATTATTCTGCATCGCCGCCGCCATCAGATTTGCCCCTGCCTGTTCTGCTTCCCCCGGCAATTCTTCCGGCGTGACTTCGATTGCTTGCTCGTCCCCCAATCCGAGTTGTCCCCTCAAAAAAACTTCCAGTTCGTCTTCTCGCCCCTCAAGCTGCAGAATCCTCTGCGTCACCTGCGCTTTCGTCAATTGCGCCTTCGTCACTTCGACCGGCAGCTCGTATCCTTCTCCTTGCCGTTCCTGCGTCACTTGCAAAATCTTGTCCGCGCTCGCCTGCTCTGCGCGCAACAGTTCCAGTGAATGCCGCACCTTCGCCAATTCCAGGTATGCCATTGCCGTCCGCTCAATCACGCTGTTTCTTACGTCCTCCATCACAATCTTCTGCGACCGCGCCTGCTCCTCTAATTCCTTTCCCTGCCCCTTCAACGGTCCGTTAAAAACCTCTTCCGTGTAGGTGACATTGAACACGGAAGGCGCACGCCCTCCAGGCGTCTCCGGAATTCCGTACGTGTAGCCCGCCCCTGATCCCGCGTAGAGATTCGGCAGAAAATCCGCCTTGCTCACCTGCGAAGCATGCTCCGAAAGGCTGGCTTGCAATTTCGCGATCTGAATGTCTTTACTGTTTCTCAGCGCCATCTCAATCGCGCTCTTGAGCGTCAGCACGACAGCCGCCCCTTGCTGTGCTTCCGCCGCCGTCCCCGCGGTTTGTGCCGCCTGCGCGTCTTCAACCGGTGTTTGCAACACGGCCGCCGTCTGCGCCTCCACTGGCATCCCCAGCAACGCTCCCGCCGCAAGCAACGCTACTCCCGCGACGCACACCGCCCCGATGTTTTTTCGCATTCTCCCGCTCCTTCGTTTCTCGCCCACTCGCTCACAAACCCGCTTCCCGTCGCCGCCGCCTATTCATACCGCAGCGACTCGATCGGCTGCAGCCTGGCTGCCTGATTGGCCGGCAAATAACCGAAAAAAAGCCCCGTCGAGCACGACACCACGAACGCCAGCACCACGCTCAGCGACGAAACCGGAACGCGTAAATTTCCCGGAAGAAACATTTGCACCACCGCCGGAATCAGCAACCCTATCAAAATTCCCAGCACCGCTCCGCCCCCGCTAATCAAAAACGCTTCCGTCAAAAACTGGTACATGATCTCCCGGCGCGCCGCTCCAATAGCTTTGCGGATTCCGATCTCCCGCGTCCGCTCGGTCACCGTCACCAACATGATGTTCATGATCCCGATTCCGCTGATCAGCAGCGCGATAAACGCAATCACGATCAGCACGATCGTCAGCGCCAGCGAAATATCTCTCGCCGCCTTCAGGATCGCCGTCAGCGTCTGTACGTTGTACTCCGCCTCGCTTGGATGCCGGCTTCGCAGCAGTTCCGTTAATTCCTTTTGCACTCGCGGCACGTCGTCCGGGGTCGCCGCCTGCACGTCCAGCACTTTCAGCGTGTTCAATCCCGTGTAGTATTTGATCAGCCCAAAGGGGATCAACACCGTCTCCGTCTGGATGTCCGACAGTCCGAATGTTTCCACTCGCTCTTTGAACACCCCGATCACCGTGAAAATAAGATCTCCCACGTGCAATTCGTGTCCCACCGGGTCGTCCATGCCGAAAAGCCGCTTCGCAAGTTGCGGCGTGATCACGCAATTCTTGCTCCGCGTTTCCATATCCAGCGCATCCAGGTAGCGCCCGCGCACAGTAATCAGCCTGCGAATTTCCCGGTAGCCTTCCGTCACCCCGATCAGCGTCACCGGCCGCACCACCCCCTGCGCCACCACCGTCATTTGTATGTCGCTCGTTCCCGCCGCTTCCGTTACTCCGGGAATCGTGTCCTTCGCCGCTTGCATGTCCTCCAGCGTCAGTTCGTAGCTCAGCGGCTGCGCTTTCTCCGACGATCCGATCAGCTCCGCCCACACGAGGTTCGAGCCCACCGCCTCGATCTGCGAAATAACAAATTTTCTGCTGGTCAGCGCCACCGTCACCACCAGCACAATCGACGCGCTTCCGATGATCACGCCCAGCGACGTCAGTACCGCTCGCAGCTTGTTCGCGCGTAGCGCGTCGATGGATACCGACAGCGTTTCCCGTAAATCCATCATGTTCGTAAGTCCATCATGCTGGTAGGTCCGTCATGCTCGCAGCTCGGTAATCGTCGAAGTTCCGTCATGTCCATTAATCCAAACGGAAGCTGCCTCATCCTAATCCGCCAAAAACTCCAACGTTGTTGCAACCGCCCGCTCTGTCGCGTTCTCAACCAGCGGCGTTCCCGCAACTCTTCAATCCTTGCGCAGCCGCTTCAACGCGTCCCTCGCGCTCTTGTCCTTCGCATCCAGTTGCAGCGCCGCCTGATACTCCTTCTCCGCCAATTCCTTCTTGTCCTGCTTCTCGTACGATCGTCCCAGCCATTCATGCGCCGTCGCGTATCGCGGATAACCTGTTCTCTTGGGCGCTTTCTTCAAATACTCCTGCAGCAGCCGCTCCGCCTCGTCCAATTTTTGGTTCTCGAGAATCAGGCCCACCGCCTTGTAGAACAGACTGCGCGGGTCGTCGGGAGCCGCCCGCTCTCCATCCTCCGCCACTTCCATCAATCGTTCCGCCTGTCCGCGCCTCACTTCGTAATCCCCAATGTCGTAAATCAGCTCTGCCGATTTCGGATGGCTTTTCAGCGCCAATTGAAACTCGCCATCCGCCACCTCGAAATCCTTTTTCTGGCGCTGGCAATTTCCCTTCGCGTAGTGCCATTCCGACGCGTCCATCGATTCCAGCTTCGCGATCTCTGGCTCCGCCTTATCCTCCCCGCCCCCCACGATCCCCGGAGCGCTGCAGTCATATTCAATCAGCGCCTGCCTCGCCGAATAGTTCTTCTCATCCAGTTGCACCGCAATTTCGAATTCCCGATCCGTCTTCCTCGCCAGCCCCAGCGCCGAAAACATCGACGCATGCGAAGCCTTCTCTCCGTACGCCTTCCCCAGCCATTCGTGATACACCGAACTCTGCGGATCGATCGCCACCGCTCTTTCCGCGCTCGCAATCGCCGCGTCGTGTTTCCCCAATTCCAAAAACGATTTTGTCAGCAACAACTCTATCTCGCCGTTCTGCGGCTCGGCTGCCGCTGCCGCTTGCAGTTCTTCCACGGCCTTCGCGTAATCGCTCTTTTCATACGCCCGCCGTCCCGCTTCCAGCGTTCCGCTCTGCTTCGCCGTGGCCCAGCCCCCAGCCGCTCCCGCGAGCAACGCAACCAGCCCCACCACGCATCTTGTCCGTCTCCCCAGCCCCCATCTACGATGCATTCGTATTCACGACCTTCACGGCCATCCCATCATGCAAATCCGTGTCTCCCGGAAGCGCCACCAGGTCCCCCTCTTGCAATCCGCTCAACACCTCGTAACTCGTCGCGTCCGCGATCCCCACCGTAATCTCTCGCTTTTCCAGCGTGGACTTCCCCACTCCCAATTGGTTCGGCTTCACCACATACACATACCTGTGCCGCCCCTCGTACGCCACCGCTCCCCTCGGGATCGTCAGCACGTTCTTGTGCACTTTCGAATTGATGCGCACGTTCACGTTGATGTTCGGCAGCAGTTCCAGCTTGTCGTTGTTCACCGCGCACAACAACTCGCCCACGCTTCTCGTTCCGTGCGGCACAACCTGCTTCGGTATAATTTCCGTCGTTCCCGCCCAGCTCTTGTTCGGCAAAGCGTCCCACGTGATGATCACCGGCTCATCCGTCTCCAACCCTCCCAAATCCGGCTCGTCGATGAACGCTCTCACCCTCACCTTGTGCAAATCCGCCATCTCCGCCAGCAAATCTCCCACCCTTACGTAGTCTCCCGCTTTCAACGGCACTCCGTTCGCATTTCTGCCCAGCGCATACAACGTCCCATCTGCCGGCGCCACAATTCGCCCATCACGCACCTTGTCTTCCAGCGCCGCCATCTCGCTCAAAATTTGCTGCACCTGCAGCTCCCCTCGCTGCACATCCAGTCCAACTTGCTGGTCGAACTCCTGCTTCACCGCCAGCAGTCTCGTCACTTCCGCTTTCGCGTTGGTCAACGCCTGCGCATTCGCCGCCAGGTCTTGCTTCGTGGCCGCCTGTTCCGCCGCCAGCCGCACCAGTGCATCATGATTGCGCTGCAAGCGGTCCTGTTCCGCCTCCGCCTTCGTCAAATCCGCCGTCACTTTCGCCGCTTCATCCGCTTTTCCGCCGGCCTTTGCCGCTTTCAAGTCGTCCTCTGCCCGCAGCAACTTTGACCTCGTGTCCGCCAGTTGCGCTGCGGCTTCGTCCACGTTCAATTCCAGCAGCAGTTGCCCCTTCTTCACCGCCTGCCCTTCCGTCACATAAATCTTCTTGATGAACGTATCCAGTTGCGCCCTCATCACGTACGGCGAGATCGGCTCCACCCTCCCGTTGCTGATGATCGACGACATAATATTTTCCCGAACCGGCGTTACCCCAGAAATTTTTGCCGCCGGCTTTCTCCCGCTCAGCCACACCAGAAAATACGCAACCACCCCCGCCAGCACGAGGAAAATCACAATCCGGTTTCGCAACTTGCGATCCATGTTCTCCTATTCCACGCAGTCCCTGGCTTCGCGCGCCCTGAGACACACAAAACCCCGGGCCCCATCCCTCTTCTCGTACTTGTCCGTGGCTTGCTGCCCTACGTCTGGCTTACCCCGAAGCGTCTCATTCTAACAATAGCCAACCCGCAATCTCTACCTTGCTTCCCCGCCCTGGTTCCAAATAAGTGCCTCTGCTCCAACACTATAAAGATGCGCGCCCCACCCCCTAGGATGCGTCCCCAAGCCAACCTCTCGTCGCTCCGCGTTCCAAACCACAAAGCGCGAAGGCCAGTCACCAGTCACGAGTCACCAGTCACTCCTCCAAACGTAACTTTCCCCCCGCACCGTCCGTAGTAAACTGGGAAGCCTTGCTGCCCTATCCTTTGCTTCCTCCAATCGAGGGGTCCATCCATGATTGACGCTCGCGCCCTGTCCAAGAGCTTCCACGACAAAAAGCGCGGCGAAATCCGCGCCGTCGAAAACGTCAGCTTCCAATGCCTCCCCGGCAAAGTCTATGGCCTCCTCGGAGCCAACGGGGCCGGCAAAACCACCACTCTCCGCATGTTAGCCACGATTCTCGAGCCCACCGCTGGCACTGCGATCATCTGCGGCTACGACGTCGTCGAGCATCCCGAAAAAGTCCGCGCCAGCGTTGGCTTCCTCTCCACCGCCACCGCCCTCTACCCTCGCCTTACCGCCCAGGAAATGGTCGAATACTTCGGCCGCCTCAACGGCCTCGACGAATCCACTCTCAAGCATCGCATCGACGACATCTTCACCCGCCTCGACATGAACTCCTTCCGCGACCGCCGCTGCGACAAACTTTCCACCGGCATGAAGCAGAAAACCTCCATCGCCCGCACCCTCGTTCACGATCCTCCCGTCATGATTTTCGACGAGCCCACCACCGGTCTCGACGTCATGACCGCCCGCACCATCATCTCGTTCATCGCCGATTGCCGCGACCGCGGCAAAACCGTCATTTTCTCCACCCACATCATGTCCGAAGTCGAGCGCCTCTGTGACCACATTGGCATCATCCACGGGGGCAAACTCCTCGCCGAAGGCACTCTTCCTCAGCTCCGCGATAAATACGCCGAACATAATCTCGAGGAAATCATCGTCAAAATCGTCGGTCCGCAGTACGCCAATTCGGAGGCCTGACCCTCATGAACTTTCATTCCATCGGCGTCGTCTATCGCAAGGAACTCACCGAATGGCTCCGCGACCGCCGCACTCTCATCTCCACCGTCCTCGTTCCTCTTCTGATCTTCCCCATCCTCATCTCCGGAATGATCTCGCTCTCTTCCGTCTTGATTGGCAACGCGCAAAAAGAAATCCCCAAAATCATGATCATCGGTGGCGACGATTCCCCCAAGGTCCTTGACGCTCTTCGCGATATCAAGGATCTCGATATCGTGCCGTATTCCTCGGACTGGAAAGACGAGATTAACAACAAGCAGATTCGCGCCGCCGTGGATATCCCCAAAGGCTTTCAAGCTTCCCTGGAGACCGCGACCCCGCAGACCGTTCAAATCTACTATTACGAAGGCGAAATCAAATCCTCATTCGGCGCCGATCGCGTCGAAAATTCTCTCAAAAAATATCGCGACGACCTCATCAAAAGCCGTCTCGAAGCCAAAAATCTCCCCGCTTCTCTCCTGACCCCCTTCGATATTAAGCAGCAGAACGTCGCCCCTCCCGAAAAAGTCAGCGGCGCAGGCATCGGCAGCTTCATCGGCTATATGGTCATCATTCTTTCTATGACTGGCGCCATGTATCCCGCCATCGACCTCACCGCCGGCGAAAAAGAGCGCGGCACCATGGAAACCATTCTCTCCAGCCCCATTTCCCGCCTCGATCTCGTTCTCGGCAAATTTTTATTGGTCTTTTCCGCGTCCCTCACCACCGCCATCCTCGCCGTCATCTCCATGGGCGCTTCCTTCTATTTCCTTGGGCATTCTCAGGCCGTTACTACCTCCGGCGGCCAGGGCTTGCAGATGAATCTCGGTTGGATTTCCATCGTCGCCGTTTTTCTCATGGCTCTTCCGCTTTCCGTCCTGTTTTCCGCCGTCCTCATGACCGTCGCTCTCTTCGCTAAAACCTATAAAGAAGCCCAGAGCTATCTCACTCCCTTGACCTTCATCGTCGTCATACCTGCCGTCGCCTCCCTCATGCCTGGCGTCGAGCTCACTCCCAAGCTCGCTCTCGTCCCTATCCTCAACACCAGCCTCATCTGCAAGGAAATCATCACCGGCACCTATCACTGGCACTCCATCTTCCTCATCTTCGCCTCCACCTGTGTCTACGCCGCGGCCGCCATCTTCCTGGCCGTCAAAACCTTCCAGCGCGAATCCGTCCTCTTCCGCTCCTAACTTTTTCCCCCTCTCCCGTCTCCGCTTCTAAACCGCCCGTAGGGGCACGATACATCGTGCCCTCTTTCTTTTTCTTCTCCGTGTCCTCTGTGCCCTCCTCGCACTCTGTGTAAATTCCTAATGTTTTCTATTGATCTCCGCACACAGAAAGAGTATTGTACCCACAGAGAGAGCTCTCAAAAGCGGCAGCCATTGGCTGCCGCTTTTGCTTTGGCGGGGAACATTGTGTTTGTGCCCGCCTCGGCCATTTCACTGGGCGACACCGCCGGACCCCAAAATCGGGTCCCATCCGGCCCGTGCCTTCTCTTCCCTTCACCCGGCAGTCATGCCAAAGCGCACCACGCTGGGCGGCTTTCCCATGCGAAATGGCCAGTTTCGAACACGAATTATGTCTACTTGTAAATCCTTTAGAATCTGCACTTGCCAAAGCCCATCGTAAGTGAAGATTCTAATCGACTTACACGAAATTTAACTCCTTTAGAATCCGCACTTACGAAAAAACCGGGGGGAGGGGGACGGAAGGGGAGTGGTACAGACCGGACGCATCCCTGACAGAACAGACCGGGCACATCCCTGACACTCACCTCGACCAAGCCCGAACTTGGCTCCCAATTTTCCCGTATCCTTATTGATATCGATTGAGCCCATGCCCATGACCCTGCGCCGCCGCCTAATCCGAATCCTGGTGATCCTCCTTCTCCTGCCGCCAATCATGGCAGGTGTCGCAGGCTGGCTCGTCGCTCCCAGCTTCCTTCACCCCATTCGCCGCGAGCTCACGCCTGATCTCATCCGCGAAGCCGACGCTTCCTTCGCCCACTCCGGCGGCCATCGCGAAGACTTCAACGTCCGCGCTCCCGACGGCGCGACGCTGCGCGGCTGGCTCGTCCGCCCCGAGCTTCCCAGCGGCAACTGGGTCCTTCTCTTCCACGGTGTAGCCGACAACCGCGTCGGCGTAATCAGTCAATCCGAATTTCTCCTCCGCGCCGGCTATAGCGTCATCATGATGGACTCCCGCGCCCACGGCACCAGCGAAGGCCCCATCGCCACCTACGGCTGGCTCGATCGCCACGACACCAAAGCGATCATCGACGCTCTAATTCTCACAGAAGTAGCGCGCTACACCGATGACGAGCTGAAGTCCGAAAAATGGCGGGTCGCACATATTCCCGAAGCGCGCTGGAAAAAGTTGCTTCCTACTTCGGGACCACGGCCTGGCACGCCACTTCACATCTTCGCTCTGGGGGAATCCATGGGCGCGGGGATCGCCCTGCAATCCGCCGCCGCCGATCCCCGCATCGAAGCCGTCGTCGCCGAAGCCTCTTTCGCCAATCTGCGCGAAGCCTCCTTCGACTACGCCGGTTTGCGCCGCTCGCCGCTCCTAGGCAAGACCCTCTTCCGTCCGTTCAGTTGGATGCTCCTCTATCACGCGAAGCGTTTAACCAACCTTCCGATAGAGGAAGTCTCTCCAGAGAAAGCGGTCGCCGACCGACCGTTCCCCGTCCTCCTCATCTGCGACGAAAAAGACGAAGCCCTTCCCTGCCGCCACACGCGCGAAATCTATGCCGCTGCCATCGGTCCCAAACAATTCTGGGAAGTCCCCGGCGCCTTTCATACCGCCGCCATCGGCTTCGAGCCAGCCGAGTTCGCGCGCCGCGTCCTCCAGTTCTTCGCTAACGTTGCCCATTCCAAGCCCGTCCAATAGTCGAGTAGCACAGGCACTCCTGCCTGTGCTGGTCTTGAATTGGCTGTAGCACAGCCAATCTTGCCCGTGCTGGTTTTTTGAAGTTCTTGTACTGGTCGCTCAGCTGTCTCAGGATTTGTGGCTGTCAAGACGAACCATTCGCTATCAAAAAGGTCCAGCGCCGGTCTTTTCTCCCCCGCGTGCTAAAATCTTTGATTCATGCCCGACGCTCCGCTCATCTCGGTCCACGCTCTCTCGAAGCACTACCGCAGTTTCCGCAGGCGCGAAGGCCTACTCGGCGGCTTGCAGAATCTTTTTCATCGCGAATACCAAACCGTCAAAGCCGTCGAAAACATCCACTTTGAAATCGGCCGCGGCGAAATGGTCGGCTACATCGGCCCCAACGGCGCAGGAAAATCCACCACCATCAAGATGCTCACCGGCATCCTGGTGCCGACCTCCGGCGAAATCCTCTCCAACGGCTTCGTCCCCTGGCGCCAGCGCGCCGCGTACGTAAAAACCATCGGCGTCGTCTTCGGCCAGCGCACGCAATTGTGGTGGGACATCGCCGCCGTCGAATCGTTCAAGCTACTCCGCCGCATCTACGACGTCTCGCAGCACGATTTCGACGAACGCATGGAGCTTTTCAATCAGGTGCTCGGTCTCACCGAACTCCTCGACGTTCCCGTGCGCAAACTTTCGCTCGGCCAACGCATGCGCTGCGATCTCGCCGCCGCGCTGCTGCACAATCCGCCGATTCTTTTTCTCGACGAGCCCACCATCGGCCTCGATGTCGTCGCCAAGGATTCCATTCGCCAGTTTCTCCGCGCCATCAACGAGCGCTTCAAAACCACCGTCCTTCTCACTACCCACGATCTCGACGACATCGAAGAGCTCTGTCGCCGGATCATGATTATCGACCGCGGCACAGTCCTATACGACGGCCCTCTCGCCCGCCTCAAAGAACAGTTCCTGCGCACCAAGCAAATTAAATTTATTCTCCGCGACGGCGATCAAACCGCTCGCCTCGCCGCTTTCGAGCAGTCGCTCCCCATTCTTGGCCCCAATGGCGATCATGGCGCTTCTCTCCATCTCGAGCGCCTCGACGAATTGACCTGCCGCTTGCGCTTCGACCGCTCCGCCGTTTCCTCGAGTGATCTGATCCGCCAGATTCTCGCCGCTGTCGACGTGCGTGATTTCGTCATCGAAGACGAGCCCATCGAGGAAATCATCAAGCGCATCTATTCCGGCGAAGCCGAGATGAGTCTGTGCCAACCGGAGGAAAAGAACGATTCGCCGGTGAGCCGGTGAAAATGCCGGTTCAGCGCCACTAAGAACAAATGAAATGTCCGCCGCGCAAACATTTCCGCTTCCCGTTCGCAAGCCTTCCGTGCTCGCCGGCTTGAAGATTTATCGCGAATTCATCCGCATCGGCTTCATCAATATTCTCGCATTCCGTTTGCGCTACTACACCGGCATCATCACCTACCTCATCAACGTCACGGTGTACTACTTCATCTGGCGCGCGGTCTTCGCCAACGCCACGGGCCCCATCGCCGGTTTTTCTCTGCCGCAGATTCTCACCTACGTCAGCGTCGGCTGGATTCTCCGCTCGTTCTACTGGAACACCATCGATCAGGAAATGGCCTACGAAGTGATCGAAGGCAAAATCGCCATGGATTTCATCAAGCCCGTCTCCGTGCAGTGGATGTGGCTCGCGCGCGCCATGGGCGAATCCGCATTCCGCCTGATCCTTCTCACCGCGCCCACGGCCATCGTCATCGCCCTGCTTTTTCCGGTACTTCCTCCGGCCTCGCATTTGAATTTCGCTCTGTTTCTGCTCGCCGCCGTCGGCAGTTTCTTCATCATGGGCGCGCTCAATTTCATCATCGGCACGTGCGCCATTCCGCTCACTTCCATCCTCGCACTGATTCGCGCGAAATTCTGGCTCATCGAATTGCTCAGCGGCTTGCTCATCCCGCTGAATTTTTTCCCGCGCCCCCTCCAGATTATTTCTTCGTGGCTGCCCTTCGAGCACATCGCCTACACGCCGCTGCAAATTTATCTCGGGCGCCTCTCGCTCGCTCAATCGCTTCGCGTGCTGGCCGTGGAATATTTTTGGGTCGCAGCGCTCATTTTTCTGGGACACGTCTGGTGGATTCGCGCCACCCGCAAAATCACCATCCACGGCGGTTAATCGGCGGCGAATTCAGGAAGGCGCAAAGGATGTGCCTAAAAGATGGTGGATAAACGATGGCAGGCAAGTGATGAAAAAAGGAGGGAAATAGCTGAGCAGATGATGTCCGGTAAATGATGTCGGAAATATGAAAGACGCGCTCATCGATTTCAAACGGCACGCGGCGCTGCTCGTTTCCTATTTCGCGCAGTACGCCAAAGTGCGCGTCAGCTATCGCGGCGATTTTTTCATTTCCGCGGCCACTTCCCTCGCCGCCACGATCTTTTCGCTCGGCTTCGTCCTCGTGCTCTTCGCGCGGATTCCTTCCCTTTCCAATTGGCGCATGGAGGAAGTCGTTTTCCTCTACGGCTTCTCGCTCATTCCGTTCGGCCTTTTCAATATTTTTTCGCTCAACCTCTACGAATTTGGCGCAACCTACATCATGGAAGGAAAATTCGACCGCGTCCTTCTTCGCCCACTCTCGTCCCTCTTCCAAGTGGTCTTCGAGGCCTTTCGCATCGAAGCGTTGCAAGAGGTCGTCGTCGGTTTAGCCGTGGTGGTTTGGGCGTCGCGCCGCCTCCACTACCAGTGGCACGCGCTCGATGTTCTTCTCCTCGTCTTCTTCGCGCTTTGCGGCGGAATCATTTACATCTCCGTGTTTCTGTTTCTTTCTACGTTTTCCTTCTGGTTTGAGGACCGCATCGGCATACATCCGCCTTTCTGGAATCTTCTCGCCTTCGGCCGCTATCCGCTCTCGATCTATGCCGGCTACATCCAATTCCTTTTGAGCTGGATCATTCCCTTCGGTTTCGCAACGTTTTATCCCGCATCGCGCCTACTCGGCCGCCCCGAATTCCGCGTCTATGCATTTCTCATCCCGCTCGTCGCCGCGGCAACCTTCGCAGTCGCCGTCACGGCGTGGCGCCTCGGCCTCCGCCGCTATTCTTCCACCGGCTCATAGCGAACAAGAAAAGAGAAGGAAGGTTTCGAACACAGAGTTCCCGCAGAAGACGCAGAGACCACAGAGAAAAGAACCATCAAGCGGAATCGGAAAACCGCGAAGACAGAGAATCAATATCCAACAGCAGTTCAGTTAGCTTTCATCACCATAAGAATGCGATCGTCTTCATAGATTCCGTTGCGCGAATGCGTCTCCACTTCCGCCAGAACGCCGCGCATGATCTCTTCGGGGCTTCCGCCGCGCAGCCGCGCAACCAGTTCCGCGAGCCGCTGCCGGCTGAATTCCGTGCCTGCCGCATCCATCGCTTCCGTGATTCCATCCGTGCACGCGACCAGCAAATCGCCCGGGCCCAGCTCCACGCTGCCGCTCTCGAATTGCACATCCGGCAGCAACCCCACGATCATTCCGCCGACCTCCAGCCATTCGACG
The DNA here is from genome assembly GCA_963761555.1 of uncultured Acidobacteriota bacterium. Classification (GTDB taxonomy): domain Bacteria; phylum Acidobacteriota; class Terriglobia; order Acidiferrales; family UBA7541; genus Acidiferrum. The sequence continues at coordinate 510,017 of CAVXHD010000005.1, forward strand.
CTGCCATCCGCGCGGACGACGGCCGGCGGCACGTGCCCGGCTGTCACGTAACGCAACTTCCGCCCTCCCGCCTCTACCAGCGCGAGAAACATGCTCAAATATTTTGTGGGGCGCCCTTGCGCCATCGAGGCGCGCGCAGCCGTCAGAATTTTTTGATTGATGGTGGCGGGCAATTTTTCGAGCGGCTCGACGTGATCCGCCAGAGCGTGCAGCGTCGCTTGCACGTTGGCCATCACCAGCGCCGAAGCCGCGCCCTTGCCTTCGACATCCGCTACAACAACCAGCAACGCTTCCCCGCCTTCCACCTGCACGGGAAGAAAATCGTAATAATCGCCGCCGACCATTTGCGAAGCGCGGTGCGAAACCGCGATTTCGAGCCCGGGAAAAACGGGCGGCGCGTCCGGCAGAAAACCCGCTTGAATTTCCCTGGCCAGCGCGAGGTCGCGCTCCATTTTTTCTTTTTCGACGCGTTCGCGGTGCAACTGCGCCTTTTCAAGGGCCAGCGCTACGTGCACCGAGAGCGCGTCCAGAAAAGCTTCGTCCTCGTCCGTGAAACCTTCCGGCTTGTTCAGTAGTTGCAGTACGCCGATGATGGCTCCCGCTTCGTTGCGGATGGGCAGGCACAGCAACTGGCACGTCTTGAATCCCAACTTGCGGTCGATGTCCGGCTCGAAGCGCGCATCCTCGTACGCGTTCTCGAGCCGCACGGCGGAGCCTTCGCGCGCCACCCATCCGGCGATGCCGCGCTCCGCGGGCAGCCGGATGACTTGCTGCTCGAGCCCCAGTCCCACGAGCGACCAGATTTCGTTGCGTTCGCGATCGACCAGAAAAACCGTGCCGCGCTCCGCTCCCGTCTGGCGCGTGGCAATCTGCAGGATGATGCTGATGAGCTCGCCAAGATCGAGCGTGGAGTTCAGTTTTTTGGTGGCTTCGATGATGCTGGAAAGCTCTTTCATCGCGCCGCGGCGCTCGGCGAGCGCCAGCACCACCGCGGAAAAGCGCGCCAGAAGATCCATCTGGCTGCGGACTCTTTCCTCGAGCGGTCCGTTCCCGCGTACTTCGAGAACGCGCACGCGGAAATCGTCGCTGCCGAGCGCGCCCGCCCAAATCGCCGGATCCTTGCTGGTGTCGCTGGGCAATCCGGGCTTCGCTCCCGTGCCCGATGAGGAAGGAAGCGTTCCGGCCTCCGCCCATACTTCCGCTTCGCCGCGGTCGGCGCGCCAGAGCCGGGCGCCAACGACGCCGGGCTGGCCCATGGCGGCGTGCACTACGCGCGCGGCGATTTCATTTGCAGGGAACCGGCCTTCGAGCAGGCGCAGCCCATCGAGCAGTTCGGGGAAGAGTTCTGTCACTCGCTGGCGTACTGGAGTTTCGCCCATAACCTGCGGGGCCGGGAAAATGGCCGCCACGATGCGGTAAGACTAGCAGGTGTGCGGTGCATTGAAAAGAGCAGGTTGCGTGAAGGCGCGAACATGCAGGAGAAGTGACGCCACGAACCCAGTGGTGAGTCGACTGCCGAAAATCCAGCCCATCGAGGGAGGGAGTTGGCTACCTGGCCATCCAACAAGCTGAGTCCTAGGATTACTTCCGGGTTGGCGACAATTCGTCCGGAATGTGAACTCGGTTTGGGGTGCATGTACGTCGGCCCCTCTGCCCGCTTCTCGGCGCGCCACACATTTCGAGCCTTTGGGAATTTTGAAAGGCCCACACGCAAAAACGGCTTGCGGGGCGCCCTCGCGGTCGAGTGACCTCAACGGTCGGGGCCTTCCGCCCTTGCAACGGGGAGAAGGAGTAAACGTCGTATAATCTCGTGCGCGCAACGGGGGAGCAGAACATATGAACGTACAAGAACAAATCAAGAAGTATATTGCCAGCCAACCGGAGCCAAAACGCAGTGACATGCGAGAGTTGCATCGGCTCACACTTCAAGTGTCACCAGAATGCAAATTATGGTTCTTCGATGGTAAAGACAGCAAAGATCATACTGTTTCCAACCCTACGATTGGATATGGATTTCACACAATAAAATATGCCAATGGAAAAGGCAGAGAGTTTTTTCAAATTGGTGTGAGCGGAAACAAAACCGGAATCTCCGTCTATCTTCTTGGTCTCAAAGATAAGAAGTACTTAGCCAAAACGTATGGAAAAAAACTAGGCAAGGCGAGCGTGACCGGATATTGCATTCGGTTTAAAGCTCTAAAGGATATAAACATCGATACGCTTGAGACGGCAATACGATATGGGCTTGCAGCTCAGAATGAAAAAGGCACGCTGACGAAATAATTCCACTGTTAAAGGCAAGCAGTTATCGATGTGAAGGCGCTCCAGTATACGACCCCTACGGCCCTGACCCGAGCCACAAAGCCATTCGCTATAAAACGAGTCTCCCGCAATAGTCGTGCGGGTCTCTGTCGGCGCTCCTTGCCTCTCTCTGTTTGCCGTTGCCTACTGCGGAAGTATCAGGGGCAAAGCGGAAACTGACACGCAACCCGCTGGGGTTGGTCGATGGGGAGTGATTGAGCAGGCGGCACGATCCTCTTCATTCTCAGAGTGGGCTATGGCGAAGGAACGGGGTGCTGGCGCGATTCCCATTCCGTGCTGAGACGGCGCACCGTTTCGCGCAAGCGCACGGCGAGCGCAGCGATGGTTTCAAGACGCTGAGGCGCTCCCTGCGGCAGGCGGCCATCGTTTTTGCGCTGTATTTCGGCAAGGAGAAGTTCGGCGTTGCCGAGGATGCCGGTGAGCGGGTTGTTCAACTCGTGGCGGAGCACTTCTCCAAAATCTTTCCGCTCGAACTCGGGAAAGACAAGCGGAGCAGGCGAATTGGCGCGCTCTTCGCCTGCCAGCGAGCCCCTGGCTTCGACCTGGGCTCTGCGCAGCCGGCGCTCGACCAATCCGAGCGCCACGCTGAGGCATTCATCCGTGCGCACCACGTAGTCCGCGGCGCCGGCGGCCACGAGGCTGGAGAGCTCCGTCTGATGATCCGCTTCCCCGATGACTACCACCGGCGCGTAGGTGGCGAGCGAGGAAACAGCGAGGTCCAGCCGCTGGCCGCGTTCTTGCAAATCGCCGGTTTCCGGCGTGGCCGCCGCTTCCGTCAGCAAAATCACAGCCGGCGCCGCATCCTCGACGATGCGGCGGGCGGCGTCCAGCGTGCTCACGGAAGAGACGTGGCGGCGATCGTCGATGGTCTCGAGTTCGTGGCGCGCCGCGGCGCGCAGCTTGGCATCATCGCTGACCAGAAGAATCGTGTGTTCCCGAGGTGTCATGTGGTCATTCATTTCTCAATGTCCTTTTTCACTGCCCTTGTTCACTGCTCTTTTTCACTGCCCTTTCTTGACGGCGGCTGCGCGTCCTTTGTGCGCCAACTGGCTATCTAGAAGGCCGTACACTTTTTCCGTTAGTTCCTCGACGCGAAACGGCTTGGCAACGTGAGGCAGGCCGTTGCGCTCGAGAAAATCCTGGGTTTGCGGCGCGAGCACGTCGCCAGTCACGAAGAGAAAGCGCTCCTGAAGAGGATTGCCGCTGTGGGCGAGGGATTGATAGAAATGCTGGCCGTCCAGGCCGGGCATTTTCATGTCGCAAATGACCAGGTCGTACGGTTCGCGAGCGGCGCGAGCGAGGGCTTCGCGACCATCGAGGAGCGTATCGACTTGTAAACCTTCATCTTCGAGGACATCGGCGATCAGCCGGGCCACCGTGGGCTCGTCTTCGACGACCAGCACGCGCGTGCCGCGGTGGCTGGAACGCGGCGGCGCTTGCCGGCGAAGAGTTTGGCCCGCCGTCCCGCGGGACAGCGGAAGACTCCGCTCGCCCGGGTTTGGCAATTGCGAAACGGAATCGATGGAGGATTCGGCGGAAGCGGGAAGCTCGACGGAAAAAACCGAGCCGCCTTCCGGCGCGCTCGATACATTCACCTGGCCGCCGTGTTCGCGCACGACGCTGAGGACGATGGAGAGGCCGAGGCCGGTGCCCACGCCGGCGGGCTTGGTGGTGAAAAAGGGATCGAAAATTCGCGCAAGGATGGCCGGAGGAATTCCCGGGCCGTCGTCGGTGACCTGGAGAAGGACGCGGCGGCCCGCGCTGCGCGCGGTGCGCAACCGGATGGTACCCGCCTTGCCTTCCTGCACGATAGCCTGCCGGGCGTTGCCGATCAGATTCATCAGAACCTGCTGCAATTGGCCGGCGTCGCCGGTGACGAACGGAAGCGTGGGATCGAGATCCAGCTCGACGCGAATTTTTTCCGCTGCGGAGCCGAAGCGCTGCAGGTCCATGGCCCGCTGCACGACCTGGTTCAGGGCGACGCGTTTACGCTCCGGGCGCGTTTCCCTGGCGCTGAGCAGAAGCTGGCGCAGGATGGTGCTGGCGCGCTCGGCTTCTTCATAAATCTGGCGCGCTTCTTCCGTGCGTCCGGCGGCGTCCTTGCGGACAAGCAGGCGCTGCGAGTATCCAAGAATGCTGGTGAGGGGGTTGCTCAATTCGTGAGCGATGCCGGTAACCATCTGCCCGAGCGCGGCGAGTTTTTCGGTTTGCAGCAGTTTGGCTTGAAAAACGCGCTGGGCAGTGAGGTCGCGGTAGATTTCGATGCGTCCGAGGAAGCGCCCGTCGCTCTCGATAACGGGGCGGACGGAACGTTCGAGCACGCGCGGCACGGGACGCGCCAGTTGCAGCTCTTCGCGCGGGCCGCCCTCGGCGCCGCGGGCCAGTTCGCGCCAGCGAATGGCAAATTCCTCGGGCTCCGCGGCGCGTACGGAGAGCCACGCGATCAGGCTTTCCAGCGTGGTGCAGGCGGCGGCTTCCTCGGGAGAGAGGCCGGCGATTTGCGCGAAGCGGGTATTCATCGCGCGGATGCCGTTATTCGCGCCGAAGAGTACGATGCCCTCCTCGACCCATTCGAGAACGTTGTCCAGCTCGGCCTGCGAGCGACTGCGCTGCCGCGCGGCTTCGTGCGAAGCGGCGGGAGCGAGAACCACGGCGGCGAGGCCGTCTACGCCGGCCACGGGAGCGTGCAGGCGCACACGCACTCCATTGATGAGTTCCCGCTCGCCCGCTTCCGCCATCTCCAGCGTTTGGTCCCGGCCGCCGGCCAGGACGCGATTCGACCATTCTTCGATGCGGGGCTGCTCGCGGGCGCAGAAGAGGCTTGCGAAGCGGCCGCCGATCGCCCAGCCAGATTCCTTCTCCGAGATAGAATGGGCGTGTTCCTCGTTTGTGCCCGGGGCCGGCTCGCCGCGTTCTTCTTCGAGCAAAATCCTGGCGCTACGGTTGAGGCTGGCGATGTTTCCCCGGGCGTCGAGCAGGATGGTGGGTTCGGAACTGGCTTCGAAAAGCGCATTGCCGCGCGTGGTACACCGGATTTGCTCGAGGTGCGATTTTCTGCGTTCGAGCGCGGAGACGGCCAGCGAAGCGCGGAGATCCAGACGCTCGAGCGTCGAAAGCGAGGAAGTCTTCTGGGGAATGCCCGCCACGAGGACGCCGAGCGTCTCCTCGCCGGCCGTGAGGGGAATGGCCACCAGCCGCGCCAGCCCGTCCTTGGACCAGGCGGGCGGAGCTTCCGCTCCGATGATGTGGCCGGCTTCGAGAGCCGCGCGCCACAAACTGGCGAGAGGTTCCCTCGTGCCCGCACCGGCCCAGTCCGCATTTCCACTCTCCCAGGCGAATTCCATTTCTTCCGCCGCCGCCGCGTTGGAGGATTGCACGGGGCGGTAGCCGATGAGCGCGAAGCCCGCGCCCGCGCCATTGGGGGAGCTGTCGGTGCAACTGGCGGCGAGTTGCGAAAAGATGGTGTCGGACGAAGCGCCGCTGGCAAGAGCATTGAGAATCTCTTTGCTGAGGCGCACGTCGGCCTGCCGCTCGCGCGCCAGACGCTGCTCTTGTTCCCATTCGAGGGCCAGCGCGAGCTCGGCGGCGACGGATTCCGCAACCTCGCGAGACAGGGCTGCGGATTTCCGCTGGGCCGCCGTCAAAAGCACGCCGCGCAATTGGTTTTTTCCACGGATGGGAGTCCAGAGGGCGTGGCGCACACCCACGAGCGGGCCGATCATAGGCTGGTTCGGGGAGCGGCTTGGCGCATCGTCGAGATCCTGGTAGACGCTTTTGGTGGAAGCCAGCAACTCCTGCGGCAACGGAGGTTCGAGAGACAGCTTCTCCCAATCGGTGGCCGTTTCCTCCGCTTGCGCTTCCCAAACGATTCCGCGGAGACACATGGCGGCAGGCGAGTCAGAAGCATTGGGCCCTTCCTGTTCGAGCCAAACACCGATGCGGTCGGCGCGGCCGTCGGCAGCGAGAGAGTGAATCGCTTCGCGCAACAATTCCTCGCGCGGGGCGCCCGCCAGCGCGGCGCTTGCCGCTCCCCGCCAGGAGCGCTCCCCGTCATCTCTTTTTCGCCAAGCCCACATGTTTTCTAACGCCTGCGCGCAGCCCGGCACGAAACGTACCGAAGCCGCTACGCAACCGGCGCGGTTCCTCTCGGCAGAGAACCTTGCACCGAAAGGCCCAACCGAGAAATCGTATAAATCTTTTAGAATCATTCACTTAGCGGAGGATAAAGAAGGGTGGTCCATGGGCCGGAGTCCCATGCCGAGACGGACGAGAGCGTCCTTCCCAGAGTGGACCAAAGAGACAGCTCGCCGGCATGTAGTTCGTTTAGACGGAAGGTTGAATACGAAGGGCGGTCCCGCATGCCGGAATGACGGCACACGGAGGGAGGGAAAAGATCGGCTGACAGCTCACAGCCGACAGCTTACAGCCAGAGGGCCGATCTTGGATGTTAGTTGGGCTGGACGTTGGGCTGGAAGCTGGGCAGGGAGCGGCTACTTTGCGGGCAGTGATCCGTCACGCGCGGCGAGCAAGCTCAGTTGAGCTCACCGCGGGCGGCGAGTAGTTCGGGCAGCAACGGGCGAAGGAGCAGCGGCGGGAGCTAATGCTCGACTTGCTCCATCTGATACTGCTTGAGCTTGCGGTACAGCGTGGTTTTTCCGATGCCCAGCATGCGAGCGGCGGCGAGCTTGTCTCCGCTCGTTTCGCGCAGCGTGCGAAGAATGGCGCGGCGCTCGAGCTCTTCCATGGGAAGGAGTTCGTCCTTCTCGGGAACGCGCTCGCTGCTCGGATAGTGCAGGTTCGATGGCAAATCTCCCACATGCACGATGGGGCCGGAGCCCATGGCCACGGCGCGTTCGATGGCGTTTTCCAGTTCGCGGACGTTGCCGGGCCAGTCGTAGGCGATCAGCCGGCGCATGGCGTCGTCGGAAATGCTGCGCGGCGTCCCGTGCGGATCGGAAAATTTTTCGAGGAAGGAAGTGACCAGAAGCTGGATGTCGCTCTTGCGTTCGCGCAAAGGCGGAAGCTTGATTTGCACGACGTTGAGGCGGAAATACAAATCCTGGCGGAAGGCGCCGGAGCGGATGGCGGATTCCAGATCGCGGTTGGTGGCAGCGATGATGCGGATATTGATGTGGCGGCGTTCCGTCGAGCCGACGGGCTTCACTTCGCGCTCTTGCAGGGCGCGCAAAAGCTTGGCTTGCAGGTCCACGGGCATGTCGCCGATCTCGTCGAGAAAGAGCGTGCCGCCCTGGGCGGCCTCGAGGAGTCCCTGTTTCGCTTGCATCGCGCCGGTGAACGCGCCCTTGACGTAGCCGAAGAGCTCCGATTCGATGAGCGTGGGCACGAGAGAAGAGCAATCCACTGGCGCGAAGGGCCGCTCCTTGCGCACGCCGGAATAATGAATGCTCTTGGCCACCAGCTCCTTGCCCGTGCCGCTCTCGCCCAAAATCAGCACGGGATATTCATGCTGGCTGACCTTTTCGATCATTTTGTAGACGCGCTGCATTTTGGCGGAGACGCCGATCATTCCGCCGAAGCCGGGCTTGGAGCGCAACTGTTCGCGGAGCAGGCGGTTCTCGCGGTCCAGATCCATGTCCCGCGCCACGCGCTCGAGACGCGCACGGAGATCTTCGATATGAAAGGGCTTGGTCACGTAATCCACCGCCCCCAAGCGCGTGGCGGCGACCGCGGAATCGATCGTTCCATACTGCGTCAGGACCACGACGGCCACCTGTGGATACATTTCGTGAACTTGCTTCAAAAGCTCCAGGCCGCTCGAGGTGGGAAGAATCAAGTCCGTGACGACGATATCCACGGCGGTGGTTTCGAGGCGCCCGAGCGCTTCGTCGACAGTGCCGGCAACCAGGGCCTTCATGCCGCAAGATTCCGCCACGTCCGCGCAAAGCTTGCGCGTACTTTCTTCGTCTTCGACGACAAGGACGGTGATGGGGATGGGGGCGCGTTGTGCTACGGCGACTTCGCTCATCGAGATGCACCTCGCAGACGAACTGCGGGAGTTTCAATTGCACCCTCCATACCAAGTGCGGAAAAAGGGCGCAGTTGATTCATAACACAATAAGTTAGCTGTGTTAGTAATTCAAGATTAGTTTTAATTCGGGACATTGCATTGCGGTAATTTGCCAAACCAGAAGCGCGAACCTAGCTCTAAGTCGTTACATATCAAGTATTTGCCGATTTGGAAGGGTCATCGGTTCCGTTTTGGGAATGAACTGCCCTGAATCGCTCTCGGAGAGCACGCGCAGCGCAATAATCTTCTCGAAGGCCGCGTGGGCTCGGCGAGGAAAGCTCTCGACGCCCGCGTTGTGGATGGCAACACTGTTCGCTTTGACAAGAAAAGCCGGGCTGCGTGCAAAAGTCTCCGCGAAGCCCGGCTTTTATTTTTGTGCCGCGACGCGCCTTTAGAAGCGAGTCGCTTGGCTTGTTGTCCAGCGCGTTGCGGCGAAGACCGCCGCTTCCGTCTGTGTGCGAACGCAGCGCTCCGGCGCCGAGTCCAATTACGGCTTGGCCGCTGGCTTTTTGCCCGCGGGTTTCCTGGCGGCGGGCCTCTTCGCCGCACCTGCGCCTTCCGCCTTCCTGCTCAACAGCGTCAAGGCGTCATGCGCATTAAAGGGGAAGCGCCGAACGGACTCTTCGCCGGTGGTGCTGAGGGTCACATCCACGCGGCGGTTGTTGGCCAGGCGGATGGTCAGCAGGTTTTTGAGGAACTTCTCCTTCTCCGCCGGAGTCAGATCCGGATCGTCGGCAAGCAGTTTTTTCACCTGTTCGTCGGACATGTTCTGTTCTACGCCGTACGCTTTGGTTTCCAGGTGATCGGCGGGCACGCCCTTTTCGATCAGGAAGTTCTTGGCGCGTTCGACGCGGCGCTGCGAGAGAAGCTGGTTGTACTCCTTGCCGCCGCGAATGTCCGCGTGGCCGCCGAGAATCAGATGCGCGTCGGGTTTGTAGGTCAGATACTGTTTGAAGTCGGTGGCCAAAGTGTCGAGCGTGGCCGCCTGGCTGGCAAGCAATCCCCCGTTGGGACGCGCGACAGTGGGCTGCGCCGTCGGGAAATAAATGCTGTGCAGGGCCAGCCGGACCTCCAACTGGTGCATTTGCGGCGGCTCGCTGACTTCGACCGTCCCGCTGGCTTCGCCTGTTCCGCCGCGTCCGTCGTTCACCACGCACTTTACGGTGTACGTGCCGGACTGCAAGCCGGTGGCGTCAAACGTGGCGTTCGAGCCTGTGCCCGTAATCTGCCCGCCCGAAGCCGAGTAAATGTAGGTCAGCGGGTCGCCATCGGGGTCGCTGCCGGTGCAGATGACTCCGGTGTGCTCGCCCGGAGCGATGGGGCTGCGCTCGACTGACAAGGTCGCCGTCGGCGGACGATTGGGCCGCTCTTCGACCTTGACGTCCGTAGCGCAAGAGGCCGTGCCGTCTTTGTCGTCCTTGACGGTCGATGTAATCGTGTAAGTGCCCACGCTCACTCCCGTCGAGCTCCACCGAACGTCGGGGCCGCTGCCATCCACGCTCCCCCCGGTCGCGGTGTAGCTATACGTGAGCGGCTCGCCCTGCGGGCTGCTGGCATTCACATGGATGGCGACGGTGTCGCCAGAACCCGCGAAAATGGAAGTGGGGTTCGCCGAGCAGGCGGCAACTGGCGGCTGATGCGGAGGCGCTGGAGGCGCTTCATGGGGCAAGCCGAAGCGAAGCACAATGCCTGTGCCCAGACGCAGGTTGTTCTGCCGGTAAAATTGCCCGAGAGACGCTCCGGAAAAATAAGTCTTAAGATAGTCAATTTCCGCGAAGCGCCAAACGATAAACCGGGAAAGCGCTATATCCACACCGCCGCCAGCTGCCAAAGCGAAGGAGGTCTCGCTGTTGGTACCGGTCATCGGGATACCCGCATGAGCCGAGCCGACGAGAAATTCCGCGAAGGGAATGAAGTAATCGAACCGGCGCAGGTTCAGCCGCGGGCCGAACAAAAACGTAGTGATCCCGCCGTGCTCGGAAACTCCATTGACGCTGCGGTTGAAGTTCAAGCCGCCGAGCTCTTCGGTCAGCCCCAAATACCGCGTGGTGTTCCAGGTGAACGAACCCGAACCGCCGTAATTGTTAAACGAACTGAAGCCCTCGCCGGGATTGAAGTTCACGTAATCGAACATGCCTCCGATCTCAAACTTCGCCACGAGCTTTCCGGGCGGCGTTTTTTCGGACGACTTGGAGTCCGCCGGAAGCGGCTTCGGCCGGGGAGCCTCGGGAAGCGCGAAAAGACTTCGCGAAGCTGGTGTAATGTCCGCGGGAACCGGTATCGCGGGGCTTGTCGCTGCCGCCGTTTCCGTTCCGCTCGTGCCATCGTTATTTTGCCGGGCGCACAAAGGCAAAGCCAAAAGAGCGCTAACCACTACTGCCGCACACCAATTGCGCATGATTCTCTCCCTCAATTTTGTAATTCGGAACCCAAACCGTTCTCGTCCCCGGTGCAGCGCCCCCGCGACGCCGCCTCTATTTCACTTGGAAACATCGCGGCAAACCCTTTGCCGCCAGCCATCACACCGCCGATACCTTCCCCACACTCAGCAAAACCACTTGGGGAAATTCCAGAAGCAACAAGGCGCGGTGCTGTTAGCGTATTCCAAAATTCCCTTTTTCCGCAAGCGTTTCCTTCCCCACTGCCGGCCGCCCGAGGTAGCGTGTGAGGCGCCTTCCGATCCCGCGGACGCCGATGAAAAGCCGTTTCCGGAATCGCGCGGATTAGCAAGGCCGCTCGTTTCGAGAGTTCGCTCATTTCGAGTCTGGCTTCATTTTCGACCCCGCGACAAGTATCTAGTGAGTTATCGCCGAATGTGGTAGGCTGGCGCCACTTCCCGTGGTGGCCCGGCCTGCTGCGAAGTTGCCGAATTCTTGGGGAGCTTCGCGTCCAGCCGCTGCACCAGGTTACCAACCTTTCCCCGCAGGCAGGGGCGCGCCACGGAAAATCGAACGTGGTCTGTAGCGTGGGGCAAATCATGAAAGCAAATAACCGCTTGTTGCGGGGCGGGTATTTCTCGGTAGCCCTTTTGATTCTGTTTTATGGGCTGGCTCCTTCTGCCTATTGCCAGCAGAAGCCGGCGCCCGCCGAAAACGGCCCGGGACCCTCGAAATTTCCTGCGGCCAAGGCGACTACCTCCACTGCGAGTTCCCGCGATTCCGATGCAGACCCCGACGTGGATTCCGGCGCAGACGCAAACGAAAAAAACGGCATCGTCGATAAAGACAGCCCGGATTCCGTCCGCAAGCGCGAGGAATGGTTTTACAAACAGCGCGCCTCCGTAACCGGACGTATCCCCGCCGGCGCCAGACTGAAGGCTTTCCAGCACATGCAAAGCATGATGGAAGCCGAAGGAAAATTGGTTCTGCGACCCGACGGCTCCTATGCGCAAGCCAATCCGCAAAGCGGAGGCACGAACTTTCCGGCGTGGACTCCGATCGGGCCTACACCGACGACCGGCGGAACCTTCAGCCCAGTGACCGGACGCATTACGACCATCGCGGTCGATCCCAACGACAGCACGGGCAACACAGTACTGATCGGCGGAGCGCAAGGGGGAATTTGGCGCTCGACGGATGCGGGAGTCACGTGGACGGCGGTGGGCGATCAAAACGCTTCCCTGGCTATGGGCTCGATTGCCTTCGCTCCTTCACAACCGGCAACGGTTTACGCAGGGACCGGAGAGCAAGCCGCGATCGGCTTCGACATTTATTACGGAGCGGGTGTTCTTAAATCATCGGATCACGGGCAAACCTGGGCGCAGACGTGCACCGTTGCGGGACCGACGTGTCCCTTCATCGGGCCCTACTTGAATGGGCTCAATCCGGGCTTCGGATTTTTCAATTTCGGCGGAGCGCACATCAGCTATGTAGCCGTAAATCCCGCGAACCCGAATTTAATCCTTGCGGGGGCGCAATTCATCGTCGAGGGCCCGCAAGAGGGAGTGTATTGTTCGAGCAACGGCGGAGCCACCTGGAACAACATACTGCCGGATGAAATGTCGACGTTTGTGGGATTCGCTTCGTCCACCGTTGCGTTCGTGGCGCTGGGCAATCCGTACGGCAGTTCGCCAGGCGCTCCGCACGGGAACGGCATTTATAAATCGACGAACGCCAATTCGTGCTCTGCCACGTTCACCGCTCTCGCCGGAGGGCTGCCCCCGCAAACGGAAATGGGCCGGATGGACTTGGGCATTTCGCCCAACTACGCCGCCGACAACACCGTCTATGCGTCGATCGCCAATGCCGCCAATTCCTCTTCGACGAATCTCGGAGTTTGGGTAACCATTAATGGCGGAACCACCTGGACGCAAACGACCGCGCCCGACGTTTGCCAGCAACAGTGCTGGTACGACGACGTCGTCAAGGTCGATCCCAACAACAAAAACATCGCCTTTTTCGGAGGCGCCGCGGTCACGGACTCCAGCGGGAATCCCATGTGGGTGGTCCGAACCTTGACGGGAGGCACCAGCTGGCCGACCGTCATTCCCAATCAGCTCGGCGCGGGTTTGCCTCACGTTGACACGCATGCGCTGGCATTTTTCAAGCTTCCAACCGGCAAGGTCCGCCTTTATCTCGGCAACGACGGGGGCATCTGGCGCACCGACGACGCCGAGGCCTCCACGATTGCCTGGACGAATCTGAACGATTCGCTCCTCACTTTGACGCAATTCTATCCCTCGATTTCGATCAACCCTTCCTCGCCATCCATCGCGTTTGCTGGGACGCAGGACAATGGCAGCCAGAATTATCAGAGCGGGACCTCGTGGATAGATAACAATCTATGTGGAGATGGCGGATCGACAGCGGTCGATGCGCTTGTGCCCAGCACCGTCTATATCGGGTGCGCCACAGGCTACGCCGTCAACGTTTCTTACCAGAATGGAGCTGCGGGAACCTTTTCACCTGCCGTCGACGGGATTGACTCCAGCGATGCGGCCGATTTCGTTCCACCCTTGGCGACAGACCCGAACACCGCGAATGTGGTGTATTTCGGCACGACACGGCTCTATCAGTCTCTCGACTCCGGAAACACTTGGGCGCCGATTTCCTCGACGCTGGCGACGGCCACCGGCGCCCCGCTCACGGCCATCGCGGTTCCTCCCGGCAATTCGAGTGCTGTTTACGCGGGCACAAGCGACGGAGGAGTTTATCTCTTTCAAAACGTCTCAACCATTACAAGCGCCTACACCGACTTCAACCGGCTAGGACAGGGTTACCTTCCTCCGCGCAGCGTCACTGCGATTGCCCCCGACCCCGCCGATCCCACTGGCAACACCGCGTACGTAGCCGTTTCCGGATTCGCGTTCAACGGCACCGATCCGCTCGGAGGCTCGCTTAGCGATCTGGAAGGACATATTTTCAAGACAATCGCGAATTCGGGCCCTACCGAGACCTGGGTGGACGTCAGTTGCTCGACCAGCGACTGTTCCAAGCCCGCAGTGAGCGATTTGCCCAACATCCCCGTCAATGACGTGGTTGTCGATCCCGATGTGCCAGGCACGATTTACGCGGCCACCGATCTCGGAGTTTATGTTGGCAACTGCACGGCGATGCCCTGCACCTGGAGCACGCTGGGCACGGCGCTTCCAAATGTTGCCGTCTTGTCGCTTCGTCTTCACGAAGCTTCGCGCACGCTCTTCGCCGCGACTCACGGCCGCGGCGTCTGGACTATCGCCCTCAACAATTTCGCGTTTACAGGTCCACGCATTTTTTCGCTTTCGCCGACTTCGGCGCAAGCAGGCGCCGCGCAATTCACGCTCACGGTCACCGGAACTGGCTTGTCCGGTGGAACCATCCTCTTCGGTTCGACGGCGCTCACTCCCACGGGCACTTCCTCCGACACCTCTCTGTCCGGCACCGTCCCCTCCGCGCTTCTCACTGCGGGCTCCGTCAAGGTGACCGTGGCGATCGGATATCCGACTCCGACGGCCACGAGCAATTCCCTCCCCTTCGAGGTTCTGGCTCTCGCACCCACGCTGGCGACTTGCTCCAGCAATATCCCCGCGGTCACGTCTGCGGCTTGCGGCACGCCGGTTCAAGCCAGTCCTGCCACCAACGTTCAGTTGACACTCAATGGAACAAACTATTCAACAGCGTCCAAGGTATTGTTCAACCGCGCGAGCTCGGGAATCACCGTGCAATTCAATAGCAGCACCAAGATCACAGCGACCTTGCCGAGCGCGCTGCTAGGGCCTTTTGGAAGCACGAATGACATCGCCGTTCTGAGCGCGCCGCCTGGCGGCGGAAGTTCGGCCCCCCTCGCGTTTCAGATCGTGGCGCCCGCGCCATCCAACGATTCGTTTGCCGACGCGCTGGCCATGAGCGGCCTAACAATGGCAAGCATCGTAGACAGCTCCGGCGCAACCACGGATCCGACCGACCCCACACCGCCTTGTGTGTCGCAATACGGCGGCGCAGGCGGCAACAACGGCGGGGAACCAAACGGAGACTATAAGACGGTGTGGTACAAATACACGACGCCCGCCTTCTCTGCGAATCTGGAGCTCGACACGATCGGAAGCAGTTACGACACGGTGCTTTCGATTTGGACCGGCATACCTGGAAACCTCACGAACATCGCCTGCAACGATGACATCAATCCCGGCGTCGTGACTCAGTCCCAGCTTCCAGTCGTACCGCTCTCTGCGAACACGACTTACTATATCCTCGTGAGTTCATTCGGGCCGCCCGATCCCAACCCCATTGCGCTTGGCGGAAAAACCGTTCTTTTCGGTGAGTACAACGGAGGATCGAATCCTTCCGGGTCAATCACTTCCTTATCTCCCAACACAATTGCTTCCGGCGCCCAAGGGTTTACCCTGACCGTGAATGGGAGTGACTTCCTGAGCGGGGCGACTGTGTATTTCAACAATGTCCCGGAGTCGACGACGTTCGTAAATTCGACCCAGCTTACCGCCAGCATTAGCGCGGCTGATATTGCTCTCCCGGGGGTGTACGGCGTTTTCATCGTCAACCCTCCCCCGTCCGACAGTTCGACGCCCGTGAATTTTACGGTGACTGTGGGAACCTATCCGGTGCCGGTGCTTAACTCAATCGGTCCCACGAGCGTGGTGGCGGGCGGTTTTGCATTTTCGCTTGGCGCCAACGGGAGCAACTTCGCCCAAACCGCTGTTCTTAATTTCAATGGCATTCCGGTCCCAACACATATTTTCAGTCCACAAAGCGTTTCGGGCCTTGTTCCAGCCGCCGCGATTGCCAACCCTGGAACTGTCTCCGTCACCGTATCCAATCCCACGCCTGGAGGCGGTGCTTCCCAGCCATTGCAATTCACGATTGCGGTGCCAACCATCGTTCCAACGATCACCTCGCTCACGCCTTCCAGCGTTCCCACCGGCGGGCCAACGACGACCATCACCATCACCGGGACAAACTTCCAACCCGGCTCGTCGGTATATCTCAATGGCGATAGCTTCAACCAATATGCGATTGCATCCAATTTCGTAAGTTCGACGCAGCTCAACTTCACTCTCTTCTTTGGGGATATCCTTTCTGGCACATTCTCCGTCGAAGTCGCCGATCCTGCTCCGGGTGGCTTTTCAAATTTGGTTTTTTTCACTGTGACCGGCCCGCCGGACTTCTCCTTCACCGTGGCCCCGGGGCAAGGCTCGCAAACCGTGAGCGCCGGCCAGACCGCGACGTTCGCCAACGTGATTAGCGTGAATGCACTCAACGGGTTTGTCGGTTCGGTCAGCGCCACGTGCTCACTCCCAGCGCAAGCGGTCACTTGCTCCGTGATGCCGAGTACGCTCACCGCGGGGCAGTCCGCAAACGTCGTGGTGACGACCACCGCTCGAAGCTTGGCCGTTCCGCCGCTATCGAACCGCCAGATGATCTCGTGGCCGCGCGCCATCCCCATCTTCTTGCTGATCCTGCTTTGCTTCCTGTTCGTGCGTCTGGCGCGCACGCGCCGGCAGCGCATCGTTGCCTCCGTCCCGCTTGCAGGAGTGCTCCTGTTCCTCGTCTTGCAGGCCGTAGGCTGCGGCGGCGGCAGCAGCTACACGGCGCCTCCACCTCCACAGACAGGAACATTGGCAGGGACTTACATGACTACGGTTACCGGAATGTCGTCGAGTAGCAACACGACGCACACGGCGACGCTCCAGCTAACCGTCAACTGAGACGCCCGCAACATGACCAACGACGGCCTCAACACGCTCGTTTATGACGCGGAAAATCGCGTGACCTCCGCCACGAACAGCAGCGGCTCCGGCACCTACACTTATGACACCGACTCCACATGCGGGACGTATGACGGCGATTTGGTGAAGCGCGTGGATGCGGTGGGCAACGTCACCTGCTATAGCTACGATGCGCTCCACCGGCCGCTGACCGTGACCTATCCTTCCGGCTCCTACTCGTCAGTTACACCCCAGAAGCATTTCGTTTACGACAGCGCCACCGTAAATAGCATTGCGATGACTTACGCGAAGTCGCGCCTCGCCGAGGCCTACACTTGTTTTTCTCCCTGTTCCAGTAAGCTTACGGACATCGGGTTCAGCTACACGGTTCGTGGCCAGCCATCCGATGTCTACGAATCGACGCCGCATTCCGGCACGTATTACCACGTGAGCGAACAATACTGGGCTAATGGCGCGCTCGAACAATTGAGCGGGTTATCTGCCCTCCCTACCTTTACATTCGCCCCCGACGGTGAGGGACGACCCTATAAAGCGTCGGTTTCATCTGGACAGAACCCGGTGACCAACACGGTCTTCAACTCGGCCAGTTTGCCCACGGCCATAACCTACGGCTCGTCTGATTCCGACTCCTACACGTATGACCCCAACACTGACCGAATTACACAGTACCAGTTCAGCGTAAACAGCCAATCGTTAACCGGGGCGCTCACCTGGAACCCAAACCACTCTTTGGGAGCCCTGAATATCACCGACGCCCTGAACAGCGCCGACACGCAGTCCTGTTCCTTTTCCCACGACTACGTGAAGCGATTGGTTAGCGCCAATTGCGTTTCTGTCTGGTCACAGACGTTCAGCTACGATCCATTCGGGAACCTCAGCTCCAGCGGCACCACGTCGTTCCAGCCGACCTACTCAGTTTCCACAAACCGCATTACCTCGGTCGGCAGCTTCACTCCCACCTACGACGCCAACGGGAACACCACAGCCGACCCCTCAAACACCTATAGTTGGGATTCCGCGGGAAGGCCGGTGACGCTCGACGGCGTAACCGTTGCCTACGACGCGCTCGGCCGCATGGTGGAACAGAACCGCGCTGGCGTTTATACTCAAATAGTTTACGGACCAAACGGAGGCAAATTTGCCATAATGAGCGGTTCAACGCTCCAAAAGGCCATCGTGCCGTTGCCGGGGGGCTCCCAAGCAGTCTACAATTCCAGCGGGCTGCTTTATTACGGCCACTCGGACCATCTCGGGAGCGTTCGCGTGGGTTCCAGTTCGACACGCACCGTCGTATTTGACATGGCCTACGCGCCGTTCGGCGAAACGTATGCGACCTCCGGCTCGACCGACCCAGCCTTCACCACGCAACGGCAGGACACCGTGGCCAACATTTATGATTTTCCTGCTCGCGAATACAACAACTTTGGACGCTGGCCCTCCCCGGACCCGTCGGGGCTTGCCGCCGTCCATCCCCACGACCCCCAAACGCTCAACCGCTATGCCTATGTCAGAAACAACCCTCTAGCTGCAATTGATCCCCAAGGCCTTGAAGACGATGGGAATGGTGATGAGAGCGACGACGGCGGCTGTGCGATGGTCGTCAGGTTGGGACGCTCCTCGCACGGGCGCACGCATGCAATGGATTGCGGGGACGGAGGCGGCGATGGATCTGGCGGCCCGGGCGACTGCGGCGATTCGTGTGACCCCAGCTCCGGCGGCGACACAGGCAACTCCGGCGGCGACTGCGACGGTTCCGACCCAGATTGCGGCGGTAGCGATCCCGCAGACCCCTCTTCAGCCGACCCGAATCCGAGCGACCCTAACAGCACCAACGACCCCACTGGTTTCACGACGGAGACCACATGCGACGACAATGGAAATTGCACGAACTACACGCAAATAACCGTGACAGCCGACCCCATCGATTCCACAGACGGGGGACTTGGTACCGCCCAAGCACCATGGTATTTTAATCCGCAAGGAACTCCCCCGGCTGGCCCGTATTTCCAGAAACCTTCTGGTCCAATACCGAAAGGGACAATAAACCCAACGGACCCGGCTCCCGACATACCCGTGCTTGCCCCAGCGGGGCAAACATTCTGGGGATCATTGGCCGAGCTACTCCGCAAACTTGCGGAGACTCCGCACGACTTCATATTCTTTATCTCACCGTGTGGAAATGGAAATTTTCTGCCCGGACCGAGCGGGAAGTGCGGCCCAGTAGCCTAGCCGAGGCAACCAGCTTACCGAGATACGAATATGGACGAACAGCACCTTCTTCACGCATGCGAATTGGTAAGCGAAGGGAAATATAGGGAAGCCTACGATGAGTTTATGCGGCTTGCAGAAAATACACCAGACCCACTCGAAAAGGCGTGGCCGCTAATCTATGCCGCTAACGCACTGCAAACGCTAGGGAAGGATGAAGCCGCAACGGCTCAACTACTTGCGGCTCGCACTTTGATAGAGGGGCATCGACCGTCGAACCCAGCAACAAACGAGAAGTTTGCGGCCGCAGAGCTATTCCTTGATTTTGAAGACGCAGACATCTTCTGGCAGCGAGGCAGCAGTCTAGAAGCGGCACTAAACAGGTTCGACGAAATCGTCTATAAACACAGATTAGCGCTGAAAGACCCGGGTTCCAGCGATCTTTGCGATGCGATCCAAATCCGCCGCGCCTTCATCCTGTCCGACCTTGACCGCTGGGAAGAGGCTCTGCAAATCCTGCAGCAGATAAACCAGCCCAAGGAATTTGAGAAATATATCGCGCCTCACCTAGGGCACTGCTACCTGGTCGCGCGCAACTATATCAAGGCAGAGGAAGCGCTCACCCAAGCACTCACCTTGGGCGGTTTGCCGCCAGGATTGGAATGCAGGGCACATTTCGAATTAGGAGTAGTCTATTATAATCTGCAAAAAAATGCACAGGCGAAGAGCGAGTTGGAGCAATGCATCGCGACTGCGGGCGCGGGTTACTTACAGAACAGCGTAATCTGGAATTACCTAGGTAGGACTTCTTACAAGCTAGGCGATTTTGTAGCTGCAAGGAAGGCCTTCGAGAAGCTTTTGGCGCTCAATCCAGAAGAGCCACTTCGGACTGAAGCCTGCCGTTGGCTGGGCATAACCCTCTACGAGCTAGGTCAAGTCGCGCGAGCAGCCGCCCAGTTTGAAGCGTGCCTTGCCTCACCCTATCTGGACAAGGAGGACGAACACAGAATCCGTAAATGGCTGGCAGACGCGTCACGAGCTGGGTGGAACACGGAAACCCGCCCGTGACGAGAAGTTTCGAAACCCATGAACCCAGGGGCCAGACAGGACGTTCCCCGAACCATTTAACCCCACACCGTCTCACCAAACTCCCAATTTCCCGCCAACCCCTTCCATCCATTCCACTTCCCCGTCTTACGTTCGAATTATACACGCACAGTATTATACCTTGACAGTAATTCATCCCCATGCTATCCTTCACCATGTTTCGCGCGCATTTACCGCTCAAGTCATCTGCTTTGAGTAGAAATCCATCTGCGAAAGGGACAAACAACATGAAAGATTTACCTTCCCCTAAATTCATAACAGGGGCTCTCTGGATAGGTGCCGCTGGAACTTGCGCCGTGGCGGAGGTTCTAGCGGCTCTTGCGTTTCGAAAGATGCCGAACTATCACCCGTTTATGGGACTGGGAATGAAATACATCATCGGCTTTATTGTGGCCCTGCCGATGGTTGCCGGCGTGAATGGATATTACTCCGTGAGACGCCGTGTAACGTCCGCCGGGGTGGACGTGATCTCTGTGCTTTCGAGCCAGTTTCTGATTGCTACCATCACAGCTTATGTGGCATTGCTATTCTGTGTCGGGCCGCTGGCTGAGGCTCTGCACCGCACTCTGAAAGTGAACGTCGCCTCAAGTAATCCCCCTGCCAAACCGCCTCTGACGCGAAGGAAGGGAGCCTAGAGCATTTCTAATTTAAGTATCTACATTTGTGCGATAATCCTCCTGTTGGTTCGCGGGAGGTGCGGATGCAATCGTATTCACAGGATTTGCGTGATCGTGTGCTGCGAGCTTTGTCCCGGGGAGATGCCCCTTCGGCTATCGCGCGCCGCTTTGAGGTCAGCCGCTTCTATGTCTACCAAGTGCGCGACCGCGAGCAAGAAACCAGGGTACGCAGCAGTATTCAGATCGGCGGCCATCACCGGTCCCGGTTGGTAGAAGCGGAGTCCGCTTTGCGCGGCTGGATCGCCGCCGAGCCGGGACTGACTCTGGCCGAGTTGCAAGAGCGGTTGGCGTCGCAGGGTATAGGGATCAAAATCGGCGCACTTTGGCATCAGTTGAACAAGTGGAATCTGACGTTCAAAAAAAACGCTGCACGCCAGCGAGCAAGAGCCGAGGACGTGAAGGCAGCGCGGCGCGCCTGGGGTGAAGCGCAGTCTGCACTGGACGTCGAAAAGCTGGTGTTTATCGATGAAACCTGGGCCGCGACCAACATGACGCGGAGCCATGGCCGCGCCCCCAAGGGTTGTCGCTGCGTGGGTTCGGCGCCCCTGGGCGGTTGGCAAACGACGACCTTTGTCGCCGGCCTGCGCCACCATCGATTGACCGCTCCCCTGGTCGTCGACGGGCCCATGGACGGCGAGCTATTCCTGGCCTGGGTGGAACAATTTCTGTGCCCCACACTCCAAACCGGAGACCTCGTCATCCTCGATAACCTCAGCAGCCACAAAGTGCACGGGGTCCAACAAGCCCTTACCGCGGTCGGTGCCAGAGCGCTCTATCTGCCGCCCTATTCTCCGGATCTGAATCCCATCGAAAAGCTCTTCGCAAAACTCAAGGCGCTGCTCCGCAAAGCCGCCAAACGATCCACCGAGGAACTATGGAAAGAAATCGGCGAACTCCTCAACACTGTCACAGCAAGCGAATGCGCGAACTATTTTGCTTCATCCGGATATGTAAGTACTTAAATTAGAAACGCTCTAGAAACCGGGAAACCGCGTGTCAGACGGGACGTTCCCCGAATTATCCAACCCCGTACCGTCTCACCAAACTCCCATTTTCCCGCCAACTCCTTCCATCCATTCCACTTCCCCGTCTCAATTCGAATCATACACGCATGCAGTACTGTACCTTGACAGTAATCCATTCCCGTGCTATCCTTCACCATGTTTCGCTCGCAAAACCCGCCCTGCTCGCCCGCGCACCGCGTTCCCTCCCTCCGATCCTTCGCCTCCTTTACTTCCTCTACCTCTTTTGCCTCCTTCACCTCCATCGAGCTCAGCCTGCTCTCCAAGAGCAAAAAGCGAGCAAACAGAGAGCAAACAACCCCTGCCTTTTCAACCTCTTCCAAACGCCTAGTTTCTCATCCCCTTTCTTTTGATAGTCTTACAAATGCCCGGGGGTGGGCTTGCTCGCCCCCGAAACTTTCACCCCGCGCTCGCCGAATTTCGAGTTTCCCTTCCGGTGTTTCGAGTTTCCCCTATCGTCTTTCGCCCCTGCGTTTTCAGTGCCCGCTATCCCGGCCCAACCGCTCACTTCTCGCTTCCTCCTGCGTTACACTACTGCCGGAATGTCTGCGACGACCATCCTCGACACCAACTGGCAGGGACGCCCGCGCTCGATCGCCGCGGTCCTGCTCGAATCGGGGGGGCATCGCGCGCTCCTCGATCCGGGTCCGGCTTCGACTCTCCCCAAGCTGCGCGAATTGCTCGCCGCGCGAAATATCGGCGTTTCCGATCTCAATGCCATTTTGCTCACGCACATCCATTTGGATCACGCAGGCGCGACCGGCGCTCTCATCAAAGAAAATCGGAATCTCGAGGTGTACGTTCACAAAGCCGGCATGATGCATTTGGCGGACCCGAAGAAACTGCTGGCCAGCGCCGAGCGGATCTGGCCCGGCGAATTGCAAAAATTATTCGGCGAGACGCTGCCCGTGCCTTTCGGGAATTTGCGGATGCTCGAAGGCGGGGAGACGCTCGCTCTCGGAAGCCGCAATCTCGACGTGATTTACACGCCCGGCCACGCCGCGCATCACGTCTCCTATTTCGATTCTTCAGATGGCACAGCGTTCGTCGGAGACACGGCAGGATTCCACATCGAAGGCGAACCCTATGTCGTTCCGCTGACGCCGCCGCCGGATATCGATCTCGCGGCGTGGAACGCGTCGCTCGATGCTATCGCCGCGCGCCATCCAGCCCGGCTGTTCCTTACGCACTTTGGTTATTCCAATGACCCCAAAGCGCACATCGCGGAATATCGCAAAAATCTAAAGCGTTGGAGCTCGCTCGCGGCAAACGTCTTGCGCTCGGCTTCGGATGAACGCAGCGCACTCGAAGCGTTCGTCGCCGCCACGAGTACCGAAATCAAACTGCGCGTCGCCGCAGCGGAAGCCGAACATTATGTTTTCAATTCCGGCCTGAACATTTCCTGGCTGGGACTCGCCCGCTACCATCGCAAGCGCGCCGAAGCCGCGGCATCTCCCGGCGTTTGACGCC
Organism: uncultured Acidobacteriota bacterium; assembly: GCA_963761555.1. Classification (GTDB taxonomy): domain Bacteria; phylum Acidobacteriota; class Terriglobia; order Acidiferrales; family UBA7541; genus Acidiferrum. Next base: position 533,012 of record CAVXHD010000005.1, read on the forward strand.
ACACCACGCCGGACCTAAGATGTGGCGCGCTTGCGGGAAAGAAAAACACGGCGCGCTTTGAAAAAAGAATGAGAGGTTTGTTCATGAGAATGCAGTCCACGCCGTCGCCGTTGCGGCTCGCGCTTCTGCTCGCCGCTTTTTTATTTCTCGCTTCCTCGCCCCTTCCCGCACAGTCCACGGTGGGCGAGGTTTCTTTCGCCAATTCCGGCTCGCCTGCAGCACAGAAGGGTTTCCTGTACGGGCTCGCGCAGCTCCACAATTTCGAGTACGAAGATGCGGCAGCGGCATTTCAAAGAGCGGAAAAAATCGATCCCGGATTTGCCATGGCCTATTGGGGCGAAGCCATGACGTTCAATCACGCGATCTGGAACGAGCAGAATCTCCACGCGGCACGGGCCGCGCTGCGAAAACTCGCGCCAACGCCGGAGGAGCGCCTTGCCAAAGCAAAGACCGAGCGCGAAAAGGACTATCTGCGCGCGGTGGAAATTTTGTATGGCGAAGGGGATAAATACGATCGCGACGATCGATACGCCGATTTCATGAAGAGACTGCACGAAAAGTATCCCGACGATGTCGACGGCACCTGTTTCTATGCACTGGCGATATTAGGGACGGCGCACAATGGCCGCGACGTGCCTACGTATATGCGGGCGGCCGCGCTGCTCGAGGATGTTTTTTACGCCAACCCCCGGCATCCGGGCGCGGCTCATTATCTGATTCATTCCTTCGACGATCCCACGCACGCGATCCTGGGACTGAGAGCCGCGGAAGCTTATTCGAAAATTGCGCCCGAAGCGGCTCACGCGCAGCACATGACGTCGCATATCTTTCTCGCGCTGGGAATGTGGGATGAGGTGGTAAGCGCGAACGAAACTGCGACGGGAATCGTCAATAAAGAACGTGCCGCTGCCGGCAAGCCTGCGCAGTTCTGCGGACACTACAATTTATGGCTCGAATACGGCTATCTCCAACAAGGCCGCTTCGCGAATGCGATGCGCGTCCTTGCCGGATGCCGCAGCGAAGCGGAAGCGCAAGCGGCGGCGGCGCACGCACATGGCGCGGTCGATCCCGACAATACGGCCGCCGGATCTTTCGTGCAGATGCGAGCACACTATTTAATCGAGACGAAGGATTGGAGCGGCGAAGCCGCGGGCTGGAAGCTCCCGGACGGAGCATCGGCTTGGACGCAACTCATGTTCCAGTACACCGAAGCCCTCGGTGCTTGCCAGCGGGGCAAGCCTGCTGATGCCCGCGTCTTTTTATCGCAAATGCAATCGCTCGGTCCGCAACTGAACGAAGACCTGGATAAGGAGCAATACCCCGCCGGCAGTTGGATGCGGAAAGTGCCGGGCATCTTGATGGATCAGATTCAGGGGCTTGCTCTATCGAAAGAAGGCGCTCCGGAACAAGCCGGCATCGCTTTTCAAAAAGCCGCGGACGAAGAGGGGTCGCTGCCCTCAGCGTTCGGGCCGCCGCTGATCGCGAAGCCTTCGTATGAATTGCTGGGTGAGTTTCTTCTCGAGCGCGGCCGCATTCCGCAGGCGCGGACCGCGTTTGAAACCGCTCTAGCGCGAGCGCCCCGGCGCGTTCAGGCGCTCATCGGTTTGCAGGAGACGGAAGCCATTCTGAAAGATCCTTCCGCGGCAGAGACGGGTGCGACACTTCAACAGATTTACCGGCACGCCGATCATGCACTGAAAAGTCCGGACGCGCCGGCGCGATAGCGCGATCGGGTAGTCGACAAACTCATAGAACCGCTCTGCCTGCACGACAGGCAGAATCGCGGACTCGCGAAATGCCCGGCGAACTATGAGGCGAACTGCGGTCCCTCTTTACTTCATTGCTTGGAGCGCCGGCTCGAGCCACGAGAAGAGGTATTGATTGATGCTGGGGAATTGCACCGCAAGCAAACTGAAGAGAGGAATCGCGCCGGCGGAAGCGAGTTTCAGCCAGAAATCCAAACCGAGTTCCCCGACCGGAGTCGAAGTGAGGCGGCTGAGAATGGCTTCGCGGTGCATCTCGGCGTAAACGAAACCGACGGCCGCGCCCATCACGAGCAGCAGAATCACCGTGAGCGACTGCAGCGCCGGATGCGGCTCGAACGGATAGACGTTTACAGCCAGCACGATGAAGACATACATTCCGCCGGCACAAATGACCAACGTGCGCATGCGGAGTAAAACGGTTACCAGGAAATTCACATACACCAGCGCGCTGAACTCTTCCGCCAGGGCGCGCGTGAGAGAGAGGTCCGCTTTTCCAAGCCGCTCGTCTTCGGAAACCACCGTCTCCGAAACTTGCGGCCACCACGGCGTCAGCATTTCGCAGATCAGCGTGGCCGCGGTCTTGGCCATTGATTTTTGCAGCGCGCTGAATTTTTCCGTCAAAATTTTGAGTTGCTGCACTTCTTTTTGCTTCTGCGCGCCCCAGCTTAAGAGTTTGCTTTCCGAATGGCGCGATGGGCCGGACGATTCGGTTTTCGTATCCTGGACGGGGTTTTCGTCTTGGACTGACTTTTTGTCATTGGCCGCGGCTCCGTTCTCGGCCGCAAATGTGGCCATGTAAGCGTCGTGCATATTCATCCGCGCTTCTTCGGTGGCTTTGAGCTGGGCGAGCACGGCCTGGCGATTGGCTTCGGGGATTGGGCACTGCTTGTCATTTTCCAGTGCGTGTTCGAGCCGGTCTCTGTTTTCCAGCGCACGCGTCATGATTTTGCAGGTTTCCCGCAGCGTGCTCCCGCCGGGATTCCAGAAGGAGTGCCAGGAAAGATTCTTCAACCTTCCGAAGGCGAAACGCAGAGGCGTGCGGTCCAAGCCGGCGAGAATTTGCCTGCACTTCAGCCACGTGATCACCAGCTTGAGCAAGGTGCCGAGAAACGTGGCGATCATGAGGGCGAGCAAGAGAGAGAATCCCCAGTCGTAGGCCCATCCTTCAATTGTCTGGACCGGGTGCCTCAGGTCGAGCACCGTGAGAGACAGAAAGGCCAGCAACACGACGGGCAGCAGGACTTGCCTGGCGAAGAAAAAAGGATGCGCGGCTTCGCGAAGCTCCTCTCCTTCGTCATCGGAAATGCGAACCGAAGAATTGCACAAGTCTTTTTTTTCGGGCAGATGCGGCCGGCGCAGATCGACAAGCGAAATGCCGCGGAGGCTCATCCACATCCACCAGTAACCGGCGCCGAGCAAAAGCAGCACCGGAAGGATCGGTGAGACGCCGGAGGTAAAGTACAAAAGACGCATCGACCAGTACGTGCGGAGATACTCCGACGGGTAACACGCAAGATAAAGCTGGAAGCCGAGAAAGCCGAGAAGTAAAACGCCGAAAGCCCACGCGACGGACGGTTGTGCTCGCCATTTGCCGATGTCGCGGAGCGTGACGCCGACAAACAGAAATAGGGGGAGCCACATCAGAATGGTGAGCGACGGTCCTCCGGTCCACTGCACGATGGGAGTTCGCGAGCAGAGAAGCACGACAAAAGTGGCGGCGAGAGCTAAAGCGCCCAGAGCGAGAACCATCGCGGCGCGTGCTTCTTCATTTCTGGCGAATTGTGCGCGAACTTCGGAGTCCGCGAGGATCGTACCCGTCCAACTCAAGAGCGCGTGGCCGACGAGCAGGAGCAGACAGAGGCAATAACACAATCTCCAGGAGGCGGGCATGGTCGCAGCCTCTTCGGCAGGAGGCGAAACTGGCCCGGAGGCAATTTTCAGAGAGCTGGGAATTTCGCGGTCGCTGCGGAATTGCGCGATGGGTTGCTGATGATCCGCGGAGCGAAGCTCACGCTCGCTCATGCCTACGATGGGGTGGAAACCGTCGCGGCCGAGAATCGTGATCCACAAAAAAGGTTCCTTCTCGCAGCCCACTTCGCCGGAGGGTTCCTCGACAAGCGGAGTTCCATACTCGGCATACGGCGCGGGAGGAACAAATCTGGAGGTCTCGATAAAAGGTTCCTTGCGCGAGCCGGGAGTCCAATGTGTTTCCAAGGCCTTATCCACGGAAAGAAGCGCGACCGTGGCGTTGAAGGTGCCTGCGCTGGGACTGCTGACGAAGAGGCGATCTTCGTGTACGCCGAACGTTTCATTTTGGCGGCAGAGCCTGTCGTTGAGTCCGGGAATGAGAGAGTAATTATCCAATCCGAGGAGGCCGTTGAGAGTGGAATCCGCGTCGCGGAGGAAAAGCAAATCCGGAGTGATGACGACAACCCATCCTTGCGGATAAGCCTGGCGGAGATAGCGAGCGAGAAAGAGTTCGTCGACGGGATCGGTGGCGAGCAGCACCGTGAACTCGATGTGATGTTTTTGCAGCTCGCTCACGATGCCGAGCATGACGGCTTCCTGCGAGTGAGGAGTTTGCACGCCACCGAAGGGAGCAATCGAGTCGTCGTCATTGCCCGGTTCACGGAGATCGGGCGAAAGAGTGGATGGATCGGAAGACGCCGAGGACGGTTGCGAAGCGGCTGATTTTTGATAAGCGGAACGGAAATACGAAATCTCGCGGGGAAAATGAAGATGGAGAGCTTCCTTGGACTCATCGGAGCCGCTTGTGCTTTGAGCGTTACCGGAGATGTCTTCAAAGTCCGCATTAGTGCGCAGGATTTTTTGCGCTCCGTAGGCCGTTCCGTCTTCGGAGAGCACGGCGATTTTGTTGCGAGCGTAGCCGCGATACGAGGCAAAGCGGACAAATTCCGAAAGGGCGTACTCGTCGTTCTCTCGAAAGGACGCGAAGTGAACGCCCGAAGGAACTTGCGAATCAAAAACATGAATGGCGCGAGCGCTGGTCACCGTGCCGCTGTAGACAAAGGTCTCGCCGAAGTCTTCGGCCGCTTCGGCCAGTTCCAGGTGGAGTGATTCGAGCGAACCGGAAAAAGTAGGGCCGAGAATGAGCATGGGCCTTTTGCCCGGCGGGCGTGAGCCTCCCGGCGATTGGCCGATCTCTCGGATGATTCTGCGAACGTTGCGGAATTGCTCCTTGCGCAGACCGCCTGTGGGAGTCTCGCCAACCACGAAGACAAAGAGGGGAAGATCGGCGCCAGAGTTGGAATTCGCGTTCGCGACAGACGATTGCGAAGAAGATTCCAACAGGGCAGGCTGCGGCCGAAAAATCAGAAGGCCTGGATAGGCTTCGCGAGCGGCTTGTTCGGCCAATTGGGCTTTGCGCGTGTCTGGATCGGAGGATTCGGAATGTGGCCGGCGATCCCAGGGCAAGATGGCCCGATCGAAAATATATCGCTTCGTTTGCGCGGCCTGCATGACGGCCTCGAGACTGCGGTCGAAGAAAAGACCGAGATGGGTGTGCACGGGATCGGGAAGAATGGCGATGGCGTATTGGATCCGGCTTCTTTCTTTTGCGGGAACATTCAAGTGATTGGAGAGATCGGAAAAAATTGCGGCGCTGGCGTCATCAGGCGGCGCGTCGTAGAAATTCTGAATGGTGGCGGCCAGATCGTCGAGATAGGCGCCTTTCAGGCTTTTTTTGGCGCTCAGCTTCTGTTGTGCCGCATCCTGTGTTTGCTCTGGAGACGCTGATGAGGGGCCGGTCAGCCGTAGCATTCCGCTAATGAGCAGGAGTGCGACGAGAGCAAGACCGCCATTCTTCATGGTTCACCCGTCGGAAAAATTGCGACAAACGCCCGCGCGCGGGCAACTGCCCGCCTTTATCCTTGGAGGGTATCCGGACAGGGCCGATAGACTCGCGCGCGAGGCTAAACCTCAATGAAAGGTAGTGCGTGAAGATGCGCTAACGTTTCACGGGCCTTGGCGGTTCGTGGCAGATATGGGGACGGCGGCGCTAAGGACTTCGCATGTTTCGCGGAGCCGCGGGCTGCGATTTAACAGCTATGCCGTCGTTTCGGAAGAAGAAATTTCGGGCGGGCCCGAGGTTGATTCCGACGCGTCAGGTGCGGGAGCTGCGGGAGGTTCGAGGCGGGCGGAAAGGACTTCGACGAGCAGATCCACAAGCTTTTTTGCGGCGGCGCCGTCGGGGTCCTTGTCGGGATTGTACTGGGCGACGTCGAGCCCGAGAAGATTTTTGTGTTTTGCGATTTCGCGGAGGGCCGCGCGCGTGTCGTCGAAGCTCAGGCCGCCGCTCGCCGGCGTATTCACCGCCGGAAATTCTTCTTGCGCGATGATATCCGTATCTAGATGAAGAACAAACTCATGCGCATCGGCGTGTACGAAGACAAGCGCGTCGTGGGCCGCGGCGCTTGCGCCTTTCGATTGAATGTCCGCGGCCGAAATGTGCCGCATGGGAGATTTGCTCAGGAATTCCTGCTCGGGAGGATCGAGCCGGTCGATACCGAAGAGGGTCACGTCGGGTTCGCGCACGAGCGGCGATTCGCCCCAGAAGCGGACGAGTTCCGGAGCGCCGCGGCCAATCACGTGGGCCACAACCATGCCGTCGATGCGGCCGGATGGGGTGGAAGCGGGCGTGTTCAAATCCGCGTCGCGATCAAACCATAGCAGGTTGACGTGCTTGTAGTAGCGGCGCACGCCGGTCAAAAGCCCGATGACCTGCGCGCAATCGCCGCCAAGAACCAGCACCAGCGCGCCGCTCTTCACTGCGAGTTCCGCGCGAAGCTTCAGGTCATTCAGACCGGCGACAATTTCCTGCAAATTTCGCGCCCGCTTGTGCTCGTCATCATCGGCGAAAAGATGCGGCGCGCAATCGCCATGATCAATGACTTCGTAGCCGGCGTTTTGCAGCCGCTCGACCAGCCCCGCCGCGCGCAATGCCGCCGGCGCTTTTTCGCTTCCCGCGAGGAACGCAGCCGCGCTTGATGGCGCTCCTATCAAGGCAATCTTCTTCGGCTGACGGACGATTTTGACCGCCAAAGTTTGCTCCTTGTATTGTGTGTCCCCGCCTACCGCGATGGGCCGGCTGCAAACTGCACGGGCAATAGCCCGCCCCTGTGTTGCGGCGGCGCTGCGAAACTTTTAGCGGCGCGGCGCCTGCGCGATGGTAGCCAACTCGGCAGGCAGCGTAAATCGCACGTCCTCGCGAATCAAATCGAGATCGCGTTGATCCGTAAAGCCGCACTCCGCGAGGCGCTGGCTGACCTGCTCGACGAGGACTTCGGGAGCGGAAGCGCCCGCCGTCAAGCCCACGCGTGCGACGCCTTCGAGCCACTTCACGTCAATATCCGCGGCGGAATCGATGAGTTGGGCTTTCACGCCGCTGCGCTGCGCCACTTCCACCAAGCGGTTCGAGTTCGAACTGTTCGGCGAACCCACGACCAAAATCAAATCGACGTCTTTGGCCACTTGCTCGACGGCTTCCTGCCGGTTCTGCGTGGCGTAGCATATATCATCGCTCGCCGGTCCTTTGATAGCCGGAAACCTTTGCCGAAGGCGCGCCACGATTTCCTGGGTGTCATAGAGGCTCAACGTCGTTTGCGTGAGGAACGAGAGCCTATCGGGATCTTGCACTTCGAGGGCATCCACCGCCGCGACAGAATCCACCACGATGGTGCTTTCCGGAGCTTCGCCGGAGGTGCCGACGATTTCCTGATGGTCCTTGTGGCCGATCAAAATGATGGTGCGCTTTTCGCGCGCGAATTTCAGGGCTTCGAGATGCACTTTGGTGACCAGCGGACAGGTTGCATCGATTACTTTCAATGCGCGGTCCTTGGCTTCCTGGCGCACCGGCGGAGGGACGCCGTGGGCGCTGAACACCAGCACCGCGCCGTGGGGCACGTCCGAGATGGACTCGACAAAAATGGCACCGCGGCGGCGCAATTGCTCGACGACGTAGGTGTTGTGCACAATTTCGTGGTGCACATAGACCGGCGCGCCGTACGCTTCTAGGGCCAGCTCGACGATATCCACGGCTCGTACCACGCCCGCGCAGAATCCTCGCGGCCGTACCCTCAGCAATACCTTTCCATTTGTGGCAGTCTGCATCGTTATCCTAAGTGAGTAATGTCCGAAGACTCTATCATACCTTACGGCTAGCCTGGGCTGCACCGGGTTTCCTTGCCTGGCAGTCCCTCTCCTCCTCTCACGCCAATCAACCCCTAACCCAATTTCGACCGATGATGGCTATACTTTCCTCATGGAACCTCCCGACCGAGTGGATCTGACCAACTGTTCGTTCGATGAGTTTGTTTCGTTTCTTTTTGACCGTGACACACCTTCGGAGTCAAAGAAGCAAGATCCGTGGTATTACCACTTGGAAGTGACGTTCGATTCCACAACAATTTGTGCCTATTACACACGGCTGTTTCGGGAGCCGGAGTTTCTACTCACACGTTTCGCAAAGCCCCAGCTTGAGGAAGGTTTTTGGGCCATACAGGGTCCTAATCTAGATTGTTCGGTGTATGGAATAATTAACCGCTCGGACCTGCCCATTTCCATGTTGGGGGAATGCATTAGCTCCATGGCGGATTTGTTTGAGCGCCTTTTCGCCAACGAGTCATTGGATAGTTCGGTCCAGATGTGGTGGGACTCCCTCTGCTACGACTGGCATTGCGGGAATAGAAATCGAGAGCATGGTGGCATGGACCTGGAATTACAGGAGGCATTTTTTCAGGCCTTGTCGAGGCTCCTTGATATGAACTCAGAGGTGTGTCAGGGAGCCGCGCTCCATGGCCTGGGCCATCTTCATCATCCCGGGACCAAGGAATTGATCGAACGGTTCATCAGGCAACGTCCTTCGCTGACGAAAGAGTGGAAAGCCTATGCCCTCGCGGCGGCCAAATTTGAGGTGATGTAAGTCTGAGGCTTCCCGCTACTCCGAGGATTATTGCCCGTAGTAGTAGCCGTCGCGAGCTTGGACGATTAGGTCTTTCTGCTTGGGGACGGTGAGCTGAATCTTGTGGTAGCCGATAGTGTTGCCCTTGTCGGGAGTATAGGCGAGGCTGTATTGGTTGCGCAGATCTTCCTGAATCTCGGCGTAGATTTTGTCCACCGTTTCCTTCTTCGAAGCTTTGAAGAGCTGCCCGCCGGTTTCCTTGGAAATTTGTTCGAGGATTTTCTTGCCGTCGACGCGCTCTTCCTGCCGAGGATACCTGCCGCCGCGTCCTCCGCCCATTCCGCCCCGTCCGCCCATGGGGCCGCCCATGCCAAATCCACCCGGGCGACCATAGTCTTGGTCCTCGTCCGCAAAATAGATGGAATAGACGATGGTGTCGGCGCGCTGGGCGGTGGCGATTGCCTCGGCCAAGGTTTCTCTGCTGCCGTGATCCACGCCGTCGGAAAGGACGATCAGCGCTTTGCGGCCTTGCTGCTTGCTCATCAACTCGTCGGAAGCGAGAAAAATCGCATCGTAAAGCAGCGTCCCGCCGCCGTGCATGTGCCCGCCCTGGCCACCGCCGCCGCGGCCACCGTACCCGCCTCCGCCATATCCACCGCCGCCTCCACCACCGCTGCCCCCGCCGCCGGTGTTACCGCCATTGTTTTCCATTTGAGGCAACGATAGCTTTTGCAGGGCTGCTTGCAACTTGGGACGGGAGGGAGTGAAATCCTGAAGCAGTTCGACTTCGCGGTCGAAGTGAATCACGAAAGCCAAGTCCTTGTTTTCGCGCAGCAATTGATCGAGGAAGGTGTAGCTCGCGGTCCGTTCCTGATCGATCACGCGGCTTTGGCTCAAGCTGGTATCGACCAGGAGCCCCAGGCGCAGCGGCAAGTCGCTTTGGTGCACGAAATAATTGATGGTTTGCGGGCGGCCGTCCTCGTCGAGCGCAAAGTCGTCCTTGGTGAGGTCCGGCACGATTTTTCCGTGCTTGTCGCGAACGGTGGCCAGCACGCTGACGGTTTTGACTTGGACGGCGATTGTGGGCTGGCCCTCCTGCGGACGCTGAAGTTGTGGCTGGCCCGGTTGGGGCGCGGGTTGCTGTGCGGCCGGCTGTGCCGGCGAGGGAGCGGACTGCCGCGGAGTGGGCTGCTGCGCGCGAAATTCGCCAACCGCCAGCGTGACGATCAATGCCGCGGCGAGAGCGAGAAGCCTGCCGAAACGGCGCAGTACGTGTTTCTTACTCGAAGCAAAGGAGTTGTTCATTCTTTTCCCGAACTGGCTTTTCCCGATCTGGCTTCTCCCGATCTCGCTTTTTCCAGAGCCTGGCCACAAGCGGACAGCATGTTCTAACCCTTAGTTCACTCGAACGAGCCGGAAAGTTCCCGCGCTGCGAAGAGCAGGTCCGTCCGAAGAAAGTGCGCCAGAAGAAACATAGCACGCACGGAGATAGGACGCCTCCCGGCACTTTTTGGTTTGCCCGGGGGGCTGCGGATCTCTGACACGCCGCAAAATTCTCGCGGTTAATTTCGTGGAGCCTGACTGCGGTGAGCCTTGCCAAATTGGCGCTCGCGGCGTCCACAGCTCCGGCTGTACTATGCGCTCTCGATGAGCTCAGAGATGAAAGTCGTCCCGGTAATGCTCGAAGGCCGCCATGTGCGCATCGAGCTTCTAACGCAAGGACATCACTCCGAACTTGCCGCCGTCGGACTTGCTGAAGAGTTGTGGCGCTGGATTCCGACTCCGGTGCGCACCTCGGGAGAGATGGCCGCCTACATCGCCACGGCGCTGGATGAACAGGCGCGCGGCGTCGCCGTGCCCTTTGCGTTGATTGAAAAAGCGAGCGGCAAGGCCATTGGCAGCACGCGCTACGGCAACATTGACCGGGTGCATCATCGCGTCGAGATTGGCTGGACGTGGGTCGCGCCGGACTGGCAGCGCACCGCCGTCAACACCGAAGCGAAGTATTTGCTGCTGAAGCACGCCTTCGAAACGCTGGGGTGCATTCGCGTGGAGCTGAAGACGGACTCCCTCAACGAGCGCTCGCGCGCGGCAATCTTGCGGATTGGCGCGCGCGAAGAAGGCACCTTTCGCAACCACATGATCACTTCAAGCGGGCGCATCCGGCACTCGGTGTACTTCAGCATCGTGGACTCGGAGTGGCCGGAAGTGATGGCCCGGCTGCAAGCTATGCTGCTTCCCTGAAGCAAGCCACTTTTCGTTTACGGTCGGCCGTTCCCTGAACGCTCGCGCCGTTCTGCCGTTTACCAATGCACGTCAAGGGTCTTTCCCGATGGAGTGCGGGCGCGCGCGTTCGGTAGACTAAGACTCAGAAGACGAGCTGTGAATTCGCTCGCATAAAAAAGATGTGCAGGCCCGGCCAGGCTGCCGCGGAACAGGTTTCTTGGGAAGATGCAGGCGAGTTTGGCCTGAGTCTCTCCGAGACGCGCAGCAAACCGAGCCATTGAACGGAGAATTTTGTGCCTTCTTCCGACGCCGCCAATCGCCGCCGCAGCGAACGCGTGATGCTGCAAATTCCCGTAACGGTTCTTGCGGAGACGCCCGAGCGAACGCAGGTGCAGGAGGACACGCACACGCTGGTTGTCAACGCGCACGGCGGGCTGATGAAATTGAAGCTGGATTTGCAGGTGGGCCAACCGATCGTTCTAGTGAACCCGCAGACGGGCATCGAACAGAGCTGCCGGGTGGTGCGCATCGATCAGCCAAACGCGGATTACTTTGCGGTGGCCTTCGAGTTTGACCGACCGTCGCCGAAATTTTGGCCGGTCACATTTCCGCCCTCGGACTGGGAGCTGCCGAAAAGCGGATGAGCGAATGTTTTTGGGGAAAACGGGAATCCGCACGGTTTTCCGCGGGGCGCAACTATCCGCGGGGCGCGGGGTTTAGTGAGGTGGGAAGACTGTGCTTTTGGAGGCGCGTCCGATGTTGCGTTTGCATCCAGGCAAAACAACCAAATTGATTTTGGCGGCGGCTGCGATTTTTTCCGTGATTCTTGTGGCCGGCTGCGATGAGTATGTTCGGATTATTCGCGACCACGACGTTCGTATTCCGAAGAACGCCACCTGGGCGTGGCGGCCTGCGGTGCAAGAAGCGGCGGCGCGCGAGGCGGCCGGCGATAATCGACGCGTCCTCTCACAAGACCAAGTCTCGCGCGACCAGGCGGCAGCGCCGCGCCAGGCGTCCGCGGACGATGCGGTCGATCGCCAGCGCGTGAAGGCCGCCATCGAGCAGGCGCTCGCAGCGAAAGGATTCAAGCAAGTTAGCGATCCCGCCATCGCCAATTTCTTGGTGGACTATAAGTTTGCCGTGAGGCACGGCAACGCGGCCGTACCAGTGGGTTATCCCGGCGCATACCCCGGCTTGGTGTGCGGCCCGTATCGCTGCTGGCAGACCTGGGGCTATGGCCCGGCGTACGTCGGCTATGAAAATATTCGCTTCCGCGAAGGAACCATCGTCTTCGACTGGATGCAAACGGCGACCAAGCATCTGGTATATCGGGCCATTGGCGCAAAGCCGGTGCGCAGCGATTCCTTCTCGCTCACCCAAAGCGACATCCACAGCCTCGTTGGCGCATTGCTCAAGGATTTGAAGCCCGGCAAATAATCTCTCACCTACATTTTGCTTTGCATTTATGCATGGGGTAAGTGGGACAGGCATTCGTGCCTGTCTTTTTTTTGCTTCCACCTTTCCGTTTTTTTCGCCCTCACATTTTCGACGGATTATCTCTCCTGCTTGCCTCCATCCGCCGCTGCCTCTATCCTCTTCTTCTTATGCTCCTCAAAGACTACGTTGCTTTGATTACCGGCTCTGGCCGCGGGATTGGCCTCGCTATCGCCAGACTTTTTGCAGCCGAGGGCGCGGCGGTTTTTCTGACCGCGCGCACCGCGGCGGAACTTAGTTCCGCTGCTGAAGAGATTTCCAGCCGAGGCGGACGCGCGCATTATTCGATCGCACACCTGGCTCGGGAAGCGGACTGCACGCGCATCGTCGCGGAAGCCCGGGCGAAATTCGGCCGAATCGATATTCTGGTGAACAATGCCGGCCACTACGGCCCAGTCGTCCCTGTAGAAGATTATCCCCTCGCGGAATTCGACAACGTCATCGCCGTGCACCTGCGCGCGGCATTCCTGCTGAGCAAACTTGTCTTGCCGGAAATGTACGAGCGCGAGTCGGGTGTCATTCTGAACATCTCGAGTCTCTCGGCGAAAGCAGCCTTTCCGTGGGGTTCCGCTTATGCCGCGGCCAAAGCTGGCATGCTCGGATTAACGCGCATCACCGCCGCGGAAGCCGCGCGCAAAGGCGTCCGGGTGAACGCCATTTGCCCTGGCCCCGTCACGGAGACGCGCATGTCCAAGGAACTCGGAAATACGCTCGCGGCAAAATTGGGCGTCAGTCCCAAAGAACAACTCGAAGGTTTCCTGAACACGATATTGCAGGGCCGCGGGCAAACCGCCGACGAGGTCGCTCGCGCTGCGCTCTTTCTTTGTTCGAACCAGTCCACGGCGATCACCGGCCAGTCCATCAATGTTGATGGCGGCGCCGCGTTTTTTTAGTTTTTTCTACTTCTTGTTTCTGGATTTTTCGTAAAGGGATCTCGGTCAGCGCAGTTCGTTCTTAAAGACGGCTCCGCCTTTCATCACGAACTTCACGCGCTCGAGTTCAGTGATGTCCTTTAGCGGATCGCCGCTTACGGCGACGATGTCCGCCCATTTGCCGGGCTCGATCGTGCCGACTTTGTCGCTCCAGCCGAGCAGCTCGGCGGGCACCACTGTGCCGGCGCGAATGGCCTGCATTGGCGTCATGCCGTAGTCTTTGTAGTAGACGAACTCCTGGGCTTCGTTCACCGCTTTCCAATCAAATCCTCCGGCGTCGGTTCCAAGCGCGATTTTCACGTTTTTCTTCAGCCCCTCTTGAAAAGCTGCTTTTTCCGTGGCTACCATTTTCAACCACACGCCTCCGCGTCCGGGAGCAACGTAGTTGAGGACAGTGACCGTCGGCACCCAATAAATACCGCGCCGTGCCACTTCATCCAGCTCCGCATCCGTGAAACCGACGCCATGTTCGATGGTGTCCACGCCCGCGCGTAACGCGGCCGCAATTCCATCGGACCCGATGCAGTGTGCGGCCACTTTCTTGCCCAAGCGGTGCGCTTCGTCGACGATTGCCGCGGCTTCGTCGTCTCTGAAATTCACCATGCTGTGTAGCACGCCGTCATCTCCAAAATGATAGCCGCGGTCGGAGTAATACTTGATCCAGTCCGCGCCGTACATCACTTGTTCGCGGACGGCTTTGCGCGCGCCTTCCACGCCATCGACATACTGCACGCCGGTTGGGAGTTTTAGCTCCCACGAATAGCCGAGTAGCGGATACATTCCGGTGGGAGCCATGGCGCGCGTGGCGACTTGCATGCGCGGGCCGGGAACTTCGCCGTGGGAAATGGCCGTCTTGACATCCACGTCGGCGTACATCGCGCCTTCTGTTTCGACGTCGCGAAGCGTGGTGAAACCGTGGTCGAGCGCGATGCGGGCGTTACGTGCTGCGAGAATCGCGCGGTAGGGCGTGGAATCCTTCAGGAGCTGCACGTCGTAATCAGCGGCGCTGACGTCGCCATTGAGCAGGACGTGCGTGTGAACGTCGGCGAATCCTGGGAGTACGGTGGCGTTCGAGAGATCGATTAGCTCCGCACCGTCGGGGGGCGTGCCGCCGGGAGTGACGGACACAATTTTGTCGCCTTCGATGACGATGAGAGCGTTGAGGATGGGCGTGTCGCTTTTACCGTCGATCAATCGCCCGGCACGGATGGCGATTTTTTTGGCGGCGGGCTGTTCCTTTTCTTGCGCCCGGCTTGCGGGACCCGCACATAGCGTCAGCACTGTGGCAAGCCCCACCAACACTAGATATTTGTTAGCTCGTGTCATGTCGTGCTCCTCGTTTGGGCCACTTCGAGTTCGTAACGGGCGCAAAGAGTAGCACAGGACGGGTCCTGCCGGACGCGCGAGAATTACGGGCCCCGATCGCCACTTCCCTGTGCGTCAGGATGCACGAAACCGACGTCTCGCATTGCGAGGGCAACGTGTTTCTGCGCCGGGGCATGAGATTGCGACACGAGGAGAACTGCAGACAGTGGTCTGAAGAAGCACACCCCCCGGACGAAGACTAGTCCGCGCGCAGCGCCTGAATCACGTCTACTCGGGCAGCGCGAGCCGCAGGTAACGCGGAGGCGGCCACGGCCGCGGCCAGCAGAATGACCGCCGATGCGGCCACAGGCAGCGGGCTCGGCATCTTCATATCCAGCAGATAGCTTCCGGCGAGCCTTGCAAGGATGTAGCCGCATCCAGCGCCGGCAAGGATTCCGAAAACCGCCATGACCGCACCTTCGCGAATCACGCTTGCCAGAAGCCTGCTCGGCTGAGACCCGACCGCCAGGCGGATGCCGAATTCGCGCGTGCGGGCACTAACGGAGAACGCCAGTACGCCCGCGACTCCGACAATCGCAATTGCCAGCGCGACAAGCGCGAAGCCTCCGAAGACAAGTGTGTTGAGCCGTTCCGGCGTAAGCACCTCGGCCCGGATGTCCTCCAGCGTCGCCGGATGCTCGACGGGTTGATCTACAGACAGGTTACGAATGAGCTGGGTGATCGGTGTAACCAGTGCGTACGGGTCCGTTTTCGTGTGAACGAAGAGCCGTCCCCCGAAAAGGCCCTGCTGCTCCATCGGGTTATAAACGGTCATCGTGGGCGCGGGGATGACATGCTCGTCGTCTATATCGGCCACAACGCCAATGATGCGGCGCGGCACAGGCTCGATGCCGATGAACTTAATGACCGGATCGGTCCACATCAGATGACGGTTTATGGCGTCCCGCCCAGGAAACATTCTTTTGGCGAGGGTTTGGCTGACGATGACCACGGGCTCGACATTTGAGCGGTCCTGGTCGTTGAAATCGCGCCCTTCGAGGATGGGCACGCCTAGCGCGCCGAAGTATCCCGGCGAGACGGTGCGGAACTGCGAGCGAGGATCTTCTTCGTCGGGAGCGCGGACGTGGCCGTCGGTAGAGAATTGCAAAGCAAACGAAAAGTTGCTGTCTCGCCACGGAGCGGAATCCGCCACCGCTGCACCATCCACTCCCGGAAGTTCGTCCGTGCGGCGAATCGTTTCTTCGTAGAAGTGGTTGATCTGTTCGGGCGTTTTGCCGTAAGAGTCCACAGGAACATTCATGACAAGAACGTGGTGCGTGTCGAGAATGGTGTGGGCGCTTTGCATGTCAAGAAGAGTCTTGAGCAACATGCTGGCGCCGGCGAGAAGCATGAAGGAAGCGGCAATTTGCGTCATGACGAAGAGCCGGAGCCGCCGGTTGGTTCCACCCGTGATGCGCAGGCTGCCGCCAGCCAGGCCGAATCCCTGGGAAGAATTGGTGGAGGGCAGACGCGGGACAAAGGCAAGCAGGACCGCCGAGACGATCGCAAGTCCGGCTCCCACCCACAGCATGCTCGAATCGACCGTCAGATCGAGAGCGCGAACGGAAAACCGAGCGGCGTATCGAGCAAGAATGGCGACCAACGGGCGCGCGCTAAGAACCCCGAGGAGTGCGCCTGCTCCGCAGAGGAGCAGACTTTCCGCAAGCAGAGTGCGGCGAAGCGTAGCGGCGCTGGCGCCCAAAGCGGCGCGGATAGCGAGTTCGCCTTCGCGACGAACGGAACGGGCAAGGATAAGGTTGGCGGCATTTGAACAGGCAATGATGAAGACCAGTCCCGAAGCGGCGAGGAGAACCAAAAGAACGGTGCGCGCGCCGGACGTAACCTGGTCCCGCAAACGCGTGACGCTGATCTGCGATTCGGCTTGTTTAGAGTAGGCTTCCGGATGCTCGCGCATCATCGAACTATAGACAGTCCGCAGTTCCGCGCGTGCTTGCTCGAGAGTGGCCCCGGGCGCAAGCCTGCCAAACAGCTCCGTCATCCGATGAACGCGGCCGGTGACCATGGTGGCGGAGAGATGGTGCGGGCTTGTGACTATATTCGCGATAATTTCGGTGTCGGCGGGATAGGGGATGCAAGGTTCGAGAACGCCGATGATCGTGCCGTTTCGTGTCCCCATGGGGCCGCTGCCGAGACGAACGTTTTTGCCCAAAACACTTGGATCGCTGTGCAGCGCAGAGGACCAGAAGCGGTACGTAAGAACGACGACGCCAGCAGCATTGGGACCGTCATCTTGCGGACCGATGAGCCGGCCGAGCACGGGATGCAGACCCATCACGTCGAAATAAGTGCCGCCGACAACCCCGGCGCGAACTTCGCGCGGCTCGCCGAGGCCCACCATCACGAATCCGATGGTCGAGAAGTCGCCGAACTTGCTGAGGGTGTGGACGCTGGATTCGATGTCCCGAATTTCCGGCACTGAGAAGTAGGTATTTGCCGAGCCAATGCCGGGCGCGCTTTGACGGATGTACACGAGCCGCTCTTCGTCGCGATTCACCAGCGGCCGGAGGAGAACGCCGCGCACGAGCGTGAAGATGGCCGCATTCGCGCCAACGCCTAGCGCGAGCGTGAGCACCACGGTGATGGCAAGGCCTTTCGCACGAGCCAGCGAACGCAGAGCAATCTTCAAGTCATTTAGGAAGAATTCCGGCTTGAAATTCATCGTCCTCTCTCCTTGCTGCAGACGAGCTAACTCCCCGCTGTCATCCGACCGCCGCGAATCTCAAGCGGCTTGCGTGGCCGCTTGCTCGCAATTTAGCATCCAGGGTATGCCGAACCGATCGACTAGCATGCCGAAGCGTTCCGACCAGAAGGTCTTCTGAACCGGCATGGTCACTTTACCGTCTTGCGCCAGTTCGTTGAAAATGCGCTCCGTCTCTGCGGGGTCCTTCACGCTCAGAGAGACGGAAAAACCTTGCGGCGCCTGATAATTGCCGGGCGGCGGGTCAGAACCCATCAAGATCATTCCGTCGCCCAGTTTCAGGGCGGCGTGCATCACCTTTCCGCGCCATTCGGCTGGCATCTTTTCCGACATGGGAGAATTCCCAAAAGTCCAGAGTGATTCGATCTTGCCCCCAAGGCACTTCTCGTAAAATTTGAATGCTTGTTCGCATTGCCCGTTGAATAACAAATAGGGATTCAATTGCATGACGCCCTCCTTAAACCATTTATGACGCCGCGCTCCCGTTTTTGTTTCTGCCCCGGAGGTACAAACCTCAACTCTTCCCGCCATGACCCGCGTGGGCGCAGGCGCCCGGCCAACTCTTTTCCCTCGTCCGAACCGGTTCGGCAATCTTACTGGATTACTTGCACATTGCAAGTAAAAAGAGATAGAATTTGAGTATGCCCAAAAGGAAGGCCGCGCTCGAGCGGCGGTCCGCTTGTCCGCTTAATGCTTCGGTCCAAATGCTCGGAGACCGTTGGTCGTTGCTGATTATCCGCGACATGATGATCCGCGGTTACCGGCTGTTCAACGAATTTTTGCGGTCGGATGAAAAAATCGCGACCAACATTCTGGCGGACCGTTTGAAGAGGCTGGAAGCGTATGAAATTATCCGCGCGGATCGCGACCCTTCCGACGGGCGGAAACTGATTTACTCGCTGACAGCCAAGGGAGTCGATCTCGCTCCCGTGCTTACGGAAATGGTGCTGTGGGCGGCGCGCCACGAAGAGACTGGGAATCAGCCACTTGTCCAAGCCATGCGTAGTGACAAGGAAAAGCTCATAGCGGACGTACGGCGGAGATGGGCGAAAATCGATGGTCCGTCGACGGAGTAGCTAAGCCCTGGCCAATCTGTTCCTGCTTGTCCGCTGCAGGTGGCGCCAGAAAGCGCCCTAGGTCGGTCAGGCCCGAGTGGCTTGGGAACTATCTTGGCTTGAGAAAAAAAAGGGCCAGCCGTTCTCTCAGGACGGCTGGCCCTTTTCATATTTCACTCTCGGCAGAGTCTGCGTTCAGCCTGAAGGAGGCAGGCTGGGCAGCTCTGCGTGTGCTCTGGCAAAAAGCCAGAAACCTGTAAGCGGCTTAGGATTAACGAGCCGCGGCTGAACCCGGACGGCGCAACGGCCGACGGGCCATGTCTTCCACGGCGTTAACACCCCGCCGTGCCATATCGACAACTGGGTGCCGGCTGTCCGCGATGCGCTGTATGCCTGCTTCCCAGGTCTTTTGCAGCATGTACAAGCTGACGACTACAAAAGCGATGGCCGCAAATCCCATGGCAAATATCGCGAAAGCCGCCAAAAGCTCGCGCACGAAGTACAGTTGCAGCGCGACCACTACCCCTAAAAACCACCACATCCATTTCCGATTGCTATCTTTGATCTTCATCTTTCCTCTGTTCCCGATCCCCTGTTGCAAGACCTTATGGGCCTTTATTTCTTCGTTTTCGAGCTCGGCCCGTTTTTCTCTGCCCCACTGGTTTGATGCGCGAGACCTGTCTTTTGGTCCAGTCTCTTGCACCTGTCCATTTGACACCTGACCTGTCCTAAACGCGATGGTACAAAAGGCACATTTTGGGCCCTAAACTAGTGTCCCGGTACTCTTATAACGGGCTAAAATTTCTCCTAAATGATTTATTAACAATATCTTAGATGGGTCGTGACTTTCGCCATCACTTTCGCCTGTTTTTCCCTGTACTAGCCATTTCTCTCCTGGCCCTTTGGACAGGGGTTTTGTGGCTCCCTACGTTGTGACGGCTGAGGCCGATTCGTATCAATGCTAGACAAACTGGGGCCCTTAGTGAGCTGCGGCAGTGACTTCTCTTGAGGGTTATGAGAACTCTCTAACGCCAAAATCGCGCTGAAGGGAGCGCCTTCGACCCATCAGCGCGATTACAATCGGTTAATGAGGATTCGTCAGGCTTTTTTCAACTGGCGAGTGATCCACACAAGAATCACAGCCCCAACGAATGCCACGATAATTGACCCAATCATTCCCCCGCTGGGCCAAATATGCAAAAGGCCAAAAACCCACCCTCCGACCACACCGCCGAGGATGCCGAGGACGATATCCACAAGCACGCCATAACCGCCGCCTTTCATGACGAGCCCGGCAAGCCAGCCAGCGATCAGTCCAACGATGATCCAAGCGATTAAGCCCATGAAGTGCCTCCCTAGATGAAGTGTGATTCCCAACAGGGCTGGTACAGTTCCATTAGAGCACTCCCTTGCCGAATGTCAATCGGATGCCGGTCGAGAGCAGCAGGTCGTTGGTCTTGAACCCAGGAAGAGGATTGCTTAGGAAACGATCGCTATACGTGACCTGCCAACTCAGCCAATTTTTCAGCTTGGTGGCGGCGGTGGCGTCGAACTGGAAACGGTAATTGCCGGTATCCGAGACATTGGGAAACAGATTGAACACCTCGGTAATCGTCGTGCGATTGTTGAGCTTGGCGTTGAAGGTTTCGCCGAGATTAACTTCGCCGTTTTTGCGAGTAACTGCGGGCATCGCAGGCTCGGTCGATGTGGCGGCAATGGCGCCGAAATAGTCCTGGTCGTAATCGCCGCCGGCAAATGCGTCAAACGTGATGGTCTTGGTTTTGAGGACGTGGTAGCCGAGGCCGCCGCCGAGTACGTTGCGCAAATCGAGATCCTGGAACTGGTCATACTCGAAGTCTGTAAACCCGAACACAAACAGTCGGTCGCTGACGTTCAGATCGCTGCGGATGCCGCCGCGAATCGCGTGTGCCGTGGTGGCGCTGACACCGTTGACGGTGCTATCGGTATAAATGGCGGTCGAATAAACCGTGATTTTGTCGCGTTCGGTGATACGCGCGGCTTTGGCCGAAAGCAAATAAGTGAGCGAATTGGAATTGCCCCTGGTGAGGCTCAGGCCAGTATCCAGGAGGCCGCTCCAGAAATCGGTCAGATGCGGATGGCGAAGGCGTTCAATTTGGTCGTCGTAAGCCTTCTGCTCGGCATCGTCGCGGACGCCGACGACGTTGTCCTTGGTAGCCGCGACCGCGCCGGTATCCTTGGTGGTGACTTCAAACTTGCCGTCGGCTGTGGTGACCGTGCCGACGATGGTTTGGCCATCCTTGAGCGCGAGATGAAGCGTCTGCGTGGAAACAATGGAAGTCACGGCGTCCCACTGAATGTTCACGTCGCCCGCCAAATCCGTCTTGATGAGCAGTGTCTTGGCGTCGGACTTGACGATGGTTCCCGTCAGCCGGTCGCCATTTTTCAGCGTTACTTGATCCGCCAGCGCCGCTGTTGCAAACGCACACAAAAACACACCTGCAAAAAAACTTCGAAGCACGATTGTTCTCCCTTTTATCGAGTTCACGTACGCAATACGGCTAGGCCTTCTCTGGGCGCGGCAGGCGGCTCTCTTGCGTGACTCCCCTTACGAGGTCCAAATATTCTATCGAACGCGTGGAAAAAACCCAACGGAATTGTTGAGGGCAGCGCCCCGCGCAGTCTGGGCATCGAAACCGAAAGACAGTGCTTTCCGCGTTCCTGTATACTCCGTCGCGATCCTGGGGATAGGCAGCGGGAATCGACAGCAGAAGTGCTCGGCCTTTTTTCATGTACAAGAACTGGCCGCGGCACGGTTGGTCTTTTGCTCGTGCGGCGGTCCATGAGGCGATACCTGTTCGCGTTTCAACCGCCTTGCTGGAAAAAATAAACTTAGGAGATTCGATGGCTTCGCGAACTCATCGCTCCGCATTTGTATTATTCGTAGCCGCGCTTCTTTGCTGCGCGTGCAGCAAGCCGCCCGCGGAAAAGGGCGCGCCGGGACAAGCAGGCCCTCCGCCGCGGCCGACGATCGTCTTCATGACGGACTTTGGCACGGCAAACGACGCGGTGGCCATCTGCAAAGCGGTGATCGTCGGCATCGCGCCGGACGTCCGCTTGATGGACATTACGCATCAAGTGACGCCGTATCAGATCGACGAAGCGGCGCGATTTCTCGCCGGCGTCACTCCTTACTATCCCGCGGGCACGATTTTTCTAGCCGTCGTCGATCCTGGGGTGGGAACTTCGCGCAAAGCGGTGATCGTGAAATCCAAGAAGGACCAGTACTTCGTCGTGCCGGACAACGGTTTGATTACCCCCGTGATTGAACGCGACGGATTGGATTCGGCCCGCGAGATTACCAACACGGCTTGGATGCTCAAGCCGCAAGTCTCTTCGACATTCCATGGCCGGGACATTTTCTCGCCCGCCGCCGCGCACCTTGCCGAAGGATGGGATTTCGCGCTGGCTGGGCCCGTCGTGACGCAACTCGTGCAACTTACCGAGAAAGTCTCTACCACCTCCGAAAAAGGAATCGACGGCGACATCATCGGCCTCGACGATCCCTTCGGTTCGCTGATCACCGACATTCCCGGCGACGAATTTAAGAAATTGGGTTACGACTTCGGCGACAAGATCATCGTGCAGATCGATAAGAAGCCGTTCACTGCGCCCTACATGAGGACGTTCATGGATGTGCCCGTAGGCGACCCGCTGTTGTACGTGGATTCGCGGGGAAGAATAGGGCTGGCGCTGAACCAAGGAAATTTTTCGCAGGTGCATAAGATCACGCCGCCAGCCACGCTATTCATTCCGCGCAAAGGCGCAGCCATCAAGAAATGATGCGCCCGCTGAGCTCGCGTGATCGCCCTCGCCGGATTCGTATCCGCCGCCACATGGAATCTGACGATTCGCTCTTGTCCGGGGCCGCCAAGTAGTTCTGGCGCCGCGTTTCTCCAATTTGCTTTTTCGCAGACCGCGGCCAACAATAGCCTTTCGGATGCGTTTCATCCGTTCCGCGAGGGGTACACCATGCCTGAAGCCGTGATTGTTTCTTCCGTTCGCACACCCGTTGGAAAAGCGTTCAAGGGATCTTTGCGGGCAACGCGCCCTGATGATTTAGCCGCGGTGGCCATCAAGGAAGCGCTCGCGCGCGTTCCCGGTCTGGACGCGAAGGAAATCGACGACGTTATTCTCGGTTGCGCGATGCCCGAGGGCGAACAGGGCATGAACGTCGCGCGCATCGCCGCGTTGCGCGCCGGTCTCCCCATCGAAGTTTCGGCGATGACCATCAACCGGTTTTGTTCTTCGGGCTTGCAGGCCATTGCGATTGCCGCGGAGCGCATCCGCAGCGGTTCCGCGCAAGTGATTGTCGCCGGAGGAACCGAGTCGATGACCATGGTGCCGATGGGCGGAAACAAAATTTCGCCGAATCCCTGGCTCGTGGATCACAATCCCGACGCCTACATCAACATGGGGCTGGGTACGGAAAATATCGCGCGGAAATTTGGAATCACGCGCGAACAAGCGGACCAGTTTTCCGTCGAATCGCACAAAAAAGCTTTGGCGGCGATCGCCGCGGGCCGCTTCAAGGAAGAGACCGTGCCGGTCGAAGTGAAAATCACGTCAGTGGCGATGGCCATCGGTGCCTCCGCAGGCGCTGCCTCGGGCGCAACGAAGACGAAGGCCGCGTCGAAAGCAACCACGCAAACTTTCACGTTTGACACCGACGAAGGTCCTCGCGCGGACACTTCGCTCGAAGCCCTCGCCAAGTTGAAGCCTGCTTTTCACGTCAAAGGAACGGTCACCGCCGGCAATAGCTCCCAAATGAGCGATGGCGCCGCCGCTGCTGTGGTGATGAGTGACGAACGCGCGAAGTCTCTCGGACTCAAGCCGCTCGCGCGTTTCGTGGCGTATGCCACAGCGGGCGTGGCACCGGAGGAATTCGGTATTGGCCCGGTCGCCGCGATTCCCAAGGCGCTGAAGCTCGCAGGCCTTGCGCTAAACGACATCGAAGTTTTCGAATTGAACGAAGCGTTCGCAACGCAATCGCTTGCCGTGATCCAGCAAGCGGGCCTCGATCCCGCGCGCGTCAATCCCAATGGTGGCGCGATCGCTCTCGGCCATCCGCTCGGTTGCACCGGCGCGAAACTTACCGCGACCATTCTCCGCGAATTGCAGCGCCGCAACGGGCGCTACGGTATGGTGACCATGTGCGTCGGTGGCGGCATGGGCGCGGCGGGAATTCTCGAACGCCTCTAGCCTGCCCTGTGACAGAATATTCGCTCCGAATGTAACGTTTTCGCCCTGGCAAGCGTTTAACTTGCCAGTACGCTGCGTGTGTGTATCTAGGATGCGTTGCGATGAAAATGACCGTCGTTCCAGCTCTTCTTCTCTTCCTGTCGCCCGTCGTCGCGGCCCAAACAACGCCTGCGCTGCCCTCCAACATCAACAAGGACCTCCAGATCGATATTCAAAATCCGCTCAAACCGGAGGCCGCGGTTCCGATCGCCGACGAACCGCACCACGCCCACGTTTTTCAGAACGGCTACGTTCGCGTATATAACGTCACCGTACCGCCGCTCGACGCAACTCTCCTGTATCGCGAGGAGCTGCCCTACATTTTCCTTACCTTGGGCCAGGCCGACGTCGTGGACGCCGTGCAGGGAAAACCCGAAGCACATCTCACGCTCGCAGATGGGGACACGCGATATTCTCCCGGAGGATTTGCGCATCTCGTGAGCACCGACGCAGGGATTGCGTTCCACAACATCACCGTTGAGTTGGTGCACCCCCAGGCCTCGCCGCATAATCTCGGTGAGAATGCCGATTCCCGTCCTCTCGGATCCTGCCCGCAGAGCACTGTTCCTGTGCAGAACGATCAGGTTCCCTTCGAGCAAGCGATTCCCTGCTTTGAAACGAGCGAAGTTCGCATGGAATTGGTGAAGGTCGAGGGCGGAAAAGATTTTGTGCAAGCCGCGCCTGATACGCCCGCTCTTCTGGTGGCCATGACCAATGCGAACTTGGAGGTTTCCCTCGGAGGCCAGCACGCGGCCTTTTTGCATGCGGGAGATGTGCTCTGGCTGTCCGCAAACGTGGCGCGCCGGGTGTCAGACTTCCTGGGGACCAGGTCGCAGTTTCTGCTGCTCTCGTTCAAAGATTCGGGCGCCGCAGCCGCGAAGTAGCGGCGCAGAAAAGCCCGCCATCCCTAAGGATTTCTAGGAGGCGCTTCTACTTTTTTTCCGTACGCTTCCACTCGCGGCGATCTCTATTTCTCTTTCCATGCGGCTTTCCCTTTTCGTGGCTTCTGCCTGTTTTTCTTCCGTCATGGTTCGCTCTCCAGAGAGTTTGACGTGTCAGGATGAGCTCCTTCGTTCGTTGCTGGTGGCATCGGATAGCAGCCCACAACCAGGCGATACGGCCTGCCCTCCGCTGCCGATCCGTCCGGTTTTGTAAAGGGCGAAGTGTGACGCGCGGCCACTTCCACGATGGCGTGCTGCAATTCCTCGGTGAACGCGGCGCGCTGTTCAGGTGAAGTAAAGCGCAGTTCGGTGTTGATCGAGAGAGTCGCCAGGCACTTTCCTGCCGTGGCCGCAAGTTCCAGGGAGCGCGCCAGCTCCGACTGCAGCTTCGAGGCAAGTCCCAGCAAGTATTTCGCGGAAAGCGTGTCGGCAACTTGTGCAGGATCGGCGGCCAGCGTGCCTAGCAGTTCGGGCGAAAGCACATAGCCGCGCGCCGTCGCCACGTAGCACTGCTCGAAGAGATGACGCCGCCGGCGACGCCCGGCACGCACCAGCAAACGAGCGCGCGCCAGCTCGCCCACATGATAGTTCACCGTTTGCCGCGGCAGGTGCATCCGCCTGGCCACGCCGGTAGCCGAGTCTGGCTCCAGCAGCGCGGCGAGAATCCTCAAACGCAGTGGATGATGCAGCAGCGCCGCGGCCTGTGCGGCCTCGCGGATGAGGCCGAGCGAGGAGTCCCGGCTATTAGGCGAGACGCCCGGCGGCCGACTGCCGGAAATCTTCCAGTTACCACTGCGGGTGATGCGCATGAGAGTGCAAGCCTCCCATCGAAGATACCGGGAGTCTGCAATAGACCAAGTATTTTGTCAAGACTTAGAATATGGTCTATTTGTCGGTGGGTTGCCGGCCTCGGCCAGCTCTCCGCATTCCACCCAAAGCGCCTGGCCCTTTACTCTGTTTGCCTGCTCCGCCTCAAGAGGGTAAAATGGCTTGTCTCGCTAGTCTTTCGGGCCTCTTTCACGGGCCTTCGAGACGACTCCCAAGCTTTGGTGCCCGGCCGCTACGGCGAACTACCCGCGCTGGCAGCGCGTCAAGGAGACCATCATGGCCACCGCAACGATGACCAAGCCCGCCGCAAAAGGCGGCAGCTTCTTGCTCGATAGTGCTCTTCCCCAGGACGTATTCACGCCCGCGGACCTCACGGATGACCAGAAGCTGATTGGCCAGACGGCCGAAGAATTTGTCGTCAAGGAAGTGCTGCCGTTAGTGAAAGATCTCGAAAACAAGAAGCCCGGCCTCATGCCGGAATTGGTGAAAAAGGCCGGCGAGCTGGGCCTGCTGAGCGCAGGCATCCCGGAGCAATACGGCGGTGCGGGCCTCGACAAGATTGCGACGACGGTCCTCACCGAGAAGCTTTCCATCTATGGCGGCTTCGCCGTCACGCACGGCGCGCACGCAGGCATTGGAACCTTGCCCATCGTCTATTTCGGGAACGAAGAGCAGAAGAAAAAGT
The DNA here is from genome assembly GCA_963761555.1 of uncultured Acidobacteriota bacterium. GTDB lineage: Bacteria > Acidobacteriota > Terriglobia > Acidiferrales > UBA7541 > Acidiferrum. The sequence goes on from CAVXHD010000005.1 coordinate 559,222, forward strand.
ATCTGCCCAAGCTTGCGACGGGCGAATGGATTGGAGCGTATTGCCTCTCCGAACCGCAGGCCGGCTCCGACTCCCAGAATTCGCTCACCCGTGCCGAATTGAATCCCGAAGGAACCCACTATATTTTGAACGGGCAAAAGATGTGGATCACCAACGGGGGCTTCGCGGACGTGTATATCGTGTTCGCGAAGGTGAACGGCGAGAAATTCACCGCCTTCATCGTCGAGCGCTCATTTCCAGGCTTTAAGCCGGGAAACGAAGAGCACAAGATGGGCATCCATGGCAGTTCGACGACGCCGATTTTCCTCGAAAATTGCAAAGTGCCCAAGGAAAACGTGCTCCATGAAATCGGCCGCGGGCACATCGTGGCGTTCAACATTCTGAACGCGGGACGGTTCACGCTGGGAGCCTCTTGCGTCGGCGGATCAAAGCACGTGCTGCAAAATGCTTCCAAATATTCGAAAGAGCGCAAGGCTTTCGGAAAACAGATCGGCGATTTCGGCTTGATGAAGGAAAAACTGGCGGAAATGGCCATTCAGATTTTCGCCGTCGAGTCGATGGTGTACCGTTCGGCGGGGAACATCGAGGCGGCCATGGCCGCGGCGGCGGGCTCGGGAGACAAAATCCAAAACACGATGAAAGTTCTCGAGGAATATGCCATCGAGAGCTCCATCGCCAAAGTGTATGGAAGTGAAATGCTGGATTACGTGGTCGATGAAGGTGTGCAAATGTACGGCGGCTACGGCTTTCATGAAGATTATCCGGTGTGCCGCGCCTACCGCGATTCGCGCATAAACCGCATCTTCGAAGGCACCAACGAAATCAACCGCATGCTGATTATCCAGATGTTGATGAAGCGCGCCATGGGCGGCCAGCTTGCGCTTATTCCGGCAGCCATGAAGCTGGCGGATGAAATCCTCGCCGGGCCGTCCTTCGAGGAAGCGCCGGAAGGCGTTCTCGCCGAGGAAGCGCGCGTGGTGGGCAATGCGAAGAAAATGTTCTTGCAAGCCGCGGGCGGAGCGGTCCAGAAATTCCGCGAGAAACTTGCCGAAGAACAGGAGCTCATCGGCGCGCTTTCCAACATCGTGATGGAAGTCTATGGCATGGAGTCCTGCTTGCTCCGCGCGCAAAAGGCCGCCGCCGCGAAGGGCGAATCCGCCGCGGAACGCATGATCGATGCCGCGCGCGTTTTCATCGCTGACGCCGCCGAGCGCGTCGAACACGAGGCCAAGCGCGCGATTACTGCGGTTCACGAAGGCGATATGCTAACGACGCAGATGGCCGTGCTGAAGCGCTTCGGAAAGCGCCCGCCCACGGATACGATTGCCCTACGGAGGAAAGTCGCCGTGGCGGTGCAAGCGCAGGATCGCTATCCCTTCGAGAGCCGCTGATTTTGCCGCTGGCGGGAACTGTTTCGCGAAATTACGTCGTGATCTGAACGAACTCGGGTTTCTTGCCCGTCCGCGGGCCATTCGAGCCCCAACGCGAAGGCCGAGGCGCCTTCCTTCGCAAGCGGTTCACTATTGAACCCACACCGACCGACCCGCCGACGAAATGGCCGACGCGCAGAGGACCGGCCACCTTGACGCTCCGAATCCAATGCAAGCCGCTGCTTGCCGCACAGCCGCATTCGGAGCAATCGGGAGCGCCACCGAAAACGCAAGGCTCGACACGCGTTTCCAAATCCGCGGAATAGTTTGCGGACATTTTTGCAAAGAGACAGTCGCCGGGATTGTCCGGAGGCTTCAGGAAAGCCCGCGCAATGCCCTCGTTCATCAAAAATTTCGTATACTTCTTCGCTAAGAGCGGCAATTCGCGCGCGATTTCCTGGCGGTTTTCCGGAGTAAGCTTTTCGGCGCTCTCTTCGCCGATCTGAGGGGTGTAAAGGCTCACCCAAATGTGATCGACCTCAGGCCTGCCGTTCCAGAAGGATACGTATTCTTCCAGGTAGCCCGGCCGCTCCATCATCGGCCTTGTAATCACCCAGTGAATGTTCACTTTGCGGCCATCGATATTTTTCAGAATGCGCTCATAGGTCGCCGGTTTGCGGCGGATGTCGTGGTGCTCCGGAAGCCCATCCACGGAGATCGCCACGCGCACACGCGGCAGGTCCATCCAAGCGGCGGGAATCGGGATGACCCCGCTGGTGACGACGAGAGAGAACACATTCATCGCGCTCAGAGCTGGAAGGATCGCGCTTAGCTCGCGATGGCGGACGAGCGGCTCGCCGCCTACGAGCGAAACGTGCATGGGTTGGTTTTTCCGCACCAGCGCGAGCACGCCATCGACGAGCGCGTCGCCGCGAAAATCGCTCAATTCGGACAGAAGCTTCCCACCGCCCAGATGCGCATCGCCGTAGGCGTAGCATCCGGGACAACTGAGCGGGCATTCGCGCGTGATTTCAATCGAGAGCATCGGCGCTTTGCCTGTGAGAATTTTTCCCCAAGCGCTGAGGATTTCTCTCGGAGTAATGCTTGGACTAGGACTTGAGCTCGGAAGCGGAGGCAGAGTAGTCATGCCATTTTGATGCGGGCCGACATCCTAAGGCTGCATCTTTTGGGACGTGGATGCACTACAAAAGTTTCGATTGTTTCAAAATGAATTTTGGGGGGCAATGCACCCCATCCGCGGAAACCTCGGATCCCCGCTGTGTATCTAGCTGAAACGGGGTTGGTGCTGGCCTGGCTAGCTCTTTTCCACCCGTTATTTCCGAAGACACGTACTCAGAATCCTTTGAAGTCACGTCTATCACTTCGGTTAAACTTGGTGTTTGGGCCCTTACATCAACACTGTTAGAAACGGTAAGGAATGTACAGAAAGCTTCTGATTCTGGCCGCCCTAGTTGTCGGCGCCCACATTGCGCAAGAGCTGCTGCTTGGACCTACTCCCGCGGGCACGCTCATTGCAAATTTCCTGGAGATACTGGCCAGCGCACTGGCCGCAGTGATGTGTTTTGGGGCATCGCGGCGCGCGAGAGGAATGGCGCGCCCCTTTTGGACCTTGGTGGGCTGCGGAATGGCTATCTGGGGCGTAGCGAATCTCGGGTGGACGTACTACGAGATTATGCTCCATGCCCCCCCGCCTCCCGGCTCCGCGGTGCGATTCTGCTTTAACACGCAGGGCATTTTCTTCGCCATGGTGCTCTTCCTGGACCAGGATAAAGACTCTTCCCAGTTTGAGCCGGAATTTCTTCTGGATTTCACGCAAATCGCGATTGTCTTTTTCTTTCTCTATCTTGGCCTTTATTACTTATCTTCGGCGGACGCTCACAAACAGACCGTCAGCGCCCGGCGGCTGTGGGTGGAGTTTGGAGAAGTAGGAACGATCCTGCTTCTGGCGTGCTTCCAGGCTCTGCGGGCGCGCGCCCCCCACATCCGGCGGCTCTACGCCGGGTTCGCCATTTATATGGCCCTGTTCGTAGCGGGGATGGCGTTGTCCGAGTATACCCAAGCCGTCCGAGGGGCGCCCACCGGGACCGCGATGGACCTGGGCTGGACATTGCCTTTTATTTGGGCCGCTCTCTGGGCCGCGCGATGGCAGCCTTCGACTGAACAGCCTGTAGTGCGCGGGGAGCGAAAGAGGACGCTAACCGGGGTTGCCCTAAGCAACGCAATGTTCGCGGTTGCGCCGCTGATTGTGCTCGTGCAAGTGGCGCAGTTTCCTTCCGAATGGCAGCTTCTCCGATTTTCTTTGCTTGGCGTTTCCATTCTTTGCTTCGCCGTCCGGTTGGGCATCAGCGGCTACCGCGAAGCGATCACCGCGGAAACGGTGCGCCGGCAGACGCTGGCCATGGATTCTGCAGCTGAGGGAATCTCCATCTTGGCTGAGGACGGCAAACTGATTTATGTCAATGCGTCTTTTGTGCGCATGATGGGCTTTGATAGACCGGAGTCCCTGCTCGGAATGTACTGGCAGGAAATTTACGAACCGCGCGAAGTCCAGCGGGTGCAGCAAGAGGTTCGGCAATCTCTTGCAGCGCAAGGGAAGTGGACCGGGCCTATCAACGTCCGGCGCCGCGACGGAACTAACCTACCCATCGAGATGACGGTGACGCAGTTAGCGAATGGCGTTGTGGCCTGCGTCGGCCACGACATCAGCGCGCGGAAGGAGGCGGAGCAAGCGCGCGCCGATGCCGAAAACAAATATCGCATGCTTGTGGAGCAGGTCGCAGCCATCAGCTATATCGCAGAGCTGGGTCTTGAAGGCGCCTGGCTATATGTCAGTCCCCAGATCGAAGCCATCACAGGTTATTCCCAGGAGGAATGGCTGACCGACTCCGGCGGCTGGACTCGCCATGTCCCGAAGGAGGACCACGCCGTCATCGAGTCGGCGGAAAACGCGAGTTTGCGCGGCGAGCGTTTTCAGGCGGAGTACCGGATCGTGCGCAAGGATGGCTCGGTAATCTGGGTGAGCGATACCGCGGTGGTTGTTTCGGGAAGCGACCGCCATCCCGTGATGGAAGGCATCATCATCGATATCACCGAGCGAAAGCTGCTCGAAAATCAGTTGCAGCAGTCGCGGAGAATGGAAGCGGTCGGCAGGCTGGCGGGCGGCATCGCGCACGATTTCAACAATCTTTTGACGATCATCAAGGGCTACGCGGAGTTGGCTTTGCAACGGACCGGGATTCAGCCGGAGATGCGCGCCGACGTGATGCAGATCGAAAGCGCCTCCGAACGCGCTTCCATGCTGATCCGCCAATTGCTGGCCTTCAGCCGGAGACAAGTCCTGCAGCCAAAAATCATCGACTTGAACAGCATTGTTCTGGGACTTGACAAACTGCTGGCGCGACTGATGGGCGAACACATCGAGATGGTGACGCGCTGCCGAGCACAAGCGGGGAACGTAAAGGCCGACCCGGCGCAGGTCGAGCAGGTGATCATGAATCTAGTGGTCAACGCGCGGGACGCCATGCCCAAGGGCGGCCGCTTGACGGTGGAAACATTCAATGTGGATCTGGACTCGACCTACGCGCGCGATCATGTCTCCGTGAAGCCCGGGCCCTACGTGATGCTAGCCGTATCGGATACGGGAGTTGGCATGAACCCGGAAACCGTTGCTCATATTTTCGAGCCGTTCTTCACCACGAAGGAAAGCGGGCAAGGGACGGGATTGGGCTTGTCCACGGTGTATGGAATCGTAAAACAGAGCGGCGGCTATATCTGGGTCTACAGCGAACCGGGCAAAGGCACAACGTTCAAAGTTTATTTGCCGCGGGTCACGGAACTGGCGCCATCGAAGCCGGAAGTCGTCGCGCTACCTACCTCAGCTGACAGGGCAGCGAAACCATCCTCCTGGTCGAAGACGAAGAAGCGGTGCGCGAGCTGGCGAGCCGGATCCTTTCCGCCAAGGGATACGTAGTTGTGGCGGCGGAGAATACGACCGAGGCAGAGCAATTCGCCTCGAAGCATGCCGGTGAGATTCATCTGCTGCTGACGGACATCATCATGCCGGGAACGAGCGGCCGCGAACTCGCCCGGCGAATCACGGCGGCCCATCCGCGAACGCGGGTTTTGTACATGTCCGGTTACACGGACAACGTGCTGGCGCAAGGCGGCGTGCTCGAGGCCGGCCTATCCTTTCTGCAAAAGCCGTTCACGCCGGGCGCGCTGGTCCAAAAAGTGCGCGACGTACTCGACAGCCGGGTCCCCGCTAAATAAATCTGAAATCCGAAGTCAATGAAGCGGAGGCGCAAAGCGGCTGGTGACTCGGAACCGACGGCCTGTGTCTGCCGGGCCAATGGCGGAGTTCGACTTCAGCGTGCCACGGGCAGACGAATCGTCCTCCCCGTTGCTGCGGATTGCCGCGCGGCATCCAAAATTTCGGTCACAATCATGTTGGTTTCGAGCGACGTTAGACCTCGGGGTTGCATTCCATCCAGAACGACAGCTCTCAAATAGTTCACCGAATCACTCTCCTTTGGATCCAGCGGCTTGGCTTCTTGCAGTTTTTCTTCTTGCTTCGCAAGCCGGACGCGCACGTCATCGCGTGCCACGGTGATCGCATAGCCGGTCTGCCCGTAGACTTCCATATCTTTGCGAGAGAACGGCCAGTTCCAAGAGGCCTGCAAAATAGCCTGGGCTTTTGGATAGGTGAGGATGATGGTGGCCTCGTCATCCACGTGCGGATAAATGTCCGGTTTGATGTGCTGGGTGACCGCAGTGACCGTGTCCGGCCTGCGACCATCCATCAGCCAGGTGGTCAAGTCAGCGCCATAACAACCAAAATCGAACAGAGCGCCGGCACCATTGAGTTTCGGATCCGTAAGCCACGAGAGAAACCAAGGTTCAACATCAATTTCTTTCGGGCCCTGGTGGCCATCGTGGACGACAATCTTACGGATATCGCCGAGCGCGTTTTGGTGAACTAGGTCGTAGGCGGCACGATTGCTGCGGTACCAAGTCGTTTCGTAATTCACCAGGACGGGAATCTTGCCGCGCTCCCCGGCGGCCTGCATCGCGAGGGCATCCGCCAAGCTCACAGCCAGCGGCTTCTCCATCATGACCGGGACATGATGACGAGCGCAGATCTCCACGACCCGGCGATGGTCGAACGTATTCGTATAGACGAGGACGGCTTGCGGCTTGGTCTTCTCGATCATTTCTTCGGCGCTGGCGAAGAAGATGTCGTGCGGCAGATTGAACTTCGATTCGTAGAACGAGGCGAGTTTGCGATCCGGCTCGGCAACGCCGACGATTTGCAGATCGGCGCGGTGCAGGTTTGTCTGGAGAAATCCGCCGACGTGTCCGTGGACGAGGCCGGCGATCCCGACACGCAGCGGCGCGACTACCGGAGTGGCAGACGCAGTCGTTTGCGCCGAAGCGTTCCTCGCTGCGAAGCCGGGGAAAATGCCACTCAAGAAAAGGGCCGCGAGAAAGACGTGCCGCATGGAAGTCCCCCAAAAAGCGGAGCCATCCTATCACCTCCCCATGGAATGGTGGTGTCACGCGATGCAACGAAACGGCTGATGAAGCGCCGTTGGATGGGCGTCAGGTCTAGTTAACAATAACTGCCCCTCCCCCCGGGTTTTTTCGTAAGTGTTGATTCTAAAATACTTAGTTCAGGCCCAAAGTCCATCTAAGTCCTTTAGAATCAACACTTCGATGGACCTCTGTAAGTGTTCATTCTAAAAGAGATGGAAGCAGGCCGTATTTCCTCAGATTGATCCTTACTATTCTATCCAGATCTATCCAGCCAAGCGCCAAGCGACCGCAGAGGGAGCGGGATCGGCTTCGCCGCGACCAACGTGGACGACCGACGAAAATGAAAAAAGCGGCAGGACTCTCGCCGCGTGAAAGTTCGGAGAAACGCATGCTCCCATTTTACTACCACCGGCTGCGTGTTCAACTGGCCTGAAGTTCAGTGGCATTCGGCGACAGGCCAGGATTCGATTGACGCAGTTTTTGGGGCGAACCGCTCGGCTATACGAGCAGTTCAGGGGCGGGCGCATTGCGCAGTTAGTCCTGCGGCTTCCCTGTCGTAGGCTCTTCGGCGGGTTTCGGATTGGCGACAGTGGAAAGCGTCTCGACGTTGAAGCGTTTGTAATCGGAATAGCGGGTCACTTCGTTGACTCGGAAGCCTTTCACGAGGAGCACGCGGACCGCGGCGTGGGCTTCTTCGTAGGTGGGAAGCCAGACTTCGTGGTTCACGTAGGCCTGCTCGAAGACAAAGCTGGTTCCCTTCTGCAGATTGGCCAGCAAGCCGCCGCCGATTTTCACGTCACCGACGAAATAGGCTTCCAGGCGCGCGACGTCATGCGCTTTTTCATCGATCCAAATCACTCCAGCGAGTTTCTGGACGATCTTTTCCACCATGTTGCGCGGCCGGTATTCGGGATTAGGCTCGAAATCGAAAACCAAAACGTCCTGGCCGCGGAAGCGTTCGCGGCGCGGATTCACAAACTGGCAAGTACGCAAGAAGGTTTCGATGCCGACGTCGTCATCGTCTTTTTCCTTCTTGCCTTCTTCCTTGGCCTTTTCCTCTTTGGCCTGTTTCCTGGTCTCACGCTTCTGGATATCTTCGATTTCTTTCTGGGTTTTCTCGTTTTCTTTTTTCTGGTCTTCGGCGCTCAAGGGCTTGCCGTCTTTTTTGACCAACGTCGAGACTTCATCGCCATCCAGATAGAAAAACGTGTATTCGTTCACTTCGGTCTTTTTGACTTTGCCGTCCTTGTCAAATTCCGTCTCTTGTTCGACGCGGGTGCCGGCGTAGTTTTCTTTCAGTTTGTCGATGGCTTTTTGATTGTCGTCGATCTCCTTGAAGAGAGCCTTCAAATCCGGAAGCTGCACTTGCAGTTTTTTGGGAAAGTCAAAAACGCGTTCGCCGACAGTTTGGTTGATCGCCGCCCGCGTTATATCGATGGAGTAGACGTCGCTTCCCCGATGCAACTCGATCTTATAAGGCAGCTTCACGCCATCGACCGCGCGATAGTCGCCATAGAGAATTTCTTCCTCGATGCCGCCGAGTGTGCCCGATTCCTTCACGATTAGATGGGTCTGGGGATCGAAAAATACCTCGCGCTTGACGCCATTCGGAGCGGTGACTTCGATTTGCAGCGCGTCTTTTCCGGCGACCCGCGCGCGGCCCACGAACGCCAGTGCCAATTTATTCTTCTTGAGATTCAGGAAATGCGCGTTGTAATAGAGCGAAGCGGCTTCGAGCTGCAGCCCTTCGGGTCCCAGGAGCGTGCCGATTTCCCCGGAAGCGTTTTGGCGCCACGCGGATTTTCCGTTGTATGCCTCGATAAGATTATTGCCGTCCACGACCAGTTCCGAGTAGTAGCGGTTCGGCAATTTCGTGTCGAAGGTGTAGGTGCCGGACTTTCCGTCGGCGGAGCTGGTGAAGGAGCCTTCGAGCGTCACGGTCCGAATTTTGGAAAGCGTCCTGTGGCCACCTGCCGCTTTCACATATTGATCCACGATTTTTGCGGGTTCTTGCGCCCGCGCAACCGATTCCGAAAAGGCAAAGCAAAGAAGCAGAGATGCCAGGCAAGTAGCCCGCCGCATAGGTCTCACTTTTCTAGACGCAGGTGCGCATCCAAAGGTTCGCCAAAAAGAACCCTTCTTAGATAGACGGTGCAAATCAACCAAGATTAACAGCGGGAGGGACTTGTTTCGGAATGGCTCGTCCGAAGAAGAATAGGTCCAAATCGCTTGCTGTTCGCGAGGAAACGTAAGCAAACGATCGACCACCGCTTAGAGGGCTACAACCCTCACGGTGTTACTCCGCAGATTGCGTGGCGACGCCGGGCATCGCCGGCGCAAAAGCCTAATTCCCGTCCTTGGGGCGGTTCAAATACTTCTCGTAGAGCCTCAGATGCTTGTTGTCGAGAGAAGTGCGCTGGCCTTTGATGAAGAGATACTTCACGTCGGTCGTAAGTTCGAGCGGGTCTCCGTTCGTGACGATTACATTCGCCACTTTGCCAGTCTCGAGCGTGCCCACCTGGTCCCCCAACCCAAAAATCTCCGCAGGATAAATGGTGACCGCTTTTAGGGCTTCGTCGTACGGCAAGCCGTAGGCCACGGCGTTCGCCGCTTGCTGCCCGAGGCGCCGCGCGAAGGAATTGTCGAAGCTGCCGAAGGCGATTTTTACGCCGGCAGCGGCGAGTTCCGCGGGCTGCGTGAGCATGCGGTCGTAGGGATCGTCCTCGTTCATTGGCGCGGTGAGCGTTGGGCGCAGCACGACGGGAATGCCCTTGGCGCGCAGCAAGTCCTTCTCTTTGTACGCTTCCATTCCTCCCGCGAGAATCATTTTGAGTTTTTGCTTGTCGCAAAATTCAATGGCGCTGCGAATATCGCGCGCGCGATCGGCAAAGACGAGAACAGGCAACTGGCCGCGGACCACTGGCGCGAGCGCTTCCAGCTTCAGGTCGCGCTGATAATCCGCCGGACCGCCGTGGCCCATGGCTTGCGCATAGTGCCGCGCGCTGTCCAGATAATCCGCGAGTTCGTTGACTTTTTTGTCGCGCTCCTGCTTGGCTTCGCTGAACGGCTTTTCTTTTCGCGAGAACGTGGCGAAATCAAAGCTCTCTGTTTCAATCTCCGGCCAGACGATGACCATCGCCACGCTTTTCTTGATCAGCATGTCGTTGATCGTCCATCCGGCAAGATTGATCGCCGAAGCCTGGCCACCGATGACGCCTTCGCCGCCGCGCGAATCAAAACCGCCGCTGTCCGGCACCGCGAGGACTTCGGTGATGCCCGCGGCGCGTGTCACGGGAATGTGTTCGCTGGAAGGCAATATCGCCGTCGCCGCGACTACATCCGGATTGAACTCGCCCGTTTCCGTGGTGTCGACGGTGGCGCTGACGGCGGGAATTTCGCTGAGCCCCATCTGCGTAATGGGATCGAAGAGGCCGGGATAGACCTGCAAGCCTTTTACGTCGATCACCTCCGCTCCCGCTGGAACTTCCACGTTTGCGCCCACGGCGGCGATTTTGCCGTCGCGAATGATTAGAGTGCCGTCTTCAATGGGGGCTCCCGCCAGAGTGAAAATTTTTGCGTGAGTCAGGGCGTACGTTGAGGATGCTGGAGGTCGCGCCGAAACCGCCGGCCAAAGGCAGCAGACTGCCGCAACCGTCAACGCGAAGCGCAGCAACGTTTGGATGCCCTTCACAGAGCACCTCCGGAAACCGCCGCCTCATCTGCAGGTTTCGGCTTGCCCTCTGGGCTTTTCTCCTCCGGCTTTTTATCTTCCGCTTTCTTTTCTTTCTCCATGAGTTCCTTTTTTTCCTTCTCGAGAGCCGGGCGTTCGGCGATATCGCGCTGGCGATCAAAGTACACGCGGCCATCGATCAGCGTTTTTTGCACCACGGCGTAGGCGCTGAGCGGATCGTGATTATAAATGACCAAGTCGGCGTCCTTCCCCACGTCGATCGTGCCGACGCGCTTGTCGATGCCGAGCTGAATCGCGGGATTCAGCGTGACCAGCTTCAACGCTTCGTCGTGCGTCAGGCCGCCGTATTTCATGGACTTCGCTGCTTCCTGATTGAGGTGCGTGGCTTCTTCCGCATCGTCGGAATTGACCGAGACGATTACGCCGCGCCGCGTCATCAGCGCAGCGTTGTATGGAATCGCGTCGTAGGCTTCCACTTTATAGGCCCACCAATCGGAGAATGTGGAGCCGCCCGTTCCCGAGGCCGCGATTTCATCGGCCACTTTGTAGCCTTCGAGTACGTGTTGCAGCGTGCGGACCTGGAAGCCGAATTCCTTGGCCACGCGCAGCATCATCAGAATTTCGTCTTCGCGGTAGCTATGCACGTGCACGTAGCGCTTGCCTTCGAGTACTTCGACGAGCGGATCGAGCTTCAGATCGCGGCGCGGCGGAATGACGTTCTTCTCGCCGGCGGCGACGCGCTTGTCATACTCGTCCCAGCTTTTCTTGTAGTCGCGCGCTTCGGCGAACGCCGCGCGAATGGTTTCTTCCACTCCCATGCGCGTGGCGGGATAGCGCTTCGGCTGGCCTGGAATGCTGAAATTCGAGCGCTTGGGATTTTCCCCCAGGGCGAACTTGATTCCGGGAACCGCGCCTTCAAAAGGCAGCTTCGAAGCGGGCTGGCCCCAGCGCAGCTTGATGACGATGGTCTGCCCGCCGATGGGATTTGCGGAGCCGTGCAAAATATTGGCAACGGTCACGCCGCCGGCGAGGTCGCGGTAGATGTCGATGTCGTCCGGGTTGAGGACGTCCGCGGTGTTGGCCATCGAAGAGACCGAGATGCTTCCTTCATTGACGCTGCCGTCGATGGCGATGTGCGAATGGCAGTCGATGATTCCGGGGATGATAAACTGTCCCGCCGCATCGATCACCTGCGCATCTTTCGGCGCCTTGATGGATTTCCCCACCTCGGCGATTTTCCCATCCTTAATAAGGACGGAGCCGTGCTCGATGGTGCCATGCGAAACCGTGTAAATTGTGGCGTTTTGGATGAGGATCACCGAAGGCGAATCCGGCGGCGTGGCCGCGGGCGACAATCGGGAAAGCCCCAGGAAGCACAAGGCGCAAACAAGAATAGCGAACAAAGTTTTGCGGAACGGAATCGAAGAGAATCTCACTGCGCACCTCCGGCGACAGATGGTTCACTGCTCGTTCGAGGCGGAGCGAAAGCTCCCGCAGCTGCCACCGCTCGCCCTGTGGGTTTGCTGCCCGTAAAATCGAGCGAATAGCCCATGACGTCGATGGTGCCTTTCAGCGCATTGCCGTCGTAGGTGCCTGTGAACACCACGTCCGTCGGCGTGCCATCAATAGGAAGGTTGATCGTGAAGCTGAATTTGTCGGCGCTGAGATAGCCGCTGATAATGTTGGCTGTACCGTGCGGGCTCGTCGTTGATCCGGAGAGCGAGCCGTCGCTGGCCATCTCGAGTTCAAGCGTCGATTCTTCCGAGCCCTCCGGGGTGGTATACGCTAACTTCCACTTGCCGCTGATATTTCCCTTTGGAGGCTCTTTTGGTTTTTCGGGTTCGTGAATCTCAAATCGTTTCCCGTCCACAAAAACCAGCTTGATTTTGGTTTTCTCCGCGAAGAGGTCGCCGTCCGTCACTACCAGATTGGCGATCTTGCCAGTCTCGATCGAACCCATCCGGTCCGCGACTCCATAGATTTCCGCGGGCACCAGCGTTAGCGCACGCAGCGCCGCGTCCGGCGCAAGCCCGGCATCGATGGATTTCTTGACGGCTTTCAGGATGTCTTTCGAAGAGCTGATTCCGCCGGAATAAAAGGCAAACGGCACGCCCGCTTTGGCCAGCGCCGCGGGAGTGGAAGGAGCTTTGTCGCGGAAGCGCAACGTGCGCAGCGACGGCGGCTCGTCCGGGTCGGCGTCTTTGTCCGCTTCGGGCCATTTCAGGTTTACCAGCACGGGAATCTTTTTTGCGGCGATTTCATCGGGCATTGCGTATGCCATTTGCCCGCCATAAATCGCAAAATCCATCTGCCAACTATCCATACTCCAGAGGCCGGCGAGCTGCAGGGCTCGGCGGAGCTGGACGGTGTTATTGGCGGGAATCAGAACGAGCGCGTGATCTGTCATTGCCGCGGAAAGAACGGCTTCTGTGCGGTCATAGGGCGGCCGGGCATGGCCGTGAGGGTCCGCCTCGTATGCCGCCAGTGCATGCACGCTCCAGTCCGTGTCGATCCACACTTGATGCACGTACGCCAGCGATCCCATCAACGAGCCGGGGAAATTTCCAAAGCCGCCGCTGGGCACCAGCGAAATCGGAATGGCCACCGGCGTTTTCACCACCATCTCGCTCGCGCGGTCACCCGCCAGGTCCAGAACCGCAGCTTGCCCGGGAAACATTCCGCCTGTGGGCGCGGAGACCACAGTCGTAAATCCCGCGTTGCGCCAGGATTCGATGCGCTTGTCGCCGAGGCTCACTTCATCGGCGGCGCTCCGCCACGGCGTCGTCCCTGGACGGTCTTCCGGCCCGCGCGACGTGACTTCCTGCCCACGGCGAGGCCCGACTTCTCCGCGGCCGCCGGGAGCCGGAGTTTCGGAAGCAAGACCCACATCGGTGAACGAATCGAAAAGTCCGGGATAAACAGTCAGGCCTTTCCCTTCAATCACCCAGGCGTCCGGCGGTATGGCGATGTCCTTGCCGATTGCGGTAATCACGCCGTGCGCTATCACTACGGTTGCGCCTTCCACGGGCGGCCCCGAGACGGGAACGATTTTGGCTCCGCGAATCGCGAAGTATTCCGGCTCGCCGCCCTGCGCAAACGTTCTGGGCGCGAAAGCCAAAAGAGTGAGGAGAGTTACAGCAAACGCGGATGCCAGTAGGCACCGGCGTTCGAGGACAGAACGCATGCAGGCTCCTTTTTGGGAATTGTTCCGAACCACGATCCCCAGACCGTCTTTGGAGTAGACGCATGAGGCTAATCAGAAGTTGCGGCGGAGTCAAGAAGAGCCGGGAGCTTTCCGCGAACGCAAAGAGCAGACTCTTGTGTTTCCAAAAGGCCGAAGAAATCTTTATGAGGGAGGGTGACAAAACGAGGTTCACTCTCGTCTTTTCTATTGCTTTCCCATAGGGCTTGTGGCATCTTCGCTATGGGTTGCCCATAGGAACGGAGAGAAGCCCCGGGCCACCGGAGAACGATGGGCAATAAGGCGGGCGAGAAAAAGGACGTTTGGCAAGGGACGCTGGCGCTGATGGTGCTGAAAACACTGCAAGCGCTCGGTCCGCAGCACGGCTACGGCATTGCCCGCCGCATTGAGCAGACCAGCGGCGATCTGCTGGCCGTGAATTACGGAACTTTATATCCGGCGCTTCTGAAGCTCGAGCAGGAAGGCTACATCTCTTCGGAGTGGGGTTTTTCGGACAACAATCGCAAAGCGAAGTATTACAAGCTCACGCGCGCGGGCCGAAAACAATTGAATAAAGAAGAACGCGAGTGGGAAGAAACGACTGCAATCCTGGCGCGGTTCCTTGCGCCGGGCGAGGAGCGGCCTTGACCTTAATTGCGGAGGGCCTTCATGGCGAAGCTGCGTGCGTGGTTCTCTAGGCTGGCCGGGCTGTTCGACAAAGAGCGGCGCGAACGCGAGCTTTCCGCCGAAATGGAAAGCCATCTGCAACTTCACATGGACGACAATCTCCGCGCAGGCATGCCGCCCGAGCAAGCCCGCCGCGAAGCCCTCATGAAACTGGGCGGCATCGAACAAACGAAAGAAAACTACCGCGAGCGACGCGGCCTCCCTATGCTCGAAACATTTCTTCAGGACCTGCGCTTCGCCGTGCGCATGTTGCGCAAAAATCCCGGTGTCACCGCAATCGTCGTGCTCACCCTCGCGCTCGGCGTCGGCGCCAACACGGCCATCTTCGGCCTCGTTAATGGTCTCCTGCTGCAGCGCCTACCTGTGCCCGCAGCCGAACAAATCGTCGCCCTCGTCATCCAATCCAGCGGCTCAGCTCTTGGCGCGCTCGGTTTTTCCTATCCGCAATTCGTAGAATTCCGCCAGCAAGCCGCGCCCATCTGCGAAGTCTTTGGCTCGGCCACGGGGTGGCGGGAGAATTTCACCGCCGACGGCCGAAGCGACACGCTTACCATCGGCGGCGTCAGTAACAACTATTTTTCCGCGCTCGGCGTGAAACCCGCGCTCGGCCGGCTCGTACTTCCCGGCGAAGGCGAGCACCCTGGCGAGCCCGCAATCGTTGTCCTGGGCTATGGCTTCTGGCAAAGAAGATTTGGCGGCGATCCAAACGTGATCGGCAAGCAAGTCCGCGTTGGCGGAAAACCGGCGACGATTGTCGGCGTCACGCCAAAAGAATTCAACGGCCAACTTTCCGGTTTCGAGGTGGATGCTTACACACCCCTCAGCACCGCGTACGACGAATCTTCGGCAAGCAATTTTTGGAACAGCCGCGACATTCACGTGATGCTTGTTCTCGGGCGGCTTAAGCCTGGCGTAACTATCGCCCAAGCCCAGAGCCGCTTCGACGTAATCTCGCGCCGCCTCGCCGCGCAATACCCTGCCACGGACAAAGATTTGAGCGTGCGGGTGATGGACGAGCGGCTTTCGCGTCCCATCCCTTACGCCAACAATGCATTCATCGTGTTTTCGGGTTTATTTTTGATCCTTGGCGGCCTCGTCCTCTTGCTGGCCTGCACCAACATCGCAAACATTCTCATGGCGCGCGCCTCGGTCCGCCAGCGCGAGATGGCCATTCGTGCGGCACTCGGCGGCGCGCGCTCCCGCCTCGTCCGGCAAATGCTTACCGAGACAATTCTGACCGCGCTGCTTGGCGGCATTGCTGGAGTGTTTCTCGGCGCGTGGCTGAGCCGGCTCGTCGGTTCCATCCCTCATCTCGCCGGGATTCCGATTCGGCTCGGTTACGGCTTTGATTGGCGAGTCTTCGTGTACGCGCTCGGAGCAGCCGTCTTCACTGCCATTTTCGCGGGCCTGTCGCCTGCCCTTCGCGCAACGCGCGCCGAAGTCAACACCGCGTTGCATCAAGGCGGCCGCGCGGATGCTCGCGGCGCGGCTCGTCATAAAGTTCGCGCCGACTTGATGGCCGCACAAATCGCCGGCTCGCTCATGCTGTTAATCGTCGCGGGTCTTTTCGTCCGCAGCCTGCATGCGGTCGAGCACCTGGATTTAGGCTTCGATCCCGATCATCTCTTGAATGTCAGACTCGATCCTTCCATCAATAATTACAACCAAACGCAAACCACGGAATTTTATCGCGTCCTTGAAATGCACATCCGCGCACTGCCCGGCGTGCAATCCGCCAGTCTGGCCACGGCTGTGCCCCTCGCTTATTCCCACGGCAAAGACATGGTCTATGTCACGGGGCGGCCCGTGCCGCCGGGCCAGAGGGCGCCCGGAATTTTCTTCAACTCAGTCGATCCCGCTTACTTCGAAACGCTTCGCATCCCGCTGCTTCTTGGCCGCGCGTTCACCGACGCGGACGGCGAAGCAGCTCAGCGCGTCGCCATCGTCAACGAAACCATGGCCAAACATATTTGGCCCGGTGAAAATCCTATCGGCAAGCAGTTCAGCGCCACCAGCGATTCCGGCCCCTTCCTCGAAATCGTCGGCGTCGCGCGTGACGGCAAATACACAACTCCCGCCGAGGATCCGCAGTCCTATTTTTATCTCCCGCTCGCGCAGAATTTCACTCCGGAGCGCACCTTGCAAATTCGCTCGTCGCTCCCGCCCGAATCGCTCATTCCCGAAATTCAACGGGAAATTCAGTCGCTGGATGCCAACGCCTCCATCGAACAAATCCAAACCATGAAGGAAGCCCTCGGCGGCGCGCTCGGGTATTTTATTTTCCGCCTCGCAGCTTCCCTCGCCGCCGCCATGGGCTTGCTCGGCTTGTTTCTCGCCGTCGTCGGCGTTTATGGCGTCGTCTCCTACGCCGCCGCGCAGCGCATGCAAGAGCTTGGCATTCGCATGGCGCTCGGAGCCAGTCCGCGCCAAATCCTCGCTCTCCTCCTCAAGCAAGGCGCGCGGCTGCTAGCCGCAGGCTTGTTCGTCGGCCTCGCTGGCGCTTGGGCGCTCACTCGCGCCATGTCTCACATGCTCGTCGGCGTCAGCCCCAGCGATCCGCTCACGTACCTCTCTGTATCCATTCTTCTTTCCAGCATTACGCTCCTCGCCTGCTGGCTTCCCGCCCGCCGCGCCCTGCGCCTCGATCCCATGGTGGCCCTCCGCTATGAGTGACGCAGGGAAATCTCGTGGGTGTGCG
Organism: uncultured Acidobacteriota bacterium; assembly: GCA_963761555.1. Taxonomy (GTDB): domain Bacteria; phylum Acidobacteriota; class Terriglobia; order Acidiferrales; family UBA7541; genus Acidiferrum. The sequence goes on from CAVXHD010000005.1 coordinate 576,402, forward strand.
CAACGGCTCTCGTGTGAAAACCAAGACGTGCGGCCATGAGGCCCCTCCGCGCGTTATTCCTCCGATTCGCCGAATTTTTCCGCAAACCCCGCCGGGAACGCGAACTGTCCGAAGAACTCGAAAGCCATCTCCAAATGCACATCGACGACAGCTTGCGCACGGGTATGTCGCCGGCACAAGCCCGCCGCCAAGCGATCATGAAACTCGGCGGCATCGAACAAACCAAAGAAAAGTACCGCGACCGCCGCGGCGTTCCTATGCTCGAAACATTTCTGCAGGATCTGCGCTTCGCGGCGCGCATGCTGCGCAAATCTCCGGGCTTCACGGCCGTGTCTGTTTTGTCCCTCGCGTTGGGCATGGGGGCGACGATCGCGATCTTTTCGGTGATTTATGCGCTGGCGCTCAGGAAGCTGCCTGTCGAGCGGCCGGAGGAGTTGGTCGAGCTAGATCGTGGTTCCGGCTTGGGCCTCAACGGCCACTCGTACGCGGAGTGGAAAGTCTTTCGGGATCGGCAGAATATCTTTTCGAGCGTTCTCGCTTACAACTACTTCGACGCCCGTTTCGTAATCGCAGACTCAAACGGACAGGAGGATGTGTATGGGGCCTACGTTTCTGGCAATTATTTCTCAACGCTTGGCGTCCCAGCCGTTTTAGGTAGGGTCCTGCAATCTTCGGATGACCAGACTGGCGCGCCGCCCGTATGCGTGATTGGTCACAGATTGTGGCGGCAGCGCTATGCCGAATCGACAGGCGTCCTCGGCCGGGCGATCCGTGTAAATGGAAACGAATTCTTGATCGTTGGTGTGGCCCCGAAGTCTTTTTCCGGCGTGGACACCGACGGCAAACTTGAAATCTTCATGCCGCTCGAGGCGCAGAGGACGTACAGAGACTATCCGATACTCTACGGACATCAGACGCCGTCGCTGGACAATCCTCTTGCTTGGAAGCTGAGCCTCGTGGCCCGGCTGAAGCCGGGAATGAGCGTGAGCCAAGCTAATGCCGGATTGCAGGTGCTGGTTCCCGAGATATTCAAAGCCCTACCGGCCAACCCCAATGGAAGCGGAGGGCGATCCGTTGCACACGGATCTCTCGACGCATCTTCCATGGCGAACGGTATGTCCACTACCTGGCTGCAATCGACCGACGTCATGCTGCTTTTGATGACGATGGCCGCAGTCGCCTTGATCGTCGCCTGCGCAAACTTAGGCAATCTGCTGCTCGCGCGGGCTGCAAAGCGGCGGAGCGAAATCGCCACCCGGCTTGCGCTCGGCGCGACTCGGGGGCGGCTAGTGCGGCAACTGCTGACGGAGAGCGCGGTCTTATCGGTGGCCGGTGCCGCGATGGGTCTTATCGTCGCGCGCTGGGGAAGCCAAGTTCTGCTATGGGCGCTTTCCTATCCGAACGATCCAATTCTGATGGATTTGTCGTGGGATGCGAAGCTTGCCGTCTTTGCTCTGGGTCTCACTTTGGCGTGCGCTCTGCTCTTTGGACTAGCACCGGCGTTCGGAGCAACTCAAATTTCGCTCTCTTCGGCGATGAACAACGGCCTGACGACTGGAGCGCGCAGAAACCGCGTCATGAATTCCGGGCTTGTGGTGGTGCAGGTGGCTTTATCGGTCGCACTGCTTGCCAGCGCGGGCTTGCTGGTCCGCACTATGCAGGCGCTCCTGGCACAGGATCCGGGCTATGAACCCAAAGGCGTACTCACTGCTCAGGCGACCCTTCCAGACGCCGGCCAAAGCCCGCAGCGCGATGCAATCGTCGGAGAAGAATTACTGACGGCCTTTCGGTCTCTGCCCGGTGTCACGTCCGCATCATGGGGCCGCACTTTTTCGAAGACGTCGCTTGCCCAGTTGGTGGTTCCCGGGCCAGGAGGGTCCCAGCGAAGATCTGGCGCTTATCTCGGTTTCAGCTCGCCGGATTCTTTCCGAACTTGGCGGACTCCGATACTGGCCGGCCGGGATTTTAACGACACAGACACCTCCGCGTCCGTTCCCGTGGCTATTCTCAGCGCAGACCTTGCCAGAGTGCTGTTTGGCAAAGTGAATCCCGTCGGGCTGACATTTCGTGAGAATGATGGCGAGGGTGACGGGCGCGATTACGCGGTCCAGGTTGTTGGCGTCGCTGGGGACATACAAATTCGGCGCCCCAGTGATCCTCCACTCCCCATTTTGCACCGGCCTGTTTCCCAATGTGGGAGTTCATGCTTGGGAGTAGGCAACTACGAAATTCGAGTGGCGGGTTCCCTCCCCGAAACGGCCAAACGCTTGGAGAGTGCGGCCGCGACGGTTGATCCTCGTATCGTCTTGAAATGTGAGCCGCTGAGTAACATGCTCAGCGACTCCGTCCACCGCAATCGCGCCATGGCGTTGATTGCCACGGCGTTCGGTTTGTTTGTTGGCTTACTGGCGATGATCGGCGTTTATGGTGTGACCTCCCACGCGGCGGCGGAAAGGACGCGCGAAATCGGGATTCGAATGGCGCTGGGCGCAAATCGAGGCGATGTGTTCCGCATGTTAGTTGGCGAAATGATGCGAATAGTGTGCATCGGCATCTTATTTGGCGTGGCCGCTGGCCTTGCAGCTGCGCAGTTAATTCGCGGATCAATCTGGGGAGTGAAGCCAACGGATCCGCTCAGCATTGGTTTTGCAGCTTGCTTGTTGCTTCTCATAGCCGGAATCGCTTCGTTTCTCCCAGCTCGCCGCGCCATCCGCGTCGATCCCATGGTGGCCCTGCGCTACGAGTGAAGCATCCTCATCCTCAGAACGCCGAGGGCTCAGCTTCGTGCGCGTCGATCGCCTGCGTCAATTCGATGCCGCCACTCTTGCTCTCGACAAAAAATAGTTCTTGACGCCGAATCCCGCTTACACTATTTTACTCTAGGCCTTATCAAACCTAGCCTCTAGCCACGTTTCGGAGCCGCCATGAAAAAGCCCGAACAGCGCGACCTCTTCCCCGGCGCTCTTGAAATGATGATTCTCCGCACCCTCAAGCGCCAGCCTCTCCACGGCTACGCCCTCGTCCAGCACATCAAGCGTTCCTCCAACGACCTGCTCCAAATCGAAGAAGGCTCGCTCTACCCGGCTCTCCAGCGCCTCCTCAAGGAAGATTTGGTCAAAGCCGAATGGGCCATCTCCGCAACCAACCGCCGCGTCCGCATTTACAAATTGACCCCGGCCGGCGCGAAGCACCTCCAGCGCGAAGTCTCCCGTTTCGAAAAAATGCTGGAAGGCATCACGCGCGTCCTCGCTCCAGGTGCATCATGAAATTCGCGCGCTGGCTAAAACAACTGTTCTCGCGCCGCCGCCTCTACAGCGATCTCTCCGAAGAAATCCGCGAGCACCTCGAAGAAAAAATCGAAGAACTCGTCGCCTCTGGCATGTCCCGAAAAGACGCCACATACGCAGCTCGCCGCGAATTCGGCAATCTCACCCTCATCGAAAACGACAGCCGCCAAGTCTGGCAATGGCCCTCCCTCGAAAGTTTCTTCGCCGACGTCCGCTACGCCATTCGCACTCTCCGCAAAAGCCCCGGTTTCACGTTCGTCGTCATCGCCACTCTCGCTCTCGGCATCGGCGCCAACTCCGCTATCTTCAGCGTCCTCGAATCCCAGCTCTGGCGCCCGCTTCCCTTCCCCGATTCCGAGCGTCTTGTGGACGCCCACGTCGTCCTCCGACAAAATCCGCGCCAATGGGACGTCCTCTCGGAGCGCGTCTTTCAGGCCTGGCACTCGCAGAGCCACTCCTTTCAGAATCTCGCCGCCACGGCCTATCCGATGGCCATGAATCTCGCCGCGGGCGGCACTTCGCAACGCGAGCTTGTTATGCCCGTCGGATCGAATCTCTTCGATACGCTCGAAGTTCCTCTCGAACGCGGCCGCTCTTTTCTCCCCGAAGAAGAAACAGCCGGCCGCGATCACGTCGCTATCCTCTCGCATGCCCTCTGGCAATCCCACTTTTCTTCCGATCTGAACGTCCTCGGAAAACCGGTTACGCTCGATGGCGAGCCTTACATGGTCGTCGGCATCGCTTCCCCGCGTCTTCGCTTCGAGTACATCGACGAGCCCTCCATTTTCGTTCCCCTTTCCGAAGACCCTGCTTCGCCCGTGCGCCGCAATATCTATGTCATCGGCAGGCTGGCTCCCGGCATTACACCCTCCGGCGCCCGAGCCGAACTGGATGCCATCCTCCAGAGCGAACTGAAATCCGAGGGCGCCAAACTCGAAGACATCGCCGCTGTCAAGAACTTGCGCGAAACGTGGACCACATTCGCCGCGCGCCCTCTCTATTTCTTCGCCGGCGCTGTTCTCTTGGTTCTCCTGATCGCCTGTGTGAACAATGCAGGCTTGCTTCTCGCTCGCGGCTTGGCCCGCCAGCGTGAATTCGCCCTTCGTGCCGCTCTTGGAGCCCCGCGCGCCGCGCTCATGCGTCAATCGCTCGTCGAAAGCCTCGTCTTATCTTTTGCCGGCGGAGCCGCGGGCGCTCTGCTCGGCTATTGGGGCGCCAACGCCTTTGCCGCATTCATCCCTGCGGACACCCTGCCTCGCAACACGCAAATCGCTCTCGACTCGCGCGTGCTCCTTTTTGTCCTGGGCGTCTCGATCTTCTCCGCTCTCTTAGTGGGCATCGCCCCCGCTCTTTTTTCTTGTCGAGTGGACCTCAACGTCGCTCTTCGCCAGGGCGCTAGCGGCCTTTCTTCCGGCCTCCAGGGGCAGAAAACCCGCGTCGCTCTTGTCGCCGTCGAAATCGCTCTCGCACTGGTTCTCCTCTTCGCCACCAGCCTCTTTCTCTCGAGCTTCATCCGCCTCGAGCAGGCCCCTCGCGGATTCGACGCTCCCGGCGCGCTTAGCTTCCGCATCGCCTTGCGCGGAGACAACTACTCCAAACCGGACCAGCAGCAGCGCTACTTCCGCCTTCTGACCGAGCAACTCCGCGCGCTGCCCGGTGTCCGCTCCGTCACTCTCGGCAGCGGCATTCCCCTTGCCGGTTCCCCGCTTTTCGCCTCAGTCCAGGTCAAGGGCCGTCCTGCGCTCCATCCCTATGGCACCGGCATTGTTGTTTACTCTGTTGCGTCCGGCTACTTCGACGCATTGCACATGCATCTTCTCGCCGGCCGCGCTTTCTCTTCGCATGACACGGAAAACTCTCCGCGGGTGGCGGTGATCAATCGCAACGCCGTTCGCACTTTTTTCGGCTCCGAGGATCCCCTGGGCAAAGTCCTAGAGTTTGTCCCCGACCCGCGGCGGGGGGTTCCTCCAGATCCTCCCGTCGAAATCGTCGGCATCTGCGAAAACGTTCACGAATTCAACGCCAACGAAGTGCCCTTCGAAGTCGTCTATCTTCCCTACCCACAGCATCCCGTCCCGGCGATGTATGGAGTGGTCTCTTCCTCCTTGCCGCGTGGCGCGCTCCTGGGCGCTATCCGCGGCGTCGTCTACTCCTTGGACAGGGACCAGCCCATTTTCAATATCCAAACCATGGACGACCGGATCTCTCACTCAGTGGGCGGCGCCCGGTTTGACCTTCTGCTCGTCGCCATCCTGGCCCTCGTTGGATTGACGCTCGTTTCCGTCGGCATTTTCGGCACCGTGTCCTATTTCGTTCGCCAGCGTACGCAAGAGTTCGGCATTCGCCTCGCTCTCGGAGCTACCCCGTCGCGGGTCTTGCGCCACGCAATCAGCCAATCCCTGGCGATGGGTTTCGCCGGCTTGTTCTTCGGCATCGTCGCGTCGCTGTTCCTGGCCCGCGTGCTCCGCAGCACGCTGTACCTCGTCCCACACGAACACTCCGGCATGCTCTATGGCGTCAGCATCTATGATCCTTTCTCGATGTGCTTTGCCTGCTTGTTGCTCCTCGCCGTGCTCTTTCTCGCGAGTTTTCTTCCGGCGCGCCGCGCCACACAGGTCGATCCCATGGTTGCGCTCCGTTATGAGTGAAAATCGAAAACGATCAAAACCGAGATGTTTGAATAACGAAATGAATGAAAAACGAAATGTTTGAGAAACGCAATGATTGAAAAAAGAAATGTGTGGAAAACGAAAGCCAATCCCCGCCTTCGCCGCATTCCTTCCGGCCGCGGGTGAATCATGAAAATTGCGAGCTGGCTAAAACAATTGCTCTCGCGCCGCCGCATCTACGGCGATCTCTCCGAAGAAATTCGCGCGCACCTCGAAGAAAAAATCGAAGAACTCGTCGCCTCTGGCATGTCCCGAAAAGACGCCACATACGCAGCTCGCCGCGAATTCGGCAATCTCACCCTCATCGAAAACGACAGCCGCCAAGTCTGGCAATGGCCCTCCCTCGAAAGTTTTTTCTCCGACATTCGCTACGCCCTTCGTACACTCCGCAAATCCCCTGCCTTCAGCGCCGTCGCTATCCTCACACTCGCCCTCGGTATCGGCGCCAACACCGCCATGTTCAGCGTGGTGCAGGGCGTCTTGTTGTCCCCGCTGCCGTATTTCCAACCCAATCGGCTTGTTATGGTGCTGCGAAAGCAATCTGCGCTTTTCCCAAGACGCGATTTCCTTATCCCAATTTCTTGGATTGGCAGCGCAGCGCTCGCTCCTTCCAGCAAATGGCCGTCGCTCATGCTCCGCCAAGGCTACGATTTGACCAGCTCCTGGCGCGCCTGAACACCTCGGAGGCGATGAATTCTCTTCCGGCTTCCTCCGCACGCTCGGCGTCGAAGCCATCTCTAGGCCGCGATTTCTCTCCGCAGGAAGACCAGCGCGGCGGAGCGCCCGTCGTTATGATCAGCGATCGCTTGTGGCGAAACCGTTTCGGCGCGAGCCCTGCAGGCGCTGGGCAAGTCCGTCACTTTGAACGGAATGGATTGCACAATCGTCGGCGTCCTTCCGGCAGGGTTTTCGTTTCTTGGAGAACGAGGAGATATTTATTTGCCGCTCGGACAGCGCAATCCGTTGATGCTGGAGGCGCGCGGTAGCCATGACAATATGGTGGCCATCGCGCGACTGAAACCCGGCATCAGCATCGCGCAAGCGCAATCGGAGATGAGCGCGGTCCAGGACCATTTGGATCAGCTCTACCCTGGCGAGAATCGCGGCCTCGGAATCGACGTCGAGCCTGCTCAAGAAAGTGATCGTCGGCGACGTGAGCGGAACGCTGTCTCTTGCTGTTCGGAGCGGTTGGGCTGGTTTTGCTGATCACTTGTGCGAACGTCGCCAATCTCTTGGATGGCGCGTTCGGCGGCGCGCACGCGCGAGAATTTGCCATCCGCTGGCGCTGGGCGCCAATCGCATGCGCGTGGTGCGGCAGTTGCTGACCGAAAGCATTCTCCTCTCGCTTGCCGGCGGCGCGCTGGGCGTGCTCGTCGCGAAATTCGGAATCAAACCGGTAGCTCGCGGCGCTGCCGGGAAATTTGCCGCGCATCGAAAACATTGGCGTGAATGCTCACGTTTTGCTCTGGTTCACGCTTGGCGTTTCGATCGCCGTCGGAATTCTGTTTGGCCTCGCGCCCGCGCTGAAAAGTTCGAAAGCTGACCTGCAAATTTCGTTGCAGGAGGGCGGGCGCGGCTCGACGAGCGCCCATCATCGCGCGCAAAGCAGTCTTTTGATTGTGCAGATGGCGCTGACTTTGGTTTTGCTCGTGAGTGCCGGGCTGTTGCTTCGCACCATCCGCCATTTGTGGGAGACCAATACCGGTTTTGACACGCAACATCTCATTAGCTTTCAAAATCGGCTTTTCTCCTTCCGTTGACGAAGATCGGGCCCGAATATTCGCACCGCCTATCAGCAGTTTCTCGAACGCGTTCGCATGATTCCGGGCGTGCAGGCGGCGGATTTTGCCGATCTCGTGCCTCTGACTCGCAATGACTCCGAAGCTCCCTTCTGGGTCGACTCGCAAAAACCCGACGCGGTTCAAAACGCGCCGCGGACGATGGTGTTCGGCACGGGTCCGGATTATCTCCGCACCATGCAAATCCCGCTGCTCCGAGGCCGTTTCTTCACGCCGCAAGACACCATCAAATCTCCGATGCGTGGTGGTAATCGACAGCGTTTTCGCAGAGCAATATTTCCCGGGCAAAGATCCCGTGGGCCAGGCCATCACTTTCGGCTTTAGCACTCCTGTTGGGTCCCTGCCCGATTGTCGGCGTCGTGGGCCACGTAAGCCAGTGGGGCCTGGGCGAAACCGGCGCGTCGACTCGAGCGCAGAGCTACTTTTCGCTTTATCAAGATCCCGACGAATGGGTGCCCTTGAGGCGTATCCCGAGTGGAAGATCCTGGTTCGCACGCCGCTTGACGCCGCTTCGCTGATTCCCGCTATCAAAGCAGAAGTTTATGGCGGGAACAGCGACCGGACGATTTATGACGTCCACACGATGCAGCAGATTGTTTCGGAGTCGATGTCGTCGCAGCGCTTTCCGCTGATGCTGCTGGAAGTTTTGCGGCGCTGGCGTTGCTGCTGGCGTCCGTCGGAATCTACGGCGTGATTTCCTATTCGGTCGCGCAGCGCATCCACGAAATTGGAATCCGCATGGCCCTGGGCGCCGAAAAACAGGATATTTTTCGGATGATCGTGGGCCACGGTCTTCGGCTGGCTCTGGTGGGACTTGCCATCGGCGCGGCGGCGGCGTTAATTCTCACGCGGGTGCTTTCCGGATTCTCGCATCTTCTGTACGGCGTATCCGCCAACGATCCGGCGACGTTCGTTGCCGTGTCGCTTGTGTTGGCAGGCGTCGCTGCGCTCGCTTGCTATGTGCCCGCGCGGAGCGCCATGCGTGTCGATCCGATGGTCGCGTTACGTTATGAGTGACGAGCAACGCTCTCGCCCAGTGCCGGTGAACAATATTTGCCGCTGTCTTTTTTGTGGATTTTTTTCTGGGCGTTCGCTTGCCTTCCCTTGATGGCTGCACTGGCTTTATCGCTGCCCGCCCTTTGCGCTTGTTTGCTCCTTGCTCCTCTTCTGCATTCTTAGAACGCTCAGTAGGGTTTCTTCTTTAGCAGGCCGCCAAGACCTTTAACAGCCGCGGCAGGAGCTTTCCCTGCGTCTTTTCCGGCGCTGGTGGTGACACCCGCGGCGCAGCCGAGCTGCGACTTCATCATGCCGGCAGCGAGTCCGCCGACATCGGGGACGAATTTTGGATCGGAAGTCGTGCCATGAATCTGGAAAGGCACGGTTGTGCCGCTCTTGCAGCCGCTGCCGCCGCCGGTGGCTTTTCCGAGAATGCCGCCGGCACTAGAAACGGGACTGGCGACTTCGCCGAGCGCGCTGGTGAGCGTGGCGGCCATCTTGAAGTCCAGATTGTTCTTGGAATCCACCGTGCCCGCGCCGGAAAGATTGCCAACGGAAGGAATCACGGCGATGAAGTTGTCGGCTTTCAGACCGTCAGGAGCCATGCGGAGATCAGTGGTGAGCTTTTCAATGTCCAAATCCTTGCCGCTCTTGATGCCGGCAAGCGAGGCGATCGAAGACATCTTCGAGCCGAGATCGAATCCCGCGAGCTTTCCGTTGAAGAGGCCGACGTTGCCAGTGGTGACAAGCTTGTTGGTGGGACCAGTGATACTCAGGTCCGCGTTGAGAGTGCCGGCTTCGAGCGACGCCCCTTTCGGGATATTGATGCCGAGCGCGGGGAGGAAGGCTTGCAGGTCTTTGGCGGGCATATCCTTGGCGTCGAGCTTGATATTGACGGTGGTGGCTTCTCCCGCGGTTTGATACGGGCCGTTGAGATGGGCGGCGGCGCTTCCGATGTTGACCGTCGAAGGCTCCAGCACGCCGGAGTTTTTGCGCAAATCGTATTTGGTATCGAAATCGACAGTGAGCGGAACGCCGGCGGGCGAGCCACCGGCCACGAGCAAAGCTTTCGAAAGTTTTACGCTGCCTTTTATTTCTGCTTGTCCGTTTTGCGAAACAAGATTCGCGGTCAGATCGAGAAGGCCACCGAGGCCCGCGGCGGAATCGAGGAAACCGGTGGAGGCGAGATTGAGAGAGCTGATATCGAGCTTGGCGTCGAGAGGAGTGAGGGACGCATCGCTCTGATCGATGGGACCGGCTGTTCCGTCGAGTTTGAATTTTCCGCCGGAGGGAAGATCGGCGGTGACGGTGACGGGAAATTTGGAGGTCATGGAAAAATTGGAGGCGACGACGCTGACGTTGTCATAGGTGCTGCGCTTTGCGGACGTAGTTGAGCCGACGATGATGCGGCCGTCCTTGAGAGTGAATTTCCCGACGGAAAGGTCGGCGGGCGCAGTTGCGGTGGGCGAAGCTTTTGCGGCTTGGGCTTGTTGCGAAGTGGTGGTGGCGCCAGCGAGCGTGGAAAAGTTCCAAACACCTGCGGCCGTGTGCAGAAGAGTGACTTGGGGTTCGTCGATGGTGATGCCGGTGACGTTGAGGGTTTTGCTGAAAATGAGAGGCAAGAGTTCGACGCCGACTTTGAGCGATTTGGCGGTGAGAAACGGCGATTGGCTGAATTTGGGATCGTCGCCGATGGAAAGATTTTCCGCGGAAAGAGATCCGCTGATGAGGGACAGACTCAGGCTGCCGAATTGAACGTTGCGGCCGAGGGCCTGAGAAGCTTTTTGCTCGATCGCGGGCCGGAATTTGTCGACCGGAATCAGAAAAGGAACGACGACCAAAAGAAGGATCAAAACGGCGAGAACAATCGCCACGATGCGAAGGGTGCGGTTCATAATTTTCTCCATCTCGGCTGGATTGGACAACGGATTGGGAGCGGAGCGAAATGGTAGCACGAGGAGCGGTGACTGGTGACTGGTGATTGGTGACTGGCCGGCGAGGGCGACGGCGTGGCCCGGTAGGAGGCTTCGGCGCGAAAAATTTTGAGTTGGTAGGCACACCCCCCTGGGCATTTGTAAGAGTATCAGGGCAAAGGGTTTGCTGGAAAAGGCGTTTGGAAGTGATTGATAACAAAGGGCGCCGGACGCGCTCTTTTTGGTGTTGGAGAGAGCGGGGAGAGCAAAGGTTTGGGCGGCGGCTCGGCTCAGGAAGGCAAACGAGGATCGGTTGAAGCTGGGAAGGATGGAAAGCGTTAGATGGGACGGTCTGGCCGGGGCGCGAATGGGAGTAAGAAAGCGCAGACTGCGAACCGCGATGGCAAAAAGGGATAGGTAGGGACGCTGAGTAGAAAAAAGTCCTAATGCGGGGACTGATGAAGCGACCGGACGACGGAGGCAAGGGCGTGCTCCCTTTCTCCTCCGCTATTGAAACATAAACATTATAGCCTAAACGCCTTAGTTGTCAAGAGTTAACTTGTAACAGCTTTGCTTGCTGTTAGTTAGGCGATTTTAGAATTCGAATGAGGAGGAATTTGCCGAGGAAAGCGCGCTGCGCGGTTCGTCTGGGATGCGGCGGGCGGCGGGTCGGAGCGCGGGCAAGTATAAGGTATGGCCAATCAGCGGGGATGAGCATCAAAGGGGTCGTGCTACTATCGCAGCAATGAGCGGGGGAATCCAGGTGGTGCTGGCGGGGGTGTTGGTCCTTTTTGCCAGCCAGGGAGCGGCGGCACAGGAGAAGCCGGAGCCGGCACGCTTGGGCTTGCCCGACAACCCCGCGCCTAAGCAGGCCGCGCCGGGCGCAGCGCGGCAACAGCAGAAGAACATCTGGCAAACGCCGCTTGGATTGATCGCAAGAAAATCCTACTTCTATCCGGAATTGGCAACTAGCCCCGGACCGCTGCGGCCATTGCAAAAATTCGAGCTGTTTTTGGCCACGAGCGTATCGCCGCCGCAGATTATGGCTTCCGCGGCGGCGTCAGGAATCAGCGAGGCGCGCGGCACCCTGCCGGGGTACGGGCAAGGCGGAGAAGGATTCGGCAAGCGATTTGGGGCGTCAATGGCAAGCGGGGCTTCGAGCCATTTTTTCGGAACGTTTTTGTTACCGGCAGTGCTGCACGAAGACCCGAGATACTTTGTGATGCTAAAGGGCGGGTTCAAGGCGCGGGCGGCACATGCGCTGCGGCGCGCAGTGGTGATTCGGACGGATTCGGCCGGCGAAACATTCAATTGGGCGGGAACGGTGGGGCCGCTGGCGGCAGAAGGATTGGCGAATCTGTATTTGCCGGACTCGGAACGAACGGCGGGGAAAACGTTTCAGCGGTATGGGATACGAATCGGATTCGGCGCGGCGAACAATCTTTTGAAGGAATATTGGCCGACGATATTCAAGAAGCTGCGGATTGCGAAGGTCGCACCGGGTTTGAAGCCGTGAAAATTGAGTGGCGGAGCAGGAAAGGGCTGGAACGCGAAAGACGTTCCGTACGGCATAGCCAGCGCGTATCAGACAGAATTCAGTCTCAGGCAGGTTTCTGATTTTCAATTCGGATATCTACGCCACTCGCTCCGCATACTTGATAAACGCTGAGACCGAACAAGTGGGTCAATGTCCGGTAGCGCGGGAGCTTACCGGAGGAGTAAAGCGTGGATATGTTTGAACAGAGTGACATGATTTGGGTTAGTGCCTGAAAAGCGCGGCGCTCCCAACGGTCAGAAGTTCTAAGAATCTCTTATTGCTTATAAACTTCGATGAATACTTCGACGTATCGCGGGCTGCTTGTCGAGTTCAAAACACTTTCTGCATCAACCGCAATCCCTCTCTCTTTATATATCTTTTTGATTTCTTCTTTGATCAAGTTCAGCTTCGCCTGATCGTAAGGTTTTTCGACGACGGGAAGGAGTCCCTTCTGCGTCAACCGGCGCCCTATTTCATCAGGAGAGACTCTCTTGAACGAGCCGTTGTAATGCAGCGCAAACCTGCGAACCATCAGGCTCGCGCTTCTCCCCTGGTTGGATTGTTGGGAACCGGCAGCCTGGGCTGCCACCGGCAGAGGACATAACAGTGCCGTGCACGCAAGGGCCAGTGGTACAAGAAATCGATTAGAGGGGACCACAGTTCACCCCCAATCAGCATCGAGCGAAAGCGTACCTTGACCCACCCGTTCGCGCAAGTTTGTTTAGGCCGCAGAGGATCCAGTCCGCCAAATCGGTTGTTGCGCCTGGCAGCGGTAGCCGAACAACAAAATCTAGGGTCGCCAGAAAACTAGAGACAATTAGAATGATCCTACCATCAGCGTTATGGACGCTTTCAAAACTTCCACCCAATTGGTCTAATTCCAGATAAAATCGTGGTGTTATGCCTCGTGGGGCTGTAGCTCAGATGGATAGAGCAACGGTTTCCTAAACCGTTTGTCGGGAGTTCGAATCTCCCCAGCCCCACCAGCCTGCCCTGAGTTCTATTTGCACTTGTGCTGCCCGGTGACTCTACCCGAGCCTTGACATGTGCTTCGCATGATTGCATGCTTGGCACATGTCCAAGATGATTCAGGTTCGCAATGTGCCGGACGGTGTGCATCGCACCTTGAAGGCGCAGGCAGCGATGGCCGGGATGTCTCTTTCGGATTTCTTGCTGGCGGAGATGCGCCACCTTGCCGAGCGGCCCACGGTGGCGGAACTGCGGGAACGCGTGCGCCACCGCTCGCGGATTGCAGAGCCCCTATCCGCGGCAGAAGCCGTGCGCCGCGAGCGGGATGCACGGTGATCGTTCTCGATGCCTCCGCGGCAATCGAGTGGCTTCTTCAGTCGCGCGCGGGTGTCAAGATCGATCGCCGTATGTTTGCTCGCTCGGAGTCGCTGCACGCTCCTCATCTCCTCGACGTTGAAGTGGCTCAGGTGTTGCGGCGTTATGTTCGGGATAAGAGGATTACCGCGCAGCGAGGGAAGGAAGCGCTCGAAGACCTCCGCGACCTACCGCTCCGTCGCTATCCACACGATTTCCTAATTCCACGCATTTGGGAACTCCGCGCAATGCTGACGGCTTATGATGCGGCATACGTGGCGCTTGCTGAGCTACTCGACGCCCCTCTCCTGACCTGCGATGGCAAGATCGCTTCCGCGACCGGTCATTACGCCAAGGTAGAAGTCGTATAGGGTGCTGCCCCGCGTGGGCTGGGCAATCAAACACTCAAGATTCGAGTTACGATCTGCCAGCGATTAGAGTTCGAAAATTTAGAACCTTCAACCAGGGCGGACGAGTTTTCGCGCGGCGATAAGAAAAAACCGTTGCAAATTGTGAACGGGGCTGGGGTGTGGAGATATTGTGTTCCAGGTCACAGAGAAAGTGGGAGAATGCTGCTACTTAACGTGGCGGAAGAGGCGGGCTTGGGGGACGTGTGCTTCGATGGCGTGGGCTGAAGTGAGCGGGTGAGGAGCAGCGAGGTGCTGAGATGAATGACGCGCTGACCGTAGACCGGCTGCAGTTCGCGTTTACGATAACTTTCCACTACATTTTTCCGCAGTTGACGATGGGGCTGGCGCTGCTGCTGGTCTATTTGAAGACGAAGGCACTGCGCACGGGCGACGAGCACTACAACCGTGCGGCGCGATTCTGGGCGCGGATTTTTGGAATTAATTTCGCGATCGGAGTGGTGACGGGAATTCCGATGGAATTCCAATTCGGAACGAACTGGGCGGCGTTTTCAAAAGAGGCAGGAGGCGTGATCGGGCAAACGCTGGCGATGGAAGGAGTGTTTTCGTTTTTTCTGGAATCGAGTTTTTTGGGATTGTTTCTGTTCGGCGAGAAAAAACTGGGGCGAGTGGGACATTGGTGGGCGGCGTTTCTGGTTTGGCTGGGATCGTGGATGTCAGGATTTTTGATCGTGGCCACGGACGCGTGGATGCAGCATCCGGTGGGATACCGGATCGGGCGCAACCGGGCGGATCGAGCTGGCGAGTTTTTGGGGACTGCTTTTGAACAAGTGGGCGCTTTGGCAATACGCGCACACGATGCTGGGAGCGGTGCAAACGGGATGTTTCGTGATGGCCGCGGTGGGAGCGTTTTATTTGCTGACGAGCCGGCACGAGCGATATGGGCAAACGTTTGTGAAGGCGGGAGTTTTGGTGGGCCTGCTGGCGGCCGTGCTGCAACTTGTTCCGACGGGAGACCAGCAGGGAAAAATGGTGACGGAGAATCAGCCGCCGACGCTGGCGGCGATGGAAGGATTGTTCGAGACGCAAGCAGGCGCGCCGCTGGCGATTCTGGGCCAGCCGGACGTGCAACACCGGAAGCTGGACAATCCGCTGGTGGTGCCGCGGATGCTGAGCTTTCTCACCTATCAACAATGGAGCGCGAACGTGCGCGGGCTGGCGGACTTTCCGCAGGACGAATGGCCGGACCAGATTGCGCTGCTGTACTACAGCTATCACGTGATGGTGGGGCTGGGGACGATATTCATCGCGGTGATGGTGGTGGCGGCGTTTTTATATTTTCGCGGGAAATTGTTCACGGCGAGATGGATGCTATGGATTCTGATGATTTGCGTGCCGCTGCCGTATATCGCAAATACGGCGGGGTGGATGACGGCGGAACTGGGCAGGCAACCGTGGCTGATTTACGGGATGATGCGGACGGCGCAGGGCATTTCGCCACGGGTGGGAGCGGGCAATGCGTGGTTCACGCTGATCGGGTTCATGGGGATGTACACGGTGCTGGGAATCTTGTGGCTTTTCCTGGTGTACCGCGAGATTGAAGAAGGCCCCGGGCCGGAAGATGATTTGCGGCGGGAAGCCCGCGTTTCCGTGGCGGCGGATTGAGAGAGAGAGGACAAGATGGGAACAATCTGGTTCTGCCTCGTAGCGATCATGATCGCGATGTACGTGCTGCTGGACGGATTTGACTTGGGCGCGGGCGCGATTCATCTGCTGATCGCGCGAACGGACGAAGAGCGGCGGCAGATTCTGGCGAGCATCGGGCCGGTGTGGGACGGGAACGAAGTGTGGCTGCTGGCGGCAGGAGGCACGCTGTACTTTGCGTTTCCAGCGCTGTATGCGAGCGGGTTCAGCGGATTTTATCTTCCGCTGATGGTGGTGCTTTGGCTGCTGATTTTGCGGGGCGCTTCGATTGAATTTCGCAATCATGTGAAGAGCGCGGTGTGGGATCCGTTTTGGGATTTTTTGTTTTGCGCTTCGAGCGCGCTGCTGGCGGTGTTTTATGGGGCGGCGCTGGCGAACGTGGTGCGGGGCGTGCCGCTGGATGCGAGCGGATATTTCTTCGAGCCGCTGTGGACGAATTTCCGTCTGGGAGAAGAGACGGGAATTCTGGATTGGTACACGATTCTGGTGGGCGTGCTGGCGCTGCTGGTGCTGGTGATGCACGGCGCGCTGTGGGTGCAATTGAAAACGAAAGGCGCGGTGAACGAACGCGCGAAGCGAGTGGCCTGGCGGGTGTGGTGGGGAGTGGTTGCGCTGACCGCACTGGTGACGGCGGTGACGTTTGAAGTGCAGCCGCAAGTGAAAGAGAATTTTGTTACGTGGCCGTTGGGAATGATCTTGCCGCTGCTGGCGGTGGCGGGGCTGGCAGGTGTGGCGTTCGAACTGAGAAAACGGCAAGAGCAGAAGGCGTTTTTCGCGTCGTGCCTGTATTTGGTGGGAATGCTGACGAGCGTGGTGTTTGGCGTTTATCCGATGGTGCTGCCGGCGCGCAACCCGGTGTATTCGCTGACGGTGGAAGGGGCGAAGGCCGGAGCGTACGGACTGAAGGTTGGAATGATCTGGTGGATTGTGGGGATGATTCTCGCGGCGGGTTATTTTACGTATGTGTACCGATCGTTTGCGGGAAAAGTGGAAGTGGAGAGCGATTCGAACGGGCACGGGTATTAGTGAAGCGGAGTGGCGGTGTAACGTGAAAAGACACACCCTGCGAAGTGAGAATTGACGGGTTAGAGGCAGCGGCGTAGCGTGAAGACGAGCCTGTAGCGCGGAATTCGTGCGCCGGGCAAAACTCTTCGGAATGTGAGCAAGTCCGGGGCTTGGCGTGCGCAACGAGATTTCTTGGGATCGGAACGGTTGCTTCCGGTGACGGCAGTTCTTCGCAGCAGGCATTCTTTTCGAAATCCCCAGCAAACGAAGGCGATTGGCGTGATGGCGTGAAACTTCGGCTCACGCGACGCGGACGCTGGGACTCTGCGAGCACGGAGCGGCGCGACAATCCACATTGCAGACAGGCCAGAAGGAAAGTACGGAGGCAGGAATGAACGGCACGAGACGAAAATTTTTCCAGGATGCGACGCTATTCGGAGCGGGGTTGCTGGGAATGGCGGAGACGGTGCGCGGAAAAGCGCCGGCGGACGCTCTCGATTCGCAAACGGCGCGGGAGATTGAAAAGGGACGGCACCACAGCCCGTATGGGAATCACAAGAAAAAGGAAGCGCCGCCGGCGGGGCCCGATTCGTATTTGCGGATGGTGACGCCGGACGTGGCCGACCTACCGTCCGAAATGGATGGAGGC
The DNA here is from genome assembly GCA_963761555.1 of uncultured Acidobacteriota bacterium. GTDB lineage: Bacteria > Acidobacteriota > Terriglobia > Acidiferrales > UBA7541 > Acidiferrum. The sequence goes on from CAVXHD010000005.1 coordinate 593,652, forward strand.
GTAAAAGTTTTCCATTTGGTCGCGGAGCCGGTGAAGCGAAAAATCTCGCCGTTCAAGACGATCGAGGCGTGGGGCTATAACGGAAGTTTGCCGGGCCCGACGATTCAAGTGCAGCAAGGCGAGCGCGTGCGGATTATTCTCGAGAACAAATTGCCGGAAGCCACTTCGATTCACTGGCACGGGCTGGAAGTTCCCATCGACCAGGACGGCGTGCCGTGGATCAGCCAGAAGCCGGTGGCGCCGGGGGAAAAATATGTTTATGAATTCACGGTGCATCAGGAGGGGACGTTTTTCTATCACTCGCACGGTGCGATGCAGGAAATGATGGGGATGATCGGATTTTTCGTGGCGCATCCGGAGAAAAGCTACACGCCGCGCGCGGATCACGATTTTGGAGTGGTCTTGCAGGAGTGGGCGGTGCTGCCGAACAACAACGTTCCGAACACGGCGTCGATGGAATACAACTGGCTGACGTTTAACGGAGTGGCGGCGCCGGCGATCACGCCGATGATCGCGCGGTTGGGGAGCCGCGTGCGTCTGCGCATCATCAACATGGGGATGGACCACCACCCGATTCATTTGCACGGAAATCAGTTCGTGATCACGGGAACGGAAGGCGGACGGGCGCCGGAATCGACGTGGTATCCGATGAATACGGTGCTGGTGGGCGTGGCGCAGGCGCGGGTGGTGGAATTCGACGCGAAATATCCGGGGGCGTGGATGCTGCACTGCCACTTGCCGCACCACATGATGAACAACATGACGGACCTTTTGCGGGGCCGCGCGATCGAGACGGCGAGCCTGACTCAGGGGCAGGCGATGAGCCAGATGGCGACGCTGGCGAAGAGCGTGCCGTTCGAGCCGGGAGAGCACTCTCCGATCGCGGCGAATGCAAGCAGCGTGCCGGGATTTCCGCAGGACGCGTTCATGGAAATGGGAATGGACGACGCGGTGGCGAAACCGGAGACGTACGGCCTGCCGACGAATTGGAGCGCGCAGATGATGGGAATGATGACTTTGGTGCGCGTGCTGCCAGACATAGAGTACGAGGAAATGATGGCGAGAATCGAGGCGGGACGGTCGCGGGAGCAAACGGAGAAGGGACAGAAGTGGTAAGGGCGATTCGAAAAGTGATTTGACGGAGAGTGCACGGCGGAGACGAAGTGCACGGAGAAACCGAGGATAACGATGAGACGGGGGATGAGAATTGGCACGGGTTTTCTCGTGGCGGCAATGGCGTTTTCTTGCGCGAATGCCGGATGGTGCGAGGAGAAGCCTACGGCGAAAGACGTTAAAACCTCGCCCGACGTGGCGACGCGAGGACAAATGCAGCACGAGCACGGAAACATGCCGCTGATTACGCCGGAATACCCGCAAATGGGGCGGGCGCAGGCGCGTGCGGGAGCGGAAGCAGTTACGCTTGAACAGGCGGAAAAGATGGCTGGGGAGACGAATCCTACTTTACGGCAGGCGGAGGCGGAAATCCGCTCGGCGAAGGCGCGCGAAGGGCAGGCTGGGCTCTATCCGAATCCTTCCGTGGGCTATACCGGAGATGAGATCCGCGGCGGGTCGGTCGGTGGGGGTAAACAGGGATTTTTCGTGCAGCAGACGATTGTCACGGGCGGAAAACTGAAAAAAAGCCGCGAGGTTTACGGCGCGGAGACGAAGCTGGCTGAAATTGAGGCGCAAGAGCAGCGCACGCGCGTGCAAACCGCGGTGAAGATGTCGTTTCTACGCGTGCTGGCCGCGCAAGAATGGCTGGAGGCGCGTCGGGATCTGGCGAAGATTGCGGAAGAGACGGCGCAAACACAGCGCGAGTTGCTGAACACGGGACAAGCGGATGAATCGGAAGTGCTGGAAGCGGAAGTGGACGCGGAACGGATGCGCATGGCGGCGCGGATGCAGGAAAACACGTTGCGGGAAGAATGGCGGTCGCTGGCGGCGGTGATCGGGCAACCGGATCTGGCCATGGAGACGGTGGCGGGAGATTTGGAGAGAGGCTGGCCGGAATTGAATGAGGAAGAAGCTGTGGCAGCGATCGCGAAGCAGAGTCCTGCGGTGCAAATTGCGGAAACGGCAACGGGACGCGCGCAATCTGTGCTGGCGCAGGCGCAGCGCCAGCCGATTCCGGACGTTGAAATTCGCGCGGGAATGGAATACAACCACGAAAGTCTTGTGAGCGTGCCCTTTGCAACCGGGTGGGAAGGGCTGGCGGAAGCGAGCGTGGAGATACCGCTCTTCAACCGCAATCAAGGGAACATCGCAGCGGCGCAGGCGGAGATCGACCGGTCCGAACAGGAGAAGAGACGCGTGGCCTTGACGCTGCGCGAGCGAGCCGCAACGGTTGTGGATGAATATGCGAACGCCAAGCTGATGGTTTTGGAGTATCGCGACGAAATGCTGCCGCAGGCAAAGAAGGCGTACAGCCTGCTGGTGGATAAATACGGGAAGATGCTGGCTTCCTACCCGCGAGTGCTGGATTCGCAACGCAAGCTCTACGAACTGCAACTCGAATACATAGCGGCGCTCGAAGGGGTGTGGACGAATGGGCTGGCGCTGCAGGGCTACTTGCTAACCGATGGACTGGAAGCGCCGACGCGGCCCAGCGAAGTCGACCGGCCGATTCGGGAGACGAACGTACCGATGCCGGAGCGGAACGCCGCACCGGGCGAGGCGATTCCGCGGCCTTAGGGAGAATGGCGAGGCCGAGCGGACGAAAGTGACTCGTGAGTGGTGATTAGTGGCTGGTGGCTGGCGGCTCGCGCAAGCCTAAGCAAACACGTGGTTTGCGCTCGATTGTCTTGCGCTGCACACCAGTGTGTGCAAGCGGCGTGCTTGCGGAGGCAGGACAAATTGCGGTTCCGAGCCTGCATAGCACGTGTCGAGTGCGAAACACTGGTACCCCCGTTCGATTGACCAACCGAAATTTTAATGGGTACTGTCATGATAGGGCGCCCGGGTGTCGGCCGAGGTGTATTCCGTGTTTTCGCTGTCGGCCATGGCTTCATTTTCTGGGGAAAATTTTCGCTCAAGAGTGGCCGGGCGGCGCTTGGCTCGTGTTCCGTGAGGCGGGTGCTGGTAATTAACCGAGAGTTCGAATCGGCAGTGCCGGCTCCTGGTTGGCGGCGGATTCGTTGGATGGAAAGTCTAATAGGGCGATGAGCACAGGGTTGAAGGCCGGACGTTACGAGATTATCGGCGAGCTGGGCCGCGGCGCCATGGGTGTGGTCTATAAGGCGACGGACCCGGTGATTGGGCGGACGGTCGCGGTAAAAACCATCAAATTAAGCGAAGAAGGCACGGGAATGTCGCGTCCGGAGCTGCTGACGCGATTCCAGACGGAAGCGCGCGCGGCCGGTTTGCTGACCCATCCCAACATCGTGGTGGTGTTTGACGCGGGCGAAGAAGACGGCTTGTACTACATCACGATGGAGCTGGTGGAAGGGAAAAGTTTGCAGGCGCATCTCGACGGCGGGCAAGCCTTTGCGCTGCCGCGAGTGCTGCGCATCATGGAGCAGACGTGCAGCGCGTTGCAGTTTGCGCATGAGCGGAACGTGGTCCACCGGGACATCAAGCCGGCCAATATCATGCTCACGGCCGACGACACGGTGAAGGTGACGGATTTCGGCACGGCAAAGATTTTGCAGTTCGGCACGATGCAGCAGACCGCGCACGTGATGGGCACGCCGAGCTACATGTCACCGGAGCAGGTGAAAGGCCGGGCGGTCGATGGCCGAAGCGATATTTTCTCGCTGGGCGTGATGCTCTACGAGATGGTGACGGGCGAGAAGCCATTTCCGGGGCAGAACATCACGACGGTCATTTATAAGATTGTGAATGAAGAGCCGGTGCCTCCGCGGCAGATCGATCCATCGATCCACCCGGGGATCAGCGCGGTGGTGATGAAGGCGCTGGCCAAGGAGCCGGAAGCGCGTTACCAAAGCTGCCGCGAAATGCTGGACGATTTACGGAGCTATCGCAGCATTGCGCAAATGGGAAGCCCGGATAAAACCATGGTGGCAGGCGGCCCGGGTGCGCCGAACGCGACGTTGCCTCTCGCGGGAACAGGCGTGGGAGCGCAGGGCGGACGGCACGCGTACGCGGAAGATCCCATGACATTGGCGACGACGCGGTCACTGAACGTGCGAGCCTCGAGCCCGATGCAAACGCCGACGGTGCGCCGCACTGGGACGATCACGCCGTTAAAAGAAGAACCGAAAAAGAAAAGTGTTGTTGGGAGCATCTTTATCGCGCTGGTTCTGTTGGGCGTTATTGCTTACGGAGTGCAAAAGCTGCGGCCAGTGATAGAAGATGCGCGCCAAATCAACGCGGCGCGGAAAGCCCAGGGCAACGATTCGACGGCGACAGCTCCGGTGCCTGCTCAAACCGAGGCGAACAACCCGTCCCCAAGTCTGGCGGAGGACGCGGCGCCAGGCGAGGCGAACCCAAGCGCGACCGCGCCCGAGAAACCCGCCGAGCCCGCCATAGAGAAACCTGCCGCTGTAAAACCCGCAGCGAAGAGAAGCGAACTGGTGGTAAGCCCGCAAGCGGCCGAATACAAAGGAAGAATAGACGAAGTGATTTCGGAGAAGGGATTGACCGGACAGGCCACGGTGCAAGCGATCGGAAACACGCTGGTTCTGGCGGGTAAACTGCACCCCGCCGATCATGCGGCCTTGCTGAAATTTCTGCGAAATGCTCCGGCCAGCGTCCGCGTGGTAGATAACATCGAATACGTGGACGTACCAGCCGCTGGAAAAGTGAGCGCGGCGGAGGGCGGACATCCGATTCCTTCCTCGGGCCGAGGCGCCATTCACGTGGTGACGGATTTAATTGGAGCTACTGCCGTGCTAAGAGGTTCCGATGGACGGATCGCGAGTCAATGCGAGACGCCTTGCAGCTTTAACGATCTGTGGCCCGCGCAGTACAGCCTCGAGGTGAAGAAAGAAGGCTACGAGCCGATGCAGACCGCGCTGCAGGTGAAGGCGGGGAATGTCATCGACCAGAAAGCGACGTTGGAATCGCTGACAAAGGGTTTGTACTTGACGAGCAAGCCGTCAGGAGCCGACGTCTTTATCAACGGAGCGAAACAATCCGGCCAAACGCCGGTGACGTTGCCGCTGGCTCCGGGCGAGTACAACTTAGTGGTGCGACGGCCGGGCTACGCAGGCTATTCCGGACGAGTGCAGGTGAAGGACAACATTCAGACCGAGCTCGAAGTGGACCTGAATTCCCGCGTGGCATGGGCCCAGGTGGAGACGGTCCCGAAGGGCGCGGAGATACTTCTGGATGGCACGACGACGGGTCAAACTACACCGGCGCGGGTGCAAATGCCAGCTGGCCTGCACACCTTGACGGTCAGGCTCGCAGGTTACAGGCCTGTGAGGAGAACCGTGCAGGCGAGCGAGGGCGGGACGGTCAACATTGAAGAAGCCCTAACGCCGCGATGAGGCGAGTCTAGACTGCCAGTTTGAGGCGCGGAGAGAGTGGAAGGAAGGCTTTCCGGAGCGGGCCACGCCATACGCAGAACGTAACTTTTTGTAACATCCCTTGTCCACAAGTCCTAGAACTGCATAGTCAACTCACTGAAAATGAGGAATTTAAGTCTGGAATGGAGGGGCAGGCAGCGTGCTTGCTTTATAGCCAAGGGTAGCCTGCCCTCGCGCAGCTTTTCGGGGATATTTGGAGGCGAAGTCCTTTCCTGCGAACGCAAGCTGCAGGGCAAATGAGATTTAGGGAAGCAAGTGGGGAAAGCTTTGGTACTTCGGGCCATCATGCCGGTAGAGGAACAGCGCCGCGACGCTGAAGTGCGTTCGCACGGCGAGGCAGCGGTAAGAAAAGCCGCGCGACCGCTCTCGGGCGTCATAGAAGTGGAAGCTACGCCGAGCCCAGATGCGCGGACGGCGGGAATTATCCATGCCCTGCGGTGCTTGCATCTGCTCTTCCGCTCCGAACGAATCTATGAACGAAACCACCCGCGGCGATTGCAAAGTTTAGATACTTGCTACGAACTCCTGCACGATTTTGCCGGTGCGCTGAACGGCATCGAAATTCACATCGAGCGCGGCGGACTGGTGGTGCCGAAGCTGAGCGATTCGCATCTGCCGGATGTGCGCGGAGAAATGCAATCGCTGGCGCAGGATTTGCAACGTGCGGGAATTCAATCGCTGGCGATTGCGCGGCAATTTCATGTAGGCGAACTGGACACGCTCGCGAAACTCTTCAAGGCATCGTTATTAAGATCGGAGGAATCTATAAAGCGCGGCGGCAGCTCCTGGTGGGCTGAACGATTTCAGGAGAATCGCGTGGAAGGGATTTCGGTCAATACGCAAACGGAGCGCAGAGTGGACACTGTGCTGGCGAGCTTGATGGGCGCGCTGGTGGCCTATGGCGGAAACTCGCCGCGCGAGGTCAACGAGGCTCCCATTCTTCCGCCGCAGATCGACGATCTTCAGGGCGCGCTTCGATTGATCGGCCGGCTGACACCGCCGCTCGAAGCGGCGCGAGGGCTTTCGCCGGAAGAAGCAGCGCGGGCGATCCACGGAGCGATGGAAGACGCTAGCCGCGAGACGGTTTCGATGCTGCTCAGTTCGATTTCGCAGTATGCGCCGCGCGAGGGCGAGCATCCGCAGCCTTACCTGCTTCGGCTTTCTGAAAGCTTGATTCTGGAATTTCTTGGAGCGGAATTTTCCGCCGGGACTTTGGCGCCTGCCGCGGTACGCCAGACGTTTGGCCGACTTTGCGACGTGCTGGTGGCTTCGGGCGGATACAAAGGACCGCACTCCTCGCAACACTTGACCTTGCTGGCGACCGCGTGGGCAAGCGACACCCACCGGGAACAAATCGTGGAGAGATTCTGGCTGGAACTGCCGCCGCGGGAAAGATCCGTGGTGCTGCGCGGGCCGGAAGTGTGGTGCGTGCCGATCGTGGCATTGAAGCGGACGCTGGGGCAATTGGCGGAGGCAGGAGCGGACGCCCCGCGGCGGGAAGCGCGAAACATTCTGCTGAATTATTCGCGGCGCGTGGAAAATGAGAATGTCTCGGCGCGGCGCGCCGTGGCGGCCGGCCTGAATGAAATGACGCCCATCATCGAATCGCTCTGGCCCAATCAGTTGCCGGAGGATTTGAGCCGCGGGACGATGAAGGCGCTCGAAAAGGAAACCATTCCAGAAACCGCGGCGCTGCTGGCGGCTTTTCTCGAGACGCTGGGACGCGTGGCCGTAATCCGCGGCGATTACGCGGGCTTCGAAAACATTTTAGTGGGCCTCGAAAGAGTGCCCAAGGACAAGGAACACGATCACATGTCGGCGCTGGCCCACCGGCTGGTGGCGCAGGACCGCTGGCTGCTGCTGGTAGATGCCGCGCTGGCGAACCGGCCGCTAGACCCGGTTTTGCCGAGGCTTTTGCAGCGCGATCCGGAGAGATTGCTGGACCGGCTGACTTTGCTGCTGACCGAACCGCGCGGCGGAGAAATGGTCGCGGCGATGGCGCGGCTGCTGCGAGCCATCGGCGTGCCGGTGCTGAATCTTTTGGAAACGCGGCTATATGAAGCGCGCCGGCAGCGGGTGAGCGCAGCGATTAAACTGCTTGCGGCTGCCGATCCGGAGCGGCTGTTGCGCGGCCTGGCGCGGGCGCTCGCGAGCTGGGAGTGGAATTTGCAGGACCTGGCGGTCAGCGAACTTTCGCGGCCTGCGAACGCGGGTTCGACACACAGCGCGGCCTTCGTGTTTTCCGCGGTGCTCGCGGATGCGCATCCCCTGGTCGTGCCGATGATGATCGATCAAATCGGCCTGGCGCAAGAAACCACGGCCGTGCCGCAATTGATGGAAATTGCGGCGGGCGAGCACGAAGTGTTGCGCGACCTCTTCGTGCGCATCAAGGCCATTGAAGCGCTCGGGCGGATGCGCGCCGTAGAAGCTGCCGAGTTGCTGCGAATGCTGGCGGAGGGCCGCGAGGGACTTGCCTTTGCCGAGCCTGCCGGGCTGCGTGCGGCAGCGGAAGATGCGCTGGCAATAATTGAAAACCGGCCGACCTCGGCGCGGGCAAGGGCGGCGTTCGAATCCGCTGCCGCGCCGCATGGCGGCTATGTTGTGCCGCGAAGATATGCGCGTGTGCCACTGGAATCCCCGTTGCGAGCGCAAATAGACGGTGCGCAAGTCGGCTTGGCTCGCGTGAAAACCATCAGCCTTGGCGGAGCGTACCTGGAATCGCCGAAGAAGTTGGCTGTGGGAGATTCCATCAAGCTGGAAGTTCGCTCGGGCTTGCGCAAGATTCATTTCACCGCGGTGGTCCGTAATCTCGGACCGGACGGCAGCGGCGTCGAGTTTGTGCACATGAAAGACGAAGACCGCGATAAACTCCGCAAACTGGTTCAGCGCCATTTGCAATTCTAAGTTAAACCGATTCGCCTCCCTGGTTTTTTCCTGGTTCTCCTTTCAAGCCGTCTTGCCTCGTAGAATCCTCGCTCTGCAGCACTCCCGTACAAAACCCGCCTTGAGGTATCGACTCGGGGCCTCGGCTGATAACTTTCAGTTGAAATCAACGAATTATTGAAGTAAAAGCCGAGTATTCCTTGTTGTGGTCTTCGTTCGGCGGGGCATCCCACAACCGCTAGGGGTAGCGGAAGATCAGCAGGTTCCACCAGGAGAACTCAGATGAAACGACGTCATGGTGTGTTTCGATGGATTACGCTGTGGCTGTTGGTGTTGGGATGCGCCGCGACGACGAAGGCGCAAGTGAGTACGGCGACGCTTTCGGGGACGGTGATGGATCCTCAAGGCCTCGCCGTCAAAGGGGCGAAGTTAACCATCACGAATGCCGGAACCGGAGCGGAACGCACAGCCGTCTCGGATGACGATGGCCGGTATACGGTAGTGGGCTTGCCTCCGGGAAGATACAAAGCGAGGGTCGACGGCGGGGCGAATTTTGCGGCTTACGTTAATGATTCCGTCGTCGTCACCGTAGGCGAAGATGCCACGCTGGACTTCCGGCTGGAACTGAAGGGCGTGCAGCAGACGGTGACCGTGACGACAGCGACGGCGGCTATCGAGACCGCAAAGACAGAGTTCTCGCAGACGGTGGGGGAACGGCGCATCGAGAATCTGCCGATCAACGGCCGGAACTACATCAATTTCACGCTGACGGATTCTCAAGTTACCCGCGACAACGCCCCGAATACCGGCGCCGCGCCGACCTCCGGCCTGAACATTGGCGGCCAGAACGGACGATCGAATATCGTCAACGTGGATGGCGCCGACGCCACCGATAATGCGGTGAATGGCGTGCGCTCGACGGTCTCTCAGGAAGCGGTGCAGGAGTTCCAAATCATCACGAATAGTTACGCGGCGGAATATGGCCGAGCTTCCGGAGGAGTGGTCAACATTATCACCCGCTCTGGCACGAACGATTTTCACGGCGATGTGTTCGGTTTTCTGCGAGACCGCGACTTCCAGGCGGTCAACCCCTTCAGTACCGTTCCCAATCCGGCCTACACCCGCGTGCAAGCGGGAACCGCTTTCGGCGGGCCCATCAAAAAGGACAAGACCTTTTATTTCTTCTCCTACGAAATCACGCGGCGGCATGAAACGGGATTCTCGTCGGTCGGCCAGAACAACTTCGGACTCGAACCATTTGAAACGACGCAAGTGGGATTACCGTTCGGCACGCTTGAGCTTACCCCGGACCAGATCGGGTTTCTCACCAGCCCCACGACCTTGCAGGCGGAACAAACCGTCCCTGGATTTGCGACAGCCGTAGGGCAATACGCGTTTCTGGCCGGGGCCTCTTCCGGCATGGCTGTGAATGGAGTTTGGCCCACAGGACTGACAGGCGTGCCCGGGATCAGCGGCTTTGCCACGACGTGCCAGGCCCCTCCGTGCTTCGTACCCGCGTCGTATCAAACGCTCGCGGCGCAAACCGGCAATTTTCCGGTCTTCGAGGGTACCAGCCTCTATTCATTAAAATTGGATCACAAGATCAACTCCCGCAATCAGCTAATGGTGGAAGCGAGAGTCAGCCCAAGCACCGTCAACGGCATCGAGGTCAGTGGCGAGGACCAGCCCGTCGGTCAAAACGCCTATTCGCGCACGTCCGTACAAAGTTATCGCGACGTCACCGGCATAGCCGACTGGGTCACCATCATCGGCGATGGCAACAAACTGAATGATTTTCGTTTTCAGTATGCTCGCCGAGGGCTGCTCTACAATTATTCGGGCGGGCCTGGTGGTTCTGATCCCGCAATCAACATTACCGGCTACGCGTACTTCGGCCGCGAACCCTACTCTTACATTCGGCGGGTGGAACAGCGTTACCAGTTCACCGACAACTTTTCATGGACGAAGGGCCGGCACGCGATGAAGTTTGGTGTGGATTTTAACTACATACCCACGACGGCTACGTTCACAGTGAACTACGGCGGCGTCTATGATTTCGGCTCCTTCGCCGCCAGCGACCTTGGATTCCCCTCCACGTTCCCATCTTTGTCGCCCGTACAAGCCTACGGCGCGGGACTTCCGGCGGACTTCATCCAGGGCATCGGCAGTCCGAGCGACTCGTTCACCAATAAGCCGCTCGGTGCGTTCTGGCAGGATTCCTGGCGCATCCGGCCAAATCTAACGCTGAACTATGGAGTGCGGTACGACATCGAGTTTCCGCCGCAGTTTGCTCCTCCCGATGCTCTCGCACTCGCGGGGTACAACCTTCTCGGTTTGCAGAAAGGCATTCAGACGGATACCAATAACGTCCAGCCGCGCATTGGAATTGCCTGGGATCCGAAGGGCGACGGCAAAACCGTGGTCCGCGCATCTTACGGCCTCTTCTACGACCATCCTCTTCTCGGGCTGTATTTCCTGGGCGACGCTTCGGATGGTTCGAAAAGCGTCCAACTCGCGTTTGGGGGTACGGCGACCTGCGACGGCGCAGGCAATCCAGGAAATCTTAACGCGATTCCGATTTTCCAGGGACTTCTCGTCAATCCCATCTCGCCACAGTGCGCGCCTTCAACTTCCGCGGCTCTGAATTCTTCACTGGGTTATCTGCCCAACCAGCAACAGTTCCAGGCCTTGAATTTCCCGAATTCTTTATTCATCAATCAAAACTACATCAGCGCCGGTTTTCCGCTCGGATTTCAGCCGTTCGGTTATCCGCAAGCCAAAAATTTCGTGTATGCCTATTCCGAACAGGCTAATTTAAGCGTCGAACGTGATCTGGGCCGCGGGTTCACCCTGAATTTGGCTTACAACTATAATGGCGGCCATCATATCAATCGTCCCATCAATGCCAACACCATCCGCGGCGACCTTATGGTCGAAAATCTGAATGCAGCAGTCGCGGCCGGAGCCAATCAGCCTACGGACAATCCCTTCGTTGTGAGTGGCTGCGGGGTCGGCCCGGCTGGCCCGTACGTTCCTGCGGCGTTGGTGAATTTCTTTCGGCCGTCTGGTTTGAACCCGGCAGTCGCGGAAGCCGTCCTAGCATCGGAAGGTGCTGCCGGCGCAGCTTGCATTGGATTGGCAAATTCCGTGCTCCAGAGCGAAGGGCTGAACTCCAGTTGCAATCCTGGCGTTAGCCTGACCAATTGCGTTCCCTTCAGCGATATGGACGCAAACTATTCCAACGGAAACTCCGCTTACAACGGTTTCTCGGTCAACCTCAAGAAGCGTTTCGGCAACCACTATGAATTTCTGGCGTCGTACACTTTGTCTCATGCGATTGACGACGCCACCGATCTCGAGGCCACGCTCACGCCTCAGGATAGCTATTACCCCAACCTGGAACGCTCGACTTCGACCTTCGACCAGCGAAACCGCTTCGTCTTCAGTGGCGTCTACCAGAGCGGCAAACTGGATGGCGACAGCTTCGCCAAGAAATTTTTCAGCAATTGGACGCTCGCTCCCCTGATCGAAATCGGCTCGGGCCGCCCGTTCAATATCGTGACGGGCAACGACGATAATTTGCAGTTGTCCGCTCTGACGGGGCGTCCCAACACGATCGCCAATCCAGCCTGCGGGCCAACGGTGGCTTCCAAGTACTCGCCGACGGGGATTTTCCAGGAGCCGTGCCTCGCGGCTTTCGACGGAACATTGCTTTCCCTAGACGGCAATCTTGGCCGCAATGCGGGGGTGACGCCGTGGGTGGCGTTCAGCGACATGCGAGTAGCCAAGCGCCTCTACTTTGGCGAGCGCTTCAGTCTCGACCTGATCACCGACATTTTCAATATTCCCAACCGTTTCAACGTAGCCGCCGTCAACGTGCTATGGACCAACGCCGGACAGCCCACGGCCTCCTACGATCCGCGGCAGTTCCAGTTCGCCATGAAGGTCAACTGGTAAGAGACCGGCGCCAAACGTTGCGGAATCAGGAAGTTCAAAAACCAAACGACAAGCGGGCTTCGCGAAGGCGAGGCCCTTTTGTTTTGGCAGGAGCTTTCCGCCGCGGACAACTCCGGGTAGAGTAAGGAGACCGTTTCCCGGAGAATTATTGGAGAAAGCATGAATGCGGTGCTGATCGGAGTCGTAATTGTGGTAGCCGGGCTGGTGCTGTGGCTGGTTCTGCAAACCTCGCAAGAGCAGAAGAAGAGCGCCCTCCTCGAAGGCCAATTGAACGAACTGCGAAGGGATTTGCAAACGATTGCAACATCGCACGCGCAGAGCACCGGGCAGATGGCCACGATTGGCCAAAGCGTTTCTCAGCGGCTCGAGAGCGTGACCAAAGCCCTGCAGGACGGAGTCTCGAACTCCGCGCAAATCGCCACGCAAGGGCAAACGGCGATTGCCAATGAACTCAAGAACACCCGCGAACAAATCGGCCATATTCAGAAGCAGTTGGGCGAATTCCAGGAGTTGGGGCGGGGGATTTCCTCCGCGACGAAATCGCTGGAAGGAATTCTGGGCGGTGCCAAAACGCGCGGATTGCTCGGCGAGGTGACTCTGGAACGCTTGCTCGAGGATTCCCTGCCCTCTTCCCAGTATGCGACGCAGTACCGGTTTTCGAGCGGCGAGGCGGCCGATGCGGTTATTTTTCTACGCGATAAAAAGCTGGTTGCCGTCGACTCGAAGTTTCCGCTAGACGCTTTTCGAAGAATCGCGGCGGAGGGCGAGGAAGCGAAGCGGGCGTTCGCGACGGCCGTCAAGGGCCACGCGGATTCCATCGCCAAAAAATATATCGTGCCGAACGAGGGCACGCTGGATCTGGCCCTGATGTTTGTACCATCGGAAAGCGTCTACTACGAAATGCTGATGACCGAAGACAGCAAAGGCGAGCCGCTGGACTCCTACTGCCGCGGAAAAAATATAATCGCCGTCTCCCCAAATACTCTCTACGCGCATCTCTGCGTGATTCATTTGGGGCTCCGCGGGATGCAGATCGAAGAAAACGCCAAACGTATTTCCGCGGGGCTCTCCGGAATCAATAAGCAGATGGAGACCTTCACCGATGTATTTGAAAAGCTGGGGACTCACCTGAAGAACGCGCAGCAAAGCTATGGGGAAGCGGACAAGCGGCTCGAAAAAACGCAGAGCTCGCTGGATTCCCTGATCGGGGCGGGCGAGACTGAACCTTCTCTCGAAAACGGGCAGGGCACGCTCGCGCTTCCAGCGCAGACCAGCGCCAAGACCAGCGCATAATCTCTCTACACCAAATCAAAAGATGGCGCAGCACGAACGTCTGCGTGCGCTTCGATTCACTGCGGCCGGATATTTGAAACCAGCAAACGGATAGCAATCTGAAAACTACCGCGTGTGCGTCCCACGACTTCGAAGCGCGCCAGATTTTCCCAGCCTCCCGAGGTGGAAGCGCGAACGACATTGCCGCCGGTGAGGCTGGCTATCTCGGGCGCCAAATTCTTCGCCTCCAGCTCGACCTTGTCTCTCGTGCCGCTTACCCGCACGCTGAGACTGCGGTGCACTCCCGGCGTGAGCGGCGAAGAATCCGCTTCGAGGCTGAGCGCCACAAAAACGACTTCGAGAGGCGGACCAAGTAACTTGCGGCAAGAAAAATCGACGGAAGCTCGGCCAGGCTGCAAATCCGCAGGGGGCAGAATCACGAGCGAAGTGGGCGAAGAGGCCAGCACGAAGGCCGGCTCACCCGAGATGGTGATGTGATTCGCGTCCGCTGTGCCGCAAAAGCCTCGGCCGTCGATTTCGAAGCGGTCCGTGATCGAGGCGATCTCCGGGATGGAGTCGACCTGCATCGCGGTGGCAGCCGTTTCGCCATGCGGCAGGATAGTCGTGGAGACGCGGCCTTCGCGTCCTGCAATGGCACCTTGAATGACGCCCGGATTCAGCGGCGCGACAAAAAGGGCGCGGCCGGTTGCGTCCGTAGTGAGGCGGTCGCCGTTTGAAAATTCAACTTTCGCTCCTGGAGTCAGCCGTCCGTTTCCGTCAAGCACGGCCAGCGTCGCGCGGTCCCCGGAAACGATTGTTCGCGGCAACAACAGGGTGCGCCCCGCAGTTGAGCGCGGTGGCTTTTGGGCCAGTGCCGAGGAAGGCAGCAAGAGGCCGTCCGCCGCGAGAAAAAGCATCGGCAAGATAAGAAGAGGGGAGCGGCGGCGAAAGAGCATGGGGAGATTGTAGTAGAGAGGCGCAGCATGGAGGAAGCGAACGAGTCTCCAGTGAAAAGTTAGGATGCAAGAGGATAAACGCGCCGTCAAATGGCCCTCGTCAATTTCGCATTGGAACCCGGGAGCGCCGCTTACGCCGGATTGGAAGCGAGGCGGTAGACCTGGGCACCGAGGAAAAGCTGGAATAACTCAGCGTCGATTTCTTCGTCGCGAACGCACAGCTTGAGGATCTCCAGAGCCCGGTCCGTCGGAACGGCGCGCTTATACGGGCGGTCGGACGCCGAAAGCGCGTCGAAAATATCGCAAATAGTCATCATTTTGGCTTGCACCGGAATCTCGTCGCCAGTCAATCCATTCGGATAGCCCCGGCCGTTGAGTTTTTCGTGATGGGCACGCGCAATTTCCGGGATGCCGCGATATTCGGGCGTCCAGGGAATTTGCGTCAGAAAATTAAAGCTGTGCGTGACATGTGATTCGATTTGCCGCCGCTCGTTCGTATCGAGACTCCCACGTGGGATCGAGAGGTACCGTACCTCTTCCGAAGTGAGATACGGGCGCTCTGCTCCGCGCGGATCTCGGTACGTTTTCTGCGAAATTTCCGTTAGCAAGTCGAACTCGCTCAAGGGCAAAATCGTCGGTTCATTGGCCCGCGTGATGAATTCCACGTAGCGATCGAGTTCGGCGAGCATGCGGCCGGCTTCTCCCTCGAGCAGCTTCATGCGCACGCGTGCCTCGGCCTCTTTGCGAGAATGTCCGAGCAAGAGCTCCACCTTTTGTTCCGAGATGCGCGCCTCTATATCGCGCCGGATGTAATCGAAACGGTCCAGCAAGCGGGAAAACTGCAACGGATAAAGTTTCTTGGCTTTAACGAGAACCTCTTCGCGCACGCCCACCTTCCCGAAATCATGCAGCAGCGCGGCGTAGCGCAGTTCCTTCATCTGCTCGCGCGAAAAATGCAAGTCCGCGTAGCGTCCAAGCGGCTCGCGGTCGACTGCCTCGGCAAGCGCCAGCGTCATCTGGCAAACACGCTGGGAATGGCCGGAGGTAGTGGGATCGCGCTGCTCGATGGCTTTTACGGAAGCATTCACAAAGCCGTCAAACAGGTTTTCGATGTCGCGATAGAGCTGCGAATTTTCATACGCGACAGCGGCTTGCGAAGCCAGCGAGAGTCCCAGCCGCACGGCGCGCTCCGGAAAAGGATGCACCTGGCGGTGGACTGCGTTCGCATCCGTCAGCCGCGCCTTCGGGTGCCGCTTGCAATTAATCAGTTGGAGCACGCCGAGTACTTCGCCTTTCCCGTTTTTCATCGGCAGCGTGATCAGCGAGCGTGTGCGGTAGCCGGCTTGTTCGTCGAATGATGAATTGAAATGAAAGGTCCGCGACTTGGGGATGCGGTAAGCGTCCGCGAGTTCGATGACTTCGCCATGAAGCGCGCAATAGCCCGCCATCGAAGATTCTGTAATCGGAAGCGTGTGCTCCGTGTAGGGAAACGGCACGCTGTCGTTCTGGCTCAGCCGGAACCGCAGTAGCCGTGGCGTTTCCATTCCGTTCGCCGCGCCTTGCGCGAATCTGTTCGGATGCTCGCCGGCATTTTCAACTAAATAGAGCGACCCCGCATCCGCCCCGGTGATTTCGCGAGCCTTCAACAAAATCAAACTCAGCAAGCGCTCCACATCATGCGTTCCGGATAGCGCGATGCCGACCTGGTTCAGTTCCTCGAGTTCCCGCGCGGCCTGCGCCGCGGATAAGCCATTCCGCCGCGGTGCAACCACTCGCTTGCGCAAAGTTTTCTTCGTTTTAGCCATGGAGAGGGACGTTCGCCCGGCGTTGCTCGCAGAACCGCCGCGGGCCAGATTATAGCGAAAGCGGACCGGCGGGGCGAGACACGCACGAGGCTGAGTCCTTTCCAGAAACAGGGGCACAGTTTGGCCCTTTTGGTTGTACCCTCGGGGAAGGCGGGCGGCGGATGAGGCGTAAAAACAAGTAATTAGTAGGCGTCACAGCCTTTCGCAGCCGGAGAGGGTCTGCTAGCGTGAGAACAGGGTTGCCGGGTACGGGTGTGGATAGGGATTCAAACTTCGCGCAGCACAGGGAGAATTTGTGCGCATCGTGAGCGGGGGCGTAACCAATTTGGGCCGGGTACGCACCAACAACGAAGATTGCTTCCGTATCGTCGCACCGCTGAATCTCTTTGTGCTTTCCGACGGGATGGGCGGCGAGGCGCACGGCGAAGTGGCCAGCGCGATGGCCGTCGAGACTATCGTCAAATATTGCACGGAGTCGCAAGCGGGTGCCACGGCCACGCAGTTTGGCGCTTCCGAGCCAACTTGGAGCGAAAAAACCAAACGGCTGTCGAACGCGGTGCACTGGGCCAATCGCAGTATTTACGAATCGGCGGAAGCGCATCCCGAACAGCACGGCATGGGAGCGACCCTGACCGCGGCGTGGATCGATGGCTCGAAATTGAGCATCGCGCACGTTGGCGATTCGCGAGCGTACCTGCTGCGGAGCGGCAATTTGCAGCAACTCACCAGCGATCATTCGCTGGTGGCCGAGCAAGTGCGCCGGGGAATCCTGACGGCGGCGGAAGCAGAAGAAAGCGAAATGCAGAGCGTCCTGCTGCGCGCGCTGGGAGCTTTGCCGGACGTCGAAGTCGACACCGACGAGCACACTTTGTTTGCCCGCGACACCTTGATGCTCTGTTGCGATGGCTTGACGCGCATGGTCACCGAACCCGAAATTGCCGGCACTCTGCAGGCGGAGATCGATCCGACGAGAGCCGCGGAAAAATTGATTGAACTGGCCAACGAGCGCGGCGGAGTGGACAACATCACCGTCATCGTCGTGCGCGTCGGCTCGGAATCCAAAGGTTGGTTTTCATGGCTGCGCCGTGGGGCGCGGAAAAAAGCGGCCAGTAACGGCGCCGCAGGAGGACAGTAAGATGGCGAAGCTCAGCCTGATGTTTGAGGAGAAGACGGTCAAGGAAGTGCCGGTAGGCAGCCGGCCGGTAAGCATCGGACGCTCTCCGGACAACGATCTGCCCGTCGATAATCTGGCAGTCTCGAACTATCACGCCCGCGTGTATTTCGAGGGCCAGCGGCTCGTGGTTGAGGACCTCGACAGCTTGAACGGAACCTTTGTGAACGATCTGCGCGTCGAGCGCGCCACGTTGCACGACGGCGATTCCATCTGGATCGGCAAACACCACATCAAGGTCGATGCCTCCGGCGACGCTCCCGTGCCCTGGGATACCGGCCGCAAAGCCAGCGCTCCGCGTATCAATGAAACCATGGTCCTGGACACCAAGGAGCGCCGCGAAATGCTGCAGCAAGCCGCGGCCACAGGCGAGCGCGTCCAGTTCGCTTCCGGCCGGCTCAAAGTTCCCACGCTCGTTATTCTTGGGGGGAGAACCGATCAGAAAGAGTACATGCTCACGAACAAGCTGACGGTCATCGGCAAATCCGCGATGGCCACGGTGAAAGTAAAAGGCTGGTTCAAGCCTCCCATTGCCGCGCAAATCAACCAGCGCGACGACGGCTACTACATCGGCCCCGGCGACAAAATGCCTCTGGTCAACGGCAAACCGATCACCGGACCCGTGCGCCTGAACGACGGCGATCTCATCGAGATCAGCGGCGTTCGCATGAACTTCGTTTACCGCGAATAACGCGCGAGCCGAGATGGCAGCTTCGTCAGGCGAAAAGTGGCGGAGGCGGGTCGGTCTCGGCCTCTACGAACTTCTACAGTCGTGGTGGCGCCACCGCGTCTCGTTTCTCCTTAGCCTTTCGATCACTCTCTTTTCGTTGCTTCTTTACTTCCTCACCTTTGTGGGCGAGCGGCCTACTCCTATTTTCGAATTCATTCAGCGGCTCGAGCTCGCCACGCTGGACGTGCGCTTTCAATATCGTCCGCAGCGCTTTGCGCATCCCGACTCCCGCATTGTCGTCATCGATATCGACCAGCGCGCGCAGGAAGTCCTCGGGCGGTGGCCCTTCTCACGGACAAATTTCGCGCAGATGCTGGATATCCTTCACGCCGACGGAGCCAAGGTTGCGGCCTTCGATATTACGTTCAGCAAACCGGATCAATCCGCCGCGCCCGTGCGCGCACTACTGTCCGAGTTGGAAGCCCGGAAGAAGCAAGGAGAAGATGTCGATGCCAAAGTCTTAGCCGAAGTCCAGCGGCTAGCCGCGTCTTTCGACGCCGACAAGCAATTTGCTGCAGCGATCCATCGTTTTGGCCCAGTGATTCTCGGCAACTACTTCCTCTTCACCGTAGCCGACCTTCGTGGCGTCGAAGCCTCCACGCTGGACGCTTACGCCAATCAGATTTCTTTTTTTTCCTACCCGCCCGCTGTCGCGCTGAACCCGAAAACCCAGCAGCAAGAAAAACTTCACATGTTGGGAGCGTTCGCCACGGCTGACCTGGTCCCACAAGGCGCCGAGGCCAACCTCGACCAATTGACCTCCGCTCTTTATGGCGATTATTCGTGGTCCGGCTTCTTCAATATGCCACCGGATAGCGATGGCATCATCCGCAGAACAACTCTCGTATTGCCCTATGGCCGGTCGAAGAATCCAAACGAGTGGGATATTTACCCCTCGCTAGACGTGATGGCAGCTCGCGCGTTTCTGGGCCCGCCGGCGCAAGACACGAGTTTGGTTTATGGGCCACAGGGCATCGTTGAAATTCGATTTGGAAAAGCGCTGCTTCTCCATCCCGATGGCCGCGGCCAGATGATGATCAATTATCAAGGGCCGGCCACGGCCAACACCTTCGCTCACTATTCCATCGTGGATGTATTGCAAAAGAACTTTTTGCCCGGCGCTTTTCAAGGAAAAATCGTTTTGATCGGCGCCACGGCCACCGGCATCGGGGATCTTCGCGGCACTCCCTACGGCGGAACGGACTATCCAGGCGTCGAAATTCACGCCAATGTGATCGATAACATCCTCAATCAGCGATTCTTGAAATACGGTTTTCACCAAGCTCTAGTGGATGTGCTTCTGATCTTTCTTTTCGGTGTTCCCTTAGGCATCTGGATGGCCCTCGTTCAGCCACGCTGGATGTGGTTCGGCGTCGGATTGTTGATCCCGCTTGTAGCCGTGGATTACGGCGCTTTTCTGCATGGCTGGTGGCTGAATTTCACGGTCCCCGCGATGACCCTCACGGGCAACGTGTTGCTTGTCTCTCTCTACCGCGCCCTCTTCGAGGAAAAAGAAAAACGCAAAGTGCGCAGCGCCTTCGGCCAATACCTCAGCCCGGAGGTCATTCGCCGTCTGCTCGTTAATCCGCGTCTCGTCGAACCCAAGAAAACCCCCATCACCGTGATGTTCAGCGACATCCGCGGATTCACGACCATTTCCGAAAAACTCGACGCGCAAGAGCTCGCTCTTTTTCTGAATCAGTATCTTTCCGATATGACGCGCATCGTCTTCAACCACCACGGCACGCTCGACAAATACATCGGTGACGCGGTGATGGCCTTCTGGGGCGCGCCTTTCGAGGAAGAGGGCCACGCCGCCAGGGCTTGCAGCGCCGCACTCGAAATGATGAAGCACGTGCGCGAATTGCAAAAGCAGTGGGAATCGCAGGGGAAGCCAAGCCTGGAGATCGGCATTGGGCTGAACACGGGCGTGGCTAGCGTGGGCAACATGGGTTCGGCGCTGCGTTACGGCTATACCGCTCTCGGCGACGCCGTAAATCTCTCTTCGCGCCTCGAGGGCCTTAACAAAGATTACGGCACGCACATCATCGCGAACGAAACGACCTACCACGCCGCCAAAGACGTAGGCTTCGTTTTTCGTGAACTGGATTTAATGCGCGTCAAAGGCAAGTTGCAGCCCGTCACCATCTACCAGCTTATGGGCCGCCAATCCGATTTCGCGAACGACAGCTCGGCGGAAAATCTCCGCCTCCAATTGGAAATGTTCGTCCGCGCCCGCGAACTCTACCGCACGCGCCAGTGGCAAGCCGCGCAAAGCGCGTTTCAAGAATTTCTTCAGAAATGGCCGAACGACGGGCCCGCTCGCGTTTACCTGGAGCGCTGCCGCGAATATGCCGCCGATGAGCCACCGCCGAATTGGGACGGCGTCTTCGTAATGACTCACAAATAATTGGACAGCTGGGCGGGCCGCGCGCGACTGGTTTTCCAATCCACTCAATCGGTCGCGATATCGCGGTCGATGCCCGTTTCGCGCGTCCACAAGCTCGAACTTTTTCGCGGTGATGCGAAGCGCCAAGCGTTCCATCTAGAAACAGGATCATTTCATCGCATCAATTCATTAGATGAACTCGGAAAGTCTCCTTCGCAATCGTGAAAAGTTTGAATGTGACGCGCACCGGAACCGCGACATCCAAATGAGGCATGTACAAAAAACCACGCGACTCAATCCGGTAATGGTTTGAGATAAAAGGGTTTAGCTGCGGGCTGGCTCTGGCTTGGAATGCCCGCGAGCGGCTCAAGCTACTGCCAAAAATGCCTGCTTTCGAGATACACTGCGTGCATACGATTGCTTCCGGCAATCCATCGTATTGCAACGGGGGCGTACCCAAAGAATCGCTTCTGCGAATCTAATACCCAAGAAGTTTGACGGTAGAACCGTTGCAAATTGCGACTGGGCCAATCGCCCTTTAGAGGAACTTTCGAAACTGTATGTGGATAGTCCGATTAGCGCTTGCGAGGCCCTATACCTTCGTCGTCCTCGCCCTGGTCATCCTGCTCCTGACGCCCGTGGTGCTCATGCGCACGCCCACGGACATCTTCCCGGACATCAACATCCCGGTCATCAGCCTGGTCTGGAAATACGACGGGCTCGAACCTCAGGAAATCGAAGAACGCATCACCTCGAACTCCGAGCGCGCGGTGACCACGCTCGTGAACGATGTCGAGCACATAGAGTCGATATCCATCAACGGAATCGGTGTCGTCAAAATCTATTTCCAGCCAAACGCCAACATTCAGACGGCGCTGGCGCAGACCACCGCCATCGTCCAAACCATTCTGAAAAGCCTTCCGCCCGGGACCACTCCTCCGCTCGTGTCGATTTTTTCCGCCTCGACGGTCCCTGTTATTCAGATCGGCTTGACCAGCGACCGCTTGAGCGAGCAACAACTTTTCGACTTCGGTAACAATTTCATTCGCACACAGCTCGCCACCGTGCAAGGGGCCGCACTTCCCTATCCTTACGGCGGAAAACAGCGCGTCATTTCCGTGGATATCGATTCCGCGGCGCTGCAGGCCAAGGGTCTTTCCCCGGTCGACATCGTCAATGCGATCAACGCGCAGAATCTGATCCTGCCCACCGGAACGGTTAAGCTCGGCTCTCTGGAATATCTGGTCGAACTGAACGGAAGCCCTCTGACCATTGATGGTCTCAACGATCTGCCCATCAAGACGGTGAACGGCGCGACGATCTACATGAAAGATGTCGCTCACATTCGCGATGGCTTCAGTCCGCAGACCAATATCGTCCGCATGAATGGACAGCGTGGCGTGCTGATGAGCGTGTATAAGACCGGCGGCGCTTCGACCCTCGATATCGTTGACCGCGTGAAGCAGGTGTTACAGGATTACGCGTCCTCCTTGCCGGAAAGCCTTCACCTCACCACCTTTTTCGACCAGTCGGTCTTCGTGCGCGCCTCCATTCAAGGCGTTTTGCGAGAGGCGCTAATCGCCGCGTGTTTGACCGCCGTCATGATTTTGCTCTTCCTCGGCAATTGGAAGAGCACTCTGATCATCGCGATTTCCATTCCCTTATCCATTCTCGTCAGCATTCTCATGCTCAGCGCCTTGGGAGAAACCATCAACATCATGACCCTGGGCGGTCTTGCGCTGGCCGTCGGCATCCTGGTGGATGACGCCACCGTGGAAATCGAAAACATCAATCGCAACCTGGCCCTGGGCAAGGAAACGGTGCAGGCCATTCTCGATGGCGCCGCGCAAATCGCCGTTCCCGCTTTCGTTTCGACGCTGTGCATTTGCATCGTCTTCATTCCCATGTTTTTTCTTTCCGGCGTCGCGAAATTCCTCTTCGTGCCGCTCGCCGAAGCGGTCATCTTCGCCATGCTCGCCTCTTACGGATGGTCGCGCACCATCGTTCCCACCATGGCCATGTATCTCCTGAGCAGCGAGGACGAGTACAACCCCGAAGAGCACGCTGGCCAAAAACAAGGTTTCTTCCGCCGCTACCAACAGGGATTCGAGCGCAACTTTGAGAAATTCCGCGAGCGCTACCACCGGGGGCTGACCGCCGCTCTCGATCGACCCAAACTTTTCGGCAGTTGCTTTCTCGGCTTCTGTCTGCTTTCCGTCGGCCTCGTCGGCGTTCTAGGACGGGATTTCTTCCCCAGCGTCGATGCCGGACAAATTCGTTTGCACTTCCGCGCCCGTACCGGCCTGCGCATCGAGGAAACCGCCCGTCTCGCCGATGAGGTGGATTCCGCGATTCGCGAAACCATTCCTCCGAACGAGCTGCAAACCATTCTCGATAATCTCGGCGTCCCTTATAGCGGCATCAATCTCAGCTACAGCAACTCCGGAACCTTCGGCACTTCCGACGCCGAAATCATGGTGCAGTTGAAGGAAGAACGCGGCAAACCCACTAGCGCCTATATCAACGACCTCCGCAGAAAACTCCCGCAGGAATTTCCGGGAGTTCAGTTTTTCTTCCAGCCCGCGGACATTGTGACGCAAATCCTGAATTTCGGAACGCCCGCGCCGATCGACATCGCTGTAACGGGAGCGAACCAGGACGGAAACTACGTGGTGGCGGAAAAGCTTGCCAACGAGATTCGGCATATCCCCGGCGCCGTAGACGTTCACGTCCAGCAAGCCCTGGATGAGCCAACCCTGCACCTGGACGTCGACCGCACCCGCGCTCAGTCCGTCGGTCTCCAGGCCGTAAATGTTGCGCAGAACCTTCTGGTTTCTCTGAGCTCCAGCTTTCAAACTTCGCCCGCGTTCTGGCTGGATCCCAAGAATGGCGTCGAGTACAACGTTGACGTGCAGACTCCTCAGTATCGCGTGGACACCTATCAGCAGCTCGAAAACACTCCGGTCACCGGCACGGCCCCGGGCTCCACGCCGCAAATCATCGGCAACCTCGTGAACATCACCAACACCGCCAGGCAGGCGGAAATCTCCCATTACAATGTGCAGCGCATGATTAACGTTTACGCGGCCGTGGATGGCCGCGACCTCGGCAGCGTCTCCGACCGGGTGCTGAAACAGGTCGCGGCGATCAAAGGCGAGCTGCCAAGAGGCAGCCACATCGAAGTTCGCGGCCAGGTGCAGACGATGCGCACCTCGTTTCGCGGCCTGGGCTTCGGATTGCTTGGCGCGATTATCCTGGCGTATCTCTTGATCGTGGTGAACTTCCAGTCCTGGCTCGATCCTTTCATCATCATCACTGCGCTGCCGGGCGCGCTCGCGGGCATCTGCTGGATTTTGCTGCTGACCCACACCACTCTTAACGTTCCTTCGCTGACCGGCGCAATCATGTGCATGGGCGTGGCCACGGCGAACAGCATTTTGATGGTCTCTTTCGCACGCGAGCAAATGACAGAAGGCAAATCCGCGCGCGAAGCCGCGCTGCAGGCGGGCTTTGTGCGCATGCGTCCCGTGCTGATGACCGCCCTGGCCATGATTATCGGCATGGTTCCCATGGCCATCGGCCTCGGCGAAGGCGGCGAGCAAAACGCGCCTTTGGGCCGTGCCGTGATTGGCGGCCTGATCTTCGCTACCTTTGCGACGCTCTTTTTTGTGCCCACGGTTTTCTCCATGATTCATGGACGGCGCGAGCGAAGAAGGCATCGGGGCGAATCGCACTCCCCCGCGCTCGCCTGAACCGGAAGTCATTTGCCGAATCGGCGGAGTACTGGAAAATGAAGGAAGGCGGATCACAGATGGAACCCGAGCAGGGCGGGCAGCCGGCCAAAGGCAGCCAGTTATTCTCGTATCTTATCGGAGGCGCCATCCTCCTTGTGCTCTTGGGCGCCTTCACGCTCTTCCAGCGCCGCGCGCAATATCATGCTCTCGCCGAAGAGACGGAAGCTCTCGCCATTCCCACCGTTGCGGTCATTCATCCGACGACCGAGGTCCCCCAGGAAGACCTCGTTCTTCCCGGCACGCTCCAGGCTTACGTCGATTCGCCGATCTACGCGCGCACCAACGGCTACCTGAAAACGTGGTACCACGACATTGGAACCCACGTCGCTAAAGGCGAATTGCTTGCGGACATCGACACGCCCGAAGTGGATCAGCAACTCTCCCAGGCGCGCGCCGATCTCAACACTGCCGAAGCGAACGCCAATCTTTCCAGAATCACTTCCACGCGCTATCAGGATCTGATCAAGACCGACGGAGTCTCCAAGCAGGAAGTGGATAACGCCGTCGGCGATTACGAAGCAAAAGCGGCCACCGTCAAGTCCGCGGAAGCCAACGTCCGGCGGCTCGAGGAGCTCGAGTCCTTCAAGCACGTTTACGCGCCGTTCGCCGGTGTTATCACGCGCCGCAATATCGACATCGGAACTCTGATCAACGCCGGCAACGGCGGCGCGCAGCAGGAACTTTTCACCCTGGCGCAAACGGATCCCATCCGCGTCTATGTCAATGTCCCTGAAATGTATTCGCCGTCCGTCCGCACCGGGCTCGGAGCCTACCTCGAGCTCACGCAGTATCCGGGACAAAGTTTTCAAGGAAAAGTCGTGCGCACTGCGGAAGCCATCGATCCCAATTCCAGAACGCTCTTAACGGAAGTCGATGTGCCCAACAAGCACGACCAGCTTTTCCCCGGCGGATTCGCGCAGGTGCACTTGCAGCTGAAAGTGGCGGCTTCGCGCGTGCAAGTTCCCGTAAACGCGCTGCTCTTCCGGTCCGAAGGTTTGCGCGCCGCCGTCGTGGACGCGAATCACAAGATCCGCTTGCAATCTCTGACCATCGGGCGCGACTTCGGCACAACTCTCGAGGTCTTGCAAGGCCTCCGCCCCGGTGACTGGATCGTCGTCAATCCTCCCGACTCCATCAACGAAGGCGAAACCGTGCACGTCAGAGAAGTCGCGCAGAGCCCCGGCATGGCGCAGCCAGACGCCGTCGGCTCTCCTCCCCCGCAGCCCCAACCGAAAGCTCCCGCGCCGGCCGGCGCACCTGGAGCCAAGAGGTAATGTTTCAGCGCCAGCCGTTATTGTCTTTCTTTTTTGCCGCAGGCCTGGTTTCGCTTCTCGCCGGATGCACGGTTGGGCCTAAGTACGTGCGGGCCTCCGCGCCAACGCCGGCCAAGTGGGACGTCGAGGCGCCCTGGCGGCAAAGTGCGCCCAAGGACGCCGTTCCCAAGGGCGAATGGTGGGATGTCTTTCACGACGACGAACTCGACGGCCTCGAAAAAGACGCCCTCGCCGCGAATCAAACCCTGCAAGCGGCCGTCGCGAATTACCATCAAGCCCGCGCCGCAGCCGCCATTCAAGTCGCCACAAATTTCCCCACCTTCGGCGTGGGTCCAAGCGCCGAGCGCCAGCGCATCTCCGGCAACCGTCCGCTGAATGGCGCTATCTCTCCGCTCGTGCCCGTGACTGAGAATGCCTTCACGCTGCCCTTCACAGTCGGGTACGAGGTCGATTTGTTCGGCCAGCGCCGCAGAACCATCGAAGCCGCCGAAGCTTCCTACCAGTCCAGCGCCGCACAGCTCGAAAATGTCCGCCTCGTCATTACCGCGGATCTTGCCGGCGATTACTTCATGCTTCGCCAGCTCGATAGCGAATTGGGAATTCTCAATCGGACCGTGGACACTTTGCGCCGCGGCCTCGAGCTTGTGGATTCACGCCACAAAGGCGGCGTCGCTTCCGGGCTCGATGTCGCTCAAGAAGAAACGCTGCTCCAAACCACGCGCACGCAAGCCACGCTGCTCTTGCAACTGCGCAAGCAATATGAAGATGCCATCGCCGTCCTCGTCGGCAAGCCCGCGCCGGACTTCCACATTCCCACCAAAGAACTGAACGCCGAGCCTCCTCCGCTCGACGCCGGTCTTCCCTCGGATTTGCTCGAGCGCCGCCCGGACATCGCCGAATCTGAGCGCCAGATGGCCGTCGCCAACGCCGAAATCGGAATTGCAAAAGCCGCGTACTACCCTTCGTTGAATTTATTTGGAACCGGCGGCTGGCAGGCTGCCGACATCGTAAAGCTGGCCAACGTCGCCAGCACCTTTTGGGCCGTGGGCGCGAACGTAGCCGAGAGCATTTTCACCGGCGGCGCCCGCCGCGCTCAGCTTCAATTCGCCCAATCCGGCTACGACGCGAGCGTCGCGAACTACCGCCAGTCGGTTCTCGCCGCCTTCCAGGAAGTGCAAGACGATGTCATCGGCCTCGGCGTCCTCCAGCAGGCCCGCGATACGCAGCAGCTCGCCGTCGACGCGGCGCGCCGCACTTTGGATCTTTCCGTCGATCGTTACAAAGGCGGCCTCGTCAGTTACCTGGACGTCGTCACCGCGCAGCAAAACCTGCTCGTCAACGAGCAGGAAGCCGCGGTCATTCAAGGCCAGCGTCTCGTCACCAGCGTTCTTCTCGTCAAAGCCCTCGGCGGCGGTTGGGACGCCTCCAGCCTCGCTGCCATTCAGGTCAAGCCCAAACTAAAAGATATCGTCGCTCCCTGACGTCTTCCCCACGCCGCCTCACCGCTCTGTTTGCGTCTGTCCGGGCAAATTCTGATCACCGCTCTTGACAACCAGCCGCTTATTTCATATATGTAGAACTTCTAGGCTTAACGGTAGGTCTTCTAGGTGTCTCGATGCCGCAAGAAAAACCCGAGTTCCTCAAGGGAACTCTCGACATGCTCATCCTCAAAATCGTCGCCCTGGGACCCATCCACGGCTACGCCATCTCGCAGCGCATCCAGCAAATCTCCAAAGACTTTTTTCAAGTCCCGCAAGGCTCGCTCTACCCTGCGCTTCACCGCTTGGAAGACCGCGGCTGGCTCGCCGCCCACTGGCGCGAATCCGAAACCGGCCGCGACGCCAAATTTTATACGCTCACGCGCAAAGGCCGCCGCCAGCTCGAGACCGAACTCGTTCATTGGGAGCGTCTCTCGGACGCCGTGGCTCTCATTCTCCGCACCGCGGAATAGGAGGCGCAACAATGCACTGGCTAAGCGGTCTTTTTCGCAAAGAGCGCGCCGAAAAATATCTCGACGCCGAACTCCGCGACCATCTCGAGCGCCAAAACGCCGATTACATTGCCTCCGGCCTGACGCCAGAAGAAGCCCGCCGCCGCGCCCATCTCGATTTCGGCGGCCTCGAATCCATCAAGCAGCAAACTCGCGAATCCCGCCGAGGCTATCTGGTTGACTCTCTAGCACAGGATGTGACTTTTGGTTTCCGCATACTGCGCAAATCCCCCGGCTTCACCGCTGCTGCCGTGCTCACCCTCGCGCTTGGCATCGGCGTCAATACGGCCATCTTTTCGGTTGTGGATGCTGTGTTGTTGAGGCCGCTTCCTTACAAAGACCCGGCGCACCTCCTGTGGACCACACTTCAGTTCCCAAAAACGGATATGCACCGTTCCTTTGTGCCCCATCCGATGTATTTCGCCTGGCGCGACCAGAATGACGTGTTTTCGGGTATTGCCGCCACAAATCTTGGGCGGAGGTTCACGCTCACCGGAGCGGGCATTCCGGAAAGGATTAGGGGTATGGGCGTGTCCTCGAATTTTTTCTCCGTGCTTGGGGTAGAGCTGGCGCGTGGCAGAAGCTTTACTCCAGAAGAGGATCGTCAGGGAGGTCCACCCGCTGCCATTTTGAGCTACGGACTCTGGCAGTCGCGCTACGCGGGCAATCCGGGAATCCTCGGACGGCCGGTTGCGCTCGATGACAGGGAATACTCCATAGTCGGAGTGCTTCCTGCGAGTTTCGAATTCCCAACCTCGGGCACGCAGCCGCAGGTCATTGTGCCCCTCGCGGCACCGGCTGATGCGAGTGCGGAGATTTGGTATCTTGGTGTCATCGCGAGGCTGAAACCGGGCGTGACCGTCGCCCAGGCGGTAGCCGATCTTTCCTTGATTGACAGCCGCTCCTTGCCGCTGCTTCCAAAATTTTTTGGCCGCTTCACGCAAGAGGTACATCTGAGCGTCGTTTCGCTTCACGACCACCTGACAGGGAGCGTCCGTGCTCCTCTCTGGACGCTGATGGCCGCAGTCGCATTTATTTTCCTGATTGCGTGCGCAAACATCACGAACCTGCAACTCTCGCGCGGATCTGTCCGCACGCGCGAATTTGCCTTGCGCTCCTCTCTGGGCGCCGCACGCTCTCGCCTCGCGCGGCAGCTCCTGACGGAAAGCATGCTCCTCTCAGCCACGGGCGGGCTCGTCGGGCTGATTGGCGGTCTCTGGGGACTCGCGTTCCTGCGTTCGTTCGTGCCCCGCGGCTTGCTAAACATCCAAAATATGCACATCGACGCCGTCGCACTGACCTTTACGATCGCTGTTTCTGCCTTGGCAGGCGCCATCTCCGGTTTCGCGCCGATCTTGGCTCTTTTTAAACCGGACCTCGCCGATACCATCCAAACGCGCCGTGCACAGGTGACGGTCTCACGCAGCAACGCATTCCTTCGAAATCTGCTCGTTGTCGCGCAAGTTGCGGCCGCCATGGTTTTGCTGGTCGCGGCGGGCCTGCTTCTGAAAAGCTTTCTGCGTTTGACGAATGTGAGCGTCGGATTCGACCCTCAAAATCTGCTCACCGCTCAAATTTTTCTTCCGGACGAAAGGTACGCCGCCGCACCACAACAATTGGCATTTTCCTCGGAGCTTCTCGGCCGCATCAGCGTTCTTCCCGGAGTTCGCGCCGCGAGCCTGTCCACCAGCCTTCCCAACACGCCATCCAGCGAAACGCGCGTTGGAATCGAGGGCCGCCCAGCTCCTCCGTTGAACGATCCGACGGCGTCCGTTCCAGTCGACTCGGTGAGCGACGGTTATTTTCGCACCCTCGGCATTCCAATCCTCTTGGGCCGTGGCTTCGACAAACGGGACGGGACGGACACTGCAGGCGTCGCTGTTGTGAACCAGGAGTTCGTCAGGCGCTTTTTTCCGCAGGGCGAAAATCCCATCGGCAAGCGCATCCTCATCGCGGCTGGCACTTCCGACCAGACAGCGGTCTCCATCGTCGGTGTGTCTGCCGCCATTCGGCGTGTTGGACTCGGCGACAAGCCGCTGCCGCAAGTCTTCCTGCCCTTTGCCCAATCGCCGAGCACCGACGTCGTGGTTTTTCTCCGCAGCGCGTCCGATCCACGCGCGGTTGCGTCCGCGCTCCTCTCGCAGGTCCTGGCCATCGATAAGGAATTGCCTCTCTCCGATGTTGCTACGATGGAGGATTTGTTCGCCGGGGAAACGGCCGGCCAGCGCTTCGAGACCACGGCTGTCGGTCTGTTCGCAGCATTAGCGTTGATGCTTGCCGGCGTCGGAATCTACGGCGTGATCTCCTACATAGTCAGTCAGCGCACCAATGAGATCGGAATCCGCATGGCGCTCGGGGCGCAAAGAAACGACGTGCTGTGCATGGTAATTCGCAACGGGATGTTCATGGCGGGAATTGGAACGGCCGTCGGGATTTGCGGCGCGTTGGCGTTGACGCAACTCCTACGCAACCTCCTTTTTCAGATTACGCCGGCCGATCCAGGAACCTACTCGGCGGTCACCGTCATTCTCGTCGCCGTCGCTCTTGGCGCCTGCTATCTTCCCGCGCGGCGCGCCTCCCGAGTTGATCCCATGGTCGCCCTCCGTTATGAATAACGAAGCCAAACAAACTGTCGCCCTCGGCGCGCCGGAAAAGGAGCTGCCGCGATGCACTGGATAAAGCGCCTCTTTCAGAAAAACCAAGACGAAACATATCTCGACGCCGAGCTGCGCTTCCATCTCGAACGCCAAATCTCCGATTACATCGCCTCCGGCATGTCCCCCAAGGAAGCCCGCCGCCGCGCCCACCTCGATTTCGGCGGCCTCGAATCCATCAAGCAGCAAACCCGCGAGTCCCGCCGCGGCTATTTCCTCGACACATTCTCTCAAGACGTCCGTTACGCTCTTCGCACACTCCGAAAGAGCCCCGCCTTTACCACCGTCGCCGTCCTCACTCTCGCCCTCGGCATCGGCGCCAACACTGCGATTTTCACGCTCATCAATGCCCTGCTGCTTCGCACACTACCTGTGCGCAACCCCGGCGAACTTGTGGAACTCCTCCACAGGTTCCCGAAGGAGCCGGCAATGAACGGCTTTCCCGGAGAGGTCTATCCACTCTTGCGCGACCAGAATCATGTCTTCACCGGCCTGATCGCCGCAACGTATCAGCCTTTCAATGTTCGCGTCGGCGGTTCGGCGCCGCTAAGCAGCGATGGCGGTTGTGTCAGCAGCAATTTCTTCCAAGTGCTGGGCGTGCAACCCGCGCTCGGCCGGGTCATCGCTCCCGAAGACGACCGCGCGACAAATCCCTCGCCCGTGGCCGTCTTGAGCTGGCCCTACTGGAAGAACCGTTTCAACTCGGATCCGGCGGTTCTCGGCAGGCAAATCATTGTGGAAGATCTGCCCGTCACCGTCGTCGGCGTAGCGCCACCGGGATTTCGCGGGCTCAGCGAAGAGCTTCGCCAGGACCTTTGGCTGCCGCTAGCCACGGAATCGATGATGCATCGCCCGGTTCTCGGCTGGGGAGCGCTGAATCTGGTGGGCCGCTTGAAACCCGGTGTGTCCATCAATCAAGCTCGCGCTGAAATGGCGGTCCTCTTCCACGCGGATGTCCAGGTCCCGAACCCCAATCCCTTCCTTCGTAATATGAAGATTGAAGTTGAGCCGGCCGCCGCGGGTCTTACTTCGTCTCTGCGCCAGCAATTCACCACTCCTCTGATTGCTCTCATGGCTATGGTCAGCCTGCTGCTCCTCATCGCGTGCGCCAACATTGCCAGCATGCTTCTCGCACGCGGCGCAGCCCGCCAGCGCGAAATGGCTTTGCGCGTCGCTCTGGGCGCAGGCCGGCTTCGTCTGATGCGCCTCGTATTGACAGAGCCCGCGTTGATTTCCGCCGCCGGTGGCCTGCTCGCAATCTTCCTTGCGTATTTCGGCGCTGGGGCCCTTGTCCGCATCATGCTGTCGGGGCGGCCCATCCCGGGACTCGCATCGAACTTCGAAATCCAGGTACGCCCGGATCTGCACGTGCTGCTTTTCACCGCCGCCGTCGCGCTAGTTCGCCGTTTTTCTGTCTGGACTCTCGCCCGCTCTCCGTGCCTTGGGAACCTTCCCGGCCAGCGCGCTGCGGCAAACGGGGACCACGGGTGAAACCAAGTTCCGGCAGCTCTTCGGCAGGAGCTTGATCGCCGCTCAGGTTTCGCTCGCGGTCGTTTCAGTGAGCGCCGCAGCTCTCTTTGTCGGATATCTCTCGAACCTCGAACATCGTGACTTGGGTTTCCGCCGCGACCATCTCTTGCTCGTCACGCTCGATCCTTCGCGAAGCGGCTATAGAGAGGACCAACTTTCCCGCCTCTATCCCCAACTGCTCGCGCGATTGGAAGCGATCCCCGGCGTGCGCTCCGCCACGCTCAGCGCCTTGACTCCTATCTTAGGCCGCACGCGCGCCTGTTACTGCGTGACTGTCGAAGGCCACCAGGAAAAAATGGAAAACCACCACGATATGGTTGTCATCAACCCCGTCGCCCCGAACTACTTCGCTACCTATGGTACGCCGCTCCTCGCCGGCCGCGACTTCACCGACCAGGACCAAAATGGCCCCCGCGCGGCAATCATCAGCAAAAGCATGGCTGGCTACTATTTCGGCGAGACCAGCCCCATCGGAAAACATCTCACATTTGATGTGGACAACAAGACCTACGAAATTGTGGGAGTCGTCGGCGACACGAACTACAACGATTTCTTCGAAGCTCCGCCGCACACGATCTACCTCGACACCTTCCAGTTTGGATATCCCTTCTCGCAGCTTACGCTTCGCACCGCCCTCGAACCGCAAGCCCTGGCTCCCGAGGTGCGCTCCGCTGTTCGCGCCGTACTAAGTTCCGTCCCCGTCACGCGTATCACCACCATGGCCGATCAAGTCGACGCGTCCATTGTTCCCGAGCGTCTCATTGGCATTCTGTCCGGCTGGTTCGGCGCGCTGGGAGCGCTGCTCGTCGCCATCGGCCTTTACGGCGCGCTCGCTTACACCATGGCGCGCCGGACCAATGAAATCGGCGTCCGCATGGCCCTTGGCGCGACGCGTGGCGACGTGTCCCGCATGGTCCTCGGCGAAGCGCTGCGCGTGGTCCTAGTGGGCCTGGCCATCGGAGCGCCCTTCGCCTTTTGGGGCACAACTTTCGCAAAGCATTGGATCGCTGATCTTCCGTCAAATAACGTGGCCCCCATCGCCTTCGGCGCCTCCGCCATGATTGCCGTCACGCTCGTCGCCGCCTACCTCCCCGCCCGCCGCGCCTCCCGCGTCGATCCCATGGTCGCCCTCCGCTATGAATGACCTCTGTCTGACAGGCGGCCAAGGCGCATGTCGACCTCGTCCTAGGATTAGCCTAACTTTGACACCAATGCGAGACATGGAAAGCTCAGCGCGAAACGGACATAATCTCTGCGCTATGGCATCATTGAAATGTGAGAACGACTCTCCCGCTGGATGACGATGTTCTTCAAGAAGTGAAGGCATACGCAAAGAGCCGGAATATCGCCATCGGCAAAGCCATTTCAGAGCTGCTGCGACGCGGGCTGAACGCGCCCTTGCGGACTCTCGTCGTCAACGGCTTTCACGTCGTCGACTTGCCGCCGGGCTCGCCACCGATAAGCGCCGAGGACATCAAGAAGCTTGAGCAAGAATAAACCGATCACCTCGGGCGCAGGATGGCTCGACGAAGAGGAACAGATACTAAGTTTGCCGGTCGGAAGCGCAGGCAACTCGGCCGTTAACCGGGAGGCCAGCGGAATTGGCGGCCGCCTAGCAGGTGCAAGTGGAGATGAAAGACGGATTGGCCGGCGCCGGCGCCATTGTTGAAGACGGTGCGGTAGCCTGCTAGCAGATTGCGTTCGCGGGCGAGCTGTGCGGCGACTAGATGCAGCTTGCCGATGATGGCTTGGTCTTCTGCGGACGCGTCGTCCAGCGAAACGAAATGTTTTCGCGGGACGAGCAGAATATGAGTCGGCGCCTGCGGGCTGATGTCCTCGAACGCGAAAATGTCGGCGTCCTCGTAAACGACTTTCGATGGAATTTCTTTCGCGGCGATTTTGCAAAACAGGCAATCAGCGCTCATTGGTGTTCCCCCGCAAATTATCCGGCAAAAAGAATAGCCGCAAACCTGCGCGAATTAAATAGCCGGCTAAACGAACACAATTGTAGGGGCACGATATATCGTGCCTCTACAATCGGTCATCAAGGCCACGCTATAGATCGTGCCCCTACTGCTGCCCATCGAGGCGCACGACGAATGGCGTGAATCCCTCGCGGTCGCGCAACTGTTCGCCGAATTGCCGTGCGGCATCTTCCCCTGAGACCTTGCCGACGCGCACGCGGTAATACGTTCCATCAGGCGAATCGTATTGCTGAATGAAAATCGGCGAGTAGGAAAGATTCAAACGGTCGCGCAAACGCTGCGCGTTCGCGGGATCGCGAAACGCGCCGACTTGTACCGTAAAATACCCCGCCGTCGGATCGATCCCGGGCGTGATGACTTCAAGGCGCACAGGGACAACACCAGGCCCGATCGATTCGATTTGGCGCGCGGCGGCCTGCGAAAGATCGATGATGCGATTTTCGACGAACGGCCCGCGATCCGTGATGCGCACGACGGTCGATTTTCCGTTGTT
Source organism: uncultured Acidobacteriota bacterium (assembly GCA_963761555.1). Classification (GTDB taxonomy): domain Bacteria; phylum Acidobacteriota; class Terriglobia; order Acidiferrales; family UBA7541; genus Acidiferrum. The sequence goes on from CAVXHD010000005.1 coordinate 628,024, forward strand.
GAGATTCGTCACGCGCACCATGGTGTCGAACGGCAGCGTGCGGTGCGCCGCGGTCAATTTGTTCATGTCGTAGATTTCGCCGTTCGAGGCGCGCCGCCCGTTGAAGGGGACACCGTACCACGAGGCGTTGCCTTCTTCGACGTATCCTTCTGGTGCGGGAGTACCAGAGGGTTTCGATCGCCTTGGCGAAGGCGTGGCAGCGGACGCTCCGACAGCGGTGGCGCTTTTCGAGGACTCGATTGTTTCCGGCGAGGCGGGGGCGGGTTGCGAGGGCGGAGGATTAGACGCGACGTGGCGCGCGGCGCATCCTGCCAGCGCCACGATCCAAATGAAATTCACGAGAAGAAAAACCGCGGTCCTGCCGCGAGCCGCGCGGATGCAAATCCATCTTGTAGTTCGGCGATCGGCCGGGCGCGGCACCGGGAAATAGGTCACAAGGTCACTCGCCTCAGGGTTGCGACGGAGGTTTCTGCGGATCTTTTTGGGCGCGCGCGGCGTTGCGGGCTTCGATCCACGCCGCCGCTTCGGTGATTTTTTCGGAAACTTCGCGGAGGAATTGTGCGGTGCGTTTTTCCGTTTCCGGAGCGACGTCGTCCTTCACGAAACTTTTCACGCGCTGGAGTTCTTCATCCACGCGTTTCCCGAAATCCTCAAAACTGTTGATGTTCTTCAAGCGCGAAACCTCCTCGTCGATGCGGCGGCCGAATTCCTCGAATTTGTCCATGTGAATGCTCGCGGCTCCCTGCTCGCGGTAAAAAGCTGCGAATTCTGTATTATAGGAACGCGGTGCGCGGCTCGCAAGGAGGAGAATTGGCGCTTTCCTATGAGTGGCAGCGGCGTTTGGAGCGCTGGAAAAGTACGTTGCGGGGATTAATTGGATTGGGAGGCAGCGGAGGCGGCGAGCAGGGACCGCGCCCGCAGATTTGTCCTGCTTGCGGCTCGCTTGTGGGCATCAACGCGACGCGGTGCCACGTGTGCGGCACGAGCCTGCGTTTTTCCGTGGCGGCCTTCAGCAAGAAGTTTTCAGGAGTTTTCGGCGACCACGTAGCGCCCATGACCACGGCGATTTTAGTCGCCAACTTTTTGATGCTGGGCGTCAGTTGGCTTTCCTACGCCGCCGTCGGCCAGGGCGGGGGCCTCCGAATCCTGTGGGGATTGACCGGCGAACCCCAGTATCGCCTGGGCGCGAGTTTTGGCCCTGCGATTTTCTATGGTCATGAATGGTGGAGATTGGTGACGGCGCAATTTCTCCACGCCGGGCTGATCCACATCGGATTCAACATGATGGCGCTGATGCAAATTGGTCCGCCCGTGGAGGAAGTGTACGGGCCTTCGCGTTACTTGTTTTTGTACATCGTGACTGGCGCGTTCGGCTACTTGCTGAGCGCAGGCACGGGACATTTCTCGCTGGGGGCCAGCGCCGGGTTGCTCGGATTGGTCGGACTGCTGTTGGCGATCACCACCAAACGAGGCGGCTCGCAGATGCGCGAATTGCGCTCGCGATTGATCACCGCGATTGTCATTCTGTTCGCTCTGGGCTTTACAGGATTCATGGCCATGGATAATTGGGCGCATGGCGGCGGCTTGGCAGCGGGATTCGTGCTGGGAAAGCTGTTTAAAGACGCGCAGCCCGCAACCGCGAATGAACGCCGGAGAGCCTACGCGCTGGGATGGCTCGCGGGGCTGGCGATTGTGGCGAGTTTTGCGTTGATGATTATGCACTTTCGCGACACGCTGCCCGGAGAATCCTCACAATCCCATCCCGCGCCTGGAAGAAGTGCGCTACTCTATTGTCAGTATAAGACGTCAGCCGTGGACCCACATTCCATTGTCGTCGTAAGTTTGCACTCGCCCAAAGAGAAGGTCTGGGGCGAGTTGCTGGATATTAATCCATCGGGGCTCACGCTGCGAGGCATCGATCTGAATTCGTTCGATCATTTCATCAAGCAGATCAACGAACCGGACGGCGAGCGGATTGGACTGCCGACTGTTTTTTTTCCGATGAATCGCGTCGAGCGCGTGTCTCTCGACGAGCCGAGCGGCTCGATCCCCTCGATGAACGAACTTTTCGCGCGCAAAATTGGCCGGTCGCTGACGGATTATCTCTCGCAATTCGCGTGACGTGGTTCCGTCCATCGACGCAATTTCTCTGAGAGAGGCCCCTGAACTGCGCTATCCTCGATTGCAATGAAAGCCCACATTTGGACGGTTCCCAATCAAATCACTTTGCTGCGTCTTGGCTTTCTGCCGTTCTTTCTTATTTTGATTTCTTATGAGAGCTACAAATGGGCACTGCTCGTGCTTGTGGTTGCCGGGCTTTCGGACGGAATCGACGGCCTGCTTGCGCGCAGCTTGAACCAGCGGTCGTCGCTCGGGGCGTATCTCGATCCGATCGCTGATAAGCTGCTGCTTTCTTCTTCGTTCATTATTTTGGCGTTCAAGAAGAAGATTGCGTGGTGGCTGACGATCATCGTTTTCAGCCGGGACATTTTGATTTTGGTGGTGGCGGTGGTGATCTTGCTGATTTCCGGGTACCGGCCATTTCCGCCTAGCATTTTTGGAAAGATGACCACGGCGGTTCAGATCATTTTGGTGTTTACGGTTGTTTTCTCCGCGGCGTTTCCTGGGTTCCAACTGGCAACGATTATCCAACTGCTCATTTATGCTGTCACCTTCTTCAGTGTTTTTTCCGCGTTTCACTATTCCTTTATGACGACGCGGAGCCTCAGCAGTTCCTCGTCTTAAGAAAAAAAATTTACACAGAGAACGCGGAGTTCGCGAAGGACACAGAGAAGAACTGTGCCTCAGATCGGCATTGGTTTAGGGCCAGCCGCGGGAACCAGGAGTTTTGGTTCCGTTAGAGATTGGACTTGATCAAAATTTGCGTCGGGCGCTAGTTCGCGGAGGACGAGGCCATCGGGAGTGACGTCGATGAAAGCGAGTTCGGTGACGATGTGGTCGACGACTTCGACGCCGGTGAGCGGGAGCGTGCATTTTTTCAGGATTTTGGGTTTGTTGTCGCGCGTGGCGTGCTCCATGGCGATGAAGACGCGTTTGGCTCCGGCGACGAGATCCATCGCGCCGCCCATGCCTTTGATCATTTTGCCCGGAATGGCCCAATTGGCGAGCGTTCCCTTTTCATCGACTTGCAAAGCGCCAAGAACGGTCAGGTCGACGTGGCCGCCGCGAATCATGGCGAAAGAATCCGCGGAAGAAAAGTAGGATGTGCCTGGCAAGTTCGGTGACGGTTTCTTTGCCGGCATTGATGAGGTCGGGATCAACTTCCGAATCGAGCGGATACGGACCGACGCCGAGCATGCCGTTTTCGGATTGTAGAATGACCTCCATGCCTTTGGGCACGTAATTGGCGACGAGCGTGGGCATGCCGATGCCGAGATTGACGTAATAGCCGTCGCGCAATTCCAGCGCGATGCGGCGCGCGATGCGTTCGCGTTTTTGTTCGTCGGTCAGCGGCATGAGAGGTTCACAGTCGACAGTTTACAGCTCACGGCAGACGAAAAAAACAAAACCGCGGGTCTAAAGACCGCCACTACAACTTCCGGGTGGTGCGGCGCTCGATGCGCTTTTCGTAGCTTGGGCCCTGAAAAATGGCGTTCACATAAATTCCCGGCGTGTGGACGTGGTCGGGATCGAGTTGGCCCAGATCGACGAGTTCCTCGACTTCGGCGATTACGTAATCGGCGGCAGTGGCCATCATGGGGTTGAAGTTGCGGGCGGTCTTGCGATAGATGAGATTGCCCCAGCGGTCGCCTTTCCAGGCTTTGATGAAGGCGAAATCGCCATGGATGGCGCGCTCGAGGACGTACTGGCGGCCGTCGAAGTCGCGGGTTTCCTTGCCTTCGGCGACCATGGTGCCGTAGCCGGTGGGCGTGTAGAAGGCGGGGATGCCCGCGCCACCGGCGCGGAGGCGCTCAGCGAACGTGCCTTGCGGGTTTAGCTCGACTTGCAGCTCGCCGCTCAAGACCAGCGTCTCGAAGAGTTTGTTTTCGCCGACATAGGTGGAGACCATTTTTTTGACCTGACGATTTTGCAGGAGGAGGCCGATGCCGAAGTCGTCGATGCCGGCGTTGTTGCTGACGATGGTTAGATCTTTCGTGCCTTTGCGGCGGACGGCAGCGATCAGATTTTCCGGGATGCCGCAGAGGCCGAAGCCACCCATGAGGATGGTGGCGCCGTCGGTCAGGTTGGCGATGGCGGCGTCGGCGCTGAAGATGCGCTTATCCATGCCAGGGGTCCATGTTGCGCATTGGAAAGGCAGACAGGCTGAAGCCTGTCCCACTGGCGTTGGCGATGCACTTATCCAAGAGAGAGCCCTCGGCAGAGGAGGCAGTTTACTGCAAGACGGAACGGAACGAGATAAAGAAGTAAAGAAGTAACGACGTAACGACTCCTTACGGCGAAAGCCCGGCTCCGAAACTGGATCCGATCGCTGCCACGGCCTACGTACCCCCCACCCGGGGGTGTCCGCAAGTTATGAAGTAAGCGATTGAAAAGACGAGAGTTGCGGGAAATCCTGCGTGTAGCAGGAGCCGGGATGCAACGGACTGCGGGAGGGGTCCGCCAACGGCGTCTTTTTGTAAGTATTGCAGACAAGGGACTTAGGTCTGGGGCCCCCAAAGAAATCTATAGAAAGCAAAGACGCCGGCAGGATGCCGGCGGTACGCAGAAAACCCACAACTGCCTACCATTAGCTATAGCACATATTATGGATTTGTCAAGTTAAATCGTAGCAGGCCTGTCAAATCCCTTTCTAAATGTCGGCTTTCTTGCCTCGATTAAAAGTCCCCTTTTTGGTAATCGGAAGGGGAGCCGGGAAGGACGCTGGGGGGACCGTACGAGGACGTAAGCCGAAACGCGAACCAACCCAGGAGGGCGGAGGGCCGCGACGAGGCTGATCATTTGTTTTGGTTCTGGCATAAATCAGGAAAATCGATATTATAGGGGCATTTGTTTGGGTCTGCGGGGGTGCAGTTCAATCTTGCCGGGGATGGATAAAAATGAAAATGAATGAGACGTGGTGCGTGCGGCGCGGGCGGCTGGCGACGATTGCGCTGGTGCTGGCGGGAGTGATGTGTGGCGTGTTGGGGCTTGCCGCGACTGCGTTTGCGCAGCACCGGATGCATGGGCAGCAGGAGCCGGAGAACCGGAACCATCCCTGGATGAATGCGAACCTTTCGCCGGATGAACGGGCGGAGATGGTGTTGAAGGAGATGACGCTCGACGAGAAGATTTTGCTGTTGCACGGACAAGGGATGCCGGGATGGCCGAGGGAAGTGCAGAATCCACAGCCGGAGCTGGGGAACGGCGGGGCGGGATTCGTGATGGGGATACCGCGGCTGGGGATTCCATTTGTGCAGATGAGCGATGCGGCGTACGGAGTGCGGAGCAGCGCGGAGAATGGGCGCTATTCGACGGCGCTACCTTCGGATTTGGGTGCGGCAGCGAGTTGGGATCCTGCGGCGGCGTGCGCGTACGGAACGGTGATCGGAAAAGAACTGCGCGCGCAGGGATACAACATGACGCTGGGAGGCGGCGTGAACTTGACGCGCGAGCCGCGGAATGGGCGGACGTTTGAGTACATGGGCGAAGACCCGATACTGGCGGGGACGCTGGTGGGAAATGTGATGAAGTGCGAGCAGATGCAGCACGTGATCGGGGATATCAAACATTATGCGGTGAACGATCAAGAGAGCGGGCGGAACGAAGTGAACTCGATTATCGGGAAGCGAGCGATGCGGGAGAGCGATTTGCTGGCGTTCGAGATTGGAGTGGGGATCGCGGACCCGGGCGCGGTGATGTGCTCGTACAACGCGGTGAACGGGGATTTTGCGTGCGAGAACAAGTATTTGTTGACGGACGTGTTGAAGAAGGATTGGGGATTCAAAGGCTTCGTGGTTTCGGATTGGGGCGGGACGCATAGCACGGTGAAGGCTTCGGCGGCGGGGCTGGATAATGAAGAGCCGCTGGATGAATTTTTTGGGGCGAAGCTGAAGGAGGCGGTGGAAGCTGGAAAAGTGTCTCAGGCAGAGTTGGATGAGCATGTACGGCGGGTGCTGCGGTCGGAGTTTGCGTGCGGGCTGTTCGACTATCCGACGCAGAAGAGCGTGGTAGATGTGCAAGGCGACCTGAAGACAGCGCAGAAGATCGAAGAAGGAAGCGCCGTGCTGCTGAAGAATGAAGGCGGGCTGCTGCCGCTGGATGGGACGGCGGTGAAGTCGATTGCGGTGATTGGGCCGCACGCGGATGAAGGAATGATGTCGGGCGGCGGATCGGCGCAGGTGGACGCGCCGGGGAGGCCGTCGGCGGGATGGATGGCGCAAGTGTGGTTTCCGCCGTCGCCGGTAAGCGTGCTGCAGAAGAAGTTCCCTGGCGCGAAAGTGCAGTTTGATTCGGGGAAGGATCCGGCTTCGGCGGCGACGCTGGCGAAGAGTTCGGATGTCGCGATCGTGTTCGCGTACCAGTGGGAAAGCGAAGGGATGGATTTGGACAATTTGTCGCTGCCGGTGAATCAGGATGGATTGATCGAGGCGGTGGCGGCGGCGAATCCGAAGACGATTGTGGTGCTGGAAACCGGAACGGCGGTGACGATGCCGTGGCTGGATAAAGTCGGCGCGGTGTTGGAGGCGTGGTACGGGGGCAGCGGGGGAGCGCATGCGGTGGCGAACATTTTGGCCGGCGAAGTGAATCCGAGCGGGAAGCTGGCGATGACGTTTCCGCAGAGCGTGGAGGATTTGCCGCATCCGCAGTTGGTGAAGCCAACGCCAGATGAGTTGGGTGAAAAGGCGGTGATGAAGACGGGGCAGGCGGAGCCGACGTTTAGCGTGCATTACGATGAAGGATTGAAGGTGGGATACAAGTGGTACGACGCGGAGAAAAAGGCGGTGCTGTTTCCGTTTGGGTATGGGCTATCGTATACGACGTTTGCATATTCGGGGATGAAGGTGACGCCGGGACGCGAGACGACCGTGAGCTTTACGGTGAAAAATACGGGGAGCCGAGACGGGGCGGAAATTGCGGAAGTGTATGCGGCGTTGCCGGCTAGCGCGGATGAACCGCCGAAGCGGTTGGTGGGATTTAGCAAAGTGTGGTTGAAGGCGGGGGAGAGCAAGGAAGTGAGCGTGAGCGTCGCGGAGAAGTATTTGTCGATCTATGATGAGGCGAGCGATGGGTGGAAATTGGTGCCGGGTAGATATGAAATCCTGGCGGGGCCATCGTCGCGGGAATTGCCGCTGCGCGAGAAGGTTGAACTGAAATAGCCGGTGGGACGTTATGCAAGACTATTGGGGAGTTCGTCTAGTTTTCCTGCTGCTGGTTTCCTTCGGTGTTGGGCCGCTCCCGGGGGGGCCGAATTTGAAGGGAACACGTCAGGACAAATCGAAAGCAGCAGCTCAGGCCAAGGATTCGGAAACGGCCAATTGGAAAACCCTCAAAAACAAGGACGGATGGAAAATCAAGTATCCGGCAAACTGGGGACCCGAACCAGACGCCGAAGCCAGCCCTGCGGTTAGCGGCTCGGTGGATTTTTATGGGCCCGGTGACTGCACTAAAGAACGGTGCGCGTCTTTTCAAATACAAACTTATATGTATAAGGGGGTGAACGATCTCTCTGAGGAGGACGCAGAGCCTAAGAAGAATATTCCTAATTTATTTTTTCGCAGAAGAATTCAGCTCGGCGGCCTACCGGCACTTGACACTTGTTCGTACTCACCTGAATCAAACGGTGGCCAGGTGGCACGCGAAATCATCGCGATTCATAAAGGGCGGGAAGTAGTGATTAGTTATGGTGAGAGCGGTCCGGACAGGGCCATGATCAAGACCCCCGCCGACTGGAAGTACGTGGGAACTTTCGACAAAATCCTCAGCACTATGTCTTTTTACGACGTGCCGGAGAGTGTCTGGCCAAGCCAGTAGTTCGGTCGCTTCATTCGGTCTCTCGCCCGCTGCGCGCGCTTGCTAGCGAAGGGCGATGGAGCGTGTGTTGCCGTGGAGAATGGCTAGCTGATGAAATTCGCCTTGATCGAATTTTGAGAATGTAATTCCGCAAACCGTCGAATCTTGAAATCTAAAGCTTGTCTCGGTGCAGGGCGCGAGAGCGGTTTTTGGCTTGCCGGACGAGCTTAGAAAAAGCTGATTGCCTGCCCCTGTTATTTCCACTTTGAAAGAGTTTGGAGGGTTCACGGTATAGGTGCCTTCGTACGAGGGCAGCGGCGGCGCCGGGGCGATCGCGATGGCTTTGCCGGGCGGCACGGGAGTTGCATTCTCATCGGGGACGATTGGCCAGAAGATTTGCGGCGAGGAATTGCCGGCGACAGGAGAAGCCGGCGCAAGGGTTGCAGGAGGGACCGTATCCGGCGAGGGGGAAATGGCGATTCCTGGCGCGCCGCCCTGCGCCACAGATTGTTGCGCCGCGATTCGGCGCTGTTGAGGCGTAGCTGGTTGAGCGTCCGGAGCGGGGGCGGAATTTCTCGCGCGAGCGGCTAGTAGGGCCTTCGCCAAGTCGTCCGATTTTTCTGCTGAGGCGGCGCCCCAACTTGTGTCCGCCACGATCCGGGGAAGCTTGGGCTGGATACGAGAACCTCTCGAATTCAGAACGGCGAGAGAAATCACAATGAAAAAAACGAGCGAGAGGATTCCACCGTGAAGTAGAGCGACTTTGCGCAGCTTGGGGGTTTCCAGAATGAAAAAGGCCGGCGCGCCGGCGGAAACTGACTGAGACTGCTCGAAGGCAACCGCATCGCCCCAGAACGCGGGGCGAAATCCCCACTGGCGCAGGAGCGAAAGCCAGGCGTCGAATACGAGGCTGAAGGCGGCCTTGCTGCCGGTGGAATGATCAAAAATGGAGAGCATCTCCGCGGCAAAGCGTTCGCGGAAAGCGCGAGGGTGAAGATTGACCAGCAAATGGAACACGGAGCGAATCATCAGGCCCTCCTTGGTTTGAGGGATCGCAGGCGAGCTTTGGCGCCGCTAATTACGTTTTCAAGGCGACGGACTTCCGCAGAGAGAACGGAGGTACCGAGGGGCGTAAGACGGTAGTAGCGGCGGCGGGGATCGTCGTCACCGGGGCGATGGCCGAGATCGGCGACCCATTTGCGGCGGATGACTTTTTGGAGGTTGTCGTAGAGGGTGCCGGGGCCCAGGGTGTACTTGCCATCGGACTGGCGAGAGATTTCCTGCATGATGGCGTAGCCGTGGAGGTCGCGGCCGGCGAGGGCCATAAGGATATGGAAGAGCGCGGGCGAGAGAGGCGCAGGCTGTTTATCGCGTTCGCTTGTCATACGGAGTCCGATATATCGGATTGCGAGGTAGTTGTCAAGCCTACATTTTGGAGGGAAACGGAGCGGCGCGGAAAGCGGAGATTAGAGGGAGCGGAGGAGTTTGTAGAGTTCGTTGGCGGCGTCGAAATTGGCTTCGAGATCGCGGGAGGCGAGTTTTTCGCGGAGGTCGTCTAAGCGGCGGGCGAAGAGGTCGAGAGAGGCGGAGAGGACTTCCTTGTTGGTGAGAATGATGTCGCGCCAGGTGGAATAGGGGCTGCCGGCCAGGCGGAGAGAATCGCGGAGGCCGGGGCCGGCGAGCGTGATGGGGAGACCGTTTTCATCGAGATGATCGTAGAGGAAAGAAGCGAGAGCGACGGCGGCGAGTTGCGGGAGATGCGAGGCGAGGCCGACGGCGTAGTCGTGCTGCGTGGCGCCGAGCCAGAGGGGTCGGGCACCGATTTTTTCGAGGATTTTTACGAAGGCGGCGATGCGGGGCACGGATTGATCGGACGAAGCGCCGATTAGGGCGTAGGTGTTGTTGCGGAAGAGGTCGGCGTCGGCATGGGCGATGCCGGATTGTTCGCGACCGGCCATGGGATGGCCAGCGAGGAAGAGCTTGGTTGCATCGTCGGGGAAAAGTTCGGCGGCTTCTTCCGTGATGCGGACTTTGGTGCTGCAGGCGTCGGTGACGAGGGCATGGGCGGGCGCGAGGCGAGCGATTTCGGGGAGGAGATCGAGCGTGGCGCCGATGGGGAGAGCGATGTAGACGAGGTCGGCGTTTTCGAGGGCGGGGGCGAGGCCGGCGGAGAAGGCGGCGTCGAGGGCGGCGCGGGATTGCGCTTCGCGGAGGACTTCGGGGTGGTCCCAGCCGGCGATGTGGATTTCGGTAGTGTATTTGCGGAGGGCCAGGGCGAAGGAGCCGCCAATTAGGCCGGTGCCGAGGATCGACACGCGAGTGATCAAGTGAGCCGTCACGTTTGGGATCTCCGACGCAATAGCTTCCCCACGCCGATTCCGACAAGAACGGCCCAGCCGAACAGAAACACTATCCAAAGAAAGATGAATATGGGATTGCCCACCTTGGCTGGCAATCTATCTAGAAAGCTCGCGATGGCTGCGAGTCGCGTCTCTCGAAGCACGACATTTCCGGTGACGAAATAAATGTCTATTGCTAACCAGCAACATCCTGCGAAAAGAAGTGCAAGAGCGCCTATCGGGCTGGAGCGTTTCGACGTAGTCGCGCTATCAGAATTCATTTGGCTAGGCCATGCGGCGGCCGATGGCGGGAGCGATGATGCGGAGCTCGGCCATGAGCTGGGTGAAATCGTCGGGATGAAGAGATTGCGCGCCGTCGGAGAGGGCGTGATCGGGATCGTTGTGGACTTCGATGAGGAGGCCATCGGCGCCAGCGGCTACGGCAGCGCGAGCCATCGGCGGAACTTTGTCGCGGCGGCCGGTGCCGTGGGAAGGATCGGCGAGCATGGGGAGATGGGAGAGCTTTTTGATGACGGGGATGGCGGCGATGTCGAGCGTGTTGCGGGTGTAGGTTTCGAAGGTGCGGATGCCGCGTTCGCAGAGGATGACGTTGTAGTTGCCGCCGGCGAGGATGTATTCAGCGCTGAGGAGAAGCTCTTCCATGGTGGCGGACATGCCGCGTTTTAAGAGGACGGGCTTGCGGATTTCGCCAAGAGCGCGGAGGAGATAATAGTTCTGCATGTTGCGCGCGCCGACCTGAAAGACGTCGACGTATTCGGACATCATGGGAATTTGCGAGAGGTCCATGACTTCGCTGACGGTGAAAAGATTGAATTTGTCGGCGGTTTCGCGCATGAGTTTGAGGCCCGGTTCGCCCATGCCCTGAAAGGCGTAAGGCGAAGTGCGCGGCTTGAACGCGCCGGCGCGGAGAATCTTTGCGCCAGCTTTGGAGACGCTTTCCGCGACGGAGAAAATTTGTTCGCGGGATTCGACGGAACAGGGGCCGGCGGCGACGACGACTTCGTTGCCGCCGATTTTGACGCCGCGGCCTAAATCGACGATGGTGCCTTCGGGCTTGAACTGGCGGCTGGCGAGCTTGAAGGGCTGCGTGATGCGCATGACTTCGCGCACGCCTTCGAGGAGCTCGAAATCGCGATGATCGAAATCGCGATGGACGCCGACGGCGCCTAGGACGGTGTGGGATTCGCCCGTCGAGCGATGCACATTAAAACCGGAGGCGACCAGACGATCGATGACGTGCTGGATTTGCGCGTCGGTGGCGCCTTCTTGCATTACGATGACCATGAAGTTCCTCTGTTTCCTTTTCCCTCGCGGCGCTGTTCAAGCTGTTCAAGCGGAGAGGATGCCGGGCTGAAGCCCGGCGCTACATTAAAACCCAAACCCAGACTGAAGAACCGGTCTGAAGAGCGACCGCTAGAAAGACTGAGGCGCTCAATCATTCTTTCCCGTCCTTTTTGACGGCATCGCCAGAGTGCATGGCGTCGCGTTCGGCGGCGCGGGCTTCGTCGATGATGCGCTCGAAGAGGCGGCGGATGGCGGCGTCGGTGAGCGGGCCGGGATTGGCGCGCTCGGCGTTGGAAAGGACTTCGTTTTCGCGGTCGGGTTGATAGAGCGGGAGATTGGCGGCCTGCTTTAGTTTGCCGATTTCGAGGGCGCAGCGGGATCGCTCGTTGAGGAGTTCGACGAGTTTTTTGTCGATTTCGTCGATGCGGCGGCGCCAGTCGCTCAGGTTCATGCGGACACCTTCGGCGGAAGAAGTGGCGAGTGGCGAGTGACGAGTGGCGAGAAGAGAGGCCGACAGCCAACAGGTGACAGCCAATAGCCATGAAGGCGTTGAAAGTCGAAAGTTGAAAGTTGAAGGAAGAAAAGTCTGACACAGAATGGAACGTGCTGAAAAGGGGCGCAGCATGCTGCGCCACTACAAGAGAGGATCGGTGAGCGGCTGCGCCACGCATAGTTCATGGGGCGACCTCGCGGCGTGAGAGGCCGTGGCGGGCGGCTTGTTTTAGCGCACGAATGCGAGTGGCTAGTGCTTCTGCGGCTGCGTCGATGTTGGCCGGCGAAGGATTCGCGGCGGTGGCGTTTTCGATTTCGGAGACTAGGGCAGAGCCGACTACGGCGGCATCGGCTAGGCCACCGAGGACGGAGACGTGGCCGGGGAGGGAGATGCCGAAGCCGACAGCGATAGGAAGCTGGGTGACTTTGCGGGCGCGGCGCAGGAGGGCGGGGAGATCGTCGGGGAGGGCGTCTTTTGCGCCGGTGACACCGGTGCGGGAAATAAGATAGAGAAAACCAGTGGAGACCGAGGCGATTTTGGCTAAGCGGTCGTCGGTGGAGGTGGGAGCACCGAGGAAAATTGTGTCGAGATGGTGCGCGGCTAGGATACGGCGATGGTCGCCTGATTCTTCGGGAGTGAGATCGGTGATGAGGACGCCATCGGCGCCTGCGTTTGCGGAGGAGGAGGCGAATTTTTCGAGGCCCATTTGAAGGACGGGATTGTAGTAGCTGAAGAGGACGATGGGAACTTCGCTGGATTTGCGGATTTCGCGGACTAGATCGATGACTTGGGCGAGCGTCGTGTGCGATTTGAGGGCGCGCTCGGAGGCACGCTGGATAGTGGGGCCATCAGCGAGGGGATCGCTGAAGGGGATGCCGAGTTCGATGACGTCGGCACCGGCTTCGGCGAGAGCGAGGACAAATTTGTGCGTGGCGTCTAGCGTGGGATCGCCGGCAGTGATGTAGGCAACGATGCCGAGTTCGCCGGATTCGCGGAGGGCGACGAAGCGGTTGGAGATGCGGGTCGAGTTGGAAGGTGCGGCGAACATGGGATTTTTACGAAGGGTAAAGCTTAGAGCAGGCGGGAATAAGTGTCCATGTCCTTGTCGCCGCGACCGGAGAGATTGAGGATGACGAGGTCGTCGGAGGTGAGGCGATGACGGTCTGGAGATTTCGTGGGAGCTAAGCCGTCGGACGAGATGGGCCGATCTAAAGATCGGCCACTACAACGATCGATCAGGCCGGCGAGGGCGTGAGCAGATTCGAGGGCGGGGATGATGCCTTCGGTGCGCGAGAGGAGACGCGCGGCTTCGAGGGCGGCGGAATCGGAGACGGCGGCGTATTGGGCGCGGCCTTCGTCGGCGAGCCAGGCGTGTTCGGGGCCGATGGCGGGATAGTCAAGGCCGGCGGAGATGGAATGGGTAGTGGCGATTTGGCCGTCGTCGGTTTGCAGAATGTAGGTATAGGTGCCCTGAAGGACGCCGGGGCGGGCGCCGGTGAAACCCTGATGCGCGGCGAGACGGGCGGCGTGCTCGCCAAGCTGGCCGCCGCGGCCTCCAGCTTCGATGCCGACCATTTTCACGCCCGGATCGCGTAGGAACTGGTGGAAGAGGCCGATGGCGTTCGAACCGCCGCCGACGCAGGCGAAGAGATACGTGGGAAGACGTTTTTCGGCGGCGAGAATTTGTTCGCGGGCTTCGCGGCCGATGACGGATTGAAAATCACGGACCATGGTGGGATAGGGATGCGCGCCGAGAACGGAGCCGAGAAGATAGTGGGTGTTGCGGACGTTGGTAACCCAATCGCGCATGGCTTCGTTGATAGCGTCTTTCAAAGTGCGGCTGCCGGAATCGACCCCGACGACTTGCGCGCCGAGCATGCGCATGCGGGAGACGTTGAGCGCCTGGCGAGCCATATCTTCGGTGCCCATGTACACGACGCATTCGAGGCCGAGGTGGGCGGCGACGGTGGCGGAGGCGACACCATGCTGGCCGGCGCCGGTTTCCGCGACGATACGCGGCTTGCCCATTTTGACGGCGAGAAGGCCCTGGCCGATGGCGTTATTGATTTTGTGCGCGCCGGTGTGGAGCAGATCTTCGCGCTTAATGTAGATGCGCGGGCCACCAAGATGCGCGGTGAGGCGCGAAGCAAATTGCAGAGGGGTGGGACGTCCGGCAAAATTCTTGAGCAGACCGGCGAATTCGGACTGAAAAATCGGGTCCGCTTTTGCTACTTCGTAGACACGCTCGAGTTCGAAGAGCGGCACCATCAGCGTCTCGGGGACGTAGCGGCCGCCGTAAGGGCCGAAGCGGCCGGGAGCGACTGTCGGAGACTGTGAAATGGAGCTCATGGCGCAGAATGACCTGTTTGCGCCGCGTTCGACTGCTCTAATTCTTTCTCGGCGCGGCGGACTTCTTCGATAAATTCCTTGAGACGCGCGTGATCTTTTTTGCCGGGCTTGGATTCGACGCCGCTGGCAACATCCACGGCATAAGGACGCACGGAACGAATGGCCGCGCCGACATTCTCCGGCGTGAGGCCGCCCGCTAGGATGATACGGTGGGCGGCGGCGGCGCGGCGAGCGACATTCCAATCGGCGTTCGTGCCGGTGCCGCCAAATTGGCCCGCGCGAGAGCCATCGAGGAGAAAAGCAAAAGCGTCGAGATATTTGTCGAGGGTTACCTGCGGAAAATCCGCGACGACGCGAAAGGCTTTGATGACCGGCACGATGCGGGAGACTTCCGAAACGATGGCGGGAGGTTCGTCGCCATGGAGCTGGGCAGCGGTGAAACGGACAAACGCGTGGAGCGAAGCGATTTCCGCGGGCTTCGCGTTCACGAAAAGGCCGACCGCCTGGACGCCGGAAGGGAGTTTCGCGCGCATCGTGGCAGCCTCGACGGTGGAGATGCGCCGCAGGCTTTTGTCGTAGAAGTTAAAGCCGAGCATGTTGGCGCCGGCGTCGCAGGCAGCGCTGGCGTCGAGCCAATTGGTGATGCCGCAAATCTTGACGAGGATCATGGGATGGCTAGACCGACAGTGCGGAACGGCCAAGAAAAGCGCCCAGAGCCGCCGCTGGATCGGGCGAAAGCATCAGACTTTCGCCGATGAGAAAGGCGTCGAAACCGGCATCGCGCAGCTTGGCGAGATCGGCGTGGGCGCGGAGGCCCGATTCGCTGACAGCAATGCAGGAATCGGGAATGCGGCCAATCAGCTCGAACGAGGTCTCGACGCGCAAATCCAAAGTATTCAAGTCGCGATTGTTGACGCCGACGATGCGAGCTTCCGCGCGAAGGGCGCGCTCGAGTTCAGCGGCGGTGTGAACTTCGACGAGAGGTTCCATTTTCAGTTCGCGGCCCAGAGCGATGAGGTCGCGGAGGAGTTCGTCATCGAGGGCGGCGACAATCAATAGAAAGCTATCGGCGTCGTTGGCGCGCGTTTCCCAGACTTGCCAGGGATCGAAGATGAAGTCCTTGCGAAGAACGGGGAGTTTCACGGAGTTGCGGGCGTCGCGGAGATTTTTGAGCGAGCCACGAAAAAATTCGCTTTCGGTGAGCACGGAGAGAACGGCGGCACCGGCAGATTCAAGAGAGGACGCCAACTCGACCGGATGGAATGGATCGCGGAGAATGCCTTTTGAGGGTGAGGCAGGCTTCAGCTCTGCAATAATATTCAGGGAGTCGCGCGTGAGTGCAGACGGAAAATCACGGAGGGGAGACGCGGCGTTGACGCCGTAACGCAAGGCGGTTTCGGGGAGGACGCGCTTACGATGATCCACTTCAAGACGGCGAGCGTAGAGAATGCGGTCCAGGACGGTCCCGCCGTCAGCATGAGCGCTCATAGCCATTCCTTTGTATGCTAGAGGCGCGGGCTGGTGGTGTCAATTGGAAGGCAAGGATGGCGGCTGGGGGCGGGGAATAAAAATTCAGATGGAAGACCAAGGATAGTCCATAGGGACACTCGATGAATTACAAAGCTGAGTACGGGCCGTTGCTGGAAGAAATTGCGGGGGAAGCGGACGCGATTGCGATGCGATTTTTCCGGACGGAGGAAATTCGCATCGATAAGAAGGACGACGGCTCGGCGGTGACGCAAGCGGACCGCGGCGTTGAGCAAATGGCGCGGGCGAAAGTGACGGCGAGCGGGCGAGCGGTGGACGTGCTTGGCGAGGAGATGGGCGGCGGGGATGCGAAGGGGCCAGCGGCGGGGGGCCGGGCGCGATTGATCATCGACCCCATCGACGGGACGGAAGAGTTTTCGCGCGGGATTTCAACGTTTGGGACGCTGCTGGGAATCGAGAGCGACGGCGAAATCGTGGCGGCGATGGTGAGCGCGCCGGCGCTGGGCATGCGCTGGTGGGCGTATCGCGGCGAAGGGGCGTGGAGAAACGGAAAGAGAATGCACGTTTCGAGCGTGGAGCGACTGAACGGCGGGATGGCGTTTACGGGAGGCACCGGGCCGAACAGCAATCGACGGAACACGGAGAAAATGCGGGTATTGCTGGATGCGGCGCGATACGGGCGGTCGTTTGGCGGATTTTGGAAGCACATGATGGTGGCCGACGGCGCCATCGAAGCGGCGGTGGATTTGCATTCGAAGCCCTGGGATTTGGCGCCGGCGACGCTGATTGTGGAAGAAGCCGGGGGGCGCGCGACCGATGTGAACGGCAAGCGGACGATCTACAACGGGAGCCTGATAAGCACGAACGGGAAGATCCACGAAGAGGCGCTCGCGCTTTTGCAGTGAGCCGTGGGCAGGCGATAGAATTTCAAGCGTTTGAGCCGTGCGATATTTCGTCGCCGCTGGAAATGCCTCTCCAATTTGGATGTTTCGGTTGGAATTGAGAATACCTACCCTTTGGTGCGGAAAAAAGCGGGAGCTCCTTTCGCGGAGAAATAGATATGGACCTCAAAGCACAAGCCGAAAAAGCAGAAAAACTGAGGAAGCTGCATCACGGGCCGCGGATTTTGGCGCTGCCCAATGCCTGGGACGTGGTAAGCGCGCGAATCCTTGAGGAGCTGGGCTATTCGGCGATTGCAACGAGCAGCGCAGCCGTGGCGTTTTCGCTGGGATATCCGGATGGGCAGCGCATTTCGCGCGGGGAAATGCTCGCAGCGGTGGAGCGGATTACGCGAGCGGTGCGCGTGCCAGTGACGGCCGATTTCGAATCCGGTTACGGCAAGACGCCGGAGGAGATTGCGGAGTTTACGAAAGCCGTGGTGGCTTCGGGAGCGGTGGGGCTGAACTTCGAGGATATAACGGGAGACGATGAAAGTTCGCACGTCGAGCTAGGGTTGCAAGTGAAGAAAATTCGCGCGATACGAGAAGCTTCGACGGCGCTTGGCGTGCCCGTGGTGATTAACGCGCGCACGGACATTTATCTGATGCCGATCGGGCCGGCAGAGACGAGGTTCGAACGAACGGTCGAGCGGCTGAAGGCGTACCGCGAGGCGGGGGCGGATTGTTTGTTCGTGCCTGGCCTTTGTGATCGGGAGACCATTGCGAAACTGGTGAATGCGATTGGCGCGCCGTTGAATATTTTGGCGTCGCCGGGGTGTCCTTCGCTCGAGGAGCTTGAAAGAATGGGAGTGGCCCGGGTGAGTGCAGGATCTTCGGCGATGCGCGCGGCGATGGGAGCGTTTCAGCGCGTGGCGAAGGATTGGCTAGCGCATGGATCCTACGATTCACTGACGCAAGTGACCATTCCTTACGCTGAATTGAATGGCATAATGGCGCGAAAACCTTCCTAGAAACTTTCTTCTCGCTTTCTTTTTCCCACTATGGCCGAGAAAAGTGCGTTGCTAAACATTTTGAACGAGGAGATCGTGGCGTGCCGCAAATGCCCCCGGCTGGTTGAGTACCGCGAAAAAGTGGCGCGAGAAAAACGGCGGGCGTTTCGCGAGTGGACGTATTGGGGGAAGCCTGTTCCTGGATTCGGCGACGCGGAGGCTCAGCTCTTGATTCTGGGGCTTGCACCCGCGGCGCATGGCGCGAATCGCACGGGGCGCGTTTTTACGGGAGATCGCTCGGGCGACTTTTTGTACGCGGCGTTGCATAAAGCGGGGTTTGCGAATCAGGCGACTTCGGAGCGGCGGGAGGATGGGCTTCGGCTGAAAAATGCTTACATCGCGGCTACGATTCGCTGCGCCCCTCCGGCGAACAAGCCGCTTCCCTCGGAAATCGCAAACTGCCGAGGCTATCTGGTGGGCGAGCTGGAGATTTTGCGGCCGCGCGCCGTGCTGGCTCTGGGGAAGATTGCGTGGGATGCCTACTTGGAAATTCTGAAGCAGCGCGGATTGATTGCATCGCGGGCGGCATATCGCTTTGGGCATGGAGCAGAAGCGGAGTTGCCAGGCGACGGCACGCGGCTCTTCGGCGTGTACCATCCGAGCCAGCAAAACACGCAAACGGGACGCGTGACGGCCGCGATGTACGCGCGGGTTTTGCAGCGCATTAGGAGATTTCTGGACAGGCGGCATCCCTAAAGGGTGATCGAGGAAAAGCGTCCGCTCTCGCAAATTGTCGCCCTTGGCTTGCAGTGAGCTGGTGTGAATAGCTGACACCTCGCCGCAGTTTCCCCCTGGGATGGCTTGCCCTTTCCACAACCGGCCGCTTTTTCAGACACTTACAAATGGATTGGCAAGGAGGCGATGGAGGGCTGCCTGCATTGCCTGTTCGGTGCTTGGGATTCAGGAGGCACTATGCGAGCGAGAAGATGCAAATGGGCGATAACGATAGTTGCGGCGCTGGCTGCGGTTTTAGGGAGTGGGAGGGTGTGTGCGGCGCAGGAAACTTCGCAGGATCAGCCGCCGCAAGCTTCGCAACAGACGCCTGATAGACCAGTCATCTCGGAAGACCATGTGACCAAGGCAGAAGACCAAACGACGAAGGCCGCCGACGGGAAGCGGCATGGGCTGCCGCTGGAATCGTACGGCGTTGCGCCGGGCACGAGATTTTTGGTGGCCCTCGAAGATGACCTGGGCACTAAGGGCACGCAGGAACGAGCAAAGTTCAAAGTGAAAACGCTGGAGCCGCTCGAAGCGGGCGAAGGGATTTATTTACCTTCGGGAGCGGTGATCGAGGGCCACATCAGCCACGTGGAACCGGCTGGCGTGACGGGACGCGCGCGGCTTTGGCTCACGTTCGATGAAATTCATACGGACTTCGGGCAATTGCCGATCGTGGCGGAGGTTGTGAGCGTGCCTGGCGAGCACAGCGTGAAGACGAAGCCGGGCCAGGAGGGACTGATCGAAGGGAGAAGCAGCTCGCAGGAAGACGCGGCGGAAGCGGCGGCGGCTGGCGCGGCGATCGGCGCGCTGAAGGGCGTCAAAGATAAGGACAAGAAGGAAGCGGCGGAGGCAGCGGCGTTGGGAGCGCTGACAGCTTACCTGATGGAAACAGGGCGCGGGCACGAGATGGATCTGCCGAAGGGCGCAAAGCTGGAATTGGAGCTGGAGCGCGCGCTGTATTTGGTGAAGGAATAGCGCCGGCGGCGGATCGAGGTCCCCTCGTTGGGTTGAGAGCGGTCAGCCAAGGCAGGCATTAGGGCCGGAATGAAATTACGGATTTGTCCGATGCCGGGGATGAGCCGGCGCAGCGCGGAGGCTGCGCCGGCTTTTGCTTTGAGAAGGACAAGAGGACGCGCGATCCGGGATGAAGCGCGGCGGAAATCAGAACAGCATCCGCTTGGCAAGCGTAGTGGGAGCTTGTTACAGTCGAGGTGTCCAGCCTGCACCAGAATCTGCGAAAATAAGAAAGCCGCGTGGGAGAGGCAGAATCGCATGGGCGATGAATCGAGAAGTACGGTGCGTGCAATGGAGCCGCTGGAGCGCAAGGACCGCGTGCTGATTGTCGAGGATGAAGACAACGCGCGCAAAGGCTACGAGCAGCTGCTGCAACGATGGGGCTTTGACGTGCTAGGCGTGGCGACGGCGGAAGAGGCGCTGGCAAAATTCGGCAGTTATCAGCCGGATACCTTGATCGCGGACGTCGAGCTGCCGGGAATGAACGGGCTGGACTTGCTCAAACAACTTGGGCCGGAGCTGCTGGACGTGCCCGCGGTGATTATCACGGGCAAGGGGAGCGAAGAGCGAGCCGTGGCGGCGATCGAATCGGGCGCGTTCTGGTACATCGAAAAGCCACTGAAGGGGCCGGTACTGCGAGCTCTGTTGGACCGTGCGCTGAGCAAGGCTCGCGACGCGAGGCAACTGGCTGTGTTACAGCGTCAACTGCGCGAAGCGGGGCGGCTGGGTGAACTGGTGGGCGCTTCGAAACCGATGCAGGAAGTGATGCGCATCGTGGAATTGGCGGCGCCGAGTTCGGCTTCCGTGTTGATCACGGGAGAGACGGGGTCTGGGAAAGAGATCGTCGCGCGCACCATTCACAAATTATCACCGCGAGCCAACGGGCCGTTTGTGCCCATCAATTGCTCGGCGATCCCAGAAACGCTGATGGAGAGCGAAATTTTCGGCCACGAACGGGGAGCGTTTACCGGCGCGGCCGAACGGCGCATCGGGTGCTTTGAACTTGCTGACTGCGGCACGCTTTTGCTGGACGAAATCGGAGAGATGCCCGCTCCGACGCAGGCGAAATTGCTGCGCGTGCTGGAGGACCGCAAAGTGCGGCGGCTGGGAAGCAAGACGGAGACGCCGGTGGATGTGCGCGTGCTGGCGGCAACGAATAAGGATCCTGAAAAAGCGGTGTCCGGGGGAGAGTTGCGCCAGGATCTTTATTTCCGCCTGAACGTTTTCCATATCAATCTGCCGCCGTTGCGTGAGCACAAGGACGACATCCCTCTGCTGGTGGAGCATATCCTGCGCGACGTGAACGCGAAGCACGGAAAGCACGTGCGAGGGATCGGCGCGGAAGTGCTGGATATTTTCATGAGCCACACGTGGCCAGGGAACATTCGCGAACTGCGGAACATTCTCGAGCGTGCGACGATCATGTGCGACAAAGAGCTGATCACGCGGGCTTGCCTTCCTGGCGAATTCGGGAAGACGGCGGCAAAAAGCCCGGGCGATCTGTCTTCGATCAAGTTTCCAGTTGGGACGACCGTGGACGCGATGGAGCGCGAGCTGATTCTGCAGACGCTGAACGCCACGGGAAACAACAAAACGCGGGCCGCCGAGCTGCTCGCGATCAGCCTGAAGACGCTTCACAATAAACTGAAAGAATACGGCGGCGAACGCGCCGAGGCGGAGTAAGGACCTGCGATGCAGCTGCGGCTGCGAACAAAACTCACGCTGGTAATGACGGGGCTGGTGCTGCTGGTGGTGGCGGCAGTATCCGGCGTGTACTTTGCGCTGCTCCTTCAACAGGTTCTGGATCAAAGCGAGCAGAGAGCGGAAGATATTGCCTTCAATACTTTTGTGCAAATAAAAGCTGCGCTGCTGAATGCCGAGGCGCAAGGCTGGCGCCCCGAATCCAATTCGCCGGAAGATATTCGCGACTATGTGAGCTACGCGTTAGGTTCAAGCAAGGGTTTGCAGGCCCAATTGAAAGCCGCGGCAGCCTCTCGTTCGATTTATGAAGTTTCGATCACGGATAGCGATGGAACGGTCCTGGCATCGACGGACGATTCCTTGCGGGGAAAATTCCGGGAGCGGCGACCGCCGCTGTCGCAACTGACGAGGCGCGGTTTCCTTCATCAGGTGAAGGTGTTGGCAGGCCCGCCGGGTGTCTACGAATACGAATACCCGTTTAACAATGGCAACGTGCCTTTCGGGGAAGTGCGCGTGGCCATCTCTTCGGCGCTCTTGCTGAACAAAGAAATCCTACCGATTGTCAGGAAGCTCGGCACGATCGTCCTGCTGGCCTTGCTGATCTCCACGCTGCTCGCCGCGGTGGTGAGCGGGGCGGCGTTGGCGCCTCTGGCACGCATTTCCTTGCAGTTGGACCGCATTTCCGCCGGGCAGTATGACGCGCCGGTGCCCGAAGTTAGGGGCTTTGCGGGAAGCGGCGATGAGCTCGGCCAAGTCAGCCGGAAAATCACGCAAGTGGGGCAGCAGCTTCGCGGCGTGCATGAAATCTTCAGCACCATGCGGGAAAACATGAACTCCGTCATGGCAGGGCTTGAAGACGGACTGCTACTCTTTACGCGCGATGCGCGGGCGGTTATGGTCAGCCCTGCCGCGGAGAAATTTCTTGGCGCGCCGGCGGGACAGTTTCTTGGGCGACGCGTAACGGAAATATTTCCGGTTGGGCATCCGCTTCGCGACGCGCTGCACCTCGAGGGCGACGAATTGAGAGAGGTCGCCGCCGAAACAGAGTTGAAGACTTCGGAAGGGGAAAAGCGCGTCAGTGTGAGCGTGCAGTCGATTCAGGAGGATGGCGAACGGATGGGCGCGCTGGTAACGCTGCGCGATCTCGATTCGCTCGAGAGCATCAATACGCAGCTGCAGGTGAGCGAGCGACTGACCGCGCTGGGACGCATCACGGCGGGAGTCGCGCACGAAGTCAAGAACCCGCTTAACTCGATGCGTCTCTGGCTCGAAAACTTGAAAGAGTCCTTGCCGCCAGATTCCGATGGCGGCGCGAAGCAGGCCGTGAACGTGCTTGACAAGGAGATCGACCGCCTGGACGCCGTCGTAAAGCGCTTCTTGGACTTCACGCGGCCGATGGACGTGCGGCTCGAGCCGACGCAACTTGCGGAATTGCTGAAAGAAGTTCTCGAAGTCGCACAACCGCAAATGCAAAAGGGGAATATCCAAGTGGCGCAGCTTTTGCCCATCGACGTGCCGGAAGTTTACGTCGACCGCGCTCTGCTCAAGCAAGCGGTGCTCAATTTGGTGCTAAACGCAGGCGAATCCATGCCCAGCGGCGGCCAGTTGCGGCTGGTGCTGAGCCGTCGCGGCGAAATGGCGGAAATTACCGTGGGGGATACGGGAAAAGGAATCCCGCCCGAGAACCGGCAGAAAATCTTCCAGCTCTTTTTCACGACGCGGCCGGGAGGCAGCGGCATCGGGCTGGCGAGCACATTTCGCATCGTACAGCTTCTCAATGGCTCGATAGACTTTACGACAGAGGTCGGCAAAGGTACGACGTTTCGAATCGAGCTGCCGCTCGCCGCTTGAAGGGGAGCGCAGTGAAATCTTTGACGAATATGACGGAAACTTCGACCCAAGCCCGAATGTCCGTGATGCGTGCACGTGCGCGGGTTCTTTTTGGCGTGATGGGCTCCGCAGCGATTTTCCTGAGTGGCTGCGCTGCGCGAAGAAACCAGGCAATTCCCTGGCCCACGGCTGTGATGGTACGACCGATCGCACCACAGCACGCTGCTCCCGCCGCGAACCTCGAAGATCCACTGCCCGACCTCAGACTGGAGATTCCCCCGCCGCCCGCGCCGCTGGCTGCGGAGAGTGCTCCCGCAAGGCCGCGCAGCTTTCCGGCGTCTCCGAGCGAAAATGCCAAGCCCGAAAAGCTTGAGGCTCCGCGAATTGTGCCGGATTTGTCCCCGGAGCAATCGGCTACGTTGCAAAGAGAAACCGTGGGAAGCTTGAAGGTCGCGGAGCAAAATCTTTCCGCTACTGCTGGAAAAACCCTGAACGCCGTTCAAGCAGACCTCGCCTCGAAAGTGCGCAGCTTTATTTCTGACGCGCGCGAAGCGGGCCGTTCAGGCGATTGGGCGCAGGCTCTCGATCTGGCAAAGAAGGCCCAAGTTTTGTCGGAACAATTGGCCGCATCCCTATAGCACGGTAAGTGGGCCCAACCATTTCCTGATAATACGATGCTCGCTCATCCGTGAAAAAAACTCTCCGCCGCCGAGAGGAGCAAATCGAATTGCATGGCTTCCTGCCAGCATGAACCACAAGCCTGGATGCGCTAAGATGGCCGCATGAGCAGGTTTGACGTGGCCATCGCGGGCGGCGGCTTGATCGGCGCATCGATCGCGCTCGAGCTTGCGCGAGCCGGCCTGCGCGTCGGCGTCTTCGATCGCCAGGAGCCGGGGCGGGAGGCCTCCTGGGCGGGCGCGGGAATTCTTTCGCCGGCGCCGGAGAGTTCGGCCATGATACCGCTCGTGCCCCTGGGCAAGGCCAGCATGGCGCTGTATCCCCAATTCGTCAGCACGGTGGAGGAAATTTCGGGGCAAAGCGCGGGCTACCGCCCTAAAGGGACGCTGCAAGCCATATTTTCGGGAGATGCGCGAGAAGAACTCAGCACGGTGATCGCGCTGCACCACGGGCTGGGATTGAAGGCCGAGCCGCTCAGCGCAAGAGATGCGCGCGAACTGGAGCCTTCGTTGAGCGAGGACGTTGAAGCAGGAGTGCTTCGTCCCCAAGAAGCTTCCGTCGACAATCGTTCTTTGACGAGCGCGGTGCTCGAAGCGGCAAAGCGAAGCGGCGTTCAGTTTTTCCCAAACGCGGAAGCAAAGTCGATTCGGCGCGAAGGTGGCCGCTGCGTTGGTTTGCATCTGAAAAATGAACAAATAGAAGCGCAATGGACCATCATCGCGGCCGGATGCTTTTCCGCGAATATCGTGGGAGTAGCCGCATACGCGCCGGTGCGGCCAGCCAAAGGGCAAATGGCCTCTTTGCGCGCGAACGATTTGAAAATCGAGAGAGTTCTCTGGTCCGAGAATATCTATCTCGTGCCGCGAAACGACGGAAGGATTCTTGCCGGAGCCACAGTGGAATACGCCGGCTTCGATAAGGCGTTGACGGCCGGTGGCATCGAAAAAATTCTCGCGGCGGCTATTGAGCTATCGCCGGGCCTCTCGAGTGCTCACGTGGAAGAGACTTGGGCCGGTCTTCGTCCCGATTCGCCCGACCATTTGCCTATTCTCGGAGCAACCGAGCTCGATGGTTTGCTCATCGCGACGGGCCATTTTCGTAGCGGAATCCAGCTGACGCCCATCACTGCGCGGCTGATACGCGAATGGATAACGGAACAACGCGTCAGTGTGGATTGGGAACGCTTTAGCCCGTTGCGTTTCGGGAGCGCATCAGTGCGCAGTGCGCCTAGTTAGACCGTTTCTAAAGGAACTCAGAGGCGCCCCGCGCTGGGCAACTCTGTCTTATTGCGGCGGAGACGGTGGCGGCGTAATCGGCATCGCGCGCCCCGTGTTATTAAACTGAATTTCGTTGCTGTCCAGCGCCAGCTCATGCTCAAGCACGACATCCAGCGTGGAGCCGCGCGGCAATTCGGCTTCCGGACCTCGCGTGAGCAAAATCGCGCCCAGTCCAGCGGCAGCGCCGATACCCGCGCCAATCCCGAGGCCTTTGGGGCCGTTGGCGATGGCGCCGATACCCGCGCCAGTCGCCGTTGTTTCCGCAACCGTTTGCGCGTCTTTCCCCTTGCCTCCGGCGCCGATTACTTTTCCTTCGGAATCCATGGTCTCTTTTCCGCCGGAATCCGCGCTGCGGGGAGCAGCATTTAAATCCACGGTGTAGCCGTTCGGAAAAATCAAAGTATCGAGACGCATGCGAAATTCGCCGCGCCCCTTGATGCGTCCCGGCCGCTTGGATTCGATCAGCTCGCCTCGAAGATACGAACCGACCGGGATCACGATGTGATTGTTCTGCGTGATGGGGAAGGAGGTGTGGAAGTAAACGGAATCGCCCGGCTTCGCGCTACGCGTTGAAATACCATTCTCGAGAACAACCGCGACGCGCGTGCCCGCCGGAATCCTGATGTACGTCGTGGATGCCGGCTTGGGAGCCACCGCAGCCTTTGGCGGAGGCACCGGAGGCGGGGCGGTGGTCTGCGGACCAGGCGCCTCTTGTGCCCGGCCAAGGAGCGGAAATGCAAGAAGGGTGATTGCCAGAACACTATAAAGAGAAAAATCTCGGCAGGGCAGCTGTCTCACGAAAACCCTCCGTCGTACCCGATGGGATGCATGGGTGCGACTGCAGCTGGCCTTAGTATATCGCCTATAGTGCCGGGGAGAGCTCAATTTGAAGTGGTCGGACGTGTGACCCATGTCCGAAGCCCGCGCGGCTCCTTCCAGTTGACGCCACGGATGAAAACTGGGTAGCTTCAAATCATCTCAAACCTCGAATGGGAAGGAAGAAGGCAACGGACATGGCCAAGCTGGCGCTGATTTATGGAATGCGGTTACTTCCGGAAGAAGAACTGGGCGAGGTAAAGGACGCAACTGTCGTCCTTAAGAATGGGCGGACGGCGCGCATTGCTATGCACCTGATTGAGGGCAGCAAAGAAGAGATCGAGGCGACTTTTCATGAGTCGGTCGGGGCTTTTTTTGAACTGTACCCGGAAATCTAGGGTCGGGAAGCTGGAGCCTTTTAGCTCGTGGCTCGGGAAAGAATCAGCGATTGCCGAAATTTTCGGGGTCGGCGTTGGGATCGCCGAGATTATCGTTGATCAGCACGGTGGACTGCCCGGTCAGCTCAAAACGTTTGCGGCATTTGTAGCACGCCACCAAATCGTCGAGCCGCACCATGAAAGAAGTAGCTTTGGCAAACTTTCGGCGGTCTTCTTCGCCGGCGCCGCGCGGCAATTCCCTTTTCTTGCGCGAGACCTTCCAGCGCACGGGAAATTCAAATTCCCCTCGGCAGCTAGGGCAGACGAGCTTGATCTTTCTGGTTTCTTCCTTCTCCGTGTAAAACGCGCGTTCGTCCATGGCTAAGTCGCGGGCGTGCTCACCGCTTCCTCAATTGTAACAAATTCCAGGCCGAGGTCACGCCAGCGTGGCAGCCAGTGTTCAAGTGCAGCCAGCGTTGGCAGCCGATCGGCGTTCAATTGACGGTGAGAACCATCGTGGAGGCAAAGAATGTCGCCGGTACTGGCTGCGCTCGCCGCGGCGCCAGCAGCCAAATTTCGCCGCGCGCGTGCTTCGATGGGGCCCATTCGCGGGATAAGCCATTCTGAAGAGGTGGCGCGCCAATCGCCGGGAATCAGCGTCCACATCACTACGCGCTGGCCGAGTTCCCGCGCGGCGGGAACGACCCACGGATTGCGAAATCCGTATGGCGGCCGGAACCACTTCGGAAGCGCGCCCGTGGCGGCCTTGATGGAAAAATTGCAGCAGCGAAGCTCGACTGTGATGCGGTCCGGCTTAAGCCAAAAAAGATTGGGGTGGGCGTCCGTGTGATTGCCAATAACGTGGCCCCGCGCAGCGGTCTCGCGAAGAAGCTCCGGACATTCACGCGCATGTTTTCCGATAACAAAGAAAGTCGCCCGCGCTTTGAAGCGATCGAGGAGATCGAGCAGTTTCGGCGTAATCGCCGGATTCGGCCCGTCGTCAAACGTCAAGGCCAGCTTGCGCGGAGAATTCGTGCGGCAAAGGGTCGAGCCAAAGAGTTGCGAGCGAGGATAGGCTCCGGCGTAGGCACCTAGACCCGCAGCCGCTGCTACCAGGACGGGCGGCGCGGCAATCAGCCAGGGATTCATTGCAAGCATTCTTGCACGTCTCGCAACATGCAAACCAGCCGGATTGACTCGCTTCTGCTTCCTTATCTTGGACGGCGGAGCCGTGCTAAAGTCTGCCTGCCTCTCGCGAGATTCGAGGCCCGCCATGCGATGCGAAATTTGCGGAGTCGAGTATGGCTTGTCCCACAGCTGCTCCGGCATCGCACCGCCCGCCACCGAGCAGGAAGATACGGCTCCCCCGCAGGGAATGGCGCTCGGCTACTATCTTCGCCTGACGTATGGCATCGCGCGTTGGGATGGTCCGGCCATCCGCCGCGCCGCGCGCGACACGGATTCACTCTTCTACGGTGCCGTGTTCTGCGCGATCACCGCGGCTTTCATTTTTCTGGCGACTGCCTTGCCGCGGATGGTTCGAGACCCCGCCGCGAACCAGGGGAAGTTTCTTTGGGAGCTGGTGCTGGGTTTGCTGTTTGTGTGGCTGTCTTTGGGGCTGATAGCTTTGGTGCAGCTCGGCTTGTGTCATCTCGTCGCCAAATGGTTTTTTGGCGCGACGGGGACCTCGGCTGGCGTGACGCGTCCGCTGCTCCTGGGCTGGTTCGTGAATGTTCTATACGTGATTCCCGTTATTGGACCAGTTGCCGCAGCGATTGCCTGGACTGCCGTCATGGCGAGGATCTTCGAGGAAGCCGACGGCATCGGCAGACGCCAATCGTTCCTCATTTGCGGAGGAATAAACGGCATCTTCCTTGCTGCGCAATACTTCCTGCCACACTAAATGGCTTGCCCCTATTGGGGAAATACGCCGCCGCTGCAGGCTTCAGCCCGGCAGGCTGCGGCGTGATTTCAGGTCATTCAGCAAGCGTTCGACTTCGTTATCGCGGTCCAGCCGAGTGAGCTTTTCCCCCACGTCATCCGTTAGCAGTTCGACCTCCGCGGACGCCACGGATTCGGTGTGGTGTACGCGGTCCTTCAGCCGGTCAAACGTAGCGCTCTTCGAATTATCGCCTAGCGCCGTTTGCGCATGCGCCGCTTTGCCCAGCGCTACGCTGCGGCGATGCCGCGCCAGCAGCAAATCACGCTTGGACTTCGCCTCTTCGAGTTTCTGCTCGAGTTTCAGCAAAGCGCTCTTGAGGGCTTCGACCTGTGCCTTCTGGTCGTCAACCTGTTCTTTGTAGCTCTGCGTCAGCCGCTGTGAAGTATGGAATCGATCCAGCGCGGCTCGAGCCAGATCATCTTCTCCTTTATCGACGGCCACTTCAGCTTTGCGCATCCAGTCCTTCCCCAAATCTTCGTTTTCGCGAAGCTTCTTTTCGAGCATGTGCTGATCGGCGATCGAAACCGCCACTTGCGTTTTGACCTGGAGATACTGATTCTCCATGTCCATCATCACTTGCTTGATCATTTTCTCCGGGTCTTCCGCACGATCGATCATGTCGTTCAGATTGGCCCGGATTAAGGTGCCTACTCGTTCCAAGAGTCCCATAACATTTCTCCTTTCCAACTACCGATAAATCTCTGCCGCCCGAAACGCGGTGTGAAACTCATTCCTTCTTGCGGCGCGGTCTTCCATGCACTCGGCGAACGGCGACTAACGCCATCTCCCCGAAAGCAGATGCAGGAGGCCGGGAACACAAAGAACGCTTGCGGCCGCAACGTGCTCCACGAGGTAAGCCGCCCCATCAAAAAGGTGCCGGGCGGCGTATGTAATCACCACTAAACAGAAAATCCAGAGCATCAGGAATTCGTCTTTCCATGTCATGGCCAACCCCCTGGCCTCGAACGAGCGTTCTCGGCGGGCACTCGCGTGCCCACCGAAAACGGAAGCGAACGTTATGACTTCTTCACTACTGCTTCTAGTGCTGGCTGGTCCGGCTTCGGCGCCTTATCGCCGATCATCCTCACTTTGCTGAGCAGCTCCGACATTTGCATTCCGGAGAGCGCTTCGAAAAGCGCCGGAACTTGCGCGGCAATCTTCGTGATGTCGCCGGTCAATTTGTAGGCTCCGGCTGCGTCGCCATTTCCGGTGGAGACGATGGTGACTTTGTCGACCTTGCTGAGAGGCTCGGACAGCGCGCGCACAACTTCCGGCAAGCTGCTGATGAGCTTGTCCACTACCGCGGCTTGGTTGTACTCCTGGAAGGCTTCGGCTTTGATGTTCATGGCCTTGGCCTCCGCTTCGCCTTTTTTGAAGATGATC
Source organism: uncultured Acidobacteriota bacterium (assembly GCA_963761555.1). Classification (GTDB taxonomy): domain Bacteria; phylum Acidobacteriota; class Terriglobia; order Acidiferrales; family UBA7541; genus Acidiferrum. The sequence continues at coordinate 657,595 of CAVXHD010000005.1, forward strand.
TCCGCTTCGGCTTCGCCCTGCGCGCGAATCGCGGAGGCGTGCCCCTCGGCTTCGCTCATCAGCCGTTGCCGTTCCGCGTTCGCCAGCGTTTCGATGCGCTGCCGCTCGATCTCCGCCTGCTTCAAAACGGTGGCGATCAGTTCGCGTTCGCGGCGGGCGATTTCCGCGTCTTGCACTTTCACCTGCGCTTCGCGCTCTACCTGTTGCACGCGGACGGCTTCGGTCACGACCTGCTGCTGCATGACGTTGGTCTCGATTTCGTAAGCCTTGTCCGCGGTCGCCTGCGCTTTCTTGGTCATTTCGAGATAGTTGGCCTTCTTGATGTCCAGATCGCGCTCCGCTTCGGCCTGCTTTGCAAGCGAAGCCGTTTCCGCGGCGACGCGTTCCTGATCGGCTTGCGCTTTCGCAACCGCCGCGGCGCGTGTGGCTTCGGCGCGCTTGATGGCGATGTCGCGGTCGGCTTCGGCAGCGGCTACTTCGGCGTCGCGCTTGATGCGCGCGATGTCTGGCCGCCCCATGTTGGTGATGTACTCGTTTTTGTCGCGGACTTCTTTAATCGTGAAGCTCACGACGTCGAGCCCCATCTTGCTCATGTCGGCGGCACACGTTGAACGCATGCGATCCCCGACCATTTCCGGCTCTTTCACGATCTGCTCGACCGTGAGCTGCCCGATGATTCCGCGCAAGTGGCCTTCCATTACCAGCCGGATTAGCCCTTCGCGCTGCTCTGGCCGCTTCGTCAGGAATTGCTCGGCGGCCGTTCGAATGGAGACGGGATCTGATTTCACTTTCAATTGAGCGACCGCCTCCACCGTGACGGCCACTCCCTGGTTCGTGTAAAGGCTCTGCTGCGGAGCCACGTCAAACGACATCAGCTCCAGCGAGAGTTCCTTGCACTGCTCGAGCATTGGCAGAATAATCGTGCCGCCATTGCTCACCGTTCGCGGCCCTCGAATGCCGTAAATTACCAGCGCTTCGTGCGGTCCCACCTTCCGCAACATCCTTGCGAACGTCACCAAAACAACGAGGATCACCAGCACCAACGACCCGGCCATGACCCATACACTCGAAAAATCCAACATAGAGGACCTCCCTTCTCAACCGACCGGACTGTTCGTATCGTGCTTCAGTCCGCCAATCTCTTTCTCGCGGCGCAATCGCGCCTACTTCGTGAACTCTTCCCACCGCTTCACGTAAGCAATGCCTTCTTCGTAGCGCGCAATCACCACTTCGGTGCCACTGGGCAGACTCGTTCCGTCTTCGCTGCGCGCGCCGGCGCTCTTCCGCGCACCGTTTTGCTCGAAGAGTACTTCGCCGATTCCGTTTTCGCGGATGGCCATGCTGACTGTTCCCAACGTCCCTTCCACGCGAAAATCCCAATCCAGCATTTGCCCGCTCGTTGCTTTCGCGAGGCGTGCCATGAACTGAAAAACGATCGTGCCCGCGAAGAGCCCGGCCAGTAATGCAAATCCGAGGATGACCATCGCTACAAAATGCGAATGCTTCGTGAGGATGAAGCCCACGCCGCCGAACCACGCCAAGAAAGCCAGAATCGTCGAAAAGTCGAGCCAGGAGAGATGCCCACTCGATTTCATCGAGGCGCTCTTCAACCCCGCGCCGTGCGCGTGCCCAGCGCCTGTGAGGCCGCCCACGTGATGCGCCCCGTGAAACGGCAAGTGAAGATGAAAAGGCAGATGGAAATGGACCGCGCCCGCTAGAAACGAAAGTACGCTCAGCGAGAAGCCCACAAGGAAGCACAACAAATAGAAGTAAGTCCAGGTCATACAACACCTCGAAGCGCGGCTTCTTGCCGCGCAGACCGGAGTTCGAGACGCAGACCCCGCGTGTCAGTTATGAAACGAGCGGGGCGGCGGATGCCCACTGCCTTGCTGTTTGCCAGAATGCAACACTTCCCCGAGACGCTCCGCCAGACCCGGCGTACGAAGAATTTCCGCGAGAAGCAAAAGCGCCTTGCGCGAATCCTCGTGCTCCGCGATGGTCAAAAGGCCGCGGCGAAGTTCCGGATCGGCGGCAAACTGTTCCGAACACGCGTGGAGCCAAGAGTCGATCTTGGCATCGACGGCCCGAAGCACGGATTGCAGCTCTGGCGTGTAGCCTTCCGGGTCGTCCACGAGAAAGCCCGGGTAGACACGGAAGAAACGCGCCAACAGCGTGCGTGTGCCGTGTGTAAGGTGCGGCCTCGCGCCACTCTCGATTTGCGAGAGGTACGCCTGACTCAGCCCGCGCCCCACTTCGCGCTTCATGGCCGCAGCCAGTTCCTGCTGCGTCATCGCACGCCCCAGGCCGCGCAAAGAACCTTCGACCGCGCGAAGAGAACGAAGTTTGTTGCCGAGAGTCATGGAGAAACCAGCATATTGCAATCTGCAAACACGATATTATTTTTAGCTATGTGTGTCAAGAACTATATTTTGCTTGTTTTCAATACATTAGGGACATTTTACGGATTTATGGTTCGAACACAGGAAATAGGGAACAGAAGGAACGTCGTGCGGTTAATCCGGTTTACGTAGCGATTGCAAATCAATTCCGAGTTGCTGACACTTTTTGTACAGGTGGCTGCGCTCCAATCCTAGCGCCCTCGCCACGTTCGTCATGTGAAAATTGTGCCGCTTGATTTCACTGAGCAGCACTTCTTTCTCGAATGCTTCCGTGCGCTCCGCGAGTGTTCCCGTCGTGGTGCCGCCGGCGGCGGAACTCGCCGGGTCGGCGCTGGAGTCTTCGCCAGGAAGCACGAGCCGAACGTCCGCCGCCGATATAGAATCCTCTGTCGAAAGCAGCACCAGCCGTTCCACCACGTTGCGCAGCTCGCGCACGTTTCCCGGCCACGCGTACCGCCGCAGCTCCGCAACCACATCCGCCGCAAACAGCTTTTCTTTCCAGCCGTTTTGTGCGGCCACTTGTCGCGCAAAGTGCCCCGCAAGCTCGGCGAAATCTTCCTCACGTTCGCGCAGCGGCGGAAGCACCAGCGGAAAAACATAAATCCGGTGGTATAGATCGCGACGAAATGCGTTCTGCTTGACCAGCTCCTCGAGGTTCCGATGCGTGGCCACGAGCACGCGCACATTCGCGCGAATCGGCTTGTCGCCGCCGACGCGTTCCACTTCGCCCTCTTCCAGCACGCGCAGCAATTTCGCTTGCATGGAGAGCGGCATATCGCCGATTTCATCGAGAAACAGTGTGCCGCCCTCGGCCTGCTCGAACTTTCCAAGATGGCGCGCCGCCGCTCCCGTGAACGCCCCTTTTTCATGTCCGAACAGTTCCGATTCGATCAGTTCCGCCGGAACCGCCGCGCAATTCAGTGTGATGAAAGCGTTTTCGTGCCGCGGCGACTTCTCATGAATTGCTCGCGCCACCAGTTCCTTGCCCGTTCCGGTCTCGCCAAGGATACAAACCCGCGTTTCGCTTGGGGCCACACGGTCGATTTGCGCCAGCATCTTCTTCATCGCCGGACCCGATCCCACCAATTCGTGCTTGCCCAATCGGTGGCGCAGCTCGCGGTTCTCGTCTTCGAGGCGCGTGAGCCGTAGCGCATTCTCCACGGTCACGAGCAGCTTGTCCGTCGAGAGCGGCTTTTCCAGAAAATCCAGCGCACCCAGTTTTGTCGCTTTGACGGCCATTTCGACATTCGCCTGCCCGGAGATAAGAACGATCGGCGTCTTCACGCCCGCTTGTTTCAAGTCCTCGAGCAATTCGAGACCGCTTTTGCCGGGCATGACGACATCGGAGAGAATCAGATCAAACGCTTCGCTGCGCAAAAGTTCGAGCGCGCGAGGTGCGTTGTCGCAAACCGTGGCTTCATGGCCCGCAAGCCGGAACGCCCGCGAAAGCGAAGCTAGCGTATTGGGATCGTCATCGACGAGCAGCAGATGAGCTTTGCGTGGCAAATGGCTGTCCTTTGCGGGCGCGCATCAATCCGAAGCCGCCACGATAAAGCTTTGTGGCGGTTTTTTCTCGGAGGTCGACTCTTCCACGGGGGGTGCCGGACGCGCGGATTGCCGCTGCGGCAGTTCGATGCGAAACGTCGTTCCGCGTCCTTCATCGCTCGAAACGGAAATTGTTCCGTGATGATCGCTGATCACGGACTGAATGATCGCCAGGCCCAGACCGGTTCCCTGCACTTTCGTCGTGTAATAGGGCGTGAACAGCCGCGAACATTCTTCGGGAGTGAGCCCTTTCCCCGTGTCCGCTACTTCGATTCGAACATTCCCCTCATTCTCGGAGGTGCGGAGCGTCAGCGTGCCGCCCGCGGGCATGGCATCGAGCGCGTTCAGCACGAGGTTCTGAAACGCCCGGTGCAGCAAGTCGGCGTCCGCATCGATTTCCGGCAGCGGCTCCGTCAGGAAATATTCCGGAATCACCGGCGGTTTGCCAACGGCATTGAATTGCGGTTCGAACAGCCGCACGGCGTTGCGCAAGGCTTCGTTGACGTTGACACGCGAAAAATGTGGGGCCGGCATTTTCGAAAAATCGCTGAACCGGCCCACAATCGTGTTTAGATTCGCGAGCTCCGCCCGCAGCGTCGCCGTGGATTCGTTGAAAACTTCGAGAAACTGCTTCGCGTCCAATTGCCGCGCTTTTTGCAGATTCTCGACCGTAATTTGCAGCGGAAACAGCGGATTGCGCAATTCGTGAGCCAGCCGCCGCGCCAACTCGCGCCAGGCCGCCACGCGCTCCGTCTGGACAAGCTGCTCGCGCTGCGCTGCCAGCGTCTGTGTCATTTCGTTGAACGCGGAGGCCAGTTGCCCGATCTCGTCGCGCCCCCGCAGTGGAATGACCGTATCCCATCGCCCCGAGGCCACTTCGCGCGCGCCATCGGCGAGCTCTTCGAGAGGCCGCGTGATTCTGGCGGAAACCCAGAAACTCATCAGCAATCCGATCAAAAGCGCCGCTCCTCCCACCGCCGCCGCAATCTGCAAAATGTGGCGCGTCAAAAGCACAAGATCCCTGCGCGAACTGCCCAGCAACAGGACTGCTAACAGCTCATTGTTCCGTCCCATCAACGGAATCGCATGAAACGTTTCGGCATCCGCGGCATTCTCCGACCACTCGATCGTTCGCACCGTGGGTTTCGGCTGCTTTTGGATTCGTTCGATGAGCGGCTCCAGGCGGTCCGCTTGCGCAAACGGCCCGTTCACATCGGTCAGCGCCGTCGGCACAAAGCCGGGCTCCAGGTTTCGGTACAACATGGCGCGCATTCCCGCCGGAGGAACCAGGGAAGCGAGAAAATTCTGATCCAGCCGCCGCCCCCCGATGATGTACATGCTCTTGTCATTCCCGCCGGATAACATCCGCACCACCGTGAGCGACAACGCTTCTCCGTCCGGCAATTCCTCCTTTTTCAAGAAGGGCGCCGAATCATTCCAATTTTTATTCGCCGTGACCCAGTCGTTCTTGTAACCCACGCGGGCAGGATACTGGGCGGAGGAAATCAGCGTGCCGTCCCAATTCACGAATTCCACGAAGTCCAGCCCGTGGTCCTGCGCCGCCCCGGACGCGTCATGTACGTACAACGAAAGATCGGGGCTGGGTCCCGCCAAGTCAATGGCCACCTTCAGCGTAATCTCGGCGTCGGTGATATTTTTCACCTGCCGCGCGATCTCTTCCCCTCGCTGCGCGTATTCCTGGTTGAATTGCGCCACCAGCGCCTGGCTTCGCTGCGCGTCCGTTTCTTCGAACGCGGCCTGCGTGTAATACGTCACGCCGTACGCCACCAGCGAGACCGAAGCAAGCACCGTAATGGAAAATACGAGAAATAATTTTGTGCGAAAGCTCATGGCTTTGCTCCGGCCGCAGCCCGCGTTTGCGGAGAAGATTGTGCTGCCGCACTTGCTCGATTCGAAACCTCGGCGGCCGTGGGGTCAGGAAGCTCGAGCCAGACGTCAGCGAGATGCCATTCGCCCCAGCGCGCCGGCGTCCAATCGCGCACGGTTGGGCCGAGCCCCACGGATTCCGCTTCCGTAACCAGCGGCAGCACTCGCCACTCCTCCAGCACCCGCTTCTCGCGCTCGTAGAGCTCCTCGTGTTGATTAGCCGTAACATTCACCTCAGAAGGCTCCGTCAGATTATATGCCGCAAACAGGGAATCAAGTTCCGCGCGCGGCGAAAGAGACGAATAATGCCACGCAAAGAGATGCACGCCCGCGTGAGGCTCAGTTGGCCCGCTCGAAGTTGCACCGGCATGTACAAGGGACCGGTTGAGAACTTGCACGAGAATCGCAGCTTGCCGCGCGTTCACGGCCACGCGTTCGCCGAGCAGCTTGGCCAAATCGCCCGCGGGATCCACCCGCAAATGCAGCGGCTCCCCGCCCGCCGCTTCATTCGCAGGAAGCGCGCGACGCAACTCCTTGGCCCGTTCCAGGTTGGTGTCCACGTTGAAGAGGAAAGCATATCCTGAGAGCCACTGCGGCAAAAGGGCTGCTGCAGGTTCGGCTTGCTTTTCAAGCAACACGTTGGCCATCGTGCCGCTGTCGAGCGAAAGCGCCAGCGCCTCGCGCAGGCGAACATCGGATGCGGCGCCTTGCGTCTCGTCAAAGCACAAACCGTACAATGTCACCGGCTCCGAGCTCCAAATCCGAAGATTGGCCTGCTTCGCGCGCGGCACGAGATCGGGCGCAAGTTCGATCAAATCCGCTTTCCCAAGCTGCAAATCAAACATGGCGCGCAGCGGAGGCACGCCGAGCGTCACGTCAATCTCATCCACAAATGGCCGGCCGGACCACGCCTCCAGATTCGCACGAAAGAAAAGATGTCCGTCGTGCAACGCTGCTCTCGCGGCAGGCCCGGCCGGCGTCACCGCGGAATTCTGCTCTCCGCCCTGTCCCATGCTTGCGGGTGCTGCTTCGACGACAAACGGCCCGCTTCCCACCAGCGCGCCATTTTCCAACACTCGATAAATAAAGTAGCGTCCGGAAGCAAGCTGCTTGAGCAAATCCGGAGCCGGCACGCTCGACTGAATCACAACCCCTTTGTCGCGCGCCGAAACCTGCTGCGTCCCGGTAAGCAGTGGCCGAAGCGCAGCCGCAACATCATCCGCCGTCAACGTCGTCCCATCGGAAAATTTCACTCCCGCTCGAATCGCAAATTCCCAGCGTTTCTCGGAAGCGTCGTGCGACCACTCGGTCGCCAGCACGGGCTGAAAGCGCCCGTAATCGTCCAGCGCCACCAGTCGTTCGAACAGCAGCGCTGCCAGTTTTTCATTCGCCGCCTCCTCCAGCGAACCAACTTGCCACTCCCGCGGATCGAGCGACACGCTGCCCGCACGCACCTCGACGCGCAGCGTCCCTCCGTAGCGCGGGTTCACCGCCCCGCCCGACGTCACAGCCGCCGCTAGCAAAACACTATTTAGAACAGCTGATCGTAAGCAGGTAAGCCTCATATCGGCCACTTTGCAAATTCCGGTCCACCGCGATAGCTTCGCCATTAGCCGCTGCGCTCACAGCGGTTCTCGTCCCGGGCGTGTGCAACACAACTACCGGTCCCGGAAACCCCATCGGATCGGAAACAGCTTGTGCCCGCCGCTCCTGAATATCCATCGCCTGAATCTCGTCGGGCTTCGTCCAATCTCCATTGCCGGTCGCCAGCAACTGCCAGCCGCTTCCGCACCCGCTATAAACGCTTGCAATTTCACTGCCCCAATTGGGAAAAACCGCCACTGGCTCCGCGCCGTCTTCATACAAGCGCGCGAGACCGTCCTCCCCCGTCACCATAAATCTTGTTTTTCCGTCCATCTCGAGTGACGCGGCTGAAATCCACGCCTCTATTTTTTTCCCGGCCATCGCTTCGGGAGCCACCGCCCTCACGGGCATCTGGCCGGTATTTCTCTCGCATTCCCACCCCTTGGTACCTGGCGACAGCGACGGTATACAAACCTCGCCCGAGACGTACGCGGCCTTCGAATTAATTCCCTGAAAGATAAATCCTCGCTCGCCGCGTTCGGCCGGCTGCTGGGTGGGTAGATGCTCCGAGTCCGTCAGCGTCCATTGGCCACCTTGCAGTTCGTAAAAGCTGATCGCCTGCGCTCCAAGCGTTTCGGCGTGCGTCCCGTCGTCGAGCACCACGTCCAAAATCGGCCTATCCTGCGAAAATAGAAATTCCCTGTGTAGCGTGAGGCTAAACGCCGGCTCTGGCGCCGCTGGTCCATCCACGGGTCCAATCGTTTCCATGACCGTTTCGCTATTTTCCCCGCGCTGAATCTGCACCACCGCCAAATACTCCGCCGGATCCTGCGTTACGCTCACGGCCAGCCTCACCGCCGCGTCAGCGGCCACAATCTTCGCGCCACGCTGTTGTAGCTCTCGCTGAAACGCGGCCGAGAAGCTCGCAAACTCCCCCCTTCGCAGTGTTGCCAGGTTTCGAAATTCGCAGCTCACCGAAGCTCCGCGAGCGGAAGTCCACACCTTCCGAGCCAGCGCCCTGCCTGCCTCTTCGAAGGAATCCGCGCGCGCAGTTTGCGCAACAAGACCAAAGAGAATGAAAAATCCGAAAACTTGACAAAAGACCGCGAGGCCGCGCCGGCGCGGCAATGGCAGATTTTGCTTGGCGTACACTGGCTTGTTGCCTGATGATAGCACGCCTGCCGGCCAAGGTACGGAGCGCTCTGATCCTGGTGCGCCGTGCGAATTTGAAGTTTCGCCCCTAATCTGGATGTCGCGCTCGTGCGTGCCGCAGGCGAAATTCCCGCAGCTCGCGAAACAATTTGCCAGCAGGTACGTCCATCTAATTGGCCGGGTAAACGGGGAAACTCTGCTCTCAAGGATGATCCAAATGAATCGAGTTGCTATTCGTCTGAATGTACTGCTCTGGCTGGCTGTAGCCATGTTGCTTTGCTTCAATTTCGCGCCAGTCAGCGCCCAATCCGATCCTGCCGATCGCGTTCCCCCCGGCCCCACTCGCCTTCTTCGCTACGCGGACATCTCGAAAGACAATGTTGTTTTTGTTTATGCTGGCGATCTGTGGATCGCCTCGCGCGAAGGCGGCGCAGCCCGCCGCCTCACCTCCCACGTCGGCGAGGAGCTTTTCCCGAAATTTTCGCCCGATGGCAAGTGGATCGCCTTCACCGGCGAGTACGACGGCAACCCGGACGTCTATCTCATTTCCTCCGAAGGCGGCGAGCCCAAGCGCCTCACCTATCACCCCTCGGACGACATCGTTCTCGGCTGGACTCCCGACGGCAAGGACATCCTCTTTCGCTCCAATCGTTTTAACGAGCCTCTTGGCCGCTCCACACGACTCTACTTGATCTCCCCGCAAGGCGGCAGCCCTCGCGCGCTTCCCGTTCCGCGCGGCGATCTCACTTCCTTTTCGCCCGACGGCACCAAAATCGCCTACCTCGAAACCTCTCAGGAATTCCGCACCTGGAAGCGCTATCGCGGCGGCTGGAGTCTTCCCATCGCCATCTACGACCTGAAAAAGAACACCTACGAAGAGCTTCCCAAAACCGCCGGCATGGATATGTTTCCTATGTGGCACGGCGACTCGATTTATTTCATCAGCGACCGCGACGGCATCATGAATCTCTACAGCTACAACCTCGCATCCAAACAAACCAAAAAGCTCACCGACTACAAGGAATTCGACATTAAGTGGCCCAGCCTCGGCCCTGACGCCATCGTCTACGAAAATGGCGGCTTGCTCTACGAGTACAATCTCGACAGCGGTAAGACGCGCGATCTCCCTATCGTCGTCCGCGCCGAAGACCTCCAGGCCCGCCCCGAATTCAAGAGTGTCGCCCAGCAAGTCGGCAGCGCCGCAATCTCTCCTTCCGGAGTTCGCGCCGTCGTCGAAGCCCGCGGCAACGTCTTCACCATTCCCGCCGAGCATGGCAGCGTCCGCGTTCTCACCACCGACAATTCCAGCGTTCACGAACTCAATCCCGTTTGGTCGCCCGACGGCAAGTGGATCGCCTATCTCTCCGATAAATCCGGCGAGTACGAACTCTACACTCGCCCCCAAATGGGCGGCGACGAAACTCGCATCACCACCGACGGCAAAATTTATCGCTTCGGGCCCATCTGGTCTCCCGACAGCAAGAAACTCACCTATTGGGACAAATCGAATCAGCTCTGGTACGTCAGCCTCGACGACAAAAAGCCCGTCCTCGTCGATACCGCCGACTACGGCCTCATTTCGGACGCTTCCTGGTCTCCCGACAGCCTCTGGCTCGCCTATTCCAAGCCGGGAGGCCGCAGCGCCAACGACATCTATCTCTATTCCCTCGCTACCAGGAAAATCACGGATATCTCCAACGGCTTTTACAACGACGCCAATCCCGTTTTCGACCCCGAAGGCAAATATCTCTATTTCATCTCCACGCGCTTTTTCTATCCCAGCCTCGGCAAACTCGACTTTCGCTTTAACTACTATTCGACCGACGGCATCTTCGCCGTCACGCTCAAAGCGGACGAGCCTGCCCCCTTTCAGCCGCAAAGCGACGAAGAAAAACCCGCCGACGAAAACAAAAAACCTGACGAAGCAAAATCGGCCGCCGCAAAAGCCAGTGCTCAAAAATCCGGCGAAGAAAAAGAAGAAAAAACCGCCGAAGCCGTCAAGCTCATTCAAATTGACCTCGACGGCATTTCCAATCGCATCGCCCCTGTCCCCGTCGAGCCCGGCATCCTCAGCAATCTCTCCGTGCGCAAGGGCAAATTCTTCTACATCTCGACTCCCCTCGAGGCCCGCCAGTTCGCCATGCCTCAGGAGAAAGGCCCGCAGAACGTTCTCCACGTCTATGACGTCGCCAAGCGCGAAGACAAAGTTCTCCTCGAAGGCATCGAAGGCTATGACCTCGATAAAGACGGCAGCAAAGTTCTCTACAAAGCCGGCCCGCTCCTCGGCATCACCGATGCCGTTCCCGGCAAAGCCAAAGTCGGCGCCGGCAAGCTCGATCTCAGCGGCATGCAGGTGAAAATCGATCCGCGCGAAGAATGGCGGCAGATTTATCACGAAGCTTGGCGCCTCGAGCGCGATTTCTATTGGGATCCCAATATGACCGGCCACGACTGGAACAAAATTGGCGCTCGTTACGCCGCTCTGCTTCCCTGGGTCGCCGATCGCAGCGATCTTAACTACTTGCTCGGCGAACTCATCGCCGAGCTGAACACTTCCCACACCTACGTCGGCGGCGGCGATGAACCCAAGGCGCCTCCCGTCAGCGTCGGCATGCTCGGCGCCGATTACCAAGCCGAAGGCGGCTTCTATCGCATCACCAAAATTTATCCCGGTGAAAACTGGAGCGATGCCACGCGTTCGCCTCTCACCGATCCCGGCCTCAAAGTGAAAGCCGGCGATTATTTGATCGCCGTCAATGGCCAGGAAGCCCGCTCCTCGCAGGATGTCTATTCCTATTTTCAGGATCTCGCCGGAAAGCTCGTCTCTCTGAAAATCAACAGCAAGCCCAGCGTCGAAGGCGCTTGGGAAATCACCGTAAAACCCATCCCCAGCGAAACGGGTGTCCGTTATCTCGATTGGGTCGATTCCAACCGCCGCAAAGTCGCCGAAGCCACCGGCGGCCGCATCGGCTACATGCATGTCCCGGACACCAGCATCCCCGGCATCATCGATTTCGATAAGGAACTCACCGGACAGCTCGATAAAGACGGCATCATCATTGACGAGCGCTATAACGCCGGCGGCCAGATTCCCGACTTCTACACCGAAAAACTCAAGCGCTCGCTCCTCGCCGTCGTCTCTGTTCGCGACGGCAAGGATGTTCCCTATCCGCCCGTCGCCATCTACGGACCAAAAATCATGCTCGTCAACGAGCTTTCCGGCTCCGGCGGCGATCTTTTTCCGTGGCTTTTCCGCTTCGAAAAAATCGGTCCCATCGTGGGCACGCGAACCTGGGGCGGCCTCGTCGGCATCAATTCTGGTGCGCCCTTGCGTGATGGTGGTTATGTCACGGCTCCCGCCGCGGGATTTTATGCCTGGGACAAAGGCTCGTCCTCTTGGGTCGTCGAAAATCACGGCGTGGATCCTGACTATGTCGTTCCCGAGCGCCCTGATCTCGTCGTCGAAGGCCACGACCCGCAACTCGAGAAAGCCATCGAACTGGCCAACGAAGCCCTGAAGACTTTCAAGGGCCTTCCTCCGCGTCCGAAATTCCCTGGCGCGAAATAGCAGTGTCGCTTCACCCCATCGCAATTTGCGTAATCGCCGCGCAAGAACGGCCCGCGATTAGCGGGCCGTTCTTGTCCTCGAACGAGAATGAATTCAACCGCTAGCCGAGTGGCCCGGTCCAGGGTGCCCGCGGAGGAACAACCTCTGGCAAATTCGGCGAAGCGCGGCGGTGCTTGCCTTCATGCTCATGATCTTTCCTCCTTTCAGCAACCCGTCCCGAACCACCCACAGGGGTATTGGCTAGCGGAACTCGGTGGCACAGACTTCAGTCTGTGCAAACTCAATGGAAAGCAAGTCTTCACGCCCGTCCACTGGATAGCGCGACGGCTTCTTTTCCAGCGCGGTGCGGCAAGCCAACTTGCATCGTGTCCAATTGCCGCGAAGTAATCTGGAGGCGAATAGCTCCGTGAGCTCGATTCCCTTCCGCCTTCGCTCCGTCTCGGCTCGTCCTTCTCCGCGTAAGCACTCGCCGCAGTTGCTCCGACAGATACACGTCGTAAGCGACCAGTGCGCTGGCGCTTCCAAACAATCCCAAGCCGAGAATCATCAGCAAATATTTCAGTCCGAGCATCGCGCCCTCCCTGCCACTTCCGCCAAACCCGCTCCAAGCCTCATCTTCGTCATATTCCTTTGGTTCGTTACTTCCTTATTTCTTTACGTCCTTCCTTCTTCACCCCTTCCGCCATCACTGATGCGCCATGTACGCCCGCGCCGCTTGCCTCGCTCCTCTCGCCAGCTCTGTCCGGGCAGCACCTGACCGCCGCCTCGCCGGCTGCATGAGCGCAAACATCGCCCGCAGCAAAAGCCAATCGAACGCCCACGCAGCAGCCGCGGTAAGAATGGCAATTACGACGAGCGTTGCGAAGTTCAGCATGGCGATCATGGCCAGCCTCCCGAGTCTTTCAGCGTCCAACGCCAAAGGAACTCGCACGCCGCGCGCCACGCTAAATGTGATGGAAATAAGCGACTTATCTGTTCTGCGAAAAAACCCCTCTGTGTAGCGGCAGCCACGCCGTGGTCGCCCGGACGCGCCCTGCACGCCGGTAGTTGGCCTGGCAGCCAATCGGAGCTATTGTAGTAGTGTCGGATTCAGTCCCTGGAAGGAACAAAGGCGCGAACCTGCCTCCTGCTTTTCCGCTGGCAGTCCTGTTCGCCTCTCGCGAAAAACCTCGATATGGCGCAAAGCTCCGGAATGCGGCTCGGCAAAATCCTCGGAATACCCATCTATCTCCACTCCACCTGGATCATCATTTTTGCCGGCATCACCTACATTCTCCAGCAGCAGTTTGCCCACGACCACGCCTCCTGGACGCCCGTCCAGCAATGGGGCGTCGCCGCTTTCACCAGCTTGCTCTTCTTTGGTTCGCTCCTCTTCCATGAACTCGCCCATAGCGTCGTCGCGCAGCACTACAAAATTCGCGTTCTATCCATCACCCTCTTCATCTTTGGCGGCGTCGCCAGCATTGAGCGCGACCCCTCCAAAGCCATTCAAGAATTCAACATCGCCATCGCGGGACCCTTGGCCAGTGGCTTCCTGGCCGTCGTCTTCTTCGGTCTGGTAGAAGCCTTTCCGTCCAACCAGACCGTAAGCGCCGTTTGTACCTGGCTCTGGACCACAAACGCTCTGCTTGCCGTCTTCAATCTTCTTCCAGGTTTCCCGCTCGACGGCGGCAGGATTTTCCGCGCCATCATTTGGGGCAGTAGCAAGAACTTCTCGAAAGCCACGCGCATCGCTGGCGCCAGCGGCCGCATGATCGCCTACGCCATGATCCTTCTCGGCGGCTTTGTCGTCTTCAAAGGGTTTGTCGCCCAGGGTCTTTGGAGCGTTTTCATCGGCTTCTTCCTTTTGAACGCCGCGCAGGAAAGCGTCACGCAAGCCGCGATCCGCGAAACTCTCACTGGCCTGCGTGCCGCCGACGTTATGAGCCACGAAGTTCCCACCGTCGGCCGCGCCATCTCTCTCGAAGAGTATGGCGCCGAAGTTTTGCGCACCGGCCGCCGCTGCCATCTCGTCATCACCGAAGATCGCCTGGTCGGCATGATGAACGTCAACCGGCTCAACTCCGTCCCGCGGGGCGAATGGGCTCACAACTCCGTCCAAGCCGTGATGATTCCCCGCGAGCGCATTCTCTGGGCCACACCGGATGAGCCGCTGCTCGGTCTTCTCGAGCGCTTACTCACCGCCGACGTCAACCAAATGCCCATCGTCTCCGGTTCCGACGATGGCGCTGCTCACATCATCGGAATGGTCACTCGCGATTCCATCCTCCGCGTCATGCGCACGCGCACCGAACTCGGCCCGCTTTCCTACAACAGCGTCGCAAGCAAATAGTTTTGTGTTTCGCCGAACCGTCCCCAAAACCTCCCGCCCGGCGCTCTCGCAAATCTTCCTTAACTCCACAAGTCCTCTTGGGTATACGATGGCTGCCTACCGCAAGGGAGGATCAGAATGGCCAAAAAGAACAAGCTCGCCAAAGTTGCTTCGCAAATCGGCACCGCTATAGGCAAAGCCGATCGCAAGGCCCACAAAGTTGTCGCGGCTGGATCCGTCGCTAAAGAAGAGCTCCATGCAATCGCCAAGCAAGTCGGAGCACTCAAGCGCCAATTGGACAAAACCACCAAGCGCCTGAAGCACGCTCTTCGTTAAATCCAAGTTTCCGGTTGGACTCCTAACGGCTCTTGACGCCTTCCGTCGCGGCGCGCGCTAGCGTTTGCCCATTCATCCGTCTTTTTTCGACTCCGCCGCGCTCCTGTTCCGTCTCTTCTCCTCCGCAATTCCCCCTGCCGAATCTCTTCCCAATTGGTTTATAATGCGCCGCCCAGGGGTCGAAAGCCTGAGCGTCCATTACCACGGCAAACGGGAGGAATCGTAGCCATGCATTCGGCGAATCAGTCGAGGTCTTTGTCTTTGCGCGGTCGGCGCTGGATTTCTGCGGGCTCTTCGGCCTTTCTGTTTGTCGCCGCCCTTTTCGTCGCGGGCCTCGCCGCGCAAACTCCCGGCAACTCCGCTGGGGCAGACGCCGCCGAACCGCCCGTCGCAACGCCGGCATCCCCCGTTCCCGTCCGCACGCCGAATTACGCCCTCGAAGCCCGCTTCCTGCCCGCCAATCTGAACCCGCTTGTCTTCGACCTCTCCGTCACTCCTCACTGGTTCACCGTTTCCGACAAGTTTTGGTACAGCTATCGCACCAGCGCCGGCACAAACTATTACGTCGTCGATCCCGTCAGAAAATCCAAATCTCTTCTTTGGGTCAACGCCAAAATCGCCGCCGCTCTTTCCCTTCTCACCAATTTCCCCTACGATGCGCAGCATCTCCCCGTCAAACGCCTCAAACTCGTCGACAAAGACACGCGCATGCGTTTCGAAGTTGAAATCCGCAAGGATGGTGTCGTTCCCAACGAGCCTGAGAAAAAAATCGAGAACGACGGCAGCCAGCAAGGGAACGAAAGCGAGGTGAAACAAAACGAAGGCAAGCAAACCGAGCAGCAAAGCCAGGTTTCAGAAAACTCCGCCCAGCCTGTTCCGCCGAAAGAAGAAACCCGCACTCTCGTTTTCGAATACGATCTCGCCACCGGCAAAGTCACTCGCCTCGACAACGCTGAGCCGTTCAAGCCCAGGCCGCTCTGGGCTTCCGTTTCTCCAGACGAAAAAACTGTCATCTTCGCCCGCGGTCAAAATCTCTTCATGATGGACGCCGACAACTACGCCAAAGCCCTCAAAAAGCCAGGCGATTCCACCATCCTCGAAACTCAGCTCACCACCGACGGCGTCGAAAGATTCAGCTACGCCCGCCGCCTCTTGCCCGAGCAGGAAGACGCCCTGAAAAAAGAAGACAAGGGCGACGTCAACAAAGCGGGCATTCGTGCGCCCACTATTCAGATCCACTGGTCCCAGGACTCCAAAAAAATCGCCGTAGTCCGTGAAGACGAACGCAAAATCCCCGATTTCTGGGTCATCCACTCCCTCGCCAATCCCCGTCCCATCCTCGAGTCCTATCCCTATCCTCTTCCCGGCGAGCAGGCCATGCCCGGCTATCAACTCGAAATTCTCGATGTCTCGTCAAGACAGCTCGTCGTAGTCCAAGCCAAGGATTTTCCCGAGCAGGAACTTCGCATCGAAGACGCTCCCCTCCTCGAGCGCGACCGCGAAGAAATGCGCGAGGAACGCGAAGGCGAACAAGAGGGCGCTCCCTTCCCCATCTCGCGCGTCACCGTCCGCTGGCTTTCCGCCACCTCCGATAAACTCTATTTCAACAGCACCGACCGCGATTTTCGCAAAATCGATGTAAACGTCGCCGACACCACTTCCGGCGCCTCAAAAACCCTCATCGAAGAGCGTTCCAACGTCTGGCTCAGCGTTCAGCCGCTCCGCCTCGTCGGCGACGGTCAGGAATTAATTTGGTGGTCCGAGCGTGATGGCTGGGGCCATTACTATCTCTTCGATTCCGCCGGCCATCTTAAAAACCAAATCGATTCCGGCGAATTCGTCACCGATCAAATCGTTTCCCTCGACGAAAAAGCCCGCACTCTCTTTTTCACCGCCAACGGCCGCGAGCGCGGCGAAGATCCCTATTACGAGCATCTCTATCGCATCAATCTCGATGGCGCCGGCCTCCAGCTCCTCACTCCCGGCAATTTCTCCCACGCCTTCAGCGCTCCCGATTCCGGCAAATACTTCGAAGACACTTTCTCCCGCGTCGACATCGCTCCCAAATCTATCCTCGTCGACGCCCAGGGCGATCATCTCCTCGACCTCGAAACCACCGACGTCTCCCAACTCCTCGAAGCCGGCTACAAGTTCCCCGAAACCTTCAAAGTCAAAGCCGAAGACGGAGTCACCGACCTCTACGGCGTCCTCTACAAACCGTTCGATTTCGATCCCGCTCGCAAATATCCACTCATCGAATTCGTTTATCCCGGCCCGCAAACCGAAGAAGTCAACAAAACGTTTTCTCCAAAAAGTCCCAACATCCCCCTCGCTCAGCTCGGTTTCATCGTCATCGAAGTCGGCGCGCGCGGCGGCAGCCCGCAGCGCGACAAATGGTATGACAGCTACGGCTACGGCAATCTTCGCGACTACGGCCTCGCCGACAAAAAAGTCGCCGCCGAGCGCCTCGCCGCTCTCCATCCCTACATCGATCTCTCGCGCGTCGGCATGTGGGGCCATTCCGGCGGCGGCTTCATGACCGCCGCTGCCCTCATGCAATATCCCAATTTCTACACCGCCGGCTGGTCCGAGTCCGGAAATCACGATAACAACGTCTACAACCGCGACTGGAGCGAGAAATACCACGGCGTCCGCGAGGACATGTTGAAAGACGGCACGCTGAAATATGTCTATGAAATCGACAAGAATTCCGACCTCGCCAAAAATCTAAAAGGCCATCTCATGCTCACCACCGGCGACATGGACAACAACGTCAGCATGGTCAACACCATGCGCGTCGCCAACGCCCTCATCCGCGCCGACAAACGCTTCGAAATCCAGGTCTTTCCCGGCATGCGCCATTCCTACTTGCCCATCGCCAGTTACGTCGATATGGCTCGGGGCGATTTCTTCGCTCGCTGGCTCCTCGGCTCCTCGGACACCGGCGCCGACATCATCGAACTTCAAAACCAGCGCCTCGCCACCCCCAGCAAAAAATTTAAGGAGTAGCTCCGTCCTTGCGGGAAAATACCCGCGGCCCGCGAAAGCTGCTCGATCTCCTGCTGCTTCATTTCCGGCCGGTTACTCACATTTCTGGTATGCGGCATCGCGCAAACGTTTCAGCCTCAAATTTGCGCATCTGCCTTTGGTTATAAGCAGATTCCTACCTTCCGTTGAATTGTCCTTCTCGCTTCTGCCCTTTACCATTTCTGAGAGGAGCCGCACAGACAGCCCGGGCCCCGTCGCCGTCAAATCGGCTTCTCGGAGGAGGACTGTCGTGAAAAAAATACTGTCATTTGTTATCGCCGTAGTTTTCCTTGCTCTCGTAGCGAGCCCGCCTGCTCGCGCTGATGATCGCAGCGATGACATCTCCCGCATCCGCATCTCCCGCGACGTTTTTCATGAGCTCATGCAAACACCGGACAAGAGCATCCCCAATGGACTGCTCGAATCCGCGAAATGTATCGCCATCATTCCAGGCGAATTGAAGGCCGCCTTCGTCTTCGGCGCCCGCTACGGAAAAGGTCTGGCCACCTGCCGAACGCACGATGGTTGGAGCGCTCCCGTTTTTCTCACCATCGGCGGCGGAAGTTTCGGCTTTCAGATTGGTGGCTCTTCCACCGATCTCGTCTTGATCTTTCGCAATCGAGAAGGCTTTCAACACTTGCTTAGCGATAAGTTCAAAATTGGCGCGGATGCCACCGCCGCTGCCGGACCCGTCGGCCGTCACACTGCGGCCGCAACCGACGTCGAAATGCACGCCGAAATTTTGACCTACTCTCGCAGCCGCGGCGTTTTTGCCGGCGTCAGCCTCGATGGTGCCGTCGTCGCTCCTGACCGCAGCGCCGACCGGGCCATGTACGGAAGCGGCGTCACGCGCGAGGCCATCTTGCACGGCAGAGTCCCCGTTCCCAGAGCTGCTGAGGCGCTCGTCTCGGAAATTCAACGCGATACGGCTGAGGCCCGCGCGAACGGTTAGCTTACCTTGCCCACGCGCCCTCATCTCCCTTTCCGATTTCGGGGTTCTCCGCAGCCCGGAGGACCTCGAAACCGGTTTCCCTAGCCCAACCGCCACTCAACCGCATTACGCCTGCTTCGGGCCAGCTCCGCCGGACCTAGCCCGTTCCGCAATTCCCCGTGCTCGCGTTCATTCCCCATCCGCGCCGGTCCAACCCACGCCCCGTTCGCTGCTCCTGATGACCGTTCACCCTCGATTTCCTGCCATTCCCTGCAAATTAGTTTACTTTGCCGCCAACCCACTGCTACCATTTCCCATGTTTCGCTCGCCGCTCATCCCTTCGTCCTCACCAAGACCGCGTACTTCCTCCTCCGCTCTGCCCTCTGTAGACTCCGTGCCCTTTGTGAACTCTGTGTCAAAATCCCTCTTGTACTCCGCCGCCGCACCCCAATTGCTCTCCCACAGCCCGTCGATTGAGCAAAAAGAGAGCAAACAACCCCCTGTATCGTCAATAATTTACAAACGCCTATTTCCCCAACCCTTTTGTTTTCACACTCTTACAAATGCCCCGGGGGGTGTGCTCGCTCCTCCCAATTCTTCCGCCTCTGAAACCTCCCAATCCAATTTCTTGACAACCCACCTCGCCCCCTCCGCCCATCTCCCTGCTGGTACACTACATCGCGGAATGTCCTCGCCCTTCTGCAACGTCGCCCTCCCCGTCCCCCTCCGCACCACTTTCACTTACTCCATTCCAGAATCCCTGCGTTCCTCGGTCCGACCCGGCAGCCGCGTTCTCGTTCCCTTCCGCAAAAAATCTCTGATCGGCGTTGTCGTCGACATGCCAGAGCACGCCCCCGCCGGCACCAAGCTACGCGAAATCACCAAAGTCCTCGAGTTTGCCCCTGCCCTCACTCCCAAGCTTATCGAGCTCGCCCAATGGATCTCCTCGTATTACCTCGCCCCCATCGGAGAAGTCTTTCGCTCCATGCTTCCGCCTCTCACGGAGCTGAACGTGCGCCGCGAATTCGTCTTGACTCCCGCCGGCCGCGAAGCAGCCGCTAGTCTCGGCGCCGGCGAAATCTCGCATGGACTCTCTGCCTCCAAGTCCGCGCTCCTGAAAAAAGCCGTCGCGAAAAATATTCCCGTTCCGTTCAGCGCCGCAGCGAAAATAGGAATCTCCAGCGCCGCCCTCCAAGGCCTCCGGCAGCGCGGCCTTATCGAAATTCGCGAAAGCTTGCAAGACAAGAAAAGAAAATCCCAGACCATCGTCGCCTGGAAAGGGCGCGGCCATACCGCCGGCAAATCGCCGAACGAAAAAGAAGAAAAAATCCGCCTGCTTCTCGAAACCGAGCGCGGCCCGCTTCCTCTGACGCAGCTTCTTAAGCTCGCGCAGGTTTCGCGCAGCGTCGTCGGCCGTATGTTGACCGAAGGTTTGCTCGAATCCTGGGAAGAGCCGCTCGATCCTGCCGAAGATCCCTTTGACGCCGGCTATACGCCGCCCGCCCACGCATTGAACGAAGAGCAGGAAAGCGCCATGAAAGCCATTCGCGCGCGTTTCGAGCTTGGCGAATTCGGCGTACAACTCCTTCACGGCGTGACCGGCAGCGGAAAAACCGAAGTCTATTTGCGCTGCGTCCAGGAAACCCTCGCGCGCGGCAAAACCGCCATCATCCTCGTCCCGGAAATCGCGCTCACACTCTGGATCGGCCGTCAGTGCCGCTCGTGGTTTGGCGCCAAGTACGAAGGCGTCGCCGTATTGCACTCCGCGCTGAGCGACGTAGAGCGCGCGCGCGAATGGTGGCGCGTTCGCAATGGCGAAGCGCGCGTCGTCGTCGGCACGCGGTCCGCGGTCTTTGCGCCGCTTCAGAATCTCGGCTTGATCATCGTCGATGAAGAACAGGAAAACAGTTACAAGCAGGAAGAAACGCCGCGCTATCACGGCCGCGATGTCGCCATCGTCCGCGCGAAGAGCGAAGGCGCGCTCGCGCTGCTCGGTTCAGCGACCCCCTCGCTCGAAACCTATCATCACGCGCTCACCGGAAAATACGAGCTCATCACTATCGCTTCTCGCGTGCAAAACCGCTCTCTGGCCAGCGTCGAAGTGATCGATATGCGCGAGGACTTTCAGAAAACCCACCAATCGAGCCCCATATCCGCCTCTCTTCAGGCGGGAATCCAGGATTGCCTCGCCGCGGGCACGCAGGCGCTCGTTCTCATCAATCGTCGCGGCTATTCCTGGTCGGTTCTTTGCCGCAGTTGCGGCGCAAGCGTGCAATGCGTCAATTGCAGCATCTCGATGACCTACCACAAAAGCCGCAACCGCCTCGAATGCCACTATTGCGGTTCCCTACAGCAAGTGCCCAAGCAATGTCCGAAATGCCAGTCGCAATACGTTTATTTCTTCGGTGAAGGTTCAGAACATCTTGAAGAACGCCTGCGCGAGGAATTGCCCGGCGCGCGCATCGCCCGCCTCGATCGCGATACCGCGCGCACCAAGCGCCAGTATCAGGAAACGCTCGGCGCGTTTGCTGGCGGCGCTTTGGACATCTTGGTCGGCACGCAGATGCTCGCCAAAGGGCATGATTTTCAGCGCGTCACACTCGTGGGCGTCATTTCCGCGGACTCCTCGCTCAGCATGCCGGATTTTCGCGCCGCCGAGCGCACCTTTCAATTGCTTACGCAGGTCGCCGGACGCGCTGGACGAGGCGAATTATCGGGGCGCGTTATGATCCAAACCTATTACCCGGAGCACTACGCGATTCAAGACGCCGTGAAACAGGACTACGCTTCCTTCGTCGAGCGCGAAATGCATTTCCGCCGCATGATGGCCTATCCGCCGCTCACTTCGCTGGCCAACGTCATCGTCCGCGACACCAGTCTCGAAAAAGCCATTCGTTTCTCGCGCCTGCTTTCGGAGTACTTTTCCCCGCACGATGGCCATCTCGTCCGTATCCTCGGGCCGGCAACCGCGCCTCTTGCGCGCCTCAAAAAAGAGCATCGCTTCCAGTTTCTCCTGAAATCGCCGAAGCGCTCGGTGCTCACGAAACTCCTGAGCGGAGCCATGGCCTACTGCGACGCGCACGAAATTCCGCAAACCGCAGTGCTGGTCGATATGGACCCGCTAAGTTTGCTTTGAATTTGCTCTAGGTTTGCTTTGGATGGAGTTGATTCGGAAGGAGAGGGCCCCTAAGAAACGATGAGAAAAGGGCCGCTAAAGCGTTCGCGAGGTTACGAGGACTTGCCCGCCTCCGCGGACTTGCTTTTCTTCGCTTCAAGGCCGAGAACGGCCATCACCTTTTGCAAATCTTTCCAGACTTCGCTTTTTGCGCTGGGATTGCGCAGCAAGTAGGCGGGATGATACGTGGCCATCAATTTTCTGCCACGAAATTCGAGCCATTGCCCGCGAAAGTTGGAAATGCCGCGGTTCGTTTCGAGCAGCGTCTGCGCGGCGCAAGCGCCGAGGCAGACGATGACTTTCGGAGCGATGGCGTCGATCTGGCGAAGCAAAAATGGCGAGCACGGCGTGATCTCGTCTTTTTCGGGCAGCCGGTTTTCCGGCGGCCGGCATTTCACGACGTTGCAGATGTAAACGTCCTTCCGCTGCAAGCCCATCGCTTCAATCATCTGCGTCAGAAGTTTTCCGGCGCGGCCCACAAACGGCAGGCCCTGCACGTCTTCATCGTGCCCGGGGCCTTCGCCGACGAAAACGAGTTCGGCTCTCGGATTGCCGTCGCCGAAAACGATGTTGTTTCTGGTCTTGTGCAGTTTGCAGCGCGTGCATTCGCCGAGGTCGCTGCGGATTTTCAGAAGCGTGTCGTCCTTGATTTTTTCGACCGCTTCAAACAGCGACGGTCCCGAAGGAACGGGGAGAGGAGCAGGTTTTGGCGCAGGCTGGAGCAAGGATCGCGTGGGATTGGACAACTCCGGCTTGCGAATCGATTTTGGCAAGGATGTTTCCTCGTAAGACATTTGCTGGCGGATCGCAGCCCCAGAATTTCCTGTTACGGAAATTTCAGCTGCGATGTTTTCTGTTGCGGAACTCGCCGCTGTAGGGCCGGCGGCTGCGGAAAGAATCGGCGCGCCGCGGTCCTTGTAGAAAAGACGGACGCCGAGGTCATCGTAAAAACTGAGGCGTTCGGAGATTTTTTTCTGAAGGGTTTCGTAGATGCGGCCGGACATGTTCCGCATCATACAGGAGAATGATGAGCAGGAGAATGGCGGACGGTGCGGAAACTCCGCAGGCGAAGGACTTCGTCAAGAATGCGCTGCGCCACTTCGCTCTTGCTCAGTTTCGGAAGCGGCAAGTCGCGGCCGTCGCGCGAAAACAACGTGACGATGTTCGTATCGTGATCGAAACCGGCGCCTTCGGCGGTTACGTCGTTCGCGACGATGAGATCGGCGTTTTTCGCGGCCAATTTTTTGCGGGCGTTTTCCGCGACATGATCCGTCTCGGCGGCGAATCCGACGATGAGGCAATCACCTTTGCTTCGCGCGGCTTCGGCCAGGATGTCCGGAGTCGGTTCGAGATGAATTATGAGCGGCTCTTTGTTTCTTTTTATTTTTTCCCCGTGCGCTTCAGCAGGACGGTAATCGGCGACAGCAGCGGCGAAAATCGCGACGGAACTTTCAGCGAGATGGCCGGCAACCGCGCGTTGCATTTCTTCGGCGCTGCGCACGCTGATGCGTTCGACGCCGGCGGGCGTTTCAAGACTTACCGGGCCGGTGACGAGAAACACCTTCGCGCCGCGGCGCGCGGCGGCTTCCGCCACGGCGTAACCCATTTTTCCGGAGGAGCGGTTCGTCAGATAGCGGACCGGATCGAGATCCTCGCAGGTCGGACCGGCAGTGATCAAAACAGTCTCACCGCTAAAATCTTTTTGCGCGTGCAGCGTCTCGCGAACGGCTGCGAGGATTTCCTGCTGGCCGGCGAGTCGGCCAGCGCCCGTCATGCCGCAGGCGAGATAACCTTCATCGGGGTTGACGATTCGGACGCCGCGCGCACGCAGCATTTCTACATTTTCTTGCGTGGCGGCGTGGTTCCACATGTTGACGTTCATCGCAGGAGCCGCAATCACCGGTGCCGTCGTCGCGAGATAAAGTGTGGTGAGAAAATCGTCGGCGATGCCACGGGCAAATTTCGCGAGGATATCTGCAGTGGCGGGGGCCACGAGCAGGAGATCCGTGCGCTGCGCTACCGCGATATGTTCGATGGCGCTTTCGACGTTCGCTTCGCCTGCGGAAGATTTCTCAAAGAGATCGGTGATTACTTTTTGGCCGCTGAGCGCGGCGAAGGTGAGAGGCGTGACAAATTCCCGCGCGCCGCGCGTCATGACGACCTGCACGGTGAAGCCGTCTTGCTGCAACAGGCGCACCAATTCCGCGGCTTTATAAGCCGCAACGCCGCCGGTCACGCCAAGAGTAATTCGCATCGGTTCCTGCTTTGCGCTATCTCGTGCCAAGACTTCAATTCTTACCGAGTAGGGGCACGATATATCGTGCCCCTACAAATTCCATATGCGCGCCTTGCCATCACGCGGCTTGCAGCTTGGTCCTCGCACGCAGGCCCGATGAACGGGCTACTCGCAAAAGCCGCCGCGGGAGGCTACTTGCGGCGCTTGTTGCCGTCTTTGTCTTCGTCGATCGAAGACGGCTCCGTAAATTCGTACTCGACGAGGCTATGCTCGAGTTCCTCGCAAGCGATGCGAGTGGCCTTGAGCGTTCTGGGATTCTCGATGAGCGACGGAGCGCCCGCCATAATCTGGCGCGCACGCCGGGCCGCCAGCACCACGTACGCAAACTGGCTCTGCGGAGCTTTTGTCTGCACGGTCATTTCAGTCTTTCCCTCCAAACGTTGCCAGAAGTTCTTCTACTCGAACTCTTCGCCGCGGTGCGGAGCACCGAATCGCCATCACGATGGCCTGCGCTTCCCGTCCCGCGCGCTCGACGTCCTCGTTGACGACGCAATAATCGTAATAGCGCCCGAACGCCGAAATTTCATCCCGCGCCTTGGCGAGGCGGCGGGCAATCTCTTCGCCGGAATCCTGGCCGCGGCTGCGGAGCCGCCGTTCGAGTTCCGCGCGCGACGGAGGCAAAATAAAAATCGCGACGGACTCGGGAAGCTTTTCCTTTACCTGCGCCGCGCCCTGCACGTCAATCTCGAGGACGAGATCGAGATTTTTTCTGCGCGATTCCTCGAGCCACTTTTTCGGCGTGCCGTAGGAGTGCTTTCCGAAAACGCGCGCGTATTCCAAAAATTCACCGCGCGCGACCATGGCGTCGAATTCCGCTTCCGAGACAAAATCATAGCATTTCCCGCTGGCTTCGGTCGCGCGGCGCGACCGGGTGGTACACGAGATCGAAGGCATGGTTCCTGGCAATTCCAAAATCCTCTGTACCAGAGTCGATTTTCCCGAACCCGATGGCCCCGATACAATCAGCACCAGCGGCGCAAGTTCTCGCTCCGCGCTCATTCGATGTTCTGCACCTGTTCCCGCAGTTTTTCGATCTCGGCCTTGATTTCAAGCGCGAGTCCGGTGATGGCGAGCGCTTCGTTTTCGACGCCGGGCGTTTTCGACAAGAGCGTGTTGGCTTCGCGGTGCATTTCCTGCAAGAGAAAATCCAGTTTTTTGCCCATCTCGCCGGCGCCATCCAGGAGTTTTGCAAACTGCTGGAGATGGCTGCGCAGACGGTCCAATTCTTCGCTGATATCGCCGCGCACCGCAAGCAAGGCGGCTTCCTGCGCGAGCCGGGCGGGATCGATGCCCGCGCCGCCGAGCAATTCCTTTAGGCGCGCTTCGAGACGCCGTGCAAAAACGGGACCGAGCGCGGCCGTAAGCGCGCGCACTTTATCGGCCAATTCGCCGATATGCGCCAAACGCGCGCGCAAATCCTCGATGAGGTGCCGGCCTTCCGCGCGGCGCATATCATCCAGCTTGACGAGCGCTTCGAGCAGGCACGCGTCCAAAGCCTCACCGAGTCGCTCTTGCTCTTCTTCAGATTCGGGAACGGCGACGGTGAGTCCGGCGATGACGCCTGGGAGCCGCAAAATAGCGACAACGTCGACGTCCGCGGCGGCGCGAGACTGCTGGCGGAACTCCTCGGCGATGCGCATGTAGGTTTTCGCAAGTTCGTGATTCACCTGAACGGGCGAAGCAGCGCCCGGCTCGACGTTGACGTGGACTTCGACATGGCCGCGATGAATGCGGTCCCGCAGAACCTGGCGCAAGCGCAGTTCGTAGAGATCAAAACCTTCCGGGAGGCGCAGTTTCAAATCCAGGAAGCGATGATTGACGCTTTTTATGCTGACGCGCACGGCCCAGCCGTTTTGTTCGCTGCGCGCCTGCGCGTAGCCGGTCATGGAAAAGGATTCGGGAACTTTTTTCGGCGAGCCATTTTTTTGCAATGCAGGAGATTGGGTCATAGGGTTTCCGCTGTTGCCGTGACATTCGCAGGGGCGGCCTGCGGCGTGGCAACCAAGTCGTCGTCCGCAAACTGCAAATCGTGCAGACGCGCATAGGTGCCGCCGCGCGCCATGAGTTCCGCGTGCGTGCCGCACTCGCGGATCTGGCCGTCCTCGAGAACAAGAATTCTATCCGCACGGCGGATGGTGGCCAAGCGATGGGCAACGACGAACGTGGTGCGGCCGACCATGAGATTGCCGAGAGCTTTCTGGACGTACATTTCGGACTCGGCATCGAGCTCGGAGGTTGCTTCGTCCAGAATGAGGATGGGGGAGTCTTTGAGGATGGCGCGCGCAATGGCGATGCGCTGCCGTTGGCCGCCGCTCAAGCGGGTTCCTCGTTCGCCGATGACAGTGTCGTACTGCTGCGGCAAGTCCGTGATGAAATCGTGGGCGAGGGCGGCGCGCGCGGCGGCGACGACACGGTCTTTGGAAACATCGGCGAGACCGTAACAAATGTTGTTCCAAACGGTATCGTGGAAAAGAATATTTTCCTGAGCGACCATGGCGATTTGTTCGCGCAGGGAGCGAATGGTCACGTCGCGAATGTCCAGGCCATCGATGCGAATCGAACCGGAAGTCAATTCATAGAATCGCGGCAACAAATTTACGAGAGTGGTTTTGCCGGCGCCGCTGGAGCCCACGAGGGCGATGACCTGGCCGCGATGGGCTTCAAAGGAAATGCCGCGCAGGACGGGATGGGAATCGTAGGCGAATCCGACGTTGTTGTATTCGATTTCGCCCTTGAACGGCGGGAGGATGCCGGCGCCCGGGGCATCGGCGAGTTCCTCGGGCAAGTCGAGATAGGCAATCAACTGGGTGCTGGCGCCTTGCGCGGTCTGGAATTGCTGAACAACGGTACCGAGGCGGCGGAGGGGCATGTAAGCGTTGAACATGGCGTAAACGAAAGTGAAAAATTGGCCGGTGGTCATCAACTGGTGGCGGATTTGATCGCGAGCGTAGAGCAAGAGCAGAGGGATGATAATGGCGCCGAGAAGATCCATGAGCGGCGGAGTGATCACACCGGCGCGGATCCAGCGCATATTTTCGCGGAAGAGTTTTCTGGCGGCTTCGCGAAACTTGCGAATCTCGAAATCTTCCATGCCGAAAGCTTTGACGACACGGTTGCCGACGGTGGTCTCCTGGAGAATTTGGTTCAAATCACCGAGACGCAATTGGCTGTTTTCCGCGGAGCGGCGAATCTTGCGGCCAAATTTGCTTACGGGAAGCACGACGAGGGGAAGAAGGACACCACAGGCAATGGCCATTTTCCAATTTACGACAAGGAGGACGGCGGCGAAAACGAGAAAGGTGAGACCCTTTTGAAAGAGGTCCACGAGAAATTCGCCGAGGGCGGGGCGGGTGCGTTCGACATCGTTGATGACCACGGAAATCAGGCGGCCCGCGGGATGATCGCGAAAGAAACCGATGGGCTGGCGGAGAATTTTCGCGAAGAGAGCGTTGCGGAGGTCGGTGACGGAAGCGTAACCGACATGATAGATCTCGGTGGTGCCCAGATACTCGGCGACGGCTTTGGCGACGTATACGAAGATGAGGGTGAAGGCGAAGATGGTCCAGACGTTGTGGATGGTGGGAGGAAAGAAATCGTTAAGGTAGATGGTTTTGCCGGTCCAGGGAATGGTGACGAGCTTGAGAGTGCGGCCAACCACGGAAGGATTGAGAACGTTGTCCACGGCGGGCCTGACGAGAAGGGCGATGATGCCTTCGGCAAAGGCCACGAAGGCGAGGAGAATCACGCCGACGATGAGGCGGAAAACATAGGGCCGCACGTAGCCGAGCAAACGCCGAAGTTGTGGTGACACAATGTTGGCCACGCTTCAGAAACCCCTGCGATTCGTACTTGGTACGCTAGTGCGGGGGCTTGTGGTGTGTCAAGTTTTCGGGGACGAGGTCGGCAACAGTCTTAGAGGCAGGCGTGGCGGAACTTGAAATGTCGGCTGACAGCTCACAGCTGACAGCCGACAGCCGGAAGACCCATTCTGGCTCGGAGTTAGGCAGTGAGGGGCTATTTTCAGGGCAGAGAAAAGAAGGACGATGCAAATGCGAGGTGGCGGCAGGGTTTCGAGAAGGCGAATCATTACTGCGGCGGGAAATGCGGTTACGTTTCGATGTGATGGTGAAGGCCGGCATTACTGCGCGGAGGAAATTCGGATGGTATTCTAAGCACGCGCGAGCAGGCCGCTAGACAATTGGGGGCCTGACCGCTCCAACCTTGAACGAGTTTGCGAAATGAAAAATCAGGGAGACGGCGATTGACGACGGTGAAGATTCCTGCTGGCCTGGAAACGGTGCTTCACGACGCGTGGGAACAGGCGGAGAAGGTTCCTGGGCATCTTACAAAGAACGAAGCGCGTTTTCTGGGATTGCTGGCTGCGTGCGTGCCTGCCAAAGGCGCAATCGTGGAGATTGGCAGTTTCAAGGGCCGCTCGACCGTGATGCTGGCCAAAGTTGCTTCCCGTTACGGCTGCGGGCCCATTGTCGCCATTGATCCACATAATTCGCCCATTCTTGTGAATATCCCCAGCAACCCAGAGACGTCTTCCTACCAAGATTTTTTGGATAACGTTCGCCGCGCGGGGGTTTCAAAGTATGTGGAGCCGCATGCGGCGTATTCGAATGAGGCGGCGAAAACGTGGAACCGGCCCATTCGAATTTTGTGGATTGACGGCGATCACAGCTACGAAGGCGCCAAGAGCGATTTGGAGGGATTCTTGCCTCATGTGGTTCCGCATGGAGTGGTGGCATACCACGATGCGCTGAACCCTTTTCCCGGACCGATCCGTGTGTTTGTGGAAGACATTCTCGGTTCGGATCGATTCGGAGCGGCGGGATTCGTTCATTCAATTGCGTGGGCGCAGTACCGGCCGGAAGACGGCGGCGCGTTTCGAGAGGCGCGAGCGTCCCTGGCGCGGCGAGCCGAACGGCTCCTCCCCTTTGTGAGCAGCGGCGAGGAGCTAAGCGGAATGGCGAAGAGACATTACAAATTGAGGCGATTCCTCGTTCCGCACGGTGCCATGGAAGCCGAGGAATGGATTTCCAAGTTGGAATCGCAATGAGACACCGCGCGAAAATCTCGCTAGCGTTGAAACTCTGAAACGGCCCATTCCTCTTCGTTCTGGGCCACAACGCGAATCCTCCGCAGCACAACACGAATCATCCGTGGCACAAGACAAATCATCCGTGGCAAGCCCAAATGAAAATTACTTTTCCATGTCGCGATGGGTGACTTTGGAGGAAAAGCCGCGCTTTTCAAGGGATTTCTTGATTTCTTCGGCGAGCATGACGGAGCGGTGCTTTCCGCCGGTGCAGCCGAAGGAGATCGTTAAATAGCTTTTTCCTTCGCGGATGTAATGAGGGATGAGATAGACGAGCAGGCCTTCCATGCGGCGGAGAAATTCGCCGGTTTGGGGAAAGGAACGGATGTACTTCTGAACTTTGGCGTCTCTGCCGCTGTAGCGGCGGAGGCTGGGGACGAAATGAGGGTTGGGCAAAAAACGCACGTCGAAGACGAGATCGGCGTCGGAGGGAACGCCGTATTTGTAGCCGAAGCTGACGACGGAAACGAGCATGGGGCGCTTGTCGGGATTCTTGAAACGCTCGGTGATAAACGTGCGAAGCTCGTGGACGTTGAACTGAGTGGAGTCGATCACGACGTCGGCGAGCTTGCGGATAGGCTCCATGAGGGTGCGCTCGTGGCGAAGGCTTTCGCGAACGGAGAGCGCTTTGCCGAGGGGATGAGGACGGCGCGTCTCGCTGTAACGGCGGAGAAGCGCATCGTCGCTGGCGTCAATGAAGACGAGGGTGATGGGGTGATCTTTGCGTAGATGCTTGAGCAGAGGCGGGAGTTTTTCGAGTTGCACGCCTTCGCGCGCGTCAACGAGCAGGGCGGCGCGGGTAAAATCGCCTTCGCCAGCGGCATGCAGCTCTGCAAAAATGGGAATCAGCTCGACGGGAAGATTATCGACGCAGTAGAAGCCCATGTCCTCGAAGGCTTTGAGGACGGTGCTTTTACCGGAGCCGGAGACACCGGTAAGAATAACGAGATGGCGCGCGTCGCGTCGTGTAGTGGTCTTCACGGAGGCGGGCGGTTCAGCTCTTCACCCGGCGCTGGTGAGTGCTGGGGATGCGCATATCTTCGCGGTACTTGGCGACGGTGCGGCGAGTGACGTGGATGCCGGCGTCGTCGAGCTTCTTGGCGATTTGCTCGTCGGTGAGCGGCTTGGTGCCGTCTTCTTCTTCGATCATTTTCTTGACGACGCGCTTGAGCGTGAGAAGGGACATGCCGCTGCCTTCGGGGCCGTTGACGGATTCGCTGAAGAAGGAGCGGAGTTCGAGAACGCCTTGGGACGTGTGCGCATATTTGCTGGCGACGGCGCGGCTGACGGTGGAGGGGTGAACGCCGACTTCTTCAGCGACTTCCTTGATCATCATGGGCTTGAGGGCGTCGGGGCCGTGATCGAGAAATTCGCCCTGGCGGGCGATGATGGACTGGCAGACGCGCAGGATCGTGTGCTTGCGCTGCTCGATATTTTTCATGAGCTGAATAGCGGCGGTGAAGCGCTCTTTGACGTAGTTGCGAACGTCACGGTCGGCGGCGTCGCGGGCGAGGAGGCGGCGATAGGTAGGGCTGAGGCGCAGCTGGGGCATGTCGTCTTCGTTGAGGAAGACCTGCCACTGATCGTCGACTTTGCGGAAATATACGTCAGGCTCGACGAGGCGCGGCTCGGTTTTGTTGTAGCGCAGGCCGGGGCGAGGATCGAGTTTTTTGATGACTTCGAGCGAGCGCTTGATGACTTCGAGGGGACGGTTGAGGGCGCGGGCGATTTCTTTCAACTGGTTGGACTGCACTTGTTTCAGGTGTTCGGAGACGATTTGCTGGGCGAGTGTATTCTGCGGATCGAAAGCTTTGAGTTGGAGAAGAAGGCATTCGCGCAAATCGCGGGCGCCTACGCCGATGGGATCGAAATCCTGGACGACGGCGAGTGCGTCGTCGAGATCGTCCTGGGAAAATTTTCCGTTCTGGACGAGCTCTTCGATGGAGGCCGTGAGATAGCCGTTCTCATCGAGATTGCCGATGATGCTTTCCGCGAGTTCCTGCACGGATTCGGAGCAGATGGTCATGCTCAACTGCCAAGCCAAATGATCGGTGAGGCCACTGGGAGAGGAGAGGAATTTTTCGAAGGAGGGGCGCTCGGAAACTTCGCGTTCCTGAGACTTGCCGCCATCGCCGCCAGTATCGAGATATTGGTTGAAAAAGCTGCCGACATCGAACTCGTCGAAAGGATTGGCCTCCGGCTTTTCGGGGACTTTTTCGGTTTCGGCTTTGAGAAAGGTTTCGTCGCTATAGTTATCGGATTGCGTGGGCTCTTCGCTGAGCTCTTCTAGGACGGGGTTGGCGATCATCTCCTGGTTGATCATCTCGCGGAGCTCGAGACGATTGAGGGCGAGGACGCTGACCATCTGGACGAGGCCGGGCGTCAGTATCTGCCGCTGCGCCACTCTTAGGTTGAGCTTGAGTCCCTGCCAGGCCATGGTCGGTTCCGATTATCTCTTGAAAGTCCTCATTTTAGAATTTTAGTTCAAGCGGAAATGATCGCCGAGATAGACGCGGCGGACTTCCGCATCGTCGCTAAGTTCGAGGGGCGTGCCCTTCGCCATTATCTTGCCATGATTCACGATGTAAGCGCGGTCGGTAACGTTGAGTGTTTCCCTGACGTTATGATCGGTGATGAGGACGCCGATGCCGGAACGGCTCAAATCCCGGATGATTTCCTGGAGGTCCTTGACGGTAAGAGGGTCGATGCCGGAAAAAGGCTCGTCGAGGAGGATGAAGGAAGGCTGGAGGGTGAGCGAGCGGGCGATTTCGAGGCGGCGGCGTTCCCCACCGGAGAGAGTGTAGGCTTTGCTCGTGCGTACGGTTTCGAGTCCCATTTGAACCAGCAGCTCTTCCAAGCGGTCGCGTTGCTGCTCGGGCGTGAGAGGGAGGGTCTCGAGGACGGCGAGCAGATTTTCTTCGCTAGTCAGTTGGCGAAAGACCGACGGTTCCTGAGGAAGATAGCTGATGCCACTGCGGGCCCGGAGGTACATGGGAAGGTCCGTGATTTCGCCGCCGTTCAAGAGAACATGGCCGGAATCGGGGCGGGCGAGACCGACTAGAATATAGAAGGTAGTGGTCTTACCCGCGCCGTTGGGTCCCAAAAGCCCAACGACTTCACCCTGGCCGATCTCCAGTTCAACGTCATCCACGACCTTGCGACCGCGATACGACTTGCTCAACTCGACGGCCTGGAGTTTCAGCATACCTCGTCACGAACGGCCGCTCGGCGGCCGCGTCATTTCTCGACTCGGTGCTTTGTCAACGTGCGCGAACCATTTGCAGAGTCGACGATGATCGTATCATCCGCTAAAAAGAAGGTCAATTGAAGGCCGGTGGTGGTGCCGGCGGAGCCGTCGTAGAGAGTGGGAGTTCCACCGCTCATGACGAACTTGCCGTCGGCGGCGGTGTATTCGCCTCGCTCGGCGGTGGCGCGGCGGCCGTCTTGATCGACAATGACGCCGCCCGTTCCCACGGCCCGGCTGATTTGCTGGGGGCCGGTTCGCTCGGAAGTTGTATTCGAACCGCCGGCAGAGCCGTTCATGCCGCGAGTGAAATACAAATCCATCTCGGGAGCGCGGATTCTTTGGTCAGGAGATTGCACGACGACGTTTTTTTCGAGGTGCGCGGTGTTGGCGGCGTCATTGTAGGAGAGAGCGCCAGCGCTTACATGCCAGATGACGGGCTTTTTTGCGGAGGCCTGAGGCGCAGCGGCAGAGGCGGAGGCGGGCGTTTGCGGAAATACGGCGCGGACGTTTCCCGTGGCGTTCAGGATTTTCGATTGGCGAAGGAGTTCGATGGAGTCAGCTTCCAAGACGGAGTCGCCTTGCCAGAAGCGCGCGTGGCCGGAGTAGAGGGCGCGTCCCGTTTTTGAATTGCCGCGCATGGTGTCCGAGGAAATGTTCGCGGGGACTTGGGCAAGGTGCAGAGCGCTGCCATTGGGCGAAAAATCGGTGGAGCGGACGCCACCCTGGGCGCGGATGTCGCCGTTCGCGCTGTTGAACTGGATTTGCGGAGCGCGAGTTTCGGTGGTGGCATCGCGAGCGACGGCGTTGCCGGTCAAGACCGCCGTCTGCGCTACGCGCAGGAACGTGGCGTGATCGGCCTGCGCGTTGCGGTCGGCTTCTTTCAATTTGACGCTGCCTTGCAAGTCCATCTGCGACCAGCCTCCGGTGGCAAGAAGCTGGGCGATTCCCGTGTTGGCTGTGGCCGTTTGGACGGGACGGCCGGCGACGTCGCGCACGATTTGCACGGCGCCCGTGGCATCCAGTTTCTTGGGCTTGCCTTCCGGATTGAAGGCGAGCTGCAACTTGTCCGCTTGCAACTTCGTGTGCGCCGGCGAAGTGTTTGCCTGTACGGAAGCGTCGGTCCATTCCATGCTTCCCGCGGTGAGCGTTTCCGCGCTCGTGGGCTTGGCGGACTGGCCGGCGGTTCCTTCGGCAAATTCCATGCGAAGAGCGCCCGTCTGAAGGACTCGAGCATCGCCGCTCTTGGCAATGCGCGTTTTCAGGAAAACCCCACCGGTGAGATTCAACTCTTTAGGCTGATTGAGGCGCGGCCAAAGATCGAGCGAAGCAGCGTCGGAGTGGAATTCATCCTGTTCGAGCCGGCCATGACGGGAGCCACGCACGCTACCGGAGGCGTCCAAGCGCGTGGCCCAACCCTCGGGAGCAAACAGTCCGGTCATCTCGTTGGCGTCGAGGAGCATGGCGTCTGGGCCGTTTTGCGAGGTGAGTTGCGGAGGCTTGTGGAGCGCTCCTTCAACGGCGAGGAGCCTGTGGGCGCGAAAGGCGGAATCCATCTCGAGCGTGAATTCCCCGGCGGTGAGACGGTCTGTGCTCGATTGCGCTTCCGCGGGGCCGAGGATGTGGAGCGTTCGCGCATCGCGGCCAAAATCGAGACTCGTGCCTGTTACTTGCACTTCCTGGGGCTCTTCGTCGCTTGGCGTTTTGCCGGAGTGTTTTTTTGCGGAAGGATCGATTTTGAGTTTTACGTTTTGCAGGAGGCGCAAGGTGCCTTCCTCGGAGTTGTACTCGGCGCCGACGGCGTCGCCGCTTCCAGTTGGAAAGGTGAAGGTGACGGGCTGATCGGTTTTCGCGGTTCCGCTGCCGCGATCGAAATTCACAGCGCTCGTCTCAATGTGCACGGTTTGGGGCGGCGCAGCAGGATCCGTGGCCACGCGGGCTGCGTCTGCTGCACTTTCCAAATCGATTTGCACTGGACCGCTGCAAACGATCGCGCCGCTTGCTTTTTCGTACTGGCAGCTTTTCGTTTGCATGATGTCATGGCGGTCGCCGGCCTTGCCGAAGATAATGACTTTGACGTTTTCGAGAAGGCTGGCTTCGGTGTCCTTGAAATCCGTCGAGCGGGAAGCTTGGATGGTGAAAATTTTGCGGGGACCATCCATTTTGGAAAGAGTAAGGCCGCTGGATTCCTTTTCGACGTTGAGGGGCGCGGGGGGAGGGGCCTTCCTGCGCTCGAGGATTCTTTGCCAGCCGCGTTTCAAATACACTCCGGCGGTCAGACAGGCCAGCAGCAACGCAAGCGCCGCGGACCAGCGCGCATACCGAGCGGCTTGGCTCCTTCGCATAGATTTAGTTAAGCAAAATTCAAGGGGACTGTATAGAAGCGGGAGAGAAGTGGAATTGAGGCGAGTGAGAGGCTAGCCGGCGGTTTCGGCAGCGGCGGAAGTGGTGTCTGGCAAGATGCCGATGTTGGCCGCCGCTACGCTGTCGCGGTTGGTGTTTTTGACGAGGTACATAGCTTCGTCGGCGAGGTGCAACAGCCCCTCTTTCGTGCGCGAATCGGTGGGGAACGAGGCGACGCCCAGGCTCGGCGTGACGTGGATGCCCAAGCCCTCGGGATCGAGCCACAACGTTTCTCGGATGAGCTTGTGGAGGCGGCGCGCGACGTTGAGAGCGTTTTCCTTTGAGGTTTGCGGGAGAAGGATCACGAATTCGTCGCCGCCGTAGCGGAAAGCAAAATCGATGAGGCGGCAATGGGCTTTAAGGGCGTTGCCAATTTCGGCGAGCAAGCGGGAGCCGACCAGGTGGCCGTGAGTGTCATTGACCTGCTTGAAATGATCGAGGTCGATGAAGACAAGCGAGAATTGGTAATTGTAGCGCTGTGAGCGGTAGATTTCGGTTTCGAGGATGAAGCCCATGTGGCGGGCGTTGTAAAGGCTGGTGCAATCGTCGGTGATAGTGAGCTCGTGAATGCGTTTCACGTGGCGGGCATTTTCGAGGGCGATGGCGGCAAAATCGGAGAGGGCTTCGAGGAGCTTTAAGTCGCGCTCGTCAAATCCTTCCGGGCCGAGGCAATTGATCAGCTCGATGACACCGAGGCAGGTGTCGCGAAATTTGACGGGAACGGCAACGATGGATTGCGTGTCGGTTTTCGTTTTTTCATCGACCTGGCCGAAAAAGCGCGTGTCCTTGGAGGTGTCCGGCACGACCACTGTTTCGCCATGTTGCGCGACCCAGCCGGCGATGCCCTGGCCGATCTTGATGCGGACGTCTTTCAGCGCCTGGGATGCCTTGCCTACGGCGAGCTCGAAATAGAGCTCCTGTTTGGACTCGTCCAGCAGGAGCAGGGACCAGTTGTCCGGGCGGAGAAATTCGTCGATTTTCTCCATGATGGTGCGGAGAACCTGGTCAAGCTGCAACGAAGAAGTGAGCGCCTTCCCCAATTCCTGGAAGATGGCGACTTCGCCTGCTTCGCGTTGTTCGGCGGAGACCGCGGGATTGCGGCGGCGTTCCACGGCCGGAAACTGCTTGACTTCGTCCACGCTCAGTTAATCCCCGGAATAATTTTTGAAGGCCAGGCCGTCGCCGTCGCGGAAGACAACACCACGAGCGCGATTCGGGGCTGGTCCACGAATCTTTGCCAGTATAGGCGCGTGGGAAAAAGGGGTGCAAGAATCTCGTGGTACAGGAGTGGCCATCTTGCCATGGGAGGGTACCGGGTGTACTTGCGGGGCGGCAATTCGGAGCTTTCAGCGGACGACCCGGCTTTGTGTGGCTTCTCGCAGGACGAGGCAGCCAGAGAAGAGATCGTGAAGGGCGCGCTTAGCGGGCGTCAGGCCGATGCACAGGCAATCGAGCAAGAAATAATAGGCGCCCACGACGGGCACGTGGATGAGGAGACGGCCGGCGCAGAAGCGCATGCTGGCTTGCCAGAAATCGACGGGCTTGCCAGCGGCGTCGCCCACATAGAGGCCGAGAAGGCGCTTTCCCAAAGTTGCTCGCCACGCGGAACTTTCGGAGAGTGCGAAGTAAAACCAGCTTTCGAGCACAAAGAAGCCAATACACAAGAAGAGGAAGAGACGCCCCGATTGAGCGAGGAGCTCGTTGAGGGGCGTACCTGCGCGATGATTGAAAAAGGGATTCGAGATTCCCATCCCGGCCGCCAGGAAAGAGATAAAGACCGAGAACGGGACTATGAGGAGAATTAAGTCGATGGTTCCCGCGAAGAAGCGAATCCAGAATCCCGCCCGACGAAGCGGGCGCGCTGCGCACTCGAGCGTGTTCGGAATTTCCATTTGTTCCTTGTGGGACAGGTTCCTTTCTCGTGCCGCCGTGCGCGCGCCGTGGACATTCTATTTCTTTCGGGGCGAACAGGGACTTTTGTTCCGGCTCGCAGCGCCTTTGCGCGCGGAGATTAGTCGAACTTCGACGTTCTGCGAAGCCGGCGTAGGACTTGCTATCCGCGTTGTTTGACAGTGCCGCGGGACACCTTCTATAGTGCCGTCGAGGGGATTTTACGCGCGTTGCGCGGACGGAAGAAAGCCCGCGCAGGTGTGCGGGCTTACGGTCGCTGCCGAGCCGCTCAGATAGCCGTCATCCAAAGACAAGGGTGCGCGCCGCGCCCGGCCCGTTCGCGATCAGCCCGAACTTCGATCGCTCCGCTGCCCTGGGTGTATCGGCGAGGACAGGTTTCGATTCATGGCCAGGGGAAATTTTGGTGAACGTCTGAAGCGCGAGCGCGAGATGCGCGAGGTTTCGCTGAAGGAAGTGACGACGGCCACGCGCATCGGGTCGCGCTTCCTGGAAGCGCTGGAAAACGAGCAGTGGGAAAAACTCCCTGGCGGCATTTTCAACCGGGGATTTGTGCGGGCCATCGCGCGTTATCTGGGGCTAGACGAAGAGAATTTGCTGGCCGAATATGACTTGGCGCACGGCGAGCAGAGCCTGCCCGTTCCGCAACCCTACGAGAACAAAATTCCGCGGCCGCCGATTTGGATTCCGATCCTGGCCGTGCTTGCCGTTCTCGCGGTCTTGGCCGGGTTGATCGCGGGCGGGATCTATGGCTGGCGGCGCTATGCTGCACATCGAGCGGCGAAACCATCATCGAGTCTTGCTCTGCCGATGCCGGCGCGCGCGGGAAGCGCAGCATCAACGCCGGTTGCGGCGGACGAGCCAAATTCGCACGAAGCAGCGCCCGCTTCTGCCTCTGCCTCTGCAAAGGTTCCTCTGGATCTTTCTGTCTCCACGTCCGAGGCGACGCGAGTGCGTGTTGTCGCCGACGGCGCATTGGTTCTGGACACCGAACTTCCCGCAGGCGAGACACGCCACTTTTCCGCAAAAGAACAGTTCGAAGTGACCGCGGGCGATTCTTCGGCCGTGTTGCTGGAATTGAACGGGCAAGCCATGCCGCCCGTCGGAACGCCGGGAGCCTCCGGTACAATACTGCTGAGTGAGAAAGATTTGAGGCAGGCGTCCGGTGGAACCTCTCAGCCCTGAAGTTCTAGAAGATCTTCGCGCAGGCCGCGCTCCCCGCGAGCGCAAGATTGCCGTGTGCGCCGGCGGAGCACATTTATCGCCCGCGGATCGCGCGGAGATTCTGGCCGTGCTGGCCGGGGATGCCGATGAGATGGTCGCCGGGCGCGCGCAAGAGGCCATCCTTTCGCAGCCGATGGAATCGTTCGTGGAAGCATTGAAGCGGGAAAAGGTCGCGCCCGGTTTATTCGCCTATGCCGGAAAACATCTTGCGGACAAACCGGGCGTCTGCGATGCGATGGTGCAGAACAAGAATTGCGCGGCCGAGTATCTCGTTCCCGTGGCGCGGCATCTTTCGTCGCTGGGGATCACGGCGCTGATGGAGGAGCTGGAACGCGTGAGCGAGTCACCGACCCTTGCGGCAGCGCTCGAGCATTCTACCTCGATCACAGCAGAGCAAAAACACCAGCTGCACGAGTTGCTGGGATCGGCGATCGATGAAGCGGCGCTGGCGGAGGCGGCCGCGGAAGCCGAACCGGACGCCACCAGACGCATTACCCTTTTACAGCGCCTGGCGAAGATGAGCGTTGCGGAGCGCGTGCAGTTTGCGATCAAAGGCGGATCGGAGGCCCGGCGCACGCTCATTCGCGATTCGAACAAGGTGGTGCAGCGCGCGGTGCTGCAATCGCCGCGCCTCACGGATCAAGAGGTCGAGGCGTTCGCTGCCATGACCAGCCTCACGGACGAAATTCTCCGGCTCATCGCGGGCAACCGCAAATTCCGGAAAAATTATGCGGTCGTTCGCAATCTCTTGAATAACCCGAAAACGCCTTTGGATGTTTCTCTCCACATGCTGCCGATGGTCAATGTAATGGACCTCAAGAAATTGACGACCAACAAAAATGTGCCAGAGACCTTGCGCACAACCGCCCTCAAGCTGCAGCGCACCCGCAGCGAACAGAAAAAATAGATTCCCGTTGGGGGGCGGCAGCTCTCGTCGCATCATTCGCAGTCAATTTACATCGCCCTTGCCGCGATTTCCCTCTACAATCATGCGCGGAGGTGGTGCGAGATGTGTTCCGGTTTGAAATTTCGCGGGACTGCCGCGCTTTTTTTATTGAGCTTGTCGGCTGCGTTGTCTCTTGCGATAGCCGGTCCTTCGAATCAGCCTGGCACGGCGAGTCGGGAAATTTCCTCGGAATCGTGGACCGACGCGCAGGTCCTACAGGCTGCGGACCTCGTTCAGGAACTTCGCACTGCCAACGGGGGGCATGCGCCAACGATTGTTTACGTGGGCTTTCGAACGTTGTTCGAAGGCGGCCATATTCCAGGATCCACGTTTCACGGAACGGCCTCGACGGAAAAAGGCCTCCTGGAATTGAAGAAATGGGCGGCTGCGCTTCCGCATGACGCGAATCTGGTGATCTACTGCGGCTGTTGCCCCTTCGACCACTGCCCGAACATTCGCCCGGCTTATACGGCGCTGCACGAGATGGGTTTCACCCGTCTGCGCGTCTTGGTCCTTCCGAAAAGTTTTGCGGCGGATTGGGTGGAAAAGGGCTACCCAATTCAAAAAGGTCTCTGAGCTCGTGAAGAGCCGGCATTTAGTGCAGCTCGCGCCGGAAGAGGCCCTGAGTGCAATCCGGAAAATGGCGTTAGAGATTCCGCAGGACGAGACAGCCGGCGATCATGTCGTGGAGGGCCTGCTTCTTCTCGGTGAAACCAGCCATGATGTAGCCGATAAAAAGAGGAATCATTCCAGTGATGATTTTTGCGAAGTACCGTCCCGAGGCGCGCCCAAACGAGATTGGCTGGCCCTCCATATCCGTAACTTTTAGATTGAGAATTTTTTTTCCCGGCGTGGCTTGCCAGGACGAACTTTCCGAGAGAGCGTTATAAAGCCAGCTCACGACCAGGATGATCCCAAAGAATCCGAAAATAAATCCTACCCCCAGAAAGGCTCCCATATCGTCGCTGATGTCGCCCTCGGAAAAGATTCTACCGAGTGCGGCGCCCGCGCCGGTGAGTACAAACAGAGGAATCAGAAGGAGCGCAAATGCCACGCAAGAAATGATGCCGTCGATCACGTAGGCCACGAAGCGCAGCCAGAAGCCGGCATACGCAACGCCGGCGTAGCTCGCGGCCGCCGGAAGCACCCGTGCGGACGGAACAGTCGCGATGGCATTCGTAACCGGAGTCATAGCCGGCAGGCCAGGGACGGCCTGGCCGCACGTGGAGCAGAATGACGTCGTCGGAGAGATTTCGTTACCGCATTTTGTACAGTACACAGAGTCTCCTCATTCGCTCGAAAGTCCAGACAGAAAACAAGTTAGGGAATCCTACTTCCCATTGCGGCGACGGTCAATCGTAAGCGGGTTCTGAAAAATGCCGGAAGCGTGCGGTTGGAAATCGGAACTGGAAACCGAATGAGGCGAACGCGAACGAATAAAATCGAGAAGGTTATAAAAAACGGCAGCGCCTTGCGCATAAAACGTGCAAGGCGCTGCGCGATATCTCTGCACAAGTAGAAGGTTATCTGTCGTACTTGAGGCAGTCCTGGAGCTGGTGAATGGCGTCGTCGATGGCGCGGATGGCCTCCACGCGGTGACCGCCGAAATCATGAGCGGCATGATTGAGATGTTCTCTCGCATTGCGCAGAGCTGCGATCGCATCGCGAATTTCCGGATGTGGTTCGGCGGCAGGCGCTGGCGCGGCGTGCGGTTGCGGCGCGGCCGCGGGAATAGCGTTCGCGGTCGCTGCATGCGGCGCAGCGGGAGCCGACGCCGTATAGGCAAACGCCACAGCTAGCGCCACCACGGCAAAAACAATCAAAATTCTAGCTTTCATAAACAACTCCTCCTCGTCCGATTTAAGGCTCGGACCGCCTTGAGTTCCT
Organism: uncultured Acidobacteriota bacterium; assembly: GCA_963761555.1. Taxonomy (GTDB): domain Bacteria; phylum Acidobacteriota; class Terriglobia; order Acidiferrales; family UBA7541; genus Acidiferrum. The sequence continues at coordinate 698,522 of CAVXHD010000005.1, forward strand.
CTCTCCGCCGTCTGCGCATTTGCCGCAAAGATGTGGCCAACCTGATTCCGGCAAATGAGCCAAAGAGGGGTGCCCGCTCCTGCGAGCCGGCCTTCTCTATCTTTCTTAAGTCATCTTCCGGAACATTCACAGAGGAATCTTTCGGCAAGCGCACAATCAGAGAACCCCTGGCCGATTGGCCACATCGGACTTCTGGGGCGATTCGTAAGCGGCCTGCCACCCGGCGCGGGGCGCTTAATAGATCCCGAATTTGCTATTTTGGTAGCGCGAAGGCCACGTATACTCCGCCGGAAGGCGACTTTAGATCCTTTCCCCCTCCAGCTGCGATCACCACGTATTGCCGACCATTTACAGCGTATGTTGCCGGAGTCGCGTTGCCCGCGAAAGGCAGCGTCGTTTCCCACAATAATTTGCCCGTGGCTTTGTCGAACGCCCGGAATTTCTTGTCAAAATCGCTTGCGCCTATAAAGAGAAGCCCGCCCGCGGTTACGACGGGCCCTCCATAATTTTCCGTCCCCGTGTTCTTCAGCCCTTCTGACGCAAGCTCCGGATACTCGCCCAGATTGATCTTCCAAACGTATTCGCCGGTATTCAGATTGATTGCGCTGAGAGTGCCCCAGGGAGGAGCGATGGCTGGATAACCCTCCGGATCGAGAAATTTGTGATAGCCAGTGAATCGATACTTCATGACTGGCGGAGGCGGTTCTGAACTCGGCAGCTCTTTGGATTGCCCACTCGAGAGAAAATCGACCAGGGCATAGAGCTCGCCATCGTCAAAATTTGTGAACGCGGACATTCTTCCTTTTCCGTTGCGAATTGTGCTGGCAATTTGCTGAGAAGACAGACGATTGCCAATGCCAACAAGCGAAGGAATCGCTGGCGGTGATCCCGCCATCTTTTCGCCGTGGCAGACAGCGCACTGGCTCAAATACAAGGCTTTCGGACTGTTCTCGCCAGTGTCGGGCGCGAGCGCGCCTGTCCATGCCATCTCGTTGGCGTTCACATATAGAATAGCCGTTTTGGGATCGACCGCCGGACCGCCCCATTCCGCGCCCCCATCAAATCCGGGAAAGATCACCGTGTCTTTACGCACGCTGAAGGGTACGAACTGTCCTTCGCTGCGAAACGTCCTGAATTTTTGGAGAGCCCACTGATGCGCTGCGGGCGTTCGCGTCGTCAGCATATCTTCGGTGAGAAGTTGCCTTGCAAACGGCGCGGGCGCCGTGGGCAAGGGCTGCTCCGTAGCGGCGATCTCGCCGGGAACTGTGCTCGCCGGATACTTGCGGTATTCGATGGGGAAGAGGGGCTTTCCGCTCGTGCGGTCGAACAGATAAACGAAACCCTGCTTGGTTGTTTGCGCAATGGCGTCGATCTCCTTGCCGTCGCGGTTGATGGTCACCAGCGCGGGCGGCGACGGAAAATCGCGGTCCCAGAGATCGTGCCTCACTCCCTGAAAATGCCACAGCCTTTCGCCTGTTTCCGCATTCAAGGCGAGCAAGCAATTCGCAAATAAATCGTCGCCCACACGATTGGCGCCGTAGAAATCAAACGCCGCCGATCCTGTCGGCGCATACACAATGCCGCGCTCCGCATCCACCGCCATGCCCGCCCAATTATTCGCGGCGCCGCTGTATTTCCACGCGTCTTTTGGCCAGGTCTTGTATCCAAATTCGCCGGGATGCGGAATGGTGTGAAACGACCAGCGCAATTTCCCCGTGCGCACGTCGTAGGCGCGCACGTCTCCTGGAGCGGCCGGCAGAGTTTCTGGATTCCTGCCGCCAACGATGATCAAGTCCTTGTAGACGACGCCTGGACTGGTCAGGGCGACGGATTGCCTTTCCGGATTGCGCCCGAGGTCGCCGCGCAGATCAATGCGGCCGTCTTTCCCGAACGCCGTGACGGGCCTCCCCGTTGCCGCATCGAGCGCGTACAGAAAGTTCATCACGCCAACTAGAACGCGCCGGTCTTTCCCATTCGACCAGTACGCGAGACCGCGATCTGGCTGACTGCCCTTGATTCCGGAATCGAACTTCCACAAGAGTTTGCCGGTGGCGGCGTCCAACGCGAAGATTTTTTGTGTGGGCGTAATCCCAAACAACACGCCGTCGACGATGAGTGGGCTGGTTTCGAGGCCGCCTTGATCACCGGTGTCAAAGCTCCACGCAACCTTTAGGTCTTTTACGTTTGTGCGATTGATTTGCGTCAGGCTCGAGTAATGCGTATCTTCCGGGTTGCCGCCGTACGCGGCCCAATCGCGGCTGGCTTCGATCGCGTTTCCAGGATTTGGGCTGCCGGGTACTTGCCCAGCATGGGCGCGGACGAGATGCTGGGGCAAGAAAAACAAACTGAAAATGGCAAACCCGCCGCAAATGAAAATCCCTTTGCTACACAAACCTTTCATGCCAAGACTCCGCATGCCGTCTCGGAAGTGTCGATGCGCATGAAGGCCTCCCGGCGACGACGTATCTTACTCCTCTTACAGTGTAACGAATCGCATCAGTCCCTGAATTCACATTTTTGAATTCCAGTAAGTGAATCCCCGTGGCAACCTGCCGTCAGGCTGATATAATTCGCGCGGCTTGGCATTGTTCACCGCCAGCAAAGAATACAATCGAGGCAAACTATGTCGTCCGCATACCTTTCGTGGCTGATCGCTCCCCTGATGTTTCTTGCCCTCGCGGCCGGAGGTGGCCGCGCTCCCGCATCGCCATCGCACGGAATGCTCGTCGTCGCCAATCAAGGCGATCATACTACCCTGCTCATCGATCCGCACTCGCGCCAGACACTGATGAAAGTCACTGTCGGCATCAACGGCCACGAAGTCGCCGTTTCTCCCGACTCGCACTTCGCCTATGTCCCCATCTACGGCAATTCCGGCGTCGGCAAACCTGGTACCGACGGCCGCGCCATCGACATCATCGACTTGCGTGAACGTAAGCTGGTGGGAACCATCGAACTCGGCAAGCCCCTCCGTCCTCACCGCGCGGAATTTGGCCCCGATGGCCTGCTCTACGTTTCCGCGGAACTGGACGATGCCCTGGACGTCATCGATCCTTCCACCCGCAAAGTTCTCGCCGAAATCCCCACCGGCGCGTCCGAATCTCACATGTTCGTCATTTCTCCCGATGGCCGCCGCGCCTACACCGCCAACGTCGGTCCCGGCAGCGTAAGCGTTCTGGACCTCAAGAAGCGCTCATTGGTCACCGTTATTCCCGTGGCAAAAACCGTCCAGCGCATCTCCATCACTCCCGACGGCAAATGGGTGTTCACGCACGATCAGGATACCCCGCGCATCGCCGTCATCGACACAGCAACCGACAAGATCGATCATTGGATCTCGCTTCCCGCCACCGTCTATTCTTCCTCGCCCACGCCGGACGGCCGCAAATTGCTGGCGGCGTCTCCTTCCGGAAAACTTTTCATGATCGATTTGGCAACCTCGAAGCTCGCGGAATCCTTCGACATCCCGGCCGCCTCGGGGGAACTTCTTATCGAGCCTGACGGCACGTTTGCCTTCATCAGTTGTCCTCAGACTGGGGTCATCGCAGTGTTCGACATTCGCGACAATAAAATGCTGCAGCCGATCCAGCTCACCCGCGGCGTGGATGGCCTCGCCTGGGCTCCGGCAATCTCCTAAGTTTCTCCAAGTCGGGTCGCTTTCACGGAGCGCCGCGTATGGATATCGAGTGGGTTCGCGATCTCTGTCTGTCCTTGCCGGGGGCGACCGAGGAAGAGGTGTGGACCAACGACCTCACTTTCAAAGTGGCGGGCAAGATGTTCGCGCATTCCGTGCTCATGCCCGCGGCTGTCTGGCTAACCTTCAAGGCTTCCCCGGAAAAATTCGCGGAGCTGACCGAACGCGCGGGCATCATTCCCGCTCCCTACCTGGCGCGCGCTCAGTGGGTTGCGCTGGAAACCAAGGATGCTCTCTCGCCTGAAGAGCTGGCTCCCTTGCTGCGAGAGTCTTACGACATGGTGGTAGCCAAGCTGCCCAAACGGACGCAGGAATCACTGCTACGCAGCAAGCCTACAGCGCGCGTGAAGCCTCCCAAAAAATCGCCCGCAAAACGCGTCTTGAAAAAGCCCCAACGGAAAGCAAAAAAGCCCTCTCGGTCGAGAAAGGGCTCTTAGTTCCCTGTCAACGAAATCTCTGGATGGCTAGAGAGAAGCCTTGCTATCGAATGTGCGGCGGAGCGGCTTGGCTCCGGGAAGGGGAAAGCTCATGTGCCAGAAATTCGAATCGGGCGAAATAAACTCAACTCCGACATATGTCTTGCTATCGCGGTCGCGCTTTACGGAAACCACCCTGCACTCTACCGTGCGGTCGCCGTTTTCATTCACCAGGATAAGCATCTGCCCAACCACCACGGGCTCCTCTAGCTGCAACAGCGCACCGTGCCGGTTCACCGATTGCGACTTCGCCTTCACACGGAACTTATCGCCGTTCTCGTCCTGCCCATGTACCGTAATCGGCACCGATATGCTCACTCGCAACGTCCGGCGCCGTTCTTTACAGCGAAAATGAAGTATGGCCATGAGAGAAGCTAACCTCTCGATTGATCTTGACGACTCGGGGACCTAAGCCTGCCCATACTGGACTGGCTTCAGCGTCATCAACTTTGCGAACATGGCGCTGAAGTGAACGGTCGACACCAGCGAAGATACGAGTACGAACGTCGTCCACATTGTTCCCATTCTGAGTTTTGTCCCTGTTCCCTGCAATAGCGGGAGGGTACCAAAATCACCCCTGTTGCCCCGGTACTCTAGTACTTTACCTTCTGCTGTTCAACACCATTTTGGGAAACTGCCACTTTTGGGTAGTGCAAGCTGGCCTCCATATGTTTCATGGTTTTCCACAGCCTGTGCCTAAAGACTGTGAGATCGGCCCAAGCCAAACAGACAAAAACTCTCCGCGACTACAAAATACAAATAACTCGTTTTTATTGTGCAACTTACAAGAGACCTGGTCAGTCTAGCTCTACCTCAGGAGCTCGATGAATTCCACTTTCCACGGTCTGACTCCCAAATCCAGCCGAGCGACTGTCACTGGCAGTTGAAACCGACGGGGCCCCGCGCTTCCCGGGTTCACGTACATTATACCTTCTTTCTCTGTCTGTCCGGGTTTGTGAGAATGCCCGCTCACCACGATGCTTATTCCGGCGGCGCCGGGATTGAGCTCCAAGTTTTGCAAAATGTGCAACATATAGATCGTTGCGGAGGCGGCTTCGACCACTTCGGTTAGCGGCAGAGCTTCCGCCCACTTTCCCGTATCCACATTTCCTCGAACGGCGATTACCGGTGCAATGCTTCTCAGAGTTTCGAGAATTTTCGGAGCGCCCACATCCCCCGCGTGTAGAATCAAGTCTGATCCGCGCAGTGCCCGCAGGGCTTCCTCGCGCAAAAGTCCATGCGTATCCGAAATAAGTCCCAGAATTTTTCTCTCAAGTGGCAAGATTCTTCACACAGGCCCCAGTAATCCTCATTCTACCCAAACTTCTCGGTGTTGCTCCGTTTAGCTGTTCCCAAGTACTCTCACGATATCGAGCGCATTCACGCGCGCTCGTTCGACCGTTAGGCCCCAGTGCAGATGCGGCCCCGTGACACGGCCCGTCGCTCCCACTTTTCCTAGGACCGTGCCGGCCTTCACTTCGTCGCCAACCTTTGCATCGATCTCTGAAAAGTGGCAATAAAACGTGTAAATCCCCAAACCGTGATCGACGATGACCGTATTCCCGGAAAAAAACAAAGGCTCCGCCAGCACCACGCGCCCGCTTTGCGAGGAGTGCACCGGCGTACCGGTCGGCGCCGGAAAGTCCACTCCGGTGTGGGGCGATCCGGGGTGACCATTCAGAACGCGCCGCCTCCCAAAATTTGTGCCCTTGAATACGCCATCGAGGGGTACGCGAAATGGACCGTTCCACAGACGTTCCGGCGTGACATGCGCAAAAATCTCGCGGAGCTTCTTGGTTTCCGCTTCGGCCCGCGCCAATTGGGCCGGGTCTGGCTCGACAAACTGCTTCTTCACCGTCAAGTTTTCAGTGGCAAAGTGTCCTTGCGTTACTTCTATCATCGCCCGGCAGCTTACTCGTTCGCTGCCTGGCATTTCCGCGGACGCCGTAAACTCGTACTTTCCTGCCGGTTTCTCCAGATCCACTCCAAGCAAAGCCCGCTGTAGTTCCGCCCCGGAAGCTCCGTGCTTCCCGCTCCGCGCTTTCCAGAAAGGCACTTCGCGCTCGTTCCATTTCCCGGTAACTTCGCCGAGTGGCTTCGCGCTTCGCAACGTGACCAGCAGCAGGCTCCCCTGCGAAGCATCCGGCGCGCTCAAGCGCATCTCTACCCCGCCTCCGCAATCCTCTCCGCGGGCCGCGGCTGCATGAAAGAGCGACCCGGCACAAATAATGGATGCCACGAGTTTGAGAGAAATTCCCCGCAATTTGACCTCGGCAAACGCTGTTACTTCGGGCGCATTGCCAGAACGCGCGGTTCCATCCTTGCAAAATGTGTCCGTCCCAGCTTGGACCCCAGAATGGCCTTTTCGAAGGCCAGCAGCAACTCGGGATTTTTCGTTTTTTCTCTCAGCTCTTTCAAAAAGGGACGGACTTTGGCGTATATGAAATACAACTCACCGCAAAATGCAGGGTCAAAAAACAGTTCTTCACTTAAAACACCGTTCGAAACAAATGAAATGCCGATGCCCCAATAGCTGAGCACCTGCCTTAACCAGTTATTCTCCTCCGTCCCCGGCGCCATCCCCATCTTGATGAACTCGTCCGCGTCCTTAGGCCAGAACTTCGTCATCCACCATTGCCGCGCCTTCCGCATCTCCGGCTCGCGCCGCAAGTCATACAACTCGAGTATCAAGCGCGCGTCATCTGCATTCGGCTTTTTCGCCATCATTTTCTCCTGCGTTCTTCTGGCTTGTGATTTTACCTTGCGGAAGTTCCCTGATGGGCAAAATTATTGCGCTTTACACCCCGCACGGCCTCAGGGATGATTCACCCGCTGAAAAAAGCTTTGAACGCGCCCGGCTGGAGTGAATTCATGACCAAGCGACTTGCCTTGCGGATCTTAACGCTCGCGTTGGTTAGCTGCTTCTCTCTTCGTGCACAGCAATCGAAGGCGGCACCTGCCGCTTCCTCTTCGGCCAGGCAAACCGAGACCGACGAATACACCCGTTACGAACTTCTCGCTCCGGATACTGCCAGCTTCAGAATCCATTACGAAGTGACGGCTACCACTCCCGGCGCCACGTTTTTCTACAATCCCATTCGCAAAGGCAGCGCCGCCAGCGAGGAGTCCGTCTTCGATTCCATGACCGGCGCCCCGCTGCACTTCGAGGTCGTCAGCGGCACCGAAGCTCGCCAGGACCCGCTCATGACCGACGCCGATCTCGCCACAAATTACATCAAGATTTCTCTTGCTCGACCCATCCCTCCCGAAGGCCAGGGCCGCATTCTCATTCTCAAAACCTATAAAGACGTGAAAAGCTATTACCGCGAAGGCGACGCCATCGTTTTCAATCGTTCCCTCGGGATCAAACGCAACAAAGTCGTTCTGCCGGCCGGGTACGAACTCGTCGGCTGCAACGTCCCCTCGCAAGTTTTATCGGAGCCCGATGGCCGCGTCGCCATCAGCTTTATGAACGCCAGCGCTGGCGAGGCGCCGCTCATTGTCCGCGCCAAACTCGGCGCGCAAACCGGCCCCTCCGCCGCGCCCCGTCCTCCAACGCAAGCCCGCAGTTGGGAAGCTCCCTTCCCTGGAGAAACCGAACGAGAGCGCCTCTCCGAACGCGCCCACCAGGACCGCGACATCGTCTATTTCCTGCAGCAGCCGGAAACGCACGCCTTCAGCCTCTACCACGACTACACGGAATCTCACGAAGGCGCTAACAAGTACCTCAATATCGTTCGCGAAGGCAGCACCGTCTCGGATCCCTCCGCTTACGTCCTCGATACTGGCGAAAAGCTCTCCACCAAACTACTTACCGGTGCTGATCTTGCCTCCGAGAAAATCGACGCTGGCGAGCCCGTCAGCCCCACGACGCAAGTTGTCCTTATTCCCTTCCCGCCGGTCAAAAAGGGCCAGTCCATCCGACTGCGCATCTCTGAAACCTACACCGCACCTGCCAGCTACCGGCTTGACGAAAGCGAATTAGTCTTTGACCGCAGCCTCGGCAGAGCCCGCAACGCCGTGGTCCTCCCCGCCGGCTGGTATCTCACCGCCAGCTCCATCCCTGCTACTGTCAGCCAGCTCCCCGACGGTCGCATCCGCCTCGATTTTTGGAACGACCGCCCAGATTCCGTCGACGTCTTGATTAAAGCAAAACGTCTGGTCGCCCCCAATATCGTCTGACCCGTGCATCTACTCACCCATTTAGAGGCTTGGGTCTAATTTTGCTCCAGCCCTTTGCTCAACCGCCAGATTTCTTCCCTGCGCATTGGATCATCGCCCTGCATGCCTCCAGGCATGCATCTTTAAATTCCTTTGCCGTTTCTGTCCCAACTCCTTCCGCAAGTATCAGAATCGCCGTGCCATGCACCTGCGAAACAAGAGCTAGCGCCAACCGAGCGTACTCCTTGGGGGTGCCTCCAAGATCTTCTGCCAGCTTTTGCTTCAGAAATTCGTAGGACGGCATCGGCTCCTTGCGCCCCAGCCGCTCCGCCCAATCGGAGGTCAGCAGCAGATATTCGTTTCCATGCGCAAGTGTGAATTGTATCCCCAGCTGGCAAGCCTCCACGGCGGACTTCGCTCCTTGTATGGCGGAGAACATCTTCTGCCGGGCGCGTTCTCGCAAGAATTCGATCAAATCGTGTTTGTCCTGGAAGCGTTCGTAAAGCGTTGGCGTCGTCGTCTTCGCGGCAAGTGCCACCGCGCGCATCGTTAGCGCGTGTTCCCCTCCCTTACTCCACAACTGGTAGGCAGCGTCCACAATTCGTCCTTCCAGGCGTTCATCTGCTTTCCGTGGCATCTCTGGCCTCTTTTCCCGTGAACGTTTAAATCCGTTTAACACTGTAATTATACACTTGACAGCGTTAAAGAAACAACGTATAAATATCTTCGCCCCCGCTTGTGCGGTTGGCTCGGCCCTATACAACTCAGTGAGGAGAAGTCAGTAACAAGTTATGGCAAGATTCGAGTATTCCGTCATCACCAAGGCCAGCCCGGCTCTCGCTTGGCTCGTTTTTTCCGACATACACCGCTGGAATAATTTCGCCAACGTCTATGGCGAATTGCGTTGGGTCGACGGCTATCCCTGGGAACCGGGAAGCCGTCTGCTAATCGAAATCCTTCGGCCCGTGCATGCCGTCATCGACCACGTAATTACCACATGCGTCCCCGGAAAGAAAGTGGGCTGGATCGATCACGCCATCGGCGTCGCTATGGCTCAGTGGGTCACCTTCGAAGAGCTTCCCCTGGAAGGCACTCGCGTCCGTACCTGGGGAGAAATCGTTCACTCCGGCGCCAAAATTGGCGATTCCACCGTCGAGGAGCTTGTCGCCACATTCACCCGTACCTGGTATGAATCGTTTCGAGTGGCGTGCAACCAACTGGTTCTGCCAGGCGGCACCGCCTCTGGTGAAGCATCATTTCTGTCGCATTAAATATTGAAGTAGCTGCGCTGGAAACTCCGGTCCCCGATTCACTTTGGGTACTGCCCCCTCAACCGACCCTCGCTCCTCTGCGCCGGGTCGGTCGGGGCTGTCCCTAAGCGATATTCCGGTGCGCGGCTTGTGGCAAGATCCATTCCCCGACGCTCACAAATAATTCGAGGCCAATCGCGAACGAATCCTTACCCACCGGTTGGCAATACACCACGCGTGCCCGGGACCGCAAGCTGCCCAATAACGAGCGTACGCGTACATGGTCGTTTGGCTGCCAGGGTTTGCTCGTCACCACGCGCGCCCCTCGCGCGCTCACATTTTCCGTGATGCCCTGTTGGGCGACGGTGTGAACGTCCAACCCTGACAGGTCGACAGTCACACGCATTTGGGAGCGATCTTCCAATCGCCTCGCCTCGCTATCCATGGGACACCGTGCTGCTTTCTGGGCCGGATTGTGCTCTTGAGCGTTGGGGTGGGGTCAACGACGGGCAAATCATACGCTTCTAACCCCCGGCGAGGTCAAGAAGTTTCATTTCTCGTTAATCTTCTTATGCGTGTGTCCGGCATCGCGACAAGCTCATCCCAAGAGCGAACAGTTCGCCGCACTTCTGCCACCTTCACTCAGCCGTAAACCCTTTTTCTTCTATACTTTATCTCGAATCGAAAATCGGTCATAAGATTGCCCGTAAATGTGAGATTGCGTCACACTCGCATTCTTCGCCCTTGAGTAAGGAGGCCCCCCATGAAAAAACACGAGCGCATTCGGGAAAAGGTCACCATCCTCCCGACCTCCATGTATCTCTCCAAAATGCATGACGCAGGCTGGACTCTTGTCGCCCTCGAGTGGGAACGCGAAATCGAAACCTCCTCCGCGCCCGAACCACTCGACGAAGTCGTCCCTTCGGAAGAGATCCCCTTTGGCCTGCGTATCGCCGCGGACTGCCATCATCTCGAAGACGACCCCCTCGAGATGCAAACCCTTAAATTCCTCGCCGAGCTGATCGTCCAAGACGTCTCCTTCAGCAGCATGGCCGACGCCCTCAACGTCCGCGACTACCGCACGCGCAGCGGCGCTCCCTGGAACGCCGCCGCCATCTTCCGCCTCATACCCCGCCTCATTGACGTCGCCCCGCGCATCCTCAGCGGCGCCGAATGGGAGTCCCGCAAAAAGCAGCTCTCCCGCGTCGCCTGGAACTCCTAGCTTCATCCGCCTTGTCCTGGTAGGGGCACGATACATCGTGCCCCTCTTTAACCCGCACTAAACTGGATTCGCGGCATGCCCTTCCAATGATTATCATGTTCTCCGTACTTTGGCCCAGATCACCCGTTTCCCACCTCAAAACTTGAGCCTAGCGATAGATCTCCCTTCGATGTCCGATCCGTAGAACAAGCACCACGACCCGCGCGTCTTCGATCTTGCAGATCAGCCGGTAATCCCCCACCCGGTATTTCCAGAATTCGCCGAAACGCGGCCCCTGCAAGGCCTTTCCCACGCTGCGTGGATTGTCCAGCTTGGCGACTCGCTCGTGAAGGAACTTCAGAATTCTCTTGATGTCTTGCCCATCCAGCCTGTTGAGTTCCCGCTCGGCCTCCGCCGAGAACTCAATCTTCCATGCCATGACGCTTCATGACATCTTCCAGCGGCATGGCCTTTCCTTCACCGCTGCGTATCCGCTCCAGCCGTGCCTCGGCCAGGTATACGTCTTCAAGCTCCTCGATATGTTGCAAAATGGCCTCGCGCGCATAAAACGTCTTGGTGCGCCCGGTGCGCCTCGCCAGTTTTTCCAGCCGCGCTTCAATCGATTGCGGTAGCCGTATGGCCAGCATAAAGACCTCGCTATACAAGTATAGCACGCGCAGGGTAGCGCCCGCACTGCTCAGCTCTCTTTCTCCTTGACATTCTACCTATCCCTTGCCCTAATATGTCGATTGTCTAGGAGACGCCATGCCCATCCAAAAATCCGACCTCCTGCAAGGCACTCTCGATATGCTCATCCTCAAAATCGTCGCTCTCGGCCCCGTTCACGGCTACGGCATCTCCCTCCGCATTCGCCAAATCTCCAAGGAAGTCCTGCAAGTCCAGCAAGGCTCCCTCTACCCCGCTCTCCATCGCCTCGAAAAACGCGGTTGGCTCGCTTCGGAATGGGGCGAATCCGAAAAAGGCCGCCAAGCCAAGTTCTACAAATTATCCGCCAAAGGCCGCAAGCAATTAGAAAGCGAAGAATCCAACTGGAATCGTCTCTCCGGCGCCGTCGCCAACATTCTTCAGACCGCGCAGTAGGAGCTCATCATGTCTTGGTGGAAATTCATCTTTCCAAAGCGCGCCTCCGACGCCCAAATGAATTCCGAGATCAGCTTCCACATCGAGGAGCTCACCGAAGCCAACATCGCCTCTGGAATGTCTCCCGTCGAAGCCCGCCGCCGCGCCATCCTCGAATTTGGCGGCCCGCAGCAAGTCAAAGAAGACCTCCGCGACGTTTACCGTATCCGCCTGCTCGATGCCACGCTCGCCAATCTCAAATCCGCCTTCCGTTTCCTTCGCAAATCCCCCACCTTTTCCGCCACCGTCATCCTCACTCTCGCTCTCGGCATCGGCGCCAACAGCGCCGTCTTCTCCGCCATCGACGCCATCCTCCTCCGCCCCCTGCCCTTCCCCGGAGCCAACCAACTCGTTCTCTTGCAGCAATACAACCCCAAACGTGCCAGCCCTTCGACGTTTGTCGCTCCAGTCCGCCTCGAGGACTGGAACCGCCTGAATTCGACTTTCCAGGCTGTCACCGGTTATTACACGGAAGACGAATCGGAAACTTCTGGCGCCCTCCCGGAAAAAGTCACGCAAGCCTTGGTCGCACCGCGCTTCTTGCAAGTCTGGGGCGTTTCACCCGCGTTAGGCCGCGATTTCACTGCCGACGAAGAGCGTTTCGGCGGACCCAGCGCCGTCATCATCAGCGATCGTTTCTGGCGTCGTCGTTTCAGCGCTGACCCGGAGGCCCTCGGCAAGAAAATCCGCTTGGGCAACTCGGCGGCCACCATCGTCGGCATCATGCCCGCTTCTTTCCTCTTCCCGGACCTCGACGTTGATCTCTGGTCTCCCGTCCCTCTTGATGCGCCCTATTCGCAGAACAGAAATTCCGCCTGGTATAGAGTTATTGGTCGCCTAAAACCCGACGTCACCGTTGCTCAAGCTCGCTCCAACATGGCTACTGTCCAAGCCCAACTTGGCCGCCAATTTCCTCAAACGGATGCCAATCTTGCCGTTGCCATCGAGCCGCTTAAGGAAGTCACTATAGCGGGTGCCGGAAAATCCCTGTGGATACTTTTCGGGTCCGTCTCCCTACTTCTCGTGATCGCCTGTACGAACGTCGTCGCCTTGCTCCTTGCCCGCTCCGCCCAGCGCCGGCATGAAATTGCCGTCCGCTTCTCGCTTGGTGCGCGACGCGGCGCGATCATTACTCAATTGCTCACTGAAACTTTTGCCTTGGCGCTCCTCGGCTCCGGGCTCGGCCTGATTATTGCCGGCACCTCTTCCACTATCTTCCGTTCCCTTGCTGCAAGTCTGCCCCGTGTCGGGGAAATCCGTCTCGATGCGCGCATCGTCATTTATTCACTGGCTTGTTCGCTGGTCGTGACTTTCCTTTGCGGTCTCGTCCCCGCCATTCGCGGTACCCGCAGAAATCTCATCGGTTCCCTCTCTCTCGTCAGCCGCACCCAGGTCACCGCTCGAAATCCTCTCCAGTGGCTTCTCGTGGCCATTCAAGTCGCACTGGCCGTCACGCTTCTCTCTGGCGCAAGCTTGCTTGTCCGCAGTTTCCAGGCCCTCGGCCACGTTTCTCCCGGCTTTGATCCCAGCCATGTCCTCACCTTTCACATCAGCGCTTCTTGGGGTGAGACGACGAACATGAAAGGCCTGACCCAGCGCATCGACCGTATCCTCGACTCCCTCCGCAACACTCCGGGCGTCGAAGCTGCCGCCACCTCCGCCACTCTTCCTGGCGTGCCTGCCGGATATCAAACCGAGTTCAGGGTAGTCGAAGGCCAGGCGGATCCGGAACGCAAAACAGTTGCAGAGAGCCACTTCGTTTCCCCCGGCTACTTTTCCACAATGAATATTCCTCTGGTAGAAGGTCAGTTGTGCCGTGGAAATACTGTCCAGTCCCAAGACAACTTGGGCGTGGATCAACTCCTGATCAATCGCAGCTTCGCGAGTGCTTATTTGCCCGGATCGATTCCTCTCGGGCATCATCTTCAAATCGTGGCCGACAATCCGTTTCTGCAAATTCACGGCGAAATTGTCGGCGTGGTGGGAGACGCCCGTGAGGACGGCCTGAATCGCGCCCCGTCCCCGGCGATGTACTGGTGCATGAGCGCCCCTATGCCGGACCCATACTACCTAATTCGCACGCGCACCGCCCCAATGCTTATGGCTAAAACCATCCGCGAGAAGATTCTCCAAATCGAGCCATCCCGCTCCGTCTTCGACATCACTCCCCTCGGAGAGCACCTCAGCGACGCTTTCTCCGAAAACCGTCTGCGCACCGTCCTGCTTTCTTTCTTCGCCGCAACCGCTCTCTCGCTCGCCTGTCTCGGCCTCTACGGCACGCTCAGCTACGCCGTAAACCTCCGCCGCCGCGAAGTCGGCCTCCGCCTGGCTCTCGGCGCCCTACGCAGCCAAATCGTCAAACAATTTCTCTGGCAAGGACTCGCCGTCTGCCTCCTCGGCTGCGCAGCCGGTTTTGTTCTGGCCGCCGCCTCTTCCCGCGTCCTCGCTGGCCTTCTTTACGGCGTGTCTCCCACCGACCTCCCCACTCTCTCCTCTGTCATCCTCCTCGTCCTCGTGGTCGCCTCCGCCGCCTCCCTAATCCCCGCTTTCCGCGCCTCCCGCGTCGACCCCATGCAAGTCCTCCGCGACGAGTGAAACGTCCCTTCCCTGGCCACGTTCTCTGAGTAAAGCTGCGTTTCGCCTCGTCCTTTGCTAAAGTGCTCCACCATATCGGAAGGAGAAGTTCATGCCCGAACACCAGTTCGATCCTCGCGTTGATGCTTACATTGAAAAGGCCGCGCCTTTTGCGCAACCCATCCTGACCCGCCTGCGCGAACTGATGCATCGAGCCTGCCCTCGCGCCACCGAAGCCATGAAATGGAGCATGCCGTTCTTTCTCCAGCAAGGCATCATCCTGGCCAACATGGCGGCTTTCAAACAGCACTGCGCGTTCGGCTTCTGGGGACCCGAAATGAAAAAGTTGTTGGAGAAGGACGGCCTCAATTCGAGCGAAGCTATGGGCACACTGGGTCGCATCGCCAGTTTGAAAGACCTGCCTTCCGACAAATCTCTTCTGGCCTACATGCGCCACGCCGGAGAAATTGTGGAAAGCGGTCAGCGCACGAAATCTCTCGTGCGCCCGCAAAAACCGGCAAAGAAAAAGCCCGTCTCCATTCCTCCCGCGCTCGCCGCCGCGCTCAAGAAAAACAAGGCTGCCGCCAGAGCCTTCGCCGAATTCAGCCCCAGCGCCCAGCGCGAGTATTGCGAATGGATTGCCGAAGCCAAACGCCCCGAAACCAGAGAAAAACGCCTTCAACAAGCCCTCGCCCAGATCGCAGAAGGTAAGTCCCGCAACTGGAAGTACGAAACGCGCTGATCGCATCCGCTTTAGGCCGCGCCTCCCGGGTCGACCCCATGCAACTCCTCCGCGAGGAATGACCCGTCCGCTCCCGCCGATCGCAGTTGTGCCGCAGTCCGGTTCGCTCGGGCTTGGAATGCGCTAAGCCGCTATTTCCATTTTCATCGGGTGCCCGCAAGGCCTCATGCGGGGCGGTGGAAAAATATTCTGGAGGGAAACTACTTCCGCGTCATCCGCAGCTCGATCATCATCCGCTCTTCCCCCTTGTCATCGATCATAAAGTGTCGATGGATGAGAAGACGGCCGCCATCCTCAAGGTGTGCGCGTGCGACGGTCTTGCGCCCGGGATGCTCGGTATCGAGGGGCGTCGTCCACAGCACGATGTTCTTCCCGTCGAACGTGCCGTCGCTTTGCCGAATCGACATCGTCGTCTGCCGCGAGTCGTACCACACCGTCGTGAAGCGATTCGTTTTCGAATCGAAGCCGGAGATTCCCGTTCCGGTGCTTTTCGTTCCATCAGCACTGAAGAAGACGAAATCCGACTGCAGAAACTTCCCGTCCTCGATCATGTACTGCTTGCATGTGCCCTTCGTCACGATCGGCTTCCCGTTCCTCGGGAAGAATGTCTTGACCACGTCCCAGTCGCCGGCAAATTGTGCGAGCAATTTCTGACCGGCGCCCGGCTGGTTCGCCGGCTCGTATTGATTGTGGGTCTGCTGCGCTACCGCCGCGCTAGCAAGGAACAACGACGCGATAATCCATCTGTTCATGTTCTTCATGGCTGGCGGATTATAGGCGAGAATCCTGAGCTTTGCACGCGTCGTGGCGCAGCGGTGGCTTCCTAATCTGGAGTGCGGGAGCCCTGCTCCCGCTTTTTCAACTAGAAATCTGGCCGCGCAAAATCCCGCGCCCATCGCGAAGCATCCCGCCTCTGACGCGACGGGAGTCGAGGCGCACCCGTCTGGCCATCAGGCAAAGTCCGCCTCTCTCTCACTCTCAAAACGATTTTTGCAGCCGGAACAAAGAGACCATCCAATCCTTCGCCCACGCGGCCGGGAGGGCCGCACCCCTCCCGGCCCCTTTGCCCTACTGCGACTGAATAACCAGGAACCTCGTCGTCGTGCCGCGCTTCACCAGCAACAGCACCGACTGATTCTGGCTCCCCGCCAACGCGCGCTCATATTCCGCCACGTTGTGGACCGGCTTGCGGTTCACTTCCTGGATCACGTCGCCGCGTTCCAGGTCCGCAGCCGCAGCCGCGCTCGAAGAGTCCACCGCGCTGACTACCACGCCCAAAGTAGTCGAGGGTATCCTCAAATCCCGCGCAATCTCCGGCGTCAGATTTTGCACCTGCACGCCTGCCAGCGCTTTTGTGGCCTCCTCGGAGCCGCTCGACGCCGAAGCCGTCTCGGAAAGTTGGTCGAGCGTCACGTCCACGTCCCGCGTTTGCCCGTTTCGCGAAACTTTCAAATGGACCACCGTGCCGGGAGCGAGTTCCGAAATGCGTACGCTCAGATCCTCGGGCGTGTTAATCGCCTGGCCGTCCAAATCGAGAATGATGTCGCCGCGCTCGATGCCCGCTTTTGCGGCCGGGCTGTCCGGAGTCACCTCCGAGACCAAAGCGCCGCCGCCTTGGCTAAGCCCGAAAGCTTTTGCCATGTCCGCGTCCACGCCCTGTACTGCCACGCCGAGATGTCCGCGCACGACCTTTCCGTTGTTCACAATCTGTTGCATCACGTTGCGCGCCATGTCGATCGGAATAGCAAAACCGACTCCCTGATTGCCGCCGCCTCCGCCGGTAAGAATCGCCGTGTTGATGCCGATCAGGTCTCCGTGCATATCCAGCAGCGCGCCGCCAGAATTTCCCGGATTGATGGCCGCGTCGGTTTGAATGAAGTCTTCATAGTGTTCGATCGAGCCGTCCAACGAGCGTCCCGTCGCGCTGACGATTCCCATCGTGGCCGTCTCACCCACCCCGAAGGGATCGCCGATGGCGAACACCATATCGCCCACTTTCAACCGCGAGGAATCTCCCAAGGTCAGCGCCGGAAGATCTGTCGCGTCGATCTTGAGCACCGCTATATCCGTGCGCGGATCGGTGCCGATCAGTTTGGCTTTGTACTTTTTCTTGTTCTGCGTGAACACTTCGATGTCCGACGCGCCGGAGACCACGTGGTTGTTGGTCAGCAGGTAGCCATTGGCGTTTACGACCACTCCCGATCCGAGGCTGTATTCGCGTTCGGTCTGCGGAGCCGCCTGCTGATTGCCGAATTGGTCGCCAAAGAATTGCTGAAAGAACGGGTTATCGAACGAAAAGCCGGGAACATTGTTCTGTTGCTTCACCAGTTTCGTCGACGAAATATTGACCACCGCGGGCAGCGCCGGATCGATGATCGAGGCGTACCCGTTTCTGAACTCGGCGAGATTCACGGGCGCGGGATTGCTATCGATTTTCAGAGGGACTTTGCTTGGCAGCGGCTTGCTGCTTCCGATTTCCGGCAGCAACATGACGATGAAAAGCGCTATGACGAGAACCGCTAAAACGGTGATGACAACAATACCCACTCGCCCGAGATTCTGTTTGGCCCCAGGCTTAATGGGGATCAGGTGCCAGGGATGAGGGTCCGAATGAGTGCTACGCATGATGCTTCTCCTGTTCTGGTGTCTTGTATCGCAAATCCTTCATTTCGCTCCTCCCCGCGCGGAGGCGGGCAAGAACGATGGGGCGATCGAGCGTGAGTTCGTGGAGGATGCTTCCGGACTGCCGGGGATAAACTGGTGTGGTCCGCACGTTCTGCACGTTTGCAACTCGGCGATTGCCGCCTAACGGAAGAAAATAACTCGGGAAGGCCCCAGCGTTTTGTGCACGGCTACCCGCTAGAAGAAAAGTCCTCCCGCGAGTTTGCATACGCCTCCTTCGGGCCGCCGCGCCTGAATCTGGGTCGAGTCGCTGCACGTGGGAGGCTAAACGAGCAAGGGGTACAACAAAATTCCTCAATCTGAGGAATGCCACCCGGGCACGGCGGCGAAGACCTTCGTTCCGCGCGTCTGTCTTATACGATGTATCGAAATACGATATGGTTGCTCAACCGCTCCAATATAACATATATCGTGACACGATATAAAAGCAGAAAGCCCGAAAAAATACCGTGTTTTCGCCGATGGAACGAACGGCATGCGGCGCAAGTGGCGAGGTTGGAAAAGGAAGGATCGCTTTACCGCACAGAGCGCCTCACAACACGTTTCGCGGCTAGCCGCACGCCGCGCTTTGCGGCCCGCTTCATGCCCCACTTCGCGGACACCAGCGAGCTCGCCGCAAGCGGCGATACCCGCGTTTAGTTTTGTATCCTGTGGCTCTGCGACCGCGTTGCTTCCGCGATCTGCCTGCTTTGCGAAGCGGCCGGCGCCGAAAGTTTGCAGCTCGTGGATTGATCGAGGCACTCGCTGAGATTGTGGTCGACGGTTTCGCGGGCGACTTCCTGCCGCTCTTCGCTGCTCAGTTGCGCCTGATCGCATTCGCCGAGCACTTCGAGGCAGTTTTGCAGATTGCGGTCCCGGTTCGCGTCCGCGACTTTTTGCTTTTCGTCCGCGCTGAGCTGCGTCAGATTGCAATCGCCGGTCCCGTCAAGGCACGTCTGCACATTATGCACGCGCGCCGCCTCGGCGACTTGCTGCCGCTCGGCGGCGTCGAGCTGCGCCTGATCGCATTCGCTCAGCCCGTCCATGCAATTCTCGAGGTTGCGGTCCCGGTTGCCCCGGGCAATATCCTGCCGCTGGCTGGCATCGAGCTTGCTCCCGTCGCAGTCGGAAAAACCATAGAGACACTCGAGGAAATTGTGATCGCGCGCGGCTCTCGAGACGACTTGCTTTTCCTGCGCGGTCAGCATTGCTTTATCGCAGGTGGAATACGCGTCGAGGCAGTTTGCAAGCGCTTGCGCATGCGGAAGCTGGCCAGCCTGCGTCGCCGGCCTTGCCGCCGCGCGCTGCGGCGCTCCGCCGAAGAGCAAAAAGGCGGCGAAGATCCATCCGATGAGCTTCATAAATTCCTCCAGGAGTGAAGACGGGGACCGCGGCGCGGCTGCGCTTCCACAGAAGGGCCTGTGGCCATCCCTATACATGGACGCGGGCGCGCGGCGAAACGTTGTCCGCCGCGGAGCAGATATATCGCAACACGATACAAGTAAGAGCCAGTCGATATTTGAAAAGCGCGGCATTTGGAACACATCGCGGCGCTGGAAAAGAGAAAGAGGCATTCCATGGCGGCGCGGCGCCAAAAACATCGCGGAAGGCAACGCCGCTCTCGGGGGCAACGCGAGAAATATATATCGCATCACGATATATATGCGCCAGCCGGTGGTCCATAGAAGAAAAAGGAGAAAGAGATGCAAGAACACGATTTGGTCAGACAGCAAACGGCGGAGCCTTCCATTGCCATCAAACCCACGGGCTTGAGCCCGGAGGCAAAACAGATGTTCGACATGATTGCCCGGCGGGCCTACGAAATATTCGAGTCCGACGGCAGATTCGAGGGACACGAACTGGACCACTGGCTGGAGGCGGAAGCGGAATTATTTGAACCAACACCCATCAACGTAAAGGAATCCCGAGATCGGGTGACCGTGATGGCCGATGTGCGGGGCTTTGCACCAATGGACTTGGAAGTCGACTTGGAGCCGAAACGAGTCACTATTATCGGAAAGCAGAAAAGCCAGGCCGATCGAAAAACAGGCATGGGCAGCGCTTCCGAAACGCGGACGACGCGGTTGCTGCGCACCCTGCAGTTGCCCGTCGAGATCGACACGCGGCATGCGACCGCGCGGATCAATCGGGGAGTGCTCGAGCTGGATGTGAGAAAAGCGCTGGCCGCGAAGGAAAGTAGCGGGCAGCGAGGCTCGGAAGGCAACGTGCACTAAAACGCGCCGGCGCGTCCCGCGCCTCTTCTCGCATCCGCGGAATTTTGTTCCGCATCCAACAAAAGGAAAGGCACTGAGATGCAGGAAAGGGAGGAAAGCGCAGTTCTAGAAGAGATCAGGCAGCCGAGTCCGGCGCCATCCACACAGGTGAATCGCAGGGCGCCGGAACCAGGGCGGATTCCGAAGCGGCCATCCGTTTCCGCGAATCTTTCCGCCGGGATGCTCGAAAATAACCGGATGACGCGCCCGAAACGGGCCATCGATATTTTTGTTTCCGTTGCCGGGCACACTTTGCTTCTCGCGATCGTGATCCTGATTCCGTTGTTTTTCGGTAACGCGCTGCATATTCAACCGATGGAAGCGACGTATCTGGTGGCGCCACCGTTGCCGCCCCCGCCTCCTCCGCCCGCCGCAGCGGTACGCTCCCTCCCTCGCCCGAAACATTTTTTTGAAGACAAGAAGCTTTACCAGCCGCGCGTCATTCCCAAACAGGTGGCTGTCGTAAAGGATCTCCAGAATGCGCCGCAGGCGGTCGCCGGAGTTCCAGGCGGCGTAATCGGCGGTGTTCCTGGAGGCGTGCTAGGAGGAGTGATGGGAGGAATTCTCGGCGGCATGGGCCACGCTCTTCCGCCGCCGCCGAAACCGGCGGTGCGCCACGGACCGTACAAAGTGGGAGGCCGCGTGCAGCCGCCCAGGATTTTGGAAGAAGTTCAGCCGATGTATCCGGTGCTCGCGAAAGAAGCGCGAGTGCAGGGAGATGTGATGCTGGACAGCGTGATCGACAAGGAAGGACACGTCACGCAGTTAAAGCTAGTGCAGGGAAATCCGCTGCTTGTCGCGGCGGCGATGAATGCGGTTCGCCAGTGGAAATATCAGCCCACGCTGTTGAATGGCCAGCCCATCGCTGTCGAAATGGATGTCACCGTGCATTTCAGTTTGGGAAGTTGATTTCCGAAGTATTGCCAGGCCGGCGCATGCCGCTCCCGATGCCGCTCCAGAGGAACCTCAAAGATTCGCGAAGCTCGCGGAGGAAACGGCTTAGGATTGCGAAGGAGATGTCTCCGGCGTTTCTTTTTTCTCGTGGTTCGCATGAGCCGCCACGCGTTGGTCCACGCTGTCGACTAGTTTCGCGGCAGCGGCCGTCGAGATGAATCCGGCCTGGACGGCAGCTTCGATCGAACTTTTTTCGGCAGCCGCCAGTCGAAGACGAGCGGTGCGCATCTCGACTGCGGCTCGAGTGGAGTCTCGCCCATAGAGATCGGCCACCTGTTCGTGCAGTGCGGCGACTTGGCTGTCCAACTCTTCGCGCAATTTCTCATAAACGGGTCCAGAGACGACACGGGTGCGGAATAGATCTTCGAGCTCCGCCCGGCGTGCCGAAGCCCCGATCTGGCGGACTCTGGCAAGGGCAAATTCGTCTTCCGGCTCGGGCGCCGAGAGGCGGAGAACGCGGATCAGCGGCCCAATCGTCAAACCCTGGACGATGATGGAGAACGCGACCACCCCGAAGGTGAGGGCCAATATTTTCTCGCGATACAGGAAGTCGCGCCCGAGACTCAAGGCCAGCGCGAGAGAGAGCGAGCCGTGCAGCCCGCCCCAAACCAAGACGTGCTGCCAGCGCGCTGAAATTGGTTCCGTGAAGAGATTGCTGAGAGGAACGAGGCCGTAGACGGAAATGGCGCGGCCGAGAAGCACGGCCAGAACAGCCAGAAGAATGGTGGGCCACGCGCTGAGAAGTTCACGGATATGAACTTCCATGCCAATCAGCAGGAACAAGAGCGAATTGATGACGAAAGCTGCGTAATCCCAAAACGACAAGAGCGCGAGCCGCGTGCGCGTGCTCATGCCTTCGCGCATTCCGAGATTCCCGACGGTTACGCCGCTGATGACCGTGGCGATGACGCCGGAAAGATGAAACTGGTGAGCGGCGAGATAAGAGCTATACGCAAGAATGGTGGTAAGAGTTATTTCGAGTTGCGGTTCATCGATTCTCTTCGTAATTTTGCTGGCTGCATAACCAAGGACGAAGCCGATGGCACCGCCGCCCACCACCGATTGCAGGAACTGCCCGATGCCATTCGCGACGCTCAGATTGCCGGTGAGTATGCCCGCAAGCAAAATCTGAAAAAGTACGACGGCAGTGCCGTCGTTGAGGAGACTTTCCGCTTCGACAATGATGGAGAGGCGTTTGGCGATGGAAAGTTCCTTGAAGATGGCGAGGACGGAGATGGGGTCGGTGGCGGAAATAATCGCGCCGAAGAGCAGCGCGGTGGCGATGGGAATGCCGATCTCCCAATGCAAGACGTAACCGGTGATCAAAGTGGCGGCCAGAACGCCGAGGTTGGCGAGCAAGAGGATGGGGACTTTGTTGCGCAGAAGTTGACGAACATTGATCTTGAGGCTGCCTTCGAAGAGCAATGGAGGCAAAAAGAGAATGAGGATCACTTCGGGATTGAGCCAATCGGGCCGGTTGCTTTGATAAATCTTTTCGACGATGGGAAAGCGCACGGAGCCGAGGGCCAAGCCGCCCAAAACGAGAGCAACGGTATACGGAATGCGCAGGCGCGAGGCGAGGACGGCAATAATCGACGCGGCGATCAAAAGCCAGATCAAGAACTCGATCCCGGAAGTCGGCGTCATCCCTCTCCTTTGCGGGCCAAAGCGGCTCAGGGGCGAATATAGCATCCGCGGACGCGGGCAGGGGACGGAAACGGAAGTAGATGAGGAAGAGAGCGGGTCAAGAACTCATCAGGTAGAGGGTGGGTTGGGATTGGTCGGGGGAGCGGGCCCATTCCCAGTAATGGACGAGAATGGAGTAAACCATCAGGCCGATCTCGCCTTCTCCCCAAAACAGATAGCGGAGAGATTGCATCATGAGATTCTGGCGAGTTAGCTCGAGAAAGATGCTCTTGGGCTCAATCAGCTCGCTCAAGTACGCGATGCTATTGGCGATGGCCACAGCCCCACGGACATGAATGACGAAATTCTCTTCCTCGCGGCGCACGGAGAGGCGGAGCGGAGCGACGAACTCGCTGCGATTATCGATGAGGCGGACATGTAGGAAGGCCAGCGGGCCGGTGATCTGGTAATTGCTGCGAATCTGGTTCATCTTGGCGAGGCGGGCGGAAGGGGTGTGGCTTTCGAAGGGCACGAGATTGACTTTTTTGCCGACGAGGGAAGTCCAAAGGTCGCTCGAGGTCTTATCCGTAAACATGACTTCCGAGACGCGAAGTTCCTTGGAACGGAAATAACGGCTGACGGCGCCGAGAGTGAGCACGGTGAATACAAAGGCTGCGGAGATGTAAACACCGTCGGGGCGCTCGATGATATTGGCCGTCAAGGTGTAGACAAAGACGAGGCTGACCACGAGAAAATAGCCCGTTTCGAGCAAGCCGCGCATTTTGCGAGGGGACTTCTCTCGGAATTCACGCCACAGACTGATCGTGACCGCGACAGCCGCGGAGAGAATAAGGACGAGAACGCCCGTTGCGTAAGCTCCCCCCTGAGCGTCCACGCTGGCATGGAAAATATGCGTCACGAGGACATCGATGGCGAATAGCGCGACGACCATGGGCCGACGATAGGACACCCAGCGAGGGGCCATGCCGAAGCGAGGGAGATAACGCGGAATCAGATTGATCAAACCGGTCATCGCGGAAGCGCCCGCGAACCAGAGAATCAAAATAGTGGAAATGTCGTAGACCGTTCCAAAGACGCTCCCTAGCAATTGATGGGCGAGGTACGCAGTGGCGCGGCCGCTTGCGGGTCCTCCTTGGGCATAGGCTGCTGGGGGAATCAGGAGAGTAGTGACAAAGCTGGAGAGAATGAGCAGGAGGCCCATGAGGGCAGCGGCGAAGACGAGGAGTTTTCGTGTGTTTTTGATTCTGCCCAAAGGCAGTTCGAGCGGAACGTGCCCTGGAGCGATGGATTCAGCGGGCTCCGCTTCGCCGTTGGCCACCATCGGCATGACGGAGACGCCGGTTTCGAAACCGCTGAGGCCGAGAGCGAGCTTGGGGAAAACAAAGGCGGAAGCGATGAAAAGACCGGTCCAGTCGTAGTGCGCCGTGAGAGAGAAACGCCAGGAGGCAAGCAGCGAGGGATGTTGCGAAATGCGCAGGAGACCGGCGCCCAGCACGACGAAATTCAGGAGGATATAAGGAATGGCGACAGCGGTGGCGAAGCGGATGGCTTCGCGGAAGCCGATGACGAAGACGAGGGCCAGGAGGGTGAGGAGACCGAGGGTCAGCAGTTCGTGGCGGTGGCCGACGAACGGGCGAAAATAGGGATTCTCGATGGCGTGGCGAGCGGCGTCGGCCGCGGAAAGAGTCATGGTGATGACGAAATCGGTGGCGGCGAAGCCGATCAAGACAAGCGCAAAGATTTTTGCGCGCCAACCGGTCAAGAGATTTTCGAGGATGGCGATGGAGCCTTGGCCCGCGAAGGAGCGGTAGGCGACTTGCGAATAGACGGGGAGCGCGCCCGCGAGTGTGACGAGGACGAGGATTAAGGTAGCGGGAGGCGCCAAAACGCCGACAGCAAGAAGAGCGATCCCAGGCTGGTAGGCGAGCGAGGAGAAATAATCCACGCCGGTGAGCCAGATGACGAGATACCAGGGATAAGTTTCCTTGACGGAGGCAGTTTCTTCGAGACGGCCTCCGCGGAAGAACCAGCGCCCGAGGCGGGTGCGCGGCGGGGCGGTATGCCGGGTGGGGAGATTGGGGAGGCCGGCGTAGCTCTTGTCTGGGAGGTCTGGCATTTTTTGCGCGTCGGGGCGCGAAGATATTTCGCCGGATTCGAGCGGCAAAAGCAAGGGGTAGAACTGGGGCGGAGGAGCTGAGCTTGCCGGCACTGGGGAGGGCGGCAGAAGGCAGCGGCCCGGCGGATTTTCCAGGATATATCGTGCTACGATATAAGTGGCATCCAAAAGGAATTGAGGCGGCTCCGCTGCGAAGCGCGGAAGAGAAATTGTAACGCCTGCATTCGAAGAAACGGGGCACAGCCCTCGCTGTTACAACCTGCGCTCCGCTATCGCCAAGCAAAAAGCAAGAAAACGGGATGCAAGCGGGAGTGGCCGCCCAACCGTCCGGTGAAGGATGGAAAAAGAAACGGCGCTGGGCGAAGATAGAATCTTGAAGCGATCAAAGAAACAAATCGAAAGCGGACGCGAACTTTAACGGCATGAAACTTACCGACTCTGTGCCAGAGATGGGCACAATCCTCACGCACACGGAAATGCAGACAAGCGCTCGAGAGAGCAATGTCCTTTGGGGATTTTCTCGAGAAAGCGCGGCCGCGGAGGGCCGTTCGACGCCGTGGTGGCTGTGGTGGAACATTTTGAGCCTTGATGCACCGGCGGTGGCGGTGGTTTGGGCGGCGCTCTTCGCGCGCGCAGAGGGTAGCAGGCTGCCGGCGAGCGAGGCGATCGCGCTGCTTCTTTCGGTTTGGATCATCTATACGAGCGACCGTTTGCTGGATGGCTGGACCGCGAGGAACCGCGCGGCGCTGCAGGAGCGGCATCTGTTCGGCGAGCGGCATCGATTGGCGCTGGCTGGATTGGTTTTCGTGGCAAGTGGGATTGTGCTATGGCTGATGGCGGACCGCGCGCTGGTTGCGGATGCAATCGCGGGAGTGAAGCTCGGAGTGATTCTGGTGCTGTACATGGCGGGAATCCATGCGGGCAGGGGGAAGATTGCCTGGCTCTTGCCGAAGGAAATATCGGTGGGACTGCTGTTTGCGCTGGGGGCGACGCTGCCGCTCTGGTCGCGAGCCGTGGTGTTTCCGTGGCGCGAAATTCTGCCGTGGGGATTTTTCGGATTGCTGTGTTCGCTGAATTGCCTCTCGATCGAGTGTTGGGAGAATCATCGTGAAGGGACTGCGTGGAGGCAGCCGCCACATCCCTTCGTGTGCTGGGCGGATGCGCGGCTCAATCGCATCGCGGCGATTCTAGCGAGCGGCGCGCTGGCGGCGTACTTCGTGGGAGAAGCGGGCGGACATTCCGCGGCTCCGTTGCTGGCGATTTGCGCTGGCGCGCTTCTGCTGCTTTTGCTAAATCGCGCGCGAACAAAGATTTCGGCTTCCGCGCTGCGCGTGCTGGCGGATGTGGCGTTGCTGGTGCCAGCGCTCGTCGCGCTGGCCATTCGAGGCTGATGAGGAGTGAGCGAAACACAGACTGCACAGATGAATTGCGACGGGATTGCTCGTTACTACGAATCGCTGGAACATCTTTCGTTCGGGAAAGCACTGGAGAAGCGGCGGTTTGCGTTCCTGGCTGAGGCCAGTGATTCGCGGAGAGCGCTGCTGTGCGGCGGCGGAGACGGAAGATTTCTGGCGCGACTGCTTTGCGAGAATACGCGCGTGGAAGTGGATTTTATAGATTTAAGCCCGAAGATGATCGAACTCGCGAGACGGCGTGTCGCGGGGATGGGCGCGACGTTCGAGAGACGAGTGCGATTCCACACCGGAGATATCCGGAAATGCAAACTGCAGACGGGAAACTACGATTTGATCGTGACGCATTTCTTCTTGGATTGTTTTCAGGAACAGGAACTCGCGGAGGTGGTGGATCGCCTGGCTGGCTGCGGGACGGCGGATGGGAGATGGATCCTTTCAGAATTCCGCGAGGCGGATGGAATCGCGGGGCGGGCCTGGACGCGGGCGGTGATTCGCAGTTTGTATTTGGCGTTTCGGGTGTGCACGGGGTTGCGCGTGAGGCGGCTGCCCGACTATGCGGCGGCGCTTTTGGCACGAGGGTATCGGTTGCAGTGCGAGCAGGTGACGTTCGGCGGGCTGCTGGGTTCATCGCTCTGGCAAGCGAGGACGACGGGAACGTGAGATGCGCGAGCCAGAACCGGCGATGATGGAACAGGCAATGGCGTTAGGCGCTTCGTTCAAAATGAATTTTGTTAGGCTCTAGGAATGCAGCTCGAACATCTGGGACTCATCGGCAATTGCCAGCTATCCGCGCTGGTGGATCGCAACGGCGAAGTGGTGTGGTGTTGTTTGCCGAGGTTCGATTCCGAGCCGGTGTTTTCGACGCTGCTGGATGAAAAAGAGGGCGGGAAGTTCGTGGTGGGACCGGCGGACGGGCAGGCGGGCGAACAGAGCTACATCGAAAATACGAACATCCTGGAGACGCGATTCGAAACGCCGTCGGGTTCGTTTCGCGTGCTGGACTTTGCGCCGCGCTTTACGCAGTACGACCGGACGTTCCGGCCGACGCAGCTTTTTCGGACTGTCGAACCTATCGAGGGCACACCGCGGATCCGGGTGATTTGCGACCCGCGGTGCGGCTGGTCCAAGCGGATTCCCACACGCATCAACGGGTCAAATCACGTGCGGTTCGAGGGCTTCGAGAGCCAGCTACGGCTGACCACGGACCTTCCGATTTCGTATCTGAGCGAGCAGTCGTTTACGCTGACGGAGCGGCGGCATTTGGTTTTGACCTGGGGCGCGCCCGTTGAAGAATCGCTGCGGCTGCTTTCGGACCGGTTCTACAGCGAAACGGAGCGTTACTGGCAGCGTTGGGTGAAACAGTGCAGCGTTCCTCCTTTCTATCAGGATGCGGTGATTCGGTCGGCGCTGGCGCTGAAACTGCACTGCTACGAGGATACGGGCGCGATCATTGCGGCAATGACCACGTCGATTCCCGAATCGGCGGGCAGCGGGCGGACGTGGGATTACCGATACTGCTGGCTGCGGGATGCGTATTATTCCCTCGGGGCGTTCCGGCTGCTGGGGCAGTTCGAAGAGCGCGAGAACTTTATCCATTATCTGTTGAATATCGCCGGCGGCGCGCCGGACTTGAATCTTTCTCCGCTGTACCGCGTGGATGGGACGTCCAAGCTGGACGAGCGGGTGCTTGAAAGCTGGCCGGGCTACAACGGAGATGGGCCGGTGCGCGTGGGGAATGGCGCGGCGAAGCACACGCAGAATGATGTGTTCGGAGAAATGGTCCTGGCGCTGGTACCGATATTTATTGATGAGCGATTCAGCGCGGAGCGTTCGAAGGCGGCGCTGCAATTGATTGAGCGGCTGGCGCGAAAGGCCATCGCCGTCGCAGGATTGCCCGACGCAGGCATCTGGGAGTACCGGACGGAATGGAAGCCGCAGACATTTTCGAATCTGATGTGCTGGGCGGGGGCGGAGCGGATGGCGCGGGTGGCCGCGCTGCATGCGCCGAACCTGAAGAACGAGTTTGGGACCGCGGCCGAGAAAATTCGCGAGGAGATTCTGGCCAAGGCGTGGTGCCCGCAGCTCAACAGCTTCGCGGCGACGTATGGCGGACAGGATCTGGATGCTTCGCTGCTGCAGATGGCTTATCTGAGATTTCTGCCGTTCGAAGACGTGCGACTTGCGGGGACGATCCAGTCGGTGCAACGCGGGCTGTCGCACGATGGCTGGTTGTTCCGCTACCGATTGGATGATGGATTCGGATCGCCGACGGTGGCGTTTACGATTTGCACGTTCTGGTTGGTGGAAGCGCTGGCGGATACGGGACGAATGGCGGAGGCCAAAGAGGTGATGGACCGCGTGCACTCCGCGCTGTCGGGGCTGGGGCTTTTGTCGGAAGATTATGAAACCTCGAGCATGCGCATGTGGGGGAACTTTCCGCAGGCGTATTCGCATGTGGGATTGATTCATGCGGCGTTCGCGGCTTCGCCGGAGTGGGCGGACGTCTTGTAGGGAATGGATACGAGTGCAGAACGCGTTGGCCGGTGGGGGTGGAATTAGGACAGCGTGCTCTGGAGCACTTCGCGCAACAATTCCTGTTTTTGCTGAGTGAGTTTTGCCCCGCGCTCGGTCAAATAGAAAACATCAATGGCTTTTTGGCCTTCGGTATCGATCAGCGCCACATCGATATTGCACCCAAGGCGAGCCAGCGCGGAGCCCACGTCGTACAACAAGCCCGGATGGTCCTGCGCCATGATTTCGAGAAGCGTGCTGTAGGCCGAGGATGCGTCGTCGTAGTTAATCTGCGTCTCGACCGTCACTTTAGGCGGCCTGGCTTTGCTCGCGCTTTCGCGAGCTTTCAAGAGCGGCTCGAGCGGAGCTTTTCCGTTGACGACATCGGCAAGGCTTTTGCGCAGACGGGCGACCTCGCCGGGATTCAGCTCGAGCGTGTGATGGAGATCAACGAATTGAAATGTGTCCAGAACCACGCCGGCGGCATTCGCGAAGGCGTCGGCCTTGACGATGTTCATGCCCCAGCCGGCGAGCACGCCGGAGATGGTGGCAAAAAGCGCAGGACGGTCGGCGGTAAGCAACGTGAGAGAAAACGAGTGGTGGCGCGGCGTGACTTCGGTCTGGACCGGCTCGACGTCCAATTTCTGATAGAGCTGGAAGTGCGCGGCGATCTCTTCCGCGGAGTGCACGGTGCTGTAACGGCGCGGGAAACCTTCGAGGAACCTTTCCACTTCGGTCTTTTTGGCGCCGCCGGCCTCGCTGCGCACTTGCTCGAGGAGAGGCACTTCGTCGGAAGCACGCAGACGGTCGCGGTCCAGAGTGCGACTGAAGTGATTCGAGGTGGCGACGAAAAGCTGCCACAACATTTCGGCTTTCCACGGAGTTAACGCTTCGGGATTTACGGCGTGAATGTCGGCGTAGGTCATCAGGCACAGTCGCTGGAGGCGCTCTTGCGTTCCCACGCCTTCGGCGAAAACGGAAACGGTGGCTGGATCGAAAATGTCGCGGCGCTGCACGGTCGCGGACATGTCCAGGTGGTGCTCGATGAGGAAATGCACTTCGGCGGTTTCGTATTCGGTGAGACGCAGGCGTTCGGCGGCGCTCGTCAGGGCGAGCAAACTGCCGGTGATGTGATTGTCGGCAGCCAAGCCTTTGCCGATATCGTGAAGTAGCAACGCCAGAATCAGCAAGTCGCGCCGCTCGACCGTTTTCCAAAGTTGCTGGAAATGCGAGGCGCGCTCATCGGGGGGATCGGCGAGTTCCTCAAGATGCTCGATGGTGCGCAGGGAATGTTCGTCGACGGTGTAGCGGTGGTAGAAGTCGCGCACGACTAAGGAATCGATGGCCTTGAATTCCGGCAACACCTCGGTCAGGAGAGAGAGGCGCTGCATGGGGCGGAGCGCCATGCTGGGATAATCCGCGGCTAGAATTTCGCGCAGTGTGGCCCAATTCACCTGGGCGTTTTTCTGCGGGAGCTCGGGATGTTTCAGGATGTAGTAGATGGCGCGTTCGGCGTCGCGGCTGAGAGGTATGCCGGTCCGCGCCGCTTCCGTGAGAAGGGCAAAAGTGACTTGACGGTCTGAAAGCGCGGGTTCGTCGACGACTTCGAGCAAACCATCGCGGACGAGGAACGGTTTCCCCTTGGCGACTTCAGTGCGCGATCCCCACGCGACGTTGAGCAGCCGCTCGCGCAAGGAAGGCTGCACGGCGGGCTTTTGCTCGATGTAGCGCAACAGGAGGCGGTTGAGAATGCGGGCCTGGCGGAAATACAGCCTCATCCACTCTTCCGGGCTGCGTTTGCCTTCGCGAGCATTGGCGTCGATCACGCCGAGCGAGCGGTCCGCGGCTGCGCTCTGCAACTCGTAGGTCAGCGTATTGTCGTTTCGGCCGTTGCTGTAATGCAGAAAGCAGCGAATGGCGCTGAGGAATTCGACGGCGGTGGCGGCCAATTCTTCTTCGCCCGCGGTGTTCTTCAAACCGTCTTTCGGGCCGCAGGCAATCTGCCGCAGCCAGGTGGCCGCCTGATAATCGCGAAGGCCGCCCGGCGCGTCTTTGACGTTGGGCTCGAGATGATAGATGGTGTTGCCGTAACGCGCGTGGCGTTCCTTGGTTAGCTTGGTCAATTCGGCGAGCAAGAAGGGGCGCGCCTGTTTTTCGGGACCGGCAAGAATTTTCTTCGTGAGCCGGTCGAAAAGTTCTTCATCGCCGGCGAGGAATCTGCGGTCGAGAAGCGCGAGATGAAATTCCGCGTTGTCCTCTTCGATGCGCTTGCATTCCTCGATAGTGCGGCCCGCGGAACTCACACGGAACCCGAGGTCCCACAAAGTGCGGGAGAAGTCCGCAATAAGGGGACGAAATTCGCCCTCGGCTTTTTCGTTGCCAAATAGAAAGAGAATGTCGAGATCGGAGTAAGGAAATAGCAGGCGGCGGCCGTAGCCGCCGAGCGCCACAAGACTGAGCCCCTGCGGCGCCGTGCTGTGCACGCGCAGCACCTCGCCAAAGATTTGCTGAGCGATACGGTCGGCCAGATCGCAAAGAGCGTGGAGCGTTTCTTGCGCACGGCCGCCTGCCTCAAATTGTCGCCGGATGTGTTGTCGTTCGTCCTCAGCTTGTGGTCCGAGTACGGACAAGGGAGTCAAAGAACCTTGCATTGTTTTTTCGGGTCGGTTGGCCGAGATCAAGACCTGGACGCGCTGCGCTTGTCACCTGGATTAGAGCGCGTTCTCGCCGCGCTCCTCGTTACGGATCCGGATAGCTTCCTCAACCCGTGATAGGAATATCTTACCGTCGCCAATCTTTCCTGTCTTGGCGGTCTTCAAAATTGTGTCCACGGCGCGCTGCACGAGCGGATCGGGCAGCACCATTTCGAGCTTCAGCTTGGGTAGCAGATCCACGGTATATTCCCGGCCGCGGTAAACCTCGGTATGGCCTTTTTGGCGGCCATGCCCGCGCACTTCCGTCACCGTCATGCCCTCGATGCCAATCTCGCGCAACGCATCTTTCACGGAATCAAACCGCGAGGGCTGAATGATTGCCTCAATTTTCATCATGAATGTTTCTGCTCCGCCCCTCGCCAGGCGCTGCCGTGCTTAGGAATCTCAGGACTCAAGGTTATAGGCCTCTTCGCCGTGTTGCGTGATATCCAGCCCTTCGATTTCGTCGGCTTCGCTGACGCGCACGCCCGTAATCATATCCGTAATTTTCAGCAGAATGACAGTCCCAACCAAAGCAAATCCCCAGGCAATCAGTATGCCGACCAACTGGTTGCCGAGCTGGCCCCAATGCCCGTCCAATCCGCCGACCGGCTTGCCCGCGCCAAAAATCGGATTGATGACGGCTTGGGCAAACACACCGGTCAAGAACGCTCCGACAGTGCCGCCTATGCCGTGCACGCCGAAAGCGTCCAGAGCATCATCATAGCCGAAGATCGACTTTACTTTCGTCACCATCCAATAGCACACCAGTCCGGCGATGAAACCGATGGCAAGCGCGGGCATCGGTCCTACGAATCCGGCGGCAGGCGTAATCGCAACCAGGCCAGCCACGGCGCCGGAAATTGCGCCCAGAGCGCTTGGGCGGCCGTTCTTGATCCATTCCGCCACGCTCCAACTGATTGCCGCCGCTGCGGTGGCAAAGTGTGTGGCCACGAACGCACTTGTCGCCAGCGAGCCAGCCGAGAGCGCGCTTCCTGCGTTGAAGCCAAACCATCCGACCCACAAGAGGCAGGCGCCGATGAAGCTCAACACCATAGAATGCGGAGGCATCGGCTGTTTGGGATAACCGGTGCGTTTTCCAAGGTAAAGTGCGCACACCAATGCTGAGACTCCCGAGCTGATGTGCACAACCGTCCCGCCGGCAAAATCGAGAGTCGGAAATTTTCCGCCGAGGGATGCGTTCAAGAGGCCGCCCTTGCCCCAGACCATGTGCGCGAGCGGCGCGTACACCACCAGGAACCAGAGGGCCAGGAAAAGCACGGTGCCGCTGAACTTCATTCGTTCCGCTGTGGCACCAGTGATCAACGCCGGCGTGATGATCGCGAACATCAACTGATAAATCATGAACGTCGATTGCGGGATGGTGCCAGCGTAGTCCGGATTGGGGTCGGCCCCCACGCCACGCAAGAAGGCGTGCTCGAAACCGCCGATAACCTGGCCATGACCGCCGAAGCATAAGCTGTAACCCACGAGCGCCCACATCACGCTAATCATGGCCATCAGTAGAAAGCTTTGCATCATGATTGCGAGAGTGTTTTTCCGGCGAACCAGTCCGCCGTAAAAGAGCGCCAGGCCGGGTCCGGTCATGAGCAGGACCAGCGCGGCGCTAACGAGCATCCATGCGTTGTCGGCATGCGATTCCGCTTCCGTGGCGTGCTGCTCGAGCTGGGCCAGTTGCACGCTTACGGCTTTGGGAATTTGGGATGTGGCGGTGGGCGCTGTGCTGGAAGCGGCTGAGGAAGAACTGCTTGCGGGGGAGGCGGGCGTTTGTCGGGCTGGGAGGGGAACAGCGGCGAGCACCATGGACAAGAGGAAACAACACTTCCATCCAAGGTGCTTCATAGAGTATGTCCGCTCCGATGCGATTGGATTAATCCCACTTAACCGAATTACGCCCACCAAGAGACTGACGGCGCCCCACCACTTTTGCGGAGTGGATTATACGCGCGAGGGCCTTGCTGTAACTTTAGAAATTTGCATTGACTAAATTCGTTTTTCAAATTCACTGCATGGTGGCATTTACGCGATTTGGCACAGGTTTGCCTGCGCCTTGCCATTCGCATTTCTTTCAGGAGCTCATCTTGCTTGGCGGCGCGGCCATCGTATAATGCATTCCGGCCGCGAAGCCGCCGTTCCTTCAGCTCTGGCCAGGCGGGCGATGCTTTCACGCGGGCATGAGGCTTTCGAGCGAAGTACTTTATGACCGAGCATCTCCCCATGGAAATTACTGTCCGGGAATCGGGGAACATCCCCATTCTCGAAGTGCGAGGCCGCCTGACCATCGGGGGACCGAGCGAGCAGCTACACCAGGCTCTCGAACAGGTAATCAAAGGTGGCACTCGCAAAGTGGTCGTCGATCTCGATGGTGTGCCGCAGATTGACAGTTCTGGCATTTCCGCGCTAGTGCGCATTTCGCTCAAGTTGACGCACGAGGGCGGGGCGCTGCATCTGGTCTGCGGGCCTGGCCGAGTGCGCGATGCTCTCGCCGTCACGCGCCTCACCGAATTCATCCCTACGTTTGACACCGAAGTTGCGGCGCTGGCCAAATTCGCCTAAGCCAAGCAACGTTTGCGGCGCATAGCGCGTCTCTAAGCTTGGGTGGGGGTGTACTTCAATCCATTTAAGAGATGGCGATTTTGAGCAGGGATATGTGTGCCCCTTCACCCCTTGGGAAATTTAGTTTCGCGCATTTCGTTGATCTCAAACGCTTATTGAGACTGGTTGGCTCGCTCGTGATCGCGGCGGTGGCATGCTCGTTCTTGGACACGCCGGCTGCGGCCCAGGATCTACCGCCCGCGCTGCCGCCCGCCGCGCAAGCTCAGTTGGATTCGCTGGCTTCGCGCGTGGCGGCGCAAATCCGCGCTTCGAAGATCGATCCCGCTCTGCCTAAAGTTTTCGTGATGGATTTCTCGGATGCCAGCCGAGCGCGTTTTTCGAAACTCGGCAGCCTCCTCGCGGACAATTTCGCGAACTCTCTCACGGCCTTTGCTTCGGGATTTCAAGTGGAGAGCCGCCGGTCCTTCAACGCCTATTTGAAAGAGAACTGGATGGGGCCGGATGATCTGAGGGACGAGGCTGTCTGCCTTACGCTGGCGCGCTCGATGGGAGGAGCGGGAGTGGTTCGCGGAACGATTGAAACGGAGGCGAATCAGAAGCTGCGCGTCAGTGTGAATATCGATGGAATCGGGCCCGCGTGGACGGCCGACGCGCAGTTTCCATTGACGAGTGAACTGCAGAATTTGTTGAAGCAGCCCGCGGTATCGTTTGCGCGCGCTCCCGAGAGCGTGCCCAGCGAGCCCGGCCTCCTTCAACCGGGGGTGGACGGAGCATCACTGCCTATCTGCGAGTTTTGTCCGAGTCCGGACTATACGGATCTGGCCCGCGATGCGAAATATCGCGGGACGGTTGAGCTTTCCGTGATTGTCACGAAGAATGGCGCGGTTGAGTCCGTGGTGGTTTTGCGAGGTGCGCCTTTCGCGCTGACGCAGCAGGCCGTCGAGACAGTTCAAAAATGGAAGTTCAAGCCCGCGAAATTCCTGGGAAAATCCGTTTCGGTCCGCGTGCCGGTCGATATCGACTTTCAACTTTACTAAAGGAGGTTTCAGCGGCTCCTTCGTATCCCGTCAAGCTTTCATCGCCAAGCGGAGGACAACTCCTCTCAATTTGCTCTCCTACGATTCAATCAATTTTGGTACATGCACTTTGCTGACCTGACCTAGGCCAAGCAACGTTTGCGGCGCTCTATGCGTCTTTTAGCCTAAGTGTGGCTCAAATCCATTCTTGAAACACTGAATTCGCGTCGAGCAATGTGGGCTTCCGCTCGAGTAAGGACGTCATATACCGCGCTTATCCTGGACCGGTCCGCCGTTCCAAACCCGTTGGGAAGGTTAGTGGGTATGGCGCTCATGTGCTCGTTCATGTGTGCCCCAGCGGGGGCGCAGAATGCTCCCACCTCACTTCCTCGTATTGCACAAGATCAACTGAGTGCGCTGGCGTATCGAATTTCAGAACGAATTCAAAGAGCACAACTTGACCCGGCACATAGCAAAGTACTGGTTTTTGACTTCTTTAATCAAACCGATAAAAAAGCTTCCAAACTTGGTTCTTTTCTTGCCGACAGGTTATCGGAGGCTCTCGCCAACCAGGCAAACGGATTTGCCGTTTTCGACCGAAGACTTCTCGTCGATTATATGAAGGACAATTGGATGGACCCTGAGGAAATCAAAGAAGAGAGCGTGGCGTTGGCCATCGCGAGGTCAATGGGAGCTTCAGGAATCATTTGGGGGAGTTTACGAGAAGACATCAATCATCAACTAAAGCTAGTGGTTCGGGCCGTTGGTTTGGGGCCGTCTTGGGAGGACGAAGCCGGTTTCCTAGCGACAGAAGACATGGAAACCCTTTCGCATGAGTTGGTGCCTTCCTTCGTCCGCTCGCCCGTTTCGATCCCGCTTGAACCTGGTGTGCTGCGTGCTGGCATCAATGGCGTGGGTGATCCCACCTGTGTGTTTTGCCCGACTCCTAGTTACAACGGTGTTGCTCGCGCGGCCCAATCCCAGGGCAAAGTGGAATTATCGCTGGTCGTCACTGCTGATGGCCAAGTAAAGTCCGTGCTGATTTTGAAGGGAGAGCCTTTTCTGCTAAACAAACAGGCAATCGAAGCGGTTCAGAAGTGGAGATTCAAGCCGGCGGAAAAGGATGGCAAGCCCGTTTCGGTACGCGTGCCCGTCGAAATAACGTTCCAGATCCAGACCTACTAGCGAAACTCAGCCGCCTTTTTTGAGTTCGGCGAGGACCAGCTTCGCTACTTCTTTTAGTGTTTCGAAGACGCCGACGCCTTGAATGGCGACTCCTTCGAGCACAGGCTCGCCCTTTTTCTGCAACTGCTTTGTGAGCGCGGCCACTGGCATGGCGTTGGGCAGATCGCGCTTGTTCAACTGCAGGACGTAGGGAATCGTGTCGAAATTCAGGTTGTGTTCCTTCAAATGCTCCTGCAAGTTTTCCATGGTCTCGAAATTAGCGTCGAGACGTTCTTCCTGGGAATCGGCGACGAAGACGACGCCGTCCGCGCCTTTCAGGATTAGCTTGCGGCTGGCTTCGTAGAATACCTGGCCTGGGACGGTATAGAGGTGGAAGCGCGTCTTGAAACCGCGCACGGTGCCGAGGTCCAGGGGAAGGAAATCGAAGAACAGAGTGCGGTCCGTCTCCGTGGCCAGAGACACCATTTTGCCCTTCTGGTTCTGCCCGGTGTGGTCGTAGACCCACTGGAGGTTGGCGGTCTTTCCGCCCAGACCTGGACCGTAGTACACCAGCTTGCAATTAATTTCGCGCGCAGGAAAATTGATGAAAGGCACTTGTCCTTAACCAGAATTCGGCCACAAACTTATAGCATACGCGGTGCTGGCAGGCCAGCGTTCCGGCTGCGCCTGTCCCCTGTCGGGCAACTTACTTACAGTTTCCGCGAGAACGTCCTCATTTCGATGCGCTTTTTTTAGTCTATGCTGCCGGGAGGTAACTCATTCAGGTTGGTGCCATTTTGCGGGCGCTCGTTGACGCCGCCATTCTGCTCTGCTACGATTCGCGTCATGGCAAAAGCGCGCAAAGCCGCTTCAGGCTCCACGGGGCATGGCAAAGATGGGGCGCGAAGCCAATCCAACTCACAGAAAAAGAAGAACTTACCTCCTCCTCCACCCCCTCAGCGCGGTGGCGTCGAGCTGGTCGATCCGCGCGTCCAGGCGCAGCTTAAAATCTACGATGAGGCACTGTCTTTATTTCACCAGCAGAAATTTGCCCGGGCCAAGCAGGAATTGGAAAAAGTTCTCGAAGGCCCTAGCCAGGGCCTTGCCGACCGCGCCCGCATGCACTTGCGCATCGCCGAACAACGCATGAAGCCGAGCGCGGAACAGAATCCGCGCACCGCGGACGAGCATTACCAGCGCGGCGTGGCCATGATGAATATCGGCCGGTGGGACGACGCGCGCGAGAGCCTTCAGAAAGCGCGCAAAGCCTCGCCGAAATCCGATTATATTCATTACGCGCTGGCCGCCCTCGATTGCCTGACGGGCGAAGCCGATTCCGCATTGGCAAATCTCAAAGTGGCCATCGAACTGCGCGGCGAAAACCGTTACCATGCGCGCAACGATGAAGATTTCGCCTTCCTCCAGGAAGATCCCCGCTTTACGGAACTTCTCTATCCGGAGAAAGACGGCACCGCCGGTTGAGCCTTCGCGATTTAGCTTTCTGATTCACGCACCCAAAGCGCCAGGCGATTGCATGCGGCTCCTGAGTCCTGCTCGATGGGACGGATTTCAAACGCGGGCTTTTGGCCGGCGGCGAGAATGTCATTCGGAGATACACGCTTCGAGTGAAGCGAGCTTCGAACGAAACGCGGCGTTATTCGCTTTCACTACATCATCCGGTGAAGAAAAAATCGACCAAACCGAAAGCACTTTCCCGCGGGTTCCGCGTCGTGGCTCTGGGCGGAGGCACCGGCCTTTCCACACTTCTCCGCGGCCTCAAGGAGTACGTCGTGCGCCGCAGCGACGAGCATCCCAATTCGGCGCGGCCAATTTCCGAACTCACCGCCATCGTCACCGTCACGGATGATGGCGGAAGCTCTGGACGCCTTCGCCGGGAAAATCGCGTTCTTCCGCCGGGCGACATTCGCAACTGCATGGTGGCTCTTTCGAAGGACGAGGCTCTTCTCGGGCGGCTCTTTCAGTACCGATTTCACGCCGGCCGGGGGCTCGCCGGCCACAATTTCGGAAACCTCTTTCTCGCCGCGCTCACGCATGTCACGGGAGATTTCGCCGAAGCCGTCCGCGTCAGCAGTAAAGTGCTGGCTATTCGCGGGCGCATCTTCCCTTCGACGCTTTCCAATGTTCATCTCGTCGCCAAACTGGCAAACGGCCGCATCGTTCGCGGCGAAACCCGCATCACCGCGAGCCGAACGCCCATTGAAAAACTGTTTCTTTCCCCGCGCCGCGTTCCGCCCTTTCCCGCGGTGATCGACGCGATTCGCGAGGCCGACTTGATCCTGCTTGGCCCTGGTTCCCTTTTCACCAGCATTCTTCCAAATCTTTTGATCCCGGAAATCGCCGCCGCGATCGCGAAGTCCACGGCTCCGCGCGTTTACATCGCCAATCTCATGACCCAGCCGGGAGAAACCACGGCGTATTCTCTCGCCGATCATCTGCGAGCGATTCGCCGGCACGCGCCTCACAATGTCGTGGATTGGGTGGTGGCCAACAGGCATCGCATCTCGCCGGAGGTCGCCAAACGCTACAGCCGGGAGGGCGCCGGGCAGGTCGCCATCGATCTGCCCAAGATTCAGGAACTCGGCTACCGGCTGATTCTCGATAATCTCCTCGAGGAGCACTCCGTCATTCGCCACAATCCGCGTCGGCTCGCGCGCCTTCTTCTCGAAGAATTCCTCTCCTCGACTGCTCGATCGCTGCATTGATGCGGAATACATTTGTGACGGGTTGCGCTAATGCATGCGCAGGGCAAGGTTTGGATGCGCGGCTGCGGCTCGAAGCAGGCAGCGAACGCCCCTCATTCAATCTTCCCGCGCAGCACGGTCACGGATGCGCGCGGTAGCGTGAATTCTTCTCCCGGCGTGGCATTCATCGTGGTCGTCTTCGCCGGTCCGTCCGGCTCCGCATGGCTTTTTGCTCCGTCGGGATGCCAGACAAATTGCTCCGCACCAAAGGTCACCATCGTCACCGGCCCAGCGAAATGCCTGCCCGTGTTTGCGCCGTCTTCTTCAAACTCAATTTTCACTTTGTGGTCATTCGAAGGATCTTTGTTCACGAACATCAACGACCACACGCCATCCGGGCGCTTCACCGCATAAACACTCACTAGCGTTTGCCCGGCATCGTCCCTCACGTTTGTTTCCGCAGGGAACAACTCGTGCACGCCCGCTCCGTGTTTCACCCACTCCAGGTTGATCATTTGGCTCGCGAAATATTGCGAAGCGTGTTGTGAAACCTGCAAGTCCTTATCCGCAACAAAATTCCCGAAGGTGCTGAATCCGCGGCAGCCCGGGCGCAGCGACTCTGGCTGAATCGGCGAGTGATAGAAAGCTGCGCCGCCGTTTGCGAGGAACGCGCCGGCGTTATCGGCCAGCCACAACGCTCCGAACAAATCCGCCATCGGCTCCGTCAGCGCCCACGAGAGATTGCTCTCGGTAATCATCAGCGGCACGTGCGCCGGCACGCCATCGTCTCGCCATACCTGCAAAATGTGGCGCACCAGTTCCGGCTCGCGATACAAATCCGACCAACTGATGGTGCACGGCGGAAACGGATAATGCTCGAACGATACGAACGCGAGATCGCTTAATCGCCCGTGCGCTTTGAGGTAGTCGATAAAGCGGCCGAGCCACGAGGTTTTTCCCTGCGCATCCGGCCAGACGCGAATGTCTTCATTCACGCCTTCAAACACGGGTCCTCCGAGGTTCAATTTGGGATCTACTCGGTGGAGCGCGCTGGCCCACTGCAAATACAAAGCAGCGTCATCTTCCGGACTCGTATATTTCCCGTCCGGCTCTTCTCCCATTTCCACGTAAGAAATCGGATAGCCGCGCTTCTCGATGTAAGCAATCTCCGCGGCCGCATCCTCGGGAGTCGCGTAAATCATGGCCACAGGAATCATCGCCGGCAGATGGTTGGTAATTCCGCTGGTGAAGAAGCGGTCGAATCCCGTTTGAGAGCGGTTCGGCACGATGTCCGCCGCTGTGTGCCACGGATCGGTCGAAGAAACAGTAGTCTCCGTTTGATTTTGTCCTGGAGCGTGGGTCACCAAATCGATGAAGCTGCCGTCCATCCCGTAATTTCCTGCGTAAATCTCATTCACCGCATATCCCACGCAGTTCCGCGGGTCCTCGCTTCCGTGCGTGTCGCACGTGTTCGAGGATTCCGTCATCCAGATCCGCAGAAAACGGGTCTTGACCGGCATTTCGGCCAGCCTTAGCGTGACCGTGCCGCCTTTTCCGTCTAGCACCTCTCCCGCCGGAAACTGTGTCCAGACTCCCGCCATGGGCTTCTCAAACGCATCTTCTCCGAGCCAATACTGTACGGCGTATTTCCGCGCGTAAGGATTCGCCCAAGCAATGCGGATGGCGTCAATTTCCTGCGGCGCGCCAAAATCGACGATGATCCATTGAGGATGCAGGGCGTCGTCTTCGCTTGTGAATTTCTGGGTCAGGTAGGGATTGCTTTTCCAATAGGTCGCGGGATCTCCATCCGTCAGGCGCGAAAACTTGCCTTGCGCTGCGTCGCTTTGCGTCGAACCGCGGTGCGGGAGAGCGTATCCGTAAGAATTCCGCAAAAACTCTGTAGGCTGCGCACTTCCCGTGAAGTAGCCGCTCTGGTGCGCCGCATCGCTCCAGGTTCCAGTGGGATTCCAATGCCACGCCTCGATCGTCAGCTCGGTGTTCTGGCGATAGGTGATGGGCCCCCAACCCGCGGAGAGAGACTCCTTTAGAATCGGGGCGCTGTAGACCGTGTCGATCGATCTGGACGGCAAAATGTCTACGGAAGTCCCCAGCGCTTTGTCTGGATCAAAGGGAATCGCGCGCGCCGGAGTCATGTCGACGCGCACGGTCTGGGCCGTTGCGTTTCGCGCTCCAGCGGTGACAAACAGCAGCACCAGAATCGGCAAGGCCTTCCATCTAATTGCGGACATAAAATGAATCGCTCTGCGTCGCATGTCGATGACCCACGCCCGGAAAATACTAGAGACGCCCATAGACAGCAGCCAGGCGGCCAGAAATTACCCCATTGTATCGATTTAATAAAG
The DNA here is from genome assembly GCA_963761555.1 of uncultured Acidobacteriota bacterium. Lineage (GTDB taxonomy): Bacteria > Acidobacteriota > Terriglobia > Acidiferrales > UBA7541 > Acidiferrum. The sequence continues at coordinate 739,852 of CAVXHD010000005.1, forward strand.
ACAAAATGCGCGGCGTTTCTTTTCGCGGCGGCATGCTCGCCGTCTCCGCTCGATGTAGGCGCGGCGGCCGACTCATCCTTTTTCTGGCGAAGCGGGCTTCTTCTTGCTAACGTTTTCTGGAACAATTTTTCTTTGAAATTGAATTCTGGAGATCTCATGTCGACCTTTGGACTCATCGAGTACGTAGACGCAAGCCCGGAAGTCCGCGCCATTTATGACGACATCATGGCCACGCGCAAAACCGATTGGATCAACAACTTCTGGAAGGCCATCGCGCACGATCCAGCCACGTTGAAACGGACCTGGGAAAACATCAAACAAATCATGGCGCCCGGTGCGCTCGATCCGCTCACCAAAGAACTTATTTACATCGCCGTCAGTGTCACCAACAACTGCCACTACTGCATCGCTTCGCACACCGCTTCCGCTTTCAAAAAGGGCATGACCGACGCCATGTTCAAGGAGTTGCAAGCGATCATCGGAATGGCCAACGAAACCAACAAGCTAGTCACCGGCTATCAAGTCGAAATTGACCGGCAATTCCAACCGCCGCTGAATCGTTAGAGCTGTTTCCACCCTCAACACGACTGTCCTTCGGGACAGGTGTTTCTCGTTCGGTACGCACGTACTATGGCTGCAAAGCATGCCTGAAGCCGAGCATGTAGAAAATCAGGGACAACCCTGTTCATCCGCGGGCTGAAGCAGAATTCCGTGGAGCAAGCGAGCACCCGATGGCCCCAATCAGCAAAGAAAATGAAGTCTTGACCGCCGTGCCGGATACAGCCAGCGCGGCTTCCCCCCCCGGAGGCCCGCGCCTGGAAGATACCGCGGCCCGTCCCCAGCCTGTCGCCCTGGAAGTTCCCGTCACGGTAAACGGCGCGCGGACGGTCGAGGGCAGCGACAAGCGCGAACCATTTTCTGAAACGACGAAGACCGTCCTTGTTTTCGGGAGCGGAGCGGTTATCCGCCTGGGATCGCCCGTCGCCGCAGGCCAGTTGCTCTTCCTCACCAACGAGAAGACAAAAAAGGAAGTGGTTTGCCAAGTCGTCAAATCGAAAAATTATCGGAACGTCAGCGGCTATGTCGAACTGGAATTTACAGAGTCGGTCGTCGGTTTCTGGGGGATGCGTTTTCCTTCGGATCGCATTGGCGCGCAAACTCCTGCTGCGACTGTTCCACCGCCCTTGAAAAGCGCTCCGATCGCCGCGATTCCGGCGCCGCCAAAACCAGCGAGCCCGGTTCTCAGTTCCGTTCCAAAGCCAGAAGAACTCAAGCCAGCACAATTTCCTGCCGAATTGAAAACAGTCGTCCCAACGCCTATAAAGCCCGAAGCGCCTTCGATCCAAAATGCTTCGGCGTCTTCGCTAGCGTCAGCGCCACTGGTCGCGAAAGTACCCGAAGTGCAGGCGATTCCACTTCCTGTGCCTACCGACACCTTGGCCTCGTCTCTTGCGAGTCTTCTCGGCGCATCCGAGACTCAATCGAGCGTGCCTCAGTCTAAACCAGCCCCACCCGCGAGTCCGGCCGAGACGAAGCCCGCTCCCTTGAGCACGGCAGCCGATAAGTCCACCGAAGAGCTGAAACTCCAAGCCAGCCGTCTGCAGGAACAACTTTCCTCGATGCTTTTCAGCGCTGCGCCCGCCGCGAAGTCCGCATCGCCAGCGCCCCCTCCCGAGGCAAAGTCAATTTCGGGAGTTTCCGCCAAGGTCATCGAGATCGCGAAATCGGAGCCCTCGCCAGTCAAGTCCGCGCCCATCGCAAAAGCTGTTCCGCCCCCCATCAAGTCTTCTCTCGATACCGAGGAGGTAAAAATTCCGTCGTGGCTCGAACCACTGGCTCGCAATGCCGCCGCGTCTCCTTCGTCGCAAGAGCCAATCGAGCGGGAAAGAGCTAAACATGCACCCGCAATTTCGACGCGAGAAGAAGAGCACGTGGAAGCCTCGGGCGCTGCTGAATCGGAAGGAAGTTCTGAAGCCGGGTTACCCGCTTTTGGCAGCTTGCTGCAATTAACCGAGACAACGTCCACGCACGAGCAGCCCGCGCGCCGCTCGCGTAAGGGCGTTTGGATTGGCGCAATCGCCGCCACCGTTCTGCTTGCCGCCGGCGGTGTTTGGTATCAGTTTTATTTTTCGAACGGACCGCACGCCACGCCTTCGCCAGTTTCGCCCGTATCCGCCGTTCCCACCCCCGCGCGTGTCGCGTCCCCGGAAAATCCAGCAACGCAGCCTGTAGAGCATCCCGAGTCACGAAATGGCACCGTCGAAGCTGACTCTCGCCGCAATGCTCCAGAGAAAAAGACCACCGAAGCTACTGAATCCGTTCCGGTGACTCGGGACAACACGCAAGGCGCTGCCACCACAATTCCGGCCGCAGTCACGGAACGCATCCCACCCTCGTCCCCGGCTCCGGAGCCCAAGAAGCCCTCCCTCGGCCAGGTTTATCTGGCTAGCCCCACGATCAACCATCCGGAAACGCCGCAGAACAATCCAGTCGACGCTCCCGCGATTACGTCTGGCAATTCGAGCGCACCCGCCGCCGGGCTCGATTCCCCGCTCGCCACGGGAAGCGAAAAACAGCCAGCAGCTCCCGAAGTGCCTTTGCCGATTGGTGGAGATGTCAAGCCGGCGAAACCTCTTCGCCAGGTGGCTCCGATTTATCCAGCTTTAGCAAGCAATCAACACGTGACCGGCAATGTGGTCATCGACGCCTTGATCGACGCCAATGGGCGCGTCACCTCCATGAAAATCCTTTCCGGCCCAATCCTCCTGCAGCAAGCCGCCAAAGACGCGCTGCGTCAATGGAAATATCAGCCGGCAACGCTCGATGGCAAACCCGTCGCGATGCACCTCACCGTAACTCTGCAGTTCGGCATGCAGTAAAAGCGAGAAATAATCTCGTTCTCATCTTTGGCCGTCGCTTATTGTAGCTCCGGCGTTCCGCGGACGGCACCGGTTCCTCTGTCTACGGACGGCTCGAGACCGGAAATACGCGTGGCACACGCATTTCGACGCTTGGCAGAGCGGGAAAAGCTTCGTGCGGCTCCGTCTGATACCAATACGCCACCGAATAATAATTGTCGCCGCGGTCGTTCGCATGGCCATGTTCGATCGTTGCGCGGAGTGACTTTGTAAACGGGATGGGCGAATCCAGGTGAAACCGGTACACGGACCATCGCGCCCCTTGCAGCTCCGCGCCGACCACAGGCGCCCCGAATAGCCCATACGCAAAAGCTTTTCCACCGAAATCCCACGCGCCCAGAAAATAATCTTCCGAACCCGTGCCATTGATCGAGGGCAGCCTCTCGCCATCCACAAAAAACATGTCATCTCCTTCGCCCCACCAGCCATCCTGATTTTCGATCACCGACATCGTGACTCCCACGAAATGCCCGCGCCCGGCCGCTTCCATCCAAACGTAATTGTCCTTTCCGTCCAAATTAAACTTGTTTTGAGGAAAGGCCTGGTTCGGCGCCGCTTGGCGATATTGTGCATGAAAATAAAGCGTATCCGCCGGAAGCGCCGCCTTGTACGCGCGCAGGTCGATATTCCAATAAATCGCATCCGCGCGCTGCTTGCCCTCATTCGTCAACGTGATGCGTGCGTGTTTTTGAAACGGCATCGGGAAAAAACAGTTCAGCGCTTTATCTCCGCCCACCGAAAGCGGCACGGACTGATACAGAAAATATTCGCCCAGTCCCAGTCCAAAAAAATCCCCCACCGGAGCTTCCACGCTGGGGGTGCTCTCTCCATCCCAGTACATCCGCAGCACCATTTTTTTCAGATGGAATCTCTCGTCGCTCGCGATCGTGATCCAGATATGCGAAATTTCGCCCGGCCCCGCTTCATCGAGCAACGTAAGCGTGTCTCCCGCGGCAAGCGGGCGGTAGTCGTCATTCCCTCCCGTCCGGTCGTAACTCGAAACGCGTTTCAGTCTATAATCCTGTGGCTGAGTCAGCCCCGAAAGCAGATCCGCCGGAGCTTGGCCGTAAGTCATTCCAGCCAAAAAGAGCAGAACAAATCCAAACTGAAATCGGCGCATTTTGTCCTCGAAAAGTTGCTTCTCTTCAGGAATGGCGCGGATTATAGCAGAGCGGCTGGCCCCCGCTTCACCGCTGGGATGTCCTTCTCGCCGCCTCTCCCCGTTTCCACGCAACCTGGAGTCGCCCCTCTCTTGCAGCCAGCGAAGCAGGTTCGTATACTGGCGGCCCGGTCAAAAGACGCGTCTGGCGGGTCGGTCGATTAGAGTTTTCTTGCTTGGGGTAGCCCGCCAGACATCTCTCTTGGCCCTGCATCTGCCTATCGGCCCTGAGTTCCCTACACAGGCCGAAGTGCGTATTTTGGTTGATTTCACTGCCGTCGCCGCCTCAAAGGAGAGTTCTGCATGCCGCAAGCCCCCGTACCGGAAGAGATGAACGTTTATCAGAACGCGGAAGCACGTTTCGAGGTCGCCGCGCAGAAACTCGGACTCGAGCAAGGCCTCTACCGCTACTTAAAATACCCCAAAAAAGAAATCACTCTCTACATTCCCGTCGGCATGGACAATGGCCAGCTCGACGTTTTCAAAGGCTACCGCGTCCTTCATTCCACCGTTCGTGGTCCCGGTAAGGGCGGCATTCGTTTCGCTCCCGATGTTTCTCTCGATGAAGTCCGCGCCCTGGCCACCTGGATGACCTGGAAATGCGGTGTCGTGAATATCCCTTTCGGCGGCGCCAAAGGCGGCATTATTTGCGATCCACGCAAACTCTCGCGCGGAGAGTTGGAACGGCTCACCCGGCGTTACACGGCCGAGCTGGCCGATTGGCTTGGCCCGGAGCGTGACGTCCCCGCTCCCGATATCGGCACCAACGCGCAGACCATGGCTTGGGTGATGGATACCTATTCCATGCACGTCGGAGAAGCCACCACGGCCGTCGTCACCGGCAAGCCCATTGAGCTCGGCGGCTCGGCCGGAAGGCGCGAGGCCACCGGCCGCGGCGTCATGATTTGCTGCGACAAAGCTTTGACCAAAGTCGGCCTTAAAAAGGAAGGCTGCCGCGTCGTAGTGCAAGGCTTTGGCAATGTGGGCTCGCTCGCGGCGGAGCTCATGCAAGAGGCCGGCTACAAAATTGTTGGCCTGGCGGACATCGGCGGAGGCCTCTATAACGAAAAGGGTTTCGATGTTCCCAAAGTCATCGACTGGGTTTACACCCAAAAAAACCCCTTGCCGGATTTTCCCGGCGGCGGCACGAAAATGTCCGCGCGCGACGTTCTCTTCCAGCCGTGCGAAATCGCCATCCCCGCCGCCATCGAAAACCAGATTACCGAGGAAAACGCCCATCAGGTCCAGGCGCGCATTCTCTGTGAAGGCGCCAATGGCCCGACCACCTGGCAAGCCGACGCCATCGTCGACGCAAAAGGCATCTTCACCGTGCCCGATATTCTCGGCAACGCCGGCGGTGTCACGGTCAGCTATTTCGAATGGGTGCAGGACCGCCAGGGGTTTTTCTGGCGAGAAAGCGAAGTCAATGAGCGGCTCCTTGATGTCATGGAAAACGCCTTCGACAACGTAGTCCGTTACGCGGAAGCCCACAAAGTGAATAATCGTATCGCCGCTTACATGCTCGCGATTGACCGCGTGGCCAGCGCTCTAAAGTTGCGCGGAATCTACGCCTGATGTGATAAAGTGCGGCCCAGGTTTCCTTTTGCTTGGGGACCAACGACTATTTTGGCAGGGGCAGCAAAATAGCCCGGATGAAGTTCCGGACTGGAAAGGAGTGTGCGCCGTGAACTCGAATTCTCTATGGCCGACCCACGAGAAAAGCGAAGAGCAACACCGCCAGGAAATTTGTACCGCCGGCAAGTGGCTATACGAGCGCCGCTTTATCGTCGCCTGCGAAGGCAACATCTCCGTCCGCCTCGACGATAACCGCATTCTCACCACCCCTACTTGCATGAACAAGGGCATGCTCGAGCCGCAGGATTTAGTCGTCACCAATCTCGAGGGACGCCAGCTCGCTGGCGATCGCAAGTTCTCCTCGGAAATCGCCATGCATTTGTTGTTTTACCGCATGCGCGCCGATGTCAACGCCATCTGTCACGCTCATCCGCCGACCGCCACTGGCTTTGCCGCTGCCGGGCGCTCCTTGAATCAGGCTCTCTTGCCCGAAGTTATCATCGGCCTCGGACAAATTCCTCTCGTCCGCTACGCCACTCCCGGCACCCCGGAACTCAGCGACGCCATGGAACCCTTCGTGCCCCATTACGACGCTCTGCTCCTCGCCAATCATGGCGCTGTCACCTGCGGCCCCGATCTGCAGACTGCTTTCTTCCGCATGGAAACCATTGAGCATTTCGCCAGAATACTGCAAGCTGCCGAACTCGCCGGCGATCCAGTCCTGCTTTCCAGCCGCGAAGTCGCCAAGTTGATGGCGGCCCGCGCTCGCTATTTCGTCGTACCTCCGCCTGGAGGTGGCGCCGAACTTCCCGAGACCAGCGATGGCGGCGAGTCTTCCGGCGCGCAGGTTTCCCTCACACGCAGCGAACTCGACGCTCTGATCGACGAAGCCGTGCGCAAAGATCGCGCCCGCCGCTGACCGCTTCGATCCGCATCCAATTTGGCTGCCCTCCCTGATTTTTTCATTTCTTAGGATATCCACGCGAGGTCCTTCAACATCCATTTAGAGGGAACGGCGGGGACGACGGGACTCGGACCCGCGGCCTCTGCCGTGACAGTTCCTTCAGGGACGTTGCGCATTACCAATCTTCACGTCGACTGGCTCTGTTGACATCCTCAGGAAAAGGCGGCGATGTTTCAACCGATACAGATTGAAACTCAATCCGAGCAGCAAGGCTTGACGCATCTGCATGGGCAGGGATCGACCTGGGGCACGGGCCGAGAGTTTTCGTTTGACCGAAGAGAACAGACTCTCGATCAGAGAACGGCGGCTGTAAATCCGCTGTGGGAAGGCACGGCGCATCTCGGCGCGGACGCCGTGCAGGTGCCAGGTTTTCTTTCCACGCTTGGCGGGAATCACGCTTTGTGCCCCGAGGCGTTTGCGGATGTAGGTGTGATTTCGTTCGCTGTCGAACTCCGCGTCCGCCAGCACCAAGCCGATGCGAGTTTCCTTGGAAGCCGTGTCGATGACCGTTGGCAAATTCGCGCAATCGTTCCACGGACCGCGCCGTGCGAGTTGCGACAGCACGAACTGGTGATCCAAGTCCACGGCCACCACCCACTTCAGCCAGTGCCGCCACGGCAGCGGTTTCTGCCCGTGATGATGCATGCGCCGCACGAAAAACGTGCTTACCGCACCTTGCGCCAAACCGGTGGCGTCCACGGCGACGCGAGCCCGCTTCCGCTTTTGGCGCAGCGAACCACGCAACCGACGCACCGTTTCGCCGACCGCGCGGTCGATGGTCTGGTCGTCGAGACGCTGCAAAAAGCGATACAGGGTCGTGAAGTCCGGCACACTCACAAGGCCCAGCACTTGGCGCAACTCGCGGTGTTCGCTCAAACGCACTTCGGCTTCACGAAAAGTCCAGTCTTCGTAACGCATCAGGCAGAGAATGGTCAGCAACTGCGGCTGGGTAAATTGCCGTTTGCTGAAACGGCTTCGGTAGCGGGGGAGCACCGCCCGGGAGACTTGCAGAGCGATGCGGGCAAAAGGCAGGAGTCCAACTTCGGCCATCGCACCTCCTGCCTCCATAGAAAACCACGGAGTGGGTCGCACGCCGCCTCCAATTTCAAGGAAGTTGCGAGGATGTCAACAGAGCCACGTCGACTCTGAATTCGTGATAGTTGCGGAAGTCAATGATGTTGTGGCTGCAGTCGCCGGCGCCTCGGGGACAACCCAAGCTCTCCGCATGGACCGGAAGCAGAAACGATGTCCCGCCAATCCACACGTACGAATAATCGACCGCGGATTCGATGGTATCCATCGGGAAATCTGATGGTATGTCTCGGGCCTGCATCTCGATTCGTAGGACGTGCGCGGTGCTCGGATCCACCCATACCGAGCCTTCGTAAGCCGGAACCAGAGTCTGAGAGTCAACGTGCAGCGTCCAGCGCGAATTCTCCCTTGGCACTTCAAAGTCGTAAACCTGGACGCTGACGCCCAAAATGGAAGAGGCGCCGCCGGACCGGAACCGGGCCTTCGTATCGGGGGAAAAAAGGAGCAGCAGTGTGGATGCAAATTCTCCCGTGGACCACGACCCGCTGATTTCCTCCAGGCTCGTGTCCGTGGGGCGGTCATTGATCTTCACGTTGCGATAACTTTCTTTGCCATGATCGTAAATAATTTCAGCCGAAACAACGTCCAGGGACGTTTCCTCGCGGCCTCGCTGCCTATACCGCGCCATGACCTCCTGGCAAATAAAGTTGGGAAGGTTCTCTGAAAGCTCGGAGGCCGCCTCTCTGGCCCTTTCGATCAAGGCTTCGGAGGGACTCAGCGAACGCGTGCGCAGGGAGTCCGCGGGGGCCGACGCGGCCAGCGGCGGGTCAGGACAGGGAGGCAGATCCGACTGTTTGCCTCGTTTCATGATGGGAGGAGCGTTGGAGCAAGCAGGCGTGCTCTGGGATTGCGATTGCATTGCCGGCGGCGGCGCGGAGGCCGATTGTGCCGGCTGCGATTGCGGCGAGGATCCGCTTTGCGCATTCAGGGAAATCGGAACACTCAGAACGAGGGCGAGTAGCACCCCCTTGAGGCAGCTAGATCTCCGACCCGAGTTAAAATTACGCATGATTCACTGCCATGATCTACGATTCCGATTTTGTCTTTTCGTCCCGCAGACAGGATACACCCCACCACCTCCGTTGGGGAATCTCATGCGCGTAATTAGACCACCAAGCGTATTGACAAGTCTTTGCTGCCAGTTGGACGTGTAGTCGGCAAACCGCAAGTCACGGCAAAAGTCGCGATAGGGCCGTTACCGGGAAAGTGGCTACCAGCCCCACTTCTCCAGGGGGTTTCACGCTGAGCGGTGAGTAGCGAATCAAGCCTCGGGAGTGAAGTCTTCCTGTATGCCTTCTCGCGAGACAAAGAGCCTCCTGAGAACGATTCTCCTAGTCTTAGTCGTTGTGTTTGTTTTCGGGGGCTTGGTCCTGCGCTTGATGCTCTTTGCTGGACGCATTCACATCCACCACTAGCGCGAAATTGGCGTCGTGCCTGGTAAACGCAGCGGTTATCGGAAAAGTGGGTGCTAGTACCCAGCTGTCCAGGAAGCCGAGTGTGCGCCCCTTGTGGGCTACACCATTATAATGACGCATCAGAGGGCCAGTCCCAATATGAACAAACTTCGCGCACGCGTATTTATCAGCTGTGGTCAGAACAAAGACTCTGAAGAACCAAAGTTAGCCGACGAAATCAGAATAAAATTGACAACCCTCGGGTTCGATCCTTACGTAGCAGTCGCAGAACAATCGCTGCGCGGCCTCAAGGAAAATCTTTTCGAGCGACTGAGTCAGTCGGAATAGTTCCTGTTTGTTGACTTCAAGTGCGAACGCCTTTACGGCACAGACATTCATCGGGGGTTCACTTTTTCCCCACCAAGAGCTCGCGGTGGCGTCCTTCTTGGGCATTGAGGTGCTGGCTTTTCACGAGCAGAGCACTAAACCGACAGACGGAATACTAGGGTTCATTCAAGCGAATGCAATTCCTTTTTCAGAAAGGAACAGCTTGCCAGACCTTGTCGCGGATAATATACGACGAAGGATCAAGGAGGAACGATGGGACCCTCGATGGAGAAACGAGCTTGCTCCTGAGCGTAGACAAGAAGATTTCAGCGATCCGGTATTGAGGGAGACGGGCAAAACTGGCCGGTTCTTCCATATTGGTGTGCACAACCGACATCGGACTAAAGCTGCCCTCAACTGCTGCGCGTATTTAGAAAAGGCGAGCGTACTTGATTCCGGCCCTGATATCCCACTTCGGCCTGTAGAATTCAAATGGGAAGGCTATAGACTTCCGAATGCTCACATACACGCGAGTACACGGCGTCGCTTTGACGCTTTTTGGATACTTCACGACGATCCGACTCAGTTCCAATTCAACGCCTTCTGCGATGCATGGCCCTTCTTGCCCAATCTCGGCGGAGCTGATAGTCAGTACAAGTTGACTTACCTGGTTTTGGCAGACAACTTTCCGCCCGCCCGCAGATCGTTCATCCTCAAAATAGGTAAATGCCTCGACGCGACAAAGTTTGATGCAGATTAACGGGATCACCCGGACGTAGTTTACATGCTTGATGTATGCGGAAATGTGGAGTTCAAATCAGATTTGTACTTTTCGGCTTTTACGCGAGAATGATTCTGGCTCACTATTGTGCTTTTCAGAGATGGTTCCAAAACCAAAGAGCTGCTTCTGCAGCCAGCTTAGTTTCAGCGATTTCCCTGCGCAACTCGAGACCCGCAGTCGGCTTCGTGCGTATCAAATTTATTCCCGTGCAAATCGCGACCCGTGCAATGCAAACGGCGCACACTTCGTTTCAACGTCGTCTCATTGCGCGCGCACGCGTTTCCATGGGTGTATCACTTTTCCCCGCTCTGTAACCATAACCCCCAATCGCGTTGACAGGCGAAGAAAAGGCGGCAATACTGGCTTTCCATGATTGGCCAGCTTCGCGGACGCCTCGCCGAAAAACGCCCGAATCAAATCCTCCTCGATGTCGGCGGCGTCGGCTACCTCGTCCAGATCCCGCTTTCCTCCTACGCCGCCCTGGGCGAACTCCACACCGAAGTCACTCTTCTGATACACACCCACGTCCGCGAGGACGCCCTCTCTCTCTATGGCTTCGTCTCCTCTCGCGAAAAGCATCTTTTTGAAATGCTGCTCTCCGCTTCCGGCGTCGGTCCCTCTCTCGCTCTAAAAATTCTCTCCGGCATGCGCGTCGAGGAACTGGTCCCCGCCATCCGCGCGGCCGATTTGGCTCGCCTGACAAAGATTCCCGGCGTCGGCCGCAAGACCGCCGAGCGCATGGTCGTCGAATTGAAAGACAAGCTCGAAGCCGTCGCTCTCGAAGCCGAGAAACCCGCGGCAACCTCGCCCGCCGGCGCCGAAGCCGATGTGCTTTCCGCTCTCGTCAATCTCGGTTACGATTCGCGCGCCGCCGAAGCCGCCGTCGCCGAAGCCAAACGCGAAGCCGGCGGCGCAAATTTCGAGAAGTTGCTGCGCGCAGCCCTGCAATCGTTGGCCGCGCCCAAAGGCCGCACGTCTCATGCCGGCGCGTAGCCAGCGTTGTAGTGGCCGGCCTTTAGGCCGGTCCAGGGTGAGGGTCTAAGGTCGAGAGTCTAAGGTTTCAAAGACTTCTGAAAATGTCCGACGCCAGCGCAAAACGAATGCCCGACCGATACCCACAAAACCGAATCGTCTCCGGCGCTCCATACGACGAGGATGCTCGCATCGAAGCCAGCGTCCGCCCAAAACACCTCGACGAATACATCGGCCAAAATCGCGTCAAGGAAAACATCTCTATCGCCATCGAAGCCGCCCGCTCCCGAGGCGAAGCCCTCGATCACGTGCTGCTCTACGGCCCGCCCGGCCTCGGAAAAACCACTCTCGCTCAAATCATCGCCAACGAATTGAACGTTCCCATCAAGACCAGCGCCGGTCCCCTCCTTGAGCGCAAAGGCGACCTCACCGCCATCCTCACTTCGCTCGAAGGCAAGGAAGTTTTCTTCCTGGACGAAATTCACCGCCTCCAGCCCGCCGTCGAAGAGGTCCTCTATCCCGCCATGGAAGATTTTCGCGTCGATCTCATCATCGGCCAGGGCCCGGGCGCTCGCATCCACCCGTTTCCTCTGGGACACTTCACACTCATCGGCGCCACCACGCGTGCCGGTCTCATCACCGCTCCCTTGCGCTCCCGCTTCGGCATCGTCCATCGCCTCGATTTTTACGAGCCCGCGGATTTGCTTATCATCCTTCATCGTTCCGCCAAGATTTTGCAGATTGAAATGGACGAAGGCGGCGCCGAAGAAATCGCCCGCCGCTGCCGTGGCACGCCGCGCATCGCTAATCGCCTATTACGCCGTTCTCGCGACTTCGCCGAAGTCCGCGCCGCCGGCCGCATCACGCGCGCCGTCGCCCAGGAAGCTCTCGCCATGCTCGGTGTCGATGAGAGCGGCCTTGACGAAGTCGACCGCAACCTCATGCTCGCTCTTCTCGACAAGTACGCTGGCGGCCCTGTCGGCCTCGGCACGCTCGCCGCCGCTCTCGCCGAAGAAGAAGACGCCATCGAAGAAATCTACGAGCCTTATCTCATGCAAATCGGATTGATTGACCGCACCCCGCGCGGCCGCGTCGCCACGGCCCGCGCCTACGAATACTTCGGCAAAGAACTCCCCAAGCGCCAGCCCCGCCTCTTTTGACGATCGTCGTAAATTTCTTGAAGGGATCGCCGCAGCTTATTTGAGGACCGCTATTCCTGCCGACACCGCCGCAGCTCGCAGATCGTCGTCGAGTGTGGCCAACGGCAGGCGCGAGCGCATAGCCAGCTCCATGTACGCGGCATCGTACACGCTTAATCGGTGCTTCTCGGCGAGGTTCACCATTGCTGTGAAAACCGTGGCGTCACCAGTCATATCCGTATAAATCGGTAACGCTCGCAACACTCCAAAATTTTGTTCTAACTCAGCTTTTGTCAGCCGGCCCCGGCGCATCGCAATCAGGAAAGAATTTGCGACCTCGAACGACCAATGACGGGGAACTAGAACTCGACTGTGCGGAGTAAGCTGGCCAAAGAGTGCTTCAACCCATCCGACTGACTCGTCGCGAAAACACCACGCCGTCGCGGCGGATGCATCCACCACAAAATCAGCCATCAATACTTCCGGCCCTCGTTAATTAGGTCTTTGATCTTGATCCCGCCCAGGCTCTGATTCTTTCGCAGCTCCGCCATTTTCGCGACAGCTTCAGCAGGCGTCATCTTCCGCTCGCTTTCATCGCCGTTCGTTTCCGCGTTTCGCCGCGCAAAAGACTCCAGCGCGCGTTCGATGATTTCCTCCGGAGACGCGTCGGGACGCGCGGCCAGCTGCTCTTTCAGCAGTTTCTCACTTTGGGCCGTAAGCCGAATGGTCGTACTCATATCGCAATTATACGCCCGATTTCGAGGCGTGATGTCCGCGGAACCAAAGCGCTAACTCAAACGGCATACGGAAAGCCGAGCTGAAGCACTTTTGTCGCATAGCCTCTATTTCGCTTCCCAAAAGCGACGCCCCTCTTTCCGCTTTTGTCCGCCACGCTGCCTCGAATCTCCTCGGTCTTTGCTAGACTATCGAAACCATGAGCGTAATCGACGAAGTCCTTCAATCCAACGAACTCTACTCCCGCACTCACGAACTGCGGAGACTCACCCCGCGCCCCGAGCGCCATCTCGCCGTGCTCACGTGCATGGACACGCGCCTTTCTACTCTCACTCTCGGCCTGAAAAATGGCGACGCCCACATCATTCGTAACGCCGGCGGCATCGTCACGGAAGACGCCCTCCGCTCCCTCGTCGTTTCCCACTATTTGCTCGACACCAAGGAATTCATGATCATCAACCACACTGATTGCGGTCTGACACACACTACCGAAGAGGACTTGCGCAACCGCATCCAAAACCGCACGGGAACCGCCGCCGTCGCTCCCGCTTTCTTCTACGCCTTCCAGAACATCGACGAAAATGTCCGCCATCAAATCCAGAAGCTGCGTACCCATCCCTGGATTCCCAAACAAGTCATCGTGCGCGGCTTCGTTTACGATGTGGCCACCGGACGTCTTCGCGAAATCGCCGGAGATTGAGCCGCCGCTCCGCACGTCCGCGCATCCGCCGCGATTCGTGAAAACCCCGCCCTCAAATTTCTCTTATTCGTATCGCAGCGCCACAATCGGGTCCACCCGCATCGCCCGCCGCGCCGGTATGTAGCACGCCAGCAGAGCCACGCCCGTCAGCAGAATCGCCACTCCTCCAAACGTGATCGGGTCCGTCGCCCCCACGCCATAAATCATTTTCGCAATCAGCCGCGTCAATCCCACCGCCGCCACCATTCCGATTCCCACCCCAACCAGCGTGATCCTCATCCCCTGGCCCAGCACCATGCGCAGCACGTCCCTGCTCGAGGCCCCCAGCGCCATGCGCACTCCAATTTCGTGCGTGCGCTGCCCCGCCAGGTAAGAAATCACTCCGTAAATTCCGATCGCCGAAAGCACCAGCGCCAGCGCGGAAAACACGCTCAGCAGCAACATTGCCAGCCGCTGCGTCGCAATCGACGCCGCCACAACATCCTCCATCGGCCTCACTTCATACACAACCGAGCTTGCATCCACTCCTTGCGCCGCGTCGCGAATCGCGTTCACAACTCCCATCGGCGTTCCCGCCGTCCTCGCCACATACTCCCCGCCGTGCGCCAGCAGCGTCCAAAACCGGTCGGGGATTTGCCAAATCGGAAGGTACATCTGCGCCTGCAGGGCCTGGTGCTTATTCGATCCTAATCCCCAATGTTCCACGTGACCCACCACGCCGACGATTTCCACCTGAAAATCAAGCAGCGCCACATTGATCCGCTTTCCGATGGGATTCTCGTTCGGAAAATACGTGTGCGCAAAGTCCGCGTCCACCAGCGCAACCATCGGCGCATGTTCGTTGTCTTGGTCCGTGAACCCCCGTCCGCGCACCAGCGGAATTCGCATCGCCTCTTGGTATTGCGGCGTCACCAAATAAAACAACGTAAATGGCATTTCCTGTTCCGTCGCCGGCTTCGGCTTGCCCTCGATCCAGAAGGGCAGCTCCGAATCGCCCGACATCGGCAGCGATCCTCCCGTCATAGCCGCATCTTCCACTCCTGGCACGCTCTGTATTTGCCGCAACGTATCGCGATACTTGCTGCGAAGCTGATCCGCCGTCGCGCTAGGCCCGAACGTCGAGGAGATGCTGAACTCCAGCACATTCCGCGGATTGAATCCCGGGTCGATGCTCCACAGTGCCGCCAGGCTCCGTATCATCAGTCCCGCTCCGATCAACAGCACCACCGCCATCGCCATTTCCACCATCACAAATACGCTCTGCGTCCGGTGCCGCGTTCCGCTCCCCCCTCTTCCTCCCTCTTTCAACGTCTCATGCATGTCCGGCCTCAGCGTCTTGAGCGCCGGCGCCAGTCCAAACACCACGCCCGTGATCAGCGAAATCCCCACCGTGAACAACAACACGTGTCCGTCGATCCCAATCTGATCGGATCTCGGCAGCGTTTCCGGCAGCGCCGCGAGTATCGCGTGGGTGCCCCATTTCGCCAGTAGCAGCCCAATGCCGCCGCCGGCTATCCCCAGCATCACGCTCTCCGTCAGAAGTTGCCGCATCACGCGTCCCGGGCTCGCACCCAGCGCCGACCGGATCGCAAACTCCCGCGACCTCCCCGTCGATCGCGCCAACAGCAAATTCGCCACATTCGCGCACGCGATCAGCAGCACAAAACTCACCGCCCCCAGCAAAACCAGCAAAACTCCTTTCACGCTCCCAACCACATCCGTCTTCAGCGGCACCAGTTTTATTCCGCTGCCTTTGTTCGTGTCCGGATACGCCGCCGCCAGCCTCGCTCCAATCGAACTCATCTCCGCGCTCGCTTGCTCGAACGTCACTCCCGGTTTCAGCCTCCCAATCGCATTCATTCCCATGCTCACTCCGCGATTGAGAAACGTCGGGTCTGTCCACTGCCCGATCGGTACGTATACATCCGATGGGCTCAAATCCGTGATTTGTCCCGGCATCACTCCAATCACCGTATAGCCTTTGCCGTTCAACGTGATCCGTTTCCCCAGAAGGTCGCGCGACATTCCAAATTTCCTCTTCCAAAGTCCGTCCCCGATCAGTGCCACCGGTGCCGCCCCCGGTTTGTCCTCTTCCGGAAGAATGTCCCGCCCCAGCAAGGGATTGATCCCAAGCGCGCTGAAAAAGTCCGCCGAAACCATGTGTCCGTGCAGCCGCTCCGGTTCCCCTTCGCCCGTCATGTTGTATTCTTCGGACCGGAACGAACTGAGCTTCGCGAAGCAGTTGTTATCTCTTTGCCAGTCCAAAAAATTCGGATAGCTGATCGAACTCTCGTCGAAATCCTGCGTTTTCGAATACACCGCCACCAGCCGGTCTGGATTCGGAAACGGCAGCGGATTCAGCAACACTCCATTCACGACCGAAAACAGCGCTGTATTCGCTCCGATCCCTAGCGCCAGCGTCAGCACCGCAATCGCTGTAAATCCCGGATTCTTCAGCAGCACCCGCGCCCCGTATCGTATGTCCTGCCACAAACTCACCATTTCGCCCTCCCCGCCGTCCTCTTCGCCATTTCGCGTGTTTCCCCGCGTTCCTCACTCAGTTACGCTCTCCACTCCCCTTTTGTTCCTGCAAAGTAGGACAGACACTCCTGTCTGTCGTCTTGCCCGTAGTCCTGTCTGTTGTCCCGCCTGTTGTCTTGCCCACCCAAGATTTCGCCCCCTCCAAAGCAGACTCCGTCCGCCCACGATTCTTAACCTGCGTTATCTGAGTTATGAGTTGAAACCCCAGGACGGACACACTAAAGTCCGATACAGCGCCATCGCGGATTTTCTAACCAGCGCAAGCGCGCACTCCTCCATGCCCACAACCTATCTATCTCTCGGTTCGAATATAGGGGATCGCGAAGCCAATCTACGCGCGGCGATAGCCGCGCTCAGCCCCGCTGGCGTGCACGTCAAGCAACTCTCTTCGCTCTACGAAACAGAGCCGGTCGACTATCTAGCGCAACCGTGGTTTCTAAACTGTGTGGTGGATGCCGAAACAGACTTGGACCCGCACGCGCTCCTCCGCGCCCTCAATTCCATCGAATCGCAGCTTGGCAGCAAGAAAGAATTCTCCAAAGGCCCCCGCAAATTAGACCTGGACATCCTGCTCTACAACTCCCAATCCATCGACACCCTCGACTTGCAGATCCCCCACCCACGCATGCTCACCCGCCGTTTTGTCCTGGCCCCGCTCGCCGAAATCGCTCCGGACCTTCGACATCCATCCTGGCAAGCCAATGCCGCGCAACTGTTAGCCCAATCCGCCGACCAAAGCCAAGTCCGCCGCCTACCCCCCCCGTAGGGGCACGGCATGCCGTGCCCGTCTTTGGTTTTCGTACCCCGTCTTCATCTTTCCCACATCCTCACGACGTCCGATGCAACAACAACCGATGCACCATCAAGGGCCTCGGCTCCATCGCTTCCAACTCAATCAATGACAACCGTCCCTCCGTAATCTCCCGCCACCGGTAAACTCCCGGCTCGCTCTCCACAATTTCTCTTCCGCTCAATTCCTGCAAAAATCCCCGCGCATCCGTAATCGCCGCCGTCTCCCGGTACCCAGGCCGCGCCAGCGCTTCGACCGCATAGCTCCTCAACAACTTGCTCCAGTACTCGTCAAAAAGTTGCCCCGAGGCAAAAATATCGCTCCAAGCCACTTCACCTCCGTAGGCCACAACCACTCCCACGACGCGCTCTCCCTTCAACCCCGCTGTAGCCCGGTGAAACCGCCGCTGCAATTCGTCCACGAAATCGTCAACCGACGCCCCGACGCGGCTCGTCTCATAGATTTTGGCGTAAGACTGCGTCGGTGCCTCCGTCACAATCACGCTCTCCACCGCCCGCGGCGTCAATGCCGGGGGCGGCGGCGCTGGAGCGCCCGCCACCGAGGCTGGTGCTCTGCTCGCCAGCGTTCCGGCCCTCACCGCGTCCCAAACCTCTTCTTGATCCTGCGCCACGGCCGCCTGCTCCCGCACGCTCGGGTGCACAATCGTCTTCGCGGCGCCAAATTCCTCGCTTGCTCCCGTCCACCGCCCATGCTCCACGCAAAACACGTCCAGCGGCAGCGGCTCCGCACCCACCGGCACGATCCTGTCCTTCCCGATGATCCGGTCCTGCTTCCCGCCGCTCACCAGCTCCCCCGCCAGCAAGAGCAGCGGCCTCTTGCTCCGGTTGATCAGCACCAATTGGTTGACCGACGCCCCCGAAGCCTGTGGCGGCATCCTTTGCGGCTCTGCGATTACTCTCCCATCCCGGCTCCTCGCCAGCCCAGTGGCCCCTTCTTCGCTCACAATCACTTCCCCGCTTGATAGCCCCTCATCCAGCGTCATAAACTCCGAAGTGTCCTGGCTCGAAGAACTTACCACCGGAAAAATCGTGATGTTTTCGTACGAAACCGGATCCAGCAGCCGCCAGTTCCCTTCCGGCTTCCCCGGCAGCGGATTCGGCGCCGCTCCCAGAAACGCGAGCCCTCCCAGCGCCCCAAGTCCAAACAACCCCCCGAAAATCGCCCCCAAGATCGTCCGATCCATGAAGCCCTCCTTCGCATACCCCGTGCGGCACGCGTCTCGGGCTTAGAACGGCCCCATCCCCTTTTCTTGCACTCCAAAGCGCGCGTCGCAAAAGCACCTCGATTCGGGCCCCGCCACCTGCGCGAAGGTAGCTTTCGACTTCAACCTGGCCCGCCGATTGCCGAATGTCGGCAAGCATTGCTCGAATTGTTTGGAAAAATCGCTGTCGAGAAGATTGGGCGAGCAAACTTTTTACGGCATCGCAAC
Source organism: uncultured Acidobacteriota bacterium (assembly GCA_963761555.1). Taxonomy (GTDB): domain Bacteria; phylum Acidobacteriota; class Terriglobia; order Acidiferrales; family UBA7541; genus Acidiferrum. The sequence continues at coordinate 758,389 of CAVXHD010000005.1, forward strand.
AGACATCAATTTCCAATTGAAGGGGCGAAACTCGGCCAGTCTCGCAAAATCGCGCTCCTTCGCGGTCAGCACCGTCACTCCGCGCCGCCCAGCGCTCATCGCGATTAACGCATCGTTCGTCAGTCGCGCTTGACCAATGCGCTCGTAACCATATTTGGCCGCCAGGCGCCCCAGCACTTTCCCGCAAGCGCTCCAGTCGCTGAGGCTCGGAACCAGAATCCGCCCAGCCTTCTCAAAGTCATGTTCCAACCGCTCGACAACGCGCGAATCCCGCGGCTTCACTCCGGCGTACAGTTCCTCGAGCACAACCGAACTCAGCCACAGCGGCGCTGCTTCCGCAAATCGCCGAAGCCTAAGCAGGGCGTCGCTCCCCGCTCGCAGCGCTGCGATGTAGAGCGACGTATGGAGAAGCGCCGGCCCCATCTATTTCGCCAGTTTGCTAAAGACGTCCCTGATTGCAATGCCGCTGGCGATAAAACGCTCGTTCGCCGCGTTAGTCAACCGGTCGCGCCTGTGTTCGTCGATCACGGCGTCGAGCGCACGTTCGATGGTCTCGGTTTCCGTTCTCGCGCGCAAAACCTTTTGCGCGCGGCGGATCTTTCGGCTGTCCAGTTGGAAGTGTTTGTGAGAAACGCGGTTTCTGCCGGCGCGCATGATCTACCTCCCCAAGCAGTATACGCCAGCATGTACATAAATGTAAGAAATATGAACATCGGCTGCCATTCCAGCGCGGCTCTTTGCGGAAGCCGCCAGAACAACGAGAACCGTGCGGCATTAGAACGTTGGCGGTGGCATGTGCAACTTGTATTCGTGCGGCGGCTCCGCGCCCAGCAGATAGCGCACGAAATAATCCCAGCGCCGCCGCGTCATATAAAGCGTCTCACTGCCATACCCATGATGCTGGTTGGGAAGCAGCAAAAGATCGAAATCCTTGTTCGCCTTGATCAGCGCGTCCACCACCAGCAGCGTGTTATACGGCGGCACGTTATCGTCCATCGTGCCGTGCGCCAGCAGCAAATGCCCCTTCAAATTCTTGGCGATGTTTTCGTTGGCCTGATCGTCGTAATTGCTGGTCCCGTCCGCATTCTTCACCAGCAGTCCTTGATACCGCTCGCCCCAATCATCTTCATACTCCCGGTTGTCGTGGTTCCCCGATTCGGAAATGCCCACCTTGAAAAAATCCGGATAGCGGAACATCGCATCTGCCGTCGCGAAGCCTCCTCCGGAATGTCCGTAGATTCCCGCGCGGTCGATATCGATCCACGGATACCGTTCCGCAAGCTGTTTCATACCGGCGATCTGGTCCGGCAGCGTGTTGTCTCCCATATTCCCGTAATAAAAATCGTGGAATTTCTTCGAGCGCAGCGGATTTCCCATGCCTTCGATCTGCACGACCACAAAACCAAGCTCCGCAAGCGACTGCTGATCGCCGCGCGCCGCGGAAAATCCCCAGCGGCCGACGCTTCCGCCTTGCGGCCCCGGATAGATATTGTTCACGATCGGATACTTCTTCGCGGGATCGAGATTCGTAGGTTTGTACAGCAATCCATAGAGATCCGTCTCACGATCTCGCGCCTTCACCGTAATTGGCACCGGCGGCTGCCACCCGGCGGCCAGCAACCGGCTGATATCTGTCTTCGCGTACGTCGAGAGCACTTTCCCGCTGACGTCGCGCACCACGGCCACGTCCGGCACATCGGGTTTCGAGTAGTCATCCAAAAAGTACCGACCGGATGGCGAAAAACTGATTTCGTGCGTGCCGCTCTCCGGCGTCAGCAAAGTCAAATTCTTGCCGTCAAATCCGATGCGATAGAGATGAGCGAAATAGGGGTTCTCGCCCTTCTCGCGGCCATTCGCCAGAAAGTACAGAAGCCGGTTTTTTTCATCCACGCGCGCCAGTCGGGTGACTACCCAATCGCCTGCCGTGATCTGGTTCTTCAACTCTCCCGTCGCCAGATCGTACAAGTAAAGATGTCCCCAATTGTCCCGCTCGGAAAACCAGATGACTTCATTCGACTCCGGCAAATACCGCCAGCTGCTCTCGCCCCAGCCGGATTCATATTGCGTCGCCACTTTTTCTTCGAGCACATCGTGTACCGCGCCTGTTTCTGCGTTCGCCACGCGCAAATGCTCGTCCTTATGGTCCCGCGACGTCGAAACAAACGCCAAATGCTTCGCGTCCGGGCTCCATTCAACATCATCCCAGCCGACCCCGCGGCATTCCACGTCGTCGCAAAGACTCGAGCGGTGCTGGTCCGGCGGCATCTGCAATCGAATTACCTTCGGACCATCCAGATCGATGATCACCCGCTGAATGGTCGTCACCACCGCGTCGCCCGGCAGCGGATATTTCCACTCCTGCAACACCGGATGGCCAACCTTCGTTTCGACGAGGTACATCTCGCCCACTCCGCGCTGGTCCTGCTGGAACGTCGCAATCTTTTTGGAGTCCGGCGACCACAGCAGAACCGGCCGGTCGCTGTGAACCCATCCGGCATTGTCCGTGGCGTATCCGAAATCCTTCACTCCATCGGTTGTGAGCTGCGTCACTTTCCCGCTCGCCACGTCGCGTACCCACAGGTTGTAACCGCGGATGAACGCTGCCTCTTTGCCATCCGGAGAAAGCGCTTCCGGGGGTTGCGCTTCTCCTTTTTCCGGTTTCGCTTTGGCCTCGCAGCGGTAACTCTGCAAATCGCAACTCCACTTCTGGCCCTTCAACGGAAACGAAATGGTTTTTTCGTCGTTGGAAAAATCAAACATGGCGAAGGGCAGGTGCTCCGCGCGATACGCCGTTCCCGTCGCTGTCGAAAGCGCCTCGGCAATTTTTGCGTGGTCAAATGCAGGCCGCCGCGTGCCATGCGCCGCGTCATAGATCACAAATTCGGATCCCTCCGGCCCCTCGTCCCGGAACCAAAATCGCTCGCCCGCCAGCCATTTGGGGTGCACTTGGTGATACACCAGCGGCATCGTGTTGTAGCGCATGAATTTTTCGGCGTGCTCGTAGTCGGCAGCGGTCAGTGCGCGCCGGGCCGCATCCTCGGCCTGTCGCGCGGCGGCGGGAATCGCCATAAAAATAGCAGCCGCAGCCGGCAATCCGAATCGAAACAGAAATGCACCTGCGGTGACACGCTCTCGCATTTGGGCCCTCATGGTCGTCGGCAAAGACTCGCCTGCTCTCTGCCAACGGGACGCGGTAGCATCTCGCTTGCCCGCCATCGAAGTCAAGCAAGCCGCACTTTTCCTCGCCAGGTCAATCTTGCATGTGCCGTCTTTTGCTTCCGATGCGATAAGTTGCAGACACAAACGCGGCTCCTCTCTTGCACAGAGAGATTCTTCTTGCAAAGAAAATTTTCATTGGACGAAAGGTCCAGGCAGGGATCTCAACAGCACAATTTAGAAACAAAGAATGAAGGGACTATTAGAACGCGCGCGGATTTACCGGTCGGACCCGCCCAGGTCCGACCTCGGCTTGATTCGCCGCGATTTCGAGTCTTCGCTTTCCTGCTTTTCGTATTCCGCAAGCTCTTCGTCGCTATACGAATACGAATCCCGCGAAGCAAACATCGAGGTGGATCGCCCGGCCTGCTTTTTCTTTTTGCGCAGCGCTCCAAATTCGTGCCGCACCTGCCGGATCGGCCCTTCGATGGCCCGCACTTCGACGAGCAGGTCGCTCACTTTTTCGAGAAAATCGTGCAGGTGGAAAGGCCGCACAACGTAAGGCGCGCGCGCCAGCTCGAGCGGGCCGACATACTGGCTTCCGCTCATCTCCGGCACCAGATACAGCACGCGGATGCGGCCGCCCTCGTCGTAAGTAACGCTGGCGAGTTCCCGCAGCGTGATGAACATGGGGGTGTTCAGGCCCGCAAGCGCCACGTTGGCGATGACCAAAGACCATTCGCCGGATTTCAGCTCTGTCAGGAGAAGTTTGGGGTCCTGCACCAGACGGACGCGCCATCCCTCGGAGTCAAGGATTTGACGCAAGGCTCCTTGGTTCTGGTCGTCGTCATCCAGGATGAGGATGCCGACCTGCCTCTGCTGCACGGGAGGAAGGGTCGCCATTAAACAAGTATAGCGTCCCGCCGCCTCCTCGGGCCGCCAATCAAGGGCCTGCGGCGTATCGGCCAATGCCCCAGCAAATAACCCCTTGGGGGCGAGGCAATGCTTGAGCGTTTAGACAGGAAAGTGGTGCCAGGGGTATTCCCAAAATGGGAGCGCCGGAGAAGTCCCCGGTGAGCAACATCGAAGAAAGGAGAAACTCACGATTAGGAGCTGGCTGGCCGATCTTGCAGTTGGGAGCCGAGCCGCCGGCCCGCTATTGTCCGATGGAATAGTCGTGCCCTTCGTGCACCTTCACCAGGCTGGTTCCGTCCCAGAACACCCGGTAAATGTTCATGGCCTTCGTCGCGGGATCGCTGCCGGTGAAATAGATCTGCAAGCCGTCGCGTGACCATTCTGCGTTTGCGGAAGGGAGGCTTGGCGGGCTTATAGCGACGCGCCGCTTGGCCCTGATCTCAAAGAGAAAAAAGGCCGGGCCCGGTTGCGTGAAAGCTCGGTCATCCGGGGACGGCTTGCTGGCCGCCTGTTTATTTGCCGCGTCTTTGCTCGCGGCCTGTTTACTGGAAGAAAGTCTGTTTCCGGCGTCCCGGCTCGCCGCCTCTTTGAGCGCAGCTTCTTTAAGCGCCGTTTCCCTCGTGGCAGCGTCTTTCGAGATGGCGGCAGCGGCCGCCGGGAGCAGTTCGGCGGAAACGAGCAGCAAGTCCGGATTCAGCGGATGAATGCGCACGGTATTGCCACTAGTCACGCTGAATTGATCCGTGCCATACAAGTCCGCGTTGGGGAGAGTCTGCTTTATGGTGCCGTCGTCCCCAATCCAGTAAAGGGCTTGCGCGTCCGCGGCGAGCAGCGTGTGCGCGTCCGCCCAGCCTTCGAGGCTCGCGACTTCACCGGTATAGAGCGCCGCGGCTTTATCCGGCGCACCGGCCGGCATGCTCCAGATTTGCCACTTTCCATTGACGTTTTCGAGAAAGGCAATTCGCGAGTCGTCCGGCGACCAGAACGCCTCGTAGGCATTGGCGCGAATCAATTCCGTGACGCGGCGAGTATCGAAGTCGTACTCGCTAATGCTGCGAAGCGGGTACGGCAGCTCATCGAGCGAGTAGAGGAGCTTTTTTCCGTCGTGCGAAAGACACAAGGAATTGCCCGCTCTTCCGGGAACCGCTCGCGCGATGCTGCCGCGTTTGACGACCATCCTGCCGGAGCCGGTGACGTAAGCCACGGCCACAGGCGACTGGAAATGCGTCACCGTGGGAGGCGAGGGCTTCTCTTTCGCGTCATCATCGTCGTCCAACGGCTGATTATTGATTCTCGGAAAGAGCTCCGTGGCCACGCGCGCGCACCCTTGCATCGAGCCGATTTGGGCGTGCTCCACGGTGGCCGAGAAGCCGTAATTCATCGCGGGATTGCTCCCGGTGCAGGCTTCACGGGTCAGATGCACGGCCACCGTAGCACCCGTTTGCGAATCCTTCGCGTTGTAGGTCCAGACGTCGGTCGTCCCTTCGCGGACGACGTCGCCTGGATCGAGCGGAATCGGGGGATAGCCCACCCGGTCCAGCCTCTCCGGCCCCTTCTGCCCAATCCGCAGGCTCCATGACAGATCTTTGCCCTCCACAAGAAGGAGGATGGGAAAGTGGGTCGATTGCGGCCCGACAGGCTCGCCAGCTGGCTTATTCGCCTGAGCGGAGGCGGAAGGTGGAGGAACGGCCGGTCTCTGAGGAGGCTGCTGAACCTGGGCTAACTGCTGAAGTGGGGATGACTGCTGAACCCGGGCTGACTGTCGAACTGGTTCAATCTGCCGAACTTGAGGAGTTTGCTGGACTTGTGGTTTCCTCCCGGCATAGCGAGGACACAAAGCGGCGGAGAAATAGATGACGGACACACCTGCCAAAAACCGCGCTAGCGGGGACTCTCGCACGCCATTCCTCCCGAACCAGCAGGATACCCTGTGGAGCGGCGGCAGACAATCCGAAGCAGGGCAGACTGCAAGGGGCGTTGGGGTAAAGGATAAGAGCAGAATTCAGGCGAATGGAAAGCGAAAATAACTTGACATGGCGAACAAAAGGCGAAATACTGCACCCTGCTTCGAGGTGGGCTATGTCTCCAGTTCTTTCCTCCACGGCTCGGTCCTTTGGTTTCCGACGCCGCCGCGCTTCACAATCTACGGCAACTCTCTTTCCTGTTAGCCCCAATGCGACTAGCCCCAAACCAAGGGCCGCGGATTCGCCGGCCAGCTTCCATCCCGCCGATGCCAAGTTTCTGCTCGGCGCGGCGGAAGCTTCGGCGGTTCGGGGCTTAGGCTTCAGCACTACGGGTTACACCACGGCGGATTGCCCCCCGCCGACCTCGCAAGAGGCGGTTCCGCAAGGCTTTGAAAGCCCTGTGGACAACCGGACCCGAGAGGCTGACGCACCGCTGGTGGGCATTGCCCGCCTCGCAGCATCTTCTCCGCCTGCGGAGAGTCACCGGAAATCGGCGGAACGGCCGGAATATTTCTTGCTGCCGGTGAAGTCGATTTTGAATCGGTGCGACTCGAAGCGCGTGCCCTTCGAGTGGACCATCAATCCCTACCGCGGATGCGAATTCGGCTGCAAGTATTGTTACGCTCGCTACACCCACGAGTACATGGAATTGGACGGCGGGGAATTCGAGCGGAAGATTTTTGTGAAAAAGGATGCGGGGCCGCTGCTGGCCTACGACGTCTCGCACAAATACTCGTATGCCTCCGATAACTCGGACGGCGAGAAGCCCGAGCACATTGCGATTGGCACTGCGACGGATCCGTATCAGCCGGCCGAGCGAGAATATGGAGTGACGCGCGCATGCCTCGAGGAATTGGCCAAGCGCGAAGGCTTGAGCATTTCGGTGATCACCAAATCGAATCAGATCGTGCGCGACATCGATTTATTCAAACGAATTGCGGAACGGTCGGAGCTTTCGCTGAATATTACGATCACGACGCTGCGCACGCGGCTGGCGCGATTGCTCGAGCCGCGCGCGCCGAGGCCGGATTTGCGGCTTGCCGCGGTGCGGCAATTGAGCGAAGCGGGATTGCGCGTTGGCGTGTCGGCCTCGCCCATCGTGCCGGGGATTACAGACCGCGAAGGCGATTTGGAGTCCGTGGCGGAGGCGGCGAAGGCCGCGGGCGCGCAATGGTTCTGGTCCGGCGTGCTTTTCCTGATGCCCTCTTCCGCAAAGCAGTTTTTGCCCTTTGTCCGGGAGAAATTTCCGAAGCTGGCGCGGCAGTACGAACAGTGGTACGCGAAAAACGGTTACGCGCCCGAGGAGTATCGCAAGAAAATGTCGGATCGCGTCGCGCACATAAAGCAGAAGTACGCGTTCAACGCCCGCCCGCAATACGAGTTGCAGCGCGCCATCTCCCGCCTGCAGTTAAAGCTTGGGTGGGACGCCGCCACAGCCAGCTCGCAACTGCAGGACATGCGCTCCTGCGCGGCGGGTTAACAATGCCAGGTGCGATTTGCCGCGGTCTTGCAGGCCAAGATGATTTCAGAAGCGGCCGAGCTTGATTTGCACGACCTCGGGCGTTTCGTGGAAGTTCAGGCCGCGGTCGGTTTCGTCGCCGTTGAGCAGCCGCGACATTTTCCAGACGCCGTTGTCGTAGGAGCCTTCTTCGGCGGAAAGAATTTGCATGCGCAGCCACGGCAGGCTACCCTGCAGGTGAAAATTGACGCTGGCATCCACTCCGGTGACGAGGAACTCATCGGGGCCGAGTTGCGCCACCAGCGCGACTCCATGAGCGTCGCTCGTGCCGGGCGGGCGGCGGCCATCGTATTGAGGAAAGCCGAAGGAGACTGTCGCTTGCCACGCGCCAAAATCCAGCTCCTGCTGGGCTTGCCCGAACTCTTCGACGGAGGTCTTTAGCTTTCCTTCGAAATTTAGCTTGGCAATTTCGCCGCTCATGGGGCCGAGCAGGGCAAAATTCCTCGCATGGTCCTTGATCGGTTCATCGCCGAGGATGTTCCAACCTTTCTGGTCCACGCCGAACGGGGCGAAAGCAACGGCGCCGTCTCCCAAAGCGGTGAATAGGAACTTGGCAAAGCTGTCGGTCCTTCCGATTTCTGGGATCAACAGTGGATTGTCCGGGCGGCGGTAGGCGTTAATCACTTCCTGAACGAAACCGGCGTCATTGGCGTAGATGTCGGGAGCGATGGCGTCGATAGAAGGAGCCAGCGCGCGCCACAGACCAACGTATTTTTGTACCGCGCCCCCGCTGGGATATTGAATGCCGGGGAGAAGCATGCTCCGCTGAGGAAGCTCCGCGGGCGGATAGCTGAGCCACACGTTGATGTAGAGCGGAATCGCGAATTCGGCCTTGCCCGCGGCGGCGATTTCGTTGACATAGTGCGCCTGATAATAAAGCTGGAAAATTTCATCCGCGTCCGCCCCGAAGACCTGGCTCCAGGTTCCGGGAGTTTTGTGAACGATCGCCAGCAGATCTGCGGGAACCTGGCCGGCAAATTCGGCGTTGGCCTTGGGTGAAAAATCGCGCACGCTGCCGATGATGCCGGATTCGTTTTCGACCTGGACCAGCAAAACGGTGTGCTCGACGGCATCCAGAATTTTTAGATGAGCCATAAGTGCGGAGAAAGCCGCTTTATCGGCATCCAGATTTGCCTGCGAGTTCGCGCTGAGCACATCGATCGGCTGGCCTTCCGCGTTGATTACTCGCGGATATTTCCGAACGTCGGTCTTGATCCACTGCGGCACGTAATGCATGTTGCCGTTTTTCCAGGTGCCGAACCACAACAGCACGAGGTGAAGGTTGTGTTCGCGCGCGCCTTTTACGAGCGCGTCCACATTCGTAAAGTCGAATTGGCCCGGCTGCGGCTCTAGCTGCTCCCAATAAACGGGAGCTTCGAGCGTGTTGGCGTGCAGCGCTGCGAGCGACTGCCACACTTGCGGCAGCTCCGAAGGCCATGCGCTCGAATTGTGAATTTGTCCGCCAAGAATAAGGTACGGGCGGCCATCGACGTAAAGCGCCCAGCGTCCGTCCTTCTGGACGAGATTGGGAGCGTCCGCCGCCAAGACGAGCGCGGGAGCGAGAAAGGCAAGCAAAACCAGAACAAACAAACGCCGCCGAGAATGCACGATTATCACCTCGCGGATAATATAGGCGCGCTCCGCGGGGCGTGCAAGTTAGCGAGAAACGGCACGCAACGAACGCGCCCATCCGAGGCACGCAAAAATTAAGCTGGTTTTAGGATCGAGCTTTGGAATAAGAATACGTTTGGTGGAATTTAAGGACAGGATCGGAGGAAAGCCGCGTGCAAAAAATCACGCCATTCTTGTGGTTCGACGACCAAGCCGAAGAGGCCATGCACTTCTATACTTCCATTTTCAAGAGTTCAAAAATTGGCCATGTAAACCGCTACATGGAAGGTTCCCCAGGACCCGTCGGCAAAGTGATGACTGCGACGTTTGAAATCGAAGGTCAGGAATTCATGGCGCTGAACGGCGGGCCGATTTTTCAGTTCACCGAAGCGATTTCGTTCTTGGTGCACTGCGAGACGCAGGCAGAAGTCGACGAGCTCTGGGAAAAGCTGACTGCGGGCGGAAAAGAGAGCCAATGCGGCTGGCTAAAAGACAAATATGGCGTGTCCTGGCAAATCGTTCCCACGGCGCTGGTGAAAATGCTCGGTGACAAGGACACCGAGAAGGCAAAGAGAGTGATGCAAGCGATGCTCAAAATGAAAAGGATTGAAATCGGCGTTTTGCAGCGCGCCTGCGACCAAACGTAGGCGCCAAGGCTATCCCAGCAAGGGCCAGCGGCCTCCACCTTCGAGATATTGCTGAAGACGCTGCCGCTCACGCTTTACATTATCGACGAGCGGAGCACGATGGCCGGGACAAATGATTTCGACCTCTTCGCGAAGACAGCGCAAAGCAGAAGCCCTCGCCGCCGAGAGATCCGGGGTCACTGGCCTCGCCATCAATCGCAGGCGATTGGCTACGCTCGCCAAAGCGTCGCCGCAGAACAAGGTCCGAGTAGGCTCATGTACGTACGCCATGTGGCCGTGCGTGTGGCCAGACGTGGCCACAGCTCTGAAGCTACCTTCGATGATTTCTCCGTCTGTCACCAAATGATCCGCGGTAACGGATGCCGGCGCAGCTTCCTCAAGCAACCCGCGCAGCAGCACCAAGACACCTTCCTCGGGAACATGTTTTCCCAGCCAGCCGCGAATCCCACGCGCTGCCGTTTGCCTCGTGAGGAAAGGCTGGTCTCCCGCGCCGTAATGGACGCGCACTCCAAAGTTTCTCTTCAGGAATCCCGCGCCGGCCGAATGATCGTTGTGCCAGTGCGTGAGTAGGACGGCTTGCAAACGTTCTGGTGGGATGCCCACTGACTGCATGCCTTGCAAAAAATCTTCAGCGTCCGAGTCCATGCCCACATCCACGGCAAAAACTCCTGCCTCCGTGGACAGAAGGTAGGAGCAAGCAAAATACGAGGGCCTGCGGAAGCACCACACCCCCGTCGTGACCGGGATGATCTGGATTTTAACGGATGCCTCGCTGGGGGCGTCGCCCCGAGCACAGTCTACAACAGCCGCGGGCGGGGAATGGAATTGCCTCGAGAGCTAAGCGCGCGCGTCAGTTGCTTGCGGTCCATTGCGATCCGTCGGAGACATGACGTCCAATTGTCGCAGGACTATCGCGGCGGAAGATGGCTCAGGCAGGTTTTCTCGGCTTTGAGCACGTGAAGTTCGCTCAGAGCTGCAAGAGCCGGGCGACGGTGATCGCGGGAATGCCGCGAATCGCGCCGAGAATCGTGTCGGACACGTCTCCATCCAAACGAACCAGTGACACGGCTTCGGCGCCGGCCGTGGCTTCGCGCCGTCCCAGTGCAAACGTTGCGATATTCACTCCCATGTTGCCGAGCGTTGAGCCGACTTGCCCGATGACTCCGGGCTCATCGCGATTGCGCAGATAAAGCATCGTTCCGGCGAGCTCCGCTTCTACAGGAATGTTATCAATCAGCAGTACGCGCGGCGAACCGTCGTGCAAAACGGTGCCCTCCGCAGAAAAGCCGCGCACCAATCCTTCTTTTTCCGGCAACGCCGCCACTTCGAGCGTGTTCGGGAATCCGCGCTCGCGCCGCCGCGTTTCTTCCTCGACGGACAGCCCGCGCGCAGCCGCGACGGCGGGCGCATTCACCACATTCACTTTTTCGTCCAGCACGGCGTTCAGCATTCCGGCCAGCACCGCGCTCCGCAGCAGGTGCGTGCCAACCTCGGCCACTTCGCCCGCATAGCGAATGCGGATGCGCGCCGGCCTGGCCGCCACGGCCTGCGACACGAGCGAACCCAGCCGCTCCGCCAACGCAAGATACGGCCGCACACGCCGGTATTGATCCGCCGAAAGCGCCGGCAAGTTCACCGCGTTTCGAATCAGTCCCTCCGCCAAATAATCTTTCACTTGCACGGCGACCTGCGTGCCGACTTCTTCCTGCGCTTCGGTGGTCGAGCCGGCGACGTGCGGCGTGGCCACCACGTTCGGCAAAGCCAGCAGCGGAGAATCTTTCGGCGGCTCGTGCACAAAAACGTCCAGCGCCGCGCCCGCCAGTTGTCCGCTTTTCAACGCTTCCGCGAGGGCGGCTTCATCAATCAACTCGCCCCGCGCCGCATTGATCAGCCGCGCGCCTTTTTTCATTTGCGCCAGGGTCTGCGCATTGATGAGGTTTTGCGTCGCCGGACTCAACGCCGTGTGCAACGAAACGAAATCGCTTTCCGCCAGCAGTTTTTCGAGCGGCACCAACTCGACCTGCACCTCGCGCGCCGCCGCTTCGCTGATGTACGGGTCGTAGCCCAGCACGCGCATGTCGAACGCGTCCGCGCGCAGCGCCACTTCGCTCCCGATGCGCCCGAGCCCGATCAATCCCAATGTTTTCCCGCGCACTTCCGTACCCGCCGCGGAAGATTTTTCCCATTTGCCTTCGTGCATCGATTTATCGAGCCGCGGAACCAGCCGCGCCAGCGCCAGCAGCAGCGCAAACGTATGCTCCGCTACGCTGACGGCGTTTCCGCCTGGTGTGCTCATCACCAGCACTCCGCGCGTGGTGGCCGCGTCCAGGTCGATGTTGTCCACACCCACGCCCGCGCGGCCCACGGCTCGCAATCTCGGCGCTTTATCCAACAGCTCCGCGGTGACTTTCGTGGCGCTGCGCACAATCAGCGCGTCCGCATCGGCAATTTCCGCGTTCAGCGTGTCTTTCGTCGTCAGCACGATGTTCCAGCCGGTCTTCCTCAAAAGCTCGACGCCTCGTTCGCTGATCTTGTCCGCAACTATGACTTTCATCAGGCCTCATCCAGGTTGGTTTGTGTTTCCGCGTGCGCAGGCAGTTAAAACCCGCCAAAACTAGAACAGTAACGGTAGCGAGCCGTCCCCGCGGTGTCAAATCGTGTTCGTTTGTTTCTTCACCATGCTCTCTGCACCCTCGGTGCTCTCTGTGTTAATTCTTTTCTCTTTCTTCTGCTATATTGAACCTCATGACATTCTCGGAAAAAATACAGAAAGACCTCGTCGACGCCATGCGCTCCAAAGACGAACTGCGCCTCAGCGTGCTGCGCGGCGTGAAGTCCGCCATCAAGTATAAGGAAACCGAAAAAATCCGCGCGCTCGACGAAGCCGAATCCATCCAAATTCTGCAAACGCTCGTCAAGCAGCGCAAGGAATCCATCGATCAATTTGGAAAAGGCGGCCGCCAGGACCTCGTAGACAAAGAAACCAAGGAACTCGCCATTCTCGAATCTTATTTGCCCGCCTCCGCCAGCGACTCCGAAATGGACGCCGCCATCGCCAAAGCTATCGCGGAAACAGGCGCCAATTCGATGAAACAAATGGGAGTAGTCGTCAAAGCCGCCAAAGCCGCGCTCGAAGGCAAAGTCGTCTACGGCAAAGCCCTCAGCGATCGCGTCCGCGCCCGCCTTTCCTGACACTCTTGTCGCACTCTTCTTCACGCCCCCTTCACTAACTGTGAGCTTGCCCGTAGAAATATCCTGACACGTATTGCGCTCGCCATCATACTATCCGTTATATTCGCCGTTGTCTTTGACGCCTTGGGAGTTTCGATGGATCACTGTTTGAGAATTCGTCCTCTCGTCCTCTTGTTTGTCTTCACTCTTATCCCACCTCTCGCCCGTTCCCAGTCCGTCGAGCTTCGCTGGACTAAAGACTTCCCCAAGCCCGTTTCCTGGTACCTGCCGACCTCCGCCGGAATCCTTCTCGTCGAATCGGGCAAGACTCTCACCGCTGTAAACGCCGAGGACGGCCGCCAACTCTGGCAACTTCCAGATTTCGATCCGCTGCTGCCTGCCTGGAATCTCTTCGAAATTCCAGGCATGGGTGTTGTGATCATTAACGACGCCAAAATTCCCGGCGCTCCCAAGCGGCGGCTTCTCGCACTGAACCTGCTCACTGGCGCGCGCTTGTGGGATCAGCCGCAAATCAAAGCGCCGCTGCTCGTTGTCCCTTTGCCCGACGCTCGCGAAGTCCTCTTGGCTTCACTTCGGCTCCAACGCAAAGTGCTGGCGAGTGAGGCTGGAATCCGCGCGTACCCGTTCCGGTTTGAATTCGAGCGCATCAATCTTCTTACCGGTAATGTTGAATGGAACGCCCAATATCCTCACGTTTTTGCTTATGGATCTGTGAGCCTCACCGCGGCGGGCGATCATCTATTCATCTACTACGGCAATAGCGTGATGGCCTGCATGGACCTTTCCAACGGTAAATCCCTTTGGGAATCGGGCTCCAAATTTCTGGGCAGCGACCGCGTGCCCCTGCCGCTCGCCGTGGCCGATGGCCAGCTGATCTATGCCCTAAAGACCGTGCAAGCCGTCGATCCGGCTACCAATCAGCCGCGCTGGAAAATCGAAGGCCTCGGCAAGATCTCTTGGCTCTATGTTTACGGGGATTTGCTCGTCGCCATCGGCGACGACAACGTCGCGGCAGCGGACGTTAAAACCGGGACCGAACGATGGCGCGTAAAAACTCACGGTCACAGTTCCAATCTCGTTTGGGATCAATCATCCGATGCGATTCTCTATACAGATGGAAATGGCTTGCACAGCCTCGAGCGCAGCACCGGCAAATCCCTGCTGGACGCTCCCTTGCAAGACGCCATTCAACCCCGACACATTGTCATCGCCAGTCCCGACGCCGTCGCGCTTGCTTCCACAGACCAAGTTTCCGTCTACAATTTTAAAACGGGAAAGAAACTCTTCGCCGCTGGCAAACTCCACGGCTTCTTCCGTCCCTTCACCTTTCAGGATCGCTTGCCCGTTCCCATGCCCATGGATATGGCAGAGTTGCTTCCCTCCACGGAAGCCATTTCCGATGGCTCCTCCCAGGGAAGCGTCCTCAAAAACACTCTGCTCCCAGACGCCGTTGTAAACCGCCTCAAGTCCTATTCTAATTTGCCACTGAGCCAGCTTGACGCCTTCGAATCTGAGCTCCCATCCGGAGCCGTCATGACCTGGTGGCTCGACCCCGAAACCGACCGCCAAATCCAATTCCAAATTTCAGACGGCCTTCATTACGTCAACCGTCCCCTCGGCCTGGTCTTCGCCGTCGACGCCAAGAAACTCTGGGCCGCCGACCTACACCCGAAATGAAGCCCCCCTGCCCCATCCCGCGCGTTTTCCTAGGAACGATAAAGTCTCCGTTTTTCGCCGTTGTCGCCCCGCTCCTTCAGCGCCTCATCGCCGCCGCAGCAATTCGTTTCGTTCTCCTCGGCAATCTTGCTTTTTTCTTACGCGATCCCGCGCGCGCTGGCCGCACCTCAAACCGCACTCCTTCCGCCTTCTGCAAAAACGCAATAATTTCAAATAGCCGGCTCGCCGTCGGATTCCCCTTCGGTCCAAACATCTGGTGAATCGTCTTCACGTGGATTTTCGTCGCCTCTGCTAGCTTCGGAAACCCAACCGTTGCATTGATATAATCGCGCAGGATCTCTTTCGCCAGGGCCACTTCGCCCGAAAGCAAACTTTCCAGCGCCTCGCTCAGCATCCCTCTTCGAAATTCAGGGTCCCGCATTATGCGCGCTTGAACCCCTTCTCTAAAATCGCTTGTCAAAGCCATTTTCATTCGCCTTCTTTCCGCTGCGCCTTCCTTTGCTTATAGTCATGCCATCGGTTGAGCGCGCGCAGTATATCGTTTTGCTGCCGCTGTTTCGTTCCGCCGCCCAGAAGGACTACGATCTCTTCGCCATCCTTTCCAAAATAAATGCGATAGCCAGGGCCGAAATGGATTTTGCATTCCAGAATGCCCGCTCCAACACTCTTGACATTCGAGAAATTGCCCTGGCCTAGACGGTAAAGCGCTCTCGCCACCCTCTGGGCCGATGCAGCGTCCAGTGCGTCCGTCCACTCGCGAAAAGGGATGCAACCGTCGCTCTCGCGATACTCGAGAATCGCCACCATTATCCCCATGGTAGCATATATTTTACTATCCCGCGCCGGCATCCCTTCCTTTTCAGATTCCTTCATCCCGAATTTCGCATTTCCGATTCCCGTCTGCTCAATCCGTGGTTTTCCACAGATTTCCACAGCCGTTACATACCCAGCACTCCCCTCCCAACTCCCTCCATCCCCGCAACTTGCGCTCCCCTCATTCGAATCGTCCCTGGCCATTCGAATTAGCACTAAGTCAACTTAGATATGTATTGATAAATGGTTATTAGTCCCGCTCCCATTCTGCATGTTTCGCTCGCCAACCCTTCGCACGCCTTTCAAGGCTCAGCCCCTTTTCGCCAACGTCCAGCGTCTAGCCGTTTGCGCCATTCCCTTCCGATCCTCCTCCGCGACGCCTTGCGCGCCTGAAGACACGCAGGAATTGCCGCAACCCCTTTCTCATCCTACGATTGCGGACAATTCTCTGTACACCCCGGGGGTAGGGGGCCCACCCTCCTCACCGCAATCGCCTTTCGCCGCTGCTCTTTGCAAGAGTCCACATCAGTTTCATTCCATGCGCTTTAGCCGCCCTTTGTTTTCATACTCTTACAAACTCTTTTGCACTGGGCAAAATGCTATCTTCCAT
Source organism: uncultured Acidobacteriota bacterium (assembly GCA_963761555.1). Taxonomy (GTDB): domain Bacteria; phylum Acidobacteriota; class Terriglobia; order Acidiferrales; family UBA7541; genus Acidiferrum. Next base: position 774,493 of record CAVXHD010000005.1, read on the forward strand.
GTTTTCTTAATGTTCCGCACTCTTTGCACAAAACACCCGTGGTGGCACCACCTAGCTTCCTGCAAAATCGTCTCCTTCCTCTGGAATCCCGCAGTTCACGAGCATCGCTTCATTCGGCGGTCATCGGGTGCGAAGCCTCTTGGCTCAACTTCGGCCCTTTGTCGGTTCCAACATCTAAGCTCTAACCTCCAACCTCCGTTTTGCGGCATAATCCCGCCGCACACGGCCACGGCCGCGTCCGATTTGGAAAACGGGCGCATCGCATTTCGCTTACGGGGAGGATTCAGTGACTGACCGTCCATGGAGTTCCACGGCTCCTCCGGGAGAATTCCACACCTACATTTCCGCCGAGGAGAGTCCCAAGGAATTCACGATCCGCGCCATCATCCTCGGGGCGCTGTTCGGATTGCTCTTCGGCGCGGTCAGTGTCTATGTCGGTCTGCGCGCCGGTCTGACGGTATCAGCCTCCATCCCGATCGCCGTTCTCTCGATCAGTATCCTGCGCGCGTTTGGCCGCTCGACCATCCTCGAAAACAACATTGTCCAGACCACGGGCTCCGCCGGCGAATCGCTCGCCGCAGGCGTGATGTTCACCATCCCCGCGTTGATATTTCTCGGCTTCGGTTCCGAATTCACTTTCTGGCGGATTTTCCCCCTCGCGCTCCTCGGCGGCTGGCTCGGCGTGCTCCTCATGGTTCCCCTGCGCCGCCAGCTCATCGTCAAGGAACACGGCAACCTCGCCTTCCCCGAAGGCACTGCCTGTGCCGACGTTCTGGTTGCGGGCGAGCGCGGCGGATCCTTTGCGGGCAGGGTTTTCTGGGGTCTCGGTCTCGGCGGCGTATACACCGTCTTCATGAACATCTTCCAGGCGTGGCCCTCGCAACCGGAGAGCCAGCCCAAATGGTTTCCCGGCGCTTCGTTCCGCGCCAACGTCACTTCCGAATATCTCGGTGTCGGCTACATCATCGGTCCCCGCGTTGCCGGGCTCCTTTTTGCCGGCGGAATTGTTTCGTGGCTCGTCGTAATACCCGCAATCAAATTCTTCGGCCAGCTTTCCGGTGGCCACGCCATTTACCCCGGCACCATCCCTATTCCAGAAATGTCGCCGGACCAGCTCTGGACCACCTACATCCGGCCCATGGGCGCGGGTGCCGTCGCCGCCGCGGGTATAATCACTCTCGTTCGCACTTTGCCCACCATCATTTCTGCTCTGCGTTCCGGCCTGAAAGACGTTCGCGCTCAAAGCGGCGGCCAGTCCTCGGCCTCCAGCCGCATTGACGAGGACATGCCCATGCGCAATGTGATCGTCGGCTCGATTGTAATCATCGTGATGCTCTGGGTCTTGCTCACGTTCCATCCCATGAAAGGCGCGAGCACCTTCTGGTATCAGAATCTTTTCGCCGCCATTTTCGTGGTCGTTTTCGGATTTCTCTTTGTCACCGTCGCGGCCCGCATCAGCGGCCTCCTCGGCAATTCTTCCAATCCCATCAGCGGAATGAGCATCGCCACGCTCATGGCCACTTGCGCGATCTTCTTCCTTGCCGGCTGGACGGCGCCGAACTACTCGGTTCTCGCGCTTATGATTGGAGGCGTCGTTTGCATCGCCGCGGCCATTGCCGGCGCCACTTCGCAAGATCTCAAAACCGGCTATCTTGTAGGCGCTACTCCTTATCGCCAGCAAATCGCCCTTTTGATCGGTGTCACCGTCTCCACGTTCGCCATCGGCGCCACGCTCAACTTAATGAACGTCGGCCTCGAAAAATACGCGCCCACCCAAATTGCCGTGAATATCACCGCTCTTCCCTCCGGCGTAAAAATCGAACGCAACAACTTTGGGTATCGCGGCAAGAGCTACGCGCTGATCAATGCTCTTGGTTCGAGCGTCATCCCCGATGGCGAATATCTCTACGACAGCGGCACAAAACAGATCGAAATTCAGTGGGCTCCCGGCATCGGCAGCGACAAAGCTCCCGCTCCGCAAGCGCGCCTCATGGCCACGGTCATTAACGGCATCCTCAATCAGAAACTTCCCTGGCGCCTCGTCCTGATGGGCGTCGCTTTGGTTGTCGCCGTCGAGGTCCTCGGCATTCGCTCGCTGGCTTTCGCGGTCGGTTCGTATCTCTCGATTGCCACCACCGCCACCATGTTCGCGGGCGGCCTCGTTCGTTGGCTGGTCGAAGCTTTTTCCAAGGAGAAAAAGGACGAAGGAGAAGCCAGCCCCGGCGCGCTCTTTTCCAGCGGACTCATCGCCGCCGGCGGCGTCTTCGGTTTGCTTGGAATTGTCATCAATCTGTTCCAGGACCCGGAAATCGCCACGCACGTGCCCGGATGGTTCGCTCACGTCATGCGCTTGCCCTGGCGCCCGGATCTATTCTCGATTGGTCCCAAGCTTTGGCCCTCGCTCGCTGCAAACTCGCTTCCGGTGCCACTGCACGCGCAATCGCTCTTCGGCCTGTTTATGTTCGCGCTGCTGGCTGCCTCGCTTTTTTATTTCGCGCGCAAAAAACTCAATTGAGGAGTAGCAAACAATTTGTTTCGAATCCAAATAACGCTCCTACCACGGCGCAAAACAGCCGGACACGAATCGGCCGGCGCTATCCTTCGCGCCGCTCAAAAACGGCCTTGGCGCCGCGCATTTCCACACAAACGCCGCTTTGACGGGCGCGTTCCGAGGCCGTAAACTTTGAATATGGGGACTTCGTTCCGCGCCCGCCGCTATAACTTTGACTGGCGCGGCTTCATCACGCCCGGCGTCAAGCTTCTCGTGCTCATCTGCACCGGCGTTTTTCTGGTGCAGACGCTCGTCGCGCTGCTCCTCGGCGTGCGCGACGCGGCATGGATCAACCACTACTTCGGACTTGTTGCTCTCGGCCCGATTCCGGGCCTGCGCTTGTGGCAGCCGTTCACGTACATTTTTCTGCACGGCGGCTTGTTCCATTTGTTGATCAACATGCTGTTTCTGTGGATGTTCGGCCGCGAGCTGGAATTGGTCTGGGGAAAAAAGCGATTTCTGAATTTCTTTTTTCTGTGCGGCGTCGGCGCGGGCCTGATCGAAATTCTGGTGAAAGTCATTCCGATGACGTGGGGCCATACGCCATCGGACGTTCCCACGATCGGAGCTTCCGGAGCGATTTTCGGAATTTTGATGGCCAACGCCATTCTTTTTCCGGACCGGCGCATCTGGCTTTTTCCGCTGCCGGTAACGATTCCCATGCGGCCGTACGTCGCGGTGATGGGCGCGATCGAATTTTTCTCGACGCTGGGATCGGGCGGGGATTCCGTCGCGCATTTCTGCCATCTGGGAGGCATGCTGGTCGGCTACCTCTATTTGCGGCGTGGATCTTTTCTGTACAGCGTGCGAAACAGCGTTTCGGACTGGCAGCACAAACGCAACCGCAAACGATTCGACGTCTATATCAACAAGCACAAGAACGAGCCGCCTTCGCGGCCGGACCGCTGGGTCAATTGAATTTTGTGTCTGACTTATTATCTGAATTTTGTTTTTGAATTTGGGCGCCGGGAACTTACCGAACTGCCATTTTGGCGCGCTACCTTGAGAAAAGAACGCGGCCTGGTCGCCCGGCGCGAATCGCCGGATAGGTTCTCTTGCGATTCACAAATCCGATGAACAAAATGCCCGTTTCCTTTTTGTTCTAGGTCAAAAGGAGTTTCATGCAGTCGCTGCGTCTGAATCCGATTCTCAACACCGACTCCTACAAACTTACGCACTGGTGGCAATATCCGCCGGACACGCGGCATATCTATTCCTACGTCGAATCGCGCGGCGGCATGTTCAGCGAAACGATGCTGGCGATGCTGCAGTACATCGTGAAATCCAATTTCGCCGGCCAGGTTTTTACGCTGGACGATGTCGAGGAGGCGCGGCGCTTCGCGCACGCCCATTTCGGCGGGCATCCGAAGACCTTCAATTACGAGGGATTCAAATCGCTTTACGCAAAACACGGCGGGCGTCTTCCGCTGCGCATTCGTGCGGTGAAGGAAGGCACGGTGGTGAAGAGCCACAACGCGCTCATCACCGTTGAGAACACCGATCCCGAATTTTACTGGCTCACGAATTGGGCGGAAACCGTTTTGCTCGAGGTCTGGTATCCCATCACGGTGGCGACGCTTTCGCGCGCCATCAAACAGGTGATCGGCAAAGCTTTGGTGCGCACCGGCGACCCGTCGCTTCTGCCGTTCAAGCTGATCGATTTTGGATTTCGCGGCGTTTCTTCGAAGGAATCCGCGGCCATCGGCGGCGCGGCTCATCTGATCAATTTTCTGGGCACGGATACAATCGCAGCCATTCAACTTCTGAATCAATTTTATGCCGCGGATCTCACCGCAAAAGATCCGCTCAACTGCGCGGGCTACGCCATTCCGGCGTCCGAACATTCCACGATCACGGCGTGGGGCGAAGCCAACGAGGAGCAGGCGTACGCCAACATGCTCGAGAACTGTCCGGAAGGGGTGGTCGCTTGCGTCAGCGATTCGTATGACATTTATAACGCCGTGCGCAACCTGTGGGGCGGCGCGCTTCACGACAAAGTCTTGCAGCGAAAAGGCACGCTCGTCATTCGCCCGGACTCCGGCGACGCGGTTACCGTGCTTGAGGAACTGTTCAAGATTGTGGCCGAAGTTTTCGGCTACGAAGTAAATAAAAAGGGATGGAAGACCACCGTTCCGTGCGTGCGGTTTATTCAGGGGGACGGCGTGAACTACTACACGATTCAAAACATCACGGGGCAGCTCACGCGGAAAGGCTGGTCGCAGGATATCTGGAGCTATGGAATGGGCGGGGCGCTGCTGCAGCAAGTGAATCGCGATACGCTGAAATTTGCATTGAAATGTTCCGCGATCGATCGCGGCGGCAAGTGGCACAACGTCTACAAAAATCCCAAGACCGATCCATCAAAAGCGAGCAAGGGCGGGCGCTTCAACCTGATCCACAACGGAAAGGAATTCGTGACCGTGGAAGTCGATAACGATTCACCGAATCCGGATTATTCCGCGCTCGGCGTGAACGCGCTCGAAACGGTGCTGGAAGACGGCAAGCTGCTCCGCGATATGACTCTTCAAGAAGTTCGCGATATCGCGGTTAAATACGATACATACACCGAGGCGGACTGATCTCCGAGGATAGTACGCGCAGAGAAAACAATATGGCGGCTGAACTTTCGTTTCGTTTTTCTTGGACTTTGCGATTGTTGCGGCGGGGCTGATTACTTCTTCGAGAACAAAACACAGTAATTGTCCGAAGGCCAGTCATCGACGATTTTTTCGACCTGGAAGCCCGCTTCGCCCAACTCGTGGATGAGGATTTTCTGGTAGATGCCGTGGTTCACGCGGTCTTTCGGAACGCCCTCGACCTTGCCGTACTCGGGGTGAGGAGGAAAATCGATGATGGCGAGCTTTCCGCCGGGCTTGAGCGAGCGAAGAATGCTGGCGTCGAATTCGAGGGGCTTCGTCAAGTGGTGATACACGCGGCGCAAATAAATCGCATCGCAGCAAGAAGGCGGTAAATTCGTTTGGGCTTCCGCGCTTTCGAGGATGGTAACGTTTTTCAAGCCGCGTTCCTTGACTTCCGCGCGAAGAGCTTTTAATTTTTCCTGATTGATTTCCGTCGCGTACACTTTTCCCGACGGACCGACTTGCTCGACAGCGGCGAAGGCGTAGCTGCCATCGCCGGCGCCGATATCCGCGACGACGGTTCCGGGCTTCCACCCCATGAGCGCGGCGAGCTTGGGAATTTCTTCTTCGGCGGATCCACTTGCGCGCAGCGCGATCGCAAAACTTGTCGCAGCGATGCAAGCGAATGCCAGAATGAGAAAATTGCTTAATCTCTTTTGTCGTTGCATGAAGGGCTCACTTCCCGGAGACATACCGAGTCTCGCGCGGGCAAAGATTAGTCTTCGCCGATGTCTTCGTGCCACAGCGCGGGATTTTCCGCGATGAATTTCGCGAGCATCCGCACACATTCCTTAGACGCAAGATCAATCACTTTGATTCCATTTTCCTGAAGCCAGTCGATTCCGCCACGAAAATTTTCGGACTCGCCGACGACGACCACTCCGATGCCGAATTGGCGAATGAGGCCGCTGCAATACCAGCACGGCGCGAGCGTGGTGACCATGATTTTGTCGCGATAGCTGCGCTGGCGGCCGGCTTTGCGAAATGCATCGGTCTCCGCATGCGCGGAAGGATCGCCGTCTTGCACCCTACTATTGTGGCCGCTTCCCAAGAGCTTGCCGGAACTATCGAAGAGAGCGGCGCCGATGGGGATTCCGCCTTCCGCGAGGCCGCGCTGCGCTTCGGCTATCGCGGTTTCGAGCAGCTTGGCATATTCGGTGTGATTCATCTAGGCATCCTCGGCGGGTTTGCGATTCCAATAGCGGGGCGCGATCACGTAATTGAGTTGCACGAGAACGATGAACGCAATGCTCCAATAGGTGCCGAAAATGCAGAGCAACGCGCCAAAGGCATAGAGCGATTGCGCAATCCAGATGCGGCGGCATATCGCAGCGGGAACTTCCGGCGGAGTATCGCTCTTGATTAACGATGCGCGGCGAGCGCGGCCCCAACTGATGAAGAGCAGCGCGCCGAGAAACAAAATGTTAGCCCAATAAGCGAGCAGAGCAGTGCGGAAATGGATGAACTCGATCAAGAGGCGAGTGGAAAAGGGCATGAGCGTGACGAGAAAAAGAAACGCGAGATGAATCCACGTGAAGTGGCGCTCGGATCGCTCGATGTGATTGAGCTGAGTCTGCTGGCCGACCCAAAAAATGCCCAACGTCAAAAAGCTCATCAGATAGATAAGAAGATCAGGAGCGAGCAGCAATAGCGCGCGGCGCAAAGCGCTTTCGCTGTGAATCAGTTCCCTGGCGGGGACGTGAAGTTCGAGCAGGAGCAGCGTCATGGCGACGCCGAAAATGCCGTCGCTCAGGGCGGCGAGCCGCTCGACGCTCTGGCCCGCAATCGCGTTGTAGGAGGTTTTCAGCATGGAAGGAGCGGGGTTATTTCGACGAGGCTTCGACTTTCTTGCCGTACTCGCGGGCTTTGTCGAGAATTTCGGGTTCGTTGAGAGTGAGAAGTTTTTTGTCGCGCATTACGACGCGGCCGCCAATGATGACGGTTTGGACGTCGCTACCTTTCAAGGCGTAGGCAAGCTGCGAATAGATGCCGTACATGGGAACGGCGTTGGGTTCATCGAGGGAAATTAGAATGATGTCGGCTTTTTTGCCAAGCTCGAGAGAACCGATTTCGTTTTCCATGTGCAGGGCTTTGGCGCCGTCAATGGTGGCCATTTCGACGACGGACTGCGCGCCGAGGGCGCGCGGGTCCATGCGGGTGATTTTCTGAAGTTTGGCGGCGAGATCCATTTCTTCCATCAAGTCGAGGTCGTTGTTGCTGCCGGCCGGGCCGTCGGTGCCAAGGCCGACGGCGATGCCCGCGGCGCGCTCGTCGATAACGGGAGCGACGCCGCTGGCGAGCATCATGTTGCTCGAAGGATTGTGGACGCAGCCGACGCGGCGCTCGGCGAGGATCTGGCGGTCTTTTTCGTTTACGAAGATGCAGTGGGCGGCGACGACATCCGGGCCGAGGACGCCGATCTTGTCAAGGTATTGGACGGAGGTGAGGCCGTTCTGGCGCAAGCTGTCGTCCAGTTCCTTTTTCATTTCGGCGACGTGAATCAAAATCGGGGCGTGATATTTGCGCGCGAGGGCGGCGGCATCCTGGAGCGTTTTTTTCGAACAGGTGTAGATGGAGTGGGGAGCGACGGCTGCGTGGATCAGCGGATCGCCTTGCCAGCGCTGGAGAAATTTTTCGGTGTATGCGAGGGCAGCGGCGTGCGTCTTGTTATCGGGAGCCGGAAAATCGATGAACGTTTCGCCGAGGATGCCGCGCATTCCGGCGGCTTTGGTTTCTTCGGCGATGGCATCTTCGAAGTAGTACATGTCAGCGAAGGTGGTGACGCCGGAGCGGATTTGCTCGGCGGCGGCGAGGCGCGTGCCCCAGCGGACGAAGTCTTCGGTGACGTTTTTGGCTTCAGCGGGGAAGATGCATTTGTGCAGCCAGACGTCGAGGATAACGTCATTGCAGAGGCCGCGAAAAAGAGTCATGGGGACGTGGGTGTGGCCGTTGACGAAGCCGGGAAGGATGAGAGCTCCTTTGGCGTCGATGGATTGTTTGGTGAAGATGGGGCCATTGGGCATGCGTGGAAGACCTTCGCCAACGGCGACGATAATGTCGCCTTTGACGATGACGTAACCGTTTTCGAGGATGCGGCGGTTGGCGTCCATGGTGACAACGGTGCCGTTGCTAATGACGAGATCGACGAAGTTGGCGGGCTTCCCTTTTTCCGGCGCCTGCGCAAAAGCCTTTAACGCAGCGCCGAAAACCAGCGCCGCGCAGAGGAGCAGGATCGTCCATTTGCTGTGAGCCATCCGCTTTGGATTCATTCTTTTTCCCCGCTTCTTACAAGTTGGAAGAATCGAACGGCTTTGGAAACAGATCGCGCATGCGGAGGGTTTCCGTCTTGCCCTTCAAATTTGCCAGAATGACGGGAATATCGCCGCAAAATTCCCAGAGCAACTGGCGGCACGCGCCGCAGGGCGGAGTGAGCGTCTCGGTATCGGTGACGACGGCGATGGCGTCGAAGTTGCGCTCGCCTTCGCTCATAGCCTTGAAAATGGCGACGCGCTCGGCGCAAACAGTGAGGCCGTAGGTGGCGTTTTCGACGTTGCAACCGCCGAAGATTCTGCCGGAAGTGGCGTGCAGGGCAGCGCCGACGCGGAAATTTGAAAAGGGGGCGTGGGAATTTTCGCGGGCTTGCTGGGCGGCTTCAACTAGGGCGTCATGTTCGTTCATATTTTAGTTCTCCACGGATAGAGAAAACCGATGCAGTGGTGAAAATCGGGAATCGGCAGCGCGGGGGGAGTGCGCTGACAAAACTGCGACCGGGGTTGAAGTGGTATGGGGAATTTTACACAGAGGGCACAGAGGGCACGGAGATCACGGAGAAGAGACTGGGCGCTCATGAGAGTTCGGCGGCAATGCGCGGGATGACGATTTTTAGGAGAGCGATGAACTGGCCGCGGACGCGCTCGCCGGTTGCGAGGACTTCTTTGTGGTCGAGAGGCTGATCGAGAATGCCGGCGGCGGCGTTGGTGACGCAAGAGATGCCGAGGACGCGGATGCCACAATGGCGGGCGGCAATGACTTCGGGGACGGTGGACATGCCGACGAGATCGGCGCCGATGGCGCGGAGGTATCGGATTTCGGCGGGAGTTTCGTAGCTTGGGCCGGGAAGCGCGGCGTAGACGCCTTCGTACAGGCCGACGCCGTTGCGATTGCCTTCGCCGACGGTCATTTCGCGAAATCTACGGTCGTAGGCGACGGTCAGATCCGGGAAGCGCGGGCCGAAGCGCTCGTCGTTGGGTCCGGTGAGAGGATTTGCGCCCTGAAGATTGATGTGATCCTTGATGACCACGAGTTTGCCTTGCGTGAATTCGTGCTTAATGCCGCCGGCGGCGTTGGTGAGAATGACGGCTTGGACGCCCATGCGGGAAAAAACGCGAATGGGAAAGGCGACGTCTTTGGCGGAATAGCCTTCGTAAAGATGGACGCGGCCCTGCATGCCCGCGACGGGGATTGCGCCGACTTTGCCGAGGACAAGATTGCCGGCGTGGCCGATGGCGGTGGATTTGGGGAAGTAAGGAATTTCGGCGTAGGGGATTTTGGTGGCGCCGAGGAATTCCTCGGCGAAGGCGCCGAGGCCGGAACCGAGGACGAGGGCGATTTTGGGGCGGAGTTGCGCCTTCGAGAAAATAAAATTGGCGGCGGCTTCGGCGCGTTCGAATTCGGCGGGGGCATTCTTTTCGGATGTGGCTTTTTTTCGGGGCGGCATTGTGTGATTGGGATTTTACATGGAGTTGAGGGGAAATAAGAAAACAAGTGAAGAATTACACAGAGAACGCGGAGAACACAGAGCGCACAGAGAGGAACGGCATCACGAAAGGATGCCGACGATGGAGGCGGACATTAGATTGGCCATGGTGCCGGCGAGCATGGCGCGGATGCCGAATTTGGCGAGCTGGGTGCGCTGATCGGGAGCGAGCGCGCCGATGCCGCCAATCTGGATGCCGATGGAGCTGAAATTTGCGAAGCCGCAAAGAGCGAAGGTGGCGATGCGGGCCGCGCGCGGATCGAAGGCGCTGGCTTTGACGAGTTCGCCGAGCTGCTGGAAGGCAACGACTTCGTTGATGACCATGCGCGTGCCGAGAAGATTGCCCATGGCCATGCATTCGTGCCAGGGAATTCCGATGAGCCAGGCGATGGGAGCGAAAACCCAGCCGAAAACCTGCTGAAGGCTGGAGGGAAACCGGGTGAGATGAAGGTGCGGATGGAGAACAAACCAATTGTGCGCGCCGCCCATCATGGCGTTGACGAGATAGAGCAGAGCGATGAACGAGATGAGCATGGCGCCGACATTGAGGGCGAGATGAAGGCCGTCAACGGTGCCGCGGGAAATGGCGCCGAGAAAATTGGAGTCCTTTTCCATTTCGGGCATTTCGACGCGGCCAGCGGTGAGAGGCTGCTCGGTTTCCGGGACGAGCATTTTGGCCATGAGCAGAGTGCCGGGAGCGGTCATGATGACGGCGGTGAGAAGGAATTCGGCTTTGATGCCGAAGGCGATGTAGGCGGCCATGATGCCGCCGGAGACGTGCGCCATGCCGCTGGTCATGACGACCATGAGCTCGGATTTCGTGAGCTTATTTAGGAAGGGGCGGATGGTGAGCGGGGCCTCGGTCTGGCCCATGAAGATGCTGGCGGCAACGTTGAGGGATTCGGCGCCGCTAGCGCCCATGACGCGGGTCATGAGCCAGGCAGCGGCACGGATGACGAGCTGCATGACGCCGATGTGATAGAGCAGAGCGAAAAAAGCGGCGATGAAGATGATGGTGGGGAGGACTTGAAAGGCAAAAACGAAGTGCTCGGGAGAGGCGGCGAAATTGGTATTGGCGACGGAGGGCAAGCCGAGTTCGCCGAAGACAAATTGGGAGCCGTAGAAGGCATAGCCCAGGAGCGTATTGACTTTTTCTCCGGCCCACTGAAAGAGATCGCGGCCTGCCGCGACGCGCAGAACGAAGATGGCGAAAGAGAGTTGGAGGCCGAGGCCCCAGAGAACGGTTTTGAGCTTGATGGCTTTGCGATCGGTGGAGAAGAGGTAGGCGAAGCCGAGCATGGCGAGCAGGCCGAGCACTCCGGTGAAGCGTCCCATTCGTGGACCTCTTTCTACCGAGCAGTTCTAGCGAGCATTTCTACCAAGCAGATGAAGACGTTGGTGCGCTAGCCGCCAAGAATGCGGCGGATGAGCGGGCGCGATTCGCTGGGCGCGGCATCGCCGATGAAGTAGCTGGCGGCGATGAGGCTTTGCGCTTCGGCCAACTTTGCGCCGCTATTGTAATGAATTGTGGCCAGAGGCTCGCCTTTTTTTACGGGGTCGCCGATGCGCTTGTGGAATTCGAGGCCGACGGCGTGGTCGATGGAGTCTTCCTTTTTTTCGCGGCCGCCACCGAGCATGGCGAGAGCGTCGCCGAATTGTTCGCAATTCGTGGCGGTGATGAAGCCGGTGGCGGGGCTGAGGACCTCGATGCGGGAGCGGGCTTGCGGAAGAAGTTGCGGGTCGTGAACGACGCGATCGTCGCCGCCTTGCAGGCGAATGCCCTGCTTGAATTTTTCCTTGGCCTGGCCGGTGATGATCATCGTTTCGGCGAGGAGGCGGCCGTCGTCGACGGATTTGGTGCGGTCGCCGAGGAAAAACATCCAGGCGGAAAGTTCGATGCTGAGTTCGCGGAGGTCGGCGGGACCGCTGCCGTTGAGGACGTCGATGCACTCGGCGATTTCCACGGCATGGCCTGCCATGCGGCCGAGGGGCTGGTCCATGCTGGTGATGAGCGCGACGACTCTTTTGCCCATGCGCTCGCCGGTCTCGACCATGACTTCGGCGAGACGGACGGAGTCTTCTTCGGTTTTCATAAAGGCGCCGGAACCGGTTTTGACGTCGAGGACGAGGGCGTCGATGCCTTCGGCGAGTTTTTTGCTCATGATGGAGGCGCAGATGAGGCCGATGTTTTCGACGGTGGAGGTGGCGTCGCGGAGGGCGTAGATTTTTTTGTCGGCGGGGGCGATTTCCGCGGTTTGGCCGATGAGGCCCATGCCGCATTCGCGGAGAACACCGACGAAATCCTGGAGCGAGAGATTGACGTTGAAGCCGGGGATGGATTCGAGTTTATCAAGAGTGCCACCGGTGTGGCCGAGGCCGCGGCCGCTGATCATGGGAACGGTGAGGCCGCCGGCGGCAACGATGGGAGCGAGGATGAGGGAGGTTTTGTCGCCGACGCCGCCAGTGGAGTGCTTGTCGACTTTCCTGCCGGGGATGCGAGAGAGATTGAGAATTTCGCCGGAGCAGAGCATGACTTCGGTGAGAGCGGCGAGTTCGGAGCGATTGAGGCCGCGGATCCAAACAGCCATGAGCCAGGCGGCCATTTGATAGTCGGGGATTTCGCCGCGTGTGTAACCGGAGATGAGGAAGTCAATCTCGTCGCGGGAGAGTTCGGCGGAATCGCGTTTTTTGCGGATCAGGTCGACGGCGCGCATGCGGTATGGGGGACTGCGGCGAGAGCGTAACATTGGCGGGTGTTGGGGTCAATGTAACGCTCGAGTTATGCGTAGGTTCGGGCAAGAAGACGCGCAAAGCGCCAGAAAATAAATTAAAAAGACTGGTGCCCGGGGTGGGAGTCGAACCCCCCGGAGTGATTGATACTGCGTAACTTACTGATTCTACGAAAAAGCAAAGCGGAGAAAAACCGCAAAAACGCCGAAGTGAGGTACACCGCAGGTACACGGTATGGATTCACTTTTGCCAGCGGCTCAGAGCTTGTCTAAGTTGACCTGAACTCACCAATCATTTCACGGCTATTCATCCGAAGGAAACAGCCCGTCTTGGGCACCTTCCTCATCTCTCATTGCTATCAGGAATGCACCTCCTATAGCCGGGTCGATCCTATCGGCTTCCGACAACGCCCATTGGCTCCACCGTTCTAACTCCCCAGGTGAGCAAGCCTCACTGCTTGACAGCGTCAATCGGATTGCTTCGACGTACTTCCGTATTACTCCGGCTTGCTGAAATGCTGCAGCAGCCTTAAGCAGGCGTTCGATCCGTGCCTGTTCGAGACGTTTCCGTCGTTCACGTTCCGCTCGCTCGGCTTTGAGCTTCCGTTCCCTTTCTTCCTCTTCAAGTTGGGCCTTCCGTTCCACGCGCCATTGATACCGACGTACAGCACTTTCACGGTGCTGGAGCTCAGCGGTCAAGATAAGTTGAATCGCAATCTCCGCGAGACGGCTTTCAAGCCTACTGCCCCCGTCATCCTGCCAACTGACTCGCTCCTTATCCGAGCCGAGACTCTCGAGAATCGATAAGCACAGCTTTGTATCGCTCGGCTCTGCCCCCTGCTCTGTACGACCGCCACGGCCAGGTCGCTTTGGCCGATCGAGTCGAATCCCGACATGCTGTTGGTAAAAGGTGAGATGAATACTGCGTGCTTCGCGCCCGCTTATTGTCGGTTTGCCGTTCATTCTCGCCGTGGCCAGAAAAAAGGTATTCAAGATGCGCAGCCTTCTGCGTTCGATTGGCGCATCGAACAGCGGATTGTCCCACGACACTGGGTAGCGAGCAGCAAGTTGCTTTTCTCGGCGTTTGTCATCTTCCTTGAGAAGCCGGTCGATCGCAGGATGCCAGATGACAATATCTCGTGGGACTATCAATTTGCCAACGATCTTTGCGATACGCTCGCGCACCGCTTCGATTGTTTCACTGAATTCCGGAGCTGGGGGAAGAGGGGCCAAAAGTTCTTCGTCGCTCCAATGCCAGTGCCAATAACTGCCACCGCCAGCTACGACGACCTCATCCGCCATACCGGGCGGACGCTCGGGAAGTGCCTGCTGCATCGGATTCTTTCCCGCTTCTTTTTTGGCCCAATATCCGCGATCCGGCGTCGGAATCACTGCGCGCGCACAGGTCTTCTTCAGGGCGACATCCGAGATTCCGAATCGCGCGGACAGAGTCTTCATCGGTTCTGACCACACTAGGGCGTAAAGTTCCGCCCTAGAAAGCTGCTTAGCCATCTTCTCCTCTCAAAATCTGGTTGGGAATTTCCGAACCCGCGCAGGGCCTTCAACTCACACAATCGGGAAGTGCGCTAGGGGTACAGCGGATTCCGTGCAATATGGAGTGATCATCGTGGATTGTCGGGTCGTTCTGGGACAAAAAGATGGATTTTGGGACTCATTCTGGGATCTGGTTTTGGGACTTTGTTCAGGACTGCACTGTGCCGCGATCTTTGTGCATAAACGCATCTGCTTGGTCAACGGTCCGCCGCTGGGCATCCACGCGATCAACGTCAACGGCGCCGCATTCCGCTACAATCCGACCCGTGCGGAGGTCCATAACATTGGCACGGCACTCATATAGGGTTTTGTCGTTTTCATCCTGAAACTGTTTCACTTTTGGATATGTAAAGGTATATCCGTTCGGCATCAAATCCTCCAATCTCGACTCCCGCGCTTCGGTTCCACTTACTTGATTGGAACGATGAAACCTATCTTTTCGCCAGATTCCGCCCATTGCTGTATCAGGTCTGCGTCGTGGGGATCAGCTAGGCAGCGTTTGCCTAGTTCAGTGAATCGCGCCAATTCGGCAAGCCATTCCTTGCTGCCACGTGCCGGTTTCGCGCTCGGGTCCGGCCACGTTTCTAAATCCGCACGCCGAAAATACATCGTACTTTCAGGAATAAGAACTTTGTAAATCACGCCTTCGGCCCCATCGTCACGCGATGAAATCACTGTGCCGGATAGCTTGGCCGATTTAATCACTACTTCTTGGCCCTTCTTCAGTTCATCCATGCGCCTACGTACTCCATCCAGCCGTGTCCGCCGCCGCGCTGGTGTCGCGGTCCAAAGTCAGTTTCATTTGGAGCCACTCTCTTGCAAAACAAAATTTTCCTCGCTTTATTCGTACGTGTCAAACGGAGTGGAACATCTTCTCTTTTGCAGCCTAAACCCGCGTCGCTCGGTGGCCATCGGTACTGAGTTCGTGGCAAACGCTTCACTGGCGGTTAAGAGCTGGCCGATTAAATCTTAAATCGAGAATGAAGGACCGGTTTGACCGAAACACCTTCTTTGCCGTGATGGTTGCAGTCTGTGTTGTTCGTTCCCATTCAGAATCCAGTGGACTAGTTGTCGAAGCTAGCAGAGGTCGAACCCAAGAGTCAAAATCCATTCCTCGCGTTGGGCGGTTGGCGTTGCAAAGTAACAGAGAACCATAGCATGCAGCCTGAATCAGGGGCGTACCACCGTCGCCGGTGTGGACGAGGATCGCCGCGAACTTGTCATCCGCGATAAGTCCAAGCCCATGGAGCCGCCGCATCAAGACCTCGACAGAAACGTCGAAAAGTCTTGCCAGATCGAGGATCGCTTCCACTGATGCAACTTCACCCTTTGTCTTCAACTCTTGCCTGAGTAGGAACTCCGGCACTAGGATTTGGCGCGCTCCGATGTGGCATAAACGCTCAAGCCTCTGTCCCCTGGGTGATCTGTTTACCGGCTCGGGCATGCCGCCATTCAAGTTATAGAAGAACGTGTGTACTAACTCATGGGCGAGAGTAAACCGCCTACGGAATTTCATGCCTGATCGACCCGTAAAATTGCTCTGCAGATATATCTTGAACCCACCAGGCACTGGCGTCAGCACGCCCTCAGGAACCATCGGGCGGTGCTCGACGCTTAGGACAGCGCAAAGATCCGCCATGATGGATGGATCTATAGGTGGTTGTAGGGGGCCTCGCGCTTTCGCGGATTGCGAAAGGAGAGACTGTACCTTGGCCAGGACAAAGTTCTCGTCAAACATGATTCAGATGACTATAAACGATTTCACTTAGGACGGTGCTTCGAAACCAGGTTCTCCAAGAACGTTAGAAGTTTTGCTTTGGGCGTATCCTCTTCCGTGGGAGCCCTGCGTTCATTCCCACGGGGCGTCTCTTTGACGCTTTCTTCGAGTTCGTTAAGAAAGCCGGAACGACTGGCCCCAGGCCAGTCTTGGATGCTTAACCGGTACCATTCCTTGAGTTCGCCTTCATTTGGCGCGAAGGTCCGCCTCAGATAACTTTTGCAAATAAAAAGAAAGCGATCTTGCCCCGCAACACTCCCTGCCTCCAGCCGGACGTTAACCTCAATTTCAGTCCGGTCCGGAAGCGGCAAGAGTACACGGCTTGTTGGCACCTTTTCCGAAGCAAGTTTGCAGTATTCTTCTTTGTCATCAAAAAACATGTGGGCTCCGAATGCCTTGAGGATCTCAGTCTTGGCGATACCCCCAAGAAAGAAAGCCTCGTCGATACGAACATCCCAAGCACGCAATGTGCGGATGACCCTTTCATGCGCTGGCGTATTTCGGTCGGTGACCAGTGCGATGCGCACTGGTGACATCTCAGGATCGGCTCCCTGAATCTCGGACAGTGTTCGGAGTAGCTTTGCAAAAGGGCCGGCCGGCAATTCTTTCTTCGCATTGGCTCTCTCATACTTGTAAAAAGCCTCCACTCCTCTTTCGTCAAAGATCTTCTGCGCTTCGTCAGAGAAAATGACGCAATCACCGTCAAACGCAATTCTAATCTGGCCGGGCGGAGCCTGTAGTCCACGTGGGGGCGAGTAAATCAAGCCAGCAGCAACGCCCTGATTCGCGGCAGATTGCACGTCCTCCGCCGATTGGGAGAGAAACAAGCCGACCCTGAAAGCACCTAAATAGGGGCTGAGAGGGGCCCCACCGGTTAAGGCGGCGCGCGTTATCTCAAAACCGTGGTCATGGATGGAATTGAAAACCCGAAGGCTAACGTCCGGGTGATTCTTCGACATGAGGATAACTTCGACCTTGCGATCTTCCGGCCCTCTATTCAGTCCAAGGAGACCCTTAATTAGCGGAAAAGCGGAGCCAGGGCTTAAAACCGAATCCTCATGCTCCCGCTGGTAGTCAATGAATGACTGGAGCCCTTCGGTTTGGAAGATCCGATCTTCTTCCTCGAGGTCAAATAGCGCTCGGGAGGAAATACCAATCACAAGTAGCTTGGAAAGGTCGTATGGCATCGATTGGTTTCTTGCTTAATTATACTCCCTTGGTTCACATAGTGGCCGTCACCTTACAACGGCAATTGGTTAATGATTCTGAATACGGTCCCGCAGCGCGGGCAACCCCGAATTGCCGCGTCTATAAAATGGTGGCCAAACATTGCGCCGAGAAGCCCAAACACAATCGACGCGATGGGGCTGATGCGCCTCCCAAAGTAGGCTGCGGCGAGCCCCACGCCCAGCTTCCCTCCGATTTGTTCTCCCACGGTTGTTCCACAATTTGGGCATGACACATTCATTTTGATTACCTCCAATCGACAGGGCAGTATGCCCCGCTTGCCAACATGCTGTTATCGCACGCAACTCTGCAACGGCTTCCATGACCCACACGACGTGCGGGGCATTCCGCTAGCCCCATCCGCCGACCTCAACTTGAAAGGATCGCCAAGGCTACTCCTTTATGTTGGCTTTGAATTTCACATGAACAGGGACTTTGGTCTTTTTGGAAGCGACAAAGTCAATGTCCTTGCCGTCCCTCGTTGTGAACTCGACTTCGGTCGGCCTCTTAGTGATTTTGTGTGCATCAAATTGCACTGTCTTTTTCATTGCTCTTCTCCTATTGCGGGCAGTTTAGTCCGCTGACCGCGAATCTCAACTTAGGCGCGCGCACCTTTCACTGCCAACTTAGGCTCGCTGACCAGTAACGCGTTCAGGTCCGCAAACAACTTCTCGAATCTGTCCAGTGCCCTCTCCATTTCAGGCAAGTTACGAAGCAACTCGCCACGATTTTCGAGCAGATAAACTGCAGGCTTGAAATGGTCAAACTCGGGCGATTCAGGCTCTAGCGTCCCAAAGTGATCCTTCACTGTTTTGAGGACACGCCCTACGTCACCGTCAGCGTCTGAACCGACGAGCGCCTTTGTACGTGTTAAGGAGTACGCCTGATTGACCAGAGCCGTGTAGGCAGCGCGGCCTATCAGGTCCTCCGTGTCGGCTTCCTCTTGATCCGCATACATGTCCGCGGTCAGGACGTGCCCATCCCGGAGCAGTTTGGAGCGCCTAAGATCGTCCACCCGCTTCTTCTGGCCCTTGGCGATATCAACGAATACCGCAACATGAAGTTTGTTACCGCCAAATAGGCTCATGAATGCGCTGACTTTGTCGACGCCCCCGGTCGGGCAAATCACCCATCTTGGGTCGAGGCTCGCACGTCCAAGCGACTTCAATTCATCCGAAAAGATTCTGAGGTACAAATAGTCCGACGGACCTTCCACGAGAAGTGTGTGTTCCCCAACGAACAGAGATTGTGTGATTTCGTATCCGAGCGCACTTTGTAGAGGAAAAAGAGTATCTCGGTCAGTACTGAGAACGCGATCCCCGACCTTGGTGCCCAAGATTTCCAGGCTTCCGTCCCGCTGCAACACTATGTCTTCCACAGTGCGAGCGCTCATCAAGTCATCAGCTGGAACCATAAATGGAGAGTGCGTTGTGTAGATCACCTGATGATGAGGTTTGAGCTTCTCGTTGATATACCGCAACAGATCAGACTGTGCTTTGGCGTGCAAGCTGAGGCCGGGTTCATCCAGGAGAATGATAACGTTGTCGCCATGCATCTTTTTCACTTGCGAGAAGAGAACGAGAAACGAGAAGAACCAAACGAATCCCGTGCTCCGCTCATCAAAACTCACCGTCACTTCGTGGTGCGTATTGTAGATACGTGTCCGCATGATCCAACCGGAATTAAGGGGCGCTGGGTCGTTCGGTTGCGCAGCATCTAGCCTGAACTGCACTTTGAGGTGTCGGTTCTGAGACCAATACTCGAAAATATCGCGTGAAATCTTGATGGATGCAGCTTCAAGCTTCGCGATCAAAGGTTCAAACTTCTTGGTCTCCGAAAGATCTTCTACGCTTGTACCGACAAGCTCTAAGAACGCCAGGAACACGCGATCTTCGCTGGTCAACTGATTGTTGCCCTTTCGAGCAATCAAAGCCTCCAGAGCAACTTGACCGCTCATCCTGTCGTAGTTGGAGAAATACAAAAACTTCGGCATCCTTTTGGTGAGAATACCCACAGCGGCGAGTTGGGCTGTTCCCTTAGCGAAATTCTTCGTTAAAAGCGCTAGCAGCTGCTTGTGACGCTCTGAAGTTTTTTCTCCAAGACCCTCAAGATGAGTCCTGAGGGCGGTTACGTTCGCTGCTTTGTTGGCTTCTGCAGCTTCCTCCGTGTGAAGAGAGCTTGTTGAGACGAGGTATCTCGCAACCAGTGATTCATCCACCTGCACAGTCCAATACGACTTGTTGTCGTATCCTCGTTGCACGATGACCTCGGTTGTTTTCAAAGCCTGCGGGCCGAGAACTTCGCGAACCGCCGCAACGTCTGCTTCATCCAACTGCCACTTGCTTGTCACCACGTTCCTGTGATCGCCCGTTTGGTCGTAATCCGATAGGTGTCTGCGTGGGTATTCTTGCTGGTAGTCGAATGTAGCTTTTTCAGCGACGTGCGGATTGAGCCGATAGAGTGCCTCGAGAATCGTTGTCTTACCCGACTCGTTTTTTCCAACCAGGCATGTCACCGGGCCTACGCTGAACTCGTTCGAGTCTTCGATGCACTTATGGTTCGTGATGTGTATCGCCTTTAGCTTCATTAAATTTCTCGCTCTCTTTAGAGACGGGGCACTGCCTGCTGAGGGGTTCTATCGGACCCTGGCTCAGGGCAAGCACTTGCAACGATAGCAACGTTAGGATTTATCGGCGGCGACGGAAGCTCGGGAGGCTGGCCCTTGCAATATCAATACGGACCCAGGGCTGCGGTTTGACATGCCCTTGGCCACATGATATTTAGAGAGAGGCCGACGCCGATAGCATTGCTCGCTGTTAGGTTTTGTCGGTAGCCGGAGGGCTGCTTAGAACAGTGCCTCCGGCATTCTTTTTCAGCCAGAAACCTCCTGCACAAGTTCGAGTTGAAGAAGTCGAATAGCCATCGCTTGTCGACTTACGTCAAAAAGCTCAGCCAAGCTTTGTTCGTAAATTGTGGATTCGAAGATCCTCTCACCAGCCAACACCAGCGCGGCTTCGCGCCCATTGTCTGGAACCGAGACTTCAATCTTGTCCGCCCCGATTCTTTGGCGGAACTCACGCGCGACAGCCCAGCTCGGCATTAACAATGAAGCAGCAAAAGTATTTGCCTGCCATTCGCGCCAGTCCTCGTTCGTCGAGAGACCGCGCGGTCCAATGCCATTGTTTGCCCAGGATTTCACTGCCTTTTCAGCAGCAGACTGCCGTCTCGAATGTTCTGCATCGACAAAAACTTGCATTCTAGCCAGTGGAGGAATCGTTTCTTTGGGGACGCGCGGCAAGTGCTCCACCGCATGGAACAGTTCGTGCGCGAGAGTGAAGTTGAAACGATGCGCGTCCGATTCACGATTGCTGTCCGCGAGAACACTATTGACTACAATCTGGCGCTCTCCCCGATGGTCCCAGCCCGTTAGTCCAAGCACCAGTGGGTTACGGTACTTGTCGCATTTAAGATCGTCGATCCGATAGAGAACACCAGGTTCATTCTCCACCAGGATCTCAACGGGCGTCGGTGGTGTGTAGTTGTTTTCGCTGAGTCCATTCCGAGCAAGAAGTTTGTCTGCCATACGCGCAATTGCCTGCTTGGAAAGGAAACGCGGCCGAGCCTCTGCGGCGAATAAACCCTCACGAGCCCTGTTCGCGACACGCGGCAACTCTGACTTTAGCGTGGATAGGGTCTTCTCAATCTCAGCCTCTGAAGTCCCCTGTTTCTTCAGTGCGCGTCTAAGAAGTTCGTCGATGATTGTCGTGTCGAGTTGTGTCCCCAGGCGATATAAGGCCCGAAGCTCCGGAGTCGTTTGCAGAATATGCCCATAGGCGGTAGCGGTTGAGTTCGGACGCGCGACGAGGGGCGTGAGGACTTCAACCGGAACTTGGTATCGCTGCGCCATCTGCGCTATAAGCTCACCCGATGGAGCCTCAATGTCGTTCTCAACCCTGCTCAAATACGCAGCGGGAGTATCGAACTCACGTGCCACTTGGCGTAAGCCCAAGCCCTTTTTCAGCCTTGCTGCTTTTACGAATGCCCCGAAGGTTTCTTTTTTGCTACTCACGAACAGCGCCCCTCAGCCCTGTGTTGAGGATAAATCAACACTTTACGGATTGCAAGGGGCAGCAAGCCACCTCCAAAAAATAGCTTGGCGAATCAAAAGCGAAAGTATAGAATGATAACAAGGCAAGGAGTCTTGCAGCGAACCGGCTAGAGGGGCTTAGGAATCTGCGCCTCGGATGGAAAGCGCTTCGTAACTCGGTTAGACTCTGGCTCGTACGGCTGAGTTCGGAGGGATATGACACCAACAGTCTTGGAGATTTGCGCGGGCGGAGGAGGACAAGCCACAGGTCTCGAAGCTGCTGGCTTTGACCTTGCTGCTGCCATCGAGATTGACAATCATGCTTGTAACACCCTCCGTAAGAATCGGCCGCATTGGAAGATAATCGAGGCATCTGTCAATGAAGTCGATGGTGCTGATTATCGCGGGATTGACCTCTTGGCCGGAGGGGTTCCTTGCCCGCCATTTTCGATTGCAGGAAAACAACTCGGACACGAGGATGAGCGCGACCTCTTCCCAGAGGCGCTCCGTCTCGTCCGGGAAGCCAGACCGGCCGCAGTGCTTCTCGAGAATGTGCCAGGGTTTGCATCTGAGCGATTCTCCGAATACCGCCAAGACCTTCTCCGCAAGTTTGGCCGCTTGGGCTACGAAGCACAGTGGCGCGTTTTGAACTCTCATTGGTTCGGAGTTCCGCAGCTTCGCCCGCGCTTTGTGCTTGCGGCGTTTCGAAATTCGTTTCCAGATTCATTTGAATGGCCGGAGCCTAACGGCCGTACCCCTCTGACTGTGGGAGACACGTTGATAGACTTAATGTCCTCACGCGATTGGAGGGGTGCGGAGAAATGGCGACGTAAGGCTTGCGGGATTGCGCCGACGCTAGTGGGAGGGTCGAAAAAACATGGAGGGCCAGACCTTGGGCCGACGCGAGCAAAGAAGCAATGGGCAACGATTGGAGTTGACGGACTGGGCCTTGCAGATGAACCGCCGGGCCCTGAACGGCCCGTACAGTTTATGCCCCGTCTCACCGTGCGGATGGCAGCCCGGATACAAGGATTTTCGGATTCTTGGATTTTCTCAGGCGGAAAAACAGCGGCGTACCGTCAAGTTGGAAACGCTTTCCCTCCCCCTGTTGCTCGGATCGTCGGTGATGCTATTTGCGCTGTCTTTCTCGGGAAGACAACACGGGCGCGGCGAGTGCAAATGCCGCTCTTCGCGATGGCCCGCTGATGGCCAAGATTCCCAAAGAGGTCGGTCGTGGTTCGCGAGCGAGTGTTCTTCGCTTCCTTCTCAAGAACAAGGGGCGAGTTGTAAGTAGCGATGAGATTCGACACGCTGCGGGAACATCGGAGTGGGCAAGACGGCTAAGAGAACTCCGTGACGAATTCGGCTACGCAATCTTAACGCACAAGGACAGGCGGGAACTGAAGCCCGGTCAGTATCTCCTTGAAACCGATGTTAGGCTGCCCGTTCTGCCACGTTCGATTTCCAAAGAAACGCGAGCCTTTGTTCTCGAAAGGAACGGCTACACATGTCAGATGTGCGGGCTGGCGGCTGGAGATCCCGATCCGTTCCATCCCGGTTTGAAGACTCGTCTCACGATGGGTCACATTATTGACAAGTCCAAGGGTGGAAAGGACACGCCTGGAAACTTGCGCGCTGTGTGCACCAATTGCAATGAAGGGCTGCAGAACGTATCGCCGCCAAAACCGGACCGCATTGAATTGCTAAAGCAGGTACGCCGAGCGACGATAGACGATCAGATGCATTTGCTAGAATGGCTTGAGGAGAAATACGCGAAGGTCAGGCCAAAGAAGTAGCGGGGAGAAGTAGTCATGACGGACTGGCTAACTCGGGAGCAGCGGTCCCGCAACATGGCTAGTATCCGTTCCAAGGGAAATAGGACGACCGAAGCTCGCTTCGTAACCTTGTTGCGTACCTCCCGAATAGCAGGATGGCGAAGGCATATGAATCTTCCTGGCAAGCCGGACTTTATATTCAAGAAGAAGTGCTTGGCAATATTCATTGATGGTTGCTTCTGGCACGGATGTCCGCTTTGCTACCGGCTGCCTGAAGATAACAGGCCCTACTGGCGTAAAAAGGTTTTATCCAATCGTCTCCGGGACAGACGCAATTCGCGAAGATTGCGAGCAAAGGGCTGGAGGGTTCTGAGATTCTGGGAACACAGCCTCAAGACAGAGAAAGGTCGTCGTCGCGTTCTTTTCAAGCTCGAGCAAACAATTTCACTGTCAAATAGATAAATCATCCTCATTAGTTGGGCAGAAGGAGACGTTCAAAATTACCACTCAGGTTAAATTCAATGATGGAACGCTGCCCGAGGAGGCTTCATGTTGCTGAACAAGGATCAGATAAAGAATTGGAAGAACAATCACGGCAGTTTAGTTCAAAGTGCGTCAAACAATCGGTTCCACGCTGCCAGCTACGACCTAGAAATTGGACGAATCATCGACCACAAGGGGAAAGAAGTAGAACGAATTGACCTCGAACCCCAAGGGATGGTCAGGGTGATTTCCCGCGAGAAAGTAAAATTGCCGACGGACGTAGGGGGATACGCAACCATTAAGACTGGGCTGTGTGACCAGGGGATACTAGCGATAAATATTGGAATCATTGACCCGGGTTACGAGGGTCTTCTGTCAAGCACCCTCATAAACTTTGGAAAAACCCCGCATGATCTCAAGCTTGGAGATGTATTCCTCCGGCTCACGTTTCACGAGACTGCTGCAGCCGTCGGCGCCGCCCCCATACCACCAATTCCAGACGAAGAATACGTAAGTGGGAAGAAAAAGCTTGTGCGTCGAGATTTTTCTCCTACCTTCCTAGATATTGAAGCAACTGCTACCCGAGCTGCGGAAAGAGTAGTCGGAACTTGGAAAGCTAAAGCGCTACTTTGGGTTGGCGTGGTCGCTCTACTATTTACCGCTGGTTCGAGTCTAGCGACCACTTGGAGCGCACTCACCGCAACTCGGGCATACATTCAATCAGATCAGGAGCGGTTGAAGGCTCAAGTGAAGGATCTCCAGGATTCGGTCCGGGATCTGCAGAAACAGCTGCCACCGAGTAATCCACAGCCGGCAGCCAAATCTCCACAAAAAACTCCTTGAAGGTGCGCCATGGAAATCTTTGATTCGCTAGATAATGCGTATGTATCGGTTCTTTCGTCACTCCTGTCTAACGGACAACCGGTTGCCCCGCGTGGCTCCAAAACGCTTGAGCTGTTTCCCTCTGCCTTCACTCTTAACAGGCCGAGGAACAGATGCGTCGCGAATCCAGAGAGGCGTTGGAATCTGCCCCTGGCCATAGGTGAGTTTTGTTGGCACATTTCGGGCTCGAACGAGCTGCAATTCATTGGGTACTACGCCAAACGCTGGAGAGAATTTGCCGAGGATGGTTCGACAATCCGCGGAAGCTGCTACGGGCACAGGATATTCAGTCAATCTAGCGACAGTCGCAGTCAGTGGCAACAGCTTGTTGAACTCCTTCGAGCAGACCCTCAGTCACGCCGTGCCATTCTCAATTTTCAAATGCGCGCAGAAGATCTCATCACCGACAAAGACATTCCATGCGCGAACACGATGCAGTTCTTGGTTCGGGATTCAAGACTTCATGCCATCGTAAGCATGCGAAGCAACGACGCAATCTGGGGCCTGCCTTATGATGTATTTCTCTTCACGATGTTTCAGGAGTTGCTTGCTTCTGAACTTCGCCTGCCGCTTGGAACCTACACACACACAGTCGGGTCTCTGCACTTATACGAGAGACATTTCGATTTGGCTCAGAGGATTATTAGGCTCCCAGTCGTTCGGGCTGACGAGATGCCAGCTATGGAACAACATGATCAACTGAGGACTTTCTTGGATTTGGAAGCACGCTTGCGGAACGAGGCACGCTTCGGTCCGGAACAGAAAAGGGCGTTGCATCCGTATTGGCAGAATTTGTTGAGTGTCCTTGAGTGGTATCGTTACGCCAAGGACGAGGGCGGATACGAAAAAGCCTCGGACAGGATCCCGCTGCACTCTCCCTATCGCAAGTTCTTGTCCAATCTAGCCGTTGCACCAACTCCGGACTTCCGGCACCATGCCAAACACACTGCCGCCTAAGATTCAGTCAAAATATATGGCACTGGCCGAAAAGGCGGGTGCGAAGTCAAATTGCGCTCGAAGAAACGTGGGTGCGGTACTTGTCAGAAATGGACGAATAATTTCGACCGCCTACAATGGCGTATCGCGGAAGTATCGAAACTGTTTGGCCGCGGGATGCCCCAGATGCAAACGGGGCGGAGACGTGGGCACCGGATATGATTCCTGCATTTGCGTGCACGCGGAGCAAGCAGTGCTGGCCATGGCGGCGGGTGAGGGCCAGTCTGTCAAAGGGGCAACACTCTATGTGAACCTCCGGCCCTGTTTGGCTTGTCTCAACTTGGCAGTTGCAGCCGGAGTGAAAAAGATTGTTTACAAGGAAAGCTGGTCTTATGGTCGCGAGTTAGAGTTCCAGTACAGACGGCTATCTCGCCGACTTTCTGCCTTCGTGCACCTGCCGTAAGGTCCCGCGAGACTTTCCAAGCTCGGCTCGGGACTCATGGAAATCATTCTCCGATTGTCATCTTTGAAAGTGCGTGCGCCATGTTAAGTATCTCCTATATCCAATGCACATGAATCCGCATTTCGTTACGAAAGGCTTCGAGCAGATCCACGGTTTGAAAACGACCACACGTTGCTCGGCGGTCGGAGTCCAGAATCTTCTCAACTCTGCCTAACTCGTTTTTCTCCTTCGCGCCTTGTCCCATCGGGCTCGGGCAGCCTTCGCGGCGATTTCCCGTCGGTGCTCCGGGCTTAGCTTTTCCGCGCGTGCCTTGCCGCCCTTTTTCCCGCCAAGCTTCCCGAGTGCCTGGGCGTGAGGATTCTTCTTTTTCACGATACCTAAAAAGATACACGACCGGCCAACTAAAAAGAACCTTGAGAAAGCGCTTGACATATGCTTGAGCGCTCAAGCATAGTGCTTTGGAAAACGGGGCGCGCCAGTGCTAGTAACACCGAACGCGCCCTTAACCAAAGTCGCCTGGATTAGAGGCAACGATGGCTGGAATCGAAAATATCGGGTTCGCCCTTGGGGTGCAACCCGCCTATTTCTGTTTGGTTTCCGTCGCGCGCTCCATCCCTCTGCGCGTCGCGCATCCCCCGCCGTAGTTCTGTCCAACTGAATCCGTGTGCCCATCCGGGTCGGCACTCGACTCCATCGGAGACGTGTGTCCCGACGCGCCACATTAACCGCGGAACTCGCGGCCAATTGCGCCGCAGAAAGGATATTTGGTCATGCAGAAAGCACATCTCTACGAAGCGCTGTACCTGGTGAATCACGGAATCGACGAAGCCGTTCGCGGAGTACAACGCTTGAAGAAGGCACCCCACGCGTTTAGGGAGGTCTACTACAAGTCCGTGGCCGGTCTGGAACGCCGCCGCGCGCTGATCAACGGCCAGTTCATGCACGAGATGAGCGGTGAGGAAGAGGACAACGCCTCTTTCTTCGAAGAGGAATTCAATCGCTGGCTCTCCGACGATCCCCTGGACAACGAGGAGATTTACAAGCTCGTGCGATTCATCGAGGACCAACGGAAGAAAATGGGCGAACCACCCCTCGTCCAGTTCTTGAAACCGAAAAAACAGGACAAAGAAAAAGAAAACGCAGTCCTCAAGCAAGCCCTGAAGGACACCACTCCAAAACCCAAGAGCCGCCTGCCCAAACCCAAGCGCAAGGACAAAACGGCGCAAGCTCGCGCCGCCTCGGACGCCCTGGCCGCTTGAAGGCGCGAAACTATGAAACGCAGGTAATTCGGGACAGCGACATCCAAAGACTTCGAATGCTTGTCAACGTCGTGTGGCTAATTGAGCGCAAAGAGGGCCATGCCTCTCATGGCTGAGGAGAATCCCGAAGGCGAAGCCGCAGTCAAGGGCGACCGTAGGGAGCCGCGGAGCGGGCTTGCCCTTGACGGCGGCGGGAGCGGAGGGAATCCGGGTCTATCTGCTGATGCTATGACCCACTTGCTGCGACGTGTTCCTGTACTTGGCTTCGCGCGGATGGCGGCTCGATCTTCTGTGCTGAAGGTGCGGACTCACGGCTCGGTTCGATCGCCGATCGGTGCGACACGTCGCGCGAGAGTTGCTCGGCAAGACTGGCCTTTGTCGTTCGTGTAGATTTGCGCATCGTAGCGTCCGCGCGATACCGCCACATACGCCAACCGGCGATTCACGAGTTTTTCTCCCGCTTGTTCGGTGTCCACATGCACAAGCACGCGGTCGGCGGTTTGTCCCTGGCTGCTGTGGCTCGTCACCGCATAGCCGTAGTCGAGATGCGGATTCTCTTTGATGTTGAATGCGACCGTGCGGCCTGAGTCGAGGCGCAGTTGCAGGTTGCCGCAATCGTCGATCTTTTCAATGGTGCCTAACTCGCGGTTGGCAATGTGTTGCTCTCGATTCGGCGCGGTGAACTGCACGCGGTCGCCTTGCGCTGAATGCGCGTTCTGTCTCGCGGTAGAGCGTAACGCCATGCAACCGGCGCGGATCGTAACTCACCTGCTCGCCGTTCTCGCGTTTTACCGTCACTAGATTTTCTTTCTCGTTCGCGCGCTCGACGCGGGCATACTCTCCGGCCTCGATGCCGTGCGTCTTGCTGCCTCTCGTGTAGCGCACAACGTCACCCGGTTCGTATTGCGCGGCCCACTGCCGGTCCGCTCCGGTGATCTCTTGCCGGGCCACGAGCACTCGCTGTTTGTGTTCGTTGTGCATCCACCTGGCCCCCGCTTTGCATCGTCCGGTGGATAGCCTCGTTGATCTCTCGGCGCGATTCGATTGTCGGGCGAGACCACCAGCGTGCCTTCGGGTTTCGTCGCATATTCGTCGTGCGATTTCCTTTAGCCGCTCGTCGCGGTCGGGGATTTCATGCACGCGGCCCTGCGTATCGAGTCGTTCGATTGCTTCTCGCACATTGCCACGCGAGAGTTGCTCCACCACTTCTTTGAGTGCCGGGTCTTTCTGCCGTACGATCTCATCAAGCCGTCGCCGTCTCGAATCCCCGCTTCTTGGAGCTGCTGATACGGTCGGCCCGCTTCGACCGCTTCATGTTGGCGCGTGTCACCTACCAGCAACACGCGGTCGTTTTCCTTTAGCCGATGCAGGAACTCATTCATCTGCTTCGTGCTCGCAAGACTCGATTCGTCGAGAACGTAGAGCCGTTTCTGTCCGTCGTGCGGCTCTTCGCTTCGCGTCAGATGCCGCTGCAACGTGCTCGATTCGATTCCCGCTTCTCCGAGTTTTTGCGCCGCGCGCGACGTCGGCGCGAAGCCTTCCACCTTATAGCCCTCTCGCTCGGCGGCTTCGCGGATCGCAGCTAAAGAAGTAGTTTTCCCCGCGCCGGCGACGCCTTCAAGCGCCGTCACCTGATCGCGGCTCGACAGGATTTGCTCGACCGCCGCACGCTGGCTCTCGCTCAAATGCGAGTGGTCTTGCTCGATCTCTCGGCGTGTCTCGAAACTCGCGATTGGTGCGTGTTGGTTCTGCCCCGCGCGCATCGCGTGGATGGTGTCGCGCTCGTAGTCAATCATTTCCTCTGTGGTGAACGCGCGGCCCGGCGCGCGATTGCTCGTCTCGATGAACTCGCCCGCTTGCACGCGTTTCTCGAACTCCGCTTTAACCTCCGCAACCGTGGCGTCACCCATTGAGCGTTTCAGTGCATCCCTCAGCAGCTCGCGCTCCTCGGCCACTGCTTCACGCTCCAGATTTTTCTCTCTCGAGTAGGCAACGGCCTGGCCGATGGCTTTCTCTTCGGGTTCTTGCTGTAATTGCTCTCCTTGCTTTCCGTGCCGCTTCAACAACCCGCTCTGGTTGATTGCCGAACTGCGCGGCCATTTCTTTGTGCCTGTCTTGCATCTCTTCGTGTGAGAGTTCGAGCTTTCCTTCTCGCGTCTGGTGCGCGGCGATCTGTGCCGCGCCTGCTCCTCGCTGGTTTTCCTTTGCGAGATGTTCCTCGATCTGCTGGCGGCGCGGACTCGATGCTTCCAGATACTCTTTGCTGTAGCCTTTGATTTCCGGCTGGCTGCTCTCGCCGCGCTCGATTTCGTAGCCAAGTTCTTTCAACCGATGGGCCAGTTCCGAGCGATACACTGCCGTCGCATACTGCTGCGTCTTGTACAGTTCCCGTGGCTGTAGCGCGTGTGCGTCGCCGTCGTCGGTCTCGGTAAGATTGAAAAAAGACAACGTGCGTATGCAATTGCGGTGCGGCATAGCCGTCCACCGGCCTTGCGCTGTCGTGCTCGAACTTCGCCGCTATCCATTTGCCCGTCGTCTCTGCCGGAAGATTCCCGCCGATGCGGGCCTGGACATATCGCTCTAGTTCATCAAGTGCAACGCCAACGCTTTCTCGATGCGCTTCTCGGACGCGCTCATCTCCGCCTACGAGGGCGGTCAACGATACGCTCTTCGGGGCTGAAAACGTCGCGTCCCATCCTGCGCGGTGTTCCATCGCGCTTATCTTCTCGCCGCGCCTGTTCAGGTATTCTCTGGCCGCTTGGTGGCGGATTAGTTGTTCGCCCGTGATCGGGTGTTGTCCTTCAGAGAGCCGCCGAAAGTGCTCTTCGCGAACCTCGCCGCGTAGTCCCCACTGCTCGGCCAGCCTTCCGTGCCACTCCCCGCGAATCTGCTCTGCTTCGGTGTAGTAGTTCTCCCGCGCGTTGCCGAACTCTTCCGCGTGATACGACTGTGCCTGACCTGCGCTCAGAGGTTTGGAGATGGTCAGCATGCGTTGGCCTACTCGAAGAAGTCCCTTTGCTGGCGTGCTGGCTCTCGTTGGATTTTCTGTTCCGCACTTTGTTGCTGTTCATTGGGCACGAGTGTTTGTCCCGAAGCTCCGTTCCCCGACGGCTTGCCTGCTCCTGCCGCGGCCGCCGCTACCTTCGGCGGTTCCTCGGGTGGCGGCTGTGCCGGGCGCTCGATGTATTGCGGCTCTTTGCTTTCAAGCTCGATGTACGGGAGACTCATCCGCGCCACGAGATTCCCGCACTTGAGATAACCGTGCATCTTTTCAAGGCCGCTGATCTCGCTTGCCATCACCAGCGGCCTGATCTCGCGTTCGAGGTTATAGCCCTTCGATTTGCGCGATTGTGGGAACTGCTCCGCTCGTCCGGCTCTCCCGTATCCGCTCGATTTCTTGTTCTCCTATCGTGTCGCTAATCCATTTCGCTGCATGTGGCTCGCTCGTGCACAGGAAGATTTTCGTCGAGGGCTGGGACATCATCGCCTCCGCTTCGTGCCCATAACGCACTTCCAACTGGCTGCGTCCCTGAAAACCCAGCACCACCGGATTGTTGGATTTGCGGTTCTCCGTGATCGCCGTGTGCAACTGCGGCAACCGCTGCAAGGTCGCTAGTTCGTCCAGAATGAACCACACCGGACGCGGACTCATCCGGCCCTGATTCATCAGGCGCAGCACGAGCATGTCCAGCCACAAACTGATGAGCGGCGCGAGGCGCTTCCGCGTGTCCGGCGTGCTGGTGAGGAACAGCCAGCCGCGCCGCTCCTTCGACCATTCGAGCGTGCTCCAACGCTGCTTCGTCTCTGCTTCGCTCGGCAGCAGCCTCATGGCGTCAGCTACCATGCTCAGTGATCCGAGCACGCCGTTGCGCTGTGGCGGCGAATCCTTGTCGATCATCGCCGCGTACTCTGTCCCTTTCACTCTCCGGTCGATCTCTTCCGGGTGCGACATCCACCACACCAACTCTTGCGGCGTCGGATGAAACCCGAGCAAGTGCGCGAAGATTTTTCGCGGGGCTTCCACGAAGAAAGAATTTTCGTTGTGTCGGTCGGGGAAAAGCGATGTGGCCAAGTCAAAGCGTCGGCCCCTTGCCGCAGTTCGTCTCCCGGAGTCCAGTAGGGCATCCGCTGGTCCAGCGGATTAAGAATCAGATCCCCGCGCGACGGAGTAAGAAAGTAGGGCACGTAGTCGGCTGGCGTCGCCGGATCGTACACAATGGCCGTCTCACCGCGCTCCTCGATCTGCAACAAGATTTGGCGGATCAGCGCGCTCTTGCCTTTGCCGGAATCGCCCATAACCAGAATGTGGCTCGATTCAATCTCACGCGGTAGGCGCAGCCAAGCTTTTGTGTGGAATATTTTTTGCGTTAAGCTCTGCTGCTGCGAGAAGCCGATACCGTCCGAACGGTTTCGGCGATTGAACGTACGCGCAGTAACAAGCTCCGGACCTTTCAGCCGACGCCCATGTTTGCGTATTCTCTTCGTGCGGCGTCCATCGGGGATCGCCACAACGAGACCCACCAGCAACACACCTAAGCCGCCCCACAATGCCGGTTTCGCTAGATCGGTGAGCGTCTGGTCCTGGTATATCCAGTGGCCCAGGAATTCATGCAACTTCGCATTGTCATATCGTGCGCGCTGCCATTCGAGCTTCAAGTCGCCTACCTTCATGGCGTCTTCGGTCAGCGTAAACGTGCTCTCGCCCTTCTCCGTCACGAAAGGCTCTACTTCGTTGTCGAGCGCCAGTCGCGTACCCTTCCGCGTCACCACCATCAACAGCGTGTACGGGGCATCCGTCCGAAACGCTCCTGCTACTGGCGTCCCCGCGTAAGTCAGTAGGTAATGCCGTTGGAGCGGTGTCCACACCCGCATGTAGCGGTAACCAGCGATAGCGAACACACTGAGCAGAGCAACGCAGAACGCTCCGATAGTCCATACCGCCTTGTCGCTTGGAAACTCTCCCGCATCGTCCTCTCGGCCCCACTTCTGTTTCATGGCATACCCCCTGTTGCTGCTTCAGCAAGGCGCTGTCGTGCCTTGCTCAACTTGTTCTGGTCCGCCCGCTCGATTAGCTGCCGCATGTCCTCTGCGGTCAGCGTTTGGCCTTGTGATACAGCGAAGTGGATGTTCAGCAGGATAGTTCGCAGCGCCAAGACTTCGGCCAGGATGGTTTGCTCGCCTGCATTCGGCTTGGTCGCCTTCAGCAGAACATCACGCGCCCACTCGCTGATGGTCTGCTCGCCTGCAAGGGCTTCAAACTGCGCGTATTCTTCGTCCGTGACTTTCGTGCTGATGGATTTGGTACGAAGGGAGGGCATCGAATTCACCCCATAAAATGAACAAGTTCCCATACGGGAACCAAAGTTTCTGCGCGGCGCTCTGCTGAAAGTGGCTTGCCGGAAGCCACTGGATTTTCAGCAAGTTCCCATATAGCAACCTTGGTTGCTGTGCGGCACCCGTTTGGGGGTGATCTGATGAAAGCGCTGCTGAGCGCTTCGTGGTTGCGATAGCTTGTCGTCGCACACGAGGAGGTGCCCAACATGCAGCAGTTCATCGGATGCGATGCACACAAGCGATTCTCTGTTTTTGTTGCGGTTGACGAGCGGGGGAATGCAACCCGGCCCGTTCGTATCGAACACGCTCGCGAACAGTACGCTCAGTTTCTGAAGGAGCTTCCACCTGGCAGCGATATCGCCGTCGAGTCCACCGGGCACTGGTATTGGCTCGTCGATGCGATGGAACGCGCGGGCCATCACGTGCACTTGGCAAATCCCATGGAAGCCAAGAAGCGCATGGGCAAGACCAACAAAACGGACGCGCTCGATGCCAGAGGTCTGGCGATACTCTTGCGCAACGGAACCCTGCCGGAATCTTGGATTCCGCCGGGCCCGCTACGAGATCGGCGAGAACTTCTCCGCACGCGCATGGCTCTACGCGATTTGCGCTCAAGTCTCAAGCACCGCATCCACGAGCGG
This sequence comes from uncultured Acidobacteriota bacterium, assembly GCA_963761555.1. Lineage (GTDB taxonomy): Bacteria > Acidobacteriota > Terriglobia > Acidiferrales > UBA7541 > Acidiferrum. The sequence continues at coordinate 807,586 of CAVXHD010000005.1, forward strand.
TGGACCGCTATGGCTTGCATACGGACGCCCTAACGGATCTTTTCGGAACCAAGGGCCGCGAATATCTTGCGGCTCGCCTGGCTGAGTTTCCCCCCGAGACAGCGCGCATGGTCGGAGTGCAGCTCCTAGCCCTGGACCAACTGGCCGCTCACATAGAGAGTATCGAAGATCGCATTCGTTCAGAAATTTTACCCACTGCGGAGGTTCAGCTCTTGCGCAGTGTTCCCGGCGTTGGCGAAATTCTTGCTCCAGTCATCGGTCTGGAGATCGGCGACGTTCGTCGCTTCCCACGCGCTGAGAATTTGGCCAGTTACGCGGGATTGGTGCCACGGGTCTTTTCCAGCGGAGGACACACCCGCCTCGGTGGTATCTCACGTTTTGTCAACCAGTATTTGAAATGGGCCTTTGTCGAAGCGGCGAATTGTGCCGTGCGCCTCAAAGCCCATCGTCAGTCGCACGTTGGATGTTTGTACCAGCGGCTACTTGCTAAGCGAGGGCATGGCCGCGCCATCGTCGCCGTCGCCCGGCATCTGGCGGAGGCCAGCTACTGGATTCTCCGCAAGCAGGAATCGTACCGGGCACCGCACAGCAAACAGATTTCGTCCAGGAACGGGTAAGCGCGAGACACGTCTGGCCCTTCTCCAGCGAACCACAGGGGAAGAGGTCTCGGGGTGAATGCGAAACCCTAAACCGATATGCTCATGCCCGCAGTCAGGGCGAATACATGGCTCACGACGAAACCGCAAGCACGAGCAAATGGGCGAAAAGCGAACAGTCGCTTGGAGGCCAACAGCAGCTAAAGAAAAATCCCTTACAGGTGAAAAGAAAACTCCCGTCCGTCTCCGCCGACTCTGTTCAAGAGCAACACTTCCGCGGCACGTGTGCTGGTGTGTCTCCACGCCCATCCTCGCGAAAAAAAAGGAGCCAGAAACCCCTCAAAGCTCTTGACACAGCGCAGCGCTTTCATACATGACGTGTCAGTCCAACTCCCGGTGCCATAGGCACCGCTCCTCGCAAAACGCGGCTCAAACCCACGCTTCGCGCTATCAACCCTGTTCGCCATACTCCAATTGCAGCTCCTGCATCCACCGATGAAGCTCGGGGATCGCCCACGCCTTCTGGAACAGTTCGCGCAGGGCGCTCCATTCGTTCTTGGTGAAGTCGATACCTACATCGTTTTGCCGAAGCCAAAGCGTGAACGTTGGCCCCTTCTCCTCGGACAGCGTCGTGAGGAAATGCCTGCCGTTCCACGAATTCTTGGCCGACCATCCTTCGAGCATGGCCCGGAACTCGGCCAGGTCGGGGTAGCGAGCAATGAGATAGTTCATCGGCGTGTCGGACCAAAGTCGATATACACACTAAGCTCCGGGCAACCTGTCGTCGTAAACGAGAGCTTCAGGTCATCGACCTTGAGCGGCTTAGGCAAGATAATTCGGCGACGAAAATCATCTTCGTTTGGACCCGTTGGTCGCACGGGCTGGCGGTCATGTCGCACCCAATGGCCCCGAGCGGCGAGGCCCCAGAGCGTCGGCCAGTACGGGGCAAGGATTTGATCGAGTCTAGTGCTCTCGACTCCTTCATCGCTAATGGCGGCTAGGAAGCATCGTCCAATTGTGCCGGGGCTCTGCCATTTCTCCGCGGGCTTCAGCAGCTCCTTGCGAACTGAAATTTGTTTCAGAACCGCTTGATGTCGTTGTTCGGCGTCCTCATCGGAGAGCCGAACTTCTGTGAAGTGGCCGCCAAGGTTTCCGAAGTAATACCAGGCGTGCTTCGAGGCATGGTTCTTTCTGTTCTGATAAACGGCTTCGAAGGCATCAAGTAACTTGAGGTATGACTCCCTGAACGGAATCGCGGGCCAAAGCAGCGGCGGCTCCTGAGCTTCTTCCTCTGTACCGATCTGCACGTACTGCGCTAGCACATCCCACTCGGGGGCAGACAAAGTGTGCTGCGATTCCCACTTCTTGCGAATGTGATAGAGCGAAGCGGTCGGCGTGCTGAGCATTTCATGACGGGCTGTTTCCCGGTCCATCCCTTCGACGCGCTCCTCGATAACGAGGAAGGCGGCCTCTCCCAAGGACACGTCGCGTCCCCGTTGTTCACTGAGAACCTTCTGGTAACGCTCTAACAGTTTGAGGCGGTCCTCGCTGAGTCGAATCGAGATAACCTCATGCCGGGGTTTCTTCTTGAGGATCGACATCATGGTTGACAGATTCTCCTACATTGCTGTACTATGTTTACGTTATCGTAGCCCGACAGGCGACTGAAAGCAAGAGGAATCTTTTCCATATCTCTCTCGGAAGCCAGCGAGCCAATTCGACGACCTTCTCGACCCTATAGGAGTCACTAACACGCAATGGCCGTACCATCCCAAATCGAGACCTCGGTGCACATCGAGCGGCATTATGCCGTTACGGAAATCGCCGAAATGTGGAACTTGAGCCCAGACAAAGTCCGTGAGCTTTTCGAGCGCGAAGCTGGCGTGCTTGTGATTGGGGAATCGAATCCGCACCGCAAGCGGCGTTATCTTACTTTGCGCATTCCGCAATCGGTCGTCGAACGCGTTCACGCTCGGCTGTCATCGAAATCAGTATCGCGGTAGGAGGTCTACCTCATGCTCACAGCCTATCGAAGACATCTCAAGAATTGCAGACGGCGTGATGAAGGCCGAAGTTATCGCAACTGCAGGTGCCCCATTTGGGTTGACGGAATACTGGGTGGCGCGGAGATACGTGAATCACTGAAGGTCCGGGACTGGCAGCGAGCCCAAGAAATCATCCGGGAATGGGAGATCGAAAATCGCCGCACATCTCAGCTGACAAGGAAATCTACGCAGGAAGCATGGAAGGAATTCCTAGCAGACATCGAGGCTCGCAAACTCAACGACTCTACGGCACGAAAATACAAGTTGTTGAACCGCCAAATGGAAGAGTTCGCCCAACGACGCGGTCTTCGTGTCCTTGCCGACTTTGACTTGTCGAAGGTAAGTCAATTTCGCTCCGAATGGAAAGATGGTCCCCGTTCGAGCGCCAAGAAACTCGAACGGTTGCGCGCATTCTTTCGTTTCGCTTAAAAACGCAAGTGGGTAACCGAAAATCCGGCACTCGATCTGAAGGCCCCGAAGATAACTCTCTGTCCCACCCTTCCATTTGGCCGCGAAGAAATGGTGCGAATTCTCGCAGCAACTGACCAATACAAAGAAGAGATGCCGAGTCACGGGATCGAGAACGGACGGCGCATTCGCGGTCTTGTTCTTCTACTTCGTTACAGCGGGATGCGAATTGGTGATGGGGTGAACTTCAGCACCGATAGGCTCGAAGGCAACCGTCTCTTCCTCTACACGCAGAAGACGGGTGTCCCAGTGAACACAATCCTTCCGGGATTTGTCTTATCGGCGTTGGAAGCAACGCCAAAAGTCACAGAGAAGTTTTTCTTCTGGAGCGGAAGGGGAAAGCTAGAAAGCATCGTGCGGAGCTGGCAAACGCGATTGCGCAAACTCTTCAAACTCGCAAACGTCCCGAATGGACATGCGCACCGCTTCCGCGACACGTTCGCTGTTGAATTGCTTCTTGCTGGAGTTCCCATCGAACGAGTCTCGATTTTGCTGGGCCACCAAAGCGTGAGAATTACCGAGAAGCACTACGCACCGTGGGTGCGCTCGCGACAGGAACAACTGGAAGCGGATTTGGCTAACGCCTGGAGCCGCGATCCGCTCGTTCTTTCGCAAAGTGGGGTACACCAGAGGTACACGGAAAGGAGCGGCCCAACAACTCATTCATCTTCAACAAGAAAGACTGGTGCCCGGGGTGGGAGTCGAACCCCTCAGGGGTATTGATACTGCGTAACTTACTGATTCTAGGAAACGGCAAAGCGGAGGAAAACCACAGAAACGCCGAAGTGAGGTACATGGCGGGTACACGGAATGTTTGGAGATCTCTAGAGATCTACGGAACGTGATAGAGTCTCAACAGCGTAAGTGAGGGACTAGATCGGTTGCACGCCGACCGACGGCGTTGGCTTTCTTTCGGAGCAACTCTGCTCAATGTCGGGCGACAGGATTTTCGCGTTCGACATGCAGGCCCCGAACTAAATTCCACGGCTCATATATTCTATTGTTTATTACTAGGTGGAATGTCTACCCTTCCTAAATGAAACGTTTCGATGCGGTCCCCGCCATTTACAAAGTACACTTGCCCGGTGATGTAATCTGCTTTTTCGCTACAGAGAAATGAAACTAACTGAGCGACATCATTCGGCCTACAGAAGCGGCGTAAGGGAATGGTGTCTACGATCGAGAGTGACTGGGCAGCGCTGTCTTTCGTTACCGGCGCCATTGGCGCAGAAACACTGACGACGCCAGGAGCGACAGTGTTGACGAGGATATTGTTCCTCCCTTCCTCCTTTGCTATCACAGCCGTCATCGCATGCAAGGCCGCTTTGGAGGCCACATACGCAGCGGCACCTGGGGATTGAACCCTTACGCTATTACTTCCAATATTAATAATGCGACCCCAACGCCGCTCACGCATACCCGGCAAGGTATACTTGATCAGAAGAAACGGGGCGTCCACATTTACGGTAAAAACTTCTTTCCACTCTGCGATATCGACATCGGCAGCTAGATTTTCAGTAAAAGCTATGCCAGCATTGTTAACCAAAATATCTATTCGGCCTACACGGCGTTGAATCTGCTTAATGAGTTCACTGATCTGCGTGGTGTCCCGAAAGTCGGCCCCAATTGAAAAGCTGTTCAGCCCTGCCTCATTCAAGCGATCGCGAAGTGCGTCCGCTTGGGCCATGCTCGCATGACAATGGATGATTACAGTTGCGCCCCCGTATGCGAGTTCCGAAACTATTGCAGCTCCGATGCCGCTTGCTCCGCCGGTTACTAGGGCTATTTTACCTTCAAGCATGAAAGCCTACCTCTGTAACAGCTCGGTAATGAGGGCACCTGAACCAAGAATCGAAATCAGACTCGAGACAGCGAGCGCACCAGTGCGACATATTTGCTCACAATATTTGAGTCACAAAGCTGAAGAGCATCGATCTGGACGATTCTTTCCGCCAGTTTTTCTGAAACGGGAAAAGAGCCGATTTTAATAGCATAGTATTTTGTGATGAGTAGGGTCTGATGGAGTAACGGCTGGTAATGATTTGAATCGATTGGTAGATTGGCAGCGACGGCCGCCTTCCTGAGGTGACGTAGAGCCGGCGGGTCGGAAACCACAATTACCTTCCAAAACACGCGCCCAGACTGTGGAAAGGACCATTGAGTCGTGAGGCCAGCATTACGAATCTCTCCTATGAGCTCATTTATATTGCTTATAAGGGACTGCATGCGCATGGGAAAAGAGTCCATTTGATCAAGAGCAAGACGGAGCGCAAATGCATGGGGCCGGTACTTGATGCCAATCGAGTTCTCAATATTTACATATCGGTCCGTCAAATAAGCCTCAGGAACTCGATTAAGATGGCCGAACAGAAGCATCCGATCGCGCAGATGTGCATCATCCGTTGTAGCCACGCCGAGCTCTCCGCCGCTTATAAGCTTTCCAACCCCAAAGGATGCACAGAGCACATCACAGAATGCTCCGATCGGTTCTCCGCTCCAGGTTGCTCCGTGCGCATGGGACGCGTCGCTAATTAAGTAAATCTTTCTCTCTCGAGAGAGAGCTCTGAGCTTGCTCAGGTTTGCCGGGTTCCCCCAAGAGTGCAACAGCATTATCGCTTTAGTGCGCGGTGTCACCAGGGAAGCAGCTTGTTCGACGTCGATCGTAAGGGAGTCTGAGTGGATGTCGCAAAAGACCGGCGTGGCCCCAAGCTGGAGAATAGGTGTAACCATTGCGTAAAAACCATAGGTGGGAAGAATAACTTCATCCCCGTGCTTAATCCCTATTGCAAAGAGCGCTAAATGAATCGCAGCCGTGCCGTTGCAAGTGGCTACGCCAAACCTGTGTCCAAAGAGCGAGGCCGCCCGCTGCTCAAATTCATCAAGAATTCCACCATCTATCACTGCTAGTTCGGAGCGGGCGATCATGGAGGCGATGCGACCGACCGTGTCTTTGCCGATTTTATAAAAATCGTTTTGCGCGAAAGTTGGCATTTGAAGGCTCTCTACTCGGGCACTTCATCGCGATAGACCGCGCGACAGTCTAACACGTCAACACAGAGCGGGAATTTCCGGTTTGTGCAAAGTAGAAGCGTCCAGCTCCATGCAAGGCAGGAGTCCGGAAGGAAAGGGATCGCGAATTGAATGCGAGAAAGCGGGGGCAGCTGAAAATTCTCCACTAAATTGAGCGAGGACATCTCAAGCAGGTCGAACCAGCGAATCAGCTTCATTTGTCGGGCTGGCACATGCGTCGTTTGCGGGTGCGGTCGAGGGAGAAAGACGACGGCGAGCTCGTCCACAGTGTGCGGGGGCAGGTCCGAATCGCGAGATTCTCCGCATGCCGCAGCAGCTTGGCCGTCGTCAGCTGCGCGAGGCGCGTTATACCGGTTATGCCCCCACCTTCGTTAATGAGCATCTGGCGGCGCAAGGCGCTTGGGTCAGCCACCAAAACCGTGCACGATTGATGTCCGAAGCACGGTTATATCGACTTCGACGCGGCATGATAGGCTCAGGAGTATTGCAATGTCCTTTCAATTCAAAGTAATTCGCTCCCATTCATCCATTTGCGACAGACTCGATCCTGCCATCAAATTGCGGCTTTGAACGAATGACCGCGATCCCAGTGTTAACCAGTCGGCGCAAGAGTTCCTCGAGCTGATCTCGCTGAATATCCGCAAACTTCTGGAACCATTCAGAGATCAACGCCGGACGATCATTCTGGAGGCTCTTCAGAATCGGAAGCGCCCACCTCTCGAACGTAAACGAGTGATCGTCGAATTCAACTTCGATAATGTCCGCCTTCACGACAAGATCCAAGCCTACAGGCGAGCCTGACCGGATCAAATACTTGTCATGCTCGTTCTCTGGAAAAGCTCGCGTCGTGGCACTCCAAGGCAGTCCGAATAACGGTCTGCCAGCGCTCCTGCCCCCGAAACGCAGAATCCTGTCCTGCGCCATCCAGCCAACATCTGCGAGGAATTTCTCAATTAACTGGGGCTCGTCGAACAATTCTCGTACTCTCTCTGCGAACGCCGCGATATAGGCGGCCTGACCGTTAGGATTCATGGGCCGGAGGGAGTTGACTGCTTAAGTGCTCCGAATCGCCAAGGCGCGTAGCGATAAGCCAATGCAGCACATCCATCGCGCTATATTCGAAAATTGAAATTGTCAAATGCAGAGTTGGTTCATCACAAGGAATCGCAACATGTGGCCATTGTTTCGGGATGTACAGCGAAATCCCCTTTCTCCAGGACGCCGCTCCACGCAGGCACGTCATTAGCCTGCGTCCGGTCCTTCGGATTGACCGTGAAACCATCGCGGTCGCGATAAACACGCCAGAACTTTCTTCCGGCGACCTGCACGATAATGACACCGTGGTCATCACGGTGAATACCGGATGCCGGGAATTGTCTCCAGCTTGCGTACAAGTTGGCTGCGACTCTCGCTTTGAAGATACGGCTGAGATCATCCGTTAAAAGGGCGACGGGCTCGTGACTTAGTTCAACGGCATTTATGATGAGTGTTGCTCCTTGCAGGAACTGAGAGTTTAGCTTGCTCACTGAGAGCGTAAGTGGCAGGGCCATACCTGGCTCCTCGTTGAAATAATCGAGCCGTTCCACAACTTTGTTCTCTTTCTGCAAGCGCATCCGCGGGAATCGCAAATCCTGAGTTCGTAGAATCTGATTGAGTGCTGGCCAGGAAAAGAGTTGGTCAAACTTATTTGGATTCGAACGCACATGCAGAACGTTCTGAATATAATATTCAGCAAGAAACGTCGTTTCTGGTACCGGTTTCAGTATCCAACCTAACGCCGACGATTCCATGAATTCCCTCCGCTCATTTGACAAGCTATCTCGGGATCGTATTCACTTGCTTGGTCAAGGAAGTCAAGTGCGGCCTGCTCTAGGTTGAGCGATGAAGCGTTAATTTGCTCCCGTAACTGCCCGACATCTGTCGCACTCGCAATGGCGCTAGTAACCGTGGGTCGTGCAAGCAGCCAGGCAAGAGAAATGGTCGCGTGGGCCAGGTCATAGCTCCGGCTAATCTGATCCAAAGCGGCCAGAATTCTGAATCCGCGTCCATTCAAGCAGCGCTCCACAAAATTGCCCCTTTGTTTATCGACCAAGTTTCGCTGGGTCCGATATTTGCCTGACAAAAAACCATGTGCAAGAGAAGAGTAGCTTAATAGGCTGATGTCGTTAACGGTACAAATAGGTTCAAGAAACACTTCAAAGTGAGACCGATCATAGAGGTTGTATAACGTCTGTACAGTCTGAAATTTGGGAATCCTGTACTCTCGGCTTTTGTCTAAGGCAAGAGATAAACGTTCCGCAGTAAAATTGGACGCGCCAATCATGCGAATCATTCCCTGTCTAATAAACGACTCATACGTTCGCAGCGTCTCGTCCTGAGGGACATCCGGGTCATCGACGTGGGCCTGATATAAATCAATATAATCAGTTTGCAGGCGTCTTAGCGAGCCCTCCAGACTTCGACTCGGATGACCCTTTGATAGCCCGCCCCCCAAGTTAGCAGTCGGCATACCAGACTTTGTTGCGATAACTATGCTTTCGCGATTACGTCGTGATTTAAGCCAGCGTCCAATGATCGTTTCAGACTCGCCCCCGACGTTGCCGACGACCCAATCGGAATATACGTCAGCTGTGTCGATGAAGTTACCGCCGTGGTCCGTAAATGCATCGAGCAGCCTGAACGCGTTCGGCTCGTCCACGGTCCAACCAAACACACTGGAGCCCAACCCGAGGACCGAAACCTTCAGCTAGACTGACCAATCGACCTCTTCCTCACTCAGAGCCTCACGCGAGTCCTTCGACATTACGAGAAAGATGATGGAGCGCACGAGAGTCTTTCGCTTTTTCTACGGGCCTCGCGCCCGGCATAGAAGCAATTCAGGAAGTCATATAAAACGTATTCCTGGTTGCGCTGTAGAGACTGCAGAATTCGATTCACATGCATATGTACTACGCTAGCCACAAACGACAACCACGAACATGATAGTGGCGCTGTCTTGTTGACATTGAAGTCAGAAACCGCCTGCCGAATGGCCGCGGAGCGCCCGCTGAAGATCTCCATGATAGGGCCGGTCGGTAAATCGTCGCGAAGAATTGCCTCAATATTATTACGCCGGGTCCTGAATTTTGTGGCCATTTGTCGCCTGAGAGCCGCATTAACCTTGAACTCATGCGCATAAGCATCGCGCATGTCTTTGACGAACTGCGTTTTAGTATCTGCCTCCAAGCCGAGATCAGTCAGGAGCATGTCTATGCTCCTGAGAGTCCAGAGCCACCTCATGTCCGCTCCGGCCTCTCCATCGAGGAACGGCAGAAATGCCAAAACCGATTCGCTATCAAAGTGAAAAATCTTCTCGGCCAATAGAATTCCGTCGCTCCCCCCATATCTCTCAATCTCACGTTCATATGCATCAAATTTCATATCCCACAGCTTCTTTGACATGGAGAGTGTTTCTGCTACCTCATGAAGCGTTGGAATCACATATCTAGCCAGATTCTCCTCATCTCCATGAAAACGAATCCGGAGATGCCAGTGCGGGTCCACATATCGAATAAAAAACCAGCTGTCAATGCGCTCGGCTGCTTTTTCACGGAGACGATCAATAACCTCGCACAACACCTGGTCGGCAGTCGCCTTGCCTGTATAGAGTTTTACGTATAGCCATTCTGATCCGGGGAAAAATGTGCGCTTAATTGAGTTGTTTCTCTCTCCTTTAACGCTAACAAGCGGCCCAGTCACTCGTGCGGAGGAGTCCCGTACGAACGGTATGTTGAATTCGCTAACAAATTTCCCCTCCGGGCCGAAAACGCACAGCTCGTCAGGGGGAGGATACATCTCTAATAGAACGGCATAATCCTTATTCTTGCAGGTGTCCAGCAATGCTTCGACGCATAGTACGTTGTCTAAGTCGAAAATGAGATCATCGTCGAAGCCAGCCAGATACACAAAACGGGGCAAACGGAGTTTTTCTCGCAACCGCTGTACAAATTGATATCGTTGGGCGGTCGTTTCTTTGAACACCGCAGCCAGGTCTTCCCGACGAAGTAACCAACGAGCACGCGAGAGAACTACCCTCCGAAATCGCACTCTCGGCAAGAAAGGACAGCTATTAAAAGTGCCCCAATCCCAGTTGTCAAGCCCACCGCCATTCTGATCTTGCAGTAAGCAAAGAAAACGGTAAACTCCGAGGATCATTGGGGAAGAATAAAGGTGGGCACAGGACAAACGCGGCATGATCTCCCGATTCAATTTTGCAGACCGAAGGATGATTCTGTTTCCTACCACCTGTACGGTGAGATCTGTGATGGAAATCTGCCGTTGCAATGGCGCACTGGACCTGCCCAAATACGGAATCTCGTGTTCTCTCAACATCGGCCGGGCCGCAATATTGCCAAGTCGGCCGCCGGGGAGATGCACAACTTCGGCAAAAATGACGTTTGGGTACAGCGCTTCTTCCAACCGAAGGTGCCGTCGGACGTAGCCAGCGAGGTTCTCAGAGAGATGACAGAAACGGCCCATTAGTCTGGCCCCAGAAGGCCCCTGCATGCCGCGCAGAAAAATCGTAAATCTACCGCTATTAAGGTCATCTTGAGAACTGGCTGCTAGACTGCCCGTTAGTGAAAATGCGTCTGGCCAGGATCGGTTTGGGCCATCCTTTAGTTCCTCCAAGTCATCCGAGTCAAGCACGAGCTCGTATGCATCCTGTCTCACACATTCATAGAGTTTACGTTGAAGCAGTCTTTCTCGTTTATCCCAAGAAACGCTCTGCCGTTTCTCGACGTCGGGGAAAACTATGTCGTCCATAAGGGGTGCAGGATCGCCAGCAGACGACATCGCCGGATCAACGCCGATACCCATGTCTTCGTCGAGCGCCTCTACAAGAGGCACTTCGCGTTCCCCGTATCGTAGAGCGAATGCATCACGGAAATTGTCGAGCGGATCGGTGCGCGGTGCTGCCATTGTGCGTAGAACGTAAGCGCCTTGGATGAGTTCATCCAAAATATCGCTCCGTAGGGTCATTTGAACCGCTGGTTTTTCCATATCAACTTGCACTACTCTCGATGGTTCCGCGTCGATCGGAGGGATACGAAACAAGTCGCGCACCGACTCATATTGTGGGCTGGCGCTACCTAGAGGCGCTCGGTCAGCTGTCAATAAAAGCTCTCTCGCCTGCTCCAATTGCCGTAGTAGAGCCCGATCGGAGGCATCATGGCCATGAAGAGAAGTAATCAACCGATCAAGTGGCTCGGGGCCCGTAAGGGTCGGGACGAGTTCCGGTATTAAGATTTCGCTTGATATCAGTTGCTCAACATAGGCCCTAGCTTCGTCCGACGATATCTGGCTTGAAATTAGCTGCTTCGTCAGAGCTGCGGCAGAAGCACCTCTCGATGCCGCAGCCAATGTTGCTTCAAGGTACGCCGAAGTTTCGAATGCCACAAGATGATAGGAGCGATCATGGCTTCGAGGGCGAGATTCGGCATACCGCCATTGGGAGCCGACCCGATATAGGGACGAATTGGGGTGGTAAGTGAGCTGTGATCTTATACTCTGATCAGATGATACGTATCCTGTTAATCGATGCAGGAGATCGAAGTCAAGCCGGCTCTGGCGTTTGTAGTGGTCCATCGACTCAAGTTCGAATGCCGTTCGGGCTCCCGGAAATCCGAGCGTAATGCCAGAGAAGGTTCCGAAAGGTGTAGGTCGCCCAACCATTCGCATGAGATATCGAACGATTGCCAGTTCTGCCCGCTCGTCGAATTGCTGCTTAGATCCTGAAAGTACTTGGCTAATGAGTTTCGCCATTTCAGGCGAAGCCACGAGAATTGACTCAAGGATTTCCGGCCGACTAACATGCTGCTTAATTCGGGATCTGAGCAGTGCCAAATCAGAATCAATCGCGCCCAATAGGGCCTCGTTCTCATCAGCATCATGAGCCACCATCGGTGCCCTGAGGTCGCGGCTGAAAGCCAGCAGTTCTCTAAAGGGAAGCAGGGGGGAGCGCATAACGAAGAATTCTGTTTTAGGCGTTTTATCGAACATCGGAAAAAGCTCCGCATTTGGGGGGTATGGAAAGAAGCATTACCCGATCCCAGAAAGGCTCAACAGTGCTACAGGCAGCCAAGAGGGCTAGTCCAATTCCAGCTGCTCCTGCGACTAAGCCAGGTAGGTTTGCCAATTTCGGCCGATTAGTTATGATAGTTGACGCGCGGAAGCCCCCAACTCCTGTGCCGGGCTCGTAATAATCGAGTGTTTTGAGGAGCCACTTTTCTGCAGCATTTTTAAAGCTGAGGTCACCAGTCGCCTGGTAAATCCTGTTAAACATGTGGGCGACGCCAGCTGCCCCATGGCAGAGGCCGGCATCCTCGACCTGCGAACTAGCAAACGTGCGGTTTGCGGCTTTGCGCGCGATCGCGATTGCAACCATTTCCCAATCCGCTCGAGGAACGCAGCGGGCGGCGTGCATAAGGGCAGTGGCTATCCCTAGGTCTCCGTAACACCAAGCTAGCCGTGCGCCTTTCAACGGCAACTCCGACCTACCAGCTGAAACAACAGCGGGAAAGCTTGAGTCACATTCTTCGTACATTTGGTGGGCGAGCACCCACCGCACAGCTTCTTCAAGGAGAGCTTGAGCCTTAGGAAAATTTATGCCTTTGGCACAGCTCCGGGCCAGGAACACGATCACACCTGGAATCCCATGAGCCATGCCCAGATTAAATGCACCATTCGGAAATTCTTGGGCTCCTCCCGGCCCCATTAACTCAGGTGAGGTCACCCAAGAGGTGCCGAGTTCCGTGTGCGTGCTTGTTTCAGCAAGGCGATCTATGATCGTGGATAAGAGTTTTGTTGGTCTCTCATCTCGCTCATCAAAGACATTCTCGAGGAGATAAAACCCTATACCGAGTTCTCCTCGCATATGGTCAGCGACGATCCCAGGCTTGGGTGTTTGTGAGAGGACATAATGAAGACCGGCATACAATTCATGCTTGCATTGACTGACATCATAGGCAGGTACAAGCTCCGAAAGTTGCTCAAGAACCCAAATAATGCCCAAAAACCCATGAAATAAGCAGGGCTGCATAGCCTTGTACTGGATGGCACGCACGGCACGATCCAAATTGCGTACTGCGAGCAACCGGTGTTCTTCATCGTGCTTCCATTTCCAAACGTAACTGAAGAAGAGTGCAAGCCCTGCCCTCCCGTCATGGAGCGCTGCGCCCTCCCATCCGGAAGTGCGCCTATACTCCTCGCTCGGCTTGGTAGGAGACTTCAGGGCTTCTGCAAGCGCATACACAACCTCCTCAGCCGCTTTCAAGCTTGATCCGTTTAGTAGAACGGTCCACTGCGGGGTTCCGGACTGCATTCCTCGTTGCCTCGCATCAACATGTAAATACTCAAGGACGAAGATCGCTCTGGAAAAAACCTCGGTTTGAAAATCTTAGAAGTCAGGCCGAGGCCCTGACTTGATCACTGCATATCGTTTGACAAGTTCTCAGACACACAAGACCGCACGGCTCTCCCCCGCCGGATCATGACTGACGGAGATCGGGACCTACAAACGGCGCTCCGCATTCCACGTGTTTTATGGTTATTTTATTCAATACTAGCTTTCTCTCCGAAATCGCCGAAGCGCCATTGCTCATCGATGCGCTTCATCCTAGGTATGATCTCTAGCCGTCGGATTCCGTGCGACCATTCAGTCTAGGTACTGCGCGGAGGCTAGCAACCAACTTTATTATTGTCAATAAAAATATGATCTTTCACTGTTCCTATACTTGGGGCCATTTTGCAGAGTAATTACGGTGCGGCAAGCCCGAATGGTGAGCGGCTGCCGACCTTGATTTAAGTCTTTCATTAAACTCCACCCGGGCGTAGCCGCGCTCGAAAATCACGTCAACGAGGCGCACTAACTACGACGATTGGCAGAGATGGGAATCACAGGTTGAAGAAACTAGTTGCCGATCTCAGCCTGGACAAAGACATGCTCGAAGCGGTGACGGCAAAAACGGGTGCAGCTCGTGCACGACGCGAGGAAGTACGCTGCTGGCTGCGCAGCCGTTATTCTGCGGGCAAGCAACGGGCTTGCGGGCACCTCCAGATCGCGGTCATGAGTCGTTGCGAGCGCGGCTGGTGGAGTTGGCGCGGCAGAAGCTGCGGCTCCCGGCGCTTGCTGATTCTGCTGGAACACAGCGGCGACCATGTGAATCACCTGAGAGGTGTATCGTCAGGCAAGGGCGAGCGCCTCGGGGTAAATTAGCTCAAAAAAAAAACGCAACGGGCTTTCCCCGTGGCGTTTTTTTTAAGCCCGAGTTTGCAGGTTAAGCCAACACGTTTAGTGTGTCAGCGCATAGCGTCAGTGCATACTCCCTGGCAGGTCCTTTTGCACACCATGCTGCAATTCGTTCCAGTTCCTCCTGTTGATTCACGAAGGTCTGGACCAGCGAACGATCTCCCGTACTCCATGTTCTTTACGGTTATTCGGTTCAATACTAGCTTTTTCTCCGAAACCGTCGAACCGATTTTGTTCATTGCCGCACCTTATCCTTTCTGTGATCTCTAGCTGATCGGATTCCGAGCACGAATCCAGGCTAGATGCTGCGGAGGGTAACAACCAACACTTTGACTGTCAATAAGAATATGTACGGTGTCGGCAGTAAGCGAGTTCAGAGACAGCCTCGGATAGCTTGTCACGCTAAGAACGCCTCATGAGGCGTTCGATTTTTCAGAGCGTTGATGCGGGTCGGCGGTGATTGTAATCTTCAATCCAAGTGGCGATTCGAAGCGTGTGCTTTGGGGATGCCTCCGCATTTGGAGGCCAAATACGGCTAAGGCTACTCGGTCCTAAGCGCCTCCGCCGGGTCCAATTGGGCCGCCCTGCGCGCTGGGATGTAGCTTGACCAAAGGGTGGCCCCGCAAAGTACCAATCCCACGATAATGAAACTAGAAGGATCGAAAGGCGAAATTCCGAAAAGAAACGAGGTAAAAATGCGGTTAAAAGCGAGAGATAAAACCAGGCCTAACGCCAGCCCCCATATCAGTACTGTTATCGCCTGTCGAAATAACAGAATCTTTATGCGCCATTCTGATGCACCCAACGCGATGCGCATTCCTAGTTCCTTCTTTCTCTTACTGACGAAGAAGGCGCACATGCTGTAGACACCCACTGTGGACACGAACATAATAAGCAACGCAAGTATGGTTAGAGTAAAAGCTAAAAGACGTCTAGTGGATAACGACTCCGAGATTAACGAATCCATAGAAGCGACCTTCGCTAGAGCGATGTTGCTGTCGACGGCATGAACAGCTCGACGCATCTCTGCCAACGTCGTTTCAGGACCGGAAGTTGAACGTACAACCAGACTCATTGTTCCCCACCAATTCTGCTCCAGGGGCACGTAAAGCTCAGGACTAGTATCCAAGCCCGTTGAGAAATCTCTGATGTCTCCAACCATACCGACGACTTGGCAACCATCTTTGGAAGCACATACTTCGTCACTGAATACTTGTTTGCCAATCGCATCTTCGCTGTGCCAATATCTCCGTGCAAAACTTCTGTTAACAATAGCCACCTTCGCTGAGTCCATTGTGTCCGAAGCCTCGAAAAACCTCCCAGCGACTAGTGGGACCCGTAGAACTGCCAATGCATTCATGCTTACGACGCGAAGAACAGCTCTCGGCTGATCTTTTTGATCTTCGACCCGATGTCCCGGGAAGCCCACAGCGATTTCGTCGCGGCTCCCTATATTTGGCAGCTCACTGATCACACCGGCTGAGTCCAGAAGACGCGTGCCTCGCATTTCCTCCAATACGTTAAGATAAAAGCGAATGGTCGACGGTCCCGGGCGATACCTCGTCGTGGGTAACGATAGCTGTGCTGTCAGCAGATTGCTCGCTTGAAATCCCGGATCGAGGTTAATAACGCGAACAAGACTTGCTGTAACAAGAGTGGCTCCGATCGAAACAGTAAAGGAGACCGCGATTTGAACCGCCAACAGCAAATTCCATACGCTACGGTTAGAGCGATCAGCAGATACGAGATGCCCACCCCTACTAAGGGGAGCAAGTACGCTAGTCTGGGTTGTAATGAGAGCCGGTACGAGTCCGAAGAGAAGTACCGTCACGACCGAGCAACACATGCAGAATAACAGCATCGATAAAATATCGCTTGAGGTCACCCGGAATCTAAGCAACGAAGGGAGAAAGGAATCAGAGAGCCGAACTCCGATCGCTGCAAGGACAAGTCCAGCGAGACCTGCCAACAAAGACAAGAGAACTCCCTCCGTCATAAGCTGTCGAATCAACTGGCTCCTGGTAGCACCCAGCGCTGCTCGTGTTGCCATTTCGGTATCTCTCGTCGAACCGCGGGCGAGGAGCAGGTTTCCAACATTCGCGCAGCAAACGACAAGGAGGAGCGTTCCTGCAGCAAACGCTAGCAGCAAAGCGGGGCGAATTTGCCTCACGATCATCTTGCGTAGTCCCACGGCTTGAAACCTTCTTCCCCGATTGGTAGCAGGAAAGCCTCTCTCCAAACGATCTGACACCAGTCCCATCTCTGCCTCAACTTGGGACTCCCGGACGCCTAACCTTTTTCGGCCGATCGCGAAGAGCCATTGTGAAGAGCGAGCTTGGGCTAGAGCAGGGTTTGGCTTTAGCGGTACCCATAGCTGATCCTGCCGGAGCGGCAGATGAAACGCCGCGGGCATTACTCCAATGACTGTATAGAGGGTCTCGTTTAGGTGGATAACTCGCCCCACGACTTGGGCATTCGCACCGAATGCCTCCCTCCATAAGTCGTACCCCAGCACCACTAAGTGAGGGTCCTGATCGGCGTCGGAGAACGTTCGGCCCAAGACAGGCTGCACGCCCAATGCCGAGAAACAATCACTGGAGACCATGCTTCCGGTAATTCGTTCGGGCTCGCCTTCACCTGTCAAGGTAATTGCGGCGTTACTATAGACGGCCATGGGCTCAAGCGACCTCGTGCCGGCGCGCAGGTCAAGAAAATCAGGATATGAAATCCGAGGGTCTTCCGAAGTATCACCTAACGAATGCCCCACAATAGCAATTAGCTGTTCGGAATCGGCGTACGGGAGGCGCGCAAATAATGAGCTATTTATTAGACCAAAGATTATCGTAATGGCTCCGATGCCGAGAGCGAGGGTGAGAACAGCTATTAAAGTGAACCTTCCCTGGTTCTTCAGAAATCTCGCAGCGACGTGGATGTCCCCCAATTCCAACATTGACATAAGCGACCGGCTCCCTATAAGAGCCCCCAGAATCAGAGGGCAAGCGCTGGTTATAAAATATTACGCAAGAAGTAATACCGCCTAATTCGAATCGTCTGATAGTTCTGATGTCCGTAAGACTTCGCTGGAACTGAACACCCCCGAAACTTGTCCGCAACTCCCTAGTACCGCGATAATTGTAGAATCCGCATAGCTTTTCTTGCGCAACTCGCGCACCTTGGTCACCAGTAACGCACTAGATTGTTTCCCCAGCGCAGAATAATATCCGTATGGCATACCATATGCAATCGACCCTCAGGTGCAGCTTTTACAATAGTAAACAGTCACAGGTATTTGATACATTTTACGAACGCTCTCGAGAGTCCAAAGCAGTCTCAAAATCGACTGGCGCGTATTCGATTACGCCTGGGGCGGGCACTCCAGCGCTGAGCCGCCGTAGTTCAAAGACGAAGGGCCTTTCGGAAGACTGGCGATGATATTTGTTGTAAAGGCTAAAGTATTGTCCACTGTATTTAATTATGCGCGGTGGATCCCATCCTGATTTTCTGATTGCGCATTGTATTTCCAGAATTTCGGTTTCGCCATCTGTTTTCCAGGACAGCTGATCAGCCACCTTTGCGGGGGGGCGGAGGAGCCGAATTAAGCGCGCGACCAAGTACAATGGAAGTGAGCCAAGTACTGTGCCCGCAATCGCGGGTGAGATAAAGCGAACCGTGCCTTCTATTCCGAAGTAGATAAATATCCAGGTCAAGGGATGCAAAAGCAAAA
The DNA here is from genome assembly GCA_963761555.1 of uncultured Acidobacteriota bacterium. Lineage (GTDB taxonomy): Bacteria > Acidobacteriota > Terriglobia > Acidiferrales > UBA7541 > Acidiferrum. The sequence goes on from CAVXHD010000005.1 coordinate 825,736, forward strand.
GTACAAGCGCCGCAAAGCCTTCGGTGCCAACCGGAATGTTCGCTTCTGGGTGAGCATCAGTTGTCGCAAAGATTACACGCTCAGCCCAGCTTGTTACGGAATACGAATACCACACGATCAGGAGCATCAAGGCGGCGATTGCTTCAGCGAGGCCGCTGATAGCTGCTGCAAGCCGGCAAGTTGGCTCGTCCAGCTTGAATAACTGGCGCCAGCCGCTATCCAAATACGACACAATCACCGCGACGAAAAAGTTTAGTACTCTGCGCCACACACTTCACAATATATACTAGTAGATAGAGTGTCGATACACTTTTACGGTTTCGAAGTTCCTGTAACGGCGTGACTTATGTTACGACTGTGTGCGAGGTTGGCCATCACGCGAGGGTTGCTCACGCCAAGAGGACGGAATTGGCCGGAGGCACGGGGTACTGCGTGCATTTTACGCTCCCTCCGATGAGATGAGGGTTCCACTCAAACTTATCGTACCACAAGATAGCCATAGCCAGTCTCAACTATCGAAGCGATCAGCTGGCCGCTCACCAAAATTGGCTTGACAGAGGAGTACGTATCCTTTTATAAACACCGCACTCTCCCTTTTCGGTGGTCAAGCCCGACAGTGCAGCGACACCGTTGTTGTTACTCCGGGTCCCGGGTTAGATCGCTTGTTCTTGGCTGCCGCGTCTGGCGTGGGGTGTGCTTCGTGGAACTAGGATGGAAGCTCCCATGCGCTTCCCGAGAATGCACGCCGCGGACTTTTTCGCTCGCTTCTGATTTCTCCGCGTGTCTCGGCGCTTATATTGCATGTCTACTGGCGGTATTGCTTCGAAACAAAGCGGCGGCTGCCGAACGTGAAATCATTCCGAACGGAATCGTAATGAGAGTTGCGCTTTTCCTTGCTGGCCGGCAAGGTCGCTTGACATTGCTAATGGTGTAGCGAAGCACGAGAGGGCTTACGAAAATGAGCCAAGCCACAAAAGACCTTAATTGGATGATTAAACCAATCGATCGCGCGGCGTTCATTCAATCGCACTGGGCGAGAATTCCTCTCCGGATCAGTAGAAACGACAGCGGATATTACGATTCTGTGTTCTCGGAAAGGGACATCGAGTGTGCTTTGTATAGCGCTTGTCAGGTTCCGGGTGCCGTCGTTTTATTTGCTCATGATCAACACCTCCGGAAGTGCAGAACCTACGCAGCGGCGCAGCACGCGTTCAGTAGTGGCGAATCATTGCGAATCGAGGGTGCTCAACGTTTCTCACGAGGACTCGCTTTATTTTGCCGCGCCGTCGAAGAGGATCTAACTTGCCCGGTAAAAGTCAACATGTATTTGTCCCCAGGCGGCACACAGGCTTTGCGCCGTCACTATGATACACATGATGTATTTATCCTGCAGATTCATGGAGAGAAGAAATGGCGGCTCTTCGGTCCCCCGATCGAATTTCCGATTGAGTATTTACCTCCTCTGCGATGCGAGCGTCAGGAGCAAATGACGTACCAGATGGAGCAGTGGAAAAGCCTAAATGCTCAGAATCATTGCGTTCTAACGGAAGAGTTTGTGCTAGAGAAGGGTGATTTCCTATATCTTCCTCGGGGGCATTGGCACGAGGCGCAGGCCGAACCAGAACACATCTCATGTCATTTGGCCGTAGGGTCCCAGTCTTTTACGTATGTCGATTTATTGACGAAAGCGATAACGCAAGCGGCGTCTCATGATGTTGAATTGCGAAAACCGCTGCCACCGGGTTTTGGAATTCAAGCGGACTCCCGCTCCATAGCCAAAGAGCAAATCCTCGCCATAATCGAGACGCTACTCAAACGGATTGATCCGGAAGCGGCCCTGCGGGAAATAGCAGAGATTTTTGAACGCAGCCGTCGCACCGTGGGCCGCGGGCTGCTGGAATCCCATGGTCTGCCTGACCCCAATGAAATTGAGCTGGATTTCCCCACTGGCCACTAAGGAAGGACTTGTTTGTTGGCGAAACCAACCTGTCCCTGGGCATAGTCCCGGGCCAGATTCCAACGCCTTCGGCAAGAAAACGAATACTCATGCACTCGCTTGCCTCGGTGAGAGGCCGGACTAAAACTGTATAGAATTAAGACACCATGAGCGACTGCAGTGCCTAGCGGCCAGGGCTCAGGTCTCGTTCGATTGTTCGCTCCCTCTCCAGAGTTGGAGAAGATGTTGGCTCGCTCTTTTGAGCGACCCGTGGTTCCGGTGTGCGTGTGGACTCCCAAGCAGATCGATGCGAAACCTCGCGGCCAAGCCCCTCGGCAAGGGCGGCTTTATCGTTGGTATAGATTTGCGCGTCGTAGCGGCCACGCGACACCGCGACGTAAGCCAAGCGACGATTGACGAGCTTTTCTCCTCCCTGCTCGGTGTCTACATGGATCAGCACGCGGTCAACAGTCTGGCCCTGGCTGCTGTGGCTCGTCACCGCATAGCCGTAGTCGAGATGCGGATTCTCTCGAATGTTGAACGTGATCGCGCGACCCGCGTCCAGACGGATTTGGAGGTTGCCACAAGCCTCGACCTTCCCGATAGTGCCCAGCTCACGGTTGGCGACATGCTGGTCTCGATTCGGAGCGGTGAACTGTATGCGGTCGCCTTCGCTGAACGCCCGCTCTGCCTTCCGGTATAGCGTCACGCCTTGTAAACGGCGAGGGTCGTAGCTCAGACGCTGGCCATTCTTCCGTTCCACTGTCACCTTATTCTGTTTCTCATCAACGCTTTCGACGCGTGCATACTCGCCTGGTGCAATGCCGAGTGTCTTACTGCCCTTGGCGTACCGCACCACATTGCCGGGTTCGTACTGGGCGGCCCACCGACGATCTGCTCCAGTAATCTCCTGCCGGGCGACTAACACCCTCATCTGGTGTTCGAGGTACGGCATCTGGTCCGTATCCTGCATGGCATAGTGGATCGCTTCGTTGATAGCCATCCGCGACTGGTTGTCGGGCGACACGACGAGCGTGCCTTTGGGCTGCTTCGCATATTCATGCGCGATAACAGCGATACGCTCGTCCCGATCGAAGATCTCATGCACGCGGCCGTCGGCATTGAGTTTCTCCATCGCTTCATTGACGTGACCTCGCGAGAGCTTTTCTACAACCTCTTTGAGTGCCGGATCTTTCTGCCGAACGATCTCGTCCAGTCGAGCCGTCTGGATTCCGGCTTCCTGCAACTGCTGATACGGTTTGCCCGCTTCAACGGCTTGGTGCTGGCGTGTATCGCCAACGAGCAACACGCGATCGTCTTTCTGCAGCCGGTGGAGGAATTCGTTCATTTGCATCGTGCTCGCCAAGCTCGATTCGTCCAGGATGTAAAGCCGTTTCTGTTCATCGTGCCCCTCATAGCTTTGGGCAAGATGCCTTTGCAGTGTGTTGGATCTGATTCCACTTTCTTCTAATTTCTGTGCTGCGCGAGAGGTAGGCGCTAACCCCTTGACGATGTAGTTCTCTCGCTCGGCGGCTTCGCGGATCGCCGCAAGAGATGTAGTCTTGCCCGCGCCTGCCACGCCTTCGAGCGCCGTCACTTGATCGCGATTCGACAAGATTTTTTCTATGGCCCGGTGTTGCGTATCGCTCAGATGGCCATGCGCTTCCCGCATAGCCCAGCGAGTTCTAAAACTTACCAGCGCCGCATGCCGATCTTGGCCGGCGCGCATGGCATTGATCGTGTCGCGTTCGCGCCCGATCATCTCAGTGGTCGTATACTTCCGGTCGGGCGAGTTGTCTTGCCTTTGTACTTCAACGAATTCACCTGATTCGATGCGCTCTTCGAAATTCGCTTTCACCTGGGCCAGCGTCGCTCCACCCATGGAGCGCCTGAGCGCATCAGTCAGCAAGGCTCGCTCATCGGCTACGGCATCGCGTTCGAAGTTTCGTTCTTTGGCGAAGGTCACAGCCGAGAGAGCAATATTCTTTCCCGCATCCTGGCCAACGTCACGCGCTCTTTCTTTGGCCTCCGCCGTCACGTGCTCAGGCTGGTCTCCAAACTCAATTGCCACGTCCTTGTGCCGCTGTTGCATCTCTTCATGCGAGAGCCCAATCTTTGCTTCGCGCGTGTGATGGGCGGCGATCTGCGCAGCGGCTGCACCGCTCTGATTCTCCATCGCCAGATGCTCTTTGATCTGTTTCCTGCGTGGACTCGAAGCGTCGAGATATTCGCGGCTATACCCCTTGATTTCCGGTTGACCGCACTTACCGTGCTCGATCTCGTAGCCCAACCCGTGCAGATGGTGTGCCAGTTCCGAGCGATACAAGGCGGTAGCATATTGCTGCGTGCGGTAGAGTTCCTGCGGTTGAAGTGGCCTTATTTCTCCATTGGCCGTTTCTGTCAGATTAAAGAAGACGACGTGCGTGTGAAGCTGCGGGGCTGCATAACCGTTTACGGGCCTGGCGCTGTCGTGCTCGAATTTTGCGGCGACCCAATTTCCGGTTGTCTCCGGCGGGAGATTTCCTCCAAGCCGGGCCTGAACATAGCGCTCCATCTCGTTCAGCGCGACTTCCGACGCTGGCACGATGGGCCTCCTGCACGCGTTCATCGCCGCCCACAAGCGCCGTCAGCGATACGCTTTTGGGCGCGGAGAAGGTGGCATCCCAGCCTGCGCGGTGCTCCATCGTCTTGACGGTCTTGCCTTGCTCGTTCACATATTCCCGCATAGTCTGATGGCGAACTAACTGCTCGCCGCTAACCGGATGCTGGCCATCGCTGAGCCGCCGAAATTGTTCCTCTTGGACACCACCACACAAGCCCCACTTCTCGGCCAATTTCCCGTGCCACTCGCCGCGTATCCGCTCGCCTTCGCTGTAGTAGTTCTCTTGCGCGTTGCTAAACTCCTCCTGATGATAAGAACGCGCTTGACCTGCACTGAGAGGCTTGGAAATGGTAAGCATGTTCTTTTATTCGAAAAAGCGCCTCGCGGTGGGCTTCACGGAGTGCTCCAACTCTGTTTCCTGACTCGGCGCATGCTTTTGTTGCGCTGATTCCTGTCTCGTGTCGCTCCATGGGAACTCGCGATCTGTTGCCGCATTCGGGGCTGCTCTCCTAACTAGTTTCTGTGGCGTGGGCTCGACCGGCGCCAGGACGGGAGGATGCTCTTTGCGTGGTGGAACAGGGAGCTTCTTGTGAAGACTGAACAGTCTGTCCAGTATCGTGCGTTTGCCGTTCACTAAGCCAAGGCCTCGGAAGCGGTGCGTGGGACTGTGCATCGCCACATTCATCAAATTCGGGCCACTTGGTTTCTTCCCATAACGCAACGCCATAGAACGCTTCCCGTCCAGATAGGTCGCCGGCAACAGGCCCGCAAAGAACAGAACGAGCCCGGCCCACAAAGCTGGCCGGACAAGATCCATGAAAGTTTGGTTCTGATAAATCCAGCTCCCGAGGTAGGCGTGCATCTCGGAGTTGTTGCAATAACTGCGATGGAATTCAAGGCGCAAAGCGCCATGCTTCAAGGCTTCGTCGGTGAGTGCGAAAGTGTTCTGTCCGCTCTCTGTAACCGCGGGCAGTACGTCGCTTTCCAGCGCCAATCGGCTCCCCTTACGCGTAACAACTTGCAACAAGGTGTACCAGCCGTTGTCGCGAACAACACCGGCGATCTGCGAGGCCGAGTAAGCACGAAAATAATGTCGTTCAAGGGGCGTCCAGACGCGCTCGTAACGGAAGCCTTGGACTCCCAGAGTTGCCACGATGGAGAGGAGCACGAGGACGTAGGTGTATACCGGCTGAATGCTAAGCCCACCCGCACTCTTTTCTCGGCCCCATGCCATGCGCATTGCCTTCCTCCGATTGGGTTGTCTCTCAGCCTCTCTGTGGCCCCGTAGTTGCACTCGTCAGCCGATCCATTGCTTTTGCCAACTTTCCCGCATCGGCGTGTTTAATAATGTCGTCCATCGCTGTGCTTGTGAGCTGCTCCCGATTGGCAATAGAAAACAGGATATTCATCAGAATCGTTCGCAGGGCCAGCAGTTCCGCAACAATGGTTTGCTCGGCGGGACTTGGCTCAGCTGCCTTCAACAAAGTTTCTCGCACCCACTCACTGATCGTCTGATCGCCCGCAAGTATTTCAAAATGCGCATACTCCTCTTCAGTGACTTTGGTGCTGATGGACTTGCTCCGTGGTCTAGGCATTGGGCACTTCCTAGTTTTGACTGAAGAGCATCCGCATGGGCGCGAACTGCCGCCCAGCAGAATCAACAAGTTCCCCTATGGGAACCAGTGGCCGTTGGGGGCGGACCACAGGAGCGAAAAAGATGGTAGCTGCCACATTTTCAGCAAGTTCCCATATAGCAACTTTGGTCTCCAAACAGCACCCGAAGCGGGGTGATCTGATGAAAGCGCTGCTGAGCGCTTCGTGGTTGCGATAGCTTGTCGTCGCACACGAGGAGGTGCCCAACATGCAGCAGTTCATCGGATGCGATGCACACAAGCGATTCTCTGTTTTTGTTGCGGTTGACGAGCGGGGGAATGCAACCCGGCCCGTTCGTATCGAACACGCTCGCGAACAGTACGCTCAGTTTCTGAAGGAGCTTCCACCTGGCAGCGATATCGCCGTCGAGTCCACCGGGCACTGGTATTGGCTCGTCGATGCGATGGAACGCGCGGGCCATCACGTGCACTTGGCAAATCCCATGGAAGCCAAGAAGCGCATGGGCAAGACCAACAAAACGGACGCGCTCGATGCCAGAGGTCTGGCGATACTCTTGCGCAACGGAACCCTGCCGGAATCTTGGATTCCGCCGGGCCCGCTACGAGATCGGCGAGAACTTCTCCGCACGCGCATGGCTCTACGCGATTTGCGCTCCAGTCTCAAGCACCGCATCCACGCAGCGGTGGACCGCTATGGCTTGCATACGGACGCCCTAACGGATCTTTTCGGAACCAAGGGCCGCGAATATCTTGCGGCTCGCCTGGCTGAGTTTCCCCCCGAGACAGCGCGCATGGTCGGAGTGCAGCTCCTAGCCCTGGACCAACTGGCCGCTCACATAGAGAGTATCGAAGATCGCATTCGTTCAGAAATTTTACCCACTGCGGAGGTTCAGCTCTTGCGCAGTGTTCCCGGCGTTGGCGAAATTCTCGCTCCAGTCATCGGTCTGGAGATCGGCGACGTTCGTCGCTTCCCACGCGCTGAGAATTTGGCCAGTTACGCGGGATTGGTGCCACGGGTCTTTTCCAGCGGAGGACACACCCGCCTCGGTGGTATCTCACGTTTTGTCAACCAGTATTTGAAATGGGCCTTTGTCGAAGCGGCGAATTGTGCCGTGCGCCTCAAAGCCCATCGTCAGTCGCACGTTGGATGTTTGTACCAGCGGCTACTTGCTAAGCGAGGGCATGGCCGCGCCATCGTCGCCGTCGCCCGGCATCTGGCGGAGGCCAGCTACTGGATTCTCCGCAAGCAGGAATCGTACCGGGCACCGCACAGCAAACAGATTTCGTCCAGGAACGGGTAAGCGCGAGACACGTCTGGCCCTTCTCCAGCGAACCACAGGGGAAGAGGTCTCGGGGTGAATGCGAAACCCTAAACCGATATGCTCATGCCCGCAGTCAGGGCGAATACATGGCTCACGACGAAACCGCAAGCACGAGCAAATGGGCGAAAAGCGAACAGTCGCTTGGAGGCCAACAGCAGCTAAAGAAAAATCCCTTACAGGTGAAAAGAAAACTCCCGTCCGTCTCCGCCGACTCTGTTCAAGAGCAACACTTCCGCGGCACGTGTGCTGGTGTGTCTCCACGCCCATCCTCGCGAAAAAAAAGGAGCCAGAAACCCCTCAAAGCTCTTGACACAGCGCAGCGCTTTCATACATGACGTGTCCATCCAACTCCCGGTGCCGAAGGCACCGCTCTTCACAGAACGCCGCTCAGGCCAATGATCGGAGCTATCAACCTTGTTCGCCATACTCCAGCCGAAGCTCCTCCAGCCACCTCTGAATTTCAGGAAGAGATGAGGAATTCAGGGAGAGTTCACGCAGAGCTACCCACTCACGTTCGGTAAACTCGATGCCCACATCGTTCCGTCTTAGCCAAAGCGTGATCGTTGTGCCAGCCTTCTCCTTGCTGGGTGTTGCAATGAAGTGCCTGCCGTTCCATGAACGCTTCATGGGCCATCCCGTGAGCATGGTTTGAAACTCTGCCAGGTCCGGGTAGCGGGCGATCAGAAAACTCACGCGACGAATGTGCCCGAGATCAATCGACATACCCAACTCAGGGCAGCCGTTGCCCGTAAACGAAAGCGTGAGATCATCCGACTTCAGCGGCTCCGGCAAGATAATCCGGCGGCGAAAGTCGTCTTCGCTGGGGCCTGCGGGGCGCACAGGGAGGTGTTCATGAATTAGCCAGTGTCCCCTAGCCGCGAGGCCCCAGAGAGTCAACCAGAATGGCGCAAGAACCTGATCGAGTTTGGAGCTCTCTATCTCCTCGTCACGAACCGCAACCAGAAGGCATCTGGCGACCGAGCCCGGTCGCTCCCATTTCTCAGATGGTTTCAGTAGCTGCTTCCGCGACGCGACCTGTTTCAAGACTGCTTGGTGCTTCTGTTCTGGCTTCTCATCAGACGCTCGAACACTAGAGGCCTCGCCGCCGAGGTTGCGAACGTAGTACCCGGCATGCTCTGAGGCAGGGCTCTTTCGGCTCAAGTAAACGGCTTCGAAAGCATCCAGCAAAACGGCATAAGACTCTCTTGAGGGGATAGCGGGCCAGAGCAGTGGTGGTTCCTGAATCTCCTCCTCGGCGCCGATCTGCGCATAGTGCATGAGCACATCCCACTCAGCGACAGATAGCGTGTGCTGTGATTCCCACTTCTTGCGAATGTGACAGAGAGAAGCGGTCGGCGTGCTGAGCATTTCATGTCGGGCTGTTTCGCGATCCATCCCTTCGACGCGCTCCTCGATGACAAGGAACGCAGCCTCTCCTAAGGACACCTCGCGTCTCAATTGTTCACTGAGGACTTTCTGGTAGCGTTCCAGAAGTTTGAGCCGATCTTCGCTGAGGCGAATAGAGATGACCTCGTGCCGGGGTTTCTTCTTGAGGACCGACATCATGGTTGACAGATTCTCCTACATCCTTGTATGATGTTTACGTAATTGTAGCCCGTTCGACGGCTGAATGCAAGAGCAATCTTCTCCGCAGCTCTGCCGGAGGCCGAAGAGCCAAATCGACGAAGTACTTGTGAATCTTCCAAACCTGTAGGAGTCACCAGACGTAATGGTCGTATCATCCCAAATCGAGACCTCGGTGCACATCGAGCGGCATTATGCCGTTACGGAAATCGCCGAAATGTGGAACTTGAGCCCGGATAAAGTTCGCGAGCTTTTCGAGCGAGAAGCTGGAGTGCTTGTGATTGGAGAATCGAATCCGCGGCGCAAGCGGCGTTACCTCACTTTGCGCGTTCCGCATTCAGTCGTCGAACGCGTTCACGCTCGGTTGTCATCGAAATCAGGAATGCGGTAAGAGATCCAGCTTATGCTCACAGTCTATCGAAGACATCTCAAGAGCTGCAGACGGCGTGATGAAGGCCGAAGTTATCGCAACTGCAGGTGTCCCATTTGGGTTGATGGAACACTGGGCGGTGCGGAGATACGTGAATCGCTGAAAGTCCGGGACTGGCAGCGAGCCCAAGAAATCATCCGAGAATGGGAGATCGAAAATCGCCGCACATCCCAGCCGACAGTGAAATCTCCACAGGAAGCATGGAAGGAATTCCTAGCGGACATCAGCGCCCGCAAACTCAACGACTCTACGATACGAAAATACAAATTGTTGAACCGCCAAATGGAAGAGTTCGCCCAACGACGCGGTCTTCGTGTCCTTGCCGACTTTGACTTGTCGAAGGTAAGTCAATTTCGCTCCGAATGGAAAGATGGTCCCCGTTCGAGCGCCAAGAAACTCGAACGGTTGCGCGCATTCTTTCGTTTCGCTTAAAAACGAAAGTGGGTAACCGAAAATCCGGCACTCGATCTGAAGGCCCCGAAGATAACTCTCTGTCCCACCCTTCCATTTGGCCGCGAAGAAATGGTGCGAATTCTCGCAGCAACTGACCAATACAAAGAAGAGATGCCGAGTCACGGGATCGAGAACGGACGGCGCATTCGCGGTCTTGTTCTTCTACTTCGTTACAGCGGGATGCGAATTGGTGATGGGGTGAACTTCAGCACCGATAGGCTCGAAGGCAACCGTCTCTTCCTCTACACGCAGAAGACGGGTGTCCCAGTGAACACAATCCTTCCGGGATTTGTCTTATCGGCGTTGGAAGCAACGCCAAAAGTCACAGAGAAGTTTTTCTTCTGGAGCGGAAGGGGAAAGCTAGAAAGCATCGTGCGGAGCTGGCAAACGCGATTGCGCAAACTCTTCAAACTCGCAAACGTCCCGAATGGACATGCGCACCGCTTCCGCGACACGTTCGCTGTTGAATTGCTTCTTGCTGGAGTTCCCATCGAACGAGTCTCGATTTTGCTGGGCCACCAAAGCGTGAGAATTACCGAGAAGCACTACGCACCGTGGGTGCGCTCGCGACAGGAACAACTGGAAGCGGATTTGGCTAACGCCTGGAGCCGCGATCCGCTCGTTCTTTCGCAAAGTGGGGTACACCAGAGGTACACGGAAAGGAGCGGCCCAACAACTCATTCATCTTCAACAAGAAAGACTGGTGCCCGGGGTGGGAGTCGAACCCACATGAGGAAAAATCCCCGGAGGATTTTAAGTCCTCAGCGTCTGCCATTCCGCCACCCGGGCCGGGCAGATAGAAAAAGTAGCATGGATGGCGAGCAGGCTCAATGATGAGAGAGCAGCCAGTGCGCGAGGCCGGGGACTTCGCCGACGGACGACGGACCGAGAGGGCGTCGGACAGACTTGGAAAAATTCGGAAGAAGCTTGGCGTGATTGGAAGGGGGCTCCGTAAATTTAAAAATAGCCTCGGATGAATGGTTTGTAACTTGATTGACAAGCGGTGGGGGGCGCGGTAATTTTTATTTCTCTCCTTGGATGGCCGTTGGCCGCCGAGGAGGACCACGCTGCAACTCGCGGGCGCTGCTAGAGAGCGTTTAACCCGCGTATGCAATTATTTTCGTTTTGTTACGAAATCCCTTCCGTCTTTGCGCAGTCTGGTGCATCTAAGATTTGTCAGAGGTCTGCGGGTAGAATCCTCCCGCCAATGGAGCCAAAGTGAGTCAGCCGAAGAGTCAGCTCGACATGGACCTGCTGAGCATCAACACCATCCGGACACTTTCGATTGATGGCGTGCAGCAAGCCAACTCAGGGCATCCCGGAGCGCCGATGGGGCTGGCTCCCGTGGCGTATTCGTTGTGGCAGAAGGTGCTGCGTTACGACCCCGCCCATCCGATTTGGCCGAACCGCGACCGGTTCGTGCTCTCGGCGGGACACGCTTCGATGCTGCTTTATTCGACGCTGCACCTCGCGGGAGTGCGCGCGGTGGACGCGCAGGGAAATGTTCTGGATACTCCCGCTGTTTCCATGGACGAGCTGAAACACTTCCGGCAACTTGGCAGCAAAACTCCCGGCCATCCTGAATCGCATTTGACGACGGGAGTAGAGACCACAACCGGGCCGCTGGGGCAAGGCGCGGGAAACAGCGTGGGAATGGCGATTGCGAGCAAATGGCTGGCCGCGAATTACAACAAGCCGGGATTTGATATTTTTGATTTCAACGTTTATGCGATTTGCGGCGACGGTGACCTGATGGAGGGCGTGGCGTCGGAGGCCGCGTCGCTCGCGGGACATTTGCAGCTTTCGAACCTCTGCTGGATTTACGACAACAATCACGTGACGCTGGACGGTCCGGCGGTCTGGTCGTTTAGCGAAGATGTGATGACGCGCTTCCTGGGTTATGGATGGAATGTGACTCGGGTGGCCGACGCGAACGACTTGAGCAAGCTCGCGCACGCATACGAAACGTTTCTGAAAACGAAAGACCGGCCGACGCTGATCGTGGTGGACAGCCACATCGGCTACGGCTCGCCGCACAAGCAGGACACTTCCGACGCGCACGGCGAACCACTCGGCGAGGCGGAGGTCAAGCTGGCCAAGCAATTTTACGGATGGCCGGAAGACGCAAAGTTTCTCGTGCCGGACGGTGTTTACGATCAATTCAAAAACGGCGTGGGGAAGCACGGGGCGGAAGCGCACGCCGCGTGGGCGGCGAAGTTCGCGGAGTACAAGACGAAATTTCCGGAGCTGGCGGACCAGTTGAACCGCATACAGGCCGGCAAACTGCCGGACGCCTGGGACAAAGATCTGCCGACGTTCCCTGCCGATGCCAAAGGGCTGGCGACGCGCGATTCATCCGGAAAAGTTCTCAATGCACTGGCCAAGAATATACCGTGGCTGCTCGGCGGTTCAGCGGATCTGGCGCATTCTAACAAGACGAATTTGACGTTCGAAGGTGCGGGAGATTTTTATCCGAACGAGTACAAGGGGCGCAATCTGCATTTCGGCGTGCGCGAACACGCCATGGGCGCGGCTGTGAATGGGATGGTTTGTTCAAAGCTGCGGGCGTACAGCGCCACGTTCTTCAATTTCAGCGACTACATGCGGCCGAGCATGCGGCTCGGTGCGCTGATGGAGATTCCCGCAATTTACATTTTCACGCACGATTCGATTGGCTTGGGGGAGGACGGCCCCACGCACCAGCCGATCGAACAACTGGCTTCGCTGCGAGCGATGCCCAACATGCTGGTGCTGCGGCCGGGCGATGCGAATGAGGTCGTGGAAGCGTACAAGATCATCCTGCAGCACACGCACGGGCCGTCGACGCTGGTGCTGACGCGGCAGCCCATCACCACGTTTGACCGTTCGAAATTCGGAGCCGCATCCGGCGTAGCGAAAGGCGCGTATGTATTGGCGGACGCTCCGGGCGGAAAACCCGAGGTGATTCTGATCGGGACGGGGAGCGAAGTTTCGCTGTGCGTCTCTGCGTGGGAAAAGCTGAGCGCGGAAGGCGTCAAAGCCCGCGTGGTGAGCATGCCCTCGTGGGAACTTTTCGAAGCGCAGGACGCAAGCTATAAAGAAAGCGTGCTTCCGGCGAGCGTCACAGCGCGCGTGTCCGTCGAGATGGCCGCCACGTTCGGGTGGGAGCGCTTCGTGGGACCGAAAGGCAAAATGATCGGAATGCACAGCTTCGGAGAGTCTGCTCCAATCAAAGCTTTGCTCAAGAAATTCGGCTTTGAGACCGAGAATGTGGTCGCCGCGGCCAAAGAAGTTTTGGGAAAGTGAGCCAGCAATGAAAGTTGTGATTGGTTCCGACCACGCCGGCTTTCAGTTGAAGAACGCGATGGGAGACGTGTTGCGCTCGATGGGTAACGAAGTGCTGGACGTCGGCGCGTTCAACGAAAATCCCTCCGACTATCCCGACTTTGCAGAGGCAGTGGGCCGGGCGGTTCTGGATGGTAAGGCCGAGCGCGGCGTGCTGATCTGCGGAAGCGGTGTCGGCGCCAGCGTGGCCGCGAATAAACTTCCGGGGATTCGCGCGGGGATGTGCCATGACACGTATTCGGCGCATCAAGGCGTGGAGCACGACAATATCAACGTTCTGGTGCTCGGCTCCCGAGTGGTTGGCGTGGCCCTGGCGCAGGATTTGGTGCGCACCTTCATGGGCGCAAAATTCTCGAACGAAGAGCGGCACGTGCGCCGGCTCGGCAAAGTGAAGGCCCTGGAGACGAAGTACTGCCCGGGCTCCTGACCACAGCCATGGCCGGGATTGGCCAATCAGGAAGTGAGCAGAAGTGAACCACGTGGGCAAACGGCCGTGGGGTACAATGGATGTTCAACGGGTTTCCTACCATAGAGGAGAATTATCATGACCACCACAACCACTATCCCAAGCCTCGGCGCCACGCAGGGCACGAATCCTCTGAAAGCGCTCCTGGCTTACGGGCAATCGCCCTGGATGGACTACATCCGCAGAGATCTTCTGACCAGCGGCGGACTGAAAAAATACATCGACGATGATGGGCTGCGCGGCATGACCTCGAATCCCGCGATTTTTGAAAAAGCCATCACGGGCAGCGATGTTTACTCCGACATCCTGAATTCGGCCGAGGCAAAAAAGCTCGACGCCAAAGGCCTTTTCGAAAAGATCGCCATCCGCGACGTTCAAGATGCCTGCGACATTTTCAAACCGGTTTACGCCGAGTCCAAGCGGCGCGACGGCTACGTAAGCCTGGAAGTGTCTCCGTATCTGGCGAACGACACCAAGGGCACGCTGGAAGAAGCGCGCCGGCTCTGGAAGGCCGTCGACCGGCCCAATCTCATGGTCAAAGTTCCGGCCACTCCCGAAGGGATTCCGGCCATCCGGCAGCTTCTCGAAGACGGGCTCAACATCAATATCACGCTGCTCTTCGCGCAATCCGCGTACGAACAGGTCGCCGAAGCGTTTCTCGCCGCTCTGGAAGCTCGCGCGGCCAAAGGGCAAGACATAAGCCATTCGGCAAGCGTCGCCAGCTTTTTCGTGAGCCGCATCGATACGCTCGTCGACAGCCGGGTCGACGAAAAATTGAAAAACGCCGCCGATCCTGTGCAAAAAGCGCTGCTCGAAAGCATCCACGGAAAAATCGCCATTGCGAATGCGAAGATGACCTACAAGAAATATCAGGAGCTTTTTGGCGATGCGCGGTGGAAAGCTTTAGCAGCCAAAGGCGCGCAAACGCAACGGCTACTGTGGGCCAGCACGAGCACGAAAAATCCCAAATACCGGGATGTCATCTACGTCGAAGAATTGATCGGCGCAGATACAGTGGATACTATCCCGCCGGCGACGTTCGACGCCTTCCGCGACCACGGCAAGCTGCGCGCGAGTTTGACGGAAGACGTCGATGCCGCGCGCAAAACCATGGAAAATCTCGCCAAGGCGGGCATCTCGATGAAAGACGTGACAGACAAGCTGCTGGTGGACGGCGTGAAACTCTTCGCGGATGCCTTCAAGCAGCTTCTCGAGGCGACCGGAAAAAGCGCAGGGGTGGCTGCGTGAGCCTGAACCGGCAAACCTACACACTACCGGAAAAGCTGGCAAGCGCCGTAAATGCGTCGCTTCAGGATTGGCAGGCGAGCGGCAAGGTCAAGCGGTTGTGGGCGAAGGATGCCTCGCTGTGGACCGGCACGGACGAAAATAAATGGCTCGGCTGGCTGGATATTACCGAGCAACAGCTCGAGGACATCGACAAGCTGAAGCAGTTCGCCGCCGAGATCAAGAAGGCCGCGTTCAAGGACGCCTTGCTGCTGGGAATGGGTGGGTCCAGCCTGTGCCCGGAAGTTCTCCGCATGACTTTCGGCGACGCCGAGGGTTTTCCGGACCTGCACGTCTTGGACTCGACGGATCCCGCGCAAATCAAAGCGCTCGAGGCCAGCGTGGACCTCACCAACACCATCTGTATCGTCTCGAGCAAATCCGGAACCACGCTCGAACCCAACATCTACAAACAATACTTTTTCGATCGCATAACTTCGAAGGTGGGCCAGAAAGAGGTGGGCAGCCGCTTCATCGCCATCACCGATCCGGGCTCAAAGCTGCAGCGCGTCGCCGACAAAGACAAATTTCGCAAAACCTTCCATGGTGTGCCGAGTATCGGCGGTCGATACTCCGCGCTTTCCAATTTTGGCATGGTGCCGGGCGCCTTGATGGGCATTGACGTGGCCAGGCTGCTGAAAAACACACAAAAAATGGTCGAGGCTTGCGGCAAGGATACCGATGCCGCGACAAATCCGGGAGTAGTATTGGGAACGATTCTCGGGCTGGCCGCGAATCAGGGGCGCGACAAACTTACGATTGTCACTTCGAAGGCGATATTCGATCTGGGCGCCTGGCTCGAGCAATTGATCGCCGAGTCCACGGGTAAATCCGGTACGGGCATCATTCCCGTGGATCGCGAACGTTTGGGCAAGCCGCATCTCTACGGCGCGGACCGCGTTTTCGCCTATTTGCGCCAGGAGTCCGATTCGGACAAAGAGCAAGCCGCGGCCATCGACGCCCTGGCAAAGGCCGGCCATCCCGTCGTGCGCATCGTGATCCCGGACATTTATAACCTCGGGCAGGAATTCTTTCGCTGGGAAATCGCCACGGCGGTGGCCGGCTCGCTCCTCGGCATCAACGCGTTCAACCAACCGGATGTCGAGGCCAGCAAAACGGAAACGCGCAAGCTGACCAGCGAATACGAATCGAC
Source organism: uncultured Acidobacteriota bacterium (assembly GCA_963761555.1). Classification (GTDB taxonomy): domain Bacteria; phylum Acidobacteriota; class Terriglobia; order Acidiferrales; family UBA7541; genus Acidiferrum. The sequence continues at coordinate 841,903 of CAVXHD010000005.1, forward strand.
GGGCAAACTGCCTTTCGAATCGCAATTTTTCACGGCGGACAGCATCAAGCTCTATGCTGATCTGAAAAATACGGTTGCGCTAAAGGGTGGCGCGACTCTTTCAGGCTTTTTAAAGAAGCACCTCGGACGCCTCGGCGCCGGCGACTATTTTGCCGTGCTCGGCTACATCACCATGAACGAAGCGAACGAGGAGGCGCTGCAGGCGATTCGGCTTGCGATACGGGACAACAAGAAAGTGGCGACTGTGCTGGGCTTTGGGCCGCGCTTCCTGCACTCGACGGGGCAGGCGTATAAAGGCGGACCAAATACCGGCGTTTTTCTTCAGATTACTTGTGACGACGCGGTGGACCTGCTCGTCCCAGGACAGACATATACCTTTGGCGTGGTCAAAGCGGCGCAGGCTCGCGGCGATTTCGCCGTGCTGGCGGATCGCGGGCGGCGAGCCCTGCGTGTTCACTTGGGCAAGGATGTTGCGGCGGGACTGGCGACGTTGACACAGGCAATCCAAGAAGCGCTCGCCTAACGCGGGCTTAGGAAGTTCAAGCTGGCCAACCGGAATTAACGAGGACAGAGGAGTAATCGCGATGCAACTCGGCATGATCGGACTGGGAAGAATGGGCGCCAACATGGTGCGGCGGTTGCAGAAAAATGGGCACAAATGCGTCGTTTACGATCGTAGCGCGGAGTCCGTAAAACAACTGGCGGGCGAAGGAGCGACGGGAGCGGATTCGCTGAGCGATTTTGTCAAGAAGCTGCAAAAGCCCCGCGCGGTGTGGCTGATGGTGCCGGCAGCCGCGGTGGACGCCACGTTGCACGATCTGACAAGCACATTGGGATCCGGCGACATCGTGATCGACGGCGGAAATTCCTATTACATCGATGATATTCGCCGCGCCAAGGAACTTTCGGCGAAAGGGATTCATTACTGCGACGTGGGCACGAGCGGAGGCGTTTGGGGGCTCGAGCGTGGTTATTGCCAAATGATTGGCGGCGAAACCGACATTGTGAAGCATCTCGATCCCATCTTCAAAACGCTAGCGCCGGGCCGTGGAAACGTCGATCGCACTCCGGGACGCGAGAAAGCCGGAGGAACCTCCGAAGAGGGCTATCTCCACTGCGGCCCTTCCGGCGCTGGACATTTCGTGAAGATGGTCCACAATGGCATCGAATATGGATTGATGGCGGCCTACGCGGAAGGCTTGAATATTCTCAAGCACGCGAATGCGGGAAAAACGCATCGCGAAACGGACGCCGAAACGACGCCGCTCCGCGATCCCGAACATTATCAATACGACTTCAATCTCGCGGACGTGACGGAAGTGTGGCGCCGCGGGAGCGTGATCGCGTCGTGGCTGCTCGACCTGACGGCCATTTCTCTTCTGGAACAGCCCACTCTCGAGCGCTTCTCTGGGCGCGTTTCGGATTCCGGCGAAGGGCGCTGGACCATTCTCGCGGCGATTGAGTCCACGGCGCCTGCCCCGGTGCTGACCGCCGCTCTTTTCGAGCGATTCACGTCCCGCGGCGAGAGCGATTTTGCGTCGAAGGTTTTATCCGCCATGCGGTTTCAGTTCGGCGGACACATCGAGAAAAAAGACGGCCACTAAAGACCATCGGCGCCGCACGGCAGCCTGAGATAGGACCAACCGAATGAACTCAAATCATACCGATTCCCCTTCCACGGGTCCCCCCTGCGTGATGGTGATTTTCGGAGCGAGCGGCGACCTGACGAAACGCAAATTGATCCCCGCGCTGGTGAATCTGGCGCAGGAAGGCCTGCTGTCGCAGCAGTTTGCGATTGTAGGCTTTGCGTTCGACCAGTTGACAACGGAATCGTTTCGCACATTGCTCAGCGAGGAGATCAAGCAATTTGAGGAGCATCTCGTCGACCCGAAACTTTGGCAATGGTTTCTGGACCGGATTTACTACGTGCAGGGAGACTTCAAGGATCCTGGCGCGTACCAACGGTTGAAAGAGCAGATCCTCCAGGCGGAGAAGAAACACGGGACGCAGGGCAACCGTTTTCACTACCTCGCCGTATCTCCCAATTTCTTCTCGGTGATCGTGGAGAAGCTGGGCGAAATCGACATGACCAAGGAAGAGGGCGGGCACTGGACGCGCGTGATCGTGGAAAAACCGTTTGGGCACGACTTGGAATCCGCGAAGCAATTGAACAAGGAACTGAAGCAAATCCTGACGGAAAAGCAGATTTTCCGGATCGACCACTACCTTGGCAAGGAAACCGTGCAAAACCTGATGGTCTTCCGCTTCGCCAACAGCATGATTGAACCGCTTTGGAATCGCACCTATATCGATCACGTGCAAATCACCGCCGCCGAATCCGTCGGCGTGGAACACCGCGGCGCGTTTTATGAAACCGCGGGCGCGCTCAAGGACATGGTGCCGAATCACCTGTTCCAGCTCCTCACGCTGACGGCCATGGAACCGCCTATTTCATTCGAAGCAGATGCGGTGCGCGACAAACAGGGGGAGATACTTCACGCGCTGCAGATCCCCACGCCGGAAGATGTTTTGCGGAACACCGTTCGCGGACAATACGGCGAAGGCACGGAGGCGGGCGAGAAAGTCGCCGCCTACCGAAACGAACCGAACGTCTCGCCCAGCTCGAACACGGAAACGTTTGTGGCGCTGAAGCTGAAAATCGATAATTGGCGATGGGCCGATGTGCCTTTCTATTTGCGTACCGGAAAGCGGCTTGCCAAGCGCGTGACTGAAATCGCCATCCAGTTTCGCCGGACGCCGTTCATGTTGTTTCGAAAGACGCCTATCAAGGACCCGCGCACAAACCGCTTGGTGATCCACATCCAGCCCGACGAAGGCATCTCGTGGCGTTTCGCCGCCAAGGTTCCAGGTTCGGTGATGAAACTGGGACTGGTGAACATGGACTTTGACTACGCGCGCGATTTTGGCACTTCGCACAGTACCGGTTACGAACGCCTTCTTTATGACTGCATGCTTGGCGACGCCACTCTTTTTCAGCGCGCGGACATGGTCGAAGCGGGGTGGGCCGCCATCGAACCGGTGATCGACGTTTGGAAAGCCCTGCCGGCTCGCGGCTTCCCCAACTATGCCGCCGGCTCCTGGGGCCCCAAAGAAGCCGATGACCTCATGGCCCGCGATGGCCGCGCGTGGCGGATGATTGGAGCGGAGGAAGAAGATGCGAGGAGCTCCGCGACGGCAACGGAGAACTTGAAGGGCGCGGGAGCGATGCACGAATAGGCGCCCATGCCCATGGACAAATCGAACGCCGAAGTGCGGGTGCTGCCCGATGCCGCCGCGATTGCGAAGCGTGCAGCCCAGAAATTCGTGGAGATCGGGGCCGCTGCTGTGAAGGAGAGAGGCTCGTTCAACGTCGTTCTTTCGGGCGGCTCCACGCCCAGGGCTCTTCACGGCCTGCTCGTGAATGATCCGGGTCTGCGCTCGCGAGTGCCTTGGGATAAAATGCATTTGTTCTTCGGCGACGAGCGCCACGTAAAACCGGACGACGCGCAGAGCAACTATCGCATGGCCCTCGAGACCTTGATATCGAAGTCGCCGCTGAGGCCGGAGCAAGTCAGCCGCATCAAAGCGGAGTACCCGGAGGCGGAGGACGCCGCGAAAGAATATGAGCAAGACATCCGGGCGTACTTTAAGCTGAAGGATGGCGCGTTTCCGCGGTTTGATTTGGTGTTGCTGGGCATGGGCGGAGAAGGCCACGTTGCCTCGCTCTTTCCAGGCACAAAAGCCTTGCACGAAAATAACCGCATCGTCGTGCATAATTGGATAGGAAAGGTGCTGATGGACCGCATCACGCTCACCGCGCCGGCCATCAATAACGCCGCCCACATCCTGTTCATGGTGGCGGGGGCAGACAAATGCCCTGCGCTGACCGCGGTGCTGGAACGAGTTTACGAGCCGGAGCAGTTGCCGGCGCAATTGATTCAACCGGTGAACGGCTCTTTGCTTTGGCTGGTCGATGCCGCCGCCGGCAGCAAGCTTACTCACGCGATTCGCGAATAATTTAGGAGACTCAAATGGCAACGATCACAAGCGCGGGAAACATCGAAACTTACCTCGGTGCAAAAGCCGAATATTATCTTGGATACAAAACGCCGAAAATCTCGAAGGAACGGCTGCATCTTCCTGGACCCGATTTTGTCGATCGCGTCTATGCCGCTTCGAACCGCAATATCCGGGTGCTGACGAATCTCCAGCGCATCTTCAACCACGGGCGACTCGGCCGCACGGGCTATCTTTCGATTCTTCCGGTGGACCAGGGCATCGAGCACTCCGCGGGCGCCAGCTTCGCCAAAAATCCGGACTATTTCGACGCGGAAAACATCGTCAAGCTCGCCGTGGAAGGCCAATGTAACGCCGTCGCGTCTACCTTCGGCGTTCTCGGCGCCGTCGCGCACAAATATGCCCACAAGATTCCCTTCATCGTGAAGATGAATCACAACGAACTGCTCACTTTCCCGAACAAATTCGATCAGGTGCTCTTCGGAACGGTGCGGGAAGCGTGGGACATGGGCGCAGCCGCCGTGGGCGCCACGATTTATTTCGGCTCCGACCAGTCCGATCGGCAAATCGTCGAAATCAGCCGCGTCTTTGCCGAAGCTCACGAACTTGGCATGGCCACGGTTCTCTGGTGTTATCTCCGCAACAGCGCCTTCAAGAAGGATAAGGATTATCACCTCTCCGCCGACCTCACCGGTCAGGCCAATCATCTCGGCGTCACCATCCAGGCCGACATCATCAAACAGAAAATGGCGGAGAACAACGGCGGCTACATGGCCCTCAACATGGGCGATTCCAGCTACGGAAAATTCGATAAGCGCATTTACTCCGACCTTTCCAGCGATCATCCCATCGATCTCTGCCGCTATCAGGTCGCAAACTGCTACATGGGACGCGCCGGCCTGATCAACAGCGGCGGCGCTTCCGGAGCCAACGACTTCGAAGATGCCGTCACCACCGCCGTCATCAACAAGCGCGCCGGCGGCACGGGGCTTATCTCCGGCCGCAAAGCCTTCCAGCGCCCGATGAGCGACGGCGTCCAGCTCCTGAACACGATTCAGGATGTGTATCTGAGCCCGGATGTCACCGTCGCCTAGTTTCTTCGCGGAATTGCGCGCCGATTCGAATGGCGCACACTGAATTGGAATTCTAACCATTTCCCAGGGCCGCTTCCTTCGGCCCTGGGATTCGCTTTTTTGCAGCGCTTCCCTTTCGTCCCCTTCAAATCGCTTCGCTTGCGATTTTGATTTATCCTTGATAGGTGAGCGCCTCTGTTGAACACAAAGATCCCGCCCCGGCGGCCGACGGTCTAGACACGCAATCCAATCCGCAATCCAAGGAATACGCACGCAAAGTTCGCGCACTCTTGTTCATATCTTTCGGCTGGCTGCTCGCTCTCTTGATCGGCGCAGGCCTGGACGCGCTTGTCTCCTTGCGCCAATTGGATTCCGTCGAGCAGCAAGTCAGCAGCCGCTTCTCAGCGCGCAGCCAAGCCCTTTCGACCATCGTCGTTTCCGTTCGCGTCTATGACGATCAGATCGAACGCTATCTCCTCCAGGATCAGCTCTCGGCTCCCAGCCCCGATCCGGGCGACATCGCAAAACAAATTGCCGAAATTCGAACCGCGCTCCTTGGTTTCCCGTCCGACCGGTTTCCGGAAGAGCAGTATCTGCTCAAGGAAATGCAGGCTCTTCTCCTGGACCAACAAAATTCCGTCGCCGCCGCACTGGCTTGGCGTCCCGGCGATCGAGAACAACACGCTCAACAATTCATCGGGCAAGAACTTCTGCCATGGCGTGCCCACATCCTTGAAATTTCGCAGCAGATATCCGTCGTGGACGGCAAACGTCTCGCCGACGAAAATTTGGCGCTCGCTATCCGATTTCAAGCCATGGAATCGCGCCTCGTTTGGCTCGTCTCTCTTGCTCTGATTGCCGGCGTCCTCATGTCGCTCGTCTGCGGCTGGTACATCCTGCGTCTCGAGCGCCAAGGCAGCGAGCGCTATCAGGCGCTCGCCCGCAGCCGCCTCGAGCTAGAAGGCCTGTCCGCGCGGCTCGTCGAAGCTCAGGAAGAAGAGCGCCGTTCCATCTCGCGCGAATTGCACGATGAAGTCGGCCAGTCTCTCGGCGCGCTCCTCGTCGAAGTCGGCCAGCTCTCGAAACTCGTCGCGTCCGAAGACCGCACCGCGCACTCGCAAATCTCGCACATAAAATCCGTCGCCGAGAGCGCCGTCAAATCCATTCGCGACATCGCCCTTCTTTTGCGTCCTCCCATGCTGGATGACCTCGGCCTGGTCCCCGCTCTCGAATGGCAGGCTCGAGAAATTTCGCGCCGCAGCGATATGGAAGTGGAAGTTCACTCGCAAGGCGTATCGGAAAATCTTGGCGACGACACCAAAGTCTGCGTCTACCGCCTCGTGCAGGAAGCTTTGAACAACGCCGCCACGCATGCTTCCGCAAAGAACGCGAAAGTCACGGTCGTTCAGGACGCCGAGAAAATCACGGTGAAAATCGCGGACGATGGCGATGGGTTCGATCCTGAACGCAAGCGCGGCATGGGCATTCTCGGCATGGAAGAGCGTGTTCGCCGCCTCGGCGGCGCCTTCACGGTGCAATCCGCTCCGGGAAGCGGCGCAACGGTCACGGCCGAACTTCCTCTTCATCCCGCGGCTTCCCCCATGAATCACTCATGAGAAAAATTCGCATTCTTCTCGCCGATGATCACCAGCTCATCCGCGGCGGTTTGCGGCTGCTCGTCGAACAGCAGCCCGATCTAACCGTGGTCGGCGAAGCCAGCGACGGCCGGGAAGCCGTCTCGCTCGCAAAATCGCTCAAGCCCGACGTGGCCGTAATGGATATCGGCATGCCCAATTTGAATGGCATCGAAGCCGCTCTTCAGATCACGCAGGCCAACTCGGATATTTCTGTGGTCATGCTCAGCATGCATTCGGATGAAAGTTACGTTTTGCGCGCACTGAAATCCGGCGCCAAAGGCTATCTTCTCAAGGATTCCGCCGAGTCCGACCTCATCAAGGCTGTCCGCGCCGTTGCCGGCGGCAAATCCTTCTTCAGCCCCGCCGTCAGTAAAGTCCTGCTCGACGACTACGTCCGCAAGCTCAAGCGCAGCGGCGCAGAAGACGCCTACGACCTCCTCACTCCCCGCGAGCGCGAAATTCTTCAGCTCGTCGCCGAAGGCAATTCCAATAAAGACGTCGCCAATCTTCTAAATCTCAGCGTCTACACCGTCGAAACGCATCGCTCCAACATCATGGAAAAGCTCAATCTGCGCGGCATCCCCGAGCTCATCCTCTTTGCCGTAAGAAAAGGAATCATCTCCTGATCCCTGTTTGCTGAGGCGTCTCGGCCGTCTCTTGTCCTCGTGAAGCTTGCGGCGTTTCGCGCACGGTTCCCTCGCTCCTTTGTTTTTCCAATGCTTTTTAGGTTCCATTCTTCCCGCCTACCCAATCGCCGGGTCGCAATATCCCTGCTGCCCGGGAGGATCGGTTCCCCCTCCCACAGCGTCCAATTTAATGGAACCGAAACAGCAGCACGCATGCGGCTGCTTCGTTGCGGCGAATCGCATTTGAATCAGGAGAGTAAACATGAATTCAATCACAACCCTGCTGAGATCGAGGCCGGCAGTTCTCGCACTAGGTTTTGCGTTGGGCGCGGCGGGCCTGGGCCTGGCCCACAGTTCGGAAAAATCGCCATCCGCGAATCCCCCCGCCACGCTGAAACTTGCGAGCCCCACCGAGGGCCCAAGTAAGAGCAGCTATGCGCCCCTCGTCAAGGAAGTTCTGCCTTCCGTCGTCAATATCTCTTCTTCGAAAGTCGTGCACAACCGCATGAGCTCCGAAGAAATGCCCATGGATCCCTTCTTCCAACAATTTTTTGGAAATGGCGGCGGTGGTGAGCCCAATATGCCCAGCACCTCCCGCGAAAACGCTCTTGGCTCCGGCGTAATCGTCAGCCCGCAGGGCTACATTTTGACCAACAATCACGTCGTCGATGGCGCCACGGACATTCGCGTCACGCTTTCCGACAAGCGCGAATTCCAAGCGCATGTCGTCGGCGCGGATCCAAAAACCGACATCGCCGTTCTGCGCATTGACGCCAACAATCTCGATCCCATCACCATCGGCGACTCCTCCAAAGTGCAAGTCGGAGATGTCGCTCTGGCCATCGGCGATCCTTTCGGCGTCGGCGAGACCGTCACCAAGGGCATAATCAGCGCCACGGGCCGCGGCAATCTCGGCATCGAGGACTACGAAGATTTTCTTCAGACCGATGCTCCCATCAATCCCGGAAATTCCGGCGGCGCGCTCATCAATGATCGCGGCGAACTCATCGGCATCAACACCGCCATTCTTTCTCACGGCTCCGGCGGCAACGAGGGAATCGGCTTCGCCATTCCGTCCGATCTCGCGCGCGAAGTTATGAACGAGCTCATCGCCAACGGCCATGTCACTCGCGCCTATCTGGGCATTTACCCGCAAGACGTCACTCCCGCGATCGCTCGCGCCTTTGGCGAAAAGCAGATCGAAGGAGTCGTCGTTGGCGATGTCTCCCCCGATAGCCCCGCTAAAGCCGCAGGCATTCAGCGCGGCGACATTCTTCTCGATGTCGACGGCAAGCCCGTGGCGAACAGCATTCAACTGCGCATGAACATTTCGATGATGCGCCCAGGCACGGAAGTCACGCTGAAGTATCTCCGCAATGGCGATGTGCGCGACGCCACCGTCAAGCTCGCCGAAATGCCCGCCGATAAAACGCAGGCCAATTCGAGCAATGACGACGGCGGCAGCAAAGCCTTGAACGGCGTCGATGTCTCTAATCTCAATCCAGATATCGCCCAGCAACTTGGCATCCCCGCCACCACAAAAGGTGTAGTCGTCACCAGTATCGACCCAGCCAGCCAGATGGCCGACTCCGGATTGCAAAAAGGCGACGTCATCCAGGAAGTCAATCATCAGCCCGTCAACAACGTCTCTGAGTTCGAGAGCGCCGTTCGCAAAGCGGGAGACAACCCGCTCCTGCTCGTCAATCGTGGCGGCGTCACTCTCTTCATCGTTGGCTAACCCGCGAGTCCTTCCTGTCCTCCGGCGCCAGTCCGCAAGGCCTGGCGCCGGGTCAGGAGCGGGGTCCGTGCGACGCGTCTCCCATTCTTTCGCCTTCTCCCTAATGGAAGACTGGCCGAAGCCGATAGAGCTCAAGATGTCTATTCCCGTAACAAATGGAACTTCCAACTTCTTAAGAGAAAGGTCAGAAACTTTTCCATGAGCAACAAAGAATCAAAACCCTTCCTGGAGGAATTTCAGGAGCGGTTGCGTCGCGAAGACCTTGAGCGCCTCTGGAGGCTCGAAGCCCTCGATTTTCTGTTCTCCGAGAATAATAACGACCCCGATCGTATTGAGCTCGCCTGGATCAAGCCTCTCCTTGCCGCCGGCTTGTCCCTCGATACTGCCCTTAACCTAATCGTCGAAGCCCGCTTCCGCCCCAACTAATCCACAGTCCACGAACTCGCCGACACGTGGCGCCGTCCGGGCCAGTTGACGCACGCGGATGCCCTACCCTCGGTTTTTGAGGGTGGGTCTTTTGCTCATCCTGCCCCAACCTCACACCAGCGCCACTTCACGCTCGAAATTCGGCTTCTTCTCCGCGCGTAACCTCAATCCGACTCCGCATACAGCCGCGATTCGTTCCAGCATCGCCAATGAATGTCCCGTGTAATCCGCATCTTCGAGCCGCGCAATCACAGTCTGGGTGGTGCCTGCCTTTTTCGCCAACTCGGCCTGTGTCAAACCCGCATACTCGCGCATCTCTCGCACCAGCAGCGCCAACTCAATATGCTGCAGCGTCCGCGCAAATGTCTTCCGGTAAGTCGCGCTCTTCCGCGACCGCTTCCCCACAATCTCACCGTGACGATCTTTCTTCATACGCACTCGATCGTGAACTCGTTGCTCACCCGCGCGCTCCCGACCCGCCCTTTAGTATGGCAATTTTGCTATAACGCGGCAAACATGCACACTCGCTGGTGGTGTCCTGATTTGGAGTGCGGGAGCCTTGCTCCCGCTTTTGCGAGTGGTGCCGCGGCAAGAGCTTCCCTTCTCACAGCACCACGCATGCACAAGACTCGGCCGGGTGCCTTCAGTTCGCGATTCGAGAATGCCAATCGAAATTAAGACACTATCGACTCGCTGAACTCGCCGCCAAACGTGGGGGTCTCGGAGTGTGGCACTCCCATGGTGCCCCACCCTCGTTCTTGGAGGATGCGTCTTCCTCTCTTCCCCTTCCTTGTTCAGGAAACCGCCATCGCCGCCGGCTGGACTTGCCGCTCTATCTCGCTCACTGTCCCCGACCGCCGCGACACTTCCAAATTAGAACAGCCCTCAAACCTGCTCAATGCGGATACTCGGTCTTCAAATGACTCTGGCAACCGCCTATCCGTTCCCTGACGGCGTCCACTCTGGTCTCGCCCAACTCTCGAATGTTCCAGGTTCTCGTAAAATACTCGTCCAGAAACGCCGCTAGCAGCTTCCCCGCCTCCTCGTTGATGGTCTTAGCTCGCTGAACAAGTCCCCAAAGCAAACGTTCGTCTACTGCCATAAAGTGCCTTACGAAAGTAGGTATAATACTGCGATACTCATCCTTTGACACTTCAACACGTCCGAAGTACTCGGACGATAGTGTCAGGCATTTTTCAGGATCGACTCTGCATGACGCCGCAAGCAGCCTAAGGACTTCATCCCTTCCGCTCAGTAGGCCCTCCTCAATATACGTGAAGCATTTTGCCGGAGCAGGCCGGTACCCAAGACATAAGAGAGAAAACATTATCTCGTTTTTCCATTCATTTGGACCGCTCTGATGAGCTAGGAGGTGATCGAGCCTTTCGGCAATCCCATCAGGATGCTCCCCAACCAAAACTGCAACCCCAACTCCCCACATTCCTGCTTCTTGGCTGGCTACAGCTTCAAGCAGACGATCCCACAGGATGAGGCGAGATTCAGCATCTAGCGTATTCGCCCATTCTCTGATACCACGGACCTCCGCATACCCACCATCATAGACGTGACGATAGTCAGCAGTTAAGCGCAGCAACTCGTCAGCTATTTCCTCGCGTTTCGTCATCTCACTCTCACGTGCGATGAATTTGCCGGTTCATATCTTCAGCCGTACGCCTAGCGTGTCTCAGCAACTCTTCGGGAATGGAAGTCGAACATGGAACCCGTCAGAACCGTGCACTTGTGTTCCAAGGCTACGCAATCTTGATTCTAATCCGCGCGCTCCTGGCGGCAAAGGCCCCGTATGCGCCCCGGCGCCTCGATCGCATTGCCCTCCGGGGGTTTTTCCACACATTTCCACAGCCGTATCAACCTGCTAAACACCCCGCCAACCCCTTCCATTCCCTCAACTTCCGCTGGCCCCGTTCGAATCAGCCTCCGTCATTCGAATTGCATATCGATAAACACAAAAATGTGTTGACATTCGGTTACTCTCATGCTACCCTTTCATATGATCACCACCGGCGATCCATCACAAGCTGCTCCTCCTCTCCGTGAACTCTGTGCGCTCTGCGTTGAAATCCCCATTCCTCCCTCTTGCCCAACCTCAAAGGAAAGCGCCCGTACAGCCACTAAGTCCTTCAGAATCTGCACCTACAAAAAATGTGCCCGCAACCCCTTTAGAATCCGCACTTACGAAACACAGGACTTAAAACCCTTTAGAATGAACACTTACAAAAAAACCGGGAGGGGGGCCCCCTCACCTCGTTACAGGCTCCCTATAGTCCCCGTCCGAAACCGACCAGCAACATCCAAGTGTTACCCTTGTGGGAGCGACATTTTGTAAACGCACTTTCGCCGAATGGAGGAGCGACCCGTGTCAAAACGCCTGGAAGGTAAAGTAGTGGCCATCACCGGAGGCAATCAGGGAATCGGCTTGGGGATCGCCGAGCGGTTCATCCAGGAAGGCGCCTCCGTTTCGATCTGCTACCTCTCGGACAAAGTAGACACCGAGAAGGTCGTCGAAAACCTCCGTAAAATGTCGGCTGGCGTAAAGGCCGTTGCCATTCAAGCCGACGTCTCGAAACTTGCCGACGGCCCGCGCTTCATCTCGCAAACCGTCTCTCAGCTTGGCGAACTCGATATTCTCGTGAACAACGCCGGCGTCGAAAAGCGCGCCAATTTTTGGGACGTGACCGAAGCCGATTACGATTTCGTGCTCGACGTAAATTTGAAGGGCCTGTTTTTCATGACCCAAGCCATGGTCCGCTATCTCATGCAAGCCAAACGCTCGGGAAAAATCATCAACATCAGCTCCGTTCACGAGGATCTTCCCTTTCCGCATTTTTCTACCTACTGCGCCAGCAAGGGCGGCCTGAAAATGCTCATGCGCGATCTTTCCATCGAGCTCGCACCCTTCGGCATCACCGTCAACAACATCGCTCCCGGCGCGATTGAAACGCCCATCAATAAGAATCTTTTGAACGATCCGGTAAAACTGAAAAGCCTGTTGCACAATATTCCGTTGCGCAGGCTTGGAAAACCGGAAGATGTCGCCTCGGTCGCCGCGTTCCTCGCGTCGGACGAATCCAGTTACGTGACCGGAACGACGTTCGTCGTGGATGGCGGGCTTACCTGGAATTATGAGGAGCAATAAAAGCGTGCAGACAGGCGGCCTTCAGGCGGTCATCATCGTTGCGGCGCGGGCGGCTTGCAGCAGTTTGCGCGCGTTCTCGCGAACGTCTCCGTGCGAGAAAACCGCGTTCCCCGCAACAAGAATCTCCGCTCCGGCGCGCACAATATCGCCGACGGTATCGAGCGCCACACCGCCGTCAATCTCGATGCGGAATCCGAGCCGGCGCGCTTCGCGAATCCGGACGAGCGCTTCCACCTTCTTCAGCGAATTAGGAATGAAATGCTGCGCTCCAAATCCGGGGTTCACGGACATAACCAAAACGTGGTGCACGATCTCCAGCACATCATCCAGCATGTGTACGGGAGTCGCCGGATTGATGACCACTCCCGGCCGGCAGCCGTGCGAAGCAATCAAATGGAGCGTGCGGTCCAGATGAACGCAGGCTTCCTGGTGAACCGAAATCCAGTTTGCGCCGGCTTCCGCGAACGCCGGAATAAACTCATCCGCGTTTTCGATCATCAAATGGCAGTCGAACGTTGCTTCCGGAATGGCCGTGCGGAGCGACGCGACCACAGGCGGCCCAATCGTGAGATTCGGCACGAAGTGGCCGTCCATCACGTCCAAGTGCAGAACGGTGCCGCCGCCTTCGAGCGCGGCTTTCGCTTCCGCGCCGAGGTGCGCAAAATTTGCGGACAGAATCGAAGGCGCCAGTTCAACGGCCGAAGCCACGGCAACGCTCCTCTCTCTTGCTCACTCTTCGATTATACGCGAGAGCCGCCGGATACTTTCGCAAATTGCCCGCGTGTGCAATTCCACCCATCCGGAGCGGCTTCCTCTCCAAGTCTGCTCAGCTTGCCGCTGGCACGGAAACCGTTCGCCGCTCGCTGCTGCTCTGCCGCGACAACTCAAGCAGCCGCATCACGTCGAGCGCCCACTCCGGTGTCACTGCCAACTGCGTTTTCCCGAGAATGGCATCGCGCAAATTCGCATAAAAATCTCGGTAGTCGCAATTTACCGAAGGGACGCGCCGTTGCGTGAATCCTCCATCTTCGGCAAGGGTCAACAGTCCCCAATTTTCTTCCGGCTCCGCGCCCCATGCCGTGTCCGTGGGAATGTAGCCGCGCCGGAGATTGCTCTCTTGCGGATCGAATGTTTGTTTGAAGTACGCGCCTTGCGTTCCGTGCAAAAGAAAACGTGGCCGAGTCGCGACGGCCAGGAGCGACGACCGCAAATCCACGCGAAGTCCTCGCGGATAGTGCAACGCAAGATCGAATGCATCGTCCGCAACTGCGCCCTCGCGTTCGATGCGGATATCGGCAGTCAGCGCCTCCGGCACGCCGAAAAGCACAAGCGCGTGGTCGATCAAATGCGGCGCAAGATCAAAAAAGACGCCGCTCCCCGGGCCCGACCGCTCGCGCCAAGCTCCGGGACGAAGCTGCGGCCGAAACCGGTCGTAATTCGATTCAAAGCGCACGATGCGTCCCATCGTGCCGTCCGCTACCACGCGCCGCAGCGCTTGAAAATCGCCGTCATACCTTCGATTTTGATAAACGGTAATGATCCGTCCCTGCTTCTTCGCAAACCGCACCAGCGAATCCGCTTTTTCCAGCGTAGTCGTGAACGGTTTGTCCACCAGCACATCGCGATCCGCCGCCAGGCACCGATGCGCGAACGAATAATGCGAATCGTTCGGCGTCGCAATCACCACCAGCCGGATGTTCGCATCCGCCAAAAGTTCCACCAAAGTCCGCACGATGCGCACGCCGGGATATTGCGCGGCCGCTTCATTCCCGTTTCGTTGCAAAATCGCAGCAAGCCGCAAACCCTCCACCGCACGAATCACCGGCGCGTGAAAAGATCTCCCCGCAAGTCCAAAACCAATGAGACCAACATCGATCATGAATGCATCCAACAGGGCCCCACGCACGCAACCTCGAAAGGCTCAGCGTCGCGCCCGAAAAGGTTCTCCATACTATCGCATCGCCAAAGGGGAACAAACGCCCGGTTGCTTGCCATGCCCCGCTCCTGCAAAATAGTTGACAACCCGTGACCACGCCAGCCATCGCCATCAACGCTGCCGGACGCCAGCGCTATTTGCTGGTGTTGCTCTTCGCCGGCTTCGTACTCACCGGCGTCGAGATCACCGTGGCTGGCCCGATGCTCCCGCTCTTCATCAGCCGCTGGTCGCTCACCGATTCGCGCGCCGGCATTTTCTTCACTCTCGAGTTCGCCTGCTCCCTCGGCGGCGTGTGGCTCTCCAGCCTCATCTCGCACTATTTCGGCAGCCGCACTTCTCTCGTCCTCGGCTACCTCATCATCGGTGGCGGCCTCGCCACTTTAAATTCCTCCTCGATACTCGTCACCCAGTTCGCGCTCGCCGCTCTCGGCACCGGCTACGGCCTCGTCGTTCCCGTCACGAATCTCGCCGTCGCCGAAATCGGCGGCGCCCGCAGCGCCTCTCTGGTCAGCTTGGTCAATTTCGCCTGGGGAGTGGGCTCCTTCGCCTGCCCCCTCTCGTTCTCCTCGCTCTGAAAAATGGCTTTCTCACCAAGCTGCTGTATCTCTTCGGTGGATTCGGTTGCGTGCTCGCTTTCTGTTTCTTATTTTCTCAATTTCCAGAGAGCCACTCGGCCTCTTCCAGTTCGAAATCTTCCTCCTCCCCTGCCGCGAAAATCGGCCTTCTCGTGACCTGCACTCTCGCCGCGCTTTTTTTCCTATATGTCGCCGTGGAAACCAGCTTCGGCAGTTGGGCCGCCGCACACGTCAAGCGTCTTCGGCTCACGGCAGCGGTATCTCGACTCTGGCTCCCATGTTTTTCTACGGCGGTCTCATGGCCGGCCGCGCCGTGGCTCCGTTCGTTCTCGCGCGCGTGCGCGAGTTTCGCCTCGTGATGTGTGCGCTGGTCGTCGTTGATCGTCGCTGGCACGTTTTTCATCCTCGCCGGTTCGCAGATCTCCGCCTTCGTCAGCGTCGCCATCACGGGTTTGGGTTGCGCCGCCATTTTCCCCATCTACGTCGCGTGGCTCTCGCGCTGGTACGGCCCGCAGGGCACGCGCCTCCGCGGCGTGATGTTTTCGATGTCCTCGCTCGGTTCTTCCGCGGGTCCGGGGTCTGGTGGGCTTCGTCTCTCAACACACCGACGGCTTGCGCGTCGGCCTGCTCGTTCCGCTTTTTTCCGCCATCGCCATGATCTTTCTCCTGCTCCTCGTACGCCGCCAAGCCGCTGCCTGAGGTATTCTCTCTTCGTGCCAACGACTGCGCAGCGCTCGCCCACCACCGGCCTTCTCTTCGGCCTCATCATCACGCTCGCCGCCGTTGTCGCTTATTCCTTTTACATCCGCGTGCAGCTCTCCGGTTTGCGCGCAATTGCAGAGCGAAATGGTCGACCGCAATCGCAAGGATTCTCTGCAACTCCTTCGCGTGCAAAACGACCTCAACTCCATCGCCCTCGCCATGCGCGACATGCTCGACGCCAGCGAACCCTACCCGCTCACCGCCTGGTCCGCGCAATTCGAGCGCATTCGCGACGACCTGGACGTCGCGCTCCGCACCGAAGAACAACTCTCCGGCGCCAATCGCACCCCCGAGCAGCGGAAATATCTCACGCAATCCGTCGCGCAATTTTGGAACGCCGTCCATCGTATGTTCGATCTCGCGGCGCAAGGAAATGACAAAGAGGCGCGCGAACAAATTCGCCTCACACTGCAGGCCCGCCAGGAATCCCTCAGCACCGCCGTCTCCCGCCTGCTCGTCCAAAACAACGAAGGCGAACAGCAAGCGGCCGCTCGCATCGCCGAAATCTACGACGGCGTCCAGCGCCAGCTCTATCTTTTCCTGGGCGCCACGCTCATCGCCATCGTCCTCACGAGCTTGTATCTCATCCGCACCAACCGCATCATTTTCGCCAGGCTTGCCACTCTTTCCGAGCAGCGCAGCGACCTCGCTCAAAAATTAATTTCCACGCAGGAATCCACTCTGCGCAACATTTCCCGCGAGCTTCACGACGAATTCGGCCAGGTGCTCACCGCCATTGGCTCCCTCCTCGGCCGCGCCGGCAATCATCTTCCCGAAGGCTCGAAAGTCCGCGAAGAAGTCCAGGAAGTCCGCGAGATTGCCCAATCGACGCTCGACAACATTCGCAGTCTCTCGCAAGCCCTTCATCCCGTGCTCCTCGAAGAAGCCGGCCTCGTCAGCACTCTGGACTGGTATATTCCGACAGTGGAACGCCAAACCGGCCTTACACTGCACTATGAAAAATCCGGCGCCGCCTTCCCGCTCGATGGCGCGGCCAGCGTCCACGTCTATCGCGTCCTTCAGGAAGCGCTGAATAACATCAGCCGTCATTCCGGCGCGCGCGAAGCCTGGGTGCGTTTGCATTTCCTGCCGCAGGCGCTCGAGCTCCAAGTCGAGGACCACGGCAAAGGAATCGTCCCCGAACAAAATGGCCGGGGCATCGGTTTGGTCGCCATGCGCGAACGCGCCGAATTGATTGGCGGCACCTTGGATTTTTCGCAGCCCGCTCCCGGCGGCACACTCGTTCGTCTGCGCATCGAGCGCCAGAAAGTCGAGCCGCATGCCCAATAAAATCACTGTACTGCTCGTCGATGATCACGCCCTCGTGCGCCGCGGTTTTCGCCGCATTCTCGAAGACGATCCCGAGATTGAAGTGGTCGGCGAAGCCAGCGACGGCGCGAAGCCGTTCGCCTCGCAAAAAAGGAACGGCCCGCGGTCATCGTGATGGACTGCGCGTTGCCGGAAATGAACGGCCTCGAAGCCACCCGCAAAATTCTCGAAGCGCAGCCCGACTGGCGATCCTGATGCTGAGCATGCACTCCGAAGACACCCTGGTCCGCCAGGCGCTCGACGCCGGCGCTCGCGGCTACATTTTGAAAAACGCCATGGATCTCGACTTGGTCAGCGCCATCAAGCGCGCCGCCAAAGGCGAAAAAGTGCTCGACCCGCAGCTCGCGCGCACCGCCGCTTTAAAAGGCGAGCGCGAAGGCGGCTTGACGCCTCGCGAACTCGAAGTTCTCCAACTGCATCGTCGGCGGGAAAATCGAACAAGGAAATTGCCGCCGAACTCGAGCCTCAGCGCCAATACCGTCGCCGTCCATCGCGCCAATATCATGGATGCGCTCGGAATTCACAAAACCGCCGAGCTTGTCGTCTACGCTATTCGCAACGGCCTGGTGAACCTATCCGTGAAGCGTCGCGACTTCTTCAGCGAGTCGCGTGCGCGCTCGCTTGCCTCGCGGTGATCCGCGTCTGCCGCCGACGCCTCCTTCGCGCAGCCGCGCTGCCGATCCTGGATTTCGGTTTGCCGATGTCACCAGCGCCGCGGGAATTCAGTTTCATCACAATAGTGGCGCCTATGGCGGCAAGATGCTTGCCCGAAACTCTCGGCTCCGGCTGCGCCTTTCTCGATTACGAAGCCGACGGCTGGCAGGACATTTTGCTCATCAACGGCATGGACTGGCCCGGCCACAACCGCCAGCGCACCACGCTGAAGCTCTATCGCAACAATCGCAACGGCACTTTCACCGACGTCACCAAAGCCGCAGGACTCGATATCGAGCTGTACGGCATGGGCGTCGCCGTCGGCGATTACAACAACGACGGCTTCCCCGATCATTTTCATTACTTGCGTCGGCCAAAGCCGCCTCTTCCGCAACACCGGCAAAGGCACTTTCGTCGACGTCACGCATGCCAGCGGCCTCCACGGCAGACATGGTTTCAGCACCTCCGCGCTCTGGTTCGATTACGATCGCGATGGCTTGCTCGATCTTTTCGTCTGCAATTACGTTCGAAATGGTCCGCCGAGCACGATGTTTTCTGCAGCCTCGATGGCGTTCACAAATCCTATTGCACTCCCGAAGCCTATCGCGGCGAAACTTGCTGGCTCTTTCACAATCGCGGCAACGGAACGTTCGAAGACGTCACGGCGAACAGCGGCATTTTCGATAGCAGCTCGAAATCCCTCGGCGTGGCCATGTTCGATTACGATCAGGATGGCTGGCCCGATTTCCTCGTCGCCAACGATACCCAGCCCAACAAACTCTACAAGCAATCTGCGCGACGGCACATTCAAAGAAGTCGGCCGTCGAAGCCGGACTCGCCTTCAGCACCGAAGGAAAAGCCCGCGCCGGCATGGGCGTCGACACCGCCGATTTCGACAACTCCGGCACGCCCGGCGTCGCCATCACCAATTTCGACAACGAAATGATCGGTCTCTATCATTCCGTTGGCGCGGTGCCAGTCCAGGTGCGGCCACTTACGACGACATCGCCATTCCGGCTGGCCTCGGCGTAGCCGTCCGAAGAACACTCTCGGCTTCGGCTGCGCTTTCTTCGACGCCGATCTCGACGGCTGGCTCGATCTGGCCGTCGCCAACGGACACATCGACGAAACCGTTCGCAACATTCGCGGCAACGTCGGCTACGCCCAGCCGCCCCAGCTTTTCCTGAACTGACGGCAGCGGAGAATTTCACGACGTCGCCGCGCAGCTCGGCGGCGGTTTTGCCACTCCCAAAGTTGGCCGCGGCCTCGCCTACGGCGATTTCGATCGCGACGGCGATCTCGATCTCCTGATCACCACCAATAACGGCCCTGCGTATTTATTCCGCAACGATCTCACCTGCGGGAATCGCAGCATTCGCTTTCATCTAGTGGGCACGAAATCGAATCGCGACGCTATCGGCGCCACGGTGCGCATCTTCGAAGAGGGCCCTGTCGATCGCGGCGCGGCAAGCCAATCGAGGCTCGTGCACGGCGGCTCCAGCTATTTGTCGCAGTCCGAGCTGCCAGTCACCTTTGGCGTCGCGAAAAGCGAAAAGATTGCGCGCGTCACCATCGATTGGCCCAGCGGACGAACCGAGGAATACAAGAATTTGGCCACCGGAAAAGCCTACGAAATCGTTGAAAATAAAGGAATTACAAAATAAATGGCTTTCTAATTGTTTTGCAGTATTGCCAGCTCTCGGCTCTCTCGCTATAACACGCACAACAAGTACATCGCTTCCCACCAACCGATTTTAGGCAGCGTGGAGGCACCCCAAAGTACCCGCGACCGGATGTCCGCACAACATCCGGTCGCCTTCGTTTGCAAGTGCGAGTTTGAGAGAATGATCGGGCCCCGATGGCGAGAAGCCAATTGAGCCAATGGCGTTCACGCAGCGTGATAGCTCTGGCTGCGAGTGCCGTCTACGTGTATGGATTTCCCGCCGCAAACCTTCCCTACATCGCCATCGATTTATTCCATGTCGGCGTAGGAGTTTTCTTAACCGTTCTTCTTCTTCCGTTCCTCGTCAAATTACTCCGCACAAGCACGCCCGCCGCGCGTATCGGATGGTCGCTTCTGGCCCTGGGTGCGGTGCTTGGCGTAACCCTGATCTTCACCGGCGCCACTCTGCCGATGAAGGATCTTCTCTACGCGCACATTTTTGTCTGCGTGGCCGGGGTGACGTTCCTGGCGGGATCCTGGCTGGCATCGCGGGGCTGGCTCGGCGTGGGAAACTTCCAGCACGTTTTGCGCTCCGCCGCACTCGTCGTGCTGATTGCAGGCATTTCCGCCGGCGCGTGGGCCTACCGCACGTACGCCTGGAATGACGCCTACCGGATTACCAACCCTCCGATCGCCCCCGCCACCATGGACGGCGAAGGCGATGGGCCTAACGGGAAATTCTTTCCGAGCTCGGCGCAGACCGTCGGAAACGTGGATATTCCGGCGAAATATTTCATGGAGTCCAAGGCCTGCGAGCGTTGCCACTCCGATATTTACAAGCAGTGGGAAAGCTCGATGCACCACAACTCCTCGTTCAACAATCAGTGGTATCGCGGCGCTGTCGAGTACATGCAAGACGTGGTAGGCGTGAAGCCCTCCCGATGGTGCGCGGGATGCCACGATCCGGCTCTGCTTTTCAGCGGCATGTTCAACACACCCGCGCGGAAAATCGATAAGACTCCCGCGGCGCAAGCGGGGCTGAGCTGCCTCATGTGCCATAGCATGGTGCACGTGAAGAGCACCATGGGCCAAGGCGACTACACACTCGAATATCCCGAGCTGCATGCGCTGGCGGCGAGCGACAATCCGATCATTCGCAGGCTGCACGATTTTGTCGTCTACCTGAATCCCGAGCCGCACCGCCGCACCTTCTTGAAACCCTTCATGCGCAATCAGACCGCGGAATTCTGCTCCGTGTGCCACAAGGTGCACCTCGATGTTCCGGTGAATAACTACCGCTGGGTGCGCGGCTTCAACGAATACGACAACTGGCAAGCCAGCGGAGTCTCCGGCCAAGGCGCGCGCTCTTTTTACTACCCGGCGAATCCCCTGATGTGCGCCGATTGCCACATGCCACTCGTTCGTTCGAAGGACGCCGGAAACATCAACGGTTTCGTCCATTCGCACCGCTTCCCCGGCGCGAATACCGCCATTCCCACGGCCAACGAGGATCAAACGCAATTCGAGACGAGCAAACATTTCCTCGAGGATGGCCAGGTCAGTGTCGATATTTTCGCAGTTTCGCCGGAAGGAAAAGAAACCACGGAGAAGCCCCCCGCCGTTGCCGCCATGCAGCCTGAAATCGCCACAACCTTCGCCGTCGGAGAAGAAGCGGAATCCTTGGGTCCCACGGGTGAGGCCGGTGAAGTTCGTCCCATCACCGCGCCCTTGGGCCGCGTCGATGCCGCCGTGCGCCGCGGCGACGATGTTCGCCTGGACGTGGTCGTGCGCACAAGAAAAGTCGGACACTTTTTTCCCGGCGGCACCGTGGACGCCTTCGATGTCTGGCTCGAACTTAAGGCCGTCGATGATAAGGGCCAGACGATTTTCTGGAGTGGCAAAGTCGCGGACGACGGCAAAGGCCCCGTGGATCCAAGCGCCCATTTCTACAAGTCGCTCTCGATCGATGAACACGGCAATCCCATCAATAAACGAAACGCGTGGGCCAGCCGCGCCACCATGTACGTTCACTTGATTCCGCCCGGCGCCGCGGACACCGTGCATTACCGTCTGCATATTCCCGAGACCGCCGGAAACAAGATCACCTTGCACGCGACGCTGAACTACCGGAAATTCATGTGGTGGAACACGCAGTTTTCGTACGCTGGCGTCGTGGATGCAAGCAAAGTGGGCGCGACAGTTACGCCGGATTATGACGACCGAAAAATGGCATTCACCGGCGATACTTCTGACGAAGTTGGAAAGCTGAAATACATTCCGAATCTGCCCATCATCACCATGGCCGAAGACACCAAGACCCTGCGTGTCCTGCCGCACAGCGATCCCGCGCCGAAGCCCTTGATCGCGCTGGAGAAAGACGATTGGACTCGCTGGAACGATTACGGCATCGGCCTGTTTTTGCAAGGCGATTTGAAGGGCGCCGCAGCGGCCTTCGAGAAAATCACGGAAATCGATCCGAAAAATCCCGACGGCTGGGTGAATATCGGGCGCTGCCTTGTGCAGGAGGGCGACACGGCAGCGGCGCAAAAAATTCTCGAAAAAGCACTGGCCGTCGCTCCAAAATTGGCGCGCGCGAATTTCTTTTATGCGCGTGTGCTGCGCGAAGAGGGCAAGTACGACGAAGCGAAGGGCTACTTGCAAATCGTCCTGGCGCAATATCCGCGCGACCGCGTGGTCATCGATGAACTTGGCCGCATCGAGTTCTTGCAGAAGCGCTATGCCGAAGCCGTGAAGACGTTTCAGCGCACGCTCGCTGTCGATCCCGAGGATCTGCAGGCCAACTACAATTTGATGCTCTGCTATAACGGGCTCGGCGACGAAGCCAAAGCCAACGAACACAAAATCCGCTATCTCCGTTTCAAAGCGGATGAAGCTTCGCAAGCCATCACCGGTGCTTATCGGCAAACGCATCCCGACGATAACAACGAGCGCCAGGCGATTCACGAACACCTTTCCGTGCCCCTCGGGCCGGAAAAACCGAAAACAGTTGCGGCTGCGCGCCCGCCGTCGGCGAAACGTGCAGCAGCAGCGGAGCGGGCGTTTGCAGCAGGACGAGGGCCTGCGCAGGCAAAAATAAAAGCGGAAGCAGCAGCAAGAACGCTCGGTGGAACTCGATAATTTTTTGGCGACAATTCCTGGGAGACGACGCGCATGACGTGGATCAAAACAGTTCGAATGGAAGATGACGAGAACGTCAAGAAGGCCATCGAAGAAGAACGCAAATTCTATCCCGTGGAATATGCCACGCCTGTGCCTTCGGTCTTCGCCGGAGTCGAAGCCAGCATCGTCGGCTCGCACTCTCTTTTCCCCGATGTGTTGTTTCATGCCTTCAGCACTTTCGGCGCTTTGCTCTCTCCCGATCTGCCTCTCAAACGGCGGCAGCACGAAATGATCGCCACCATGGTTTCGGTCACGAACCGGTGCCACTATTGAATCGAATCTCACGCAGAGTTTCTGCGTCGCGCCACGCTGGATGAAAAAATGGTCGAAGCGCTGAAGAAGGATTACCGCACGGCGCCGATCACGGAACAGGAACGCACCATGCTCGACTACGTCGTGAAACTGACCAAAGATGCCACCAAAGTTTGGCCGGAAGACCACGCTAAATTGCGCGCCGTGGGTTTCGACGACCGCGGCATTTTGCAAATTACGCTGATTGCGTCGTGGTTCAACTACATTAACCGCGTGGCCGATGCGCTGGGCGTGGGCCGCGATGGGAATGCGGAGGCGCGGTGAAGCAAACAGCAGCTGTATTGCTGGCTTTTGCTCTGGCGTTGTTTTTTGCGGCGCTCCCCGGGGCAAGTCAACAATCGAATTCTTCCGGCATAACGTTTCGCGACGTTACGCAACAAGCCGGCATTCATTTTGTCCACAACGACGGGGCGTTCGGCAAAAAATATCTGCCGGAAACGCTTGGTCCCGGCGTCGCGTTCATCGATTACGACAACGACGGCTGGCCGGACATTTTTTTGGTGAACGGCATGGATTGGCCGGGACATGTCCGGAAGCATTCGTTTCCGAAGCTCTACCACAACAATCACGACGGCACCTTCACCGATGTAACCCATAAAGCGGGGCTCGATCACGTGGAAATGTTCGGCCTCGGAGTGGCTGTAGGCGACTATGACAACGACGGCTACGACGATCTCTTCGTCACCGCCTACGGCCAGAACCATCTTTTTCATAACAACGGCAACGGAACCTTCACCGATGTCACCGAAAAAGCCGGGCTCGGAGGAGTGAAAGAATTCAGCACCGGCGCGGCGTGGGTCGATTACGACAAAGACGGACGGCTGGACCTGGTGGTCGCGAATTACGTGCAGTGGACGCCAGCGACGGATCTGTATTGCACGCTCGATGGAAAAAACAAATCGTATTGCACTCCGGAATCGTACAAAGGCACTTCCCTGCGTCTCTGGCACAACCGCGGCGACGGGACGTTTGAAGATGCTACGAAAAAAGCGGGGCTCGATGATCCCACTTCGAAATCGCTGGGGATTGCCGTGCTCGATTACGACGGCGACGGCTGGCCGGATCTTTTGATCTCGAACGACACGCAACCCAACAAGCTTTATCGCAACAACGGCAACGGAACGTTCACGGAAAAAGCCGTGCTGGCGGGCGTGGCGTTCAGCGAGGACGGCGTCGCGCGCGCGGGCATGGGAGTGGACGCGGCGGACTACGACCGCTCGGGGCATCCCAGCGTTTTGATTACGAATTTTTCCAACCAGATGCTTTCGCTCTACCACAACGAAGGCTCGGGACTTTTCGTCGATGAAGCGCCGCAATCGGAAATCGGCCGCGACTCCTTGTTGACGCTGGGATTCGGATGCTTCTTTTTTGATTACGATCTGGACGGCTGGCCGGACATTTTTGTGGCCAACGGTCATATCGATCCGGACATTCAGCACGTGCAGGCCAACGTGAAATACGCGATGCCGCCGCATCTTTTTCGAAATATGGGCAAAGGCAATTTCGAAGAAGTGACGAAAGCCATGGGGCCGGAGTTCGACAAGCCGCGCGTGGCGCGCGGCGCGGCGTACGCCGATGTATACAACGACGGCAGGCTCGACATCCTGATGGCCACCAACGACGGGCCGACGGTGCTCTTCCGGAATGAAGCGACGGGCGCGGCGGCGAATCACAGCTTGCGCGTCAAACTCGTGGGCACAAAATCCAATCGCGACGGCATCGGAGCGAAAGTGCGCGTCACGTCCGGCGGCGGAACACAATCGGAGATGATGCGCAGCGGGTCGAGCTATCTTTCGGCGAGCGAGTTAGTTCTCACTTTCGGACTCGGCCAGGGCGAAAAAGCAGACCGCGTCGAGATTTCGTGGCCGAACGGGCAAGTGGACCGGCTGACGAATGTGGCCGCGGGCCAAACCGTCGTCGTGACCGAAGGCAAAGGAATCACGGCGCAACGGCCTTACGAAAAGAATTTGCACTCGCATTAGTTCCTGCGCCGAAACCAGTTCCCGCTCTGGCTCTAGCTCTGGTTCTAGCTCTGGTTCTAGCTTTGGCTCTGGCGATCATGCTAACTCTGCGCGTCGGCGGCGATGGCGCGAATTTTGAAACGCGCGGCTACGCCGCTTTCCTCGAGCCACTTCCCTGTTGCGGTATGCGCTAAATCGTGTAGCAGCAGAGCGCGAAGATCGGATTCGTCGTCTACGTCCATCTCGAGGCGCGCATTTCGACGGACAATTATTCTTGCGCCGATGCGCTCGGCTTCGGCGCGATGTTTGGCAAAACTGTTTGGCCCGAAATGCGAAGGAAAAAGAGCGGGAGGAGTGCGAAGGATGGCGTTGGTGCCGGTGCCGTCGCGCGAAGGGACCATGACGACGGCGGGGGCGGCGCATTCCGTGGCGAGTAGATCATCGATATCGGCCGGTTGAACGAGCGGAAGGTCGAGCGGAAGACGCAGGAGCCCGGTGACGCCGCGTTCGGCGCAGAGGCGCGAAGCGAAATCCACGGAGGCGCTTTCCGAGATTTGCTGTTCTTCGCGCAGAATTTCCCAGCCGTATTTTTCGGCGGTTTCCATCGCCGGCTGGGAATTGGTGACGACAAATATTTTTTGTGCGCGCGGGACGCTGCGGATGGCGCGAATGGTGTCCGCGAGCATGGCTTGCGCCAGGGCGAAACGCTCTTCGGGACTGAGCACGGCGGCGAGGCGCTGTTTTGCATTGCGCAAATCCTTGATGGGCAAAAGTAAAGCGCGGAATTCGCGGGGCGAATCTTCTCGTTGCGAATCTTCTCTTTGCGAAACTTCACTTTGCAAACAGTCGCGTTGCGAAATTTCGCGTAGTTCGCGGAGATTTTGCGCAGAGGTTGATTGATGTTTAGTTTCCATCAGTGGTCCATGGGATTGCGTGGTATCGTTTGCTTTCTTTCGCCTTCCGCGCGCGGAGAAAGCCACGGGCCATCGTACCAGAGGCGCAGGGCGAGAGCAGCCGCGGAAACAGCGGAGATCGACGCGGTGAATCGCGAAAGAAATTTGTGCGACGGAGCAGAAACTCGATGAGCAGAAGAATTGGGATTCTGGGCGGGACCGGTCCGGAAGGATCGGGGCTGGCGTACCGATGGGCGCAAGCCGGCGAAGAGATTGTGATCGGTTCGCGCGACGCGGTGCGGGCGGCCGAGATTGCGACGCAACTGAGGACACGGATTGGCGGCTCGGCGAAAATTGAAGGCGCGGATAACGCGTCGGCGGCTGCGCAATGCGATGTTGCGGTGCTGACGGTTCCCTTCGCGGGACACGCGGCGCTCTTGAAACAGTTGAAGAGCATTTGGAAGCCAGGAACGGTGGTGATTGATACGACGGTGCCATTGGCCGCGAGCGTTGGAGGAGCGCCTACGCGGATGCTGGGCGTGTGGCAAGGGTCGGCGGCGGAAGAGACGAAAGAGTTGGTGCCAGCGGGAATTAGCGTGGCGGCGGCATTCCAGAATCTTGGCGCGGAATTGCTTTTGAAAGAGGAAGCGGTCGACTGCGACATTTTGGTGTGCAGCGACGATGAACGGGCCAAGCAAATCGCATCGGAATTGGCAGGCAAAATTCCGGGAGCCCGGGCGCTGAACGGCGGAAAATTGGAGAATGCGCGGATCGTGGAGTCGATCACGGCTTTGCTGGTGGGAATCAATATTCGATACAAAGTGCATAGCGCTGGGATTCGGTTTACGGGGTTGCCGGTTGGGAAGTAGGCGGGGCGGGAGATAGTGACTGGTGGGAATGGACGGCGGCTGGTTGGAGAGGATAGTGGCGAGAAGGACCCCCACGCCGGGGGTGTCCGCAAGTTGTGAAGTAAGCGCATGAGAGGAAAGGGGTTGCAGCGATTCCTGCATGTGCGCAGAGAGCACGGAGAAGAGACGAGGAGAACAGGAGTTGCGGGAGGCGGGCGAGCTTGGCGGGGCAAACATGAGGAACGATAGCAGAGAAATTTATTACTGTCAAGATACAGTACTATGATTTAATCATTCGAACGTGAGACGCGCAAGTGGATTGGATAGAAGGGGTTGGCGGGAAATTTGTAGTTTGGTGAGACGGAATGGTGGCGAATAAATCGGGGAACGTCCCGTCTGTCCCTAGGTTTCATCGCCTGTTGAAGACAGTAGACTGTATAGTTTGAGTATCTCCGCGCGATGGATCAGCAACGTCTTTGCGGATTTTGTTCTTCCTTTCCTGTGTGCTACTTTGTGGATCTCCTGCGTGAGTGGCTGCTGGGCTCGCAACAAAATTCGCTCAAATGAGGTCAACGTGAAAAGAGAGCGCCTGACACAGATCGTCCTGGTGATCGTGGGGCTGTTGAATCTGGCCATGATTTATTTTCTATATATGGAGCTGCGGCATTCCAGCTGGCTTTTGGTGCGGAAGAACGAGGTCGAGCCGATGTTTCTGAGCTTCTTTATTCCGGTCGGGGTCTTCCTACTCGTGGCTGCAAGGAGACCTTCTGAGCATCGCTCCATGATTGCTCTGGTAGCCTGGTGGAACATCTCCCATGGCGTGGTAATGGCTATTCAAACCGTGGAAGCCAGGATTCACACAGTCCACAGGAACTTTACTGATGTGATCGTATTCTTTGTGATTGGAGGCGTCCTGTTAGCGCTTCTGCCAGCAAAACGAGAGGCGGTCGCACAAGAAGTTGCGTGAACGGGCGCAGCCCCCACACTCTGCGCGGATAACCATTTCTTCTGGCGTTCTTTTCACGATCTTCCCGAGGCGATGACTGCGTAGCGCAGCGGCTCCGGAGCAGATTGGCGTTACACGAGTGACCTACCGTTTGCGACAAACAAAACCACAAACGGCAGGCCACCCGGGAGTTCAAGCGCGGCCACCCGCCCGCCGTCTTTCGCCTGGCCTCTTGCCAACTTCCTTGTATCTAGATATTATCTAGATATGCTGCGGTTCGCCTGGGACGAGCGGAAGAACAGAAGCAACCGGGCCAAGCACGGAGTTTGGTTTGAAGAGGCACAAAGCGTTTTCAGCGATCCGCGTGGGCGGGTATTCGATGATCCAGAACATTCCGAGGAAGAAGAGCGGTTCCTCCTGCTCGGTGTGAGTTCGGCTGCGAGGCCGCTCATCATCGTGCACTGCTAGCGGGAGTCCGATTCCGTGGTTCGGATTATTTCCGCGCGGAAGGCAACCAAGAAGGAGGTTCGATTTTATGAAGAAGGAATATGATTTTGCGAAATTGAAAGAGCTCAAGAACCCGTACGCCGGAAAGAAAAAGGCCGTGGGAATCAACTTGAGTCCGGAGGTTGTGGACTATTTCAAGGGCCTGGCGGAGGAGACGGGACTTCCCTACCAGAAGCTGATCGATCTGTATCTTCTCGACTGCGCGAAGAAGCGCAAGAGGCTAATGATGAAGTGGGTGGCGTAGCGGCGCGATAAACGCTTAGATTGAAAAAACTGGAAAACGTCCCGTCTGTCCCCAGGTTTCCCAGGGTTCCCAGGTTTCAATGTGCAGCATAGATTACGACTCCATACCCCAAATTAACTTTTCCCACCAGGTCGCAGGGCGAACAAAAATAATGAGTTCGCCAGGCGTTGCTATATCGGTTCTTCTGCTGCAACTATTACTGGCCACTAAGCCTGAAGCGAGGATAGTGGAAACCGGATAGAGATGTTCGCTTCCGTATGTCC
Organism: uncultured Acidobacteriota bacterium; assembly: GCA_963761555.1. Classification (GTDB taxonomy): domain Bacteria; phylum Acidobacteriota; class Terriglobia; order Acidiferrales; family UBA7541; genus Acidiferrum. The sequence goes on from CAVXHD010000005.1 coordinate 870,647, forward strand.
GCGTATGGCTATCGTAGAGCTTTTGCCGAGTACACGGTATCCAGACCCCCTGACCCAACCCGTTAAATACCAAGACTCCATGAACGTCTGGATTTGCGACATATAAATCGCCAACTGCTGAGGTCTCAATAGTCGCTCTTCCGCTAAGATCAGCCTGAGTGCTCCCGTCCCGATCTGTATGGTAGTCCACAAATGGTAGGTTCATTCCGGACAGGTTTTTTCCGGTACGTCCGTCAAGTACACGTACGTGAATCGTGGCAGTCTGCGCGAGCAGTTCCACCGGGGCAACGGCAAACAGAATGCACGAGAGTATGGCTGTTCTCAGCGCCACGATTTGTAGACGTTCACAATTCATGTTCCCCTTGAAAATTGACTCACTCATTTCTTGACAGTGCACTTAGCGGATCGCATTTGCGGCAGACTACCATCTCGTGCAAAAGCAACCCTGGTTATTTCCGGCCATAATACTCTAACTGCTACACTCCGTCCCGATAACGGGCAATCTGGAAGTTGAGACCAATGGACATGTGGGGCTACAGTGACCTTGCCCGAAAGGGCGGATTACTCACTAATGGAAAGCGCCCCCCCATTTCCGGCTGAACCAGCAGAAGGCGTCAAACGGTCAACTTCCGAGGCCCACGAACCACCTCCACCAATTTGAGTCGCGCTAAAACAAATTTCAGGCGAAATGATGAGCGCCGCACTCTCGTAATAGAGGCTTTCCGCAGGATACTTACCTAACGGCGACATCAATCGAACACAAAGCCCTTTCTCTACTGCAAGGTAGGATGACCTTATCGCACAAGAATATCAGAGAGCGGCTCGGTGACCTCCCGCTGCAGGACTGCCAGGGCGCCGGGGACGGTCGAGGCGCTTTAGGCGGGAAATAGGCTTGATGGCTCGGCCGGCTTTCTGCTGAGTTAGCGGGGATTTGGGCCGACAGCGACGGGAAAGAGGGCACGATGTATCGTGCCCCTACGACGGAAGTGGAAGACAAAGGCGGACGGCCATTTCGGGAGAGAAGCCGCTCTTTACGGGGGCTTGACCGTTGTAGTCAAATATGACAACATAATTGGCGCAGGGGAGCATGAAATGGCGGGTCGGCGATGATCCGGAAGACGCGGCCTATTTCGTGGTTCCGGGCAGCGCGGAAAGACTTTGAGGACTTTCCGGAAGAGGCCAGATCGATCTGTCTAACAGCTCTGACGATCGCTGCGGAGGGCGGGAAGGCGGACATTGCGAAGCCTCAGCATGGGCTGGGCTCCGGCGTGTTCGAGATCGCGCTGGCATTCAAGGGCGATGCGTTTCGGGTGGTGTACGCGGTGCAATTTGGCGAGGACCTCTGGGTGGTGCATGCGTTTCAGAAGAAATCGACGCAGGGGATCAAGACGCCGCAACGCGAAATTGAGCTGATTAAAGACCGGTTGAAGAAATTGAAGGAGTTTTTGCGATGAAGAAAGAGAAGCTACAAGTGGTGCGAGGAAGCGGGAACGTGTTCCGCGATTTGCGGCGCGAGAATGCCGATGCGGAACAGTTCAAGGCCATCCTGGCGGCGGAAATCATCAAGACGCTCGATCAAGAGAGACTGACAGTGCGTGCCGCGCATGGACGGACAGGAATTGCGGCGGCGGACTTTTCGCGGATTCGCAATGCAAACCTCGGGCGATTCACCGTGGACCGGCTGATATCGATTATCAACCGGCTGGGGTCGCGGGTGGAAGTGAAGGTACGCGTGAGGCGGGCTGAGGCGGCGGAACATCGGGCGACGGCCTAAGCATATTTGCACGCCCCCGTGCGAGAGGCTCAAGGAAGGTCGCTCGAGCTTGGTTTTGCAGGGGCGGGTCTTTCTTGTGTCGTTTGGACGCAAAACTACAACAGAACCATTCAGGATTAAGGTGTAGCGAGGGGTTTGTAAATAAGACCGATGACGATGCCGATGATCGTCCACTGGAGGAAGTAAGCTACAGACTGCATCAGAGCGAGTTTCAGACCGATGTTGAGGTTCACGTAGTTGTGCAGCACGAATGCGCAAACCACGAAAAGGCCGAGGAGAACGCCGAAGCGCGCGCCTGCGATAGCGCCCGACCCGCCGTGATGAATCATGGCGAAAATAATGGCGGCAACCAGGATGGATAGGAAAGTTGCGACGAGTCCAACAGGCATAACAGCCGTCATTTCTTCCTTAGGGCGAAATACGGCCGGGTACTTGTGGGCTTCTTTGATAAGACCTGGCACCAGCCAAAACAGCAAGAAACCAAAGGCAAAAGACGCGACCGTGCCACCCAGCGCCGCCAGCGCGAGACTTGAATAGTTCATTTGCACTCCTTCACAGATTGCGGATCAATTTGCGGATTAATCCGCCAGAGGCTGCCAGAGTTCGAGGCGGTTGCCGTCGCAGTCCTTGATCCAGGCGAAGCGGCCGTAGCTGGCGTCCTCGCGCTTGGGATCGATCCAGACGCCAGCGGCAGCAAGCTGGGCGATGAGAGCGTCGAGGTCGTCGACGCGGTAGTTGATCATGGCCGCCTGTGGGCCGTCGCCGAAGTACTTGGTGTCGGCGGGGAAGGCCGACCAAGTGGTCATGCCGGTGCCGGCGGGGCCTTCGTCGGACCACGGAAAGACGGCGCCGCCGAAGTCGTTGAGCGTAATGCCGAGGTGCTCGGAGTACCACTTGGCCAGCGCCTTTGGATCTTTTGAGCGGAGGAAGACACCGCCGATGCCTGTGATTCGTGCCATGGGATGCTCCAGTGGTTATCGGTTGGAGAGTGTTTCATAAACACCGGCGCAGTGCAATACAGAGACAGGCGAGATAGAAGAAGGCTTGGGCGTCAGGGATAGATGGGAGGTTTCTGTCTCGAGCGGGCGGCCCTTCGGGTTGGTTTTGTAAGGATGGCGGCGTTGAGCTGAATAGCGATCGTCGAGAAGCGGGACAATCGACATCAGGAAGCGGAACAGGTGCCGGTCGGGCGCAGCTGATTTCTTTCCTGTGACATTCCCGGCCCTGGCGAACTGGGTGACGCCCTGATTTTGGCGAGGAGAGTACGACCATGGCAGGACCATCGCAAGCGGTGCATTCCGGCGAGCAAGCCGTTGTGATTCGGCGGGCTACGGCGGCGGATGCGGAAGTATGCGGGAGGATTGGTTTCGAGGCGTTTAGCGCGCTGGCCAACCGGCATGGTTTCCCTCCCGATTTTCCTGCGCCGGAGATTTCCATTGGAGCGCTCTCGGCAATGTTCTCGCACGCAGGATTTTTTTGCGTGGTGGCGGAACAGGACGGAAAGATCATTGGGAGCAACTGTTTGGATGAGAGAACGCCGATCGCCGGGCTGGGGCCGATCACGGTGGACGCGGGAGCGCAGAACCGCGCGGCGGGGTGGGCTTTGATGCAAGCGGTGCTGGCGCGCGCGGCGGAACGGAAGTTTGCTGGGGTGCGGCTGGTGCAGGCGGCGTATCACAACCGGTCGCTGTCACTCTACGCGAAGCTGGGATTTGTTGTGCGGGAGCCGCTTTCGTGCATGCAGGGGCCGGCGATGAAGAAGAGGATGCCGGGGTATGAGGTGCGAATGGCGGTGGAAGGGGACCTGGCGGCTTGCAATGATTTATGCAGGCGAGTGCACGGGCATGAACGCGGGGGCGAATTGAAGGACGCCATTCAGCATGGGACGGCGGTGGTTGCGGAACAGGATGGCCGCGTGACGGCGTATGCGTCTGCGATGGCGTTTTCCGGGCACGCGGTGGGAGAGACGAATGAAGATTTGAAGGCTTTGCTTGCGGCGGCGGCGGCTTTCCAGGGGCCGGGAATTCTTGTGCCTACTCGCAACGCTGGGCTGTTTCGCTGGTGCCTGGAGAACGGGCTGCGCGTGGTGCAGCCGATGACGTTGATGACGATGGGACTTTACAACGAGCCGGCGGGGGCGTATCTACCGTCGATTTTGTTTTAAAGGAGGGCTAACCATGCCGTGGTATCTATATCTGGCTTACTTCTTTGGAGGCGCTTTCCTGGTGAACGCCGTTCCACATTTCGTCAGCGGCGTTTGCGGGCGACCGTTTCCGAGCCCATTCGCTTCACCGCCTGGCAGGGGAATGTCTTCGCCGGCGGTGAACGTGCTTTGGGGCGCGTTCAATGTCGCGATCGGATATTTGCTGGTGTGCCGCATCGGCGAGTTCCACCTGCGAAATCCATTGGACGTGGCTCTCGCGGGAGTTGGGGGTTTGCTCATGGCGGTGATGCTGGCGCGGGTGTTTGGGAGCCGTCTTGCGGGCAACGGGTAAAGGACGGGAGTGCCGGCGAGTATTTCTGTTTTTTTGATGACGACGACCATGAACGGTTTGTACCACGCGGGATTGCTGGGAGCACGCCACCTTTCCACGTGTTGACTCTGGTTCCTGCGGTTGTTCAAGCATAAAGCTAAAACATGAAGAGAGATTTCTCTCTGCGCAGTCCGACACGTTTCCGACAGGGCCGGAATCTTCGATCGCAGGAGCGAACGTGAAAGAAAATGCGTCGGCCTGCTCCATTCGAAATGACCATTGGCCGGGCGAGGCTAATCAGCGAGAGCGAGTTCTTTGTCGACGAGACCTTTGTGGGACTGGGTGAATTTGGCTTTGGTCTCTATGCCGAGACGGCCGGCGTAGTGGAGGAGCTTGTCGACGGACTTGTTGGCGATTTTGCCGTTGAGAAGTTCGCTGACGCGGGGCTGGGGCTCGGCGAGGATGATTTGGAGTTCTTTTTGGGAGTATCTTTTGGCGAACTTGAGGATGGCTTGATAGAGCTCGGCTTTGAACTTGAGGGCGGTGGCGTGCTCCGGAGAAAAGCCCAGATCATCGAGGACGCTGCCATGGGTGATGTGCGTTGGCTGACTAGAAGCCTTTTTCATACTTTTTCTCCTGCGCCAAACGGACCTTCACTGTTTTGAAACGCTGCTTCGCTTTCTCAAAATCTTTTCTGGGCATCTCGCGGCTCTTCTTCTCGAAGCAATGAAGAACGTAGATGATGTCATTGATCCGCGACAGATATACGACGCGATACCATGCGCGCTCGTCCTGGTCGCGCAGTTCGAAAACGCCGCTACCGATCGAGGGCAACGGCCTGTAATCCCTTGGCCGCTCGCCTTGCTGCAACTGCCAGAGCTCGAAGCCGAAATTCTGCCTCACTTTCTCCGGGAAGGACTGGAGGATCTCCCTGGAGTCGCCCTCCCAAGCGACGGAGGCATGCCTCGAAATCTCCGGCGAATCACTCATGTGGGCGACCGTAACAGGAAAGCTGAAATTGATTATACAAGCAAATGTATATGACAGTCCAGGAGAAAACGGGCGGTTTTCATCGCGGGTTGGGCAGCTATGCGAAGAGGTCGGGGGCGAGGGACAAGGAGACTTGGCGGATTAGGGTTTGAGGACGATGGGAGGGTGGACGCTGACGGGCGGATGGCCGGTCGCGGAGGAGGAAGAGGATTGGAGAGGCATGGCGGGATCGCCGAAGAATATCCAGGTTCGGCGGACGTCGTTATCTGAGACGCCGGTTTTGGCTTGGAGGATGGCGGCGCCAAGGGAGATGGAGGGATTGGTTTTCAGGATTTGGAGGAGGGACTGGTTCATGGAAGCTTGAGGCGGCTGGGTGGTGAAACCGGAAGAGGCCCATACGGCAGCGGCGCCACCGTTGGGAGCGAGGATAAGCGATTTGGCTAGAGCGGTGGTGTAAACGTCCTGGAAGAAGCCGTTGAGGCAATCCATCAAAAAGTAGACGGAGGGCTGATTGCCGTTGGTGAGCGAGGCGGCGGACGTGTCGTCGAGAAGATCGGAGAAAGACCATTGATCTTCAGCGCCGTGGCCGGAGTAGTTGACGAGGAGGGGGCCGGCGTTGAGAGCGGCGAGAATTTGTTGAGAGACGACGGTGGGATCCTGGCCGTCGGCGAAAATTTCGAGAGGCTGGAGAGAAGAAGGGAGATCGGCGGCGGCGAATTTGGTGGCGGTGGTGAAATCGGCGCCGATATTTTGGTCGGCGACGAGGAGCGCTTGCTGGCTGGCGGCGTTCGCGCCGAGGCCTTTTTCGTAGTTGACGATTTTGGAGACGACGAGCTGGGCGTCCGCCGCGGTGCGCACGGGGAGACGGCCGGTGGCTACGGTGGCGTAGCCGGTCTGGTTGAAATCGCTGAACCAATCGTCGGTAGCAGTCTTGAAAGCGGCGGTCTGGATGATGCGCGTGGGGACGAAGTCAAAGTCGCCGAGGCCGAGATAGTCGCGGGGGTCGAGAGAGGCATCGCCGACGAGAAGGAGATACTGCGGCTTGCGGAGCCAATTGGACTGGGTGGATTGCAGGAAATCGCGGATGGCGTAGGGGCTGCGCTCGCCGTAATTGAAGGCGTCGAAGACTTCGTCGATGGTGACGACCTGGACGCTGAGGCCGCGGGATTCGTGCAGGCTGACGAGCGGGGCGAGAGAGGATTGGAAATCGGGATGCGTGATGACGAGCATCTGAGCGCCGAAACTCGACGAGGCGAGAGCGGCGGGAGCGTGGAAGGCAAGGCCGGACGGCGGAGAAATCTGATCGCCCGAGAAGATGAGCAAAGTACGCGTTTCGGCGGTGCCGGGCGGAAGAGCGACGGTGACGCCGTAGGATGCGTCTTCCTGGCTGACGGCGCCTGTGAGCTGCGAAATGGCGAGAGGATTGGTGATGTCAAAAACCTGGATTTGTGAATTGGAGAAGCCGGTGACGTGAACGGAAGTGCCGGCGGGAGCGGTGGCTTTGAGCCAGTCGGCATCGGCGGCGTAGGTGTGGGGATAGTGGAGGGCGATGGACTGAACGGCGCTGACGTCGTTATCGCCTTGGAGAGACGTGAGCGTGACGGTGTTGACGCCATCCTGGAGGAGGCTGGGGTCGACGGAAAAAGTGTTGGTGACGTTGGCGAGATTGGAGAAATCCATTTCGCCGATGGACGCGCCATTGAACTGAACGGAAACGCTGTGAGCTTGCTGGTCGGTGGCGCCCTGGAGAGTGATATCGAGAGTGACGGGGATGCTGGACGTGGGATCAGCGTGAGCAACGGTGAGTTGCTGATCGACGGGATCGGAAGTGACGGCGGCGCCGAAAAAATTGTCGTTGTCTTCGCCGTTAAGGAGGGTGGCGAAGTAAGTGGTGCGCTGCTGGAGAATGACGGTAAAGGGGAAACTTTGCGGCGCGGGAATCTGCGTGTTGGGAGCGGCGAGATTATTGATGCGCATGCCGGGAGCTGAGCCGTGAATGAGCCAGTAGACGCGGGTGTCGGAGTAAGGCGTGTCGATGCCGGTGCCGTAAAACTCGATGCTGTCATTGGGGCCGAGAGGGCCGGACTGATTGCCGAGAATCAAGAGAGGCTGCTGGACGCCTTCGGCGTAAAGCTGGAGAGTGCGGGCGTCGGAGTTGGGATCGAAGCCAGCGGCGACGAGCTGAGATTTGGAAACTTGATACCAGCCTTCGGATTGGACAGAGATTTTGACGGCGGGGTCGCCATCGAGCGAGACGGGAACCACGTTCCGCGGACGAGGCGGGAAAATTGGCGACGGAGTCGGGAGCAGACGGCGGCTGTTGGAGGCGGGTTGAACGATGGCGCGGTTGAGCTGCGTTAGCAGAAGCGGATGCGAAATTGCGCCGGAGCTTGGAGCGGCGGAAACGTCGACGGAAACGGGGCCGTGCGAGGTGTGCGTGCCATTGAGATCGACATCTTCAAGTTCATAGGTGGATTGCGCAGTGCCGCTGGGATCGAACCATTGATACGTTTTCGCGGCATGCTGCGGAAGTCCACCACGAAGGAGTAGGAACGAGCCGGCGATGATCGAGGGATTGAGGCGCTGACGTCCCTGCGCGTCGAGGCGAAAAACATTGAAACCAAGGTTGCGGATTTCGGCGCGCGTTTTCCATTCGAGAAGAACGCCGCCGCCTTGGCGCGGGTAAGCCCGGAACGAAGCCAACTGGACCGCCGTGGGAGAAACGATTGTGGAAATGAAGGAAGCGGTGTTGTTGGCGGGATCAGGGTCGCCGGTGGTGGCGGAAACGGTAGCGGTGTTGGTGGAAAGAGTGGTGGCGCTAAAAGTGTCGGCGGTGGCGTTGATGGTGATGAGCACAAAACCACCGACGCTGACGGTGCCGACGTTGCAGGTAACGGTGGTGGAGGGAGTGTCGTAGGAGCAAGTGCCTTGGGTGGTCGAGACGGAGGCGTAGGTGACTTCGCCGGGGATGGGGTCCACGACGGTGACGCCCTGGGCGACGGCGGGGCCGTTGTTGGTGACTTGCAAAGTGTAGGCCAAGTTGGTGCCCTGATCGACGGGGTCGGGAGAGGCGGTTTTGGTGATGGCAAGATCGGCTTGCGTTGGAGAAGCGATGTAAACGGTGGTAGTGGCGGAATTGTTGGCGCAATTGGGATCGCTGGCCGACGAGCACGGGACGTTGATATTGGCGGTGTTCACGATGGTTGAGCCGGGAGTGCCGCCGAGGCTCGCTTTTAAGACGAGCGGGAAACTGGCGGTGGCGTTTACGGCGAGAGAGGCGATCGTGCAAGAGATGGTTCCCGTGCCGCCGACGGGAGGAATGGTGGCGCCGCAGTTCCATCCGGCGGGGACGCTGAAGGAGACGAAGGTGGCGCCGGTGGGAATGGTGTCTGTGAAGGTGGCGGTGCCAGAAGCGGCGGGGCCGTTGTTGACGACGGATTGCGCGTAGGTGATGTTGTTGCCATCGGTGACGGGACTCGGAGTTTCGGTACTGGTGACGCTCAAATCGGATTGACCGGCGGTGGCGACGATGTCGGTGGCGATAGCCATGTTGTTGCTGGGATTCGGGTCAATGGTGGTGGATGTGAGATTGGCAGTGGCAGTGATTGTAGTTCCAGCGGCGGTGGCGGCGTTCACTTGGACGACGACCGTGAACGTCGTGGTAGCGCCGGGAGCGACGGTGGGATTCGAACAGGTCAGAGTGCCGGCGACTACGGAGCAAGTCCAACCCGTTGCGGGAGAGGGCGTGGCGGACACAAAGGAAGTGTAGGTAGGAATTGGCTCGCTGAAGGAGACAGTGTTGGCGGTGGCAGCGCCGTAGTTTGAAACGACGAGAGTATAGGTAATGTTATTGCCGGCTATTACCGGGTTGGGAGCGGCGGTATTGGTGATGGCGAGATCGGCGGTGGTGGAGAGACCCACGGTGGTTTGCACGACGGCGGAGTTGTTGGTCAGAATCGGGTCGTTGACTCCGGAGGTGGCGTTATCGAGGTCGGTGATGACCGTGCCGGTGGCGACGCCGGTGTTCACGGCGACGGCGGCTGTGAAGGTGGTGGAAGCGGCGTTGGCAAAATCCGGATTGGTGCAGGAAATGGTTCCGGTGCCGCCGACGGCAGGCGCGGTGCAAGTCCAGCCAGAGCCACCCGGAAAACTGAGAGATTGGAATGTGGTGTTGGCGGGGATGACTTCACTGAATACGGCGTTGAGAGCGTCGAGCGGGCCGTTGTTCGTGACGGATTGCGTGTAGGTGATGACGTTGCCGGGGCCAGGGCCGGCGAGAAACAGGGTTGGGCGAGCCCGCGTTTGTCACCGACAGATCGGCCGACCCGCAGTAGGCGCCGGACTGCGCGCCTGGCGTTTCGGTGATTACAAGGTTGGTTGCACTGATACCAGTTTGGCCGGGAGTTGCGCCGTAAGAATCCTGAACTGTGTCGGTGTTGCCATTTGCACCGCCGTTGACGCTGACGCTCGCAGGGGTACCCGAAAGGAGCGCTACGCCGCCACCGCCGCCACCGCCCGGCCCGTGACGTTCGCCTGAAAAGGTGCCCGGAGGTTCGATGGGCCATGCGGCACCGGCGCTGCCGCCATTGGCGCTGACCGTAAGGCCACTCAGGGAGCCACTGTTCGCAAAGAAGATGATCGTGCCGCCAGCCCCGCCGCCCCCCGTGCTGTCGTTGAGGGTGCTAAGAGTGGATTGTCCGTTGGCAGTGATTGTGCCGGTACTTGACACTGAGCCGGTGTGGACAATCACGATGCCGCCGCCGGCGCCGCCGCTGCTATAAATGCCGGTGCAGGTGGTGCCGCAATTGGCGCCGTTGTTTGCGGCAGAGATGTAGTAGGAACCGTTGTTCGTTGTGCCTGCGCCGCCGCCGCCGCCCATCACAATGGCGCCGGTTGTGGCCGGGAAGGCAGAACCCCCAAAGCCGCCGTCCGTGGTGTTCAGCGAGGAATAGCTATTCCACCCATACCCTCCGAGACCGCCAGCACCGCCATTGCCGCCGGCGCCGCCGCCAGAGTTGTAATCATTCGCGACCGGATCTCCGTCCGTGCCGCCGCCGCCCGCATTCCCCGGCGCACCGCGGGCGTAGCTGCCGTTGGGCAAGCCCTCGACACCGGTGCTAGTCGCAGTCGTGGTGGTGGTAATTGTAGCAGGGGCAAGATAGTAGGGAGTGCCCGCGATGCCTTCGCCCTTGGAGGCATTGGTCGCTACGCTGGAAAGTGTCCTGTAATCCGTATCGGCGCCCGTACCGCCGGCAAGTGTTCTTCCACCGCCGCCGCGAAATCCAAGGCCGTCCGTCGAGACAGTTCCGCCGAGGGTGAGTTGACTGGCGACGTCGAGGGCAAGGACTCCTCCGACAGAACCGTTCCATGCCAGGGGAACAAGTCCTGAGCTCAATGTGGCGGAGGAGTATTGAGGAACGCGTATGACCTGAAAAGTTTGCTGTCCGCTTGTCCCTGCGACATAGGCGGCTTCCTTGTAAGAATTCAAGAGGCCACCGTTTGCTGCGGTGCCCTGGAAGGTGAGCGTGCCGCCGGCAACGGGAACCGCGCTGGTGGCGGTGACATATTCAAAAAGGCCGGTGCTCTGAAGATTCGTAGAGCCGGTCGCGGGGTCCCCGGCGCTGCCATCACCATATGCACCGGTATTGGCGGAATTAATCAAGGCATCTTGCATCTGCATGATCAGCAGAAGGTCACCGATGCCAATGGGAGTTGTTGAACCAGAGGATGCGCCGAGCTTGACTGTCGTCGCACCGGACGCGAGAGTGCCAGCAGCCGAAGGGGGATAGTACGTATTGATTACGCCCGTGAGGGTACCGCCCGCGCCGTCATGACCTGGGGTGGCGCAAACCAAAGGCTGCACAACCGTAATTACGGTGACGGTGTTGTTGGCGGAGACGGGGTCGGTGGTGGTCGAACTGACGGTAGCGGTGTTGGATATCGAGCCGGAAGTCGAAGGCGACGTGACAATAATGTTGATCGTCCCGGACGCGTTCTGTGCCATCGTGCCGGTGAGCGAGCAAGTGATCGTGGCCGTGCCCGTGCAGGTCCAGCCAGCCGAGCCGTTTGCCGAGACGAAGGTGGTCCCGGTTGGAATCGTATCGGTGACTTGTACCGTGGCGGCGGCAGCTTGTCCGAGATTTTGAACCTGGATCGTATAGGACAGGCTCGAGGACAAAAATACAGGCGTGGGCGATGCAGTCATGAAAAGGGCCAAATCGGCGTCCGCAACGGGCTCGACAAGAACAGTACTAACACTGGTGTTGTTGCTGGGGACGGGATCAACGGTTTGAGAAGTAACAGTTGCGGAGTTCAGAATTGTTGTGTCGGCGGCGGTTCCGGCAGTTACGCCTACGGTGATGACAAGAGGATCCGCGGCGGTCGTTGCGCCGTTGGCCAGGGCGAGGTTGTAGGTGCAGATGACGGGGCCAGAGTTGCCAGCACCCGGATTGGTGCAAGTCCAGTTCGTGTCCACCGAGATGCTCTGAAATGTAGTGTTGGCCGGCGTCTGTTGATAGATGACAAGCGTGCCGGCGGGAACCGCGTAGGGCCCGTTGTTGGAGGCGGTTTCCGTGTACGTGAAGTTGACGCCCGCAGCGACCACGGAAACCGAGGTCGATTGCGACATCGTGAGATCAGCATCTCCGACTGTCGAGGTGCTGGTGGCCGAGTTGTTTGCGGTATTGGAGTCGGACGTTGTCGAAGTGACCGATGCGGTGCCACTGATGACGGTTCCGAAAGGAGTTCCGGCGTTCACGGTGAGAGCGATGGCGATGTTAGCCGTGCCCGCATTCGCCAAGTCGGCTGCGGCAGTGCAAGTGAGCGTTCCAGTTCCTCCTACAGCCACGCCGGCACAGGTGTAGCCGGGTGCGGTCACTCCCTGGTAGACGGTGTTCGTGGGAATCACAAAGGTTAATACGGGAGTTATGGCAGAGCTCGGGCCGTTGTTGGTGATGAGGTCGGTGAAGGTGAGCGTTCCCGAAGGCGAGGATACGTTGGGCACGGCCGTTTGAGAAAGAGCGAGATCCGCGTTTCCGACCGTTGCTGTGCTAGTGGCCGAATTGTTAGCCGTATTTGGATCGTAAGTCGTGGAAGTGACCGAACCCGTACCGCTAATCACTGTTCCGGAAGTTACTCCAGCGTTCACGGTGACCGCGACGGTGATGGTGGCGGTGCCCGCATTGGCCAAATTGGCTGCGGCAGTACAGGTGAGCGTGCCGGTTCCTCCTACAGCCACGCCGGCACAGGTATAGCCAGCAGCGGTCACTCCCTGGTAGACGGTGTTCGTGGGAATGGGAAAGGTGAACACAGGAGTTGTGGCGGCGCTGGCACCGTTATTGGTGATGAGATCCGTGAACGTGAGAGTACCGGAAGGCGAGGCTGTCGTGGGCGAGACGGATTGCGAAAGAGCGAGATTGGCACTGAGGACGGTCACCGTCGTCGTCGCGGTGGTGGTGCCGGTGAGCATCGATGTGGAAGTCACCTTCGCCGAGCCGTTCAGAACCGTCTGCCCGGGCGTGGTGAGAGGAACGGTTACGGTCACGGTGAAAGATGCGCTGGCACCATGTCCGAGGGTCGTGTTATCCGTGCACACCACATTCCCCGTAGCTCCCACCGCAGGAGTTGTGCAAGTCCAGCCCGGCGCGTTCACGGAGAAGAACGTCGTATTGTTGGGAATGGGCTGGGTGATGACCGGATTGTTGACGGTAGCTCCGCCGCTGTTGTTGGTAAGCGTGTCAGTGTAAATGACGGTTCCGCCAGGGCTGACCGTGGTGACCGAAGTGGTCTGCGTCAAAGTCACATTCACGGCCTTGACGGGAGTAGGGGCAACAAATAGCTGGAGCAGGATGAGAGCTGGCGCTGCGGCAAGAAATCTGAGCGACACGCGGCGACGCGCCACCAAACGGAGCTTGTGAACGAAGTTGCGCGCCACGTGAACCTGAGACATCCAGGGATACTGGAATGGAATTTTCCGCCCATTTCGCACCACAGCCGTCACGCGTCCCAGCACGAGATCGGTTGCGGCGTCATTCTCCTGGGCAGCATCGGAGCGCGTGATTAGAGCGCCGATGCGCGAGACGCTGGCAACGCGATGGACGCGGAATCCGTCTGCTCCGCGGGTAAGCGCGACATCGCCGCGGCGCAGCCCTTTTTGATCCACGGGAGAAACGATTACAGAGTCGTTGTCGAAAATATTTGGGCGCATGCTGAGGCCGTTTGCGCGGAAGCGAAGTTTCAAGCCACGTTGCAGCAAAGCGGCGCTGAACTCGGCGAACTGAGCGGAATTTCGGACGACTTTGGATTTTGGCTTACCCACGGCAGATGGCCTCCACCGCAGTCTCATCGGGGACGAATCGGAAAATGGAACAAGGAACCTGGCGGGCGACGCGATCCAGAAAATCCAAGGTAAAGCGGATGCCTGCTTCGGAATGATGGGTGACAAAGCTGCGCGAAAAGAGCTCGGCTGCCGCGCGGCCTTGCGGGAGCAGGATGCGTTCATTGCACTTCGCGTGCTCGAGGAGATAAATCTCCGAGAGCGGAGCGCAATCGGGCGATGCGATGCCTGCGTCTCCATGCCACGGAGTGCCATACATCCAGATGCGGCCTTCGCGGAGGCGAAGGATGATGCGGTCATCGCTGAGGATGCGGACGCCGGGACGGTTCATCCAGAGGCGGGCGGTGGTGCTTTTTCCGGCTCCGGAGTGGCCAAGAAAAAGATGGCCGGTGCCGGTTTCGTCTGAAATGCCGACGGCATGAACTTCGACGCCTTCGCCGCGGGAAAGGCGGTGAATCATGAGCAATTCGTCGAGAGGATACTCGAGAAGGATAGACGGGCCGTTGCGAGTCAAAAAAACGGCGCGAGAGGAGCACGCGGCCAGTCCGAAATTCGGAATCGAACCAAGCTTCTTTATAGGGAGTCCTGCCCAACGCGGGAGCGAGAAAACTGAAGCGATATCCGCCCTTTTCGGCGAAGAGCGACCACAATCCGCCGGAATTAAAGAGGAGAGTGGAGCGGGGCACTTCGAGAGAATCGGCCCAGGCGATGCGGAGAGTCACATCGGAGTGGGAGGACTCGACGGCGAAGGCGACAAGTTCGCGTTCGGGAGCGAGGCGCAAATCGCCCTCTGCCTCCAGACCAAAGGTGATGCCACCGATTTGATAGGAAAGACGGGAGGCGCGAGAGAAGGCCAGGGCTTTGCCGTGACTCCCTATCGAAAGATTTTGTGGAAATGGAAGCATATATAGTCCCGGCGTTCTCAGGAGCCTGGCGTCCGGCAAGCGCCATAGGTGTTGCGGCAAGAGGTGGCGACGGGTCCGGCGGCTCCGGTGACTTTGCAATGGCCGAGCACGGCCTCTTCGGGCCGAAGGCTTACGCGGATGACCTTGGGGGGCTCGTAAGCGGCCTTTTCTTGCGGCTCCAGAGACTTGTAGTCTTGCTCGTCTTTCATTTCTTTGGTCACCCAGCCGGCGTGGCGCAAGAACTGCAGCCGCCACTGCGGCATCCGGAAACAGGTTGCAGAACATTCAAGACGGGCGGCACAAGCCCACCTTCCAGCCATTCATTCGCGCCAGGTTCGAAATTCTTGAGTCGATCCGCGGCGGCGAGGAGATCCGCGCGGTGTGCGCCGCCCTCGCAGCATTCGCAGTCGCCATGCTCGGGCACTTCGTAGCCGAAGGCGTACGCGCGCAAATGGGCCACCTGGCAGAGGAAAGAAACAGGCGATTCGGGATCCCCATTTTCGAGCTCGCCGTTCGCGGGGCACATGCTGCACAAGGATTGAATCTGGCAGCGGTCGCAAATCATGGGGCGAGTGCGAGGCTGATTGCGAATCTCGCGCAACGGACCTTCCCAACCTTCGAGAAAGCTGCCTTGACGGATGTTGTAGCCCTGCTGGTGTGAAATGACACAGATACTCATTGTTCCGTAGGGGTCGACGGCGCAGCCGCCGATACCGCCTCCACAGGAGTAGCGCAGACCGGAGGCCGGTTCCGATTTGCTGGGAGTGGCGAGGTCCTCAGCGGCCATGCGTTGGTAGTCGGCTTTGCGTTTGGGCTCGGCGAAATCCAGCTCGACCGCTTGCTCGGGACTGAGGCGGACTGCGAGAGGGCTTTGCGAGCAGTCGATACGGGGATTGATGGCGGAATCGAACTTGAACTCGACGCCGAATTTTTCTTCTGCAAGGCGCTTCATGGCGAAGACCTCGTGGCGGTTGACGGTGGTGGGCACGGTTTTGAGTTTTAGGGGGAGATTGCGCGCGAGAAGAAGACGGATGCCACGCATGCAGCGGTCGTAGGAGCCGGGAATCTGGGTGAGGGCTTCATAAGTTTCGCGGGTGGCGCCGTAGAGCGTGATTTCAACGGCAAAGGGGCGATATTGGGTAAGGCGATCAACGATGCGGTCGTTGATCATGGTGCCGTTCGTGAAGAGGGTGATGAGAAAGCCGCGCTTGGCGGCTTCGGTGTAAATCTCGAGAAAATCCTTGCGGGCGAAGATCTCACCGCCGGTATAAAGCAGCCAGAGGCATCCAGCATCCTGGAGTTCATCGAGGAGGCGGCAATGCTCGTCGAAAGTGAGTTCCTGGGCGCGGGCGGCGTGGTCGCTCATGGGAAGATTGTTGTAGCAATGGAGGCAATCGAGAGGGCAGCGGCGAGTGACCTCGATGGACACTTCGAGGGGAGCGCGCTTTCCCTGGAAGCGTCCGTGAAGCAAGCCTGTTAAGTCGCCGTATGTTGCCGTTTCCACGTGCAAGCCATCCTTTGTGCTGCAAAACCGACCTAGTACTAGAACCGTCTCAACTGCGCACAACAGGCCACACTCCAGCTTCGTGCCCGTATCTAGGCATTAGGAGAAGGAGGGTGACCGGCTAAATCGTCTGAAGCAAGCCTGCTTGCTGAAGTTCAGCCAAATAGCTGCGAACGTCGGTAAACGCCTGCTTCTGATCCAGTTCGTAATGCGTGGCAACCCAAACTGCCAATTCCTCTTCCGAGCGAGCTTTTTCGAGCAAGAGCCAAAGGGTTCGTCCGACCGAATTGAAGGTGTAGACAGAATCGAGGTCCCCCACGCCCCTACAAATGGGCACAACGATCGTTTCACCGGCGACATCGCGGGAAACGATGGAGTTGCTGCGAGTGTGGCGGACCAGGCTGGTATTCAACCCTTGGGCTAAATGCTCAGGCCCTGGAAGCTCTGAGAGAGGCAATGGCATGGGATTAGTTTCCAAGATGGAACAAGGGATGTCACGTTTTGGGAAGTACAGTGTTCCGTACTAGTACCCTCGTAGTACGGAGTATCTAACGTGTAAAACGAAGTAAGAGGAGGCTGTAAATCTGGAAATTGGAAAGTTTTTGGGAGCGGAGAGGACTGGCCGCGACGGGAAAGGCTGTCCCGAGATTTCGGGGAATAAGAGGTTGTAGATGGGGTCGTAGAGATGGCCCGCGCAATGGGCACTAGCGCGGGACTAGAGGCGATGAGGCCGAGCGGTGGCAATGACCAGCGGCAATTAGTGGCAATGACCGATGGATGAGATTGGTAGCGCTAACGGGATTCGAACCCGTGTTTCCGCCTTGAGAGGGCGATGTCCTAGACCCCTAGACGATAGCGCCAGAGAACCGAGTCCGTGCATAGGTGCGATGGAACTAAACAATTACTGAAGCCATTTTCGCATGGTCTACAGGCCTGAGCAAGCAATCGCGTTGCTCGTCCGCGACGAATACCAGGAGGGCTGGCGTGGGGACTCATGAAAACTTCTTGAGGCCGAGAGCTTCCAACAGGACGAGGGCGACAAACTGCGTGCCGTAAATGAGGTAACGGCGGCTGAGGCGACGGGGTTCGCGAGAAAGGCGAAAGAGCCATTCAAGACCATGGTTGCGCATCCACGGGGGCGCTTGCGTAACCCTTCCGGTGTGGAAATCAAATGCAGCACCGACGCCAACTTGGACGGGGACATGGAGGCAACCGCGATGTTCGAACATCCAGCGCTCCTGCTTGGGCGCACCGAGACCGACCCAAAGCACATCGGCGGCAGCATCGTTAATTAGAGAGACTACGGCGCGATCTTCGTCCGGCGTCAGGGGATGATAGGGAGGAGAGTGTGCGCCAGCGACCTGCAAGCCCGGAAAGCGAGCCACAAGACGGCCGGCGAGAGCTTGGGCTACGCCGGGAGCGCCACCATAAAAGAAGTGCCTGTAGCCTTTGGCGGCGGTTGCTTCGCAGAAGCGCTCGAGCAATTCGGGGCCATACACTCTGCGATGCAGGGCAAAGCCTTTGCGGCGGCCGAGCCAAACGAGCGGAAAGCCGTCGGGAACAACGAGGTCCGCGTTCTGCAGGATATTCCTGAAGCTGGCGGCCCGCTGCGCTTGCATCAGACTGTGCATATCCGTGACGGCGATGAAACGGCACGCGTCGCGATGCGCGATCCACGATTCCATTCGCGAAATCACACCGGGAATTTGCACGGCGTCCACGCGAATGCCGAGGATCTTATATGAGGCCGATTCGAGATGGGCGAGAAGAGCCATGTTTCGTTCAGCGTGATTCGATCGAGGTAGCGCCGCTCATCGGCATTGAGCACGGAACCTGCGGCCGCGTGGCAGAGTTCATTCTGTCTCGATCTTTTCTTTCGCAAGGGAATGAATCCTTGGCTCGAGGGACCCGACGTTCCCTACAACTGCGCCCTCCAGCCTGCCCAACACGAATTCGTAGGCGCTTTCGAGATGACCGAGCGCGGCCGCGGCGGTGTACTTGAATTCGAACTCGGCACGAGCAACGCGGCCCATCGTCTCGAGTTCGCCTGGGTGCGTCCAAGCATATTCCACCTTAGCGGCGAGATCGCGAGCGTCACCTGGAATGAAATGAAGGCCTGTGTATCCATCGCGGACGATCTCGGCCAGCCCCCCGTGACCGGCGGCGATTACGGGAACGCCGCAAGCGTACGCTTCGGCGATGGCCATGGGAAAACCCTCATAAGACGTGCTGGGAACAACGAGAAATTTTGCGGCGCGCAGGCGCTCGAGAGCCGCCGGTGCGTTCATCCAGCCGGAAAAATGAACATTTTGAAGATTGAGATGCGAAGCCTCGCTCTCCAGGGAAGCACGCAATGGGCCGTCGCCCACTATATCAATCGGGATGGAGGAGGGTAGTTTCGACCACGCACATGGAAGAAGTTGAGGCCCCTTCTCCGAGGCGAGCCTGCCGAGAAAGAGCGCGAAGTTTCCTTGGCTGACGCGCACGCCCGGGTCGGGAGCGATGAAATTGGGCTTGACGCGGATACTGAGTTCGGCGAAACCGGCCTCGATGAATTTTCGGCGGGCGAAGCTGGTGCACACGAGGAACAGATTGACTTGCCTCGACCAAGTCTTCCAGAAGCCATGAAGAGCCAGCATGCCGGCAACGGCGGCGGTCTCGAGGCGCGATTCGTGATAGCAGTGATGAGCGACCGAACGAAGAAGAGAGTGAGAAACGCATTCTTCGCAAACACGGCCGTCTCGAAAGAAATTGCCGCCAGGACACAAAAGCCTGTAGTTGTGCAGCGTTTGGACTACAGGAATTGATTCGGCTCGGCAGGCGTAATACGCAGAGGGCGAGATGAGGGGAAACGTGTTGTGGAAGTGCGCGACGTCCGGCGATTCCGCAGCGAGGATGCGGCGCAAATCGCGGTGGGAGCGCTCCGACCAGGAGGCGCGCCAGGCGAGGCCTGCTTTTTCGAAGAAAGAATAGTCCTGAATTTCGTGATTGTGCTTGGTGTACTGAATGACTTCATGCCCGGCTTCTCGGAGAAGCCTGATTTCAGACTCGCAGACGGCGTCTTCACCGCCGGGATGTTGATACGAATTGTGGACCACGAGAACCTTCATAGCGAATATGCCTAGTCTATAAGCTCGGGAGCGATGAGGGCGTGCGGACTGCCGCGGAAGATGGAAACCCGGGAACCGATCCCGCGCACCAAATCCCAGCGATGGCAGGATATTTCCTCGGTCCACAGGCTCTTCCGGCTCTTGCGGTCTATTCGCAATCCGTTCAGTGCGAGCAATCCGTGGTATGAGTCGACGGTGAATTGAGAGCCGCAGGGACATTCCACGCGAAGACCGCTTCCCCATTCCTTTCTCAGCCGCCGCAGATAATGCGGCAAGTGATTGCGCGTTTGGCTGCCCAAGGTTTTGAGGTACTCGCCGGCGGTTCCGGGAAGATCGATGAGTTGACCCTCAACCATTTGCCGAATGCGAGGTGCAATTTGTCCCAGCCGCAAATCGTGAAGAGCCGAGGCTGTGGGAAACGGGACGCGAAGCAAATCCATCGGACGGGAGCTTGCCAGTTTTTGGAGGAGTCTGCTATTTGGTTGTGCCGCACCGATAAGAGAGAAACTCTTGAACAGGCCGGGCCAATTCTCTTCACGATAAAAGGAGGCCTCGAGGATATCTCCACCGGGACTGGTGGGATAACTCACTCGCTGTGCTGTCGGATCGCAGTAAAATTCAGCCAATGCGGGTGAAGTCAGCCAGGGACTCGCCTGCCATAGCTGCAATTGAGAACGAGGCTCGGTTGAGAGCTCGGCCAAAGCCGCGCCGCTGTAACTTCCTGCGCCAACTGCTGGCGCCAGCCGATCGAGAACAAGCGGAGCGACCGTGCTCATTCGGCCCTCTCCGCGCAGGCTGCCGCGACCGGCGTTGGCTCTCTAGGGACAACCTGCGAAACGCACTCACACAGCTCGCCGTTTGTAACTCCCTTCCACTTTTCACGCTGGGAAGACAAGATCTTCAAGAACTCTTCCAGTTTGTCCCATTGGCCCTGCTCTTCGATTTCCCAGGAGTGGCCCCAGATGTGGAAGACGCCGCCGCGATGAAAAGCTTGAGAAAGCAGGTCCCTCGCTAAGGCAGCCCAGTCTCTCGATAGAAACGAGCCGCGCGGCCAACGAAGCGCAGCCGGTGAGAATCGCTTCAGGGTGTTCCTGGCGTACGCATAGGGGCTATGGGGAAAGACCTGGACGGTGGTGGATATTAAGAAGAGGCCATCGATCCGTCTGGGGGTTGCGGTCGAGAGGAGCTCGACGGTCCTGGCCGCTTTATAGCCAGCTTGCCGGACGAACCGCAACTGGCGGCTCCGAAATTTTCCTCCTGGAAAACAGAAGACGCGGCAACTCTTTCCAGTCAGTTGCTCGACCCACTCGCGTGAACTGGAGAGCTGAGCTCTGGTTTCCTCGTCGGAAAGGCGGTCGATCGGGAGGTGCTCAAGGGTGTGGCCGCCGAGCTCAAAACTCTTGCTCAATGCGCGCGCCGCGGAAGGGCTCAACACGTCTCGTTGGCCTGATCGCGGCACATAGAAGGTCCCGGGGAGGCCATATTTGGAAAGAAGCTCCGCTATGCGCTCGTCCAACGGATGGCCGTCATCCCAGCTTGTCGTGACCAGGAATTTTTTTTGCACTTGGCTCATTTCGTTTGCTCGTTCATCGCGAAACGCTCGCCTTATCCAGATTCGCATTTGACCTTGCCACGACGGGACCGTTGAATTTTTTCCCTGGCATCAATCGGGCCTTTGCGTGACGCTTTGCTCCCTTCGCCATTTGATTTGTCCCCACTGCAGCTTTGGCTGTGCCAGGCATTGCACGATCCCACGAATGAACTTTTCGACCATGGCTTCCATCGAATATTTCTCCGCTGAATTTGCGGCGCCTTCGCGTAGGAGTTGAAGCTCTTTCGGGTTTGACAGAAGGCTGGCTACAGCCTCCGCATATAGATCTGGATGGGGCGGGGTAATCAAGCCATTGCGGCCTTCTTCGAGGTATTCCATTTCGGGCCCGTGGATCGGCAAGCGCGTGGCGATGAGCGGCAAGCCGGCGGCAAAACCATCCAGAACGGCGAGGCCTGCCCGGCCGGGAAGCAAAAAGACATCGGCAATCGCCAGCAAATGCGATTTGCGGTCTCCGAATTTCGGGCCAACAAAATGCACCCAAGGACAGTTGGCGGCGCTTTGTTTGATTTCTTCCTCGTCAGGTCCCCCGCCGATGACAATCAGCTGAAATTCGGGGATACTCTGCCGAATTTTCTCTCCAGCTTGAATGAGAAACGGAACTGACTTCACCTTGTGCAGCATTCCGACAAAAACGCCGACGGGGGCGCCGCGGCCGAAGCCCAGCTTTGTGCGGAGAGTTGCCTTGGCGTTGGGAGTCATGTCTTGCACGCACGATTGAATGCGACGGGTGTCGACGGAGTTTTGCACCGCGGTAATTTTTGCGGGCGACACGCCGTGCTGTCGCAAGTAGTGCGCCGTGCCCTCGGTGTAAGCAAACCACCAGTGAACCCAGTCAAGAGTTCGCTCTTTGTACCATTCCGAGAGAGGAGAGCGGTCCGCCTGAAGGTTTTCTCCCAAACCCCAGAACGCGACTTTTTTTAGCCGGAAGAGCGAGAGAATCAGGAGGAGATGATTCAGGACAAATTTGTTGGCTTGCTCGATCACCACAAGATCCGCGGCGATGACTTCGCGCAACGCCGGCTGAAAGAGCAGACGCCCGCGAGCGAGCCAGAACGCTTTGACCTTCACGCCATATTCACGAGGCAGTTCGCAATTGTCGTGCTTCTGGGCTTCGGATGGGGCCGGAGCGCAATAAACCACTCTGAGCTGTAACCCTTCCTCGCGAAGAGCGGCATAGAGGCGTTCGTAGAAAGGCTTGCGGTAACGCTTGATCTGGGCTTCGATAATGAGGACTCTTTTCATGGTCTTTGCCGTGAGTTGCATGGCTGGAGAGGGTTCCGATCCAGCTCCCGCGGAACTTAATCCGCCTGCACCAGGGTGAAATTTTCCTTTCGCGGACAGACAGACGAAATTCTCAGGCCACGCTTTTCGAGGAGGGCAAGCGCCTTTTTGGTTTTTTGCGTTCCCAGGGAAGTAAGCCGGTGATGGAACTCGATGAGGAGCTGTTTGACGTGAATGCTTTCGCGCAGGATTTCCTCGATCACGGCGTATTCAGCGCCTTCGATGTCCATTTTGAGCACGTCGATCCGATCGTGCCCTTGCAGGCGCATCGCTGTGGACAAGCGCATGACGGGCAGACGCACCGAGTCTCGCCCAAACTGGCGCGCTGGAACGACCGAGTGCGAGACCCAGTTTTCCCTGGGCGGCAGATAAAAAGATTCGTGCCCGTCGCGGCCAGCAACACCGATGGGATGAAAATGAAACTGCGGCGGCAGGGATTGCGAAAGAAGCCACGTTTTGACTTTGGGAGTGGGATCGAAAGCCTCGACGCTTACGCCGAAGCGGTCGATGAGAGATAAATCGAAGGAAATGTCTTCTCCGATCCCAAGAGAATAGACGACGGAATCGGAACGAACCGAGGAAGCGTCCAGATAGTAGCCTCCATAGTCGGACCCAAGCCTTTCCATGGGACGTTTCAACTGCACGCGCGGAGGCGCAAAGCGCCACTGCGGATAGGTATGCAGGCATTTTCGAAGCATGGAATAGACATTGCTTCCGAGTTTGAGCGGTAGACCGGCGGTGCTCATGCGGGCAAACCCTCCTTCCCCGTGGGATTGGGATGGACGCAGAAGAGAGCGGAGCCGATGGCGAACAGGTACCAAACTCCCGTGGGAAAGCGCATAGGCTCCATCATCATGCTTTGGATGATTATGGCGATGAGCGCCAGCAACATGATGCGCGCGAGCATGCGCGGAAACTCTTCCGGGGATCGCAGCAGCCGAAAGGCTCTCTTCAGAAATAGCGCAAGGATAGACAAGTACAAGAGCAGGCCCACAGCCCCATAAGCGTGGAGAATACGGATGTAATCGTTGTGCGGCTCAACGGAATCAACATCGGTTGCGTCCGGATCGTAACCGGCAATGATCGAACCGCCATTACCGAAGACCCAATGGAAGGGCCCGCTCGAGGCGTAGGAATCGAGGAAAAGCAACCATTGAAAACCGCGACCGCGGAACAGTTCGCCGTTGGCGAAGCTGGCTTCGCCGGAGAAGGCTTGTTCCACGGGAGCATAGAGGGTCTCGAGCCAACCGAACGAGAGGAGGATGACGACCGCGAGAACTGCAAGGAAAGCGAGGATTGCTTTGCGGCCCCTCGCCATTGCCAGCCAGACAAGAATCTGGAGAGCGACGATGACGTAAGCGGTGCGGTGGTTGCCGAGAGCGAGCGCACCCGAAGCGAGAAGCAAGAACACACACGCGCAACCCTTGGCCCAAGTACTCTGATTTTTTCCCCCAGCGATGGCCATACCAATCGGAAAAGCGTAGTACAGAAAAAAACTCATCGAGAGCGGAGTCGGATAAGATCCACTGGCGCGCCCAACGGATTGTCCGTTGAGCCAATCCCAATAGTCATAGGGAAGAAAGCCAGCCCACTGGAAGTAGCTGAGAATCACAGGGAGGGTCATGGCGCATAAGAAGACCTTTGCGAAACGGTCGAATTGCCTGGGCTCGGCGAGGAGCGGACCAGCAGTGTAGAAAAAAGTCGTGCCCGCCAGGAGGCGCACCAGTTCATTGAAGCCCCATGAGGAAGGAGAGAATATGACCGACAGCGAGGCAAGCGCGAGCATAACCAGCACTCGTCGCGGCAAGCTTCGCCACATCGCATTTCTCAGGATGGCGACAGCGTTCAGCCCTAGCACGGCAATTCCGACTAAGGCCTGCGTGTCGACGGACTGCTCGGAAAACCGGAAAAAACTCCAGCGCCAAGTCAAGTCGATGAGGGGCTTCAAGGCAAGAAATAGAAAGATCCAGGCGCTGGAGCCGCCGACCCAATCCGCAAATGCGCCGATGACTCCAAAAGAGGCAACAGCAGCGGCGCCGCAAACGGCCGCCGCGAGGCCCGCGAGACCAGGGGTGAGTTCGTGCGCGACATGCTGACGAATTGGGCTGGAGGGTGTTCCCAATCTAAACACCTCTGCCTCGGGCAACGAGCAGCACGCGATTTCGCTGGAACACTTGGCCAGAGCGTCGGGAGCTACACGATGTGGGCGAGGGCTTGCGCCGCGGCGACGACAAGCATGCGGTGCAACCCTTAGCCGAGCCGTACAAAACTCCAACGAAACGGCCGCGCAGAGAAACCATGGGAGCGAGTTCACGGACGGGACTTTCGAGAAGGCTCGAGAGCGGGAAGGCCTCGAGTCCCGCTCGAAGCGCGCCACGGAGGCAGGATAAGGAGATGCTGCCGTTTATGGAGAACGGAATCATTTTGCGATGGGTTCCCGCGTCCGAAGACCCAAGCGGCCCTCGGCAATGGTTTCACGCGACTTCTTGCTAGCCACAACCCAGTAAGCCAACGCCAACGGATAAGCGATGCGGGGAGAAATGCGCTGCAGCAGCGCAAGCCAAATTTGCAGCCGCACGATGCGGGGCTCGAAGTAAAAGCGCTCGATTTCAAAGCCCGTTTTTCGCAACAGCGCGTCGATGTTTTCAATGCTGAAACTGTAGAGATGGCCGGGGTGGTGATAGAAGTATCTTTGTCCGCGCAGCCAGTTCACGACGCTGGTCTCGATGGGAAGCCCAAGGACTAGCCGGCCGCCAGGCGTCAGAACACGGTGGCATTCGCGGAGCAACTGAATTGGGGCGTCGACGTGTTCGAGGACATGAGAACAGAAGACGACGGGAAAACTTGCGGTGGGAATCGGCAAGTCACGATTTAAATCCACATCCACAGTTCGCAACCCCAGCCTTTGGCAGTGCTCCAGGTTTGGGCGCGAAACATCTACGCCTAATGAACCTGCCGCAAACTCCCGCAGGTAGGCGCCTTTCGCGCAGCCCAAGTCGAGGATGGGTTGGCCCTTACACCAGGGCAGCAGGTAGCGAAAGGAACGCAATCGATTTTCCGTCGCGGCGAGTTCGATATAGGGCCTGGTTGTTTCGCTGTAATCGCGCGCTGCGTGCGAGGCCGGGCAATTGGCCGCGAAATCCAGAGATGCAGCCGACTCCGCCGTAAAGCTTGTTCCCGCCGCGCTTTCGCTCACCATGGGATTCACCTTTTCCTAGTTAATCCGCCGCGTTAGCCATGTTCTCTTGCAGCGCGTGACTAACGCCCCAACGTTTGTAAAACGCAAAAATGGCGGCGGCAAGAACAGCCGTGGTTAAGACGGTGCTGGCGATGGCTCCGCGCAGGCCCCATCGCGGCAAGAGCACGGCGCTCGAAAGCACAGCTGTCAGGCCAGAGAGAACATAAGCCAAGAGTTCATACTTAGCCTTTCCAAGCGCGCGGAGGGCGTATGAATAGCTGGAACAAAATCCCGTGAACACGGGCGCCAGCGCCAGCAAAGGAATAAGCCCAGCAAAAGATTCGTAGCGTTCGCCGTAAAACAAGTGTTCGAATCGGCCCGCAAAGAAGAACAAGAAAGCCGCAAATAGAATTGCCACCGAGGTCAGAAAAAAAGAGGTAAGCGACGCCTTGCGGTGAAGAAGCGAAAGATTTCCTTGGCCCAGATCTCTCGCCAGACTTGGAAGAACAAGCAACATAGTTGCGGAGATCACCTGGGTGATGGCAAACGAAGGAAGTTGCATGGCCCGCAAAATGCCTGCGGACGTCAATCCGAGGAAGCTCGCGGTGAAGAAGACTTGGGCCTGGACAGAAACCCAAGAAAGCAGAGTGGTCAGTGTAAGCCAGCGGCCATAATTCCAATTCTGCCGCAGTGCTGCGAGCCATGAAATGTTTGGCTGGATGACTGGGCCTTTTTTTGGCAAGCCGAGTTTGATCAAGACCATGCAAGCCGCCAAAGAGCTGCTGCAACCCACCAAAAGAAAAGCAGAGAAGGCGCTAATGTGTGCGAAACGATGGAGAAGGAACATGCCGACTGTGAGCAAAGAAAGATGCGATGCACTGCCCAGAACGGCGACCGCGGGACGTTGCGCGACGTAACACATGCGTCGCGCAAGCCAGAGCAGAAGCAGAAATGGCAGTGCCAGACTGCCTCCAAGAGCGGCACTGGCAAGCGAACTCCGCAGGGCTGCGCGCGACAGGAACACGCCGACGATCAGCATTCCGACAGAAAGAATCCCGATTAGAATGAAATGGAGAACGATTTGGGTGCGAAAATACTCGATCAAATGCGCGGCATATCTCGATGGCCCTATAACGCTTAGAGGCTCCAGCAAAAGAACGTTGTGGTAACCGGAAATAAAGAGACAGCCGGCGAACACAACAGCAAAAGCGCCGTAATCGTCCGATGGCAGCCAGCGAGCCAGAAGGACATTGACGCCAAAGCCCGCCGCGGAAGTGAGCCCCTGATCAAGCAGAGAAATCGCGGACTGTTGCCCCCATCGAAAGAGCCCGCTGCGCGAGAATGCGATTTCGGGAGCCGGAAGGTGCTTCGGAAGCGGCCCATTTTTCCTCGAGTCCACGATCACAGCCGGTACGACACTCATGCCCGCCTCATTAGTTGCCTTCTCCCTGCAAAACCGCGGGCACGGTCTTCAGCAGGATTTTCAGGTCCAACACCACGTTCCAGTTCTCGATGTACTCGAGGTCTAAGGCCATGTTGGTGTCGAAGGAAGGATCGCGCCGCGCCGTCACTTGCCAGAGACCGGTCACACCGGGCTTTACGTCCAGACGGCGAAGGTGCTCGATGGTGTAGCGTTCGTAGTCGTCCACCGGATGAGGCCGAGGCCCAACC
The DNA here is from genome assembly GCA_963761555.1 of uncultured Acidobacteriota bacterium. Lineage (GTDB taxonomy): Bacteria > Acidobacteriota > Terriglobia > Acidiferrales > UBA7541 > Acidiferrum. The sequence goes on from CAVXHD010000005.1 coordinate 897,481, forward strand.
AGGCTCATCTGGCCCAATAGAACGTTCACTAGCTGCGGTAACTCATCGATGCTGAACTTGCGCAGCCAGCGCCCGCTGCGAGTCACCCGCGGATCGTTTTCCATTTTGAAGAACGGGCCGTTGCGTTCGTTGGTTTGGCGGAGTTGATCTTTTTGAGCATCAGCTTCCGCGACCATCGTTCGCAACTTGTAGCATCGGAATTTTCGCCCTTTTCTACCGACGCGCAATGCGGAGTAAAAAACAGGCCCTCGCGAATCGCAACGAATCCAAATCGCCGCGAGAAACAGCAGCGGCGCGCAGAAGAATAGAAGCGACGCAGACCCCAATACATCCACAACGCGTTTGATGGCCAGTCCCATCGCTGGAATGGGTTCGCCATGCAACTCGATCACGGGAAATCCCCCGATCGAATCAATTGGCGCCCGCCAACCCAGGCCGTCGTAAAGATCGGGCACGATGTTCAGAGTCAGGCGCAACCGCCGGGCCTCAAGAAAAATGTCCTTCACCACCTCTCGGTCTGCCGGAAGAGTCACAAACAAGCGGTCCACGAATTGACCGAGCGCGACCTTGCGCAATTCGCGTACCGATCCGAGCACGCGTGGATCGCCGTTTGGATGGGGGTCCAAAAAACCGCAAACTTCGTAGCCCAGAGTGCGGTTCACATCGAACCACGCCGCGAGAGCGCGTCCGAGCCTCCCGGCTCCGACAATGAGCACGCGCGACACGCCTTGGCCGCGTTCTGCTCTTCGCAGAACGTAGTGGCGCTTCGCGAGGCGCCAACCAGAAAGGGCTCCAACGTTCCAGGCTCCCGAACAAGCCACGACAAGCCTTGAAATCTCTTTGTTACCTGAAGTGAAAATAAAGAGCACTAGCAACATGGTCGCAAGACCAACCGCTTTCACCGTGTTCGCGGTTTCTTCCCAAGCACTTCGCTCGCGCGCGGTGCGGTATAAATCCTGGCTCATACAAGCCAGTGCCACGAGGCCTGCGTAAAGAAGCAGGAACCCTGGATAACCCGCCAACCAAACCTGCTTCGCGAGGCTCTCCGGGGAAAATACCGAAGTGGAAAAAGGGCTCGCCAAGCCAAACCGGAGCCAAAAGACACCTGCGCCGCCTGCGCAGATCAGGGCAATATCGATTGCCAAATACGCGACCTGTCGCGCAAGACCGCCGTGGGCGCCTGCGGACTTTGCACGGCCAGGCATCGAGCCCGCAGAGGGAAACCACACCTCGGATGCAAGTTCTCGGAAGGGCGCAGTGTTGCCCGCAGATGGTGCAGTAGCCCGGCGTGTTGCCGTTCCATTCATTTCGCGTTTATCCCAGTCCGTTTCGCGCCGCCCGCGCAAGTTCCGCAGCGTCGGTCGACGGCTCATCCACATCTGAATGCGCCGGGCGCATCGCTTTCGCTGCACCTGGGCGAGTCCTGATGCGCGCTAACATACGCAGGAGGGCGGCGCCTGCGGGAGCCAGTTGCATGGTTTCGGCGCGAAGAGTCTCGGCAATCTCCATCGCAAACTGTTTTCCTGGATCTTGCGGATCAATCTCTCGCCAAGCTTGCCGAAATGAGATCCAGGCACACGCGGCGAGCAGGGACAAAGCGGCGCCAGCCATGGTGAACAACCCTCGAGGCGGAAACGATTTCTTGGTCGGCACGGTCGCCGCGTCCAGCACTTTTACGCTAGGAACTTCTTTGGCTTCCTCGACTTTGGCCATCTCGTATTGCTGCGTGAGCAGCTCGTATACGGTTTCTTCAATCTTGGTTTGGCGGTACAGGTCGGAATAGGTGACACCGAGCAGCGGCAGCTGGCGCATCGCTGGGTAGAGGGATGCATCCGTTTCCGAGGAGGGAGCGGCGGACGTGCCGCTCTCGCCGCCCATCTTGCCGAGTTGAGCACGCAGCTCGCTGACTCGAGCGCGCAACGAACGCACGCGCACGTTTTGCTCCGTGTACATGGCCTCCAGGCCATGCAATTCCGCTTCAGCGGCAATCAGTTGTCCCTCGAGAGTGGCAGCCGCTTCGACCATGGCCTTGCTCTGAGCGGGAATATCGATTGCCGTGTTCTTGCTGGCGAAAATGCTGAATTTTTTCGCTGCGGTATCCAGGTCCAACTTCACGGCACGAAGCCGCCCTTCGAGAAAAATGCGTTCGCGGCGCGCCGATGAAGTGCTGACCTGTTCGACGAGGCGATCGAGTTCGTCGACATACGCTTGTGCAAGGGCTGCTGCGAGCCGCGGGTCTTGGTCTGTTACCGTAACTGCGATGATTCCGCTCTTGTGGTCTTCGGTAATGCGCGAATGCGAAGCGAGCGCGGCACGCGCGTCCTCTATCTTTGAATCGCGGTAGCGGCTTCGCAAATCGAATTGCTGGATCAAACGGTCTTGCACTGTACGACTTCCCAAAATGCCGACGAAGAGTGCGCCGGAGTTCTTCACACCCAAGAGATCGCCGGCGAAATCCCCGAGCCCACCGGTCCGGCCGGCCACGGCGGAAAGCGCGGCAAGGCCGGAACCCTCCTGTCCATCCGGGGGCATCAGTTGAGCCGTGGCATCGAAGCGGAAGGGAATCAGCAGCGCTATGCCCAGGCTGACTAGCGCGCCTAGCACAAGAGCTTCGAGCAGCAACTTGCGCGCGTCCCAAAAAAGGCGGAGCCGCGCCACCGTTCGTTCACGGTTAGCGCGGAGGTCCTTGCCAGATTCACCGCGTTCGAGGTCTGTTAGCACTCTGCCCACACGTTTGCGGTTCCCGATCCTTTCTTGCTAGAGAGGTGAAACCACTGGCCGCCATGCACCATCAAGGTATCGCCACGGCGGCAGCCAGAGCGCCTGCTTGCGCGATCTGCGCGATGGCCACCAGGTTTTTCCAAGCGCTGCTGCCAACCACCGCCCGTTCCGGAACGACAATCGTGTCGCCGGGGCCGATTGTCGAAGAGCGCACGCCTCCGGACCACATCCCGCCGCTGCCGCTGGTCACCGAGCCGCTCGCACGGATGATGAAGATGGCTCGTTTGTTGGCTAGGCCTGTCGCGCCACCCGCTCGAGAGAGATACCACTCCGCATTTTTTCCCGGCGTGTAGGTGATGGCGTTGGAGTTGTAAACCTGACCGACAATCAAAACGAATCCAGGCTGTTTGGGGATTTCCAGGGTATCTCCAGCGCGAAGTTCGATGTCGTCCGAAGAGCCCACAAAATCCTTCAGGTTTTGCCTGATGTGGACGACTAGCCGGCCGCTAACCGGGGCGCGGCGGAGTCCGTCGATAACTCGCTGGCGCTGCCGCAACGCGGCTTCCTGGAGAGCCGCTTCCTCCGAACCCGTGGTGGTCACCGCAGTTTTTACTACCGTCGATTCCTGCTCGAGGCGCTGAATCAAGTCCTGCCTGGATTGCTCTTGCATCTTTTTCACATCGATGCGGTCGAACACTGCGGCTTCCGGATAAGCCGTCGGCAGCATTCCGCCCGCTCGGCGCAGCAACGAGCTCAAGCGTTCTCCTGGCTCGATTCCGTACACTCCCGGCTTGGCGACTTCGCCACGAAGAGTTACGGTTGCGCCAATATCATTCCACCGTTCCCGCTGCGGGACGGTGAGAACGTCGCCATCGTTCAGGAAAAAGTCGGCAGTTGGATGGCCGCCGAGGGCGGCGACTAAATTCACGGTCTGTTCGCCTGTCGGCTTTGAGGCGGCGGTTCCGTTAGAAACCTCGTAGTGCACCAAGTCAGCGCTCGCGGGATTTGCACTCCGGAGGAATCCTCCCGCGGCGTCCACCAGATCCGAAATCCGCATACCCTCAGCCAGAGGATAACGTCCAGGACGAGCAACTTCCCCGCGGACGAACACACTCGCAGGGTTCACTCTTTCGGGCTGGCGATGCACCACGATGTGGTCACGCGGTTCGACCAATATATTGTTCAACGGGTCTCCGGCTAGCGCCGCGCGAAGCGAAATGCTGAACACTTTTGTTGTTCCGTCTGGCAGGTCGCGAAAGAGCTGCGCCGACTCCAGCCAGCTCTCGGGAGTGACCCCGCCGGCCTGGTAGATGGCGTCTCGTATATGTTCTCGCCCGGAAATACGGTAACGTCCCGCGGCGCGAACTTCGCCTGTAACCAAAATGTCCGGCGCGGCTTCGAGCTCGTATCGCCCGAAAATGCGCACGGTGTCGAGCGGCTTGAGGATTGGCGCGCTTTCCGGATGCGCCAGCGCCGCCGCCAAATTGAAACTCTCCACTACCGGGCGATTATCAGGCCCGGCGATGCGCACAATCTCGGCGTAGCTCTCCGCCGGCTCGGGGAGAAGCTCCTTATAGGAAGAGATCAAGTCAGTGAGCTTCATCCCTGCCTGGTAGGAATATCGCCCGGGACGCAGCACGTGTCCCACGAGGTAGACGCTTCCGCTGTTGTACGGCGCGATGGGGAATATGTGGATTTCGTCGCCGTCTTGAATCTGGAATTTTTCAAAAGCCGCGCGCAAAGCGTTCTCGTCGATGGATTCGCCGACGTCCAGGCTCAGCATGGTGCGCTTTTCGTGGGCTTCCATGCGCTGCACTTCGATATGGCGAAGTGCTGCCGCGGGCAAAATGCCTCCAGCAAGGTCCAGGACATCGTTCAAGTTCTTTTCGCCGTGCAGTTCGTAAATCGCGGGGCGCCGAACCATGCCGTCGACTGTGACACTCGGCCCCATGGGCGGTACGCGAAGCGAATCACCGTTTTCGAGACGTTTCAAGTCTCCGCGAACGCCGTGCAGCAAGAGATCATAGGCATCCACGTGTTCGAGCAGCTCTTTTCCGCGGTAGTGCTCGATGCCGCGCAGAGATCCGCGAGCCGTCACGCCGCCGGCAGCGAACAGGGCGTTCAAGGGTGTCGAGAGCGAGCTGACGTCGTACGCTCCCGGAGCCGCCACTTCCCCAACGACGTAAACGCGCACAGTACGCAGCCTGAGAAGAGAAACGTCGGCCGAAACGTCGCGAAATTGTGTTCGAAGCACGCGCTGCACGGACGCCTGCACTTCCCCAAGCGATTTTCCGGAAACGAGAAGCGGACCAGCTTCTGGCAACTGCACTCGGCCTTCTCGGTCCACGGTTCGAAAAAGCCTTTGGGAAACTCCGCCCCACAAGTCGATGGAAAGGCCGTCGCCCGGCCCAATGACGTAGTCCGGCCCCACGGGCAGATCCATGGGTAGTACGTTCGTGGCTGCAGCGCCTCTCCGAAAAACATTTAAGCCGAAGCGTTCCGGATGTTGAGAGGCCGGGGAGGCTTGTACGTACAAGTCATAGAGAGAAGGCACATCCGCATAGGGATTGGGCTGGTGCACCATACGAACCGGCTCAAACGCCGGGGCAGCAAAATAGGGCGACGTGCGGTTCGAAAACTGGTTTATTGCGGTGCCGCGACTAGCCTGTGGCCTCGATGGATTTTCTGACTGTGCAAACGGGACAGGGCTTGCGGGTTCGAGTTCGCTGGAGGAAGGATTCGGGAGGCCTCCCACTCCCACAGAGGCTCCGCCTCCCTCACGAGGAACCGCGGATGCGTCGAGTGGGCTTTGCGGGAGAGATGTGAGAAGCGTTTGTCCGTCATCGGGATAAGAGAGAGCGGCGCGTAGCTCTCTTTGCGGTTGGACTGAGTCCGTTGGCGGCGCCACGGGGTAGCCTTCGTAGGGATTGGGCTGTTGCTCGGGGTAATTCTGTTGGCCCTCACTTTCCGCGGGAGCAAAACCGTGGTTCGTGTCCACACCGCCGAAACTGCAACTGGACGGATTCTGCGAAACGCAGCTTGCGGACTGTGCGGCTGAGGGAAACGTTTGCGTTTCGGGGCTGCGTTCGGCGGTATGCGTAATGGCATACGCGCGGTCTTGCAATATAAGGTTGCGCTCGGCTGCAAGCTCGGAATCCGGATTTACCTTGGGCAGCAGATAACCGTATCTCTGCAGGAGGCGCGTGGCGAGAACTCGCGCGCGCAAGTCCTCGTTCAACCGCTCGGCGACAGCTTGATCTGTAAGATCCGATTCGTCCAGAATTTGCCCGTCCGCCCCGGCGTCCTGCGCCAGAAGCCGTTTGAACTCGACCATCAATCCGGCATCTTTATTTAAGAGTTCAAGGATTTGATCGGCGGTCGCGGCCACACGGTCGAGGTTGTCCGTCACGAGGTCGGGGGAAGGCCACGCTCTTTGAGTTGCCGGTGGCCGGGCTTCTTGCGGTCTTGCCTCTTTCTCTCTGGGCGAATCGCTTGCAGCGGGTCGCTCCTGCGGGAGAGCCACCGCAGGTCCCATCGGGCAAAGGCACAAGCTAATCAGCCAGGCACTGAGCGTGGCATATTTCGTCCAGACCACGCCCCCTCCCGGAATACGGGCTGTTTTCACGAAGCTTTTCCTCCACCCATGCGATTGGTTTTCCCTCGCATCACATCCAACATCGCTTCTTCGCTGGCTTCCATGGTTGTCGAATGAATTTCAAGCGAAGCCCAATAGAAAATTCCGAGGTTGGTGTTGGGCGCGACCGCGATAATCCGGAGGCCAGGGAACTTCCGCAGCAATTGGTCGCACAGCGGCGGGCGCCGGTGCGATTCGTCGAGCGCAATCAAGAGAAAATCGGGCTTTGTCGCTTCCACGAGCGAAGGAACGTCTTTCTCGTTCTCTACTTCTCCCACGATGTTGATCCCCGCTTGTTCCGAGAGAGTGGAGAGCACCAGTTCCCGCAACAACCGAGGACGGTTGGCCACTAGGACGCGGATGCTCGTTTCCATGGATCCCTCCCGTGCACAAGAAGCCTAGGGGGATTTGGATTTGAGAGACAGGCTGCAATCGGTACGGGGAGCGAGGTACTGTGAAGTCCTAGGCTAGTACTCGGTGAGGTGGGACCGCATGGGTACGAAGTTAGTATTTTGCTGCACTGTCTTCTGGAGCAATCTCGGCCGCTCGTTCCGCCGACAATATGGGCCGCAACGAAAAGAATTTATTCCTGCAGGGAGCGCAGCGGACCGCCGGCAAACCGAGGCAACGGCCGAGGATAGACGTCACTCCCGGAACCTTTTCCGAGGAGATGCGTTGCAAATCGAGGTTGCCACAGGTGCCGCACCGCGCATAGAAAAGATGGCGAAACGAGATCGCGCGCGCATGGAAGCGGGTCTCACAGGCGTTGCAGCGCCAGGGAACTACACCAGCGGCGCTGAACAAGTGGTCATAAACGGACCGCCGTCTCGATCGCCGGCAGTCGGCAGCTTGACACGCTGGGCAATTCATCGAAAGATTCTGTTAGGTCCCCTGCGCAGAGAATAGGGGAAGTGCGCCGTTTCGGCAAGAGGCGGTAGCCACTAAGTCATCGTACAATAGGAACCGCAATGGCAGACTACACGGACTCGCATGCACGCGCCGGAATCCCGACGCGATTGCCTAAACTTGATACCTGGCCCAACCAGTTTCCCGGCTACATTATCACCACGCGCTTTCCAGAATACACTTCGGTATGTCCGAAGACCGGGCTTCCCGACTACGGAACCATCACCATCCAATACATGCCGCGGAAAGAATGCATCGAGCTCAAGGCTCTCAAAATGTACCTGCTCGCTTATCGCGACCTCGGAATTTTCTACGAGAATGCCGTGAACAAGATCCTTCATGATATCGTCGGGGCTGTTCGTCCAGAGTGGTGTGTCGTGCGCGGAGAGTTTACGCCCCGCGGAGGCTTGACCACTTCGATCTTTGCTCGCTGGCCGCAGCTTCCATCGGGCCGCAAAGCCGGCGGCATAGCGCTTGTCCGGCGGGGCAGGCCGCGCTGACCGCGCCATAGACATAGCGGGAGTTGCGGTAGATAATTTCACCGGCATCCGGTACCCAGTCTGGAGCCATAACCGAGGAGGGGGAATGAGCATTTCTCCAAATGTGCCGAGTCCCGAGGAATCTTATCGTTATGAGTCCACGGGAACGCCGCGCTGGATCGCGGCTCTTTTCGTTGTGCTGTTTGTGGTGGTGGGTGCGCTCGGCTACCTGGGCTACTCGGGGATATCCCGCCTTGAACAAAGCCTTGCCAAAGAGCAAGACAATAACAAAGTATTGACCGCACAGCTCGAGCAAGCGAATTCCCGCCTAGCTGATTTGAAAGGCCACGTCGAAGTTACAGAGCAAAAAATGGGCATGACCGTCGCGGAGTTGGCTGAGGCCAAGAGCCGCGCGGAAACCATCCGCAAGGAACAGGTTGCCTCGGACCAGAAGCTCACCGCGCAGTTGTCTCAGGTGAAAAAGGAAAGCCAGGACCAGATCGGCGCTGTGGCCACTGAAGTCGGCGGCGCGAAAAAGGACATCGAAGCCACAAAGAGCGATCTCGAGGTGACCAAGAGCAAGCTCGAGCGCGTAACGGGCGACGAGGGTGTGATGAGCGGCCTCATAGCTCGCAACCACGACGACCTCGAGGAGTTGAGGCGCCGCGGTGACCGTAACTACTACGAATTTACGCTCAACAAATCGAAGCACGGGCAGAAAGTCGGCCCGATCCAGCTGACTTTGACCAAGACGGACCCGAAGAAATCCCGCTACACCATGATGGTCCTCGTGGATGACCGCGAGATCGAGAAAAAAGACAAGACCGCTGGAGAGCCCGTGCAGTTTTATGTGAAGGGCGCTTCGCGAATGTCTCCCTACGAGATCGTGGTTTTCGACGTCGCCAAAAACCGTGCTACCGGCTATCTATCTACGCCGAAGGATGTCGGCGCGAGCGCAACTCCCGCCACGGCTACACCTCCGGCAGGAGCTCCTACCAAGCCCTAATCTGATTTTCCCGCAAAATTAGCAAGAATCGTCAGCCCTGTTCCGCGTTATGGAAACCTAGCGTGGGACGGGGCTTCTGTCTTTTCTGACGCCGTTCTACTATGCCAATTCGGATCATGCTGCTCCGCGACCGATGCCGTGGCACCCTCCTTCTCGCATGTGCCTGTGTGTTGGCGACGCCGGCTTTTTCGCAGAACCCTGTTCGAAGTTCTTCGGACATTCACATCAGCGTGGATCGCGTGAACGTGGGAGTCCTTGTCACCGATTCTCACGGCCGGTTCATTGGGGGGCTTCATCGGGAAGACTTCCACGTATTCGACGACGGCATTGAGCAGCCGATCACGGATTTCCTGAGCGTGGACGAGCCCGCCCGGGTTCTTCTCCTTGTCGAAGCTGGACCCGCCGTCTACCTCCTTCAGGGCGGTCATCTGGAAGCTGTCCAGGCACTACTCGAAGGCCTTTCTCCCAACGACAGTGTAGCCATCGCCCGCTACGATGAAGCCGCTGAGCCTATTCTTAATTTGACTCCTGATAAGTCCGTCGCCGCAGGGGCCTTGGACCAGTTGCATTTCAACCTCGGCTTCGGCCAGTTAAATCTCGCTTCAAGCCTCAATACAGCACTGGATTGGCTGGCGAGCATTCCGGGCAAGAAATCGGTCGTCCTGCTTTCTTCCGGAGTCGATACTTCACCGGCGCCCGTGGTGCAAAATCTGCTGGCGCGACTGAAATCTACCGATGTGCGCGTACTGGCCGTTTCTCTGGGCGGCGAATTGCGGGTGGTCAAGCAACCAGAGAAAAAACGTTCCAAGAAAGAGCAGGCTGTTCCACCGAAGACGCAAGCGGTCAATGAGGTGTTTGCCCAAGCCGATGCAGAACTTGCGGCCATTGCCCAGGCCAACGGTGGCCGGGCCTTCTTTCCAGTCACCAGCGCGGATTTTGTCGGAGTTTTCGCGGAGATCGCGCAACTCGTGCGTCACGAGTACAGTCTGGGCTTCATTCCGCCTGTCCACGACGGAAAACTACATTCACTCGAAGTCCGGGTTGGCGATTCTCCGCAAGCAGATGCCGCAAGTGCAGTTTCCGAAGTGCCACCTGCGCCAGCCTATCGCATCGATCACCGCCAAGCCTACTTCGCGCCCGCGGAGCATCCCTAATACTGGCTAGTTCCAGTGTCGCGTTGCTTTTCGGAATTCTTGTCGCTCGGGATTAGAGAAGGAAGGTTACTCAAATTGTTTCAAAGTCTTCGCCATATCGGTCAATTTCTCGTTCATAAGCCCAAAGACAGTCCCCGCTTCAAACGTGCCATCTCCGTTGCGGCGCCCGGCCGCGGACTTCGTCAAAATCTCAATGCCTTGCTCGACTCGGCCCACCGGCCAAATATGGAACTTGCTGGCCGCCACCGCTTCCATAACGTCTTCCCGCAACATCAAGTCCTCGACGTTCGACTCCGGCATGACCACGCCCTGCGTACCCGTCAGCCCTTTGATTCGGCAAACGTCAAAAAAACCTTCGATCTTTTCGTTGATTCCGCCAATCGCTTGAATATCCCCCTGCTGATTCATCGATCCCGTGACGGCAATGTCCTGCCGCAGCGGAATGCCGGAAAGCGCGGACGCCAGAGCATAAATCTCCGTCGAGCTGGCGCTGTCTCCATCCACTCCCGAATAGGACTGTTCGAAACAGATACTCGCGGCCAGCGACAATGGCTTGTCTTGGGCGAAAAGGCTGCGCAAGTAACCGGCGATAATGTGCACTCCCTTGTCGTGGAAGCGCCCGCTCAAGTTCGCCTCGCGTTCGATATTGATGAGGCCTGCTTTGCCGAGTGCAGCAGAGGCCGTGATGCGCACTGGCTTGCCAAAGGAATACCCGCCGATCTCCAGGACGCTTAGGCCGTTGACTTGCCCCACTCGCTCGCCAGTCACGTCGACGAGCAGAGTGCCTTCCTCAATCATCTCGCGGATGCGCGTTTCGATCAGGTTGTGCCGCTCCATCTTTGAAGCGAGCGCGTCGCGTACGTGTGCCGCGCGCACGACTCTTTCCCCCGCTCCTGCGGCGGCGTAATGTGCCTCACGCGCCAGATCTGCAATGTCCACAAACCGCGCCGTCACTTTGTTGCGGCGCCCCGCCTTGCGCACGCCGTACTCCAACATCGCGGCAAAGGCCCCCCGGTCGAACGGGTAGAGACCCTCTTTCTCGGAGAGCGTCCGCAACCGGCCCGCGTATTCCGCTATTACGCCGTCGCTCATGGGCATTTCTTCGTCAAATTCCACGCGTACTTTAAAAATCTTTTGGAAGTCCTCTTCGTATTCGTACAGCATCTCGTAGAGTTGCCGGTCGCCGATCAGAATCACTTTGACGTTGATTTCCACGGCTTCCGGCTTGAGCGCGCTGCCCCCGAACGGATAGAACATCTCGAGAGGCTGAATTTCCAGCCGGTTATGATTTAGCGTGCGCTTTAGCGCCCGCCAAACTCCCACTTCCGAGAGGGCTTCCAGCGAATACATGATCAGAAATCCACCGTCCGCCCTCAGCAAAGAGCCGCCGCGCAAATCCATGAAGTCGCTGGTCCAGCCGCCACGCGTGTCATAGGCGCGCTGGATCGTGCCAAACAGATTGGCGTAGGTTGGCGTCGTCTCGAAAATAACAGGAGAAGCTTCATCGTCGCCATGTGCCAGGATCACATTTACGCCGTACACACGAAACGGGTCGCGCTCCGGGCCTGGCGCTCCAGGCATCTTCGGCAATCCGTCCGGCGTCTCGCCCTCCTGCTCGCCTTCTCCTTCGCGTTCCTTAAACGGGTCCAAATTGTCCAGCAGATGATGCCGCACTTCTTCGAGGTACTCGGCGACATTTGCCCCCGGATACTTTTCCTTCAGCTCTTCAATCACTCCATCCACGAGAACGGAAGCTGCTTCCTGTTCCAGGTAACTCAGTTCGCTCGCCAACTCACGTGATAGCGTCAGCGTTTTCCGGTAAACCACGGTAAATTCCTGCCGGAATTGTTCGTACTTTCTTTCAATATCTTCCGCCACCGGCGACTCGAGTTTGCCCTCATGCACCATCTTCGAAATATCCTCGATGGGCACCATCTGCCCTTCGAGCACGGGGAAAATCTCCGGCAGCGCCACCGCGCCGACTTGCATGTGCCCCAGAGCAAATTGCTCCCGCGCGATGCGCCGCGTAAAATCGTCCATTAGCTCTTTTTCACGCACGGTAAAGCGCTCGACGATCCGGCCCTTTTGTCGCTGGAAAGGTTCGCCTTCGAACACTTGAGGAATTCGCCTCCGCAAGAAGTCAATTCCCGCTTGCATATCTTTCTTGAAGGCGTTCGCCTGCCCGCGAGGCAAGGAAAGAAGCCGCGGCCGGTCGGTTATCTTGAAATTGTTGACGTAGCAACGGTCCAGCGAAGGTTTCGTTAGCGGGTGCAAGTCCTCGATCATCTTGGCGATCGTGCCGCCCCGGCTCGTACCCGCCAGCCCGCACACAAACACGTTGTAACCCGGCGCCGATAACTCCACACCCATCTTCAACGCGCGCAGTGCCCTCTCTTGTCCGATAAACCCTTCGCGCAATTCCGCCTGTGCCGTCGTTTCAAACGGTATGCGCGGAAGCTCGCACCGCCATCGCAGTTTAGTCGGTGATAGCTCCGCGGGAGCCGACGCGGGTCTTATATCTTTTGTACTCATCCGAGCCGGGTACTCTAGCACACCCCTGCGGGGCCGTCCGCAGTTTCCCCGTCACCGTTTCCCATCATGAAATCCCCGCTCGCCTTACCTCGCCCTCCGGCATTGCTGGCGATCTCGTTCCTTGCGGCCGGTTTGCGTTCGAACTGCGGTTCCGCTCCGGTCCTTAGCCGCCCTCCGCCGCAATCTCATCCCGGCGCTGCATATACACCCGGAACACACCCATCGCAGCCGCCACAATCGTCGGGCCGATAACGAGCCCTAGGAGTCCGAAAGCTTCGAGACCTCCCAGCACGCCAACAAAGAGCAGGAGTTCATTAAGCTGAGTCCGGTTGCGCAGCAACAAGGGCCGCACGACGTTATCCGCAATCGTCGACACGCCACCACAAATTGCGAGAACAAATAATGCCTTCCCCCAATTACCGCTAAACATCAGCCACAGGGCTGCCGGACCCCAGATCAAGGCCGAACCCACAACGGGGACGAGGGAGAAAAAGGCGATCAGCACACCCCAAAAAAGCGGCGTCGAAATTCCTACCAAAGCAAACGACACGCCGCCCAGCGTTCCCTGAATCGCCGCTACCAACAAGCCAACCGCCACGCTGGCAAAAATCAGTTCCTTGGATTCCTCCAGCATATCCGTCTGGATCTCTTCATCGAACGGGAGCAGGTGCCGCACGCCGCGCAGAACGGCGTCGCCATCACGAAACATAAAAAACAAAGCAAAAATTAGAATGAACAAACCCACAAAGAAGCTGACCAGGTTCCTCAGCAATCCCGCGAATCTTGCCCCAAGAAACGACGCAATCTTTTCTCCCGCTTGCTGCAAGGGGTACGATAGATCCCAGCTTCGCAACGACTGCGGCAACCGCATGCGAACCCATTCCTCGCCTCTCATCAACAGCCCTTCGCTCGGGCCTTGCCCGTGCACCGCCAGCGCGCTTTGCACCTGCGCGGTCGCATCCAATGCTTCACGCGCCGTGAAGACCAATAGCATGAGCGCCGGCACGATCAGCAGCAGTGTCACCGCCAGAGTGCTCGTCAAGGCCGCCGCCGTTGGCTTCATTTTCTTCTGCAGGTTTTCGTGCAGTGGGTAGAAGAAAATAGCTAGAACCGCAGACCACGCAAGCGGCACGAGAAACGGCTCCGCGATCAGGAACACCAAATAGCCTAAGAGCAGAATCGCTCCGTAAGAAAGTACCGTAGTTAACTGGCTACTCGTTGTAGTGTTCGCAGGCGTGATGGCTTTCATGCGCGGTATATAATCTCTCAGACTCTCGCGATCCAGGACTCTCTTAGCCAGTTGAGCAAACCGACTATGGCATCGAATCCTACCCCGCTATCTTCCTATCAACTTCGACTCCTTGCTGTACTTGCTTTAATCAATTTTGTCAACTTCGCTGACCGCCAGGTCGTCGTGCCTCTGCTTCCCATTCTGCGGCAGCAGATGAACCTGAACGACGCGCAGCTCGGTTCCTTGCAAACCTGGCTGCTCGTCGTTCTCGCGGTCGCCAGCGTTCCTTGCGGACTTTTCGCAGACCGATGGAGCCGGACGCAAATCATCGCGGCTGGGGTTGCATTTTGGAGTCTCGCCACCATTGCCTGCGGCTTCGCCTCATCTTTCATGATGCTCCTTGTCGCGCGTGCCCTGATCGGCGTCGGCGAAGCTGCTTACGCTCCCGCTGCACAATCCATGATTACCGATTCCTTTTCCTTCCAACGCCGCGCCATGGCTCAGTCCATCTTCGCCGCGGGGATGCTCCTCGGTGGCGCCGCTGGCCAGGCCTTTGGCGGAATTATGGGAGAAGCTCACGGCTGGAAACACACCTTCATTATTGTCGGCCTGGTTTGCATGATTCCGGGTTTTTTCGTCATCAAACTGCCCGAACCCCCGCGCAGGCCCCGCTCCGAGGTAGTTCCCATCTCCAGTCTCCTCAGAGTTCCCGCCTTTGTCGCTATGATTGTCGCCGGAACCTGCATCACTTTCGCCAGCGTCTCGCTTCTTACCTGGGGCATCGATTTCGCGGTCAACTACAAGGAATTTAGCCTTCGGGAGGCTGCTCTATCACTCGCCGTCGTCGCACTTCTCTCTCTTTTGTTCGGCGTGCTTACGGGAGGTTATCTCGCCGATCGTCTCCAGAAAAAATATCCCTATGGCCGCATCATCGTAATCGCCGCCGCCTTTTTGTTTGCCGCCCCTTGCGTGCTTCTTGCTATTCAGTCCGACGATAAGGGCATCTTCCTCGCGGCTCTCTTCATAGGTGGCTTTTTTATGTCCTGGTATCACGGCCCCGTCACCGCGGTCCTCCATGACCTCACCCCGCAGCGCGCTCATGCCACGGCCATCGGCCTCTACATGTTTGTCACTCAGCTTTTGGGAGCGCTAGGACCGCAACTTGTGGGGAAAATCTCGGATGCAAGTGACTTGCAACTCGGCCTTCAGGTCGCCGTAGCCGTCATGGTCGCTGGATCTCTTTTGATGTTTCTCGTGATTTACTTCGTTCGCCGGGATGGCCTGCACCATCCCCGCCTCGCAGCTTTCCGCGCAGAATCCTGTGACTAGACCCGCGCGCAGAGTTCCGCGCCGCTACTCAAAATGAGTACCTACCTTATTCCTATCAACTCGACGAGCCTCAACACATCCTCTTCCGTCACGTCGTATAGAGGACGCTCATCCTCTTCTTCGAGCCTCTCTCGCAAATACTCCGCCGCAACAAAGCTGGCTTCCCGATCCGTGAGGTCCCGTCCGCGCCGCTCGCGAAATTTCACAAACGCAGTGTGCGCCAATCCAACCACCTTCGCCGCCCCATCCACATAAAACTTGGTATCGATCGTATCGCTGTGCCGCGTCGCTACGCCATTCCACATGTGCGAAAACCGGCATTGATACACTTGCCCGCTCAATTTCGATGTAACTTCGAAGGGGCCTACAAACAAGCTCATCGCCCCGTTATTCGCCAAAACTGGCCGCGTTGTGGTCACAATCCCTCGCTTGTTCTTACGCTAATTGCCTTCCCTCGGGTCACTTCTTATCTGCTAACTGCTGCCGCTGTCTCCGCATGTGAATAGCTCTCTATCGCCGCCGCAACGCCCGCCCCCGCTGGCGCACGGAACCCTTGTTCCCCCAGCACCTTCTCCAGCGCGGAAAGAAACAGAAGAACGTTTGGCTTCTGGCTGCAATGCCCCATCAACCCGACTCGCCAGATCTTCCCTTTCACCGGTCCGAACCCACCCGCAATCTCGATGTTAAATTCGTCCAGGAGTTGATTCCTTACCTTTGCGTCGTCAATCCCGCTAGGGATCATCACGGCGGTCACCGTTGGCAAGCGATCCGCCGGATTCTTTACGAGTAATCCCATCCCCATCGCCTCGACGCCCGCGATTAAAGCCAACTGATTCACCCGATGCCGCCCCCACCGCGCTTCCAGCCCTTCTTCCACTACAATCCTCATCGCCTCCCGCAGCGCATAAATCAAGGATATCGGCGGCGTGTGGTGATACAGCCGTTCCTTCCCCCAATAATTCATCGCCGTCGTCAAATCAAAGTACCAGCTCTGTACTTTGGTCTTCCGCTTCCGAAAAGCTTCTTCCGCCGCGGCGCCCACCGTGATCGGCGACATCCCCGGCGGCGCACTGATAGCTTTCTGCGACCCGCTGAAGCAAATATCGATTCGGTCACGGTCCACGTGCAAAGGCACCGCCGCCAGCGACGCCACCGTGTCCACTACCAAAAGCGCGCCTAACTCATCCGCCACTTTCCGGTACGCATCCAGCTTCGTCACAACTCCCGACGAAGTCTCTCCATGTGCCAGACCAATCATCTTGATTTTCTTGCCCTTACCCGCTTTCCGCACGTCCTCTGCATCGACCGGCAAGCCATAAGGTGCCTCGACTTTTATCACCTTGGTCGTCGCACGCGAGGCAATTTCAAACATGCGGTCGGAGAACACGCCGTTCACCGCGACAATTGCTTCATCCCCCTCTTCCAGTGTGTTTAACACCGACGCTTCAATTCCGCCCGAGCCTGACGCAGAAAGGGGCATTGTCAAGCGGTTCTCCGTCTGAAATATCTGCCGCAACAGCGCCTGCGTGTCATCCATGCAGCCCTTGAACCATGGGTCGAGGTGTCCGACGAGCGGCGCCGCCAATGCCCGATAGACCCGCGAGTCCACCGACGATGGTCCTGGCGTGAGCATCAAGCGGCTGGGTGGATTGAGTTCGCCAAAGTGTTGCATCATTGTGGTTGTCCTTCTTCTTCTTGCACTAGGTCGCGCGACCAAACCCGCCAACGGTTACAAGTTCTGGGAGACACTAGAAGCACGGTCGGGAATACTAATTTTCGCGCAACCCCCAGATGACCGCAACCGACAAATTGGCCGTAATTGATCTCATGCAAGCTGCTTCTCCCACTTCCGGCCACCTGCAGGAAACAAGTCTGTCATAGCGCCTCGACCAAAAAGCCGCGACGGATTGTACAATGCCCCATCCCGTTTTGGTATTTTGGCCTCCCACTAAAGATTTTGTTCCACTGTTCCAAGTTGGAGTAGTTACTTTCCAGAGCTATCTTCTTCCTCTGCTATCCTCTCTATCTGGTAATATCTGCGCAACGAACGCATACTCTTTAGAGCGGGGCACGCTCCCCGCCTCCGCGCCGCGGGTGCAGTTCATCGCGAGGATAGGGCCGCGTTTTGCAATGTCTGAAAAGAAAATTATGATCGTTGAGGATGAAAACCTCCAGCTTACGGCACTCGCCCGCCGGCTTAAGTCTGCTGGATTCGATATTGTCGCCGCCCGGGACGGTATGACCGCCATAAGCACCGCCCGCAAGGAGCAGCCCGACCTCATTCTTCTCGATCTTGGTCTTCCGGCGGGCGACGGCTTTGTCGTCCTGGAGCGCCTTCAAATGCTCCTCAACACCAGCACTATCCCCATCATTGTCGTGAGCTCGCGAGACCCAAAAGGGAATCGTGATGCGGTCATCAGAGCCGGCGCCATCGCCTACTTTCAGAAGCCCGTGGAAATCGAAGCCTTACTCAAAGCCATTCATAACGCCTTAGGCCTCTCCCCGCCCGCGCCTCCTCTGCCCAAAAGCGAGGGCTAGCGCCTTGCTCGGCCCTGTAGCTTCCCAATCCATTCCTTCGGAATGGTCTGCGCAGCTCTCCGGTGTGTTGTTCGGAGCGAACGCGCTGAAACTCAGGACGAAAAGAAGGAAGACAGAAAAACGCGACGGATGACCATGAGGATATTTGGAGGCTCGGCGATCAACGCAGGATTGCGAATGCAAGAATCTCGATGTAATCAAACGCATACGGCTTCCGCCTTCGGGTTTGAAGCCGCCAGAATTGACCTTGGGTTATATGAGTTTCTTGCTTGAAACGCTGTTTTCTTATTGTTCGTGAAGGAACTCGACATCGGGTGGGCCGGGGAGCAGCCCTGCTGCGGTACCTCGCTCAATGAGAGCCCGAACCGCTTGCTTGCCGCGCTCTCCATATCCCAAGGTCCAGCGATTCACGTACATGCCCACGAATTTGTCTGCGATATCCGTTTCCATGTCGCGGGCGAACTGCATGGCGTAGTTGAGGGCTTCCTCGCGATGTTCGAGTCCGTATTCCACGCTTTCTTTGATCGTTTTGGCAATTTGCAGGCCCACCGCGGGTCCCAGGGCTCGCCTCACGGCGTTTCCGCCCAATGGGAGCGGAAGTCCCGTTTGTTCGTGCCACCACACGCCCAAATCCACGACGCGGTGCATCCCAAGCTGTGGAAAGAGAAGCTGGCCTTCATGAATGAGGAGTCCCGCTTCGACCACCTCGTTCTTGACGGCATCCAAGATTTTGTCGAAGGCCATGACGACCGGCTCAAAATTTGGCTCAAATAGCCGCAAGGTCAAATACGCCGTCGTTTTCAGGCCGGGAACGCCGATGCGCTTACCCGCTAATTCTTCGCGTTTCATGGACTTAGACGCAACCACAATCGGACCGTAATTCTCCCCGAAGCTGGCGCCGCAATCGAGCAAGACATATTTATCGCGCAGAGTGGGGTAGGCCGCGAAACTCAGAGCAGTGACGTCATACGTTTCTGTCAGGGCCGCGTCGTTCAGGGTCTGAATGTCCGAAAGGACGTGAGTATATTTGTAACCGGGCGTCGCGAGCTTATGCGTCGCCAGCGCATAGAACATAAAGGCATCGTCGGAATCCGGAGAATGAGCTAGCCTGATTTCGACGGTTTCCTTCTCGGTCTTAGAGGCTGCCTGTGTAGCGGACATGGGCTTATCCACTTCTTTCTGACTGCCTGACTCCAAGAGAGCCGGTCATCGATTAGCCCGAGCCGTTCGTTCGATTTCTCCGAAGTGAGTCTTCCCCACCGGGAAAGCTCTGCTGAGGAACAGAAGGGAGAGAACGTAAGCGACGCTGGGACTTGCGTGGCCCGTGGCCAAGCTTATTTCCGCACGGCAAAGCCTAGCACAACCGGGGTTCCTCGACAAACACTTCGCACGGGGGCTACCGTGTATTTCTGCCCGAGCGTCACGGAAAACTGAGTGACCCCAGGCGGCTTTGAGAGCCTAGAATGAACGGCACCCCGTGCTAGGATAAATGTTCAAATCACTTGACGCCACTTGGACCAGTCACCGAGAACTTCCGTTGGAAGGATCAAGTTTGTGGAGATCCCAAGGTTCACAGAGATGGAATTGGCCGGCCTTGTCGCTGAGGCCGTTGCGTGGTTGCAGCAGCAGCGCGACAAATACCACCCACTTAGCACTCCGCTATCTGAGCCAGTCAAAGGGAAGCTTCTCCCATTCTTTCCAGCGAAAACCCTCGCTGGGCTCAGGATCAAAGATCTGTCTCAAACGGCCGAAAGCATTCCATACCCTCCATTTTATGAACGCGTCCGGGCCGGTGGTGCACGAGTGGTGCCGGACGCTGCTCACATGACAGCGATACCATTCATCGATGTCGCCCTCTTCAACCGGCAACCAACGCTTCGGACGGTATTCCACACGCTCGTGCACGTCACGCAATTCTCCGTTTTGGGATTGGAGAGAGTAATGAAAGGCTATTTCCATACGTTGAATGAATCTGGCTTGTGGATGGTGGTGCCATTCGAAGAGCAAGCCTACAAGTTGGATGCCCGCTTCACCAGAGATCCGAACACACATTTTTCCGTGGAAGCCGAAATCCAAGAATGGTTGCGGACTGGAAAATTCTAGCTTGAAATCTGGCTCGGGGCCGATGCCACTCGGAGTGGCGCAACCGCCTTTTGCTTGCGGCGGCTACAGTGCAGAGACAATCCGGGCTATAGCGTCGTCAAAAGTCGATTTGTTCTCGAGATACGGCTGCCAAAACCGCAGCAGTAGCTCATAGTAGTCGTCCCAACCGCGCTTGTAGAGCTCCTCTCGAATCGCGGATGTCGTGTAGGTTTCGCTCTGCGGCGTCGGAATCCCATCAGAGCCCGAATTGGCGGCCCCTTTTTTTTCCTGCAGTGCGTTGTCGGGCGTGGGCAGCAAGGGTTGGATCACCTCACCGGTGGTGTATAAGATCAGGGCAGGCCATAGGTCGCGCGGAATGGCTTTTCCGAACTGACGGCATTCACGAATGATGGCCTCTTGCACCGGTTCCGCGATGCCATGTGAAGCTTCGTGAAAGAGGACTTCGAACGCTTTGTCGCCCTGGTTCCGCGGATCTGTACTGGAAATAGTGACGCGCAAGGGATCGAGGGTCGTGTAAGCCCCCGCCGCATTTGCATACGCGGAAACGTCAACGCGAATTTTCTCTGTGGGCCATTTGGTCTGATAAATATCCGCGAGCCGTTGGGAAACTCCAACACCTTGTTCGATCACCAGAGGGGCGACACGGGCGATCCATCGCCGGTTGGCGAGGTCTTGTTCGGGCCACAGATGGGCGCGATAGACGGGCGCCGCGGCGTCCAGCACGCGAGTCAGGCCCGCGGGCAGGCCGGCATCGCAAGTCTTCTTATGGGCGCCTGACAGTTCGTCGCAATCCTCAAAATCCTCGAGTTGGTTCTTTAGCAGCATGAGATCGGTGTTGAAGAGCAGGTCTTTATCCGCATAGTGCGCCGCGTAAAAGGCCACGGCAGTGCTCCATGCAATCTGTTCCGCAGGGCTCAGAGACTTGGCAGCATCCTTCATTGTTTTCCGTTTTAATTGCGGCCCTTCTGTGGCCCTTTGAGGAGGAGAAGAGGAGGCGGTGCGCTGCCTGGCCTCGTAGTACAGCGTGTGGTGCAGGTTCACCCAGAATCCACTATGAAATTCGAAAACGGGGAGAGGTCCGTAGCCGGAGCTATAGTCTTGAGCCATCGCCACCGCCGGCCTCAGCAGAGCGAAGGCCAGGAGTGGCAGGAGGAATCGGACGGGCGGCGGGCGCATGTTGAATCGCACGATAGTAGCGCCAACTCTTCCGTCATACAAATTCCGGATTACTTCATTCCCCTGCGTTGCAACGCGGTGCAATATGCCGCACATTTTGTGGAGGGTAGAACCTCATGAAAAGACTCTAGGCGGTAGCATGTCTCGCGGTGGTCTTGCTTGCGCGAGATAGAAAAATTCGCGCCACTCTTGAAAAAAATATCATTACGACCCGGTGCGCTAAAAACGCACGTCGATCAACGAGGGTTAAACTATCTAACCATCAGGACGTAGCCGTAGGCCTTGATCGGGCCTCCTCATGGATTCGTGGCGGCGCCCAGCCACCTGTCCAGGGCGACGAGCTGCTTCTCCGTAGCGTATTCATGAAAACTGAGACCCATGCCAAGTCCGCGGCTGGCGTAGACCACACGCGCTTCCGTCTCGAACGTCTCTTGGCCGCGCAGTAAGCACAGCCGAAGCTGCGAACCTTTGGGAGCGGGATATAAGGTGTCTATATAACAGCCCGTTCGGCTGACATCGGAGGTTCGCGCAGTAACTTTCGTTCTGTTTGCTATTTCTGTGACTTCCGCGGAAAGAATCAACGGATAACGGGGCGCAACACGGCGATCGGCCATCAATTCCCGCATATACAAGTCTCCTTTGCCCTGAGAGACTTGCGCTCCGCGACGGGTTTCCACGGGGAATTCCGTAGCGGTTGGAGAGATGACCCTGCGTTTATTGTGCGGGGAGCGGCTGCTGCGACGCAAGCCGAGAGGTTGAAACTAGCTCGAATGCGTTAACCGAGACGGCCTTTTTTGACCCAGTCAGCCTCAGGGCTCCGGAAGCTTTGGATCCATGGCGGAGCCTACCGCGCCTTTGCGATCCGCGCCGCGAAGCGTTCCCGCTTCATCGCGGAAAAAGGAGCGGTGTCCCGTACGCCCATAGGTGACCGGTGTTGCGGCAAGTTCATACTTGGCGGGCGCACCCAAACCGCTGGCGCCCACAATCACGTAGCGTAGCGAATACCCATTTTTTATGCCGGAGGACAGGTCGGCATCCAAAAGCCCCGCGGCTTTATCATTTGCTGGGCCATGCAGCGGGGGCCCCAGGTCGGACAACGAATCGGGCAGCCGCAAGTACTTGCGTCGATACGTTTCGACTGCTGTGGCAATATCTTTCAGCGATTCGATCGCAGCCTGCTCATTTTTGTCCGCCTCGGCTGAGTCCCACTCAAATTCCAGCGAGGGCAAGTCCAGAAGCACCAAACCTAGCGAAAGGATCTTCCACTGGCCACTCTCGCGCACCAGACCCATGTTCACTTGAATGGCGTCGGCGCCGGACGTATCGGTGGCGTCGCGCAGCTTAACAGGAAGAAACGACACATTGTCATGGGTGTCCGCGCCACCTATCTGGATCTCAGCGGCGCCCGCCGGCGTTGCGCAACGCACGGTCGGGCGGCCGGAAGGATTCACGGTCACCGAGGGTTCGCCAGGTTCGTTGAGCAGCACGAAACGCTTCATGAACGCAACGCGCGCAGCCGGCGTCATGCGCAGGAAAGATTCCTTGTTTCGGACGGTCAAGAACCGCTCGAAGTCGCTCTCGCTCTGTGAGCAAGCTGCTTTCAAGACGTCGCGAAGTGCCGCAGTCGGTCCATTCGAAGACGCGGCTTGCGCAAAGGGAATGGAATTCGAATCCTGCGCGGCAACGGATGCCGCAAGAAGAAGTGAAAACGTAATTAAATAAGAGGCCACCACAGTTGGAACAGTTTTTCGAAATTTCACTTCAGTCCTTTGCGACCTCGAGGATCGCAGCCAAGTTTTGGGTGAAGACCGAGCGCGGCATTACTTCGCTGCAGCCTGCCGCCTGCGCTTGTGCCGCTAAATCGCGCTGCACGTGAGAGAGAAATCCAACTACTTTCAAATCCTTATTAGCCGTTCGCAGGCGTTCGATGGCCGCCAGCGGCTGGCTGCGCGCGTTCAAGTCCACAATGACTAGGTTTGGCACGGGATCCAGCAATCCCAAAAGCGCGTCGCCATTCGCAGCCACCTTTAATTCGAGGCCAAGATGCTTCGCGGTCTCCGCCACCTTTATTTGGAAAAACAGGTCGTCCATCAGCGCCACTACTCTTCCCATGCCAGCTTTCCTCCGCTCGTGTTACTCATTATGCGCCAGTTCAACTTTTCGTTTCGCTTTCGCGTAAACTTCTTTCATCACTTGGGAGGTGCCGCATGCAGCAAGGCGTTGCCCGGACGAGCCAGGCGGCCGCCACGCGATCCATCTAACCTGCTTTATTGCTACCTGAAAAGACGCCGATTCTGCTGGAAACGATGCATCGAGATTTGCCGAATGGTCTTATGCACTGGAAACTGGCAGCGGAACGTCGGTCGATTGCGAGAGTTCTCGGCCATCTGGCGGACCTTGACGGAGCCTATCCGGACCGTAGGCAAAGAATCCTCACCGAAGACACTCCGATTTGGGAAGGACTTGCGGGAATGTTAGCTTCGTTCGTCTAATGCCCGCCGCCAGGTTCATGTGCGCCAACCGTCTTGTCCGGCACGTCGCCGGGGCGGCCTTTGACGCGGTCGTAGACGCTGATTTGGCTCACGGAACCGAGGGCTTCGTTGTAGAAAGTCGGCACCCCCAACGCCGTGCGAAGTTCTTCGTTGAACTTCCTTAAATTCTCGAGATGCGTCGCCAGCGCGGGCAACTTTAAGCCGTCGTCGGTCAGCAGAAATTTCTGGTAGCCTGCGTCCCAAAGGCGCGTAAACCTCCCCTTCAGCATGATCGTCGGCACGACCGTCATTTCATAGAGGTCGTCGGTGCCCTTACGGAATTCGGCGCCGCTGCCATATTTTTCCACGCGCACGACGCCGCGCGTGCTGCCGACGGCGAAGCCGAGCGCCGCCAGCCCCTCGATTTGCTTTGGAGAGAACCGCTCATCGACATTCCACATAGGTGTTCTAGCCTATTAAATGCCGGGTGTTCTGTAAAGCGACCGACACTATCATGTTTTCGCTGGATACAAGGACCGCTCCCAAGTGCGCCACAGCGAAACATCTCCGAGTCCCAGCCTGTTCCACCACAAGTCCAGCATCTTCTGATCGAGCCGCAAAATGCCGTCCTTCGTTACGCCTGACGGCGGAGGAGCAAGCGTTGCCAGGCGCTCGTAAACGCGGCTGCGTTGTGAAGGATCGACGCGGGCGAGAAGGTGCCATAGGCTGAACGCATCCCGCGGGCGCGCTTTTGCAAATATCGTGCTGAGTTCAGCGCTCCGTGTTTCCGGCGTGAGGGTCGCAAAATCAAAGCGAGATAGTGCATTGCGGAACGTTTCGGGGGCGTCTTCAAAATATGGGGTACCCGGACCAATCTTTGGCTGCGTTGCGCACGCCGCGCCAGCAGGAATGAAGGCTTCCCGCCCAGCAAGCTTAAAACCGACCCACCCAATCGTAGTGCGTAAAACGCCCGCTCCAGAATCGTCTACTCGCAAAGTGTAGGCGCAGCCCAAATCCACAGCCAGGGCCGAAGGCGTATCCACGGTAAATTCACCGGGGGCAGCCCATATGAACGCATGGATTGTCCCACGATCGAGCGCGAGCTGAGTGCGTCCTTTGCCACCGGCCACTAACCGTAAACGGCTGTTGGGCTCCACATCCACGGTGCCGATAGCAGCGAGGGAAAGGGTGGCCTGCGAACGGCTGTCGGTGAAGAGTGTTTGGCCAATTTCGAGCCTTTTGCCCTCCGAATTGATTCGCAACGAACTCGATTCCACTCGGGGTATGCCTGCAACGCGCTCGATGGCCCACCCCGGCGCGGCGATCGTATTCGACTTCTGGCTCCATCGGAGAGTTCCGAAGGAAGCAATCAGCAGGAGAAGAAAGGTTGCGGCCGCAAGTCTCAGTCGTGCGAACCAGGGCGACGAAAAAACTCCTCTCCGGATTCGTTGTGGCCCGTTCGCTTTGAAGTCAGGAAATTCTGGGGCCTGGCCCTCATGACGAAACCTTCCTAGAGCATTTTCGAGTTTTTGAATCTCCAGATCGGGTTCGCCCGAGCCGTCCCATAGGTAAAAGTCGTTCATGGATCATTCCTTCTCTGCAACCAATTCTTCTCCTGCGACGCAGGCTCCTTGTCCACTCCGGAACCTGATTTCATCGCGCTGCTGAGTGACGATTGCCCTAGCTTCTCGCGAAGCTTCCGCATGCCGCGATGCAAATTGACACGGACTGAGCCCGGAGTCATGCCCGTGCGTGCCGCGATTTCCGGCCCCGTCATACCCTCGACCAAGCGGAGAATTAGCGTTTCACGATACGCATCAGGGAGGCGGCGAATTGACACGAGGATCAAGGCCGCATTCGTTTCCCGAGTAGAGTCCGACGAACATGGCCCATCTGCCTCTTCGAAAAGGCTCTCTGTCACCAAAGCTGTTGCCCTGGTCTGCCTGTAATAGTCATGAGCGCGATTCCGCGTGATAGCGGCCAGCCACGGTCCGAAACGTTCGACATCGCGCAAACCGCTGAGCCGGGGCATGGCTCGCAGAAATACGTCTTGAACGAGATCGTCCACATCGTTGAGCGGCACTTTCGCCAGCAAAATCCCGTGCACCATACGCGCGTAAAGCGCGTACAACTCTCCAAAAGCAGCACGGTCGCCTTGGCGCGCAGCCAGCACCAAATCGGAATCGCCGGCGCGCTTAGGGCCTGACGTGGCACTCACCTCTCGACCGTCCGCCATTGTGGAACGCGAGTCAAGACCGCTTGCTTCGAGCAGATTTCGGACCCCTGATGCCATCTCAGAAACCATGACGCTTAGGCTGGGACAAGTGTTAGCAAGCGAAGAGAAATTCTACCGGATCGTACTCCTCTGAAAGCCAGCCGATTGCGAAATAGATTCTCTGGTGCATGTAGGGTGATTTCTCTAACTTCTGCTAAAATCAGGGTATACCATGGAACTGGTGCGTGGCATCTAATCCGGAGTAAACTGGTCGCATATCTGAGAGACTGCCTGGCGACATAACGAAATGGCTACCGTCCATAGCACCCCGGCTGGAAACTTTGCCTCTTCTGTTCGTATCGATGAACATCGGAGCGGCGCTGGGCAGTCTGTGCTCGATCTAATCGGCAACACGCCTCTGCTGCGACTTTCGCGCGTCGGAGTCGGGTTTTCTAATGTGGAATTCTACGCAAAGGCGGAGTGGTTCAATCCGGGAGGCTCAGTCAAGGATCGCGCCGCGTGGAGCATGCTGCAGGCGGGATTGGCCAGTGGCGCTCTTCGACCCGGCAAAACCATCATTGATGCAACCAGCGGAAATACGGGAATCGCTTACGCCATGATCGCGTCGGTTCTAGGCTATCCCGTGAAACTCTGCTTGCCGGACAGCGCTTCCGAGGAGCGCAGACGCATCTTGAAGACGCTTGGCGCGGAACTGATCATCACCTCGGGCGATGAGGGCACGGACGGCGCCATTCGGCGCATCCGAGAGATTGTTGCAACAGATCCGGAAAGCTATTTTTATCCCGACCAGTATAGCAACCCCGCTAATTGGCAAGCGCACTACTCCACCACTGCGAACGAAATTTGGGAGCAGACGAAGGGCAGAATCACGCATTTTGTGGCAGCGCTGGGCACGAGCGGAACGTTTGTCGGAACTGCCCGTCGCCTGAGGGAACTCAATCCATCGATCCGCTGCATCAGCTTGCAGCCCGATGCGGGATTTCATGGACTCGAAGGCTGGAAGCACATGTCAACCGCCCTGCGCCCGGCGATTTATGACGATACGCTGGCTGACGAGAACATCGAGGTCGGCACCGAGGAAGCGTATCGCATGGTGAAGCGCATCGCGAAGAAGGAAGGTCTGTTGGTCAGTCCCAGCTCGGCTGGCGCGCTTGCCGGGTGCTTCCAGGTTGCGGAAGGCCTCGCTGCCGACCAGCATGCCGTCCTTGTCACGGTTTTTGCCGATTCCGCGTCAAAGTACCTGACCGAACGCTTCTGGGATGAAATGTAGCCATGCCGAGCTCGAACGAACTTTGGATCAGTAGCCATCTTGCGGACAAGATTCGTGCCCACGGCGCGGAAACGTACCCGCATGAATGCTGCGGCGCCCTTCTGGGCCGCGATTCGGAGTTTGTTAAAAACGAGATTGACTCAGCACAGAGGGCTGAGGCGCCTCGTGAGGTGTTGAGGCTTTTTCCGCTGGCCAATCGCAATGGAGACTCGCCGCGCAATCGATTTATGGTTACGGGCGAGGATGTCCGCAAGGCAGAATTAGTGGCACAAAATCAGGGACTCGAGATTGTCGGCTGGTACCATTCGCACCCAGACCATCCGGCTCGTCCTAGTGAATATGATCGGGACCACGCTTGGCCGTGGTACAGCTATATTATTGTCAGCGTGCATCATGGAGCGGCTGGGGACATGACATCGTGGCGCCTAGCTAGCGATCGCCAGGAATTTTTGCCGGAAGGAATCGAAATTCGGCAACACGCGGCAAGCCAGAGGTAACTGGCCTCTCTATGCCGCCGGTTTTCAAGCGGGTGTGCGACCGCAGGGATTCAAAGGAGCGAGAAAATGGCTGTTAAAGTGATCATTCCGACGCCGCTGCGAGCTTATGCTGGAAAACGCGATTCCGCGGAGTTTGGAGCCGCAACCGTTGGCGAGGCGCTGGGTCGTCTCACCAGCGAATTCGCCGAACTGCGCAAACACCTCTTCACCGAAGACGGCAAACTGCGCGCTTTCGTGAATGTCTATCTTAACGATGAGGATATCCGCTATCTGGCGAAGGAGAGCACTCCCACGAAAGACGGAGACACCATCAGCATAATCCCGTCCATCGCCGGCGGTTCCTCGGAGCACCAGAACTGAGCCTCTGACAGGAGCGTTTTTCTAATGGCCACGACAATTCAGACGCAAACCGGAGCGAAGCCAGCCACAAGCCTTTCGAACGAAGAAATCCTTCGCTACAGCCGGCATTTGATCATGCCCGAAGTGGGCATGGAAGGTCAGCTCAAACTCAAGAACTCCAAAGTTCTGTTGATCGGGACTGGTGGTCTTGGAGCTCCGCTCGGACTTTATCTCGCTGCCGCGGGAGTTGGGCGACTGGGGCTGGTTGACTTCGACATCGTCGACTTCACCAATCTTCAGCGACAAGTCACCTTCGGTTCGAGCGATGTTGGCAAACCCAAGACGGAAGCAGCCCGCGCCCGGCTTTCCAATCTCAACCCTGACATTCACATCGAAGCCTTCGAGACGAAATTGACCAGCGAGAATGCACTCGATCTGTTTAAGGATTTCGACGTCATCGTCGATGGCACCGACAATTTTCCGACGCGCTACCTGGTCAATGATGCTTGCATCTTGCTCGGGAAGCCAAATGTCTACGGCTCCATCTTTCGTTTTGAGGGTCAAGCCACGGTGTTCGGCATGCCCGATGGTCCGTGCTATCGCTGCTTGTATCCGGAACCGCCTCCGCCGGGGCTGGTGCCGTCTTGCGCTGAAGGGGGTGTACTAGGTGTCCTGCCAGGCATTGTCGGCTCTATCCAAGCCATGGAGACCATCAAGCTAATTTTAGGCCGTGGCGAAAATCTAATCGGCCGTCTGCTGCTCTTCGATGCCCTCGGAATGAAATTTCGCGAGCTAAAGCTGCGCAAAAATCCCAATTGCCCGATGTGCGGTGAGCATCGCAGCATTCACAAGCTCATCGACTACTACGAATTCTGCGGCGTGCGGGGCGAGGAAGCTCCCGCCCCCGATGTGCAAGTTCCGGAGATTACGCCGCGCGAACTCAAGTCTCGTCTCGACCGCGGCGATGATCTTTTCATCCTGGACGTACGCGAGCCGCATGAGTTTCAAATCTGCAATCTGAACGGTCATTTGATCCCCCTCGGTGAGTTGCCGCGCCGTGTTCACGAACTCGATTCTTCCCGCGAAATCGTCGCGCATTGCCGCAGCGGAAAGCGTTCGGCGGAAGCCGTGGATTTCTTGCGCAAAGCCGGCTTCCGTAAAATTCTCAATCTCAAGGGTGGCATACTCGCTTGGTCCGACGAAGTAGACTCCAGCGTGCCTAAGTATTGAGCCCCTCGCTTGAGTTCTTGCGGAACTCTGCGTAGTCTTAAGGGCGCGTTCCACGCAAAGTGTCGAATGCGCTTTCACCTTTTTCGGAGGCCTGAATGGCTGCTGCCAAAATCACCATTAACAGTAACGGTTCGATTCGTGTCGAGGGAGATTTCGAGATCGTCGATCCACAAGGCCGCGCGTTCGGCCTCGCTGGTCGTACCGCCATTGGTCTTTGCCGCTGCGGGCATTCCGCGAACAAGCCGTTCTGCGACGGCTCACACAAGGCTTCCGGCTTTACCGATCCAGTGGCTGCCCGCGACCTCGCCCCGCCCGCACCTAAGCTCTAGGCGGCAGAAAGCGACGCGTCCAATCCAATTTTCCAAGTGAGACAGTCTCAAACTGAGACTGCCACAGTCATCCTGCTGATACTGTACGAATTATCGGTAACTATAAGGGAACAAAGGCGATAGATTCTAAAGCCGCCCTTTTCTCAGCCTCGCCGAGTGTCTCGTTCCGATTACGCTTTTTTACTCTCGTATAACTACTTTAGTAAGCAGTTTATTTTCAATTACTTACAGGCCAATATTTTCCCGCTAGAAAGGGCCTTAACTTGCATTCTCCCGCCGTTGTAGTCGTTTCTTCGGCATTTGGGGGTTTTCGTGGGTGGTTGGGGCCAAATCGTCGGGTTTCTTCGGAAAGAGCGCTCGTGCGTCTTCATCGCTGCCGGCGTTGTTTCGGTCATCCTCCTTTTCGGCGCCATCTTTTACCTCCGGCAAGCCAATATTTCCGGCTCCCCCGAAATCTATCTTTACCTCGAAGTCGGCGGAACCCTCGTTAGCTTTTGCTATGCGGCAAATGCCATGGTCAGGTTCCGCGGGACGCATGATCGCACTGCCCTGATTCTCGCCTTCGGATTTGTACTCTCAGGAATCATTGAGACCGTCGGCTATTTTGGCTTGAACGCTGTGCTGGAAGGCGGACCATCTGCACTGTCGAGAATCCCTATGGGCTGGATGGTCGGACGAACCATTCTCGCCGTTCTTCTGCTCTCTGCCATAGCCGTTGAGCGGTATATCCCGACCGCGCGGCAACCCAGCAAGGAAACCGCTGGTGCCGTCCTCGTAGTCGTTATCGCTGCGTACGTCACTAGTCTCTCTTTTCTCGCCGCACCATCTGCGCCTGTCGCCCGCGTAGCGAGCCTCATTTCGCGACCCTGGGACTTGCTCCCCGGCGGGCTGTTCTTGATCGCTGCGATTTGTTTCGG
Organism: uncultured Acidobacteriota bacterium; assembly: GCA_963761555.1. GTDB lineage: Bacteria > Acidobacteriota > Terriglobia > Acidiferrales > UBA7541 > Acidiferrum. The sequence goes on from CAVXHD010000005.1 coordinate 927,579, forward strand.
GCAGCGTCTGCGGAACAGCAAGCTCAATCAAAATGCCGCAAGCCTGTATGACTACGCGCTCTTCGCCGTGGCGTCTCTCAACGTCATTTGCCACATCTCGGCGGCCTTTTCCCGCCACCTGTTCGATGGCCCATTCTTCCTGGCGGAACTCAGCAAGACCGCCAGTTATGTCGTGATGCTCTCTGGCGCACTGCTCGATCAGGCGCGCCTCTTTGATCAGGTTCGTTCCATGGCCGTCAGTGACCCGCTCACCGGCCTCGCCAATTATCGCCGTCTCATCAGCGTTCTGGAAGCGGAGCTGGACCGCTCGCGGCGCACGCAACGCCCATTCAGCGTTGTGCTGCTTGATATGGATGGCCTTAAAGCCATCAACGATCAATACGGCCACCTCACCGGCAGCCGAGCGATCGTTCGCCTCTCGAAGATTTTGCGCAGCCATTCCCGCGCCATCGATACCGCGGCACGTTATGGCGGCGACGAGTTTGCCCTCGTGCTTCCCGAAGCCGGAACGGATATCGCCGGGCGCGTCGTTTCACGCATAAGGGAACGCCTTTCCGCGGAAGCAGAGCCGCCCGCGCTCTCCGTCAGTGCCGGGGTTGCGGCCTTTCCTGAGGATGGCGATACACCGGAAAAACTTCTGGGCGCCGCCGACCGTGCGCTCTATGGCATGAAGCATCGCAAGAGCAGCAGCGTACAAAGTCTCACGCGGATTGCTGCGTGCCTGTGAGGATGAATGCCCGTCAAATCCAACAGGCAAGGTTTCACTTTCCACCGCGTCGAGCGACGCATCCCGATGGAGATCCCCGTGGTTCTCGATGGCCATCGCCGGATGCCTGGCTCGGAATCGACTTTTACAGAAAATGTGAGTGCGCGTGGCGCGCGGGTCGTCAGCACCCGCCGCTGGGAACAAGGCGAAAGCCTGACCTTCGTCTCGCGTACTGGAGAGTTTCGCTCCTCGGCCCGAGTAGCTTACTGCCATCCATTGCAAGGCGATGGCTTTGCGATTGGCGTCGAGTTTCTCGAACCGAAAGGGCGATGGGTTGTTTAATCCCCAAGCAAGCTTGACGTAAAACGGCAAGCGGATAGGAGGGAATGCCTGGAACAAGAGAAGTCAGAAAACTTGCGCAAAATTAAAAGAATATGAAGCGTCGTGCGGAAGGAGAAGGAGCCGCCCGGCGCTTCACCTTTTTCTGCACCAATTTCATGAGTGTGATCCTGCCTCAAGCCGTAAAAATTTGCTGATGCTCTCATGCACTCTCTTTCGCGACCCAGAGGAGAAACAAGGCTACGTTCTTGTTCTGCTCCTTATTACGTCCTCATATATGTGGATCGTATTTGCCACCATGCGGTCCGCAGAAAACCTCTCGATGACTGCTTCCCTCGCAGACTGGCCCAATCTCTGTCGGCGCTCGGGTTCATCAATTAGCAACAACATCGCCTGGGAAAATTCCCGTGCGTTCGGCTCAACGACAAGTGCTGTGAGTTGGTTGTCCACAACCTCCGCTAAAGCGCCTCGCGCCGTGGAAATAGACGGCAGCGCCATCGCCATGGCGGTCTGCAGCGCAGTTCCCAGCCCTTCGAATTCGGACGGGAACACAAAAGCATCCAGTGCATCGTACACATCGTCTACGTCCTCAATAAAACCGGGAAAAAGTATCGCGTCCCGTTGCTGAAGATCTTTGGCCAATGATTCCAAGTCCTTCCGGCACGCTCCGTCCCCCGCAAGCAGGAGCCTGGCATGAGGGTATTTTTGTCGCACAACTGAAAGCGCTTCGATTAGATGACGTTGCCCCTTTTCTGGAACAAACACACCTACGCAGCCGAAAAGGAACTCATTGCCGCGTATTCCCCACCGGCTTCGGGCGCGCGCGCGCCTCGCGGCGTCGGGAAGCGACGGAATGTCTATGCCCTCGTTTACAACGGAAATTCGTTCCTGCCCAACGCCCGAATCTCTCAAGCTCTTGGCGACATTTTCGCTATTGGCCACGAATCGGTTGACCGCACGGAATCTCGCCTGAGACACCCAATTTTTTTGCAGCGGAAACCCGATTCGGCGGGACAAGAGCAACGGCATACTCCTATGTAATCCGGCCAGCCAAGCTGCCGTCAATGCATGCGGCTCGTTCAGATGTGCCACTTCGAATTGTTCCTTTTTCGCGAGCCGCGCCATGGAGTTCGCCGCCCAGGCGCGCAAGCCGAACCGCGGCGAATGATAGACTTCGATTCCAATCGCAGTGGCCCTCTGCGCGATCGGAGACTGTTCCGCCGCCACAAGCACGACACGGTGGCTGGCCTCTAAGAGCCCGCGCAGCGTTAATAGCGCTTGGCTCTGCCCACCACGCCACTCTCGTTCGAGGTCGGCGAAAAGAATCTTCATTCGGGATTTGTCCGATCAGAATCCCTCACCAGTTTGCCCAGCTTCGCGTATTTCAACCGCACGGAGCGCGCGGCCATTTGCGAAATCAGCGCGCCGCGGTATCCATCCAAAAATCCTCCGCGCAGAAAATAATTTTGCAACCAGCTCCAAGGCGTTGCCAGCCACATGGCGGCTTGCCAGTTCCGCTTTCCCGAATCAAACATCTGTTGGGCGGCCAACCTCGTATACTGCTCGACTTTCGCCTCGTGCTCCGCAAATGACCTCACCGTGTAATGCAGCAAGTCTCCAAGAAGCCGTCCCGCCTGGCCTTCGAACCGGAGAGCTTCGTGGATGATTCCGGTAAACTGCGCCGTCTCCCGCCGGTACAGCCTTCTCTGAAAATCCGGGTACCAGCCTGAATGCCTGATCCAGGCGCCCAAATACCACGTCCTTCGGGCCATTTCGTACACGCTGAATTTCGGCTCGTGTTTCTTCCAATCCAGCAACGATGTCTGCAACGCGCTGCTCAGCTGCTCGTCGGCATCCAACGACAATATCCAATCGTTCTGCGCGCGCTCCGCCGCGAAATTCTTCTGTTCCGAATAATTCGTCCACGCTCGCTCGTAGAATGCTGCCCCGTGTTCACGTGCGATCGCCTCAGTCCGGTCCGTACTCCCCGAATCGACGATAACTATTTCGTCTGCGATGTGGTGCAGCGAGGCCAGCGTCCGCAACAGATTGTGTTCTTCGTTGAGCGTAATCAGGCAAGCGGAGAGGCGGTTCATCGGATGCGTCGCGAGCGGTATCCCAGCTGCCTTATCTTACACTCACGCTGCGCTGGCTTCAGGCTCTAAATTGCATGCACGCCGCACGACAAGCCAGCTTCACTTTTTCTGGAGACTTACACGAATGCGGCTCTCGCCGATGCGGAATTCCGAACCGTCTTGCAGCATGGCTGCACGCACGCGCTCTTCATCATAGAACGTGCCGTTGGTGGAATCGAGATCCTTCAGATTGATGAATTTGTCCCGGACTTCCAACAGGCAATGGTGCCGCGAAATCTCCGGGTCATTCAACGGAATATCTGCGCCCTTGCGTCCAACCACGACCCGCGGCTTCATCAATCGAAAGACCTCGCCGCTTGCAGGCCCCGACGTGATAGCCAGAACAAACACACCTTCTGCAGGAAGCTTCAATCCATCGTCTTGCGGTGGCAGCCGCAAATTCGAGCTTGAGGCCTCCGCACGCGCAAACGACGGCAGGGGGCTGATCACGACCGTCTGGTCTGGGCGCCCCTTGAGTTCCACAACCGTGGTCTTGCCGCATTTCGAGCAACGGAACTGTACTTTTTGATGGACGCTGGAATTCGCGTCCTTGAGCTTGTGCTCGGTTCCACAATGGACACACGCAGCCTGCATCACTTAAATCTAACACTCAGCGCGCCTCAGAGTTGCACTTCGTTCCATTTCTTGCTGCAAGGGTACATTTCCCGCACGGACGAACACCCGCCTCCAGACGCGCAGGCGTCTGGCCACTCTCTTATGCTAGGATTAAGCATTCCAATCCAAACAGGAGAGTGTTTGTGGCGGAACACATTTCGCGCAAGGAACTCAAACAGGACAAGATCCACGATGCGATCGAGCACGGCGCCGAAGCCGTTTTTTCGCATACCACGGTTCTCGCCGCCGCCATCCTGGCGGTCGTGATCGTCGCCGTCAGTTATGCCGGGTGGCGTTTCTATACCGATCGCAAGACTGTGCAGGCTTCCGCGGCGCTGGATGTGGCCATGAGGGCGTATACTGCGCGCATCGGCACGACCCCCGATCCTTCCGACCCAACTGAGCTGCTTTACCCGACAGAGGAAGCGCGGTCGGAAGACGCGGCTGCCAAATTTCTAGCCGTGGCGCAAAAATATCCGAGCACTAACCCGGGCAGGCTAGCCACGTACTATGCCGCTCTTTGCTACGAAGACCTGGATCGCCAAAATCAGGCTCTTGAAGAATTGAAGAAAATCAGTTCCAGTAAAGACAAAGAACTCGTGGCTATGGCCCAGTATCAAATCGGATTGATTTACGAACGCACTGGCAAGACGGCCGAGGCCGCTAAAGTCTTTCGGGACCTCTCGGATCACTCTTCCATCTTCGTGCCGCGTCCCGTGGCTCTTCTAGAGCTCGCTGAGGTGCTTCGGCAGAGCAATCCGCAGGAAGCTGCCGGCGTTTACGAACAGCTCAAAAAAGAATTTCCGAACACGCCGATTTCGGACGAAGCAGAACGCGGCCTCGAAACCCTCGCGCCTAAATCCTAAATCCAGGCCTTTCGGTGAAGCGAATTTCGACCAAGATGCTTGGTTCTGAAATTGAGTTTAGGAGCCATGGAAAACGTGAGCCGTGCGTTGGCCCTGGCGCTGGAGCCTCTGATCGAACCACTCCTCACAAGCGCGCCGTGGGCGATGCGCGTGGACCTCTCGCGCGGACGCCGCTACCCGGAGCCGCTGCATCCCTACCGTAGCGTGTACGCGCGAGATCGCGATCGCATCATTCACTCTCGCGCTTTCCGCCGCCTCGAAGCCAAAACCCAGGTCTTCACCATCCGGTACTCCGATCATTTTCGCAATCGGCTCACTCACTCGCTCGAAGTTTCGCAAATTGCCCGCACCGTCGCCGCCGCACTTGGCCTCAATGCCGAGCTCGCCGAAGCGCTCGCCCTCGTCCACGATATCGGCCATCCTCCCTTTGGCCATGCGGGAGAATACAAGCTCGACGAGTTGATGCGCGCTCGCGGCTCGTACTTCAATCACAATCTCCAGGCGCTCCGCATCGTCGAACAATTCGAAAGTCCTTATCTCGATTTTCCCGGCTTGAATCTATCCTTCGAGGTCCGGGAAGGGATCGTCAAGCACTCCCACGATTACACCGCCGCGGAGTTTCCTCATCTCTCCGAGTATCTTCTGGACCTTCGTCCGCCTGTCGAAGCGCAACTCATCGATTGGGTGGATGAAATCGCCTACAACACCGCGGATTTGGACGATGCGCGCGAAGCAGGCCTTCTCGATCTCGAGACACTCCGCGCGGAGGTGCCGATTTTCGCGGAGGCCTACGCTCAAATCGATGCCGCTCATCCGACCGGACGCGAAAAACTCAAATTCAACGCCGCTCTCAAGCGCGTGCTGGATCAGCTCGCCACCGATCTTATTGACTCAACGCAAAGTCGCGTGCTCTCCTCGCGCGCCGCGACAGTAGACGATATTCGCAACGCACCCCGCCGGCTTGCAGGTTTCAGCACTGCTCTTGCCGAGCGCAATGCGGAGTTGAAGCGTTTCCTCTTCCAACATATTTACAACCATCCCGCCATTGCTGATGACCGCGACCGCTCCGTCCGTTGCATCGAGGAACTCTTTCTCTACTATCTCCATTCGCCGGGTTCCATGCCAATTTCCCACGAGGAATCCGCCAATACAGAACCTCGTCACGTCGCCGTCTCCGACTACATCGCCGGAATGACCGACCACTTTCTTCTCCGCAAGCATCAGGAGCACTTCGGCTCTGCAACGGCTTCTACCAAGGACTAAAACCCTCTAGTTCCTTTTATTCCCTACTCAGCCCAAACTCCGAACTCTGGTGTGAACACTCAGTCGAACAAAATCGGCGAGGTAGGAAACAGAGCTGGCTGACTTGCGTTCGCATCCCTGCATTCCGCGCGAACGAGTGTGATAGCCTTAGCCTTCTTCAAGCAGCATATGGGTGACCAAGCATGTCAGCGGGCCCGCACACGTTTCCCGTGCTCCGGTGGTTCAGCCTGCTATGGATGATGGTCTGGCTTCCCGCGTACTTCCGCGTCTGGGGTTGGGCAAATCTGCTTCACCTGTGCGACATCGCCGTTATTCTCTCTTTTGCCGGAATCTGGCTGGCAAATCCACTTTTGCTTTCTAGCCAGGCAGTTAGCTCCGTTGCCGCAGGAGTCCTCTGGATTTTGGACGTCGGCTGGCGGCTCGCCACCGGACGTTTCCTCATCGGCGGCACGGAGTACATGTGGGATGCCCGCTACCCTTTGTGGGTGCGGCTTCTCTCCACCTTTCACGTCGGCTTGCCGTTAGTGCTTCTCTGGACATTGCACAAGGTCGGTTATGACCGCCGCGCCTTCGCGCTGCAAGCTGCCATCGCTGCCGTTCTCCTGATTCTTTCCCGCTTCTTGTCCGCGGAGCTTAACGTCAACTACGCCTATCGCGATCCCGTTTTTCATCGAGCATGGGGTCCCGCTCCTTTCCACCTCGCGGTGATCTTCGTTCCGCTACTGTTGTTGTTCTATTGGCCAACACACTTGCTTCTCGCCTGGCTCTTTCGCATGCCCGGCGCATCCCGATGAAGCGCATTCTCTCGTTAGAGCGCCCATATCTAGGCCAGCTTTGACATTTTTTGTAGCGGAAGTTCGCGGATGTTTTTTCTAAGCGAACAGCAGGCCCGATCGCTCATGATGGCGCGTTTGTGCCGGGTCATGATTCGCCCACCATTCTCGCCACGCATTGGCATCGTTGCCGAGAGTCGCGCCCGTGATCACACGCAGTGTCCCATACACCAGTTGCCGCGTCGTCATATTCAACGAATCATCGTCGGCCAGATTGAGCAGATTTGGAACCGCCGCCAGGCGCTCTTCCCGAGTCAGCAAGCCGGACTGCCCCAGGCTGCTCGCCGCTCGTTCTCGTACTTTCGGCGAAGGGTCGTGGGCCAAAAGGTCAAGCAGCGGGCTGATGGTGGCGTCGTTGCCAAGCATCGCCAGCCCTTCTACCGCCCAATATCGTGTGTGCTCGCTCGGGTTGTGAGCGTAGTTCAGCAAACCATTCAGCACTCTTTCCGGTTCAACGCCGCGATTTCCCAGTGAGCCGAGCCTCCACAAGGCCATCCCCCCGCTTGCCGGATCGCGCCGCAATTGTGTAAGCAAACCCGTGACGCTTGCGGGCGATTTGCTCAAGTTGTTAGCTGCAAGGTCCACGTCAACCGCCGCCGTCCTTACACGAAGGTCTCCCGAATTCAGAGCCGCCAGCACCAGATCAAAAAGCTCGTCTGTATTCTTAAGCTGTCCTCGCCAGCCATCCACGTTTTCGCGCAGCAGGTCCAAAGAACCCTCATCGTTTTGCAGCGCGCGCTCCAGCAGTCGCTCCGCTTGCTGCTGCGGCGGTAGCCCTTTGAGTCCCTCGACGCCATCCTTCCGAGCCGCCGGCATCCGCACCTGCGCGACCGAATCTGAGGATCTCTGCGCCGAAGCCGAAGCGTTGCCATCAAGGATGGGGTCCGGCAAGCTCGTTCGCGCCGTCTCGAAGCCTGCCACCAGCGATAAGCTGCCAAGTAGGACGAGCGCCACCGCATAGGCGATTGCGCCGCGCATCCGCGACGTTTCCGCGCCGGCTCCGCACTCGCGTCCGGAAAGAATTGGGTTGTCCTGCTCGCTCATGCGTTGATTCTCTGCCTGGCGTGGGCGCGGTCGCAGCGCCACCGGCTATGAGCGAAAGTAAAGGGTGGGATGAATCGGGGCTATGGTACGGCGGTTCAGAGTGTCCGTTTCAGCGGACTAACTTACGTACTTTCAAGCAGTTTCGGCAGTTACTGATAGGCGCCGGAATGTCGCGTTCCGTCCCATCGTACAGGTCCGCCAGCCTCATTCATTTCGATATGACTCGAACCAATCGAGCCGTGCCATTGATCGAAGCGGGTCACTCCGAAAGATGGATTTCTAAGGAACGGTTTGTGTCGGAATGACCTTGGTGTCCTTCTGCGTGAACACAAATCGCAGGCTCCATTCGCTCGGAACGCTTTTCCCATTCACTTCGGGCGGCGTGAAAACCCACTTGTTCGCCGCTTTCAGGGCCAAGTCCGCAAAAAACTTGCTCGGTCCGGGAGAAGCAAAGTCTGCATCTGTGACGGCTCCCGCCGCATCCACATGCACTTTGATTCCAACGCGCACTCTCCCCCGTATCGTGTTGCGCGCCTTCGCCGACACCTCAGGCAAGACTTGATCCAGCACGTCACCCTTAGCCGCAACACTTCCTGCGGTAGTCTTCGCACTTCCCGCTGAGCCAGCAGACGCCGTCGACGGCACGGCCACAGCAGGCTGTTCCCTTTCGCTAGTCGTTTTCAAAGACTCCGGCGCAGCCGCCGCATCCTTGCTCTGAACTTCCGCGGGTCTGCCCGACGTGGCCGAATTCGCGGGCTCAGAGACAGCCGGTTTTCGTTCTGCTTTGGTCTTATGCGTTGACGAAACAGCGTGCTCCGCCGACCTCGGGGCCTCGGCCGGGCCGGGCTGACTTGCGCGCGCAACCACCAGGTTTGATTGCGAACCGGTCCGGTGCGTAAGAAGTCGCGGCACCGTCACTATCGCCGCAAACAACACGGCCGCCACAATGAGAGGAACGATAAACTTCGATTTCGCTCCTGGTCCTTTGTACGGCGGCGGCCGATGCGGACCGGTCTGCAATCTCGCCGCAGCCATGGGCGGCCGAATCTGCGAAGTCATCGCTTTGGGCGCAACGGAAGGCACCACGCCCGCCGCAGCGACGGCACTCGGGGCCCCCGCCAACTGGGAAACAGATGCACCGGCCGATGCGGAAGCCACCGCCGCGCGCGAAGTAAGCCGCGCCGCAAGCTCGCCTAAGCTGGCACGCTTCTGAGGCTCTAACCCCAAGCTCTGGCGCGCGATTTCGCGAAACGGTTCGGGAAGATTGGCAGGAACCACTGGCTCGCGATTTGGCCCAGGTTGCCAGTCCGGCAACCGCTGCGTCAACACTTCAATTAGGGTCGTACCCAGCAACCATACGTCGGCAGCGGGCGTCAGCATTCCGCTGATGGCTTCCGGCGGATCGTAAGGGCCCGGTCTTCTGAAGGAAACTTGCCGCTCTCCAATGCGTGAAATCGTGTCACTCGAAAGCTTCAAACGATCCCCGGTGGCCAAGATATTTGCGGGCTTAAGGTCACCGTGCACGAGGCCCTCGCCATGAAGATATTCCAGCGCATCCAGGACGGGACTCAGCATCTCGCGCGTTTCTTCTGGCGTGAGCGCCCGCTCCGGCAAAATCTGCGAGAGATTCTCTTCGGCGTATTCCATCGCCAAATACAATACGTCATGCCCGGCGAACGTGCATCGCCCCGCGCGGAATAATCGCAATATATTCGGATGAGAAAGTTGTGCGGCCGAATTCCAGTTCGCCAACAGTTGATCTGCTGTCTCTGTTTCGGCTGCAACCAGCTTGATAACCGCCTTTTGTGGCGCGCCTTCGCCGTATTCTGTCAGGAACACCGCGCTGTGCTCTGTCTCGCCAAGAAACTCTCGGAGCGGAAAGGTCCCGTCGACGATCTGGCCCACCCACCCTCTTGTTTGTTGCGTGGCCTCGGTCATTCTGCACCCCCGCCTGACCGTGGATTTTCTTCAAGTCTAGGCACTTCACCCGGGAAGGGTATCTGGCTGGATGCCTACATACTACCAATACTGCCTGCCCTTTCAACTGACCGTCAGACCAGTAGTTTTTTTCGCTTCCAATCAGATACTCTGGCAGCGATCACAGGATTCGATTCCCGCGATTTGGGAGACCAGCCGTGTTCTGCGACCGCTGTGGACTAAATTTCCTGCCGAAGCAATCCATCTGCACCCGGTGTCGCCGCGTCCCTACTCGCTACTGGTTCCAGCTTATGAGCTTGCTTACGCTTCTCGTGGCCGTCGCGTGCAATGGTTTGGTGGCTGTCTTCCTGCTTCCGCGTTTCGCCTTGGCCCACAATGCCCGCTTCCTCTTCCGTGCTTGGTGGTGGTTCGACGAGAAGGCGGCTCTCTATGGTTGGGTCCTTTTTGCCATCGCCTTACTCGCCTGGGATTACTTCGTCTGGAAAGAAGCCCGGCCGAAGGTCAAGGGTTGGTTTACGCGCAAGCTTCTTACGCTTTCCCTCGCCACGGGAATCGCTCCCTTGATTCCCTGGTGGATCCCCGCAGGCCAACCCCCCGGCCAGTTTCTTTCGCTGATTGGCAAGTACCCCGGCTTGCCCGCAATTCTAGCGTGGGCCGTCGTTTTGGTCGTTGCCGTTCTACTTTGCATCGACGCAGAGTCGCGAGACTACCTTCTCGGACACGGCAGAATCCTCAGCCTGGTCAGTACGGGGGCCTTGCTGCTCATACTGTCTATGACGATTGTCGGTTGGTCGGTTACTTACTAAGCGGCATCAATAATTTTCATCCAGGGATCGCTACAGCGTTTTGCGCCATGGCCCCGAACCGCACAGGGATCTGCCCGCCGCCTCTACACGTCTTAATTCTACATAACGCAATAGCGCCCGGCAGAGAGCGCTAGATTCATTGTATTTGCGGCATTTCGACACGTTCCGGCGCGTCGATGCGAATCTCCGTCAAGTCGGAAAGCAGATTGGCTGCCCATCGGTAAATATTGTGCTCGCGCACGATCTGACGCATGCGCTGCATGCGGAGGGATTGTTGATCTTCGGGCATTTCGATGGCGCGGTGAATCGCTTCCGCCACCTGCTGAACGTCGTAAGGATTGACCTGCAGCGCGTCCGAGAGTTCGTGCGCCGCGCCTGCAAACGTGCTCAAAACAAGCACCCCGCGCTCGTCATCCCGCGAGGCTACGAATTCCTTGGCCACAAGATTCATGCCGTCGTGAAGCGAAGTGACCATGCAAACCGTCGCCGCCCGGTAATAGCGCGCGATTTCCTCGTGCGAATGGTGCTTTTTCAGAAAAACGATCGGCTTCCAATGCCCTGCTTGAAACCGCGCATTGATCCGGTCAGCTTCCGCGCTCACTTCCTCGAGGAAATGCCGGTATCGATCGATATCTGTCCGGCTCGGTGCTCCGATCTGAACGAACGTGAATCGGCGCATGTAGGCCGGATGTTCCTCGAGAAAAAGCTCGATGCCCCGGAACCGTTCGATGATTCCTTTCGTGTAGTCCACGCGGTCCACTCCCACACCAAGCAGGCTGGCCTCGACTCCTAGCTCCGCAAACAGTGCGGCTCTTTCTTTTCCGACGCTGCTCCCTTCCGGGAAAGCCGGCGCCGGGTCAGAGAAGGCCACGCTGATCGGATACGGCCGCACGCGCGTTACGTGTCCTTGCCGGTTGACGGCAAATCGGTCCCACTCCGTCAACGCCTCCACCCCTCGGTCTACTGTCTCCAGAAAATTATTGCAGTGCGATTGCACGTGAAACCCGATCAAATCGGCGCCCAGCAACCCATCCAGCAAGTCTCGCTGCCACGGGCAGATTCCGAATACCTCACGGTTAGGCCACGGTATATGCCAGAAGATGGCCACTCTCGCATCCGGCCGTGCTTCTTTCACCATCCGCGGCAACAGCGCGAAGTGATAGTCCTGCGCCAATAATATCGGCGAATCCGTGCCTTCCATTTCTTCCAAAACAGCGTCCGCAAACTTACGATTGACCTGTTGATACCGCAGCCAATCTTCCGGACGAAAAGTCGGCCGCGTGTGCGCGATGTGACAAAGCGGCCATAGTCCTTCGTTCGAAAAACCTTCGTAGTAGCCCTTTTCCTCCTCATCGGTAAGCCACACGCGCCGCAGCGTGTAGCTCGGGTGATCCGGCGGAACCCTCAAGTGATCCTTTTTGTCCACGACGTCGCGGTCCGCGCTTCCTGATCCGTGTGCGATCCATGTCCCGTCGCACGCGACCAGCACTGGCTGTAGCGCAGTGACCAAACCGCTCGCGGGCACAATATATCCGATCGAGTGATCCTTCTCGTTGTAGACGTGCATGCAAGGCTCGCGGTTTGACACCACAAATAGCGGCTTGTCCTGCAGTTTATTTCGTACACTGACCCGTAACCGCTCCGCCGTCCACAGCGACGAGTGCGTGTCCCGCAGCCGCGCTTCCTGCTCCGCCGTGGCGCGTGCGGCGCTCAAGTCCTGCGCAAGATGCGTCACTTCCCTGTGGATTTGATCGAAGATCTCCCCCGAGGGTGGCACGGGTGGCGTACTCTGGCTGCTCGTGCGCAGCGTGCGCAGCCATTTCGCCGTGCGATTCATGGGCGCCGTCAAATTCCAGCGAACCAGCAGCAGCGCAAGCCCCGTAATCAGCACCGTTTGAATCAGCGCGTTCAGCAGCGAATCCCGCAGCGTGTACGACAGCCGCGCATCGATATAGCTCGTGTCGTAGTAAATGGCGATCGTTCCCGCCGCTTTTCCATTGCGCTCCAGGGGAAGCTCGTAAGCGTAGAGCTGCAAGTCACCTACATGTAGGAATTGACCTGCTCCAGCCTCGTTGGGTGCGGGCTTGGCCGCAATCGCGGGCAGCGCCCCTAGCTCCGGGGGGAGTCCCTCTGTTACCACCAGCGATTTTCCATCCTGGTCATAAACCGCCAATCCCTTCAAATGCTCCCGCTGCCCGTACCTTTCCACGAATCGTTGGAGCGATCGCGTCGAATTCTGTTCCAGCAGATGTTCTACGGTTTCCTGTAGGCTTTCGCCCAAATTTTCCGCTCGGTGCACGAGGTCGTGATTGAGATTTCTTTTCTCCGTGCGTACCTGGTACCCCGCGAAGAGCAACGAAATCGAGGCCACGCTTAGGGCCAAAGGCAATGCCATTTTCGTCGTTGTTCGCATTTGTAAGCCTCCGCGGAATCAGGACGGCGTGAACGGAGTCGGAGGATTGTCGGATTCTAGGCAAGTAAATTATATCACTCCTCTCCCCTTCCCCGGCTTCTTAAAACTGTCCGCGGCGGGCAGACCGCGATCCAGCAGCCTCATTCGTGCTGCACCTTGACCTCCTGGTACTAGAGCGGCCCCGTGCCATCCTCGTAGCAAACTTCGCAGAACGCTGCCCCGTTCCTTGACTTGCCGCTCCTCCGACGGAATAATGATAAAGCATGAGCGTTAGCGCCGGAGGCGTTCAAGACGTGTTCCTCGATGTTAAAGAACTCGCTGTTCGGAAGTTGCGCATCCGGAAGAGCTACGCCCCGGCCAGCATCGATTACCATTCTTCGGAGATTAAGCAGGTCGCTCCTCTTGAAGTCACCGCCACGGCGGAACTGCTCGAGGGCCAGATTCGCATCGAAGGCCAGCTCGAAACAAAAATTGAAATGGTCTGTGCGCGTTGTCTCGAACCGGTTATCGAAGACGTGAACCGCTCTTTTGATCTCTTTTACGCGCCCATGCCCAGGGGCGCCAAACCGAAGGAAGACCGGCTCAAGGATGACGACACGGAAATCGGCTTTTTCGAGGGAGATGGTCTCTTTCTGGCCGATGTGCTGAGAGAACAGGTTCTTTTGGCTCTGCCCCTGAAGGTCATTTGTCAAAGTGACTGCCGGGGATTGTGCCCGAATTGTGGTGCTAACCTGAACCACGAGGAGTGCCGCTGCGAGACCCACTCGACGGACCCGCGGCTGGCTCCCCTCGCGCGCCTCAAGCAGGACTGGCTGAAAAAACAATAGTTTCCAGGGCCGAAAGCCCATACAATCCGCCCACTGGGGCGGGAACGAGGAGTATTGCTATGCCTAACCCAAAAAGACGGCATTCGAAGCGCCGCACGAGCAACCGACGAGCCCACGATTTTCTCGAAAAGCCGCCGCTCGGCGAATGTCCGAATTGCCACGAGACCAAGCAGCCGCATCAGGCTTGTCCCCATTGCGGCTACTATAAAGGCCGCGCTGTGCAAGACAAGTCGGCCTGACACCGCGTTTTTTTCTTCCCGGTCCTTTCTAGGAAGTAGCGGTCAGATAAATCCGATGATCACTATCGCCGTTGACGCCATGGGCGGTGACAATGCGCCCCGCCCCGAGGTTGAAGGCAGTGTCCTGGCTGCCCGTGAGTTGGGCGTGCGGGTCATGCTCGTCGGCCAACCCAGCGTCGTTCGCGCGGAGCTGGCCAAACATGCCGCGCCCAGTTTGCCGATCGACATTGTTCCGGCAAGCGAGGTGATCACCATGGAAGACCACCCGGCTCAGGCCTTTCGACGGAAGAAAGACAGTTCCGTCCACGTCGCCGCGCGTCTCGTCCGTGAAGCCAAGGCCGACGGATTAGTCAGCGCAGGCAACACCGGGGCCGTCATGACCGTGGCTAGATTTTTGCTCGGAACGCTGGAATCCGTCGATCGCGTAGCGCTAGCCGCACCTTTTCCGAACGCCAAGGGCGGCGTTTCCGTGCTCCTGGACGTCGGTGCCAACGTCGATTCCAAGCCTGAGCATCTTGTTCAGTTCGCGGTGATGGGCGAAATCTATTATCGGGCGACTTTTGGCAACCGCCGTCCTCGCGTCGGTTTGCTTTCCGTCGGCGAGGAAGAAATCAAGGGCAATGAACTCACGCGTGAGGTTTACACTCGTTTGAAAAAGAGCCCCGTCCATTTTGTCGGCAACGTGGAAGGCGGAGATCTTTTCTCTGGAAACGTCGACGTGATTGTCAGCGATGGTTTCGTGGGCAACATCGCCCTCAAAATTTGCGAGGGCCTTGCCGTCCAGATTTTCGGCTTGCTGAAAAAATCGATTCAGAGCTCGCTTGCCTCGCAGGTCGGCTTTCTCATTTCGCGCGGAGCTTTGAAAGGCTTGAAGAAGACCATCGATTACACCGAATATGGTGGCGCGCCGCTTTTGGGCGTTCGCGGCGTTTGCGTCATCGGTCATGGCCGCTCCAATGCTAAGGCCATCAAAAACGCCATTCGCGTGGCTGCGGGCCTGGCTCGCGCACGCATCAACGAAAAAATCGAACAGGAGCTCTCGGCCGCGAGCGTTCTCGCATGACGGCTCAGGAGAGGAATTGAACGATGGGCAAAGTCGCATTTGTATTTCCGGGCCAGGCGTCGCAATACCCCGGCATGGGCAAGGAACTTGCCGATAAATATCCGTCGGCGCGCGCCGTTTTCGACGAAGCCGATAAGGCTCTCGGCTTTTCCATCTCCAAAATCTGCTTCGAAGGCACCGAAGACGAGCTCAAGCTGACCGCCAACACCCAGCCCGCCATTCTCACCTGTTCCGTCGCCGTCTATCGCGTCCTCGCGGAAAAAGGCCTCACTCCCGATTTCGTCGCCGGCCACAGCCTCGGCGAATACTCCGCTCTCGTCGCTGCCGGTGCACTGAAATTTTCCGACGCCGTCCAGCTCGTTCGCAAACGCGGCACCTACATGCAGGAAGCCGTTCCGCCTGGAGTAGGCGCAATGGCCGCAATCATGGGCCTCTCTCCCGCGGTCGTTGCCGATGCCTGCAAGCGCGCCGCCGAAAACGAAATTTGCTCCGCCGCCAACTTGAATTCTCCCGAACAAACCGTAATCTCCGGCCACGCCGCCGCCGTCAAACGCGCCGTCGAAATCGCTTCCCAACTCGGCGCCAAGCGCGCCGTAATCCTTCCCGTCTCCGCTCCATTTCACTCCGCCCTGATGCAGCCCGCGCAAGAGCGCCTTGCCAAAGATTTGCACGCCACGAATTTTTCAAATTTATCCGTCCCTCTCGTCACCAACGTCGACGCCGACACCATCACTTCCGGCGACGAAGCCCGCGAAGCCCTCATCCGCCAGGTCACCATGCCCGTGCGTTGGGAAGCGTCCATCCGCCTCCTGATCGATGAAGGCGTGAACACGTTCGTCGAAGTCGGCCCTGGCCGCGTCTTAACCGGC
Organism: uncultured Acidobacteriota bacterium; assembly: GCA_963761555.1. Lineage (GTDB taxonomy): Bacteria > Acidobacteriota > Terriglobia > Acidiferrales > UBA7541 > Acidiferrum. The sequence continues at coordinate 943,535 of CAVXHD010000005.1, forward strand.
CTCCTGCGCCAAATCGAGCGTTCCGTTGCCACGCTCAACGTCGAAGACGAAAAAAGTTTAGCCGCCACGGTAGAAAAAATCGCCGGCGCCCGTTCCGATGCCGCGTGAGTAGCACAGACTTCAGTCTGTGCCTCTGGAATCGTCAGGCCGGCGCTTTTGCGTCGAAGTGGTGGTAGTGGCCGGTCTTTAGACCGGCGGTTTTGTGTCGAAATGGTGGTAGTTTTGTGTCGAACCGGTTTGGGTGCCCCACCCTCGTCTTTTGAACGTGGGTCTTGGGCTCCAAACATCAACCTGAAAGGTGAACGAGACACACTTCGATGTTCAGTCTAAAAGACAAAGTAGCCCTAACCACCGGTGCCTCCCAAGGCATCGGCCGCGAAACCGCCCTGGCTCTAGCCGAAGCCGGCGCGAAAGTCGTCGCCGCCGCTCGCAACGAAGAAAAACTCTCTTCGCTCGTCAACGAAATCGTAAACGCCGGTGGCCAAGCCATCGCCATCAAAATGGACGTCGCCGACCCCGACCAAATCAAATCCGGCTTCAAGCAAGCCCTCGAAAAATTCGGCCGCCTGGATATTCTCGTCAACAATGCCGCTATCACTCGCGATGGCCTCGCCCTTCGCATGAAGCAGGACGATTGGGACGCCGTCATTCGCACCAACCTCACCGGCGCTCACCTGTGCATTCAGCAAGCTCTCTCGACCATGATGCGCGCCCGCGCAGGCCGCATCATCAACATCGCCAGTATCGTCGCGCAGATGGGCAACGCCGGCCAGGCCAATTACGTCGCCGCGAAAGCAGGCCTAATCGGCCTCACCAAAGCCATCGCCATCGAAATCGCCTCCCGCAATATCACGGTAAACGCCGTCGCCCCCGGCTTCATCGCCACGCCCATGACCGACGTCCTCCCCGACAAAGTGAAGGACGATCTGAAAGCGCGCATTCCGCTAGGCCGCATGGGCTCCGCCCGCGACGTAGCTTCCGCCATCGTCTTCCTGGCCAGCGACGAAGCCGCCTACATCACCGGCCACGTCCTCGACGTGAACGGCGGGCTGTACTTGGCGTGAGTGAAGAAGATGGCTGATAAGTGGTTTGTTGTAGAACTTACAGGAGGAGAACCCGGTGATCCAGCGTATGTTCAACCGGTTAAAGCTGAACAGGTGTTGGAAGACGCCGAATACCTGCGATTTGTGCAGGCGGACGGGTCTCTTGGCGGTCTTTTCCCGAAATCTACTGTGCGAAGCTGGCGCGAGGCGACCGTGAATGAGTCATCGCGGTGGGACGGTCTGATGCCAGCAGCAAGTTGACCTTGCTCGTATGCCTGTCTAGAATGGGCAGGTTGCCTGATTGACGATTTTCGAGTCCGTACCACGGCATTGGGGCCGATACACTGTTACTGTACGTCTTTGCACAACTTGCGATAGAAATCGCGGAGGACACCGGAATGGCCAGTGTGGAAGAGCGCGTTAAACAAATTATCGTCGAGCAGCTCGGCGTCGATGAAGCCGAAGTCACGCCCACGGCGTCCTTCGTGGACGACCTCGGCGCGGATTCCCTCGATCAGGTCGAACTAGTGATGGCGTTCGAGGAAGCTTTCGGCATAGAAGTCCCCGATGAGGACGCCGAAAAGATGACCACGGTCAAGGACGCCGTGGATTACATCGACAAACACGCCAAGGGAAAGTAAGCCACGAATTCATCACCTCAACAGGGAGCATCACAAAGTTGACTCGCCGCGTAGTCGTTACGGGTGTTGGACTTGTCTGCGCTTTGGGCATCGGCACGGAGGAATCCTGGAAAAATCTCCTCGCCGGTCAGAGCGGCGTTGGCCTCGTCACGCAATTTGATACCACCGGTTTCGACTGCAAGATCGCCGGCGAAATCAAAAACTTCGATCCCTTCCAATGGATCGAGAAAAAAGAACTGAAAAAAATGGGCCGCTTCATCCAGGTGGCTCTCGCTGGCGCGGACTTCGCCGTCAAATCCGCCAATTGGAAACCCGAAGATTCCGACCTCGATGAAGTCGGCGTTTACGTCTCTTCCGGCATCGGCGGTTTCGATATCATCGAACGCGAACACCGCAAATTGATCGAGGGCGGACCAGGCAGAATCTCTCCCTTTTTCATCCCTTCCGCCATCGTCAATCTCGCCTCCGGCCATATTTCCATTCGCTATGGCGCCAAAGGCCCGAATTCTGCCACCGCCACCGCTTGCTCCGCCTCTGCCCACGCCATCGGCGACTCTTTCAAAATCATCGAGCGCGGCGCCGCCGAAATGATGATCTGCGGCGGCACCGAAGCCACCGTTACTCCCATGGGCATCGGCGGCTTTGCTGCCATGAAGGCGCTTTCCACTCGCAATGACGATCCCGCGCATGCCAGCCGCCCGTTCGACTCCGGGCGCGATGGCTTCGTCGTCGGCGAAGGCGCGGGGATCCTAATCCTCGAATCTCTCGAGCATGCGCAAAAACGCAACGCCAGCATCCTCGCCGAAATCGTTGGCTACGGCATGTCCGGCGACGCCTACCACATCACCCAGCCCGCCTCCGATGGCGACGGCGCCTTCCGCGTCATGCGCGCCGCCATTAAGGATGCGAAACTCAAGCCCGAAGACATCGGCTACGTCAACGCGCACGGAACTTCCACTCCGCTCGGCGACGTCATCGAGACGCGCGCTCTCAAGAGGGTCTTTGGCGATTACGCTGGAAAAGTTCCCATCAGCTCGACGAAATCCATGACCGGCCATCTCCTCGGCGGCGCCGGCGGCCTCGAAGCAGGCATCAGCGTCCTCGCACTCCGCGACCAAATTCTGCCGCCCACGATCAATCTGGAAGTCCCCGATCCCGAATGCGACCTGGACTACATTCCGAACGTCGCCCGCAAGGCGTCCGTCGAATATGCGCTCTCGAATTCTTTCGGTTTCGGCGGCACAAACGCCGCCCTGATTTTCAAGCGCTGGTCCGAGTAGCACAGACTTCAGTCTGTGCGCAGTTGTAGTGGCCGGTCTTCAGACCGGCGCTTTTTGGGGATAAATCGCGGGTGCCCCACCCTAGTTTTTTGAGGGTGGGTCTTCGATTGAATTTTAGTCTTCAATCATATTTTCTCAGTAAGGACGAACTCCATGAACATCATCGTCTGCATCAAACAAGTCCCCGCAAAAGACGCTCCACTCTCGATCGCCGGTAACTGGATCAAAGAATCCGACATCGGCTTCGAAATGAACGAGCCCGACAGCTACGCCCTCGAGGAAGCCCTCCGCCTCAAAGAAAAGCACGGAGGCGAGGTCATCGCCCTCTCCCTGGGTCCCGAGCGCGTCAAACAAACCATCAAGGAAGCTCTAGCCAAAGGCGCCGACCGCGCCATTCACATCGCCGACGACAATTTCGCCCAGCTCGATCCTCTCGGCTCTGCAAAAGCTCTCGCCGCCGCCATCGCCAAAGAAAACGCCGACCTCGTCCTCACCGGCCTCCAGAGCGACGACCACGGCTTTGGCCAGACCGGCGTCCTCCTCGCCGCTCTACTCGATCGTCCCCACGCCACCATCATCATGGCCATCGAAGTCGACGGCCCCAAAATGAAGCTCAAGCGCGAACTCGAAGCCGGCTGGTTCCAGCACATCGAATGCCCTCTTCCCGCCGTTCTCTCCATCCAGTCCGGCATCAACAAAGTCCGCTATGCCACGCTGAAAGGCATCATGGCCGCCAAGAAAAAAGAAATCGCCACCATCACTCGCGAATCCCTAGGCATTTCTCACGAACCAACGCAAAAAATAGAAAAAATCTACGTCCCCACAAAAACTAAAAAAACCGAATTCCTAACCGGCACCCCAAAAGAAGTCGCTACCAAGCTAGTCGAAAAATTGAAATTCGAAGCCCGTGTAATTTAGCCGGGCCCGAGAAGTTAGTCAGGCCCCAGCCGCGGTCATTTCGAGCGAAGCGAGAAATCTCTCTTCGCCTCGCACTAAGGAAGCGCGAAAAAGGAAAGCCCGATGAAAATCCTGGTCGTCACCGAACTCCGCCAATCCAAGTGGAACAACGCCAGCTCCGAAACTCTCGCCGCCGCCCAGCAAATCGCTGCGGACACCTCCAGCACCGTCACCGCCCTCGTCCTCGGCAAGAATCTCGACGCCTTCGCCGCCGAACTCGCCACAAAAAACGTCGCCGAAGTCCTCCAAGTCGAGCACGACCTCCTCGAATCCTACACGCCCGACGCCTTCTGCATCGCGCTTAAACAAGTCATCGACTCCGCCAAGCCCGATCTCGTCCTCTTCCCCCACACCTACCAAGTCCGCGATTTCGCTCCCAAGCTCGCCGCCTCTCTCGGCAAAGGCATGATCGGCGACTGCATCGGCTATCGCCACGAATCCGGAAAACTAATCTTCGTCCGCCAAATGTTTCAAGGCAAAACCGCCGCCGACGTCACCTTCCTTGGTGCCGCTCCGTGGTTCGCCTCCTTCCAATCCGGCGCCTTCCGCGCCGATCTCCTCGCCGCGCATCCCTCCGGCAAGGTTCCCATCAACAAATTCGCCGTCACTGTAACCGCCGATCAAATCCGCACCAAGCCTCTCGATCTTTTCAAAGAAGCCAAATCTGCCGTCGACCTCACCCAAGCCCCCATCATCGTTTCCATCGGCCGCGGCATCAAAGCTCCCGAAAACATTCCCCAAGCCGAAGCTCTCGCCAAAGCCATCGGCGGAGAAATCGCCGCCTCCCGCCCCATCTGCGACGAAGGCTGGCTCCCCATGGAGCGCCAAATCGGCAGCTCCGGCCAAACCGTCGCCCCCAAGCTCTATCTCGCTCTCGGCATCAGCGGCGCCATCCAGCACGTCGTCGGCATGAAAGGCGCTCGCACCATCGTCGCCATCAACAAAGACGCCAACGCCCCCATCTTCGAAATCGCCGACTACGGCGTAGTCGCTGACATCTTCGAAATCATGCCCGCCCTAACCGAAGCCCTAGAAAAATCCAAATCCTCCTAACCACTCACCCAAGTCCCCAGGACAAGTTTTCCGTTCCTCTCCCCTGAGCGTGGATCACTTTCCGGTTACCGCGTCTGTCAGGAGCTGAGTCGAATCTGTCACGGTGGGAATGCAGTTGGGCTACAGGTAGACTAAAATGGCCCCACACCATGAGCGACAACATCGAACTGATGCACAGATTCGGCGCTTCCGCAATGAAGTTCATAGAACTCGTAGACGCGGCCCCTCATTTTGAAACCGAAGCGTTCTTGGCGAACGTGAGCCACAGCATGGCCGAGCTTTACAGTGTCGCGCTCTCCTTGCCTGTCGTGGAGCCAGAAACCACCGATACGAATGAGGCTCCCTTCCAAACGGACAGATGGGCTGAGCTACGTCGCTCGCTCGAGAAGAAAATTGGACCCCTCGACACATATTGGACAATTTTCGATTTTACGGAGAAACAAGAACCTGTACAGGGGAGTATTGCCGGAGATATTTCGGAGATTTATTTCGATCTCAGGCAAAGCCTTCACCTAGAAGAAAGCGGCGCCGCGCGGCCTGACGTGCTGTTTGATTGGCGCTTAGACTTTCGGTCCCATTGGGGCAGACACCTACTGGCAGCTCTCACAGCAATCCACCATCGTTTCATTGAATGAAAGTACCGGTTGGGTCCGCATCGTTTATCGCTACGAATCTCTCAGCTTCTCGACAATGTGCCGCGCGCTCACCACCCCATCTGCCGCATCCGCTCCAGAATAAGCTCGCTGTAGTGATTCATCCGCTCGGGCCGTCGCTTCAGCGGCAACGGCAAAATCGCCGCCAGTCGCGCCGCCTGTTCCCGGCCAATACTCCGCGCCGAAATCCGGTAGTAGTATCGGCACGCCGCCTCCGCACCATAAACACCAGGCCCCCATTCCACCTCGTTCATATAAAGTTCCAAAATCCGCTTCTTCCCGAGCACCAATTCCGCCACGGGCACAAGTGTGAACTCGGCTCCCTTGCGCAGAATCGAGCGCCCCGTTCCAAAAAACAAATTCTTTACCAGTTGCTGCGTCAGCGTGGACCCGCCGCGAATGCGCCCGCCTTCCATATCATCCTCAGCCGCGATTTCCATCGCGCCCCAATCGAATCCATGATGCTGGTAGAAGCGCCCGTCTTCCGCGGCGATCACGGCATGCTGGAAATCCGGCGAGATTTGGCTCAGCGGAACGAATTCGTATCGTTCGCGATACGGCTTGTGTTGAATCCATGCCTCCAAGCGCCGCTCTGCATGCACAGCGGTAGTCGGTGGGTCGATCCAACGCGCAGCCACCAGCATCAGCACAGCCAGCCCCCAAAGAGCCGCCGCTCCGATCAGAAACCATCGCACCAAAAATCGGAGCGTAACTTTCCGATGCGGGGTCTTCTCGGCTGTTTCTGGGTTTTCCGTCACATTTCAGAATAATCGTTTGCCCTGGTTTGCCATAGCTTCTCATTGCCCGCGTTGATTAGTCATAGGCAGAGGCGAGGACTCTTACCCAGCGGCGCGCAGAAAATTATTTTTCGTACGGAGAGGCACGCGGGCGTGCACCGTCGTCCCACATCTTGGTTGCGATTCGATTGAAAACGTTCCGCTCAGTAGTTTCAGCCGCTCCGCCATGCTAATCAGGCCAAGCCCTCGGCCATCCTTTGTCGTTGCGCTGTCAAAACCAGCGCCAGAATCCCTCACCGTCAGGTGAATCTCGTCCGATGCGCAGCGCAGCTCCGCATCGAAGTGCCGCACGCCGCTGTGCTTGATCGCATTTTGCAAGGCTTCCTGTAAGACGCGGAAAAGACAAAGTGAAATCTCCAGTGGCACCTTGAACGGGATGTCATCATGGGCAAAGACAATTTCTACTTTCTGTTGCTTGGAGAACTCTTCGCAAAATCCTCTCATCGCGATCACTACACCTAGATATTCCAGCTTTGACGAATGCAACTTGTGCGAAATAGCTTGGACATCCGTCGCCATCTCGGTGACCTGTTTCTGCAACGCGCCAATACGACTACGAACTTCAAGAGACAAATCGGGAGAGTTGTAACGGAGCTGCTCTAACTCGATGCTCAGCAGTGCCAGACGTTGACCGATGTCATCGTGAAGTTCTCTGGCGATCCGGGCACGTTCTTCCTCTTGCGCCTCGATGAGCCGCCCTCCGAGCTTCGCCAGCGCCTCTGTCGCCTGTTTGTGGGCTGTCAAGTCCACGAAGCTTACTAAATTAATCTCTCCCAGAGAGGCGAAGTGAAACTCGATGTAACGGTCTGAACCATCCTTGCAGCGAACCCTTGCTTCCATGGGTGCGATTTCACAGCGGTTCTTGAGAGCTTCCTTCACGCGCGCTTGCCATTCTGCTCTGACAGTTTCTCGGTAACCTTCGTCGGGATAGGCAAGAGGCCACCAGTGGGCGACATCAGGAACCTCCTCAGCGGAATAGCCAAACAATGCCACGAATTTGTCATTGGCTATCTTGACTAGCTCCGGCTGTGGCTCAAACCCTTGAGTCACAAGCATGGCCACAGGGGACTTCCGCACAATTTGCCGGCTGCGCTCCTCGCTCGCCCGCAGCGCCTCTTCCGCCTCCTTGCGCTCTGTGATATCCGCCGTCATACCAACCAACCCGACCATTTTTCCGGCCTCGTCAAACTTCCCGCGGCCGCTTTCTTCCAGCCACAGCAGGGTGCCGTCCGGGTGGAACCTCCGATACTCCGTTCGATAAGTCGGCTGATCTGGTGTTAGTGAAGTTGATATAGTCCATAGCCTGGCTCGATCATCGGGATGGACTAAAGTGAAATAGTCTGTCGCAGAACCCTCTTCGCCTGCGTCCATACCGAGAATGCCAGCGCATTCTGCGGATCGGTGTATCGAGTCTCTGGCGGAGTCCCACTCCCAGGCATACATCCTGCCGACCTCGGCGGCGATGCGTAGACGCTCTTCCCCTTCGCGCAAGGCCTTCTGAGCCTGAAAAATGTCGGTAAGATCGTGTGCTATCCCGCGGACAACAGGAACCTCTACTCCCTCGGTCCTTACCGTGTTGGTGAACTTCCAAATCCGCGTCTCGCCGCTCTTGGTGCGCAGCTTCATGAACCCGCTTGAGGCGCCTTTCTCTCTTAACGCAACGAGATACGCGTCAACCTCTTCGCGAACCTCCGGGCTCAGAATTTCACGAAGGTTCCGATTTACAAGTTCGCCAGGCTCATAACCCAGAGTCCGCGCAGCGGCCCGATTGACGGTCAACAGAACACCATTCAAGTCGTGGGTGCACATCAAATCGAGGCTGTTCTCAACTAAGTCGCGGTAGTGTTTCTCAGTCTCGCGCAATGTTTGTACGTGCCTTTCCAGGAGGATACTTAGGCGAACTCATGGACCGGGTTCGTTAGTGCTTTCTAGATTACTACGACAAAGGGCGATCCGGCGACCGCCTTCCACTGTCCTAGCCCGGCGATAAGTCTACTACCATGCTCCGATTTCCGATTCTTTTTCTAGCTATGGAGGCGGCAATTCCCGCCCAGCGGCTGCGTAGTCGCATAACAGGACATGTTCGTATCGGCGCCACTATTCAACCACGAAAAAACTACCCAAAAATCCAATCCAGATCCTAACCAGACTTACGCTGACCCTTTCCCTTCGCGCGCGACCGCACGTAGTGGAACTGGATTAAATAAATATTCTCGCCTCGGCCATGTATCGCCACCTTGAGTCCGATAACCGCGGTGAGTCAATCCCGAGTTGACCCGCGTCGGTCTTGCGTCTTCCTAGCAGGGTTCTGCGTCATTCTGGACTTCCGGCGGGCACTCATGTTCCTCTGCCGGTCCCAACTCGCTCAGCGCCACTGGCTCCTTGGGGGTTTCCTCTCCGCATTTCGGACAGCAATACACGAATTTGCCTCAGTCCGCGTTGCCCACGTCGAGGCAAACTTGCCATGCGGCCAAACCGGAATCGGCGTGCAATTACCCTATTATGAGCACGATTTGGTAGCCCCGGTGCTCGCCGAGTCGAGTCCGGGCTAAGCCAGTCCAACGGCTGTTCCGGAGAACGTTCCAAACAGGTCGCAATCGATTCCCAGAGGAGTCGAATCGCCGAAGTAGTCGAATTGCCAGAAATCGTCATTAGTGCAATATGGAACTGTATTTCCTCAGTTTCCAGGGCAAGCTGTGAACATGAAGAAAGCCCTCCATAACAGTCCCGGCGAAAAGCTGCTCGCCCGGGTGAAAAAAGAAATGAAAGCGCCGCGTCAAGCCAAGTCCGTTCGTGTGGCGGATGCCAAACTGGCAAAGCCGGCGCACAATTCCGCCTAGTCAAGCAGGCGACACATTGTGCCTGATTGGTCGTGCGGACTAAACCGGCCAGTTGAGCCTCGGACCGATTTTCGCTTCTCCGGTACCCGTCGCACCCTCAATCGGACATTGAGTCCAAGTTCCTGGCAGGTCTCTTTTTTCACTCGCTTCTTCGTCAAATCGAAACCATAACATCGGAATTTCTCCGCGCCGTATTCCTTCCCGAAGCCGCTTAGTGCACGTCATGAATAGTGTTCACGTCCAACGCCGCACCGCGCCTGGTTTGCAAAACACGATAGTAATAAAAAGAAAGATGCCCTCATGGCAGAATTTGCTCGAAGGAAAAGTAAAGCTATAACATAACCAGGGATCCCCAAAGCAGAAAGGCGAGCAACGATGAAAACGGACTTCCTGCGATTCAACGGCGCTGTCCAGCGCGATCCCGCCATCGAAGCCTGGATGAAACGGCATCCAGGTGAATTGGGAGCCATCGCGCAACGCTGGTTCGAAGCAATGCGTAAGTCCGGCGACGAAGTCCGCGAACTCCTCCACGACGGCTGCCCGACTGCCTGCCTGGGAGACGCCCCCTTCGACTACGTAAATGTATTCGCCGCGCACGTAAACGTAGGCTTCTTCCAAGGCGCATCTCTCCCCGATCCCGCCGGCCTGCTGCAAGGCGCCGGCAAGTTCATGCGCCACGTAAAACTGAAACCGGGCACCCCCATAAATGCCGCAGCCCTAAGCACCCTAATCGCCGCCGCCTACTCCGACATAAAGTCCCGCGTCGAAAACGTCTAGCGAGGCACTCAATGTGGACCCGAAGTTGAAAGATCTGCTACGCAACCTGGCTCTTCGCCGCGAAGAACCGATCCCGAATGCCGTCCTTCTCTTCGCGCGTGAGAACCCGAGTATGCCTGCAACCGGGGCAGATAATCACGTCCTCGTTTTCCTCTTCCACCATTTCGCGCAAATCCGCGCGATTGAAATAGTATTCCAGTTGCCTCTTACTTCGCGGACATTCCGGGTCTGAACAGGAAAGTAGAGCAATAAATCTGCCGTTAGTCTCTGCCATCGCATCTCCTTTATGGTGCCGACAAATTCTCAAATCAATGTGGCACCTTGGCGACCAAAGTCCCCGCGAGGTCCGTGGCGGGAAGGAGCAGGACGAAGAGAAACGCATTGCTCTCCTTCATTGGTCGAACCATAATCGCGCCCGTAGAGGTAACCATCCATGGCCGACGCAGACGGCAGAACGAAGAGACTGTGCGAGGTAGGCGAAGCAATCGACAAGCTGTGTGAGAAATACCGGCTCAAGGTCGAGGAGAGAAAACAGGACGACTATATCAAAACCTACGAGATTAAGGAAAAGCTCCTCGATGAGATTCAAGCAATCCGACACCGTGTTGGGCCATCAATACTGGACAACGAGTGGTTGGGGTCATTGCGCGAATTGAGGCAACTTATCGATTCCAAAATTGCATTGAAGCGAGAGAAGGCAGACGAAAATGACTTCTGGTGGACTCCGCCTGCGTTTGAGACAACAGAAAGGCTCCTCGCCGACATTCTGAAGGTTGTTGATAAGGAATTGGCCCAGACCGCCAAGAAACTTGTGCTGCCTTATGTGTGGCAGGTGGCGAAGGACCTCATCTATTTGGCCGTTATCGTGGGTCTATTGCTGTCTGCCCATAGTCAATTTGAATTGCGGGTCATGGCAGTATTGATCTTGATATATTCGAGCGTCTCGTACTCGATTATCTATGCCGTTCAAGCTACAACAGCATTGGCGAAGGGACTGGATGGGGACCTCGGGAGAATCGGCAGGGCCTTGCGAGTTATTTGGTTGAAGCCGCAGGACACCGAATCGCGAAAGGACGACATCAAAACACTCATTCACACGATCTCAATTTGGGTGGGCACCCTCTGCGCTACGGTCGGAGTCCTTGCGTCCTTCTTTTACAATCCGCAATAGTGGCCCACGGATGTCCGACAAACTAGCGCGCGGGAGCCGACAGCTAGGTGTGCTTGTTGTATTCGCGCTTTCCTTCAAGGCGCACAAGCTCTGTACTTGGCGTGATCCTGTAGGCAAATGTAGTCTCGCGGGGCTTGTCGAAGATGTCCCGATACTTCACCACTCCGTAGACAACCATCATCTTCCCAAGGCTTTCATGGCCGGTCGCTGTCGCCGGCCAAGAAATTTGGTTTGCCTTGCCAACGCCGATTGGTTCTGGAACCGCGTGGACGAATTCCGCAGACGTTAGGTCTGGCGTATCAGGCAGCGCATCCACGATCTGAAACCTCGCCCTCTCCTCTTCAATCCACGCCGGGCTTCTACCTTCGTTCCTACAGGACAGAGCCACGTAAATACCTGTAGTATCGCCGCCCGTACCACTGCCTTCCACAACGTGCGCTTTGCTATCAGCCCACTTGTCGGTATCCCACTTCACATCCACCATAACCCAGGCGCGTTCGCTGTTTATGAGCGCATTGGCTTGTGCTTGGGAAACACTCAACTGCGCCAGCGTCTCCCTGTGTTGCTGCCGGCTATCTATCCGATCCCAAACGAAGATGAGTACGAGCGCGACCCCTTCCAACCAAATAGCGAGGGATTCATACTTCGTAAGCCAACCGGAGAACGCTTCCCACATATCGAATAGAGAGTAGCAGGACGCTCAGAGTGTGCCCACACGAATATCCGCGACATTATGCGGAAACCCGGCGACGTTTTCCAATGCTAGGCCGGCCCTTTTTACCTAACTATGCGACGTCGCGGCTCAGCCTTGCGCTGCCCCTTTCGCTTCCCCCGCGGCCGCACATAGCGAAACCGGATCAAATAAATATTTTCGCCTCGGCCATGTTTCGCCACCTTCAGCACGTCCAGCACGCCCAGGAATCCAGACTCCCTCGCCAGTTCAAGCTACAAATTCGAGCAGGGCCGCGGGTCTCTTCTTGGCAATGCTGAGGAGCCGGAGCGCAGTGCTTTGCGGTCGGCGCACCCCTTGCTCCCAGCTTCTGACGCACGACACGCTAGTGCCGAGGTAGCGCGCAAAATCGGCTTGGCTCAGGCCAAGGGCCGTGCGAATCTTGCGAATCTCTTTTGGTCGCAAGGCGGCCGCATCCCGAGAGATGCGCGACACTCGCACGCGCGCGGCTTGCCCCCGGCGGTGCTTTGTGGCTTCCGCAAATCCAGCCATCATCTCTGCAAAAAGTGAATTTTTCATTTGTGCGCCTTCCTCAAGCTCCAAATTGCTTGCTTCAGCGTTTTCTTTTGCACGCTGGTCAAATCAGCTTGTTCGTTCTTGCTAAAGATCGTGAGCAGGAAAATCTGGCCATCTTGCTCGATGTAGTAGTACATGTAGCGAAATCCGCCGCGCGTCCCCTTGCCTCGTGTGGGGTCCCCCACGCGGGCCTTTCTTACGCCCGCCGTCCCCTGTATCACGGGTCCGCGCTCCGGATTCTCCAGCAAGTTGCTCTGGATTTCCAGCAGTACATCGTCAGCGCGATCCTTCGCCAGTGCTAGAAGTCTGTTCGTGAACACTGGAAATTCTATGAATTCTAGCACGCTGTAAGACTACTACAGAGTAGTACTCATCGTCAAGAGACGGTGCCGCCCGGTGGTGTCCTAATGTGGAGTGCGGGAGCCTTGCTCCCGCTTTTGCGAGTGATGCAGCGGCAAAAGCTCCTCCTTTTTGCGAACCACACATGCGTGAGACTCAGGCAGGTGCGTTCTGGTCGCCGATTCGAGAATACCCGGCCTAAATTAGGACGCTGCCAGCCGCCCATGCAAAATCCATTCGGCGTTCTAACCAGGCTTACGCCGCCTCTTTCCCTCGCCCCGCGGTCGCACGTAGTGGAACCGAATTAAATAAATATTCTCGCCTCGCCCATGTTTCGCCACCTTCAGCAGGTCCAGAACACCAAGGAATCCTGACTCGCGCGCTAGTTCCGGCGTAATATCCGGAAACCCGATCGGTTCAATCGAATCAACTTCAATCTCGCCTTCCTCCATCCGGTATCGCCCGCCCACTCGCACGCGTGGACTCATCCAGATCCGCACGCTGCAAGTAATCTCCCCGCGCCGTATCCCCTCCCGCAGCCGCTTAGTGAACACCATGAGCAGAGTTTACGTCCAACGCGGCACTCCGCCTAGCTTGCAAAGCGATGCCGCCGAAAAATGTCCTTGACAGATTGTTACTTCACGTGTATAGTTATGGTTGTATATTACTGTGGTTTCAGCCAGTCAGCGCCAGCTTCCCGCTGGCGTTTTGCTTTCTAGGAGCGTCCATACCCCAAGCCCGTGCCTCGGACAGCTGTAAAGCGCAGCCCTAGCGTGAACGTACCTGTAAGTCTTGTGAAATCAACACTTACAGAAACACTCGTAATCGTAACATTCTAAATGATTTAGTGGAGTATCTAAGTTCTTTAGATGCAACACTTACAAAATAAGAGGGGGGGGGGCAGCAATCGAATTAGGGGCCCAGCGACTCCAGGCACAATCAACCCGTCGCAATCGCAGCGCCCGTCGTGACAAGCAGGAATTCCCGCAACTCCCATGCTGCCAATCGTTTACTTCATAACTTGCGGACACCCCGGGGGCGGGGGTCACAGCACCAGTTCGCTACGAACAAGAAGAACCTCTCGCACCCCCACAATGTCATTCCGAGCGAAGCGAGGAATCTGCTTTTCGCAAATGATTGGGATCATGCCAAACGCAAGACTTTTGACCTATACTATGGGCAGATCATGAAATTCGAGGACTACAAGATAGTTCTTTATCGTCAGGACGACCGATCAGGATGGGTCGCCGAAATCCCGGCCCTCCCTGCCTGCTACGCGCTTATGAAAACGCCCGAGGAGGAGCTCGCAGAGCTAGCCAACGTCTTTAGCATGGTCGCGGACGAATACAGAGAAAAAGGCAGGAACTTCCGGCTGATTCCAGTGAGATAGTTTATGCCTAATGCGCGGCACGCGAATTTCAGCGTGTCGCCCGCATCCTAGGATTCATACTCAAACGCCAAAAGGGCGGTCACGGAAGATGGAATCATCCGGATGGCCGAGTCACGACCATACCTGTCCACGGTGGAGAAGAAATCGGTCCGCCCTTATTCAATCAAATTCTCCGTCAATTGGGCATAACGCTGGACGAATTCCAGAAGCTCCGCTGAAAACCCAAGAGCTTTGTTAAGATTACCCACGACATGGCAGTCCAACGCGAACAACTCGAAGCCGACGTCCTCATCGTCGGCGCAGGCCCCGCCGGTCTCTCCTGCGCCCTGCATCTCGCCAATCTCATCAAAAAACACAACGACTCGGGCGCCAAGCCTCCGCTCTCCGCCGAAAATATCTACGTCCTCGAAAAAGGCCGCGAAATCGGCGCGCACCAGCTCTCCGGCGCCATCATGAATCCCAAAGCTCTCGCCGAACTCGTCCCCGATTTTGAAAAATCCGCGCCCCTCGACACGCCCGTCACCGATTCCGCCGCTCTCCTCTTCACCAAAAATTCTTCCTTCCGCTTTCCCATCACTCCGCCGCCCTTCCAAAACAAGGGCAACTACGTCGTCTCTCTCAACAAAATCACGAAATGGCTCGGCAGCCTGGTCGAATCCGCCGGCGTCAACGTCTTCAAGGAATTCGGCGGAGCTGAATTAATCTACGAAGGCGACGGCGTCGCCGGCGTCATCACCGAAGACAAAGGCCTCGACAAAAACGGCAAGCCCAAATCCAACTTCACTCCCGGCTATGAACTCCGCTCCAAAGTCACCGTCCTAGCGGAAGGCACTCGCGGCTCGCTCACGAAAAATCTCGTCGCCACAAAAAACCTAGACAACATCAATCCGCAATCCTACGGCATCGGCATCAAGGAACTCTGGGACATCCAACCCGGCCGCATCCAGCCCGGCTACGTCGCCCACACCCTCGGCTGGCCCCTCCCGACCAGCATGTACGGCGGCGGTTGGATTTACGGCCTCTCCAACAATCGCCTCTCCATCGGTCTGGTCATCGCTCTCGAATACGCCGATCCCCAATTCGATCCTCATGCTGCGTTTCAAACTTGGAAGACGCATCCTTTCCTCAAACAAATTCTCGAAGGCGGCAAACTCGTCCGCTACGGCGCAAAGTCCCTTCCCTACGGCGGCTGGTACGCCATGCCGCGAAATTACATCGATGGCGCCCTCATCATCGGCGACTCTGGCAGCTTCCTCGACTCGCAGCGCCTCAAAGGCATCCACATGGCCATGAAGTCCGGCATGCTCGCCGCCGAAACGATTTTCGAGTCCCTGAAAACTGACGATGCCTCCGCAAAAACGCTCAGCGCCTTCCAGCAAAAAATCGAGCAAAGCTACATCAAAAAAGAACTCTGGCAAGTCCGCAATTTCCATCAATCTTTCCAGCACGGCATGTTCCGCGGCTTCATCCTCACCGCCCTGCAACAAATCTCCGGCGGCCGCGGCCTCATTGATCCCATGCACGCTCACGAAGGCTATAAAGCCTACAAAAAAATCAACGGCCGCCCCGCTCCCGAACGCTTGAAAGGGGACGGCAAACTCACTTTCGATCGCCTCACCGACGTCTACCACTCCGGCACGCGCCATGAAGAAGACCAACCCTGCCATCTCCACGTCGCCGACACCAATATCTGCGCGACAAAATGCGTCGAGGAGTATGGCAATCCCTGCCAGTATTTTTGTCCGGCAGCTGTTTACGAAATGGCGAAGGAAGTCGGCCGCTCTGCGGCCGCGGAGAACGAACTCGCCGCGCTAAAACTAAAAATCAGCGCCGCCAACTGCGTCCACTGCAAAACCTGCGATATCGCCGACCCCTACCAAATTATCAATTGGGTCGTCCCCGAAGGCGGCGGTGGCCCCAACTACGAAGGCATGTGACGTTCTGTCTGGAAGCCCGCAAAATTTCTCTACGGCGTCAATCCGTATACGTCCACCTCTCCCTTGACCGAGCCGGATCCCTGCGTCGTGTCGTTTCCTCGCGTCCCGATGTAGACCTTGCCGTTTGCGATTGTCGGCACGGTGAACTTGACAGCGTTTCCCGAGGTATTCCCTGTGCCCATTCCGCTGTTCCACAACTCGCTTCCCAGCTTTGTCGCGTTATACGCATGCAATACCGCTGGCCCCGCGACACTGTTCGGATTCGAGTCGCTCGCTCCGTAACTGCTCGAATCAATCACCCACACGATTCCATTCGTCGTGTTCGATGCCGAAATCGATGGCGTCGCTCCCGGAAATCCGAAGCTCTCCGCCGATTGCGAGCTCGCTTGCGACGCGAGCTTGCTATTCGTTGTGCTGATGGGGAACGCCTCCAAACTTAGACCGGTTCCTGCAATGTAGAGAGTGTTCTGCCAGAATCCTGGCGTCGAAAAAATTCCGCTTCCCAGGGAAAATTCCTGCACCACGCTGTCGCTGTTCGCATTGAACTGCCCCATATTGTCGCGATTCACGACGTAAACCTGACCCGTAAAATTCGTTCCTTTTCCGCCTCCGATCAACACGTGAGGCACCGTCGAACTTGGCAAATCCACGAGCACCACTGCTCCTCCCGATCCCAGGTCCAGATCGGATGAATCCAGCGTGGCTTCCACGCTTGGCGTAAACCAATCTTGCACTGTCAGCGCGCTGTTTAGTTTCAACATCGTGTCGCCGTAATCGTTCGCACCGCTGTCAAAATCGCCGTTCCCTGTGATCACATAAAGGTTGTTACTCGAATCGAACGCGGGCGCGCCTCCAGCCATCCAGATCCCGCTCTGCCGGCCATTCGGCGAATCATTGAACACCACCGGCGCGGCCTGCAGATTGGAGGCGATGAAACTCATGATCCACCCGTGATACGGCTGCTGGTCCCCGTGCGATGCCCACGACACATAAACCGATCCGCCCGCCAGCGCGAGGCCGGGGCGTTGATTCTCGCGCAATGGGCAGAAAGGTACCCTTCCTGCCGCACTCGTGCAACCCACGCTTGAGTCGCCCGTATCCCCGCTGCCGATCACGGTGATCGCCGGCGTGATATCCACCGGTCCGTTGAATTTCTCCGCGCCGCTCGCGAGGCTCAGGGCGTGCAGCCGCTGGTGATACGTCGAACCTTCAAGCGTCTTTGAAACCACATAGAGCGTGCCGCTCGTTGGGTCGATGACGGGTGTTCCCACGATTCCGATTTCTTCCGTTATGTCGCCCGTTTCTCCGGTGTCCGCGGGATTCACCGGAGTTCCGCCGTTCAGCAGGCTCATTTTCCAATACTGCGTGCACGTTGTTCCGCTTCCCGTGTCCGCGTCTATCGCATAAACGCTGTCATGCTGCGTCGCCACAAAAATCACGTTATGCATTCCGCCGCCGATCGCCAGGTTCGGCGCCCAAAGCGGTTGTGCGTAAACCGCCCCGTCAACCGCGCAGGAAAACAGTTTGCCAAAACTCGCCGTCGTGACATTGGCCGTTGTAAGCGCAAACTCCCTCGTGTTTGCTCCGTCGCGCGCGAGGTCATTGTGATACGTCCACACTCCGCTCAAATCCGTCACGCCGATCGTCGCCGAGGCGGATTTCGTATTGTCCGTTTTGCTCGTGGCTGTGATGGTGAAGGCTCCCGCCGCAGTCGAGGAGAAGCTCGCTGCGGTCACCGTCTGACCCGTCAGCGTTCCTCCCGTCGTGCTCCACGTCACCCCCGCAGCTCCCACGTCGTTCGTGACCGTCGCCGTAAACGCCAGCGTTTGCGACGTCGTGATTCCTCCGCGTCTCGGCGTGATGCTTACGGAGACCGAGCCCCCGCCTCCCGCGGACGTCGTGGCGCTCGCCGTGTTCGAGTAGCCGCTGAGATTTCCGGCGGCATCCGTGGCCCGCACGCGGTACGAGTATGAAGTTGCTGCCGTCAAACTCGTGTCATTGAAGCTTGCAGTTGTGGGAGTACCGATCTGCGCGAAATTGTTGCAATTCGCGCCTTGGCACCGTTCCACTCTGTATCCGGTCACGCCAACGTTATCCGTCGAAGCCGTCCAAGTCAGATTTATTTGTGAAGTCGAAGCGGCGGTTGCCGTCAAACCCGCAGGGGCTGTAGGCGGTGTAGTATCCGGCGGAGGCGGCGTGTTGGACGAACCACCCAGACCCCCGCATCCGGCGAGCAAAAAAGTGCAACTCGCCGCGGAGACGATCAAACAAAGAAGATTTCGCCGAACGCGGTATGCATTGCCATTGTTCATAGGTTTGCCGATTTTTTCAGCCACGCTCGAATTTTCGCTGGAGGTCTCCCCGGGGCCTGGAGGACACCTTTTTAAGATGAAAACGTATCACGATCTGTTCTCCGCTGGAACATTACGAAAGGCCAGATGGCATGCTGAACTTTAGGACAGGAAAAAACAACGCCCATCAGGCATTGGGCCAGTTAGCAATCGCACGGCCAGCGAGCACATGCGCTTACTTCGACCCCCAAAGCCGGTGAAAGAACGCGCGAAGCCGCTGCATTGTGGAACTCCGCGCCGGCGGCGGCGATGGATGCGTCGGCTTGGATGCAGAAGCGGCCGTCGGTGCAGTCGGTGCCGCCGCTTTCACTTCAGGGCTGTCTTCGACGCGCCCTCGGAAGACTAGCGCTGGCCGGACGCGCACGCGGCGCACCATCACCATCAGCTCCGGGTCCGGCGCCGGCTGCACTCTGGCATTCGCATCGAATCGCAGCGGCGGCATATCCACCTGGTAGATCGGCTCCTCTTTTGCTGCAGGCGCTGCCGATTTTTCCGCAGCCTCCGGCGAGGCGTTCGGAGTCGGCACTGTTTGGCCGCTCGCGCTTTCCGCAGTCGCGGCGCTCTCAGCGGGCGCCGCAGGCTCAGCAACGGCGTTGGTAGTCCCGGACGCTGAATTCCCGAGCGGGCGAACCGGCGCGGCTTTCGTAATCTGCAACTCGCAATGGCAATGTCCCACGCCGCTGTTCATCACGTCAATCTGCCCGTTCACCAGCAGCACGTCTTCGCCTTGCGGCACGATGACGCTTTGTCCGCTGAGTTGCTGCTCGACGCGCAATGCACCTCGATACGTGTGAATGCACATCGTCCCGGGATTTTCGAAGCCCACAAGAATTTCTCTCGGGTTATCTCCAATCGCCAGCGCCTGCGCTTGAATCTGCGCCGTGTAGACGGTCAGCGCGGGCGCATGCAACAGCATCGCGTGTATCGCCCCGCTCTGCAGCGCTACCGTCAGCGCACCGCCGGATTTCAGCACCGAAAAATGCGCCGGCCCACAAATCGATATCTGTCCGCCTTCCACCAGGCTGATCCGCGCTTGCCCGGACTTGACCTGCACATCGCTGCCGCTTCGCAGAATCGTTTTCGTTTGCCCGCCGACGATATCCACGCTCATCGGCCCGGTCACGGAGAAGTCTTCGCCTTCGATTACGCCTACGGCGTCGCTCGCCGGTTGATCGGACGCGGCCATTGCCGCAACCAGCGCGCCCGCGCACAGCATCGCGCAAACCGCGCCGAGCAAACGTCCGCGCCGCACCGATTCGCGAAAATAGTTCGTAATCCGCATGCTCATGCTGTCCTGACAAGCCGGGCAGGAAACTCTCGCCTATACTATACGTCACGTCGCCTGCTTCGCTGCCGCATCGGCAGGCGCATCAACTTTCATGTCCACGCCCGACGCAACCCGCGCCGAACTGCCCGATCCCGCCGGGGATTCCGATAAAAAAATCGTGCCAGAGCATTCGACGGAATCAAGCAGCGCTCACTACGACACGCGGCTGCCCGATCTGCCTTGGTCTCGCCGCATCCAAATCCCGTTTATCGCCGCCGCTGTCTATTCTGTGATTCGCATTCTCGGCCCCACGTTGCGCTACGAAGTCTACGGCTGGCAAAACGCCGAGCGCGTCCACGCCTCAGGCAAGCGCTGCATCTGGGCTTTCTGGCACCGCATCATCATTCCGATTGTCTGGTGGCACCGCAATCATGGCGTGGTGGTTATGAACACCACGGCCTTTGACGGCCAGTGGACTCGCAAAGTAATCGAGTGGCTTGGTTTTGGAACCGCTCAGGGAAGTTCTTCGCGCGGAGGTCTTCGCGGTTTGGCGGTTATGGCTCGCCGCCTGGAGGAAGGCGTCGACTGCGCTTTCACAATTGACGGCCCTCGCGGGCCTCGTTACGTCGCGAAGCCCGGCCCCGTCATGCTCGCGCGAAAAACCGGATGCCCCGTTCTCGTCTTCCACATCGGCGTGAGCCGCGGAAGAACTTTCGAGAAAACCTGGGATCACTTTCTGCTGCCCGCGCCGTTTTCACGCGCGGTGATTCTTTTCGCGCCGCCTATTCATGTTCCGCCCGACGCCAACGCCGAGGTTCTCGAAGCCAAGCACGCCGAAATGCAGCGCGAGCTCGAACGCGTCCGCGATATCGCCGAATCCTGGTTTTCGCTCAGCGAGTCAGACCGCCAAAATTTCCGCGCCGAATTTTCAAAATAGTAGGACAGACACTCCTGTCTGTCCTCAAGGCCTCTCGCCGCGCCGCGAGTCCCGTTCAATTGCCGTTGCGTTCGCCCAGCTTCACCGGCACATCCAGCTTCTTTCCGCCTCTGTACACGGTCACTTTCACCGTATCTCCCGGCCTCTTGCGGTTCAAAACCAGATTCATATCCGATTGATTCGCGATCTCCTGTCCGTCAATCGCCACGATCACATCGCCGCCAATCGTGATGCGCTGCATCCCGGCAAGCGCTTGCTGGTTTCCGCCATGCAAACCGGCTGCCGCCGCAGGCCCGCCCTGCTTTACTTCTTCGATCAACAATCCATCCTGCACCGGCAAATCGAGCGCTTCCGAGAGCCAGCCGCCCACCGACAGCGTTTGCACTCCGAGATACGCTTCCCGCACGCGCCCTTCGGTCATCAAATCGTGCGCGATTCTTTTCGCGGTGTTAATCGGAATCGCAAACCCGATACCAGCAGTCGTCCCGCTCGGTGTATAAATCGCGGAATTGATCCCGATCACATCGCCATGCGAATCGATCAGCGGCCCTCCGGAATTTCCGCGGTTGATCGCCGCATCGGTCTGAATGGCTTCATCAATGATCGTTGTTTGGCTTGTCTGTACGTTTCTTCCGAGAGCACTCACCACTCCCGTCGTCAGCGTGCTTTGAAATCCGAAGGGATTGCCGATCGCCAGCACTTTTTGTCCGACTTGCAGCCTCGACGAATCGCCGAGCGTCAGCGCCACGAGCTTTTTGCCCTTGGGATCGATCTTGATCAGCGCCACATCGTTGCGCTGATCCGCGCCGATAAATTTCGCCGGATAGCGCGACTTGTCTCCGAGCACGACCTCGATCGATTGCGCGTCCTGGACCACGTGAAAGTTCGTCAAGATATAGCCGTGAGGATCGATCACGAATCCCGAGCCCGCTCCTTCCACAGGGACGGGGTCCATGAAAAAATCGTACTCCGTGGCCTTCGTCAAAATGTTTGCGACGGCCGGCGCCACTTCCCGGTAAACCCGCACATTGATGGATTCGTCGTCGGTCAGTCCGACGTCACGCGAAGCGACTTCGGCCACGCCCGCCGATGCCGGCGCCGCTGCGATTGGCAGCGCCTCAACTTTCCTTGGCTGCCGCTGGCCCCAGCGTCCTCCGGCCCAGTACGCGCCGGAGATCAGCACCACCGCGACAATCGCCAATCGAACCACATTCGAAGTTTTTCCCGCACTCATATTCGCTTTCCTTCCTCGACCCCATCTAAATTCAAAGATACCACACTAATTTTTCCCGGTAGTGGCGGGTCTTCAGACCCGTTCTTCTCTCATCTTTTCTCTTCTTTTCTTTTCTCTTTTCTCTTCTCTTTTCTTAGACGCGCCCCGCCGCACCTTGCCGCAACTTCGCCGCCAATTCTTCGACCTGCCGTCTCGTCGCTTCCTTTGGCCCCGAACAATCAATTCTCTCGGTGGCGTATTTCAGTTTTTCTTCGGCAGGCATCTGCGCCGCAATCCTCCGCCGCGCCTCGATCTCGTTCATTCCCCGCGCGAGCAATCGCTCCACTTGCTGCTCCGGCCTGCACCACGCCACCCACAGTCCGTCCAGTTTTTTCTGACAGCCCGCCTCGACGAGCAAAGCGGCCTCCACAAACGCGGCGTCGTGCACTCCGTCTTTTTCCCACTCGCTGAATTGCCGCGCCATTTCCGCTTCGACGCGCGGGTGGACAATCGCGTTCAATTTCTTCAGCTTTTCCGGGTCCGCGAAAACCAACGCTCCGAGCTTCCCGCGATCGATCTTCCCGTCCGCCGCGACCACGCCTGTCCCAAATTCCCGCACAATTTCCGCAAACGCCGGCTGACCCGGCTCAATGAGCGTATGCCCCAGCGCGTCGGCGTCGATGACGTGAAATCCCAATTCGCGCAACACGGCCGCAACGGCGCTTTTGCCGCTCGCAATTCCGCCGGTGAGACCGATTCGCTTCATTCTGTGTTTTAGCGCGCGCCCGCACCGCTGGGCCCGCTCGCCGAAATCGACCGCGGAATCGCTTTGGCCCGCCGCAGCCGTGCCGCTTTCACGGTATTGCTCATCAGCATCGTGATCGTCATCGGGCCGACGCCTCCCGGCACCGGCGTGATCGCTCCCGCAACATTGACCGCATCCGGATGCACGTCTCCCACAAGCGCATTTCCCTTTGCACGGAATTTTTCCAGCCGCGCCGGAAAATTCCTGAACAATCGTTCCGCTTCCGCCGCGTCCGTCACGCGGTTCGTTCCCACATCGATCACCGCCGCGCCCGGCTTGATCCAATCCGCTTGGACAAATCCCGCCTTGCCCATCGCCGCAACCACAATGTCTGCACGCCGCACTACGTCCGGCAGATCGCGCGTTTTCGAATGGCAAATCGTCACAGTCGCGTTGGCGTGCATCAAAAGCAGCGCCATCGGCTTGCCCACGATGTCGCTTCTCCCGAGCACCACGGCGTTCGCTCCCTCAATCGGAATATCGTTGCGCCGCAAAATCTCCATGCAGCCCGCCGGCGTGCACGCCACCAGGCCCGGCCGACCGCTCACCAGCTTTCCCAAATTCACCGGATGAAATCCGTCCACGTCTTTCGCCGGATCGACCGCCTCTAGCACCCGTTTCGTGTCCACCTGCGTCGGCAACGGAAGCTGAATTAAAATCCCGTCGGTATCGTTGTCGCGGTTCAGATCCTCGACAATCGCCAGCATGCCCATCGTGCTAATGCTCGCGTCCGGAGTCAAAAGTCCGCTTGCCATGCCCAACTGTTCGCACGCCGCAATTTTGCTCTTCACATAAAGCTGCGACGCCGGATTCTCTCCGACCAGCACCGCCGCCAGCCCCGGCCGTATCCCCGCAGACGACAAAATCGCAACTTCATCCTTCAACTCCGCAAAAATCTCGTCGCGGATCTTCGTCCCGTCCAATATCTTCGCCGTCATTCGCCCCTCGCCCTTTTCTCTCAACCATACGCGCGCAATGATCCATCACTCCCCGGATCATCGCGTAAAACTAGCACGCACTAAATTGTCCCCCACTCCGCCCCCGTCTGTCACGCCGCCCAAGCCTGGGATATGAATCAGTTTTCGATTGCGGCCTTGATCAGGAAAGTACACATGATGAAGAATGAATCGACCATCAGAACTTCGGTTTCTACACTCTGACTTTAGGATCATCAGCGTGGGTAAATTATGCGGAAAATATTGATTACGCTGCTCTTCGTGGGCACTTTGGGACCCTGGCAGTCTCCCAAAGCGAAACCTCATGATGCACGCGTCAAACCAGCCGAGAACCTACTTGCTGTACACGCTCAAGTGGTGAGCCAGAGCTATTGCCACGTGGACGATGAATCGTTTGTAGCCTCTCTAGAACTCAGATTGCAATTCACAAATATCTCCGGGCAGCCGATCATACTGTCTCGAAAGATTGAACCCCCTTCCATTGTTCGCGTAGCTCGCGACCTCCGGGCGGGAGAAAGAGGCGATTTTCTCTTCGCTCCTGATGTTCATTTCACTGTCAGTGAAATCCCCAGAGGTCCTACGTTTGGGGACGCACCTGACTTAAAGTTGTTCGTGTTGTTAGCTCCAGGGGAGAAATTCGAAACTTTAGTTCCGGCGAACGTGTTCGGAGCGAATGACGCAGGCCGAGCCAAAAAGGGAAATGGCTTGTTGGCAAAAGGAAGTTATGAGCTTCAGGTCGGCGTGTACATGTGGCCATACGAATGGCCGTATTTTGACTTGAAGACCAGCTCCCAGGAGTTGAAACGTCGTTGGACAAAGTACGGCGACCTTGCCACAGGATTAGTCTATTCTGACTTCACCCCATTTACCCTGCCCGAACACTTCAAGAATCCAAGTTGTCCTCTGAAACCTTGAATTCAATTATGGCCAACTTTCCGGGCTTCATTTCCTGCCAGCCGCGCTAGCTTATGCCCAGTCACTTGAAGAGAGACCAACCAACCTTGTCATCCCGAGCAAAACGAGAGATCTCGTATTTCGTTCTTACTCCGCCTGTCTCCGCGTACCCTGGGGCTCTACGTTATCTTTTTCCGCCTCCGTTGCACCCGTCTTATAATCTCCTCATGTCCTCCGGCCCAACTCCCGCGCCGCAGCATCCCCACCTCAGCATCCATTCCATTAACATTTTCGTGCGGGACCAGGACCGCAGCCTCCGCTTCTACCTCGACCAGCTCGGTTTCCACCTCGCCTACGACGCCAAGCTGCAATCCGGCGAGCGCCTCGTCGCCGTAGCGCCTCCTGACGGCTCGACGGTTCTTTCGCTTATCGCTCCCAAGCCAGACACGCCCGACTACAAACTTATCGGCCGCTCGACGCGCATCGTGTTCATCACCGAAGACGTCCTCGCAAAATTTCAGGAATGGTCGCGCCGCGGCGTCCGCTTCCAGCACACGCCGCGCCTTCGCCGCATCAAGTACGACGCTGAAACGCGCACCGTGCACTCTTCCGACGCCTCGCCGCTTCTCGGCGAAGAAGACACGGTCTGGGGCGGCGTCTCGACGCGCTTCCGCGACATCGATGGCAACACGTTTTCGCTCGTCAGCTTCGACGAGATCACTCACGCGCTCGAAGCCCAGCGCCGCGCCGCCGCCGCGAAACTCGAAGCCGAACGCCGCGACGCGCAGGAACTCGAAATCGCCAACGAAGTGCAGTGCCGTTTTTTTCCGCAGATTCGTCCGCCGATTCCCGCGCTCGATTATGCCGGCCACTGCTTTCCCGCGCGCGCCGTTGGCGGCGACTATTACGACTTCCTCGATCTCGGGCCCGATCGCTTCGGACTGGTGATCGGCGACGTTTCCGGCAAAGGCATTGCCGCCGCTCTGTTGATGGCCAATCTACAAGCGCATCTCCGCAGCCAGTGCGCGATTTCGCTGGACCACCCCGAGCGCCTGCTGCAATCCGTCAATCAACTTTTTTCGCAGAACACCCCCGACGGCGCGTTCGCCACGCTTTTCTTCGCCGATTACCACGTTTCGAGCGGCCGCGTCCGTTACGTAAATTGCGGCCATCTGCCCGCGCTGATTCTGCGCAGCGACGATTCCATCGATCGCCTCAACTCCACCGCAACCGTCCTTGGCATTTTCAAAAAATGGGAATGCGAGACCGGCGAACGCACGCTCTGCCCCGGCGACACGCTTGCGCTCTACACCGACGGCATTACGGAAGCCTTCAACGACGAGCGCGACGAATTCGGCGAAGCCCGCTTGATCGAATCGCTCCGCCGCCATCGCTCACTGTGCTCCCAATCGATTCTCGAGAGCGTCGTCGCCGACGTCCGCCAATTCTCTCCGCGCGAGCAGAACGACGACCTCACCCTGATCGTCGCCAAATCCTGCCCCGCCTGACGCATTGCTAGGGGCGGGTCTTTTGACCCGCCCTTTTCGAAACGCGCCTCCCATCTCCAGTCGTACCTTCTTTCGCTCCCTGCTAAAATCAGGTCCACCACATCCAGGAGCCACTATGTCTGAACTGATGGAAACCGACGCCCGCATTGCCACTCGCACCGAGTCTGACTCGATGGGCAAGATCGATGTGCCGGCCGACCGCTACTACGGTGCGCAGACGGCGCGTTCGCTGATTCACTTTGCGATTGGCAAGGACACCATGCCGCCCGAGCTGATCCGCTCGTTTGGATTTCTGAAGAAAGCCGCGGCGCTCGTGAATCAGGACCTCGGGAAGCTGCCCGCCGACAAGACTGCGCTCATCGTGCAGGCCGCCGACGAAGTTATATCGGGGAAACTCGATGAGCACTTCCCTTTGCGCATCTGGCAAACGGGGAGCGGCACGCAAACCAACATGAACGTCAATGAGGTGATCTCCAACCGCGCGATTGAGATTGCCGGCGGCGTGATGGGCAGCAAAAAGCCCATCCATCCCAACGACGACGTCAATATGTCGCAATCGTCAAATGATACTTTCCCCACGGCGATGAACATCGCCGCAGCGACGGAAACCAAGCTCTGCCTGCTGCCTGCGTTGAAGAAAGCTGCGCGACGCTCTTGACGCCAAAGCCCAAGAATTTGCCGGACATCGTCAAAATCGGCCGCACGCATTTGCAGGACGCCACGCCGCTAACCCTTGGCCAGGAATTTTCCGGCTACGTCAATCTGCTCGACCGCGATGGCGGCCGCATCGCCATGGCTCTCGATGGCCTCTACGATTTGGCGATTGGGGGGACGGCTGTCGGCACCGGGCTTAACGCCCATCCCGAATTTGCCGAGCGCGCAGCGCGGAAGATCGCCGAGTTGACGCGTCTACCGTTCCGTTCGCATCCCAACAAATTCGCTGCGCTCAGCGCGCACGATGAACTCGTCTTTGCCAGCGGCGCGCTGAAAACTCTCGCCGCTTCGCTCATGAAAATCGCCAATGACATTCGCTGGCTGGCTTCCGGGCCGCGTTGTGGCCTCGGCGAACTGTCGCTTCCGGAAAACGAGCCGGGCTCTTCGATCATGCCCGGCAAAGTGAATCCCACGCAGGCCGAAGCGCTCACCATGGTCGCCGTGCAGGTGATGGGCAACGACGCCGCCATCGGCTTCGCCGGCTCGCAAGGCAATTTCGAGCTGAACGTGTTCAAGCCGGTCATCATCTTCAACTATTTGCATTCCGTCGAGCTGCTCACCGACGCCATGACCAGTTTCGTGGATCACTGTGTCAGCGGCATTGAAGCGAATCGCGAGACGATCGATCGCTACGTCCACAATTCCCTCATGCTGGTCACCGCGCTCGCTCCCAAAATCGGCTACGACGCCGCAGCGCAAGTCGCCAAAGCCGCCCACAATCCCACATCAGCCTCCGCGAAGCCGCGATCAAACTCGGGTTCGTCACCGCCGAAGAATTCGACGCCCTCGTTAAGCCCGAGGATATGACACATCCGTGAGAGAAAGTACAAATCCAGCGAGTTCAACACAATGCTAGGAAGCGTTCTATTGTCGATCTTTGCTGCATTCTTTATAGCGGCTTTCTGTCTATACCACCTTATGGTCTTTCGAGTGAACAAGCACTTGGCGACGGACGAGAAATTTCCGCACTCATTATCGTTTGGACAGCGAAACGAGCTTGGCCCTCTTTACAAGTCGCTGTATCCCAAGAGTGCAATCTATCAGCTCACTGTATCTTGTGCCGTCACGATAATCCTGGTCGCGATAGCTTTCGTCTGCTTTCGCGTTTGGAGCCTTGCAGAGGGTAAACTACCTTGAACCCAGCAGGTCGGAGACAACAATGAGGATTGGCGCTTGCGGCTCGCTATTTGTCGTTTGTGCGGCTTTCGTTTCGTCACTTTCACTCTTGGCTCAACAGGGAACATACACGCTGAAGGCGACGCCGAAGACGGTGGAGTGGGGGTACTACGACGCGAAGGCGACGCCGGTGTTGCGTATGAAGTCGGGCGACACGGTGGAGATTCAGACGCTGATCACAACAGCCCGAAGCGATTGAGGATGCGGGCGTTGCCGCCGGATCAGGTCGAGCAATCGCTGCGCGACATTACCGAGCAGGTGAAAGACAAAGGGCCTAGCGGGCACATTTTGACGGGGCCGATTTACGTCGAGGGCGCGGAAATCGGCGACGTGCTGGAAGTGAAAATTCTGGCGATCAAGCTGGCGATTCCGTATGCGTACAACGCGTTCGGGCCGGGGCGCGGCTACATTCCAGACGATTATCCCTACGCGAAAATGAAAATCATCCCGCTGGATGCCGAGCGCATGATCGCGAAATTCGCGCCGGGCATCGAGATTCCGCTGCATCCCTTTTTCGGCAGCATGGGCGACGCGCCGCCGGAAAGCGCGGGCCGGTGGAACAGCGGGCCGCCGTGGGTGATGGGCGGCAACATGGACAACAAGGATTTGGTGGCGGGCACGACGCTCTATCTGCCCGTGCATGCGGCGGGCGCGCTCTTTGAAGTGGGCGACGGCCACGCGGGGCAGGGCGACGGCGAAGTGGACATCACCGCGCTCGAAACTTCGCTCATCGGCACGTTTCAATTCATCGTGCGCAAGGACATGCACCTGAAGTGGCCGCGCGCCGAAACGCCCACGTACTACATGACCATGGGCTTCAACGACAATTTGAACGCCTGCGCGACACTGGCGCTGCGCGAGATGATTGATTTTTTGGTGACCGAGAAACACCTGTCGCGTGACGATGCGTATATGCTAGCCAGTGTGGCGGCGGATTTGCATATCACAGAGCTGGTCGACGGAAATAAAGGCGTTCACATGATGATTCGCAAAGCCATCTTTGTGCATTCGACGGCGGACAAGAATTGATGAAACCGTTCAGGTCGGTCTTCTTGTGTGGCGCGATTGCTGTTGCCTCCATCGCGCACGCGCAGGCTCTGACGCTCGTAGGGGCACGATATATCGTGCCCCTACAACCGAGGCTGCTCGCGGCGACGCCGCAAACGATCAGCCCGGATTGGTGCAAGAATTTGCCGCGCCCGGAATACTCAAAACTCGAGCGGGTTCTTCCGCACGAGCCGTGGTTTGAAGTCTACAAAGTCGCGAGCGGCGTTTTTGCCATTTACGAGCCGCACCAAGCCGAAGAAACCATCTCTTACCTCATCGTCGGCACCAAGCAAGCGCTGCTCTTCGACACCGGCATGGGCATTGCCGATATCCACAAACTTGTCGCACAATTGACCAGTCGCCCCGTCGTCGTCGTCAACTCGCACACGCACAACGACCACGTCGGCGGCGATTCTCTTTTTCCCTTTGTCTTCGCAATGGACACGCCCTTCACCCGCGCGAACGCCAAAGGCTCGCGCACGGACGCGCAAGCCGAAATCGCTCCCGGAATGATTTGCGGCGAATTGCCGCGAGGCTTCAATCCCAGAACGTACGCGACCAAACCCTGGCACGTTTCGTTTTGGGTGCACGACGGCTTCAAAATCAGCCTGGGCCACGACCACGACGTCGAGATCATCGCCACGCCCGGCCACACGCCCGATTCCATCTCGCTGCTCGACCTTGAAAACGGTTTGCTCTTCACCGGCGATACCTACTATCCCGGCACGATCTGGCTCTATCGCCCGGAGACGAATCTCGACGCCTATGTCGCCTCCGTCAAAAAACTCGCCGCGCTGGCTCCGCAAGTGAAACTCGTCCTCGGCGCGCACAACGTTCCCGTGGCCGATCCCTCCGTGCTTCCCAAACTAGTCGATGCCATCGAAGCCGTTCGCGACGGAAAAGTCCCTGCCACGCTGCAACCGGGAGGCAAAGCCATCTACAAGGTCGGCGATATTTCCTTTCTTCTCCGCGCCCCGCCCCAGGGGGTAAAATGACGGCGTTGGAACACTCCCATGGGCGCCTACTTTCCACGAATTCCATGCCTCGCCCTCGCGGGAACTCTTCTATTGCTTCCTGCGACGGCCGTGCCTTCGCAAAAAAAACACAAGCATCCTAAGAAAGAAGATGTCCGCATTGAAAATTATTACGGCGGCGTTTTTCTTATTGGCGACGGCGGCATTCCCAAGGGCCCGTGCTTCCGCATCAACGGCCGCGTCACGTCGGGAAACTTCTTCGACCAGTTGAAAGCCTACGACGACGATGACGGGACCACGTTTCGGCTCGGCGCCGCGGTCGTCACGCAGTTCCCGGACAAAGTCGTCCTCGACCTGCTCATCCACGACGAGCCTTGCTCCGATGGCCTTCAGCCCGTGGGCACTGGCGTCTATCTCACGCAGGCGGTGATGAGCTCACTCAGTCTTTCGCTTTATTGGAAACACGGGGTGGATATGCGCCCCGCGGGAAAAGCGGAACTGGTGCATTTTTCCGTCGATCCAATTCAGCCGTATGCGGCGAATCTCGCGGCGGAATTGCCCAAGCGCTATCTGTGGTCGTACGAATTTGCGATTCCCAGCGAAGGGGTTCCCATCACGGACAGCTTGGTGCTTATTTTCCGCACGCCCAGCGGCCACATGGCGGCACGCGTCGCCGCGCGCTTGTAGATTTCTTCAGCGAGCGCCCGAACGAGCAGGCAATTGAGTGGCAAGTTGAAATCGGTCTTGCTTTAGCCCATTGAGCTGACTTTTTCCGGCTCGATCTTGTAGAGCACGCGCACTTCGCCCGGCTGGCGGAACGGATAGACGGGCTTGCCCAGATATTTTTGCGACAGCTTGTTGATGTGGTCGTCCGCGCCATTCTGCGTGATTTCCACGACGCGCCCGCGAATTTCGAGATAGCGATAAGGATTCCCCGGATCCACGAGCGAAATCGATACGCGCGGATCGCGGCGCACATTTTTATCTTTTACCCGCCCGAGCGCCGAATTGAATCGCACGTACTTTCCGTCGTAGTCCACCCACACCGGCGTCACTTGCGGGCTGCCGTCCTTCATGATCGTCCCAAGATTGCCGAACGCAGGCTTCTCCAAGAGGTCTGCATATTTTTCCGGAATATTTTCCGCCATAGCTCTCTCCTATACACTCTAACTTCTGTCACCGAACTTCCCAACTCTACCACGCGAAAACTACGCCGCGCATCACTCCAGGACTTTCGCCCTTCGCGGTGAATCGCAAAAGCGTTTACTCCAGCTTCATCTCCGGCGCGCGCTCCAGGGCCAAAAGCGGCGCTCCGGTCAGATTCCGCACTTCTTCGATGCTCCATCCCGGAGCAATTTCGCGCAGCAGCAATCCCTCCGGCTTGATGTCGATCACCGCCAAATCCGTGACCACCGTATCGACGCAGGCCAGCCCCGTCAGCGGATAGGTGCACTGCCGCACGATTTTTGGCGCACCGTCTTTGGTGACGTGCTCCATGCAAACAATCAATCTTCTTGCGCCCGCCGCGATGTCCATCGCGCCGCCGATGCCGCCCGGCCCCTTGGCGCCGGGAATCTTCCAGTTCGCGAGGTCGCCTTTTTCCGACACTTGATATCCGCCGAGCACGGCAACATCCAAGTGTCCGCCGCGCGTCATGAGATGCGCATCCGCCTGATGAAAAAAGGATGCGCCCGGCATCAGCGTCACTGGCACCTTCATCGCGTCCACCAGATCGAAATCTTCTTCGCCGGGCCGTGCACGCCGCCCCATGCCGAGGATGCCGTTCTCGCTATGAAAATAGACTTCGACATTTTGCGGCAAGTGCGCGGCGATGAGATTGGGGATGCCCCAGCCCAGATTGACGTAAGCGCCATCGGGCAACTCGAGCGCCGCGCGCCGCGCGATTTGTTCCCGGGAGAGCCGCGGCTTATCAGGCATAGTGGACTCCTTTCGCCTGCACGATGCGGTGCACAAAAATAGCCGGCGTCACGACATGTTCCGGCCGGATTGCGCCCACGGGCACGATTTCTTCGGCTTCGACGATGGTCGTCCTAGCAGCCATGGCCATGATCGGATTGAAATTTCGCGCCGCGAAGCGGTAGGTCAGATTCCCCAGCTCATCGGCTTTGTCGGCTTTGATGAACGCGTAGTCCGCGTGGATGGGCATCTCGAGGATGCAGTGTTTCCCTTCGAGGACGCGCTCTTCTTTTCCTTCCGCGACTTCCGTGCCCACGCCCACGTTCGTATAAAACCCTTGCAGGCCCGCGGCGGCGGCGCGCATCCGTTCGCACAGGATTCCTTGCGGCACCAATTCGAGGGTCACTTTTTTTGCGGCGAATTGCTCTTGAAAATAGTTCGAATGCGGACCCGGAAATGCGGCGATCACGTGGCTGATCTGGCCGTTCTTGAAGAGCAAGCCCAGTTCGCCATCGCAGGTTCCGCAATTGTTGCTGATGGCGGTGATCTCTTTCGTGCCCTTGCAAGCAAGCGCCTGGATCAGGTTGTTGGGAAACCCCGCGCCGCCGAACCCTCCGAACATGATTCGCGCGCCGTCTCGAATATCGCCCACGGCGGAATCCAGGCTCGCATGGACCTTGCTTCTCATAACTCGCCGTATCCTACCACCGGCGGTGCAAGTCTGCTGGAGGTAGTATGGGAGGATAGCCCTGCAAATCCGGGCTGGCACGCCTGGCGCGCGTCGTCTAACATGTGGGCGGGACAATGAAACGCGGAATTCTCACTGTGTTGGTGTTGATGGTCGTCGCGGGCGCCGCGATCTTTCTGATCAATTCGATTTTTCACAACGGCCTAAGCGCGCGCTCCAAGCCAACGTTTATTGAAAAAATGATGGCTCGCGATGCGCGGCATCTCGCCATCCCCGATTCCGCGCGGGCTCTGCAAAACCCGGTTCCGAATACGGCGGAAAATCTTCACGAGGCAGAGCTTCATTTCGCCGATCACTGCGCCATCTGCCATGGAAACGATGGCGGCGCCGATACGATGATGGGTCGGGGCCTTTATCCAAAGCCGCCCGACCTGCGGCTTCCGCAAACACAGAAGCTCTCCGACGGCGAACTTTTCTGGATCATCGAAAATGGCGTGCGCTTCACGGGCATGCCTTCTTTCTTCAGCCCCGGCATGCAAAATGAAAGTTGGAAGCTCGTCCACTTCATCCGGCATCTTCCGCACTTGACGCCCGAAGAGCAGCTTGAGATGGAAAAATACAATCCGAAAGGCCCCGCGGACCGGCAGGAAGAGCAGCAGGAAGACAATTTTCTCGATGGAGGCGCGCCGGCGCCCCAACCGGAATCTCACCACCCGCATTAAGAAAGCAAAATATTCAGGAGGGCCCCAGTCTCGCTGAAACTTGCCGCTGCCACCAAACGGAGTGGTGTGGAATAATGTGGGCGCCGGCTATTTTGCGGCATCGGCCGACTGGGAGAGCAACATGAAACTTCGTACTCTGGCAGCAGTTTTCGCTTTGACGTTTTTTGCCGCCGCGGCGTGGGCGCACGGCGACTTCAAGCACGTGATCGGCACGGTAGAAAAAACGAGCGCGGATTCGGTGACGGTGAAGACCCGCGAGGGCGCCTCCGTCGAGGTCAAGCTGGTGGCCACGACGAGCTTTGTGATGAGGAGTGGAGGTGTGAATAAACCCGCGAAGCTCTCGGATCTCGCCGTCGGCGACCGCGTCATCATCCACGCGCGGCCCAAGGGCGATGTGCTTGAGGCAGCCGAAGTGCAATTTTCTGCGCCAGTCAGTACCGCGGCGGCGAGCAAACCAAAATCCTGAGAAACTCCGCGGCCCGGCTTGCGCCCCGATTATTCCTCGACGAAATGGCACGAATGCGTCTTCAGCACCAGCCAAACGCGGCGCCCTGCCGCCAGCTCCAGCGTTCTCGCGGCGCCTGGCGTGAGATGAACGATAAATTCCACGCCGCAATTCACACGAGCGCGAACCAGCGCGCCGCGCGTCTCGATCGCGGCGATGCGGCCTTCGATGATGTTGCGCGCGCTGAGATTTTCCGGCCTGGCCGTGGCAAGTAAAATATCGCCGGCGCGAATGGCAACAAGCACAAGATCTCCCGTTTGCGCGTCGGCCAACGGCACTTCGATTTCGCAATCGCTCCCGCTGAGACGCACGCGCATCACGCCGTCGGCTTCGCGCAACTCGGCGACCGTTCCTTCGAGGAGATTTTCAAAACCGGCTGCTTGCGCAAGCCGTTTGCGGCGGGGCGCTTCGAGGACTTCCATCGGCGTTCCTTCGCCCACCATGCGGCCGTGATCCATGGCCATCACGCGTTCGCCAAGTGCATCCACTTCTTCGCGGCTGTGCGTGACATACAAAATGGGAATGCCTTCAGCGGCGTTCCAAGAGTGCAGGTCGTCGATGATGGCTTCTTTCAACGAAGCGTCCAGACCGGTTAATGGTTCATCGAGCAACAAGACGCGGGGATTCGTGACCAGCGAACGCGCCAGGGCGATTCTTTGGCGCTCACCGCCCGAAATTTCGGCGGGCTTGCGCGCGCGCAATTTATCGACGCGAAAGGCTTTGAGGATTCCCGCCACGCGGAGGGCGCGCTCCTGTTGCGGTAAATGGTCGAGGCCGAACGCCACGTTTTCTTCCGCGGTGAGATGAGGAAACAGCGCCAGCGTTTGAAAGACGTAGGCGATCCGCCGCGTCTGGGGCGAGCGATTGACGCCGGCGTCGGAATCGAAGAGGACTTCGTCACCGACAGTAATGAGTCCGGTATCAGGACGCAACAAGCCCGCAAGGCAGTCGAGCAAAGTCGATTTGCCGGCGCCGGACGGGCCGAAGAGAATGGTGACACCCGCAGGGACTTGCATCGAAACTTCGAGGACAAACGGCGCAAAGCCCGCGCGAAGGCGCTCCAGCCGGAAGCTGGCCGAAAGCATGCCTGAGCTTACTTCGCCGCCCACGATGTCCACAGACGGTGTCCGATTTGGCGGCCCACATTGCGATTGACGGCATAGACGATTGACAACACGCTGAACGAAATGGCGAGCAACGCCAGCGACAGGCGATTGGCTGCCGCGTAGTTGAGCGATTGCACGTGATCGAAAATCGCGATGGACACAGTGCGCGTGACGCCCGCCAGATTTCCGCCGACCATGAGCACAACGCCGAATTCACCCATGGTGTGCGCGAAGCTGAGAACCACCGCGGTCACGAGGCCGGGAACTGATAGCGGCAGGATCACGCGCCAAAATGTTTTCAGGCGGCCGGCGCCGAGGACCGCGGAGGCGTCGAGGAGCTTGCGGTCGACGGATTCGAAGGAAGCGATCAAGGGCTGGACGGCGAACGGAAAACTGTAGAGCACGGAGGCGAGCACCAGGCCTTCGAATGTGAACGCCAGCCCGTGGCCGAAAAACATTTCCCACAATTTTCCCAGCGGGCCGCGCGGACCCATGGCGAGCAGCACATAAAATCCGAGGACAGTCGGCGGCAGAACCAGCGGTAACGCGACGAAGGCCTCAAGCAAAAATTTGCCGCGCCAGTTCGAATACGCCAGCCAGTACGCGAGCGGAATCCCGATGGCCAGAAGAATGGCGGAGACCCAGAGAGCGAGCCGGAGCGAAAGCAGAAGAGCGTCCATGATTAGTTTCTTTGCGAGGCATCGCCCGCCGCGCTGGAAGCCGCCGGGAAGGTAAATCCATAACTCTTAAGAGTTGTACGTCCGGCTTTACTTTTAACAAATTCCAGAAAGGCCCGCGCGACTTCCTGGTTTTTCGAGCTTTTTATAAGAATTGCGGCTTGCTCAATGGGCGGATGCATGTCCGCGGGAATTTCCCAAAGCTTGCCATTCTTCATCCCCGGCGAAAGAGCCAGTGAGAGTGCAACGATGCCCGCTTGCGCGTTTCCGGATTGCACGAACTGCGCCGCTTGCGAAATATTTTCTCCGTAGACCAATTTTGCTTTTATCTGCTCGTAAATGCCGGCTTTTTGCAGAGCCGCAACCGCCGCCCGGCCATATGGCGCATGCTCTGGGTTGGCGATCGCGATTTTTTGCACGCTTGCGGCGACCAGCGCTTTCCATCCTTCGTGGAGGAGATCCGTGTTCGTGTCCGCAGGCATCCAGATCGCGATGCGCCCCACGGCATACTTATAGAGCGTTCCGGGTTCGGCGAATCCAGCGGCCTCGAGTTTTCTGGGATAGGCGATGTCCGCTGAAAAAAACAGATCGAACGGCGCGCCATTTTCCAATTGCGAGAAGAAGTTTCCGCTCGAACCGTAGGTCACGTCCACTTTCGTCCCCCTCTGCCGTGCAAATTGAGCGGCGAGATCTTGCATCGCGAATTGCAAGTCGGCGGCGGCGGCAACACGTATCGTTCTTTCCTGAGCGTGCAAATTCAAGCGGCACAGGAAAAGAAGAAGAGCCGCCGTGCAGAGGACCGAACACTTGCGCAGCGCTGTTTTTCCGCGAGTCACCAGTCACCAGTCACGAGTCACCAAGAGTCTCCGCACTCTTCACACGCGCAAAATCATCACTTCCGTGGACTTAATCAGCGCCGCCGCCCGCTCTCCCGGCTTCAATCGCATTTCTTTGGCCGCATCGGCGGTGATGATGGCCGTGATGTGCTGCTCGCCGATGGCCATGGTCACCTGCGCCAGCAAGCCGCTGTACTTGACGGCCATCACGCGCCCAATCAGTTGATTGCGCCCGCTGATTTTCCGGAAGTTGCCGCGGCGCATCCCGATATCCCCGCGCCCCAGACTCTTTGGAATCATTCGGTCGATTTCGCTTTCCGGCACGCGATGGTGGCCGCCGGGTGTCTTCACGGTTTTGATTTTTCCGCGGTAGATCCATTGCTTCAGCGTGGGATAACTGATTCCCAAAATCCGGGATGCTTCTCGCGGCGGCAGCAGAGCGGCTCGGTGCATCAAATCTCTCCAAAAGCAAGGCGTGCTATTTTATGCAAAGAGAAACCGCCATTGTAGTACGATTCTATCCGTTTTTATCCGCTATTTCTGTTCCGGCCCCGCATCCGGCTCTCCACGGTTGGCAGCACGCGATCGTTCTCTAAAGCCGGTTCAAGAGGTCCAGGTATCTCTCTCGGCTGATCTGAGCTGTCCGCAGCACGTTCTTGATAATGAACACTGGAAGGGCATCATAGCGGGGCACGACGATGGGCCGCGGAACTCCACTCCTCGTGAAGATCATGTGGTCGCCGCGTTCACGCACGAGCGTGAATCCTTCGCTCTCAAGGACGCGAACCAATTTGCGATAGGGTATGGGAACAATTCGCGGCATCGATCCGCACGGCTAGGCGGCGGGAATTGCAAGCCGCATTCTCTCGCGGGCAAGAATCGGCCTCGGCCGGTAGGTCTTACCCTGCCGCTCAAATCCAGCCTCTTCAAGAATGTCGTCGAGCGTTCCCATTCGGCTGGCCTCTTCCATGAAGAGCGAGACCGCCTCGCGCAGATGCGCTTTGGCTTGACTGGGAGTCTTGCCGCAACTGGAAATATCCAGCTCCGGCGCGAACGCGACGTGGCTGGGCCCCTCCTTCCAGACCTGCACGGTCAACGCAATCTGCCCTTCGTGGTTGCGGGGCGAAAGGGTCTTGGTTGACATGGCTGATTCCAATCATAGTTCCAGAGTGCCGCATAGGCAATAGAACCACGCCCGTTGTGCAACTAATTCCGCAGCGGCTTGCCCGTCTTCAGCGTGTGCGCAATGCGCTCCTGCGTTTTCTTTTCGCCGCAAAGCGAAACGAACGCTTCGCGCTCGAGGTCCAGCACGTACTGCTCGCTGACGAATTGCGGCGACGTGAGCGGCCCGCCAGCGAGAATGTTCGCGAGCTTGCGGCCGACGTGCGCGTCGTAATCCGTGATATAGCCGCCGCGCTGCATCATGTGAATCGCCAGCTTGGCGCCCGCCAAAAATTGTTCGCCGAGCACCTTGATCTGCGTGGTCCGCGAGCCTTCCTGCCAGCTCGCCGCCGGCGGCTTGTACCCGCCGCGCACCAGCGCGAGCGCCGCCTCTTTCGCGTCGCCCACCAGCCGCTCGCGATTCATCGAGACGCCGTCTTCGCGTCGCAAAAATCCCAGGCTTCGGCATTCTTCCGCGCTCGTGCCCACTTTCGCCATGGCAATCGATTCGAACACCGGCTTCATCGCGTGAAACAAATCCAAGTCCTCGCCGCCGGCCGCGTGTTCGTTCGCGCGGATCATCATTTCCTTCGTTCCGCCGCCGCCGGGAATCAAGCCCACTCCCGTTTCTACCAGGCCGATGTACGCTTCCGCCGCGGCCTGAATTTTCGCCGCGTGCAAACTGATCTCGCATCCGCCGCCCAGCGCCATCCCTTGCGGCGCCGCGACCACCGGCTTCGGCGCGTATTTCAGCCCCAGATTTATGTTTTGAAATTGCTTCACAGCCAGATGCAGCTCGTCCCACTCCTGTTCCTGCGCCGCGACGAGCATCAGCATTAAGTTCGCGCCAACGGAAAAATTCACGGCCTGGTTGGCGATGACCATGGCATCGAAGTCGGCGTCGAGCCGCTTCAATCCCTTGTGCAACATGGCGATCAAGTCCGCGCCGATGGCGTTCATCTTGGCGTGAAATTCGCAGCACACCACACCGTCCCCGAGGTCGATCAAGCTCGCGCCGGAATTGCGCTCGATTTCGCGGCCCGCCTCTTTCTGCGATTTCAAAACGATGATGCCCGCCGGAGTTTCCACCGGTTTTGCCGCCCCGCTGGCCACATCGAAGACGGACGTCTTCCCTTTCTCTGATTCGTAAAATCCGTTCCGTCCGCTCGCCAGAACTTTTTCGATCGCAGGCGGCAGCGTGCGCCCTTCTTTTTGGACTTGCGCCGCAAACGCTTTCACGCCGATGGCGTCCATCATTTCGAACGGCCCCATCTCCCAGGCGAATCCCCACTGCATAGCGTGGTCGACGTCAGCCACGCTGTCGGAAATTTCGGGAATGCGCCACGCGGCGTACAAGCACATCTCTGAAAGCCCGCCCCAAATAAATTGCCGCGCCTTGTCGCCTTCCTGCCCTTCGAGCACCGGGCCAACCAGCGCGCGCAGCCGCTCTCGCGTGTCGTCGATCGCTTTGCCCATCTCGAGCGAAGCGAACTTGGCCTTCTGCCGCGGCCGGTACTCCATGGTCTTGACGTCCAGCGTAAGAATTTCGCTTTCGCCCTGGCCCTTCACTTTTTTGTAAAAGCCTTGCCTCGTTTTGTCGCCCAGCCATCCCCGCCGCGCCATTTCCTCGATCAGCGCCGGTACTTTGTACATTTCATGCGACTCGTCGTTCGGCGCGGTTTCGTAAATGTTTTTCACCACGTGCACCAGCACATCGATCCCGACGAGATCCGCGGTTCGAAACGTTGCCGACTTCGGCCAGCCCACCGCCGGCCCTGTGCACGCGTCCACTTCCTCGATGGTCATTCCCAGCTTTTCCATCAGCCGCATGGCGTTCAGCATCGAGAACGTTCCGATGCGGTTAGCGATAAAATTCGGCGTGTCCTTCGCGATCACCACGCCTTTGCCCAGCCTGCGGTCGCAAAATTCCGCGAGCGTCTCAATCACTTCCCCGGAAGTTTTCGGCCCGGGAATCAGCTCGACCAATTTCATGTACCGCGGCGGATTGAAAAAATGCGTGCCCGCCCAGTGCTGCTGAAACTCTTCGCTCATCGCTTCCGCAATCAAGTGCACCGGTAAGCCCGACGTGTTGGTTGTCACAATCGCGCCGGGCTTGCGGAATTGCGCCACGCGCGTCAGCAAATTCCGCTTGATCTCGAGATTTTCGGCGACGACTTCGATGATCCAATCCGCCTCCGCGCAGCGCGCCAGATCGTCCTCGAAATTTCCGATGGACACTTTCTCCGCCAGCGACGGAATAAAAAACGCCGCCGGCTTCGATTTCAGCGCCGCATCGAGCCCCGCGCGCACGATTTTGTTGCGCTCGGCGGAGGACGCTCCGCTTGCCGAATCGGCCGGAGCAGCGCCAGGCGGAACGATATCCAGCAAAATGCATGGCAGCCCCGCGTTCGCCAAATGCGCCGCGATCCGCGAACCCATGGTTCCCGCTCCCAGCACCGCGGCCTTTTCGATTCGACGTTTCATCGCTTGCCTTTTCCGAAAATGGAGACGCGGGGACAGGTTACAAAACCGCCATCCCCCGGTCAAACGAACTATGGTTCCGCTCCTGCTCCCGCGTTACAGTAAAGTCTGGATGAGTCCTCCGAAAGTGAAAGACGCCATCGGCTGGCTACAGACGGCCAAGGAAAAGCTGCGTTCTCTCACTCTGCCGGAAGAGAAAAAGCCGGGCGAGCGCCCTCGCGTCGGCCTCGCGCTCGCCGGCGGATTCGCTCGCGGCATCGCGCACATCGGCGTTCTGCGCATCCTGCGCGAAGCCGGCATCCCCATAGACGTGGTCGCCGGCACCAGTGTTGGCGCGCTAATCGGCGCCGCTTACTGCGCTGGCACTCCTCTCGACGAAATGGAAAACATCGGCGCGACCACCAGCTTCACTGATTTCGGCCGCTGGACTCCGTCCTGGCTCGGCCTCGCCACCAACCAGCGCCTTGAGAAATTCCTGGCGCGCTTCACTTCCATAAAAACGTTCGAAGAATTGTCCACTCCGCTCGCCATCGCCACCACCGACATCCGGGCCGGCGTCTCCGTCTACTACACGCGCGGTCCCATCGCTCCGCCGCTGCGCGCGTCGTGCGCGTATCCGGGACTCTTCGTGCCCATTCAATTTGAGGGCCGCACTCTGGTGGATGGATTTTTGACCGCGCCCTGCCCTATCGAAGGCGCTCTGCTTCTCGGCGCGGACATTGTCATCGCCATCTATCTCGAAGCCGGCAATCTCGAACCGCCGCGCACTTTCACCGACGTTCTCAGCCGTTCCTTCACCATCCTCCAGCGCCACTCCGACCTCGCCTGGCGCCAGCAAGCCGACATTATTATCGAGCCGGACGTCACGCCCTTCGTCTGGGACGACTTCACGAAGACGCCCGAAATGGTCGCCGCGGGAGCCGCCGCCGCTCTCGCTGCCCTGCCGCAAATTCGCGCCGCCATCGCCAGCGAAAAACGCGACTCCGCCGCGTAAGTAAAATCCATAAAATTCCGTTCGCGCTTGCCGCGCAATTCTCCAGCGCGAACTACTCTCGCGTCACCTTCACCACCACCGGCCCGCCTTCGCCTTTGCCGCGTTGCGTGAGCCAAGCGCCCAGCCCTTCCGCAAAGCGCTCCGGCGTCAAGCGCGATCCGGCTTCGACCTTGCCATCGGCCACGGGCAACGTATCGTCAAAATCCGCGGAGTTCGTGAAATTGCGCATGCAGAATTGATCGAGCCAATCGAGAGGGCAGGCGCGGCTTTCGCCGCGAATCACCACGTCCACTTTGAATTTCTGTGCGTACACTCCGCCATCATAACATCGCGGCGTACCACGTTTTTGCGGGATGCGGAACGAATCGTACGAATCGTCTAGGAAGCGCGCGGGCGCTTTACGCTATGCGCCAGTCCCAACTGCTCAAGCGTCCAAATGAAGTACCAGCCGATATCCGTTTGCCACCAGCGCAACCCAAGCCGCGCGGATCCCGCGTGCGAATGGTGATTGGCGTGCCAATTCTCGCCCCACGCCGTTATCTGGAAAGGTCCAAGCCACCACACGTTCATGCTCGAGTCCTCGACGCCTTTTTTGGCGTGACCGAGATGCGTCAAACTATTGACGAAGCATTGCATGTGCAGCGTATAGACCAGGCGAATCGCTCCAATCCAGAAGAATCCCATCCAGCCCAGTCCCAGAATCAGTCCAGAAAAAATCGAAAGCAGAATCACAGGAGTTTCAAGCCTTCCCCAGGCCGTGTACATGCCGCGCGTCAGCTCCGGCGCCCAGCGCTTCTTATCCGCCGGCTCCGTCTGATACAGCCAGCGCAAGTGCGCCCACCAAAATCCGCCCTGCTTCGGGCTCGAGATATCGTCCGGTGTGTCCGTCACGGAATGATGCAGCCGGTGGTACGCCACCCAGCTCGCGGGATGTCCCGAACCATTGAACACCGCCCAAAATATCAGCACCTGTTCGATAAACTTGTTCGTCTTCAGCGTCTTGTGCGCCAGCATGCGGTGATAGCAAACGGTAGTCCCCAGCCCGCCGAAGGCGATGAAGAGAATCGCCAGCCCGAGAACCTTCAAGCTCGGCACCGGAAATAAAATCAATCCAACAACAGCAAGCACGTGAATAAGAACCAGATACGCGAACACGCCTTCCTTGCCGCGCACCGGCTTCCAGAATGGGCGTTCCCACGGCCGTGCTCCCTGTGTGGCAGCTAGTTCCATGATCTCTCCGTCGATCGGCTTAATTGGGTGCGTGAGTGCCCGGAATGACGATCCTTCTAGGCCAGCACAACACTATCATTACACCGCCGAGGCTAGCCCATATCTGTCCGAAACGGGACGCTAAATGTGTAATAGTTTTGTCGCCGGTTCGTAGCTCGATCGGTGCTGTCCTGGCTTCGCACCTGTTCTTTAGGTCAGCTCAAAGAAGCTCGGTCCTGGCTCTGCCACCGACACTGGGCACAAATACAAAACGGGAGGACGCCGCTGCTTGAGGCGATACGAAAAAAGCAGAGAGTTGGTAATTCGCGCTGTCGTTCGGAAGCCGTAAAACCTAAAGAATAGTCGAGCCTACCGCTGCAGGTCTCGCAGCACATCGTTCAGTTCCGCCAGATTAGAGTCGAGCCGGTAAAAACCTGGCTGCCAATTTCCACTCGTTTCTTCGGCGGCGAATCGCAGTACCGCGAAATCGTCTGCCCCGCGCTGGCTATCGACGAGGCTGGGAAAGTTCTCTCCAAAGAAAGTGACGGCATGCTTGCTGACGACCCGTTCGCATTCGTTCAGAGAGAGCACCGCTCGCAACATCCCCTGATTTTTCGCGTGTGGTTGGCA
Source organism: uncultured Acidobacteriota bacterium (assembly GCA_963761555.1). Classification (GTDB taxonomy): domain Bacteria; phylum Acidobacteriota; class Terriglobia; order Acidiferrales; family UBA7541; genus Acidiferrum. The sequence goes on from CAVXHD010000005.1 coordinate 986,427, forward strand.
AAAGTAGAGGTTTGGCATACGCGCGTATCATCGGCATCGGAGCAAGAAACTTGAATAGTACGAAGGTTCTTTTTTTGGTGTAAATATTGCCGGAATGCCCGACTCGCCAGCCCTCCCATTCACTTTCTCCCCTGTTTTCGCCTCTTTTTTCGCACCTTTTGGCCCCGCAACTCCCCGACTCGGGTTACAATTTCCCAACTGCCATCCGGGGTGATTCCGTGGAAGACGAGCGACGCCGAACTCCCAGGTATCCCTTCCCCGCTACCGTTGAATTAATTCTAAAGGGCTCGCAAGCCGGCATCTCCGCCAAGGTCACGGAGCTAAGCTTGTACGGCTGCTACGTGCAAATGCCCGATCCTTTTGAAAAGGGCACCCAGCTCACTCTCAAAATCTACTCAGATGGCAAATTTCTCGAAACCCAAGGGATCGTCGTCTACGCCCATCCGACGCAAGGCATCGGCGTCAACTTCCAAAATGTCAATCCGCACTATCTGACCGTTCTAAAACAGTGGCTCATCGAGGCCGCCCACCTGAGATTCGGAAAGAAAGACTCAACTCCTCCCTAGACCTCTGCGATTTGTTAGGATTTACTCAGCTCGACTCCGGAAGGTGATGCCGCGAATGATCGTAATGTCCCCCGCTCTCATGAGCTCTCTCGGTCGCAATCCAATCGCGGCGAAGAGGCACCTAACCCGTCGCGTTCCGTGTCACTGGGAGGACTCCGACCGGAAGCCCAGGAGAACAAGCGCCGTGCTTGGTGCAGTTGACCCGTTTGGCGGAGTTGCCGCGTTCGGCGCAGTTGCCCCGATTGGCGCGGTTGCCCCAGTGCGCTCGAGTTTGCACCAGTCACCAGTCACGAGTCACCAGTCACAGGTCACAAGTCACAAGTCACTTTGGGCACTATCTCCCATAACTTTGGAATTCAGCTCCAGCCTGCCTCCCGCAGTAATCCGGAGCCAACAATGAAATTCGCAAAAATTGTCTTTTGGATTGCCGGTATTTGGGGCTTACTGGTCATCACTCCGCTCTACTTCATGTTTAGTCTCATCGGGCGCCAGGATCCGCCTCCCATCACGCATCCCGGCTTCTTTTACGGCTTCGTTGGCTGCGCTCTCGCCTGGCAAGTCGCCTTCTGCTTCATCGCCGCAAATCCCGTTCGCTTCCGCCCGCTAATCATCCCCTCCATCCTCGAAAAAGCCACCTACGCCATCGCCGTCATCACTCTCGTCCTGCAACACCGCATGCACCCTTCCGATTTGGTTTTCGCATGCACAGACGCCCTCCTCGGCCTCCTCTTCCTCATCGCCTATTTCAAAACACGATCCCAGTAAAACGCAACTTCGAGGGCCTGACGAAACCGTCCTCGCTGACACCATCGCACCTCCACCCGGCCGATTCCCTGCCGGCATGGGATCCAGAACCCACAAAATTTTTACACAGCGGTGCCTTCCATCTCGAAATATATACTTGACAAGCATTCCCTCCAGCACCATTATCGCACTCTATCTTACCCTGTGTGAGGTTGCCATGATCCTTACGTCCCTCGGGCGCATTCGCTCACTTCTCTTTTTCCTTTTGCCTCTGACTATTTTCGCGATAGCGCCTCAGTTCGTCCAGGCTCAAGCTCCATCCTCCCCGCCAACCCACAAAGCTCCGCCCGCTCCACCGCCGCCACCGGCCGTCGACCAACAGTAATTCATCTCCTACTGGACCACGGAAACCGGTTGGCGCACCGAACTGCAGCTCCGCAACAATCAAGTTGGCCACATCCTCACGGTCACTCCCGTCCTCGGCGCTGCCGATGGCAGCGAAACTTCTCTTTTTCCAGTCGTAGTTCAGCCGCAGGAAGTCAAAACTCTCGATATCTCCACTGCCATCGGAACCTCCGCGCCTCAACTCATCGGTGCCTACGGCTCGCTCGCCCTCCGCTACCGCGCTCCCAGCCAAATCAATCTCTATGCTGTCGCCATGATCATGGGCGTCGGCCATTCGCTGGCCTTCCACATCGATTCCACCGGCGAAGACCAAACCGAAAACGTGGGCAGCCGTGAAGGCATCTGGTGGCTTCCCAATTCCACCGCCAGCGATTATCTGGTGGTCACCAATCAGGGCGAAAGCCCGCTCCAAGCGAATCTGTCCATTTTCGATGCCGCGGGAAAGCCATCCACGCAAATCATTTCTCTAGCTGCGCGCGCCATGGTCCGCTACTCGATTCGCCAAATCGTGGCGGCGGCAGGGCTGACTGGCTCGTACGGCGGAATCAAAGTCTCCGCTGCCTCCCATGCGGGTTCGCTCGACACGCTGCATGTTGTATTCGATCAGAACGGCGGCTTCTCCGCCGTCATGAAGATGTTCTTTTACGACCCCAGAACCAAACTCCAGGAACGCGATTACGCAGGCACCGGCCTCTGGACTCTTCGCGCCCCCATGCTCGCGCTCTCCAACCCTGACCCCGCCCTCGCCTTTCCTGTCGGAACTACGCTCCACCCACAACTCTTCATTCACAACACAACTGCCAGAATCACGAAACTCAATCTTCTCTTCCACTGGCATAGCGACTCCGCCGATGGCCAGGTTCCCGCCACGACTCTTCAGTTGGCCCCGTTCGAGACTCAGCTCATTGATATCGGCTCGCTGCAAAGCTGCAAAGTCATTCCCGCCGCCGCTCACTGGGCTTCCGTCACGCAAACCGCGTTCCCGTCGAGTCTCACGGAGACGTATTCTTACGATGCCGTTGGAAACTTGACTGGCAAAACTGACCGCAAGGGCCAGTACATTTCCTATACCTATGACCAGTTGAACCGGCTGACGCTGAAGACGTATTCTGATAGCACCACCGTGAATTACACGTACGATAACGACTCGCGCCTGACCCAGGTGACCGATCCTACCGGCACGTACTCGTTCACGTTCGACAACATGGGGCGGCTGACGGGCACGACGACGAGCTACAGCTTTCTGACCTCGCGGAATTTCACCGCTAGCTACAGCTACGATGCGGCGTCGAACCGCACCAGCTTCACGGACCCCGAAGGTGGTTCGGCCAGCTATGCATACGACACGCTGAATCGCCTGCAGACGCTGACGCCGCCGAGCGCGTTCAGTGGGGGCAGCGCCTTTGGCTTTAGCTACGATGCGCTAAGCCGCCGCACACAGATGACGCGCCCGAACAGCATCACGACCAACTACAGCTACGACAATCTTTCTCGGTTGTTGAGCGTTCTGCACCAGAACGGCTCGACGACACTGGATGGCGCGAGCTATACCGTGGACAACGCCGGAAATCGCACGGCAAAGACGGACCAGTATGCGAACCTAACCTCGAACTACACTTATGATCCGATTTACGAGCTAACGCAGGTCACGCAAGCAGCAAACACGACGGAAAGTTACACGTACGATCCGGTGGGCAACCGGCTGTCCTCGCTCGGAGTCTCTTCGTACACGAACAATTCATCGAACGAGCTGACCTCGACGTCGAACGCGACCTACACGTTCGATAGCAATGGAAACACCCTGACCAAAGTTGATTCCACCGGAACAACAAGCTACACCTGGGACTATGAAAATAGGCTGACCAGTGTCACCCTGCCCGGCAGCGCCGGCACTGTCACCTTCAAATACGATCCCTTCGGCAGAAGAATCGAGAAAACAACATCGAGCGCGACGAGTATCTATGCCTACGACTGGGATAACCTGATCGAAGAGACCAATTCCTCAGGAGCGGCTGTTGCACGGTACTCCCAAACACAGAACATCGATGAGCCTCTGGCCATGTTGCGTTCAGCTGCGACGAGCTACTACGACACTGACGGCCTGGGTTCCATTACGTCGCTGTCGCGCTCGGCGGGTTCACTCGCCCAGACCTATAGTTACGACTCGTTTGGCAAACAGACGAGCTCATCTGGTTCCTTGACAAACCCGTTTCAGTACACGGGCCGCGAATCTGACACTGAAACTGGGCTTTATTTTTACCGTGCCAGATACCTAGACTCTTCGACCGGGCGGTTCCTTAGCGAAGATCCGGTAAAATTTTACGCTGGGATTAACTTCTACACCTACGCGCTGAATTCTCCGACATATTGGATCGATCCTTCAGGTTTCAACGTTACAGTAAAGCTCTTCCCTGGCAATCAACCCGCCGGCCACATCGGCCTTGGCGTCAACACAGACGATACGGTAGGGTTCTATCCGAACCATGATACAGGGGCCTCGCCGGGACACATCCAGCGGGACGACCCGCATACCGAAGGTTCTCCTGAGGGCTGCATCATCCTCATCACTACTCCACAACAAGACCAAAATATTCAGGACTACATTAATAAGCGCAAGGCGAATCCAGGCTGGTGGCGACCGGGCCGCGACTGTTCAAATTTTGTTCACGACGCCTTGGGAGCGGGCGGAATTAAGGTTGGTGATTCGACGTTCCCTCGAAATGTTTTCAACAACTTGAAAAATCTCCCTCACACGTCATGTTACAACGTGACGCCAATTCTCTGAGCTTGAGGAGTTTGTGGATGAAAAAAACTGAGTGGAAGATATTGCGGCGATTCCTTTTAGCGGGATTTCTTGTACCTTGCTTTTTGTTCTCTGTGATTCTCATCGGGCACGTCAGAGTGGGAGGAAGCTTCACCTGGATGCTTCTAATACCGTGGCCGACATTTCCACTAATGATGTCGGCGGAAGCTGGTGGTGGCGTGAGCGGTGAACTTCTGGCCTTCCTCATTTCTGCAGCGGCGAACGTCGTGCTTTATGGAGTAGTCGGCGGGGCAGTGTCCGCTGTTTATCGCCGTTTCTCTCTACGGACAGAATGAATTTATCTATACAGTTCCGACAGCCATCGACCAACACCGCTCCAGTCAGCTTCAAGTACGATCCATTCGGCAGAAGAATTTACAAATCCTCGTCCTCGGGCACTTCAATCTTTGCCTACGACGGCGACAATCTAATTGAGCAAACCAATTCCTCGGGCACTCCAGTGGCCCGCTACTCTCAGGGTCTAAACATCGACGAACCTTTAGCGATGCTGAGCAGCGCCACGACCAGCTACTACGAGGCGGACGGTTTGGGCTCGATCACATCGCTGAGCAGCGGTGCGGGTTCCCTGGCGCAGACCTACACCTTCGATTCCTTCGGCAAGCAGACTGCGTCATCCGGTTCATTGACGAACCCTTTCCAATACACGGCGCGCGAATTCGACCCTGAAACCAGCCTGTATTACTACCGCGCCAGATACTACGACCCGAATGTTGGCAGATTCTTGAATGAAGACCCGATGAGGTTCAGGGCCGGCGTTAACTTTTACAGGTACGTAAACAACAGGGTGACTGATCTGACTGACCCATACGGGCTCACATGCTTCGCTGGAGGGTTCCAGCTTCATCCCGGGTCGCCTGATCCCCTAGGTTGTCTGGCCGCATTGGATAAATGCCTCGACAACAATCAGAAGATCTACGACAACCTAAGGGACAAGCAGCGAAAAGAATTCGAGGCCTGCTGGTTAGATTGCGTCACGCATAATCCTCCACTGACCGGGGGGCTTGCTGCAAAGCTGACTAAATGCGTATGGAAGTGCAACGCTAAATTTGCAGGGCAACTCCTGGGCGATGCCATTGGGAAAGAAATTGCAGATGCTGCCTGTTTTGCCAAGATAGCTGCTTTATGCGAGCAGAAGAGCGAACACTAGGCCTACGCTTAGATTCAAGCGCTAACGTCAACGACGGTCTATTGGGAGAAAATCACTGATGATGATATCAGCCTCATTGGGGAACAAGATCGTTCGCGCCATCGCCAAGGTCAATCTCTGGCTCGCCGCCATCGGTTTAGCGACCATCGTATTGTATGTTTGGGGGTTCCGCCAGGCGGTCTCCTTTCTACCGTCTCATCTTTCGCCTGATGAGTTCAACCTAATGAAAACGGCTTTCTATAGCGAATGGATCACTTCGGGGATTTTGATGTTGGCACAAGCTTACACGGGGTGGAGGCTGCTCCGTGGTGGGGCCCACGGGATCAGGGGAGCAGTGGTAGTGTTCTGTGGGTTGATTCTCTATTTCCTGCTGGTTTGCGGTTTCGGAACATGGGGCGGGGGCTCTCGGACAGTTCATGCACTAGTGTTCGGCCAACCAGGGATGGTGTTGGATTGGGAAATGGTTACGGGGTATCCCGCAGCTGGAGCCATTCTCCTCTTTTGCGTATGGAGGAGTAGCGAGGAACCAGGACAGAGGAACGAACATTTGTTAACCTCTGCTTCGCGGATGCAAGTTCTTGGCCTGCTCGGATGGGCAAACATCATCCTGGCCTCTATCAGTCTTTGCGCGATCTTTTGGAAGATATGGGCATACCTTCAGTTGCAATCCTTCGTGGCAGTCTCTTCCATCGCAAATGGAGTCAGAGGTCAATACAAAACCACCCTCTATCTTTCATCGATGGTGGGGATCGCGTTGTTCTTGCTTCAGGCTTACACAGGGTGGCGTCTGGTTCGAAAGGACGTCCGTATCATTCAGACATGCATCGTGATCTTTAGTCTTGAGATACTTTATTTTGCAGCGGTTTGGGGCTATGGCACGTACTTCCGTCTCGGACAAGTACTAACCCTTCTTACCACGCGTCATCCCGGCTTTGTCCTTGATTTACAGATGATCGCTGGCTACCCCGCGGCAGGGATTGCTCTCCTGTATTGCTTCCAAAAGTTGCGGGTGGGTGGCTCACAGAATTTTGCACATTGATGTACGATGCGCCTAAATATGTCTACGACAACAACGGGAATACGTTGACCAACACCACCGGTACGAACACCACGGGGTATGCCTGGGATTACGAGAACCGCCTGACGAGCGTGACACTGCCGGGTAGCGGCGGCACGGTCAGCTTCAAATACGATCCCTTCGGCAGAAGAATTTACAAATCCTCCACTTCCGGCACTTCGATCTATGCGTACGACGAAAACGAGAACCTTGTAGAAGAGACAAATTCAGGTGGAACGGCGGTTGCGCGGTACGCGCAAGGACTCGACATCGACGAGCCGCTAGCAATGCTGCGCTCGGGAACGACGAGCTACTACGAGCAGGATGGCGTGAGCTCCGTTACATCGCTGAGCAGTTCCGCTGGCGCATTAGCCCAGACGTACACCTTCGACTCGTTTGGCAACCAGACGGCTTCATCCGGCTCGCTCACCAATCCCTTCCAGTTCACGGCTCGTGAGTCCGATCCTGAAACCGGTCTCTATTACTACCGCGCGAGGTACTACGACAACGCGATAGGTCGATTCCTTCGCGAGGACCCAACTGGATTTAGGAGCGGCATTAACTTCTACGCTTATGTAGGCAACGACCCTGCGGATTTCAGGGACCCTGAAGGCTTGTACACACTCAAGGGGTTTACCGCTGCTCAGCAGGTTGACATGATGAACGCGATAAACGCCGTAAGAAAGAAGCTGCTTACAGACTGTCCCTCTTGTGTCTCTGATCCAGATTTAAGGAAGAAATTGCTAGGGTATCTAGGCGGAGACAACGACGGATCTGGTCAGACGTTTATCTTTACCAAAGAGAAGATCAAAGGCTGTATGGTAACCAGGGGTATTACAAAGACCACATATGTTGGAGATTGGAAGACCCAACCAGGTTGCGGCTGTCTGCCCGCCAAGATTATTCATGAACTTGTCCATGACACGTGGGGGAACATTCTTAACTTTTTCGGGAATTCTGAAAAAGGGCCGGAGAGTATCGAAGATGCTTGTTATCCGCATCCTTTCGGCGACGGCTGCAAGTTTTGAGAGGTGATTGCGATGACGCTCGGCGAAGCAACAGCTTTTGTTCCCGCAGTGGTCGTGGGTTTAGTTGGGGTTGTGGAACTAAAGTCGGACATCAAACGTTCAGACAAAGTCCGCAACCTCATTCCTGTCGTCATTGCTCTCGCTTTAGTTGTCGTATTCTTCCTACTGGAAAGGGTGATTGACGTTACGTCACCCTACATGCCTTGGCTGGCAGGCGGCATGACTGCGCTCGCCGCGATGGTAGCGGTGTCGGGTGCTGTGATCAAATACTCGCGTAAAGTCAACTCCATCCTGATAGCTCTTGCGGGGTTAACGCTAGCGCTCTATTGGGCGTTTCTGAGTATGCCAAAGCCCTAAATTCCTTTGCCTGGCGAAAGCAAGCCATTGAGCGCCGGAAGAGCCATGCCTTCGGCATGGGGAGTGGGGGTGACACGTCATGTATGAAAGCGCTGCGCTGTGTCAAGAGCTTTGAGGGGTTTCTGGCTCCTTTTTTTTCGCGAGGATGGGCGTGGAGACACACCAGCACACGTGCCGCGGAAGTGTTGCTCTTGAACAGAGTCGGCGGAGACGGACGGGAGTTTTCTTTTCACCTGTAAGGGATTTTTCTTTAGCTGCTGTTGGCCTCCAAGCGACTGTTCGCTTTTCGCCCATTTGCTCGTGCTTGCGGTTTCGTCGTGAGCCATGTATTCGCCCTGACTGCGGGCATGAGCATATCGGTTTAGGGTTTCGCATTCACCCCGAGACCTCTTCCCCTGTGGTTCGCTGGAGAAGGGCCAGACGTGTCTCGCGCTTACCCGTTCCTGGACGAAATCTGTTTGCTGTGCGGTGCCCGGTACGATTCCTGCTTGCGGAGAATCCAGTAGCTGGCCTCGGGCGGGTGGCACAGACGATAAATTCGAGGACGATTTCGGGTGCCGCATACGCCGGTTTTGCGTGTGCGGGTTTAGAGTCAACTTCATCGCGAACTCAGTTGAACCGGCTTACGCTAAAGACGTATCCTGATAGCACGACCGTGAATTACACGTACGATAACGACTCGCGCCTGACCCAGGTGACCGATCCTACCGGCACGTACTCGTTCACGTTCGACAACATGGGGCGGCTGACGGGCACGACGACGAGCTACAGCTTTCTGACCTCGCGGAATTTCACCGCTAGCTACAGCTACGATGCGGCGTCGAACCGCACCAGCTTCACGGACCCCGAAGGTGGTTCGGCCAGCTATGCATACGACACGCTGAATCGCCTGCAGACGCTGACGCCGCCGAGCGCGTTCAGTGGGGGCAGCGCCTTTGGCTTTAGCTACGATGCGCTAAGCCGCCGCACGCAGATGACGCGCCCGAACAGCATTACGACCAACTACAGCTACGACAATCTTTCTCGGTTGTTGAGCGTTCTGCACCAGAACGGCTCGACGACACTGGATGGCGCGAGCTATACCGTGGACAACGCCGGGAATCGCACGGCAAAGACGGACCAGTATGCGAACCTCACCTCGAACTACACTTATGATCCGATTTACGAGCTAACGCAGGTCACGCAAGCAGCAAACACGACGGAAAGTTACACGTACGATCCGGTGGGCAACCGGCTGTCCTCGCTCGGAGTCTCTTCGTACACGAACAATTCATCGAACGAGCTGACCTCGACGTCGAACGCGACCTACACGTTCGACAACAACGGCAACATGCTGACCAGCGTGACAGGCTCGAACACGACGACCTACGCCTGGGACTTCGAGAATCGGCTGAGAGTGTCACGTTGCCGGGAACTGGCGGGACCGTCAGCTTCAAATACGATCCCTTCGGCAGAAGAATCGAGAAAATCTCGCCCAACACCACCAGTATCTTCGCCTATGATGACTACAATCTGATAGAGACGGTGAACGCGACGGCGCCGCCGTAGCTCGCTACGCGCAGGGGCAAAACGTTGACGAGCCGCTGGCGATGCAGCGGGTGCGACGACAAATTACTACGATGCAGATGGGCTTGGGTCGGTCACTTCGCTAAGCGGCTCCACAGGCACACTTGCTCAGACCTATACCTACGACTCGTTCGGAAACACGACAAACTCAAGCGGCTCGCTCACCAACTTCTTCCGGTACACGGCCCGGGAGTTCGAACCGGAAACCGAACCTTTACTTACAACAGGGCACGCTATTTTGATCCGACGATGGCAGGTTCCTAAGCGAAGACCCATCGTTTTAGAGAGCGGGATCGACTTCTACGAATACGCGCGAGACAGCCCAACCGATGCCACTGACCCTTCGGGATTATCGGGGTGTGGGCCGGGAGGGTGCAAACCGCCTAACACGCATAACCCTAACCAACTAGCAAATGCTCGACCTATACGGACTTCGAGCATTGGTTTGCCGGCCGAGAATTAGCTGGCGATTACCCGGTCGGTGAGTGCGTGAGGGATGTCTGCTAGATCAGTACGACACCAACAAGCACACCTACACAAGACGGCTGATGAGGCCAAGTTACATTGTTCTTGCTTTGATGCTTGTGGGTACGCCTCTGGCATCAAAGCACGGATCGCCCCGCTGGCACTTTGGTTGCGGGCAGCCGACCGTACCGACGGTCCATCGAAGTAATCGATCGGCGTTGAGGTGAGCGATGTCTCCATGGAAATGGTTTTTGCTGAGCTTCTTCGGAGGCGGGATTGCGTTCTGGATTTCCGACGTGACAATCCCAGCTCTCGACCGCAACTAAAAAGGATACGCCGTCACCGCTGCGTGTCCGACTGGATCGATCCTGTTCTACGTCGCCGTATTGCGACTGCGGCGAGGAGAACGTTCTGGACCTTCGACCGCAATTTTCGCCATTTGCGGAATTTGGGTCTTGGCCCTGTCATTTACGATGTTGGCCCAAACGATTCGCGGAAACGGATTCGAAGGAGGCGCGTGGTCGTGGGGCGATTTTGGCTACCTTCTCGTTTCGAGCTCCTGCCTACACGGATTGTTGAATTCGTGACACCTGGAGGGCAGTCTCATCGCTCTCGGGATAGGAACTATGGCTATGAGAGTTGCCACCTGTTATTCGAAAGAACCCGGTGGAATATCCCTCCCAGCTTGTGGAGCGTTCTCCGTCACGTGAAACAGTAGATGACCGGAACCCCGCGAGCTTCAAGTACGACCCGTTAGGGAAAAGGATTACAAGTCGTCCAGCGCGGGCACAAGCATCTACGCGTACGACGATAAGAACCCGATCCAAGAAACCAATGCCAGTGGCGCGGCCATCGCTCGGTATAGAGGAACATCGGACGAGGTGGACCAACCGCTTGCCATCTCGGGTGGCCCGGATGACCTGCTCCCGAATCTGGAACCTCCCGTCGATCAAGCGAAGAACTCCTCTCCCTTTCGCGAATCAATCTAACGTGGAGGGTGCCTCAGGTTCGTTTTTTGAACCTGGGTCTTGGGGTTGCTTTTTCTCCTCACTCCTCCACGTCAATCGCAATCAGCCCCCTCCTCCTCCGTAATAAAACCCCCAACTGCTCCACGCCCAATCTTTCGCATACTTCGACAACCTGCGAATCACCGGATTCGCGTGCATGTAATTCAATTTCTCCTTCTTTTTCCCCTTACTGTACACATTGAAATCGTAAAACCGGCCTGCCAAAACGCCCGCAGCGCGCCTCCCGTCTCCCCAAACGGCAATCGCATCTGCCCCGCGCACGCCGGCCTTTCCCCGTTTCCGCAGTTTCCGTGCCACGCGCAGCTTCAATTTCTGCTTGACCTTGCTTTTGACGTTGTCGGTCTCTTTAACTTTGCCTCGTCTTTTCGCGGCCATCAATCTACGAAATCGATCGGTGCCAAGCCATTCTCTCCTTTTTCGTAATTCAAGAAACGGGCGGGTGGGACATCCTATATTCGACAAAACGATTTTGAATCTTGCTTTTCTTGTCGGGGTTCCCCGCCCTTTCGTTTCTGGTTCTTGAAAGGGTGGGTCGTTCACCTCTTCACGTCCAGTTTCTGGTCTATCCGATCAATCCTTACCAATTCACTCTCTCCGTTTGCATAACAGCGACCGACCGGTCCACAATCACTGTCATCCCCACCGCGCCAGTTTTCCCTGGCGGGATTCATTCTTATGTTCACCGCTTCGCGCTCCTGTCTAAGAATGCTGCGTTTCTCTTCTCCGCTGCTCCGTCCGCCGACTCGGATTGTTCCGCGGAAGCAAAGGCGTGCATGGGGCATTTTGCGGAAAGCAGCGCCGTTCCGCTGCCAAGAAGCGAATTGTTCAAAAAATCCCGCCGGGTAATCTTTGAGGTAAGCCTGCTTGTTGACATCCTCGCAACTTCCTTGAAATTGGAGGCGGCGTGCGACTGATCCGTACTTTTCTATGGAGGCAGGAGGTGCGATGGCCGAAGTTGGACTCCCTCCTTTTGCCCGCATCGCTCTGCAAGTCTCCCGGGTGGTGCTCCCCCGCTACCGAAGCCGTTTCAGCAAACGGCAATTTACCCAGCCGCAAGTCGGCGCGCAACCGGCTGATGCGTTACGAAGACTGGACTTTTCGTGAAGCC
>CAVXHD010000006.1:0-521376 GCA_963761555.1 uncultured Acidobacteriota bacterium
GTGACGGCGACGCGGGAGACGCTTTTCTCGCCATGGAAGGTACCCTCGCGGGCGTCTGCGACAAAATGCGAATGAAAGTCCTCCGAAAAGGTCATAAGCCAGTTTGATTTTGACGGTGTCGCTTTTGAAATTAGACGAAATGGCAAAAGATTATGGCGCAAATTGTGAGCAAGCAAAATGACTAACGCCATTGAAAAAAAACTTATATTAGTAGTGGATGATGCTCCAGCGAACCTGCCGGTAGTGCGTGCGATTTTAAAGGACGAGTTCATGATCCGAATTGCGACGAGCGGCGCAAAGGCTTTGGACCTAGTAAGAGCAAAACCGCAGCCGGATCTGATCCTGTTGGACGTCGAGATGCCTGAGATGGACGGCTACGAAGTCTGCGGCATCCTGAAAGCCACGCCGGAGACCAGGGACATTCCCGTGATTTTTCTTACAGGGAAGACAGAGACCGATGACGAAACGAAAGGATTCGAAGTCGGAGCTGTGGACTACATCCACAAACCGTTCTCAGCCGCAGTGGTTAAAGCGCGTGTCCGCACACATCTAGTGCTCCGCGAAGCCCGAGAACAACTGGCTCGGCAACTGCTGTTCATCAATAACGAGCTTGAGATGGCCCGAGAGATTCAATTATCCATCCTGCCGCAGGAGATTCCCAGGATCAAGGGTCTGGAAATAACTGCGCGCTACCTTCCGATGAGCTCGGTGGCTGGTGATTTTTATGACTTCATAGGCGTAGACGAGAAACGCGTGGGAATCTTAGTTGCGGACGTTTCCGGGCATGGCCTGGCCGCAGCCCTGATCGCGTCCATGCTGCAGGTTGCTCTGGCCGCTCAATGCGCTCACGCTTCTGATCCCGCGCGCGTACTCGCTGGCCTGCATGAAGCTCTGCGCGGAAAGTTCCAGCATCATTATGTGACGGCGGTATACGTCTTTGTGGACATGGAAAAGAAGTGCATGAGTTACGCCGGCGCGGGACATCCGCCGCTCCTGCTGTGGCGTGCATCAACAGAGACTGCCTCGGAGTTGGTGGAAAATGGCTTGCCACTCGGCTTACTTCCGCATGCAACCTACTCTGTCGGGCAGATACAAGTGGAGCCAGGAGATAAGGCTGTTCTTTATACCGACGGAATAGTAGAGACTGAGAGCCCAACGAAGGAGGAATTTGGCATAGATCTTTTTAAAGGGTTTCTGCAGTCCAACCATGTCTGAGAGCGGACCTGTTTGCCGATTCGTTGCTCGATGAATTGTCGAACTGGTCCGAACATCCTAAAGGACAAGGACAGCGCGACGACATAACTTTTCTAACGATCGACTTCACCGCCGCCACCGAAGAGTCAGTGCCTGAGGAGAAAGTGGGTGCGTTCGCTAACATTCCAGACTCGTTGTGAACGAACAATATCAGTGATGGCGTATTTCGATTTTGGCCCCTCCTAAATAAGGCTTGGAGAACCGGTGATTAAACGAATGGTCTCATACGAGTAACCGTTCGCCGGCATCGCAGGACACATCGAATGCCGAAATCCAAAAGAAGCGTGTCGCGGCTCACCCGTGGATTGCTTCGGGAAAGCTCCGAATAGCCATTTGTTCGTTCGTATAGATCTCGAAGACTTTGTCCAGCTGAGTGATTTGCAGGATGCTAAGAACCTTTTTCGTCGGATTCAAAAGCTTCATCGCGCCACCCTTGGCCATTACCGGCGTGTAGGCGCCAACCAGTTCGCCAACTCCCGCACTGTCTATAGAATCCACTTCGCACAGGTTGAGGAGTATTTTGGTTTGGCCACTCGCGACTAATTCGCGTATGGTCTGGCGAAGAGTCAGACTCGCTTCGCCCAGATCGATCCTTCCGCACAGGTCTACGATAGCAATCGAACCTGATTGCCGACGATTCGTAATCAAGCGTGTCATGCCTGTCCTCCAAGCTGCGCGCGACGTACTGCGGCATCCTCAGGTTGCGGTTGTCCCGCAAGCGATGCAAAGCCGAGGTCCAACTGGCTTTTCTGGCGGCCTGCTGAATCGCGAGCGATAACCGCTGAAAAAACGCCGCGCCTGACATCCACCGCCTCGCCGCGTTACACAGCCAGCATGCAACTAAATAAAACTTAATCCCGTCCGAAATTCATGATCGCTGTTGGCCAGGCTGCGGCAGAGAAACACGTTTTATGTCAGACTCGGATGCAACAATGCCAAGACCCATGGCCGGCTTGGTACTGTCATTTCTGCCAGTCGACGTCACCTCGGTACCAACAGTAAATAGGGGCGTAAGAAGATTGGATTTATCGTCTCCCGGTCTCTTATGAAATTTCAAGCGGAAGTCAGCCGAAAGCCTTGTCGAACTTGAAGTAGACGCCTTCGAAGTTGGTGAAAAATTACGCGGCGTCTCAACCGAAGTAGAACGTCTGGAAGTTAAAGACAAGACTAAGCTAAGGCACAGGAGAAAGTCATGATGAAGCGTTTCTACCCCTGGATCGTCGGTCTCGCGTTGCTTACCGCCTTGACGTTAGCCGCCACATTCCTCCGATCCAGCAACACCGAGGCTCAACAGCAATATCCGATCTTGGACAAGATAGCGAATAAGGTTATCTTGAAATACCAAGAGTCGAGTTGCCAGCAATTGCAGGAGAAGGCCGGCCAAAAAGCTCCACCGACTCCCGAAGAAATAAAAGCAGTGCAATTTCTCCACAGCGATCCGCAAATGCGGATTGTCTTCATCAATAAAATTGCGCCTCCCATTGCCAACAAACTCTTCGATTGCGGAATGATTCCCTGAAAGTTGCGGAACCCCTAGTTTTGTTCGGTTGATTGATAAGGCGCGGCATCGCACACGGCAAGTTCGCTAGCGGGCCAGTATTGGTGTGCCTGGCGGAACGCACTCTCGGCGCAGAAGGCGGTCGCAATTAAGCATCATTTTTGACAGTTACAAATTTTAGGTCGAAGAGTCAGTCTCGCCGAAGGTCCGCAGGTGAAAAGGAGATATCCGCACGAGGACAGGCAAGGAATGCCCCCTACGCCCAACTTCGATTTTCTATCCGGGAGTTTAAGATGCAAAGACTGCGGGTGCGAAGTCAGTAAGAGTCCGAGCACAGCTAGAACAAGATGGAGGATCAAAAAATAAGTGGAGTTCCGGGCTCGCCCAGTGGCACGGTCAACAAGTTAACCTTCAGACTAGGGGGTTCGCAGCTGTCCGAGGCTGAAGAAAAGACGGCTGCGAAAGCTGTTGCCACAGCTCATGACTAGGCGGGTGGGGCAAGCCCGACGCGATGGCTAATTTCGACCGAAATGAGGCTGAATCCAAACAAGCGGTTAAAACACCAAAATCCACAACGAAGGAGCACACGCGATGGGCCAGAACCACTTTACCCTTAGGTTTCCATTGAAGTCGCCCGCAGATGCAAAGGCACTGGCGGAGCAGCTTCCACCGCTGATGCCTGCCTTGTTCCAGGCGGCGGATACCATCGGCACGATTCACTATGCGCGCTTCACGGTCCTCAGCGAAAGGACTCTGTTATTTCTTGGCGACTTCGACGGCGAGCTCACTCCGCTTATAGCCGATTTCGCTAAACATGCTGGGCCGGTGTTCGACGCGATCTTTCAACACGTGGTCGATCCACCACTCACGCCGGTCGCGGATCACGCAGACCCATTCGTCGAATGGGCTGCTGATCATCTCCTCGATCCGATAAATCTCTACACCGCCTATCCAAGCGTGACGGCCAAGGAAATCAAGGCTCTGGCATCTGCCGCGGATGTCGGGGGCGCGGGTGAACTGCACCCATTCCTCGTGATCCTGCCAATGAAATCACGTCTTGCTTTTGCGGAGGTAAAGCTAATTTTGCGTGCGAGAGGTCATGGAACAACGACAGACCTGGACAAAGTTGGCACACCCCACTTCGCGCAATTCGTGCCACTGGAGGACGACCAGGTTGGTTTCTTCACGGTATATGACGGTTCCTTTGACAAATACATTTCCGATTTCACCAAGAATATCGGGCAGGTCTTCGATCTTCTATTCAAGTTCACCAAGGGCGCGCCACCCTCGCCATGCCGGAAGTACCTCCAGGAGTTTATTGATTTCGCGGCGGGCGCAAATCGCACTCCAATTGGGTTCTATCAGGCGTATCCGGGTCTAAGCGTTCAGGACATTCATGCCTTGATCGCCGATAGCAAAGCGCAAGCAGCCTCGGCTGCATAGCGACCCTCCAAGGCCGCCGCCGGTCTGACGCGATGGACTACGCCAATTTAGGAGCGAGGATCGGGAAGGAGGCAGGAAGTGAGCCAGGACACCAAGACGGAAGCGCCGCCTAAAAAGAAAAGCCTGGGTTTCCTCGGCCGTCTGTTTGGAAGAGGCGAGCACGATACGACGGGATCTAATCTCCCTTCGAGATCAGGTGCCAATTCCACACTCGACCTCGCTGATATCCAGGGGTTCATCCTGCGCGGTTACAGGATGCCGATGGTGCGGCATTTCTTACTAGAAGTGAGCGTACCTTCGACAGCGCGCAAACTGCTGGGGCGGCTAGTCAGCGGCGACGAATCTGACGCCCCGCAGATCACCACTGCCGAAGATTGGCACGTAGGCTTCGCGCCTGGCCCCGGAGATGATCCCGCCCAGCCTCCCCGCCGCAAGCCCGACTATTGCCTCAACGTCGGGATCACTTGGCCGGGACTGATTGCCCTGGAAATCAAGCATCGAGCGCCGACTCTCGCTTTTAGGTCGTTCGGCGCGTTCATTGCTGGCGCCGCCGAACGAGCGAATTTGGTAGGCGATACTGGAGCTAGTGGCCCACAGAACTGGGTCGGCTCATTTGGGAAAGGGGGCGATCACGTCCTGGTGACGCTGCACGCAATCAGCGCGGATGCGATGAAGAGCTACAGCGATCGGCTCTCTGCTCTGTTTGCCGAGGGTGGGGCGTTTCGCGAAATCTGGCGCACAGACGGGATGGCCTGGACTGAAATGCAGGATGGCAAGCCCACGTTTTGCTCAAAGGTTCCCTTCGGCTACACAGACGGCATCAGCATGACCACAATTCGGGGCGGTCCAGAACATTATCCGCCCGATCACCAGCAGCCATGCGAACCATGGCTCTTCGTTTTGCAAGATGATGCGGAGAATTACTTTGTACCGGAACCTCCAGAGCTGGGTCTGAACGGCAGCTTTGCCGTCTTCAAAATGATCATGACGGACGTTGTCGGGTTCGAGAATTTACTGCAATCGAACAAGGACAAAATCGATCCCGAATTGCTTGCCGCCAAAATCTGTGGCCGTTGGCGGAACGGCGTTCCTCTTGCGCTCTCGCCAGAAACAGACAGTCCTCCGGGTGGAATTTCACCTGAACAGCTGAACAACTACGAATACGTGAATGCAGACGGGTCAGGCGATCCAAGGGGACTGCGTTGTCCTGTTGGCGCGCACATGCGACGCATAAATCCACGTGGCCAGCCCGTCACTGGGCAGGGCGAACCCGGCGGCAGCAACAATACTCACCGGCTAATCCGGCGTGGCATGCCCTACGGACCGAACTTCGACCCGAAGCAACCATACGACGGCGTCGAACGCGGGCTTCTCGGCTATTTCATTAACTCCAGCATCGAGAATCAATATGAATTCGTGTTGGGACATTGGGTCAATGACAGCGAATTCGCGGGGGCAGTTAGGTTGAACCCAAAATCGAAGGATCCGATGATCGGCACTCAGGACCCTGCGGAAAGCATTTTCGTGATTCCGCAGCCAAATGGCGCGCCGGCGATCAAAGTTACCGGGTTCTCAAGCTTCGTAACGACGAAGGCCGCGGCCTATTGTTTTCTGCCAAGCATCACAGCGATCAAGTTCATTGCCCAATTGGGTTGAGGGGGCATTCCATGTTGTTTTTGACTAGATGGTTTGGCGTAACCGCCAGCGATGCTGAGCGCAACCTCGCGGCAGAGCAGGCCCGCATCGACGAAATAGTCGAGAAATCTCTTTTGCTGCAAAAGAATGCCGCCGACCAGCAGCACCGACCGCTCTGCCGTGGAACTCATGCGAAGGGCGTCTGCGCCCGAGCTGAATTCGAAGTATTGGATGTCACGTCCGGTAGGGACCCTGTGCTCGCGGCCCGGCTCGCGAAGGGAATTTTCGCGAAACCTGGCGTTTATCCGGCCACTGTGCGGTTTGGCAACGCCGATCCGAAAATAAACTCTGACTTTAAACCGGATGTCCGATCGTTGTCTTTCTCGGTCGATCTCACTTGCGATGGCAGGGCTGTCCCTGACGGAAACGCTGGCAGACAAGATTTTTCATTACAAAACACCAGGACGCTGCCCATCAACGACTCAACTGCATTCCTGGCGATCATGAAACTGCTGACGGCCGCGAACCCCGCCGCTGGCTTGTGGTCTCTGTCGTTCAGGGACAAGTTGAGAGTGTTGCGGACCATGACCTTGGTGCAAGTACAGATGCACCAAAAAATCAAACCGTACCAGCAACTTCGGTATGGGAGCAACGTGCCGTTTCGTCACGGACCGATGGATGTTGTGAAGTATTCGGCGACGCCGTCCCCGGACAATCCAGCGCGCCCTCTTCAGAGGAGTAACCCGAAAGGCCTACAGGACGAATTGATTCGGCACCTCAAGGAAGATGGCAAAATGAGTGGCTTTGATTTTGGAGTCCAATTCCTCGACGCCGACAGAATGACGTATTGGGGCAAGCACCGAGACGCCAACTTCTGGATTGAAAACGCCAGTGTCAACTGGAAGGACGCAGAAGCGCCCGTTCACACGGTCGCGCGGCTTACCCTTTTGCGGAATTCCCAGCTTCTGCCCGATGCGACAGAAGCGACATATTTCGATGTTACAGGGAACTCGACTCCTGACAGCACGCCGCTTGGGAGCATCAATCGTGCCCGCTGGCCCTCCGAGGTTGCCAGCAGAAAGGCACGCGCTCGTGCAGAAAGCACTTGTGAACGATCTTCGGTAGCAGCAGCGTCAGCTTCCCGCTGACTGATGGTTGTAGGCGCCAGCCATTCAGATTAACACTCGCTTTTCGGGGAGGTACGGTGGTGGGCTTGCCATCCGCGCCGCGAAATTTGACCCGAAGCCGACCTCCGTCTTTTGGGCAGCGAGAAAATCACTACGATGGAATCTAAGTACCGGAAAAACGAGGGGCCATTGAGGGGCCAATTAGAATTCCTTGGTTTTTCTTATTGTGCCTTTTCAATGTCTTAGCGTTCCCCATCATTTCTTCTAAGTCCTTGAAATTCCGCCCGGCAGTGTTTTCGAACCCCACCGCCTCTACCAACCATCTTCCTAATGGGTGGACACTTAACAAAAACACGCGGGGGCAAAAAGGGGCAGATATGGCTGTTGGCCAGGATTTCTTGTGTTAGTTTTCAGCGGTGCGAGTTGCAACGGGATTCGACAGATTGGAGATTTAGGAAGCATCTCCCAGGGCGCCTTAGTTGGAAATCGTGCAAATGCCCGGTTGCCGCTGCTTAACGGGCATGTAGAATTGGTGATCGGTAGTCGTCCGGTTGCCGCAGCGTTAATCGGGCAAGTGCTGGCTGCTCACACCGAAGTGCGAAAGCGCGCATTGTCGGCATATTGGGATGAGAAGATCGTGCCAGTGGACCAGGTTGCTTGAGGGATGCAAACTACGCAAGCCCCGCCAAGTACGCAAGCGGCGTGAATTGTGCGGGCGGGGCGAACTGCAAAGGCACTGCGAATTGCAAATGTTGGGCGAAGTCTAGGAGTGGCACAATTGGCATTCGTTACGTTTCGCTGAATAGTATCTTCAATTCTTGTAACTTGACACGTTGGCGAGCGGTTTGTACGCTGCGATACTCGTGACCCCGGGAGGGACTGCCGCTCGATGCGTCAGCCGAGGCATCGGACCGGTCTGAACTGCAACGCCCGTCTTCACCATGAGATTTGTGTGTACGGCACGACCCTTATGTCCGGGACCAGCAACGGCCGGTGCAAGGTATGAGAACTGCTTTTCCAAAATCATCGAGCCAGACCGCAACCTCGAGCGATGGCCAGCAACTGCGCGACGATCAGATTTTTTCAACGGTCGAGCATGTACTTGCGAACACGCCTTTCGTCGACATTCACACGCATCTGTATCCTCCCGGATTTGGCAAGCTGGGGTTGTGGGGCATCGACGAGCTGCTTACCTATCATTACCTCGAGGCCGAACTGTTTCGTTCTTCAAGCATCACGCCGGAGCAATATTGGGCGCTTACGAAACGCGAACAAGCCGACGCCATCTGGCGCGCCCTCTTCGTGGAAAACACGCCGATCTCAGAAGCGACGCGCGGCGTAATCGCCGTTCTGAAAGCTTTCCAATTGCCCACCGGCCGGCCGGACCTGTCCGAAGCAAGGGATTTTTTTAAATCGCAAACCATCGATACGCATATACAAAAAGTTCTGAAGATGGCCGGTGTAAGCCTGGTAGTGATGACGAATGATCCTCTCGACCCGCAAGAGGGCCCGCTCTGGCTGAAGGGAGTCGCGAGCCACACGCAGTTTCGCGCCGTGCTGCGGCTGGATCGCATTTTGTGCACGTGGTCCGCGCACTGGCAGATGTTGGCAGCCCAGGGCTATCGCGTCGACGAACAAGTCGCGGGCAAATCAGCAGCGGAAGTGCGCCGTTTTCTGCTCGATTGGCACGCGCGCATGCAGCCGGTATACATGGCGGTTTCGCTGACGGATACCTTCGCTTATCCGCAAGAAACGACCGGCAATCGATTGTTGAAAGAAGCCGTGCTTCCCGCCTGCCGCGAATTGGGAATTCCACTGTCGCTGATGATTGGCGTGCGCAGGCAAGTGAATCCTGCGATTCGCCTGGCGGGCGACGCCGTAGGCAAGTCAGACTTGAGGGCGTTGGAAAATCTGTGCCGCGAATTTCCGGACAACCGCTTTCTGGTGAGCGTGCTCAGCCGGGAGAATCAACACGAACTGTGCGTGTATGCCAGGAAGTTCAACAATTTGATGCCTTTCGGCTGCTGGTGGTTCATGAACAATCCCTCGATTGTGGAAGAGATCACGCGCGAACGCATCGAGATGCTGGGCACGAGCTTTATTCCACAGCATTCCGACGCTCGCGTGCTCGAACAAGTGATCTATAAATGGAACAACACGCGCAGGACAGTGTCGCGCATTCTCACGGAATCGTACCGCCTTCTCGCCGAAGACGGCCGCGGAGTGACGCGCGGCGACATCCAGCGCGACGTGAACCGTTTTTTTCGTGGAAACGCGGAAGCTTGGACAAGCCCACGCGCTTCCGCCTCTCCACCGCCAACGCGAACGTAACGCACGCGTCTTCTTTTAGGGATATCCACGCCTTGCAGCGCCGCTGTGACCATCGATAAAGATGATGGGTATGGCCGCCCAGCCGTTTGTCTCAGTGGTATGCGGCCACGAACTCTTTGTACGCGGCTTCGGTGGCTTCTGGCGTAAGAATCGCCGATGAAATCAAGATGCGATAGCGGAAAGTCACGCTGGTATGAGGCGCCAGAGAAAAATTCAATTCTTCTTTGCCATTGCTGAAAACTTTTTCGCCGAGCGGATTGGCGGCGAAAAGTCCATAGCCGCGCGCGTGCCAATACGTCGGGAAACCTGGATTTTCTGGATGGTCGAGAATCGTGATGGTCACTGGCTCGTCGCCGACTATGCCGCTGAGATTGCACCAGCGGCCGCGCGTGCCCCAGGCGGCATCGCCTTTTTTCCCTTCGCTGGTGAGATAGGTTCCGTTGACTCCGGTGTTGTCCAGTTTGGCCACGGTCGTGGGATGGCCAGTCGCGTCCATATAGACCTCGGGTTTGTCGGAAGGAATTTCGAGCGCGCGAATGACGCGAAGGCCGAGCAAGCCATCTTTTGCATCCGGGAAAGAAACTTTTTCATCGAGAGCGGTCAGGGTGGCGATGCGGTCGATGCTTCGAAAGTTGGGGCCGCCGCGAAAGACGAAATGGGTGTGTTCGTGGAGCAAAACCTTTTTAGCAAAAGTAACCCAGTCGGTTGCGACGTCGAGTTCGCCCTCTTGCTCGCCGCTTTTCGTGGAAAGAATCGCGCGTTGCAGGATGGTCCCCATTTTCGGGGCTCGATCCGGTTTGATGGCGTCCGAATTATTCCAAAAATCGAAGCCATTCACGTCTTCGTAGTTGAACCAGAGGCCGGCGTGGTGCGGATGATCCACGCGCTCGCCCGGGCGAGGCTCAAGCGGATAACCGCGCGTGATGATCGTGCCTATCGCGGTGCGCAGCGGATAGAGAACCGGCTTCTTGAGCGTCGTAGGCCAAATGTACGACGTGAAAGGTTTTCCGCCAATCATAATATCGGCGCGGCGATCTTGTTCATGGACGACGACTGAAACGCGGCTCGATAGTTGAGCCCCGCTCGCGACGAGTGATATCAGAAACAGAGTCACGGCGACGAGTATAAAGGACGCTCCGGCTATCGGAATGCGCATCATTGGTCGCGGCCTCCTCCGAAGAACTACCGCCAAATGGTAAGCCAAGACGGGCCATTCTGGTGTTGAGACTTACTAAAAGAATCGTTCACGAGTCTTGCGTTGACTCGGAGGCCCGGGAACCAGCCTGGGCGAGTGGCGCGACAACTTGGAATGTTTTGCTCACAACCGGGTGGCCTGGAGGACAATTTTTATCAAAGAAATCCACGATACAATGAATGGCGTACGAACGAGCTACGCTCGATTCCAGAACTGGACAACGCACTCAGGCAGCGAGGAGACGAAAATGCTTAGGCGCAGAAATATCCTCTTTCTCGGCTCGTTACTGCTCGTTTTGCTTGCGAGCCGTGCCGCGGCGCAGAACGAGCCGGTCGCCGACGAGGATATCAAGGTGGTCCATTTTGAGGAACTAAGGTATCCAAGCCTTGCGTGGCAAACACGGCTTCGGGGGCTCGTAGTGATCCGCGCGAAACTAGACAAGCAAGGGAAGGTGGTCGATGCCGAGGCGGTCTCGGGTCACCCAATGCTCATTCAAGAGGCCCTGAAAAACATCAAGAAATGGAGTTTTCAACCGAACAAGCGGGGTGCAGTCGTCATCGTATACGACTTTCGAATCCTATCTGCCGACTGCGCCGAGGACAACCGGCAGTTCTTTACACTCGAGCTTCCGAACCTTGTCACGGTATCAGCGTGCCCAATACATTTGGAGACTTCTTCCCGGTAGCGGCCTGCCTGAAGACCTGGGACAGACGGCTGGACTAGTATTCTTCGGGAAGCAAGAGCGTGGTCACAGAGCGGTCCGATTCCGTGATAATCCACAACTTGTCGCCAGCGTGTGTGCGGTAGGCGCTCAGGAGCCGGAACCCGTGCTCTAGGCTGTGGTCGTTTTCCTTGCGGTCCTCGTCGGACAAATCTCCCCTCTTGCGGTTGACATGGAGTGTGAGGAACTCGCCCGGCTGTTGTCCTGCCTTCTTAAGCGCGGCCAACGCCCCCCGGTGTTGCGACGATCTAGCCGAGTTCGAAAGCAGGCTGGTTGCTGAGTTGTTGCCTTGGAGAAACTCCTTTCGTTGGTTTCGTGTTTTGCTTCGTAGAGGCACCGCTGAGTGCGGCGCATTAAAAGCAAATGCCCTTCCTGGCGGGGCAAAGCGCGCGGCCGTCCGCGCTGTCAAGGGCCCGCAGTTTGTGTTTATCGAAGCGAAGCGGGAGAGCCTTGACAGGAGAAGTGGGCGGTCCAGGCGCAGGTTTTCAGCAGGCAAGGCGTGAGAAGTCTTGGGGATTCGTGTGGGAGCGCGAGCTTAATTTCTTAGCGTTTTTGTGGTTTCGGAGAGAATCACAAAATTCTATTGACAGTTTCAAGATACGGTCGATCAGGAAGTCCTCGATGGCGTGTGCCATCGTATGAAGGAAAGTCCACAATTCATTCATGTCCCTGATCGAAGGGAAGAGTGATTCAGGAGAGTGCGCGTAAGGTTTTCCGAAGACGATCTAAATCGCCATCGCGCAGAAGCGCCTCGACTGCGGTGTGGGTATTCCTCCAGACTGGAACGGCGCGCTCGAGCAACCTTCGCCCCTTTGCCGTCAGGGCCATCAGACGGCCGCGGCCGTCCGCGGGGTCTGCCGTGATTTTGAGCAAACCGCGGCGCCGCAAGGGTTTGAGAGCGGCCGTCAAGGTGGTCCGATCCATCGCAAGTAGCAAGGCCACGGCTGCCATACCCGGCGGTTTCGGACGGTTCAAAGACATCAAAAGAGAAAATTGTCCGTTTGTCAGACCGAGCGGGCGCAACGCATCGTCAAAGCGCCGGGCCAGCGCTCTTGCCGCTCGCTGTACGTGAAGACAGAGGCAGGAATCGCGGACTTGGAGGGTGGTCTCAAAGGTAGGTTTCGCAACAATGCCCATAGACAAATAATATGGATATCAACGTATCTTGCCAAGCGGCCTTAGTGCATGGTACGTTGATATCAATCTATATCTCCAGCCGTGACCATTCATTTTGCTTGGCAAGCGCGGCGGTTGCGGGCGAGATGGTGTTGTTGGAGAAAAGCAGGTCCATCGCGGATCGTTGCAAATCGTGTTCAGAAGCAGGAGAAGTCATGGAACGAAAAAGAGTGTGGGCGGGCGCATTGATGGGCGTCGCTCTGGCCGTCTTGTTCGGTGCGGCGCGGGAAGCAAAAGCTCAAGACACCAAAACACCGTATCCCAGGATGGCTCCGCTCGAACAATACTTGATGCCGGATCGGAATGAGGAGATAGAGTTAGCGCGGAGTGCTGCGCCCACCTCCATCTCAGACGATGCCGGGGTCTTGGTCCTCGGACGACATGGTTACGAAACGGCGATCGAAGGCAAAAACGGTTTCGTGTGCGTCGTCGAGCGTTCGTGGATGTCGCCGTTTGACTTCCCGCAGTTCTGGAACCCCAAGATGCGAGGTCCGATCTGTTTCAATCCACCCGCGGTGCGATCTATCTTGCCACTCACCATCAAGAGGACCGAGTTGGTATTGGCTGGACTGTCCAAAGCCCAGATCATCGACGGCATCAAAGCGTTCGAGAAGAGAGGGCTCCCAGCCCTGGAACCGGGCGCAATGTGCTTCATGATGTCGAGCCATGGGTACCTAAACGACTCCGCCGGCCATTGGGTTCCGCATTTGATGTTTTACATCCCCCTAACAGATCCCAAGGTTTGGGGTGCGGATCTGCCTGGCTCTCCGGTGTTGTTGAATCCGCAGTTTCAGGGCGCCCCGGAACCAATCACCGAGTTCATGATTCCAGTCAGCCATTGGTCGGACGGGAGGCCTGCTACTCCCAGAGATCAGCGATGACGTTTTACTGTGTCGGTGTCGCGGCCACGGGAAGAAAGATAGCCGGAGCCAGCCGGGGATGGGAAGATCACAGGAATAGTGGTTTTTTGAAGGCAGGCAGCACGAAAGCCGCTATTCAGCAGCATTGGCAAGGTATGCCCAGCACGCCGGGCAAAGAGCAGGAGGTGGTCGGAGTCGAGGTAATCCCGGCGGCCTCCTGTCACGCCTAAGTCACGCAGGCGCCGCTTCTATTGCGGTCCGGGAGGCGCAATGGCCGTTCGCACGATTCTCGTCACCGGCCTGAGAATATTGCTCGTATGACCATTCCACGACACAAACTCCGCGACTTCCATATCCCGCCAGGCTTCTCGAGTCGTTAGCGAATTCTCGCGCCTCGAGTTTATGTGTTCATCCGTTCGACCCATTGAGCGCGCGACGCGGGAGCCACGAATGGATCCGCAAAGTACTGTGTTTCCCGCGCAACCTTGTCGCCATTGAACTCCATGATGCTCACGGTGTAGGACGGCTTGCCGTCATAGGTCAGGATGAATTCGGTGACCCAAAGATCACCGCCGCCAATGATCCGTCGGATAGAAAAGCGCTTTTTGTCCGGCTGACTAGCGCGTTGGCCTTGTATGTTCCGTCGACCGCGGGTTCGCTCGCCTGACTGCGGGTATTCCAGCACCGCGTCCTCGTGATAGATGAGGTGCTCTGTTTCAAAATCGCTTGCATCGGATGCCGCCCAATGCTGGTCCAGTGCCGCGCGGATCTCTTGATCTCGCGCTCCAGAATACTGCTCCTTCTTTTGTTGATCGTTCAACTTGAGCCTCCTCGCGCGATCGAGGGATTTACTTGATAAGGCGAGTGAGCGTCAGGTTTCCGCCGCCGGTGGTGACGATAACCAGATTCATAACGACGAGCAAAGTGTCGTAACTCCACCCGTTGGTCCCCGATTTGCCCCAGAAGCCGGTGCGCCAAGTAAATATTTTCTTTTGTATGGCGCCGAGCATGATCAAAATCAAACCGATGCCGGCCAGTTGTGCGAGAACGCCCGAAATTATTCCGAGGCCGCCCGCTAACTCGGCTGCACCCAGAAAAATGGTGAAGCTCTTGCTCATCCCAATGTCCTTGCTCCGTGCTGCCGGGTCTTTAAGATGCTTATATCCGCTGGTGATGAACACAATGCCAATCATCAGGCGCAGGAGCAGAAGAGCAATATCGGTGAATTGAGCCAATTGTGGGAAGATCATGGAAGTTACTCCGAGCCGCTACCTGTATCCACGCACGTTCGGCCAGCGAGTGCCGGTCGGATAGCCTGTGACGTCGCGTAGTTTACAGCGAAATCAGAAAGCCAAGTTCCGATTTGTCGTGCGGGATTTGACCGGGTGGATTCAGCGTTGCAGCGGAGTAGCCGAGGCGAAGAGCCGTTCCTCTGATCGGCAAGTCCTTGAGGGCTAGCTAGATACCTCTTTTCTCCTGCTCGGCTTCAAGCGGCACGCGCCGGGGCGGACGCTGCCCTTAGGAGGCGTGGACGGGTTCGGGGTGGAATCTTATGGCGGCGGCGACGCCCAGGACGATGAAGAGGGCCATCACGACGAGCTCGGAAACGAGGAAGGGCGGCTCATTGCCCTTGGGAGCGAGGGCGTGGAGGGCCGGAATTTTGGCGAAGAGCTGGGCGACGAGGACGAAGACGTTGAAGTAAAGAGCCATGGTGGCGGTGACTGCGTAGACTTTGCGCCAGGCGCTCTCGAGATGCTTGACGTAGCGGGCGGGAATGGCCACAGCCAGCACGACCAGCGAAATAATGCCCAGGATGATTCCCGGCGTAACTTTGTGAAACGGAAAGAGAAAGCCGGTGATGCTGGTCAGGACGGTGGTGGTCAGAAAGACCGCGGTCCAGCCGTTGAGGCGCTTCCCGGCGATCATGCCGAAGACGGCGATGAACCCGGTGAAAATGCCGATTAGACTGATCAGGACATGGAAGAAGGTGAAGTAGGTCATGCCAAAAACCATGTATTGCCCCCTTCGATGAAGACGCCCTTAGATGGTCGAGCCGATGGGAAGGGTGCTATTTTCTGCTTCCTAAGAGAAATTGCAAGCCTCTTCTGCGGGAGAGGCGAAGGGAAGGTCGAGACGCGCCTGGGATTAGGAATAGGTTTCCTCGACGGCTGAAGCGCCCGGCGTCGAGTACCCCTAGTACCGAGGATTGATGCTTGACCGTGTGGGTGGGTCTGGTAGGCTGAGTCACCCCTTCTCAAACGGCGCGAGGGCCGTTTTCAAGCTTCCTCGCGCGGAGAAGATACCATGCCATCTGCCGAACGCCGACAAGTCAGCCGCCTCCCCCTGCGCACGCCACTTCGCTTCCGTACCACGGGAGTCGCCGCGGACAAAAGCGAGCATTTCACCGAAGTATTAAATATCTCGCGCGGGGGATTTTACTTTGCGTCGTCGGCGCCGCTGCAAGTGGGAATGCCGATTGAAGTGACTTTGCGGATGCCTGGAGAAGTGACGGGCAGCCAAACGGAAGAGATGCATTGCACGGCACGCGTGGTGCACGTCAAGAATGAAGCCTACGCGGACGGGCGAATCGGATTTGGAGCGGAGATTGTGCAGTTTAGCTCGGTGCCGGCACACGAGCGGTGGATGAGTTGAGAAGAAAGTGGGTAGTGGATAGCGAGTAGTTGATAGTCAGAAGAGGCTGGGCGGATTGCGCGTTGGGAAGTATGGATTTGAAGTTGGTTCCGCGGACGTGGTTGTGATGGTACGAGTCATTCCTGCCTGAGTTTTCTAAATACTTAAACAACTTGCATTGGTGCGTTACGGTTTGGCGGGCGGAACTTCGAAAACGGCTTTGGCGCTGCCGACGTTGTCGAAGCGGTCGTAGGCGCGGACGGCGATGGTGTGTTCGCCAGGAGCGAGCTTGCTGAGCGGGAAGTCATAGCGCTCGTCGGGGGCATCGCTAACGTTGCCGATGGGAGCGAGTAGGAGCCAATCGGCGCCATCGAGGCTATATTGTGCGCGATCGATGCTGCTGGAAGCGTCCCGCGCGGTGAATGTGACGTTCACGGAGCCGGAAGAGGAATTTTCACCGCGAGACGCTGTGAGAGTTGCTTCCAGATGTTCGATGACCGGTGGCGTGTTATCGATTTCGAAGCGCTCGCTGACGCGCTCGGCTTTCAAAGCCAGCGCCGGTGGATTGGAAGGGGCATCCGTGGCGACGATCTTCAGATAATAAGCACCATCCGGAAGAGTCGTCGAATCCCAGGAATAAAATTTTTGGTCGAGCTTGTCCTTCAACAACTTCCAGTTATGTTCATTTTCAGCGCGATAGTAGACGGAATAGAGCAGATCGTCGTCGTTGTCGTCGTGCGCGCTCCATAAAACGGATTGATAGCCTTTTTCGCGATAGCCCTGCGGCGGCTGATCGAACTTTACGGACGTCGTGGATTGCGTGATGAACATGCCGGTGGTGTTTGGCGCTGGCGGCATTTTAAGGGTGACGCTGGGAGCCTGGCCGGTAGAGATGATTGTGGTGCTCTGCGCGCGGACGCCGGGATCTTGCAAGACGATGGCGTCAATGACGGGCGCGACGTTGCGCGGGAGATAGGCGAGGCTGACCCAATCGATGCCGTCGCCGGGACGGCCATCATGAATGACCGCTTTCCATTGAAAGAAGCGGGCAGGAGGAGCTTCGAAAGAGCTGCCTGTCTTGGTGTACGGGCCAAACCAGCGCGACCATTCTTTGCCGGGGTCTTCGGTGTTGCCGGAGCGGACAAAGAATTCGAGGCGCGGCTTGCCGGAAGATTTCGCGGATTTTTCGGAAGCTTCGGCGGGCGGACCCCACCAATTAAGACGTCCCCATTGGGAGAAAAGCTGAGCGTCGAAGGAGCGGGATTCGAACGTGCCTTCGGGTTCATATTCCGGACCGAGAGAGAAAACTTTTCCCGGATTCGCGGTGCAGAGAAAGACTTTTCCGGCGGCGTCGCGGGCGATGCCGGTGATTTGCGCGGAGCCTGCTTTAGCGAGCTGCGCAAAGACGCCGTGGCCATCGATGGCGAGAAGAGCGCCGTTGTTGCCAGTGCCGGCAAGAAGGCGGCCATCGGGCGCAAGGCCAAGGGAATAGACGACGTCGTCGCGAGAAGTCCAAAGCTCATCGGGAGCGCCATCGGGAGCGATGCGGTAAATGCTGCTGGAAAGCGCGGGAGGGAAAGCGAGAAAAGGGACTTGCTGCTGTAGCGTGCCCGTCAGAGTGCCGGAAACGCCACCCGTGCTACTGGTGAAGCTGGTGGTGCCTTGCGGCGAGGTGATGATCGTGGTGGTCGCCGAAGTCGTGGAGCGCTGTTTTTCGCCGATGGCAGCGACGTAAATCGAGCCGTCGGGAGCGACGGCGAGAGCGGTGACTTCGCGCTTTGCGGTTTCGTAGAGTACGAAGCCTTCGGCGCCGGAAGCGTTTTTGTCATTGCGCGCGGATTTGGATTCGGGACGCGTGATGCGCAGGACGCGGCCGTTAGGCTCTGTGCCGGCGAGGAGATCGTGGTTGGCGTCGAAGGCGAGGACGCGGATGTGGGCTTCGTCGCTGGCGTAATACAGTTCGCCTTTGCCATCGGGAGCGACGGCGAAGACCTGGCCTTTGTCGCCGGTGGCGACGTAGAGAGTGCCGTCAGGCGCGAAGGCGATGTCCCAGATATATTTAGTTTTGGGATCGAAGAAGACGGTTTTTTCGCCGTTGGCAGAGACACGATAGATTTTGCCGTCGGGAGAAGTGGCGACATAGAGAGTGCCTTTGGAGTCGAACGCAATGGCTTGCGCGACGAGCTCGGAGGAGTCGAATACGGTGACGGGCTTGCCGGAGTCGTCGAAGCGGAAAACTTTCGCGGGAGAGCCGCCGGCGGCGTAGAGCGCTCCGTTGGGGCCGATGCGGAGAGACCAAAGATAGGAGGCGTCGGCATCGGCGAGTAGCGTGAATTTGGGAGCGAGTTCGAGGCGGCCATCGCTGCGGACGGCTACGCCGTGGGCGGTGCCTTTGAGGAATTCGTCGTAGGAGGTTTCGAGCCAGCGGCGGGTGTGTTCGGCGAAGAGGGAAGAAGGAAGGAGGCAAAGGAGGCAGAGGAGGTAAAGGAAGGGCGTGGGGCGAAACTGGCGACCGTCGGGTCGTGAGTTTTTGCGACGGGAGAAGTGGCGAACGCGTAGGCAGACTGTGTTGTGTAATTGGCGCTTGAGGCTTGAAGCGACGCGATGGAGGCTCGGCATTGGCGTGGTCACCGGATTTGGAGATTTAGAGAAATAACCCCTGTGACGGGGCCGCCGAGCGGGATAGATGATTCGCTGGCGAGAGATTCGCGCAAGACTTGGACGCTGCCGGGAGCGGGGCGGCCATCGATGACATTGATTTGGTCGAGCGGGAGGTCCGGAAGCTCTTTGTCGTCCCAGAGAATGGTGGGAGTCGGAGTGAAAAGGCCGACGTAGAGGCGGTCGTTGCGACGCTCGTGATTTAGCAAAGAGATGAGCTGATCGAGACTCGAGGAGCTGCCCTCCGCGGCGCCAAAGGCAAAACCGCGCGAGGCGCGATTGAGCATGTCGCCGTCGGTGACGAGGACGCGAAGCGTCGTGCCGCGCGTGGCCTGCTCGGGAACGCGGACAGTGGTCTCTTCAATGCGTTCGGGTCCGCGATAGGGTCGAAGCAGGATGCGCACGCGAAGCGTTTCGCCGGGCGCGGCTTCGCCTTTTTCGAGCCAGGCGCTTTCAATAGTGTAGGCGTGGCGGCCGGGAATGCTTTCGACGTGCAGAGCGATGCGATCGAATACGGGAATTTCGCGGGTGTTGGTGAAGAGGCGCGTGAAGACGTTTTGGATGGTGAGGGCGATGGGGAGGCCATCGGGAGTGAAGGCATCACCCGGAGCAAATGTGTTTTCGATTTGCACAGGCGGGTGGCCGTGAACGAGGATTTCGCCGGAGAGATGAAGCGTTGTGCCTTCACCGTAGAGCGAGTTTTGCGTGAGGCCGTTGAAAACGGTGAGGCCGATCAGAAGCGGGGTGAGTTTCGGATGATCGACCATCTCGAAGTGCAGCTTTTTTTCGGCGTTGCCGACAGAGAGAGTCAAATCGATCGGAATCATCGGAGGAGGAGCGCCGAGTCTGCCGGTGACGGCGGTGAGATGGTCGCCGGTAATGGTGCCGATGGGCGCGCCGACGTTGATGATTTTGGTGGAGGCGAGTTCGGAGGAAAGCGTGGTGACGACTTCGGTGCGGGACATGGGGAATTGGACGTTGCCCAGGCTGAGAAACGGATGGCCGCAGAGATAGACTTCGTTGGCGCGGATGGCGGTGACGGTGCAGGCGGAGCTAATGGATGTGTCGCCCTGAACGAGCACCATGCCTGCCATGTCGCCGGGAACAAGATGAGAGTCGCCTGGTTTGGGAGCGGCGGTGCCTCCTTGCGCGGCGACGAAGCCGTAGCTTTGCAGTTGGCCGGCAAATTGGCGGAGGGCTTCGGGCTCGTAGCCGGAGAAGACGAGCGGAGTTTCGATAGGCTCGAGGGCAGAGCCGGTGGGGAGATTGGTGTTGGAGGCCGCGGTTTGCGGAAGGGAAAGCTGAGGCGCGGGGGATCGGTAGGGGTCGGCTTCCGAGGTGAGCTGCGGTTGCGGGCGGAGAACGTCTTCGATGGGAGTGACGCCGGCGATGGGTTCCTTGGTGAAGACGCCGAGTTTTAGGGAGAGCGCGCCGGCGAGTTTGCCATCGAGATACACCGGGCTGCCGCTCATGCCGGCGACGACGCCGGTGTGCTCGACTTTGGGGCCTTTGAGCTGGACGAGAATGATGGATTGCTTCGGGCCGAGAAAATTAGGCATGACGCCGAGGACTTCAAGGTCGAACTTTTCGACCTGGTCGCCGGCGAAAATCGTGTAGGCGTAGCCTTGCATTCCGGGACGCACCTGGCTGAGGGGCAGGATTTCGGCGGTGGTTGGAGCTTGTGCTCGGGCTCGCGCGCGAGTGACGAAGAACGCTGACGCGGCGAGGAAGAGTAAGACTGGAAGAATGAGAAAGCGGGAGAGATTGCGAGTCGTGGACAGATTACGCCGAGCCGAGAGCATGAACCGACAATCATACGCGGCGAGGTACGGGGAAGCAATCAAACGGGCGGAGGGCGCGGGATGGGCCAAAGAGGCTAGGCGTTCTAGAACTGAGAGGAATCAAGCTGCCACTGTTGAGCAGGGAGACCTCCTGTCGGCTATGCTTTTGCGATGTAGCCTGAGATCACGTTGGCACAGGATTCGACGAAATCCTGCTCTGGTTTGGTGAAAGTGTCGGCGAAATAGCTTTCGATGTCGAGTTCGGCGGCGAGTTTATTGTTGGCGAAGATGGGGACGACGATTTCGGATTTCACCAGGCTGGAGCCGGCGAGATAGCGCGGATCCTTCGAGACGTCTTGCACGACGATGACTTGGCCGGTTGTGGCGGCGGCGCCGCAGAGGCCGCGGTCGAGAGGGATGCGGGCGTTGGGCGTGAAGCTGCCGGCGTAGGGGCCGACGATGAGGAAGTTGGAGTCGGCGGGATCGACGAGGTAGAAGCCGGTCCAATTGTAGCGTGTCATTTTTTCGTGGAGGTGCATGGCCATGTGCTCCATGAGGGCTTGCGCCGAACTGGCGCCCTTTGCGTAGGTTTGAAACTCCTGGAGAAGGTCGTTGTGCACTGGCGTCATGGTTTGCCTCGCGATGATAAGCAAAGCTTGCGCGATGACTCTGCGCGGTTTATTTGTTCAGAGCCAGGAACTAGTCTACACGAAGGAGGAAGAGCGGAGGCCTGGCCGGAGGAACAGAGTTGTCGACGTGTTTCGAAATGAGTTGTAGAATCTCGGCGGCGAGGTGCGAAATGGGTGATTTGAAACGATTGAATGATGAGAAAGCCGCCGAGGCCGCAAGCACTGGAAATGTTTCGCGGCGGGAGTTTTTGGGGAAGACGGCGACGGCGGCGGTGGGATTTTCGATTGTGCCGAGGCATGTATTGGGCGGGGCAGGTTTTGTTCCGCCCAGCGACAAGGTGAACATCGCGTTCATTGGCGTCGGGGCGCAGGGATTGCGCGTGATGCTCCAGTTCTTGAAGGAGCCGGATGTGCAGGGCGTCGCGGTGTGCGATGTGAATAAGCGCGGGGCGAATTATCCGCAGTGGTCGGACCACGAATTCACCAACTCGGTGCGGGAGTTGCTCGGCGTGAGCAGCGGTTGGGAATGGCTGAGCCCGAACGAGCCGATTCAGTTGACGCATTCGCTGCAGGCGACGAGCGGAGTCGCCGGACGCGAGCCTTGCCAGAAGATCGTGAATGGATATTACGCGACGCAGCAGCGCTCGGGAAATTACAACGGCTGCGCGGCGTACGTCGATTTTCGCGAGCTGCTAGAAAAGCAGAAAGATGTGGACGCAGTGGTAGTGTGCACGACAGACAATTTGCACGCGACGGTTTCCATCGCGGCAATGAAAAAAGGGAAACATGTTTTCTGCCAGAAGCCGCTGACGCACACGATTTATGAAGCGCGGCGCATGGCAGAAGTCGCTAAGGAAACGGGCGTCGCGACGCAAATCGCCGTGGGCAATCAGGCGTCGGAGGCGACGCGGGAATTGTGCGAATGGATTTGGGCGGGAACGATTGGGCCCGTGCGGGAAGTGTACAACTGGTCCAGCCGGCCGTATTGGCCGCAAGGAATCGAACGGCCGAAAGAGGTGCAGCCGGTGCCGGAGGGATTGGATTGGGATTTGTGGCTGGGGCCGGCGCCGGAACGCGGATACAACCAGGCGTATCTGCCTTTTGTGTGGCGGGGATGGGGAGATTTCGGCTGCGGGGCGCTGGGCGACATGGGGTCGTACAGCTACGACACGCTTTTTCGCGTGCTGAAATTGGAAGCGCCGGATGTCGTGGAAGCGAGCTCGAGCGAAAAGTACGCGGAGACGTATCCGCTGGCGTCGATTTGCCGGTATAACTTTCCGGCGCGGGGCGACATGCCGCCAGTGAAATTCAATTGGTATGACGGAGGTTTGAAACCGGAGAGGCCGGACGAGTTGGAAGAGAACCGGCCGCTGAAAGGCGATGGCGAAGAAGAAGACGAGGGACTGCTCTTCGTTGGGGATCGCGGAAAGATTTTGTGCTGGTTCAACGGGGGGCATCCGGAACTGATTCCGAGATCAAAAATGGACGCGTTTGTGCCGCCGCCTAAGACGCTGCCGCGATCGCCAGGAAATGAACGAGAGTGGCTGAACGCGTGTAAAGGCGGGAAAGATAAACCGGGAGCGAATTTTGTGTTTGCGGGAATGGTGACGGAGACGTTGCTCTTGGGAAATGTGGCGTCACGGACGGGCGAGAGGTTGCATTGGGATCGCGCCAACATGCGCGTGACAAATTCGGAGGCGGCGCAGAAGCTGGTGGCGCCGGAGAGACGGAAGGGTTGGGAGCTTTAGGCGCAAGTTGGAACGATGCATTCTTGCTTGCAGTTTCCGTTCGAGAGCATGCGTTGAAAAACCGGAAGCAGGATTTGAATTGGTTGCCATGTAGTGGCGCAACATGTTGCGCCACTACAAAGGACAAGCAGCCGACCAGATCAGAAGCGGCCCATTA
The DNA here is from genome assembly GCA_963761555.1 of uncultured Acidobacteriota bacterium. Classification (GTDB taxonomy): domain Bacteria; phylum Acidobacteriota; class Terriglobia; order Acidiferrales; family UBA7541; genus Acidiferrum. The sequence continues at coordinate 22,845 of CAVXHD010000006.1, forward strand.
GAAGCGGTGAATCGGGCCGATCAGGTTCCAGTGGACGGAATACCACGTCAGGAAGACGCAGGCGGCGGCCACCAGCGAAAACTTCAGCCGCGAAATGAACCGTGTGTCGTCGCGTCGCCAGATACGGATTCCGGCGATGAGCGCGAAGATGCTGAAGAAAACTGCCAGCACGGAAAACCAGTTGATCAGCCAAAAGTAACGTTCGAGGGTGGGGAACGAAGGCAATACCGCGTTTTGCAGATTTGACGCCAGCGCCGTGAGCCAGATGGCAACGATGATCCACGAAAAAGCCGCGAGCCGGGGACCGATGGATATCCAAACTGTGCCGGGCTGAGGTTTGAACTCCGGGCGTTTGGTGAAGAAGAGCCGGCGGCCCAAACGGACGAAACTGGCCAGAACGACCAAGAGCAAAATCAGCACGCTGATCGCGAGCGAAATCCCAACAAACGATTTGTGCTCGTACCACGGCACGCGCTGGTATTGAACGCCGGGGAAGTTGACGGCGAGGCGAACGATTTTCCCCGAAGAATGCCGAATGGCGAAGAGCAGGGCTTGATCGTTCTTGGCCTGCCAAAGATCCTTGCCGATAGGCAGCCATTTGCGGAGGTGGCCGCGCAGGTCCTTGGAAGTGTCGATGGTCAGGACGCCGTCTTTATCGACCTTGGCGATGGCTTGCGAAAAGGGATTCTCGATGGCCAGCTTGGTGCTATCGGCGCGCCGCGTGGATTGATAGGTGCCGGCGATGTCCCTTAGCTCTTCGGGAGCGACTGCTTGGACTGCAGGTCTCGTGTAAGCGGGGAAGTAGCGGTCGGCGAAGCCATCGAGAAGTTCGGCGCGATTCTTGGATGCGGAGCCGGCGGAATTGTAGGAAACGAAGATGACGAGCTTTTGAGCAGGCTCCATCAGGAACATGCTGTGGAAGGCGATTAAATCGCCGTCGTGGCCGATAAAGTGGAGATTGTTACGCCACGTTTGGTAGAAACCCATGCAAATCGGCGGAAGGGCATTGGAGGCGCGGAATTGGGGCGTCCACATGGCGTCGCGCGTCTCCGATTTGAGGATGCGCTGTCCGTTGAGTTCGCCGCCATTCAGCAAAGCGAGAGCGAATTTTTCCATGTCGCCCGCCGAGGAGGAGATGCCGCCGGCGGGAGCGGGATTGAAGATTTCGAAGCCGATGGCGGGTTTCGTGGTGTCGTTTCGATAGCCATCGGAGACATCTGGAGCCAATTCGGCGGTCATGGGCTCGTTGAAGCTGGAATGCTTCATGCCGAGCGGCTGGAAAATGTGCTCGGAGACGTACTGCTCGAAGGGTTCGAGACTGACGCGTTGGACGATGTAGCCGGCGAGGCCGACGCCGTAATTCGAGTAGGCGGGAATTTCGCCGGGCGGATAGATGCGGCGAGGCTGATTGGCGATCAGAAAATCGCGCAGGGACGTAGGTTTGTGCGGATCGACATAAATAATGTTGTGCACTTCCTCTTCGAAGCCGCCGGTGTGGGTCATCAGGTTGCGGAGTGTGATGGGCTTGCCGAAGGCGGGCGCGATTTTGAAATCGAGATATTTGTTTATGTCGGCGTCGATATCGAGCTTGCCTTGCTCGGATAATTGCATGACGGAAACCCAGGTGAAGGTTTTGGAGATGGAGGCAAGCCGGAACATGGTGGTGTCCGGATCGACGGGCGATTTCTTGGCGACATCGGAAAAGCCGTAACCTTTTTTCAGAAGTTCCTGGCCGTCTTTCATGACGAGCACGGTAGCACCGGCGACGTCGCTGCGTTCCATTTGCAACGGGACGAGGCCATCGAAGAAGGCTTCGAGGTCGGCTTTTTCGAGGGGGTGGGCGGCGAGCGTAAGAATCGGGGAAACCGGCGGCACTGCGGCGGGAGAAGCGGCGGGTTTCGATGTTTGCGGTGGAACCGCGAGAGCGGGAAGCAGAACGCAGAGCGCGAGAATAACGAAGAGAGTGCGAAGCCGGGTCATAGCGCCTCCGAGCAGATGAAACAGGGGCACAGTCTCTTGGAAACAGAGTGTGCGCGCAAGAGATTTTTAGTCCATTTTAGGTAGCGAGGAGCGGGCCGGGAAAACAGCCGGATCTTGCGCGTAAGCTTGCGCGCGATTTATTCGTAACGCAAAGCGACGAGCGGATCGACACGCGTCGCGCGGCGTGCGGGAATGTAGCACGCCAAGAGACCTGCGCCGACGAGGAGCAGGGTCACGCCGCCGAAAGTGAGCGGATCGGTGGCCGTCACGCCAAAGAGGAGAGACTCGATGGTGCGCGTTAGGACCAGCGCGCCAGCTATGCCAATCACGACGCCAATGAAAATCGTGCGCAATCCCTGGCTCAAGATCATCTTCAGAACGTCGCCGGAGGCTGCACCGAGAGCGACACGCACGCCGATTTCGCGGGTGCGGCGGTTGACGGAATAAGCCATCACACCGTAGACGCCCGCGATCGCGAGCAGCAGCGCGGTGATTCCGAAGAATCCGACGAGGATGACGTTGAATCTGCGAGAGCCAAGCGAAGCGGAATAGATTTGCGAAAAGGTCTGGAACTTCGCCGGAATCTCTGGATTGAGATCTTTCAGGATACCGCGCGCCGCCGATGTGACGGAGCGCGTCCCGGCATCGCTCAGCATCGTTAAAGTGACTGCCGAGCTTGGCCGCTGGAACAAATCCACGTAGACCGTCGGACGGGGAGGAGCATCGAGACCGTTTTCGTGAATGTCGCCCACGATGCCGACGATGGTGAGCAAACGCAAATCGCCATCCATGTTTCCAAACTCGATGGTGTGGCCGATGGGGTCCTGATTCGGCCAGCGGTCGCGCGCAAGCGATTCGCTGATGACGGCAACGTGCGGAGTATTTGCGCCGTCGCGCTCGTCAAAGATACGGCCTCGGACCAAAGGAATCCCGAGCACCTGGAAGTAGCCGTCGGTGGCGACACAGAAATCGGCGCTGCCAAGGCGTTCTTTCTGCTGGGCCAGGGCGCCGAAGTCATCAAAGTTCTTGGGGACTTCGTTTGGCGACGCAAGCAGAAACATTCCGTCGGGAAGGCCGCCGTACAGCGGCAGGGCACTGGCTGCACCAACCTTGCGCACGCCGGGGATTTGCTCGAGGCGGTCTATCAGATTGGAATAAAAGAGGGCCTGACCCGCCTTGGCTTTGGGATCATCCCCCGAGGGAAGCGAGACGTCCATGGTGACAATTTTGTCCACGCGGAAGCCGGGATTCACCTCGAGCACTTTCATCAGGCTGCGGCCAAGCAATCCGGCTCCGATCACGAGAACCAACGTGATGGCGACCTGCGCCGCGACGATGACCTGGCCAACGCGCTGGCTGCCCTGTGAACCGGATTGTCCGCGTCCGCCTTCGGCGAGGCCTTCGCGAGGGTCGCCAGCAGTCGCGCGGACAGCCGTAAACGCACCGAGGCCAGCGGCAACTGCTGAGGTAAGGAGAAGTGCGAACGCAAGGACGGGGAGATTGACCGAGACGCTGTCGAGGCGCGGCAGATTTTCAGGCGCGAGAGCAACCAATCCGTTTACACCGGCGAGCGCTCCGAATACGCCCAGGACACCACTGGCGAGCGAGAGCCGGAACGCTTCGGTGAGGAATTGGCGGATGAGCCGCCCGCGCGCGGCACCAAGCGCGCTGCGGATCGAAAGCTCGCGTTCTCGTCCAGACGCTTGCGCCAGTAAGAGATTCGCCACATTCGCGCACGCCACCAGCAGCAGAAATCCCACGGCCCCGAGTAGGACCAGCAGCGCGGGCCGTGCATTGCCTGTGATAAAGTCTCGTAACGGGAGAACCATTCCATCTTTAAGGAGATAGTCGCCTTGCTCACTCGATGTAGCGTGGATGCGCCGGGCGATCGCGCTGATATCCTGATTCGCTTGCGCAACAGTCACGCCGTCGCGGAGGCGTCCGATTGCGCTGTAGTTATGCGACGTCCTGCTTGGGTTTTCGCCGTCCAAATCAGCCGGCAGCCACAGCTCGACATCTTGCGGAAAATGAAATCCTGGCGGGAGGACGCCGATAACGGAATAGACCTTGCCATCAATCTTCAGGTGCGACTGCGGGAGGTCTAGCGTCGATTCGAGATGCTGCTTCCAGTATCCATAGCTCACAAGAACAGTTGGACCGGCGCCTTTTTTTGCGTCGCCAGCGGTGAAATCCCGCCCAAGGACCGGATGAACGTCGAAGACCTCAGGAAATTCGGGCGAAATGATCGCCACCATAGTGCGCGTCGGTTCCGAAGCGCCGGAGACGGACACAACGTCGCTCGCGTACTTTGCAATGGCCTGAAAGCTATGGTTCTGATCGCGGAAATCGTCGAAATTGGGGTCGGCGAGACGAGATGGGTGACCCTTCGAGGTGACTTCGAAGATGGCCATGATGCGGCTCGGATCGGCGTAGGGCAGCGGGCGCAGCAGCACACCGTAGACGACGCTGAAAATGGCGGTGGTCGCGCCGATGGCCAGCGCGAGCGTAAGAATCATGATCGCGGTGGTGCCGGGATTCTTGCGTAGCGCGCGTGAGCCGTAACGAAGGTCCCGGAAGAACTCTTCGAGAAGATGGACGCGGCGCGTGTCGCGGCAATTCTCTTTGGATAGCTCTAGGCCGCCGAATTCGCGGCGAGCTTTGCGGCGGGCTTCCTCGGACGAGAGGCCGCCGGCTGCGAATTCTCGCGTCTTTTGTTCGACGTGATATTGCAGCTCTTCATTCAGTTCTTGTTCGAGCTTGCTGCGGCGAAAGAGCGAACGAAGGCGAAGAGGCAAAGTGTAGAACCAATGTTGTGGGCGCATGCTGCAGAAACCTCCTTGCTTGGTGGTTGCGCTTTCACGCCTCTTTCAACTTGACGACATTCGAGATGGCTGCCGAAAGGCGGCTCCAATTGGCGGATTCTTTTTCGAGATGCATCTTGCCCAGCCGCGTTAGCGAATAAAACTTGGCGCGGCGATTGTTTTCGGTTGGCTTCCATTCGGCGGTGATCCAGCCTTCTTGCTCGAGTTTGTGCAGGGCGGGGTAGAGAGAGCCGTCACTGACTTGAAGCACGTCGCCGGAGACTTGCTTGAGGCGGAGACTGATGGCGTAGCCGTTCATCGGCTCCAAGGCGAGGATCTTGAGAAGAAGAAGATCGAGAGTGCCTTGGACAAGATCGGACGGTTTGCTCATGGGTTCACCTCGGTTACCGAGAGCAGAGTACACAAACTCCCCTCGGTAAGCAAGGGGAGAATGCGGGAACAGGCGATTTTCTCTCGCAGCCTCGTTGCCTAGCTCGACGATCGAGAGTTGGCGAGGCGTTGCGATGCGGCCGCTCGCGCGGAAGGAAAAGTGTGATCGGGGAAAGCAGACAGGCTTGTGGCCGGGTTAAGGCGGAGACTGGTCGCGTTTCTAAAAAGCAAAAACGCCAATCTGGAGATTGGCGTTCCCGGGTGCGACGAGCGATATGGCCCGTTGACTGCTATACGCAGGTCGGGAGATGTTGCGAAAAGAAGCGGACATCTCGACTTGCTAATCAAAAAAATGAAACTAGACTTCGCCCCATTTGAGTTTGCTGCGGAGAATTTCGAAGTAGGATTTGCGCGGAGGCTGGATGAGTCTGAGGCAGTGGGGGGAACGGGTGATGCGGATGCGATCCTCGGACTCCATGGGGATGCCTTTTTGGCCATCGAGAGTCAGGAAGACGGATTCGGCGTTGCCCGCCAGTTTGACTTCGATGCTGGAGGAATCGCGGACGACGACGGGACGGTCAGTGAGAGTGTGCGGACAAATGGGCGTGATGATGAAGGCTTCGACGCTCGGGTGGACGATAGGACCGCCGGCGGACAGGGAATAGGCAGTGGAACCGGTGGGGGAGGCGATGACGAGGCCGTCGGCGCGATAACGGCAGACAAAATCTTCGTCGATGAAGAGCTGCAATTCGATCATGCGAGCCAGGGCGCTCTTGTTGACGACGGCGTCGTTCAGGACGTGCTGGCAATCAAGCATTTGGCCGTCGCGCAGGAGCTCGACCTGGAGCATGACGCGCTCGCTCATGGAAGAGCGGCCAGCGAGAGTCTCTTCAAGCGCGGGATAGAGTTCATCGACGGTGAAGCTGGTCAGGAAGCCGAGGCTGCCCATGTTGATGGGAAGAATGGGGATGCAGCGAGCGGCGGCGACGCGTGCGGCGGCGAGGAGCGTGCCGTCACCGCCGAGAACGAGAAGGATGTCCGATTCGCTGGCGAGCTGCTCGCGCGCATGGCCCTGGGTCGGATTCGGCAGAGCGGAAGCGGTCTCTTCATCGTACATCACGCGCAAGCCCTGAGATTCCAGCCAATGGAGAAGAGGCGGGACGACGGCGGAAAGATTGGTGCGGCGAGGACGCGAGATCACGCCGATGGTCTTGAAAGTTTGAGCAGTTGGCATACCGTTCAGCGATTCTACTTCAGGACCGCTTTGCGGGCGTGGAGAAAAAACTCCTGATTGCCTTCGGCGCCGGTCAAGCGGCTGGGGAAGACTTTTGTTGAGGACAAGCCTTCGGCTTCGACGGCTTTCTGAACTCTAGCGACGGCTTTTTCATGCAACTGGGGATCCAAGACAATTCCGCCGGGGCCGATATCGTCTCGGCGCAGTTCGAACTGCGGCTTGATGAGGATTAGAAAATCGGCGGTAGGTTTCGCGCACTGGGCAGCGGGCGCAAGAATTTTGCAGACGGAGATGAAGGAAACGTCGATCACCACGAGATCCACCAATTCGGGGAGATCCGCGGAGGTTAGCTCGCGCGCGTTGCGCTCGATGGCAATCACGCGGGAATCGTTTTGAAGCTTCCAATCGAGCTGGGCGACATTTACATCGACGGCGTAAACGCGTGATGCGCCCTGCTGGAGCAAGCAATCTGTGAAGCCGCCGTTGGAAGAGCCGACGTCGAGACAAACGAGGCCGGCTGGATTCATCGCGAAGTCTTCGAGAGCGCCCTCGAGTTTCAGGCCGCCGCGGCTGGCATATTTCTGATGGCGGCTTTTCAGCTCGATGCGCGCATCAATGGCGACCGGCGTGCCCGCTTTCTGAACGGGCTGGCCGTTTACAAAGACTTCGCCGGCAAGGATGGACGCTTGCGCTTTGCGCTGCGATTCGGCAAGGCCGCGCTCCACGAGGAGAGTATCAAGGCGTTTGCGTTCGGCGGTGGGCTTCATGGTGCGCAAGGCACGTTAAGCGCGGCGCTGGACGAGAAAGTTGGCGATTTCGCGGAGCCGGGAAGCGCGCTCGGCGTAGGGCGAGAGTTCCGCGACGGCTTTGGCGGCTAGTTCATTAGCGATTTGATGCGAGCGTTCGAGGCCATGGACCGCGGGGTAGGTTGCTTTTTGCTGCGCGACATCTTTTCCGGCGGTTTTGCCCAGGGCCGCGGACGATTCTTCCACGTCGAGAATGTCATCCGTGACCTGAAAGAGCAGGCCGAGAGACTCGCCGAAATTGCGGAGACGAGCGACATCTTCCGGGGAAGCTCCGGCACAGTGAGCGCCGGAAGAGATCGATGCGCGAATGAGAGCGGCGGTTTTTGAGCGGTGAATGTATTCGAGCATTTGCGGGTCGATGCGCCGGCCTTCTGCTTCGAGGTCAGCAACCTGGCCGCCGACCATGCCGTTGACGGTGCCTGCGGCAGTGGAGATTTCCGCGAGGATGGCGACGCGGCGAGCGGCATCGACGGGAGCGGCAGCAATCGTTTCGAAGGCAAGAGTGAGAAGGGCGTCGCCGGCGAGGATGGCGGCGGCTTCGCCGAATTGTTTGTGGCAAGTGGGTTTGCCGCGGCGAAGGTCATCGTTGTCGAGCGCGGGAAGATCGTCGTGGATCAGCGAGTAGGTGTGAATGAACTCGATGGCGCAGGCGGGATAATGCGCGGGCGCGACGTTCGAATCGAAGATGCGGGCGGTTTCGAGGCAGAGAATCGGGCGAATGCGTTTTCCCCCGGCGAAGACGCTGTAGCGCATAGCCTGATGAATGGAGGGTGGCTGCGCCGTCGCGGCGGGCAGGAGGCGGTCGAGCGAGGCGTCGACCGCGATGCGGTCCTCTTCAAAGAAAAGCGGAGTGTCCATAATCAGCGGAGGGCCGGACGCACAGAAAGACCGGCGGCAATCACGATTCAGACTCGCTTTCGGGATCGAAAGGCTCGGCGGCAAGTTTGCCGTCGGCTTTTTTGAGGAGGATTTCGACGCGGCCCTCGGCTTCTTCGAGCTGCTTCTGGCATTCGCGGGAAAGGGCGACGCCCTCTTCGAAGAGCTTCATGGCGTCGTCAAGAGAGAGTTGCGGCGATTCGAGGCGGCGGACAACTTCTTCGAGGCGAGCGAGAGAGCGCTCGAAGTCGGGCTTCTTGGGCGGTTCAGGCTTTTTGGGGACGGGTGAATTCACGCTAGCGGCCTTTATCCTCGGCTTCTATTTTTGACAGTGCGCACAAAAATACGTGGAACGGCCACCTTGGGCGATGCGCTGAATTATGCGTCCGCAGCGGCGGCAGGATTTTCCTTCGCGGCCGTACACGCGAAGAATTTTTTCCAGCCCCTGGAACCACCACTGCGGGTCGCGAAAATCCGGCGCCGGATGCAGACAGCATTCTAAGGCACGCGCGAGAACGGAAACAATCGCTTTGTGGAGGCGACGGACTTCGCCGGCGTTTAGAGAGTTGGCGCGGCGGCGCGGGTCGAGGCGGGCGTGCCAGAGAGATTCGCAGGAATAGATATTGCCGATGCCGGCGACGCGAGTTTGATCGAGGAGAAAGTCTTTTAGAGGGCGCTGGGAGGAGGCGAGAAGATCGCTGAATCGAGAGGTTGTGAAGTCGCGAGAGAGGGCGTCGACGCCCAAAGAGGCGATAGCCGGGCAAGCGCCTTCGGAAGGCCAGGTTTGAACGCGGCCGAAATGGCGGCCATCTGCAAAACCGAGGACGCCGTTGTTTAGTTCGAAGGCGACGTCGACGTGTACGCCGGAATCGGGGAGATTCGCGACCTCGAGCATTTTGCTCGCGCTGGAAAACCAAAGGAGCTGGCCGTCAAGCTTGAAATGAAGGGTGACGATGGCGTTCGGCAACTCGAGGAAAAGATATTTGCCGCGCCTTTGCACGGAGCGGATGGGCTGGGCCTCCGCTGTGCGCGCCAGATAAGCGGGACTCTGCGGTTTTGTAGCGATGGCGTGGAGGACGTGAACGCAGCGAATGCGGCGGCCTTCAACCAAAGGCCGTAGAGTGCGAGCGACGGCTTCTACTTCAGGGAGTTCGGGCATAGAGAAAAGAGAGCGGTTCGAATCACCAGAATGGCGTCAGTTTTAGCGTGTGTTTGCGGACTTTGGCTTCCGCGGCTTCGCTGAAGGGCGCGGCGATCGGCTTGCCGTCATACCAGTAGGAAAATTGATCGGTGTAATGGCCGCTGCCGAATTGGCCGGATTCGCCTGCCGGGAGCAACAGGATGGAGTTATCCCAGTTGGCGAGATTGGCGATGAAGCGCATCGAAGGACCGTGGTGCGTGGTTGCGGCGCGCACGCTATAGCCCGTACCGGATTGCGGCATGCCGGTAGTGCTGAGGAATAATTTCAGAAGGCCCGTTCGGCCGAGTGGATGGAGCATGTCCAGAGAATCGAATTGCTTCCAGTCCCAGTTTCGAATGTGGGCGCTGCCGGATTGCTCGGCGAGTTTCGAGACGGCCAAGTCGGCCGCGGCGGCGAGCAAATCGTCGTAGCTCTTGTACGCGGGCGGGAGCCAGTTCGCGGGACGGTTGGTGAGGATTTTTTGGAGAAACGTGGTGCTGCGCCACTGGTAAAGATTCGTGTTGTTGCCAAGATAAGGCTCGAGGATGAGTTGCAAAACCGTGCGGCGCGTCATTTCGAGAAATGAAACGACGGGAGAATCCGCATCGGCGATGCCGTTCCAGTCTTTCAGGTCCTGCACGAGTTTTTGCGCGCGAGGATCTTTGGGCTGGACCGTTTTCGCGGCGGCTATGAGTTGGTCGGCGAGGAAAACGTGCGGATAGCTGTAAGTATCGGTCTCGACTTTGAGCATGTCGATAGGGCGAAGATTTGTTTTGTTGTGCAGGAGATCGTAGATGCGGGCCGTGCGATAGGGCTCTTCCCAGCGATCCGTTAGATAAGGTTTGTAATCGGGCCCGACGACGCGGGCATTGGCGGTGACGATGAGCCCGCTGTCTGGATTCAAAGCTTGCGGAAGCTGATCGAATGGAATGTAGCCGGTCCACTCGTAGTCGTCGGTATCGCCGGGGACGGGCACTTCGCCGTGACCTTTCTTTCGAATGGGAACGCGCGCGGCCATGATGTAGCCGATGTTGCCCTCGACGTCGGCGTAAACGACATTTTGCGCGGGGCCCCAGACGCGCTTCATCACTTCGCGAAAATCCTGCCAGTTTCGTGCGGTGGAGATCCAGGTGTACGTGTTGGCGAGGGCGCCGGGTTCGAGAGCGGTCCACCTTAGGGCATATTCTTGATCTCCGTCTACGCGAACGATCGGGCCGTGGCGTGTGACGACCACCTTCAAATGTTCGTCGGGGTGATCCTTGTCGCGAATCACTTCGTCGAGAACTTGCGCCTTTACCCACGCGCCGTTGACGCGATATTCGTCCGGCGCGGCGGGATTGAAAGTTTCGATGTAGAGATCCTGAACGTCGGCGCCGTTGTTGGTGAAGCCCCAGGCGATGCGGTCATTGTGGCCGATGACGATGAGTGGAGCGCCAGGGAGAGTGACTCCTTCGGCATCGTAGCCGGGACAGGTGAGATGAATTTCGTACCAGATGGGAGGAATGGAGAGCTCGAGATGCGGGTCGTTCGCGAGGATTGGTTTGCCAGAGGCGGTGTGTGCGCCGCTGACGACCCAATTGTTGCTGCCGAGGCCGCTGCGGATTTCGCTTTGCGTTTGCTCCAGATAGGTCTGGATGGAAGGCCACAACGCGGAGGTGAGGTCGGCAGAAGTCTCCGGCGTGGCAACGCTGGAGTCGCTGCCGTTGCTGCCGCGTAGCCCGGCTTTCAGAACGGTGTCGGCGGGGCGATCGTCGTCCTCGTCGCCATGGCGGGGATTCGCGCGCGACGCTTTGGAGCCGTCATTGGGGACGTTCGGATCGCCGACGACGAAATGATCCATGGGCGAGTCAACGGCAAACAAATCCTTGGAGCGATCCTCGCCGACGCGGGCTTCGACTTTGGCGCGGTCCAGCTCGCGCTCCCAAGTGTCGGTCAGGGTCTGGTACATATAGCCGGCGATGACGAGCGAATCCGTCGGCTGCCAGGGCGTGGGCTTGTATTTCAGGAGAGAAAATTCGAGAGGCAAATTATTGCGATGCTGATCGATGAAGCGATTCACGCCGCTGGCGTAGGCTTGCAAAAGTGCGCGCGAATCTTTGTCCATGGAGGCGAAGTCGCGTTCCGCGGCGCAGGAAAAGCCGTAGATGCGGAATTGGCGGTCGGATCTAAGAGCAACAGGGCCAACAATCTCGGAAAGTTCACCGCGCGCGGCGCGGCGCATCAAATCCATTTGCCAGAGGCGGTCCTGAGCCATGACGTAGCCTTCGGCTTCGACGGCATCTTCGAGCGAAAACGCGCGAATGTGCGGGATGCCCCAATTATCGCGGTCCACGGTGACTTCCTTTTGCAAGCCGGGGAGAGGAACGGATCCGTCAAGCTGAGGAAGCGGCCGGTAGATGAACCAGCCAGCGGCCGCGGCGACGACAACGACAATCAACGCCAATGTCCAGATGAGAATCCGAAGGATGGTCCGCAAGCAGTCTCCGGTCAGCAGGAAGTAAAACTTGAGTGTAGTGGACGCGCTGCGAGCGCGCAACCGAGGGGGCGCGCTTGTCGCCTGTGATAATCTAATCGGATACCGACTATGAGCATGTACAAACCAGTGCCGCGTGTGCCCGATTTTCCCGCCATGGAGCGGGAGATTTTACGTTTCTGGGAAGAGAAGCGAATTTTCCAGAAGCTGCGCGAACAGAACGCGGATGGGCCGCGGTGGTCGTTCTTGGATGGGCCGATCACCGCAAATAACCCCATGGGCGTGCACCACGCATGGGGCCGCTCGCTGAAGGATATGTACCAGCGCTATAACGCGATGCGCGGAAGCGCGTTGCGCTACCAGAACGGGTTCGACTGCCAGGGATTGTGGGTCGAGGTGGAAGTCGAAAAGAGCCTCGGGCTGAAAACGAAGCGCGAGATTCGCGATTACGGGATTGAGAATTTTGTACGCGCGTGCAAAGAGCGCGTTCTGACGTTCGCGGCGAGGCAGACGGAGCAGTCCATCCGGCTGGGGTATTGGTGCGATTGGGACGATCCCAAAGTGTTGGTTGCGTTGCGCGACGCTTTGGCGGATGGAGACCGCGTGGTGACGGTCACGTTGCCGACCGGCCGCACGGAAACCGCGCGAGCGAGCGAGATCGTGAGGAAGCTGGGCTCCGCTGAGTATGGCGGAAGCTACTTTACGTTTTCCGACGAAAACAATTACACCATCTGGTCCTTCTTGAAGAAATGCCACACCGAAGGATTTATCTACCGCGGACACGACGTGATGCCGTGGTGCGGGCGATGCGGAACGGGCCTTTCGCAAATGGAAGTGGCGGAAGGGCGGCGCATCACCACGCACACATCAGTGTTTGTACGGTTCCCGATCAAGGGCCAGGAACGCACCGCGCTGCTGATCTGGACGACCACTCCCTGGACGCTGACTTCGAATGTGGCCGTGGCGGTCAATCCGGAGATGATGTATCTCAAGGTCAAGCACGGCGATTGGTTTTACTACGTGGCGAAAGGGAACTTCGAACACGAACGCGTGCAAGATTTGCAAGTAGAAGGGAAGCACGAGACACACAAGCTGCCATCGATTCGAACGATATTGAAAGGCAGCGGCGGCGTCGAAGTCGTGGAGGAATTGCCGGGCAAGGATTTGCTCGGGCTTACCTATCAAGGCCCCTTCGACGATTTGCCCGCACAGAAGGCGCCGGGCGGCGTTTTTCCTTACGGAGAAACGGGAGGCGGAAAAACCGCGGCGGAAGCGCACCGGGTGATTGCCTGGAAGGAAATCAGCGAGGCGGAAGGCACGGGGTTGGTGCACATCGCACCCGGCTGCGGCGCGGAAGATCAGCAGCTCGGCAAGGAGAACGGCATTCCGTTCATTGCGCCGCTGGACGATAGCTCCGTTTTCCTCGATGGATTCGGACAGTTCACAAAGCGCAGTGCGAACGAAGTCGCGGACGACATCATCGCGGCGCTCAAGGCGAACGGCATGCTCGTGGCGCGAGAGAAATATCCGCACGTCTACCCGCACTGCTGGCGGTGCAAAGAAGAACTCGTGTTTCGCCCCGTCGACGAGTGGTTTATCCGGATGGATTGGCGCGACCGCATTCAGCGCGTCGTTCCGGGTATCAAATGGATTCCGCCGGAGGGCGAAGCGCGCGAGCAAGACTGGCTGCGCAACATGAGCGACTGGATGATTTCGAAGAAACGCTTCTGGGGATTGGCGCTGCCGATCTGGGTGTGCGGCGATTGCAGCCATTTTGCGGTGATTGGGAGCAGGGAAGAGCTGAAGGAAAAAGCGGTCGAAGGCTGGGAAGTGTTCGAAGGCAATTCGCCGCACCGGCCGTACATCGACGCGGTAAAAATTCGCTGCGAAAAATGCGGCGGGCTGTCGAAGCGTATCGAAGATGTCGGGAATCCCTGGCTCGATGCTGGAATAGTTCCCTTCAGCACAATGCGCTATTCGACGGACAAAGCGTATTGGGAAAAATGGTTTCCCGCGGACTTGGTCCTCGAGAGTTTTCCCGGCCAGTTTCGCAATTGGTTTTATTCAATGCTGGCGATGAGCGCGATGATCGATGGGCGCGCGCCGTTCAAGGCGCTGCTGGGCCACGCGCTCGTTCGCGACGCACGCGGCGAGGAGATGCACAAATCGAAAGGCAATTCCATCGCGTTCGATGAAGCGGCCGAGGCGCTCGGCGCGGAAGTCATGCGCTATATTTATACCGAGCAGAAGACCGCGCAAAATCTCAATTTTCCTGATCTTCATCCCGCCGCGAACGCCGGCCAGACAATCGATGGCGACGCGCGGCGCAAACTATTGACGTTTTGGAATTGCTACAGCTTTTTCGTGATGTATGCAGGTGCCGACGATTGGAAGCCCGTCGGCGCGGTGGTGCCCGTTACCAATGAATTGGACCGCTGGGTGTTGAGCAAATTACAGCGGCTGGTGGCCGAAGCCAACAGCGCCTTCCAAAATTACGAACACTACAAACTCGTCGAGGTTTTTCAGGCGTTCGATGAAGAGTTCTCGAACTGGTATCTGCGGCGCTCGCGGCGGCGTTTTTGGAAAAGCGAGGCGGACGCGTATCAGACTCTTTACGAGGTGCTCACCACTGTCACACGTGTCATGGCGCCCGCGCTCCCTTTTTTGACGGAAGACATTTACCAAAATCTCGTTCGTTCGGTGAACACCTCGGCGCCGGAATCCGTGCATTTGACGCCCTACCCGCAAGTGAACGCGTCGCTCATCGATGAATCGCTTGAGCGAAGCATCGAAGCCGTGATTCGCATCAAGAATCTGGCGCTTGGCTTGCGAACGCAAAGCAAGGTAAAGATTCGCCAGCCCTTGAGCACGTTGTATGTGCGCCCGAAAGATGCGGCTGACCGGCGGGTCCTGGAAAACGCGGACTACGTGGCGCAGATTCTGGAAGAAATCAATGTGAAACACCTCGTGCTGATCGATGACGAAAAATCTCTCGTGAAGATTCGCCTCACGCCCGACGCGAAAAAAATCGGTCCTCGCGCGGGAAGATATCTGAAGGCCATTGCGGAAGCTCTGGACAACGCCGATGCTTCGGAAGTCCTCAAGGGCGGCCCATATTCTCTTCAGCTCGCCGATCAGGTCTTCGAGATTGCTCCGGAAGAAATCGTCATTTCCTTTGAAGGTCCTGAAAATCTCAAGTGCAGCCTGGAACAAAGCACTTTTCTGGCGCTCGACACCAAACTGACTCCGGAGCTCTTGCAGGAAGGGCTTGCCCGCGACTTCAATCGCATGCTGCAAGACCAGCGCAAGGCGCTGAACCTGGACATTTCCGACCGCATCATCGTTCTCTATTCCGCTTCGCCGCGCATCGCCGAAGCCATCACCGCGCACGAAGCGTTCCTGCGCAATGAGCTGCTTGCGGAGCGCCTGGAAATAAGCCCTGCGCAAAACGGCGGCGTCAAACTTGCGCTCAGCGGCGAAGACGTCTACGTCACCATCACGCGTGTGTAGAGAGGGCACCCGCGCCCCGCGCATCGCGTCCGTACTGTTACAATGCCGCTAGGGGATCCCTGAGAAACCATGTTCGCCGTTCGACTCATCGGAGTGCTGGCGCTGGTCGCGCTGAACGGTTTCTTCGCAGCCGCGGAGTATTCACTCGTTGCGGTGCGGCTCTCGCGCGTCCGGCAGCTCGTGGCAAAAGGGGACGTTCGCGCCCGCGTCGTCGAGCGTTTGCTGGCAGACTTGCATCGCGTGGTCTCGGGTGTCCAGGTGGGCATGACGTTGACGAGCCTGGCGCTCGGCGCGCTCGGCGAATCTACCCTGGCCCCGGCTTTCCAGCAATTGTGGCGCGGCTCGCAAGGAACACACACGCTCTTCCTCGCGCACGCGATTGCTCTCGTCTGCGCGTTCGCCTTGCTCAGCGCAATGCATGTCGTGCTTGGAGAACTCGTTCCAAAAACCGTCAGCCTTGCACGGGCTGAGCGCGTCGCGCTTCTGGTGGCTTTGCCCTTCGCGTGGTTTCTGCATACGTTTCGCTGGGCGATTGATTTGCTCGATCGAATCTCCGGCCTGATCGTAAAAGCCATGGGCGTCTCTTCGCCGCTCGGCTACGGCGTCGCGCACTCAACTGAAGAGCTGCAAATTCAGATCCAGCAGGCGCGCGAGCGCGGCTTGCTCGCTCCCGGCGAAGAAAAATTCATCGTCAGCGCCATCGAACTCGGACAAGTTCAAGTGCGAGAGATCATGGTGCCTCGCCCGGACATGCACACGCTGCCCGTGGAAGCGAGCCTCGACGAAGTGATGCGCGTGTTTGCCACGTCTCAGCGTTCGCGCATCCCTGTCTATCGCGGCTCGGAAGATCACGTTCTCGGTTTTGTGCACATCAAGGACATGCTGTGGATTCTGCTCGATCGTGAGCGGCGCATGGAGGAGAATCTTCCGCCGCCCGCGTTCGACCTGCGGCGCGTGTTGCGCGAAGTGCTGATCGTGCCGGAAACGAAGCCGGTGAGCGAACTGCTCCAGGAACTTCGCACGCGCCACGTGGGCATGGCGATGGTGGTCGATGAATTCGGCAGCATCCTCGGCCTCGCGACCCTGGAAGACATTCTCGAGCAAGTGGTCGGCGAAATTCACGACGAGTTTGACGTCGTCGAACGCCCGCTTACGCTTGCCGACGGCGCGGTGATCTTTGACGCCGCCCTGAACGTCCGCGACCTCGACACGCAGTACAACATTTCCTTGCCGGAAGATCCCGCGTACGCGACCGTGGGCGGATTCGTACTTGATCAACTTGGCTTTATTCCGCGAGGCGGCGAAAGCTTCGAGTTTGGACAATACCGTTTCACGGTCGTGGAAATGGATGGCCGCCGCGTGGCCCGCGTCAAAATTCAGCGCCTGCGTCCTACGCCTGGAACGGAGCAAGCGGAAGAATCCGCGATGAGCCTCGAGAACGCAGCGAAAGCTTCGAAAACCGCCGGAGCGGATTCCTGATTTCAGTTGACGAATGGCCCGCCACCTACTTCACCGTTTCCTGCCCACTCTCCCGGCGCTCTGGCTGGTGCTCACTCTCGTTTTTCTGCTGATTCACATCGTGCCCGGCGATCCGGTCCAGCAGATGCTCGGCGAAGGCGCCGAGCGGCACGGAAGAATTGTGGGATTCGCCACAAGGCTCCGCGGAAGGCCGTGAATTGGACCCTTTAACCAATCGACTGGAGGCTTTTGAACGTGACCACTATCCGGTCCGCTCCCATCCTGGGATTGAAAAATAATCCGCTACCCGCGGTCAGACGCCCAACCGCGCAGTCGGAGGGTGTGCCATAAGAATGACGGCTGGCTCTCGGTAGAGTGTCAGCATAGGCAAGATTCAGCGGCAGGAGCGTTGAGTTTTGTGAGGCTCCCGTCGAGAATGAAAGCGTGAGTCCCCACAAGCACCGGGTCGCGGACTACCTGCGGCCCAAAACGCTGGCGATGTTGTTGCTCGGGTTTTCTTCAGGCCTTCCGTTTTATCTGGTCGGCAATACGTTCGGCTACTGGCTGCGCGATGAACGCACCTCCCTAAAGGCCATCGGATTTCTTTCCTGGGTGGGCATTGCCTATTCGCTGAAATTTCTGTGGGCGCCCTTGATGGATCGCGTCGATTTGCCGCTGTTTAGACGGCTTGGACATCGGCGCGGATGGATGATGTTCTCCCAGATCGTCGTCGGGCTGGCGCTGGCCGCCATGGGGGGAGCTGGCACGAAGGCCGGCCTCGGCCGGCTCGGCGCTCTTGCGCTGGTCGTCGCATTCGCCTCGTCGACGCAGGACATAGTCGTGGACGCCTGGCGAATTGAATCGGCAGACGACGGAGACGAACAGGGCTTGCTTGCGTCTGCCTATCAGTTCAGCTATCGCCTGGCGCTCCTGGCTACGGATACTGTCATCCTCCTCGTGGCAGCAAGCGTCGGCTGGCGTATGTCCTACGGTATCTACGGCGCTTGTATGACCATTGGAATCATCGCGACCTTGTTTGCGAAGGAACCGGAGCGCGCGGAAGCGGTGATGGATGAGAAGCGCGAAGCGCCGCTCTGGACGCCGCGCGGCTTCCTCGACGCTGTTGTGGGACCTTTCGTCACTTTCTTCCGCGCACATGGTTGGCTTGCGCTTCTCATGTTAGCGGCAATCAGCCTCTACCGGTTGCCGGACTTCATCATGGGTCCGATGTCGAATCCGTATTACCACGACCTTGGTCTTACAAAGCAAATGGTCGGAGCGGTGCGCGGCTCGATCGGGCTCATCGCCACGTTTGCCGGCATCGCGGCGGGCGGATTCTGCTCGCTGAAGCTGGGCTATATGCGCGCGCTCATCATCGGGGGCATTTTGCAGGCCGCTGCGATTGCCGCGTATGCAATTCTCGCGTTCGCGGGTATGAGCATTCCTCTCTTCGCGGCCGTCATGGCAGGCGATAACTTCAGCATCAGCTTTGCGAGTGTTGCGCTTGTCGCGTACATGTCCAGCCTGACCAATCTGGGATACACCGCCACGCAGTATGCGCTCTTGAGTTCCACCTACGCCTGGCTGGGAAAGATCTTGAAGGGGTTTTCCGGCGCCTCGGTCGAAAGCCTGAGCACCTCGCACGGTCTCATTCACGCCTACGGCATCTTCTTCATCGTTTGCGGACTTACCGGCGTGCCTGCCGTCCTTCTGTTCGCGGTGTTGGCTTACTGGCACCGGCAGAAGCAACCGGCCCCAGCCGCCGCTTGCGAAGGTCTTCCGTCCTAAGGCAAAGCCACTGTCTGCGCGAAGCGCGACTGGCCCGAGCCGCGTACTCGTTTGCAGAGGGTTTGCTCGAGCGCTCCCGCTGGGCGCCGCGCCACAGAATGCGAAATTTAGGGTATTGAATAGAAGCCGGCAACTACTTTTCGGAGAGAACCACCGGCGCTCCGCGGCCGACGCTCAAGGTGCGCGAAGCGTTTCCCTTGTTCAAGGCGATTTCCAGGTAGCCGCTTGACCCGACATACGCCACCGGCTCGCTCGCCTTCCCATGCGCAAACGTATCCACCAGCCGGTTCACCGGGTGCGTTCCCACTTGCAATTTCAAGCCGCCGTTTTGCGCCTCGCTGGACAAGTCTTCCGCGCGGAAATTTGTGATGAGATTGCCGAAGGAGTCCACTCGCAGCACTACGCCTTTCTTTCCTCCCTCGACGCTCTTCGGCCGAGGCAGTGCAAAGCGCTTGTAGTCGCTGATTTCGTCTCCCATCGCCGGCGTTTGCCAGCCCTTCGAAAGCCACGCGGCCACCGGCGCGAAAACGTCGCGGCCGTGAAACGTCTTGCTGAGCGGCTGTAGAAAATAATGTTCCGCGTTTGCGTGGCGCACGACAAGGTTGTTTTGCTCGCGTTCGTAAATCACCGAAAGCACGCCGTTATCGGGCGCGATGAAATATTGATTTTGTGCGCTGACCAGCAGCGGGCGGCGCTCCGTGCCCACGCCGGGATCGACAATCACCACGTGAATCGTTTTGGGCGGAAAATAAGAATAGGCCGAACCGATCGTGAGCGCGCCATCCAGCAAATCAAAAGGCGTCACGTGATGCGTGATGTCCACGAGCGTCACTTCGGGATTGATTTTGAGGATGACTCCTTTTACGGTGCCGACCAGATGGTCGTCCGTGCCAAAGTCGGTCGTCAGTGTGATGATGGCGTTGGACACAAAACTCTCCCGCCCTGGTAGTTATTTGCGCACCGCGGGCCACGAAGTGGGGAGGCACTCCGTACCCTTTGACGCTATCGGAGCCTCGCTCCGCCGTCAAGAAATCGCACGGCGCCTGCTGTGCAATCGGCAATGCCTCATTGCTTGCACCGCCCTTAACGAACACGAGGTATCTGCTCGTAATAAAATGAAGGAAGGCTCGGCCATTTCCACGCCGCGAGCACGACTCATCTGACGTTCCGCCTCGCCCTCACCATGAGGCCCAGATCTCATGAACGGTCGTTCGGATCAGTGCGTTCCAGCGGAAGAGGCGGGGGAGCGCTCACCGCTTGGTCTGGCAAACCGGGTGCCGTCAATCGGGACATTCTGCTGCACCACCTCCATCTGAATGGTCGAAGCATTGTCCGGTTGCGAAACGCGTCACGCGAAAAGGAATTTGCACGCCGTCAACCTCCCGGTAGTCTGCGTAGTCGATTTGCGTGGGATCGCGGCCCAGCGGAGACTCCGCGTAATGCGCAAGGCGCACGAGCAGGCCTGATTCTTCGTCAAAATAAAATTTAGTGGGTGGCAGGCCTTGTCGGATGCCAAGCAGCAAGTTGGCCACGTGGCCGTCGATAGTTTCCGGGTACTCGACGCGCAGCTCCGGAAAGAGTTCGCGAATGTGCAGAGGAAATTGCAAATCGGCGTCCATCTTGGCGGCATCGAGATCCGCGCTGTGCATGTCCCGGGTGGGTCGGCCCGGAAGCTTGAACCAGCCGGAGCTGCCATCGAAAACAGTTGCGCTTTCGCCTGCCGGCAGGTGGCGCAGCAAAGCCTGTTTTTCGGGCGCTTGCGTGTAGAGCTCGACGCTCACGGCTTGGCCGCGGTAAGTTTCCGTCCCTTTTTCCACGCGGCTGGTGACTTTCTCGATCGCGGCCGCACCGCCGAGCGCCTGGATGTAGCGATCAATCAACTGGGAAGCGCTGGGCAAATCGGCCGGCAGTTTTTGAGCGCCGGAATCGGCTGGGCGAAAGTTGGACGTCAGTTCACTATCAACGATCGGAATGCCAACCGGAGTGCGCGCGCCGCGATGGCAGGAATAGCAGGTCACTTCGCGATGCCCCTCGAAACTGTTCTCGTTTAGGGCAAACATCATTTTCATCATTTCGCGCGCAGTCTGTTTCGGTTTTTTCTCGTCCTTTTCGAAATGCCCTTCCACATGGCAAAAACTGCACTCCACGCCCAGCGACGACGAAATGAATTCCATTGCGGGAATCAACTGGTCGGAAGGAACGCCTTTGAGCACTTGAATGTTTTTGAAGACTTCTTCGGTGTTTTTCGGTGATTCACCCCCGGAAACATTTGGCTGGCCTTCGTCGGCACTGGATGTTTCGTTCATCGCCTGTTTGATTTGGCTCGCCAACCCGGCGGCTTCGGCGGTTTTTCCATCCTTTTGGTATAAGCCAATCAGCGTGCTTGCCGCGGGAAGGTCCAACGGATCGAGATCGACGGCGCGCTGCAAGTGGGCGATGGCGTCCGCGTCGTCTCCTTCTTGAATGTAGGGCGAGGCCGCGCTCGCCTCGGCGAGGGCAGAATTGGGGTCGAGCTGCAAAGCGCGTTCAAAAGCAAAATTGGCGTCGCTGGTTTGCTTTCCAATTAGCAGCGCTTCGCCGATCCATTTGAAAAAGTCGCTGTCATCCGCGAACTGTTTTTGCACTTCCGTGAGCGTGCGATAGCCCTGAATGATGTAGGACGGCAAATGGCGCTGCATCCCCACGTCGATGTAGGCAATTCCGAGATTCCGGCTTCGCAAATTGGCAGGAGGCTCGCGCCACGCCACAATGCCCGCGTCGGCTGGCAAATCGGGCCGGACTTCGGGCCGCCGTTGAATCCGGTGATCGGTGAACGCGGTGTGGCCGCCGTCTTTGGCATCGCGCCGCGGCATGTGGCAGCCAATGCAGTTGCTTTCCTTGCTGGGATGCGCGGCAGGGAAAGTTCATCGAGTGGCACGTGAGGCAACGCGCGCGATAATACGCGACGGGCTGCGTGGGCTTGTCGTGCGGATCATGGCACGTTCCACACCAGAGCCGCCCTCCGCTGTTTCGCGCGCACGCGCTTAGCGCCAGTTGCTCGACATGGCTGATCACCTTGAAGGCCCCCGCCGGCTTGCCCGGCGGCGCCGCGTTGCGATAAACCGTGAATGTATCTTCCAGGCGCTGCCCTGGAACGAAATCGCTGAACTGTTTTCCGGGATTCAAGACGCGAGCAGCTCCGAAGAGATGGCATTGCTCGCAAATGCTGTCGCGGGCCGCTGGCTCGAGCTTTGCCGGATTGATGATCGTTCCGGCGCGCGGATCCGCAAGATGTTTTTCGACGGGGCCGTGGCATCGTTCGCAAGTGATCGCTTCCGCAGGAAAAACGGGATCTCGATACTGGTTCAGCGTGCCAGCGACATGCAGCGCCGTTCCGGAGTGGCAAAGGACGCATCCCTCGCCGACGGCTCGCGTGAAATCGGGATCAGGCTGATTTTCATAGCCGGGCGCCAGATCGTAAGCGTGGCGCCTTGCATAATAAGCGACGGGCGATTGAAAGAGATGGCCGCCGAGGTCCACCAGATAACCGCTGGCGTGAGTTCCGGAGCCAATCACAAAGTCGACGCGGTACTCGGCGCTGTCGCCACCGTTTTCCCATCTCTGCCAATAACCGGATGCGGACGAATGCATGGTAATCGTCGAGCCATGCGCGGTCACGACTCCGTCCGGTTCCTGCCCGGCGCGTCGCAAGGAATGCGCCATCGCAGAACGCGCGTATCCCTCGACCTCGGCCGGATGGCAGAACATGCAGCGGCTCGCGCCGGTGGGCGCGCTTGCCAGAGACGTCGAGGCGGGCGCTGCGTCAGGCGCGGCGGTGCTGTTCTTTGAAGCTTGGCTTCGTCCCGGAAGCACACTGGAGAAAAAAAACGCGGCGACGGACAGCGATAGCAGGAGGGCTTCTGCTGCGGATGCGAACTGCGATCTCCGGGTCATGGGGGAATCTTACTGCGGGGATTGCGAACGTCTCACGGTTTGCCTTCCTGCGTGCTTGGTGGAGCGCTCTTCGGCGAAGAGCGTGGTTTAGCGGGGCTGGTGGTGGGTGGGAAGGCTGTCGAATTGCGTAGGATGAGATGGGTTTTCAGGACGTATTCGGTTCCGTTGGGTGAGGGAGCTTCGCGCTTCACTTCTTTTAGCAGGGCGTTGAACGCCAGCGTGGCGATTTCCGCTTGCGACATTTGGATCGTGGTCAGCGGCGGAATCATGAAGTCCGCCAGGCGCGTATCGTCGAATCCGATGATGGATAATTGCTGCGGCACGGCGATTCCCAGGTCGAAGGCCTGCCGCATCACGCCGATGGCGGTCATGTCGTTCGAGCACATCAGAGCGGTGGGCTGTTCGCGGAGCTTCGAAAGTTTTTGCAGAGCGCGCTTGCCGCCTTCCAGGCGGTGGTCGCCTTCGACGATAAATTCCGGATTCACTTTGAGTCCGATCTCGCGCATGGACTCCTCGAACGCATCTCTTCGTACCACCGCGGACCTCAGCCGGAGCGGGCCGGTCACAAAGCCGATGCGTTCGTGCCGCATGGCGGCCAGGTGCTGCACGGCTTGGCGGATTCCGTGCGCGTAGTCGACGCGGATGTTGCTGACGCGCGGCGCTTTCGGCCCGACGTCCACAAACACCAGCGGCAGATTCCGAAAGCGGAGATGCTCGAGAAGTTCGTCTTCCATGCCGAAGGTAAGAATGGCCACTCCGTCCACGCGCCCCTCGATCATGCGGCGCACGGCGAGTTCCATGCGTTTGGGGTCGTGGATCGTCGAAGTCAAAAGGATTTCGTAATTTTGCTCGACGGCCAGCGTCTCGAACGTTTGCACGATTTCCGGAAAGAACGGGTTGGTGATCTCGGATACAATCAATCCGAAAACGCGGCTGCGTCCGGAGACCAGAGCACGGGCTTGCCGGTTGGGATAGTAGCCAAGTTCGGCGATGGCTTTCCAGACGCGTTTGGCCAATTGCGCGTCGACCGAGGCGACCTGATTGACCGTCCGCGACACGGTAGCGGTAGATACTCTGGCCCGTCGGGCGACATCGCGAATGTCCACGAGACCTCGTTTGCCCTCAGTTAAAAGTAAGGGTCACAGTATACGATATCCCAAACGTGCCACCAACTCATCTCCTTGCGCGGGCGCCGCGCAAGCCCGGAAACCGGGAGCGGCAATCGAGGTTGCGGCAGGGCGGTGGAATGCAGTAAGAAACGGGCTGCCGCGGGCGGAAGAGGAGTGGGGAGGCTCTTGCAAAGTACGGTAAAGCGTGGTAAACGTTTACTTAACTTGCCTGGAATATGGGTCGGTGCATCTGGGCTGCTCGAGGGATCGCTTCATGGCCGAATCCGCTTTCCTGTTTCATCGTCTCTCTTGCTCTTCCCGCAGCCGCGTTCGTGTTTCAGGCTCACAGAGCCGGCCGGAATGCGCAAGTTTCCGAGTAGGGCAAGCCGGCCGGAGAAAGCGAGGCGCGCGGGAGCGGTCGAAGTCCGGGCACAAGGCGGAAACAAAATTTAAGCGTTTTACTGTTGTGCGAGAGACAATGCCGGGGAGCCGCACAACACGCCATCGCAAGGAACTGTATCGCCAGGAACCGTCGAGGGTAAATGCGTTTAGCGAAACTACGGGAAGAAGTCCTCGAAGCCAATCTGGATCTGGTCCGGAGAGGATTGGTGCTTTCGACGTTTGGAAACGCCAGCGGCGTGGACCGCGAGCAGAGTTTGATCGTGATCAAGCCGAGCGGCGTTCCGTACGACGCGATGAAGCCGGAAGATCTTGTCGTGACCGACCTGCACGGCAAAGTGGTCGAGGGAACGCTTCGCCCGTCTTCGGATCTGCCGACGCATGCGGCGATCTACAGAGCGTTCGCTGCGATTGGCGGAATCGCCCACACGCATTCGGAATACGCAACGGCATGGGCGCAAGCGCGCCGATCGATTCCTTGCTTTGGTACCACGCATGCCGACTATTTTCACGGTTCCATTCCTCTGACGGATGCGATGAGCGACGAGGAAATTTCTGGAGAGTACGAAGCGAATACGGGAGTGGCGATTATTCGTGCGTTCCAGGAACTGGATCCGATGGCGGTTCCCGCGGTGCTGGTGGCGAATCACGGGCCGTTCGCCTGGGGAGCGGACGCGCGGAAAGCGGCGGAAAACGCGTGGATGCTGGAAGCCGCGGCGCGCATGGCGTATTTAACGGTGGGGATAAACGCAGACGCCAGTTCGCTCGGCAAGGCGCTGCATGACCGGCATTTTTTGCGGAAGCATGGCAAGAAAGCGTACTACGGACAAGCCGGAGGCAAGGAGTGACGCAAGCCTTTGCAGTGCTTTTGCGTGAGAGACTTTCTCGAAGGGTTGTTGCATGGCGCGATTGGAAGTGTTGGTTGAATTTATTTTCGAGCGTTGCAGCTTCGAGGCGGAGCGGAACTGTTGATTGAGTTTATTTTGCGTTGTCTATTTGCGAGCCGTTTATTTTTGGCAGTTTATTTTCGGGCAGTTTATTTTTGAGCTGGAGAACGTGGCAACTAGAAAGAAAGCGACCAAACGGACCATGGCGAACAAGAGAAAAATGACAATGGGGTTGATCGTGGGAAACCGGGGGTTTTTCCCGGCTCATCTCGCGAAGACCGGGCGCGAGGAGATGACGCGGGTCCTGCAAGCGGCAGGCATCGACGTCGTGGTGCTCGGTCCGGAGCAGAGCAAACACGGAGCGGTGGAAACCTACGAAGAAGCGAAGCGTTGTGCGGAGCTTTTCAAATCGAAAGGCGATGCCATTGACGGCGTAGTTGTGACGCTGCCGAATTTCGGAGACGAACGCGCGATTGCGGATACGCTGCGGCTGGCGCGCCTGGGAGTGCCGGTGCTGGTGCAGGCCACGCCGGATGCACAATCGAAGATGACCATCACGGACCGGCGCGACAGTTTTTGCGGAAAAATGTCGGCATGCAACAATTTGACGCAGTACGGCATTCCGTATTCACTGACCACGCTGCACACCGAAGCGCCGGGTTCGCCGGAGTTCGCGAAGGATCTCGAATGGTTCGCGGCGGTTTGCCGCGTCGTGAAAGGCTTGCGCAATCTGCGGATCGGAGCGCTTGGAGCGCGGCCGGCGGCGTTCAACACGGTGCGCTACAGCGAGAAACTGCTCGAGGCCAGCGGGATTTCCGTCGAGACGCTGGATCTCTCCGAAGTGATCGGGCGGATCAGCCGGATGAAAGATACGGACGATGCCGTGGTGCAGAAACTGCAGTCCATCGAGAAGTATGTGACGACGGCGAATATTCCGCAGGCCGCGCTGGTGAAAATGGCCAAGCTGGGCGCGGTGATCGATCAGTGGATGAAAGCCACGGATTTGCAGATCAGCGCGGTGCAGTGCTGGACTTCGCTCGAGGAGAACCTCGGCGTGGTGCCGTGCACGGTGATGAGCATGATGAGCGAGTCGCTGCTCTCGAGCGCGTGCGAAGTCGACGTTTGCGGAGTGCTGGGGATGCACGCATTGCAACTCGCGTCGGAAACGCCCAGCGCGCTGCTCGATTGGAACAACAATTACGGAAACGATCCCAACAAAGCGGTGTGCTTCCATTGCAGCAATCTGCCGAAGCACTTTTTCAACGAAGTAAAAATGGATTATCAGGCGATCATCGCGGGCACGGTGGGAAAAGAAAACACGTTTGGGACGTGCGTGGGAAAAGTGAAGGCCGGGGCGATGTGCTTTGCGCGCTTTTCGACCGACGACTTTGCGGGACGAATGCGCGGGTACACGGGAAGCGGCCGGTTCACGGACGATCCACTCGAGACCTTTGGCGGGGCGGGCGTGGTGGAAATTCCGGGGCTGCAAAAACTGCTGCGGTATATTTGCGAAAACGGATTCGAGCATCACGTGGCCGCCAACTTTTCCTCCGTGGCGCCGGCGGTGCACGAAGCCGCGTCGCGCTACCTCGGCTGGGAGATGTACGCCCACGCGGGGTAGCCTGCCCGACAGAAGCAGGAACAAGCGCGGCGCCTGAGACGAACGGGAATTGATCGCGACGGGTAGTGTCAGGGTCCGTCCGCCCTATTCTGTCAGGCATCCGCCCGGTCCATTCTGTCAGGGATGCGCCCGGTCTGTACCCACCACCTGTACCCCCTCCCCCCCCGGCTTTTTTGTAAGTGTTGATTCTAAATAACTTAAATGTTCTGTAAGTCCTGTAGAATGAGCAGTTGCGAGGCATTTTCGTAAGTGTTGATTCTACAAGGCTTATGAGGAAACATAGTTCGAGGTCTTTCGCCGCGTTAGGACGTCTGGATAAGGTAGCTCGTTCCTGCAAAACCGCGACCTTGAGTCTTTGCGTCTTGGAGCGCGGCGGCAGTTCCCAAAAATAGAAAAACGGCAGGGTGGCTGCCGTTTCCGAGTTCTCGCAGAGTTCCTTAACCCAATCATAGCGCTTTGTGAGGCCCGAGCAACCGGCCAGAAGGGCAGGCGCTACCAGCCAGATGGGTGATGATTTATACTTGACTAAGTCAATTAGGTATGTGACTGTGGCAGACAATCTTGCAACTGTCCAGGAGGGCTCGAACCATGGGGCAAATCGGCGGCAGTGCGCGGATCGACACGGTTCGGCGCTTTAACCGCTTCTACACCCGCGCGATTGGCGTGTTGCAGGAAGGATGGCTCAACAGTCCATTTCCGCTGACGGAGGCGCGCGTCCTCTTTGAGCTCGCGCACCGCGAGAAGCCTACAGCAACTGACGTGCGCAACAGCCTCGACCTGGACGCCGGATATCTCAGCCGAATCCTAACCGGCTTCGAGAAACGGGGGCTTGTTGCGAAAATGCCATCCGAAGAGGACGGACGCCAAAGCCTGCTGGCGCTCACCGAGGAAGGCCGACGGCAGTTTGCTCCACTGGAGGAACGAACGATTGAACAGGTCGGCGGGATTCTCGAACGACTTTCGGAGAGCGAACAACACCACTTGACTGGGGCGATGCAAACCATCGAGAAGCTCCTGGGCCCCGCGGAAAAATCGGGGCCGGGCGCCAAAGCTTCTTACCTGCTTCGTCCGCACCAGCCGGGCGACATGGGCTGGGTCGTGCACCGGCAGGGTGTGCTCTATGCGCAAGAATATGGCTACGATGAGCGATTCGAGGCGTTGGCGGCGGAAATCGTGGCGAAGTTCATTCAGCAGTACGATGCGAAGAGAGAAAGATGCTGGATCGCTGAAAAAGACGGGGAGGTGGCCGGGTCGGTCTTCCTGGTGGCAAAGTCGAAGACTACGGCAAAGCTTAGGTTGCTGTACGTGGAACCATCGGCGCGCGGGTTAGGGGTTGGTTCGCGACTCGTGGCCGAATGCGTGCGATTCGCGCGACAGGCGGGATACAAGAAAATCGTATTATGGACGCAGAGCGAACTCGATGCGGCACGCCACCTCTACAAGCAGGCAGGATTTCGTGTGGTGAAGAAAAAGAAGCATCGCAGCTTCAGCAAGAATCTTGTCGCCGAAATTTGGGAGCTTTCCCTGTAGGGCGACTACGGCAGAGCGAATACGCGCAAACAGGCGCGCAAACAGGCGCCCTTGACGCCGACGGCAAAAGAAGCTGACCAAGCGACAACAGCGATGACTGCGGCTCTGCCGGTGCCCCAGAAGGAAGAAGAGGCGAGGGGGTTCGGATGTCCTATATTCGAGAAAAAACGATGGCAGGGCTGAAGCGCGGCGACTGCTTCACCGTTTCACGGAGGTTTACAGAGGAGGATACGAAGGCGTTTGCGGAGCTCAGCAGAGACTTTAACCCGGTGCATTTCGACGAGCGCTTTGCAAAGGCAGAACGCTTTGCGGGGCGAATTTGCCATGGACTTTTGGTGGGGAGTCTGCTCACGGAGATCGGGGGACAGATCGGGTGGCTGGCATCGGGAATGAATTTTCGTTTCAAAAGGCCGGTCTATTTTGGAGAGATGATCGAGTGCAGTTTTACCATCACGGAGATCGATGAGCGGAACAGAGCGAAAGCGGAGGCGGTGTTCAGGAACGAGCGGAATGAAGTGGTGCTAGAAGCCGAAGTGGCGGGAATCCTTCCCGGGATCGCGGAGAGGCGCGTGATGGAGGAGATGGTGGAGGAAGGAGATCCGAGCGACAAATGGGGGCAAAACGATTGATGGAAGCGCGGAGGGAGACGGGCGGAAAAGTGATTGCGTGAATCGATGGAAATGATTTATTGTGCGAGGTGTGTAAACGTTTGCTGTGAACGCGGGGAACACGGCGTGGAGCGAGCAAGAATACGGAACCCAGGAGGGCAACATGTCCAAGCAATCGCAAATGTCGCGGAGAGAATTTGTGGGGGCTGCGCTTTCGGCGGCCACGGTGAGCGCCGTGCCTGCGCATGAACTTTTTGGTTCGCCCTGGGGCGGAGGAGCGGACGCTGGGAATACGGAATGGAAAGAGGAGGGCGTGCTGTTCCTGGATAAATCGCCGTACGCGAAATTGCGAAACATTCCAGTGCACGCGGTGACGATTACGGACGGATTTTGGGGGACGCGGCGGGAGATCAACGTCGACAAAAGCATTCCCTCGATGGAGAAATTGCTGGAAGCGAACGGGCGGATGGACAATTTCCTGCGGCTGGTGGGAAAGAGCAGCGCGCCGCAGACTGGGCCGGTCTATTCGGACTCTGATGTGTACAAATGGACGGAAGCGGCAGGGTTCGCGCTGCAATCGGGAGATCGTCCCCAGCTGCACGCGCTGGCAGACAAGATCATCAAGGAAGTGGTAGCGGTGCAGGAGCCGAGCGGCTACCTGAATACTTATTATGATGGCGACCGCGCGAAGGACCGCATGACGCCGACGGTACAGCGATGGGGCCACGAGATGTACAACCTCGGGCACATGATTCAGGGTTCGATTGCCTATTATCGCGCGACGGGCGACCGCACGTTGATGGACGCAGGCATTAAATACGTTGACGGTTACATTTTGCCGAATTTTGGCCCGGAGCCCGATAAGAAGCCGATGTTTTCCGGGCATCCGGAACTGGAGATGGCGCTGATCGAGCTGTACCGGACTGCGGGGGACAAGCGGCATCTGGAATTGGCGGGATATCTGCTGCACGGCGACGACCGGATCCAGTTTCCCGCGAGCGCGTACGTTTATCACTTCTGCGGGATACCCTTTACAACGCGGACGCATCTCGAAGGCCACGCAGTGCGGGCGATGTATGCGTGCTGCGGAGCGACGGACTACTACCTGGAGACCGGCGATCCGGCTTATTGGAAAGCGCTGAATGAACTTTGGGAAAATCTGGTTTCCGCGCAGATGTACGTGACGGGCGGAGTCGGGGCGCGGAGTCAGGGAGAAGCCTTCGGCGAAAATTATGAGTTGCCAAATTTCACCGCGTACGGGGAGAGCTGCGCGGCGATCGGCAACATGATGTGGAACTGGCGAATGCTTGCGGCGACAGGCGATGCGAAATATACCGATGTTATCGAGCGGGCGTTGTACAACGGCATCAATTCGGGGATGTCGCTGAATGGGACGCTCTATTGTTATCGCAATCCGCTGGCCTTTGATCCCTCGGGCGGCGATAAAATCCGCAATCCGTGGTACGACACGACGTGCTGCCCGCCGAATCTGGAGAGGACGTTTGCATCGTTGCCGGGATATTTTTACAGTACAAGCAAGGATGGGCTGTATTTGCATTTGTACGACAATTCGCAACTGGATTGGCATTTGGAGGACGGGACCGGGCTGAAGGTGGTGCAGAAGACAAATTATCCGTGGGATGGCGGCGTGGAAATTACTGTTACGCCGGCCGAGGAGAAGGAATTTACGTTTCATTTGCGCGTTCCGGGATGGTCGGAAGGGACCCACGTTGCGATCAACGGGAAACCGGTGACCGGAGCGGCTTCGGGAAAATATCTTGCGTTGCGGAGGCGCTGGTCGCCGGGCGACGTGATCCGCGTGAAATTCGCGATGACGCCGCAAGTGATCGAAGCGAACCCGCGCGTGGTGGACGACTACGGGCGTGTGGCAGTGCGGCGCGGGCCGCTGGTATTTTGTCTGGAACAACTGGATCAGCCGGAGGGAGTGGGGCTGTTCGACGTTTCGCTGGATGTGCGGCCGGAGCGCTCTTCGAATTTCGAGGAGGAATTTCAGAGCGATCTGCTGGGCGGAGTGATGGTGTTGAAGCACCGAGGATCGGTTAGCGATAAGTCCGCATCGAGCGAGGCGCTCTATCAACATTACACGGCCAAGAAGCCGGAAATGAAGCAAGTGGAATTGCGATTTATCCCGTACTACGCTTGGGCGAATCGAGCGGCGACACCGATGCAGGTGTGGACGCCGGCGCTCCGAGCGTAGAGAGCGGAGATAGCGCGTAGCGAGGCGAAGAGAAATCGCCAGCGCGCGGGGCCAACCTCAGGCTTGCAGTTTGTGGTAGAGGCGATAGGGCTCGTCGCCGATCGACTCGAACGATCGAAACGTGATTTTCCCGCCGTCCGTCTGGACAATCGAGCCGCCCGCGGATTGAGAAGCAGCCAACAATTGCGCGCGAGAGAACGTGTCCGGCAGTTTTCCGATGGCGAAGAGAGCCAGCGGACCGCGGCGGAGAGCCACGATTTGCGGGTTCTCGGGATCCACGGGTTGCAAGCGAAGAGGCATCGAGATTTCATACTCGATGCGGTCGCCACTTTTCCAAGTGCGAGATAACTCAAAGAATTTCCAGGGACGGAATCACCTTCCGCGCGTTTGCCGTTGATGGAGATGCGCGTCTTTGCATCAGACCACTCAGGAACGCGCACGTAGATTGAGAACTCTTCCGGGCGAGCCATGGCAAGCTCAAGCTGAGTTGTGTTGGAGGTGGGATAGGCGGTTTTCTGCGTGAGAGTGCAGTGCGTGCCGCCTTGCATCCAGCTCACGCGGGAAGGGATGAAGAGATTGACGTAGATGCCTTCCTTGGAGGGATAGTACGAACTGATGCCGTAATCGGCGGTCAGTTGGGGGAAAGTACCGGAGCAGCAGGGCCATTTGTCCTTGTAATAGACTTTTTTGGCGTCGTCGTTGTTGTAGTCGGAATAGTAGAAGCTGGTGCCGACAGGAAGGATGGGTTTCGCGCCGCCGACGGTGCTGTAGAGCACTTGTTCCATGCTGTCGCCGTAGCGGGAATCGCGTGTGACGCGAAGGAGATAGCGGGTGATTTTGAAATGTCCGTAGGCGCCGCAGGGAGTTTCGAAGCTGGAGCGAGTTGTGCCGAGGCTGGCGGCAAGCTGTCCTTTGCCCGGTTCGACGAAGGCTTCGTTAGGACCCCAGCCGCCCGTCGCGTAGCTTTGCTCCTGGACCATGCGCAAGCCGTTTGACGCGGCACGAAGATATTTTTCATCGCCGAGGACCAGGTAAGACTGCATCGCCGAGCTCAAGGTATTGACATGGCTGTAAGCATGCATGCCGGGCAGGGCATTGTGATTTTCCGCGAGAGGATCGTAGTACTGATGGTAGATAAAGCGTTCGCCCAATTCGCGGTAGCGCTTGTCGCCGCTGCGCCGGTAGGCGAGAAAGAAATTCTCGGGGAGGGTATAGGTTTCGTCCCAGGTGTAGGCGATGGATTTGTGCGGGCGCGCTTCCTGCTCGGCGCGGCTAAGGGCTTTTTCCGGGAGGTAGGGCAGGACGGCGTCGGTGGCGCGTTTGAGGACTTCGAGGGCGATGGGATCGGCGGCAAATTCGTGCGCGTCGATGAGGCCGCAGTTGGTTTTGTCAAAGGTGTAGGCGGGAAGGCGGTAGTCGATATAGAACTTTCCCTTGGGCTCGACGGTGGCGGAAAAGGCGCGCACGAGGCGATGAATTTTTTCCTGGGTGGGTTTGGAGCCGGTGACGGCGTAAGCGCGCGCTAATCCGGAAAGATACTGACCGAAGGAATGCCCGGGAATGAAGCCGTGGAAATTATCCTTGGCGTTGAAGTCGTTCGAATTGTCGTACCAGCCTCCCATGTCGGGGCCGGGGGCGGGGAGGCCTTCTCGTTCTCGAAAAGGCTTGAGCAATCCGTCTTCGTTCAGATTAAGGAAGAGCTTGTGGTTCTCGACGAACTGCGTGCGAAGATGGCTTTCCAGCAGTTGGACTTGCGAGTAGCCGAAAACGGAGAGAGGAGGGGTGACGGCGATAGTGACGGACGGGTCAGCCCAAGCGGGAAGAGAACGCAGGGCCATCAGGCCGGCGGCGGATAGGGCCGCAGATTTGAGGAACTGCCGCCTATTGGTGTTTTTCACTGTGAAACCTCCTGAGAATGCTTGCGGGGAGCGCCAGCCTCGAGATTGCGGGCGGCGGTCAACGGGAGTGTCCAGTATGGATAATTCTCAGCAAGCGTTTTCTCACTCAACCTATGTATAACGCGGGCGAGGCGTGGCGTCAAACACTTGCTGTAATCGATTTCCCGGATGCAGTATCCTGAGTTTGCCAAAGATGCCAGCTATGACGGTAACCGAGATCCTTGGGTTCAGGAAATTTGTCCTTGCCATGGCTTTGCTGGCGGGTCCTCTCTTGGCGTTTTCGCAAACCCCGGAGAGCCAGACCGAGCCGATCACCGCGGCACTCCGCGCCAGAGATTACGACAAAGCCGTGGAACTGAGCCGAGCGGCGCTGGCGGCCTCACCAGACAACGCGCAATTATGGACGCTGCAAGGCATCGCTCTGGTCAGCAAAGGGGATAGCAAAGAGGCTCTGACCGCGTTCGAACGGGCGCTGAAAATTTCTCCGAACAATGTCGGAGCGCTGGCGGGGGCAGCACAGATCGAATACCAGGCGGGCAGCCAGAAGGCGGTGGCGCTGCTCAAGCAGTTGATCGCATTGCGTCCAGATAATTCCACGGCGCACGCCATGCTGGCCGTGCTGGACTATCGAAGGGCGGACTGCGCCGCCGCCGTGCCGCAATTTGAGAAAGCTGGTGAGCTGATCGACTCGCAGATCGACGCGTTGCACGCCTACGCGACTTGCCTCGTGAAACTCAAGAGGCTCGATGATGCGGAAAGGACTTTTCAGAAGGCTTTTGCGCTTAGTCCGGAGGACCCAAAAGAACGGCTGCTCTTGGCGTCGATTCAAATCATGGACCACAAATCCCAGGATGCGCTGGTTACCCTGCAACCATTGTTGGACTCGAAGGATGTGAATTCGAATACGCTGCAACTGGCTTCGCGAGCGTACGAAGACACGGGCGATACGCCGCATGCGGTGAGCGCGCTGCGGCAGGCGCTATTGTTGGACCCAAAGAACACCAGCCTGTATCTGGATTTTGCAACCATTTGCTTTTCGCACGAATCCTTTCAAGTCGGGATCGACGTGATCACGGAGGGACTGTTGTTGCAACCGAAAGCGGATGACCTCTATGTGGCGCGCGGCGTGCTGTACGTGCAGCTGGCGCAATACGATAAAGCGGAAGCGGATTTTGAAAAAGCGTATCAACTGAATCCAAATCAGTCCTTGAGCACGGCCGCGGAAGGGTTGGCGGCGGTACAGGCAAATGATCTGGATCACGCGCTGACGGCGGTACAAGCTAAATTGAAGAGGAAGCCGAACGACCCGTTGCTTCTTTACCTGCAAGCGGATGTGCTGACCCAGAAAGGCGTGGAAACAAGCACGCCGGGATTTCAACTGGCGATGAATTCGGCGAAGAGGGCGGTCACGCTGCAGCCATCGCTGGCCGCGGCTCACGACGTGCTGGCGAAGCTGTATATGCAGACCGAAGAGTATCCGAAGGCGATCGAGCAGTGTAGGGAGGTTTTGAAGATTGATCCCAAGGACCACGCCGCTGTCTATCGGTTGATTCAGGCGCTGAGGAAAACCGGGCAAAACAAAGAGATTCCCGAGCTTTTGCAGCGGCTAGCCAGCCTGCGCGAGCAACAGACACAAGATGACCGGGAGCGATACCGCTACAAACTTTTTGAGGACGACACGGCACCGAAACAGCCGTAGGCCCTGCGCCTTGGCTCGATCATGGTGCGGAGATTGAATGAAATTCAAAAAACCATTTGCTCACCAAGTACGGAGAACCCTCCGGATGGTTGACGCGGCAGGGCTCTTTCCAGGATGTCTTCCCGAATGATCTATTCTCGCCGCGCGTTCATGGGAGTTTCTCTGGGATCGGCGATCACACTGAGCGCCGAACGGTTACTGGGGCAAGGGGTAGCCAGCCACACGGCCAAGCCCCTCGCCCGGCCCGCGCCCTCCGGGCGTCCGTTCAACGCCCACTTTGTCGACGTTGCGGCGGCTGCCGGACTGCGCGAGCCGACGATTTACGGGGGCGTGAAAACCAAGAAGTACATTCTGGAATCCACCGGCTGCGGATGCGCGTTCCTCGATTACGACAACGACGGCTGGATGGATATTTTTCTACTCTGCGGCACTCGGCTGGAGGGCGCGCCGCCCGGCGCGACAAACCGGCTGTATAAGAACAATCGAGACGGCACTTTTACGGACGTTACGGAAAAGGCGGGACTCCATGCGGT
This sequence comes from uncultured Acidobacteriota bacterium, assembly GCA_963761555.1. Classification (GTDB taxonomy): domain Bacteria; phylum Acidobacteriota; class Terriglobia; order Acidiferrales; family UBA7541; genus Acidiferrum. The sequence goes on from CAVXHD010000006.1 coordinate 57,776, forward strand.
GGGATGGGCGTGTGGCGTGTGCGTCGGGGATTACAACAACGACGGCTTCGAGGATATTTTTTGCACATACTTTGGGCAAAACATTCTTTACCGCAACAATGGCGACGGCACTTTTACGAATGTAACCAAAGCCGCAGGGCTGCTGAACGAAGAAACGCGCTGGGGCGCGGGATGCAGTTTTCTGGACTACAACCGTGACGGGCACCTGGACCTTTTTGTTTCGAACTACGTCCGGTTTTCGTTTGAACATGCGCCGGTCCCAGGAGCGAGTAGCAACTGCAATTGGAAGGGAATACCGGTGGAGTGCGGACCACTCGGGCTTCCCTTTGGCCACCATTCACTCTACAGAAACAATGGCGACGGGACGTTTACGGACGTCAGCGAAAAAGCAGGCATCGCACGAGCTACGAAGTGCTATGGCATGACTGTTGTGGGGGCCGATCTTGACGAAGACGGATGGCCCGACATTTACGTAGCTTGCGACTCGACTCCCAGCTTGCTTTTTATGAACAATCATGACGGAACGTTTCGCGAGGAGGGGGTACTGCGGGGGGTAGCCCTCAGCGACGACGGGGAAGAACAGGCGGGAATGGGAGTTGGTGTGGGCGACTATGACCTCGATGGGCATCTGGACCTGTTCAAGACGCACTTTGCGGATGATGCCAACGTCCTCTACCACAACGACGGGAAGGGAAATTTTGACGACGTGACACGCACGTCGCGGGTGGGCGTGGAGACGCGCTACGTCTGCTGGGGCGCTGGAATCGTCGATTTGGATAACGACGGTTACCCCGATATCTTCATGGTTACAGGGAACGTTTACCCGGAGGTCGAAGAAAAGCTGCCGCAATATCCGAACAAGTCGCCGAGGGCGGTGTTTCGCAACCTCGAAAACGGGACGTTCGAAGAACTAATCGAATTGGCGGGCCCGGGGGTGGCCGCCGCTCACTGCAGCCGGGGATGTGCCTTTGGGGATTTCGACAACGATGGGGATATCGACGTGCTCGTCATAAATATGAACGAGCCGCCTTCTCTTTTGCGGAACGATATCCGCGGAAAACAGAATTGGATCAAGGTGAAACTAGAAGGAGTAAAGTCAAATCGAAGCGCAATTGGAGCCAGGGTTCTTGCGCATTATGGCGGAAAAACGCAGGCCCAGTGCGTTTTGAGCCAGTCCAGCTACTATTCCTCGAGTGATCCCCGCATGCATTTTGGGTTGGGAAGTAATACGGCGGTGGGGCTCGAAGTGTACTGGCCGAGCGGACTGGTGGAGTCGTTCAAAGGCCTCGCCGTCAATCAACTGGTGACGTTGCGAGAGGGCGCGGGGCGGGTGGCGAACCGAGGCTGGTCGAAGTCGTAAAGCAGGCCGAAAGACGCCCTGGGCGCCCTGCCCGGGTTCCTAATACAAAAGAACTAGAAAAAGCTTGACAGCAAAAATCAAGTAGCATATATCTTGTGCAATCGAGAAAACGTTTACAGAGAAATTGTTCTGCAAATGTTTACTTTGTCTCTTTGGGGGGTGAAAGCGCATGTACGTGAGAACATTTCTGAGGGGCTTCATCGGGCTGCTGGTCCTAACTCTTCTAATGGCGGGCTCTGCTTGGGCCCAATATTCGGCGAGCATTCAAGGCAACGCTGTAGACCCGAGCGGCGCGGCTGTCGCGCAAGCGACGGTCACGCTGGAGAACACGGCAAACCATATTACGGCTACGACAACAACCGACGCCGAGGGCGGCTACCGGTTTCTGAGCTTGGCCCCGGCGTCCTACAAAATATCGGTAGAAGCAAAGGGTTTTTCCACGGCGAGCACGACGGTGACGCTGGAGACGAATCAAAACCTGAGCGTGCCGATCACTCTCAAAGTAGGCGTGGCGACGGAAACGGTGACGGTTAGCGCGGAAAACCCGTTGGTAAACACGGCGGAAACGCGCAACCAGCAAACGCTGGAAAGCCGTGAGTTGTCGACGTTGCCGCTGGCGGGACGCAACATGCTGTCGCTGTCGACGATTGCGCCGGGCGTCACCGGACTGGGACTCGCGGGTGGTCCGGGCGTGGCTTCGGGAACGCCGGGATCGAGCGTCAACAACTTTTCCACAGAGACGGCCGTAGACGTCAGTGCCAACGGGCAGGGAACCGTTGCAAACATGTGGATCATCGATGGGCTGGACGTCACTAGCAGCGTTAGGCAAGGAGTCTTGAACCTAGTCCCCAACCCCGACGTCATTCAAGAATCAAACAATCAGGTCAACACCTACTCGAGTGAGTACGGACGCGGCAGCGGCTTGCAGGTGGCCATGACGACAAAGTCTGGCGGGGATGAATTCCACGGGATGGCGAGCGACTATTTCAACTATCAGTCGATGTTCGCGAAGTATTCTCTGCCTGGCTCCGATCATTCCTACAATCCTTTCCATAGCAACAACCTATCGGGAACGGTCGGCGGTCCAATTATTCCGCATCACCAATTTTTCTTCTTCTTCGGCATAGAAGCGCTGCGTTCTTCTGCTTCCACGGGCAACAACGTAATCACTTTTCCGGATGCGGCGTTTGGCTCGTGGGCGCAAACAAATTATCCGAACACCTTCGGCACCAAGATTCTGACTACCTACGTGCCGACGAATGTGGCTGGCCTTACAGTGTCCAAAACCGCGAATGACTTGTTCCCCGGCACTTGCGGAACTTCCACAACCGACTTTTTGCCCTGTTCGACGCCTATGATTGACAGCGGTACTTTCAACTCCTCGAATATCATCAATGGCACTCAATACTTCGTTCGCGTGGACAAATATTTCAGTAAAGATCGCATCTACGGCAGCTTTTTCCGCACTCTCCAAGCTAACCCAGCGCCGAACGTGATCCCGCAATTCTCCACCACGAATAATTATTGGGAGCGGGCGGTACAGGTGAACTGGACGCATGACTTCAGCCCGACAACGCTGAATGAAGCGATTTTTGCCCAGAATCGCGTCGAGGGCAAGAACGACGAAACCGGCGATTTCACCATTCCTGGAATCAGCGTCACCGGACAAAGCGTCGGATATGGGCTGGGGTTCGCCCAGGGCGATTTTATCCAACATAACTATCACTGGCGCGATGTTTTGACTCATGTGCGCGGCGCGCACGTTATAAAGGTAGGCTATGAAGGCTTGTATGGCGACGACGTGGAGCCATTTCAGGGACCCTGGTCCCACCCCGCGTTCAGCTTCAACAGTCTGCTAGCGCTGGCTCAAGATGCGCCCCTGACAGAGAGCGGTGTGATGTACAGCCCGATAACGGGCCAGCAACAGCTTTGGAGTTGGGACGCAGCTTCGAAGACTTGGGGCCTTTTTGCCGAGGATACCTGGAAGGCACGGCGTAACCTGACTGTGACCTTCGGTTTCCGCTTCGACGACCAGGGAAATCCCTATTCCAAATCGCCCACGACAGTCTTTGGCAATTTCTACCTTGGTTCTGGCTCAACGTTTGCGGACCAGGTTGCCGCCGGAATTGCCAAGCCGACTCATAACGCACTAGCAAGCTCACCCAAAGCGTACACTCCTCGTGTCGGCGCGGCTTGGGATATCACTGGAACCGGAAACTGGCTGCTGCGTGGAGGGTTCGGGATGTTCTCGAACTGGCTCACGCCCGCGAATATTCAGGAAGAATTCCGGGGCAACCCGCCAGGGCTAATTAATCCTACCTTTTACGCAGCCAATGCGCCGGGCAACCAACCAGTCTTTGTTCAAGGCACCAGTAGCACGCCTCCCTTCGGATTTGTTTTCCCTCAGCTAGCCGGCACAACTCTATGTCCTGTGGCTCCCTGTCTGGACGCCGCGGGAGGAATTCCGAATGCAGGGTTGGGGATTGGTGGCATAGATCCAAACATCGTCTCTCCGACTGCATATATTTGGTCAGGTACGCTTGAACATAGGCTAGGCAGCCGCTTTGTTGCATCAGCGTTATACAGTGGCTCGCATACGACCAACTTGGTTGGGAACGGCAATGCTGGAGGCGACGTCTCCTACGGCGTTGACATCAATGAACTGCCGGGTGCTTTGATTGGCCTGCCTCTTGGCTCGGCCCCTCCACGGCCTAACGACAGCTTCGGGCAAATCGCCTACACGCAGAACAATCGGTATGCCAACTACGAGGCCGTGACGTTTGACCTCAGAGCCAGGGCAAGCCGCGGTTTTTTTGACGTTTCCTACACTCGCTCATCCTCTAAGGATGATGCGAGCAGGTATCCGACGCCGGAGGATCCTGGAGCATTTTACGGTCCTTCTCCTTGGGATGCTCCTAACCGCTTCTCTGCGAGCTTCAACTATGAGCAGCCTGGTTTGAACGGCGGTCAGGGGTTTGTGGGCCATGCCACCAGCGGCTGGGGCGTGAGCGGGACCAGTATCTACCAGACCGGTTACCCGTTCAGCGTCTTTACATCTGCGGCCTATAACGGGGCAAACTACGTCGAGGGTGCTGATGCGCACCTCACGCAAACGGGCGACTATCTGGCCAATGGCGATAACTTCAGCTTCCCCGACGTGACCAGCTATCAGCAGGGAACCTCTTCGAGTGCATATACCACGGGAGTGTTCACTGCCGGCCAATTCACCGTGCCGACCGCTGGCACCAACGGTAACGAGAGGTATAACGCCTTTCGCAATCCAGCCTTCATACAGACGGACATGACGCTCTACAAGAACACGCACATCAACGAGCGGCTGGTTTTTCAGTTCCGGTTTGAGTTCTACAACCTGTTCAATCACGCCAACTTCCAAAGCATCCAAGGCGATCTATCTCAGGGCAACTTTGGCCAGGTGACCGCTCAAACGCTGCCGAGATGGTGGCAGTTGGGAGGGAAGCTCTACTTCTAATCTGATTTTGCCCGAAATAGGGGGCCCTTGCTCTACCACACCCCGAGCAGAGGCCCCCGAAGTTATTGCGGATTCGAGGCCATTTAGGCCCGCTCATATCAGCGAGAGCGTCTGAATTGCCACAATCTTGTAGTGCCAGAGGCGGAGGCGGTGCAGCCCCGCCTCTTTTCTTTTCCACTACGCGGTGCGCTGCAACTCGGTCGGGCGAATTGGAAAGGTCCAAGGAGAAGGTCCAGCGCAGAAAGCGGCTGCCAAGCGCCCTGGCGGCAACTATTCCAACTGAATGTTCAAGGCGGCCACTGATGCCGGCGGGAATTCCACTACAAGAGATCCTTGGTTCGAACTCAAGTGCAAGGGCTTAGTCATCGGGACTACCACGTTAGGTTGCTCGAAGGTGTTGTGGGCATGAATGTCGGCGTTGCTCAGAAAACGCATGCTGGCTTCCTTTACGGCCGCACCCCGCAGATCGATTTCCGCAGTGCGCGGCTCGCTGGTGCTGGGATTGACGGCTGTGATGGTCAGGACCTTTTCGCGCACGGACGCTGAGCCGCGCAATCCCCAAAATGATGCCGGACTTCCGTCTCGCTCATAGTGCAAATCGGGCGCCGAGAAATTTGTCCGCAGCGCTTGTCCGCCTTGATGGTCCGAATATAGGTCGAAAACGTGGCCGACGGGCGTCACCACGAAATTATCTTCGTGCGCGAGATACAAGCTGTTCAAGCAGTTGATGAGCTGGGCGCAGTTCGCCATCGCCACTTTTTCGGGATTTCTGTTAAAAATGTCGAGGGTCATGCCGCTGAACACTGCGTCGCGCAGGGTCGGCATCTGCTCGAGCAAGTCGCCGGACGTCGCTTCGCTGCCGGGACGATACCAGGGTCCCCATTCGTCGACGACCAGCTTCACCTCATGCTTCGGGTCAAATTCGCTCATCACTTGCCAGTGGCCGTCGATCAGGTTTTCCATTCGCTGGCCTTCGCGCAGCAGTTCATACCAGTCAACGGAATCGAACTTCACCGCGTCTCCTTTGCCGGCCTCCCAGTCTTGCGTTTTTCCGCGGCTTAAATTCCAGGAGTAATAATGTAACGCCAGTCCATAGATGCGGCGCAATTCGCCTGGCCCTTTGCGCAATACTTCCTCGAAAAAGTCCCGCGTCCAGCTCCAATCGTCGGTGTTTGGACCCGAGGCGACGAGATTCAATTTGTCGCCATACGTTGGGAGCCAGGTGGAATAGCGCCGGAACTGCACAGCGTACTCCTGCGCAGTGAATTCCCCGCCGCAGCCCCACGATTCGTTCCCAACGCCCCAGTACTTCACGCGAAACGGCTCGGGATATCCAGCCGCCGCGCGAATATCCGCCAGAGTTGTGCTTCCCGCCGGAGAATTACAATACTGGACCCACTGTTGAAACGCTGACGCCGGGAGGCTTCGCACGTTCGCGGCGAGATAAGGTTCGGCTCCGATGAGTTTGCAGAAATGAGCAAACTCGTTGGTCCCGACCGTATTGGGATCGTAGCGATGATTCAGCGGAGCCTTGTCCGATTCCGCGTTGGCCCAGAAATTTGTGCGGCGGGGGCGCTTATCGACAGGGCCGATGCCGTCGCGCCAGTCGTAGCTGTCCGCGAAGCATCCGCCCGGATAGCGAATCACGGGAGCTTTGATCTTGCGCATGTGTTCGATCAGACTCTTCCGAAGCCCGCCGATATTTGGCACAGACGATTTTTCGCCGACCCAAATCCCGTCGTAGAAAACTCCACCGAGATTTTCGGTGAAATGGCCGTAGATGTTTGGAGAAATCGTGCCAAGCGGCTCGTCAAACAGCACTTCAATGCGCGAATCAACCGCCCGCGAAGCGGACGGTGCGGCCCAGCCAATTTTTTGCGCGGCTAGGATTGCTGCAGCCCCGAGAGCTCCTTGCTGCAGGAAATCGCGGCGATTGATCATTTGGCGCTCCTCCGGGACTGTCGCTTGCTCACTTTACTTACAGTTGCAAATGGAAAGTTTTCCGCTCGCCGAAATCGCTGGATCGAGCGGCCCCAAACCTTTTTCACATTCGTGGCGCGCCATTCAGAGCCACGTTCTAGGCTTCCGGCTGCGTTTCCCCGCCTAATACGGTCGCGAGCAAAAGCCTCGGCGCAAAACCGTCACAGGTGAGACCTGGAACAAAAGCAAACCATCAGAAGGCGTCGCCGAGGCGTCAAAGATACAACGAGCAAACGTTTACTTCAAGTGCAGAGTTTGTCTTCTATGCGCCTCTTATTTCGTTCTTGCTCGGGAAAATTCCTTATGAATCTGGAAGAGTTCGCAGCTGCTTCAGAACTGCACTTTGACTGGATTTCCGCCGAATTCTACGGACTTCGTCTGCGGCTCCAGTTTCACTTCCAGCTTCCTGGGAAGAGGGGAAAGCATGCGCGATCCCGCCGCCAAACGCAGCGTGAGAATGCGTTCAGCCTCATGCCAGTTTATTTCGATTCCCATCCACTGTCCCTTGCGATGGTTGAAGGAAATGCCGTCATCTTCATAAAGCAAGAACGAAGCATCGCTGCCCGGATAGATGACAACGGAGAGCGGCTCCCCCACTTTTTCGTTGGCAAATTGTTTCACCGGACCGAGAGGCAATATCGATCCCGCGCGAACATAAAGCGGCATGGTCTCAAGGTCCACCGCGCGGCTGATCTCGCGGCCGCCTTCGAGGCGTTCGCGAGTCCAAAAATCATACCAATGGCCCGCCGGAAGATAAACTCGCCGGGTTGTCGCACCTTTTTCCACGACCGGCGCAACAAGCATATCTTTTCCCCACAAGTATTCATCGCCGCACGCAACCGCCTTCGGGTCATCCGGATAGTGCAACCAAAGCGCGCGAAGGATCGGCATGCCGGTGGTCGCGCATTCGCGCACCGTGCTATACAAGTAGGGAAGCAGTCGATAGCGCAGTTCGAGATACTTGCGGCAAATGATCTCGACTTGGGGATTGTGCAACTGGCTGGAGTCGGGAATCGCGGCGCCATTGTAGTTGTTGATTTCGGTCGGGCCCGGGTCGCCGGTATTCCAACCCCACGGGAGCCGCAATTTCCAGGCACGTCCGTGGCAGCGAAAGAGCGGACAAAAAGCCCCGAACTGAAACCAGCGCAAATAAAGTTCTGCCGTGAATTCTTTCGTGGGCACGAAACCGCCAATGTCCGTGCCCCAGTAGGGAATGCCTGTGAGTGCGGTGTTGAGCGCGACGGGAATATGAGTCTTTAATGTTTCCCATGTCGAATAGACGTCTCCGGACCACAGGAAGGAGCCATATCGCTGCGTGCCCGCGTAGCCGTTACGGTGCAAAGCATAGGGCCGTTCGTTTGGTCGTTCGAGTTGCGGTCCTTCCCAATACATTCGATTGCGATCCAGACGCGATGCGATATCCAGCGGATCGCCTTCATCCGGCCACCAGCCGTCGATTCCGAGAGCAAAATCCTTGCGATGCGCGTCCCAGTAGCAGCTCGCTTGCGCTTCGTCGAATCGCGAGAGTTCGCATGGATCGCGAACGCTACCGCTCAGCTTGTCGGTCAAGATCACGACGTGATACACAGCTCGGAAATTGTCTTTATGGAGTTCATCGAGAATTTCCTTCGGATCGGGAAAGACTCGGGAATTCCATGCGAAGGATCCATTTTCCGTGTTCCAGCCGGAGGGGCAGAATCCGGTTCCTAAATAAATGAGTGCGTCGCAGGGAAGCTTTTTCTCGCGGAATGTTTTGGCTTCGGCAAGCACTTCGTTACGGCTAGCCAAAGTGCGGTGAGATTGTTGATAGCCGAAACTCCAGAGAGGGGGCATTTCGGCCTTGCCGGTGAGCCGCGCATACTCCGCCATAATCGTTGCTGGATCGCGCGAAGCGACGAAGAAAATATCGAGTGGCAAGGCCGATTCCGGACTAACCGGCTGGAACTTGCTCTGGACACCCGTAAAATCAAACGTGCCGAAAGGCTGATGAAAGAACATCGCCCATCCACTGGTGCCGATGATCCAGGGGATAGGCACGCGCGCGCCATGCGTGGCAAGTTGATAGCCGCCCTGCCCATTTTTCATGCGGTCGGTTGAGCCGCGCCTGTCGAATTGCGGACCGCCTTCTCCGAGGCCCAGCAGCGGTGCATCTCCAGTCAGAAAGGAAAGTACGCCCGTCTCTTCATCGAACGAAAGTTGCTGGACGGTCTGTCCTTCAGCCGTGGTGATAGTGAACGTGAGCGGGTCCGGAGCGATCCGCACCTTCATTTTTCCGCATTCAATAGTTTGCGCTTGGAACGCGCCGCGGATTGTCGCGGCAGGTAGTCCCCACGATGTCCGAACGAGCGAGCCGTCCGAGGCAATATTGCTGACTGTGCCACCCTGGATCGGAAGAACGCTTAGCCGGATGGTGTCGTCGCTCACCGGGGTAAGCCGCACTTCGTAATCCGCTCGGGCCGTTCCCACGCTCGGGTTGGCTGCAGCACTCCCGGGAGGCAGGACCAAACCCACAGAAGCTCCTGCAAGTTGCGCGAGCAATTCTCGGCGATTCCATTGCCTGGTCATCTCGAATCACCTATCCAGAGGCCGATCCACGCGCGACAGCAAGATAGTTCGCACTGGCAACAAGAAAACCGAATCCCGGCAAACTCTCTTGCCCGAACTCCTTACGGTTGCTCCCCTGGTTCCACGCCCTTTTGCCGGACTTCAAGACTCTGGCCTCTGGGACAAGCCTTACCGCAAGGCTGCGCGGTTCGAAATTGCCGGATTTAACAGCAAACGTTTACATGCTAGCCCTACACAATAAGGTCTTCTGCCCTCCCTCGGCAAGAGGCCTTTCGGGCTTCGCGGAACGCCCGCAGCGCAGACTCAGAGTAGAAATCCCTTACGCGCTGCCCAACAAATCTCTCTGATTCTATGGCGGTCTGCAAAATGTTCGTACGCTCAAGTCGCGGCCGGCACACGCCCGCCGAACTGGCCCGACGAACCAAACATGAGCCAGAGTCTCCTAGTTGCACGGCTCTGCGCGTGGATTCATCGCGAAGCTTGCAACTTGTCGTTAGTCACTATAATGTTAGCGCGACTATCGAAATATAGGATATGGGCCGCTCACTCCGAACGGCGTTCCATCCGGGAGGAACCTTATAATGGGCCGCGCAAGAACTGCTGTTAGACGATCGCCCCTGGCCTCGCCAGTGCCAGGGAGGGTCAACGACCGCGAAGCTAAGAAAAAAGGCAGCGGCAATAAGACGTCCGATCAGGGGCCGATGGCCGGTCTTCGCGAGCGCAAGAAGGCCCGCCTTCGCCAGCAGATCGTTGAGACCTCGCTGCATCTCTTTCGACAGCGCGGCTACGAGAACACTCGCATCGACGATATCGTACAGACGCTGGAAATCAGTCAGCCGACATTTTTCCGTTATTTCCCGAGCAAAGACGCAGTTTTGCGCGAGGTGGGGCGCCGGGCGTTTGCACGGCAAGCCGAGAGCCTCAGATCGGAGCTTTCGAGCAAAGCCACGACAGAACAGCGATTGCGCCGATTTTACGAAACTCTTGGAAATGTGACGGAAGTGGGGCGGCCACTGTGGCAGGCTGTAATTCTTGCCGGCGCGATGGATCCCGTGCGTTCGCCAGAGCTGCGAGGGGCAGAAGCCGCGACGGTCAGCCTTCTGCGCGAAATTATCGAGGAAGGCCAAAAAAGTGGTGAGATCACACGTGATTTTCCGGTGGTACATCTGGCCGAATTCATGGAGGGGCTTTTCAACACGGTTGTCAGGCAGTGGGCCGTGGATCTTACCGGTCCTCACAGACTCACCGAGCGGGTGCGAAATGCGGTCGAGTTTTTCTTACGCGGCGCCAAGCCGTAGCAGTAAGAATGTCCACTTTGGGACAAACTCAGCACAGCCGGCAACCTTTTGGCAAGACCTAAATCATGTATTGTGGATTTGCAGGACGAGATGAGATGAAAGCCGCCGTTCTTCGCGAGTTCAAGAAGCCACTGAGCATCGAGGACGTCGATCGGCCGCAACCCGGCGCCCGTGAGGTGCTGATCGAAGTGGAGGCCTGCGGAGTCTGCCATTCTGATTTACACGTGGCCGATGGAGATTGGCCGCAGATTGTTCCCATCACCAAGAAGCCGTTGATTCTCGGACACGAGATCGCCGGGCGCGTCGTTGAGAAAGGAGCGGAGGCCCATGAAGTGGAGGTGGGTGATCGAGTCGGTCTGCCCTGGGTCTATTGGACCTGCGGGGAGTGTGAGTTCTGCCGAGAAGGCAATGAGAACCTGTGCACAAAACAAAAGATCACCGGCGTGACGGTCGACGGCGGATATGCGGAATATGTGAAGGCTCCCGCGAGTCACGCAACGAGAATTCCGGAGGGACTACCTTGTGCTGAAGCCGCGCCGCTCTTTTGCGCGGGCGTCACCGTCCACCGTGCCTTAAAACACGCAAATATACAGACGGGGCAGCGTTTGGCGGTGTTCGGTGTCGGGGGGCTGGGTCATCTCGCGGTACAATTAGGGGTGGGCCTTGGGGCAGTCGTCACGGCGATTGATGTCTCGGAAGAAAAGCTCGCGCAGGCCAAAAGTCTTGGAGCATCCGCCACACTGAACGCGGCCAGCGCCAATGTTGTCAAAGAGCTGCGGCGGGCTGGCGGCGTCCATACGGCATTGGTCACTTCGGCCTCGAAAAAAGCCTATGATACTGCCTTCCCTTGCGTCAGGCCCACCGGTACGCTCCTCGTGGTCGGGTTGCCATCCGAGTCGTTGTGCTTTCCCTCCATTCTAATGGCTGCCACCGAGGTGCGCATTCAGGCTTCGTCGGTCGGAACGCGGGAGGATCTGCGGGAAGTCCTGGCCATGGGCGCCGCAGGGAAAGTCCGCTGTCATATAGACTTGCGGCCTTTTTCGCAAGTCAACGAAGCCATGGAACTGCTTCGCAAAGGGCAAATTACCGGGCGCATTGTACTCACAGGCTGGTAATCAGAATTCCGCCCAGACTCTGAGTCTGATCTGTAGCCGGTCAGACTTCGACCGCTCTTTTCTCGATCAATCTGCAATACCCCGGAATTCCAGCAAGGACTACCCAAATGGAGAAGCCCTACCCGGATCTTGTGCGCCTTTTGTTGTTTCGTCTTGACGTTAGTCAATATTATGTGATACGGACAATCATAATTTTCAATGCAGGTCGGGGCATGGGTTCTCAAAATCCTGGAGGCGAATTAGACAGCGGCGAGGCGGCTCCATGAATATGGGAATATTTGGCATTATGCGGCTTCTACTCGTGTAACAGCGGCCGGGGCTGGCGCGGTCGAAGCTTGACGGCCGGATGAAGGGCGAACGTGGGCCTATATGAGGATAGTTCTGTCATGTCTTCGTGGAACGAGGAGGACTTATGAAGGCAGCTCTACTTACTGGCGCATTTCTATCCTTGACATTCCTGTTGCCGGCATGCAGCCCGGCGCACGCACAGGGTACCGGTACATCGGGTGAGATTCGAGGAACAGTGACGGATCCCACTGGAGCAACCGTTCCTAAGGCTACTATCACAGTTGAGGATCCCGACAAGGGAATCCGGCGAACTGCCGTAACGGGGAGCGATGGTGGGTACGACGTGACCGGGCTCCCTCCAGCCGTTTATGGAGTGACGGTACAGACGTCCGGTTTTCAGACGGAGATCCGCAAAAACGTTGTTGTTGACGTAGGACACATCGTGATTCTGGATCTCCACCTACAGGTGGCGTCTGCGACGGCGCGCGTGGAAGTGACCGGGGAATTGCCCGTCGTGGAAACCGAGAGAGGGAGCCAGGCAGACACCCTCACGCAAACGGATATCGCCAACCTGCCGATAGACCGGCGAGATTATCTTACATTTACATTGTTAGCGCCGGGCGTATCGAATTCCACGCGCTTGGCTTCCGACCAAGACTATCGAGTTAAACAGACGCCGCAGAGCGGCCTTTCGTTTTATGGCAGCAATGGCCGGGGCAACAGCGTCACGGTGGACGACGGAGAAGCCAATGACGACTCGGGCGGAGTGCGGCTGACGCTGAGCCAGGATGCGGTGCAAGAGTTTCAGGTCAACCGCAGCAACTATTCTGCTGCGCTCGGTGGAGCGAGCGGAGCCACGATTAACATCGTTTCCAAATCGGGCACGAACGATTTGCATGGAACTCTTTACAGTTACTTCCGAAATGATGCGATGGATGCCGCAGATCCGTTTGCCATCACGCAGGCGTTGCAGCCAGGTCAGATCTTCGATCCGACCCAACCCGATAGCGTGGGCCATCCAACCAAGAACTCCTTGACGCGCTACCAGTATGGTGGCACGGTGGGATTCCCGATCAAGAAAAACAAAACGTTCCTGTTCCTCGCTTTTGAAGGATTGCAGCAGGATTCCCAAAATGCTGTCCCAATCCTGACTAACACAAATGTTCTGCGGCCGAATTCCACACAGCAGGCTGCACTTGCCACGGTAGCTGCGAACACTGGACCGGTCGCTTGCTTGAGCGGCCCTGTCGGCATTGCCGTCGCCAGCCAATTGCCTGCGCCTTTTACTGGCATGACGACTTTGCCGGGGCCCGTTTGCGCGGAAGTCTTAAACGGAGCTTTGACTTTAAACCCGGCATCGAGTCCTTTGCAGGCGTATCTCTTGAACGAGCTGGAGACAAACGGGGGACTATTCAACTACAAGACCCGAGAGTACCTGGCCTCTGGGCGCCTCGATCACCAATTCAGTGACTCGGATCAAATGCTGCTCACCTACCGATACGGACACGATCTAGAGGAAAATCCCGACGTGCAATCGCTGACAGGGTATTCAGCCGGAAGTTCGATTCACGATTACGACAACAATGCTCTAGCGGCTTGGTACCACCAGTTCAGCGCGACGGCACAGAATGAAGCCCTATTTCAATTCGACTACACTAGCTTCAACGTCATTCCCAACGTACCCGGGCAAGCCGGACTCCAAATTCCCGGCGTTGTAAATAATCTAGGAACGAGCATCTTTATACCCAACCTCACGATTACTCGCAGATATGAAATTGGAGACAATTTCACACTGATCCGCGGCCATCACACCATGAAAATGGGAGGTTCCGAGCTGCTGCGTGGCAATCATACTGAATCCCATACGTTCTTCCCGGGCCGCTTCATCTTTGGCTCGCTCCCAGGAGACCTTATAACGCCTCTACTCCCCGCCATAGATCCGTTGCAAGCGGCATCCTTTGGCCTCCCACAGATTTTTCAGCAAGGATTTGGCGATCCCAGCTATCCCTATTACACAAGGCCTTTCACCGCGGCGTACTGGCAGGATTCTTGGAAGATAATGCCCAATTTCACGGTGAACTATGGTCTTCGCTACGAGCTTGATTCTCAGTTCGCCCCTCTCAGTACCTACAAGAAGGATTTTGCGCCCCGCGTGTCCTTCGCCTGGGATCCGTTCAAAGATCACAAGACGGTGGTCCGCGCCGGGTATGGGATCTACTACGCGCCAATCTACGCCCAGATTCCGGATGTTGACTACTCCCTGGGAGTCTTAAACGCGAACAACAGCTCGGTAGCCAACTCGACGTCCGCTGGTCAAGTGAATAACCTGGACGCCATCTGCGGAATGTCCGGTGCTTTCGGCCTTTACCCAGGCAACGGAACGAGTCCTTGCAATCGCGAAATCTCGATCTACATTATTCCGATCACCGGAGTGCCTGGCGGCAACCCAGCGCTGAATGCCCCGACAGTTTTCCAGACGCTCTTCGCTCAAGGTGCCATCAGCTGCACGACGCCGCCGCCCGGGAGCTATGCTTGCATTACCCCTAATGGCGGCACAGGCGGAGCGGGCGGGCTATCCCAGTTCGGGCTCAATGTCACCAATAGCGGACCACTTTCCCCACTTCAGGTGATTTTCACCGACCAGCGCAACTTTAGATCCCCCTATTCTCAGCAAGCGGAGTTGGGAATTGATCGCGAAATTCTTCCAGGTTTCTCGATCTCCGCCAGCTACATTTACTCGCATACTATCGGTCTGCCCGTGGCCATCGACACCAATCTGCTTCCCGCTCCCATGAGCACCGTGACGTTGGCCAATGGCAAGAACTTTTCCTACCGCAACTGGAATACGACCGCTGGTGGGGCCGATCCGCTCGGTGGCGCAGAAGGTTTGCCCTGCGATGCCAGCCAGGGCTTCGCGTGCTTTGTGAATCCGTTTATCGTCCAGAACAATCAGTACACATCCGCCGGTTCCGCCGTCTACCAGGCTGGAATTCTGGAGGTCAAAAAGCGTTTCAGCGATCATTTCACAATGTTTGGCAACTACACTTATAGCAAAGGCTTCGACACGACGACGGACTTTAACAG
Organism: uncultured Acidobacteriota bacterium; assembly: GCA_963761555.1. Lineage (GTDB taxonomy): Bacteria > Acidobacteriota > Terriglobia > Acidiferrales > UBA7541 > Acidiferrum. The sequence continues at coordinate 72,956 of CAVXHD010000006.1, forward strand.
CGACTACGGGCCCCAAGATCCGACGAACTTGGGCGCCGACCGGGCGCTGTCCGAATTCGATCAGCGCAACAAAGTCGTGGTGGCCGGTGTGTTTGACAGCCCGTGGAAAAATCCCATTCTTGCCGGATTTCAGTTGGCACCCATTTTTACCTACAACAGTGGACACCCCTTCAACCTCTTGGCTGGAGGCGAAGTGAACGGTGACAATCACACCACCAATGAACGTCCCATCGGAGTAGGCCGCGACACGGGACTCGGCCCAGACTTCGTCAATCTCGATATGCGCCTCACTTGGCAGCACAAATTAGGCGAGAAGGCCAATTTAATCCTTACGGCCGAGAGCTTCAACCTCGCCAACCACACCAACTATGCCAGCGTGAACAACGAAGTGAGCCCGCTTTTTGGTCTGCCCACGAACCCAGCTAACAATACAGCTTGCCCCGCCTGTCCCCCCGGACTGGGGAATACCACATTCAACGTGCACGGAAGCGCAGCACTCTCTCCCAGCCAGCCGCTGGGCTTCACTTCCGATTTCCCCAAGCGGGAAATCCAGCTTGGCTTGCGAGTTGCCTTTTAATTTAGAGCTTGGCGACCGGCTGGTGGCGGTGATCGCCGGGATGCCGCCGGGAAAGCCGCGTCCGCGCGCAACGGCGTTTCTTCTTCTGCTTGCTGGTCCGCGTTGAAGATGGCGGTAGTAACTAACATATGATATAAACACACGTTAGTGACTGTCGTTGGGGGATATCTGGCGATACGGCAAGCAACATGAAAGCCAAACCGATCTTCGACCTCGCAGGCCGAGTGGCGATCGTCACCGGAGGCTCCGTAGGGCTCGGTCGGCAGATGGCCGAAGGCCTGGCGGAAATGGGGGCGAATCTCGTTCTGTGCGCGCGCAAGAAAGAGCGCTGCTTGCAGGCTGCCGAAGAACTGCAAAAACTCGGCGTGGAAGTTCTCGCACTCGGCTGTGACGTCAAGCAACCCGCCATCGTTCAGGAAGTTGTCGACGCGACTGTCAAACAGTTCGGCCGCATCGACATTCTGATCAATAATGCGGGCACTTCCTGGGGCGCGCCGGTCGAAGCGATGACGCTGGAGCAATGGAATAAAGTGATCGAAACCAATCTGACGGGAACGTTTCTCTTTTCGCAAGCCGTCGGGAAGGTCATGATCGCGCAGGGCCGCGGAAAGATCATCAACATCGCTTCTGTTGCCGGGTTGCGCGGTTCATCTCCGAGATTCTCCGCGATCGGCTATAGCACTAGTAAAGGGGGTGTGATTATTTTCACGAAGGACCTGGCTTGCAAATGGGGCATGCACAACATTCAGGTGAATGCGATTGCGCCTGGCTGGTTCCCCACCGACATGTCGGAAAAGGTCATTGAGCGAAATAAGGAATCGTTGCTCGCGGGTATACCTTTGGGCCGCTTCGGCGGGCCGCACGATCTGAAGGGAGCCGCTATTTTTCTCGCCTCCGATGCGTCAGATTTTGTGACCGGGCACATTCTTGTTGTCGACGGAGGTCAATCCGCCTGATCCGGGCGAAGCGCACAATGAACATTCCGCTCACCCCCTTGCGTTTCCTTCGCTACGCCGAGCAGCAGTATCCGCGCAGAACCGCGGTGGTATGCAATCAGGAGAGGTTTACTTACGCGCAATTCGCTGACCGTGCCAGCCGTCTTGCCGGAGCTCTGCGCCAAGCTGGTATTCAGCCCGGCGATCGCGTCGCGTTCCTCAGCAGCAACTGCCACCGGTTGCTCGAAGCCTACTACGGTGTGCCAGAAGCCGGCGGCGTGCTGCTCCCGCTCAATATTCGGCTCGCAGCGAGCGAACTGAGCTACATTCTGAACGATTCTGGAGCTGCAATCTTATTCGTCGAGAAGCAGTTTCTCCGATTGGTCGAATCTTTCCGCACGGATATTCCTAACGTAAAGACACTGTGCCAGCTGGACGGCGCTCCAGAAGCAGCTTGGCTTTCTCAAGACAATTATGACGCTCTGCTTCAAGCGGCCACGCCTTATCGCGCCGACATCGCCTCGATCGACGAAAACTCCCTGGCCGAGCTTTTCTATACCAGCGGCACGAGTGCCAATCCCAAGGGCGTAATGCTCACGCACAGGAATATTTACCTCCATGCGCAGAATGTCTGCCTGGGATTCAAAATTGAAAACGGCGCCGTCGAGCTGCACACCATTCCACTCTTTCACGCGAATGGCTGGGGTGTCGCGCATTTCCTCACCTTGCTTGGGGGAAAGCACGTCATGATGCAGCGCTTCGAGGCCAAAGAAGTCTTCCGTCTCATCGAGAAGGAAGGCGTCCATTCCTTTAGCCTTGTGCCCATCATGGCCACGGCTCTGGTGAACTGCCCGGAGCGCCCCAATTACAACTTGAGCAGCCTGCGGCGCATAGTTATCGGCGGCGCGGCGTCTTCCCCGACCCTCATTCGCGAGGTTGAACAAAAACTGGGCTGCGAATGCTTTTCGGGCTATGGGCTTACAGAAACGTCCCCCTCGCTATCGATTTCCCCGATGAAGTCAGGTCTGGACTGGGATGGCGAACAGCGCTATGTGGGTCAAGCCATGACCGGCTATGCGTTTCCCGGCGTGGAGATACGCGTAGTGGACGGCAACGATGACGACGTGCCGCGCGATGGGCAAACCATGGGCGAAATCGTCGCGCGGAGCGATGGTGTCATGGAGGGTTACTGGCGCCAACCCGACGCTTCCGCCGAAGCGCTCCGCGGGGGCTGGTTCCACACCGGAGACATGGCCACGCTCAACGAAGAAGGCTACTTGCTCATTGTTGATCGCAAGAAAGACATTATCGTCAGCGGCGGAGAGAATATCTCCTCCCTGGAACTCGAAAAAGCCATCCTTGCTCATCCCGCCGTCCTGGAGGCCGGGGTGATTCCCGTTCCCGACGAAAAATGGGGGGAAGTCCCCAAAGCTCTGGTGGTCTTAAAGCCGAACGCCACTGCCACGGAGGCCGAACTCATCGAGTTCTGCCGTGCGCGCCTCTCACATTACAAGTGTCCACGTTCCTTCGAATTCGTCGCAAGTTTGCCCAAGACCGGCACTGGAAAAATTCTCAAGAAAGACCTTCGCAAGAAATATTGGCAGGGCCGGGACACGATTCGCCCGGATTTGGCCGCACCGAGGCGCGGAGGCTGAGCCGGCTTGATTCGCAAAGAGTTAGTTCACATTCGGAAAAGAACGGGAGCGGTGCTCGTGACTGATAGCGCGAAGGAGTTTTCTTCATGGACCTGAACTTAACCGCCGAAGAGCTGTCATTTCGCGACGAACTCCGCGCGTGGCTCGTTTCCAATGTCCCGAAGGACTGGAACGAGTGGCGTGAAAAGCCGATCGAGGAATCGTTCCCATATCTGCGCGCTTGGCAAAAAAAGCTCCACGACGGCCGCTGGGCAGCCGTTTCATGGCCGAAGGAATACGGGGGCCGCGGCGCCACGCTGATGCAGCAAGCCCTCTTTTGGGAAGAGATGGCGCGCGTCGAGGCGCCGCCCATGGCCAACTCGCTGGGTTTGGGTCTCATCGGGCCCACAATCATTGCCTGTGGAACGGAAGCACAGAAGAAACGTTATATCCCCAAAATTCTGAGCGCTGAAGAGATCTGGTGCCAGGGCTTCTCCGAACCAAACGCCGGTTCCGATCTGGCGAGTTTGCAGATGCAAGCGCGGCTGGACGGCGATCATTACGTTGTGAACGGCCAAAAAATCTGGACCAGTTACGGCTGGGTGGGCGACTGGTGCGAACTCGTCGTGCGCACCGACGCGAGCGCCGCTAAACACAAAGGACTCACCGTCCTCCTTGCGGACATGAAATCGCCCGGCGTCGAAGTTCGTCCCCTGCGTCAGATGACCGGCGAGTCCGAATTCAACGAGCTTTTCTTTCGCGACGTTCGCGTGCCGGTTGAGAATATCTTGGGCAAAGTGAATGACGGCTGGAATGTCGCGATGAGCACGCTGATGTACGAGCGCGGCTCTTACGGCGCTCGCCTGCATCTCATCTTCAAACGTTACATCACTCGCCTCATCGATCTCTCGCGGACCATCCAGCGTAATGGACGGACCGCCGCCGAAGACCCACTTATTCGCCAGAAGCTCGCACAGTGCAGCGCGGAAATTGAAATCATGCGGTTCAATCAGATGCGGGCCTTTAGCCGCATCACGGCCACGGGTGTGCCGGGCCCTGAGGGCTCGATCCAGAAGCTTTTCTGGAGTGAACTCAATCAGCGCCTCCAGCAAATCGCGCAAGAGCTGCTCGGTTCCTACGGGCAACTGTTGAGCGGTGACACACGCGCTATCGACAAGGGGATTTGGTCCTACGCGTACCTGCGTAGCCGTGGAAATACCATCGAAGCGGGCACCTCCGAGGTGCAACGGAACATCATCGGGCATTTCGTTCTCGGTCTGCCGAGAAGCTACTAAGAGGATACGCTATGCAATTCGGATTAAGCGAAAGTCAGGAATTTCTCAAAGACAGCGCGCGCAAATTTTTCGCCGGCGAGTGTCCTGGCGCCGAAATGCGACGCCTGATGAATACGGATAGCGCATACGACGCCGCTCTTTGGTCGAAGCTCACCGACCAGGGTTACACCGGCATCATTTTTCCAGAGGAGTACGGCGGAGTCGGTCTCGGCAAAGTTGAACTGATGCTCTTAATGGAAGAGATGGGGCGGGCACTCTTCCCCGGTCCGTTCTTCTCAACCGTGGTGCTGGCGGGCTCCGTCTTGGAAGCCGTCAGCACCCCCGCGAACAAGAAAAAATATCTTGCGCCCATCTGCCGGGGAGAAGCTCGCGCGACCGTCGCCATTCTAGAAGCCAGCGCGAGTTGGAAGCCGCGGGATGTCCATATGAGCGCGACAAACGGGAAGCTCTCCGGTGAAAAATTATTTGTTCCGGACGCGGCCATCGCCGACTTCATCATCGTCGCCGCGAGCAATGGTGTCTTCGTTGTGGACTCCAAGGCTCGCGGCCTGAAAGTATCTCCTATGTCTGCCATGGACCTTACACGCAAGCTTTATGTCGTGGAGTTCAGCAACACTCCGGCGGAAGAAATCGGCGCCGCCATGGATCTCCCACGGGCTTTCGACATCGCCACAGCTGCTCTGGCTGCCGAATTGGTCGGCGGCATGCAGCGGACCCTGGATATTACTGTCGAATATGCCAAGACGCGGAAACAGTTCGGCAAACCCATCGGGATGTTTCAAGCCGTGCAGCACCAGTGCGCGGACATGTATTTAGAAACCGAAAGTTCACGTTCAGCCGTATATTACGCCGGTTGGGCGCTGGAAGAAAATTCACCGGATGCCGCGGCAGCGGTTTCCATCGCCAAGATGTATGCCAGCGATGCGGGGCGCACGGTCGGCAACCGTGGCATCCAGATTCATGGCGGAATGGGTTTCACCTGGGAAAACGATCTTCACCTGTACTACCGTCGTGCGAAGGCATCGGAAACAGCATTCGGAGATGCCACGTTTCATCGCGAGCGCATCGCCTCGATGGTTATCGATTCTGGCAGCGCATCTGCGAAGAGCGCCTAGACTACATTCATTAGCGAGAGAGCCTTCTATGACCGATCTAGTGCAACTCACAAAAGAAAATGGAATTGCCGTCATCACCATCAATAATCCTCCGGTCAACGCTTTGAGTCCCGGCGTCCCCGAAGGTATTTCAGAAGCTCTGGATGAGATTGCTCAGGACGACAGCGTCAAAGCCGTGGTCCTGATCGGCGGCGGCCGTACCTTTGTCGCCGGGGCGGACATTAAAGAATTCGGCAAGATGGCGTCGGGCAAGCCGCGCGGCGCAGGGCTTCTTCCGTTGCTTTTGAAAATCGAAGACAGCAGCAAGCCGGTGATTGTAGCCATTCACGGAACGGCTTTTGGCGGAGGGTTGGAATTGGCGATGGCCGGCCACTATCGCGTTGCTCTTTCCACCGCTCAGGTCGGCCAGCCGGAAGTAAAGCTCGGCCTCATCCCCGGCGCGGCGGGCACGCAGCGCCTTCCGAGGCTCGCTGGCGTCGCAAGAGCCGTCGAAATGTGTACGAGCGGCAACCCGGTCAAAGCGGAGGAAGCGCTGAAATTCGGCATCGTCGACCGCCTCATCGAAGGTGATCTCCTTGCCGGAGCAGTTGCGTTCGCCCGCGAGGTCGCTGGTAAGTCTGCCCCCAAGACGCGTGAGCGCAATGAAAAGCTCGGAAACGTGGCGGACAACGTGCAGATCTTTTCGTCCGCTCGCGAGACGGCGGCTAAAAAACAACGCGGTCTGCTCGCTCCCGTTGCCGCCATTAGTGCCGTGGAAGCCGCTACGAAAATGCCATTCGAAGAAGGCTGCAAAGTCGAGCAGAAACTTTTCATGGACTGTCTGTTTTCCCAACAATCTAAATCGCTCATTCATGTTTTCTTCAGCGAGCGCGAGGTCAATAAGATCCCTGATATCCCGAAGGAGACTCCCAGCATTCCCGTTAGATCTGCCGCGGTTATCGGTGCGGGTACCATGGGTGGTGGCATCGCCATGGTGCTCGCCAATGCAGGTCTTCCCGTGCTTCTCAAAGAGGCGGACCAAGCCGCGCTCGGTCGCGGACTAGCCACCATCCAGTTGAACTACGCGAATTCTGTCAAGCGCGGTCGTTTCTCTCAACAAGTTGCTGAGGAGCGCCTGAAGCGGATCACCCCCACTCTTACCTACGACGATTTCCCAAGCGTGGATCTGGTCATCGAGGCTGTGTTCGAAGGCATGGCCCTCAAGAAGGAAATTTTCAAGGGATTGGATCGCGTCTGTAAACCAGGCGCCATCCTTGCCAGCAACACTTCTACATTAAGTATCGACGAGATTGCTTCCTCCACCTCGCGGCCTGACTTCGTAATCGGCACCCATTTCTTCAGCCCTGCCAACGTTATGCGGCTTCTGGAGATCGTCCGCGGTAAGGCTACCTCAAGAGAAGTAGTCGCCACCTGCATGCAACTTTCGAAATCTCTCGGCAAGGTGGGCGTGCTCGTCGGTAACTGTCGCGGTTTTGTCGGTAATCGCATGTTTGGTCCCTACCGCCGCGAAGCCCAGTTCCTCGTCGAAGAAGGAGCGGGCATCGAAGCCGTGGACCAGGCCCTTTCCGCCTTCGGCATGGCCATGGGGCCTTTGGCCACCGGCGACCTCGCGGGCCTCGATGTAGGCTGGCGGATCCGCAAAGAATATCGCCACCTGGAAGTACCCGGCATTCGTCAGCCGTTCGCCGAAGATCGTCTTTGTGAACTCGGGCGGTACGGCCAGAAAACCGGCGCAGGCTGGTACAAATACGACGATCAACGCCGTGCGACGATCGACCCTCTCGTGACTGAACTCGTTCGCAAATGGGTCAGCGAAGCGGGCATTGCGCAGCGTCAAATTTCTTCAGAGGAAATCATAGACCGTTGCCTCTATGCGCTAGTTAACGAGGGTGCGCGCATTCTGGAGGAAGGCTACGCGCTACGCGCCTCGGACATCGACATAATTTATATCAACGGCTACGGATTTCCTGCCCATCGCGGCGGTCCGATGTGGTATGCCGACACCGTCGGTCTCAAAGAGGTTTGCGACCGCGTCTCCGAATTTCACCGTCAGCACGGTGAGATCTGGCGGCCCGCCCCGCTGCTGAAGCGGCTTGCAGATGAGGGCAAGAGGTTCGCCGATTACGGGAAGGAAGAAGGCGCGGCAGCGTAGTCGTCACTCCTCTTGACTATGATCACGCGGCATTACTCTATGACTCGAATCGCTCTGGAACATTGTTTCAATAACCCGGGGAAGCCATGAGAGAAGCAGTGGTAGTTGCCAGTTCGCGAACGGCCCTCGCCAAGTCGTTTCGTGGCTCTTTTAACCTGACGCGGCCCGAGGACCTCGCCGCACACTGTATCAAAGCCGTCTTGGACAAAACTCCAAAACTAGCTGCGAAAGAAATCGAAGACGTCGTCCTCGGCTGCGCCCAGCCTCACGGAGCGCAAGGTCAGAATATTGCACGGATTTCCGCTATGTTGTCGGGCCTTCCGTCATCAGTCGCCGGCACGACCATCAATCGTTTTTGCTCTTCCGGTCTGCAAGCTATCACGGTAGCGGCCCACCAGATTATCAATGAGGGTGTCGATGCTGCCATTGGCGGCGGCGTAGAGAGCATCACAATGATTCCGCGAGACGACAACCCGCATCCCGGTTTGTTGGAGAAAATGCCGGGACTCTACATGGTGATGGGCAACACCGCGGAAGTGGTCGCGAAACGATACCGAGTGAGTCGCGAATCTCAGGACGAATACTCGCTTTTGAGTCAGCAGCGCACCGCCCGCGCGCAGAAAGAGGCTTTCTTCGACGCGGAGATCGCTCCCATGCGAGTCACTCGCGGCGTCCTTGACAAAAAGTCCGGAGAAGTTGTTGGCAAAGAGGAAGCTACCGTTAATCGCGATGAATGCAACCGGCCTGATACCACGCTGCAAGGCTTGCTCAACCTAAAACCTCATTTTGATCCCGACAGTGGCCATGGAACGGTGACAGCCGGCAACTCTTCACAACTCTCTGACGGCGCTTCTGCGACGCTGCTGATGTCTCGCCAGCGCGCCGATCAGTTAGATATTCCCTACAACCTCGTTTTCCGCGGCTTCCAGGTCGCCGGTTGCGAACCGGACGAAATGGGTATCGGACCGGTTTTCGCTGTGCCAAAACTCCTCAGTCGTTGCGGCTTGCGTCTGAATGACATCGATCTCTGGGAACTGAACGAAGCTTTCGCCGTCCAGGTCATCTATTGCCGGGACCGCCTGGGCATTGACCCGGAAAAACTCAATGTTAACGGTGGCTCGATCGCCATCGGTCATCCATTCGGAATGACCGGTTCGCGCATGGTCGGCACCATCGCCAACGAAATGGCCCGCCAAAAAGCGCGTTACGGGGTCGTCACCATGTGCATCGGAGGAGGCCAGGGCGCGGCGGCCTTGTTCGAACGCGCCAATTGAAATTCCTGATTGCTGGCTATCGGAGCCTGGGTTTGCGCGAGTTACATTCTCCTCTGGACGTCTTGCGTTATAACGTCTGACGGAAGGGCCGGGTTACAATGGGAAATCTCTTTCTCGTCCGTCACGCGCAGGCTTCGTTCCTTGAGCAGAACTACGACAAGCTGTCTGCTCTCGGAGAGGCGCAGGCATGTCAACTCGGCGAGTATTGGGTTCGACGCCGAATCGTTTTTGACCGCATCTGCGCTGGTCCTTGTGTCCGCCAGAAAGACACCCTCAGGATCGTGAGCAACGCCTACTCCAAAGCCGGCCTCAAGTTTCCCGACCACTTGATGCTGCCGGAGTTCGATGAGTATCAAGCCGAAGCCGTGCTCGAACACAGTTTGCCCGGATTGATGGAAAATGATCAGAGCATCCGAGCTCTCCACGCTGCGTTTGAGTCGTCCTCCGACCCAGCGGGGCGGCGCGCCACTTTTCAAAAGCTGTTCGAAGCTGTCATTGGCAAATGGATGTGCGGCGCGATTTGTCCGCCAGGGGTCGAAACCTGGCTGGAGTTTTGCTCCCGGGTGAATTTCGGCCTGGCGAAGTTCCTTGCGGCCGGCAGCCGCGGTGAACGAGTCGCAATTTTTACTTCCGGTGGCCCCATCGCTGTTGCCATGCAGCGTGCTTTGCAGCTTTCTCTGGAGAGCACTTTACAAGTGACTTGGATGTCGCGGAACTCTTCCTGGAGTGAATTTCTCTGCGCCGCGGAGCGGTTTACGCTCAGCTGTTTCAATTCTCACGGGCATATCAGCGATCCGGCAATGTTGACCTATCGTTAGGGAGATTTTCCGATGAGCGACTTGCTAGACCATCCAGCGGCCGTTCGACAGGGCGAAGAACTTGACTTGGCCACGCTCGAACCCTACTTGCGCCGGTACTTTCCTAACGAAGCGGGCGCGCTCCAGGTCCGCCAATTTCCGAGTGGGCATTCCAACTTGACTTACTCATTGCAGCTTGGTGCGAGGGAGTTGGTGCTTCGGCGGCCGCCGTTCGGAAGCAAGGTCAAGTCCGCCCACGATATGGGCCGCGAATTTCGCGTGCTCTCAAAGCTCCACTCCGTCTATGCCCCAGCTCCCGAAGTGCTTCTATTTTGCGACGATGATTCAATCCTCGGCGCACCGTTCTATGTGATGGAACCGATCCGCGGCGTCATTCTTCGCAGAAACCTGCCGCGCGGGTTGGATTTTCCAGCCGAAAAAGCACGGAGGCTCAGCGAATCTTTTGTCGACAACCTTATTCACCTGCACCGTGTGGATTACGCTGCCGTGGGCCTCTCTGATCTAGGCCGGCCGGAAGGCTATCTGAAACGGCAGGTTCGCGGGTGGATCGAACGCTACTACGGTTCCAAAACTCACGATTATCCGGAAGCAGGGAAGATCACTGCGTGGATGCAGAAGTGCATGCCCTCCACGAGCGCAGTCTCGCTGATCCACAATGACTACAAATACGACAATGTAGTGCTGGATTCGAGCGACGTTACGAGAATCATTGGCGTCCTCGATTGGGAAATGTGCACTATTGGTGACTCTGTTTCAGATCTCGGCACTGCATTGGCCTATTGGGTGGATGGAACGGACCCAGAGGAGTTGCAGCAAAATCGTTGGGGACCCACAACCCACCCCGGCAGCTTTACAAGGGAAGAATTCGTACAGCACTACGCCCGAAAAACGGGGTACGATACTTCCCAGATCCCTTTCTATCTCACTTTTGCCCGTTTCAAGCTTGCGGTCATCGTGCAGCAGATTTACTTTCGCTACCGCCAGGGCCTGACCAAAGACGAGCGCTTTGCATCCATGCCCGAGAGAATCCAAATCCTCCTGCGCGCCGCTTTGCACGGCGCGCAAACTGGACAAATCTAGCGCGCATTTCTCAATTCAGATTTGAGCTCGCCACAGCTGCACTGAATTTCAAATAGACCACAAGTAGTAGCGAACGATCCACTCCGCAACGCAAGCAGGCTTTTCGGACCCTTCGCTTTCGATCCTAACAGCGTAAGTCGCTTCAAGTGAATCAGGAAGTTCTTTCAAAGTCAGCACCGACACGCCTGCGCGAATCCTGGAATCGGCTCGCACGGCAGAAGGAAAGCGCACACGATTCAACCCGTAATTCACGGCTAGTCGCACACCACTCTGGATCTCAATCAACTCTTTCACAAGGTAGCTCAGCAAAGACAGGGTTAGGAACCCGTGAGCGATGGTCGTGCCGTAAGGTGATTCTTTGCTTGTCCGCGCCTGGTCTAGGTGAATCCATTGCCCGTCTTCCGTGGCTTCCGCGAACTGTCCGATCCGCTCTTGCGAGACGCGGAACCATTCCGTTACCCCGATTTCTCTCCCCACCAATTCTTTCAGAGATTGCGGGTCTCTAACTATCAATGGCGGCATCGACTTCCCCCAGGGCGAGTCTTGTGACTCTGTCGCACATCTATTTAATTAATGTTGTAAAACCTACGCCCCCGCCGGCTTCTTGCCTTTAGCCAGTTCCCACTTCGCAATCGATTCCACGTGTACTTCATCCGGCCCATCGGCCAATCGTAGCGTACGAGACAGCGCCCAGGAGGCAGCCAGAAACGTATCCTGGGAAACTCCGGCGGCTCCGTGTGCCTGAATCGCTCGATCCAGTACGCGCAGAGCCACGTTAGGCGCCACCACTTTGATCATCGCAATTTCAGTGCGCGCCGCCTTGTTCCCCACAGTGTCCATCCTATATGCGGCTTTTAGCGTCAGCAGCCGCGCCTGTTCGATCTCGATGCGAGAGGCGGCTATGTCCGCGCGAATCGTTCCCTGTTCAGCTAGCGATTTTCCGAAGGCCACCCTCGTTTGCACCCGCTTACACATGATTTCGAGCGCCCGCTCCGCTAAGCCGATACATCGCATGCAGTGATGAATCCGTCCAGGCCCCAACCGTCCCTGGGCAATCTCAAATCCGCGTCCTTCGCCCAAGAGCATGTTCGCCGCCGGAACGCGCACATTTTCGAAGTGAATTTCTGCGTGGCCGTGCGGCGCGTGGTCGTAGCCGAATACCGTGAGCATGCGCACGATCTTGACTCCGGGAGTATCCAGTGGCACGAGGATCATCGATTGCTGCTTATGAATCGGAGCCGAAGGTTCCGTCTTTCCCATGAAAATCGCGATCTTGCACCGTGGGTCGCCGCCCCCGGACGCCCACCATTTTCTGCCGCTGACGACGTAATGGTCGCCATCGCGGACGATTCTAGCCTCAATGTTTGTGGCATCCGACGAAGCGACCGCGGGCTCCGTCATCGCGAAACACGACCGGATCTCTCCCGCAAGCAATGGCGCCAGCCACTGCTTCTTCTGTTCCGCCGTGCCATAGCGTGCGAGCACTTCCATATTGCCCGTGTCCGGCGCCGAACAATTGAACACTTCAGGCGCCATGTGACTGCGGCCCATGATCTCGCAAAGCGGCGCATATTCTAGATTGCTCAGCCCTGCACCGTGTTCGCTGTCCGGCAAAAATAAGTTCCACAAACCAGCAGCGCGGGCTTTCGGTTTCAACTCTTCCACGATTCTTGTTGGCAACCATGGATTCTGCTCAATCTCGTCGTTGAAGCGCTGCTCATTCGGATAAATGTGCTCGTCCAGGAACGCTTGCAATCGGCGCTCCAAATCTTTCACTTTATCGCTGAATTCGAAGTCCATCCGAGGTTCCTTATCTGCCGGTGAAAGCCGGGGCGCGCTTCTGGATAAAGTGTGCCACACCTTCTTTGAAGTCTTCGGACTGCAGGCTCGCCAGCATCTCCTGCTCGGATCGCTCAAACGACTCCTCCAGAGTCTCGAACATCGCGTCATACACTTGACGCTTGATTACCCGCAACGACCGCGGGCTGACACTCGACGCCAAGTCCGCTGCGTATTTCTGCACGCTTTCAACAAACGTTTCGCGAGGAAAAACCCGATTCACCAGCCCCATTCGCAGCGCCTCCGCCGCGTCGATCATTCTCGCGCTGAACAACAGCTCCAGCGCGTTGGCGTGCCCCACGAGGCGCGGCAACATCCATGCCATTCCGTATTCCGCGATCAGCCCTCGCTGCGCAGACGCTGTGCCGAAGCGCGCGGCGTCCGAGGCAACCCGCAAATCGCAGTACAGCGCAATCACCAAGCCCAGCCCCACGACCGGCCCGTTGATGGCCGCAATCACAGGCTTTGCTATCGCGGGAAAATAGGAGTACTTCTTTTGGAAATTTTTCCGCGAAGCCCCAACGCTTTCGCTTTTCGGTTGCACGCCTTGTGCTCGCCGTACTTCGTCGAGTCCTTTCTCCGCGACCGTGCTTAGTAGTGACATATCCGCGCCCGCACAGAATCCGCGCCCCCCGCCCGTCAAGACAATCACGCGAACATTCTCATCGTGTTCCGCTTCGTTCATGGCTGCGCGCACCTCGCGCTCCATGACCGCCGTCCAGGCGTTTAATTTATCCGGGCGGTTGAGCCTAAGAGTGGCCACTCTGTCGGCGACGTTGTATTGCGTTTCTTGATTTGGCATGGTAATCCGAATTATATACAATGGCCGCCGTGTTAGTAACATGCATCTGTGTGTGACTATCGCATTTCAGGATCGTCTCCGCAGCCGTCGTGAAGATTGCCATTTGCCCCAATCGGTGACTGCGTGCCCTTCGTTGAGAATCAAGGCGCCAAACTGTATTGGGATGAACAAGGGTCCGGCGAACCTCTATTGCTCATCATGGGCCTCAGCTATCCCTCCTACATGTGGTATCGCAGCCGTCCGATTCTTGCCGCAAGGTATCGCACCGTCGCTCTCGATAATCGTGGCGTTGGCCAAAGCGATGCCACTCCTGGCATTTATTCCATCGGATTGATGGCTTCGGATGCGGCCTCCGTTCTCCACGCTGCCGGCCTGGAGAGTGCGCACGTATTTGGCGTCTCCATGGGAGGCATGATTGCGCAGGAATTTGCCCTCCAATATCCGAGCCGGGTGCGCTCGTTGATTCTCGGTTGCACCGCGGCGGGCGGTCCCCATGCCGTGCAGGCCGAACCAGAGGCTCTGCAAACTCTCTTGCGCCGTGGCCTGACGCCGGAAGAATCGAAGGAGGCCATCATCCCGTTCAGCTATGACCGTGCCGCTCCGCGCGAACGTATCGACGAAGATATGGCTATCCGCATGAAGTGGTATCCCACTGCACAGGGGTACATGGGCCAACTTCAAGGGCTTTTCGGCTGGGAGGCCTACAGCCGAATCGCGCAGATAACGGCTCCGACCCTCGTCATTCACGGCGAAACCGACAGACTCATTCCGCCCGCGAACTCGCGGTTAATCGCCGAACGTATTCCCGGTGCCAAACTCGTCTTGATCCCCCATGCCAGTCACATTTTCGAGACTGACCAGCCAATTCCAGCTCATCACGCAATCCTAGAATTTCTTGCCGATCAGACTACCCGTGCGCAACGCTCCTGAGCCTAGTTTTTGTCCAGGTCATCCTGAACAGAAGTCAGAGTCTAAGCGGAATGCCCGGAGGCGTGTGTTATTTGCGAAAACTTCTGCCTGAATCCATCACTTCCACACCACTGAGGCCAGCCCTAATAGAAAGGTACATCCCCCGATTCGTTGGACACTTTGGCAGTTGAAAGAATAGGACGGCTTCGTTCGAATAGATTTTCCCGCTTAGAGAGTGGTACCGCACGGCCTCGGCACTGGGTCACGAAGACTGCGGGTTCCCGGATTCAGTTGGCCAACTCTGCAGATACCCGGTGATATAAATTCGCTCATTGAAGCCGCTACAAAAAACTCGGACAGGTCGTGAGAACGAACAGAGTGGGGAAAATTAGTAAACCTCTATACGCGAAATCAAATTCTGGGTACAATCACAAAACAATGAGCGGGCGTCGTACAATGGCAGTATAGAAGCTTCCCAAGCTTCGGACGTGGGTTCGATTCCCATCGCCCGCTCCATAACTCCTGATGATTCAAATGGCCTTACCTGGCTAAGTTGGCTGAATCCGGCATAGAAATGGCCCGTTTTGGACTGTAGTTGGACTGAAGTCCAATCAATTGGACCGAATTCTTTTTCGCTCGGATGGAACCGGACGAGTCAAGAGTCGCGGGTTCGATCCGCACCGCACTTAATCACAATTCTATTTACCTGGCGCGACTGCAGTCGGGGATTGCTGCAATTTTGCGTTGCGTTCAAAAACCTCCCAAGCGGGTTTCGCATTTCCCGCCCCGTCGAACAGCCCCAACGTGGCTAGAAAGGCTTTGAACTTATCACTGCCGGGCTGGTTGTAGTATTGCCCGAAAGAGTCGACCAGCGCTTTCGGAAGATCCGACATGAAAAGATATGTCATGCCAACAACGGCTGGTTGAGAAACTCTCAATTGATCAAAGAACATCTGCAGAAAATGGGCCTGTTTAGTAGGAGAACTGCCCAGAAGCTCCGAACTCGGATAACCGACTTCCTGAAACATGACTGGCTTTCCGTCTGCGGCGGACAGAATTAGCTTGAAGTCGCGCCCGATGTCCTCGGGGGGGCGGACCGTAAAATCGGGATTCAATGGATAGTAGGTCACCGAAAATATTTCAGTGAGATCATAGATGGGCTTCAGTTCCTTTTGCAAATGGCTGATTCCGGCGAATGTGAAATTAACGGTCACGATAGCGCCTGGAAACAACTTCTTCACAGTCGGTATAAGATTAATGAGAAGTTGCCTATAGCCCGCAACTTCGTCTTGGTGTTTCATGAAATATGGGTCGACTTCATTTCCGATGGCGATCCAACGTATCTCTGCCGGATTGCGAGAATGTATAGCTTGAAGCAAGGCCGTGAGCTTCGCGGTCATTCTCGGATCATCGAACCGCCAGGCTGCATACGAGCTAGGCATTGAACGTTTCAAGGTATCAATGATGCGCAGATTAAGATACACGGGCAAACCGAACTTCTTGGCCATCGCCGCCTTAAAATCAAATTCGTGAAAATCGTAAGTACCGTCGGAGGGTTCAAGTTCATCCCATTTGGGAGTGATCTGTTGCATGGTGATCCCCGCAGCTGCCGCTTTTCCATACCACTTCTTCATCGCCTCAAGCGAGGCGCCTTCACTCTCCGGCGGCAGTTCCGCCAGCCCGATAAACAATCGGCCGCGAGTGTTTTGCGAGGGTAGACGCGTGGCCACAAGGTGAGACGGAGTGAGCGTAGAGGCTGGCGCGGAATTGTTGCTCGCCGCGTTGACGCCCGGCGGAGAGAGCAATAGTCCGGCCACAAACGCAGGCCACAAAAATCTTAGTCTTGCAATTCGGTCGCAAAGCCACATACTTTGCCTCCTCTTAAACTGTCCTGCCGCGCGCAAAATATTCACAAGGGTGTTCGCCAGAGACTCACGGTGTGCCCATCGCGAAGCAGTTCCCATCTAGCACGGGAGATCTGTTCGCACGGGGCAGCTGCGGAGACGTCTGGGTTTGGCATTTACTTTCCCTACCCCACTTATCAAGGACCGTTCGGGCCTTCCGGAGAAATTCCGACATGTTCGTGGCCGGGAGTATGTTCTTGCCAAGAGATACTTCCGCTTCTCCGGCCTAGCCTGCGCCACGAACAACTTCAAGCGCTTTGACGTCTCAGTCCTTGCGCAAAACATCTGGGACGAAGTTGGGAGTGGGCGAGAGCTCGATGACCTCCTGGGCCATTTCAGGATCGCCCGTGTGCTCCGTGCTAGTCGACCCTGCGCCAAGCTCGGCTCCCAGCTGCGTGCAAACTGAAGTTGCGCTGCAACCGATCGCTGAATCGAATCCGAAGCGCACGCCAACGATAGGGCCGAGAAATGTGTTCCTTGAGACATATAGGTTCAGCGCGATGCAGTCTCCGGAAAATCAGGGCCTCGGCGCTTCACCGGATCGCCGGGAGGCAAATCGTACTTTCACGGTCTTGATTTCATAGGGTTTAGTGTGCAAAGTCAGCGCTCCGTCCTGAATACTGAGAGCCTCCAGAGGTTTCTCCATCAGGTTTGTTTCTACGGCCGATTCCGCTCCAGGCGGAAGTTGAAGCCGCACGTCGGCCTCACGGCCTGCCCATTCGTAGAATCGCAGCACAAGTGCATCGTCGTCTTCCGCTTTTTTTAGCGCGGTCACGATGACGTTATCGGGCTGCACGCGCAGGAAGGAATGCTCGGGGCCGAGCGACCCTTGGTGGTTTTGAACTTGGATGGAGATCAACTTATAGTTGAGCTCGTAGCCGCGCAGAACGGTGCGAGCTTGCTTCCAGGTTCCTTCGTGGGGATACAGCGAGTAAGTGAACTCGTGCTCGCCTTCGTCGGCATGAGGGTCGGGAAAGTCTGGAGAGCGGAGCAGCGATAAACGGAGAACGTTGCCTTTCGCGTCGTAGCCGTACTTACAATCATTGAGCAGACTGAAACCTTGCTGGGAATTTGATATGTCGGCCCAGCGCTGCGCGGGCACTTCAAACTGAGCTTGCTCGGCGGGCGTGTTGCGCGTGGTTGGGCGCTGGACCGATCCAAAGGGAATTTCAAAGGTGGCCATGTGGTTGTGAGCGCTCAGTGGAAAGGCTACCTTCAGCAGAATGTGTTTTTCGTTCCATTGAACTTTCATCTTGACGTCGACGCGGGGCATCCCTCGTAGACGGTGATGTAGCGAACGAAAGTCGAATCCTGAAAGTGATTCTTGACGCGCAAGACGGCACGGAGGGGACCGCTCTCAACTAGTTTCACTTCGTCGGCTCTCTCCAGATCCCATCGCTGTTTTTCGAAATCCGCATCGATATTCCACGCGTCCAGGTTCCACACGCCCATCAGCTTTGGCTTGTCGACGAAGGCCTGCAGCAGGTTGCCGCAAATGCTGCTCTTAGGACCGCCGGTGTCTGTTTCGGAGGGTGCAAGAGCATTTATGTCAGTGCGTTTGATGATCAGGGCAGTCATGCAGCCGGTGTGCGAGTCAACGTGGAGACGAAGGAACTCATTTTCGATAGAGTCCGTCGTAGTTTTAAGCGAAGAGTGGATCAAGGGAGTTTGCACGGCAGCGCGGACGAAGTACGTTTGATACCCAAGCGCGGGAGTTCTGGCCAGCAACAAAAAACGGACGCGGTGGGTTTCGGGATCGATAGAGAGCAATTGTGATTTTGCTGGTTTCCCGGCGGAGTCCACGACCTCGATCTGGCCGGCCGAAGCCGGAAGTTGCGCTTCGCTCTCGATGACTTCGGTTCGCGGCCAGCAGAGAGAATTGAAGACCATCACCGGGACCCCGTCTCCTTGCGTATCGGCATGAGCGGCGATTTCGCGCAGGGCACCGCGTGTCGCTGCGCCAGCGATGCGACCGACGTCATCGAGGTTGCGCTTGGCCTCGACGTAATTCACCGCGACTCCAGAGCCCGGAAGCACATCGTGGAATTGGTCAAAGAGCAAGTTCTTCCACGCCAACTCTAGGTCGCTTTGCGGGTAGGCGCGGCCATACAAGGTTGCCAAAGATGCGAATTTCTCGGCATTCAGAATTTGCTCCTCGGCCCGGCGCATCCTACGTTTGGTTTCGGCTTGGGTGGTGAACACGCCGCGATGAGTTTCCAAGTAGAGTTCGTCATCCCATGTGGGAACCTGCATGGCCGGAAGTTTCTTTTCAAGATCGGCGAAGAAGTCGCCCGCGAAACTGAACTCGAACTTGGGGAAAATTGCGTCCGGTGCCATGAGTTTTGTCGCATGATCCAGCATGGCGCGGGTTGGTCCGCCGCCATGATCGCCAACTCCATACAGATGCATCATTTCCGGCTGAATCTTCGTGTTTTGACCATAGATAGAGGGCATCCAAATAGAAAGGTCAGTTCCCAGGCTATCCGCATCCATGGCGCTCCCGTAGTGATGCGGGAAGTAGGTGAGCACACGGCTGCCGTCCGGCGACTGCCACCAAAAAAGCTTGTAAGGAAACGTAGTGAAATCGTGAGCCCAAAGCAGTTTGGAGGTGACGAAATAATCGATTCCCGATTTCTTGTAAATCTGCGGAAGCTGCCAGTTGTATCCGAACGAGTCGGGATTCCATCCGATTCGCACATCCACGCCAAAGTTCTTCTGGAAGTAGCGCTTTCCGACCAGAATCTGACGAACCAGTGATTCGCCCGTGGGCATGT
This sequence comes from uncultured Acidobacteriota bacterium, assembly GCA_963761555.1. Taxonomy (GTDB): domain Bacteria; phylum Acidobacteriota; class Terriglobia; order Acidiferrales; family UBA7541; genus Acidiferrum. The sequence continues at coordinate 92,064 of CAVXHD010000006.1, forward strand.
TCAAGTCGGGCTCGACCCACATACCGCCGACAATTTCCCAGCGGCCTTCCTTGACGCGCTGCCGAATCTCCTTGAAACAAATCGGGGTACTTGTCCTGAATCCACTCGTAATCCCTGGCGGAGGACATTGTGAACTTGAAGTCCGGATACTCGCGCATTAAATCTAGAACACTCCGAAAGGTATTGCGAACTACTTCAACGGCTTCCGTCCAAGACCACAGCCAGGCCAGATCGATGTGTGAGTTGCCTACCGCTCGGATCGAGAACTGTCTTAACCACGGTTTGAGGGGCACCAATTTGTCATGGGCCCGCCGCAGAGAGGCATCGAAACCGGCTTGGTCGCCCGTTTGAAGAGGCTGAAAATCAATGGCTTTCACCGCCGCATCCAGCTGCTGCTCCCGCTCCGTTTTGCCGTCTTTGTAGGCGCCAATCACAGCGCGGGCCGCGAGGATTTCCATGCGCAAGAATCCGGGATCCGGACGGTCGCGCGGCGGTTCGATGGTGAGCATGCTTTGAACGAAGCCGGACTGGATTTGATCGCCTCCGACCACGCGCGCCGCCACCAGAAATGTTTGGCCGGGATGAGCATTCTCGGTGAGCAATACGGGCTGAATATTGTCATCGGGCCCGCGGTAAAGAATCGATTCATTGGAGAAGATTGTGATCATGAGGTTTCCCGGCAAAAGGATCCCCCGGCTCACAAAGCGCAAGTCCAGTGATACGCGAGAACCTTCGGTAGCGTAATCGTTGATCTTCTCTGGAATCCCGATCCAACGGCGAAACACGCGCGTTCCCATCCATAGCGAGGCATCTCCGACTTTGTTCGTTTCCCAGGCCGCGTCATCAAGGGACGGATCTTCAGGATGGGGAACGTCGGGATGGGAATGCCAATCGGTGATTTGTTCGCGGGTCAGCGAAAGAAGATGAGTGAGTGTGGGCTGGTAGGGATCGGGCGCGGCTGGCTTTTCCGTGTCCTGTTGCGCGAAGCAACTACCGGCGCAGAGCAGCGTTAAAGCGGATATGGAGATGGCCCAATGTTTCATAGTTTCAACGGAAAGCGAAGGCAGACAGAAACTGGTGCGTGTCCCAGTGGATGGAACAGGATAGGAGGGCGGCCGCGGAGAAGCAGGGGCTGGGCACGGATAAGGATTATGGATTACGGATGATGGATTGTCAACTCGCCTCTCGCGCAGGTATCATGCACTCAGTTCGCCCCATTTGTGAATGGAAAGCTCCTGGGGCAGAAGGTTTCGCGTAAGCCTTCCGTGAACTTTTGAGCCCGGGAGCGGCGGCAGGAAGCAAGAAGCACCCGGCCAGGGGAAGGGACAGTCACAGATGAGCAATCGATTGGCGGGAAAGACGGCGCTCGTGACAGCAGCCGCACAAGGCATCGGACGAGCCACGGCGATCGCGTATGCCGACGAAGGCGCAACAGTGTGGGCCACCGACATCAACGAAAGTGCTTTGGAGGAGTTAGCCGAGGGTAGAAGGGGGATTCGGACTAGCCGACTGGACGTGCGCGATTTGCATGCGATTGAGCGGACGGCCGGTGAGTTTGGAATCGTGGATGTTTTGTTCAATTGCGCCGGTTATGTGCACAGCGGCACAATTCTGGATGCGACCGAAATGGATTGGGATTTTTCTTTTGATCTCAACGTCAAATCGATGTATCGCACATGCCGAACCTTTCTGCCAGGGATGCTTCAACGAGGACGCGGGAGCATTATTAATGTTGCTTCCGTGGCGTCCAGCTTGAAGGGGGCGCCGAACCGCTTCGTCTACGGCGCCACAAAGGCCGCCGTTATCGGTTTGACAAAAGCATTAGCCGCCGATTTTGTCTCTCAAGGGATTCGCTGCAATGCAGTCTGCCCGGGCACTGTGGTATCACCGTCCTTTGAGGAGCGCATGGTTGCGCTAGGGGATGCCGCAAAAGCCCGCGCGCAGTTTATCTCTCGGCAACCGATGGGACGATTGGGGAAGCCCGAAGAGATTGCCGCCCTAGCGGTCTACTTAGCTTCGGACGAGTCCGCTTTCACCACGGGTCAAGTCCATATAATCGACGGTGGCTGGTGCATGTGAGGTCTTGGAGTTGCCCATCCACTTTGAGTGCCCGAATGTTTGAAATTGGTTCGATAGGCAATCCTAAAGAGGTCGAGAAGGAACTTAGAAAGGAAGACTGCCCAAAATGCGACTGATTCGGTTCGGAGCAGAAAAGCACGAGAGGCCGGGAATCCTCACCAGCGATGACAAGCGGCTTGATTTGTCCGGACACTTCTCTGACTGGGATGAGGCGTTTTTCGAGGAGGAAGGGGAGGCAAAGCTTCGTGCACTCGTAAGTTCGGCCTCGATGCGCGAATTTCCCGAAGTGCCGGCTTCGGAACGTTGGGCTCCGCCAATTGCGCGACCGGGCAAAGTGATTTGCATCGGGTTGAACTATTCGGATCACGCCAAGGAATCCGGCATGCCCATTCCCGAAGAACCGATTATTTTCATGAAGGCAGCGAACACCGTAGTTGGACCGTATGACCCTGTGCTCATTCCGCGCCACAGCGTGAAGACGGACTGGGAGGTTGAACTTGGGGTTGTGATCGGGAAAAAGAGCCGCTATCTCGCAAACACAAAAGAAGCCATGAATGCCGTCGCGGGCTATTGCATTTCTCACGATGTTTCCGAAAGGGAGTTCCAATTGGAACGCGGGGGGCAGTGGACGAAGGGCAAGAGCTGCGACAATTTTAATCCCTTGGGACCTTGGCTTTCCACGTACGACGAAATTCTCAATCCGCAATCCCTCGCGATGCTTCTTCGAGTGAACGGTGAGATCCGTCAAAAGGGGAATACGGCTACGATGATCTTTGGAATCGCTGAGCTTGTGCGATATCTCTCTCAATTTATGACTCTGGAGGCGGGAGACCTTTTATCGACGGGGACGCCCCCAGGGGTGGGGCTTGGAATGAAACCACCGAACTACCTAAAGTCTGGGGATGTGGTGGAATTGGAAATCGAAGGACTCGGAAGCCAAAAGCAAACGTGCGTGAAAGCTTGAGAGCACTTTCCAGCGAAACGAGATAACCACGCCGCTGGCTCGCACGTGACTTTGGATGAATGGGCAGTGCGAAAATCTTTGTGAAAGCTTGCCTGAAGCTTGTTGGAACGACTCGCATGTTTTTAGAAGCCGCGCCTACTTTGTTTCGTGGAGATGGGAAATGACGAGAGTGGATATTCCTTCGGGATCTTCCGAGCGGTTAGAAGATGGAATCCGCGAGCTAAAGTCACTGCTGGGATCGCGGACGAGCGACGCAGAGATTGTACGTGAACACCATGGTCACGGGGAGGCGTATCACCGTCCAGCTAACCCCGACGTGGTCTGTTTCCCGACAACCACGGCTGAAGTGAGCGAGATCATGAAGATCAGCGCCACACATGGAATTCCCGTGATCCCATTTGGAGCCGGCACTTCATTGGAAGGACAGGTAAATGCGATTCGCGGCGGCATCACCATTGATTTGCGCAAGATGGACAAGATTCTGAAGGTCAATCCCGAAGATCTGGATGTAATCGTGGAAGCGGGCGTCACGCGGTTGCAATTAAACAAGGCCTTGCAGGGAACGGGCCTCACCTTTTTCATCGATCCTGGTGCTGACTGCTCGATTGGAGGCATGGCTGCTACACGAGCCTCAGGCACCACGGCAGTGCGCTATGGCACCATGAGGGAAAACGTGTTGGGTCTGAACGTGGTCATGGCGGACGGGCGCATAATTCGCACGGGCACACGCGCGCGCAAGTCTGCTGCCGGTTACGATCTCACCCGGCTTTTCGTAGGATCGGAAGGAACACTCGGAGTGATCACCGAAGTTACGCTGCGCCTCCATCCGATTCCCGAGGCCGTCCTCGCAGCACGTTGCGCCTTTGGGACTTTGGGAGGAGCTGTGAAGACCGTGATCTCCGCGATCCAACTCGGCATTTCCGTTGCTCGAGTGGAACTGCTTGACGAGAAGCAGATTGAAGCGATCAATCATTACTCGAAGACGGACTACCCGCTATTGCCGACATTGTTCTTCGAATTTCATGGCGACAACGATCGTCACGTTTCCGAGCAAGCTGCCACGGTGCAATCACTAGCCGAGGAAAGAGGTGGACTTGGTTTCCAATGGGCTTCGCGGTTGGAGGACAGGGAGAAACTGTGGAAAGCGCGGCACGATGCGTACTATGCCGCAATTGCGCTTCGTCCCGGTTGCAGGGCCATGATTACCGATGTTTGCGTGCCGATTTCGCAGCTTGCGGAATGCATCCTGAAAACAAAAAAGGATCATGAGGGAGCGTCGTTCCCGGTAGCTCTTGTGGGACACGTCGGCGACGGGAACTTTCACATGGTCTACTTGATCGATCCTGCGAGTGACCGGGAACTGGTTGAGGCGCATGGGCTCTCAGACAAGATCGTGCAGCGGGCGCTTTCCATGGGCGGGACCTGCACGGGCGAGCATGGCGTGGGCCAGGGGAAAATGGAGTACCTCAAAGCAGAGCATGGGCCGGCGATGGAAGCTATGCTCGCAATAAAGAAGGCACTGGATCCGGAGAATCGCATGAATCCAGGAAAAATGTTGGACATGGAGTGAGCAGCAGTGAGGACAAAGATGCGCCTCGGAATCCTGTCCGTCTGCTCACGATGGCTTGAGCACCACAACCCCTTTCACGTAATCGGGCCTATTCATGCCGGCGGAAAGTGCGCCCTGAACATCCTCCAGTGACATAAAACGGTGGGTGATGAAGGGAGCCACCTCGATTTGATGGTTCTCAATCAGGCGAAGTGCGCGAGTGTAGACGGAAGGTTTTCCGTCCTTCTCAAAGCCGCCGGAAGCCCCGACCGGAGCGATGAGAGTCGGCTCCTTGAACATAACGCTATTTAGTACGCTCAAATCCTCACCCGCGTGACCGTGGCCATAGAGCAACACCGTGGCTTGTTTGCGGATGAGAGTTGGAATCGAGGCGAAGGCGTTGCCTTGCCCGGAGGCTTCGATCAGATACTCAACGCCACGACCGCCGGTCCGCTCGTGAACCGCGTCGCCCAAATTGACGCTGCGGGGATCGAGGACCTCGTCTGCCCCAAAACGCTTAGCGAGTTTTCGCTTCAGTTCATTTGGTTCGCTAACGAAGACTAGGCCATCGTAACCAAGGACACGCCGCAAGTACTGCACGAATAAAAGACCCGCCGGTCCTCCCCCACAGATGAGAATGGCGCGCACGCGGCGACCCGCCGCCTCGGCTCCAATCTTATAGCGCGAGTTAGCACGAGCCACGGTGTTTGAGGCGTGCAGGATGCAGCCGAGCGGTTCGGCCAAGGCTGCCTCCGCCATGTCGATGGAACTCGTGAGCGGAATCACATTGCTTGCCGATATTGCAATGAACTCCGCCAATCCGCCAGGCAGGCCGGTAATCCCGTGCTCGTGGTAGAAGTCACACTGGTGCGAATCTCCGGTTAGGCAATATTCGCAAAGTTCGTTGCGGCCGGCACTGAGGCAGTTTAGTCCTTGATCGACCAAAGCACGGTCGCCAGGATTAAGAGCACTGACCGCGCAACCTGTTTCCTCGATTTGACCGCTGATTTCATGGCCGAGTATCTGTGGTTGCCGGGGAAGAGGGATTTTTTGACCGGACTCGTCCACATTATAGTTTGCGTGACCGGCAAAAATGTGCGCGTCCGTACCGCAGATGCCAACGGCAGAGATGCGCAGCAGGACCTGGTGAGGCGACACTTCAGGGCGCGCAACGTTCCTGACTTCCATTTGTCCCACGTCACACAGCACGCAAGCCTTCATCTTTGTCTTCTCCCAAGGGGCCGATACCGAGTGTCTCGATTTCTGGGATTTGCGGCAATAAAAGATGGCGTCACTCGAGCTCGATTGCAAAGGTAAAATTTTTCGGCATGCCATCTTTTAAATGCAATTTACGGCTCAGGCAATCTTTCCACGAGCAAGAGGTGCCGCCTGCATGGGGGCAAGGACATGCAGAAGTGGGTGGATCGATTGCAAAAGAAGATTGAGGAATGAGTCTTGACAATCCATAAACCATAATCCATAGTACCATGCGATTCCGCAATGATCAGGGAAAAGGGAGTATTACACGGTCCCGGGGCACGAGTCACCTTGCTAAGGACGATAGGGTTGTGCCTGCTCTCCTGCGTTTTGTTGGGGCTGCCAGAGAACGCCAACTGCACGGTAAAAGCCGAAATAACAGTCGATCTTCACGGGCAAGGCCACACAATTGACCGCAGGATCTTCGGACAGTTTCTCGAACATTTTGGGCGAATTATTCAGGGGGGATTGTGGGCGGAGCTGCTGCAAAACCGGAAGTTCTATCCCATTGATCCAGATCGCACCCAGGTGGCTGAGCCATGGAAACCGGAGGCAGACCGATCGAAGGTCAGCTACGTGATTGACCGGTTTGAAGCCATCGACGGAGTTTCATCTGAGCGGGTGTCTCTTTTGGGGATGTCAAGACCTGGCGGGGGCTTAGCCAATCGGGATTTGATGTCCTGGGAGGGAACGAGTACATCGCGTACGCATGGATCAAAACGGACTCGCCGGGGCAAAAGGTCGCGTTTCGCTTGGAATCACCAGACGCTGAGTTCCAGGTCCAAGCCGATTCGACAATCCAGGGGCGAGATTGGGCGCGGTATGAAGTGCGATTGCGCGCCCCGATGGAACTGCATTCGGCTGTTTTCCGAATTCTCTTTGATGGAAATGGTATCGACTGGATAGGTGCCGCTTCACTTATGCCGGCGGACAATGTCGATGGCATGAGGGCGGACGTGCTGAGACTAATAAAACTCATGTCTCCGACCATCATCCGTTGGCCGGGGGGCGGCTACCCGGATGAATATGACTGGCGGACAGGCATTGGCCCGAGAGATCGGCGGCCTCCACAACCAATAGTGCCTTTCGGACAACCGTATGGATACGACAACGGTGTGGATCCAAACGATTTTGGGACAGACGAATATATCGATTTCTGCAGAATCATAGGCGCTGATCCTTATATTACGGTTAACTTCGGCTCGGGGACACCGGAGATGGCGGCGAGTTGGGTGGAATACGCAAACGGAGCCGCGACTACAACTTGGGGCAGAAAGCGCGCAGAAAATGGCCATGTGGAACCATATCACGTAAAAAATTGGTCGGTGGGGAACGAGATCTGGGGCGACCCATTTGAGAGTGGACACACGACGGCGGAAGGATATTCCTACTTTCTGGGTCCCATCGTTAAGGCAATGCGCGGAGTTGATCCCGGGATCAAAATCACAGGTGTCGGTTTGCTGGACAACGCAAGCGGGAAGGACGACACGTGGAATGACACGATAGTCAGAAATAATGGGAAGGAGCTGAATTTTCTATCTATTCATCACTACTACCCAGGGGGATTTCATCCGCCCGGATTCCAAGGCAAACCTGGCGAATTCGATCTCTCGGTGGTGGGTGATCCCTGGGTGTTCGAATCGAGACTGATTGCATTGCTAGCAGGAATCGATCAGTGGATGGGAAGCACCGGCAAGCTGAAAATTGCACTTGATGAGTGGAATGAATGGGACTGGGACCTGCCCTTGCCCACAGACTCATCGAAACGCTCCCTTGTGAATCAATTCATCGATCAGATCGGCAGGACAGGACTGGAGGTCAATCACACCGCGCGCGACGCCCTCTTCAATGCACGCATGCTTCAGATGTTGATGCGATTATCTGATCGCGTGCCGATCGGTGTCCGAACCCACATGATCAACAGTCTTGGAGCGATTCGAACCGATAGCACCCGGTCCTTTCTGACGGCGTCGGGCGTGGTGATGGAGCTCTACAGCAATCACTCGGGAGGCACGTTCGTTCCAGTAAAGCAAACCTCGGCCACTTTTGACGTGCCCGAGCAGGGTTGGAAGCAAATTCCATACCTTGATGCGGCCGCGACTATCCAGGGACAGAAGCTATTCCTTCATTTCGTCAATGTTCACCCCACCGAAGGAATGGACGTCCATGTTCGCATCGCCGGAGGGAACTTGGCTCCTAAGGGCATCATTTGGCGGATTGCCCCAAGAGACTTTAGCTCGCGCAACGACTTCGATAAAACGGAAGTCTCAATCGAAAGACAGGAAACAAATTCGTTGAGTTCGGAGATGACGCAACATTTGCCGCCGCACTCAATCACTACTATAGAGGCAGATTTCAACTGAGGCGCGATGGGAAGTTTTTGGAGGCGACATTGGAAGGACTTTTAGGCGGAGGACCCGTGGTTGCCGTTGTCACGGGCGCCGGGCAGGGAATCGGGTTGGCAACGGCTTGGGAGTTTGCGCGGCAGGGTGCGAGCGTCGGTTTGATCGACATTCATCTGCCGCTTGCGGAAGATGCTTCGGCGGCCCTGAGGGCTAAAGGCCACCGGGTGCGGGCCTTTGCTGCGGACGTGGCAAACGCAGAAAGTGTCCGAGCGGCAGTCGAGAATGTGGTCCGCGAGCTTGGGGCGGTGAAAGTCTTGGTGAACAACGCCGGCATTGCGGGACGCACTGCTCCGATCATGGAATTAAGCGAGGAGGAGTGGGATGTCGTGATGGCCATTGACGTTAAGAGTCTGTTTTTGTGTTGCCGGGCGGTGCTGCCAAGCATGATCGAAAGTGGCGGAGGGGCAATCGTAAATGTCGCTTCGGTTGCCGGTAAGGAAGGCAATCCGCGAATGGTGCCGTACTCGACGGCCAAGGCGGGTGTCATTGGGTTTACGAAAGCGCTGGCCAAGGAAGTCATATCTTCCAATATTCGGGTGAACGCGGTGTCTCCTGCGGTGGTGGACACGCCGATTTTAAAACAGCTCACGCCACAACAGGTGGAGTATATGACCAGCCGCATTCCCATGGGGAGAGTCGGGAGAGCCGGAAGAGGTGGCCGCTGTGATCGGTTTTCTCGCCTCGGACAAAGCCAGCTTTGTGACGGGACAATGCTACGACGTGAGTGGAGGCCGATCGACGTATTGAATTCGCAAGATCGTTGGTTTTACGGGGAGATTGTTTTTGGTTTGGTGCCGGTATGCACGTTGAGCTGGGGAGGAGTGGAATTCATTGGTCAGAGGAAGTGAAGCGAGGTTTATGGATAAGAAGATGATGCAAGTGCTTGCGGTAGCATTTGTTGCCTCCACATTCTGCATGTGTGGTCTTTCGCATGCGGCAACAAACGGGAGGCATCCTAGTGCGTCATCCGTGCTAACTCGAACCTTTCGGATGGGATTTATCCCTTTTCCGCCGGATACCACCCCGCAGGCAGCCGAGGAAGTAGCCCAGTTCATCAGAGGGAATGCGGACATCGTGGCGCAGCATATGGAGAGCGTGCCCTGGACCGAAGCTCTCAATGGGGCAACCGTTTCAAGCGAATACTCATGAACAGTTGGCGCGTTCGCAAGCGCAACGTGCCGAAAACGCAACGATTTATCTAGCGCTCAACCCTGGAAGAGGCGCACTGGCGGATTACTGGGGCGCAACCGAGCACGATCCGTTGCCAGCGGAGTTCAAAGGGAAGGCATTTCGACCCGATCGTAAAGCGGGCCTATTTGAACTATTGCAAGCGAGCAATCGATTTCTTTCAACCCGAGTACATGGCTATAGGAATTGAGGTAAATGAGATTGTATACAACGCCCCGGACAAAGCTGCCGCTTATACCGAACTTCACCAATATATTTATAAGGAGTTGAAGAAGATCATCCCAACCTGCCTATTTTTGCTTCCATCACGTTGCATGGATTGCTGGACGCAAGGCGATCCGAGGCGGATCGCGAGCAGTCGTTGAAGCCGTTAGGGAGCCTAATGCCATACAACGATTTGGTGGGCATCAGCTTTTATCCGTTCTTCGGCAACAAGTCCGACAAGATCGATAGCTGCATTCGGACTTTCTGGCCACCAATTCGATAGATATAAAAAGCCCTACGCGGTTGCTGAGACCGGTGAAGCGGCCGCTCAAGCTGACATTGAACGTCGACGGAAAGCCCTGGCAAATCGATGGCAGTCCGGAACGACAGCTCACTTACTATCAGAAACTTTTCGCCTTTGCCCAGAGCCACCACACCGTTTTCATCGTTTCGTTCTTTGCCCATAGACTATGACTTGCTCTGGAAAAAAATTGCGGCGAGCACCAATCCCCTCTTTCAAGCCTGGCAGAATAATGGCTTCGTCGACCAGAACGGCACATTGAGGCCGGCATATAAAGTTTGGAAGCAAATGTATGATCTGCCTCTCCAGCGGTAGCTCGAACGAAATAGACCCGAATCAATCGCAATGGAGCCTGCGATGGATCTATGAGAGCCTTGAGATGGCACGGACGGAGAGATGTTCGACTGGAAGATGTCGAAGACGCTCCGGCTCCGGTTCAAATGAAGTGCAAATCGACGTGGAATGGTGCGGCATTTGCGGCACCGACGTAGAGGAATACACCAGCGGTCCGATCGTAATTCCTACCACGCCGCATCCGCTGACCGGCCTAGCCGCCCCCATGATTATCGGCCATGAAGTTGCCGGCCGCATGCACCGAGCCGGCAGAGATTCGGGGCATCTGCGAGTCGGACAGCTCGTGGGGATCGACGGGAGCTTTTTTTGCGGAAGCTGTGCCGCGTGCCAGCGCCATCAAATGAACATTTGCGAGAAGTGGGCCTTCATTGGCATGTCGTACCCTGGGGGCTTGGCGGAGCGCATGACCGTGCCCTCGTACATGGTCGTTCCGGTTTCCGATGACATCCCTGCGGAATGGGTAGCTCTGGCTGAACCTTTTTCCGTTGCCACTCGAGCCGTAGACGCGGGCGGCTGGTCAGCGGCGAAAAAGTGGTAGTCCTGGGATGCGGCACGATCGGCTTGGCGGTGTTACAGGTAGCGCGTGCGGCCGGGGCGCGATCGGTGGTGGCAGTGGATACGGTCCCCTTTCGACGTGAGAAGGCTGTTTCGAACTGGGGGCAGATGAGGCCATCGATGCAGTCGAGGATCTGGTGCAAGTGCTGCGGGAGAAGTGCGACGGGGGTCCCGATGTGATCTTCGATTGCAGCGGAAGCAGCCGCACGCCGGCCAGCGCCGTCCTTGCGGTGCGGTTGGGCGGTCGCGTGGTACAGGTCGGCCTGCCCACTTCGCGTGGCGAGTTTGACTTTCCTGCAACTCGCTTTGCGCGAGGTGGAGTTGATCGGAACGATCGGCCACATTTATGACGAAGATTACCGCTTGGCGGTGGATTTGATCACCTCTTGCCAAGTGGAGCGCAACCTCTGATCACCCACCGGCTTGACCCTGGCAGATGGTGTGTCCGCGGCTTGGCTTACCTGGCCAGGAGGAGTCCCCGAATGCGTTGAAGATAGTGATCCGTGCCAACAGTGCGTGATTATAGAGAGGACTGAGACGCGGAGCTGGGCGAGAAGTGAAACCAGACATTGGATCTTGAGTGATTTCCGCGCGCTTGGAACTGGGCTGCAACGGCCGGAGGGAATCTGCGTCGATTCCAACGGTATTCTGTGGGCGGCGGATCAGGAAAACGATGCTCGCCCGAGATCGACAGGACGGTGGGGTTACCCGTTATGGAATAGGAGGTGCTGTGCCCAATGGGCTGGCTGTCGATCAGCGTGGGCGTATCTTAATCGCCGAGTATGAACATGGAGCACTCTGGCGTTTCGATCCGTCGTCGCAGAAACATCGAATACCGTATTGACCACCGTGGGCGGCCGCAGCATTCCCGAGCGAACTATCCCGCGATGGATCCCGATGGGCGCATCTGGAGCACCAGTTCGACCGGGAATGAAGGATGATTGGGCCGCGCTGCAGGACAAAAGGTGGACGATGGTTTTATTTTCGTTTGGAGGCGGATGGCACCAGCCGGATCGTTGCGGACGGATTGCATTTCGCCAATGGCCTTGCTTTTTCGAAGGATTTCCGATGGTTATACATCGTGGAGAGCTCAACACGGAGAATCGTTAGGGCGCCTGTCTTGCCAGGCGGCCGCCTTGGTGCTGATTGAGAAGTTCGGTCCGGAATTGGAGGCCACGCCGGACGGCATCGCGTTCGACGAGGGCGAAAATCTGTGGGTGACGCTGCTGATTGAGAAGGACGCTTTGGTGATTCTGGACAATTCCGCCTGCATTCACACTGTCGTTGAAGATCCAGCGGGAAGCGTTCTCGGCCGTCCGACCAATGTTTCTTTTGGAGGGCCAGACATTAGTGATCTCTACGTCGGTTCTCTGGACAGGGACGCAGTGATGCATGCCCGAGTTGAAATCCCGGGGGTGGCGCTTCCGGGCCAATCCACGCCGCGAAAGCCCAATTGTTCCGGGGGGCGGGAGTCCTAAAATCTCCTTGGTGAAATTCATGGACCTGAACCAAATGTTGGAGCGCTGCTATTCCGGAGCCGTCTACGACGTCCTTCGTGCAATGGCACTTCCGAACCAGGTATTGCCATCGAGCATTCGCCCGCTCAACCTGAAACAGAAGCTGACCGGGCGAGTCTTCCCCGTCGCCGGCGCATGTGATGTATCGGCCGGCGAACACGAGAGCCTCCTCGGCTGGACAGGTCTCCTGTCCAAAGCGCCAGCGCAAAGCGTAGTTGTGTGCCAGCCCAATGATTCTTTCCTCGCCCACTTCGGCGAACTGTCGGCGGAAGCCATGCATTCTCGAGGAATTCGCGGCTACATCGTGGACGGCGGGAGCCGCGACACGCAATTTATCGAAGCGCTGGGATTCCCGGTGTTTTGCAGATACTTCACGCCAAAAGACATTGTTGGCCGCTGGAGAGTAGAAAGTTTGGGGGAACCGATTACGATCGGGGAAGTTTGCATTTGCAGCGCCGATTACGTCATCGCTGATCGCGATGGGATCGTGATTATTCCAGCTCACCTGGCCGAGGAGGTCGTGCGGAAGGTAATCGAGGTGATGTCGACGGAGAACCTGGTTCGAAAAGCGATCCGTGAAGGCGCCGATCCGCAAGAAGCTTATCTGAAATATGGAAAATTCTAATCATTCCGACAGGGCCGCCGAACCGCGCCACCCTTTTGTTTTTCGCGAGATGGGCATCCTCCTGGCATTGCTAGTGCTCATGGCTTGCCTTGCGCTCTTTGCGCCGCGGTTCATGGATCAAGAGAATCTGTTCAACGTACTAAGACAGTTTTCGTTTATCGCGATAATGGCGATTGGAGAGACATTTGTAATCGTCGCAGCCGGCATTGACCTTTCCGTTGGCGCGGTTGCGGGGCTTTCCGGAGTGGTTTGCTGCGCCCTAATTTCCGGAGGACTTGGAGTCACGGCCAGTGTCGCCCTCGGCCTTCTGACCGGAATTGCCTGCGGACTTTTTAACGGGTTTGCCGCCGCGCTTTTAGCGCTCCCTTACTTCATTGTGACGCTTGCGATGATGAGCCTGGCTCGTGGTTTTGTATATGTAATTACGCAGGGCGAACCGATCGTGAATTTAAAGCCCTCCTTTTTTGTTTTGGGCCAGGGTGCATGGGGCCCGGTGCCGATCCCTGTGCTCATCATGTTTATTTCCGTTTTGATTGGATATCTCTTGCTCAATCGAACAGGATTCGGTCGAAGAGTAACCGCTCTAGGCGGCAATGAACAAGTCGCGCTTCTCAGCGGCTTCCACGTGACCAGGATCAAAGTGTTGGTATTCGCGATTTCGGGACTTTGCTCCGCAGCGGCTGGAATATTACTCGCTTCGCGCCTGAATTCTGGTCAGCCAACCCTCGCGACCGGCTATGAATTGGACGCGATCGCCGCAGTGGTCATTGGGGGCACAAGTCTCTTCGGGGGAAGCGGATCCATCCTCGGGACGCTGATCGGCGCCGCGGTCATGGGTGTAATGCGAAACGGTCTCGTGCTTCTGAACGTTTCCGCTTATTGGCAGAGTGTTGCTATCGGACTCGTGATTCTTCTGGCGTGCTCTCTTGAGCGCGCCCCGGATGTCTTCAAGCTCAGGCAGATGATGAATTGGAGCAACAGGAACTGGACTAGGCGTGGATGGACGTACGGCGTGCTCTTGGTTGGACTTGGGTTGCTCGCCCATTCGATTCATTCCGCGAATACGACCACGCGGCAGAAAATGGGAGGCCGCGCGTTTACGATTGCGGTGGTCCCAAAACTAATTCATCCCTACTTTGAAATCGCCAGAAAAGGAGCCGCCGCCGAGGCCAGCCGCTTGGGCGTTAATTTGATTTGGCAATCTCCACTTACGAGTGATCCCGCCTACCAAGCGCAAATCATAGAAGACCTGCTGACAAAGAGGGTGGATGCCATCGCGGTTGCTCCCGTGGACGACAAAGTCTTGCTCCCATTTTTAGCGAGGGCAAAGAAGGAAGGAATTCCGGTATTGACCTGGGACGTCGATAGCAGCAATAAGAGCGATCGTATCGCGTATGTCGGCACCGACAATTATAAGGCGGGCAAGATGGCGGGCGCCAAGGCAAAGCTGCTGATGGCCGGCAAACCTCCGAATTTGGAATATGCAGTTATGACCGGTAGCTTGGGGGCGCTAAACCTCAACCAGAGAATGGCCGGATTCGAAGACGGCTTTCGTGATGGCACCAAGTACGTGCGAGTCGCACTCGAGGCGAGCGATGACAATGCGGACACGGCTCTCGAGCAAGCAGAAGCTATTCTGAAAGCGCACCCAAACCTTAGCCTGATTTTTTGCAGCACGGGAACTGGAACTCCACAAGCAGCCAAGGCCGTGAAGGAAGCCGGCCTGGAGGGTCAAGTCATCGTCGTGGGATTCGATGCCTTAGATGACACCATTCAAGCGGTGCGCGACGGGTCCGTGAAATTTATAGTGGCTCAACGGCCCTATTTGATGGGACAACTTGCCGTTCGATATTTAGACGATTACTTGCATGGGCGCCCGGTCCCAGACAATACGGATACCGGCGCAACGGTCGTGACTCAGAAGAACGTTGATAGTTATTAGCGACGCGGAGAAATCGAAAAAAAGCGTCATGTCGTTCCTTACGATGACGGACATCACGAAGCGATTCGATGGAATCCACGCACTGCGCGAAGCCTGCCTTGAGGTCGAGAGAGGAGAGATACACGCACTCGTTGGAGAAAATGGCGCGGGCAAATCGACATTGATGAAAATCCTGGCGGGCGTCTCCCCGCCCGATGCGGGAACCATCGTCTTCGAAGACCGCTCCATACAACCGCAAAACTATCGGGAAAGCGTGCGCGCCGGCATTAGCATGATTTTTCAAGAGACCTGCTTATTTGAAAATCTGACCGTGGCGGAAAATCTCTCGTTTGAGCGCCTTCCGCGCAACGGGTTTGGTCTGCTGAGTTACCGTAAGCTTTTCGCGGAAGCTAGATTGTTGCTACGCAAGCTGGAGTTCAATATCGCGCCCGAAGCGAGAGTGTGCGATTTGGCCGTCGGCGCGAGGAAAATGATCGAGATAGCAAAAGCGGTGATGGCCGGGGGCAGATTGGTCGTGATGGACGAGCCGACGGCCTCGCTCAACGGACAAGAGAGCGAGAACCTCTTCGGCCTGATCCGAAGACTGCGCGACACGGGCGTAAGCATCATCTATATATCTCACCGGCTGGATGAGATATTGCGCATCAGCGATCGCCTGACCGTTCTTCGAGACGGCCGGACGATTGCCAGCCATAAAACACACAATACAGATCAAAAGGAAGTGATACGTGAGATGGTCGGCAGAAGGGTTGATCTTTCGTTGGCTCGGCGCGAGCCATCTGCTAACGACCGGCCAATCATTCTTGAGATTGATAGGCTGGCCATTCCCGGAAAGCTCTGTGAGGTGACATTCTCGATGGCGGAAGGGGAAATATTGGGTGTTGCCGGGCTGCGCGGGGTTGGTCAAGACCAACTCATACGCGCACTGTTCGGATTGGAGGCAGGTTACACAGGCAGTATCCGAATCGCAGGAACGCCTCGCCGCATTAAATCGCCAGCACAAGCCGTGGCAGCCGGCATTGCCTATGTGACCGACGATCGAAAAGGAAAGGGACTTCTGTTGGAAAGAAGCTCCGGGTACAACAGCACTCTAGGCGCCCTCTCAAGGATATCGAGAATGGGTTTTCTGCAAAAGCGGCTGGAAGAGCAGGTCTTCCAGAGACAGGCCGTGCAATTTGCCATGGCTACAACGCGCGCCGCGATACCGGTGAAATATCTCAGCGGTGGCAGTCAACAAAAGGTTGTCCTGGCCCGGGCACTCGAACAGAAACCTAAGATTCTGATTCTCAATGAGCCAACGGCCGGAATTGACGTCGGCGCTAAAGAAGAGATTTATACATTGCTTGTGAAGTTTGCCTCAGAAGGAATGGCCATCCTTCTTATTTCGAGTGACCTCGCCGAACTGACGTTGCTTTCTCATCGCATCCTGGTCATCAACCAGAAGCGGCCTGCAGTTTTGATTCCTTCCGAATCCGCGAGCGACGCTTCCATTATCGAAGCGGCAGTTACATGATGGGCGCCCGTGGGAACACATCCTTGGTGATTTTCTCTTTTCTTAACTACGGAGCCTTATGAGCCACGAAGCATTCAGCAGAAGGAGTTTTTTCGCCAAAATCGCCGCAACTTACGGAGGTGCGTCGATTCTTGGCGGTCCACTTCTCGCGGAGCCTTCAGGAGTGTGGGTGCCACAACTGACGGATGAGAAGCTCGATGGGAACAGCTACAAGCTTTTGGGCTACAAACGGCTGATCATCGATTACCACTTTTCCGAGTTCAATCCCGAGGCCCTCAAGAACGCCAACGCCCAGGAAATCATCGACGCCGTCGAAAAATTAGGCGTCGATTCACTCCTACTCTACTCCAAGGATCATTGGGGCAACGTCTACTACAAATCATCTTTTAGCAAACGTCATCGGAACGTGCCGCAAGATCTCTTCGGCGAGGTTTTGGCAGGAGTCGAAAAGCATGGCGTCAAAGTTGAGGCGTACACCACCGTGTGTTGGGATGAAGACTCGGCGCGAAAGCATCCGGACTGGGTGATGCTCAACGGGGAGCGCCAGCCCATTCGCATGGACGATGGGAAATTGTTCGCTAAATGGACGTGGCTCTGTATAAACAGCCCCTATCGCGATTATTTCCTGCGGCAAATGGAGGAGCTCATCGGGAATTATGATTTCGAGGGGCTCTTTCTGGACATTGTGCTCAATCACCGTGCCCTTGTTTGCTACAACCCTTGCTGCTTGCGGAAGTGGAGGGAGTTATACGGATCAGAAATGCCGTATCCCATGTCCGACAGCCAATATGCACGCTACCTTGAGTTCAATACCATGACCTTCGAGACCCTGTTTGAGCAGGTGAAAGATATCGGCCGCCAGCACAAGAAGCAGTTTATGATGACCCACAACTTTGGGCTGACCTACAAATATGACGATTATGTAGCGAGCGAATTCGATACGCATGGCGCCGATTTCTTTCTTCCCTCCATTCGGGCAAAAATGTTTCGGGCCCGGGGAGGCGGGAAAGAGGTGGAGCTGATCGGCCACCGATTTAATAGGCTGTGGGATTTTACGCTGAAGCCCGAAGCACTCATGCGATTCGAGGTTGCCACTGCTATAAGCCACAATTGCTCGATGGTCTATGTGGACCAGCCCTACCTGGATGGAAGCCTTGACCCGCAAGTCTACGAAGCGATCAAAACTGCGTTCGTGGCCGCGGACGAGCTCGTCCCAAAAATTAAAGGCACCGTTCCGCACGCGGAGATAGGTCTCCTGTCCTCGGAGAGGAGCTTCGAGCTGGACTATTCCACCTATCGTGATTTCAGCGGCGCCTACGCCATGCTTTCCCGACTGCACTGGCCATTTGACGTGATCACGGAGCAGGACCTATCGAATGGACGTTTGGGAGCGCTGGCCGTTTTGGTCGTTCCCAATATCGTCCACTTGAGCGAAAGCCATGCCTCTCAGGTGCGCCAATATTTGGAGAAGGGAGGTCATGTGATTTTTTGTTACCGGTCGGCGACGAAAGATCCATCGGGAAACGATCTTGAGCAGCCTTCATTTGGAGTTTTAAAGATCACGAGTGACAGCAAGAATCAGGTCTCATTCGTGAAGCCGAAATGGAAAATCAGCAATAGATATCTGCGCGCATCGGTCGTTTCGATGTTTGAGACGGTTGCAGCTTGCGATGTGGTGGCGACGATAACTGATCCGGCTTTGCGCGTGACCGACTCGGAATGGATCTCCCACAATGTGATGCCCGGAGATGAAACAAGACTGCCCGCGATCGTTGCCGGAAAGCTGGGAAAGGGAAGTTTCATCTACTTTGGCTTCCGGCTGTTCGATGATTATGTGGAGCAAGGCCAGCCCGCTCTGCGAGAGGCGTTTGAGATTGGCTTCCGAAGTATGTACGAACCTCAGATATGGGTCGAAACGGCCGGGAACATCGAAGCGGTCTTTAATCGGACCCAAAACACGATGCGAATCGCCCTCATTAACGGCATAACCAGTAAAGTCATGACCGGAGACATGTGGGCCGGCGAACGTGGCCTGAGGGGAGGAGTCAGTATTCCCCAAGTAGTTCCGGTACACGATGTCGCGATTAAAACGAAGGGAATGCTGGTGCGGCAAGCGAGCGACCTTCACGGGGCCCAATTGGCCGTGATACAAACGGGAAGTTCGACTAGCGTGATGCTGCCCGTTCTGGGGCAATACGATCTAGTCGAATTGATTCTTGAACAGGTGGGTTAAAAGCAAGCAGGGAAGAACTTAATCCGATGACTGAGCTAACTTCCGCTTGCTGGCTGCTGCGTTTTCGTGCTTCTCCGACTTGCCTTCCGAAATGATGTCTCTTTGCTGCCTAAGAGAAATTTCCAGCAATCCACAGAGGGCGTTGTGTGCGCTTTGAGGAGAACGGCTCTTCAAAGCCTGGAGCACGTTGTCGTGGTGATCGACGGCTTCTGTGAAATAATCAACTCGATCCATCGGATGAATGTTCAACATGATAAAGAATGCAAACAGAGGCGCCACAATTTGCTCCAGCATTTGACTCAGGTATTCGTTGTTCGTAAGAACCCAGAGCAGGCGGTGAAACCGCAGGTCATAATCGTAAAACGAAATAATGTCCCGCCGGTTCAGCGCTTTGCGCATTTTATGAAGCAGATCTTCAGCCCCGCTTAGGTCTACATCGTCTGCTTTTACTCGTTCGGCAACGAGGTCAACCACCAAGCCTTCGAGCGCAATTCTCACTTGGGAAATTTTCTCTGCATCGGTTCGGCTGAGCTTTGTAACGAACGTGCCGATATTGGGCACGCGGCGGACAAATCCGAGATGAGAAAGTTCGATCAGTGCTTCCCGCACGGCGTTTTGTCCTACACCCAAGTCACGCGCAATCTTTTGCTCGACGACGCGGTCTCCGGGCTCCAGCTCGCCTGCAAAAATCTGTTTCTTAATGACTTCGGAGATCTGGTCGGTGAGCCGGATGGGCTTTACCAAGCCGGGCCGTGGTGCACCTTGAGTTCGCAAGCTGGAAAGAGAGGGCTTCATAATCTATGAGAAACCTGCCTATCGTGAGGGCATAAAAGCTAAGGCTAGCGAATGGTACTACGAATTATCATCCATACTCCAGAATCCTTCGAGTTGATAAATGAATAGGGAGCAGCAAAAAAGTAAGAAACGAGTTGACAACCCATAATGCGTAATCCATAATGCGTCGCTCTGCAAGAGGGATGGGCTGCCTCCGAATTCTTTCATCGCTCCCCCTCTCGTCAAGGAGACCCGTGCGGATAACGGAAGTGGAAACGATACTGCTGTCCTACGCTTTGCCGGCCGCCGAAAGGTGGCATTGGAACGGGGGAGGTATTGAAGGCTGGCACGTTGCCTTCATTCGAGTCCACACGGATCACGGAATTTCGGGCACAGGTGAAGTTTATTTTGGTGCGTTCGTCCCCGAAATGGTGCCTCCGGTCGTCGAGGATCTGAAGCGGCACTTAATTGGGGAGGATCCCTTTCGGATTGGGTATCTCTGGAAGAAGATCAACCATATCAGTAAGTTCTGGAACCGCCACGGGTTCGGCAAGAGCGTGATTGCTGGGATCGATCTCGCCCTTTACGACCTCGTCGGGAAGGCTACGAAACTGCCTGTCTATCAACTTCTGGGAGGTCTATGTCACCCGCATATTCGTGCTTACGCCAGCGCCGGGTGTTCTGACTCCGTGGAGGTCATGTTGGGCGAAATCAATCGCGCCCGCGTCGCAGGGTTCGAGGGTTACAAGTGGCGACTCATCGTGCCTTCACAGGCGGCGGCCATCATGTCTCGGCTTAGGGAGAAAGTCGGCCCGGATTTCGAATTATTCGTTGACTTGGTTCAAGGGAGTTCACCCACTCCGTGGAATCACGCAACCGTCTTGAGGGTTGCTCAGGAGTTAGAGTCCTTCCATCCTACCTGGCTCGAAGAGCCTTACCCGATTGAAGATAAGCGTGCCTACCGGGAGCTGCGAACCAAGGTCAACTATGGCATTGCTGGTGGAGAAGGCGTTTCTTCCTTGGATGAGGCTCAGGATTTCATTCAACGCGAAGCGGTAGACATCCTGCAACCAGACGCGACGATCGCGGGGGGGCTCACGTTATGCCAGATGATCGGCATCTTGGCCTACGCAAATAACATTCAAGTGGCTTCGCACAGCTGGGGCGCGGCCGGATCGCTGATGGCCAACCTGCACTTTGCCCTGTCGAATCCCAGCTCAACCTATATGGAAGTATGTCAACTGCGAAGTCCATTCCGCGAGGACCTCTTGAATTCGCCTCTGATGATCGAGGGCGGGTTCATTCGGCCGCCAATGGGCCCCGGGTTGGGGTTTGAACTGAGCGACGACATCATCAATGGGTTTCCGTACACGAAATCTGGCGGACACTCCTTCAGTTGGGGGAGTCAGCCACAAAGTGTCAAGTAAATGTTGGACAGGTCTCCAGTTAAATTCTGAGGTTGTGGAGGACGATGTGAAAAAGCAATCGACGTGGGTCGTCATTATTTCCCTGTTTTTTGTCGCGGCCCTGCTAGCGCCGTCCGACGCATGGTCTCAGGTAAGCACTGGCACGATAACCGGAACAGTCACGGACTCTAGCGGGGCGGCGCTATCGGGCACCGTGGTCACTGTTACTCAAGTGGCTCAGAACGTTAGCAGAACACTGCTAACGAATACTTACGGGATTTACGAGGCAAAATTTCTTCCCGTTGGCGGTTACCAGGTCTCCGCCGAGCACGCAGGATTTAAGAAATCGGTTCAGCAAGGTCTCGATCTGACCGTCGGGCAAGTAATGCGTGTAGATTTTGCGCTTTCGGTCGGAACAACGCAGGAGACCGTCAGGGTTACCGCAGACGCCACGCAAGCGATCGAAACCGAGACCTCCGAGGTCGGCCAAATTATTAATGGAAAACAAGTGGAGGACTTGCCGCTGAATGGCCGTAACTTTACCGATCTGATCGCGCTCACTGCGGGGGTAGGCGCTGGGGCTCAGGGCCAGTCCAACTCTGGTTTTAACTTTAACGGCTCCCGATCCGACCAAAATATGTTCCTAATCGACGGCACGGACGACGTTGACCTGAACAACAACCTGCTATTGAATCCGACGCTCGATTCCATCCAAGAATTCCAAGTACTGAGCGGCACGTACTCGGCCGAATATGGAAGATCTGCCGGCGGAATTGTCACGGTCAAATTGAAATCGGGAACAAACCAGTTTCACGGATCTCTGTTCGAGTTTGTTCGAAACGACGTATTTGACGCCAACGGCTTTTTCAATAATCAGCTCCCGCCGACGACTGGAAACAAGGCTCCGCGTGAACCTTTGAGTCGCAACCAGTATGGGGGGTCGCTAGGCGGGCCAATCCGAAAAAACAAGACCTTCTTTTTCACGGATTATCAAGGATATCGCCAAACCCAGGGAGGAACATCGATCCTTTCGGTACCCACGGCTCTTGAGCGGCAGGGAGATTTCACGCAAACATTGGCGCCAGGCCAAATCATTTACCAGAACGCATTGTTGGGCCAGACTTATCCCGGTTGCAATCCCAGCAGCTTCACGCCGGCATGCCAAATCATTCCCTCCACCTCCATCGACCCAGTGGTCTCCAAGATGATGGCTTTCTATCCGTTGCCGAACGTTGCCGGTACATTCATTCCTGGCCAAGGCACGATTAACAACTACATTGCGGCCGGCAAAACCACCGACAACTATAACCAGTTCGACGTAAAAATCGATCATCAGATCTCCGCAACCGATTCGCTATCAGGTCACTATTCCTTCTTCCAATCCAAAGAGGTTATCCCCGCGGCATTTGACGGCGGTCTCGTTGGTCCTTGCCTGGGCTGCGGGATCGTGGACGATTTCCTTGCCGGACTCCGTTTATAATCGCAATCAGAATATCGGCATCACGGAAGTTCACACATTTTCATCGAATACCGTAAACGAGTTCCGCGCCGGAACTAAGCCGCGCATATAACGAATATGCAAGCTCTGATGGTGGCAAAAATATTGCTGAACAGATCGGAATGGCGAACGTAAACGTCAGTCCATTTACCACGGGGCTTCCCTGGTTCTACCTCGCGCCTTCGCCGACCTGGATGGGTACATCTGCCTTCATCCGTAGATTCTCGGTTACACCACTTATCAGATCAGTGACAATTTGTCTCATGTCGGTCGGAAAACATTTCCTGAAAATGGGCTTCGATGTGCGAAGGCGGCTCAACAACCAACTGGGCAATTTCTTCGGCAAAGGCGAATACGTTTTCGTGCCGCTCTTTACCGGCAATGCTTGGGGAGATTTCCTGACTGGGCGCCCTACGAGATCACCCAGGACCTCACGCCGGGCCCCATGGGATTGCGTGAGATCGAGTATGCCGGGTATATTCAGGACGATTACAAAGTGACGCGGCGTCTTACTCTCAACTTGGGCTTGCGCTACGAATTGTTTCCGGGCATTGTAGAGGTTCATAACCTTGTTTCGAGCATCGACGTGGCAGACCGCGACGGTTGAATTGGCCGGTGAAGACGGTAGCCGCGACAACTCACAAATACGGACTACAAGAACCTAGGGCCACGTCTGGGTTTTGCATGGTCCTTAACTGACAAGGCGGATCTCGTCCTTCGCGGCGGATACGGTATTTCTTACTCGAACTTTGCGGACAGCCTCAACCAGGCGGGATTGAACGCGCCATATACACAGGCGTTCAGCGTAATCAACCTGGGTTCGAACCTTCAGGCGGATGTACACGACGAGTGATGGACCTCCCACCCAACTCGCTGTAACCCCTGCGAACTTTGATCCCAAGATCCGAGTGGAGCTTTTCGTCAGGTTGCCAGGAACGCCCCAACACCGTATATGGAGTCTTATAGCCTAAACATGCAGAAGGCATTGCCTGGAAATTTAGTCGTTCAAGCCGGCTATATTGGCACTCACGGGGTACATTTGCCGGGCAACCTGGAAGGCGATCCCGCGCCTCCTGGCGATCCTTCCACGATACAGCAGCGCCGCCTCTATTACTCCACGATCCCCAACGTGAGTCCTCAATTACGCTCTATGAAAATATCTTCTATTCCGAACTACAATGCACTCCAACTAAAAGCCGAGAAACGCCTTTCAAATGGCCTGCAATTCCTGATGACCTACACCTTCTCCAAATCCATCGACGACCTGAATGGAAGCTCCGTCACTGGCGGAGGAAATAACAACGCCACCAGCCAGCCGCAGAATCCGTTTGATCCGGGCGCAGACCGGGGACTCTCGGCGTTCAATCAAAAAAGCCGTTTTGTCGCCGCAAGCAGTTACGAATTGCCCCTCGGCGTAAGGGGCGCAAATTTGGTCGGAACTGGAATCCCGTTCTCAACGGCTTTTTAGGCGGATGGCAATTGAACGGCATCTTAACCCTGTCAAGCGGCCTTCCCTTCAGCGTGCTGGCCAGTTCTGCGGCCAGTTGTGGCTGCTCGGTCGGCGATTTGCGCGCCAACCTTATCGGCAATCCGGCTCTGCCTGCCGAGCCAGAACAGGGGCCAAACGGTTGGTTCAACTCCGCTGCTTTTGCGGATCCTGTCATGGCCTACGGCGATGCCGGTCGCGACATCATCATTGGCCCCGGGTACGCGAACTTCGACACATCTCTGTTTAAGATCGTGCCCATTAAGGAGAGGCGCCAGCTCCAGATCCGAGTCGAGTACTTCAACGTGTTTAATCGAACGAACTTCATGAACCCGGCCAACTCTCAGAATGCCACGTGGACGAGTGGCGGAATCTTGACGGAAAATTTCCCGGCGCGCATTGGACAATTTGCAATTAAATATATCTTTTAGTGTATGACGGTAATCTTATATGACCTCAGCTAAGATCGGGACCACCTCGGAAGGGAATTGTTTGGACGTGCGTGTCCTGGCTGTCTCTGGCTGGTCGCTGCGAGCCGAGCCCGCGCAGCGACCTCCTGCGTCGCATAACGAACCGACGCTGCTGATTTGGAGGTCCAGGGCGACAAAGCGACATTTCACACCCGCAGATGATTGTCGTTGTCAGTAAAGGAAGGGTAACGCAGAATCTTCAACCGGTTGACCGGCTCGGAATATATCCGGCTGCCGGAACGAATCCAAAGCCAGAGTCGGCGGCGAAACTGGCCTGGTCTACGCGGTGCCGACGATCAGCAAGGAAGAGAAACGCCCCAACGACATCGGCCCGAGGCTGACGAAGGCGGGCGAAACAGTCTTGACTCCGAAACTTCTTAAGCATCGATCAACTCGGCCGAGGCTTCCTTCCGCCGGCTAGGGTCCCTTTCCGATCGAATATGATTTTGGATCTCAACAGGGAAACGCCAACCCTCACTATGATGTACTCGCTCGATCCGGAGACTGGCGATCTTGTGGTGCGGCAAACTGCCGCCGGGGAACGGCACGGATTGTCGGCCGTACGTTGGAGCGTTGGACCAGTGATTTGCCGGGGCAATCTTTTGCTGCCGGCATTCACGGTATCAAGGCCACTCGGCCAGAGAACCAATACAAATACGAGAGTTCTACATGGGGCTGGCCTATGGGTTGGCAAATTCCTATGATCATTTTTGCCGACAAGGTGGGAGGGTTCTCGGTCCACAGCGAAGATCCAGCCGGGAAATTCAAAGAAGTGATGTACCAGCAGAATGCTGATAAGAATTGGCAAGTCGCTTTCAGCACTGTCAGTCAAGCTCCTTTCGAACCGCATGTATCGATGGAGAGCGTTCGTGGCACTTGAACATTTTCGTTGGAAGTGGACTGGTCGCCGTCGACCGCTATAAGGATGGGCCTATCGCAGCTTTTCAGATCGCGGAGAAGGAGAAATACCGGCCGAAGTGGGTGGACGACATCAAGTTGGTTATCAAACATGCCGACTATATTCCAGACGACCAGATCGTCCCTTTCCTGGACGCGCTGGAAAAGCACGTTATTCCGTCGGAAACCCTCCTCTTTCTTACAGCTTGGAAGGACAGCGAAGAAAGACAGCCCATACCGTATTGGTTGCCCAACACTCACGGCATCGCGTTTGCTAAAGAGGCGCGCCGTCGTGGATTTCGCGTCATGTACTTTGCAAATTACATCGGGATTATGCCCAATCACCCGAAGTTTGCCGAGTTCAAGGATCACGTCATTCGAGATCCCTATTCCGGAAAAATGGAAGGTTGGAACCTCGAGGGCGAGTGGTCCAAATGGAACCTTCGGGGAGACCGCTCTCCGAAGAGCAATGTGAGGCTGTATTATGTAAACCCCGGTTACAAGCCTTGGCGCGATTTCCAGATTCAACAATTCAAGCAACTGTTCGCGGATAGTCCGGGGGATGGGTTGTTCCTGGACCAAGCCTTTCTTATCTTCAACGACGGCAATGGAACTGTGGATGGCCTAACCACGGTCCAGGCAAATTTGGAATTCCACCGGGAGGTTGCGGAAGCTCTGCCGGGAGTAGCACTAGGGGGCGAGAGCGTAAATGAGATTACGATGCAGTATGAATCCTTTTGTGAGTTGCACTTCTTGAGCCTCGACTTAAAGAGTGGAGAAAGGGGCGAACCGGTCGGCTGGTCCCTCGATTCTGCCGCGTTCGACCGCATGGTCCCGGTGACTACACGGTTTGTTAGCCCGCACACTCGTGCGATAGGTTACGTAGGATTTCCTGAAACCAGTAGCCCTTACTATGAAGCCTGGCGCGACGCTCTCCACGTGTATGGAGGAATCCTCACGCTCACCAAGCCGACCTTCGGAGAAATGGCAGACAGTAATAGCGAGGTGAGGCGCGTGATGAGACAGGTGTTCCCCAAGCAGTAAGGGCAGCGACGCGTACAAGTACTTCAGGGTTGCATTTGACGAGAGCCCGATCGATGTTTGGATTTCCGAATGGATCTGCGAGTCCAATCCCATATAAGTATCTGTGCCTGACAGGTGGGAATTGCTTTGAAACTTGATGCACATGGACCCATCGTTGTCCTGGATCCGAGGGATAATGTCGCGGTCGTGGTGTCTGCGCTCCAAGCGGGCGCACTCATCGAAATGGATCGCTGCAGTCTCCATTCCAAAGAGCCGATTGCGCCGGGTCACAAGATTTCACTCCGAGCAATATCGAACAATGAGCAGGTGATCAAATATGGAGAGGTCATCGGCCGGGCGACGCAGGACATTGCCGAAGGCGCGTGGGTTCACGTCCACAACCTAGTTTCCGATTTTGAGGGCTCCGTCTATGAGTACGCCACCAGAGCTCCCGACACCGAATATTTCCCGGCCGAGGCGGACGCCACCTTTCTTGGATATAAGCGCGAAAACGGTGATATTGGAATACGGAACTACGTGGCCGTGATTGCCACCTCGAATTGTTCCAGCCACGTTGCGACAGAAATAGCGGAAAGACTGAAAGATGTCCGTAGCGAGACCCACAGCGTGGATGGGGTAGTCGCCATTCCTCATCAGGAGGGATGCGGTCACTCGCAGGGCGAAGATACCTGGCAATTGGAACGCACGATTGCAGGGATGATCTTCCATCCCAATGTGGGAGCTGTTCTGATGGTGAGCCTCGGGTGTGAAGTCAACCAACTCTCTATCTATATGGGCACCACGCAATTGGGGCAACAGGCATTCCGGAAGGGAAAGCTAGTCGTCGGGCTAGAGATGCAATCGTCTGGTGGCACTCGCCAAACGATTGAAAAAGGCGTCGCGCAGGTGCAAGAGTTGATTGGCTTCTGCAAGAAAATGACGCGCACCCCACAACCATTTTCGAAAATCTTCATGGGCACGAATTGCGGAGGATCCGATGCGTTTTCGGGAATTTCGGCGAATCCCGCCCTCGGCTATGCCAGTGATCTGCTGGTTCGTTCCGGAGGCACTTCGATTCTGGCGGAAATTCCGGAGTGCATGGGGGCAGAACACTTGTTGACGAGGCGCGCGGTGGACGAAGCAACGGGTCGAAGGATCGTCGATGTGGTTCGTTGGTATAAAGAGTATTTAGGACGTTTCGGCGCAAAGTGGGACGATAACCCTTCGCCCGGAAACAAAACGGGCGGAATCTCGAATATCGCCGAAAAATCCTTGGGGGCAATAGCCAAGGGGGGCACGACAGCCCTCAAAGGCGTATACCGCTACGCGGAGAGGGTGGACAAGTCGGGCCTGGTGCTGATGAATACTCCCGGTTACGATCCGGTTTCCTTGACCGGGATCGCGGCGGGTGGAGCAAATGTCATTGTCTTTACGACTGGCAGAGGATCCGGCATAGGTTTTCCGATCGTCCCGGTGATCAAAGTTTCTTCGAATTCTAGAATTGCGGAATCCATGGCCGACAACATTGATATCAATGCGGGGAAAATCGTCGAAGGCAAAGAAAAGGTTCAAGAGGTTGGGCAGAGGATTTTCGAGATGGTGAAGCGGGTGTGCTCGGGAGAAAAAACCAAGAGCGAATTGCTCGGCCATAGAGAGTTCGTTCCCTGGAGGATCGGTCCGGTACTATAGCGGTTTCTTGGGGGCTCCCGCATCTCATCTTCCTAGTTAAAACATTAGAACTAAAATTTCCGAGCGGAGAATCCGGAGGCCGCCTGTGGATGTTGAATGCATAGTGGAGGCTGGCAATCTGGTTGGTGAATGCCCTCTTTGGCATTCGGGAGAGAACAGCATCTATTGGACAGACATAAATGGTTTTACCATCCAGAAACATTCGCTCGGCACGCGAGATACGAAATTATGGCATTTCGGAGAGGTTGTCTGCTCCTTGTCATTAACGACGGATCCCAAATGGATGCTTGTCGGGCTTGGGTCTCGGCTTATCCTCTGGGCGCCGGCATCGGATGAACGCGTGGATTTTTGCCATCCTGAACCGGATTGGCCAGTGAACCGATTGAATGACGGAGCGAGCGATAGCCATGGATTCTTTTGGATTGGCAGCATGCGCAATAACGTGGCTGCGGATGGCGCGCACCTGGAGGTTTCCGGGGAGCATGGATCGTTATACCGCGTGTCGCTCGATCGCCAGATATCCGTCTGGGATACCGGTTTTGGAATCACCAACACCGTCGTGTGGAGCCCTGATGATGCGACTTTCTACTGTGGCTGTTCCGTCCGCAACATAATCTACGCATACGATTATGATTCCCGGACCAACTCGATAGGGAATCGCCGGACTTTTGTTTCCGGCTTGAAGCGCGGAGTGCCCGATGGCTCAGCCATGGACGCGAACGGCTATCTTTGGAATTGCCGATTCTTCGGTAGCTCTATTTTGCGGCTTTCGCCGGCGGGCGTGTTGGAAGACATGATCCAGATGCCAGTATCAAACATCACGAATTGTTGCTTCGGAGGACGTGATTTGAAGACGCTTTTCATCACCACCGCCTCCCTGCAGGCCCCAAAGGGCGAAAGATTGGCAGGAGGATTGTTTTCCGTTCGACTGGGCGTGGCCGGTACGCCCGCCGGGAGATTCCGTCTGCCGGGAAAGCCGCCGAAAAACGCGGGCGAATGATACGGGGGAAACTCGTCTATGTCTGACGCTAAAAAAAGGTCCTATCGTTCGTCAGCTTGGTTCGCGAAACATGACAAAGATGGATTCGTGCATCGCAGTTGGATGCGCGGGTGGCCTGTTGATGTGTTCGACGGTAGACCAGTGATTGGTATCTGCAATACCTGGTCGGAATTGACGCCATGTAACGCTCATTTAAGGACTCTCGCCGAAAGTGTAAAAAATGGCGTGTGGGAGGCAGGCGGTTTTCCCTTGGAGTTTCCGGTGATGTCCTTGGGCGAAACCAATTTGCGGCCCACAGCCATGCTATTCCGGAATCTGGCCAGCATGGACGTCGAGGAATCCATTCGTGCAAACCCCGTGGATGGCGTGGTGTTGATGTGTGGTTGTGACAAGACCACGCCCTCGCTCGTCATGGGCGCTGCCAGTTGCGATTTGCCCTCCATCGTGCTTTCGGGGGGGCCCATGCTCAATGGCAAGTACCATGGCAAGGACCTTGGATCCGGAACGGACCTGTGGCGCTTTAGCGAAAGCGTGAAGGCCGGTTCGATGAGCCAACGAGAGTTCATGGAATCCGAGTCTTGCATGGCTCGCTCTGCGGGCCACTGCATGACCATGGGAACTGCCTCGACCATGGCTTCGATGGTTGAGGCTTTGGGACTGAGTTTGCCGCAAAACGCAGCGATCCCTGCTGTTGACTCGCGACGTTCGGTGCTCGCGCACATGACGGGGCGCCGCATCGTCGAAATGGTCAAGGAAGATTTGCGTATCTCTTTGATTCTGACGCGGCAGGCCTTTGAAAATGCCATCCGCGTGAACGGAGCGCTGGGGGGATCGACTAATGCTGTGATCCATCTCCTGGCAATCGCTGGACGGTTGGGAATGAAGCTGACCCTCGCGGATTGGGACACCTTGGGGCGTGACGTACCAAACCTCGTAAACTTAATGCCCTCCGGCGAGTTTCTGATGGAAGACTTTTACTACGCGGGCGGTTTGCCTGCTGTGATGCGCGTACTTGATGAAAACAGATTGCTACAAAGCGGCGCCGTGACAGTGAACGGCAAGACCGTGCGGGAGAACTGCCGGGATGCGAGCAATTGGAACCAGGAAGTGATTCGCGGCTTCGATAATCCCGTGGCAAAGCGCGGAGGCATCGTCGTGGTGCGGGGGAATCTGGCACCGGATGGCGCAGTCATCAAGCCGTCCGCCGCGTCGGCTCACCTGATGCAACACCGTGGGCCTGCCGTCGTTTTTGAGAATATTGAGCACTACAAGCAGCATATTGACGATCCCGGGCTAGATGTGGATGAATCCTCCTTTCTTGTATTGAAGAATTGCGGCCCGAAGGGATATCCCGGCATGCCGGAAGTTGGAAACATGGGGCTGCCTGCGAAATTGCTCAAACGCGGTGTAACGGACATGGTGCGCATTTCCGATGCGCGAATGAGCGGAACCGCTTACGGAACCGTACTGTTGCATGTATGCCCGGAGGCGGCGGTTGGTGGGCCGCTGGCCTTAGTGCGAGATGGCGACATGATTGAACTGGATGTGGAAGCGCGAAGCTTGAATCTAAATGTATCCGATGAGGAACTCGCGAGGCGCCGGCTTCAATGGAAACCACCCGAGGCCTCCGCAAGCGGAGGATACCAGCAGCTCTACGTTCAACACGTTATGCAGGCGGACAAGGGCGCGGACTTGGACTTCCTGGTCGGCTGCCGTGGGGCTGGCATTCCTCGCGAGTCCCATTAGAAATAAAAAAGTGCGCTTGACTCCGGGGCTGACGTAACGAACCTTCTTTACCGCTTGTAAGGAGCGGAATCCGTGAGACCCGATCGCTCTATTCTTCTCTTATCGTGAGAGCGGCAAGCATGGGAACGTAAGCGCTGTTCCTCAATAGGAAGTCAACATAAGCAATTCGTTCCGTGGGCCTCTTTGGATGGTACGAGAAGAGGCGCAGTTGGTATTTTTTGGTCCCGTAATCAGCCTTGTAGAAGAGCGCCCGTTCGGTGTCCGTCGCAACTGAATCAATGATGGAGAGCGACAGGAAAAGCCGGTAGTCGGCGAAGTGCACACCGTTGAGAAGCGGCACGGACTCTGTCTCGCCATCCTCATAGGAAATGACGTATTCCCCTATTCGTTCGCCAAAATCCCCCGCGTAGGGGTAGGCCTTGAACGGAGGAGGAAATTCGGATTGCGGGCCTAGTTCTGAAAGAAAAGGCAGCTCTGGCGGCGAAACACCAGGTTTCTTTCGCAAAGAATTGAAGCAGACCTGGCCGAGGAAATCGAGTTCAGATGCCGGCTTTCCCACTGGGATTCGGACCTGCGGCTGATCCCGTGAAAGCAGGATGACCTCGCGCTCGAGCGCGAACGGCAGCCCCGCCACAGCCACGCGGCCTAGAGTCAGGTCTTCCGGATACGCCAGGGGGGAAGTCGGCTTTAGCTTTTCCAGAATCTGATCCGAGTTTACCAATTTCGAGAGATCAATCGGTTCGTAGCCCTCAAACTTTTCAAATGGGGCAATGGGCCGGGGTAATTCCTCCTCGGTTGGGGCGACCAGTCGCAATCCACGGGGCGGCGGGATCGTCGTTCCCGTATAGAGGGACTTGAGGGCGTAGTAGGTTTCATAAGGATGCCGGTATTTGTCAGTCAAGGACCAGTGCAACACGCTCTCGGGACTCCAGCGCGCAATCGGAATGTCGGAATACTGCCAAAAAGAGATTCCGGCGATTCGGGGGCCATTTGCGAGCGCGATATTTGAATGGTCCAGATAATACTGTCCCTCGCGCAAGACGCTGGCATAGTTATCGCTGGTGCCGCCCCATTCGGAGATGATGTAAGGAAGATCCTTGGGCAAAATCGCAGCCAGCTTTTCGTAAGAGCCGTCCAGGCCCGATCCGTAGGCGTTCTGAGCGATAAAATCGATTTTAGCTTCACGGAACTTGGACCATGGTGCGTCTTCTTGCTTCCACTTTGTGTTGTCGACGATGCCGACCAAACGGCTGTCATCCAAATTACGCACAAAAGCGGACATGTCCTCCATGTAGCCGAGATCCGTGCCAACCTCGTTCGACAAGAACCAGATCACGACCGCGGGATTGTTCCAGTCTCTGCGGATTTCACCTTCCAATGAAAATTTTGCCGCGCTAACCACCTTGGGGTCGCGCTGGCTCAATGCAAAAATCGGCGGTTCCTCACTGACTAAGAGGCCGCAGCGGGCAGCAAGTTCAACGATATGCTGATCATGAGCATAATGCCCGAGGCGTACAAAATTAGCCCCCAGAGATTTGATGTCGGCGATGTCATATTCCATCTGCGCCGGCGTGAGAGTGTGGCCTTCATTGCCGTAGATATCGTGCCGGAATACGCCTTTAAGAAAGAATTTCTTGCCATTAAGGTAGAAGTCTTGCCCGCGCGCGACGAACTCGCGAAACCCGGTTACGGCCGCGAAATGGTCCTCTGGGCTCTGCTTCTCTTCGAGATTGACAACCAGGTTGTACAGATTCGGGGAGTCAGGCGACCACAATTTTACCCTCGCGACGCGGAAAGCCAGAAATTGAGTTGACTGGCCAGGGCCTGCTATGACTTTCAGATGTATTGGAATCGAACTCTCTGTGTTGTTCAAGCTTCCAGAAATGGCAATTTCCTTTGGAGCCGGCGACGAATTCACGACCCAAACTCGAAGCCGGCATTCGGCATGCGTGAAATGATCCACCAATTTGTAGTCAAGTTTCGCGTTATCGATATAGACGGCGGGTTTCCACTCGATGAAGACGTCCCTTATAATTCCGCCGAAGCGTGGAAACGCCGGTATCCAATCGCGATTCCAAGGGGCAAATCCATCTATATCGTTCAGTTCGACTCTTAAATTGTTGCTCCCTTCTTTAAGAAAGCCGGTGACGTCCAGGCGAAAGGGTGAATAAGGCCCAAATTGGCCAAGCCGCCGCCCGTTCAACCAGACCTCGCTGGCGCAGGCAACACCTTCAAAGTGAAGAAGGGCCTGTTTGCTGAGCTCAATTTTTTTGACCTTGAAGGTACGCTTGAGGGTCGCACTGCCCACCGGTAGATACGTGCTAGGAACGACCAGAGTTTTCTGGCCTCGCCCGTGGATCGAAAACTGCCATTCGCCATCTAAGGAAAGGATCGAAGCTGGGGAAGGAGATTCGGAAGCAACCGTCGTTAGCAGGCACGAGATTGAAATGAAGGAGAGAACTAAAAGTGAACGCAAAATCTTCATGTGGAGAGACGCGCCTCGCAGGTGAACTTCGGTCCGTAAGAACCCCTGTATAATGGATTATGGATTATGCGGCGTCAATAAAGTAACCGGGATTTTTTGTACCAGCGGAAGTGAGAGAGAATTCACGCAGAAGGAGCGCTGGTATGCCGATGAAGAAATACAAACCGGAGCAGATTGCCACGCTGCTGTGGCAGATTGAAGTGGGGATAGGGAACAGGAAGACTACCCGACAAGCCTGCGAGGAAACGCAGATCACCGCGCAGACTTATTAGCGCTTTAGGAAGGAATTCGGTGGCCTGAAGCTCGACCAAGCAAAACGCCTGAAGGAACTGGAACGGGAGGACACCGAGGTGAAGCCGTTGGTGGCGGAGCTGTCTTTTGAAAAGCAAATTCTGAAGGATGTAGCGGAGGTAAGCTTCTAAGCCCCGAGCGACGCGGGGGCGCGGTGGAACATGCGTGCAGACAGTATGGTGAGAGCGAACGGCGTGCCTGACGCTAAAGCAATTGCGCGAAAGACTGCGGTATTTCTCGATGCCGTGAACGGACGAGGAGGCGCTAAGTGAAGCGATCATCGGACTGACCAGGCGATTATGGACGTTACGGTTATGGGCGGATCACGGCGCTGTTGCAGGCCCGCGGCGGTGCCCTGGGCAAGGACCGCGTGGAGCGCCTTTGGCGTCGAGGCTATGCGTGGCGGCATGCCGCCAGAGGCCGCGGGCGCGCTTCATTACCGCAGCGAACCTGGTGAATGGGTTGGTGGAAGCTGGCCAACGCCACGGAGTGTGTAGGGTGCTGCCGCAGTGGAAGGAAGGCAGAAGAAAAGGCTTCTTCAGCGGGTACGGAGTAGGCGCTGCGGCACGCGGTTCCGTGTTCCCGGCGTCCGCTTAGTCCTAAGCGCCGTGCTGGAAACAGAACCGCAAGACTCCGCTCCCTCCTAGGCCACGGAGAGAACAATCCCCGGAAGCGGAGGATTATCACGGCTTTGGGGTGGGCCAAATTATGGTGTCAAGCGCGTACAGCGCTGCGTTTGGCAGAGATGGCCGGTGCGTGCATCGAATCAGTGGGAGTGACAGGGCGGCGTTCTAACCAACTGAACTACGTCCCCAACCGTGTTTTCTATGACTTGCCGTAAAGCATTCAGGGATAAGGCGTTTGCAAGTTTTGCATGCCGCGCGCTTTGCTAGCGGTGCCTGCGGTAGCAGCAGTCCCTGCCAAAACCGCCAATAAACCGCTAATAAAATTCCATGCGGTCATTGCGAAAACATCTTGACACAGGTGAGCACGGAGACAGCAATTCTGATGGCGGACGGCATGAATTCTGGGCGAGTTGGGACGAGACGCAGCGGCCAGCGGCGGTGCGGCGCATAGGGACCTTAATCGCCGCATATTGTGCGGAGATTATTCTTGCCTTTGCGGCGAATAGACGCTAGATTCGACGCATATGGTGCGGAGAATAAAACGAGGAACCTACATCCACGAGAGGGCCGGGTGGCCGGGCTTCCGCTGGAACCACGCGCGTATTTCCCCACGTCTCGTCGACGTGCGGCACCGGCAGGGTCGTCTCATCGGTCGCATGGAAGGTCTCGGCTTTCAGTTGCGGGCGGAAGCCGTTCTCGACTCACTGACCGAAGAGGTTCTGAAATCGAGCGAAATCGAGGGTGAGATGCTCGACCGCGACCAGGTGCACTCCTCGATCGCGCGGCGGCTCGGGCTCGACATCGGCGGGCTGACGTTGGCCGACCGGAATGTCGAAGGCGTGGTCGAGATGATGCTCGATGCGACGCAGGGCTACGACCGGCCGCTCACGGCGT
This sequence comes from uncultured Acidobacteriota bacterium, assembly GCA_963761555.1. GTDB lineage: Bacteria > Acidobacteriota > Terriglobia > Acidiferrales > UBA7541 > Acidiferrum. The sequence goes on from CAVXHD010000006.1 coordinate 127,035, forward strand.
GGCGTCTCTTCGACTGGCACGCCGCCTTGTTCCCTACCGGACGCAGCGGGATGTCGAAGATCAGGGTAGGGGTCTGGCGCGACGATGCGAAAGGCCCGATGCAGGTGGTCTCAGGTCCGATAGGCAAGGAACGTGTTCACTACGAGGCTCCTGCGGCCGACCGCGTGCGCGACGAAATGAAGAAATTCCTGGAATGGTTCGAGAAGGACGGCTCGACCGACCTCGTGCTCAAGGCTGGTGTCGCGCATTTGTGGTTCGTTACCATACACCCATTCGACGACGGCAACGGGCGCATCGCACGGGCGATTGCGGACATGGTCCTCGCTCGTTCGGAGCGCAGCCCGCAGCGCTTCTACAGCATGTCGGCTCAAATAGGTCAGGAGCGCAAGACCTATTACGAAATCCTCGAAGCAACGCAGAAGGGCGAGCTCGACATCACGGGCTGGCTCGAATGGTTCCTTGAGTGCCTCGGCCGCGCCTTCGACCGCGCGGAGACGATCCTCGCGACGGTGCTCAACAAGGCGCGCTTCTGGGAACGCTTTACAAAGGTGGAATTCAACGAACGGCAGCGCGAGATCGTCAACCGCCTGCTCAACGGGTTCGAGGGCAAGCTGACTTCATCGAAATGGGCCAAGCTCGCCAAATGTTCGCAGGACACCGCCCTGCGCGACATCGAGGACCTGATCCGAAAGAAAGTGCTGGCCAAGGACTCCGCGGGAGGCCGCAGTACGTCGTACTCTCTTGCACGGACTAAGTGAGTTGGACGCGCGAATGTTGATTGATCCGATCGGTGGAAGGTTCAACGAAGAAGCGGCCCACGTCTGCCGCGAGCGTCACGCAATTTGCCTACAATTCCCTGGGTGAGTTGACAACTGTCACCGATCCCCTGAACAACGTCACGACGATCACATACAATTCCGTGGGGCTGATCGCTACCATCACCGATGCGCAAAGCAACGTAACAACCTATGCCTACGATTCGCATGGGAACCGCACGTCCGTGACCGATGCTTTGAATCACCAAACGACGTTCGCATACGATTCGATGGATCGCTTGACGAGAATCACATACCCCGATAGTACGACCACGCAGTTCGCTTACGATTATCGCGGGCGGCGTACTTCCGTAACTGACCAAAACGGCAAAGCCGACGAGTTATGCCTATGATGATGCCGATCGGCTAATCACGGTGACAGACGCGGCCAACAATGTCACAGCCTATGGCTACGACACCGAAAACAATCTCACCAGCATCGAAGACGCGAACCACAACACGACCTCGTTCACTTATGATGCCTATGGCCGGGTCACGCAAACCACGTTCCCGTCCGGCCATGTCGAGACGTACGGCTACGACGCGGACAACAATTTGACCAGCAAAACCGACCGAAATAATCAGTACATTACATACGCCTATGACTGATCTGAATCGGCTGACGCAGAAGACGTATCCGGATCGAGCACGTCCGTGAACTACACGTACGATCTGGATAGCCGAGTTGACCCAGGTAACCGATCCGACTGGCACCTACAAATTCACCTTCGACAACATGGGGCGGTTGACGGGTACGACCACGCAGCTACAGCTTTCTGACCTCGCGGAATTTCACGACCAGCTATGCCTACGACAAAGCGTCGAATCGCACGGGATTCACCGATCCCCGAGAGCGGCTCGACCGCCTATGTCTACGACACGCTGAATCGCTTGCAAACACTGACGCCGCCTTCGGCCTTCACCAGCGGCAGCTTTGGCTTCAGCTACGACGCGCTGCTCGCGGCGGACGCAGATGACGCGTCCGAACGCGGTGAGCACGCCTATGCGCCTATGACAGTCTTTCTCACCTGACCTCGGTGCTGCACCAACTGTCCGGGAGTACTATTGATGGTGCCGCGTACACGTTGGATAATGCGGGGAATCGTACGGCAAAGACCGATGAACAAGCAGGGGTGACATCGAATTACTCCTACGATGCGATCTACGAGTTGACGGGCGTGACACAGGGGAGCAACACCACGGAGAGCTACACGTTCGATCCGGTCGGGCAACCGGCTGAGTTCGCTGGGCGTGTCGCCGTACAACGTGAACACCTCGAACGAACTGACTTCCACGCCAAGCACGAGCTACACCTACGACTCCAACGGCAACACGACGAGCAAGACGGATTCGACTGGAACGACCAGCTACACGTGGGATTTCGAGAACCGGCTAACGAGCGTATCGCTCCCAAGCACCGGCGGAACTGTTAGCTTCAAATACGATCCTGCTGGCCGCCGTATTCAGAAAGTGTTCACGCAGGGCTCAACATCAACGACGAGCAACTATGTCTACGTTGGCAAAGGGCCCAACTTGATAGAGGAAGTGGACGCCAACGGAAATGCAACCACCCGATATATCTACAGCAAGGCGGTTGATGAACCTCTCGCGCAACTTCGCTCTGGCACAACCAGCTATTACGAAGCGGACGGCCTCGGCTCAGTCACTTCGCTGAGCAGTACAGCCGGAGCACTGGCTCAAACGTACTCGTTCGATTCGTTCGGAAACACGACGAACTCAACGGGTTCACTCACAAACCGATTCCAGTACACGGGCCGCGAGTTCGACTCCGAAACCAATCTCTACTTCTATCGGTCTAGGTATTACGATCCCAAAGCAGGTCGGTTCATTAGCGAAGATACCATTCGCTTCAACGGCGGAATTAATTTCTACAACTATGTGCAAGGAAACCCGACTAATTACCGAGACCCGTCCGGTGAAATTCCCGTCTACGGATGGTGGTGTGGACCGAACTGGACCGGTGGGCATTTTGCGCCATACGATCCCAATCTCGACAAAAACGGATACTACAAGAAGCCGATAAATGCCACGGACGCGGTCTGCAGAGACCATGATATCTGCTACAACAGTTGCAGAAACGCTCTCCCTTGCGATCAGAGTGCGCGGGGAGGTTGCATGCGAAACTGTGATGCACGGCTGATTTACTACATGCCGACTACCGGAGTCGGGCCGATTATTGCTGCCGGGATAGACTTTTTTAATGACCACCCGGATGCCGGAAAGAATGATCCAAAATGTACCAATTGTGGTCCCAAAAAATAGGATAACCCATGAGCGCAACGAACAGCCCGAACCGAAAAACGTGGACTTATTTTTTGCCGGTCCTACACCTTTGCGCCTGCTTCATTAGCATGCTTGGGCACCTCATTCCGAGCTTGCAGTACCTCGGGATAGTGTGGGCGGGCATAATGCTTGTGGATCTTCCGATCTCTCTGGTGGCGTTCGCTTTAGCGTGGAAATACAGTGCGCTTGCCACTGCATGGATTTTTGTCGTCGGCACCTTGTGGTGGTATCTATTGAGTCGCGGAGCCGAGCTTGTCGTTCGTAAATTCAAAGCTCGCCGGGACGTGCCACTGAACAAGCTCGGCGCGCTTTGAGGCGATCCGAGGGCCAGTCAGCGCCGGTTAACGGGCAGCGCCCGGAGCATCGGAGCAGAGCGGCGTCTTCGACGGCGGGTGGCCCGGGCATGGTGGGGTTTCTATTTGCGGGCATGGGCGTGATGGAGAGAATATCACTGCGGTATTTTTCGGGAAAGTATGGAGAGGCGGAGGGTGCGGAGGGTGCCCCAGGTTCGTTTTTTGAACCTGGGTCTTGGGTTTGACGTTGTTCTTGTGGGGCTGGCGATGCCTGCCGGTCTGAAGCGCTACTACGGCAAAGGCGATCTGCATTTCATAACGTTCAGTTGTTATCGGCGGCTGCCGCTGTTGAAGAGCGCGCGTACGCGGGACATTTTCGTGAAAGAGTTGGGGAGAGTACGCGACGAGACGGGTTTTCAATTGATCGGCTACGTGGTGATGCCGGAGCATGTGCATGTGCTGGTGAGCGAGCCGAAGCAGGGGACGCCGTCGACGGTGTTACAGAAATTGAAGCTGCGCGTGGCGCGGAAACTGCGGAAGCGCGGAAGGCCGGCGTGCGCGGGGCAGATGCGATTGCCGTTTGGGGAGACGGGAGGCGCGCTGCGGGCGTTTTGGCAGGCGCGGTTTTACGATTTCAATGTGTACAGTGAAGGGGAAAAAGAAGGAGAAATTGAATTACATGCACGCGAATCCGGTGATTCGCGGGTTGGTGAAGCATCCGAAAGATTGGGCGTGGAGCAGTTGGGGGTTTTATTACGGGGGAGGAGGGGGGCTGATTGCGATTGACGTGGAGGTGTGAGGAGAAAAAGCAACCCCAAGACCCAGGTTCAAAAAACGAACCTGGGGCACCCTCCGCTTTAGATTGGTTTGCGAAAGGGAGAGGGGTTCTTCGCTTGATCGACGGGAGCTTCTCAGATTCGGGAGCAGGTCATCCGGGCCACCCGCCCACCCTCCGCGTTAGATTGATTCGCGAAAGGGAGAGGAGTTCTTCGTTTGATCGACGGGAGCTTCTCAGATTCGGGAGCAGGTCATCCGGGCCACCCGCCAGGCGCGGTTTTACGATTTCAATGTGTACAGTAAGGGGAAAAAGAAGGAGAAATTGAATTACATGCACGCGAATCCGGTGATTCGCGGGTTGGTGAAGCATCCGAAAGATTGGGCGTGGAGCAGTTGGGGGTTTTATTACGGAGGAGGAGGGGGGCTGATTGCGATTGACGCGGAGGAGAGAGAAGAAAAAGCAACCCCAAGACCCAGGTTCAAAAAACGAACCTGGGGCACCCTCCGCGTTAGATTGATTCGCGAAAGGGAGAGGAGTTCTTCGTTTGATCGACGGGAGCTTCTCAGATTCGGGAGCAGGTCATCCGGGCCACCCGCCATGGATGAGGTTCGAGGAGATAGAGGCGGGGCCAGCGGTTCGAGGAAAAGTCAAAACCCGCACCCTTAAAATCGAAGGGTGCGGCACCCCCCCCAAAAAAGTCAAAGCCAGCTTCCAAGGCTTTGCCACCCGCCCGCTTGCGCGATGGGTTATTCGTACCTCAACGACACCATCGGATCGACGCCCGTCGCCCGTCGAGCTGGAATGTAACAGGCAGCCATTGCGACCGAGGCTAGCAGAAATGAGACGGATGCAAGTGTTGCTGGGTCTGTCGCTTTAATCCCAAACAAGAAAGTCTGCAAGAGTCTTCCTGTCGCCAGGGCTCCGACAATGCCTAATGCAATTCCTCCAAGTGCCAGCACGGCTCCTTCGCGTATCACCATGTGCAGCACATCTGCCTGCCGAGCACCAAGGGCCATTCGCACACCGATCTCGCGCGTCCGCTGCGCGACGGTGTACGACATCAAACCCTCTAGTCCGATCACTCCTATTAATAGGGCAAGCGCCGAAAAGAATCCCGAAACGAGCGCCATCGCTCGTTCATTTGCTATCACACCGTCAATTGCGCCTTCCAGCGTTTCGGCATTGAACAGATACTGTTTTCCGAGTGCCTCGGCACGGGGCTCCGCGGCCGCAAGCAACGGGCCAGCAGGACCCGCGGCTCGAATTTCAACGTTGGTCCAATACTTCGGTTCTTGGAGAAACGGCGTATACACTGCGAACCTGGATGGTATGCGAATGTCCTTCACTCGGGCGTCGTTGACCACACCTACTATCTGGACGTTCTGCCGTTCTGTTTGATTGCCGAACAGGATGAGCTGGCCAACGGAGTCTCGCCCAGGGAAAAGCCGTTGAGCAAGAGTTTTGCTAATGACCGCAACACGTGGTGTGCGTTTGTTGTCCTGCCACGTAAAATCTCGCCCTTGCACAAGCGGAATATTAAGCGTTTGGAAAAACTCGGGCGAAACAACTAGAGAATCCGCATCCAAGCTCGCTGCGTTCCCTGGCTCACTTCTTCCGACCGCCTCCGTGTCTCCGAAACCCGCACCGGGAACCATTTGCGAAAGAGCGACCGACTTCACGCCTGGCAATTGGGAAAGTTGGCGAACCAAGTTTTGGTAGTAAGCGTCCCCGTAATCCTTGTTACCTCCCTCGTCCCCTTGCAATTGCAGGACGGCAACTGCGTGGTAGTCAAAGCCAGCGCGAATGTCGCGAATCTTTACCAAACTTCTAACGAGCAATCCGCCTGCCACGACGAGCATTAGAGAAAGGGCAACTTGCGCGGTAATAAGGATTTTGCCCACTTGCCTCGTATTTCCGCCGCCCGCGTGTGAATTCTCCTGCAGGATTTCCGCGGGTACGCCGCGGGACCCGTGCCACGCTGGTGCGAGGCCGAAGAGTATTCCGGTCAGAGTCGCTGCGGCCACGGCGAAGAGCAGGATACGGAGGTCTGGCGACAAATCGATGACTGTCGGTGGATTGAACGGAATGTGGCTCCAAAAAGAAACGAGCCACCTACTGGCCCAAGCTGCCAGTCCCATCCCTAGTACAGCGCCGGAAATCGAGATCATTAAGCTTTCGGTAAGCAGTTGGCGCATAACTCGCCAGCGGCTTGCGCCAAGGGCAAGGCGGATTGACAGCTCACGCCGCCGGGCAAAAGAGTGCGCCAACATAAGCACGGCCAAGTTGACACAAGCAATCAGAAGTATGAGTCCCGAAACTCCCACTAATACATAAAGAGGCTTCGAAAATTGATCACGCAAATATGAATAACCGTTCCTGGGGTATGCTTCAATCCGAAGCTCCTCCGCTTGTACCTCAGAGAACTCCGCAGGAGTCAAACCGGAGGGAATCGCAGCGGCCCGAATTGTTGGCCAAGTTGCTCCCAGTTCCGCGCGCGCTTGTTCCAGGCTTACTCCTTCGCGCAACCTTCCTACCCCATACTGGCACCAAGGGCCGCGAGGAAAATTTGTCTGTGACCCTGGGGTTTCTGTAATTGGTATGGTTACGTCCAGTGCAAAACCAACTTGCTCGCCGAAAAAGCCTTTGGGCGTCACGCCGATTATTGTGAATGGTTTTTTTGCGATAAGGACTGTCTTGCCGAGAACACCCTGCTTCCCGCCGTACCGTCGCTGCCAAAAATTGTAGCTGATGACAGCGACCGCAGAAGGGGAGCCGCGTGAAATGCCAGTGTCATCCGGCGTAATCAGACGACCGAGCGACGGTCTCACGCCCAGCACTGAGTAATATTGTCCGGTCACCTTGCCCAGATTGATCGGCCAGATGTCTCCATGATCTTCCACATTGGAATTGTCTGGGTACGATCGACCGAAGATGCCCGTGAACACGTTTTGCTGCCTCTCCAATTCTTTCAGCTGAAAAACCGTTATGCCAGCCCACTGTCCATTTCGGTGCGTTGTGTAAAAACTGACTAGGCGTCCCGGATCGAGCACTGGCAACTCGCGAAGTACAAGTGCATTGACCACGCCAAAAGAAGCCGTGCATGCCCCAATTCCCAGCGCCAGCGTTAGGACTGCCACCGCCGTAAATCCGGGCGCCTTTGTAAGCATCCGCAGAGCGTGACGAGAGTCCTGAATCAGAGTCCCCATTGCTTTCTCCTGTTGCTCAATCCGGATTCAAATTGGAGCTATGGTATCGCGGGAAGGAGGTGTCATTCCAATTTATTCAACAATTGTGCGACGGTGATCGGCAACCCTTCCTTTATCGGTAAGGCAAGGGTTGCCCGGCACTCGGGAGCGACGCGCCGGGAATGTAACCAAATCGCCAGAAGTTTGCGCACGATTGTTCCGAAGGGAAGATCGCCGGGTTGCGAAGTGGAGTAGACCGAATCATCGCGGGCACAAATTGCGTCACGATAGGCGCATCATTCGGACTTATCGTTCGGGCTGGGATTGTGCCAACCGCCGTCCGAAGCGATGAGTGCGTCAGCCTGTTTTGGGCCCCATGTGTGACGTTTGTAGGGGCGAACGCGATGGTGATTTTCGAGGACAGGATCGACCACTGCCCAGGCGGCCTCGACGGCGTCCTCACGCGTGAAGAGCGCGCCGTCGCCGGCCATGGCGTCTCCCAGAAGCCGCTCGTAGGGTGTTTCTTCTCCTGGCTGTTCTTCGACCAGGTAGAGTTCTCGCTGTTTCCCAACGAACTCTTTTCCTGGGAGCTTCACGCGGGCAGCGAGGGCAACCGCGGAGTTAGGAGAGAGCCGGAAACGCAAATAGTTGGCGCGGCCCGTCGCTGGTGTTGAGTCCGCGAAAAGTCTCTGTGGAGGCGATTTCAGTTCGACCAGGACTTCGGTCGCATTTTCGGGCAGGTATTTGCCGGCGCGTATGTACCACGGCACGCCTTCCCAGCGCCACGAGTCGATGAAAAGACGCAGGGCGCAAAAAGTCTCGGCGTCGGAATTCTTCGCGACATGTGGCTCTTTCCGGTAGCCAGCGTACTGCCCGCGCACCAAATCGTCGGACTTCAGAGGGCGCATGGCCTGAAAGATTTTAGCTTTCTCGTCGTGCACGGCTCCGAAGTCCCTGCCGGAGGGCGGCTCCATGGCGAGTAACGCGACGATCTGGAAGAGGTGGTTCTCGACCACGTCGCGCAAACAGCCGGCGGTTTCGTAAAAGGCGCCGCGGCCTTTGACGCCGAAATCCTCGGACATGGTTATCTGAACGCTGGCCACGTAGTTGCGATTCCAGATCGGTTCGAGGAAGGAATTGGCGAAGCGGAAATAGAGGATATTCATGATCGCTTCCTTGCCAAGGAAGTGGTCGATGCGGAAGATGGAATCTTCCGGGAACACGGCGCGGGCCGCGCGGTTGAGCTCCCGCGCGGAGGCCAGATCCCGGCCGAACGGTTTTTCGACAATGACTCGCGCGTGCTCGGCCAATTTCGCGGCACCAAGCTCCTTGATCACAGTCTCGAAGAGCGAGGGAGGGATGGCCAAATAGTGTGCAGGGCGGCGAGCGTTACCGAGCGCTTTTTTTAGCGCCGTGAACGTGGCGGAATCTTTATAATCCCCACTCACGTAGCTGAACAAGGACAGAAGCTGATGGAAGGCACGCTTATTATCGATGCCGCCAGAGTGCTTGATACTGTCCGTGACGCGATTGCGAAGACGTTCCAGACTCCACTTGGGGAACGCAACGCCGATGACCGGAACTTTGAGAGTGCCATGCTTCACCATCGCGTAGAGAGCAGGGAAGGTCATCTTGTGAGCAAGATCGCCGGTTACACCGAACAGCACTAACGCATCAGAACGGGAAGTTGTCATCCGACATCCACGCTTTCTTCAAGTATTCGCCAACCATGGGCCCACAAATCAATTATCACTTCGCGAGCTGCCTGCCGATTGATTTCAATTCTCGCCGGCGTTTTGCCGTGGTCGTAGGATATGTCATCTTCAGATCTTTGAGCGCCTCGATAACAATTCTGGAAACGATCAGCCGGGCGTTTTCCTTATCATCGGCGGGCACGATGTACCAGGGTGCGTGATGGGTGCTTGTGGCGTGTAAGCACTCCTCATACGCCTTCACGTATTGCTTCCAGTATTTCCTCTCGTGAATGTCCGCGAGGCTGAATTTCCAGTTTTTGTCCGGCTCGTCAATACGTTCGAGGAATCGCTTGCGCTGCTCGTTTTTCGATAAGTGGAGGAAGATTTTGACGATGTGCGTTCCGTTACGAAAGAGATGATCCTCCAAGTCCACGATGGAACGATAGCGCTCCTTCCAAATAGTCTTTTCGTGGCACAACTCTTCGGGGAGGCCTTGATTGCGAAGAATCTCCGGATGTACGCGAACGACGAGCACTTCTTCGTAGTAGGAGCGATTGAAGATGCCGATCCGCCCGCGTTCGGGAAGGCGACACGTCGTGCGCCAGAGAAAGTCATGCTTCAGTTCTTCGGCGCTCGGCTGTTTGAAGCTGAACACCTCGCAGCCTTCCGGATTCACGCCGGACATGACATGCCGGATGGAGCCGTCCTTGCCGGCAGCGTCCAAGGCCTGAAAGATCAGCAGCAATGCATAGTGCGCGGACGCGTAGTGAAGTTGTTGCAGCGAGCTTAACTCTTCAACGTGCTTCTCCAAGAGTTTTTCATAGTGCTTCTTCGACTTGCAAAAGGTCTTGATGATCGTCGGCCATTTCTTAAGATTGACCTTTTCTCCTCGCACACGAAAATCCTTTGCGTTGATTTTCATTTTCATCCTTTTGGTGTCACGAGCTGCCCAGACTACGCTTCCCGACCATGCGGCTGAGGGCGGCGTTCACACGGCCTTTGTCTTTGTCGCTGAATCCTTCCGAATCTCGCGCTCCGCCTCCTTCCAGTCTTGATCGGCCTGGCTCTCGCCCCGGACTCGCTTCTGGTAGAGTTCATAGGCCCGCGCGGCGATTCGGGATGTAAGATCGGGCGTTTCCTTGGCCGACAATGGTGCTTTCGTGCGGTCAAAAATCCGATAGGCGAGCAATTTCACGCGATCATTCAAGAGGGCCCAAATCAGGGCGTAGCCCCAAACGAAGCCAGCCCAGCCCCAGCCGAGGGGTGTCATAAACAACCCATAAACGGCAATCAAGGTCGCCACAGCTTGCGTGCCGAGCACTGCAAGCCACAAAATCCGGGCGGGGCGTATGGACCAGAATGGACCGCGCGTGCGTGTCAGGAAAATCGTCAGATGCCCGGCCACGGACAGCTTCAGATACATCAGCGTTTGGACGTGGGCGTGGTCGAGGTGAAATACGCGCTCGCCAAGAAAAAACAGTCCAAACGCAGCCACGACCCCCATGACGCCCAGGACCGTGGAGATGCCCAGCACCAGGCGCATGTTCCAGGCCTCGGGCTTATCTTTGTAATGTACGTTGTCATAGGCGATGGACAGGATCGCTCCGTCGTTCAGCACGGCGATCATCACGATCATGACCGCCGTCACCGGATAGAAATTAAAGACCAGGATCGCCAGGGTCATGAAGAACAGCACGCGCAGAGTTTCTGCTATGCGGTAAATCGCATAGCTATTCATGCGCTGGAAGATGCGGCGGCTTTCTTTGATGGCGTCGATAATTACGGAAAGGCCGGACGCCAGGAGCACGATGGATGCCGCGGCACGAGCGGCGTCGGTGGCGCCGGAAACCGCTATACCGCAGTCCGCTTTCTTCAGCGCAGGGGCGTCGTTGACTCCATCGCCGGTCATTCCGACGATGTGGCCGTGCTTTTGCAAGACGTCGACAATGTTGTATTTGTCTTCGGGGAATACCTGAGCGAAGCCATCCGCCATTTCGATGGACTCCACGGACTGCGCTGACTGCTTATCATTTGAATCGCGCAACATGGCGGCATCAAGGATGTTGGTGCCCATTCCCAGCTGACGGGCAGTTTCCCGGGCAATGGCCAATTGGTCGCCGGTGACCATCTTGACTTTCACACCCATCTGCCCAGCGCTCGCGATGGTTGCCTTGGCCTGCTCGCGCGGCGGATCGAACATGGGCAACACGCCAACAAACTGCCACTTATTCTCCTGATCCGCCCGGGCTACCCCCAAGGAACGGAAGCCGCGCCCGGCAAACTCGTTGACGGCTTTCTCGACGGCGGGTTCTACTTCGCCGGCGTTGGTGGACATTTGCAGAATTACCTGCGGCGCGCCTTTGGCCACAAAGAACTGTTTTCCGTCCGAGCCCTTGACCGTAGCTTCGGTACGCTTATGCACCGGGTCGAACGGCTGGAAATGGAGTATCTGATAGCTTTTGAGCGCCTTATCGTCTTTCACGCCACCGATCACGGCGAGGTCGATAGTGTCTTTATCTTCGGCACGCGAAGCCAGTGCAGCCCAGAGAATGACCTGGTCGGCAGGGATATTGTTCAGGCAGAAGGGATCGCCCAGCGTCAACTTGTTTTGTGTAAGGGTGCCGGTCTTGTCCGAGCACAACACATCCACGCCAGCTAGTTCCTCGATGGCCGAAAGTTTGGTCACAATCGCTTGTTTTTTTGCGAGCAGACGTGCGCCGACGGCCATCGTTACGGACAGCACCATCGGCATCGCCACGGGGATCGCGGCAACCAGAAGGACCAGGGCGAACTCTAGCGTGCTGAGGATTGGATCGTGACGGAAAAGGGCCACGGTAACAATCACCGCCACCAAGGCCACCGCGAGAACGATGAGGTAATCTCCAATTTTGAGTACGGCACGCTGGAAATGGCTGACGGTATGAGCTCCCTGGACCAATTGCGCCGTCTTGCCGAAGTAAGTCTTCTCACCGGTGGCGTAGACCATCGCGTCCGCTTCGCCCCGCTTGATAATCGAACCAGAAAACACCGCCTCGCCCGGTTTGCGTGTCGCAGGCAAGGATTCTCCAGTCAACGCGGACTGATCGACTTGAATAGGATCGCCTGCCAACAAGCGCGCATCGGCCGGCACGATGTCCCCCAGCCGCAGGCGGATGACGTCACCGGGCACCAGTTCCGCTACCTTGGGGGCGTCCCACTTTCCATCTCGCAGGGCCTTGGCCGTGACTGCCAGCTTGGCCCGCAAGGCGGCGATCTCGTTGCCCGCTTGATGTTCCTCCCAAAAGGCCACCACCGCGTTGGAGAGAAGCAGAAAAAGAATGATGAAGAAATCCAGCCAGTGCTGGACGACCCCCGAAAGAATCACCGCCCCTTCGATCATCCACGGAATCGGGCCCCAGAAATAGCTGAGGAACTTCAGAAACACGTTGGTTTTCCTTTCCGCGATCTCGTTCGGACCATATTGCGCCAGCCGTTTCTGCGCCTCGGCTTGGCTCAGGCCCTTCGGAGAAGAGTCCAGTTTCTTCTCGAGCTCCGCCATCGGCAGGGTTTTCTGATCGTTCCTGGCGTCGGGGTTGGATCCGGACTTTGATTCGGGTTTCTTGGGCTTCGATTCCGAACTCTTGGGTTCCGATTCGGGAGCTTTGGTCTGTTCGTCAACGGCTTTCATACCGAGTATCCTTTCTGTTTTCTTTCCCGCCACCGAATCTCGCTGCGCGGGTTCTTGGAAAATCGGTGGACTACTGCTGTCAAAGAAGTCTTATTCACGATTTTGAATTCCTATAATCGAGTGGCTTACACCTTTGCTCCTGGCGAGTCAGTGACAGCTCCCGGAGGCAAGGAATCCGGCAAGTTGAGCCGTGCGACACCGATGCGGCTGTCGGCCATCCCGTAGTAGACGTCGAAGCGGTCGGGTGCCCCGAGATCGTCGCGTCGATCGATGCCCGTGGGAAACACGACGTTGGCGACGACCCCGTCGCGCTCCTGCGCCAACTCCGGTGTCAAAACCGGCTCCGCCGAACGATAACGAATCAACTGCGGATGCTCCTTAGTGAGCACCATCACGCCAGCTGAATAGCGCAAGGGGTGTGGATCCTGGTGCCGGTTCGGGGCTTCGCTCACGCCGTGGTAAATAATCAGCCAGCCGTGCCGGGTCAGGATGGGTGGAGTGCCACCGCCGATTTTGAGCCGCTCCCAGGCCGACACCGGAGCCGCCAGCCGATGATGGGAGCTAAACTTACCGAAGGGCTCTCGTTCACGTTCCTGGAGGGCCATCGGGCTGTAGGAAATCCAGATGCTTTCGCGATCGATATCAAACTCACGAGACGCAGCATGACAGGCCGTTTCCTCCGGACGAGTTCCGGGGAAAAGCGGCCGGTGTAGGATCGCAAGTTCCGGATGGCCGGACGGGTTAGGAATGGCCACGGGGAAGAGGCTCGCGTCTTTGTCGTCCACGTCACTAAATGGGATGCCGTGGTACGGACCAAAGGTCGCAAGACCCAGACGCTGCCAGTGGAATAGGTCCACTGATGAGGCCAGGGCGATCCGCGGTCCTTCCTGCGAAAAAGCAGTGTAGGTCATGACGTAGCGCTGGAGCGGCTCCACAAATGAGACACAAGGATCTTCGCAACCACCGCCGCCATGTGGCCGCCGTTCATAATCGGCTTCCGGCTCGAGCGCGATGCCGAGGCGGTCGACGCCCACGGGATCGCCGACTTCATTGAACCGCACTCGAGCAATGCCGATGCGCGAATAGTTTCCTTTCGCTACCATTCTCGGAAAGAGATAGAGCGCCCCATCAGGGCCACGCGCGGCAGCCGGATTCAGGACGCCTTCGATCTCTTGAGGATTGCCCGGCTCCGGTTCCATCAACATGCCCAGGCGTTGAAGCTTAAATCCACTCACCAGATTTACACGCGAGGTCGCGCTCATGGATTGCCGTCCAGACAAGCGATGATTGTCTTGGTCACCGGTTTAGTTTCATTGGGACCCCGAACTGGGATGGAGACCACACCAACTTCTTCCGCGGGATAGTCGTTCCCACCTGGAAACAAGGCGTCACCGATGAAAATCATTTCTGCCAAGGAAATACCCAAAAGATCGCGCAGCTTTCCGATTCCGTAAGCTTTATCGATACCCGGTTTTGTGACGTCGATGGAGGTCGCGCCACCCATACGGACAGAGAATCCTGGAATCAAAGGGTCGAGGATCGTTTTGATTTTTTTGCGCTTGGTGTAATCAGGGTCCCACTTGTCTTTTTCTTTTAAGGGGGCTTGCTGACCCAACGCGGAATATGTTATCTGACTGCCGCGGTCTTCAATTGCTTCTCCCCAAACCTTTTCGACCTTGAAGCCCGCTTCCGCTACCGCCTTCTTCAAAGAAGAGATGATTTTCTTTTTTTCATCCGCTGTGAAATCCTCGGAATAGAGTTTTTTCCAATCGCTCTTGTATTCGAAGAATTTTGTTCCACAGGTCGGAAGGAGCGAAAGGTTTTTCAGGCGTCCGTCATGGGGAAGATTGGAGAGCAGTTGTTTTTCGAACTGCGGCCAGTCGCCTCCGGAAATGATGGCCACTTTGACGACGCCAAGGAGGTCATGGAGCAGCGCCGCCATTTCGGTATCGAGAGACGATTTACTCTCGGCAAGTGTGCCGTCCAAATCAAAGACGATTAGTTTTTTCACAGGCCTGCCACCTCTGGATGCCTCCGCTCTGGAGAAGCGCTTTCCGCCTTGCCAATCATTCCGCTGCTACCCGCCTGCAAATTATTCCGGTATCGCAATCTCCAGCAAGTTCACTTCGCGGTTCGGCCGAAAAGCACAAGCTCCGACCACGGCGGGCATGAGCACTACGTCGCCTTTTTCGAAGGCATACATTGCGGCGTCGTGCTCGACCTGCCCGGAGCCCTCGATGCAAACGAGCACACGTGGAACACCAGCGGCGCCGACGGTGAATGGCGCGTGCCCGCGCAGGCGCCACAACCAAAAATGTGCACAATGAAAGATTCTCTCGCGCTCCACCGGGGTCGTCGCCTCCAACTCGGGCGCCACCAGACCGGACGTAACTTCCGCGAAGTTAATGCTGGCAAGCGCGTGATCGACTTGAAGTGGCCGGGGGCGGCCAGTCTTCGCGTCGATATGATCCCAATCGTATAGACGAAACGTTACGTCGCTATTCTCTTGAACCTCGAACACCACGACGCCGTCGCCAAGCGAGTGAACCGTCCCAGCCGGCAGAAAAACTCCGTCGCCGGGCTTCGGGGTGAAGGAAGCGAGGTTGTCCGAAGTGGTTTTGTCCTTGAGGGACTGCCGGAGATCGTCCGGAGTGGTACCAGGCTTTAACCCCGCATAGATGCGGCTTTTCGACCCCGCTTCGAGTACGACCCATGCTTCTGTCTTCCCGGTTTCGCCAGCCGGCAACAGGTTGGTTTGTGCATCTGAGGGATGCACCTGAACGGAAAGCATTTCTCGTACATCGAGGAATTTCAGCAGCAGCGGGAATTGGCGAAAGCGCCCGGCCAGCCTTCCCATCAATTGCTCTCGAGAGTGATTCAGCAACTGACTGATGGTCTGTCCTTTAAGTGGTCCATTGGCAACGAGGCTTGGATGGTCTTTGCGATCGCTGAGCACCCACGCTTCGCCGATTGGGCCGTCTCCCGGTAATGGCGCGGAGAGCAGGTCGGCTAAACGCCTCCCACCCCAGAGCCGATATTGATAGATCGGCCCGAATCGCAGTGGATACAGAAGAGTTTCACTCAGGGGCTCCCTCTCTGTACTTTCATCGCTCGCCAAAAGGCCCATATCAACTTCGGTAGCTACTGCGTTCTGTTCGGAAGCGTGCGATTTCAGATGCTCTCGTCCCTGGTCTATAAAAGTCCTTGCAGCTCCGCTATTTTTTGGGGGCACTTGACACCTGCTGCTGAGGATGGCTGCTCGGTACTAACGACAGGTCGTCGCTCATGAAATAGACGGTGATGGCCACTACCATGAGGAACATGCCGACCCAGAAACGCCAGTCGTGATGTGCGCGCTTCCAGTAAGGGCCAGGATCGTGATGCATGTGTTCGCCATCTAGTGCTACTTGCTGTTGGTGATTGTGCTTGCCCTCGGGCATTGGTTTTCTGCCTTTCTAATTCCACGCCGAATTATTTCGGAACGGAGTCGCCAGAACGTGGCTCCGCCCATTTCCAGTTGCGGATTTCCGGTAAATCCTGGCCATGTTTGTCGATGTAGTGCTTGTGCTCGATGAGCTTGTCCTGCATTTGCTGCTTGAGGTAGGCGCCCTTGGAACCCAAATGGGGGAGGCGATCGACGACGTCTTGTACCAAATGGAATCGGTCCAGATCGTTCTGCACCCTCATGTCAAAGGCCGTCGTGATCGTGCCTTCTTCCTTGTAGCCTCGGACGTGGAGGTTGCGGTTAGTGCGGCGGTAGGTCAGCCGGTGAACTAGCGTCGGGTACCCATGAAAGCCAAAAATAATGTGTTTGTCTTTCGTGAAGAGCGCATCGTAATCCGTTTCGCTGAGTCCGTGCGGGTGCTCGCTCGCTGACTGCAGCTTCATCAAGTCGACGACATTGATCACGCGGATTTTCAGATCGGGAAGATGCTTGCGAAGGATCGAAACGGCAGCCAGAATCTCAAGCGTGGGCGTGTCGCCGCAGCAGGCCATGACCACGTCCGGTTCGGCGCCTTGGTCGTTGCTGGCCCATTGCCAGATGCCAATTCCTTCCGTGCAGTGAACAACAGCGGCGTCCATCGTCAGCCATTGCGGGAGAGCGTGCTTGCCTGCCACCACCACATTGACGTAATTCCGGCTGCGCAGACAGTGATCAAACACCGACAACAAGCAGTTGGCATCGGCGGGAAGGTAAACGCGCACGATATCGGCCTTCTTGTTGATGACGTGGTCGAGGAATCCGGGATCCTGATGCGTGAAGCCGTTGTGATCCTGTTGCCAGACGTGAGAGGCGAGCAGATAGTTCAGCGAGGAAATTTTGCGGCGCCAGGGCAGTTCCAGGCAAACCTTCAGCCACTTGGCATGCTGGCTGAACATCGAGTCGACGATGCGAATGAATGCCTCATAGCTGTTGAATAACCCGTGCCGCCCTGTCAGAAGATATCCTTCGAGCCAACCCTCGCACTGGTTCTCGCTGAGCATGGAATCCAGCACGCGGCCGGCGGGCGCGAGGAATTCATCATTTTTTACTTCCCGGGCGTCCCACTGGCGGTTGGTAAATTCGAACACCGCACCAAGGAGATTCGAGAGCGTTTCGTCGGGACCGAAGATGCGGAAATTACGCTGATCCTGATTTAGCTTGGCGACGTCCCGCAGGAACGTGCCCAGCACGAGCGTATCCTGTCCGGTAACCGCGCCGGGCGAAGGCACGTTCACCGCGTGAAGATGAAAGTCCGGCATGCGCAGGTCGCGCAGCAGAATGCCGCCATTAGCGTGGGGATTAGCACCCATGCGGCGGTCGCCCTTCGGCGCAAGCTCGGCCAATTCCGGGATGAGCCGGCCGTTTACATCGAACAATTCTTCAGCTCTGTAGCTTTTCATCCAGCTTTCCAACTGCTGGACGTGCTCGGGATGCTCGGGATCCACAAGGAGCGGCACCTGGTGCGATCGGAAAGTGCCCTCGATTTGCAGGCCATCGACGAATTTCGGTCCCGTCCAGCCCTTGGGTGACTTGAGAACGATCATGGGCCAGCGCGGCCGCGTGATGTCGTTTTTGCTCCGTGCGTTGCTTTGGATTTTCCGGATTTCCTCAATGACTTTTTCCATTGTGGTAGCCATGAGTTCATGCATCTTTTCCGGCTCATCGCCTTCCACAAAATGTGGCGTCCAGCCACAGCCGCGTAGGAATTGCTCCAATTCCTCATGCTCGATGCGGGCCAGGACCGTTGGATTGCTGATCTTGTACCCATTGAGATGCAGGATCGGCAGCACAGCTCCGTCTCTAATCGGGTCGAGAAACTTGTTGGACTGCCATGAGGTTGCCAAGGAAGCCGTTTCCGCTTCACCGTCGCCAATGATGCAGGCGACAATCAGCTCGGGATTGTCGAAGGCCGCTCCAAAGGCGTGGCTAAGCGAATATCCCAGCTCGCCGCCTTCGTGAATCGACCCCGGCGTCGTCGGCGCAACGTGACTGGAAATTCCGCCGGGAAACGAGAATTGCTTGAACAGCTCTTTCAGGCCGGCTTCGTCCTGGGTGACGTTCGGATAGATCTCGCTCCAGGTGCCCTCGAGATAGACGTTGCCGACGAGCGCGGCGCCGCCATGACCAGGACCGGCGATGTAGAACATGTCCAGGTCAAACTGCTTAATGACCCGGTTCAGGTGCACATAAATGAAGTTCTGCCCCGGCACGGTGCCCCAGTGGCCGACTACCAGCGGCTTCACGTGTGAAAGTTTGAGAGGCTCCTTGAGCAGCGGATTGTCGTACAGATAGATTTGCCCGACCGACAGATAGTTCGCGGCGCGCCAATACGCATCCATTTTGCGGAGCACTTCTGGAGTAATATTCGGGGAAATATCCCGAGAGAGCTCCAAGGAAAGAGTTTGCGTCTTCATGGTTCCATTCTCCTTTGTCTGCAAAGGCCGGCAACACCGCTAGCCGACTTGACGACCTTGCGTTGGTCGTCCGTGTGAATGACGCGGACTCCAACGGATTGGAACTCGCCGAAATCACGCGCACATTCGCCGTGTTTGTTTTTCTACCAGATCGTTTCCAAAGAATCTCAGTCCACAGCAAATTCAGGCACGGACTTCGCACGTGTTCTCTACGATGCAATCAGCTGTTCTTGAATCAGCTTGCGAAATCGGCGTCGAAATTCCTCGCTCAAACGCGAATCCTCCGGAAGGTACTCAAGCTCCATTGGAGTGAAGTGGTGCGGCATTTCGGCCATTTTCTCGGTGATTGACGAAGGTCTTCACACTTCAGCTCGTCGAAGCAATTCGCAGAGACCCACGCGGGTCGGCAAGGCCCATGGCGACGGACTTGCCCAGGCAACGCGCAGGAAAGCTACACTGATGCTACGGCTGTCTTTTCGCCTGAGTGCAGCGACAATTGCGCGGGACGCGTGGTTTCGATGATGTCCTTCGCTTTAGCCACCTCTGCAGCCGTTCCATTGATGATCAGTAGGAACTGGTCGGACTTGAGCGCTGCTTCGTATTTCACAATGCTGTCCTTAGGAATTCCAATGCTGTAGAGGCCAGCTCCCAGAGCACCCAACGCACCTACCTCTACCGTGCCTTCCAACGCCGCCACAACCCATGCAACCACCGGTCCGGCCGCCAAAATTGGGCCGAGGCCCGGAATCAGAAAAAAAGCAGATCCGAACAACAGCCCCCAGAAACCTCCCCAGAAGGCTCCGACTTTGCCCCAATACTTCATACGGTCCCCGGTGTTGTAGTAGCCCACCGCATGTTCATCGGTGTGATACCCCTTCCCAACAATCGACAATTTGTGCAGGTCGACTCCGGCGCGTTGAAGCTCTTTCACCGCTTGATCCGCTTGGGTATGCGTGGAATACACCGCGACAACTGAATTCTGTGTGGTCATTTCGCAAGCTCCTTGGGTACTCGCCATCCTTCTCGTATCACCAAACTGAGTCCCAATCTGAAATATGACAGCGTGACAACCAGGAAACTGTGCTGTTTCGGACAGTGCGTGTGGAACGTTCGTGCGCTTCGCTTCAGCGTAAACCGAAAAGTGCGTTTCGAGGCTGCAACGGTTACTTCATGCTGGCCGACGTCGAGAACTTTCGCGACCGTGCCGTCGTCGCGAATATTGGTGCGCGCAGCACCTATTCAACACACCCCGAAACCGCAGTGTAAGATTTCGTTGAGCTATATTGATTTAGCCACAACGGTTCGTCCTGCAGACCCCGACCGGTCACGAAACCCCGATGGCACGATTCACGTCGGCCATCCGCTCCGCAGTTCTACGCCTCAATCACGGATGCTTGCCCCAGGGTGCGCTCTTTTGTACAGACACGAATAATGAATTCTCTTATCTTTGCGGCGATCAGAGATCAGGCTTTCAAACGGCCAGCGTTTTAGGAACGCTGCGGAACTTGCGAGTCTGAAATGAAAATTCTGGTCCGAGGAGAGACAAATGGCGACTGAAAATGTGAAGAAGTGCGCTCATCCGAACTGTTCGTGTACGACCCATTCAGGAAAATATTGTAGCGTGCAGTGTGAAACGATGGAAAAAATGCCGGACATCGAATGCAAATGCGGCCATGTGGTCTGCAAGGGAAAAATCGACTAGGAACGCAGACCTGAAGCGGAGATCGTGGATCGTGATGGGAAGCTTGAAAACATGTGTGAGGGAGCGAGCCAATGAAACCAGGAATACAAGATCAGATCGAGGGCAAGCTGCACAACCTGAAAGGAAAAGTGAAGGAAAAAACAGGGAAATTGACGAACGATCCGGATCTCGAAGCGGAAGGGAAAGCCGAGGAGGTCGCCGGGAAAGTCCAGGAGAAAGTCGGGCAGGTAAAAAAGGTTTTCGGCAAGTAACCGAGGGGCGAAGAATTGCCAGCAGAGATCGAAGACTTCTGCCGAGCGTGCCTGCTCGAAAGGGAAGCCGCGCCGGGAAATTGAAAGAAAATGTTTTATGCAACTTGAGAGGAGATTCGCATGTTATTGCTACTGATTGTTCTGCTGCTATTGTTCGGCGGCGGAGGGGGCTATTACGGATATTCAAGATGGGGGCATCGCGGAGGGGTGGGGATTGTCGGGTTGGTGGTAATTATTGTGGTTATTGTGTATTTGTTCGGTGGGCTTCGAATGTAGAGCGAACGACGGCGGATTCGGGTGCCGTACTCGCCAGCAAAAAGAATCAGTGAGGCGAAAGCATGAGAAATTTCGCGCGATTGGACCACCGGGCAACCTGGAACGAAGTGTGCGAGGCCTTGGCGTTTTCATCCCTCGAGGCCACTGAATTCGGCCGCGCTCGCGGAGTTTAGAGTGAAGTGGTTGAGGGGTTTAGGGAGGGCGTCAGCCTTTTTGCGGAAGAGCTCGCGTGGCTCGCGCTCGCGAGCCAAGTGGTAAATCCCAGGCTAAACTAACCGCGAAGCGTGCCGAGATCGAAGAATCCGGCAGGTTTGAAAGGAAAGGTCATGGCGCAGAATTCACATCAAAAAGCCGCGGAACTTCACGAACTAGCCGCGCATGCTCACCGTTCAGCGGCCGTGCATCACGGTAAAGAGGATCACTTAACGGGACACGAACTTTCCAAGCAAGCCATGGAACACTCGACCAACGCGTTCCGGGCCTCACAAGAAGCGCATCAGAAATCCGAAAAAGCCGTGGGCAAGTAAGAAAAAAGAGTTAGCCGCGCGCTGCGTTGGCGTGAGCAGAGGAAACAGGCCCATTTTGTACGGACACAACTTCAGAACTCTTATACCGTTGCGCGATTGGAATTGATGAATTCCGCCTCGCCCGTCTCTGTATGTGCTGTCCGCCATTCTGACTCGGATCGGTTTTGCCAAAGCCATCGCCCGTGGCACCACATCTATGGCTGCCACGCTCCGCGTCCGAAACTGCGGATGTGTCTCAAATTGTACAGACTACGGTTCTTAGGCTTTCTAAAATGCTACTTGGGAATACGCAACTGCAAGGCTAAAGCGTCCGAATGAGGGATTCGCTGAACGGTTCGTCAGCGCGAGATACGTTAAGAGCCTTCAGTCTGCGTCGTCCAAGATTGGATCTGCGCTGACGTTTTATACGCCAGCACGCTGACGGGAGTTCTGCCATCAACGAACTTGTACCGCAGTTTTGAGAATTCAAACTCTGAGGGGGATAAACAATGTTGAAACGTCTTCTGGCCTTCGCAACGCTAGCCATGCTTGTGACTGTAACCGCCGTCGCCTCGGACCGCGAGGATGATGTGAATCGCACCCACAAAGCTGCCCAGGTCTTCCGGGAGATCATGAACACCCCGGATCAGGGCATCCCGCAGGATCTACTGGAATCGGCGAAGTGTATCGCCATCATTCCAGGAGACGTCAAGTTCGCCTTTATCTTCGGTGGCAGCTACGGCAGAGGGCTGGCAACCTGTCGGACCGAGCACGGCTGGAGCGCTCCCATGTACATCGCGATCGACGGCGGGAGCGTTGGCTATCAGATTGGCGGCTCATCCACGGACATCGTGATGCTGTTCATGAACGACCACGCCTTGCACAGCCTGCTTAGCGACAAATTCAAACTCGGAGCCGATGCTTCTGTAGCCGCGGGTCCCGTGGGCCGCAACGCTGCTGCTGGCACCGACCTAAAGCTGAATGCGGAAATTCTGTCATACTCGCGTGCCAAAGGTGTCTTCGCTGGAGTGAGCCTGGATGGCGCCGTAGTACAAGCCGACCAAAGTGGCGACAAGGCGATGTACGGCGACAAGGTGGACCGCCAAGAAATTCTTAGCGGCAAGGTCGCGGTTCCAGAATCGGCGCGATCTTTGTTGCACGAACTTCACGCCTACAGACAAGAAGCCAGAGCCAACTAATAGAATCGCAGTGGGAGAGCTTTAAGCTGTTCCTGTGCTGCGGTGCCGCGCACCGTTTTCGCTTCCGACGTGGCAGAAAACTTTGCGGGCTTTTTTCAACGAGCTTTCCTCCTAGTCGAAGATCGGGGGACAGCTCCTCCCGGGAACATCTCAGCTTATGCCACGAATCGACCGACGGGCTTTGGCCAACTGAAAAATATGAAGCCTCAAAGATATGGCTTATTGGAAGAGCCCGAGCGCTCCGCCATGCGGCTTCCAACGCCGGCACTGATTTCGTCGGTTGACTCGACTGTGATAGTCGGCTACGGAAATTTCCTGAGCGCTGCGATTGTGCATTGATGCGGGACAGGCTTGCTTCCTTTGGTAAGCCGCCCATACCATGGCCTGACTAAACCTGCGCTGTGCACGCGGACGCGGGCATGCTCCAAAATTCGCGGCTTTGGAACGTTGAGATAAGGAAACGGTCTTGCGATTGGACCGCTGAACCGGCTACAGCCGGCGATCCAACCTAAATGCCGCCGCCTGGTAATCTCCGCGGAGCTCGAGCTGCACGCCATGGCGCATCCACCACGCGCCCGAGGCGTTTTCCGGCGTACCGTCTTCGGCTTTGCCTTCGATCCAACTCAGCGCATATTGGGCTTCCGGATCGAGCCCCTGCAACTGCAGCAGGGGAAAGCCGCGGCCTTCCTGTGTGGCATTTGCGAATGCAAACACGACGGCCTGCTTCTTGTCGAGGGAGACCGTTTCCGTGGACGAGAACTCGCTGCCATTACGAGGGCTGATTAACCGATAAAGATCGCCCTGCACAATGGTCGGCTGAACAGCATGATAGGCGGCAATGAGCCGCTTTGCAGTGGCAAAATCCTCCGCGCTCCAATGATTCAGATTGGCGCCAATGCCCAGCGAACCTTGCATGGAGCTGAGCATCCGGTAGGTGAGTGAGGTCGAGCGGTGGTTCAGCCAGTGCGGCGAGTCTGTGACCCAAGCCATCATGATTTGCGGCGTGTAAGCGTAAGTGAAACCGTCCTGCATGGATAAGCGGTCGAAGGGATCGGTGTTGTCCGAAGGCCAGACTTCGTCGGCGTAGCGCAAAATACCGAGATCGACGCGCCCGCCTCCGCCCGAACAGCTTTCAATCTCAATATTGGGATGCTTTTTGCGAAGCTCCGCAAGAATCGAATAGAGATTGCGGATGAAGTCGACGTAGACGCGCTTCTGCTCATCGACGGGAACCTGATCCCAGCCGGGCTCGGCCCAGTTGCGGTTGTAATCCCACTTCAGGAAGGCGATGTCGTTTTCGGTGAGCAGCTTGTCGAGAAAGCCTTCGACGTAGTCGCGTACATCCGGGCGAGCAAGATTAAGCACAAGCTGATTTCGCGATTCGGAACGAGGACGACCGGGGAAATTCAAAACCCAGTCTGGGTGCTTCCGATAAAGGTCCGAATCGGGATTGACCATTTCCGGCTCGACCCACAAACCAAAATCCATGCCCAAGGAATGTACTTTGTCGATGAGCGGCTTCAGGCCATGCGGAAATTTTTGCGGGTTTACATACCAGTCGCCAAGTCCCGCGTGATCGTTCTTGCGCTGTCCGAACCAGCCGTCGTCCATCACGAAGCGATCCACGCCGATGGTGGAAGCTTTCTCCGCCAGAGCGATTTGGCCGGCTTCGCTGACATTAAACTCGGTGGCTTCCCAAGAGTTGTAAATCACCGGGCGCGGCTTTGGATTTGGAGCGTGGGGAAGGATGCGTTCAATTTCAAAGCGATGCAACAATCGCGACGCGCCACCCAGGCCGTGATCGGAATAGCCGCCATAAAAAATAGGCGTCTCGAGATGTTCCCCGGGCTTCAACAAATGGCCGAAATCAAAAGGATTGAAGCCGCCGGTGACGCGAACCCAATCGCGTTGCGTTTTTTCGACGGTGATCCGCCAGGAGCCTGACCAGGCCAGCGCGCCAAACCACACTTCGCCATGTTCCTCACCTGCGACCAATGGTCCTACGGAGGTTTGGCTATCATCGCGAGAAATCGCGAACCAGGGATTGGCTTGATGGCCGGTTGTTCCGCGGCGGCTTTCAATGACTCGTGCTCCGCCTAGAATCGGCTCCTGATTGAGCGTCCACTCCCCCGCCCAGCGGCCGGTCAAATAGCTGAGCGTATAGCGGTCGGGAGGCAAGGTCCATTGCGCGAAAGCTGCCTGTTCGATCACCACCGGTTCTTTTGTCCGATTTTCGATGTCGGCGGAGCGCGCCAAAATGCCGGAAGCGGGGTCCATCGAGTAGTGCAACGTCACGAAAATCTCGCGAGAAATATCTTTCAGAAGCAAATCGATCTCCTGGGGGCCGGCGGACACGGCGCGGACAAAATGAAGAATCAAATCGCGGTTGCCGTCTGCGAAAGTTATTTTGAGAGCGGGCTCGGTGTACAAGCCCGCGCCCCAGGCTGCGTATTC
This sequence comes from uncultured Acidobacteriota bacterium, assembly GCA_963761555.1. Classification (GTDB taxonomy): domain Bacteria; phylum Acidobacteriota; class Terriglobia; order Acidiferrales; family UBA7541; genus Acidiferrum. Next base: position 152,057 of record CAVXHD010000006.1, read on the forward strand.
CTGCGGCGTGGTGGTGTACGAGGAATCGAAGGAGGCCAATTCCGGAAATGAATGCGCGGGAGGGATGGCATCGTGCGGGCCGAGACGGCCGCCCCAGTAGAGCGACTGCAGCTCGCCGCGCTCGTTGACGCCAAAGGCATAGGTGGAATTGCCGCCATCGAGACGGAAGACGGGTGTGGTCTGAGCGCGAGCCGAAGCCGCGACAAATAGGGTCAGCAAAAGAAAGGCGGAAAGTGCTGAGACGAAACGGAAGTTCAATGAGATTTTCATTTTGCCGTATCCTAGCACTCGTCGGTTGTGCTTGTCTCGCCCGATGAAGAGCCAGCGGGAGATTTTTGCTTGGCACGGGCTGAGTTTCCGGTGCGAAAGTTACACAGACTGGTGGCGGAAGAACACCCCCGTGGCGCATGTTCCAAAAGTTCGAGCGCTTTTAATTGCGCTTCGTCGAAGATTTGGGTTGAAACTGGTAAGATGCGCGGCGCAAACTTTTCGTGTGGGTCATCTCACGCTCAGGTTGACAAAGGATGGCTATGGACCGACGTGATTTTCTGAAGACAACGAGTACCGTTCTCGCGGGCAGCACGCTTGCGCCAGGACTCCTTGCGGGTTCATCTCTACCTGAGGCTTCCAACGGCGGAGGCCGGTTGGTTTTTCCTATCAATCGGAACTGGCGATTTAATCGATCGTTTGTAGAGGGAGCGCACGGGCGCGAGTTCAATGATGATGCCTTCGAACGCGTCGTGATTCCCCATACGAATATTCGGCTTCCGTGGCATAGCTTCGACGACAAGGAGTACGAGTTCGTCTCGATTTACCGGCGGCGGTTTCGTTTGCCGGCCGAGGCGCGCGGGAAACTTGTTTTCGTCGACTTCGAAGGCGCGATGACGGCTTCGACTGTATGGATCAATGGCGTGCACCTGGGCGAGTACAAGGGTGGGTACACGCCTTTTTCTTTCGACCTTACGCCGCACATCGATTTCGACGCAGACAATGTGCTGGCGGTTGACTTGGACTCGCGCGAGCGGCCGGATATTCCGCCGTTCGGGCATCAAGTGGACTACCTCACGTTTGGAGGAATCTACCGGGAAGTTTGGCTGCGTATCGTTCCGGCCACATTTATTGAGAATCTTTTTGCGAAGCCCAAGGCCGTGCTCAGCGAACATCCCGAGCTGGATGTGGACTGCTTCCTGCGCCATACGCAAGCTTCGGGCGAGAACCTGACGTTGGAATCAGAACTCCGGGAGGGCGAGCGCGTCGTTGCGAAAGCCACGCAACGGGTTCCGGCGTCCGAGGCCACGACAGAAGCAGTGGCGCACACCGTGCACTTCGAGAAACTCAGCGGCATCAAGTTGTGGGAGCTGGAGCATCCGCAACTGTATTCGGTCCACGTTCGGCTTCTGAGAGGATCGGAGCTGATCGATCAGGACAGCCGCACGATTGGTTTTCGCGAAGCGCACTTCACGGACCATGGCTTCGAGCTGAACGGCAAAATCGTCAAGCTACGCGGCCTGGATCGGCATCAAATGTTTCCCTTCGCCGGGCAAGCGATGCCGGCGCGCGTCCAGCGCAACGATGCACGAATCCTGCGCAAGAATCTGAAATGCAACATCGTCCGCACTTCGCATTACCCGCAATCCCGGCATTTTCTGGACGCCTGCGACGAAATGGGATTGCTCGTGCTGGAAGAAATTCCCGGTTGGCAGCACATCGGGGACGAGGCGTGGAAGCTAATCTCAATCGATAACGTCGGACGCATGATTCGGCGCGATTGGAATCATCCGAGCATTATTTTGTGGGGCGTGCGGATCAACGAATCGAGAGACGACCACGATTTCTACACGCGGACCAACGCGGTAGCGCATCGGCTCGATCCAACACGCCAGACGTGCGGCATCCGCAATTTTCAATCTTCTGAATTTCTAGAAGACGTTTTTACGATGAATGATTTTGGATTCCCATTGCTGCCGCCGAACCACCCCCGCTACCTCAACACGGAATTTGTGGGTCACACATATCCCACGAAGACCATCGACAATAAGGAACGTCTGACCGAACACACGCTGCGCCACGCACGTACGCACAACCAGCTTGCTTCTAATCCACAGTATGCCGGGGGCCTGGGCTGGTGCGCCTTCGACTACAACACCCATGCGGATTTTGGCAGTGGCGACCGCATCTGCTACCACGGGGTGACCGACATTTTTCGAGAGCCGAAGCCCGCCGCGGGTTTCTACAAATCACAATGCGATCCTTCGGATGAGGGGGTGCTCGAGCCGGCATTCCACTGGGCGCGCGGCGATGAATCAATCGGATTCACGAAGGCGGTTGTGTGTTCTAACTGCGATCATCTCAAGTTTTATATTGCCGGTAAGCTGGTGGCGGAAGCCGATCCGGACAAAACCGCGTATCCGTATCTCCGCTATCCTCCGTTTTCTATCGATTTGATGCATCTCTGGGGAAGTTGGGGCGATATGCGAATTGAGGGCTATTTGGCCGGCAAGCAAGCAATTGTGAAGACTCTTTCCGGCAAGGGCATCGATCAAAAATTCGCATTGGTGCCAGACGACACGCATTTGAACGCCGATGGAGCGGATTCCACGCGCGTGGTTTTGCGCGTGACGGACGAATTTGGCGCCATTCGCCCCTTTGCGAACGATGCCATCAAGCTGGAGTTGGAAGGGCCCGCGGAAATGATCGGCGATAATCCGTTTGCGCTGATTGGCGGAACGGGCGCGATTTGGATTCGAGCGAAAGAAGAGGCTGGAACGGTGCGGCTCACGGGAATTCATCCCCGGCTGGGCGCGCAGCAGGTGAGTTTCGAAATCTCTCCCAGTTCCCCGGAAGCTGTGTAGCTGGCGCAGACGGGGAAGGGGGCAACGGCTCTGGAGGAAATAAAAGCAGGCCGAGGCGTTGTCGGCACAGTCAGAAAGAATGTCCCGAAGCCCAGAAATCGGACATAATTTCATTTGGGTGCCACAAAAGCCTCTTTTCACAATAGAAGTTAGCCTTCATGACCAACTCGCCGCACAAATTCCTAAGCTTCTCTCGAACGAGCCCGATTCGTCTCTTCGTCGTTTTCTGTTATCTGGCGGGGGCTCATCTGTGCGCTGGGCGCACCGCGTCTTTTATGCAGGCCTCCGCAGCGCAAGAATCAGCCACAGCCGTGATCGAAGGAACCGTACGTGACGCGGCCGGCGCGCCCGTAACTGGTGCCACCATGCTACTTGAGGACAAAGGAAGTTCGAGGACAGTGAAAGCGCAGACGGATGCTCGTGGTGCCTACCTTCTAAGGACGGATCATGCCGGCACGTACAAGCTGCGGGCAGGGAAGCCAGGTTGGGCCGATACGGTTGCCGACTCGATCGTCTTATCGAAAGGAGACGAGAGACACGTCGACTTGGTCCTCAATCCTGCGACCTCAGCGGGGCGCGGGCTAGCCTCGTCCGCGGCGTCGGCCAAATCCTCGACCGGGTCAATGGAATTCGCTGACGAACCGAACTTCAGCGTCGCGGGAATCACGGATTGGAGCGATCTCGGATTGCACGGGTCCGCCGCCAGTTCGCGAACGAGCGAATCACTTGCGAAGCAAACGCTGAACTTGAAATCCAGCGAGCCGGCGGGAACTCTTGAGGGCACGGCGGGCAGGCAATACGACGCGGCGCTTGCTTTCAGAGCCAAGGGCGAATTCGCACAAGCTCGCGAGCAAGTCCGAAAAGAACTTGGCGTTGCAGATAACGCAGAGGGCCATCGTCTGCTCGGCGAACTCGACGAGCAGATGAATGATCCTTTAGAAGCCGTTCTCGAATACGAGAAGGCTGCTCGAATGGAACCCAGCGAGCAGAACTACTTCGAATGGGGTACGGAGCTGCTTTTGCATAAAGCGTTTCAGCCAGCCGTTGAGGTTTTTACGACAGGGGCAGACGCACACCCGAATTCAGCAAGAATGTTGGCAGGCCTTGGAGCGGCACTCTATTCCAAAGGTGCTTGGGAGGAAGCGGCCAGCCGTTTGTGCGAAGCGTCTGACTTGCAGCCGACGGACCCCACCCCCTACCTATTCCTCGGAAAGATTGAAAAGACAACGCCGGGACCTCTGCCCTGCAGCGAGCAGAAGTTGGCGCGTTTTGCGCACGACCAACCTGAAAATGCTCTCGCCAATTATTACTACGCGATCAGCATTTGGAAGAGCGCGAAGGGGGCTGAAAATCAAGTGGCAATCAAGCAGGCGGAGGCATTGCTCGAAAAAGCTGTGAAGATCGATCCACAGCTCGGCGAAGCGTATCTTCAGCTTGGAGTAGTGCATTCCGCGCGCGGCGAATCTAGCCGGGCGATTCGGGATTACACGGAAGCAATTGCGGCTAATCCCGCCTTAGGTGAGGCTCACCGCCAGCTCGGTCTGGTGTACCAACGAATGGGCGAGAGCGCCAAGGCGCAGGAGCAATTTGAAACGTACGACCGGATCGAAAAGGCGGAAGCCGTTGAAACGGAGCGCCAGCAGCGGGAACTCCGGCAATTCCTGATTATTCTGAAGAACCATTCTGCAATCGCTGCGCCGCACTGAACGAGAAGAAATTTATTTTGGTTTGGCGGGCCCGACCGCCGCGACGATGCCGCCGCCTTCGCGGATGGTGAGAATCTGGTTGGGCCCGACCTTCGTGAAGCGCTCGACGCTTTGTGTTGTGGGCCACTTCACTTCGATCAGATCCACCAAGTCCGCCTTTCCAAGGCCAAAATGAAGGCGCAGATCGCACTGCGACATGACGCTCGATCCGCTGTGGACCTCATTTATCTGGACATGCTTGCCCGTAACCACACGGACGCGCGCCCCGATAGCCGTGCGATTGCATTTGGTCCCGATTAATTTGATCTTGATCCAATTCTGTTTGTTACCCCCGTCGTTGCGAAGCAAGGAGGGTAAATCGTTCATGTTCAAAATCAGGGCGTCGATGTCGCCGTCGTTGTCATAGTCTCCGAACGCGGCGCCGCGGCTCGAGAAACGCTCGCTGATTCCGGGTCCCATTTCGGACGACACGTCCTTGAATCGTCCATTGCCCAAATTTTTGTAGACCAGCCGCGGGTTCTTGAAGGTCTGGCCAGTATCGTGCCCCTCGATTTCCGGGTACACATGTCCATTGACCTGCAGAATATCCTGCCAGCCATCGTTGTCGTAATCGATGAAGCCGCAGCCCCAGGCGACGTACTGGTTGTTGACACCGATTCCGGAGGCAAACGTGACGTCGTTAAAAGTTCCATCTCCGTTGTTGCGGTAGAGGTTGCAAGTGTCGTCGGCGAAATTTGTTTTAAAGATGTCGAACCACCCGTCGCAGTCGTAATCGGCGACGGCCACTCCCATTCCGGATTGTTCATGGCCGTTCTCGCTATAGGCGCAGCCGGCGATTACGGCGATATCCGTGAAGGTGCCGTCGTGATTATTGTGAAAGAGGATGCTCGGCTCCGAGTCCACGGCCACATAAATGTCGGGCCAACCATCGTTATCGAAATCGTAGGAGATGGGCGTAATCGAGTATCGAGGTCCCGGTTTCAAGATGCCCGATTTTTCCGAGACATCGGAGAAAGTTCCGTCTCCATTGTTGTGATAGAGAACATTCGTGTCGCCGGGAAGACCGCGTGGGCCGCACATCGTAGGAATACCCTTCCACTGACAGACGGGAGGCGGAGTCGCTGAAGGAGTTTTTTCAGGGTCGAGCTTTATGTAATGGGCCACAAAAAGATCAAGATGGCCGTCGCGGTCGTAGTCGAGCCAAGTGCAGCCGGCGCCCCAGCGTATCTGTTCGTCGTATAGGCCAACCTTGCGCGTAACGTCGGCGAACGTTCCGTCTCCATTGTTGTGAAACAGGATATTGTGTCCCCAGAAGCAGCAAAAGAGATCGTCCCAGCCGTCGTTATTGTAGTCGCCGACGCAAACGCCAGTCTGCCAGCCCGTGCGGGCCAAGCCCGATTTTTCGGTGACGTCGGTGAAGGTCCCATCGCGATTGTTTTTGTACAAATGAGAAGTAGGCGCTTTTCCCGCGGGCCATGCAGTGTTGAAGCGCGTTCCATTCGTCAAATAAATGTCCAGCCAACCGTCGTTATCGTAATCGAAAAAAGCAAGGCCACTGCCTTTAGCTTCGATGATGTACTGCTTGTGATTGATTCCGCCCCAGACGTTCGGGGAATTGAGACCGGCTTCCCGAGCAACATCGACGAACACCACTGGCGAGGCCGGGGCCGAAGCGGAACCACTCGCGTCTGCCGTGTTAAAGGCGGTTGTGGAAGCGAGATTGAGGGACAGCGAGCGTTTCCATTTCCAAAGAGGGCTTGCAAGCGCGTCCAACAAGGTGCTGCCAAGAAAAACGCTTGAGGAGCCGAGGAAACGCCTTCGAGGTAGACTCATGGCCAAGCGTTTATCCGGACCGAAACTCGTTGTGTCGAAAAGCTAGACAGAACGAAAAGGAATTCAACTGGCAGACCCTCTACGCTCGCCCGCATCATTGGACCGTCCCCTTCGGGGTGATTTTTGGAAATGCTCGCGGCACGATTCCCGTACCTTCCTTTACGGCAATAATTCGATCGATCGGCACATTCGTCATTTTATCTACCTGCCCGCTGGGCCAAGTAATCTCCAACGAGTCGATCTTGGTTCGTTTTCCAAGACCGAACAGAATCCGCCGGTCGCTTGCGGACATATAACCCATTCCGCCCTTTGCCTGCTCGACGTGCACGAATCCTTCGGAAGTCAATTTCAATGAAGCGCCAATGCCATCGCGATTCGAACGCGTCCCGATCAACAGAACTTCCAGCCAATGATTGCGGTTGCCTCCATCATTTCGCAGAAGTTCGGGATAATCGCCGCGGTTATTGATGGCGATGTCGATGTCGCCGTCGTTGTCGTAATCGGCGGTGGCCAGGCCGCGCCCGGCAATGGAGCGCATAAAGTCGGGGCCTAGAGCGTCCGAAACCTTATCGAACTGGCCTTTTCCTAGATTGCGGAACATCAGGAGCGGCTCTTTGTAAGATACCTCGCTGTGGTAGAGCTGGACGTTGTCCAGCATCGCGCTGTTCAATTGCACGATGTCTTCCCAGCCGTCGTTGTCGTAATCCAGAAATTTCATGGAAACGCCGCTCAGAAGCATAGCCTTGTTTCCAATGCCCGAGCGATAGGTGTAGTCGTCGAACGTTCCATCCTGATTGTTATGGTAGAGGCGATTCAATTCGAAATCCAGGTGAGTGATATAGACGTCGAGCCATCCGTCGCCATCGACGTCCGCGGCGTCGATACCCATCCCGGCTTCGTACCGCCCGTCCGCACTGGCTGCCAGGCCGGAGACCAGAGAAACATCCTGAAATGTTCCGTCGTGTTTGTTGAGGAAAAGAAAATTTGGCCAGGTGTCGTTGGCGATGGCGATATCCGGCCAGCCGTCGTTGTTGAAGTCCGCAAGCACCACGCCCATGCCTTTTGATTCGGGTTTGCCGACACCCGAAATGTCACTGACATCGGTGAACGTGCCGTCATGATTGTTGTGATAGAGCTCGGTCTTCTGTCCCCTATAGTTGTTCGGATTGCAATAAGAACGGTAACCCGGCCGGCGATCGCCGCACCATAAATTATTTTTGGGCGACCAGTCGATGTAATTCGTTACAACGAGGTCGAGCCAGCCGTCCTTGTCGTAGTCAAACCATCCCGCGCTCGTGGACCATTCACCTTCGTCCGCGACGCCGGCTTTTGCCGTCACATCTGTAAAAGTTCCGTCGCCATTGTTGTGGTACAGGATCGCGCGGCCATAGCCGGTGACGTAGAGATCGGGATAGCCATCGTTGTCGTAATCGCCGACGGCGACACCCTGGCCATAATGTCCGGCGCCTCCGACGCCGGCTTGTTCCGTCACGTCGGTGAAAGTTCCGTCTCCGTTGTTGCGGTAAAGAGCGGAACGCAGAGGTCGTGCGGGTTTGTACGCATCCGTCGCCGCGGATTGAACAAAATAGAGATCCATCAAGCCGTCCTGATTGTAGTCGATCCAACCGACTCCCGTACCCATGGTCTCGAGGTAGTATTTCTGATCGGTTTGCGTGGAGTCCTGCAGAAAAGTGATGCCGGCTTCCTTTCGCACGTCGGTGTAACGAACCCGAATCGGAGAGTCTTGTGGTGTAGGCGATTGGCCGGCGAGAGCCCGTTGATGGAGAGTGACGGCAACCACTGCGCTTAAGGCCAGGATTGCGCCGCAGACGCTCTTGAGAAACCGCCGCTTGCCTGACTCCGGTTTTTGGCCCATTTGAAGCTTATCTCGAAGGTCTTCGTTCCTGCGGCGAGCCGGCAGCTACGCTCTCAATATTTTCCCGTGAACCAGCGCTTCACGCATTCTAGCCCCGGCTATTAGCGCGTTCAACAGCGAGTTTTCGCGGAAGATTTCAAAGTGTGCGGTCGGCGAGCGAAAGCGCAAGTTGAAGCAACTGCAACCTGGCGGCCATTGGCATGGGTTCTTGCACGGTTGAAGGCACGTCCGGTGCACGCGACAGCGCCTCCTCGATGCGATTGATGTCCAAACCGCCGGCAGAGTTGCTTTCCTTGAAGCGATTCAGCAATTCCCGGGCTTTGGCAATTTCGCCGGTTTGATAGTAGAAAACGCCGAGCGTCGAATAGCTCCCGGACCACTCGGGCAGCAGATCCACGGCGCGTTCGAAATCCTGTTCAGCATCCGGAGTCTTGCCCTCTAGGACGGAAACAATTCCTAGGCCCCAAAAAAGTTTTCCGGAGCTGGGAATTCGCGTGAGACCTTTCCGCAATGTCGCTTCGGCTTCGTCTACCTTTTGCTCGCGTAATTGGACGAGAGCTAGCGAGAGATAATACTGATCGTTGTCTGGACTTCGGCTGATCGCATTCTGGAAAATGTCCGCGGCCTCTGCCGTGTCGCCAAGATGTGCTTCAACGTCTCCCAGCAAAGAGAGGTAGGAGCTGTCTTGCTGACCTTGCGCGGAAACCAGTTTGGCGGTTTGCAACGCCTGCACGTAGTCGCCCTTTCGAAAGTAGGCGTCGGCCAAATCAAATTTCACGTCATCCGAGGTGGAATCCGAGCTGAGTGCAGCCTGAAAATGTTGTATTGCGTCGTCGTAAAAATGGTAACGCGCCAACAGCACGCCCTCTCCTGTTTGCGTTCGGAAGTCGCCGGCGCTTAACTGATCGAGTTGTGCAAGCGTCTTGCGAGCTTCCTCGGGATTTCCCAGTTTGAGATAGGTCTCCGCGAGCAAGTAGAGATTTCGAGGCTGATCAGGGTCTTTCTGGAGCTGTGCGGTGAGATCAGCAAGATCTTGTTGGGTCCGGGTCTGAGGAGAAAGATTGGAGCGCTCGTCGACGTAGTCAAAAATGTGCTGATATGGAAATGGGCCGGAAGCCGGATCCTTTGAGAGCGTCTGAAAAACTTTCAGATCTCTTTCTGAGGCTTCGAGTTGATGGAGGCTCTTTTCCACCACGGCGAGTTTGTAATAGCCCGAAGCGGGATCGCGGCTGACTTTGACATACTTCCGGAGCAGAATCGCAGCCTCGTCAAATTTCTTGGCTGCGATGCGAAGATCGGCGAGCTCGAGCAGTGCTTCGGGAAAATCGGGATTGGAACGAAGCGCTCGCTGAAACAGCGTTTCGGCTTGCACTTGATTTCCTTGGCGCTCATCGATATAGCCGATATTGAACAAGCAGGATGCGTCGCGTGGATCGCGCTTGAGCCCAGCCTCGAAGTATTCTCGCGCTTTGCCGAACTGTCCCATGCGCCGGTAAGTGATGCCCATCAAGGCATACGATTGCGCCGATGGGTCGATCTCGATCAGCTTTTGGAACTCCTGGATGGCCTTTTCCGTTTTTTCTGATTTGAAATAACTTTCGCCCAGCGCGGCGTGAAGGTCGGCACGCTGCGGCGAGATTTTTAAGCCGGCCTCGAGCAAGGGGATGGCGTCTTCAAAATAATTCTGATTCATACTGACGCGCGCGAGAAGATAGATGATGTCCGTGTTCTGAGGCGCCAGCTTATGCGCGCGCACCAAGGCGTCCATGGCGTCTACGGATCGATTCTCCTGCTGATAAACCTGCGCAAGCAGGTAGAGCGCTTCGAGTGAATCGGCTTTCAATTTCAACACTCGATTAAGCGCCAATTCCGCTTTCGCCGTATCTCCGGTCCGAAGATAAACTTGTCCGAGGTTGTAAAGAATGTCGACGGTCTCGGGTTGGAGTGCATCTGCCTGCTCCAACTCCAACTGGGCCGCGCGGTACTGCTTTTCGGAAGCCAGCATGACGCCGAGCGTGAAATGTAATTGCACGTCTTTTTCGTTTTCCGTGGAAAGTTGAGCAACCATCTTCAGCCCTTCCGAGGTTCTGGCCGCTCGAAGATAAGCGCGAGCTAGATTGAAGCGCGTTGCATTGTCGAGAGGGTGGATACGCTGAAAATGAACGATCGCTTCCGCGGGCACATTTTTGGCCAGGAGTACGAGCCCTAAATTATAGTTTCCATCGCGATTGCCGGGGTCCAGACGCAAGACCTTCCTGAACTCCGTTTCTGCCAGGTCCATCTTTCCCTGCGCGACGTAGAGGTTTCCGAGGTTGTTGAGCGTCCCCGTGGAATTGGGCGCGAGCTTCAGGGCTTGCTGGAAAGCCTGCGTAGCGTTTGCGTAATCCCTTTCGTTGGTCTCGACGATGCCCAGGAGGTTGTAACCCTGAACGCTGGAAGGGTCCTGCTGAAGCTCTTCCTGTATTTTTTTCTTGGCCTCGTCGATGGCGCCTTGTCGAAGCAATTCGCCTGCTTCGAGAAGCAGCGGCGAGGGTTTCGAAGATTGCTGCGGATTTCCGCGAACGGGAACGGTTTGTTGCGAGAATCCAGTGAGGGGAAAAAAAAGCAAAAGGAGCAAAGGTATTCGGCGCACTCCTGCCCGGCTCTTGGTTCTCGTTGAGGGACCCTGAACTACCGCGATGCAAAACATTTCAAAGCGTTCCCCCTGGACGCGCTCTCGCGAAAATGTCGCAAAGTCAATTTAGCATCTCCAACGCTCGCTGAGCCAGTTTGTGTTCGGGCTGCTGACGCAACAACGCCTGCAAGGTTTCTCTGGCCTTCGCTTTGTCGTTCAAGAGCACGTAGAGCCGCGCGAGATTGAGATAGGCCTGGTCAAAGTTCGGGGCCACCCGAATGCAAGTCTCGAATTTCTCCTTTGCTTCCGGAAAATGTTCCTCGCGAACCAGAAGGACGCCCAGATTGTTCAGCGCGTCCGGATAATCCGGCCGCAGAGTCACTGCTTTTTCCAAGAATGTCGAGGCGCGATCGAGTCGCTGCTGCTGCGCGTACAGCATTCCCAAGCCGTAATTCGTCTCTGGATTATCGGGTTCGAGTTCGAGCGCCCGGCCGAGAAGCCCTTCCGCCTCCTCCGCCGCTCCCTGCCGCCGGTAAAGATTCCCAAGATTCAGCAGTGCAATAACGTAGTCGGGTCTTAACTGCAAGCACTGTTGGAAGTCGCGAATGGCCTCGTCGGCTTTCCCTTCCTGCCCGGCGATCATTCCAAGATTATTCCACGCTTCCGCGTAGCCGGGGCGCAGCTTCACGGTCTGCTCGAGGTAACGCCGCGCGTCCGCCAACGAGTTCTTCCGAAGATACAGCGTTCCCAGATTGTAATAAGCCTCCGGATCCTCCGGTTTTGCCGCGATGACCTCGCGGAAAGACGCCGCCGCTTGGTCCAGATACCCGCGTTGAAACAGCGCAACACCAAACGTAAAATCGTTGCGTTGAAATTCGTCTTGATACAAGGTCCCCTCGAAGGGAAGCGCTCGGCGAACGCGGGCCGTGGCAGTTGTGGGCGCAGTTCTCAGATCCTCTGACAGTACTTCCGGATCTACGAGCCCTTGGTAAACCTTGACGATCATCCCGTCGGCGTTGACGAGAAGGGAAGCGGGGAGGGGAAGATCCCTGCGGCGGTCAAACAAATAGCGATAAATAATATTGTAAATGCCGGCCATCTCTTGAGTGCCGAGCAAAAGCGGAAAAGAAAGTTCTTCTTTGGTGGCAAGGGACCGAACCCTTACTTCATCACCAGGATCATCGACATTTATCGCCAAGATGCGAAGCCCGCTCGATGCCAACGAGGATTGGTGCTTCTTGAAAGCTCTCAATTGTTCGGTACACGCCGGCACTGCCGCCTTCCAAAATTGAAGCAAGACCCATCCGCCTCGGAACGAGCGCAGTTCGGTCATTTTGCCAGCGAGATCGAGCAAGGAAAACTCCGGGGCGCTCAATGGCTCCATCAGCCACGTTTCGACCGACGAGGGCAAAACCTCCGGTCTCGGTGAATCGTCGGCACGCGCGAAAGATTTCGGCGCTTCCTCAAACAATTGTGTCGCGTACTTCGAGGAGCCTTCTTCCATTTCGAATCGATGATTCGCCGGAAGATCTTCGAAGGTCTGAGCCAGTCCGCTCGGCCAGCGGATGGTGATGCGAAGATTTTCCCGAACCTTTCCGACGCCAAAGAAAAGCTCCTTGCTGTGTTGAGACAAAAATCCGCTGCCGGCTTGCAGATATTTCGTTTGACGGTGTCCTTCCGCTTCCACGGTCACCGCCGCACCAATCGCATCCCGGTTGCTTTTCGTGCCTCGCAGCCGCACTGCAATGGAATTGCCAAGGCTCTTCATCGCGTTGCGCAAAATCCGCAGCTGTGGCGCGTTTCGATTTTTGAGCACAATTTCCAGCCGCCCGTCATGGTCCAGGTCGGCAAGCGCGAACGAACGGCTGTCGTCGGGCAAATCCAATCCAGCCGTGCCGGAGACATCTGAAAATGTCCCGTCGTGGTTGTTCACATACAAAATGTTTCTCTCGTTTCCGTTCCAGGATGCGTCGGAGCGGATTAGCTCATTGATGGCGTTCCAGCCGAGCTCGTAGCCCTTCGACGGAGTTCGGATATCTGGCGACTTCGCCACGACTTGCCGCCAAAAAAAACTCGCCACGTCCACTTCGTCATAAGCAGAACCCTTCGGCCCGGAAATATACCCATTTGCGATGTACAGATCCGCGTAGCCGTCGTGGTCAAAGTCCCAGGAGTCCGAGGACCACGCCCATCGGCCCACATCAACCCCCGCAACGCGACTTACATTCTTGAACTTTCCATTTCCTTCGTTGCGATAGAGCGAATTCCCGCGCGCGTGTTGCCGATATAGCGCTCGAGTACTCTCAGGTTCACTTTTATGAAAGAGCCCTTGTTCGGAAACTCGAAGGCCAGCCGCGGACCACATGTTTGAGACATATACATCCTGGTTCCCATCGTTTTCGAAATCGAGCCAGCACGCGCTCATCCCCGCGCCAACGTCCTCGACGCCCGCCTCCGCGGATATCGCGGTAAATTTTCCGCCGCCATCGTTCCGGTAGAGATTGCTTCGCCCAAAGTCGTTGGCCACATACAGATCGGGCGCGCCATCAGAATTGTAGTCACCCCAGGCGCACGCAAAGCTAAAGCGGTCGTTATCGCGCGTTCAATCCCGCCAATTCCGTGCGATCCACAAAGGTGGCATTGCCCTCGTTGTGCAGCAAAAAGTTCGGAGGCCCGTTCCGCGCATCGAAATAGGGAGCGGGGTAGTGATACTGCTCCAGCCCCACATAGTAGCTATAAAGGCAGAAATAAATGTCGAGACGTCCATCGCGGTCGTAGTCGGCGATGGCGGCGTGCGTGAACGTCCCCTGAGGCGGTTGCGCAAACTGGAATGCATCGCGTTTCAATAGAAACTTTCCATTTCCTTGATTCAAGAACAGCAGAGGTCCACTCCCGCAAACCACCAAGAGGTCCTGGACCCCTTTGTTCTCGAAATCCGCGAACAAGGCGCAGGCCGTGCCGTCCAGCACACCCACTCCGGATGTTTCTGTCACGTCCTCGAAAGTCCCATCTCCTCGATTGCGGTACAACCGGTTCGGTAGTCCGGGCGGCTGGCAGATGTACAAGTCATCGAGTCCGTCGTTGTCAAAATCTCCTGCCGCCACGCCGTTGTTTCCGTAGACGTCTATTCCGCACGCCCCGTCCAGAACCGTGCGCCAGTAATCAACGCCGTGAAGCAACTGCTTTTTATACGATTCCGTTCGACCGAGCGCCTGTGAAGTAATGTCGATGAAAATCGGCGCGCGCGATCTGCTAAGTGTTTCCTCGGTCGCCTCCCATCGGTGCACGCGCCACCCCTCGACCTCACCGCGCGCCCATTGGGTCAGCCAGCGTCCGACGCGTTGTTCGCGTCCCGCTCCCGTCAATGCGCCAACGAAGTCATATCGAATCTCGATTTGCAGGGCCGGCGATGAGCCCGCGATTTCCTCGATCCCGGTAATTTCAAATTCCGCCGTCTCTATTTGCGATAGAGGGGCCAGATAATTTTTCATTTCCTGGAGAAATCGTTCTCGCCCCGCTACTACGCCGTCGCCCGCAAATCGTCTTCGAACGACTTCGATCTCTTCGCCCGCGCGCAAGACGGTCTGCTGAGCAGGCACCAAAGAACCAGCTTCGAGCGCCGGCGCGAGAAACTTCCCCAACACGCTCAAAGCAGGTGGCTCACTTTTTAATGCCTGGCTCCATTCCTGGAGCGATTTCTTGATCTCAGACGCATATTTTTCCGTCACGAATTCGTCCGCGCCTGGCGCGACTGTTCGCAGAACAGCATCAAGGGGGGAATTCGCTGGATAGCGGGGCGAGAGACGAGAATCGGAAAGATCGAAGGCCGCGAACCCGCCCCCCAACTTTCCCGCCTTGTCCGTCATGAGCGCCGCCGCACGGATAGGCGCCGGTAAGAAAAGTACCGGAGCCCACCGCATCTGCTTAAGGAAGATACGCCGCGAAAACGCGCGATCTTTGTTTTTGGAGCGCCCCATTCTTAAGTGTCTCCGTAACGATTGCTCTGCCTTCGCATGCTAGCACCGAGCTCGTGCTGATCCAAAAATCAAGGTGCCGGCTGCTATGCAGGCAGGGCAACGGGGTAAATTAATTCCTGCGAAAGACAAAAGGACGAAATCCCGGGGTCGCGATCAGGCCTTTTCAGCGGGAGCGGGTCCCGAGGAATCTCGCAAAATCAGTTCGGCGGGAATCTGGTATTCCTTTCCCTGAGGAGCGGCGGAACAAGTGAGCTCATGCAGTGCGTCGGCCGCCATTTCGCCCAGCATGTCCCGGTGAATGTCGACAGTCGTCAACGAAGGGTTGCTGTATTCGGCCAGCCGCGTATTGTCAAACCCCGTCACCGAAATATCCTGCGGTACGCGACAGCCCCCTTTCAACAATCCCTTAATCACACCTACGGCCGTCAGGTCATTCACGGCCATCACGGCCGTCGGTCTGGGAGATAGTTTAGCGATACTCAAGCCCGCCGCCAAACCGCCTTCGAAACGCAAGTCTCCATGTACGATCGGCCCTGGCTGCAATCCCAGTTCCCGCATGCACTTTTCATACGCTTCCAGCCGCGCCAGGTTAGACTTCAACTTTGGCCGTCCGGCGATAAACGCGATTCGCCGGTGACCGCAGCCATAGAGGTACTCCACGATTTGTTTGATTCCCGAGGCATAGTCAATCCGCAGCTTGCTGACGTATCCACGAACGGGCGCGAGATCCAGAAAGGTGACGGCGATCTTTCTCCGCTCCAGCTCTTTGATAAGCCGCGCGCTGATCTCGGAAGTCATAATCGCCACGCCTCGTACTTTGTGCTCCATCATGCGTTCCGCGGCTTCTCGAGTTCGGCGCGGATCGTAATTCGTATCGCTGAGAATCGCATCGTAGCCAAGGAGCCGGGCGCGCGTTTCAAAACTCTTGATCACTTCCGGGAAGAAAGGATTGACGATGTCGGACACGATGATTCCCAGAGTGCGGCTTTTGTGCGAAGCCAGATGGCGTGCGTGAGCGTTAGGAAAATAGCCGAGGCGCTTCACCGTCATAAGCACGTTACGGTTCGTCCGCGGCCCCACTTTGCCGGTCTTGTTCAGGACATTGGATACCGTCGCGGTCGAAACCCCGGCCGCCTTCGCAACATCACGGATCGTTAGAGCCATAGCTCGATTTCTCTGAACCCTTTGCACATCGCCCAGCGCGCATAGCCGGCGCAAACCCGCGGGCTGACTGTATATTAAAAAAAATGCTTGACAATATCCAACTAATTGTGTCAAACAGTTGTCCAGGTTAAGCGGTTAAGCAGTTCGTGCGCTGCTTTCGGTTAAGCGGTTCATGTTTCGCGGCCTTGGGGTGGCTAACATTAAAATGTCTCTTTCTCGTGCGGCCTGTGCCCTCGCGTTCAGACGGGTTCCGGCTTCGCAAATCGATTTTACCCCCCACAGTCAAGGTCTGTTTTTTGTCCCCCTGCAAGTCGAGCGGCAGGGACTGAATCGCCAGGCTTTCTCGTTTACGGCCGGTCGAAGGTCTCAGGAGGAATGTCGATGAATCGAAACGCTCTCTCAAAGTTGCTCCGCTTTGTTTCGCTGGTGTTGACCGTCGGGCTTGCGCTTATTTCGTTCAGCGCGCGTCCCCTCTGCGCTCAGGTCGATACCGGCGCCATCTTGGGGACCGTTGCCGATACCTCGGGTTCGGTCGTGCAGGGTGCCACGGTTACGCTCACCAACGAAGGCACGAGCGCCACACTCTCCACCACTACAGGAAACGACGGCGGATACAAGTTCACACCCGTAAGAATCGGCAGTTACAAGCTAACTGTTACGTCTAAAGGCTTTGAGAAGATCGAACGGCCCCACGTGACGGTCAACGTGGGCGAAAACGTGGTCGCGAATTTTTCCCTGAGGCCTGGCAATGTCACTACCACAGTAGAGGTGACTGCCGCTCTTCCCGTGCTTCAGTCCCAGGACGCTTCCGTAGGCCAGGTAATCAACTCGCGTAACGTTAACGATCTTCCTCTGAACGGTCGCAATTTTACCTTTCTTGCCCAGCTTGCCGCCGGCGTCAACACCCCTCAAGCGGACACTCGCGGCAACGCGGCAAGCGGCGCGTTCGCCGCCAATGGTGATCGCCCCGCGCAGAACAATTACCTGCTCGATGGCATCGACAACAATTCCGACACGGTGGACTTCCTTAACGGCACTAACTATGTCGTTCTTCCACCGGTCGATGCCATTCAAGAGTTCAAGGTACAAACTTCGGACTTCAGCGCCGAGTTCGGCCGTTCCGGCGCTGCAGTTCTCAATGCCACCATCAAACACGGAACCAACGACTTCCACGGAGATGTGTGGGAATTCTTCCGTAACGATAAGCTTGATGCGGCAGATTTCTTTGAAAATGAACGTCAAGTTCCCAAGGGCGAGCTTCGCCAGAACCAGTTCGGTTTCACCGCCGGAGGCCCTCTCTACATCCCGAAGGTATTTAACGGCAAAAACAAAGTTTTCCTTTTCGGCGACTACCAAGCCCTGCGCCGGGTCCAGGGCACGATTCTGACTGGCTCCGTTCCCAGCGTGGCGGAGCGCAGTAGCGGTTACACCAACTTCCAAGATCTCATTGCCGCACAATCGGGGACGGTTACCGACGCGTTGGGGCGCACGATGCCTGCCGGTACCATTCTGGACCCCGCGACTACACAGCAGATTTCTCCCGGCGTTTACGTCCGCGATCCTTTTGGCACGTGCGCCAATGAGCCCGCCGGTTTCGTTTACACGGTCGCGGCTTGCGGCTTGAACATGATTCCCGCAGGTCGTCTAGATTCGAACGCCATCGCACTTTTGAATCTTTATCCCATGCCCACAACCAGCACAGCGACTTCGCTTTTTTCCAATTACGCCAATTCTCCTAAGCTCTTTGAGCACAGCAACTCCTTCGATGTGCGGATGGACATCAATTTTAACGATGCAAATCAACTGTTCTACCGGTTTAGCTTGGTGGACGACCCGCAGTTCATTCCCGGCATTTTCGGGGGCGTCGCCGACGGCGGCGGTTTCCAGCAGGGAACGCAGACAGCCATTGCGGAACAGAGCGCGCTAGGTTATACCCATACCTTCTCTCCAACTTTGATCAACGAGCTCCGCGCCGGGTTGAACTATCTCCATACCTCGCGCTATTCGCCTTCCGCGAATGATCTTTCCAATATTCCTGGGACATACGGCATCCAAGATGTGCCCCAGGTGCCTTTGAATGGAGGCCTCCCCGCTTTCGGAATTAATGGTCTCTCCACCTTAGGCAGTAACGCCTTCTTGCCGTCGAACGAAGTTACCTCCACGTTTCAGCTTACCGACGACGTCACAAAGATTTACGGCAAGCATACTTTCAAAATGGGCTTTGAGTGGCAGCACGTCAAGTTTTCCACGCTTCAACCGCCCTGGTCGCGCGGTGAATATGACTACAACGGTGACTACACCGAAATCCCGGGACTCGACAGCGGCAACACTGGACGTGCGGATTTCCTGCTCACACCAACGGCGTCGAGCGTGGCTGGAGGGGTCGATTACGTTGGGGGCTCAAGCAACATAGACTTGTCCAATATCTCCCTGACAGACAACGGCAAGAACTATTACGGCACTTACGTGAACGACGATTGGAAGATCACTCGAAAGCTGACGGTCAATGTAGGTCTGCGCTACGACTTCTTTGGCTTGGTCTTCGAACACCATTCGAATCAGGCTAACTTCGTGCCAGCAGGCAATGGCCCGTTCACCCAGGCGAGTTACTTACTGCCCGCTTCTACCTCATGCAGTCCAGGGGTGGACGTCTCTTCAAGCTTCACTACCTTGCTGGGCCAGGACATGATCAACTGCGTCAGTTCGAATGCTTACGGGGCAGGCCTCGGGAATTCCCAGAACAACAATTTTGCTCCTCGCGTGGGCTTTGCTTATCAGGTTAATGACAAGCTCGTTGTTCGTGGCGGGTTTGGCATCTTCTACAACGGCTTTGAAAACCGCGGCTTTTCGCCGAATCTCGGGGAAAATTATCCCTTCCAGTTTAATTTCACTTACTCGTCGCCTAACGACGTCACCCCCATCACATTCCCGGGATGCGCCGCCGCAGGGCCAGGATTTTCCGCGATTTTTGAGACCGGCTTTGCCTGCACTCCCCTTAGCCCGCTCTTAGTCAATGCTACCGGCTTAGCCCTTCGCGGGATTCAGTTTAACTACAACACCCCCTATACCATGGGTGGGAATCTTACCCTCCAATACCAACTGACTCCCACGCTGTCCGTGCAAGCGGGCTATGTGACCTCGCTGGCCCGGCACTTGGAATCGTTCCCCGGCTACAACGAGCCCACATCCATCGCCGCTCAAAACACACCCGAATCGCAACTGGTGCCGTTTCCGGATTTCGGTTACGGCTCCAGCTACGCGGCCACCGCGGGCATGAGCGATTACCATTCTCTTCAGACCACAGTCCAAAAACACTTTTCAGAAGGGCTAAACTTCCTCTTTACTTATACCTACTCCAAAACGCTGAGCGATGCAGGCGACTTGCTTAATGGAGGGAGTGTGGCCGGGTACCGCGCGCCGCAAGTTCCAGGTCTTGGGATGGCCTTCGACTACGGCTTAGCGGATTTCGACGTCCGCAATGTCTTCCATTTCAGCGGCGGATATGAACTGCCTTTCGGCAAGGGCAAGCGCTTCCTAGGTGACGCCAGCGGAGCTGAGGATAAGCTTGTAGGAGGCTGGCAGATCGTTTGGAGCACCACGTTACAGGGTGGCCAGCCGATTAGCCTCTCCTGCCCCAGCGGCACGGCGTCGAACCTCGGTTGTGGTGATCTCTATACCGGACAGCCTCTTAAACTCGGACTCCACGACGACGCGAATGGGCTCTTGAGTTGGTTCGGCAATCCTGGGGCGTTCACTCAGCCTTGCGTGCTCGGCGCTGGCGGCGTTCCTGAGCCCAATACACCCTCTGGATGCGTTCCTTTGACGGGTTCCGCCGCTTTAGGTGGCGTAACGCAAGTGCCCGGACCGGGATTCCACAGGCTGGACTTTTCCGCTTTCAAGGAAATCCCGCTGAACGAGCGCTTCCGCCTTGAGTTCCGTACCGAAATCTTCAACATTTTCAACCATCCGAACTTCAACGCTCCCAATTTCGGCGGCAACGGCGTTGTCGCGATTTCCAACTCCGGCCAATACAACAGTTCAACTTTCGGTGAAATTGGCTCCACGCGCGACGCTCCTTACGATCCGCGGCAGATCCAGTTCGCCCTGAAGCTGTACTTCTAGTTTTATGCCACACAATTCCCCGCAGAGCGCTCGTCGAGGGCGCTCTGCGGGGAACCCCTTATTGCTCGCTCTTCCGCGCATGGTCCTGAGGTGGTAGCCTAGAAACGCCGTGTTCATCGGATTCCGTTTGACCAAGTCCTTCTTTCTCTTACTTTTGGCATGCGTGTCGGGCCTGCCAGCCCTCGCCGGCCAGGACCAGCCTCTCGATCGCCAATTCCAGGCAGCCGTCGCGCAATATGACGCGGGTCACTACACTGAAGCCGCTGTACAGCTCGAGGACCTGCTCCATGCGGCTCCAGAAAGCTTTGAAGTTCATGAGCTTCTGGGCCTGGTCTATTCCGCGCAGTCCCAGGACTCCCGCGCCAACCAGCATCTCGAAAAAGCCGTCGAGTTGAATCCCAATTCTGCCCCGGCGCGATCTAATCTCGCCGCTAATCTCATGCGCCTGGGAAAGTTCGCCCTCGCCGGAGAGCAGTTCAAAAAGGCGGCCGAGATCGAGCCCCACAACTTTGACACCAATCACAACCTCGGCGAGTTCTACATCCAATTCAAGAAAATCGCGGACGCGGTGCCTTTTCTTGATCGTGCCCAGCGCATTGACCCAACTTCCTACGACAATGGCTACGATTTGTCTCTCGCCTACCTGCTCACGGGCCGTCTTGCGGACGCTCGCCAGCAAATTCAGGGGCTCCTGAAACTAAAGAACACGGCTGAATTGCATAATCTGCTGGGCGAGGTGGAAGAGAAAGACGGAAAATTCGTCGAAGCAGCCAACGAATTCGAGCTAGCCGCTCATGCCGATCCAAGCGAAGGAAACTTGTTCGACTGGGGGAGCGAGCTGCTCATCCACCGCACGCTTGGGCCGGCAATCGAGGTCTTCAAGGATGCTGCCGAGCGCTATCCAAACTCGCCACGGATTGCGGTCGGTCTCGGCATGGCTTTTTACGCGCACGGCAACTATGACGACGCCGTCAAATCTTTGATCCGCGCGGCCGATCTAAACCCATCCGACCCTAGCTGTTACCTTTTCCTTTCTAGGGCCTACGATAGTTCGCCGAGCCAAGCCGACGAAGTGATCCAGACCTTCCGGCGCTTCTCCGAACTTCAGCCCCGCAACGCCCAAGCGCTCTTCTATTATGCGATGAGTTTGTGGAAGGGAAAGCGGGCCGAAGATCCCAGCCTGGACTTTGGCCAAATCGAATCCCTCCTAAAAAAATCCATCGAACTCGATCCCAAGCTGGCTGACGCTCACCTCCAATTGGGCAATCTCTATTCTGACGAGCGCAAGTATGCCGAAGCCGTTCCGGAGTATGTACGTGCCCTCGAGCTGGACGCCGGCCTTGCCGACGCCCACTACCGACTGGGGCAGGCCTATGTTCGCACGGGGCACAGGGACCTTGCTCAACAGCAGTTACAGGTCTATCAAAAGATGAACGACCAGCAACTTGCGGATGTCGAGAGGCAAAGAGCAGAAATCCGTCAATTTGTGTACGCGGCGAAGGATGACCCGTCCGCCAAACCATGATCGCGCGGGGGGCAAAATTTGTTGTATCTATGGTATCTACTTACTTACCAAATTTCTCGAGCCTGCCAAGTTCAAGCGTCCGCCCAATGATCGCCAAGCGGCAAAAGACGGCAAAACGAGAGGCCAAGTCTCCCCTCGCGCAAATGCTTGACTTCAAGCAAGGCCCAGCGTAGCTTACGCTAAGCGTTGCGTTTACAATGATCTACCCAGTCCAATGGCCGTCTAACGCGACTCGGATTTCAACCGCTTCCTCGTCCTTCCACCCCTCCAGCCCGGACGCCTCTCCTCTCGAATTAGCGCGCCGGCTGGCCATCAACCGCCGGGAGTTCTTGCGTGGCGCCGCCGGACTTGCCTTGGGCAGCTCGCTGCTCGGTTCGGGGCTGGCTGCTCGAACCGGAATTCCCGAAAAAAAGCGCAAGGTTATCGTCATCACTTTTGGCGGGGGCGCCCGCGATCAGGAAACCTTCGCTCCGGAAGGTCAGGAGAATATCCCTCATTTAATGCGCGAACTAATTCCCCAATCCTCTTTTTTCACTCAGGTCGTCAATCGCGGCATCCTTGGCCACTACGTAGCAACGGCCAGCCTGGCCACCGGAGTCTACGAAACATTTAACAATTTTTCCACCGTTCCTCCACAACATCCCACGGCGTTCGAGTATTTTCGTAAGGAGTTGAAGCGGCCCGCGTCCGATGCCTGGGTTGTCGCGCCCAGCAACGGCTTCAATCGTATCGGCGAGAGCGATTACCGCTCCTTCGGACCGGGCCTGGGTGCCCGCGTAATTTTGCCCAAGCATTTGCTGGCCGCGGCAAGCGCGGGGGCCGGCGCCGATTACGCGCACCTTTTGCGCGACAACTACGAGACTCCGCTTTTCACGCCGGAATTGGGCGGTGGCGAGTTTGAACTCGAGCAGTTGGAGATGGTGTTAAAACTCTCGGTGGATGACTTCAAAAAACATGCCCTGACGCTCTCGAGTCCTGATGAGCTTTCCGTCTATATTGCGCGCCAGTTGATGCGCCAGCTCGCCCCGAGCCTTTTGTGGATTACCATGCACGATATCGATATCGCTCACGCTGGCGCCTATTCTCTCTATATCGAGGGCATCCGCCGCACCGACAGGCTTTGCGCCGAACTTTGGAAAACCGTTCAAAGCGAGCCGGAGTACGCCGGAAATACCACCGTCTTCATTTTGCCGGACTTTGGCCGCGATTCCGACGAAGACGCAGGGGGCAACGGATTTCAGCATCACCGCACCGGCGACGCGCTTTCTCGCACCACCTGGATGTTGGCCATGGGCCCGGGCGTCCGCGAAGGGGTTGTATTTGATCGCGCCTTGCAGTCCACCGATCTCGTCCCCACCATCGGTTCGGTCCTGGGATTTTCCGCCACGCTCTCGCAAGGCAAGCCTGTTGCTGAGCTTGTGTAACTCCATGCTTCCCGCCGAACTCAACTCCGGCCAATTCAACGGCTATCCGCCGCAAGCGAGAAAACTCGTCACCGAGGATCTTCCTGCCCTGCGGCGGCTGCCGCTCAGCTTCTTGCCGAGCCTCCTGCGAGAAGTCATTGATTACGATTTCAAATTTCCCGCGGAGCGCAAGGCCCTCGAAAGGGAACTCAAAAATCTCGATTCGCTTTCCCCGGCGCAGCTTCAGAATTGGTTCCAGGGATTCGCCGAAATCCGTCTTTCCCCCCAGCTCGAACAACTCGATTGGGTGAACGAACCGGCTCAATTTGTCGAACAGCTATCCGCCTATCTCTGGACGACGGATCAGCTCAACGCCTTTCGCGCCGCAGCGCTCGCTTACGCGGCGCGCTTGCGCGAGACTGTCCCGCCTGAACCGCCCCCGATTCCGCGACTCGGAATTGCCATCATCGGCCAGGGTGTCGCCGTTCCTTACGAGCCTCTGTTTCGCAAACTTCGCCCCCATGGCGCGTACTTCGCTCACGTTCAGCCGGAAAATGGTGTAAAGGAGCTCTTGGACGCCGTAGCCGCGCGAGCGAAATCGCATCCCGTCGATTACGGCCACTGGTACATCGAAGGCGGGCAAGCGATGGAATATGATCCCGCTCTTACGTGCGTTTCCTATCAAGCGCTCGCGCCGGCCCGCGCCGCCTTGTCGGCCAAAATACGCGCCGAAATCGAACGGCCCGGAATGGGGCCCGAATCTCTCCGCACTTTCCTGGCGCAGTTGCGTCCCGCGGATCTTGGCATCGCACGTTCGCAGGATGAGCCTGCGAACGTGCGCGAAGGCCCCTCAGGGGATGCGGTGCTGGACCGCTTTCAGGTCAAGCTGCTCACCGAGGGCTCCGGCACGCAGATTTTTAGCACCACGTTCGCGCAGTGGGCGGCACGGGAAGCCCTGCGGCGCGCTCAGCCCCTTACGCTGCTGGTTCGTTTTGCTCCACGTCAACGGCAAAAGCCCATGAACGAAATGCTCTCGAACAGCAAGGGTCAAGAGGAACTCGATCCCATGGGTTCGCTGATCGATGCGGATATTGGCGCGTATTATAATTGGCTGAATCAACAGAGGCTGACCGGAGCCGAGCAATCCTCTTTTCTGGCGTGGTTTGAGGACCACGGAGCAGCCGTGGCGATAGGCCCTTCAATGCCTCGCGGAACCGAGTCAAACTCGGCAACTGATCTGGCCAAGCTGCTTTCCTGGATCACCTGAAAGATTGGCGACAGTTTGTACCGGACTCCGGCCCGAAGTTGTGACCGATGTAGCCGGTATGTTCTGTTTCCCATCCGCCCGCGTTGGACCAACTAGGGGACTGATTGCAAATAGCAGAAACATGGATAGGAACGCCGCCCTCTTAGTCTAAGCAGCAAGCTCTGCCCCGGGTGAATCAGAATACTTCGGAAGAAATAGATTCATTCCTGCCGCGACGGTTAGTGCTGCCCCGAGGATCATTAGCAATGAGGAATACGACCCTGTTGCATCAAAGGCGCGCCCTAATATCACGGGGCCGATAGCCCCGGCGGCGGCGTAAAATGTCCACGTGAAACCATACAGCGTGGAAAAAGCCCGCAGCCCAAAGTAACGAGTCAGCAAGTAAGGAGTAATCGCCGCTTCTCCGCCGGCTCCGATACCAAGAAGCGCGGCTGCCAACGCGCCCACTTCAAAACTATGCGCTCGAGCCAGTAATACAACTCCCCCTGCGGTAACCAGATTCACCACAAGCGCAACAAGCGCCCCAAAGACGCGGTCGAGCAACCACCCCGCTACGATTCTTCCCAGCACGCTCAAACCGCCAAGCAGGGACGCACATAATGCCGCTTCCCCAGGCGTGATTCCCCGATCGGTCAGCAATGCCGATAAGTGCGTGATCGCACCGTTCATGCTGATCGAACTCACGAAAAGAACGGCGACGATGATCCAGAAGGCCAGCGTGCGCGTGCCTTGCTGCCAGGTCAGTCCAGAATGAACGACTGGCGTGGACGCTTTTTGGGCGGGACCTCGATCGGCGATATAGCGCCAACTAAGCGGCAGCCCCAGCAGCAGCGCCAGCGCGCCGAGCGAAAGGTACGCCGCCCTCCAACCAAACCGAGTGACAATGGATTGCGCGACGACCGGCAGGATCATCGCCCCTAAACCGGCTCCAACCATTACGAAGGCCAGAGCCATTCCCAATCGCCGCCGAAACCACGTCGAAATCGATCGCGCATACGCCAGGTGTGCTGCGCCGTTGCCAACCACGCCTATGACAAAGCAGGTCAAGTAAAACTGCCAGATCCCCGTGCCCAGTAGCGCCAGCGCAGCAACGCCGCAACCGAACACCGTCATGCAGGGAAGAATGATGCGCCGAGGCCCGAAACGATCGAGCAGGCGTCCGATCAGCGGGGAAGACAGTCCTACCGTCATTGCGGCGATCGCGAAGCCAACCGAAACCGATTCGCGATTCCAGCCGAACTCAGCGCCCAATGGTTTCACGAAGACCGTAAACGTATAAACGAATAGCGAACCAAATCCCGCCATCACCCCGAGACACGCCGCCAGCACCACGCGCCAGCCGTAATAGTTCAGATTGGATTCGCTTTGGCCGAAAGCCAGTTCGCTGTTTTCTTTTGATGGCTCGCCGGCGATCACGAGCTCGCGACTTTCGTTGACGATCCTTGTTTCGCGGCGATCGCGTCGAGAGGTTTCTTGTAGTCCCTGCCAACATATCCCAACCGGGCCGTGTGCTGGCCAATTTCCCGGTAAACACCGGTATCTTGTGGCTGCCATGTGGCCAAACCATCCACGTACCGGTTGTACATGCAGAACGCCGCAGCGATGAGCACCGTGTCGTGTAGTTCTTTATCGGTGGCGACTCGTTCCCGCGCGAGCGCCACATCGGCGGCACTCACTTGCTTTCCGCCTTGTTGTACCTTCCCCGCGATCCTCAGCAGTGCTTTTAGCTTCTCCGAGACCGCCGCACCCTCGGGATTCACCTTGATCTGCTCCACCAAATCGTAATTTCCATTTAGATTTGCCGCCGCCGCACCATGCGAAAGCTGGCAGAAGTCGCATTCGTTGCGATACGAAACGTGCGCGGCGATCATCTCGCGTTCCGCCGAAGCCAGTGTATTGGGCGAGCGGAGCAATATCTCCGCCAATTCGAGCAGGGGCTTGGCGGTCTCCGGACTGAAGGCGAGTGGACCAACAATTCCCGGCAATCCCTCGGGCAATTGGATGTGAGCCATTGTGCCTCCTCGCGTTGTTTCCCAAAAGATGCCGCGCAATCTTACGGAACGGGGTGCGCCGCGCAATACTACGAAAATACTACGGAGTGCGTCCTGCCTCGGCTGGAGATGGAGAAAGTGTTCGTCCGTTAAGATAACGGAGCGAATACATGAAGAAACGATGGAAGCAGTACACTCCGGGAGAGAAGGTCGTTCGGGAAGCTGCGCGCGGGCAATTGGGTTTCACCTGGTTTCGCCAGAAGTTTTCCGGCAGCCGAGGCCCTTACACTCCGCAAGCGCCAAAATCCCAATGAGTCGGCTATCCCGGCGAGCTGCAGCGAAAGCCTTGCGCCCCGATTCGTAAGGATTTGGATTGTCTCTTGGAATGGTCCTAATGGCTGATTTGCTCGCAACGACTATTATGTTATTGAGCAAAACCTTTTCTCTGCCCAGTTCTGTTCGAGTATTCTGGTAGCAGAGGCAGCAATCATCTCAAGCGAAAAGCAAGATCGTAGCCTGTATCCCACTGCGGCCGGGCAAAGTGGGTCTGTTCAGCTATTGGACGCGCAACCGAGCAAGGCCGCGGCCGCCAGTCCATTCGGCTGGTTTTCTCCCGCCGAACAGCCACCCGATTCCGGTGAATTCGATAGTCACCACACCCTGCTCGCCCTCGTGCATCGGATTTACTCCCAGCACCTGACTGGCAAGTTGCAAGTGGTCTTTGGGCGGGTGGAAAAGGGGCTCTTTTTCGATGCCGGGGAACTGGTGTTTGCGACGAGCAACGACAGGCAGGATGGGCTCGGCGAGGTGATGCTTCGCGCCGGAGCCCTGACCCAGAGCCAGTTTGAGGAGGCGTCGGCGCTCGTCGAGACAGGCCAACGCTTTGGTTCTGCAATTGCCGAGATGGGGATCTATGGAGTCGAGCAGATTGTCAGCTGGGTGCAACGCCAGGTCCTGCAAATCACCGCGTCCGTGCTCGACTATCCTGCCGGGCGCTACTTTTTCTCCGGCTCTCTCGAAAAAAGTGTGATCCAGGAAATCGGCATCCCTGTGCCGCTGGGAAGGCTGCTCTTGGCTGCCGTGCGCAAAGCTGGTGACCTGCCTCTGGACCAGCTCGCCGAGGAGGCCGATCTTCAGGTTGAGATCTCGTCTGACGCGCAGCGCCTTTTTAAGGCCGAGGACCTCGAAGATGGAGAGCGGCACTTGCTCAGCCTCATCTCCCAACACATTCCGGCCAAAGACTTCGTCGCACAAAGTGGGTTGCCCAGGCCCGAAGCCTCGCGCGCGCTCTATGCCCTTTTGCTTTTGGGATTTGTCGTCGGTGTACCGGACCATATACGGCCGGAACCAGAGCCTGTCGTTCCCAGTCCGCCCGTGGCCCTAGAACAACCGGGAGCAGTTGAAGCTCCCAGCGCCACGAAAATTCCAGAACAGCGGGCTGTGGATGTCTCAGTCCCCGCGGAGGAAGCGACAGCGAAGGCGAGAGATGCGGCTTCCGCAGGAGACATCAAGGACGCGCAGCCTCACGCCGAACAGACGCCGCGCGATCCGGAGGGACCGAAAGGAACGGTACCGCTCCCTGCGAGGCCCCTCCCGCTTTTGAAACTGAATGCGATTTCACGCGAAGTACCAGTGCGAGCGACCGGTATTTCACAGGAGAAGAATGAGCCGGGGCGTCAGCTCTTCAATGAAGAAACGAGTTCTGTCCTGGTGGCTGAAACTGGCGGCGTGATTCGATTGTCTGCCGCGGTGACCGCCGGGCAGTTGCTGGTTCTGGCCAACATGGAAACCAAGCGCGAGGTAATCGTCCAGATACAGCGGAAGCGCTTCTATACACCGACCATGTGCTATCTCGAGATTGAGTTTGTCGAGGCTGCGCCGCGATTCTGGGGCACGGAGTTTTCGGCGGCCACGGCTTTGCTGCCGAAGAACACTCAGGATGTGGAAACGGCCGCGCTGGTGATCGCTGCGGAGGCCACCGCCGACCAACCCTGGGTTTTGCCAACCGCGCCCGATGCGAGCCAACTGCAAATTTTCAAGCGGGAACTGGAAGGGCTGCGCGGGAAACCGGTCTCGACGGAGACACCGGCCACGAATGCGGAGACAAGCGCCCTGGCGCATCTGCGAGGCGAAGTTTACCCGGCTTCTACGATCGTCGAACCGGGCGACCCGTTGAGTACGGAAGCGATTCTTGAAAGCGGGCTGGAAGCGGCGGGTGCGGTTGCGCCAATCAAACGCGCTGCGGATCCCGCACGATGGGAAGCGGCTGAGCAAATGGAAACGCCGCAGCCGATTAGCGATTTTATCAACTCATTGCCGAAGTCGAAGCGATGGCGCCTGCCGCGCGGCGGCTTCACCCCCGAATTTAATCGGGTATTACTTATGATGGCGATTCTGCTGGTGGTGCTGGGGGTTGGCACGGCTTGGTTCAAGAATTGGCTGCCCTGGAAGTCGGCGGGAGCAAAACCCAAAAAATCTGAAGCACACGACACTGTGAGAGTGGCGAGCGATGCTCCGGTGACTTCGGCGGAAATGCCCGCGAAAAGCGAGCAGGTGTCCGATGCGGATGCGAAGGCCCCCGCGGAGGGAAGTGCGGCGCCAATCGGAGCAGCTTCGTCGGATGCCCCGGTTGCGCCGTTGGCATCGAGGAAAAAAGCGTCTCGCGCAATTCCGGCGGCGAAGGCCTCACCCGTTCGGCCTGCGGCGAAACTTGCAGCGAATTCGGAAGCGAATTCCGGGAAGGACATTGCTGTCGTCCCGCCAAAATTGATTCATTCGGTGCAAGCGGTGGCTTCGTTGGATGCCGTGCGGGATTTCGAAAGCGGGAATGTGGTGATCGATGCCGTCGTGGGTACGTCGGGCGAGGTGCACGTGATCAGGGTAATCTCCGGGCCTCCGTCACTGGTGGACCGCGCGGTGGAAACCTTGAAGCAGTACAAGTACGAACCAGCAACGCGGAGCGGCCAGCCCGTTCCCGCGCACGTTACGATCACCATTCACTTCCGCTTCGAATCCTAAAGAGTCCGGGCGCAGGCGCAATGCGTCAGCAGTTGCTGCAAATTAGCTCGGCTACAGGTTGACACGCAGACCGTCCTCCCGGCGCCCACACGCTCCGCCAGCGCCTCGATCCTACCAGTTGGAAGGAAGCCTGAACCTACCTGTCCGATGACCGCGTGAGGGACCTTGGCAATTCAAGGACCGGCGTAACCGGGTGGCCGTTGTGGTGAAGTAGCGAGCTATTCTCAAGTATTTTGAGATCTTTGATTATCGACCCGAGGGGCGGGTTGCTGATTGAGTGGAGGAGAGACGGACAGAGTTTGGCGGGCGGGACGGGTATAGAATCGGAGATTCAGCGGAGTAGGAAGAGGGAAGAAAAAAGGAGGAAGAACGAATGGGGGTTCGGAGGGTACTGCAACTGGGTGACCCAGGGTTGCGCAAGGCAGCCGTGCGCGTCGAGGATTGCGCGGCGCCGGAGATCCGGACTTTGGTGGAGGACCTCGGCGATACGCTTGCGTATTGGAAAAGCAAGACGGGCTATGGGCGGGGGATTGCGGCCCCGCAAATCGGGGCGAACTTGCGGGTAATTTTTTTGCAGTTGCCGGGCGGCCAACCCTGGCCGATGGTAAATCCGGAAATCACGAAACGGAGCGAAGAAAAAATCGTGGTTTGGGACGCTTGCCTGAGCTTTCTCTCGATTTTCATGCAAGTGGAGCGAAATCGTGAGATTACGGTGCGCTACCAGGATTTGTACGGAGAGTGGCACGAGATTGAGGCGGGCGAGAAGCGGAATCTCTCTGAGCTGTTGCAGCATGAGATCGATCATCTGGACGGAATCTTGGCGGTGGACCGGATCACGAATATTCGAACGATCTGCACGCGCGAGGAATTTGAAAAGAGATACCGCGCGGAGAGTCCATACGCTGAGATGGGCGCTGCGAGAACAGCGGAGTGACCGAGCGGGAAGGGAATGGGGATGGCTAGGATGTTTTACTTCACGATGAAGAGCCCGGTCGGACCTTTATTGTTGGCCGGCGACGAACGAGGTTTGCGGCAGGTGCATTTCGCGAGCGGCCGACGGCCGAAATCACCTTCACGCGATTGGACGGAGGACAAAACTCCCTTCCAAGAAACGATCCGGCAACTGAGGGCTTACTTCGAAGGAAAGCTGCGGGAGTTCGAGCTGCCGCTGGTCATCGAAGGCACGGAGTTTCAGAGGCTGGTGTGGACCAACCTGCAAAAAATTCCTTATGGGGAGACGGTGAGTTACGGGCAACTGGCGCGACGGATCGGGAGTCCAGAAGCGGCGCGCGCGGTGGGGCTTGCGAACGGCTCGAATCCCATACCGATTATTATCCCGTGCCACCGGGTGATCGGGAGCAACGGGAACCTCACGGGGTTTGGGGGCGGACTGCCAGTTAAGAAAAAACTCCTCGAGTTGGAGCGCGGGCAACTGAGTTTGCTTTAGCTGAGTGGCGTCACATGGGCATTGCGGGCGCCCCTATATCACTGGTGCGAGAGGGCGTGATAGGAGGGAGGGCTGCGGAGAGGAACGATGGAGCATAAAAAAGTGAAGTGGGGCGTGCTGAGCACGGCGCGGATTGGTGTGAACAAGGTGATTCCGGGGATGCAGAAGGGAGAGTGGAGCGAAGTCGTGGCGATCGCTTCGCGAGAGGGGGAAAAAGCGGAGAGCGTGGCGCGAAAGCTGCGGATACCGAAAGCGTATTGGTCGTATGAGGAGCTTTTGGCCGATCCGGACGTCGAGGCGATTTACAATCCGCTGCCGAATCATTTGCATGTGCCGTGGTCGATCAAAGCGGCTGAGGCGGGGAAGCATGTGCTGTGCGAAAAGCCAATCAGCTTAACGGTGGAGGAAGCCCGATTGCTGCTCGATGCGCGGAACCGCACGGGGGTGAAAATCGGGGAAGCGTTCATGGTGCGAACGCACCCGCAATGGCTGCGGATGCGGGATTTGATTCGCGCGGGGAAAATCGGGGAGCTGCGCGCGATCACGGGGGCATTTAGCTACTTCAATCGAGACGCGGCGAACATCCGAAATGTAAGGGAATGGGGCGGAGGCGGGATGTACGACATCGGGTGCTATCCGATTACCATGTCGCGATTTATTTTTGGGGAAGAACCGGCACGAGTGATTGGGCTGGTCGAAAGGGACCCAGAGTTCAAAGTGGACCGGCTGGCGTCGGTGATGATGGACTTCCCGGCGGGGCAGGGGAGTTTCACGTGCAGCACGCAGATGGTGGCGTACCAGCGGATGCACTTCCTGGGAACCAAAGGGCGAATTGAGATGGAAATACCGTTCAACGCGCCGAACGACCGGCCTTGCCGGATTTTCGTGGATGATGGGAGAGACGTTTTCGGCGGCGGAGTGAGCACGGAAAGTTTTCCGACTTGCGATCAATACACGGTTCAGGCGGATGTGTTTTCGCGGGCGTTGCGCGGGGTGGGCGAAGTGCCGGTGTCGATCGAAGACGCGATGCGGAACATGGCGGTCATCGAGGCGATATTTCGCTCCGCGGAAACGGGGAGATGGGAGCGGCCGTAGAAGGGAATTGCACAGTCAGGCGGCGGGGAGATCCGGCGCAGAAACCGCACGATTTGGATGCCATTGCACCGGTTCGACGGGGCCAACGATGAAGGCCCAGGACACCGCGCCAGCCATAAGAACCGCGGAAGTGGCCGCAAAGGCCCAGAAAAAATGGCCGGTGCGCTCGACGACGAAGCCGGTTAATGCGGGGGAAACGATTCCGGCGAGGTTGCCGACGAAGTTTTGCAGGCCGGTCCATTTTCCGGCGGCTTGAGGGCCGGCCAGCGTTTGCGTGATGGCCCAGAGATTGGAAGTGCAGAGGCCAGCCGCAGCGCAGGTGGCGAAGAGGAAGAAGAGCGCGAGGCGCGGATCGAAGGCGACGACAGCCAGGCAAAAGCAGGAAGCCAGGGCTAGGCCGAGAGAGGTGAACGTCTTTCGAACGCGGGTGGGCGGAGCGCCTGCTGCAATCCAAACATCGGACGCCCAACCGGAAATAAGGGCGGAGACGGCGAGAGTGAGATAAGCGGCGCCGCCGATGCGTCCCATCTTTTCCATAGAAAAATGGCGCTCGCGAACGAGAAAAAACGGCAGCCAAGTCAGCAGGAAATAGGAAAGATAATTGTAGGAGAAGAGCCCGCCAAAGGTGCCCCAGGCGGAGCGGTGTTCGAGAATCTCCGCGATGCCGGGAGCGCGGGCTCCGGGAGCAACAGCGATGCCGGGGCCCCGGGGCATCCACACCAGCCAGGGAAGCAGCCACAAGAGGCAGAGCAGGCCCAAACCGAGGAAAAAGGGGCGCCAGCCGTAGCGTGCGATGAGCATTGCGCCAAAAAATATTCCAAACGCGGGACCGCCGGCGATGCCCGCTGCGATGAGAGAGTTGGCGCGGCCGCGCAATGACTCGGGAAAATGCTTGGCGAGGATTTTGCTGTAGGAAGGGAAGGCCACCGATTCGCCGACGCCGAGAAAGAGCCGCACAGCCAGGAGCATGGCGAAGTCGTGGACGAGGCCAGTGGCGGCGGTGGCGATGGACCACAAGAAAAAGCCGCCGGCGATGACCCAGTTGACGTTGAAGCGGTCCACCATCCATCCAGAAACGATTTGAAAGCCGGTGTAGGTCCAGAAAAAGGAAGAGAGCAGAATGCCGAGCTGCCAGGGGGAGAGAAGAAGTTCCGTTTTGAGGGCCGGGGCGGCGATGGAAAGGCTGCCGCGGTCGATATAGTTGATGAAAACGGAAAGCGCGAGGAGAGCGGCGACGGGAGAAAGAGCTTTGGCGAGAGCGAGGTCAGATGGCGCTGATGGAGTAGCGCTCGCCGAATCCGGCATCGTTCAGGGTCTCCGGCCGAGGATGGAATTCGAGTTAATGCGGGGATTGCCTCCGGAGCGGACTCTATATGGGGCAAGGAGACGCGTCTAGCCGAAAATGGGGCGGAAAATGAAGCGGAGGGCTTAACGACCGCGAAGGTTGGACAAGAACGAGGTCAGAGCTTGCGCCGGCGCATGAAATGCGAGGAGAAGCAAAGAAGCGGCACCGTAAATGGCTAACCTAATCCTCATACAAGTTGGAACACTTTGAGGGGCCGAAAGTTGCAATTTTCTTGCTGCGCCTGGGAGAGAAGCACGCGCTAGCGCAGCGTCAAATCACCGGCTCCAACATGGGCGTGCAAGTGATAGCGGCCCGCGCCTTCTTTGTGGAACGAGCGGAAGAGGCCCCCGTGAAACTCGCCAAACGGGCTGGCTTCGAGGCCGCCGGAATAAACGGAAGCGTCCACGCGGGAGTAGTCTTTGGCGTCACCCACCTCGATGACCAGCTCGCCGGCATGCAGCTCGACATCTTTGTCGCCGGTAACACGGCGCAGCTCGAGATTACCGGCGGGCATGCGGACAAAGAGGCCGGTCTTGCGAGGGACCTCGATGGTGACCTCGATGTCGTTTTTGGGGCCGCCGGAGACGGTCAGGTCGGCATCGCTCGTCGAGCCCTCGAGGCGGACGCGCAAGTCGCTGGCCTCGTAGGCATTTCCGCCGCTGAGGCGGACCGTGAGCTTATCGCTGTCTCCGCCGATGATGCGGAAATCGCCGGAACGCAGGTACATGCGGAGGCGGCCGCCGGAATGGAAATCGGCGGTGAAGGGATGATTTTGAATGTCCGAAACGTCGAGTTTGGTTTGAGCAGCGGCGGAAATGGTGAACAGGGCTAGAAGCGCCGCTAGAAAGAATGGACTTCGCATGGACACACCTCATGGACTGCTGGACCAAGTAACGAGGTTTCGCCCGGATATGTTTCCTGCCGGAAGAAAATAATCAGGATTGACCGAAGCTGAGGCCATCCATTTGGGCGAGATCGTAGTGGCGGACCCGGCGGTCGTAGTCGGTGAGCAGGGCGGCGGCCTCGCTGGTAACGACGGCGGTTTCCCGGTCGGAGCCGGCGAAAGCGTCGATGGCTTTGAAGGATTGCCAGATGGTCATGACGAGGATCTCGACCGAATCGCGATGAGAACGCACGAGGACGCTGGCGGAGAGATAGCCGTCGATGGAGCGAAGCGAGGGGACGACACTTTGCCAAAAATGTTCGAGATAGCGTGTGGACTGTGAACTTGAAGTGCGTGCAGACCAGAGACGGGCAATCATCCGAGAGAGGCTCCTATGGGTTATTGGTTACCGACGACGACGGTCCACGGGCGAATCTCCCATCGCTTGACGAGGCCGTTGAGGACGTAAGGATCTTTGCTGACAAACTCTTCGGCGAAGGCGGGGTTTTCGCCGCGAAAGACGAGAAGCGCGCCGTCGGGAGGTTCAGCGAGGGCCCCGGCGAGGACGAGTTCGCCTCGGGCGTGAGCTTCGCGGGCGAGGCCGAGATGCTCATCGCGGAACGCGGTCCTGCGCGAGATGAAGTCCGGCACTACTTCGCGATAAAAAAGTGCGTAGTATCCCATTCGTGTCTCCAGACGCGGCCAGTCACCTTGGGTTAGATGAATTTATGCTGGGAAAGGATTGAAAACAAAGCTGGGGCCATAAAGCCGTAAGCCAGTGGGGGGCAACTGCTGGCTCGCGCCGCGGCTGACGAGATCTAGCCGCCTGCGATCGAAGGGACAAGGAGAACGCGATCGCCTTCTTTGAGCGAGCAAGCTTCGCCGCCGAGGAAGCGAATGTCTTCTTCGTTGAGATAAACGTTCAGAAATTGGCGGATTTGGCCTTGCTCGTCGCGCACATGGCGAGAGAGAGCGGGGAAGCGGGCGGTCAGATCGTTAAGAGCTTCGGCGACGGTCGCCGCGCTACAATCGATTTTGGGAGTGCCGTCCGTGAAGCGTCGGAAGGCCGTCGGGATTTCAATAGTCACAGGCATGATGGCCGGGTCTCCTTATTAAATTGCCGCATTATTTTGCCGCAGCGGCGACAGTAAATTGAGTTTCGAGATAGGCCTCGAAGGCGTCTAGGCGGGGAGCGATGGCTTCGGTGGCGGGAAATTCCGCGGCGATCGCGTCCGTGGTTTTCAGTCCGTTGCCGGTGATGCAAACGACGGTGGTCTCGTTGGCGGCGATGCGGCCTTGATTGATCAGTTTTTGGGTGACGCCGGCGGTCACGCCGCCCGCGGTTTCGGTGAAGATGCCCTCAGTTTCCGCAAGCAGTTTGATGGCTTCGACGATTTCGGGATCGGAGACGTCTTCCGCCCAACCGCCGCTTTCGCGGATGAGCTTGATCGCGAAGGGGCCGTCGGCAGGATTGCCGATGGCCAGAGAACGCGCGATGGTATTGGGCTTTTGCGGCTCGAAGCGAGCGAGGTTACGCTTGACGCCATCGGAGATCGGGGAACAGCCAGTGGCCTGGGCGCCGAAAAACTTTACGGGCTTTTCTTCAACCCAGCCAAGCGTTACCAACTCCTTAAATGCTTTTGCGATTTTTGTAATGAGCGAGCCGCCGGCCATGGGGACCACGACATTGTCCGGCAAGCGCCAGCCGAGCTGCTCGGCGATTTCGTAACCGTGGGTCTTCGAGCCTTCTGAGTAGTAGGGACGAAGGTTGACGTTGACGAGGCCCCAGGCAAATTTGTCGGCGATTTGCGCGCAGAGGCGGTTTACGTGGTCGTAGTTTCCGTTGATGCGCACGATGCGCGCGCCGTAGACGGCGGTGTTCAGGACCTTGGCGGGCTCGAGGTCGGCGGGAATGAAGACGCAGGCATCAAATCCTTGCTGCGCCGATTGAGCGGCGACGGCGTTGGCCAGATTACCAGTGGAAGAACAGCCCACGGTCTCGAAACCAAAACGGCGCGCGGCTACTAAGGCAGTGCCAACGACCCGGTCCTTGAACGATAGAGAAGGGAAGCAGACGGCATCGTTCTTGAAATAGACGTTCTTGAGGCCCCAGCGTTCGGCGAGATTGCGCGAGGGGACCAGCGGCGTGCCGCCAACCGCGCTCGCAGGCTTGCTACCCTCGAAGAGGGGCAAAAGCTCCGAGTAGCGCCACATGTTGAAGGTGCGGCCGGCGAGATTTTCGCGGCGGGCGATTTTCTTCAGTGAATCGTAATCGTAGGAGACCTCGAGAGGCGAGAAGCAGTCTTCGCAGAAGGAACGCGGAACATTTCCCCAGCTCTTCCCGCAGGCCTTACATCGCAGTTCAAATAGTTCGGACATTCTTCACCCGTTCCAGTGGTTAAAATCACGCGGGAATCGATTAGGGCAGCAGGGAGGTAAAAACGAAAAAACCCTCCGCGCCAAAGTGCTCGGAGGGTCTCAGAAATTCATCTGGGAAACTCTACAGCTCTTTAGCAGTTTTTTACGTGGAGCAAGTTGCCCTAAATCGCCACGTGTCGCCGCAACCGCAGCTGTTCCATTTAACCTAGACAGAGGACCGATTGTCAAGCGCTAAAAAGGCAAGAGATTTGACAATTGTGAGCTTAGGACGCGAATGCCTGACAACATAATGACGGGTTCCTACGTCTAAGCTCCCAAGACAGAGGCGCAGCAGGCTATGAATCAGCCTGCAGGGCCCGTCCTCTCGGACAGTGATCATTCCGGCGCATCGATTTTCCGGGACAACTGTCCATCAGCCGCGGTGTTATACTTCTTCAGGGAATCGTGTGGCGGATAAATTGCGTGTGGGCATGTAACGGCTAGCGTGGGACGGCCGGCTTCTGCGGGCAGGTAAGATAGGAGCAAGGACATGGGCGAGCAAGTGAGAGAACTAATGAATTGGGCGCGGCGCCGGAAAATTCTGGCGTCGTTTTTCGTTGGATTCACGCTCGCTGTCGGAATCATTATTGGATCCGTCATTTCGGGGCGCGTATCCGCGATGAAGCCTTTCGCCGGCACGGATGCGGCGCGGCTTTCGATGCCCGATCCCATTCCCTCGGCGAGTTCGTTTTCGGGGATTGTAAATCGCGTCGAGCCCGCGGTGGTCAATATCGCCACGACGCAAGTCCTCGAGCGGAAGCCCAACAGCAGCAAGAAGCGCCATGTGTCACCCGATAATCCCGGCGATGACGATGATCCGATGCAGGATTTCTTTGACCGCTTCTTCGACGGGCGGCAGGATGCACCGCCGCAGGCCGAACGCAGCCTCGGCTCGGGGGTGATTGTCGACAAGCGCGGGTATATTCTGACGAACAACCACGTCATCGAAAACGCCACCAAGATTCAGGTTCAGCTGAATAATGACACCACGCGCTACACCGCGAAGCTCATAGGCGCGGATGACGATACGGATTTGGCGGTCATCAAGATCGAGACGAACAAGGATCTTCCGATCGCCAAACTAGGCAATTCGGACGGCGTGCAAGTGGGCGATTGGGTGCTCGCGATTGGCAGTCCGTTTGGTCTGCAGGCAACAGTGACGGCCGGAATCATCAGCGCGAAGGATCGCGCCGGAATCGGCGGCACAAGCCATCAGTTCCAGCGGTTTTTGCAAACGGATGCGGCCATCAATCCCGGAAACTCGGGAGGGCCGCTGGTTGATTTGGCGGGGCAGGTGATCGGGATCAACACGGCCATCATCACGGGCAGCCGCGGCTACGAAGGCGTGGGTTTTGCGGTTCCTTCGAGCACGGCGATTAGTGTTTATAACCAGCTCATCTCGAGTGGGCGCGTAACGCGCGGATCGATTGGCGTGAGCTTCCATCCGGATTTGAGCACCAATCCCATCACGCTGAAATCTCTGGGCGCACCGTATGGTGTGGCCATCGAGAGTGTGGAACCGGGCAGCCCCGCGGAAAAAGCTGGACTGAAGGGCGGAGACGTTATTACCAGCGTGAACGGCCACCCCGTGAAGACCGGCGACGACCTTGTGAATCCCATCGCGCAAGCGCCTATCGGAAGCAAAGTGCTCCTGACGTATGTGCGTGACCGCACGCAGAAAGAAACGACGGCCATCGTTGCCGATCGCACGCACGTCTTCCCGACAGTGGCGGGCGATATGGATGACCAGCCGGGAGAGCCTGCACCGAGCGAGTTTGGCCTGCGCGTGGACAGCTTGACAAGCGACCGCGCTCAGCACTTTGGATTGACTGGCACGAAGGGCGTGATTGTCATGGATGTCGATCCAGCCAGTTTTGCTTCGGATGATCTCGGGTTCGCCCGCGGTGACGTGATTACAGAAATTAACCGTCAGCCTGTCACATCCCTGGCCGACTACCGGGCTGCCGTCTCCAAATTGAAGGCCGGAGACAATGTGGTGTTCCAGATCTTACGGCGGCAGGACAGCGACCGGGTGCTGACGATGTTTCTCTCCGGCGTGATTCCGGCGGAGAGCCCGCAACAATAAATTTCCGGGGAGGCGCGTGCGTCTCTCCGTAACCGATACTCTGATGCGAATACGAAGAGCGAAACAACTGGTGTTGACGCTGATCGTTGCAGCAGGGATGAGTGTGGGCGGAACGGCAGCGGCGGCGCAGGCGACAAACTCGACGAAGCCTCCTACTACAAAACACCGGACGAAATCCCGGCACGGCCATACCTATCGCAGGGCGAGCCGGCGCGAACGTGGACAGAAGGCGCCCACTCCGGAGCGGATTTCGGAAATTCAAAGCGCGCTGGCCAAAGACGGATCGTTTGGCGGCACACCCAATGGCAAATGGGACGCGGCTACCGTCGACGCGATGAAGAAATTTCAGGACGCACACGGACTGAGCCCCACGGGCAAGCTGGACGCCAAGACGCTGCAGAAGCTGGGGCTGGGCTCCCAGACTGCCGGGGTTGCGGCACCGCTGCCGCCGGTTAGCTCGTCGTCTCTTGCGACGAGCCCGCCGCCCATCGCTCCTCGCGAGCAGTGAACTCCCGATAGTTTGTGATTTGAGCAGGCCGATTTAGCCGTGCCTGCTTGGCCTAGTCTAGGAGCTGCACCTGGAGAACCTCTCCTGGGAGCGCAATCATTGTGGGCCGATTGGTGACGTTTCCGTTGCCCGCGGGCGCGGGCGATTCCGGGCGAAGCCGGAGAAGAGTCGGGGGCTTTGTGGAGCCGGGATCGGCTGCCAGGCGTTCGATGCGAATCCCCAGCGTGCGCTCGAGTTGAAACAGCTCGGAGCGCTGGTCTCTGGAGAAGAGCGTGGTAGCGACACCATGACCGCCGGCTCGCCCGGTGCGGCCGACGCGATGAATGAAATTCTCCGCGACGTCCGGCAAGTCGTAATTGATGACGTGCACGATATCCTGTACATGAATTCCGCGTGAGGCCAGATCCGTGGCCACGAGAACCCGATAGCGCCCTTGCTGGAAACCTGCGAGCGCCGCGGTCCGTTGCGATTGCGAACGGTCACCATGAATCATGGCCGCGGAAAAGCCATCGCGATTCAGGCTTTTGGTGATGCGCTCGGTGCCGCGCTTGGTGCGAGAGAAAACCAGGCAGCGGCCCGTTTCTTTGGCGAGCAGGCGCTGCAGCATTTCCTGTTTGCGGTCGATGGAAACTTCGTACGCCTGCATGCGCACATTTTCGGAGGGCTTGAGCGTCGAGCCGAACGCGAGACGCGCCGGATTGCGCAAATAATCCTTCACGAGGTGGGCGACGGATGCTTCCATGGTCGCGGAGAAGCACATGGTTTGGCGCTCTTTCGGCAGAATCGCCGCGATGCGCCGGATCGCGGGAAGGAATCCCATGTCCAGCATGCGGTCCGCTTCGTCCAGAATGAGGATGCGGAGCGAATTGAAATTGAAAAGCTTGCGGTCGAGGTAATCCTCAAGCCGGCCGGGAGTGGCGACCACAACGCGGGCGCCTTTGCGGATGGCGTTGAGCTGCGCGCCTTCGGAAAGTCCGCCGACGACAAGCCCGGCGGGCACAAGCAGCCTGCCGCGCAAGGCGTTGAACTGTTCGACGACTTGCATGGCGAGTTCGCGCGTTGGCACGAGCACCAAAGCCGCGATTCCAGGCGTATTGTGCTTCAGCAACTGCTCGATGATGGGGATCAGGAACGCCAGCGTTTTGCCGGTTCCAGTTTGCGCGGTAGCGAGCACGTCCTTACCCTCAAGCGCTTGCGGAATAGCCGCGGCTTGCACGGGGGTCGGCGTCGAAAATCGCGCGTGTGCCAATCTCTCCTTCATATAGGCGGAGATCGGTAATTCTGTAAAACTTTGCATTCGTATTGCTTTCTTGCTGGCGGAAGCGTTGGCGGCGCGCACACTTTTGCGGTGCAAGCGCGGCAATTCGCATTGCCAGTCTTGTTTTAGATTACGCTGAAAACTTACGGAGACGACTGCAGGCGGGTAATCTCATATCAACAATCTACCAGAGGGACCGCACAACACAACCGAGGTATTAAGCGCAAAACCAGCATAGCACGAGTGGCGCAGATTTCCACAATCATTTGTTACGGAGTTTCCTTCAGTCGATATTTGACGGCATCTGGACAGGACGGTAGACTTTAGATTCCGCGTGGTGTTGCCTCGTGTTTAAGCCTGCCGGCAAGAAGAGACTTACAGATCGGCACCGCAGGACGTCAAGGAGGAAGTATGGCTACAGTAGCTGCGCCTCGAACCTTTAAGAATTTCATCAACGGCGAATGGGTGGAATCACGCAGCGGGAAAGCCTACGAAAACCGCAATCCGGCGAACACGGACGAACTGATCGGGATGTTCGTGTCCTCGACATCCGAGGACGTGGATGCCGCGGTCGACGCGGCCAAGGCGGCCTACAAAAAATGGCGGCTGGTGCCGGCGCCGAAGCGCGCCGAGATTCTTTTCCGCGCAGCAGAGATCCTCGTGCAACGCAAGGAAGACTATTCCAAGGATATGACGCGGGAGATGGGCAAAGTCCTGGCAGAGACGCGCGGCGACGTGCAGGAAGCCATCGACATGACGTACTACATGGCGGGCGAGGGGCGGCGGCTCTTCGGCCAAACGACGCCCTCGGAATTGCCGAATAAGTTTGCAATGAGTGTCCGGCAATCGATCGGCGTCTGCGGAATGATTACGCCGTGGAATTTCCCGATGGCGATTCCTTCGTGGAAGATGATGCCCGCGCTCATCAGCGGAAACACGCTCGTCCTCAAGCCCGCCGAGGATACGCCGCTCTCTTCGTATAACCTCGTGCAGGTGCTGACGGAAGCGGGAGTGCCGAGCGGGGTGGTCAATCTGGTCAGCGGCGATGGGCCGGAGGCTGGCGCGCCTTTGGCGCAGAGCGAGGATGTGCCGGTGGTCAGCTTTACGGGTTCCACCGCTGTTGGGAGGCTGATTGCCGAAGCGTGCGCGCCCACCTTCAAGCACTGTAGCCTCGAGATGGGCGGCAAGAACATCATCGTCGTGATGGAC
Organism: uncultured Acidobacteriota bacterium; assembly: GCA_963761555.1. Classification (GTDB taxonomy): domain Bacteria; phylum Acidobacteriota; class Terriglobia; order Acidiferrales; family UBA7541; genus Acidiferrum. The sequence continues at coordinate 193,654 of CAVXHD010000006.1, forward strand.
GACGCGAATTTGGACCTTGCGGTGGATGGCGCGGTCTGGGGCGGCTTCGGAACCACTGGCCAGCGCTGCACGGCGGCCAGCCGCGTGGCGGTGCACAAGAACGTTTACCACGAATTTGTTACGAGGTTCGTGGAGCGCGTGAAATCCCTGCGGGTGGGCAACGGTCTCGATTCTGACGTGGATATGGGGCCGTGCATCAATGAGCAGCAGCTCAAGACGGTGATGAGCTATGTCGAAATCGGCAAGAACGAAGGCGCGAAACTGTTGACGGGCGGCAATCGCCTCGAGAACGGAATTTACGCGAAAGGCTGGTTCCATGAACCAACGGTGTTCGGCGACTGCTCTCCCAAAATGCGGATTGCGCAAGAAGAGATCTTTGGGCCCGTGGTTTCGGTGATTCCCATCGACAGCTTCGAGCAGGGAATTGAAGTGGCAAACGGCGTGCCCTTTGGATTGTCCGCCTCGATTTACACGCGCAATGTAAACCAGGCGTTCGCGGCCACGCGCGATCTCTACACTGGCATCGTTTACGTGAATGCTCCGACGATTGGGGCGGAAACGCATTTACCCTTCGGCGGGACCAAGCAGACCGGGAACGGACACCGCGAAGCCGCAATTGCCGCGATCGATTTCTTTTCGGAATGGAAGACTATTTACATCGATTATTCCGACAAGCTCCAGCGCGCGCAGATCGATAACAATTAGCCTCCGTCGGCGGGCCGTTTTATGGAAGTGTCCGATCAAACGGGCGCTGCTCCAAACTGAAGTTCTCGCTCTGGCACAGGGTGATGAGGCCCGCGTTGACGCTGCTTGACACGCTTTCTACAATATAGATAGCGCTCGTTGGCACTTGGAGTAGAGTGCTGCTATGAGGAATCCCGCCCTACAAGAACGCCGGAACCGCCAGATCCTTGCCGACCTCGTGCGCACGTACATTGAGACCGGCGAGCCGGTATCTTCGCGCGCGATTTCCAAGCGCTACGAAGAAACGCTGAGCACAGCGACGATTCGCAACGTGATGGCCGATCTAGAAGACGGAGGTTTCCTTTATCAGCCGCACACTTCGGCTGGGCGCGTCCCAACCTCCGCCGCGTATCGTTTTTTCGCACAGGAAATTGCTTCGCAGGCGAAGTTGACGGTGGGCGACCGCGACTGGATCCAGCGCGAAATGGGCGGCGCCAAGACCGCCTCGGAAATTACCGAGCGTGCCGGTCACGTCCTCGCGGAAGTCTCGAACGGCCTCGGCATCATTGTCTCGCCGCCGCTCGGCAAGACGGTTCTGGAGCACGCGCGCATGTGGCTTCTCCCGGATGGCCGCGTCGTCGTCGTTTTGATTTCGCCCGGTGGCAACACGCGCGACAAAATCCTTCGCCCGAGCCGGCCCTTTGCCCAAGGCGAACTGGATGCCACCGCCGACTTCCTGAACCGCCACTATTCGGGCTGGACTCTCGAGGCCATCCGCGGTGACCTGCTGCAAAAGCTCGCCACGGATCGCGAACAGTATGAAGGCATTATCGGCAGCGCGCTAACGCTATGGGATCCGGCCATGCTCGGCGAAGGACAATCGAGCCATGTGCACGTCGAGGGCACTGCCCAAATCGTGGGTACCGCCGAGTTCGCGAATCAAGCGCAACTCCGCGAGTTGCTTGCGGCGATCGAAGAAAAGCACCGGCTGGTGACGGTTCTGAACGCGTGCATTGAGACGCCCGAACCGGTCCACGTACAAATCGGCGTAAAGGAAATCTCGGACGCCGGAGAAAATCTGGCCATCATCAGCGCGCCGTATACCCGCAACGATCTTGTACAAGGTTCGCTTGGCGTGCTTGGCCCGACGCGCATGCATTACGAGCGCGCCATGACCGCTGTCGCATACGTCGCGCAGCTATTCAGCGAAGCATTGAGCAAAATTTGAAAGACTTTTTCAAGAGGAGAAGCAGCAACGTGCCCGATAAGGATCGCGTAATTAACATGGACGACAAAACTCAAAATTCAGAAACGGATCAGGCCGACGACGCAAAGCTTGCCGCCGATTCCGCCACAGCCGATGCCGAAGTAGCCAAGCTTGCCGGCGATTTAAGCGAATTGCGCCAGACACTCATGCGCCGGCAGGCCGATTTTGACAACTATCGCAAGCGCATCGAAAAAGAGCGCGCCGAGGATGCCAAGCGGCACACCGCGCGCGTCGTCGAAAGCCTCATCCCCATCATCGACGGCTTCGAGCACGCGCTCGCCGCGCATCGCGAGTCCGCATACGAAAATTATCGCAAGGGCTTCGAGCTTATTTACAAGCAGCTCGTCGATAACGTCACGCGCCTCGGCGTCGAACGTATCGATCCGTTGGGCAAGCAATTCGACCCGCACCTGCATCAAGCCATGGATCGCACCGAGACCGTCCAGCATGAAGACGGCACGATACTGCAAGTTTTCCAGCCGGGCTACGTCTTCCATGGGCGTGTTTTGCGTCCCGCCATGGTGCGCGTAGCCGTTCATCCGGGCGGCGCATCGAAAGAAGCAGCGAACTAAAGCGAATCATCACCAACAAAATCCATCCGAGAGGATTGCATGCCAAAGGGGAATCAAAGAGATTTTTATGAAGTGCTGGGGGTTTCGCGCACCGCTTCAGTCGAAGAGATCAAAACTTCCTACCGCAAAGCCGCCCTGAAGTGGCATCCGGACCGCAACCCGGAAAACAAGGAGGAAGCCGAGGTGAAGTTCCGCGAGTGCACGGAAGCCTATAGCGTGTTGAGCGATCAGCAGAAGCGCGAAGTCTATGACACGTATGGCCACGCCGGTCTATCCGGCGCGGGCGGCGGCGTGGACTTCAATAGCACGGTGTTCCGCGATTTCCACGATATTCTCGGCGACTTTTTCGGTTTCGAGGACCTTTTCTCCTCTGGGCGCCCCGGGCGCGGCCGCAAGCAGCGCGGCGCCGATCTGCGTTACGACATGACGCTCACGTTTGAAGAAGCTTCTGCCGGCGTCACCACGAAAATCAAACTTCCCCGCCAGGAATTTTGCGAATCCTGCAATGGCACTGGCGCCAAAAAAGGCACCGGAGTTGTCGCTTGCCAGACCTGTGGTGGTCGCGGTCAGCTCGCCTACCAGCAAGGTTTTTTCACGATTTCGCGCACTTGCCCGGCTTGCCAGGGCGCTGGACAAATCGTGCGCGAGCGCTGCCCGGATTGCCGTGGCCAAGGCCGCATCGAGCGCGAGAAAACGATCGAACTCCGCATCCCGCCTGGGGTTGATTCCGGCACGCGCCTCCGCGTCACCGGGGAGGGCGAGCCCGCTCCGAATGGCGGCGCACCCGGCGATCTCTACGTCGTCCTCGACGTCAAAGAACACACGTTTTTCGAAAGGCGCGGCGCTGATCTTTACTGCACTATTCCGCTCAGCGTTACGCAAGCCGCGCTTGGCACCGAGCTGCAAGTTCCCGGACTCAATGGCGAGGAAAAATTAAAAGTTCCCGAAGGCACGCAAAGCGGCGCGGTTTTCCGCATCAAAGGCAAAGGCCTCGCTGACCCCCGCGGCGGCGGCAAGGGCGATCTCTACTATCACGTTCGCGTTCTCACGCCCACGAAGCTCACGCGCGAACAGCGCAAGCTCCTCGAACAGCTTGGCGCAACCCTCAAAGTAGAAAATAAGCCAGCCGATCGCAATTCCACTATCTTCGACAAAGTGAAAGACATTTTCGGCTAGCCCACGGTCCTGCGATAGAATCCTCGCGTGCGCCGCCGATTCTTCGTCGAACAATTCACCGGTACTAGCGCGGTTATGGAAGGCGATGCCGCGCACCACCTCGGCCACGTTCTCCGCGCCCACGCTGGCCAGCTCTATGAGCTGAGCGACGGTTCAGCCGCGTGGCTGGCGCGCATCGAATCCGTCGCGCGCAATCGCGTCGAGTTTTCCCTTCTCGATCAGCTCTCAACGCCGCGGCCGATCGCCGACATCGCTCTTTTGCTTTCCATCGTGAAGTTCGACGCCTTTGAATGGGCGCTCGAAAAGGCCACAGAACTTGGGGTCGGCAGAATCGTTCCGCTCGCAGCCGAGCGCAGCGAAAAAGGCCTCCTGGCTGGCGCCGCAAAGCGCGCGCAACGCTGGCAAAAAATCCTCCTGGAAGCGAGCCAGCAATCCCGCCGCCTGCGCGTTCCGGGGCTGGAGAGTCTCGCTAAACCAGCCCAGGCCTTCGCCGCGCAATCCGCTGAGATTCGCTTGATGCTTTCGGAACGAAGCGACGCTCCGTCTTTGCGAAGCTCTCTCGAAGGCGCGGATCGCTCGAAAGCTGTTGCTTCCGCCTCGCTCGCGATCGGCCCGGAAGGCGGTTGGACCGAAGAGGAACTGGCCGTCGCGCGCGCGGTCGGCTTCCGCGAGGCTTCACTCGGACAGCTCATCCTTCGCACGGAGACGGCGGTCATCGCTGCCCTGGCTTCAATAAACTACGCGCTTTCGCCCGATTAAGCCGCTTTCTCGCATTCGCGAATCTCCCCTGGCGCTAGGGCAACGTCTCCGCGACGAACTCGAATCTAACTTTTTGCTCGGCAAAATCTCCAATCCATGAAGGTGCCGGGCAATCCCGAACGAGCACGGCTGATAATCCCTCATTCCACAAAATATGTTATAAATAGAGGGCAGCGAAAAATGCAAAGCACGGACCAGAACCAACCTGCAGCCTCTTCGGTTCCGGAAACTCCAGCGCCGGCGCCTTCGCCCTCCCATTCCTTGCGAAACGAAATCCGTGTTTGGACGCGCGATCTTCTCATTGCCATCGGCCTCGCGCTCGTCATCATTGTTTTTCTCTACCAGCCTGTGAAAGTCGAAGGCACCAGCATGTCGCCGCTCCTCTCGGATCAGGAGCGCATCTTCATCAATAAATTCGTCTATCACTTCGAGCCTATCGAGCGCGGCGACGTCGTCGTTTTCTGGTATCCTCTCGACCGCTCGAAATCTTTTATCAAGCGCGTCGTTGGTTTGCCCGGCGAGAAGGTCGAGATTCGGCAAGGCATCGTCTATGTCAATGGCCACGCGATATCGGAGCCTTATGTTCCGCCACAATACGAAGACATCAGCGACTTCGGCCCCATTCGCGTCCCCAGGAACAGCTACTTCGTGATGGGCGACCACCGCATCAGCTCGAATGATTCGCGCGTCTTTGGTCCCGTGGCCAGCAAATATATTTATGGGCGCGCCGTTTTTGCGTATTGGCCCATGGATCATTTCGGCTCTCTTTACACGACGGAAGCCAGTTCCAAGTGATTTGCGGATTTTATGACCATTCTGGGAGGACAAACTGACCGAAGTTCAGCACCGCCCCGCCACTCTCGCCCTCGAAGACGGGCGCATCTTTAATGGCCGCGCTGCCGGCGCGATTACGCGCCGCGGCGGCGAAGTCGTTTTCAATACCAGCCTCACCGGTTATCAGGAAGTTTTCACCGACCCGAGTTATGCCGGGCAAATCGTTTGCCTGACCTATCCGCACATCGGCAATGTCGGCGCCAATCTCGACGACGAGGAAGCTTCGCGCCCCTACATCGAGTCGCTCATTGTGCGCGAATTCTCGCAAGTCTCCTCGAACTGGCGTTCCGCCGAAACCGCGCAGCTTTATTTGAATCGCCACAAAATTCCTGCTATCTGGGATATCGACACACGCGCCCTCGTCCGGCACATTCGCAACGTCGGCGCGCTCCGCGGGGTTGTCGCCACCGATGGCACTCCTGCCGAGCAATTGATCTTTGAAGCCAAGCAATTGCCCGCCATGGCCGGGCAGGAACTTGCCAGCCGCGTCTCCTGCCAGCGCGCCTACGGCTGGGAAAAAAGCTCCATCGAGCTGACCATTCCTCCTTGGTCGGAATCCATGGGCGAATCGGGCAGAACTTCTGATAAGCCCAAGTTTCGTGTCGCCGCCTACGATTTCGGCATCAAGCAAAACATTCTGCGCTTGCTCGTCGATCATCATTGCGACGTCTGGGTCGTTCCCTCGCAGACCAGCGCCCAGGAAGTTCTCGATCTCAAACCGGATGGCGTCTTTCTCTCGAATGGCCCGGGCGATCCGGAGCCGGTAGGCTATGCCGTGGATAACATTCAAAAGCTGCTTGGCCGCGTGCCAATCTTCGGTATCTGTCTCGGCCACCAGCTTTGCGGCCTCGCCCTCGGCGGTAAAACGTTCAAGCTAAAATTCGGCCATCACGGCTCGAATCATCCCGTCCAGAACGTGCTCACCAAAAAAGTTGAAATCACGGCCCAGAATCATGGTTTCTGTGTCGATCCCGAGTCGCTCCCCTCGAGCGACGTCGAAATCACGCACATCAATCTCAACGACCATACCAACGAAGGCATGCGCCACAAAAAGCTGCCTCTCTTCAGCGTGCAGTACCACCCCGAAGCCTCGCCCGGGCCTCACGATTCGCACTACCTCTTTACCCAGTTCACCGACATGATGAAGGAGTTCGCTCACGCGGGGAGCGCAAACCGATGAAGCATCTCGCGCCTGCGCTCGCTGCTGTCTTGCTTGCCGCTTCTCAGGCGTGTCCGCGCACCAATGTCCAGGTTCTAGAAATTCATACGTCCACGCAGAAGCCGTTCATCATTGTTTTGAAAGATAGCGTGCCGGAGCAGGGGGCGAGACTGACGGTTTTCGCAAAGGACGGAAAGCAGAAACTAATCCTGACGACCGACTCTCACGGTGCAGCGAAGCTGCCGCACCTTCGTTCGGGTACTTATACCATTGTCGCATCCACCTCGCCGACGCTTCGCGCGGAGCTCTGCTCGAACATTGGCGCCGGTCACCAAAAGAATCCGAGCACCTTCGCCATGCAACTCCTTGAGGCTCCACCGCCTCTGCCCACGTTTGAAGAACGACTGGCCGCCGCCGAGCAAGCTCCGGGTGGCGCGCCAGGCCGCACATTCTCTGGAGTGGTTGTCGACCCCACTGGAGCCGTTATTCCGCATGTCTCGATCGCCATTTACTGTCAGCGGGCCGGTGGTGCCTGGAAACGGCGGAAGCTCTTTTCCGATCCGCAGGGCCGCTTCTCGTTCAGTTCGTCGCCCGGACGCTATACCGCCGTCTTTAGTGCGCAGGGATTTGGGGTTCAATTCGTTGCTTTCGAAATCGCGCGTGGCGCACCCGATACGGCGCTCCACGTAAAACTGATGCTTGGCGATGTCACCGAAAGCGTGAGAGTTGCTCGGCAGACCTCAAACCACTAGATGGGAGTTTACGAAGGTAGTCTGACTCGCGATGCCTAAACGAACTGACATTAAAAAGATTCTGATCATCGGCTCCGGCCCGATTGTTATTGGCCAGGCCTGCGAATTTGACTATTCCGGCGCGCAAGCCTGTAAAGCGCTCCGCGCCGAAGGCTACGAAGTCGTCCTGGTTAATTCCAATCCGGCGACGATCATGACGGACCCCGAATTGGCTCACCGCACCTACATCGAGCCGCTCACGAAGGAATATATCGAGGAAATTCTCAAACGCGAAAAACCCGACGCGCTCCTGCCCACCGTCGGCGGACAAACCGCGCTCAATCTTGCCGTCGAACTCGCCGAAAGCGGCATCCTCGAAAAATACAAAGTTGAAATGATTGGCGCATCTCTCCGCGCCATCAAAGTCGCCGAAGACCGCCTGTGGTTCAAAGACGCCTGCCGCAAAATCGGCCTCGAAGTTCCGGCGTCCGCGCTCGTCAACAACGCGCAAGACGCTCTGCGCCTTTGCGATCAGCTAGGATTCCCGCTCGTCATTCGCCCGTCCTTCACTCTCGGCGGCACAGGGGGCTCCATCGCTTATAACAAGGAAGAATTCGGCGAAGCCATCGCTCATGCCCTCGACATGAGCCCCGTTCACGAAGCGCTAGTCGAAGAGTCAGTCCTCGGCTGGAAAGAATACGAACTCGAAGTCATGCGCGATTTTCGCGACAATTTCGTGGTCGTTTGCACCATTGAGAATTTCGATCCCATGGGTGTGCACACCGGCGATTCGATCACGGTGGCTCCCGCGCAAACGCTCACCGACAAGGAATATCAGCGCATGCGCGACGCGGCGGCGGCCATCGTCCGCGAAGTCGGTGTCGAAACGGGCGGTTCGAATGTCCAGTTCGCCATCAATCCCGAAAACGGCCGCATGGTGGTTATTGAAATGAACCCGCGCGTTTCGCGCAGTTCGGCGCTCGCCAGCAAAGCCACCGGTTTCCCTATCGCGAAAATCGCCGCCCGCTTGGCCGTTGGTATGTCGCTCGACGAAATTCCCAACGACATCACCAAAAAAACGCCCGCCTGTTTCGAACCGACCATCGATTACGTCGTGGTGAAGATTCCGAAGTGGCAGTTCGAAAAGTTTCCCGGCGCGGATAGCACTCTCGGAACGCAAATGAAATCCGTCGGCGAAGTCATGGCCATCGGCCGCACGTTCAAAGAAGCCCTGCAAAAGGGCATTCGATCGCTCGAACCCCACACTCCTTGGCGTGCTCCCGCAGAGACGCCGGACTCTCTGCTTCGCGAAAAACTCGCCACGCCGCGCCCCGACCGGATTCACTGGCTTCTCACGGCGGTGGATAAAGGTTTGCCGGGCGAGGAGATTTGCGAGCTCACCAAAATCGATCCCTGGTTCATTCACCAAATCGAAGAGCTTGTCGCGATGAACCGCCGCGCGGCGACGGTCACGGTGGAAACCGCTTCGAAGGAGCTTCTGCGCGAAGTCAAGCGCCACGGAGCAAGCGACGAGCAGCTCGCGCAAATCTGGAAAAGCACGCCGGCTTCCGTCCGCCTCCAGCGTGCTCGCTATGGAGTCGCGCCCGTTTTCAAGCGCGTGGACACCTGCGCCGCGGAATTCGAATCCTACACGCCTTATCTCTACTCCACTTATGAGGACGAGGACGAATCCGACGTCCAGCCGCGCCCCAAAATTATGATTCTCGGCAGCGGCCCCAATCGCATCGGGCAGGGAATCGAATTTGACTACTGCTGCTGCCACGCCGCCTACGCGCTTCGCGAAGATGGTTTCGAAACCATCATGGTGAATTGCAATCCCGAAACCGTTTCGACGGACTACGACACTTCCGACCGCCTCTATTTCGAACCGCTAACTCTCGAAGACGTTCTCGCCATCGTCGACCGCGAAAAACCCCAAGGCGTCATCGTTCAATTCGGCGGGCAAACCCCGCTCAATCTTGCGCAGGAATTGAAGCGTAACGGCGTGCCCATCATCGGTACCGCTCCAGAATCCATCGATCTAGCCGAAGACCGCCGCCGTTTTGGCGGCCTGCTCGAAAAGCTGAAAATTCCTCAGCCACGCAATGGCACCGCGCTCATTCCGGAAGAAGCCGCGCGCGTCGCCGCCGAGATTGGAATGCCCGTGCTTGTGCGTCCCAGCTACGTTCTCGGTGGACGCGCCATGGTCATTGCCTACGATGTGAACACGGTGCAAGATTACGTCGCGCAAGCCGCCCTCATGGGTCCCGCGCGTCCCGTCCTGATCGATCAGTTTCTCGAAGAAGCCACGGAAGTGGACGTTGACGCCGTCGCCGATGGAAAAGACGTCGTCATCGGCGGCATTATGGAGCACATCGAAGAGGCCGGCGTGCATTCCGGCGACTCATCCTGCGTTTTACCGCCGGTCAGTCTGTCGACCGAAGTTCTTGCCCACATTCGCGAGTACACAAAGCGTCTGGCGCTCGCGCTGAAAGTGGTTGGCCTGATGAACGTCCAGTACGCCATCCAGCGCGACACCGTCTACGTCCTCGAAGTAAATCCTCGGGCCTCGCGCACCGTTCCCTACGTCAGCAAAGCCACCGGGGTCCCGCTTGCGAAAGTGGCCGCGCGCCTGATGGCCGGAAAAAAACTCGCCGACATGAATCTTCCGCTCGTGCATCACGACGGCATCGCCGAAGTTGCCGTCCACGAATTTTACTCTGTGAAATCGCCGGTCTTTCCGTTCAACAAATTCCGCGGCGTGGACACCATTCTCGGCCCCGAGATGCGTTCCACCGGCGAAGTCATGGGCATTTCCACTTCCTACGGCTTGGCCTTTGCCAAAGCGCAGCTTGCCGCGGGCCAGCGCCTTCCCCGCAAGGGTACTGTGTTCCTCAGCGTCAACGACCGCGACAAACGCCATCTCGCCTCGCTGGGAAAAGAATTGCAGGAGCTTGGCTTCCGCCTGCTTGCGACGCGCGGCACGGCTGCTGCGCTCGAAGCGGCGGGCATCGCTGCCGAATCCGTTTTTAAGGTGAACGAAGGCCGGCCCAACATCGTCGATCTCGTTAAAACCGGCAAGATCGACTTGGTCATCAACACGCCTCTTGGCCGCGAATCCTTCTACGACGAAAAATCCATTCGCCGCGCCGCGATTCGCTACAATATTCCTTGCATCACGACGCTTGCGGCTGCTCACGCCGCCGCTCGCGGCATTCGAGCCTTGCTCAACGAGGGCACGGAAGTCGCCGCTCTTCAGGATTTGCATCGTGGCCAGGTGGCTGCCTCGGGCAGCGCTGGCTCAGGAGACTAGCCCGGTAAGGGCTTAGGAGAATGACCATGAACCTATCCGGTGTTTTTCCCGCGCTCACCACGCCATTCGCCGCCGATGGCTCCGTTTCCGTCGAAGGCATCAAGCACAACATCGCCAAGTACAACAAGACCGGCATCGCCGGCTACGTTGCCATCGGCTCAACTGGCGAATCCGTGCTCCTCTCCCGCAAGGAAATGGAAACGGTCTTCATTGCGGTGAAGGAGTCCGCCGCTCCCGGCAAGCTGCTCCTCGCCGGCACGGGAGCCGAGTCCACCGCGGAAACTATCGACCGCACAAAACGCGCCGCCGAACTTGGCTATCACGCCGCGCTGGTCAAGACGCCGTATTACTACAAACCGGTCTATAAGCCCGAAGTCTATATCGCGCATTATCGCCGCGTCGCCGATGCTTCGCCGATTCCCGTGATCCTTTATTCCGTTCCGCAATTCACGGGCGTCGCACTCGAAGCTTTCGAAGTCGGTGTTCTCGCGCAGCATCCCAATATCATCGGCATCAAGGAAAGCTCCGGAAACGTACAGCGCGCGGCGGAGATGCTTGCCGCCGTCCCATACTCCTTTCAATTGCTTGTCGGCTCCGCGAGCATGATGTTTCCGTCGATGGTGCTTGGCGCGGTCGGGTCGATTCTTGCGCTGGCCAGCGCGCTGCCAGAACTGAGCGTCGCGGTCTTCGACGCCGTCCACTCCGGCGATTTCGATAAAGCCCGCGAGCTGCAAGCATTGATCCTCCCCGCTTCGAAACTGATCGTCGGCCAGTGCGGCATTCCGGGCGTCAAATACGCCATGGACCAGGCTGGCTATCGCGGCGGCGATCCGCGTCTGCCGCTCCCGCCGCCGCACGAAGACCAAAAATTGGCCATTCGCGGTCTCATGGCCCAGTTGGCCGCCAAAGAGTTCGTGGGTGAATCCGCTCGCCTTTCTGGCGCCGTCTCCGTCTAAGCGGAGGGCCGCTCCGCCAGCCGTTTAGGCCGCTCGATTTTCGAATTGCGCATGCCGCTAGTGCGCCAAAGAACGCTGTGACGAAAAGCCGTGGGGTTCATCTAATTCCCGATGGAATGTAGAAGCCTGCCGTTTCGCCAGCTCCCGCATCAGTCCAAGCTATTCATCCAATTCCTCGATAATTTTCCCTCTGTCAAGCAGTTCTATGGACACCCTCCCACGTTGCAAGCAGCCAAAAAAGCGGCCGGTTCGCTGGGCTATCCGAGCGAGCGCAGGGCCGAAGTGGCGGCGATTCTAGCCGACCAGAATGCCGCGCTCGGCGCTGGCGAGGCGACACGCGCAAATCTCGCCCGCCTTGCCAACGGCGCAGTCGCCGTGGTAACCGGACAGCAGGTTGGATTGTTTGGTGGTCCCGCGTTTGCGATCTACAAAGCAGTCAGCGCGGTCCAGATTGCCGCGGAATTGTCGCGCGCGGGGGTCGACGCGGTTCCAGTCTTTTGGATGGCCACGGAAGACCACGATCTCGATGAAGTGCGCTCCTCCACCTGGTTCCAATCAGGCAAGTTGAAGCGGTTCGAACTTCCTGGAAATGGCGATGCCGGCCTGCCAGTGGGCAGGATTGTGTTGGGTGCGCGTGTCCAGGAAATGGTCGAGGAAGCCGCTGCCATGTTGACGGCCGCGGGCGGGGAATTTGTCGCGGGAATTTTCCGCCAAAGCTTTGCGCCGCAGGAAACCTACGGAAGTGCATTTGGAAAATTGTCCGCGCGATTGTTTGCCGAGCAGGGACTGATTTTGCTCGATCCGCTCGACGCGCGCTTGCATCGCGTCGCGGGAGAAGTTTTGCGAAAAGCAGCCGCCGAACGCGATGAATTGACCGAAGCATTGCTCGCCCGCGGCAAAGAACTGGATAAGGCTGGTTTCGCGGCGCAAGTGAAAGTCACGGCGCGCAGCACTCTGCTTTTCAAGATCGGCAGCGGCGTCCGCCAGCCGATTGGTTTTGCCACCGGAAAATTTACCGCTGGTGAACAGAGCTGGACGAAAGAGGAATTGATCCGTGCAATTGAGGCCGAGCCGGAAAGTTTTAGTCCCAACGCGCTTCTCCGTCCCGTCTTGCAGGATTATCTCTTGCCGACCGCGGCGTATGTCGCCGGCCCCGCGGAGATTGCGTATTTTGCACAAGCCGAAGTGATTTACCGGACAATTCTCGGGCGCATGCCCGTAATTCTTCCGCGCTCTGCCTTCACGATTCTGGATGCCAAAGCGGAAAAACTTCTGCGGCGCTACGGCTTAAAAGTCGAGGATGTCTGGCGCGGTTCGCAGGAACTTCGCCGCAAAATGGAAACCGCCAGCGTGCCACCGGCCTTGGGGAAGAAGTTTGACGCGACCGTAAAAGAGTCCGGCAAAATGCTTCTGAAGTTGAAAAAGGACATTATGCGGCTTGATTCAACCTTGGGCGGCGCCGTTGAAACTGCCCAGAAAAAGATTGCCTTTCAGCTTGAGAAGTTAAAGCGCAAAAGCGGTAATGCTCAAGCGCTGAAAGCCGGCCTGATCGCCGGGCATCAGGAATTCCTCGAATCTCTTCTGTATCCGCACAAGACGCTGCAATCGCGCGAGCTGTGCTTTCTGCCGTTCCTGGCGACCTGGGGTATGGGCGGCTTGAAAGAGCTCCGGAAGCTCTCCAGTACCGCGAACATGAAAGAGCATAAGATTTTGCGCATCCCGTGAGAACTGTTATTCGAATCCTCTGGCCGGATGCGGCGCGCATCCCACGATGCGTGCAATCAAGCAGGCTTGCAGGCGCTGCCAGCCAGGCCATCTATCTGCCTCGCAGGTTGCCGCGTCTGCGCCAATCGCGAGACGGCCAGCTCGCCACACTTGACGAGCATGTAGCCAACAACCACCACGATGGCGATCGCAACAAACGCGACGGCGAAGAGGACGAAGGCCGCAAGCAGTTCGCGGACAAAATAGAGCTGCGCGGCGACGATGAGTGCGAGAAATCCCCAAATCCAATTGCGCCGGCGGTCCTTCGTGGTCGCCGGCGCTTCAACGCTCTCCGGTAAGGCAACGCTCGTCGCGTAAACCAAATCGCCTGGTGCTGCGATCGTCGATGCCACTGCGTTGTTCGTTGCCACTGCGATGCTCGTTGCCACCACGGCCTCCGGTGTTTTTTGAAGGGCGGTCCCGGCTAGGGATGGGAGCCAGGGCCGCCCTTTTTTTCTAGCTGACCCTTCGGATCAGCTTCGTGTTGGATGACGATGTGCACTTTCCCGCAGTTGCGAAAAAGCGGCAATGCACGGCGGGTGAACTCTGGATGGACAGCGGATGAACTGCCTCAGACGGCCCCATGCAACACCGCTAAACTCTGCCCGCTCCAAATCGCAGCCATCCGCGATGATAGAATTTGCGCGGCGTCCGGCGGATTCTAGAGGAGCTATGATGGAAACCTTGCGGGTAAAGACGGAGCGGCGAACGCAGCTCGTAGACATTACCAATTTGGTGGAGCGCGCAGTCGAGAAGGTCGGCGTGGCCTCCGGAGTCTGCTACCTTTATGTTCCTCATACCACCGCGGGTGTCATGATCAACGAGCATTTTGATCCCGACGTGGCTACCGATCTAGAAGGCGTGTTCGAACGCTTGGTCCCACGCGTTGGTCCGTACCGGCACGCGGAAGGCAATTCCGATTCGCACGCCAAAGCTGCGCTCACCGGAACGAGCGCGATGATCTTTGTCGAAGACGGGAAATTGCTTTTGGGCCGCTGGCAAGGCGTGTTTTTCTGCGAGTTTGACGGACCCCGGGAAAGGAAACTTTGGGTTAAAATCGTTCCCGATGAAAAGTAAGCCAAAGCTGTTTCAGATTTCTCTAATCCAGCAGACACACAGAATGAATGGAGAGGATGTGCTAGAGTTTTGCTGATGACACGCTTAGGCATTTACATTCAGGTGCCGTTTTGCCAGACGAAGTGCACCTATTGCAACTTCCATACGGGCGTGGTGTCCCCGGGCCGGTTTTCGCCCTATGCGCAAGCCGTCTGCAGCGAGATTCGGAACTACCGGCGCTTGTACCAAGCGGCCGGCGTCGAATTGCCCGTCGATTTCGACAAGACAATCGTGGACACGGTTTATATCGGCGGAGGCACGCCGAGCTTGCTCGAACCACAGTTGTTGCAGCAGATGATGCAGGCCATTAACGAGACGTTTGCCACTGGATTGATCGAAATAACTCTCGAAGCTGATCCGGAAACCATCGACCAAGCGAAAGCCCCGGCGTGGGCGAGAGCAGGTATTAACCGCGTCAGTTTCGGATTGCAGTCGTTTTCGGACAAGGAACTCGTCGCGGCCGGCCGCATGCATCGGCGCGCGGATATTTACCGTGCCGTTCCGATTCTGCGCACTGCGGGCATTCAAAATATTAGTTTTGATTTAATCGCCGGCCTGCCCCATCAGACGCGCGAAAGTTGGCGCGAATCGCTTGAAGAGTTGCGCCAGTTGCAGCCCGAGCATGTCTCCATCTATCTGCTGGAAGTGGACGAAGGTAGCCGTCTCGGCAAGGAATTGCTGAACGGCGGCGCTCGCTATAGCGCGTCAGCGGTGCCCAGCGACGACCAGATGGCCGACAATTATGAATTGGCGTGCACGTTTCTCGAGACGGAAGGCTATCACCACTACGAAATCTCGAATTGGGCCAAGCCCGGTTTCGAATCGCGTCACAATTTGAAGTATTGGAGACGGGAACCGTATTTAGGTTTTGGGGCCGGGGCGCATTCGTTTTCCGGGACGCAACGCTGGGCAAACGCACACGATGCCGCTGCCTATGTCTCGGCGATTGGCGCGGAAAGATTGCCCGCTGAGCAAGTGGAAGCTGTGACTCGGGAAAGCGCGATCGAGGAGGAATTATTCTTAGGACTGCGCCAATTGGACGGAATTGACCTGCGCAAAATCGAGCGGGAATACGGAGTTGTGCTCGGAACTCGATTTAACCCGCTGGAATCGGCTGGGCTGGTCGAACGCGATGGCGACGTCGTGCGGCTCGCGGCGGGACGATTGAGCGTTTCGAATGAGGTGTTTGTCGAATTGATGAGGTGAGCGCGCTGTGCGGATCGAACTCGGCGGAAGGTGAATCTCGATTGGCACGCAGCAGGCATCTAGTTCGCTGAATAGCGGGAAAAGAGGATAGGGACAAGTGAGCGGAACGATTGCGAAAAGCGGAATGCGAAGTGATCCGGACGAAGTGACCGGCGTCGAGAATATTGTCGATTTGCGCAGTGACACCGTTACGCGCCCCACTGCGGAAATGCGCCGCGCCATGGCCGAGGCCGAGGTCGGCGACGACGTGTACGGCGAAGATCCGACAGTGAACCGCCTCGAACGTCGCGCCGCCGAACTATTCGGCAAAGAAGCGGCTCTGTTTGTGCCCAGCGGCTGCATGGGCAATTTGATTGGCATCAAGGTCTGGACGCATCACGGCAATGAAGTGATTTGCGACGAGAAAAGCCATGTGAATATGTATGAGCTGGCGTCCATGTCCGCCATCGCAGGCTGCATGCCGCGCGTGGCACGGGGCGACGACGGGATCCTTTCCTGGAAAATGATCGAGGAAGTGATCCGCCCTAAAATTTATTACGACTCCCAGACCGCTCTGATCTGTCTCGAAAACACCCACAACATGGCTGGCGGTACGGTTTATCCGACCGCCCAGGTGGATGAGATTTGCCACCACGCGCATGCCGCTGGACTTAAAGTCCATCTGGATGGCGCGCGCATCTTTAATGCAGCGGCAGCGCTCGGCGATAACGTTGCCAGCATGACTAAACACGTGGACTCTGTAATGTTCTGTTTGTCGAAGGGTCTCGGAGCGCCAGTAGGCTCTCTGGTGGTCGGCTCCGCGCTATTTATCGAGAAGGCCCGGATTTACCGAAAAATGTTTGGCGGCGGAATGCGTCAAGCCGGTGTCCTCGCGGCGGCGGGTCTGATCGCTCTGGAAAAATCGCCGTCGAGGCTGCACATCGATCACGAGAACGCGCGCCGATTGGCCGAAGGAATCGCCTCGATGGCCGCTCTGAAAATCGATCCCGCGAAGGTGCGGACCAACATCGTCATTTTCGATTGCTCCGCAACGGGCAAGACCGCGGTCGAACTGTGCGACTTGCTGCGCGAAAAAGACGTTTGGGCGCTCGATACCGCAACGTACTCGGTCCGCTTCGTTACCCACTGCGATGTGGATCAAAGGGGCATCGATCGCGCGCTGGTTGCGTTAAAGGAGATTGTCGCCAAGCCGCAGACAGCCAAAGCGTAACAACAGAATTCACTGGAACGGCGCAGCGAAGCGAATGGACGTCGCCGGTTGATTATTGGGGTGTTTCGGATGTGACTGGAACGGCTGGCGCCCTGATGTTCTGTTTGTCGTCGACGGAAAAGAGCAAATACCGGCTGAAGCTATGACGTCGGTGAAACCGCTGGCCGGAAATTGAGCAATACCAATCGGCGCTCTTCGGAAGCCAGAGTTGCAGAGACTTGTTGCGGAAGCTCACAGGGCCGTATTCGATGAGCTGATGATCGCGCGCGAGCTGGATTTCGGGGGCCGGATGCATCATGTCCGATTCCATGGCAAGTATCTGGGAATTGCCGGCATTGATCCACGCGCGCCCCTTAAGCCCGACAGCCACAGACCGGTTTCCCACGCGGTAGGTGAGCATGTCGCTGGCGCGATCGGTGCGCTGCTGAAAGTGTACAACCCACGCGGCGTGGCCGTGCCAGGAGCCGCGGCCTTCACATTGAAATTCATAGCGGGACTGAAAGTAAGGGTGAAAGACGAGAGCCAGCGAGGGAAGTCCGACCGTTGCAATTTTGCCGGGAAACTCCTGTGTAGCGGCCGAGCCACTGCGGTATTCCTGTACGTCCAGATCGCTGGTGCCAATCTTGTGGATTTCGACGAGGTAATTGAACCTGCGCGTCTCGCTGGACGTTTGCAATCCCATGGGGCTGACGTTGTAATGCACGATCTCTTCGGTCGCCGTGAAACGATCGACGTTCTGGACGAGTTCTTGGACGCGACTCCCAGCAAAGTGGAGGACTTGATTGAGCTGGCAGGCGACAGTCGAGTCGAGTTCGATTTTCTCCGCGTCCACGTCGGGAGGCGCCCAGTTGGCCTCCGTCACAGGAGTCACGTCGGGAAGGGGAGGAAGGTCGGCATCCGCAATTGTCGCGCCGCCACTTAATGCTCCGGCCCCCAAGGACGATGGGCCGGAACTTTCCCCTGCGGTCTCGGCGCCCCCCGAATTCCCGAAGCCCCGTTTCCGCAGGACATCCACATATTTTTGTGCGATAGGCGCTTGCGGGCTGTTTGCTTGCTCCTGCAAGAATTTCTCGAGCGATGCAAGCGCGTGGGAATAGTCATGATCGAGAAACTGGGCTTCGCCAAGCGCGAGCAGTGCAGCGGTGTGCTCCGGCGAGAGCTTCAGCGCTTTTTGCAGATAGTCCGCGGCTTTCGAGGGTTGCTTTTGCCGGATCAAAACCAAGCCCATCAGGTAATTTCCGTCGGCGAAGCTCGGGTCGAGCGCAAGGGCTCGAGAAAGATGCCGCTGCGCTTCCTCCAGCCGGTTCACTTGCAAATCGCCAAGCGCTCGTTCGGATTCCTTAACAGCTTTGCGGGGAACCGAGACGGAGCCAATTTCTACTCTTGCGCCGGTGACACTCGGCACCAGGGAGACAACCAAGCTTTTCTCTTCCCGCGGGCCAGAAATGAGAACCTGTTCCTGAACAGTGCGGTAGCCGGGCACGTCGATTTCTAGCTGGTACTGGCCAACGGGCAACCCCGTGAAGCGCGCCTGGCCATTCTGATCGGATGTGGCGGACAGCGTGGTTGCGATGTCTCGGGTCAGAAGCTTGATCGTGGCGCCCTGGAAGAATGGCCCGCCCGCCGCGTCCTGGATTTGCACGCTAACCTGGCCCCTTGATTCATAGTCTATAAGTTCGTGGGTGTTAAGACCTGACTGCTCGTTGGACTGCGCGGCGGTGAGCTGAGGAATCTGGAACAACGCAGAGGCGCACAGCGCCACCCACAATAACGGGTTTAAATACTGACCTGGCAACCTTCGCATGGACCCACCACTGAACTCAATCATAGCACTTCTTTGCTTCCGAATTGTGCAAACGCCCGGCAAAATCAAGCGCATCAGGACAAGATGTCGCCGCCTTTTTTGGGGAAATGAGCGCATTGTCAGCATAACGGTGACGCCGCTGGGAAGCTTGTTCCGTAACGTGGTGTGCGCTGCCAGCTTAACGAAACAGTGCCGAGAGATGGACTCGACCTGCCGGGCAAAGGTGTAAAATAATCTACAAGTGAAAATTTGGCTCGGTATAGGCCGGCCAAATTGCGGCGGTTGGACTAAAACGCGGCACTTCGCAGTCAAAAAAAATAGATCGTCGACGACCCAAGCGAACCGGAGAGCTGATGGACTTTACCTTCACGGAGGAGCAGCAGCAGTTGCGGCGGACCGTGCGCGAGTTTGCCCAAGGGGAAATCGCGCCGCATGTGATGGAATGGGACGAAGCGTCCCACTTTCCGCTGGAAATTATGCCGAAACTGGCGGACATGGGCCTGCTCGGCGTGATTTTCCCCGAAGAGTACGGCGGCGCCGGCCTCGGCTACATCGAGTACGTCATCGCCATCGAAGAATTGGCGCGTGTCGATGGCTCAGTCGGCCTGATCGTCGCCGCGCACAATTCGCTCTGCAGCAATCACATCTTCAAATTCGGAACCGAAGCGCAAAAGAAAAAATATCTTACGCCTCTCGCGCAGGGAAAAAAGATTGGCGCATGGTCGCTCACGGAACCGGAAGCGGGTTCGGACGCCGGCGGCACTCGCACCACCGCGCGCCGCGACGGCAATTCCTGGGTTCTGAACGGCGCCAAAACGTTTACGACCAACGGCCACTACGCGGATTTTTGCGTAGCCATGGCCGTAACCGACAAAGAAAAAGGTTCCCACGGCATCAGCGCGTTCATTCTCGAAAAAGGAATGCCCGGCTTCAAGCCGGAAAAAAAGAAAACAAGCTCGGCATGCGCGCTAGCGATACTTCCGAAGTAATTTTCTCCGATTGCCGCGTTCCCGCGGAAAACCTGCTAGGGCCAGAGGGCGAAGGTTTTACTGGCAGTTTGAAAATTCTGGATGGCGGGCGAATTTCCATCGCCGCGCTGGCGCTGGGCATGGCCCAGGGCGCCCTCGAAGCCGCCGTGAACTACGCGAAGCAGCGCAAACAGTTTGGCCAGCCCATCAGCGAATTTCAAGCCATTCAGTTCAAGCTGGCGGACATGGCCACCGAAGTCGAAGCCGCGCGCCTGCTGGTTTACCAAGCCGCCTGGCTCGCCGATCGCAAAGACGTTCGTTTTACGCGCGAATCGAGCATGGCCAAACTATTCGCCAGCGAGGTCGCCGTGCGCGTCGCGAATGAATGCGTGCAGGTCCATGGCGGCTATGGATTCATCAAAGATTATCCCGCCGAAAAATTCTATCGCGACGTGAAGCTCTGCACCATCGGCGAAGGCACCAGCGAAATCCAGAAATTGGTGATAGCGCGCCAGTTGCTTGGGAAGAAGTGAATAAAGTGTTTTAATTGGGTGAAGATTATCGCGCAAGATCTTGTACGACTATGGACGATCTCCACAACTTCATAGTTCTTACTGTGTTCGTCGTATGCCTGTCGACATTGGTCGCTGGATATCTTATGGCCTGGCGATCCAAGCGAAGCGCTGTACGCCGGACGGGTTCGCTCATTGCGGCAGCAATCATGGGTTTCGCGAGCCTTTTTATCGTGTGGCAGATAATCGGCGCTGTTATGCCCCTTCCTTCTCCAGATGGTTCTCCGCTATGGGAGTCTCTCCCTCCTGTTCTTATTATTTCCCCTCTTCCACTTGGTGCGCTTTGGATGTGCGTACGGTTCCTTCGGCAGGCCGGACGAAGCAATAGGGATGCCGAAGCGCGGAACAGCGGGCGATAGGTTGCATCACCGTCGGATTGAATTTTGGACTCCCCGCAAAAATCGGCATAATAGGCGGATGCCTCTAGCGTCGTTCAGAGATCCACTGGAAAACTATGGCGCCGCCCGTTGAGAACTGGGCCGAGCAAGTGCGCGCCGGAGATGTTCGCGCGATTTCGCGCGCCATCACCGCCATCGAGAATCACCAGCCGGAAGCGGAATCGCTTCTCCAGCATCTTTTTGCGCAAACCGGCCGCGCCTATCTCACCGGCGTCACCGGCGCTCCGGGAACCGGCAAGAGCACGCTCGTCGATCGCCTCGCCGCGTACTACCGAAAGCACGACGAACAAGTGGGCGTGATTGCCGTCGACCCGACGAGCCCCTACACCGGCGGCGCGATTCTCGGCGACCGCATCCGCATGCAAAGCCACGCCAGAGATCGCGGCATGTTCATTCGCTCGATGGCCACGCGCGGCTTCATGGGCGGCCTCGCGCGCGCCACGGCCGAAGTAGCGCTCCTCCTCGATGCCGCCGGCAAGCAAGACGTTTTGATCGAGACTGTCGGTGTCGGCCAGGATGAGATCGACATTGTGCGTCTCGCGGATTGTGTTTTGGTGGTGATGGTTCCCGGCCTCGGCGACGACATCCAAAACATGAAAGCCGGCCTGATGGAAATTGGCGACATTTTCGTTTTGAATAAGTCGGACCGCGAAGGCGCAGACCGCCTCGAGCAACAACTCCTCGCGATGCTTTCGCTGGTAATGCCGCGCGATGGCTGGCATCCCCCGGTGGTTCGAACAGTGGCCACAGAAAGCAAAGGAATCGAAGTCCTGGCGGAAACGATTGCGAAATTCCGCAAGCATTTTGAAGCAAGCGGCGAGCGGGAACGCAAGCACGTCGAACATTGGAAGCGCCGCCTGCTGGGATTGATCGAATCGCGCCTCGTCGAGCGCGTCTTGGGTGGCGCTGGCGGCGAAGCGAGACTCACGCAAATGGCAACAGAAGTGGCGGAGCGCAAAAAAGATCCGTTCACGGCAGTCAACGAATTGCTAGCGAAAAGCGGCGTCGCAACCTGAGGACGGCTGACAATGCATTTTGGAGAAATCGAGGTTCGCCACATCCACGGCGGAATTTTCTGGCTCGATGGCGGCTCCATGTTTGGCGTCGTACCCAAGCCCTTGTGGGAGAAAAAAATGCCTGCGGACGAGCGGAACCGTATTCCGCTCGCGGCCAACTCGCTCCTGGTCCGCGCTGCCGGAAAAAACATTTTAGTCGAGACCGGAAACGGCACGAAATGGGATGCAAAGCTGCGCAATATTTACGGCTTTGCAGACGGCGATCCGTACGCGGCTTCTTTAACGCACGCTGGCGTGAAGCCGGAACAGATCGATCTCGTCATCAATACGCATCTCCATTTTGACCACGCGGGCGGCAACACGCGATTGCTCGATGGCCGGGCGGTGCCAGCCTTCCCGAATGCGAAATATATTGTGCAGAGAGCCGAGTTGGACCACGCCATGCATCCCACGGAACGCGATCGCGCGAGTTACTACCCTCACGATTTTCTCCCCATCACCGAAGCGAACCAATGGCATTTCGTCGATGGCGATACGGAAATATTGCCCGGAATTTCCGTCGTCAAAATCCCCGGCCACAATTTGCAAATCCAGGGCGTGCAAATCACCGGCGGCGGCAAAAAGCTGATGTTCGTGGCCGACCTCATTCCCACGCGCCATCATTTGCCCTTGCCCTGGATCATTGCGTACGATCTATACCCGCTGACGACGCTGGAAACGAAGCGCAAGTGGATCGCGGAATTTGTGCGCAACGGATGGATTGTGGCCTTTGGGCATGACCCGGATTTTCCCGCGGGCATCTTGCACGAGCAGGACGGTAAAGTCGTTTGCGAACCGGTAGACCTGAATCGCTGATTACACGGAGAAATCAGAATGGCCTCTGCAAAGTCCGGCAAGTCGAAGCGCGCGAAAACGCAAGCCGAGATCGGCATCATCGGCGGCAGCGGGCTTTATTCAATGAACGGGCTGTCGAAGACGCGCGAAGTCCGCATAAAAACCCCCTTCGGTGATTCTTCCGATGCCATCGTCCTGGGCACGCTGGAGGGGAAGCGCGTCGCGTTTCTCGCCAGGCACGGCCGCGGCCACCGGATTCTGCCCGGCGAAATTAATTTTCGCGCCAACATTTACGCCATGAAGCTGCTCGGCGTCGAGCGCGTCATTTCCGTCAGCGCGGTCGGCTCGTTGATGGAGGAATTGCGTCCCGGCGAATTCCTGGTCCCCGACCAGTTTGTCGACCGCACCAAGTCCCGCATCTCGACATTTTTCGGCGAAGGCCTGGTAGCCCACGTAGGCTTCGATAAGCCGACCTGCGCGCAGATGTCGGCCGTCCTCTCCGATGCCAGCGTTCATTGCGGAGTGATGGTGCACCGCCGCGGCACGTATGTTTGCATTGAAGGCCCGCAATTTTCGACTCTTGCGGAAGCCAATATGCACCGCCAACTCCACTTCGAAGTGATCGGCATGACCAACGTAACGGAAGCGAAGCTCGCGCGTGAAGCCGAACTCTGTTACGCAACAATCGCCATGATCACCGATTTTGACTGCTGGCATCCCGAGCACGAATCGGTAACCGCCGCGCAGATCATCGCCACGCTGGTACAGAACGCCGAGAACGCCCAGCGCGTCCTGCGCGAAGCCGTGCGTGCGATGCCCGAAGAGCGCCATTGCAAATGTGGTGCGGCCCTGCAACATGCCCTCGTGACGGATATGAAACTGGTGCCCAAGGCCACCAAGAAAAAACTCGAAGCCATCATCGGAAAATATATTTCCTAGGAGATGCCTGTGTCCTTACTTGTCGTGGGTTCTGTCGCGTTTGATGCGCTGGAAAGCCCGTACGGAAAAGTCGATCGCACCATTGGAGGCGCGGCCACGTATTTCGCCGTGGCTGCCAGTTTTTTCGCGCCGGTAAGCCTCGTAGCCATCGTCGGCGACGATTTCACGCCCAAGGACGAAGAGATTTTTCGTGGCCGCCACATTGACACGGAGGGACTCGAACGGGCCCCCGGCAAATCTTTTTTCTGGGCGGGACGCTACTCCGAAAATCTCAACGAACGCGTGACTCTCGCCACGGATCTAAACGTCTTCGCGGGATTCAAGCCCAAGCTCCCCGACAAATACAAAACCTCCAAATATGTTTTCCTGGCCAATATCGCTCCGGATTTGCAGCGCGACGTCCTGCACCAGGTCAAGGGCCGCCCGAAATTGGCGGCGCTGGACACCATGAATTACTGGATCGAGCGCACCAACAGCGAACTGCGCGAAACGCTGCGCCACGTGGACATCCTGATGATCAACGATTTCGAGACGCGCCAGCTCTCCAACGAACACAACCTCTTGCGCGCGGCAAAGCACATCTTCAAAATGGGGCCTTCGACCCTCGTCGTAAAACGCGGCGAGTACGGCGCCATGATGGTCGACAAGCGCGGTGTCTTCTGCGTCCCGGCCTTTCCGCTCGAAGAGCCGCACGACCCGACCGGCGCAGGTGACAGTTTCGCCGGTGGTTTTATGGGCTATTTGGCGGGCGCCAAGGATTTGAGCGACGCCACGCTGCGCAGGGCCATGGTGTACGGCTCCGTCCTGGGAAGTTTTACCGTCGAACGGTTCGGATTGGACCGCCTTCGCGTCCTCAAACGGAGCGAGATACACGCCAGGGCACGGCACTTCGCGAAATTGACCCAATTCAAATTGTAGTGTGTAAAATCCTGCGATACCTTTTGTAATGTAAAAAGATGCCCGGCGCCCGAAGGCGCTTATGGGCACGGCGTAAACCCAGCGGCCGGTTCGATCATCGGAAGCGAAGACGAAACGGGTGAACAAGGCATCAAAAACTCGGTCGACTGAGGGAAAATCCAAGTGTCAAAACCACGCGCATTGAATTCGCGAAGCATCATAATACCGTTTGCGCCCGCGTCTCCCGCGGAGTTCGGGAAAGTCGTGGCGGGCTCCGAGGAGTTGCGCAATCTGGGCTTTCAAGTGGCGGATGCCACGCCGCTTTCGGCGGAGGGCTATTTTGCGGGCCCAACCGTCGGCAGGCGAGATGAGTTTTTGGCCGCGCTCGAGCGCAAAGATATTGATGCGCTGGTAGCCATTCGCGGCGGCTACGGCTCCAACTATCTGCTCGATACGCTCGAAATTCCACGGCCCGATGCGGCGAAAGTGATTTTGGGTTTCAGCGATTTAACCTCTTTGCAGGCGTACTTGTGGAAGCGCTATGGGTGGATCGGGTTCTACGGCCCCATGCTGGCTGCGGGCCTGGCCTCCGGAGCCGGCATTGCCAAAGGTTACGACCGGGAATCGCTGCTGGCCGCGGTCGGGAAAACGGACAGCGGCTGGACTTTGAAATTGCATGGCGGAACTCTCGTCGCTGGAGAGGCCCAAGGACGAATTTTGGGCGGCTGTCTGACGCTGGTGGAAACAACGCTGGGCACGCCGTGGGAGCTCGATACGCGCGGCTCGATTTTCTTGCTCGAGGACCGCGGCATGAAGCCGTGGCAAGTGGATCGCTCGCTGATGCATTTGAAGCAAGCCGGAAAATTTAACGAGGTTCGCGGAATTCTGCTGGGAGAATTTCCGGAGTGCGATGCCCCGGGGGCGGGCAGCGCTACGGTGCGCGATGTGTGCATGAGATTATTCGGAGGGCTCGGAGTTCCGGTCGTTTTTGGCGCGGCGGTGGGACATACGCCTCGGCCGATGCTGACCGTGCCGCTCGGTGTTGCGGCGCGTCTGAAGGCGCAGGGCGAGGGCGAGCTGGAAATTCTGGAGCCGGCGGTTGTGGCATGAGTGAAGCGAAGCATGTTCATGTGATTGGAATTGGCGGGTCGGCGATGGCCCCGCTCGCGGGAATGTTGCGCGAGCACGGCTATCGCGTGACAGGCTCGGATTCGGGAGTGTATCCGCCGGCTTCGACGCTGCTCGACTCGTTGGGCATTTCGTTTTTTCATACCTTCGATGCCGCCCATCTCGAACCGGCGCCGGATTTGGTGGTTGTGGGAAATATCATTGCCCGCGGCAATCCGGAGCTCGAAGAAGTCCTGGACCGCAAGATTCCATACCGCTCGATGCCGGAAATTCTCGAAGAAGTGTTTTTGCCCGGCCGCCATTCGATTGTGGTCAGCGGCACGCACGGCAAAACCACGACGACAGCCATGCTCGCTTGGATTTTTCATAGCGCCGGGCAAGCGGCCGAATTTTCTTGTTGGCGGCGTTGCTGAAAATTTCGGCAAAAGTTATGGACTGGAAGGCGGCGAAGAATTTATTTTGGAAGGGGATGAATACGAGACCGCGTTTTGGGATCGCGGGCCGAAGTTTTTTCATTACCATCCCGATGATTTGATTATCACCTCGCTCGAGTACGACCACGCCGACATTTACCGCGATTTTGAAACCTATGAGCTCGCCTTTCGGCGCTTGGTGAATCTGGTGCCGCGACGGGGGCGCGTTGTGATTTGGGGAGATACCGAGCAGTCGGGACTCGCGTTGCGGCGAGCCGCCGAAAAGGCGTTTTGCCCGGTCGAGACGTACGGATTTTCTTCGGGCAATGATTGGGTGGCGAGCGAACTCGCCGTCGATGGCGGCGGAATGCAATTTCGCGTCGCGCATCAAGGAAAATTGTTCGGTGAATTCGCGCTTGCAGCCAGCGGGCGGCACAACGTTTTGAACGCATTGGCGGCGATAGCCGTCGCCCACGGCCGGGGAATTAGCGCGGAAGATTTGAAAAAAGCGCTTGCAACGTTCCGCAGCGTAAAGCGCCGCATGGACGTGAAAGGTGAAGTGCGGCGGAGTGCTTGTGGTGGATGATTTTGCGCATCACCCCACGGCGGTGCGCGCGACGATTGAGGCCGCTCGAGCCCGCTGGCCAGGCCGTCGTTTGTGGGGGATCCTCGAGCCGCGGTCGAACTCCATGCGGCGCCGTGTGTTTCAAGAGACACTTCCGCAAGCGTTGGCTCTGGCGGATCGCGTGGTGTTGGGCGGCGTTTTTCGCGCGCAGCAGCTCGGCGATGAGAATCGCCTCGAACCGGAAGCCGTGGCGGAGAGCGTGCGCGAACTGGGAAAAGACGCGCGCGTTTTTCCGAGCGCGGACCTGATTGCCGAACATCTTTCGGCGGAAGCGAAGCCGGGCGACCTCTTGCTGGTGATGTCCAACGGAAGTTTTGACGGTCTTTGCGACAAGCTGCTGAAGAAACTTGCCGAGGGCAAACCGCAGCCGGCGGAGGCTCTGCGGCCGTGACGCGGCGATTCGCTCTGACGGCCCGCGTCAGTTCGCTTGTTTTGTTTTTTTTCTGCATTCCTCTCGCTTTGGCCGGCAGCCAGCCCGGCACCGCACCAATCCTCTACGAAATATCACTCGATCATCCCGAGCAACACCTGTTTCACGTGACCATGAAGGTTCCCGACGTCTCGGGCGAACTTACCGTCGAGATGCCCGCATGGAATGCGCTATACCAAGTGCGCGATTTCAGCAGTCATATGCAAGAGGTGGATGCTTTCGTAGGCGCGGAAAAGGTTCCCATCGAAAAAGTGGATAAGCAAACCTGGAAGGTTCAAGGAAGCGGTACTGTCCGCATCGAGTACGCAACGTATTGGGACGAACCGGGGCCTTTTGCGACGCAATTGAATGGCGTGCACGCCTTCATCAATCTGGCGATGGTTCTTCTGTATGTTCCGGGACGAACGGAAGCGAAAGCCGTGCTTTCCATCGGCAATTTCCCGAACGATTGGCGGGAAGCGAGCGCGTTGAAGATGGCATGCGAGCCTGTGCTCGGCAAGCCGTACTGCAACTCCGAAAAATCGACGTACGACGCGATCGTGGATGCCCCCGTGGAAGTAGGCGGCTTCAAGGAGTTCAGCTTGCCCGGCGTTCCGACGGATATTCACGTCGTTGTACATGGTGAGGACTGGAGCCAAAAAGAAATTGAGAGCGAGCTGAGCCGCATCTGCAATTACGAGCTGAAAATGATGGGCGGCGCGCCGTTCGAGCGTTACGTTTTCATTCTGCACATCGGAAAAGACGCGGGCGGGGGCGGAATGGAGCACGCGAATTCCACGGCCATTGGGATTCCTTCGGACGATTATTTGGCGGGAGTCGCGGCGCACGAATTTTTTCATTTGTGGAACGTGAAGCGAATACGGCCAGCGTCGCTTTGGCCGGTGGACTTCTCGAAGGAGCAGTACACGCGGGCGCTATGGTTCGCGGAAGGCGTGACGAGCACATACGGGGCGTACACGCTGGTGCGAACGGGCATTTGGAGCAAAGACCGTTTTTACGATGACCTGGGAGAGCAAATCACCGATCTGGAATCGCGGCCGGCGAACCGCTGGCAGAGCGCAGAGCAATCGAGCCTGGATGCCTGGCTGGAGAAATATCCCATGTACAACGGGCCAAACTTCAGCGTTTCGTATTACACCAAGGGACAACTTTTGGGAGATTTGCTGGACATCTTGATTCGCGACCGCACGGATAATGAAAAAAGTCTGGATGATGTGCTGCGCGGGATGAATGAGGATTTCGCGAAGCAGGGCAAGCCCTACCGGGACAGCCTCGATACTCGCCTGGAAGCGGAAAAGGTAGCGGGAGGGTCGTTCGAGGATTTTTTTCGTGACTACGTGGCAGGGACAAAGCCGCTTCCTTATGCGCAGATTCTCGCGCTGGCGGGGTTGACGCTGCAAGAGACGGATCATACGAGTACGATCCTGGGATTTTCCGCGGGGCGTGGCGCCGACAGGACTATGACAGTGCGTTCGGTGGATGCCGGCACTCCGGCAGAAGAAGCGGGGTTGCAGCCGGGCGATGCGATTTTGAGCTGGGATGGCGGAGACGTGCCGCGTTTCCTGGGGAGATGGGTGCGAGAGCGGCCGGCGGGAGAGCCCGTAAAATTGCGAATCCGGCGAAATGAAAAAGAGCAGACTTTGTCGTTCAATCTCGGCGATGAAAAAGAAACGCTCTATCAGGTACAAGAGGACGCGCAAGCCGGAGAGAAGGCCCGCCGGATTCGCGACGGGCTGCTCCATGGAGTAACGCAGACCGTAGCTGTGCACTGAGCGCGGACGGATCTCCTAGAAGACGGACGCCGGTGAACACGAGCCGGGCAACCCTCCGCCGCTATTCCTCATCAGAGTGCATGCGAGCATTTCTGCGGGCCGTTTGGCCGTGAAAAGGACTCTCGCACGGGCCGTTTGGCCGTGAAAAGGACTCTCGCACGGGCCTCTAAGAAAGTAGCGTAGAAACATCCTGCCAGCCCAACCTTAGCCCTAGTAACGAGCTGTCTATCGAAGCCGAGTTTCATTCTTTTGCAAGGATTCCTTTGTGCCGAAAATGGACTGTACAGCGGCGATTCGCCGAGTAAGAACACACACTATGAAACCGACGATCCTATTTGGCATGTTTGCCATGCTTGCTTTTCCATTTGCAGCGGCAGCCTCCCTGGGAGGCGACGCCGCTTCGGTGCAAAACGACGTGGCGAAAATGCAAGCCACGTTGCGGACGAGCAGCAGCGATTCGTACACCTTGCATGAAATTCAAGCGCCGACGGGCGCCGCCGTGAAGGAATACGTTTCGCCCGCCGGAAAGGTCTTTGCGGTGACGTGGAAGGGGCCTTTTCCTCCCAACCTGCGGCAACTCCTGGGCACGTACTATGACCAATACGTGCAGGCGGTGCAGGCGCAACGCGCGCAACGGCATGGCCACGGCCCCCTGCTGATACAAGAGCCTGGATTCGTGGTGCAAGCGTCCGGGCACATGAGGTTCTTTGTGGGCAAAGCGTATGTGCCGCAGATGGTGCCCGCCGGAGTGCATGCCGAGGACCTGCAATGAAACGAACGAGACTGCGGAATTTCCTTTTCGTAAGTGCGGTGTGCGCATTGGCAACCACTGCTGGGTGCTCGGGAAGCGGCACGGGATCCAGCATTACGAGCGGCGGCGGCGGTGGCTCGACGTCCAACACGCAAACCATCACGGTCGGCCCAGGCCCGACGGGGAATTATGTGGATGGCGTTTTCACCAGCGTGACGGTTTGCGTCCCGGGTAGCACGACGAGCTGCCAGACGATCGACGGCATTCTGGTGGATACCGGGTCCTACGGACTGCGCATTATGGCTTCGGCACTCACCGGGGTCACTCTCCCGCAACAGAACGGCGCGGGTGGAGAGCCGGTTGTGGAATGTCTTCCGTTTGTCGATGGGATCACCTGGGGACCGGTGCAGACGGCGGATGTACAGATCGAAGGAGAAGTAGCGAAGTCGCTGCCGATTCAGGTGATAGGGAGCACGAGTTTCTCGACGGTACCCAACGGATGCACGAACTATGGAGTTCCGGAAGATACTGTCGACAGTTTCGGCGCCAACGGCGTATTGGGCATCGGGAATTTCGTGAGCGACTGCGACGTAGCCTGTACGCAGAGCGGCGGAAATAATCCCGGGCTTTATTACGTGTGCTCAGGCCAAAATTGCACGGTCACGACAGAAAGCCTTGCCGATCAGGTGCAGAATCCGGTGGCGTCGTTCGCCACCGATAATAATGGGGTGGTGATCGACTTGGCGGCCGTGACGGGCGCGCAGATAAGCGTCACCGGTTCGCTTGTTTTTGGAATCGGGACGCAATCGGACAACGCACTCGGAAGCGCAACGGTTTACGCGGTCGATAGCGAGATCGGGAATTTCACCACCGTTTATAATAACGTGACGTACTCTGACGACAGTTTTCTGGATACCGGGTCGAATGCCATCTACTTCCTGGACTCGGCCACGACGCTACTGCCGCTTTGTAACGGCCTCAATAATTTTCTGTATTGCCCCACCAGCACGCAGAATCTCTCCGCCACCAACATTGGATTCGGGAATGGAGCGACCGGCACCGTGAATTTCGTCGTCGGGAATGGCGATACTCTGACGGCGAACATAAATGACGCAGCAGTGAATGGGCTGGCCGGACCGTATCCGGGATCGTTCGATTGGGGGCTGCCGTTCTTTTTTGGCCGGAAAGTGTTCACGGCGATAGCGGGAGCGAATACGCCGGGCGGCCAGGGGCCTTACATAGCCTATTGAGCCCTTCCTCCTTGGCCGAGTAGGCAACAGGTGTCCCGTGCCCGCGAGGCCGTCGGACCAGCAGAAAGTTCTAACCAGAGCGCAAACCCGACAGAGCGCGTGCCAGTAGCCTAGTTAACCATAACTACCCCCTCCCCCTGTTTTTTGTAAGTGTTGATTCTACACGAGTTAAGTGCTCACAAAAAGCGCAGCAAGCCCTTTAGAATGAGCAGTGGCTCTGTTGACATCCTAGGCACAGATTATGTTTCGAGGGATCGACAAGGAGGGGCGACAGGTGTTTTCTGATGGGGCAGGAGGGACGATGGCCGAGATTGGTCTCCTGCCTATTGCTCGTGTGGCGCTGCAAGTGGCCACGCAGGTTTTGCCGCCCTACCGCACGCGCTTCAGCAAACACCAGTTCACGCAACCACAGCTATTGGCGGTGCTGTGCCTGATGCGCTATGAAGATTGGACCTTTCGGGAGGCCGAGACGCGCTTGCGCGAGCACCAAGAATTGCGTGCCGCACTGCAATTGCAGGCCGTGCCGGACTACACCACGCTATATCGTTTTCTGCGACGTTTGGACGACGACACCGTCAATCGTGGATTGCAGGAAACCGTGCGTCGCTTGCGTGCACGCCGGCGCCGGCCCGTTTCTGCCGCCATCGACGGCACCGGACTTTCCTACAATTCCGTCAGCACCTTCTTTGTACGGCGTCTGGAACAGCATGCGGAGCACAGTTCGCGGCATCGTCATTGGTTGAAGTGGGTGATCGTGGTGGATTTACAGCAACAAATTTTGCTGGCGCAACGGGCGCATCAAGGGCCGGGATCCGACGTGCGTTTTCTGCCGGCACTGCTGGAGGTGGCCGCACGAGGCGCGCCCCTTGGCCTGGTGCTGGCGGATGCGGAGTTCGACTCGGAACCCAATCACGAATTCATCCGGCAGCACTTGGGAGCTAAGAGCATCATCCCGGCCAAACGCCGCGGTATTCCTCAGGGCCTCATTCGCAATCAGATGTTCCGCGCTTTCCCGAAAAAGCCCTACCGGCAACGCGCCAAGATCGAAACGATCTTCTCGGTCGTCAAACGCAAGCTCTCCTCGCGCGCTCCCGGGCGAAGCTTGGCCATCCAGATCCGCCAAGCTCTGTTGCTCGGTCTTACCTACAACCTCTACAGGCTAAAGCCCGCCCTTCGCCCTACAGGATGTCAACAGAGCCATGAGCAGTTGCGGGCCTTCTTGTAAGTATTGATTCTAAATGGGTTACAGTCATCCTGCGATTGTCCAGTTTGGGAAGCTGAACAGACTGTCTGCCGGCCGCCTTGGCCTATGGTTACCGGCCGAAATGCGCACCGGATGATTGCCGCCGCTTGGAGTAACGGCCAAGACAATGCCTGTGCTACCAAAAGAAATGCCAGCCGGGTGGCTGGCTTCGGCGGGCAAAAGGCGCACGATTACTCACTTCTGATTATGAGGAATGAGTAACCGGATGTCAAGGGAAATGATGCTCCGGCAGCATGTCGTCAGTTTCCGATCACGACAAATCGGGAGTTGAGGACATTTCGAAAAGAAGTTCTGCCTTTGAAGAAACAACTAAAGACCCAAGGGAGTTGGGGAAACTCGCGCCACACAAACGTCGGGCTTACTTCTATGCGGCCGTTGAGAAAGAAGAGGGCGTAACGGCTTTCTTATTTGAGCCATTCGAAGGCCAGCGAGCCCCTACCCATCACCCCGTCTACCACTGGCTTCGCGACCTCCAGTCCATTCTCGCTGTTTGCGAACATCACCACACCTGACTTCGTTTTTGGATCTGCCATCACGAAAGCCTTGAATGAGCCGTTGTCTCCCCAATGCCAAAGCGCATCGGTTCCATTTTTGCGCTCAATGCCCCATCCCAGTCCCCAAAACAGATCCTTCGATAGCTGCTTCGGCTCGTGCTTAATGCAAATCCTGCACTCCGGATCGAGTGCGATTTCCGGCGTTTCCATCTCGCGCAGAGTCGCTGGCTTGAGCCCTTTACCATTGAGAACCGCCTCAACGAATAGCGCGTAGTCCTTGGCTGTTGTGTTTAGCGTCGAAGCAGCTAACGCCTCTGCTGGCTTCCACAACTTGGTCGACTTCCCGTCTGAGTCGTGACCCGTAGCGGTTAGTGCATCAAAGTCTGGCCGCCAAACATAACTGCTGCTGGTCATGCCCAACGGCGTGAACACGGCTTGTGTCATACATTCGTTGAGTGGTTTACCGGTGATTTTCTCGACCACGCGTTGCAGGTAGATATAGCCCTCGCCCGAGGAGCTAAACCGCTCTCCCGGCGTGAAATAAATTGAGACTGAACCGTCATCTGCTGGCCAGTTTGGGAATCCGGTTCGATGGCTCAGGACGATCCGCGCCGTAATTTTTGCAAGACGCTCATCACCCTCGAAAAAGGGCTTCGGCAAATACGTTGTTAGCGGAACGTCCAACCCCAGCTTCCCCTGCTCCACTAGTTTCAGCACGCCATAGGTAAACACCGGCTTACTCAGTGAAGCCGCTTCAAAAACTGTCTCTCCCGTCACCGGCTGGCCCGTTTTTACCTCTTTCATCCCGAAGCCGTGCAGCCACGCTGTCCTTCCGGAGCGAATCACAGCAATCGCCAACCCTGGCACACCGTGTTTTTTCATTAGTTCGGGAATGTCCCTCTCCAGCTGCGGAACTTTTGCCTCGGTGGGTGTCGTGGGTTCCTTCTTTGCATGCCACATCGGCGAAAAAACAGGCAAACCGACAACGATAGCCCCAAGCACAGCAGCAGTTCGCGCTCTCATACCCAAGCAATTCATTTGTGTCTCCAAAGCTGGTCTGAACCCATCGACATAGACGAACCAGAAGGGCCGCGGTTAGGGACTCTCCAAGTGGAATTACGAGAGATATAGTTCTTTTGTTCCATGCAGTTCGCTACGCTCGGCAAGGGCCTGATTAACGCGTTACAGGAAACTGACTACCGATGTCCCAGGGAGATCGTGAGTCTCCAATTTTCGCGTTTCTAGAGGATCGGTACCCTGTAAGCCTTCAAGTCCTTAATCATGGTTGGACGAGCAGTCGCGCGAAGCATGGTGGAAGCATGGTGTTCGATGAATTGCCGGGGCGCTCGGTCATGTCTTCAAACCTATTCCCAAGCGCCAAAAAATCTCTTCGGTCTGTTGGCGTCGCCGGTGGCAAAGCGGTTGTATGGATGGCGATGGGGGCGTACGATGCGCGGGGCGACGACACCGGCGGAAAGTTCGAGAGTTGTTCGGGACTTCACGGGTTCATGAGTTTGCGAGAACGCTTCCAAGCGGTGAACTGCGGCGATGTTGGGGAGGGGAACGATGAGCGCAGGATCGGAGATTGATCGGCGAACGTTTATGAAGGTGGGCGGAGGAGCGCTGGCGGTGGGACTGGCGCCGACGATGACCCCGGCGATTGCGGCAGAAACCAGCGTGGCGGGGGCGAGAGCCGTGCTTGAGGCTGCGGAGAGCGGCGCGGAGCAAGAAGCGCCGTATCCCGTCAAGTGGTACCCGTTCACCGGGCATCCCGACTCGGACACGTGCTGGGCGCTTTCGGTAGGGCCGGACGGGCGGATTTATGCAGCGGCGTGCGCGGAGAGCGTGCCGGGCGGAGTGGTGGTACCGACGCGCTACAACGAAGAACGCGACGATCTCGACTACCTTTTCAATTTGGCGGAGAAAGTGGACGATCCGGGCGATTCCGGGCGCGCTACGCAATGCAAGATCCACTACAGCTTTGCGCCATCGATGCATGACGGCGTGCTGTACATGGCGACGCATCTTTCCGGGCCGCCCATCGATTTGCCGGTTTATTCGCCGTGGTATTCCTGGCACGACGTGAAGCGGTGCTTTCGCGGGTCGGCGCTGCTGGCGTTCGACACGCGCAAGGACGAGGTGCTTTGGTGGGACACGCTGATCCCGAAGGAAGGCTGCCGCTGCTTATTGCATGATGAGGAGCGCGGGCTGCTCTATGCGATGAGCTATCCGCGGGATCATTTCATCATCTACGACCTGCGAACGCGGAAGAGGCGCGACGTTGGGCGCATCAGCTCGATCAATCCGCAAGCGCTTTTTCTGGACAAGCAGCACCGCGTCTGGACCAGCAGCGACTACGGCCGGCTGGTGCGCTATACGCCGGAAACGGACCGGCTGGAAATCTCACCCGGGCTGCTGGCGCACGATCTGAATTATCAGACGGGCTGGCACAGCGTGTTTTATGACATCACGCCAGCGCCGGACCGCGAATGCGTTTACGCCTCGACGTGGTGCCCGAATCCGCGGCTGATGCGCATCTGGCCCAACGAGGGGGACTGGCCGCGCGTGGAAGATCTCGGACCGGCGACGCAGCCGCGGGACACGCACTTTCCGATCGATATGTACAAAGACCACTGCGGCGGATTGACGTTCGGAGGAGACGGCAAGCTGTACTACGTGGCTTCGCGTTGGCGCGATGCGAAATATAATCCGACTCCTCCCTCGAGGAAAGAAAATGAAGGCGTGGTGTGGCGGCTCGATCCGGAAACGCTCAAGCGAGAAGAAGTCACGCGGCTGGAGCATCCCACGGGGCTGGCGCACTATGTTTCGCGGGGAGCGGTGGACCACAACGGGGATCTGTACTTCGGCCATGTGGGAAACCGGCCGTCGGGGATTTTCAAAGTGTCGATGCCGGCAAACCGGAAGAGAAAAAATGCGCACCTTCCGATTCGGATGTGGGGGTAATGATGAGCGCGACGCAAACGAAGCTGAGATTCGATCCCAATTCGCCGGAGATCAAGGCTTACCTGAACGAGCTTGCGCACCAATTTGTGCGCGAGGGAACGATGGTGGCGTTTCCCATGTGCTTGCCGGGCATGAGTACGCCGATCACGCACGAAGAGAGCCGCATCACGGCGCTGGACATCAACGCGGATGGCCACGTCTACGGAGGGACGAGCGGACGGCAGGCGCATCTTTTTGGAGCGGCGTTTCACGGGCTGACCGGGATTGTGCTGGACGCGGGGACGATCCCGGGGTCGACGAGCACGGAAGCGGTTTGTTGCGGGACGACCCGGCAGATTGCCTTCGTGAACGGAGGGCGAGGCGGCCGAGCTGTGGCGGTGCCGAAGATAAGGCTCGCGGAGGATTGGATACAGGAGTGGGGGCTGGAGCCACCGGTTCTCAAAGATTTGGGGGAGTGTGTTCCGGGAGAGGCGGTGGTGCACGCCATTTCTGTCTCGCCGGGGAAGGCGGTCTCGATCGTCGGAGTGACCACGCGGCATTTGTTTACGATGGACGAGGAATCGGAGCGGATCACCGTTGTGGGAGAGGCGCCGGGGCGCGGCCATCTGGCGCTGGGCCGCGATGGCGTGTATGGACAAGACGATGGATCGCAACTTTGGCGATTCGATTTGCTGACGGGGCGCATCGAGCGCGGCGCCGTCCGGCTGCCGGACGGGGAGTGGAGCGGACCGCTACGCTGGGCGCGCGAGCGGCAAAGCGGTTTGTTGTTTACGGCGGACGCGGAAGGGCGGCTGTTTTCGTTTGACGAGAAGAGCGTCTTTCGCGCAATTGGCCGGGCGCATCTCGCGCCGGTCGGACCCATAGCGGCGACGGCGGACGGGAGGCTGTTCGGAGTTTGCGGGGAGGGAATCGCGAACATGTTCTGCTGCGATACGGTTTCGGGCCAGGTGACGAATCTGGGAGTGGCGGCTTCCATTCTCGAACAGCGGCGGTACGGCTATCAGTTTGGCGATGCGGTGACGGGGGTGGAAGGCGAAATCGTGTTTGGGGAGAACGATAACGGCGGGCACTTGTGGCTGTACTTTCCCAAAATCAAGGGTGCTGGAAGCGCGCCGATAACCAGTTAGGGCGCGCGGAGGCTTCTGCGCGCAGAGGAGAAGCTTTCGCCCGCAGGTGCAAAGAAGTTGTGGCCGGCCAGCGCGGGTTAGGCTTGACTAGCGTGACGGGATTCGAGAGAGTTCTGCGTACTGCATGCTGCGGACGCTTTTCATCGTGGTGTTCCTTTCGCTGTACATCCTGATACTCGGGCCACCTCTGTTGCTCTACACGCTGGTCACGCGACACGTGGACCCGCTCTATTGGGCGGGCGTCCGGGGAGTGATGTTTTTTGTGAGGGCGGTGGGAGTGAAGGTTCACGTGAAAGGGAAGGAAAACATTCCGGTGGGAGTTTGCTTGTTCGTGGCGAATCACACGAGTTCTGCCGATGCGCCGGCGGTGGTGGGAGCGATTCCCAGGCGGATCGCGGTACTGTTGAAAGAGTCCTTGTTCAAGTGGCCGATCGTGGGGCAGGCGTTTACGCTGGCGCATTTTATTCCGGTGAAACGGGAAGCGCGGGAAGCGGCGATTGCAAGTGTGGACCGTGCGGCCGAGGCGTTGAGGGCGGGGCAATCGTTTTTGATTTATCCGGAGGGGACGCGGAGCGCCGACGGGCGGCTGCAGGAATTCAAAAAGGGAGCCGTG
Organism: uncultured Acidobacteriota bacterium; assembly: GCA_963761555.1. Classification (GTDB taxonomy): domain Bacteria; phylum Acidobacteriota; class Terriglobia; order Acidiferrales; family UBA7541; genus Acidiferrum. The sequence continues at coordinate 230,660 of CAVXHD010000006.1, forward strand.
GTGCTGGGAATCAAGGCAGGAGTGCCGATTGTTCCTGTGCTTTGTTCGGGCGCGCATCGCGTGATGGCCAAACGCTCGATGGTGATTTGCCCGGGAGAGATTCTCGTCGAGTTTCTGGAGCCGATCGATGCTGCAAAGTACACGCTCGAAGAACGCGACGCGTTGAGGCAGCGAGTGCACGACGCGATGGCGGCGGGGTTGCCAGCGGATCAGCGGCCGATTGGGTTTCCAGGAGCGGCGTGAACTTCAGTGAGAGCAGAGTAAGCGTCAGCCATCTAAACGTCAGCGATAACTGGAGGTGCGCGGGTGGCCGCCGAGGCGCTCGAGCTCGGCTTCGAGTTCGCGGACGCGCTTTTGAAGCTCGGGCAAGCGGTTGAGAGCAGCGACCGTTTTGAGCCACTGGCGATTGTCAACGGCGGGATATCCCGAAAACATCGAGCGCGGCGGGACGTCACTAGGGATGCCGCTTTTTGCGGTGATGACGGAGCCGTCACCAATGGAGAGATGGCCGGCGGTGCCGACCTGTCCGGCGAGAATGCAGCCGTCGCCGACTTTGGTGGAACCGGCGAGGCCCACCTGGCCGCAGAGCATGGTGTTGACGCCGACGCGTGAGGCGTGGCCGACAATGACGAGATCGTCGAGCTTGGTGCCGCGGCCGATGCGGGTTTCGCCAACGGTAGCGCGGTCGACGCAGGCGTTGGCTTGGACTTCGACGTCGTCTTCCAGTACGGCCGGGCCGGATTGCTGCATTTTGTACCAGCTACCGTCACTCTGCTTGGCAAAACCGAGGCCATCGCCGCCGATGACGACGCCGTTCTGCAGGATGACGCGGTTGCCGATTTGGCAAAATTCGCGGACGACGGCGTGGGAATGGGCGAAAAAGTCGTCACCAATGCGGGCGCCCTGGTAAATCGTGACATGGCTGTGCAGCACGGCGTTGCGGCCGATGTGGGCGTCTTTTTCAACGACGCAGTAGGGGCCAATATGCGCGCCAGCGCCGATTTTGGCGGATTTGGCGATAAGCGCGGTGGGATGGAAGCCGGGCTCATAGCGTGGCGCTTGATAGAAAAGTTCGATGGCGTGCGCGAAGGCGAGGTAAGGATTCGCGGTGCGCAGAGCGCAGAGGCGGGGCATGCTGGCGTCGCGCTCGATGCTAATGCCGTCCTGAATGAGCACCGCGGAGGCGCGGGTGGTTTTAAGAAGAGGGAAGTAGCGGCGATTGGCGAGAAAGGTGATTTGGCCCGGCTCGGCGCTTTCAATGCCGGCGACCCCGTGGATGGGGATATCGCCCGGGCCGTCGAGGCGGCAGCCGAGTTTATGTGCGATGTCGTCGAGTTTCATGGCCATAAAGACCGCTCCTAAGTGCTGGGAGCGAGTCTCGCACAGCGAGAAGAGAGAAGTACAGCCGCGCGAGGCTATTCGTTGAAAAGCCGAGGTTGGGATGCGGCGGGAGGGGCGGCGGGTTTTCGTCGGGCGATGCCGACAACGCCAAGGACGGTGAGCTCGCTGAGAGCGGAGCGAGGAATGAAGATGCGGTCAGTGGAGGAATTGAGGTCTGGCGGGGTGATTTGGATGCCGTGGTCGAGCATGGAGAGAAGGTCGTTGGGAGCGACCCCTTCGATGGTTTCTCCGTCGAGATAGCGGAGGCGGACCCAAAGGCCGTCCAGCTTGGGGCGGCTCAGGAAGGCTTTGCGCTCAGGCTCGAAGTCGTCGGAGAACTCGCGGACAAAATAAATGGAGCGAACGCGAAGAAGAGGAATCTCCTGATGCTCGCCGTCGGGAGTGAGGAGATCAATGAGATCGGATTGGCCGAGGCGGGCGGGGTTCAAATAGCCGCGAAAAGGCGTTTTGTCGGCAAGGACAATGACGACCTTCTTGTGAGTAGAGGCTGGGGCGCGGTTTTTCAAAGAAATCAGTCAGCTAAAATTAGGAATGGGTGAAATTTGCGAATAATCAAGATGTATGTTATGTTAAGCGCGTTTTTCCTGTCAACCTATTGTTTTCATTAGGGTTAGGCCCCGGAGCGCCGGCCGTTGACCGATAAAAAGCATATCCTCAAATCGGCCTCGATCATCTCCATGGTCACAGTCGTCAGCCGAACTCTCGGCTACCTGCGTGACCAGCGCATCACCCTCCTTCTCGGAACATCCCCTTTGGCGGACGCCTATGTGCTGGCCTACCGCATACCGAATCTTTTCCGGCGATTGGTGGCGGAAGGTTCGATGACGGCGTCGTTCATCCCCGTATTTAGCACATATATGAACGAAAAGTCGAAGGAAGAGGTGTGGGACTTCGCGAACCGGCTTTTCTGGACGCTGGCGCTGGTGGTTGCGGTGATCACGGTGCTGGGGGTGGTTTTCTCGCCTTCCATTGTGCATTTGTTTGCAGGAAGCAACGTGGCGGCAGGTCCAGCGATAGAACTGAATCGCATCGTGTTTCCCTATCTGTTTTTCATTTCGCTGGCCGCGCTTTCCATGGGAATCCTGAATTGTTTTCACATTTTTGGATTGCCGGCGTCGACGACAGTGGTGCTGAACATTGCGACGATTTTATTTACGTTTGCAGTGTTTCGAAAGCACTTTCGGGACCCGGCGACAGCCATCGTGGTGGGAATTCTGGTGGGCGGCGTATTGCAGTTTCTGATGCTGGTGCCACGACTGGTACAAAAAGGGATGAAGTTCAATTTTGGGATTTCGTTTTCGCATCCGGGGATCAAGGACGTGGCGCGGCTGATGCTTCCCCGGCTCTTTGGCATCGGTATCGGGCAGATCAATTTGTTTATCGACACGCGATTCGCGACGGCGAGCCTGATGCCGGAAGGGAGCTTGGCGGCGCTGTACGTCGCGGACCGCGTGATGGAGCTGGTGCTGGGAGGGTATGCGATTGCCGTAGCGACGGCGATTTTGCCGATGATGTCGCATCAGGCCGCGACGAAAGATTATGAATCGTTGAAGAAGACGCTGGCGTTTTCGGTGCGGATCGTGGCGTTCATCACGGTGCCGGCGGCGCTGGGGCTGATGATTTTGCGCGAGCCGATTATCCGGGTGCTGTTCCAGCACGGAGAGTTCGTGGCGGCATCGACGAGATTGACGGCGCGAGCGCTGCTCTACTACGCGATCGGGCTGCCGGCGCTGGCCACCGTAAAGCTGGTGGTTCCGGCGTTCTATTCGACCGCGGATACGAAGACGCCTGTAATCGTGGCTTCGATTTCGCTGGTCATCAACATCGTGCTGAATATCGTGTTTCTGGAGTTTTTCTTCCGGCGCGTGCAGAACGGCGGGCCTGCGCTGGCGACGGCGATTGCGAGCTTCTTCGATTTTTTCACGCTGTTCATCATTTTCCGTTTGCGGCACGGCTCGATGGGGAGCCTGGAAGTGCTGCGTTCTTTCAGCAAGATTTCGCTGTGCGCGGGCCTGATGGGCGTAGGATGCTGGTTTGGGAACCGGTATACATTATTTACTCTGCATTCGAGATTCTTGATTCAGCTTCTGGTTTTTTCGGGGCTGATCGCCGGAGCGACGGCGCTCTATTTGGGCCTGGCGTGGCTCTTCCGGTGCAGTGAGATCCACGAAGTATACGGGATTGCCACGCGAGGACGCGCGGGCGCCGAAGAGGGATACGCGGAGACCCGATGGAAATGACGGCAGCAATATCGTTGTTTTTGACCCACGTGCGCGTGGAAAAAGGACTGTCCGAGAATACCGTCTCGGCTTATCAGCGGGATTTGGTGAAGTTCAACGTTTTCGCGCAGAAGCGAAAGCTTGCGCTGGAGAACGTGAGCCGTGACGATCTGGTGGATTTTCTCGCGGGACTCTACCGGGAAAAGCTGGAGAGCCGGACGGTGGCGCGGCAACTGGTGACGCTGCGGAATTTTTTCCGGTTTGCGCAGATTCAGGAGCTGATCGCGGTAGACCCGTCGCAGAATCTCGAGTCGCCCAAAATCCGGCGCACGCTGCCCGGCTATTTGCGGCTGGAAGAAGTCGAGCGGCTTTTGGCTCAGCCGGATGCCAAGACGCCCCAGGGTTTGCGGGATCGGGCGATGCTGGAAGTGCTGTATTCGACGGGATTGCGCGTGTCCGAACTGATTGGATTGCGTGTGACAGACCTAGACACGAAGGTGGGCTGCATCCGCTGCATCGGCAAAGGAGACAAGGAACGCATCGTTCCGGCGGGACGGAAAGCGTTGGGCATTGTGGATAAATATCTTCGCGAAGCGCGGCCAAAGCTCCTGGGAAAAGGCGCTTCGAATCCGGCGCTGTTCGTAAATCGGAGAGGAGCGGCGCTCAGCAGAGTAGGCGTGTGGAAAATTCTATCGGCGTACGGCAGGCAAGCAGGATTGCGTACGGCGCTGACGCCGCACATGCTGCGGCACAGCTTCGCGACGCACCTGCTGGAACGCGGCGCGGATCTGCGGTCGGTGCAACTAATGCTGGGCCACGCCGACATTTCCACGACGCAGATTTATACCCATGTGGTGGAAGAGCGGTTGAAGCAGATTTACAAAGCGCATCACCCGCGCGCATGATGCGCGGCGGTCCCGGGCCACATTTGCGGTTGCCTCCGCGGCAGTCAGCGCGGGCATCCAGAAGGTGAAGGAGAGCGATGCCAGATTACATGTTCTTGCTGGAAAGCCGGTTGTCTCCCGAGCAGCGGGCGGCGATGATGCGCGTCCAGGAACTCTCTGCCGCGATGGGATTCAACGTGTACCTGACGGGCGGGACGGTGCGCGATTTGGTGACGGGCGCGTCGCTGCGCGATCTCGATTTTACGGTGGAAGGGAATCCATCGAAGATCGCGCGCGAGCTGGAAAAAGGCGGGGCGAAGATTCTTCTCGAGGATGAAAAGCTCCGCCAAGTGGAGGTGCTCTTCGCGGGGGACTGCGACGGCAGCATATCGGCGGCGCGCGACGACCACTATGTGCGCCCCGGAACGCGGCCGGAGATTCGCTGGTCGACGATCATGGAAGATTTGCGGCGGCGGGATTTCTCTCTGAATTCCATCGCCATTTCGCTCAACCCTGCCTCGCGCGGCTTGCTCCTCGATCCCACGAACGGTCTTTCGGATATCGAACGCGCCGAAGTGCGCGCCTTGACGATTCACAGCTTCACGAACCAGCCGGTGCGGTTGCTGCGCGTACTGCGATTCGCGGCGAGGATGGGATTCAAGGTCGAGGCGCGCACACAGGAATGGTTTGACCTGGCCATCGAACGCGATTTGCAGCACACCATTGCGCCGGAAGACGCGGGAGCGGAATTGCGAGCGGTGGCGCGCGAGGAAAGGCCCGCGGTGGTGCTAAAGGCATGGGAAGAGCACGACCTCCTGGAAGCGATTCATCCCGCATTGGCAAAACGTCACCCGGATTACGATGCGATTGCCAGGCTGATGAAGGTTCGCGAGGATTTGTTCACGGCGGGATTCCGGCCGAAGCTGGCAACGCCGATGATGCTCGCGATTTTGGGGCGGCTGAAGGAAAGGGAACAGAGCGGCATTCTTTCGAAGGCGGGGTTCCGCGCGGCGGAAGTCGACGCCATTATGGGCTTCGAAAAGGAGTTGCTTGCCGAGCAGAAAGAATTAATTGGACGGAAGCTGAATGCGCCCGCGGATGCGTACAAGTTTCTGGAAAAGATGCCGGGGGAGAAAATTGCCTACCTGCTGGCGGAATCGAATAATTCGGCGGCGCTTTCGAAAATCCGGGCGTACCTGCACAAATGGCGGCCTATTCGGGCGGCCCTGCCGATGGTCGCGAACGAGCTGGAGGCGCTGGGCTATGCACGCGGGGCGAAATTCGACGCGATCGTCGAACAGGTTTTCGGGATGCAACTTACCGGGCGCGGGAAAACGCCGGAAGAGCGCTTGAAAATCCTGCGGAAACTTTCGGGGATCAAGGAACAACCAAAAAAGAAAGAGAAAGAAAAGAAATCGGCGAAGGTTGTTGAGAAACACGCTGGCGCAACGGGAAGCGCGCCGGGTGCGGAAAAAGGCGGTCCGGCGAAAACAGGCCACGGCCAAACGCACAAGAATCATCCGGTGATTTTGAAGCAGGCCGCGAGACACAAAGCCGCAAGCGAGCAGGCGAAGCACGCCGCGGCGGGGAAGAAGAGCAGCAGCCGGAAGTAAAACACAAGCGACAAAAATCGCGCCGGCGAAATTGTTGAGAATGCGATTCGCAATTCCCGGCGGAGCGTTTTACAATCGAGGTCCATGGGTCAGCCGCAGTTTGTCCATCTGCACGTTCACACGGATTACAGCCTGCTGGACGGGGCATGCGAAACGTCGGAGCTGCTCGATAAGGCGTCGCAACTGAAGATGCCCGCGGTAGCCGTGACGGATCACGGCAATCTTTTCGCCGCCGCCAATTTTTTCAACGAAGCCAGCAAGCGCGACGTGAAGCCCATCATTGGATGCGAAGTCTATGTGGCGAAGGGCAGCCGCCACGACCGCGGCGAAAAGGCCAGCGCAACGAACGGGGCGGAGCGCGGCGAGAGCGAGCCGGGGATGCGCGGGAGCAACCATCTGGTGCTGCTCTGCGAATCGCTCGAGGGCTATCACAATTTAATCAAGCTGGTGTCCTCAGGCTTTTTGGAAGGGTTTTATTACCGGCCACGGATTGACTATGACCTGCTGGCCAAGCACAACAAGGGATTGATCGCCCTTTCCGCGTGCCTTCGCGGCGCGGTGACGGAAGCGGTGGTGGACGAAAAGTACGACCAGGCGCGGGAAAACGCCTACCGGCTGCGCGATATTTTCGGCAAGGGCAATTTCTTTTTGGAGATTCAGGATCAGGGGCTCGAAATCGAGCAGGGCGTGAATCGCGAACTGGTCCGCCTTGCGAAGGAAACCGGCATCCCGCTGGTAGCCACGAACGACTGCCATTACCTGCACCACGGCGACGCGCACGCGCAGGAGGTCCTGCTGTGCATCCAGACGGGGAAGACGATGAGCGACACTCATCGCATGAAGTTTGCGACCGACCAATTTTATTTCAAGACGGCGGCGGAGATGGCGCAGGTATTCGGCGAACTGCCCGACGCGCTGAGCCGGACGGTGGACATCGCATCGCGGTGCAACGTCAAAATCGAGCGCATCCCGAATCCATTTCCGGAGTTCACCATTCCCGAGGGACACACCGCTGGAAGTTATTTTGAGAAAGTGGTGCGTGAAGGATTCGCGACACGCGTGCCGTATCTGGAACGGCTGGCCCAGCAGGGAACGCTGCATAGTCCGCTCGTGGAATACGAGCGGCGGTTGACCTCCGAAATCGAAATGATCAAAAAGATGCGCTACGAAGGCTACTTTTTGATCGTGTGGGATTTCATTCATTACGCGCGGGCGCAGGACGTTCCTGTCGGTCCGGGACGCGGATCGGCGGCGGGCAGCCTCGTCAGTTACGCGCTGCGCATCACGGATGTGGATCCCTTGCAGTACAACCTGCTGTTCGAAAGATTCCTGAACCCGGAGCGCGTTTCGCTGCCGGATATCGATATCGATTTTTGCATGCGGCGGCGAGGCGAAGTGATCGAGTACGTCACGCAGAAATACGGCCGCGAAAATGTGGCGCAAATCATTACCTTCGGGACGATGGCCGCGAAAGCGGCGGTCAAGGACGTCGGGCGCGCCATGGATATTCCGTACGGAGAAGTGGACCGTCTGGCGAAGCTGATCCCCACAACTCTCGGCATCGACCTGGAAACCGCGCTTGCGGAGGCGCCACAGCTCAAGGCCGCGATCAATAGTGACGAAAAGTTGAAGGATTTGATGAACGTGGCGCTGCGTCTCGAAGGTCTGGCGCGGCATGCGTCGACGCACGCCGCAGGCGTAGTGATTTCGCCGCGTCCGCTGACGGATGTGGTTCCGGTATACAAGACCAACCGGGATGAAATCACGACGCAATACGATATGAACGCGCTCGAGCGCGTCGGCCTCCTGAAAATGGACTTTCTCGGGCTTACCACGCTCACCGTTCTGCAAGACACCGTGCAGATGATTCAGAAGAATCGCGGCGTGAAAGTGGATATCGACAGTCTGACCCTCGATGATGCGGAGACGTACAAGCTTTTCGCGCGCGGCGATACGACAGCCATTTTCCAATTCGAATCGCACGGCATGCGCGACATTTTGCGCCGCTACCAGCCTTCCCGGATTGAGGACTTGACGGCGCTGAACGCGCTCTACCGTCCTGGGCCGATTCAGGGCGGAATGATCGACGACTTCATCAACCGGAAAACCGGAAAGACAAAAGTCAGCTACGAGCTGCCGCAGCTAAAGGATATTCTCGAAGAGACCTACGGCGTCATCCTCTACCAGGAGCAGGTGATGCAAATCGCGAACCTGCTGGCGAGCTTCTCACTGGGGGAAGCGGACATTCTGCGGCGCGCCATGGGCAAGAAAAAGAAAGAGGAAATGGCGGCCCAGCGCGCTAAATTCATGGCCGGATGCCTCGCGAACAAAGTTCCGGAAAAGAAAGCGGAAAAGATTTTCGATCTGATGGAAGAGTTTGCGGGCTACGGCTTTAACAAATCGCATTCCTGCGCGTATGCGCTGCTGGCGTACCAGACGGCGTATTTAAAGACGCACTATCCGGTGGAATTCATGGCCGCGTTGCTCACTTCCGAAACGGGGAACGCGGAAAAAGCCGTGAAGTACATCAACGAAGCGCGCGGGATGAGCATTTCCATTCTTCCGCCGGACGTCAACGAGAGCGATCTGTATTTTACGCCGGTGGGTGAATCCATCCGGTTCGGAATGGCGGCGATCAAGAATGTCGGGGAAAACACAGCCAAAGCCATACGCGAGTCGCGCCTGAGCGCTGGAGAATTTTTGTCGCTGTATGACTTGTGCGAGCGGATCGAAGCGCGGTTCTTGAATAAGCGTGTGTTCGAAAGCTTGATCAAGTCCGGTGCGCTGGATTCTCTTGGGCCGCGGGAGTCCATGCTGGCGTCCGTCGACGATGCATTGGCGGCGGTGCAGCGCGCGACGCGAACGAGGGAATCGGGACAGCATGGATTGTTTGGAACGGCAGCGGCTCCGGCAACGATGGCGTTTGTTCTGCACGAAGCGGAGCCTTGGGGCGAGGCGGAGCGTCTCGCCAGCGAATACGCCATGCTCGGATTCTATGTATCCGGGCATCCGTTAGCGAAGTACGCTTCGCGGCTGCAGGAGCTGAAATGCGTTTCGCTCGACCAGATCGAGGGCCAGCGCAATGGAAAAGAAATCACGGTGGCGGCGCTCATTGTCGGCACTCGTCCCATGCGCTCGAAAAAAGGCGCGCGTTGGGCCATCTACACGATTCAAGACATGACCGGAGTTCAGGAATTGCTGGCTTTTCCCGAAAGTTTCGCGCGGCTGGAGCCAATGCTCAAAGCCGGAACCCCGCTCCTGCTGAAAGTTCGCGTGCAGGTGGAAGAAGCGGGAACGCGCCTCTCTTTGCAAGAGGCGGCGCGGCTGGGCGAACTTGCGGAGCGCCCGGCCTCGGGCCTGCGCATTCGGCTGCATCTCGAGGAACTAAATGAGGAATTGCTCGACCGGCTGGAAGAGATTTTTTCTTCCTACCGGGGATCGAGCCTGCTCTCGCTCGACGTTTTTGGACCGCAGGGAGCGATGGCCACGCTTCAGATCGAACAGCGCGTTCGCGCTTGCCCGGAACTAATCGCGGCAGTCCGGGAATGCATGGGCGAACAGTCGATTGATTTGGTGATGTGATGAAGCCGAAAGACAAGTCTAAAAACACGACGGTGCAGGTGGACCGGAGAAGCGAGATCGAGCGCCTCGAGAAGGACGTCGAGGAATTGCGGCAACTCGCGGGGGACGCTGAAGCCGACGCGGAGCTTGAGCGGATTCGGCAGCAAGTAGCAGAACTACACAGAGAGTTTTACAGCCATCTCGGGCCGTGGCAGCGCGCGCAAATCGCGCGGCACACGCATCGGCCATATCCGCTGGATTATATTGGAGCGCTCTTCACCGATTTTATCGAATTGCACGGGGATCGGAACTATGGCGACGATAAGGCGCTCATCGGCGGGCTGGCGAAGTTTCAAGGCCGGCCCATCGCCGTCATCGGCCATCAAAAGGGCCGGGACACAAAGCAGCGCCTGCTGCGCAACTTCGGGCAGCCCAAGCCGGAGGGCTACCGCAAGGCTCTCCGGATAATGCAGCTGGCGGCGAAGTTTGGCCGACCCGTTTTTACATTCATCGATACTCCCGGAGCGTATCCGGGAATCGGCGCCGAAGAGCGCGGACAAGCCGAGGCCATCGCGCGAAACTTGCGCGAAATGGCGCGGCTCCCCGTTCCGATCATCGTCACGGTAACGGGCGAAGGTGGCTCTGGAGGAGCGCTGGCCATCGCCGTCGGCGACCGCGTGAATATTCTGGAGAACAGCTTTTATTCCGTGATTTCGCCGGAGGGCTGCGCCGCGATTATGTGGCGGGACGCGACAAAGGCAGAGACGGCGGCCGCTGCCTTGAAGATCACCGCAACTGATCTCAAGGAACTCGGCCTCGTCGACGAAATCGTGCCGGAACCCGAGGGCGGTGCGCACGTCAATCCCGAAGCTGCGGCCAGTCTGCTTGGAGAGGTGCTGGAACGCCAACTGACCGCCTTGACGCAACAATCGACCAAAGATTTGCTGGAAGCGCGCTACGACAAGTTCCGCAAGATGGGACAATTCTTCGATTTCGGCAATTAGAACGGCCTTCAGAGGGGCTTCAGGAAGGCTTCCCGCATCCCGGACCACCCCTTAGCAGATTCGCAACTGTTCCAAGAGCAATCGTTGTCGGCTTCCCAAGCGGGCGATACTCTGGTTGAGCACTCATCAGAGTAATCCGGCTCGGGGAAACTTCTGCTCTCATACGGCGGCCCGTCCACGGAGGACAGGACTGATTATGTCGGAACCGTTTCGCCCTTATGAAAAACTCGTGGAAATTACCGTGCTTGGCAAGAAGTTCCAGGTGCCGGAGCGGAACTCGCTGCTGCGGTGTTTCCAGTTCATCAGCCCGGAAACGATCCCTTATGGGCGTTTTTGCTGGAATCAGGAGTGCCAGTATTGCCGCGTTTCCTGCCAGCTTCCGGATGACGACGAGCCTCGGGAGATGCTGAGCTGCAAATTCATCGTGATGCCAGGGATGGAAATCAACGAATTGAGCCAAGAGCTGAAGTGGTGCCTGCGCTCCAAACTGCCAGAAGACGCCGCGGTTTCTTCCTGAGTTTTTCGATCCTGAAAGAACGACGAGAACCTGCTGGGCGCGACTTTTATCGCCGGGCCGGGTTTATAAGCAAAGGTACGAGTACCTCTGCGCGGCGGCGGTTGTGCGACGCCAAAACCCAATGAACCATCCCCGGCGCACAGCCGGCGCCGTCGCTTGGCGAAGCAGATTTTCTATTTGTTTGATTTACAGTCCGCACCCCAGTGGACTACGATTCTTGTTTGCAAACTAATCCCATCGATTTATTGACCTGCGACGGCTGCGGGCAGTCCGCAACGCCTGAGCATACGGCGCGCCGCCTTCAGCGCCTCGAATGGAGCACGCGCTACCGGCCCATTCACGTCGGCGCGCTTCTGTTGAGCGGGATTTCGCCTCGCGACGATGCGGATTTCCTATATGCGGGAAAGTTTGCAGGGGAAGCGGGCCGGGTGCTGGAGGCCGTGGGCATCGCGGGGGGCGGTAAGGCGCCAGAAGCAGTGCTTAGTGAATTTCAACGCGGCGGATTTTTTCTCGCACATCTTGTCGAATGTCCGTTGGAGAATGGGGAAGTGGCACAGGGCCCGGCCGAAACGCTGTTGGTGGACCGGCTGCCCGCGGTGATGGCACGCATCCGGCGTTCGCTCAAGCCCAAGAAGGTGATTTTGGTGTCGCGCTCGCTGGAGCCCGTGGTTGCCCGGCTGAAAGAGGCCGACCTGGGTTGCCCGCTTATTTTGGACGGCGAGCGCGCCATTCGCAGTGGACTCAGGCGATAAATTGGCTGCGATTAAGCGGTTGCGCGAGATGCTTTCCGCCGCCCTTACTGGTAAGTGATGCAGGTCACAGCGACGGGCTTTCGATTAAGAGAAGCTGAAATTTAGATTTGTGATGGCGGAGCGGTATTGTAGCTGTGATAGAATCCAAAACCGAGAGAGCCGATGCACGCGGCGGGAGTCGAGTCGTGAAAAAGCAAGCAAAATTTGGGATTGGAATCGGCGTGATCCTGGTTTCCATGGCCTTGCTAGCTTGGCTAGGTTATGGGGAAAGCAAGACTTACTATCACACGATCGCGGAACTTCAGACGCTTCATGGTGCTGACCTGGCGCAGCGAATTCGCGTGGGCGGGATCGTCGAACCGGGAAGTATTCACCGGATGAATGGCCGCGTGGATTTCGTTTTGGAAGGCGAAGGGAAAAAGCTAGCGGTGAGCTACGTTGGCGGCGATCCCTTGCCGGATACCTTCGTCGATAAGTCGCAGGCTTTGGTGGAGGGGCGGCCGGCGGCCGATGGGCGCTTTGTGGCTGAAGTCGTACAAGCGAAGTGCGCGTCCAAGTACGCTGCGGCTCCCGGAGGAACGGTTGCCACGACTTCCCCTGCGGCGCCAAAAAGCAACATGTAACGGGCCCGGCTAAGCCGGGGGAGAGGCGGAATACCCGTGGATGTATTTGGTTCGTTCGCTCTCATCCTGGCGTTTATTTGTGCGGTGTATGCGTTCGGAGGCGGAATTGCCGCGATCATCACGCGCCACCCGCTTCTCGTCAAGAGTTCAAGACAAGCCGGCATTGCCACTTGCTGCCTGATTTTCTTCGCCACTCTTAGTCTCGAATACCTCTTTTTCACTGACAATTTTTCGGTTGCATACGTGGTCGAGCACAGCAACCGGGCGCTTTCACCGTTGTATAAAGTGACCGCGCTGTGGGCGGGACAGGAAGGCTCGCTGCTTTTCTGGAGTTTCCTGTTATCGATTTACGTTTTTTCCGTTCTGATCGCCTACCGAAATAAAAACGGCGAGTTAATGCCGTACGTCGGAGTGATTCTTGCGGGCGTGCAGATCTTCTTCCTGACACTCAACAATTTCGTCGCCAGCCCATTCAAAATGCTCGGCATCCCGGCCGCGCATGGCGCTTTGCAAATGGTCGCTCGCGCCGATGGCAACGGTCTGACGCCCCTCTTGCAGTATCCGGAGATGGCGATTCATCCGCCCAATCTCTATTCCGGCTATACGGGATTCACCATACCCTTCGCGTTTGCGCTGGCGGCGCTGCTGGCTCGCTATCCTGGCGAGAAGTGGATCCACCTCACGCGCAAGTGGACCATGATCGCGTGGGGCTTTCAGAGCGCGGGCATCTTGCTTGGCGCTCACTGGGCGTACGCGGTGCTAGGCTGGGGCGGCTATTGGGGTTGGGACCCGGTGGAAAACGCTTCGTTGCTTCCGTGGCTTACGGGCACAGCCTTCCTGCATTCCGTGATGATGCAAGAAAAACGCGGAATGATGAAAGTGTGGAATATCTGGCTGGTCTTCTCGACCTTTTTCTTATGCATTTTGGGGACGTTCCTGACGCGAAGCGGCATTGTGCCCTCGGTCCACGCATTTGCCCGATCCAGTATTGGAGGCTGGTTCGTGGGCTTTTTGACGGTCATTGCGGTGGTGTGTGTCGTGGCTTACGTCAAGAACAGCGACTATCTCAAAAGTGAAAATCATCTTGACGCGATCGTCTCCCGCGAGTCCAGCTTCCTGTTCAACAATTTGGTGCTCTTGGTTGCTTGCGTCGCGGTAGTGTCCGGGACGCTTTTTCCGGTTTTCTCCGAACTGCTCACCGGGAACCGCATCAGCGTGGGCGCGCCGTTCTTCAATAAAGTGAATATCCCGCTTGGCTTGCTGCTGCTTTTCCTGACAGGTGTCGGCCCGCTGCTCGCGTGGCGGAAGACCTCGCTGGATAGCCTGAAGCGGAATTTTGCCGGGCCGTCCATCGTCGGGCTTGTGGCGGGCGTGATTATTTTTGCGCTGGGTTATCGTGATCCTTATTCGCTGGTCTGTTTCACCTTGTGCTTCTTTGTGGCGGCGACCATCGTCATGGAATTCTTTCGCGGAGCCAGAGTGGTGCGAGCCCGTTCTGGCGCTTCCTATTTGACGTCCGCGATGGAGCTGACCATGCGCAATACGCGGCGCTACGGTGGCTACATCGTCCACATGGGCATGGTTTTCGTATTTATCGGATTGGCCGGCCAAGCCTTTAACCAAAACGTCCAAAAGACGCTGGAGCCCGGTTCTTCCATGCAGATCGGAAAGTACACTCTGATGCTGCAAAATGCCGATACCAAGCCGGAAGCGAATTACACGGGATTCCGGCTGATCGTGGAAGTCCTCGAAGGCGGCAAGCCGCTGATGATGCTCTATCCCGAGAGGCGCGTTTTCCAGACCAACGGGGAAACCGGCACGATGGTAGCGATCTATTCCACCTTGCGCGAGGATTTGTATGTCGTTTATGCCGGTCAGAGCCCGGATAGCAAACTGCCGGTGATTCACGCGTATCTGAATCCGCTGGTGAAATGGATTTGGTTCGGCGGCGTTATCGTGGTCTTTGGAACGCTCGTCGCACTGCTTCCGAACCGGCGCGCCGTTCTGGTGCTCACCGCCGCCCAGCAGCCCGTCGCAGAGCCGCTGGGGCAAAAATTGGCGCCCTCGTCGGTCACTTTTCGAGAAGGACACGACTGAAATGCGAAAGCTGAAGAACCCCGTCTTGCTTATTTTGCCAGTCTTACTTTGTCTTGCCGTGACGCTCCCTCTTCTTTCCGCGTTTGGAGATGCACAGCAGCCCGATCGCGCGCACCGTATTGGGGCCAAGCTGCGATGCATGTGCGGCGGTTGCAATGATTCGGTCGCGGGATGCTATCACGTCGGCGGCGCGTTCTCCGGCCCTTGCGATACGGCCTTGGGGATGTTGAAAGAGATTAAAGAGCGAATCGTCAAAGGAGAATCGGACGACCTGATCGTGCAGTCCTTCGTCCAGGAATATGGGCAAGCGGTGCTGATGGAACCACCGCACACCGGGTTCGGTCGCCTGGCGTGGTGGATTCCCGGCCTTGCCTTGATCGGCGGCTTCGCGCTGGTTTTGGGAGTGATCTCCCGGTGGCGAAAGCATGGGACTCCTGAACCGGCTATAGCGGGAGCAGGTTCTGCGCCTGTCGTATCTTCTGAACTTCTGGAGCGAGCGCGAGCGCGCGCCGCCCGGGACACCGAGGATTGATCTTGACCGTTTTCGCAGCCGCCACCCTTTTTTCGATCGCATCCGCGGATTGGGCCGTTCTAGGCGCGTGCCTGGCTCTCGCGTTTGCGACGGCTCTCTTTATTTTTTACATCCAGCCGGATGCTTCCGATCTCGCCCCGCGCCGATCAAAGCTGGACCAATTGCTGGAACGGCGCGACACGCTCTATGACAACTTGCGGGATCTCCGGTTCGAGTTTCGATCCGGCAAATACGCGGAGAATGATTACGAAGCGATGAAAACCTCACTCGAAAACGAAGCGGCGCAGGTGCTGGCGGAAATCGATGAAGTCACGGAATCGCAGGTGCGGCGTCCTCGCGGGGTGAAGCCGGTGACCTCAGAACGGGGCGCGCGATGAAGTCTCGGCGGATTCTGTACTTGGCCCTCGCCGTGTGCCTGCTGGCGCCGTTCTCGTACGTCTATGGCGCGACGGTTCACGGCACGGTAAAAAATGGAACGACGGACAAGCCCGCCGCGGGCGTCGAGGTGATCCTGATCCAATTGCAGGGCGGGATGCAGCCGGTACTCAATACAAAAACCGACGCGCAAGGCCAATTCAGCTTCGACTATCCCGGCATTGGCGCCCAGCCCATGCTACTGCGCGCTGTTTATCGTGGTGTTTTCTTCCATGAGCCTTTGCCTCCCGGGCAGAACGAAGTCCAAATCGAGATTTATGAGCCATCCCGCGACCCGAAGACCATCAGCGTGGGGACTCACTTCGTGATTTTCCAGCCCAACGGCGCGAATCTGCAGGTGGGAGAAGAATACGCCATCAAGAATGACTCGCAGCCGCCGCAAGCCTATTTTCGCCCGGACGGGACGTTCGAGTTTGCCATCCCGGAAAATGGGGTTTTGAAGCAGGTTGCGGCTCAGGGCCCTTCCGGCATGCCGGTGGTGCAGACGCCTATCGATCGCGGCAAGAATCGCTACAGCGTAGATTATGCATTCCGCCCCGGCGATAACGGAGTGCGTTTCTCGTACGATTTGCCGTACACGGGAAATACGGCCACGGTGAAGTTGCCGACCGTTTATCCCGGCGCACGGCTGGTGGTGGTTGCGCCTCCGACCGTGCAGATCAGCGGAGACGGTTTGCAGCCGGGCGGCCAAGAACAAGGCATGAACGTGTACAGCCGGGACGCTGCGCTGGCTGCAAATTCCGTGCTCTCCGTCAACGTCTCGGGCACGGCGGCGCCGCCAAGCGCCAATGACGCCGACGCTGACGCATCGCCGCAGGGCCGCGACGCGCAGCAAGGGAACAACCCCGGAGCCGGAGTGCCCATTGAAGTGGCGCCAGGCCGCCTGGACGTTTTGAAGTGGCCCATCGTGGCCGGCTTCCTGGGCGTATTTGCCGTGCTGGCGATTCTTCTTGCGCGAAGACAGGTCGTTGCGGTTGCCGATGGTCCCACCGAGAATGTCGCGGATACCTCCGCGAAAGGGCGCAAGAAAGCGCCTGCCGCTACCGTTGCCGCTGCGAAAACTTCACCTCCAAACACGAAGCTCGCGCAGGTCGATGCCGCGGTCGACACCAGCCTGGACGCGCTAAAGGACAGGCTTTTCCGGCTTGAGCTGCGCCATCAGGCGGGAACCATCTCCGAGGAAGAGTACACGCAGGAGAGAGCGCGCGCCGAAAAGGTGTTGCGCGATCTTGTGAGGGGCTGAAAGGTGACACCGCGCCGCGATTCGTGCCGCCGCGAGGCTCCTCTGTGACGGCCGCGGGATTTTCTCCCGTCGGTCTTCGATTTGAAAACATCGAGAAGCGATATGGCGGGCTACTCGCTCTGCGTGCGTTTTCGCTCGCCGTCGCTCCGGGAGAATGCGTGGTCGTCGCGGGGCGCAACGGTTCTGGCAAGACGACGCTCTTGCGCGTGGCCGCGAAATTAGTGCTGCCCTCCAAGGGAAAAGTGAGCTTTGCCACTTCTTCTCGCGACGAAGAAACATCGGTTCGGCCGGGGTTCGTGGCACACGCCACGATGGTCTATGACGAACTGAGCGCCGAAGAAAATCTGTTGTTGTTTGCGCGGCTCCAGGGAGTGACTGAGGCGCAGAAGCGTGTCGACACGTTATTGCACGAGGTTGGGCTTTCGGAGCGCCGCTCGTCGCTCGTGCGCACGTTTTCCCGCGGAATGCGCCAGCGCGTGGCCATCGCCCGCGCCCTGCTGCACGAGCCGGCCATCTTTTTGCTTGACGAGCCGGCCACGGGCCTCGATCCGCAGGGCGTCTCGTGGCTCGCAGAGGCGCTCCGCCGGCTGCGCGATTCGCGCCGCACAATCCTAATGAGCTTGCACGGAGAATCGGAGATTTCTTCGTTGGGCACGCGTGCCATTCGCCTGGACGGTGGCTCGATCGCCGCGGACACGCGCACGGGCGCGACGTTTCGCTCCATCCTCACCTTTGCCGATGCCTGAATGAGCCTGCTTCCCAATACCGGCGTTTTGCTCGGCAAGGAGCTTCGCACGGAATTTCGTTCGCGGGAGCTGCTGACCACCACGATTGTCTTCATTCTGATCGTGATCGTGCTATTCAGCTTTAGCTTCGATCCCACTTCCGACGAATCGCGGCGGTTTGCTCCGGGGCTGCTTTGGCTTGCGTTTCTCTTCGCGGCTTCGCTCATGCTGCAGCCGTGTTTCTTGCGCGAGCAACACAACGACACGCTGAGCGCCTTGCGGCTTTCGGTCAGCGACCCCTTCGCCATTTTTTTGGCCAAGCTCATTGCCAACACGCTCTTCCTTCTGCTGACTGAGCTGATCCTGCTCCCCATTTTCGCCATCATGTACAACGTGCCCGTCCTGCCGGTGCTGCACTGGCTGGTCCTGGTATTTTTTCTTGCGAGTTTAGGAATTTCCATTGCCGGCACAGCGCTCTCCGCAATCTCCGCGCAGGCCCGCATGCGCGAGCTTCTGCTGCCGCTGCTCATGCTGCCGCTTTTGACGCCGATTCTCGTGGCCAGCACGGAAGTCACGAAAACGCTTTTTGCGCGCTCGCCGTTCGTGCAATGGAAGGGAATCGGTTTTCTTGCCGTGTTCGATCTGGTTTTTTTGACGGCGCTATGGCTTTTCGGCGAATATCTTCTGGAGGAATGAGGCCCATGGTGAAGAATGCTTTGGCTGCCGCCGCGGTGTTCGTGCTTCTCGGCGCGGCCGCGTACGGCTCGTTTTTTATTGCGCCCACCGACGCCAAGCAAGGCTTGATCTACCGCATTTTGTTCCTGCACGTGTCCAGCGCGTGGACGGGGCTGACCGCGTTCTTCCTCTGCTTCCTCGCGAATCTTCTGTACGTTTGGCGACGCCAGCCGCGCTGGGACTGGCTGGGCGTATCCTCGGCGGAAGTCGGCTTGGCATTTACGAGCGTGGTGCTAGTCACCGGGCCGATCTGGGCGCATCCCGTCTGGGGAATTTGGTGGACGTGGTCGCCGCGGCTTACCTCGACGTTCGTTCTGTGGCTGCTCTATGTGGTGTATCTAGTTTTGCGCACTCTCGTGGAAGAACCGGAGAGACGCGCCCTGCTTAGCGCGCTTTTCGGAATTTTCGCGTTTATCGATGTGCCTTTGGTTTTTGGTTCCATTCGCTGGTGGCGCGACCAGCACCCGCAGCCCGTGGTCATGGGCGAACCGGGCTCCGGGCTTGATCCGATTATGTGGAGAGTGCTTTTCTTTTCTTGGTTCGTCATGATGACGTTGATGGCGCTGCTGCTGCGGCAGCGTTACCGGCTGGAGGCCATGAGAAGCGATCTCGAAACGATGCAGCATGAAATGGAGGCACGATGAAGAATCTGGGCAGCGTCTTTGCAGCGTACATGGCGGCTTGGGCCATTTTTTTCATTTTTTATCTTACGGTGGCGGGCCGGGTCGCGGGGCTGCGGCGCGACCTCGATCGCTTGAAAAATTCCAAGACGCAGGGAAAATAATTGGCAGCCAGGAAAAAAGTCGGGATCGTGCTGTTTCAGCTCGGCGGACCGGATTCGCTCGAGGCCGTC
Source organism: uncultured Acidobacteriota bacterium (assembly GCA_963761555.1). Taxonomy (GTDB): domain Bacteria; phylum Acidobacteriota; class Terriglobia; order Acidiferrales; family UBA7541; genus Acidiferrum. Next base: position 249,854 of record CAVXHD010000006.1, read on the forward strand.
GAGCCGTTTCTGCTCAATTTATTTCGCGATCCGGACATTATTCCGATGGGACCGCTGGGATTTTTGCGCGGCCCGCTTGCGAAGCTCATCTCGTCGCGGCGGTCGGTTCCGGTGCGCGGGCGCTACGCGGAGATTGGTGGACGCTCGCCCATTGGGACGTTGACGGAGCGGCAGCGCGGCGCGCTGGTGGACTCGCTCTCCGCGGAGATCGATCCTGTAGCGGTTATCGCCATGCGCTATTGGCACCCGCTGACTTCGGAAGCCGTGGAAGCGCTGCGCAAGGCCGGACCGCTGGATGAAATTGTGCTGCTACCGTTGTACCCGCATTTTTCGTATGCCACCACGCTGAGCAGCCTCAAAGAGTGGCGCAGGGTCTACGGCGAACCGAAGAGCGGCCCGCCACAAAAAACCGTGAACCAGTTTTACGATCACCCGCTTTATATTCAAGCGCTGGTGCAGCGCATCGGCTCGGTCTTGCGGCAGTTTGCGGACAGCTCGCGCATTCACCTTATTTTCAGCGCGCATGGCCTTCCGATGAGTTTGGTCGAAAAGGGCGATCCGTATCCGAAACAGATCGAAGCTACGGTCCGTATGGTCTGTGAAGAGGGAAGGAAGCAGTTTCCGGGCTGGCCGGTGACGCATTTGTTGTGTTACCAAAGCCGGGTCGGGCCGGCCAAATGGCTGCAGCCGCCGCTGACGGGGACCATCGAGCGGCTCGGGACCGAAGGCGTCAAGGAAATGCTTGTCGTACCCATTTCGTTCGTCACCGAGCATATCGAGACGCTGCACGAAATCAACATCGAGGCGCGCGAGGAAGGGAAAAAGTTTGGCGTGGAAGTATTTCGCATGATGCCGGCGGTCGGCGATTCGCCTTTGTTCATCGCGGCTTTGAAGGATCTCGTGCTTCGCGCCGTTGGGCTTGCGAGTGACCCGCAGTCCGTGCGGGCTTCGGCGGCCGCCTCGGAGTGAAATTGGGGCAGGGAAGGGTCGTGGCTGAGCCGGGGCGATTTTTCGGGCCGCGACAAAATTTATTTTTGTGGAAAGGCAGAATAATTCGTGTTGCGCTATAATTCTGCCTTCAAAATAACGCCATGAAAACAACCTATCACCCTGTCGTTCATCGATTGGCCGTATTCACTGTGCTTTGGATCGTTCTGCTCCTGATTGCCGGCGCGCTGGTAACGTCCAACGACGCCGCGCTTTCCGTTCTGGACTGGCCGAAATCTCACGGCGTCTGGATTCCCTCGCCGCTCACGGGCGGAGACATCTACGAGTATTCGCATCGCGTTGTCGCGGGCGTGCTCGGGATATTGACGCTGCTGCTCATGATTTTGATTTGGGTCAAAGAAGAGCGCCGCTGGCTGCGCTGGTTCGCCGTGATCGCCATGGGCGGGATCGTGGCGCAAGCGATTCTCGGCGGAGAAGTCGTGATTCGGCTGTTGCATTACTGGCTGCCGGTGATGCATGCCTGCTTCGCGCAAATCATGTTCGGCGCGCTTTTGAGCATTGCGGTTTTTACCAGCAAATGGTGGGTGGCGGATCATGCGCCGCTCGAGGATCGCGGCTCCATGTCGATCCATTCTCTGGTGCTCCTGAACGCGATTGTGATTTTCTTTCAGGTGTTTCTTGGAGCGGGCTTCCGGCACAATGACATTCCGATTTGGCCGCACGCGGCCGGGTCGCTCATCGTTTTAGGGATGATCATCTGGACCGGAGCTGTGCTTCGCAAGCGGTTCGAGAAATCGCGCGAGCTGACGGTCATGCGGATACTGCTCCACTCATTCTTTGGCGTGCAATTCTTGCTCGGCATTGGCGCGTACTGGTCGCGGCTCGTCAGCGCGGAAGCGCCGAGACCGCCGCACGTTGAAGTTGCTCTGACGGTGATTCACACCGTATTTGGAGCGCTCCTTTTTGCTGTCGCCATCCTGACGATATTGGTTTGCCAGCGACTGGTGCCGCGAGAGGGTGAAGTTGCCGTAGCCGCGGCTGGGCAGGTTCCCGTTCGATGAGCACCGCGCGCACTACGGAGATGACGCTGGCCACGCGGGCCAGCGCGTACGTTGCGCTTACGAAGCCGGATGTATCCTTTCTTGTTTTGATGACCACCGCCGCCGGATATTACATGGGCGCGCGCGGCGCGGTGGATTGGCTGCGTTTAATTCAAACGGTTTTTGCAACGCTGCTGATTGCCGCGGGCACGGCGACCTTGAACCATTACATCGAGCGGGACTCGGACCGCTATATGCGGCGCACGGCCTCGCGCCCTTTGCCAAGCGGCCAGTTGCAGCCGCGGGAGGCTCTGTGGTTCGGTTTGACGCTTTCGCTCGCGGGCGCGCTTGATTTGTATTTCACGGCGGGAATTCTCGCGGCCGGGCTGGGAATTCTTACCTGCTTAAGTTATTTGTTGGCGTACACGCCGCTGAAGAAGCGCACCGTCTGGGCAACTTTTGTCGGCGCATTTCCCGGAGCGATCCCTCCGATGATCGGATGGGCTGCGGCCACGGGCGGCTTGGATCGCGGCGCATGGCTCCTTTTCGCGATACTTTTCTTGTGGCAGTTTCCCCATTTTCACGCCATTGCCTGGATGTACCGGGAAGATTACGCGCGCGCGGGCATTCAAATGCTGCCCGTGGTGGACCGCGGCGGAACGCGCACGTTTCGCCAGATTATTCTTACGGCCGTCGCGCTTGTGGTCGTCAGCCTATTGCCCGCGGTGATGGGATTGGCTGGAGTCCGATATTTCTTCGGGGCGCTAGTGGTGAGCACGGCTCTCGTGCAGGTTTGTTTGTGGGCCGCGAGCGCAAAGACCAATGTGCGCGCAAAATGGCTGATGCACGCTACCGTGCTGCATATTCCCGTTCTTCTCGGGTTGATGGTTTACGACAAGATTCCGCGTTGAGACTGCTGTTATTCCGAAAGACTTTTGCCAACGTGCGTTGCCGGAAGGCGCGCACAATACATTCAATATATTCGGGGGTAAGAATCCGCTAGGCTTGCGGGGGAAGGTCCGGCCTTCGTTCGGGCTGGATGAGCGAGCCAGTTTGGGAAGAGCGCACCGCCTGTCGCGTCCCAGCCTTCGGAAAGACCACGTGCCAAAAATCATTCTTTGGAATCGCGAAGCCGACGCCGATAAAGCGCCGCTCTTGCTTCTCGCGGACCGTGGTCACGAAGCACTCGACGGATTCTGAAGTCATCTCATTGAAGAGACGGATCAACTGGCCGGGCAGGAGCGGAACGTCCATGACGATGAGAGCGCCATGCGCGCTGACATACTGGGTAAAAGCCCTCAAATCGATGGCTTCGCCTTCCGGCATCTGGCAACGAACTTTCAATGGTATTTGGAGTGTGATTCGGACTGTTCGGCGACGCTCTGGGTATCTCGACCGATGCATGAATCCGCCTTGGTATGGGGCCTGACCCAAAGAGCTTGCCATGATTCCGCGCGAATGACAAGCGTTGCGAGATTACTTTGGCTGGCAAAATGTTCGCGCAATTTCTGAACTTTTTCCGCGCTTTGGGCAAGGTGGCGTAGCACTCTGCGTTCGCGATTCCTCCGCCTGGTGGTTCTTGCAGTATTTCTCCGCCGGCGCGCCTGAATAATGATAAAAAGTGAGCATGGAAAATGGCGACAGGCCGCGTCTCGTGCTGGATTCGGTGCTCCTCGGCATCGTGGGCGGGTTGGGCGCGCAACTCTTTATGTGGATGCTGCGGCTGACGTCGCGTTTTTTTCTGAATTGGCTCGCCGGTTACTATCCTCCGGGCCTCCCGGAAGAAGGCGGCGTGCTGCGGGAAATCATTGGACCGCACGGTTTGTGGCTGATACCGATTGTAACGACGTTGGGCGGGCTTATTTCCGGCGCCATTGTTTATGGGTTTGCGCCAGAAACAGAGGGCCACGGCACGGACACGGTAGTTAAGGCTGTGCATTGGACGGGATCGGTGCTGCGAGCCCGCGTGGCGCCGGTCAAGATGGTGGCCTCGGCCATCACCATCGGGTCCGGTGGATCGGCGGGCAGGGAAGGCCCGACGGCGTTGATCGCTGCCGGGTTTGGCTCGATCTACGCTTCCATCTTTCATCGGCCTGAACGAGAGCGGCGCTTGCTGGTCTTGATGGGCATGGCGGCCGGCCTATCCGCTATTTTCCGCTCGCCCATAGGTACGGCTCTCTTCGCGGTGGAAGTCTTGTATGGGGGCATGGACTTTGAGTCGGACGCGCTGATTTATTGCATGCTGGCGGCCATTGTCGCGTATGCGGTGAACGGGTGGTTTGTAGGATGGCAATCGCTGTTCCGCGTTCCGGCTGATTTGCATGCGGCGAACCTATTGGATTACGGCTGGTACGTTCTGCTGGGGGCGGCTAGCGGCGTGGTGGCCACAGCTTTGCCAGAGATATTTTATCGAACGAGAGATCTGTTTGGCGCTCTGCCTATTCCCCATTGGACGAAACCTGCGCTCGGAGGTCTAGGTGTAGGCCTGCTGGCACTGCGGTTGCCGCAAGTCCTGGGCGGCGGCTACGGCTGGATTCAGGAGGCCATCGACGGCCATCTGGTTTTGGGTTTGCTTGCGATTCTGCTGGTCGCGAAAATCGTGGCGCTATCGCTCACGGTTTCCTCCGGAGGTTCCGGAGGCGTTTTTGCGCCGAGTTTATTTGTCGGTGCAATGTTGGGTGGCGTCTTTGCAAACGTGGTTCACCTGCCGCCGGCAGGTTTTGTGATCGTGGGGATGGCGGCGGTTTTCAGCGGCGCCGCGCGCGTGCCTATCGCGACCCTGCTCATGGTCGCTGAGATGACCGGAGGCTACCAGCTTCTTGTCCCTGCTGGATTAGCGGTGATGCTTAGTTATCTGATTCAAGTGAAGCTTTCAAGCTTCTGTAGGTACGGCAGCTTGTACGAAGCCCAGGTAGCTGGACGAGCGGATTCACCGGCGCATCGTGCGGAGCACGTCGAGATTGCCGTTCGTTTGCTGGATCAAGGCAATATTTCCTTGCCGCCGGAGATTACGCATTTGCATCTCGCGGCACTCTTGCAATCAGGGATTGCTTTGGACCTTCCCGATGGCTCGCAACTGGTGGTTGGAGCGCTTCGACCTGGAAGTCCTTGGGTGGGCAAGAAGTTTCAATCGCTGACGTTCGGCGAAGAGCTGGCGGGCACGAGAATTGTTGCAGTATTGCGCGGAAAATCCGTAATGATGCCTCGCACCGGAACCGTGATGCAGCCGGGCGACCGGATGCTGCTGATGGCGCCGCCCTCGGCTATCGGGGAGCTGGAAAAACATTTTGCAACTGCTGGCGCATCAACCATTCGAAAAGAGGGCGCAGGCGGTTCCTGAACGCCGCATAATTTTCAAAAGCGGGAGCAAGGCTCCCGCACTCCAGATTAGGACAGGACCCGGAAGGGAATTAACTTGACGCGAGGGACTCGATCACAGCTTCCGTGAATTCCTCCGTGCCGGCTTTGCCGCCAACGTCCTGCGTGACGTGCTCGCCTTCGCGGTAGACTTTTTCGAGAGCACTTTCGATTTTGCGCGCGGCGGAGCGTTCGCCAAGATAATCGAGCATCATGATGCCGCTGAGAAGAAGCGCGGTCGGATTGGCAAGGCCTTTTCCGGCGATGTTCGGCGCGGTGCCGTGAACGGCCTCGAACATGGCGACTTCATCGCCGATATTTCCGCTGCCCACAACGCCGAGTCCGCCCACCAGACCTGCGGCTAGATCGCTCATCACGTCTCCGTAGAGATTCGGGAGAAGCAGCATGTCAAATTGCTGGGGGTCCAGCACCATTTGCATGCAAGCGTTGTCGACGATCATCTCCTTGTACTCGATTTCCGGATACAGCGGCGCGATGTTGCGGATGGACTTGAGAAAAAGGCCGTCTGAAAGTTTCATGATGTTGGCTTTGTGGATGGCGTGAATCTTCTTTCGCCCGTTTTTCTGGGCGTATTTGAAAGCGAAATGGGCGATCTGCGAGGAAGCCTTTTCGGTGATGATTTTCAGGCTCTCGACCACGCCGGGCACTACTTCGTGTTCGAGTCCAGAGTAGAGGTCTTCGGTATTTTCGCGGATCAAGATCACATCCACATTTTCAAAGCGCGATTTCACGCCGGGAAGATTTTTTACAGGGCGGACGTTGGCGTAAAGATCGAGCGATTTCCGCAAGGCAACATTGATGCTGGGCGCGCCGCCGGCAATGGCGGTGCCCATGGGGCCTTTCAGCGCAACGCCATTGCGCCGCACCGATTCGACGGCCTCTGCCGTTACGAATTGTCCCGTCGCCGAGGCTTTTTCCGAGCGAGCCTGGACCTCTTCCCAATCGAATTCCACTCCCGCAGCTTCAAGGACAGCACGGGTGGCTGCCGAGACTTCGGGACCGATGCCTTCTCCGGGGATCAGCGTGACTTTGTATGTCATGGCGCATCCTATTGTATGCGAAGGGCAAAGCATTGTGGAGGCCGGCTGCATTCCGGGGTTTCCCGTGAAGAAAACGGGCAGGGAACTCCGATGTGCAGTTGTGGAAAAGGTTTGGTATACTCTGTTTGATGGATGCATCGCAGGCGTGCCTGCGAGCGGAGGCCAAAGGAATTTATGATTAATCTGACTCCCACTGCCAGCAGCAAGGTGAAGGAAATCATGAGCATGCAGAATCCCGTGCCGGTGGCGCTGCGCGTTGCCGTCGTGGGCGGAGGCTGTTCGGGTTTCCAGTACCACATGGCGTTTGAAAACCAGACCAATGAGACCGATGAAGTGGTTGATTTCAACGGGCTTAAGGTCGCGGTGGACCAGATGAGCTCGATGTATCTGGAAGGCGTTGAGATTGACTACATCGAGACCATCGAAGGCGCCGGCTTCAAGTTTAACAATCCGAACGTGAAGAGCACTTGCGGCTGCGGCAGTTCGTTTAGTGTTTAATGTGCAGCGTCAAATTCGACACATTTATATCGTTCTATCACAGAATGATAGAATGAACTGAGAAGGCCGGTGATTCACCAACCCCTTCTGAGTAAAGTTCCAGGCCCTTGAACTCATCCTTCGAGGGCCTTTTTTTATGCCCGCCAATCAAGCAGAGTGGGATGCTCGTCACTTGCGGGCTGCAGAAGAGCCTGCTGCGGAACCCGCCAGCATTGTATGCGAATGGCTTCCTTTGCTTCCGCCCGGGCCGGCGCTGGATATTGCCTGCGGCACTGGACGGCACACTCTCTTACTCGCTTCGCAGGGACATGTGGTTACGGCTGTCGACTGGTCGGGAGCAGCGCTCGACGTCCTTGAGAATCGCGGGCGTGCGAAAAAGCTCGCCGTCGGCCGTGCCTTGGCCGAGACAATTGGGGAAGTGGCGGGGCGAGGCATCACACTTGTCCAGGCCAATCTTGAAGAGATACGGCTTCCGGAAAACTCGTTTTCGGTGATTCTTTGCTTGCAGTATTTGCAGCGCTCTTTATTTCGACAGATGGCTTGTGCGCTGCGGGCCGGCGGTTTGCTTCTGCTTGAAACCTTCACGCGAGCGCAACTCCAGTATTCAGATGGCCCGCGCAATCCCGCGTATCTTCTTGAACCGGGAGAGCTTCGCGAGAGCGTTTCCGGAGCTACGCGTGCTGTTTTATCGCGAGCTTAGCGCCGGACGGGGAATCGCGAGTTTAGTTGCGCAAAAGCCGAAGCGCGAGGGCTGACCGATGGCGTGGATGAGGAAGAAGCGGTTCGACACGCCGGGGTACGCGGGTGTTTGCAATCTCGGGTTTGCATCCGTATTCTAAAGTGCCAGCATGAAGATAGCGCTTGCGCAGTTCAACCCCACGGTAGGCGACTTTGCAGGAAATTCGGCCCGCATTCTAGCCCTGGCGGAGAAGGCCAGGCAGCGAGGGGCCGACCTTGCCGTTTTTTCCGAGCTTTGCTTGTGCGGGTATTTGCCGCAAGACCTCCTCGAGCGGCCTTCGTTTATCGATCGAAACCATCTTGAATTGAAACAGCTCGCCGGAAAACTTTCGCTGCCTGCCATCGTCGGATACGCGGGGCGCGTAAAAAATGGAACGGGAAAATCCATCGCCAATAAGGCCGCGCTGATCAGCAGCGGGCGCGTGGTGTTCGAGCAGAGCAAGATGCTGCTGCCTACGTATGATGTGTTTGATGAGTCGCGCTATTTTCAGCCGGCCGGAAAACAATCCGCGTACGGATTCGGAAAAGAGCAACTGGGAATCACCATTTGCGAGGACGTCTGGAACGATAAGAATTTTTGGGCGGAATGCCGCTATGACCGCGATCCGGTGACGGAACTGATTGGGCAGGGAATTACCGTGCTTCTGAATATTTCGGCTTCGCCCTACACCATCGACAAGCGCGCGTTGCGGCTCGAAATGCTGCAATCGATCGCCACGAATCAGCACCGTCCGGTGGTTTATGTGAACCAGGTTGGCGGAGACGACAGCCTGATTTTCGATGGCGCGAGTATGGCCTTGACGGCGGATGGAAAAGTGGCCGCGCAAGCTTTGGCGTTCGAGGAAGATCTGGTCCTTTTCGATACCGTCACGGGAGAAGGCGAAAAGCACGAGCAGCCGCGGGAAGAGATTGCGTATGCTTACCGCGCGCTGATTACCGGGACGCAAGATTACGTGCGCAAATGCGGGTTCAAGAAAGCGCTGGTCGGCCTTAGCGGAGGGATCGATTCCGCGGTGGTCGCGTCAATCGCCGTGGAGGCGCTGGGGGCAGAAAACGTATTGGGCGTTTCCATGCCGGGACCGTTTTCATCGGAAGGCAGCAAGGCGGACGCGCAAGCCCTGGCGCATAACCTGGGGATCGAATTGATTACGCTGCCCATCGGTGACGTTTTTGATGCGTATCGCAAGGCGCTGGCACCCGCTTTCGCGTCGCGCTCGATTGACGTGACCGAGGAAAACATCCAAGCGCGCATCCGCGGCAATTTTCTGATGGCGATTTCCAACAAATTCGGGTCCATGGTGCTGAGTACCGGGAACAAGTCCGAGCTGGCGGTGGGCTATTGCACCTTGTATGGCGATATGGCTGGCGGACTCGCCGTGATATCGGACGTGCCAAAACTTATGGTTTACGAGCTGGCGCGCTGGATCAATCGGGATAGGGAACTCATCCCTGTTTCGACCATTGAGAAGGTGCCGTCCGCGGAGTTACGCCCCAATCAAAAAGATGAGGACAGCCTGCCACCCTATGACGTGCTGGACCGCATCTTAAAGGCGTATATCGAGGATCTTCGCAGTCCGGAGGAGATCGCGGATCATTATGGATTCGGGCTGCAACTGGTACGCGACATTGCCCTGCTTGTGGACCGGACGGAATATAAGCGCAAGCAAGCCGCTCCAGGGCTCAAACTTACGTCGCGAGCCTTTGGGTTTGGGCGACCGTTTCCGATCGCACAGCGATTTATTCCTTAAGGAGTGAGGTCCAGCGTGAAGACAATCCTAACGATGGTAATGATTCTGATTATGCCTCTTGCGATTCCGGCGGTGCGCGGGGGAGAGCCGCAGGCCAAGGCCGCTGCGCCTGCCGCAGCCGCGCAATTGCCCATACAGAGAACCGTCGAGGCTTATTTGCGCAATCTCTACGCTTTGGGCTCGGATACCACGGTAACTGTTAGCGCTCCCAAAGAGATCGGTGGCGAGGGGCTTGAGGAGATCGATGTGAACGTGAAGATAGGAGAAAACGAGCAGACCGGAAAGGTCTACGTCACGAAAGACGGGCGGTATATGTTCCGTGGAGAGCTTTCGGATCTTTCCAAGGATCCCATGGCGGAGACCCGCGCGCAGATCGAGACTAAGGACAGTCCCTCGATGGGGCCGGTCAATGCGCCGGTGACGGTGGTGGAATTCGCGGACTTTGAGTGCCCGGTTTGCAGGAGCCTGCACGACGCGGTGCGGGAGCTGCTGCCTAACTATCCGCAGGTGCGCGTGATTTTCAAAGACTTTCCGCTGGACCATATCCATCCCTGGGCGCGGACGGCGGCTATCGCCGGGCGGTGCGCGTACGACCAAAACCCCAAAGCTTTCTGGAAAATGTATGACCTGATTTACGACAATCAGGACGTTATCTCGGCCGAGAACGCCTGGAACAAGATGACGGACTTTGCCAGCCAGTCCGGGCTGGATGCGGATTCGTTTAAGGCGTGCATGGCCAGTCCGGCGGCCGGGGCTGCCGTGGATGCGAGCTACGAAAATGGCATGAAGCTTGAGGTCGGCAGCACGCCGACCATATTCGTGAACGGGCGCAGAATTGTTGGAGCGGATTCCCGGCTGCTCGAGCAGTACATCAAGTACGAGCTTGATGAACAGAAAGCGCACAAGACGGCGCGGAACAACTAAGCCACGAAAAACATTCCGTCTGTTGCTGTGGCGGCTCTTGGTGGGGCTGGAATGGCCTTTCAGCTTATAGCCGACAGCTTACAGTCTGAGATGCGATTTTGGTGTGATGTCTCTTTTGAGGGTAGCAGAGGGCTAGGCATGAGCCTTGGTGAGGAAGGCGAGGCGACGGAGAGGGCTTGATCTGGACGCATTTTCTAGTTAACATAATATTACTTATGGGACGCAGTGTCAAGAGGATTCTTTGGTTTTCTTTCAGTCTTCCACAGGCTTAGGGGTGGGCCCGCTTGGGCGACTGTGTGCTGCTCTTGAGGGGTGATCCGTCTGGCGCGGGGGGTGCGCCAGACGGATCGCTCGGCGGAGGTGCTGCGGTCGGTGTAGCGGATTGACGGCGAAGGGTTTAGTAGCGGTTCGCACTGGGTGTTGAGCAAGTCGTTGAGATTCTTGAGTCTGCCTCGAATTCGTCAAACGCTTTAGTTCCCGCCAATCTGACCGGATGTGGTCCAAAAAATGATGAGCTGCGGCTAGGCGGCTGGTTTGTTGCGGTCCTTCCGTGGCCTTCGATATCAGCGGGCAAGCCTGGCTGCCAGGCCTCCTGCGGCGGCACCGAGGACGAACCACTTGGCGGCTCGGAGGATGCGGTGGAGGACGGTGCCACCTTTTGCGGCGGTTATGGCTTCGTCGCGTTGCTTGGTCAGGGCTGCGGTTTTGGTCTTTTCGTCGTTTAGATCGCTTTGGGCAGCGGCGAGTTTTGCCTGGCAGGCTTTGCAGTCGAGGGCGAAGTCGTAGAGGGGCTTCAGATCGGCGGATGGGAGGACGGCGTCGGGAGAATTTGGCAAGGCCGTACTGGATTGGGCTGGGTTACTTGGTGCGGATGCGATTTGGGCTGACTTGTCAGAGGCCGCGGCCTTGGGGACCTTGGCTGACGCCGACGCGGACGTGTCTGGCGAAGTTTGTGAGGACGTCTTTGCTTGCTGGCTCTCCGGTTCATTTGTGGCCGGAGTCGGCGTCGGCGCGCCTTGCAGAGTGATGGGCGTGGGGAGCGAAAGCGCGGCGGGGAGATTCTTGAGGATTTCGGCGGTGGTGACGGCGGCTTGTTTTTGGGCGGTCAATTGGGCGAGGGTTTGGTTGAGAAGGGTGTCGCGGTCGTGCTGGCTGGCGGTGGCTTCGGCGATGGTTTTTTGCGCGGTGGCGAGTTGGGTGGCGAGCTGCGCGCGATCGCGGCGGTCGGCCTGCCAGGAAACGAAGATGGTGATGGCCAGGATGATGGGTACTAGGATTTCTGCGAGGCGGAGCCAGATGCGTGTGGTCATCTATGATTCTCGGTTTTAGAGATGGCGAGCTTGCGAGGGATGGACGCAAGTTCAGAGACACATAAAAACCTCCGCAGTCTGAAGACTGCAACTACAGAAGGTCACCACGGCTTTAGCAGGTCACCGCGTGCGGTCGAAATGGGCGACTGCGGGAGCATCCCGGTTGTGGTGGAAAAGCGGCAGCTGGGCTGCCGCACTCCAGAGCAATTACAGATAATGTGTGCGGCGCGCGAGCACTTGGGCTGGGTAGGCGGGATTTGCACCGCCATTCCAGGCTAGGAGGCCGCGAGTTGCGTCGCCGTCCATGGCATCGAATTTTTTTCGTAGAATTCGGCAGCCGATGGTCAGGCATAAATCGGGGTCGCAGAGTGCGGAAAGAAATGTGCCGTCGAAACCCATTTCGCGGGCGACTTGACCCATCACTTGCATGAGGCCCCAGGAGAAGCCGCGCGCGTAGGCTTCGGAGGCAGTGATCTTGTTATTCGTGTAAAGACCCGCGACGTATTTGGCAAAAAAGGCCGGCTCGTAACGCATGGCCCAGGTATTCCAGGAGGACTCCTGCTCGACGATTGCGCAGACGAGCGCAGGATCGAGCGACTGGGAGGCGGCCGCTTTGCGAGCGAGCGCGACAAGTTGGGGCGGGGCAGTCATCTCTCTCGCGAATCTTGAAGCGAAGTCAATCGCGGCGCTGGTGTCCGCGCAGATCTACGAAGCGCACCAGAGGCGGCTCTTGCAGCTCAATTCCCTGCTCGCGGGCGATGTCTCGCAGCGCCGAATAAATGTGCGGCAGGTGGTTGGTGGCGATATCAAGCACGAAGGTGCGCACGATTTCGTCGTCGCGCATTCGGCGATGCAGCCAGCGAAGGAACAAGACGAACTGGACGCCGCCGGCGGCGACGATGGTTAGGAGGCCGTACCATTGAATGGGCATAGGAGAATTCCCTGAAGACGGAGGCCGATGAAGCAAAGGATGTAGAGGAGGTTGAGGAGGTAAAGGAGAAGAAGCCCACTGAGGACGGGCTGAACATTTGGCATGAATTGTCCAGAAGTTCGGTAGTGTCCTAATTTCAGTTGCGTATGGCCGGCTCGGCGACCGAAAGACTAGGCCGAATCTCGGGCGGGCTTGGCGCGGTGAAAAGCGGAAGCCTTTTCCGCGTCACAATCCGCAAAAGCGGGAGCAGGGCTCCAGCACTCCAAATGGAATTCCTAATCCTTTATGTCCTTTACGTCCTGTACTTCCTTTACCTCCTCAATTTCAGCACAACAAAAGCGAAACAAAATCGACTAAATCAATGCGCTGGGCAATGCGCCTAGAGTTGCGCCGAGACCGGAGCCGAGCGAGGTGAAGAATCCGGCGCCGGGACGCGAGGCGTTTGCGCGGACGCTGAGCAACTGCGACGGAATGCCTAGAGTGCGGCCAAGGAGGTTTGAATCCACGCCGTAAAGGCCGGAAAGTCCTTGCAGAGCGGACATTTGCTGCTGATAAGCGGTGTTGGCGAAGGCGAGCTGGTTTTGTTGGGCTTGATTGCCTTCGGCGATGCCTTTTTGGCGGGCGAGTTCGTCGGTGAGTTCGCTGAAGCCCGCGGAGTTGTTGCTTGCCGCTACGCGATTCGCGGCGGATTGTTGCAGCGAATCGAAGGCGCTCGCGATCGAGCCTTGGGATTGCGATGTGACGGCGGCTTTTTGTGCGGGGCTGAGGCCCGGATTGTTCAAGATGCTCTGATACTGCGAGCTGACCAGATTGCCGGTTTGTTGTTGCTGGTTCAGAAGCTGCTGGTTGAGCGCATTGACGCTGGCGAGTTGCTGGTCCGTCAGGTTTTGCGTTTGCGTTTGTGCGCGGCTCATGTTGCCTCCTGATTTCGAGTTGCTGATTGCGTTGATTTTTGTTTGCGGGCGAATTTGCTTGCGAATTTATGTGCGAGAAAAAACCGTCAGATGGTGACGGCGACGCTGATAGTAGCCGGGTCGCTTTGAATGACGGTCACCGTCGCGTGGACAAGGCGAGCTTGAATGGCGGCGAGCGCCGTGGCGACCGGGGCGGAATCTTGCGTGTCCTCGACGTCAAAGCTGAACGCGGCGTTGAGAGTGACGGGATCGCTGGGATTAAAATCCCAGGAAGCGGAATTGGTTGTAGCGGGCATGGTTTCTCCTTCACGGACAAGTTTTTCCTGGAATACAGGACAATTTTTTGCAGTGCGGCGTCCACGTGTCGTCGCGCTTCCAGCCGAGCTGGGCGATGCGTTTGCCGAAGGTGCGCGCAATCGCGGGCGGCAGCCAGGCGTGGACGTCTTCGAGGCCGCGCTGCCAGGCGTCGCGCTCCGTCGCGGCGTGCAGATTCAGGAGCCAGTGCCAGCGGTCGCGGGGAGTGCCGGCTTTTGGATCGAGAAGCAAGTACGCTTCGGCTGTGAGGCGCAGAAGGGCGGCGCCGACGATCGGGCAGTTCCCTTCCCTTACGCGCGACGCTGCCGGACCCGGAGCTTCCGTATTCGTTTGGGCGACAGGAAACGTTGATGGAGCGGCACTGTCGTCGAGCAGGACCAGCTTGGTCACGAAAAGCGGATTGCTTAGATCCGGAAGCGCGTAGTCGAAACCTTGGGACGCGTGAATGGCGCGCAGGGCGGACAGATCTGATTGGCGATATTCGCGGATTTGCATGTCGTGAATGTGGCGGACGCCGGAGCAAACGCGGGGGCACGATATAAACCGCAAGGCACGATATATCGTGCCCCTACACCTGCGGGTTGCCCGCCCTTTGGCCCCAAACTGGTCTAGAGAATTGTTGGCTTGGTGACGCGCGAGCCGGGATTGACGCCGAAACCGTTTCCGCCGCGAACCTGGCCGCTGGGCAGCACGCCGCTTCCGCTGGAGGGCAACGGCGCGGGACCGGAAACACCGCCGCCTGCGACGGGCGTGGGCGGCGAACCAAATGTGACCGGCGCGGAAGGCAGAGAGCCGACGTATTGCGAGTAGGCGCGCCAGTAGAGCGTTTGATTGCCGAGCTGCGTGTACAGATTGCGCGATGCGCCCATGAAATAGACGCGCGGGGAGCTGAACGCGGGCGTGGTGTCCGACTCCGCGAAGTAATAAAGGCCAGGGCGCGAGTTCGAGGGATCAGTGACGGAAACATCGAACCAGCCATTCGAGGCTTGCACGTTGATGGAAGCGATGGCCGTTGGCGCAGGCGCTGGCGTGCTGGGATCGACGCCGGCGCTCTGGCTGGTGGCGTTCACGGAAGCGACGATTTTCGTGAGCGTCTCGTAGAGGTACGGATCGCGGTCCTTGATGGGAGCGAGTTGGGCGACGGTGAGCATGGATGATCGGTAGCTAAGGTTCGAGGCAGAAAAAAAGCCCAACCAAAGGCTGGGCTTTTAGGAAATCTCGATATGCCAAGGTGTTTTACGCGGCTGCCCTCTTGCGGCCGGAAGCCGATGGCCGCCGCTTCGGCAGGTTGTGGAGACCAACGAAGATTAAGCCCGCGCATATCAAGCTAAATAGAAGCATCGGGAATATCATTTCGGCCCCCTTCTTCTTGGAACTCTTTCAACGCCAAATCCGCTTCACTTTCTATTTAGATGCCAAAGTATAGCAATAAGATTCCAACGACGGCGAAAAAAACGAGAGCCACATGCCGCCACGATATGCAAGAGGATCCCCAACAGAGCAGACGCCAGTCAATGGTACCTCTCGCCTCAAGCAAGATGTCCAATGGCGCGAAAATAAGCAGCAGGACTCCACATTCCCGCAAGGACTCGCCTAGCAGCCGGGTGCGAACCAGCTTTGTCACTTCGTCGAGCTTCGCCATAAACCAGAGAATTATATCACGTTTTAGTTCACGCCGCGGACGGGGGCCCAGGGGTCGACGCGGACGGACGGGGTGAATTTTTGGAGCTTGAACCAGGCGCCGGGTTGATTGGTGCTGACCTGGAACGCTACGCGTTCGCCGAGGATGTTGATGGGCAGCTCGAGATCTCTGAGCGACGGGGAGCTTAACGGCAACGGCTGCTGGGCTTGCGGTGCGCTTTGCGAATCGACAAAAGTAGTGAGAGACAAGTTCCCTGCCCCTTCGACAAACATCGTGAGATAGCTGAAAAGTTTGCGGTGCGCGCCGAGGTTGAGCGATTGCTCGACGGCGCGCTCGGGGAAGAAGTGCGTCGTGTAGTAGCTGGGGATAGCGGTGCCGTCATCGGAAAGCTGCATGTGGCTGAGTTGATAGACTTTGCCAGTGGCGCCAGCGCCGCCTACGCCGGGCAATCCTCCACCAACGGCGACGACTGCGGTGCCATTGGCGCGCTCGATGAGGGCGCAGGAATTGGCGGCGATGGACCAGGGCGACCACTTGCGGGCCATGTCTGTGGCCTCTTTCCGGCCGGTATAGGTGATGTTGACGGGCGGGCGCGTGGAGATGTCGTCAGCGTCATCAAGGTCGTGATAGTCGAGCATCAACACCGCATTTGGAGAAGTGGCCGTGCCCATCGGGGCGCCAACTAGAATGCGGCGCTCTTTAATGTCCACAGTGACCCAGAGCGTTTGGCCATACTGCCAGTTGATCTGGTTCCAAGTGGGCTGAATTTCCTGCGAGATTTTAATCGGCTCGCCGCCGCTGAAGATGTACAAGCCGGTGCGGTGCGCGATGACTACCCAGTCTTCGCCGACGCCCACGCCGTGCACAGAAGGCGTGCCCAAACGATGCGACACTTCGGAGATGGACCAGAGAGACGGCTCGTTCGTGCCGTCGTCTTGTGTGACGTGGAGCGAATGCTCTTTCACAAAGTAGAGGCGCTCGCGCAACTTGAAGGCGGCACGAATGGCTTGGCCGTTGTTTTCGGCGACGCTCATGAAGCCTTGAATGCCGTCGTAGCTTTCGGGATCTTCGACGCGGCTGGCGCGGACGATCGAGGAGTTCACGGGAGTCGAGGTGGGAAAAATCTCGACGCTGTCAATGTAGAACTGGCCGCCGGAGTTCGGAGTGCCATCGGCATAGATGCGCAAGACGAGATCGCTGGGAATTGTCGAGAGCGGCGCGGTAAGCTCGGCCGAATATTCCACGTAGCCGGTGGTGAGCTGCGTGGCGGTGAGCTGCAGGCCGGTGGTGTTGATACCGGCGCTCTGGCTGAAGAGATGGAGATGAAGCGTGCCTTGCGAGAGCGTGGCGTTGCGCGCGCAGTGCGCACGAATGGTGTAGTCCGTGTTGGCCTGGATGCGTTGCGCGCCAAGAGAATCCTGCACGGCGCTTTGCGTCATCAGGCCGCGCGTGGGCGTTGAGCCATTGCCGACGATGGAATAGGCCGCGCCCCAGACGACGAAGCTCTCTTCATCCGTGCCGCCAGGAGCGAAGACGGCATCGGACATCCAGCCGAGCGGATAATGCGGGAGCGATGGGCCGGTGAACCCGCCGTCGAAGCCGAGATTCAGCCAGTTGTTCATCTTGTTGCGCTCGCCCCACCAGAAGAGGCGCTCGGAGTATTCGGTGACGCCGGCGCAATCGCCGAGCTCGACGAGGGTGAAGAGATTGTCGACGTTCGTGCCGGCGAGGAGAATGGCGTCCGAGAAATCGACGACGATGGATGTGGTGGTGTTGTCGTTGATGACCATGCTTCCGCTGAAGAGCGAGGCGCCGCTGCCCACGTAAAAGAAACTGGCGCCGCCCGCGCCGGTGAAACACAGTATGCGGGCGACGATATTGGATGGGCCGGTGGGAATATTCGTGACTACGGCGCGCAGGCCGCCGCTGGCGGTCCAGGAAGTGGCGGGGCTGGGCGCGGTGAGGTAGCCCTGGCGCGTCTGGAAAATCACGCAAACCTGGTGGACGCCGGTGTCGACGCTGCCCGCGGCCGCGGCTGTGCCTCCGCCCGAGGCAGCCAGGCCGCCGGTGTCGGCAGTGAACGAAAAGTGCGTGGAATCGGGGACGGCGGTGATCGGAAAAGTGCCGTTGTAGCCGGCGACGGCAATGCCGCTGGTGGTTACGAGCTGGCCGACGACGAGGCCGTGCGCTGTTGTGGTTTGAATGGTGGCTGTCGCGGAAGACGAGGTGCCACCGCCGGAAGCTGCGAGACCGGAGGCGCCTGCAATGTACGTGAATTGCGTGCTGCTGGGAACCGCGACGACTGGGAAGGTGCCGTTGTAGCCTGCGACTGCGACGCCTGCGATGGTGACGGACTGTCCGGCAGCGAGACCGTGCGCAACCGAGGTTGTGATGGTGACGAGATAGCCGTTTTCGGAGGCGCCGGTGGGACTGGCGGCGATGGCGACGGCGGCGGGTTGCGTTGCGCCGCTAGGGCTGGCCGCCACAGCGGCGATTACATTTTCGTCGACGACGGTGGGGCCTGCGCCGGGGCCGCTTTGGCTGACGCGATCGAAATTCGAGTCATCGAACTGGCGCGGCAGATCGTTGCCGACTTCGCCGTCACTGATGGCGAGGTATTCGCGGCCGAAGATGGTCGTGGAGTTGCCGTAGGAGTTCGGCGTGAGTCCGCTGGCGACGCTTGCAAGAGTGCCGGGCGTGGTTTCTTTGTAGAGCACGCCATTCGAGTCCAGAACCATGGTGCGGAGCGTGGCGTTGAGGGTTTCGTAGGTCTTGAGGTAATTGATGGTGGGATTGCCGGCGAGCGGGCCGAAGAGCGCTTGCAGGCCGGGCCTGGTCAGAACGCCGCCGTTGCCGAAAGTTACGTCCTGGCAATCGGGCGAGACGCCGTGGGGGAGATCGGCGGGAGACATATCTGTCACCAGGCCGCCGAAGATTTCGATGGGTGCGTCCAATGATCCGATGGTTGACATTGGGAGTGAGCTATCTGACAAGAGAAGTATCTAGGAAACTCAATGTATGGTAATCTGCGCGGCTTCCCGGGAACGCACACGAAAGCATGCCGCTCAAACTATTGCTTCTGAACAGTCTTCAGACTGTCCTCGAATGGTATGAAATAAACTTGTGCAACGCGGACCTCCGAGATCCGCGGGGCTTTCGGGTGCGGTTCAAACCGGAGCATTTCATTCATCAAATAAAACTGCTGAACAAGTACGGCAAGGAACCAAAAAATCGCCGCCTCGCAATCGAAGAGATCAGATCGGGGAAAATTCGTTTCGTTCCCGGAAGATATAATGCTCAGCGCGCATCCGAGATTCCTTGGGCTGTGGAACTCGCGACCAAACCCGATTGCATTTGTCCGAATTGGCAGATACTAGGAAGTGGCGACGAAAATTACGTCAAGAACTTCGGGACGGAAACCGCGCCGCAATGGCGGGTGCTCGTCTGCAAAGTGATAGGACAAACTAGGCACTTTTCAACGCTATTCCCGTGTGATGTCCGGGGCAAGCACCTGGCAGAAAAAATATGGCCCTAAAAAGGCGAGCGGGCCGTGAGGCCCGCTCTACCGAAACATCAGCCCCTCGGTTAGGGCAAAGCCAACCATAAAGGCCGGCAAACTTCGACTAAAGTATAGCAGAAGTGCGGCGTAAGTCAAGTCCACACAATAATATAGCAGTTGACTCCTCCTGTCTTCGCTCGCGCGCTTATACTCAGAAATTATGGTTTCTCCAGCCTGGTTTGCGGCTACTTCCCTGCCCTGTCGTGGTTTGTTACAGCTTCCTTGGCCGGTTTTTCCTTGGGGGCGAGGCCGTACTGCGCGGCTTTTTCGCGGTCGAGGATGGCGCCGCAGGATTTGCAGACGGCGACGCCGTGCTTGATTTTTTCGGCGCAGACGGGGCATTCGGCGAGGGGCTTGGAATCGTAGACCCAGGGTTTTTCGAGTTTCAGTTCGCGCGCGGCGCGGCGTTCGAGGTCGGTGATGAACATGGGATTGCGGGTGCGTTCCCATTCGAGATCGGCCGAGGCGACAAGGCGGCGATGAAATTCCTCGAGGCGTCGGCGCGCGTCGGCGAGTTCCCCTTCGGTGGGCTTTTCGCCGGCGGCGACGAAGACGCCATGAAAACTACCTTCGCCGGAATCGCCGTTGACTTCGCGAGCGATGTCTTCGGCAACTTCGCGCGCGGTGATGTCGTAGCCCATGAGGTGTTTGTCGCCGAGATCCATGACGCCTTTGCAGCCGCGAATCGGCGTAATAGCAAACTCCTCGCCGGGCTGCGGCGAGCTAATCTGCAGCGAGCCGAAGTAGGTGCGATACCGCGGCGGCCATATTTCCTTCGAGATGTTGACGAGCGAGACGGTGCTGGTTTCCGTTGCGGTTGCCATGGAATTGCCTTTCGACGAATTGAGAAATAATTTGAAAACTAAGGAAGCGTTCTACTGCATGCGGTACTGAACGACGACGTTGGCGTCCGCCGGGCTGGTGGAGCAGCCAGCAGCGGCGGTTTGCACCGCGATGGTCAGCGAAGACGCCGCGGCGTAATTCTGCGTGATTGGGCCGGAATCGTTGGCGGCGGAGGAAATAGTGACGTTAACGGGCGTCGAACCGTTGGTGAGCTGCACGACGGCGTTCGTGGAGCAGCCTGCGGGAGCTGTCTTGGCCTGCACCTGAACGCGAGTGACGGTGATGGCTTTGTCGAGCGTCCAGGTCGAGCCAGTCCAAGTTGAGGTAAGCGCGCCGGGCAGGAAGACGCTCTGCTCGCCGCGAGGACTGGCGGTAAAGGTCTCCGAGCCAAAAGCCACGCCTTGCGTAAAGTGCTGGGTCTTCGTCCAATCTTGCTCGACATCGAGATGGCTGATCGGAATGCAAGTTGCCGCCGGACCAATTTTTCAGCGTGGCCACCGCGCCGGAAATGATCAGGCCGGGAGAGCCGGACGTGAGTTGCGTGTCGGTGAAGGTGAGAGCCACGGCGCCGTTCTTGTAACAGGTGAGCGAGCCGCCGGGAGCGGTTTCCAGGCGGAGAACATCCCCAGCGGCGCCGGTCGAGGCAGCGCTTGTCAGGTTCGTCGATGAGGTGTTCACCACGCGCTGGATATAAATATTTGTCGAGTTTTCCAGGCAGGCATAGAAGCTAGTGGCGCTGGCGGTGCCGGAGGCGAGCACGGTGACACCGGGGAAATCCGTGACACCGTTCAGCGCAGTGATGGTCACTTCCGCAAATTGCGGCGCGGCGAACGAATTGGCATTCCAGAATGCGGTGTTTGAGCTGGCGGAGGTCCCCTGGATCTGGTTCGAGGCGATGTTCAGACCGTTCTGCTGCGCCGTCCAATTGGAACCGATCGCGCCGTTGGCGCGCGTGGCGTTGTCGTAGGCACTGTTCAGGTAGCTCGTGACAGGAACGATTCCTGTCACATCCGGCAGGGTCTGGGAGCGGTTTGCCGTGAGAGTTCCTGGAGAGAGAGTGTCAACGAAATTGTTGGTCATCTTCACGCGGGAAGTCACCAAGCCGTTCGCTCCCAGGCTTGCCGAGCCGGCCAGATTCGAGATGGGAGTGGAATTGCCGCATGTGCCATAAAAGGTGTCGACGAACGGAGTATTTCCGGCAATATACGTGCAACCGGGGATGTTCGCGAGGGTGGCGCCGCCGCCGCCCGCGCGATAGGGCTGCCAGCCAACGGCTCCGGCAGGAAGAGTGGGAGGCGTGACAGTGACGGTCTGGTTGCCGGACGTGACGGTTGCTGGGGTGCCACCTCCGACGACTGTAGTGTTTCCGTTCGCGTCCACTGCCGCTGCATAGTAAGTCAGGGTGCCTGCGGGGATGGAGCCACCAGAGCTTACCGCGACTGATGGAGCGCCGGGAACGGCCATGGAATAATAGAAGTTTCCAGCCGGCCCACTGGTACCCACAGGCTCGTTCACGAAATATTCGTTGTCAAAAACGTAGTTTGGCAGTCCCGCCGCAGGGCAGCCGCCGTTGCTGAACTCGACGGTCACGTTGGTGTAGGCCGAAGCGGAATTGCTGGCCTGGAAGACGGCTTGATAGCCCGTAGCGCAAAGAGGTTGGAACACATCGAGGCCGTAGATCTGGCTATTGACCGCGTCAATCAGAGGAGTGGCGGTACCGCCGAGAAAGTCAGCATAGGAAACGTTGTGAAATTGACCGGCGAATTTGCTGCTCCCGATGCGAAGCCGAATCATCGGCCCGTAAGAGGATTCCGCAAGCATGTCGTTGAAGTTCCCTCCGGCGCCCTCGCTTGTTAGGGGAGATTGTCCGGCTGCGTCGTAGAGTTGGCCGCCGAAGACGAACAGATGGCGCGTGAAGAAGATTCCAGCGAGCTGGCTATTTTGCGAGCGGCCCAAGCCGTAGTTGGCCTTGTCCCACATCGCGGGCGGATTGGTGAAGCTGGCCGAGCCGCCGGTGCTCCAGCCGCCGTACTCCCAGAAGAAGCCAAAGCCTCCTCCAAGAATGTACGCGGGAGAGAGACTGGCATTGAGCTGGACGTTGGTGTACTTAATCGAGGTGACGTTATTCCCGCCACCGTCCTGATCTTGAACGATGTCGGCTTGGTACGTCCGGAACGCCTGGAAGATGAAATTATTCATGCTCCAATCGTGGGATGTGGCGGGGATGGCATAGATGAAAGGATAGGCATTGCCCGTCCAATCCGTCATGGGTTCCATCGAATAAAAGTTTCCCACGTGCCCGAGGTTGGTGACTCCTTTGATGTTGGAAAGGGCGCGTGGAATGACGGAGCCATTCGCCTGGATGGTGGCAGCAACTTGGATCTCAAGTTCGCCACCTCCCACTGGACAAGCGGTGGCAAGGTCCAGCGTGGAATTGATCGGAAAATTCGCCTTGCCGGATGCGCCAGTGGTGTTAGGGATGTAGAGAATTCCTCCGGAGGAATTTGCGCCCATGGCAGCGCAAGCCTCGATGATGTTCGGAACGTTGTCGTGAACGGTTTTTGCGCTCGAGACGGCGCTCGTGGATGCGTTGGCGAGGACAAGCGAAGTCGTGCCTCCGCCACTTACGATGGTTGTGGAGAGCCAGTCGTCAGTTGCACTGGTTGGTGCCGTGGCTGGAACATCGCCATTGCCAACGAATCCAGCGGTGATGGCGTAGCCGTAGTCGAGGAAGCCGCCGTCCATGCCTTGCGTTACGCCGGCGAGGGCATAGTTCGAGGCGTTGGCGGGGAATGCGCAGGTCGTCGTGCAGCGGTAAATGTAGCTGCGCATGACGGAATAATCGACTTCCGTCCACTGGACGACGTTCAGGGCGAGAGCTTTGACGGTTCCGGTGCTGATGCCAACGGCATCGTCCAGTTGGCCGAGCTGAGGGAAGGTGAAGGTCGAGCCGCTGGCTGTGAGTAGCGTGGCTGTTCCGTTGTAGTAATTGCTGCCCGTGGACGATAGCTCGATGAAGGAGTTCGGCGAAAGGTTGTGAGGAGCAGTGGTGGTGCAGGTAACGATCCCTGATGTGCGAGTACAGGAGGAGATGGTTGCGGCAGTGAATGCGCCGAGGTTCGCAACTCCTGTCGAAGTGCTTCCCGCCGCGGAACAGGCCGTGCGTCCGCCAGCGTAATCTTCCGCCACAACGCAATAACTGTAGGACGTTGAGCCGGTAACATTTTGCTGGCCTACGGCGACGCCTGTGGGAGTTGAAAGCCCGGTTGCAGGTCCAGCTCCGAGCACCAGAATGCCTTGGCCGTTGGCGAAGTCCTGCGCGGAGGCTAGGGTGAGAGACGTGGAGCTCGCGGTCATCGTGCCGGTGGTCGTCGGCTGGGTGCCCGTGTATTCGTAGCCGCCGAAAAGAGTGACGTCGTAGGATGGGTTCGGACCTTTGGTGTGGAAATCCGCGGCGATGTTTTGCGGAGCGGTGAAGGTGTTGGAGACGTTGGTTTGCGCGCCGTTGCCTAGGCCTAGCGGGCCGATTTCCGTGCCGGTTTCGTCTTTGTAGTAGAGGCGCTTGTCGGCGGACTTGGTGTAGAGGTCGACGGTCCCGGGACCGGCCGCGCCGGGCGGTGTGCCTTGGTTGTTGAGCGTAAGAGTGCCGCTGGCTAGCGAGCCGGTGACTGTCGTATTGCCGGAGACGGTGAGGTTGCCGCCGAGGCTGAGCGAGAAGGCGCTGACAGCGCCGCTGAATGTAGGCGAAGAAGGATCGTTGGGCAGAATGACGTTGGGGAGCTGCTTGGTCGTGATGCCTGGCCCAGAAATTTCGATTTCGTACTGTCCCGGCGCGGCATAGAAGGAATAGTTGCCGAGGCCGTCGGTGGTGGTTGGATTGGCGAGCGCTTGCGTGAGGCCGACGTCGGAATAAATCAGCGCCAGCGGAGTGCACGGCTGGCCGGACGCGGGCATGGTGCAGACGCGGACGGAGGCTCCAGCAAGCGGGATGCCGCGCGAATTAAAGACAATATCGTCCTTGCGCGAACCCTGCGCGTGCGTAGGGACGACCGCGCCGGGAACGAGATGGAGCGCGAGCGCCAGCAATGCCCAGAAAAACGTCATCGTTTTTGCGCGCTTAAAGCACGCCGGAATTTTTGATCGTATCATTTTGTTCAACTCACCGTCATCGCGCAAAGACACGCGGAATGGCTCGCAACTAAGCGAGCTTTGGCACGAACGGATGGGAGCTATGCCCTATGTATTTTTTCTATTTCGCAGTACGGGGGAGATGTTGAAGCGTCGATCTTCACTATGAAATTTTCGAAGAAACCACGCAGCCCCAGCAGGCCCGCGACGGACAGTTCACGGGAAAAGCCGGCCATTGTGTCAAAGAACTCGCCGAATAGAATTACTCTTACCTTATGAAAGTAGACGGGGACACGAAGTCCTGCAATTACACCGTGCAAGTCATCGCGAATTCCATCTTCTAGCCGTCTGATTCCCAATGAATGGCAGCTGGCGGCATGGAACATGCAAGCATCGGCTCCAGAGTCAATCCAGCATTCGATCGTTCTAGTCGGAGGCGAATGGTCACGGCTAAGCCTCACGTTGACTACTGGGGCCCACTTTGAGTAGCGGGTCGGGAACGCAGGGTGTGGCGAAGGGAGCGGAAATTCCTTGCACTGGAATCTCAAGTCAAAGCACCAGCAGTGACCAGTCCTTGGGCACCTTCACTAAAACAGGATCGGGCTCGCCATTTGTCTCCGCTTTCTCGACGACTTCGTCGTATGTGGCTCCATAGGCAACAAGGCGGGATTCATCGGCTGAAAATGCTACCCATCCGTCGGGGGGCGCTTCACGCAACACGCGAACACGATCCTCGGGATTCATACTCATGGTTAAAACAAGTATGCGCCACTGTTGGCTCGCGAGGCAATGGTGCGGTGCCCCAGATGCGCTGGAACCAGGCCATGTCCTTTCTTTTAATTGTGGTCGCGATCGAAAACACAGCGTACTACCGGCCATCACTGCAGCTTGGGGGCTGTGATGGTGAGCTGGGCGACGTCGGAGGTGACGCTCGATTGATAAGCGCCAGAACTGACTCCCGGGCCGACGCCGGCGAAGGCTTTCAACTTTCGGTTATTCAGGGCGGAAAGAGTGTAATCGATATGGGCATGTCGGCTCCGAGTGGAATTTGAAATCGAGTTGAACGCGGCAACGGTAGTAGAGGAGGTAAAGGAGGTAAAGGATCAGCAAAACCGGTGCGCCGAGTGAGCCAAGAAGCCAGTTTTTTCCTTTACTTCCTCTATTTCCTTCATTTCCCCGCTCAAAACGGCGTGTAGCCGTTGCGCGAGGAAAACGGGCGGCGCCGACGCACGGATTGTTGTTCGCGGCGCACGGCGGCGGTGACGAGATCTTCGATGGCGTCCGCGGCTGCATCGTCCCATTTTTCGGCGAGCGGGCTGCCGCGGGCCCAGCCTGCGAGCGCGGCCGTGGCGTAGGCGATGGCTTCCTGTGCATTGCGTACCAAAACAGGTGAAGTGGCATCGGTAAAATCTGGATACGCCTTCGCATAGCGCAGGCGAATCTCGGTGTCCTGCGTGGCACCAATAAAATAGATGCCGTCGGCGCGCCATTCCCAGACGCTCAGGGTGACGTCCTGCACGCGCGAGGGCAGGCCGCCATGTTGCGTGAGGTCGACCATCTCGAGAAAATCGTCGGTTGAACCGTTGGGGCGCTCCCAGATTTTCAGCGGCACCAAAAGATCGGTGGGCAACTGATTGGGCGGCGCGGTCGCATCGGTGATGGAAACTTGCAGCGACGTGTCCGTCTCTGTAACGGCGGTGACGACTAGCAGCACGTCGTCCTGGATGAAGCCGCTGCCGCCGGCATTTCCGAGCGCGCGCTGCACTTTGCGGTACGCGGAATTCGCGTACGGCAGAAGGATGGTGTCCGTGAAGAGATTTCCTTGGGCGTCGTTCAGCAGCGAACGCACCAGCGAAGTAATCTGTCCGGCCGAATTATATGCGCTGGAGCCTACGACAGGCATTTGAGTGTTCCTCTATGTTTCCGTGACTTATAGTTAATAGAATAGTATAAACAATCACGCGTGGGGCGTGTTTCGGAGAATGCTACCAGTGAGGGTACTGGACGCGTCTCACAAGCGCGAAGGCTGGTAACAGCCCGTTGGGTTCGAGTCCCACATTCTCCGTCCCGCTTTCGCGCGTTTAACTTGACAGAACTCAATGTGTAGCGTAGTGTTGTTTCGCTTGTGAGACGCGTCCATTACGCGTTACGAATTTGAGGGCAGCCGTTCCGGCTGCCCTTTTTTCTTGGCCGCAGCGGCGTTCGGAGCGAGCAGTGTGCCTCGTGGCGCGGCAGTCTGTGAAGTTGATCCGACCGAATTGTACGCGCCAGATCCTACGACTGGCATTGCGTGCCTCGAAGTGTGAAGGTGTTCGTGGGGGCACGATGTATCGTGCCCCTACAACCGCATGGGACTCGTCAAGGTTAAGCTTCGTCGCGATGGGGAAATTCCCTGGTGTCCGGCAAGGGCGACTTTTGAAGATACGCTGCGACGCCGATGACCGAATTGATCAGTGAGGCGGCGGCGGCGATGCGCATCGTTGCGCCGGCTCCTGCCTGCAAATTGAAATGTTGCGGATCGATCCCGACGGCAGCGAATCCGGTGAGCACGCCGCCCGCTGCGCCGCTGATGGCCGCAGCGATGATGCCCTTTATCCAAAGCTCAAATCGTTTCAGATCAAGTTGCTTCATGGTTCAGGCCACCGTCACGAACGGCTGCTTGTGAAACGCGGGAACGGCGTCGTCGAGCTGGTCGTACGCCCAGGCTTCGTAGGCGCTTTCTTCACGTTGCGCGCGATCATCGAGCGAACGTTTTTTGCTCGAACGCGGTGAACACCGCGAGAATTCGATGACGCGAGCGATGTGTTCCGTGGCGGTTGGCGTCAACTGAATGAATTCCCCGTTTGGCCCTTCGAGAGTGAAGCAATGCTCGTATTCGCCGCGCGAAGGATATGGGCCGAGCGCGGGAATGCTCACGCCGTTTTCTCGCTCGATTGTTTGCGTGTACCACAAGAGCGGAGAGCCGTAAACTTCGGGTGGAACCCAACGCTCGATGTGCCAGCGATTTACCGACGGATATTTCGGTTCCTGGCGCAGTTCGACGACTTCGCGGAGAAGCGACTCCGTCGCGGGATCGTGCTCGACGAATTTTCCGCCGATCCATGCCAGCCGGTTCCAACCCCACACGGCGCGATAATTTGGTTCTCCAAAGCGATTGATGCCGCCGGCGCGTGCGAGACGTTGCGCGACGTTGTCCGGGGTGTCGTGCGTTTCTCGAAGGATACGGATCATTGTCGATGCGTAGAGGTTGAGGTAAAGGAAGTTAAGGAGATAAATGAGGTAAAGGATTCAGAATCCCCCGCGCATGCGACTGTTGCGCACGCCGGGTTCGTTATCTTTTACCTCCTCTACTTCTCTTGCCTCCTTTACCTCGGTTTTCTAGTAGCCGCTGGGCCGCGCGAGTGTGTCGATGAACGCGCCGGTACGCGGCGAGTCGTCCCACACCTGAAACGCGGTGTCGAAGTAGAAGATGTAGCTGGCTGCGATGCCGCCGCTGGCGCCGTAAATCGGAAACACCGTGTTGCCATTGACTTCGTAGAAGTCGATGTCCTTGAGCACGGCGCGTCCCCAGTGTGCGAGGTCGAGAAAATCCACGCGGGTCTGGTCGGCGTTGACGCTGGACTTGATGGGGATTCCGCTCATCGTTTTGCGGCCGCTGAAGAGCAGATCGAGATCGTTGCCGTCGCTGGTGCCGCCCTCCTTGATAATCTGCGACACGGTGATGCCGAGATTTTCCCAGGCGTGCTCCTGCTCGACAGCCATGTACGCGATCAGCTTCGAGATGTGGTTGATGCCCAGCGATTTGCGGACCTTGTTGATGGCCAGGCGAACGTTAGAGGGAGTGAGCGCGGCGTTGCCGGCGTTGACGCGCGGCGTTTGCAACTGCACGGGATACGTCGCGCGGTTGAGGTTGAGCCACGTTCCGGTGGTCGCGTTGTTCTGGTGATATTTGATGCCGAAGAGCGACACCGGCTGCGCGCCGGTCAGGCCGTCGTGCACGATGACGTCGGTGGCGACGGTGCCGGTGGGCACGTTGTCGACGGTGATGGTCTGCGCAGTGATGGGATCTGCGCTGAGTACGGTGGTGGTCACGCCGGCCGCGACGTTGCGGTTGGTGGTGAGAGTGGTGTCGTAGATCTGGATGGTCTGGCCGGGATAGACGAGCGCGGCGCCGCTGGGCACGGCCATCGTGAACGTGGTGCTGGCGATGGAGCTGATGGTGCCGAGCACGCCGTTGCCGGCGGTCTGCATGAGCTTGTCGAGAAACGCGCGGAACTGTTTCATTCCGTTGGCGACTTCCCGCTTGGTGGCGTTTTCGATGGCGCGTTCGCGGCCGGTCGTGGCGTATTCGACCAGCTTCGTGATTTCAATCGCGAAACGGAAGAAAATCGGCGAGACTTGCGCGACATCGTAGGAAGTACCCGAACCGCGGCCCAGGTCGCCGCCGTCGGCGTTGTACGAACCGGCTTTGCCTCCCGGAATGAGCTGCAAAGGAAGGCGCATGTTCCGGCTGGAGACTTTCTCCACGTCTCCGCGCTGCTGGATCATGGTGAGTAAAATGTCGTCCCGTTCGTAGAGCAGGGGCACTTTGTCGCGCACCTTCTCGAGCTGCAACGCGACGACGTTCGCGTTTGCTTGTGCTGGCATCTGTTGTTCTCCTTATGATTTCAAGGTGGCCGCGAGGCGGCCAACATGATTGCTGCGTTCCCGATGGCCGCAGTTTCGCGGCAGAGAATCGCGCGGGCGTCTCTTGAGAAGGCGCCAAGATCGCTGAATGCTTTTTTACTTTTCTTGCTGCTGGTGATTACGGTGCGTGGTGGCCTGACTGCTCCCGCAACCTGACTGCTTCTTCAACTCGACCGCCGCTACAAATCGAGGATCTGTTCGTCGCTGAGCGTTTGATAGTTCACGCGGCCCGATCTGCTCGCGGGGCGGGACGAGGCGCCGCGATTTTCCGCTTCGCGGTTTTTCGGCGCAGTCTTTGTTGTGTCCGTGGAGCGGCTCGCGCTTTGTTTCACTGCCGGCGACGATTCGGAACGAGGCTGCGATTCCCCACGTGAACTCTTGCCACGGTGCGCGGCCAATGTCGTCTGGGTCCAGTCGCTCAGCGCGCGTTTCGTGGCCAGGGGAACGAGTTGCTGCGCGCGTTCGGCGATCAAACGAACAACTTGCGCGCGCGTTTCCGCGTCGAGGCGTTTTGCGGACAAGATTTGGGCAACTTGTTCGCCGAGCTGGCGGTCGGTCTGAAGCGTTTTCTCGATGTCCTGGCGAATCGCGGCGGTCAATCTCGCTTGTAGGGGCGCAGCATGTTGCGCCCCTACACCGGAGGCGCGATCCGTGGAGGACCGAGTCGAGTTGCCAAGACTTGGCAGGGCTTGCTCGAGGGTACGTTCGATGGCGCTGCCTACACTGCGCTCCAAATCGGCGTTGGCCGCTTTTTCAAATGCCGCATACGCGGCCAGTTGCGCCTGCTGCGCCGAATCGTTTTGCTGCGGCGTGCCTCGACTGGCCTGCGCTGCCGTCGCGGAGCTTGTCTGGCGCGAATCGGCCGTCGCGGGTGCGTTCGCAGGTGCGGCCGAGTGCTGGCCGCTCAGCGCATCGGCAACACTGCGGTTTCTCACCGGCGTGCCTGCTTGCTCGAGGGCGCGCAATCCCTCGAAAACCATCTCGCGAAAGGCCGCGGGATCTTCGCGCATCATCATCGCGGCGAGTTGCGCCCGTTGCGAAGCGTCGCCGGCGAAATACGCGCGGTCGATGTCATCGAGTACGCGCGCGCGATCGGCCGCCACGCGCGCCTCTTCGGGCCTTGCAAACACTTCGCGATAGGAAGCCGCTTCCCTTTCGGCGTGTTGCGCGCCTTCCCAGAGGGCTCGCGCTTCGGCGCCGCGCTGCGGATCGTTCATCGTTTCCGCGAGCCAAGCGGGCGGATTGAGCAGCGCCGCTGCGCGCGTTTGCAGATTTTGCGTGCGCTCATTTTCCGGAGCCGCACGTTGCACATTCTGTTCTTGAATAGAGCTAGCTTCAGAGTTGCCGTCTCGACGGTGCTCCAACGCGGATTCCGGCGAAGCGCTTGACGGGTCCGCGACAACTTCAACATCCTGCGGTTCCGGATCGATCTCGAGGATCTGCTCGTCGGTCAGCGCAAACAGTTCGTGCAGATGCGTGTGTCCGTTTGCGTGAGAAGGCTCGCCGGGTGCTCCCGTTTGGTTTGCAGGCTGCATCACTGTTCCTTCGCTTGCGGCGTGACCGGTGCGTTTTTACTTCCGACTGGTTTCGAAGTTGTGCTCGGCGCCGTTGCCGCTGCGGTGCCGACGGCCAGACTCATCGCGCGCAAATGCGCTTCGGTGTGCGCCCGGACGTTGGCAAAGCCTGCGGGATTCGTGATTTTCGCGGCCTGGCCCGCTTCGGAGTTCGCCCAGCGTTTGCACTCCTCGAATTCCACGGCGTGGTTGTCGAGCAGTTGATCGACGGGCACGGATGGGAGCACCAGTACATGTGACTCGTGACTAGTGACTGGTGACTGGTGCGAGTTGGCGGCGATTTGCGTGGCGCCGGTGTATGGGGCGGCAGTTTCGCTCACGGAGTTCGACGATTGCAGGGCATTCGATTCATCGCCGCTGACAGATGCCGGGCTAAAGCCCGGCGCCACGTGGGCCACACCGGACGGGTGCATCGAAATTACGATTGGGGCGCTGGCCAGGAGTTGCTGGATTTCGCGCAACTGCTTGTTGCGCGAATCCTCGCCCGGGACGACGAGTTCCGTGAGGCCCAGCACGTTCTTGATGTAGCCAATGTTGGCCGGCTCGCTGAGCGCTTCCTGAATCAACGGATCATTGAGGCTGAATAATTGCTGCAACACGCCGCGCTGCTGCGATTTTAGGCGTGGAAATGTTTCGTCGGCCTCGGGATGCACGCAAATGTTGCCTTTTAGATCCGCCGTGCGAATCAATCGCGCATCCAGAACGCCGTCCGGCCCGAGCAGCGGGACCTCCGCGTTCTCGGGGCGATTTTTTCGGAAACAATCCACGGACAAGAGCATCACATCGGCATAAAACTGTTTCGTGCGGCGCCAGACGAGTCCGAGGCGACCCATAGCTTGATCGCGGGCCAGCGCGTAGCCCGACGCGGTTTTCACGTCCTCCATATTTCCGCCAAAAATCGCGGGAAAAAGTCCGGTCAGAAATTGCGCGACGGGCCCGATCAAATCTTGCTGATGCTCGATCATGTCCGGCGGAACGCGCGCGGGCGCGGGCTGAAAAAATCCGGCGGCGAGAGGCTGTCCCGGACGGGCGCGCGCCGGAAAATGCGCGGCAGGCTCCGCGGTCTGATTCGCGAGCGCATCGAAATCCAGCACTTGCGGATCGGCGTAAATCGGAGGAATGCCGTACTCGTATGTTTCCGCCTGCATGTTCGAGAGCACGTTGTAGCGTTCTTGCACTTGCACGAGCGAATCGCCGACGCTCGGGCGATTCTGCCCGTCGCCAGGAAGCGCGTGCAGGACGCGCCAGTGATCGTCCATCGATTCGTTGCGCGATTCGCAGTAGACGTCGCCGGCAAAGCCGCAGTAGCAGCCATCGGGGAACATCTGCAAGAGTTCGTTGCGCACTGCTTCGTCTTCAATCGAGTAAAACGCCCAGGGGCGAAGCCAGGTGCGGTCAAAAGTGATCAAATTCATCAGCGCGTCGCCAGGATGAATTGTGGGCAAGCCCTGTTCGACGCTGATGCGCGAAACGCGCGCGTAGACGTCGTCCGGTCCCTGCGCAGCGGCCGCTTCGATTTTGTTGGCCACATACGGATAGGCGGCCTTGAGCTTCGCGCGGTGCACTTCCGCCTGCCATTGCAGATAGGGAAATTCGTGCATCTCATTGGCCCAGACGGGCGTGTTCAGCTCGAGGCCGCCGGCGATGGAGATGACTTCCTGGCCGTTTGGCACGCGGCGCGTGCCGATGATGCGCGGTACGGTGACGCGTTCGGCTTTGCGAAGATTTGACTCGTCGAGTTTTGCGTCACAGCTCGGACAGCTCATCGATTGTGGGGGCACGATATATCGTGCCCCTGCCGCCGCTTGCTCTTGAGTTGCTCGTCGTCGGAAGACGATGGCGTTGCCGGAGACTCCTTGCCGCAACTGGGGCAAACATACTTCTCTTCGCCGAGCGGAATCTCGATCGCCGCGAGCAACTGCTCTTCATGAAAACCAAAACGCTGGCCGTCGGCGACGAAGCGCACGTACGCGCCGAGTTTTCCATCGGTCCAGAGGAAATAGCCGATGGTGGTGAGAAGCTGCTCGACTTCGTTGTTCCGTTCGATCAGGTCGACTACGTCGCTGGCCGCGCGCGCCGCGCCAATGTCCTCGAGCGACTGCGCGGATTGCGGATAAAACCGCACGCTGGGCACGTCCTGCGAAAGGACGGCGATGAAGGAGAGCCCAAATCCTTGGTAAAAATTGGTGACGAACTGGTAGCGCGGCATTTCTTCGAGCTGGCGATCGTCGGTTGAGCGGTTTTCGTAGGGCAGATGCCAGTTCATGTCGTTGGGATTCCACCAGGCGTATTGCAGCCCTTGCCAGAAGAGCCGCGCCTGGCGAATGCGCCGGATTTCGTTGCGGCGCGCGACAATTCCTTCCTGGCGATATTGCCTCACGAGTTCGCGAAGCGCGTTGACGAGCTCGGGCTTGATGTCTTCGAGACGTTCGTTGTTGGAGCCGAGGTCCACGATGCCGCTTGGTAGGGGCGCAGCATGCTGCGCCCCTACACCCTCGCCCTTTGTACCGCGGCGATTCTCTTGCTCCGCCTCGAGCAATCCGTTCAGGCCCATCGTTCCAAAAGTGTCGGAGTCATCCGCCGGCACGATGTTCTGCGGCGCGCCTGGCGCATAATTTCCGTCGGCGGGTGCGATTGCGCCGGGCGTTCCGGCGAAAAGTTCAGCTGTGGGGTACAGGTCCATTCGTCCTCGCATTGTTTCTGCCGCCAATATCCGAAGATTCCTCTCGCGCCGCGCCGTTTTCGCGCCAGGCTTGAATCTGGTGCCACGATCGTTTGCGCAATCGCGGCAGGGCTTGCGGTTTCGGCGCTTCGGGAAAATCTACCGGCGGGAATCCCGCCGTTCCCAGCAGCGAGTTCGTTAGCGCGCGATTTTCCGCCCGCAGGCGAACAACCTCGCTTTCAAGCAAGCCGACGTATCGGCCTTGCAGCAACCTCTGAAGAAAATTTCTCATTTCAGTTTTTCCGTCCCATAATTCGGAAGACAAACCATCAGACACATTTCATATAGATCTGATATAATCTTGGAGTCGCAGAAAGACTATCCATGTCCCCAAGAGCAAATCGACAAAAGATATCCACTACCGTCGCTCCGGAGACAGGCGCCTACCTACGTTCTCTCGTCCATCGCGGGAAGGCCGCTAACCTGGCCGAAGCCGTTGACCACGCCGTTGCGGTGGCTAGGCGCGCCGAGTCGCGTCGAAACCTCGCGTCCGCTACAGCCGCCTACTATGCATCGCTGTCCGGAGAGGCCCTCCAAGAAGAAAAGAAACTTGAATTGGCCATAGGAGGAGCTTCCTCACGCGTGGATTTCGATGGCGAGTAATGCGCCCCGACGCCATGCGGCTCCTCGTCGGGGAGAAATCTGGACAGCCTACTTGGCCGTCCCCGCTGGCCAGCGGCATTGGGTATTGATTGTTTCCTTGGACGAACGGAACTTGAGCGACAACGCGTTTACGGTGCTGGTCATACCTTTTGCTTCCCGACTTGCAGATGCTCCGAGCACTCTCGTGCTACCGCCCGGCGAAACTGGGTTGCCTGGCGTTTCTTGTCTGCGTGGGCATTTCATTACCACACTCCCCAAATCCCAACTGATTGACAGGCTGCCACGAACACTCTCTAGCCGTCGGATGCGCGAGGTTTCCGTAATCATCCGCCGCGGTTTCGATCCCGACGCACCCTGAATAACGTCCAATCACCAACGGCGGCGGAAAAACTTTTTGGGGCGAAATTGTTTTTGCGCTTCGCCTTCGAGGCGCTGGTAGTGAATCGCTTGCGACGTGGGATCCGTGGCGCTCACTTGCCGTGCGATCTGTTCGCCAAGCGGCATGCCGGTGACGAAATGCGCGCCGCTTCCCGGGGATATCGGGCGGGGCTTGCCCCGCCCTGGACGGCGCAAAGGCCGTCCCCACACCGGCGATTCTTCCACCGGAGACCAAACCATACCGCGCGGAATCGGCGGGATCATCGCCGTCCATTTTGCGAATGTCTTCGTTCCGCGTGTTGTCCCGCACGAGCGTCGGCATGCACTCGATCAGCTTCGCGCAATTTTCAGTGATGACCCAGGCGTTTGCCTCGAGCAGTTGATACATGAGCTGCCAGCCGCCGACGCGGTCATCGTCGGCGGGCGCGGGCCGTGGCAAGCCGTTGGTGATGAGCACGTCGCCGAGCTGCTCGGCGATCGAGGCCTCGGCGGTGCGGTGCGCGAAGGCATCCGGCGAGAGAATCACCTCGCCGATAGTTTCGCGGCCGCTGCGCTCGGCAATGCCCTGCGCGAGCATGCGCGGAGAAAGGCCGTTTTGCACGAATTCGCGGTAAGTGATGACTCGTGATCCGTGACCCGTGTTCCGTGATCCGTGAAGATCTTCATGCGGCAATCCTGGCTTTAGCGATTCCGTTTCCCCACGGGACACAGGCCACGGATCACGGGGCGCGTTGGTTCCGGGCACGGCGCAATGCCAGTACACCGCGCTGGGATGCTGGAATCCCCAGTCGATTGAAATCCAGCGCGGCCACCATGGTTCGAGCCGGATTTCTTCCGGGCGAGCGGTGTGCCGGCCGTAATCGAAGATGTTGAAATACTGTCCGGCGAAAACGTTCCAGTCGCCGTCGAGAAACGCCCGGCGAAGATGTTCCGGTAGAACCGCCAATCTGTGGCGATAATCCGCGTCATTCGCGTAGATTGGGTTGTCGCTAAGCCATGCGCGGATGAAATCGTAATCGTTCGCGTCGTAGAAATCTGGTTGCTCGAAGCCTGCCGCTGGTTTGCGATCGACCCACAGCGATTTGACCCAGGCGTGGCCGATATTTCCGGGGTTTGTCGCACCGGCCATCGTCGGAATGACCGGCTTCCCCTTTTTTGGGCCCGCCGGATAAAACCTAACGGGGCATCGGTTTCGCGACGTGAGAAACTGCCACTGCTTCAGGGTGAAATGTGTGAGCTCATCGAGACCGATGAACAAAAACTCGGCGCCTTGATATTGATAGACGTCGTTCTCGTTGCGGCAATAGCCGAAGCGCGTCGTCGAGCCATTGCGCCACGTAACGACGTGCTTCGACTCGTTGAACTTCTTGTAGAAATGGCGCGGCACGTCGCGCCGAAAGTACGCGATCAACGAAGATTCGAGTTCGGGATACGTGCGGCGTAAAAGCAGCGTGTTGCTGCCGGGAACTTCGTTCGCTTGCAGGATCGCTTCCCACAGCAGGGCTTTCGTTTTGCCAGGCCCCGCCGCGCCGCCGAACAAGCGGTACTTGGCTTTGGATTCGTGGAACTGGCGCTGGCGCGGAAATGGCTCGTAGCAATCGCTCAGCCTTGCGAGCAGGTTTTCCTTTAAACTCCGAGGCCGAGGAAGACTGCGGCTGAAGAGCGTGCTGTCCTGAGTTCGCTTCACGGTGGTTCACGGGATGAAATCCGCCTGAGCTTTTTCCCGCAGCGAGCTACATCGCGCGCAGTTTTTTTCCGATCAGATACGCCACGGCTCCGCCGAGCAGCGCCGCCGCGGCGGGCCAGTGGTGCAGGCTGAGCACAATTCCGGCTACGCCCGAAGCCACTCCCGCGATCTCGACAATCATTCCGATGAACTCGAGATGCGTGCTCCCTGTCGTCGTTGTCGTCGTGGTACCCGTCGTGTTTGTCGTCGTCATGATTTTTCCCCTCGATCTATTTTTTACTTCCCAAAAGGTATCGCGCACGAGCCGTTCATTCGCCCATCGGCCGCGGCGCGTCGAAAATAATCTGCGGTATTTCGTCTCCAGACGCCGCCGGGCTCTTGCCATAGGACATCTCGAGCAGGCGTTCCACCATGCGCTGCGCAATTTTCTCGTCCTTCGACTTAACGAGTCTTGCGCAGGCGAGATACAGATCCACGTGTGCGTGGATGGCATCCACAAATCCTGGCCCGTCTTCGGGCAAAGGTTCCGAACCAGGCGGAATATCCACCTGGTTCGGCAGTTCGCTTAAGGCGCGCGGCACTTCGGGCACTGTCCCCTTACTCCCACCCGAGGATTGGGGAGGCTTCTTCCCTCGCGAGGGCGGAGCCACCTCAGCGCACACATCGCGTTCCTTGCCGGACGCGGCGGAGGACGCGGCGGCCGCAGTGGGAAAATCGCGTGTGTCGTCAGACGCAGCCCTGCCCGTTTCCAGCGGCGCTGCGGATGCAGCCGCCGTTTGGCAAGAGGAAGCCGGTCCATGACCGTTCACTCGAGATGCGCTCGAATCATGGCCGTTGCTTTTCATGTTCGGAGTTTCCCTCCGATTTGCCGGGATGATGCCGCGCGCCCGGCGAACCTGTCCCGGCGAGCCGGGGTCGAATGCAGTTGCAGAGCGCTTCGAGCGCTCCTTCGGTTTATCGATCGTCGATGTGGAGTTCACGGCTGTTTCGCTTTGCCCGGCGCGGAGTTTGCAGCTGCTTTGTTTCCGCCAACGCGCTCTGGGAAGCCTCGAACACAGAGTCCCAGATACGCGCCGCAGATTGCGTTCAGATGGCTGCGGCAGAACAGAGCGTTCTTTTCGGCGCGGGCTTTGCAGGGACTCCACGCGCGATTGCAATTCCTGGAGGCGCGAAAGGCAAGGCAGCGCATGATGCGTTCTTCCAATAAAATCCGCGGCGAAGCGGCTACACCAGAAGCTTGGCGGTCAGCCCGCTGCCGCCGGTCGAAGAAGTGAACTTGATGCGCAGGAACCGGGCTTGCACTCCGGTGACGGTGCGAGCCTCGCCCGCGGCGTTCGTCGTGGTGTCGATGGTCTGGTATTCCGCATCGACATCGGCCATCGCGCCTTGTAGCGCCAAGCTGGCGGCGGACGGCGCGGTTCCAAAAATAGTCTGCCAGCGGACAGCGGTACCCGTATCCGGCCGGCCGGCGTAACTGGGGATGGCAAACTGGCTGCCGGCTTGCGCGCTGCCAGGAAAAGTTTCGTTGTTGAAGCTGAAGCCGACGTCACCGGGCATCAGAGAAATCGGCGGAGTCGCGTTTTGATAGCTGGGCATTATGGCTCCTTTTTGTGTGCGGCGCATGGGCGCGCAAGTTTGTTTGAAGGTCGTTCGTCGAGAGACACTTCGGCGCCTACGCGGGCCATGGCGCAAAATTTGTTTTGGTAGTTCTTTGTAAGATTGCTTCGCTTGCGAGGCGCTGGAGGACGGCGCGAAAAGACAGCCCTAAAAAGCAAAACGCCCCGAGAACGTCGGGGCGTGCCTTTCTACGAGAGAAAGTGTAGCATATTTTGATTTTTTGTCAAGAGAAATTTTTAAATATTTTTACTTTTTCTTGACTCCCTTTGTTTTCAAGAGCATAGTCGCCCTACTTCCCCCGGATTTTATCTCGCCTTAGTTTAAGGAGGTCCATCATGCCGTATTACTGCCACCAAGTCAGCTATACCAAGGAAGCCTGGGCTCGCCTCATGCGGGATCCGCAAGACCGGCTCGAAATCGTTCGCCGTCCCATCGAGAACCTTGGCGGAAAATTGCACACGTCGTTCTTTGCGTTTGGCGCCTTTGACGTCATCGCCATCACGGAGATGCCGGACAACATCTCGGCGGCCGCTATCGCCATGGCATTTGCCGGCGGAGGCGCGGTTGCCAGCATCCAAACCACGCCGCTGATGACCGCGGCGCAAGCCGTTGAGGCTTTGCGAAAAGCCGGCACGTGCGGGTATAAGTCCATTGTCGCGGGGAGCGGAGCTTCCGCCGCGGGAGCCTGAGATCGGGCAGAAAACCCGCGGAAATTCTTCCTAGCAGCCCAGACGCTCTGAATTTTCGCCTCTAAGGCGCGAATACGGAAGGTGTGTCCCATTTCGCTTCGGCATTGATTTTCCCGCCGAGGGCAGCCAATTCTTCTCGACTTGTCTTCATTGGATAGTTTATACTCCAGTCATTCAGCCAGGGGACCCTCGGAACAAAGCAAAGCGAGCGGTTCTGGTTAGGAGCCACGAATGATTATCGGTGAGCGCTTGCGCGTTCTACGCGAACAAAAACAAATGTCCCAGGGGGACATCGAGAAACGAACGGGCCTGCTGCGCTGCTATCTTTCCCGCGTGGAAAATGGCCATACCATCCCAGCGATCGAGACGCTGGAAAAACTGGCTCGAGCGCTGGACATGCCGCTCTACCAGCTTCTCTACGATGGCGATGAACCGCCCCGGCCGGATGTTCCAGCCTCCTGGACCGCGCCGGGCAATTCGTCGTGGGGCAGCTCCGGAAAGGACTTGCGCTACATGCGGAAGCTGCGCCACCTGCTGAGCAAGATGGAAGCGGCAGATCGCCAGCTTCTTCTCTTCACGGTGCAACAAATGGCAAAGAGAAGAAGAGCGCCCGCGACAGCGGCAGCGGCGGCTGCCGCGGACTGAGCTCGCGCGCCGTTCTCGGCTTCACGCTTTCCTGGCGGAAATTTCCGGGCCTTTTGTCATGGCCTGCGCGGCGTCACTTGCCGAGCGCTCTGCTAAACTCTTGGCGTGCACTCCCCAAGGGCAATGCCCCGCCTCGCGAATATCCGCCTGCACCCTATCAAAGCGCTCGATCCCGTTTCGGTAGACGAAGCGCGCATCGGACCCAATGGCGGCCTCGAACTCGACCGCGTATGGGCTCTCTATTCCGCCGACGGACGGTGGGTCAATGGCAAACGCACTCCGGCGATCCATCTGATTCGTGCCGCTTACGCGCCGGACGTCAGTTCCGTTACGCTCACGGTTCCCGGAGACCGCCGCACTATTCCCCCGATGACCTTTGTTTTCCCCGGCGACACGGAAGGCGCTTCGGAATGGTTCAGCATGTACTTCGAGCAGTCCGTTCAAGTTCGTCACACGCGCGACGGTTTTCCCGACGATGGGCTCGCCAGCGGACCTACGATCGTTTCCACCGCTTCGCTCGAAGCTGTCTGCGAGTGGTTCCCCGGCATGGCGCTCGATGAAGCGCGCCGGCGATTTCGCACCACGCTCGAAATCGATGGAGCGGCGTCACCGAATGGCTTTGCGTCGAAGGCTGAACTGCCATCGGCGACGGATGAGCTTTCCCGGTTGGAGAAGCTGCCCGCATTTTGGGAAGATCAACTTTTCGCCGAAGAGGAGACGAGCGTCGTTCGCTTCAAAATAGGCGATATTTCGTTCGAGGGCAGCAATCCCTGCGCGCGCTGCCCCGTACCCGCGCGCGATTCACGCACCGGCACCACCGACGACGGCTTCCAAAAGCGCTTTGTCGAGATGCGTCGCGCACAAATTCCCTCTTGGTCGCCTGCGGCCCGCTTCGACCACTTCTACCGCCTGGCCACCAACACCCGCGTCCCCAGCACTGAATTCGGCAAGCTTCTGCGCGTTGGCGATGCACTGTCCCTCTCGTGAGAATTCCTCTGCTTTATGAGAGCATAAGTGCTCAGGAGAACTCTCGGGATGACAACCCCGGCGAATTTTGTGTTGCGCGGACTCTATGTGTCAGCCGGATTTGGATTGCTTGTCTATTCCCTTGCGGTGTCTTCCAGCCGGGTGGTCCTTTATGTGCCTGCGATCTTCGGCGTTCTTCTTATCATTCAAGGAGTATCAGGAGCTTGAATCAGCTGCCTGCTGTCCGGTACGGGCAGACGAAATTGAAACGCGGAATCAGGATTCAAATCACTATTCATTGCGGAAGTACTTCCTCGGCGGAAACATGCCGCGTTGCAGCAGTTCCTTTCCGCAGCGGTGCCGCACTTCCTCCGTCCAGTTGACCCAGCCGCGTTCGCTCAAGCCGAGAAAATGCCGCGCATTTTCATACGGCGCAAGCCCGAGATAATACAGCCGGAAAAGCACCATACGCGACGCCCAATCCGGCCCCTCGAGGGCCTTCTGCCCCGCCAACGCGAAGTCCGCGACCCATTCATTGAGTCGCGCACGAATATCCGGCCGCCAAAGGAATTTCCCGGTGTCTTTCAAATTCAGCGCGGAGATTCCGCGCTTCGTCTCCAGCACATCGCGCGCCCCTCGATACACTTCCCAGCAGACATCAAACGCCAACTCTGGTTTTACGCCCATGGCTCCTCCGCCTCGGCGCACGCTTGCCGCGCCCCGTTCACCGAATTCGATCACTTGATGACAATCACTAAGTCTCTCGACCGCTTCTCCACTCAACAGTTCCCCATGGCCGGCGCTTTGTATTCCCTGCGGCGGCGGCCTATCTTCTTTCTCCGAGCCCGCTCATTTCTCCGAGCTGGCTTCTTTCTCCGCACCGGCGCGTGCCGCTCTTGCAGCACGGAGTATTCCCACACAGCTCCGAACCCGTCCGGGCGCATGGCGGTGTTCACCGTCCTGCACCGCTTAACCACCGCAAACGCTCCGAACCGCGGCTTCCGCAAATGCCGCAATTGCGCGGAAATGCTCGCGGGCGGGTATTGCGTCAGCTTCGCCAGCTCATCCAGCGTCAACCACGTCGCGCACTGCCCCGCGCTCAGCATTACGTCGCGTATCACTTCCCTTTGCTTGCGCGAGCGCGCGGGCCTTACCACTTTTTGCTTCGTCCTCCGCATCGCCGTTGCCTCCTTTCCCAGACCTCATGTCTCCAGGTCAGGAAACTCGTCGCCGCCGGCCTCTTCGAGCGCCCTTTCATCCGCCAGCTCCTCGTCGTCTTCGGAGTCCGGCACTCGCGCCGTTCGGTCGGGGTCCTCGTAGTCGCCATCGCAAGCGCTGCAGGCGCGCACACTTTCCCGCGCGATCTCCGCGTTTCCGCAAGCCACCGGCGTGAGCGGCCTAGGCCCGGGATCCACTGCGCCGCGAAGAGCCGCCGCGTTTTCCACAGTTTTCCACAGAGGGTAATGTATAAGTATACTTGACATGTCTTACTCTTCTTATAATATACGCACCGTTTCTTACTCGGAGGTTGTATGGCCACCCGCTCGTCTCAGCCGCCCTGGGAGTTCCTTCTTTCCGCTTCCCGAAACTCCCTGCAAAGTTTCGAATTGTCTCGTCTGGCCCACGCTGCCAATCTCCGCAAGGAAATTGGCGCTTTGTTGGATCAATGGATGGAGGAAAATGCCGCGGCCATGCTGGCGCGATGGTTGATGGAGCAGCGCGACCGCTCCGCGCGCGTGCCCGATGCGCTCGCCGCGGCCGAATCCGGGAGGAATGGGACGCATTCCGTGTCCGATAATTTTCTTGCGGATCGAGGAGACTCGCAGCAGGTAAATCGCGGCCCATCCTGACGTTTTGTGCGTTTCTTGGACTGGTTTCGACGCTCTGGCACTGAACATGTCGCAGACGTTCTGGTTTGCCTCGCTGCCTGAAAGTGTGTTCCGCGGAACTCGCGCAGACGCCGAGTCCGCTCTCGCCGCACCGCTCCTCGCCAGAGCCTCCCACCACCGCGTCTCGCCGCTGCTTTCCTTCTGCATCGCGCCCTCCCCGATTCCGGCCCAACCAAAGACTTACGTCATGGCTGCGTTATATGTATTAGCGGACGCTACCCGGGAGGAACGAAGAGGCTGGCGCGAATCACACGACAGGGCACACCAATAGCAAGAACGCGCGGAAGCGCGCGACAGGATTTCGTTTACAAACAGGCGGGATTAGCGCTTGGCAACAGCTGGCGCCGGTTCTTTTTCGAGGAGCTGTTCTTTACGATAGACCAGGGAATTGATGTCGTACGGGGCGAGTTCAAAACCGTGGCCGTGGGTGATCGCGTCGGTCGGACACGCTTCGACACAGTAGCCGCAGAAAATGCAGCGCGAATAATCAATGTTGTAAACACTCGCGTACCGTTCGCCAGCGGAGATGCGGTTGGCATCCGTATTTTCCGCGGCCTCGATGTAGATGCAATTGGCGGGGCAGGCGGCCGAGCACAAAAAGCATCCGACACATTTCTCGAGTCCCGATTCGTCGCGATGCAGCACGTGAATCCCGCGATAGCGCGGCTGAAAATGAACGGGTTCGAACGGGTAATTTTCCGTGACCGTTTTCCGGAACATATTGCGGAAGGTCACGCTAAATCCCTGCACCAGCGTGGTGAAGGTCTCGCCAACTTCTCGAAGGATGGAGGCCATGGATTAGAAGTCTAACAAACGCTTCAAGGCCGGGCAAATCCTCGTATTACGGCCGCGCCGTCAGGCAACCGATCACTCTTTTAGAGACTCGATGATCTGCTTCCCGTGAAAGCGGCCGTTCTCGATAAAGATGTCGCCGGTGTGCCGTCCCCCAATCACCACTCCCGCCAAATGGATTCCCGGCACATTGCTTTCCAACGTGTTGGGATCGAGCGCGGGCTTGCGCGTTTCCGGATCGAGATGCACTCCCAGGCTTTCGATAAATTCATAGTCCGGATGGTAGCCGGTCAAGGCGTAGACCTGTCTTGCCGGCAAGCGTTTCTCCCCTGCCCCATTCTGCACCACGACTTCATCACTCGTAATTTGCGTTACGCGTGTTTCGAAAAGCGCTTTGACCTGTCCCGC
Organism: uncultured Acidobacteriota bacterium; assembly: GCA_963761555.1. Classification (GTDB taxonomy): domain Bacteria; phylum Acidobacteriota; class Terriglobia; order Acidiferrales; family UBA7541; genus Acidiferrum. The sequence continues at coordinate 292,466 of CAVXHD010000006.1, forward strand.
TTTGATCCGGTTTTCGATGTCCGGCCTCACCCAATATTTAATCCCTGCACCGAGTTCCGCGTGGCGATGAATCAAGGTGACGCGCGCCCCGTTGCGGTAAAGGTCGAGCGCAGTTTCCGCTGCGGAATTTTTTCCGCCGATGACCACCACGTCCTGGTTCCAGAATTCGAACGGCTCGCTGTAGTAGTGAGAAACATGCGGCAGGTTCTCGCCGGGGATGCCCATGATATTCGGCAGATCATAGTAACCCGTCGCGACGCCGATTTTTTTCGAGCCGTAACGGTTCTCCGTTCCCTTCTCCGTTTGGGTCACCACCGTGAAATCGCCGTCGTGTCCATCCACCCGCAGCACACGTTCGAACAACCGCAACTCCAATTCGAAGTGTTCCGCCGCCTTGCGGTAATATTTCAGGGCCTCCACGCGAACGGGCTTTTCCGCGGCGCTGACGAGCGGCAAGTCGCCAATCTCCAAAAGCTCCGGGGTGGTAAAAAACACCATGTTGACTGGGTAGTGGTAAATCGAGTTGCACAAGCAGCCTTTATCGATTACCAGAGGCTTCATTCCCGCGCGTTTCGCCTCGATGGCGCACGCTAGGCCAGTGGGACCCGCACCAATGCAAATAATGTCGTAAGCAGCCATGGGTTTTTTAGTTTGCCGGGAGTTCACCCGAATTGCAAATCCGCAAAAACTACTGGGCCGGCGCAATCTCCAGGATTTCGGTCAGTTCCCTGCGGAATGACTCCAGCTCCTGCAACCGTTCGGGCGTGGCCGCGAGTTCAGCTTTCTTCCAGACAAAGACTTCGTCCGGCCCGCGTTTGAGCCGTACACTCAAATTCCCGGCCACCATGTACGAAGGACTCGAGAGCAATTTCAATCCGCCGTTCGGCACCGGGGACAGCACGGCCGCGCACTCGCCGCGCCGAACGCAGAGCACGCTTTCGTACGGCGGAATCGCGATGGGCCGGAATCCCGCTGTGAACAATCGCTCCATGCTTTGCATCTGCTGCGGCGTAAGCTCAAACATCGGGTAGAACAGGCTTCAGCCTGTCTCTTGGGTTTTCTTCCAAGTATCCTTCAAGCCGCCGTGGAATCCGCCTCCGAAGACGTTCCCTCAAGCTGCGAAAGTATTTCCCGCAGCGTGACGATCAGCTCATCTCTCGAGACGTGGCTCTTCTTGAACTGAATCCGGAACTTGAAACTCTCATTCTCAGGCTCGAAATGAAAGATGAATGGCTGCGGCCGCTGCGGCCCGCCCTGTTCATCGCGGCGTTCGCGGCGTGCTTCGTCTCTCGTTAGCCCGCCTTGCAGAATGCGGTGCATCATCTCGATCATTTTCTTTTCGGTTGGCTGCCGCGCGATTTGCAGCAACAGCGATTTCGAGATGATTCCGTGTTCGACGCACTTCTTTCTGAGGGAATCGGGGATGTTCCGCAGCGATAACGTTTCCGTGACGGAAGACCGCGCCCGCCCAATCTTTTTCGCCACGTCTTCATGGGTGTATTCGAATTGCGTGGCCAGACGATGCAAGCCGTCGGCTTCCTCGAAAGGTGTCAGATCCTTTCGCTGAATGTTCTCAATTAGCGCGATTTCCAACGTCTCTGCGTCGTCCGCCATCTTCTCGATGCACGGAACTTCCCGCAGACCCGCCGCACGCGAAGCGTGATAGCGGCGCTCGCCGGAAATGATGTAGTAGCAGTCTTCGCGTGGCACAAACCGCACCAGCAGCGGCTCAAGCACTCCCTTTTCCCGGATGGACTCCGAAAGCTCGCGCAAATCTCCCAGCGCTTTGCGCGGCTGGTCCGGATTGGGCCGGATTTGATCCACGGGGATCATTCGCCCAACCGCCGCCCCGCTGTAGCTTGTCAGTGATTCGACGTAGTGCGCGTCATGCCGCATCTTCAGCGTGATGGGTAGCCCGATTCTCTTCGACACGTTGGATAACCTCCGCTGCCAGTTTCTTATACTCGATGGCGCCGGGTGATTTCGGCGCATACGTTAAAATCGTTTCTTTGTAGGCCGGACTCTCTTCCAGCCGCACATTTTTGCTGATCTTCGTCTTGAAAAGCACTTCACCGAAAACCGTTCGAATTTGCCCGTGCGTATCGCGCGAAATATTCGTGCGCTTGTCAAACAGGGTGATGACCACGCCCAGAACCTTCAGCCCCGGGTTGGGCCGCGCGCGGATTCTTTCGTAGGTTTCGAGCAAATCGTCCGTGCCTTCGATCGCAAAGTACGCCGCCTGAATTGGCACCAGCAGATGCGTCGAGGCCACGAGTGCGTTTACCGTCAAAATGCCCAGCGAAGGAGGCGTGTCCAGAACAATGTAATCGTATTCTTTCAACACCGGCGCGAGCGCGTCCTTTAACCGGTACGGCGCATCGAATTGCCCGGCCAGCACCTGCTCCAATTTCGCCAGCGCCAGCCGGCCCGGCCCCAAAAAAAGCATCGGGATCCTTCGTGGTTTTTATGACCGCCGCCATCGTTGCGCGGCTTTCATTCAGCACCTCGAACATCGACGTGCTGATTTCGCCGGAATTATAGAATGCGATCGTCGAATTCGCCTGAGGATCCAAATCAATCAAGAGCGTGCGTTTTCCGCGGTGCGCCAGTGCGGCGGACAAATTAATCGCCGTCGTCGTTTTCCCGACTCCGCCCTTTTGATTCGCAACCGTGATGATGGCAGTCATATTCTTCTGCCTCCGCCTAAGCGCAGGACAATGCGCGCCGACGTGACTCCGCAACCCAGTCCCTATATGTGGGTGCTACTTGCAGAAAGCCCCCTAGGCCTAGGCTCACTCTACGTTCGCAAGCCATTCCAGCGCAAGGGAAAAGTGGAAATTCGCAGAGATGTCGGTGGAAAACTTAGAAGTTCCTTTTTGGGTCGCCGGCCAGGCCAGAGGAAAGCCAGAAGCGTTCAACAGTGTCATGCTAAAGAGTATCGAGATGCACGCGATTGCGGGAAAGCGGCTGAAGTCTCGACTTTTGCGCCACCTAAAATTCCACGCCCCAAAAGTCCATCGAAGCGTCTTGCAGCTCCAGCCCTAGCTCCCAGCCCGTCCGGCTTTCGTGGCCCCGCCAGATCAGGACCGCTTCGCAGGCATTCTTGTTGAGGAGATTCACCAGCAGCAGCCGCTGCCCCACTGGAAAATTCTGTGGAACCATGGCGAGGCATCCTTTCGTGCTCGTGTCCACGGTATAGCCTTCCGCCCGCATCGCGCGGCCGGATTCCGCCCATTCCACGGCCACGGGAACACGGGAATTTACGCGCTCTCCTGCCCGGGCGTTTTCGAGTCGCGCTTCAAACCTGGAAACGTTCCCTAAGCTCACGGTTGTCTCCTGCGTTTGCATTTCCCAAACGCCCAGCGGTCAGCTTCATCCCGTTCTTCCTGATTTGGTAGAAGTCAATGCAACGTGCTAACAGCGAAGTGCTCAGCCCTTGACTCTTCGCAGCCTAAGGTTCCCGTCCGGCCTGGTCAATGGAACTTCGGACCTAGAACGTCCTCTAAGTTACTGTCCTAATTTCGTTCTGCCTCCCCCGCAGCTTTCTCGCAAAATACACGCGAAATCTAATCCCCACCCATTTGCTCCATTCCCCCGGCTCCGCTTACACTCTTTCCAATCCTTTTCTACTTATGTTCTACATCAAGACATTCCGCGCCGAACTCGGCCCAACTCTGCGGCTGGCCTTGCCACTTGTCCTCGCCGAGCTTGGCTGGATGAGCATGGCCATTGTGGACACGATGATGGTCGGGCGTCTTCCAAACAGCGCCGTGGCCATCGGCGCAATCAGTCTCGGCGGCATTTTGGTCAACCTTCTCTCGCTTTTTGGTGGCGGCTTGCTTATCGGGCTCGACACTCTCGTCTCGCAAGCTTTTGGTGCGGGAGAGCGCGAAGATTGCCACCGCTCTCTTCTCCACGGCATTTACATCAGCTTGGTTCTGACTCCCATCCTCATGGCTCCCGTCTGGTTTTTTGATCCGCTCCTGCGCGCAGCAGGAATCGCGCCCAATGTCATCGCTCTCGCGGTCCCCTACTCCAAAGCCCTCGCTTGGGGGACGTTGCCGCTGCTTCTCTATTTCGCCGTCCGCCGCTGCATGCAAGCCATGAACATGGTCCGGCCCATCGCCTTCGCTCTGATTTCGGCAAATCTCATTAACGCCGGCGGCAACTGGATCCTCATCTACGGCAAGTTTGGCGCGCCGGCCATGGGCACCGTCGGTTCGGGCTGGTCCACGGCCTGGGCCCGCATCTACCTCTCGGGCGTACTGGTAGGCTATCTGTTGTGGTACGACCGCCGTCACCGCACCCGCTTGCTTCACACTCCCATTGAGCCCGAGCTGCGCCGCATCCGCCGCCTTCTCGCTCTTGGCTTTCCTACCGCTATGCAGATCACTCTTGAAATTGGAGTCTTCGCTCTGGTCACCGCTCTCATCGGACGCCTCGGAGCAGTCGCGCTCGCCAGCCACCAGATTGCGCTCAATACCGTGTCTTTCACCTACATGGTTCCGCTTGGGGTTTCGTCGGCCGCCGCCGTGCGCGTGGGCCAGGCCATCGGCCGCAAGGATCCGCAAGGAGCGGGAGACGCAGGCGACACCGCCATTTTTCTCGGCGCCTCTTTTATGACCTGCATGAGCATCATGCTGCTGATTATCCCTCGATGGATCGCTCGCGCTTTTACGCCGGACGAGGCCATCATCCACAGCACGATCAATCTTCTCGCGGCGGGCGCCGCCTTTCAACTTTTTGATGGACTGCAAACCGTCGCCACCGGCGCGCTCCGCGGCCTCGGCGACACGCGCACTCCGATGTTCTGCCACTTCACCGCGTACTGGATTATTGGTCTACCGCTTGGCGCCTGGCTATGCTTTCGCCGCGGCTGGGGAGCCTTCGGCCTCTGGTCCGGCCTAAGCCTGGCCCTCATTCTCATCGGCATTGTGCTGTTATTGGTCTGGCGGTACAGGGTTCGCCATTTGACTCACACTCTCGCGCGGCATTGATTGTGCGTGGAGTTCGCGTAAGTCTCCAGCCACGAGTGGACAGCCACTTCGTCCTGCACTCCCTGAATTTCAAAACGGAATCTTACATCTTATAGCGGCCGAGGTCGTCGTCGGAGAGTCCTTCGAGGTAGCTGCGCAGTTGTTCGCTGGTGCTGCGTTCCGTGATGGCGCTGGAAACTTTGGAATTCTTCAAAACCTCTTCATCCACAAAAATCGGGCAATCCACGCGCAACGCCAGAGCCAGCGCATCGCTTGGCCGCGAATCGATGGTCATCATTTGCCCGTCGCGCTCCACCCAGATCAGCGCGTAGAACGTGTCGTCCTTCAGATCGTTCACCACGATCTTGTGCACCTGCACTTCGAGCCCCAACAAAACATTCTTCAGCAAATCGTGCGTCATCGGCCGCGGCGTTTGCACTTTTTCAATCTCCAGTGCAATCGCATTCGCCTCGTAAACGCCCACCCAGATCGGAAGAATCGCCTGGCCCTGCACATCCTTCAGCACCACGATGGGCATGTTGGTCACGGGATCCATCATCAGGCCGCGGATTTTCATCTCCACTTCCATGTGACCTCCCGTAGCACAAACAACCGTTTGTGCTCGCTGGATTTTCACCCGCCGCGCAGGCGGCGCCTAACACTTTCCTCGCCTCTAGACTGCCCGCTCCCCCAACAAACTATTCGGAGTCGCTCCGGTCACCCGAACCTGCACGTACTTTCCCAGAAGCGAAGCCTCTTGGGAAGCGAAATTTATCACTCGATGGCAGGAAGTATGCCCCGACCACTGATTTTCCCGCCGGGATTTTCCGCTGACGAGCACTTCGAACGTCTCCCCCGCCATCGCTGAATGCTTTTTTGTCTGTATCTCGCGCTGTTTTTCCTGCAACACGGCCAGCCGCCGGCTCTTTTCTTCTTCCGGGATGGCGTCGCTCATCTTCAGCGAAGGCGTGTGCGGCCTCGGGGAATATTTGAACGCGAACATACCGTCGTACTGCACCGCGTCCAGCAGGCTTAGCGTTTCCCCCAGGTCTTCGTCTGTCTCCCCGGGGAAACCCACGATGATGTCCGTGGTAATGCTGATGGGACGCTTCGCCCCGCGAATCATCGCAATCTTTTCCAGATACTCCTCGCGGCTGTACGTCCGCTGCATCGCCCGCAGCACTTTCGTCGAACCCGATTGCACCGGCAGATGCACGTGATTGCAGAGTTTCGGCTGCGCCTCGATCGCCTCCACGATGTCCGCAGTGAAGTCCTTTGGATGCGAAGTCGTAAACCGCACCCTCCGAAAGCCCGTTTCCTCCGCCACCGCCAGCAGCAGCTCCGAAAACCGCATCTTTCGCGCCGTCGGATCCTTATACGAATTCACCGTCTGCCCTAGCAGTTGCACCTCGGAATATCCCATCCCGGCAAGCTCGCGCACTTCCCGCAAGATCGAATCGCTAGCCCGGCTCCGCTCCGGCCCGCGCGTATACGGCACCACGCAGTACGAGCACGCTTTATCGCAGCCCTCGATAATCGTCAGATACGCGCGCCACGGATTGTCCCGCCGCGTGATTTCCGTCTCAAACGTTTCATCCGTATCCGTGTCCAGCCCGGTCACGCGCTGGTTCCCTGCCTCCACCTGCGCCAGCAGTTCCGGCAATTTGCTGTAGCTCGCGGACCCGCATACCAGGCTCACCCACGGCGCGCGCGCAAAAATGCTTTCGCCTTCCTGTTGCGCCACGCATCCCAGCACGCCGATGATCCGGCCGTCGTTCTGCTTTACTCCGAACTCCCCCAGCCGCGAAAACACTTTCTGCGCCGCTTTTTCCCGGATGCTGCACGTGTTGTAAAGGATCAGCGAAGCCGCTTCCGGCGATTCAACCTGCCGGTATCCTCGCGAGAGCAGCACGCCCGCGACTTTTTCCGAGTCGTGGTCATTCATCTGGCAGCCAAACGTCTCCAGAAAAAAAGTCCCCCTCGGCGTTCCAGGAACCGTCACCCCGGTCGCGCCGTACTCGAGCGCCATTCCTTCCGCGCTGCCGGGGCGCATTACCGGCCTGCCCGTCAGGCTTTCCAATCCGATGTCAAACGTTTTGCTCATGACTTAATCGCAGTTTAACACACCTGCTCAGGACCAGCCGCCCGCTCCCCCGGGGCCGCTCCGTCCAACGCCACTCCTGCAATCATCTTTTTTCGTGTATCCAAAGAGGCAGCCCCTTTTTTATCTTCCGCATCTCATTTGTTTGACCACCCTGTAGGCGTGTGCTACGTTTCTCAAGTAAGTAAAAATTGAATCCTCATCGAGGGGTTACGACATTCTCCTGCTCTCCGTTGTATTCATCGCTGATCTCGGCAGCATTCTTGCAGAAACCGGCTGGGTCGCCCGCGGCATTTTGATCCTGCTCGGAATTTTCTCCGTCGTTTCCTGGGCCATGATTTTTCAAAAGCTTGGCCTTTTCGGACGCATTCGCCGTCAAAGCGACCAGTTCATCCGCATCTTCCGCGCCACCAAGGGCGTCGCGAATCCTCAGGCACTCGCCACCGCCGGTTCCCCGTTTTCCTTCGTCTATGCCGCCGGCTATCGCGAACTCTTAAGCCAGGTGGGCACCGGCAATCCGCAGCCCACCGGAAAATTGAAGAGCTTGCAAGCCGTCACCGTCAGCATGCAGCTTGCTTCCGCGGAAGAAGTCCGCCGCGTCGAAAAAGGCATGGCTTGGCTCGCCACCACCGGCTCCGTGACACCTTTCATCGGCCTCTTCGGCACGGTCTGGGGCATCATTGACGCCTTCTCCGGCCTCGGCAATGCCGGCGCCGCCAGCCTCCGCGCCGTCGCTCCGGGCATTGCCGAAGCCCTGATCACCACCGCCGCCGGCCTCTTCGTCGCCATCCCCGCGGTCATTTTCTATAACCAGTTTTTGCAGAATATCCGTGAACTCGCGCAGCGCCTCGATTCGTTCGCGCTCGAAGTCGGTGCTCAAATCGAAAAAACGTTCACCTAAGGTTGCTGCTCAACGGCCGCCATGAAGCAAACACACAAATCAGGCAAGATACCCCCTTTCGGAAAGGCGCGCCTGCTCTTCTCTCGTAAAAGCGATGCCGCTTGTTCCGTTTCCCGGCTTTCGAATTTCCACTTTCGAATTTCGATTTCCTAATCCTATGCCGCAACTCTCCAAACAAACGCAAAGCACTCTCTCTGAGATCAACATGGTTCCGTTCATCGATGTTGTTCTCGTGCTCCTCATCATCTTCATGATCACTGCCCCCATCCTGCAGTCCGGCATCGAGGTCGACGTCCCCAAAACCACCACCGTAAAACCGATCGACGAAGTTCGCTTGGTCGTCTCCATCGACAAGAACCAGCTCATCTATCTCGGCGACACTCCCGTCAACATTCATCAGCTCGGCGCCAAAGTGAAGGCCCAGCTTAATAAACCACAGGACTCCGTCTTCCTCCGCGCCGATGAAACCATTCCCTTCGGCACGTTCGCCAAGGTTGTAGACACTTTGCGCGTCGCGGGCATCAATAATATTAGTATCGTCACGCAGCCCCTTACGGAGCGTGCCCGCACGCGTTGAATATGAGCACCGCCGTCGCCAATTCGGCCGACCGCTTCGACTTCGCTTCCGGCGAAGACACCAACTTTCGGAAATTTCTCACCTATTCTCTCATTCTCCACGGCATCCTCGTTCTCTCCATCGTCGCGTCCATCTATTTCAATTTCCAGGGGCCGCAATGGGGTGGCATTGGCGGTCTATCTGGTGCCGTCCCCGTGACCTTGGCTCCCCCGGTCCCGCTGCCGGAATCCCCATGCTCCCCAAACCCGCCGTGCCGGATAGCAAGGCCGTCGATAACACCAAAGGTTTGTGGCATGAGGAGCCTCAGCCCAAACCCGAAATCAAACCGCCCGAACCGAAAGTTCCGGCGGAGGTGATTCCCACCTTCAAACACGAAAAGCCCTTGCCGCCCTCCCGCAAGTCCAAAGTCGACGTATCTAAAGTTCCTCCTCCGGAGAACGCTGTCGATTACGGAAAAGGTGGTGCGCCCCCGCTCCCCAACAGCTTCGCGCAAACTCCTGCCAGCGGCTCTGGCCCAGCGACTGTCATGGGCCAGGGCGGAGGCGACTTTGCCAATCGTTACGCCTGGTACGTTGAAGCGGTCCGCCGCCGCATCAGCCAAAACTGGCTGCAATCCATGATCGATCCCTCGGTCCGCGCCGCGCGCAGAGCCCACTGTGTGATGACTTTCCGAATCTTCCGTGACGGCACCGTAAAAAGCATGCAGTTGACGCAAAGCAGCGGCAATCTCTCGATGGATAATTCCGCGCAACGCGCGCTGCTCAGCTCCAATCCCATGCCGCCGTTGCCCAGCGATTACCCGGGTTCCTACGTGGATGTCACGTTCGATTTTGATTTGTCTTTGAATCAATAATCCGTTTTCTTTTTCCACGCCTCGCGCGGATAAAAACTGGAGGTCATGGTGCTAGAGAAGTCGAAACGCCTCAATTGGTTGCTGGTCTTGGCGGTGCTCGCCCTCGTTGCCGGCCCGGCATGCGCTCAAGGAACTCATCCCGCGTGGTTTCAGACGGGTACCGGCCTCGGCGTCGAGGCTATCCGCCTCGCCGTCGCCGATTTCGGCCCCCGCGCCGACAATGCAAAAACCCACGCCGGGCAATTCACCCAAATCGTCCGCGACGACCTGCAATTCAGCGGTATCGTCGACCTCGTCAGCCCCAGCTTCTATCCCACTCAGCCCACGACTATGCCCTCCGAACTCCAGTATTCCGCCTGGACCGATCCCCAGGTCAAAGCCCACTACGTCGCTTTTGGCAACATCTCCGAAACCACTTCCGAAGTCGCCATCCAGGCCTGGCTCTATGACGTGACCAACCCGTCCTCCCCCGCCGTGATCGGCAAGGTCTATCGCGGCGCCCCCACCGACGCCCAGGTTCGCATCTTCGCCCACCAGTTCGCCGATGAAATCGTCAGCCTGCTCTCCGGAGGTTTGCCGGGAGTCGCCTCCACGCACATCGCCTTCATCAGTTCGCGCACCGGCTTTAAGGAACTGTGGATCATGGATTATGACGGCGCCAACCAACACCCCCTCACGCATCTCCGCACCATTTCGCTTATGCCCCGCTGGTCGCCCGACGCTTCCCGCATCGCCTTCACCTGCTATGAGCCTTACGATCGTATCGTCAGCGCTCAAATTTGCATGTATTCCATGGACCTCGGCAAGGTTATCGCCTTCCCTCGCTTCCGCGGCACCAATAGTGCTCCGGCCTGGTCCCCAGACGGCAAACAGCTCATGTTTTCTTCCTCCATGCAAGGAACCCCCGATTTATTCGTCACCGACGTTAACGGCAGCCGCCCCAAGCGCCTAACCTTTTCCGGAGTCGGCGGCGCTACCTCGCCCGCCTGGAACCCCAAAACAGGCCAATCTGTCGCTTTCGTCAGCGATCGCGGCGGCATACCCAAGCTGTACATGATGAACGCCGACGGCACCAACGTCACCAATCTCGATCTTCCTGACAAGGGCTATCTGATTGATCCCGCTTGGTCTCCCAACGGCCAATTACTGGCCTTTAGCTGGCGGCGTCCCACCGGCAACTACGACATCTACATCATGGAGCCTGGCACGCAGGAGCTCGTCGAACTTACCCGCGACGAGGCCCGCAACGAGCGCCCGAGTTGGGCGCCCGATGGCCGGCACATCGTCTTTGAATCCACTCGCAACGGCACTCGCCAGATATGGACTATGCTCGCCGACGGCTCTCAGGCCCACGAGCTTACCCTCACCGGCCATAACGAGTCGCCCAATTGGTCCTCCAAATAGAACGGCGCGAATTGGATAATTTTTTTGGAAACCTGCGGCCCTCTGCTTGCATCTCACGCTTTGGTTGCCGTTTTCCCCTAAATCCTGGTGCTGGGTATTGCTTGATTCGAATTTTTTATAATAATTGTCCGTATACGATGTATATTATATCGTGGTACGATGTATTCGCCTTTACCCAGCCCGCTAGTGGTGCGCTCACGGCTCTGGTGGGAAAAATAAGGAATTCTTTATGCTGAGGAGGATTCGAATGATTCGGGTTTCTAGATTTGTGTACCGCGGGGCCTTTTTCTCCACTGTTCTCGCTCTTGCTCTCGTCGCGGGTTGCAAAAAGAAGACGCCAGAAGCACCCCCGCCGCCGGCTGCTCCAGCTCCTCCGCCTGCGAAACCGACCGTTTCGCTACAGGCCAACCCCACTTCCATCAATCAAGGTGAATCCTCAACCCTTAGCTGGACTTCCACCGACGCGACCCAGCTCACCATTTCTCCGGAAGTTGGCGCTGTGACCGCGCAGGGCTCAACCAAAGTCTCGCCGTCCGATTCCACCACCTACACCATTACCGCCAGCGGTCCCGGCGGCTCCGCAGATTCCAGCGCTCGCGTCACCGTAAATGCGCCTCCGCCGCCGCCGCCTCCACCGACTGAATCGATCGACGATCTCTTTCTGAAAAATGTCAAAGACGCTTATTTTGACTTCAACAAGGCCGATATCCGCGCCGACGCCCGCGACGCTCTTGCGGCCACCGCGGACTTCCTCAAGGCTCATCCCGAAGTCAAAGTCAGCATCGAAGGCCACTGCGATGATCGTGGCTCAACCGAATATAACCTCGTCCTCGGCGATCGCCGCGCTGCTGCCGTCAAGGCCTATCTCGTCTCCCTTGGCATCTCCGCCGACCGCATGACCACCGTGAGCTACGGCAAGGAAAAGCCGTTCTGCACGGAGGACAACGAAGAATGCTGGCAGTCCAACCGCCGCGGCCACTTCGTCCGCGTGCCGTAGACTGGCAGTTCGCCTCGTAACTGTTTCGATGTTTGTCAGAGCCGCGTGTCCGAGCAATCTCTTGCTCGCGCGCGGCTCTGCCGTTAAAGTGAGAGAAGAGCAGCGCGGCAGCCTTCTCGCCACGCCGCTCGGTCGTTTTCTGTAAAGGTGTTCTTCCCTGGCCTGAATACTTGTCTGAGAAGTAGAAGCATTCTAGGAGGCTTTTCCATGCGATTCCGTAACATCGCCGTCTTTGCCGCCGCCGTTTTTGCCGGGGCGCTCGGCGGCAGCATCATTGGCCCGCGTCCTGCCGAAGCCGTCGCCCGCGAAATCATCGACATGCAGCGCGACATCACTACGCTTCTCCAGGGCCAAAAAGACATGACCACGCAAATGACCACCGACCACACCGTCCTCAAAACCCTCCTCGAGCAAGCCAGCGACAATGTCGGCAAGCTCAACGCCAGCATGGGCAGCGTCCAAAAATCCGTGCAGGACGTTCAAGCCAATTCCGGCGCCCGCCTGGATACTATGTCCACGCAGGTCCAGGGACTTTCCGACAATCTCGAAGAAATTAAATCCCGCCTCGGAAAACTCAACCAGCAGCTCGTCGATCTACAGAGCGCCGTGCAAAACATCGACGCCAAAATTTCCGGCAACGCTCCCACCAGCACAACTCCGACCAGCAGCACAACTCCAATGTCGAGCACCGTGCCTCCGTCTCCCACGGGCGCCGTCTCCTCGCCTGCCCCGGCTTCTCCGGCTTCTTTAGCCGCTCCTGCTCCGTCCGCCGATATGCTCTACTCCAACGGCCTGCGCGACATCACCAGCGGCAAGTACGATTTAGCTCGCCAGGAATTCCAGGACTATCTGAAGTATTACAACGACACCGATCTCGCTTCCAACGCGCAGTTTTATCTCGGTGAAATTGCCTATTCCCAGAAGCAGTATCAGGACGCGGTTTCGGAATACGACAAGGTTCTTACGAACTATCCCAAGAGCTTCAAGCTCGCTCCCGCACAATTAAAGAAAGGTATGGCACTGATTGAACTCGGCCAAAAAACCGCCGGCGTCCGCGAGCTTCGCGAAGTCGTCCGCCGCTACCCCGGCACCGAAGAAGAACGCCGCGCCCGCGCCAAACTCAAGGAACTCGGCATCGACCAGGCTGCTGCGAATTAACTTTCTCTCTCCCCCGCCTCGCGCCCCGATCCTCGCGTCCTGATCCTCGTACCCTGATCCTCGCGGTTGCGCTCCCCACGTTTGTCCAGTCCAGCCTTCCTTTTTTCCGTCCTCTCTGCGAAATCTCTGTGAACTCTGCGTCTCTGCGTTGTCCCTTCTCTTTCTCTTTTTTTCCTCTTCTATCCCACCACCACCAATCGGTCGATCCGCTTGCTCACATCCCGCAAATACGCTTCATCTCCTCCATCCAATTCCGCAATCGCGCTGCCCCGATAGCCTATATCCGCGAACGCTTGCCGTACCGCCGCCCAGTCCACATCCCCGTCTCCCAGATTCACCCAAGCGTATCCACTCTCTTTTCTTTTGAAGTCCTTCAAATGTACATGCGCGATGCTTTTTCCCAGCGTATGAATCCAATCCTGCGGATAGCCGTACAGCACCACGTTCCCCACGTCAAACCACGATTTGATCCACGGACTCTCAAACTCCGCGATGTACTTCTTCATCTCCAGCGGGCTCAGCAAAAATTTGTTCCACACCTCTTCAATCGCAATCACCACTCTCAGTTCCGCCGCCAGCGGAATCAACTCCCGGATCTGTTTCTGCGACCGCGTCCACGCCTCCAGATAGGTCGTCTGCGGATTCACCACCGCAGGCACCAGCAGCACCGCGTCCGATCCCCACAACTTCGCGTTGTGCAGCGACGTCCGCATCCCCGCCATGCTCTTCGCCACCACCGCGCTGTCGCTCGACGACAGCGGATATTTCCAGTGGTCCATGTTCATCACCGAATCGATTCGAATCCCCGCCGCCTCAGCCGCCTTCTTTATCTCTTCCGCCTCGCGCAAGTCCGGCGTAGTGTTCGCCTGCACCACCTCAAACCCCGTATCGCGCGCCATCTTAAAACGCTCCGCGACGCTCAAGCTCGCCGGCAGCATGTCATACACCAGCCCCTTCGTAATCGGAAGCGCCCCAGCCGCCCGCATCGCCGTTTCGCCTCCAGGCGCAGCACTCCCCACTCCCTCCGCGCTCCTCCTCCCGCTTGCCGCCGCCTCGTCGTTGTTCGCCGCTTCGTTCTTTGCCGCTTCCGCCCCGCCCGCAATCAACTCTCGAGCAGCCGCACCTCCGCCAATCCCCAATCCCAAAGCCCCCGCCGCTCCTGCCTTCACAAACTCCCGCCTAGTTGTCCGCCGCATTCCGATTCCTCTCCCTTTTTCTCCGCGTCTCCGCGTCTCTGCGCGAGATCCTCTTCTCTTTCCCTCTTTCCCTCTTTACGTCCTTACTTCTTTACTTCAATTTCTCCAAATCAATCCCCGACTTCCATTCCTCCTTCGATTTCATCTGCTCCTCCCACGTCACTTCCTTTCCCGTATACGCCGCCGTTCGCGCCATCATGCACGACACCGCCGACTCCACTCCCTTCGCCGCCTGATTATGAAATTGCCCGCTCGTAATGCTCTCCACAAACAGCCTCTTCTTCTCCGGATCCGCCTGTTCCAGATTCGACGTAAACTTCCCCGTCGCCGAAAATCCCTGCGCATCTTTCACCGGAATCAGCGGCGCCTGCCACGCCTCGTCTCCCCAAATCCCTAGCGGCCCCGTGTACGGCGATTGCGACGTCCCCTTCGTCCCAAAAAACCGCTCCGTCACGTCCCACCAGCCCTTCGCAAATTGCGTCGAGCTGAACGTCACGTCCACCGCGCCCGGATACGTAAACACCACGTTGTAATTCCCATAGACGTCTCCATCTTTCGGCCGCCCCAGCCGCCCGCCCGTCCCCGACACTTTCAGCGGATGCCCCTGCATGATCCAGTTGCAAATATCGATCACGTGGATGTTCTGCTCCACGATGATATCCCCCGAAAGCACGCGGTCGTACACCCAATTCCTCAGCCGCCATTCCACCGGCGAAGCTCCCGGCCACGCCGGCCTATCCAGATACCCCGACAGATAGTGCGCCTCTCCGCAAACGATATTCCCCAGCGCCCCGCCATGAATCCGCTTCACCAGCTCCACAAACGGGGGACAATCGCGTATCTGGAATCCCACGTCCAGGCTCAGCTTCCCTTCCGCCCGCTTCCCAATCTCCAGCACCTTCTTCGCCCCCGGCACGTCCACCGCCACCGGCTTTTCGCAATACACGTGTTTCCCCGCCGCCACCACCGTCTCCAAATGTTGCGGATGAAAATACGGCGGCGTAGCAATCACAATCGCGTCCACTTCCTTCGAGTGCGCAATCTCCTCAAACGCGTGCGGCCCCACAAAAAGTTGCCCCGCATCGATCGCGGCATACCCCTTCGCCGCCTGCATCTTGTCAAACACGCCTCGGGCCGTATCCAGCTGGTCCTGGAACATATCTCCCAGCGCGACAACACGCGCTCCGCCCGTATCCACCAAGTTCGTAGCGTCCTCCGTCCCCCGCCCTCCGCATCCCAGCAACCCCACCCGCACTTGCGAGTTCGCCTCCGTCCCCCACACTCGTCCCGCCGGCATAAACATCACCCCTCCCACCGCCGCCGCCCCTCCAATAAATTCCCTCCGCCCAATCTGCTCTTTCATCTCTTCACCTTCTCCACGCTTTCGCATTCCTTTTCTCCCTGTCAGCCCTCGCCGACATCGCAAACCGAGACCCTCTACTCACACCCGCTGTATCATATCCTCAGCACACCACGCAACTCGCACTCGGCGGGCGAGCGCGTCAGGGCATTTAGATCATGCTTTTTTCCGGGCTTGAAAATAGAAGAAGATTTGATAGTATCCAGCTGTGCAACAATACACCGACGAACGGCTGCTGGTACACGAAATAACAAATCATGCTGAGTTCAAGCAGAAGCTCACAAGACTGAAACTGACAAGCCGGGTGCCCCAGGTTCGGTTTCTGAACCTGGGTCTTGCAGTTGCTCGTCGGCTGGAATTACCAATTAGAAGTTAGGCGGTCTCCTTGCGCCGTGCCTCAAGTGCAGGATTTCGATCATGCGCCTGGCCTCGTGAATCTGATAATAAATCGCAATCGGGCTGTGCATGAGCTTCCGCACCTCTGGGCGTTTGCGAATGGGCGTGCCTATGCGGGGGAACTTCTCGAGGAACTCCAGATGGTCCAGCAGGGCGTCGCCGAAACGTTGAGCAGCGTCGGCATCGTCTTCGGCGATGTGGCCAACGATCTCAGCCAGATCGCCTAGCGATCTTTTCGAGTAGAGGACCCGGAAGTCCACTTTCGTAGCAATTTGCGAACCTGCTCGGCAGGCACGGTTCGCCCAGCCTTGGCGTCCGCAATCCCTTCATCAATCGCAGCTAAGGTCGCTTCGTCTTCCTCGTCCTCGGCAGGCACAGGCTTCTCGATGTAGGATTCTTTGGTCTTGCCCATGAGTTCATCCTAACTCTCGCTACCGATTCCTACAACACAATTGCGGAACGCGGCGCGGCCGGGTGCCCCGGGTTCGATTTCCGAACCTGGGTCTTGCCGTTGACTTTTCTGAGGCGAACCCTTTGAACTCCGTTGATCTACTTCGCGCCTGCTCTCGCGGCGGTAGTGCCCTAGTTTGACGAGTGGGCAGTCTTGTTGCATAAAGGAATGCAAAGGAGGGCTCCGTGGCCGCAAAAGAAAAATTGACCTGGATGGGCCCGCCAACGCCGGAGCTGCCGGTCGCGGATGTCGAACGCGCACAACAGCATTACCGAGACGCCCTCGGCTTTGAGATTGGATGGCTTAATCCCGGCAAAGGGATCGGCAGCGTATCACGCGATAAGGCGGTAATCTTCTTTCGGAAAAGGACGCCGCCGTTCGAGCCTGCCATTCACTGGGTCTTCGCCGAAGATATCGACGCGTCCTACCAGGAACTGCAGTCGTTAGGCGCCAACATCGTCGACCCTCTCGAAAGAAAGCCTTGGGGGCTCCGCCACTTCACCGTACAGGACCTCGACGGCAACCTCTTCTATTTCCACCACGACTAACCCCGGTGGCACGGACTTCAGTCTGTGCTCTTATGTTTTCAATTTGCAGCTCACACCGGTCATTTCGAACGGAGCAGGCCGACGCTTTTTCTTTCATGTTCGCTTCCTGCGAACGTGTCGGCCTGCGCAGAGAGAAATCTCTCTTAAGGTTTGTGCTCTCTCGAGTCTCGTCGCTTCCTGCCCCACTTATCCTCCGGCGCCTTCAGCCTCTTCCGCGCGGATTTCAAATCCCGCCACGCCCGAGCCTCCTCTTCGCCGAAATGCGTTTTCGACAGCGCCTCAGCCAAATCCCTCGCGGTACAAATCTTCAGTGTCTTGCCCTTCATCTTTTCTCAGACCTCCGCGTCTCCGCGCGAGCTATCTTTCTCCGCCTTTGCCGAGCCTCTCCCACATTCAACTCTTAAACATCCTCTCTTCTCTGCGACCTCCGTGTCTCCGTGCCCTCTGCGTAAAATCTTTTTCCCCGCTTTTTCCGAGCCTCCAACTCCCCCGTCCCTAACCTCTTCACCCCAAACCACTTATAATTCTCTTGACAATATCTCGATTATGTACTATAGTATTACATAAATTACGTTCGCCGGCCGGCCTTTCATTCCCATTTTGGGACCCATCTGCGCCTCGCCCCTCGCACCCTCTCGCAAAGAGTCCACATCAATATCATTCCACGCCACTTACGCTCCCTTTGTTTTCATACTCTTACGCACTCTTTTGCACTCCCGATTTTCCTATCCCCATTCCTTTCAGCCGCTTCCGCACTCTTTGCGAAAAACACCCGGGGTGGGGTATCCCCCTTGCTCATTACATCGTTACCTCAGCACATCTTTACTTCGCCTCGGCCAGCCGACGGACCACGTTTCTTCCAGCCACTCGCCACTTCTCTTCCAACCTTTCAACGTTCAAACCTTCTAACCTATCAACCCCTCCAAATATTCCTTCTCCTTGCGGACATCCTCCATCTGCTGCGGCCCCGAAATCTCCCGTTCAATCGTCACCGCACCCGGATACTTCATCTCCTTCAACCGCGCAACAATTCTCGGAAAATCCACTTTGCCTTTTCCAATCGCCACTTCCTCACCCAACTCCTTCGGATTCGTCGGCCAAAGTCCGTCCTTCGCATGAATCCCTTGCACGTAAGGCTCAAGAATTTCAATCGCATCCACGGGATTCGCCTTCCCATACAAAATCAAATTCGCCAGATCGAAATTCACTCCCTGATTGTCCAGCCCCACATCCTCAATCGCACGTACCAGCGTGATCGGCGTCTCCTGCCCCGTCTCGTACCGGAAATTCTGTCCATTCCGCCGGCAATATTCGCCCACCTCGAGCATCGCCGCGACCGTTTCCTTGTACAAATCCTCATTCGGATTTTCCGGAATAAATCCGCAATGCGTCTGCACCGCCCGCACGCCGCATTCCTTCGCGAAGTCCGACGCTTTCTTGATATGCGCAATCCGCGCCGCTCGCGTCTCCCGTGGCACCAATCCAATCGTCAGCGGCCCGCCGTAAAAATCCCAAACCTCTTTTCCCGGTCCGCCCACCACCACGGACGTCGCCTCAATCCCATACTTCTCCAGTGCCGCGACCAACTTCCCTGCCAGCCCTTCTTCCATTTTCTCGACGTAAGCCTGGCACGTCGGCAACCCCAGCGAATGCACTTTGGCCATCGCTGCGTCGGGATCGTCCCCAATCCCGATAATCAATCCCATTCGCAACGGCTTTTTCCCATCATTTCCAAACGCTCTTTGCATCGCCGTCCCTTGTTCCTTTCCTGCCGCTTGTTCCGGCGAACCGAATTCGCGCCGATTCTCCGTCGCGCTCGATTCTCCTCCGCTCGCCAGCACCGCGCCCTCGGCTCCCAATCCAGCCACCGCCATCGCCGCCATCGAACTTTGCAAAAATCTTCTGCGCCCATGTATTTGCATCGTCTTTTCTCCCGCCTCTCTGTCGCAGAACTCTACTACGCCTCGCACAAAAAATCGCGAACTACCCTCGCCCAACGTCGATACGTGCCGGATTTTTCGGCCGCTTCGTTTTGCCTCCCAGCAGGCTTTCTGCTATCGTCAGCGCGGCAGGGGAAAACGGCGATTGCCGTGACTGCCGCTTTTTCTGAGAGGCTCTATGTCTGTAAATAAAGTGATTCTAGTCGGCCGTTTGGGCCGCGATCCCGAAACGCGCTATACCGGAGGCGGCCAAGCCGTCGCCAATTTTTCCGTCGCCACGGATGAGAGCTACAAAGACCGCAATGGCGAACGCCAGAAACGCACCGAGTGGCACAAAATTGTCGTCTGGGGCAAACAAGCAGAAATCGCGCAGCAGTATTTGAAAAAGGGCTCGCTCGTATTCATCGAGGGCCGCATCCAATCGCGCGAATGGCAGGACAAGGAAGGCCAGAAGCGCACCAGCTTTGAAATTGTCGCCAACAACTTCCGAATGCTCGGCGGACGCGGCGACGCCGCCGCAGCCGGTGCAGGAGGCGGCGGAGCGAGCGCGGGAGGAGGATCTCGCAGTGCCGATGATTTTGAACCGCACACGGGCGGCGGTGAAGAACCGATGGGCGGTCCTGGCCCCTCCGGCCCGGAGATTTCCGACGAGGATATTCCCTTCTAGGCGAAACAGCTGCTCCTGGCTGCGTGTAACAACGAAAGTTGAGAGTGCGCGGCCACGACTGCCCCCGACAGCGGGAACGAAAAAATGAGCCAGACGAATCGACAGTTGCTCTTGCAAAAGCGGCCGAAAGGATTGCTCGCGCCGGGCGATCTGCAACTCCACGAGTCGCTGTTGCCGGAGCTGAAAGACGGCGAAGCACTGGCCAAAGTGAAATACCTCTCGATGGATCCGACCATGCGCGTGTGGATGGCTGTGGACAGCTATCTGCCGGCAGTGAAAATCGGCGAGGTGATGCGCGCGGGCGGGCTGGCGGAAGTCGTGGAATCGAAGCACGCGCAACTCAAAAAAGGCGACAAGATTTTTGGGCTCACAGGCCTGCAGGAGTACACGCTCATTGAAGCGCAAGCGAAGATTCCGTTTCAGAAGATTCCTTCCATTCCGTTTGTTCCGGAGACAGCGTTTCTCGGCGTGCTCGGCATGACAGGCATTACGGCCTACTTCGGCATGACAGAAATCGCCAAGCCTAAAAAGGGCGAGACGCTGGTCGTTTCCGCCGCAGCGGGCGCTACGGGAAGTGTGGCGGGACAAATCGGCAAGATTCACGGCTGCCGCGTCGTAGGGATTGCCGGGACGGATGAAAAATGCGCTTGGCTTACGGATGAGCTTGGTTTCGACGCGGCGATCAACTACAAGCACGCCGACTGGAAAGAAAAACTTACGGCCGCCACGCCGAACGGCGTCGACATTGATTACGAAAATGTCGGCGGAGAAATCATGGCGGAGGTTCTGAACCGCATGAACCTGCACGGCCGAGTCGTCCTGTGCGGGCTGATCTCTGGGTATACCAAGGAAGAGGTAGGTCCAGTGAATCTCGGATTGCTAATCGTCAAGCGGCTGATGGTGCAGGGCTTTCTCGTCCTGGACTACACTTCGCGATTCACCGAGGCCGCGATGGAACTCGGCAAGTGGAAAATGATGGGAAAACTGAAGGATCGCCAGACGGTTGTCGAAGGCCTGGAAAATGCGCCGGAAGCGATCAACATGCTCTTCACCGGCGCGAACATCGGCAAACTAATCGTAAAAGTGTGAGCGAAGGCTGTGATGGTGCGACCGAAGGCCGAGGCCGCTCTGGCCGTACTAATGCGACGGCGGAGGCGGACCTGGCGGCCCGTTTTTCTTTCGTTCTTCGTCCATGCGCTTGAGAAATTCCTCGAATTTCGGTTTTTGCTCTGGCGTGAGAATAGCGCGAATCTGGTCGCGCCCTTTTTGCCGCTCAACATCCATCTGCGCTTCGGACTGGTCGTGGATGGCTTTGTAGTCCCCGTGCAATTGCGAAAGGATTGTATTGAGTTGCTGGCTCTGGGCGTTGGTAAGGCCCAATTCCTGCGTGAGCTGCTCGACTTTTCTGGCGCGCCGGGCGGGCTCGCTCATCGGAGGATTTGACGCAGATACGACGCTGCGATGGCCATAGAAAAAGCCGAACACGCCGCCGAGAGCCGCGCCCAGAACAAATACGACGGCAACCCACAAGGCCGCCTTTCGCTTCGCGGAGCTGTCATTCATCGGCGATTCTCTGCCAGGCTGACGAGAACTTCATCGTTATTCGCGGGCATCGAAGTATCGCGGAGAGGCTCGCCGGTGAGATCCGTGGCGACGTGTTTTGCGGAAGCCGCGGGAACGTAAGCAGGCTTCTGATAGAGCCAGCCACTGGCGAGGAGCAGCGCTATCGCCAAAGCCCAAGTGAGCCGCGCGGCAAGCTTGGGAAGAAACGTCCAGGTGTCCGCAGTGCGAGCAGATTCCGGGCGATGTGCGGCAACGGCGGCCATCACGCGCGCGGAGAACCACGGCCCGCCCACGTCAGCGTGGGAAGGCACGGCAGCCAATAGCGCGCGCGTCTCGAGAAGGGATTGCGCGGCGGCGCGGCATTCGCCACACGCGGCGGCGTGCTCCCTGAGATCTGCGCGAAGGTCCTTCACCAAGTCAGAAAATTGTGCAGCGGCGGGCACGGCACCGGCAGCATCATCGAGCTGCATCCTGAATTCATGGCATAGCGCCCGGTTCTTTTCCAATGGGCCCATTACGCAACCTCCTTTTCGTACTCACTGCTTCCTGCTCACTCTACGCGCTGGTTCTACGCACTCGCAAAGTCCAGCGCACATCGTCGCACAGCAAGACAGAATCTCGTTTACCGCTTCATTCTCCGCGCTTGCGCACCTTATTTACAATGCGCCTGCGAGCGCGGAAGAGCCGAACCTTCACGGTGTTCGCGTTCAAATCCAGAACTTGCGCAATCTCTTCGACCGCGAACCCTTCGACTTCTTTCAAAACCAGCATCAAGCGATCGCGTTCATCAAGTCCGTCGAGAAGACGCTCGACGCGCTCCCGGGCTTCCAGTCGGTCACTGATGTCTGGCCCGCCGCCGCCTTTTTCCTCGGCGGAGATCACCTGACGAGCCTGCTCTTCGCTGAGGTCCGACTCATACACCAGCGGGCGGACTTTTTTCTTTCGCAATAGGTCCCAGCACTCGTTCACCGTTATTTTATACAACCAAGTGCTGAAGGCGGCTCGCTGATCGAACCGCTTGAGCGAAAAGTAAGCCTTCACAAAAACTTGCTGCGCGATGTCCTCGACATCCTCCCGGCGCCGCAGGATTCCGCCGGCGACGGCGAAAACGCGGTGCTGGTGGCGTCGTATAAGCTCCTCGAAAGCCTCCTGATCCTCCTGTTGGGCCCGCCGGACAAGTTCCCGGTCGTCCGCAGCGCCGGGGGCTTTCGCACTCGGCGGGTGGGCGCCCGCCGGACCGGCGGGAGACCCAAGAGGCTCTACTTTTGGGACGCGTGGCATGTCAATCCGGTTACGTCTAATGTACCGTTGTTTCTCCCCGGTGCAGCAAGTGTTTCAATTGGCGAGTAACAAGTTTCTACTTGCTTGGGCTTTATCTACATGGAATAATGCCGCCATGATTATTGGTGACCGTCTTCGCGCACTGCGCGAAGAGAAGAAACTCTCCCAGGGCGACATCGAGAAGCGCACGGGCTTACTTCGTTGTTACATTTCCCGCGTCGAGAATGGCCATACCGTACCGGCCATCGAAACGCTGGAAAAGCTCGCGCGTGCACTCGAGTGCCCACTCTATCAACTCTTTTATGACGGCGAAGAGCCGCCGCAGTTGCCGAATCTGCCCAAGCGGAAGTCGTCGGACGACATCGCCTGGGGCAGCGTCGGGAAAGATGCACGCTTTCTCAACAAGCTTCGCCGCTTGCTGGGTAAAGTGGAAGAAGGCGACCGCAAGCTCATCCTGTACATGGCGCAGAAGATGGCGAACCGGTAGTTCTGCGAACTGTTGGGCTGAGCAAGCAGTCCATTCAAAGGGCACCTCTGGATAGGCCGCGTCCCGTCCCTGCGCGGCCTTTACTCTATTGGACCCGTTAGTCGTCAGAGCCAGCCTCCAGCATCGCGCGCAAGATTAGTTCCCTGCTCGCGCGGTACTTTCCTCATTTTTAGCCTATTCCCATTCAATGGTGCTGGGCGGTTTCGAGCTGATGTCGTAGACGACGCGGGTGACTCCGCGAACTTCGTTCACGATGCGGGTAGAGATCCGCTCGAGGACTTCTCCAGGCAAGCGGACCCAGTCCGCGGTCATGGCATCGTCGGATTCAACGACGCGGACCGCGACAGTGAGGCCGTAGGTGCGGTAATCCCCCATAACGCCGACGCTTCGAACGGGCAGCAAAACCGCGAAAGCCTGCCAAACTTTACTATAGAGACCCGCGCGACGTATCTCCTCCACTACTACGGCGTCGGCTTCCTGAAGGGTTTGCAGGTGCTCGCGGGTGATTTCGCCGAGAAGCCTAACGGCCAATCCAGGGCCGGGAAACGGATGTTTCAAAAGAATCTCGTCAGGGAGACCTAGATCTTTGCCGATGCGGCGAACTTCGTCCTTGAAGAGGTCGCGGAGGGGTTCGATGAGGGCAAAGGGCATGTTTTCGGGCAGGCCGCCGACGTTGTGATGGGTCTTGATGGTGGCGGAAGGACCCTTCACGGAGACGGATTCGATGACGTCGGGATAGAGAGTGCCCTGAACGAGCCAAGCGATTTCGCCGTGAGCTTCGCCTTGCACTTCGCCGGTTTGCAGCTTTTGGGCTTCTTCGGCAAAAACGGCGATGAATTCCCTGCCGATGATTTTGCGTTTTTGTTCCGGTTCGGTGACGCCGACGAGTTTGGCCAGGAAACGATCGGAAGCGTCGACGCCGATGACGTGCAGGTGCAGGCGGTCTCTTAGCATTTCCAAAGTATCGGCAAACTCGTTTTTGCGGAGCATGCCGGTATTGACGAAGATGTTGGTGAGGCGGTCGCCCATGGCGCGATGGACAAGAACGGCGGCGACGGTCGAGTCCACACCTCCGCTGAGAGCGCAGATCGCGCGGCCGTGGCCGACCTTTTTTCGAATGGCTTCGGTGGTTTCCTCGATGAAGGCGGAGCCGCTCCACTTCTTTTCGGCCTTGCAAACGCGGAAAAGGAAATTGCGGAGGAGTTCGGTGCCGCGTTCGGTGTGGTTGACTTCGACGTGGAATTGCACGGCATAGATTTTGCGCTGGGGATCTTCGAGGGAGGCGATGGCGTTGTCCGTGTGGCCGGTGGCGCGGAAACCGGGAGGGACTTCGCGGACATGATCGCCGTGACTATTCCAAATGCGCAGGGAGTGCGGCACGCATGCAAAGAGTTCTGATTCGCTTGTTGGGCTGCCACCATCGACTTTCAGTTCTGCCCGGCCGTATTCGCGGCGATCGGCTTTTTCGACTTTGCCGCCGAGGTTATGTGTGATCCATTGCATGCCATAGCAGATGCCTAGGATAGGGGTGCCGAGGGCGAGGATGGCGGGATCGCATTTGGGGGCGTCGGAATCATAGACGGAGCTGGGGCCGCCGGAGAGGACCAGGCCTGCGGGATCAAATTTGCGGATTTCTTCGATGGAGGCGGTGCACGGGAGGATGGCGGAGAAGACCTGTTGCTCGCGGATGCGGCGGGCGATTAGCTGCGTGTATTGGCCGCCGAAATCAAGGACGACTACGCCGCCTAGCTCGGATTTGGGCTTTTGGGGTTCCGTCATTGCGGCTCCTGTTGCCATTGGTCGCCTTTCCATGGGCTATCTAATAAAAAAAGCACGGGTCTAAAGACCCGCCACTACAAAACCCGCGCGATCTCTTTTGTTGGATGCAGCGGACCACACCGGGCGGTATTTCGCATGGGTGGACTGGAGGAAGGGGGCGCAGCATGCTGCGCCACGACAGGACGACCGGAGCGGGGTCATTTGACCACCAGGTTTAGGAGTTTGTTGGGGACGAAGATGACTTTGACTAGGCGTTTACCGTCGAGGTGCCGCGCCACAGAGGGATCGGATTGGGCTTTGGCCAGCACGTCGGATTCACTTGCGCCCGCGGGAACCTTTAGCGTGGTGCGGACACGGCCGTTGACCTGGACTGGGATTTCTACCTGGTCATCTTTGGCGAGGTTGAGTTGCTCGTCGGCCAGGATGGGCCAGGAAGCCGCTGAGAGACCGTCGGGATTGCCGAGCATTTCCCACATTTCCTCGGCGATATGAGGCGTCATAGGCGCTAGGAGCAGGGTAAGAATTTGCAGAACTTCCTTGCGGATTTCGGGGCGAACGCCGTTTTCGAGCGGTTCGGCGAGATAGATTTCGTTGGTTAGCTCCATGATTTGGGCGATGGCAGAATTGAAATGCCAGCGTTTTTCGAAGTCTTGCGTGACTCTGGTCATGGTTTGGTAGGTGACGCGGATGAGGTCGCGTTCCTTGTCGGTCATGTCCTTTGGATCGAAATTCCAATTCTTTGTTTCCCGAATGGCCGCGGCGTGCTTATCCACGAGGCGGAAAACGCGGTTGAGGAAGCGCCAGGAACCTTCGATGCTTTCTTCGCTCCACTCGAGATCTTTTTCGGGAGGGGCGGCGAAGAGCGTGTAAAGACGGCCGGTATCCGCGCCGTATTTTTCCGCCATATCGATGGCGCCAACGACGTTGCCGCGCGATTTGGACATGGCGACGCCGCCTTTTTGCACCATGCCCTGCGTGAAGAGGCGGGCGATCGGCTCGTTGTGCGTGACGAGGCCGAGGTCGCGCATGACTTTGCACCAGAAGCGCGAGTAGAGGAGATGCAGAATGGCGTGGGTGATGCCGCCGATGTACTGATCGATCGGGAACCAATAGGCGACTTTCGCTGGGTCGAAAGGCGCTTCGCTATTGTGGGGGTCGCAATAGCGATAGAAATACCAGGAAGAGTCGACGAAGGTGTCCATGGTGTCCGTTTCGCGGCGGGCGGGTCTACCGCATTTCGGACAGGTGGTGTTGACGAATTCGGGAGTGGAGGCGAGAGGCGATTCGCCTTCTCCGGTGAGTTTGGGATTCGGCGGAAGAAGCACGGGCAAATCTTTATCGGGGACGGGCTGTAGGCCGTGTTCCGGGCAATAAATTACAGGAATCGGTGTGCCCCAATAACGCTGGCGAGAGATGCCCCAGTCGCGCAGGCGGAAGACGACTTCGCCGCGACCAAAGCCTTTTTTTTCGGCGAAGGCGGTCATTTTCACGAGGGCTTCGTTCACGGAGAGGCCGTTGTACGGGCCGGAATTGACGAGCTTGCCGTTTTCGTGCTCGTCGAAGGCGGCGGTCATCTTTGCTTCGACGAGAGGCTCGCGACCGATGGGCTGAATGACAATGCGAACGGGAAGGCCGTATTTGGCGCAAAATTCGAGGTCGCGCTGATCGTGAGCGGGCACGGCCATGATGGCGCCGGTGCCGTATTCCATCAGAACGAAATTGCCCACCCAGATGGGGACTTTCTCGCCGTTGAAGGGATTAATGGCGAAGCGGCCAGTGAAGAAACCTTCCTTCTCGAGGACGGCGAGATCTTCGGTTTTCACGGAGGTTTGGCGCATCTTGCTGAGTCTTGTCCATTCGATGCTGTCCGGGGTGGCCCAGCCGAGCAGTTTTTCGACGGCGGGATGAGTTGGCGCGAGGATGACAGCGGTAGCGCCGTATATGGTGTCGATGCGCGTGGTGAAAATTTCAATGGGCTGCGCGCCCTGCACATCGGCCACGGAGAATTTTACGCGCGCGCCTTGCGAACGGCCGATCCAGTTGCGCTGCATGGTGATGACGCGCTCGGGCCAAGTGCCTTCGAGCTGCTTGAGGTCGTCGACGAGCTGATCGGCGTAGGCGGTGGTTTTGAGGAACCACTGTTCGAGTTCGCGGGACTCGACGAGAGTGTCTTCGTGCCGCCAGCAATATCCGGCGTTGACGACTTGCTCGTTGGCGAGGACGGTGCAGCACTTTGGACACCAGTTCACGCGGCTTTTTTTGCGATAGGCGAGGCCGCGCTCGAGCATGCGCAGGAAAAACCACTGGTTCCAGCGGTAATATTCGGGTTCGCAGGTGGAGATTTCGCGGCGCCAGTCGTAGCTGAAGCCGAAGCGGCGCAGAGTGCGTTGGAATTCGGCGATGTTGTTGTTGGTCCAGACACGGGGATGGGTGTTGTTCTTGATGGCGGCATTCTCGGCAGGAAGGCCGAAGGCGTCCCAGCCCATGGGATGAAGGACGTTGAAGCCGCGCATGCGCTTGACACGGGCGACGACGTCGCCGATCGCGTAATTGCGCATGTGGCCCATGTGCATGGTTCCGGAGGGATACGGCAGCATTTCGAGGACGTAATATTTTGGCTTTTTGGGGGAAGTTGCAGAATCGGCTTCGGATTCGAACACGCGGGCTTCGGCCCAGCGCTTTTGCCACTTGGCTTCGATTTCTTGTGGGTTGTAGTCCGCCACGCCTCGCTATCCCCTCTTGGTCTTGCGCGATTTTTTGGATTTGCCGGCCGATGCTTTCGCTTTGATGGCTACTTTCGTTTTCTTTGCGGCGGCTTTTTCTGCTTTTGCCGTTTTCGCCTGGATTTTCTTGATCGCTGCGGTGAGCATCGAGAAGCCTTTTTCGGCTGGCGGAGCTTGGTCGCTCAAACCGGCGAGATCCCATAGCTTGGCGACGTTGCGGCGATCATCGCCGGGATTATCGATGGGCGTTTCGGCAATGAAGGCGCGGCCCGTGTGGCCTTCGGGTGGGAGCGCGCCGAGGCGCGGGTGCGTCAGGATTCGCGCGAAAGCGTCGGCGCCGATTTTGCCTTCGCCGATGTTTTCGTGGCGATCGACGCGGCCGCCGAGAGGAATTTTCGAGTCGTTGGCGTGGAAGACGGGGACGCGTTCGAGGCCGATGGTGCTTTCGATCAAGTCGATGGTCGAGGCCAAGCCGGCTTCGGACTTGATGTCGTAGCCCGCGGCGAAGAGATGCGCGGTGTCGAGACACGCGGCGGCGGGAACGTTGTTGAGACCGGCGAGGATTTCGGCAAGCTCTTCGAGGCGCGAGGCGACGGCGGTACCCATGCCTGCCGTGTTTTCGATGAGAATGCGCAGATTGCCGAGAGGGACGCGCTTCGAGCTTTGCTTGACGGACTCGATAACGGTACGGACGGCTTGCTCGGGCGAGGCGTCACCGCGCGAGCCTGGATGAACGACGAGAAAATCGGCGCCGAGGGACACCCCGCGGATGAGTTCGTCCTGAAAGGCCTGGATCGAGCGCGTTTGCAGCATGGGCTGAACGGCGGCGAGATTGATCAGATAGTTGGCGTGAATGACGAGCGGGCCGAGAGCGAGCTCGGCGCGGCGGGCGCGAAACGCTGCGGCGTCGGCTTCGGGAATGCGGGCCGAGCCGCCTTGCCACATGCGCGGGCTGGCGGAGAAGATTTGCAGGGCGTTGCAGCCGAGTTTGCGTGCGGATTCGAGCGCGTTGAGATAGCTTCCGGCGATGGAGGTGTGAATGCCGATGCGCAGGCTGCCGTCCATCCAGGTGGGAGGGAGCGGTTCGGGCTCCGGCTCTGGACGGTATTCGTCTTCGGGGTCGAACTCGGAGACGGGCGTGAGCGGTTGTTCTGGCGTTCCCATAGGAAAAATCGGCCTATCCTTAAACTAGCTATTCTACCACACGGGGCAAACAGGCTTGCGCCACGGCTGATTTGCGGCCTTGCGGCGGCTGGCATAGACTACTGGTTTGCTTACTTTGTATTGAGAGCACAGAGGAGCTGCCGATGCTCGTTGTGATGCAGTCGCACGCTACGGAGGAGCAGATTCGAGGGGTGTGCGAGCGCATTGAGAGTTTGGGACTGAAGGCGCATCCGATTCCGGGGTCGATTCGAACGGCGATTGGGATCACGGGAAATAGCGGAGCCGTAGATTTGGGCGTGCTGGAATCGCTGCCGGGCGTGATCGAGTGCATACCCGTCAGCAAACCGTACAAGCTGGTGAGCCGGGACACGAAGGAAGAGGACAGCGTACTGCGGATACCGGTGCCGGGCGGCGAGGTGGTTGTCGGCGGGAAGATGGTGGCGCTGGTGGCGGGGCCGTGCGCCGTGGAGACGGAAGAGCAGTGTTTGGCAATTGCGGAGCGGGTGAGGAAAAGCGGGGCGCGGCTGTTTCGCGGCGGCGCTTATAAGCCGAGGACTTCGCCGTACAGCTTCCAAGGGCTGGGATTGCCGGGATTGAAAATTTTGGCGAAGGTGCGGGAGACGTACGGATTCGGGATCGTTACCGAGGCGGTCGACAATGAGAGCCTGGATTTGGTCGAGGAATATGCCGACGTGATTCAGATTGGCGCGCGGAACATGCAGAATTTTTCGCTGCTGAAGAGAGCGGGGCGGGCGAAGAAGCCGGTGCTCTTGAAGCGCGGGATGGCGGCGACGCTGGACGAGTTCTTGATGGCGGCGGAATATATTTTGTCCGAGGGAAATTACAACGTGATGCTGTGCGAGCGCGGCGTGCGAACGTTTTCGGATTTTTCGCGGAACACGCTGGATTTGGCGGTGGTGCCGGCGGTGAAGAAACGTAGCCATTTGCCGATTTTGGTCGATCCATCGCACGGGACGGGGAAACGGCACAAAGTGTTGCCGCTATCGCGGGCGGCGATTGCGGTGGGCGCGGATGGATTGCTAGTGGAAGTGCACCACGAGCCGGACAAAGCGCTTTCGGATGGGATGCAATCGATTTTGCCGGAGGAGTTCGCCGAGCTGGTGGAAGAGGTTCGGCAGATTGCGGCGGTGTTGGGCCGCGAAGTGAATTGAGGACGCTGCAACGAATTCTCACCGACTGGCAAGTCATTCAGCGCTTGCGGTTCATGCCCTTTGGCGGGTCCTGGCTAATTCCGCGGGCGACATGTAACAATCCATCCGCCTAATGAACCGGCCGCGCAACTTTCGTGTATTTTTTGTGCTGGGCATCCTGCTGATTGCCGGATTGGTTGAGGTGTTGCGGGAGCACCAGCCGTCATTTTTGCGGCCGGGGTTGCGGTTGTGCGCGTATGTTTCGACGGCGGACGGAAGCGTGACGGTCGTCGACCTGGTAAAGCTGGCTGCGACGGCGCGGGTTTTTGTGGGCAAGGGAATTTCCGGAATGCGTGAGCACCCAAAAAGGGCGGAAGTTTGGGGTGTAAGCAGCGCCGGAGGATTCGTTTGGATGATCGATGCGCGCACGAATCAAGTCGCCGCGCGCATTCCCGTGGGGCCGCTTCCCTATGCGATTGATTTTTCGCCGGATGGCAACACGTTGTATACGACGTCGGCGGGATCGGATAGCGTGCTCGCAATCGATTGCCCATCGCACAGAGTGCTGGCGAGAGCTAAGACGGGAGGCGAGCCAGTGCTGGCTCGCGTGACTCCCGATGGAAAAAGCGTGCTGGTCCTGAATCATCGCGACGGGACGCTGGGAATCCGCGACGCCGCAACGCTTGCGCTTCGAAGCACTTTGCGCGTCGTCAAAAAGCCGGAAGAGGTCGTCGTGCTGCCGGACAGCAGCCTGGCGTTTGTCTTGAGCCGCACCGAACACTTGCTCTCGGTCGTCGATTTGCAAAGAAGCGTGCTGGTGACGAATCTCGATCTGGCTGGTAATCCTTCGGACATGCTCCTCAAACCGGATGGCGGCGAGGTGTACGTGATTTCGCCGGACGCGCATGGCTTGCAAGTCATCGACACCTGGACGCATGAGGTGGGCGACTACATGGTGCTTGGTTCAGCGCCGACGCGCGGCGTTTTGAGCGCCGACGGGAGCACGCTCTATGTTTCAGATAGCGCGGCCGGCCACATTATCCCCGTGGACATTGCGAACCGACAAGTGATTCGCGACCCTGGCACTGGAAAAGAGTTCCCCATCCCGGCGGGGCAGTCTCCGGGAGCGTTGCGCTTCGATCCCAATGAAAATTTGTTGATTGTGGTGAATCAAGGCTCCGGAGATGTGGCTGTGATTCGCGTGCGCACGAACAGCTTGCTGACCATGATTCCCGTGGGGGACGGGCCGCGGGATTTGGCAGTGAAATTATTCTAATGACGTCGCGCAAATTAATCTTGGCGAAGGGCGACGAACGGATCGATGCGCAAGGCGCGGCGCGTAGGAACATAGCAGGCCAGCAGGGTAACAGCGGTCATGAGAAAGGCGGCACCGAGGAAAGTGGCGGGGTCGGCGGGACTGACGCCGTAAAGCTGGCTGGCGAGAAGACGAGTGATGGCGAGGGCGGAAGCCAGACCGAGAGCAATGCCGATCAGCGAAAACTTCGCTCCTTCCTTCATGACGAGCCAGAGAATATCGCGGCGCTGCGCGCCGAGGGCGATACGGATGCCGATTTCGCGAGTACGCCGGGAAACGAGGAAGGAGAGCACGCCGTAAATGCCGACAAGGCCGAGAACGAGCGCGAGCCCGGCAAACACGACAAAAAGCATCGTTGTGGAAGCAGGAGTGGATACGGAATCCGAGAGTATTTCTCGCAGGGGTTTGACTTCAGAGACGGGAACTTCAGAGTTGAGGCTGGCGATGTTGAGCCGCAGAGCGCTCTGAATTTGCGATTCATCAAGGCTGGATTTAAGGACGACGGTCATGTCCGAAGGGACGCGGCCGCCCTCGAGCGTGGCATTCGGGGCGTAGGGAAAATAAATCGTGCCATTGATCCAGTCGGGGACGTTTTTTTGCAAATCGTAGGCGCGAACATCGGAAACGATGCCGACGATGGTGCGCCAGTCTTTGTCTCCGCTTAAACGAACATGCGACCCAATGGGGCTGCGGCCAGGCCAATAGCGGCGCGCGGTGGACTCGCTCACGAGAGCGACGGGCGGATTGCCGGAATCATCGGCTGAAGTAAAGCCACGGCCGGCCACGACGGGAATGCTCATGACGCGAAGATAATCGGGCGTGACAACATTCATCCAGAATAAAGGAAAGACTTCGCCGGGGGGAATGGTCTCATTTTCGATTTCGAGAGAGCGTTTGGCAACGCGTCCGCCAAGAGGAAGCGTGTTGACGAAAGCGACGGAGCGAACGCCAGGAAGGGCCTGAAGCCGATCGCCGAGTTCGCGGTAGAAGGAAATGCAGCGCGCAGGATCGCTGCAGAACTCTTCGTTGGGAGTGACCCGAGCCGTGAGGATACGCTCGGCGCGGAAACCGGGATCGACGCGGGAAAGCGCCACGAAACTGCGGATAAGCAAGCCGGCGGCGATGACCAGAAGCACCGCGAAAGCGACCTCGATGATGGCCAATCCGCTGCGCAAATTTTGGGAGACAGAGCCGGAAGCGCCTCGTCCCGCGGCCTTGAGCGATTCGACGAGGGCAACCCGGGAGGAATGAAGCGCGGGAGCCAGGCCAAAGAGAAGGCCGGTGAAGATGGCAAGTCCAGCGGTAAACGCAAGCACGCGCCAGTCGATGTGCGTGCTGGCGAGGCGCGGCGTGTCCGCGGGAAGCGCGACTTTGAGCAACTGCAAGCCTTCGGCGGCGAGCAGGATTCCCAGCGACCCGCCGAGAAACGCCAGCAAAACGCTTTCGGTGAGAAGCTGGCGAACCACGCGGCCGCGCTCGGCGCCCATGGCGGTGCGTAGCGCGATTTCTTTTTCGCGCGTGGCGGCGCGGGAGAGCGTGAGATTGGCGACGTTCACACACGCGATCAGAAGAATCAGGCTGACCGCGCCGAGAAGCAGAAACAGACGGCCGCGCACGTCCGCGACCATGCCGTTACGCAACGCAATAACGCTGATATCGGCGTTCCAATCGGCAGGCATGGGCCAGGGAAAAAGTTTGGCTACGCGCGACTGAAACAAGCGAATTTCAGCGCGCGCTTGCGCAGTGGTGTAACCGGAACGGAGACGGCCGATGATGGGCATGAAATCGCCCGCCCAGTAGGCGGTTGTGTCGCGTGGATCGTTATGAAGCGGAATCCAGAGCTGCGTTTTCAACGAGGGGAAATTAAAATCCGCGGGCATCACGCCAACAATTTGGCGGCTGACGCCTTCGAGCTCGATGGAACGTCCCACGATGGAAGGATCGCCGGCGAAGCGCTGCTGCCAGAGGGCATGGCTCAGGATGACGTAATCGTCCTGGCCGGCTTGATCTTCGCCGGGATAGAACGGGCGGCCGAGCTCGGGGCGGGCGCCGAGAACGCGGAAAAATTCGGCGGAAACGAGAACGCCCGAGAGACGGATCGGATCGCCGCGGCCAGTGAGGTTGTATTCATGGCCTTCAAAGTATGCCGCGGCATCCACCGATTTCATTTGTTCGCGCAGCGCGACGAAGGCGCCTTTAGGATAGGTGCCAGTGATGCTGACGAGATTCTGCGGCGCGGCGAAGGGGAGCGGCCGCAAAAGAATGCCGTCGACGAGACTGAAGATGGCTGTGTTGGCGCCGATGCCCAGCGCGAGTGTGAGAACCGCAACAAATGTAAAGCCGGGATTTTTGCGGAGCATGCGCGCGCCATAACGAAGATCCTGAAGCAACGTTTCGAAGAGCCTCGCGCCGCGCGCTTCCCTGCCTTCTTCTTTGACGCGTTCGATGCCGCCGAACTCGATGCGTGCGCGCCGAAATGCTTCCGCGCGCGGCACTCCCCTGCCGATCAAATCTTCGGCGAACGCTTCGACGTGGAAGCGCAATTCCGCGTCCATTTCGCTTTCCATGCGAGAGCGGCGGAAGGTTGTGCGCGACCACGAACGAAGCCGGTTCCAACCCCTCATGCTCCCTCCATACTGCAAATCTGTGCTGTCGCGATCATCCGCGCCATCATTCGTACCTCAGCGCCACCATGGGATCGACGAGCATCGCGCGCCGCGCGGGCAAATAGCTTGCAATCAAGGCGACCACTGCAAGAACAAGCGAAACGGCACTGAAGGTAACGGCATCCGTGGACTGCACGCCGTAGAGCAACGAAGAGAGCACGCGCGTAACAGCAAACGCTCCGATCAGCCCCAACCCCAATCCTGCGCCAGTAAGCCATAAACCCAATCCCAGTATGTTCTGCAAAATATTTCCTGGCGAGGCGCCTAGAGCCATACGAATTCCAATATCGCGGGTGCGCTGAGCCACCGAATACGAGATCACGCCGTAGATCCCAATCGCCGCGAGCACGAGCGCCACGCTGCTAAAGAGCCCGAGCAAGATGAGCGTAAAGGTCTGCGTGGAGACCGAATCGTGCAATAACCGATTCATTGTGGAGATAGCAAAGATTGGCTGGTCCTTGTCAACGGAAGCGACGACATCGCGAACAGCCGAGGTCATCGCCGTGGGATCGACGGCGGACTTGACCAGCAGATTCATGTGACTGGAAGGCGACTGCGAGAACGGGACGTACACTTCCAGCCGAGCAGGATTGGCAAGGCCGTAGAGCTTGGTGTCGCCCACGACACCCACAATTTCGATCCACTTCGGTGCGGACGTGTTCGATAGGTGGCCAAATATGAATCTCTTGCCGACGGCGTCTCCACGCGGGAAAAATTCGCGCGCCAACTTTGCGTTGATCAGGCCGACTTGCAGCGAGGTTTCAGTGTCGTCTTGAGTGAACGTACGGCCAGCAATAAGCGGAACTCCGAGAGTGCGGAAATAGCCGGCGCTAACGATGTGAATGTCCGGGTGCGGAAAACTCCCTGGTTTCGGCAGGGGCATGCCCTCGACGGTGATATCCGCGCGGTCATGATTCCCCGTCAGAGGAACGACGGTGCCCACAGCCGCACTCTGCACTCCTGGGAGGGCGCTGAGCCGTTCCACGACTTGCTGCCAAAAGTTGCGGATGGCGGGATCCTTGTCGTATTGGGCGGTGCGCAAGTCCATTTCCATGGTGAGAACGCGGTTCGGCTGAAAACCGGGGCTGACGGAAAGAAGCAGGTGCAGCGACTTCATCATCAGCCCGGCGCCGGCGAGAAGAATCAGGGAAAGCGCGAGTTCCGTCACCACAAAAGCGCCACGCAAGCGATTTTGCGCAATGCCCGTGCCGGTTCCCTGGCTGCCTTCTTTCAATTGGGACTGAACATTGGGGCTTGTCGAACGGAGGGCTGGGACCACGCCGAAAATAAAAGCCGCAAGCGTCATGATGCCCGCTGCAAAGAGCGCTACGACGGTATTCAACTGAATCGACGCGCCGGAAAGAGCATCCGAAGGAATTAGACTCGTCATGCCCCGGATGCCGGCCTCTGCGAGGCACAAGCCCACGGCTCCGCCAAAGAGCGCCAGGAGGAAGCTTTCCGTCAACATCTGACGAATTACGCGGGTTCGCGTGGCACCGAGCGCCATGCGCAGAGCAACTTCTCTCGAACGACCAGCACCGCGAACAAGCAGCAGATTGGCAACGTTGGCGCACGCGATGAGCAGGACGAACAGGACCGCCCCGAAAAGGGCGAGAACTGCCGGGCGGACATCGCCGACGAAAGCATCGCGAATTGGTTGAAGAGTGACACCGAACTGATCGTTCGCGCCTGGATACTCCTTGGCCAGCCGCGCCGCAATTCCTTCCATTTCGGAACGCGCTTTCGCAAGGCTGCTGTTCTGCGCGAGTCTGCCGACGACGACCAAGTCTCCACGCTCTCCGCGTTCCGAGGCGTCGGGGTTTTGCGCCGCCCAGACACCGATCGGTTCCAGCACATCCACCTTATCGGGCCAGCGAAAATTCGCGGGCAGAATGCCCACAATGGCATAGCTTCGTCCGTCTAGCACGATTGTTCGCCCCAAGGCGCCAGGGTCCGCACCAAGGTGAGACTGCCATAACGAATAACTCAACAGGAC
This sequence comes from uncultured Acidobacteriota bacterium, assembly GCA_963761555.1. GTDB lineage: Bacteria > Acidobacteriota > Terriglobia > Acidiferrales > UBA7541 > Acidiferrum. The sequence continues at coordinate 328,116 of CAVXHD010000006.1, forward strand.
CGCAGGCGCGGCACCGGGCTTATCCTCGGCCGGATCGAAATCGCGTCCGAGCAAAGGTTTCACGCCAAGGAGAGAAAGGAAGTTCGAAGAAACCGCTTCGCCGCCGATCGACTCGGGCTGGGTAACTCCCGCGAAGTTGAAACCGACGCCGCAAACCGCGGCCATCTGCGCGAATTGGCTGGTCTGAGCCCGCCAGTCCAAAAAATTCGGATAGGACACACTGACCTTCCCGACTTTCGGAGTCGTTTCATTCAGGAGCACGAGTCGCGACGGCTCTTTGTAAGGCAGCGGGTTCAGCAGCACGCCGTACACAATCGAGAAAATCGCGGTATTGGCCCCAATCCCCAAAGCCAATGTCAGCACGGTCACCAAGGCGAATCCCGGACTCTTTCGTAATGTACGCGCGCCAAACCGAAGGTCCTGCCTCAATGTATCCATGAAACCGAGTCCGCGAGCTTCGCGCCCTTCTTCTTTGATTCTTTCCACTCCGCCGAATTCGATCCGCGCGCGCCGAAGAGCTTCATCGCGCGGCACGCCTTTGCGGATCAAATCGTCGGCGCATGCCTCCATGTGAAAACGCAATTCGGCGTCCATTTCATTCTCTATTCGAGAGCGATGAATTGCATCGTGGGCCCACGAACGAAGGCGGCTCCAAAGGGTCATACTTCCTCCGGCTTGGTCCCCAGAATTCCGGCGATGACATCGGCCATGCGATTCCAGTTGGCGGCTTCCGCATGGAGACGGCGCTTCCCCGCCGCGGTGAGCCGGTAATATTTGGCTTTGCGCTTATTTTCGGATTCGCCCCATTCGCTTGCGATCCAGCCCTGATGTTCGAGCCGGTAAAGCGCGGGATAGAGCGACCCTTGTTGGATTTCGAGGCGATCCTTCGAGATTTGCTGGATGCGAAGAAGGATGCCGTAGCCGTGCAAGGGCCCAAGCGAGACGGCCTTGAGGATGAGCATGTCGAGGGTGCCTTGCAGAAGATCGAGCTGTTTGTCCATAGGCTTGGCGGGGAGACAGGCTGAAGCCCGTCCCACCCTTCTCCTAGATGAACTAGGAATGTAGCGGCATTCTCCTAGACTGTCAAGGAGAAAGTCGGAACGCAGCGGCGCGGGCGTGAAGCGGCGGGATTTTAGCAATCCGCTTGCGCGGAATGACGGGAGGTAAACGCTGCAAGGTGGATGAGGATTTTTGAGAGGCCGTTCGCGCGAATCAGGATTTCTCTTCTATTGGCCAGGCGGAGTTTTCTTCGCCGAGATTGACCACCAGGAACCCTTCCGCGGGCAAAACGTCCACCGGCAAACCACCGTGCCATAGCGCTACGCCGAGCCGCAGTTTCGATTGGCTCTGCAGTTTGATTTCGCTCCGTTGGATGGCGACTTCGAGGATGCGTTCGAACGAAGCTTCGGCAACCGTTTTGGGATTCAGTAGACACAGGCGGCCCGTCTCCACGGCAAATTCCTGCAGATGCCCGCGCTCGAGTTTCACGACGATGGTTATTTCCTCAGCCGCCGCAATGGTGATGCGGAATTCCGGATCCTCCAGCTCTCCCAGCAAATCCAGAAAGGGATCCACGCGAACGCAGAAACGGCCGTCTTCGAATCCGTAACGCAATTCGTGCAAATAGAACGTTCGTCCGTGCATCGCGCCGCCGCGCCGTTCCGGAGAGTAGAGTCCCGCGCCCAGCCATTCGAAATAGGAACTCTCGCGTCCGTCCACGGAGATTTTCAAGAAGCCGGTGGGCGCAAGCTGCAAGGCGTGCTCCGGCTGCCGCTTGATGGGCTTCGCCAGTTCTGCTGGAGCCACTTGCCCCAGCGCCAAATAAACTGCCGTAAGATGTTTTCGATAGAGGGCATCGAACTCCGCGTCGTTCGCCGTGCTGTGTTCTGGGCCAAACCACCAGCACCAATCGCTGCCCTCCGCAGCCAGCAAGGATTCTTGCGCGTCTTTCAAGCCGCCCTCGGAGGGAGCGCCATCCTGGCCTTGCCGCCGAGCCTCCAGAGCCCGCCCGTAGACTTCCCGGGCGTCCCAAAGAAGCTCCCACGCCGCGACGTCTTCGCTGTGACCGATCCAGACATCGAAATTTGCGTTAATCCACGAAGCGGGGAAAATCCCCGCATTGGAGGGAATATCGCCGGCGACGGCGATCGCTTCGCTTGCTGTGAGCGCGCGAAAATCCTGATCTCCCTGAATTCGTCCATAAAATTCGCGCAGAAACTCGCGGCCGTTCCCGGGGTAGTATTCCCAGGCGTTTTCGCCGTCGAGAAACAAGCAGACCGTGAGAGGCTGCCCCGTTTGCACGCGTTCGCCGAGTTCGCGAAGCCGGCCGTGCAAATCCGCGGCAGCGTCTTTGCCATTCATGCGGCTATAAACGAATCCGATGAGATCGGAAAGATGGTGATCGCGGAACAACCCAGTGATGGGTTTTCCTGCGAGTTGCACGCTCAACGGCTTGTACAATCGTTCTGCATTCGCCGGAATGCCCTTCGCGTCGCGAAAAAATCCAGCGTTCAGCGTTCTGCCGAGAACGCCTTCATCCGTGCCGAACCACTGGAATCCTTCCTCCGCGGCGATGGTCATTGCTTGGTCGGAAACGGAGCCTTCCGAAGGCCAAAGTCCGGCCGGCTTCGCACCGAACACGCGTTCGTGGTATTCGCGCGCGCGCCTCAACTGCTCACGCGCATCTTCAGGATGGCGATAGGCACGCCGCGGCAGAGGCGTCGCAGGGTTGGCCACTCGAGCGATATCCGAATCGCAGATCAGCGGAAGGATAGGGTGGTAGAACGGAGTCGTGCTGAGTTCTATCTGGCCGGTCTGCGCCACTTCGCGATAAATCGGCAGAACCATCCCGAGCAGCTCCAGTTGCTTCGCTTTCAGAGCAGCTTTATCCTTCTGAGTGAACTCTTTTCCTTTGCTAGCCAGCCGGCTCACTACCGGATCTTTTTCGAGCCACGATTCCTCCATCCAGGCAAGTTGAGAAAGCACTTGAAGGTCCCGCCAGTCTCGCGGCGTAAAAGAAACCACGGCCTGCGCGCCTCCGGCAGGCCGCGACCACTCATAGAGTTCGACAAAGCGCGGCCACCGCGACATCAAGCGTTCATGATTCACCTGAAACGCCCGCGCCAAAATTTCCACCTTGTCCTCGCGGGAGAGTTGTTCGACCGGTTTGAACGCGAGATCGAACCAGGGCTCGTTGAATTTTCCGCTCGCGTATTCCTCGAGCTGCATGCCCAGCGAAGGCACCACGTTGAACGTCGCGTGAAAGTTGGGGAAATCCTTCAGCATGGCCACCATGCCCCAGTAATCCTTGAGCGCATGCAGACGCGTCCACGGCAACACATACCTGCCCGTTTCCGGGTCCCGGTACTGCGGCTGATGCATGTGCCACAGGAGCGCCACATGGACGCGATTCATCGCGACTCTCTTTCCCTTAGCCGCTGCGATGCCGTGTTACACTCACGGTTCGCGCCATGCGCATCCTGGACCGTTATATTGTCCGCGAAGTTTTTCGTCACGCACTCCTCGGGCTTGCCGTATTCACATTCGTTTTCTTTGTGCCGCAGCTCGTTCGATTGATGGAGTTGTTTGTCCGTCATAGTGGTTCAGGGGACCAGATCTTCGAGCTATTCCTTTGCATCTTCCCCGCGGTGTTCACGTTTACTCTTCCCATGGCCGTGCTCATCGGCGTGCTCCTCGGCCTCGGCCGCATGTCCGCCGACAGCGAAATCATTGCCTTGACCGCCCTGGGCATCGGCCGCCGCCGCATTCTCCTGCCCGTCGGCGTTTTGGCCCTCACCGGCGGCCTTCTGACGCTTTGCATGACGATTTGGCTCGGCCCGCTGGCCACCCGGACCTATCGCACACTCGAAACCGACCTCATCGCCTCCCAAATTTCTTTCGCCGTGCAGCCCCGCGTTTTCGACGAACGCTTCCCCAAAATAGTGCTTTATGTCAACGACGTATCCGCCAGCGGCACTCATTGGCACGGCGTATTTCTTGCAGAAGCCGGCGGAGAGAACGGCTCGCAACTCACCCTGGCGGAGGATGCGATTGTAATTGCCGAACCCAAGGAGGGCAAGCTGGAGCTGCACCTCCAGGGCGGCACAACGCACGAATTTTCCCCCGCGGAGCCCGACCGTTATTCGGTCACCGTGTTTGGCCAGAGTGACTGGCCCATCGAAGTAAATAACCTCGTGCCTTCCGGCCCCCGGCAAGTAAGCAATCCGGAGCGGTCCCTTCACGAACTGCTCAACACAACCGGCGCCGACTGGCGGGAGGCGCGCGTGGAATTGCACCGCCGCATCGCATTTCCTGTAGCTTGCCTCGTTTTTGCGCTTGTCGCCGTGCCGCTCGGGGCGCAGCCTCGCCGTGGCGGTCGCGCGGCCGGTTCGCTCATCGCAGTCATCCTCATCGCCAGCTACTACTTGCTGACCGTGATCGGCGCCGGTCTGGCGCGGCAGGCTGTCGTGTCCCCGGCTGTAGGCATCTGGGGGGCGGATATCCTGCTCGCCATTCTTGGCCTGACGCTGCTTCCCCGGATGGAGCAATTCCGCGGCGAAAACTCTTGGTTCAAGCCGACGGTCCGGTTTCGCACCTGGGCGCGTTTCCTGCGCCGCCGAAAATCGCGCGCGCGCGCAGCCGTCACGGCTCGCATTCCCAACGGGCAAATAGAGCCGCTTGAGAACGGCGTGCAATCCAGCGGCAGCTTCCCCCGACTGCTGGATCTCTATATTCTCCGCCGTTTTTTTTCGTATTTTGTGTTACTGATGGCGTCCTTCATTTTCCTTTTCGAAGCCTTCACCTTTTTCGAACTGCTCGACGACATCGCCCGCCACCGCGTCCCCTTTCTCATCGTTATCGACTATTTCCGCTACCTCACTCCTTATCTCCTCTATAACTTAGCCCCGCTGGGCGCCTTGGTCGCTGTCCTAGTCACGCTCGGCATCATGAGCAAAAACAACGAAGTCGTGGCCTGCAAAGCCAGCGGCATCAGTCTCTATCGCCTCGCCATGCCCTTGCTCTTCGCCGGACTCGCGCTGGCCGCCAGCATGATCGTCCTGGACGAAACCTATCTCCCCTACGCCAACCAGCGCCAGGACGCCCTCCGCAACCAGATCAAGGGCCGCCCGCCGCAGACCTACACCCATCCCCAGCGCTGGATTTTTGGCAACAACGAAAAAATCTACAACTACGACCTCTTCGACCCGACACAAAACCTCTTCGGTGGCCTCAACGTCGTCGAGCTCGACCCCGCCACTTTCCAAATGAAGCGCCGTGTCTACGCTTCTCGAGCGGAATGGTCCGACTCCGAAAAAGTATGGGTTCTCGAAGGCGGTTGGGTCCGCGATTTCTCCGGTGGAACGATCACGCGCTACGAGCCCTTCCGCGTCACCTCTCTTCCCGAACTTTCCGAGCCCCCCAGCTACTTCAATCGCGAAGTGCGCCAAGCCTCCCAAATGAGCTGGGGCGCCCTGCGCCGCTATATCGACGACCTCCATAAGGCCGGTTTCGATGTCTCGAACCTGACCGTGCAATGGCACGTCAAGCTGGCCTTCCCGCTGATCGCCCCCATTAGCATTCTGCTGGCAATTCCTTTTGCGCTCCTGGTCGGAACCCGTGGCGCTCTCGGTGGCGTGACGCTCGGCGTCGCCATCGGCATCGTCTACTGGACAGCGGCGCGGCTCCTCGAAGCCATGGGCGGCGTCGGGCAACTCCCGCCATTTCTCGCCGCTTGGTCCACGGACATCACGTTCCTTTTCCTGGGGCTCTACTTTTTCTTTAAGATGCCGACTTAAAAACAATAAACCCGCCAGAATTGCATCCATCCCTTAAGATGTCTGCACGCCGACGACTTCAAGCATTACTTTAGTTTCTAAATCAGGAAATCTATCTCGCTACTTCCCCTCCTTTTTCTTCGACTGCTCCTCTTCAACCATTGCTTGAGCTGCGGCCAACCTCGCCACAGGCACTCGGAACGGCGAGCAGCTCACATACGTCAGCCCCGCACGATGGCAGAACTTCACGCTCTCCGGATCCCCGCCATGTTCGCCGCAAATTCCTAGCTTGATCCCGGGACGAGTCTTGTTCCCCTTCGCCACCGCCATCTCAATCAGTTGCCCGACGCCTGCCTGATCAATGGTCGCAAACGGGTTCTTCTTCACGATTTCCAATTCCTGGTACGGCCCCAAGAAGGACCCGGAATCGTCGCGGCTCATCCCGAGGCAAGTCTGCGTCAAGTCATTTGTGCCAAAGCTAAAGAACTCCGCCGTTTGCGCGATTTCATCGGCGGTTAGTGCGCCGCGAGGAACTTCAATCATCGTCCCGACCAGATAATTCAGCTTTACGCCTTTTTCCTTCATCACCTCATTTGCAATGCGATGAACGACCTCGACCTGCAAGTCCAACTCTTTCTTGAAGCCGACCAGCGGAATCATCACTTCGGGATTTACCTTAATGCCCGCCTTCTGAACTTCTGCCGCGGCTTCAAATATCGCGCGCGACTGCATCTCCGAAATCTCCGAGTACACTATGCCCAATCGGCATCCTCGGAATCCCAGCATCGGATTAAACTCATGTAATTCTTGAACTCTCTGTTTGACTTTCTCAACTGGCACACCCATTTTCTTCGCCAGATCGCTTTGCGCAGCCTGATCGTGGGGCAGAAATTCATGCAGTGGTGGATCAAGGAACCGGATCGTCGCTGGATGCCCTTTCAATTCCTTGAACATCCCCGCGAAATCCTCTCTTTGATAAGGCAGGATCTTGGCGAGCGCCGCTTTTCTGTGTTCCTTGGTGTCCGCCAAAATCATCTCGCGCATGGCGTCAATGCGGTTGCCTTCGAAGAACATGTGTTCGGTGCGGCATAGTCCGATGCCGACCGCGCCGAACGCGATCGCATGCGCCGTCTGTTCCGGCGTGTCGGCATTGGTGCGAACGGCCAGTCGCGTAGCCTTCGCGCACCAGTCCATCAGCTTCTTGAAGTTTTGATACGTCTGGCTCTTGTTCGCGTCGAGCGATTTCTCAATCAGCACTTGAACGATTTCGGACGCGGCGGTCGGGATCTGGCCGGGATAGACCTCGCCGGCAGTCCCGTTGATCGAAAGAAAGTCTCCTTCTTTATAAGTTGCGCCACCGACCGTCATCGTTTTGGCGGCGTAATCAATCTCAAGCGCCGCTGCTCCGCAGACGCAGACCTTGCCCATCTGCCGAGCGACCAGAGCTGCGTGCGAACTGACGCCGCCCTTTGCCGTGAGTATGCCTTCGGCCGCAATCATCCCGCGCAAATCCTCTGGTGAAGTTTCATTGCGTACGAGCAGGACCTTCTCTCCTCGTCCGGCAGCCGCGGCAGCACGGTCCGCGTTCAAATACATTCTTCCCGCGGCCGCTCCCGGCCCCGCAGGCAGTCCTTTCGCAATCACCTTCGCTGCTTGTACCGCTTTGTGATCGAAAATAGGCGCGAGCACTTGATCGAGTTGATCCGCGGGCACTCGCCGAATCGCAGTCTTCCAATCGATCAGCTTCTCCTTCTCCATCTCAATGGCGAAACGCACCGCAGCCAGACCTGTTCGCTTGCCGCTCCGCGTCTGAAGCATGAAAACTTTGCCATCCTGAATTGTAAATTCGAAGTCCTGCACATCCTTAAAGTGTTTCTCTAAGGTTTGGCGGATCTTCTCTAATTCGTGGAACGCTTTGGGCAGGTAATTCTTGAGCTGCGCGACAGGTTCCGGAGTGCGCACGCCAGCCACCACGTCTTCTCCCTGCGCATTAATCAGGAATTCGCCGTAGAAGACTTTCTCGCCAGTCGCTGGATCGCGCGTGAAAGCCACACCCGACCCTGACTTGTCACCCGTATTTCCATAGACCATCGCCTGCACGTTGACGGCGGTGCCCCATTCCGACGGAATGTTGTATTTGCGGCGATAAACAATCGCGCGATCATTCATCCAGGAGCCGAATACGGCCCCAACCGCGCCCCACAATTGCTTCCAGGCGTCCTGGGGGAACTCCTTCCCTGTGCGCTCCTTGATCAATTTCTTAAAGCGAGCAACCAGCTCCTGAAGATCTGCCACTGTCAGCTTCGGGTCGTCGACATCCGCGTGATAGCGTTCGTGTTTGAGACCATGGATAACCACTTCAAATGGTTCGTGGTCCTCATCCGCCCGCTTCTGCACGTTCATCACGACGTCGCCATACATCTGGATAAACCTGCGGTAACAATCCCAGGCGAACCGCTCATTCTTCGTGGCCTTCGCCAGCGTGAGCACGGTTTCATCATTCAATCCGAGGTTCAGAATCGTGTCCATCATGCCGGGCATAGAATCGCGGGCGCCCGAGCGTACCGACACCAGCATCGGCATCGCCTTGTTGTCCCCAAACTTCGTGCCCACGATTTTCTCGACGCGCGTCATTGCGCCTTTCACCTCCGCTTCGAGAGACTTCGGGTAGGTCTTTTTGTTCCCGTAATAATAGGTACAGACTTCGGTCGTGATCGTCAGTCCCGGAGGCACCGGCAGTCCAATCAGGCTCATCTCCGCAAGCCCCGCTCCCTTTCCGCCCAGGAGCGCGCGCTGACTCCCCTCGCCCTCCGCCTTACCCGCACCAAAAAAATAGACCCATTTAGCCACGGCATTCCTCACTTGTCGTTTTTTTAGTTTTGAAAGCCATCCAGCAACTGCACTTCTCTGTTCGGCGGCAGAAAAAGATGTCGGCACGCCGACCCAAATTTGATATTCGGGACTTGAAGTAAAACTTTACTTTTTCTATCTGCGTTCTTCTCCACCGAGTTCGGAAAAATCCGCGATCGTTGTGAACTCCCTCAGAATTTCTGAGAGCAGCGCCAGCCGATTCTTCCGCACCTTCTCGTCCTCCGCCATCACCATAACCTGCGCAAAGAAATCGTCAACCGCTTTGCGAAGCCCCGCAATCACTTCAAGCGCTTCTTGATATTTTCCGGCACGCTTTTCTGCATGTACTTTCGATGCCGCCGAACGCACTGCCGCGAACAACTCCTTCTCCACCGCGCTCTCGAACAAATCGCTCTGAATTCCCGGCGCCTCCTCTTTCTTGAAACCGGACTTCTCGAGAATATTCCGGATGCGCTTGAACGACACCGCGAGCGGCTCGAAATTTTTCGACTTGCGGATCGCCTTCAGCGCTACGAGCCGCTTCTGCGCATCCACCAGGTCATCCACTCCCGCACAGAACACGGCATTGACTTCGTCGTAGCTGAACTTCTCCCGCTCGCGCAGCACAAACTTCGCGCGGTCCAGCAGAAATTCAAGGACCTGCGCCTCCTGCTCTGGGGCAACTCCGCGTTTCGGCGGATTTGTCAGCAAAGCTTTGGCAGCCGCGCCCACCGCCAGCGACAACGAAACCGGAAGTTTCTTTTCGAGGATGATCTTTACAATTCCCAGCGCCGCGCGGCGCAACGCGTATGGATCGCTCGATCCTGTCGGCACCAACCCCACAGCGAAACAGCCGGCAACAGAGTCAAGCTTGTCCGCCATCGCCACCGCGCAGCCCGTAAGATTCCTCGGTATGGGGTCCTCAAGCCCAACAGGCCGGTAGTGATCGTAAATGGCGTCCGCTACGTCATCCGGCTCGCCTTGCGCACGCGCGTAAAGGCCGCCCACGATTCCCTGCATCTCCGTGAACTCGCGAACCATTTCCGTAGCGAGATCGCATTTGCAAAGTTCCGCAGCCCGGTCCGCCTCCGCCACGTGCGCTTGCAACATCCCGCTATTGAACCACTGCTCTGTGAACCAGCGCGCAATAGCGCGCACGCGTTCGACTTTGTCGCGGTAACTTCCCAGCCGGGATTCGTACGTGACGCGCTCGAGTTTTGGCAAATAGTCGGCGAGCCGACATTTTTGATCCGCCTCCCAAAAAAATTGCGCATCCGCCAGCCGCGCCCGCAACACCCGTTCGTGCCCTGCTCGCACCAGTCCCTTGGGATCCTTCGGCAGGTTGATCACCGCTAAAAAATGCGGCGCCACTTCCCCGTTCCGTTTCTCCACTGCAAAATATTTTTGGTGCCCGCGCATCACGGTGATCAGAATCTCATCGGGCAGCGCCAGAAACGCTGGCTCAAAATCCCCCTCGATCACGCTCGGGCATTCATTCAAATAAGTCACCAGCTTAAGCAACTCCGCATCCTCGTGAATCCGATACCCGCCCCTCTTCGCATGCGCCGCCAGCTCTTTCGAAATCTTTTCTTGCCGCTCCGCCGGCCGAACGATCACTCCGTTGGCTTTCAGCTTTTTCTCGTAGTCCGCAAAGTCCTTGACGCGCAGCGGCCCCTTCCCCATGAAGCGGTGGCCGTAGGTAGTGTCCCCCGCCGCCACGCCGGCAAAGGAGAACTTCAGCGGCTTCCCATTTGCGACTGCCACAATCCAGCGAATTGGCCGGATGAACCGCGCGCCGTCGATTCCCGTCCAGGTCATCGAACGCGGCCAGGACAAATCGTGGATCACGCGCGGAAGGATTTCCGTCAGTATCTGCTCGGCGGTCCGGCCGCGTTTCACTTGCTTGGCGGCCAGATACTCGCCCTTCGGCGTCTTCACAAAGAAGAGTTCTTTCAGCGTCAGCCCCTGCTTCTCCGCGAAGCTGAGCGCCGCTCGTGTCGGCTCGCCGACAGCGTCGTACGCCACCGACTTCGGTGGTCCCGTTACTTCGCTCACCACGTCCGCCTGTTTTTCACGCAGTCCACGCACGTGCGCCACAAGCCGCCGCGGCGCGCTGTACGTTTCGACCGTCACGCCATCCGAAAGATTCTCCGCCGCCAGTAGCTTCTCGAGATTCGCCCGCAAATCCTCTTCTGCTTTCGGCAACATCCCCGCCGGAATCTCTTCGCTCCCCACTTCAAGCAATACTTCAATTCTCTTTTCCGTTGCTTTTTTCTGCGGAACGCTCATGCGCGAACCTCGCGCCGCAAGCTTGGCCCGCCAATCTGTTCGAGGTAACTCGCGGCCGCCCGGCAAGCCACTGTGCGCACCCGGCCCATCAGCGCCGCTCGCTCCGTCGTCGAGATCACGCCCCGCGCATCCAGCAGATTGAAGAGGTGCGAGCATTTGAGGCAGTGGTCGTACGCCGCCAGCAGCGGATACCGCACGCGCTCCTTCCCTTCCGTCTCGGCGAATCCGTCGAGAATTTCCTTGGCCTGCTTTTCGTGTAGCTCGAATTCAGATCGAATCGCTTTCGCGTCGCTGCGGTTAAAACTGTACTCGGAGAATTGCTGCTCCTCAGCCAGCCGGATGTCTCCGTATGTCTTGTCCGCCGACCATCGTAGGTCATAAACGCTCTCAACGTTCTGCAGGAAAGCGCAGATGCGTTCCAACCCGTAGGTCAGTTCCACCGAGATGGGATCGAGGTCGATGCCCCCGCTCTGCTGAAAGTAAGTGAACTGCGTAATCTCGAGTCCATCGAGCAGGACCTGCCATCCAATCCCCCAGGCGCCAAGCGTCGGCGATTCCCAGTTGTCTTCCTCAAACCGAATGTCATGTTCTTTTAGGCTGATACCGATGGCCGAGAGACTCTGCAGGTAAACGTCCTGCACATCCGCCGGCGAAGGCTTCAAGATGACTTGAAACTGCGTGTGCTTGTAAAGTCGGTTCGGATTCTCGCCGTATCTTCCGTCGGCGGGCCGACGGCTCGGCTGCACATACGCCACGCGATAGGCCGCTGGTCCCAGCACGCGCAAAAACGTTTCCGGATGCATCGTGCCCGCGCCCACTTCCACATCGTATGGCTGCTGCAGCACGCATCCCTGCTTCACCCAAAAATGCGAGAGTTTCAAAACTAAATCTTGAAAGGTGAGGCCGGTCGACTTTTCCTCAAGTTTTACTTTAGCTGTCAAGTGGACTCCAATAGCCTTCTCGTCGCCAGCTTCTTTTCCGTGTGCTGCTCGATCCAGTTCAGCGAAGCCTCGCGCAGTTCCTCTGCCGGTTGATCCATCACTGGTAGAAATTCCATCTTGTCGAGTTTCTCACCGGCGAAACGTTCCGCGAGTTGCCGCCCTTCCCGATGAAGCGGCTTCATTCCTCCGCGTCGGCATTTTTCGCAAACCAGTCCCGCTTCCCACGACGCATGGAAAGCCGGCCCCGTTCCAAAAGCCGCGCCGCAAGATGCACACCTGTCAAACTGCGGCAGGTACCCTCCAAGCCGCACCGTCCAAAACGCGAAGTAGCTCAAAGGAAGTTGCCACGCGCCCGTCCGTTCAATCTCTCGCACGGTGAGCAACAGCAGCCGGAACATCGCCTCCGCCGTCTCATGCTCCGGGAGCACCTGCTCCGAAACCTCGCTGATCACCGCCAGCCCCGTGCTCAGCGCATAATCGCTTTGCGACTTGTGGAACGATTCCAGCAGTTCGCACTGCTGGATGCGCACCAAATCCCGCGTCTCCTTCTCGATATACCAGACCTGGACGTGCGACAGGATCTCCAGCGTCGACCCATAGCGGTTCTTGATTCGCCGCGCCCCGGCCGCCACGCCGCGCATGCGTCCCGAAGTCCGCCCAAAAAAACTCACCAGGCGGTCCGCTTCTCCCAGCGAAAAGGTCTTCAAAATGATGGCTTCCGTTTCCCTGGCAGGCATGAGCAGTCGGCGCGCCGACGCTGCGCGGGGCGTCACCTAACATCCTTCACATCTACGCCCGTTTCGCGCGCATACGCAGAGCCAATTTAATTATCACACACTTTCGCGCCACGCAATGTTTACGTAACGCCTCACGAAAAATTCCGCCGCATCCTTCCACAAAACCGTCCGGAAATTTTTCCGTCTCCAAATCCTCCCAAGCCGCCCGCTTTTGTTCCTTTCCCGGCCCAAACCGCGCCTTCCAATATTCTGTTAACTAGCCTCTCCGCGCCCTAAACATTATCGGACGCACCCTTCTCCTTTATCCCGCTTTGCATTTTTCCTTTCTTCCGATACCCTGCACCACTGCCTTATGCGCGCCCTGCATTTTGACATCCTCGGCATCGGCGAGAACGCCACGGACACCGTGATGCGCCTCGCACAGTTCCCTGCTCTCGGCACCAAAGTCGAAATGCTCGGCGCGCGCGTCATGCCCGGCGGGCAAGTCGCCACCGCCCTCATCGCCTGCCAGCGTTGGGGCCTGCGCACGCATTACGTCGGCGTAGTCGGTGACGACCCCGCCGCCGACCTCCATCGTCGCGAACTTCGCCGCGCGGGAGTCCGCGCCGATTTGGTCCAAGTCCCGCGCTCGCTCAGCCAACTCTCCTTCATCTTTGTGGACGCAAGCTCCGGCGAACGCACCATCGCCTGGATTCGCGACCCCCGCCTCACCGTCCCTCCCGCTTTTCTAAAGCGAGACTGGATCACCTCCGCCCGCCTCGTCCACGTCGACGGCCACGATCCCGCCACCACCAGCGTCGCCGCTTCCTGGGCTCGCGCTTCGGGCATTCCCGTCGTCGCGGACCTCGACCACATGTCGCCAGGCCTGCTCCGTCTTCTTCCCTTCGTCGACTATCCCGTCACCTCAAAGGAGTTCCCCACCGACGCTTCCGGCGAAAAAAACCTTCTCAAAGCCCTTCCAGCGCTACAAAAAAAGTACAACTTCCGCGCCTTTTGCGCGACCCTCGGCGTCAACGGCGCGCTCGCCTGGGATGGCCACCGCTTCTGGTATGCTCCCTCCTTCAAGGTTCTCGTCGAGGACACCACCGGTGCCGGCGATCTCTTCCACGCCGCGTTTTCCTACGCCATCCTTTACGGTTGGGATTTGCAGCGAATTCTGGATTTCGCATGCGCCGCGGCGGGCTTGAACTGCATGGCCCTAGGCGCCCGCGGCGGCATCAGCAGCCTCGCCAAAGTCAGAGACTTGCAGCGCCAAGCCCGCCGAAACAGAGCTCTGTACTCCGCTGCCCAACTCGAACGTGCCGCCACCGCCGCTTTGCGAAGGCATCCTCGTTGACCATGCCAATCCAGCACACAGTCGTCGATCGAGGCCATTGAACGAATCGCACACAAACTAATCACACGCACAAATGTTCATCCCTCTCAAAGATCTCAACCCCCATCGCACTCCTCCCGTCGTCAATACGCTTCTCATCTTGGCCAACGTCATCGTCTTCCTCTACCAACTCACCCTCACGCCCGCTCAATCCAAAGTCTTCCTTTACGCCAACGCCACCATTCCATCTCACATCAGCGGCTTCCTGGCTGGCCACGGAAGCTTCGAAGCCGCCTTCCTCCCCCTCTTCACCAGCATGTTTCTTCACATGGGCTTTCTGCACATCGCCGGCAATATGCTCTTCCTCTGGATCTTCGGTGACAACGTCGAGGATTACTTCGGCCATTTCCTCTACCTCCTCTTCTATCTCGCGTGCGGCATCGGCTCAGACCTTTCCCACATCCTCTTCAATTTCCATTCCTCGGTCCCTGCTCTCGGAGCCAGCGGCGCCATCTCCGGCGTAATGGGCGCCTACATCATTCTTTACCCTCGCTCCAGAATTTTGACTCTCGTCATCATCTTTTTCCTCCCCATCCCCGCCTTCATCATTTTGGGCTATTGGTTCCTCCTGCAATTCGTGGCAGGTATAAGCACCGTCGGCGGCGGGCCCGCGCAAGGCGTCGCCTGGTGGGCACACATCGGCGGCTTCTTAATGGGAATGTTGATTACTGCCTTGAGTTTAGGAGAGCAAAAGAAATACTAGAAGTGTATCTCGGTGCGCATAAAAATCTTTTCCGTCGCAATTAAAGTAAAACTTTCCACGCACTACTGCGCCTTCCCCGTGTAACTCGCAAGCCAATCCCCGACTTCAACTGTTTGTTTAACTCCACCAAGGTCCGGCGTAACAAAGCCCTCTTTCAGCGCCGCCTTCACGCCTTCGCGTAACACTTGAGCCTCCGCCTTCCACCCCAAAAACTCCAGCATCATCCCCGAAGCCAGCACCGCTCCAAACGGGTTTGCGATCCCCTTCCCGGCAATATTCGGCGCCGATCCATGTACCGGCTCAAACAACGAAGTCCTCCCAGGATGAATATTCCCCGAAGGCGCCAGCCCAAGCCCGCCCGCAAGCTGCGCCCCAAGGTCGCTCACAATATCGCCAAAAAGGTTGCAGGTAACAATCACATCAAACTGCCCCGGGTCCCGCACCATCTCCATCGCCAGCGTATCAATATAAAGGTGTCGCGACTCGATCTTCGGGTACTCCTGCCGCACTTCCTTTAACACCCTCTGCCACAAATCGTGCGCAAATGTCATCGCATTCGACTTGTCGCTCATGCACACGCGCTTCAAGTCGTTCTGCCGCGCGTAGTCGTACGCATACCGGATAATCCTCTCGACGCCCTTCCGCGAATTCACGTCCTCCTGCACCGCGATTTCGTCCGCCGTGCCTTTCTTAAAGAACCCTCCCACGCCCACATAAAGTCCTTCGGTATTCTCCCGAAAGACCATCATCCGTATATCCTTCTCCGTCCGGTCGCGCAGGGGCGTCAGCCGGTCGTGCAGCAGTTCCACCGGCCGCGCATTCACATAAAGGTCCAGTTTGAAGCGCAGTCCCAGCAAGATATCCGCGGCATGCTGGTTCGAGGGAACCCGCGGATCGCCCATCGCGCCGAACAGGATGGCGTCAAACTCGTCCCGCAGCATTTCGACCGCTCCCGCAGGCAATGTCACCCCTTCCCGCAGGTACTTGTCCGCGCCCCAGTCGAACTCGATGAACTCCAGCGGCCTCTGCGCGCGCGCCGTTGCCGCCCGGATCACCTTCACCGCTTCCGGCGTCACTTCCTTCCCAATCCCATCCCCCGGAATCACGGCGATCCGCGCCGCCGCTCCTCCCCAGCGCAGAGGCATCTTGCCGCTCGCATTCGTCGGTTTTGTGCTCATGGAAACAGAAACGGTCCTTCGGCGCAGGGTGCGGACCTCCCCTTCGAGATCCGCGCAACTCCCGCGAGGCCAATCCTCCGGCCTCGCGGTCCCAACGCCTCAATCCCCGCCGTCACTTCGTCTTTGAATTCTCGGTCTCGAGAATAAACGCCGCCACATTGTCGTGCAGCGCTTTCAGCGACGCCTCGTGGGCATAGACCATGTGCCCCGACTCATAAAACTTGAATTGGATGTTGTTCTGCAATTTCGCTGGGATCTGCAGGTGATGCATCTCGTAAATGCCTTCGAAGAAAGGCGTGGCCAGGTCGAAATACCCCGCGTTCAGCAGCACCTTGAGGTCCGGGTTATATTTCATCGCCGTCGATAGGTCGACCATCACGTTCGCCGATTGCGGCAACGGAATCGGCACTCCCGGCGGCTGGTGCAGAAAATTCCACGGTTCGGGATCGATTTCCGGCTTGTACACCTTGTTTTCGCCATACTTCAATTCCTTGCGCACATAATCGTTGAAAGCGGATACGTAGGCCGAGCCGATTGCCGCCGACTGCGGATCGTATTCTGCCTCTTTGCTCAGCGGATCAAGTGTCGGCCCGGAGAATCGCGTGTCCAGTCGGCCCGTCGTCATGTCGTTATCGTCCTGCAGATTTTTCTCGAACTCTCCCCCGTTAATCCGCAGATCCGCTTTCAATATGTAATCCACCGGCAGTCCCGTGTACTCGTGCAGCTTCTCCGCAATCGCTTTCCTCTGCTCCGGGCTCAGGTCGGATCCCGCCTCCAACGCTTCCGCGTACTCTCCCATCGCAAACTTCTCGACCTCCGCCAACAGCGGCGTCAATTCCTTCGTCGTATCCGGCAGCTTGTGGTGATACCACGCCGAAGCCGCGTAAGTCGGCAACGCCAGTTCGTACGGCAAATCAATTCCAGGGTTGAACTCCGGGGCGTCCGCGCTCAGGTCGAAATTCAATATCTGCGAAAGCAGAATTACGCCGTTGAAGTCCACGGCGCGTTCCGTCTCCAGCACGTTCGAAAGCACCGCGGACCGCGTCGTCCCGTAGCTTTCCCCAAACAAATACTTCGGCGAATTCCACCGTCCATATTTTGCCAGAAACTGCACGATGAAATCCGCGAAGGCATGCGCATCCGCATCCACGCCGAAGAACGACTTTTCTTTGTCCTTGCCTGCAATCCGGCTGAATCCGGTTCCCGGCGCGTCCACAAACACCAGGTCGCTCGCGTCCAGCAAGCTGAAATTGTTGTTCACCACCGGATAGGGGGCCGCCGGCGTGTGCTTATTGTCCGCTGTGACCACCCTCTTTGGCCCGAACGCCCCCATGTGCAGCCACACCGTCGAAGATCCCGGCCCGCCGTTATAAAGGAACGTGATCGGGCGCGTTTCGCTCTTCTCATCCGACTTTATATACGCCACGTAGAACATGCTGGCTTCCGTCGGCGGGTTCTTGTCGTCCTTGTCGGCATCCTGCGGCACGTCGTCCCAGCCCCTCGGATGCACCACCAGCGTCCCGGCGTACGCGTCGTAATTGATCAGATGGCCACCGACAGTGACCGACCCTTTGCTGGCCTGCTGCTCCGGTTTAAATCCGTCCGTCTTCGTTTCGTCGCTTTTGCTTGTGGCCGCTGCCTCCTTCGTCTGGGCTTGAACTGCCGTCGCTTGCATCGCCAGGCCGGCTACAACAAGGGCACCGGTCCACAAAATCAGCTTTCGCATTAGGCTAGTCTCCATGAACGGAATAAACTCCAATCTATCTTCTATTCGTACCGCGTCAAATCTAACACGCTTCACTCTTCCCACCTGTCATGCGGAAGCGCCTAACCCGGCCCCACGCTCGGCCGCTCTTCAGGTCCTTCCCTCATACCAGACGTTCCTTCCTCACCGTTAGTTTCTCGATCCGGTCCCGCCGCACCTCGAAACCAATCCCCGGCCCCGTTGGCACTCGAATCGTTCCCTGCCCGGAAACCGTCACTTCCGGTTCGATAATATCCTCATCCCAGTACCGCTTGCTCGCCGTTACATCCCCTGGCAAGGTAAAATTCGGCAGCGTCGAGAGTGCAATGTTGTGCGCCCGGCCAATCCCGGACTCCAGCATCCCTCCGCACCACACCGGCAGCCCATTCTTCTCGCACAAGTCGTGAATCCTCTTCGCCACCGTGTAGCCGCCCACCCTCCCGAGCTTGATGTTCATGATCTTGCACGCGCCTAGCAGGATTGCCGCCCGCGCCTGCTCCTCGGTATGAATGCACTCGTCCAGGCAAATC
This sequence comes from uncultured Acidobacteriota bacterium, assembly GCA_963761555.1. Classification (GTDB taxonomy): domain Bacteria; phylum Acidobacteriota; class Terriglobia; order Acidiferrales; family UBA7541; genus Acidiferrum. Next base: position 346,237 of record CAVXHD010000006.1, read on the forward strand.
GGCGTCGCCAGTTTCTTCTGCAGTTCCACGTGCGAATACAAATCGTCCCAGCCCAGTGGCTGCTCGATCATCATCAGATAGAAATTTTCCAGCTCTTTCAGCACCGGCAAGTCTTCCATCCGGTACGCCGAGTTTGCGTCCACCATCAGCTTGATCCCCGGAAACTCCTCGCGCAGCCGCTTGACCTGCGGAAGCTCTTTCCCCGGCTTGATTTTTATTTTCACTCGCTGGTATCCGGCCGCCAGTTCCTTTCGCACCGCCGCAGCCAGCTCGTCCACTGTCTCCTTAATCCCGATCGAAACGCCGCTCGATATCTCCTCCCGCGTGCCTCCCAGCAGTTTCGACAGCGGAATTCCCTTCTGTTTTGCTTCCGCGTCCCAAATCGCCGCTTCCAGCGCGGCCTTCGCCATGTTGTGTCCGCGAACCGCCGCCATCAACCCCCACGCCTCGCCCGCCGTGGTCATCTCCTTCCGGTTGATCATCGGCCATAGGAAGTCTCGTATCGTGATCCATGCTGTGTCCGTCGTTTCCGGACTGTAAAAAGGCCTCTCTCCCGCCACGCATTCGCCCCAGCCGATCACGCCGTCCGTTACTACCTCCGCCAGAATAATGCGCCGCGCCTCTGTCCGCTCCGAACTCGTCTCGAACGGCGCAACCAGCTTCATCCGCAGTTCCCGCAAGGTGACTTCCCGTATGCGCATTATCCTTATCTCATTCCCCGGACGCGGGCTTGGTTCTCCCCGCGCGAATCCGCCAAATTGTAAGTCCGCTCTCGCTAAGGCTTCCGTCTAAAACGAAGTCTCCCCTTCTAAGAATCGCTCCACGGCGATAATTGGTACACCGTTCCCGTGGATGTCTTCTTCACTCCGACCGCGGCGTACCCTCGCGCGAACCACGCCGTGAACTCCTCGCGGATCCGCGTCTGCAACTTTCCAAGTTCCTCCGCGTTGCTCGCCTTCCAGCCGTCCAGCTCCGCGGGCAGTTCAATCGTCGCCGCAGCCTCTTCCACTTCCTCCGCCAAATCGTCCACCGCCGCCTCTACCCTCGCCGAATCAATCTGCCACTCGGCCCACAGTCGGTCCGTGGGAAGTCCGCGATGCAAGGGACTCGACGTCACGCCATATAAATTCGGCAAATATTTTCGGGCGATGGCTCCCAGCCGGTTCAAATTGAAATGAGCGTTTCGCGTCTCCAGCGGATCAAATGTCCATACGATCCGCTGAATTCCCCGCACCAAGGCTTCCTCTCGCTGAAATAATTTCAACGATCGCCCCACTCCCCGGTCGCGATAGTCCGCATGGACCCCGGTCATGTGCGAATGCAGAAAAATCGCGCCTTCGTGAAATCCAACAAGCGCCAGTGTGTATCCCACCAGCCGCCCGCCGTCGAACGCGCCCAATACTTGCCCCCCCGTCTCCGTCGCCACGACGAACAGCGTCGCGGGTTCCACTTCCAAATCGTCTTCGCCCCAAATTTCCCTTTGCAAGGCCACGCATCGGTGAAACTCCTCGATGCCCTCGCACTTTCGCACAATAATCTCCTCGCTCATCGGATTTGGCGCGCCTTCGCGGCCGTTCGCCAAGCGCCTTTTTCCTCTCGTTTCGCCGCTTCCCAATACCCTTCCATTTCCTCGCGAGACACTTCCGCTAACGCCTTGCCGCTCTTCGCCGCCAAGTTCTCCATCTGCCGGAACCGCCTCGAGAATTTGGCGTTGGCCTTTTTCAACGCAATTTCCGGATCGACTTTCAAAAATCGCGCCACGTTCACCGCCGCAAACAGCAGATCTCCCATCTCCTCTTCTGTCTGGGCGGCATCCTCGGAATTCAGCGCCTGGCGCAGCTCTCCGGCCTCTTCGGTCATCTTATCAATCACGCCTTCGATGCTCTCCCAATCGAAACCGATACGCGCCGCCCTCCGCGCCAGTTGCAATCCCTCCAGCGCCGCAGGCAGCGCCCGCGACACGCCGTCCATCAGCGAGCCAGGTGTGCTTTTCTCGTCCGAGCTTGCCCCGTTTTTCTTCCCCGCTGCCCTTCGCTCCTCTTTCTTGATCTGTTCCCAATTCTTCAGCACTTCCGCGGAGTCCTTCGCTCGCTTTTCGCCAAACACGTGCGGATGCCGCCTCACCATCTTGTCGTGCACTTCGCGGATCACGTCCGCGACTGTAAATCGCCCTTCTTCTTTAGCAATTTGAGAATGAAACACGATTTGCAGCAGTAGGTCTCCCATTTCTTCCGCGAATTTAGAGTCGTCCCCGCTTTCCATCGCCTCCAAAACTTCGTACGCCTCTTCGATCAAATAGGTTCGCAGCGACGCGTGTGTCTGTTCGCGGTCCCACGGGCACCCATCCGGTGCTCTTAGCCTCGCCTGCACCGTAGCAAGCTTTTCGAACCACTCGCCCGCAGTCAGCGCCGGCGGAGAGAGCGTGGCTCGTCCCTCGGTCCTCTTCTTCTTTTTCTTCGCAATCGCTCGCTTCGTTTTGCGTGCCATCGGTTGTCACGTAGCCACGTATTTCAACAAATGTTACACTTTACGTTGCCCAGCACACTTTGACAAGTTTGTCCCGAATGTATGTTTCTGCCAATGAGACGCGTGGCGTTCCAGGAAGTTTCAGCTAGCTGCTCTTCAGAGCGAGCTTCAACAAGCTATTCTTGATTCCAAATGCGGTGCGGCCGCACACACTTCGGCTCGCGGAATTTGCGCAATCTTAAATGTCTTCTCGTTTTCCGGGTAGGCTCGGCGCGCTACGGACGTCCGCCGTGGCCATGACCATGGTTATTTTCGGGCCGATGCTCCTCCACCCGTGCGTGCCCGGTGCGAGCCGCATCACGCTCTCGCGCGTCGCGCGGTATTAATTCGTGTCCTTCCACGCGCCGCGCCGGTGCCCAGCGATGCACCTCTGGATACGGATGCACGTAAACACGCCGGTTCACCCAGGTACGCCCCCACGGCCGGTTGTTGATGAATATCTCGTGCCGCCCCCAGTCAAACCGCTCGAATCCCCATCCCCACGGACGAAATGCTATCCCCAGCGTCACCCCGTAGCCGAAACGGATGGCCCCGCCGATGAAAAAGCCCGGCAGCGGCGGCGCATACACCACGACGGGATCGTAGTACGGCACGCACATGAATTCCGCGTTGACAGGAGAAATTGTAATGTACGGACCGTCGCTCACCACCACTTGGGCATTGCTCCGCAAATACCCGTAATTCCACGCTTTCCGCCTCATCCGTTGTACCGCATCCATCACGTCCTGGCGCTGCGCCAGAAATGCGTTTCCAAGGTCCGTCGTCCAATTCATGTCCGAAGCCATCATGTCCAGAACTGAAGGAAACGGAAGCAGCGCCTGCACGCTCGGATCCCACGGCAGTTGGTCCGCGCCGATGGCGTTGGCGAGGTCTGCTCCACGCAAATAGTGGTGTTCATCCGCCCACCTCGCGGCATCGGGAATCTGGTCGGGATACGTAGCGCCGGCCAGGATCTGCGCCAGCAAAGGATCGGGATACAGCGCGATTCGCGAGACCATATTGTCAAGCTGGTCTGGCGAAAAGGAGGGAGGCGGCGCCTGCTCCGGAGGCGGTGCTTGCTCCTGTTCCGGCGGCGGGACGCGGTCTTGCGATTGCACCTGGTCTTGCGCCAGCGCCACACCAGGCAGCCAGCCAGCGACGAGCGCCACGGAGAGAAATCCCAGTATGAGTCGAATTGTCCGCATTGCACAGTGCATTGGTTTTCCCCTATCGATAGATTTTGGCTGGGCGCATACGAAAATCTTACTGCATTTCCCCATTTCCAGGGCTTCAGATTTTCATTCGAATGGCTTTTTGCGGGCCCGAATGGCGGCTCTTCCGAAATCTCTCACCCGTGCTAGACTTATACAGAGCATTTTTGTAGGGCATCTTTACAGCGCAGTTTTACAGGGCTCTTTTGCAGAGTACTTTTGACGAGGATTGTCCCCTTGACCGATCACAAGCCAGAAGAATCGTTTCGAGTTATTGACCGCCGTCCCTTCACTGCCGACGGCGAACTTCGCAAGGAAGCCCTCGAGGAAGAGGAACGCGAAGCCCAGCGCGAAGCACGGATTCATCCGGTGGCTGAAGCTCCAAAGTCTGTCGCTCCTCAAAATGCCGCTCGACCAATCGCTGCTCCGCAGCCGCCCTTAGATTTGCCCAAGCGCTCGCAGGCGTTCGAAAATTTGGTGCGCATGCTCGGCAGCAACGCGGCAATGGTGCTGGGCGCATACGCCGATCCGCGCACCGGCCAGCCTATGCTCGATCCCGAGGCCGCCCACGAATTGATCGATATGTTGGACGCGCTGCACGAAAAAACCAAGGGCAACTTGGCGCCGGAAGAAGATAATCTTTTACTCGATTTGCTGGGCAAATTGAAGATGACCTATCTCGAAGTGAGTCAGGCCGTCGCCGCCCAAGCTGCCACGCAAGCCAAAGCCAAGACACGGCCGTAGCAAGCTTTGCTGCCGAAGCCGTAAAGCTTTGCTGTCGAAACTGTAAAAGCTTTGCCGCCGGCGCCGTAAACATTTTGCAGCCACAGCCGCCGACAATTTTGCAGACGCAAGCGCAATCCCAATCGCAAGTTCGGCAGTTTTTGACAAGGGATTGCGTAATTTCGAGCATGCCTCGGTTTCCGTGGCCTTCGGTCTCATGGCAAAAGTTCCGCTGAAAATAACTGTTCTCGGGTCCGGCACGTCCATGGGCGTTCCCACGCTCTCCTGCCACTGCCGCGTGTGCAGCTCGAGCGATCCGCACGACAACCGGCTGCGTCCTTCCCTGCTCCTCTCCCGCAACGGGCAAAATGTCGTGATCGACACCACGCCCGATTTTCGCCAGCAGGCTTTGCGCGCCCGTATCGACCGTCTCGACGCAGTTCTCCTCACTCACGCCCACGCTGATCACATTATGGGATTCGACGACATTCGTCCGTACAATATTCGGCAGCAATCCGCGCTTCCGGTTTACTCGAACGAAGGAACTTTTCGGATCGTCCGGCGCGCGTTTGCTTACATTTTTGATGGCAAGCCAAAGGTCAGCTCGGTCCCAAGCGTGACTCTGCTTGAAGCTGAAGAACCTTTTGCGTTGTTGGGGATTCCCTTTATTCCGATTCCGCTGCTGCACGGCGATTTGGAAGTTTTGGGATTCCGGTTTGGGCGCGCCGCGTATCTGACGGATTTCAGCTCGGTCCCAGAATCGTCGATGGCGCTTCTGCAAAATCTCGATGAATTGATTCTCGATGCGCTGCGCGATATTCCTCATCCCATGCACCAGACGGTCGATCAGGCGCTCGCGCTCATCGACAAATTGAAGCCGCGGCGCGCGTGGTTTACGCACATTGCGCACGATTTGCCGCACGCCGAGACGAATGAACGTTTGCGCAAACTCGGCTATTCGAACGTGCAGATGGCTTACGACGGGCTCGAGCTCGAAGTGAACGTCGATGAAGCTGACGAGCTCGCGGCGGCGCATGGCATTCCACAATCCAGCGCAGCTCGACCGGCTCCGCTCGAAGTCTTTTCCACTTCGGCGGCGTGGGGCGCTCGACATGCGGAATCGAAGGGCGGAAGCACGCTGGCGATTGGAAATTTTGACGGGATTCATCTTGGGCACCAATCGATTCTTCGCGCGGTCGTTGGCCGAGCGCGCGAAATCAACGCGGTTGCCACCGTTTTGACTTTCGATCCGACGCCGCAAAAAGTTTTGCGGCCGGAATCGGCTCCTTTGCGAATTTCGACGACCGAGCAACGGCTGCGGTGTTTCGCGGCGATTGGCGTCGATGCCGCCGTCGTGCTTCCCTTCTCTCATGAGATCGCCAAACTTTCGCCGCAGGAATTTGTGGAGCGAATTCTGGTTCGCGACCTGCATGTTCGCGCGGTGTTTATCGGCGAAAATTTCCGTTTCGGGCACAAACAAGCCGGCGACGCGCAACTGCTGTCCCGGCTCGCGGCGGAACGCGGGTTCGAAGTGTTTGTGCTGCCGCCGGTGCTGTACAAAGGCGAAGTTGTTTCGAGCACCATCATTCGGCGCGAGATTGCGTGCGGCGACGTGGCGCACGCGGCGCGGCTGCTGGGACGGCCTTTCGTGCTGACCGGAAAAGTCGTCTCGGGAACGGGGACGGGGCGGCGATTTACTTTTCCGACGTTGAATCTCGCGGCGGAGCAGGAATTGCTGCCGGCTCGCGGCGTGTACGTGACGCGGACGCGGCTCGAAGGGGAAACGCGGACGCGGCGGTCGGTGACGAACGTCGGCGTACGGCCCACGTTCGACGGCTCGGCACTCAGCATCGAAACGCATATCCTCGAACCCATTCCGGAAATCAGTCCCGCGCGGATCGAAGTCCATTTCTGGAAGAGACTACGGGAGGAGAAGAAATTCTCCGGCGCGGAAGAACTGCGCGCCCAAATCGCCGGCGACATAGCCACCGCCCAAAAATTCTTCACCCGCCTGCGGGCTCTCCGTTCGAACGATCAAGCCGTCCCCACGCGCCAGCCCTAGGAGCGCGCCGCTTGCCCTGGCCAGGCGATCTCAGAAGGCCGTTGAAGAGCCGCTTTGCATCCTATGCTAGCAATGCTATCATTGCTGGCATGGCCACACTCACCATTCGGCAGCTGGACCAAAAAACCAAGACCCGCTTAAGGGTTCGCGCCGCACACCACGGACGATCGATGGAAGAAGAGGCACGCGAGATATTGCGGTCTGCTTTGACCACTTCCTCTGGGGCCAACGGAAACCTGGCCGAGGCGATTCGGCGGCGGTTTGCTCCATTGGGCGGGATCGAGCTTTCCTTGCCCAAGCGCGACGCCGTGCGCAAGGCCCCTGGATTCGAGGAATGATCGTCCTCGATACGAATGTGCTGTCGGAGCTCATGAGGCCAAAACCTTCCACCCAGGTTGTGGCCTGGGTCGCCCTACAACCGGCAGCAGAGCTCTTTACCACCGCGATCACGGAAGCAGAAATCCTTTACGGTATCGAATTGCTCGCCAAAGGCAAGCGGCGCGACAACCTGCTGGCTGCCGCGGAAGAAATGTTTACGGAAGATTTCGCCGGACGCATTCTCGGATTCGAAAGCGAGGCTGCACGCCATTTTGCTGCGATTGCGGCACGCCGCCGGGCGCTCGGAAGGCCAATTAGTCACGCGGACGCGCAGATCGCAGCCACTACGCAGGCACATGGAGCCAGTCTTGCAACGGGCAACGGCCCCGACTTTGCCGATTGCAACATTGACGTTATCGATCCCTGGCGCACGCTGTAGGAGGCAGCCGATACTTGGGATTCCCCTCGATGAATCTCTGCGGCACCCCGCCGTTTCTGATGATTGCGCTCCTGCGCCGCGCCCGCTCCGCCAGCAGGGCCATCCCTACCCGCAATGGCTAACCGCAGCCCGCCACGCAGTGGTATTTGTTTTGTAGGCGCCGGGCTTCAGCCGGGCACCCGCTGGCAGGTGGTGGAATTGGTCGCCGATCTTGTTGTCAGGTTTTAGCAAGGGGCAGGCTGAAGCCCGCCCCACAAAACCACTCAAAAGGCGGCGGGGCGGAGTTTGCCGGCGGCTAGGTCTTTCAGGGCTTGGAGGCGGGCGTCGAGTTCGGCGGCGGTTAGGCGGCCTTTGCGGTAGAGACTACGTAAAAAATCCGGCGCGGAACGGTCGCACTTGCCTCCGTTACATTCAACACAGCAGGAAACCAGATTCCGATACGAATTGCGCCCGTACAGGACGCGTGGCACAACGTGGTCCAGGCACCGCAGATTACCCAGCGTCCGCCGAAGGCAGTAGAAGCAGGTACCGCCTTCCCGATCGTGGATCGCTTTGCGGAGCACCCAGGTTCTCCAGAAATCCTTGGCTTCGATATTCGCAGCGGAATTCTTTTCACCGGCTCGCCCGACAGACGGCGCGCCATTTCCCCGCGCTGGGATTGCCAGCACATTCTCCGGCAACCTCATCTCCGGGAGATGCCCCGTCTTGCCGCGTTCCAGCACGTGTAAAGCCCCCAGCTCATCCAGCCGCCGCACCGAATCGCGCGTCCGCCCCGCGGAGACACCCAGAGCCCGCGCTAACGCCGTAACCGCAAAGTGCAGCCGCGGCGTGCCCACCACAAGCGTGTGCCGCAACAAATAAGAATAGACAGCGCGGTCCAGGATCGTCAGTCCAAGACTCGGCGCGAGCACATCTTCAAATAACACCCACAGCAGTTTCGGGTTCAGTTTTTTGTTTGGCATGGTTGCGTCCTAAGAGAGAGGTAGTGGCGCATGTGCGCACATGTAGGGGCGCGATTCATCGCGTCCCGGCTCAGACGCACTTGTAGGGGCGCAATTCATTGCGCCCCAGCTTGCCCGGGCGTAACGGGGAAGAGTCCGTAAACAACAGAAAGAGTGAAGCAGGATTTAGCGCTTAGCGAATCGCGGGAGGAAGTCCAAAAAACGCCGGGCTGAAGCCCGGCGCCTACGGAAGCGGAGACCAAGCGAGCCGGAGTGCCCTGAAAATAAAAACGCCCCGACCAGAGCCGGGGCGTAGATTTTCTACAAGAAAAGTGTACTGCAACAGCAGTCCATTGTCAAGGGAAATCCGCAGACAAAAAACGGAGTCGGCGTAAGCCATTGGATTGCCGGGAGATAGCCGAAGTAACTCTGGTCTCTCGCTTTCGAAAAAGAAAGTCCAGACCCAGGACCCGCCCTCAAAAATCGAGGACGGGGCACCCTCCGCATGACTGAGAGCCCGGGCCACCCGTCCGAAGGGATGCGGTACCCCCTCTACCACACCTGCCGTGATACCGTTGGGGGGTGCACAGAATCAAGGGCCTGGGGGAAGGCCAAGAATGGCGAAGAAAACCAAAGTGAACATTTTTGTCGACATGAAAGAGGCGCTGAAGGATGCGGCGGCTTATGAGCGCGGCGAGCCCGTCAATTTGCGTGTTACGCAAATGCCTTCACGGCCGAAGCCGATTTCTCCCAAAGAGGTGCGGCACATCCGGGAAGCGCTGAACGCCAGCCAGTCGCTTTTCGCCAGCTACCTGAACGTGAGCCCTAACGCGGTGCGAAGCTGGGAGCAAGGGACGCGGCGGCCTCGGCAAGCAGCGCTCAAACTCCTTGCCATCGCCAGGAAAAATCCTAGGGCTTTGCTGGTTGCGTGAACGGCGGATAGCCGGTTGGAAATGTGTCGCGGCTGAATTTCGTGGCCACCCGCCGAGCGTTGATCCGAGCGGGGGGAATGACGGTCGAGGAATTCATAGCACTTCTTTGAGAGTACATCGCGGAAGCGCCTAGGGGTTTGAAAACGCTGTTCCAGAAAATAGGCCGCCCAATTCAAAAGTCTGGCGCACCCGGCTTTTCGCAGTAATGGGTTGTGTTTTTGTTTGTGGATTGGTCACGTGTCCGGTGTAGACTGTGGCGCGTGAGGAACCCATGACGGAACCTATGAAAGTCGAAAAAGACGACTCTTTCAAACCATTCCCTGTTGACGCTCCTGATGATTGGCCAGACAACCTTTGTAAAGCTCTTGTCGATCAGCCGTTTGAATATATGCTGGTGCTTCGCAATGGCTCTATGATTCGGTTTGATGGTGCTTCTAAATCTAGGGAGGGCTGGGTGTTGCTTAGCAACCCACGGAATCAGGATGACTCGAAACCCTGGGGTTGTCTATTGGACAGAGGGCTTGAGGTTCGGGTTGCAGATATCATGGCAGTTGCCGACGCCCCGCACGGTAGTTAGGTGGCAGCAAAACCATTCGCTGCGCGACAGGAACTGCGGAGTAAGATCGTACGCTATGTCGCACCAGGGAGACTTTAACCGCCGTCTTGACCGTGGGTACCAAAAGGGGTGAGACCTGGGAGACCTGGGGACAGACGGAACGTTTCCTGTTTTGATTCGTGCGAAGAGAAACATGAGAAAACTTCCGTCTGTGCCCATATTTCTGTCACCATATTCCCCCGCACTTCCATATTTCACACGTTCCCGTCTCCGAGTTTCCCTGTTTGTGAATTCTACGCGTCGGATGGAATCTTGCAGAGCGCAACTTTGAATCCCATGCCCATCAAGCTAGAGTGCGCATTTTTTAAGTTCACGCGACTGAAGAAGGGCAACACTAGTTTCTTTTTCGACTTACTTATAATTCCGAAAACGACCTCGTAATCAGAGGCGACCGGCCTAGGATCGGGGTTGGCAAGCCGATGTGGTGCGGGAAGAATTGCATTGAGCTCGCGCCGAAAGTCGATCTCGTTCAGAAAGAGTTTTGCTGAAACAACTCCCTGCGCAAACAAATGGCTCAAGGCGCTCGAACTGCTGTACCGCTTGAGATGAACAATATGCCGCGCCGCCGAATACAAATCACAGAACTCGATTCGGTTCGGTAGACTGGCCGAACCCACAAGCTTGAAGTCCATCAAAGCTAGGAGTCCAGCGCTGCTGTTTGCGACACGCGCCGAGTAGCTCGCCTCAGACTTATCCTGGTACGGCGGCAGGGCCAAACCGTCGCTGTCTTTGATATTGTCGACGGCCTCGTTGATTCTCTTCACAAAATCGGTCGCGATCCGAAACCATTTTCCATTATTGAGCAGATAGGTATCCGAGCCGACTACGACCTCGCAGTAGAAGCAGCGATAAATAGGCCATTGCTTTAGCACCGCCTCACTGTCGTTTGCGATTGCAGTTACGTGGTAGCGCCTCCTAAGTGTGTAGTCATCGATTTCGTTAGGATCTCCCACTTCGCCTAAAAAGGTGAGGGCGTGAATGTCGTCGTGCATCGGAGCTTTCTTAGAACTTCTGTATTTGAAACCAGCCAGGTTTTCCCAGTCGATCATCTCGGGAACTGCTAGCCAAACGCCGTCTAGCGATTGCTTCCTTAGCTTTTCAATAAGCTGCTCGTCCAGCTCCGCCTTTCGAACTGAGTTGTCGACCTCATGTATTTGTTCGATCCAGGGAAATCGAACTCTAAAATCGTCTTTTGCGTGCTCAACGAGAAGACGAGTCAACAAGGACGGACTCCAGATGGCTCGATCTGTAGAGTCATCTGGAGCGCATCGCGGCCGGTGAGCCTATGCCCAAATGCGGCATCGTCAACAGGGGCACCCGTGACAGCTCTCAGCAAATCTTGTTCAACATCTAGTCCGAACTCTGACATGCTCGCGTCTTGGATCGCTTGAATACGAGTCTGCTGGGCTACAGCATCGAGTGTCATTCGATCGATCGCCTTTATCTTGTTAGGGTCGACTGCGTTTAGCGTGACTCGGAGGCCGAAGTCCTCCTCGTGAACGCCCGGTTTGAGCAGGTTGCGCCCATATCCAAAGGTCAACGCGAATTGTCTGCCCTCGACCTCGACCAGCCAAACCGCTGAAGTACTTGCGTTGCGGGTGATTGCTGGGTCGATCGTGGCGGCTGCCTCAAAGAAGGAAACCCAGTTGGGACGCCGATCGTCAGAGGGCTCAACATAAAGGGTCCCGACCGGCTGTCCGGCAACGAGCACGGGGTGAGGAATTAGTGAGTCCGCGTGCTTGAGCAATTCGGTCGCCTGCCCGGGCGGATTCTTTAGGAGGAATATCGTGAGGGTCCGCGATTTAAGCTTTGGGGGCATGTTAGAATCAGAATATATGGCGAATGAGGTAGTTCCAAGTCGAGAATATAAATTCCCCGTTCGAATGCCGTAAGAAGCAATCCCTAATAAGGATAGGGGGTGGGCCGGGTGTTTTCAGGAGTTTGATTTTCAAGTGGACTGAAATCAGCTTCGGGAATATACCATGTCTGTAGATGAACGGAGCATTAGGTCGGGCGCTGTTCCTGATCCGATGGGTCAGGCGGGGTGGTTGGAAATGACAACCTGAAGGGCTCTTATCAAGGGACGTGGTTGAAGGGAGCGGAAACAAAATGAACGAGACGACAGCAACGGCAGAAACAACACAGAGCAATTTAGTTGGTGTCCGCGGTTGGTTGGCGTTTTTTCTCCTTACCTTGATGGTCTTTAGTCCACTGATGGACCTGGCGTATTTGGGAAAACACCCGGATCAGATTTCAAATCCTCTTGTTTGGATTTTGATTTTCGGGCTGCATGGTTTTGGAATCTACGCGGGGATTTTGATGTTGATGGGAAAAGCTAAAGGCGTGAAGCTTGCTAAAGTCCGGCTGATCGTCGGCTTGTGCATCGCCGCGCTAGGGTTAGTCGGAAGCATTATCGGTGCTAAAGGCAATCCAGATGGCGTCGGCGATGCAATCATGTCCGGCATTCGTTCGATGGCGTACGCTTCGGTCTGGCTAGGGTATCTCTCGGAATCCAAACGAGTGCGGGCTACATATTTTCCGACTGCACCTGAATTCGTGGAACCTGTGAAGACCGCTTGATATTGGGAAACTTGGGAATCTTGAGGACGAAACTGCTTGGGGACAGGCGGAACGTTTCCTGTAGTTCTTGATTCGTGCGAAGAGAAACATGAGAAAACTTCCCGTCTGTCCCCTATTTGAGAAGATCAGGCCATTGAGTAACCAGCCGCCTTCCACGCTGCCACACCGCCCTCTAGCACCTTGACGTTGGTAAAACCCAGCTTTCGATATTTCGCTGCCTGACCGACAGCGCTGGCTTCGCCGGGTCAACCTCAATAGAAAATGATTTCCTGCGTCTTCGGCAGCGAGGCCGCCCGGGACTGCAAGCTGGTGAAGGATATGGACCCGTCCAGATTTAGCATGCGGCATTTGGCCTCGTCCTCGTAGGCGCAGACTAGCAGGGCTTGGTTTGACTTGGTTTTTGTATGCGCTTGTCGAGCGCTGATTCGTTCGATGTCTGCCATGTGGCCTCCTTGTGTAGAGCGTACCACGTGCGGTTCAGCGAGTGGCGGTGTGGACGTTTGAGTTCTCTCTAGTGGATCAGTGGGTAGTGAGTAGTGGAAGTGAGGAGATAGGACAGAAACGGAGAAGAGTGAGCCACCCAGGAATAAAGGCGCTGCCAACAGCCCGCCTGGCCGGGGTTTCCTGATGCGATGCACCAAAACCGTCAAGGGATGCGGCACCGGGAACCACGACATTTACTATTTTGTTGGCCACCCGTCCGGGCTATGTGAGAATGAGAGGGGAAGAAGATTCATGGCCGACACCAAAGAGCACGCCTACGAACTGATTGACCGGCTTCCCCCGGCACAGCTTTCCGCCGTGGTCGGCCTGCTCGAAGCTATCCTCGATCCCGTCTCCAGCAGCCTCGCCAACGCTCCTCTGGACGATGAACCGGTGTCTGAGAACGAGGCCCGTGAGATCGCGGCTGCTCGCGACTCCCTCGACCGTGGCAAGGGCATTCCTCACGAGCAAGTGCTGGCCGAATTCGGCCTCAGCCTCGAAGACTTCAAGCGCATGGGCCGCACCCCGCACGACCCGCACGAAACGAATCGCTAAAGCATGGGCAAAAGCGTAATTTGGAGCGACCAGGCCAAGGCACAACTCCGCGCCATTGATCAGCCTACCGCCCTGCGTATCCTCCACGCGCTGGCCCGCTATCTGGAGACCGGCGAAGGCGACGTCAAGCGCCTCCAAGACATCGAGCCTGCCGAGTTCCGCCTCCGCGTCGGCGACTACCGCGTCCGCTTCCATGAGCAGGGAGACACCCTACGCATCAGCGCCGTGAAACACCGCCGCGAAGCCTACCGGTGACCGGCCAAAACGCAAAACCCGCACCCTTGAAAAGCACAAGGGATGAGGCACCCCGTAGGCATTCTCTGCTCCACAGGCCAGCTCTGGATTTCTCGTTTTCGAAAGACGAAGTCTAGACCCAAGACCCGCCCTCAAACACCGAGTACGGTGTACCCGCCAAAATTCACACTTGACATCGGCGGATAATCCACTACCATACGGTTGTGGATAGGTTAGATACAACATTTGCGGCTCTGTCTGACCCAACGCGCCGGGCGATGATCGAGCGACTCTCCCATGGGCCTGCCTCGGTGCATGGATTGACGGAACCGTTTGCCCTCTCGCAGCAGATGATTTCAAAACATATTGCCTACCTGGTGCGGGCGCGGATTGTGATGAAGACGAAGCGTGGAAGAGAGAGCGTGTGCACGCTTAGGCCAGAGGCGATAAAGACCGTCAGCGACTGGGCGATCAGCTATCGCCGATTCTGGGAAGAGAGTTTCGAGAAGTTGGATGTGGTTGTGAAACAAATGAAAAAGGAGGAGGTCAGAGATGGAAAAAAACACGGTTAACGAGACAGAGCGGATGGTTGTCACTAGAGTGTTTGATGCCCCACGCGCATTGGTTTGGAAGGCGTGGACAGACCCGAAATATGTGATGCAGTGGTGGGGGCCGAAGGGTTTTACCGCGCCTTTTTGCAAGATGGATTTTCGCGTAGGAGGAAAATTTCTCTGCTGCATGAGATCGCCGGATGGGCAGGAGTTCTGGAATGGCGCGGATTACCACGAGATTGTTCTGCACGAGAAGATCGTTTACTCCATGTACTTTTCCGACTCGAAGGGGAACAAGGTTGATCCTGCGCAGCTTGGAATAGAACATGAGTCCATAGAGGGTGCGAACGACGTGGTTATTTTTGAGGATTTTGGAAACGGCCAGACGAAAGTCACCTTGATTGGAAATGAAACCATGGAGCACGCAAAAAACAGCGGGCAACTCGAGGGCTGGGTTGAGATACTCGATAAACTTGCCGCAGTTGTTGCGGAGCTGGCGCAGGCGAAATAAGAAGTTGAAGTTTTGATGATCGTGATGCGCGAGATACAGGACGGGTGGCCCGGACTCTCAGTTATGCGGAGGGTGCCCCGTCCTCGGTTTTTGAGGGCGGGTCTTGGGTTTGGGTTCTCTCTAGTCGATCAGCAAATCCATCGGAACATGGGGGGCAGACCAAGGACACGCGTCTAGTCGCGCCCAATACGACTACCGACTCCTCTGCTTCCTTTACATCTTTTGCTGGCAGTCTTCGCAGTAGCCGCCGACTTCGGTCCGGGAGACGGTGACTTTCATTTTGAAGTCGCGGGCAATTTGCTGCTTGAGCTGCTCGTAGAGACGGCTTTCGAATTCGCGGACTTTGCCGCAGCGGAGGCAGGCGACGTGAATGTGGTCGCGAGGGCCATGGCTCTCGTAATAATGGCGGTCGCCGCGGAGATGGAGAAGATCGAGCTCGTCGATGAGACCTTCTTTTTTGAGGAGATCGATCGTGCGGTAGACGGTGACGAGGTGAACGCCGGAATCGATTTTTTGGGCGCGCTCGAGGATTTGGTCGACGTCGAGGTGCTGCTCGGCGGCGTCCATCACTTCGAGGATGACGCGGCGCTGGCGAGTGAGGCGGATTTTGCGGCCGCGGATGGCTTGCTGAAGCTGGCCGGTCGTTTCGGCGGTATTGATGCGCTCGCCTGTGGAAACGCGGTGGGTCGGCGAAACGGACATGGACGCCCTCCTGAGGGGCGGAGCAGAGCGGCTAGGAATGGCTGGTAATCCGCCGCAAAATGTCATTGTACATAACGATGGCGAAGATGACCAAGAGGAAGACGAGGCCGACTTGGACGAAGCGCTCCTTGAAGCTGAGGCTTAGGTCGCGGCGCATGACGCCTTCGATGGCGAGCAGGAGAATGTTGCCGCCGTCGAGGATAGGAATGGGCAAGAGATTCAGGATGCCCAGGTTGATGCTGATGAGAACCATCAGGGAAATGACGTCGAGGGGGCCGCGCTTGACGGCTTGGCCAGCCATGTGGGAAATGCCTACGGGACCTTGGAGTTGTTTGATGGAGACGCGGCCGCTGAAGAGTTTGCCGACGACGTCTACGGTTTGCGAGATGGTGTCGTAGGTCTTGAGGCCGGCAAAGCGGACGCTTTCACTGAAGGAGACTTTCTTGTAGGCGGTGACGTCGGCGCGAAGAACGCCGATTTGATAAGTGTTGTCGTCAGCGTCAGCGGCACCTTTTTTGGGCGTGACCACGACGCGGACGGTCTGGCCTTTGCGGTCGACGTCGAGGGTCATGGGCTGGCCCTTGGAAGATTGCGCGGCCTCGCGGAATTGATCCCAATATTCGATTTTGTTGCCGTTGACGGCGGTGACCGTGTCGCCTTCGCGGAGGCCGGCGTGATCGGCGGGGCTGCCGGGAGCGACCTGGTCAATCGTGGGACGAATGGGAGCGTAGCCGAGGACTTGGGCGTAGTCGGAATAGTCCTTGGCGGTGAACTCGACGGTCTGACGATTGCCGGCGTCCTCGACTTGCATGGTGAGTTTTGCGCCGGGAGGGACTTGGCTAAGGGCGAGGAGAGCTTGCTCCCAATCGCGGGTCGGGGTGCCGTCGATGGAAAGAACGAGGTCGCCGGGCTTGAGCGGATTTGTCGCGGCAGCTTTGGTGTCGGGGAGCTGGTTGACGCGCACGGGGGCGTCGAGATAAGCGGAATACGGGACGCCTAACGTGGCGAATAAACCGGTGAGCAAAAAAACCGGGAAGATCAGATTGACGGCAGGGCCGGCGAAAGAGATGAGGGCACGCTTCCAGCGGGACTTGCTCATTAGCTCGTCGGGCGCGCCGGTGGGCGGGGTATCACCCGCGTCGGGATCGGAGAGGTCCTGGCCGGCCATGCGAACATAGCCGCCGAGAGGAAGAGCGCTAACGCGATAGTCGGTGGGACCTTTTTTCCAGCCGAAAAGACGCGGGCCGAAGCCGATGGAGAAAACGTCCACGCGCACGCCACACAGGCGCGCGGCGACGAAATGTCCCCATTCGTGGATGAGGACCATTACGCCGAGCACCAGGACGATGCCAACTATCATGTAAACCGCTGACATATTTCTGTCTTCCCCTTCTTACGACGCTTACGAAACTGCAACCGCGCTTTTTGCCAAAAGGCTGACTTCTTCGGACGCCATGCGGCGGGCTTCGGCGTCGACCCCAAGAACATTGTCCATCTTCTCAAAACGAACGCGCGGCGTGCGCGCCAGAACGCGCTCGATCACTTCCGCGATGCCCAGGAACGGCAGGCGGCGCTCGAGAAACGCGGCGACGGCTACCTCATCGGAGGCGTTGAGCGCGCAAGGCAACGCGCCGCCCTTCTTCATCGCCTCGCGTGCTAGACGAAGGCAGGGAAACCGACGGGTCGAAACTTTCTGGAAATCCAACCGCCGCAGCTTTCGCCAATCCAGGGCTACTTGATTAGACGCAACGCGCTCTGGATAGGTTAACGCATATTGGATGGGCATGCGCATGTCGGTTGGGCCGAGTTGCGCGAGGATGGAGCCGTCGACAAATTCGACCATGGAGTGAACGGTGGATTGCGGGTGAATCACGACGTCGATTTGGTCGGGGCGAACGTCAAAGAGCCAGCGCGCTTCGATGATTTCGTAACCTTTGTTCATCATTGTGGCGGAGTCAATGGTGATGCGGTTGCCCATCTTCCAATTTGGATGCGCGAGGGCCTGCTCGGGAGACACGTGCTCGAGCTCGGCGAGAGGCGTTTTGCGAAAGGGTCCGCCGCTGGCGGTCAAGACGATGCGCTTTACTTCGGCGTGCGTCCCGCCGCGGAGGCATTGGTGGACGGCGTTGTGCTCGCTGTCGACGGGGAGCAATTCCCTTCCCGCTTTCTTGGCTGCGGCCATGACCAATTCGCCGGCGGTGACGAGGACTTCTTTGTTCGAGAGGGCGACGGTTTTGCCGAGCTTGACGGCTTCGTAGGTGGCTTCAAGGCCGACGATGCCGACGGCGGCGGAAACGACGATGTCGGCTTTGGCGTGGGTGCCGACGGCGAGCATGCCTTCGCGGCCGTGATGGATGGCGGGCAGCGGAGAGATTCCCCTAACGCGAAGCATGGAGACCAACTCATCGGCTTTTACTTCGTCCGCCACCGAAACCAATTCGGGACTGTGGCGCGCGATCTGGTTGGATAATTCTTCGAGATTGCTGCCTGCGCCGAGCGCGGCGATGGCAAACCGGTCGGGCAAGGCTTCCACGACGGAAAGACACTGCCGGCCAATCGAACCTGTTGAACCTAAAATGGATAGATGCTTCAAGGACGAAACTCTTCTCCGTTAGCACAAACCGGCGGGACAGACGTTTCGATTGTCACTCGCCGCCAATCGCAAAAATGGTGAGACAAACGTTTTTGTGTGCCTCACGCCCCTGAGTGGAAAGACCCGCGGACCTACCGGTTGGGAAGGTAAATCCAAATCCAATAGTACCAGACAACGGGGATTGCCAGAATCAGGGCGTCGATTCGGTCAAGCACGCCGCCGTGGCCGGGCAGAAGCGAGCCGGAATCTTTTACGCCAGCGCTGCGTTTATAAGCGGATTCGAGCAAATCGCCGGCTTGGCCTGCGACGTTGCCGATGGCTGCCATGGCGAGTAAGTGGGGCAGTGAGACAGTGAGAAATCTTGCGAAGACAACGGCGACGAGAAGCGCGCCGAGAATGCTGGCGACTGTACCTTCCCAGGATTTTTTGGGGCTGAGCACCGGCGCGAGCGGGCGCTTTCCGATGGCACGCCCGACAAAATAGGCCGCTGAGTCCCCGACCCAGGTGATGACCAGCGCGAACAAGAGGAGTTTTGGGCCGTCGGGACCGTGGCCATGAAGACGAACCGCGTAGGTGAGAGGAAAAGCGACGAGGAGCAAACCGCTGGCGCTGATTCCCGCGGCGGGCAAAGCTTCCACAATCGGGCGCTTGGTCATCAGCGTGAGAGCGCAGACACCGAGGACAAAAATGAAAAAGACATCCTCGACCGTGGGAATAACTCCCAGCATGCGACCGACCTCGCGATGAAAGGTCAGCCCTCCGACGAGCTCGTAGGACGGGGCGATGGCGGCGAGCCACTGCACGTAAACCAGCGCAAGAGCGCACGTTGCCGTCCAATAGCGATACGCGCGGTGGCCGATGGCGTCGCCGAGGGCAAAATATTCAAAGAGCGCGAGCAGCATGACCAAAGCCGTGGCCAATGCAAGCGCCCAAGTGGGAGTCCACAACACCAGGCCAACCGCAAACGGAATCAGAACGGCGGCTGTCGCGACGCGCTTCCAGGTCATAGAAAAGGGATCCCCTGACGAATCAATGCTCCCATCTCATCACATCGAGGGAAATAAATCACGGGGGAGAAATGGGAATCCGCGGGAGCGGGCCGGTTTGCGATAAGCCGAGCGTTAGCAGCGTTTCTCACACATCGGTGATATAACACAGCGTGAGGTGGTCCCTCCTGGAGGCTGCGAATTATAGACGATCTTGCGGAAACTTCGCCGCGTCTGAAAGCCAGGATTGCCGGTGTTTTGTATCTCGTCACCATCCTGGCAGGAGCATTCGCGCAGGGTTTCGTCAGCGGCGGGCTTGTGGCAGACGGTGACGCCGCAGCAGCGGCGGCCAACATACTGACGCACGGAGGCTGGTTTCAATTGGGTTTCGCAGCCTACGTCATCGAAATGGCGTGCCAGATGGCTATGACAGCTCTTTTTTATGACTTGCTCAAGCCGGCGAGCAGGAGTATCTCTTTGCTCGCCGACTCTCAGTGTACGAGCTGTGAGCGGGTATCCGATTCGAGCGCACGTTTATGAACTCGCTTCCGAGCTTTCTTCTTCTCCTGCCTTTGCTGTGCGCCGCCGCAGTCGCGGCTCAACAGGACAAGCCTCTTACCGAGCCTGGCAGCGCTGCAATCCACCTGAACGCGAGCGATCAACCTTACGATGCGAATGCTCACCCATACGTTGATCTGCCGTTTGCGCAACTGGTCGAACGTATTCCAGAGCTAAAAACCCTTCAGCCTGCACCGGATGAGCAAGACTTACCAGAGATTCTGCAGAAGTTGGGCCGAAGCGTGGACGATTTCGTCCGTGAAATTGGTGACCTGATCGCCCACGAAGACGTGACCCAGGAGAGGTTGGACGCAAAAGGAAAAATTAAAGCGAAGGAGCGTGTTCAAGACAGCTATTTGATCCTCCATCACAGCGCCGACTTGCAGGCAAGCACGGAATATCGAATGGACAAAAAGGGGAATCGCCTGGGGCCGATAGGCCTCAAAGAGGGCTATGTGGTCACCGCCGGTTACGCTTTGGACTGTATCCGTTTCTCTACGGCAGCTCAGCCGCAGTCGAGGTTCCGCTACCTGGGCGAGGAAAAGATTGGATCACGGGACACGTATGTCTTGGCGTTTGCTCAGAAACCCGGCGAGGCTACTCTTTTCACCACGGTCAAGGAAACTGGAGGAGCAGATGTGAGCATGCTGACGCAAGGAATCTTGTGGGTGGACAAGAATAGTTCCCAAATCATCCGGATGCGGAGCGATCTACTTGAGCCGGCGGCTTCCGTGACGAACTGGATGATTAACAATGGAATTTCACTCAATCAGATGACAACGGAAGTGACGTTCAGCGAAGTCCAACTTAAGGATGTCCCAAATCCTTTGTGGCTGCCCAGCGATGTGGATGTATACATGGAAATTGAAAAACACAAATTCCATAATTTGCACCACTATACGAACTATCGACGATATCGCGTCTCCGTCAAAATCGGGACCGCGCAATAATCTCAGTTCCGTCAAGTCCTCAACGCGGTTATCGGAAACCGACCCGCTGCCGGGTCTACACCCTTGCCGCGGATTTTGCCGAGGATACGGGCAGTGAGGAAAGATTTCTCGCTGGGCGCGGAGTGGCGGGGATTCCGGACTATTCGCCGACGACGCGAGCGGGGTTTTCCGACTCGGGCTGGCCTTCGCGGATGCCGCCGTAACGGCGTTCGCGCTTTTGGAATTCGACGAGCGCTTCCAGCAGGCGCGCGCGGTTGAAATCGGGCCAAAGCGTTTCGGTGACAAAAATCTCGGCGTACGCGATTTGCCAGAGCAGAAAATTGCTGACGCGCATCTCGCCGCTGGTGCGAATCAGCAAATCGGGATCGGGAAGGCCGCTGGTGTACATGTGGCGGGCGAGCGATTCTTCCGTGATGGCAGAGCGGCCCGCGTGGCCGTTCTGTTCGGCCAGGATTGCGTTCATGGCATCCACGATTTCGGCGCGCCCGCCGTAGTTCAACGCGACACAAAGCACCATGCCCTGATTGCCGGCGGTGCGTTCCATGGCGTCGCGCACGTCGTCCTGCACACCTTTCGGGAGCTCGCTGGTGCGGCCTAGAAACCGCATGCGGATGTTGTTTTTCTGCAATAACGGCATTTCCTTGCGCAAATACTCGCGTAGCAGTTGCATGAGGAAATCGATTTCGGTTTTTGGGCGGCGCCAGTTCTCGACGGAGAAGGCGTAGAGGGTGAGGGCTTCGATTTTCAGGCGCGCGCAGGTCTCGATGGTCGAACGAGCCGTGGTAGTACCCGAACGGTGGCCAGCCACGCGCGGCAAATGGCGCTGCTGCGCCCAGCGGCCGTTGCCGTCCATGATGACGGCGACATGCCGCGGTAGCCGCTGCAAATCGAGCTTTTCGAGCAGGCGGGCTTCTTCGCTGGTCACCGGACCGAGGGCGCCGGAGGCGGCAACTTGCAGCGTCGTATGTAATTTGTGGTTCATCACCGAGTATCCGGGGGTTTCTTCTTTACGCCGCAAAGTTAACATACGAATTGGCAGCGGCGCAATCCCCGGTTGCTTTGTTGCCGTGTCAAGCATCATCGCTTCGAGCACAACCGCGGCAGGCCTCAGCCGGCTGGAGGCGCAGCGCCTGGGAAAAGCGAGGTGTAAACCAGCACGAGGGTCAGGATAATCATGGCGATCGCCGTCACCCAGGCGACGATATTGAACGCCAGCGTGTTTACGTGCTCGCCCATGAGGTCCCTGCGGTTGACGAGCAAGAGAATGAAGATGATGACGACCGGCAGCCAGATGCCGTTCCCGACCTGCGAGAAGATAAAGATCTTCCAGAGCGGGACGTGTGGGATCAGGATGATGCCCGCGCCAACGGCGATTAAAACGGTGTACAGGCTATAGAAAATTTTTGCGTCCTTGAATTTGTGGTCGATGCCGGCTTCGAAGCCGAGACCTTCGCAAATCACGTGCGCGGTGGAAAGCGGCAAAATGGTGGCCGCGAAGAGCGACGCGTTGAGCAAACCGAAGGCGAACGTAAATCCCGCCCACTTCCCTGCCAAAGGAATCAGCGCTCGTGCGGCCTGGACGGCGTCGGTGATGTTGCGCTGGCCGGAAACGTATAAGGTTGCGGCGGTGGCCACAATGATGAAAAACACGATCACCATGCAACTGATGCTGCCGACCAAAACATCGGCGCGCGCTTGCGGATATTGGCGCGGTCCGACCTTCTTCTCGACGAAGCCCGCCTGTAAATAGAAGAACTGCCAGGGCGCGATGGTTGTGCCTACTAGAGCGGTCAGCGTGAGCAAGTAGCCCGAATTGAAGTGAAGGTTGGGAATCACGACGTGTTGCGCAGCCACCAGCCAATTGGGCTTCGCCAGGATGGCGGAAATGATGTAGGTGACATAGAAACCGCAGGCCACCAGAAAAATGACCTCGACCTGGCGGTAGGTTCCGCGCATGACGAGAATCCAGACCAGGATGGCAGCGATGGGCACGGCGATATACCGCGTGACGTGAAACATCTCCATGGACGCGGCAACACCGGCGAACTCCGCGACAACGTTGGCCAGGTCAACAAAGAAGCCCGCAATCATCACGAAAAATGTGGGACGGAAGCCGAATTCCTCGCGGATCAGGTCGGAAAGCCCTTTGCCGGTAATGACGCCCATGCGCGCGCACATTTCTTCGGTCACGTAGAGCGCGATGGTCATGGGAATCAGCGACCAGAGAAGCGCGTAGCCGTATTGCGCGCCGGCTTGCGAATACGTCGCTATGCCGCCGGCGTCGTTGTCGACGTTGGAGGTAATCAAGCCCGGCCCGACGACGGCGAGCAGCAAGGTCAAGCGGCGGCGCAAGTCGCGGATTTTATGCTGCAAATCCGAACCGCGCGTTTGCAGGCCCTCGAAGCTCGATTTAAGCGATGCCCAGTTCATTCGCCGTTTCCCGTTGCGTGCTTATTTCTTCACCAGCCGCGAAACCACGTCGTCCACGGTGACCGTGCCGATGGGGCGCTTCTCCTCGTCGATTACGGTGAGCATGCGGAGGTTGTATTTGTCGAACAACTCGAAAACGTCCTTTTCATCCGAATCCGCCACGATGCTTAGGAGCGGTTCGCTGCGCAGCTCGGCCATGGTCTGCTCGGGAGACGCGAGAAGCAATCGCGCGACGGAGACCGTGCCGGAATACTCGGCCTCGCTATCGAGCAGCACGATACTGTCCAACTGATCCAGATTCAGGTCGAGGCTGCGAATCCAGGCGAGCACTTCTTCGCGGCGCGAACTCTCTCCCACGAAAACGAACTCCGGATTCATCATGCCGCCGGCCGTCGAGGGATCGAAAGCCAGCAACTCGCGAACTTCGTCGGCTTCCTGGCCGGGCATTTCCTCGAGCAATTCTTCCGAGGTTTCCCTGGGCAGGTCGGCGAGAAGGTCGGCGGCGGCATCGGGCGCCATTTCTTCGAGAATGTCGGCGGCCTTTTCGGGGTCCATCTTCTCGACGATCTGCGTGGTGAGGCGCTCATCGAGCTCGGCCAAAACGGCAGCGGCCGTCTCTTCGTCGAGCGAGGCGATAATTCCCTGCCGCTCGGCAGCCGAGAGATCTTCGACGATTTCGGCGAGATCGGCGGGGTGGAGATCTTCTAGCTTTTCATGCGTGATGCGCAGTTTCACACGGCGCAAGGGATCCGATTCGATCAAATTCACAAATTCCCAGCGAATGGCCTTTTGCGGGAGTTTTCGCTGCAGTTTGCGGATCATTCCCGGGGAGACGACCCCTTGCAGCAGGCGGCGCACCGCGCCAGGGAGGCCGACATCCACTTGCGTGACGCGCAGCTCGACATTTCCGTTGGTGCGCTGCTCGGCAAGATCCACGTCGTTCACGCGAACGACCTTGCGGCCCAGAGTGTCGATGATTTGCTGGTCCAGCAAGTCCTTGCGGACAGCGAGCAAGGATTCGTTCGGTTCGTAGAGTTGCAGAGCACGTTCGCTGACGCTCAGCCGCATGGTTCCCGGCGCAAAGGTGGCCACCTGGTCATACCGGGCGATCAAGGGCTGGAAACGGCCGCGCGATAAAAGGAAATGCGATAGACGGTTGGTGGCCTGCGCGGGCTCGATAAAAAATTCGCGCACACGGCCGACAAAATTGCCCTGGGCGTCGTAGGCTTCCGCGCCCATCAGTTCCGTAGCGTAAATTTCCATAGGTTTGCCTCTTCCCTGCCGCTTGGCTGGCCCGGCCTAGCTCAGAATTGCGGCACCACAAGCCTTGAGAAATAATCCTCTTCCGACAAATTTCCACAAAAAAGCCCGCGCACCGAAGTGACCTCGGCCGCGGGCAAGTGCCTCAGAAAAATGGACTTACCGTTAGCCAGGCGTGAACCCTCCCCACCCTACCGCTTGCGGAAGGCGATGTGCCTCGCGCGGCGCTGCCCAATCGGCCTTCCCAAGCCTTGCCCTACGGACTCGCTCCAGGTCGAAGCGACTAGGGCCAGGTTCCAGTTCGTTGGACATACCCATCGGAAGAGAATTCACCTCAAGCGTGGCGGCAAAATCGCAAGCACGCGATCGCGAGCTGCCAAGCGAGAGCAATCTTTGGGAGCAATTGCGTTGCCGTTTGGCGGCTGCAGGTGCAGTGATAAGCCGGGCGCGTTTCAATGTCAAGAAAAGAATGGTCTTGGCGGCGATTTTTTTGAATTTTTCTTTGGGTTCGCTTCGTTGAAGCTGCAAAGTCGGGGCTCCCCTATTTTGGGACCGTGAAGACCATGTCGCGAGGCTCTTTGGCCTGGCGCCGGCATTCTTCGATGTAGAGGACAAGATAGCTTTTCCGGATGTAATCCTTGGGAGCGAAGCCCAGTTCACGCGCGGCGCGGTCGATGGCTGCGGGAGGCCCTTCCAGCTCGACGAATGTCCCGATGGGCGTTTCGTCGAGTTCGATCAGCAGTCCCTTTGCCCAAGCCGCGGCGGAGGGCAGACGATACGTCGTGCGGTACTTTTCATAGCGGAACCAGCCGTTCATTCCGAGTCCTTCGATAATGCTTGCGAGCACCCTAGCGTTGGCCACTTGCACTTCGAATTCCTCGCGGACTTTGTGACGGGAATTTTTCCCCGCACTGCTGAAGCCCGGAGGTTCGCCAGCGACGGGCCGCTTGAAGGTTAGTAAGGCGCGTTGGCCGTAGATGGCTTTGCGCTTTTTCGAGCCGACTTCGGGCGTTTCCGTTCGAATGCGGAGCAACTGGCCGTGCTTAGCGAGCCCGCCTTGCGGCGTATCGAAAATGACGTTCCATTCATGCACGCGGCCCGAGCCTGCGCCCACGGTTTGGGCCCGCAGACGCTTGAGCGCGCGCTTCACACCGTTTGCGTCGCCTATCTTCAGCTTGATTTCGATTTCCTGCGCCATTCGAATCCTTGCCGCCGCGCCGCCCGGCTTTCTCCTGCCGGGGACTTCCGCTAGTATAACGGACGAACGTATTCCACTCGGCTAAGCTTGATCGGAGACAGCCCGACGCCGCGCACGGCACCAGCCCGCCGGGAGCGCCAGAACAAGAGACGCATGAATCCAGACGCCAAAGCAACAGCGCCAGCATTTTCAAATGACTCGACGTGCGTGCCGCCGCCTTCGCCGCCGCTCGCGCGGCGTGAGCCGGTGGAGACCGTGGTGCATGGCGACCGGCGCATCGACCACTATGCCTGGTTGCGGCACAAAGAAAGCCCCGAAGTCATCGCCTATCTCGAAGCGGAGAACGCGTATACCGACGCGATGTTGCAGCCTACCGAATCGTTCCAGGATGCGCTTTACCAGGAGATGCTGGCGCGCATCTTGCAGACGGATTTGACGGTTCCCTATCGCTTGCGTGGCTTTCTCTATTTCGCGTGCACGGAGCAAGGCAAACAGTATCCGATCCACTGCCGGCGAATTGACGCGAGCGGTTCGCTCGATGAAGTGCTGCTGGACCTTAACCGCTTGGCGGAGGGCCATTCTTTTTTGGCGCTCGGCGCTTTCGACGTCAGCATCGATAACCAACTGCTAGCCTACGCGCTGGACACCACGGGCTTCCGGCAGTACACCCTGCACATCAAAAATCTTTGGAGCGGCGAGATTTTCCCGGAAGCCATCGAGCGCGTCACCAGCGCGGCGTGGGCGGCGGATGGGCGCACGCTTTTCTACACGGTGGAAGATCCGACCACGAAGCGCTCGCACAGGCTATATCGCCATTTCGCGGGCTCTACGGAAACGGACACGTTGGTCTATGAAGAGACGGACGAGCGCTTTCGGCTGGATATCGAGCGCACCCGCAGCGGCGCGTTCCTTCTGCTAGTCATCGCGAGCCATACGACGAGCGAAGTGCGCTTCCTGCCGGCGGCGGAGCCGGAGGGCGAATTTCGCGTTATCGCTTCGCGCGAGGCGGACCACGAGTATTACGTGGACCATCATCCGAATCCGCTCAAACGGGAAAATCGCGGCGCGAATCCGTTCGACACAGGCGGCTACTTTATTATTCGCACGAATTCCGGCGGGCGGACGTTCCGGCTGATGTCCGCGCCGGTTGCGAATCCCATGCGCAGCAAATGGCGAGAGATTATTCCTAATCGTCCGGACGTGATGCTCGCGGGATTGGATGTCTTTCGGTCGCACTTCGTGCTTTTCGAACGGGAAGGAGGCTTGCCGTATCTCCGCGTTGTGGATCTCGAAGCGGAAGCGCCCGATGCCCTCTCCGCCTCGGATCGCATCGAGTTTGACGAGCCGGCTTACCACGCTTCGCTGGGCCAGAACCCTGAATTCGATTCGGCGTTTGTGCGTTATCAATACGAATCGTTTGTTACGCCGCGTTCGACCTTCGACTATGACGTGCGCACGCGCGAACGCGCGCTGCGCAAACAGCAACCCGTGCTTGGCGGCTATGATGCCACGCAATATGCGTGCGAGCGCCAGCACGCAACGGCGGAAGATGGCACGCGCGTCCCGGTTTCGATCGTCTACCGCAAGGACACGCCGCGCGACGGTTCGGCTCCGCTGCTCCTCTACGGATACGGTAGTTACGGCCATTCAGTCGCGGTGACGTTTAGTTCGAATCGCGTAAGCCTTCTCGATCGCGGCGTGATTTATGCCGTCGCGCATATTCGTGGAGGTGGCGAACTCGGCAAGCCCTGGCACGACGCTGGACGCCTGCGCCAGAAACGAAACACGTTCACGGACTTTATCGCGGCGGCCGAACACCTCGTCGCGGAACGCTACACTTCGCCGCGGAATCTGGTAATCGAAGGCGGCAGCGCCGGAGGTCTTTTGATGGGCGCCGTCGCGAACATGCGTCCCGATCTTTTCCGCATCGTGATCACTCATGTGCCGTTCGTCGACGTGCTGAATACCATGCTGGACGCATCGCTGCCGCTGACCGTCGGCGAATACGAAGAGTGGGGCAATCCGCGCGTGGCGGAAGATTATTTCTATATGAAGAGCTATTGTCCCTACACGAACCTCGCGGCCAAAGCTTATCCGGCGATGCTGGTGAAGACGGGTTTGAACGACAGCCAGGTCATGTACTGGGAACCGGCCAAATATGTCGCGAAGCTGCGCACGCTGAAGAGTGATTCGAACGCGCTGCTTTTGAAAACAAATATGGGCGCGGGGCACGGCGGGGCTTCCGGAAGATACGACTATCTACGGGAAATTGCTCTCGATTACGCATTTCTTTTGAGCGAGATGGGAATTCAGGCGTGAAGATTGAAAAAACACGGGAGCTGGTCGCGACCTTGCTTGTAGGGGCGCAGCATGCTGCGCCCCTACGGTCAGGCTTGCCCATTTTGATCGCGGATGCTGATTCTGTCCGGCCGGCGAGAAGCTGCTAACAAATGAGCGAGCCCACCTCACCATTGATGCAGCAGTATCACGCGATCAAGACGCGTTACCCGCACGCGCTCCTGCTCTTCCGTCTCGGCGATTTTTACGAACTCTTCTATGAGGACGCGATTCTCGCCTCGCGCGAACTGCAAATCACTTTGACCTCGCGCAATCGCGAAAAGGGCCAGCCGATTCCGATGTGCGGCGTGCCCTATCATGCGGCGGACGGTTACATCGCGCGGCTCATTCGCAGCGGGTTCAAGGTGGCCATCTGCGATCAGATGGAATTGCCGGGGCCGGGCAAAAAACTTGTGCGCCGGGAAGTGGTCCGCGTCATCACGCCGGGGACGGCTACCGACGGTTCCGTGCTCGACGCGCGCGAAAACAATTATTTAGCCGCCGTCGCGGCGCACTCATCCGGGTCGCCCATTGGCCTGGCGTTCGTGGACCTCTCGACCGGGGAATTCCAGTCCACGGAATTTGCGGGCGCCGATGCGGAAGAAGCGCTGCGCGACGAATTGCAGCTTTTGCATCCGCGCGAAACGTTGCTCCCGCGGCCGCAGCAGCTCTTCGAAACGGCGAAAACTTCCCTTCTCGAAGGCGCGGGAGGCGTCGAAAGCCGGCTCGAGGATCGGATTTTCCACCGCGACTACGCCGAACGCGTTCTGCGCGAACAATTCGGCGTCGCGGAGCTGACCGGATTCGGGCTGGACAACCATCCACAGGCGCTGGCCGCCGCTGGCGCGATCATTCACTACCTTCGTGAAAACGCCGCACGTGGCGCGGATGCTTCGACGACAGGGCCGCAGAACGCGCAGCCGCTGAGCGTCGAAGCGTTGCAGCATCTCGAACGCGTGCGCTATTACGAGCAGCACGACGCGCTTGTTCTCGATCCCGTCAGCGTCCGCAATTTGGAACTGATCACGCCCATTTTTTCAGAGGAGTCCGGGCGAAGCGGGCCTGTGACCCTTGTCGCCGCTCTCGACGCCACCGTCACCGGAATGGGCGCGCGGCTTCTGCGCGCGTGGATGCTTCGCCCGCTCATCGATCGCGACGCTATCGAAGCGCGACTGGAATCCGTGGCGCACTTTGTGCAGCAGACTGTCGTTCGCGGCGAAATTCGCAAAGAGCTGCGCGGCATACAGGACCTCGAGCGTCTCACCAGCCGCATCACTCTTGGACTGGCCTCGCCGCGCGAGTTGGTCGCTCTGCGCAAATCGCTTGCACAGCTTCCCGTGCTGCGGAATTTTGTGACGCCTCCGCCGTTGGGCGGAAGCGCCCTGCTCCGTCATCTTTACTCCGAAATCGACGAGCTTACCGACGTTCGCGAGCGCCTCGAACGCTCCATCGCCGACGAGCCGCCGGCTCTCGCCACTGAACCCGGCATGATCCGCTCCGGATACCATGGCGAACTCGACGAGCTTCGCGACCTCAGCCAGCACAGCAAGCAGATCATCGCCGCGATGGAAGAGCGCGAACGCAAGCGCACCGGCATCGCTTCGCTGAAAATCCGCTTCAATCAGATTTTCGGTTACTACATCGAGATCTCGAAACCGAATCTGCATCTCGCGCCCGCCGACTACGAACGCAAGCAGACGCTCGTCAACGCCGAGCGTTTCACTTCTGCCGAGCTGAAAGAATACGAGCGCAAAATTCTCGCCGCCGACGAACGCATCCTTGAAATCGAGCGGCAGCTCTTTGTCGAGATTCGCGCGAGCGTCGCCGCGCAAGCTGCACGCCTGCGCCGTACGGCCGCCGCCGTCGCACAGCTCGACGTGCTCACTTCCTTTGCAAAGCTGGCCGCCGACCGCGGCTACGCGCGCCCGGAATTCAACTCCGCCGGAGAATTGCTCATCGTCGGCGGACGGCATCCCGTCATCGAAGAACTTTTGCGCCAGCGCGGCGAACGATTTGTCCCCAACGATCTCTGTTTCGACCCAGGACGTCAGCAGCTTCTACTGATCACCGGCCCGAACATGGGCGGAAAATCGACGTATCTTCGCCAAGCCGCTCTGATTGTCCTGATGGCGCAGATGGGTTCTTTCGTTCCCGCTCGCCAAGCGAAGCTTCCCATCACCGATCGCATTTTTACCCGCATCGGAGCCAGCGATAACCTCGCGCGCGGCCGCTCGACGTTTCTCGTCGAAATGAGCGAAGTCGCCGCGATTCTGCATCACGCCACGCCTTCGAGCCTCGTGTTGCTCGATGAAGTCGGCCGCGGCACCGCGACGTTTGACGGGTTATCGATCGCCTGGGCCGTCGTCGAGCATCTTCAGAAACACACCCGTTCGCGCACGCTTTTCGCCACGCACTACCACGAACTTACCGAGCTCGCCGAACTCCTCACCGGCGTCTCGAATGTTCATGTCTCGGTGAAAGAGACGCCCACCGAAATCATTTTTCTTCGCCGCGTCGAGCCTGGCAGCGCCGACAAAAGCTACGGCATCGAAGTCGCCCGCCTTGCGGGACTTCCCCGCAGCGTCATCGAGCGCGCCCGCGAAGTCCTGAAAAAACACGAACAAAGCGAGCACGAACTGAGCGAAACGCTTTCCCCCGGCGCGCTGGACGATCCATCCGTGATTTCGGCGGCCAACACGCCCGGTGCATCGGCCTCTTCCGCGCATCGCCGCAACGGCCACCAGGAAGTCCTCTTCACCGCGCTCGACCGCGCCGTTCTCGATAAGCTCCGCGGCGCCGATCTCGATCAGCTCAAACCCATTGACGCCCTCAATCTCCTCGCCGAACTTAAGAAACACATCACATGAGGTCGGCGTTCTCCGCGTTTGCCGCGCTCCCTGTGTTACAAGTGTAGTTGTACCCATGAAGCAGCGCTCCATGCTCGTTCTCGGCCTCATGTCCGGCACTTCCGCCGACGGCATCGACGTCGGTCTTGCCTACATATCGGGTGCGCCGCCGCATCTGCGAGCAGAGCTGCTCGGCCACACCTCAAGCAGATTTCCCCCTGCGCTGCGCAAAGAGATCCTCCGGATCGCAGAGCAGCATCCCATCACGGCAGGCGCTCTCAGCCAATTGAATTTTCGTTTAGGAGAAGTCTTCGCCGAAGCCGCGCTCGCCTCGTGCCGCAAATTTCGCGTTTCGCCTCGCAAAGTAGCGCTCATCGGTTCGCACGGCCAAACGATCTTTCATCAAGGCACGCCCGCGCCCTACTTCGGCCGTCCTACCGCCTCAACACTTCAAATCGGCGAGCCGGCCGTCATCGCCGCTCGCACCGGCATCACCACCGTCGCCGATTTTCGCCCCGCGGACATCGCTCTTGGTGGACAAGGGGCCCCGCTCGTCCCGTACGTCGACTACCTTCTCTATCGCCACGAAAAACTCGGTCGCGTCTCGCTGAATCTGGGCGGCATCGCCAACATCACTGTAATTCCCGCCGCCGCAAAGCCTGGGCAGGTCGTCGCGTTCGACACCGGCCCCGCCAACATGCTCATCGACGCTCTCGTCTCGCATTTCACGCACGGCCGCCGGCGCTTCGACAAAGGCGCTCGCCTCGCGCAAACCGGCCGCGCCATCCCCGCACTGCTCGACGATCTGATGCGCGATCCCTACCTAAAACTCGCGCCGCCCAAATCCACCGGCCGTGAATACTACGGCCACGCCTACGTAAAAAAAGTTCTCGCGCTCGGCAAGAAACACCATGCAAAGCCCGCCGACCTCATCCGCGCCGCCACGATTTTCACCGCGCTCTCCATAGTCGACGCCCTAAATCGCTTCGTCCTGCCCAAAACACAAATCCATCAGCTCATCTTCTCCGGCGGCGGCGCGCACAATCCGCTTATCCTCGCGCAACTCTCAGCCGCGCTCGGCGAAATCGAAATTCTCCGCTCCTCGAAACTCGGCGTCTCCGAAGACGCGAAAGAAGCTTTCGCGTTCGCCCTTCTCGCCTACGAAACCTTCCATCGCCGCCCTGGAAATCTCCCCAGCGCCACCGGCGCGCGCGGCCCCGCCATTCTCGGTAAAATCTCCTACGCCCCTCCGCGCTAGCCTCGCAAACTCGCCGCGAACTCTGCGTCTCCTCTGTGCACTCTGCGTTAAATCTTTTCTCCTTCTTTTCCTTTTGGCAGGCTGTGGCCAGCACGCCAAACACGATCCCTCCTCCCTGATCTTCCACATCGAATCCAATCCCACCAATCTCGACCCCCGCTACGCCGCCGACTCGCAATACCAAAGAATCGACAGGCGCCTTGGGCAGTTGCAGCCCGGAGACACCTGAACTTCTGGTCAGGTCTATTCCCAAAGCCAACTGGCTAGTATGGAAAGGCGCACCGGAGCACTGCGGGGCCGGTAATGGAGAATCAGATGAAAGCCCTTAGAACCATCCTTTTCCGCTTTGCCTGCCTATTGGTTTTTCTCGCCGCCGGAGCGGCAACCTGCTCGATTCGAGCCAAGTACAAGTATTTGCCGAATGTCAGAGCCAGCCTGGCTTACTCTTATCTTGGACTTTTCGGCGAGTATTCGCTCTTGCAATCTAATCAGGCTGGCGCAGAGTAAGGTAAAACAGCCCTTCTCGAATATTTCGGCGTCCTTCAGCACCTTCAGAACGGGAAGGTCAAATACCCCGGAAGAATTCTGCACCTTTATGCTGAGGTGACCTATCTCAGACTCTATCAGCTGGAAATGGCGACTAATAATTCCGCCAAGGCAGCCGAGTACCTGAACTCCGCGGAGAGCGAATTGGCCCTGTTGGACCACAGAGGCATTTCTCCCAATCAGCTAATAAAGTACATCAACGCGCGAGAAGCCGCCGAGGCGAAACTGTATAACGCCGATAAGAAGGTTCTCGAATCCACGTCCGAGCAAAATCCGCACGCCCTGAAGGAACTCCGATGAAAAAAGCTATCGCAGTTTCTATCTGCGCCTTGCTAGGCGCCGTGGTTGGATATTTTGCAGCGCCCGTCTTGGCAATGGCGGTCGCACAATCCTCGGACCCAGCCGTCGTTGCGGGAGCTATGCTTGCGAGTTTCAAGAGTGCGGTCATGTGCAATTGCAACAACCGCACCGCAAATGAAGGCGCAAAGGAGCTAGCCCGGATTTCTCACCGGGGTTGAGTAAAGAGATTTGATTTGAAGTAGAAAAAGGCCGTCATCTCAGGCATAACTGCGTTATCGAGACGTAGCAAATGCCATCGAAGGGCGGCCTTTCTAATGACAGAGTGTAACCAGTCGCGGTTCGAGTTTGAAGCGCATTTTTCGCGCCGGGTAGAGGCAGAGTTTTCCGGAGAGCGGCTGACCACCGAGGGCGGGGCGTTGCTGTTGCGCGCGGTGGACCGCAAAATCGGGCTGTTACGGCGGGTGGAGAATTGCTTCACCGACGCTCGCGATGCGGAGCGCATCGCGCATGAGCTAAGCGAGATGCTGGCGCAACGCGTTTACGGCTTGGCGCTGGGCTACGAAGACCTGAACGATCACGAAGAGTTGCGCAACGATGTGCTTCTCGGGATGCTAGCTGGCAAGCGCGACCTGGACGCGCCGCTGGCCGGCAAGAGCACGCTGAACCGCTTGGAACTGACGCCAGCGGGTTCGCCTGCCGTGGAGCGCTACCACAAGATCAGCTATTCCGCCGAAGCGCTGGATGGCCTGTTGGTAGATATTTTCCTGGAAGCGCACCCGTGCGCGCCGCGGGAGATCGTGCTGGACTTGGATGCCACCGACACGCCGCTGCACGGACGGCAGGAAGCGCGTTTTTTCCACGGCTACTACGGGCACTACTGCTATCTGCCGCTGTATGTGTTCTGCGGAGATCATCTGCTGTGCGCGCGGCTGCGGCCCTCGAACATCGACGCCAGTGCCGGAAGCCTGGAGGAAGTGCAGCGCCTGGTGCGGCAGATCCGCGCCCGGTGGCCGAAGACGCGCATCATCCTGCGCGCGGATTCCGGCTTCTGCCGCGAGGAATTGCTGGCGTGGTGCGAGAGCAACGCGGTGGACTACGTATTCGGCTTTGCGCGCAACCAGCGCTTGCGACGGATCATCGGACGCGCCATGCAGCAAGCCAAGCAAGAGCACCGGCGCACGGGAAAACCGGCGCGCGTGTTCACGGAGTTCGCTTACCGCACCAAGAAGAGCTGGTCACGGGCGCGGCGCGTGATAGCCAAAGCGGAGCACCTCGAGGGGAAGGAGAATCCGCGCTATCTGGTCACCTCGCTGGGCAAAGAGGCGTGGCCCGCGCAGAAACTTTATGAGCAGCTCTACTGCGCACGGGGTGAGATGGAAAATCGCATCAAGGAGCAGTTGAATCTGTTCGCGGACCGGCTGAGCACGGAGACGCTGCGGGCCAACCAGTTGCGGCTGTATTTTTCTTCGCTCGCTTACGTGCTGCTGGAGGCGCTGCGGCGGCTGGGCCTGGCGGGTACGGAGTGGGCGGAAGCCCAAGCCGACACTCTGCGGCTGAAACTGCTGAAAATTGCCGCCGCGGTGCGCATCACCGCCCGCCGTATGTGGGTCCGTTACAGTAGCGCGTATCCCTGGCAGAACATCTTTGCCGCAGCGTACACCGCGCTGCGCTGCTGAAAAAACGGCGCTTACCAAAACAGCCCTGGCATCCCACGCTTACGGCGAAATGCGCGCAAAAACAACTCCGCCGTCAACTGGGCCCGCCATTCACGCTGAAAAAACAACAGCAACAGGCTGCCCGTGTCCCGCGCGACGAAAAGACACCCCCCACGACTCTTTCCAGAGCATCAATTCACACCTGGTGAGAAATCCGGGCTAGCCGAATATCTGGCAACGCTCCGGAGATACAAAGAGGCAGATCAAAAAAGCACTCTGCTGACGCAGGAGATTGGGCTCACCTATATCCGGCTGTCATTGGTTGAGACGAAGCTGGGCGAAAAATTTCAAGCAGAGCAAGATATGGGGAGAGGCCAGACAGAATTTTCGAGAATCGGGTGGAAAGACACGTCGCCCATGCACCTGACATCCTTGGCGATGCAACTCGATTCCGAATACAATCCAGCGGACCAGAACAAGAAAACTGCTTCTACGGCCCCCGCCTCTCCGTAATAGCTCCCTCACGACATGCTTCTTTAACCCGTCTACTTCATCGCCTTCTCAATCTCCGCCACGGGAATCGCACCTTCTCGAATAATCTTCCACGCCCCGCCGCGAACTTCGACAATCGTCGATCCCAATGTTGCCCCGGTTTCCCCCGCATCCAGAATCAACGGTAGCCGCCCGCCAAGCTGCTTCATCACTTGCTCCGCGCTCGCGCACGAAGGAAAGCCCGAAATATTCGCGCTCGTCCCGGTGATCGGCCCGTCAAACTCTTCAATCAACCGGCACGCCACCTCGTTCTTTGGCCAGCGCAGCGCCACTTTCCCCGTATTCGCGGTCACTTTAAGCGGCAAACGAGTCGCCGCATCCACCACCAGCGTCAGCGCTCCCGGCCAGAACGCCTGCGCCAGCTTCAAAAAATTCTGCGGCACCTCGCGCGCCAGTTGCACGGCCTGGTCCATCGACGGCACCAATATCGGCAGCGCTCGAGTTTCTGGGCGTCCCTTCACTTTGTAAATTTCATCCACCGCGGAAAGATTGAACGGATCGGCCGCCAGCCCGTAAAACGTGTCGGTAGGAATCGCAACGACACTTCCGCGCGTAAGAAAACTAGCCGCGTAACGCAGCGCTTCCGCTTCTGGGGTCTGCGCATTCACGCGCAACATTTCTGCCGGCAACTTTTTGGCCTTTGGCGAAGACTACTCACACACACCCTGCCGCGCTTCGCCCGCGTTTGCCTTCAATTTTGCGACGCTACCATACACCTCCAGCGCATGCAATAAGAGCCTGCAGGCATCTCACGCGCCCCTACCCGCCTGGCCGAGCCTGCCCCATCTTTCTTATTCGTAACTTGCGGAAACGCCGCGGCATCCAATGAGTGTGATTCCCTTCTCCATTCTCGACCTGTCGCCGATCCCCCAAGGTGCAACCGCCGCCGATGCCCTGCGCAATTCGCTCGACCTCGCGCAGCACGCCGAGTCCTGGGGCTATCACCGCTTCTGGCTCGCAGAGCACCACAACATGCCCGGCATCGCCAGCGCCGCCACCTCCGTCGTCATCGGCCACGTTGCGGGCGGCACGAAGACCATCCGCGTCGGTTCCGGCGGCATTATGCTCCCGAATCATTCTCCGCTTGTTATTGCCGAACAGTTCGGCACGCTCGCTTCCCTATATCCGGACCGCATCGATCTCGGTCTCGGCCGCGCTCCAGGAACGGACATGCTTACGGCCCACGCGTTGCGCCGCGAAAAGTCTTCTGCTGCCGACACTTTCCCGCAGGACGTCGAAGAGCTCCAATCCTATTTCGAGCCTGCTGCTCGCGACCAAAAAATTCGCGCGGTTCCCGGCGCGGGATTGCGCGTACCGATATGGCTGCTCGGTTCCAGCCTTTTTAGCGCTGACCTAGCCGCAAAGATGGGCTTGCCCTTCGCTTTTGCCTCCCATTTTGCGCCCGCCGACATGATGCAAGCATTGAACCTCTATCGCGCGCAATTCCAGCCCTCGAAGCTACTCAAGCGTCCCTACGCCATGCTTGGCCTGAACGCCGTCGTCGCGGAATCCGACGCCGAAGCGCAATACCATTTCACATCCCTGCAACAATCCTTCACCAATCTTCGCCGCGGAATGCCCGGCCAGATTCCTCCGCCCATCCACGATATCGATTCCTTCTGGTCGCCCTCGGAAAAGGCATCCGCAAGCTTGACGCTTCTCTGTTCTGTCGTCGGCTCGCCCGAAACCGTCGAGCACCGCTTGCTCAACTTCCTCGACCTGACGCAACCCGACGAAATCATCACCACCGCGCACATCTTTGATCATTCCGCGCGTCTCCGCTCCTTCGAACTCCTCTCGGAAATTCGCCTGCGCCTAATCGAGGCCGAATCGCAGCAAGCTGCCCCGCTCGTTTCTTCGGCACAGTCGTCCTAGTTCAGCGCAACACGACGCGCGGGCGCCCCGTTAGCCTCTGCCACCCGAAATTTGCTACCCTCCCCGTAATGGCAACCCCAGGCAAACCCGCCCGCAACCCTGCGCCCGCAGCCGCGCCAGGAGTTCTCACCAGCCGCGACAATCGCTGGCTCAAGGAGTTTCGCCTCGCCCTCCGCGGCGGCTTGCCCACCGAATCCGGCGCCGTTGGCGTCGAAGGCGTCCGCCTCGTCGAAGAAGCGCTACGCTCCGGCTGCCGCATCGCCGCGGTTCTCTTCAGCGAGTCCGGCGAACGTCATCGCGAGCGTCTTGCGCCTTTTGTCAACAAAACCGAAATGGCTTTTCCGGTGCTCCACACCACTGACCGCCTCTTCGAAGGCCTCGCCGACACCGAACATCCGCAAGGCGTCGCTGCTCTCGTGCATCCGCGCACCGCGACTCTCGACGATTTGCTTCGCGCACCGGCTTCCGCGTGCGCTCCCCTTCTTGTCGTCCTCGCGGGCGTCCAGGATCCGGGAAACGTCGGCACCATCCTGCGCACCGCCGCGGCATTCGGCGCAACCGGAGCCGTCACCGCCGCTTCCGGCCAATCCGGCACCGCCAGCCCGTTTTCTCCAAAAGCTCTGCGCGCCTCCGCCGGCGCCGCGCTCCATCTCCCCATTCTTCCCGGCATGTCGCTGCCGATTCTGCTCACGCAGCTCAAAATCGCAAACGTCCGCACTCTCGCAACCTCGGTGCATGAACCTCCGCACTCCTTCGCCTCCGATGATGTAGGGGCGCAGCACGCTGCGCCCCATTCGTCCACAATTCCTCCGCTTCTTTCTCCCTGGGAAGTCGACTGGTGCGAGCCGGTCGCGCTTCTCGTCGGCAATGAAGGCGCCGGCCTCCCCGAAGAAGTCGAGCGCAGCGCCGACTCCCGCATCCGCATCCCCATTGCCAGCGGCGTCGAATCCCTCAACGCTGCCGCCGCCGCCGCCGTTCTATTCTACGAAGCCGCCCGCCAGAGGAATTCTTTATCAAAAAAGGGCACACTGTAGCTGTGAGTCTCTTCTCCAAATTGCCGCAGCCTCCTCTCGAAGACTCCGCGCACCAGCCTCTCGCCGAGCGAATGCGTCCGCGCACTCTCGACGAATTCATCGGCCAGGAAAAGCTCCTCGGACCCGGCAAACCGCTCCGCCAGCAAATCGAAAACGACGAAATCACCTCGATGCTCCTGTGGGGACCGCCAGGCTGCGGCAAGACCACCCTCGCGCGGTTGATTGCCCGACTCACGCGTTCTGAATTCGTCGCCTTCAGCGCCGTTCTCGCGGGCATCAAGGAAATCAAGGAAGTCATGGCCGCCGCCGAATACAAATCTCACGCCGGCCAGCGCACGATCGTGTTCGTCGACGAAGTGCACCGCTTCAACAAAGCACAGCAGGACGCTTTTCTCCCTTACGTCGAAGCCGGCCACATCACCTTTATCGGCGCGACCACTGAAAATCCCTCGTTCGAAGTCATCTCTCCGCTGCTCTCGCGCACCAAGGTCTACGTCCTCGACCCGCTCACTACGCCGCAAATCGTCGAGCTGCTTCGCCGCGCCATCTCCGACAAGGAGCGCGGTCTCGGCGTCGGCCGCTCTGCGGCCGCACATGAAAATGTGGAAGCCACCGACGAAATTCTCTTCCGCATCGCGTCCTTTGCCAACGGCGACGCCCGCTCCGCCTACAACACGCTCGAACTCGCGGCTCGCAGCGCCAAGCCCGGCCCATCCGGCAACCGCGCCATCACGCGCGAACTCCTCGAAGACGTTCTCCAGCGCAAACTCCTCCGCTACGACAAAGCCGGCGAGGAGCACTACAATCTCATCTCCGCGCTCCACAAATCCGTCCGCAATTCCGATCCCGACGCCACGCTCTACTGGCTCGCACGCATGATCGAATCCGGCGAGGATCCGCTCTATCTCGCCCGCCGCATGGTGCGCATGGCCAGCGAAGACATCGGCCTCGCCGAACCCGGCGCCCTTGCCGTCACACTCGCCGCGAAAGACGCGTTCGATTTTCTCGGCGCTCCGGAAGGCCATCTCGCCCTCGCGCAAGCCGCCGTCTATCTCGCGCTCGCGCCAAAATCCAATGCCGTTTACACTGCGTACGGCGAAGTCCTCGACGACGTGCGCAAAACGGAAGCCGATCCTGTCCCGCTGCATCTCCGCAATGCCGTTACCGGCCTTATGAAAAATGTCGGCTACGGCGAAGGCTACAAATACGCCCATGATTTCGAAGAAAAAGTGACAGACATGTCCTGCCTGCCCGATAATCTGGCTGGCCGCGCCTGGTACAAACCGACCGATCAGGGTTTCGAACAGCGCCTTCGCACTCGCCTGAACGAAATTCGCACGCTAAAATCCCATTCGGCATCTAACCCGTGAGGTGATCTTGTGAAGAAAGCTGTGTTGCTTATCGCGAGCTTGCTCTTGTGCCTTCCCGTTATGGCCAAGCGCAAGCCTCCCACTCGCCCGCGCATTCTGGGCATTGCGGGCGTCACAATCTATGTTTCCGATATCCCCGCGGCTCGCAGATTTTATCGCCAGCTCATCGATCCGCAGCACACCTGCGACTACTGTGAAAACACGCCTGACCAGTTTCTTTTTCTTCCCAGCGGCCAGCGCATCACTCTCAAGAAAATGCCAAGTCCCGCGCCCTCCGACCTCATCGCCGATATTTCTTTCCTCACCGACGATCTCGAGGCTTTCAAACGATACCTGGACTTCAAGAAAATCGATTTCGATCAAGTAAAGCAAAAACACACCGGCGATCTCGTCCGCCTCCTGCTCCAGGATCCCGAGGGCCATCATCTTTCGATCACCGACTCCTACAATTTGGCCAACTCCGCGGAACTGAACAAGGGCCTGGCGCCCCCGAATCCTTCCAATCCGGTTCGCATCATCCATGCCGGTTTTGTTGTCAACTATCGCGACGCCACCGATCGCTTCTATAAAGATCTTCTCGGCTTCCGCCCCTACTGGCACGGCGGTATGAAGGACGACGGCGTAGACAATTGGGTCGCCATGCAAGTTCCCGACGGTACCGACTGGGTCGAATACATGCTCCGCATTTCGCCCAATGCAGACAAACAAACTCTCGGCGTCATGAACCACATCTCTCTCGGCGTTCCCGACATCCACGTCATCCAGCAGGAAATCATCAAAGCAGGTGTGAAGCCCGGTGAAGAACCCAAAATCGGCCGCGACGGCAAATGGCAACTCAATCTGTACGACGCCGATCTCACCCGCGTCGAATTTATGGAATTCAAACCGGTCGAAAAACCATGCTGCTCCGATTTCACTGGTCCCCAGCCAGGACCTTCAACCACCTCGGGGGCCGTCAGCCAGCCGTGATGCATCTTCGTCTCCCATGCCGGCTCCTCCGTCTCGTGCGATGGGGACCCGTGCTATTTTTACTTGGGTTTTTCTGTTTCCCCCAGCACGCTCGCGCGCAGGATCTCGATAAGCCTCTTCAAAATATCGACGACGAAATCACCGCCTTCAGCTTTGCTCCCGACGGCCGCGTCGTTTACTCCGTCCGCCGCACCATCAAAACCAAAAAGTACGATCTCCAGCACGATGACATATGGCTCATGGAGCTCAACGGCAAGCGCCGCCGTCTTGTCCAAGGAGAAAAGTTCAACCGCGGCACTCTTCCGTTTTCCTACGCCGTCGATGCGTTCAGTTGGTCTCCCAACGGCCGCCAGATTCTCGCCCAGCTTTTCACCACCAGCGTCATCGACCAAGCCGGCCACACGCAGGATTCCATTCAAACCCTAGCCATCGAGGACAGCGGCAAGGAAATCCGTTTT
The DNA here is from genome assembly GCA_963761555.1 of uncultured Acidobacteriota bacterium. Lineage (GTDB taxonomy): Bacteria > Acidobacteriota > Terriglobia > Acidiferrales > UBA7541 > Acidiferrum. Next base: position 386,775 of record CAVXHD010000006.1, read on the forward strand.
GGTAAAGGAGAGAACACGATTGAAAACTGCTACGAGGCTAGTTGGCTGCAGGACAACGCGACCATCATCTATCTCACCGAAACCGTGAAGCCGCGCATCCTTTTTTCTTTTCGCTATTTTAATATCGCGACGGGCCCCGCCGGTCCCGCGTTCGAGGGCCGCACCTTCGCTGATACCTCACGTATTCCCGGGACCAATTCCGCCATCGCCGTCGAACGCGATCCCGCGCTAAGCGCTCCTCCGCGCCTCCAGCGCCTCGAACTTCTCGCGCAGGACGCCACGGAAGTCGCCACGCTCGATGGCTACGCCGGCGGCCTTTCCGTTTCGCCCAGCGGCACAAAAGTGGCTTACTTCATCGATCGCGAAGTTCTCGAAGTGCGCGACCTCACGGCTCCCAATCATTTCGTCCGTCTTCGCGTCGGCCTCGGCGTTTTTCACTGGATGCCAGACGAGACCCGCATCCTCCTGAAACGCGCCATCGAACGAAAATCCGCGGACATCGTGTGGATTGCGATTCCCCCGCTTCCCGCGCAGCAACCAGGAAAAGACGTCCCCATCCTCGAACCCACTCCGCAGCCCATCCTCCGCGACATTACTTTCCGCGAATTTGCCATCTCTCTCGACGGCCGCTTTCTCGGCGTCGTCCTTCCCGGCAAGCGCAACCTGGAGATCTTCCCTTTCTTAAAGTAGCGTCCCGGTGTTCCATGGCCGCCCCAGCGCCAAGTTTTTGGTGACGTGCGATTTGTTCGTCGAAAATAAAATAGGCGCTATTCTCAACGCGCCGCCAACTGTCCTTTCGCCGCGCGCCTCGCGAAAATCTCGGCCAACGCCGCCAGGCACTTGTCATTTTCTTCCGCTGTTCCCACCGACACGCGAATCGCTTCCGGAAATCCCATCCATCCCAGCGGGCGCACGATCACTCCCAAACGCAGCAGTTCCTCGCAAATCGCTTTCGACTCCGGCCCCACTTCCATGAAAATAAAATTCGTCTCGCTGGGCACGGGCCGCAAGCCGAGCTTGCCGAATCCCTCACTCAACCGTTTCCGCTCTTTGGCGTTCGTCTCGATGCAGCGCGTGACGTGCTCCCGGTCATCCAGCGCCGCCAGCGCCGCCGCCTGCGCCACGCCGGAAGTATTGAAGGGCGTCCGCAGCTTGTTCATTGCCGCGAGCAGCTCCGGCCGGCCCAGCGCAAATCCGATGCGCATCCCCGCCAGCCCGTACACTTTCGAAAACGTCCTCAAGATAAGAAGATTTTTGCGCGTGCGATAAATCTCTTCCGAACGCCGCCGGTTCAAGCTCGGCGCGTAATGGATGTAGGCCTCGTCCAGCACTACGAGCACTCCGTCTGGCACGCTTTCGAGAAACTCCACGAGTTCCTCCATACGAAACGCGGTTCCAGTGGGATTGTTTGGATTCGCCAGATAAATTACGCCAGTCTTTGGCGTAATGGCCTTCGCGATGGCTTTCAAATCAAACGCAAAGTTCTTCTGCGGCGCGAGCACTAACTCCGCACCGCTCGCGCGAATCGCCACGGAAAACGGCGCATAGCTTCCATACGACGTCAGCCCCTGCAAACCAGGGCGCAAAAGCACCCGGGACGCAAGATCAATAATCTCGCTCGAACCGAGACCCACGAAAATCTCTTCGGTCGCCACTTCCGTCCGCGCGGACAGCGCCTCGCGCAACAGGTGAGTGCCGCCATCCGGATAGCGGTGCGCATTTTCGAGCGCTATTTTCGCCGCTTCCACCGCGCGCGGCGAAGGCCCCAGCGGATTCTCATTCGACGCCAGCTTCACCGCATGAATCTTCAGCTCGCGCTCGACTTCTTCAATTGGCCGCCCAGGCACATACACCGGCAGCCCTCGAATATAATCCGGTATCAGCTCTTCGATCGTTCGCGTCATTCGTGTCCGTTCTTGGCCGGGTCTTTTTCTGGTTTTTTCTCTGCGTTTTTCTCAGTGTCTTTCTCTGCGTGTTCTCTCTGCACTCTGCGCCTCTGCGTTATCTTTTCTTCTTTCTATCCCTCGTTTATTCTCGCACCCTGAAACGTTCGTTTCTCCACCCCGCAATTTCGCCGTGCCCGACCAGCCACCCGGGCGTCGCAGTTCCTGAACTTCCTTTACTTCATTTACTTCACTTACCTCATTTCATTTCGCCGCCATCATTCTCCGCAACTGCTCGATTTCCGCCTTCCGCAATTGCCGATACTTTCCCGGCTCGACATCCAAAACGAGCGGTCCCAGTTGCACGCGCCGGATTTTTTCGACGAGATGTCCCACCTTATCAAACATGCGCCGAATCTGCCGGTTTCGCCCCTCGATCAAAATCACCTCGTACCACGGATTCGCGCCATCTTCCGTCAGCCGTATCTTCGCAGGAGATGTTTGTACTTTGCGCCCATCTTCCAGCTCAATCGCAATCCCCGCGCGCAATCTCTCGATGCTCTGCTCGTCCGGCTTTCCGCTCACTTTCACCAAATATGTTTTCGGCACATGCGAGCCGGCCTTCATCATTTTCTGCGCCAGCGCGCCATCGTTCGTCATCAAGAGCAAACCTTCGCTTGCGTAATCCAGCCGCCCGACCGGATAGACTCGCCCAACGCGCTTTTCGATCAAATCCATCACCGTCGGGCGTCCTTCGGGATCGCTCACCGTCGTGACGTAACCCTTCGGCTTGTTCAAAAGGAAATAGACCAACTGCTCCTGTTTCCCGATGCGCTTGCCATCCACGCATATAACATCGTGCTCCGCATCGGCTTTGGTGCCTTGCTCGCGCACCACTTCGCCGTTCAGCGTGACGCGGCCGGCCGCAATCATTTCTTCCGCTTTGCGCCGCGACGCAATTCCACACGCCGCCATAATTTTCTGCAATCGTTCCTGCATCTTAGTTGCGGCTGTTTGTGGAGGCTCGCTTTTCTCTGCGTTGTTTCAGCGAACGGCGTTCACCCTGACCAAGTCGGGGCGACTCTGCGTTCTCTTTTTCTTTTTTTGTACCCTTGAAGCTCGCGCGCAGGGCTGCGACTTCTTTCTCCGGCAGCAATCGGTATCGTCCGCGCGGCAAACCTTCGACTGTCAGGCTGCCCAATCCAATGCGCATCAACTTTTCGACCGGATGCATGTCCTTCATCAACACGCGGCGCAACTCTTCTTTTTTCGAGTCCCGCATGCGCACTTCGTACCAGAAATTCGCCGCGCGCCCGCGCGTTGCGTCGGGTTGCCGCACCGTTTTCATCCGCAATCCAACTTCTCTTCCGATCCGGTCTAAATCCGCCAGCGTGAGCATGCCTTTCACTTTGACGTGGTATACCTGCTCGATCTGCGCCCAGTTCTTCAACATTTGCGCCGACAAATCGCCGTCATTGGTCATGAACACAAGCCCTGACGCGCCGTATTCCAAATTGCCGACTGGAAACACGCGCTCCGGCAATCCGCGCAGCAAATTCCGCAGTGTTTTCCGTCCTTCGGGATCGGCCATTGCCGAAACTACTTCCGGCGGCTTGTGCAGCGCCAAATAAATTTTCCTCTGCTCAGTGGTTCCGACCGTGCGACCCGCCGCTTCAATCCTGTCCTTCGATGCGTCGGCCTTGGTCCCCAGTTCGCGTACGACAACTCCGTTCACGCGCACCTGTCCGCTCAAGATCAATTGCTCCGCGTGTCTCCGCGAAGCAATTCCGGCCCGACCAATAATCTTCTGTAATCTTTCCTGCATTTTCTGTCTGTTCTGATTTTGCCTATCGCTGCGGCTTCTCTTGCAGGCTGTGTTTCGATTTCCCGATAAAGCGCAGAACAATTCCTCCGAGGGTCGCATAAAGCGCGGCATTTATTCCTGCAATCACAGACCACGCCATGATCGCCTCGCCCGAATGCGGCTGAATGTCCAGAAAGAGTGCGGACAAGAGGCAAGGTGGACATAGAACAATGGACGTGCACACCATAATTGGCCGCATTCGCGCATAGTTTGTGAACTCAAGATACGCAAAAAGGAGACCGGCCATCGCGAACCCAAACGCAGCAAAAGCGGTCTTGAGTTGTATCTGCTTGCTCATAGCGACGGTCGGGTCTCGACGTTCTCCTCTATTCGCCCGCGGCGGTGGATTTGACGACGGGCGGTGGCGGATCTTCATCCAATTGGCCCGAAGGCATTCCTTCGTCTGTGGCGAGTGCTTCGTGTTCGCGAAACGCTTCCGCTTGCGCAAGTTCTTCTCTGACATGCGCGACGGCGTCGGTCACGCTGTCGTGCGAGTGCTCTTCGGCGACCTCTTCGGCAGCGGCACTCTCGATTGGCGCCGCGCCTTCGTTCGACGCTCCCCACTGCTCGCTTGAGCTTTCGCCCGACGCAACGCCCTCATCGCTGCCCAGAGCTTCTCGCGCCAGCGCCTCGAATTCTTTCAGGCTGGGAAGCTCTTCCAGATCGCTCAGGCCGAAGCGCATCAAGAATTCTTTCGACGTTTTGTACAGAATCGGCCGGCCGATCACTTCCTTGCGGCCTGCCGTTGTGATCAAGCGCTTGTCGAGAAGCGTGCTGATTACGCCTGAAGTGTTTACGCCGCGAATTTCGGAAATTTCGGGAGAGGTGACTGGCTGTTTGTAGGCAATCACGGCAAGCGTCTCGAGCGCGGGCATGGTCAAGCGCAGAGGCGGCCTCAGGCTCTTGATGAATCGCCGTACGACATCGTGCTGCTGCGGCTTGGTGTACAGCTTGTAGCCGCCAGCGACGGCGCGAATTTCGATGCCGCGCTCTTCGGTCGCGTAGCTGGCCACCAGCTCGTCAAGCGACGATTGCACGACGAGCTTTTCTTCGCCGAGCGCTTTCGCGAGCTGCTCGATGGTCGCCGGCTCATCTGCTGCGTAAATAATTGCTTCCAAAGATGCTTTTCGTTCTTCGTTGGTCATAAACAAGCCCCTGTGGAGGAAAAGGAACTGAGACGTAAAAGAGGTAGAGGAAAAAAACCATTTTGCCGTGGCACATTGGCCGTCTCCTCAATTTCAAATTGCGCGGCTCCTCATCCTTAACCTCATTAACTTCCTCTAGTTCCTTTACTTCACTATTTATATTCTTCATCGATCTGCTTCAGGCCACCTTGCTCATCGAAAATCACCTCGAAGGCCTTGCCCTTCTTCACCACAATCTCCCCGAACTGCTTTTCCTGCGCCAGCAGGACCGCTTGCAGTTTCACCATCTCCAGAACCGCCAGAAACGCGACGATCATCGCGTGGCGAGAGGGGCAAGCATCGAAAAACTGAATCAAACTCACCGTGTTGTCCGTGCTGGCGAGAATTTGGGCGCGCAAGGCCGCGATCATCTGCGCGACTGTGAATTCTTCGTGTTGGAGATCGATGCGGGAAACTTCCTTGCGGCGCTCGAGAACCTGCTGGAAGACTTTCACCAAATCGACGAGCGAGACGACCAGTTCGCCTTCGGTGCCTTCGTCGTTGTAGAGCGACTTGTCCGGCTTGGACCAGACGTTTTCTTCGATTTGTTGCTTCTGGTAGAGAAGCTGGGCGGCGTTCTTGAATTTCTCGTGCTCGACGAGGCGCTGGACCAATTCGGCGCGCGGGTCGGTATCCAGGCCTTCTTCGGCGGCGAGCGGATCGGGCGGCAAAAGCATTTTTGATTTGATGTAAATCAGCGTCGCGGCCATATAAATGAAATCGGCGGAGACGTCGACGTTCAGTTCTTCCAGCTTGTGCAAATATTCGAGGTATTGCGCGGTGATCAGCGAAATCTGGATGTCGTGGATATTCATTTCCTGCTTTTTGATCAAGTCAAGCAGCAGGTCGAGCGGGCCCTCATACAAAGGAATGTGCACCTTGTAAGCCGCGTTTCCGGTCAGTTTGTTACTCGGCGTCGCCATTCGGGGTGGCACAGACTTCAGTCTGTGCTCTTCTCCTTACCTTTCCCGTTGCGCTCCTCACTTGTAGCCGCACAGACTGAAGTCTGTGCCACACAATCGGCAGCACATGCGCTGGACCATGGCCACACTGATTCCTCGCTCGCGAGGCCAGCCGCAACCGGATTCCTTTCGATATATCTCTTCACCTTTGCCAATTCCCCTTCATTCCGGATCCAATGATCAAACGATTCATCTTGCCAGAAAAATTCTCCCGTTCTACCGAGTATGAGATTCGCCTGCCTAGCCGTCGATCCCTTAATAGCCTTTGTTATAGCCGCCATCGGGGCTTGCGGTTCGATCAATAGATGCACGTGATTGGGCATCACCACCCAAGCGTGTGTGCGGCACAAGCCTTTACCGGCCACTGCTTTTATTCCCGCGACGACAGCTAAAGCAATATTTGGCTCCTTCAGCCACAGAGGGCCGGAAGAAGCCTTATCCAGTTCCAAGTCATATTCTCTGAATCGTTTGCCCAGTTCTTTGGTCTTGCTGGCGCGCAATGCTGTCATTATCTGAACTGGTAAGCTTCCACTCAGTCGCCACGTAAGGAACAAATCTCGTCCCTCCGGCTGCCAGTGGGGAAGCGTGCGCTCGTAATAGCGTTCCACATAGCCCATTTTCATCAATCTTTCTCACACAGCACAGGCTGAAGCCTGTGCCACCACGAGGGCCTCCCGAGTGGCACAGACTTCAGTCTGTGCTGCGGTCAAATTCATCTTGGCCCCGATTTACCTGCAACTTCCTCCATCTTCTTCTCCCAACCAAAGACTGCTTCGCGCACGCGTTCCATGGTTTTCTGGGCTTCGACGCGGGCTTTTTTCGAGCCTTCTTGAATCATGTCGACTACGCCTTCGGGGTCATTCTCCCATTTGACGCGGCGTTCGCGGACGGGCGTAATCCACTTGATCAAATTTTCGGCCATGGCGGCTTTGCATTCGATGCAGCCGATTCCGGCCGTGGTGCAGCCTTGGCGAACCCAATCGAGGCGGCCTGGCTCGCCTGCTGAGAATAGTTTATGCCAGTCGTAGACGGGACACACGTCCGGATTTCCTGGGTCGGTGCGCCGCTTGCGAGCTGGGTCCGTAACCATCACTTTCGTTTTCTTGCGAATCTCGTCATCCGTTTCGCTCAACGTAATCGCGTTCCCATAACTCTTCGACATCTTCCGCCCGTCGAGCCCCGGTATTCTCGGCGTCTTCGTCAGCATCACTTGCGGCTCGGACAGGTGCTCGCTCATTGTGAAAAACCTACTTGCAAAACCAACCTGCGTCAGGAAGTTTTCTAGCCCGATCTCTTGGGCTCGCGTCTTCGAGGCGAACGCAAGGGCGAGATCGTGATCGTCCAGAGGACCTGGATTGGGCTTGCCAAGGAGCGGGGGATACTTTGCGGCCTCGGCAACAGCTATTAGTGCTTTCCGTTTTCTGCCAGGAAAATTCGGCGATCGATCTTAAAGCCAGAATAGAAATTAAACTTGCGGACGATCTCGCGTGAGAGTTCGACGTGGGAGACTTGGTCTTCGCCAACGGGGACGAAGAGGGGGGTACCCTCTTGGCTGTAGATGACGATGTCGGCGGTTTGGAGGCAGGGGTAGCCGAGGAAGCCGTAATTGTGGAGGTCTTTGTCCTTCATTTGATCGAGGGCTTCTTTGTAGGTGGGGACGCGCTCTAGCCAGCTGAGGGGAGTGACCATGGAGAGGAGCAGGTGAAGCTCGGCGTGCTCGGGGACTAGAGACTGTTGGAAGATGACTGATTTGGACGGATCGAGGCCTGCAGCCAGGTAGTCGGTCATGATTTCGATGGTGTTTTGGGCGACCGCCGAGGTGTCGGCGTAGTCGCTGGTTAGGGCGTGCCAGTCGGCTATGAAGTAGAAGCAGTCATAGGCGGGAAGTGGGGAGTGGCTAGTGGCGAGTGGCGAGCCGGTCCCCGCGTCTTGTGCGCTCGGTAGAACCTCATTCTGCAGGCGGACCCAGTTTTCCAGGGCGCCGAAATAGTGGCCGATATGGAGCTTGCCGGTGGGGCGCATGCCGCTGACTACGCGCTTCTTGGCTTGGCGCGCGGGAGATTCAATCCCGGATTTGGGTTCAGGCGCGTTGGGCAAGGGCTTCCCCTCCCCCCGGTTTTTTTGTAAGTGTTGCATCTAAAGGAGTTAAGTTTGCGCTAAGTCCTTTAGATACAGCGTTTACGGACGAGCTGTAAGTGTTGCATCTAAAAGAGTTAGATGGGGCTGGAATTGGGCGAGGTGAGGTTTGGTTTTGGGTTGGGTCGGCGGCGCGCCGGGATGCCATATCTTTCAACTTGGGGAATAGTAGCATAGGAGTTAACAGATGTCAAGGGGAAAATCGAGATGTGAGCGGTAGCCAGTCAAGTTTAGAGGGCGCGCGGTCAATTGGACTTCCCCAAAAGTTCCCTGGCGATGATAGTGCGCTGGATCTCGCTGGTGCCTTCGTAAATGGTGATGACGCGGGCGTCACGGTACATGCGCTCGACGTCGGTTTCGCGGGAGTAGCCGGCGCTGCCGTGAATTTGGACGGCTTTGGCTACCACGCGGTTGACGATTTCGCTGGCATAGAGCTTGGCTTTGGAGGCGGCAGCACCGAGCTTTCCGGGGTGGGTATCCTTAAGCCAGGCAGCATGATAGACCAGACCGCGGGCGGCTTCGAGCTCGGTTTGCATGTCAGCGAGCATCCATTGGATGGCTTGGAACTCGGCGATGCTTTTGCCGAAGGCCCGGCGCTGTTTGGCGTAGTTGACGGAGGCGTTCAGGGCGCCCTGGGCCAGGCCGACGGCCAGGGCGGCGATGCCGATGCGGCCGCCGTCGAGGGCGCTGAGGGCGATTTTCAGGCCTTGGCCTTCTTCGCCGAGGCGATTTTCGCGGGGGACTTCGCAGTCGTTTAGCAAGATTTCGACGGCGGGAGAGCTGCGCTGGCCCATTTTGTCTTCATGGCGGCCGACTTTGAGGCCGGGGAAGGTGGGCTCGACGAGGAAAGCGGTGATGCCTTTGCCGCCGGCTTCGGGGTTGGTCTTGGCAAAGACGATGAAGAGGCCGGCGACGCTGCCGTTGGAGACCCAGGTCTTGGTGCCATTCAGGCGATAAATGTCGCCGCTTGGAGTGCCTAGCGGCGCGCCGCCCCAGGCTGCGCCTGCCGCTGGCGCTAGACTTGGCGACGAGGACGATCTTGTCCCCAGACCGGAGCCAACTTTTTGCATGGGAACGGCGCGGGCTTGAATTCCGGCGGCGTCCGAGCCGGCGCCTGGTTCCGTGAGGCAAAAGGCGCCTAGAATTTCGCCTGTGGCGAGACGGCGCAGATACTTTTCTTTTTGTGCTGGCGTGCCGAATTTCAGGAGCGGGATTTGCACGGCGGAATTCGTGACGCCGAGCGAGGTGGCCATGCCGGCGTCGACAGAGGCTACTTCTTCGAGCATGAGGACGTAGGAAAGCGTATCGAGGCCCGGACCGCCCCACTCCTCAGGGGTCATCATGCCGCAGCAGCCGAGTTCGGCGAGTTTCTTGATTTCTTCGGCGGGGAAACGCTCTTCGCGGTCGCGCTGCTTCACGGTGGGACGGACTTCGGCGTCCATGAATTGGCGGACGGTATCGCGGATCAGTTTTTGGTGGTCGCTGAGAGAAAAATCCATCGTGTCGTTGTACGCGGGGTACGGATGATGCTAGCACACGATGACTCTCCTAACGTAGTGCTAGATCCTCACCCAGAATGCGACGTTTTTTGAAGAAGGCGTCTGGTCCATGGTGTCGCGTAAACGATTCCAAGAGCAAACACGAAAGACATAATCACAATCTCTGTAACAGGCCTTGGGCGTCCAAGGAAATGTGTCCAACGAAAGATGAGAAATCCCGTTATAACGTAAGTGGCAAAAAGTAATGCGAACCACTGTGGTTTAGACTCAAGTTTGAATCTTGAAGTTAGCGGCGATATTGAGGTGCGTTCCATGGGTTCCTCGCAGGCCCCTTTATTGCTTCGCGCGCCAGACGCGGATAGCTCGCGTCATCGGTGGGAATAGGAACGCGAACCATGCGCCCATAAACAAGGAGTACCAAAAGCTGCCACTCACTGTATGAGTACCCAAAATATGGGTCCAGTGCTCGAGGACTAAATCCGTCAAAAAGAAAAGGGCAAAGAAAATCAGGAAAAAGAGCGCGGTCCATCTCCAGTAGTCTCGCGTGAAGATCCTGCTTGCCGATATCTTTCCGACCAGATCCATGAGATTCGCTCAAACTTACAGCTTGAAGAGTTCGCGAAGGCGTTTGGCTTGGACGCGGCTAACGGGGACTTCGGTGGTTTTCTTGTCGTCCATTTTGAGGATGAACGTGGAGTTGAACCAGGGGACGACTTCCTTGACGTGCTGCAGATTGACGAGAAAGGAGCGGTGGGCGCGCCAGAAGGAGTCGGAATCGATGGTGGCGTTGAGTTCTTCGAGAGTGCGGTAGTTAGAGGAACCCTCGACATCGCGCGTGACGACCCAGATGCCGCCGCCGTCGACGGTGGCGAAGATGATGTCCTGGCCGCTGACGAGCAGCAGGCGCTGGCCGGCTTTCACGAGAACTTTCACGTGCTGGGGCGCGGTTTTCTTTTCGCCGAGCTGGCTGACTAGCTGTTCGAGGCGGTCGGTCGCCGAGGTTTGCGTGTCTAGCATTTTGCGGGCGCGCTGGATGGCCTTGGCGATGCGCGCTTTGTCAAACGGCTTCAGGACATAGTCGACGGCGTTCACGTCGAAGGCCTGCACGGCGTACTGATCGAAAGCCGTGGCGAAAACGACGTGGGGCATTTTCATTTTGCGCTCGACGAGCTTTTTTAGGACGCCGAAGCCGTCGAGGCCAGGCATTTGGACGTCGAGGAAAACGAGGTCGGGGGAATGCTCTTTGATTAGGGAGACGGCTTCGACGCCGTTTTTTCCTTGGCCGATCAAATTGACTTCGGGGAACGCGCGGAGAAGGAAGGCGAGTTCTTCCCGGGCGGGTTTTTCGTCGTCCACGATGATGGTGTTGATGGGCATAATTTGAAGAAGGCGAAAAGCCCGAGTAAAGACATCAGATGCCAGGCTGAAGCCTGGCGCTACGGCTCTTTTGCGCGATGACCGGTCTAAAGACCGGCCACTACAGCAGACGCGCGTGCCGGGCCGTAGGGGCACGATATATCGTGCCCCTACAGTGTATGATAACGGCGGAGAAAACGTACCAACTATGCCGCCAAAAGCGCCCAGCCGCACCACCGCCAAGGTTCTTCGCAGCAAGATGATCTACAAGGGGCCAGTCTTCGGCCTGCGACGCGATGACATCATCGAGCCTAGCGGGTTGCGAGTGACGCGGGAAGTGATCACGCATCCGGGTTCGGTGGTGGTTTTGCCGGTGTTCGCGGACGGACGGATTTTGCTGATCCGGCAGTATCGGCACGCCACGCGGCAGTTCCTCTGGGAGCTGGTGGCCGGGCGAATCGACGGCGGAGAGAATCCGCGGAAAGCGGCGGCACGCGAACTGATTGAAGAAACGGGTTATCGCGCGAAGCGATTCCACGTTTTTCTCGATATTTTTCCGACGCCCGGTTTTCTTGAGGAGCGTATGTACATATTGCTGGCTGAAGAGTTGACCGCGGGCGTGGCCGAACCAGAGGAAGATGAACGGATTACGGCAAAAGCGTTTACGCACGGCGAAATCGAGCAGATGATCCGCCGAAACAAAATTCGCGACGCAAAATCTGTTGCGGGGATACTCTACTACCTGCGATTCCTGGTTCGTTCCTGAGTCGCCGCAGAAGTGGAAGCGGTGCGCGAACGAGACGACCTCGCAACAAATGATTCACTGCCTGAAACAAAGGATGCAAACCCTGTGTTCACTAGGAGTTGCAGAAACGCCGCAGCCCGGGCGGGCGATGCGATGGCGTTCTCCAGCATTGAAACGTTTTTATATGAAGGAAATTGTTCGTTTTTCGCGGCGAGCAACCGATTGCTCTCTTGACTGAAAACCTCTTTCTGGTACACTCCGCGCAATTTGTGCGTGTGGCGGCTGCCTTCGTCCCAATTTAGCTCGCCACGAGAGATACATCCAGGTCTCTATCAGGGAGGAGCATATAGGTGCAAGGAACCGTCAAATGGTTTAATAATTCGAAGGGGTATGGCTTCATCGGGCGCGAGGATGGTCCAGATGTCTTTGTTCATTATTCCGCAATCGTGGGGGATGGCTACCGTACCCTGCAGGAAGGGGATGCGGTAGAGTTCGAAATTGTCCAGGGACCGAAAGGACCCCAGGCAGCGAACGTGGCAAAGCCAACCTAATCGACATAAGCCAAGGAATCATTCGGCCGGCAGAGAGCGCCCCTCTGCCGGTTTTTTATTGGGAGAAGTGGTTAGTGGATAGTGGTTAGTGAATAGAAAAAATTGGTGGAGTGAGGTTGAGGAAGCAGATGAAGTTAAGGAGGTAAATGAGGTAAAGGAAGTAAAGGAACGGAGGAGAGCGTCGCGCTGCGCGCTTCTGCTGGGAAATTTTTGTGGCCGCGGGCTAGGGAGCGGTTAGGCGGGGGATCAGGAGATGGAAGAAGGCGTCGGAATCGGAGTGGAGGCAGACTTGGGCGTTGGGCGGGCCGGGTTCGCGACGAGTAAAGCCTTTGTCGTCGACGATGATGTGCATGGGTTGGGTGGGACAGATTTGGGGATTGAGGATGAAGGAGACGGTCATGGGATCGAAGAGAGTGGGAGTTTGCTGGCCCCATTCGTGGTAGAGGAGAGTGAGAGCGTCGGTGAGCGGAGTTCCCTGCTGGAAGAGGTAGGCGCGTTTGACTTCGTCGAATTTGAGTTGAGTGGAGTCGAGCGGCATTACGTAGAGCGGGACGCCCGAGAGAAAGAGTTTTTGGGCGGCGGGGATGTCGTTGATGATGTTCCATTCGGCGCTTGGAGGCGGAGGAGGAGAGGACCAGGGATCGCCGTAGCCGCGTTCGATGGAGCCGCCCATCATGACGACGCGTTTGAGCTTGAGGAAGGTTTGCGGGTCTTTGTCGATGAGGGCGCCGACGTTCATCAGGGGACCGATGGCGATTAGAGTGATTTGGCCGGGATAGCGGCGGATTTGTTCGAGGATGAAGTCGATGGAGTTTGGATGAGAGGATTTGGCGAAATGGCCGCCTTCGCCGTAGCGGCGCTGAGTCATGGGGTTGGTGGTGTGGGTCGGAGTACCAGCTAGGACGGGGATGTCGGAGCGGCCGGCTTCGCCGAGGATGCGGTCGAGGATTTTGGCGCGAGCTTCGGTGTCGCCGAAAGTGGTGGACATACCGAGGATTTGAAGCTCGGGGCTTTTGAGGGCCAGGGCAACGGCGAAGGCATCGTCGATGTCGTCGCCGATGTCGGTGTCGATGATGACTTTTTCGCGCGGGGCGGAAACTTGCGCCGGCTTTTGCCTTTGTGCACCCGAAGCGACGCCGATGAGCAATATGAATAGAATTATCCTAGTCGAAAAACGCATTCAGCCTCCAAAGTATGAATATGCCCCAAACCGACTGAGGCGCAAACAATTTGTGCGCCAACCGGCTGGGTCGCATTCATCTTTGGCGATTTTCGGGCTCGTTCTGCTTGGCGACTCTGTCTATAGCTTTGTCTAGCTGGTTCCGGATGCCGTCCACATCGAACGGATTGCCTCTCGGGTCTACGTACACGGGCCCCTTCATGGCTCCCACGAGGCGCTTAGCCGTCTGATATTCTCTTAATGAGTCTTCCCAACGCTTTTCCTTTTCGAGGATAGAAGCAAATTCAAAGCGACCAACTGGGTTCTTCGGATCTGTTTCGAGAGCGTGGAGTAGGACGTCTCGCTGTTCCGGGTGCATTCCTTTCCTCTTATAAAGCGCATAGAGCACGTAATCGTTGATTGGATTTGAAGGGTCTAGCTTGGACGCCAGTTTAAGTTCTTTCACGGCGTTCTCGAATTCGCCTAGGCCGTCGTAGGCCACGCCTGCTTGATTATGCCAAAACGCCGACTCTGGGTTCTTCTCTACGCCAGCTTTGGCCGTTGCCAACTCAGCCTTCCAATCTACGGGTACGCTTCCACGTTGCGCCAAGAGGGATGGTAGATCTGTAATTCCAAAGAAGAGATAAAGCAGAATAAGCAGGGCGGTTCTGGTTCGTTTCATTCCTCACCCTCCCCGGAGTTCGTGGGTGGAGCGTTTCTTCCTGATGATGTACCGAAATTGGCGGGATTTAGAAACATTGTTGCTCAGCAGTTTCCAAATTTGTAAGAAAGCGATGCAAGGATTCCGAAGAAGAAAATGGACCCCGGATGCGGTAACGACGTTAAGCTTCAGTTGAACCGCAGCGGGGACTCTTGCGCGTGTATTTCGGAGGACACTGGCTTTATAATCGCTGGCATGGACAACAAACAGATTGCACGGATTTTGCGCGAGACGGCGCAGCTCTTGGAAATTGATGGGGCCATTATTGGGCGGTACCGGAGTTATGAGAAGGCGGCGGAGCTGATCGACGGGTTGCCGGAATCGATCGAGCAGCTTGTTGCGCAGCCGGAGAAGCTGGAAGAGTTGCCGGGGATTGGCGAGCGGATGGTGGAACATCTGCAGGAGATTGTTAAGACCGGAGACTACGCGCTGCGGAAGAAGCTGCTGAAGAAATATCCGGCGACGATTCTGGATTTGCTGCAACTGCAATCCTTGGGGCCGAAGAAGGTAGCGTTTTTGTGGTCGAACTTCAAGGCGGGTACGGTTGCGGATGTGGAGAAAATCGCGAAAGAAGGAAAGCTTCGCGACCTGCCGGGATTTGGCGAGAAGAGCGAACAGAACATTTTGAAAGCGATCGAGGTGTTCAAGAAATCGACGGGGCGGTTCCACATTAATACGGCGGAAGACGCGGGTACGGCGATCATCGCGCACATTATGAAGGCGGGAAAAGCGGTGGAGAGCGTGACGCCGGCGGGGTCGCTGCGGCGCGGGAAAGAAACGGTGGGAGATTTGGATTTGCTGCTGACACTGGGCGCGGGACATACCTCGCAGAAGCATGTAGACGCGCTGGCAAAACATATTTTGGAGTATCCGGGGATCGACCAGACTTTGGCGCACGGGGAGAACAAAGTTAGCTTCACGCTGGAGAATGGATTACAGGTGGACGTGCGGCTGCTGGAGAAGGAAAGTTTTGGCGCGGCGCTGCTTTACTTTACGGGGTCGAAAGAGCACAACGTGGCGCTGCGCGGGCGCGCCAATGACATGGATTTGACGCTGAACGAGTATGCGCTGGCCACGCTCAAGGGCGAAAAGCCGGTGGCGCGGCGGACCGAGGCGGAGATTTACGCGAAGTTGAAGCTGGACTACATTCCGCCGGAGTTGCGCGAAAACACGGGGGAAATTGCCGCCGCGGAAGCGCACAAATTGCCGCACTTGATCGAATTGAAGGATATGAAGGGCGATTTGCAGATGCACACGACGGCGAGCGATGGGAAGAACTCGATTGAGGAAATGGCCGAGGCGGCGCGGAAGCTGGGGCACCAGTACATCGCGATTACGGACCATTCGAAAGCCGTGACGGTGGCGAATGGGCTGGATGAAAAGCGGATGGCTGCGCACATCAAGAAGATTCACGCGGCGAGCGACAAGGGCTTGGGGATTCGGGTGCTGGCGGGAGCCGAAGTTGATATTTTGAAGGATGGCTCGTTGGATTATTCGGACGAACTGTTGACGGAATTGGATGTGGTGGTGTGCTCGATCCATTCGTATTTCCATTTGGAGCGGGCGGCGATGACGGAACGGATGCTGGCGGCGATCGAGAATCCGTATACGCAGATTATTGCGCACCCGACCGGGCGGCTGCTTTTGCGGCGCGACCCGATCGATTACGACATGGAAAAGATTCTGGCGGCGTGCGCGAAACATGGCGTG
Organism: uncultured Acidobacteriota bacterium; assembly: GCA_963761555.1. Taxonomy (GTDB): domain Bacteria; phylum Acidobacteriota; class Terriglobia; order Acidiferrales; family UBA7541; genus Acidiferrum. Next base: position 402,545 of record CAVXHD010000006.1, read on the forward strand.
GCGATGGAGTGCAATTCGTACCCAGACCGGCTGGATTTGAAGGATGTTTATTTGCGGATGTGCAAGGACCGCGGCGTAAAGGTCGTGATTTCAACGGATTCCCATAATACAGCGAACCTCTCGCTGATCCGCTACGGCGTGACGATGGCGCGGCGCGGCTGGCTTGAAAAGCGCGACGTGATCAATACGTTGCCGACGGAGCAGTTCCTGGCGGCGCTGCGCGCTAAGCCCGGAGCGGCACGTCCTGGCCGCAAGAAGCGCGCCGCACATAATTGAGCGGCTTGGGCTAGCTTCATTCCTTAAGGCGAAGTGGAAGGATCAGATCGCGTCGGGGTGTCGGCTGGCCCGGTGACGTTTGCCAGTGGCGTTTGCCAGGGCGCGAGCGTCTGTAGAGCGAGGTAGAGGCGGGCTCACGCCAGGGGTAGAGGGAACATTTTGGGCCTGGGTGGCGTACCTATAGTGGAAGGCACTTGGAACGCGATACGTGTGAATTACGGAGGCTTCGAGCCATGAAACTGTCTCACAACCGGACTGCTCTTCAGTTGGGGATCGCTTGCGCTGCCCTTTTGACTGTGCCTGCGCTGGCGCCGCGCGCGAACGCACAGGAATGGACCAAGAACTATACGATTTCTGGGCGTGCGAACGTGCGGCTTGACACGAATGACGGCAGCGTGAGCGTCACGACAAGCGACGCCAAGACGGTGCAGTTCCATGTGGAGTATCAGGGGTACGAGCTTGACAAGAATCTTCACATTGAGGCGAGCCAGACAGGAGACACGGTCCAACTGACGGCGCGGACTACCGGGCATTGGGGCTGGTCCTGGGGATCGAACTCGAGAAGGCTGCATATTGACGTGCTGATGCCTAAGGAAGCCGATTTGGATGCGCATACGGGAGACGGAGCGGTGGAGGCGAACTCGATCCACGGAAATGTGAGTATTTATACGGGCGACGGGTCAATCCGAGCGAATACGCTGACGGGAACCATTGTGCTGCATACAAACGACGGAAGCATTACGGTGGACACGCTGAAGGGCGACCTTCGATTGCACACCGGGGACGGATCGATCGAAGCGCGGGAGCTGGACGGCAAGCTGGATGCCGATAGCGGCGACGGGCACGTGAAGATTGCGGGGCGGTTTGACGCGCTGAGTGTTCGGAGCGGGGACGGGAGCGTGGACACGCGCGTACTGCCCGGCTCAAAGATGACGACGAGCTGGAGCGTGCGAACGGGCGATGGGAGCGTTGATTTGGTGTTGCCTGCTGACTTCCAAGCGAATATTGATGCCAGCACGGGCGACGGGCATATCAGCGTGGGATTGCCGGTTACGGTCGAGGGAACGTTCAGCAACTCGCAGCTTCATGGAAAGATGAACGGCGGGGGACAGCCGCTAACAATACACACGGGGGACGGTTCGATTCGGCTGAGCAAGGCATAATTCAGCAGCGGAGAAGACTTGTGGCAGCTGTTGAGCCGGGCGGGCTGGGGGTATCGAGGCCCCAGTACTATTACCGGTAAAATGTCCTTTCTTGGCGACACTTGTACTGTCCGGGCGACAACAACTTACCGTCGTCCTCTGCATCTAAATGAAAAGGAAGCGGTTGGCTTTGGAAGCTGAGTTGCCCTTCTACTACGTGTTTCGGAAGGGAGGATACCGTGGTTGTGATGATTCTAACATTTGCGATCGTGGCGCTGGTCGCCATGTCGTTGGCAAGCTCGATTTCCTCTGCGGGGCGGCACGGAGGTTCCTGACTGACGCGAAGCGGGCTAGAGCAGGCGAGGCGACAATTTCTGCTGCGGCTGGCCCGTGATCCCTCCAAAAAAATCTACGATTGCGCGAATTCTTCTTCTGGCCTTTCGGCAACGAGCGATTCTGGGGCATAATCAGCCGCCGGAGGACATTGCTTCCACGTGTACAGGTTCCCAGCCCAGAGTAAACAGTTCTATCCTTCTAACTTTTCAGTGAGTTTCGCTGCTTCCATTATGGAGAGCTTGCGAGGCAGACAGGCGCGCCTTATGCGATGTCTCGTGCGCCGGTGACTTACGCCTTTGGAGGCAATCCATGCTTTGTGGCGATTCTGGGGGAAACGGGAAGCTGGGTGCGATGCGGTGCGATTACGATATCGCGTTCACGCTGCGTTAGGATGCGGAGAGGCGAATGAAGATTCCGAGAGCGGCGCTTATGCAGAGAGGCAGATGACAAAGCCTTCCTTTGAACGCCCCGCGACGCCGACAAACGAGAACTCTTTCTTAGCAAACGGCATGCTGATTGTCGTCCTGATCGCGCTGGGAAAATTCCTTTTTCATTGCTACTTCAACAACCGTTATGGCTATTTCCGCGACGAATTCGACTACATGGCGTGCGGAAATCATCTGGCGTGGGGCTACGTGGATCAGCCGCCGCTGGTTCCCTTCTTGATTCGCATCTGCCGCGCGGTGCTGGGAGATTCGCTGCGCAGCATCCGGTTTATTCCGGCGGTGGCTTCGTCGGCGCTGGTGGTGCTGACGGCCATGATCGCGCGGGAGTTCGGAGGACGGCGGTTCGCGCTAGTTCTATCGGCTGTGGCGATTCTGATCGCGCCTATTTACCTGTCGGACGGAAGTTTGCTGACGACTAATTGCCTGGAGCCGATCCTGTGGATGGGCTGCGCCTATTTTGCGATTCTGGCGATCAAGCGGAACGAGCCGCGGTATTGGTTGTGGTTCGGAGTGGTGGCGGGAATAGGACTAGAGGAGAAATATTCCATCGCGGTTTTCGGGTTTGGAATGGTGATTGGGCTGCTGCTGACGGCGCAACGGCGGGCCTTTGCCAATAAATGGATCTGGCTGGGCGGAGCGGCGGCCTTTGTGATTTTTCTACCCAACCTGATTTGGAATATTCAGAACCATTTTCCGTTCGTCCAATTGATGCACAACATCAAGGCCGACGGGCGCGATGTGCAGTTGTCCGCAGTGCAATATTTTACGCAAGACGCGCTGCTGCTGCACCCGTTTACGGCGCCGATCTGGATCACGGGACTCTGCGCGCTGCTCTTCTCCGGCCGTTTGAAGGCGTATCGCGCGCTAGGCTGGTGTTTTCTAGTGGCGTTCACGGTGTTTGTCGTGTTGAAGGGAAAGAACTATTATCTCGCGCCGATTTACCCGATGCTGCTGGCCGCCGGAGCGGTGGTGATCGAGATCGCGATCGAAATGTCGCGGCAAAGATGGTTGAAACCGGTCACGCTGACCGCGCTGCTTGCCGGCGGGGCCTTGCTGGCGCCGCTGGTGGTTCCGGTTCTGCCCATCGAGGACTTCGTGGAGTATCTGCACAAGCTGCCGTTCAAGGTTCCCGCCAGCGAACATAGCCATTTGCGCGCGGCGCTGCCGCAGCACTACGCCGATCAATTTGGGTGGACGGAAATTGTCGCGGAGACAGCGAAGGCCTATTACCAGATTCGACCGACGGACCGGCCGGGCTGCGGGATTTTTGCGCAGGATTATGGACAGGCGGGCGCGATCGATTTTTTTGGGCCGCGCTATGGTTTGCCGCCAGCTCTGAGCGGACACCAGAGTTACTGGCTGTGGGGGCCGCGCGGATATACGGGGAATTGCCTGATCGTGCTCGACGACAATCCGGAGAGACTGCATGAATTTTTCAAGAGCGTGGAGTTTGTGGGAATCTCCGCCGACAATCCGTATGCGCTCGAGCGGCAGATTCCGGTTTATATTTGCCGGGGAGCAAAGTTTGGAACGTTGGAAAAAGTTTGGGCGCAGCTCAAGAAGTGGCGCTGAAGTTGAGCTTGCGCCACGTTTTTGCCGAGAAGAAGCGTCCGCCTAGGAGCTGCTTGCATAGAGCTCCTTGCATTGACTTGCACCCGGCCTGCGCCTAAGATTATCCGCATTGTTACGTATCCCCGAGGTCCCCTCCGTATTTTGACATTTTGATCTGAAAACCATTCGCCTTAAAGGGCCTGCGATTGGGGAAGCGTGCATGGAAGGAAGAACACTATGGACTTAAATGAGGCCATCTTATACGGACAGTTGGTCAACGAAGCATACGGCACGCCGCCGAGCGATTTGAGGAACAGAGCCGGAGAGATCGTAAGCGGGGGGCTTGGTTCTTCCAAGACGGAGTACACGATTATTACGACGATTTATGCGAACGACCTGGCCACACAAAAAAATCCCAGCCGCGCGGAGAATCAAGTTTCTATTGGCTTGGTACTGCAGGAGCAAGGCGGCGGCGAAGCGGTGATCGCCTTCCGGGGGACGGAAGGAATCAAGGAATGGGTGGTGGACGCGGATTTCAAGACGAAGCCGTGTCCCTTCCTCGCGAGCGCAGGGACGACGGAAGATGGATTTACGGAGATGTACGAAAGCATAGCGATTGGGGCGGCTGCTGGATCTCTCCGCTTGACGGAGGCGCTGGTGACTTTGCCGTGGAACCCCGGATTGGAAACCTTGACGATTTGCGGGCACAGTCTGGGCGGTGCGCTGGCGACACTGGCAGCTCTGGATATCGCTGTAAATTCAACGGTTCCGTTCCATGACCCGACCGTCTATACGTACGCGAGCCCGCGGACGGGAGATGTGGCGTTCGCGACGAAGTACAACCAGATCGTGACAGACACGTTCCGCATAGCGAATGACCTCGATGTCGTGCCGCGATTGCCGTTATTTCCGCCGTACGAACACGTACTGGGCGAGTTTGCGGTGAAACCGTTCACTTGGATTCCTCCGAAGTTCTTGCTTCAGCCCAATCCCGTTTGCGAACATGTTTTGGCGAGTTATTTGTATTTGCTCTCGGTCGATGCGGGAGGAACGGTGCTGCAGCCGGCAGACACTTGCAGGCCTCTGGGGTCTTTCAGCGACTTGATGAAAGAATGCGAATTGAAGTGGGGAAACCTGGATCAGCTCAAGCGCGAATTCGCGGCCAGTCCCGGATTGTGAAGCGGACCGATCGAAAACCTTGCGCGAAGGATACGGTTTGCGTTGAATTGACGGCCCGCGGAAGATAAACTGCGCGCATCATGAAACGTTTACAATTTGCTTTTGCACTCACGGTCCTAACAATTCTTGCCGCGCCTGCCGGGCGTGCGCAGCAGCCCAAGTCCCTCTTCTACATGACGCGCGAGCCGAAGTCGGTTCGATCGTTTCTGGCGCACGCGGACAAAATCGACATCCTGGTTCCGACCTGGTATGGCGTGGATGCGGACGGGCTTGTTTCGGGCGGTCCGAATCCGCTGGTACTCGAAACGGCGCGAGAAAAACACGTTCCGGTGATGCCTATCGTGGCGAACGGCGACTTTGCGCAGGAAGAGTTTCACAAGCTATTGAAGAACTCCGTTGCGAAGGCGAATATGATCGCGCAGCTCATTCGCGACTGCAAAGAAAATGGCTACGTGGGCATTCAATTCGATTTCGAAGACGTGCACTGGACGGACCGCGATGCGCTTTCGGATCTGGTTCGCGAAACGGCGGATGCGTTTCACAAGGAGGGTTTGCAACTGACGATTGCGACGGTGCCGAACGCTCCGGGCCAGCCGGGCGAAGGGGGCTTTTCGGCGTGGATTTACGAAAACTGGCGAGGCGCTTACGACCTGAAGGCGCTCGGGCAATCGGCCGATCTCATCTGCTTGATGACGTACGACCAGCACACGCGGTGGACGGCGCCCGGGCCGGTGGCGGGCTGGGGGTGGACGACGGAGAATTTGGAGTACGCGCTCAAGTTCGTTCCCGCGCAAAAACTTTCGCTTGGAATTCCTCTTTACGGCTATCACTGGTTCGCGGGCACGCCCATCAAGGCCGAAGACAAATCCGGCGACAAGCCCGACCCCTCGGCGGACTCCATTGGCGCGGAAGAGGCCATGGACTTGGCCAAAGATTACGGCGGGCACATCGAATGGGACCCGACAGATCGCACAGCGTGGTTTTATATTTACCGGGCAGACATGCGGGAGTGGGTCTTCTTCACGGATGCGCATACTTTCCGCGAACGCTACGCTCTGGCGAAGGAGCATGGGCTTCAGGGATTTTGCTCTTGGGTGCTGGGCGCGGAAGACCCGGCGATCTGGGATTTGCTGCTCGCGCACAAATGAAGATGGCTGCCGGCGGATGGCGGCAAACCGCAGTGATCGGCAGTAGCGGCAAGACGCACACTCGATTCGAAACCCTTCTCGAAAATGCCTAACGGCAAAACACACTCGCGGGGCCTCATGCTGATAGCGGCCTTCAAACTCTTGAAGGGCGCGGCTCTGCTTGCCTTGGGCATTGGGGTTTTGCGATTCCTGCACAAGGATGACGCGATGGTGGTGGACCGATGGATCAACGCTTTTCGCGCCGATCCCCACAATCACTACCTGCATTGGCTTCTCGCGAAATTGCCCATGGTGGATGACCGAAGGTTGAAGGAACTGAGCGCCGGTACATTTATTTATTCCGCGCTCTTTCTGACCGAGGGCACGGGGCTGGCGTTTCACAAGCGCTGGGCGGAATACTTTACGATCATTACGACCGCTTCGTTTCTGCCGCTGGAAGTGTACGAGATTATCCTGCGCGCGACGATCGCGAAAGAAGTCGCGCTGGCCATCAATCTCATCGTGCTCGTGTACCTGGTGTGGGAGTTGCGGCGGTATCCAAAGATCTAGCAACGGGCTTGCATCCGCCGGGGACTGCGCGGGAATTTATAAGGCGCGACCGGCGGCGGCGCCGGAAGCCCAGGCCCACTGAAAATTGAAACCGCCCAAGTGACCGGTAACATCGACTACTTCGCCGACGAAAAAAAGACCGCGCACTTTGCGGCTCTCCATGGTTTTGCTTGAGAGTTCCTCGGTGTCGACGCCGCCCGCAGTGACTTCGGCCTTTTCGTAGCCCTCGGTCTCGGCGGGTATGAAAGTCCATTCGTGCACATGCCGTTCGAACGTTTCGAGGTCCTGGTTGGTCCAGGATTTTGGCGCGTGCAGTTCAAGCCAGCAATCCGCAAAGCGTTTAGGCAAAACGCCAAGAAATGCGGCGCGGGCGGCAGCGAGGTTTCTAGTTTTGGCTGCGCGGATCGATGCGGCGATCTCACGGTCCGGAGCTAAATCAATCACTAGAGGCTTGTCCTTTTTCCAATACGAGGAAATTTGCAAAATGGCCGGGCCGCTTAAGCCGCGGTGGGTGAAAAGCATTTGCTCCCGGAACGATTGATGATCGGTCGAGGCAACCACTGGCGCTGAAACTCCAGCCAGTTCGGCGTAAAGACCTTGTTCCTTTTTCGAGAACAGAAGCGGGACGAGTGCGGGCCGTGTCTCTACAATTTTCAGACCGAACTGGCGGGCGAGATCGTAGCCAAATGATGTGGCTCCCATTCTGGGGATGGAGAGGCCGCCTGTGGCGACGACGACCGCCGCAGCGCTAAACTCGCCGAGATTCGTGGACACCACGAACTCAGAGGAGCGCCGGACTTCCTGGATCTTAGCGTTTAAGAATAATTCAACGCCGGCGTCACGGCTTTCGGCTTCCAGCATTCCCGTGATGTCTTGGGCGGAGCGGTCGCAGAAGAGTTGTCCCAAAGTTTTCTCGTGATAGGGAATGCGATGCTTCTCGACGAGGGCGATAAAGTCCGACGGAGGATAGCGAGCGAGTGCGGATTTCGCGAAGTGTTCGTTGGCGCTGAGAAAGTTTTCCGGGCGGCAATGGATGTTCGTGAAATTGCAGCGGCCGCCGCCGGAGATAAGGATTTTCTTTCCGACACGATCGGCGAGTTCCAGAATGGCGACGCGGCGCCCGCGCTTGCCGGCCTCGATCGCGCAGAGGAGCCCCGCGGCACCGGCGCCGAGTATGAGAGCATCAAAATTGTGCGTTCGCGTCAAAGAACCCAAGCTTTCGGCGAGCCTCGCGGTTCGAAACTGTCACTGGCTTCGCACCTCAGGGTAAACTAAGAGCAGGAGATGACCGAACCTTTTGGCTCCAATCATTAGCGCCCAGGGACTATCCAAGCGATACGGGGCTGCTCCGCTATTCAAGAATATATCGTTCACGGTGTCCGAAGGCGACCGCATAGGCGTCATTGGCCCGAATGGATCGGGCAAATCGACGCTGCTAGAGATGCTGTGCGGAAAAACGAAGCCCGATAGCGGGGACGTGGCGATTCGCAAAGGCACGCGGCTGAGTTACGTGACGCAAATCTCGGAATTTGCGCCAGACGTCAGCGTGCGGGGCGTGATTGAAAACGCGCTGGAGCAGGCGTCCGTGCCGCGATCGGAGAGGGCGGGGCGATCCGCGGAGACGCTTGGCCGCGCGGGCTTTGTGGAATTGGAGACGCTCGCGGCGACTTTGTCTGGAGGCTGGCGAAAGCGGCTAGCCATCGCGGAAGCGCTGGTACAGAACCCGGACATTCTGCTGCTGGACGAGCCAACCAATCATTTGGACCTTGAGGGAATTGAGTGGCTCGAAAGACTCTTGCAAAGAGCGAATTTCGCGAGCGTGGTGGTGAGCCACGACCGATATTTTCTGGAAAATATGACCAGCGAGATGGTCGAGATAGACCGCGCGTACGCGGACGGCGCGCTGCGGGTGAAAGGAAACTACAGCACATTTCTCGAGGCCAAGGAAGAACATCTGCACGCGCAGCGAAACCGGCAGGAAGCACTTGAGAACCGTGTGCACACAGAGATCGAATGGCTTCGGCGCGGCCCCAAAGCGCGAGCCACCAAGGCCAAGGCGCGCATTGACAAGGCCCACAAGATGATCGGCGAGCTTGCTGAAATGAAGGCGCGCAGCGGTGCGGGCACGGCACAAATCGATTTTTCCGCGAGTAACCGGCAGACCAAACAATTGATTGAGCTTGCGGGAGTGTCGTGCGAGATTGGAGGCCGCGCGCTGTTCGAGAATCTCAGTTTTAGCGTGACCTCGGGGATGCGCGTTGGACTTGTGGGGCCAAACGGGAGCGGCAAGACGACGCTGCTGCGGCTATTGCGCGGCGACCTCGAGCCTCGCGAAGGCAGGATCCGCAGGGCCGAGCCTTTGCGCATGGTGTACTTCGATCAGAACCGCGAGCTGGACCCGGATTTGCTGCTGCGGCGCGCTCTCGCGCCGGACAGCGACGCGGTAATCTATCAGGAGCGCGTGATCCACGTGGCCGCGTGGGCGGCACGATTTCTTTTTACCGGCGAGGATTTGAACCGCCGTGTGGGGAAACTCTCCGGGGGCGAACGGGCTCGCGTGTTGATTGCACAGCTCATGTTGCAGCCGGCGGACGTACTGCTGCTGGACGAACCGACAAACGACCTGGACATTCCGACGCTGGAGATTTTGGAAGAGAGCTTGCTTGAGTTTCGAGGCGCGCTGGTGCTCGTGACGCACGATCGCTACATGCTCGACCGCGTTTCCACGGTTGTCCTCGGATTCGATGGCTTGGGCGGAATTGGACGCTTCGCGGATTATTCGCAATGGGAAGCTTGGGAGGAATCGCAACAAAAAGAGAAACTTAAATCCAGGGAAACTCTCGCAACTCCCCGGATTGGCAAAGATGCGGGATCGCCGGTTTCGGCGAAAAAGAAGCTGTCGTATAAAGAGGCCGTCGAACTGGAGAGTATGGAGCTGCGCATCGCGGAGGCGGAACAGGAACTTCGCGACCGGCAAGCAGCGCTCCAGGATACCGGCATCCTGAGCGACGGGCCGCGGTTACACGCCGCTTCCCTGCTTCTGGACGAGGCGAGAAAAGAAGTCGACAGACTCTATGCAAGATGGGCAGAACTCGAACACAAAAAGGACTAAAACGTCGGCCATTTGCAGATAGGGAATCCTTCCTTCCGAACGAGGCCCTTCCGGGCTGGGCACGGCTACAATAAGATTGTGGAAAAGAAGATCTTTTGGCTTACGTTCAGCGCACTCGGGCTGGTGGCGGATTTGGCGCTGCCCTTCTGGTGGGCCGTGTTCGCGACGATCCCCATAGTCTATGCGAGTTGGTGGGTGGCTTACCGGAGCGGCTGGTTCTAGGGAGCTGGCTGGATTAGCCGACCGTTGCGCACGTCGCGCGGCTTTCCAGACTGCCTGCAATTAAGCGACGAAATGGCGGCACTTGGACGCGAATCGGGCCGCAACTGACCGATCCAGTGACGTCGTCAGCTCGACAGAATGGACCCACTTGGGTAAACATTTCGCAACACCCTCCGATTAAACTTTTTGTTCATTCGTCCGATTGATATACTGGTGGTCCCCTTTGTAATTCCCGATTGTGCCACCCCTCCTCCTGGTGCATCGAGCCATCTATGAAAATAGCCAGCTTAAACCGGCGTCTATCTCGTCGACTTGCCCCCCGCCGATCTGAAGCTCCGAAACCAAGTTGGAAGCGGGGATCATCGTCGCGTGCAGGCTTTTGAGCGGGGATGACGGCCGGCTGGCTGGAGAAGAGGAGTGAGATGCAAAGACGAGCTCTGATTGTAGACGATGAACTGGCCACGTGCGAATTGATCCAAAAAGTGTTGTACGCCGCAGGCGTGGAGGCGCTCACGCTCACGCAGAGCGGGCAAGCGGCCACTTTTCTCGAGGAAGGCAAGTTCGACATGGTCTTTTTCGACCTGCACATGGGCTCTCCGGACGGCATCGAGCTTTCCCGGGAAATGCGCAGAGCCGGCTCGAACCGTACCACGCCCATCATCCTCCTCAGCGACGACCAGCGCCCCAGCGCAATGTCTCAGGGATTCGCGGCGGGCGCCAGCTTCTTTCTTTATAAGCCCGTCGACAAAGAGCGGCTGTTGAAGCTCATCCGGGCGACGCAAGGACGAATGGACCACGAGAGGCGCCAAACGCGGCGAGTTCCATATGAATCCAAGGTGCGGTTGAAGTTTGGGTTTGAGGAGATTTTGTGCGAAACGGTTGACGTCAGCCTAAACGGTATCCTTGTGAGGGCGCCGCGCATGATTCCCCAAGGCACACTCGTCTATGTAAGCGTGGACCTCTCGCAACAAATGAAGCCGCTTGTGGGTGCGGGCTCCGTGGTGCGGATTCTGGCCGGGAATCAGATGGGGATTCATCTCGATCAGCTTCCGGTGGAAGAGAGCGAGAGATTACAAGAATTCCTGTTACCGATGATTCTTCACGACTGAGTCCAGACAACGGAAGGGTCTGTTATGACCGGACTGCACGCGGTTTCCGGTCAACTCACCGCTTCGATTTGCAAATCCTCGTCTCTTCGCTCATCATTACTGGTTTGTTTGGGCTGCGGCGGAGCATCTGCGGCGGCCTATCTTGCATTCACATCTCGTTGCTCGAGGAGTTGCATGGAAAAGCCCGCGAAGATTGCGCCGCCCAAAGGAAAACTGGGAATTCTCACGCCTGGCATGGGCGCGGTCAGCACGACCTTCATGTCCGGAGTCGAACTTGTACGCAAGGGAAAGGCGCAGCCGATCGGCTCGCTCACGCAACTGGGAACCATACGGCTCGGAAAACGCACGGAAGGGCGTTCCCCGCTGATCAAGAAATTCGTGCCGCTCGGCGAGCTGGATGACCTCGTTTTCGGCGGTTGGGACATTTTCCGCGACAACGCTTACGAATCTGCTGCGAACGCCGGAGTTCTGAATCCGCAAGATTTGGAGAAGGTCAAGACCTTTCTCTCGGGCATCAAGCCGATGAAAGCTGTTTTTGACCCGGAATATGTGAAGAAGCTCGACGGGCCGAACGTCAAGAAAGCCAAGAACAAATACGAGCTGGCACTGAAGATCAAGGAAGACATCGAGACCTTCCGAAAGACAAAGCGCGTTTCGCGGATTGTCACGTGTTGGTGCGGTTCGACGGAAGTGTTTGTGCGTCCGGAAGAGGTGCACTCGACGCCCGAGAAATTTGTCGAAGCCATGAAGTCGAATCATCCGGCGATTGCTCCCTCGATGCTCTACGCCTGGGCTTCTGTGACCAGCGGCGTGCCTTTTGCCAATGGCGCGCCGAATCTCACCGTGGATATACCTGCCATTCAGCAGCTTGCGCTGGAGCACGGCGTTCCGATTTGCGGCAAGGATTTCAAGACCGGGCAGACGCTGATGAAGACCATCCTGGCGCCCGGCTTCAAGGCGCGCATGATCGGGCTGAACGGCTGGTTTTCGACGAACATCCTGGGGAACCGCGACGGCGAAGTGCTGGAAGACCCCGGCTCCTTCAAAACGAAAGAGGAATCCAAGCTCAGCGTGCTTGAATACATTCTTCAACCGCAGCTTTACCCCATGCTGTACGGAAGGATGCATCACAAGGTGCGCATCAACTACTACCCGCCGCGCGGGGACAACAAAGAGGGCTGGGACAACATCGATATTTTCGGCTGGCTCGGCTACCCCATGCAGATCAAGGTGGATTTCCTCTGCCGCGACTCGATCCTCGCGGCGCCTATCGTTTTGGATCTCGTGCTATTCCTGGACCTGGCGCATCGCGCCGGGATGAAGGGCATCCAGGAATGGCTCAGCTTCTATTTTAAATCGCCTATGACGGCTCCCGGCCTCTATCCCGAGCACGATCTCTTTATCCAGTCTATGAAGCTGAAAAATACTCTGCGCTGGATGATGGGAGAGGATTTGATTACGCATCTGGGGCAGGAGTACTACGACTAGGGAATTTTGAACGGCAAGCGAACAAATTGGCCCGCGCGCGATTCATTTTTTCGATAGGGCGAAATGATTTTTCGATTTGACGCTTGCAAGACCGCCGCGATACCCTACGGGCCGATGGCTGGAGCCGGCATACCTCATATTTCATTGCCACACCCTAATTCAACTTATTTCGAGGAGATTCATGTCGAACGAACTGCGTAATTTCCTAGCTCTTTCCTATGACGAACTCGAAGAGCTCAACCTCAAGGCTAAAGAGCAGCGCAAGAACCGAGTCGCCCCGCACAAAGTGCAGGAAGAGCGCATCAAGTACCTGACGGATGAGAAGCGCATCAAGGCCATCACGGTGCTGTTCAGCGACCTCGAAGGCCGCTTGCACATGTTGGATTATGACAAAAAGTTTCTGATCAAGAGCTGGGACAACCTGACCTTTGACGGCTCATCGATTCGTGGCTTTACCGCGCAACGCGAAAGCGACCTTCGCCTGGCCATGGATTGGGGCGCGTTCTACTGGGGACCCTCCGACGTGTTCGGCTCAGGAAAAGTGCTGGTGTTTGGCGAAGTCATCGATAAGGACGGCTCGCCGTATAGCGCGGACATTCGCGGCGTGCTGAAAGGATATGCCGGCGACTTGCACAAAAAGCAGGGCTACACGCTCAATGCCGCGAACGAGATTGAGGGCTTTCTCTTCAAGGGAGAAAATGCGGAGCGGCATTACCACGAAACCGCGAAATTCGAATACGTGAATACCGGCGGCTACTACCATTCCCTTCCCGGCGACCCTCTGCGCACGTTCATTGACACGACTGCCGAAGTGCAGCGCGCGATGGGATTTCAGAACGAGAAGGACCATCCGGAAGTCGCGCCATCGCAGTTCGAAATCAATTACGGCTACGGCGAAGTGGTGCAAGCCGCGGACCAAATCCAGCTTTACAAATTGATTTGCCGCCAGGTGGCGACGAACATGGGCTTCACAGCCTGCTTTTTGCCGAAGCCAGTCGTCGGCGTCAACGGCAACGGCATGCACACCAACGTTTCCATCAGCGAGGATGGCAAGAATCTCTTCTGGGATCCCAAAGGCGAAGAAAAACTCAGCAAAATGGGATGGGCCTTCGTGGACCGCATCCTTACGCACGGCAACGACAACTGTTTGCTGCTGAACGCCAGCGTCAACGCCTATCGCCGCCTGGACCCGCACTTCGAAGCGCCGAATCAAATTAAAGCGTCACCGGTGGACCGCGGCTCGATGATCCGCATTCCCATCGGAAATGAGAAGAGCATGCGTGTCGAAGTTCGCTCGGTGGCGCCGGACGCTAACCCTTATCTCGTGATGTATTCGATTTTCAAAACGGGCATCGACGGAGAGACGGCGAAGATCAAAAACCTGCGGCAAGCGGAGCGCTATTTGCCGGATAATATTTATACGGCGCTCGAGGACTTCAAGAAATCAGAGTGGACAACGAAGATGCTCGGCGCGGATGTGAAAGGCCGCTACGCGGATTTGAAGCAGGCCTCCGCGGACCGGTGTTCGCGCCTGTTGGGGACCTTTGTGAAAGTGCCCGAGGTCCAATATCACCATGAAGTGTACAACCAGTTCCTCTGGAATATGTTCTAGAGGGCGGAGGCAAAGCAAAGAACAGCATTGCAAGCGACCAATAAATGAAGCTTTTACCGGTGGCTAGCCTCCTGCTTTGGGCAGGGGCGGTTACGTTCGCTTGTTCTTGACATTCCCGTAAATGCGGATTCATCGCCGCGCAATCCCGTTTGTGATAACTTATCGCAACACGTAAGTTCCCTCGCTACATACAAACGGAGGAAAACAACATGGCAAGTCCCGTCTTTGCTTTTGCGAACCCGCAGCCTTCTCCCGATGATTTTGACGAGTTCGACCCGCAGGACGTTTACGCCGACTCAAATGTCGCGGCTACACAAGTCATCGAACCCATTCCCGCGCCCTGGAAACCGTCACCGGTGATGGCGCTCAGCGACGTTCTCAGCGCCGGCAGCATCCTGGCCATCCAGAAGGCTGGACAAATTGTATTTCATTCCGTTGGCGACACGGGCGGAGTTAAGGAACCTTCGCACCAATTCGCTGTCGCAGATGCCTTGGCTGCCGAGACCAGCGCAAAGACTCTCAGCACCGGACGCCCGGCCTTTTTCTACCATCTCGGAGACGTCGTCTATTACTTCGGACAGGAGCGCTACTATTACGACCAGTTCTACGATCCGTATCGAAGCTACAACGGGCCCATTTTCGCCATCCCTGGAAATCATGACGGGGTGCTCTTCAAGAGCGATCCGGTCGCCTATTCTCTCGCTCCTTTCTACGAGAACTTTTGCTCGAAAGCTCCGGTAAACGACCCCTCGGCAAAAGGCTTTGCGCGAACGACAATGACGCAGCCGGGCGTGTATTTCACTTTGAATGCGCCTTTTTTGAAAATCATCGGGCTCTATTCGAACACGGGAGAAACCACTGGCGTCATCAGTGACAAAGTTACAGGCGCAGCGCAATTGCAATTCTTGCAAAGCCAATTGACGGCGGCGGCTGCGCAGCGGGCACAGAAAAGTTCCGCCCCTTTTGCGCTGATCTTCGCTGTGCACCATCCGCCCTTTACGATCAGCAAATCTCATTTCCCGAGTCCGGACATGCTCGCGCAGATCGATCAAGTCTGTTCCGCCGCGAATATTTGGCCTGACCTTGTGCTTTCCGGCCACGCTCACCTCTACGAGCGCTATACGCGCACCATGAAGGCGGACGGCCGGGAGATACCTTACGTGGTGGCCGGAAACGGCGGCTATCTAAAGCTGAGCGAGATGCGCAAAGGGAAAAATGGCGTCAATCCCCAGCCGGGCATTGCGGGAAACGACGGCAAGGGCAATGCGCTCACGCTCGATGTTTATAACAACACGATGTATGGGTTTCTGCGGCTGACCGTGGATGACAGCACGATTCTTTGCGAATCGGTCGGCGTCAACGAAGCCACCGACAAGATCTCGAATATGGACGCCTTCACAGTGAATCTGACGAAACACATCGTTGCCAGCAAAGGCGCTGTGGCCGCTAGCAGGACGCGTGAGGGAGATATCATCCGGCCCAAGCCGCCGAAAAAAAGAAAAAGCAGTAAAGCATCCCGGCGGGGGGCGGCGAACAAATCACGCGCCTTCCGCTAGGGCCGACCTCGCGGCGACAGCATCCAGCACGCGGCCAGAATAAACGAGAGCCGCGCCGGCGTTCATGGCCACCGCGACGCCCAATGCTTCGGAAATCTCTTCTTTTGTGGCGCCGGCTTTGAGCGCCGCCTCCGAGTGAAAAACGATGCAGCCATCGCAACGCGTGGTGACCGCGACAGCCAGCGAAATGAGCTGGCGCGTTTTCTCGCCCAGCTTGCTGGTCTTCGCGTTGGCGGCGCTCAGGGCCTGATAGCCGCGGACCGTGTCCGGACTCAGCTTTCCCAAGTCCCCGATGCGGGCGCCCAGCTCTTTGTAGTACTCATTCCAGTCAATCATCATCGGCGTGTCGCCTCCGTTTCGTCATGTACTTCCGCAATGCGTACTTGCGCCAGTATACAGGGGTGGCGTTCCGAAGTGGGGCAGTAGCAGTTCAACGGGACGAGCCAGCACGCGGTACGCTTGCTCATTTCGGAGTTCGCGCGCGTTGTGGTATGTTCTCTGGTCCGTTTGAGAAGCTCATCGATCAACGGACTTCGCGATACACGGCGGTCTATTTCAACAGGAAGCGCTCAAAACCCAGGGAGGATTCCCACCCATGAAGAGTTCGTACAACGGCCAGGCTATTCCTGTTGGCGGCAAAGCAATCGGCTATAGCGGCGGCGAACTGCAAGTGCCGAGCACGCCGATCATTCCGTTCATTGAAGGGGATGGAACAGGCCGCGACATCTGGAAGGCCTCACGGCGCGTTTTTGATGCCGCCGTCGAACACGCTTACGGGGGGAAACGGAGCGTGGCGTGGTTCGAAGTGTTTGCCGGCGAGAAGGCCTTCAATGCATTCAAAGAATGGCTGCCGAACGAGACGGTCGACGCCATACGCGATTTTCGTGTGGCCATCAAAGGGCCACTGACGACGCCGGTGGGCGGCGGCATCCGTTCGCTGAACGTAGCGTTGCGGCAGATTCTCGATTTGTACTCCTGCGAGCGCCCGGTGCGGTATTTCGCGGGAGTTCCCTCCCCCGTCAAGCATCCGGAGAAAATGGACGTGGTGATTTTCCGGGAGAACACCGAAGACGTGTACATCGGAATCGAGTGGAAATCCGGGACACCAGAGGTGAAAAAGCTGCTCGAGTTTCTAAACCACGAAATGCTGAAAGACGGAAAGAAACAGATTCGCTGGGATTCCGGCGTGGGCATCAAGCCAATCTCGCCGACGGGAACGAAGCGATTGGTCCGGCGCGCCATTAAGTATGCCCTGCTGCATGGCAGGAAAAGCGTGACGCTGGTACACAAAGGAAATATTCAAAAATTCACCGAGGGCGCGTTTCGGGATTGGGGTTATGACCTGGCACGCGAGGAATTCCGCGCGGAAACGGTGACCGAGCGCGAGAGCTGGATCCTGGACAATCTCGACAAGAACCCGGGGCTGAGCGTGGAGAAGAACGCCGCGATGATCGAACCCGGGCTGGAGCAGGCGACCGAAGCGTTCGTGAAAGCCGTGTGCGATGAAGTGAAGCAGACGCTCGATTCCATTGGCGCGTCGCACGGCAAGGGGCAGTGGAAGAAGAAACTAATGATTAACGACCGCATCGCGGATTCTGTTTTCCAGCAGGTGCTGCTGCGCGCGGATGAATATAGTGTGCTGGCGACGCCGAATCTCAACGGCGACTACCTTTCGGATGCATGCGCGGCGCAGGTAGGCGGGCTGGGGATGGCGCCGGGGTCGAATATTGGAGATGGCTTTGGCGTGTTTGAGGCTACGCATGGAACGGCGCCCAAATATGCTGACAAAGATGTGATCAATCCCAGCTCTGTGATGCTCTCCGGCGCGATGATGTTCGAGTTCCTTGGTTGGAAAGAAGCGGCGCAGCTCATTGAAGATGGAATTGCCCGAACGATTCAACAAAAGCGCGTGACCTACGACCTCGAACGGCTGATGCCGGGCGCGACGAAAGTTGGCACGGCAGCGTTTGCGACGGCGATCATTGAAAACATGCAAGGAACTGCAGTTCTGAGGTAAACGAAGCAGAAGAAGTAAAGGAAGTTAAGGAAAAGAGGCGAACCCACTTTTGGAAAAAGGGTCGATTCATTTTGGAGAGCTTTTTTCATCCTTTGCTTCCTCTAGTTCCTTCACTTTCTTAGCCTCATTTTAATTCGGAGAGGACGCTAACGGATGAACAGAAAAAAGGTGACAGTTGTAGGCGGCGGCTTTGTCGGATCGACGACGGCGCAGCGAATTGTGGATCTGGAGCTGGCCGACGTGGTGTTGACGGATATTTTGGATGGGCCGCCGGCGGGCAAGGCGCTTGACATGCTGGAATCAGGACCGATCACGGGGACGGACTCGCGCGCGGCGGGGATTTCCACGGCGAGCGGCGACTACAGCGCGACGGCGGGCAGCGACATCGTGGTAATCACGGCGGGATTCCCGCGCAAGCCGGGAATGAGCCGCGACGATTTGCTGAGGGCGAATTATGACGTGGTGAAAGCGGTCGTCGAGCAAATCGTCAAGCATTCGCCGAAGTGCATCATCATCGTGGTGACAAATCCGCTGGACGCCATGGCGCAGGCCGCGTTCAAAGTGAGCGGCTTTCCCAAGAACCGGGTGCTCGGGATGGCGGGTGTGCTGGACTCGGCGCGCATGAGCGCGTTTGTGGCCGCGGAATGCAAGGTGAGCGTAGAGAACGTGCACTCGTTCGTGCTCGGCGGCCACGGCGACGATATGGTGCCGCTGCCGCGCTATTCGACTGTCGCGGGAATCCCCCTCCCCGATTTGTTGCCGAAAGAGCGCATCGACGCCATTGTGGAGCGCACGCGCAAGGGCGGCGCGGAGATTGTCAACCTGCTGAAGACCGGCTCGGCTTATTATGCTCCTTCGGCGGCGGCCGTCGAGATGGTGGAAGCCATTCTGAAAGACAAAAAGAAAATTCTGCCCTGCGCGGTTTACCTTGAGGGTGAGTACGGCGTCAAAGGACTCTTTGTCGGCGTGCCCGCAAAACTGGGAGCGGGCGGGGTTGAAGAGATCATCCAAATCAAATTGACCGCCGAGGAAAACGCAGCGCTGCAGAAGTCCTCGGCCTCGGTACGTGAATTGGTAAACGTACTCGGGTTGTAGTCGCGAGACGAAGCGAAAGAAATCACGGGCGCGCGAGCTTTTCGGCAGTTCAAACGAATCTCACGCGCCTACCTCTTGTGCTTGGCTCAATTAAATGCCGAAAATTCTTTCGGCTCCCACCACCAAACCTAAGGTAAATAGCGCAATCACCACTTCGCCGATGGCGCCTACCGCGAAGGGGCGGAGGCCCTGTTTCCGCATGTCGCGGAAATTGGTGCGGAGGCCGACGCCCGCGAACGTGAGAAGAAAGGCCCAGCGCGAAAGATTTGCCAGCGCGCCCACCTGGGCTTTGTCGAAGAACTGGTACGTAGCAAGCACGGAAATCAGCAGAAAACCCAGCACGAACTTAGGGAATTTCTGCCAAAGGAACGCGGCTTTGTTCCGCACGGTTTTCGCTTGGCCCTGGCTGGCCCAATAAATCGCGTACGCCAACACGACGAACCCGATCATGGCGTTCCGCGTGGACTTCACGAGGATGGCCAATTTGCCCGCCGCATCGGAGTACAACGCGCCGGCGGCAGCGGTCTCCGCTGTGTTATCCACGGCGAGCCCCGCCCAAATGCCGTAGGCGCGGTCTCCCAAGTGCAGGGCATGGCCAATCAAAGGAAACGTGAACAAGGCCAGCGCGCCAAGAGCAAGAATTGCCGCAATCGAAAAGGAAGAGTCTTCCTCGTCGGCCTCGATCGCACCCTGAGCGGCGATAATGGCGCTCACGCCGCAAACTGCTGAGCCAACAGCAAGCAACGAGGTCAGTTTCGGTTTGAGGTGGAAGGCGCGGCCGAGAAACGTCATGAAAGCAATGGCCCCGGTAATTTCGATGGCTACAAGTAAAAGGCTGACTCCGCCCAGTTTCAAGATGTCTCCGAGCAAAAAGCGTGCACCGAGCAAAACGATGCCCGCCTTCAACCAAAATTCGTACGTCGCGACGCCGCTGCGAAAGATTTTCGGCACTCCGACCGTGTTGGAAATCACCAGCCCCAAAAGGATGGCCCAAAGCACGTACTCGATATTCGGAAACACCCAATGATGCGCCTTCGCATATTTCCCTACGTTTTGTTCGAGCAATTTGCCGGCGTACCCGATGGCTGCGAGCAAGAGCACGCCGGGAACTATGCGAAGAAAACGCAGCGGCGACTGCACCGGCTGGGCTTGAGGAATTACGACCGCGTCTGCCATATTTGTTGTCTCTTCTCTCTCTCTCTTATTTGCCTGTCGATCTCGATCACCACGGAATGTGTTTGAAAACGCCCACGCGAACCAGCAGCGCTGCAAGCAAAGCCAGCACCACGGCCCAGGCGTCCAGTGACAGCCGCCATGTCTTCTTCACCTGCACAGCATTTTCTTCTGCGCCCATTTGCTCCTCTCCTGACATTCTCTGGTTTAACTGACGGAAATCGGCCGCGCGGCGGACTCGCTTTTCTCCCCGCGCCAGAAAGTTTCACCCATTTCGCGCACCTGATGCGAAGCAACCCGTCCGACAATCATTAGCGCCGGAGCCGGCAGTCTTTCCTCGGCCAGCAGCGCACCAACGCTGCTCCAGCGAACTTGTTGCTGCGGGCTCGACGCGCCGGAAACGATCGCGCAAGGCAAATCGTCGGGAAGTCCAGCATCGGTAAGCCGCCGCGAGACTTCAGCGTAGTCAGGCCCTGGCATGTAGAGAACCAGCGTTGTGGCTGTCGTCAGGCAGCCCCAGTCCATTGCATTCGCGCCAGGCCCACGCGAAAACGTTGCAAACAGCACTTGCGAAGCAATCCGCCGATCCGTCAGCGAAATGCCCGCTGCCGCCGCCGCCCCCAGAGCAGACGTCACGCCTGGGACAACTTCAAAATCAACTTTCGCCTTGCGGAGAGCTTCGAGCTCCTCTCCCGCTCTGCCAAAGATCGAAGGATCGCCGCCTTTCAGGCGCACCACCACTTCCGCGGCGGCGGAGTAGCTCACAAGGAGCGCATTAATCTCATCTTGCGTGAGCAGTTTTTTGCCGCACCGCTTGCCGACATCGATCACTTTCGCGCTGACCGAAACTCGCCTCAACACTTCTGGGCTCACCAGAGAATCGTGCAGCACGATACCCGCTTCTGAGAGTACCCGCGCCGCCTTTACTGTTAGCAATTCCGGATCGCCCGGCCCCGCGCCAATGAGATAGACTTTCCCCATCACGCAGCTCCTCGATGCCCTGGACGGCGCTGCGCCTCGCGAACAAATCGCTCGAACATCGGCCGGCTCGCCAGTTCGTGCAGCAATCTCTTCGTGGTATCCGAACTCGGCCCGTTCGAGCGCAACGCTTCACGCGCCGCGCCCAGCCATTCGAGCCACACTTCGTACTCCGGTCCGAACTGCGCTTCAAATTCCTGCCGAAGCCTCTGCGCCAGCGAGGGGCTCTTGCCATTCGTCGAAATCGCAATTTGCAGATCGCCCCGTTGAACGACGGCTCCGTAGTAAAAATGGCAGTGCTCGATGTCATCGACGGCGTTGCACAAAATTCCACGCACTTCCGCTTCGCGAAAGACCGCCTCATTCGCGCCCGCCGCCGAAGCCGCCGCGATCGCCAAAAAGGCGCCATCGAGATCGGCGGCTTCAAATTCCTTCGGCATCCAGTCGATTCTTCCGGAGCGCACCCACTCGCCAATCTGCGGCGTAATCGACGGTGAAATTAACCGGATGCGAGCCCCAGAGTTCAAGACGCCCGGGATTTTTGCTTCGGCAATGTTTCCGCCGCCAATCACGACCACCAAGCGCCCTTCCAGCTTCACAAAAATAGGAAACAGACTCATGCCTCAGCCCTCCACTCCCTGGGGCACCGGTCCGAGCGCCAAATCTCGCTCCACCGGTGCAACGAAATTCCCCGCAAGAATTGCCCGAATATCTTCGTTCGAATGCCGCGCGAGAAACCGCCGCAGATTCTCGCCAGCCTCACGGCTCGCATTGAATCGTTCGAGCAGCCGCTCGATGGCATCGGGAACTTCCGACGCCGCGCAGCGGTAACCCACAGGCCGTGCGATCGCCGCAAATTGCCCGACGCTTCCACCAACGCAGAAGTAATACGCGTCCACCATCCCTCCATCGACTTTGATTTTCTTTCCTTCGATGCCGATATCCGCGATCCAATGCTGCCCGCAACTATTCGGGCATCCGGTGACATTCAGCCGGAGCTGCTCCTGAAAATCGGGAAGCCGCTCCTCAAGTTCGTGCGTCAGCCATTTCGCAAACCCTTTCGTCTCCGTCAGCGCCAGTTTGCAAAACTCAGAGCCCGTGCAGGCCACGGTTCCACGTGCGAACACTGAGGCCTGCACCGGCAGGGCAGCAACTTCAAGCTCACGGGCCACCGCAGCCGCATTCCTTTGCGGCACGTTGACGATCAACAAATTCTGCATCGTGGTGGTTCGCACGTTTCCGTCGGCATAGCGTTCCGCCAGGTCCGCCGCCGTGCGCAACTGTTGCGGCGTAATGCGTCCCCGAAGGACGGCGGCGCCCACATAAACAAGCCCATCCTGCTTTTGCGCGTGAATTCCCACATGGTCGCGGTGAACCTCCGCCGAAACCTCTTCCGGCTCCGCAGGCTCGAGCGCAAACCCAATCCGCCGCTCCAATTCCTCCTGAAAGCTTTCCGCCGTCCATCCTTGCTGCAAGAACAGAAATTTCAGCCGTGCCCGCTCCCTGCTCTGCCGCAGCGTCTCGCTGGCGCGAAATATCTCCGTCACGCCTCGCGCCACGGCCACCACTTGTTCCCACCGCACAAATGCATTCAGCCGCACGGCAATGTGCGGGTCGGTGGAAAGCCCGCCGCCGACTCGCAACGAAAATCCGGTTTCGACGGGCCGCCCGTTCCTTTTCCGCCTTGTGGCCGTGAGCGCGACGTCGTTGATCTCGGGGTACGAGCACCAGCTTTTGCATCCAGTAATGGAAATCTTAAATTTTCTCGGCAAATTGTAGAACTCCGCCGCGCCTCCCAATTCGCGGTCGATCGCCAGAGCCAGCGGCGAAGCATCCACAATCTCTTCGGCATCGAGCCCCGCAACGGGACAGCCGGTAATGTTTCGCGCCACGTCGCCGCAGGCGCCGGTCGTCGTCAAACCTGCGCTCCAAAGCGTTTCCAACACTTCCGGTAACGATTCCAGCGTCACCCAATGCAACTGGAAATTTTGCCGCACAGTAATATCCGCAACGCCGCGCGCATGCCGTTCCGCAATTTCCGCAACTGCCCGCACCTGCTCGCTGCGCAACAATCCGTTCGGTATTCGAATCCGCACCATGAAGTACGGCGTAGCCTTCCCTTCTCCGCCCGTGCCGCCGAGAACTCCCGCGCCATCCCCCTGCGTGTACACGCCCCAGGTCCGGAAATACGTGCTGAACCACTCCGGCGGAATCGACCCGTACCCCTTGCGCGCAAACTCCCGGATTTCGTCGAAGTGTTCCCAAGCGTTCTTTTCCCGTTTCAAACGCTCCACGCGTTGCGCCTTAGTTTCTTTCGTTTCGCTCATCGGTCCATCGCCTGTCTCTCACTCGGCCCAAAAACATATCCCGAAAAACAAAAAACCCACGTTGCCGGAAACTCTGGCGACGTGGGCTTCGGAACTTTGAGTCCTAAATGAGTGCTAAGTCCGGAAACTCCCCTGGCCAGAGATGGATGTCATGCGACACGCAGCCTTGTGCGTGCAGCAGCAACACATCGTCTGGCAAGAAATCATCATCATCGTGGAGACTACCTCGCGGTCTCCGTTATGTCAAAGGAAGACCGCCGCAATACTTTGGATGCGCACGATTAAAAAAAGTAATGCGCTCCGCACGGCGCCAACTATTGCGTGTCCGCAGGAGGCTTGGCCTTCGCCGCGGGCGACTTCGCGTGGCCCTCGCTCTCCGGCACGATCAGCACGGTCGTTTTTACGGAATCGAGCAACGGAAAGTCCTTATCGAGATACTGCTTTCCATCCTTCTCAATCGTGTCCTGAACTGGCCCGTGTCCATCCGGCGCGCCCTCACCGTAGCCCGCATAGAGCGAGTCCACAACGTCCATCCCTTCGGTAACCTGTCCAAACGCCGCGAATCCCATTCCGTCGAGACGCTTGTTATCGACGAGATTGATAAAAACCTGGGTCGTCCGCGTGTTTGGCCCGCCCATGGCGTACGTAATGTAACCGCGCAAGTTGCTTTGCACCACGGGATCGTCTTTGATCGGCGCGTGGTCCCATGCTGCGTTAACCGGAGGATACGCACTCAGTCCCCATTGAGCGACAAATCCTTTCAGCACCCGAAAGAAGCTCGAGTTGTCATAAAAATGGTGCCGGACCAGATTGTAAAAACGGTCCGCTCCCAGCGGCGCCCATGCGCGAGTCACGGAAATCACAAAGTCACCTTTTGTGGTGACGAATTTTACTTGATAGGTCGCCGGCGCTCTTCGCGTAAGCAGCGCCGGACGAAGTAGCACTCGCTCGTACGGCCGCGCGTGCGCCGTAGAGTGGTGCGCCCCCGAGCTTTCCGTCGACGATTTCGCTTCTTGCGCTCGCACCTCGCCATTTGGCGCCATCGCAAAGAGCAGCATCGCCGCAACCATCATCCATCCACATTTATGCATCGCTCTTCCCTCTCCACATTGAGTTCAATAGATTGTCTTCAACCGGAGGCTCGCACTCGTTTTGCGGCATCCAGCCCCAGGCTGGCGCGCTCGACCTCCGCCATAAACCTAAGTGTATTCTCTCCGAGAATCTTCTTCACGTCACCTTCGGAATAGCCGAGTTGTAACAATGCTTCCGTGATTTGCGGCAGTTTGCTCGCGTCTTCCATCCCGTAAGGCATGTTCGCGCCGTCGAAGTCCGAACCCAGCCCAACGTGCTCGATTCCAGCCATTTTCACCGCATGGTCGAGGTGCTCGATGATCTTTGTCCACTCCACTCGCGGCAAATCGCCGCGCGATACATATTCCCTGGTCAGGCTGTCGCCCACAATCAACTGCATGCCTTCCCGGTCGCCGCACTGCCTCTGCACCTCCAGCGCGATGGCCTTGTCCCACTCCGGATGCGCCCGCTCCGTATCGCGAAACTCCTGGCTCAAAAAGCCCGCGTGAAAATTGATTTGAATCATGCCGCCCTTCGCCGCGATCGCTCTCATCAGACCGTCGGAAAGGTTCCGCGGCGAATCGCAAATCGCGTGGCAGGAGGAATGCGACGCGAATACCGGCGCCTCGCTGGTCTCCAGCACGTCCTCTAGCGTCTTGTCGCTGACATGGGACACGTCCACCATCATTCCCAGTCGGTTCATCTCCCGGATAACGTCCCTGCCGAAATCCGTCAGCCCGTTGTGCACTGGCTTGTCCGTTGAAGCGTCCGCCCATTCCACGTTTCCCGTATGCGTCAGCGTCATGTAACGCGCGCCCATCGCTGCGTACGTGCGCAGCACAGCGAGGTCGTTCGCAATCATGTGACCGCCCTCGACTCCCATAAGCACCGCTATTTTGTTTTTCTGGTGAGCCCTGCGAACTTCCTCAGCAGTTGTGGCCATCGCAAGCTCGCTCGCATGTTTGCGAACTTGCTCCCGCACGCGGTCTATCTGCACGACCCCGCGTCTTACCGCTTCCGCGCCCGTCACTTTGCTCGGAACCCAGATCGCGAAAAAGATCGCCCCGACGCCGCCTTCCCTCATCCGCGGAATATCGACGCTCCCCAGCGAGCCTCGCGCTCCCAAATCGAAATCGCCATCGAGAAATCGCTGCGTCGTGTCCACGTGCGTGTCGATCACCAGTGATGAAAAATGCAGCCGCCGCGCTCGCTGCGAAATTCCCGCCCCCGTCCTCGTTCCCGTCATCGGCCCGTCCACACTTTTCCCGCACAAATGCACAACTCGCTAAGAAAGGATCGCCTGGTCATGCTGGCCCGCTTCAACGCTTCTTATTGCCCGGCTTGCATCTCCCGGCTGACTCGCTCGTTCGCTTCCATGACGCGCAACAGGTTGCCGCCTAGAATCTTCCGGATGTCGTTGTCGCTATAACCTTTGCGCATCAGCGCTTCCGTGATCTGCGGCAGATGAGTGCAATCTTCCATCCCCTCGGGCATGTCCGCGCCGTCAAAATCCGAGCCCAGACCTACATGATCCGGTCCCACCAGTTTCACCGCGTGATCGATATGGTCAATGATTCTTTCCCAGCTCACGTGCGGCAGTTTCCCTTCCGCGACCGCCTGCTGCTCCATCTCCGCCATTTTCTTCTCCGCGCATTCCTGATCGCTGCCGCAGATTTTCATGATCTGGTCCATCTTGCCCACCACGCCGCCGGACATTTTATCCTGCGCGTCCTTGTAGGCCTGATCGATGAAGCTCTTTTCATAGTTGATTTGAATCACGCCGCCCTTCGCCGCCAGCGCCTTGATCATGTCGTCGGACATGTCGCGCACGTGATTGCACAGCGCCCGGCAGGAAGAATGCGACGCAATCAGCGGCGCCCGGCTGACTTCCAGCGCATCGTAAAAAGTCTTGTCGGACACATGCGAAATATCCACCATGATTCCTTGGCGATTCATCTCTCGCACCACTTGCTTGCCGAACTCCGTCAGCCCGTTGTGCTCGGGCTTGGCCGTCGAGGAGTCCGCCCACTCATCGTTGTAAAAGTGCGTGAGGGTCATGTACCGCACGCCCAAATCGCCGAAGATACGCAGCACGCGGATGTCGTTGCCCATCATGTGCCCGCCCTCGACGCCCATCAGCACCGCGATTTTGCCCTGGGCATGCGCTCGCCGCACTTCTTCGGCCGTCCGGCAAAACGTCAAATCTTTCGAATACTTCAAAACGTTCTGGTGGACCGCGTCAATTTGATCCAGCGCTTTTTCCACCGCCGGGGGCCCCATAATTCGCCCGTCAATCCAGATGGAAAAGAAAATCGCGTTCATTCCTCCTTCTCGCATCCGCGGAATGTCAATCGCGCCATCCGGATTGCGCTTCCCAAGATCATAGTCCTTTGAAAAGAACCGCTGCGTGGTGTCGTCGTGCGTATCCAGCACAATCGAAGAAAAATGCAGCTTTCGTGCGCGGTCGGCGATATCGTCGCCCGTCGCAACCTGAGTCATCAGAAAGCCGGCAGCGAGCAAACAAGCCAACAGCGAAATGCGGACCTGACGCATGTATTCCTCCAGGGGAAACTGTGCCGCGAGATTCTACCCTATCCGAAGGCAGCAAAGGGCTGGTTTCCAAGTTTGGGCTGCAATCCCACGCAAAAAAAACGGCCTGTCTAACAATCCGTCGCAATCTATTTCAAGACCAGCATCCCAGCGCGCAATCCCACGGCGCTCCCAGATGCGCCATCCGCGGCAAGCACCACAAAAATATCGCGCCCGCCCCCAACAAGAGAATCAGCCGGAGCCTCACTCCAAAAACCCGCTCTGGAGCGCTCCGCAATCCGACTGCGAGAGCCACGCACAGGATCATCGCCGCCGGATAGTAGTAGTAATAGAAAATCCCGTTCTGCGGCGTCACCGCCCACTGCACCACATTCGCCGCATATAAAATCGTCACAAACGCTTCCGCCGCGCCAAACGATTTCCTTAGCCCCGAAACGCAATAAACAATCGCCAAAAGTCCGCCCCACATCACCACGGGGTTGCCAAGCAAGTACGAAAGCGCCCGCTGTGGTTCGAGCTTGAGCGGCCACGTGTACCACGCCGAAATAATCGCAGGGTTGCTGACCACTGCCCGGTGAAAATGCCAAATATAAATGTTCATTTTGACAAGCTGGCGAATCCCGAAATGCAAATGCATGCTGCGACAAAGCGGCCAGTACGTAAGCGAATAGGCGATGGCCGGGAACAACAGCAGCGCCGCCAGCACCCAGCCCATGCCTATCTTGCGTACGCCGCGCGCATACTGTGCAAGATACCCTTGTTCGTCCGTCTCCATCTTCTTCGCCAGCCACGGCCACGCAAAGCTCATCAGCAACAGCACGGCGAGCGTATCCACGCCATTCCATTTGCAAGCCGTCGCCAGCCCCGCCAAAACTCCCGCACAGCAAAGCAAAATCCGCCGTTTCGCCGCGCTCAAGTCCAGCCGTAGCGCCGCCGTGTACGCGACCAAACTCCACATCACGAACGCCACCAGCGACGCATCCATCATCGCCACACGCGACATCACAAACGTAAAATTACTAAAAAACGCCAAAGCCGCTGCGGTCAAAGCCAGCCCCAAATCCCCGAGCAGGATTTGCGTCCACGCAAACACCGCCACGATCGTCAGCGCTCCGCAAATCGCGCTGGGCGCCCTCCATCCCCACGCATTGTCCCCGAAGACCTCGATTCCGCCCGCAATCAGCAGTTTCCCCAAGGGTGGCGCCTCGGGATTCGGATTCACTTGCCCCGCCAACAGCGCTCGCGCAGAACTTACGTAATACGCTTCGTCGTAGTACATCCGCGGTGGATTGCCGATTCCGGCGAGGTAAACAAACAAGGAAACGAAACCGAGAAGAAGTGAAACCAAAACAGGATTGCGCAAGCGCCGTCGCGGAAGCTCACTGGTTTCTTTTTTCGCCGCGCCAGGCCCCATGAAAAGATTATGACCGCGCCATCCTCGCCATACGCTCGAGACAAGGCCGCTATGTGCTCAGGAAGGTAGCAGGATTGTCCCGGATGATTCTCAAACGAGGTTTACTAAACGAAGATCATCCCAAAAGCCAGCCCACCAGCGCCTGTTTCCATGCTTGTCGGTTCATCACCGCGATCGATTCCGTCAAAGGAATTTCTTTCGGGCAGGCTTTCACGCAGTTCTGCGCGTTCGCGCAATCCTGAATCCCGCCCGGTTCCATCAGTGCGCGAATACGTTCTTTCGCGTGCATCGCGCCCGTCGGGTGCATGTTGAAAAGCCGTACCTGGCTGATAATCGCCGCCCCGATGAACTGGCTGCGCTCATTCACCTGCGGACAAACTTCCAGGCAGCTCCCGCACGAGATGCATCGCGACAATGGATACGCCTTTTCCTGCATCTCTGGCGCCATCCGCGGCCCTTCGCCGAGATCATAAGTCCCATCAATCGGAATCCATCCCTTCACTCGCTTCAGACTTTCGAACATGAATTGGCGGTCGACGGCCAAATCCCTGACCACCGGAAATTTCGACAGCGGCTCCAGCCGAATCGGCTGCTCCAGCCTGTCCACCAGCGCCGAACACGCCATTCGCGCCTTCCCATTAATCAGCATGGCGCACGAGCCGCAAACCTCTTCGAGACAGTTCGAATCGTAGCTGATCGGCGTTGTCTTTTTCCTCTCGCGCGTCACCGGCGTTTCCGCAATGTCCCGCAAACAAATAATCACGTTCATGCCGTGCCGCCACGGCAGCGCAAACTCTTCCCAGTACGGCGTCCCCTTCGGGCTCACCTGCCGTTTTACGCGAACGATGACTTCTTTGCCCTCAGCCATAAATCCCTCAAAACAATTTCTACAAATCCTTCACCGCGCCCCACCCTCACCGAACACTGCCAGCCAAACTTACTTCGCAGCGTCATACCGCCTGGCTCTAGGCGGAATCTGCGAAATATCCACCGCCTCATAGCTAAGCTGTATTTCCCCATTCACCCATTTCGCACGCGTCGTCTTCAGCCAATTCGCATCGTCGCGTTCCGGAAAATCGGGCTTGTAGTGCGCCCCGCGCGATTCGTTCCTCTGCAGTGCGCCCAGCGTGATCACCCGAGCAAGCACGAGCATATTCCCCAGCTCCCGCGCAAAATTAAGCGTCTGATTCGACCAGCGCGTCCGGTCGCTCAGATTGAGCCGTCCATAGCGCTCCTGAAGTTCCTGAATTTTCGCCTCCGCCGCCTGCAAATCCTTATTGATCCGCGTCACTGTCACGTGCTCGGTCATCACTTCGCCGAGTTCCCGCCAAATCGCCATCGGGTTTTCCGTCCCCTCCGGCGAAATCAGCGCCTGATTCTTTTCTTCCTGCCTCTTCCGTTCGCTTTCGTAGACGTTCGAACCAACCGCGTCGCACCCGCTCGTCAGATTCCTCGCGTACTTCACCGCCGCCGGCCCCGCCAATCCTCCGCCAAAAATACACGACAGCAGCGAGTTCGCCCCCAGCCGGTTCGCCCCGTGATACTGGTATTCGCATTCTCCCGCCGCAAATATCCCCGGCACATTCGTCGCCTGATCCTCGCCATTCACCCACAGCCCGCCCATCGTGTAATGCATTCCCGGAAAAACTTTCATCGGCTCTTTGCGCGGGTCCACGCCCACAAACTTCTCGTAAATCTCCAGAATGCCTTCGAGCTTCCGATCCAGCGTCTCGCGCGGAATGTGCGTCACATCCAGATAGACCGCCGCCTGCCCGCGCAGCCCCAGCTTTTCCTTATAGACAATGCGATGGATCGCCCGCGTCGCGATGTCCCGCGGCACCAAATTTCCGTATTT
The DNA here is from genome assembly GCA_963761555.1 of uncultured Acidobacteriota bacterium. GTDB lineage: Bacteria > Acidobacteriota > Terriglobia > Acidiferrales > UBA7541 > Acidiferrum. The sequence goes on from CAVXHD010000006.1 coordinate 432,751, forward strand.
CGGATACCACTCTTCAAGAAAATAGAATCGCTCGTTCTCGGGAATGCTCTGCGCCGCACGCGTCTCCGCCGGATTTCTCGGCACCCACACGCGCCCGCCTTCGCCCCGCGCCGATTCGCTCATCAGCCGCAGCTTGTCTTCCCCAGGGATCGCCGTTGGATGCACCTGAATGAATTCCCCGTTGGCATAATCCACGCCTTGCTGAAACAGCGCCGACTGCGCCGACCCCGTGCACACCACCGAGTTCGTCGACCTTCCAAAAATCGCCCCAATCCCGCCGGTGCAAAAAATCACCGCGTCCGCCGGATATGTCTTCACTTCCATGGACCGCAGATCCATGGCGCAAATCCCCCGGCAAACGCCGCCCTCATCGATCACCGCCGACAAAAACGCTTCGCCCTCGTGTTTCTTCACCTGGTCTTCCGCTTCGTGCCTCCGCACCTGCTCATCCAGCGCGTACAGCAGTTGCTGCCCCGTCGTCGCGCCCGCAAACGCCGTGCGGTGATACAGCGTCCCGCCGAATCTCCTGTAATCCAACAATCCTTCCGGCGTCCGGTTGAACATCACGCCCATGCGGTCCAGCAAATCGATGATTCCCGGCGCCGCCTCGCACATCCGTTTCACCAGCGGCTGGTTCGCCAGAAAATCTCCGCCGTAAATTGTGTCGTCGAAATGTTTCCAGGTCGTGTCGCCTTCGCCCTTTTGGTTTTTCGCCGCATTGATCCCGCCCTGCGCGCAAACCGAGTGCGATCTCTTCACCGGCACAATCGAAAACAATTCCACCGGCACACCCGCCTCCGCGACGCGAATCGTCGCCATCAGGCCGGCCAGGCCCCCTCCCACTACAATGATTTTCGGCTGTCTCATTTCAGATAGAAGTCAAACGGGTGCCAATTCAACCAAAAACTCAGCACGATCAATACTCCGACCACGCTGAACGTAAATCCCACCGCCGCCCCGAGCGCTCCCGCCGCCCGCTGGGCTTTCACAGTCGCCGCCAGTCCCCATTTACACAAAAAATTCCAGATCCCCACTCCCAGATGAAACGACGAGGCCACCACTCCCACGAACATAAACGTCAGCGCGTACGGATTCTGCACCAACTCCTCCACGTCCGCGTACGTCGACCTTCCGTGCGTCAGCCAGCGCTCCGTATACAAGTGCCATCCGATGTATGCAAACGCAATCAGCCCCGTATACCTCTGCGCGGTATACAGCCAGTTCCCCACCCACGGATACGCCGACAAATTGCTTTTCCCGCGCAGCCAAATATAAATCCCATACCCGCCGTGGTAGAGCAGCGGCAAAAAAATGAACAGCCATTCCACCGCCAGCCGGAACGGAATCGTCTGCAGCTCCGCCGATTTTGCGTCGTACTGCTGCGCGCCCACCAGCGCATAGCTATTCGACCAGAAATGTTCCGCCAGGAATGCTCCAACGGGGATAATGCCGGTTAACGAATGCAGTTTGCGGAGAAAATACTCGGTTTCAGGCTGGGTTGCCGTTGCGGACATGCCCTCTCCGCCGCATGAATTGCTAAAGGGCGCTGAAGTCTCGCGGCCCAATCAGTATAGGCACATGAAAACATCGTTGCAAGCCACCCTATTCTCGTCCCTATTCCACTCTCGGGCACGTCCCTCTTGAAAACTCGTTGCGCCCTTCGCCCTTTCTCGCTTAAATGAAGTTACGACGGATGGCATTCGCCCGGCCCCTCCTGCCTGGCAGCATCCCCCTATCCAACGGATCTTCCATGACTACCAGCCACAGCCTCGCTTCGGAATTGGAACGCATCGCCAGCGCCATCGAGTCAGACGCCATCGCCACGTCCCAAATTTCACTCACCAGCATCGCCCATCGCATCGCCAAAAATCTCGGCGTGCGCCCCGACGAAATCGCCCTCATGGGCGTTTCCAACCGCTGGCGCCACCTCTATTTCCTCGTCCCCGAATCCCTCAAACAAGTCGGCTTCATTCCGCTTTCCAGCACTTCCGCCATCGCCGCCCGCACCGCTCGCGAAAGTCGCCCGGACATCATCAACAATCTCGCCACCGTCCGCCACGCCACCGTCTTCGAAGGCGTCAAAATTTCCGGCGAAACCTCCGAACTCATTCAAAAAATGATTAGCGCCCCGATTCTTTCCGGCGAAAAAGTCGTCGGCGTAATCCAGGTCAGCCGCAAAGGCGCCAGCCCCCGCGACGCCGGTCCGGACTTCACCGCCGATGATCTCGGAAAAGTCCTCGCTCTCTGTAAACCCCTCGGCAAGCTCCTCCAGCGCATCTCCGGAGAAGACTGAGCGTCTCCCGCGCTGCTTGTCACAATCCATTCATCTTTCTCCTTTCTTGTCGCACGCGTGCCCCGAATTAGTTTGACACTGCAGTACCTTCTTGTTATTTTTCCACAGCAGAAATTTTTATGCGGTTAGCCCACTCACGGAGGCGCCTCAACCCGGCACCATGGCGTTCGTCGCTAAGAAGATCTTCCTCACCAAAGGCGTCGGTAAACATCGCGAAAGACTTTCGAGCTTTGAGCTCGCCCTGCGCAATGCTGGCATAGCTGCGTGCAACATCGTTCGCGTCTCCTCCATCTTTCCGCCCGGCTGCAAACTCATCTCCCGCAGCGAAGGCTTGAAGCACATTAAGCCCGGTCAGGTCGCGTTCACTGTCATCAGCGAAAATTCCACCAAGGAAGCCCATCGCCTCATCGCCGCCAGCATCGGCCTCGCCCTTCCCAGCGATAAATTGATGTACGGCTATCTCTCGGAGCATCATTCCTTCGGCGAAACCGAAGAAGTCGCCGGCGAATACGCCGAAGAGCTCGCCGCCGAAATGCTCGCCACCACTCTCAACGTGGAATTTGATCCCGATTTGAGCTGGGACGAAAAAAAAGAGGTCTACCGCATCTCCAACAAAATCGTCCGCACCATGAACGTCACGCAATCCGCCGTCGGCGACAAGCGCGGCCTCTGGACCACCGTCCTCGGCGCCGCCATCCTAATCGGCGAAGACGACTAACTCGCCGCTTTTCCTCTTCTCTGTGCTCTCTGCATCTCTGCGTTAAATCTTTTTCCTTCTTTTTCTTACTCTTCTTATTTCTCGCGCTTGAAATACCCAATCCTATTCAATACGGCGCCAACGATCAGCGGCAGCGCCACCGTCGCATCTTCAAACACTTCCGCGAACTTCCCGCCCTCTTCCGGCGGCACGAATTTCCCCCACGACACCGCTTCCGTGTACGTGCTCCCGCTCAATCCGCCCCAATGCACCGGCTCCGGGCAAATCCGCACGCCGTAGTTGTAGCGTTTCAGTGGGATCTTTTTGTAGCCGCGCCGCGCCAGCAATTCCGCGTAAACCCCAAACTGTTGCGTCCAGTTCCGCGGCACGCCCCCTCCAACCGTGAAAATTCCCATGCGCTTTGTCGTCAGCATCATGTCCGCAAATTTCTCAAAATCCTCGAACATATCGAATTGCAACAGCGGGCGCTTCTCTCGCAGCCGTGCCAATTTGTGCAGTGCAAAATCGATTCCCAGCTCGGAGTCGCTGAACGCCGGAACAAACACTGGAACGTTATGTTCGTAGGCCGACTTCAATATTCCCCGCCCTGGCGCGTTCTTGTGCAATTCCTCTCCAATTCGGCGGTGTATTTTCCAACTGCTGACGATTTCTTCGGAATCCCAATCGCTCAGAATGTGATCCATCATGTCTTCCACCGCATCCAGATTCACTTCCGGCTCGAGCGAATCGTAAACGCGGTTATATCCCGCCTCAAAAAGCGTTTTGTCGTCCATTTTGCTGGGATCGTATCGGAAGTGCGAATGTCCCGTCGCTTCCACCAGCCCGTGCGCCATCAGCGCGCCAGTCGAGACAATCGCTTTTATGATTCCGCTTTCAATCAAGTCGCAAAATATCAAGCCCATCTTCGCAACGGTCAGTGCGCCCGAAAGCGTCAGCACGCCGAAGCAATCCTTGTCCTTCGCCATCGTTTCCAGCACGTCTGCCGCGTCCCCGATTTGCCGCCCGGTGAACGCCGTGTCTCCCATCGCGCGCACCAGTTCGTCGATCGTCCGGCACTTGGCAAGGTCGATCGGAAACATCGGCCGCAGCTTGTCCTTCACCGGATCGTGCAGCACGCGCCCCGTGACCGTCTTTTCTTCCCGCTTTGCCATCTCTTCTCCTCGAATTGCGTTACGATTGCGTTACGGACATTCGCACCACGCCGATGCCATCGGGTTTGGTAACGATTGATATTACAGTTGCGCCGCGAAGGAAAGAACAAAACGCAACTGCGAATTCTTTTCTCCGAGCATGATAAACTAAATTTCATGCCAAACAAATTCACAATTGGCCTCGTGCAGATGCGCGGCAGCGCGAATCCCGCCGAGAATCTCGCGCGTGCCATCGACAATGTCCGCGAAGCCTCCGCCCGCGGCGCGCAAATCATCTGCATGGACGAACTTTTCTGCGGCAATATTTCTGCCGCACCGAAAATCCCGATCTTTTCAATCTCGCCGAGCCGATTCCCGGCCCTTCGGCCGACGCATTAGCGAAAATCGCCAAAGAACGAAAAGTTGTCCTCGTCGCTTCCCTCTTCGAGCGCCGCGCCGCCGGCATTTATCACAATACCTGCGCCGTCCTTGATGCCGACGGCTCGCTTCTCGGCAAATACCGCAAAATGCACATTCCCGACGATCCGCTTTACTACGAAAAATTTTATTTCACGCCCGGCGACCTCGGCTTCCCCAATTTCGATACCGCCTACGGCCGCATTGGCGTGCAGATTTGCTGGGACCAGTGGTATCCCGAAGGCTCGCGCCTCACCGCTCTCCAGGGCGCGCAAGTCATTTTCTATCCCACGAGCATCGGATGGCACCCGCACGAAAAGGCCCAGTTCGGCGCGGCACAGCTCGATGCTTGGCGCACCATCCAGCGCGCCCACGCCATCGCGAACGGTGTTTACGTCGCCGTCGTCAATCGCGTCGGCTACGAAGGCAAGCCCGAAAAAGGTGACCCCGGCCTCGAATTTTGGGGCAACTCGTTCGTCGCCGATCCATTCGGCCGCATCCTTTCCGAAGCCTCGAACGACAAGGAAGAAATTCTCGTAGTCGAATGCGATCCTGCGCAAACCGAAGAAACCCGCCGCAACTGGCCCTTCCTCCGCGATCGCCGCATCGACGCCTATCAACCCATCCTCAACCGCTGGCTCGGCGAATGACACACTCTTCTCTGTGTTCTCTGCGACCTCTGTGTTAAGAGACACTTTGTCTAATTCCGCACTCATGCCGAAATCGCGAAACGAATCAACGCCTTACTCACTCGGCTACTGCATGCCCGCCGAATGGGAAACTCACGATGCCACCTGGCTTGGCTGGCCACACGAACTTACCGATTGGCCCGGAAAATTTGCTCCCATTCCGTGGGCCTTCGCCGAAATCGGCCGGCATCTTTCGCAAGTCGAGCGCGTCTATCTCCTGGTCGAAAATCGCGAAGCCGAATCCCGCGTCCGCACCATCCTGAAAAAATCCGGCGCGAATCTCGCCGCGGTCGATTTTTTTCGCGTCCCCACCGATCGCGGCTGGATGCGCGACTTCGGCCCCATTTGCGTCAAGAATTCCCCCGGCGAAGTCGCGTACACGCAACTGGCGTTTCAACGGCTGGGCCAAATACGACAATTACAAAAAAGACGCGCAAGTCGTCGCCAAAGCGAACAAGAAGCTCAAACGCCGCCTCTGGCAACCCATTCACAAAGACCGCCGCATCGTGCTTGAAGGCGGCAGCATCGACGTGAATGGCCGCGGCACTCTGCTTACTACCGAGGAATGTCTTCTCAGCAAAACGCAAGAACGCAATCCTGGATTCACGCGCGAAGACTACGCCGAAGTCTTCAAAAACTATCTCGGCGTGACGAATGTTCTCTGGCTGAAAAACGGCATCGCCGGCGACGACACACATGGCCACGTCGACGACCTCGCGCGTTTCGCCGATCCAACCACTGTCGTCACCGTCGTCGAAAATGATTCGCGCGACGCCAATTTTGCCCCGCTCCAGGAAAATCTCGCCCTTCTCAAGAGTATGCGCGATCAGGACGGCCAGCCCCTGCGCATCGAAACGCTTCCCATGCCCGCGCCCGTTTATTTCGATGGCCAGCGCCTGCCCGCCAGTTACGCAAACTTTTATATCGCCAACAAAATCGTTCTGGTGCCCACGTTCAACGATGCGAACGACCGCGTTGCTCTCAACGCGCTCGCCAAGTGTTTTCCCACTCGCGAAATCATCGGCATCGCCTGCCGCGACCTGGTCCTCGGCCTCGGCACCATCCACTGCATGACCCAGCAGCAGCCTGCCTCCACCTAGCAAATCCACTTCCTCGCATGACGCTACGCCAACCTCTCTGCTAAACTCCTAGCCATCGCGATCCCAGTAGAGTCAAGACCATTTCCGGGAGGCTGTATGTCCGCCATCACGTCCGCAATTTTCTCAAGCGCGTTCTTCGACACTCGCGGTGTCGCCGTCTACTTCCCCCGCGGCTTCTGGGGATGGATTCTTATAGGCCTCGTGGCCGGATGGCTCGCTGGAAAAATCTCCCGCGGCCGCGGTTTCGGCTGTATCGCCGACATTATTCTCGGCATCGTCGGCTCCTTCCTCGGCGGATGGATCTTCATGCAGCTCAAAATCTATGGCGGCGGATTTCTCTACTCGCTTGCCGCCGCCACCGTCGGCGCCGTCGTTCTCGTATTCATCGCGCACCTCTTCAGCCCCAGCGACCGCTGACCGCGAGCGGCGCTCTTTCCGGCACTGTGATACGATTCCAATGCAGAACATGGAGAGAGTCTTTTCGCGTTGGATGGAGATAACACTTTTTGAGTAAGACCACGCAGTCCCTCACAGCAATCCCCCTCGGCGGTCTCGGCGAATTCGGAATGAACATGATGGTGCTGCGCTTGGGCGACGACATTCTTGTCATCGACGCCGGCATGATGTTCCCCGAATCCGAACTTCTTGGTGTGGACCTGGTCATTCCCGACATCACTTACCTGAAACAAAACCGCGCGCACGTTCGCGCGATTGTTCTTACGCACGGCCACGAAGATCACATCGGCGCGCTCGCCTACATTTTGCGCGAGCTGAATGTTCCGGTTTATGGAACGCGCTTCACGCTTGCCCTCGTCAAAAAACGCCTCGAGGAAGCGAGCCTGCTCGAATCGACCACGCTGCGCGAAGTGTTGCCGGGACGGCTGGTCGAAATCGGGCCGTTCGAGATCGAGTTCATCACTGTCACCCACAGCACCATCGATTGCGTGGCGTTGGCGGTGCGCACGCCGCTCGGCGTGATCATTCATACCGGCGACTTCAAGATCGACCAGACGCCGGTGGATGGCGCGCCGTTCGATTTGCATACGTTCGCGCGCTACGGCAGCGAAGGCGTACTCGCACTGTTCAGCGACTCGACCAACGTCGAGCGGCCCGGCTTTACGCCTTCGGAGCGGGCTATCGTGCCGCGCATCGAAGAGTTGTGCCGATCGGCGCCGCGCCGCGTTATCCTGTCGTGCTTTGCGTCGTCGATTCACCGCATCCAGCAGGTGATCGACATCGCGGGACGCGTTGGGCGCAAAGTCGCGTTCGTCGGGCGAAGCATGGTGGACAACGTCGAGATTGCGCACTCGATGAACTATTTGCGCATTCCGGACGGCATGGTGGTGCGGCCACAGGACATTCGCAATTTCGATCCGCGGCGCATCGTGATTCTCGCGAGCGGCAGCCAGGCCGAACCGATGTCTTCCCTTTCGCGTATCGCCGTGGACAACCACCGCTTCGTGACCGTCGACGAAAACGACAGCGTGATTCTTTCCGCCCGCATCATTCCGGGAAATGAGAAAGCCATTTTCCGGATGCTGGATCACATGTTCCGCCGGCGCGCGCTGGTTTATTACGACAATTCCGCGGGAACGATTCATGTTTCCGGACATGCGAGCCAGGAAGAACAAAAACTCGTTCTGCAACTCGTGAAGCCGAAGTATTTCATTCCTGTTCATGGCGAATACCGGCATCTTTTCCGTCACGCGGCTCTGGCGCATCAATTGGGCTGCGTTTCGGGAGAAATCCTCCTTCTGGAGAACGGCAAAGCCATCGAATTCACGCAAGACGGCGTGCGGCGGCGCGATCCCGTTACGGCCGGGCGCGTGTGCGTGGATTCCGGCTCGCTCGAAGAGATCGAAGATGTGGTGATCCGCGACCGCAAACATCTTTCCGAGGATGGCGTCGTGGTGCCCATCATCGCGATTGACAAGCACACGGGGAAAATGGAGTCGCAACCGGAAATCGTGACGCGCGGAATGTTCAGCGACAACGGCCATGAACTGATCGCCGGAGCGCGCGAAGTGATTATGAAAACGGTGGAGCAATCGAACGCGGAAGAAAAATCGGACTGGGGCGTCATCAAGGAAAAGATTCGTGTGGACCTCAAGCGGTACATCAGTAAGCAAACCTCGAAGCGGCCGCTGATATTGCCAGTCATCCTTGAAATCTGAACTTCGCCTTTGTTGAAATCTGAAATTCCTTTTCTTGAAATCTGAAATTCTCTGTGGATGGAAAATCGGTGCCGAAGAGTGAGCCGTGCGGGAAGAATTGAAGCGCCGCGTTGAGGGGAAAGAACGGAATTCGTCCGTGGCGGAGCGGTGTGAAACGGATGACTTGTTGCGCGGATGGAAATGTCTCCTGCTTTGGTGCGTTCCGATCTGCGCAGTGATTGTGGGAATGTCGTGGCCGAGGGGCAGGCCATGGCTATGGATTCCGGCGTTTTTGCTGATGGGAATTGCCTGCCTGGCAAATGCGGCACGATGCGGACGGCTTCATTGTTACTTGACGGGGCCGCTGTTTTTGCTCGCGGCGGCGTATGTGGCGTTTGCGGAATTACGCGTTGTTCCAATGCGCGCGGGACTGTTTGTGGACGTGGTGTCTGCGGCCGCGGTGTTGGCGTGTTTTGTGGATTTGCCCTTTGGGAGATACAGGAAGAGCGCGTAGCTCTGCGGCGAAGCTGCACTTCCCTGCCGGCACGGTACTAGCGTGGATTTATGTTGCACTGGAAGGGGTGAAATGGAGAGCGAAAGAGAAGAGGAAAAGATTGACGCGGGCGGTGTAGTCGGCGGCGAGGAAGATGACGGCGTCCTTTTCGGTGCCGCTACGTTGAACGGTGACTTGGTGCGGAGTTAACTGGATATCGTGCTCCTCGGCTTTGTGGATGACCGCGTTGCGTAGATCGTCGTCGGAGTTGGGGGCTTCGAGGCCGATGCGCGACCCCACTTGAGCTGCCATGTCCCGCAAGTCGGTTTGAAGTTCGAGATTGGCAATTTCGCAAGAAGCAATCTGCCAGCCGGCAGCCAGGGTGAGAGCTAGAACGGCCAATCCGAGGATGAGTTTGGCTTTGCGCATGGGACGGCTCCGCTTTTTTTGATTACCGAGATCATTTTACGATGAATGAGCGAGACGAAGGACGACGGGTGCTGGCGTGAGCACGATCCCGGGCGAATCGGAGAGGGGCACGATGTATCGTGCCCCTACCGCGATTATTGGTGAGAGTGGTTCAGCTTGACGGAGCGAACGTGGAACCGAGATGAGAGTTCTCAGGCTGAAGCGTGGGCCGCGAGTTTTTGGATCGTGGAGTTGGAGACCTCATAGGTTTTGACGAGCGGAGCGCCCTCGATCACTTTTGAGAGCAACTGTTGAACTTGAGGATAGGTCTCGCGTGTGTAGGCTTCGGCGTTTTCGCGATGTTCCCAGATGCTGATGCCGATCACATCGGTGGCGCCGGGATTCGTAAGGACAATTTCATCCCGGAATCCTTTTTGGCGTTTCAGAAGCGGCATGACTTCCTTCTCGATGATGCGGTTGAAGTCAGCCTCATTACCGCTCTTGAGATGAATCGAAACGTGTCTAACAAACATGTAGCCTCCTTTGGATTAGCGCCAGAGGCGGAAGCAAATCTGCGGCCGTGCCCAGAAAAGAGCAGCTAACCGCTTCGGGGACAATGCAAACAACAAGACCTTCGGCTGAAGGAAGGTTGAACTCGACTGAGCGCGGGACGAAAAGCTTGGCGTCCGTGGCGGATGTTACTCGCCGAGAATGAAACGGTGTAAAGGCGATGTCAACCAAAACATAAAAATATTTTTCGAAGGATATTTTGTGCGAGGCAACCCGAGGGAAACGAAATGCAACAGCGAGCATCGTGTATATCGAGAAGGGTGTGAAGCGCGAGGGCGGAGTTGGAGCGGCGAGAAATAGCGCGCGAAGAAAATCGGCGGGGCTGCATCCCTCTTGCGCGAAATCGAATCTAAGTAAATGGGGAGAACAATGCGATGTTCATCGAACATCGCGAGGCCACGGCGATCGATTCAGGCAATGGGCCAGCCCAAAGACCCAAAAAAGCTCCCCCAGCCGCCGAGCAGAAGGCCAAACAAAAAACCCACCGTTTCGCCTGAAATCATCGCAGAAAGAGAGAGGTCATGAGAAAGATTTCTTTCTGTACGATTCGTTTGTCTGCAATGGCGCTGGCACTGGGGATGATTTTTGCGCTGACGCCGAGAACGACGCCCGCGGGTGTGCACGTCGGGGTGTTCGTCAACTTCGCGCCGCCGGAATTGCCGGTGTACGCGCAACCGGTTTGTCCGGGAGACAACTACATCTGGACGCCGGGGTATTGGGCTTGGGATCCAGCGGTGGGCGACTATTACTGGGTGCCGGGGACGTGGGTGCTGCCGCCAATGGTGGGATTCCTATGGACGCCGGGATATTGGGCGTGGGGAGCGGACGGGTACTTCTTCAACGCGGGGTACTGGGGACCGACAGTGGGATTCTACGGCGGAATCGATTACGGCTTCGGCTACTACGGGCATGGATTTGACGGCGGCCGCTGGGAGCACGGACATTTTTATTACAACCGCGAAGTGAGCAACGTGAATGTCTCGATTGTGCACAACGTGTATAGCGCGAGAGCAATCCATGAAACCGGCGGGGTGAGCCGAGTGAGCTTCAACGGTGGAAGAGGCGGCGTGAATGTGCGGCCCACGCGGCAGGAAGAAGCCGCGGCGCACGAGAGGCACTTGGCACCAGTCGCGGCGCAGACACGGCATATCGCGGAGGCGCGAGCGAACCGGCAATTGCGCGCTTCGGTGAACCATGGCGCGCCACCGATCGCGGCGACAGCAAAACCCGGAGAGTTCAGCGGGCGCGGTGTGATGAAGACGCGCGAGGCGGGAGCGGTGCATACGCCCCCGGCGCGGCGTGAAACAACGGCGGCGCGGGCGAATCATGGAGCACATCCGGGATATACGCCGGCGGCGCGCAAGAGCGTCGAGCCAACAAGAGAAAACCCAAGAGCGAACAACAGCTATCAGCAGCAGCGGAGCCAGTTGATGGCCCGGCAGCAAAACGAAGAGCGACAACTGCAACAACAACAGAACCGAGAACGGCAGCAGATCGAACGGCAAAATGCGAGCCGTGCCGCGAGACAGCAGATGGAGCAGCGGCATCAACAACAGACGCGGCAGCTTACACAAAGACACACGCAGGAAATGCGGCAGTTTCAGCAGCGGCAGACGCCGAGGGAGCAGGGTCATCCGCAAGGCAGGCCACACTGAGCGACCAGCGTGGCGGAGATTTGCTGGGCGAGTGACGCAGCAGAAAATAAGAGCAGATGAGAGACAGAAGGCGCGCGAGTGGGCGCGCTTTCTGTTTTTTTGGAGCTGTGATTTAGAAAGGATGGAAGGAGTCGGTCCGGTTTGGGCGAGAGAGGAAGCGGCGGCGACGGCTGAGAGAGATTTATCTGTGGTCGAGCGGCGAAAAGGTTGAATATAAACGACGTAAAGTAAGAAGATGTGGGATGAACTGGGAGAAAGGCAGAGGAGGAGACGTGGCGGGGAAAGTGGTGCTGGTGGCCGGAGGAACGGGAGGATTGGGGAAGGCAGTGAGTTTGGCGTTTGTGGAGGCGGGAGCGCGGGTGATTGTGACGTTCCGGCAACCGGGAGATTTGGACGATTTGAAAAAGGCGGCGAGCGCGAAACTGGTGGAGGCGCAAGGAGCGTCGCTCGAGGGGCATAACGTGGATGTGACGGATGAAGCGGCGGTTGGACGGATGGTGGACGGGATTGTGGAGCGGAACGGCAAGCTGGATTGTCTAGTGAATGCGGTGGGAGGATATGCGGGGGGAGTGAAACTGTGGGAGATAGAGACTAAGGTATTCGAGCAGCAGCTTGCGCTGAATTTACGGGCGGGATTTGTGCTGGCGCGGGCGGCGGCGCGGGTGATGGTGAATCAAGGAAACGGAGCGATCGTGAACGTGGCGTCGAAGGCGGCTGTGGATCACGCTGCGGGAGCGGCGGCTTATGCGGCTTCGAAGGCCGCGGCGGTGGCGATGATCGATTGCCTGGCGGCGGATTTGAAAGGGACGGGAGTGCGGGCAAACTCGATCTTGCCGAGTATCATCGATACGGCGGCGAACCGCGCGGCGATGCCGAAGGCAAAGTTTGCGGCTTGGCCGAAACCGGAGGAAATTGCACGGGTGATTTTATTTTTGTGCAGCGAGGAAGCGAAACTGATTTCGGGTGCGAGCGTTCCGGTGTACGGGGACAGTTGAAGAAGGCACGGGGGAACCGTTCGAAGAATGGGGGAGAGATGTCGATAAGACCAGTGAAAAAGCTAGTGAAAGCCAAGCCGACGGTGGAAGGCGCGGGCGTGCATTTGCGGCGGGCGTTTGGATTTGGGAATACGACGGACTTCGATCCATTTTTGCTGCTGGATGATTTTCGGAATGACGTGCCAGAAGATTATTTATCGGGATTTCCGTGGCACCCGCACCGGGGAATTGAAACGATTACGTACGTGCTGGCGGGAACGGTGCAGCATGGCGACAGCATGGGAAATCACGGAGAGATTGCGTCGGGGGACGTGCAGTGGATGACGGCGGGGAGCGGGATCATTCACCAGGAGATGCCGAAGGGGGATCAAGCGGGGCGAATGCACGGGTTTCAGTTGTGGGCGAATTTGCCGGCGTCGCTGAAAATGACCGAGCCGCGGTACCAGGAAGTGAAGTCGGGAGAGATTCCCGAGATTAAGGATGACGACGGGACGCACGTGCGCGTGGTGTGCGGAACGTTTTGGGGCAAAAGCGGACCGGTGGACGGGATTGCGGCGGAGCCGATTTATCTGGATGTGTCCGTGGCGCCGGGGCGGAGGAAGACTTTGCCGGTGGGAACGACGCGGCATGCGTTTGCGTATGTGTTTGCAGGGTCGGGGAAATTCTGCAATGCATCAGAACCGCTGGCGGTGCCGACAGAGGCGGTAGGATGGCTAGACACTGCGCCACCGGTGGCGGCAGATAACCGGTCGCTGGTCCTGTTCGACCGAGGGGACGAAGTGAGCGTGCAAGCGGGAGAAGAGGGGATACGATTTCTGCTGGTGTCGGGGAAGCCATTGGAGGAGCCGGTGGCGTGGTATGGACCAATCGTGATGAATACGCAGGAACAGTTGCAGCAAGCATTTAAGGATTTGGAGAAGGGGACGTTTTTGAAAAAGCAGAAGTAGAGAAAAAGGTGAGGTAAAGGAAGTAAGGTGGCGGGAGCGAGCGGCTGGTGGCGCGCGGCAGGATTGGAGAACGCAAAGGAATTGGTGAGCGGGAGAGGGGTGAAGAAGATGCGGAGATGGCTCACGGTGGCGGGGCTGACGCTGGCTGTGGCGGCGGCGATTGGCGCGGGGGCTGCGGGGTGTGGGGGCGACTCTGCGGAGCGCGAAAAGGAGATCCATGATGATGCCGCGAAGGCTGCGGCGCAGGCCAAGCCTGCGGTCGAAGAGGCGAGCCGTGCGGTGAAGGCGGCGGTCGAAGGAGCGAAGGAAGGATGGGAGAAGGGGGAGCAGAAAAAATTGGACCTGAATTCCGCGAGCGAGGACGACTTGACGGGATTGCCTGGAATCGGGCCGCGAGAAGCGAAGCGGATCATCAAGGGGCGGCCGTATCACGACGAGCATGAACTGGTGAGCCGGAGGATTTTGAGCGCAAGCGCGTATGAAAAAATTAAAGAGGATGTGAGCGCGAATTAAGAGCTACACCAACTGTAAGTCTGTCTTCTGAAAATCGGAACCTTTGGCCAGAAGAGGCTCGTTCGAGACAATTGCAAGGGCGTAAGCGAAGCAATCTCCAAAATTAAGCGCGGCGGGATGTCTTCCCTTCCCATATTTTCGCCAGGCCTGGCGGGCGATCGAGAACTGCTCCGCGTCCACCGAAATAATTTCAATCGCTGCACGATGCAGAAAAATGTCGAATTCGCTGCCGCCCGCGGGACCGCGGCGGTGCTCGATGATCATCGCGGATTCTAACGCGCTTGCAGCCGAAATTAGCCGGATTTGAGAGCCATCGATGAGCTCGAGGTAGCGAGGGCGCTCGGGCTCGTTGAGAAGAATGGCCAGCAGCGCGGAGCTATCGATGACCATGTTGTTGCTTGGACCCGCTGTTTTCGGGGATGCCGATTTCGTCGTAGCCGAGAATTTCGTCCTCGGAAGCGGTGCTGAGGACGGGCAGGGCGTCCAAACGTTGAAGAATATCCGCGACTTGTTCCTTGAGCGGCTGTGCGGTACGGCGGCCATGGACTCGTTGCAGGCGGTCTTGCAAGGATTTGGTGATGACCTCGGTGATGGTTTCGCCGGTTTCCTTGGCGAGTTGACGGGCTAACTGCTCGGTGTGGGGATTTTTGATGCTGATGGGCATGGAGGGTCTACCTGACGCTAGGTAGGATAGCACGGAGTTGGTATTGATTCTATACTATTTTATGGATTCTATACAGCTATTCGAGGCCAAGAGAATCGCGGAAGCTTCGGAGTGGGGCGCGAATTCGAGCGTTGTGCGGTGCGAGTGAAGATAGCGAAACGGGGCTGCCACGATCATTTTTTGGGATTCAGGAGGGCCTGGTAGACGACCGAGCGGCTCTCGTATTCCACGGGAGGGCTGTCGGGGCCCAAAACGCGCTGAATCATTCCAACGAAAACGATGTCGTTGGTTGGGTCGACCCAGAACCAGGTGCCTGCGGCGCCATCCCAGAAAAACGTGCCGCGGCCGTCTGAGAGATTCGCCTCCGCTGGGTCAAATTCGACGGCGCAATCGTAGCCGTAACCCAAGCCGGGCCGCATGACCTGGGCACCGATTGCAAATTGGCCAGTCAGAAGATTCGGGGCGAGATGGTTGGAGCTCATGAGGTGGACGGAGGAGGGGGAGAGGATCCGGACACCGTTCAGTTCCCCTTCGTTGGCCAGCATCTGCGCAAAGCGATAGTAGTCTTCGGCGGTGGAGACCAAGCCGCCGCCTCCCGACGGCATAGTGGGCTGCGAGGAATAATCGCCGCCGAAGCCCGGCGCGGGAACGACTTCCCCTTTTTCATTGCTGCGGTAGATGGTCACAAAGCGGGAGCGCTTTTCCGCGGGCACGAAGAAACCTGCATCCTTCATTCCGAGTGGCTTGAAGATGTGTTCCTGCATGAAATCCGGAAGCGATTGGCCGGACAACTTTTCTATGATGTAGCCCTGAATGTCCACGGAAGCGCTATAGACCCATTCGGTCCCCGGTTGATAGGCGAGAGGAATTTTGGCGAGCTTATCGATGAATTCCTGCAAGGTCTTCGACTGCATGACACCAGCTTGCTGATAGGCCTTGTCAACGGGTGTGTTGCCGAAGAAGCCGTACACAAAGCCGGCGCTGTGAGTCAAGAGTTCCTGCATAGTCGGAGCGTGGACAGGATCTTCGAGAATCATATTTCCAGCGGCGTCGACGCCTTTGCAAACCTTCAAATGCGCAAATTCAGGAATGAATTTGGCGATGGGATCGGAGGGCAGCCATTTACCTTCTTCGTAAAGAATCATCATCGCGACGCCGGTGACCGGCTTGGTCATGGAGAAGTCGCGGAAGATGGTGTCCTTGGTCATCGGAGCGCCGCTGGCCGCGTCGCGCATGCCGTATGTGCGGAAATCGATGACTTTTCCATGACGGGCGAGAAGGGTGACGATGCCGGGAAGTTGTTTCTGATCAACCTCTTGCTGCATGAGCGCATGCAAGCGTTCCAGGCGCTCGGAAGAAAAGCCGAGCGATTCCGGCTTGGCGAGCGAGAGATCCAAAGTTGCAGGAGCCTTGCTCGTGGGTTCCTGCGCGAGAAGGAGAACCGGGACGGACGCGAGAGACAGAACAGCAAGTGTCGATAGGACAAGCTTGAAAACCGGCAGCTTCATCTAGTTTCTCCCGTACCACAGTGGCGGGGGGAATCCTAGGCGAGGCGGCAGCTTTTGTAAAATAGAAAACGGCGTTGTTCGGGTCTCCTCCGGACGTTTTGCGCGCACGCCGAGATTTATTTATTGAGCCGATGGGCCGAGGAAGGTGGCGAGGAACCAGGTGTTGCCAAAGGGGTCCGTGATCGAGGCGGAGCGCTCGCCATAGGGGGCGGTGTAAGGCGGAGTGACGCTCTTGGCGCCGGCGGCGACAGCTTGGGCGTAAAGCACGTCGGTGTCCGGAACGTAGACGTGCAAGTAGAAGGGAGAGGGCTGGAATTGGCCGTGGGCTTCGTCAATTTCGAGCGTTGCGCCGGCAATATCAATGGTGGCGTGCAGGACGAGCCCCTCCGAGGATTTGGCGACGCCCATCGTTTTGGCGCCGAAGGCGGCTTCGACAAACGGGATGAACTTGTGGGCATCGCGAAGATGGAGGAAAGGTTGCACGGCACGAATGCCGGCTTCGCCTGGATCCCAACCTTTGGGCGTGGCGATGTACCAGCGGTTGCCGAAGGGGTCCATGACGCAGCCCTGGCGATCGCCCCAATGCTGATCGACAACCTCATAGACCGAAGAAGCGCCGGCTTGAATGGCTTTGGCGTACGTGGCGTCGGAGTCGGGGACGTAAAGATGAATCGTCATTGGGCGCGAGGGATATTGCTCGCTGGCATCGCCGAGTTCGATGACGGAATCGCCGATGGCGACCTCGGCGTGCATGATGTCGCCGTTGGGGCGCGGGACGCGGATGCGCTCTGTGCCATCAAAAGCGGAGACGAGGAAGTCGATGAATTGGGGCGCGCGCTTGACCAGGAAGTAGGGCGCGATGTTAGGAAAATTGGGACGGCGGAAATGCGGCGTGGCGGATGATTCTGGAGCAGGTGCAGCGGCTTCGTTCATGGCGGTTCTCCTTTGCAAATCGGATTTTAGGGCGGCTTTGAATTCCGGGCGCGGAAGATCGCGTAGAGGACGAACCAGCGTCAGCAGTTTCGCGACTTCCGTGCTGGGACGCGGAATTGGGCGAGCCTGCGGATGCGCGAGCATGGCGCTGATGGCGAGATCGAGTTGTTCGGCAGGAGAGCGCTTAGGCATGGCGGCCTCCCACTTGCTCGCGCAACGTTTGTAGAGCGCGGAATTGAAGCTGCTTGACGGCGCCTTCGGACTTCTTCAAGCGTTCGGCGATTTCTTTGATGGTGCGCTCTTCGATGAAGCGCTCGCAGACGACGCGGCGCTGAATCTCGGGAAGTTCTTCGACGAGGCGGAAGAAAAAGGCGTGGCGTTCGACGAACTCGAGCTCTTTTGAGGAAATGTTCGGGTTGGAGGAGAGATCTGAGGAGGAAGAAGGGTCAAAGACGTCGTCATCGGCTTGCTGTTCGCGATTGGCGCGCTTGAAGTGATCGGCGATGGCGTTGGAGGCGATGCGGAAGAGCCAGGCGGAGAAGGGAGTGCCACGCCATTCGTAGCTGGGGAGATTAGCGAGCGCTTTGTGAAAGACTTCAGACGTAAGATCCTCGGCGATGGCGCGGTCGTGGACGCGGCTGACGGTGAAAAAGTAGATGCGCTCGAAATGAAGCTCATAAAGAGCGTCAAATTTCGAGGGATCGGCCTGCGCGGCTTCGACGAGAAGACGCTCCTCAGCGCCTGGCGGCGAAGGCTTCTTTGCCGGACGTCGGACGGCCATCATGGCTCTGGATATAGTAACTGGCGAGAAGGGGAAAAGGTTACGGAGGAGCGGTGCGGGGCACACTGGCCCACAGCGAAATGCCTAACTAAGAAATAAGGTTGGACAGCGACCGCAGGGCTGGCAGTGGTCTGAGTATCTTGCCGAGCCGGAAAGCCTACGCTTACGCGGATGCGGCCTTGGCTTTGACGCGCACGTCCGAGGTACTTCGGAAATTCCAATCCTTATGATTGACGGTAACCGCAGTCACGTCTTCGGGAGCAAACGGGATTTCTTTGTGCCCGCGGACTTCAATGATGCAGCATTCACTCGCGACAACCTGATCGAAGGTTCTGCCGTCGCGGAGCTGCACGGAGACCACCTGATAGCCCATGCCTGTTTCTCCAGCTCGTTTCAGGAGATCAGCGAATCTATTCGGAATAGGAGCCAAACGTTTCATAGCGCACCTTTGGAGTAAGTTTCGAGTGGAGGATACCCATTCTACGCCGCTTGAGGAACCCTGTCCAAACTATTACGGCGAATAAGAAGCGAATACACTAGGTCATTCGGAGCGCAGCCCCGGATGGGATTCCGATCCGCACTCTCTCCAAAAGGCAGATTTCGGTTCGGTTTACAGAAGCTCGTAAATGTCCGATCGGCTAGATGCCTCGGCCCAGGCAGGATGGTTATAAGCAGAGCGGGACTCGATGACCCCGCCTAAGAGGCGGCCTAAGACGGGATCAGAGCGTGATGCGCTCCGCCGACCGAGGTTATAGCTTGCGCTGGGATAGAAGCGCCAATTCTTCAAAGGCCCCCTATGCCAAGGTTTGCAATTTCCCCAGGCGTGATGATTCGAACTTAGGGGAACTCATGAGGAAGAGTTCCGAAGGACCGTTTCACATCTTGCAAACCGAGGTACAATAACCTAGGGGGAAGGTATGGTGACCAAAGATTTCGGCGAATTTGTTGCGAGCCAGCAGGTGCCGGATGGCGACGTCGGGATCGATTGGGCGGCAGTGCGAGACGAGTGGCTGAAGAATCTCGACTCATTGCACGCCAAGATAGAAGACTTTCTGGCGGAGTATATTGTAAACGGTTCGATCAGCTACAGTTTTTCTGAGATTAAGCTGACAGAAGAAAGTTTGGGCGACTATCCAGCAAAAAGAATGGATATCAAAATCGGCAGGCAGCGTGTTTCGCTCGTACCCGTCGGGACTATGCTCATTGGGTCGAAAGGACGGGTAGATGTCGAAGGCTCGGCTGGCAAGGCGCTAATTCTGCTGTTGGATGAGAAAGCAAGGACTGCGGCGGATCTGATTACGGTAAGGGTGACAGTGGGAAAGGTCTCTCCCCGGCCGATTTCCCCAAAGATGCCGATTTCTTGGGCGTGGAAGATCGTTACGAACGGTCCTCAAAGGAGATTTGTGGACCTTGAGAAGGAGTCCTTCCTCACACTATTGATGGAAATTGCGAATGCATAGGGGGTTAGGCCTAAACCCTTCTCTCGGAATGGGCGAACTCGCTGCATACCATCAAGATGTAATCGATTCCTTGCGCCTTTATTTCAGTCCCTCTGCTCCCACATTCACGGCAAGGTTCGCGGGAGAACCGCAATATGCAGTGGACAACATTCTGAAATTGCGTCTCGCAGAATCAGATGTCAGATCGACCTTTGCCGTCCTGACAGGTTTGGAAGCGAGCTTTCGAATTGACTTTGAATCTCGTTGCAAAAGAAAGCTGAAGGATAACTTATCCAGACATTTCCGGGCGGTTTGGAAAATCCGCGCCGACCGGGTGCGTCTGAATGAGGACATTCTAGAAGGATGGAAGCTGCACGGGGCCGCGCCAGGCTCGGTTGATCGGAGAGGTCCGAAGTGCGCTTAAGTTCAGACACTGGATCGCCCATGGAAGGTATTGGTTCCCAAGGACCGGCGGACGTAAATTTGATTTTGAGTACGTTCATTTAATGGCCGATGCCGTCATTACAGGGTTCCCGCTGGCTTGACCATCATCTCTTACTACGGGACCGGAACTTCCGTTCCGGCGAAACTTCGACAGAATCTTTGTATTCACGGGGCCGCGGCGAACCGCTCGCGTTAGATTCAATATCTTGCCTCGCGCGGCGCATGGGTATAGGCTTCTTGGCTGGCGGCACGTTTGCGCGCCCACAGGGCCCATCGGGGTTATGCCCTGCCTTCCTTTCCTAAGCGCAAACGCGCATCCTCAACCGCCGGCTGGCGGCGAACAAATCAAATTAATCGCGGCAGCAGGCACACTTTCTGTGGTGGCGGGCCGAACCGCGAAGATTCGAATAAGGAGGAATTCATGGCAACAGCAACGACTGCAATTGAACCCAATGTGAAAGTCAGCGCAACAAAACTGCTAATTAACGGAAAGTGGGTAAACAGCGCATCGGGTAAAACCTTTCCAACCATCAACCCGGCGACGGGCGATGTGATTACGCAAGTGCAAGAGGCGGACGCGGTGGACGTGGACCGGGCAGTGATCGCGGCACGGGCGGCGTTCGAGACGGGCGCGTGGCGCAAGAAAATGACGGCTTCGCAGCGCGGCGCGATGATCAACCGGCTGGCGGATTTGATCGAGAAAAATGCGGATGAACTGGCGCAGCTCGAATCGCTGGACAACGGGAAGCCATATCACGTGGCGCGGGCCGCGGATTTGCCGCTGACCATTGCGTGCTATCGCTACTATGCAGGATGGGCGGACAAGATTCAGGGGAAAACGATCCCGATAAACGGGAATTATTTTTGCTACACGAAGCATGAGCCCGTGGGCGTTGTGGGACAGATTATTCCCTGGAACTTTCCACTGTTGATGCAGGCGTGGAAGCTGGGACCGGCGCTGGCGACAGGCTGCACGGTGGTGATGAAGCCCGCGGAACAGACGCCGCTTACGGCGCTACGCGTGGGCGAACTGATTATGGAAGCCGGCTTCCCCGAAGGCGTCGTAAATCTTTTGCCGGGCTACGGCCCGACAGCCGGAGCGTCGATTGCGCGGCACATGGACGTGGACAAGGTGGCGTTCACCGGGTCGACGGAAGTGGGACACCTGATCATGCGCGCGGCGGCGGATACCAATTTGAAGCGCGTGACTCTCGAATTGGGCGGGAAGAGCCCGAATATCGTGTTCGCGGACGCGGACATGGACCAAGCGATCGAGGGCGCGCACTTTGCGCTGTTTTTCAATCAGGGACAGTGCTGCTGCGCGGGGTCGCGGCTGTTCGTCGAGGAAAAAGCCTACGACCAATTTGTGGAGAAGAGTGTAGAGCGGGCGAAGAAGCGGACCGTGGGCAATCCGTTTGACAAGAAAACGGAACAGGGGCCGCAAGTGGACCAGGACCAGTTCGATAAAGTGATGGGTTACATCGAGAAGGGCAAGAAGGAAAATGGCAAGCTCATGACCGGCGGCAACCGCGTCGGAGACAAGGGCTACTTCATCGAGCCAACCATCTTCGCGGACGTGACCGACAACATGACGATTGCGAAGGAAGAGATCTTCGGGCCGGTGATGACCATCCTGAAGTTCAAGAGCATCGAGGAAGTGGCGGAGCGCGCGAATAAGACCGCTTACGGGTTGGCGGCGGCGGTATGGACCAAGGACATCACCAAGGCACATGCCATCGCAGACAGCGTGCGCGCGGGAACGGTGTGGGTGAATTGCTATGACGTCTTTGACGCGGGAGCGCCGTTTGGAGGATTCAAGCAGTCTGGAATCGGGCGCGAACTCGGCGAATACGGGTTGGCGAATTACACCGAGGTGAAGACCGTAACCGTGAAGTTGTAATTGAGTGCTGGGTTTTCGGCCGTAGGGGCACGATATATCGTGCCCCTACACTTTTTGGGGCGGAGGCGGCGTAGAATTCGGGGATGGCGGTTACGCTGCGGGCTTACGAAGCGCATGACTTTGCCGCGCTGCACCGGCTGGATCAGTCGTGCTTCCCTGCCGGAATCTCCTATTCAAAAACTACGTTACGGTATTTTCTGTCGTTGCCGAGCGCGGACTGTGTTGTTGCGTTCGACGGCGGCAAATTGGCGGGATTTATTCTCACGGAGGAGAATCCGCCGCTTGCACACGTAATTACACTCGACATCGCGGAATCGTATCGGCGGCGTGGAGTTGGCACGGCGTTGCTCCAGGAAAATGAAAAGAATCTCTCGCTGCGCGGAGTGCGAACTGTGCTTCTGGAAACGGCAATCGAAAATGAGGCGGCGGTTGCGTTCTGGAAGAGGCACGGCTATCGTACCGAAGCGGTGTTGAAACGGTATTATTTGGGACGGCTGGACGCGTATGAGATGCGCAAGACGTTGGCGGGCTCGCAAACGCAGAACGCTTGAGCGCGATATTGGCGCGTTTTCCGCCTCCGATTGTTACTGGCGCACACTCGAAATTGGATCGTCTTCAGAGCTTGAACGAGGCAGGACTGCTTTATGACCCTGGTACACGTAATTATCCTTGCCATCGTGCAAGGCCTGGCGGAATTGCTGCCCGTTTCGAGCTCCGCGCACGTCATCGTGGCGGAAAAACTTATGGGCATGAATCCAACCGCACCGGACATGACGCTGCTGTTAGTCATGCTGCATACGGGAACGATGTTCGCGGTGATCGTTTATTTTTGGGAGCGATGGCGGCGCGCTTTTTTCCAAAATGCGGAGGATTTCAAGAAGTTCGCGTTCGGGCTTATTTTCGCCACGATCCTGACGGTCATTGTGGGCGGGGGCTTAATCGAGGGGATTGAAAAAGTTCTGTTCCGCGGAGCGCCGCACGCCTGGATTGAGCAATTGTTCGGGCGGCTCGATTTGATTGCTCCTGCTCTTGCCGCGGGCGGGATTCTCATTCTGGCGGCGGGCCTGCTCGAAAAACGAACAGCGGCTTCGGAGGCAGCCGGTGGGTCCGAGATAACGACAAAGCAGTCGGGCATCATCGGAGCCGTACAAGGCTTGTGCCTGCCCTTTCGAGGATTTTCCCGGTCCGGCGCGACGATCTCCGCGGGCATGCTTTCCGGTGTGACCAAAGTTCGCGTCGAGGATTTCAGTTTCGCACTGGCTGTCGTCCTAACACCTGCCGCCGTCGGGCGCGAAGTTTTGCGGCTCATCGAAATGCACCACACGCAGCAAGCTGGAACGTTGGCGGCGGCCGTTTTGCCAAGCGCTCTCGGCGCGGTCTTTGCGTTTCTGGCCGGATTGGTAGCCCTAAAATGGCTGAGCCGCTGGCTGGAAACGGGGCGCTGGTATTTTTTCGGTATTTACTGTCTGCTTGCCGCTTGCGGCGTCGAGCTTCTGCACCACTTCGGCTTCTGACGCGAACGCCCCTTTTCTCCGGGATTTTTTCGCGCGTTTCTGGCGCGAACGGTTGGCTGTTTCTTGGCAGCCCCGCGATCGTTTTGGATAAGCCCGAAGCTGTTGTCCTTCATGCACATCGCAAAACTCATTTAGGTCCAGAGGCCGGCATCTGTTATTATCAAATTCGTTTGAGAGTTCCTCCAGGCGGGCGCGCGCTAGCGCCAACGTGCCCGTCGCACCACTCAGCCTTCCCCAAAAGCTGAGGAGAACTTCGTGCGATTGCTGACTCCGACCGAAAACAAGCGGCTCAATGAGCTGATTGGGTTTTTGTGTATGACGTTCGCCGTATTGATGGCGCTGGCGTTGATTTCGTATTCGCCTCATGATGCGGCGTTTAACGTCGCCGCCCCCGCGCCGAGCGACAGCCCGGCGCGAAACTGGATCGGTCCTGCCGGAGCGTACAGCGCCGATCTGCTATTCCAAATTTTTGGATTTGCGGCGTTTCTGCTGCCTGCGGCGATTGGGGTGCTCGGCTGGAGATGGTTCCGCAGCCGGGCGATCAATTCCCAGATTGCCACGCTGGTCGGTTACGCATTGCTGCTCCTCTCGCTACCTTCCCTGCTGTCGCTCTGGCACTTTCCGCAACTGCGCGGCGCAATCCCGGCCGGAGGAATGCTCGGCGTGCTCCTCTCGAACGGTTTGCTCACCGGATTTAATTTTTGGGGCGCGACCGTTGTTGCGGTGGCGCTGTTTTTCACCTCTCTGTTCATGACGACGCGCTTTTCCTTTGCGGGCACACATGCCTGGGCAAAAGGTCCGCACGGGCCGATCGGGGCAGTCGAAAAATTGGGAATTCTGCAGAAAACGGCAGCGCGATGGCATTCGTGGCAAGACGAGCGGGAACAGGAGCGCATGCGCCGGCGTGTCGAAGAGACGCGCATTTCCGGCCGTAAACCGGTTTCCCCGCAATCGTTTGGCAACGCTTCCCTGTTGAACGAGGCTCCGAAGTCGATTCAATTGGCGGACGAGAGCGATGTTTTTGATGAGGAGAAAGAAGAACAAACAGAGAGGGTATCGTCGCCCAGGCGGAAAGAACCGATTGTGTTTGTGGGGCCGGAAAAAACGGCTGTCAAGAAAACGGCCGAGCCGAAGATTGCGAAAGGCAATCCCAATTACAAACTGCCTTCACCCTCCCTGCTCCGCGAAGGCGAGCGCGGGCAGAAACTGGATGAAGATGAGTTGAAGGATCGCGCGCGCGCGATCGAGGCCAAGTGCCTTGAGTTCGATGTGCAAGGGCGCGTGACGCAAATCAATCCCGGGCCGGTCGTCACTACTTTCGAATTCAAGCCCGAAGCCGGAATCAAGTACAGCCGGATTATCGGATTAACGGAGGATTTGTGTCTGGCCCTGCAGGCAGAATCGATTTTGATCGAACGCATCCCCGGCAAGTCGACGATTGGCATCGAAGTTCCCAATATCACGCGGCAGACCATCGCGCTGCGGGAAATCATCGAAGCGCAGGAGTTTACGAATTCCTCGAGCAAGCTAACGCTGGCAATGGGACGCGATTTGCACGGCCGGATTCGCGTAACCGACCTCGCCGCCATGCCGCACTTGTTGATTGCGGGCTCGACGGGAACCGGCAAGAGCGTGTTCATCAACTCGCTTATGATGTCGATCCTCTATAAGGCCAGCCCCGAAGACGTGAAGATGGTGCTGGTGGATCCCAAGAGGCTGGAGCTGAACCTTTACGAAAATATTCCGCATTTGATCGCGCCGGTGGTGACGGATCCGAAGATTGCCTCGAACGTGCTGCGCAACGCGACGAAGGAGATGGAAAAACGGCTGAAATTGCTGGCGCAGCGCGGCGTGCGCAATATCGACCAGTACAACCGAACGTTCCAGAAGGCGCAATCCATGTCGCTGTTTGAAAACGTCGAGGAGAGCGAACACAAGCCCCTTCCCTATCTGGTGATTGTGATCGACGAACTCGCGGATTTGATGATGGTGGACACGAACAACGTGGAAGAATCCATCACGCGCCTGGCGCAGATGGCACGCGCGGTCGGCATTCACTTGATTTTGGCGACGCAGCGGCCGTCGGTGGACGTGATCACGGGATTGATCAAAGCCAATTTCCCCGCGCGCATCTCGTTCCGCGTGGCCAGCAAAGTCGATTCGCGAACCATTTTGGATTCGAACGGCTCCGAATCGCTCCTCGGAAAAGGCGATATGCTTTATTTGCCGGCGGGATCGGCGCGGCTGCACCGCATTCACGGGCCGCTGGTTTCAGAAGATGAAATCACAGCCGTCTGCGACTTCTGGCGCGAGCAAGCGCAGGCGAAATACAACGAACAACTCCTCGAAACGCCGAAGGATGAGAATGGCAAGGCCGAGGCTAGCGCAGGCGCTGACGCGGAAGGCGGCGAAGATGTGGACGACGACCTTTACCAGGACGCCGTTCGCGTGGTTTGTGAGATGGGGCGCGCATCCACTTCCACTCTGCAGCGTCGTCTGCGCATCGGCTACGGCCGCGCGGCACACCTGATCGACATCATGGAGAAGGACGGCATTGTCGGCCCACCCGACGGCACGAGGCCACGCGAAGTGCTGAAAGGCAAGACGTGGATGAAGGAGTTTGACGAATCGGCGCAGTAAACGGCGCGCCCCGGTCCGTATTCTTCGAGAAGCGATGCCGCAGAGCGAATGGCGCAAAGCGCTCGAATTGACACAATCGCGCTGCACCCCCTACAATTTCTAAACACCACGTGCCAGGGTAGCTCATTGGTAGAGCGCCGCCCTGAAAAGGCGGGCGTAGCCAGTTCGATTCTGGCCCCTGGCACCATTGAGATTCGTCCCCACATTTTCGCCTTAGAGCTCACTTCCTCCGTAGACACGGGTGTGGGTCTGTCTCCGCTGATTAGCGAACCGATTCACTTCCCGCATAGCTCCGCCGCGCTGGCGAAATCCTGCTAAACGTCCGAGGAAAGAGCGACCGGCGCAAAGAGGTATTCCGCTCACCCGCGTGCGTCTGGCCGTCCTTCTTCGAAGCCTAAGACTAGCGGGCTAAGTTCGCGAAGAAGGCAGGCGCAAAACTTGTTCGCAGCGAAACGAACTAGGAAGCTCTCGGCTCGATGCGCACGGCCTTGGCATGAGGAGCTTTGGGAAGATCGATCGTGAGAATGCCATCGCGCAACGTTGCGCTGGCTTTGGTGGTGTCGATATGCACGGGCAGATCGATCGTGCGCAGAATCTGGTCCGAGCACATCTCGCAATGAATCGTCTTGCCGTCCTTTCCTTCTTCTTTTGTTTCGCGCCTGCCGGCAATGCTCATCCGGTGCGGTTCGATCTTGATATCCAGATCCTTTGATGTAAAACCGGGGACTTCCGCACGCACGGTATATTCACTGTCGGATTCCTTCAACTCCATGTGCAACGGATGAAGCATTTCGGCCTCGGCGCGGAACCAATTTTCCCAATCGTTTCCCAGCCAGTGGCCATTGTTTTCAAAAAGCTGGAATGCCCGGCGCGTGATGGAATCGGAGACCATATCAAACAGGTCGCTGGAACTCTGTTTGACAGGGACGGACCCCTTGGTGGTTTGCATTGCGGTTGCGGCTTGTGCAGTCATGTTATAGCTCCCTATCGAAAATCTGCGGTGAATCTCCGCCGGACGGGGGAGAATGAGACGACCCTTGGTACGAAAAAGACGCGCGCCGGCAGCAGATACTCCGCGAGGACATATTTAATCCACGGGAGCAAGAAGGACAATCTCCTGGACGGTTTAGGTCATCCTATATCAGGAGTTAGACACAACATTTCGTAGCCCCGTTTCAGCCGGCCACAAGGAATGCGTGTCTAACGCGGTTGTGTCTCCGAGTGTCGTTTGGAGGCTATCGAGTCCTGAGAAGAGCTCATTTTCACGGGTTCGAGAGCTGAATTCCGCCTTCTGATCTGAATAATTGCGGACCGAAGCCTTGATTTCAATCGCGGCGTTCAATCGAATGGACTTCTAAGTTCAACCGGTCCTTCCTGCACGTGGACAAATGGGTGCTCGCAGATTGGTTGCGAAGTTCATTCCGATTTCTCGTTTTCGTCATTGCTTCCCCGCCTGACGAAGTGAGAAAATGGAGTCCTCCCGGCAGAGGCATAGGTTTGGCCGCGAAAGCCTCTGGATAGTTCTTCAGGAAGTTCGCCATGCGTGAGCGAATAAAACGGATTCTCATCGCAGCCTCTATTGCGGCGTTCATCGCAATCTTGAATTATCGCCTGGACGTCGAGTTCGCCCGGCACGGATACCGTCCCGAATCCACGATTCTCAACGATCTGATCATCGGTTTCGTCTGCGGCCTTTGCGCCTACGCCTGGGCCTCGCTTAACGCGGACCGGCAATTGCGCCGGTCCGTTGCCGAGAAACTCAGGCAGGAGGGCGCGTTGC
Source organism: uncultured Acidobacteriota bacterium (assembly GCA_963761555.1). GTDB lineage: Bacteria > Acidobacteriota > Terriglobia > Acidiferrales > UBA7541 > Acidiferrum. Next base: position 460,435 of record CAVXHD010000006.1, read on the forward strand.
TGGAGCGAAGCCGCATTGCCAGGGAAATTCACGATACGCTTGCGCAAGGATTCGCGGCAATGGTCATCAACATAGAAGCCGCGGACGAAATCCTCAACGAAAACTCAGAGGCGCAAAAGCTCTGCCAGCGCGCTCTGCGAATTGGGCGGGAGAGCCTTGTAGAATCGCGTTCCCTGCTTCAGGGGCTCCATCCCCAGGGACAGGCGAACAAGAACCTGCGCGCCACCGTCGTCCGCCTTCTGAGGCGGCTAACGGAGGGCACCGGCCTCCAATTTGGATCTTCCATCGACGACGTTTCCAAACACTTCTCTCCGGAAGCGGAGCGAGAAATCCTGCTCATCGTCCGAGAGGCTGTCAACAATGTGGTGAACCATGCCAACGCCAAGGAAGTGCGGGTTACCTTGCGCGTGGATAGTAGGCAAATCCATCTGTGTGTAGAGGACGACGGCTGTGGATTTGTTCCCGGCGATCCCTTTCTCGCGCAGGGATTCGGTCTTACCAGCATGCGCGAACGAGCACGAAACTTGGGGGGCCTTCTCTGGATCTATACCCAACCGGGACAGGGGACACAACTTGTCGCATTTATTCCAATTCCTGAAGAAACAGACGCAGGGAGCAAACCATGCGAAATACTCATTCCATTCGAATCGTCATCGCCGACGACCATACGGTCCTACGCGAGGGGGTCAGAACAATCCTAGGAAGAAATCCGGAAATGTCGGTGATTGCGGAGGCCCGCGATTGGCCCGAAGCCATCCGGGCTGTTCTCAATCATCACCCTGAAATCGCATTACTTGACGTGCGCATGCCCGGCATGGAGGCGCACGAGGGAGTCTCTATTCTTCATCAGAAGTGCCCAAACGTTGGCATTATTATGTTCTCCGCGTTTGACCGCGACGAGGAAATCTATGGTGTCATTCGGGCGGGTGCCCGCGGATTTCTTCTAAAGGATTGTCCCCGCGAGGAATTGCGAGAATGTATCCGCGCGGTGCATCAGGGAAAGACGTGGCTCACGGCTGGGCCCGCGGCGAAGCTGGCGTCCAGAGTGCAGGCCTCGGAACTGACGAACCGCCAGCGGGAGATCCTCGAATTAGTCGCCGAAGGCAAAACCAACAAAGAAGTCGGAAATGTCCTGAACATCACCGAGGGTACGGTGAAGGTTCATGTGAACCACATTCTTGGCAAGCTCGGCGTCGGTGGCCGCGTTGCGGCCGTGACGCGAGCGCTCCAGCGGGGCCTTGTGCGGCTGTCGAAGAGCGCCTAAAGGCCCACTGCGCGGATAGGCCGGCGGATTGGCGTTGGCGATCGTCGGCCCTTATAGCGAAAGTTATATCTCCGCCTTTTACTTCAAGCCAATTGTATCCGATAGTGTCAACTCCTACATTTGACATGGCTGGGTTTAAGCCGCCAAACCGAAACAGCTTTCCCATCTGCTGCGACGGTTCCGGCCCCCCGCTTTTCCCGCGGGCTTCGGGAAATGACGGAGCAAAAAGGAGATTGACTTATGAAATTGTTCAGAGCAATGAGCCTCATGGGCCTGCTGATTTGCGCTTCGCTGATTGCAGGAGCCCTTTCCCCGCGAGCCAACGCTGATCAGTGGAACAAGAAGACCCTCGTTACGTTCAACGCCCCTGTTGAGATCCCGGGATTCCATGGACGCACAGTGCTTCCGGCAGGGACCTACGTTTTCAAGCTATTAGATTCGGCCGGGAATCGCCATATCGTGCAAATCTTCAACAAAGGAGAGAGCCATCTGTACGCAACGATTCTGGCCATCCCCGATTATCGCTTGCAACCTACGGGTAAAACGGTAATCAAGTTCCAGGAGACCGCAGCCAACACCCCGGAAGCGATTAAGGCTTGGTTCTATCCTGGTGATAACTTCGGCCAGGAGTTTGTCTATCCGAAGCCGCGAGCCGTTGAGCTGGCCAAAGCCTCCAACGAACCTGTGTTATCCATGCCGGAAGAATCCGCCGAGAATATCAACAAACCAATCAAGTCCGCCAAGGCACCAGCTGTGTCGGCCATGGAAAACGCCGAGGTGAAGGCAGAAAAGCCGTCTGGCGAGGAAGAGGGGATGAACGAGGCCGTGACGACTACGCCGCCCAACTCTTCTTCCACTACAATGGCCAAGAATGAAGCTTCCACCTTACCGAAGACTGCCAGCGACATGCCGCTCGCGGTGCTTTGCGGATTGCTCCTGCTCGGAATGGGAATCGCTATCCGGCTCTTCTCTCGGAGATTCGCGCAGCCCAGTGCTTGAGTTCGGGCGGCGCGCGCACATGGCATCGAGCGCCGAACGAGACCGCCGAAAAAAGACGGACACTCCGTTTGCGAGCGTGTTTTCCATGTGGGGCGTTTCGCCTCTCCTGCTTCTGGTGCTTGTCGTAGTAGGGGTACAGGGGCTGGCGCTTTCGCCGGTCCCTGCTACGGCCCTCCGTGACCCGCAAATGATCCGCTCTGAAGTAGATCTCGTAGTTCTGCCGGTTACCGTGACCGACCATCATAGAGAATTTGTCCCCGGCCTGACGAAGAACGATTTCCGCGTCTACGAAAATGGCCAGCTGCAAACCATTACTCTGTTCCGCCACGAAGATGAGCCGGTGGCCGTGGGATTGGTAGTGGATTGTAGTGGAAGCATGAGTCCGAACCGCAATGAGGTCGTGGAAGCGGCGAAGGATTTCTTACTGTCCAGCAATCCCGCCGACGAGGTTTTTGTGGTCAATTTCAATGAACAAGCTTCGCTTGGGCTGCCGCCGACGGTCGCCTTTACCAGCAGCGTTTCGCAACTCGAAGACGCAGTGTTGGGAGGCCCCACTTCGGGCGAAACGGCCCTCTACGACGCTCTGGCCCTGGGCCTGAAGCATTTGGCCACGGGAACAAAAGTGAAAAAGGCTTTGCTTCTCATCAGTGATGGCGGAGACAACGCCAGCCGCGAGAATTTTCAGCAAGTCCTGACGCTGGCTCAGCGCAACAATACCATCGTCTACGCCATTGGAATTCTCAGCGATACCGCCGCCGACGTGAATCCTGGGCTTCTTCGAAAGCTCGCGAAAGCCACCGGAGGGCGAGCCTACTTTCCGAAGTCCGCTGCGGAAGTTCCAGCCCTTTGTAAGCAAATTGCGAAAGACCTGCGCGAGCAGTACACCATTGGGTACGTTCCGGCGGATAAAGCCCATGACGGAACGTACAGAGCAATCCGTTTGGATTTGCTTGGGCCGCGGCGCAAATCGCTTGTTGTGCGCACCCGCGCGGGATATTACGCTCCCTCGGACACCCCAGCAAGCACCACGTCTGCCGCAGCTCAGCCAAACCGTTTCGTGGAAAGCGCGCAACTGCATGACAACTGATTCCCTTCTCCGCCGAACCTCGAGTGTCTTGCTGATCGCCGGCGCTTTGGTCCTGGTCGGATACTGCGTACTTGAAGCCCAAGCTCACTTTTATTTGGCCCACGAAAAACAGCATTTCGAATCGCAGCTTCGCCAATCTTCGATGGCGGCCAAACCGGGCATCTCTAGCCTGCACGCGGCCCCCGCCGCGCAAGTAAAAACTGGCTCGGTCATCGGCAATCTGGAAATTCCCCGAATCGGAATCCACACGCTCGTTCTCGAAGGCGATGATGCGAGCATTTTGCGCCGCGCCGCCGGTCACGTCCCCGGCACTGCCATGCCCGGCGATCCTGGAGGAAACGTTGCTGTCGCGGCTCACCGCAATACTCTGTTCCGGCCGCTGAGATTCATCCGCAGAAATGATTTGATCCGCATCGAGACTCTGTCCGGCACCGTGAGCTACCGCGTCGAGTCCACAAAAATCGTCAACCCTTCAGACATCGCCGTGCTTTACAACACCGGGAAGAGTCAGCTTACGCTTGTGACTTGCTATCCCTTCTATTTTGTCGGCTCGGCGCCTCGCCGGTTTATTGTCCGGGCCGCCGAAATCTCTGAACAGGTTCGCAAAAGGGCGACCAACATGTGACCGCGCGCAATCGCCGATTTGCAACCGGGCCTAAAGTTTCGCTCCGCCTGCCGCCTCAAGCGGCAAACGCAAGTTCGACCGGTTGAAGTCAAAGGAGTTCACAGAAATGTTCCGTCACAGTATCCCCATCGGACGCATCTTTGGCATTTCCATCGATCTCGATTATTCCTGGTTCTTAATCTTGGGACTTCTCACCTGGATTCTGGCGGTCAGCTACTATCCCGTTGAGTTCCATGGTTGGTCCCATGCCGAATATTGGTACGTTGGCGCCCTGACTGCCGTCATGCTTTTCGTCAGCGTGCTGATCCACGAGTTAGGGCATTCGATTGTCGCCAAGCGCTTTGGACTCGCCGTTCCTCGCATCACCCTTTTCATTTTCGGAGGCGTCTCGCAGATTGCCACCGAGCCTCCCAACGCCGCGGCGGAATTCTGGATTGCGATCGTCGGGCCGCTCGTCAGTTTCGCACTGGCTGCCTTATTTTGGGAAATTGAGCCTCTTCTCTCCTGGTCCCAGCCTCTGTTTGCCCTCGCGGAATACCTCGCCATGATCAATTTAATTCTGGGCGTCTTTAATTTGATCCCCGGCTTCCCGCTCGATGGCGGCCGCGTCTTGCGAGCCATCCTCTGGCGCATGACCGGCAAATACCACCGCGCCACCACGGCGGCCGCCCTGTCCGGGCGCTTCTTCGGCTTCGTGCTCATCTTCGTCGGCGTTTGGCAGGCATTGAGCGGAAACTTCATAGGCGGGCTCTGGATCGCCTTCATCGGTTGGTTCCTCGAAAGCGCCGCGGGAAGTCAGCTTCAGCAGGAAGTTTTGAAAAATCTGCTGGGTGAACACAAAGTGCTTGATGTCATGGAAAGGCATTTCCCGCAAGTGGACGGCGCTGTCACCTTGCAGGAACTCGTGGACAAGTACGTCCTCCAGGAAGGCCTGCAGTACATCGTCGTGAGCGGCGCCGATGGGCCTTCCGGCATGGTCACTCTCAAAGGCATCCGCGGCGTGCCCCGCTCTGCATGGCCCACGACGCCCGTTTCCCAGGTGATGATCCCTTTTCAGAAACTTACCACCACACGCCCAGATGCCGTCCTGTGGTCCGCAATGGAAAAAATGGGACGCAACGGCGTCAATCAATTGCCCGTCATAGAAGGCAGCGGGATAGTCGGCATCCTTTCCCGCGAAGATATTGTTCATTATTTGCGCGTTTTGCAATCTTTTGCCGCATAATTCTGGAATGAGCAGATCTGCACGCAAAAAAACGAGCGTAGAGGAGACCCATGTCACTTCCTGCTAGAAAGCTTTCTCACTGGTTCCTGCTGTTCGTCGTCGCCGCGCTTGTGGTCGGAGGTTTGACCCGAGCTGGAATCGTCCGCTGGCCGGGACGCGCCGTCCTGGGCGCCTCAAGGGTATCTGTCCGAGTGGCTGCGGAGGAGCCTCCCGTCAGTCTGGCCGACTTCAGAAACGGTTTCGCCTCGGTGATCGACCCCGCGCTTCCCGCCGTCGTGAACATTTCTTCCACGACGGTGGTTAAGCGGCGCAACAACATGCCGGGTCTTTTCGATGACCCGTTCTTCCGCCAATTCTTCGGCGATCAGGCCCCTTCTTCCAATGCTCCACAGACCGAGCGTGAACAGAGCCTCGGCTCCGGCGTCATTGTGAATTCCGACGGCTACATCCTTACGAACAACCACGTTGTGGCCGGCGCGTCCGATGTCGAGGTCTTCACGCAAGATCGCAAGAAATATAAAGCCAAGGTCATCGGCACGGATCCCCGAACCGACATCGCCGTGATTAAAATTGACGCTTCAAATCTCCCCACCCTCACCATTGGAGATTCCTCGAAGCTGAAAGTCGGCGACATCGTCTTCGCCATCGGCGATCCCTTCGGCATCGGTGAAACTGCCACGACAGGAATCGTCAGCGCGACGGGACGCGCCTTCGGCGGCGCCATCGAACACTACGAGAACTTCATCCAAACGGACGCCGCGATCAATCCCGGAAATTCCGGTGGCGCTTTGATCGAACTTCACGGAAATCTCATCGGCATCAACACGGCCATTATTTCTGGAGCTGGCGGAAACCAGGGCATCGGTTTTGCCATCCCCATCAATATGGCTCACAACATCATGGACCAAATCATCGAGCACGGAAAAGTGATCCGTGGCTATCTCGGTGTGACCATCCAGGGCGTGGACCCCGATATGGCTAAGGCTTTTGGACTCAGCCACGGAGGCGGTGCTCTCATCGGGGACGTCAGTCCGGGCGGCCCAGCGGCGAAAGCGGGCTTGGAAAGGGGCGACATTGTCCTCGCTCTAAACGGAGAAGCTGTCAGCGGCCAGGACGATCTGAGCGTTCGCATTTCCGAGATGGCCCCCGGAACGGTGGTTCACCTCAAAGTGTTTCGCAATGGTCAAACGCGCGATGTAGCAGCCACGCTTGGCGAATATCCAGAAAATGAGAAAGCGGGCCAGCCTTCGACAGCGCCGGAAGGTACCGCGCTGAAGGGTGTGCACGTACAAGACATGACGGCGGATCTGGCGCAGCAATTGGGCGTGCCTTCGTCGACTCTCGGCGTGGTCGTCACGGAAGTCGATCCTGACAGCGCCGCAGCAGACGCCGGCCTCGAGCAGGGCGACATCATTCAAGCCGTCAATCACAAGCCTGTGCACAATGTCGAGCAGTATCAGCAAGCCTTAGCCGGGACCGGAAATGCTTCCGTGCTCTTGCTCGTGAACCGGGGAGGAACGACGCATTTCGCCGTCATCGAGCCGCAATAATTCGATGCGGACCGGCTAAGTCCCGGCAGCGCTGTACGTGTAGCTTGACTCGAAGCAAATCGCCTGCGCCGGAGCGTCTCGCAGCCGCTCCGGCGGGATGATTGTGCGCTGCATCAAAAAGCGCGACAATGAGCCGCGCTTTCAGTTCGAATGGAAGCAATGTTCTGGCTTGAACGGTTCTAAGTGGAGGGCGTCATGCGACTTTCTCCGGTGGCGATGGCCGTTTCCTTCGCGCTGCTCGGCGGCGGTGCTCTTCTCTTCGTGGGACTCCTCAATCTCGTATTCCCAACTTACGGCACCGCCTTCCTCGCCATCGCGAGCTCTGTCTATCCGTGGTTTCACGGTTCGGGGACTATTCGCGATGTCTTGATGGGAACGCTCGACGGTCTCATCGACGGAGGCATTGCCGGTTTCCTTCTCGCCTGGTTCTACAATCTAGCAAACCGCCAATCCAAGCCAAGCCAACGCCACTGACTCATCGAACGCCTGCCCGTCTCTCCATTCTTTAAAGGAATGCGTCCGCGCGACGATTTTCGTGTGTTGCGAACGTGCTTTTGACTTTCCCGTCTGTTCAACGAGCTGAAGCATCTCCTTCCGGCAACGCGAAGGCATAAACCACGTCTTGCACTGGGAGAATGACGTACTGCCTTCCTTCGAGTTCGTACGTCATTGGCGAAGCGTCCAAGGCCCCGCCGGCGTTCAAGTGCCACAACGTCTTGCCCGTAGCCGGATCAAGCGCCAGCAAATTGCCCGCGTTATCCGCGCTGAAAAGCAGATGTCCCGCGGTAGTGAGGATTCCCGCGATGCTTTCTCCCTCGCCGATCTCATGGCTCCATACTTCTTTTCCGTTGCGATAGTCCAGCGCGCGCAACGTCGAATCAGCCCATAGTTCGCGGTCGCGTCCTCCCCAACCTTCCGCTTTACCCGTCGCTGTCTTGTAAAAAACACTGAACAGGCGGCGTGCATTCACATAAAAAAGCCCGGTCTGCGGATCAAAGCTTGGCGCCATCCAATTCGTGGCTCCGTCTGAGCCAGGTTCGACCAGTGCGCCATCCGCGCTCGGCGTGGCTTCGGCTTTGGCGATCGGCTGGCCTCGAGAGTCAACGCCCGAAGCCCAGGTTTCGTCGATGAACGGCGCGGTGACCAGGTGTTCTCCCGTCGTTCGATCCAGCACGAAGAAAAATCCATTGCGGCTGGCCTGCGCCAGCAGCTTCCGCCTCTTTCCTTTGAACTCCGCGTCGAAGAGAACTGGCGTCTCAACCGCGTCCCAATCATGCAAGTCATGCGGCGACGGCTGAAAATACCACGCCAGCTTTCCGGTATCAGGATCAAGCGCCACAATTGAGCAGGTGTAAAGATTGTCTCCGGGCCGCCCCTCCCCCACGAGCACTGGATTGGGATTCCCCGTTCCCCAATAAAGCAGGTTGAGTCCGGGATCGTAAGTGCCCGTCATCCACGTCATTCCGCCGCCGTGCAAAATTGCGTCGCTGTTTTTTGGCCACGTCTCGGAACCTGGCTGGCCTGGATCCGGCTCGGTATTCCAGCGCCATTGGATGGCTCCGGTTTCCGGATCGAGCGATTCCAGAAATCCTCGAAGGTCCGTCACGTCTCCGGACACGCCCGTGATCACATGATTTCGAATCACCAAAGGCGCCATGGTCGAGAAATAACCAAGCTTGGGATCCGCTAACTCCACGATCCACCGCACGCTGCCATCTTTGGCGTTGAGCGAAACCAAATGTGCATCGGGGGTCGTAAAGTACAGCCAATCCTTGTACATGCCGACGCCGCGATTCCCGATATGATCGCCTTCCGAGTGCCGCTCGTAATGCCAGATCTGCCGTCCAAAACGAGCATCGACGGCCCAAACGTTGTCGGGCGCCGTAAAGTAGAGAACACCATTCACTTCCAAGGGGGTCGATTTAATACCAGCGCTGCCCGTGCGAAAAACCCAAGCGAGGTTCAGTGCGCCAATGTTCTTCGCGTTGATCTGGTCGAGCGTGCTGTACCGCGCGCCCGAGTAGTCTCCGTTATACGTCGGCCAAGTATCCGTCAGGGGTTTTAACAGCGCCGCCGGATCTAGCCCCTGCGCCGCCGCAAACCCCGAACAAGCTCCCAGAGCCAGAACCACAATCAATATCCAGAGGCCCACACGCTTCGCGCCCCAGCCATAGCTCTCTTCTTCCGCCGGCCACATCCCGTGCCTGCGCGCACGTCCTATCCGTTGCTCGAAGTGAGGAAACATCTACGCTCCTGTTTTCCTTCTCGGGCCCTTTTTGTTCCTATTTCAAACTTTCCAGGTACGCAAAGAGGTTGTGAACATTCTCTTGCGTGAGTAGTGGCAACAACTCACGGTGTGCCGCCAGAGGATCCTGAAGTTCGATTTTCACCCGGTCGCGCGAAAAGGATCGGTACCAACCTGAATCGCCGCGCAGCGCGATCTCGAATTCATCGATGTGCGCCACCTCGCCCTTGATTTTCTCGCCGGAATGCAGCGTCACAATCGCGGTACGGTGCTTGCCTTCTGGAAAAAGCATGCGTGCCTCGAGTTCGATGGGCGAGTACTTACGCGCAATCCCGGCCAGATCACCGGTAACGGAATGGCAGTTCTTGCAACCGCCCGCGCCGAGAAAATACGTTTTGCCCGCTTCTGCATCGCCCGTCAGCAGCTTCGCCAGCGGATACGTGCTCGGAACGTCTGAAGAATTCAGAGCTTCGGCGGCGCGTGCGTGCAAGTAAGCCGCGATGTCGCTCACCTGCTGGTCCGTAAAAGGCATTGCCGGCATGCCTTTATCCGGCCGGCCGTGACGAATTACTTCCCCGATCAGATCTCCCTTGATGTCGTGAGCGACCAGAGGCGAACGCACCAAATCCGGTCCCCGTGCGCCCGTCGCGTCCGGACCATGACAAAATCCGCATGTTTCCCCAAATTGTTTGTGTCCGCGTTCGATGGCTGCAGAATCCTGAGGACTTGTCTGCGGTATCGCAGCGGCCCGGCAAATAGCCATGAGAAGAAAAATCGCCAAGGAAACGATTAGAAATTTTGCCGCTCGTTTACCTGGAGCGAACCAGCGCTCTTCGATCGTCACTCCTCAGCCCTCCGCGACGCGGCGATTCTAACATCTGCTCTGGTCAACCGCATCCGTTGAGGTGAATGTCTGTGCCGGCATTGCTAGGACATACGGCCGGAGAGACTGTGCGGATCGATGGCCCTCGGAACCTTGCGGCGAATCCGGCGCCTCGGCCGGCGCCTCACCGTCCATCGCCCATGTTGCCCATCGTTCCAGGTTTATCGAGCGAATCCGTCGCCGCTACGCCCGTAATCAACCGCGCGCCACGGCTGAACGTCACGTACTCGAAGCCCCATTGAATAAACACAAGCACGCGATTTTGGAATTCCACGATGTACATCAAATGGACAAAAAGCCAGACCACCCACGCCGGCAGTCCCGAAAGATGCAGTCCAAAAATATTGGCAACCGCAGCGGCCCGGCCGATGACCGCCAATTCTCCCTTGTCGAAATACTGAAACGCTTTTACCTGTGGCTTCCCCTCCAATCGCGCGCGAATCGTCTTTGCTGCGTACGCCCCTCCTTGAATGGCCAGTTGCGCCACTCCCGGATCCGGTTTTCCGTTCTTGTCGAGCGACAGCGCAAGATCGCCTACGATGAAAATCTCGGGATATCCGGGCACCGTAAGATCCGGCGCGACTTTGATGCGCCCGTTTCGGTCCGCCTCCGCCTTCGTTCGTTCCGCAAGCTTTCTGCCGAATTCGTTGGTTGTTACCCCTCCGGCCCACAAAACGGTTTTCGCAGGCATCCGTTTTGTTTCATCTCCCGATTTGTAGTTGACGCCCTCGGCATCGATTTCCGTGACCATCACGCCTTTCACGACTTCCACTCCCAGCCGCGAAACGAGCTTCTCTGCTTTCGCGGACAGATCCTCCGGAAACGTGCTTAAAACCCGTGTGCCGCCCTCCATGAGAATAATCCGCGCTTCGCGCGGGTTGATGTGCCGGAAATCATTCTTGAGTGTCTCATTGGCGATTTCCGCGAGCGCTCCGGCTAATTCGAGGCCAGTCGCTCCCGCTCCGACGATCACGAACGTAAGCCATGCCCGGGCCTCCGCTTCCGTTGTCGAACGTTCCGCACATTCGAAGGCGTACAAAATCTTGTGCCGGATGGCCGTGGCTTCTTCGATGGATTTCAGGCTGGGCGCCCACTCCCGCCAGCCGTCGTTGCCGTAGTAAGATGTCTGCGATCCTGTCGCAACAATAAGCGAATCGTAAGAGTAGACTGCGCCATCGCGCAAAATCACTCGCTTGGCCTCTGGATCGAGATCCGCCGCTTCTCCGAGCAAGACTTGCGCGTTTTTTTGTTTGCTCAACACGCCGCGCAAGGGTGCGGCAATTTCTCCCGGCGATAGCGAGCCCGTGGCCACCTGATACAACAGCGGCTGGAACAGATGAAAATTGCGACGGTCGATCAAGGTGACACTCACGGGGGCACGTTTCAGTTTCAGCGCGGCGTTCAACCCGCCGAATCCCCCTCCAAGGATGACGACCCTGTGCTTTTCGCCCATTCCGATCGCTCCTCCGAACGCAACCTGCCTCTACCTCATATCATCTCACCTAGAATGATTTTCTCCTCTAGGATGCGCAAACGTCCCCTCAAGATGAAAAAATCTGCCGCCCATCTCTACACTTGCTTGTCTGCCGGTCTTGTCGCCGAAGCCGATGTCAATAATTAGCTATCGCGTTCTCACCCTCGCCGAAGCGCTGGGCCTCGCCGGATACATTGCCTGGTACATCTGGCAGCTTCAAAGCGCCCACCCCAATTCCTGGATTGTGTTTCCCATCTGGCTCTTGGCGAGCATTGCGCTGCATCGCGACACTCCCAAAACGCTGGGCTGGAGGGCCGACAATCTCTGGCCCGCGACACGCCAGGGAGCCATTATTTTTGCAGTCTTTGTAATTGGCGTTTGCGCCGCCGGTTTATTTTTCGGCGCCTACCACCGTCTTCCGCTTCACTCCTCGCAGTGGAAGCGCTTCTTGGGTTACTCCGCATTTTGCCTGCTGCAGCAGGTCGCTCTTAATTCTTTTCTGACCAACCGCCTGCTCTACGCTTTCGAAGAGCCCCACATCGCCGCCGTTGTGGCTGGCGCGATCTTCGCCGCCATTCACTGGCCCAACCCGGTTCTTGTTCCTCTCACGTTTATCGGCGGCGTGGCCATGAGCTGGCTCTTCTCCCGCGAGCGCAACATCATCCCCCTTACTGTGGGGCAGGCAATCTTGGGAACATTGGTGTGGTGGGCCTTTCCCGAGGCATGGCATCACGGCATGCGCGTCGGCCCCGGCTACTATTCGTTTCATCCCTGAAATCGTCGCGCCACTGAAAATCTCGGGCTTGCCTTCGCCGCGCTGCCCCACGCCATCAACGAACCAGACTCCCCGAACACCGCGTGTTTCGCCTCGCGCGACGCCGCCACGGCTATAAATTCAAATGATCGAACTTCCCACCCTTTTTTCCAGCAGTCGCAATTCTCGGTTTTCGATGCGCGGCCTCTCCCCACACGCCCGGAATCGCCAATGCACATTTCGGGCAAGCCCCTTTCACCAGCCGATCTTCCAGCACGTCGTGCCACGATCGCCGCACCAAGAGTTCGCCGCACTCCGGGCAATACGTGTTCGCCGCCTCGCTGTAAATATTTCCTTCATACACATACCGAAGTCCCGCCTCCAGCGCGATCTCCCGCGCGCGGTGCAGCGTCTCCGGCGGCGTCCGCGGCTTGTCCTGCAGCTTGAAATCCGGGTGAAACGCCGTGAAATGCAGCGGCACGTCCGGCCCGAGATGCGTCAGAATCCACTCGGACAATTTCCGCGTTTCGCCGGGATCATCATTCAAAGTCTGAATCATGAGATTGGTGATTTCGAACCACACCTTCGTTTCCTTCTTCAGCCACTCCAACGTATCAAGTACCGGTTGCAAATGCGTCAGCGTGGTCTTGCCGTAGAAACCTTCCGTGAACGCCTTCAAATCGATGTTCGCTGCATCGATGTGCTCGTAAATATCGTGGAACGCTTCATGTGTGATGTACCCGTTCGAAACCATCACCGTTTTCAACCCGTATTCCTTCGCCGCTTTGCAAATATCGATCACGTACTCGCCCCAAATCGTCGGCTCGTTGTACGTAAACGCCAGCGAATCGCAGCCATGTTCCAGCGCCAGCAAAGGCACCTCTTCCGGCGCAACGTGCTGCGAGCGAACCTGATCCTGCCGCGACTTCGAAATATCCCAGTTCTGGCAAAAAAAGCACCCCATGTTGCAGCCCGCCGTCCCCATGCTGAACACACGCGTCCCCGGCAGAAAATGGTTGAGCGGTTTCTTTTCGATGGGGTCCACTTGCAATGCCGCGGGCGCACCATAGCCCAGACTATAAAGTTTCCCGCCCTGATTTACGCGAATGAAGCAAAACCCCGATTGTCCCGAATGGATGTGGCAATGCCGCGGGCACAAATAGCAGTGGACGCGCCCGCCCGCTTCCGGCTCCCACCAGCGCCCTTCACACAGCTCCGCGCTCTTCTGGAGGATCTTCAGCTCGCTCACAGGCGAATCCTCCTCCTGATCGAAGTATACGCCTGCCAAAGTTTCGGATCGGGTTTTCCACCAGGGAGAGGTGATTCCGCGCAACGCGTGCTACGCGTGCCGCCGAATTTGTCTCTGGACGCGCCTGCGTTCCGCGGCCCAGTCCACGAAATTCATCATGTTCGATCGGTATTTCCAGGAGAGCTGAAAAAACTTCCGCGCGTTCAGATTCGCCGCTTCCTGTCCCAGAAACGTCTCAAACCGCCAGCGCAAATAAGGGCTCTTCCACGGCTTCAGCCGATACCCGCGAGCAACATTCCAGTAGTATTGCAATGTCTTCAACATCGGTCGTTCACGGGCTCTTCGCCCGCTCCCAAGATATCTTCCACTTAATTTGCGCCCAGCGGCGCCGAAAGATGTTCGTGCACCAACACCCACCCGGTCGCCCTTCTCTCCCAAATTCCCGTATACCGGATATCTATTTCTATATTCTTACCCTCTTTTGTTTTTTCGGATAAATGCATCGGCACCGTCGTCCACGCCACCATCCCGTGCCGGCTCACTTGCAAATCTTTCCCCGCCGTCAGCGTTCCGCTCGCCATATCGTCAAAGAACGTCTTCTGCACCCCCTCTCTGTATTCCTTCCAGCTGTGATACGAAAACGGCGCCACGTCGTAAAAAACAAGCCCATCCTCTTTCGCATAGAAGCGTGCGGGAGCATCCGCGTTGCCGCTGCTCCACGCCGCGCAATATTCTTCGGTCAGTTTCCGGAATGTGGCTTGATCGCTCGCCTTCTGTTCCGCGCGCGCTCCAACGAACGTCAGCAATCCGCCCGCAAGCGCCAGCGCCACGTATAGCAGCCACCGCCAATTTTCGACGGCTCGGCCCCTTGCTTTTGTTGTTCCCAAGTCTTTCTCCGTTTGCCGCTGGGTTTATTCGGCAATAAGTGCGGGAAAAGCCACCAAACTGTTGCCCCTACCCTAAGTGCAATCTCGCGAATTTGCAAGAGGGGCCTAGTACCCGCCTCCCCAGCCACTCCCCGCCCTGCCTTTTCGCCGCTCTCTTCCGCCATTCGCCGGTAAATCGCCCCTACCCGCCGAATAACAAATGCGCGCTTCCCCGCCCAACCCCTAACCTCGTCACTGGGCAGACAAACCGCCGAGGGGGAGGAGAACATGGCAAAAGGGCAAGCGGCCATACGCAAACAAAAAAGCTTTTGGGGAGCACTCCTCCTGATACTCGGCTTTGCCGCAATCCTTGCCGACCTCGCCTTTCTCGCTCCTTCCCTTCTCTATCTCCTCTCCTCCGCAAAGGCCGGCCTCATGGCCCTCGTCCCCGCCCTTGGCATGTCCGTTCTAAACGCCACCCGCGCCATAGCCCTCCATCAGGTCAGCTACTTCGACCTGGCTTCGCGAATCTTGGTATTATTCTCGGCGCTCGTCGCCGTCGTCGTCGGGACCACGCTTTGCAACGCGCGCCCGGCATCCGCGCCTGCATCGCCCCGGCAGACTTTCTCCGGCTCCATCGAGGGAGACCGCTAATGGATCAATCCGATCCGCAGCAAACAAAACCGCCCAACGTAATGCTCGTCGGCAACGCTCGCTGGGGACTCGTCTGGGGCCTTGTCATCATGATTGCCGGCGTCGCCCTGCTCCTCGACCACATGGGCATCTTCCCCTTTGACAGGGTCTACCGCTTCTGGCCGCTCATCCTAGTCGTCTTCGGCATCCTGAATCTCACCTCCCAGACCAACCGCGCCTTCGGCGCTCTTCTGATCGTCGCTGGCGCCCTTCTTCAATTGAACGCTTTCCATCTCATACGCTTGAGCTTCGCGGATATTTGGCCGCTGGCCCTCATTGGCGTCGGGATCCTCCTGATTTGGGGCTCTCTCGAGCAGCGTGGAGTGATGCGCAAGAATTCCAAATTCGATTGGACCCAGCCCGGAGCCGCCGAAGCCTTTCGCCAGCGCATCATCGACGCAAGCAGCGACACCGACACCTCCATGAACGCCGTCGCCATCTTTGGTGGTTGCGAGCGCCGCTTCACCGGACAGCATCTCCGCGGCGGCAAAGCCACCTCCATCTTCGGAGGCCTCGAAATCGATTTTCGCGATGCCGATATCGACGACGAGGCCGTCCTCGAAGTCAGTTGCGTCTTCGGCGGCGTCGAAATCCAGGTCCCCGAAACTTGGTATGTCCATTCGCGCAGCCTCCCTGTCTTCGGCGGCTTTGAAGATAAGACTCGCTCGTCGCGCATCCAACTTCCCGAGGGCACAAAGCGCAAGACCCTCATCGTCACGGGCCTCGTCGTTTTCGGCGGCATCGAAATTCGCAACTGAGCCGTCCCCATGCATCCACTCCTCAAACCCATCAGCCGCTACGCAATTTACCTCTCCGGTTGGACCCCGCTCGCCGGAATCCTCATCTGCATCCTCGCCCTCCCCGACAAGCTTGGCTGGCGCGACGCCACCGTCCTCGTTATTCCTCTTTGTCTCGTCTACCAGTTCGTTTGCCTTTCCGCGTGGTACTCGTGCAAAGCCGCGCCTCTGCGCAAAACGCCCGTCATGCGTACCCGCGTCACGCATCTCGTTGCGGCCGCTGTCGTCAGCTTTTTTTGGCTCGAACTTGCTCGCCTGCTCGCCTATGGCATGTCGCAATTCGCCACCTTTCGCGGACTGGACCAGCGGCTCGCTCCCCAATTGCCCCTCCTCTACGGCCTCGGCTTCCTGATCTACCTCCTCTCCGTCGCCGCTCATTACGTCATCCTCGCGATGGAAGATTCCAGCAAAGCCGAAGCCCACGCTCTCGAAACCAGCGTTCTCGCTCGCGACGCCGAGCTAAAAGCCCTCAAAGCGCAAGTGAACCCGCACTTCCTCTTCAACAGTCTCAATTCGATCAGCGCCCTTACCAGCATCGATCCCGCCAAAGCCCGCGAAATGTGCATCCTCCTCGCCGAATTTCTTCGCATGACCCTCGGCCTCGGCGAAAAAACCACCGTCCCTCTCTCCGAGGAACTTTCCCTGCTCCACAGCTATCTCGCCATCGAGCGCGTCCGGTTTGGCGCTCGCCTGAAAATGGAAGAAGACATTCCGCAGGAATCGAAGTCCATCGCCATGCCGCCTCTTCTTCTGCAGCCCCTCATCGAAAATGCCATAACCCACGGCATCGCCCATCTTCCCGAAGGTGGCTACGTGCGCGTCTCCAGCCAAAGCCACAATGGCCGCGCTTTGCTCTCCATCGAAAATTCTTTCGATCCGGATTCCACGCCCTCCCGAAACGGAGGCATGGGCTTGAAGAACGTCCGGCAAAGGCTCGAAGCGCGCTATGGCAAAGACGCAAACATGCGCGTCACCGCCGAAAACGGCAACTTCCGCGTCGAGTTGTCGTTTCCAACCGAATCCGCCGAGGCAAAAAGTTGAGCAAGAACGCCGACAAGAAGCTTACGGCCCTCATCGTCGATGATGAAGACCTCGCGCGCTTCGTCCTTCGCGAACTGCTGCAAACCCATCCCGAGCTCGATCTCGTCGCCGAGTGCGCCAACGGTTTCGAAGCCGTAAAAGCCGTCGCCGAACACAAGCCAGACCTGATCTTCCTCGACGTGCAAATGCCCAAGCTCTCCGGTTTCGACGTCCTCGAACTCATCGGCACGGAAACCGCGGTCATCTTCGTCACCGCCTACGACCAATACGCCATGCGCGCCTTCGAAGTTCACGCCGTCGACTATCTCTTGAAGCCCATCGGCCGCGAACGTTTCGAGGCCGCTCTCGACCGCGCCAAATCGCGCATCGGCGAAAAAATCCCCTCGGTTCCCGAGCTGGCCGCCGCTGCTCGCCCTCCCAAACAATTTTTGGATCGCATCGTGGTCCGCGATGGCACTCGCGTCACGCTAATTCCGGTCGGAAAACTCGATTACGCTGAAGCCCAGGACGATTACGTGGCCCTCGCCAGC
Source organism: uncultured Acidobacteriota bacterium (assembly GCA_963761555.1). GTDB lineage: Bacteria > Acidobacteriota > Terriglobia > Acidiferrales > UBA7541 > Acidiferrum. Next base: position 477,717 of record CAVXHD010000006.1, read on the forward strand.
GAAGGCAAAAAACATTTGAAGCAGCAAACGATCATCAGTCTAGAAGCGTGCCTCGATCCCGAGCGCTTTGTACGCGTTCACCGCTCCTACATCGTCAACTTTGAACGCGTCGTCCGCATCGAGCCTTACGGCAAAGACAGCCGCCTAGCCATCCTAGCCGACGGCACCCGCCTCCCGGTAAGCCGCTCCGGCTACGCTCGCCTCAAATCCCTCCTCGACCAGCGCACCTAGCCGCCATCTCACAATTCCCAATCTTTCTCGCGGATGAACGTCCGACTTGGTCGCAGGTGTCTTCCCAACGACCTTCTGCAACGGCTTCCAAAGGTTTTTAGCGGCGGCGCGGAGAAATTCAAGAGCCCGATCCGATCCAGCAACCACAGCCCGTCGCAGCAGATAAGTTGTAGTACCCACTTTTCCGATTACCGTGGTGGTCTCAATGGGTCGACGCAACACCAACCCCAAACCCGCTTACAGGGACTTCAACAGCCAAAAGTCGTTCGCCGCCTGTGATGCAGACTCAACCCCGTCCTGGCTAGGTTTTATCGTCTACAGCCGGTCAAAACCGTTCTCCACCGGGAAGTGCCGTCGGATCAACTGATTGGCTGGTGTTGCATCGACCGGTTGAGCTGGCAGCGTTTACCAGGCAACTGAATCCAGCACACCGAGTAGCTCTACACTCGCCGACTTTCCGGTACTGATCGCCCGGGGGCCCGGCGATTAGCCGGCCATCGCTCTCTTCACACGCATTTCTTGGATATCCCTCTGTGCCTCCTCGCTGAGGTTGGATTTGCCGACCTGGACGGTCACCTTGTGAATTTTGCCGGTGAACTTGTTGTCGCCCACTTTGTAGTCGTCGCTAACACATGTATAGAGATTTTCGCCCACGTCCGTCGTCTCCGCTCCAAACGCGAACGGCTGAGTCTGCCCGATCCGCCCTGCGGCGACCTTTTCACCGTTGACGAAGATCACACCGTTACCTCCCGCGCCGAAACCGCCATCGTAAGCAAACTCGAAGCGAAGCGTCACCCGCCCGGCCGGCAGTCGAGCGGCGCCGGCAATCTTGTAAACCTCGCGGCCGAGAAAGTTCCAGGCAAACCGAGGTGCGCCGTCCTTGGCATAGAGGCTCCAGCCGCCCATCTCCCCGCCTTGGGCAATGACCACCCCCTCGGCGCCGGCCTTCGGGACCTCGATGTCGGCCGCAACCACGAAAGAGCGGTTCTTGACATTGATGAAGCCATTTTCGGGTATTCCCTTCATTCCCTCATAGACCGTTATTTCGGTGCGACCTTCCAACAGATCCGGACGGCCCGCCAGACCGGCGTTGAAGCGCTCCCAAGCGCGGTCGTCAAGAGGAAGCACGTTGTACTTGACGGCTTCTTCCAGGAAGAGTCCCTTTAGCTTCTCAAGTTTGTCGGGGTACTTCTCGGCAAGGTCATGCGCGCAACTAAAATCTTCCTCTACGTTGTAAAGCTCCCACTTGTCGTTCTCAAACGTAGCCCGCGCCTTGGGCTCCCACGGCGGGCGGTGCACGGTGGTGGCGAACCAGCCGTCCTGGTAGATGCCCCGGTTGCCGGCCATCTCGAAATATTGCGTGGTATGGCGCGACTTCGCCCCGGCGTCAGTAAAGCTGTCGAGCATGGTAACGCCTTCGAGAGGTTTCTGCCGGACGCCATAGACGACGCCGGGCTGGGGCACCCCAACCGCTTCCAATACTGTCGGGGCAATGTCAATCATGTGGTACCACTGCGTACGCAGGCCGCCCTTCTCCTCTATACCGTTCGGCCAATGAACCACGATGGGCTGGCAGATGCCGCCATAGGAGGCCACTTGGTGGCCCCAACCAAACGGCGTCGCGCCGGCGAACGCCCAGCCATTGTTATACAAAATGTGAGATTTCGGCCCGCCGATCTCGTCAAAGTGCTTGAGCGGAATCTCGAGGGGTTCGGGCAGTCCGTTGAATACGGACAGCTCATTGAAGGCGCCGTTGAGGCCGCCTTGGAAAACCGAGCCGTTGTCGCCCGTGATGTAGAAGATCAACGTGTTGTCCATTTCGCCCAGGTCTTCGATCGCGTCCACGAAACGCCCAACTTCATAGTCGGTCACCTCGGCAAAGGCGGCATAGATTTCCATGTACCTGGCAAAGACCTTTTTCTCGTCGGCGGTCAACTGGTCCCATTCCTGGATCCCAGGCGGCTTGGGCGCAAGTTCGGTGCCCGGCGGCACGACTCCCATCTTGAGCTGGCGGGCCAGCGTATCCTTGCGTACCTGGTCCCAGCCCTGGTCGAACTTGCCCTTGTACCTATCACGCCAGTTCTCGGGTACCTGGAATGGACCGTGGGTGCCAATCGCGGAGTAGTAGACGAAAAATGGCTTGCCGGGGGCCAGCGAATGCTGGGAACGCAGCCACTCGATGGCCTTGTCGGTCATATCGGTGCTGGCGTAGTAATTGGCGTCGGGGTGCAAATCCATCTTGTTCATGTTGTCGTAAATGACCGGATGAAAGAGGTCCGCCTCGCCGGCCATGAAGCCGTAGAACCGCTCAAACCCGCTATGCATCGGCCAACGGTCGAACGGTCCAACAACGCTGGATTCCCAGGGCGCCAGCTCGTGACATTTGCCGAACATAGCGGTGCTATAGCCGTTGAGCCGCAAAATCTCGGGCAACGTCGTCACGCTGCTGGGACGCATAGCGGTGTACCCCGGGAAGGCTGTGGCGATTTCTGAGATCACGCCGAAGTTTGCACTGTGGCTATTGCGGCCAGTTAAGCACGCCACGCGGCTGGGCGAACACAACGGGGGGACTTTGAAATTGTTGTAGCTCAGCCCAGTCTTGGCCAAGCGGTCCAGCGTCGGCATCTGGATGGGGCCGCCGAAGGTCGAAGGGTCGCCAAAGCCGAAGTTGTCGAGAAGGATGATGACCACGTTGGGCGCGCCTTTGGGGGCTTTCACCTGGAACCGCGGCGGGGCTTGTGCATTTTTCACATCAAGTTCAGTGATTGGCGGATACTGAGGCTCGGGGACGGGCAGCACGGCACGGTCCAGGGAGTCGGTCATGTCGGGCGCGCTGGTTTGGACCTCTGCTCTATTGTTTCGCGATTGCGCACTCATCGTTTTTGCCTCTTTCAATTATGGAGTTCCTGAACCAAAAGCCGACGGCTCGCGAGTAAAACTATGAGCATCGAGCCGTCTTCGGAACTGGCAAAATTAACAGTTCTCGCGGAAATCGTCTGAGGTCTGCAAGCCCCACGTGCATACTGCAATGCTCGTCTTGACGAGCCTCACCCGCCGACCGAGCGTTGCTAGGTAACGTTCAAATGCGCTTGTGTTTTCAAATTGACTTCGAATTGCTTGGTAGGTCGGGTTACCGGAAAAGTCCACACTAAAATCAGCTGTTCTCCGGACCCTATTCCTGCATATCTAGTCCCGACTATCTGAGAGGAACCCGAGAACTACGTCCTTCAATCACAGCTGACGAATCACGCCAACCGCCGCACCCAAATCCGCGAAGTCGCCGGCTTTCCCAAATGCATCGTTCTCCCGCCTGCTCGTAGCGTCATCGTCTCGTCATACTCTTTCTTCTGCACTTTCACTCTCTCACCCGGCCGCAAATCCAGCCCATCCAGAAACGCAAGGAATTGCTCGTCCTTCTCATAAACGCAAAGGATCTCCGCCTCATCCTCCGCGCCCAGATCCGAAAGCAAAACCGCGCCCTGCTTCCGAAGTTGCGCAATTCCCCCGCGAATCGGAACTCCGTGCGGGCAGCTTTTCTTTCCGCTGAACCGCTTCAGCAACAGCGCTTCGACTTCCGGCGAAATCGCATGTTCCAGCCGTTCCGCTTCCGCATGCGCCTTGGCCCACGGCAATCCAATCACTTCGGTCAGTAACATCTCGGCAAGTTGGTGCCGCAACGCCATCCGCTCCGCCACCTGACGCCCCTTGCGTGTCAAATCGATCCGGCCCGCCCGATCCACCCGGACAAGGTCGTCCCGCGTCATTCGCTTCAACGCCGCCGTCACGGCCGGCGGTGTTACGCTCAATTCCTCAGCGAGCCGCGCGCTGATGGGCGTCTGGTCCTCTTCGAGCATCTCCCAGATGCCTTTCAGGTAGTCTTCCTGCGAAACGCTCGTCTTCTCTCGTCTCAAACTCGCTTCTCCTCAACCGCTTCTAGGCTCTGCCCATCCCCTTGCTCTTTGCTTTCTCGGCGGTCCTCTTCGCGCGCGCCCTCTCTCTCAATCGGTCAGCCAGCTCCGCCACGCGTTTTTCAATATCTTGAAAGATTCTCTGATAAATCTCCGGGGTCGCGCCATACGGATCTTCTACGTCCCAATCCTCCACCTTCGAGTAATCGTGGAATGCCAGCCGTTTTGCCCGTCCGCTCATATTCACAATGATGTCCGCCGCGAGCAATTCCTCTCGAAGCACTGGCTTCGATTTCAATCCTTCCCCCGGATACCCATTTCGCGTCAGCGTTTGTAGCGTCAGCGCTTCCACGTGTCCCAGCGGCGTAAATCCTGCGCTCGATGCCTCGATAATGTCATGGCCAAGCCGCCCGGCGATCGCCTCCGCCATAGGGCTTCTGCACGCGTTTCCCAGGCAAACAAAAAGCACCCGTTTTCGTGCAATTTTCTTCATCAGCTTTCCACGCCGAACGTAAGGCTTTCTTTCTAACCCGCGCCTCAGCGCCTAAGTCCCGCCCATCCTGGGGCCGCGCTCCGAAGCAAAACCAACTATTTTCTCCTATTATTTTCTCCTGCTATTTCTCCTGCTATTTTTCCTACTACTTTCCCCTTGACTGCACAGTTTACCGTATTGTACTATTCTTCACAGAGAAGACCGCGTATGGAGTGCGGCAGCCCTGCTGCCGCTTTTTTGTTTCAGCGCCCATCCCGTACCTATTCCTTCGTACGTATTTTCACGTAGGAATAACTACCACAAGTTCAACCATGTTGTCGTCGCCTGATTCAATTCTTTCAATGGTATCCGCCTCTCCCGGCGCAAGCACATCCTTCAATCGCGAGACCTGTGCACCTCCGGACGGCTGGCTCAAGTCCCACATTCGCGCCCCTCGGGACATACTGTTCCGTAATCGCTTTACAATCAACACCTGCCGCGAATCGCGAACCTCGGGATCGAAAAAGGTCAGGGCCCCGGCGACTCTCTTCTATCGCCTTTGTTTTCAACACATACAAGACTTCTCGTATGTGTTGATTCTAAAGCACTTGGAAAAAGACACCAACGCGCCTATCCCTTTTGTTTGCAACGCTTACAGCCCTATCCGTAAATGTTGCATGTAAAGGACTTATAAGTCCTTTAGATTCCGCACTTGCGAGGTGCCTCGCCCGTAACTCGTTTAGAAGCAACACTTACAAAAAAACAGGGGGGGGAGGGCCATGCGAGGGTTGTCACCCAGAAGTCCGAAACCGCAAGAAGATAAGGAATGGCAGGCTTAGCGAGAGAGGGAGGCCGTCTTCCGAGCGCCGGCCGAGACCAGCTCCAGGAAGTATTTGTGCACGGTCCAGTCTTCGCTCAGTTCCGGGTGAAACGTAGCCGCCAAAATCTGCCCGCTCTGCACGAGCACCGGCTTGCCGCCGTACTCAGCCAGGATCTGCACCCCGTCGCCGGCGCTCTCAATAATAGGGGCGCGGATAAACACCATTTCCAGGGGCACATCCGTCAGCGTGCTGGCCCCAAAAAACACGTCGCTCGCCAGTTGCCGGCCGTAGCCATTGCGCAATACCGTCATGTCCAATAGACCCAAAGACGCCTGCTCAGGATTCTTCACTTCGCTCGCCAGCAGAATCGCGCCCGCGCAAGTCCCAAAAATGGCCCCGCCCTCCGCCGCGAATTTTCCCACCGCTTCAAACAATCCCTCTTCCTGCAAAAACTGGAGCTGTGTAGTGCTCTCTCCGCCTGGCAAAATTAAGCCGTCGCAGCCATCGAGGTCCCGGACCGTGCGCACTTCCGCGGTCTCGACTCCCATCTCAGCAAGCCGCGCCGCGTGCGCCGCAAAATCCCCCTGCACCGCCACAATCCCGATCTTCACTGCGCCATCTCCGCATTCCCGAATTTGTAGTGGCGCAGCATGCTGCGCCCCACCCGAATCGCTCTTCGCTGTGCCCGCGTTTCCCTCACCACCCGCGCGTCGAAAGCATGTCCTTCTCTTCCAACTGCCGCACATCAATCCCGGGCATCGCTTCGCCAAGCTCTTCACTCGCCTCAAGGACCGCCTTCGGATCATCGAAATGCGTCGTCGCCTTCACCACCGCCTTAGCCCGCGCTTCCGGATCGCTCGACTTGAAAATTCCCGAGCCAACAAATACGGCCTCCGCGCCCAGCCGCCGTACCAGCGCCGCATCCGCCGGGGTGGCGATTCCGCCCGCGGAAAAATTCGGCACAGGGAGTTTGCCGGTCTTCGCAATCTGCCGAATCAAATCGAGCGGCGCGCCAAGCTCTTTCGCTTCATGCATCAGTTCGTCGTCGCGCATCGTTGTCAGCTTTTTCATCTGGCTCACGATTGTGCGCATGTGCCGCACGGCTTCCACTACGTTCCCGGAGCCGGCTTCGCCTTTCGTGCGAATCATCGCCGCCCCTTCCGCGATGCGCCGCAACGCTTCGCCGAGATTGCGCGCGCCGCAAACGAACGGCACGCGGAAATCGTGCTTCCATACGTGGTTCTCTTCGTCCGCCGGCGTCAGCACTTCGCTCTCATCGATGAAGTCCACCTCGAGCGCCTGCAGCACTTCAGCTTCGGCAAAATGGCCGATGCGCACTTTCGCCATCACGGGAATCGTCACCGTTTGCATGATCTCTCGGATGATTTTGATCGAGGCCATGCGCGCCACGCCGCCTTCCTTGCGGATATCGGACGGCACCCGTTCGAGGGCCATCACCGCGCACGCCCCGGCCTTCTCCGCAATTTTGGCTTGCTCGGCGTTCGTCACATCCATGATGACGCCGCCCTTAAGCATTTCCGCCAGCCCCACTTTCACTCGCCATTCGTTCGCGGGATTGCCCGCGTTGCCGCTGCCATTCATCTTTTTCGCATCCATGTCACTTCTCCTCTCGAATCATTCGTGTGGGGCACGATATATCGTGCCTCTCAACGGACCTTATCCTGTAGGGGCACGAGATATCGTGCCCCTACGCTCAAAACAACGGACCTTATCCAACGTATTTTCTCGCTGCAAATTCTCCAAACTGCGGCCCGCAGCTCTTCAGCCTGATTTCTCGCCGACGACTACAAATCTTCCCGTTCCGCGAGCCAGCACTTCCCCGGCGCCATTGCGAATCTCGCCGGCGATAAAAATATTTCGTCCCTTTTGATCGGTCTCGAAGCCTTCGACGACGATTTCTTCATGCACGTTCACAGGCTTTAGATATCGCACCGTCAACTCCGCCGTCACCGCGCGCACTTCGCGAAACCGGCAAACTTTTCCCATGGCTTCATCCAGCAGCGTGGCGATAATTCCGCCATGCCCCATCCCCGCGCCGCCCTGATATCTTTCGCCCAAGACAAACCGCCCCACGATTCGCCGATTGACGTTGTCCTGCACGAACGTAAGCTTCATCCCGGCATCGTTCGCACCGCCGCAGCCAAAACATTTGTTCGCCGAGTTCGGCGCCAACGTAATCGTATCCGTCACTTCTCGCCGTCCTCTCCGCACTTCTCGCTTCTCTTCACTTCACTTCTCTTCTGTTTTTCTTTACTTCTTTATTTCCTCACTTCCTTACTTCTTTCACACCAACGCCACTCGGCTTCTCTCCGCCCGCCGCACTCCGCGCTGCCGTTTGCGCATCTCGACGCGCAAAATATCCGCAAGCGTCGCCACTCCGCGCGCAATCTGCTTTTCATCGAGTCCCGCATAGCCGAGCCGCAGCGTATTCGGCAACGGGTTTTGCACGTAGAAATACCGCCCCGGCGCGTACAATACGCCGCGCTCTTTCGCGTGAATCAGCAATTCGCTGGCGTCAAAACCCGGCGGCAATTCCAGCCACAAACACATTCCGCCTTCCGGCCGCGTCCAGCGCGTGCCTTCGGGCATGTGCTTGCGCAGCGCATCATCCAAGGCCGCGAGCCGCGACGCGTAGACCTTGCGCATTCTTGCGAGATGCTTCGTAAACAACCCGCGCCGCAAGAATTCCGCCAGCGTCGCTTGCGCCAACTGATCCGTGTGCAGATCGGTAGTTTGTTTCACGATGCGCAGCCGCTCGATGGCCGTCGCGGGAGCCACAATCCATCCCACGCGCAGCCCGGGAAACGCGACTTTCGCGAAGCTATCGATGTGAATGACGATGTTCGCCCGGTCGAGATGCTTGAGAGAAGGCACGCGCTCTTCGCGAGCGTGCAGCCGCCCGTAGATATGGTCTTCCACAACCGGCACTTGGTGCCGTCCGGCGAGTTCCAGCACGCGGCGGCGCGACGCCAGCGGCAAGGAAGTGCCCGTGGGATTTTGAAAATCGGGAGTGAGCACAATCAGCTTCACGCGGTTCGCGGCGAGCGTGGCTTCGAGCGCTTCCAAATCGAGGCCGAGCGGAGTGCCCGGTTCAGGGCGCGTTTGCACCGGCACGGCGAGGCAGCGGGCGCGTGCACCGTGGAAAATAGCCATCGCGCCGGGGTACGTGGGATTTTCAAGAATTACGGAATCGCCCGCCCGGACAAACGCTTTGCTGATGAGATCCAGCGACTGCTGGCAACCGTCCGTGATCAAAAGATTTTCGTCTTTCGCGGGAATGCCGTCGCCGCGCAGATGATCGAGCAGCGCTTCCTTCAGAGGACCGTAACCGTCGGAAGGACCAAGATTCAAAACGTCGGCGGCTTCGCGGCGAAGCACGGCGTTGACACAAGTCTGCAATTCTTCGACGGGAAAATATTCCTCGGCCGGACGAGCCATCACAAAGGAAAGAGCATTTTCGGGCGCGCTGGCCGTGAGGCGGCTAAGCGCCTCTTCGCCGCGTTCATCCGCAAAGAGAAGTTCCCAACGAAGGCCTTCCCCGCCATTCAGAACGGGAGGCGCGGGAGGAGTCAGCTTAAGGCCGTTGCCGTTTCCCTTGATGTATGTGCCGCGGCCCACGTGGCCCTGAATGAGGCCCTCGGATTCGAGCTCCGCGTAGGCGTTCGCGACTGTGGTGCGGTGCACGCCGAGGAGAGTGGCGAGTTCGCGGCTGGCGGGAATGCGGTCGCCGGGGCGCAAATCGCCGGCGTGAACGAGCGAGCGCAATTGATCGCGAAGCTGAACGTACAGCGGAACGTGGCTCTCAGGCTGGAGATGGATTGGCAACATTGTCTCTCACCTTGAGCCAATTCTACACGAAATTGGCCTGCTGCAAGAGCCAATTTGTCTACCGCCAATTTGGCGGGTGGCGGACGAAAAGTTGGGGTGCTGCGACTGCGCCATATGCGGAGGCGTGGGAGGCGCAGAGAAAGCTGCAGCGGGATGGGCGAGCTTTGCAAAATGCGGAGGCGTGAAAGCAGCGGAGGAAGCGGCAGTGAGAGCGGCAGCAAGAATGGGCGAACTGCACCAAATGCGGAGGCGTGGGAGCAGCGGAGAAACCCTCAGAGAAAGCGGCAGCGGGGCTGCCGCACTCCACATGGCAGATTTAAAATTGTGCGGGGTGCGGTAGCGGTGGGCACCGAAGAGGCGGCAATCAGTCGGGGTTGGGTTCGTAGCCTAGGCGGCCGTTTTTTTCGCCGGCGGCCAGGCTGCGGATGCAGAGCTTGGTCAGGTCCTTCTCGTCGCACTGGTAGATTTCCATCATGGGCAGGTCCTCTTCCTGGACCTCGTACTCCCCCGCTTGCATGTCTTCCGCGTCGTCATCAGAGGCCACGGCGACCGGACTGCCGGGGCGCACGCGAATGCGAAATTGACCGGAAGAAGGCTCGTAATTCGCGTAGCTGAAGCAATGTCCGATGCAAGCGCGGTCCACAAAATGGCCAATGAACGAGATGCGTGAATCGAGAGGCGCCCAAATCGTGGAGAGCAGTTTGGTTCCGAAAGGCAATGGACGAACGAGCTGCTCGACGCGGTCTTCCATGCGGTTCAGTGTCAAAGTGTCTTGGTAGAGAAAAACAAAGAAAACCGCAGCGCACGCTGCGAAGCCTGCCAAAAGCCATTTTCTAGGCTTGAGGCAGCCCATCACGCAGAGGCCGAAGATGGCGGTAACCAGAGTGAGGCGAGAGGCAAGCAGGCCAATCCAGCCACCAGAAATGGAGGGCCGCAGATTTTCCGGCAGGAGCGCCACACCAACGATCGAAACAAAATAGAGCCCCAGCGGAAGTCGGAGGGTTTGCCAGAAACCGGTTTCGCGCCGGCGAGAGAACACGTCGATCGTCACGCACAGAATTCCGAATATGAGCGCGGCCCAGCCAAGCGTCGCGTAACGGCGGCCATAGAGCGTAAGTTGATCGGCGCCATTCATCAGATAAAAAGGATCGTGGACCCAATCGACGGGAAAGCGGGTTTGGTGCGCGAGATACCAACGAATCGCGATAAGCACGGCGAGGGCAGCCGCAGGAACAGCCACCTTCCACCAGTTCGGGAGCTTCGTCCAAAGAATCAGATACACACCGGTGCCCACAAGCCAAAGAAGTCCAATCGGATGGGCGAGAAAAACAAATGGCGCAAGGAGCAAACCGAAGATGCGCTCCCCTGCCCTTCCCCGCCATAGAAGAACCAAGCTGAAGGACGCCAGGCCAAGCGACAAATAGTAGTTCAAGAAACCCATATTGAAGGAATAGCCGTAGGCCAGCATGGCGAGGCACGGAGCGAAAAACCAAGGCGGCTGGCCGCTGACGGCAGCGATAAAAGCAAACGTTCCCCAGAAAAAAATCAGCACGCACAACGAAGCGACGATTTTGCCGGCAGCGGCAAATCCAAAAAGATTCGCGGTGTGCAGCAGCATCCAATCGACGAGCACGTTGTCCCACTGGCGGACGAAATAGAGGCCCGGCGCTTGGCCCTTCTCAATCAACTGAGCTAGCCACGCGTTATAGACGTGGCTGGCTAGATCGCCAGCTTCGAGGTGACGGTGCCATAGGCAGGGGACGATCATCGCGATGGATAGGATGAGAATGATCCATTTCTTTTCGCGCAGGAATTGCCATTCCGGCGCAACTTGCATCGGCGCGCCGGTCATCTTTTGTCTTGCCTGCGGTTTCGCAATGCAGACACCTCTTCACTGGAATGGGGTCGCGCCATTCTACTATCTTCGACGTAGGGGCCGGAGGTGGATAAGGCTTGAGGGTGCCGGACAAAGAAGTGTTGCTAGGAGGTGGCGGGTCAGTTTTCGGTATCCGGCTTTCTTGCCCACTTGCCTTTCGCTACTATTGACGCAGTCGCGCTCTTTAGGGCATCCTCCACCTCATTCCGCAACTGTGACTGCATTCTTCCTGAGGGCGGAGTACCGAATCAGATGATTACTCGCCGTACCATGTCGCGCACGTTGATCACGTTGGGTTGCGTTGTGCTGCTTGTGTCTGCCGCGGTGCATTGCCTCGCGTATCGAAGTTTCTCGGCACCGGCCGTGCATGCATCGAATCTGCCGGTTGCGCTGCAATCTGTATTCGAGATTGCTTTTCTCTCGATGGCGTGGAATTGGATCGTCCTTGTACTCATTGTGCTGGTGGCCACGTTTGGAAAAGCACGTTTGGGCAAGGCTATCGTCCTGATGTGCGGCTTCGCGGTGTTGGTTCAGGCGGTACTCACTGTTCCCTTGGTTGGGCTCTTCATCGGAAACGAAATGATGGGCGCCGCAGCCTTGTTCATCATCGCCGGCGGGTTCTGGTTTCCGGGTTCACGGGTCGAGACTTCCTAGCCGCGGTCTCCACGCGGGCGTATGGCGCATAGGGGGTTGCCGACCTTGCCGGGCTAGCGTTAACTTGGACTGACCTCGGGCCACTTTCCCGGACGGCGCGTTACTCGGGACTTGACGGGCATTGCTGGAGTTTCTAAAACGTAGGGGACAAACCTAAAAGTTAATTGGAATATACTGTGTCCGATGGTGGAGGCCGATATGCGCGCCCTGCGATTTCTTCTCGCCCTCAGCATGCTGCTGCTTCCGTTTGCGACATACGCCCAGAGCGAATCGCAGCCTGGCGCCGTCCGCATCCCAGACGGAGGTACACGCGGCCGCATGGAGAGCATCTTCATTCCGCCCAAGGCTGGCGCTCCTTTCAGCCTGACGCTGGTGACAGAGTGGTCGCGCCCCCTGGGCGATGGCGGCAGCTTTACTTTTACAAATCAGAGGCGCATCGTGCGCGACAGCCTGGGACGAATCTATCAGGAACGATGGATTCTTGTGCCCAAGGGCGGCGACATCAAATCCCACATGGACGTTTTCCAGATCACGGACCCCGGGCAACACACCTGGTACAACTGCGCGACGGCAACCAAAGTCTGCGAACTACTTAACTACCATCTGACCACCGAAGACAACTTCCAGCCAGCGATCGGGACTTCCGGTCCGCTAGCGAACGGCAAAGGATCTCGCCAGCACGAGGATCTTGGCATGAGCAGCACGGAAGGCGTGGAAACGCACGGCTACCGCGAGACGGTGACCATCAATCCGCACGTGATGGGCAATGACAAGCCTATGGTGATCACGCGGGAATTCTGGTATTCGCCAGAGTTAGCCATCAATCTAATTTCGATCGTGGATTCTCCGCAAAGTGGAAAGCAGGTTTTCACGGTGAAGAATCTGACGACCTCAGAGCCTGATCCCAGCCTGTTCCTTGTTCCGGATGAGTACAAAATCGTTGACCGGCGGGATGAGTAAGGGTTTGTGGGATCATGCGCGGGATTCCACGTTCAGGGGCAAGCTTTCTCGGCGGTTTGCTCCGGCGAACCATTGCTTGTCTTCTATTTAGATACTTGAAAAATTTTTCTTTACGGGGTGAACGTTGACGAGACAAAACCCACCGCTCATCACCGATTGCGTTACATTGCTATTATGATGCGCTTTATTTTCGCTTCTTTAGTTTTGACTCTGTTTTCTCTCGCCGCAGCGGCTCAAGTCACAATTCGCGTGTCGCCCCAGCGTCAGAAGAAGTACGAAGCGATTCAGGCAAGGGTTGAAAATACCGGAGGCAAGCCAGTCACTTTTTGTATTGAAGTCGGCCAGACATCGCCGAAAGAGGGCGGTGAAATCGAAACTACGCCGTTACCGTTTTGGGTCCAGCGGAACACCGAGGGCAGGTGGAGCACGCTCATGATTGGCCCCGACGTGGGTAGCTTCCGAAACCCCAAAATACTGGAGCCGGGTAAGTCGCTGGTGTTTCCTTTTCGCTTGGGCGATTCTGGGCAAATGCGACTGCGGCTCAACTACTGGAATGGGTCGCTGCCAAGTCTGGACTGCCACGCACCCCCCAAGGGCGCAAAGCTAGTGACGTCAGCGGTATTCTCCATCAAATAGTTTGTGTGATTCCCCAGGTCCTGATTTTTTGGCTTACCGGTGACTTGGGTGCTGGTCTGGGTTTTATCGTGTCGTGGGTCTGCACTGATTCTGGGATTCCATTTCGCTTGTTCGTCGAGATGGAATAGTCCAAATGTATTGCCCTCGGGATCAAGGAAGTAGCCCTCCCAGCAGGTGCCAGGAATGGCAAACTTCTCGAGTGCGACTTGGCCGCCGTTTTTCAAGACTGCTTTTGCAGATGCATCGAGGTCTGTCACTTGCATCCAGCACACTTATTCTCGTGACTCAACGAATCCGGAAGCCTCGAATTGGCCGGGCTTACTTTGCGGCGAGGATTTCGTCGAGGCGGTCCGGGACGCCTTCGACGCGCGTGAGCGCCGGATAGCGCAAGCCGCCATTGTAGTTTATTTCGAGTGTTTGATACTCGTCGCCACGCTTTACCAAAAATTTAATGGGCGAAGCATTCTTCTCCGCGTTCACGACGGCGGTGCGAAGCACGTCGAGGCTGAAGGCCTGGCCATTCACCGCGGCGACCGACATATCGGGCGTCATGCCCGCTTTGAAGGCCGGACTGTCCCACCAAACATTTCCCAATTCTCCCGTGGGCTTGACGGCGAATCCGAGCGAGGTTGCGAAATTTACGCGAGTGAATGAGCCTTCGCCGTGTTTAAGCCAGGCTGGGGCCGTGTCGCTAAACGTGAGGCGGTAGCCTCCCTGCGTGATGCCCTCTTCCGGCACCTGGGGAGAAAGTTCGTCGACGCGCTTATGCAGAAAGGCGGCCCAATCGTACGGCTGAACTTGCTTCAGCGCGGCGACCAGATCGTCAAACGTGTAGGTTTGCGTGACGTAGCTGCCGTTGTCGATGCCAAAAAAGAGGCGGGCGAAATCATCCAGCGATTTTTTTCCGCCGCTCAATTCGCGGATTTTCGTATCGGCATCGAGCCAGACGAGCAGGCCTTCGCGGTAGTAGTCCTCCGAGCGCAGCCAACTGACCCAGGTCACCGGGCGGCGCTGGGATACGATCGGCTGATTCGTGGTATCGAGAAGCGGGCGCCAGTCTCTGCCGCGGGAGGCCTCGAAATCCGCGGCGGTGAGAGCGAGCAAGTCCCTGGTGTCGGCGAGGGAGCGCATCCCGGAGCGCGCCGTGAGAACGTAACCATAATATTGCGTCAGCCCCTCGTAGACCCAGAGCAGGTCGTCTTGCATGGGGACATTGAAATTCGGAGTCCAGAGATCGGCGGGCCGGCGAAACTTGCCATTCCAGGAATGCGTGTATTCGTGGGCGAGGAGATCGCGATTCATCACCCCGGCGGCCCAGTCCGTGAAGTAGTTCGCCTTGGTGCCGTCTTCGCTGGATTGATGGTGTTCGAGGCCTTCACCGCCGACGATGTCACTGAGCGAAAACAAAAAGTCGTAGTGATCATAATGATGCGAGGCGAAGAGCTTGGCCGCTTGCTCGACCAAGTTGCGGTGGACTTGCAGCTCTTCCGGAGTGGCATTCAGTTCGTTGGGAGAATCGGCGAAAACATCGAGAAAGACGCGGTTGTCGGGGCCGGTCGAGAGATCCTCGCGGCGAAAATTGACGCCAGCATAGAGCGGAGAATCCACTAGGGTGTTGAGCGTCGTGTCCTTGAACTCGACGAGAGTTCCTTTTTGTGCGCGGACTTCGAGTGCGGAAGCGAAATGCCAGCCTTCGGGCAGCGCGATGCTGGGGGAGAAATGGATATCGCGCGAGAAATGGCCTGCCGGATAGAGGACGACAGTGTTCCAGGAGAGATCGATGAAGTTCGACGAGGAGGAGATGCGGCCCTGGTCTTCTTTTAACGGCGCCAGATATTGGAATTTAACTTCGACGGTTTGCACACCGGTGGGGACGTCGATGTGGAAAGCGTACATATTGACGCGATCGCGTAACCACGAGAGGCGCTTGCCGTCTGCGGAAACCTCGAGGCCGGCGAGTTCGGAGATGGGGCCGGTCGGAGAGTGATTTCCGGGAATCCATTGGGGATAGAGGAGAGTCAGTTCGCCAGGCTGAACGGGAATCGTTTCGTGCACGTCGAGCACGCGGTGCGTGATGTCGTTCACGGAAACGCCGAGATCGATGGTGCCGGGATAGGGCGTATCGAGAGGTGTTTGGATCGGCGGAGGAAGCGGAGCAGGTTGTGGCGGGACCGGCTGCTGCGAGTAAGCAAACGGAACAAAGGCAGCGCAGAGAACCAACAGGCGTCCAGCTTTGTGGAAGCGCGAGGAACACCGGGTTCTGGCGCAACGTGAAATTAGCACGTGGATGGTACCTCCATTGGGCATAGAGACACAGATTGTATCCGTAGCCAAAATCGGGATTCACATGGTCGCGGATTTAGAGCGGGAGTTCCCTTTTGACGTCGCGACGAACCTAATTGTACACCGTCACTTGGCGGCGGTGTTCGCTTTTAGTGGATAAGTTCTCACCACAATTCCAGCGTCAATCGTCGAGCGCGATGCTTTGTCAGGCCGGACGATGTGAATCGTATTGAGCAGCACTCTGCGGCTATTCATGAAAGAGATTCCGACTAAAATGTCTCCTGGGTCGGCTCCTGCTTGCCAGAGGTCACACTCGATTTTTTCAGTGCGCTTTGTGCGGTACATTCCCTGGAAAGTGTGGCCGCCGTTCATTGCGAATTCCCTGCGCGCGGTCTGGTCGTTAGCGTCCTCGAGGAACCCACGGCACGCCGTGAAGATGAAATGGATGGCCGTCTTGCCGTCGACGACAACGTCGAGCCCCATCGCGTGCCCTGTTTTGCATTCGGTGGACCAGTACCAAACCGATGGCTCGGCCGGCAGATCCTGCGCGGCAACAAGTGGAGAGACTGTCGAGAGGAAGAGGATTACCAAAGCCGCGATGCGGCCGAGCGCCATGATTATCGGGTCGTGAGCTGATTTTCGCCGAGTTTTTTGAGGCGGTCGCGCAGGCGGCGCTGCAGCGGCGTTGGTGTATTGGGATTGAAGGCGACGAGATACCAGAGCGGCTGGCTGCGGTCTTTGCTGAGCCATGTCAACGTGCCCGCATCGGCATTCGGATGGCGAGCCACATTTTCGCGAATCGCGCCGTAGGGATGCTTGGCGAGCTTATTCAAAGTTTTGGCGTTGGCGCGGGGATGCTCGCTGATGAGGCGCAATAGGTAAAAATCCTCTTCTGGCGCCTGCTTGACGAGCTTTTCGAGCATTTCCGGTTTGGCGTCCGCGCTCAGAACGAGGCCAATCTTTTCGTCCCAAGCCGTATTGATTTGATTGAGCTCGCGAGTGCGCGCATGGATGAGTTCTTCGAGAACGCGACGCTCCTGCTGCATGCGCGCGATGGGCGAGTCCGTGCCTTCGAGCGAGTCGAGGACACGCAGCAGATGCTGCCGCTCGCCAAAGACGATTTGGGAGGTGCGCGTCACCGCGCCCTTGTCCTTTTCCTTGTGTTGCACGAGGTCGGATCGTCGCATTTTCAGATGGCTCCAGCCGAATCTTTTCCCAAGGTTGCCGAGGTACCGGATGCCCAGCGGCAAAACCCGCTAACAACACCACAGGGAGTGGGTTAATCGTCTCCTGGTGGCTTCTGCGGATTATGTTCCGAGCACCGCATGCGGTAAAGTTTGGTGCGAGTGGCATGTGCCCGATGTGCAACCGTCCGGGGCGGCCGTAGAAAGCCCGTGAAGCAAGAGAGACAGGAATCCATGAACGCATTTGAAGAGCATAAGGATGAACTGGAACATTTCGAGCAGATGTACGGGCGGGAGCGCGGGCGGCTGGCGGTTTCTTTGGACCGCATGACGAATGCGCTGGTGCTGGTGGGCCAGCATGGAGTTTATTGCACGAGCCAGAGGAATCCGATGGTGCCGGCGATGGATTTGCGGATCATCGCGCAGGAGCTGGAGCACGCGAAACAGTTGGTGCAGTCGGTGATGGAGGAGTTGAAGCGGGCCCGCGACGCGGGAAAAAGCTAGAAGGTGATTAGGAATGGATTCGTGTTGCGTTCTTGGCCGACGCTGGTCAGCGGGCCGTGGCCGGGATGCACGATGGTGTCGTCGGGCAACTGCATAATTTTTCCGCGTATCGACTCCGTGATTTGCTCCATCGAGCCACCCCACAGATCGGTGCGGCCAATGCTGCCCGCGAAGAGCGTGTCTCCCGCGAAAAGACGCGGAACGGGAAGGGCTATGGCTCCGGCCTCTTTCGGAAGATAGAGGCAAACGCTGCCAGGCGTGTGGCCCGGCGTGTGGATGACGCTGGCTTGGAACGAGCCCCAACTCAACGCGTCGCCCTCTTTCAAAAGCTGGTCAACGTCGGTGATTTCCGGCGTGGGGACGCCGAGGAAAGCAGCTTGCACTTCCATGCCCTGGTAAAGCGGCAGATCGTCGCGATGCATGAGGATGGGAGCGCCGGTGTATTGGCGCATTTTGCTAAGGCCGCCAACGTGATCGATGTGCGCGTGCGTGCTGACGATGGCTTTGACGGTGAGGCGGTGCCGGCCGAGAAGCTCGAGGATGCGCGTCACTTCGTCGCCGGGATCGATGACCAGCGCTTCCCGCGTTTCGGGATCGCCGATGATGGTGCAATTGCACTGGAGCATCCCCACGGGAATGGTGATGTGAATGAGCCCTTGCGAGACGGCGTCGAATGCTGGAACGGCGTCGTTCATAATTACAGAGTATATCATTCACTTCGGCGGATGCTGGTGTGCGGCGCGCGGGCGGCCGGGCAGTTTGCTAAGCTGGTGAAGAGAGGCAGGCCTGGAGATGGCGGAAACCGGAGCGGCGATCGAAACACCGCTGGCTGCGCTGCACAAGGAAGCTGGAGCGACGATGGGGACGTGGTTCGGGTGCGAATTGCCGGACCACTGGACAGAGCCGCGAACGGAGCAGGAGTTTGCGCGGAAGAGCGTGGCGCTGGTCGACAAGAATTGCCGCGCTTATCTCTCTTTTAGCGGGCCGGACCGCGTGCGCTATTTGAACGCCATTCTGACGAACAACATCAAAGATTTGTCGCCGGGACAAGGCAACGTCTCCTTGCTGCTAAATCCGCAGGGACATATTCTGGCGGAAATTGAGACGTACGCGCTGCCCGAGAGCCTTTTTTGCGTTTCGTACGCGATGATTCGGGAGCGGCTCGCCGAATGGCTGGACAAGTACATCATCATGGACGACGTGACGCTGACGGATGAATCGCAACGTTACGGAACTTTGGGGATCGAGGGACCAAAAGCAGCCGCGGTGGCCCGCGAGATCGCGGGCGTGGATCTTTCCGCGCTGGAAGAGCTCGGGCGCAAGGAGATTGTTGTTTCTGCGATCCCCTGCTGGATCACCAAGCGTTCTCCCGGCGGAATTGCCGGATGCGAATTTCTGGCGGAGCGCGAAAAGCTGACGGAGCTGTGGGGAATACTCTCGGAAGCCGTAAAAAAATATGGCGGCGGGGCGATAGGCTACGCGGCGCTGAGCGCGCAGCGGCTTGCGCAGGGTGTGCCGTGGTTTGGATATGACTTCGGCGAGAAACAGATTCCGCACGAGGCAGGACTGGAGAAGAGCCACATCAGCTATACGAAAGGCTGCTACACAGGGCAGGAAATTGTCGAGCGCGTGCGATCACGCGGGCAAGTGAACCGGCGGAGGGTGGATCTTATTTTTGAGGGCGCGGGCGTTCCTGCGGCGGGGGAAGCACTGACGGCCGATGGAAAGGAAGTGGGGTTTGTGACGCGGGCCGCGATGCCGTCGTTTTTTTCGCACGCGATTGGAATGGGGTACGTGCGCAAAGATCACAACGCGGCTGGCAGCCGGCTGCAGTGGTCCGGAGGAACGGCGGTCGTTTCGAAATTCCCCGAGGGGCTTGCTGCGTTTGAATCGGGACGCTGAACTTTACGCAGAAAGTTTGGACGCGGGAGAGGCGAGCTACGTTTCTGTCAGTCGAACTCCTGCTTTGGTGCGGCCTGATCGAAGTTCACGCGGCCAGCGAAAATTTCCGCTTTGAAGTAATTTTCACCTTTGATGGGGCAACTTGCGAGTCGTCGAAGAATCGCAATTTGGCCGATGTGAGTGAGCGCGTCCGCAATCGGCCCTTGGAACAAACCTTCGGCGGAGCAGTGAAGCGGCTCCGTCGACGCAAGATACTCGTCGAATTTTTGCAAAGAGGCGAAGAAACGCCCGATTTCGGCGTCCCACGGCAGCGGCTTGGAGTCGTGCCAGGATTGCTTTCCGCTGGCCATGGAGAGCGCCCAATCGAAAAGATCGCCGATGTGAGAGAGAAGCTTCGACGGCGTGCGGGCGTTCTGGCCCGCGGAAAATCCCGCGAAGGATTCGGGCGCGCCGCGGAGCGCTTTGCCGCCTCGGTATGCCACGGTGGCAACGGTGTGACGGAGAAACTGGCGTGTTGGATCGGCAGCTGCGGACATGATGGATTTCCCCTTTTCGTGCTGCGGGCGAGCTAGCGCCTAGTATAAACGCGAACGTAGTCGACGAGCATGCGTTGCGGAAACGCGGTGGATGCGTCCGGGCTTCCGGGCCAATCGCCTCCGACAGCCACATTGAGAAGAATGAAAAACGGATGGTCGAAGACCCACTTGCCGCCCGCAAGCCATTGCGAAGAATTGAAAGAGGCGTAAAGATTTGTGTCGACGTAAAAGCGGACAGCGCCGGGTTCCCATTCGATCGCATAAAGATGGAAACTGTCCGCAAAGTTTTCGCCCGCGGGAAGCTTGAAGATCGAAGTGAGATCGCTTGTGCGGCCGATGGTGCTGGGCCCATGCAAAGAACCGTGGATGGTTCCCGGTTCCTTGCCGACATTTTCCATGATGTCGATTTCGCCGCAATTCGGCCAGCCCGCAGTGGAAATGTCGTCGCCAAGCATCCAAAACGCCGGCCACATGCCCTGCCCTTCTGGAATTTTGATGCGCGCCTCGAATCGGCCGTAGGCCTGCGCGAAATGGCCTTGCGTTTTGAGGCGAGCCGAGGTGTAAGCGCGCGTTACGCCATCTGCGCCAGTGTAGGTTTCCCTCAGCGCGGTGATAACGAGATTCCCTTTTTCGATGTGCGCATTTGCCGGGCGGTTGGTGTAGTACTCGAGCTCGCGGTTACCCCAGCCGCTGCCTCCGATGTCGTAAGTCCACTTCGAGGGATCGGGCAACGAGCCATCCGGGCCGGAAAATTCGTCGCTCCAAACAAGTCTCCACGTCGAGGGAGGAAGCGGGGGTCGAGGATCTCGGATGATGAAGCAACCGGAAAGTACGGAAAGTAAGGAGACAATCGCCGTCACAAAGATTCTTGCGGGCTTCGAGAAAAGCTTTTGCATGCTGGATTGCCTGGAGGGCACAGACTGAAGTCTGTGCTACTACGAAAGATTCAATGCGCGCTTGAAGGAGCCTTTTTCGTTGTCGATTTTCTTTTGCAATTGGAGGATGGCGTAGAGAACGGCTTCGGGCCGCGGCGGGCAGCCGGGGACGTACACATCGATGGGAATCACCTGGTTGCAACCCTGCACGATGGCGTAATTATTGAAGACGCCGCCGGAGGTGGCGCATGCACCCATGGAGATGACCCACTTGGGCTCGGGCATTTGATCGTAGAGCTGGCGAATGACGGGCGCCATTTTTTGCGAGAGGCGGCCGGCGACGATCATCAAGTCGGCCTGACGCGGAGATGGGCGGAAGACTTCCGCGCCGAATCGCGCGACGTCAAAGCGCGCGGCGGCCATAGACATCATTTCAATGGCGCAGCAAGCCAAGCCGAAGCCCAGTGGCCAGATCGAGCTCTTGCGGGCCCAGTTCACGGCTTTATCGAGCGTCGTGAAAATGATTCCTTCGTCTTCGAGCAGGCTGCCGAAGTCGTCGGGCTTGGTGAGTGTGACGTGCTTGCCGAGCGATGTGCTCATGGTCCCTCGTCTGCCTCATTTTCTCACAGCCTGGTGGCGTATTCAAATGACAGCGGATTCACCTAACCACAAATGGAGCAGCGATGGTTCACATCCACTGTGGCGTCTGGTACTCTGTATTGGAGGCTTCGCATGGCAACTTCACAGATCATCGCCACCGCCCTGACCGTCTTACTCGTCTTGGGTCTCGTCGTTTATCGCCTTTTATGGGCTGGGGCACAAGTGGCTGGCGCGGACGGACTCCAAAGGTTCCCAAAATTTCCCAAAAAATGGCGACGCTGGCTTTTAGGCGAGCGCCACACCTCGTCAAACTGAAGCAATTACCAAACCCACGCTTCCAGAATTCTAGACGGCATTAACTTAATTCGTAGTCGGCGGCGGAGGCGGAACGCGTGCGACGGAGATAGCCGATGACCGAGCCGGGCCAAAGCGTGGTATTTTCGCCGGTTCGCGGATCCTGATACCAGCTTTGGCAACCGCCAGATTGCCAGACCGTTCCCTGCAAGCGGCGATGAACTTCGGCGACAAATTGGTTTTGCGTTTCGGAGCGCACTTCAAGAACGTGACGTTTTCGGCGCTTCATCAGCTTCAGACAGCTCATCACGTAGCGGACTTGCGCCTCGATCATCAAGACGACCGAGTTGTGCCCCAAGCCGGTGTTGGGCCCGAGCAGCAAAAAGAAATTGGGGAAGCCGCTGACGGTGACGCCGAGATACGCGCTCATGCGCTCGTGCCAGGCATCGTGAATTTGCATGCCGCCGCGGCCTACCACCCGGATGCCGATGAGGGGCTCCGTTGCGCGGAAAGCCTGTCCCGAAAATAAGGATGTCAACGGGGCGTTCGGCTCCATCTGCGGTGACGATGGTGTGTTCGCGAACTTCGGCAATGTGCTCGGTGACCAGCTCGACGTTTTCCCGCGTTAGCGTGGGATAAAAATCGTCGGAGACGAGCACTCGCTTGCAGCCCAGTTCGTACCGCGGCGTAAGCGCTTCGCGCAGTTTCGGATCTTTGATCTGCCTTTGCATATGGCGCGTGGCAATTTCTGTGGCCTTTCTGCGAACCGTACGATTCCCTAGAAATCCGAGCACGCGTACTTCCTGCCGCCAGAAAATGTATTGGCGGAATGCGCGCATGGCCAGGGGGAAGCGCCGGAACCGCCGTTTCCATTTTTCGGGAATCGCAAAATCAATTCGCGGGACGATCCATGGCGGCGTTCGCTGGAAGAGATAAAGCTTGGCGGCGCGCGGCGCGATTTGTGGAACAAACTGAATGGAACTTGCTCCGGTGCCCAGTACGGCGACGTTCTTCCCCTGCAAATCGACGCCGTGATCCCACGTGGACGAATGAAAGTGCGGACCCACAAACTTTTCGAGGCCCTCGATCTTGGGGTATTGCGGGACGTGCAAGCCGCCAATTCCGGAGACGAGGACGCGCGCCTTGATGCGCAGGCCTTCGCTGGCTGTGGCGTGCCAGTCGCCTTCCGCTTCGTTCCATATTGCCTCCTGCAAGCGCGTATTCAACAGGATATTTGGCGCAAGTTTGTAACGCTCGACGCAAAGCTTCAAATAGTCGTGAATTTCCTGCTGGCCGGGATACATCCGCGACCAATCCGGCGACGGCTCGAACGAAAAAGAATAGAGATGCGAAGGGATGTCGCAGGCGCAACCGGGATAGCGGTTGTCGTACCACGTGCCACCGATGTCGTCGCTCTTTTCGATGAGCAGAAAAGAATTCATCCCGGCTTCGCGCAGCTTGATGGCCATGCACAGGCCGGAAAATCCGCCGCCGACAATCAACACGTCGACTTTCACTTCTTTGGCGGGCTTGTCTGGCTGGGCTTCTGCTGTCATCGATGGTTACTCGAACTTTGTGAGGCGAACTTGGTCACACTAAATTGATCGCTTTAACCCGTTCACGAAGTTTTGCTCGAAGCTGCTGGTGACACAAGTTCCCGCAAGAACGCGGCGCTTTCCTTCAGCGATTGCCGAGCCTCGGGAATCTTGTGCGGCGCAAGCTGCCAGGCATGGGGTACGACCGGCCAAACCTTCAGTTCGACGGGGATGCCCACCGCTCGCGCCTTTTCGGCGAAGCGAATCGAGTCGTCGCGAAGAGTCTCATTCGCGCCGACATGAATCAGCAGGGGCGGCAACCCGGCGAGATTCGCGTAGAGCGGCGACGCCAATGGAATGCGCGGATCGGCCTCACCCAGATAATAGCGCGCGCTGGGAGCAATGTCTTTGCCGTGAAACATGGCGCACTTGCGCGCGTTCGTGCGGATGGAATCGCCCGTTGCCGCGAGATCCGTCCACGGAGAAAAAACGGCCGCGCCCGCCGGGAGCAAAGTTCCTGCATCGCGAAGCGCGACCAAAAGAGAAAGCGCAAGGCCGCCGCCCGCGGAATCTCCTCCGACGACGATATTCTTGGACGAGTAACCTTCGTCGAGCAGGCCGCGATACGCGGCAACCGCGTCATCGACAGCGGCGGGAAACTGATTCTCCGGCGCGAGGCGGTAATTCGCGGCGAAAACGCGGAAGCCCTCCCGCGCATACGCCACAGTAATTGGCCGGTGCGTTTCCGCGGAACACGCGAAGTATCCGCCGCCATGCAAGTACAGAAGCGCCGCCTTTCCCGAAGATGGAGCTTCCACCCACTCTCCGGCTACGCCGCCGATCTCGGCGGGCGAGACGCGCGCACCAGAAGGCACAGTATAAGGCTCGGGAGTGAGGACTTTGCGCGCCCAGCGATAATCTGGCGCGCCGCGCAACTTGCGCTTGACGCGCCTCCTTATAATCCATACCGCGAGATGAGCCTGCCAACTTGCCATCGTCGATGCTTTCTATTTTCGCGCAGGAGACGCCGAGAAAATAGCAAAGTTCGCGCGCGAGCAGCTTACACCGCTAGTACGACTTTACCGAATTGCGATCCCGCCTCGAGATACGCGTGGGCGGCGGCCGCTTCGGCGAGCGGAAAAACACGGTCGATGACAGGCTTGAGTCGGCCCGCGGCAACCAACTTCATTCCCGTTTGCAATTCTGACTTCGCTCCCATGTACGAGCCAAGCAAAGAAAGCTGCCGGCTGAAGAGGAAGCGCAGATCGATCTTCGCATCGTATCCAGTAGTTGCACCGCAGGTCACCAGCCGCCCTGCGAGAGCCAGGCTAGCCACGCTTTCGTCCCAGGTCGCTGTGCCGACATGCTCGAAGACCACGTCAACGCCGCGCTTGTTGGTGATGCGGCGTACCTCGTCGCGAATTTTTTGCGATTTGTGATTGATGACGTGGTCGGCGCCGAGTTCGCGCGCACGCGCGAGCTTCGCATCCGAGCCCGCAGTCGCAATCACGCGCGCGCCAAAAAACTTGGCGACCTGTATCGCCGCGCTTCCAACACCGCTTCCCGCACCGAGAATCAGCACGTCTTCGCCCGGTCGAAGTTCGGCGCGCGAGACGAGCATGTGCCACGCCGTTTGAAAAACGAGGGGGATGCTCGCCGCTTCCTCGAACGAAAGATTTTCGGGATAGGGTAAGCAGTTCACTTCCGGGCAGCGCACAAATTCGGCGCAACCGCCATCAATCATGTAACCCAAATTCGTAAATTGCCGGCAGCGATTGTCCTGCCCGGAAATGCAAGCGGCGCATTTGCCGCACGTCACGCCCGGCGCGAGCACCACTTTCTGACCTACCTTTACGGTCGTCACATCTGCTCCAATTTGCGCGACTTCGCCCGCCACGTCGCTGCCCGGAATGTGCGGCAGCGGAATCGGCACGCCCGGCAAGCCGCGCCGCACCCAAAGATCGAGATGATTCAGCGCGCAAGCCTTCACGCGCACCAGCACTTCGCTCGCCCGGACGGCAGGCTCTGGCGCATCCTCATATTTCAGAACTTCTGGCCCGCCATGCGCATGAAATCGTATCGCCTTCATCAAGCCTCCCGCTTCGTTTCGAGAATCGCAAGGTAACACCCGTGGGATGGACTGTCCAGAAGGCCGCTCGAATACGCCATATGCGCTCGCAAGTAACCGTTGTTCATGCGACTTGCATTGACATGGCCAAAGGCGCGCCGTAGGCTGAGGATTGAGGCAAGGCTTGGACCTCTTCGAAGAAATCGTAAAAATGCGGCGCGCGGGACAGCGCGGAGCGCTGGCGACGATCGTGCACACGAACGGTTCGATCCCCAGCTACGAAAGCTCGCGCATGCTCGTGCGTGACGATGGCTCTATTGCTGGAACCATCGGCGGAGGCTGCGTCGAGGCCGAAGTCTGGGCCGCGGCGAAAGAAGTGATGCACAAGGAAGCGCCGCGCAAAATGGTCTTTAACCTGAATAACGAAGCGAGCTACGACAACGGCTTGATCTGCGGCGGCACTCTGGAAGTTTTCGTCGAGCCCATCCTGCCGCAGCCTATCCTTTATCTATTCGGCGGCGGGCACGTTTCGATGGCCGTCGCCAAAGCCGCCAGCGCGGCGGGCTTCGGCATCGCCGTGGTGGACGACCGAGAATCTTTCGCCAACTCCGGGCGCTTCCCCATGGCCCAGGAAATCCACACTAGCTACGACGACGCCTTCGAAAAAATCCATCCGAACGCCGCGAGCTATCTGGTGATCGTCACGCGCGGACATAAAGAGGATATGCGCGTGCTCAGTTGGGCGGTGCGCACGCCCGCACGCTACGTTGGCATGATCGGCAGCAAGCGCAAAGTTCTTTCCGTTTACAAAGCCCTCGAAAGCGATGGCTATCGCCCCGAAGAATTTCAGCGCGTCTACGCGCCGATGGGGCTGGAGATTGGCGCGCTGGCGCCGGAGGAGATTGCCATCAGCATCGTGGCGGAATTGATTGCCATCCGCCGCAATGCCGAATCGCCGGCGCACAAAAAGTTGCAGTACGAAGCGCGGCCGGCACTGACAGAACACTGAAAGAGGTGGCATGCTCGCAGGCGTCATCCTCTCGGGCGGCGCATCGCGCCGGATGGGATCGCCAAAAGCGCTCCTCTCCTACCAGGGACGGCCCTTCCTCGAACATTTGCTGGATGTAGCTCGCCACCCGAAAATCGGCGTCCGCCGTGTCGTTCTCGGAGCCGATGCGGAACCCATCGCCAAGGAAATAAATCTTGCTTCCGATGAAATCGTCATCAATGCGGACTGGGGGAAAGGCCAGCTGAGCTCGATTCAATCCGCGCTGCGCAGCCTGCCTCCGCAAACCGACGGCATCATCCTGTTTCTGATCGATCATCCGCTGATCAGTTCGACGCTCGTCGATGAATTGATTGGATCCTTTTACACTTCCGGGAAACCCATCGTCCTTCCCGTGTATGAAGGCAGGCGCGGACACCCCGTTATTTTTTCCGCATCCTTATATGATGAGTTGCTGGCGGCCCCGCTCGAAACGGGCGCGCGCTCCGTGGTCTGGTCGCATGCCGCCGACGTTCAGGTGGTCCAAACGAATGAAGAAGGCTGCATCCTGAATCTAAACGACCCAGACACCATGCAGAGGGCGTTCGGAGTCTGAGCGCCGCTCGAGCTTTTTCGCTAACGCAATTTCTCGAGCAGCAGGCCGAGCGCATCCGCGGCGAGTTGCGCCCCGTGAAACGTAGCCGGCGGCAGTCCGCCCAGTGCTTCGGAAATTCCTTCAGCGGTAATCGAATGCGCCTCGGCAACGACGCACCCCGTCAGCCGCTCCGTCAAAAAAGAGGCGCACGCGATGGAAGTCGTGCAGCCGCGGCAAAGGAAGCGCGCTTCCGCGATCTTCCCGTTTTCGGCGCGAACCGCCAGTTCCAAAATATCTCCGCAAACGGGATTGCTGGCTTGCACCTGGAGAGTCGCGTCCGGCAGCTCGCCGGCGTTGCGCGGATTGCGAAAATGTTCCAGCACCAATTCGCTGTACATCTCGCTATCGTAGCCCAAATCGTTCTACTTTTTTCAAACTGCTCGTAAATGCAATCTGTACCGCAATACAACCCTTGGATTGCAAAATCCGACAATCGCCTCCACACTTCCGTTGCGCGCATCCCAAAAGAGGTTGAACATAGCGATAGCCTTTTCACCCAGCTATGCCACGGTTAATCATCGAGCGGCCCGGCGTCCAGCCGCGCCTCTATGAACTGAAAGACGGCGCCTCGATTCATATTGGGCGCGCCACCTCCAACGACATCACGTTGCCGCACTCGAGCATCTCCCGTAGCCACGCGTTGCTGGAAAGCAAGCGCGATGTTTGGGTGGTCACCGACCAGCACAGCGCCAACGGCGTGCTCGTCAACGGCGTGCGCATCGAACGCGCCGAGCTAAAAAGCGGCGACGTCATCGGCCTCGGCGATATCAAACTGCGCTTTGAGGACATGACCACCGGCGCCGTCGTGGGAAAAACTTCCCCCGAGGTCGCCTCTCATCTTACGCAAATCCTTGACCGGGAAAACGTCGCCAAACTTCTTGATCGCGCAAAAGCCAAGCCGCCCGTGGAAGTTGGCGCACCGCGCGCCGACACCGAACGCCGCATCGAATTTCTCGAGCGCGAAAACCGCCTGCTCACTCTTCTCTATCAAGTCAGCCGCGCCTTGGCCGACAAAACCACCGTCGAAGACATGACGCAATGCGTTCTCGATCTCGTCCTGCAAATCGACGGCGCGGAACGTGGCTATGCCATGCTTCTCACCGAAGATTCTCTTCGCGATGGGACGAAAGCCACCGCGGCGTACAATTTTCTTCCGGCCATCATCCGTTATCGCCAGGCGCCGAAATCGGCTTCGCCGCAGGTGGCCCTATCTCGCGCGATCATTCAGCAGGTCATGGAAAGCAAAGGGCCGCTGCTGGTGATGGACGCGATGGAAGACGCGCGATTTTCCGCGAGTCACAGCATGGCTCTTTCCGGCATGCAATCCGCCATGTGCGCGCCGCTCGGCAGCCGCGAGCGGCTTTTCGGCTTGCTCTACGTGGACAATCTCTCGAAGCGCGGCACCTTCACGCCGGAAGATCTCGAAATCTTCGCCGTGATCGCCGCGCAAGCGGGATTGGTTATCGACCGCGTCCGCGCCAAAAGTGAGGTGAAGCGCCAGGGCGTGCAGCTCAGCGCGCTCGAACGGTTTCTTTCCCCGGCTATTTCGAAAAAAATAGCCGCCGAAGCCGCCGACATCCGACTCGGCGGCGAAAGCCAGCGCATTACGCTCCTTTTCGCCGACGTCCGCGGCTTCACCACAATGGCCGAGAAGATGAAACCGCGTGAGGCTGTCGAAATTCTCAATGAATTTTTCGACCGCATGACGAATGTCATCTTCGAGCACGACGGAACGCTCGATAAATATCTCGGCGATGGATTGATGGCGCTTTTCGGCGCGCCTTTCTCTCTTCAGAATGATGCGGAAGCCGCAGTTAGCGCCGCCGTGGATATGCAAAAAAGCCTGGCGGAGATGAACAAGATTCCCGGCAAAGCTCCGCTGACGATAGGCATCGGCATTCATACCGGAGAAGCCGTCGTGGGATTTCTGGGCACGGAGCGCCGCATGGATTACACGGCGATCGGCGATACTGTCAACGTCGCCTCGCGTCTCACGTCCCAAGCCGGCCCCGGGCAAATCGTGATTTCCGCCGCGACGCACTCCCGCCTTGCCCGACCGATTCCCTGCTGTCCTCTCGCCGCCATGAAGCTGAAAGGCCGCGCCGAGCCCATCGACGTTCACGAAGTTCTCTGGCGTGAGGCCATGCCGCAGAATCGCACCTCGCCATCGCTGAAGCCCGCATCCTCTCGCGTAACGTAACGCGAGATTTGCTAAGCTTTTCCCTGTGACCGCTTCAAAAGACAAAACCACTCTGCGCATCGTATCTCTCGCCCCCAGCGCGACCTCCATTCTCTGCGTTATCGGCGCAAGAAAAACGCTTGTTGGCGTCACGAAATGGTGCGCCGACGTCGCGCCGGTTGACGGACTCCCCAAACTCGGCGATTGCTGGCATTTGGATTCGGTGGATGAAATCTTGAAGCTGCAGCCGTCGCTCGTCATCGGCTCCGTTCCGTTCAAACAGGAAACCGTCGCCAAATTGTTGGAGCATCCACTCACTTTCTTAGCCAAAAATCCGAGAACGCTGGCCGATATCGAAAATGACATTCGCTTGCTAGGCCGCATCGCCGGCCGGCTGGCCGCCGCCGAACAGCTCATCCGCAAAATGCGCGGACAATTTACCGGCATCGCCAAGAAAAGCAACGCCACAAAAAACCGTTTGCGCGTCTACTGCGAAGCGTGGCCGAATCCGCGCATCAGTTCCCCGCCCTGGGTCGCGGAACTTGTAAACATCTGCGGCGGCGAAATGGTTTTGCCTCCTGGCCAAAAAGTCAGCGACGAACAAGTCGCCGAAGAGCGCCCGGACGTGATCGTTCTTGCCTGGGCCGCCACGGGCGCCAAATCCAAACCGCAAAAATCCTACGACGTGGCGGCCTGGAAAAACGTTCCCGCCATCCTCAACAAGCGCGTGTACGTCGTCCGCGACGAATTGCTGAACACGCCCGGTCCGCCGCTGATAGATGGCGTAAAACAGCTCTTCAGCATTCTTCGGAAGATTGCAGTGCAGGAAAGGAAGAAATGAGAGTCGTCGTGGCCGCCATCATCGAGCGCAGCGACCGCCGCATGCTCATCGGCCAGCGCCGCCGCAACGACAGCTCTCCGCTCAAGTGGGAATTCCCAGGCGGAAAGGTGGAAGAGGGCGAATCTCTTGAGGCGGCGCTGGCTCGCGAATTGAAAGAGGAATTGGGCGTCACGCTGGAAAAATGCGCCGAAATCGGCCGCGTTCGCCACAAATATGCTGCCGCCTCCGAGGAGTTGGAAATCCGCTTCTACGCGTCCAGCATAAAGGACGGCCCGATTACGCCGAAAACCTTCGAACAAATTGCCTGGGTTCTCCCTAAAGAACTGAGCAACTACGATTTTCTGGCCGCCAATTCGCAACTCATAGCACAGCTCGCCACGGGCCGCCTTAAACCCTCCGATATCCTGGCCAACTTCGTGGACTCCTCTCAAAAATAAGAGAGGCGAACCGAAGTTCGCCTCTCTCTGCCAAAAAGTCAGATTCTCTGATTTCTGTCCGCTCCCTCTACGAGACCACGGGATTTGATTTGTCCGGATTAATCCCCAGTTCCTTGATCGCCTTATCCACCATGGACTTCTCGATCTTTCCGTCCAGATGCAGCTCATGCAGCGTCGCGAGCGCAATGAATCGCGCATCCACTTCGAAGAAATCCCGCAGCGAAGCGCGCCCTTCGCTTCGTCCAAAGCCATCCGTCCCGAGCGACGCCAGCCGCCGCGGCATCCACTTGCTCACCATATTCGGCAGCGCCTTCAAATAATCCGAAGCCGCCACCAGCACGCCCGGCGCATCCGCAAGGCATTGCGTCACATACGGCACACGCGGCTTTTCGCCGGATGCAGCCGATTCAAGCGGTCGACTCGTTGCCGTCGGTGTAAAGCGCCTTGTAGCTCGTCACGCTCCACACATCCGCGGCCACGCCGTATTTCGTCCTCCAGAATTTCCTGCGCCTTCAGCGCCTCGCGCAGAATGGCGCCGCTGCCGAAAAGCTGCGCGCGCAGCTTGGATTTCTTGTTCTCCGAAGCGCGGAAGCGGTACATGCCCTTTAGAATTCCTTCTTTCACGATCGCTCGGGCATCGGCGG
Source organism: uncultured Acidobacteriota bacterium (assembly GCA_963761555.1). Classification (GTDB taxonomy): domain Bacteria; phylum Acidobacteriota; class Terriglobia; order Acidiferrales; family UBA7541; genus Acidiferrum. Next base: position 508,646 of record CAVXHD010000006.1, read on the forward strand.
CATCGCGTAAGGCTCGTTCATCACCGTGATGTAGTAGAAGATGCTTTCGCCTTCTTTGTACATCCGGCGAATGCCGTCCTCGATGATCACCGCGATTTCGTACGCAAACGCCGGATCGTACGCCCGCAAATTCGGCACGGAGCAGCGCCAGAACGTGGCTGTTGCCGTCCTGGTGCTGCAAACCCTTCGCCGGACAAGCGTCGTGCGTCCGGCAGTGCCGCCGAGCAGGAACCCGCGCGTGCGCATATCCGCCGCGGCCCAGATGAAATCGCCGATGCGCTGGAACCCGAACATCGAATAGTAAATAAAGAACGGAATCGTGTTGATGCCGTGCGTGGCATACGCGGATCCCGCGGCGATGAACGACGCCATCGAGCCGGCTTCCGTGATGCCTTCCTCGAGAATCTGCCCGTCTTTCGCTTCCTTGTAATAAAGCAGCGTATTGACGTCCACCGGCTCGTAGAGCTGTCCGAGGCTCGAATAGATTCCCACCTGCCGGAAGAGCGACTCCATGCCGAACGTCCGCGCTTCGTCCGGAACGATCGGGCACCACCAGCTTGCCGATTTCCGGATCGCGCAGCATTTTTCGCAGCATGCTGACGAACGCCATCGTCGTCGAGACTTCGCGGCCTTCGCTGCCGGCCAGGAATTCCTTGAACAGTTCGTCGTGATCCGCAACCAGCGGCTTCGAGCGCACCCTGCGCTTCGGTGTGTACCCGCCCAGCGCCTGCCGCCGCGCGCGCAAATATTGGATCTCGATGCTGTCCTCCGCCGGGCGGTAGAACGGCACTTCCACGCAATCGCTCGTCGTTCAGCGGAATGCCAAATCGCGAGCGAAATTCGCTGCAGCTCTTCTTCGTTCAATTTTTTCTGCTGGTGCGTGACGTTCTTGCCTTCTCCCGCTTCGCCCAGTCCGTAGCCCTTGATGGTCCGCGCCAGAATCACTGTCGGCGATCCCTTGTGCTCCACCGCCGCCTTGTACGCCGCGTACACTTTGCGCGGATCGTGCCCGCCCAGCCGCAATCGCCGTAGCGCCTCGTCCGGGAACGGCTCGACCAGCTTCAGCAGCCGCGGATCGCTTCCGAAAAAGTGCTCGCGCACGTACGCGCCCGACGACGACCACCAGCTTCTGGTATTCGCCGTCCACCATTTCGCCCATGCGCTTGACGAGCAGCCCTTCCGTGTCCCGTTCCAAAATCGGATCCCAATCGCTGCCCCACAGCACTTTGATGACGTTCCAGCCCGCCCCGCGGAACGCCGACTTCCAGCTCTTGAATGATCTGTCCGTTGCCGCGCACCGGCCCGTCCAGCCGCTGCAGGTTGCAGTTGACCACAAAAATCAGGTTGTCGAGCTTCTCGCGCGAAGCGAGCGTGATCGCTCCCAGCGATTCCGGCTCGTCCGTTTCGCCGTCGCCCAGGAACGCCCAAACCTTCGCGTCCGTCACCGGCTTCAGTCCGCGGTTCTCCAGATAGCGGTTGAAACGCGCCTGATAAATCGCCATCAGCGGGCTCAGGCCCATGGACACGGTCGGAAATTCCCAGAAATCCGGCATCAGCCACGGATGCGGATAGGAAGAAAGCCCGCCTCCCGGTTTCAGTTCCCGCCGGAAATTTTCCAGTTGCTGCGCCGAAAGCCGCCCTTCGAGAAACGCGCGCGCGTACATTCCCGGCGCCGCGTGGCCCTGAAAATAAACCGTGTCGCCTTCGAAATCATCGGTGCGCGCGCGGAAGAAATGATTGAATCCCACTTCGAACAGCGTAGCCGCCGAGGCATACGTCGAAATGTGCCCGCCGATGTTGTGCTCGACGCGGTTGGCGCGCACCACCATCGCCAGCGCGTTCCAGCGGATCAAGCTCTTGATGCGCCGCTCGATTTCCTGATCGCCGGGAAAAGCGGCTCGCAGCTGCAGCGGTATCGTGTTCGCGTAAGGCGTGTTTGCGGAAAACGGCAGATCGATTCCAGCAACCGTGGCGTGCGCGCGCAGCCTCTCCAGGATTTCCGCGGCCACTTCCGGTCCGCTCGAATCGAGCACTGAGTCCAGCGACTCCAGCCACTCTTGAATCTCAGCGGAATCTAATCCTTGCGGCTGACTGGTCTCTTCGCTTCGGCTCGCAACATGTATATAAGTCTCATTGTCCATAACTTCGGCTGGCCCCTCTTTGTTCAAGATTCCGGTGTGTTCTGCATCGAGCCCGAAAAACTTATCTCACCTATAAGCACAATAGAATACACCGCGCCGCGCTTCTCTGCACGGAGCGTTTGTGAAATTCGGAAAAGTCAGTTCCTTGAAATCAAATTCATCGCTTTGATGACCCACGGCGGATGTTGGCCTCGGCGCCCACTACAGCGTGCGCCCGCCGTCCACCACCAACACGTGCCCCGTCACAAACGCCGCCTGCGCCAAATACAGCACTGCATCCTCGATGTCCGCGGGTGTTCCGCTTCGCTTCAGCGGCGCCTGCCGAATGAAATCAGCTTCCAATTCCGGCGCATCTCCCTGCATCGTGATGGTTCCCGGCGCGATCGCATTCACGCGCACGTCCGGCGCCAGCGCTTTCGCGAGCACTCGCGTCAGCATGATCACTCCCGCCTTCGAGACCGAATGCGCCGTATACCCCGACCATCCGAGAATCCCTCCAGTGTCCGCGAAATTGATGATCACGCCTTTGCTCCGTTTCAGCCACGGCGCTGCCGCCTGCGCGCAAAAAAACGGCGCCTTTAAATTGGTGTCGAGCGCCGCGTCCCACACTGCCTCCGTCGTCGAGACGATGCTCGAAGGCAAAAAATTCGCTGCGCTGTTCACCAAAAGGTCCAGCCGCCCCATTTCGTTCGCCGCCGCTTGCACCATCCTCTGAATTTCTTCCACCGACGTCAGCTCCGCAGGAAACGCCGCCGCGCGCCCGCCCGCACTTTTAATCGCCGCCACCACCTCTTCCGCTTCCGCCGCGGACTTCCGGTAATGCACGGCCACGCTCGCTCCCTCGCTTGCCAGCCGCAACGCGACGGCGCGCCCCAGCCGTTTCCCCGCTCCGGTCACGAGCGCAACTTTTCCCCGCAATTCTAATCCAACAGTTTCAGCAGTCATGTTCGTCAGGCATCGTCCCGCGAGAGAAAATAGCACACTCCCGCAGGTCTGGCATTCGCGTTCCCCTGTTACAATCAACACGAATCAACTCGAAAGGAATCCGCAATGAATCTGGACGTACTGGCAATCGCCGCCCATCCCGACGACGTCGAGCTCTCGTGCGGTGGCACGCTTCTAAAAATGGCCCATCTCGGCTACAAGACCGGCATCCTCGATCTCACCGCCGGAGAAATGGGCACTCGCGGCACTCCGGAAATTCGCGCCAAGGAAGCCGCCAAATCCGCCAAACTCCTTCGCGTCAGTTGGCGCGGCAATCTCGGCGTTCCCGATTCCGACGTCCAGCCGAGCCGCCAGCACAAACTTCGCCTCGCTTCCGTCATCCGCGAGGTCCGTCCCAAAATCGTCATCCTGCCCTACTGGGAAGCTCGCCATCCCGATCACTATCACGCTTCGACTCTCGGCTACGAAGCCTGCTTTCTCGCCGGACTAAAACAGTTGCCGATCGATGGCGATCCACATAGGCCATTCAAAATTCTCTACTCCACCGTCTACGCCCCCGTCCGCCCGACGTTTGTCGTGGACATCACCCCACAATTCGAACAGCGCCGCCGCGCCATCCTCGCCTTCTCTTCCCAATTTCATCCCAACAAGGGCGAATCCGGCCGCCAATTCAAAAAAACAAACGTCTTCCTGGCCATCGACCGTCTCGAAGAGCAAATGAACCAGCTCGCTCGCCATTACGGCGAAATGATCGGCGTAAAGTACGGCGAGCCCTTCCTAGTCAAGGAGCTAATGCAAGTCCACGACGTCGTCAAAATGGACGTCCGCTCCATCTGAACTTGTGAGATTTTCTGCCAATGAACTTGCGGGATTCAGAACGAGGTGGTCTTTACTAACCCCTAGCCTCTAACCACTATCCACTTCCCCATCAAAATGTCTCCTCATCCTGCGCCGGCGAATACCCCGGAATCCCCGGCCCCTTCGGTGTATTTTCCGCCCGCAATCTCGTCAGCGCCTCATCTTCCGCGCCAGACTTCCTCAGCACCACAATCGTGCTCAGCGCTTCGCTATACACGCGCGTCACCAGGTAAACTTCCCCCGTGTCGTTCTTCCGCCAAAGCTGTCCTATCTGGATCTTTTTTACGCCCATTTCTCTGCTATTGACTCTAGAGGCCGTCGCGAGGAGTGTCAACCATTCTAATGCTGTCTAATGCTGTATTTTGGACACAATCTCGCCGCTTTTCATATCGGCACAGCCGAGTTCCCTCACCTCCCCGTCCCCGTGCCGCGAGGAAAGCAGTGCCTCCCTTCCGATTCACCAAAATTTCCAATTTTTTCTCCCAATCCTGCTCCAAACCCGCTTCACTAAGAAAACCTTCCGTCGTGGCCCTACATCGTAGTGGTTAAGGTTGACACCGCCATTCCACCCCATTGCGCTGTAAAGGGGTGTATACTGGCCGCACCAGGGGGTAAATGCCGTGACACACATACAGAGACTGGCATTGGGCTTCTCGCTGGCAGGCCTCCTCGTTGCAAGGGCTACTCTCGCAACCCCGCAGTCCCAGCAGTCCAGCCAAAGCACCACAGCAAGCCAGACGCAAACACCGCCCGCCGCGCAGCCACCGGCCACAACATCTAAGCAAGCCACTTCGTCACAGCAGACGACGTCTCAGCAGTCCTCCACAACGCAGCAACCCGCTTCCACCTCCTCGTCCGGACAAGCCACCACCCCTACGGCTTCGCCAACGCAATCTCCGGCTCCGGCCCAGCCCGCCCCGCCCCAACCAGCTCCTCCTCAACCGACGCCCGCCGCGCAAAGCACCCAGCCTCCTCAGGATCAGCCGGTCCCCCAAAAGGCCACCGTCGATCCCAAGAATTCCAGGGAAGACGTCAACGACATTGGCAATCGCGATCTCGGCAAGGGTATCAATTTCTATTCCCTGGAACGCGAAATCGCTCTCGGCAAGCAGCTCGCTCAGGAAGTCGAACGCTCTTCCAAGATGATTGACGATCCCGTCGTCACCGAATACGTCAATCGCGTCGGCCAGAACCTCGTCCGCAATTCCGACGCAAAAGTTCCCTTCACCATCAAGGTCATCGACTCCGACGAGGTCAACGCCTTCGCTCTCCCCGGCGGCTTTTTCTATGTGAATAGCGGCCTCATCCTCCGCGCCCAGGAAGAGTCCGAGCTCGCCGGCGTCATGGCCCACGAAATTTCTCACGTGGTCCTGCGCCACGGCACCAAGAACGCCACCAAGGGCGAAATCATGCAGCTCGCCACCATCCCGCTCATGCTTCTCGGTCCCGGTGGCTGGGCCGGTTACGGCATATACGAAGCTGCGCAACTCGCTATCCCCGTCACCTATCTAAAGTTCAGCCGCGACGCCGAGCGCCAAGCCGACTACTTCGGCCTGCAGTACATGTATCACGCCGGCTACGACCCCAATTCTTACGTCACCTTCTTCGAGCGTATCCAGGCCGACGAAAAGCGCCGCCCCGGCACCATTCCCAAAGTTTTCTCCACGCATCCGCCGACTCCCGAGCGCATCGAACTTTGCCAGAAAGAAATTGCCGATATTCTCCCGGCCCGCCCGGAATACATTGTCACCACTTCCGAATTTGACGACGTGAAGGCCCGCCTCCGCAACATCGAATTCCACCGCAAAGTCTTGAACAATCAGCCCGGCAAGCCCACCCTCCGTTCGAGAACGGGCCAACCTGCGGGCTCCACCACCTCTGATCCCAATTCCACCACCGACGACGACGGCCGCCCGACTCTCAAGCGCCGCCCCGACGATCCATCATCGAATCCGTAATCTCAGCGGCTCGCGCTCGAGCTTGTCTCGAATCTCTCTTACGAATCGTCTTCCCTGCTCTAGCAATCTCTTCTTGCAATGAAAAAGGCGGCCTCAAGCCGCCTTTTCTCTTTCCATCTTTCATCATTTCCTTCTGGGCATATCCGTTCGGATCTTCGCCCGCCACGCACTCGCCCAGAACTTCCCGGGCTCGCTCTGCTCTTCTCCTCGACCTTCCTCTCGCAGAGCGAGCCCGTCTCTTCTACTTATACAAACTCATCCGCAGCGGCTCCTCTGCCCGGTCCACCACCTTTTCCGGATACTCTCTCCGAAACGTTTCCGCAATGTGGCAGTCCCAACAAACTGGCAAATGCGTCTTCATCGTTTCCTGCAGCTTCTCCGCCGGAATTTCGTTCCACTGCACCGTCTTCCCTTCCGGGCTCACCAGCGCCGGATGATGCATGTCCCAGTGCAGTTCGAGAAACGGCTTGTGGCAATACGCGCACTCTTTTCCCTGATACCACTGATTCACAATCGTCGACACCAGGCAAGCTTTCGGCGCCTCCTCGATCTGCTGCAAACAAAGTTGCCCGCACGTTTCCCGCTCCGGCCAACGCGAACATTCTTTTAGGCTCAATTCATCGTCCCCAATCGTTGCGTGCAGCGCCGCATCTCCCGCCGCCACGCGTACCGCCGCCGCTTCATGCGTCTCCGGACACGACACAATTCTCTTCCCGCGAAATTTGAAATACGCCCGTACCGCCCGCGACGCTCCCAACCCCAGCGCCAATAGCAGCAGCACAACCGCCCCTATCGCTGCCCCAATAAAAATGTAGTCCATAGCAACCTCCCATCCAGCGCCGCCCCGCCAACCTCTCAACCGCCGCGCCGGTTCAACCGTGCACCCTCAGCTTCGCCCTCCTCTCCCCTTTGCGCCGTGCCCCCGCGCACCCTCCTTTGTGACGCCCGTCACGTCCCGTTGCCCGCATCTTGTCCATCCAAAGACCTATGCCTGGAATTTCCCGCCGCTCGCTTTCATCTCTGTCCTCACACCGGCGCCCATTCGCTCAACGAGCGTTGATCCTCTTCTTGGAACCCGAAAAACACAATTCAAATTCACACCATTGTAACTTTCGATTTTACTTCCATTCATCTCGCCCCCATACTCTCCCGAATTCGCCGGGGGCGTTTCAGGTTTTCCACAAGCTGGCTCTCGATTTTTAGGTCGAGGCTGTGGTACACGTGGGCCCGCTAGCCGTTAGCTGCAAACGGGAGGGGTGTATCGTGATCAAGAAACTTATAGGCGTTGCCTTGGTCTGTATCGGTCTTGCTTGTCTGCTTCCGTTTTCAACGCCCGCGCAACAAACTCTCGGTTCCATCACGGGCACGGTGACGGACATCTCCGGCGCCGTCATCCACAACGCAACCGTCAAGATCAAGAATCTGGCCACGGGCTTGGAACAAACGGTTTCGACCAAAACGGATGGCTCGTTCGACGTTCCCGATCTTCCCATCGGGATCTATAGCGTCGCGTTCTCTCGCGCTAGCTTCAAAACCGAAGTCCATTCCCAAATCCTTGTACAAGGAAATCGCACGACAACCGTGAACGGTTCCTTGCAGCCGGGCGAAGTCACCGCCACGGTCACGGTTTCCGAAACACCGCTGATGAACCAGACCGACACCACCAACGGCTATGTCGTCGACCATCTCACCATTGAGCAAACGCCGCTGGGCACTGGCAGCTTCACGCAACTCGCCATTTTGAGTCCCGGCGTCCATTCGGATTTCCTCGGCGGTTCCGGGTCAAACTCCGGCCTCGGCAACCAGGCTATCTTCGCCAATGGAAACCGCGATACCAGCAATAGCTTTTCGTTGAATGGCATCAGCACGAACAATTTGTTTAACGGCAACTCCACCAGCCAAGTGGGGGAAAATCGCTTCGTCCTCAACACCGGAGAGAGCTTCAACTTGGGTGGCGGAATCCAAACCAGCACCTCGATCTACGGAGCCATCGGCCAAGCTCTTCCCACACCGCCTACCGACGCTATCCAGGAAATCGCCGTGAACTCGTCCATGTATGACGCATCCCAAGGTAACAACAGCGGCGCCCACATCAGCGTGGTTACCAAGTCAGGCACCAATCAAATCCATGGCTCAGCCTGGGAGCAATTTCAAAACAGCGACATGAACGCCTCGCCCTTCTTCTATAACGCTGCGGGACTTGTCCCCGGCACCAATCAACAAGCCCTGCCGCGGCCCTTCCTCAATCGAAACTCTTTCGGCGTCACCTTTGGCGGACCCATCAAGAAAGACAAGCTCTTCTACTTCGGCTCCTATCAAGGTGTGCGCATCGCCGATGCGGGCTCTTCGCTCAAAGGCGTGAACGTTCCTTTGCACCTGACCAACGATCGTACCTCGCAGGGCATTATCAATATGGTTCAAACGGACTACAATACAACGATCACCGCAAACCAGATCAATAACGCGGCGATGAACCTCTTGAACGCCAAACTTCCCAACGGAAACTATCTGATTCCCAGCGCAACGTTCAATGCCACTCAGCAGACGGATCTGGGATACGACGCTATTGTCCAGGGTCCCAACTCGGAATCCTCTGTCAACCAAGCCATTGGTGCCGTGGACTACGTGCCGAATCTCAAGGATCGCCTGGCGGTTAAGTATTATTTCCAAAGCGATCCCACCAGTAATCCCTTCGGTGCCGTCGGTGCTCTCCTTAGCTTCCCCCAAAAGCTTGCCGCGGGCAGTCAGGTCGTTTCCATTTCCAACACCGTGATTCTGTCGCCCAGTCTCACCTGGGAGCAACATGCCGGCTTCACCCGGTTGCGCGCTTACGCCAGCACGCAGCAAGGCATCACCGCCTCTTCGATGGGCATTAGTCTGCCCGGTTCCGCCACGTTTCCTCAGTTTGATATCAGCACCTCCTCTCCGACTTCTAGCGAGGGTCTCGAGTTCGGCCCCAGCACCAGCTTTGGCGACGCCGGCATGTTCCAGAATCAATGGGGTGGCGGATCCACCCTCAACTGGGAGAAAGGCAAGCACACCATCAGTATTGGCGGCGAGTGGGACCACACCCAGCTCAACATCATCAACGACAACACGGACACCGATACCGTCGATTTCAAAACCTTCCTGACCTTCGTCGAAGGTACCCTCCATGGCGGAAACGAGTTCGCTGGCTCGGCAGACCGCTACTATCGTTCCAATACGGCCGGTCTCTTTATCAACGACAACTACAAGCTTCGCAGCAACCTCACCGTGACCGCCGGCCTCCGCTGGGATTTCGACGGCCCGCTTACCGAAAAGTATGGCCGCCTGACCTCGTTCGATCCCTCAAAGTACGGCTACGTCCAATGCTTGGTGGATGGTGTGCCCGCCGACCCTGCCTTGACCAACTACAATTACGGACAGTGTGACGCGGGAACGGATGCCATCACTGGTTCGGGGCTAGTTATCGCTTCCAATAACAAAACCGCTGGCACTCCCGGTGCTGGCGACAGCTTGATGAAGAACCACCAATGGGGTTTCGCCCCGCGCATTGGCATAGCCTGGTCGCCCTTTACAAAAATTACTGTGCGCGCGGGTTACGGCCTGTACTTTGATCGCGGCGAGCTTTTCAGCTACTTCTCCCCGAGCGCCGGTTCTGGCTTTAACGGGCCGCTCGGCGTCACTCTATCCCCGCCTTTTGTCTCGCCAGTTTCCGTGTCATCGGGAGCGACTCTTTCGGAGCCATTTGGCACCAATGTGCCCACGGTTCCCACGCCTACCGCTGCCGGTTTTCTAGCCTATCTGCCCAACCTGCAGCAGACTGCCTGCGGCTATCCGGGATGCTGGCCAACCGACAATCTCTTTGGACCATTTCTCTTTGGTGGTTATGACATTCATAACAAACTCCCTTACACGCAAAACTGGACCCTCGACCTTCAGTACCAGTTCGCCAACAATTGGCTGCTCGATGTCGGTTATGTGGGCAATCACGGCACTCATCTCGTGCTTCCCATTCCCTTCAACCAACCGCAAATCGCCACGCCATCCAACGTGGTCAACGGCCAAACGTCTTCGTACGGCGGTGTGAGCCCGCTGTATCTCGATAGCGAGCCCATCTCAACCAACCAATACGCGGGCAACGCCCCCATCCGCGTCCCCTATCCTGGCTATGACATGAATGCTGTCCTTTACGAAGCGGAAGGCATCTCCAACTACAATGCTCTCCAGGTTCAGGTACGCAAGCGCCTTTCCTTCGGCCTTCAACTCACAGGCTCCTATACCTGGTCCCATGCCCTCGACGAGCAGAGCGGCCTCGGCCTCTTTTTCACCGGCAACAATCCCCTTATTCCCAGATCCAACTATGCCTCCTCAGATTTTGACCAAACCCACGTATTCCTCATTAACTATAGCTACGCTATCCCAACGCTTACCGAAAATCATGCTCTCGGTTATGCCATCAACGGCTGGATCATCGGCGGCCAAACCGTGGCTGAGAGTGGCCAGCCTTACAGTGTCTATGACTATTCCGGGTCCGTGGCCAGCCTCTACTACGGCACCAGCGACTACATCACCAACCCCATCGTTCCACTCGTCCCCGGCGTTACCCCTAACCAAGCCAAACTTCAAGGCACCCTCGGCGTCAATGCCGGCAGCCCCGTGCTCAACTCCAGCGATTTTGCGCCTCAGTTCGTAATGCCAGGTACAAGCGGAGTCCCTGCCTGCGATGCCAGCGGATGCGATGAGTATGAGTCCCTCTACGGTTCTTCCGGACGCAACCTCTTCCGTGGTCCATTCCAGGTCCGTTTCGATATGAGCCTCGCCAAAGAATTCCCCATCAAGGATCGTTTCCGTCTCCGCTTCGAAGCCGACGCCTTCAACATGTTCAATCATCCCGATTTCGACGCCCCCAACAGCGACGTCGACTTTTTCCCCAAATACGAAGGTCCTCCTTCCATTCCGCCGGTTGGCAGCCTCGGCATCATTCAACACACCGTCGGCAGCCCCCGATTCCTCCAGTTGGGCTTGCATCTCTCCTTCTGAGCGCCGAGCCTGTTCAGCCCACGCTCGGCGCACTTGGGCAAGCAGTCCCCGGCTTGCCCAAGCTTCCGCGCCCCTCCGTCCCAAATTCAACCGCCGCCCAGCGCTCTCCCGCCCAACTGCCTCCATTCGCCATCCACTACTCACCACTCACTTCGTCTATTACGTCTCACCAAACTACAAATTTCTCCGCAACCTCTTCGATCCATTCGACTTCCCGCGTCTCAATTCGAATGATACGCAGCAAGTACTGTACCTTTACAGTAATCTACTTCTCTGCTATCATTCCTCATGTTCGCCCGGCCCAGTTCGCTCACCTCCCACAACTCCTGTTGTCCTCGTCTCTTCTCCGTGCTCTCTGTGCTCTCTGAGTTAAGAAAAATCTCCTCACGTCCCGGGATCCACCCGCTCATCCCTGCATCACCAGCCGGTTCCCTACCCGTGCAACCACACATTGTGCAAGACTGTGCAAACCCAGAGCAGATAACCCCTTCCTTTTCTATCTATTACAAACTCCCCATTCCACAACTCCTTTCCTTTGATACTCTTACAAATGCCCTAGGGGGTGCCTTCCCCTTCCATCCTCTGCGTCGCCTCCTGCACACGCAGCAATCGCCGCAACCCATTTCCTTTCATATGCTTATCGCACAGCTTGCGGACACCCCCGGGGGGGGCCCAGCTCGCCAGTCGCGCCTCACTAAAGACCACGCCATCTCCGCGCGGCTCGCCGCACTCCGCGCCTCCGCGTTATCCTTTCCACACACAAGTCACGAGTCGCCGGTCAGGTGCTCATCAAATTATTTTTATCGGGGAGCTTACAAGGAAGGGCGTTCCATCATCGGCGGACGAACCGACCAGCCTACTACCGGCGGCGGTCGTCGGGCACAGCGGCAATTCCCATGCGCCGCAGTTCGTCGGCGTAATACTTGCGATAGAGCACGTTCCACTCTTCGCTGTCTTCGAGGATCTCTTTTTTCTGCGAGGTAATTTTCTTGCGGACTTCCAGATCGGCTTTTTCTTCTTCGTGCAGCGTCGCCGTCAGGATCTGCACCACTTCCCGCCGAATCGTGTCTCGGTCTTCGACGAATTCCACGTCATCGCTCGAAACCAGCACGTCCGTGATCTGATGGGAGAGTCGAACAATCTTTTCGCGGCTCAGTCGCATTCCTGTGGCTTGCCCTCGAGTCTTTCTTCGTCAGGCGCTCGATCCAGCGCCAGTTTCAATCATCGACAGCCTGCGCAGCGGCCCATCCAATCCAGTCAGGACCCAAACCGCGCAGCCGTACTACTCGCAAACTCCGCTTCCCTGCTACCGCAATACCAGCTTCCGGTCGCGCGCCAGTTGCGCTTTCACTTTCTTGTACATCTCCTGGTACGAGACGTTCGTGCGCCGCATCTCTTCCTGATGTTCCGTCAGGATATTGCGCACTTCTTCGTTCAACCGGTCCTCGACCGTGACCTCTTCCATCATGCGCTGCCGCACCCGCTGCGCCACGGCCTCCGCAGCCCTCGTCTCGATCATCTTCCCTTCCACCAGCCGCTTCACCACTTCGCTGGCCATGTACCCGACATAATCCCGTGCGATCAGCATCCTAGAGTGCGTCCTTTGCGTGTAAGCAAGAGAAAGAGTTTACTGGCTGCACCAACAAAGTGCAAGGAAGAGCGCGTTCGACCGCCAATTCCGCAGGAATTGCCGCAAACGCCTCCGCGAACAGTCGTTCCCGCTGGGGCGACCACTTTGAACCATGCCAGCTTCACCGACGAAGAAATTGGAGGCGCGGGACGGAATCGAACCGACGATAAAGGT
>CAVXHD010000007.1:0-271121 GCA_963761555.1 uncultured Acidobacteriota bacterium
GGCTCGGCGCGGACGGTTCTATTTCTTCCGCGCCGCTGACTGTTGCGCGGATGCTTTCCATTGCGGTTCGGTGCGACACGTCGCGCGAGAGCTGCTCTGCGAGATGGCCCTTGTCGTTGGTGTAGATCTGGGCGTCGTAGCGTCCTCGCGAGACCGCAACATAAGCTAAGCGCCGATTGACAAGCTTTTCGCCCGCTCGGTCTGTATCGATGTGGATCAGAACTCGGTCGGCGGTTTGCCCCTGACTGCTATGACTGGTCACTGCGTAACCATGGTCGAGATGCGGATTTTTGTTCACGTTGAATCGAGTAACTCGACCTGAATCGAGCCGTAGACGGATATCTCCATCTCTCGTTGATCCGCTCGATGGTGCCTAGTTCTCGATTCGCAACTCCAAGCTCTCTATTGGGTGCAGTAAATTGGACGCGGTCGCCTTCGCTAAACGCGCGTTCAGCTTCTCGATAGATCGTGACGCCATGCAATCGGCGTGGATCGTAGCTCACTCGCTCGCCATCCCCTCTCGAACCGTGAGTAGATTTTCCTTTTCGTTTGATTCCTCCACGCGCGCATATTCTCCTTGTTTGATTCCGTGGGAGCGGCTGCCTTTCGTGTAGCGTACAAGGTCGCCCGGATCGTATTGCCGGACCAACGCCTGTCGGCCCCGGTTATTTCCTGTCTCGGGACCAAAACTTTAAGTTTTTGCTCTTCTTTCGCTACGTTCCGCATCTCCTGCATTTCCGGCGGTGGATCACATCATTGATTTCTCTGCGGGATTGATTGTCCGGTGACACGACCAAAGTGGCGGTTGGCTGTTTTGCGTATTCATCGGCAATCTTGAGCATTCGGTCATTGCGATCCCCAATTTCGTGTACTCGACCCTGAGAACGGAGATTGTCGATTGCTTCCTTGACCGCGACCGCGCGCGAGTTGCTCGACTGCCTCTTTGAGTGCCGGTTCCTTCTGGCGAACGATCTCGTCCAGGCGGGCTGTCTCAATGCCTGCTTCCCTGAGTTGCTGGTAAGGGCGGCCAGCTTCCACAGCTTGGTGTTGGCGTGTATCTCCAACAAGCAAGACTCGATCTTCTCCGCTCAGTCGATGCAGAAATTCATTCATTTGCTTCGTGCTTGCGAGGCTCGATTCGTCAAGAACGTAGAGTCGCCTCTTTCCGTTGGGCTGTGAATCTTCGCTCGCTGACAAATGCCTTTGTAGCGTGCGGGAGTCGATCCCCGACTCGCTCAGTTTTTGTGCCGCGCGTGACGTGGGCGCGAATCCCTCGACCTTATAGCCGTGACGTTCGGCCACTTCCCGAATTGCCGCCAACGAAGTTGTCTTACCGCTTCCGGCTACTCCTTCCAAGGCCATCACTCGATCCCGGCTCGACAGGATTTGCGTTACGGCTTGGCGTTGCCTGTCGTTCAGATGCGGATAAATTCTCTCGATTAGTCACGAGATGCTGGTTTGCGATTTCGGCAAAACTGTGCTGTCCCTGCCCGCATCCTTTGAATCGCTTCCCGCTCGTATGACTGCATCTCCTTCGTCGTGAATGCTCGACTTGGCGAATTTGAATGTTCCCGTAACTCCGTCAGTTCTCCGCGCTGAGATTTCTTCGAGGCCGGATTTAACCTCTGCAAAGGTCGCCTCTCCCATCGAGCGACTCAGGCGTCCCGCAAGAGCGCTCGTTCATCGGCTACGGCTTCCCTTTCCAGATTCCTTTCGGTCGAAAAGGCGACGGCTGGTTGGGCCATTCGCTCGTTTGGTTCTGGTTTGATGCTGCGTACCCCGTCGCCTTGCAGCCTCAACATGTGTTCTGGCTGACCGCCAAACTTGGTCGGCTAAGGCTTTGTGCCTCTCCTGCATTTCCTCATGTGAAGTCTCAAGTTTCTTTTCCCGAGTCTGGTGTGCGGCGATCTGAGCTGCTCCCGCTCCCTTTGGTTAGTCCTGGCTAGATGTTCTTCAATCTGTCGGCGCCGTGGACTCGACGCCTCCAGGTACGCGGAACTGTATCCCTTGATTTCCGGTTGGCCACTCTTGCCGCGTTCTATTTCGTACCCCAACTCCTTGAGACGAGCGGCAAGCTCCGAGCGATAAATGGCTGTCGCATACTGCTGCGATTTGTAGAGTTCCCTTGGCTGCAACGCTCGCGATTCTCCATTCGCAGTCTGCGTGACGTTGAAGAAAACGACATGCGTGTGAAGTTGCGGTGCTGCGTAGCCATCCACAGGACGAGAGCTGTCGTGCTCAAACTTCGCTGCGACCCATTTGCCTGTAGTCTCGGCGGGAAGGTTTCCGCCATCCTGCTTGGACAAAGCGCTCCATCTCGCCCAAGGCGACGAAACACTTTCCCGGTGAGCATCGCGGACACGCTCGTCTCCGCCCACAAGTGCGGTTAGCGAAACGCTCTTCGGTGCTGAAAACGTAGCGTCCCAACCCGCGCGATGTTCCATCGTCTTTATCTTCTCGCCATGCTCATTCACATATTCTCGCGCGGACTTGTGGCGGACTAATTGCTCGCCGGTGACTGGGTGTTGACCCTCGCTAAGCCGATGAAACTGTTGTTCTCGGACTTCGCCTTTCAGTCCCCATTCCTCGGCAAGCCTGCCATGCCATTCGCCGCGAATTTGTTCTCCTTGCGTGTAGTAGTTGTCCTTCGCGTTGGCGAATTCTTCAGCGTGATAAGCGCGCGCCTGGCCTGCACTCAACGGCTTGGAAATAGTGAGCATTCGCGATGCCTACTCAAAGAATCGTTGCTGCTGCTGGACCGATTCAATCCTGTTGCTGACGTGTTTGATTTCTTCCTGGGTGAGATTCTGTTCGGGCCGCCGCGGGCTCCCGCCGGGGCGTTGCTTCTTTCGGCGGCGCTCCTGGCGGATCTCCGCGGTTCGTTCGATGAATTTAGGCTGCTTTTCAGGTAGCTCGATGTAAGGAAAACTCATCCGCACTACAAGGTTTCCGTTCTTAAGAAACCCATTTAGCGGTTCAAGGCCAGTGATCTCGATTCCATGACCAAAGGCTCTACCTGGCGGTCCAGGTTGTAGCTCTTCGATGTTGATACTTGGGATTGTGCGCCGTGGATCTGCTTTCTCTAAGCCGCTCGATTTCGATTTCACCAATCGTCCGTAATCCATTTCGCTGCACGCGGCTCGCTTGTTCGAAGGAAGATCTTTGTCGCTGGCTGCGAGAGCATGGCCTCCGCTTCATGCCCGTATCGGGTTTCGAGCTGGCTGCGTCCCTGAAAGCCGAGAACGACCGGATTATTTGATTTGCGATTCTCAGTGACCGCAGTGTGCAGTTGCGGCAATTTCTGTAGGCTAGCTAGTTCGTCCAAGCACAAACCACACCTTACGCGTGTTCTCTGTCCCTGGTTCATGAGTCGCAGAACCAAGGTGTCTAGCCAAAAACTTATGAGCGGCAACAGTCTCTTCCTCGTTTCGGGCGTGGATGTCAAAAACAGCCAACCCCGGCGTTCCTTGGACCATTCGAGCGCACTCCAGCTCCGATTGGTTCGCTTTCAGGCGGCAATAATTTCAAAGCATCGGCCACCATGTTGAGCGAGCCGAGCACGCCGTTTCGTTGAGGTGGCGACTGGTAATCGATGATCGCTTCGTATTCAGTTCCTTTCACACGCGTATCGATCTCTTCGGGATGCGACATCCACCAGACCAACTCCTCCGGCGTCGGATGGAATGTCAGCAGATGGGCGAATATTTTCCGCGGGCCTTCAACGAAGAATGGATTCTCGTTGTGTCGATCTGGAAACAAGCGACGCCGCAAGTGTCAATGCTTCGGCGTCGTGCCGAAGTTCATCGCCGGGCGTCCAGTAGGGCATCCGCTGGTCGAGTGGATTCAGAACCGTGTCGCCGCGCGACGATCAAGAACTGAGGAGTGTATTCGAGTGCGGGATCGTAAATGACGGCGCTCTCGCCGCGCTCTTCGATCTGGCAAGAAGCTGCCGTATGAGAGCGCTTTTGCCCGTTCCTGTATCGCCCATGATGAGGATATGGTTAGGTTCGATGGCGAGAGGGAGACTAACTTTAGGCACGATGCCAGCAGCTTTTGAAGAAGGTTTTTTTCGTCAGCTCAAAGCCAACGCCGTTCGAACGATTCCGCGATCGAAACCGTCGCGTGACCAACTCCGGTCCTTCAATCTTCGTCCTTCCCTCCGCTCGCGGGCGCGCACGGAGTCCTTCGGAATCGCTACCGGAGACAAACAAAAAACACCACCAATCCGCCCCACAAGGCGGGCCTCAGAAAGTCCATAATAGTCTGATCTTGGTAGAAGGAATGGCCTAGAAGCTCGTGCAGCTTTCCGCTGTTGATCTTCCACCTGCTGTAGTTCAAGGCGAAGGTCACCAATCTTCACCGCATCGTCAGTAAGTGCGAGCGTCGTCTCGCCACTCGCTGTCTTTTGTTCTGTCACTTCGCCTTCAGCGGCCAAGTGGCTGCCTTTTTCATGACAACGGTCAGCATTTGATAGCGGTCGCTCTTCGCAAAGCTGGTCACACTTCGGAGTCCGCTGCGGATGTACGTCTTCAGATAGAACCGCTGCAAAGGTGTCCACGTTTTGGTGTAGCGGTAGGCGCAGATGGCCACCATGCTAACGAGCGCCAGAAACAGTGCACTCCACGTCCACGCCGCATGTCGATTGGGCCAGACGCCCGCGTACTTGTTTCGACCCCATTCCTGACTCATGATTGGCCTCCCTGCAACCGCTGCGGCAAGGCGCTCTTGCGCCCTCTGAAATCTCTCCTGGTCTGCTCGTTCGGTGAGACCTGCAAGTCACGCTCGCTCAGTTCCACTTGCTGTCCAATCTTGCTGAGGGCGTTGAGCAGGATCATTCGCAGCGCTACGAACTCCGCAAGCAGCGCCCGTTCTGTGGCGCTGGGCTTCTTTAGGTCGCTGGAATTCGCGTGTGCCAAAAGCACCTCGCGGCACCACTCGCCAAGCGTTAAGCCCTCAAGCTCCGCGACGGCCACAAGCTGTTCGTACTCGCTCTCGGTCATCTTCGAACCAACGGTTCGATTCCGCAGTTGATCGGCTGGCATAACAGAACTCCTTGGAAGGAACTTCGTCAAAAACTGTCGCTCCAGCGGGAATGAGCAAAATCAACAAGTTAACCAAGAGCGCCGGAAATCTGCCACTAGCGCTCGCAATTCGCTAACTCACATCGCGTGAGCACGTTAACCGGCAGCGCCGCGCGGCGCTTTGCAGCACCCATTTTGGGGTGGCGTGTCCGCCCAACTTCCGGTGCCGCAGGCACCGCTCTTCGAAAACGCGGCGCAAACCACCGATTCGTGCGATCAGCCCTGTTCGCCATATTCCAGCCGAAGCTCCTCCAGCCACCGCTGAACCTCTGGAAAGGCTGAGGCTTTCTGGGAGAGTTCACGCAGAGCTACCCACTCGCGCTCGGTAAACTCGATGCCCACATCGTTTCGCCTCAGCCAAAGCGTGATCGTCGTGGCACCCTTCTCCTTGCTGGGCGTTGCGACGAAATGCCTGCCGTTCCACGAACGCTTCATGGGCCATCCCGCGAGCATGGTTTGAAACTCGGCCAGGTCCGGGTAGCGGGCGATGAGAAAGCTCACGCGACGAGTTGGCCCGAGATCAATCGACATGCCCAACTCGGGGCAACCGATGCCCGAAAGGGAAAGCCTCAGGTCATCCGACTCTAGCGGTTCGGGCAAGATAATCCGCTGGCGAAAATCACCTTCGTTGGGACCGACGAGGCGCACGGGTTGGCGTTCGTGCCGTAGCGAATGGCCCCGAGCGGCAAGTCCCCAAAGGATCGGCCAGAATGGTGCAAGAGCCTGATCGAGTTTGGAGCCTTCTACCTCTTCGTCTCGAATCGCTACAAGAAGGCATCTGGCGACTGAGCCTGGGCGCTCCCATTTTTCAGACGGTTTCAGCAGCAGCTTCCGGGCCGCGATCTGTTTCAGAACCGCTTGGTGATTCTGTTCTGGCTTCTCATCGGATGTTCGAACGCCAGCGGATTCGCCGCCGAGATTGCGAACGTAGTACCAGGCGTGTTTTGAGGCCGGATTCTTCCGGCTCACATAAACCACTTCGAAGGCATCCAGCAAAGCGATGTAAGATTCCCTTGAGGGAATCGCGGGCCAAAGCAGTGGCGGCTCCTGGACCTCCTCCTCCGCTCCGATCTGCACGTAGTGCATGAGCACATCCCACTCGGCGACAGCGAGTGCGTGCTGTGATTCCCACTTCTTGCGAATGTGATAGAGGGAAGGGGTCGGCGTACTGAGCATTTCATGACGGGCTGTTTCACGGTCCATCCCTTCGACGCGCTCCTCGATAACGAGGAAAGCGGCCTCTCCCAAAGACACCTCACGTCTCAACTGCTCACCAAGGACTTTCTGGTAGCGTTCCAGCAGCTTGAGGCGGTCTTCGCTAAGCCGAATTGAGATGACCTCGTGCCGGGGTTTCTTCTTGAGAATCGACATCATGGTTGACACGTTCTCCTACACTGATGTACATTGTTTACGTTATCGTAGCTCGGTCGGCGACTGGAAGCAAGAAGAATTTTCTTCATCACTTTCGGAAGCCGGAGAGCCAATCGACGAGGTACTCGTCGATCTTCGCAAACCCTGGAGGAGTCGCTGCCACGCAATGTCCGTACCAACCCAAATCGAGACCTCGGTGCACATCGAGCGGCATTACGCCGTTGCGGAAATCGCCGAAATGTGGAATTTGAGTGCTGATAAAGTTCGTGAACTTTTCGAGGATGAGCCCGGTGTGCTTGTGATCGGCGAACGGAGTCCCAGGCACAAGAGACGGTATGTCACGCTGCGCATTCCTCAAACTGTGGTCGAACGAGTTCATTGTCGTCTATCATCAAAGTCCGGCGTCCGGTAGGAGTGTTACACGATGCTGACCATCTATCGTCGTCACCGCAAGAACTGCAAGCAAAGCGCAAAAGGTCGAAGATACCGACACTGCCAATGCCCCATTTGGGTTGACGGAGCACTTGGCGGGAAAGAGATGCGCGAGTCTTTGAAGCTCCGCGACTGGCAGCGAGCACAAGACCTGATCCGCGAATGGGAAGCCGAGGATCGCCGCACAGTCCCGCAGGAACAGCAGGTCACGATTAAGGCTGCTCATGCGAAGTACATTGCCGACGCGGAAGCGCGGAAACTGAACAACGCCACACTAGACAAATACCGCCTACTTTTTCGACAGCTTGACGATTTCGCGGAAACATACAAGCTGCAATTCCTCAAGCAGCTAGACCTAGACGCGCTTGCAACGTTTCGCGCAACGTGGACGCAGGGGCCGCGCACAAGCCTCAAGAAGCTGGAACGGCTCAGGGCGTTCATGCGCTTCGCCGAAAAGAGAAAATGGATTGACGATAATCCGGCGACTGAACTGAAAGCTCCGAAGGTTCCCAACAAGCCGACAATGCCTTTCACGCGGGAAGAGATGATTCGCATTTTTGCCGCGCTTGAACCTTACGGCAAAAGCGCGGGAATTCGTAACGCGCAACGGCTACGTGCCTTCGTTTTGTTGCTGCGATATTCGGGATTGAGGATCGGGGATGCGACGCAGCTTGAAGTAGGCCGCCTTCACGGGAACAAGGTGTTACTGCACACGCAAAAGACCGGGGTACCTGTTTATTGTGTTCTGCCTGATGTGGTCATTGCAGCGTTGGACGCAGCGCCGCGCTCAAGCGAGCGCTACTTTTTCTGGACGGGCGCATCAACGGTCCACAGTGCGAAGGGGAAATGGCAGCGCAGATTACAACGCCTCTTTGAATTTGCGAAGGTGCCAACTGGCCACGCGCACAGACTCCGCGATACGTTTGCCGTTGAATTGCTACTTGCGGGCGTTCCGCTCGATAGAGTCTCGATTCTCCTTGGGCACAGCAGCATTCGAATCACTGAGCGTCATTACGCGCCGTGGACGCGTTCACGCCAAGAGCAAATCGAGGCCGATCTGCGAGCTGCTTGGAGCAACGATCCTGTGATAGGAGAGGTACACGCGGGGTACACGGCGAAACGCGCGGCTAGAACTCGTGTGTTTTCAAAGAGAAAGATTGGTAGGGGCGGTGGGGATCGAACCCACATTCGAAGTTTGGGAAAGTGTGGTTCGGGTTACTTGGTTCGTCCTTCGTTAGGGATTCTGCCGTCCTACGGCAGAATCCATTTCTTGGTCCATTCATGGTCCGATTATCGTTCCTGTGGCTTCCGAAGCGCGACTTCAGTTGGCCTCCGTGTCGTCTAGTTTCAAGCGATTTGTAAATGATGGCGTAATGTCACGGCAGAGGTGGCCCGCTGCCGAACAGCGCGAAACTGACCGACTATCTCACAGTCGCGCATTCCTCTTCTGCTGCGACGAGCTGAATTCCTGGTGGCAGTTCTGGTGGCACTTGGATTGGCAAATCCAGACCGAGTCCGGCATTGCGGGACTAATCAAAATTCCTGGATCTGACTGAAACGGCGTGCCTTGACTAGTCGTGGCGGTTCCTGGCGCAATCATCAAAATGGCTTAAAAGGCCGCTGCTCTACCACTGAGCTACGCCCCTATGGCGTTAATTCTCCATTGTAGCATGAGCCTCCGCCGCGCCGAGCGCGTCTCGCAGATCTGAAATTTTCCGGGACGGGAATGTCGGTATGAGGCGAATTTCCCGCAGGCCGGCGCTTCTCATGCGGCTGAGATTTTCGCTTCCGTCTCGGCAGCCATCGGACGGGTCCGCTTGCGCTTCGCGATGGAGGAGGCCAGCGAGGCGAAGTTAGGAGAGCGCGGGAGCCTCGGCGCGGGGGCGTTTGCGTTTCCATTCGTAATCTTTGCGCAGGCGGGACTGGTGTTTCTTAACTTGGGTTTGCAATTCGCTGAAGGCTTGCTTGCAACTGGCGCGCGCGTTGGCGCCTGTGCCCGTGGCGTGCAGCGTGCCGGTGGGCAGAGACAAATTCAGCGAGAAAGAAAGTTCCGCGCGGTGCGGATTTTTGGCAAATACACCGTGCAACTGGACCAGGTCCGGTTCATAGGATTTCAGGAGACGATTCAGCTTGCCGGAATAGCGCTCGACTTCTTTCTTTTCGGCGGGTTTGTGGAGTTCAATGTTTTTGTAGCTGATGGACAGTTTCATGGTTGCACCTGTAGGAGTTCTTGGAGAAGAGGCGGGCGACGCGGAGTTGTTCTTTGCACCGCATCCTAAACACAGCATACCAGCGCGAGCGGCGGGCGGCAATCGCTCGGTGAAAATGCGGGGATGACTCGTTGACAGACGCGGCGGGGGCACTCTACGCTGCCGACGGTGTTTTTCCGGACGGGAGGACTGCGGAAAGAGCACAGCCAAGAGTGGCTGTGCTACTGCTCGCGGCAGACTAAGGGACACAGCTAGGATTGAATGTGTTTCTGGGGGGCTCGGGATTGGACGACACAGCCAAGAGTGGCTGTGCTACTGGGCGTTCGAGAGTAGCTCGCGGATTTATTTCATGACGGTTCGCACAAAACTCGATGCTGGCGCGGTGATTCGCGTTGGGCCAGCCGGATGGTCTTATCCAGACTGGGCTGGATACGTTTATCCGGCGCGGAAGGGAAAAGGCTTTCACGAAGCCACGTATCTCGCGGAATTTTTCGATACGATCGAAATCAATTCGTCGTTCTACAACCCCATCCGGCCGGACCACGCGGCGCAATGGATCGAGCGGGTTGCAGCGAATCCACGATTCATGTTTACGGCGAAGCTGTGGCAGCGGTTCACGCACGATATACCTCCCGCCGCGGAAAAATCGGCGATAGCCGCGGGCACTGCTGAAAACGAGCGCGCGGTTCGCGCCGGTTTTGACGTTTTGCGCGCGGCGGGAAAACTGAGCGCGGTGTTGCTGCAGTTCCCTTTCTCGTTTCACCGCACTCGCGAAACGGTGGCGCATCTCGAGGCGCTGCTGAAACGTTTTGGCGACTATCCGCTAGTGGTCGAAGTGCGGCACGCTTCGTGGAAGACGCCGCAAACGTTCGCGCTGCTGCGAGAAGCAGGCGCGGGATTCTGCAACATCGATCAGCCCATCATTGGCCGGTCGCTGGAACCATCCGCCGAAGCGACTTCGCCAATTGGATACGTGCGGCTGCACGGGCGGCGGTACGACACGTGGTTCACGGAGGATGAGGCGATTCCTTCGCACGAGCGGTACAACTATCTCTATTCGACGCACGAGCTTGCGCCGTGGGCGAAGCGCGTCGAAAAAGTAGCGGAGCGGTCGCGCGACGTCTTTGTGATCACCAACAACCACTATCAAGGAAAAGGTGTGGTGAACGCGCTGCAACTGATCAGCATATTGAAAGGCGCGAAGGTGAAAGTGCCGGAGCCGCTGCGCGAGAAGTTCCCGGAGTTGGAAGCGATCGCCGATACGCCGCCGGCGGAGCCGAGTTTGTTTCCGATGGGAAAGAAGTGAGCGGGGAATAGTGGTTAGCGAGTGGGCGGAGGCGGGTATACCCACACCGGGTGCTTTTTTGCAAAGAGTGCGCAAACCATTGAAAGGATTGAGGATGGCGTTTTGTGCGGTGCAAAAGAGAGCGTAAGAGTATGAAAACAAAGGAAACGTAAGTTCCATGGATTGACATTGATGCGAACTCTTACCTAAAGCGGTAACGAGCGGCGAGCGGGAAGATTTGGATGAAGTGGAGACACCCCCCGGGGCATTTGTAAGACTATCAAAAGAAAGGGGTTGAGAAAATAGGCCTTTGTAAGAGGCTGAAAAGGAGTGGGTTGTTTGCTCTCGGTTTGCACGCTTTTTGCCCTGGGAGAGCAGGCAGAACGGGATGGAAGCGGAGGAGGCGAAGGAAGTGGAGGAATTGCAGGAGGTGAGGGATCGGGCGGAGGAAGCGTGGGCCGCGTGCGAGCGGGGCCGATTTTGCGTGCGAAACATGGGGAATGGTAGCAGCGGGTCTACCGGAGCGTCAATTCATTTCCATGGAATGGTCGAAATCGAGGGTTGAACGGTCATTAAGGGGCTTGAACGGCGGTGGAGATTATCGGTGGACGTCCCTCAGGTTTGCCCCCGGATGTTGGTGGTTGCCTGGATCTTGGTGAGGGCGGAGTGCCTGGCGCAGGCGGGCGAGGAGTTGCTGGCCGAGTTGCGAGTTTCGTAGAGATATGTGTGCTTTATGTGCGGTTCTTCGAAGGGCAGCCTTGCACACGGGCACGAAGTCCATCGACGAAAAGAAAAGCTTCGCAGGATGGTTGCGATAGAAGCTGAGCGTGTAGAGCGGCTGCACGTCACCACCGAAGCGTAGCTTGTATTCGGAAAGGCCCCACAAGAAGTGGAAGCGGCGAACGTCCCGTTCGAGACACTTTCCCATGGCCAGCCAGGTGGTCAAATTACCAAGATTCCAGTAGTCGTATTTTGGATCGTGGCCGATCAAAGCGTAATAGGAATCCTGTCCATGAATGTAGCTGACCGCGCCAGAAACAAATTTGCCATTTAAACAAATCCCACACAAAAGGCCGACGCGGCGCGCCAATTGCCAGCGCTGGTGTGTCATGGCGTCCAGCCAGAGAGTCTGTTTTCCCTTGGAGGAAAGCCTCAGGCTGTTGAATTGAACAATGGCGCAGAAGATTTCTTCAGTGATTTCGTTTTTGGAGAGGCACACCCACTCGATGCCCGCAGGCCATTCTTTTTGCAAGCGCCGTGTGTATTTGCCGATTTGCTGTCTCTTGTTGCTGCCCAGGCTCGCAAGTAGTTCCTGCTGCGTCGCGGGCATGGCGACCTTTACATCTTCCCCATAGAACGAAACGGTGGGCTTGACCAGGCCGGACGATGGCTCGGCGAAATTGCGGTCGCCCATGCGCAAGACGTCCAAGCGAGACGCTTTTCTGCTGCGCAAGAGTTCGCCAGCCTCGGCAGTATCTATTTCCGCAGGGCCGTGGAGCATGATCCTCTTGCCGATGGGGGAACGCTCCTCGTTGTAGTAATAAGCGTGTTGCAGCACGCCTAATTCGTCCAACCTGATCCAGACGCGCTGAGCCGGCGGGAACACGTGCCCAAGAGCGAAGTCCGCGGACGCCAGCCAATCCACCGAGACATTAGCGAGCGCCTGCCGGAGATGTTCCGGGACCCTAGCAACTTCGTAGTCGAGGAAACGATGCGGGCTTCTTGTAGCATCGAAAGCAACAGCGGGCGCGCTCATTCGCCTGCCTCTTGGGTGCAGGTTGCGACAAGATGGATCACGGCATAAGGGTGCTCGATTACGCCGTATTCGATTTCGCAGGCTTCGTCTCCCGCGAAGACGTCCGCGTGAAGACTGTTGTAGTAAATAAGAGTCGCTTCAGGTACAGAGCGGTTCGAAAGGCATTCCTTCAGCGTTTCCTTGAACTTGGTCATCATTGCGGCGTTGAATGGATTGAAGAGGTAGAAAAGCGTTCCGTCGCGCGGAAAATTCGCGAGGATCTCTCCGGTGAGGATGGAAACGTTTGGAAATCGGCGAAGGCGTCTTCGGCTCTCGGCAGCCACATCGGAGTCCAGTTCAATGCCGATGATTCGATTCGCGTAACCCTCGGCCAGCCAGGCGTTAATGACCCGGCCCTTGCCGCAGCCCACATCCACAAGAACATCCGACGGCTTCACGCGGCCGCGAAATAAGCTGTGGATTACTCCGTAGCTGCTGTTGTTGGTGGCATAGGCGCCCAGGTGCGGGTAAGAAGTTACTTTCCCTCCGCGGAGGAGCGCACCGAAACGAAGGTCCAAGACGGCGTTGGTGAGCTTGGTCCGAAAGTGCGAGAAGGCATTTGTGGTGGTGTTGAGCAATCTGGTTCACGGCGCAAAAAGGTGTCGATGGTGTGCACGCCGAGAAACAGAGAGTAGTGGAAAAGAGGAAAGACGGGCAGGTTGCAAATGGTACCAGCGGAGGAGTACCGCGGAATGAGGGTAACGTACCTTGTCGATGGGCTTCGGAGAGTACGGGCTCGGTACTCGCAAGCGGGGGAGGCAGCGTGGGGCGCGTGCGAAACATGGGGAACGATGGCGTAGGAATGTAATACTGTTCGTGTATATTACGTTATGTATCTCATTAGAATTGAGACGCGGAAAGTGGAATGGATGGGAGGGTTGGCGGGAAATTGGGAGTTTGGTGAGACGATGTGGCGTTGGATAATTCGGGGAACGTCCCGTCTGTCACTAGCTTTGTCACTAGCTTTCGTCACTAGCTTTCCCTAGGTTTCAAAATCAAAACCAACTGCCTCGGTTTGCCTGCCCGCCTCGACAGGTCCCGAACGCGACCTGTCACTCCCTATACAGAAGCAAGCTTATGACAGTTACGTCTTTGGTTCCCATCATGGAACGCAACTTCTCTGCAGTTTCCTCAGCCATTTTGTTGGCAAGTTCCCTGATGCCCTCGGCCATCGCGGGATTCAAGGACTTAGCTTTAGCGCAGAGTAAATCAATTCCGGCGTCAAAACCGTGAATATAAGCCAAGCTCTGGTCCGTTTCGTAACTCCGAATCATTTTCATCACCGTCCAGATTTGGCTCGATGCGTATTCATGCTTGAGATCGCGTTCTGGGCCCATTTCTTCTACCTCGGTTACTCTGACAGTGTGAAACGCAATCATGCAAAAGCAAATGGTACTATCCACTTTTGGACACTTTTTATTAGTGTTAGAAATCTCTAAGACAGATAACCGAAGGCTGCGAGAATGCAGCCATGCATGCCAGCTTTGGCTGCCTGGTGTGATTCATTCCAGTTTATCGCGGCTCCACGACTCGAGTATGCCCCCAGGGGACCGAACTTTTCAGATGGACAAAGGGCCAAAGTGATCGGAGATAGAGAGAATGTCGTCTGTTTTCGAACGGATCGCAGCCCAGGCTGTCACGGTGGGCTGGGCGCATACGGCAATCCCTGGTTGGTCGCAGGGGAGTTTGCGAGTTCAGCGGAGCGCATTTGGCGGGAGAAAGGGTAAGGGGGAAGAGAAAGGATGACGCGGAGGCGGAGAGTTAACGGAGTTGCGTAGAGAGGAGAGGCGAGAGGCCCGGGTGTGAGGCGTTAGCGGCAGGAGTGGCCGGGGCGTCACCATTGGCCTGGAGCGCGGCGGAGGTAAATGGCTAGGATTGCGGCACAGACCAGGACAGCGGAAGCGACGACGTGCCATCCAGGCAGGTTCGGGTAGACGATGGCGTCAAGGAGATGGACGATCCGGTGACGCAGAGCAGGATTAGCGTGCGAAGCACGGGGAACGATAGGATGGATTTCCATAACGGTCAAGGTACGGTACTGTGCGTGTGGAATTCGAACGTGAGACGGGGAAATGGAGTGGATGGAAGGAGTTGGCGGGAACTTGGGAGTTTAGTGAGACAGTCTGGGTTGGATAATTCGGGGAACGTCCCGTCTGTCCCTGCGTTTCCTAGGTTTGTCCCTAGGCTTTGTCCTTAGGTTTCTAGGTTTCTGTCCCTAGGTTTCCTTCTGTGTCGCACGGAATCACTTGCTAAGGGCGATTCAGTTCAGCAAGATGAATCCATGACATTTCCATATTTCACCCGTCGTCAGGTTTGTCGCTCCGCGCTTCTTTTTTTCATTATGTTGGCTGTTCTCACTACGAGTAGCGGCAAGTCCATCAAGATGATCACGAGTTGGCTCAACCCAAATTACAGAGGACAGACGTTCCACAAGATTCTGGTCATCGGGGTCGCCCAAAACCTTGAGGTGCGCGCCGACTTTGAAGATGAAATGGCTGCCCAGATTGCGCGTGCAGGCATCGAGACCATTCCTGGCAACCACATCCTTTTGCGCCCGGACCCTAACGTGAAACTCGACCTCGAATACCTACGTGGACAAATCCGCGACAATCACATTGACGCTATAGTCGTCTCGCGTCTGCTGAACGTCGATAAGAAAGTGACGATCGTCCCGAGCTCTACTTATATTGCCCCATACCCGTACTACTATTCTTTCTACGGTTATCTGGGCGTTGTGTATCCCATGGTTTACGATCCGGGTTACACGAGGGAAGATACAACCGTTAGCGTCGAGACCAACTTCTATGCCACAAGCAAGCCAGACGGTGACCTGGTGTGGAACGGCGTCAGCAAGTCGTTCAATCCGAAGTCAGCGAAGAAAATCGTGGATGGCCTTGTCAAAGAAGTTTCAAAGCAGATGGAGAAAGACGGGCTGCTACCGAAAAAAGTCTCCTCGAACTAACTACCGCGATCCGCGACTAAGTCTGGACAGACTGAGCAAACGCTTGATTAATGCAACGTTTACCAGCAGAGGTCGGCCGCAGAAGTAGTTCTCAGTGAATCTTCGCACTGAGGACACTGTTTTAGCATCAGGAGTTAGTCGCCTTGACGCTTCTGATTCCCTCTCCCTGAACTGAAGCCAGTCGATTTTGCAACGGTGTGGCGAAACGGCGGGAAATTGACCTGGAGCAATGAGGCGATGCGCCGGCTCATGTTACTGTTGGGTTGAAAGGAAATAGATGCACCCATTTAGAAAAGTCTTGTGGTGTCTTTGTGCGGCAAGCTCGATTCTTTTCCCGATCTGGCCAACCGGCGCACGTACCCAAACGCGCGAGGCGTCTTCGCAGCAGTCGTCCCCCCAGAATAACCAGGATCATCGCTTGCGGCTTTACAACACTCACACTGCCGAGCGGATTGATATCGTTTATCGCCACGGCGACCGGTATCTTCCGGACGCGCTCGCCAAGCTTGATAATTTCCTGCGCGATCACCGGACCGGCGACGTGCGACATTTTGATCCTAGCTTGTACGATATCCTGTTTGATCTCACCACGTCGGTCGGCCGTCCAGGCGGCGAGCTCGACATTGTCTGTGGCTACCGGACCTCATCGACGAACGAATCTCTCCGTGCTCACACTGCCGGGGTGGCCAAAAACAGCCTGCACATTAAGGCGGAAGCCATCGATCTGCGCATGCCCGGCGTTGACACCCTCAAACTGCGTAAAGCGGCTCTCGCTTTGCATCGCGGTGGCGTGGGCTATTATCCTCACTCAGACTTCATCCATGTGGACGTCGGCCGCATCCGGCAGTGGTGTTTCGAGTGCCCTGCCAGCCTCATCGCCGGCGATTAACCCGGATACGGATAACCCTTCGCAAGAACTTTTTCCAGCGAGGCGTCGTGCCCGTAGATGTCGTCGTAAAAATGAACGAGTCCGTCCTCAGTCACGACGACGGTGCCATAGACTATTAAGACCGGAATCCGACGCGCAAGATTCACCTGCTGATTTGGACTTCCATTCATGGCCGCGCGGACGCGATCCATGTCCCAACCCTGATTGTTGCGCAGGACCCACACAGCCAGATCGGCGGGCTTTTCCAGACGAATGCAGCCATGGCTGAAATCCCGCCTGGACTTCGCGAAGAATTCCTGCGCGGGGGTATCATGCATGTACACACTGTAGCTGTTGGGAAAGATAAACTTCACGAGTCCGAGTGCGTTCTTGGGACCCGGTAACTGCCGTATGGAGAGTTTGCCTGCCCGGAGTTGTGCGAGTATGTCGCTTGTGACTGTTCCCGACGCGACGACCTCCTGGCGGCTGTTGACCACCTCGAATCCCTTCTTGGCCAGGTAGGAAGGATCGCTTGCAATGCGCGGAAGGAATTCGGCTTTGGCGATGGAATAGGGAACACTCCAGTAAGGCCGGAAAACGACGTATTGCATGCTGTCGATGAATACCGGAGTATTGTGGTCATACGCTTTGCCCACCACGACATTCATCGACAGCGCGACCTTAAAATTTTCATTGTAGGCGCGGAGACGAAACTCGGGAATATTCACGACGATGGCCGCCGAGTGCAGACCAACGGGCAACCACCTCCAACGCTCGAGAGTCAGTTGCATCTGCCGCACCCGGCGGTTGAGAGGCACATTCAGATCGGCCAAGGTTTGCGCGCCTATTCGTCCATCCGGGACTCGGCCATGCCTGCGCTGAAAACTCTTGATGGCGTCCACCAGAGGAGCTTGATAGACGGTTTCATCGGGCGGAACATTCGCGTCGGCAGGTAGATCGCCCACCAGATGGAGAAATCGGATCAGTTGAGGGACGCCCGAATAGGAGTCGCCCGGCGCTATCGTTTTTTGTATGGCGGGAAGTGATTTGCCGTCATATTCTTTTGCAAATTGCAGATAGGTATGCAGGGCGTGAATCGTACGCTGATATCCAGGGTAAGGAGGCTCCAATTTCGCGAAGACGTCTGTACTGTCGCTAGAGTCGACGACATCCTCTTTCAAGAATTCGGCCAAATCGTACTTTTTAGCTTCGACGTCGAAACCAAACTCAAAATGTTTCGGATTCACCTTGCCGATGCGAAGGTCCGAGATATACCTCATCGCGCAAACGGTGAGCGCGACATCGAATCGCACCGCGTCTGCCTCAGTTGGCTGACCCGTGGCGGGTTTGAGCTTCGCCAGCCGGCCGCTCCAACGCGGCCCGTCGTAATCTTCAGAGGATAATCCCTTTTGTTCTGCTTTCAAAAATAGCGCAATAACTTGCTGTGCCTGTGCAGTTGGCTCCATTCCCCTAACCCACGGCAGGGAATATCCGTACGATTCGTAAAATTTCTGCACGTGCTTGTCGTAATCGCTAAAATTGGGCCAGCGGAGGTCCGAGAGAGTGCCGGCCCGGATGATGGCGCGCAAGGCGGTTTGGCCTTTCGGGCTGAGGTGTTGAGGCGGAGTGACGGATTTTGCCGAGCTTTCTGTTTGTGTGCGTATGCGTCTTGCCGAGCTGATGACGGGACCCCGCAACAGGGAGATGACGACGAGCGGCAGCAATAACACCAAAACCTTCGAGACCCGCGATTGCTTCACCGAATTCCTCCCCGCTCCCTCTCCATCTTCAATGCCGTGTGAGTCGCAAGATACAGATGAGGACAGTTTTTAGCCGGAATCTCTATTTTGTGTTTCAAACCGAAATATAATGTACTTCTGACCGCCTTAGCATGCAATGCTCCGGCTGGCTTTTTAATTGCAGAGCTTGGTCCTGAAGTGCACCAAATGCGCGATAAGGACATTGTGAAAGGGTTAAGAATCTTCCAAAGGAGAAAGCATCGCCATCTGAGTGGACCAGTGCTTGATGAACGCCTTATCGGAAACATTGATACTGATCCTCGTAGGAGGCGTTGGCGGGAGGCGTGGGCCGGAGGCGTCACCATTGGCCGGGTGCGGGGCGGAGGAGATAGCGACGGAGGTAGACGGCTAGGATGGCGGCGCAGACCAGCACCGCGGAGGCGACGACTAGCCATTCGGGCAGGTTCGGGTAGACGATGGCGTCAAGTAGATGGAGGAGGAAAGGGCCGCGGGCGGGCTCGATACCGGCGCGAATTTCGAGCCAGTTTTCGGCGACGGTTAGCGGGCAGGGCGGCCAGGGGACTAGCTCGATGACGATGGCGTAGACGAGAGAGAGGATGTGGAAGTTGCGAAGGAGCGGGCGGCGGCGAGTGAGGGTCCAGCCGAAGAGGACCCAGGCGCACCAGAGCAGGTGAAGGAAGAGGACGGCTTCGGCGAGAACGGCGGCGGAGAAGATGGGACAATTACCTCGCTATGGCGGCTGTGGGGGCTTTCGCGGGTAGCGGCGCGTTGCCGGCTATTGCCGCGTTGCGGCCGCTGGTGATTTGCCGGCCACCCATCATTCATTATCCGCTGATTTTTTGCTGGGGAGGATGCGATTGGCGGATTGCGGCGGATTTAGTTGCGCCAAGTAGTGGGGGACGGTGAGAGCGCGGATAGGGGCGGCTGTCGCGCAAATTTGGATGGCGGAGAACAGGAATGGACGACAGTTTGATGGATGGGTGCGGGCTACTGCGATGGAAGCTGGAAGGGAAATAGGCTGACGGCGGACGAGCGGTGGAACTTTTCGGGTTTAGAAACGTAGTATGGGGCAGAGGGCAGAACAATGTTTTGCGATGGTTGCGGAAAACCGTTCACGGAGGGCACGACGTATTGCATCGCTTGCGGGAAACAATTGAAGGCGACGCAAGCGGCTGCGGGGCCAATGGGGCCGGGGACTGTGGCCGGGCTACCGGTGCGCAGCCCGGGAGACGGAAGGGTCAGACGAAACATAAATATATTGGCGGGGCTGTGGGTTGCGGCGGGACTGTTGCGGCTGCTGGCGTTCGGCGGGCTTTTGGTGTTCCGGAGAATGTTTTTTTCGTCGGGATGGGACTGGATGGGAACGGGAGGATGGCCGTTTGGCGGAGCGATGGGGCTCAAGCCGTTTTTGATCGGCGGGCTGCTGGCGGGAGGAGCATTTCTTGCGGTGCTGGCAGCTGCATATCTCGTGCTGGCGTGGGGCTTGCTGGAACGGCAGCCGTGGGCGCGGATCCTTGGGATCGTGCTGGGGTTTCTGGTGTTGCTGCGAATTCCGTTTGGGACGGCGCTGGGAATTTACACACTATGGGTGCTGCTGCCGGAAAGCTCCGGGCGCGAGTATGACGCGATGGCCGGAGCAAGCGCGCGGCCGTAAATTAACAAAGCGCGACTCAGCGATGGGGAGTGGGAGCGGGCGTAGTGCGAGCGACCGCCTGCGCCGCCTGCTCTACAGAAGCCGAGGTGACAAAGATTTCGTCCTTATTGTAAGTGCGGTGATAGGTGAGCTTGGCTTGATGGCCTTCCATGTCGCGGACAGAGGCCGGATCCGAAATTTTCCAGACATGGTGGTCCTTAGCGCAGGTGAAGCTCTGCCCGTCTTCGCTGATGGTTCCTGCGCAGGTGACAATTTTTTTCGATTCGCCATCCTGAGCGAGGAGAGGCAAGGCACCGAGAAGCAATAGACCGAGAGAGAAGACCATTCGCTTGTTCATGGCTACGCTCCGAGAGTTGGATTTCTTCAGGGCCGAGAAACTTGCAAGATGAGCGAAAGTCTAAGACCCGCACCTGAGAAAAGCAAATGCAACTTTTGAATCGAGAGGATTCGGGTTTTGCGAAAGAAAAGCGGGCGGAGACGAGAGTGGGGAAGAGGAGGAGAGATGCAGGGCGCGAGGCGTGTAAAGTGAGCGGAGAGAGAAAGGAAATGCGGCGGGATTATTTCTTGAAGAGATCCTCGAAGGCCTGGCGGGCGTCGTTGGTGCGCGGCGGAGGAGCGGCGGCGGCGACTTGGGCGGGCTGGGCGTAGGAGGTCGGCGCGGTGTCCTTCTCGATGGTCATGCGGAACTCGTAAAACTTGCAATTATTTTTTGTGTCCTTGGGAGTGATGCGCTCGGGGATGGGCTGGGTGCATTCGAACTGCGCGCCGGAATCGAAGAAGCGGCATTGCTTGCAACTGTGAAGTTCGAATTGACACTTGGGACACTGGCCATTGGGATCGAAGCCGGCGGTGAGGACGGCGCCGCAGTTGGCGCAACGGCCACGGGTGACGGTACCAACCATGCGCGGCGTGCGCGGCCCGAACTGATCGGCGCGGGGACCGCCCTGAGGCGGCTTGCGATCATGCCCCTTTTCTCTTTTTTCGCCTTTTTCCGCGTCCCGATAACCGCGGTGACCATACTTTCGATCCACAAACGCCTCCGTCCGGGCACAATGCCGGGCCACAACCATAACTACCTAAACTGCCGCGCAAATGCGCACTCAAAGCGTGTTAGGTATCCAATCGGATTTTTACACTCGGCCCACAGCGCAATCGTTACCCAGAGGTTCAGAACAGGATTGGCTACGTCCAAGCAGGAGATGGGACAACTATGTTTTTAGTCCTCTGGGAGTACGATGTCAAGCCGGGAAGCGAAGAACAGTATGAAAGGGTATACGGGCCTGACGGCGACTGGGCCCGGCTGTTCCGGCGTGATGCTGCTTACCAGCGAACTCTGCTCCTGCGTGATGCCCTCCGTGAAAGAACTTATTTAACGTGCGATTTCTGGGAAACTCGCGCTGCTTACAAAGCTTTCCGGCTTGCGAACTCGCTCGCCTACCTGGCGCTCGACAAAAGCTGCGAGGCGCTCACCGTTTCTGAGCGCGAGATCGGCGAGTTCGAAAAGCTTGCCGATAACGAGTGAGACGCCGAGGCGGCATACGGTAGTGATCGCTACAAAAGTTTGTGCGGCAACGCAGCGCGCGTTCAATTTTTTGCCCACAAGCCTGCCAAGCCGTCTGGCTTTAGATCGGGCAGAAGAAAATGCTTGGGTTCGCCTGCCGCGCCAAGAACAGCCTCGGCAGCCAGATAGCCGCTGCGAACCGCGCCTTCCATGGTGGCGGGCCAGCCCGTGGCGGTCCAATCCCCGGCGAGAAACAAACCCCCGATGCTTGTCTGCTGCATTGGACGCCAACGGTCGACCCCTGGTTGCGGGGAAAATGTGGCGGCGGCTTCCTTAATGACGGTGGCTTTGAGGAGAACCGCTTCGCGGGCGGCGGGAAGCGCGTGGCGGACTTCGGCAAGGCAAAGATCGATGATTTCCTGGCGGGGCTTTTGGAGGAGATCGTAAGAGGCGCTGATGACGAGCTGGAGATATTGGCCCTTGCCAGAGGCAGATGCCGAGGCCGACGCGGGGGAGGCGCCGTTGGAGCCGGCGTAGAGGGCGGACTTGTTGAAGATCCATTGCGTGGTGGTGTCGAGCAGGCTGAGGAAAGGTTCGGTCATGACCTGGCGGTCAAACCAAAAATGCACGCCGGTAATGGGAGCTACAGTGATCTTGTCGAGATTGCCGAGGGCGGTGTCGCTCTGCTTGAGGCTTTCGGGGAGTAGATCGGAAAGGACGAGATGCGGAAGGGCGAGAACGTAGGCGTCGGCGGATTCTTCGCGGGCCTCGCCGAAGAGGACGGCAACGAGCTTGCCATTTTCGATGCGCAGGCCGCGGAGGGGAGAACGAAAGACCACTTCCCCGCCCTTTTGTTCGATGGCGGCGCGGCAGCCGTCGTAGAGCTCGCCGAGAGCGACAGAGGGAACACCCATGCGGTAGCCATTTTTGTTGGAGAGGACGGCCTTCCAGAAAACGTCGATGCCGTAGCGGGCGTCGATGCGGTCGAGCTCCTCGGACAGAGCGCTGACGAGAACGACGCGCCAGAAGCGGCTGATGGCGGCGGGAGTTTGTTTGCGGCGCTGGAGCCATTCGAGCATGGAGATGCGGGCGGGGCCGTTGAGATCGGGCGGATGGCCGCCGCTCTGCAGGATGGAATAAAAAGCGCGGGCGATACAGAGTTTGTCTTTGAAGGCGAGAGGAGAAAAGGCGAGGAAGGACCCGGTCATGTGGAACGGCGCGGGAAGAAAGCCGGCGTGCATTTCGCCGCGGCGGCCCTGGGGATCTTGGAGGATGAGACGGTCGAAGAATTTGATTTTGTTTCCGGCGCCGACGCGGCGATAGAAGTCCTCGAGGTTGGTGCAGCAGCCGAACGTGACGTGCTGGCAATTGTCGACGTGCTCGCCGTCCGGCAAGACGTAGGAGGCCGCACGTCCGCCCAGAAACGGACGCTGCTCAAAGAGACGGACGCGCCAGCCCGCTTCAGCCAGCGCGACGCTGGCCGACAGGCCCGCCAGCCCGCCGCCGATCACGATCACGTTTTTCAAGGATATTCTCTTCCGAGAGGCGGCCGAAGCGCGCCTTTGCGATAAACAGCATTTTTTCAGGTTTGGAAAGACGGACACGTTCGCCGAAAACAGCGAAATCTAGAGATTCGATGCGACCCAGAAGCGCGCTGTAGGTATGCACGAGAAGCCAGAGAGCGCCGCGGCTTTCCGGATCGATCAGGCTGAAGAGTTTGGAACCTTCTTCGTAGCATTGCCAGGCGCGGTCGGCTTCGAAGCGGAGAAGTTCGCGCACGCCGAGGGTGGCTTCGCTTTTGCCGAAGTCTTGCGAGGAGACGCCGTAGCGCGCGAGGTCTTCTTCAGGGAGATAAACACGGCCTGCGGCGTAGTCTTCGTGGACGTCGCGGATGATGTTGGTAAGTTGAAAAGCGAGGCCGAGCTTTTCAGCGAGATCGAGAGCGCGTGGATCGTCGAAACCAAAGACGTGAGTGCAAGTGAGGCCGACGGTTCCGGCGACGCGGTAGCAGTATTCGCGGAGGCGGCCGAAAGTCGGGTAAGCGCGGAGAGTCAAGTCCATTTCGGCGCCGCTGATTAGATCGTGGAGATAGCGAGCGGGCATTTTGTAGCGCTGCATGGTGTCGACGAGGGCGGGCAGAACTTCGACCGCTCCGTTTGGGTTCGGGGTGTTTAAGGCGGCGGTGCCCTCGAAGAGGCGCTCTTCACCGGTTACAGCATCATCCAGAGCGGCGCGCCAGTCCGCGAGGCCACGTTGTTTGGCTGCGAGGTCGTGGTCCTCGTCGGCGACGTCATCGACAAGGCGCATGAAGGCATAGAGGGCGGCCAGGGCGTCGCGGCGGGGTTTGGGGAGGAGGAAGAAGGCGTAGTAGAAATTGCTGTGGGCGGCGCGGGCGATTTGGTGGCAGGCGGCGTAGGAGTCAGGGATAGCTGTTGCCGATCGGGGGGCAGCTTGCTGCGCTCCTACAACGGCGACGCCGCTCGCGATTGCGCCGGAGTTTGAGGAATTGTTGGTGAGATACGCTAAGAGGGCGCGGCCGAGGAGGCCGGCCTGTTTGGCTTTGCTGATGCGGGGGCGCGCATGCAGCGTGTCATAGCCGCTGGATTCGATGGCGTCGAGGACGGCTACGCCGCCGCGGGTGAACATATCGAGGTCGACGCTTAGGCGGCCATTGACCATTCTGGCTAGCGGGGCGCCCTCGGCAAAGAGAATGCGCGTGCGAGCGATTAAATCTTTCATCAGGCTGACGTAGCGCGCGTCGAAACGGCGTTCGACAATGTCCGATTCGGAGAGGCCGTGGGCTGCAGCGGCATCGAGCGGGATATAGATGCGGCCTTTTTCGAGGTCGCGATCGACATCTTGCCAAAAATTGGCGAGTTGGAGAGCGGTGCAGGTAGCGTCGGACAAAACTTGGCGTTTTTCGTCGCGATAGCCGCAAAGATAAAGGACGAGGCGGCCGACGGGATTCGCAGAAAAAACGCAGTAGCCGATCATGGAGTCCCAAGTCGGATAGCGCTTGACGGTTTGGTCCTGACGGAAGGCGCGCAGGAGATCAGCGAAGGGCTGCTTGGGAATATTCTTGGCGGTTATGGTCTGACGCAGCGCGACAAAGACGGGATGCGATGGTCGTCCGCTGTAGCAATCGTCGAGTTCGCGTTCCCACCAATCGAGGAGTTCAAGAGCGCGCTCTTTTTGCGGGATTTCGTCGCCGAGATCGTCGGCCCAGCGGCAATAGGCGTAGAGATTGTGGAAATGCTGGTGGAGAGCTTTCGGGAGAAGCCAAGAAACGACGTTGAAGTTTTCGTAATGATGTGTGGCGAGCCAGCGAGTGTACTGCTCTGCGACCGCTACAGAGCAGTTGTTCGCGGGAGCGTGCTCGGCAATTTCGAGTTCACCTGGACACAACATGGAAAAGCAGATTCCTCGCTTCGCTGGGAATGACAAAAGGTGCAGGCGCAAGCTAAATTTGCGCTAAAGAACTGGATCGTTGGGCTTGACGTCGCCAGCCTCAAAAGCGGCAGCACGGCTGCCGCACTCCAAAATTACGGGCGGACGGCCAGCTTGATTTCTCCGCTGCGGCTTTTCATCCGCTCGAAAGCCTGGGGCAAGTCGGCCAGCCGAATTTCTTCCGTCACGAAGTCATGGCCGACAATATCGCCGCGACGAATGGCTTCAAGAGCCTCGCGAATGAAGCGCGGGGTGTGATGGAACGGCGAAATCAGCTTAATTTCGGAATAGTGGATGGCGGCCGGATCGATGGCCACGTTGGTACCCGAGGGAAGGCCGCTGAAGAAATTGACGACGCCGCCACGGCGAACCATGGCGAGGGCTTGCTGCCAGGTGGCGGGATTTCCGGCCGCTTCGACGACGGAGTCCGGGCCGCGCTCATCATCGGTAAGGGATTTCACGGCGGCGACGACATCGGTCGTTTCCGTAACGTTGATGGTGGCAATCGCGCCCAGCCTGCGGGCGACGTCGAGAGGTGCGGAACGGCGCGCGAGAGCGATAACGCGCAAACCGCGGCGCGAAAGCATACGAACAAAGGTCAGTCCAATGGGCCCGCAGCCAATGACGGCGACAGTGTCACCCGTGCGGACTTCCATCTCATGAATGCCGCGGAGGACGCAGGCAAGCGGCTCGACGAGCGCGGCGCTGCCGTCATCGACGGAGTGCGGAACTTCGAGCATATTTTCCATGACGATGCGGCCAGGAATGCGCATGTATTCGGCGTAGGCGCCGTTGTTGAAGAGCAAGTCTTCGCAAAGATTTTCCTGGCCGCGGCGGCAGTGATAGCAGCGCAAACAGGGAGCGGAATTGGCCGCAATCACGCGCATGCCTACGCGCCAGCGGGCGTCCACGCGTTTGCCAACGGCAGCGATGTCGCCCACAACCTCATGTCCAAAGACGGCCGGGGGCTGAATCATTTTGGCGTGGTAGCCGCGCTTCCAAACTTTCAGGTCAGTGCCGTCGGTCAGCGCCAGGCGAACACGGAGGAGGACTTCGTCGGCGGCAAGAAGCGGGACATCGATCATCTCGACGCGGAGATCCTCGCTGCCATACAACACGGCGGCGGTCATCTTCGAGGGTACAGCGACCCGCGCGACGGCAAATTTCACTTCTTCTCCAACTTCCATCCTCTTGGCAGTGGTCATCTTCATGATGCGTGCGTGATCAGGATCTTAAGCGATTCGGCTGTCGGCCGAGCCGCGAGCTCCAAGGCTTCCTGGATTCTATCCAACGGAAAGCGGTGCGTGACAATCCGCATCACCGGCAATTTCTTTCCCAGCACCAGTTCCGCGGCTGAGTCTTGGATGTCGACCGCGGCGCTATAGCTGCCCAGGATTTCCTTTTCGTCGATGCCGATAGCGGCGGCAGGAAACTCGATCTTCGTAACCGGATCGTTTGCCGCGAACAATAAAATGCGCCCCCCGGGCCGCGCCGAAGCTAAGGCCTCCGTCACCACCGACGGGTGAGCCACAGCAACGAGTACGGCATCCGCCCCCCGACCGTCCGTACGAGCCCGTATTTCTTCTACCAGCTTACCACTGGTGGGGTCAAACGACGCGATGGCGCCGAGGGCGAGGCTTTGTTGGCGGCGCTGTGGAATTGGATCACTGGTATATACGCGGGCGCCTTCGAGGTGGCTGACCATGAGCAACTGGAGACCGATGGGACCGCAGCCCAGAATCAGCACGGTCTCGCCGTCGACGACGCGTGCCTTTTGAACGGCTTTGACGATGGTGTTGATGGGTTCGATGAAGGTGGCTTCTTCGAAGCTGACGTTGTCGGGAAGCGCGACGATGCCGCGTTCGGCGACCCATGGCATGGCTTTGACATATTCGGCAAACCCGCCGCCATTGGGCGTGAAACCGGCAGTGAGGCCCGTCGATTTGTATTGCTTGCATTGGGAAAAAAGGCGCTTCTCGCAATAGAAGCAACAGCAACACGGAGTGTGATGGAAGCTCATGACGCGATCGCCGGGCGACCATTTGGTGACGCCGGGACCGACGGCGACAACCGTGCCGGCAAGCTCGTGGCCAAGGATTTGGGGAGGCTCAACGTAACGCTGGAAAATTTTCTTGATATCCGTGCCGCAAATGCCGCAAGCCGCGACTTTGATAAGGACTTCTCCAGCGGCGACTTCCGGGACGGGGACTTCCTCAACTTGGACGACGCCTTTGTCGCGGTAAACGCCGGCGCGCATGGTTTTTGGAATCGGACCATGGGTGTGCACCGTGTGAGGCAGGGTGCCGAGGCCGCTCATGTCGCGGAGACCTCCTCTATTTTGCGGAGACGGGAGGGAGAGACGTTCGACCAGTTCAGCGAGATTGCGGAAATGTAACGGTCGAGAAAGTCCGCCAAGGATTTGGCGGCGGCGCGGCTCTGACGTCCAAACTGGATCAGCATGGGAATGCGATAGGGGCTGAGGCCGACCTCTTTGAGAAGTCCGCTCATTTTCAGATGGCCGCGGGAATCCAGAACACGCGCAAAATCGACGGGCAGGTCTTCGTCCGCGGCATCGCTGATGGCGCGAACGGCGACGGCCGGCACAAGTTTTTCGGATGCGGCCGCGAGGATATACGTGGATTCCATCTCGACGATACTTCCCTTTCCGCTCAGTTGTTCCTTTTCTTCGGCGGTCGAGACGATTTTCGCAGAAGTGAGGGAAAGCTGGATAGGTTTTGCTCCCGAAGCTACGGCGAGAGCAACAAGGCCGGAGTCGGCAGCGGCACTTGCGCGCTGGTCGAGAGATTTCAAGGCGAGAGGGACGACGACGTCACTTAGATTTAAGGTGGCGTCGAGGGAGCCGGCGAGGCCGGAGGAAATGCAAAGATCGTGAAGCACGAGCGGGACAGAGAGCATCGCGCCGGCGGCGCTATTCGGGCCAATGCCGGTCAGCAGGACGGTGACTTCATGGGGGCCGATATTGGCTTTGAAAAGGTCGAACTCGCGGCGCGTTTCCCAATTCTCAAATTCGTACGGGACGAATGGGTGGCGCGAGGACCACGGCGCGAATTCGGCTTTGATGGCGAAGGTGACGAGAATGCGCATAGTTCTGATAGTTTTAAGATGCCGGACTAAAGCCGGGCGCTACATCCCTACGGCGACGCCGCAATGAACAGGCCGAGCACAGCTTGCAGCTGCGCCACAAGAACTAAGCGGCGGCGCGCAACATTTTTCTGGCGCGGCGCGGTATGACGTAGCCATTCGCTTCGTACCACCGGACGGCGCGTTCGAGCGCTGCCGCGACCGAGCCTGGCGCAAAGCCCAACTCCTGCTGAGACCGCGTGCAATTCACGAACATCATGTGCCGGGCGATCTTCACGCCCTCGACGGGAATTTGCGGCTCCTTCCCCACGAGCCGCGAGAACGCCGTGTTCATGTAGGCTACACCCAAAGCGAGGCCATGAGGAATTTTCAGCTTGGGAGCGGACAAACCAGTGATGCGCGCGAGGGTGTCTAGCAACTTTTTGAGCGTCACATTTTCGGAACCGAGGAGATAGCGCTCGCCGATTTTGCCTTTTTCGGCGACGAGAAGATGCCCGGCGGCGCATTCTTCCGCACCGACAAAATTCAATCCGGTTTCGACGTAGCCGGGCATTTTTCCGTTCAGGAAGTCGAGGATAATTTTCCCCG
Source organism: uncultured Acidobacteriota bacterium (assembly GCA_963761555.1). Classification (GTDB taxonomy): domain Bacteria; phylum Acidobacteriota; class Terriglobia; order Acidiferrales; family UBA7541; genus Acidiferrum. Next base: position 28,057 of record CAVXHD010000007.1, read on the forward strand.
TGGGAGTGGGCTTCCAATCGCCGGGGCCAACGGGAGTGGTTGGCATAGCGACAACGACGGGAAGGCCTTCCTTCGCGGCTTTGAGCGCTTCTTGCTCGGCCAGCCATTTCGAGCGCTTGTAGTGGCCGACCATTTCTTCCAGCTTGGCGTCGGTGGCCTCGCTGGGCAGTTCGGGACGATCGACGGCAATCGTGGCGACTGTGCTGGTATAAATAAATTTTTCGACGCCGGCGCGTTTCGCCGCATCGAGGAGATTTTTCGTGCCTCCGACGTTGGAATCGTAAATCTCGCGCGGCCGTTTGGCCCAGAGCCGGTAGTCGGCGGCGACGTGAAAAACGCGCTGAACGCCTGAGAGGGCGCGTTCGAGAGAAGCGAGATCGCGCAAGTCTCCGGTGACGTATTCAAGCGAGAGATCGCCGATGGCGCGGTTTGTGCTGGAAGGGCGTAGCAAAACGCGGACGTTGTCTCCGCGAGCCACGAGTTGACGAGCTACGTGACTGCCCAGGAAGCCCGAGGCGCCAGTGACCAGAGTGGTCATCCGGCTTCCGCGCCTTCACCGATATGCTTTGATTGCGATTCTGGAATGGGAGGGCGCTCGAGAGTTTGCGAAGTTCGCGAACGGACGAGCAGCGCGCCGCGGCCCAGGAAGGAGGAAAGCAGCGCGCCGCGGCGGCTCAGCAGTTGACGGCGCGCTTCGCGCACGCGATTTTGCAGTTCTGGAGTGAACGTCGCGGGCGTAATGAGCGTGCCGTCGAGATCGAGCTTGCGGATCTCCGAGTGGAGGCGCTCGAGTGCATTTGCTGGCGCGCCGTCATGCAAGACTAGATTGGCGCACGTGAAAAAGCCGGCCAGACTGGCCATGCGAACTGCTTCGAGGCCGATGCGGTGCGCGCCCTCGCCTTGCTGCCGCTGCGCGTCAGACATTGCGGAGGCATTGAAGCGAATCACGAAATAAAAATTCGAGGATGGCTGAAACTCGTGAAGACGAGGCTTGAGTGAGGCGCCTGAAGTTTCGAGGAAAACGTGGCGGCCGGAAGCCGCGAGCATATTGGAGAAGGGCGCAACCTCGATAAAGTCCAGCGGTTCGGAGCCGCCAATCCAAACGATCGGCGAACACCGGCCCGGCGCGTCTGCAAGACTGCGTAGGAATTTTTCCGGGGCTTGCTCACCGTTCTGAGAATGCAGAGCGGTGGATGAGCCGAAGAAATCGTCCGCCGAGAGTTGCAGGATAGGGGATCGCGCGGGGCGTTTAGAGAACGCGCGAGAAACAGAAGCGAGGGCGAGATCCGCGGAAAGCCGCAGAGTGAGGGACATCGCGGGCTCTAGAATCCGCTCCGCAGCCGGAATTCGGCTGGCTGGAATTTCAGGGCGCAGTATTCGTGCGGACCCTGGACTTGATTGCGAAAGCGCGCCAGCGCATAGAGCGGGAAAGAATTTCGGTAGAGGTGATACTTCAAGTAAAAGACTCCGGGGAAACCTGTCCCGGTGAAATCAGACTCGCTCCAGGAGCCGTCGGGATTCTGCTGGTGGACCAGGTAGGCAACCGATTTTTGAATTGCGGGATCGCCGGCCTGGGCGCCGGCGAGCAGGCCAATCAGTCCCCATGCGGTTTGCGAAGCGGTGCTGTTGCCCTGGCCCTTGGTGGTTGGATCCGTGTAGCTCCAGAGAGATTCGCCGAAGCTGCCATCCATTTTTTGAACGGCGCGCAACCACGTGACAGCGCGCTGGCAAAATTCCTTGGCGGTGAGAGAAACCGTTTCGAGGGCGCGCAGCACGCCGCTGGTGCCATAAACATAATTGACGCCCCAGCGGCCGAACCAGGAGCCATCTTCGCATTGATCCTTGAGGAGAAATTTCACGGCGCGCTGAATGGCAGGATGCTCCGCGGGCCAGCCAAAGCGGCCAAGGCATTCGACGACGCGCGCGGTTACGTCGGCGGTGGAAGGATCGATCATAGCGTTGTGGTCCGCGAACGGGATGTTGCACAAAAGTTTGCGATCGTTGTCGCGATCGAAGGCGCCCCAGCCGCCGTCTTTATTCTGCATGCTGAGAAGCCACTGAAGGCCGAGCCGGATCGCCGTTTTCATTCGCTCGGGATCGGGATACTTCACGCGCTGCAAGGCCATGAGCACAAACGCAGTGTCGTCCACATCGGGGAAGAAATCATTGCGGAACTCGAACGCCCAGCCGCCGGGCTCGGCGTCTTTATTTTTGAATTGCCAGTCGCCGGAGCCCAGGACTTGCTTGGAAAGCATCCACTCCGCGGCTTTGACCATAGCGGGATGATCGGCGGGCAGGCCGGCCTCTTCCAAAGAAACCATGGCAATGCAGGTGTCCCAAACCGGGGAAACACACGGCTGCATACGGATGGTGTCGCCCTCTTCGATCTCGAAGCGGGAAAATTCGCGAATCTCGCGTGCGGTGAGCGGATCGTCGGGACTGTGCCCAAGCGCCATCAACGCAAAGATGGAATTCATCATCGCGGGATAGATGGCGGCGAGGCCTTCGCTGCGCTCCATGTGAGCGAGCATCCAGGCTTTGCACTCGCGGAGAGCGCGGTTGCGCAGCGGCTTCCAGGGAAGTTTTTCGTAAAGTTTCAGGCCGCGATCGATGGCTAGGAAAACATTGCGCCAGGAGATGAGCTGCCTGCTCCAGTCGAAAGCAGCGGCTTTGTGCGAGATGTCTTTGAAGAGTTCGTCGACGCGGGCGCGTTCGGGCAAACGCCAATCAGGACGAATGGCGGACAAAATCGCCATGGGGATGACGATGCCGCGAGTCCAGGAAGACATTTCGTAAATGTTGAGATAAAACCAGTTTGGCAAGAGGAGCAATTCCGGAGGAATCGAAGGGACGAGTTCCCAACCAACAGCGCCGATAAGCGCGAGATAAAAACGGACGTAAGAGTTGGTGAGTTCGAGGCCGCCGAGACGATGGACCGTTTCGCGAGCCTGGACCATGTGCCGTGCGTCCGTATCGTCGCCAACCAGCTTCAGAGCAAAATAGGCTTTGCAAGTAGCGTTGAGATCGGATGGGCCACCCGGGAAAATATTCCAGCCACCATCGGGCAATTGACGGCGACGCACATAGTTGGCAAGTTTGGCGATACGGCCCGGTTCGGCTTTGCCAAGCACATAGAGGTAATAAATGTAATCGGATTCGAGAGTGGTATCGGCTTCGAGTTCCCCAAGCCAATAGCCTTCTTGCGCTTGAAGAGAAAGAAGATGGCTCGCGCCGTTTTCGATGGCTTGCTCAAGAGAGCCAGCCAGCTCTTTTTCTTGCCAAATTGGTGGTACGGCAGGAACGGGCCTATCGAGACCTATGCGTGTACCTGTCGCCAAAATACGTCCCCCCAGAGCAAAGTCTACTAAAAGGCAGGCGTATTAGATTCGCCCAAGTTTGCTGCAATAGCCTAACTGCCCTATTGCGAGCCACTTCCCACAGTCCCCGGAACGGGCACCAACCTCTTTCGACCGGGTAATACGAGTACCAGTCAATTATCGCCGCGTTCCGGTACCGGGTCAACTTATATGATGCATGGGTGTTGCGGAATCGTTGTCAGATAATGACATTCGGTCGCGCTTGGAGTGCCTTGTCAATTAAGACGTGCAGAGGTTCGGGCAGAGGCTCGCCCTCGCGGTGGGAGACGGAAGGTTTGGTGCGTAGCAGAGCGGCGGGAAGTTTGATCCAAGGCGGCGTGGCGCCAGGGGTTTCCATGGAGCCGCGGAGAACGAGTGCATCGGCGCGGTCCAATGCGGCGCGGGCAGAATCCTTGAAATCTTCGCGGGCCGGATCGATCACAGCGAAATAGAGGCTGGGTTTAAGAAATTGCAAAAGAGAATTACTTTCCAGAATAAGCGGCGGCGAATCCTGGTGCGTGTCCGCAAACGCCTCTTGAAGAGCGGCGCGCATCAGCGGCAAGCCTTCGGCGAGAAAACCTTGTTTTGTTCTGAGCCAGAACGAACGCTTCGCGCCTGCGGCCAAAAATCGCGAGCTATCCGTGCCGGACCGGGGAAGTGCTTCCCAATTTATGGCGCAAATGTGTTCATCGGGAGCGCAATCGCAATCGTGGCCGTTCTGGGCGCAAACGCCGTGGCCGTACTGCGTGATTTTGCCTGCGATCCAACCGGCTTCTGGGAAGGCGCTGATGATGTCGCAGACGAGTTGCGTCTTACCGATGCTGCGGGTGTGTCCGCCGACGACAATCACGCGCCACTGTGGAGATGTGCTCACTTCACTTCCCTTCCAGTTTCGTTTCCAACGTTTTGATGCGCGCGGCCAATTCCGGCAAGCGCGCTTGCCATGCGAATTGCTCCTTAAATTTTTCGAGAGGCCGCGCGGGCGTTCCCCAAACGGTTTGGCCGCTGCGAATGGTTTTGCCGCCGAGAACGCCGGATTGACCTCCAATCACCGCGCCATCCTCTAAATAACATTGTTCACCAAAGCCGGCCTGGCCGCCGACAACCACATGCTTGCCAAATTCGCAGGAGCCGGACAAACCGACGAGCGCCGCCATGACGGTGTGCGCGCCGATCTGGCAGTTATGGGCGATGTGCACCAGGTTATCCAGTTTAACGCCTTCGGCGATGCGCGTGTCGTCGAGCGAGCCGCGATCGATGGTGGTGTTGGCGCCGATTTCGACGTCGTCGGCTATCTCCACAATGCCTGCTTGCGGAAATTTCCAGTAGCGCCCCTCGCCCTGCGCATAGCCGAAGCCATCCGCGCCAATGACCGCGCCAGAATGAATCTCGACACGATGGCCGATGCGGACGCCTGCGTAGAGAGTGACGCGCGGGTGAATGCGGCACTCCTCGCCAATCCAGCAGCCCGCGCCAATCACACTGTGCGCGCCGATTTGCGTGCCTTCGCCGATGTGCGCGTCCTCGCCAATCACCGCGAACGGTCCGATGCCGGCGCTTGGGTTGACTTTCGCAAGCGGCGCCACTATCGCGGAGGGGTGGATCCCGCTAGCGATCGGCGCTCGATCCAAGATCAGCGCGGCGGCCTTCGCAAACGCCAGTTTGGGTTGCGCCGTTCGCAGAACCGTCTTCCCTTCCATGGCGACGTCTTCTGGGGCGATGACACAGATAGCGGCCGAGGCTGCGGCGCGATCAGCGTGCTTGGCTTTTTCGACGTAGATGAGATCGTGCGGGCCGGCGCGCTCGGGTGCCGCTACGCCACGAAGTTCGACGGAACCGTCTCCTTCGAGTTTCGCGCCAATTGCATCTGCAATGACTTTTGCCGTTTGCATCATCGGAGACCTCTCTCAGAAATCATAAAGCTCGGCCTCGCCCTCTGGCCGCGTTTTCCAGCGCTGATGGACCCAAACCCATTGATCGGGATATTTTCGAATAATCGCTTCGATCACTTTTGCAAAGAGCTGCGTATTTTCAAGAACGTCGCGCTCGGCGTCGCCGCTGCGGATAAGTTGTACGGGTGGCTCAAAGCGCAGGCGATATTTGTGGATGGTTTCATCCCAATAGGCATAACCCGGAACGACAGCTGCATCGGTATGAAGCGCGACGCGAGCGAGGCCGGTTGTGGTGCAGGCCGGTTTGCCGAAAAAATCGACGAAGACGCCCTCCGCCGGAAGGGTGTTCTGGTCCGCGAGAATGCCGACAGTGCCAGCGTCTTTCAGAATTTTAAGCATGACGCGGGCGGACTCATTCTTGAAGATGGGACGGTTGCCGGAAAAACAACGGTACTTGTTGACGAGAGCATCCAGCCGCGCGTTATCGAGAGGCCGGGCCATGTAGTGCAAAGGATAGCCGTACAGCGCGTGCGCGAAGGAAGAAAGCTCCCAAGCGCCTATGTGCCCGGTCAAGTACAAGACGCCTTTGCCGCGGCGCTGGCCTTCGAGAAAATTTTCGTGGCCTTCCAGAATCACGACTTTTTCGATATTTCCCTTCGTCAGGCGTGGGAATCGCGCAAACTCGGCGGCCATCCAGCCGAGATTGCGCACCATCTTGCGCGTCACGTCTTTGCTCTGGGCATCGTTCCAATCCGGAAAGGCGAGGCGAAGATTGAATTCCGCCGTCTTTTTCAGTTTGGGCTGCAGGGAGAACAGCACCCGCGTCACGAATGCCGCATAGCCGCGCGCGAAGCCCCTCGGCAGAAAGCCGAGCTTCTTCAAGATCACCCAAACGCCAGCGTATTCGAGCCAATCCTTCATTTTCTTCCGTTTGTTCCGAGGCGGCCGCACGACCGGCGACGCGCGACAGTATGCAAGAGGTGCCGGGCCCGAAGATAGAGTTTCAATGCTAGACTTTCCCTTCCGTGAGCGATTCTCCTACTGCCAGCTTTGAAAAACCGTGGGCCAAGCGCGTGGCCCGCATTGGCTGGACCCTTCTCATCCTCGCGACTCTCTACGTTTGCTATTTCAGCCAGCTCGGAGCGATCGGTTTCGTGGGGCCGGACGAGCCGCGCTATGCGTGGATTGCGCGCGCCATGACCGAAACCGGAGATTGGGTCACGCCGCGGCTCTATGGCAAGCCTTGGTTCGAGAAGCCGCCACTCTATTATTGGGGCGCGGCCGCTAGTTTCAAAGTTTTTGGAGTGAGCGAAACCGCGGCGCGATTGCCGAGCGCGATTTCGGCTTTGCTTGCGACGCTGACGTTGGCTTGGCTGGCTTGGCGGATGTACGGCGCGGGGACGGCGCGATGGGTCTTGCTGCTTCTGCCGACAACCGTAGGCATGATCGGATTTTCGCATGCCGCGGCCACGGATATGCCGTTCAGCGGGATGCTCACCATTGCGATGGTCTGCGCGGCGGTGGTTCTGCGCCTCGTCCCAACGGCCGAGGGCAAGAGAATCACCGCGCATACAAATTCAACGACGTCGTGGGCCGCTCTCGTTTTGTTCGGATTTTTTCTAGGGCTCGCGGTGCTAGCGAAAGGACCCGCAGGGATCATTCTTTGCGGCGGTGGGATTCTCTTCTGGGCCGTCTTTACAAAACGCTGGCGCGACGGCTTCCGCCTGCTTCATCCCGCCGCCATCATCGCGTTCTGTCTGACAGCGCTGCCCTGGTACATTCTCTGCGCCCGCCGCAATCCCGATTTCTTCCGCATCTTCATCATCGAGCACAATTTCAAGCGCTACCTCACGCCCGAATTTCAGCATATCCAGCCGTTCTGGTTTTACGGCGCAGTTCTGGCAGTTGCTCTGCTTCCCTGGACAGCTCTGGCGCTATGGGGGGGCTCTGCAGGGTCGGCGCAAGTCTGGCGCTCGAGACGATGCTCACCTCACTCGCTTTTCCTTTTGAGTTGGGCTCTTTTTTGTCTCGTCTTCTTTACCATCTCAAAATCAAAATTGCCCGGCTACATCTTGCCGGCCATTCCCGCAATTGGGCTGCTGATGGCGGGTTCGCGCGTCATGCTCACCGCCAGGAGAACCAAATCCCTCGCTATGTCGCTTTTCGTCCTATCTCTGTTTTTTGTGTGTTGCCTAGTTCTCGTCGGATATTTCGCTCCCCACATCTCTCGGGGCAATCCACGTTTCGGCGTCGCCGTCGGTGTCATTCTGGGGGTACTCGGCCTCGCGAACTTCTTATTGGGGACGGGTATTTCGCTTCCGACGAATAGCTGGCTCGGCCGCGGGTTGGCGGCCTGTTGCGTTTTGCCGGTTCTTTTTGCCGTTTCGATGACAGACAGGCTTGCGTCATCCTTCTTTTTGAGAGACCCATCCGGCAGAACGCTCTCGGAGATGCTTCAACGGCAAGCAATTCCAACGGCAGAGCTTATCATTGCCCAGCCTATGAACCGTGGCCAGCACTACAGCTTGAATTTCTATCTGCACAGAGAAATTCCCGACTGGGACCAAGAGCACCCCGAGGAAGGCTACTTGCTCAGTGCGAGAAAACTGTCCGAGTCTCTTGCCGTCCAGGGCTATTTGTTGAACGAAATCCCATTCGATCTGAATAGGGCAGATTTTTTTCTCTACAAGGTCAACCGGCAATCAGCGGCCGGTAGCGGGGAGCTTCACTAAGAAGAAACTGACGACGCGGTTCTCGTAGTCGCGTTTGCTGTTCTCATCCATCGCCACAAAATTGCCATGCGGAATGATCATCTGCTCGCGCGGTTCGGGCGATTTCTCAAACATCTGGCGAGTGATATCGGCAAGCTCGGGGTCATCCGCTGCCTCGATGAAGAGCTTGGGCACGCCGGCCAGCGCACTCAGTTTCTTTGAAAGCGGCGGGTCCTCGCGGTACTGATAGTTCAGCCATCGGAAGCTGAATTCCGCGGAGCGCACCATCAGCGGAAATCCGCCGAGGCCGCTGCGCTCGACGCCAATTTTCACCATCTGTTCCGGCGAATCGTAAACCGAATCCAGCACGATGGCGCGGACGCGGCGGTCGTTTTCCGCCTCGCGCAACGCGGCATAGGCGCCCAAATTGTAGCCCCACATTCCGAAGCGCGCCGGATCGATGTCGTTGCGGGTCGCCACTGTATCCACAGCCGCGCGCACTTCGTCGGCTTCGCGGTAGCCAAACGTGGTAATACCATCGATTGTACCGTGCGCGGCGAAATCAAAGACAAACACGTTGTATTGGTGGTCCTGCAATGCGGAAACGAGCGTCAACAGTTCGCCGCGGCTCGAGCCGTAGCCATGGCAAAGGATGATGGTAGGAGCGCCGCGCAAGCCAGGAAAAAACCAGCCGTGGCGATCACCCAGCCCGGGAACCGTAAAGTCCATTGCGTCCGGCTTGCCCGGAAAGCTGTTCATATCGATTTCGCTGCCGGTACGCTGCGGTTTGACGAGCCGGTAGACGAGGAAACCGGAGATGGCAGCTGTGGCGAGCACGGCAAAAAAAGCCAGCGCCAAAACGGCCATGCAAAGTTTCGTGTACCACTTGGTGGGATACCTGAGTTCGTACAGGATTGACATTCGTAGTCTGCGCAATAGCGCGGCCAGCGCCGCTATTCTTGCTCCTCAAGAAATAATCTCGACAAGCGCGATGTTAGCACATCTTTTCCGCGCCATTTCGGCAAGGCTGCCTCCGTGTGTCGGAATTGTATCGCCTCAAGCGCTCGCTTGATTGTGCGGCCTCTGATTCGGCTATCATAGAGCCTGAGCGGCAGGGGCCGCGCAGCAGTCCTCTCTCTACATGAACATTGTCGACTTGCGCCAGACGACGGTCCGCCAACTAGAGCCGCTCCTTGAAGAGGAAGCGCGGCATTGGCGCGACGAACTTCATTGGGATTACCGTAGCGCGCTCGAACTGATCAAGCGCTTCCTGGATGCGCATGCGCTTGCGGGCTGTGTGGCGTTTGAAAACGGGAGCGCCGCGGGCTATTCATTTTATGTTCTGGAAGAACAGAAAGGCTTGATTGGCGGGCTTTATGTCTCCGCAAAGTTTTCCCAAGCGACGATCGGACAGCGCTTGCTCGACGAGATGCTTTTCTCGATGCGCGCGATTCCCCAGCTTTCCCGCATCGAAGCCCAGCTCATGCCATTCAGCGGACCGGTGGAAGTCCCGCTGAGCAACCAGGGATTCCGGCTCTACTCCCGCCAATTCATGCTGCAGGACCTTCAGAAATTGCCTGAGGCAAAACCTGGTGTGTCCGCCGGGATGCGGCTGGATCGCTGGAACGAGCGCTATTTCGAACCTTGCGCCAAGTTGATCTATTTGGCGTACGCGAACCACGTCGATGGGGAAATCAACGATCAATACCGCAGCCGCTCCGGCGCCCTGAAGTTCCTCAAAAACATCATTCTGTTGCCCGGCTGCGGTCACTTCGTGCCCGGAGCTTCTTTTGTGCTTCGCCAGCCGGGCAGCGACGAGCTTGTTGCCGCCGTGCTCACCAGCGAAGTGTCCCCCGGCGTCGGCCACACCACCCAAATTTGCGTGCTGCCCGGTTATCAAGGGCACGGCATCGGCCGCATGCTGATGCAAACATCCGGAGAGACGCTTCGCAGCATGAAATTCAAGGAGCTGACTCTGACGGTAACTTCGGAAAATTATGGCGCGGTTCAGCTTTATGAGAAATTAGGCTTCACTACAATTCGAACCTTCACCGCGGGCGTCTGGCCGCGCTGAAAATCCGCTTACTTCTTGCCACGGTCCTTCAGCAAATTTTTCAGCTCCGACATAAATTCCTGCACATCCTTAAAATCCATGTAGACCGATGCAAACCGGACGTAAGCAACCTTATCGAGCTTCTTGAGCCGGTGCATGATCATCTCGCCGATTTCCGTCGTGGTGAGCTCGCGCTCCGTCGCTTCGTGGACCACGCTTTCGATTTCATCCACTATTGCTTCGAGTTTGGGCGTGGCCACGGGCCGCTTCTCGCAAGCCTTCAACAATCCCTGCAAAATCTTCTGGCGCTCGAAGCGTTCTCGGCGGCCATCTTTCTTGATCACCATGTACGGAATTTCGTCGATGCGCTCATAGGTTGTGAATCGCCGGCTGCACTTCAGACACTCCCGCCGGCGGCGAATCGTGTCTCCGGCGCGGCCTTCGCGAGAGTCGATCACCTTATCGTCCAGATGCGCGCAGAATGGGCACTTCACTCAGGCGTCTCCTTGTCCATTCCTCGGGTAAAAAGCAGGCTCTTCAAGTTTCCATCTCTTGTTTTTCGTGTTCCGCCATTTCTCGCAATTCCCCCGGTGAAAACCCCTCGCGAAGCAGCAGCGGCACGCCCGCAAGACTACACGCGGCAAAGGAAATCAGCCAGAGGACAATTGCCGCGGCGGCGGCGGACTCTTTATTCACTCCCAGGACCGTCGTGTACGCCAGAAAGGTCGCCACCTGCGCGCCCCCACCCACCCCGGGCAGTTGGACCGCCGAGCCGGCGAGGGTGAACGCCATCACCAACATGGCGTCGCCAAGGGTGAGGCTGCCGAGCCTCCCGCCAAATGCATGCGAAACCCAAAGATAAACCATGGCGACCAGAAACCAGTGCGCGGCGGAATAAAAGAGAGCGGCGACGAGCTCACCGACGGAACGAATCGCTTGCACCCCTCGCACAAATCCGACCAAAATGCGAGCCGCCACCGCGCGCCAACCGTGCGCGGCATGCCAGTTCTGCAAACGCCGTTCGAGCAGCGCCGTGCCGTGCAGACGCAGGTACACCAAAAAGATGATGGCTGCTACGACTGCGGCGGAGAACACCAAACCGGCTGTTTTCGCTGCCGCTTCGAGGGCGCTTGCCGCCGGGCTCGCATGCCCGCGAGATTGGAAAAGAAATAGCCCAACCGAGGCGATGACCGCCATGCTCGCAAAGTCGAATATCCGCTCCAGCGCATAAATCCCGAACATATCCGCGACGGGAAGCCGTTCCTTCCGCGCCAGAAGCGCAGGCCGCACGAGCTCTCCCGCGCGCCCCAGCAAGAAAATGGCGGAAAAGCCCGCCAGAGTCATCGCGTAGATTTGCAAGAAGCGCGACGGCCCCAGGTTTCCTTGAAAAACCTTCCAACGCAAGGCGCGAATGGCGTAGCAAGTGTAAATGGCAACGATCGAAAGGAGCAGGAGATACGGATTGGCTGTGCGTACCGCGCGAAGCAGTTTCGTGCCGCTGAAACTGGCTCCATGAATCATCCCGCTCGACCGGTAGATGACGTAGCCCAGCACCAGCAGCACTGCCAAGCCTATGAAAAACTTCCTCCACGAGGAACGCATGAGCTTGCCAGACTAATCGGCATGAGCAACAGCGTCAAGCGAGCCGGCCCCAATCAAGGAATCCCGAGGAGTGCGGCGACTTAGGGAGCCGGGTCCGGCACCATCCGAATGCTATGCTTGTGTCCCGCGGCAGGCGTGGGTAATATGCCCCTACTTGCGGTCGGTCGTCCGGGCCAGAACAACGGGGAACTTTTGGAGAGCAGTTTGCGTTCCATAGTTGCAGGCCGAAGTTGGCTCCAGGCAGCTTTGGGGTCAAACTGGTCACCGTAGCGGGATTCGAGGCTGATGATACGTTGGAGCAGGACGCCCAACTGGTCCAGCAATGCCTCCAGGGCGACGGTTCGGCCTGGGAGGAACTTGTGCGCCGTCACACGCGCCGCATCTTCAATCTTTGCTACAGGTTTACTGGCAATGGCACAGAGGCCGAAGACTTGTCGCAAGAGGTTTTCCTCCGGGTGTATAAAACTCTTGGGAGCTATCGTTCCGCTTACGGCGGCTTTGCCACATGGATGACCAGCGTCACGCGCAATCTTCTGATCGACCATTACAGGCGCACCAAGCGCGACCGCATCACGGACTCGATCGAGGACGCCATGCCCGTGGTCGAAAACAAGGAATCCGCCGGACGCCGGCCGGATCAACAGTTGCTCCTCGGCGAACTCAGTTCCCAGGTGCAAACGGCGCTGACCAAGCTTTCGCCGGAATTGCGCGAGGCGGTGATTTTGCGCGATTTGCAACAGCTCGAATACAACGAGATACGCCAGGTTTTAGATGTGCCGGAAGGAACCGTGAAATCCAGAATTAACCGCGGACGAATCGAACTGGCTCGCATCCTCCAACAAATGGGGGTGCGCCCGTCATGATTCGTTCGATTCTCTGGAACCTGGCACGGAACGCGGCGCGGAGCATGGCATGAGCTGGACCTGCGAACAAACCGAAGCGCAACTGAGCGATTATCTCGACGGGCTGATGAGCCCCTCCGAGCGACACGAGTTCGACATGCACGCGAACACGTGCGAAAGTTGCGCGCAGCTCGTCGCGAGCCTCTCCCATCTCGTGAACAGCATACACAGGATGGAGCAAATCGAGCCGCCCGCGCTTCTGCTCCAATCGATTCTCGACCAAACCATTGGCCCGCGCCAAATCAAGAAGGGTTGGCGAGGTTCGTTTGGCTGGCTGGGCGCTTTGGCTTCCCCGCGGTTCGCTTACAGCGCTGTCTCGGTCGCCGCTTCGCTCGCAATTCTGGTATCCGCGTCGGGAATATCTCTGCGCAAACCGAAGCTCGCCGACCTTTCTCCCGTTAACATTTACCGCGGCGTGGACCGCCAGGCTCATCTCGTCTATGCCCGCAGCACCAAGTTTGTCAGCGATCTCCGAGTCGTTTACGAAATTCAATCTCGTTTGAACAAGGACAACGATTTGCCCACAACTCCGGAGACCACCATGCCGCAGACCGCTCCGGAAAAAGCGCCCGGCAGCACCGATGGCACGCGCCCCAACAGCCCGCGCCAGCAGAACCGCGCCAACACCGTCCGCAGAGAACTTGAGGTTCTCGCCATGGAAGTGCCGGCACTCAACGTGGGTATCTCTCGCCAGTTGCTCGGAAGGAGAATTCCATGAAGTGTGCCGTCCATCCCGATGTGGACGCAACAGGCTATTGCCGCAATTGTGGCAAGCCCATGTGCCCCGATTGTGTCAGGCCGGTGCGCGACGTTCTCTATTGCGAGGATTGCCTCGCATCCGGCATGGGCCATGCTCCCGCTCCAGCGCAAGCTGGCCAAGCGGGAACTCCACAGCAAGCATCTGTCCCGGCTCTGCCTCCTCCCGCCTCTCCCGGAGTGGGCCCGAACCCCGTACTGGCTTTCTTTCTAGGATTTCTGCCCGGTCTCGGCGCCTTCTACAACGAACAGTACGGCAAAGGCATGATTCATCTAGCGGTTTTTCTGGTTCTCTTTATCGCGGGCGTGAACGGCGCGATGAGCGGCGGCGCGGAAGCCGCCCTTTGGATTTGCATTTCCGGACTTTGGATTTATATGCCCATTGATGCCATGCGCACCGCGCAAGCCAAGCGCGCTGGACAACCTTTGGCGGACCCTCTGGATAAACTCGCCAAAGATCGTCCCATCGGCCCCATTCTTTTGATCGCTGCCGGCTTGCTTCTTCTGCTCAACAATTTTGATTGGTTTCCGTGGTACCGCGTCTCGCAGTTTTGGCCTTTGATTTTGATCGCCGTGGGAATTCTGATGTTTCGCAACCGGATGAACCGCGGCCGGTAGGAGGCTCCTCCGGGAGATCACACACGATGAGCAACACGATTTCATGCAACTGTCAGCGTTGCACCATTCGCGCCCTTCGCGGCCCCGTCATTGTCGTCACCATCGGCGTGCTTTTTCTCCTCCAGGAAATGCGCGGCGGTTATTTCGATTTTAGCAACACCTATCCGGTCATCCTCATCGTGCTTGGCCTCTTGAGCCTTGCTTGCGCCCTCGCTCCAAGTGATGGCCACGTTTCGCCGGGCGCTCCAGTCCCGCCCGGGATTCCTCCAGCTCCGGGAACTACGCCCGCTCCGACCAACTCTGCGCCCACGACTTACCCCGGGCAGGGACAATAAATCCAAATGGCCCAGAACCGCCAACGTAGCAGCGGAATATTCACCGGCCTCGTTCTCCTGACCGTGGGCGCGCTTCTGCTGCTCCATAATTACCGCGGCCTCGAGCTGGGCGACGTGCTGCTCCATTGGTGGCCCTTGGCGCTCATTTTTCTGGGCGCTATCAAGCTTTACGAGCGCATGGTTTTCAGCCGCTCTGGCGATCCCAACTCCGCGCGCATCTCCGGCGGCGAAATCCTCCTCGTCGTCGGCATGATCACTCTCCTGAGCTGCGTGGTCGCTTACGATTACACCCGCCAGGCTATCGGCGATAAATTCTCGGGGGACACCTTCGGATTCGGTGATGCCTATCCCTTCGATCTGGACGTCGTGCCCGTAAATGTCCCCGCGAATGCGCGAATCACGGTTCGCGGAGGCCGTGGCGAGATTACCGTCCGCGCCTCGGACACGCCGGAAATCCGCGTCTCCGGCAAAAAAAATGTCCACGCTTGGAACGAGACGGATGCCCAGCGCCGCGCCGGCCCGGTCTCGGTTGAAATCGTTCAAACTGGCGATGGCTACGAGGTTCACCCCACCGGCTTGGGCTCCGGCGACAACCGCATCAGCATCGATATGGATATTCAAGTGCCGAAGAAGGCCTCGCTCATCGTTCGGAATGAGCAAGGAGACATCACCGTCTCGGACATGGCCATGCCCGTCTCCATTACCAGCGCGAGCGGCGACGTCGAAGTCCGCGACACAGGCAGCGACGTCACAATCGAAATGCACAAAGGCGACGTCAAGGTCTCCGACACCAAAGGCGATATCAAAATTTCAGGCAAAGGCGGGCAGGTGGACGTGGCTTCGGCAACCGGCAGCTTCACGCTCGACGGCGAATTTTACGGCCCCATCCGTGCCGACAAAATTGCCAAGGGCCTGCGCTTTATCTCTCAGCGCACCGATCTCACCCTGACTTCACTTACCGGCCACATGGAAACCAGTTCCGGAAATATGGAAATTGTCGACGCTCCGGGAGACATCGCCTTGCGCACCAACCGCTATTCTGTGGACATCGAAAACGCTACCGGCAAAATTGATGTCGATAATCGCGATGGCGACGTCACGCTGCGCTACTCTTCCCCTCCCAAGCAAGACATCAACATCAGCAACACAAACGCTGGCATCTCACTGACTTTTCCCGAATCCGCGAGCTTCGACATCCTTGCCGATTGCCATTCCTGCGATATCGACTCGGAATTTTCTTCCGACAGTCTGAAGAAAACTTCAACGGAATCCGGCGATTCCCATCTGGAAGGAAGATACGGCAAGGAGCGCGGGCCGAAAATCACGCTCCGCACAAGTTACGGTTCGATTTCCATTCGCAAAACCAGCTAGCGATCGTCCAGAACGAATTTCGAATTCCGTATTCCGAGTTTCATAATTCGAATTTCGTAATTCGAATTTCGCATCTCGTATTTTCTTCTTCCTATCGCTCCGCAAGCCGGTTCAGTTCCTCAAAAAATGTCGGATACGAAACTCCCGCGCAATCGGCGTCGCGAATCACTGTCGCCCCTTCCGCAGCCAACGCCGCAACCGCAAACGCCATGGCAATCCGGTGGTCCCCGTGCGGCTCGATTTCCGCGCCGTGCAGTTTCCCTGCCCTGCGTCCCTCGACCTTCAATCCGTCGGGCCGTTCTTCGACCGTCGCACCCATTCGCCGCAGATTCTCCGCCAGTGCCGCGATGCGGTCGCTCTCTTTCACGCGCAGCTCCGCCGCATTGCGAATCTCGATGCCTTCTTCCGTATACGGCCCCAGCGCCGCCAGCATGGGCAGTTCATCGATCACCAGCGGAATCCGTTCGCCTTCGATCACCCCGCCTTTCAGCGCCGCACCCTTGATCGCCAAATCTCCCACCACTTCCCCATGGGAACTTCTCAGCGAAAGCATCTGAATCGAAGCACCCATTTCCGTGAACACATCCAGAATCGCCGTCCGCGTGGGGTTCAATCCCACGTTGTGGATCGCCACGCTCGAATCGGCGAGCAGTGACGCCGCCGCGATAAAAAACACGGCCGACGAAAGATCGCCGGGAACATCCAGCGACTTAGCGGCTAGCTTTCCCGCTCCATTTCCGCCCAAAAGTCCGTGAATCTTCATTGTTCGCCCGTGCCGTTCTATGGCCGCTCCAAATTCTTCCAGCGCCAGCTCCGTATGATCTCGCGTCTTCGCCGGTTCCGTCACGCTCGTCATGCCTTCCGCAAACAAACCTGCCAGCAGCACGGCCGATTTCACCTGTGCGCTGGCCATCGGCATTTGGTAATCGATCGCGTGCAATCGAGTGCCTTTTATTTCCAGTGGAGCGAAATTGTCGTCGCGCGCCCGGATGTCTGCACCCATCTCTCGCAGGGGCCCCACCACACGTTTCATCGGGCGCTTCTGCAGCGATCCGTCGCCGGTCAGCTTCGTCGTAAATTCCTGCCCAGCCAGAATCCCCGTCAGCAGCCGCATGGTCGTGCCGGAATTTCCCGCGTCCAGAGCCCGCCAACTGCTGCTAAGCCCCCGCGGTCCGCGGCCCGTAATTCGCACTGTGTCCTTCGCGATTTTGACGTCCGCGCCCAGCGCCTTCATGCAGCCCAGCGTGCTGTGACAATCCGCCGCCGCGGAAAAATTCCGCAGTTCGCTGCCGCCCTCCGCCAGCGCCGCCAGCATGGCATAGCGATGCGAAATCGATTTGTCCCCCGGGGGCTGCACCCCTCCCGTCAAAATTCTCGCAGGTTGTACAGTTTGTTTTTTCACGCGAAGATTCTAGCATGCCCCGCGCAATCGCCCGTTTCCCACACTGTTCATCTCCCTGCCTCCAAAATAGCCACTGCCACCTGACTGCCAACAAAGGCGGCTCGCTGCCTATCCGTTGAGAGCCGTCAACTGCGCGCTGTCGGCGGTGAGCTGTAAGCCGGCCTTTTCCTATCACTCAGGTACCGCAACTACGGCATCCCGCACAGCATTCCCTTCACAGGGGGTTTCTGGTCTTTACTTCCTTTACTTCCTTTACTTCCTTTACTTCCTGTCCCTAAGTACAGTTTTTCAAAAGGAACCAACCCACTCCGCCTTCGTTATTTCCGCGCGCTTCTTTGCGTATTATGAATTGAGGAGAGTCGTCATGTCGGTGCGCAGAACGTTGCTTCATCTCGCCGCGAAAACCGCGATGGTTTTCGCCGCCATTTTTGTTGTCACGGTCTTATTGGTAGCTATGCCCGGCCACCACGCGCCGGCCACGGAAGGGCCCGCTGCGCAAGAAGCCGCGGCCCCGCAGTCGAAAGCCGCTGCCATGCCCGGCATGGACATGGGTGAAGAAAAAGCCAATGAAAAGGCCGCTGTCGAGGACATGACGCCGGGCCGTCACAACGCGCACATGCTCCACATGTATATGACTTCCTTGCGTCCACAAAAGCCCGGCGATGTTCAGCGCGCCGACGAAATCGTCACCGAACTTCGCGCCGGCATCGAGAAATACAAGGACTACCACGTCGCTCTCAACGACGGCTTCAGAATCTTTGGGCCGAATGTCCCTCAACCCGAATATCATTTCACTAATTATCGCAACGGATTTCTGGAAGCTTTCACGTTCGATCCCGCGCGTCCCACTTCCCTGCTCTATAAGAAAACCGCGACGGGGTACGAGCTCGTCGGCGCCATGTACACCATGCCCAAGCGCGCGACCGAGGACCGACTAGACGCCCGCGTCCCGCTAAGCATTGCCAGATGGCACCAGCACACCAATCTCTGCTTTCCACCTCTCGGCCAGCTCCGCACCGCCGATTGGACGAAGTTCGGTTTGCATGGTTCCATCGCCACCGAAGACGCTTGTACCGCCGCCGGTGGCCGCTTCCACCCAGTAGTCTTCGGTTGGATGGTCCACGTCTATCCCTACGAACACGGGCTCGACAACATCTTCACCATGCACGACATGCACTAATTCCGCACTTGCTGCCGCAACTTTTTCCTGGCTTGGACGCCGTTCGCGCCCAATTTTATTCCTGGTTCTTCAGCTTTAGCTTGCTCTTATTTTCTTCCAGAAACGACCGCAAGCCGTCGGCCGCCTCCAGCAGGCGGATCCACTGTTCATAGTAAAGCGTGACCGGAAACCGCCCGAGTCCGTATACGCTCACCCCGCCTTTTTCTCCCACCCTGAATTCAAGACTCCCTTTCTTTCTCGATCCAGCCTGTTTTTCCAGCTCGGCGATGCGCGCCAGCAATTCTTCTTTGCTTGGTTCTGACATAATCTCCGCTCCCCTCTGTCACCCAATGAACTCCATTGTCCCGGGACATCCCGATGAATCCTACCAGTTTTGCTTCCCGCTAGTCTTGGCCACGCGCCTTCTCACGGCAAGCCTCCCCGTTTACTTCAAACAACGCAGAGCCAATCCAGCGTTGCCAGCCCACCCCTCTCGGTGTAGGATACCGCCCAAGCGGGTGTGCAGTCCGCAAGCGAGTGCAGTTCACAGATGGAACGCCCTTCGGATTCACCACAGTTTGCTGAGGAGTTTGCGCGATGTCTCTCCTTTTGCCCATCTCCACTTACCTTTTCCTTGCAACTCCAAACGTCGCGCGTCGCTCGCGACATGCGCACGCGCCGCCGGAGCTGTCTTGTTGAATTAGATTTACGGGCCATTCACGAATTAGAAGGATGCTGAATCTGATTTTTGGCTCTTTCCTTGCCGCGTCCCATAGGAAGAGCCACCGTACTTAGAAGCTTAGCTTCGAAGGATTTCTCGAGGAGGAAAACTGATGATTTTGAGCAAGAGAACAAACGCCCCAATCCGCATTTTTTCGGTCTTGCTGCTGTCGATGATCCTGCCCCTGTGTATCTCTGCACAGAAAAAAGAGCCAGCTCCAAAGGCGCCGGCTCCACATCCTGCCCCACATACCAATACTGCGCACACCAACACCACCCATACGAATACGGCCCATACGAACACTACGCACACGAATACCACGCACACGAACACGACTCATACCACCACAGCCCATGGCGGCACTACGCACGGAGGTACCACCACTCACACAACCACGACTCACACCACCACCACGCATACCACTACCACGCGCACGGCTGGCGGGGGCAGGACTGAAACTCATCCCAACGGCAGCGTTCACAGTTACAACAGCCGCGGGGTAAGAACCACGGTTACAACGCGCAGCGGCGCACAAGGCCACTTCAATTCCGCAGGCCACGTCACTTCCATTCACGCTCATGGCATGACCATCAACCACGGCGCTCATGGCGCTACCAGATTCGAGTCCAACCGGAACGGCGTCAGGCTGGTCGGCTACGGCCACGGCCGCGGCTATGCCGAACGCGGCTACATGCGCGGCGGTCGTCCCTACATGCGTCGCACATATTACTACGGTGGCCGCCGCTACGCGTATGCCTATCGCGGCGCCTACTGGCATGGCGTGGCCTACTATGGCTACGTTCCGCCCTATTATTACGGCCCCGCCTTCTACGGATGGGCCTACAATCCCTGGGCCGCCCCCATCGCTTGGGGCTGGGGCTGGGGCGCTGCACCCTGGTACGGCTACTATGGCGCTTACTTTGCGCCCGCTCCGGTCTACGCCACTCCCGCTTTATGGCTCACCGATTATTTGATCGCCGCCAATCTCCAGGCCGCTTACGAGTCTCGTGCCGCGGCCGACGCTGCAGCGGCCAATGCAGCCGCTTCGGCTCCTCCGCCAGATTCCGACTCCGGTGGTCAGCCGGCCGCCAGCAACGGGCCTGTCGCCATGACTCCAGAAGTCAAGCAAGCCATCGCCGATGAAGTGAAAGCCCAAATCGAAGCCGAGAAACAGGAAGCCGCCAATCCGAATCCGCCGGCAACTACCTCGACGGACCAGGTGCCGGCCGCTCTTGACCCCGCGCATCGCACTTTCGTCGTTTCCGCTGTCCTCAACCCGGCCATGGCAGACGGCACGGAATGCTCCCTGAGCCCTGGCGATGTCCTCACCCGCATCCAGGACACGCCCGACGCCAACCAGAACGTCACCGTCCTCGTCAGCACCAGCCAGAAGGGCGATTGCGCCTCCGGTGCGGAAGTTCCCGTGGCCGTACAAGACCTGCAAGATATGCAAAACGACTTCCGCGCCAAGATCGATGACGGCCTCAGCCAGATGGCCGCCAACCAGGGCAAGAATGGCATGCCCGCCGGCCCAGCCGCGACCAAGACGGCCTCACCCGATGGCCAAGTGCAAGCCGACTTGACCGTGGGTGATCAGTTGAAAGACCAGCAAGCCCAAGCGGACCAAACCGAACAAGAGGTAAAGCAAGCTTCCAGCAGCAGTAGCGGTGGAAATGACTAACTCGCCACCGTAGCCCATTAATAAGCACGTGGGCGACGCGCAGGATGTTCGCGGCAAGGAAGCGCCGAAATCCCAGCCCTCCGGCGCTTCTCTAACCGTGGTTGGAATTCTTGGTCACATAGAGATTTTTCCCTGCTTGGGCCAAGACATTTTTGGAGAGGGAACAAGGAGCGTTTTACAATGAGTCGCAGATTTAGGGTTCAGGTCCAATATCTCGTCGTGGCGCTTGCTTTCATTTTCCCCGCCCATCTCGCGCTGGCGCAAGATGCCGGCTCTTTGGAAACTCAGCTCAACGCCAAATACAAATTGGTGAAGCTCGGCGAAGATTCCACCGGGGTCGCTGTGGTCGAACCGGGTACCGTGCTGGACATAAAGAAAGGCGGAATTCTCAGTTATCCCACCTCTAACGCGAGGCCGTTCGCCACGGTCTACAAAGATGGAACAATGCACGCTCCAACTGCTGCGCACATCCCCTCTTGGATGCCACACGCTTCCTCCGTGCCAGGACAAGTAAGCGACACCAAGTTCCTCACCGTCGGCGAGAAGGTTTATGCCACCAAGATTGAAGTTCAGGAAAAAGACAAAGTGGCCGTTTTCATCATCGAGTGTGATTCCTGCAATAACGTGCAGGATCCCTCCTTCCGCCGCGCCCAGGTTGTCTTCCAATACCCGAAGGGTTATCTGCAAAACGCCGACGTAGGGCAAGTCTCCGATTTGATCGAACAGGTTCTCTCCGTCGACACCGGCGGCGATAGTTCACAGCAGCAACAGGGCCAAGGCGACCAGGGACAACCCGCGCAAGGCGCTCAAGGGCAACAACAGGACGCCCCAGCCCAGCCCGCGCAGCCTCCCCCGACCATCCAGTTGGGCCAAACGACCGACCAAGTCGTAGCCATCATGGGTCAGCCCGATAAAATCGTCGACCTCAAAACCAAACAAATCTACGTCTACAAAGACCTGAAAGTCACCTTCGTCAAAGGCAAAGTCTCTGACGTCGAATAATCGGCAAACGTATCCCATCTCCCTCCATATTGTTCGCCAGGAATGGATGGAGATTCAGAACCGGAGTCGCCGCGTCGGCGCAAGCGCATCCGTTCGCAGGAGGTCATCCTGCGTTTCCCGCCGGCGGATCAGCCTTGTCTGTGTTCCATCGATGAGCACTTCGCTCGGCCTCGTCCGCGCATTGTAGTTGGACGCCTGTGTCATCCCGTAGGCCCCAGCCGCCCAGATCGCCAGCGCATCTCCCGGTTTCACTTTGCCAAGCGGCCAGTTATGCAGCAAGCAGTCTCCTGTTTCGCAGACGGGCCCGACAATGTCCACGCGCTGCATGGGACGTTTGGTTTCCTCCGCTTCGCGCGAAATCCGCGTGATCGGATGGATCGCGCCATAAAGTGCAGGCCGAAGCAAATCATTCATCGCCGCGTCGACCACCACGAAGGTTTTTCCGCGGTTCCGCTTCGTGTAAATCACGCGCGTCAACAAAATTCCCGCGCGCGCAATAATCGAGCGCCCAGGCTCCAGCAGGAGGTGCAGCCCGAGCGGCCGAACGCATTCCGCGACCATCCGCGCATAATCCTCGCGCCCCGGCGTATCTTCCGTCGTGTAGCGCACCCCCAGCCCGCCGCCCAAATCGAGATACGCCAGCGGAATCCCTGCGCCCTTCAGTTCCGCGACATATCCGGCGATGCGCCGAAACGCTTTGCGAAATGGATCCAGCGAAACGATCTGTGACCCGATGTGCGCGCTGATTCCCTTCCAGCGCAGCAGCTTCGAGTCCTTGTGCGCGAGATACAGCCGCCGCGCCTCCGGCCAATCCAGTCCAAACTTATGCGTGTGACTTCCGGTGGCAATGTGCGGATGTCCGCCTGCCGCGACATCCGGGTTCACGCGTATCGCGGCGGCCGGAACTCTTCCGCCTCGACCTACGTGGCGTTCGGATTCTTCGGTCAAAACTTCCAGTTCCGCTTCGGACTCGACGTTGAACAGAAGAATTCCTGCGCCGCGCCGGCTTCCGCGCCCATTGCCGCCGGCGGGTGAGTATTGCAGCGCATCGCGAATTTCGTGCCGCGTCTTGCCCACCCCGGAAAATACGATCCGGTCGCCGCGTACTCCTAAATGCCCCAGATGCTCGAGTTCACCTCCAGAAACGATGTCAAAGCCGCTGCCCAATTTTTCAAGATGGCTCAAAAGGGAAAGATTCCCATTGGATTTCACCGCGAAACAGATCGTGTGCGGAATCTCGCGCAAACCTCGCTCGAACTCTTCGTAGGCATTCGTCACCGCGGCACGGCTGTATAGATAGGTCGGCGTGCCGAACGACGCCGCCGCGACCATCAGGTCGACGCCCTCGCAAAATACGTGCTCCACGCCCTTCTCGCGCGGCGAATTTCTCCACGCGAATTGCGGCGTGAATTCGGCTGGGTCGATGAACGCAGGTTTCCTGCGCGGATTGGCGGCTTTCGCGCTCATCGTACCTTCAACACCACCAAGGTCCGGTCATCGGCCAGCGGCGCGCTCTGCGAAAACCAGTCGACATCGCGAAAAATCAAGTCCGCAAGCTCCGAGGCGCTCACCTCGTGCTGCTGCTCGATCAGCAAGCGCAGCCTCTCCGTTCCGAAAAATTGTCCTTCGCTGTTCAGCGTTTCCGAAATTCCGTCGGAGTGGAACACCAGCACGTCGCCGGACACGAGCGATACGCCCCATTCGTCATAGCTGGCTTCCTCAAAAATGCCGAGCGGAAATCCTGTCAGCGCGATCTTGTCGCAGCGTCCGTCCTTGTAAAGCAGCGGCTGCGATTGTCCCGCGTTCGCCACGCGCAGCTTGCTCCGGCCTTTCTGCCAGGTCGCGAAGCACGCGGTCATAAAGCGGCCTTCGATGCGCCGCTCGCCGACGATTTGGTTCATCTGTTTCAGCATATCGGCCGGCTGCAGCTTTTGCGGCGCGAGGCTTCGCATGATGCCGATCGCTACCGCGCCGTAGAGCGCCGCCGCCGTTCCCTTTCCGCTGACGTCGCCGAGCGCGATCCCCAGTTGCTGCGGCCCGTAGCGCAAAAAGTCATACAAATCGCCGCCCACTTCTCTCGCGGAAAGATAGCGCGCCGCAATGTCCAGCCCGAAATCCTCGGACGGCACCGTCGGCAGCAACGCACCCTGAATGCGCTTCGCCGCTTGCAGGTCGCGCTCGAGACGCGCCTCGTCGCGCGTCACTTGCTCGTAGAGCCGCGCGTTTTCCAGCGACACGGCCAGATTTGCCGCCAGAATCGAGAGCGTCTGAACATGATCCTCGGTAAAATAATTCAGTTGCGGGCTTTCCAGGTCCAGCACGCCGATGACTTTCCCTTTATTCATCATCGGAATCGCCAGCTCCGAGCGCGTCTCCGGATTCACCATCAAATAACGCGGGTCCGCCGACACGTCCGGCACGATCACCGGCTCCTTCAATTCCGCCGCCGCTCCCACGATTCCTTCCGTGGCCGCCACGCGCATTTTTCCCTGAACGCGCTGCCCGTGTTTCACGTCCACGCGATGCCGGAACACTTTCTGACTTTCGTCGTACAGCATGATGCTCAAAATCTGGTAATCGATCACTCGCTTGATTTGCTCCGCCGCGCGCCGCAGTAATTCCTCGACGTCCAGAATCGAGCTTGTCTCGCGTCCCACTTCGTTCAGGAGAAGCAGCGTTTCCGCCTGCGTCCGCACGCGCTCGAAAAGCCGCGCATTCTCGATCGCCACGGTCAGCCGGCTCGCCAGCAGCGTCAGGATGCTCTGCTGCTTGGGTGTGAAATAATCCGGGTGCCTGCTCTGAATATCCAGAACGCCCACGCATTTCCCGCGCAGCATCAGCGGCACGGCCAGCTCCGAGCGCACGCTCTCGATGGCGTTGATATATCTTTCATACTTCGAAGTATCGCCCACACGCACCGAGTGCCCCGTGGCCGCCGCCGTTCCTGTAATTCCCTGCCCTATGGGAATTCGCAAATTTTCCGCGAGCTCCCGCGGATAGCCGATGGAAAATCTGTGCTTGAGATACGTACCGTTTCCTTCGACCATCAGCACGCCAAAGATTTCATAGTCGATGTGCTTCTTGATCAGCGCCGCGCTGCGCGCCAGCACTTCATCGAGATCGAGAGAGGAATTGACCTCTTCGCCGATTTCCGCAAGTGTGCTGAGAACTTCGGCGGAAACTTCCTTCGTTTCCGGGGCCGCGGTTTCTGAGGCCGCCGTTTGCGTGGCCATAGTTTCTGTAGGTTCGTTCGTAGGATTCATGAACTCAGTACATTATAGCAGGCTGATTGGCGGAGTCTGTGGCTTGCCGTTGAGACGCCAACCGGAATCGGGCCGGGACAAGATAACCGTTTCGCTCGCCCGGCGCGTGGCGGTCAGCCGCTGTTTTTTTTCTCCCCGCCGGGCGACTTTAGAGTCAGCACTCCGACTCCCCGCAGATTCCGGTACCGCTCGGCATAGTCCAGGCCGAATCCGACGACGAATTCGTTGGGGATGCTGAATCCGACGTATTCCGCGTGCACGTCGGCGATGCGTCGTTCCGGTTTATCGAGCAGCACCGCAACGAGCAGCCGCTTCGGCTTGCGCTGCTCGAGGATGCGCAGCAAGTATCGCAGCGTCATCCCCGTGTCCAGAATATCTTCGACGACGATGACCGTCCTTCCTTCGATGCTGGTATCGAGATCTTTCGTGAGCTTGACCTGGCCAGAAGACCTCGTATGCTTTCCATAGCTTGAGACCGCGATGAAATCGAGCGAAACCTCGCCGGGAATTCCCCGCGCAAGATCCGAAAGAAAAAACACCGCGCCCTTGAGCACACCCACCAAGAGCAGCGGCTCTTCCGGAAAGTCGCGGCGAATTTGCTTCGCCAGCTCATCAATACGTTTCTGAATGCGCCCGCGCGTGATGAAAATGCGAACTTTTTCCCCGGGGATGCCCGGCCGGATTCCCTTCGTTTTTTTCTGCTTGCCCGCGTTCTTCGTTGCCATATTCTTCGTTTCCGTCTGGCGCATTGCCATGATTTTCTCCAAACTGGAACCGCGACTCTAGCGCACGTCGTCGCTCGCGAGCAAGGCCCAGAAAAACGAACGGCATCGCGACGGGAACCCGGCTCGGCTATACTCCCATGCTTGGAGACCCACTTGCTCGAAGCCGCAAAAAGCACACTCTTGATTCTCAGCGCCTTGTTTCCCATTGTGAACCCACTGGGCGGCAGTCCGATTTTCCTTACTCTTACCTCGGAATATTCCGGCTCGGATCGTCGGGCGCTCGCGCGACGCGTCGCTACGAACAGTTTTTTTCTGCTGGTCTGTTCTTGCCTGATCGGAACGCACATCCTCAGCTTTTTTGGCATTTCCCTCCCCGTGGTGCAGGTCGGCGGCGGATTGATTGTGATTTCGACGGGCTGGGCAATGCTGAATCGTCCGGAAGATGAGAGCACAAAACGGAATGGTGAAGTTCCCACGAACACCAATCGTCAAGATGAGTTCAAGAGCGCGTTTTATCCGCTGACGCTTCCGCTGACCGTCGGACCCGGCTCGATCTCCGTGGCCATCACGATTGGCGCCGACATGCCACGCCATCACGGAGTGAACATTGTGGGAATCTTGGTGATCCTCTTCGGATCGGCCATCATTGCCGCGAGCATTTATCTCTGCTACGGATTTGCCGACCGGTTGGCCCGCGCGTTGGGCGAGACGGGGATGACGGTCATCATGCGCTTGTCGTCTTTTTTGCTGGTTTGCATCGGCGTGCAAATCGTTTGGAATGGCGCCAAGGCTTTGCTCGAGACTCTTCCCGCGTTCGGGCACTAAAGTCAGTTCTGGAATCCGTTGGCTGGCTGAAGAGGCGCAATGACAAAAAAGCAAAAACACACTTTTGCGAACCTGCACGCTTGCCCGGATCAACCGGAACCGGGTGATCGAGCGCTGGGCATGGATGCGGAAATAACGCGGCGCGATTTTTTGGGCTCGACGCTGCTGGCATCGGGCGCGAGTTTGCTTTCTGGTTTTACGCCTGCGCAAATTCTGGCGAGGAGCGCGGCTTCGCAAGCTCATGGTGCTCCTGGCGCGAAAGACGATTGGACAGGGTACGGAGGCGTCGGCGAATACAGCGCGTCGAATGGAAACACGTTCGAGGTGATGCAGGCCGGGCACAAAATGCGCGATGGAGCGTACGACCCGCTGCCCGCGGATACTGTGGATACCGGCGAGACGTACGACTGCGTCGTCGTAGGAGGCGGAATCAGCGGGCTGGCCGCGGCGCTTTTCTTCCTGCGGCAAGCAGGACCGAAAAGCACATGCCTCGTTCTCGAGAATCATCCCATTTTTGGCGGCGAAGCAAAACAGAACGAATTCGAGGTGGATGGAAAGCGGTTGATCGCGCATCAAGGCTCGGCTATTTATCTCGTTCCGTACCCGCATAGCTTCATCGCGCGATTCTACGATTCGGTCGGATTGCAGGCGCCGAAACTGACGTATCAAACATGGGGCGGAGCGGGGCCGGAGATGGCGCTCAGCCACACGCCGTACGATTCGGCGGGATTGAGCCGGGGACAATACGGCTTCTGGTTCGGCGCGAAGTTCGGACAGAAACCGGGAATATGGCTGCTCGATCCAGTTGGTAAAAAAATGGAAGGCGTGCCGGTCTCCGCCGCTGTGCGAAGCGAATTGCTGCGCTGGTTTTCCGGAGCTGCCGCGGATAAATCGAAATTCGAGCCGCCGAAATACGAGGGCGATGAAATTTCGCGGAAACTCGATGCGATCACGCTCGAAGAACACATTATGGAGCGGTACGGCTTGAGCCGGGAAATGATCCGGACATTTCTTTCGCCGGTGGAAGGCGGCGGCTCGGGACTGGGACCGGATGCGCTTTCCGCGTTCTGCGATTACGCTGCGGATTTGCTGCATCCGTGGGACGACGGAACAGGCGATCCGGTGCAAATGTTTCCAGGCGGAAATACAACGATAGCAAGGTTGATGGCCAAGGCGTTGATTCCGGCGGCGATCGATGGGCCGGGGACGGTGGAGGGAGTGAGCCGCGGCGCGGTGAATTCTGCGGCGCTGGATGTTCCTGGAACGAGGGCGCGAATGCGGCTTTCCTCGACGGCCGTTTTCGTGAAGCACGATGGCGATCCCGCGAAAGCGAACTCGCTGACGATTGCCTATGCCAAGGATGGGAAAGTGTTTCGCGTGAAGTCGAAATCGGCGGTGATGGCGGGAGGAAGCTGGACGACGAAGAAGATCGTCAAGAATTTGGGCGAGCCGCAGAAGAATGCCTACGCGCAGTTCTACCGGTCGCCGTCCTTGATGGCCAATGTCGCGGTGCGCAACTGGCGATTCCTGGAGAAGATGGGGATCACGGGATGCCGGTGGTTCGATGGAGTTGGGAACTATTTTGATGTGCGAAAGCTTGCCGTATGCGGCGGAGTGCAGCCGACCATCAGCCCCGATGATCCGATTGTCTTGACATTGAAAGTTCTCTACTCGTATCCGGGCGAATCGACGGAAAACCAGGGGCATCGCGGGCGCGGCGAAATGATCACGACTTCGTTTCGCGAATACGAGCGGAGAATCCGGCAGCAATTTTCGGAGATGTTTTCGGGCGCGGGATTCGATGCGGAGCGGGATATTGCGGGAATTGTGCTGAATCGCTGGGGACACGCGTATCTCAATCCGCAGCCAGGATTTTTCTTTGGGAAAGATGGAAAACCGGCGCCGCGGGACGTGTTGCGAGCGGAGCCGTTTGGACGAATTGCTTTCGCGAACACGGATTTGGCGGGAGCGATGGATCACCGGTATTCGATCCTGGAGGCGCAGCGGGCGGTTGGGCAGTTGCTGGACGGAGTGTTGACATGAGAGGAAGTAGCGAGTGCCGAGTGACGAGTGCGGATCATCGGTTCGGGGATTGGATGCAAAAGGCGATAAGAAAGGGGCATGTGAACGTTCGGTCCGCAGGCGAAGTCTTCGTCTCACCGAGTATAGCTGCGCTGGCGGATTGGTGCCTATAGCCGAATCAAAAACGAGTCGGAATCGTTCTGGACAGGGCCGACCTCGTTAGACATGCCCCTGCCGTCCTGTCCCGCCGTCCGTCCAATCGCCGCTCGACGAGCAACTCGCCGGTCTCTTTTCTGGCCATGGCAATCTGCTGATACCGTGTGTGAAAATCACAACCTACAATAAGCATCGCTCGGCTCCTTTTCTCCGAGCCCTGGTCGTTACCGCAACCAAGTCTACTCGGAGCTTGGAGCCGACGCCTTCATCTAATCAGCCAAAGCCGCCAAACGATCCACCGAGGAACTATCGAAGGAAATGGGCGAGGTCCTCAACACCGACAGTTCGAGTGAATGTGCGAGCTATTTTGCCGCTTCCGGATATGTAGGGACTTAAATTAGAAACGCTCTAGGGGGCCAGATTGATCGTGCAAGGGTTCGTTGAGTACAGGATAGCGGACCAGAAATACGAGCCAGATTTTTCCGCAATCTGGTCCATAGCCGCCCCGAATGATTGGTCTTTTATGAGCAGGGAGAATTTTCTCCAATTGCCCGAGGGCCGACCGAAGATAATCTCCTGGACGAAGCAGTTATGACTCTCCCTCCACTCATTTACTTCGGGGACCGAGGTGAGGAAGCTCGGAAATGTACTTCTCGGGGGATCGTTTATTTCCAAAGAACTGATGAGGACGTCGACCAGCGTGAGTGGAGAATTTATGGTGCGGAAGTCTGCAGCTCCGTCCTCGCCTTGGTGCCATTGAAATCGAGCGTCGTCCCGCACGATTTGGTCGAAGACTTCTCGCAATGTCCCCTCGACTACCGATATTTGGATTACCTTGTTGTCGGGGCCAATGAGAGTACCCGACACGCTTATGACGACGTGGTACCGCTCTGCCAGGGCTTGCAGTATATTCAGCGTGCGGTCTTGGTATTTGACGCCGGTCACCCGGACCGACTCGGCCCTAACTATTGTATGCGGCGAGCTGACCGGAGCCGAAATCAGCGGCGCAGCGAGAAGTAAGTGATAAATTAGGCGCATGGTTCCCCTCGATTGACGATACTAGTTTCTTGAGCAGGTCGCGGTTGGTGTTCCAGTGATGTCGGTTATGCTGACGTCTGTGGACTCGAAGTCGAGACAGTTAACGCGCACGACGTTGCCAGTGCTGTGCGCCGTCCAGATCTGCTTTGCAACTGCATAAGACCCTGGCGCAGGCGGCGCGGTTGCTGAACCGAGCGCGAGCATGTCTTTGACGACAAAATTAGCATCGGTGTAACCACTGCCGGTGTAACTTCTCAAGCCGACGTTTGTGTCGGTGACTGTCACATTTTCATCAAACTGGATATCTGCGAGTTTGATCTGCACGCCGTTTTGATCGAGCACCGTGTAGGACTCGCATTCCTCGTAGCCATAAAATTGAGGTACTGCCGGGTCCATAGACTGACCATAACAATCCTTTAGCTCTTGTCCAGCATACGTGGTTTTAACGGCGCTCGGACCCTGTAGGGACGTCGGCACCTGAACGTTAACGCCGCCTTGGGGATTGCGATACAAAGCGGGGCACCTCTCGTGGGCGTCGTTGCTGGTGAGGAGGGCGGCGCAGTAGGAGTCGGTGGAGCCGACGGAGACCCCGGTGTGGGTTCCGTAGGCGTCCACGGTGACGATGGGGGTGGAGTCGGAGACCCAGGTGTTGTAGAAGGTGCTGCTGACGTCATAGGTTGCGGATTCGCACGGGTAAGGAGCCCAAACGCCATCGCCCTGCTCGGCCAGGATGAGCACGGAAATGGGGTTGTACCAGAGATAAGGGATGCCATAGCCACAGCAGGCGGCGCAGCCATAGGTGACGTGGCCGTAGGTTTTGTCGTAGATGACTTTGCCCTCGAAGAGCGTGGCGGTCGTATTGTTTGTGAGGTCGCGAACGTCGTAGGAGCCGGAGGTTAGGTCCGTGGGCAAGATGTTGCCGTCCTTATCGGGAATGCCCTCGCGGATTAGCTTGCCGATGTCCATCCACATTTGCTGGCCGGGATGAAGGGTTTGGTCCAACTCGTACTTTTGGGTTCCTTGATTATAGAAGATAGTGAAGGCCGCTTGGGTTGGCTTGGTGCTGCCATTTCCCGTGGTGATGATCGAATCGTGCTCTGGATCATACCTCCACATGCCGCCTTCCCATTGGAGGGCGAGCTGATCGGAAAAGGGCGTTTGGGCGCCGTAGCGCAAAGAAGAATCGTAGCTGGCGGCGACGGCGATGACTTCATCGGGCAAGCCGTCGGTGGTGAGCGTGACGGAAGCCCAGTGGGCATCGGCGGGGATGGCTTTGGCGCCCGGGAGCGAGGCTACATCAATTCGCTGGGTCTCGAACGGAGCTAACTGGAGCGCCGTCGCAGGAACTTGACCGTCGGCGGAGTCGCTGTGCCAGTGGAAGCTGAGATTAAGCTTGGCGATTCTCGCGATGTTGTTGTGGATGAAGAGTTGGGGGTCGAGGATGGTGCCTACGGGGAAGGCAAGCGCAGGATCGGGATTTGAAAGCGCCAGCATTGGCGCGCGGAGCGTCCAAACGCCGGTTCCGGCGTAGTCGCGTTCTTTGACTTGTGCTCGCGGGTCATAATCGAACATTTTCATTACGGCGGAAAAGCCGCCATTTTGGTCAAAGACGACGTGCAGTGTGTCGAGCGAGCCGGCGTGAGAGGCGGCGGAAACTTTGACTCCGCCATAGGAACCGGATAGTCCGGCAGCGGCGACAATTTGGCGAATGGAGTAGCGGACCATGGCGCGCGGGGCGAGAGAAATGATCTGGCTGGACGGCTTTCCAGCGGCGTCGAAGACGGAGAGTTTTGCCTGGAGCGCGTTTTGGCCTTGATTCGTGACGACTAGATAGTCGTTGGCGGCGGAATTGGGAAGCCACCAGATGCCTTCGCGGCTGCCCACGTTTTCCGTTTGGTCTTCGCCGGTGGAATCGATGTGGAAGGCGCAGCGAATGGCCGACGCCCATGATCATGGCGACAGCGTAGAGATTGATTTGGCTGGGAGCGCGGTAGCGGAGGGCGAGCGAGCCGTAGGCACCGATGAGTTGAGGCGCTGATGTTCCGATAGCGGTGGAGATATCGAGAGTTTTGACTTCCTGCGGTTGAACTACGACTGGAAAAAGAGAAGTTTCGCTGCCATCGGCAGCGCCGAGGACGGGAGTGACCGTGAGGATGTGGCCAACTTGATTGTTGCGGAGCTGCAGTTCGGTGCGCCAACCGGTTTCCGTGGTCCAGTAGGAGATGAATTACTGTTGGTCGACGGCCGGTGGCGGCGGTGGAGCGGGCGGAGCTTTGTGGGTTGGCGGGGAGGATGGAGCTTGAGCCTGGACGAACTGAGGCGCTATCGCGAAAATAGTCAGAGGCAAAAGGAAAAAGAGAAGTGAGCGAATGCGCCCGAGGGACGTAAGGATCATGGCAACCTCACACAGGGCAAGATAGAGCGCGATAATGGCGCTGGAGGGAATGCTTGTCAAGAAGATATTTTGCAGTGGAAGGCGTCAGAATGTTATCTGCGCGGATGGGAGCGGTGCGCTGTTCGGTGCCTCGCCCTTCCCATCAAGACAATTGGTTCCTAGCGGTCGCGTCGGAGATTATCGAGCCAGCGCGTGAGGATAGCGACGGAGGCGGGTTCGAGGTCGATGAACTCGAGGCCCATGCCGATTTTGGGTTTGACGATGCGAACCATGGCGAGGGCCTGGACGCTCTCGCCCTTGCGGGTCAAGGTGACGCGGGTGCGGGAGCGGACCGCGAGGGGCTTGCTGGTGCAGAGGAAGCAGCCGCCGAGAGAAAGATCGGAAGTGACGCCTTCGGAGCGGGAGCCGGATTCGAGATCGAGGACTTCGGCGTCGGCGGCAAAAGGATAACGGATGGCGTAGCGGCGGTCGCGCAGACTGGCTTTGCGCGAGGCATCATCAGCGGTTCGGTCGTTCATGGTGATAACGTTGCCCACTGTCGTTTAGACCGGGGAATAGCGAGTCAGGATGAAGCGGAGGACCGTTCCCCTCTATGTACTAAGGGTGCCAGAAGAAACAAAAAATGGGGGGTCAGCGAGGTACAGGAGAGCGAAAGAGGCAACAGGGACGCGGTGGGGGCCGTGGCGAGGTGAATAAAAGCTATTAGTTGGTAGGGCAAAGAGAAAAGAAGCGGACAAAGAGGAGAGCAGGGAGGGTGTTACTCTGAAATGGCAGTATTTCCCATGCTAAACGAAACGATGCGAAGCGACGGACTGCGGCAAAGCGACCGCGTGAGTTTCCGCATGCCCGTGGAGGCGTCGTGGTTCACGAGCGGCGGAACGGCGGTGAAACACGTTGCGGAGACGCTGCTGGTGAGCCGCAACGGTGGAGTGCTGCGCCTGGACGAAAAGTTGACGGCGGGACAGGAGATTACGCTGCGGCGGATGGAAGGGGATTTGGTAAAGTCGGCGCGGGCGCGCGTGGTGGCGGAGATCGATCAAGAGCCGGACGGATTTTTGTACGCGATTCATATATTGGAGCCGCGAGCGGATTTCTGGGACATCGATTTCCCAGCGCCACACCAGGCGCAAGAGGCGCTGGCACGGCTATTGATGGAATGCGGATTCTGCCAGCGGCGGGAAGTGGTGTACCTGAACGAACTGGAGCTTAAATCGTTTGAAGTACGGAAATGCGTGGCGCGGCTGTGCAAGCATTGCGACACGCCTTCGATCTGGATCGAGGCGCAATCGGAAATGAGCGCGCCGGAGAAGGGCGCGGCGCATACGCAGCCGGTCGAAGAGAGAGTGCTCCCGCGGCGGAATCGGACGCGTGTGAGAGCCCGCGTGCTGGCGTGCATACGGAGACGAGGATTTCAGGAAGAAGTTGCGGTGTGCGAGGATTTGTCGAAAGGTGGGCTGAGTTTTCGGAGCCGGAATAAATACGAAGAAGGATCGCGGGTGGAGGTGGCGGTGCCGTTCACGCCGGGGAGCGGAGCGATTTTTGTGCCGATACGGATTGTGTTTTCGCAGGCGATTCCGGCGGCGGGGTTGTACAGGCACGGGGCGGCTTATATTCGGCCGCCGATGGATTCAGCGGATTGAGGCGCGGACGTTAATTTTTTGAGGGGAATTTTTAGTCGCGGTTCCTGCCTTATTGGCTAACGCAAAAAACTGAAGGAAAACCCGGAACGCGTTCGGGGATGAATCGTGCCGCGGTAGGGCACAGCATGCTGTGCCCCTACGAGAGAGAGCGGCGAGATCGGTTGAGACTAGGACTCAGTCTACGCCTACGGCGGCGGAGTCGCGCTCGTGACGGCGGCGATGGAGATAGTGCATCGAGATGTTGAGATAGGCCAGGCCGCAGGGAGTTTCGACGGCGATGACCATGGCTTCGGTGTCGGCGCTGCACGCAAGGCCTTCTTCGTTCATGTGAATTTCGGGCGGATAGACCTTGAAGCGGAAACCCTGGTCGTTGAGCAGCGTGACAGAATTGCCGATGATCATGTTGGCGAGTTCGCAGACGGTTTCGCGGACGACCTGGTCGCTCTCCTGAACTTCGCCTCCCGCGAGATGGCCGGCGACTTTCACGGCGACTTCGGGCGAAAGATCGAGAATGACGCGGCCTTCGATATCGCCCTTGATGGCGATGAGAGCGGCGACACCTTTGCGGCGGTAGGTGTTCTCGTCCATGGAAAGGTCGAGAATTTTGGTCGGCGCCTGAACAAGCTCGGCAAAGACGGCGTCGGCGGCGTTGATAAAGGGCTGGATGAGTTCCATTCTCATGCGCGGTTTTCTCCTGCGAAGGCGACGGGCGCGCCAACGGCGTTGGGATCGTCACTGAGAACATAGCGAAGAATTTCGTAAAGGACTTCGGGCTTGACGGGTTTTTGCACGAAGTGTTTCGCCCCCTTCTGGAGAGCGGCCAGGATATTTTCCTGGTAGCCGACCGAAGAGACCATGACGATGCGCGCATCGCCATGCTGGCGAACGATGCGCTCGACGGCCTCGATACCCTCCATCTGTGGCATGGTGATGTCCATGAGCACGATGTCGGGCTTGGTGCGGTTAAACTCCGCGATGGCGGTGAGGCCATCGCCGGCCTCGCCGGCGACTTCGCCGCCGAACATCTCAATCATTTTGATGATGTTCTTGCGAGCGAAGACGGAGTCGTCCACCACCAGATAACGAACGGGTTGATTGTCTTTCCGTAACAGAGCGGCAAATTGTTGCATGGCCTTCTCCTTCTCCCGGCACGGTGTTAAGTGCGATGGGAAGAAACGGGTGTCCTTTCCGATTTATCGTTCCTGTCGTTCTTATCGTTTTTATCGAGCTTGTCGAATCTCTCTGCGCCGGCGCGATCGCCGCCGAAGTTCTGGACCAGATGGGCGGGCAAGCCGTCCAGCGGGACCACTTTGTTGGCGTAACCCTTTGAAATGGCGGCGCGGGGCATGCCACTGACGACGCAAGTGTCCTCGCTTTGCGCGATGGTCATGCCGCCGGCGTCCTTGATCGCGCCGAGACCTTCGGCGCCGTCCTCACCCATGCCGGTCATTAAGAGGCCGACGGCCGTGGGGCCAAATTGCTGGGCGACAGAATGAAACAAAACATCGGCCGATGGACGATGACCGTTGACGGGAGCGCCATCGGAGAGAACGGCCATATCGCCGCGCGGCATGCGGCGCACCATGATGTGACGATTGCCGGGGCAGATGAGAACGCGGCCTGCAACGAGAAGATCGCCGGAGCGCGCCTCCTGGACCTCGACAGGGCAACATTCGTCCAGACGTTTGGCAAACATTTCCGTGAAACCCTCGGGCATGTGCTGAACGACAACAATGCTGGCCGGGAAATCGGCGGGAATTTGCGAGAGAACATATTGCAGAGCGTTGGGACCGCCGGTGGAGATACCGATCGCGATGATGCGATTGGGCGGATGAGCGGGGTGGCTCTGTTTCTTTTTGCTCTGAGGAGGATCATCGGAAACAACGGCGGCAGGCAATTTGCGGCCGGCGGCGCGTTTGGCAACTTTAATCTTTTCGATGAGCTGGTCGGCGACGGAATCGAGATGTCCCGCGGCGGCGTCCTGCGGCTTTGGGACAAAGTCGATGGCGCCGAGAGCAAGGGCTTTGAGAGTGGCGTAAGCGCCTTCCTTGGAATGGGTGCTGAAAAGGACGACTGGCATGGGAGCGCGGCGCATGATCAGACGGAGCGTTTCCATGCCGTCCATGCGAGGCATTTCGAGATCGAGAGTGACCACGTCGGGACGCAGCTCTTCAATTTTTTTAAGGGCGAAAGCGCCATCCATGGCGGTGCCGACGACTTCGATGGAAGGATCGCGGGCGAGGATGGAAGGAATGAGCTTCCGCATGAGAGCGGAGTCATCGACGACGAGAACTTTGATGCGGTCGCTCATGCGATCGCTCCCAAAGGAACAGAGCGGGAAAGGCGCGAGAGGACGGCAGGCACGTTGAGGATAAGGACGACGGTGCCGTCGCCGAGAATAGAAGCGCCGCTGACGAGATCGCTCGATACGATATCGCTGGGGAGAGCCTTAATGACCAGCTCTTCTTCGCCGACCATGCTATCGACGAGGAGGCCAAAACGTTTTTCCGCGGAGCCGATGACGATGACGAAATGCTTCTTTTTCTTGGGCTCGCTGTCGATAGCGCGGAGGCGGCTGAGATGTTCGAGGCGCACGAGAGTAAGAATTTGATCGCGAAGCTGGAGGACTTCGCGCTGATCGATGCGATGAATATCCTGTTCGTGAATACGTGAGATTTCGACTACGGAGGAAAGAGGAACGGCGAAAAGGCGGCCGCCGACGCGGAAGAGAAGAGTCTGAATGCTCGCGAGAGTGAGGGGAGCGCGCAATTGGAAGGTGGTGCCGCGCGTTTTTTGCGTGGTGATGTGCACGGTGCCTTTTAATCTGTCCAGGACGCTGCGCACGACGTCCATGCCAACGCCGCGTCCGGAAATTTCGGTGATTTCGGAAGCGGTGCTGAAACCGGATTCGAAAATCAGATTGAGGGCGTCCTGCTCCGTGAGGCGCGCGGCTTCTTCGGCTTTGATAATTCCCTGTTTGATGGCTTGCTGGCGAACGCGGTTGGGATCGATGCCGCGGCCATCGTCGCGGACTTCAATGACGACTTGAGTGCCTTGATGATAGGCATTTAGAGAGATCGTGCCGCGCGCGGGCTTTCCGGCGGTGAGGCGCTCATCGGCCGGCTCGATGCCGTGGTCGACGGCATTGCGGACGAGATGCATGAGGGGCTCGCCGAGAGCGTCGAGAATGCTTTTATCGAGATCGGTGTGTTGTCCCGAGATGTCCAACGCCACGTCCTTGCCGCACTGTTTGGCAACGTCTCGCACGACGCGCGGGAAGCGGCGGAAGAGCTGTTCGACGGGCACCATGCGAATTTTGAGAACGCATTTGTGGAGTTCATCGAGAACACGGGATTGAAAACCGAGAGCGTCGACGAGTTTGGCTCGCACGGGATCGCGGGCGTGACGCTGGTCGAATTCGCTGAGCGCGCGATGCAGCATGGATTTTCCTATGATCAGTTCGCCGACGAGATTCATGACAGCGTCGATGCGATTGGCCTCGACGCGGAGAGTGCTTTCGGCAACGGCGGCGACAGCGGAACCGCCCGCGTTATTCGACTTGGCGGCTTCGCCGGAGTCGGCGTGCTCGACAGCGTTGGCGACGACTTGAGCCGCTTGAGCTTCGAGGAGATCGCCGAGGAGTTCGTGTTCGGGCGTTTCGGCGGTGACTGCGCGTTCGACGCGGACATCGGAAACGATCGAAGGAATGCGGCAGCGCTTCTTGAGAGCGTCTTCGGGCTGAACCGTGGCGAGAGCGGCTTCGACGATTTCGACATTGGCGGCGGCGAGATTGTCTTCCGGACGAAGGGCGATGAGCGTACCGCAGCCGTGAAGCACGTTTCGAATGAGCTGAAATGCGGCGGCGCGCATGAGACTGTCCGGATCAACGCGCAGAGCGACGTTGT
Source organism: uncultured Acidobacteriota bacterium (assembly GCA_963761555.1). Taxonomy (GTDB): domain Bacteria; phylum Acidobacteriota; class Terriglobia; order Acidiferrales; family UBA7541; genus Acidiferrum. The sequence goes on from CAVXHD010000007.1 coordinate 65,587, forward strand.
AAACGGTTTCGCCGCGATGAGCGGCCTCGGCGATCATGAGCTGCTCGTATTCGGTCCATGCGAATTTGGCGGGGACGCTTTCGGGTGATTTCGGAGTTTCGACGACGGGAACCGTCTCAACCAGCAAGCCACGAATCAGACCGCGAAGCGTCTCGAGGGAAGGAAGCCTCTTGCTGCGTTGATAGGCGGCGAGCATGGCCTCGAAAGAATCGGCGGCGGCGAGAACGACTTCCGCAAAACGCGAGCCGTGCTTCTGAGCCACCTGAGGCGTGAGGACATCCTCGAGTTCGTGAGCAAGCTCGCTCAATTTATGAAAACCGCAAGCGGCGGAGTCACCCTTGAGCGTGTGGACGGCGCGGCGGACATGGCGGATGATTTCCTCGTCCGACGGCGAAGCCTCAAGCTCGAGCCCGGCTTCATTCAGAGATTGCAGCAGCTCATTCGCGCTCTCGAAAAAGATGGCTCGAAGCTCCGGGTTGCGATCCTCGGGAGACTTACTCAAGAATTCGCCTCCACGCGTTGATAGGCGGTGCCATTGTTTTCGTGCACCATGCCAAACTTCTGGGTGAGACCGAACAAGCTTTCCGCATGGCCCACGAAGAGATAGCCGCCGGGATTCAAGCAATGCCAGAACTTTTCAATCAGGCGCTTCTGTTCGGCTTCATCGAAATAGATCATGACGTTGCGGCAAAGGATGATGTCGTTGCGACGGGGAAGAAATTCGGTTTTAAGATTGTGGAAGTCAAATTGGACGAGCTGTTTGAGCTGCGGCTTGATGGCGTATTTGTCGCCTGACTTTTCGAAGTAACGCAGCCGGCAGGTGTAATCAACCGGCTCCATTTGCTGCTCTGTGTAGACGCCTTCCTGTCCGACGCGGAGACTGGCGTAGCTGATGTCCGAAGCGACGATTTCCAGTTTCCAGGGCGGAGGAATCAGTGGCTTGGGAGAAGGCATATCGAACGGAAGCGGATTGCGCAGGTAGTAGTAGGCCAGCGCGTCGCAAATCAAAATGGCGACGGAGTAGGGCTCCTGGCCGCTGGAGCAGCCTGCGCTCCAAACACGAAGATTCCAGTCTCGGCGTTCCTGCTTCTTGCGCAACAAGTCCTCGAGGACACGTTTTTGCAAAAGATCGAGCTGAGGCTTGTTGCGGAAAAAGCTGGTTTCGTTGACGGTGAGATTTTCGAGGAGCAGGGCCAATTCGGCACGGCCCTCGCGGCTGGTCAGCAGGCGATAGTAGCTGTAGAAGGAATCTAGCTGACAGGCTTTGAGCCGGCGCTGGAGGCGGTCTTTCAGGAAATGAGAGCGGCGCTCATCGAAAAACATGCCGCACTCCTGATACACCAGCGTTTGCAAAAGCTTGAGTTCCGGTTCGGTAAGCTGGATCGGAGTGGTTAGAGTTCCCATGAAGTAAGCGGCAATCCGTCAGTTCGACTGGTCCCGAGATGTCCGGGAGCAGTGCTACTGCGAAAGAGCGACGGCTTCCGCGGCCTCCTCGAGTCGTTTGAGTTCCGGCCGGTACAAAAGCTTGGAGATATCAAGCAAAATGATGAGGCGGCCATTGAGCTTGCCGACTCCAGTGACATAGCCGGACTCGCCATCGGCAAACACAGAGCCGGGGGCTTCAATTTCCGAGGGCGGAATTTTCAGGACCTCGGAAGCGGAGTTGACGATCAGGCCCAGCAATTTGTTGTCGAGCTCCACAACCAAAATGCGGTTTTTCTTGTCCGGCTTAATCTCGGTGTGGCCGAAGCGCTTGCGAAGATCCATCACGGGAATGATTTTGCCGCGCAAGTTGATCACGCCTTCGACGGTGTCGGGGGCGCTGGGGACGGCGGTAATTTCTGGAACGCGAACAATCTCGCGCACGGCGCCGATGCGCACGCCATAGGTCTCATTTCCAATTCGGAAACCGACGATTTGTAGGTCCTTTTCCATCGAGCGATCTCCGCGGCCTCAGGAACGCACGAGTTCGGCGTATTCTGACTCGCGTTCGCGGGCGGAACTCTGGTGCCCGCGGCGAGGCGCGCCGGACTCCGCTTGTCGACCGCGGCCTTGCGCGGAACGGTCCAGCACAAAGCGATCCATGCTATCGAGCAGGTTGCGGGAAAGTTTGAGCATCTGCTCGGCGGCGGCGGATAGCTCGGTGGAGCTGGAGGCCGATTGCTGAACGAGCTCGCGCATTTTGTCCATTGCGCGGACCACGGCTTGCGCTCCGGAGGCTTGCTCTTCGACGGCCGAGCTGATTTCCTGTGTGATTTCGGTGAGCCGGCTGGTGGCCTTGGCGATTTGCGAGGAGCCGACGGATTGTTCGTTGGTGGCCGCACCGATTTCCTGAGAGAACTTGTAGACTTCGGTGACGACGTTCGAGATTTTGTGAAGAGCGCTGCCGAGTTCGTTGCCGAGGCTCAAGCCCTCTTCCACGATGCGGGTGCTGCGCTCCATGTTTTCGACGGCCTGGCGCGCCTCGCGCTGAATGCTCTCGATCAGGTCGGCGATTTCCTTGGTGGATTGCGTGGATTTCTCGGCCAGCTTGCGCACTTCGTCCGCGACGACTGCGAAGCCCAAACCATGCTCGCCCGCGCGCGCCGCTTCAATGGCGGCGTTCAGCGCGAGAAGGTTGGTCTGCTCCGCAAGATCATCGATGACTTCGATGATTTTACCGATGTCATCGGCGCGGTGGCCCAGAACGTTGATGATTTCCGCGGAGGACTGAATGGCCTTGTTGGTGCGGTTCAGGCCGTCCGTGGCCTTTTCCATGGTCTGGATGCCAGTGACAACCTCTTCGCGGGAACGATTGGCGATATCGAGAAGGACCTTGGCGGTGTCCGCGACGCGCTGAATCGAAGTGACCATCTGGTCGATGGAGGCGGAAGTTTCCGCGACGCTGGAAGCTTGCACCTGCGTGTTCTTGACCACGTTTTGCACGTTGATACTCATCTCGTGCATGGTGCTGGTGACTTCTTCAATCGCGGAGGAGGCTTGCACGCTGACCTTGGCGGATTCATCAGCCGCGCCAGCGACTTGATTCGAGCCTGCGGAAACCTGGCCAGCCGAGTCACGCGTGGTGCGGACCAACTCCTGGAGACCGTGGGACATGCGAAGGAAGGCATTGCCGAGCGTGTCGCGCTTGGAACGGGGCACGACTTCGACAGTTAAGTCGCCTTCTGCAACCGCCATGGAGACGTTGGCCATCTCTTTTAAATAGGCGACCATATTATTGAAGGTCGTAGCCAAGGCGCCGATCTCGTCATTCCGATGAATATCGATGTTCTGGTCAAGGTCCCCGGAGTCGCCAATTTCACGCGCGACAGTAATGAGATGGGTGAGAGGCTCACTTATGGATTTCGCGGTTTTGAGAGCCGCGTAGATACCGATGGCTAGTGCGAGGAATGTGAGAAGCGTGGTGCCCCAGCGGCTGACGGCGCTGGCGGTATCGGCTGACCTGGTGGTTTCATTGAAGGCTTTGGTGATCTCCACGCTAGTTTGGTCGAGGATGACCGACGACTTTGTGAGCCAGGAAGCAGGATCCTTTTGGAGGTAGAAGATCTGGAGGTCCGAAACAGTAGCGTCGCCGGAATCGACCTGATGGCGCTTGGCAATCAAGGGCTTGGCGAAATTGTCGGCCCAACTTGCTTCCGTGCTATCGAGCTCAATGAGAGCGGTTTTCACGCTATCGACGGTGGTTTGTGCTTCGCCGCGTTTGATTAGGTCACTGATATCGGAGATGCCTTTGTTGACCTTCTCTTCGTCTCTGGGATCCCCGCTCAATAGAAAGTTGTCCATGTTGTGGCTGTTCAACATGATTTGATAGCTCACCGACTGGATGGTGCGTAGATTATCGAGCGCCGATGTGGCATCCCTGCGCGCAGACTGTTCTTTAAGGCCCGTGCCCAGATTGACGAAGAATAAAATCGCCAAAATGCCCAGAATCACACCAAAGCCAAAATAAAGTCTCTTCCCGATCGTCATTGCAAAATGCCTCCACTCACCCCGGTGAAACGGTGGTACGAAAACCGGTTCTGCCGTTTACTGCAAGTCCCCTAGTTCGGCGCGTTGAAATCGAACTCCACGATCTGTGTCGATTCCTCGGAAGCGGCCGCGAATCTCCATTCCTTGACGGCATCCTGACAGGCCTGAACAAGAAGTGGATGGCCGCCGATGACTCGAGTGCTCTTGACGTGCCCGTCCGGCGTGATCACAACCTCGATTTTCACCTTGCCAGTCACGTTCATGCGCTTGGCAAGTTCAGGATAGGCAGGCAATACTTTGGATTTGACCTTGCGCTTGCCCTCGTCCGTCGACCCCGTTTGCGCAAAAATATGAGCACAGAAACAAAGACCGAAAGCCGCAATCGCACCCACGCGAATAATCCCCTTCCATGCGGATCTCATCGACACTACGCCTCCTGGTATGGGAAAACCCCGCTGGAGGAAAGGCACGTCGGGGGCCATGGATTGTATCGCTGGAAAAGCGGAGAGCTGCGGAGTCCGAATAACTGCAAGTCCCGCAGAATGAATGAGTAATGCGGAACTTCGACGGAGGGAAGATTTCCTTTGGCGCGGCGACGCGTCTCAGCGAGCGTGAACATTGCGAGGTGAGGTCTCAGGCTGAGACGGGATGGCGCCGGAGCGGGATTTGAGAGTGGACGATTCGGCAACCCTCTCCCGAAGGAAGGTTGACTCAGAATGAGATGACTCGCTAGGGTGGTAGAGAACGGCTGGATTCAACTTGAGACACGCGTCCAACCCCAACCCGTGATGCGAGAACCGAAACCGAAGAGGACTCCGCGTTTAACCAGCCGGCCCACCAAGCCTGAGCTCGTACCTCCCTTTTCGAGACAAGCGGAAGAGTTGATGGAGCTGGCGGTTGACGCCGCCCAATCGCGGCAACTGCCGGAATTTCTGGAGAGGTTTGCGGGGCGGGCGGCGCGCATGCTGAACGCGGCGTGGGGCGGGGTGGCAGTGTTTCGCGGGCGGGAGACGGACTTGTACTCGGCGGCCCAGAATGAAACAGCAATGAGCGCGGCGCTGAAGAGCTGGATCATCTCGACGGCTCGAGAAAACCCAGTGGCGACAGCTATCCGGCCATTGCCGACAGGGGAAGCCGCGGTTCAGGTAGGCGGGGCGGCGGCGATGAGCGCGGTCTTTGTGTCTATCGTGGCGAGCGATGGAGAACGGCTCGGGATGCTTTGCCTGCTGCGCGAGCGAAAAAACTTGGACGCGCAAGAAAAGAAGCTGCTTCACGCGCTGGCGAGCCATGCGGCCTTGTCGCTCGAGAATTTTCGGCGGTTTTCCCAGTTGGAAAAATCCAAGCGGCAATGGGTCGAAGATATCGATGCGATCAGCGACTACATTGTGGTTCATGACCGGGCGTGGAAAATCGTGCGCACGAACCGCTCGCTGGCATCGCATCTCGGCGTGCCGCCGGTTGCGCTGGTGGGCGAAGCGATGAGCGGATTGCGGCAAATCGCGGAAACCGGGAGCGATCTTCCCTGCCCGTTCTGCCGGGATACGCAGCGGGCGCGAGAAGAGTACGTGGCGGCATCGGCGGATCGGATTTTTCTCGTCTCCACTTCGAGAGCGCCGGGAGTGGTGGAAGACGATACTCGAACGATTCACGTGTTGAAGGACATTACGGACCGCCGGGAAGCGGAAAGGCGCTACCGAGAGCTGTTCGACAGCATTCAGGAAGGGCTTTTCTTCGCCACGCCCGACGGGCGATTTTTGGATGTGAACGACGCCATGGTACGCATGCTGGGTTATGCCTCGCGCGAGGAGATGCTGAGGGCAGACGTGAGCCCACACCTCTATCCGGCGCCGGCGGCCCGCGAACGCTTCTTGCAGGCGCTTGCGGAGCGCGGGGTTTTGCGAAACTACGAAGAAACACTGCGCCGAAAGGATGGCGCTCTGCTTCACACGTTGCAAAACATCACAGCCGTGCGCGATGCGCAGGGGCACATCGCGCAGATTCGCGGCTTGATGCTGGACGTGACGGAGCAAAAGTCATTTCAATCGCAATTGCAGCGCGAGCGGGACTTTAATCAAAAGATCCTGAATACCACGCAGAGCATGATTCTGGTGCTGGATACCGCGGGCCTGATCAGCTACGCCAACCGGCGGTGCTACGAAGCAGGCTACCGGGAAGACGAATTGATCGGGCACCGGCTGGTCGATTGGGTAGAGCCCTCGCACCGGAAGGATTTCGAAGCAGCGCTGGAGACCACAGCGAACGGGCAGCAGGTGGAGAACCTTGAGTTGCAGGTGAGACGAAGCGACGGCTCGATGGGACATTTTTCGATCAGCTTGAGCCCGATGCGCGACGAGCAGAGCGCCGTGAATAGCGTGGTCGTGGTGATGACGGATATTACGGACGCGGTGCTGCTGCAAGCAAAGCTGGCCCACTCGGAAAGAATGGCGACGATCGGGCGATTGGTTTCCGGTGTGGCGCACGAAGTGAATAATCCGCTTGCGGCTATTCTTGGGTTCACGGATTTGTTGCTCGAAAATCCGGACGTGCCGGCACCGGCGCGGGAAGATTTGCAAATTATCCTGCAGGAGACGCAACGAACGAAAGATATCGTGCAGGATTTGCTGAGTTTTGCGAGGCAGCGGCCGGTGCAGCGCGAGCCCGTGCAGGTGAATGCAGTGCTGCGGCAAACGATCAAGCTTCGCAGCTATGATTTTGCGAGCCACGGCGTGGAGGTGACGGAAGAGTTTGACGAAACGCTGGAGCCGGCGATGGGAGACGCGCAGCAACTTCAACAAGTGTTCCTGAATATTCTGAATAACGCCTACGACGCAGTGCAAGAAACGGGGCGGCGCGGACGAATCGAGATTCGAACGCAGCGCGGCGGGAACAGCGTGCAGGTGGTGGTCACCGATAACGGCACGGGCATCGCGGATCCGCAGCACATTTTTGACCCGTTTTACACGACAAAACAGCCGGGCAAGGGCACGGGGCTGGGCTTGAGCATTTGCTACGGAATTGTGCGAGCGCATGGCGGTGAGATTCAGTGCTGGAACAACGCGGAAACCGGCGGGAGCACGTTTGTCGTGCGGATTCCGCTCGCAGCAGAGCAGCCTGCGATGGCGGCGAAAGAGGCTGGACGATGAACTTGCAAGCGGCAGTGGGACAGACGGCTCCGATTCTATTGATAGAAGACGAGCCGTCCGTGATTGCCTTCCTTAAGGCGGCGTTGGAACGGAAGGGATACGCGGTCGTGAATGCGTCGTCCGGCGCAGAAGGCCTCGAACATCTCGCGGCGGGGCGTTACGGCGGGGTGATCTCGGACATCCGCATGCCCGGCGCAATCAATGGCGCGGAGGTTCACGCCTGGATTCAGAAAAACCGGCCAGAGCTTGGCTCGAAAATCATTCTGATCAGCGGCGACACGGCCAACAGCGAGACGCAAGCGCTGCTGGCACGCAGCGGCACGCCTTGCATCGAGAAACCGTTCCGTGTACAGCAGTTAATATCGATTGTGGAGAAAACCTTCGGAAAACCATGAGCGACGACTTAAAAGTACGATTGCTGGTCGTGGATGACGAACAGAGCATCCGCAAGCTGTGCATGACGATTGGCAATACGCTGGGGTACTCGTGTACGGAAGCGGAAAGCGCCGAAGCGGCCTTGGCGAAATTGGATGCCGACGCTCCGGACCTCATATTGACCGATCTCAAGCTGCCGTCGCTTTCCGGTGTGGGGCTGCTAAAACAGGCGAAATTGGTTATGCCACGAGCGGAAATTGCGATTATGACTGGGCATGGATCGATCGAATCCGCCGTCGACGCGATGAAATTGGGTGCGTACGACTACATCGAGAAGCCGTTTCGCGTCGAGAAGATGCGGCTGCTGCTGCAGCGCATGGCCGAAAAGGTCCGGCTGGTGACGGAAAACGAGTTTTTGCGCGAGCGCGTCAGCACGGAAGACAATCTCGACGGGATCATCGGCACTTCCGCAAACATCCAAGACGTTCTGCGCATGGTTTCGCGGCTGAAGGACACGCGAACGCCCGTTTTGATTTCCGGCGAGAGCGGCACGGGAAAGGAACTCGTAGCGCGGGCGATTCATTTTCGCGGCGCGCTGGCGCAGACGCCGTTTGTCGCGGTGGATTGCGGATCGCTGGTGCCAACGCTGATGGAAAGCGAACTTTTCGGCTACGAAAAGGGCGCCTTCACGGGAGCCATGAAATCGAAGGCGGGACTTTTTCAGGCGGCCAACGGAGGAACGATTTTTCTGGACGAGATTGGTGAACTCCCACTCGAGATGCAGGCAAAGCTGTTGAGAGTGCTGCAAGAAAAAGAGGTTCGTCCCGTCGGCAGCAATGAGAAGGTAAACGTGGACGTACGCGTGATTGCGGCGACGAACCGCGACCTTGAAACCGCCTACCGGGAAGGCACATTTCGGAAGGATCTCTATTTCCGCCTAAATGTTGTGACGGTGCATCTGCCGCCCTTGCGAGACCGCCGATCGGACATCCCCATGCTCGTGCATCATTTCCTGGACCGCTACGCGCCGGGTACACATCTGCAAGTCACAACCGCGGCAATGAAGAGCCTGCTGAACTATGAGTGGCCGGGGAACATCCGCGAACTTGAAAACTGCATTGCGCGCGCAATCACGCTGGGCGACCGGCAAGTGATCGACGTGGTCGACCTGCCTCCCGCGATTCGCAGCGAGCAAACAGAAGCATCCGGCGCGGCGCCCCAAGACGTGGCTTCGCTTTCGACAACCGCACTAGCGGAAATGGAGCGGATGACGATATTGCGCGTGTTTGAGCAGGCCAATGGAGATAAGGCGCTCGCGGGACGGATGCTGGGGATTAGCCGGGCGACGCTTTACCGCAAGCTTAAGCGATACAACATCCCACTGCGGTCCGGACCAGACGAAGCGGAAGACGCCTCCGAAGAGGCTGCTTCCCCGTTGGAATAGCGTCTCAGGGCCAGGAGAGAGACGCAAAAGCAGCGAAGCGCTGAGACAGCGGCGTTTCAGCGTGAGACGCGTGAGCCATGCGAGACTTCTGCGGAAATAATAAGTCTTTCTCTTTCTTCGGTTTCTGAGCCAGTCACCTTTCCACTCCTTTGGCGTGCAGCGTGCATCTCTATCGCGGGGACGTTGTGCCCATTTGCGGAAGCTCGTGTGCCATACCGCGAAGGAAGCTCGATTCTGGAACCGCAGCCGGCTGAGAGGCGACGTGAGACGAACCAATGAAGCGACCGTCATCGCGAACGAGCAAGGATGCGCGGAGAGGTTGGCCCGTTTCTTCCCGCGTGCCAATCCTGTTCGTGTCCCGGTGCAGATCACCGCACTGCGGGCCGGAAGTGCGAGGTTAAAGGAAGCGACCGTGGTGGAGTTTGGCGGCTCCGAACATGCGATTTTTCTCTCCAGCTTGCCTCTTGAGTTCGATGATCGGGTGCGCATAGAACGCGATCGGAACGGCGGCGCGGCGGAAGCGACTGTCATCGCCGTGCAATATCACGAAGGGCGTAAGGCAGTGGCGGTGCGGTTCTCGCAAGGCTCCTGCGCGTGGGTGACACAGCCGTGAACAAGACGACTCCAACGCTCAACAAACCGGCCCCGTCAAAGCCCCCCAATTCCAGGCAGGCGAAGTGGCTGGAAGACCGTTCGGTTTTCCCGATCTATCTCGCGCTCGGGAAACAGCTTGAACTTGAGATTCCCTTCCCCGCCGAAAAAAGAAATCTGCCGGAGAAGCCGGACCTGGAACTTTTCGACGAAGTGGAAGCCTGGTTGGATGAGATGGACCAGCGCGTCGCGGTGCACGAACTGCGAAAGCTGCTGCAGACGACCACTCTGAACGCGAATGAGAGCAGCCTCGGCGCCCTGATTCACCGCCATCTGAAAAAATCCGCGAAAACAAATATTGACCGAGACAAGATCGATTTCCTGCTGGTGCAATACTTCGCCCTGTGCGCGCCGGCGAAAATTTATCACAAGCAGATCGAGCCCTCCGACGTTGCGCAGGTCATGAAGCCTGTTCTTGGAGAGGTGGAAGACACCACGCTCGGATGGTGCGAACCGCTCGAGCAGATGATCGAGAGACTGCGGTCGTTCCGCAGCCTCCGCGAAATCCTCAAGACCAACTTCATCGAGCAGGGCCGCAAGGTCAAGGAGTCGGCGGGCGGAATGTTTTATGACCCCGCTGCACTATTGTCCTTCGTTCGCTTTAATTTTTTGCTCCGGCGGACTTTCATCGAGCTGATGCACGCCGACCTGATTGCGATTCGCTCCGGTCTGGCTCAGTTGCAGGCGGCTGACGTAAAGATTATAGATTGCCAGCACTTCGGTCTTTCTGGCTCGGAGCCTCTTCCCAAAATCCTGGAAGCCGCCGACGAGTGGAAGCAGCCTTTCCAAAAAGAATATACGGAACGCTCGGTAAATCAGACGTTTGAGAAACTACTGGGGCTGCGTGCGGACGTGGAAAAGGCTTTGGAAAAACTCGCGCCCAAAGCGCCTCAGAATCCCGCGCCGGCAGTGAAAACGACTGGAGCGAGCGTTTCGGTCCCGGCAGGCGGCGCAACCCGTGAAGCCACGCCTCCCGAAGCAAGCGCCAAGGGCGCGGCAAAACCCGGGGCCGACGGCGCCAACAAAAACGCTGGTTCTCCCGCACTCGATTTTGAAACTTGCCTCGAGAAAATCTGGGAACAGCTCATTGCCACGCCTCCGACGCGCGGGCGCTCGATGACCACCGTGAAAATCGGGGCGGCACGCATTTTGATGTCTTCGTGGGAAGTGGCCGCGTTTGTGAGCGAGGATGGGCCATCGGCCGAGGATTTGCGCCGGGCAGTTGTTGCGCGAGCGATGGTAAGCGCGGCCGTCGAATCCGCGAAGGAAACGGGCAACGCCACTTCCATGGACAAGGCGCTCTCGATAGCGCGGATCGAAGTCTCGCGCCTGCAGGAACGCGTGGACATCGCCAAGCAAGCGAAAGACACGGAAGCGGCAGTGAACCTGGGAATCAGCACAAAGCGATTACTCTCGGCGCTGGATGAAGCCGAAAAGCTTTAGATGTTTGGATTTTTCTTGCAGCATGCCGGGCGAATGCCCTGGGAGTGGGTTTTCTGTGCGAAACGCTAGCGCCTTAGTCCTCACGGACGAACCGGAATTCGCCAGGCTCTTGACTGCTTGCTGGCAAGCCGACCGGCAAGCTCCGGGGATAACCGTCCTCAGCAGTGAACTTTGGAAGGATCATGCAGCAGAGCCTCACGATCTCGTCGTAGTTGGGCCGGTGCAAGATGGAAAGCTGTCCGCGATCTTGCGGTCTTTGGAACCTGCCTCCGCCGTGATTCTCTGCGTTCCGGCGGATTCCCGTGAACTTGGGCAACTGCGAACGCGCTTCCCGCGGCTGGTTCACATCCCCTTGCGGGAAGATTGGACGCAGACGCTTTTATTGGTTGCGGGCGAGTCTCTGCGCCGGGCCGAAGCACTGCGCATCTCGAAGCAAGCTGAGCGGCACGCGGCAAAGAACGAGTATCACGCGACTCTTGGCAGATACATGATGGACATGAAGCACAGCGTCAACAACGCGCTGACCTCGATGCTGGGAAACGCCGAACTGCTGCTTTTGGAGCCGGGACAGCTCTCGTCACAGTCCCTGGCGCAGATTAAGACTATTCACAGCATGGCGCTGCGTATCAACGAGATCATGCAGAGATTCTCATCGCTGGCGAGCGAGATGCGGGACGCTGAGACAGCATCTCAAGCTGAGACAGAAGTAGCGCCGGCGGCTCCTGCGACGCGCCGCTAAGAGAACCCAGGAACCCTGCAACCCACTCATAAATAATCCCTTATGTGACTTGCACACCAGCGCTCAGGGAAAACGAAGGCTGGCTGCCGACGTGCACCTCTTATCTGCGGAGAATTATGGGGAGATGTCGATGCTGCAGAAAAAAGTACTCATCGTCGATGACTCACCCTCGCAAGTGAAGCTGATCGAGGGCTTCCTCGAGCATGAAGGTTACCGGCTGGTGGGCTTGAACGACCCCGAGAGGGTCGAAGAGGCGATTTCCATTGAGCGGCCCAGCGTCATTTTGCTGGACGTGGTGATGCCCAAACGGAACGGTTTTCAGGTTTGCCGGGAGTTGAAGAACAACTCGGATTACAACGCCATCCCGGTGATTTTGGTGACCTCGAAAAACACCGAAAGCGACAAGTATTGGGGCCAGCAGCAGGGCGCGGATGGATATGTGACGAAGCCTTTTACGAGGGAAGAGTTGTTGCGGGCTGTTCGGCGATTTGCCTAGAGGACTACTTGAGGACGATCGGAAGATGAGCGAAGACTTTCACCTGGTACCGCTTCCCGCGGACGCCGACGACCTGCTTGAGGCCCTCGGGCCGATGGAAGAGCGGCTGCCGGAGTCGCAATACTGCGTCTTCCGGAGCGGGCGCGAACGATTTTGCTTGCCTGTGCTGGACGTCGAAGAAGTTCTGGACTGGCCGCTGTTGACGAAGCTGCCGCTGGGGCCGGCCTATCTGGCGGGCATTTTCAACCTTAGGGGCTCGATTGTGCCCTTGATTGACATCGCTATCACGGAAGGACGTCGACCCGGACTGCTCCCAAAGCATGTCGTGGTGGCTTCCCTTCGCGGCGAAGGCGCTCACGACGATTTGCGCATCGGGATTGCCGCGGACGAAGTGATTGGAACGTATTCGGTGAATGCCGAAGATCTTCTGGAGTCGGCCCCGGAAAATGTACCGCATTGCACGGGAATGCTCCGGCACGACGACCGGTTGGCACTAATTATCGACTTGAGAAGAATGCTCGAGGTTTTTCCGGGGCCCAGCATCTGAGCTTGCACGGATGATTTTGCGCGGACCTCGCCGAAACGGGAGCGGGACCGCAGTAGAGATTTGGAGGAAGGTATGAAATCGCGACTGAGTTCCACAATCTGGACGCTGGTCCTGACAAATGGCGTCATTCTGTTCGCCGTGCTGGGCCTGGCTTACAGCGCCGGGCGGCAATCTGGCGGTACGTCCCTGTTTGACTTCGGGTCACTGCCGAGCGGAGCGAGCGGCTCCGTGATGCTGGCTTTGGTGCTGGCGCTGGGCATGGCCGTCTTTCTCGCATGGCGCCTGGGGAGCCGGTTGCTTACGCCAGTGCAAGAGCTCGCGCAGTTTTCCGAGCGCATCGCTGCGGGCGACCCCCGCGCGCGCGTGGAAATTAACACCGGCGATGAGCTTGCCTACATTGCCGAGAATCTGAATCGCGCGGTGGCCAAGGTTTCCAAGGCGACGAGCAATCAGGATGCGAACGACGCCTTGCAGCGGAGCATCACCGAACTCTTGACGGTCATCAATCAGGTTGCCCGTGGCGATTTGACCCTGCGCGGGAAAGTCACCAACGACGCGCTCGGTAACGTCGCCGATTCCATCAACTACATGCTCGACAACTTCACCAAGGTGCTGGAACGGGTGCGCAAAGCGGCCATGGAAGTCACCGCCTGCTCGAACAACATTCTCGTGGCGGCAGACGAAATGCAGGCTGGCGCAACGCAGCAAGACCAGGAAATCACCAACACCTCGAGCGCGGTCGAAGAGTTGACCGTCTCGATGAAGCAGGTGTCCAATAACGCGGAAGCAAGCGCGGAAGCAGCTCGGCGCGCGCTGGATGCCGCCGAACAAGGCAACCGTGCCGTACGCGACACACTTGAAGGCATGCAACGCATTCGCGCCTCGGTGCAGGCGACCGCTAAGAAGATCAAGTCGCTGGGTGACAGGTCTCTCGAAATTTCGGAAATCATCAACGTCATCAACGACATCACGGAGCAGACCAACTTGCTGGCTCTGAACGCGGCCATTGAAGCGGCTCGCGCGGGAGAAGCGGGGCGCGGTTTCGCGGTCGTCGCGGACGAAGTCCGGAAGCTTGCGGAACACAGCCGCAGCGCCACGAAAGATATCGCAGCACTCATCAAGGCCATTCAGGCGGAGACGAATGAGGCCGTGGTGGTCATGGAAGAAGGCACCAAGGAAGTAGAAGGCGGCGCCACGCTGGCGGATCAAGCGGGACGCGCGCTGGACGCAATCTCGAACGTGGTGCGCCAATCGGCGGAACTGGTTCAGGAAATTTCACTGGCCTCGAAACAGCAGGTGCGCGGAACGGAAGGCGTAGCGCACGCCATGCAGATTATCTCGAGCATTACGCGGCAGACGTCGCAGGGCACGCGCGGAACCGTGGCCACGGTCAGCCAGCTCGTGAAACTTTCCGATCAACTGAACGAAGCGTTGGCGCAATTCCGCGCAACGTCGAAATCCGGCAATGTCGTGGAAGAGTCCGAGCGGCCTGTTCCGGCCGGCGCTCTGCGGTAAGCAGTGAATTTCTGCTCGGGCAAGAGGCCGGAGCGAGAGCGGGACTGGAATGAGCGAACGGCAGGGACCGGCGCACGGTCTTAGTGAACATGAGTTGAGCGAGATCCGCATGCTGATTGAAGAGCGGACGGGCATCTGTTTCGACGAATCGCGGGCGCGGTTTTTCTCGACGCGCGTGAAGGAACACTTGCGCGCCAAGGGACTCGAACGCGGCACGGATTTGCTACGGGCCATGCGGAAATCGAATATCGAGTATGAAGCGCTGCTCGAAGGACTTCTGACGCAGGAAACCAGTTTTTTCCGGTATCCCAGCGTATACGAAGCGTTTGAGAAGCGCGTGCTGCCGGAATTGCACGTCAAAAAGTTTTGGAAGAACCCCCGCACACTGCGCATCTGGAGCGCGGGATGTTCGACGGGCGAGGAACCTTATTCCATCGCGATCACCATCGCCGATTCGCTTTCCTTTTCCGATTCCTGGAACGTCGAGATCCTCGCGACAGATGTCGGACGGCTGGCGCTGAAGCAGGCAGAGCGCGGCGTCTATAAAGGACGAAGCCTCGCCAGCGTGAATGAGCGTCAACTGGGAGAACACTTCACCGAAGTCGCTGCGGGCCATCAAGTGAAGTCCAGACTGCGCAAGCTGATTACCTTCGCGCAGATGAATCTTGCGGCGGCTGTCTATGTCGGGCGAATGGATATGATTTTTTGCATGAATGTTCTGATCTATTTTTCTGAGGAGCGGCGGCGAGCGCTGGTGCAGCGCTTCTACGACACGCTGGAACCCGGCGGGTATCTTTTCCTCGGCCATTCGGAATCCATCTCGAAGATGCCAGTGAAGTTTCAGGCCATCGTTTTGAATGACTGCATTCTGTATCGCAAGCCCACGGCTGAGGAGTTGCAAAAGCCGGAACTAGTAACGGAGGGACGCGCGTGAGCATGCCGGATCACGAAGCCGTCGAGATGTTCCTCCAGGAAGCTTCGGAGCACCTGCAATATTTGCGGGAGTACGTCAGCGTCTTGCAGGAAATTTCGCCGCGCCGCGACGATCTCGAGCGCCTCTATATTTCAGCGCATACCTTGAGCGGGACTTCGGCCAGTTACGGTTTCCCGCGCTTCTCGGAAATCGCCGCGAAACTCGCCCATGTGTTTCAGTACGCGCTGAACGCGCCCCTCGGTGATGACCTGCATGGTCCCTTGACCGAATTCTTGTCCGACGGCATCTCCCTGCTGGAAACGGATCTTCTGGAGATAAGCGACACCGGCAAGGAAAGTTTGGATGATATCGCCGCTTTCAAGGAACGCTATCGCTTTGCGTTTCCGACGGAACCGCCGCCGCTTAACTACCCACCCTCTCAAGCGCAAGCGTATGCGGACCCAGCCAAAACGCCCGCCCAGGAAACCGTGGTTTCCGCGGCGACCGGTTCCTATTTCGACGCCCTGCCCGCGGATGACGAAGTGCCCGACGAGATCTTGGAATTCTTTCAGCCGGAAGCTGAGGAACATTTGCAAGTCGTCAGCGACTGCCTGATTTCGCTCGAAGGAAACAACAACCCCGAAGAAATCAACAAGCTGTTCCGCGCGATTCACACCGTGAAGGGATCGGCCGCGCAGGTAGGTTTAAAGCGGCTTGGAGCGATCGCTCACCGCGTGGAAGACCTCATCGGGCGCTTGCGCGACGGTGAACTTGAGCCCTCGCCAGCGGTTGTCGACATTTGTCTTGAGTCTGTCGACGTCCTCAAGAAAACGCTGCACCGGCAATGGGCGGACGAAATAGGCATGCGCACGGGCGTGGATTCCCTGCTCGGGCGAATTGCAGAGTTTGCGCCGGTCGAAGTGGAAGACCCAGAAGGCGCTGTTGTGTCTGCGGGCGTCGAAGAGACTCGCGCCGAGGGGCTGGAAGAAACTATTCAAGCTTCTGCTCCCGCGAAGAAACTCGCCAAAGCGCCGAGCCCGGCTGCCGCCGCTGCAAAATCCGTGCGCATCGCGCTGTCCCGTCTGGACCGCATGATGAATACCGTCGGCGAGCTGGTCATCAACCGCACGCGCATGGTCGGACGCGTGGCAGAATTGGAGAAACTGGTCGATACGCTGAGCTTTTCCAAAGAACGTTTGCAGGGAAAAGTTGGAGAATTCCAGGAGAAGTACGAGTTCAACCGCATCAGCTCTTCGCGGCAGACAGGCCCGTGGAGTCCGTCGACGGCTCGCCAAACGCTCACGAGCGCTGCTTCTGGCGACACATCATTCTGGTCGGAGTTCAGCGAACTCGAAATGGACCGCTACGACGACTTCAATATTCTTTCGCGTTCGATGGCGGAAATCTCGGCCGACGTGAACGAAGTGCTTTCGCAGCTCGAAGGATTCATCGGCCGCGTCGAAGGCGATATCGACGAGTTCACAAAACTTGCGCACCATCTTCAGGATGAAATCACAGCAGCTCGCATGGTGCCCATCGGCACGCTCTATTCGAGGCTGTCGCGCGCCGTACGCGACGCCACCAAATCGGCGGGCAAGCAGGTCGATCTCGATCTTTCCGGCAGCGAAACGGAACTGGACAACAATATTATTCAGCAGATTTCCGATCCTCTCGTGCACTTGGTGCGCAATTCGGTGGCTCACGGAATCGAGCGCCCGGAGGACCGCCTTGCCGCGGGAAAGCCGGACCTGGGCAAAGTCTCGCTCCGTGCGTATCATCGCGGAAATCACATTTATATCGAAGTGGAAGATGACGGCCGTGGCATCGACTACGAACGCGTGAAGCAGAGCGCGATCGAACGCGGCCTGGTCTCGCCCGAAACAGCAGATCGCCTAACGGAGCGCGACCTACGCGAGATGCTCTTCCATCCCGGTTTCACCACGGCTCCCGTGAAAACAGAACTTGCCGGCCGCGGCGTGGGTCTGGACGTCGTTCGCGCAAACCTGAACGCCCTGAACGGCGAAATCGAAATTCAAAGCGTGAGTGGCCAAGGTACGAAATTTACATTAAAAGTGCCGCTGACTTTGATCATCTCGCCAGCGCTCTTTGTACGCTGCGGCCCGACCAACTTTGCGCTCCCGCTTGCCGTCGTCGAAGAGATTCGGCGCTTGCGCGCGGACGAAATCGAGGACGTTGGCGGAAAACTTCTCACCAAAGTGCGCGATGTCGTTACCGAAGTCGTGCGGCTCGACACGTATTTGGGCTTGCCGCCACTCGAACCCATCAACGGGTACTTCCGCATGGTCGTTGCGAATGCGGGCAACCGGCAGATTGGCCTTGTCGTCGAGGAAGTTCTCGGCAAGGACGAAATCGTTATCAAGAATCTCGGCGAATATTTGCGCCGCGTAAAACTTTTCCCCGGGACGACCATCGCCCCAGACGGCAGCCTGATTCTGCTCATCGATTTGAACCGCATGGTCGCGAATGAGCCTTCTGAACGTCGGCCGCTGCAAGCTAGCGCCAGCGCGGCTCGCATCTTTGCACCGGGATCTGCGGCGGTGGCGCGCGGCACAATTCCGGCCGAAGCGATCGACCGCGTCGAGCAAGAGCGCCTGATCGTCGTCGCGGACGACTCCATCAGCGTGCGCAAATTTGTTGGCCGCATGCTCGAAAAGAACGGCTATCGCGTGAAGCTCGCCGCTGACGGCATGGAAGCTGCGGAACTCGTGACGCAGCACGGCTGCCACCTGGTGATCACCGACTTGGAAATGCCGCGCATGACAGGCTACGAGTTGATGGTTCAATTGCGCCAGAGCCCCACAACGCGCCGCATTCCCGTGATGGTCGTTACCTCGCGCGCGGGGGCAAAGCACCGCGACCGCGCCATCAAAGAAGGAGCTGCAGCCTTTCTGACGAAACCAGTGCAGGAAGACCAACTGATCGCCGCCGTCGAGCAGCTCATGGGAACGGAGGCGCGACCAACCGTACCGGTTGCATAAACGTCCATGGCCACCAGCGCAAACAAGAAATTTCGCGTGCTTATCGTGGACGACTCCGCTTTCATGCGCAAAGTCCTAGAAACGATTTTCAACGCCGACGATCAATTGCAAGTGGCCGGCCACGCAAAAGACGGGCGCGAAGCCGTCGCCCTCGCGGAATCTCTTAAACCTGACGTCATCACCATGGACATCAACATGCCCCATGTCGACGGCTTGCAGGCCACCGCGCAAATCATGACCACGAATCCCCGTCCGATCGTGATCGTTAGCTCCGAATCGAGGGATGGCGCCGCCAGCACCTTGAAGGCTCTCGAACTGGGCGCGATTGAGTTTGTCGCCAAGCCCTCGAGCGGAATCGATCTGGATATGCAGAGCGTGAAAGACGATTTGTTGCGAAAGGTGCGCATGGCCGCAAAAGTCCGTGTTGTGCGCACGGCCTCGAGGCTCGCTTCCACGGTGCAGAAATCGAATGGCAACGGCGCTCCTCGTCCTGCGCCAGTCGAGCCGCGTCCCGCTCCTGCAAGTTCAGGCCTCGATCAGCGCTTTCCCGTCGTCGTGTTGGCCGCGTCGACCGGCGGACCCGCCACGGTGATGCGCTTGGCGCCGGGATTCACGCGCGATTTTCCCGCTGCGGTCATTCTAGTCCAGCACATGCCCGCCGCCTTCACCACGCAATACGCCGCGCAATTGGCCGAATTCACCGGCATTCGCGTGAAAGAAGCGGAGCCTAACGAATCTCTGCAACCTGGCACGTTTTATATTTGTCCCGGCGGTCACCACTTGCGCGTGACTCCGACGGGCCGCATCCAACTCGACGGCTCCAGCGGCCGAATCAACGGCTACCTTCCCAACATCGACGCCACCATGGAATCCGTCGCAGCGTATGCGGGCGCCATGAGCATTGGCGCGATTCTCACTGGCATGGGCAACGATGGAGCCGCTGGCGCGAAGGCCGTAAAAGCAGCAGGCGGCCTGGTTCTGGCCCAGGACGAAGCAACGTGCGTCATTTTCGGAATGCCAGCGGAAGCCATCAAAGCGGGCGCAGTGGATCAGGTGCTTGGGATCGATGACATTTATCCAGCCATCGAAAAGCGAGTGATCGGGATTTGCCGTTCCACTCCCGTGGGAGTCCGCTGATGCGCGTGGCCGCGGCGCCTGCCAAGCTCCACCCTGTACGCACGGAGCAAATCATTCTCTTCCGCGTCTCCGGCCAGGTTTTCGCCGTGTCTTCCGCTTCGGTCCAGGAAGTCCGCAGCGTGGAAAGCCTCTCGGGCGCTGCGGCCGAAGTCAATCTGCCCGGTCTCCGCAAGGTTCGCCATGTATTGCGCCGGGGCGAGAAAGCTCTCTACGTAATCAACGCCGCCGCCCACTTTGGTTTGCCAGCATCTTCGCCGGCTCTTGTTTTCGTTCTCCGCAAGACGCGAACCGCGTTGTTGGTGGATGGCATGGATAAGATGGCCACGATGACCCGTTTGCAGGCGCTGCCTCTCGCCTATTGCCACGAAGAGCGGAATTGGTACCGCGGATTGACGGCCCTGGACCAAAACGTGATTCCCGTGGTTAACCCCGAAGGCTTCTTAACGGCCGACGAATTCGCGTTGCTGGACGCTTCGCTTCCGCCACTCGAAACCGTTCCGGAAACCGGTAGCGAGAGTCCGGAGTTGCCGCAATGACGCAAAACTCCGAACTCGCCCCGCAGTCATTTGTTCTGCTGCGGCTCGGCGAACGCCGATTCGCTGTGGCCGCCTCGCAAACCTCGGAACTTGTTGCCCCAAGCCGTATTTTTCGCTTTCCTCACCGCACGCCACGGCTCGAAGGCGTCATTCTGCGGCGGGGCCGCATTGTTCCTGTCTGCGATGTCGCTGAAATGCTCCTCGGCAAGAGCCTCGCTTCGCGGCGTTTCTATTTGGTCGCTGTCCGTCACTACGGGTCCAAATCCGAATGGGTGGCGCTGCCTGTAACCGGAGACTGCGAGTTGATTGCCGCGGAAATGTCCGGCGCAGGCGAATCCGACGCTCCCTACGTGGCCGGATGGATTTCTCACAACGGCGAAGTGATTGAGGTCTTGAATCTGGATGCGCTCACACCAGGCGAAGAGGAATTGCCCACCCCCACCCCTACTCCGTCCACCGTTATTCTGGAGGCAAGACCGTGATGCCTCCAGCGCGTGGACCTAAAGTTCTTCTGATCGATAGCAACGTGTACTTCGCAAAACGGCTGGGAGATGCACTCAAACGCGAAGGATTCGAAGTTCTTTCGAGTACGCAAGCGGCCTATGCTCTTACGACTCTCGAGTACGATGCTCCCTCCGCGATCCTCTGTTCCACAAACATGCGCGAGATGGGCGCTCTCGAAATTGCCAAGATCATTCACTCGGATCCAAAAAATGCCGCGCTGCAAATCATTGCCCTCGGCGACGGCAGCCAGCGCGCCTTGATGGAAGCCTTTCAAGCCGGCTGCGACGACTACATCGATCGCCAAAGCCCGCCCGCGACCATCGCCTCGCACGTGAAAAGCATCATCGTCAGCAAAGCGGAGGGGTTTCAGCCGACGCAAATGTTGACGCAGTCGGACACCAGCCTCAGCGGCAGCCTGACACATCACGACCTCACCGGCGTCATGCAGATGCTCGGGCATGCTCATCAAACTGGCGCTCTGTACATCAATGCCGGCGAAACCGATGCGGTTCTGTTCTTTGACGCGGGGGAAATTTCTCACGCGGAATGCGGCAGCCTATTCGGAGACGAGGCGGTCATCCACATTCTGAAAAGCTGCGTGCAGGGCGGCGCCGGCGTCTACAAATTTGCTTATGGGACCACTTCACCGCAGCGTACCGTACTGCGGTCGGCCACCGACCTCATGCTCGATGCCATGCGTGAGTACGATGAAAGTGCGCATAACATGGCGGACAAGGAAGCGCTATGAGCGAAGCGATGACTGTTCCACCACTGAACGAAGCGGAAGAAAAACGCACACCTACGGTCTATTTTATCGACGACAGCGCAACCATGCGCGAAGTCATCAAGATTGCCTTCCGCCGCGAAAGCATCAACGTGATCACCTGCGCCGATGCCGCGTCCGCGCTGGCTCAATTTGAGCAGAACCGGCCGGACGTCGTGATTACCGACGTGATTATGCCGGATCAGGACGGCTATTCCGTTTGCAGCCAGATTAAACAGCATCCCGAGTACGGCGGAACTCCCGTCGTGTTGATGTCCGGGGTCGTCAATAAGAGTGTGGCAGACAAAGCCGTTGCGGTGAAAGCCGACGAGCTGATTCGCAAACCGTTTCAGCCGCAGGAACTGATCGGCCGGGTCAAGAGCCTGCTCGAGCCAAAGCGTTCGCCGGACGCGCCGCCCGTGGAGCGCTCCGCCGCTTCCAGCGCTCTCAATAATCTTTTTGCGCCTCCACCCCCGGCGGCTCCGCGGCCCTTTGCGGACCAAAGGCCTCAGGAATCCATCTGGCCGCGGGCGCTTGCCGAGGCCTTCAGCGCGCCTCGACCCGGCGACGCCCCAGCTTCCCAACAAAATTCGCTGCAGCCGAGCGCCTCTTCCGGCCGCCCGGCGCCCAGCGCAGCCGATTTGCAAAAATTGCGCGCGGAAATTGCTCGCCTCGATCTTCTCGTCAAGAAACTGCAAACGGAAATGCAGATTGAGCGGCAATATACGCAGGCGCTGGAGCTGCAAATCCAAGCGCTCACCCGGGTGGATTGAGCGCAGGCGGCAAAGTTACTTTTGCGCTCGCCTGCTCCAACGGGATCGTTGACGCTCGGCTCTCAATTCAGTAGCTTCGCTCTTGGCTCTCCGGGTATCCCTTCACGGACATGGGGGCTTGCATGAACGGCAAGAGTGGCTTATCGATCTCGCGGCGTGAGTTTGCGCGCCGTGCTGCCATCGTTTCTGCTGCGTCGCTGGTGCCGCCGGGAACGATGCAGGCGGGCTCCGCGGTTGCGCAACCATTGCCGCAGCAACCTCCGGAGACGCCTTCGCTCTCGCCCGAAAGCCAGGCGGAAGCCGAAGCCCGCTATCAGGCAATTCTTGCCGTCTATGGCGCTCGATTCTCCGACGCGCAAAAACCGGAACTTCGACAGCTGTGTTTTCTGGCGCAGCCCCCGCTAGATCGCCTGCGCGCGTATCCCATCGAAAATGGCGACGCGCCGGCTCTGTATTTGAAGCCGCTCATGGAAAGGGAGACAAAGCTCGGACCGCCGCCTGTTTCTTCAAAGTCGAAATCATCTCCGAAGAAGTCCTGAGGCCACCCCGCCATGCCCGCTGAAGAAATCTTCTATCTGCCGCTGAGTGAGCTTTCCAAGCGCATCGAATCCAAAAAGCTTTCTCCGGTCGAACTCACGCAGATGTATCTCGACCGCAGCACCAAGCTCGGTCCCCAATTTAACGCCTACGCGCGCTTGACGCCCGAACTCGCTTTGGAACAAGCCCAAGCCGCGGAAAAAGAAATTCAGCACGGCAACTATCGCGGGCCATTGCATGGCATTCCCTACGCTGTCAAGGATTTGCTTGCCGTCAAGAATATTCCCACGACGTGGGGAGCAAAACCCTACGCCAACCAAGTGTTCGATTACGACGCAACCGTAATCGACCATTTGAATCGCGTCGGAGCCATTCTCATAGGAAAAGCATCCATGATCGAGCTGGCCGGCGGCATGGGCTACCGATTCGCCTCTGCCTCTCTCCAGGGTGCCACCAAGAATCCTTGGGACACGAAATGCTGGACCTGTGGCTCTTCCTCCGGCTCCGCTGCGATTGTTGCCGCTGGCCTCGCCGCGTTTGCCATCGGATCCGAAACTTGGGGTTCAATTATCTGTCCTGCTGCCTTTTGCGGCGTAAGCGGCCTCCGCCCCACGTACGGACGTGTGAGCCGTACCGGCGCGATGGCGCTCGCGCCTTCCATGGACAAAATTGGCCCCTTGGCGCGCACCGCCGAAGATTGCGCCCGCGTCTTCGCCGCCATCGCCGGCCATGACCCGACCGACCGCAGCACCTTGCCCATCGACAAAGCGGCTTTCACATATTCGCCCTCTCTGGACCTCAAAGCGCGCCCCCTGAAGGTCGGCTGGCTTAGAAACGCCTGGAAATCGCTGGATTCGGGAGTCGCGAAGGCTCTTCTAGCCGCTGAAAGAGTCGTTCGCAAATACTTCGCGAGCACGAGAGCAGCGTCTCTGCCGGAAGGGCCGTATGAAGACGCGGGCAACGTCATCGTCGCCGCCGAATCCGCGGCTTCCTTTCGAACGCTGATTCGCTTGGGGCGCGTCGGCGAATTGGCGGACCCTCTCGGGCAAATCAGCGGCTACGTCAACGAACAATGTTCTGCTGCCGATTATTTGCGAGCGCTCAGCGTGCGGGAAATCCTGCAAAACAAAATGGAAACGCTCTTCGACTCGTTTGATGTGCTGGTGACCGCCGCGCGACCCGTCCCGGCTCCCCTGCTGGAAACCAATCTTGAAACTGATTTCTCTTTTCAGGACCCGCTTGGCGCGATCGGCAATCTCTGTGGCCTTCCAGCTATATCGGTGCCCTGCGGCTTCACGGAAAATCATCTACCGGTGGGGTTGCAATTCGTGGCGCGCGCTGGAGATGACTTCGCCGTGATCAAGGCCGCGCGAACCTTCCAGCTTCATACGGATTGGCATCGCCGCCATCCGCGCCTTGCTTGATCTCGGCGGACCGCCCAGCCTCAACACATCCGCCTCAGCGCGCAGGCCTCAATCCGCAAGCTCTGCGTTGCGAGCGACGTGGAGCGACTCTCGCACCGCCCGCAAAATGCTCCCGCGGCTGAACGGTTTCGTGAGCAGCCGCATATCGGGCTCGACTCGCGCCGTCTCTGCCGCCGTTTGTTCGCTATAGCCGGACATATAGATCACGGCGATCCCGGAATGCTGGTGTTGTAACCGTCGCGCTAGCTCTTTGCCCGTCATTCCGGGCATGACCATATCCGTCACTAGCAAATCGATCGCCGCCTTATGTTCGGCAGCCAAACGCAACGCCTCCGCGCCACTCCGCGCTTCGATGACCTTGTATCCGCCGGATTCCAGAAACTCTCGCGCAACTTCACGCACATCCTGTTCGTCTTCTGCAAGCAGGATGGTTTCCGTGCCGCGCGGCGCATCCGCAAGAGGCGCCATCGCGATGCTCTTGTCTTCGGGCTGGTCCACGCGTGGCAAATAAATCTTAAACGACGTTCCCTTGCCCACTTCGCTGTAGACCCAGATGAAGCCGCCGCTCTGCTTCACCACCCCGTACACCGTCGCGAGCCCCAGCCCCGTTCCCTTGCCCTGTTCCTTCGTGGTGAAGAACGGCTCGAAAATGTGCGCCTGCGTGTCCGCGTCCATTCCCGTGCCCGTGTCGGAAACCGCCAGCAGCACGTACCTCCCCGGCTTCACGATCGGATGCGCCGAATTGTATGTGCGGTCTAGCTCCGCATTTGATGTTTCGATGATCAACCGTCCGCCCGTGGGCATCGCGTCACGCGCGTTAACCGCCAAATTCATAATGATCTGCTCCATCTGGCTGGCGTCAGCTCGAATCGCTCCCAAATCCGCCGTCGTTCGAATCCCCAGCTCGACGTCTTCCCCGATCAGTCGCGGCAACAGCTTGCCCATATCCTCAACAACCCCGTTCAAGTTCATCACTCGGGGCTGCAACACTTGCATCCGGCTGAAAGCCAGCAGTTGTTTGGTCAGCGCCGTCGCCCGGTCTGCTGCGCGGTCGATATGGCTTATTTTTCTCGACAACGGGTCCGCAGGAGCCAATTCGTTCATCATCAGCTCCGAATGACCCTTGATGACCATCAAAAGATTATTAAAATCGTGCGCCACGCCGCCCGCCAGCCGCCCCACCGCTTCCATCTTTTGCGCTTGCCGGAGTTGTTCCTCGAGCGTACGTCGCTCGCTGATATCCTGCGCGACAACTAGCCGCACTCTTCGCCCAGCATAGTCCAGCGCATGCGAAATCAGCTCCACTTCGAAGACCTGTCCATCCTTCTTGCGATGTTTATGTACGCCCTGGTGCCGCGTCTCACGCGCTTCTTCTCGAGGGCGCACTTCCAGGTTCTCTCTCTTCGTTTCCGCTGTAAGATCGTTGAGACTCATCCGGGCGAATTCCTCCGGCGCGAAACCATATTGCCGCACAGCCGCATCATTCACTTGGATGAAGTTCAGAGTCTCGTCATCCATCACCCAGGTTGGCAGCGGATTGTGCGAAAAGAGCAGCCGGAAGACAGACTCGCTCTTGCGCAGCGCTTCCTCGGAACGTCTCCGTTCAATCGCGAGAGCGATGTGCCCTCCGACAGAATCGAGAAATTCAAGATCGCGCATGTCGTACGCGCTTTCGTTTTGATAATGCTGCACGACAAGCACGCCGATGGTCGCGGTCGGCGTTTTCAGTGGCACGCCCAGCCACGCCGGGGAGGGTGACCCGACTAATTCCACTTCTCCCTGTTGCACCAGCCGGTCGAACTCCGATTGCGTAATGAGCTTGGCGCTGCCCGTGCGAAACACAAACGCCGTGCAACTGCGTCCGACTCTTTGCGGTGGCGGCGCCATGTCAAATTGGTCTACGAAAAACGGAAAGGTAAACTTGTCTTCTTTGCAATTGTGCAGAGCCACGAAGCAATTTTCTGCGTACAACACTTTCTTCAACGCCTGATGGATGCCTTCAAGCAGTTGGTCCAGATTCGCCGTGTGATTCAAGGCGTGCACCACTTCCGAAATCACTTGCCGCTCTGCCTCCATCCGGTGCAATGCCGTCACATCGAGAAAACTCGCGGCCAGCCCATCCAGCGCCACATTTTCCTGGCAGTTGCTGAGCGTCGCCTCAAACCACCTCCACTCGCCCGATTTGCTGCGCAGGCGGCAGCGCCCCTTCCATGTGCCTCCCGGAATTTCCGAAAGTCCGCCCACCTGGCTCCGCATTTCGTTCACATCTCCGGGATGCATGAATTCGGTGAGAGAAATCCCGGTGAGCTCCTCTGGCCGCAAGCCAAGGATTTCGGTCGCACCGGCGCTCGCATGCAGCACGACCCCTCCCGTGCTGAGAATCATCAGCAACTCGCGGGCGCAATCGAGCAATGCGGTAAGCTGCTCCGCGCTAAGGGTCACATTTTGTTCAAGAGAATGGCGCTGTGGCATTGGGTCGCTGTTAACGAAGACGTTTCCGTACCCCAGGGGACCGCGGTGGATGCAAATTCCTCCGCCTTACGATCTCGTTCTAGAACGACCTTGCTGGCGATAGATTTGGTGAAACGTTTTAATCATATCTGTTTCACAAGCCGCCGCCAGAATGCCTCGCGCACAGTGTTACGAAAATGTGACTGGCCGGAAGTACAGCCCGGTCGGCCCAATTCCACCCGCTTTTCCGTGTGCGCGCGGACATGCTACCCTCCCCTCCGCTTTTCGTTCAACTGCGCAGTGCGGGATACCAGCGACTCTCGCTCTGTGCTAGGAGGCGATGTGCCAAACCATGACATTTGGAAAGATATGTTCGTTCTGGGTCTTCCCCTGCTCGAGAAGATTCTCCGGCCAGTGTTCGTGTACGCGTTCCTGGTCGTAAGCCTCCGTCTCTCCGGGAAACGCGAACTGGTTCAGCTGAATCCCTTCGATCTCGTCGTGTTGCTGACCCTCTCAAACACCGTACAGAACGCCATCATCGGAGACGATAACAGCGTCTCCGGCGGCCTGATTGGCGCTACTTCCCTTCTCGCCGTCAATTATCTCGTAGTGCGTTTTCTCTACGGTCACAAGAAGCTCGAGCAGATCGTAGAAGGCCAATCGGACGTTTTAATCGAAAACGGAAAGGTGAAAACGGCCCGGCTGAAAAAGGAATTGATCACCGTGCCTCAACTCGAAGCTGCCGCCAGAAAACAGGGTTTCGACTCCCTCGCCCAGGTCGATGCGTGCATTCTCGAGCCCAGTGGGACACTTTCTTTTGTGGCGAAAAAGCCAGCCTCGGAAGACGTTCGCCATCAGGAAGTGGTCGGCAGGTTGGATAAGTTAATGCAGGACATCGCGCAATTGAAAGCCGCTCGGCCCCCGGCGCATTCTTAGTCGCTGCCCGGTTGAAAACCCGTCGTCTATCGCAGCAAAAATGCCGTCAGCGCAAATACGATGCCGCCCGCCCCAATCAACATCCCCGCAATCCAATACCCTCGCCGCCTGGTCAGCAGCGTCATCGAGCAAATCACCAGCCCGACCTCCAGCAAACCTTCTCCACCGTCAAATCGGTCCGCGCGCCGGCTGACAAAATCCCGATCCTTCTCCATCTCCTTTGCCTTCTCGCTAATGTCGTCCTTGTCGCTTGAGTAGCGCTCCGCTTCTTTTTTGTATTTCTCTTCCAGAGCCGCGGCTTTCTCTTTGTCCGCGGGAGCCAGTGCGCTAAGTAGGTCCGCTACGCTTTGCACATCGTGTAACCGGATGTTCTTTGCCTGGTAATACGCCCACTGATCCGTCGCCTGCGCCTGCAGCAGCAACTCCTCCGTGTGCGCGCGATGGCTCAGAAGCGTCGCCGCCGCAACGAGCACGGCAAGAATCGAAATAGTGACGGAAACGGGAACGAGAAACGGGTTGTCTTCGTGTTCGTGATCCCCTTCTGGCAGTTCGAATCCTTCCGGCATGGCTCAATCTCTCCTTTAACAATCAAGCTGTCGGTTCTGCCGCAATGGCCTCGAGGGAGTCGCGCGCGGCCGCGATTGTCCTCGTAATATCCTCGGACGTATGCGCTGCAGAGACAAACGCAGCCTCAAACTGCGAAGGAGCAAGGAAAATACCTCGGTCCAGCATTTCTCGAAAGAATCGCGCATACTGCCGCGTGTCGGATCGTTTTGCGTCTTGATAATTCTTCACCGGATCCGCCGTAAAAAAGAGCGTCGCCAGGGATCCCGTCGCGTTCACTCGTCCAGCAATTCCGGTCTCCGCAAGGGCTTTGCGCATCCCGTCCACCAGCCGGGCCGCATGGCCGCTGAGTTTCTCATAAATTCCTGCCCCCTCTAGCTGGCCCAGCGTGGCAATCCCGGCTCGCATCGCCAACGGATTCCCCGCAAGCGTCCCCGCTTGATACACGTGCCCGAGCGGCGCAACGTGATTCATAATCTTCGCGCTGCTTCCGTATGCCGCCACCGGCAATCCACCGCCGATAATCTTACCGAGCGTAGTCAAATCGGCCTGCACACCCGCAAGTTGCTGCGCCGCGCCAAAGTGCATTCGAAATCCGGTGATCACTTCGTCCACGATCAGCAGCGCGCCGTTCCGTGTCGTAATTTCCCGCAAACCTGCCAGAAATCCCGGCCCCGGCTCGACAACTCCCATGTTCGCGGCAATCGGCTCGACAATCACCGCCGCGATTTTGTTCTTATGCTGCGAAAACAATCGTTCGACCGCGCCCAAGTCGTTATACGGCGCGTTCAACGTCAGCTCGGCCAGCGCCTGCGGAACTCCCGGGCATTCCGCGATTCCCAAAGTCGCCAGGCCCGACCCCGCTTGCGATAGAAAACTGTCCGCATGCCCGTGGTAGCACCCCTCGAATTTCAATATGAAATCGCGTTTCGTCACGCCGCGCGCCAGCCGTACCGCGCTCATCGTCGCTTCCGTCCCGCTTGAAACGAACCGTATCTTTTCGATCGAGGGAACCGCTTTCGTGATAATCCCGGCGAGCTCGACTTCCAACTCCGTCGTCGCTCCATAACTCGTCCCGCGTTGCGCCTGCTCCGCAATCGCCGCCGTCACCGCGGGATGCGCGTGCCCCAACAGCATCGCTCCCCACGAGCAGACGTAATCCAGCAGCTCATTCCCATCTGCATCGTAAAGATATTGTCCTTTGCCGCGCTCGATAATCAGCGGCTCGCCTCCCACGGAACGAAACGCCCGCACTGGGCTGTTTACTCCGCCCACCAGAATTTTTTCCGCCCGCTCGAATATCTCCCGCGAACGCCGCCGTTCCACTTTCGATTTTGTAGGTGTCGCGCTCATGCACTCCCCGCCGCCGCGCTCACGACTTCAACCACCGCGCTGCGTCCTTCGCGTGATACGTCAAAATAATATCCGCCCCCGCACGCTGAATTCCCGTCAGTATTTCCAGCACCACGCGCTTCTCGTCCAGCCAGCCCTTCTGTGCGGCCGCCTTGACCATCGCGTACTCCCCGCTCACGTTGTAGGCCCCGACCGGCACATCAAACGCGTCGCGCACCCGGCGTATCACGTCCAGATAAGGCAGCGCCGGCTTCACCATCACTATGTCCGCGCCTTCCTCGAGATCCATCGCCACTTCCTTCAACGCTTCCCGCGCATTCCCTGGATCCATCTGGTAGCTGCGGCGGTCGCCGAACTGCGGCGCGGAGTCCGCCGCTTCGCGAAACGGGCCGTAAAATCCCGAGCAATATTTTGCCGCGTACGCGAGAATCGCAATGTCCTGAAACTTGTGTTCGTCGAGCGCATCCCGAATAGCGGCCACTCGCCCGTCCATCATGTCCGAGGGCGCAACGATATCCGCGCCGGCCCGCGCGTGCGAGAGCGCCTGCGCCGCGAGGATCGGCAGCGTGGCGTCGTTCGCCACGTCTCCGTTCTCGATCACGCCGCAGTGCCCGTGATCCGTGTATTCGCACAAACAGACGTCCGTAATCACCAGCAACTTGAGATTCGCCTTTCGAATCGCCTCAATCGACCTCTGCACAACTCCCTGCGCCGAAGTCGATAGCGTCCCACGCGCGTCCTTCGATTCCGGCAAGCCAAAAAGAATCACGCCGGGCAGTCCGAGAGACTCCACTTCCTTGCACTCTTCCACGATCTGATCCACTGACTGTTGGTACGCGCCCGGCATCGATCCGACTTCTTTCCGCACTTTCGTGCCCGGGCACACAAACATTGGGTAGATCAATCCCGCAACTATCAGCCGCGTCTCGCGCACCAATCCGCGCAATGCTTCGCTTCGCCGCAAACGCCTCGGCCGCTGTGTCGGAAAGCTCATCCTCGCTCTGCTCCCGCGGTGGACCGCCTGCGCGTGCGCGCAAGATGTCCTTCCAACGCCTCAATCACCGCTTTTGGCGTCGTGTCCGCCGCCCAGGCAATCCTCTGTATTCCCGCAGCGCTCAATGCCCTTCCCGTCGTAGGTCCGATCGCAACCATCACTGCTCTTCCCTGCAAGCCCGCCAATCGATCTCGCCCCGCCACTTCCACAAAGTGATGCACCGCACTCGGACTGAAAAACAGAATCCCGTCCACTCCCTCTCGCAAGCTCTCTTTCACTTTCTCGCGCTCCGTGTCGCTCGGCGGCAGCGTCCGATACGCCGCCACTTCCGTTACCGTCGCGCCGCTCTTCCGCAAAGCTGTCGGCAGATCCTTATTCGCGAGATCGCTTCGCGGCAAAAGCACGCTCCGTCCTTTCGCTTCCTCTTTCAATTCCTCCGCGAGCCCCGCTCCGCTGTGATTCGCCGCCACATAGTCCACCAAAAATCCCGCGTGCTCTGCTTCGTCCGCCGTCGCTGGCCCCACCGCGGCCGCGCGGAGATGCTTCCACGTCGGGTTCTCTTCCAACCCGAGTTCCCGCCTGCGCCGCTCGATTGCCTGCACCGCGTTGGCGCTCGTAAACAACACCCAATCGAATGAATCCAATCGCGCGATCGCCGCGTCCATTTCCGCAAAATCTTCGGGCGGCGCAAACGACACGAGCGGTAAAAGTTTCACGCTGGCCTGCCGCGCCGTAAGCTCTTCCACCAGCTTGCCGCTCTGCCCGGCCGCACGGGTTACTACGATTGTCTTTCCGGCTAGCGGCGATGCGACCGTCTCAGCCACGCTGCCGGCTCACTTCCTCGAGAATGCTCTGCGCGCCCGCCTCCATCAGCAAATTCGCAACATGTCCGCCAAGTTCTGCGGCTTGTTCCGGCGCTGCTGTCGCCCGCTGTTTCACGTACTGCAATCCATCCACCGAGCAAACGCACGCTTCCATCACAAGTTCCCCGCGTTCGATCCTCGCCCAAGCTCCCAACGGCACTTGGCAACCTCCATGCAGCGCTCCCAGCAGCGCCCGTTCCGCGATAATCGCCGTGCGCGTCTCCGCGTCATCCAATCCCCCAACCACTTCCGCCGCCTCCGGATCTCTCAACCGGCATTCCACCGCGATCGCTCCCTGCCCCACGGCCGGAAGAAATGTTTCCGGCGAAAATATCTCCGTGATGCGTTCGCTCCAGCCCAAGCGATCAAGCCCCGCTTTCGCCAGCATCACCGCCTCGTATTCTCCGCTCTCCACTTTCCGCAACCGCGTGTCCACATTCCCGCGCAAATCGCGTATATCCAGGTCTGGCCGGATATGCCGCAGTTGCGCCTGCCGCCGCAGACTACCCGTCCCAACGCGCGCTCCCTGCCGCAAGCTCCCCAGCGTCGCCCCGTTCGCCGCAACCAGGCAATCGCGCACGTCTGCCCTCCGGCACACCGCCGGAAACATCAATCGCGAAGGCGTGTCCGTGGGTACGTCCTTCACGCTATGCACCGCCAAATCAATCGTTTCCTCCAGCAGCGCCTCCTCCAGCTCCTTGATAAAAATTCCCTTGCCGCCGATTTGCGATAAGGCTGAACTCTGCAGTTTATCGCCCGAGGTTTTGATGATGACGATTTCCGTTTCCACTCCCGTGTTCGCAAAAAGCTGTTTGCGCACGAATTCCGCTTGCCATTTCGCCAGCAAGCTGCCCCGCGTCCCGATGCGTAAGTGCCTCACGGCTTCTCCCCGCGGGAGAGAAACAAATCGCGCAGCGCTTCCACGTTTTGAATTTTCCTGCGAAGTTCTTTTTCCCCGCGCAGCCGTTGCGCCGGCTCCAGCAAAAGTTTCTCGAGCAATTCGTCCATCATCGATTCCATGCGCTCACGTTCCGCCGGAGCCAGATGGATCATCGAATCCAGCCGCGCGTGAATAAAAGCCGCCCTTTCCTCGCGCAATCGAGTCCGCAGCGCGTCCACCAATCCCACCAACTCCACGCTCGCCTGCCAGGAAAGAAACTTCCCCACATGCTCGTCTACAATCGTCTCCGCCTTCGGAACTTCGCTCTCTCGCGCATTCCGGTTCTGCTCCACAATCTCAGTCAAATCATCCAAATTGTAAACGTACGTGTTATAAAGTTCCGCGGCGGACGCTTCGATATTTCGCGGCATTCCCAAATCCATCAGGAACAATGCGCGATTCCCGCGCGCCGCCATCGCCGCCTGCAAATCTTCCCGCCGCAGCACCGCTTCTTCCGAAGCCACCGACGTCACCACCACGTCCGGCAGCGTCAGCGCCGTTTCCCACTCGCCCCATCCAACCACCTTTCCGCCAAACCGCTGCGCCAGCTCCTCGGCTTTTTCGCGCGAACGGTTCATGACAAACAGCCGCGCAATCCCGCGGTCCCTCAATTGGTTGACCACCTGCTCGCTGATCGTTCCCGCTCCCAACACCAGCGCGCTTCGCTCGTTCATTTTCCCGAAAATCCGCTCCGCCAGCTTCACACCTGCTGACGCCACCGACATCGGCCGCGTTCCCAGCTCCGTCTCCGATCGCACGCGCTTCCCAACTTCCAGCGCCCCTTGAAACAATCGGTTCAGCACCGGCCCGGTCGCCCCGTATTCGTGCGCGTAACGATATGCTTCGCGCACCTGCCCTAAAATCTCCGCCTCGCCCAGCAGCATCGAATCCAGCCCCGCCGCCACGCGAAAAAGATGCCGCACCGCTTCCCGGTCGTAGTGATGGTAGAGCGATAGCCCCAGCACATCCGGACGCACCGCGTGAAACTCGCTCAAAAAAGACGATAGCCCCGGGGCGCATTCATGCGAACTCTCCGGCGGCACTCCGTAGATCTCGCTCCGGTTGCACGTCGAGAGCACCAGCGTTTCTTCCAGGATTCCCCGCGAACGCAATTCTTCCGCCGCCTTCCGCGACTGCTCCGCCGTGAAAGACACCCGTTCCCTCACCTCGACAGGCGCCGTGCGATGGTTTAGTCCGACGAGAACAATCTCCATCCCAACCCCGCTGCTTCCTATCCGAAGGAACTCGATCGCTGCAAGCGCTCCCGCACCCGGGCCGCGCGGCGCCGCTTCTATTCACTAACCACTACCCACTATCCACTTTCTTCTCAAAAATACCGGTGACTATGCGAAAAATACAAATTCACCACCGTAAAGCTCATCACCACCACAAAAAAATTAAAGATACACAGCTTCGAAGCCCGCGCTCCCCGCCACGATGCCGTCCGCGCCAGTTGAAAATAAACCACGTAAAGCAGCAGAATCACCAGCGTAATCACATACTTCGGATCGTAGTACCAAAACTCTCCGTGCAGCCGGTCGACCCACACAAATCCCAGCGCCGTTCCTATCGCGATCGACACTAATCCGACCAGCACGCTCGATCGGCTCATCCGTTCCAGCAGCTCCAGCGGCGGCAGCCTCCACACCATGCTGCCCAGCTTGTGCCTTCGCAAGTGCCACTCCTCCGCCAGAAATATCAGGCTGAATACAAACGAAAGCGCGAACGCCGCGTACGCCAGAATGCTCAGCGTCACATGAAACGCAAACGCCACCCCCTGCGCCCGCGTCGGCGCCAATCGATCCACCGGCGCCAGATGCGCCGCCACAAAAAACACCAAGATGAACGGCAGCACAAACGCTCCCACCGACCTCTGCCGGTGAAAAAGCTCCAATCCCAAATACGTCAACGCCAGCAACCACCCAAAGAGCGACATCGACCCGTACAGATCGTGATACGGAACGGTGTGCATCCCGCGCGATCGCTCCAGCAGCGCGAAATAATGCGTGATCAGCCCGACCGCCAGCAACAGCGACCCGAGCTGCCCGGTCGTCTTTTTCCCCGCGCTCAGAAACCGCAGGTAGCAGGCCAAACTCCCGCCGTACGCGATAATCGTCAAAATGAAAAAGAAATGTTCCATCAGTTCCGCGAACCTACCTCACCGCATCCTCACGCCGTTCAACCCAACTGCGGCCCCTCTCGCTTCCGTTTCCGCAGCGGCCCTCAGAGTATAGCCCACCCACAAAACCCCCGCTAATTCCTTGCTCCTTCTGCAATCATCTCCCGGATTTGCTATTCTCTTCGTCAGGCCAAGATGACCACGACTCCCGCACCTCTCAATCGCAAAGACCTCTTCCTCCGTGCCTGCCGCGGCGAAACTCTTCCGCGCCTTCCCGTTTGGATGATGCGCCAAGCCGGCCGCTACCTCCCCGAATACCGCGCCATCCGCGCAAATCACGCGTTTCTGGAGGTTTGCAAGACCCCCGACCTCGCCGTCGAAGTCTCTCTGCAGCCCTTTCGCCTCCTCGGCGTCGACGCCGTCATCGTCTTCTCGGACATTCTCATCCCTGCCGAAGCCATGGGCCTCAGGCTCGAACTCGGGGACGCCGGCCCAAACTTGCCCGAACCCGTCCGCTCCCAACACGACGTCGATAAACTAAAACTCTTCGATCCCGAAATCGAAACCGCCTTCCTCCCCGAAGCCATCCGCCGCATCGTCCGTGAAATCGGCCCAACCGTCCCTGTTCTCGGTTTTGCTGCCGCCCCCTGGACTCTTGCCTGCTACATGGTCGAAGGCCGCACCGGCGAAGGGTTCGCAAACACAAAATCCTTCCTCTTTCACCAACCCGCCGCCTTCCGCACTCTTCTCCATCGCATCGCGCAAGCAACAATCCCTTATCTCAAAGCCCAAATTGCCGCTGGCGCCGCCGCCGTGCAACTCTTCGACACCTGGTGCGGCGAACTTTCCCTCTGCGATTACGAAAATTTCGCCCTTCCCGCCACGCAAGAAATCATTTCCGCCCTTGCGTCCGAAGCCCCACAAACACCCGTTATTTACTACACCAAAGCTTCCCACCATCTGATCCCCGCCATCGCCCGCTCGGGTGCAAACGTTCTTAGCGTCGATTGGCGCATCGACATGCGCGCCCTCCGCGAAATGCTCGGCCCGCGCATCGCCCTCCAAGGCAATGTGGATCCCGCCGTCCTTCTCGGCCCGCCCGACGAGATTCGCCGCGCAACGCAAGACGCGATCTCCGCTCTCACGGGCGCAGGCCACATCCTAAATCTCGGCCACGGAATCCTTCAACAAACACCGGTAGAAAACGCCCGGCTCTTCATCGAAACCGGCCAGCAGGCTCTATCACAGGAATCCGCTGTAGGGGCACGGCACGCCGTGCCCGTCCGAACCGTCTGAACAAGGAACCTGATTGTGACTCTCGCAAATCCAACTCTGCAAAACATGCGCGAAGAGCTTCGCGTCAGCGAAGACTTTCTCGCTCGTTACAATCGTCCCGGCCCGCGCTACACCAGCTATCCCACCGCTCCCGTCTGGAACGATTCCTTCGGCCCCGCCGACCTCGAAAAAGTCCACGCAGAGGCCGAGGCCGCCAAGTCCCCCGTCTCCCTCTACATGCACCTTCCCTTTTGCGAATCCCTCTGCCTCTTCTGCGCCTGCAACGTCATCATCCAAAAAGACAAGCGCGTCACTCCTCCCTATCTCGAAATTCTCAAGCAAGAAATCGACCGCGTCAGCCGAGCCGTCTCCAAAGATCGCCCCGTCACGCAATTCCATTGGGGCGGCGGCACGCCCACCTATCTCACTCCTCCGCAAATCGAAGATCTCTTCGGCTATACCCACGACCGCTTCACGTTCGCCCCCGACGCCGAAATCGGCATCGAAGTCGACCCACGCGTCACCACCCGCGACCATCTCGCCACTCTTCGCAAACTCGGCTTCAATCGTCTCAGCATGGGCATCCAGGATTTTCATCCGCTCGTCCAAAAAACCATCAATCGCGTCCAGCCCTTCGAGCTCACCGCCGCCCTCATTCAATCCGCCCGCGATCTTGGCTTCGATAGCGTCAACGTCGACCTCATCTACGGCCTTCCCTACCAGACCGCCGAAACCTTCGCCCACACCGTCGACCAAATCCTCGAACTCACTCCCGACCGCATCGCTCTCTTCAGCTACGCCCACGTCCCCTGGCTCAAAAAGCAGCAAGGCTCCTTCGAAGGCCATCTTCCCGAAGGCATGACCAAATTCGAAATCTTCCGCACCGGCCTCCTCAAATTCCTCGAAGCCGGCTATCTCTACATCGGCATGGACCATTTCGCCAAGCCCGGCGACGAACTCGCCGTCTCCCAGCAAAATCGCACCCTCCATCGCAATTTTCAGGGCTACACCACTAAAGCCGGCGCCGACCTCTACGGAATGGGCATCACCGCAATCAGCAGCATCCAAAACGCGTACGCCCAAAATCATCGCGACATCCCCAACTGGGAAAAAGCCGTCGCCGGCCGCGGCATCGCCACCATGCGCGGTTACCATCTCTCCGCCGACGATCGCCTCCGCCGCGCCGTAATCAACCGCCTCCTCTGCCACACCGTTGTCCTAAAGGATGAAATCTCGCAGGAATTCAGTATCGACTTCGATCAATATTTCGCCGGCGAACTAACCCGCCTCGAACCCTTTCGCGATGACGGCCTCGTCCTCCTCACTCCCAACGAAATCCGCACCACCCCCCTAGGCCGGATCTTCATCCGCAACGCGGCCATGCTCTTCGACCCCTACCTCGAATCCCAGCACCTCGCCTCCAAACCCCTCTTCTCCAAAACCCTCTAGCCGGCAAAAAAACCACCGCGCTCGACGTCCTCGGTCGCCGCGTCTGTCTCCCTTAACCGCGCCGTTTATCCGACAGCGGAGAGCAAGGAAGTCTCTAAACAAGCTATACCCCCCGTGAGTCCGTCTTCCAATCATTGGAGAATCCTAATCATTGCCCACTGTGCCCTTTTGCACAGTTTCGCCCGCAGCCCTGTGTCATGGTGAACACCCGTCAATTGGGCTGACGCTGCCTGCCATACCCTTCTCAGGCGAATCAAGGAGAAGGCATGGCCGCGAACGATCATCGAATCACACCGCGTTTCAAACTACATACTCCACTGTCTTTTCATCGTATGGAGAGCCCATCCGAAGGCATGCACCAGGCCAAAGCCATCAATATCTCCACCAGGGGCGTTTACTTCACCACGAATGTCATCCTGTGTGTTGGGGAAGCCGTCGAAGTTCTCCTAAAAATGCCCAAGCGCGTCACCGGCGTGAAGGCAGGCATTCGCCGATTCGCAGGCCGCGTCACCCATATCGAGCCGAATAATATTCCTCAAGGACCTTCGGGAATCGGCGTCCAGTTGCTTTACTACGAACGCGACCTAGTGAAGGCCATCGCTGATCCACTTCTCGACTGATGTTGCCCTGCTTCCTCATTTCCGTAGGGGCACGTTACATCGTGCCCTCTTCTCTGCGCCTCACCTCTCTAAGAACCCTCAGGCTTTCCCCGGCCACTCACAAACGCCACTATCCAGCGTCAAACTTCCGCGCATCCCCATTCCCTTTATCAGCTTACGCCCCATCCGCACGTCGTTCGAATCATTACCACATAAGAAATACCTTGACAAGTTATCCAGTACTGCCGTAAAATACGCCGTGAGCATCGCCTTCCAGCCCCGCCCAGTGCGCCCCTCTTATCTGCGAAACCTCTGCGTACTCCGCGTCTCTGCGTTATCTTTTTCTTTCTTTCGAGCCGCTAGCTCCGAGCAGGCTCTAGCCTCTCGACACTCGCAATCAGCCGCTATCCCCTTTAGAATCCGCACTTACGAAAAATCCACCCGTAACCCCTTTAGAATGCGCCCTTACAAAACACAGAACTTAAAACCCTTTAGAATGAACACTTACAAAAAAAGGGGGAGGGGGGCACCCCCTGGGCGGTACGGCTCTCAGCCCCTCCAGACCTCCATTTCGCACCGCCTGCGGCCCCGGAGTACGCCTCACTCACGGCGGCACCATCGGCTCATAATGATAGGATGGCTCCTGGCCGCAGAGTGTAGGGGCGCAGCGTGCTGCGCCCCTCCTTGGCAACCAAGTGAACCCATGAGCACCCACGTCCCAGTCCTAGTCGTCGGCGCCGGAATCTCCGGCTTGGCCTGCGCCTACGCTCTCCGCAAATCCGGCCTCGACGCCCAAATCGTCGAAGCCGCACCCCGCCCCGGCGGCGTGATCCGCTCTGAGCGCCGCGACGGTTTCCTCCTCGAATTCGGCCCGCAGAGTTTCAGCGCCACTCCTCAACTCCTCGATCTTTGCCGCGATCTCGGCATCGCGACCGAACTTGTCGAAGCTCCCGCGCGCGCTCCCCGTTTCCTCCTCCTCAACGGCCAACTAAAACCAGCCCCTCTCAGCCCGCCCGCTTTCTTCGCCTCATCCCTCTTCAACGCCCGCACAAAAGCCAGCGTCGTGCGCGATCTCTTGAGCCACACCAAACCTCCCGACGCCGACGAATCCGTAGCCGCCTTTGTCCGCAGAAAATTTTCCGCCGAACTTCTCGACAAACTCGTCGCTCCTTTCGTTTCGGGAATCTACGCAGGCGACCCCGAAAAACTCAGCCTCCGCGCATCTTTTCCCCAGCTCCACGAGGCCGAACGCACCTCCGGCAGCGTCATCCGCGGCATGCTCCGCGCCGCGAAATCCGCCAAGCGCGACAAAGGCCCAAAAAAACGCCCAACTCTCCAAACGTTCAAAGATGGAAATGAAACCCTTATCAAAGCACTCGCCGCAAGTCTCGGCCCGGCTCTCCACTGCGGCGTCGAAGTCATCTCCCTTCAGCGCGGAGGAGGAGGAAATCCGCAGTCGGGCGCCCGCATAGAAATCAGCATCAAATCCGAAGCGGGAAACGATTCGATCATCACCGAGCATCTGGTGCTGGCAACACCGCCGAACATCGCAGCCAAGCTCCTGCAGAGTGCGCCTGAACTCATCGAAAAATCCCGGCTCAACGAAATCGAATTTGCCTCCCTCGCCGTCGTCTCTCTCGGCTATCAAAAATCCGCCATCGGCCACTCCCTCGAAGGATTCGGTTTTCTAATCCCGCGTTCCGAAAAACTCCGCACGCTCGGCTCTGTCTGGAATTCTTCCCTCTTTCCAAACCGTGCCCCAGCAGATCACGTCCTGTTCACGAGCTTCGTAGGCGGAGCCACGGATCCTGCTGCAACCTCGCTCCCAGCCCGAGACATCGCCACCCTCGTTCATCGCGAATTGGCTCCCATCCTGTCGATCAGCCAACCGCCCGTTTTCTCAAATGTCCAACTCTACGAACGCGCTCTTCCCCAATACAATCTCGGCCATCTCGATCGCATGGCGCGTCCATCCGAATCTGCTCCTCCCAATGAAAATCTCTGGTTCGTTGGCAATTATCTCCGCGGCCCGGCCATCGGCGCATGCGTCGAGCAGGCTCTCTCCGTCTCGCAAGACATTTGCCGCCGCGCCGCAAAGGGAGTTGCCTAAGCTTATGGAAAAGCATCCATTTTTGCTTTTCAGTCGTATAGTTCTTTAGGAGAGGAAGAAGCCGACACTCGTGTTCCTGGCGGCTTTCACATCCAGCGGTCCTCGCGAAGTGTCGCCAGACGCGACGCTCTTGTTGCGCCTTCTTCAAAAAGACGTGAGCGCCTTTGAACAGCTTTACGACCGCCATTCGCGCCTCGTCTATGGCCTCGTCCTGCGCATCGTGCAACAGGCTTCGACCTCCGAAGAGGTCGTCCAGGACGTCTTCCTGCAACTCTGGCGCAACGCCGGGCAATACGATTCCGCTCGCGGTCCGTTTGTTCCCTGGCTTTGCACCATGGCTCGCAATCGCGCTCTCGATCACCTTCGCCAGAAAAGCGAGCGCCAGCGCCGCCGCGAGGATTTGCCCGAGGAATTGCCGTCCGCCGTTATCGCGCCGGATTACGAATCGCTTCTCGACGATAAACGCCGCGCGGAACGCGTTCGCGCTCTGATGGCTTCTCTCGCTCCGCAGCAGAAAAAGGCCATCGAGCTTGCCTATTTTGAAGGCCTCAGCCATTCCGAGATTGCGGCAAAACTGAAAGAGCCGCTCGGCACGGTCAAAAGCTGGATTCGCAACGGTTTGCTTCGATTAAAAGAGGGATTGCAGGCCACGACGTGAAGAACTGCGACCAATTCCGCGAAATGTTCGAAGCCTACGCCCTCGGTGCGCTCGATCCCGAAGACCGCGCCGCGATCGAAGCCCATCTCGCGTCCGGTTGCTCGGATTGCGCCAAAGCCTTCGAAGAAGCCCGCTGGCTTGTCAGCCAACTGGCCTACGCTGCGCCCGAAGCCGCGCCCTCGGATATGCTCAAGGGCCGCCTTTTGCAAACCGTCCGCGCAGAGGTCCAAACGCAAACGCCATCGGCTGCAAAAACCGCCGCGCTCTCCGCGAAAAGTACGATTCCCTTCTGGCTCTGGGCCGCCGTTGCGGCGCTTTTGATTTTTTCCGTTTACTCGAGTTGGAACATGCGCCGCTTGCAGCGCGAAATTCGCCAGGCCGATGACCGCGCCGCTACGCTTTTCGCCGAACGCGAGAAAACCGCGAAGCAGCTCGCCGCAGCCAAGCGCGAAGCCATGATCATGATGGACCCAAGTTCCGTGAAAATTGTTCCCGCGGGAAACACCGCTCTCGGGATGCAGCTCGAAGCGAAATGGAATCCTGAGTTAGGCATCGTCGTCATGGGAGAAAAGATTCCCATGCCTTCTCCTCACCATGTTTTGCAATTGTGGTTTATTCCCAAAGCGAAGGGCGCCAAGCCCATGCCCTCGATGATGGTCATGCCCGATGCAAACGGCAAATTCGTGCTTCTCGTTTCCAATCCGCCGGAATCCATGGACGCGACGAAAGCCCTCGCGATCACCGAAGAGCCCGAGGGCGGCAGCCCCTGGCCCACCGAAACGCCGCGATGGGTCGGCGGCGTCGGCTAAACTAACGCGCGAGCCACGACGCTCTGAATGCATCGTGTCGTTTGTAGGGGCACGATGAATCGGGAGTAGGGGCACGATATATCGTGCCCCTACTCGCGCAAGATTATTGGTGCGGAATCAAACGGAGAAATGAGAAATTTGGTATTTAGGTTCCGCGACGACTTTTGCCGTAACGCAATGCGAGCCGCACCTCGCGCCGTTTCGCGGCTTCGCGATAACGCCGCCGCTCTTCGGCCGTCTTCACAATCAGCGGCGCCACCGGTTTCGGCAGCCCGGTGTACTCATCGATGGCCACGAATGTTACATACGCCG
Source organism: uncultured Acidobacteriota bacterium (assembly GCA_963761555.1). GTDB lineage: Bacteria > Acidobacteriota > Terriglobia > Acidiferrales > UBA7541 > Acidiferrum. The sequence goes on from CAVXHD010000007.1 coordinate 106,927, forward strand.
TCGTCGTATGTTTCCGTTCGCCGGTCATCGCGTTTTCCGAAAATACCTCAACTCCTACTTCCATCGACGTGCGAAATACGCGATTCACTTGCGACTTCAAATTCACAATTTCGCCCAAATTTATCGCGTTCCGAAAGTCGATATAATCCACCGACGCTGTCACCACATAACTATTCGAGTGCCGGTGCGCCGCCATCGCCGCCACCATGTCCACCAGATGCATCACCTGCCCGCCCAGCAATTTCCCCAAAGGATTCGTCTGCGCCGGCAAAACAATCTCCGTCATCTCGGAGCGCGACGCGCTCACCGGCTTGCCTTTCGGCGCCAGTTCCCCGCTCATTTCGCTTTTCACCATCAAGTTGTCCTCTGCCGATCTCTTCTCAGCGTTCTCTGTGCTCTCCGTGTCCTCTGTGTAAAATTCTTTTTCTTCGGCACTCCTCGTATAATACGGGAGCCGACCATGACTGACCAAAAGAAAACCCGCAGGCAGATGCTCGAAGAGTTCGTCGCAAAGAAACCGGACGATGCGTTCTCGCGCTACGGTCTCGCCATGGAATGCATGAACAGCGGCGATCCAGCGGCCGCCGACGCGCATTTCCGCGCGCTTCTCGAACACAATGCGGACTACATTCCCGCCTATTTGATGTACGCTCAACTCCTCGCGCGCGAATCTCGCAGCCAGGAAGCGCGCCAAATCCTGACCACCGGCATTTCCGCCGCCACCGAAAAACAAGACGACCACGCCCGCTCCGAAATGGAATCCCTTCTGAATGAACTTAGTTGATCGCGCTGCGCCCCAAGCCGCCCTCAATATCGATATCTGTTGCCGTCTTTGTTTCAACACGACAATGCAGCGATAATCCCATAGGCGGTATCAACCACATCTGCTAATTTGTATTAGAGAATACCCATTTTGCCGTTGCTCGGAAGGAGGGAGGAATGGCCATCAAGCCTCGTTGCTTCCTTTTGCTTGTAATTGCTTTTCTGTCGTCCCTTACACTTTCGGCCCGCCGGCAGAGTGCGTCCCAGAAGCCCGGCGCCGCCAGCGTTGTCCTGGACGCTGCCGTGACGGACAGGTCGGGAACGCCGGTGAGCGGCCTGAGCCAGCAAGACTTTTCTCTTTTCGATAACGACTCGCCCCAGACGATCTCCTCTTTCCAAGCCGTTAAAGGAACTCAGGCCCAGATCGAGGTGATCGTCCTGGTCGACGCCGTGAATGTCGGCTACGCCGCCCTTTCCTACGAGCGCGGTCAGATTGCCAAGTTCCTGATGACCGATAGCGGACACCTTGCTCATCCCACCACTCTTGCCTTTCTCTCGGGTACAGGTACCCAGATTGAGAAGGGCTTTTCGGACGACGGAAACTTGCTTAGCACCGTGCTGGAGCATTACAACATCGACCTGCGCAATGTTCCCCGTTCCGCCACTTTCTATGGCGCGTCCGATCGCTATCGACTTTCTCTCGAATGCCTGCAGGAGCTGGCCGTGCATGCGGCCTCCCTTCCGGGACGCAAGATCATTCTGTGGGTATCTCCCGGCTGGCCGCTTCTCACCGGTCCCAACGCCATGCTCGACGTAAAACAACTAAACGGAATATTCAGCAACATCGTTGGTTTCTCGACGTTGTTGCGGCGCGCCCACATCACGCTCTATAGCATTGATCCCCTGGGCGCAACGGACCTGGGCTACCGCACTTTCGATTGGAGGGACTACGTCAAAGGAGTTAGCAAACCTAGCCAGGTCCAGGCGGAAAATCTGGCGCTTGAGGTACTCGCCACGCAAAGCGGCGGCCTTGCCCTGAATAGCAGCAACGATGTCGCCCAGCTCTTGGAACGTTGCGTGGCCGACATGGGCGTCTATTACGAGATCTCTTTCGAGCCGCCTGCAAGCGAGCAGCGGCGGCAATACCATCATCTGGAAATTCGCTTAGCAAAACCGGGGCTCAGCGCCCGCACTCGACAGGGCTATTACTCGCAACCCTGAAACTGGTCCCCAGTAAGCAAGCTCTATACGTTTCAAAAGGAAGTCCGCGCTCTTTGGCGAAAGCGTATGGAGGTCGCTAATGTTTGGCCAAGAAGACAGGCCGGATGAGCTCGACGCCCTGGTAGCTGCTCCGCGGCATCAGATTCTGCTCTTTGGGTAAGTGCAGTGCGGACGAGGTCTGCGCCGGAAGCTCTGTTTACAGTCAAAAAACGCTTAAAGTCTCTTTCAATTCAGCGGCTGCTTCAAGGCTTCGGCGATTCCAGCTTCGGCGAGCGGCGCCATGATTGCGTATCCCGCCGCGTTCGGGTGCACGCCGTCCGGGCTGAACTCCTTTTTCAAGCCGCCTTCCTCGTTCACCATTGCGGAATAGTAGTCCACATAAACGATGTCGTTTTTTGCGGCGTACATCTTAATCCATTCATTCAGAGCCTTGATTTTGGAGGCCGGTTGCAGTCCTTTGTTCCACCAAAAATCGGTCGACGGCAGAACCGAGCACAGCACTGGCCGTATTTTATTGGCCCGCGCAAGCTCGACCATCGGACTCGAGGTTGCCCTCGGTCTCCTCCAGAGTCATCTTGCCGGTGTTCTCTGCGATGTCATTGGTGCCCGCGAGAATTAGGACCAATTTCGGTTTCAGGTCGATGACGTCCTGCCGAAAACGCACAAGCATTTGCGGCGAAGTTTGTCCGGAGATCCCGCGATTGAGATACGGCTTGCCAGGAAAAAACACTCCGCGGGCCGGCGACGTTGCCGTGGCTTTCATGCCCCAGCCTTCCGTGATGGAATCTCCAATGAAGACAACGCGCGTCTCATCCGCCGCGGGAGGCGGCAACTCTTTATCCGCGTCGCGGAATTTTGCCAAATATCCCCAGTCGGTGTATCTCTGCTCGACCAGCGACTTCTCGTAAGCGTTCAACGTCCCCCAAAATGCTTCGGCGGGATCCGCAGGCTTCGCCTGTCCGGCCGCAGCTCCCGTCGTCGTACTCTGCGCAAAAACCGGCGTGCACGACAACAGAAGTCCAACTGTCAGCCAAGCCCCGCAAATCCACCGCGAAACCTTTTTCAAGCTTTCCACGGATTGCTCTCCTTTTTCTCAACCTACCGGAACCGGCAAAGCTTATCACCCTCGCCCGCTCCCCTGACTCCGGAAAATTCAACTCGCTAGACAACAGCTCTCGTCTATTTTTATTTGACCGAGCGATTCGATTCACGAACGCCAGGTTCGGGACGCGGCCCGAGGACCAGTGGCCGGGCGCGTATGACTTGGCTCTGGTATGATTTGAGCAGGAACCATGCGGCCCGATCGCATTCCGCTCTTTCCATTGAACGTCGTTCTACTTCCCGGCGGGGACCTTCCCTTGCATATCTTCGAGCCGCGCTATCTCGAAATGGTCGGCAATTGTTTGAGAGACAAATCCGAGTTCGGCGTGCTGCTGGCTCTTCCCAAGGGCGTCGTGCGCGTGGGCTGCACGGCGGAAATCATCGAAGTCGTGAAACGCCCTGACGGCGAAACCATGGACATCCTGACCATCGGGCGCGAACCCTTCCGCGTAATCGAGTTTTTCGACGAGAATCCTTTCGCTGAAGGCTACGTGGATTATCTCGAGGAACGCGAAGCAACGGCCAATCCCGCACTCCGGCGCGAACTTGTCGAGCTCTACGAAACATGCCACACGATCATTTTCGAGGACTATCCCAAAAACGCGGGTGAGGATCCGTCCACGCAATTTTCCTATGTCGTCGCGTCGGCGCTTCCGATGGATTTGCTGTGGAAACAGCAAATTCTCGAGCTGCGCACCGAAGCGGACCGGCAGGAACGGCTCGTCGGGTATCTTCGCGCGTGGGCGCCGCATCTACAGAAGACAGGAGTCCTCCGGCAGCGCGCCGGCGGCAACGGACACGGCTTGAATTAGATTAGTATGGTAGCGCCCCCGATTGCTCGGGACGCGGAACGAGGGCCAATGACGGCAAGCACATCGTTGCAATCTTCAGCGCATTCGAAAGCGCGCACGCTCGGCGAACTCAAGAGCATTCCAGACTTCGACGCGCGCACGGTCTCGCGCTCCGTCAAGAGCGAAATGCGGCAGAACCTGCTGCGCATGATCGAGAAAAACGAGCCGCTCTTCCCCGGCGTGCACGGGTACGAAGACACTGTCATTCCGCAAATCATCAACGCCATTCTTTCGCGCCACAATTTTATTCTTCTAGGATTGCGCGGGCAGGCGAAGAGCCGCATCCTGCGCGGGCTTGCGCAGTTTCTCGACGCGGAAATTCCCGTGGTCGTGGGCTGCGAAATCAACGACGACCCGCTGAGGCCGATCTGCCGGGCTTGCCGAGAGAAAATCGCCGGCGAAGGCGACAGCACGCCCATCGCCTGGATGCCGCGCGAGCAACGCTACGTCGAAAAACTGGCCACCCCCGACGTGACCATGGCGGATATCATCGGCGACGTCGATCCCATTCGCGCCGCGCGCGGCGGCCGCGATCTCTCCGACGAGCTGACGATTCACTACGGCTTGCTTCCGCGCGCCAATCGGGGCATTTTCGCCATCAACGAGCTCCCCGATCTCGCCGGAAAAATCCAGGTTGGGCTTTTTAATATCATGCAGGAAGGCGACATTCAGATTAAGGGCTACCCGCTTCGCCTGCCGCTGGATGTGCTGCTCGTTTTTACGGCAAACCCGGAGGATTACACCGCGCGCGGAAAAATCATCACGCCGCTGAAGGACCGCATCGGCGCGGAAATCCGCACGCATTATCCTTCGACGCTCGAAGAAGGAATGGCCATTACGGCGCAGGAAGCGTGGGTGGCGCGCGATTCGGGAATCAAGGTGGAAGTGCCCGCGTATCTCCGCAACGTCGTGGAAGAGATTGCGTTTCAAGCGCGCGAGGACAAGCGCGTGGACCGTCGCTCCGGCGTCAGCCAGCGGTTGCCCATCACGGCGCTCGAAAGTTTGGTGAGCAGCGCCGAGCAGCGCGCCGCGCGCACGGGAGAAAAGGCCGTCGTCGCACGCGTTGCGGATGTGTACTCCTCGCTGCCCGCCATCACGGGAAAGATGGAGCTCGAATACGAAGGCGAGCTGAAAGGCGCGGACACGGTCGCACGTGAGCTGATCCGCACCGCGGTCGGGCGCGTCTTTAGCAAACATTTTGCCGAGGTGAATTTTCAGCCGGTGATTCAGTGGTTTGAGATCGGCGGCGAATTGAAACTGCCGGAGCTAGCGACCACTTCCGAGCGCTATCAGCAGCTTGCGAAAATTCAGGGCGTGATGGAACACATCGGCCGGCTCGGCGTGCGCGATCGCAAGGACGCGGCGGCCGCCGCTTCCGCCGCGGAGATGATTCTCGAAGGCTTGTGGGCGCACCGCCGCATCGGGCGAAGCGAAGAGCGCGGGTTCTACGCGGACAAGCCCAAACAACAGCCCGAGCCGCGCGAGACGCCGGGCCGTCCGCCGCGCCGGCAGTTCAATTAGGCGGGATTGGTATCGCTTTTAGGAAACGCAAGGAACGCGAGCTATGAAATTTATCCGCTACGGAAAATATGTCGGCGAACCCGCTGATGCGGTCGATCTGGAAGAACTCGTGAAACGCATGGGCGACTTCTTTCTGCAAAGCGGATTCGAATCGCACTTTTACGGGGTTTCCCAGATGGATCCCGAGCGTTCCATGGAGGCGCTGCGCGAAGCCATTCTCCGCGCGTTGCAGGAGGGCGATCTGCTTCCGGAAGACGCGATGAGCGATGAGCTGCGCGAGATGCTGCAAAATCCCGAGGGGCAAAATAGCCAAGCGGTGAAGAATCTGCTCGACAAATTAATGGAACGCCTCGCGCAGGAAGGCTTCATCAACCCGCAGCAGCCACCGCAAGTCACCCCGCCACCTCAGACTACGGCGCGCGGGAAGCTCGGACAGCCGCACGAGCGCCAGCCCGAGGCGCGGTTCGAAATCACCGACAAGACCATCGATTTTCTCGGTTTCAAAACTCTGCAGGATCTTCTCGGGTCCCTGGGGCGCAGCAGTTTTGGCCGCCACGATACGCGCGATCTATCGACGGGCGTCGAATCCGGCGGCATTTCGCGGCCTTACGAATTTGGCGACACGCTAAATTTGGACATCAGCGAAACGCTTTTCAACGCCGTGCGCCGGCAGGGCGCGAAAGTTCCCATCGACATGACGTACTCCGATTTGATGGTGCACCAATGCGAGTATCACAGCTCGTGCGCGACGGTCGTTCTTCTCGATTGCAGCCACAGCATGATTTTGTATGGCGAGGATCGCTTCACTCCCGCGAAGCGCGTGGCCATGGCGCTTTCTCATTTGATCCGCACGCAATATCCCGGCGACACGCTCAGCCTCGTGCTTTTTCATGATAGCGCGGAAGAAGTTCCTCTCGGCGAGCTGGCCCGCGTGCAGGTCGGCCCGTACTACACAAATACGCGCGAGGGCCTGCGGCTCGCACAGCGCATTTTGTTGCGGCAGAAAAAGGACATGCGGCAGATCGTGATGATCACGGATGGGAAGCCTTCCGCGCTTACGCTCGAAGATGGGCGCATTTACAAAAATGCCTTCGGCCTCGATCCGTTCGTCGTCGGGCAGACGCTTGAAGAAGTCAATAAATGCAAGCGCGCGGGAATCATGATCAACACGTTCATGCTGGCGAGCGATTATAGCCTCGTGCATTTCGTGCAGAAAATTACAGAAATGTGCCGCGGTAAGGCGTACTTCACGACGCCTTACACACTCGGCCAGTATCTGCTCATGGATTACATGCAGCGCAAAACCAAGCAGATCCATTGATGGCATTTGCGGGGGGGATTCTGGGTTTCCATTGCTGAATGCGCACGCGGCGGCGCGAGACGGGCCTGCTTGTCGCGCGGGGCTGAGCTAAAATAGACTAATGAGCATTTTGCGGCGGCTCAAACGCTGGATGGCCACGGAAGGACCAATGACAAATATTGTTGCCGGGAATACTGCGCCTGCTTTTTCGCTGAAGTCGCTCGATGGAAAAGAAGTCTCGCTCGGCAAGCTGCTCGAAAGCGGGCCGGTGGTTGCCGCGTTTTTCAAACTTTCCTGCCCCGTCTGCCAGTTCACGTTTCCGTTTCTCGAGCGCATCTACAAGCGCTATGGGGGCGATGGCACAACGTTTCTCGGCATTTCTCAGGACGACGCGCGGGACACGAAAGATTTTGCGAAAGAATTTGGCGTTACGTTCCCGATGGCTCTCGACGAAAAACAGAAGGGCTATCCGGCTTCGAACGCGTATGGTCTCACGAACGTGCCGACAATTTTTTTGATCGAACCGGATGGCACCGTGAAAGTCGCTTGCATGGGCTTCGACAAAAAGGATTTGGAAGCGATCGCCGTGGCGCTGGCCGAGCGCAAGAAAATTCCGCCGGCCGCGCTATTCCATCCGGACGAATCCGTCCCGGCGCACAAACCTGGATGAGGCTCCAAAAATTAGGTCCGGTCGGGACCTAATCCGAAGAAAAAAGTTCAATGGCGCGACGGATTTACTCGGCCTCTTTTTCGAGCCATTTTTTCTTGTGCTTTGCGGGGCGTTTGCGTTTGTCGGTGATCACTCGCGTGGCGGCAGGTGCAATCCCGGAATTTCGGGCCGCGCGACGGGCTTCCACGCCCACATCCAGAACCTTTTTCTTGCGCCGCTTGGTCTTACTCATCCGTGCAAGATATCACACGCATGCGCTTAGATTCCAAGCGAAAGCCGGCTAGAAGGTGAAGCGCACCTGCATGTCGATGCGGCGATTGGCCGTCGAGGAATTATAGGGCTGGCCGGACAGCGAGTTTGCTTCGCCAAAGAGCGGCGAGCTCAAGTTGCCGATGTACGGACCGTAGTTGACGCTGTTAAGCAAATTCCGTGCGCTCACGCTGAACGTCAGGTTGTAGCGGTATTTGGAAGAGCCGCCGCCGAACATGCCGCCGGGACCGCCATAGTGGTGTCCACCGCCACCGCCGCCAAACCCGCCGCCGCCCATTGGCCCGCCGCCGCCGGCATTGGCTTCCTTTTTCTCCTTGAAGCCGAAGGTTTTGCTGAGACGCAGGTTAAGAGTGAATCGCCCCGGAGCTGTCGCAAAGTTGATGGGAATGGGCGCCTCTCCCGCTGCCGGGAGCAGATTAAAGCAGCCGTACGCGGTTTGCACCTCGCCGCTCGGCGCTCCAGAACCGCACGTGCCGAAAGAAGGTCGAGTATTAAACTGCGCGTCGCCGTAAGTGTCCTGGCCGGTCGTGATGTTGAACGGAATGCCCGAGCTGGCAATCAAAAAAGGGCTTATGGTGAAGCCGTAAGGAATGTCCATGCTCCCGCCAAAGAAAACGCGCTGGCGGATATCAAACGATGCGCGGCCAAAATCCGCGCTGATGTCTCCAGGAATGGAAGGGACATAGCCGGCGCCGGCCGTATCGCTGTTCGCGTAATTCAAAACGTAAAAGCCGAAAAGCGAAAGGCTCTTCAAGAAACCGCGCGCCGTGGGAATGCGGACCATGCTGTGCACGATCAACTGATTCTGTTTGTAAACGCCCTCCGAAGCGTACTGATAGACGATGTCGCCGGGATTGAAACCGGGAGGAAGAGGAGCGCCGGGAGCGTTCGGGGGGAAAACGTTGGTATAAAACTGGTGATCGCCCCGCGAATTCAGATAGGTCACGGAAACGTTGGCAAAGTTGGTGAGCTGCCGCTCGAGCGTCACGCCCGTTTGCATCGTGTATGGGGTGCGAAGATTCGGATTTTTTACGTATACCGTTTGCGGCGATGTGGCCGTGGTGGGGAAACCGGACGGAAGAGTGGTTTGGTTCGGATCGAAAAACCCAGGGTTGGGGATCAAGTATTGCTGCTGGATCAGACCGTTGGCCAGCTCCTGCTCCAGAACAAGATTTTCCGCGAAGCGGTCGTAAAAAATGCCGTAGCCCAAGCGAAGGATGGTTTTCGGCGATTTGTTTTTGCCATTTCCGTCGAGTCCCCACGCCAGTCCCAAACGCGGAGCAAAATCGGCGTGATCGCCAAGATTGTTCTGCATTTCATAGCGCAACCCGTAGCTCAGCGTCACATTGGGGCGCCACTTGTAGTCGTCCTGCGCAAACAATGCCCCGTCAAAGTAGCTCACGCTGGCGGCGGCTGTTCCGCTGGGGTTGTAGTTCAAAGAATAGTAGCTCGCTCCGCCGCCGGCGGCTTGAATTGTCGAAATACTTTCGTTAAGGAACTGCCCCATTAACGTGATCTGATAAGCCTCGAGCGGCGTAATAACGCAATTGTCGGTCGCGGTCGGCGTGCAGTTCGGCTGCGTCCGCGACCCGAAGAAATACGAACCGTTGAAGCTGGCGTTGGACGCGCTGTAATCCGTCGTTTCGCGCGCGCGTCCGCCGATTTTCCAGGCGTGCTTGCCTTTATTTATGTACGTAATATTTTGCAGTTCGTAATGATTCTGCGTATCCGTGTTGATTCCGCTCGTCGAGCCTCCGCCGACAAACCCGGCCTCGACATTGATCTGCGGCAAAGTGTTCAGCGGCGTTCCGTTCGTTGAATCGCGGAGGTATTGAAAGCGCGTTTCGTTGATGGTGGTAGGGCTGATGGTTTGCGTGTCGGTGGCTTGCAGCGTGTTTTCCGTCTCCAGCGAATTGTTCGCCAGCGTTTCAAGATTAAACGTGCCCACGCCATCGTTTGTTTCGTTGTTCCGCCAATATTGATAGCGGACGCTCAGCGTATTGCTAGGAGTCACTTGGTAGTCGATCCGCGGGCTGATGTTAAGCCGCGTTCTGGGATTCGGCAGCACGTTGCTATAGGGCTCGATTTGGAAAGTCGTGGGGTTCACGATTTGTGCGCTGATGACGGAGAGATCGGTAATGTCGCGCCGCTCGATGTTGAAGAAAAACGAAGCTTTCTTGCTGAGCGGACCGCCCACATTGGCGCTAAATTGCGTGGTGTAATAGCCGGGCTGTTCCGTGCCCGCCGGCAAATCCTCAAAAGGATTGCGGGAATTGAAGCCCGCGGTATTTCCGGTCATGAAGAATTGGCCGTGGAACTGGTCGGTACCGGGCTTTGTAAAGATCTCGATGCGTCCGTAACCCAGCTTGTCGTATTCCGCGGAAAATGGATTTTGATTGATGCGAATCTCTCGAATCGACGCTTTCGGCGGAAGCTCGCCCGCCGTGAATCCATCGATATAAATCTGCCCGCCATTCGGTCCCGCGGAGGGTCCGGCGAGAGCTTGCAGTTCGGATTCAAGTTCGTCGGGGTCGTCGGAAAGCGCTTCCAGGTCCTTGCCTTGAATGACGACCGCGCCTGCATTGTTCGCGGGATTCACATCGATTTTGGTGGTCGTGTCCGTCACTTCGACCTTTTCCTGCTGTACCTCGATGGAAAGGGAGACGTCCAGTTTTACGGTTTGTCCGGCGGCTATTTCGACGTCCGTTTTCTCAAACGGGGCGAATCCCGGCGCAATTACTTTCACGCCGTACTTGCCGGGAACCAATCCTGTAACTTCATAGACGCCTGTATGGTTTGTGGTCGCCGTTGTGGCCGCGCCGCTGGGCGTGGTCACGAGCACGGTCGCGTCCGTTACCGCCGCGTTAGAAGGATCCGTCACTTGCCCACGGAGCTTTCCGGTAGCCTCCTGCGCGCGCGCTGCGTTGAAGCCGCATCCAAAAAATAGAAGCACCGCCAAAACTGCAACGGACCTATGAAGAAACCGAAAACTCATTCCCTCTCCTTACCCCATAACGATTTTTCAGATTTGGCGTGCTTCAAGGATTCGTATCCCCCGACGGGGCTTCGCTCATCGTCCACGGCGTAAGGATGCTGGACGCTCCGCCTTTCGGCGAAGCCTCAAGGATGGGCTCGACGCCGGCGAGCAGAGTAATCGCCGTCGCGGCGCTATCCGCCGATCCTTCCGTAGTCACAATCATCACCGCATCGCCTTTTTGCAAATCCGCGAGAGTAGCTGCGGGCATACGGCTTAGGATCTGTTGAAAATCCGCTCCACCCCCGCCGCGACCTTCCCGTCCAGCGCCACCTGCGCCGTTGGCCCGGCCCGCAGATTGGCCGCGCTCGGCGGTTTCCGCAGGTTGTGGCGCGGAGCTTGCCGCACCATTCGCGCCCGCCGGCGACCCTGCGGATGCTGCCTTGAGTCGCACGGCAATGCGCTGCGCAATCATGGCTGGCAGCTTCCGAAGCTGCGTTTCCGAAGTGACCTTGACGGTAATCGGTTTCTTCGCGGCCAGATCCATCACCGTAATCGTTCCCGCCGCAACATCGACTCCTTCTACTGTTCCCGCTATATTGCGAAACGTTCCCGAAACGATTTCATCAGCCGCCAGTTGCGTACCATCCGCGCTGCGCGTTCCCCGTGCTCGTAATTGGTCGCCCACCTTGATTTGATCGATCGGAGCAAGCTTGGCATCGTCGAATTTTACGGAGTTCGCAGCGTACCGGCGGAGAATGGTTTGCTTCGAGACCTGCACCGTCACGTCCTTCGCCACCCCCAGCGCGTTTGTCGAAATTTTGATTGTGCCGGCCGCTGGATCGATGGAAGTCACCAGTCCGCCGACGCCGTGCTTCTGCCACTCCTCGCGTTCATGTGCCTGTTTCGCCTCGATATCTTCGTGTTTCATGGCGATGAGCGAAACGGCCAGGATCGTCTTGCCATCGACCGCCGTTTGCCCGCGCACCAGAATGCGGTCGCCAGGCTGCAGTTCCCCCAGAGTAACCGGAACTGCGTTCTTCAAATCTTTCGCCCCCGGTTCGATGCGGATCAGACGGGTGCTGTCCGTTACCTCGACCGTGACTTCCGCACCCTCGTTCGTGGTCAAGACGATGGTCTTATCGGCGATTTTCTTGATCGTGCCTACGGCGTGTGCCGCCGCAGTTTGCGCCATAGCCGAGGCGGGCGCCGCAATTTGCGCAGCGACGGCGCACAATACCGCCAGCGCCATGCAGCCAAATACAGTTGTGAGCCTCGAGCGCCTGGAGCGCCTTTTTTCCCGCCAGTTCATCGATCGCTCCTGCAATCTAACGCGATACGCAAACCACGACTGGGTTTGCTCGGGAGGGCAATGCGGCAGACGCGCCATACCCTTTGCGTCACAGGTTAGACGTATATGACACGCCAAAATGTTTCAAAAAATCTCTTTCACATTTCCGCCAGGGCTCTGGCCCAACCCGGCCTCTCCCGAGCAGCCTCGTTCTACCAGCATTATTGGAGAAACACCCCTGGCTTCCCTGCCCTGGGGTTCATCCATCGCTGACAGTGGGCTAATCTCCAACTAGGCCGTCATGCGCTCTGAAGGAGGGATTCGCGGCAACTTTCAGACCCGCGCTGTAGCGCGAGCACGCCCAAAACAGAACTACCCCTTGGAGTCGTTGTACCAATACAGAACGCGAAGAGCGCGCAGCGTGTTCCAGCGGCTTGCACTGCCAACAGCGGTCTCCATCTCCAATGGAATAGGCTCGGGATGAAGGAAGTTTAGCGGCCAGCGCCCGTTTTGGTGGCGGCGCTCCATCACGATTTTGATGGCTTCATGTACGCGGCGGTCGGGTCTGATTCCTGCACTACGCAAATAATCGAGTCCTCGCAAGACGTCGTAGTGCCAAAACGTCGGGTACGAGAAGCGCAGCCAGCGTTGGTCGATGACTTTGCCGGTTCGCAGCGAGCGGAACATGCGGCGCTCGAGCAGATAGTTTTCGCCCCGCTTGCGGGCCTTCGTGACGGCCGCCGATTTGCGCCCTGCCCGCTCGTATGCGAGCAGTCCTTCGAGCACGCAGATGGTGGTATGGAACGAGGAGCGCCGGCTGGGTGGGCGTTTCGGAGACAAAAAGGGCCATGCTTCGCAGTTCCAGCCGCCATCTTCGAGTTGCTCGCCCAGGAGTTGCTTGGCCAGTGCGTCGTTCGGCTCCTTGAAATACGCACCGACGCCGAGGATTCTGCCGTTGATGCAGGGTTCCGTTTCGCCGTGAAAGTATGGCCGGTTGTTGAGCCACGTAAACACGAGCCGCTTCTCGATGCGGCTGATCATTCGGCGGGCCTGCGTGCTGGTGGGATCGAGACCGAGGTCCTTCAAGACGACGAGACTGAATAGAGCAATAAGGTCCCACTTCGGCCCGCCGCCCCAATGACCGGCTGGAAATTGGCGCGCGAGGAGCCGTGCTCCCCAACCTTCGGTTGCGACGCGCGACCGCTCGGCGGCAATCGCGTCAGGAGTTTCACCGGTGAGGTCCCTCCTGACCTGCCAACGGATGGACGGGTCAGAATCGAGAAGCCATTTAATGTGCGCTGGCCGGGGTGCGTAATCGTGTTGCCGCATTGGTTTGTTATAACACGTGATGTGTGGGTTTTGACCCGTGCGCCGAGCGTCGATCGACTTGGTCCCCGCTGTAGAAGTAGGGGGCAAAACCCTTCGGGTGGATCCCCGGCAGCCAGGAAGTTGGGACGTTTTCTCCAGGCAGCTGTAAATTCACAGATCGAATTGCGTAACGCGTTTTTTTGCGTGTGGCCCGAACGGGCATTGCGTGTATCTTGACTTGCCGCGATCAGCGTACGATGCTTCTTCGAGTTGCCTCGCATTTCGAAGGTTGCCAATTTCCATCCATCAATGGGATAAGGATTGCGGCAGAATCAGCCCTCGATGCTGCATTTAGCATTTGCTGCGCTCGGGCTGCGCCGAAGTAGCTTCAACTTCCGGAACATAATGAGTGGGCTGTTCAAAAATGGCGAACGTCTGAAAAGGATGGCGATGAAGAATCTAAGGCTCTGCATATTGTTTCCATTGCTGATTGCCAGCACCGCGGCTTTCGCGCGACAGCCTCGGAAAGTCATCATCGATCAGGATTGTTCCGGTCCCGGCGGGAGCAACATGCAAACGCTGCTGACCTTGATTCAATCCCCGCAGGTGCAAGTGCTGGGCATAACCGTGGCCAGCGGAAACCAATGGCGCGATGAAGAAGTCGCGCATACTCTGCGCCTGCTCGAGCTGATTGGGCGAACCGATATTCCGGTGGTGCCCGGCGCCGTTTTTCCGCTTGTGCATCGCCGCAAGGAAGCGCTCTTGTGGCAGGCGAGGTATGGAAAAGTCGCCTTCGCCGGCGCGTGGGATGATCGCTGGTGGCATGAACATGACGTGATTCCGCCGCTGCCGGAAGGGCAACCCACGACCAAGCCGTCCGACGAGGACGCCGCTCACTTCTTGATTCGCATGGTGCGCAAATATCCGCACGAAGTGACCATCTATGAAGGCGCGCCCATGACCAACCTGGCGCTCGCCAACGCGATCGATCCGCATTTTGCCGAACTGGCCGAAAGGCTGGTCTTCATGGGCGGAAGTTTGGACCCGCAGACGGACGATCCGGAGTTCATCAGCAGTCCGCGCCACGAATTTAATTTCTGGTTCGATCCAGAAGCCGCGAAGAGCGTGCTCGAGGCGTCGTGGAAAAAGATCGTCTGCACTCCGGTGGATATTTCCGTCAAAACCAGAATCACGCCCGAAATGATTGCCGAGATCAAGAAAAGCAACAACCCCGCCGCGCAATATGTTGTGAAGTTCTTTTTGGCGGACCAGGGCGGCTCGTACATGTGGGATGAACTGGCTGCGGCCGCGTGGATCGATCCGACGCTCATCACGCGAACGGTAACGCGCTACATGAGCGTGGACATCAGCCATGGCGCGGCCTACGGGAACACGCTTACCTGGGTCGAGAAAGACAACCCGAAGCTCGGCGCGCAACCGGTCGAAATCCAGATGGACTTGGATCTAGCGAGATTTGACAAAATGTTCGTGGATTTGATGAAAGCGCCTACGCCGCATGCGCGCTGAATACCTTCGCAGTGCTCTTCCGCCTCGCCGGAGCGCGAAAGTTGCGGACGCCCTGCGGGCCTCGCCCCTGGTCTCTAATAAAACTGTGGTCAGAAGCGCGAAACATGATTCTCGCCTACATGCCGGTGGCCCGAGATAGGCTGCGCCAGCGACTCCCTTACCCGCAAAATGCCCAAGCGGGTGTACAATGCCGCGTTTGGGGTCTCTCGGCGCGCCTTTCGTCTCGCACGGCTGCCGAAAACGCCTCATGCAAAGCGGCTTGGTACAAGGCCAATCAAGGGATGGCTCCTTTCGAGTGATTCTTCTAATTCCCGAAAGCAGCGTACGAAGGACGAACCATGCGGCGGTGCTGGTGCAAAACGCCGCTCGCTGCAGTTGTCCGTTGGACAGCCTGCCGTTTGGCACAGCCGCTCTTCGAAACACCGCAGGCACGATTTAGCCCATGGAGGAAGATAAGCATGCCTCTCCCGACCGACAAGCACTTTACGGCGCGCATTCTCGAGCGAACGGATTTGTCGGAAGACCTGTGGCTGATCCGCGTCGATCCCGGCGGCCCATTTTCGTTTAAGGCGGGACAGTACGCCACGCTCGGGGTGGACCACGAAGACAAACGTATCGAGCGAGCCTATTCCATCGTTTCGTCGCCTTACGAAGAGACTCTGGAGTTTTTCATCGAACTCGTACCCCAGGGCGCATTAACGCCTCATCTCTACAAACTCAAGCCCGGCGATACGATGCTTTGCCGCAAAATCTCCAAGGGCCGATTCACTCTCGACTTGAAAAGCGGCCGCACGAACCACTTGCTGCTGGCCACCGTCACCGGCATCGCCCCTTTCGTCAGTTATGTGCGCACGCTTTACCGCGATTGGAAAGCCGGCAACAGCCCCATGCCCGGCGAGCACAAACTCTATTGCTTGCAGGGCGGAAGCCGTTCGTGGGAGTTCGGCTATCGCGAAGAGCTCGAACGCATCGCGGCGGAGGTTCCGTGGTTCAAATATGTCGCGACGATCAGCCGCCCGTGGGAGGACGCCGCCTGGAAAGGCCAGACGGGGCGCGTCGATGACCTCGTGCGAATGTACGTGGACGAATGGGACTTGCACCCGGAAGGTACCACCGGGTATCTCTGCGGCCATCCCAGCATGTGCGAAAACGGCATGGGGATTTTGTCGCGTGCCGGCTGGCAAAAAGGAACTCTGTTCGAAGAGGTCTATTTCATTCCAGGAAAAGAAGCCGAAGCTTGAGAACGCGCCGCGCTGGAACAGGAAAAAGTTCGGGCGAACATCGCGCTGCGAATCCGTTGTAGAATGCCGCGCAATCCGGCGGAACACGGAATCGCGATTCAGAATTTCGAACGGATAGCGGCGAGTAGAGCAGCGCAGAAAGTACCGGAGGAAGTTTCATGATTGTCGGAGTTCCACGAGAGAGCTTTCCTGGAGAGCGGCGTGTCGCCATGGTGCCCGCGGTGGTTCCAAGCCTGACGAAAGCGGGCCTTGAAGTCATCATGGAAGCGGGCGCGGGCACGGCAGCGGGCTACCCCGACGCGGACTACACCGCAAAAGGCGCGAAACTTCTTCCGTCCCGCGCGGAGATTTTTGCCGCCGCGGATATCGTGATTCAAGTGCTCAGTTACGGCGCGAATGACAAAACCGGCAAAGCCGACGTTCCTCTCTATCGCCGCGATCAGGCGCTGGTCGGATTTTTGCGCCCCTTCGGCTCGCTCGAAATCTTGCAAGAGATCGCCTCGAAGGGCGTTGTCGCGTTTTCCGTGGAAATGATGCCGCGCACCACGCGCGCGCAAAGCATGGACGCGCTTTCCTCGATGGCAACGATCGCCGGCTACAAGGCCGCCGTAGTCGCTGCAGACACGCTTCCCCGGCTTTTTCCCATGATGACGACCGCCGCCGGGACGATCACGCCCGCGCGCGTTTTCATCATCGGCTGCGGCGTTGCCGGGCTCCAAGCCATTGCCACGGCGCGCAGGCTCGGCGCGGTTGTTTCCGCTTATGATTTGCGCCCCGCTGTAAAGGAACAAGTCCAGAGCCTCGGCGGCCGCTTCGTGGAACTCCCTATCGAAGCCAAAGACGCCCAGGATGCCCGCGGCTACGCGACCGCGCAGGGCGAGGATTTTTACAAAAAGCAGCGCGAACTCCTCGGCAGAGTGGTCGCCGACAGCGACGTCGTCATCGCCGCGGCGGTGATCCCCGGCAAAAAATCGCCCGTCCTGGTAACCAAAGAAATGGTCGCGGCGATGGCGCCAGGGTCCGTGATCGTCGATCTAGCTGCCGAGCGCGGCGGCAACTGCGAACTCACGCACCCGGAAGAGACCGTCATCGAACATGGAGTCACCATCATGGGCCCGATCAATCTGGCCGGCACAGTGCCCTATCACGCCAGCCAGATGTACGCGAAAAACGTCGCCACTTTTCTTCTTCACCTGGTAAAAGACGGCAAGCTGCAATTGAATCCGCAAGATGACATCGTGCGCGAAACTTTGCTGACCCAGGGCGGCGAAATTGTGAACGCCAGGCTGCGCGAAACATACAAGCTGCCGGCGCTGGCTGCGAAATCTTAAGGAGGAATCGATGCCCGCGGATTTTATCTCCAGCCTGTTTGTGTTCATCCTATCGGCATTTTTAGGCATTGAACTGATTAAGCGCGTTTCGCCTCTGCTGCACACGCCTCTCATGTCTCTGACGAATGCGCTGGACGCCATCGTTCTCGTCGCCGCCATCATCATTGCAGGGCGGCATGAGACACGCCTCTCGACCATTCTCGGCCTCATCGCCGTTGCCGCCTCCTTCAGCAACATGGTCGGCGGCTTCGTCATCACGGACCGCATGCTGGGCATGTTCAAGACGGGCAAGGCGGCGAAAAAATCATGAACCCCGCCGACGTGCAGCAACTTATCGACGTCACGTACATCACCGCGGCGATCGGCTTCATTCTGGCCATCAAGTGGCTCAGCTCTCCCGTTTCCGCGATGCGTGGCGTCCTCATCGGAGAAATCGCTTCCGCCATCGCCGTCACCGCGACTCTCTTCAATCCTGAAGTCTCCCAGTACAAGTGGATCATCATCACTCTGATTATCGGCGCGGGCGTCGGCGTCCCTCTCGGCCTCGTCAAGATGACCGCCGTCCCTCAGCGAACCGCGCTCAGCCACGCGTTCGGCGCTCTTTCCGCCGCCCTGATTGGCATCGCCGAATACTACGTCGCTGCGCCCAAGGTTCCGAAATTCGAAATGGCTGAAATCGGCCTCGAAGTCATCATTGGTTCGCTCACCTTCACTGGCAGCATCATCGCCGCCGGCAAATTGCAGGAATGGCTCCCGCAGCGTCCCATCACGTACAAAGGCCAGAACTACGTCAGTTTAACCGTCCTCGCAAGCGCCCTCATTCTCATGGTCGCTCTCGTCGTCCATCCTGAATACACGCACCTCTTCCCCGCCATGATCGCCGTCGCTCTCATCTTCGGCATCATGCTCGTCACGCCCATCGGCGGCGCCGACATGCCCACCGTCATCTCTCTCTTGAACTCTTACGCGGGTTTCTCCGCTGCGCTTCTCGGTTTCGTCCTCAGCAACAAAGTCCTGATCGTCGCCGGCGCGCTCGACGGCGCTTCCGGCTTCATCCTTTCCGTCATCATGTGCAAAGCCATGAACCGTTCCTTCAGCAACGTGCTCTTCGGCGCCTTCGGCCAAGTCCAGCCGAAAGCCGCGGGCGCAAAAGAGGAGCGTCCCGTCAAGAGCGCCAGTCCCGAAGACGCCGCCGCCATTCTCGCCGCCGCCAACAAAGTCGTCATCGTTCCCGGCTACGGCATGGCCGTCGCGCAAGCCCAGCACAAAGTCCGGGAACTCTACGACATTCTCACCAAGAAAGGCATCGACGTTCGGTTCGGCATTCATCCCGTCGCCGGACGCATGCCCGGCCACATGAACGTGCTCCTCGCCGAAGCCGACATTCCGTACGACCGCCTCATGGAAATGGATGACATCAACGGCGACCTCCCGCAAACCGACGTCGCCCTCGTCATCGGCGCCAACGACGTGACCAATCCCGCCGCCCGCTCCGATCAATCCAGTCCCATCTTCGGTATGCCCATCATCGACGTCGACAAAGCCCGCACCGTCATGGTCATCAAACGCAGCATGGCCGCCGGTTTCGCCGGTATCGATAATCCCCTCTATTACCTCGATAACACTCTCATGCTCTTCGGCGACGCCAAAAAATTCGTCAGCGAAATCGTCGCGCAGCTCTCCGGCTCCGGAGGCCACTAACTGTGGCGCCTGGTTTCTAGGCCGGTTCCTAATTCGCACACCTCATGCCTTTATCGCTGCCCGAATTCTCGGCATTCCCGTGACCGCCGCACGTAATTTCTCGTCGCCGCCAAACATTCCGAGCACCGCCCTCCCGATTTCGTCATCCATTTCGGAACTTTGGCGCAAATCGACAGGATAACGCGCCAGCAATTCCATCCCAGTATCCGCAAGTTGCAACCTGATCTCGGGCGATGGTGCCTTCAGCACGACCTCCATCCGGTCTTCGATCGATCCGTGCTGGCGCTCGATGTCCTTCCGATATTTCTCGTACACCGAATTCACCGCAGCCACCAATTTTTCCTGCACCAGTTTGTAGTCCCCCGCCGGCGCCAGCGTGAGCGTGATTTCGTGCCAGGTATACTCCGTTCCCGGAATCTGCTTATACAGCGGCGTCGTCGGCTGAAACAGCACCGAATTCGAGAACACCGCGATTCGCCCCGTAGGATATAAGTCAACTCCAGTTCCCGCCAATTCAATCAAATACAATCGCACAAGCCCTACGTCCGCGACATCGCCTGTCACTCCCGCCACGCTGATCCGGTCGCCCACACGAATCCCATAGCGCCCCACCACAAAAAAGTAAGCCGCCACCGACAGCAGCACCGTTTGCAATCCCACCGCCACGCCAGCCGTCGCGAATCCCGCAAACGTTGCCAACGAACTAAATCCGCTTACGAATCCCATCACGACCACAACACTAAAGAAAAATCCCATCACGAAGCGCCGCAGCACAAGAATCTGCCTCCGCCGCCTGGCGTCTTGCACGTAGCGAAACGTCGCCTTCCGCCAAATCTCCGATAGGATTACCACTAATCCGAGAGCCAGCGCGATTCCCGCGAGCCGCATCAGCAAGGAGACAAGCGTTCGCTTCGATTCCGCCGTGACGGAATTTCGCCATTCCGCGAGGTTGCCCCGCAGTTGATCCAAAACCACCATCTCCTCGCGCAGTGGAACGAGCGCCGCCGCCGTTTCAGTAAACTGTTGCGTGAGCGCGGCGAATTGCTCTGAACCTGGTTTTGTTTGCCCGGCTGTCGCAGCGCCGGTCTGCGTTGCCGCTTCCTGTCCAGCCTGTATCGTTTTGCGAAGGCTGTCGCGCAACGGAGCGCTAAGGTTGTTCGCACTCTCGCGAACTTGCCCGCTCTCCGAGATGAGCCTGTTGATGGTCTGCACGCTTCGCACTTGACCGTATAGCGCAACCATCTCTCCAAACAAACCCGAGGGTGGCGCTGGTTCGGTGGTTTGTGCCTGCGCCGGAGCCGTAGCGTGGTTCCCGGCCGCCGCTTTCGATGGCGTCGCAACCTCGGCGATTTCCGGCACCGAGCGCGCTAGCTCATTGATACTCCCCAGCGACCCTTCGCCTGCTTCGCTGTTGTTCTCGATGAAGCTCGCGAGCTTTTGCACGGTCGCCAGCATCGCGTTGTCCAGCGCTAGCTGGCCCTTTAACGCATCTCGCTGCGCAATCAGCGCCTTCGCCTTGCGCGCGGGCGTCGCGGGAATTTTTCTATTCAGTGCGTCTATCTGCGATTGCGTATCGCTGATCCGCTTCTCCACTTGCGCCTCAACCGCGGCGTAGTTTGGCGTAGCTCCTTTGGCGCTGTTTCCTGCCGATTGCCCGCCGATCGCGTTCGCCGTCGCGCTCTTCGCTCCTGCCGTCGCCGTAACTTTCGCTGCGCCTGTTTCTGTGCCTTGTTCGCCGCCCAGCAGTTTCGCTTCTTCTCTTGCCGATTGAAACGCCAGCCGCACCGCCTCCGTAGCTAGCGATTGCGTATTTTCCTGGAAGATCAGGTCGCTCGGCAGTCCGCCCGTCTCAATCTTCGCGGTCGCATCCTGGTACAGGCGAATCACCAGGTTCAGGTGGCCCAGTATTGCGTCCCGCCCGCTTTGCTCCGCTCCACTCGTCGCCAGCGCGACGCCCAAAAACACCAAGAAAAGCCGAAATGTCAAAATCCGAGTCACGCGGTTTCGATTGCAGATCATAACAAGATTTCCATTTTCATTTCCCGGAGGCTGATATAGCAGGCTCAGCTCCGTCAGGATGCCATACACTGGCGAGGTTCTTAACTGCGTAACCTTCTATGGGATCTGCGGCAAGGCTCCAAAGGTGGTGGGACACCCTCAACGCAACGCGAGCGGGCAACGCCAGCTAAACTTTTCGCTCTCAGCCGAAATTCGAGGCTCGCTATCAGGCCGAAACCAAATAATATCAGACCGCCGCTAGCCCGCCTTGCTCCCCAACTTGGCCCAACGCCCCGCCTCATGCCTCTTTCTCACCTGTAAGGGCACGATACATCGTGCGCTCTTCGCTTCGCCCACCCCCTCCTCAACGAAACGCCTCCTCAAACGCCCGGCCCACCAAATCTCTCGCTACTAGTGTTATCATGCCCGTGTCATGCCTACCGTGGCACTAGCTCGCCGCGCCGGTCGCGCTTTTTCACCCCTCCTGGCGCTTCTCATGGCCACCTCCGCATTCCCGCAGGACAATCATAGCGCCGTAATCCGCACCACCACTCGCATCGTCAGCGTCAGCCTGGTTGTTACCGACAACCAGGGCCATCCTATTCAAGATCTCACCAAGGACGACGTCACTCTTCTCGACGATGGCAAGCCTCAGCCCATCAGCTTTTTTTCTTCTGTCGATAACAGCCATCTTCTCCCTTCGCCTCCCGTTCCCGGACCCGACATTTATACCAACGTCGCGTCCGGAAATCCCTCCCCGCCCAGTGTCACCATTCTTCTTTTCGATATGCTTAATTCCAAGCCTGCATCGCAGGCCTACGGCCTCGCATGCGTCCGAAAATTCCTCCGCCAGCTTCAGCCCCAAGACCACGTCGGCCTTTACCTCCTCAATGACGAAATGAGAGTCCTGCACACTTTTCATGCGGACTCTTCCGACCTTATATCCGCCATCCGCCTATATGATCAGGAACATCTCCACACGGCCGCGAAAAACGCCGCTCTCGAAACAAACCCCGTGGAGCAAAATCTTGACCGCTTCCTCTCCGGCAAGGACAGCCCTTCTCGTTATGTGATTTACGGCGACTGCTCTCCTTTCGGGGCCTGCGCCGATAAAGGCATGATCGCAAATGAAATCACCACCGCGTCCTTGGAAGAAATCGCCAGGCAGCTTGCCCCTATTCCCGGGCGCAAAACTCTGATTTGGGTCACCGACAAAGTCGGCTATTTGGATTTGTTCGCGGACAACGACCTGGATCCCTACTTGAGTGCGTGGCGAAGCGGTACCGATGTCAATCTCCCCGCACTCCGAGTGATTAAGAACGGCCAAGACTTCGAGCGGATGGTTCGCCTGATGAACGGCGCAGGGATCGCCGTCTATACCGTGGACGCTAGAGGTCTTGGAACGGAAGACCTGGACTTCCGTAATACCACGCCAGCAGCGTCCGTAAACCCCGTCGGCGAACTCCTATCCAGGACGCCCACGCCGAACTCTGGTCTCCTTGAGCTCGCCAGCAGGACCGGCGGCCGCGCTTTCTTCAACCGCAACGACCTCCAAACCGGTATCCGCCGCGCGCTCGACGATTCGCGTTTTACCTACAATCTTGCCTATTATCCTGACCACGATAAATGGAAAGGCGAATGGCGGAATATTCAAATGAAAGTCAATCGGCCTGACGTAACCGTCCTCGCCCGCAGCGGCTATTTTGCTCTTCCCGATGCAACTCCACTTCCGCCCAAAAACCGGTTCGAGTTTCTCAGCGAAATCGCCGCAAGCCCCGTCGACTCCCCGCAACTCCCTCTCGCTGTCCGTATGGCAGCCTCTTCAGCGGCCAAGGGGGCGCAAATCGAAGCGCATGTCCACCTCAATCCGCAGCCCCTGCTCACCTTCCAGGACGACGGCCGTTGGAAGGGCAGCTTCGAAGTCGTCTTTCTTCAAATGGACGCCAAAAACAAAGTCCTCGATGTCACCCAGAAAGAAATCGAAGCCAACATTGGCCCCGATCAATATGACGCCCTCTCTCGAACGGGCTGGACCATGCCCGTCAGCCTCAAATTCATGCCCGGGGCCGCGATCCTCTGCGTCATCCTGCGAGATAAACTCTCCGACACCGTCGGCTCTCTCCACATTCCTCTCGCCCCCTACTCCGCGCCCCTCGCTTCCCACTGACGCTCGATGCAGTCACAACTTTCGTGAAACTGTCTCGTTTCTGTAGAGCTTGCCGCGCAGGCCGGCATGAATAACAAGAAATCTGCCATGCCGCTCAAGACAGGTGAGGTGGTAATCCTTCCACCGTGGGCCCAGCGCCAACTCCCTCGGATCGGCACCGCCATGGTTCACGAACAGAACATGTCCACCGCCCCTTTCCTGCGCGATCTCTCTTGTCACGGTTCGCCGTCGGAGATGGCCATCGCTTTCAGAGACTCCGTCACTTGATTCAGTTCCTCGGTGGAATACGCGTACAGTTCGATGTTCAACAGATAGTCTCCGGCGAGAGTCTGCACCAACGATTGATATACGTGCAGGGCGTCGACCGCGTGATCGAAATCCGCGCGCATAAATTGATGTTGGTTCACCTGAAATCCGATTGGCGTCCCAATTAATTTGCTACCCGTTGCAGTTGCTCTGTTCTCCGCGAGTTGACGAAAGCTGTCCGGATTGAGGTCGTCGAGCTGCGTGGGGACGGCTGTAATTCGGATCGAAGGCAGGTCGAAGTGCTGGCCATCCCAGTTCCCTCGTCGAGAAGCGTAGAAGATGACTTTGGGGACATTCACTCGCATCGAGTTTGCGAGCTCCGGGTGTTGCTCGAGAATCGCGGATTTTGCAGCGGCTTCTGCTCGCTCGTTGAAGGTGTGCAGTGATTCGGCGGTCGCGGCGATCCAGCCAGGCGGGAATTCGTACGACATTTCGATGGTTTTATTTTTGTATACAGATCCTGACACATACCCGGCTTCTATGCCCGGATAGGGAGAGCCAGGCTCGGCTTCGGTCTTCTCTACGACGGCTGATTTTCCACTGGAAGAAACCTTCGCCGGCTCAATTGGCGAAACGGCGGGCTCCTTGGCTTCCGCCATTACGGCTGCGGCCAGCTTCGGATCGGATTTCCGCTTGAGCGCTTTGTCGATTGATTCCTCGAGCTCGGACTGCGTGGTTTCGCCGAAGCCCGAGCGGCGGTACCGGATGACGCCGTCTCTGTCCAAAACGATATAAGTGGGGAAGGAATCAATTTTGAAGGCTTTCTGGACCTCTCCGGAAAGATCGATGTATTCAGACCACGTCATCCTTTGCGCCTGGATAAAGGTGCTCCACACCGCTTCGTCATCGTCTGAACTGATGCCGACGATTTGAAAGGCCTTTTCCGAATATTTTTTTGCAGGCTGCGGACGACCGGAACCGATTCCCTGCAAGGCGGGCACCACGTGCCCCAAAAATCCAGCAGGACGACCTTCCCGCGTAGGGAGGCGTTCGAAAGAGCTACGTTCTCATGTGTGGTGAACGAAAAATCGGGCGCGAAAGGTTCGCGGGCACGAATGGGGTTGGCGATGATGCGGCGCGCTTCGAGCGCCGTGGCCGGATCTGCGTGCAGATTGGCAATATAAGCGTTCATTTGCGCCAGGCCCTCGGCATCACGCTGCTCCTTCAGCAGAACCATTCCAAGATCAAATTGCGTGAGAGGCGTCGCGGAATCCATAGCGAGCGCCTGGCGAAGCTCCTCTTCTGCGTCTCTTAGCTTCTTGTCTGTGGGTTTGCCGGACATTTGGGTAAGCAGCGAGGCTCGGAATAGACGCGCCTCAAGAACCACCGTCTTGTTATCGGCAGCGGTCTTCTCCGCTCGTTTTGCGTCATCGAGTGCGGAAGGAAAGTCGCCGAGTTTGCGCTCCACGGAGGCCAGCTTCAAATAGCATGCGCCGGACGAGTGATGGCAGAGCTTGTCCGCTTTGTGATAGGCCTCGAGAGCAAGGTCGTATTTCCTTCTTGATTGGTAAAGATCTCCCTGAGCAAGAGCCTCGGAAAACTGGTCATTGGAATTCTGTGCCGGCAGCGGAAAGCCGGCGAGAAAGAACAACAAAATCGAGAGGGCGGCTCGGCTCATGAAGGAATCTCCGAACGCGTCGGCGATCCATAGCGTTTGGCGTACTATACCATCAATGGAATTGCCTTGGAATGGGCTAGCGCAAGGACGTTACTTCCCTTCAACGGCGGCCGACCGGGCTTCAATGTGCCACGGCGATTCTTCATGCTCTCGGGCAGCTTACCGACACAAGTCTAGCTTCGCGGATCTCAGACATCCCAACCCTTTAGCGATTGTTGCCAGCAATGACTGGACGCGAAATATCAGCGCCTATAGCATGGGCCGCATGAAAAAGGAGAGACTAACCCGCCGCACCGCTGCCCCAAAATACAGCAGCCCTCCCAAAACCGTCGACGAATACCTCGCCCGCGTTCCCGCAACGGCCCGCGCCGCCCTATGCAAAATGCGTGCAACAATTCAGTCCGTTCTGCCGCCCGACGCCAGCGAGACCATCAGCTACCGCATTCCTGCCTTCAAATCCAGCAAAGGCGTCGTCGTCTGGTTCGCGGCCTTCTCCGACCACCTCAGCCTGTTCCCCACCGCGTCCGTGATCGCAGCCTTCAAAGACGGGCTGAAATCCTTCTACCCCTCCAAAGGCACCATCCACTTCCCCGTGGGAAAGCCTTTGCCGGTCGCCCTCATCAAGAGATTGGTGAAAACCCGCGTCGCACAGCTAGAAAGCAAGTAACGGCGACGGCGTCATGCCACACGCCGCTCCGAACACCCTCAATGCCTCGAAACATTTTGGCTTTGTTTTTTCGGAAGGTCCCGCAGCCGCAGCATGGGGCATCTCAACGGTGTGTGTTTTTACCGTCCACACTTTTTCGTAGCCCCACCATAATGATTCTCATCACAGGGGGGAGACACTCCTAACATCAGCAGTCACTTGCCTCGCTGGTTTGTCTCCCCGTCGCATGGGTTAGATGGGAATTACTTTTTGCCAGGAGAGACGTGGCCGCGTCCGTCCCGCTCTTCGTTTCCCTTGAAATGGGCGCTATCGACACGCTTAGATGGCTCGGCTTTCTCGCCACGGCTTGGCATTGGTCCTTTATAGCCATGCTGCGGATCCAAGCGGTTGTCCACGTTGCCGCGGAAGTCCTCGCCGCCATGAAACCACGGGCCGGCGCCAACGAAGATGCCCGCACTAAACCATTCTGGGCCGTAGTAGCCGGCGGGAGCACACTCGTAAGGAGCGATGTCGTAGTAACCGTAGGGACATGCAGGAGCCACGCCGATTTCGACGTTCACCTGAGCTTCCGCCTTTGGGACGGCTGCCGTCAGGCAGCTTCCCGCAACCACGGCTGCCAAAAGAAATGTAAGTCCACGCATAAGTTCACCTCGTTATCTCAGTATTTGTTTCCTCGAACATGCAATCCTAGTGCCCTTCGCAATGCCGTGTCTGTTCCATATAGGGCACTTTCAAGAATGGAAGGAAGGACATCCTTGCCGCATACCCACACTTCCGAGCTGGCGTTCGGAAAGCGTCGGCTCGTCCTCATATCTCCGCCTCCTGCTGCGCTTTAGTACCGTTCTCAAGCCTCGCAAAATATCCCGCAAATAATTTTCATCTTCTCTTTTGTGGGTTGACCCATCCGCGCGCGTTTGGTTTTGCAACGTTGGGCCCTTTAACTTTTCCATCCACTTCGAGACTCTCGTCAAAACAACCGAATCTCGGAGGAATGGGACATCTTCAGCGCGACCCGGTGTACGCCTCAGCGCGTCCTTCGCTATTCACGCTCGTTTGTGCACACGGGCGCACGTTCCATTCGCCGCCGATCAGGATTTAATTATTTCGCGAATTAATTCTATTAGTGGAATCGGGTCTCGGTTGTTGGGCATTCAACTACGCAAAGGTGTATACTTGCATCGTCAAGTCTCACACCTTCCGCCGCGCTTCCCCAAGTCGACGGTTCCTGTGCCGCAAGACATGCCTCCCGCCGATCCACTCGATCGCTACGAGTGTCGTCAATTCGTGGATTGTTTCGCTGGCTGGCCCGAAAGGACCCCGATGGCTGATAACGTGATCGTCCAGTACGTTGGTTTCAAAGCGAAAGCGCTGGTGCGTGAGTATAGCTTTATAGTGCGGCGAGCCTTGAGCGAAACCAGCGAATTTACGCTAACCATCGGCAACGAAGCATTTGGGGCACGCCGCGTGCGCTTCCAGGATGCCCCCGAGATATGCTCGCGCAGGCTTCTGCATGAACTGTCTGTTTTCGCAAATCATCCTCCCCAGGCGCACTACGCTATCAGCGAGGCCGACCTGGACGACTATCGCACAGCTCACCCGCCAAGAGTGTCCGGCTACCCGTATAAGCCAAAGGCTTCCGCCGACTTCTAACGGGCGTGCGTCCTCCACCTCGGTTATCGCATTTCTCCCTCCTGCCACAAAAGCGGGCGAATCTCCTCGCCAAATTCGTTGTTTCTGCCCATCCGCATTGCGTATCGAAACTGCTTGGACTGCCTTGGCCGAGATTCGCACGCCCTCGCACCGCATGTGTCGTCCCTACACGCTGGCTTTTCACTTTTCCACACATTTCCAGAGTCTCGCCCAAACCGTCTCAATCCTCCTAACCCCTTGTAATCTCTCGACTTCCGCCAACTCCACTCGCATCGGCGCTCCCTCGTTCGAATCACCTACTCAGTTAACGAAATACATATTGGCACTTGGTAACTATCTTTGCTATCATTCCCTTTGTTCCGCTCGACGATCCCCTCATCAACTTGCTCCTCCCCTTCTCGCACCCCACACGTTTCCCCTCCTGTTCTGGCCTCTGTGAACTCAGGGCTCTCTGGGCTAAAATCCTGTTTATGCCCCTCCTCTAACCGCCCTACCCGGCAAGGTTCGACCGTCGGCGCTCCGCGGAATGCCTTGGCCTATCCCCGCCAGGGTGCCCTTCTGCTCTGCCCTGCTCACTCAGAGCAAGAAACGAGCATCCAGCGAGCAAACAATTCCTTATTCTTCAGACGTTTACACATACCTCATTTGCCATCCCTTTTCGATTCACGCACTCACAAATGCCTGGGGGGTGTTCCCACCCCCACTGCTTTTCCAACGTTCCGGAATACGCCCTCCAGCCGGGAGCCGCTCCTCGCGAACCAGGCAGTTCACTCTCGCCGCGCCTTGGACTACAATGTCGACGATTTTCAGCGGAGGGGACATGCGTGCCGACAAAGTGGAAGTTTCCTGGGATGGCGCGAAATCGGATTGGCTGGTTCGCATTCAGAGCGGCGAAGAAGTAATCCTGCGTCATTACAAGGCCTCGAAGGACGCGGACGAGAAAACACTTCGCGCGGCGGCCGAGGAGACCGTGAAGAACGAAGGCTACGATGCTAACGCCGCCGTCGTGACCATCAAGCGATAGACATCCGGCCGCAATCAGATTCGGAGCAAGCTCGATCACGCAAGGGACGCGGGGCGCCGTCCATTGGACATCTATTTCTGGAGTGCTAAACTTCAGAGTGAAACCACATGCCACCAAAAACACTCTACGAAAAAATCTGGGATTCTCACGTCGTCTACGAAGAGCCGGGCAAACCCGCGCTCATTTATATTGACCGCCATCTCGTCCACGAAGGCACATCGCCGCAAGCCTTCGCTGGGTTGAACGCCGAAGGCCGCAAAGTCCGCCGGCCTGATTTGACGTTCGCCGTCATGGACCATTCCGTACCGACCACGACGAAAGACCGCTTGCTGCCCATCGTCGATACCGACGCGCGTCTCCAATTTGAAGCGCTGGACAAAAATTGCTGCGAGAGCGGCGTGCGCCTCTTCGATATGAACAGCAGCAGCCAGGGCATCGTGCACATCATCGGGCCGGAGCTGGGGATTACGCAGCCAGGGCAAACGATCGTTTGCGGAGACAGCCACACTTCGACGCACGGCGCGTTCGGCACGCTGGCCTTTGGCATCGGCACCAGCGAAGTCGAGCACGTGCTGGCCACACAATGTTTGGTGCAATCGCGCAGCAAAACGCTGCACATTTTGGTGCACGGCAAGCGCCCGCGCGGCGTCACCGCCAAAGACATCATTCTCGCCATCATTGGAAAAATTGGGATCAGCGGCGGCACCGGCCACGTCGCCGAATTCGGCGGCGAAGCCATTCGCGATTTGTCGATGGATGGCCGCATGACCGTCTGCAACATGACCATCGAAGGCGGCGCGCGCGCCGGAATGATCGCGCCAGACGACACGACATTCGCGTTCATGGAAGGCCGGCCATTTGTGCCGCGCGGAAAAGCGTTTCAAGAAGACGTCGAGCGATGGAAGCAGCTCAAGAGCGACGACGGGGCAAGGTTTGACATGACCGTCGAGTTGCAAGCCAAAGACCTCGCGCCGCAAGTCACCTGGGGCACGAATCCCGGCATGGTTACGAGCGTGACGGGCCGCGTCCCTGAGCCTGGCGCGTTCAAGGATCTCAACGATCAGAAAGCCACCGAGAGCGCGTTGAAATATATGGGCCTGAAAGCCGGCACGCCGATTGTGGACATTCCTGTCGATCGCGTGTTCATCGGCTCCTGCACGAATTCGCGGCTGGATGATTTGCGCGCCGCCGCGCACCTGGTTGCTGGCAAGCACGTCGCGCACAGCATCAAGCAGGCGCTCATCGTGCCCGGCTCGCGCGGCATCAAAGCGCAAGCCGAAAAAGAGGGCCTCGACAAAATTTTCCGCGAAGCCGGCTTCGAGTGGCGCGACGCAGGCTGCAGCATGTGCATCGGCATGAACGCCGACGTTCTGCCGCCGCACGAGCGCAGCGCCAGCACCAGCAATCGCAATTTCGAGGGCCGCCAGGGCAAAGACAGCCGCACGCACTTGGTCAGCCCGGTCATGGCCGCAGCCGCCGCCATCGCCGGCCACTTCGTTGACGTCCGTTCGCTGGATGTCGCCAGCGTAGAGTGAGGAAGAATGGAACCGTTTAATACGCACACAGGAATGGTAATGCCGCTGGACCGGGTAAACGTGGACACTGACCAGATGGTGCCAAAGCAATTCTTGAAAGCGCTGACGCGGCAAGGATTTGGGCGGATTTTGTTTTATGACTGGCGCTATTTGCCGGGCGAAAAACCGAATCCGGAATTCGTGCTGAATTTCCCGCGCTACGAAGGCGCTTCGGTTCTGCTGGCGCGCGCGAATTTCGGCTGCGGCTCGAGCCGCGAGCACGCGCCCTGGGGCGTGAAAGACTACGGTTTCCGCGTGATCATCGCGCCGAGCTATGCGGACATTTTCTACAACAATTGCTTTAAGAACGGCATTCTTCCCGCTTCCCTTTCCGAGGATCAGGTCGAAGAACTTTTTCAGCGCACGGAAAAAGAAGAAGGCTACATGCTGACGGTCAATCTGCCGAATCAAACCATCGCCGACCGTCACGGCCTGATGTTCCGTTTCGATATCGCTCCATCGCGCAAAGAAGTTCTGCTGAAAGGCCTCGATGACATCGGCACGTCTCTGCAGCACGAATCGGATATCACCGCCTACGAAAAAGCCCACGCCGCCACCGCCACGATGTACGAGCCAGTCGACGTAAAGAATTACGCCGACGACCGCTGACGCGAAAAAAGCATCGTAAATTACGCCAACGGGCGGTGACGGGAACGCTGCGTCATAGGGGCACGATATATCGTGCCCCTACCCATGTGGCGCCAATCAAATGAGCGGTTCATGCAGGTTTGGTGACTGATTCGGCGGTCGGCTCGGGCGACTCCGCGGCGGCTGGCGGGCCGAGCAATTCGGCGATGAGGATGCCCGCCAGTACGAACGCCGCGCCGAACAGAGCGCGGTGTCCCAGCCGTTCCCGCAGCAAAATATAGGAAGTGACCGCCGCGAAAACCGGCTCGAGCGTGAAGAGAATGGCCGCGTGGCTCGAAGTCGTAAACTGCTGCGCCCAAAGCTGAATCGAAAAAGCAAGCGCGGTGGCCAGCACTGCGCAAATCGCTATGCCCAAAAGCGATTCCGGCTGCCAGCCGAAGCGTGCAGGCTGCCAGCCGGTTGCAGAACTCACTCCCGAGGCGAGGCACGCTAGAGCGGCGCAGGCGGCCACCTGGAGCACGCTGAGCGCGGCAACGGAGTGCCTGCGGGTGTACTCGCCCACCAGAATGATGTGCACGGCATAGAGCCCCGCAGCGACGAGGGTGAGCAGATCGCCGCGATTCAAATGGGACATGCCTTCGGCGGGCACGGTAAGAAAATAGAGGCCGAATACGGAGGCGAACACACCGGCATAGACCCAAAGGGTGAGGCGGCGACCCCAGAAAATGCCGAGGAGCACAGGGACAAGAACGACGCTCGAGCCGGTGACAAAGCCGGATTTTGCGGGCGTGGTATATTGCAGGCCTGCGGTCTGAAACGCGTAGCCGCCAAACATGAAAAATCCGAGAGCGGCGCCGGCAAGAAGCTCTTCCTTTTTTAGCGTTCGAAACACATGAGGGCGGAAGGCAGCCATCAACAGGGCGGCCAACGAGAAACGGACAGCAAGAAAAACGAAGACCGAGGAATAGTCGAGCGAATTCTTCACAACGACGAACGTTGCGCCCCAAAGCAGGCTGCAGAAGGCCAGAGACAAGTCAGCGCGAAGACGTTTGGTCATAAGATAGGCCGCGTAGGGAAACTAGCGCCACAAAGAACGCTACAGAAGGCCAGCGAGAGGTCGGCGCGGAGGCGTTTTGTCATGAGTAGAGCGGACCGGGGCGCGGCGGCGTTTTGTCATGGGCGGCGCCGGTTCGAATGGGCGAGCCGGGAATGCAGTTAGAAAAGCAAAACGGGGAAGGCCGCGATGGCCTTCCCCGTTTTTTGGCGGCGAGATTTTCCCGCCGGAACAGGTTAGAAGCTGACCCGCAATCCGAACTGCAACTGCCGGGGATCGTTGCCCTGCGTATTGACTACGCCAAAGCTGGTGACGCCACCCGAGGGATTCATATTGGGATTGTAGAATACGGGATGATTGAAGAGGTTATGGGCGACGAACTGGAACTCGGTGTTGACCCGTTCCCAGATCTTGATGTTCTTCGTGACCCTCGCGTCAACGTTCCAATACGGCAGACCGGTGATCACGGAACCATTACCGCCAGTTCCGGTGTCCAAGCCCAGGATCGGGTTACGAACCGTGGCAAGGAGCGCTGCGGGATTGGAAAAAATGTTGAGCGAACCGCCCTTTCCCGTGTTGTTGTAGAGACCGGAGCCATAGGGATGAGCACCGGTGAAGATGCACTGTTCGTTGTCGTAGTAGCTGTTGCCGTCGCCAGCGCCGAAGGATTGTGCATCCGTATTGGTGTTGCAGTAGACGGGTGAGCCGCTGCCAGCAGCGAAGATCGGGGCTAGGGACCAACCACCGAGGACGCGGCCGACGAAGCCCTGCTGCGACTTGTAGTATGGATCATCGATCAGGGCGAAGAGATTGTAGACAAACTTGCGATTGAAGTTCTGCACCCCATACATGTTCTGAAGGTTGAAGGGGTCGTTGGCGGTGTACTCGCTCGAAGCCTGGACGACAGCTCCAGTGCCGAGCGCCTTGCTATACGTGAAGTTCTGCTGGAGGGTGAGGTTGTGCCAATTCGTTACCTTGAGGGAAACGAAGGCTCCGTTGTAATTGCCGTAGCCGATGCTCATATTGTCGGCGATGCCGGAGGTTGCTTGGCCACCACAACCAATTTCTGCTCCCGTTGGGCAGTTGATCGGAGTGTTTTGCATGCTGCGCGGGAAATTGAACCCGCCGTTATCCAGATCGCTCCACAAGCTCCATACGGCCTGGTTGGTGAGGTTTCCAAACTCCTTGTTGGCAACAGCCGTCGTGCAGTTGACGTACCCGTTGCAGTATCCCGTGCCAGCCAGTGCCGTTTCAAAGAAGGCCTGGGGAGCAAGCGCGGTAGGCTTGCCGCCTGCGCCGCAAGCGGCATAGGAGATGTTGCAACCAAGAGCAACCTCAACGTTAGCGTATGCCTTCTGGAATTGCTGTCCGCCCAGGGTCATCATGTAGGGAACAGCATTGAGGTTGATGGGCTGATATTCGTGGGTGATCCTGCGTCCAATGTAGCCCACTTCGAGGAGCATTTTGGGCGTCAATTGGCGCTGGATGGTCATGTCGAAGGAGTCAACCACGTTTGGCCGGAAGTTCGGGTCCAAGGCCTCAGCCGCGCCAGCCGCAACGGAATTGTAGCCCGGGAAAGTGGGCTGAGGAAGCGTTGGGGCAGCCGCAGGGATCGGAGCCATGGGGCCATCCACACCAACGCGGAAAGCATTGGCAACGGTGGGGTTGTTGGGGCCACAATAGGGCGTGCCGCCTACTGTCGTAGGCATAAAGTTCTGGGTGCACTGGACGGCTTGGATTAGTCCGTCGCCGAGTAGCGGAACGAGCACAAGATCCACGCCATTCAGACGACCGTAGATTCGGCTATAGCCGCCTCGGACAACAGACTTGCCGGCACCAAACATCTTGCCAAGCACACCGTCCGTATAGTTCGGGTTCCAGGCGACAGCAACGCGCGGACTGAACGAGCCATAGAATGGGTTGTAAGGATATTTCTGGCCCGAACCGGTGTTGCCGACGAGGGCAAAGCCGAGTTCAGGATTGTACACTTGGCCATTGAGAGCCGCATCCTCGCGCTGCTTGAGGTAGGCAAGCCCATCAATCGTCTGCCCGTTCTGACCCACCAGCTCAATCTGCCTGCCGTCGACTTCCGTGGGCGGCATTTCGAGGGTCCAGCCGAGACCGTAGGTCAAGGTAATCGTGGGCTTCAAATGCCAGGAATCACTCCAATAGACGTTGTAATACGGAATCGTGCTCTGGTCTTCCGCGTGGGTTAGCGGAGGATTGAGAGCCAAGTCAGCACCCTGACGGGTATAGGCGATTTGAGATTGTGTGACGATGCCTAGAACGACGGCGTTCAGTGCGCCCCACTGATTCGGGTCCTCTCCGACAGGGGTGGTGCTGGAGAAGTCCACGTTACCGGGGCCCACATTTCCTCCACCGAGGTACTGACCAAGCTGATCAGTCGGAGTGTAGTTGATGCCGCCACCGTTGTCCGAGCGCTGGTGCCAGTCGTAATTGCGCTGATAGGCACCACCGAAGGTCATAAGGTGATTGCCCTTGAGCATGGTCCAGTCATCGCGGAGGAATTTGTCCTGGCCATCCCAGAAGCGAGTGCGAACGTTCTGAGTGTTGACGTTATAGGGGGCAAGAATATTGGCAGTCTCCCCAAAAGGTTCGAGCGCTTCGTCGACTCCGCTGACCTGAGGCGGACCACCGGTGGCGTTCCACGACCAATAGTTGCGGAGGTAGCTGAAGTGGAGGTCATTCGTGGTGTTGGCAGTGACGTTAGTCGTCAATCCCGCGACGTAATACCAAGGCTGCTGCGGCCGATTAGAAACGGAAGAAGGGGTGCCGAGAGTATCGCCAGGGAAGACCCCGCCGATGTCGACTTCGCTATCGGTCGCGTTCTCCAGCTTATAGTAGCGGTAGCTGGTGGTGAAATGGAACTTTGCACCGAAGTCATGGTCCATGCGGGCCACGAAGAAATTAGAAGTCTGGGGCAGCGATACATTGGACCTGAAGCCCTGCTCGTTATAGCCGTCGCAGCGTGGGTCGCCGGTAAAACCACCGCAGCCCTGGCCAGGCGTGCCGTTGCCCGTCTCGTTGGGCATCGGCTCTTTGGCCCACAACGCGGCGACGTACGGATTCAGACCGAGGCCTCGCGGATCGAGGGTAGTTCCTGATCCCGGATAGGTAACGCCATTGACCGTCACCGCGTTAGGGTTGAGGTTGTAGGCGGTGGGCACTGGCGGGTTCGTGTTCGGATTCGCGACGCAGGCCGCATCGCAAATGAGCGCGGTGACAACGCCCGCGCGCAAAGTAGCCGTCGGAACGATCGTCTCGTAAGATGCGGAGTTTGGCCAACGAAAACCTTCATAGTTGGCGAAGAAGTAGGTCTTTCCGCCCAAGATGGTCTTGGGGATGACTGGGCCGCCACCCGCGCCGCCAAAACGGTTGTAGTGAAAAATCGGGAGAGGGTTGCCATTCGCGTTGTTGTCCCAGGTGTTGGCATCGATTCCGTTATCGAGGTAATACTCATAAGCGGTGCCGTGCCAAGCATTGGTGCCGCGTTTGGTCACAACCTGGACTTCGGCGCCGGCGGAGCTATTGAAGTCGGCGGTCTGGTTGGCGGTATCGACCTTGAATTCTTCGACGCTGTCGATCGGGGTGGGCATGACGCCGGTGGGTGCGCCACCGATGCTGTTCTTCACGATGCCGCCCGTCGGGTCGTCCGCGAAGGAGGGCGTATAAACTTGCATGCTGCCGTCCATGTCGTTCGTATTCTGGCCACCATCGAGGAGGAAGGTGCTCTGGTCAACGACCGCGCCAGCCACGCTGCCATCGGGAGAGACGCCCGGCTGGAGAGTCATGAAACTGCCCGTGTCTCGGCCGATTGCAGGCAAGGTCTGCAGGGTAGCGCCGCTGACGGTGTTACCGACCGTAGCGTTCAGGGTCTGAAGTTCCGCACCCGTGTTTACCGTGACCTCGACCGTTTCGGCGACGGAACCCAACTCCATGCTGATATTCAGGGTGAGCGACGAGCCAACGTTGACGACTTGACCGGTGAGCTTGGAAACGCGAAAGCCGGTTTTGTTGATAGAAACGTTGTAGGTGCTAGGCACAACGTTCGCGAAGAAATATCTTCCCGTATCGTTGGTCATTTCCGTTCGAGCAATGTTTGTAGACGTATCCGTCAGCGTCACGGTAGCGCCGACGACGGCGCCGCCGGACGGATCCGTAACTGTTCCTGCAACCGTACCCGTGCTCGCAGCCTGACCAAACAGCGAGGACGGAGTCACGGCAAACAAACAGAACAACGCAGCTAGGAGCAGAGCCACTCGCTTACTTGACATTCAACTACCTCCTGGATGGGCCTCGAAGGCCCTAGACATCTCAAGCAGAAAACCAAAACAAGAAGATCAGCACCCTGAGTTACACGAACTTTACTTGAATTAGGCAACCAGCAAAAAAACCGTATAAGAAAGCGTAGTGCAAACCAACTACCATTGCCCCTTAGCGAGATAAACCGAGCACGCTCTATAAATTATGTAAAGGCGATATCGCCAAGCCACAGAGAAATCTCCGTCTCGCCATATTTAGCTACATACTTTCATAGGAGACTGGCAAGCTCTTCAGGCAAAATATGCTGTTCAAAGAGATCGAGCTCCCCGGCCACAAAAGCAGCAAACGGATTTTTCTGAATACCGCACTTGGCAACGGCAACCTCACTACTGAGCTATGGGGGCGTTATATATTGCCGCCGCGAAGCTTTGTCAATAAGAATCTGAGAGATAAGCGATTTAAACTTTAGATTCGGCGGATGGAAAGGACGGAGAAAGATTGAGAGGAACGGAGGCGAGTACTAGAACGCACTCGGCCGCGACCCGGAATTCCGCGAACATGAGATGTGATAGATTCGGGTTGAGGCCGCATTGAGGGGAACTTTTCTAAACGGAAGTCTGGGACTTCTGCTAACGCTTGCCGCGTTACAGCCGGTGTGGGGACAATCCAAAGAAGGGTATGCGGGCGCGGAGGCTTGTGCGAAGTGCCACGCGGGCATTTATCACGAGTGGCAGCAATCGAGCCACAGCAAGATGATGCAACCGGCGACGGAGGAAAGCGTCAAAGGAGATTTTGCGCAAAGAGGAAAAGTGGTGCTGCGGGGCACGATGTATGTTTTGCAATACCGTGATCACCGGTATTACATCGCCGAACCGGATTTAACGGGCAAGCTCTGGGAACACCGAATCGAGTACACGCTGGGAGACAGGCGATTTCAGGAGTACCTGACGACATTGCCGGATGGGCGGATCGTTGTACTCCCGCCAGCCTGGGATATCACGCGGAAGAAATGGGAGCTAAATTTGGATATCGGCAATCCGGAAGAGGGTTCGGGAGATCCCATCCAAGTCTGGAACAAAACCTGCTACTCCTGCCACGTAAGCCAAGGGCAAAAAAATTTTGACATAGAGAAGCTGCAATATCACACAACCTGGGGTGGCCTGGGAGTTGATTGTGAAAGCTGTCATGGCCCGGGAAAAGAGCACATCGCCAGGGCGAGAGATGTAAAGGTTCTGGACGCAAGCACGCGCGCCGGCATAAGAGGGGCAATCGTCAATCCAGCGCGGCTGGACGCTGGGAGCAGCACCATGATTTGCGCGCAGTGCCACTCGCTGCGGGACATCTATGCGGACAACTTCCGAGCGGGGGCGAATTACTACGATTATTTCACGCCAGTGATGCAATACCGTTTGCCGAACTCAGAGGACGCGGCCTATTGGCCGGATGGCCGGCCGCGACAACTGGCGAACGAAGTATTTGGGCTGTGGGAGAGTCAGTGTTTTCTGAAAGGAGGAGCAACGTGCAGCACTTGCCACTCGCATCCTCACGATTCTGACGTCGCGCGGAATCCGCGGCTGCGGCCGGCGAATAGCAATGCTTTATGCGCGGGCTGCCACGGAACAATTGCAGCCAACGTTTCTTCACACACTCATCATGCTGCGAAAAGCACGGGTAGTCTTTGTGTTGAGTGCCACATGCCGGCCGTTGTGGTAAGCCTCAAAACGCGGATGCGGGATCACTCGATGAGCATCCCCGTGCCAGAGAACACGATCGGGCATGGCATCCCGAATGCGTGCAATGTTTGCCATCAGGATAAGGATGCGGCATGGGCATTGCGACAAATGAACGCCTGGTATGGAGACAAATCGCGGCAGAAATTCATCCGCCGCGCGGATGCGTTCACGGAGGCGCGACAAGGGGACCCTGCGGCGATTTCTGCGCTGGAAGAAATCCTTTCCGATTCGTCGGGAGTGCCGTTGATCCGCGCGAACGCGGCGGGCTATCTGGGGAATTTTTCGAACGATCCTTCGGCGTATAAGGCGTTGCTGCATTCCTTCAACGATGCGGCGCCGCTGGTACGCGAGACGGCGGCGACGGCAATCCGGCCTGCTGCAGCGCAGCGAGAAGAAGTGGCTACCCAACTGGTGGGATTACTGAAGGATCCCATACGAACAGTGCGGATTAACGCAGCGATAGCGATGGTGGCGATGGGAGTGCGGCCGTTTCCGGGCGAAGACGGAGAGCGCTACGAGCGAGCAAAGGCACTCTACCATGCGCGCGCGGAGCTCGATTCCGACGATCCTCAACAACAGCTCGCGGACGGGAAATTTTCGTTTCTGTCGGGTGACATGGCGGGAGCCGTGAGCGCCTTTCGCGCCGCGTTGAAGCTCGATCCGTCTCTCCCCGCGCAGTACTACCTGGCCCGGTCGCTGGCAGAAGAAGGAGATAATCAATCCGCGCGAGAGATTCTGAACGCCATTCCGCGCGACGATCAGCAATACGCTGCCGCCCAACGATTGCTTGCCGAGATTGAAGCGAAAGAACCCGGCCACGTAGAGACACCGAATGGAGGCAGCACGGAGCAAAGCGGCGGCGATGCTCAAGCGC
Organism: uncultured Acidobacteriota bacterium; assembly: GCA_963761555.1. GTDB lineage: Bacteria > Acidobacteriota > Terriglobia > Acidiferrales > UBA7541 > Acidiferrum. Next base: position 145,533 of record CAVXHD010000007.1, read on the forward strand.
AATTTTTGAATGGGCAGGTTTTGTATCAAAGTGAAGCCTACGGCGCCGCACTGAAGGATATTGAAGAGGCGCTGCAGGCCGCACCGAAGGCAGATTGGGCGACCAAAGCCCTGATTTATCGCGCCATTTGCCTGGAGAAACTGGGACGCACAAGCGAGGCTGAAGAAGCGATGCGGGCGCTCGCGGGGGAGCCGGAAGCGCAGCAGAGTGTGGATTTGCAGCTTGCGTTCGTCGAGTTGCTTTATGAAACTGGGCGTGCGGAAGAAGCTTTAAAACATGTTGACGGTGTCATCGGAGATTCGGCGACCGCGCCACGAGCGTATTTTTGGCGCGCCAAAGTGCTGCTGCAATTGCAACGCGTGGGCGAAGCGGCTAGCGCAGGTGAGGAAGCCATCCGGCTGCTTCCGCAATTTCCTGAAGCTCACAACCTGCTGCTAAAGATTTACCAAATGCAGGGCCGCGCCAAGGAGGCGAAGCAACAAGCGGAATGGCTACGAGATTATCAACGGCAAAAGGACTCACACTAATCGCATTGCTCGCGGCTGCGGCTTCCGGTGCCCGGGCGCAGATTCGATTTGAAGATGTGGCCGGAAAATCCGGGCTCAAGTTCGAGCTGCGAAATGGGGCTATTGGGGAGTTCCACCAGCCAGAGTTGATGCTCGGGGGGGTGGCTGTACTTGACTATAACAACGACGGCTGCATGGACGTCTTCTTTACGAACGGCGCGGCGATGCCTTCGCTTAAGAAAACCGGGCCGGAATATTCAAATCGATTGTTCCGCAACAATTGCGACGGAACATTCACCGATGTGACGGAAAAAGCCGGCGTGGCCGGAGAAGGCTATTCCATGGGAGTAGCCGTCGGCGATTATGACAACGACGGATATCCGGATATTTTTGTGGCGGGCGTAAATCGGAACATCTTGTACCACAACCGAGGCGACGGAACATTTGAGGATGTTACGGAGAAAGCGCACCTCGGCGGAGTTGATCCGAAATACGGCAAGATGTGGTCGGTTGCCGCGGCGTGGGTGGACGTGGACAACGACGGATGGCTCGACCTGGTAGTCAGCAATTACGTCCAATGGGATCCTAAACTCGAACCCAGGTGCGGCACGGCGAATAGGCCTCTCTACTGTCATCCGGACGCCTACCATGACACGCACAACCAGCTCTTCCGGAACAATCATGATGGAACGTTTACGGATATCACGGAGTCTTCCGGTCTTGGGGCGCAATTCGGCAAGGGCATGGGCGTGGCGATCGCTGATTATGACGGCGATGGATTGATGGACATTTTCGTGGCCAACGACAGCGTGCCGAATTTTCTATTCCATAATCTAGGGCACGGAAAATTCGAAGAGGTCGCGATGCTTGCGGGCGTGGCCCTGGATGACAATGGGCGGCCGGTCGCCAGCATGGGGGCCGATTTTCGGGATTTTGACAATGACGGACGCCCTGACCTAGTCGTTACGGCCATGATCAATAACACGTACCCGCTCTTTCGAAATACCGGGAAGAGTCCGGTATTCGAGGATGACACGGCGCGTGCAGGGCTCGCGGTGGCAACCCGCGCGCTGACCGGCTGGGGCATTGGTCTGTATGATTTCGACAATGATGGATTCAAGGACATCTTCACGGCGAACGCCCATTTTCCGGGGATCGAGGAATCCCTCGGCAGCGCGGCAGAACTGCCAAATTCTCTGTTTCGCAACGAAGGAAATGGGCACTTTCAAGATGACTCTAAAACCGCCGGAGCCGATTTTCAAATCGCCGGCGAATATCGTGGAGTGGCTTTTGCCGATTTCGACAACGATGGCCGAGTGGATGCGGTTCTATCCAATGTGAATGGACCGGCGCGGCTCTTCCGGAATGTTACGGCGAATCCTGGGCACTGGTTGGCGCTGAAACTGACTGGCACGCGCAGCAATCGCGAAGGAATTGGATCTCGCATAGCCGTAGCCTTACCGAGCGGGCGCAAACTATACAACCACTGCACAACGAGCGTGGGCTACGCTTCTTCAAGTGAGCCGCTGGTACGCTTTGGCTTAGGCAAAGAATCGGTCGCCAAGCTCATCGAAATTCGTTGGCCGAGCGGGCAGGTGCAGGAGCTTCACGAAGTAGCGGGCGATCGGGTAGTAAACGTTCGCGAGCCTTGAGTGGGCGCGAATTGGCCGCTTAAATGGAATGATCGAGGAACGCCGGCTGCAAACCTGGAAAAGTAAATTGCTGTTGCGTCTCGCGGGAAGAAATTTCAGGAAATCAAGACAAACGCAAAACGAAATCAGCGGAACCAGAACTACTAGGGAAGCGAACTGTCATCTTGGGAGTAGACGGTGCGGCCGCCGACAACGGTGCGGAGGACGGTGACTTTGGCGAATTGCTTGGGGGGAATCTTGGTGATGTCGTCGGAAAGAACAATGAAGTCGGCGAATTCACCGACTTTGAGCTCGCCCTTCTTCCCTTCCTCGAATTGCGCGTAGGCGGAACCGGTCGTGTAAGCGCGGATGCAGTCTTGCAATGAGATTTTTTCTTGGGGCTCCCAGCCGCCTACCGGGCCGCCTTCGGGGAGTTCGCGCGTGACGCAGGCATAGAGCCCGCGCATGGGATTGATAGGCTCAACATCGTAATCGGTGCCGAAGGCAAGATGCGCGCCGCTCTTTAATAAGGATGCCCAAGCATAGGCGCCCTTGGAGCGTTCTGGGCCGAGGCGCTGCCCGGCCCAGCGCATGTCGGTGGTTTCATGGGAAGGCTGCATGGAGGCGATGACGTTGAGCTGAGCGAAACGCGGCAAGTCTTCGGGCGCCAGGACTTGCGCATGTTCGACGCGGTCGCGGCGGTCGCGAGGACCATTGGTTTTGAGGACGGCTTCGAAAATGTCGAGAGCTTCACGGTTCGCTTTGTCGCCGATGGCGTGAAAATTAATCTGGAAGCCGGCGCGGTCGCGCTCGATAGCCATGGCGCGGAATTTGTCGGGATCGTTGGTGAGAATGCCGCTAGTGGAAGGATCGTCGGAGTAAGGAGCAAGCATGGCGGCGGTGCGAGAGCCGAGAGCGCCATCGAGAAAACCTTTGACCGGGCCGGTGCGGAGCCAGGGGTCGGTGGTGCCGCCTTGCGCACGCATATTTTCCAACTGGTCCATGGAATCAATAAAAGGGAGCCATTCGGTGATGCGCAGGGTGAGCTTGCCTTCCTGCTTCAATTGGACATAGACGAGGAAATCTGCCCAATCGGAAAAATCCTGCCCGGAGGTGACGCCATTTTTTGCGGCATCGGCGAGAGCCATCAGAATGCCGCGGCGGCGCTGATCGATCTTCAGATCAGGAATACGATCGGAGACGAGACCCATGGCGGAATCTTCTTCGAGCATGCCGGTAGGCTCGCCGTTGGCGTCGCGCTCGATGACGCCACCAGGAGGATTGGGAGTGTCCTTGGTGATTTCGCCGTGGCGCAGCGCGAGAGAATTCGCGACGGCAACGTGGCCGGAGATATGCGTGAGGAAGACGGGATTCTTGGGCGAGACGGCGTCCAGCTCTTCCTTGGTGGGAAATTTCTTATCTGGCCAAAGCGTGTGATCCCATCCGCTGCCGACAATCCATTCGCCCTCTTGATGATGGGAAACGGCATCGGCGACGAGCTTCTGCAGTTCCGCGATGCTGGCTACGCCATTCAGACGCACGGAGAGCAAGTCCGCGCCGGCGTGGCCGAGGTGGACATGGGCGTCGTTGAAACCGGGCATGACAAATTTTCCGTGGAGGTGGATGGTTTCTGCGGTGGGATCATTTGCGCCACATTCGAGAAGGACGAAATCGAGCCTGCCGACGCAGCGAATCTTGCCATCGCGAATGGCCATGGCTTCGGCCCAGGGATTGGCGAGATCATTGGTATAAATGCGGCCGTGGAGATAGACGACAGTATGCGGCTGAGCCGGCGCGGCCTGCCGCGAGCGCGACCTTGCGCCAAGGGCGAATGCCCCAGCGCAAAAACCTAAAAAAACAATTCCAGACAAATAGAGCACGCTCGTTGCGCGCATCCTCATCGACTTTTCTCCGGCGCCACGCCCGCGACTCCGAGCAGGGTAAGCAGGGCGCGCTTCAAACCGATCTCGCGGCCCTCAGGTTCATACCATTCCAGGAGCGAGTGCGCGCCACCACCGACGCCTCCAGCGCCAATCGAAATCGCGTCGATGCCCAGAGACAGAGGGATATTGGCATCGGTGGAAGAACGCTCGATCCTTGATTCGTTTTCCACGATAGCATCCGCGGCGCGCAGAGAAGCAAGAAGCGGTGAGTTTGCCGCCAATTCGCCACCGGGGCGGCTGCCGAGGATTTGGACCTTCCATTCGAGGCCGCCGCGGGAATGGTCGCGGGAAGATTCCATTTCGTCGCGAACGCCTGCGGCGACGCAGTCGCGTAGAGCGGATTCGAGGCGCGTGAGTTCGGTAGGATTTTCGGAACGCACGTCAACTTTGAGGCTGGCTTCGTGGGGAATGGAGTTGACGGAAGTGCCGCCCTCGATTTGACCGATATTAAAGGTAGTACGAGGAGAAGCAGGGACTTTTGTATTGATGAAGCGGACGGAGCCGCGAACAAGGGCGTCGATGGCGTTGGGCACTCCGAAGTCCGACCAACTGTGGCCGCCAGGACCAGTGATGACGACTTCGAGACGGAGCGAAGCGAGAGCGATGGTGGTGACGTAATCAGTTCCGGCGCCGTCGAGAACGATCATGGCTTTAAGACGGCTGCGGTACTCATCGACGAGAGCGCGAATGCCGCGAAGATTGCCTTCGCCTTCTTCGCCGACATCGGCGACGAAGAAAATAGTGCGATGGGGCTTGATTTGCGCGTCGTGAATGGCGCGAGCGATTGCGGCGAGAGCGGCGAGGCCGGTGCCATTGTCAGAAATGCCGGGAGCGAGCAGGCGGCCATCATCGTGGCGGACTTTCACGTCGGTGCCCGCAGGAAAAACGGTGTCGAGATGCGCGGAGAGGACGACGACTTCGTTTTCGTTGATGCCGGGCAATTCTCCAATCACGTTGCCGGTGGAATCGATGTGGACGTTGAGTCCGGCGGAGGCAAGGAGATCTTTGAAGGCGGCGGCGCGAGCGGCTTCTTGAAAGGGCGGGGCGGGGATTTCGGTGAGACGTATTTGCTGGGAGTTGATCCAATCGAGATTGGGCGTGAACCAAGCCGTGGCTGCGCGGACTTGCGGATTTTCGCCGAGGTGGGCCGTAGTTGAGGAGCGAGGGGTTTGTCTGGCGAGAGAAGAGCGAACCGGCATAGCAAAAAGGATAACCCAAACCAGGAAGTGTTTCACTGACTTGCTCCGCGTGCTTGCGATTTTCAACGGCGTGCTGCCTCGGAGCAGAGCGCGGAAATCTCGGCGTCGGTGAGTACGCGAGCGGATTGTTTGGCGGCGTCGAAGATGCGATTGACGAGAGCATCGTCGGCGGGGATGCTGTGGCGTTCGAGCCAAAAAAGGACGTTGGATTTGCCGCTCATGGGGCCGATTTCGATGACCTGCTCGAGTCCGAAGAGATGCGAAGGAACACCGCTATAGACGGAATCAGCGAGCGACTGGTTGCCTTTGTGAAAGGCTTTGATGATGGCGGCGGCGTGGACGCCGGTGGCGGTGCGGAAAGCGTCGCGACCGATGACGGGATAGTTGGGAGGGATTGTGGTGTGCGTGTACTTGGCCACCTTTTCGCAATACTCCTTGAGGCGAGAGAGATCTTGTTGGATGACGCCGATGAGGCGGAGGTTGACGAGCATCAATTCCATGGGCGTGTTGCCGACTCGTTCGCCGAGGGAGTTTGCGGCGGCATGAACGGAATTAGCGCCTGCGGCGATGGCAGCGAGAGAATTCGCGATGGCCAGGCCGCGATCGTTGTGGCCGTGCCAATCGACGCGGATTTTTTCGCCGCTGGGCTTGACGACTTCGTCGATGACAAATTTCACGAGATTGTAAGCGCCGTTGGGAATGGCGTGGCCGACAGTGTCGCAGAGAACGATGGCGCGGGCGCCGCTGCGAATCGCGGTGGAGTAGAGACGCTTGACGGTGTCCGGATCCGTACGGATGGTGTCTTCGGTGACGTACATGACCGGAAGGCCGAGATCGACGGCGAATTTCACGGCGCGTTCGGTCGTGCGCTCGAGATGCTCGACGGTCCAGTCTTCGACGAGGCGGCGGATGGGGCTCGAGCCGAGAAACGTGGCGGCTTCGATGGCCATGCCGACGCGCTGGGAAATTTCGGCGATGGGGCGGATGTCGGCTTCGATGGTGCGCGCGGCGCAGTTGGGCTTGATCTTCATGCGCTTGTTGACAATTTCGCGGGCGAGCGCTTCGGTGTGCTCGACAGCGCGGGGGCCGGCGCCTGGAAGGCCGATGTTGAGCGAATCGATGCCGAGCGATTCCATCAGATGAAGGAGTTCGATTTTTTCGTCGATGCTGGGATCGTGGACGGAAGGATTTTGCAGGCCGTCGCGGAGCGTTTCGTCGTTGAGTAAGACGTGCGTGCCCGGAGCGATGAGCGGCGCGGCGGCCTCGTTCCAATCGTACATCCATTCGTTTTGCTGCATGCGGCTCGCCTACTTTCTTCTCCCGCGCTTTGAGCTCACAGCTCGATTGCGTTTGCCGACAGGCTAAAATCCGTGGTCGCGGAACATGGTTTTTAGCGCGCCGCGCGCATTAAGCAATTTTGCGGCGAGGCCGCCGCCGAATTCAAACCCCAGGAACGAAGCGGCGGAACGCTCGAGATCGGCGCCATAACGATACCACCAGGGCTTTTCGAAACTGGGCAAGCGGTCTACGTCGATGTATTTGGTTTGCACCATCTCAAGCAGACCGGATTTGCCGTGCGTGCGTCCCCAGCCGCTGGCGCCGCAACCGCCGTGGGGCGCCTCGGCGATAGCGAAATAACTTATGGCATCGTTGATCATGACGGCGCCGGCGCGCAGTTTCGCGGCGATCGCTTGACCGCGTTTTGCATCGCGAGTCCACACGCTGGCAGCAAGCGCGAATGCAGAATCATTGGCGCGAGCGACGGCTTCCTCGGCGTCCTTCACCGATTGAACAGCTAGAATGGGGCCGAAGGTTTCCTCTTGAAAAAGTTTCATGGAGGAATTCACGCCGGAGACGACGGTGGGTTCGAAAAAATTGGGGCCAAGATCGGGACGCGGATTGCCACCGCAGAGAACGCGAGCGCCGCGCGCGACGGCATCGTTGAGTAAATCGCTCATGCGCGCTACGTGATGTGGGCGAATCAGCGGGCCGACATCGGTGGCTGGATCGCAGCCGGGACCGAGACGCAACTTCTTCGTTTTCGCGACGCAGAGCGCCAGGAATTTTTCCTCGATGGACTGTTCGACGAATAGGCGTTCGACGGATAAGCAGACCTGGCCGCAATTCGTGTAGCTGCCCCAGACGGCGGCGCTGGAAGCAACGTCGAGACGCGCGTCGGCGAGAACGAGCATGGCGTCTTTGCCGCCGAGTTCGAGAACGCTGGGAATCAATTTTTTGGCGCAGGCTTCGGCGACGCGGCGGCCCGTGGCGACGCTTCCGGTGAACATGATTTTATCCGGCGCGGCGTCGATTAACGCCTGGCCGACTTCGCCGCCGCCCTGAATGACGGTGACTAGATTTTTGGGGAAGCCGGTTTCGGCGAAAAGTTTTTCGATCAGCGCGCCGCATTGCGGAGTGAAATCGCTGGTCTTGCAAACGACGGCGTTGCCCGCGGCAACGGCGGGAATGATCTGGCTCAAGGGAATGGCGAGAGGATAGTTCCAGGAGCTGATGATGCCAATCACGCCGACTGGGTCATAGACTAGGCGACCAGATTTTGCCTTCGCGGGAGTGCTGTGGTGGGGAACGGTTTCGGGACGCAGGAGGCGCGGCCCATATTTCGAAAAATAGTGCGCACTATCCAGCGCGACGAAGAGATCCGCGAAGAGCGCCTCTGCGCGCGGCTTGCCGGATTCGGCCACAACGGCGTCGGCCAACTCATCGCGAGACGCCATGATGCGCTCGCGCAAACTCCGCAACTGCGCGCAGCGCTTCTCGACGGGCACTGCGGCCCAAAGGCATTGCACGGTGCGAGCGCGCGACAAAATATCATGCAGCGTGGCCGGAGGCGTCTGCCCAAACTGCGCAAGGATTTTTCCCGTAGCCGGGTCAATCGAAGGAATCGTGTCGACGGGAATGGCCGTGGCTGCCATATCGCGATTCTAGCTCAATCTAAGACGAATCAGCTTACGACACTCATCGAGGACTGCGCTCCCGCTTTTTCGGGGAACGCTTTCGCCGCGCAATGGGTACCATCATTGCGACGGGTTCATTGCGCCTGGCGAGAATAACTGTTTCACCGGCTAAGGCTTTCTTCACCAGCTTTTCGAAGTTTTTCTGCGCGGTAGAGATGTTGTAAATCATAAAGAAATAATAGGAGGCCTGAGCGAAGTTCGCAATTGTTCGCTTCGATCACTCCTCGGAGTCAGCAATACGAATCTGCATCCGCAATTCACAGCCGCCAGGCTTCGTCGTGCATGACTTCCACCATGCAGAGGCCCTGCGGGGGGACGGTGGGGCCGGACTTGGCGCGATCGCGAAGCTGATAGAGGCGGAGAATGTCGTCGGGGACGAGCTTGCCGCGGCCGACGTCGAGCAGCGTGCCGACCATTTTGCGAACCATGTAGCGCAAGAAAGAGCGACCGCGCACGGTGTAGACGAGTTCTTCGCCGTCGCCGCTGCGGACGAGCTCGCTCGCATAGATTTCGCGCACTGTCGAGCGCTCTTTGTCGTCGTCCTCGGAACCGGTGGAGGCCGCGAAAGAAGCGAAATCGTGCGGGCCGACGAAGCGGGAGGCGGCGATGCGCATGGCGTCTTCATCGAGCGGGAAAGGATAATGCAGGACGTAGCGCCAGACGGCGGGCGGAACTACTTTGCCGCGATACAAGCGATAGCGATAGATTTTTCCTAGCGCCGACCAGCGCGCGTGAAAATCGGGGCCGACTTCCTCGGCACAGACGATGCGAATCGTGGGTGGAAGCAGTGCGTTTAGCGCGCGCTGGAATTCGGCGGCGGCAAGAGCGGATTGCGTGCGAAAACTGGCGACCTGACCGAGAGCGTGGACGCCCGCGTCGGTGCGTCCCGCGCCGTGGAGCTGAATATTTTCTTGCGTCAGGCGGCGCAACACGCTTGAAATTTCGCCCTGGATGGTTGGCTTGTCGGAGGATTGAATCTGCCATCCGTGAAAGTCGGTGCCGTCGTAAGCGATAGTGAGTTTGAAATGGCGCATGAAGGAAAGGAATCCTGTTTTCAGTGAGCCATTTTCAGAACGCGGGCGGAATTTGGCAAGGGCTTTTGGCGCATCAGGGCGCGGAGCGCACGAAGCGGCTGCCCGGCTTGATGGCCGCGCCGCCCTCGCGGCACAAGGGACAATCCTCTGGTTCGTAGCTTGCGATGGGAAGATCTAGCAGGGCTTGCGACTCGACCGGAAATTCGATTTTGCCGCCGCTGCGATCGATCAGAGCGCCCGCTGCGACCACGCGGCCGCCGGCTTCTTCCACGACCTGAATGGCTTCGAGAGTCGAGCCGCCGGTGGTCCAGACATCTTCGACCACAAGAATATGTTGATCGGGCTGAAGCGAAAAGCCGCGGCGCAGGGTAAGTGTGCCGCTGGCGTCGCGCTCGACGAAAATGGCAGGCACTCCCCTGCCCGCCGAACCCTTCGGTTCGGGCAACGCGCGGGCGACTTCTTGGCCGATGACCACGCCTCCCAGAGCCGGGGAAACGACGGCTCCAATCACGGCGTCGGAAAAAAGGGAAGCCAGCGCCTGGCCGAGCTTTTCGGCGAATCGAGGGTATTGCAGGACGAGCGCGCATTGCACGTACATTCCGCTGTGCAGGCCACTGGAAAGCTCGAAGTGACCGTGCCGGATGGCCCCGGCGGATTCAAATATGCGCAGCAATTCATCACGAGGCAGCATCGTTTTCGGCGCACCAGAAACTAAACCTAAACATCGAATCTTGAGCAGCCTAGCCGTGGCTTGGCGCATTGTCAAGGAAAGTAGCCCCTGCTAGACTGCGGACTAAGTTTCCGGCCTGTGGCGTGACCTTTTGACTGCATTGAGGGTCAAATTGTGAAGTATGTGCCTGAAAAAGCTTTTCTGCCGGCCACGCATCCGGAGTTTTCCTACATTGCGGCAAGAAACCGTCCAACTAAGTGTAACAACCTGTGTTCAGTGCACGTTCCACACTGTCAGTTGCAGATAAATGCGTCCCAATGGGACAGAATCTCGAGGAAACAATGGCTATGAAGACTCTATATGTGACCGCGAAATCGATCGTTGCTTTGGCGAAGGCGAAGCGGTCCATTTTCTTTGCGGAGAAAAGGCAGCCCAGTTTCTGGGCAGTCCGGCCTCTGGTTGCGTTCATTTTGGCGGCGCTGATGGCCCTGGGTCCGATCTCGCCGGTTTTCGCCCAGAGCTCCGCACAAAATCCGCCGTCGAACCCTGTCCCGACGGCAGCCAGTGCGGCGCAGAGTTCCTCCATTCCACCGGTGAGTTCGCTGGGGCTGGCGAAATACGATTTCACGAACGGCCCGAAAGTGTTCCCCGACTTTCTGGGGATTTATAAACCGATCCACGTGGGCGAGCCCGAGGTCACCAACTCGCCGCGTCTCGATCAATTGATCCACGACGGCAAGCTCGAGCTGAGCTTGCAGGATACCGTGGAACTCGCGCTCGAAAACAGCATGGACATCACGGTGGAACGCTACCTGCCGTGGCTCGCGGACACTTCGATCCTGAAAGCCAAATCCGGTGGGGCAGGCGCGTCGACCGCGGGCGCCTTGCTCGGCTCTTCCACCGCCAATCTTCCAATTTTTTCGTTCGATCCCTTGCTCTCGAGCACGGTGTCCGTGAATAGCGCGCAGACGCCAGTCAACAACCCGTTTATCTCCGGAACGGGCACGGCTGGGATTACGGATTTGGCGACGCACAGCTCGCAGTTCAACACGCAATTCACGCAGGGATTCCAGACCGGGACGAACGTGTTCGCAAGCTGGGACAACACGCGGAGCAGCTCGTCTTCTTTTGAGAACCTTTTTAACCCTGCCGTCGAGTCGACACTGACGATAGGATTCTCGCAGCAATTGCTGAGCGGATTCGGACTCTCCGTCAACCGGCGGAATATTCTGATTGCGCAGAACAATCGAAAAATCGCGGATTGGGCGTTCGCGCAGCAGGCCATCACGACTATCACGAATACCATCACCGCTTACTGGGAACTGGTGTACGCGCGCGCGAACGTCAAAGTCGAGGAGCAGGCCGTCACCGTTTCCGGCAAGCTCTACAGCGACAACCAAAAACAGCTTGGAGCGGGAACAATGTCGCCTCTCGACGTCACGCAAGCCGAATCCGAACTTGCGACGGACCGGCAAAATCTGATCGTCGCGCGGACCGTCCAGCTTCAGGACGAACAGATCCTCAAGAATGCCATCTCGAAAGACCCCATGGCTCCTAACCTGATCAATGTTGAGATCATTCCAACGGATCAGCCCACGCAGCCCACGGCCGTGGAAGCGCCGACGTTCGAAGAGGCCATCCAGGAGGCTTTTGCGAAGCGCCCGGAGCTTCAGCAGCAAATTTACAACTTGAAGAACGCCGACATCGATGTAAAGGCAACGAGCAATGCGCTTCGTCCCGAACTTACGCTGAGCGCGGAATACAGCTCCGTAGGACTGGCAGGCAATTCTCCCATAAGCACTCCCGGCCTTGCTCCCAATCTCCTACTGCCGATCCTGGACGCAAATGGCAATCCGGTCACCGTCAACGGAGTGCCGATTTATCAGCCGGAATCGACCGCGACAGTTACGGGCACGAGTCAGCAGGGCTTCACCGACGCGCAAAGCCAAATTTTTCATAGCCGCTTTCCTACTTTTGAGGGCCAATTGACTTTGAATCTTCCCTTGCGCAACCGCTCGGCTCAGGCGGATAGCGCGCGCTCAATTTTGAACGAACGGGAAGAGAAGGCTACGATACGGCAACTGAAGAATGCGGCGATCTTGGACGTCCGCAACACGTATATTGCGCTGACCCAGGACCGAGCCCAAGTCGAGGCCGCCAGCAAAGCTCGCGAACTCGAGCAACTTACGTTCGAGGACGAACAGAAAAAATACAGGCTCGGGGCCTCTACGGTGTACAACGTGATTCTGACGCAGCGCGACCTCATCACAGCGCAGGGCACGGAACTTCGTGCACTCGCGAATCTTCAAGAGGCGAAAGCCAACTATGAACGTGCGCTGGGACGTACCCTGGAAGTGAATCGCGTGACCATTGCCGATGCCAAGACTGGCGAGGTGGAACGCCCGACTTTGATTCCGGGCACACTTCACGGAAAAGTGGTCGGCACGGAAGACCTCTTCCGAGACGGCAACCTGCGCTAACCGCCGGCCGGGGCCGCGCTCGCTGCTCTGCCAGCGCGGCCTCGCTTTTCTTTGAGGCAGTTCCTTCCTGATTCGCCCCGCCCGCGATCGACAAAGCTCCCCGCTGACCGGCGATTCATTGCCTCGCGCTGGCGCCCCTTTTCGCTTCTAAGTCATATTTCGGAAAGACACGTGGGGCCTCGTTTTCGAGGCTTTTTGCCCCACTTTGCCAAATCCTTGTCTTGTTCTTCCCGGTCCATTATTCTCGTTGCGCCACACGCGGGCGCGTTTCTGGTTCATGGCACAGGGTTTATGGCACCGCGTGGCTCCAAATCCAGCCTCCAAATGAAACAAAAGCCATAGTTCGAGCGTTTTAGAGAGTTAGGTCAAAATAAACACGTCCCGCTGGGACAGAATCTTGAGGGATAAAGATGAAGATCAAGACAGTATGGCGGACCTTGAAGCGGTCCATATTGAGCTCGAAGGCTGCCAGGGCGGCTTCGCAAGGGGTTCGATCATTGCTCGCTGTCACTTTGGCGAGCCTGTTGGCCGGAGGGTCCTTCACCCCGGCTTTCGCGCAGAGCCAGAACCAGAACCCGCCGGCGAACCCCGCACCCGCGGCAGCTCCGGCGGCCAACGGCTCGTCCATCGCCCCGGTATCTTCGCTGGGCCTTGGCTTGCACGATTATTCGCACGGCCCGAGCGAGTTCCCCAACATTTTTAGGCCGTATCGCTCCATGCATGTCGAAAAGCCGGTGCTGACCAATTCGCCGCGGCTCGATCAACTCATCCAGAACGGCAAACTCGAGATTAGCCTGCAAGACGCGGTAGAGCTGGCGCTAGAAAACAGTTTGGACATCGCGGTGCAGCGCTATTACCCGTGGATGGCCGACGCCGGACTTTTGAACGCCTATTCGGGCAGCCAAAGCTTCGGCACGCCGGGAGCCTCCCTCTCCGGCTCCACGGCGCTCATCAATCCCTTCGTATTCTACTATCCGACCTTCGATCCGATTATCACCAACACAACGGAAGTCGCCTCCGTTTCGACACCGATTAACAACCCGTTTTCGACCGGAGCCGGAACGGGAGCGTCGGGTGTCGCGGCGATCCTTTCCCACTCCTTTACATTCAACAATTCCTATTCGCAAACATTCGAGACCGGAACCAACCTTACGGCGGCGTGGAACAACTCGCGAGGCAGTTCCACGGCGGGTGCCAACTTTCTCAATCCTTATGTGCAGTCCACTCTTTCCGTATCCATCACCCAGCCATTGCTGAACGGCTATGGTCTTGCCATGGGTACGCGCAATATCCGCATCGCCAAAAACGACCGCAAAATTGCCGATTGGGCGTTCGCGCAACAGGCCATCACCACAATTACGAACACGATCGATGCCTACTGGGAATTGGTCTATGCCCGGGAGAACGTCACCGTCAATCAACAAGCTGTCGACGTGGCCAAACAGCTTTACGAGGACAACAAAAAGCAGTTGGAAATTGGCAGCCTTGCTCCTCTCGATGTCACGCGCTCGGAATCCGAGTTGGCCACCGACACCCAAAACTTGATCTTCGCGCAGACGATTCAGCTCCAGGACGAACAAACCCTGAAGAACTATATTTCCAAGGATCCTCTGGCACCCAACATCATCAACATCGAAATCATTCCCACCGATCAGCCAACCGCGCCCGCGACCATTGAGACGGCAAACTTTGAAGATTCGATCAAGGAAGCCTTTGCGAAGAGACCCGATCTTCAAGAGCAGATTTACAACGAAAAGAACGCCGAGATCGACGTCCAAGCGACCCGCAATGCCCTGCTGCCATCGCTCGCGATAAGCGGCTATTACGCCTCCACAAGCTTGGCGGGAAATTCATCGATTCTCGGCGCGCCCACGCTCGTGAGTAGCGGCGTGCCCATCGTCGATGCAACCGGAGCTCCCGTCATGGTGAATGGAGCGCCTATCTTCGAGTCCGCCACAACGGCGCCTATAACCGGCACAATCCAACAGGGCTTTACCACGGCGCAAAGCCAGATCTTTCACAATGATTTCCCGACTTATGCCGGTGAATTGACCTTGACTCTTCCTTTGCGCAACCGCTCGGCCCAGGCCGTTCACGCTCGCTCGCTCCTGGCACAGCGGCAATTGGAAACCCAGGTGCACCAGTTGAGAAATGCGGCGCTCCTCGATGTCCGCAACGCGTATATCGCGCTGACGCAGGATCGTGCGCAAGTCGCGGCGGCCAGCAAGGCTCGCCAGTTGCAGAAGGAGACGTTCGACGCCGAACAGAAGAAGTATCAACTGGGCGCTTCCACCGTTTACACTGTGATTCAGACGCAACGCGACCTGACCCTCGCGGAAGGCAACGAAATCCGCGCGCTGGCCAACCTCGAGGAAGCCAAAGCCAGCTACGAACGGGCAGTGGGCCGCACGCTGGAAGTGAATCACGTGACGATCGCCGATGCCGAATCCGGCGAAGTCGAGCGCGCCACTCTGATCCCCGGAACTCTCCACGGAAAAGTGGTTGGCACGGAAGATCTTTTCCGAGATCTTCCAGATGGCGAGAACAAGCATTAGCATGCGCGAGGCTGGAGCAGAAGTCCGTCGCTCCGGCCTCATTATTTTTCCAGATGGCTCACTCTAGTGGCTCGTGCCCTTGCTGCGATTTTCGCTTTCGCATAGCATGGAATTGCGCGCTTGTCCAGATAGCTTGTTGCGACGGGCGCGAATCGGGAGCGTTCGAGCATGAACGAGAAGGCCAAAGGCGCCGCTTCAACGCTTGCCTCCGCCGATGTTCCAACCGCCGGACGCGAACCTTCCAAGCACGAACGCGCATGGGAAGCGCGCACGCTAAAGCCCGCCTTACAAAAAAATCCCGAGCGGCAAACTGAATTTACGACGATCTCGGGTTACCCGATTCGGCGTCTCTACACTCCCGCTGATCTCGCGGGCTGGGATGCGGGTCGCGACCTCGGCTTCCCCGGCGAACCTCCCTATACGCGCGGCATTCATTCCACCATGCATCGCGGGCGTCTCTGGACGATGCGCCAGTTTGCTGGCTTCGGCACTGCGGAGGACACGAACGCGCGCTTCCGCTACTTGCTCGCGCAAGGCCAGACGGGCTTATCGACAGCCTTCGATCTTCCCACCTTGATGGGTTACGACTCGGATCATCCGCTCTCCGAAGGCGAAGTTGGCAAGTGCGGCGTGGCCATCAGTTCCCTTGCGGATATGGAAGTGCTCTTCGACAAAATTCCGCTCGCCGATGTCACGACTTCCATGACCATCAATTCGCCCGCGGCGGTGATCTGGGCGATGTACCTCGCCGTGGCGGAAAAGCAGGGCGCGGACTGGAAGAAAATTTCGGGGACTTTGCAGAACGACATCCTGAAGGAATACATCGCGCAAAAGGAATATATCTATCCACCGGAACCCTCGATGCGGCTGGTGATCGATACGTTTGAATTCGGCGTAAAAAACACGCCGAAGTTCAACACCATTTCCATCAGCGGCTACCACATTCGCGAAGCCGGCTCGACAGCTATCCAGGAATTGGCGTTCACGCTGCGCGACGGCATGGAATATGTCGAATGGGGTATGCGCCGCGGGCTGGAGGTGGACGAATTCGTCCCGCAGCTATCTTTTTTTTTCAACGCGCATAATGATTTCTTCGAGGAGATCGCCAAGTACCGCGCAGCCCGGCGCATCTGGCATAAAGCCATGATCGAGCGCTACGGCGCGAAGAGCCCGCGCTCCTGGGCGCTGCGCTTCCACTCGCAGACGGCCGGTTGCTCGCTGACGGCGCAGCAGCCTTACAACAACGTAGTGCGCACGGCGATTCAGGCGCTGGCCGCCGTGCTCGGTGGAACGCAGTCCCTGCACACCAATTCGCTGGACGAGGCTTGGGCGCTGCCGACGGAGTTCGCGGCTACTCTGGCGCTGCGCACCCAGCAGATCATCGCGCACGAAACGGGCGTAACGAACACGGTCGACCCCCTGGGCGGTTCGTATTTCGTGGAAACGCTGACGAACGAAGTCGAGCGCGGCGCGTGGGACTACATCGAGAAGATCGACGCCATGGGCGGCATGGTCGCGGCCATCGAACGGAGTTACCCTCAGCGCGAGATCGCCGAGGCTTCTTACCGCTATCAGGTGGCCGTCGACAAAAAGGAAAAAATCGTCGTCGGCGTCAACGATTACGTCGCAGCGGAAAAGCCGCTGGACACTCTGCAAATCGATGAGAGCGTAGCTCGCCGCCAGGCCGAGCGGTTGCGCAAGCTGCGCGCGGAGCGCTCGAAATCCGAAGTCGATCGGCGCCTGCAAGCGCTGCGCAAAGCCGCCGAAGGCACCGACAACCTCATGCCGTTCCTCTTCGACGCGGTGAAGGCCTACGCCACCGTAGGCGAAATCTGCGACGCCCTCCGCGAAGTCTTCGGCGCCTACGAAGAAGTAGCCATCACCTAGCTCTTCTCTGTGGTCTCTGTGTCCTCAGTGGACTCTGTGTAAGATTCTTTCCTTTATGACCAATAACGAACTCACTCACCAAATCATTGGGGCCGCAATCGAGGTTCATCGCCTCCTGGGCCCGGGGCTGCTAGAATCTGCTTACGAAGAGTGCCTCTGCCGAGAACTGGTGTTGCGCAACTTAAGGATCAATCGTCAATTGCCGGTCCCAGTCGTTTACAAAGATGTGAAACTTGAATGCGGCTATCGACTCGACTTGGTTGTGGAAGACATAGTGGTCGTGGAACTTAAATGCATCGAAACATTTGCTCCCGTGCATGAAGCGATTATGCTCACCTACTTGCGCCTGTCCGGCTATCCCGTGGGGCTATTGATCAATTTTAACGTGACCGTTCTTAAGGATGGACTAAAGCGGTACGTTTACATGCCTGTTAAATAAGGAAAAACACTTACACAGAGCTCACAGAGACACAGAGGACACAGAGAAGAATGCCTGACAAGAAAATACGAGTGCTGATTGCGAAGCCGGGGCTGGATGGCCACGACCGCGGCGCTAAAATTATTGCGCGAGCCCTGCGCGACGCCGGCATGGAAGTGATCTATACCGGCCTGCGCCAGACTCCCGAGATGATCGCCAACGCTGCCGTCCAGGAAGACGTCGACGTCATCGGCCTCTCGATCCTCTCCGGCGCTCACAACACCATTTGCCCGCAACTCATGAACCTGCTGCAGGAAAAGGGCATGCAGGACGTCACCGTGCTCGTCGGCGGGATCATTCCGGAAGCGGACATTCCCGCTATGAAAGCATCGGGCATCGCGGAAATTTTTCTGCCCGGCACCTCGACGCAGGACATCGTCGAGTTCATCCACAAGCGCGTGGGCCGCTAGGCAGCAGCCTCCGCTTACTTGAACGCTTTCTCGAATTTCACGCGCGTGTACAGCACCCGAAAGCTCTGCCGCACGATATTCCGCTGCGAGACGCTGCCCGGTTGGGCCAAGCTGACGGCCAGGTCGCTCCCCGCTTCCGACGCCCGCGTGAGCCGCCTCTGCAAAAGCGCCGTCTGCACGCCGCGCTTACGCGCCACGGGCAGCGTGCTCGCGCCAAACAAGCCCGCGACCCCGTCGTGCAGCGTCAGCGTGCCTCCGCCTGCAATTTTTCCGTCCACGCGGGCGAGATAGCATTCCGTCTTCGGGGCCAGGGCGAACATTTTCATGACTTCGAGAATTTCCTGCGACACCGGAAACGGCTCGGCAAATCCCTGAGAAACTGTCTGCACCCAGGTATCGATCTGATCCTTGCCCACTTTTTCGATGGTGACACCCTCGGGGGGCTCGGGGCAGGTTTCTTGCGCGCTTACAAGCCTAGCCATGACATTTGAGAATTCGGTGACGCGGTAGCCGCGCTGTGCGAAGTGCTCGATGAAGGAAGGATCTGCCAGCGGACACGTTTCGACGCGCACGGCTTCTTCCCGGCTGCGGTAGAATTCCTCAAGCCGGTCGAATTCCTCCGCGCCGACCGGTCCATCGAGGCCCATTCCCACGGCCTGCGTGATAGGCGAATTCTTGCCGCAATAAACGGCGAACCCTCCCGCAACACGTCGCACCGCCGCTCCGCTCCCCGGACGAAATCGCTCGAGGGCCTCGGCGCATTCCACGGCGGCTTGCGCTTCGGCTAATTCAACCCGGCGAGCCAGCTCCAAGTTTAGAGATAACTGTCGCATGTTTGGTCTTAGTTCTTCCCTTTGTCCTGTTGCTTGTACCTATCTCTTACTTGACGCATTATAACTCTAATCCGTTTCTTTTCCGCTTGCCGGATTTCCGGATCCATTTTTCGCAAGAGAAACTCCTGCTCTCGCCGCAGCTTGCGCCAGCTCTCCCATCGATCTTCGTCGAGCGCCCCGGACGCAAGTGCCGCTTGGATAGCGCACCCAGGTTCGTTCTGGTGATTGCAATCGCGGAATCTACATTGTGAGTCAAGTTCATCGATGTCCGCAAATGTTTGAGCCAATCCCGCAGCTGCGTTCCACAGTTGTAACTCGCGCAAGCCCGGCGTATCGATGAGCATCACGCCTCCCGGCAGCAGGAATAGCTGGCGTGATGTAGTGGTGTGCCGCCCGCGGCTGTCACTGTCCCTCACGGGCCGCGTCACCTGATGCTCCGCGTTCAGCAAACGATTGATCAAAGTCGATTTTCCCACTCCCGAAGAGCCCAGAAGCACAATCGTTTGTCCCTTCGAGAATTGCGCCTCCATCTCTGCCATTCCTTGGCCGGTGTTGGCGCTGATGAGAAAAATGGGAACACCCAAGGCAATTCTCTCCACTTCCGCCAGGCGTTCGTGTGGTTCCGCGCACACGTCTGCCTTGTTCAAAACGATTGCCGGGCGTGCCCCCGATTCCCAACATTGCGCCATATACCGTTCGATGCGTCGCACGTTGAAATCGCCATCGAGCGCCGCCACGATCAGGGCGACGTCGATATTGGACACGATCACTTGCTCGGCAACCTGTTTACCGGCCGTTTTGCGTGCGAAACGGCTGCGCCGCGGCAAAACGCACTGAAGGATTGCGTGTGCCTGGCTTTCATGTGTTTCGGCTGCTACCCAGTCGCCAACCGCCGGCCAATCCCCGCCCGTTTCAGATTCTTTCCGAAGACTTCCCGAAGCCTCTGCCCAGCGCTCGCTGAAATCACCAGCGACGCGCCATATTCCCCGCTGCTGCGATACGACACGCGCCGGAACGCAGTTCGCATAAGCACGTTCATTCCAGAGCGCTTCAAAATACGCATCCCAACCTAAATCCTGGATTAACATTTTCAAACTCTCCCGTTGCTCTGGCGTAAGCCAGCGCCTGTTGGCCGGATCATTCCGGCGAGGCAGTGCGGCAGTGCCTCCGCTGGGTGACTTGAGAAGTCGTGCAGCGAAAGCAGTGATTCAGTTGTGGGTGGAAACGGGAAGCGGGAAGGTCTTCGGCTAATTCGTTCGATTAAATCGCGGCTCGCCGGAGACACACCCGCCCGTGGCAACATCGACTGAGGTATTCACAGGCGCCTCCGGCAAATGGACTCAGTGCCTTCAAAGCACTGGAACCACGAATTGTAGACAGCCCCAAAGGCGGCGTCAATGAACACCTTCTGTGCGGATGGCTCGCGGAAAATTGCAGCGAACCGTATACTGTTTCTATTGGCGTGCGGCAATGCTCCAGCGCGCCTGTGTGAATCCAGTGCGAGGGCCGCGAGTGGCTGCGTCCGTTTTGAAAACAAGTGTGAACGCGAAGTCGCCTAACTTCGAAAAAAACCACCGTTTGTTTATTGATCTCCTTACAAAAATAAAAAACGAAGAAGAACACATCCGCCAGGGTGGCGGTGCGAAAGCGATTGCATCGCAGCACAAAAAAGGCCGCCTCACGGCGCGCGAGCGCATTGCCAAATTGATCGACCCCGGCTCGCAGCTTTTCGAGCTGGGGATTTACGCCGCATACGAAATGTACCAGGAATGGGGCGGCGCGCCTTCCGCTGGAACGGTCACCGGGCTTGCGAAAGTCTGCGGGCGAACATTCATGCTCATCGCCAATGATGCAACCGTGAAGGCGGGCGCGTTTTTCCCGATGACGGCAAAAAAAGTCATCCGCGCACAGAATATCGCCATCGAAAATCATATACCCACGATTTACCTCGTCGATTCCGCGGGTGTTTTTTTACCGCTGCAGGAAGATGTCTTCCCCGACACCGACGATTTCGGCCGCGTCTTTCGCAACAATGCGGTGATGAGTGCGATGGGCATTCCCCAACTGGCCGCCATCATGGGGATGTGCGTCGCCGGCGGTGCGTATTTGCCCCTCATGTGCGACCACATTTTGATGACCGAAGGCTCCGGATTATTTCTGGCCGGGCCGGCGCTGGTGCAGGCTGCAATTGGACAAGTCACCTCCGCCGAAGATTTGGGCGGCGCCAAAATGCATTCGCAGATCAGCGGCACGGTGGATTTCCGCGAGCCTGACGATGAAGCGTGCATCGCGAGGATTCGTGCGCTGGCCGATAAGATGGGCGCGGCAAATCCTTCGCCCTTCAGCCACGTTGCGTCGCGCGAGCCGCTTTATCCCGGCGAAGAGATTTACGGAATTTTCTCGAGCGATCCCGCCAAGCAATATGACATGCACGAAATCATCGCGCGCATCGTGGACGCCGGCGAGTTCGAAGAATACCGCGCGGAATATGGCGAAACGCTGCTGTGCGGTTATGCGCGCATCGGCGGCTGGGCCGTCGGCATCGTCGCAAACCAGAAAAAACACGTGCAAACCACGGCGCGCGGCTCGGACCAGAAACGCATCGAGTTTGGCGGTGTGATTTACACCGAATCCGCCGAAAAAGCCGCGCGCTTTATCCTCGACTGCAATCAGAATCGCATCCCGCTGATTTTTTTGCACGACGTCAACGGCTTCATGGTCGGCAAAGACGCCGAGTGGAGCGGCATCATTCGCGCCGGCGCGAAAATGGTGAATGCCGTCGCCAACAGCGTCGTGCCAAAAATCACGGTGATTTGCGGCGGCAGCTTCGGCGCTGGAAATTACGCCATGTGCGGCAAAGCCTACGATCCACGATTTATGTTTGCGTGGCCCACGGCAAAGTTCGCGGTCATGAGCGGCGACGCCGCCGCAAACACCCTCGCAGAAATCAAGCTCAAGCAGCTCGAACGCGAAGGCAAAAAAGGTCGACGAAAAAGCCCGCAAAGCGATGCTAGAAAGCGTGAAAGCAATCTACGAGCAGCAAACCGACCCGCGCTACGCCGCCGCCCGCCTTTGGGTCGACGCCATCATCGATCCCGCCCACACTCGCGACGCCCTTATCAGCGCACTCGAAGCCGCCTCCCTCAATCCCGACATCCGCGAATTCAAAACCGGCGTTCTCCAGACATGATTAGCGCGCGGACGAAAATTCTTCTCACGATTGGGGCGTTATCGCCGTTGAGCACCTTGGCCTTTGTGGTTGAGTTGAAGTTAGGTTCGAAGGAATATTCGAACCACGTCTTTGATATTTACTCTGTACCTCATGAGTATCTGCTAGAGGTATTGTTTCTCATAGGTCTTTTCTCCTTCCTGTTGTCGCTTTTTTCACTTATTCGTGACAATGCAACTCGCAATAGGACATCATGGTTGAACGAATAAAACTCATCGAATGTCCCCGCGACGCGTGGCAAGGGCTGCCGGATCTCATTCCCACGGAGTACAAGGCCGAGTATTTGAAGCAACTCGTTCTCGCCGGCTTCAAATACATCGACGCCTTGAGCTTTGTTTCTCCAAAACACGTCAAACAAATGGCCGACAGCGAAGACGTGATGGCGAAACTCAACGCTTCCCTTCCCGATCACGTCGAGCCCCCCGAAATCATTGGCATCGTCGTCAACGAAAAAGGACTCGACCGCGCCCTGGCCACTCCCGGCGTCACGACCATCGGCTACCCGTATTCCATCTCCGCCTACTTCCGTCGCGCCAACGCCAACATGACTCGCAACGAATCGCGCCTCCTCGTCGAAAAACTTCGCAAAGAAACTCTCGCCGCCAAGAAAGACCTTGTCGTCTACATTTCCATGGCCTTCGGCAATCCATACGACGAACCCTGGGGCCCCGAAATCGTCGCCGACGCCCTCGATTGGCTAATGGGAATTCGCGTCCGCACCGTTTCGCTCGCGGACACGGTCGGCACCGCTTCGCCCGAGCTCGTCGGCGATCTCTATCGCCAAGTGAAAGACGAAGTCGCCGGCATCGAGCTCGGCGTGCATCTTCACAGCCGCCCGGAAACCGCCGAAGCCAAAATCCTCGCCGCCTATGAAGCCGGTTGCCGCCGCTTCGACAGCGCTCTGACCGGACTCGGCGGCTGCCCTTTCGCGGGCGACAATTTGGTCGGCAACATCGCCACCGAAGACGTGCTCGCCGCGCTGAAAAAGGCCGGTGCCGATCCAGGCATCGACTCCGCGCGGCTCGGCGCCGTGCTCGGTATGACGAACGAAATTCGCGCCAAGTACGCACACGCGCCGCTAGTGAATTAAAATCGCACCAGGACTTGCCTCCCATCGCCGGGAGGGGCATGCTGCAAACGTACGTCGCGACGCGCAGCGCATACTCGGCGAGACGGACCCGCGCGTGAGAGAGTGTCCAAAAATGATCTCCAATCGTTCCCGAAGCGAGGAGAATCACAGCCATGTTTGAAACACTGACGTTGGAAACAAGCGGCGAACTGGCGACCCTGACCATCAACCGGCCCGAAAAACGCAACGCCATCTCCGAGCGCATGATCAGCGAAATGCAGTCCGCGCTGGACGTCATCGAATCCAGCCACGCCCGCGTGGCCATTATCACCGGAGCGGGAAAATGCTTTTGCGCCGGAATGGATTTGGAAATGCTCGCAACCATCGCAACGCAATCGGCCGCGGAGAACATGGAGGATTCGCGGCGTCTCGCGAAAATGTTTCGTAGGATTTGGAGTTTTTCGAAGCCGCTGATCGCCGCGGTGAATGGAGCTGCGCTCGCCGGCGGCTGCGGACTCGCCACCTTGTGCGATTTCACCATCGCCGTTCCCGAAGCGAAGTTCGGCTATACGGAAGTGCGCATTGGATTCCTGCCGGCCATCGTCTCCGTTTTTCTCACGCGCCAGATCGGCGACAAACACGCGCGCGACCTGCTCTTGACCGGCCGCCTCGTCGAAGCCGCCGAAGCGAAAGCTCTTGGCCTCATCACGGAAATTGTGCCACGCGAACATTTGCTCGAGCGCGCCCATGCACTAGCGGACGTGCTCATCTCCGCCAGTCCCGTGAGCTTGAACCGCGCGAAGCGCCTCCTGACCTCCGCGGCGGCAGCAAGCGTTGACGCCGATCTCGAGCGCGCCATTCTCGAAAACGCGCGCATCCGCTGCACCGCGGACTTCAAGGAAGGTCTCGCCTCCTTCCTCGAAAAACGCAAACCCGTTTGGAGCACGGACGTGGAATAATCCGTCCCCGCGAGCGCCTCGACTCAAAGGATTCACAGGACATGAGAATGATCGAATATCACGACGCGACAGTGCGCGTGCGCTACGCCGAAACCGACCAGATGGGCGTCGTCTACCACGCAAACTATCTGGTGTGGTTCGAAGTAGGCCGCGTGGAATTGATGCGCGCCTTGGGCTTCGAGTACAAACGCATGGAAACGGAAGACGATTGCCATATCGTCGTCGCGGACGTTCGTTGCCGCTATCAACACCCCGCGCGTTATGACGAGTTGCTTCGCATCCGCACGCGCATCGCGGAAACGCGCAGCCGTGTCGTGAAGTTTTCCTACGAAGTCTTCCGCGACGCCGACAGCCACTTGCTCGCCACGGGCGAATCGACGCACATCATTTGCGGAAGCAATGGCCGCCCGAAATTGCTCCCACAAAAGTATCGCGGCGTTTTCAATGCGGTGGTTTCGCCGCAGCCGGACCGGAGAGAAAGATGAGCGTCGCTGCTGGCCTCACATCGAACGGCAACGAATTGAACGGTAACGATCTCACGTTCGAACAACTCTATGCCGTCGCGTTGCGTGGCGAAGCCGTAAGCCTCTCGCCTTCCGCAGCCGAGCGCATGAACGCTTCGCGGCAAGTCGTCGATCGCCTCGTCGCCTCGGGAACCGTGGCCTACGGAATCAACACAGGTTTTGGAAAACTGGCGTCGGTGCGCATCTCCCCGGAGCAAGTCCGCAACTTGCAAGTCAATCTAGTCCGTTCGCATTCCTGCGGCGTCGGCGTTCCTCTCAGCGAACCCGAAACCCGCGCCATGATGCTCCTTCGTGCAAACGCTTTAGCCAAAGGATTGAGCGGCGTCCGCCCGCTGGTTGTCGAGACGCTCTGCGCCATGCTCAACGCGCGTGTCCATCCGCTCATTCCCTCGCAAGGTTCCGTTGGCGCGTCCGGTGACCTCGCGCCCCTGGCCCATCTCGCGCAAGTCGTCATCGGCGAAGGCCGCGCCGGGTACAAAGGCGAAACTCTCGAAGGCGGCGAAGCGCTGCGACGCGCGGGAATCAAACCCGTTTCGCTCGAAGCAAAAGAAGGTCTCTCGCTGTTGAACGGCACGCAAGGAATGCTCGCGCTCCTGAGCCTGGCCCTGCGCGACGCGGAAATTCTCGTTAACTCCGCCGACGTTGCCGCTGCCCTTTCGCTCGACGCTTTGCGCGGCAGCCCAGGAGCTTTCGATGCGCGCATCATGCATGCCCGCGCCTATACCGGCGCCGCGACCACTGCGCGAAACCTGGCGCACCTGAACGAAGGCAGCCAGATTCGCGAATCGCATCGCTCGGCGGAGAAAGATCCCCGCGTCCAGGATCCCTACAGCGTCCGTTGCACCCCACAAGTTCACGGCGCCGTACGCGATTCCCTGGCCCAAGCTCGCGAAATGGCTTCCGTCGAATTGAACAGCGCCACCGACAATCCGCTGGTCTTTGTCACCGAAAATGGAGCCGGCGACATCATCAGTGGCGGAAATTTTCACGGCCAGCCGCTGGCCATGGCCGCGGATCAGGTCGCCGTCGCTCTGGCCACGCTCGGCGGCATTTCCGAACGCCGCATCGAACAAATGACCAATCCGCTGACCAGCATGCTCCCCGCTTTCCTCACTCCCGAGCCGGGCCTCAACTCCGGCTTCATGATCGCCCAAGTGACCGCCGCCGCCCTGACCAGCGAGAACAAAGCGCTTGCCACTCCGCATTCCGTCGATTCCATCTCCACTTCCGGAAATCAGGAAGACTACGTCTCCATGGGCATGAGCGGCGCGCGCCGCCTCGCGCGCATGCTGGAAAATTTGCGGCACACCATCGCCATCGAATTGCTGTGCGCCTGCCAGGGCATCGACCTGCTCTCCCCGCTCAAAACCGGCACGCTGGCCACAAAGGCGTACGAGCTCGTCCGTCAAAAGTCGCCCCAAGTAACCCACGACCGCTCCCTATCAGTCGAGATCGAGGCACTTTCCGCGGTCGTAGCCACGGGAACGATTTCGAAGCTCCTCGACTGAACTCTCTGATAACTCCCGCTCTGATCGAATCCCAAAAACTATTTGGATGGAAACATTGCTGTGAAGACCTTACGGCTTGGCGGAGAGAGCATTCTGCAAGTCGGGACCGACGCGCTCCACGACCGATTCGGCAAGTTCTTCGCCTACATACTTCTTCACAACGGTGCCGTCCCGCCCCAGCAGTACGTAGGTGGGCAGCGCGCGCACTCCAAACTGATTCTGATACCCGCCATTCGAATCAAGCCGCTGCGGCCAATTCATGCCGTGGCCGTTGACAAAAGCTTGCCAGGAAGACTGGTCATCATCTTCGCTGATGCTCACCACCACGAAATCTCCGCTGCCATAAATCGCTTGAAGCCGCTTGAGGTTCGGCAAAGCGCTGCGGCACGGACCGCACCAGGACGCCCAGAAATCCAGCAGCACCACTTTGCCGCGATATTCGGGGAATGGCGAGTTCGAGGCGGGAGAGCCCGAAGATCCGGCAGCCTGCGAACCAGGCGCGGCCGGAGCATCAGCCGCGTTGCCGTCGGCATAGGCCCCGCGCGGCATGTTGTCGTCATCGAAAACTCTGGAACTTTTCGCCGCCGGCTTGGCATCGGCTGGTTTTTTGGCGCGTGCCAAGCGCGCCATCTCCGCCAGGGACAAAGTCGGCAGCGTTGCATCCGCGTCGGCTTGTTGCTGCTGAGCTTGCGGCGCCGTGCCAGATGGGGGCGTAGTTTTGGGAGTCGTTTGCGGCGAACTCTGGGCGGGACTCTGCGCCCAGACAGGGCTCAGGTTCATCCAGCACAGAACGGTTACCGCCACCGGAATGAGAGCTTTACGCATAACCGCAGCCTTTGGAGTTTTGCACCCTGCGCTTGGCCTTACATCTAGGTTAGAAAGCAGAATCGTAGCCGCCAATAGTACTTCCGGAGAGAGATGCTCACGTAGTTAGCGAGGGGTAAGACGTATTTGCCAACAACTCGGGAGGGCCTTTTTCTGAGAACTGCTGGCTAACTACGCCACTACTCTCACTCTCTTGCCTCGGCGTCGTCCGCATGGAAAACGCGGGGCCAGGTGAGGAACTCATCGAGCGAAGCCGCCACTTGTTCGTTGGCGACCGGATCCGTATGCGCGAAAAAGACCGGAGCATCCAGCTCGCGCGTGAGCTTGGCGGGAACCCAATAAAAATTGCCTTCGCCGTCGGTGGCGAAACAGAACCCTTTGTCCCAGCCTTGCGCTGCCGGATTCAGCGCAAGCTTCTGGCTTTCGAGATCGAGCGGCAAAAAAGCCTCGATCCATTCCGCGGGATTCTTCGGTTCCGTGAAATTGTTCGGGTCGGGATCAGGCCGCTGAATCTCAAGCCGCTCCGTCAAGATCGTTTGGTGATCCTCGTAAAGCGTGAGCATCCGCTCAGGAAGAAGTGCCCCCATTCCCTGCTCGACTTCGGCTACCTTCGGATGCACCAGCCGGTTGCGAAAAGAATCGCGCGCCGCCTGATGTTCTTCGGGCGTCAATCGGTTTCGAAATTGATGCAGCAGCCGTCGCGCGCCGATCACGGCGACAAAAAGCGCAAAGGCCACGACGAGGGGACCAAACGCCTCGGCCAGCAAGGTCTGCATGCGTTGATGATACTAGAGCCGGGACGGGATGCGCGTGAGCGAATCGATCGCGATGGAGCGCATTGAGGCCGCGAGCGGATTGAAGATCATCTTCGATTGCGAATAATCAAGGCAGCGCGGGAATGACGTCCGTCTTCCGAAAGTCCTCGCCTTTGAAGAGCAGCGGTTCACCCGTGGATTTTGCAAGCGCGTAGGAAAAACAGTCGCCAAAGTTGAGCCCCGCGGGATGCCGCCCCTTTCCGTAATCGGAAAAGGCCTCGCGCGCGAGGAGTGCTTGTTCGAAAGTAACAGGTTCGATGGAAATGGCAGCGCGCCTTATCAGGGATTCCAGGAATCGCCTAGCGTCGGCCCCGCCACGGGATTCGACAACGATGGATGTCTCCACAAATCCCGCCGCCGAAAGGCGGCAATCAGGCGCGTTCGAGATTGCATCATCGAGAAGCTCAAATCCTGGCTCGCGGGCAAGGATAGCCACGAGCACCGAAGTGTCAACAATCATTTCGGAAGCCCGTTTTCATCGTAGAGCATTGCAGCGTGGTCAAGCGGCGGGCCTTTGAGCAGCGCCGCGGACTTGGCGCTGATGGCGCGAATGTCGGCAAGCATGGTTTCCTTTTTGCGCTCGCGGCGCACAGCTTCGAGACGTTCGCGCAGCGCCGTGGTGACGGCGCTGGTAAGAGATTCGCCGGTTTCGCGGGCGAGCGCCCGGGCGAGTTTGTACGTTTCCGGGTTCTTGATGTTGAGGCTGGCTGCTTTGGCCGCCATGGTCTTCGTGCTCATAGTTCCACCATTACAGAATAGCTTCTACCCTTCTACCATGCAGTTTATCGCACGGCTTTCCCCATTGCAATAAGCGCGTCCGCAGAAACCAGAGACCATCGAGACAACTCCACATTAATCGGCATCGGTGCAGGAACCATGCAGAGAAATAAGCGAGTTAGTGCGCCAGCGCGGAGCGGAGAAACGCCAGCACGCGATACCCGGCGATGTAGCTGAAAGGCGGCAGCTCTAGCGAGTAGTGCCCGCAGTGCAATTCCATCGAGCGTGGGTGAGCACCATGGCTGCGCAGAGCCGCCAGCATTTGCCGGCTAAGTTCGGGCAGCATGGTGGGGTCGTATTTTCCGTAAACGAGGAACGACTTGCGATCCGCGCCCATGCCACGCTCTACGTACGGCATCGGGCTGATCGGCGCCCAATATTCGCGTAGCTCATCGACGCTGACATGCTCGCGCAGGCCTTCCCAAACGTGATTGGTGGTCATCCCCTGGCTGACCACGTCGGCGTAGTAGGTGGAAAAATGCAGGAACCCGCCGGCCTTGATCGCTGCGTCATGCATCAGGGTGATGTAGCCAACGGAAGACCCGAGGCTGGTTCCGAGAATACCGAGCCGCGTGTACCCCTGCTGCTCCAGCCAGCGCAAGCACCGACGTGCATCCAAAACCGCTTGCCGGTTGGCTTGGATCGTAAGCCCGATATTGGGGCCGCAGATTTGATCGGCGCGTTCGTGGCCCTTGGCCATGCGGCGGTTGTGGTATGGCATGCTCATCTTGAGCGCGGTGATTCCGAAACGCGCCACCCATTCGCAGAGGCCGTCCTGGCCATGCCATTTGGCGTTCCAGTTGGGCAGCACCAGGACGGCGCAGCCTTGCGGCGCTTTGAACGGAAGGCTGCGATCGTGGCGACCGGGCCAGAGCCGCGCGTGAACGATACTGTTTTCGGGCCAGGGAGATTCCAAGCCGCTACTGAAGGTTAAAATGTTGTCGTGATCCAGCCGGTAGTCCGTTGCGGCGGTGGTGGCAAACCAATCAGAGCTCTGCTCTATGGCCCGCCGGGCATAGCCGCGGACATATTCGGCAGGATGTGGGTCGGCCGGATCGCCTCCGATATGTTCGAGTCCCCAATCGAATGGCTGGACGCGCCGGTTATCGTCGGTCGTCCACCGCCGGTGCTCGTAGCGCCGAATTTTGCGTTCAAACCAGTGCATCGAAAGAGCCGCCCTTAAGCAGTTTACCGTCGAAAGTTCGGGACGCAAAGAAACGGACGAGAATAACGCACACTGACAAATCGCGCTCGGTGCGCAGAGAAGACAAGAACGAACGCGAGAAATAGCGTTAGGAATGGGGCACGCAGCATCGCGCCGTTTGTTGAGACAGCGAAGTAGGTATGGGAAAGTAGTAGGCACGGCGGCAAAGCGGCCGAAAACACTGTGGTCATCGCCTTCTTTTTTCTATTCGGAATTGTGATCGGCAGCTTCCTGAATGTGTGCATCGCGCGCATCCCGGAGGAACTGTCGATTGTCTCGCCTGGGTCGCGGTGTCCGCGGTGCAAAACACCGATCAAACCGTACGATAATGTGCCGGTATTTGCGTGGCTGTGGTTGCGCGGAAAATGCCGCGCGTGCGGCCTGCCCATTTCCCCGATGTACCCGCTGGTCGAGCTGTTTACTGGTCTTCTCTTCGTAGGCTGCTACCTTGATTTTGGGATTACGCAAGCCACCGTGAAGTGGCTCTTCTTCATTTGCTTGATCATCATTCTATCGGTGACGGACCTCCGCGTGCGTCTGCTCCCCGACGTGATTACCTGGCCTGGATTTGCCGCGGGACTGCTTTTCTCCGCGATCGTGCCGCCGAACGACGGCGTGGTACCTCTGCTGAGTTTGCGGTTTTTCCACCAATTGCCGCCGGAGCGGTTCCTGGGCTTCCTCGAAGCGCTATTGGGCGCCGCGTTTGGCAGCTTCCTCCTTTGGGGAGCGGCAACCATGTACAAGCTCGTGCGTGGACGTGAGGGAATGGGAATGGGCGACGTGAAAATGATGCTCATGGTCGGCGCTTTCCTCGGAGTGCGAAACGCGTTTCTCACGATTTTGCTGGGAACCTTGCTCGGCAGCATTTTGGGTGTGGCCGTGATCGGCGCGATGTATGCCGGAGGAGCCGGGCGGCGATTGGCGGAACGCGCCAGCCGGCGAGGGCTGGGCACCGTCAAACAGATTCGCTGGGCGATCGCGAGCCAATACCATCTTCCGCTGGGCACGTTTTTAGGGATTGCGGCGCTCATCGTGGTGTTTGCGTTCTCTTCCTACTCGATGGATCTTGCGCCGGGATTGCGCTGAAAGTCCGTTCGATGCGAGGCCGGTTCAGGCGATGACGTTCGCAGCATTCCAAGCCGAAGGCACGCAGCACGTTTGGGAGATCGCCACTGGCATGGCGGCGGGAATCCTGGCCGTCGTGGGGATTCTCTTTTTTCTGTTGCGGCGTTTTATGCAAAGCACACGCGAATCGCACAGCGAGCGAATCCTGGCAACCACCCCCGGAACGGAAAATCCCTCAGCGTTCATGACCGCATCCATGGAGGGCGTGATCCGGCAGCTCCGCGAACAGGAAAAGGAGCTTGAGCGGCTGCACAAGATTGAGCGCGAGCGCGCGGAGCATACCGAGCGGCTGAGCGAGGAAGTCACCCGCAACATGCCCGCCGGACTCGTGGTGGTCAGCGCAACGGGAATTATTTCCAGCGCAAACCCAGCGGCGGAGCAAGTGCTGGGAATCCACGGTCTGGGATTCCGCCGCTACAGCGAAGTTTTCGGCGAAAAATCCGATTTGACTCATTTTGTCGGGGAATGCCTGGCGAAGGGAAGCATCTTCCGGCGGGAGCAAGTCGAGCACGAAGCGCCGGGAGGCGAATCGCGGCTGCTCGGCGTGACGATTTCTCCGATCCGCCGCGGCACCGAGAAAATCAACGGCGCGATTTGCTTGCTGACGGATCTGACGGAACTTGCGGCATTGCAGCAGCAAATTCAATTGAAGGAAAGTTTGGCCGCCGTGGGAGAACTCTCCGCCGGAATTGCCCACGAATTCAAGAATGCGCTGGCGACGATTTCCGGTTACGCGCAAATGATCAGCGCGGAAGCCGGCGCGGGAGAAGTGGCGGAATCGGCGGAGAGAATTCTCGAGCAGACGCGAAACATTACGCACGTCGTGACGGAATTTTTGAAGTATGCGCGGCCTTTGGAAATCACCAGCGAGCCGGTGGGGCTCGAACCGGTCGTCGAGCGCGTGGTGGCCGAAGTGGCCGAAGCAATGCCGCAGGTGCGCATTCGATTTGAGGGGCCCTTGGGAAGCGTCGCGGGAGATGAAGGGCTGTTGCGGCAGGCGCTGCTGAACCTGGCGAGGAACGCGGCCGAGGCGTGCGTAGGAGCAGCGAACGGCGGCCGCGTGCTTTTGCGCGGAGAAATTGCGAAGCATGACGAGAGCGCGACTCAACGGATCACCGTTTTCGACAACGGGCCGGGAATTCCGCTGGGCACGCTGCCGAAGCTCTTCCGGCCCTTTTTCACCACGAAAGCGAAAGGCACAGGGCTGGGTTTGGCGGTGGTGCAAAAAATCATCGTGCAACACGGGGGCAAAGTCGAAGCGCGGAACCGGCCGGAGGGCGGCGCTGCCTTTATTGTTACGCTACCCGTGTGCCGGAGCGTCCCAGAAGCGGTAGAATTGAAGCAGGACGGCATTTAAGTCGAAAGCTGGGGAAACCAGCTCACCCCCGGGAGAGGCGGCATTCTATGAGTGTCAAGAATTGGCTTGCGGCTTCGGCGCTTTTGCCAGGGTTGTGCCTGGCAGCGCTTCCGGCATCGGCACGGCAACCACAGCAGGGGGAGCAGCAGAGCACGGCGCAACAGGGCACGGCACAGCAGGGCACAACGCAACAGCAGGCAAGCGACCCATTAGCCGAGGCGGCGCGCAAAGCGCGCGAACAGCAGAAAAACGCGCCGAAACCGAAGAAGGTCTATACCGACGACGACATCAAGCCGCGCTCCGATTCGAGCGCGCCCGCTGCTGCTTCGGACCAGAACAGCGGTACCGCAGCGGCTGCGGACAACGGGCAGGGCGACGCGGCGAGCGGCGGTTCCAAGGCCGACGACCCGGAAACCGTTTGGCGGAAGCGGTTCGCGGACCAGCGCGATAAGATTGCAACGGCAGAAAAAGAGCTCGATATCCTGCAGCGGGAAGACAACAAAGCCCAGGTGCAATATTACAGCGACCCGCAAAAAGCGCTGATGCAGCAGAACACGCGCCAGGACATCAACGATAAAGACGCCAAAATCGCGCAGAAAAAACAAGAGATCGAGAATCTGAAGCAGCAGCTCTCCGACATGGAAGACGAGCTGCGGAAATCCGGCGGCGATCCGGGCTGGGCGAGGTAGCAAAGCCCGAAAAGCGAAATACCGGAAGCGAAACTCGAAATACGAAACTCGAAACTCGAAACACGAAATTTACATTCGTAGCTCATTTCTGGTCTTTCCAGCCTCGCGCTGCGCCCTTCGCGTTTCGTTATTCGTATTTCGCGTTGCCGGTTCGTAGTCCGCTTTTCGTACTTCGAGTTTCGAATTTCGCTTCTCGAATTTCGTGTTTCGCCCTAAGCTTCCTTTAGTTACTTCCCTTCTCTACACATCCGCTGCGCGTTCCCGCTTTGATGCCCCTTGATTCGTGGTAGAAACGAAAGAGATGGAACCACTGCTCCTTGTCGAAGACAAGAACGAGCTGCGCGCGATGCTGCGAAAGGCATTGGAGCGCGCGGGCTATGCCGTGGACGAAGCTCCCGATGGAACGACCGCGATCCAGAAGGTGCGGGCGCGGCGCTATCTGATGGTGATCACCGATTTGAAGATGCCGGGCGCTTCCGGGTTGGACGTCTTGCGCGAATCGAAGGCGGCGGACGCGACGATTCCGGTGCTGTTGCTGACGGCGTTCGGGTCGGTCGAAGAAGCGGTTTCGGCTATGAAAGACGGTGCGTTCGACTTTCTGCAGAAGCCGGTGGACCTGGACCATTTGAAACTGCTGGTGCAACGCGCGACGCGGCAGCAAGAAATGCAGCGGGAAAATCTGTTGCTGCGCGAGGAGTACACGGCGCGGTATGGATTTCCGCGGATCGTGGGCGAACAAGCGGCCATCCGGGAAATCAGCCAGCAAATCCAGCGCGTGGCGGCGACGGATTCGACCGTTTTGCTGCTGGGGGAAAGCGGCACGGGGAAAGAGCTGTTTGCGCGGGCGGTTCATCATCTCTCGCAACGGCGCGACCAGCCGTTTGTGGCGCTGAACTGCGCGGCGATTCCCGAGGGCTTGGTGGAAAACGAACTGTTCGGGCACGAGCGCGGGGCGTTTACCGGAGCGGGCGCGCGCAAAGTGGGCAAGCTGGATTTGGCGCACCGCGGAACGCTGTTCTTGGATGAGATTGGCGAGCTGCCGCTGGCGATCCAGGCGAAGCTTTTGCGCGTGCTGGAAGAAAAACGGTTCGATCGCGTGGGCGGAACGCAGACGGTGGAAGTGGATGTGCGCATCGTGGTGGCGACGAATCGAAACTTGCAAAAACTGGCGGAGGAGAAACTGTTTCGCGAGGATTTGTATTTTCGGATTTCGGCCGTGCCGATGACGATTCCTCCGCTGCGCGAGCGGGGCAGCGATGTGCTGTTGCTGGCGGAATATTTTCTGGAGAAATTTTCCAGGGAGTTCAAGAAGCCGGGACTGGAACTCTCTGCGGAGGCGAAAGAGCGATTGCTCGCGTATCGCTGGCCGGGAAATGTGCGCGAGCTGCAAAACACGATGGAGCGGGCGGTCATTTTAACGGACGGGCTGAGCATCACGGCCGAGGGACTGCAGCTCCCCGCCTCCAAACGGGATACGAGCCAATTGCCGGCGGGAATGTTGCCGGAGCCGTTTAGCTGGGAAGGGTCGCTAGAAGAGGTTACGGGCCGGGCGGTTGGGCATATCGAACGGGTGCTGCTGGAGAGCACGCTGCGCGAATGCAAATGGAACAAGACACGGGCGTCGGAGAAGCTGGGCGTCTCGGCAAAGACGCTGCTGGCGAAGTTGCGGAGCGCAGGGCTGGAGGAGTGAGGGAAAGAGTTGAGAGTCGAAGGTTGAAAGTCGAACAAAGAGAAAAACTTTGGTAGGCGGGACGTGCCACCCCCCAGGGGTGAGGGAGTTTGTCGGCGGCGGACAGAAAACATTCGTGTTGCGGGGATTCCTGCGTGTCCAGTGGTTACTACCTGTGGAAAAGGATGGAAGCGGTTGGGCGGCCGGGTACCCCTCCCCCCCCGGTTTTTTTGTAAGTGCTCATTCTAAAGGACTTTAAATGCTGTGTTTTGTAAGTGCGGATTCTAAAGGGGTTGCGGGTGTGTTTTTCGTAAGTGCGGATTGTAAAGGATTTAGTGGCGAGTGGCGAGTGACGAGGGGCGAGAGGGCAAGGGAAAAAAGCAGATCCTTCGATTCGCTCAGGATGACAACACTTGGAATCGAGCGGAGTGAGCGGGGAAGCTGCCGGATTTGGCTGAATTTTTCTTAACACAGGGTACGCAGAGAGCACGGAGCAGAGACGAGGAAAACGGGAGTTGGGGGAGGCGGGCGGGTTGGGCGTTACGACCATGGGGAATGGTAGCAGAGAAATGGATTACTGTCAAGGTACAGTACTGAGTATGGTTAATTCGAATTGAGACGCGGGAAGTGGTGTGGATGGAAGAGGTTGGCGGGAAATTTGTAGTTTGGTGAGACGGAGTGCGGTAGCGTTTACAGGTTGGATGGCTGGAAGGTTCGCGGTGAAGGCGCCGGACGTGGGCGGAATGGGACGAACTTCAAAAACCGCACCCTTGAAAATCACAAGGGATGCGGCACCCCGGCAAGAGAAGGCAAACTCAAGACCGTCTCAGCGGGTTAAGGGCGGACCACACATTTGGTTCAACCCTGCCTTGCACAAGATCGCCAGCGTCCCGCGTCATCGCGAAATCAAAGGGGGGACGGTCCGGGCCATCTGTAAACAACTGGAAATTCCGCGGCCCTAAGGCCGACACCTAGGTGGAAAAGCGCTGCCTGCGGCACCCGGCGAAGCAATGATTTCAAGCACGCTAGCACCGCCAAAGCCCTTAAGGGGTTTGGCAGCAGGATCGGTCTTGCCCTCTTGAGCTGCAAAGAGCGCGTGCCCGATGTCGAGCCTGACCTCGCGAGGGAAAGACCGCAAGTCCCTGAGCGATGCTCCGATCCATCTGACAGGCTTCAGCTCGCTTGCCATGTCTATACCAGTATACGTATTTCTATATATAAGATCAAGCGTGAATAGGTGTTTCGTGTCGCGGTGGTACAAGCGCAGAGAAACATGGGATAGACGCGAGGTTTCCTACTTATTTTGGGTGAAATTGTGGCGAGTTCGAGCAGCGTTCATTCGGCGTTAGGAAAACGTTGCGTCTATCCTCCAGTTTCCGGTTTCCTACGCGAACGGAATAGGTGAGCTCTATCCGGACCACGCGTCCGTAGTACAATCGCAACGAGCCGAAAAGCAGGAGCGCCTGCCTTGTTCACACTCGAGGATTGCCGCGCCTTTTACGCCCAGGAAATACGATTTGCCGCCACCGTCGCCACGCCAGGGCTAGTCGAAGCGTACGAGCGCGTGCCTCGCGAAAAATTCCTCGGCCCTCGCCCCTGGCAGATCAGCTCGCCGCGGGCGCGCGCCCTGTCCATGGCCGGTTTGGGCGAATCCGCTTACGTAACCGTCGACGACCCGCGCGATCTTTATCACGACGTCGTCGTCGCGCTCGACCGCGCGAAAGAGATCAATAACGGCCAGCCCAGCGCCCTCGCGAGCTGGATCGACGCGCTCGCGCTGCAACCCGGCGACCGCGCATTTCATCTCGGCTGCGGTGTCGGTTATTACACGGCCATCATCGCGGAAGTCGTCGGCCCAAGCGGCAGCGTCGTCGCGCTGGAACTGCAATCCGATCTCGCCGATCGCGCCAAAGAAAATCTCACGAGCTACACAAATGTAACTGTGCACCAGGGAGATGGAGCGGCATTCGACCCCGGCCCTTGCGACGCCATCTTCGTAAATTGCGGCGTCACGCATCCGCAAACGATTTGGCTCGAGCGGCTGCGCCATCGCGGGCGCCTCGTCGTTCCTTTCACCATGGCAGTGAATCCCCAAATTGGGCAAGGTGTGATGACCAAAATTGTGCGCGAACCGAGCGGCTATTCCGCCGCCATGGTCTCGCCCACCGGCATTTTTTCCGGCGTCAGCCTTCGTGACCCCGCGCTCGAGCCATTGATGAAGAAAGCTCTCACAACAGGCGGCTTGCTCAAGCTGAAATCCGTCCGCCGCGACGCGCATGAGCCCACCGACACTTGCGTCCTGCACGCCGCCGAGGTCTGCCTCAGCACTGCACCCCTCACTTCCTCTGCCACCTCCTGAACACACACGCCTGCGGGAAACACCGGGACAGACGGGACGTTCCCGCAGCATCTTGCCTGAAGCTGTGGCTGGGTTCGAGCACCGGTCATGCGACGTCAGGAAAACGTTCCGTCTGTCCGCGGTTTCGCGCACGAAAACGATTCAGGCAGAGATAACCGAGAGCGCCCCGTGTTCCTTGCGTGTTGGCCGGACGGTGATTTCAACGTCCTGGCGCAGAGCCGTGAGAAATTCCATGAGGCGTCCAACAGAGAAATTACCCGCGCAGCTTCTGCGAGCCGTGGTTCGTCGGTCATGCCTATGCCAACATACATATCTATATATCGAAACTAGGGCGAGCCGGCGATCGAGGACGTTGGGCGGTGTGGAGGGCGACGGTGCCGAAGGTCCAGACTTTGAAGCTGACGGAGGTATAGCCGGCGGCGGCCATTTGGGAAGCGAGTTCGGGCGGACGGAAGAAACGCGCGACGGATTTGGGTAGGTAGGTGTAGGCGGCGTAGTGGCCGGAGATGAGGCCGCCGATGCGCGAAAGAACTTCGCGGAAATACCAGCGATAGAGCGTGCCGAGAAGGCCGGCGGGGGGTTCGGTGAACTCAAGAATGGCTATGGTGCCGCCGGGTTTTAGCACGCGATGGATTTCGCGGAGACCGGCTTCGTAGTTGGCGAGATTGCGGAAGCCGAAGGCGGTGGTGACGAGGTCGAAGGATTGGTCCGCGAAGGGGAGGCGGAGGGCATCGGCTTCGAGAAACGGGAGAATGCGCAGCGTTCCGTTCGGGGAATGGTTTAGCTGCGAAGCACGTTTTTGGTTGGCGCGGACCAGCATGGGATGCGAAAAATCCGCGCCGACGATGCGGGCTCGACCGGCGCGGGCGAGATCGAACGACAGATCGCCGGTGCCGCAGCAGAGATCGAGAACGATGGCGTCGGGGCGCTGGAGGATGGGGAGGAGGATTCGCGCCGTGCGCCTGCGCCAGAGGCGATCGACCTGGAACGACAGAAGATGATTGAGGAGGTCATAGCGCGGAGCGATCTGGCTGAACATTTCGCGGACCTTGTGCGAGGCGTCGGCTTCGGAGACGGCGCCTTCGGGGCGGGTGCCTGGGGCGGGGGGGTTAGCGGGCATGGGTAGGGGGAAAGAAGTGGCGAGTGGCGAGTGGCGAGTGGCGAGACAAGAGTTCAAAGCTCACAGCTGACAGCTCACAGTTGAGGGCTGATAGCTCGAGAATCGCAGCTGGCAGCTCACAGTTGAGGGCGACGGGGGCGTGCTGCGGAGAAAAGCAGATTCCTCGCTTCGCTCGGAATGACAGGTTGTTTGCGTTGTTTGACATTGAGCTCAGTTTATTACACACGGGGACCAATGCGTCGCTTGCTTGACGATGGC
This sequence comes from uncultured Acidobacteriota bacterium, assembly GCA_963761555.1. Taxonomy (GTDB): domain Bacteria; phylum Acidobacteriota; class Terriglobia; order Acidiferrales; family UBA7541; genus Acidiferrum. The sequence continues at coordinate 183,621 of CAVXHD010000007.1, forward strand.
GTTAAGAAGTGGGGAGCGAAATGGAGGACGCGCTCGAGGGTTTCTAGGGGGACGTCGTCCTGGGAGTGGGCTTTGCCGATGCGGAGAGCTAGGACAAAGCGGAGTTTGCCGGCGCGGGTTTTCTTATCGGAGTGCATGGCAGCGATGAGGGTTTTGGGCGAGACGCGGGGCCACAGGGGTAGCGGGGACATGCGGCGGACAAGAGAAACGATGCGGGAGACTTCGTCGGCGCGCATGAGGCCCAGTTCGTGGCCGAGTAGGGCGGCGGCCATCATTCCCCAGGCGACGGCTTCGCCGTGCTGATAGACGCGGTAATGCGTTACGGTCTCGAGGGCATGGCCGAAGGTGTGGCCGAAATTTAGGATTTCGCGGAGGCCGGATTCGCGTTCATCGCGGCTGACGACTTGAGCTTTGATTTCGAGGCAGCGCGGAATGATGTAGGCGAGAGCGGTTGGATTGCGGCGAAGAACGGCGTCGAAGTTTTTTTCGAGAAACGCGAAGAGTTTTGCATCGGCGATGATGCCGTACTTGATGACTTCCGCGAGGCCGCCGCGATATTGGCGTGCGGGAAGAGTTTTGAGGGCAGCGGGATCGACGAGGACGAGGCGCGCGGGATAAAACGTGCCGACGAGGTTTTTGCCTTCGGGGAGGTTGACGCCGGTTTTGCCACCGACGGCGCTGTCGACTTGAGCGATGAGCGTCGTGGGGATTTGCACGAGGGGGATGCCGCGAAGGCAGGTGGAGGCTACGAAGCCAGCGACATCGCCGACTACGCCGCCGCCGACGGCGATGATCAGAGAATGGCGGTCGATGCCGGCGCGGACGAGCGAACGCGAGAGTTTTTCCACGGTGCTGAGGTTTTTTGCGGATTCCGCATCATCCATCAGATGGATGCTTTGCGAAGACGAGAGACGAAGATTGCGGGACACGCTTTTGCCGACAGCGCGCCACACCTTTTGCGAAGAGACCATGTGAATTCTGGAAAATTTTCCGAGGTTTAGCAATTCCTGAGCAGCTTGGCGAAGGACACCTGCGCCGCAGATCACCTCATAGCGGCCCGCCGAAGAATTTACGAGAATGCGCTTTTTTTTCATTCAGAAGACGACCGTAAACCGCGAGGAATTGAATGTAGCACGGCATTTGCGCCGGAAGCGCGCGTGCAGGCGCGGAGTGCGGGCGTCATTTGGCTTGCAGTTCTTTGACGCTTTCGAGGAAGACGTGGCCGACGATGGCGAGAGTTTTGGGGCTGATTTTGTCGAGCGTGTCTTCGGGAGTGTGCCAGTAGAAAATATCGCCGCCGGGGCCAAATTCGGGATCGATGACGTCGACGGAGGGAACATTGCGCGCCAAAAAAGATTTGTGGTCGTCTTCCATCTCGGTGGTTTCATCGAGGAAGATTTGGCCGTAACCGAGTTTTTTGGCGACGTCCCAAACGAGATCCTGGAGCCAGGGCGTGGCGTTCTGGATGCGCTTGAAGTGCGGCGTGTGGGTGCCGACGATGTCGGCGAGGAGAAAGACTTTGATTTTGGAAATGTCGCCGCTTAGCGCGAAGCGAGCAGCCATTTCGCGGCTGCCGTAGCAATTGTCGGGGTCCTGCCATTCGGGGCGCACGGCTTCTTCGCCGTCGAAAAAGGCAATCCAGACGGCATGGCGGCCGCGCTGGGAGCAAAGAAGACGCGCGAGCTCGAGCATAACAGCAGTTGAGGAGCCGGCGTCATCCGCGCCGACGAAATTCGCGAGACGCTTGGTGTCGTAATGCGTGCCGAGCAGAATGATGCCGGGCTTTTCGCCAGGAATTTTGACGAGTATGTTTTTCATGGGCAGGCGGCCGGCGGGAGTATCCGCGCTGAAGGAATCGACGTCGGTGGTGCAGCCGTAGCTTTTGAGTTCGGAGAGGAGGTAATCCTGGGTTTTGGCGATGGCGGGTGAGCCCGAGGGTCTGGGACCGAACGAGACTTGTTTGGCGACATCGGCGAAGGCGCGGTTGCCGTCAAAGCCGCCCATTTGAGCGGGAGGAGGGGCAGTGTCATTCGCCTGGGATGCGGGCGGCGGAGGGGCGGTGGTGACAGCGCTCATGAAGGGCGCGTCTTTTGCAGCGGGCTGCGAAACGTCGGCTTTAGCTTTGCACCCGACGAGGGTAAGAAGAAAAAGGGCAAAAAGAAAAGCGGAGGCGCGAATCGCTGCGTACCGAAAAACCTTGGGTATGGGCTTCATCTAATGAGCCTCCGCGGCGGTGGCCAGACGGCGCTTGCGTTTTCGCACGACGACGGCGGAAACCGCGATGCCGACAAAATAGAGGCCCACCATGGGCGCCATGAAAACAAGCATGGTGGTGGCGTCCGGGGTGGGAGTCACCACGGCAGCGACGATGGCGATGACCAGGATGGCGTAGCGAAAATTTTTCAGGAGGAATTGCGGGGTGACGATGCCGAAGAGAGAGAGAAAGAAAATCAAGATGGGAGTTTCGAAGACGAGGCCGAGGCCGAGCAAGACGAGCAGGATGAGATCGAAATATTCGTTAATGCTGAAGAGCGGGGTGATGGGACCGCCGAGGCTGAGCTTGATGAGGAATTCGAGCATGTAAGGGAGCATGACGAAGTAGCCGAAAGCGATGCCAGCGAGAAAAAGAAAAACGGTGGAAAACAGGAAGCCGGTGATGGCACTGCGTTCGTGCTTGTACAGCGCTGGGGCGACGAAGAGCCAGATTTGGTAGAGCACGATGGGCGAGGCCATTACAATCCCGAGATAAATGGCCAGAGTAAGCAGCATGTTGAGGTAGCCCGTCGGATTGGTATAGATCAACTCGGGCTTGAGATGCGCATTGATGAGCGCTTTTTTGACCGGATCGACGATCCAATTGACGAAATGAGGGGCGACGTACCAGCCAAACATAGCGCCGATACCGATGGCAATGAGCGAATTGATGATGCGTTTGCGGAGCTCAACGAGATGCTCGAAAAACGTCATCTGCGCGCCGGGCTCTTCCGGTTGCGGCACGATGGGGGCATCAGACTGGCTGCTGTTGGTCATGGGAGAGAGATTGCGAAGACTCGGGTGCGGCCGCGTCGTCAGCGCTCTTGGCGGGCTGAACGGGTTCCGTTTCGGAGTGAGCGCCGTTGCCCGGCTGAGCAAGCTCTGGGGCAGAGCGGGGCACGGATTCGGCGACCGGAGTGACTACGAGCGCTTCCGTAACGTGGGTATCCGCGTCTAAATTGGCAGGAGCGGTTTCAGCGCCAGGCGGGGTGGCCAGAGTGGCGGGTTGTTCCGCGGTTCCGACGGAGGCGACGGCTGCTTCGGCAGCTTTTTTGCGTTCGGCCTGGCGAGCTTGACGGTCGAGGTCGCGCATCTCCTGTTCGAAGGCGCTTTTGAAGTCGGTTGAAGCCTTTCGGAATTCGGCCATAATTTTGCCGAGGCCCCGGGCGAGTTCGGGAAGCTTCTGCGGCCCGAAGACGACGAGAGCGATCACAAACACGACGATCATGTGGGTCATGCTGAGCATGGCGTTAGGTAGCCGCAAAAGGGCCTGTTGGCATCATAGAAAGGGCGTCCCACGGTGTCAAACCACACTTTGGGGTGTGCTATAATTTTGGATGCTGTGGGAACGTGAGGTCAGGATGAAATCCGAACGCCGTGGGCTGGTTTTGGTTGTATCCGTTATCGTCGTCTCTGCTGTTCTCGGGGCCGTGTACGGCCCGAACGTCCGGGCGACCACGTCCTCGGCCGAGAACGAAAGCACGGCGCTGAGGCAGTTCACGACCGTGCTGGATGTCGTCCAGGCGAACTACGCCGAGCCCATCGACGTGGATAAGGCCGTGTATCAAGGCGCGATCCCCGGCATGCTGCGGGTGCTGGATCCCCACTCGAGTTTCTTCGACGCGCGGCAATTTGCGCTGCTGCGCGAAGATCAGCGCGGAAGATATTACGGCGTGGGCATGATCGTCGCGCCGAAAGAGAACCGCACGGTGGTCATGCAGCCGTACGTGGGCGCGCCCGCATTTAAGGCCGGCATTCGCCCTGGCGACGTGATTATGAAGGTGGATGACAAATCGACGGATGGGCTTACGACGACCGAAGTTGCGGATTTGCTGAAGGGGCCAAAGGGCACAGTCGTCAAGATCACCATGAGCCGCGAAGGATATCCGCAGCCGCTTGTTTTTACGGTGACTCGCGACGAGATTCCGCGGCACTCCGTGGATGTCGCGTTCATGCTGAAGCCCGGAATCGGCTATATCAGCCTGACCGGCTTTAATGAAACGACGGACCATGAGCTTGCCGATGCGCTGAACGAGCTTCACGCCTCGACTCTGGACGGCTTGATCCTGGATATGCGCGGGAATCCCGGCGGTCTGCTGAATGAAGCGGTAGCCGTCGGAGATATGCTGCTAGACAAGAATCAACTGATCGTCTCGCACCATGGGCGCTCGTCACCGGAGCGGCGCTACTATGCGCTCCGCGGCAATCAGGGAATGACGACGCCGTTGGTGATTCTGGTGAACAACAATTCGGCCTCCGCGACGGAGATCGTGTCGGGTGCGGTGCAAGACCACGACCGCGGACTGATTGTGGGAGAAACGACGTTCGGCAAGGGATTGGTGCAAACAGTTCAGCCATTGAGCGAAAATACCGGACTTGCGCTGACGACTGCACGCTACTACACGCCCAGCGGACGGCTGATACAGCGCGACTACAAGTCCGTTTCGCTCTACGAGTATCACTACGAACGGAAGGTTCCGGAACATCCGACGGAGATCAAGCTGACGGATAGCGGCCGGCAGGTAACCGGCGGCGGCGGGATCACGCCGGATATAGTCGTGGCCGCGCCGAAGTTCAATCATTTCCAGGAGAACCTGTTCCGCGCGGATATTTTTTATCCCTACCCCGGCGGGGTTGGCGGGTTTACGCGGTATTACATGGGAACCAAGCCGACCGTGACGAAGGAATTCACGGCGGACGACGAAGTGATGAAAACCTTCCGAGATTATCTGACCAAGCATAACGTGCGCTACACCGAGCCGGACATGACCGAGAACCTGGACTGGGTGAAGAGGAAGATCAAGGAAGAAGTGTTCTTCTCGACGTTTGGAATGCAGGACGAGCTGAAGGTGCAACTGGAAGCGGATCCGCAGGTCGAGAAGGCGGTGGAAGCCATTCCGCAGGCACGGGCGCTCTATGAGAACGCGCGCAAGATCGTGGCACAACGCGCCGGCACGACCGGGAGCGGCAGCCTGGATCAGCCGTAAGACTTCGGTTCTGCGAACAGAAGTCTCACATACCCCAGTTTTGAAGACGCAGAGGCAGTGTGGCGAATGGATACGCCCTGGAGCTTGTGCGCGCCGACAAGTCTCGATTCCTTCTTTCTATAAGTAAATCGCGCGGCCGGCTTCGGTTGGCAAGGATTGGAGCGTCTGCTAAGATTTTGTAGCTGCTCGTGGGCGAGTAGCTCAGCTGGGAGAGCGCCTCGTTCGCAACGAGGAGGCCGTGGGTTCGAATCCCCTCTCGTCCACCAAATTTCCGAAGTCAATTCAACCACTTCTTAGAGATCCATCGCTGGTTTGCCGAATTGCTGATGATTGGTCGAATGCGAGCGAAGTATTTCTGCCCATTCCATCCGGAAATTCAGATTGGCAACCCTCGGTCGAGTGCGAGGATTCGCCTCTCGGTGCGCATCGGCCCAAGTAACGGGGATTGCGTCAGCGGCTGTTGACGGCAGTTGTGCCGGTTGTAGCTAGGCTTGCTCGAGCTTGTTTTACAATATCGAGAAATTTTCGCGCATTCTCAACAATAATTTCAGGCTTGTTTGCTTTGAGGGCATGGGCTTGCACCAATTCGCCGCCGATGCCGAGAGCGACGGAACCGGCTTCGATGAATTCCGCGGCGTTATGGAGGTTGACGCCGCCTGTTGGAACAAACGGAATTTGCGGGAATGGGCCTTTCAAAGATTGGACGTACTTCGCGCCTCCTACTTGGCCACACGGAAAGATTTTTATGAAGTCGGCGCGGGCATCCCAAGCGGCCATGATCTCCGTGGGGGTGAGCGCGCCGGCCATGATGAGCTTTCTCTCGCGGACGGCGAGATCGACGGTTGGAAGGTTCAGGCCGGGGCTGACCAGGAACTGCGCGCCCGCATCGAGGCACTGCTGCGCCATTTGCGGATTCAGAACGGTTCCCGCGCCGACGAGGACGTCGGAACCACATTTTTTGACCAGTTCGCGGATGACTTCGACGGCGCCTGGCACGGTCATCGTGATTTCGACGATGGGAATTCCGCCTTCGCAAACCGCGTCCGCGGCGAGACACGCTTCGCTCGATGAGGAGGCGCGGACGACGGGGACGATTCCAATTTCCATGATGCGATCACGAACTTTTTGCTTGTCCATTTTCGTTTACCTTTTTTAAGCGGCGATTCAACGCGCGATGCGTGCCCCGACGCCCTTCATGACTTGCAGGACTTCCGGTAGCGTCGCCATGGAAGTGTCGCCGGGAGTGGTCATGGCAAGAGCGCCGTGAGCGGCGCCGCATTCGACCGACCATTGAGGATCCTGGCCGGAGAGAAATCCGTAGATGAGCCCGGAAGCGAAGGAATCGCCGCCGCCGACGCGGTCGAAAATCTCAAGATTCTCGCGGTTTCTGGCTTGGTAGAACTTGCCATCGCAATAGCAGATGGCGCTCCAATCGTTCAGCGTGGCGGTCTTTGCTTTGCGCAGGGTGGTAGCCACGACCTGAAACGGATATTCCTTCACGGCTTTGGCAATCATTTCCTTGAAGCCTCCCACTTCAAAGGCGGAGAGATGCTCGTCCATTCCCGGTACTTCGAAACCCAGCGCAGCGGAAAAATCCTCTTCGTTGCCGATCATGACATCGACATGCGGCGCGATGCGGCGGTTCACTTCTTGCGCAGCTTTTTTGCCGCCATGGGACTTCCAGAGCGAAGCGCGGTAATTGAGGTCGTAGGAGACAGTCGTACCGTGGCGTTTGGCGGATTGCATCGCTTCCAGAGCCACTTCCGGCGTGGTCGCAGAAAGCGCGCAGAAGATGCCGCCGGTATGAAACCAGCGAGCGCCGTGTTTTCCAAAAATCTCGTCCCAATCAACGTCGCCGGGCTTTAGGAGGGAGACAGCGGTGTGGCCGCGGTCGTAGCTACCGAGCGCGGCGCGAACGCCGAAGCCGCGCTCCGTGAAATTGAGGCCATTGCGCGCGGCTCGGCCGACTCCATCGTGCTCGACCCAACGAATGAGGGATTGGTCCACGCCACCTTGAAAAATGAGGTCTTGCAGGAGCTTTCCGACGGGATCATCTACAAAGGCCGTGACAACCGCGGCGTCGAGGCCGAAACAGCGTTTCAATCCGCGAGCGACGTTATATTCTCCGCCGCCTTCATAGACATCGAAGGAGCGAGCCGTGGCGATGCGGCGGTCGCCGGGATCGAGGCGGAGCATGATTTCGCCCAAGCTGACGATGTCCCAGCGACAGTCTTTTTTTAGCTTGATCGTCAATGCCATGAGTTCACCTCAAGCTGTGGTTTCGAGCACATTTGGCGCGCACCGGTTCTTGCCCATGCTCGTTTTCGATTCACGCGCTGGCCACTCCATCAAGCGTAACGGGATCGAGTCTGGGAGAAAGCAAATGAATGACGAGAACCGCGAGGAGATAAGCGGAACTGGCGATGAAAAATGGAATGAGATAGCTGCCCGTGTTTTGCAGGACGTGGCCCACAGTATTCGCAATGATGAAGCCACCGAGTCCGCCCGCCGCTCCTCCAATGCCGACGACCGAGCCGACTGCGTATTTGGGAAACATGTCGGAAGGCAGCGTGAAGAGATTCGCGGAGAAGGCCTGGTGCGCGGCCGCAGCTAGGCTGATGAGCGCAACGGCAACCCAGGCATGATTGGTTCGGACGGCGAATACGACCGGCACAACGCTCAGCGCACAGATCAGCATCACCGACTTTCGCGCCACGTTCACGGTGAATCCGCGCGCGATGAGCGCAGAAGAAAACCAGCCGCCAGCGACGCTTCCCACATCCGACACGAGATAAATAATCAGGATGGGCCAAACGATTTGGGAAAGCGACATGCCAAAGCGACGCTGGAACACATCCGGCGCCCAAAAAAGCCAAAACCACCAGATGGGATCGGTGAACAGCTTCCCGAGAATAAAGGACCATGCCTGGCGGTGCGCGAGAAGCTTGAGCCAACTGGCTCTTGCTCCCACGGCATCTTGCGGGTCGGAAAGGATGTAAGCGAGTTCGGACTTCGAGACGGAAGGTTGATCCTGTGGCCGGCGGTAAATGAGAAGCCAAAGGATCAGCCAGAGGAAGCCCGTTGCGCCGACGATATAAAACGCCCACGGCCACGGGCGGGCAAATCGAATGGTGATCAGCGCGACAAGATAGGGCGTGATGCTTGCGCCCAGATTCGTGCCTGCGTTGAAGATTCCTGTGGCGAAGGCACGCTCCTTTTTCGGAAACCATTCCGCAACTGCCTTGATGCTGGAAGGAAACAAGCCGGACTGTCCCAAACCCATGGCCGCCGACACAACCAGAAATCCGGCGACGGTGCCGTAGCCGGGCGGGAAATAGCTCCACAATCCATGCAAGAAAGCGAAAGCGGGCGCTACATGGAGGGAAATTGAGGGCGCGTATCCGTAGGACATCGCCGCCACGCTCCAGACCGCCATGAAAATTGCGAAGGCCGTCCGCGTCCCAAGACGGTCCACCAGCCGCCCGGCGAGGAGCATGCCGAACGCATAGCAGATTTGAAAGGCGGCGACGATATGGCCATAGTCAATGTCGTTCCAGCCGAGGATGGGCTGAAGCGTATGCTTCAACGACGCCAAAACGTTGCGGTCCATGTAGCTTTTCGTCGTGGCGAACAGCAACAAGGCGCAAATAATCCATCGGAAGTGCCCGATGCGAGACGAGACGGATTGCGAGGAGTGTGCGCAGACGCCCGCAGAATCGGCATCGGATGACGATGCCGAGCTGGTGAGCGGCGAGGAGGGGGGCTCTGGATTCATTTTGCCAGGCGAACGGTACTAGTTTTTGCGGCCGGCTTCCAGCCCTGTGGGACCTTGATTGAAACCGGGCTGGACATTTACCACGCCGAATTGGCGGTCGGCGACTTCACGATGAGCCGCCATGGCCCAGAGAAAACAAATGCGACGGCCCGGGATGGAAGAGTTCAGCAGGATACGGCCGTAGGCGAGACGGCGCATGGAACTGTTAGCGGGCGTGACGGAAATATGCCTGCCCAGCTGCGCGTTGGTCTTACGGAAAATCATTTTCTCTGCGGCGACTTGCGGTTGCGTGGACATGAAGAATCCTCCCTGTGGGTTAGGGCGTTGCGCGCGTGAAATCATGCGCTTAAGCGTGATTCCTTCGGAACTCTAAGAAATGTGCAGGCAGGAGTCAAACCGTAAAACTGAGTTGTTCTTTTAGCAAGATTGAACAAGAAGCGGGGCAAGCAGAACGAACTCGAGTTGCCCTGCGATGCTTTTCTGGCGGCGTTGCGTTTCGTGGCGAATAGGAATCGGCGACGCTTCCCTGCCAAGTCTCAACAGCAAAAACGACGAACTTGGCTTACTATTTTGCGGCAGGCCGTTGAGAGTGTTGAAGCATCTGCCTGCGTGTTCGACTTGTGCGTGCATTCTACGAGATGACTTACCAAATCAGATGACGACTTATGTTGGCCTAATTGGCGGCGGCAATATTTCGGAAACACACGCACGGGCGACGCGCGCAATTCCCGGCGTTGAAATTTCTGCGATCTACGGAACGAATTCTGAAAAAACGGGCCGACTTTGCCGCGAACACGGTGGCGCGCTGTACGAGGACTTCGAGGCTTTTCTGCGGCATCGACCGATGGACCTCGTGATCATCGGTAGCCCCTCCGGCCTGCACGCAGAACACGGAATTGCGGCGGCGCGGCACGGCTTACACGTTCTTACCGAGAAGCCCATCGATATCAATACCGCGCGCGCCGACGCGCTGATCGCCGCCGCCGAACACGCAAATGTGAAGCTCGGCGTGCTTTTTCAAGACCGCACGAAACCACATATTCGCCAGCTCAAGAGGTGGATCGAACAAGGGCTGCTGGGAAAGCCGCTTTTTGTCGACGCTCGCGTAAAGTGGTATCGGCCTCCCGAGTATTACGCCAATTCCCGCTGGCGCGGCACGCTCGCTCTCGATGGAGGCGGCGCGCTGATCAATCAGGGCATCCATACTGTGGATTTGGTTCTTTGGCTACTCGGCGACGTCGCTCGCGTGCAAGCCCGCACTGCCACGTTGCTCCACAAAATCGAAGCCGAAGATACGGCCATCGCTAATCTCGAATTTGCCAGCGGTGCGCTTGGCGTTTTTCATGCCACCACCGCGGCCTACCCCGGCTATCCCCGACGCGTCGAAATTACGGGAACGGAAGGCTCAGTGATTCTGGAGCACGACCGCATTATCGCCGTCGATCTCCGCAGCGTGCCGCCGGATTCCATCGTATCCGCCCACGTGGATCAAAACCAAAGCGCCACTTCCGCCGCTGTCGGCGATTTTCGCGGCCACCAGGATCTGTTGGAAGATTTTCTGCAGGCCATTCAGCAGGATCGCGCTCCGCTCTGCGATGGCCGCGAAGGCCGGCGAAGTATCGCCTTAGTAGAGGCGATTTATCATGCAGCGCGAAATTCGTAATTGGTCTGCTATTTCAGGCGTCGGGGTAGCGACGCACACTCAGAACAATCACAATGAGAAGACTAATGATTCCGGCAACCGCCCAGTTGTCCCAATAAAATAGCCCGCGCACTGGGACCGAGTATTCGCCTTTAAATATCGACCGATAGAAACCGGGCATCACGAAGTAGAGATAGAACGGAAGGCAAAGAAGCGCGGAAATCAGGGCAGTTGTGGCTGCAATTCGCCGAAAAAAGAAGGTCGTGGCCAACGCCAAGAGGAACAGCACTTCCGCGAACTCAGACATGATGAAAAGCACGCCGGTAAGCCAGCCTCCGCTGAACTCAGAGGAACCTGCGGCGTCCAAACGAAACCACAGCACAGCGACACCCAAGAGGCCGCTGGCCGCGTGCCGCAGTTTGTTGTTGAAGCTTTTCTGCATTACCCACGCTCAATCAGCACAACGGCCCAATTGCATTCAGCGCCGGCGCTTGGCGAAACATCCTTTTTCGCGCGCGATCGGCGCCAACTCAAGCACCATATCAGTCGGGCGAAGGCAGCGCGTGAATCGTGTGCAGCCAGATCTCCGCGAGGTGGGGCCAATTGGTGACCGGCAAGGTTGTGCGACGTAAGCCGTAGCCGTGTCCTCCCTCCGCAAAGATGTGCAGTTCGGCGGGCACCTTTGCATTCTTCAATTCCATAAAGTAGGTCACGGCATTCTCGACGTGCACCGGGTCGTCTTCCGCTTGCACGAGAAATGCTGGAGGTGTTTTGTCCGTCACCTTTATATCGGCGTTGGGCGCGAAATTCTGGTCCGCAATCGCCAGATAGCCGGGATAGATAATCACTGCAAAATCGGGGCGGCAGCTCAGTTTGTCGTTTTCGTCGATCGGATCGTAGAGACGTTTTTCGAAGTGCGTGCTCAACGCCGCGGCAAGATGTCCCCCGGCAGAGAAGCCCAGAACCCCAATTCGATGCGGATCAATGTGCCACTCCGCCGCGTGCGCTCGCACAATTCCCATCGCGCGCTGCGCATCCAGCAATGCCGCAGCCGACTTGGGATACGGCCCCGTATCAGGCACGCGGTACTTTAGCAGCACGCAGGTAATTTGCAGGGAGTTGAGCCAGTCGCAAACTTCCGTGCCTTCGAGGTCGATGGCCAGAATGCGGTAGGCTCCGCCCGGAAAAACCACCACCGCCGCCCCGCTATTTCCGCCTTTCGGCGAATAAAGAGTGAGGGTCGGCTCCGAAACATTTCCTATCCGAATTACTCGTGTGCCCGCGACAAGGCCGTCCTTGTCTGTGGTCGTATCGCCCTCCGGCCCTGCGGCGGGCGTGGCCCCCGGGGCTCCGTGAGGCCAGATGTCCAGCGTGAGGTGGTCCGGCGACGGCGGCCAAGCCGGCGTCTGCGCGAAAAGGCCGACTGCGAGGCCCGCCATCGCGATCATCGGAAACAGAAATTTGCGCAGGGTGAATCTCCTGTAGCTTCCAGGTTTGGCGCGAGAGTGACAGTTCAAGCGTTCGAAGAACAATTTCATACGACGCCTCCAACAATTCCCGTCCGTTAAAACAACTTAGCCGTTCGCGCTGTGAATCCCGTCGCACACCGCGGATGTCACTTCTTGAGTTTTCGCTGTGCCGCCAAGGTCGGGCGTGTGAAGGCCGGAGGCGGTCACGCGTTCCACGGCTTGCATCAATCGCTGAGCCGCCTCTGCCTCGCCCAGATGGGCCAGCATTAGCGCGGCGGTCCAAAATGCGCCGATGGGATTGGCGATGCCTTTGCCCGTGATATCAAAAGCTGCCCCGTGAATAGGCTCGAACATGGAGGGGAAGCGACGTTCGGGATCGAGGTTGGCGGTGGGCGCGATTCCCAGGCTGCCGGCGAGAGCGGCGGCAAGGTCGGAAAGGATGTCCGCATGGAGATTTGTGGCCACGATGGTGTCAAGGCTGGCGGGCTTGCCGACCATGCGGGTGGTCATCGCGTCGACGAGCATTTTGTCCCAAGTGACGTCGGGAAACTCCGCTGACACTTCCGCCGCGATTTCGTCCCACAAAACCATTCCATAGCGCTGAGCATTGGACTTGGTGACAACGGTTAACAATTTTCGCGGTCGATCTTGCGCAAGTTTGAACGCGAATCGCATGATTCGCGTAACGCCGCTGCGCGTGAAGATCGAAGTTTCCGTGGCAACTTCTTCCGGAAATCCTCGATGGGCGCGGCCGCCTTGCCCGGCGTATTCCCCTTCGCTGTTTTCGCGGACGATGGCCCAATCAAGATCGCCAGGCTTGCAATCGCGCAGCGGCGAAGACAATCCTTGCAGAATGCGCGTTGGGCGGAGATTGACGTACTGATCGAAGCCCTGGCAAATCGCCAAACGCAAACCCCAGAGCGTGATGTGGTCCGGGACGTCGGGCGCGCCCACGGCGCCAAAATAGATCGCGCTGAACGGCCGCAACAAATCGAGGCCATTTTTCGGCATCATCACGCCATTTTTCTTGTAGTAGTCCGACCCCCACGGAAACAGTTCGACCTTCAGCTGAAAATCTTCAGTTTTCTGCGAGAGGGCTTGTAACACTTCGAGCCCGGCGGCTATGACTTCAGGTCCGATGCCATCCGCGGGGATGGCTGCAATCGCATACTCGCGCATCTCAACTCCTCGAATCTATTCACCGCTGTGTTTCCACTGTAAGCGCGGAGCAGATCTTGCTGCGCTTCACAATCTCAGCCTTCTTCAGGCAGCGGAAGCTCCGCTCCTTTATGTGTATACTACGCGGCGCAAATTATATGCCGCGAAATGCAGAAAAGTGTTGCAGGATACGTCCGCCGGACGCTGAGATCTAGTGAATCGAGGGATCATGCCCGAAATACCGTCCGACTCGGCAGTCGCACAACGCGCGCGCAAACGAATCGCGTGGCGGCTGCTTCCCTTCCTCTTTCTGCTCTACATCATCGCGTTCCTGGACCGCATGAATGTGAGCGCCGCGGCCCTCGAGATGCCCCGCGACCTCGGGTTCAGCGACCGCGTGGTCGGCCTCGGCGCCGGAATGTTCTTCCTCGGATACATGGTGCTGGAGATTCCCGGCGCTCTGATTGCCGAACGATGGAGCGCGCGCCGCTGGATCGCCCGCATCATGATTTCCTGGGGAATCATAACCGCGGGCATGGCGTTTATCCATACGGCCCGCGAATTTTATGTGGTGCGCTTTCTCGTGGGCGCCGCGGAAGCGGGCTTCTTCCCAGCCATCATCGTCTACGTGTCGCACTGGTTCCGCTATCGGGATCGAGCCAAAGCCATCGGCGTGTTTTATGCCGCAAATCCGCTTTCGTATGTCATCGGCTCGCCGCTGGCTGGCTTGCTGTTGGGAATTGCGTGGTTCGGTTTGCGAGGCTGGCGATGGTTGTTCATCCTGGAAGGAATTCCGGCGGTGGTGTTCGGAGTGGTTACAATTTTCTATCTCACGGACTGGCCGCGGAAGGCCAAGTGGCTGCCAGAAGACGAACGGGATTGGATCGATACCGAGCTTGAGCGCGAAAACCAAGCCAAGAAAAAAGTGCGCTCGTACACAATCTGGCAAGCTTTCGCGCAGCGCGACGTCCTCTTGCTGACGCTTTCTTACTTCTGCGCAACGACGGGCGGCTATGGAATAGCGTTCTGGCTCCCCACCATTTTGAAGCGCCTCTCCGGGCAGAGCGACGTTCGCGTCACCCTTTTCGCTGCGCTGCCCTATCTTGCCGGATTTCTGACGCAGCAACTGAATGGCTGGCACTCCGATAAACAATCCGAGCGGCGCTGGCACGCTGCGGTGCCGATCTTTCTTTGCGGGTGTATTTTATTGCTCGCGGTGATGTTCGGTTCGAATTTGCTGCTTGCGGTGACTTTGTTCACCCTCGTCGGAGCGTCCTATTACGCGTTTCATCCGTGCTTTTGGGCTGTCCCCAGCGCATTTCTCAGCGAATCGGCGGCGGCGGCCTCGATCGGGCTAATCAATTCGGTCGGCAATCTGGGTGGTTTTTTCGGTCCGATGCTGATGGGCTATCTTGTCAATCGTACGCGATCGTTCCATGCAGGACTGCTGTATTTGGTGGGGAGTCTCTGCCTTTCCGGCATTCTGATGCTTACTGTCGGGGCAGGACGACGGTCATCGCTCCAGAAAAGCGAAGCTCCCGCAATCTAAATTGGTCGATCTTTGTCACGCCACTCGGCGTAAGTTGTTGATCGGATCTTCAATGAATCTCGGGCTCCGGAATAGGCGCGGTTCCTTCCAGAAAATCAAAATCGCATCCTTCGTGCGCTTGTTTGATGTGCTGCATGAATAATTTTCCGTAACCGCGTGGATAGATTCCCTCTTTCGGACGCCACGCAGCACGGCGGCGCGAAAGCTCGTCCTCGTTCACAAGCATGTTCAACTGGCGGGCCGCTACGTCGAGTTCGACGAGGTCTCCTTCTTTGAGCAACGCGAGCGGTCCTCCGACAAAAGACTCGGGTGAGACGTGCAAGACGCAGGCGCCGTAACTTGTTCCGCTCATTCTCGCGTCCGAAATGCGGACCATGTCGCGTACGCCGGCTTTCAAAAGTTTCTGCGGAATCTGTAGATTTCCCCATTCGGGCATTCCTGGCGCGCCTTTCGGCCCGGCATTTCGCAACACGAGGACGCTGTCCGCATCCACCTCGAGCGAGGGATCATCCAAGCGCGCATTCATCTCGTCGAAACTGTCAAAGACCACCGCACGGCCTGTGTGCTGGAGGAGCCTCGGTTCGGCGGCGGAAGCCTTGATGACGGCCCCGCTGGGCGCGAGATTGCCGTACAGAATCGCCAGGCCTCCAGAGGCAAGCACGGGATTGTCCAATGAGCGAATGACATCGGAATTGTAAATCTCGGCGCGCGCAATATTTTCGCCAAGCGTTTTCCCGGTGATCGTCAAACAACTCAAATCCAAATGAGGTCCCAACACTCGCAACAACGCCGGCAATCCACCCGCGTAATAGAAATCCTCCATCAAATATTTCCCGCTGGGACGAATATTCGCAAGCATGGGCGTCTTCCGCGAATACTGATCGAACCGATCGAGCGAGAGCTGAATCCCCGCCCGCCCCGCCATCGCCAGCAAATGAATTACGGCGTTCGTCGAGCCACCAAGCGCAAACACCGCGGCAATGGCGTTGTTGAACGAAGCTTCGCGCAAAATATCGCGCGGCTTCAAGCCTTCCCAGACCATCTCGACGATCCTGCGCCCGGAAAGATTGGCCATTTTGGGGTGATTGGCGTCGACCGCCGGAATCGAAGTCGCGCCGGGCAGCGTGAATCCCAGGACTTCCGTCAAGCTGGTCATGGTGGACGCCGTTCCCATCGTCATGCAAGTTCCCGCCGAGCGCGCGATACCGTTTTCAATCTCCGTCCAGGCTTGCAAATCAATATTGCCCGCGCGCCGCTCCGCCCAGTACTTCGAAACATCCGAGCCGCTGCCCAGGATTTGCCCGCGCCAGTTGCCGCGCAGCATCGGCCCAGCAGAAACGTAAATCGCCGGCAGATTCATGCTGATCGCGCCCATCAAAAGCGCCGGCGTGGTTTTGTCGCATCCGCCCATGAGCACGCAGCCATCAGCCGGATACGAGCGCAGCAGCTCTTCCGTCTCCATCGCCAACAAATTGCGATACATCATCGTGCTGGGCTTCTGAAACGTTTCGCCGAGAGTGAATGCGGGCATCTCGACCGGAAACCCGCCGGCCTGCCACACGCCTTTCTTCACGTCTTCCGCACGCTCGCGGAGATGACTGTGGCAAGGATTGATATCGCCCCAGGTGTTGATGACCGCGATGACGGGTTTTCCTGCGTAATCCGCCTGCGTGCACCCCATCGACGCGGCCCGCGAGCGGTGCCCGAACGAACGCAAATCGTCCGGGCCATACCAACGATAACTCCTCAACGATTTCGGATCTCTCGGCGCCATAAGATTCCTTCCGGGTACGGCCTTACTTCCCTGTATAGCTGATCCGCCAAATGGATTTCGATCCGTCATCAGTCACGAGCAGCGAACCGTCCGGGGCGACAGTAACGCCCACGGGCCGTCCCCAAACGTGTCCATTGTCCACGACGAATCCGGTCATGAAGTCTTCGTATTCGCCGGTCGCGTGCCCCGTCTGATGCAACGGCACGCGAATCAGTTCATAGCCCACCCGCAAGGAGCGGTTCCATGAGCCGTGTTCGGCGGCAAAAATATCGCCATCGTATTCCGCCGGGAAGTGTTTGCCCGTATAAAAAGTCATCTCCAGTGACGCATTATGCGGATTCAGTATCACATCCGGCGTGATGACTTTGTCCCGCAGTTCCGGATGTTGCCCCGCGTGGCGTGGATCCTGATGGCCGCCCATATACCACCACGGCCAGCCGTAAAATCCGCCCTCCTCCACGTGGGTGATGTAATCCGGCACAAGATTGTCTCCCAGAGCGTCCCGTTCGTTCACGGAACACCATAATTCGCCCGTCTTCGAATTGATCGCCAGCCCCACGCAATTGCGAATGCCGTACGCATAAATTCGCATCGCCGAACCATCTGGATTAAATTCCAGAACGTCGGCGCGGTTCTTCTCCGCGGGCGAAGTATCGGGGTCATCGATATTCGAAGCCGAGCCGACCGAAACGTACATCTTCTTGCCGTCCGCAGTGAACTGAATGTCGCGCGTCCAGTGGCCACCGCCGAAAGGCAAGTCCGCAATGTGTTCCGCGGGGCCGCGAGCCTTCAAATCTCCATTCCGGTACGGAAAACGCACGACGGAATCCGTATTCCCAACATAGACCCATTGTGGATCCGGCCCCGGCGGATAAAAATTGATGCCAAACGGCCGGTTCAGCCCGGTGGCGAACGTTTCGGATTGCTCTGGCTTGCCGTCGGCGTTGATTCCGCGATAAACGCGTATTTCGCCGGCTTGGCTCTCGGCCACAAAAAAATCGCCGTTGGGCGCGGTCCGAATCAGCCGAGGCGCATTGTCGTCAGACGCATAGAGCTCCACCTTGAAGCCGGGCGGCACCTGAGGCCAGGCGTTTGTTGGGCGCGGCACGAGTGTTGGCCCGTTCCCCGACGAAGCCGTGGCCAGTGGCGGCGGAAGATCCTTCAAAGTGATTTTGCGGACAGTTCCGAGCTTCTCAAATCGGTAATCGGTGAAAGGAGCTTTCGGCGGCGGCGCGTTCTTTCCTGTATCGACGGCTTCATCTGCGGAAAGCTGCACGCGGGGCGAACCGGGCTTGCGGCTCCCAAGCACGCGAATGTAGTTGATAATCTGCCAGCGCTGCTCCTCCGGCAGACTGCTCCATGCCGGCATGCCGTTGTTCACGTCGCCTTTGGTGATGTACCAAAATAGCTCGCCATCGCTCGCGCCCTGCGCGGGACCCGTCGCCAGGCTTGGAATGTTTCCCGTGCCTTCTCCGTTCTCTCCGTGGCATTGCGCGCAACGCAAATGATAATCCGCCTGCACGGAAGGAGGATGCTGGCCATCGTAAGGATTCTTCTGTTCCTTTACGGACGCTGGAGCATTGTGAAAAGTCTGAGTCTGGGCTCCCGCTGCTGCGCTAACAACAAGTGAAATCACCGCGCATTTTGCGAAAGAACGAATAGAAGTTCGCTGGCTTTCTCCCCAAGTATTCATGGACCCCTCATGCCTTCACGGGGCGAGTATGCATTCCCCACCCGCAGTCGAAATCTCGTGCCGTCGGCCAACGATTCGCTCACCGTCTGCCGATTTTCATCGTACTGATACTTCGCGCCTCCGCGCAACACCGTTCCATGTTTTATTTTTTCGCGCGCGTTGCGCGCCCTGGGCAGCGGCAGCGCCCGAGCCGTCGGCACAGTAAGAAAAATGCCTCTTCGGTGTAGCATCGGTGGCAGAACACCAAAGCAGTTCTGGAGGTTTTATGCGTTCACGGCGCTTACTCGTCCTTGTTTTCGCTTTCCAAATCCTTGGCCTCTCCTCCGTTCCTTCTGCCTGTGCCGGCTCGCAGGCGGCTTCCTCGCAAAACGCAGCTTCTGCCGCGCACCCAGCCGGTGCTCCCGTTGTGGTGGACGGCGAGACTTTGTTCTACGTTCCCGCTCGCATGTTCACTTTTTCTGCAGAAGATCGCGCCAAGACCATCGCTGAACGCGTGGAATGGCTGTCCCGCCAGACCCCTGCTCGCATTCGTGCCGTTCACATCGAAAATGCGGAGAACACGACGGCCATCGTCTCCGACGAAGTGGTGATTGCCACGATCACGGATGGCGACGCCCAGGCAACCGGAAAAACTCGCCAGGCTCTGGCAGAGGACTATGCGCGGTCGATCCAGTCGAGAGCGCTGGCCCTGCGCGAACAGTACAGCTTGCACACGATCCTGCTCGGCGCTCTCTACTCCCTGCTCGCATTGGCGCTGGCTATTTTCATCTTCAAGTTCCTAGCCTTTGGCTCTTCAAAACTCCATGGCAAATTCGATGCATGGCATGGCGTTTACATTCGTTCGATTCGCATTCAGCGCCTCGAGCTGGTTCCCGCGGAGCGCATCACCCACATCTTACACACGACCGCCCGTGTCACCCGCTTCGTGCTCTCCGTCTTGCTGCTCTATGCGCTCCTGGCCGTCGATACGAGCTTCTTCCCCTGGACACAGGGATATTCGGCGACTCTCCTTGGCTATTTTCTCGTTCCGCTCGGACTCGTTTGGAACGCCCTAACCAGCTACTTGCCGAATCTTTTCTTTCTGGTCGTGATCTTCCTGGTCGCCTTTTACCTCGCTAAATTTGTCAAAGTCTTTTTCCGCGAGGTCGGCAATCGCTCCATTTCTCTCCCGGGCTTTTACGCGGAATGGGCCATGCCGACGTACAAAATTGCTCGCTTCCTGATCGTCGTTTTCACTCTCATCGTCGCGTTCCCGTATTTGCCGGGTTCGAAGTCTCCAGCCTTCCAAGGAGTTTCGATCTTTTTTGGATTGCTCATCTCTCTGGGCTCCTCCTCGGCAATCTCGAACGTCGTGGCCGGCACCGTGTTGACTTACACCCGCGCTTTTGAGCTCAGGGACCGAGTCAAGATCGGCGAAACCGTGGGAGACATTGTCGAGAAAACGCTCCTGGTCACCCGTATCCGTACCATAAAAAATGTGGACATCTCCATCCCCAACGCCATGGTGCTCAGCAGCCACATCGAAAACTACAGCTCCGTTGCCAAACAGGATGGCCTTATCCTCCATACGAGTGTCACGATCGGATACGATGCGCCGTGGCGGAAGATTCACGAACTCTTGATCAGCGCCGCCCAGTCCACGGCAAACATTCTCCAGCAACCCAAGCCCTACGTTCTGCAAACCGCTCTGAATGATTTTTACGTCAGCTACGAAATCAACGCCTTCACCAACCAAGCCAGCCTGATGGCTCAGATCTATTCCGACCTCCACCAAAATATTCAGGACAAATTCTACGAGGCCGGCGTGGAAATCATGTCTCCGCACTATTTCGGCGTGCGCGACGGCAACCATATCGCCATTCCTGCCGCTCAAGTGCCCGAAACCTATGTGGCGCCTGGCTTTCGAGTCGTCTCCCTGGATTCCTTGCCGCGAAGCAAAGGTTAGTTCGCATGGTGCGTCGCGACGCGGGAATCAGCCCAATGGCCTGCCGGAGTTACGTAGAAAGGACCGTGCTGGATATCACTCGAGGTCACAGCGAGCGAACAAGCACGTCCAACGAACGCGGCCCAGTTTCCGGACCCAAGCAGCGACACGCAATGGTTCTTGTCTTGTCGCCAGAGAAAAGGGAGAATCTCGCCCGCCGGAGACCAATATGGGCAATAGCCTGCTCCCCTTCAACTTTGTCCCCAAGGAAGTCCCAGAGATCGTCTTGGTGCTTTTCCTTTCCTTTTTGATCGGCTTGCAGCGGGAGGAGCAAAAAGCCAAATCGGATCAATTCCGCTTCGGCGGCGTTCGCACCTTTCCTCTCCTGGGCCTCCTCGGCTATGCGTTGTGCCTCATTTCGCCAGGAAATCTCGTTCTGCCCGCCGTCGGTTTCTCCGTCATCGGCGCGTTCCTTTGGCTCTCCTACCGGCACAAGCTTGAGGCCGCCGCCCTGGCTGGAATGACCACCGAGCTTTCAGGCTTGCTGACCTACGCCATAGGAGCGATGGTCGCGCACGGCGAGTATTGGGTTGCGACCACGCTGGCCGTGCTTGGCGTCGCTTTGTTGGAGCTGAAGTCCGCCCTTGAAAATCTCGCCAAGCGAGTCCCGGACGACGAAATTCTGACCTTCTCGAAGTTTCTTCTGTTGACGGCCGTTATTCTCCCCGTTGTCCCCAACCAGACATTTGGCAACTTCGGATTCAATCCTTTCAAGACTTGGTTGGTCGTCGCCGCGGTAAGCGCCATCTCCTACGGCAGCTACCTCTTGCAGTTGCGCACAAAAGGACGCGGCGGGATCCTTCTGGCTGCGTTGCTCGGCGGCGCCTACTCTTCCACTCTCACCACCGTCGTCCTCGCCAAACGCGCCCGCGATCTGTCGCGCCCTCATCTCTATTCAGGTTCGATGCTCGTCGCGTCCGGTGTCATGTACCTGCGCCTGCTCGCGCTTCTGGCCATTTTCAATCGTCAACTGCTCCATCGGCTCGCGGTTCCGTTCCTGCTTCTCGCTGCTGCCGCGCTTCTTGCCGGCTGGATTTGGATGCGCCGGCCGGATGGAGACGCTACCCCGACGGAACATGCTTTTCAGCCCAAGAATCCCCTCGAACTCGGCGCCGCGTTCCTGTTCGCAGCCCTGTTTATCGCGCTGCTGTTCATCACGCATCTCGCGGTGTTGTACTTGGGCCGCGCCGGACTCTACTCCCTGGCCGGAGTGATGGGCGTCACCGATGTCGATCCGTTCATCCTGAGTCTTGCGGAGTCGGCCACGGTGGTGACACCGGTTGCGCTCGCCGGAGGTGCGATCGTCATCGCTGCGGCCAGCAACAACCTGATTAAGGGCATTTACGCTTACAGTTTCAGCGATTCTCGTACAGGCAAGCAGGGGCTGCTGCTCTTGACGCTGTTGGCTGCTCTGGGCTTACTTCCTCTCTTCATCTAACTCTAATGCGCTTTCAGAGCACGGTGCCGCTAGTTTCGAATCTCCTCGCAGATGCTAAACGCTCTGTATCGCAACAGATACCTCTCGGAAACGCGCAAATCACACTCCCGCAACATTTCTGTAATTTCCCTTGTTCGACACTCTCTGCATGCCCCCAACGGCCGTCTTGGAGCACGGCTGCGAGAACCCCCTCGCTTCAACAGCTCAGTTCCAAGCCGGAATGGCGCAAACCCTGGACGACCTGATCGATTGCCAGCGCTTGCGCTATCTGGTTTTCAATTGCGAGCTTGGCGAAGGTTTGGACACCTCCGCGCGCGTCGGCCTCGATCGCGACCGCTACGATTTTATCTGCGACCATCTGCTCGTCCGGGACACTGCTTCCGGAAAATTAGTAGGAACCTACCGCATGCAGAGCGGCTTTCGCGCCAAAGGAAACCTTGGCTATTACAGCGAGCAATTTTTTAATTTCGCCCCCTTCGAGAGAATTCGCTCGGAAGTTCTCGAACTGGGACGCGCCTGCGTTCATACCGAGTACCGGAATACGGCTGTGTTGCATTTGCTCTGGAAAGGCGTTGCGCGCTATGCCGTCAGCTGCGGCGCCCGCTATTTGTTTGGATGCAGCTCGCTGGGTTCTCAGGACGAGAACGCCGGAATGGCCCTCTATGAGCAGTTGCGGGAAAAATACCTGATTGACCACGCCCTACGCACCGCACCGAAACCGGGCTTCGCATGCCGCGCAGATTCCTGCACCGTCGAACCCCCTGCTATTCCGCGCCTGTTTCGTGCTTATCTGGACGTCTCGGCCCGACTCTGCGGCCCGCCTGCAATCGACCGCGAATTCAAGACCATCGATTTTCTTACATTAATTGATTTGCAGCGGATCCCGGATCGCCTTCGCATCAGGCTCTTTTGACAGCTCCCCTCAGCCTGGCTAAACGGCAGTCTGCCTTCCAAACAGCAGCTCGTGGCCCATCGCAACTGCTTTCTGCGCCTGGCCGGGATCATCGAGCCGCCCACGGGCAAAATCTCGCGTCCCTCCGCCCTTGCCTCCGACTTCTGCCAGAACCTTCTTCAGCGTCGCGCACATGTCCTTGCCCGCAGCGGGATTTTGCGCGAACAAGATGTGCCCGCATCCCAGTCTCGCCACCAGCGCGACCGCTTTCTTCGATTTCGCAACGGCCGTCGCGAAATAGCCGAGGAATTCGGGTTCAATGTTTTCGAAAACGCGCTGAATTATCCGCAGGCCATCTGGCCCCTCCGCGGTTTCGTTCACCGCCTGCTTTGCCTCGATTTCCGCCAAACGCTCGAGCAGCGCCCGTGTTCTCTTAAAATTTCCGTCGCGCTCCGACGCCAGCCGCTCCACGGAAGCCGCGATTTCTTCCGGCGCGCAGCCTAGCTTCTCCGCCGCCGCGCGCAGCCCCAAATAATCTTGCCGCGCGACGCGCTCGCCGCGCCCGCCGCACACAAATTCCACTCGCCAATCCTGCCGCATTTTCGTGCAACGCCGCACCAGCAGCGTCCCAATCTGTCCGGTACTCTTAACGTGCGTCCCTCCGCAGGGTTGCAGGTCCGCGCCCTCGATTTCGATCGCTCGCAAAATTCCCGTGCGTTCAACTTCCTTGCGAACACCCAGTCTTGCCAAATCCTCGGCCGTCCCATACCGCACCGTCACGGGCCGGTCTTCATAAATAATTTTGTTCGCGGCTCGCTCCGCCCCTTCCAGAATTTCCCCGGAAGGTTCCGGGCCCTGCAGGTCGATGGTGGATAGTTCGGCTCCCAAATGAAACGAGACTGTCGGCCTGCCGTATCTCTCCTGAAACATCGCGGAAAGCAGATGCTGCCCCGTATGTTGCTGCATGTGATCGAACCGCCTCGGCCAGTGGATGCACCCGAGCACGTCCGGGCTTTCCGGGCGCTTATCAACTACGTGAATGATTTCGTCGTCGGCGTCGCGCACGTCGAGCACATTCGCGTCCCCGATTTTTCCCAAATCGTTTGGCTGTCCGCCCGAAGTCGGGTAGAAAGCCGTCCGGTCCAGCACCAATCCGTACGCTTGCGCCGTGATTCCGGAATTCAGGTCGGGTGGCAGCAATTCGCAATGCACCACTCGCGCGGTGAATTCCCGTTCGAATGCGTCATCGTAATAAAGTCGCCGTGTGGTCATCGAATTTAGGCTTGCAACGCGCGCTGCCACGCTTCCGAATACTTGTAGCCAGTTCCGGTGTTGAACAGTACGACCGTCTCCTGCGGCGCAATCCAGCCCGACGCCGCCAGTTTGCGCACCGCGCTCACCGTCGCCGCCCCTTCCGGCGCCGCAAATATCCCTTCCAGCGCCGCCAGTTCCTTCCCCGCTTGCAGCATCTCCTCATCCGTCACCGTCAGCGCCGTTCCGTGCGTCTGCCGCAGCATGCGCAGAATCAAAAAATCTCCCAGCGCTCCGGGCACGCGCAGCCCCGAAGCCAATGTCGCCGCATTTTGAAAAAATTCCGACGTCTCTCGTCCCGCTTCCCACGCTTTCACAATCGGCGCGCAGCCTTCCGCTTGCACGGACACCATCCGCGGCCTCTCCGTCCCAATCCAGCCCATCTCCTGCATCTCGTCAAACGCCTTGCACATCCCAATCAATCCGACCCCTCCGCCCGTCGGATAGAGAATCGCGTCCGGGAGCGCGCCGCCCAACTGCTCCCAGAGTTCGTAGCCCATCGTTTTTTTGCCTTCGACGCGGTAAGGCTCCTTCAGCGTCGACACGTCGTACCACCCTTCGCGCTCCTTGCGTTCCGCCACATACTTCCCGCAATCCGAAATCAACCCGTCCAGCTTCACCACTTTCGCCCCGAACGCCTGGCACTCCATCACATTCGCCGAAGGCGTATCCGCCGGCATCACGATCACCGCCGGCAATCCCGCCGCCGCCGCGTATGCCGCCAGAGCTCCTCCCGCGTTGCCCGCCGTGGGAGCCGCCAAAGTTTTTGCGCCCAAATTCTTCGCGCGAGTCACCGCCGCGCTCATCCCCCTCGCCTTGAACGAGCCCGTCGGGTTCAGCCCCTCGTCCTTCACCAACAGCTTCGGCACGCCGGTCGCAGCGCCCAATCTCTTCGCCGCCACCAGCGCCGTCATTCCCTCCCCCAGTGTCACCGGCGCGTCATCCGGCAGCACTTCCGCGTAGCGCCACAAACTCTTCTGCCGCGATTTCAGATTCTCCAGCGTCAGCGTCTTCGCCGCCCTCTTCAGGTCATACCGGGCAAAGAGCGGCTTGCCGCAGCTGCAAAGATGCTGCTCCCGATTTGCATCGAATTTCTTTCCGCAACTCGAGCACTCCAATTCCGTCACGTTCGTCGCCTTGGTCATCGTGGTCATAGCGCAGAAATTCTAGCACACCCCTTTTTCGCTCACCCGTGGCGCGCCACTCTCAACTCGACGCTTCAGGGGCCCACGCGTCGGATGCAGACTCGAGCGTCGCCCGCTCTAAATTGAACGCCGTATTTACCAGCCCCACGTGCGAAAACGCCTGCGGAAAATTGCCCAGCAAACATTTCGCCGCCGGATCGTATTCCTCCGAAAGCAATCCAACGTCATTCCGAATGCTCAACAATCGTTCGAACATCCGCAAAGCATCCGCCCGCCGGTTTTGCAAAACATAATTGTCCGCCAGCCAAAACGAGCACGCCAAAAATTTCCCTTCCCCATGCGGCAATCCGTCGACGTCCGCATCCTGCGTATACCGCCCCACAAAACCATCCTCCAGAAGCCGCGTCTCAATCGCTTTCACCGTGCCAATCACGCGCGGATCATCCGGCGGAAGAAACCCATACATCGCTATCATCAGCAGGCTCGCGTCCAGATGTTTCGAGCCATAAAACTGCACAAAGCTGTTCAGCTCCGCGTCAAATCCCTTCCGGCAAACTTCCTCGTGGATCGTCTCCCGCAGCGCCTTCCACCGCTCCGTATCTCCCGCGAACCAATTCTGCTCCGCCGATTTTATCGCTCGATCCACCGCCACCCACGCCATCACCTTCGAGTGCACAAAATTCCGCCGCGGCCCGCGCACTTCCCAAATGCCGTCGTCCGGCTGCGACCATCCGGTCTCGAGAAATTTCAGTTGCGCCTGCGCCACGTCTTCGGTCTCATCCTTCGGCGGTTCGAGTCCCACTTGCCGGCACTGAAAGAGCGTGTTCGCAACCTCCCCGAAAATATCCAACTGAAATTGCGCGTACGCTCCATTTCCCGTTCGCACCGGCGCGGATTTCGCATACCCTTCGAGCCACGGCAGCTCCAGTTCCGTGAGCCTCCGTTCTCCGCGCAAGCCGTACACGATATTCACTTCGGACGGATGCCCCGCCACGGCCCGCATCAGCCACTCCCGCCACTCGCGCGCTTCGTCTTGATATCCCGCATCCAGCAGCGACTGCAACGTCAGCGACGCATCCCTCACCCAGCAAAATCGGTAGTCCCAGTTCCGCGGCCCGCCCAGCCATTCCGGCAGCGAAGTCGTCGGCGCCGCCACGATCCCGCCCGTCGGCAAAAACGTCAGCGCCTTCAGCGTAATCAGCGATCGCAAGACCGCGTCTCGCCATTTCCCCTGATACGTGCACCGCCCCGACCACTCCTTCCACCAATCCTCCGTCTCCTGAATCGCCTGCTCGACGTCCAACTCCGCCGGCTCATCCAAATGAGAAGGGTGCCAAGTCAGCTCAAACGGCACTCGCTCTCCTTCCTTCACCGAAAACGTCGCCAGCGTCTTGAAATTTTCTCCGCGCAGTGCCACCCCCGACCGGAGCGCCAGCCGGTCCGGCCCCGCAATTGCCGAAATCCCGCCATCCCCATCCCGCACCCACGGCACCACCGACCCGTAGTCGAATCGAATCACCAACTCCAGATTCATCGGCACTTGCCCGCTCGTCCCCACAACCATCCGCAAGACATGCGGCCTCAGCCTCCGCGGCCCCATGCAATCAATGATCGTCACGCGTCCGCTGTCCGTCTCAAACTCCGTCTCGAGAATCAGCGTTCCCTCGCGATACCGCCTCCTAACGCTCCGGACCGGCTCCGCGGGCGCAATCGTCCAATGCCCGTTTTCCTCCGTTCCCAGCAGCGCCGCGAAGCACGCCCCCGAATCAAAAAACGGCACGCACAGCCAATCAATCGACCCGCCCTTCGACACCAGCGCCGCCGTGTGGCAGTCCCCGATCATCGCGTAATCTTCAATGGGTAAGGACACGATCGTTTCCCCGCAACCGCGCCTGCTATCGTAATCGCCCGCGCGAACCGCTATTTAATCATGCCGCCAGCGCCATCGCGTGCCACATCCTGATTCTTCACAACGTTCGGCGAGAAGCCAACCTCTCAAATCTTGAATTGGTCTATGAATTCCAAATCTGTAAGCACTCGAATACCCTTCACTTCGCAGAATCTCTGAACTTTCGCATCGAAAAAGTCCGCGTCCCGTGTGCACAATATTTTCGCCTTGCCCGCGAGCGCAGTTCCAAGAACCAAGGTATCAGTCGGATCACGTAGCACATCCCGCGGAACCGCCTCCGGCTGAACCAAGCTCGCTGCCGCGGCGAGACTCTCTAGATATTCCGCGATATCGCTCGCCGTTAGGCCCGAGCTCTTCAGCAGTCTCGGGTACGTAAGAACGCGTTCCAATTCTCCGAGGATGTAGGGGGAAACCACGAGGACGGCGGCGTCCGAAATCGCATACAGCAACACCCGTCGCGCAGGACCTCCGGCCTTCTTATGGGCCCGAGCGAGCACATTCGTATCGAGGACGACTCTCACTCCCGTTCGCGATAGCCGGGCCGGACGTTCTTGAGCGCCTCATCCAGTGCAGTTTCCGCTCCCTCGTCGGATGCCTTGGCGGTTTTCTTGTCGATTCTCCCGAGGTGCGCTTCCAGTTTTTGCCTTGCTTCGCGGCGAGCTCTCCCGGTCGGCGCGTCGTGCGTCGAGAATGCCATTATGCTCACATCCTCATCATCGTTCAGTGATCGGCCCAATTCCGCTTCCACGGCCGCGCGAGTTTCCGGCTTCAATTCATTCGCTTTGTGGATCAGCACGTTTGGCATGGCGCCTTCCCTTTCCGCAATTCCATTTCAATTCTACCACGCCGTTTCTCGTCTCCACTTACAAGGCCTAAATCTGAACCACGCAGAATCCACAAGCCTGATCCCTCCACAAACCGCGCCTCCGCCCAGCCGCATTTTCCACACTTTTCCACAGTTCCACTCTTATCCACCGCTTGCCCCGCCCCTCACGCTCCCTCATAGTCGCCCCTGCCAGCCCCATTCCACTCAGGAGCTCACCATGCTCTTTGCCATCGTCCGCCGGGGCAAAAAATCAGGCACTCGCCTCTTCCCGCATCGCTATGCAGAAGACGGCCGCTTTCACGTCAGCCTCACCCGCCAAGGTCCCCACATCCCCCTCACCGACGACCGCGACATCCCCGATTACCTCGCGAACGGCTACTCGCTCGGCATGAGCAATCGCGCCGCCAGCTACAATCCCACTCTCATCAAGCCCGACTCCATCCGCGGCTGGAAATAACTCTCCGCCGCACCGCCTCGCAACACCACGCCACCCTCCCGCATATCACCAGCCCCATTTACAAATGCCATTTCCCGCCGTAAAATGCCATTATGACCTCCAAGCTCACCCTCGACAGAGCCGGTCGCATCGTTCTTCCCAAGCCCTTGCGCGACGAGCTTCGCCTCTCCGCCGGAGATGCCCTCGAACTCGAATCCTCCGGCGAAGAGATCACCTTGCGTCCCCTGCGCGGCTCTGCCGGCCTGCACAAGAAACACGGCGTCTGGGTTCTCAGCGCCGAACAGCCGCTCACCCATGCCGACGTCGAAAAGGTCCGCAGCGACATTCAATTGGATCGTGAACTCCAGTTCACAGGTAAACCGCGGCGTTCTCGATGAGCGTTTTCTTTGATACCTCCGTCCTGGTCCCTGTATTCCTCGAAGCCCACGAACATCACGAGCCCAGCCTCGCCGCCTTCCTTAAAGCCGAAAGGAATTCCGCCTTCTGCGCCACCCACGCCCTCGCGGAGTTCTACTCCACGCTCACCCGCCTGCCCGGCCCCAACCGTCTCAGCGGCCAGCAGGTCTCATTGTTTCTGGAAAACATCCGCGAACGCTTGACCCTTGTAGCCTTGACCGCTCCCGAATACCTCTCCGCCCTCGAAACCGCAGCCACTCTAAATATCGTCGGCGGCGCCGTTTACGATCTCTTGCACGCCCGCGCCGCCCTCAAATCCCGCGCCACCACTCTTCTCACCTGGAACGTAAAGCACTTCACCCGCTTCGGCCCCCAAATCGCCGCCCGCGTCCGCACTCCACCTCGCTAATCTCCCCGCCTTCTGCCGACCCCGCCCGCACGGTCATTTCGAACGAAGCAAGGCGACTCTTTTTCTTTCACGTTTGCTCCTGCACACTCTGCCTCATCCCGCGCTTTTTGCGGGATGAAACGTGTCGGCTTGCGCAGAGAGAAATCTCTCTTCGTCCCTCTTTTCACGTCCCCAACCCTCCGTGCCTGTTAGGGTGCTCGACCAGAATTCAACGTCTCGGGCACCCGCGAAGTATCCTGGATGGCTCAAAGGCGGGTGGCGACTCCTTAAGGCGCTGCGACGCTTTTGTCTTTGATTCTATCCGGGGGTGGCCTACCCTTTGCGGTCTTGTTTCTCGCAAAGGGTGGGCCACTCCGGTGTCTGCACCTGATCTACTTTTGTCCACCCACAAGGATCAATTCCAATCAACCTGCGCTCATCTTTTGGCCCGTGGCAAAGAGAGGTGACGCATCCCTTCGTCGCTAAGGGTGCGGCTTTTGAACTTCGTCCCATTCCAGTCACGTCCTGGGCCTTCTCCATGAACCTTCCAACCTTCAAACCTTCGAGCCTATAAACGCTCCCACAATCCGTCTCACCAAACTACAAATTTCCCTCCAACCCCTTCCATCCACGCCACTTCCCGCGTCTCAATTCGAATGATACCCGTCTAGTACCCAACCTTGACAGTAATCCATTCTTATGTTACCATTCCTCATGTTCGCTCCGCCAAGCCCGCCCTCATCCCCCAACTCCTGCTCTCCCCGTCTCTTCTCCTCTCTCTGCGAATCCCCCGTTCACTCTGCGCGTCGTCGTTATCTTTTTCTTTCTTCGTGTCTTTCACGGATCACGGTACACGGGACACCGGCCACGTCTCTTCTCGCCACACGTCACTTGTCACTCGCCACTCGCCACTAACTCCTTTATAATCCGCACTTACAGAAAAACGCCTCGCAACCCCTTTAGAATCCGCACTTACAAAACGCAGGACTTAAAGTCCTTTAGAATGAATACTTACAAAAAAACAGGGGGGGGGGGGTTAGTGATGGTCAACCAGATGTCCGCTTCTCAAAATCGCCCCCAAGCTCGTCTCCGGCCACGGTACAATAACCCCATGCGCGTCCGCCTGATCGCCTTGGACATCGACGGCACCCTCCTGGACAGCCGCTGGCAGCTTCCTGAGGCCAATCGCGGAGCTATCGCTGCCGCTGCCCTCCGTGGCATCGAAGTCGCCCTGGTAACCGGCCGGCGCTATGATTTCGCCCTTCCCATCGCTCGCCAAATCGACGCGCCCCTCACCATGATCGTCAGCAACGGCGCCCTCATTCGCACCCATGACGGCGAGACTCATTTGCGCCACATGCTCGCCCGCGAAACCGCCGCGCGCGTCCTCGAACTCACCCGTCCCTGGCGCGATGCCACGGGCGTCGTTTTCGACCGCCGCCGCGAAAATCAAATCGTGCTCGAATCCATGAATTCCGATGACCCGATTCGCACGGCCTATTACACCCGCAATCGCGAATTCCTCGGCCTGGCCAATCCGCTCGAAAGCTGCCTCACCGAAGATCCCCTCCAGGTGATGCTTAGCGGAGGCGTAGGTCCCATGCGCGACGCCGAAGCCGCGCTTCGCAGCGCCGCATTTGCGCACGAGTTTGCTCTGGCTGCAACCGTATACGAATCCCGGAATTTTTCCATGATCGACGTCCTCAATCCCGTGTGTTCCAAAGGCGCTGCGCTCGCCGAATGGGCCGCGCTTCGCGGCGTCGCTCGCGAAGAGGTTCTCGCCATCGGCGATAACCACAACGATTTGGAGATGCTCACCTTCGCGGGCATTCCCGTGGTCATGGGAAATGGCGTAGCCGAACTGAAAAGTTTTGGCTGGCACGAAACCGCCAGCAACGACGAAGGCGGCGTGGCCGCAGCCATCGAACAGTTCGCTTTGCGCGAGGCCGCTCCATGCGCTTGACCCGAATTTTCTCCGCCTGCGCCGTCCTGCTCGCCGCCGCGCCCGCTCTCCGCGCCGAATACGTCAATTTGACCGGTGGCGAACGTCTCCACGTTACCGGTTACCAGCTTCTGGGTGACAAGTACCGCCTGCAAGTGGCGGGCGGCGTCGTGGAAGTTCCCGCCCAGGCCGTCCTCTCGATCGACCCCGAAGACGACTTCGCTCCGGTGCCTCCGCCGCCCGTTGCAACGGCTCCATATCACGAAATTGTGAAAGCCGCCGCCGCGCGCTACAGCGTGGACGCCGATCTCATCACCGGCGTGATTGCCGCGGAATCCAATTTCGATCCCAAAGCTATTTCGAGACGCAATGCCCGCGGCCTGATGCAGCTTCTGCCGGAAACGGCGGCGCGCTTCGGGGTGCGAAATATTTTTGACCCGCGAGAAAACATCGACGCCGGCACGCATTATTTGCGCGATTTGCTGCAGCGCTACAACAACGATCTCGCGCTCGCTCTCGCGGCCTACAATGCGGGCCCCGAGCGCGTCCAGCAATTCGGAACTGTGCCGCCCTATCCCGAAACCGTCTCGTATATCCGCCGCGTCAAGCGCGCCTACGACAAAAGCAAATCCGGAAAATCCGTTGGACAATCCACTGATACCGCGCCCAATTCCGTCGCCGGGAAAACAATGCCGAACTCTTCTCGAAATGATGCCGCAGCCAAACCCAATCCCGCGCTGGACGCCCTGAACTGAAAAAGGAAAGTGCACTGAAAAAGGAAAGCGCGAGGTTAGACTCGAAAATCAAATTCTGTATGGAATTGGAATTCAGAAAGAAAACAAATTATAGCGTTATGGCTGCGGATTCGGATTAGCGAGAGGCGGCCCAGGATTCGGCTGCGGGTTCGCCTGATTCGGTTGCGAACCGTTCGGTTGTGAACCGAAGGGATTATCTCCCGTCGTTCCCGGCGTGGTTCCCGGCAGTGGCGCTGGCGAACTCACGATGCCCAAATCTTTCGACGGATCCCAGACAAACTCGAACAAGCGATAATTCTTGGCTTTTTCATACACCATCACCGACCGCTCATTCACCTTGCTGCCCACGCCGATGATGCTGCCACCCATGATCGTAGGCGTATCGCCCATGGAAACATTTTGCGAATCCGTTCCATTTCCGTTCGCATCCGTTCCCGTTCCGCTCGCGTCGGTTCCTGTTGCGCTTGAATCGGTTCCTGTCGCGGAAGCGCCGAAGCTCGAACCCGCAGTCGACGTGCCGCCAGCACCGCCGAAGATGGACCCCGCGTTTGACGTGCCGCCGGCAGCTCCGGGCTGCGAGCCGAAGCCGAACGAAGATGTTCCGGACGAGGTACCGGGCGAAGATCCGAACGAAGCTCCGGGCTGGCCCGTCGCGCCAAGCTGTCCGCCCGCGCCAGGCATCTGAATGTTGCTCGGCTGCGGTTTGAGGCTGCCGATCAGTTGCCCGGCTGGGCCAACATAAATCAGGCGCCACGAACCGTCGTCTTTGTTCATGGGATCTTTGTAGGCTTGGCGCATGAACCGGATGTTGCCGTTGGAAGGTTTGATCAAATCGTCCATCGAAGTCGGAAAGCGGCCAAATTTGGCGTAATAGAGTTTGATTCCCCGCACGTATTGGTTGCCGCGCCAGACCATTTCCTTTTCTTTTTCGCGCCTGCCTTCGGTGAGAACACGCAGCCCGATGGACATGGTGGCGATAAGCACGAGCGTAATAAGAAAAAGAACGAGCAGCAAGGCGTAGCCGCTTTGGTTTTTTTCAGCTCTCGAAGATGCAAATCGCTTTCGCATAAACGGTCTCAACTGGGCTGGTCCTCGAGCGGCGTCGTGCCATGCAACCCGCTGGAGATTTCTTGAAATTCGAGAGTGGCATTTCCGACTTTGAGGATGCGATAGCGGCCCAGCAACGTATCGCCTTCGCGCACGATGTAGATGTCATCGCCGTCGGTAAGAAAACCGCGCCGCTCGCTTCCCTTGGGAGCGGTGCCGTAGCCGAAATATTTTAGATTGGGCGGCAATTTCGCTTCAGTTGGAGGTGGAGGCGGTGGTGGCGGAGTGTTTGCTTTTACCTGTTTTTCCTGGTTCGCTCGTATTTCGGCAGGGGTGGGCGGGGCGATGATGCTGAATGGATTGCGGCCGCTGCTCTTGTATTCGGTTTTCTGCGCGCGCGCCAATGGGGCCCAGTGAATTTGGGGATTGTCGACGCCCAGACTTTTGTAGCTCTCAATAAAGTTGGCCGTCTGCATGGCGGGCGTTTGCTTTTTCCATTCGAAACTCCACACCAGCCCGGCGACTGCGACGAGCGCCACGAGCACGATCACTTGTTGCTTCTGCTTCATGCCGAATCCCGGAAATACGTGCGAAGTCGAAGCCCCACGCGAATCGCGCCAGTGGGAGCGTGATTCTGGGCATCGGTAGCGAGCGCCAAGCTATCCACGATGTAGAATTTCTGCGAGCGCTGCAAGCCATTCACAAAACGGACCACGCTGTCGTAATCGCCGTTAACGGTGGCCTCGATGGTTACCTCAGTCATGTCGCGGCCCTTGACCTCTTTCTGGCCGTAATTCAGTCCATCGATGTGGAGTCCGGCTTTTTTGGCGATTTCATCCAGATCGCCGGCGATGAGCGAATAGCCAGTGCTGGCGGGGGGAAGAGACTGTTCGAACTTCTCGCAGTCTTTGCGCGTGGCGGGCATATTGTCTTTGATGTATTCCGCCGACTTGATGTCGCCCTTGAGCAGCTTGAGCCTCAGATTTTGAGCGTCAAATTCCGCCTGCGGAGTATGCGGCGAGGAAGCGAGTTGCCAACTGTAGCCTGCCAAGCCAACGTCCGCCGCCAGCAACAAACCGAGGACGACAAGGATCGCGCGCTTTTGCAGTGTGAAGTCCCTGGGCATCAAGTCCTCGAATACTCCGCGGTAAGCAGCAGCATAATCTGATCGGTGTTCGAGCCCGCGGTGGGATAACGCTCGTCCAAAAGCTGGACGTTCGTAAACGTCTTCGAGTCTTCCAGAGCTTTCAAGAATTTGAGTTTGGCATCATCGCTGACAGCGCCGACGGCAAACTTCACTTCGACGCGGCCCTTCTCCTGGCCGGGCTGGATACTGACGACGCGCACGCCCGCCGGAAGAATTCTTTCCAGGTCCATGAACATGAGGGTCCAGTTGAAGCTGCGCGCATCGATGAGACTGTTGATGAATGCTGCGCGGTCATGCAACTTGGCATTCACTTCCTGGCCGAAAAAACGCTCGAGCACCGCGCGCTGTTGTTGAAGATCCTGAACTTGTCGAAGAATGCTTGCCGATTTGGCGCGCATCTCGGCATCGGCCTTGCGCGCCAAGTAAACGTGCCAGCCCAAGCCCACGAACACAATGGCGGCGGCAAAACCGAGAAGACCTGAACCGGCTAAGAATTTCCGGTGGGCTTCGAGAGGCTTGGTCGCTAAATTGAGATGAATCCTCATGCTATTCCCATGGCCGGCAAAGCCGACCGCCGAACAAACTCATTCTACCCGCGATGCAACATCCAGCCTGCCAAACCTTCCAATTCGCGGTCGGCCAGCGGCCGAGCATCGAACGGGATACGACCGTCGGAGACCGCGGTCTGAAGAAGCGAGCGCACCTCGCAGTGAAACTCGTCCTCGAGCGGGCGTATAAACTCGGGCAAGCGAGCGCCGAGACCGCTCACGCGAACGGATTGAATGCCCTCCTGCCAAGTGTCCTGATAATAGGCGGCAACCGGAAAAATATCCTCGAGCAGCATGTGCGGAGTGAGGTCGGCACCCTGCGCAGGCAACTCGGTGCAACGGTAGCCGAAGAGCGCGCCTTCGCGGACGATGGCAGTAGTCAGCGAAGTGCCAGAAACGCGCGCGAGAAGCGTGGGACGATCTTCATCGGCCAGCGCGATGGCGGCGAGGGACGAACTGAGCACCACACCGGGATGCACGCCGGCCGCTTCGGCCAACGATTCGTATTCGCGGATGATGCGCAAGCGAGCAAGGGCGGTGACAACGTCCACACCGGATTCGCGGGGAGCCTGACGCATATAGGAAATGAGCGTTTCGTCGACTTCAAAGGGGACACTTTTTTTCAGCTTCCAGCGGAGCATGGGGTCGGCTTCCGCTTTGGAACGAGGAAAATCTTCGAAATGCTGAACGAAAACGCGGATGACCGGGTCCGGCAGGATGAGCGCGACGCTTTCGTCCTTGGCGCGCAAGGCGGAGCACACAGCGGTGATGGCGGTCTTGAGAGCCGCCGCGTTCACGATGTTGGTTTCGACCGCGGAGGGCACAAGAGCGCCAGGAGGAAGAATTTCGACGCTATAACCGTCCAGACCGCCGGTCCTCGTCCAACGGGCGCCCGCGACGCGATCCAGACTAATCTCGATGGCAAGAGGCGGATGCGGAGTGGCTTCGAGCCAGCGCGCGACGCGGCGCACGAAATTGCTCTTATAAATTCCCTGGTGGATTGTGGCCGCGCTACTCAACGAAAGTCACCTTATTGATTTCCTTGACCGTAGTGATGCCCGCCCGGATTTTTGCCAAACCGCTCTCTCGCAGAGTAATCATTCCCTCTTCGCGGGCGATCCGTTTGATCTCGGAAGTGGGGCGCCGGTCCACAATCATTTCCCGAATGCGGTCCGTCAGATCGAGCAATTCGCAAATCGCGGTGCGCCCATGATAGCCCGTACCGGAGCATTCGAGGCACCCGGCTCCCTCACAAAGCGCGACGGAAGCCCAGGTGGCGGGATCGAGGCCAGCTTCTTTCAATTCGGCCGGCGAAAAGTTCTTTTGCCGTTTGCAATTGGGGCAGACGACGCGCACCAGACGCTGCGCCATGATGCAATTTAAGGCGGAGACAAAGTTGTAAGGCTCGACGCCCATGTTGATGAAGCGGCCGATGACGTCGGTAACGTTGTTGGCATGAACGGTGGTGAAAACGAGATGGCCGGTGAGCGCGGACTGAATGGCGATTTGGGCGGTTTCTTGATCTCGGATTTCGCCGACCATGATCTTGTCCGGATCGTGGCGGAGGATGGAACGCAAGCCGCGAGCGAACGTGAGGCCTTTCTTCTCGTTCACGGGGATTTGCGTGATGCCTTTGAGCTGGTATTCGACAGGATCTTCGATGGTGACGATTTTGTCTTCATCGGATTTGATTTCGTTAATGGCGGCGTAAAGCGTGGTGGTTTTACCGGAGCCCGTGGGACCGGTGACGAGCACCATGCCATAAGGCTCCTGAATGTAGCGCCGGAAGCGGCGAACCTCCAAATCAGAGAAGCCGACGACGTCCAGACTCAGACTCTGGAATTTCTCCGAGAGCGTTTCCTTGTCGAGGACGCGGAGAACGGCGTCCTCGCCGTGGCTGGCGGGCATGATGGAGACGCGAAGATCGATGAAGCGGCCTTTGTACTTGACGCGGAAGCGTCCGTCCTGCGGGACGCGGCGTTCGGCGATGTCCAGATCGCTGAGGACTTTGATGCGGGAGAGAACGGTGGAATGCCACTCTTTGGCAATGGGCTGCATGGCGTGCTGGAGAACGCCGTCAATGCGGTACTTGACGGCGACTTCGGTATCGCGGGCTTCGATATGAATATCGCTGGCGCGACGTTCGAGGGCAGTGAAGATGATGGTTTCGACGAGGCGGACGACTGGGCTGACGGTGGTGTCGCGCGTCAGGCGGTCGCCGGATATGGTTTCTTCGCTTTCTTCTTCTTCCTTGGAAACCTGGAGGGTGAAAGCTTCCGTGGCCTGTTCGAGGACGCGCTGGGACTGTTCGGTGCGCTTGAGAATGTCGCCAATTTGGCGCGGAGTAGCCACCTTGATGGCGAGCTTTTTGCCGAGCAGCAAGGGCAGCTCATCACTGAGGAGGACCAAGCTTGGATCGGCGACGGCGATCGAGAGGGAGTTGTTATGCAGATCGAGCGGGACAAAGTTATAGCGGAACATCAGGTCCGCGGGAATGGTGCGAAACAGCTCTGGATCGATGCGTTGCTCGCTGAGATCGACGAAGGAGCAGCGATAGCGGTGAGCGAGCTTGCGCGCGACTTCTCGCTCGTCCAGTGGGTCGGCGCTCTCGGGAGCCCAATTGTGTTCGTGTGTAGCCACAGTGTCCTTACTTTACCTTATCTTACTTTACCGCTCCGCCCGTGACAGAGAAGGAGAAGATGGGCAGATAGAGCGAAATCAGAATAAAGGCTACCAGCAAGCCCATGAATATAAGAATAACGGGTTCAATGATGGCCACCAGCGCGGAAAGGCGGACGCTGACTTCCTCTTCGTAAAATTCGGCGACGCTGGTGAGCATGGGCGCGAGCGCGCCGCTGGATTCGCCGACCTCGATCATGTCCAAGGCCAGCTCCGGCATAGTTCCTTTAGACGCAAGGGCGCTGTGAAGGGATTCTCCTTCGCGAACCATCTGGGTGGCTTGATTGACGGTGGACCGGACAAGTTTGCTGCTGATGGAGTCGGCAGCGGTTTGCAGACCGGCCACGAGAGGAGTGCCGCCAGTAAGGAGGGTGGCCAAAGTGCGGGAAAATTGAGCGACCTGAAATTTCAGAAGCGTGTCGCCAAGGATGGGAATGCGGAACTTCAAGCGGTCGAACGCCTCGCCACCTTCGGCGGTCCTGGACCACAGAAAGACAGCAAAGGCGGAAAGAAAGAGGAGCGCAATGGCGCCAAGCACCTCGTAGCGGTAGCCGACGGTGATGGCGACGAGGATTTGCGTGGGTTTGGGCAATTCCACATCCAGGTCGTGGTACATCATGGCAAATTTGGGGATCACGAAGGTGACGAGATAGGTGACGATTACGGTAGCGACGCAAATCAGGAGAATCGGATAGACAAGGGTGGCAAGAATTTTCTTTTTAACGCCAGTGCTAACGCGCTGGTATGCAATGTAATATTCCAGCACGCCAGACAGATTACCGCTCTTTTCGCCGGCCAGAATCGCCGTGGCGTAAACCTTGGAGAAGACTCCAGCCTCGCTGATGGCTTCGGAGAGCGATTTTCCTTCACGGACGCGATCGCGGACCTTGGAAAGAACCGGGCGAAGCTTAGGGGAAGTGGCGCGATCCGCGAGAAGATCCAATGCCCGGAGAATGGGCAAACCGGCCTTGATGAGGGTGTTGAACTGCTGGTTTAGAATGAGGAAGTCCGAACCGCTAACCTGGCGATTGCTGCGATTCTTGCCTAACGCGCCAAGCAGGCTGCTGCGAGGATCGACCGAATAGACAAAAAGACCCTTTTCAGCCAGCTTCTGGCGCGCCTCAGCCAATGACCCGGCAGCCTCGACGTGTGAGAAAACCCGGCCGTTCGCATCAGCGACACGGCAAACGAATTCCGACATAAGTCCAAGTTTACCTCAACTAGCTAATATGCGGGTGCGAAGCCGATGGTTGGCTGTGCCTCGTGGGAAACGCCCGTGCCATTTAACGGGAAATTCATAGAAAGAAAATACACGTTAAGGCTTGGAATCGAGGGATTGCTCACCGTCCACGATGGCTACTCCGAAAGGAACAGTGAAACGGAAAAGAGATACCGCGACTGGAGGATCGAAGCGCCAATCGGCGAACTTGAACTCGACGTCGACGCCGCCCTTTTCGCGGACGAGGACGCGAGCGAGATCTCCGGTGACGGGGGCAACTTCCAGATAGACCGACTCTTCCGGGCCAGACGGCTGATTTTCCGCAGCATTGGCGGACTTCTTGCCGGGCGCAGGCTCGGAGGATTCGCCGCGAAGCGGACAGTACAAGACTACGTTACCGGGCGTGTCGGGCTTTTCCACGGTCGTGGACTCGATTCGGGAACAGACACGCGACAGTTTCATTTCGCCCGCAAGCAGGGCGAAGGGCGTGCGCCAATCCGTGCTCAGCTTCGCTGGCGCGCGGGTTACAGTGTGGTCGGTGGGAACGTAAAACCAAGCGGTCTTGCCGTCGACGAGAAAGAGATCTTTTTCGGGTGAGTCGTACTCCCAGCGCATTTTTCCGGGGCGCTTGAAATAGGCCACGCCTGCTTCCCTCCGGTCCACGCGGCCATTTTCGGAATAGGTTTCGAGGAAAGTGGCTTGAAGAGTGTGGGCATCCCGATAGCGGGCTTCGAGCTTTGCGGCGACGCGTCTTGCTTCGGGAGTAGTCGCGAAAAGGGAGGCTAGTGTCAGGCCAGCGCAGACGAACGGGCGAATCATGGGTTGTAGTCTAACGCGATAGGAGGCGGGAGCAAACCTCGCACTGCCGCACGCGGAGATGGAAAAGAAAAGAGCACGGGAAGCTGTCCCGTGCTCTCGAAAGTTTTAGACCAAACTAATGGCGAAAAGGCGGCGATTATTGAATGGGGGCGCTGGCGTTTGTGCAGCCAGTGCCGGTGGGGGTGAAACGGATGACGCTAGACTGATCCGTGCAAAACATACGCTGGCCAGAGGTGCCAAGCGAAACGGGAGTGGCCGTGGCGGTGTAGCCAACCGAAGGGGTGGCTCCGTCATTGGTGTAAACAAAGGTATAGCCAGCCTTCGTTCCCGAGCTGAGGACCTCGTCCAAAATGCAGGCATTGGTGGAGGTGGCGGTGCAAGGGACGGGTCCGCCCAGTTGGGCCAAACTTGAGGGGAATCCCACATCTTGATATGTAGTGGAATAGGTGATTGCCGCCGTATTGATGGTCCGCAGGGATTGCGCGGCCGAAGATTCGTTGGCCACGAGGCGAGATCTCATGTAGTTGGGAATCGCGATAGCGGTCATGATTAGAATGATCGCGACAACGATCAGCAACTCGATTAGCGAGAATCCTCTCTGTTTTCTATTCATGGAAGTTCCCCGTCTACTCCATGCTTCCGAAGTTATGAATTAGGTGCATCAGCCTCTGCCATGTAGGGAGCATTCTTGGGGCCACTCTACATGGCACCGGACGGCCAACAACTCTATGATTATCCGCAAGTTGGGTCAAGACCTAGGACTTGTGCAAACTTTCGTTTGAATGAGATGACACTAATAGTCGCTTGAGGATGCCATCATGACGAAAAATGGCAACGCCAGGGCGCCGGGAGGAGCTGTTGGACAGAGCGCAGCGGACGCGTAAGACCTTCTGCTGCAATATCATACTTCCCTAGCTGCCAGGCTGCGAAGGTCAGAGTCTGCAGCGCTGCAATCCGCAAGCATGCGAATGATGAAGCATACCAATCTCCTACATTCGAGCCACAGGAATAGGAAGAAGGTTCACAGCGGAGGGTTGAGACCAAAGAGGGGCCGCAGCGGAAAATGCCTGCGGCAAAAAAACAAAGCACGGGACCTTGATCCCGTGCTCTGCCGATTTTAAGCCCAACCGGTTGCCCAGGTGAGCGCAAACCTTACTGGAGCGGAGGAGAAGTAACCGTCGCACCAGCACCGGTCGCATCGTAACGGATGACGCCGGATTGATCCGAGAAGAAGGCGCGCTGGCCAGTCTGGCCAACCACGACTGGAATGCCGCTCACTGTGTAGGTCACGACCGGGGTTCCGGTTGTGCCAGCAATTGCGAACGTATAGCCGCTCTTCGTGCCGAGAGACAGAACAGAGTCAAGCAAGCAGGAATTCGTGGAGGTAGCAGATCCCGTGCAGGAAGCTGCTGTGCCGCCCAAAGATGCCAAGCTGTTGGCAAAGCCGATATTCGGATAAGTCGAAGAGTAGGTAACCTGAGAAGTGTTGATGGTACGGATGGAACCAACGGCCGAAGCCTCGTTGGCCGCCATACGCGACCGGAGGAGGTTCGGAATTGCGATGGCCGCGATGATCAAAATAATCGCCACGACGATCAGCAATTCGATAAGAGAAAAGCCCTTTTGTTTCTTCATGATCTCCTTGAGAGTCTAACTGTCTTGATGCCAGAACACATGGAAGAGTAGGGCAAAGGAGAGGCCAGTCGGCGTCAAGTTAATAAAAAATAATGACTTACTTCTATAGCGTTTATATTCAATGACTTAGAACATGATTGCATGGTGTGGGTCTGCTTCGTGTGAGCGCAAGTGCGCGTCCGCAAACGAAAGCAAGACGTTTTTCGTCACTTTCAGCAAGCGGAAAAGGGCTGTGAGCCATGGAAGGCAAGTCGGCGTGGACTCTTGACACGGCTAGATTGCTTGGTCCCGGAGGGTGCCTGTGAGGTCTTTAGGCTTTAAGTGGGGGCCCCCGGCGGGTAAGTCCAGCGCAAACAGGAGACCGTAGGGCAGGGGGGTTAGAACGGAGCGAAGGACAAGGCGGAAAAACGGCTCGTAAAAAAACAGAGCACGGGACCTTGATCCCGTGCTCTGCCGATTTCAAGCCCAACCGGTTTCCCAGGTGAGCGCAAACCTTACTGGAGCGGAGGAGAAGTAACCGTCGCGCCAGCACCGGTCGCATCGTAACGGATGACGCCGGATTGATCCGAGAAGAAGGCGCGCTGGCCGGTCTGACCAACCACAACCGGATTACCGGTTACGGTGTAGGTCACGATCGGAGTTCCAGTCGTGCCACCGACAACGAACGTATAGCCGCTCTTCGTGCCGAGGGACAGAACGGAGTCAAGCAAGCAGGCATTCGTGGAGGTAGCAGATCCCGTGCAGGAAGCTGCTGTGCCGCCCAAAGATGCCAAGCTGCTGGCGAAACCGATGTCCGGGTAGGTCGAAGAGTAGGTAACCTGAGAAGTGTTGATGGTACGGATGGAACCAACGGCCGAAGCTTCGTTGGCCGCCATACGCGACCGGAGGAGGTTCGGAATTGCGATGGCCGCGATGATCAGAATGATCGCCACGACGATCAGCAACTCGATAAGAGAAA
The DNA here is from genome assembly GCA_963761555.1 of uncultured Acidobacteriota bacterium. Lineage (GTDB taxonomy): Bacteria > Acidobacteriota > Terriglobia > Acidiferrales > UBA7541 > Acidiferrum. The sequence goes on from CAVXHD010000007.1 coordinate 225,416, forward strand.
AGCCCTTCTGTTTCTTCATGCTATCTCCTTGAGAGGTTAGGTGTTTTGAGTGCCAGAGCACGTGGAGGAATAGGGCAAGGGAAAGGCCACTCTAAGCCTCAGACTGGCAAAGAGACTCCTCAGGAGTAAAGCATTTATTTTCAATTTCTTACAAACTTCTAATGGCCGAAGGGGAGGCGGCTACTCCATAGAAGGGCGCATGCGTCGGTTACAATTTGACGTTTTACGTCACTTCCGATAAGCGGAAAAGGGCACTGAGGAATGGGGAGTGAAGAGGCGTGGACTGTTGTTGCGGTCAATTTGCGGTAAGTGGGTGGGTGCCATTTAGGTATTTTGGGTCGAAGGGGGAAATCTCCCAGGGCGGAAGGCCAAAGTAAGCAGGAGGGCGTAGGCAAAGGCGTGGAGCGATAAAAACCGCCAGGGGCTGAGCGCGGCAGGTCGATTGATCGCCTCCCCGAAGAGCAGTTTTGGAATTGGAATTGGCCGCTGTGTTCTCAAGCGAGCGTGGGCTCGACCTCTACAATTTGAGCTTTCTCGGCGTTTAGGGTTGGAGTATGCAGAGCCTCTCGCTGTCCGCGGAACTCGCGAAACACGGCAATGAGAAAATAGATGGAGAGCGCGAGCATTTCGGGCTCGATGGGGTGGCGGTTGCGGGTCTGGGGAAAGGCAATGTAGAAGGGCAAGGGATAGAGCAAAATCAAGCCAAAGAATAGGCCGGCACCTCGTAGTCTGTTGCGAAAAGCAGCCAGCAAGCCGAGCAACGTCATGGTGGAGAGAACGGGGTAGACCCAAGGGAGCATGGGCTCCCGGCCATAGATGAGCATTTCGCCGGACCAAAATGCGCGGATGCGCTTGCCCGTCAAAGAGAGAAATTCTTGCGGATACTGGCGGACGAAAGCGACAGCTTCATTGCGTTTTGCGGCGATGTAGGCGACTTCACCCAAGCGCGTGTAAAGCTCGCGCTCTGCCTTGTTCTCAGATGGATGTTTGCCGGCCCAGCCGAAACCGTTGCTGAAGTGATAGTTGCCGAGATGAAATTCAAATCCAAAATTGCTGCGGATGAAAATAAAATGGCCAAGGACGACACGATTGCGAACGAGCCAAGGCGAAATCACCAACGCGCAGATGACCAGGGCCAGAGCTATTGGGCGCAGGAAATCCAGTTTTACGCGCCAACGGCGATAGGCCAGCCAAAAAAATGAGACGGGGAAAAAAGTAAGCAAGACGGGATTCGTGAGCAGGGCAAAGCCCCAGAGCAGGCCAAATATCAGCCACCCACTCTTGCCATTCGCATTCGCCGGGTCTGCCAGGCGCAAGGTCATGAAAACCAAATAGGTAAGTAACAGAGCGACCAGACAGGTCTCCCAAATTACGGTGGTAGGCCAGACAAGGAAGTAGGGCAACAGCGCCCAGGTCCACCCGCTCCAGAGCGCGGCGGGGCGGCCCATAGTGAGCTCGCAGATTTTGTACAAGGGAACACACGTCCACGCGGAAAAAATACTATTCAGAAAAAGAAGGACAAAAGCGGAGGCGGGAGTGAAAATGCCGAAAATCTTGAACACCGCCGCGCACATATAAGGATAAATGGGCCCGATCCACGCGGTAGGCCCGGTTATGGGACCGAATGGAGAGCCGAAACCGTGGCCTGTAGCAATCGAGTGAGCGATGCTCCCAATCTCATTTCCGAATGCGAAGTGCGGATCGCCCAGGGAAAAGGGAGCCGGGAGAAACATCAGAGGGAAAATGTAGCTGCGGGTAGTCAAGATCAGAGCCAGACGGACGGCGAGCGCGACAAAGAACATGAGCAGATACGGGTGGCGGAGAATTCCGCTGGCGCGAGGACTGGGAGTAGATTTCATTTTGGCTCAGACGTTATGTTTTTTCGCGTAATGGCGAAACGAGCGGTAGGTGATCTTTAGAAGATCAGCCGCCCGAGTGCGCACGCCATCGCCTTTTTCCAGGGCGGCCAGCAGGTAGCGACGCTCCGTATCCGCGATTTCCTTTTCGAAATCCAGGCCTTCCGCAGGAAAGGAAAATTCGCCGGCAGCCTTGGATCCGGAGGTATCGGACGAAGCGTAGCCCGCGATGCGGTCGGGTAGCACGCGAAGAGAAATTTCTCCACCCGATTCGAGGGCCACGGCGCGCTCCATGGTATTTTCCAATTCGCGGACATTGCCGGGCCAATCGTAGGCCTCGAGGCGGCGCATCGCTTCCGGAGATAACCCCTCGATGGGTTTCTCCATCGACTTGCGGAATCTTTCGAGAAAGTGACGGGCGAGCAAGGGAATGTCTTCGCGGCGCTCGCGCAACGCAGGAAGTTGAATCGGGATAACGCTCAAACGGTAGTACAAATCTTCGCGGAAACGTCCTTCGGCAATTTCCTTCTCAAACTCTTTGTTGGTGGCCGCGATGATGCGAACATCCACGTCGGTTTCTTCCGTGCTGCCGATGGGCCTGACTTTACCTTCCTGAAGGACGCGGTAGAGTTTCACCTGCATGGTGAGGCTCATGTTTCCGATTTCGTCCATGAAAAGCGTGCCGCCATGGGCGGCCTGGAAAAGTCCCTGGCGGTTTTCGTTCGCTCCGGTAAAGGCGCCCTTCATATAGCCGAACAGCTCGGATTCGAGCAGCGTCTCGGGGAAAGCGCCGCAGTTAATGGTGATAAAGGGAGCTTGCGCGCGAAGGCTGTTTTCGTGGATGGCGCGTGCGACGAGTTCTTTTCCAGTTCCGCTCTCGCCGGTAATCAGCACGCGGCTGGTTTGCGGCGCAATTGTTTGGATCAAATCGAAGATGGCGCGCATCTTGGGGCTTTGCCCGATGATGTTGTCCAAGCCCGTGAGGCGGCGGAGTTCGCGGCGAAGGTAGCCGGCCTCTTTCTTCCATTTGAGGCTTTCGGAAACTTCCTTTACGGCGCGACGCAGTTGGTCAACCAGCTCATGGTCCTTGATCACGTAACGGTCCGCGCCCGAGTTTATGGCCGCGATGGCCGTTTCGACGGTGGGGACGCCGGTAATGAGCAGAAAAAAGGAGTTGGGAGAAATCTCTTTGGTGAATTTCAGAAGGTCGACGCCCGTGGCTCCGGGCATTCTGACGTCAGAGATGATGATGTCAAAAATCTGCGACTCGAGCTTGCGCTTGGCGGCCTCGACGCTGTGCGCCACCTCGACGCGGTGTCCCTCCTTGCGAAAGGTAATCTCAAGAAGCTCGCAAATGGAGCGCTCGTCATCCACGACGAGGATGTGCACCAATTCGTTGTGAGCTTCCTTCACCGCTGCTTTCGTTCCCTGCATTAGAACCTCACGCTGTTCGCGGCAACTCGACAATGAACTCCGCGCCGCGATCTTTCTCTGAGATCACGCTGATTCTGCCGCTGTGCGCCTGCACGATTTGATACACGATAGAAAGTCCCAGACCCGTGCCGCCTTCAAATCCGGATTGCAGAGGCTCGAAAATTTTGGCTCGCTGTTTGGCATCGAGGCCCATTCCGGTGTCCTTGAAGGCGATGCGGACCCAGAAAGGCAGCCGTTCCAAGCCCACGCTGAGGGTCCCGCCGCCGGGCATGGCGCGCAGAGCGTTGTCGCACAGATTCCAAAACACTTGCTTGATCTTGTTGGCGTCCACACGCGCACGCAGCTCGGTCCCGTTGAAAGTCCGGATGATCTTGAACTTGTGCTCGAATTCGGGTTTCTTCTCGAGCAGCGTGATGGTCTCATCCAGCAGACCGCGCACATCCGCTTCCTGAAACTCGTAGGTCTTTTCGCGCGAGTAATTCAGAAAGTCCGTAATGATATGGTTCAAACGCTCCGACTCGCGGCTCACAATATTGACCAGGTGTTTCTCGTCATCCTCGAGGGGAACGAGCCGCGCCAGCTCCTTTACCGCACCGGCCATGGCCGTGAGCGGCTGGCGAATTTCGTGCGCGATCGCAGCGGAGAGCCTGCCCAGAGCGGCCATGCGCTCTTTCGTGGCCACTTCCTGTTCGAGTCTCCGGAGTTCCGTCAAATCCTGAAAATTAAAAACGTAACCGCTTCGCGTGGAATTCCTGGTGCGCAGCGGAGAGACGGAAATGCCCAGATAACGCAACTGGCCATCGGGAGTACGGAAGTCGATCTCTTTTCGGACGACGGGCCGCTCGGTGGGACCCTTCAATCCGGGAAGCCAAAAATTCCCCTCGAGTTCGGGCAACATCTTTCCACGCAAATCTGCGAAGCGATGGCCGAGGATCTCCTCTCCGGTTCGATTCAGCAGCAAGATTCTGCCTTCCAAGTCGGTGGTCAGCAGTCCTCCGCGCATCGAATGGATGATGTCTTCGGTAAAATCCTGCAGTTCGAGAAGCTCTTCACGTTTCTCCTCGAGTTCGATTCCTTTCCGTCGCAGAGATTGCGCCAGAAGGCTGGCCAGATAGGCGACCGCGAGGAAACCGAACAGATTGCTGAGGAACCAGACGCGCAGTCCTTCCGGAGTCGGCACAATCAAAAAAGTGCGCGGAATTCGTCCCGCATAAGCCAGCGCCGTCATGCCACCGAGGATGAGCAGACATACTCCGGCTGTGATGAACGCCACCCGCCGTGAAAACAGGATACTGGCCACAATGATGACCAGCAGGTATAAGGAAATGAAATAGCTTTCTTGAAGGCCGGTGGTGTACACGAGAGCAGAAATGACGATTACGTCGCTCGCAACCTGCAAACCGCCTTGCCACGCGGCACCCGGCAGCCATCGAACCATGAGAATGTGCAGAACGCCTAAGGTGACCCAGATGAGCAGAAGCGGCAGGAACGCACGATTTGTGCTGGAGGCTGGGACGTATTGCGGCCAGAGGAGGTCGACTATGAGAATCAAAAGGATTGTGAGCAGGCGAACGCGCGTCAGCCAGCCCAGCCACTCTCTCGTTGTCGAACGTTGATCCATGAATCGCCCGCGTTCCCGACCCCAGTTTTCCCCGGGCATTCCCTAGTTTAGACAGAAATGGCGAAGGGCTGGGAGTTCCTTCCCTGCCCTTCGCCAATTGGATACTGCTCGCGGCGCCGCGCCGAGATTAGTGCATCGAGCTCAACTTGCCGATCAAGGAGAACAGCGGCATGTACATGGAAATGACCACGCCGCCAACGACCAAACCCAGGACGACGATCATGACCGGTTCCAAGGCGGTGAGCAGGTCTTTCACCGCGGCGTCGACTTCTTCTTCGTAAAAGTCCGCGATCTTCTGCAGCATGGCGTCCATGGCGCCGGTCTGTTCGCCGACGCTGATCATTTGCGTGACCATGCCAGGGAAAACGTTCGAATCCTTCAAGGGCTCCGTGAGCGATTTGCCTTCCTCGAGGGACTTTCTAACCTGTTGCAACGCCCTTTCCACGACGGCGTTTCCGGCGGTCTTGGCGGTAATGTCCAAACCTTCCAGGATGGGCACGCCGCTGGCGATCAAGGTTCCCAATGTGCGAGTAAAGCGCGCTACGGCGATTTTCCGCATGAGGGGACCGATGACCGGCAAGCGAAGAATCGTCGCGTCAAGTATGTAACGCCCCTGAGGAGTGCCGTACCAGACCTTTAGCCCAAAGAGCATGGCGCCGAAGGCCACCAAAATCAGGAAGCCGAAAATGCTGCCGATCATGTTGCTGAGCGCGATGACGATCTTCGTGGGCAAGGGCAAATCGACACCGAGGCCGGCGAACAACGTGGCGAAAATCGGGACAACCTTCCACAAAAGCAAAATGATGACGCCGCCGGCTACGGACAACACGCCGATGGGGTAGACCATCGCGGACTTGACGGCGCGCTGCAGTTTGACGTTCTTTTCGATGTAGGAAGAGAGCCGCTGCAAAATAGTGTCGAGAATACCGCCCGTCTCGCCCGCCTCGACCATGTTGACGTAGAGGGAGTCGAAGACCTTCGGGTATTGCCGCATGGCGGTAGAGAGCGTGGCGCCACCCTCCACCGAACCACGAGTTCCCGTCAGCACCTTTTGAAAGGTTTTGTTCTCTTGCTGGCTGGCGAGAATCTCGAGACACTGGACGAGCGGCAAACCGGCGTCGATCATCACCGAGAACTGCCGCGTGAAAATGGCCAGTTCCTTGGCGTTGACGCCCGCGCCGAACGTCGGCAAGTTGAATTCCTTGCCTTTCTGGGACATTTTCGTCGGCGTGATCTGCTGGCGCCGGAGCAGGTTCTGGAGTTCCGCCTTGCTCGTAGCGTTGAGCTCGCCGCTCACGCTTCCGCCGGAACGATTGGTTCCTCGATAAGTAAAGACCGGCATGTTCTTTCCTCCTCAATCCTTCAAATTCATCGACCAAGGGCGCAACCGCCCTGAGAAATCTCTATCGCTTGTTGGCTACCGGCGCTTTCGAACCGCCGCCGGAAGGCCCAGACACGCCGCGATTGATCATATCCTGCAGCTCATCCGCGTTCGAGGAACGCGAAAGAGCCATATCCAGCGTGATGAGCTTCGCATAATACGCATTGGCCAGACCCTGATTGAATGTCTGCATGCCCGTTTGCCCCGTACCCGTCTGCATGGCGGAATAGATTTGGTGGATTTTATCCTCGCGAACGAGGTTGCGAATGGCCGCCGTGGGGATGAGCACTTCCATGATCATCACGCGACCGCGGCTGTCAGCGCGCGGGAGAAGCGCCTGGCAAAGAATCCCTTCCAAGACCATGGAAAGCTGCGCGCGAATCTGCGGCTGCTGGTGAGATGGAAAGACGTCGATAATACGGTTGATGGTGGATGCAGCGGAATTGGTGTGCAGCGTGGCGAACGTCAAGTGTCCGGTTTCGGCGATGCGCAGGGCCGACTCGATGGTTTCGAGGTCGCGCATTTCGCCGATGAGCACCACGTCAGGATCTTCGCGGAGCGCGGCGCGCAGTGAATTTGCGAAGGAGTGCGTGTCGGCGTGCACTTCGCGCTGGTTCACGAGGCACTTCTTGTGGTTATGCAGAAACTCGATGGGGTCCTCGATGGTGATCATGTGCTCTTCGCGCTCGCTGTTGATCTTGTCGAGCATGGCGGCGAGCGTCGTCGATTTTCCCGAACCGGTTGGACCGGTCACCAGCACGAGACCGCGGGGCTTGTCGCAAAGCCCTCGGACGACCGCGGGCAATCCCAGCGCATCGAAGCCCTTAATTTCCCAGGGAATGGTACGAAACACCGCGCCGACGGCGCCGCGCTGATTGAATACGTTGCCGCGAAAACGGGCCAGATTCTTCAATCCGAAGGAGAAGTCCAGCTCGAGATTTTCTTCGAAGCGGTGTTTTTGCGCGTCCGTAAGCACGCTGTAGGCCAGAGACTTGGTATCCGCGGCGGTCAGCGGCGGCATGTCCAGAGCCCGGAGGTGTCCATGAACCCGGACGCGCGGCGCGCTGTTCGTGGTGATGTGGAGGTCGCTGCCTCCCATCTCGATCATTTTTTTCAGCAACTCGCTGAGAGTAATGCCGGCCATCGCTTCACCTTTTTCTTATAACACCGTCTCGCGCAAAACTTCTTCCAACGTCGTCTGCCCCAGGGCGACTTTGACCAGCCCACTGCGGCGTAGCGTGATCATGCCTTGCTCGATCGCTTTCTTCTTCAGCTCGAGGGCGGAGGCGCCGACGAGGATCAATTCCCGCAACTCGTCGTTGATCTCCATGACCTCATACAAGCCGGTTCGGCCCTTGTAGCCGCCCTTGTTGCAGGTGTTGCATCCCTTGCCGTGATAGATTTTAGTCGTCTTCACTTCTTCAGGGGTATACCCCGCATCGATTAAAGCCTGCTCGGGCAGCTCCAGCTCTTCCTTGCAATTCGCGCAGATGCGGCGCACCAGACGCTGCGCGCAAATCAAATTGACGGAAGTGGCCACAAGGAACGGCTCAATACCCATGTTCATCAAGCGGCTGATCGTCGAAGGCGCGTCGTTGGTATGCAGCGTTGAAAGCACCAAGTGTCCCGTCAGGGCCGCTTTGACCGCAATTTCAGCCGTTTCAAAGTCGCGAATCTCGCCGACCAGAATAATGTTGGGATCTTGCCGCAGAAAGGCGCGCAGGGCGGCCGCGAAGTTAAGCCCGATCTGTTCCTTCATCTGCACCTGATTGATGCCCGACAACTGGAACTCGACCGGATCCTCGGCGGTCATGATGTTGGTATCGACGGTGTTCAAGCGCGCCACGGAAGAATAGAGTGTGTTGGTCTTGCCCGAACCCGTCGGCCCCGTGACCAGCACCATGCCGTACGGCCGCAAAATGTTGCGCTCGAACTTCTTCAGCGATTCCTGCTCGAAACCCAGCTTGGTCATGTCCAGGCGCAGGTTTTCTTTGTCCAGGAGCCGGAGTACGATTTTTTCGCCGTAGAGTGTCGGCACGGTCGAAACGCGGAAGTCGAGTTCCTTCTTTTTGCCGTCGGCTTTGTACTTAATCATGATGCGGCCGTCTTGCGGGAGGCGCTTTTCGGCAATGTCCAGTTTGGCCATGATTTTCAGGCGGCTGGTCATGGCGTCCTTCAGCCGTAACGGTGGCGTCATCACTGTCTGCAACTGGCCGTCAATGCGGAACCTTACGCGCATCTCCAGTTCATAGGGTTCCACGTGAATGTCGCTCGCTCCTCGTTTCACCGAGTCCGTCAGGATCAAGTTCACGAGCTTGATGATGGGCGCCTCTTCGGCGGCCTTTTCCAGCGATGCGGTATCGAGCTCGGCTTCCTCCGCGGCAAGTTCCAGTTCCTGGTCCTCGTCCACCAGGTCCTTCATCATCTTGCTCAGCTCTTCGGCGTTCGTTTCCGAGCCGCCATAGAACCGCGAAATTGCTTCCCCAATGGCGGACTCCGAAGCGACCACGGGTTCGACGTTGAAGCCCGTCATGAACTTGATATCGTCCATGGCGAAGACGTTCGTGGGATCGGTCATTGCGATGGTGAGCACGGAACCCACGCGGGAAAGCGGAATGACCTGGTAACGCAGCGCCGTATCCTGGGGAATCAGCTTGATGACGTTGGGATCGATTTCGTAATACTTGAGATTGATCGAGGGAACACCGTACTGGCGGGAAAGCACACCGGTGATATCGTCATCGGTGATGAAGCCCATCTTCGTCAGGCAGCTCCCTAGCTTGCCGCCATTTGCGCGCTGAAATTCCAGCGCTTTCTGGAGCTGGTCCTGAGTAATCAGGCTTTCTTTAATAAGTATCTCGCCCAAACGGACGGACATCCGCAGCACTCCCTGCCGGTTTGCACCCAGAGTGAACATAGCAAATGGGGACGGCGAAGGTGTGCGGAAATTAGGAGAAAGTTCTGAAATGGCTAATACCTGCCCACACGGGCAGGTTTTTTCGAACGAGGTACAGGTGCTGTTCTTGACTTGCTTCGACGCGGTGGCTATCGTGCAAAAGAGAAGCTTTTGTTCCGAATTGTGCGGCAGCCGGGTGTTCGCTCTGGGGCGTTGACAAAAAGTGGCCGCTATTTCCGCGGACTCCCGGCGAAAGAGCCTGGCTGCTCCGTCGAACAATCCCAAAGCTCTCACTGTGTTTTCATGTGTGCCGATTTTTGTGAACGACAATGGCGGGGCATACGGGCTGATGAGGTTTTTCCTGAAATGACGGCGGCAATGGCATGAGTCATCTCGACTCCAAACAGCGTTGGAGCCTGGCAATCGGCGGACTCTTGCTCACTTTGCTTCTGGCTGCCGTTTTTACCTTTGGCTCGCTGGACGTTCCGTTTGAGCCGAGGAGCTGGCGCGCGCTGATGCCGCTCTTCGCCGTGAATAGTTTTGTCACCGCCGCGCTGTTGGTCTTCGGCCTAATTCTGAGTCGGACCATCGTCCGCTTATGGGTCGAAAGCGGCCGGGACCAGCTCGGCGCGCGCTTCAAGACGAAGATGGTCGTCGGCGCAATGGCTATCTCTTTGCTCCCCATCGTCTTTATGTTTATCGTCAGCTATTCTTTGATCAACCGTACTCTTCTGCGATGGTTCCCGCGCCCTCTTGAAATCGCTTCCGAAAAGACGCAAGAGCTCATGAACGATATCGGTCGTTCGCAGATACCGCGCCTTAGCAGGCTGGCTACCGCAGTTCAGCAGGATTCCTCGCCATCTACCGCCGACGTCTTGCAACATGCCTTCGCCAAGGGCGCCGACGCGGTCTGGATTCTGGATAAAGACGGCAACGCCGTGCGCGGCGGAGTCTCCTGTGATAATCAACCCGAGGACCGCAGCGGCCCAATCTGTGCCCAACTCGGAATCCTGGGCAAACCCGTGCGTGTGCTGCCCAGCGGGATTGAAGTGTGGCAAGCCGAGGGCAGAGATTACTTTGTGGTGCGTGTTCCTTGGCTGCAGGATGGGCAGCCTGTTGCCTATGCCGCCGCAGCTTTCCGCGCTAGTCCAAATTTTCTTTCTCGCATCACGGATATCCAGACGCAGACTCGCGAGTACTATCAGGAGAAACAGAATCTCAAAGCGCTCAAGCAGCAGATGCTGCTCATCCTTCTTCTCTTCACCGTACTCCTACTTTCGGCCGTGATGTGGGTCGCTCTTTTTCTTGCCAAGCAGGTCACCATCCCCATCCAGGCGCTTGCCGAGGGCACGCGTGAAATTTCCGCCGGAAATTTCGACTATCAAGTTCCCGAACAAGCGCAAGACGAACTCGGCGTCCTCGTGCGCTCCTTCAATGCCATGACCACGCAATTGCGAGACAACCGCTCGCAAATCGACCAGTTCACCAAAAATCTCCAGCAAGCGGTTCAGGAACTCGAGCGCCGCCGTCAGCTCATGGAAACCGTTCTCGAGAACATTCCCACCGGAGTCATCTCGCTCGACGCAAATGGAGCCATCCTCCGCGCCAACACTGCCGTTACGCGCATGTTCGGAAGCGAGTCGCGCAGTGCGCAATCCCTCGACGAACTACTTGGTCCGGACGCTTCGCGCATCCTGCAGCTTCTTATGCGCCGCTCCCTGCGCATGGGCGTTGTCTCCCGCGAGATCGAAACCGTGGTCTCCGGCCGCATCCTTCACCTCGCTGTGACCGCCAGCTCCCTCGGACCGCGTCGCGCCAATTCCGGCTACGTCCTGGTTCTGGACGACCTCACCGAAATGTTGCGCGCGCAAAAATCGGCGGCGTGGCAAGAAGTCGCGAGGCGCATCGCCCACGAGATCAAGAATCCACTCACGCCGATCCAGCTTTCTTCGCAACGGTTGTCTCGTTTTCTCGAGCGGCGCGACGCGACCGAATCCAAGGCTCCACGCGACCTCGAATTGACCAAACTGGTACACGAATGCTCGCGTTTAATCGAGCGTGAGGTCGCGACGCTCGCCGCCCTGGTCAACGAATTCTCCCAGTTCGTGCGCTTCCCCTCCGCCAAGCTCGCTCCCACCAACGCCAACACCGTCGTCCATGAAGCGGTCGAGGTTTTCTCCGGGCGTCTCGACGGCATCTCTCTCAAAACCATCCTTGGCGAAAATCTCCCTGCCGTTCGCGCCGATGGCGGCCTGCTCCGCAGCGTCGTCGTCAACCTCATCGACAACGCCGCGGAGGCTCTGGAAAATTCTCCTTACCGCGAAATTCTCATTTCCACTTGCGCGCATCCCGACGCCGAAACAGTCGAGATCAGTGTCTCCGATACGGGACGTGGTATCTCCCCGCAAGACAAGGACAAGCTTTTCCTCCCCCATTTTTCAACGAAGAATCGCGGAACCGGCCTGGGCCTGGCGATCGCTGCCCGCATTGTGGCCGAACACGGCGGCAGCATTCATGTCGAGGACAACCAGCCCGTAGGCTCGCGTTTTCTCGTCGAGCTTCCGGCTGCGGAGCTTGCGCCTGCCGGCATCGCCGATCAAAACGGGACGGAATCTTCTCGATGACTCCCAAGCCGCACCTGCTTGTCGTCGATGATGAAGCCGGGATTCGCGAATCGCTCTCCTTGATCCTCAGAGATGAGGGTTACCACGTCGAAGCGGTTGCTTCCGCCGAAGAGGCCCTCCAGCGCGCCGCGGCCGGCGACCTCGAAGTCATTCTCCTCGATGTTTGGCTGCCCGGGCTCGACGGCCTCGAGGCTCTCAGCCGGCTTCAGGCTATTCCGCGCGCGCCGGCAGTCATCATGATTTCCGGACACGGCACGATCGAGACGGCGGTACGCGCCACAAAGCTGGGCGCTTTCGACTTCATCGAAAAACCTTTGTCTCTCGAGAAAATCATCGTTCTCGTCCGCAACGCGGTCCAGCAGCGCAGGCTCCAGGAAGAAAATCAAATTTTGCGGAGCGAGCTTGGCCATCGTTATCAAGTGATCGGAGACAGCGTTCCGATGAAAGCGCTGCGCCAGCAAATCGCTGTCACAGCTCCCACGAATGGCCGTGTGCTCATTTATGGCGAAAGCGGCACTGGCAAAGAGCTCGTCTCGCACGCCCTGCACGCCGCCAGCCTTCGCAGCAAGGGGCCCTTCGTCGAGGTAAATTGCGCGGCCATCCCCGAGGAGCTGATCGAGTCCGAGCTTTTCGGGCACATCAAAGGCAGCTTCACCGGTGCTTCCGAAGACAAAGTCGGAAAATTCCAAAAGGCCGACGGCGGCACGCTTTTTCTCGACGAAATCGGCGACATGAGCCTCAGAACGCAATCTAAGGTGCTCCGCGTCCTAGAAGAGCAGCGCTTCGAACCGGTCGGCTCCAGCCAGACGATAACCGTCGATGCGCGCGTGATTGCCGCCACAAACAAAAATCTCGAACTCGAGATTAGCCGCGGCGCCTTTCGCCAGGATCTTTTTTATCGCTTAAACGTAATTCCCTTCTTCGTTCCGCCGCTTCGCGAGCGCAAGGAAGACATCCCCACTCTCGCGCGCTATTTTCTCGATGAATTCAGTTCCGCCTATGGAAAGAAAACGCGCGAACTGAACGCAACGGCTATGGACATTCTCGTGCGCTATCCCTGGCCCGGAAATGTGCGCGAGTTGCGCAATCTCGTCGAGCGCCTCGTCATCGTCTGCCCGCAAGCGCGCATCGAGTCCCACCATCTGCCGCCTGAGCTTTTCCGTGGTGTCGCCGAGAGCCCCCAACAGCCGTACTCCACGCTTCACGAAGCCCGCAGCGCGTACGAGCGCGAATTCATTCTCAGAAAATTGCAGGAGCACCGCTGGAACATGACGCAAACCGCGTCCGCTCTCGGCCTCGAACGCAGCCACCTCTATCGCAAGATGAAATCCCTCGGCATCGCCGCACCGGACTAGCCGGGCCCCGCACTTCGGGCTGCCGCCTTCAAGAATCTCCCGGCTCCAAATCCTCGCCCGCCTCGACGCTCGCCTCCAGCGCCTCCAGTTGCGCATGCCAATCCAGCTCGCGCACGCGTTGCGGATTTTCCCGCCAGTCCGGGACCACTTTTACGAATAGCCCGAGATAGATCTTCTTGTCGAATAGCTTTTCCAGTTCTTTGCGCGCCTCCGTACCGATTTTCTTAAGCATTTCGCCCTTATGCCCGATCAAAATCTTTTTCTGCGAGTCTCGCTCGACGTTCATCGTCGCTTCAATGCGCAGCAGCCTTGGGAGGTCCTCGAATTTCTCCACTTTCACCGCCACCGCGTACGGCAACTCGTGATACATCGCTTGAATCGCTTTTTCCCGCACGATTTCCGCCGCCAGAAAACGTTCTGGCTGGTCCGTTACCTGATCCTCAGGAAAATACGCCTCGCCATCCGGCAGCAATCGCAAAATCTCGTCAACCAACTCTCCGCAGCCATTTCCCTTCAACGCCGAAATAGGCACAATCGCCGCGAATTCGAACGCCTTGCGAAAGGCTTCGATCAGCGGCAGCAGCTTCTGCTTCGGGAGGCCATCGACTTTATTCAACGCCAAAATAGTTTTCCCGCCAAATCGCTTGGCGCGCTCCAGAAGCAATTCATCCGCACGCGGCAGCGCCCGGCTCGCGTCCACCATGAGCAGCAGCACCTCGATGCCCTCCAGCGCCGCGGCCACTTCATGCATCATCTGCCGCCCCAGCGCGGAGTCCGCCGCATGCAGCCCCGGCGTATCGATAAACACAATCTGCCCCTCGGGCCGCGTGACGATCCCCTGGATTCTGTTCCGCGTCGTCTGCGGCTTCGACGTAACAATCGCCACCTTCTGCCCAACCAGCCGGTTCAGCAGCGTCGATTTCCCCGCATTCGGCCGCCCGACAATCGCCACAAATCCCGACCGAAATTCGCCCTTCTTTTTGCTGGCAGCTTTCGTCACTCTCTCACTCTTCTCCGTGTCCTCAGCGCCCTCTGAGTCCTATGTGTAAATGTTTTTCTTCGTCTGAGTCCGCTACTTCACGATCGGCAATTCCAAAGCGCTCTCGTGCTCCTGGTCGTGGACCAGCGTCACGTGCGCCGTCCTCGCATCTTTTCCCGTTTCCAGCGCCACCACCCCTCCGCTGTTGTAATTCTTCTCCGCTCCCGTCGTATTCGGGCAATGGATAAATAGCCGCAACCGGCTCCCTTTCGCAATCCGCCGCGAGAAAAACGTGAAATTGTCGAACACGTATTTTTCTATCTTCCCCGGCGTCACCAATTCTTCCTTTCGCAGGGACTCGCGATATCGCGCGCGCATCGTCGCACCTGTCAAAAAAACAGAATCCCCGCCCGGCAAAATCTCATACACATCCGCTTCCAGATCCGTATCTGGAACATCCATTGCCAGCCACACCGTTAGCTTCGGAAACCCGCTCACCTCCGTGGCCTCTTCGAACGGCGCGCTGTGATAAATCGCTCCATTCCCATACGTGTTCAGCACCGCCCGCTGCGAAACGAGGTACCCCGTATCGTCATCGCTTTCCGCATTTCCTGGCCGCGTGTCCAGCGGATCGTACGTCCACTTATCTTCCCCCGCGCCCGAACCTGCCTTCTCCGAAAGCACGCCGGAGTGAAACACGCTCTCGGCCGTTCCATTCGATCCCAAATAGAGCGTGCGCTCCTCGCTCGAGATGCTTTCCAGACTATCCGCGTACTTCCAATTCTCCGCTCCCGCTCCCACGACGTAATAAGCCACGCGCTTCTTCAAAAACTCCGGCTTTTTGCCGCTTTTCATCGTCCAGTCGTACCACTCCGTGTGCAGCTTGTTCAGGTCCAGGGCGCTCGCTTCTCCGAACTTCAGTCCGCCGACTTCCCGCTTCGGCGTTCGCGTCCCCGCGTGATCCCACGGCCCGATAATCAAGAAGTGTTTCTCTTTTGCCTCGGCCGTCCCGTACTTCATGTGCGCCTTGTAATAGGTAAACGCGCCGGGCTGATCTCCATCGTAG
Organism: uncultured Acidobacteriota bacterium; assembly: GCA_963761555.1. Lineage (GTDB taxonomy): Bacteria > Acidobacteriota > Terriglobia > Acidiferrales > UBA7541 > Acidiferrum. Next base: position 240,628 of record CAVXHD010000007.1, read on the forward strand.
TCGCCCGTAATCGTCAATATCGGAACCTCTATCCGCTTATACTGACCCGAGCTCGGTACCATCAGGTCGTAGTAAGTGTCGGGAACCGGATTCTGCACCCACTTTTGAAATACAGCGGACGGATTCCCCGCGACACGATCGAACTCCTGAAAAGCCAGATGCTGATCGTAGTATTCCCTCGCCTTCGCTCCCCAAAACCCCCCATCCCCAAAAAGTTTTTCGTTTCCCGTCACTCCGCTCGTGAACGTGAGCCACTGCACGTCGTACGGCGCAAAAATGTTGTACTGAAACGGAAAATCCACGCCGGGATGCGCCGCAGCCGCCGGAACGATCGTCGCTAGATGCGGCGGAAACTCCTTGAGCGTCGTCCATTGATCGTATCCCGCATAAGAGCCGCCCCACATCGCCACTTTCCCGTTGCAATACGATTGCTTCGCGAACCATTCGACAACGTCGTAGCCATCCCGCCCTTCGTTCGCAAACGGTTCGAACTCTCCGCCGGAATTTCCTCGCCCGCGCACATCCACCAGCGCGTACACATACCCATGCTGCGCAAAATACATGGCCCGGTCGGTGTACGAATCTCCGATGTAGGGCGTCAGCGTAAAAATCACGGGCAGCGGCTCCTTCTGACCATGTGGCTGAAACACTGTCGCGTTCAGCGACGCGCCATCGCGCAGCGGAATCTTCACGCCCCATCGCATGTCGGGGATCACCGCCGCTGTCGTTCCACTCGCTTGCGCGAAGCTCGGCGCAGGCCGCAGACACAGGCACAACGCAGCGAGCAAAATCACTCGGCGTACAATCCCCTTGCTGTTCATTCCACTTCCTCCGCCGGTGCGCCGGCCGTTCATTTCGAGTACACGCATGGTATCGCTTCAAAGGAGGAATTCCTACTTCGCTCGAGGGAAACCACGGCAAGCGAAGGACTCTTTACTTTACCGAATTGCTTTACGGAGTGGCTTTCGTAGGCGCGGCTACGCTTTTTCGAATCCTCAACCTCAATACTTTTCTCTGATTCGCTTCCAGAACCTCGAAACGGTATCCTTCCAAGTCGACTTTATCTCCAGGCGCCGGCACCTTCCCCGAAACACGGCTCAGCAATCCGGCGATGGTGGTCACCGTCTCCTCGGCATCTTCCCCAAAGCTCACTCCCAATAATTCCTCGACGTCGCGAATCGCCATGCTTCCCCGCATCACCAGCCCGCCATCCGCTTCGCGCACCACGTCCGGCGCCGGCGCCTTTCCTCCGTTCCATCGTTCTCCAACAATTTCTTCCACGAGATCTTCCACCGTCGCGATTCCCGCCACCGAACCGTGCTCATCGATAATCACCGCAAGCGGCTGCCCCTTCTGCCGCATCTCCCGCAAGAGTTCCGACCCGGCCTTCGTTTCCGGCATGAACAGCACGGGGCGCACCAGTTCGCGCACCTTGCGTTTCGGCAAATCCTGGTCCGCGATGTGCAGCAAGTCCTGCGCGTGGACCACGCCGAAAATATCGTCCAGCGTTTTCTCGTACACCGGCATCTTCGAAAATTTCTTCTCGACAAACTTCGCGTGCAGCTCTTCCAGCGTAGCTTCCGCTGCGATGGCCACGATGTCCGGCCGCGGCGTCATCACCTCGCGCACTCGCTTGTCGCTGAACTCCACCACCTGCTCGATCAAGTCCGCCTGATCCGCCGCGATAATTCCTTCTTCCTCGGCCGCCTCGACCAGCGCTTCAATCCGCTCTTCCGTCCGCTGCTCTTGCGTCATCTCCGGTTCCTGTTCCGATATGCGCGCCAGCGATTCCGCTCCTTCCAGGAACACGCGGACCGGCCACACCAGCCACATCGCCGCGCGAATCAGCGGCAACAGCGGCCGCAGCCAGCGCCCCGTCGTGCGATACAGCAGCATGTCAGGGACGAAGTGCATCGCAATCACAACTTCCAGCGTTAAAAACACCACAAATTCCAGCAGCGATTCCCACGTCCCGGAAACGAAGTACACCACCCCGCGCGTCGTCTCCAGCACCAAAAACGCCAGCCAAAAATGTCCGAGAATGCGGAAGGTCCGCCCGCCGCTACGGCGCCTGATCTTCAGCTTGGGCTCGATCTCCGCTTCGAATATTTCCAGATGCTCGTGGACGCGGCCGGTATTGATGCGCCCTAGCTCTCGATAGATCAGCGTTAGGTAAGAAAAAATGGGCAGCCCAAAGGCGAGCAACACCACGCCCAGGACGTAAACCCATGTATACGTGTTCATGACAGCCCGAATCTTTGTCGCATCTTCTGCTCGACGCGATTCATCTCACCGCCATCGGTTTCGTGGTCATAGCCCAGCAAGTGCAGCACGCCGTGCAGAATCAGCACGCGCAATTCGTCGCTCAAAGTCCGCCCGTTTTTTTTCGCATAACGCCGCGCCGTTTCAGGCGCAATCGCAATGTCTCCCAGGTAAATTCCCTTAGTCAGCCGGCGAAGTCCTCTCCCGCTCTTCTCTGTGCTCTCTGATTCCTCTGCGAACTCTGTGTAAGTTTTTTTTCTTTTTCTGGACCGGCCCTGCCGCGCCTCTCTCGCCGGAAACGAAAGCACATCCGTCGGCCCGGCCTTCTTCCGAAACCGTTCATTCATCCCGGCAATCTTGGCGTCGCTCACAAAACAAACCGTGACTCCAGAATCCCGCACGCCCAGTTCTCTCTTCACGCGTCCCAAAAAATTCTCAAGCGGCTTCCGTGCCAGCCGCACCTTTCGCTGCTGGTTCACGATCATGCTTGCTGATTTTCTTTGCCCGGTTCTTTTCCGCTTTTTTCCGTTGGAGCTCCCGCCTTGCCGTTTCCTGCGCCGCCTCCGGCATTCCCGCCGCGCTGCGGATGCGTCATGTCATAGTCTTCGTATGCCCGAATGATCTGCTGCACCAGGTTATGCCGCACCACGTCCTTTTCCCCGAACTGCACCACCCCGATCCCCTCGATTTTTCCGCACACTTCCAGCGCCTCGATCAGCCCCGACTTTTTCCCCAGCGGCAAATCGATCTGCGTCGTATCCCCGGTAATCACCGCTTTCGAATTGAACCCCAGCCGCGTCAAAAACATCTTCATCTGCTCGCTCGTCGTGTTCTGCGCTTCGTCTAGAATCACAAACGAATCGTTCAATGTCCGCCCGCGCATGAACGCCAGCGGCGCAACCTCGATGATTCCCTTCTCCAGAAACTTTTCCAGCCGGTCCGCGTCCAGCATGTCGTAGAGCGCATCATAAAGCGGCCGCATATAAGGATCGATCTTCTGTTGCAGCGTTCCCGGCAAAAATCCCAGCCGCTCCCCCGCTTCCACCGCCGGCCTCGCCAAAATAATCCGGTTTACCTGTTTCGTCAGCAGCGCGCTCACCGCCATCGCCACCGCGATATATGTTTTCCCCGTTCCTCCCGGTCCAATCCCGAACATCATGTCGTGTTTTTCGATCTCTTCCATGTACCGCCGCTGGCTCGCGTTCTTCGGCGTCACCTGCTTTTTCCCGAACGACCGCGTTCGCGCCGGCTCGAACATCCCTCGCGGAGATTCGTGCGGCTCTTCCGTCGCGACCCGCATCAGCGATTTCACTTCCGTGCTCGAAAGCGCCCGTCCGTGCCGCGTCAAATGGTTGTACTCTTCGACGATCTTCACTGCCTGATCTACGCTCTCCTGCTCTCCTTCGATCGTCAGCCGTGTATCATGCAAGTGCGTGCGCACGTGTAGAGAGTCCTCCAGCAAGCGCACATTCTCGTCAAGCGTGCCGAAGAAGGGTTCAATTTTTCCGGATATGTGAACGGTACGTCTCATCCAAGTGGAAGGTCTGCCTGCTAAGGAAGCCGGGTGGCCGATGGGATTCCTCCTCGCTATCGGTGACCGTGCAACGGTCAACTCGGGAAGAAACTTCTTACACCCTAACGCACCCCTGCCTCATGGTCAAGTTACGCCTTTGTGACAACCGGATGCCGCAGGTCAACGCGACCGCTGCGCATGCGGATTCGGCATGGCGCTGGCCGCTTTTTCGCCTTCGTCATGTCCATGCAACTCTTGCTGTTTCCTCGGCTTGGTGCGAGGCGCTCCGTTGTGCCTTGCTTATGCCGCTGCGGCAAGTTTCCGGACCGTTTTTCCTAGCTTCGAAAGAATATTGTACGACCAGCAAGCGGCGCACTGGTTTCCGGGCCGCACGAATACTTCGCAAGATTGTTTGCACTGGGAGCACTGTCGGGGCGGGGCGAACAGTTCCACCTGAATCCTTTTCTTGAATTGGTCCGCCGTCTCAAGCACGAACGATGTGAGCTTCAATGTACTGTGACTCCAAAAACTCTGGCTGGGAAGGGTCTTCATGATGCTCTCCTTTTTTTTCGCGATCTAGGTCTGCTGCTTCGGTACGGGCCTTCTATCTCCTCGATATAACTGCCAAAGGCATTAGTTGTTCGAGATGACGGCTAATCAGTACACCACCGGCGCGCCTAATTACTGCATCAAAGGAGACATATTCGAAAATGTCCCATATGGGACATTTTTCAGGCAGGTTTCAGTAAGAAATCGTCTGTCTGCGCTCGGCGACTGGTCTAGTCATGCAGCGTTATATCGATGAGGGAACTGTGGACTTCCAATCCGCCGTTGTACTCGATAAATCCTAGCTTCCGGAATTTGTTCATGAATTCGCTGATATGCTGCCGCGTTGTGCCCACCATTTGCGCCAGCATTTCATGGCTGACCTTCGGCACGATTCGCTGAGGCTGCCCTTCCATTCCATACCGCGCCAGCAGCAGAAGGATCCGCGCCAGCCGCTTCTCGCTCGAGTTGAACAGCAAATCCACCAAATCCGCTTCGTAACGCAAGTTGCGCGAGAGCATATACGCCGTGAACATCGCAGAAAACTCTTTGTTCTCGCGAAGCGCGGCTGCCATCGCCGCCTTTTCAATTTTCAGCAGCGAACAGTCAGTGATCGCGCTCGCCGTCATCATCCGCAGCGGTTGCCCGGCGATGCTTCCTTCTCCAAAAAAGCTCCCTCCGTTCAGCACTCCGATGATTGCCGCTTTCCCTTGCTCCGACGTAACCGTCAGTTTGACCTTCCCTTTTTTAATATAGAAAACTGCGTTGGCGGGCTCCCCTTGCACGAATATGCTGCTCTTCCTGCGGCACTCTACGACTTTCGCCTTCGCTCCGAGGGATTGGAGGACGCTCTCGACATCACCGCGCGGCAGGGGTCGTTTCTTTGGCACTTTCCGTTACTCTTCAGGATAGATACGCTTCCGCAAGCCTACCGGAATTATCTGCCGCCGCCCCGGCCGTGTCAAGATTCCGCTCAAACTAGGGTAACTTCGACCCGCGACCCCGCATCTAACTCCCTGTTATACAAGCGTTTCGAGCTCGCTTCCTCGTATCCCGACCGTAACCTGTCCTCTGGTACGAACGCGCTATAGACCGGTACTTCCGCCAAAGCGAAGATACTCCTCGATACGACTACGGAAGAAGTCTGCATTTTCTCATCACTGAGGGGTGAGTAAAATCATGAGAAGTAAACTCTGGATTTTGGCCGCATGCGCGGGCCTGGCAGTCGCTGTGCCTTCCTCGGCCGCTGACCACTCCGGCGCCTCTGTTCCTGCTGCGCCCGTTTCGCCTCGCGCCACCGTTGTCTGCCGCGGCGTCCCAAACGTCCCCGTCACTGCGGACGCCGAGCAAGCTCTCCCGCTCCATCTTGTCGCCAGCCTGCATTGCGGCGACCAGGTCTCCGTCCTCTCCGATTCCCAAGGCTATTCCGTGCAAGTTAGCACTTTTGATGGCAAGACCGGCTACGTCGCGCGAGTCTATCTCTCCCCCGATTCCGCAAATCCCGCTCCGGCTGCTCGTCCCGTCGAAGCCGCCGTTAGCCCCAACGGCATCGCCCGCTGGCTATTGGGCGCTCCTGGCACCGATCATTTCTACAACGGCCCCACCATGGTCGAATCGCTCACCGCCAATGGCATCACCGTCCAAGTTTCTCTGCAAGACACCGGCTGGAAACTCCGCGCCAGCGTAGCCATCGCCAATGCCAGCGACTCCCAAGTCCACTTCAACCCCGCCACGTTCACCCTTGACGAACTTACGCCGCGCCTCCGCCCTCTCCGCTATCAAAATCCCGAGGTCCTGGCCAAATCCCGCACTCATCTGGTCTACGCAACACAGTCCAGCGCCACCGCCCCAGCCTCCGCCGTCTACGTCAACCCTGTTCCTCACGCTCGTCGCGTCATCATCTCCGGTCCAGACTTCCTCGCCGGCCAATCGCAACCCGATGAAGCTTCCGCCCTCGTCGAATCCACCCTCTCCACTGGTGAAAATTCCGCCGGCTCCGTCTGGTTCGAGCGCGGCAAAAATTCTCAGGAACTCAATCTCCGCATCTTCGTCAACAACCAAATCTTCGAATTCCCTCTCTCCTTCTCTCAACACAACTAAACACGCAAACCCAATCGCCCCTCGCGCGAGCAACGACTGCCATCCACCGCCGTTTCGAACGCGAGGCGCTTTATTCGTTTACTTTTTGTCTTCCGAGGCCTCTCCCATCTCCGGCCAAACTGCCGCAAACAACAGCGCCACCGCAATTCCGATCGAAACCTCCGCGAACCGATGAAGCGCTGTTTTCCAGGCCGGAGCCACCCGCGGAATCAACAGCACGATCGCCAGCGTAATGCCCCCAAAACGATAAGCGCTCCGATCCGCGTGTACTGCCGCGCAAAGCACTCCCAGAAGGAACACACTCACCCCGAACACAGCCACATTCGGCTCAAAGCGGCTCGCTATAATGGCTCCGGACAGCGCCCCAAGCCCCGTTCCGAAAAACCGCTGCCAGGACACTGCTAACGCCGCTCCCAACGACGATTGCGTCACCACCACACTTGTGATCGGCGCCCAATACGCTTCCGGCAGCCGGAACAAACGTGCCACAAGAAACGAAGCCACCGCCACCACCGCCGTGCGCGTGGAATGAACCAATACAGGCCATCCTCGCCCCAATGCCAATGCCCTTCCACTCTCCGCCATGTGCCCCCTCCGCCCTACCCCATCAGAAATCCCACGCCCCGGTCGGGCGCGGCGCAGTCTATTTTTCTGCAGCGCGCATATTCCCGAATCTAGTCTGGATCGGCGAACGCCAGACAAATCCCTATGCTTCCTTGAAGTTTAATTACCTATGCTGTAACTTTCCTTCAACTTGAAATGCCCTTCGCGAACGCACACGAACGCGCCATCCATTTTGCCAAACATGGTCATGAATTTGGAGCTTCCACCGCGCTAGACTAGGAACGTATGGCCGACGCCTTTATGAACCGGCCCATGACCATGTCAATGAGGGAGTGCATCCGGCCAAACGGAACGCGACGCTTGCGTGTCGGCTTGGCGAATGACCATTTTGGGGTCGCCGTCGTTGCCGCTAACACTTTGATCACGTATTACGTCATTCCTTTTCACAGGAAGTATCGGCGCGGAGGTATCGTCCCTTTTTTCGCGCACGAGTGCAGCAGGAATGATCCATGAAATACTCCTGTCCCGTTTGCGGTTTCGCATCTTTGCCCTACCCGCCAGAGGGCTATCACATCTGCCCGTGCTGCAGCACGGAGTTTGGAAATGACGACGCAGACTACAGCTATTCCCAGTTGCGCGAGATGTGGATCGCCGCAGGCGCAAGATGGTTCTTCGGGCTTCCCCCGGAACATTGGAATCCTTGGACCCAACTAACGGAAGCGAAGCTCGCCGATTCTATCCCCTCCGAATTTCGCAGCACTTCCAGATAACAGCCGGCAGCATCGAAGCGAGGTAACTTGGGGAAGTTTTTACGTTCTTGGAAGACCGCGGCCCCGACTCGATCTATATCTAACTTTCCAGACGATTAGAAAACGCCCCTCAGTCCGCAGGTTTCAATGCGCGTTTCCATAAGGGGAAGCCCCTTTACGCTCTGGATGATCCGCGAACCAGACTTCTTGAAACATCTTCGCCCGGGGAGCAGTGCGTTTCGGGATCCAGGCGATCAGAGGAGGTAAGGCACCAGCGCGGCGGTCTGTCGGGCATAGGTAGCATACGTCTCCCCAAACTGCGAGCGCATCCACTTCTCCTCCATGCGGAGCTTCATCAACAACGCGATGAAGATAAGAACGAAGGCGATGAACCCTCGCACTTGGGAAATCGCAATCGCCATGCCAAGAAACCCAGCCAGAATGCCCGTGTAGATGGGGTGACGGACCACCGCGTATGGACCGCTGGTGATCAGCTCGTGGCCCTGCTTAATCGTCACGGAGCGGCTCCAGTTCCTGCCCAGGTGCTCGCGCGCCCACACGGCGAAAAGAATGCCGGCAAGGGTGACGGCGGCTCCCAGCCAGAAGGGCAAATAACCAGGCGTCCAGAGCGGATGGTAAAGCCAGCGCAGCGGAATGCGCGTTGTCGAGAGGAGGATGATCGCGATCAGGAAGATAAGCACGCGCAGGATGCGCGAGGCTGCGGGCTCGAGACGCTGCGTGGTTTTCGTATCGACGGCTTTGATTTGCCAGTAGAAAAAGAACGCGATCCAGACCACAGGAAAGAAAGCTTCGTAGAACCAAAGCATGTGGACCTCCGCGCGCTAAGCATACTACGTAGGCGGGCCGGAGGAGCTCCAGCCGAGCCTCGCCACCTGTTCGTCCGCCAGAGCTGACAAACCCAGAAACCCGGGGACGGACGGGACGTCTTCCAGTTTTTTTAATCTGAGCGTCTGTCGTTCAGATCGCTAGCTTCACTTGTTCTCGAAGTCGCCCCACAGTCCGTGGAGAATTCGGGAACGCTTCCACATTCTCAGAAGACGCCGCTCGCGACTCGAAGTACGTCCAAGCTTCCAGACCATTAGAAATCGTCCCGCCAGCAGCCGCGTTTCCCGGCTAATTACAAAAGTGATTTGCTGACTTTGTGCATTATGTCCAGAAAAGAATACCTCTACGTCACCCGCCAACAATCCAACCCCCCAGTACATTATCTCTTTCAATACCTCAGTAATACGTCGTCCTCGCGGATCCTAGCCCGGATGCAAGACAATATCCGTTATACATTCAAACCCACAGTCGCAGTTTGGGACGTGTGAGAGGCAGTGTATAACGCCGGGCACGTCGGGAAGGAAGCAGCATGAAGCTGGGCCACCTCATTCTGGTTCTGCTACTTGGGGCATCCCTCGCCCCAGCACAAACCAAAGTAAAACTCGCGCCGGAAACTCTCTATGCTAGATCTAAACCTTCAGTGGTCACCATACTCACATTCGACGCCAACCGCGCGCCGGAGGGGCAAGGTTCCGGGTTCATAGTCGCCAAGAATCGAGTGGCCACGAATTACCACGTGGTTGCCGACAGCACCTCCGCCTCCGTCATTTTCGACGACGGATCAATCGCCCCGATCACAAGCGTAGTCGCAGCAAGCGCACCTAAGGACCTCGCCATCGTCGAAGTCGAGACCGGCAACCGGCCTTCTCTAACCCTCGGTAATGAACTCGATCTCAAGGTAGGCGAAACCATCTACGCCATCGGCGCGCCGAAGGGACTCTCAGCAAGTCTATCGGATGGACTTGTCAGTGCTTTTCGGCAAAACGAGGGCCAGTTTCTTATCCAGATAACAGCTTCCATTGCACCGGGCTCCAGCGGCGGCCCACTCCTGAACAGCGACGGGCAGGTCGTCGGCCTCACGACGTCCCGAATTAAAGACGGCAGTTTTGGGTTCGCCGTGGGGGCAAGCGACGTGCAGCATCTACTCAAGGTGCCTCTTAGTGTCAAGCTTCAGCTGTCAGACCTCACTTCGGGGGAAATCCCCACGCCAGCAGCCGAACTCTCTCCAGTGCAGGCACTTTTTGACCAGAAGAAGTTCGACGACTCACTCACCTCGTTCAGCGCCCTGCCCGATTCTGCCCGAAGCACCTTCGAGGGCCAGGTGCTGCTCTGCAAGATACAGCAAGAAAGGAAAGACTACCCTAGCTCAGTCCAAGCTTGCGACGCCGCCATCCAGTCTCGTCCCGATGCCAGCACCGCCTACGGCCTAAAGGCATTTTCCTTGCTGGCGCTCGGCGAAGCTGAGCAGGCTGAGGCAGCCGCACTTAAGGCGACACAGTTTTCGGACGACGTTTATTTCAAGAATCTCCTCGGCCTTATCCACTACTCAGAAGAGAAGTATGGCCTGGTCACGAAGGACCTGCCATCTGACACTGATAATACCTTCATCCTGACCTTGCTGGCGGGCGCCGCCTTTCACGTTCGCGATTACGATTCTTTCCATCGATATCTATCCAAGCTGACGACCCTAAAAGGAGACAGCAACGGATGGGCGCTCTTTATGGCTGGGGTGGCAGCAGAAAGAGAACTAAATTGGGATTTGGCTCTCGATAAGTTCAAGAATTGCGACGCGGAGAGCGACTTTATCGACCCCATCTGCCTTGTCGCAGCAGCGCGTACGGAACTGATACAAGGGAAATACGACGCGGCCAAATCCGACATTGACAAGGCGCTGTCCGGCCATCCTAGAAATGACGACGCAGTCTCGGAAGGCATTTTCATTAACCTCTTGGTCGGAAATACCGGAGAGGCCGATCGCCTTCACGAAGTCTTGAATGCTATTAACCCGCCCAATATCGAATTTTCCGATTGTCTCTACTTTTACGGTAGGAACCAGCCCCTGCTGGCGACCGACCATTGCCAAGCCGCAATCAGCAAGAATGAAAACGAATACACTGCATGGTCCAACGCGGGCTACGTTTCGTTAGACAATGGCGACTTCAAAACCGCAATAGCGCAGTTCGTCAAAGCTTGGCAACTCTTCTACGCCTCCAAAGATAAACATACGGGCACCCAAGAGTTAGACCTTTGGTGGGGCAGCATAGCCGCAGAGTACTATTCTGGCGACAAAAAAAGAGCCAAAACTATGTACCGCGCCCTCAAGAAGACGTACCCGGAATTCTCTACGACGACCACTATTAAGCAATTGCCGCTCGTCTGGTCGGACGACACAGTTCGACTCATAGACAAAATCACCGCCGAGCTCAAATAATTGCGCCGTTCAGAGTTGCCCAAAAGAAACCCGGAAACCTAGCAAGACCTCGAGACCTAACGACAGACGGAACGTTTTCCAGTTTTTCCAATCTGACGGTCAATCGCTCAAATCGGTAGCTCTGCTTGTCCCCGGACTCTTCCGTGCTCTTCATCGTCCAGTGCATTTTGCACAGCCGCGTCAAGCCGCCCCGCCGCCAAGTCCGCCGCAATGCGGCGACCGAGCGGCCTCGGTCCCGCGTATTCATCGAGCCACAGCCGCAGCTCTTCCAACTCTTCCCGCGTCAGCGTCCCGATTACCCGCTCGATTTCTTCAATTATTTTTCCGCTCATATCCACCGCCCGCTCGCAATTCCTGTCCGTAAAGCCAATATTGTATGCCTATCGTCCCCGCCCCTTCGTCCACCCATCCCCGTCCGAGACTTCCGCGAACTACGCGCCTCCGCGCGAGCCACCGTGTTTGCGTCCTTGTTCTTCGCAAACGCCGACTCTCCCCATCCCCGGCCCCTCCACCCGCAACCCATTTCCTAATCCGTCTCACCAAACTCCCAAATTCCCGCCAACTCCTTCCATCCACTCCACTTGCGCGTCTCACGTTCGAATAATCAAACTATAGTACTGTATCTTGACAGTAATCCACTTCCCTGCTATCATTGGTCATGTTTGTCCCGCCAAGCCCGCACAAAGCGCCTCCCTTACCCTCACCCACCTCCGCGCTCTTTGCGCACACGCAGGAATTGCCGCAAACCCCTTCCTCTCATACACTTACTTCACAACTTGCGGACACCCGGGGGTGGGGGTCGGTAGCACAGGCTTCAGCCTGTGCTCTTCCGTCACCCCAACCCAAACCGGCACGCGCCCCCTCTTTTCCCCGTCCTCTCCCTTATCTCCGCGAAACCTCCGTTCACTCTGCGCCTCAGCGTTATCTTTTTCTTTCTTCGCTTTATTCACGGATCACTGGACACAGAGCACGGCCCGCGTCTCTTCCCGCCACGAACCACCAACCACTACCCACTAAGTCCTTCACAATCCGCACTTACGGAAAAGCCGCCCGCAACTCCTTTAGAATCCGCACTTACAAAACACAGGACTTAAAACCCTTTAGAATGAACACTTACAAAAAAACGGGGGGGGGAGGGTCACTTATGGTTCACCAGACACGCGGCGAAGCGTGTCTGTCCCGAGGAGCGTCGCGACGAGGGACCTCTCTTTGCACGCCGCGCTCTTCGCCTACTCACGATTCACTACCCACTATCCACTTCCCTATCTCAATCCGCCGGCGCCGCCCGCGTCTTCGCCCATTCCCGGATCGAGTCCACTTCTTCCGCGCGCGTCACGCTCAGCGGCTGCGTGGCGCGAATCTCCGCCAAAAGAATCTCCGTCGTCAGTTGCTGCTTCTGCGAAAACGCCGTGTACAGGCCCGCGATAATCGCCTGTTCGATTTCCGCGCCGGAAAAGCCGTCGCTTCCCGCAGCGAGCTTCGGCAAATCAAATATCGCCGCATCACGTCCGCGCTTTTTCAAATGCAGCTCGAAGAGCGCCGCGCGAACTTCGCCGCTCGGCAAGTCCACAAAAAAGATTTCATCGAACCGCCCTTTGCGCATCATTTCCGGCGGCAAAACCGTGATGTTGTTCGAGGTCGCCGCCAAAAATACGCCGCTCTCGCGGTCCTGCATCCACGTCAGCAGCGTCGCCAGCAGTCGTTGCGACAATCCCGCGTCCGCATCTCCGCTCGAGCCCGCCGACGCAAAAGCTTTTTCGATCTCATCGATCCACAACACCATCGGCGCCAGCTTTTGCGCCAGTTCCAGCGCCTTGTGCAGTTTCTTCTCGCTCTCCCCCACAAACTTGTCATACAGCGCGCCCGCATCCAGCCGAGCCAGCTCGAATCCCCACTCGCCTGCCACGGCTCGCGCCGCTAAACTCTTTCCGCATCCTTGCACGCCGGTAATCAGCACGCCTTTCGGCGGCACCAGTCCGAATCGCTGTCCTTCCGGCGTCAGCGCGCTCTTGCGTTTCCCGATCCACTCGCGCAAACGCTTCAATCCAGCCACATCGCCAAACGAGGTATCGCGCCGCACCGTCTCAATCAAACCTTCTGTCCGCAGCGCCTGGCGCTTCGCGTCCAGCACATCATCCAGCAACCCGCTATCCGCACGGCCTCTCGCGAGAATGCACATCCGCAGCGCACGCATGGCTTCGTCTTCGGAAAGTCCGGCAAGGTTCCGCGCCACTTGCGTCATCCCCGCGAGATCCAGCGATACCGGAATGCGCTGCTCGCGGTTCATTTCCGCCAGCACACTCTTCACGCCGGGCAACAACTCTTCCTCCGTGGGCAAACCCAATTCAAAAGGCACCGCTTCGGACTCGAGCTCCGCCGGCAATTGCAGCGCCGGTTCCGAGATCACAATCGCTCGCCGTACCGTTTGGAATTTCTCCGCCATATCGCGCAGGCGCCTGCAAATTCGGTTGTTGTCGCAGTACCGCGCAAAATCCTTCAGCAGAAAAATCGCGTCGCCCTGGATCAGCGCGATATTTGCCAGCCCTTGCTCTGGTTGCTCGGTGTTGTAAATGGAGGCGCCATTGAATTTCGCCAGCCCGGCCGTCACGCTCCAGACATACAGCGGCACAGCCATATCCGTCGCCACATCCAGCAACAATTGCTCGAAGCGCTCCTCTTCCGGCGTTTCGACAGTGATGATCGGATGCCGCGAATTCACCAGCAGACGAAGCTCGTCATGCTTGTTCGGCTTGGAGGAAGCTCCGGCTCCGGCTCCCGTGCTGAGTCCGCTTCCTGCTTTAGGCCAAGCCGTTCTCCCGCCAGCAGGCGCCGGCGACAACGGCATGGGCGCGCCAGGCGGCCCTTTCAGCTCGTTTGACAAAGCTTCGTACCTCGTTTAACGTTAGAAGTTTGAGCGATACCCAAAAGGAGCAATAGATGGCCCAGGGACAGGCTACCAAAATCAAGAAGAAGAAAAAGTCGGTTTTGAAGCGCGCGGCGCAATCTCGCCAACGTGCCGACGTAAATCGCGCCAACCGCACCCGGGTCCGGACTTTGATGCGCCGCCTGCGCACCGCCATTACCGCCGGCGATGCCACCGCCGCCGGCAATTTGCTGGATCCCACGATGTCGGCGATCGATCAGGCCATCACCAAAGGCGTGCTGCACGAAAACACCGGCAACCGCTACAAGTCGCGCCTCACGCTAGCTCTCAATGGCGTCAAAGCCAAAGCCGCGAGCTAGCGTTTTCTGAATCCGAGGTTTTTTGAAGCAATATCCTAAGGACGGACTTCTGTCCGTCCTCGATTTTTTTGCGATAGAAATTGAGGGGTGCGTAATTCAGCGCGATCGCAATTCAGCGCGTTGGAATTTCAGCGTGATGGAAATTCAGTGCGCTGGTAATTCACGAAGAACCTCGGCGCTGGGCAACTCGCGGTTAGCTCCCGCGACAGAACGGGCACCTCATGGAAGAGACCTGTTCACAATGCTGTCATTCTCCATTCATCGTCACGAGATAGTCTCCCTGCGTCACTTCCGGATTTCGGCCCAGAAGGCAGGCGTTCGTGGATTTGTTCCAATTCAGGATTTGTTTCCATCAGTTCATAGAAATTCGTTTCCGCCGGTTCGTAGAAAAAAGCAAGTCTGATCTGGTCTCTCGGGCTGCGCGATTCTCCTTAAGATTCATCGAAAAGCGAAAGCCTGACCTGCTCACGGAGACTGCGCAATTCTCTTTAAGAATTTTGCTCGCGGCAGCGCTTCTCGTCCTTGCGCAGGTTGCATGTCGCGCGCAAGAGGCTCCGCAAAATTCCTGTCCTCGTCCCGCGCCCGGAATCTCCGTGCCGGAACCGGTAGACTTGCGCAGCCAAAACGGCGTGTTGAAAGTCGATCTGACGGTGCGAAATATAGTCGAGCCGGACGGCTCCGTTCGCTACTGTTATATCGATGCGAATGGCGATGTATCTCCCACACTTCGTTTGAATCGCGGCGATCTCCTCATCCTGAATCTCAAGAACGACTTGAGCGATACTGGCACAAGCGTAGCCTCTGGCAACCACATGGCCTCTCACGTCATGTCGGAGAGGAGCGGCGATCCGTGCACCAGCGGCGAGATGAGTGCGACGTCTACAAATCTTCATTTCCACGGGTTGACCGTTCCAGCCGTTTGCCATCAAGACGACGTCCTCAAGACTTCGATCCAGCCGGGCGATCCTCCGTTCGAGTACCGCTTCCACATTCCGGACAACGAACCGCCCGGTCTCTACTGGTATCATCCGCATATCCATGGCTTCACCACGCCGGAAGTGCTCGGCGGAGCTTCGGGCGCGCTGATTGTCGAAGGCATCGAGCGCGCGAATCCGCGGTTGGCGGGATTGCCGGAGCGAGTGCTGGTGATTCGCGATCAGAATTTGCTGAATTTAAACGCTCCGCCTTCGAAATCCGAGCCCGTCGTGCCGCACGTTTTGCTGGACCGCGACGGCGACGCCGCCAACAACGGCACAGGCTTCGGCAAGCCAGCCAAAGATCTTTCCATCAATTTTGTGCCTGTTCCCTACCCCGACTATCCGCCCGCCGAAATCAAGATCAAGCCCGAAGAGCGGCAGCTCTGGCGCGTGTTGAACTCCTCGGCGGTCACGTATCTCAATTTGGCGGTTCTCTATGGACAGCAGCACACACCGCAAATGCTCGGAATCGTTGCGCTGGATGGAGTGCCGTTGAACGAGAACGGCGCGCCCGGCGACGGTATCGCGTGGGAAAATCACATCGGCATTCCGCCAGGGGGCCGCGCGGAATTTATATTGAAGGGTCCTCCGGCCGGTGTCGCGGGACTCTTCGTCACTCGCACAGTCGACACCGGAGCAGGCGGGGAAAACGATCCGAACCGCGCGCTGGCAACGATCACGGCCTCGCCGGATGCGCCCGAACCGCACTCGAGGCTTTCGGAATCGCCCGAACCTCTTCCACGGCCGGCGCTTCCGTGGCTAGGCAGCGTAACTCCGGTGCGGACGCGGAAACTCTATTTTTCAGAGAAATTACTGAATCCAAACGACCCTAACAGTGCTACAGAGTTCTACATCACCGTGGAGGGACAGACGCCGAAAGCATTCGATCCCGGATGGAAGGTGCCCAACATTGTGGTGAAGCAGGGCGACGTCGAAGATTGGATTATCGAGAACCGCTCGACGGAATTGCATGCATTCCACATTCACCAACTGCATTTCATGATGGTGGAATGGGATGGCGTTCGCGTAAACGAGCCATTTCTGCGCGACACCATCAACGTGCCGTACTACAACGGCCGGGACCTTCAGTATCCAAGTGTGAAGCTGCGGATGGACTTTCGCGATCCGGATACGGTGGGCACGTTTGTTTATCATTGCCATCTTCTGGAGCATGAAGACGCGGGGATGATGGGCGTAATCCGCGTGGAACCAGCCGGCTCGAGCCATGCTCTGGGAAGTAAAACTCCTAGCCATGTGGCAAAGCCCTCTTCTGTCCGCGGCGACGCCAGCAAGTAAAGTCTGGGCAGAACATCGGTACGCGCTTGGGATTCGCCGTTCCAAGTGTGTCTTTGTGTGTCTTCGCGTGTCTTCCTCTTCTTCCCTTCGCTTTCTCGCGCCATTCATCTAGAAAAAATCCCTCCGCAACACCAACGCTGTACAAATCGAGCCCGTAGTTGAGGTTTGTCAAAGAAAAGGGAGGGTGAATGTATTTCAAGCAATCTGCTTCGAACGCGCTGCACGCCGCCCGGCTTGTGCTCGCGACAGTCGCACTTTTTCAGTTCACGGTGGGCGCAGGCTTGGCTGGCGCCACGCCAACGCCCCAGAACAGCCCCGATAACAATACCGTCACGCCGATCAAGCACGTGATCGTGATCATCGGGGAAAACCGCAGCTTCGACCACGTCTTCGCCACGTACGTTCCGAAACATGGACAGACCGTTTGGAACTTGCTATCCGAGGGGATTATCAAGGCGGACGGCACTCCAGGCCCCAACTTCCTAAAGGCACAGCAGCTCGCCGCAACCGACGAAGCTTACAAATCCGAGGACGCGTTTCTCCTCAGCCCTCCGAAGTCTGAGTTTCCGGGAAATCAACTGCCCGCCCCCCTCGTCGGCGGACCGAAGGACTCGTACATTCCGAGCGACAGCCTGACGCTGGCGCAAGAAACGGAAAACGGGCTGCCTTCGAGCTACTATCCGTATTTGACCTCGGGAGGCACGGGCCAGGCGTCCGCGACTCCGGACGCGAGAATCACGAATGTGAATTCCCTTCCGGCGGGGCCATTCCAACTGACGAACGGCAAATCCTTCACTTACAACTCGTATGCGGCGAGCCCGGTGCATCGCTTCTACCAGATGTGGCAGCAACTAAATTGCAGCACCGAGAACGCATCGAGGAATAATCCCTCCGGTTGCGATTCGAAGCTGTTCTCTTGGGTCGAAGTGACCGAGGGCGCGGGCTCAAACGGCAACGCGCCGGCGTCCAACTTCAACATCGAGTACTCCCCCACCGGCGGGACGACCGGAGAAGGCTCGACCGCCCTGGGCTTCTATAACGTGCAGAAAGGCGATGCGCCCTATTTCAAGAGCCTCGCCGACACATACTCGATGAGCGACAACTTCCACCAGTCCGTCAACGGCGGCACGGGCGCGAATCACATCATGCTCGGGCACGGCGACGCGATCTGGTTCAGCGACGGCAAGGGCCATGCTCTTCCTGCGCCGCACAATACGCTGGCTGGAGTTGGGACGCTTAACCAGGGCACGGTGGACGAAGTAGAGAACCCGAACCCACTGCCCGGCACGAACAATTGGTATACCGAAGATGGCTACGGCGGCGGCTCGTACGGCTCGGCGTCCTACGGCGGCGGCTCGTACAGCGATTGCTCCGACCCAACGCAGCCCGGAGTCGGACCGATTCTGGCGTATCTCAAGTCTGTGCATATCGATCCTCGCTGCCAGACGGGCCACTATTACCTGCTGAATAACTACAATCCCGGGTACTTTGGCAGCGGCGCCAATGCTTACACCGATCCCGGACCGGCGAACACCGTCTTTACAATTCCGCCTTCCTCCACGCCGAGCATCGGCGATAGTTTGCTGGCGCGCAACATTTCCTGGAAGTACTACGGCGATCAGTGGGACGCCTATTCGGGCGCACCGAACTACACACCTCAACCGAAGAGCGAAATTAATCCGAATGGACTGCCCGGCGATCCGTACCAAATCAATTACGGAGCCGTGGGCTCTCCCAATGGGCTCGGCGTAACGATCGCAAACGGCCAAGCCGACGAATACTGCACGATTTGCAATCCGTTCCAGTACGATACGTCGATCATGGCCAACGCGGCGATTCGCAACGCGCACATCCAGGACACGGCGAATCTCTACAGCGATATCGCGAACGGCACGCTGCCCGCGGTTTCCTTCGTCAAGCCCAGCGGTTTCGTGGACGGCCACCCGGCGTCTTCGAAGCTGGATCTGTTCGAAGGGTTCACGAAGAAGATCGTGGACGCGGTGCAAGCCAATCCTTCGCTGTGGAAGGACACGGCCATCTTCATCACGTTCGATGAAGGCGGAGGCTACTACGATTCCGGTTACGTTCAGCCGCTGGATTTCTTTGGCGACGGGACGCGCATTCCGCTGATCGTGGTTTCGCCATACGCGGAAGGCGGGCGCATCACGCACAATTATTCGGACCACGTCTCAATCCTGAAATTCATCGAGCGCAACTGGAAATTGGGCCCGGTCACGAACCGCAGCCGGGACAATTTCCCCAATCCCGTCACATCGTGGGAGAACCCATACGTGCCAGTAAATTCGCCGGCAATCAGCGATCTGTTCGAGCTGTTTAATTTCTCGGGCAATCCGGGCGGCGGTGGTTTCGAGAACTTCGGAAACTAAACTCGATTCCATTTCAATGCAAGAAGGGCGGCCGGTCATTCGGCCGCTCTATTTTTTGGGGGCTGACTTGAACCGGGTTTGTAAATTGAGCAGGGACTATTATTTCGCGGCGGCGTTCATGGCGCGGGTTGCAGTGAGCTCCGTTATCAGGAATTCGAGGACAGCGCGGGCGTCTTCTCCGCCGCGCTTCAGGCGGTCATCGGCTTTTTGGAGGGCGCGAAGGCCGGAGAGGAGTTGCGCCTTGGGGATTTTGCGCGATGCTTGCAGCGCAAGTTCCGCTTGCTCCGGTCGCATGCCTAGAGCCCTTGCGGCTTGCCAGCCGTTCGCGGCGCCTTTTATTTCGCTGGCTTCGATCAATTTGCGGTACATCCAGGTGATGGCCCCTAGCATGGGCAGCGGTTCTTCGCCATCGCGGAGCAAACGGTCGAGAAACTCGAGAGCCTTCGCGAGCTTTCGCGCGGTGAGCAGATCGGCGAGTTCCCAAACGGTCGTGGTTTTCTCGGAAATGACCATCGCGCTTACGTCGTTTCTGGCGATGAATTTCCTATCACCCGCGAAGGTCGCCAGCTTGTTAATTTCCGTTTTGAGACGGAGCAAATCCGCGGCGACAAATTCCGCGAGATCTTCCGCAGCGCCAGCTTCGAACTGGACGCCCTGTTCCTTGGCGATGGCCCGCGCGAAGGCGACAGCCGCCGCTTGGCGTTCTCCGGGGTTTTCGCCGAGGCCGCAGGCCACAACGAGGGTTTTCTCGGCGAGCAGCTTGCCGATTTTCATGCGCTGATCGAGGCCGGTGGCTTCCAAAACGAGCATTGTGAAGGGAGCGGGATCGTCGAGATAAGCCGCGAGTTGGGCTACGGCTTCTTCGCGATTTTTCTCTCCGAGCTTTTCGATGGCTTCGGCTTCTTCGAGGAACACGACTTGCAGCGGGGAAAGCATGGCCATCGTTTGTGCTTGATCGAGTGCGGCCTGCGTTTCGCCGCGGCCCGCCGAGTACCGCGAGACGGCCCAGGTGCGCGCGGACTCCGGTACGAATTTTTCGATCAACTGAGCGCGGCAGGCATCGCGCAGATACGGTTCTTCACCGAGGAGCAAAACCGCGGGAATATTCTTGCCGCGCTGCAGGCGCTCGAGCAACTCCTCCGGCGAAACCTGGGCCATGCTGCGCTCCCTTAATAATTCTCGGTGACCGCGGCCACCAAACGCTGGGCAAAGTCCTGCGCGAGACGGTCCAGCGCGGGATCCTGTTCTTCGAAGAAACTTTTGAGGTCCGTCGAAATTTCGTATTCGTTGCGGAAAACGAAATTGTCGGTGTGATAGAGAACTTTCTGATTGGCGGTCTCTGTGAAGGTGACTTCGCATTTGACCGTGACGAGCATGGTGGTGGCGCGGCCCGTGGTGGTGTCGAAGAGCAGAGGCACGGCTTCGAGGCTCAAGACTTTGCCGCGGAGCACGGCGTCGCCATCCTGGGGATTGGAGACGACGCGATAGGAGGTCTTGGCGAGAAATTCGTGGACCGTGGCGGCAGTGAGTTTCTCCTCGAGGCGGTAACTAGTGGTTTTGTTTTCGAGAGCGGGAACGGCGATGACGTGAATGCTCTGCGGCAGAGACGTGCTGTGGCCGGCAATGTGATAGCCGCAGCCGGAAAGCGTGGTTGCGAATGCAATTGCGGCCGCGATTGCGCCGTACAAAAAGTTTTTGCGCTTCATGGCAGCATCTCCGCCAGCTTGACGGCGTTGGCCGCCGGCAACCGGATGTTATCGGCTGCGCCCCAGAACCACCAGGCGCCGGGGCGCGCGGGATCCTCTTCCGGCTTGGCCACGTGCAGTATTTTTTCGCCGGCTACGCTGACGTTGCTCGGACCCGGTTCGGCTGCGGATGGAATGGCGAATCCGGCGTCCTCGCAGGCCTTCGTGATTTGCTCGGCGGTTGTTCCTGGGACAAGTTCCGCGCAGGCTGCGAAGGCCGTGCCGTAAAACACAGGGGCATGAATCACCTGGAGCGCGGGCATGACGGATTTTTTGCCGACGCAGGCTTTGGTCTCGACGCGCTGGCGTTCGCGCACTTCGTGAAGCTTTTGCTTGCTGGCAGGACCGAAGCGGTCGAGGAGATTAAATGCCACTTGCGTATCGAACACCGGCTGACCCATTCCTTGAAAGGAAAGCAATTGACCTGTTTGGCTCTCCAACTCTTCGATGCCGGCGCGGCCAGCTTCGGAGACGGACTGAAAACTGAGGATCACGAGCCGAGAGACGCCGATCTTGAACAAGCCCAGCGCGAGAGAAGCAGCAGCCGTGGCAGCCGCGGAAGGAATGGCATAGACGGCGGCATCTTTGGGGAAATTTCTGGCGTGCAGCGCATCGAGCTTCGGAAACCAGCTTAGGACGCCCTCGTCGCCCGCTGTTGCTCCGGATAAGTCGATGACTCTGGCTTTGGCGGCACGCGCGGCGCCGAGATTTGCGCGCGTAAAATCCGCCGAGCCGGTGAAAAAGATTTTTCCCGCGCGTTCAAAGGTGCCGTCCTCGACGGGCTGGATCACAGCGGGTTCTCCGCCGGCTTCGGTCAGCAAGCCGGCCGCGGTTTCTTCATCCACAAGGCGAAACTCCGCGCCGGCAAAGCGGCTCTCTTCGAGGAGCGAACGCAACTCCGCCCCCAGCAGCGAGGAGGCTCCAGCGATCACGATTCGATTGGAACCCTTTTCAAGAGAAGGCATGAATCACGCTGTCCGGGAAGCCGAACGGAGCCGCAGCATTCGAAGCAGATGCAGAGCCACGCCCGCGACGGCGTAGGTGCAAGCGAAAATGACCAAAACCGTCTCGGAAAATTTCCAGATGAGCCACAAAATGAGAATTACAAGAACGATGGCGAGGGAGGGTTGCTTTCGCTTCCAGGGAATTTCCTTGAAACTGCTGTAGCGAATCGTGCTGGTCATCAGCCCGCCCAGGCTTGCAATCATGAGCAGCCAGGCGATGGACCAGCGCCAGTCATGCAAAGGCTCCTTGAAGCCATGGACCAGAGCCGCCACCACGCCCGCGGCCGCCGGCGTGGGCATGCCGACAAAATACTTCGAGCCACCGGGCGCCATTCCCTGAATGTTGAAGCGCGCGAGGCGCCAAGCGCAGCATATAAGAAAGAGCAGGCAACTGCCCCAGGCAAGATCGCCGACGAATTGCGCCATTCCGCCGGGAGTGGCGTGCAGGCCGCGCACGCCCCAGGAGTAAGCCATTACGGCAGGCGCGACGCCAAAGCTTACAACATCGGCGAGCGAATCGAATTGTACGCCGAACTGGGTGTTTGTGCCCGTCAGCCGGGCGACGCGCCCATCGAGTGAATCGAAGACCACGGCCAGGCCAATGGCGATCGCCGCATGATCGAAATCGTTACGGCCGCCCAGCAGCGTGGCGACCACCGCGTAGTATCCGCAGAAGAGGTTCGCGGCGGTGAAGAGGCTGGGCAAGAGGAAAATGCCGCGCCGCAGCCGCGGGTTGCGCATGCGCCGCTCTTGAAACGGAATTTCGTGTTGTTCGATGTCCGCCATAGCTAGGTTTGTTTTCCTGAAACCGACACGTTTACGTCCGCATCGGAGGCTTGGTTCTCGTTCGCGGGCGCGATAGCGGGCTTTTTGGGCCACAGAGCCAGCACGCTTGCGCCGCCTTTTACATTGTCGCCCAACTTCACCAGGATTTCCGCTTCGCCGGGCACCCAAACATCGGCGCGGGAGCCGAAGCGCACCAATCCGATGCGTTCTCCGCGCGCCACGCGCTCGCCGGATTTTTTCCAACTGACCACTCGGCGGGCGATCAGTCCAGCGATTTGTTTGAAAACCATTTCGCCGGCGTCGGTCGAAAGGGTGAAAACATTTTGCTCGTTTTCGAGGGAGGCCTGCGGCTTCATCGCCGCGAGAAACCTTCCCGGCTTGTATTCGAGATTGGCGATCACGCCGCTCGCGGGAGCGCGGTTCACGTGCACGTTCCAGATCGCCAGAAAAATGCTGATACGCTTGCCCGGACGGCCCGCGTTTTCTTCGTCAGTAACGACCACCACGCGGCCGTCCGCGGGAGACACAATGGCTCCGGCTTCCTGGGGAATCACGCGTTCCGGGTCGCGGAAAAACGAAAAGACAAAGATGGCCAAGCACACGCAAACGACGGCAACCCCCGCCCACTCCGCTAAATAGGCCGCGGCTCCCAACACCAGAAGCGGCAGCCCAAAGTAGTAGCCCTCTTTGACCATGCTCTAGCGAATATACCTCATGGGCCTCGTCCGCATCATTAACGCGGCGAGCAGCACGGCCATTCTACGACAGAATTTTCGGGAGAGCGGGCGTTATTGCGTGTACTGAGCCCGCGCACGTTGGATACGCAAGGCAATCCGCTCCATCTCGTCTTTGCAGTGGAGCTTCATCTTCTTGAGCTTAATTTCTTCCAGGAGGTCTTCTGAACTGAGGTAGGGAGCAGTGGAGATTCGGTGCAGTTCTGCTTCGTATTTCGAGTGCTGCTCGGCCAGACGCTGATACTCGGCGTCTGAGTCGAAGAGTATGTCCCGAGGTGCCCGCTGGGGTGTTGCCATGCGTCCTCCTCATGACTGCGCGGATTGGATTGTGAACACTACATGAACGAAAGATAGCACTCTGGGGGGCGGCGTCAAGAGGCAACCTATGGGAATTTGGTCCTAGCCGGTGAGTTTTTTAAGCATGGTCACAGCGGACTCGTCCGGAGCGCGGTAATACCCCTTGCGGAGGCCGCTTTTGGCGAAGCCGAGCCGCTCGTAAAACGCGATGGCGGCTGCATTTGATTGGCGCACTTCGAGATAGACGCTTTTTACGCTATGGAGTTCGAACTCCTTCACTGCAGCGGACATCAGAGCGCGGCCAAGTCCTTTGCGGCGGTGGGCTTGCTTGACCACGAGGTTCAGTATCTCGGCTTGATCCGCGACACGCCTGCCGATGACGAAGGCGGAGATGCTTCCACCGGTTCCGATGACCAGCAGCAGCGCGCCATTTTCGGCGGCGAGCTTGAGGTAGCTTTCTTTCGACCAATTTGCGGCGCTCGGAGACTCCTCGGAGATGGCCGTTACAGCGTTGGCATCTTCGGCGCGGAAGTTGCGCACGCTGTCTGTGGTAAAGAGCGGGCGATTTTCAACTGCCACGCTTGGCTCCAGATTTCCAGAAAATTTCCGCGTCGGTACGGCGGACATATTCGGCGTCGAGCCCCAGGGCATCGGTCAAGCGGCCCTCCAGCGCGCGGCGCCGGCCGAGCCTAGCCAGCGCAGGCGCGAGCGAGCTGGGACTCACCTCGACGCTTTCGCCTTTGGCGCTATGTACAGCCCATTCCTCAAGCGCGGCTACTTTTTCGGGGTCAAGAGAAATCCAAGAGGTGGGTTCAGCGCCGACATGGGAGCCGACCCACATCAAGAAACTTCGTGGATCGATGACCATTTCTTGTTCTACGCGCTCAAGCCTGGATTCTTCGCGCCGATAGAGGCCGCCAAACACCTGATCCCGATGGGCGTCCACAAAGGCCGCCACGTATTTTTCACGGCCAGACGCTTGCGAAGCCATGGCTTCGAGCCGCGAAACGCCGGCGAGCGGTTTGCCGTAGGCTTCACTCCAAGCCTTGACCGTGGTGAGACCAATGCGCACTCCGGTAAACGAGCCCGGGCCAGTGGCCGCCGCAAATACCCCGATGTCAGCCATCTTCAGTCCGGCGGACTTCAAGGCCGCCTCGGCGATGGGTAGCACCCAGGAGGAATAATCGGCCGTCCCTTCATGAGGGATGGCCGCCAATACTTCCTCGTCCCGTAAAATGGCCAGGCTGCCGCGGGAATCGCAAGTGTCCAATGCCAGTAGAATCACGAGCGCATTCTACCGCACACGGGCAGTACATTCCGAAATCAAGCAGCGGAGCAAGGCTCTGCTCGCGGATGCAACGCTTGTTTCAGCGGGCAAGCGCGGGCTCTGCCCGAGAAAATAGCGAGCAAAGAAAAGGGAGACGAAGGAGCTGGGAAGCGGCCGTTGCAATTCGACTGCCAAATTCAAATCTAATTTTCTCTAACTCCATGATTCCAATGGATATATCTTGACTCTTCCAACACATTCCATTAACATTCGTAAGTATCTCAGGGGGCATCTCGATCCATGGACTATAAAATCGGTGACAAGGTCGTTTACCCGAACCACGGCGTCGGACTAGTAGAACAGATTAGTTACGGTGTCTTGAATGGCAGAACCGAACGTTACTTCATGATTCGCATTGTTTCCAGCGGTTTGCGCGTGATGGTTCCGCAATCCAACGCAGAGACCGTTGGCCTTCGCTCCGTCATTCGCTCGACAGAATCCAGCAAGGTTCTGGGCTTCCTCGAAAAGGGCAAACTCAACTCTCACCACGACTGGAAACACCGCTTCAAAGAGAATTCGGAGCGCATGCGCACCGGATCCCTCCTCGAAGTCGCAGTCGTCCTCAAGAGTCTCGTTTCCCTCAGCCGCAGCAAGCCCCTCTCCTTCCGCGAAAAGAAAATGCTGGAACGCGCGAAGTATCTTTTGGTCAGCGAAATGGCCACTTCTCGAAACACGACCGCGGAAAGCGCCGAAGCCATCGTCGTAAAATCACTGGCCAAGGCTAAGCTGCAATTCCCCGTCATGACGGAAAAATTCGAATAACTCTTCGCGCCGCTTTCCAGGGCGCGTTTTTAATTTCTGGCGGGCAACTTCACGTTGCCCGCCTTTTTCTTTCACCGCTTTTCAATTCTCTTACCTTTTCATACAGCAAGAATTGCCGCCTGGCCCAGCTAACTTCGATCCTCTGCACTTATGGTTGATTCCTCTGGCTGCAACTGGCTCTGGATCTGCTGAAATCGTGTAAGATGCTCGCCGTATTTAGACTTTGGTTTGGAAATACAGCATGAAACACCTTTCTTCTTATTGTTTGGTAGCGCTAGCGCTGTCGTTCGTTTGGCCAACCTCCTCCTCGGGGAGAAAAGACGACCAGGCCGACCTCCGCAAATTTTTTGAACGGGCTCAAAACATCGGAGACATCAGGGCCGCGGGAATGCCCGGTTTCCACATGTTAGGTGACGTTCGGCTTTGGGTGAAGAAGAACACTCCAATTCTGGGCAAGTATCTCCTCATTTGGAGGCCCGACGGAAACTGGCGTGAAGAGCTCGTATTTAGTGGCTACAAAAGGGTCAGGATTGGAAACGGAAAGCAGTTCTGGCAGGTTCGCTCAACAGAGATTGAGAGTGCTCAGATTTTCGGGTTCGACGAGGTGATGAACGTCGAGCGCGGTTTGACGACTGAGGAAGGCGATAAGCTGAAAAGACTGCACTCTGAAAAAATAGATGGGGTGGCAGCCGACTGCGTCCGCCATGAGGCTGCGGGGAGTTTCACCCGAACCTTTTGTTTCAACTCCAGCAATGGTGAATTGCTCGCGAGTCAGACTGGTTCTGGTTCGAGTGATGTTCCGTGGAGAGTGGCTTTGGAGGAGTATTCTGAATTTCAGCAGTGGGCAGGTAAGAGCTTTCCGCGGCTCTTGCGCGGATTGAACGGCAAACAGCTAGTTGTGGAGGTGCGACTCAACGCAATCACACCCTTACCTCAGCTTCCCGTGGACTACTTCACTCCGCCCAAGGACGCGACAACCTGGGGCTATTGTGCGGGCGGCGAGCTGTGGAAGCTTAAGGACGCGATAATGCCAAAGTACCCACCCTCTGAGCGGAGCCAAGGAAGGGAGGGAACGGTCATTCTTTACGCAAGGATCGAAGTTAACGGTCACGTCTCTAATCTACGCCTCGTTAACTCCCCCGACCCAATCCTCGGCCGCGCAGCGGAGGAAGCCATTTCGCAATGGATATATGAGAAAACACCTGGTTGCGCGAGCTCCAGCGGACCTACTGAGACACTGATTGACGTGATCTTTGCCCTACAACAATAGCACCAGCAGACACATGCTGCCACACGACTGAAAGGGCGGAGCTGCTCGGGCCGCGGACCAAGAGTCATGGGTCACCGCTGGAAGCGCTAAACCGCGCTCAATGTGACGCCTCCTTGCCGCAGCACTCGAGCCACTTCCGTCGCGATCCTCGTTGCGCCCGGCGTGTCGCCATGAATACAAATGGTCTGCGCATTCACCGCAACCTCGCTTCCGTCCCAGGCCGTGACAACTCCTCGTTCGACCATTCCCAATGCCTGCTTGCCAGCTTCGGCAGGATCGCGGATGAGTGCATCCTCGAATTTGCGCGAGCGAAGCGTTCCGTCGGGCTCATAGCGCCGGTCGGCAAAAGCCTCTGCGGCGATATTAAAGCCGGCCTCTCGAAAGACATCCAGCATTGGCGAACCGGCTAGTCCTACGAGCACCACGTGGCGGCTCCATCGCGCGACGCCTGCGGCGATCGCTTTCGCAAGCTCGCGATTTCGCACCGCCTGATTGTAAAGGGCGCCATGCGGCTTCACGTGAACGACCTCCGCGCCACAAGCCTGCGCAACATCCGCCAGGGCTTTGACCTGCTCAAACACCGAAGCAGCCACGGCCTCTGGCGTCATTTTCAATTCGAGGCGCCCAAAGTTTTCCTGGTCCGGGTATCCGGGATGCGCGCCAACTGCCACTCTGTATATCAGTGCCTGCTCGATGGTCGTACGCATTGTCTTTTCATCGCCGGCGTGGCCGCCGCACGCGATGTTTGCCGAGGTAATCGAGCGCATCAGCGCTTCCTGCGTGCCGTCGGCGATGGCTTCGGGTAGCTCGCCCATATCGCAATTCAGATCGACGTTTTTCATGAGAAATCTGGTCCTGCGGACCTCCCTCCTTGACTACGCATGCTTGATGGGTTCAAGTGTGGGGTGCTCGAAGGTAAAGTCACCAAGCTGAATTTCGTCATGGGCATCGGCTCCAGTCTTCAAATGTTCGCAGAAGATGGATCACAGCCAAATCCCGATGGCGGCTCAGCAGAGGCGACTGCAAGTATAATGTATCTATGTAGGGCTCTACTTCCTCGCAAAGGAACGATTCGTCCATAGACCGTCACGCCTTTAGCGATGAGAAATCGACGGGATCCGTACCTCTCAAACATATCAAAGATGCGCTCAGCGGTGGTTACGGGTGTGGGTTGGGGCGGCGAGAGGGGGGCGGAGTTTGCCAGCGACGAGGAGGTCGAGGGCGCGGAGGCGGCGGGTGAGTTCGGCGGAGTTGATGCGGCGTTCGCGATGGAGCCAGCGGAGAAAGTCAGGAGCGGGGCGGCTTCTCTTCAGGGAATTGCACTCGACACAGCAGGAGACGAGATTGCGATAGGAATTGTCCTCGGTCTCGACACGCGGGACGACGTGGTCAAGGCAACGCATGGAAGGGTTGAGGCGGCGCCGGCAATAAAAACAGAGGCCGCGTTCGCGGCGATGGATGGCTTTGCGAAGAGCGCGGTGCTTCAGGAAATCCAGCTCATCGAAGTCGCTGGAGCGAGTGGGGCTTAACGGGCGGCGAGCAACCCGGCCGAAGCGGGCGGAGCGAATCTCATCGGGGAGGCGCACCTCGACAAAGTGGCCGGTTTTGCTGCGTTCCAGCAGGCGCAAGGCACCGCGGGCGATGAGGCGACGAACGGCCCAGCGGACGGGATTGTGCGTGAGACCCGCGCCGCGAGCGAGCCAGGGAATGGAGAAACGGAGGCGAAGCCGTCCCTCGAGGCGGCTGTGACGAAGGAGATGAGAATAGACGACGCGGTCGGTAACAGACAGGCGAAGACGAGGAACAAGGAGGTCCTCGAATTGTTTCCACAGGTGTTCGGCATTGGGCTTGGTTTTCATGGTTGTGATCCAGAAGAGAGTTGACAGTCGATAGCTACGAGAAAAGCAAAACACAGGGGGCACGGAGGCCAGCGCACAGAGAGCGCGGAGAGGTCACCGGCAAGGGCTGGCGTTTCGCTAACCGCTCAAGTCAGCGGACAGCTAACAGTCCAAATAAAGTCCAAAAAGAGGGAGCGGACCTGGGCCAACGACTAGCGGCCACGAGGATAAAACGAGAGCTTGTGGTCGAAAGCCAAGAGAGAAGGCAAAGGAACATCGAGAGCACAACGGGCCTGGCGTGTAGAAGTCAGAGAAAGCAAAGGCAAAACGTCGGTAAGGCGGCCTTTGGGAGGCAAGCGGCCCTAAGAAGCAGGCACGGTCGGTCCAAAAAAGAAAACGCCCCGACAGAATCGGGGCGCACCTTTCTACAAAAATAACTATACCTGAATCTTTAGCTGTTGTCAAGGTTTTTGGCAAACTTGGTAGTGGGCTAATTCCGTGTTGCTGACTCGGCGGGCCACGGCTCCCCCGCTTCTTTCATCTCTTTTGCATGGGACAACGCTGCCTTGAGACGGTTTAGTCGCCGTTCCAGGTCAACTATCATCTTATCCCATCCGCTTAAATTTAGCTTGACAATCTTATCCTGTTTGCTTAAACTTCTAGACATGGCTCCTACCTCTGATTATCGCAAAGCTTATGAACATGCGAGAAATGAGCTGGCGGACCTTCTGCAAAAGCAATTGGAAACAGAGCAGAGAATCGTGGTGGTCCGCAAGTCCCTCGAAACGCTGGCTGCGCTGTGTGAGGATGAAGGAATTGAAATCGAGACCAGCGTTGAGGCTGCTTACCTTCTTGGAAACACGAATCTGGCAGATGAAATTCGGCACATCCTCGTAGGTGCGTGGCCCGGTTATTTGAAGCCTAACAGGGTGAAGGCTAACCTTGAGCAATTGGGTTGGGATTTGACGAAATATCGAAATCCGCAAGCGACGATTCACATGGTAATGAAGAGGATGGCTGAATCTGGAACCGTTCAGGAAGGCGTAAGTCCAGAGGACGGAAAGAAATTTTATCGCGCGATTCCTTTGATGCCGCCAGTTACATTTACAGGCAAACTCAGCGAGCTTGGAGGGTCGGGCAGTTTTACGGTTACGCCTCAGTTGGCCAAAGCAGCCTTGAAAGCGATGAGGAAGAAGGAATAAAAGAAGTGCCCCGCCGCTAGTTTCAGCTAACGGCGAGGCTGAATCCAAACGCGGACGAAGCCCGCATTCAGACCCGAGACTTTGATTGTCGGGCTTCTCCCGCTGAAAGACAAGAGAGAAGCCGTGACCTGCCTCAGATGTAAGCACGCCGAAGCGAAGCGGTTCGGAACCTACGGACGCAAGAGAATCCAGCGGTATCGCTGCCCTTCCTGCAATTCCACGTTTTCTGAGCCTCGCCAGCGACCTCTTGGCCGTCATTACACCGATCCCGCGACAGCGGCGCGAATTGTCAACCTTTTGCTTGAGGGCATGAGTGTTCGCGCAGTTTCCCGCGTGACTGGCGTTCACAAGAGCACGATTCTTTCGTTGCTTCTCACCATTGGCGAAAAGTGCCGGAACCTCTTCGACAAGCGCGTGCGCGGCATTCGTCCGCAGTTTGTGCAAGCCGGTGAACTGTGGACCTTCGTCCATACGAAAGAACGCCACATGCGTCCCGGGTTGTCAGATGAGTGGGGCGACTCCTACATTTGGATGGCGATTGATAGCGACACAAAAATGGTTATTTCCTACCTGGTCTAACCGCGAAGCGATGAGTGCCTACGACTTCATCCGAGA
>CAVXHD010000008.1:0-1134642 GCA_963761555.1 uncultured Acidobacteriota bacterium
AAGGATACGCCGTCCCGCTGCGTGTCCGACTGTATTGATCCTGTTCTACTTTGCCGTATTGCGATTGCGGCGAGGAGAACGTCCTCAACCTTCGACCGCAATTTTCGCCATTTGCGGAATTTGGGTCTTGGCCCTGTCATTTACTATGCTGGCCCAAACGATTCGCGGAAACGGATTCGAAGGAGGCACGTGGTCGTGGGGCGATTTTGGCTACCTTCTCGTTTCGAGCTTCCTGCCTACACGGATTGTTGAATTCGTGACACTGGAGGGCAGTTCATCGCTCTCGGGATAGGAAGTATGGCTATGATAATTTGCCACCTGTTATTGAAAGAACCCGGTGGATAATTCCTCCCAGCTTGTGGAGCGTTCTCCGTCACGTGAAACAGCTCATAACCCGATACCGTAGCTCCAAGTACGACCCGTTAGGGAACAGGATTTACAAGTCGTCCAGCGGGGCACAAGCATACGCGTACGACAATAAGAACCTTATCGAAGAAACGAATGCAGTCGCCCGGTCATCGCTCGGTATACAGGAACATCGGACAGGTGGACCAACCCCTTCCCATGGCGGGTGGCCCGGATGACCTGCTCCCGAATCTGAGAAGCTCCCGTCGATCAAACGAAGAACCCCTCTCCCTTTCGCAAATCAATCTAACGCGGAGGGTGCCCCAGGTTCGTTTTTTGAACCTGGGTCTTGGGGTTGCTTTTTCTCCTCACTCCTCCACGTCAATCGCAATCAGCCCCCCTCCTCCTCCGTAATAAAACCCCCAACTGCTCCACGCCCAATCTTTCGGATGCTTCACCAACCCGCGAATCACCGGATTCGCGTGCATGTAATTCAATTTCTCCTTCTTTTTCCCCTTACTGTACACATTGAAATCGTAAAACCGGCCTGCCAAAACGCCCGCAGCGCGCCTCCCGTCTCCCCAAACGGCAATCGCATCTGCCCCGCGCACGCCGGCCTTCCGCGCTTCCGCAGTTTCCGTGCCACGCGCAGCTTCAATTTCTGCTTGACCTTGCTTTTGACGTTGTCGGTCTCTTTAACTTTGCCTCGTCTTTTCGCGGCCATCAATCTACGAAATCGATCGGTGCCAAGCCATTCTCTCCTTTTTCGTAATTCAAGAAACGGGCGGGTGGGACATCCTATATTCGACAAAACGATTTTGAATCTTGCTTTTCTTGTCGGGGTTCCCCGCCCTTTCGTTTCTGGTTCTTGAAAGGGTGGGTCGTTCACCTCTTCACGTCCAGTTTCTGGTCTATCCGATCAATCCTTACCAATTCACTCTCTCCGTTTGCATAACAGCGACCGACCGGTCCACAATCACTGTCATCCCACCGCGCCAGTTTTCCCTGGCGGGATTCATTCTTATGTTCACCGCTTCGCGCTCCTGTCTAAGAATGCTGCGTTTCTCTTCTCCGCTGCTCCGTCCGCCGACTCGGATTGTTCCGCGGAAGCAAAGGCGTGCATGGGGCATTTTGCGGAAAGCAGCGCCGTTCCGCTGCCAAGAAGCGAATTGTTCAAAAAATCCCGCCGGGTAATCTTTGAGGTAAGCCGGCGGCCCTGTCGACATCCTCGCAACTTCCTTGAAATTGGAGGCGGCGTGCGACCCACTCCGTGGTTTTCTATGGAGGCAGGAGGTGCGATGGCCGAAGTTGGACTCCTGCCTTTTGCCCGCATCGCTCTGCAAGTCTCCCGGGCGGTGCTCCCCCGCTACCGAAGCCGTTTCAGCAAACGGCAATTTACCCAGCCGCAGTTGCTGACCATTCTCTGCCTGATGCGTTACGAAGACTGGACTTTTCGTGAAGCCGAAGTGCGTTTGAGCGAACACCGCGAGTTGCGCTAAGTGCTGGGCCTTGTGAGTGTGCCGGACTTCACGACCCTGTATCGCTTTTTGCAGCGTCTCGACGACCAGACCATCGACCGCGCGGTCGGCGAAACGGTGCGTCGGTTGCGTGGTTCGCTGCGCCAAAAGCGGAAGCGGGCTCGCGTCGCCGTGGACGCCACCGGTTTGGCGCAAGGTGCGGTAAGCACGTTTTTCGTGCGGCGCATGCATCATCACGGGCAGAAACCGCTGCCGTGGCGGCACTGGCTGAAGTGGGTGGTGGCCGTGGACTTGGATCACCAGTTCGTGCTGTCGCAACTCGCACGGCGCGGTCCGTGGAACGATTGCGCGAATTTGCCAACGGTCATCGACACGGCTTCCAAGGAAACTCGCATCGGCTTGGTGCTGGCGGACGCGGAGTTCGACAGCGAACGAAATCACACCTACATCCGCAAACGCCTCGGGGCACAAAGCGTGATTCCCGCCAAGCGTGGAAAGAAAACCTGGCACCTGCACGGCGTCCGCGCCGAGATGCGCCGTGCCTTCCCACAGCGGATTTACAGCCGCCGTTCTCTGATCGAGAGTCTGTTCTCTTCGGTCAAAACGAAAACTCTCGGCCCGTGCCCCAGGTCGATCCCTGCCCATGCAGATGCGTCAAGCCTTGCTGCTCGGATTGAGTTTCAATCTGTATCGGTTGAAACATCGCCGCCTTTTCCTGAGGATGTCAACAGAGCCAGGTAAGCCCTAGCTTGCGGTCTTCCGAGGCCTGTTTTTTATCCAATGCCTGCTAACTCCCTCTTGGCGAATTTTGCGCGCCTCAGTGTACCCTCCGCACTAAACAAAATGGAAGCGTCGCCGAATCTCGGAAGCCGCGCAGCCAATTTCCGGGGCGGTTAGCATGGACGCACAGGCCCAGCATGGCCTGATGAGATGCCGCCGCCGGTTCCTTGGCCTGAATGAGTTTCGCGAGCATCGCACGGCCTAGCCTCGGAAAAAGAAAACCATCAATATGGTTTGCGAAAATCTGATTTTAAGCTGGCCCTCGGCGATCATTCGCTCCCTACATGCGTCCGGTTCCATCGAAAAAAGAAAAAGGTCCGTCGGGCGAAAACAGGCGGCCTTCCAGCGGGTTCTCGATGGCCATACCTACTTTTGGCGGATTGCGTTTGATGTATCTGGTTTCATGATAATGGAGGCGGCGAGCGCCAATGAGCCGCCGAAGGCTGCAGATTTTCAGCCGGACCACAGCCACGGGGAGCAACAGCAATGAGCACAACGAAAAAGCGTTTGGCGCTGTTTTGCGGCTCCACTCTGATGAGTTGTTGGCCATTGGCAGCCGTCCACGCGCAAACGGCCGGGGCCGCTCTCAAGCCGTTTGTGATGAACCATCGAGCCGGTGGTTCTTCCCTGGCCGACCTCTCGTTTCTCAATGAGACGCCCGCCGGCAAAGACGGTTTTATCCATATTCAGAGCGGCCATCTGGTGACCGGCCAGGGCAAACGCATTCTGTTTTGGGGCGTGCACTTCACGGACTGGAGCAAAGGTTCCGTCCTCCTTCCCCCCAAAGAGGACACTCCCATGTGGGCCGCCACCTTAGCTCGGTATGGCGTAAACCTGGTCCGCCTTCATTTTCTGGATTTGCCGTCGCCCCGGGGCATCATTGACGCGACACGGCCAGACACCCAGCACTTTGACCCCGCCCAGTTGGATCGATTGGATTTCGAGGTCGCGGAGTTCAAGAAGCGCGGTATTTATGTGGACTTGAACCTCGACGTCGGCCGCACGTTCAAGCCCGGCGACGGAGTTCAGGAATTTGCGGCCGGCCATTGGAGCAAAGGCGTCACACTCTATGACTCGCGCATGATTGAACTCGAGAAGGACTATGCTCGCCAGCTTCTCACCCACAAGAATCCCTACACAAATACTGAATACCGCAACGAGCCCGCGGTGGCCCTCGTGGAAATCGTCAATGAAAACGCTCTCGGAATAGGGTTTCGTCCTCCTGGGCCATACTACGCGGAAGAACTCACTTCCCAGTACAACGCTTGGCTGCAAAAAATGCGCGGTCCGGCGGAAATCGCAAAATTGCGGGAATTGACTGGCGTCCCGCAGGACAAACCCGTCCCCCTAATGAGCGCGTCAGAAGTAGCTTCGGCTCCCAAAGAACGCTTCGATACGGAAATGTCCTTTTACATGGACGAGGAAAACCACTTTTTTCAGGACATGAGTTCCTATCTCAAAAATACCATCGGAGTTAAAGTCCCCATTATTGGAACCGCCGATCATAGTCACACTCACAGCGGCTACCCCTTGCTCACCTCTCTTTCTCGCATGGAGCTTTTGGATGGGCATGTCTATTGGGAACACCCCGGTTCGCGCGAGCCCAAGAATCAGCCGATGGTGAACGATCCTCTGCATTCCACCGTCGTTCAGTTGTCGCGCACCGCTTTTGCCGGAAAGCCCTATACGGTCAGCGAATTCAATGATCCTTTTCCGAATGAATGGGCCAGCGAAGGCATACCCATCCTGTCGGCCTATGGCAGTTTTCAAAATTGGGATGCCATCATCCTTTATACCTTTGAACCCAAACTTTCGCCCGATTCGCCCCCCTACGTCGGCGACCCTTTTGACATCTCGTTCGACCCGGTTCGCATGACGGAGCTTGCCACTGGAGCTTTGCTTTTCCGCAGGAAAGATGTGCGTTCCGCGCGAAAAACGGTCGAAAGGACTTATTCCCGCGAACAGGTCATGGAGAGCGCCCGGTTGCCGCAATCCGACTGGCCTTATTTCACGCCTGGTTTTCCTCTTTGGCTGCCCCTCGAGCATGAGGTCCGCATACGTTCTCTCGATGGCCCGCCCACCGAAAAATTCTCGGAAGCGGAGCCCAGCTCTATCGTCTCGGATACCGGCGAATTGACGTGGTACACGTCTGCGCCGCGTGCCGGTGTGGTCGTCGTCAATACGGATAGAACGCAGTCGCTTATCGGCTTTATCGGCGCTAACCCTCCCGAGCTAAAAAACCTTGCCGTTGATTTGACCAACAAGTTTGCCGCCATCGTGTTGTCGTCCATGGATTCCCTCCCGCTCGCGCAATCGAGCAAGATGCTTCTCACCGCCGGATCGCGGGTGGCCAATACAGGCATGAAGTGGAACGAGGCTCGAACCGCGCTGACGGATCAAGGCGGCGCTCCAACGCTCGTCGAGCCGGTTTCGGGAAGGATTATTCTGCACGATCTTCGCGGGGCCACCGCGGTCCGAGTGACGCCTTTGGACGGGGCAGGCCACGCCATCGGCGAACCCATCTCCGCTCAGAAAACGGCGGCTGGCTGGTCCTTTTCCATCGGTGAACCCGTGACCGTGTGGTACGTCGTCGCCGTCACGCGGCGCTAATCGAGCGCCCCTTACAATCACCCACCGTCGCTCCAAACCGCTGGGCCAAGCAGTACGCCTGCGACCCGTGCGGTGATTTCACGGCCATCAGCTCAGTCTCGGCCAAGTACGCTAGACGCTCTCAGGAAAACCTCAACAAGCTGAATGATCTGCCCCTGGCTCCGCACTCCTTGGCGATCCTCTTAAGCACCATCTGGCGCCCCAAGCAATGGCCCGAAGGTGGCCGTCCTCCCCGTGGGCAGTTCTGCCGTTCGCGCCCTGTGCCGCAGCCTCACCCGCCCTCAAGACAACAAGTGCGAGAGCTGGCGCTTGCACCTAGAGAATCGCTTTCCGTCTCGCGGCTCATCCAGATCGCAAAATGCGCCGTAGATATAGGAGTAGCCGGACAATGCATGGTCCGCAGGCTACGGAGACTGGTTTTGGCCTTCCCGCTTTCCGTCGGTTCTCGTTTTTTCGCTTGACGGCGGCTCGCGATGGGAGGATACCTGAAATACCACAGCCCCGGATTGAGGGACGGGGTTTCAACTTGGCTGCGCTCGCGCGGTCCGGGCCTCCCGCAACCCTTGGAGCAAAATTGACAGCGCCCGCGTTTTTCGGGCAGAGAAAAGTGCGGGCCTCCGCAGCTCTCAAACGTCGTACGGAACTGTGGAAGGACTCCGCTCGGACGGAATGCCGCAGAACCCAGCGAAAGCGACGCAGTTCTGTCCGACGATGTTTTAGATTTTGCAGTCGCTGTTTCGGTTTTCGCGGCGCGGGATGGTTTCAAGATAGTTTTCACCTTTTGCTCGCGCGCGCCGTCTAACCTGGGCTGGGGAAGATTCGAAAGAGCGGGCGCGCATTCGCCGGGAAAAAAGCGCAGGCCGCTCGACATCTTGCGGCACGGCGCGAAATGGCGCGAGTTCAGTCGCAGCGCGAAATGCCACGCAAGCCGTTCGAAATTGGTCGGCTTCGCCCCGCTCCACAACTTGATCTTCACGGCGGGCAATCCGCCGGAAGGGCAGCAGTAGACTTAAAATAAAACGGAGGTCGGAGACAGAAATGACAAAGATGAATAAGTTCCTGATTACTGGCGCGGCGATGGCGGGCTTGCTCGCGGGAACCGGCGTCAGTCTTCATGCTTCCAACCTGCTCACCGGGGCGACGGCTTCGGCCACGGCCCAGGACCAGAAGGCTGACAAGAAAGTGAAAGAAAAGCACGCTTGTAAGGGCCAAAACTCCTGCAAGGGCAAGGGCGGCTGCAAGTCGAGCGACAACGGTTGCAAAGGCAAGAACTCTTGCAAGGGCAAGGGCGGCTGCGCGACCGACGGCTCGAAGATGCCTTCCTGATCAGAGAAGCCTTCGTAACACCGCTTACCCGCTTGAGCTTGAACACGGATGAGGGGCCGGTGGAAGTCACTGGCCCGCTCATCGTCTGGTCGTCCTCTTTCTTCCTGGAGAATGGAATGGCAGCGAATCGCTTCAACGGATTTACGGATTACGGCATCGGCATCGGGCTGCGCGCTCCGCATTACCATCACATTCTGACGCGCAAGCCGGTGGTCGACTGGTTTGAAATCATTTCGGAAAATTTCATGATCGATGGCGGACGGCCGCTGCACATCCTCGATCAGATTCTCGATCAGTACAAAGTCGTGCAGCACGGCGTTTCGATGTATTTCGGCTCGGCGGAAAAGCCCAACCGCGAACATCTTCGCCGCTTGAAGGAGCTTGTGAAGCGCACAAAAACGCCGTGGCTTTCGGATCATCTTTGCTGGGGCAGCGTCGACGGGCGTTACACGCACGATCTGCTGCCCATGCCCTACACGTTCGAGGCCGCAAAACTTACCGCGCAGAAAGTGCGCGAGGTGCGCGATTTTCTCGAGATTCCCATCGCCGTCGAAAACGTGAGCAGCTACGCCGAATATCACGATTCGGAAATGACCGAATGGGAATTTTTGAATGAAGTCGTCGAGCGCGCGGACTGCGGCATTCTTCTCGACGTGAACAATATTTATGTCTCCTCGCAGAATCACAATTTCCATCCGCTCGATTACGTGAATAGCGTGCCCGCGGAGCGCGTTGCGCAGATTCACATCGCCGGGCACTCGAAATACCGCAAATACATTCTCGATACGCACGATCATCCGGTGATCGACCCGGTCTGGAAACTTTACGAGCGCGCCATCCAGCGCGCCGGCCATACAGCGACGCTGCTTGAATGGGACGACAGCATTCCGTCTTTCCAGGAAGTGCACGACGAAGCGCTGAAGGCCAACAAGTTTTTGAGCTCCACCGTGCTGGCGGAAGCGGTATGAACTTTTCCGTGAGGACGCAGCCCGCATGAACTTTTTCGCGCGAATGGAGACCAGATGAAACTGTTGCAGCTCCAGCGGACCATGGCGCGCGCGGTGATGCAGCCGCTCACCTCCTCCGAGCGCATGCAGCGGCGCGCGCCCAATGGCGGCTCGATGAAGCGATACGCATCGCGCTTCATCAAGCCGAACGATCGATTGACTTCGTTCGAGCGCCTCGAAATCTACAACCGGCAATACTGGTTTCGCGTGCTCTCAGCGCTTGGCGAGGATTTCCCCGGCTTGCGCGCCGTCCTTGGCGAAAAACAGTTCGATGCCATGGCCAAGGCATATCTCGTTGCCAATCCTTCGCGGTCCTTCACGCTGCGCAATCTGGGCGCGCGGCTCGAAGCGTGGCTGCGAAAAAATCCGAAGTTTGCCGGGAAGAACAGGGCGCTGGCGCTGGATATTACGCGGCTCGAATGGGCGGACATCGAAGCGTTCGACGGAAAAACCGAACCGGCGCTAAAGCCGGAAGATCTCGCGAGCGCCGACGGCGCGAAATTGAAGCTCGTGCTTCAGCCGTATATCCGGCTGCTGCGTTTTCGCTATCCGGTCGACGATCTGCTTCTCGAAGTCCGCAAGGAAGAGGAAGACACGGATTTTGCGAGCAACACCTTCGCCGAGCATCGAAAACGGAAGCGCGTGCGCGCCGTGGCAAAATTGAAACCGGCGGACATTTTTCTGGCCGTGCATCGCATCGACAACTCCGTGTATTTCCGGCGTCTCGAGCCGGAAGAATTTGCGATTTTGACGGCGCTGCAGCAGGGCAAAACGCTGAGCGCGGCGGTTGAAACGGCGCTGCGCAAAAGCGCGATTCCATCGGACGAGCGGTTGGCGCAAGTGCAAACGTGGTTCCAGACGTGGGCCGCGCTGGGCTGGTTCTGCCGGCCAGACAAAAAACGCGCAGTAAATTGAATCTTCTTGTCCGGTTGCGCATCCAACACTCGCGGGCTCCCGTAGAACTTCTGGCGGCTAAAATCCCATGAAGAAAACTTTGGACGACTGAGCTCTCATGAAAAAACTGCTGAAAACTCTTCACTCCTGGCACGAAACGTTTTTCCATTATGTCGATTATCTCCAGCATCCGTTCCTGCTTTTTGTGCGCCTCTATTGGGGCATTCAACTGATGCAGAGCGGCTGGGGCAAGCTGCATAACCTCGACAAAGTGACGGACTATTTCACGACATTGAATTTGCCGATGCCGCACCAGATGGCGTTTTTCATATCCTGCGTGGAGCTTTTTGGCGGGCTCTTTCTCGCTCTGGGTCTGCTCTCGCGCGTGGCGTCGCTGGTGCTGACGATCAATTTGATTATGGCCTACGTAATCGGCGACCGCGAAGCGCTGCTTTCCCTTTTTTCGGACCCCGACAAATTTGCCGCTGCTGCGCCGTACGTTTTTCTGGTCGCTGCGCTCATCATTTTGCTTGCCGGCCCGGGAATTTTTTCCTTGGATGCGCTCATCAACAAATTCTTCTGGAAAACGGAAACGCACGAGAAGGCTTCTGCTTAGGGCCGGGGGCAGATCGCGCACGCCTAATTCCTGCAATTGCGATAGGATGGATTCTGGGCAGTCATGGTTCGGATGGAATCTATCTTTGGTCTCCGCAAAAGCTTCCGTACATTCTCTTGCACAGCTTTGCTGCTTCTCTCCTTCTGTCTTGTGGTCTGGCCCTCTTCCACAAAGGCGGCTGACGTGACTTCGACGCTGATGATCGGCGGTTCGAGGATCGACGTGACCATCGAATCGCCAGACGGATCCGGCGCGACGCTTTCGCAAACGGAAGTGATGCAGTGGGTGAAGAACGCGGCGGAATCCGTCGCGACGTATTACGGGCGCTTCCCTGTTGCTCATTTGACGCTCCGTGTGATTTCGTTCGACGGAAGCGGCGTGCGGCATGGGACCACGTGGGGCATGGACGGTGGGCTGATCCGCATCCACGCGGGAAACAAAACGCCGCCCGAAGATTTTGCGGAAGATTGGATGCTGACGCACGAAATGGTGCACCTGGCGTTTCCCTCGATGATGGGAGATGACCACCATTGGATCGAAGAAGGCTCGGCGGTGTACGTCGAGCCAATAGCGCGGATTCGCGCGGGGCATTGGACGGCGCTGCAGATGTGGCACGACCTGGTGCGCGACATGCCGAAGGGCGAACCGCAGCCGGGCGATGAAGGATTGGACCACACGCACACCTGGGGACGAACGTACTGGGGCGGAGCGCTTTTTTGTTTTGTGGCGGACGTGGAAATTCGGCAGCAGACGAAAAATAAAAAGGGATTGGAAGATGCGTTGCGCGGGGTGCTGAACGCAGGCGGCGATATTCGCGTGGATTGGGATTTGGAGAAGGCGCTGAAAATCGCCGACCAGGCCGTGGGATTGGATGCGCTGGAAAAATTGTATGCGGAGTGGAAAGACAAACCGGTGCAAGTGGATTTGCCGGCGATGTGGAAGGAATTGGGAGTGGAAGTGGGACCGGACGGCGCGACGGTGACGTTGAATAATGATGCGCCGATGGCGGCAATCCGGCGCGCGATCGAGATGGGCACGCCGGGCGCAAAGGCTGGAGACAACACGCCGACGGACACTCGCTCGGCAAAGTCGGGCTCGACGAAGCCGGGCTCGGCGGCTGCAGATGCCGTGCGTCCGATGGCGGTGTTTGCCGGGCGAACCGCACGATCGAAGTGAAGCGGACCCCACCCCCCGGGTGTACAGAAGTTGTGAAGTAACTCCATGAAAGAAGAAGAGTTGCGCGTTTTCCTGCGTGTACGGAGGAGAGGGTGTGCGAAAAGAGCGGGCGGGCTGACTCGGCGGGCATACCCCACCCCGGGTGTTTTTTGTAAGAGTGGCAAACAAAGAAGTTAGGGTTGACGCGGCGCGTAAGAGTGGCAAATGCAAGACTTAAAGTGGCCGTTTTTTCAATCGTTTGCGAGCGGACAGCAAGAGTGGCAGGCAGAGGACTTATCGAAGAAATCTTCAAAGTTGAAAGTGCAAGCTCAAAAGAGCCGGAAGAGGATAACGCAGAGGCGCAGAGGACGCGGAGATTTCGCAGAGAGGTTCGAGCTGCTCGGCGGGGCTGGCTACTGAATATCACGGAGCATGTTACCAGATGCAGTAATGCTCTGTCAAGAGTTTACTTTAGTGCTATTCGAATCGCCTGTGGAAAAGTTTGCTGGGGATTTGAGGGCAGAAGTTAAGTGTCAGATGATGGCGGAAATCAGCGGACTGCACTGACCTTGAGAGTACGACAATTCGTAAAGGTATCGCAGAGTATCTCAAACGGAATCGGGATGCAGGGGAGTCAGACCGGTGAAGCGGTTAAAGTCGGTCACGTTCAGTGTGAGAATGTGAACGACGCCGTGCACGTACATCGCGGCTGCCAGACGAGCATCGTGCACTTGCACTCCTGAGATAGAGTATTGCAGGATGAGCCTCCGCCACTCGCGATAAACTGCTTCGCTATCCGCAAGCAAGGATAAGCCTAGTTCGATCGAGCATACTTCGTTCTCCGCGTCGGCAACGGTCAACCCGAGACCATTCCGAGAGACGGGGCGTGTCATGGTATTCCAAAGTTCGGCGATATTTTGGTGTGTGTAATGAAGAGCCGTGCCTTGTCCAGCGAGTCGAGCGAGAGCAGTGTCCACGACCTTGTGCTGTGGGTCAGAGCGGCGGGTGATTCGCAGAAGAATATTCGTATCGACGAGACACGAAGCAATCGCCATTTAGTTGTGGTCCTGATATATCCAGTCGCGAGAAATTTTTTCGGGGAGCGGAGGAATCTTGTCGGAAAACTGTGCCAGCGAGTCCAGCCAGGCGCGAATCTGTTCGGGAGTCCGCGGGCGCGAAGTATCCTCGGGCTGAGAGGGCAATTGCTTCACCAAAATCTGACGGATGTAGTCCTCGATAGGCAGGCCGCGCGATTTGGCTTCCGCCAAGAGTTCGTCGGGAATTTTGAGCGTTACTTCCATGTTTTGATTCTAACATGAGTTAGCCACGAGGGCGTTCGGGCTGCAATCCGGGCGTCGGGACTTGGGCTGGGGATGGAGATTTGTGATTTAATTGGGGGCATGGAAGAGACGCAGATTCGGCCGCGGCCTGCGGTGGGAGCGATCGTCGTGGTGAGCGGGCTGGCCGTGACGTTCCTGCTTTGGCTGCTGTACGTACACAGGGCTTCGGCGGATTTCGCGGGGCGCTGGATGTTTTTGCCGGCGCTGAACGCGCTTCTGAACGGATTGTGCGCGATTGCGCTCTGCGTGGGGTTCTATTTCATCAAACATGGCAACAAGGAAGCGCACCGCGCGAGCATGCTGATGGCCTTCGGGTTCTCTTCCCTTTTTCTCGTCAGCTACATCGTGAACCACGCGCTGCACGGCGACACGATTTTCCCCGGGCACGGCGCGCTGCGCACGCTGTACCTTTCCATTCTGGCAAGCCACGTGACCCTTTCGATCGTGGCGCTGCCGATGGTGCTGACGACGTTCTTTTTCTCTTTGACGGGGCGTTTCGCGATGCACCGCAAAATCGCTCGCTGGACGTTTCCTATTTGGCTGTACGTTTCGGTTACTGGAGTGGTGGTGTTTGTGTTCCTCAGGGCGTACGCGTATTAGACGCGGTGTTGATTCT
Source organism: uncultured Acidobacteriota bacterium (assembly GCA_963761555.1). Taxonomy (GTDB): domain Bacteria; phylum Acidobacteriota; class Terriglobia; order Acidiferrales; family UBA7541; genus Acidiferrum. The sequence goes on from CAVXHD010000008.1 coordinate 12,168, forward strand.
GCGCGAGTTCCGAGAATAAGCCAGAAAATTGGGAGAAGCTAAGCGGCACAGCCGGGCATGGTGTGCTACTTGGTTTGCTGCTCGGCGGAGCGACGCAGCCAGGAGTGGCTGCGCTACTTGGCTGCGTTATTTGGCGGAACGGCGGGCGGAAGAGCGGATGGGCGGAGTGTCTTCGTTCTCGAAAGCTTCGGGGCCGGGTTGGAAGTCGTGGAATTCGGGGCGGGATTCGAGGAGGCGGACGCAGCGGTTCCAGCGGAGGATGCTGTCGTCATTGCCGGCGGGACGGATTTTTTCGGCTTCGGCGAAGCAGCGCATAGCTTCCTCGACGAGCGGAAGAAGAATATGCGGGGAGCAGCCGGAATGAAGCTGGGCTTTGGCGCGGCGCTCGTGAAGCAGGCCAGTGTAGTAGTTGCGCTCGTAGGGATCGCGGAGCGACGCGAAGATGGACTGGACTTCGACGTAGCGGTCGGAGGCGGCGCCGGTAAACTGGTCGGTGATGGCGAGGCCGAGCATGCGGCGTGCGAACTGATGATCGGCGTCAACGGCGAGGATATCGCGGCAGATGGATTCGGCTTCCTCGGGTTCGTTAAGATAGCGATAGAGCTCGGCTTTGGCGATGGCTTCGGGGATGCCGGGTTTGGAGATGGATTTTAGTTGATGAGGCATAGGCGCTCCGCGATGGATGGCCGAGGTAAAGGAAGCAGAGGAGGTAAAGGAAGTAAAGGAAGCAGAGGATCGGAGCTACGCTCCGGTACGGCTTCCTCCAACTTTTTCAAAAACACCTGAAGCATACTCGCTGACCTCGGAGCACAGACTGAAGTCTGTGCTACTGGGATTATGCTACGAGCCGCGGAACATGCGGAAGAGCATGGTGAGCGGATCGTAAAAGCGATCGACGACGCGCTCCTTGAGCGGAATGATGGCGTTGTCGGTGATGTGAATTTCCTCGGGGCAGACTTCGGTGCAGCATTTGGTGATGTTGCAGAGGCCGATGCCGAGTTCGTTTTTGAGCAGAGCGGTGCGATCGAGGCCATCGAGCGGATGCATTTCGAGGCCCGCGACGCGAACGAAAAAGCGCGGGCCGCCGAACGTTTTCTTGTCGTCGTGTTCGCGGAGGACGTGGCAAACGTTCTGGCAGAGGAAACATTCGATGCACTTGCGAAATTCCTGGACGCGATCGACATCGAGCTGGGAAATTTTCCAGTCGGTATTGGGGCGAGGTTGGAACGCGGGAATTTTTTTGTTGACGGCGTAGTTCCAAGAAACGTCGGTGACGAGATCCTTGATGCGCGGGAAAGATTTCATGGGCATTACGGTGATGGGCTCGTCTTTGGGGAGATCGTCCATGCGCGTTTTGCAGGTGAGGCGCGGGCGGCCGTTGACTTCGGCGGAGCAGGAGCCGCACTTGCCGGCTTTGCAATTCCAGCGGACGGCGAGATCGGGAGCGATGTGTCCCTGGACGTAATGGAGCGCGTCGAGAACGACCATGCCGGGAGCGACGGGAACCTGATAGTCGACGGCCTGGCCGCCGGTGGCGCCTTCGCCGCGGAAGATTCTTAGAGTTGCCTCGCTCATCGTGGCGCTCCCTGCTGCGATTGGCTCTGCATCATTTTATTTGTCCTCGGCAAGAATCTGCTTTAGATCGCCGGGCATTTCGTCGACAGGAATTTCGCGGCGCGCCATCTTGCCGTCTTCGCGGACGATGACGTTGTGTTTTTTCTCCCAGACGGGATCGTAATTCGGGAAATCGATGCGGCTGTGTGCGCCGCGGCTTTCGGTGCGGGCGAGCGCGCTGAGGGCAACGGCTTCGGAAATGGTGAGCATGGAGTTGAGCTCGCGCGTGAGGTGCCAGCCGGGATTGAAAAGACGCGAGCCCTCGACGCTGGCTTTCGCGGCGCGCGCTTTCAGCTCTTCGAGCTCGGCGAAGGCTTTCTTGAGATCCTCGTCGGTGCGGAAAATGCCGACGAGGCTTTGCATGACTTTCTGCAAATCGCGCTGAACGGCGTAAGGAGTTTCGGAACCAGTGTTCGAGAAGGGCGCGAGGAGTTCCTTTTCGGCTTCCTCGATTTGCGCGAGGGAGAGACCGGGGCTGGAGACTTGCTTGGCGTGCTCCGCGGCAGCTTCGCCAGCGCGGCGGCCAAAGACGAGCAAATCAGAGAGCGAATTTCCGCCGAGGCGATTCGCGCCGTGGAGGCCGGCAGCGGCTTCGCCGGCGGCGAAAAGACCGGGCATGGTGGATTGCGCGGTTTCGGCTTCGACGCGAATGCCGCCCATAACGTAGTGACACGTGGGGCCGACTTCCATGGGGCCTTTGGTGATGTCCACGTCGGCGAGTTCCTTGAACTGGTGGTACATGCTGGGAAGTTTTTTCTTCACGTACTCGGCGGGCTTGTGGGAAATGTCGAGATACGCGCCGCCGTGCTCGGTGCCGCGGCCTTCTTTCACTTCGGTATAGATGGAGCGGGCGACGACGTCGCGCGTGGAAAGTTCCATACGCTTGGGGTCGTATTTTTCCATGAAGCGTTCGCCGAGTTTATTGCGAAGAATACCGCCTTCGCCGCGAACGGCCTCCGTGACGAGAAGACCTTGCACGCCGGGCGGCCAAACCATGCCGGTGGGATGGAACTGAACGAACTCCATGTCCATCAGCTCGGCGCCGGCTTCGTAGGCGAGCGTCATGCCGTCGCCGGTGCACTCCCAGGAATTGGAAGTGACGGGCCAGGCTTTGCCGATGCCGCCGGTGGCGATGACAATGGACTTGGCTTTGAAAACGATGAAGCGGCCATTTTCGCGCCAGTAAGCGAAAGCTCCGGCAATGCGTCCGCCGTCGGTGAGGAGGCGCGTGACGGTGCATTCCATGTAAACGTCGAAGCCGAGCTGCACGCCCCGATCCTGGAGCGTGCGAATCATTTCGAGGCCGGTGCGGTCGCCGACGTGGCATAGACGTTTGTAGGTGTGGCCGCCGAAGGCGCGTTGGAGAATCGCGCCGCTTTCGGTGCGGTCAAATAGCGCGCCCCACTGCTCGAGTTCGCGGACGCGGTCGGGCGATTCTTGAGCGTGAAGCTGGGCCATGCGCCAGTTGTTGAGAAATTTTCCGCCGCGCATGGTGTCGCGGAAATGGGGCTGCCAGCCGTCGGCGGCGTCGACGTTGGCCATGGCCGCGGCGATGCCGCCTTCGGCCATGACGGTGTGAGCTTTGCCGAGAAGCGATTTGCAGACGACGCCAACGCTCGCGCCGTGAGCGAGGGCTTCGATGGCGGCACGCAATCCGGCGCCGCCGGCGCCGATGATGAGAACGTCGTGCTCGCGGGTCTCGTAGCTGGTCGTCACAGGAGCCTCAGGTCGTGGAATACGCCGGCGGCGACCATGCGGATGTAGAAATCCGTAAAGCCAACGGTGATGAGACTGGTCCAGGCGAGGAGCATGTGGCGATTATTGAGAAAACTGACGCCGCGCCAGGCAGCAAAACGGGATTTGCCGAAAGAGGCGCAGGAAAAGCAGTCGAGCTTTCCACCCGCGAGATGACGAAGCGAGTGGCAAGAGAAAGTGTAGAGCGTGAGCATGATGATGTTGACGCTCATGATGATGGTGCCGACGCCGATCCCGAAGTGGCCGTTCCAATCGTAAGCGACGATGGCGTCGTACCAAAGAAATGCCAGGAACACGATTGCAAGGTAGAAGAAATAGCGGTGGAGATTTTGCAGGATGAAAGGAAACCTCGTTTCGCCGCTGTATTTCCGTTTGGCAGGTTCACCGACCGCGCAGGACGGTGGATCGAGAAAAAAAGCCCGGTAGTAAGCCTTGCGATAGTAGTAGCAGGTGGCGCGAAAACCGAGGGGGCCGCCGAGAATCAAAAGCGCTGGAGACCAGGGCCACCAATGATGATGCGCGTCAATGAGCGGCGAATAAAAGGGAGAAAGATAGGGGCCCCACGCGTAGTAAGCGCCCTCGAAAGCACGAAGTGTGGCGTAAATGCCGAAGCCGCCAAGAAGAATAATGATGGGAATGATTTCGACCCACCAAGCGTCGCGGCGCAGAGTGCTTCCCAGCCGCGATTCGGGCAAGAGGGTTGGCGTACCAGCCATCCAGTGACCTCCAGAATGACAATCGGTGGAGCGATGACACAAATGTTGCAAACGGATTATATCGAAGACGCAGCGGAAGGGCTAATTAGATGGCAAGAAATAAAAGCAGATTCCTCGCTTCGCTCGGAATGACAAACGGTTGGGCCTATAGGAATGTCTAGAGAAACGTCGGTGCTTTGCCAGAAAATGGGCTGAGTTTGGTTGGAGAATGGCTTTGGAACGGTTAGAGGATTGTTTCTATTTCGGCATCAAGAAAGACGTGTGTGGCGGACACGCCATCGATGGAGAATTTTTCGCCTTCGGATTCGGAAAAATGGAAGAAACGGCTGATGTGGTAGTCCTCGTCGTAGGCGGAGAAAAGCCGCTCCGTTTCAGCGGCTGGGAGCTGGAACGCGGAAAGGGGGACGGGCTTGCCGAATTCGCCCGCGAGGGCGAGGTAGCGCGAGACGAGATCACGAAGCGTCATCATGGGTGCGCGGCGAGTGGCTTCGCTGGACATGGAGAAAGACGGCTGATGAAGCGTAGTGTAGCGCCGGAGCCATGCGAAAGAAAGCAGCGGAGCGAAGCGCATTGCGGAAGCGGAAGGGCGGCGGCAATTTTTCGCTTAGCGGAGTCACTCGCTTCGTCGCTTTCACAAGCTATCATTCATAAAGCGGAGAAAGGGAGATGTTTTGGAAAAACAGGGTGCTCGCATTCGCATTTTCTGGTTCGCGGCTGCGGCTCTGGCAGCCTGCGTGGTTTTTCTTGTGTGGCACTACCGGCCCGATAACGCGATCCGGGTCGGCACGGCCTCGATCAGCCAGACGCTTTGCGACGAAGTGTTCGTCTCCGGGCTCGAGCCTAGCCGCGTTTTCACGGAAGACATTTTGCCGCAGCGCGGAATTCACATCCTGCTGCGCCGGATTCGCTACACAGTCAACGCACAACGAAAACAAGTGGTGACCACGTGGGCGGGCCACTTCGCCGGCATAGCAACCTATTATCCGAGCTATGGCTGTATGCTGGGGGACGAGAAGCCGGGCGCGCCGTTTGTTGCGCCGAGTGTTGACAGCGAGTCTAGCGCCGCAGCAGCGGCCGAAAATTCCACGGCGCTCATTTCGCCCAGCAATCCCAAGTTGAGCGAAGCGCTGGACCGCGCCTTCGCCGAACCTCCGCGTCCGCCGTACCGCCGCGTGCGCGCCATCGTGGTGATGCGCGACGGACAAATCATTGCCGAACGCTATGCGCAGGGCATCGCGCCGGACACGCCCTTGCTCAGCTATTCGGTCAGCAAATCCGTGATCAACGCGCTGATTGGCATTTTGGTGGGCCAGGGCAAGCTCAATCTATACACGCCCGCGCCCGTTGCCGCGTGGGGTTCTCCCGGCGATCCCCGCCATGCGATTACGCTCGACGAATTGCTGCGCATGACCAGCGGATTGAACCTCGAGGAAAGCGACAGCGGCTTCGATCCCGTTTCCAAAATGATGTTCCTCAAGCGGGACATGGCCGCTTATGACGAGAAGGCCACGTTGATCGCCAAGCCCGGGCAAACCTGGGAATACACCAGCGGAAATACGTTGATCGCTTCGGCGATTTTGCGCGATGCCGTCGGAGGGAGCGCCGCGGACGTGCTTCAGTTCGCGCACCGCGAACTCTTCGATCCCGTAGGCATGCGCCACGTGATCATGGAGTTCGATGGCGCGGGCACTCCCATCGGCTCGACGCGCATCCTGGCCTCGGCGCGGGATTGGGCTCGCTTTGGCGAGCTTTATCTCAACGATGGAGTGGTCGACGGAAAGCGCATTCTACCCGTGGGCTGGGTCAGCTACTCGACGAAGCCTACTCTCGATAGTCCGTATGGCTCGGGCTTTTGGGTGAATGCCGGGCAGTCCGACGATGCGCGAGGTCGCGTGCAAGCCGGCATGCCCGCCGATGCGTTTTTTGCCTCCGGCAATTTCGGGCAACGCATCGTCATCCTTCCTTCGCAAAAGCTGGTGATTGTGCGATTCGGTGTCACGGTCGATCCTCCGGACTTCGACATTCGCGGGTTGATCCGGCTAGTGAAGGACGTCATCGCGGCCCGGTGAGCAAGCCATCCTCTCGATGGCTGGCAAGCTCTGGCAAACTAACGCTCTTCTATGAACCTCAAGCAGCGCAAGACGACGTTTGTCGGCAATCGGGCGGATAGATAAGATGCTTACCTGGAATTGGAGCGGCCCGGCAAGCACCAAGACGATCAGGGCCGCCGGACTGCACTATAATGCCCCAAACGGCAGCGAAGGAAGACGCAGGCACCGCAATACGAACCTCGATTCCTGGCCCCATAACGCTTGCCTCAATATCATCCTCGTGGAGTAAAGAGCAGGAGTGATGATGCAAACATTCTTACAGGATCTTCGCTACGCGTTGCGCATGCTTCGCAAGAACGTGATGGTGACGGTGGTGATTGTCGCCTCCCTGGCTATCGGGATCGGCGCGAATTCGGCAATCTTCAGCGTGGTATATGCACTTTTGCTTCGTCCACTCCCCTATCCGCATTCGAATCGGCTGGCTGCCGTGTGGCTGCATTCACCAGCGATCGGAATCCTCCGCGATTGGCCATCTCCTGGCGAATACATCGACCTTCAGAACGAGAATCACTCGTTCGACCAAATGGCGCTCGCGCAAAGCCGCACCTTCATTTTGACGGGCCGCCAGCAGCCTGAGCAGCTCTATGGAGCGCTGGCGCAATCCAGCCTGCTGGAGATGCTCGGCGCAAAACCTCTGCTTGGCCGTTTGTTCTTGCCGGAAGAGGACAAGCCCGGCAGAGCGCGCGTGGTGCTTCTCACCGAGAGCCTGTGGAGGCGGCTGTTCAATGCGGACCCGGGAATCGTGGGGAAAACGATCGTGTTGAATGGCAACCCGGCTATTGTGGCAGGTGTGCTGCAGCGCAGCTTCAAGCTAAACGCCGAGGTGATGCCGGCGGAATTGCCGATGGAACAAGATGGACCTGTTTCTTCCCCTTCCATTGGACGCTGACGCGGAGAAAAACCGGGGCGATGAGAACTACAACATCATGGTGCGGCTCAAGCCCGGCGTTTCGCTGAAGCAGGCGCAGGCGGACGTTGATGTGATCGCCAGCCGCATCCGGCAAAAGGACAGACGCGGCGCCAGCTTCGGAATGCACGTGATTGGATTGCAAGAGCAGGTCGTTGGGGATGTACGCCGCGCTCTGCTCGTGTTGCTGGGCGCGGTGGGGCTGGTGCTGTTGATCGCGTGCGCTAACGTTGCGAACCTTCTGCTGACGCGCGCGGCGGGACGCGAAAAGGAGGTGGCTATCCGCACGGCGTTGGGAGCGGGCTGGCATCGGCTCGCACGTCAACTGCTTACAGAAAGTGTTCTCCTGGGGCTGCTAGGTGGCGCAGCGGGACTCGTTGTGGCTCAGCTAAGCCTCACCGTGGTCCGGACAATGAATCCGGGGAACATTCCGCGGTTAGAGGACATCTCCATCAACGGCGCGGTTCTGATTTTCACGTTTGGCGTGGCCCTTATGACTGGTGCATTGTTCGGCGTGGCGCCGCTCTGGCGCGCCCTGAAGGTGGACTTGAATAGTTCACTGAAAGCAGGCGGACGCAGCGGGCAGACCGACGGCGGCTTGCACGTTCGCCGGCATAATTTGCGGGCATTGCTGGTTGTTTCCGAACTCACGGTTTCCTTGATGCTCCTGATTGGTGCCGGGCTGCTGATTCGCAGCTTTGTGCGATTGCAAAGCGTGCCTCCGGGATTCACTACGGACCATGTGCTGACAATGGAGGTTGCCGGGGTCGGTCCGAAATACGGTGAAGACAAATCAGTGGTTAATTTCTACAACGAAATCGAAAGTCGCGTGGCTCACCTGCCGGGCGTGGTGGCGGAAGGCGCAGTTTCCGCCCTGCCTCTCACAGGCGAGGTGGGATGGGGCCGCATCAATGTTGAAGGCTATACTCCGCCGCCGGGGCAGGAACTCCAGGCGGATATCCGCGTTGCAAGCAAAGACTATTTTCGGACCATGGAAATACCGCTGCGCAAGGGGCGCTTTTTCGATGAAGATAATGTGGCGGATAAGCCCCAAGTCGTGATCATTGACGAGAAATTCGCGCAGCGCTTTTGGCCCGGCAGCGATCCCATTGGAAAGCATCTTTGGTTCGATCCGAAGAAGCCCATCACGATTGTGGGCGTGGTCGGCGTGGTCAAACAATACGGACTGGAGACCGACGGGAAAATCGCCTTTTATTTGCCAGAAGAGCAGAACCCTTGGAATCGAATGTTTCTGGCGGTGCGGACGCCGACGGAAGCAGCAGGGCTTTCCTCGGCGGTCGCGGGCGAAGTTCACTCGGTCGATCCGGATGTGGTGGTTTATGGAGTCCGGACGATGCAGGAGCGTTTGTACGATTCTCTGGCGCGCCAACGCTTTTCGAGCACGATGCTGGGAGCATTCGCGGTGTTCGCGTTGTTGCTCGCGGCCGTTGGGCTGTACGGCGTAATGTCGCATCTGGTGACGCAGAGCACGCACGACCTGGGGGTGCTGATGGCACTGGGCGCGCGGCCCGGGAACATCATCAAGTTGGTGGTGCGGCAAGGAATGGAATTGGCCGGCGTCGGAATATTGGCCGGTCTCGCCGGAGCTTTTGCGTTGACACGCGTCATGGCCAGCTTGTTGTTTGGTATAAGCACGATGGATGTTGTCACTTTCAGTTCGGTGCCGATGTTGCTCGCGGCGGTGGCGATTGCGGCAACCGCGATTCCGGCGTGGCGGGCGACGCGCGTGGACCCAATGGTGGCGCTGCGAGAGGAGTAAGGCCGCACTACCGCACTGGAACGTCGGCGAGACGGAAACGACAGATGAAGGTAACAGCCGTCGCGATGCGAATCGCAAATCGAATAGGCGCGGCGCTCGCGCTTTCCTTTTTTTTGGTTGCTCCGAATGTGTTGGCGCAAACTTCAAAAGCCCAGCTCTGGAAGAGTGCAACCTCCGGCATGACTTATAAAATCACGACCGGCGGCCACCATCTGGAGGCCGAAAAGATTTTTCCTCCCGCATTCGAATCTCAAGCGGATGCCGGCGCCTACGTGCGCTGCGAATACTCCGAGAAAGATGGCGACTGGATCGGAAACTGCCGATCGAATTTGCCGCTTGCGGATTCCAGGAACCGGGCAAAGTGGTGCAAGTTCAAGTTTTCATCGAAAATCACTTCGCTGACGCCGACGAGAATCGAGGGCGAAAGCGAAGTGTGGACAAATGAAGACGTCGACGTGAGCAAATGCGAAGTCAAGAAGAGCCACATGCAGCACTTCGTCTGGCTTCTTAAGAATTGACGGATGTCAGCCGTGTCGGCTGTTCGATATCTCGATCCGCATTTGGCGCGCTGGATGCAGATTCGGTAAGATGTTTGTTGGGATTCGAGAGAAAAGGGAGAACCTACCATGACCATTGGGATTGGACAAGCGGCGCCGGATTTTACGTTGATGAATCAAGATAAAAAAGAAGTGAAGCTGGCGGATTTTGCGGGAAAGAAAAATGTCGTGCTGGTGTTCTATCCGCTGGACTGGAGCCCGACTTGCACCGAAGAACATGTGTGCCTGGTGAACGACATGAGGTCGTTCGACACGCTGGACGCGGAAGTTTTGGGCGTAAGCGTGGATAGCGTGTGGTCTCACAAAGCCTATGCGGAAAAAATGGGGATCAAGTATTCGCTGCTGGCGGATTTTCAGCCGCGCGGGGCGATGAGCGAAAAATATGGCGTGTTCCTGGCGGACAAGGGAATCACCGGGCGGTCGATCGTGATCGTCAATAAGGCGGGAAAAGTGGCGTGGGTGAAAGATTATGACATTCCGGTGGTGCCGGACGTGAAGGAAGTGGCGGCGGCGTTGTCGCAGGTGAAGGCGGCGGCGGCGTAGGAAAAGGAAGTAGAGGAAGCACAGGACGTAAAGGAAATAGAGGAAAAGAACATCGGCGGACCTCGTCGCGGCGAGGTCCGTTTTTTTTGTACGCAAACAATTCTTAGAGGTTGTGTGGCCGGCTTTGTAGTGGCGTAGCATGCTGCGCCACTACAAAGGAGGCCGGACCCAGCGATACGACAAGCGGGCCGAAGTTGGCGCATGCACAGCGGGCGAGCTTCTGCCAGAAATGTGGGTCAGTGAGAAGAAGATTCGGGAGCGGCCAAAGAACGGACGAATAGGACTAGTTGCCAGCGCTGCTCTTCGCTGAGGTGTTTTTTGAAGGCGGGCATGGGTTTTCTGCCCTCGCTGATTTGATAGAAAATTTCGCCATCGGTGCGGGCATTCATGCGCTGGGGATCGGCGAGGCTGGCGGGCCGGGGATAGTACGAGGCGGCGTCAGGCCCGTCGCCTTTTCCGGTTTGCCCGTGGCAGTTGGCGCATTTATCGAGATAGATGGAGCGGGCGGCGGCCAGAGCGACGGGCGAAGAGTGCAGCGGATTTTTGCGGAGCTTGGCGGCTTCGGGAATTTTCCACGCGCGGTTTTGATAGAGAGTGACGGATATGAGCACGCAAATCAGGCCGAGCAGAACTGCGAAAAGAATTTTGCGGAGACGGAGAGAGCTTTGCGCTTTGGGGGTCACGGACAAGGGGAAATTTTCGCATACCGGCTTGCGAGACAAAAGAAAGAAAAAACTTTACGCAGAGAGCACAGAGACACAGAGGACGCAGAGATGAGAAGAGAAGAAGAGTGGAGAACTAAGTTGGAGTTATTGCCCGCGGAAGATGAGCCAGAGCAGCTCGCCGTTGAAGAATAGGATCGCGGCAGCGACGATCCAGGCGACGACGGTGGTGAATCGCGAATTCGCAAACTCGCCCATTTTTTTGCGGTCGCCGGTGAATTGGATGAGCGGAATAACGGCGAACGGCAACTGAAAGCTGAGAATGACCTGGCTGAGAATCAGCAGCGGCGTGACTTTGCCTTCGCCGGCGATGCCGATGACGAGCGCAGCAGGAACAAGGGCGAGCGCGCGAGTAATGAGGCGGCGCAGCCAGGGCTTGAGACGGATTTGCAGAAAGCCTTCCATCACAATTTGGCCGGCGAGCGTGCCGGTGAGCGTGGAATTCTGGCCCGAAGCGAGAAGGGCGCAGGCAAAAATGGTGCTGGCGAAGCTGACGCCGAGAACGGGGCTGAGAAGCTTATAAGCGTCGGAAATTTCCGCCACGTTATTCATCCCGCGCGTATGGAAAGCAGCGGCGCCGAGGATGAGAATGGCGGCGTTGATGAAGAGCGCGAAGCCGAGAGCCAGCGTGGAATCGAAAACGGCGTAGCGAATGGCTTCGCGGCGGTCCCGCGTGGACGAGCCGAACGCGCGGGTCTGCACAATGCTCGAATGGAGATAGAGATTGTGCGGCATGACCGTGGCGCCGAGAATTCCGATGGCGATGTACAGCATGTCGCGATTGCGCAGAATTTCGGCGGTGGGGATCAGGCCGACGGCGGCGGCGCGCCAAAGCGGATGAGAGAAAAAGATTTCGTAAGCGAAGCAGGCGCCGACCGTGCCGATGAGCGTAACGACGAACGCTTCGATGATGCGGAAGCCGCGGCCTTGCAGTGCGAGGACGACCAACACGTCGAGGCCGGTGATAATCACGCCGGCGAGCAGCGGCAAACCGAAAAGAAGCTGCAGAGCGACGGCCGAGCCGAGCACTTCCGCGAGATCGCAGGCGGCGATGGCGATTTCGCAAACAATCCACAGCGCGATGGAGGTGCGCCGGGAATAATGTTCGCGACAAGCCTGCGCCAAATCGCGGCCCGAGGCGATGCCGAGCTTGGCGGAAAGCGCCTGGAGAAACATCGCCATGAGGTTGCTGATAAGAATGACGCTGAGCAGCGTGTAGCCAAAGCGCGAGCCGCCGCCGATGTCCGTGGCCCAGTTGCCGGGGTCCATATAGCCTACGGCGACGAGATAGCCGGGGCCGGCGAAGGCGATAACTTTGCGAATCCACGAAGCGGTGTGCGAGATGGGAATGGTGCGATGCGCTTCGGGGAGAGAAGGAAGGTTCTCGTGCCGCGGCTTTGCGGCTGGAGAAACCGCGGAGGAAGATTCCGCCTCGTCGGAGGGTTCGGTTTCGAGTTGGGGCGGAAAGGTTAGCGCCATGATTCTTAAAATCGAATGCTTGGTAACTGAATTTGTGTTAACTACAGTAAACGTCCATACTAAACTAGACTTAATAGGCCCGCTTGTCAATAGGACTTGCGCGGAATGTTCCCTGGCGGGAAGCAAAACGCGTCGAACCAACCATCGCGGGAAGCGTAACCGGCCCGGCTGTGATACCTTCGGACCAGCCGTCTAGACGCGAACGCGCAAGGGGAGAACGCCATGGAAGAGCAGCGGCCGGTGCCGGGGCAAGTGCAAATTAAAGCGGACGAGAAAGAGATGCAGGGGCAATACAGCAATTTGGTGATGTTGCACCACAATTTGGAAGAGTTTACGCTGAATTTTATTTATATTTTCCCGAACGGCGCGCAGGGAAAACTGCTGAGCAGCGTGATCGTTAGCCCAGGGCACGCGAAGCGCATTTTGCGGGCGCTGGGCGAAAATATTTCGCGCTATGAAGCGCAGTTCGGGATCATCAAGGAGGCGCCCGAAGGAGGCGTGCCGCCAACGCCAAATGTGGGGTTTGTGCAGTAGGAAAAATGCCGGCGAGGCAGCCGAAGCAGAAGTAGCGGAAGCAAAGAGAGCACAGAAATTAGTAAGGGATGTAAAGGAAGTAAAGGAGGTAAAGGACGTCAAGGATTTCGCCGTGAGCATGGTTCTCGGCCGCCTGACCGTTGTGCGGCGGGACGTGGAATTCTGAAAAGCCCGGCGGGACGTGCGATGGCCCCGGCGTGTTTAACTATTTTCCTGCGTTGTTCGATGGGCCTGTAGCTTAAGAGTCTGTTGGTGATTCTGCGTTGCTTAGGTCCATTTTCAGGCCCTTTAATGCCGCCTCCTTGTACACAAGTTGTACACATCGTAACCGAGGGATACACTTCAGGTCGGCGCCGAGAAAGCGGATCAAGCCGCCACTGCGTCTGTGCTTTTTGTTTGCAGGAAAGTTGAGCTTGACCTCTCATTTCGATGGCAGGGGTAATCTTCCCTTCAGCTTCTTTCGTAGGGGAATCCTGGCCCGGCATAGCTTCCTGTTAGCTCGTAATCCGCCCAGAATCGATGCCAGGCGCGAGATCAGTTCCTGCAAGCCGACTTCTTGTTACTCATGCGCATCTCCCGATCTGGCTTACATTCGGTTTGCCGACACCGCCCGCGATCTTCTCTGTCATACCCAACGGAAGTTTCCTTCGCGATTCGCCGTAGGTTCTTGCTTTGTAGAACAACTGATTTAGAGCTGAACGGTGAATCAAAGTTCCTCCCGTGAGCATGAGCGTTTGATGCGACCAGAGCCTTGGCCGTGGTGTTGAAGCCGCTCTCACCGCAGTCGGCGGACGAAGTGGAGATCGAGCCCGGATAAAGGAGCGCCGACCTCGTGCATAGCGCCGCCTATTGCCAGTGATCCGAGATCAATCGCGATCAATCCAGTGCTGTTGACCAACTCGATCACTAGCTGCTTGGCTTCGATGTCATCGCCGGATGTAAAGATGACGGTACGGGGTTTTTTGGGCGAGAAGTCCTGTATCCAGGCCATCGGCATGTTGCAGATCGATTTTACAAGCCGTGCGCCAGCTGCCGTCTCTGCAACGATCTCGCTAGAGGTGCGTCCCTTCAACGCGGCGCGCGATCTGGTCACGCCAGCCAGACTAATGTCTGGCGGCTCCAGATGTGCGTTCGTCGCATCGATCAGGATGCGGCCTCGCCAATCAATACCCTTGAGAGCGTCAGCTACACTGACCCAATGTGTGGCAAGAATGACGACGTCACACTCGGCAGCCTGTTGTTTCGTTCCGGCGATGGCGCCTGGACCAAGATCAGCGACAAAATCAGCCAGTGTTTCCGGACCTCTGGAATTGGATACAACTACGGTATGACCAGCGGTGATCAAGTGACGGCCAAACGTCCTCGTTACGTTGCCGGCACCTATAAATCCTACTTTCATGACCAACCTCCTTTCTTCTATTGGAATTGCGAAAGAGCACGCCCGTTAGTTGGTGAAGGCGCGTAAGTCGGGACTCCTATCCGGCGCTGCGAATTATCTGGAAACTGTGCCGCCATCGACTGGCAGGTCGATGCCAGTGATGAAGCTGCTCTCGTCGGAGGCGAGAAACACGGCCGCCGACGCAAGTTCATCTGCTGTTCCAAGTCGTCCCATCGGGATCATCTTCCGGAAGTACTCGCTGGTACCTTCGTCAGATTTTTTAGAGCCGACATGGATCATGGGCGTCTCCGTCGGTCCGGGACTGATCACGTTCGCTCGAATGCCGCGGCTGGCCAGCTCCGCGGTCCAGCTCCGGACAAAGGAGACCAAGGCTGCTTTCGTCGCCGAATACGGGCCGTAGTTCGGAATGCCCATCTGCCATGCGCCCGAGCCACAGAGAATGATCGATCCGTTGTCGGCGAGCAGCGGGAGCGCCTTCTGCACCGTAAAGTACGCTCCGCGTGCATTCAGGTTGAAGTGCTTGTCATACGTTTCTGGCGTCGATTCTGCGAGTGAAACAGGATCTACGACGCCGGCATTTGCGAAGACCACATCGACTCGTCCCTTCGCCTTTCGCACCACTTCATAGAGATGATCTAGATCATCGAGCTTCGAGACATCTCCCTGAACTGCCGTTACGTTCTTCCCGATCAGCGACACCGCCGCATCTAACTCCGCTTGACGGCGCCCGGTGATAAACACATAGGCGCCTTCCTTCACAAAGCGCTTGGCCGTGGCCAGGCCGATTCCGCTATTGCCACCAGTGATGACAGCTACCTTCCCATCAAGTGCGCCCATTTTTTCCTCCTTTGACGACGGGCTCTAGTCCGTGCCATTATGGAACACTCATTACAGATGTCGGGCAATGCGCATCGGTTACGCCATTTTGCGTTCTAATATCTATCAAGGGCGGCGAGCAAACGTATGAAAGCAGGAAATGGAAAGACGGGACGACCGATCAACTTTGATAAGGACGCGGCGCTCGAGGCTGCGATGCTGCTTTTTTGGGAACGCGGCTTTGAGGGCGCTTCGATGGCCGATCTTACCACTGCGATGGGCCTCAGTCCCTCAAGCATCTATGCGGCTTTCGGCGACAAACAGGATCTGTTTGCATTAGCGGCGAAGCGCTATCTGGAGTATCGAGCACAATATGCCGGGAGGGCGCTGGCGGAGGCGACCCTAGAGGGTGCCGTACGTGCGCTTTTCGAGAACACGGTTGAGTTCCTGACCACTCCCGGCCATCCGCCAGCTTGCATGTCACTGGTGGGGGCGACGGGCTGCAGCATGGACGCCACCCCTGCAAGGCAGCTCATGACCGAGATTCGGAAGCAGAATCAAGCTGCCATAAAATCGCGCCTTGTGAGGGCACGAAAGAGCAGGGAGTTGCCGAAGGAGATCAACATGGACGACTACACAAGGTATTTGTCCACGATTCTCGCCGGTCTATCCATCCAAGCTGCGAATGGTTCGACGAAGGCAGAACTCAAACGGACCGCAGAGATGGCGCTCCGGTACTTGGGTTATTAGAGTGTCTCCTGGGTGACCTTCTGACTCTCGGCTCTCGCAACTTGGTCAAAACGTCGCCTATCTTCTGTAGATGTGACTCTATAAACCGCGGGGGGAGAAATTTCTGTGTTCTTCCCGGATGACGGGCAATGCGGAAGTAACCGGATTGCTTCCTGCTTGCCGACCACTCGAAAGCTGGCCAGACCAGTTAATGTAAGGGCGTGAATCAGGAGTTTTGCGCAGTATGAATGGGCGCTGGCGGTACTACGATCTCGACAAGTCCGGTCGCCACGTCGTAGACGAGGCCTGATATAAGCCAAGAGCCCGGCAATGCGGGAATCGCCCGGAGCGCAGCAACGTCGAAGGCGACTGCCGCCCGAGGATCGGTGACCGCTTTTGTCTTGAGTTCGCCTTCCTGTATTTGAAAATAGTGCGCCAGCTTTGCGGGGTCGCCGACAAGGCGAGTGATGCCGCAATCGGTGTGCTGAAGTACGATGATGTGAAATTCACCGCCGCCTCCAGGAATCTCTCCGGCAACTTCACCGATTCGCCCGAGTAGTCCCAACTCTTCCAACAACCCCGGCGTGATTCGACCGCCGATGTTACGCATCACGACGGCCTCGCCCGGTCTGATTCCAAGTATGTCAGCAGGATCTACACGCATATCAGCGCAACCGATGACGATCGCCTTTACATTTGGCAGCGCCCCCGGAAGCGAAGGCATGAGTGTGCCCTCAGCAGACTGCCGAGCAGCAAATTCTTTGTTACGTTGTAACATGAGGTCGAGATTGTTCAGCTCGCTGGCTCGTTGTATAGCACTCGATTGGGTCATGGTGTCCTCCCTTTTCAAATAGATTCCGCAGCATAAGAGTCCGGTACATCGGCTTGTGGGACGTGATTGAGCGCTAGGGCCTAAATTGGTGGATTACGGGCAACCTGGCAGTAATCCTCAAGTCCCGATTAAGGCGGAAACCGTCCTTGTGGGTACTGGGAAGAATTTGTCCGGTTTGCCGGTAACCCTTACCTAATGGCGTTTCGGCGGAGTCGCCTGTGACACGACCGTCGTCCCGATTAAGACAAAGGTTTGCCGTAAGTTGTTATAGGCTTCAACACTCTGAAAGCGACGCTAGTCCTTGCGATCCTTGCGTGCGCATACGCGGCATGGGTGCCTTCCGTTTCGATGGCTAGGCTGAAGGGCGAACAGACCGGCACGCCGAGGGAAAGCCGCGTCCCGGTCGGAGGGAATCGCTGAGTTGTATGCCTGAGAAATCGGAAAGGGTACATCAGTCATCGTCCTCGACGCCGGGCCCGATTTCGATCACAGCTATCTCTTGCCGGAACTAGACATCCGCTCCGATGCGTTCCATCTCTTCTACTACGACCGGCGGGGACGTGGTTCTTCGGCTCATCGAGATACATAGCTTCCAGTTTATCGGGAATCCAAAAGTTGGACCGCAGGTACTCTCGTTCGGGGTCGATCGCATTCAATGGGGTTTAGAGCCGATGAGGAACCACGCCGGGAATTGTTTTGAGTTATAGGCTCAGGTGGCTGTGATCTCGGCATGGTTCTAAGCTCAATTCTCTAACTGTAGGGCTCGTTCATCTTTACGAGTTTATCTGCGAGCTACCCGCATTCTGGTTCTGTTTGTTGATCGGATCTACGCGAAAACACTGCACTTCCCGGCTGAGCCTGTGCATCTTGGCGCTGCATGGGCTGAACTCTCCGCGATAGGCGGAACTCCGATTCAGGAGATCGTGCACAGTAAGTGGACGGGAGAAGTTGCTGTCTTGTACCGAAGCGTAGATTCCGCACGTAGATTCCGCACAATTGCGAAATACGCTAAACCACCGTACAATGAGACAGTTGTGGACGTTCCCCCCGTGATGTTGGGGCCTGTAGCTCAGGTGGCTAGAGCGCGCCCCTGATAAGGGCGAGGTCGGTGGTTCAAGTCCACCCAGGCCCACCATTTATTTTCAGTAGGTTACCGGGTGGTGTCCTACAAATTTCACCGCGCAGCCTAGCCCGCGCTTCGCTGCACTTTTTACGTACTCACTCCTAACACAGCCGCACTGTCAGCAGGCGCTCGTTCCATTGAGCCGGCTGCGCTGACAGTGATCGAGCCTTCTTTTCAAAGGCGCCCTTCGCTAATCGATCCTACGCGCGAGTGTTCGGAAGTTCTCCACGTCAGCGAAGCAAATCTCTATTTTCACTTCTCGGCCGGACTTACTCTTTTCAACGAGGAGAACCACCTTTTTGCTGCGCTCCGGCAGCAAAAACGAGCGAGGCCAGGTAGACCACTATTCCGAGACCGATGAAAGACACGCCCACGAATGCAAACAGGGCAAACATCAGCGGATGAACCCGCAAGAGACTGATGATTTCGACGATCAAGCCGAGGATGATCAGCGCGGCTGCAACTCTCAGAAATCTATTCATTCCAATTTCACCGAGTTTCATTGTGCGGGCCTCCACATTTTCAAGGTGTCTACTTTGGATGCGTTATGAACGGTATCGTGGCAGCCGCTCGAAATGCAGGACATCTGATTCGAAGTGAGTGTGTCCATGAGGGCTTGATGAACGGGATTGGCTTCGAAGTCTCAAGCGCCGGCGTGGCAGCGCAGGCATTGGTGATTGTTGAAGCCGCCCGGAATGGTGATGTGCGCCGGGGGCGTACCGATGTATTGCACGTAGATGCGCGTCACGCCTGCTAGCTTGTCCTTCAACGGGCCGTAAATTGTGTAGTCGGCGTGGCAGGCGTAACAAGCGGTGTCGGCTGGCACGCGGTGATTTTGAAAATGCTGGGCGGGCAGATACTTCGGATCATCGACATACAGGCTTTTCCCGTAGTTTTCCATGGCATGGCAGGAAATGCAGAACTTCGTTTGTTCGGAGCGTTGCATGTGCGTGAGCATGCCCGCGCCGATGCAGAACGCTGGAAGGGCGCACAGGGCAATAAACGCCAATATTTTTCCAGCAGTCCCGGCCGTAACGGAAGGGCGCACGAGAAACACGGCCACCAACACAATCGTCAGAACGATTAGCCCGATAAGAATTCCAATTGGACCGAACATGCAACCTCCCTCAATCCGAACCTGGGTGGGCGCCACATCGATCCTTCCGACGCAAGGATCCGCGCCAGGGCCTTCTTATAACAGACAACCAGTTCTGACTGTGACAGACATCACATCTCCTCCGGCAGAACGGTGGCGACTTGGTTCGCGCGAATCCAAATCCGACGGGCGTCGTAGGGTTACAGGAGGCCGTACCCGAAGTGAAGGTGAGCAATCTTGGCGGCTGCCAGCACAATCCCTCCTCTTATCTCTCCAACAGCATCGCTTCGTTGTGGTCTCCAAAGGGACCATGGGTTACTCGTAGCGGAGAGCGACGATGGGGTCGACGCGCATGGCGCGGCGGGCCGGGACGAAGCAAGCGGCTAGAGCCACGGCGACGAGTAGAGCAACGACTGACAAGAAGATGAACGGATCCGTGGCGCTCACGCCGTAGATCAGTGTCGAGAGAAGACGGGTCATGGCGAGGGCGGCGAGGAGACCGAGGAACACGCCGGCAAGAACCAGCTTCGAGACCTTCTCCCAAAATCAGGCGAAGCACGTCGCGCGGATGGCCGCCCAGCGCCATGCGGATACCGATTTCGCGCGTGCGCTGAGAGACGGCAAAGGAAATGACGCCGTAGATGCCCACGCTAGCCAAAACCAGAGCGAGGGCCGCGAACAGTCCCAACAGAGACATCATGAAGGTGCGAAGGGCCAGGGAGCGGGAGACCACTTGCTCCATGGAACGAATCGAGCCGGTCGGAACGGTGGGATCGACGGCAGCGATGGCGTCGCGGACGGAACGGCTGAGGCTGAGAGGATCAACGTTGGATCGAACAATGATGATGCGCGGAAACCAACCTTCAAATACCTTTGACGTCTCGTAGGAGGCTTGCGCCGCTGGAACGAAAGTCGTTGGAGGTGCGGGCTGGTCAAGGTAAGACTTCACGTCGGCTGCCACGCCGACGATTTCGCAGGAAGTTTTGCCCAGGAAAATGTGTTCCCCGATGGGATTGCGTTTGGGAAAGTGTTTGCGAACGAATGCCTGATTGACGATGACCACTTTATCGGCCGTCTCGGAATCCGATTCGGAAAAGGCGCGTCCTTGACGCAGCGGGATGCCCATCGCGCGGAAAAAGCCGGGCGTGATTTCGCGGTAGTCGACGCTATACGCATCCGGGGAATTGGGCATGCGGACGCCATTGTTTCCGCCGCGCTCGAGAGGTAAGCCGGCGGCGATGACGGCGGCATCGACACCGGGGATGGATTCGAGGCGCTGAACAATGGCGCGGTCAAACCTGGCGATTTCCGCTTCTGAATTGTAATTCGAGCCAATCAACCAGAACTGCGCGGAAAGAATCTGGTGAGGATTGAAGCCGGGATCGGTGTGAATGAGTTTTGAAAATGTGGCGATCATCAGGCCAGCGCCGGTGAGCAGAATCAGAGAAAGAGCGAATTCGCCGACGACCAGCAGTTGACGGAGGCGAGCGCGACCCTGCGAAGCGCTGGAGCGGCCAGCGCCTTCCTTGAGGGCTTCGTTGATGGCGGTGCGGCTGGCTTCGAGGGCGGGAGCGAGACCGAAAAGAACGCCGGTGAAGAGCGAAATGAAAAATGTAAACGCGAAGACCCAGCCGTCGAGATGAACGTCAGAGACGCGAGGCAGATCGATGGGTGCAAGCTCCAGGAGTGAACCGAGACCGAGATAGGCGACGAGCAGTCCGCAGGCTCCACCAGCGAGCGCGACGAGCATGCTTTCTGTGAGCAACTGCTGAAACAGCCGGCCTGGAGATGCGCCCATGGCGATGCGGACGGCAATCTCGCGGCCGCGCAAACTGCCGCGCGCGAGGAAGAGATTGGCAACATTCGCACAGGCGATCAGCAGTACGAAACCGATAGAGCCGAGAAGCAGCAAAAGGTAGGGACGGACGTCGGCGCCGATCATTTGCAGGTACGGCCGGAAGCTGATGTTGAGTTCTTTGCCAACGACGTTGGGAAATTCGCGGCGGAAGTCTTGCGTGACGATATTCATTTGTGCCTGGAGCTGCGCGGGAGTTACGCCGGGCTTGAGGCGAGCGAGTACACCGATGTTCTCTCCGCTGCCGGCGGTTTTGGCGACGAGCGCGAGAGGCGTCCACACATCCGCGGAGCCGCTATTCGGGAGATCGGTGGCGACAGCGATGGCGGCAAAATCGCGGGGCATCACGCCGATCAGAGTGAAAGGCTCGCCATTCAAGAGAATGTTATGGCCGATTTCGGCGGGATCGGAACCAAAGCGGCGCGCCCACAGGTTGTGGCTGATGATGGCGACGCGCTGGCCATCGCCGGCATTATCTTCGGGAGTAAAGTCGCGGCCGAGCGCGGGGTGGATTCCGAGGACGCTGAAGTAAGAGGAATCGACCGGCATGCCGCGCAAGTGCTCGGCGGAATTTCCGACAGCAAGGTTGTAGCCGACCGAGGTGTAGCCGGCGATATTCTCGAACGGATCTTTGTAGGTCTGCAATTGCTTCAATTCGCGAGAATCGAGGTCCATCTCGTCGCTCTGCTCTTTGTAGCTTTCGGAGAGCTCGACGATGCGATCGGGATGGGGAAAAGGGAGGGGGCGGAGAAGGACGCCGTAGACGATGGTGAAGATGGCGGTGTTGGCTCCGATGCCGAGAGCGAGCGTCAAGACAGCGATAAAGGTGAAGCCGGACGATTTTGAGAGGACGCGGAGGCCGTAGCGGATATCTTGCCAGAGGGTGGCCATGGAGCACCTCGCGGAACAACAAGTTTGGGCGAATGGAGACCGAGGGCTTTATACACCGGTCCTGAGTAAGAAGACGAGAGATCGGCGATAAAGTTTCCGGCAGAAAGGAGTGGGCCGGAAAGGACGAAGCGGAAGTTAGTCATAGCTACCCCCCTCCCCCCTTTTTTTGTAAGTGCGGAATACAAAGGACTTAGTTTTTTCATAAGTCTTTTATAATCAGCACTTATGAGTCATTTTTGCAAGTGCTGATTCTGAAGGACTTAGTGGTTTACATAATTCGTGGTCTAAACCAACCATTTTGAGGCGTCCTCCAGAGGTGGAAGTAGTTCAGGAATCGAATTCGAGCGTGCTTGGCGCAAAACAAAATGCGGCAGACGGGCTGCCGCATGAAGTTTCCGCAATGCTGCCTGGAAAAATTATAGCAGCGGGGCGGGCGATAGCAACTGGCCTGAAGGCCGGCCGGGGCCGGGGAGTGGGGCAGGAGCCATGCGCGCACGCTCGGCGAAGAATCGAGGAGCGGCGGTAGCTTCGAGCGATATTTCGGGCCGGTCGTTTTAATGGCCCGAGGGCTTAGCCTCGGAAGGAGGCGGCATGGGAGGAGGAGCGAATTTAGAGTCGTCGACGGGAACGTTTTGCTGAACCTGATCGACTTGAATGGTGAATCGATTGCCGGGACGAGCGAGAGTCCAGCGGAACGGAATTTTGACGCCGCCCTCGTCGCGGTAGTCGGCGTAATCGAATTGCGTGGGATTGAGGCCAAGAGCGGTATTTTCGTAGCGCACGAGGCGAAGCAAAAGGCCGGATTGCTGATCGAAATAGAGGCGCAGAGGCGGCTCGCCTTCGTTGTGGCCGATAACGAGGTAGGTGTCGTGGCCGTCGATTTTTTCGCCGGGAGCGACGGTGAATTTTTTGAAGAGGGATTTGACGTCGGCGGCGAAATGCAGATCGGCGTCGATTCGCTCGGCGGCGTTGTCAGAAGCGGACATCATGTGAAAGTGGCCGTTGTTGCTGAGCCAGCCTGTGGTTCCGTCAAACGCAGTGATGCTGTCGCTGTGCGGAAAATGCATGATGGAGATGCGCTTGTCCGGAGCCTTTGCATAGACTTCGATGGGAAGTTGATGGCCCATGGCGGTGATATTGCCTTTTTCCACGCGGCTGGTGACTTTAAGAAGGGCGGATTCACCGCCGACGGCGGCGAGATATTTATCGAGGAGCTGATCGGCGGGAGGAAGGACGGGTTTGGCTTCGCCGGGCATTCCGGCGTGCTCGGCTTCGGGCGCCGCAGGCTCGTCGCTGATGATGGGAATGCCGACGGGATCGGCGGCGCCGCGATGGCAGGAGTAGCAGGTGACGACGCGGTGGTCCTCGAAATTGTCTTTGTTGATGGCGAACATCATTTTCATCATTTTGCGCGCGGTGAGTTTGGTCTTCTTGTCGTCCTTCTCGAATTCCATCTTCTGGCCTTCGCGGACATGGCAGAACTCGCATTCGACGCCGAGCGAAGCGGTGATGAATTGCATGGAGGGAAAGATTTCGTCGGCCGGAACGTCTTGCAGAACTTTGAGATTCTTGAAGACGTCTCCGGCGAGCTTGGGAGCAGCGGGCGCTGCCGGGGATTGGGCTTTCGCCCCAACGATGGCCAAGCCTGCCGCCAAGACTAATCCGCACAGAACGAAGGGTACGTTGCGCTGGTTCGAATTCATCCTCAGCCCCCTAGATAATCGATTTGCGAGGGAAAGTGTATCAGAAAGTGGGGCGGCCGAACGCGGAGGGAAATTAATTCGGAGCGGCGAGGCGCGGCAGAGGCAGCGCTGCGGCGGCGCGGCGGCTTAGGAAGACAGATCGCCGCGCTTGGCGAGAGCCGTGATGCGGTCGGCGGCGCGGAAGGCGAGAGCCTCGATGGTCATAGTGGGCTGGCCGCGGCCGGAGGTGACGAGGCTGCTGCCGTCGCAGAGGAAGAGATTTTTGACGTCGTGAGTTTGATGATCGGAGTTGATAACGGATTTCTTGGGGTCATTGCCCATGCGGCAGGTGCCGAGAAGATGCACGCCGAATTCCTGCTCGCGAGCGGGGAAAGACCACTTCTTGACGGCGCCGGCGGTTTCGAGAATTTCGGCGGCGCGAACGTTCATCCAGTTGCAGAGCTTGAGGTCGTCGGGATGATCTTTGTAGGTCATGCGAAGCGCGGGGAGGCCCCAGGCGTCTTTCACGTCGGGATCGAGCGAGAAGCTATTGTCCGCGACGGGAAGCGAAGTGCCGTGGCAAAAAATATCGAAGGTACGGGTAAAGTCGTGGCTCAAAACGTCTTTGAAGCCCTTGCCCCAACGGGGAGAGCCGGGAGGCATGCTGCCGAGGGCGAAACTGATGGGCGTTTCGGTGAAACGCGCGTCAAGGCCACCGCCGCCTCGGAAGCCGACTTTGGAGGGATCGAGCTCGTAAAAATCGTGGAGGACGCGGCTGACGGCGAAACCCTTGTAGTCATTGAGAGGATGCTCGAAGAGGCCGCGCGAAATGGCAGCGCTATTCATCATGAGATGCTTGCCAACGATGCCGCTGCTGTTGGCGAGGCCATCGGGAAATTGCTTATTGGCGGAGAGGAGAAGCAAGCGCGGAGTTTCCGCGCCGTTTGCGCAGACGAGGACGGCTTTGGCTTTCTGGCGCTGGACGTTGCGTTTCGCGTCGAAATAGACAGCGCCGGTGGCGCGGCCATTCGAATCGAGCTCGATGCGGTGGACGTAAGAATTCGGACGAATCTCGCAGCGGCCGGTTTTTTCTGCCATGCGAACGGCGGAGGCGAGTGAACTGGATTTGGCGCCGACTTCGCAGCCGAAGCCGAGACAGAAACCACAATTGATGCAGGCGCTGCGGCCGGGACGCGGTTGCGAAAGAATGGCCATGGGCGCGGGGAAAGGATGAAAGCCGAGCTCGCGCGCGGCGCGTTCGAAAAGGACGCCGCTGGATTTCACGGGAAGCGGAGGCATGGGATAGGGCTTGGAACGCGGAGGATCGAACGGGCTGGCGTTGGCGAGGCCGGAGACGCCGATCTCCCATTCGACTTTGGTGTAGTAAGGCTCGAGGTCGGCGTAGGAGATGGGCCAATCGGCCAGATCGGCGCCGGGAGTGGGGCCGAAGCGAGTGATTTCCGTGAAATCGATTTCGTGGAAGCGCCAGAAATTCGCGGTGAAGTGAACGCTGGTGCCGCCGACGAGGCGGCCGTACATGACGGCGCGCTGGCGCTTGGCTTTTTCGTTGGGCGTTTTACGGAAGGTGTTGGGCTGAAGATCGGGATGATTGGTGAGGAGATCCTGTTCGCGGATTTTTATTTCGTCGTGAACGAAGTCTTTTTCGGTGAGGTAGGGACCCTGCTCGAGAACGACAACGCGGAAACCGTTGGCGGATAATTCTTTTGCGAGAATGCCGCCGGCCGCACCGGAGCCGACGATGACGAAATCGACCTCGTCGGTTGTTTTGTACTTGGGTTGCTCGGTCGTCATGATTTTGTTTTTTCCGGAGGCGCGGGAGCGGGCTCCCAGCCGGGATAATCTTTGTCGTAGTAGCCGAAAGGCGGCTGGAACATGTGCCCGGGATCGCGGCCAATGGCTTTCCAGCCGAGGCCATCGCGATTGCCAAGGCGGCCGGAGTCAGGATCAATCAGAAAGCCGGTGATGGTGTCCACGCGGACCATCTCGAAGAACGATTCGGCGGCGGGGCGGCGCGGCAAGAATTGTTTTTTTGAGCCGTGAGAATGGCGGTCGAGGGATTGGAGGATCTGGTCCTGCTGGTCCGAAGAAGCGGCGAAAAATTTCTCCGTGCCGGGAAACATTTCCTGGACTCTGGATTGCAGCTCGGACAAGCCCGCGACATATTTTTTTTGCTGGGCTTTGGCAAAGGTGACGAGAGCGCGGTCGATGAAAAAAACGACGCCTGCTTCGCGAGCGCCGGGGGTGTCGGTGGTGGGGATGATGCACGAGGAGATGGCCGCGACTTCCGCGGCTTGATCGGGAGAAAAAAATTCAAACTTGGCGGGTTCGGCAGATTGGACAGCCTGGCGGGCGTGGCTGGCGGCCGCGAGCATGGCGGGCCAATGCGCAGTAACCCAGGCGGCGGACATGCCCATCAAACCACGAGACAGAATTTCCCGGCGTGAGAGCGAGTTCTTCATGAAATGGTCAGTTAGAAGGATGCAATGGAAATGTATGATGCGAGCGGCACACGGTCAAGAAGAAATCGGCCAAGGGAGCAAATCGCTCAGGCCGAATTGGCCGGTAGTGTCCTCATTTCGGCCGGGTATTCTCGATTTCGCGACCAGAAGGCAACTGGCTGAGTCTCACGCATGCGTGGTGCGCTGAACGGAGGAACTTTGCCGCAGTATCACTTGCAATAGCGGGAGCAGGGCTCCCGCACTCCACATTAGGACACCACCAATTGGCCGGGTCGTTTGCAGAGTGTCGCGGGGCTAGTGTACGATTTTGTCCACGCAGGGGAAAAATCAATTTCCCGATTGGTTGCAGCGAAAGAATGGCTACCCTAACAGGCGCAATAGGAACCGGAAGCAAGTGGCTGCTCGACAAGATCGTCGGCGTATTGGCGGCGACGGGCGTCAATCCCAATTTTCTGACGTTTCTCGGGCTGGTGGTGAATTTCATCGCGGCGGCGAATTTCGCGCTGGGAAATTTCCGGATTGGCGCGCTGATCATCTTTTTCGCGGGCTTCCTGGACATTCTGGATGGGCAAGTGGCGAGGCGGCAGAATCGCGTGACGGCGTTCGGCGCGTTTTACGACTCGACGCTGGACCGATACGCGGACATGGCGCTGTACATGGGACTGCTGGTGTATTACTCGGTGAGCGGGCGGACGCCATACGTGGTGCTGGCGGCGGTGGCGACCGCGGGATCGGTGATGGTCAGCTACGCGAGGGCGCGCGCGGAGTCGCTTATTCCATTGTGCAAGGTGGGCTTCATGGAGCGGCCGGAACGGCTCGTGTTGCTGATTATTGGCGGCCTGGTGAACCGCATGGGCGCGGTGCTTTGGGTGATTGCGGTGGTTTCGACGATCACCGTGATAGACCGCATTGTTTTCACGTGGCAGGAAACGAAGGCCGGCCGGACTATTCCCTGGATCAAGCTTCCCTCGTAGGCGTCGCGTTATTGCAGAAGCTCGCCTCGCGCAAAATTAGGTTTGCGGTTTTTTCAGCTCCGCTTCGACCGGCGCAGAGATAATTTCGCGCACGCGCTCGCGTAGCGCCCGAACATCCTTCTTGGTCATTCCCTTTGTATCGATCGTGTCATGCAGATGCACGGTGACGGTCGCAGGCCAAAGCATCCAATGGCCGGTGCGATGATGCTGGAAAGCGCCAACCAAGCTGACGGGCACAATGGGAATGCCCAATTGCTGGGCGACACGAAAGCCGCCTTCCTCGAATTCATCGACGTGGCCGTCGCGGGTGCGCTTGGCTTCCGGAAAAATGATGAGGCTGGTGCCGCCGTCGATGGCGTCCTGCGTGAGGCGCCACATACGCTTGAGATCCGAAGGGCGGCGCACGTCGGGGACGGGGACGTTGCCGAAGCGCTTCATCAGCCAGCCGTACGCCGGTATTTTGAAATGGGATTCGAGTTCCCAGCCGCGGACGTATTGCGGAATGGCACAATAGAGCACGAAAGGATCGAAAAGATTGACGTGATTTACCATGAAGAAGCAGGTGCGCCCCGGATCGAAGCCCGGCGAGCGAATCACTTCCACGCGCGCGCCGGAAAGAAATGCGATTCGGCGGCAAAAACTGCGCTGGAGCCAATCGTGCTTGTGAGGGTCCAGGAAGATTCCCAGAAAAACGAGCAGCGGAGCGACCAGAAAAAAGTGGAGACCGCTGAGAATCCAGAGAAACGCACTGCGCAGGGCGAGCAAGCTGCGCTTCATATATAGACGTCCACGGCGCCGGGGAGCACGTCCAGAGAAACGCATTCGAGGGCGGCAATTTCACCATCGATGAGAACGTCGACTGGAACTTGGGTTCCGAATTCGACGCGGCGAACAGCGCGGCGGGAAGCCAGCGGATGCTGGATGTGCGTGCCGTCATAAAGCCTGGGAAGCATGCGCAGCAAACCGATGCGGCCGATGGGCCCCCAGCGAACCAGCTCGATCAGGCCGTCCGCGGGATCGGCTTGAGGCGCAATGAGCATGGTGCCGCCGGTGTATTTGCTGTTGTTAAAGGAGAGAAAAAGGCAGCGAGTTTCGTCCCAATCTCTATCGTCATCGCAACGCAAACGAAAAGCGCGGCGGCGCAATTGAACGACGCGCACGAAGACGCCGAGCAGGTAGCCCAAATGTCCGAGAGATTTAAAATACCGATTCGTGAGCGCGCCAACGTCGGCGGTGAAACCGAGACTTAGCAAGTTGAAGGAATAGATTTGCCCTTTCGCGTGCGTGAGACGAAGAAGGTCCACGGGCCGTTTTCGGCCTTCGATCAGGGCTGCGAGAGAAGCAGCGGCCCCGTCCTTAGTAAAATCGCGAAGGAAGGAGTTGCCGGTACCGAGCGGCAGGAAACCGAGAGCGATGCGATCCACGCCGCCGGCGCGCTGATAAACTCCGTTCAGAATGTCATGCGCGGTGCCATCGCCGCCGACGGCGATGAAGCGACGGTAGCCTTGCTCGTAGGCTTCGCGCGCCAGGGCGATGGCGTGCCCCGGTCCGGTGGAAGCAAGAACGTCAACCTTCAAGCCCTTTTCACGCAGGCCCCCGAGAGCCGGCCCGGCCAGCTTGGCCGAGCGGCCGCCACCGGCGGCAGGGTTGACGATGGCAAAAAAGTGGTCCTTCACGGGCGCTTCGATTCCCCAAACAAGATTCCGGCGCTTGCACGCACTACAACGGCAGGAACGCAGCGGCGCGGTCCAGCTTAGCAAGCCGCTCTGCAAGTACGTTCCTTTTTATCTTCAGAGAAGCCGTTCGCGGAAAATCTTCCTCGAAGAGCACGACGCCGTGAACGCGCTTGTAGTTTAGAAGCTTGTTGTTGCGCGCGGAAATCTCGCGGCGGAGTTCTTCGGTATAAGTCTGGCCGGGCTCGAGATGGAGAACAAGCAGGAGCTGTTCACCCACCATGGTGCGTTGTGGCCAGATATAGTTGGCGGCGAAGACGCAAAATTCCTTCACGGGGAGACTGTCGAAGACGGCTTCGATGTCTTCCGGATAGATGTTTTTGCCTTCCTCGGTGACGATCATGTTTTTTTTCCGCCCGAAGAGTTGCAAATGGCCTGCGGCATCAAAGCGGCCGAGATCGCCGGTCATGAGCCAGCCATCGACGATGGCCTCGGCGGTGAGTTCGGGCTCGTTGAGGTAGCCGGACATGACGGTTTTGCTGCGCACGGAAACTTCACCGATGCCTTCGGCGCCGGGATTGACGATGCGAACTTCCATGCCGGGAAGGGGCTTGCCGACGGTGTCGGCGCGGAAGGGCTTGAGGTCGTTGACGGTGATGGCGGTGCCCGCTTCCGTCAGGCCATAACCGTTGGCGACGGGAATGCCGAGATTGTAAAAAAATTGCAGAGTTTGCGGCTCGGTGAATGCGCCGCCGACGATGATGGCCCGAAGTTCTCCGCCGAAAGGATCGTGTACTTGTTTCAGCAAGCGGCGGCTGAGCCACGGGCGCGGACGGCTCTTTGTCAGAGCTTTATTGAGCGCAACTAGCGCATTGAGCCCCTTGCGCTTTCCGGGCGAGAGCGCGTCGAAGCGCGACTGCAAACCTTTCTGGAGATTTTTCAGGACGAGGGGAACGAGGCTGACATAGGTGATCTTGTACTTGGCAAACGCTTCGCGGACGTATTCCGGGCGGAGCGTGCGGAGATGCACCACGGCGGCGCCGCACGTGAACGGGCCGAAGAAGCCAACCATGAAGTCGATGGCATGATTCGTGGGAAGGATGCTGAGATAGCGCACGCCGGGCCAAAAGGGGTAAAGCGAGGTGAGCGCGACACACTGCTCGAGATAATTTTCGTACGTCATCAAGCAGCCTTTGGGGCGGCCGCCGGTGCCGGAAGAATAGACGATGCAGGCCACGTCCTGGCGCGCGCGGGGGACAAACGTAGGTTCGCCGCTGCCGCGAAAGTCTTCCCATCGCCGAGCGCCGACAAGGTCGGCGTTGGGGGGCGCTTCGGTGACCAGGACAGTGTTTATGTCCACTGCCGTGGCGCGGCCAGCGGCCATGCTGAGTTGGCACCAGATAGGATATTCGGTGATGAGAACCTTCGCGCCGGAGTGTTTGAGCAGTTGCCACTGCTCGTCGGGAGTGAGCTTGTAATCGAGCGGGACCAGGACGCCGCCGGCGTGGAAAACGGCGCAGGCGGAGATCAGCCACTTGGACTGATTCGTCATGATGATGCTGGCGCGGTCGGAATTGGAAAAGCCGGCGTCTTGCAACGCTTTTGCGAGCGGATACGCGCGCTCCTTGAAGTCGCCATAGGTGAGGCGCTCTTTTTCGCGGTCGCGGTCGGCCTCGATGAGACAAATTTCGTTTGCGAACTGTTCGAGCGCGTCTTTCAGCGCAGCGCCGATGGATTGATATTTCGAAAGGTCCAGCATTACAGGCGGGATTGAATCCGCGAGGCGAGTGTGCGGAAGTCGCTGACTCCCTGCACTTCGTAGTCGGGCAGCTCGATGCCGAAATGATTTTCCAGACGGCTGAGCATCTCGAGCGTTTGCAGGCTGTCGATGCCGAGCTTCTTGAAGAAATCGTCTTCCGGAGCGAGCGAACCGGCGGGCACATGGAAGTGCTTGGACGCCAGATCGAGAACCTCCTGGGTGGTCTCCTCGAGTGTGCGCATGGAAGACTAAATTTACCATTCTTCGGGGGGAGAAAGAAAATGGAGGAACGACGGATGCGGGGAGAACACTGGGTCGATTGCTTCAGGGAAGATAGGGCATCGCGTCGGTGGACTCGACAAACTTTTTCAACGCGGCCATGACTGCCGGCCGGGTAAAGAGTTCGCAGAAGAGATCGATTTCGCGGCGCAGGTCTTCGTGAGGAATCGGTTTGATGAACTTTTTTGCGGCGGCGCGGGTGACGGCGTCGAATTTTACGGCTTGCGCAGCGGTTGCGCGGGCTATTCGCAGGGCTTCGCCTTCGGAGGCGAGTTGCGCGGCAAGCCCGACAGAGTTCGCGCGCGTGGCGTTAATGCTGCGGCCGGTGAGGAGCAAATCGCGGATGAACGCGTTACCGAGGTCGCGCTTCAGGCGGGGAATGCCGCCGAATCCCGGAATCAGGCCGAGGCGCAATTCAGGAAATGCGAAACGCGCCATTTTATCGGCGATGAGGATGTCGCACGTAAGGGCCAGTTCGAAGCCGCCGCCGAAGCATACTCCGTGAACGGCGGCGATGGTCGTGAACGGAGCGGCGTCGATGGCGTTGAACACCGCGTGGATGCGTTCGAGGAAGGTCCGAACGGCGGCAAGGCGGTCTTTCTCGGGAAGCTGGACGGCGCCGTGGTAAAGCTCGCGGAGATCGGCGCCTGCGGAGAAGCCATGCTTGCGGTCGCTGAAAATGATGCAGGCCGCGGTTTCCGGAATCAGCGCGGGAAAGGCGGCGACAAATTGTTCCAGATCGGCGAGCATGGCAAGCCCGATTTCGTTGGCAGGCGCGCGATCCAACGCCAGCTCGATCACGCCATCGCGCCATTCCCAGCGAAGAGCTTTGCCGGCGAACGATTTCACGCCTGGCTCCCGGCGGCGGCTTTGCTTTCGAGCGCCTCGGCGTACATCGCGCTGATTTCGGAGGCGAAGCGGGCGTTGATTGCGTCGCGGCGAAGCTTGCCCATTACGGTCAAGAGGCCGCTTTCGGGAGTAAGGCTCTCCGACAACACAGTGAAATTGCGAATCTGGCGATAGTGGGGAAGTTCGGGGTTCAAGACGTATAGTGCCGATTGAACGGCGGCGGGTTCGACTGGGCCGGTCACGAGCGCGCAGAGAAAGCCGCGGCCGTTGCCAACCAAGACGATTTGTTGCGCGTTGGGGAGCAAGACGGCGAGCTTTTCTTCGATCGACTCTGGCGAAATTTTGTGGCCAGAATTTAGCACAATCAGATTCTTGATTCGGCCGGTGATCCGCCAATTTCCGCTAACATTCACCTCGCCTTGATCGCCGGTGTGAAACCAGCCGTCGTGCAGCACACGCGAGGTTTCTTCGGGGCGATTCCAATACCCTGGGAAAATATTTGGGCCTCGAACGATAATCTCTTCGTTCTCGCCGACTTTCATCTCGATGCCGGGCACGGCGGTGCCCACGTAACCCGGCTCGACGGGAACGCGAGGATCATCAAGCGTGCAGATCGCCGTGGTTTCCGTGAGGCCATACGCCTGCAGCACCGGGATACCGAGCATCAGGAAAAATTGCTGCGTCTCGGGAGCGAGCGGCGCCGACCCGCAGATCAAAGCGCGAAGATTCGGGCCAAAACGTTCCTTGATCTTGCTGAAAATAAATCTGCGGCCGAGCGCCAACCAGAAGGAATCCATGGCGCGGCCCCGGCCCACGTGCTTGCGCAGCCATGCTTCGCGCGCTTTTACATATAGCGAACGGATAGGCGCGGCGCGCTTGGAAAGTGCGTCTTCGACGCCGCGGCGCACGCGTTCGAGAAGCGTGGGCACATTCAAGAAATAGTGCGGAGAAGCGAGGCGAATTTCGTCCGCGAGTTTGGTCAAGTCCCTAGAGAGCGTCAGAACGCTCTCCCTGGAGAGGCAAGTCAGCAGGGTGATCCAGGAAGCGGCGAAACTGAACGGACCGTAGTGGAAGACGCGGTCGGGTTCATGGACGGCGCCCATGAGCAAATCGAGGCGCTCGCGCGTGCAAGAAAGCATGTGCGTCACGTTGCCGACGTTCAGGCAAACGCCTTTGGGTTCGCCGGAGGTGCCGGAGGTGTAGATGATGGTGACGAGGTCGGCATCCGCGCGCGGATTCGGGCCTTCAGGCAGCGGCGCGCCGGCCGCGTCGGCTTGCAACACATCGTCAAAGAGGACCAGCCTTCGCGCATCCGACCACTGCGGCGGCAAGGCCTTTGCCACGGCTTCGCCGAGCGCGAGGTCGCTCGTAAAGAGAAATCGCGGCAGGCAATCCTTCATCATCGCGGCCAATTCGGCGGGCGCCTGGCGGGCGTAGAGCGGCACGACGATGACGCCTTCGGCGAGCATGGCAAGATTGAACGCCACCCATCGCGCGGAGTTGGGCGCGAGGAGCGCGCAGCGCTCGCCGGGTTGAAGTCCGGAGCGGCGCAGATGCGCACGGACGCGCTGCACTTGTTCGAGCAATTCCCTGCCGGAAACGCTGACGAATTCCTCTCCGTGAATCTCGCGCAGAACGACGCGGCTATCGGCCCGTTTCAGTTGCGCGAAAATGTCTTCGAGAAAATTCGGCATGGCAGGCGGGCCAGGCATTAGCGCGACGCAGCTCCGGCCACAGAATGCTGCGTGACGGCGGCGGAGGCGCCGTAGCGCTCGACGAGTTGCAGCAAGGTGCCGTTCAGGGGCGGAAGGTAGTCTTCCCAAGAGAGAACGCCGGAACGCAGAGGAAATTCCGGATAGGTTCGTCGCACGGCGTCTTCGAGAAAGGTGCCCATGCGCGCCATGACTTTGAGATTGCGCACGACAGTTTTGCCAATGCCGTCGCGGACGGATTCCGCCTCTACTACCAGAGCATCCATCATTTTAATGAGCTTGGGCTCGAGGTCGGGATCATCGACGGTCAGGAAAAGATGCTGATGGCCGCGCTCGCGCATGAGATTGCGAATGCGCTCGTCCATGGTGACGCCGGCCGAAGCGACGAGGCTCGGCATGCTCGTCACGATGCCGTGATAGCGCGAGGAAACCATGAGAGACGACTGACGGAGAATGGAAACCATCTGGAACATATCGTAATCGTCGGAAGTAAAAATCGGAATGCCCGGGAGAGCTTCGGTGATATCGCGGCAGGCCACGGCGTCCAGGCGCTCCATCGCGACGAGGATCGGAAAGACGTGATGGCGCTCGCGAAACGACGCAATCGCCTTGATGAAGCTGGAAATGTAGTGGCGGTATTTTGTTTCGACGGCCGGCCCGGACTGGAAGAAATAAACGGTGCGATACTGGCTGTCCTTGTAGCCGCCGGTGGTGGCGCGCGCGATGTATTTTCCGATCGAAGCTTTCACCGGCCAGACAAACGGATGAATTGGACAAACGGCCAGCACGGGAGTCTTCTCGTCCCAACCCGCGTCGCGCAAGGCTTTGCGGCCATACGCCGGAGGATGCGGCTCGAAGGTCCACGCGGTGTCGGTTCCAAGCTCGGTGGGGATTCCGAGAGAGCTCAGGACTTTTTGCGATTCCTCATTTCGCGTGATAATCAGCGAATCGTGTACATAGCGCTCACACATGCGCTCGACAAGCCGGTCCATGTGCCCGGCTTCGCCGCCATAGCCGAGCGAAAGTTTGTTTTCCGCGGAAGCGAGGCCGAGCGAGCCGATCATCATGGTGGTCAGCGCATTGGCGAACTTGCTTTTGAACATCGAGCCTTCGCACGCGATGACGCCGTGGTTTTGCCGCACCTCGCGAGACAGGAATGGCGGAAAGACATCGGGGAGGTAGACCTGCTTCGTGTCTTCAAAGTAGCCGCGCGTGCGGTCGAAACTCTGCGTCATTACGCTGAAGTCGATGTTCTCCGCGCCGAGGACGTGGCGCACTTGCCGCAACATTTCCTGGACACGAACGTCCGAGCCGGTGTTTCGCGTGCCGTTGTAGCCGGCGAACAGCAAGCGCAGTTTTTCGCCCGGCGTCCAACGTTTCCCAAGGCCAAAGACCCAGCTGAGGCGCCTGATCTCGATGAGCGTGCTGACCCAAGCTACCAGAAGAAAGTCTGTCATGTGCGAGCGCCTCCCGCCGCTGCGGATTTCTCTGGTGCGTCCACGCCGATTTCCATTTGCGGCCACGGTTTTGCCGGATAGCGAAATTTATTTTCGCGGCAGAACTTCAATAGCGGAAATGCGTACGCCGAAAATTTCGCCGGCATTTCCCCAAGCTCAACCACCACGCGCGAATTGTCAAAAACCGTGTTCCAATCGAGATACGGCCAAAAAACCTTCAAGAGCGACGCTCCATGCGCAACCGCGCCTTTTCGTGCCGCAAGCCAATTCACCGTACCGGAAAATGCGCTGCCTAGCCAGGGCCAGTACGCCGGACGCCGCCAGCCGCCGGCTTCCGCGAGCGCGTCCGTTAATTCCTTATACGTCTGCGAACCGGTCCCGGACGACAAATGATAAATACCGTGCGCCGGTTCGTCCTTTTGATGAATCGCGACGATCGCTTTACTGACGTAGTCCGCAGGCACAATGTCGATCTTGTCGTGGGAGCGCAGCGGAAGAACAGGGAGCCGGACGAGAACATCGAACGCCTGGACCATATCGAATTGCGAAGTCTCGGCGTGGCGGCTGTCGCCCAAAACGATCGCGGGACGGAAAATCGTGTGCGGCACGTCGGCGAGAAGCTGATGAATCATGTGCTCGCCAAATTTTTTCGTGCGCGCATAGGGATCGTAGTCCGAGCGAGACCAGTCAATCGCGGAATCTTCCATCACCACTTCATTGCGGCGCTTGCCGGCGACGGCAACCGTGGAAACATGCGAATAGCGCCGCAGGCCGTTGCGATTCTGCGCGCGCCGGGCGAGCTGGATCACTTCGAGGCCGCCGCGCAAATTGACGTTGAGGCACTGGCGCTCCGATTTGCGGTTCAGCGAGGCGGCACAATGGATGATCGAATCGGTCGTGTCCACGAGCGCGTGATATTCGTCGTCGGCGAGGCCGAACCGCTCGCTCGTCAAGTCTCCGCGAAAGATGCGCACGCGGGAAGAAAGATATTCGCAAAATTCAGGAAATCCGAGATGAAGTTGCAACGAAGTCCACAGTCGCTCTCGCGCTTCCTGCTCGCTCTTGGCGCGAACCAGGAGATTCAGCGTGTCGCGATGTCCGATGAACAGCCCCGCGGCGACGTAGCTTCCCAAGTACCCGGTCGAGCCAGTTACGAAGATCGCCATAATGGGTCCGACGGCGCCGCGGAATTGGTGATCACGGCGGCCCGGGCATTTTCGGGAGACCAGTTCAGCTCGCGGGGAGCGCGCGATTCGAGCGGCCGGCCTTCCATCAAGGGATAGCACCACCGACGGAGCGCCGGAATGTGCACATTGATCCAATAGTCCCACCAATCGATGGATTCGGGAGCAAAGTCAAAAATGGTTTTCTCTTCCGGCGAAAGCGCCGCGGAAAGCAGCCGCGCGTTCTCGCATTCGAAGACGTGTTCGTTGTGAAGAATGAAGGGCTCATAAAGCTCGATGAGCTTTTCGGCGCGAATCAGGTCGCGCTCCTGCTTGGCGAGCGGGGCTTTCTTCATGTGCATGGAAACCGCGGCGCGATTGATGCGCGAGATGACGGCTTTCTGCATGGGAATGGAGAGCCGCTCGTAGCGTTGCTTCGAAACGGGGATGGTTTCGAATTTCACCTTGAGCCAGTGCTCGATTCCCTGCTGCGTGCGGTAATGCTTGCGGTGCGCGAGGCCCGTCAACTCGATGCTGCGGCCCATGTTCACGGGATTGATGGCGGAAGTGGCCAGCTGGTACATCGGCGCGTGGCGTCGCGAAATCACCGCGGCGGCGATCAGCGTCATGCCGCGGCTCACCATATCGACAGGAATGACGTCGAGGCACTTGCGCTCGTTCGAGGGCAGTTGACGGAAATTCGTGCCGAGCAAATACGAAAGAGGGCCGGACGTGTTGATGCCCTCGTTCCATCCGGTGAACGGCGAGCGCTCCGAACTTTCGACGATGGAAGGCCGCACGACAGCGATGGGCAGTTCGCTACTGCTGCGCGCGAGGATTGATTCGCCGAGGCTCTTTGTGAATGTATAGGTATTGGGCCAGCCGAGATGTTGCGCGCGGCGAAGGCCGATGCGCACCAGCCGGTTGCGCGCCCATCGCAAACGATTTCGCTTCAATACGCCATCCAGCTCCGTCGCGGCCACCGCTGACGGATCACCGCCTTTGCCGAGCGCCTGCCGCCGGAGCGCTTTCGAAAGCTCGGGGCTCTTCGCTCTCTCCTCGACGCGGCGGATCGTTTCGCGGAGCGAAGCGATTTCCTTTTCGGCGTCGAATGCCGCGTCGCGAGAAGGATTATAATTGTCGTGCAATTCTTCCATCACGCGGCCGTCGCGCATGCCCACAACGTAGCAAGTCGAAAGATGCATCAGACCGGCGTGATCAGACTTCCGCAAAAAATCCAATAGATGGCGCGTCGAATCCACGTTGGAAGCGAGGGCCTCGCGTAAGTCGGGATTGAAATCCGTCAAGCCCGCACTGTTAACGACCAAATCGAGCGATTTTGCCAATCGCGCTTGCGTCGCCGCATCCAGGCCCAGCCCCGGCAAGCCCACGTCGCCCTCGACCACTTCCACCTTTTCTTCAAGCAGAGCGCCGAGCTGGCGGCCGTATTTTTCTTGGAGGGTATCGAACGCGGGCGATTCCTCGATAATTTTTTGGAAGCGCTTCTGCGCCGAAGTCGTTCTGTTTTTGCGAATCAGCAGCGTGATCTTTCCGATGTTCGGTACGTTTTCGAGCAGATCGACAAGCCAGACCTTGCCTATAAATCCGGTCACGCCGATCAACAAGATGTGCCGGTTTGCGAGCGTTTCACGAACCGCCAGCGGCCCGTTGCGCGCACCCTCGGCGAACAGCGCGACGGACTTGCTTGCCGGAGGCGCGGGACGCACCGCGGATTGCACGGCGTTTTCGAGCCGTGCCGGATCTTTCTTCCATCCGAGCTGGCCCAATAATTTTTCGCGCGAAATGCGGCCATCGGTGGCGCCGTTGGTCAGCCAGGCGAATGGCCCACGCGGACGGACGACGGGATCGAGCAAGCGCCCCGTAGCGTAGCCGCTGCGAAACTCCATCCGATTGGAAATAAACGATTCTACGCCGAGGTGCTGCGCGAGCGGCCGCAGGATATGGTCGAGCAGTTGGCCGACAAGGACGATTCGTTCGCCGCTCCGCCCCGCGTCGAGCAACTTATCGACCGCTTCGCGCCGAAGTTGCGGCTTCAAAACGTAGTGGAAATATTCTTCGCCGAGAAGATCCAACCGGTCGCGGCTGACGCCTCTCAGCAGCGTGTGCAGGAGCCTTGTGGCCAGCGTACGGTTCACCGCGTAATCGATCGGTCGCGTTACCGTCAGCCAGGCCATGCCTGCGCGGCGCGCCCAGCGTTCGGCAAAACTCTGCGCGTTCCAGGTAAAGAAGCCCACCGGCCGCAAAGCCCCGAGCTCGAGCAAAGAACCTTCGATGCGCCAGTAGATTGCTGGGCGCGCCGCAGTTTCGCTGTTCACGCGATTCGAGTTGGAAGCTGGGTCAGCCATTGCGATCGAATGCCATTGAAACGTACCGGCCAGCGTCAGGCCGTTCGTGCAAGGTAAAGCCGATCTGCTCTGAAAGATTGAAAAATAATTCGCACCCTAATTTATTTCATGTAGGATCGAATACCCGAACAGCCGCCCGCCTCCACACTCGTGTGTGAGCCCCGACCCGCGCGGTCGTCGGCTGCCAAGGAAAGTGTAAAAGTAGCATCCTCAGCAGCTTACCGCAAGCCGACAATCGCCTGTGGGCGAGTTGCCGATGACCCAACGAACAGCATGTATACTACACGCTCGCCGTGATGAGGATTTCTGGATGAAATGACGTTAGCAACATCTTCGACCACTACCGAGTTTCAGCCAGGGCTATTTGGAACACAGCCTTTTGGCCTGATCCTGATCTCCGAAACTGGGATTCAATAGACCAGTTCGATGAGATTCAGCGGATCCTCTTCAACGAGTTGGTACTGGCAAAGGTCGACAGGGATTGGCCGTTTTCCGATATTTTTCGAACTGCCATCCCGTTTTTCCAGGTGAACCCGTCGGGCCATGTCCCGATTATGATTCAGAATCCCCGATCAGAAACAGCTAGCGGCTACTGGGACCACCCAGTGAAACTGATCGAGCCTGAGGAGGCCGAATTGCTCTTTCTTGCGTACTTCGATTGGAATCGGATGGATTACGCCGAGCTTCGCTATTACCGCCTAAAGATTGCAGGATTTAACGCTCACCCTGAGCTTATTGGCCGTGAAGCTCTGATTGATCCGACAACACGCCACCGTCTCAGTCACCGAAATAAATGACCGGCTACTGTGACTAAAATGAAAAACAGCTCACGTCACACGCCCCAGCCGTAGCGCTCGGCGTGTTCGAGCGTGCGCTGCATTTCTTCGCGCAGCATTTCGGTGAAAACTGATCCGCCGATGGTGCTGGCGCCGGGCTGAGCGATGTCCGGGGTGCGGTAGCCGCCAGCGAGAACGCGGTGCAGCGACTGCTCGACCCAATCCGCTTCGAGCGAAAGCCCGAACGCATCTCGCAGCATCAGAGTCGCGCTGAGGATCGAGCCAACCGGGTTGGCGGAATCCGTGCCCACCAGCGACGGCGCGGAGCCGTGAATCGGCTCGAAGAGCGGCGCGCCCGTGCCAAAGCTCGCCGACGGAATCAATCCGATGGAACCGACCAGCGCGGCGGCCGCATCGCTCAAAATGTCGCCGAACATATTGCTGGTCAGCATCACGTCAAACTGCGAAGGCTTCAGCGTAAGCTGCATCGCCGCGTTATCCACGTACATGTGCTCGAGCTTCACGGAAGAATAGACGCCGCTCATGGCCGTGACCGTGCGGCGCCAAAGGTGCGAACTCGCCAAAACGTTGGCCTTATCCACCGAGCAGACCCGCCGCGAGCGATTTTCCGCCCGCGCAAACGCAAACGTCGCGATACGCTCGATTTCCGGCGTGGAATACGATTCCGTGTCCCAGGCGCGCTCGACGCCATTCTCGGTCGTGTTTCCGCGCTCGCCGAAATACATTCCTCCGGCAAGCTCGCGCACAATCTCGATGTCCAAATCGCCCAAACGCTCCGGCTTCAGCGGAGAAATTCCGCGGAGCGGTTCGAGCAGCTTCACCGGGCGCAGATTCACGTAAAGCCCGAGGCCTTTGCGCAAACCGAGCAATCCGCTTTCCGGCCGCTTCCCGACAGGGAACGAATCCCACTTCGCGCCGCCGACCGCTCCCAGAAAAATCGCGTCAGCCTTTTTGCAGGCATCCAGCGTTTCGTTGGGAAGCGGCGTTCCGGTGGCATCGATGGCCGCGCCGCCGAGAGGAAACTCATGCAAATCAAATTCGTGATTGAATTCACGCGCGCATTCGCCGAGCACGGTCGCCGCGGCGCGCGTCACTTCCGGCCCGATGCCGTCTCCTGGCAGCAGAACAATGGTCTTTTTCATCTGGATCCCCACTTGCTCGAAACTCTCTACGACCGTCTAGTTTTTCGCCACGCGCTACAAACCTTGCGGCTCGGCCAGCGCCGCAACCGCGTCTTCACGCCGCGGAAGTGGCTTCTGCTCCGACCGCCGACGGGCGCCGACGCATTACTTCATGCGCGATTGCGACCAAATCCCTGGGCCGCACTTGTTTGGCCTGATCGGCTAGAGTCGTTACGCGCTTATAGCACTCCGCCAACTCCTCCTCGCTCGGATCGTAGCCCAGCGTCCGCAAACTCACCTTCAACGCATTCCGCCCCGAATGTTTCCCCAGCACAAACGACCGCGAGGGCACGCCCACCGACTCCGGCGACATGATCTCGTACGTCAACGGATTCTTGATAATTCCATCCTGGTGAATCCCCGCCTCATGCGCAAAGGCGTTCGCCCCGACGACGGCTTTGTTCGGCGCCACGGCCGCACCGGTTATTTCCGAAAGCATCCGGCTCGAGCGGAACAGCTCCTCGAGCTTGATCCCGGTGGTCACTCCAAAACTTTCCTTGCGCACCGCCAGCGCCACAACGACCTCTTCGAGCGCGGCATTGCCCGCACGTTCGCCGATTCCATTGATGGTGCACTCAATCTGCCGCACGCCGGCGCGAACCGCCGCCAGCGAATTGGCCACGGCCAGTCCCAAATCGTCGTGGCAATGCGCGCTCAGCGTAATGCCCTGCGGATCGTCGAGATGCGCGCGCACTTGCTCGAACATCGCTCCGTATTCATCCGGCACCGCGTAACCAACGGTATCGGGGAGATTGAGCACCGTCGCGCCCGCTTCCACGGCCACCTGGCAGACCTGGCACAAGAACCCGATATCGGTGCGTCCCGCGTCTTCCGCCGAAAACTCCACTTCGCCGACGTGATTGCGGCCCAGGCGAATCATCGAGCGAATCGCATCCAGCGCCTGCTCGCGCGTCATATTCAGCTTCACGCGAAGATGCAGGTCCGACGTCGCCAGAAAAATATGCAGCCGAGGCGCTGCGGCTGGTTCCAGCGCCTCAATCGCTGCATTCACGTCCTGCGGCTTGGCTCGCGCCAGTGCCGCGATGGGGACGTTGCGAACTTCCCGCGCCACCTGCTTCACAGCCTCGAGATCGCCGCGCGACGAAATAGGAAATCCCGCCTCGATGACGTCCACGCCGAGCGCGGCAAGTTGCCGCGCCATGCGAATCTTTTCCTCGGTATTCATCGAAAAGCCCGGCGATTGCTCGCCGTCGCGGAGCGTCGTATCGAAGATGCGTACCGAGTCCATGGAGTTCCTCCAACATAGTAGTAGGACAGAAAGCCCGCCTCACGGTCAAATTTATCTTTGTTCTGCATTTGATAATTCTGCCTTATACTCCTCGGGAGGAAGAATCGTCGTGGATCTCGGGGAACTCCAGGTATTTCTGATGGTTGCGAAGGAAGGCAGCTTTTCCCGCGCGGCCGAGCGCCTCTATCGAACGCAACCGGCCGTCAGCCTCACCATTCGCAAGCTTGAAGACGGCCTAGGCCAGCCGCTCTTCGTTCGCGGGGCGCGTCCGGTGCGGCTCAGCGATGCCGGCACGCTCCTGAAGGACTATGCGGAACGTCTGATCAACCTCCGCGATGAAGTAAAGAAAGGACTTACAGAGCTGGAAGGGCTGCACCGCGGCGAATTATCGCTCGGCGTCAACGAAAGCTCCATTCACGCTCTTCTGCCCGCGCTGGCCGCTTTTCGCCAGCTCCATCCCGGCGTTCAGGTCCGCGTACATCGCATGTTCTCGCGCGATATCCCGCATGAAGTCCTGAATTTCCGGCTGGACTTGGGCGCGGTGTCCTACGTTCCGCAGGAGCCGCAGCTCCAGGCTACTGAGATCTTAAAGGATGAGCTCACCCTGGTGGTCCCTCCAAAACACCCGCTCGCGCGAAAACGCGAAGTCGGCGTCGAGGACCTCGGCAACGAAGACTTCATCGCCCACAGCGTGGAATCGCCGTTTCGCCGCCGCGTCATCGAGCTATTTGCACGAAATCGCACCGAACTGAAAATGCCCATCGAGATGCCCACGATTGAAAGCATCAAGCGCTTCGTGCAAATGGGCATGGGCGTGGCAATCGTTCCGCGCATGTGCGTGCGATGGGAGATCGAGCACGGCTGGATGAAGGAAGTGAAGGTGCGGCAATTGAACATGCCGCGCCACGTTTATCTTGTCTCGCGGCGTGGCGCGCGCTTGCCCCACGCCGCTGCGGAACTACTTCGCATCCTCAAGGAAAGTTGAAAACTTACCGGGAATGCGGCTAAGCGGGAACGGACGCGCGTCCTTCAAGCGACGCGCACAAAACGGTTCGCTCTCCTTACGACGACGCCCGCGGACTGTCTAGTTCTTTGCTTCGAGCGCCGTTTCCACGGTCGCAAACGTCGGCAGCAGTTTGGTCAGCCCGGCCACTTCCAACACCGCCCTGCCCTGCTGCGTCAATCCGGCCAAAGCCAAAGACTTCCCGCCGTTGCGCCGGCTGACAAAGATCGATACCAGCGCGCCGACTCCCGCGGAGTCCAAAAAGCTCACTCCGCCCATATCGAGGACGAGGTGCGCCGTGGGCTCCGGCCGCAAAGCCTGAATGAAGTTATGAACCGTCTCGAGACTGAGTTTGCCGTTGAGCCGGATCGCAAGGTGGCTGCCATTTGAAGAAGGAAGCTTTTCCAACTGTAGTTGTGCTGGTTGCATAAGCAAGTCACGCTAACGCATCGACCGCAATTAGAATGTTAAAATTCTTTAACAATTGATCCGCCTCTTTTTTCGTTCCCCACTGCCCGTAATATCCACAGTTCAGTGTATTGAATAATTAGATATATTTCATTGACTCCGCCTTCTTTCCGGCTTACCTTGGAATCGTTATCGTTTCCCTCTCGGAATTCGATGAGGCGCCGCTTTTTTAACGGCCAAGGAAGAGGCATGGCCCCGCTACGCGCGTTCTCGCTTCATTTCGCGAACGCTCGCCGTTCGCTCACAACGAATTATTGGAGAATTCTAATCGTCCTCGCGGTCCTTGCATCGGCCGCCTTCCAACTTCCTTGCGCACGCGCCCAGCTCCAGCAACCTTTGGTTTTCTCCTCCGGCGGTGCCGTCGCTTCCCGCAACGATCAATCCGGCGTGCTCTCGCCCGTCGCCACCTCTCCGTTTCTCGCTCCCAATCAAGCTCCCAGTTCTCCCTTCACTATCGACGTTCAGGGCCGCTTCCTTTTCGCGCTTGGCGTCAACAGCATTCGCATGTTTCAGATCACGGATTCCACTACGGGTGCGTATCAAGAGGTCGCCAACTCGCCGTTCGCCTCGCCGGTCACGGACCAGCCCGCTTTCATCGCCGTCGAGCCCACCGGACAATACCTTGCCGTGGTCAATCAAGTCGGGCTCTACCCTGGCGACGGCATGGTTGAAACGTTCCAGATCGCGCCCGCGGCCGCTGGAGGCCCCGCGCTGATTCCTGTGCCGGGCTCGGCGGTCGAACTGGACTCCACGGCCATCGGTTTCGCGCAGCCTCCGGATAACAAACAATTTCTTCTCTTCCTGGGCGAAAATCCTCAATCTTCCAGTCAAACCATCCAGTCCGGCTCCGAGTTCCAGGCTCTCTCGATTGATCCGCAAAGCGGTGCTCTCACCGGCTATGAGGACGACGCCGCGTCTTCCGAACGTGGCGACAGTTTCGCCATGGATCCGCAGGGCCGCTACTACGTGACTGGAACGCAGGATAATCAGCTCGAATTCGGCATCGTCCAACTCATCGGGCTTGGCGGAAACGACCTTGCCGGCAACCTCCAATTGCCTCTGCAGAATTATCCTTCGGGCCTCTGGATCGACAGCACGGGAACCTACTTATACGTCGCAACTTCCGTCATAAATGCTCCTTCCGTCGTAAACATCTATTCCGTCGACCTGCAGACAGGCAACCTCACCGAGACCGCGAGCTCTCCTCTGCCGGGATTCACTTCGCTTCCCGGGTATTACGCCGACCCGACCGGCTCGTTTGATTATGGATTCGGCGCGGGCCAAAACACCGCTATCGCCTACACCGTGGATCCTCTCACCGGATATTTCATCCAAACGGCCAACTCTCCCTTCTCGATTCCGCAGATTGCAGGTGCGCTCACCTTTAGCATCCCTCCAGGACAGCAGGGCGTCAGCGGCCCTTCAGTGTCGCTCTCTTCCGCGAGCCTATCCTTCGGTTCCACGCAAACCGGCTCACCGAGCATGCCGCAAACGGTCACAATCACCAGCAACGGCGGCCAGGCCCTCACTGTGAATTCCATCTCGCTCGGCGGTGCGGACCCCAGCCAATTCATCGAATCCGACACTTGCCAAACTCCCTCTGTCCTCGAGCCCTCAAAATTCTGTTCCGTCAGCATCACGTTTCAGCCGACTGGCACCGGCTTGCAGCAAGCCACCCTCTCGATTACGGACACCGCTCCCGACAGCTCGCAATCCGTGACGCTCACCGGTACAGGCGTCGCCCCTCCGCCGCCAGCGCCGGCTGTGACGACTTCGCCTAATCCCGTCAGCTTCCCCACCATCACTCAGGGCACGGTCAGCAACCCGATCGTGGCCACCGTCACGAACTCCGGCAACGCCACGCTTCACATTTCCTCGGTTTCGATTGGCGGAAACAACGTGAGTGACTTCTCCACTACAAATACGTCTTGCACTGGCGCGATCAACGCTAAAGGCATTTGCACTTTCTCGGTTACGTTCGCTCCCCTCGCCGCTGGCCAGCGCACCGAAACCATCACCATCTTCGATGACGCTTCCGATTCGCCTCAGGTCATCAACGTCGGCGGCAACGCCAATCCCGCCGTGATTGCCGGCCCGGCGCCGAACGGTTCGACTTCCGTCAGCATCACCGCCGGCCAGACTGCCCAGTTCAATCTTCAAATGACGCCCGGCCAGGGCTACACCGGCGCCGTTTCTCTCATCTGCAGCGGGGCGCCGCTCGGTGCGACCTGCCAGGTGCCCGCGACGTTGCAAGTCACGAATGGCGCCACCGCACCGTTTACAGTCATGGTCACGACAAGCGGCGGCAGCAGCGGGCTTTTGCCGTTCATCAATCTTCCGCGTGCCGCACCACTCCCCGTTCTTCCGCTTATGCAAGGGCTGACTGCCGGCCTCCTG
The DNA here is from genome assembly GCA_963761555.1 of uncultured Acidobacteriota bacterium. GTDB lineage: Bacteria > Acidobacteriota > Terriglobia > Acidiferrales > UBA7541 > Acidiferrum. The sequence goes on from CAVXHD010000008.1 coordinate 57,116, forward strand.
CTTTTCTTGTTTTTCCTCGGATTCGGCACGAAGAGTGGTTCGATTCCGCGGCCGAGACGCTTGGCATTCGGCAGGGCGATCAGCGCGATGGTTCTACTCGGGGCGCTGGCGATGGTGGGGACCGTTGCGGGTTGTGGTGGCGGAAGCCAGGCCGTATCGCCCCCGCCGCAGATTGTCACGCCGCAAGGGATGTCTAATATTATCGTCACACCAGCGGCAAAGTCCCTCAGCGGCCAGGCGCTTCAGTTGCCGCAGATTCAATTGACGCTGACAGTGAACTAGCTTTGCTTCTTACTTCTCGACCGAGATGCGGTAAATCTTCTCCGCGCCATCGTCCGCCACAAGCAACGACCCGTCCGGCGCAACCGCCACTCCCACGGGTCTGCCATAGACGTCAGGGCCTTTCGGATTCGGCACCAGCCCCGTCATAAACGGCACGGGATCCTCCGAAGGCTTCCCGTCCTTGAAAGCCACGAACGCAACTTGGTAGCCCGCACGCGAGGCCCTGTTCCACGATCCGTGTTCCGCGATAAACGCTCCGCCCCAGTAACTCTCCGGAAATTGTTTGCCGGTATAAAACGCAAACTGCAGCGGAGCGACATGCGCGCCCAGCAGCACGTCCGGAATAATCGCTCGCGCCACCAGTTCCGGCTTCTGCGGCTTCACTCGCGGGTCGACGTTGCTCCCGATATAGCTGTAAGGCCAGCCGTAAAATCCCCCGTCCCGCACCGACGTAAAATAATCCGGCGGCAGGTTGTCGCCCAATTCGTCGCGCTCGTTCACGCTGGTCCACACGTCTCCTGTAACTGGCTCGATCGCCAATCCTACGGGATTGCGCAGACCGGTTGCGTACAGCCGCGCGTTCTTGCCGTCCAGATCGCATATCGTAATCGCCGCGCGAATCGGCGGCTCGCCCACATCAATATTCGATCCCGATCCAACGGAAACGAACAAATGCTTGCCATCTGGCGCGATGGCCACGGAGCGCGTGATGTGCCCGCCGGAAGGGAGATCCATCAAGTGTTCCGCCTCACCGAGCCTTTTCGAAGTTTTCGGGTCATATTTGATTCTCACAAGCTCGTTCGTAGCTCCCACGTAAGCGTAGTCCTCGTGAAACGCGATGCCAAAGGGCCTCGTCAGCCCGCTCGCAAAAACTTCGCGCTCTTGTGCGCCCCCCGTGTCGTGCGGATCGCGCAGCACGTCCACTTGGTCCGCTCCCGTCTCCGCGACAAAGATGTCTCCATTAGGCGCCACCGCCATCCAGCGCGGCGTTTTGAAGTCCGCCGCAAATACGTTGATGCGGAATCCCTTCGGCACCGTCGGAAGAAAGCCCTCGGGTGGCGAATCTCTTTCCGGACCATTTCCGGCGGACTTTGTCGAATACGGCGCGGGAAGTTGCGGCTTCTGTCCATGGGTAACCTGTGCGGAAAGCATGGCGGGCAAAATCAAAAAACCGCCGATTGCAGAAACAGCGCGAAAGCTCATTCTCATGAAACTCTCCTCGGTTCGTTTTCTCCTGTCCTCTGTAGGATGCCCTGTACCCATTCCTGGCGCCAGTCTGGTTTGCTTTGAGGAATTTGCTGGAGATCTCGGCCGGCCCTCAGTTTTGAAAAAATCCCAGTATCACAGTCCGAAAACGTACAGCACTCGATCCGCGCTGATCGCAATTCTCTGTTTGCCATCCACAGTGAACGATATGGGGTTCGCGCCTATCCCGCCGCCGGTCTGAAAATCCCATAGCGACTTTCCCGTCCTCGCATCGAGCGCATAAAAATTTCCTCCGCCCGATCCGGAAAAGACGAGTCCCCCTGCCGTCGACAGCACTCCGGCCCACGGCGGCACATGCAGCTTGAACATCCACTTCGTATCTCCCGTTTTCGCATCCAGCGCGCGAATCTCTCCCCAGGCATCGAGTGGCGGCAATTCATCCTCTCCGCCGCCCGCGTAAAATGTCCCCACTTTGTACTCGGCGTCCCGCTTGAAGTACACCGACCCCATCTCGCGAACCGCGACGTAAAACAATCCGGTCTCCGGGCTGTAGGATGGGCTGAACCACACCGTCGCCCCGTTCAGATTGGGCCAGATCAGCGCGCCTTTCTCCGTTGGCACGGAGTTTGGCGCCATGATCGGCCGTCCTTTGGCGTCAAGCCCCCGCGCCCACGTCTCCTTGGCATAAGGCTGTCCGGCTATGAATTCCCCCGTCTCGCGATCGAGCAGGTAATAAAACCCATTCCGATTCGCGCTGGCGATCAACTTGCGTTCGCGCCCATTAATCTCCGCGTCGAAGAGCACAGGCGTGTGGGCGGCATCCCAATCGTGCGTGTCGTGAGGCGTAAATTGAAAATGCCACCGCAGTTTCCCAGTCTCGCCGTCCAAGGCGACAAACGAGCAGGTGTAAAGATTGTCGCCTTGCCGTTTGTCTCCATTCCAATCCGGGCTCGGGTTTCCCACTCCCCAATACACGAGCTTCAGCTCCGGGTCGTACGCTCCCGTCACCCACGTCGGCCCACCTCCTGTTTTCCAACTTTCACCCTGCCACGTCTCGTGTCCCGGCTCGCCGGGGCCGGGAATCGTCCAGAATCGCCACGCCCGCTTCCCCGTCTTCGCGTCATACGCATCCAGGAACCCGCGAATGCCCGCTTCCCCGCCACTCACTCCCACGATTATTTTTCCTTCGATCGCCAGCGGCGCGACCGTGATGCTGTATCCCAGCTTGTAGTCCGCGACCTTCGTCCGCCAGCGCTCCGACCCGCTCTTCAAGTCGAGCGCCACCAGGTAGCAATCCAGCGTCGTCACGTACAGCTTGTCGTCGAGCACCGCCGGCCCGCGATTCACTCGGCCAAAACCGATGTTGTGATAGTCGCCGGGAATCGTGCGCTCCCAACTCCAGAGCCTGCGCCCCGTGTGCACGTCGAGCGCCGCCGCCCAGTTCGGCCCGGTCACGTACATCACGTTGTCCACCACGATCGGCGAAACTTCATTCGAATCATTCGGAAACTGAAACGCCCATTTGACCTGCAAATTCCCGACGTTTTCGGTTGTGATTTCTTTTAGCGGTGAATAGCGGTGCCCGAGCAGGTCTCGCGAATATGTCAGCCAGTTTCCCGGCTCCTTATCCGCGTTCACAATTCGCTCGAAGGGCACTTGCCCAAACGCCGCCACGCAAAAAACGGCGTTCAACAGCCCTGCACAGAAAGCCCTCATGGATTTCCCCGTTGCGAAGCCAGATACGCCACCAAATCCTGCATGTCTGCCGCGCTGAGAATCCCTTCGAACGCCGGCATGGGAGTCTCGCCCCGCAGTTTGCGAAACACTTTCAACTCCTGCTTCCGAAAACTGTGATAATTTCCTTGCCCATCTTTGATCTGAATCGTGAACGTGTCTTCGTTCACGCGGATTCCTTCGGTGGTCTCGCCCGAACCGGTTGTTGCTTTTACGAAAAGAAAATCATCCGGCAGTGCCGAAGCGGGGTTGCTGATTGCTTTTTTCAGGAACACCGCGCCGCGCCGCTCTCCAATCCCGGTCAATTCGGGCCCGTATCCCGCGCCCATTCCATTTAGGATATGGCAGCCGCCGCAGCCGCTCCTGGCGTAGACATCGGCCCCCCGCGCCGCATTTCCCTGTATTTGCTCAGGCGCGATTTTGCTCAACGACCTCACAAACGCCGCCAAATTCGCAACATCTTCCTCGTCCAGGAACCATCCCTCGGGCATATTCGGCGGAATGCCATCTTCGATCACCGCCTTCAACGCCGCATCATCCGGCGCGTGCGCCAGATGCACTCGATTCAGCGCCGGACCACGGCCTCCGTTCCCGTTAAGCCCATGGCACAGAGCGCAATGCCGCTCAAAGAGCCGTTTTCCCGCGGCCGTGTTCGTTCGAGATGGATTCGTTTCGTCGGTGGACTTTCCCTGCCGCGCCGCCGGGAGCCCGAGCAGAACCGCCAATCCCCCTAACACTGCAGTCGTCAGAAATCTCTTTCGCACCCTGGTCACCTGGGAAAGCGGTTCGCCCGCGAATTTCTCCCTCAATTTTTGAGCCTACCCGCGCGTTTTGAACCTGTCAATTCAACCCATGCCGCATCAAATCCGTAACGCACCAAATCCATAACGAAACGCAACTCCAAAACATCCAATCTCTTACGGCGAACGTATACTTCAGTGGAACTCTTCTTGTGGAGTGTTCATCATGCGTGCGGTTCTTTTTGCTGCTTTGATTTTCGCCGGAATCGGCGCCCTGGCTTGGGCCACGGCTAAACCCCACGACGGCCGTGCCAACTCCAGAGCTGCTTTCCCGCAGCCGGCCCTCGACGCTCCGCTCGCTCCCGAAAAGGGCTCGGAAACGGCGGTCCTCGCTGGCGGTTGTTTCTGGGGCATCCAGGGCGTCTTTCAGCACCTCAAAGGCGTCACCTCCGCCACTTCCGGCTATTCCGGCGGCGCCGCGAACACGGCTCACTACGAAGAAGTCAGCACCGGCGCAACCGGCCACGCCGAGTCCGTCAAAATCGTTTTTGACCCTTCCCGGATCTCCTACGGCCAAATCCTGATGATCTTCTTCTCCGTGGGCCATAACCCCACCGAACTCAACTACCAAGGTCCCGATTCCGGCACGCAGTACCGTTCTTCCATTTTCTATTCGAACGCCGAGCAAAAGAGAATCGCCTCGGACTACATCGCCCAGCTCGACGCCGCAAAAATCAATTCGCAGCCCATCGTGACCCAGGTCGTCCCTCTCGACGCCTTCTACCCCGCCGAGGATTACCACCAGGACTACCTCAAGCATCATCCCTACGAACCCTACATCGTTATCAATGACCTCCCGAAAATCTCCAGCCTGAAAACAGAATTTCCCAGCCTCTATCGGGGCGACTAACAGCCTTCCTCGCGCTCCTACGCAAAATCGCGCCGTTTTTACGCCGTCTTGCTCCCTGCAAGCCCTCGTAAAGCCCGCGGCCGAAAACCTATCCGCTAGGTATCTGAATGAATACAGCTTGTATTTCCGCCAATGCGCTCAGGCTAGAGTGGAAGGAATGGGCCCGTTTCTCGCAGCGCCCGACAGTCTTTCGACACAGGAAAAGAAAAGAGGAAACTCCGATGAAAGCAATCCTATGTGGGGTGTGTCTGCTCTTCGCTTCAACCACTGCGCTCCTGGCGCAGGATGCGCACAGCCGCCCTCCTTCCAAACCGGTGGCCGTCGAGTTCAAGAATGCGGAAGGCCACATCGTGGGAACCGCGCTGCTCACCGGCACGCCGAAGGGCGTCAAAATCGCCCTGGACATCACGAATCTCCCGCCCGGCGAACATTCCATTCACATCCATCAAAACGCAGAGTGCGATCCGCCCGACTTCAAATCCGCGGGCCCGCACTTCAATCCCGGAGGCGCTGAGCATCACCATGACGGTGCCCCTGCCGGCGACATCCCCAACTTCTCGCTCATTGTCGCCGCCAATCACACGGCTCACGTCTCCGTGATCGCGCCGAATGTCACGCTCGGCCACGATGACCATTCCGTCTTCAGCAATGGCGGAACCGCCATCATTATCCACGCGGTCTCCGAGGGCGGCGGTTCTGGCGCCCCGGCTCGCATTGCTTGCGGTGTCATCACAAGGCCCTAACGAAATCGCCGGTTCGGAGCGCCTCGTTTCATCCTTTCGCGGGGCGCTCCGTCACCGGTTTTTCCCCGCCGCCCGGCAGCGCACTCTTCCGCCCTCCGCCCGCCTCGCTTTGCAGCAAGCTCTCAATGTTCGAATACGCATAAATCGTGGGCGCGTGATTCTGCATCAGTCCGCCCGTGTCCGCTGTCGGTCCGTAATTGCTGTGCAAATCGTGCGCCAGCATTCTTAGCATGGCCATCTGCTGTCCTCGATGATGCGCCGTGTGCGCGATCCGCCGCGTCATCACCCACGCGCGCGATCGCCCAACATCAAAAAACGTCGTCTCGCCCTCCCACCACGCATCGTCCTTCCCGCGCAGCGCCTCCAATCTCTTCTCGCTGAATTCCGCGTAGCGCTTGATGAATTCCAGCCTCCTCTCCATTGCCGGCAACGGCTGCGCGCCCACCTCGATTCCCAGCATGGTGCGAAACCACAAATCCTCGCTCACGCATTGATGCACCATCTGTTCGTGCACGCTGCGCCCGCGCGGATCCTTCGCGTTCGGCCGGAACTCCATCTCCAGATCCCGAAACTCGCTCCACACGCTCACTACCTTCACCCGCTCCGTCTCATACGTCTCCACGAGAAATTCATATCGCATCCCTAACCTCCTTACTCCGAAACTCCTCGTTCCATCGCTCCGCACGCCGCGCAAATCAATTCATGCCCTCTATGTTCCGCTCGCCCCTCCGCCGTCGTCACCCATTCTCGCCTCACCCACGGCGGATTGTGCCGCACGTGCTGCTGGTGCCCGCACTCCAGCTCCGCCACCCAATCCTGCCGCTCATCCAAATGAAACCCCACGATCTTCCTCGCTACTCCCGCCGTTTTTTCCTCCATGCTTGACACCCGCCCCGCTCTGCCCTAGTGTTTTTCCGCTAGCCAAGTGGAAGTCGCAATCTTCCTCCCTGTTCCTGATGATTTCCGCTTCGGAGGTTTTCCATGCCGCTAAGCCTTACCACACTTTCCCTGGTTGCTTCCCCGCTTTCCATGCGAGAAGGCCTCAAGATTCTCGAGCGCGACGAGTACCGCTGCAAGTATTGCGGTCTCGATGGCCGGGCCAGTTTCGAAAACGCCCTCGTCATGCGCGTCGACTTCATCCATCCGCGCGCCCGCAAAGGCAAAAAGGATCCCAGCAACCTCGTCGCTTGTTGTACTCCCTGCAACACCATCAAAGGCACCAAGGTTTACTCCAGCTTCGACGAAGCCAAATCCTTCGTCCTCAAGCAGCGGGAAGGCCTGCGCAAAGCCTGGGAAGCCCAGACGGCGCGCCAGCCCTCCCACTCAGCCACGGCGTAATTCTCCCATTCCTCGCTCGCTGCCGTCGTCCCCGCCGCGTCCTCGCTCGTACTCTATCCCGGCGCGCACCCATCGTACGCCGCTTCCTTTTCCCGCAACCGCCGCGCAACGTGTTATATATGCCGCGCAACACCGGTCGTTAGGCCGCAGCAATCTCAAATGAAATCGAGGTGTGCAATCATGAGCAAAACGCTTGCAAAGTCTTTCGCCACAGTCTTGACACTTCTAGCGACGTTCGCAACGAAGGCTTCTCTCGGGTCTTCGCCCGCGCATCCGCCGCAGGCGACTACCGTCGAGCTTCCAACCAAGAAAACTCTGAGTCTCGCCGCCATCAAAATCATGGTCGCTGCCGCCGAAGCCGAAGCCGCGAAGCGCAACGTCCAAGTTACTCTCGTCGTCGTGGACGATAGCGGCAATCTTCTCTTCCTGGAAAAGGCCGACGGCGCTTCCCTCAACACCATTCAGTTCGCCCAGAAGAAAGCCCGCCACGCCGCGTTTTACGGCACTCCTTCGAAAGATGCCGCCGACGCCGTGAAAAACGGCGAAGTCGAAGCTCTCGCCTTCCCTGATTTCTTCCCCAACCAGGGCGGTCTCCCCATCAAAGTCGATGGCCACACCATCGGCGGCATGGCCGCCAGCGGCGCCAAATCCGAAATTGACGAAGCCATCGCCCGCGCCGGCATCGACGCCCTCTTCAAAAAATAATCCCATCCTAGGCGGGCCGCCTCACTTGTAACCTGGATCCCGCTTATTCTTGGCATTACCAAAGCCATTCGTGCGACAATTCTGATATGGGCGCCAAGTCCAAAGCTGCAAATGAAGTGGGAGCTGCTGACCGAATTGCGGAAATGATGTACGCCGCGCTGCGAAGGCTTCCTGAAGACGAGCAAAAAACCGCGCTCGCGGGCATTCAGAATATCAAAATCACTCGGAATAGAAAAACTTCCAAGCGCTCTTCCACTCCATCGAGCCTTCGGCAATCTTCAAAAACCGCAGTTGCTCGGCGCAGGCGCGCGCATCTTTAGCCCTTTTCGCCTTCGATGCCTTTTCACTGAATAGTCTTAGAATCCTTCTCTTTTCCGCCGCCTCGCGCTTCCGTCTACCCACTATTCACTACTCACTATCCACTTCTTCCTGCGCTACACTATCCCCTCCAAATCCTGGAGAACCCATGCCCACACGCGAAGAAGCCTGGACCCTGCTCTGCGAATTCACCGCTTCCGAGAGCCTCCGCAAGCACATGCTCGCCGTCGAAACCTGCGTCCGCGCCTACGCCCGCAAACAAGGCGCGGACGAAGAGCTTTGGGGCCTCGCCGCCCTGCTCCACGATTTCGATTACGAGCGCTGGCCCAACAACCATCATTCTCCCGACAAGGAGCATCCCGCCGAAGGCGCGAAAATTCTCCGCGAACGCGGTTACTCCGAGGAAGTCGTCCGCGCCATTCTTTCCCATGCCGATTATTCCGGCGTCCCGCGCCAATCTCCCCTCGAACACACGCTTTTCGCTTGCGACGAGCTCGCCGGCTTCCTGACCGCATGCTCCTACGTCCGTCCCTCGAAAAGCATTCTCGATCTCGAGGTCGATTCCGTGAAGCGCCGCCTCAAAGACAAAGCCTTCGCCAAAGGCGTCAGCCGCGAGGACGTCCGCAAAGGCGCCGAAGAGCTCGGCATCCCTCTCGAAGAACACATCGCCTTCTGCATAGCCGCCATGCGCGAACAAGCCGACGCCCTCGGCCTCCGCGGCACCATCGCCGCGCAATCCGCCGCTAAGTAGCTGCCCGCGGTGCAAGAATGGGCGCGTAATCGCCTGGCAACCTGTTGTCAGTTCTGTCACAACCTCGCTCGGAACGCGGCTGAAGATTATCTGCGAAGGCCGAGTTCGTCACCAAACGTAAGTGCGATCTCGTGTGTGAAGTAGAATGCTCCCATGAGAGTTACAAAACTACTTGCCGTCGTTGCATTCCTGCTTCCACTTATGTCAGCTGCTCTCCCTGCGGACGCGCGGCCACAGCACGCCGATGGAATTCAACAGTTTGCGGAATTTGGCGACTTCAAATTACAAAACGGCGGCGTGATTCATGAGTTCAAGGTCGGCTACCGTACGTTGGGAAAACTCAACAGTGACAAATCGAACGCCATCCTCTGGCCAAGCTGGTTGGGCGGCACATCCCAGGACTTGCTCGAGTTTATCGGCCCTGGAAAAGTGCTGGATTCAAGCAAGTATTTCGTTATTCTCGTGGACGCTATCGGCAACGGCATTTCTTCTTCGCCATCGAACAGCGAAGAGCAGCCATGGATGAAATTCCCGAAGTTCACGATTCGAGACATGGTAGAGGCCGAGCACAGCCTCGTCACCCAGGTGCTGCACTTATCGCATCTCCGCGCAGTCATGGGAGTTTCCATGGGAGGCATGCAAACGTTTAGCTGGGCGCTCGCGTATCCGGATTTTATGGACGAGGCTATACCGATGGCGGGGTCTCCCCAATCCACGTCCTTCGACAAACTGCTTTGGACCGCGGAGATTGACGCCATCGAATCGGACCCTGCGTGGAATCACGGCAATCCCGCGAAACCGCTCACCAGAGGCATCGCCCTCGCACAGGAAATTGACTCGATGAACAGCACCTCTCCTGCGTATCGAGTGGCGCACACGAATGCAACCAGTTTCGATGCCTTTCTCTCGGAAATCAGAACGAGCGCGAAAGCGGATGGTGGAACTGCAAGCGATCAGATTCGTCAAAGGCAGGCCATTATCGCGCTCGACATCCCAAAGGATCTCGGCGTGAACTTGGCACAGACCGCCAAGCGAGTTCGCGCCAAACTACTCATCATTAATTCGCCGCAAGACCACATGGTGAATCCAACCTCTGCCTTCGAGTTTGCCTCTGCGGCTGGCATCCCAGTGGTGAGTCTGAACTCTTCTTGTGGGCATCGGAGTTTGGGCTGCATTTCGGTAGGGCCTTTCGTTGCAAGCTTTCTAGCCGACCCTTTATCAGTTCACTCAATGACCTTGCATGACCCTGCGAATCCGTAAAAAGCAAATTGCTGTTCGTGGAGGACATGGGATTTGACTCTCGGCCGAATCGAATGCAGCTTGCGAGTCTCATTTGCAGAAGGGGGAAAAGGCAGCACCAGAGTTCGTATTCGAATCCAAGTCAGGCTAAAATAAGGAGGAAATGCTTACCCAGATCAAAGGCACCGACGCGGCGGTGGCTGGCCGTCCTCGCCGCAAAACCTACGGCGTGCGCGTAGGCCACGTCCTCGTTGGCGGCGGCGCGCCCATCGTCGTCCAGTCCATGACCAACACGGATACGGCCGACGTGGCATCCACGTTCAAACAAACCGTCGAGCTTGCCGAAGCCGGCTCCGAGATTGTGCGTTGGACCGTGAACGTCCCGGAAGCCGCGGCCGCGGTCCCGGAAATCAAGAAGCGGTTACTCGATGCCGGTTGCATCGCGCCCATCATCGGCGATTTCCATTACAACGGCCACGTCCTGCTCACGAAATATCCGGAGTGCGCGAAAGCACTCGACAAGTACCGCATCAATCCCGGCAATGTGGGCGCAGGCCAGCGCCGCGACGAACAATTTTCCACGATTTGCCGCATCGCCCGCGACAACGGCAAGCCCGTTCGCATCGGCGTCAATGGCGGCTCGCTCAATCAAGAGCTCGTCATGCAGAAAATGCAGGAGAACACCGACAAAAATCTCGGCAAGGAATCCGAAGAAATCATCAACGACTGCATGGTCCTCTCCGCCCTGCAATCCACCGAGCTGGCGCTCGAAAGCGGCCTGCGCCACGATCAAATCATCATCTCTTGCAAGACCTCGCGTCCTCGCGATTTGATTACCGTCTATCGCGATCTATCCAGCAAAACCGAGCAGCCGCTTCATCTCGGCCTGACCGAAGCCGGCATGGGCATGAAGGGGCAAATCTGGTCCGCGGCTTCGCTCGGCGTTTTGCTCTATGAAGGCATCGGCGACACGATTCGAATCTCGCTGACGCCCAAACCCGGCGGTGATCGCCGCGAAGAGGTCTACGCCGCGTGCGAACTCCTCCAGGCGCTCGGACTGCGCTCGTTTTCTCCGAGCGTTACGGCTTGCCCCGGCTGCGGCCGCACCACGAGCACCACATTTCAAGAGCTGGCCGAACGCATCCAGTCCTATATTCGCGACAGCATGCCCATTTGGAAAACGCAGTACGAAGGCGTGGAAACCATGACGCTCGCCGTGATGGGCTGCATCGTCAACGGCCCCGGCGAATCGAAAGCCGCAAACATCGGCATCAGCTTGCCCGGCACGGGCGAAGCCCCGCGCTGCCCGATTTATATCGACGGCAAGAAAGATGTCACGCTCGAAGGAACCTACGACGAGCTTGCAGCTGCCTTCCAGGCGCTCGTCGATAAATATATCGCCAACAAATTCCCGCGGAAGTCTGCGGAAGTCACCGCTTCCTCGGGAAACTGAAGGATTCCATGAAAATCAGCCGGGAAGACGTTGAGCAAGTCGCGGAATTGGCCTATCTGGATTTGAGCGAGGCCGAACTCGAAATGTACCGCGCCCAAATCGACGAAATCCTCGAATACATCGGCAAATTGAACGAGCTGGACACCGCCAACGTCGAGCCCATGGCCCAGGTGCTTGCCGAAGGACAATCGGCCGACGCAACTTTGCGCGAAGACGTGGTCGTGCCCTGCAACGTGGCTGCGGAAATTCTCAAACAAGCGCCCGATCCAGAGCCGCCATATTTCCGCGTGCCGAAGGTCATCGAAAGATGAAGTAAAGGAAGTCAATGAGGTAAAAGAAGCAAAGGAGAGGATCGCAATCTCCGGTGGATGCGCAGTTCATTTAATCGACTCCGCGAAAGGCGGAGGCAAAGTAACCAATGACGCCGAACTGGACCATCGACGCAGTGAAACAAGCTCTGGCCGCCAAGAAAATTTCCGCGCGCGAACTTGCGTCCGACTTCTATAAGCGGATTGCCGCGCGCAATACCGAGCTGAACGCCTACTTGACTCTCTCCGAAGAGCGCGCCTACGCCCAAGCCGATCGCATCGACGCCCTGATTGCCGCAGGGATACCGCTTCCCGAGTTGGCCGGCGTTCCGGTGGCCATCAAGGACGTCATCAGCACGCGCGGCGTGCGCACAACGTGCGGCTCGAAAATTCTCGAACACTATGTCCCGCCATACGACGCAACGGCGGTCGAACGGCTCGAAACCGCCGGCGCTGTGCTTCTCGGAAAAACCAACTGCGACGAATTCGCCATGGGCAGTTCAAACGAAAACTCCGCCTATGGCGCCGTGCGCAATCCCGAAGCCACGGACCGAGTGCCCGGAGGCTCGAGCGGCGGCTCGGCGGCAGCCGTGGCCGCTGGCTTGGCGGTCGCTTCCTTGGGAACCGACACCGGCGGCTCGATTCGCCAGCCGGGTTCCTTCTGCGGAATTCCCGCGATGATGGGAAGCTACGGCCGGGTCTCCCGCTACGGACTCATCGCGTTTGCGTCCTCCCTGGATCGTATTGGGCCCTTTGCCACTAACACGCGCGATGTGGCCGCGATCTTCAAAATCATCGCCGGGCGAGATTCCAACGATTCGACTTCGACCACCGCGCCCGTGCCGGATTATCGAGCGGCGCTCGAAAAGCCTGTGAAAGGACTGCGCGTCGGCATCCCAAAGCAATATTTTGGCGAAGGCATGGACGACCAAGTCCGGAAAAAAATCGAAGCCGGCATCGAACTCCTGAAAAAGCTTGGCTGCCAACTGCAAGAAATCCAGATGGCCCACACAGACTATGCCATCGCCACCTATTACATCATCGCGACGGCCGAGGCCAGCTCGAACCTGGCGCGGTACGATGGCGTGCGCTACGGTCTGCGCGTCGAAGCTGAATCGCTACTGGCCATGTATCGCAAAACAAGAGGCGCGGGATTCGGCGCCGAGGTCAAGAGGCGCATCGTTCTTGGCACTTACGTCCTGTCCGCAGGCTACTACGATGCCTACTACCTCAAAGGACAGAAAGTCCGTGCGCTGATTGCCCGGGACTTTCGAGATGCCTTTAAGAAAGTGGACGTGATCGTGACACCGACTTCGCCTATTCCTCCTTTCAAGCTGGGAGAGAAAACGAGCGATCCCCTCCAGATGTATCTTGCTGATATATATACAGTTACTGGATCGTTGGCAGGCGTCCCCGGCATTTCGGTTCCCTGCGGGAAAATCTGCGGCAATCTGCCCGTGGGCTTGCAAATCTTCGGTCCCGCGTTCGGCGAGGCCAGCGTTCTGCAACTGGCGCACGCCTTCGAGCAAGCTGGCGGCGGCTCCGTCTGATGCGGCTCCGGGATGCGCCGGATGGAAGCCTGGCCGTGCCTTCTGAACTCGATTCCGTCCTCGCCAAAATGAGCCAGGCGCACAGTGCGTTTTTGCGCGCGGCGGACGCCATCCCGTCGGAAAGCTGGAAGACAAAGCCCAGCGATGGAAGATGGTCGGCGGCTGAGGTGGTGGCGCACCTGACGATGGTCGAACGGGCGGTCATCGAAAAAGCGGACCGCGTGTCACAAAATTCGCCGAAGAAAATACCCTTCTTCAAGAAGATACACCTCCCCATGGCGTTGGTGGAAAGGCGCTTGGTGCGGCGCAAATCGCCGGTGCCGATCGATCCAGTGTTGCTGGGCGATAAAGAGGCCATGCTGGCGCGCTTGCGAGAAGTGCGGGAGCGGTCGCTGGCGTTCCTGGGAGAAACGAGAAATCGCGACCTTCGGCAATACTCCTGGAAGCATGCCGCCATTGGAATGCTGAACACCTACGGATGGATGCGATTCGTCGCGGCGCATGAAGCGAGGCACATGAAACAGATGCGCGAAATCGCAAGCGACCTACCGAAAGCCATAGAGACTTTGCAAAAGTAGGACATTTTTGCACCATCGTTTCCCTTGGAATGGCGCCCGTACTGCCGCAAATGAAATTGAGGGAAAAAGGGTAATGTCTTTTTACACAGGAGGTTGGAACAAAAGTACTAGCCCTCTCGTTTAATTTGTTGAGAACGGAACGACTATTGCTCTTACACGGGTGCATCGCGTACGCTTCAAAAAGCATCAAAGGAATCAGACGCGAGTGAAGCCAACGCGATGTGAACAGAACCAGAGGAACAAGGCCATGGTTACCGTAAAATCGAGCCAAAAAATATTCACCGATGCGGAGATCGCCAGCCTGACCGGGATTTGCGTCGATCACATCCGCAATTTCGCGAAAAGCCGGCATCTGGGCTTCATCGCGCGCGCGGCCGAAGCGGCCGGGAAGCAGGCGGACCAGTGGCTCTTTACGCTGTCGGATTTGATGGTGCTGGTGACGCTGTTTCCGCGCTGCACGCACTAAGGCCTGAGAAAACTTCGATTTGAGACTGGCTCTTTCCGGGACACCGGAAGGAGCCTTTTTGCTTTTTGGGACAGTTGCGACGGCGCAGACGCGGGGGTATGCTCGGCGGAGGGCAAACTGATTTCTCACGCTGGCATCCTATTGGCCTGAAACCCTCATGAGCTTGCGTACTCATCTTGCTTTGATCCTGCCAGTCTTGCTTCTGGGCTGGGGAGGGATTGCTTGGCAGAGCGCTCCTGCCCAGGCTCCCGCTTCGCAGCAGGCCGCAGCGAACGACAAACAGCCCACCACGAACCAGGCGGCTCCGCAGGAGGAACTGACGGGACTTCCCCGCGGCAAGAAGTTGATGCTGAAGGATGGCAGCTTTCAACTGGTCCGTAGCTATGAAAAAGACGGCGACCGGGTGCGCTATTACAGCGTGGAACGAGGCCAATGGGAGGTGATTCCCGCAGCGCTGGTGGACTGGGACGCGACAAAAAAGGCCGAAGCCGCCCAAGAAAAGTCGGCGGCCGCGCTCGTCGAGAAAGTGCACATTCAAGAATCGTCGGCGAAGGCGGAGACGCCCGTGGATGTGGACGCGAGTTTGATGGTTGCACCCGGAGTGTTCTTGCCAGACGGAGAGGGCATGTTCGCGTTCGAGGGCAAGAGAGTGAAGCGGCTGGGGCAGGACGACTCACAGGTGAAAACAGACAAAAAGACGGTGCTGAAGCAGGTGTTCTCGCCGATACCAATCATCCCGAGCAAGCACAACGTTGAACTGGAGGGCCCGCGAGCCACGGTGCGGTTGACGAGCGCGGTGCCGGAGTTCTATTTGCGCGAGCCGCCTCCAGATCCAAACGACGATTCAACGGTGTTGCGAAGTGGGCGACGAAACGGCTCGGGACCGGATGTGGCGCTGGTGCGAGCGAAAGTGAAGGGGCACAAGCGGGTGCTGGAATCGATCAAGAGCATGTTCGGGCAAGAGATTTCGGAGAACTTGAATGAGATCGCCATTCAGCGCTGGGAAGTGGCGCCGGACGTTTACCGATTTACGCTGAGCGCGCCGCTGCCGCCGGGCGAGTATGCGCTGGCGGAGATACTGCAGGATGGATTGAACTTGTATGTTTGGGACTTCGGCGTGGACGCAGCGCCTGCCTCCGGTACCGCTCCGCATTAATTCCGAACCGCGATTGCTAGGGGAAGAGCACGCCCCACCCTCAGAAAACGAGGGCGGGGCACCCCCGGTTCTAAAGAAGGGGGCTTGTCTTGGAGAGGAGAATTGGGGAGATGAAAACTTTCGTGTTTATCGTTGTTGCTGGTGGATTGCTTTCGGCGGCGATTCTTGCGCGGGGCGGGGCGCAGGGCGTGGCGGCGCGGGCGGGGATTGATGCGGGGAATCAGGCTTGGATCGAGGGAATGAAAACGGGGGACGCCGGGAGGATTAGTGCTACGTACGCGGACGATGGGATTGATTGCGGGCCTACGGGGGAGTGCTTCCGGGGAAAGGCTGAGATTGAGACGCATATCAAAGCGCTGATTGCGAGCCGGGGGCGGGCGCGGGCGGCGTCGGTTCAGACTTGGGGGTCGAGCGAGCACGGGAATTTCGTGTACGAATGGGGACAGGCCGAGGCGACGTTCGATGGCGGCAAAAAGCTGGTGGATAAATATTTGACCGTGTGGCAAAAACAGGCGGACGGGAGCTGGAAAATTTTCCGCAATATGGTGATTCCGGATAAGTGAGGCACGGCGTTTTAATATGGCTGCGGAATCGCAGACGGTGATGCACG
Organism: uncultured Acidobacteriota bacterium; assembly: GCA_963761555.1. GTDB lineage: Bacteria > Acidobacteriota > Terriglobia > Acidiferrales > UBA7541 > Acidiferrum. The sequence continues at coordinate 73,203 of CAVXHD010000008.1, forward strand.
CATCCCATGCGGCGCTGGCGGAGATTCGCGACAGCTTGCTGGAAACGTACGCGAGCAACGACGCCATGAACCAATTGATCCTGGCGCGGCTCGACGCGCGGGCGTGGCGCGCGAAGCCGCCGGGCGAAAAAGACAAGGGACGGACGATCGCGGCGCTCTTCGCGCACCTTCACAACACCCGGCTTACATGGCTGAGAAATTCGGCGCCGCATTTGAAGTGTCCGGCGCGGCTCGATCCGCGGCGATGCACGATCAAGGAAGCTGCAGCGGCGCACAAGAGAAGTGCGGCGCTGTGCCTGCGGATGCTGTCGGATGCGCTTTCGGCTGGGCCGAACCGGCGCGTTGCGAAGTTCGTTCGCGACGGGTACGTGCCGGCATGGCCCGCCGGAGGGACGATGTTTGCCTATATGTTTTCGCACGAGGCGCATCATCGCGGACAGATTTTGATGCTGGCGCACCAACTGGGGTACCGCGTGGCCGAGCCGAATATCTGGCAATGGGAGAAGATGTGGAAACAGACGGGGCTGAAGACGCGGCCACGGTGAGCAGCAACGGGCGAGATGATAAGAAAGACCAACTCTCTTAAAACGAGGGTGGGGCACCCCGCTTTATTGGGGCGATTGGTTGGGCGGGGGCTCGACGGCGAAGACTTCGAGGAGCGTGCCGAGGACGTCGGAAACGCGGAAGGGCTTTTGCAAATGGCGCGGGGCGCCGGGAGCGGCGGGCGTTTCCGCGGGATCGAGGAGTTCACCGGTCATGTAGACGACCGCGGGTTTACGATCACCAGCGGCGGCGAGAAGGCGTTCCGCGGCAGCCTTGCCGTTCACATAGGCGCCATCCTTAGAAAGATTCAAGTCACAGAGCAGAACGTCCGGAGCACGGCGGGCGAGGCAAGCGAGAGCCTCTTCCAAGGAGGCGGCGCAATCGACATGCAAACCGCGGGCGGTGAGACCTTCGGAAAGAAGGCTGCGGAGGCTTTCTTCATCGTCGAGGACGAGGACAGAGCGGCCCTTGAGGAGATCGAGAGTGGGAGGCGTGGCCGCAGACGGAGCCGGAGTGGCAATGGAGGGAAGAGCGGGCTGATCGTCGAGAGCGAGAGGGAGATAGACGGTGAACGCGGAGCCGCCGGCTGGGAGAGCTTCGGCTTCGATTGTACCGCCGTGTTCGCGAATGATCGAGAGGCAGATGCTGAGGCCGAGGCCAGTGCCACCGCCGGGGCGCTTGGTGGTGTAAAAGGGATCGAAAAGGCGAGGGACGGATTCGGGGCGAACGCCGACGCCATCGTCCTGAAATGTGATGGAAACACGAGAGCCAAGGCGAGCGAAGCGGATTTGAATGCGGCCAGATTCGCGAACTTCGCGGATGGCTTGTTCGGCATTGGTGACGAGATTGAGAAAGACTTGAATGAGCTGGTTGGCGTCGCCAATGACGCCAGGGAGATCGGGCTGAGGACGGAAATCGACTTCGACACTGTTGCGGCGGAGAGAGTGCTCGTGAAGCTGGAGCGTGCGCTCGATAATGCTATTGAGATCGACAGGCTTTTTCTGGGGCGAGGCGGGGCGGGAGAATTCGAGAAGATTCTGAACGATGCGAGCGGCGCGGCGAGCCTGGCGATGGGTCAGTTCTAGCTGGCGCTGAGTGGCTTGCTGGTCGCTCTGGCCTTCGCGCAATAATTCGGTGACGCCGAGGATGGCGGTGAGGGGATTGTTGAGCTCGTGGGCGACTCCGGCGAGCATCTGGCCCATGGCGGCGAGCTTTTCGGCTTGAATGAGCTGCTCTTCAAGGCGCTTGAGTTCGGTGACGTCGCGTCCAGAGAGGACGACGCCTTCAATTTTGCCGGTTTCATCGGCGAGCGGGCTGAAATTGAAACGGATGAGGCGCCAGTCGCCGAGTTTGTGGCGGACGCGAATTTCGAGAGAGCCAAAGCTCTGGCGGCCGGAGAGGATATCGGCGTAAAGGGCGAGCAGGATGGAACGGTCTTCGGGATGGGTGCGGCCGCCAAACTCCATGCTATGCGCTTCGGAGACTTCGTAGCCGAGGACTTCCTTGCAGCGCGGACTGACAAACGTGAAATGCGAATTGGAATCCACGACGAGAATCAGATCGGGGAAGCTGTCGACAAGACGGCGCGCGAATTCCTGCTCCTTATGGAGCTGGCGCTCCATCTGGCGGCGGGCGGTGATGTCCATGACGGAGCCCTGATAGCGGAGGACGCGGCCAGAGGTATCGCGGACGGCGGTGGCGGTGTTCAGACAGACGATGGGAGAGCCATCTTTGCGAAGAAGGGTGATTTCGCGACCCTGAGGCGCGTTTTGGCGGCCGACCTCTTCCTCGAGAGATTTTCTTTCTGCGGGGTCCGCGAAGATGTCCGAGACCTGCTTGGATAGCAATTCGTCCTTGGAATCGTAGCCGAGCATGCGGACGAGAGCGGGATTGGCGTCGAGAATGGCGTCTTCGGGGGTGGTGATATAGATGCCTTCCTGGAGACTTTCGAAGAGTTCGGTGAAGCGAGCTTCGTTTTTGCGCAGGGCGGTGATGTCGCGGCCGAGAACGGTGAGGCCATGGACCTTGTTGTCGCGGGTCATGGCATGGGCGACGCAATCGAAATAGCAAATGGAATTCTGTTTTTTCAGGCGGACCTGGATGATGCCCGACCAATGGCGGCGCTCGAGAAAACGCGGCATGGCGCGGCGAATGAGTTCGCCGCCGTCGCCGCTGCCCTCTTCGAGAAAATCGGTAACGGGGCGGCCGATGATTTGCTGATAGGTGGCGCCGACGAGATCGGCGAAGCTGCGATTGACGGCGCGGATTTCGCCTTCGAGAGAGATAGCCAGGAGAATATCGTCGAAGGAATCGATGAGATCGCGGTAGCCCTGCTGGGAGCGGGAAATGACATCGAAGAGCTGGTCCATCTGGCGGTCGCTGGGAGGAACAGCGTCGTGGTGCTCGAGGCCGCGGACGAGGCCGCGCAGTTCGGAGATTTCCTGAGTGCGCTTCCAGGCGTAGAAGCCGAAGAGAGCGACAAGAACGACGAGGCCGATCGGAAGAGCTTCGAATCGGTGCGCCAGGGAACGGATGGTGCTCCAGGAAGTGAGGGCGAAGACGATCGAAAGAATCAGGAGGAGAACGAAGGTAAGACGCCAAAGCTCGCCCTGGCGTTTTTCGAATTGCTCGAGGCGTGAGGAAACCGTAGGGCGGTTGGCCCCGCCCGAAGGTGAATCCTGCGCCGAATTACCGGATGACTCGTCGTGTTTAGGCATGAAAGCGCGCGGGGCCTGACAGAACGAGCCAGGGAACCGCCAAAAATTTTGCTCAAGACATTGTAGAAATAGCCGCGTGCCCGGGCAATACGAAGGGCCGCGTGAGGTGCTTGAACTGTACCTGTACGAAGTGTCTAAAAAGAAAGCGTCCCGGAGTACACCGGAACGCTTTCTGCCAGGCAAATGATCAACGTCCTGGAACCGAATGGCCTCGCCGCGCGGGTGGACTACCCTTCGGTGGCGGCGTCGGCTTCGGCGTCTTTCTGGAGGAAGTCCAGCGCCGCGGCTTCTTCGGCAGTGAGCTCGGCGGCTTCCGGAATTTCCTCGATGGGAGCGGGGGCGGGCATTTCCGTCAGCAACTGAATGCTGCGGTAGTGCTCAAGGCCCGTACCCGCAGGAATCAAACGGCCCATGATGACGTTTTCCTTGAGGCCACGGAGGTAGTCCACCTTGCCGGCAACGGCGGCTTCGGTGAGTACGCGAGTGGTCTCCTGGAAGCTCGCGGCCGAGATGAAGCTGTCGGTCGAGAGCGAAGCCTTGGTGATGCCGAGGAGCAGCGGGCGCCCGGTTGCGGGACGGCCGCCATCGGCGATGACACGGTCGTTTTCCTCGCGGAAGCGGAACTTGTCCACCTGCTCTTCGAGGAGGAAGGTGGTGTCGCCGACGTCCTCGACCTTGACCCAGCGCATCATCTGGCGCGAGATGGTCTCGATGTGCTTGTCGTTGATGTTGACGCCCTGGAGGCGGTAAACCTCTTGAATGGCGTTGACCAAATAGGCTTGGGTGAACTTCTCACCGAGGACGGCGAGCAAGTCGTGCAAGTTGAGCGGGCCATCGATGAGGGCCTCGCCCGCCTTGACGTGATCGCCTTCCTGAACGTTGATGTGCACGCCGCGCGGAATGGAATATTCCTTGGTGGTTTTGCCGTCTTCGCTTTCGACGTAGACCTTGCGCATGCCCTTGGCGATATCGCCGTAACGAACGACGCCGTCGACTTCGCTGATGACGGCGGGGTCTTTGGGTTTGCGGGTTTCAAAGAGCTCGACGACGCGCGGGAGACCACCAGTGATGTCTTTCGTTTTGGTGGTTTCACGCGGGATTTTCGCGAGCACGTCTCCGGCTTGCACTTCGTCGCCATCCTTGACCATCAAGTGAGCGCGCGAAGGCATGAGGTACTTCTTGCGAACTTTGCCCGAGGAATCGCGGACAAGAATCGCCGGCTGATGTTTTTCATCGCCGGGAGGAAGAGTGACGACGTCCTGCGAGAGGCCGGTCACTTCGTCCACCTGTTCTTCGATGGTGAGGCCAGGCCGCAGGTCGTCAAACTTCACGGAGCCGGCGGTTTCGGTCAGGATCGAGAAGGTGAAGGGATCCCATTCGGCGAGAATCTGGCCGTGGGTAACGTGTTCGCCGTCGACGACGCGGAGGCGCGCACCATAAACGACGTGGTAGCGCTCCTTTTCGCGGTCCTTTTCGTCGACGATGGAGATAAGGCCCGCGCGGTTCATGGCGATGGAAGTGCCGCCGCGGCCCTCGACGAATTTGAGGTCCACGAACTTGACGACGCCGTTGTTGCGCGCTTCAAGCGTGGAACGCTCAGAGACGCGGGTGGCGGTTCCGCCGATGTGGAAGGTACGCATGGTCAACTGCGTGCCAGGCTCGCCGATGGATTGCGCGGCGATGACGCCGACGGCTTCGCCAAGCTCAACCATGCGCCCGGAGGCGAGGTTGCGGCCGTAGCAGAGAGCGCAGACTCCGCGGCGTGACTCGCAAGTGAGCACGGAGCGAATGCGAACGCGCTCGATACCCGCGGCCTGCACCTGATTGGCGAGGTCCTCGGTGATCTCCTGGTTGATGTCGACGATGACGGTGCCCTCGAAGTCCTTGATCTTGTCGAGAGAAACGCGGCCCACGATGCGGTCGCGCAGCGGCTCGACTTCGACGCCGGCTTCGACGATGGGTTCGACGTAGATGCCGTCGGTGGTGCCGCAGTCGCGCTCATTGATGATGACGTCCTGAGCCACGTCGACGAGGCGGCGGGTGAGGTAGCCGGAATCGGCGGTCTTGAGAGCCGTATCGGCCAAGCCTTTACGCGCGCCGTGCGTCGAGATGAAGTACTGCAGCACGGTGAGGCCTTCGCGGAAGTTGGAAGTGATGGGCGTTTCGATGACTTCGCCGGAGGGCTTGGCCATCAAACCGCGCATGCCGGAAAGCTGACGGATCTGCTGTTTGGAACCGCGAGCGCCGGAGTCCGCCATGACGTAAACGGGGTTGATGTTGCCCTCTTTGTCCTGATTTTCGAGAGCTTTGAACATTTCGTCGGCGACTTTTTCGGTGACATCGCCCCAGATGGCGATGACTTTGTTGTAGCGCTCGCCGTTGGTGATGGCGCCGTCGAGGTACTGCTGCTGGACTTTGACGACTTCCTTTTCGGCGTTTTCCACCAGTTTGTACTTATCGCTCGGGATGAGCATGTCATCGATGCCGATGGAGATGCCGGACTTCGTGGCGTACGTGAAGCCCAGCTCTTTCAAGTGATCGAGCAGGACGACAGTATCCGCGAGGCCATAGCGCAGATAAGCGTAATAGACGAGCTGCTGAACGCCCTTCTTTTTGAGAAGGCCGTTGACGAAAGGAAACTTGGCCGGCAAGTGCGAATTGAAAATCACGCGGCCGACGGTGGTCTGGATGAACTGGCGCTCCATCTTGACAGGCTCGGTGTGGGGCACGTCCTGATCGTCATAGGCGGTGGTGAGGTCAATCACTTCGCCGCTGTAACGCAGGCGGATGGGCGTGAGCAGCTCGACTTCACCGGCTTCCAGCGCAAGAACGACTTCGTCGGATTGACCGAAGACGCGGCCTTCGCCCTTGGCGCCGGGCTTGGCCTTGGTCAAGTAATAGATACCGAGGACCATGTCCTGCGACGGAACGGCCAGAGGCAGACCGTGCGCGGGCGAGAGGATGTTGCGCGAGCTGAGCATGAGCACGGACGCTTCGACCTGGGATTCCGGCGAAAGCGGAATGTGCACAGCCATCTGGTCGCCGTCAAAGTCCGCATTGAACGCAGTGCAGACGAGCGGGTGAATACGGATGGCTTTGCCTTCGACGAGAACCGGCTCAAACGCCTGAATGCCGAGGCGGTGAAGCGTGGGAGCGCGGTTGAGAAGGACGGGATGCTCGCGGATGACGTCCTCGAGAATGTCCCAAACGACCGGCTCTTGCTGCTCGACCATTTCCTTGGCTTGCTTGATGGTGGTGCAGTGCCCTTGAGCTTCGAGCTTGTGATAGATGAAGGGCTTGAAAAGCTCGAGCGCCATTTTCTTGGGCAGACCGCACTGATTGAGCTTCAGTTCCGGGCCGACGACGATGACGGAACGGCCGGAATAATCCACGCGCTTGCCGAGAAGATTCTGGCGGAAACGGCCCTGCTTGCCCTTGAGGGTGTCCGACAAGGATTTGAGCGGGCGGTTGTTGGTGCCGCGGAGAACACGGCCACGGCGGCCATTGTCAAAGAGCGCGTCGACAGCTTCCTGGAGCATGCGCTTTTCGTTGCGGACGATGACGTCCGGGGCGCGAAGCTCCATGAGCTTTTTGAGGCGGTTGTTGCGGTTGATGACGCGGCGATAGAGATCGTTAAGATCGGAAGTGGCAAAGCGGCCGCCGTCGAGAGGCACGAGCGGGCGAAGCTCCGGCGGAAGGACGGGGACCACGTCCAGAATCATCCACTCCGGCTTGTTGCCGCTCTTGCGGAAAGCTTCGAGCACTTTCAGGCGCTTGGCAAACTTGATGCGCTTCTGGAGAGAAGGATCGGTCTTCATCTTCTCGCGAAGCTCTTCGGAGAGCTTATCCACCTCGACGCGGCGAAGAAGCTCCTTGATGGCCTCGGCGCCCATTTTGGCGGTGAACTGGCCGGGATATTCCTTCTGGAGCTCGCGGTATTTGTCTTCGAGCAGGACTTCGCGTTCGCGAAGGACGGCGACTTCGCCGGCATCCACGACGACAAAGGCTTCGAAGTACAGAATGCGCTCGAGGTCGCGCATGGAAATGTCCAGCAGGTAACCGATGCGGCTGGGCAAGCCCTTGAAAAACCACACGTGCGAACAGGGTGAAGCCAGCTCGATGTGGCCGAGGCGCTCGCGGCGGACCTTGCTGAGCGTGACTTCCACGCCGCACTTATCGCAAATGACGCCGCGATGCTTCATCCGCTTGTACTTGCCGCACAGGCATTCCCAATCGGTGACGGGGCCAAAAATCTTGGCGCAAAACAGGCCGTCGCGTTCAGGCTTGAAGGTGCGGTAATTGATGGTCTCCGGCTTGGTGACTTCGCCGTGGGACCACGAGCGGATTTTTTCAGGACTCGCCAAACTGATTCGAATGGAATCAAAATCGGCGATCAAACTGGCGCGATCATAAGGGCTGCTGCGATACAAGGTTGTTTCCTCCCTCCCCCGGCTTTCGCCAAGGGCCGCGGCCTGATGTTTTGCACCGGGCCGGCTGAGAACCCAAAAACCGAAAACTGCGAACTCGTCACGTGTTGCCGAGCAGGGGCACGATGTATCGTGCCCCTACGGGGCGATCATTCTAATCGGCGGCTTTCTCCGTTGGCGGCTTTTGCCGCTTCATCAATTCAACGTCGAGGCAGAGCGACTGCAGTTCGCGGACGAGGACGTTGAACGATTCGGGCACGCCCGGCTCGATCCCCGGCTCGCCCTTGACGATGGCCTCGTAGATTTTCGCGCGGCCATAGACGTCATCGGACTTCGCCGTGAGCAACTCTTGCAGGATGTGCGCGGCGCCATACGCTTCGAGCGCCCAGACTTCCATTTCGCCGAAGCGCTGGCCGCCGAACTGCGCTTTGCCGCCCAGCGGCTGCTGGGTGATGAGCGAGTACGGGCCGATGGAGCGCGCGTGAATCTTGTCGTCGACGAGATGCGAGAGTTTGAGCATATAGATGTAGCCGACCGTGACCGGCTGGTCGAACATGTCGCCGCTCATGCCGTCGAAGAGATTGATCTTGCCGGCGTGCGGCAAGCCCGCGACTTCGAGCAAGTGGCGGATTTCCGGTTCGCGCGCGCCGTCGAAAACCGGCGTGGCGAAGGGAATGCCGTCCTTGAAGCCTTCGGCATAATCGAGCAACTCGTCGTCGCTGAGCTTCGACAGCGTCTTCCAAATGGTCGTTTCGCTGAAGACCTCACGGAACCAGCGGCGCAAAGCCTCGGCCTTCACTTCCTTGCTGAGCAGGCGCTTGAGGCTGTTGCCGAGCTCCTTGGAGGCCCATCCGAGGTGCGTCTCGAGAACCTGTCCGACGTTCATACGCGAAGGAACGCCGAGCGGGTTGAGAACGATCTCGACGGGCGTGCCATCGGGAAGGTACGGCATATCTTCCTGCGGCACGATGCGAGCAATGACGCCCTTGTTGCCGTGGCGTCCGGCCATTTTGTCGCCGATGGAGAGCTTGCGCTTCATGGCGATATAGACCTTGACCAGCTTGATGACGCCGGGGGGCAGTTCGTCGCCCTTCTTGAGCTTTTCCTTGCGCTCCTCGGTGATTTTGCGCAGGACGTCAATCTGGCGCGAGGTCATCTCCTCAATTTCTTCGATTTTCTCGATGAGGAGAGGATCCTTTTCGTTGAGTTTGAGGCGCTTGAGGTTGCGCGTGGAGATCTTTTCGATCAGATCACGCGTTAGCTCGACGCCCTTGGTCAAGAGGCGCTTGTTGGTCTTTTCGTCGTGCAAGTCGGCTTGGAGAATTTTTCCGCCAAGGAGATCCGAGAGGCGCTTGAGGCGCTCATCCGTGAGGATGCGGATTTCGTCAGCGAGGTTCTTCTCCAGCTTAAAGACTTGCGTGGCTTCGATGGCCTTGTGGCGCTCGTCTTTTTCTCCGCCCTTGCGGGTGAAAATTTTGACGTCGACGATGGTGCCCTCGATGCCCGGCGGGCAGTACAAGGAAGCGTCGCGAACGTCGCCGGCCTTTTCGCCGAAGATGGCGCGAAGGAGCTTTTCTTCCGGCGTGAGCGTGGTCTCGCCCTTGGGCGTGACCTTGCCGACGAGGATGTCGCCTGGCTTGATGACCGCGCCGATACGAATGACGCCGCTTTCATCGAGGTTGCGGAGAAAGGATTCGCTGATGTTGGGAATGTCGCGAGTGACTTCCTCGGGACCGAGTTTGGTGTCGCGCGCTTCGATTTCATACTCCTCGATGTGAATCGAAGTGTAGTAATCGTCCTTCACCAGCTTTTCGCTGACGAGGATGGCGTCTTCAAAGTTATAGCCGCGCCAGGGCACGAAAGCCACGAGCACGTTGCGGCCGAGAGCGAGTTCGCCGCGTTCGGTGCAAGGACCGTCCGCGAGGACTTGTCCTTTCTTTACGCGATCGCCGACGCGAACGAACGGCTTCTGGCTGATGCAAGTGTTCTGGTTGGAGCGCTTGAACTTGATGAGCTGATAGATGTCCGCGCCCACTTCGCGGCTGAGCACGCCGGAGTGGTCGGATTCGACGCGCACAATGATGCGCTCCGAATCGACCTGGTCGACGATGCCTTCGCGCTTGCAAAGCACGACCGCGCCGGAATCGCGCGCGGTGACGCGCTCCATGCCGGTGCCGACGAGCGGCGCTTCCCCGCGGATGAGAGGCACAGCCTGGCGCTGCATGTTGGAACCCATGAGCGCGCGGTTGGCGTCGTCGTTCTCGAGGAACGGGATGAGGCTGGCAGCCACGGAAACGAGCTGCTTCGGCGAGACGTCGACGTAATCGACTTCGTCGCGGCTCTTGAGCACGAAGTTGCCAGCCTGGCGGCAGTTGACCAGTTCGGTGGTGATCTTCAAACGCTCATCGAGTGAAACGTTGGCCTGCGCGACGACGTATTTGTCTTCTTCCCAAGCGGAGAGATAGAAGCAGTACGGCTCGTAGACGACTTTGCGGCGCTTTAGCTCTTCGTTGAGCTCCTCGACTTTGTCCTTCTCGACAATTTCGCCGGCTTTGAATTCGCTGTCGCCGGCGTTGACGATCTGAACGTAATCGATGATGCGCCCGCCTTTTACGCGGCGATACGGCGACTCGATGAAGCCGTAGTCGTTGATGCGCGCGAAGCAGGAGAGCGAGCTGATCAAGCCGATGTTCGGGCCTTCCGGCGTTTCAATAGGGCAGATGCGGCCGTAGTGCGTGGGGTGAACGTCGCGCACTTCGAATCCCGCGCGCTCGCGCGAGAGTCCACCGGGCCCAAGAGCCGAAAGACGCCGCTTGTGCGTGATTTCGCTGAGCGGGTTGGTTTGATCCATGAATTGGCTCAACTGGGAGGAGCCAAAGAATTCGCGGATTGCCGCCATGACCGGCTTGGCGTTGACCAAGTCGTGCGGCATGGCCGTGGACATTTCCTGGTACACGCTCATCTTTTCCTTGATGGCGCGTTCCATGCGGACGAGGCCGATGCGGAACTGGTTTTCAAGCAGTTCGCCGACGGCGCGGACGCGGCGGTTGCCGAGATGGTCGATGTCGTCGACGACGCCGATGTTCTTGCGCAGCTTGAAGAGGTACTTGATCGCCGAAACGAAGTCCGGCGTATCGAGCGTGCGGTTATCAAGGGGAGTGTCGAGACCCATCTTGATGTTGAACTTCAGGCGGCCGACGCGGCTGAAATCATACTTGCGCGGATCGAAGAACATGCCGCGGAAGAGATTCGTGGCCGTTTCAAGCGTCGGCGGGTCGCCGGGACGGAGTTTGCGATAAATTTCGATGAGCGCTTCTTTCGAAGAGCGGATGGCGTCCTTGTCGAGCGTGCGCGAGAGCACCAAGCCGATGTCGTCGCGCTCCGGGAAGAAGACGTCGACTTCGGTGATGCCGCCCTCGGCAAAGGCTTGCCAGAGTTCGGGCGTCAGAGGCTTGTTGGCTTCGAGGAGAACTTCGCCGGTCTGGCGGTTGACCACATCGGCGACGCTGTAGGCGCCTTCGAGATCGGGTAGTGCGGCGCGAACCTGCGAAATTTTGGCCTTGATGAGTTCCTTGAAGAGATTTTCGGTGATGCGCTTGTGCGCGCCGACGATCACTTCCTCGGAGCGCGGGTTGCGGATTTCGTGAGCCAGCTTGCGGTCGACGATGCCCGGCGAAACGTTCCAGAAAAGATCCTTCTCGCGAAGAGAAATGCGCTCGACCTGGTAAAAGGTGCGCAGGATTTCCTCATTGGACTTCATTCCCAGCGCGCGAAGGAAGATCGAGCCGAGGAATTTGCGCTTGCGGTCGATGCGCACGTAAAGAATGTTCTTGGTGTCGTATTCGAATTCGACCCACGACCCGCGGTACGGAATGATCTTGCCGAGGAAGTAGGAGCGGTTGTTGGCGCTTTCGAAGAAAACGCCCGGGGAGCGGTGCAACTGGCTGACGATGACGCGCTCGGTGCCATTGATGATGAACGTGCCGTTCTCGGTCATGAGCGGAATGTCGCCGTAGAAAACTTCCTGTTCCTTGATGTCGCGAATGGTCTTCGCGCCGGTGTCGGGATCCTTGTCGTAAATGGTCAGGCGGATAGTGACCTTGAGAGGAGCGGAATAGGTCATGCCGCGCTCCTGACACTCGTTCACGTCGTACTTGAGCTGCATGGCGACCGGGTCGCCGCACTTGTTGCAGAAGGTCGGCGTATTCTTGTTGAACGTGCCGCACTTATGGCAGATGACGTCGCCGGTCTGGTACGGATTGGTGACGACGGAAGCGCCGCAATTGCGGCAAGTGGCGCGAAGATGGTGCAGGCCCTTCAGGTTGCCGCACTTGCATTCCCAATTGCCGATGGCGTAGTCCACGAACTCGAGCTGCGACATTTCCCGGAAATCCTTGATCGGAAACACGGAGGTGAAGACGGACTGCAGCCCGCCGTCATCGCGCTCGCTCGGCAGGAGGTCCATCTGCAAAAAGCGCTGATAGGACTTCATCTGGACTTCAATCAGATTTGGAATCTGAATCGAGCCCTGAATTTTCGCGAAATCGAGACGCTCGCGTTCCCTGACGTGCTGATGACTGTTTGACATTGCTCGGTCTACCTTTTCCCTTTCGGGCGAACAGCGGAAAAAACGGAGAAAAACGTGCAGCCGGTGTGGCGCGCTTCCTGCCCGAAGTCAGCGAGCACACGGCGGCACTGGGTCCAAGAAGGACCAATGGAGTTGTAAAAGTAACCAGCCTCGACTTGCGTACGTGATTCCTTTGGCGCGGTGGATCACGCTTGGACCAGCCGGTAAATTGGCCGAACCAGGCAGCCGCGCCCCCTCTCGAAGCCCGTACAACAAAAAACTACTTGATTTCGACCTTGGCGCCCGCGTCCTCGAACTTCTTCTTGATGGTCGCGGCTTCTTCCTTGTTGACGCCCTCTTTGACGGTCTTGGGAGCGCCGTCGACGAGGTCCTTGGCTTCTTTCAGGCCCAGGCTCGTGACTTCGCGAACCGCCTTGATGACGTTGATCTTGTTGCCGCCGACGTCGGTGAGAACGACCGTGAATTCCGTCTTCTCTTCCGCCGGCGCCGCGCCTGCTGCTGCTCCGCCGCCTGCCGCCACGACCGTAGCCGCAGCCGCCGAGACGCCGAAGGTCTCTTCCATCTTCTTCACAAGGTCCGACGCTTCCAGCAGCGTTAGCCCCTTGATTTCTTCCAGGATCGTATCCACTTTCGACATGACTTTTGCTTCTCCTCTCAAAATTAAGAATTAAACTTACTGGGCCGCTTCAGGGCTTGCTGCAGGAACCGGTTCGGAACCAGCCCCACCGGGCCCAAACTTGTTGGCTTTGATGGCCTCGCTGACGGTGACCGCGAGATTGCGCGGCAGGCCGTTCAGAGCCATGGCGATGCGCTGCGCGGGAGCGTTCAGCAGGAACATGATCTTGCTAAGCAACTCTTCCTTCGAAGGGAGATTCGCAAGCTGCTGAATCTCGGCGATGGAAATGACGCGGCCTTCGACGAGACCGGATTTGAACTTGAATGCCGGAACGTCTTTAGCGACTTTGGTGAGCGCCTTGGCGAGCGCCACCGCGTCGGTCTGCGTATAGGCGATGGAATTCGTGCCGCTCAGGTTCTTGAGCAAATTTTCCGCGGGCGTGCCAGCTCCGGCGCGCTCGGCGAGCGTGTTCTTCACGACTTGGTATTTGCCGCCGGCGGCCTGCACGGCGCGGCGGAGCTTGGTGTCGGCTTCGACAGTGATGCCCTGGAACGTCGTGAGAATCACGGTCGAAACCTTGGCCAGTTCCGTCTTGAGGTTGTCGAGGTCCTGTTGTTTTTCGCTGCGCTTTTTCATGATCCCGTTTCCTTAAACTCTTCGTTTACGCCGCTGCCGCCAGGGTTTCCGATTCGGTCAAGTCGATCGGAATGCCCGGGCCCATCGTGGAGGTCAGCGTGATTTTTTTCACGTACTTGCCCTTCGCCGCCGCGGGCTTGGCTTTGATCACCGCCGCAATGACGGCATGCCCGTTTTCCGCAAGATTCGCGGCGTCAAACTGAATTTTGCCAATGGCGCAGTGCACGATTCCCGCCTTATCGACGCGAAACTCGACTTTGCCGGCTTTCGTTTCCTTAATCGCCTTGGCTACATCGAACGTGACCGTCCCGGTCTTCGGGTTGGGCATCAGGCCGCGCGGGCCGAGCACTTTGCCGAGTTTGCCGGCGGATTTCATCATGTCCGGCGTGGCAATAACGGCATCGTAGTCCGTCCAACCGCCCATGATTTTCTGTACCATGTCGTCGCCGCCGACAAAATCCGCGCCGGCATCCTGCGCTTCACGCACTTTTTCGCCGCTCGCGATGACCAGCACGCGGACCGCTTTGCCGAGGCCGTGCGGGAGCACCACCGTGCCGCGCACAACCTGGTCGGAGTGCTTCGGGTCGACGCCCAGATTGATGGCCAGCTCGACCGTTTCGTTAAACTTCGTATGGTGCGTCTTTTTGATCAGCTCGCTTGCTTCCCCGAGCTTATACGGGCGCGCTTCCACCTTCTTGCGCGCATTCTCGACATGTTTCCCTGCCACTTTTGTCATTGTTCTTACCTCTGCGATCTCGTAACGCCTGAAGTTCTAGGCTTCCACGACTTCCAGACCCATGTTGCGCGCCGTGCCCATCACGGTACGCACCGCGGAGTCCAGATTGGTGGTGTTGAGATCGACAAGCTTGATCTTCGCAATCTCTTGGACCTGCTTTTTCGTGACTTTGCCAACTTTGTTGCGATTCGGTTCAGCCGAGCCCTTGACGATGCCCGCCGCGCGCAGCAGCAAAATCGATGCCGGCGGCGTCTTCAGGATGAACGTGAACGTGCGGTCGGTATACACCGTCACCAGCACGGGGAAAATCATTCCGTCCGGCTCCTTGGCCGTCTTGGCGTTGAACTGCTTGCAAAAATCCATGATGTTCAAGCCGTGCGGACCGAGCGCCGTGCCAACCGGAGGCGCCGGAGTCGCTTTGCCCGCGGGCAATTGAAGTTTGATTGTCGTCTGTACTTTCTTAGCCATGTCCCCGCCTCAATCTCGTTTTATTCAGTTGCCTTTACGCGCTGCGGCTCAGCCGAGCTTCTCGACGCTCGCGAAATCCAGCTCGACGGGCGTCGAACGTCCAAAAATCGTGACAGAAACCTTGAGCCGGCTGTGGTCGTTGTCAATTTCTTCCACGGTGCCATTGAAATTCGCGAAAGGCCCATCGACGATGCGCACCTGCTCGTTGCGCTCGAAGACCACTTTCGGCTTCGGCCGGTCCGTCGGAACGTGGACGCGGTTGATGATGGCGTCGACTTCCGTATCGGAAAGCGGCGACGGCGCGGTCGCAGAACCGACAAAACCAGTCACGCGCGGCGTCGAGCGCACGATGTGCCAGGTGTCTTCGTCGAGGTCCATTTCGACCAGCACGTAGCCGGGATACGTCATCCGCGAAGAAACCACCTTTTTGCCGCCGCGCATTTCCACGACGTCTTCCATGGGAATCAGCACGCGGCCGATCTTGTCCTGCAAACTGAACGCGGACACGCGGCTCTCCAGGCTTTCTTTGACTTTCTTTTCAAAGCCCGAATACGTATGGATGATGTACCACTGCATTGCCGTCAAGCTGGAATCCCCTTCAGATGCCGAAAATTTTGTAGATACGCATTACGCCCAAATTCACGAGCCAATCCACAACCGCGAGAAACACGCCAAAGAAGAACACGGTGGCGATGACCACGCCAGTCGTAGAAAAAACATCCTCGCGGGTCGGCCAGGTAACTTGCTTCATTTCCACGCGAACATCGTGCAGAAACTGGCGCGTGTCCTGGACCGTTCCGGAAATTTTTCCGCCGAGGTTTCCCGCTCCCCCGATGATTCCGCCGCCTTGTGACTCGTCGTTCTTCACTTTGACCGTCTGCGTAGCCATTCGTCCTCTTCACCGAACAGGCGCCGCCTGTTCCTCATCTCTGGCAGGGGAGGAGGGATTCGAACCCCCATACCCGGTTTTGGAGACCGGAGTCCTAACCGTTGGACGACTCCCCTAAAAACCCAAAACCGCTCCGCCCGATGCCCGCTCCAATACGGAAAACTACTTCACTTCCTTGTGCCCGGTGTGCTTGCGGCACGTATTGCAAAACTTTTTGGTCTCCACGCGCTCGGAATGCTTCTTCTTATTCTTGGTTGTCGTGTAGTTGCGGTTTTTGCAATCGCCGCATTGCAACGTAATAATTTCTCGCATGTCAGTCTCTCAACTCTTCAGCCACGAAAGCAGGGTGATTATTAATGCCAAAATAACTTGACATCTCCCTGTTCATGTACTCCCCGAAATCTATTTCTTCCCATCCTGGCTTTAAGTGATTCCAGGACTTCCAGCCGTCTTGCTGGCAGGATAGAAGCGCGCTCGAACCCGAAGACGCTTTCAATCTCAGGCCCCAAACCCTATCGAGCTTCATCCAGCTGTCGCCGTGGTCTGGATCAACAGCCTCAATTTCCATGCCCTTTGCGCCCTGACTAACTACAATCGAGCCCTCGGTGGGCCAATTTTCAGGAATCGCCTGTCCCAGCCCCCGAAACTTGCACCACTTGACGAGCTCTTCTGGAAAGTATTTCAAACGATCCAGAAATATTTCCTTCTTGCCTTGCTCAGTCCAGCATTGAATCATGGCTGTTTACTCGATAATTTCGGTGACGGCGCCGGCGCCGACGGTGTGGCCGCCTTCGCGAATCGCGAACCGCAAACCCTTTTCCAAAGCCACCGGCGTGATCAGCGTCACTTCGCAGCTTACGTTGTCTCCCGGCATCACCATCTCGACCCCTTGCGGCAGCTTCACGTCGCCCGTCACGTCCGTCGTCCGGAAATAAAACTGCGGCCTGTACCCCGTGAAAAACGGCGTGTGCCGTCCGCCTTCTTCCTTCGTCAGTACGTACGCTTCCGCTTTGAATTTCGTGTGCGGCGTGATCGACCCCGGCTTGCACACCACTTGTCCGCGCTCGACATCGTCTTTTTCCGTGCCGCGCAACAAGAGCCCCACGTTGTCTCCCGCCAAGCCTTCGTCCAGCAGCTTGCGGAACATCTCCACGCCCGTCACAACCTTTTTCTGCGTCGGACGGAAGCCCACGATCTCGACTTCTTCGCCGACCTTCACTTTGCCGCGCTCGACTCGGCCGGTCACCACCGTGCCGCGTCCTGAAATCGAAAATATATCTTCGATCGGCATCGCGAACGGCTTATCAATCTCCCGCACCGGCTGCGGCACATTCTTGTCCACCGCTTCCATCAACTCGTCGATGGCCTTTTCCCACTTCGCGTCGCCATTCAACGCTTGCAGCGCCGAACCCTTGACCACCGCAATCGTGTCGCCCGGAAACTGGTAGCTCTTCAACAGTTCGCGCACTTCCAGTTCCACGAGTTCCAAAAGTTCCGCGTCCTCGACCATGTCGCACTTGTTCAAAAACACCACAATCGCCGGCACGCCCACCTGCCGCGCCAAAAGAATGTGCTCGCGCGTTTGCGGCATCGGCCCGTCCGTCGCCGCCACCACCAGAATCGCGCCATCCATCTGCGCCGCTCCGGTAATCATGTTCTTGATGTAGTCCGCATGCCCCGGGCAATCCATGTGCGCGTAGTGCCGGTTCGGCGTCTCATACTCCACGTGCGAAACGGCAATCGTGATCCCGCGCTCGCGCTCTTCCGGCGCGTTGTCGATCGAATCGAACGCCCGGAACTGCATTTCGGGTTGTGCTTCGACAACACTTTCGTAATCGCCGCCGTCAACGTCGTCTTGCCATGGTCAATGTGACCAATCGTCCCAATGTTGCAATGCGGCTTGCTGCGCTCGAATTTCTCCTTCGCCATTTTCCTTTGCCCTCTGCCTCAAGTCTTCGTTTCTGCACAAATCCTGACGAATCACTCTTCACTGCTAAAACTGGAGCGGGGGACGGGATTTGAACCCGCAACCATCACCTTGGAAGAGTGAGACTCTACCGTTGAGTTACCCCCGCCCTTCACCGCAAATTTTCCCGCACCTACATCCTTCTAATTCTGGAGCCTGGGACCGGGATTGAACCGGTGACCTCGTCCTTACCAAGGACGCGCTCTACCAACTGAGCTACCCAGGCCCAACCCGTGTTCCCCCCAAAATCTACTATTCGCGGCGCACTTTTCCGGAGCCGCGCCTTTGCCGCGAATTGGACCGCGCCCGAACATCGCTATGTGTGATCGCCAGGCGATCAACGCTAGATGCGATTGCCCTGCGGTTTCCTGATTACGGACGAACGCCCCGCGATCGGCCGAATCAAACAGCGAGCGACTGGTGGACGGGGAAGGATTCGAACCTTCGTAGCCCGCAAGGAGCGGCAGATTTACAGTCTGCTGGTTTTAGCCACTCACCCACCCGTCCCGCGAAAAACGAAAAGGTCCCGAACTGCACGTCCTCCAAAAATTTTTCCGGTCAAATCCCGCAGCACAAATTCCCGCGTAAAACGAAAACACAAAAAGGACTCGTGTCAAAAGACACCAGCCCGTTTATTTTTCCAGCAAGGATTTGCTCCGCCTCACTCCCCTGCTAATTCCTGGTGGAGCTGGCGGAGGGAATTGAACCCCCGACCCTCTGATTACAAATCAGATGCTCTACCAGCTGAGCTACGCCAGCGTCGCTCAAACCGAGTAAGGATAGCAGAAGGGGCACCTAAATTGCAAGGGGGTGATTAAGATTTGGAGCACGTCGGGGGCCAGCTCTGTGGAAAACCTTGTTCCCTGTGTCGCACTCCGAGCTACCCTATCTTTCGATTGCTCTATAGCTTAGCATGAATCGGGCGTTTCCGCACAACGCCCGTGAGGCGGACGGCAGGAGCCTGCTTTTTACTGACAAATGTGGTTTGCCCGTGCCAGTCTTTTTCTGGCAAAACGCAGGAAACCTGCAATTGGAAAAGAGGTAAGGGAAAGGCGCCGACCGGATGAATAAGACCAAGCTCGCTGGATTCATCGTGGGTCTCTTCGTAGTTGGCGCACTCGTGTTCCTCGGTTTCGAACGCTGGGGCGGCCCTGGCCACGATCCGCGCAACGACGTGCTCGCCGAGATGCCCGCCGATGCAAGCACGGTTTTCTACATCGATTTGGATGCGCTGCGGCAATCGCCTTTTCTGGCGGAACTCTACAAGTGGGCGCCGCAAAGCGCCGCGGACGCGGACTACAAGCAATTTGTAGAAGCGACGGGCTTCAATTACGAACGCGACCTGAACCGCGTCGGCATTGCGCTGCTCAAACAGGGACAGGACTCGGTTCTTTTTGCTGTGGCCGAAGGGCGCTTCGACCGCAAAAAGATTTCTGCGTACGCCTTGCAAACCGGAACGCGAGAAAGCCGGAACGGCAAAGAGATTTTTTCCGTTCCCCTCAACGGCAGCGCAAAGCGAGTCACATTCACCTTCTTGCGCAAAGATCGCATCGCGCTTACAAGCAGCGCAAATCTGGAAGCGCTGCAAGCCCGGCCGCAGGCCGACTCGGACGCAAAGGCGTGGCGCGAGCGATTCCGCCGGCTCGCTGGTTCGCCCATTTTTGCCGTGATCCGCCAGGATGCTGCGCTCGGCGCGGCGCTGAACGCGCAAGCCCCCGGCGGATTGCGTTCGCCGCAGCTATCGGCGCTTGTCGATCAGCTGGAGTGGATCACGGTAGCAGGTAAACCTGAGGCTGACCGGCTGCGCATTGTAATCGAAGGAGAAGGCGCGCCAGACGCGCCAACACGGCAGTTGTCCGACGTAATCAACGGCTTGTTGGTGCTGGCGCAGGCGGGCCTTAGCGAGCCAAAGATGCGCCAGCAGCTCCAGCCAGACGTGCGCGAGGCCTACCTGGAATTGTTGAGGAGCGCGGATGTCTCGCAGATTGACCGCGGCGAGACAAAGTCTGTCCGGCTGATGTTTGACGTAACGCCTGCGTTCTTGGAAGCGGCGCGCGCCACGCTACCCACGACGCCCGCGATTCCGGAGGACAAAGGCCTGCCCCCAGCGCGCAAGAACGCTGTCCGTAATTGAATGAGCGCAAAAAAAAGCCCCGAAAAATCGGGGCGCGTGCTTCGCGAAGGAAATGAGCCGAAGTTAGTCGCCAACCATACTCCCCTTCATGTAGCGCCAGGGATTGACCGGCGCATTGTTGACGCGAACTTCGTAATGGACGTGCGGGCCGGTCGAGCGGCCGCTAATACCCGTGTAGCCGATGACCTCGCCGCGCTTCACGCGTGTGCCAGGCACCGCCGAGAACGACGAGAGATGCGCGTACCAAGTAGTGATGCCGAAGCCGTGGTCAATCACGACGAGCCGGCCGTATCCCGCATGGTTTTCCGCGATGGTTACGATTCCGTCCGCCGTGGCGTGTACGGGGGCGCCGTAATCGGTCGCCACATCCACGCCCGTGTGGAACGCGCCTTCACCGCTGAACGGATCGAGCCGCTCTCCGAAGCCATCCGTGATGTGCCCCATCACCGGCCAGATCGAAGGCGTATAACTGGAATCCGCAAAGCTCATCGCCGGCATCAGACGCAAGCCGCCAGATGACACGGCAATCACCGCTGCGTTCCTCTTCAAGAACGTGTACTGCTCGATGGAGCGATCGAAAACGTCTTCCGGCGTCGCTTCATCGTCGCTCGTATCAAAAGCCGCGGGGTGATAACGCAGCACGCCGTACGTCATGGCTACCTCGGTGGCGAGAGACTGCAGAGAATCGAGGCGCTGGTTGGTGTCGGTGACGGTGGTCTGCAATTGCTGGTATTGTTTTTTTAGCGTTTCCTGATCATGACGGAGGGCGTTGTAGTTTCCGACCTTCCAAAGCATGCGTGAGTAAGAACCGACTGCGGCAGCGACCGTAATCGCGCCAATGATGGCCAGAACGGCGAGGCTGTGCAGGACATACCCCGGGACCACAAGCTTTTGCAGCTTGCCGGGCGTCGTCGCAATATAGAACGTATAGTTCTTGCTCGCCATCACTTGCTTGGCCCCTCAGGCCTTTCAGTTAATCAAAAGCGGGTGAATTGCCCTAGTACCCGCCAAGAGAACCACTTCGAAATTCCCAATCTGAACCGTAAGCCTCGGTCCGCGACCTTGCACATACTAAATTTTGTAGGGATGTCCGTCAACCCTGTATTTTGCTGTACGAAGAACAGGGTGTGAAAAACCGGCTACCTGTCCGGAAGGACAGGGTGTGAAAATCAAAAGTGGAAGAACCAACAAGCACATGGGAATGGACGCGGACGATTACCATCGCTCTTCGCTCAAGGTTGGACGCCGGGAGCTATACTCAACGCCAGCCATGAGGAAGACGAAACGCGCAGCTACTGAGCGGACGCCGGCCAAACCCCTGGAAACAGGTGAGTCTGCCGTGCTGCAGCGCATCGAGTCGCTCGCCTCCCCGAAAGCAGCGCGCAGCTTTAACATCCGGATGGGTATCGGAGACGACGCCGCACTGCTGCATCGCGTGCGGGGCTACGACGAAATCCTGACTTGCGACTGGTTCCTCGAAGGCACGCATTTCCTTCGAGATAAGCATCCGCCCGACGCTGTGGGGTGGAAGTGCCTGGCGCGAGCCGTGAGCGACGTCGCGGCGATGGGAGGAGTGCCACGCTGCTTCCTGCTGAGTTTGGCCTTGCCCGCCACGCATCCTGGCGCGTGGCTCGAGGAGTTTCTGCGTGGATTGAAGCGTGCCGTCCGGCGATTTGGCTGCGCGCTGATCGGCGGCGACACAACCCGCAACCGCGAAATTCTCATTAACGTGACGGTTGTGGGTGAGGCGCCCGCGGGTACCGCAGTCTTGCGCTCCGGGGCGAGCCCGGGAGACATTGTTCTGGTAAGCGGTAGGCTCGGCGAAGCGGAGCTGGGCCTCCAGCTGATCCGCAGCAGCAAACGTCTCGTTAATTCCCAGAATCCGCGGCTACGAAAACATCTTTACCCGGAACCGCGTCTGGCCTTGGGGCGCTGGCTGGCCGAAAAGCGCCTGGCCTCGGCGATGATGGACCTCTCCGACGGTCTCTCCGCCGATCTGCCGCGACTATGCAGGGCGAGCGGAGTGGGAGCGCGAATCGAGGCGGCGAAGATTCCTGCGGTGCGGTTGCCGGACAACCGGACGAAACTCGCTGGCGATCCACTGCATCTGGCTCTGGACGGCGGCGACGATTACGAATTGCTCTTCACCGTCCCTCAAAGAAAGTGGAAGCATCTGCCGGACTCCTTCCAGGGCACTCCGCTTACTGCGATTGGAGAAATCACGAGAGATCGAGAGCTGCTACTCCTGGATGTAAATGGCCGCGCAACGCGGCTTGCGAACCGCGGCTGGGATCCCTTTCGTTAGAACACGTTTTGCGCCATCAAAGGGGGCGCACCGTTCGCTCCGGTCACCCTGGCGGAACACCCGAAGTAACGGGCGCCCCGGTTGTCTTGGTCGGCGGCGTGACCACGGGCGGCGTAACAACCGGTGGCTTCGCTTTGG
The DNA here is from genome assembly GCA_963761555.1 of uncultured Acidobacteriota bacterium. Taxonomy (GTDB): domain Bacteria; phylum Acidobacteriota; class Terriglobia; order Acidiferrales; family UBA7541; genus Acidiferrum. The sequence goes on from CAVXHD010000008.1 coordinate 95,366, forward strand.
GCTCGGGGGCTTCGTCTCGTTCCGGCGCGGTATCCGGTGTGTCCACATTCTCTTTGTGATCGATGGCTTGCTGCTCGAGCGGAATAACATTGGCGAAGTCGAGCACCGGCTGCCCCTCGAGCGCGGCCTTCATGAATTCCAACCAGATCGGCAGCGCCGCTCGCGCCCCCGTTTCCTTTTTTCCTAAGGAAATCTGCTTGTCGTCGTATCCCACCCAGACGCCGCACGTAAGCTGCGGAGTAAAGCCCATAAACCACGCGTCCGTGTAGTCCTGCGTCGTACCGGTTTTTCCGCCCGCGGGGCGGCCGAGCGCCTTGGCTTGCACGCCCGTGCCGAACTGAATGACTTCCTCGAGCATCGCCGTCATGGTGCGCGCGACTTCAGGCGAAATCACGTCGTGCACCTCGGGATGCGCTTCCTCAAGCAGCGCGCCGTCATAGCTGGTCACGCGCCGGATCATGTGCGGGTCAATGCGAATACCATCATCGGGGAAAACCGTGAACGCGGAGACGTGCTCGATCAGCTTCATGTCCGCCGCTCCTAAAACGAGCGGTAAATAGGGCGGCAGTGGCGTGGTAATCCCGAACCTCCTCGCCATATCCACCACCGAATTGATGCCCACTTTCTCCGCGAGCTTCACTGCGGGAACGTTGCGCGAGTCCGCCAGCGCCCGGCGCAGCGTGATCGTGCCCTCAAACCGGTCATCATAGTTGTGCGGCGTGTAGGCCTGGCCGCCACTTATCGTCGTAACCGGCGTGTCCGAGATGGTATCGAACGGCGAAGCGCCCTTTTCGAGAGCGTCCGCGTAGAGATACACCTTGAACGAGCTGCCCACCTGCCGGTACGCCTGCGTGGCTCGATTGAATTTCGAGTCTTCAAAACTGTAACCGCCGACCATGGCTTTGATTTCGCCCGTGGCGTTGTCGATGGCCAAAAGCGCGGCTTGCGGTCCGGGATCTTGTTCGAGTTGCACGCGAGCGGTAGCTTCGTGAAGTTCCTGAATCGAAAACTGCGCCAAGTCGCCGACTTTCAGAAGTTCCGTGGGTTTCTTGTGGCCGGTCCAGGCGAAATCGGGCGGCGAAAGAATGGCGCGGTACTCCCCGATCTTGATCGTGGCGAAACGGTCGTCGACTGCCGTCACCAATCCAGTCACATAGGAACCCTTCTCAATGGGATGGCGCCAGTCTTCGTCTTCGTAGGTATCGAGCTTGCCCAGATTGTCCCGAAGAATATTCGGAAGATTGCCGCGCCAGCCGTGGCGGCGGTCGTAGCTGTGCAGCCCGTCGCGGAGCGCCTGGTTGGCGGCTCGCTGCATCATTACGTTGAGCGTGGTGTAAACGCGCAAGCCGCGCTCGTGAACCGCTTCCGTTCCGTATGTCGATTCCAGATACTTGCGAACTTCCTCGAAGAAATACGGTGCCAGGTCGTTGCGCGGGAATTGCAGGTGCAGTCCAAGCGGCGTCTTCAGCGCGGCTTCCTCTTCGACGGGACTGATCTTCCCTTCCTCCTCCATGCGGCGCAGCACCAGATTGCGGCGCGCCAGCGCCCTCGCGGGATCAGACAGCGGCGAGTAAATCGGCCCGCGGATCATCCCCGCGAGCAGCGCGGCTTCTTGCAGCTTCAGGTCGGAGACGTTCTTTCCAAAATAAAATTCCGAGGCCGCGGCGAAGCCGTAGTTGCCATGCGCCAGATACACCTGATTCGCATACATGGTGAAAATTTGCGGCTTGGTGTAGCGCCGCTCGATTTGCAGCGCCAGAAGCACTTCCTGAATTTTGCGACGGAGGCTGATCTCGCTGCGGTCCAGAAAAAGATTGCCGGCAAGCTGCATCGTAATCGTACTGGCGCCCTGCACGCGGCCGCCTTTGATCAGCTTGCGCCACGCCGCTCCTGCGATGCGCGGAAAGTCGATGCCCCAGTGCTCTTCAAAGTGCTGGTCTTCGATCGCCGTCACTGCGTTGTACAGCACTTTGGGGCACTGCTCGTAGGTCATCAGGATGCGCCGCTGCAGGGCGAAGCTGCCGACGAGCTGCCCGTCATCGGCATAGACTTCCGTGACCACCGTTGGGCGATAGGTCTCGAGCGCTCGAATTTCCGGAAGGTCGCTCGCATACACAAACAGCAGCCCGCAGGCCGCGCCAATCGCAATGGAGCAAAGCAGAAGAAACGCCAGCGCCACGCGGTCTATCAATTTCCATCCGCGCAGCCGCAACGTGATCGGGGGCAAACTCAGCATCGAAATTTCATTCTATCGCAGAACGATTTGCAGATTTGGAATTTGCGCGGGAAGAGCAGCGTTTCAGGAATCAGGCGCGGGCTCGTAGTAACGCTCGCCTGCGCATGCCCGGCAGAGCGTCCTGCCTTCCACAACCACTTCGCGCTTGAAATTAATTCCTTCGCCGCATTCCCCGCAAACCACGCGCGGCCCTTTAAAGCCAGGCAAGTCTTCCGGCCGCACTTCGACTTTTACCCATTGCTTCTCAAAAAGAATTTCTTCGGAAAGCGTCGCATAAGCCTTTTGCTGCCCCGCATCTTTGCCAAGCTCTGGAAACATCTCGCGGGCCGCCTGCTTCGACGATTCTTTCGCGGCGATGCGCACGGCGCGGCCCGTCTGCAAATCCACAAACGTAGCCGCTACTTTGCCCCAATCGCGAAATTTCAACGCCCGCTTTCCCAAACGGCAATTGGCCACCAGCGCCACCGCGTCCGTCATGCACCGGTCAATCTCGACATACGTCATGATCCGCTTGCGCTCGGCAATCGGGTCGTCGATTCCCAGCTCCCGCAGCCCCAGCATCGCCAGCCGCACGCCCAGCACTTGCCCGGCGCACAAATGCCCGTGCGCGATCGCGGCCAACTCGAGATACTCCTCCAAGGTTTTCATCGGTTCAGTGTACTGCCGGACAGCGCAAAGCGTTTCCGGGATTAAGTTCGCGTTGGCGTGGCCTCTGGGGCGTTCCACGGATGCGGCCGGCGCGCCTCGATAAACGCGGAAGCGGTCATCATCACGGCGAGCGCTGCAAGCGCCGCGTCTTCCAGCACCTTCTTCAGGTCGATAGGCTCAGGCGTCGAAAAGCAGCCGCAGTTAATGTTCATATGCAGAAGATACGCGCGCAGGACCACAGTGAAGAACCCCAGCATGATCAGCGTCAGCAACGTAGCCCAAATCCGCAGCCGCCAGCCAATCAGAACAAGCAGCCCGAGAATGATTTCCGTGAACGGCAGCGTGTGCGCCACGAACTGCACTCCCCACGGCGCCAACAGCTTGAATGCTTCCACCTGTGTGGCGAAATTCGAGATGTTCATCACGATCGAGAATTTCAATACGAAGTAAGGCCAATAATTCCGGTTGGGAAGAAATGCCTTCGAGTAACCCGCGTACATAAAGATGCCGCCAAGAACGAAGCGGCCGATCCAAATAATCACACGGCGAAAGTTTAGAGGGCTCGATTGCATCACGGATGGCTTCTCATCGCCAGACCGAACGATAATCCTACCTCTGGCTCAGCAACTGATTCAGGAATTGGCTCAAGACTTCGTAGTTCATCACGCCCGCGTAAGGATACGTCTGCCCCTTGCAATGAAACACCGATGTCGGCGTCTGGTTCACCCGGTAGATCTCCCCAAGCTCGTAATCCTTGTTGATGAGCGGTTCTAGCGTTCCGCCTTTCACCAGCGCGCGCACCTTCGCCATCTCCGAAGAAGTCAGCACCGCCGCAACCGTGCCGTCCACGTCCCCGGTCTGCTCCCATTTCTCCTGATTATCGAAAAGCGCTTGCTCGACCGGCTCGATCTTCCCGATTTCCGCTGCGGCTCGCGCATACCGCGCCGCAATCCGCGAATAGGCGTGCATCGGCAGAGGAAAATCCCGGTGTATCAAAAACACTTTTCCGGTGCTCACATAGTTGTCCATCAACAGCCGATTGGTCGTCTCAAAATACTGCCGGCACGCCGGGCACTGGTAGTCGCTGAATACCTCCATCACGATTGGCGCGCTCTTCGAGCCGAACGCTTTGTGGGGATCTATGTCCGTGACTCCGTCCACACTTTCAGTGACTAGGGGTTGCCGCCCAGCTCGCGCCGCTCCTTCCGTCCAACCTTCTGCCGCGGATGAATGCGTTCTCCCCAAGCTCGTACCTGCCGCAGCAACGCTGCGAACTCCGCGGCTGATCAGCATACCTCCGCCCAGCAAAGCTAGAACCACAGCTAGATGCAAAACAGCGCGACGGCTCACGCGACCCTCCAGCGAATGACCTAAGATTCTGAGATGCAGTCTCAGGCTCAGACTATCATAGGTTTCCACGGATAAGAGTATCCCAGCCGTAGTCGTGCTTACCAAGCTAACGGGCAGTCTTCGAGCAGTAGCCAATCCCCTTACCCCATGCATCAGATAGGCTGGGCAGTGAGCGGGAGTTTATGGCTTGTAAAGCGCAGATAATAGTACCTTTATTTATGTTATAAGAAAACTTGACAAAGACGCACTCAAGTTGTACACTCCCCTCGTACTGGACTCAGGAGCACGCCATTGACCTCGGTCCGCCTCCCAGCCTTCGGCTTTCGGGCGACCAGTGCTGTAGACGCGTTCCGGAAGGAATGGATTAACAACGATGAGCAAGATTATAGGAATTGACCTGGGGACCACCAACTCGGTCGTCGCCGTCATGCAAGGCGGCGAACCGGTCGTCATCCCCAACCAGGAAGGTGCGCGCACAACCCCGTCGGTCGTCGCCATCACCAAGGGCGGAGAGCGCCTCGTCGGACAAGTAGCGAAACGCCAGGCTGTGACCAATCCCGAAAATACCGTGTATTCGATCAAGCGCTTTATGGGCCGCCGCTACGATGAAGTCGGCGATGAGATGAAGCGCATCCCCTACAAAGTCGTTAAAGGCGAGCATGACGACGCGCGCGTCGAGATTTTCGGCAAGATCTATAGCCCGCCGCAAATTTCCGCGATGATTCTCGGCAAACTGAAGTCCGCCGCGGAAGATTTTCTCGGCGAAAAAGTCGGCAAAGCGGTCATCACCGTGCCCGCGTATTTCAATGACGCGCAGCGCCAGGCCACCAAGCAGGCCGGCGAAATTGCTGGCCTCGAAGTCGTTCGCATCATCAACGAGCCGACAGCCGCAGCGCTCGCTTACGGCCTGGACAAGAAGAGCGACGAAACCATCGCCGTGTACGACCTCGGCGGCGGCACCTTCGATATCTCCGTCCTCGAAGTGGGCAGCGGCGTGGTCGAAGTCAAGTCCACCAACGGTGACACGCACCTCGGCGGCGACGACTTCGATCAGCGCATCGTGGATTGGCTGATCGACGAGTTCAAGAAAGAGAACAACATCGACCTCGGCAAAGACCGCATGGCTTTGCAACGCCTGAAGGAAGCCGCGGAAAAGGCCAAGATCGAGCTCTCGCAAATGATGGAGACGGAAATCAACCTGCCCTTTATCACGGCGGGCGCGAACGGCCCCATCCATATGCAACAGAAGCTGACGCGGACGCGCTTCGAGCAGTTGGTCGGCGATTTGCTCGACAAGTCGATGAAGCCCGTCCGGCAAGCGCTCGAAGACGCCAAGATGTCGCCAAGCGACATTCAGGAAGTCGTCATGGTGGGCGGCTCGACGCGTATTCCCAAAGTACAATCGCTCGTCCGCACGTTCTTCGGCGAGAAGGAGTTGCATAAGGGCGTGAACCCCGACGAAGTCGTCGCGGTCGGCGCTGCGATTCAGGGCGCTGTACTCGCGGGCGAAGTCAAGGACATCCTGCTGCTGGACGTGACGCCACTTTCTCTCGGCGTCGAAACGCTCGGCGGCGTGATGACTGTGCAAATCCCGCGCAATACCACGATCCCGACGCGCAAAGTCGAAACGTATTCGACCGCGGCGGACAATCAGCCCGGAGTGGAAATCCAGGTTCTCCAGGGCGAGCGCAAGTTCGCTTCGGACAACCGTTCGCTTGGCAAATTCAAGCTGGACGGAATTCCGCCGGCGCCGCGCGGCACGCCGCAAATTGAAGTGACCTTCGACATCGACGCCAACGGCATCTTGAACGTCAGCGCCAAGGACAAGGCCACCAACAAGGAGCAGAAAATCACCATCACTGCTTCCAGCGGTCTGACCAAGGAAGAGGCCGAAAAGATGCGCGCCGAGGCCGAATCCCATTCGGAAGACGACCGTCGCCGCATGGAGGAAGTCGAATCGCGCAACCGGCTCGACGGCATCATGTACCAGGCGGAAAAGATGATTCGCGAAAACCGCGAGAAGCTTGCGGAATCGGACGTCAAGTCCGCCGAGGACGCCATCGAAGAAGCCAAGAAAGCCATCGCCGAAGGCGGCACGGCTCGCTTGCGCTCCGCCACGGAAAATCTCGAAAAGTCTTTGCACAAGATTGCCGAGATTCTCTATAAGGCCAGCGAAGCAAAATCCGCCGCGGAACAAGCGGCCGGTGCAACCGCGGGCGCGGGGGCGAGCGGCGGCACGGGCTCGACCGGCGGCGCACAGGACAAAAAGCCCGGCGACGTAATCGATGCTGAATACGTCGACGTCGACGAAACCAAGCGGCCCAACTAAGCCGCGCAACCGTAGGGGCACGATACATCGTGCCCCTGCTTTTCTTTTCCGGAATGTGCGATGTACGCGGCCAAAATCCGGGTGGAAGAGGAACGGCAATCATTCTAGCCCCTGGTAGCTACCGGCTTTTAGCTGTCGGCTGTTGACTGTCAGCCGTTCAAGCGCACTTTGCTTTTGATGTAGTTTCAACCTTGAACTTTCGATTTTTGACTGCTTCTCATGGCCACGACAACCAAACAAGATTATTACGATCTCCTCGGCGTCGAGCGCAAAGCCACCGCGAAGGACATCCGCACCGCTTTCCGCAAACTCGCGCGCAAGTATCACCCCGATCTCAATCCCGGCGATAAATCCGCCGAAGAGAAATTCAAGCAGTTGCAGGAAGCCTACGACGTTCTCTCCGACGCGAAAAAGCGCCAGATGTACGACCAGTACGGCTTCTACAGCGACAACATTCCAGCCGGTGGTCCTGGCCCCGGTCCGGAGCATGACGGAGAAAACGTCAACTTTGACTTCGGCGGCTTTGATTTTGGCGGCGGCTCGGGCGCGCAGGGTGGAGGTGGTAGTTTCCGCGATCTCTTCAGCCAATTTTTCCGTGGCGGCCGCGGTGCAAGCGCCGAACCCGAACACGAGCCCGGCGGCGACCTCGAATACCAAATCGAAATCGACTTTTGGGACGCCGTTCGCGGTGCGGTCAAGAAACTGACCATCACGCGCCTCGATACCTGCGACACCTGTCATGGTTTGGGCGCGGTCGGCTCCGCGCAAACCTGCCCGACGTGCCACGGTTCGGGGACAATTCAGCAAGCCGCCGGCAAAATGAAGTTCAACGTTCCTTGCACTCGTTGCGGCGGAACGGGCAAGATTCGCAAAGTCTGTCCGACCTGCGGCGGCGAAGGCCGCCTGCGTCGCTCGGAAACGATTGACGTGCGCATTCCAGCAGGCGTGGCCAGCGGCTCGCGTGTTCGCGTGCCCGGCAAGGGCAACGCCGGAACGATGGGCGCACCTCCCGGCGATTTGTATCTGCGTGTAGACGTAAAGCCGCATTCCTTTTTCGAGCGCCGCGGCGACGATTTGTATACGAAAGTTCCGGTCACCGTGACGGAAGCCACGCTCGGCGCGAAAGTCGAAGTCCCCACGATCGACGGCCGCTCGCTCGTGCGCATTCCGCCCGGAACGAATAGCGGCAAGACGCTGCGCCTCAAAGAAAAAGGCGTGCCCAGCGCCCGCAACGGCGCCCGCGGCGATCAGTACGTCGAGATTCAAGTCGTCGTGCCGCAACCGACGGACGAGCGCGTTCGCAACCTCATGAAAGAACTCGAAACGGTCGCGCCCGAAGATCCCCGAAAGGATTTATTCAGCAAAGCCGGAGTCTGAATTTTGAGCGTAGAGGCACGGCACGCCGTGCCCGTCTTCGGTTTCTGTAGGCCATGTACGGGCACGATACATCGTGCCTCTGCTAGGAACCAACAAATGCCACCACGAACCAGAAAACGAGCCAAAGCCGGCTACATGATCAGCGCCGTAGCCGAGCTTTACAAACTCCACCCGCAAACCCTCCGCCTCTATGAGCGCGTCGGCTTGCTCAAACCCTCTCGCTCCCAAGGCAACACCCGCCTCTACACCGATTCCGACCTCGAGCGCCTCGACGTAATCCTCACGCTAGCCCGCGACATGGGCGTCAATCTAGCCGGCATCGAAATCATCTTGAACATGCGCGAAAAAATGGTCGAGATGGAGCGCCAAATGACCGAATTCGCAACAGTCGTCCAGCAAGAACTCTCCCGCGTAGCCTCCTCGCACGCGCAACCCAAAGAGCCGCGCCACGCCATCGTCCGCGCTACCCCTCGTCTCTCGCGCACATCCTAGATCAGTCTTCTCTCTCCTCCTCGCTCTTCTCTGCGAATCCTCTGTGAACTCTGCGCCTCTGCGTTTTCTTTCTTCGAATCTTCGTCCGTCGGTAGCTATGCCCAATTCCACAGTTTTCCCAAAGCCCTGAGCTTGCCCTGCCGCCTCCGCAACCGTATGCTGTCCGCATGGCCCTCGAGAATTGCCCCCTCTGCCGTGGAACTGGCTGGAAGCTCGTCCCGCGCCCCGATGGCGCCGCTGGCAAGCTCGCCGTCGCCTGCGATTGCGGCATGGAGGAGCGCGCCGACCGCGTCATCGAACGCGCCCACATCCCCAAACGCTACGAGAATTGCGATTTTGAGAGCTATGAGACTGATCTAGCCGACGGAAAGAACTATGCGCCTCAGCATGCTGATTCCTTGAAGCATGCCAAAATGATCGCCCAAGGATTCGTCCGCGATTACCCCGGAAGCGATCAGGCAGGTCTGCTGTTCATGGGGAATTCTGGCGCCGGGAAGACACACCTAGCAATTGCGGCCCTCAAGGAACTGATACGACGCGGACATACTGGCTACTTCTGCGAGTATGGCAGTCTGCTGAGAGAGATTCAGAACAGCTACCGAGCCACCAGTGAAGTAACAGAGATGCGCATACTGGATCCGGTTCTCTCCGTGGAAGTGCTGGTCATCGACGACATCGGATGCATAAAACCCTCGGATTGGGTGCGCGATACGATCGGGTACATCCTCAATACTCGCTATGTCGAAGCGTCACGTGACCTTAGCCAGCCGCGATGTACAATTCTCACCACTAACTATTTGGATGATCCAAAGACTGAGGCAGAACCAACTAAGTCGGTAGGCGGTAGGTATGTTGCGCCCGTTCGAGAGGAGTCTTTGGCGCAGCGAATTGGCGAACGGATGCGTTCGCGCTTATACGAGATGTGCCGCACTGTGGAAATGTCCGCGCCCGACTTTCGGCGTGCGGTACGGCAAGCCGGCCGCGCCCGCGCCTAGCGAAGTCCTCCACGTTTCATTGACACAAGCGCGCGGCGGCGAGTATTCTTTCAGGGTTGCAGCGCGCCTCGAAACGCCCGCAGCATTGTCCCGTAAGACCGCTTGGCGGTTAACCTCCTTGCTTCAACCCTTTTAGGGAATTCGCAAGGAATTTTCTCGACGTTTTGCGTGACCTCGGCTCGTCCGGGGCTGGACATAGACACTAGAGATGTAATCTACCGGAGGCCAACAACCATGCTTTCTGACCACGAAAACCTTTCGTCCGCGACAGCAGCCACTCCCGCACCCGATTCAGAACCAGTTCCAAGCAGCACTTCAGAAGAAGTGAACACGGCGCAGGTGAGCGCCTCCGAATCTGCCGCGCCGGAAAGTGCCCCGGCGCCTGCAGCACACGCTACGGATGCCGCGCAGGAACAGGCCTCAGTCGCTGTGCCCGAAGCTTCCGCTGAAGCGCAGGCAGCTTCCGCTCCATCTCCCGCCGACGCCGAAGCCACGGCCGCCGCTGAAGAAGCCGCCGGCTCCGAGGAAATGAGCAAGCTGCTCGAGCAATACGACGAACAGCACGAATCCGCGTCGCAAAACGAAATTATCGAAGTAAAAGTGGTCGCCTATACGGAACACGGCGTCGTCGTCGACCTCGGCGGCAAAACCGAAGGCCTCATTCCCGCCGTCGAATTTTCGGAAACGGACATCCCTCGCCCCGAGCCCAATGCCACCATCGAAGTCCAGCGCACAGGCGAAACGAAAGACGGCTTCGCGATTCTCTCCTACCAAAAAGTTCTGCGCCGCCGCACCTGGGAAAAAATTGAAGCCGCCTACAAAGCAAAAGAAACCATCACTGGCAAAGTGGTCGACCGCATCAAGGGTGGCCTCGTCGTGGACATCGGCGTCCGCGCCTTCCTCCCCGGCTCGCAATTCGATCTTCGCCCGACACAGAATCTCGACGATCTCACCGAGCACCGACGTGCAAGTCCGCGTCACCAAGCTCAACCGCCGCCGCGGCAACGTCGTCGTCAGCCGCCGCGCCCTCCTCGAAGAAGAGCTCCACGCTAAGCGCGCCCAGCTCATGGAAACCCTCACCGAAGGCCAGATCGTTCACGGCCACGTCAAAAACGTCACCGAGTACGGCGCTTTCGTCGATCTTGGCGGCATCGATGGCCTGCTCCATCTCACCGATCTTGAGCTGGGGCCGCGTCAAGCATCCCTCCGACTTGGTAAAGCCGGAGCAGGAACTCGACGTCATCATTCTCAAATTCGACAAGGAAAAGCAGCGCGTCTCCCTCGGCCTCAAGCAGTTGACTCCCGATCCCTGGGTCAACGCCTCCGAAAAATATCCCGCCGGCGGAAAAGTCAAAGGCAAAATCGTCGGCGTCGTCGACTACGGCGTCTTCGTCGAACTCGAACAGGGCATCGAAGGCCTCGTCCACGTCAGCGAGATCAGCTGGTCCAAGAAAGTCCAGCATCCCTCGAAACTCTTCAAAGTCGGCGAAGAAGTTGACGTCGTCGTCCTGGACATCAAGCCCAGCGACCGCCGCGTCTCTCTCGGCATCAAGCAAGCGCTGCCCGATCCCTGGCTGCTCACCGCCGAAAAATATCCCGTCGGCACGGTCGTCACCGGCAAAGTCCGCAACATCGCCGAATTCGGCGCCTTCGTCGAAATCGAGGACGGCTTTGACGGCCTCGTCCACGTCGGCGACGTCAGCTGGACCGGCCGCGTCAAGAATCCTCACGAAGTCTTCAAAAAGGGCGAACCGGTCACCGCAAAAGTTCTTGAAGATCGATCCGGAGAATCGCCGCGTCTCCCTCGGCATCAAGCAGGTCAACGACATCTGGGGCGAGTGGTTCAAGCAGCACAAAGTCGGCCAGATCGTGAAGGGCAAAGTTTCGCGCATCGCCACCTTCGGCGCTTTCGTCGAGCTCGGCGACAACATCGAAGCTCTCTGCCACAACACGGAAATCGAAGACCGCAAGCGCCGCGACGACGGCCATTCTCCCATGCACCGCACCAGCACCGGACCTCTCAAGAGCGCCGGACCTCTCGAGCCCGGCAAGGAGTATGATTTCAAGATCATCAAGATCAGTCCGGAGACACGCCGCATCGGTTTGAGCTATCGCGCCGCCGCCAAGCAGATTGAGCGCAAGGAAATCGAACAGTATCGCTCCACGTCGAAGTCCTCTTCGACCGCGACGATCGGCGACGCGCTCAAATCGAAATTGTCCGCTCGCTAGGCGCTCTGGCAAAAAGATTTCTGGCAGCAAACCGGGTGAACTTCCCAGGGTGCCCGGCGGGGTGGCAACACAATTTCATTTACCTGCGGGTCAATTTAGTGTAGGAAGAAGGGCAAACGGGTGCGTCATGCCCCCTAAGCCGTTTCGCACCAAGAACCTGCGGTCGCTGATACTCTGGCTCTGCAACGAGGCATAGGCACGATGACCAAGCAACTTACGCTGACGAAGGCCGACCTCATCCAGGAGGTTGAGCGCATCACCGAGCTCAAACGCTCTGACTCCGAGGCCATCGTCGAGACCATTTTCGACAGCATCATTGAATCCCTGCAAAAAGGCGACAAAATCGAGATTCGCGGCTTCGGCAGTTTCCGCACGCGCGAGCGGCGCGGCCGCGTCGGCCGCAATCCCAAAACCGGCGCCAAGGTCGAAGTCCCGCCGAAAAAAATTCCCTTCTTCAAGCCCAGCAAAGAACTCAAGGATTTCGTCAACAGCGCCGAAGCAGCCGCCTCCGCCGGTTCGCCCGCTTCCAGCGACGCCCAACATTCCTAAGTGGCACAGGCTTCAGCCTGTGCTTACGCCTGTCGCTTCTCGCCATCCATATCCCCGCGACTCCGCCTCTCAACGGCCCGCCAAATTCGGCCGCGCAACCTTCCAGTTTTTCCTTTGACCCTTGAACCTTGAACTGTTCAACCGCTTAGCTCTGGAGCAATGCTCTTTCCAAATACGCAACTTCCGGGTCTTCTCGTTTTCTTTTAACTCTTTAACCTTGAACTCTTCAACCTCCGCGGCTCCCCGCGACTCACAAGCGCTTTTGCGCTATCCTGTCCGCTCAACTTTCGCTCCTGAGGACGCTTCCCGATGGACTATCTCTGGACCCCCTGGCGCTACCAGTACATGTCGCAAGTCACCGCCGGTAAGCAGCCGGATTGCATTTTTTGCGAAGCCGTCGCGCTCAACAAAGACGACGAAACCCTCATCGTCTATCGCGGCTCCAAAAAGTTCATCATCCTCAATCGCTTTCCCTACACCTCCGGCCACGTCATGATCGTCCCCTACGCCCACGTCGCCGAACTTAGCCTCTGCGATCCCGGCGCCCTCGACGAAATGATGCGATCTCGCTCAGCGCATCGAAAAAGTCTTCCAATCCAATTACAAGCCCGACGGTATGAATCTCGGCATGAACCTAGGCCGCGCCGCCGGCGCCGGCGTCGCCGGCCATCTGCACCTCCACGTCCTCCCCCGCTGGTTCGGCGATTCCAATTTCATGACCGTCATCGCCGAAACCCGCGTCCACCCCGAAGAACTCAGCGTCACCTACACGCGCCTCCGCAAAGCCCTCGCCGCCCAGTAGCCCGTAGGGGCACGGCATGCCGTGCCCGTCTTCCATTTGGCACCATCCCCACAGCAAGCCGTAATTCCGAGCGAAGCGAGGAATCCGCTTTTCTCTTCTCCGTGCTCTCTGTTTTCTCCGTGCCCTCTGTGTAAATCTTTTTCTTCTTCTGCGCTAAACTATCGCCACCCATGAATCTCGATCTCACCGAAGAACAATCCCTCCTCCAAAGAACCGTCCGCGACTTCGCCGAATCCGAAGTCCGCCCCCTCGCCAAGGACCTCGACGAGACGGGCCACTTCCCCCGCGCCCTCTTCGCCAAAGCCGCCGAACTCGGCCTCACCGGCATCTCACTTCCCGAATCCGAAGGCGGCGCGGGCTTCGACCACGTCGCCTACACCATCGTCATCGAAGAAATCTCCCGCTGTTGCGCCTCCACCGGCGTAATCCTCTCCGTCCAAAATTCTCTTTACTGCGATCCCATCCATCGCTTCGGCACCACCGAACAAAAAAAGAAATTCCTCGAACCCTTCGCTCGCGGCGAAAAAATCGGCTGCTACGCCCTCACCGAGCCGCAAGCCGGTTCCAACGCCGCCGCTCTCCAAACCAAAGCCGTCCTTCGCGGCGACAAATACATCCTCAACGGCACCAAAGCATGGATCACCAACGGCGGTGCGGCCGACGCCGCCATCGTCTACGTCAACACCGCATCCCGAACTAAGGCGAAAAAGGCATCACCGCGCTCGTCGTTGAAAAAGGCACCCAGGGTTCAAGACCGGCAAGGAAGAAAAAAAGCTCGGCATCAGCGCTACCGCCTGCTGCGAATTAATTTTCACCGATTGCGAAGTTCCCGCCGCCAATCGCATCGCCAACGAAGGCGAAGGCTACAAAGTCGCTCTCTCCACGCTCGATGGCGGCCGCATCGGCATCGCCGCGCAAGCCCTCGGCATCGCCCAAGGCGCCTTCGAAGCCGCCCGCACTTACGCCCAGGAGCGCCTCGCCTTCGGCCATCCCATCTCGCAGTTCCAAGCCATCCAATTCATGCTCGCCGATATGGCCACCGACCTCGACGCCGCCCGCCTCCTAGTCCGCAAAGCCGCCTGGAAACAAGACACCGGCGCCCGCTTCAGCATGGACGCCGCCATCGCCAAACTTTTCTCCAGCGAGATGGCCACTCGCGTCACCCACAAAGCCATCCAAATCCACGGCGGCAACGGCTACTCCCGCGAATACCCCGTCGAGCGCAACTACCGCGACGCCCGCATCACCGAAATCTACGAAGGCACCTCCGAAATCCAGCGCCTAGTCATCTCCTCCTGGCTCCTCCGCTCCTAAAAATTTGCTATGCGAAAACTCTTCTACACTTGCCTCGCTGGTGTCGGCCTCATCGCCATTGGATTTCGTCTACTCAAGCTCGGCGCCGGCCACATTTCCACGGGCTCCCACGATATCTATGCCTATCTCTCCAGTGTCGGCGCCTTCCTGCTCTTCATTGCACTCTGGTTGTTTTTCAGTATTTCGGCGATCATTTCTCGCAAGCTTCGCACGCCGATGGTCATGCTGACGGGAATTGTCTTGCTCCTGATGTCCGTAGCCATCTGGAAGATTCTACTGCCCTCTGTAAACGTTCACTACTGGACCTTCGCGCTGCTCGTCATACCGCTGATCATGCTCCTCTGCGGTGTCCTATTTTTGGTCGTCGGTTCTATTCGCTGGGCAATTCCCTCTTCTCCCCGCTAAGTGCCGTAGGCACGGCACACGTTAACCCAGCCCGTAAGGGCTGGGTACGCCAGCGAACTACCTCCGAGCACCGTAGGTGCGACATAAGTCTTCAGCTTCGAACCGTACCGGGTCTCGACTCCCGCCATGCTCCCTTCACCCAAAAACAAACTTCGGATCAAACTCCACTCCATGCTTCTTCAGCAACGCCACAAACTCCCCCTCAAAATCCATCTTCCGATGATGCGCCTCCTGATTCTGTATATACCGCACCACCGTTGGCACCACCGACGCGCTCACGCTAAACGCCCCGTATCCCTGCTGCCACGAAAATTTGTGCCCCTGCTCGTGCGCCCAACGCGACGAATTCGCCTTGATCGTCGCCACCGCCTTAGCCAGCGTCAAAGTGGCCGGAATCTGCACCAAAAAATGCGCATGATCCGCCACCCCTCCGATAGCATGCACAAAAATACCCTCACTCTTACAAATCCCCGCCCCATACGCCCAAAGCCGCGCCCGAAACTCCGCCGGAATAGCCGGCCGCCGCCCTTTCGTACTGAACACCACATGCACTACATTCTGTGCGTAGCTATGTGACATTCCGCTCTCCCCTCCTCCCGAACACCGCAGGCGCGCCACAAGCTAACCCAGCGCGCCAGCGCTGGGGCCAAGCCCCCGCCTCTCACTGCGAGCGCCGTAGGCGCGCCACAGTTTAAACCAGCCCGTAAGGGCTGGGCCCGCAGGCCACGCGACTGCTGAGCGCCGTAGGCGCGGCACGACCCTTAGTTTGGCATGATTCAGGCGCCGGCCTACTATTTGCTGAAGAATATCTCATCTAATAAACACATCGAGTATTATATATTGAGAATCTTGCAGCCATCTGCTATCGTGCCGGTCCTTCGGCAGTTTTGCCAGAATTCGCGACGGCATCCTCGGATCCTGGTTTGTCACTCCACCCGGGATTCGCATGCATAGGAGAATGTCTTGCGAGATTTCGTCTCCAGCCTTCTCGCTGCCTTCGCTCTCACGATTCTTGGCCTCTGGGCATTGAAAATTGACGGCTGTGAGATTTACGTTCATCGCAACGAAATCTACGTCAGTCTTGGCCAGGCTGGCCTGGCCGCGCTTGGTCTTTCGTTCGTACTTTTCCTCGCCGTTCCAGTGTTCTTATCACGAAAGGTCTCGCGCCGGTGGGTTTCCGACTGTGAAGTCGTCGCATTGCTCGCCGGCGTTTTGACTTGGGCTTTGTTGGAACTCCTGCGCCCAGCCTATAGTTGGTCGGCTGTTGCCCTAACAATCCCAGCTGCGTTGCTCGTTTTGGGCGCTGAACTTCTTCTCCTTAATCCCCTCTGCTTGGCACCTGCGTACATCATCCCAGACTCACCAGCGCCCACTCGCTTGCGATCCAGCGGTCTATCAATACAGAGTCTTCGACGCTAGCCGCCACACGACGATTGCGGGGATCTTGAAAGGGCGAATCTAAACTTGACCCTTTGACGGCGCAAACCTCCACCCATTTTGCTGTTTTCTCGCACTCCAAAACGAATCGTGTCCCAAGATTGTCAGTCCAGGGGGACGCGTTGTCGTGTTCCCCCGTCTCACCAAACTCCCAAATTCCCGCCAACTCCTTCCATCCACTCCACTTCCCCGTCTCACATTCGAATCATTCATGCACAGTACTGTACCTTGACAGTAATTCAAATGCATGCTACCATCCTCCATGATTGGCCGCCGCTCCACGCCCCTGCGTTGCTTCTATTCTCGATTCACCAACCGCCACTCCACCGCATCTCTCCGCGTACACGCAGAAAACGCCGCAAACCCTTTCCTCTCATACGCTTACTTCATAACTTGCGGACACCCCGGGGTAGGGGTCACACCGTCCGCTCAGCGCTCACCTCTCCGGACTGCGCTCTTTGCACTCCTGCCGCAAAATCTAAACCCTTTCCTTTCACACTCTTCCGCACTCTTTTGCATCGTTCAAAATCGCAACTCTATTCGTTTCAACACCTTTCGCACTCTTTGCGCAAAACACCCGGGGTGGCGTACCCTGCGTACACGTCCGCAATATCGAGCATCCCAATGCTCGTCCTCCCGAGCGCAGCTCGAGACCCGCTTTTCTCCCTTTCTCGCGACTCGTCACTCACCACTCGCCACTTCGGCATCTGTAGCCGCACTTCCGGTATATCCTGTCTCCGTGCTCGAACTCGACTGCGGCCAGGACTTCGACCCCGCTCGCGACGAAGATTTCTTCGCCGCCCTCCCGCCCAAACCCGCCGTCTGCCTCATCGAGCCTCGCGCCGAAAACGCCGAACCCTTCCTCATCCGCACTCAGGACCTGCGCCGACGCCTGCAACGCCTCCTCGGCACGCCCGATCCCGCCAGCAAACGCCTCAATCTCCGCAGCCTCGCGCGCGCCATTCGCTATCGCCTCACCGGCTCGAAATTCGAGCAATCCGTCGCCTACTACCAAATCGCCAAGCATCTCTTTCCGCAGCGCTATCGCAAACTCACGCGCTTGCGCCCTCCCGCTGTCCTCAAAGTGAGCCTCCGCAACGCCTATCCCCGCTGCTACGTCACGCGCCGCATCCCCGTCGACGATTCCGGCGCGCCCACGGCCGGCGCCTACTACGGCCCTTTCGCCTCGCGAAAATCCGCCGAAGCTTTCGCCGAGCAAGCGCTCGATTTCTTCAAAGTGCGCCGCTGCCAGATCAAAATCCGCCGCGATCCAAGTTTTCCCGGCTGCATCTATTCCGAAATGAAAATGTGCCTTGCGCCCTGCTTCGCCGGATGCACCAAAGAGGAATACGACGTCGAAGTCGCTCGCCTCGTGCAATTCCTCGACACCAGCGGCAATTCTCTGCGCACCGCCGTCGAAGCCGACCGCGAACGCGCCAGCGAAGAGCTCGATTTCGAGCGCGCCGCCGCGCTCCACAAACGCATCGAAAAGCTCGACGACGCTCTCCGCCTCCGCCCGGAGCTCGCCCGCCGCATCGAAGACATCAACGCCGTCATTCTCCAGCGCGCCGCCGAAGACCAGTCCATCGGCGTCTTCGCCGTCCATCGCGGACGCCTCGCCGAGCCTTTCTTCCTGCGTTTCGCCGAAATCGCCAGCCAGCCCCGCTCTGCCGAGCACATCTTCAAGGACTATCTCGAAAGCAGCCCAGCAAAATCGAATCTTCCAGGCATTTCAGAAAATGCAGCAAGCCCGGCGTCGCCTGCGGAATCTGCGGGCGAGCCCGCTCCGAATCAATCGCAATCTGCTCATGGCTCGCGAGCTCTCTCCCCCTCGGCGTCCCGCGACGAACTCGCCGAGCATCTGGCCCTCATTTCTCGCTGGTTTTACAGCAATCCTCGCGAAGGCGAGATTTTCTTTCGCGAAAAGGACTGGCCGTACCGTAAGATTCTTCGAGCCTGTTCGCGCCTCCTCAATCCGAAGGCCGCTGAACCGCCAACAAGCGAACCCGCACCGAGCGGCAACTCATCGCCGTGAGGGTTTTGACCTTGTAGGGGCACGATACATCGTGCCCCTGCGTAGTGGCGCAGCATGCTGCGCCACTACAAGTGCGAGGGAAATCTAAGGGATTCTAATGACCAAATCCGCCACACTCGAAGGAACTACACGCTACGCGAATCGCTTCGCCGGCCACGCCGTCGACGGCCATTTCCGCGAAGCCCACGGCCTCGTCCTATCCTCGCTCGGCATCGGCACCTATCTCGGCCAGCCCGATCCCAAAGTCGATGCCGGTTACACTGCCGCAATCGTCGCCGCAGTTGAATATGGAATCAACTTCATCGACACCGCCATCAATTATCGCTTTCAACGCAGCGAACGTGCCGTTGCCGCGGCGATCAAGCAACTCGCCACAAAAGGCTTTTCCCGCGACGAGATTGTTGTCTGCACCAAGGGTGGCTACCTCGCTCCCGATGGCTCCATGCCCGCCGAGCCTACCGAATATTTTCTGCACGAATACATTCGGCCCGGCATTTTCACGCCGAAAGACCTCGTCGCCGGCAGCCACTGCATGACGCCGCGCTTTCTCGAAAATCAGCTCGCGCGCAGCCTCCGCAATCTCGCGCTCGACTGCATCGACGTCTACTATCTCCACAATCCGGAAACGCAGCTCAGCGAAGTCTCCCGTCCCGATTTTCTCGAACGC
The DNA here is from genome assembly GCA_963761555.1 of uncultured Acidobacteriota bacterium. Taxonomy (GTDB): domain Bacteria; phylum Acidobacteriota; class Terriglobia; order Acidiferrales; family UBA7541; genus Acidiferrum. The sequence continues at coordinate 114,231 of CAVXHD010000008.1, forward strand.
GTCCGCGACGCCTTCATCTATCTCGAATCCGCCGCCGACGCGGGCAAAATCCAGTTTTACGGGATGGCCACCTGGAATGGTTTCCGGCAGGAAGCCAAAGCCCACGATGCCATGCAGCTTGCCGAGTTCGCGCAAATCGCCGCGGATATCGCCGGCGAAAAACATCGCTTCCGCTTCGTGCAGCTTCCTTTCAACATGGGCATGACCGAAGCGCTGACTCTCGGCAATCAATCGATCGACGGAAAGGACCGCACCGTCATGGAAGCCGCCAGCGAATTGGGGATTACGCTCGTCGCCAGCGCTTCGCTGCTGCAAGGCCAGGTCGCGCGCAATCTACCAGCCTTCGTCGCCCAGGCTCTCGGCCTCGAAAACGACGCGGAGCGCGCCCTGCAATTCGTGCGCTCCTCGCCGGGAATCACGACCGCGCTAGTGGGAATGTCGCACGTCGAACACGTCCTAGCCAACGCAAAACTCGTCGGCATCCCGCCCGCCACCGTCGATCAATTCACCCAACTCTTCACTCGCGGGGAAGGCGCCTGAAATGGCCAGCGAAGAACTGTCATTCCGAGCGAAGCAGGCCGATGCCTTTTCTTTCACCTTCGCTCCTGCGAAGGTGTCGGCCTGCGCAGCGAGGAATCTCTCTTCGATTTCAACTTCGATTTCAGCTTGGTTTTCAGCTTCGTTTTCCTGGATCCGGAATCCTCTCGCTAATCCAGTTTGTGATCGCCGTGTCTACCTGATCGAGCTTCCCCACAAAAAAATGGTCCGCGGCTTCGACTATAACGACTCGGTTTTCCCCCGGCGCCGTCGCAACCAATTTCTTCAATTTCCCCGGGTCACCAAATTGATCATTTTCTCCGTGCACGAAAAGCTTCGGCTTGATGCACTGCAAGAGGTAGGAAAAGTCCACATTGTTCACCGGAGCGCCCAACCCGATCAGCAATTTCACGCGTTCATCCTCGCATCCCATGCGCAGTCCAACCCAGCAACCAAAACTAAATCCCGCCGCCAACAGCGGGACGCCAGGAAATTCGCCGGCCAAGAAATCCAGCGCCGCGCGAACATCGCCGCGTTCTCCTTCGCCGCGGTCGTGCGTTCCTTCGCTCAGCCCCGTGCCGCGAAAATTGAAGCGCAGCACCGCAAGCCCAAGCGCATCCAGCGATTTCGCCGCTTGGTACACGACTTTGTTGTGCATCGTCCCGCCAAACAGCGGATGCGGATGGCAAACGACCGCCGCCATCGCGGGCGAACCCGCGCTGGGGCTCCAAAGAATGGCTTCCAGCCGGCCCGCCGGGCCTGCGAGAAACAAGCTCCGAGATTCGTGTGTTGCGCTCATGGATCGCGCCAATCTCCGAGAGTAACAGTACTATGCGAATCGCGCGGCTCAGGAAATATATCGTACCGGTCCCAAACTAGGGTACTAGGACATAATTTCCTGACTTTCGCGTTGCAGTTTACCGGTGCCAATGTTAGCGTTCCTCAAATTCCAGCCCCAGTGGGAGGAGCGATGAGCGACGGAGCCGACCGCCGCGAAGCACGGCGTTTTAACATGACGCTGCCGCTGCGCGTGCTTCCGCACGAACCGCAAGGGCACACACTCACGGCACAGACGCGGGACGTCAGCTACCGCGGTCTTTATTTCCTCGCGGAAGTCAATTTCGATATTGGCAGCGAAATCGAATTCGTGATCACTTTGCCGCAGCAAGTAACGCAGTCCGGCGACGTGAACATCCGCTGCCTCGGCCAGATCGTCCGCGTCGAGCCCACCTCGAACGGGCGCATGGGCGTCGCCGCAAAAATCGAACGCTACGAATTCATGCCTGCCACAGCCACGGCCGCCTGAATTTTCTCGGCGCTTCTGCGTCAGCGCACGCAATGCGCGCTCCAAGCGCTCGTTCCGCATTCCCATTCCAAAAAATGCGCGAAGCTCGCATGCGGCCGCGCCCGGCGAGTACAATGATGTGGGCCGTCCATCCCGCATCTAAGCTATGCGGGGCGCTCAGCCCGTTTCTCCGCGGAGGAACCATGTATCACTACGACGCGAGCCTTGCGCTCGAGGAACTGCAAGAAGACGCGCTTCTGCCGCATCCCGTCAAGCTGCGCGATATGATTCTGCGCACGCAGCTCGGCCCCGAAGAAGCGAAACTTCTGAACCACGAATTCCAGGACTATCTGACCCGCTTCGGCGAGTTGCAGAGCGTGGCGCGCGGAATCCTTCAGAAAATCGCGGCCGGACGCCGCAAAGCTTCGTGATGCAAGCCGCATCCGACGCAGCCATCCGCGCATGAAGCGGAAAGTGCACGGGCGTTCGCCGGCTTTTTTGTAGCGGCAGCGGCCAATGTGATCGGCGGCTCTCGCAAGGGATGGCCGCGGTCGCTTGCGATGCGACGGGGCTGGTAGACTGAAGTAGCCGTACAAGAAACAGAGGACCTGCGCGCGCAACAAGCGCCATCGAAGAAAAATGTCCATGCGACGCAATACCATACTGATCGATGCGGACGACACGTTGTGGGAGAACAACGTGTTTTTCGAAAAATTGATCGAGGATTTCATCACGATTGTCGAGCCGTGCGGCTACACGCGCGCGTATATCCGGCACATCCTCAATGAGACAGAACGGAAAAACATCCGCCAGTACGGCTACGGCGTGCGCAGCTTCGGCCGTTCGCTCGAGGAAACCTACCTGAAGCTTGCGGACCAGATGGTGCGCCGCGAAACGCTGGCGCAAATTCACGGCCGCGTCGTGGAGCTGGAGCGCACGCCGCCGCAGATTCTGGATGGCGTGCCGGAAACGCTGGCTTATCTGACGGAGCGGCACCGCCTGATCTTGTTCACGAAAGGCGAACCCGCGGAACAAGCCGCGAAAGTCGAGCGTTCCGGCTTGCAGGGCTTTTTCGAATTCATCGAGATCGTGAGCGAGAAAGATCCTGAAACGTACGGCAGCCTGGTGCGCAAATATAAAATCGTGAAATCGCAAGGCTGGATGATCGGCAACAGCCCGCGCAGCGACATTAATCCCGCGCTGAAAATCGGTCTGAATGCGGTGTACATCCCGCACCAACACACCTGGCAGCTCGAGCACGAACCGGTGATGGGGGGCGCCGGAAAGCTCGTCATCGTTCCGGCCTTTCGCGAGTTGCGCGGACACTTTTAATTTGACGTGTCGAGTCTCGCCAAATACAACGCCGGTCTGGCCGCTGGGAAAAGCGGCAGCAGGGCTGCCGCACTCCAAAGGCGAGCGGCCCCTGCGTTTCCAAATTGGATGTTGGATACGCTTGCGTGTTGCGTCAGTCTTTTCCTTCCGCGCTGAGAGAAAGGAACCGCTCATGGCTACGACAGTCACTTCGCCCCGGACCGATTGGCGAGAGGAATGGTTTGAATTCGAGGACGCCACGTACTTGAACCTGGCGGGGCAATCGCCCATGCCGAAGGTTTCGCTGCGCGCGCTGCAGGCGGCGCAGGAATGGAAGAAATTTCCGCACCACAAACCGGATTCGACCTTTTTCGAAGTGCCTAACCGCATTCGCGCCACGATTGCGAAGCTCATTGGCGGAAAGCCGGAGGAGATCGCCATCACCTCGGGCGCCAGCGCCGGAGTTGCCGCGGTCGCGTATGGACTTTCGTGGAAACCGGGCGACGAAGTTATTACGGCGAGGGGCGAATTTCCGCTGCAATACACGGCGTGGAAGCCGATGGAAGAGCGCGAGGGCGTGAAACTGAAAATTGTCGGGCCGCAAGAGAGATTTATTACGGCGGAGGATTTGATTGCGGCGATGACTCCGCGAACGCGAGTCGTTTCGGTCAGCCTGGTGCGGTTCAATGACGCCTCGCTGCTGGATGCGGCGCGCGTAGCCGAAGCGTGCCACGCGCAGGGCGCGCTGCTCCTGCTCGATATCAGCCAATGCTGTGGAACGCTGCCGATCGATGCCGCAAAATTGGGCGCGGATTTTATGGTGTGCGCGGGATACAAGGGCCTGCTCGGCCCGTTTGGCACGGGATTTTTCTGGGCCAAGAGCGAGCACATCGGCAATATGCGGCCGGGGCCGTTTTATTGGATGGCCGTCGCCGGTTCGGACCATTTCGCTTCGCTCAATTTCGACGATCCGAAACCCGCAGCGGCGGCGAAGCGCTGGGATATGCCGGAGCCGGCGAGTTACTTCAATTTCAATCTGGTGGCGATGGATGCGTCGACGGACTTCGTCCTCCACGTGGGACCGGAGACGGTCGCGGCGCACAACCGAACCTTGATCGAATTCATGTACGAGCGGCTGCCGAAAGACCGCTGCATTCCGGCGAGCCCGCCGGATGCGGCGAAGCGCGGAGCATACGGATGCTTTGCGGCGCGTACTCCGGAAAAAACGGCCGAGCTTTATCAGAAGCTGCGCGATGCAAGTATCATCGTGAGCCTGCGCGAAGGAAATATCCGCGTTTCGCCGCATCTTTACAACACGGAGCGAGATATCGACCGGCTGATTTCCGCGGTGACGACGTGACGACGCAGCAAAGCTGGCCACGCGTGGCGGTGATCGGCGCGGGAGCGGTTGGCGGCTACTTCGGCGGGATGCTGGCGCGCGCGGGCGCGCCGGTGATGATGATCGGCCGCGCGGCGTTCGTCGAAGCTGTGAAGAGGAACGGACTGTTTCTTGACGCCGTGAATTTCAAGGAGAGCGTGCGCGTGGAAGCATCCACGAACCTGAGCGATATTAGCGGCGCGGAGATCGTTCTTTTTTGCGTGAAGACCATCGACAATGCCACGACCGCGAAGGAACTTGCTCCGCTGCTCGCGCCGGGAGCCGTTGTTGCGAGTCTGCAAAACGGCGTAGATAACGCGGAGCAGATTCGCGCCGCTTCGGGAATAGAAGCGCTTTCGACGGTGGTTTATGTGGCGGCTTCCGTTCCGGAGCCGGGCCGCGTGAAACATGCCGGACGGGGCGATCTGGTCGTGGGACCGCCCAGCGCGCAAAGCGCGCGATTCGCGGCGGTGTTCGAACGCGCGGGCGTTGGCTGCCGCATTTCGGACAATATCGAAGGCGAGCTTTGGACCAAACTCACATGGAACTGCGCGTTGAATGCCGTTTCGGCATTGGGGCGTGCGCAGTATGGGCAGATTGCCGCCAGCGCGGATGCGCGGAAACTTGTCGAGAGCGCCGTGTACGAAATTTTGGCCGTTGCGCACGCGGCAGGCGTGCATCCGCCGGGCTTTGAAGATCCGCGGGCAGCGCTGGCCGGAGCTTTCAAGATCGCCACACAGTTGGCGGAGGCATACTCCTCGACGGCGCAGGACATGATGCGCGGCAAACGCACGGAGATTGATTCGCTGAACGGCTACATCTCGCGCCGCGGCGCGCAACTCGGCGTACCCACGCCGGTGAATCACGCGCTCTTCACGCTGGTGAAGCTCGCCGAAGCTTCCGCGGCCGCTTCCGCCGCCGCAACCTCCTAGGCTCTGGCGAAGCGTGAGCGAAGGCCCGCCGCAAATAAATTCCCAGCAATCTTCCCAAAAGACTACTACCATCGTGAAGAAACGGCGTCTAAAGGACATCTAAGGCCGTCTACTGAGTGTATGGCCCAACAGCGATTCCAAACGTGCCGCTGGCGGAAGTACGACGGGAATGCGGCGGCTCCGCACTGCTTGAACGGAGTGCGCGAGACGAGGCTGGAAGGAGCGAGACGCCATGAGCGGAATGAGCTTCCTCGAAAATTTGTGGCAGGACGTGCGGTATGGGACGCGCATGCTGCTGGCGAGCCCCGGCTTCGCCATTACCGCCATTTTGGCGCTGGCGTTGGGGATTGGCGCAAACACGGCGATCTTCACGGTGGTGAACAAAGTGCTGCTGCAGCCGCTATCGTATCCGCAGCCGGACCGGCTGGTCGAGTTGGAGCTGAGCGGCCCGCACGGAAACGCGAACATCACGTCGATTCCGAAATTCAATGTGTGGCGGGAGCAGACGCAAGTGTTCGCAAGCGTGGCGGCCTACGACTTTGGAGGGCCGGGAGTGAATCTGACGGGCACGGACCGGCCGATGCAACTGCACGGCATCCGGGCGTCGGCGGATTATTTCAGCGTGTTTGGCGTGCCGATGGAACTTGGGCGAGCGTACACCCCCGAGGAAGACCGGCCGGGCGGACCCAAGCTAGTAGTGCTGGCGAACGGGCTCTGGCATAGCGAATTCGGCGCGGACCCGAACATCGTGGGAAAAACCATGGACCTGGGCGGCGATCCGTATGTGGTGACCGGGGTCATGGGAGCGGCCTTTCATCCCGACCGGCCTGTCGACATTCTTCTGCCTCTTAAAGCCGATCCAAACAGCAGCGATCAAGCGCATTACTTGCTTTCGACGGCGCGGTTGAAACCGGGCGTGACGGTGGCCATGGCGCAGGCGGCGATGAAGGTTGCCGCCGAGGAATTCAAGAAGAAATTTCCGCCAGCGAACCCTGACGAAGGATTCACGGCCGTGCCGCTGCGCGACGCGGAGGTGGGAAATGTGCGAGTTTCGCTGCTCGTCTTGCTGGGCGCGGTGAGCTTCGTGTTGCTGATCGCCTGCGCGAACGTCGCGAACCTGCTGCTGGTGCGGGCGACGATTCGAAGGAGAGAGATTGCGATTCGCGCGGCGATGGGAGCGGGGCGAGGGAGGATGATTTCGCAACTGCTGACGGAGAGCGTGCTGCTGTCTCTGGCGGGAGGCGCGCTGGGACTGGTGCTGGGATATTTCGGAGTGCGCGCGCTGCTGGCAATAAATCCCGGAAACATTCCACGCATCGGGCCGCACGGAGCGAATGTGACGCTGGACTGGCAAGTGCTGGGCTTCACGCTGCTCATCTCGCTGCTGACGGGAGTGCTGTTCGGCTTGATTCCGGCGCTGAGCGCCTCGCGTTCGGACTTGAGCATCATCCTGCGGGAAAGCGGGACACGCTCCGGCAGCGGCATGCGGCAAAACAAGGCGAGATCACTCCTGGTGATTACCGAGATGGCGCTGGCGCTGATTTTGCTGGCGGGAGCGGCGCTGCTGATTCGAACGTTCGCGGCGCTGCGCAACGTGGATCCGGGATTCAACACGCACAACGTGCTGACGATGAATATGTCCATGACCGGGCCGCGCTTCGAGAAGACGGCAGGCGTAGCGCAACTGGTGGAAGAAGCGAAGCGGCGCGTGGAAGCCTTGCCGGGAGTGGAAGCCATGGCGACGACCTGCTGCCTGCCGTTGGAAGGCGGATTTGGGCTGCCCTTCACGATCGAAGGAAGGCCTCGCGCGAAAGGGCCGGATGACTACGATGCCGGTTACGACATTGTCTCGGCGGAATATTTTGCTGTGTTCAAAATTCCGCTGCTGAAGGGGCGGATGTTCACAGTGAATGACAATGTCGGAACGCCCGGAGTGGTGCTCATCAGCGAGTCGATGGCGAAGAAATACTGGTCAAAGGGCGACGCGGTAGGGTCCCAGATCACCATCGGCAAAGGCGTGGGGCCGGAATTCGAGGAGCCACCGCGAGAGGTGATCGGAATCGTGGGTGATGCCCGGAACGGCGGGCTCGATCAGGAGCCTTTCCCGATCATGTACATACCGGTGGGGCAAGTGCCGGATGGAGTGACGGCGCTGAATGGACGGATCACGCCCATTCAATTTGCGATTCGAACAAAAGTCTCTCCCTTTTCCTTGAGCACGGAGATTCAGAAACAACTGCGCGTGGCGAGCGGGGGATTGCCGGTGGGCGACGTGCGCTCCATGGATCAGGTGGAGTCGGAATCCACGGCGCGCAGCGATTTCAATATGACGCTGCTGACGATCTTCGCGACGGTGGCGTTGCTGCTCGCGGCGATTGGAATTTATGGGCTGATGGCTTATTCGGTGCAGCAGAGGACGCAGGAAATCGGAGTGCGCATGGCGCTGGGAGCAAGCCCGCAGAAGATGCGCAGAATGGTGGTGCTGCAAGGCATGCGGCTGGTGCTGGTGGGGCTGGTGATTGGAGTGGCGGCCGCGCTGGCGCTCTCGCGTTACATGGCTTCGCTGGTGTTTGGCGTAAAGACGTGGGATCCGGCGGTGTTTGTGACGGTGGTGCTGGTGCTGAGCGCGGTGGCGTGGGCGGCGGCTTATTTTCCGGCGCTACGCGCTTCGCGCGTGGATCCCATCGTGGCGCTGAGATATGAATGAGCGAATTGCGTTGTCCGCGAAAAAGCTGCGGGTTCGCGGCGTTCGTCTGCTCGCGCGTGCGCGCGAAAAAGAAATTTAACCGCGATTAGCCGCGGCACCTGGTTTGATCGCCCTCGGCACTCTTGATGCAAAGGGCGGGAATGTGGACTTCATCTCCCGTCACCCAGACCTCGTGGCCAGCCTGCAGGCTGAACCAATAGGTGGTCTTGGCGGAATTTTCGTCTTCGGTCACTACGAGCAATTGCCCGAGCTTGGCGTTCACTTGATAGATGATTTGCGCCGCACCATTGAGGCGCATCCACTGACCCAAGACTTGCAACTTCACATAGACAAGAACGGTGTGGGATCCGATTTCGATCATGGGTTCCTCCGTGAGGCGTAGCGCGCTTGATGCCGCGGGTGAGTTACGGGAACGAGAGGCGCGCGTGCTTTAACGAGTAGTGAGGATGAAGCGGGATTCGTTGCAGGTGAGTGCAACCCGGGAAGCGTACCTTACTCGCGCTTCAACGGTTGTCGGGGAGATGGAAGGGGACGTGGACGATGGCTTCGAGGGCTACGGGAACACCGTCTTTTGTAGCGGGGCGGAATTTCCACTGGCTGAAGGCGCTCTTGGCGTTGGCATCAAGCTGCGGGTCGACGCTGCGCACGATCTGAATGTTGCCGACGGAACCATCCGCGCGAATGACGGCGTAGAGAATGACCTCGCCTTCGACATTTTGTTCGATCAGCTCCGGCGGATATTTCGGATCGACCTTGTGAATGGGCGAGAGGCCGGACAAATCCGTGGAAGCGGAAATTCGCGGAACGTCGCCGATCGAATTCGAGCCGGAATCCAGCTGTGAAAAATGCAAAATCCAACTGCCGCTGGCGCTATTGAGATTGGCCATTTGCACGTTGAGGGTGTAGACGCGCTTGTCGGCGAAAACCTGTTCGGCTTTTGCGCCGGGCGGCAAGAGAGAAAAATCGGGAGGACCAGTTCGCGTGGGAGGATCATCGAATTTGCCGTCGGAGTCCGGGCGCGCGAGCAGGCCCCGCGAGGAAGGCAGTAGCAGCTTCAGATGAGAACCGCCGATGCCGGAGATTTCGGCGCTCGGCTTGGGATTTCCGCCGCTGATGATGATGCCTACGGGACTTTTTCCGCCGCCGGCGGTTGCGGAATCGTTCGGCGCGCCGCCCGCGACGCCGGATTTTTTTCCTTCGGGCGAAATGGACATGCGGGCCGCGAGATTGCCGGCCGGCGGCTGCATGTCGGGCTTGGGCGGAGCAGGTTCGGCGGAAAGCGCGACGAGCGTGGCAGGGCTGCCGTTCGCGGCTGCGGTTTGCGCCGCACCTATTTCCGGCGCGGAAACAGAGTCGCCGGTTTGGCGGCGCTCTGCAGCGCGCGGCGCGGCGCCGGCGTTCAAATCCAGTTTGGGGCGGGCCGGCGCATCGGGCGAAATGGCGAGCGCGATATCGGCAGGTTTCTGCTCGAGAGCGGGCACATCGGTTGGAGGAGTTGCTTTTACAGTGGCGACGCGATGCTCACGCGGATGGAGTTTGGCGAGATCGCGGGCGCTGATCTCGATATGCGGGCGCGCCGGAGCGGCCGCTGCTTGCAACTGAACGATGTTGGGCAAATTCGGAAGAATTTTCGGCGCGAGTTGCGGCGCGACAGGATTGATCAGCGTCTGGCGCGGATGATTGGGATGCACAGGATCGGTGATGATGCGCTGGTGTGGATGAAAAGCGTCGGCACCTTCGGAGGCGTGCGGCTTAGCAGCGGCCGCCGTGCGCGGCGCGGGCTTGGGTCTTGCGGCGGGAATTTCAAGCGCGGGGAAATCCTGGATGGGACCGGACCAGGTGAGCTGCGTATTGTCGAAGGCGGAATTGTGCGGCAGCGCCGTGTTGAATAGCGAGAACGGCGAGACGAGAAAAGCGACGTGCCAAAGCGCGGCGGCGGCGACGGCGCGCCAGGGCATGCGGCGCTCGATCCAGCACTCCTTAAAATAATCGGCACCGAGAAGATCTTTTGCGGAAAGGGGCCACGCCATCGCGCCGCGCAGGCTGCTCCAGAGGCTTTGGCGGAAGTCGCCCCACGCGATGGCGAGCTTGGGCTCGACCAACGCGGATTCGGGCGCGGGCGGAGCTTCAGGGACGGGAGCCATGCGCGCAGCCGTGGCCGCGCCGCCTTGTCCCAAGAGGTTGAACCCACTATTGACCTGGCCGAGAGACATGAATCTTCGTAGTATACCGTGGCTGGGGACCAGGAAGTATGGATTCGAGTCGGGGCGAGCGGGATGCCTGAACGAGAGTGGATAGTGAATTGTGGATAGCGAATTGTAGAAAGTGAGTGGAAGTTCGAAGGCTGCGCGAGCCGGCGGGATGATGCGCCGCTAGGCGAAGTGGCGGCGATTCAGGCTGCCGCGGCAGGGCGCGGGCGAGTTTGGAAGTGGCGGACGACGGCGAGCAAGAGAGCGATGACGGAGAGCAGTGTCACTACCGACCAGAAATACAACACAAAATTCCATCCGTCCAGGAAATTCCGCCCGCCTAGAGGGAACTGCGCGGTGCGGAGAAAGCTGGAAAGCTCAGCTAGGTTTGCTTGGTCACCCGTGATGATGAATCGACGGAAGATTTCCGCGTACGGCCGGTAGCTGACATAAAGCACGGCGCTGGAAAGCAGAGCGCCTATTCCTGCGCAGAGGCCAACTGAGAGAGTCAAACTGCTGGGGCGAAGCTCACTCAGACGGATGGATTTACAGCGCGCGATGACGCCGAGCGCGCACGTCAACAAAAGTCCGCCGAGGAAGAGCAGTGCGAGCCCGGAAGCTTTGACCAAGGTGGCGTTCCAACGGGAAACGTTGCCGCCGTGAACCTGGTTTCTTAGAGAGTTCAGGGCCTCGTGGTGCGCTGTATCGGTCTGGTCCGCGAGGGAGTCATAAAACACAGATTGTTCCTTGTTGCCATCTTTGAGGGAGATCGCCCCGAGCCGCTGGTACGCATCTTGAAGTTCTCTTTGTAGGAATAAGGCCCCAGTCGGGCCCATCATTTGGCCGAAGCGAGCCACGGCCAAATACTTTTCGGAAGCGTCCCTGCGGTCGTTCTGAGCCTCAAGCGTATGACCGGATTCGAGGAGCAATTTCGCGTATCGCGAAACGTCGGAGACATCGTAGTTTGGCAGGCTGCCGAAGCCTTCATCGCCTAACGTTTGAAATGGGTCGTCAACGTGGTAGCGAAGCAGAACTCTCCGATTGAGCCCCACGAACCGGCTGAAATAATTGTCCAATTTCTGGGATTGAAATGCAGTAGCCATCGCGCTTTGCCAGGCAGCGAATTCGTCCTCTGTCCCGCGACGAACACCTTCGCGAACGACTTGCCCAACATCAATTCTTTCGGCGTCGATGAGGTACGGAAGGGCGTTCTGCGGATCCCATTGCTTGAGTACAGGAATCCAGGGATCGATCTCAGGGCGCCATGGACATTGAACGGCAACAACTGCATAGACCCAGGTGAGATTCGAGTCAAGCTTCACGGCTTCCTCAGCCAGCTTGGTATTTTCCGATTGGCTCGTAAGCCGCACGGCGACAAACGCTAGCGCTTCGGCGTCGTGATTTTGTTCGGCTTTTCGGGCGAGCGCTTCCAATTCGAGATCTGGTCCGCTGCCGCTCCATCGCTGATTTACGTGCAGGACGTCGTGCCATTGGGCGAGCGAAACTTGGAAGGCTTGGCGGAAGACGGGAGCGAGGAAGAAGAGGAGTGAGGCGGCGAGGCAGACCGCGGTGATGGTGAGAACGGTTTTGCGCACGGGAGACTCCTTCGAGAAAAGATCTCCACCGGAAGGAAGGATGGAGCGATTTGCTTTCGGGAAAATCAGGGCAACAAGGGCGTGCTTGGCGAGAACGCCGGCGCCGCCGAGAGACCAAAGAAGGGCGGACCACTTCCCTTCCACTTGATGGAGTTCGCCGAGCATGGCGTGGCCCCAATCGACGGACTCTCGCGGCGCGATGGAAATCGCCGATTGCAGAAGGACAGCGGCGAGGCGGCGCGGGAAAGTGTGCGGCGTCATGCTTTGCCTCCGCTGAAGGCGGCGCGGCGGGTGCGAGCGACTGCGCGCTCTGAGGTGCGCGAGGTTGCTTCTTGCGCGCGGGCCAATGCGGCACCTTTGGGAGTGAGTCGATAGGTGTGGCGCGGCGGAACGCCGTCTTCGGTGGTGACCCACTTGGTTTCGAGCAGGCCGAATTTGGCGAGGCGCATGAGAATCGGGTAGAGCGTGCCTGATTTGAGGCCGGTATCGCGGCTGAGGTCGTAGCCGTAGCGCCAGGCAGTCGGTCGCTCGATAAAGCGTTCGAGGACGCAAAGGGTTTGCGGCGATAGGCGAGGAGATTTCATGCTCACAGCTAAAGTCTACATATATAGAGAATATTGTCAAGCATCATTTACTGCTTGATTTCCAACGGCGGCAGGCGTGCGCCGGTAGCACAGGCACTCTTGCCTGTGTGGTTTTCACGCTGCCTCTGTGGCTGTTTCGCGCCGCGGCTGACGCAAAGACCACAGCCAGGAGTGGCTGTGCTACCCGAACCGATCGCGTTCCGGCGAGAAGCGGAAGAATGAGAGAGAGGCGTCGCCTTGTTTTAGGAGGCGGGTGCGCGTGAGACAGCCCGAGGATTCGGGAAGAGAAAACTTGTGGTGGTGCTCGAAGATGACTAGGGCGCTGGGAGCCAGGAAATTGGCGGAGGTGGAGGAAAGGAATTCGAGGATGCGGGCGTAGTCGGCGTGGTTGGCGTAGGGAGGATCGACGAAGATGAAATCGATGCTCGGAGCGGACGAAGTTTGGCGCGCGGCGAGTTTTTGGAGGGCGGTTAGGGCGTCGGCGGCGAGGATGGTGTACCCAGCGGCGATCTTGAGCGAATCGAGATTTTGGCGGATTAGTTTTGCGGCGGGTGCGTGATTTTCGATGAAGGTTACTTGGGCGGCGCCGCGGCTGAGGGCTTCGATGCCGACGGCGCCGGTGCCGCCGAAAACGTCCAGGAAGCGCGAGCCTGTGACGGCGGGGCCGAGGACGTTGAAGAGCGTTTCGCGCAGGCGGTCGCTGGTCGGACGTAGGGCGAGCCCCTTGGGGCTCTTCAGGATACGGCTGCGATATTTTCCGGCAATGATGCGCATGGACGTAGAAAATTACCATAGTCAAGAGACTGCAGACTTCATCTAATCTGGGGACCGTCAAATAAAATTCGTTTGCCGAAGTGGATGCCAAGTGGACTGCCAAGTTTAAGGAGCTTTTTATGGCACGATTTCTCATTGTCATTCGCACGCTTGCGACTTTTGGCTTTGTGTTGGGCTGCGCGCTCTCGCCGCCTGCGGGAGCGCAGTCTTGCGGTGCGAAGGGCATCGCTCTGCAAGTGCTTGGATCCGGCGGGCCCGAACTGCAAGACAAGCGGGCTTCGAGCAGCTATCTGATTTGGCAAGATGGGAAAGCGCGGGTGCTTGTGGATGCGGGAGGGGGAAGCGCGCTGCGATTCGGCGAAAGCGGGGCGCAAATGTCGCAGCTCGATGTGATTTTGTTCTCGCACTTTCACGAGGATCATAGCGGCGACTTGCCGGCTTTGATCAAGTCTTCATGGTTCGAGGATCGCAATCGTCCATTGCCAATCTACGGGCCGGAAGGAAATGACTTCATGCCTTCCACGGTGGAGTTTGTCAGCGATTTGTTTGGAGAGAAGCATGGCGCCTTTCGCTATCTGAGCGAGTTGCTGGTGCCCGGCGAAGAAGGCAGCTACAAGATGCAGCCACACAACGTTGTGGGAACCGCGAAACCGGTTGAAGTGTTTCGCCGCGGCGGCATTACTGCGCAGGCGGTGCGCGTGGTCCACGGAGGAGTTCCGGCGCTGGCCTGGCGGATAGAGGTCGGCGGCAAAGCGATCGTTTTCAGCGGCGATACGAATGGCGACACGGCAGGATTGCCACTGCTGGCGGCGAACGCGGATTTGTTTGTTGCGCACAACGCCGTGCCCGAAGGCGTCACCGGAGTGGAAAGAAATCTGCACATGCCGCCTTCGGTGATTGGACAAATTGCCGGGGAGGCACACGTCAAACATTTGATCTTGTCTCATCGCATGCTGCGCACGCTTGGCAAGGAAAGTCAGACGCAGTCCGAAATCGAAAAACGATTTTCAGGGCCGCTCACGTTTGCAAACGATCTGGATTGTTTCCTTTGAACTAAAAACTCGCCCGATTGATCCAGACGACGAATGCAGGGTGGAGACGGTCGCTCGTGGGACGAAGAACGAAGCCTTTGAGGCTCTTCAGGATGCGGCTGCGACATTTGCCGGCAATAATGAGCGTGGCGATATAGGTAAGTTGGCTGAAGCGCGCAGAATGAGGCGCTGCCGGAGCCGCACTCCTTCTCAATCACTTACCAAGTCTTCGGTTCTGTTACGGAATCCACAACAAGGTGGACGAGATTTCGCTGGCCTTCTGCGAGATTAAGACATAACTGGTCGCGAACCTTCTGCGCCAGAGTTTCAGGATGCAGCGGGTCATACTTGAGGCCAAAATCGTAACGACCGGTCAATCGGGTTTCGTCGACAACTTGCAAGCCGAGAACGAATTGCGCAATACGAACTATTGATTCAACGGACGCGCCCGTAAGTTGTGCTTCTCCCTTGTCGCGTATCCAATAGGCAGATTTTTCTTTGCTGTTGGTCACTCGTAAATTCGGCTCTTGCCCATCCACTCTGGTGAGGACGTAGACGCGCGTTGGCTTCGTCTCCGTATGAACCTTCAGTTGAAAGACCGCTTCCACCGTCTGAATTAGAAGCGGCCCACGCAACGCTTCCTGGTATTGCGGCGTTACGATCGACAAATCGTACCTCATCCGACTGCACCACTCCGGGGCGTCAATAAGGTTTTCGGGGACGTCGTGGATTTCCGACAGAAGCGAGAGAAGGGTTACACCGTATTCTTCATGTCTTCCGTTCCGATCGAGCGCCAAGCCGGGCGAAGTGCCGCTTATCGCAACTGGAGCGGCGGGACGAATCATGACCTGCAAGAGCGGCGCAGGCGCACCGGGCTCGGAGCCCATTGGCGGCGCCAGCGGTACTTCTGGGAAGTGGAGTGGAGCGCCCTCCAGCAGGTCTTTTAGAACTTGTGGCGTGACGGAACGCGGAATATTTGTTATCCCTTCAACGACGCCCCTTCGATTCACCAATACCGTTTGCGGGCGGCCTTCGACTCCGTACCGCTTAAACGTGCTGCTTTCGTCGTCGAAGGCTACCCAACCGCTGATCGGATGGCGCGTCAGGAAATGCTTTACAAGGTCAAAGTCTGTTTCATCCGTGATGGAAATAAATTGGATGGGCTTAGATTTGAATTGAGCGACCAGCTCATTGATGTGGGGTATGTTGTCGACACAACCGCCGCACCATGTAGCCCAGAACTCGAGAACGACTGCTTGGCCCTTCAGATCTCCCCAAGTCCCGCGAACTCCTGCCGGCGCCTGCAATAGCTGCTTGAAGGAGAGTGGCGGCGCGGAATTGCCGGCCTTAAGGGGTCCATCGGCATGCGCGATTGGCAGGGACCAAGATGCAATGGCGAACAAGGCTGAATAGAATCTCTTTCTAGTCATCCGTCCTCCAATCATCCGCGGAAACCAGCTTAGTGCTCGACAAAATCATTGGCCCAAGTATAGTCCCCATCTCTTTAGCCGATGCGGGCCAGGTGGTAGCGGCGTTGCCATTCGGCGGGGAGTTGGCGGAGGAGGCGATGGAGCGTCGCGGATTGTTGCGCGTTGTCGATGAAAGAGAAGGCTTCGCGGCGGGCGGCTTCCAGGAGATCTTTGTCGCGGAGGGGGTTGGCGATGTGGAAGCCGAGGTCGCCGGATTGGCGAGTGCCGAAAAATTCGCCGGGGCCGCGGAGTTGGAGATCGGTTTCGGCGATCTCGAATCCGTTGGCGGTGCGGACCATGGTGTCTAGGCGGGCGCGGGCGACTTCGGGCTGCGGTGCTGCTACGCGACCGAGGTCCTTTGCGACCGCCAAGCGAACCTCGTCCTTGCCGGCCGCAAAGCGGCCGAAATCCTTTGCGGCCATGGAAGGAGCGACGAACATGCGCGCGGGAGCGACCAGGATGCAATGAGATTTGGCGGCGCCACGGCCGATGCGTCCGCGGAGCTGATGGAGCTGGGCGAGGCCGAAGCGTTCGGCGTGTTCGATGACCATGACGGTGGCGTTGGGGACGTCGACGCCAACTTCGATGACGGTGGTGGAGACGAGGATTTGCGTTTCATTTTTGCGGAAGCTTTCCATGACGGCGTCTTTTTCTTCGCTCGGGAGGCGGCCATGGAGGAGGCCGAGCTTCAGTTTTGGAAAGACTTCTTTCGAGAGGCGCTTGTACTCGTCAATGGCGGCTTTGAGTTCGAGCTTCGATTCTTCGATGACGGGATAGACGATGTAGGCCTGATGGCCGGCGGCGACTTCCTTGCGAAGAAATTCCCAGACGCCGGGGAGATGCGGCTCGGAGGTGAGGCGCGTCTGGATGGGCGTGCGGCCGGGCGGAAGCTCGTCGAGGACGGAGACGTCGAGGTCGCCGTAGAGAGTGAGCGAGAGCGTGCGCGGAATGGGCGTGGCCGTGAGGACGAGGACGTGGGGAGCGTGGCCGTGCGCGGCGGCTTTATCCATGAGGCGTTTGCGCTGGAGGACGCCGAAGCGGTGCTGCTCGTCAATGGCGACGAAGCCGAGGCGCGCGAAGTGGACCTGGTCTTCGATGAGCGCGTGGGTGCCGACGACGAGCTGGGCTTCGCCGGTGCGGATGCGATCGAGGGCGGCTTGCTTTTCCGCGAACTTGAGGCCGCTGATGAGCAGCTCGACTTTGTAATTGCCGGGAGCGAGGATGCGGCGCGCGGAAAGATAATGCTGCACGGCGAGAATTTCCGTGGGCGCCATCAGAGCAGCCTGCGTGCCGTTTTCGATGGCAATAACGGCGGCTTGCAGCGCGACGATGGTTTTGCCGCTGCCGACGTCGCCTTGCAGAAGGCGATTCATGGGCGCGGGCTTTTCAAGATCGGCGACGATTTCCTTCAGGACTTTGAATTGAGCGGCGGTGGGCTTGAAGGGGAGGATGCGCTTGACGGCTTCGCGGATTTTTTCTTCGCGGACGCGGAAGGCGATGGCGTTTTCCTTGCGCGTGGCCTGGCGATCGAGCGCGAGGCTGAGCTGATAGAGAAAAAATTCCTCGAAGATGAGGCGCTGCTGCGCGGGCGTGCGAAAAATGTTGAGCGCTTCGAGCGATTCATCGGGCGCGGGAAAATGGACGTGGATGAGAGCTTCGCGGCGCGAAGGATAGCCGAGGCGGGCGCGGAGTTCTTCAGGAAGAATGTCGGGGATGGAGCTTTCGGCGAGTTGCTGGACCGCGGCGTACATAGCGCGACGAATTTGCCGCGAGCCGAACGTGCCGATGACTTCGTAAATGGGAACGATGCGGCCGACTTCGGTGGAGTCCGGGTCGTCCTCGCCGCCGAGCGCTTCGATGTACGGATTGATCATTTCGATGCGGGCGGGGCGGAGCTTATCGACTTCAACTTTGCCGTGAATAACGAGTAGCTGGCCCGGCTTATAGCGGCCTTCGAGATAGCCGCCATGGAAAAATTTGCAGTAGAGCAAACCGCCGGCGGAATCCTGAACGAGGAGATGGTAGATGGCGTTGTAGGCGTGCTTATTGGGGATGGCCTGGCCGCTCATGACGCGTGCGCGAATGGTGTAGACGCCGTTCGGCTGGATGTCCTTGATGGCGGAGAAATCGATGCGGTCTTCATAGCGAAAGGGTAGGTAGCCGAGAAGATCCTCGAAAGTGTAGATGCCGCGCTTGGCGAGGAGCTCGGCGCGCTGCGGGCCGACGCCTTTGATCATGCGGACTTCGGTGGAAAGGGCCAGAGTCATGGACATTTCTTTATATCATTGTCAGGTGAAACAGTTTGGGGCGGCGGAGTCCTCATCGGCCTTCGGCTAGGTAGCGGTTTGCGGCGGCCGCATTAGGAGAGCGGAAATCCGCGATACTTGGTACGGAGCGCATTGCGGCGGCGATAATTATTGAGGCGTGCGACGCGGTGAGAAAAGCGGCAGCGGGGCTGCCGCACTCCAAGGGGCTTCTTGGAATGTTGCACGGCGCTCAGGACGTTGACAGAGCCCCCCTATTTTTTGTAAGTGTTGCATCTAAAGGAGTTAAGTTTCGCGTAAGTGCTTTAGATTCAACGGTTACGGACTGTCCGTAACCATTGAATCTAAAGGACTTGCATGCGGGCTGAAAAACAAAAACGCCAGCTGGAAGCTGGCGGTACGACAAACCGGGCACACTGTTAACCAAGTGAGAGTATACATGAAGATTACTTTTTTGCGAGGGGAAAAAGAGAAATTTGGAGGGCGCGGGCCTCTTGAGGGCGAGGTGCGGGACGCGGCTGGGCATCTCGATTTGAGACGGTAGGAGAGCCTACGTGGCGGTGGACGACAGTTGCGCTGCGGCGGAAGGTAGTATAAGTGTGAGTGCCGTGTGCAGGCGGGAGTGCCGTGTACAGGTGTGAGTGCGGGGCGATAGGGAAGCTGCGGGAGGATCTGTGGCGCAGGACAGGCTGACGAGTTCGGACAAGCGAACGCTGGTGCTGTGGGTGCTGCTGGGCATCGTGGGCGCGGTGTTCGCGCACAAGTATTTTTTCCGGGCGTTTCCGGAAGCGTCGGTGGACTTCAAGGTTTCGCGGAGCGAGGCGCTGGCACGTGCGCGGACGTTTGTCGGAAGCCTGGGCGAAAACATCAGCGGATACCAATCGGCGATCGTTTTTGACGTGGACGACAACGCGAAAACGTATCTGGAGCGGGAAGTCGGCTTGCAGCAGGCGAACCGCTTGATGTCCAGCGAGCTGAACATCTGGTATTGGGATGTGCGGTTTTTCCGGCCGGGGCAGGAGGAAGAGTTCAGGGTGCGAGTAAGCCCAGGCGGGGAGATCGTTGGCTACGATCACAAACTTCCCGAGGCGCAGGCGGGCGCTTCGCTGGATCGCACAGCGGCGGAAACGGACGCAGAGGCATTTCTCCGCGGCAAGATGGATGTGGACCTGGGGAAGTGGGATTTTCTTTCCGAGGAAGTGAACTCGAGCAAGAAACCAAACCGGCTGGACTGGTCGTTCACGTGGGAGAAGCACGGATTCAAGGCGAAGGACGCGCCGTACCGGCTGCGGGTGACTCTGCAGGGGGACCGGCCGGGAAGCTCGGAAGAATTTTTGCACGTGCCGGAGACGTGGGAACGCAGCTACGAGCATTTGCGCTCGACGAATATTTTTTACAACCAGATCGCAATTCTTCCGTATTTGTTGCTGATGGGATCGGTGCTTTGGCTGGGCATTTTGCTGACGAAAAAAGGGCAAACGAGCTGGGGCTTGGCGATCAAGCTGGGAATCGTCGTGGCGATTCTGCTGACGTTCATGCAACTGAACAATTGGCCGCTGGACCGCATGGGCTACGACACGAATTCGAGCTACGGGAGTTTTGTCTTCGAAGAGATTGTGAAAGCGCTGCTGTTTGGAGTGGGTTCGGCGCTGATGATCTCTCTGGTGCTGCCGGGAGCGGAGCCGCTCTACCGCGCGTCGCAGCCGGGAAAACTGCGGCTGGCAAAACTGCTGACCTTGCGAGGCTTGCGATCGAAGGAATTTTTCTCGGCGGCGACGGTGGGGCTGTCGCTGGCGGCGGCGCATATCGGATTTATCGTGGCGTTTTACATCGTGGCGGGACACTTCGGAGCGTGGGCGCCGCAGGATTTGAACTACGAAAATTCCGTGAACACCCTGTTTCCGTGGATTTCCGGAATCGCCATCGGCTTGCTGGCGGCAATGAGCGAGGAGTTTTTGTTCCGGTTGTTTGCGATTCCCTTTTTAAAGAGGCTGACGGGGTCGACTGTCATCGCGGTGATTGTGCCGGCATTTTGCTGGAGCTTTTTGCACTCGGCCTATCCGAACGAGCCGCCGTATATCCGTGGAATCGAGGTGGGGCTGATCGGAATCGTGGCGGGCATCGTGATGCTGCGTTGGGGAATCATGGCGACGCTGATCTGGCATTACACGGTGGATGCGTCGCTGGTGGGTTTGCTGCTGATTCGTTCGAACAGTTTGTATTTCAAGATTTCGGGCATCGTGGTGGGAGCGGCGGCGCTGGCTCCGCTGATTTTTGCGGGCGTCTCCTACCTTTCGCGCGGGCACTTCGAGCAAAATGAAGATTTGCTGAACAGCGCGGAGCCTATCGAGAAAATCAGCTTTGCTCCGGCTCCGGTTGCCTCGGAAGCGCCGGCAGTTACGCGGCGTTACGACGCACTGACGCCTGCGACGATGATTTTTCTGGTGATTTGCCTGGTTCTCGGGGGGCTGGCGGCGTGGCGCTTCAAGTCGCCGTCGGTGGGCGATTATCTGAAGCTATCCGTGGACGCGAAAAGCGCGCTCGATCGCGCGGATGAGGTGCTTCGAGAGCGCGGCTTGAATCCCAACGGCTATCGGCATGCGACGCTGCTAGTGGACGCGACGGACCCGGTGGTTAACGAATTCCTGCGCCGGCGCATCGGCATCGCGGGATTGAACGCCATTTACGCGACAGAAGTGCCGGGCGCGCTGTGGCGGGTGCGTTATTTCAAGGACGGGCAGGCGGAAGAATACGCGGTCATCCTCAAGCCGGACGGGACACTTCACTCGGTGCACCATATCCTGGGTGAAGATGCGCCGGGGGCGAATTTGAGCAAGGACGAGGCGGTTGCGCTGGCCGAGAGATTTTTGCGCGAGGAAAAGAAAATCGATTTGACGAAGTGGACGCTGGTCGATTCCAACTCGGTGAAACGGCCGCACCGGACAGACCATGCGCTGACGTGGCAAGAAAATGCGCCGCTCGACGATGGCATCGGCGCGCCCGCGAATGCCGCCGATCACGCGCACGCACGCATCGATCTGGATATTCTCGGCGATGAACCGGCGAATTACCGCACATACATCAAAATTCCAGACGAATGGCGGCGCCAGCAGGAACAACAAACTCTTTTCCGCACGATTTACGGCGTAGCGGTTCCGATTTTGCTCTTCGTCGGATTGGGCGTTGCCGCGCTCATCCTCTTTTTCAGAGATCTTCGCTCGCGAGCGATGGCGGCGGTTCCCTGGAGACGGCTGGCGCTTATGGCGGGATGGGGATTGCTTGCGTATGTGCTGATCGTCGGCTTCGGCGACCGCTTGCAGTTTTTTCTGAACGCCTATTCGACGGCGATACCTTTTAAGACCATGATCGGCGGGCTGGCCATCGGACTTCTTTTCGGCGCGATTTTATATCCGGGCGGGCTTACGGTGCTGTTCGGGATCGCGTCGTACTTCAGCAATCGCGCGTTTGGGGAGGAGCGGCTTCCCATTGGCGTGCGCATGCCCGGCGTGTATTACCGCGATGCACTGTGGATTGGCGTGTGCGGGACGGCGGGATTTCTGGGAATCAGACGCGCTCTGGAAGCGGCTTTTCTTCACTGGCCCACAATGCACCGCGCGCTGCCAGCCTCTTTTGGGGATAACTTCGGCGACAGGGTGCCGGCTGCGGCGGTCTTCGGGCACGCCTTGATCAGCGGCCTTTTACTCACCGGGCTGATCGCTTTCCTTGCGGCGTTTGTGTCGGCTGTTCTGAGGGCGCGGTGGGTGCAGTTTCTTCTGTTTCTGCTGGCCGCGCTGGCGCTGACCGGAAGCGGATGGGGAAACGGCGCGGACTTCGCCAAGCAGTTTTTGGCGGGAGCTATTTTGCTGGGAGTGATCGTCTTCGCGGTCCGGCGAGTTATTCGTTTTAACGTGCTGGGCTGTCTGCTCGTCGTGGCATGCATCACGCTGCTCGGGGCCGCCGCGCAATTGCTGCCGCAACCGGACGCGTTCTATCGCACGAACGGCTATGCGGTGCTCCTGCTCATGATTCTGCTGCTGGCATGGCCGCTCGCGGTGTGGCGGATGCGGGCATCCACCGCCGCCTAAGGCGGGGCCAGCAAGTTGCCGCAGAGAAAGAAACCGCAGGCAACCTCTTGCGGTCGCAGGAAATCGGAAACAAACAAGCTGCGAGGTTCGTTCTCTAAATGGGAAGTGGATGCTCACCCAAGCAGGAGCAGCACGTCCAAACTGGGTGGTCGCGTAGTGTCGCGCATGGGCCGGGGTGATGGGACTCAGCCTAAGGTGTTGGTAAAGCAGGAGCAACACCGGCGCATGCGAAGAGAAAGCGAAAAATGCCGCTTCCAAGATGGGCTCTAGCTTTGGCTAACGATACAGGCTTGGCTGGCAGCACCGGCGCCTCCCTCGCCACGGTGAACTCCTTGCCCAACGTGAACGAGCGGACCCTGGTGGCGGACGCGCAAGCTGGCAATCGGGCGGCGTTCGAGGAGCTGGTTCACCGCTACGACCGGGACGTGCTGCGTCTGGCGCTCAACCTGATGAAGCGCCCCGAAGACGCGCGGGACGTTTATCAGGAAGCTTTCCTCAAGGTTTATCGCAACCTCCATCGTTTTCGGTTCGAATGCAGTTTTTATACCTGGCTCTACCGAGTGGTGACCAACGTTTGCCTGGATCATTTGCGGCGCCGCCAGGCCCGGCCGGAGGATCAAGCGCCGGAATCCGGCTCGGCGAATCACGAAGAAGGCATCACGGATTTTTTTGAGCGCCAGCGCGAGCACCGGCCGGCGCTCGATCCGGAACGGCAGCTTTTCGGAAAAGAGATCCAGGCGCGGATCGCCGTGGCAATGGAAAGGCTTTCGCCGCGCGAACGCATCGTCTTCGAGCTGAAGCATTATCAAGGGTTGAAATTGCGGGCGATCGGCGACGCGCTGGGCACGACGGAAGAAACGGTGAAGAATTCGCTTTTCCGGGCGACGCGCAAGCTGCGCAGTCAGTTGGGGGGCTTGCGATGAGCGCGCCGCAGCCGCCGCGTTGCAGAGAGGTTGCGGGCCTGCTGGTTTTCTACGCATGCGGCGAGACGAGCAGGCAAGAGAACGCGCTGATCGAAGCGCACCTGCCGGCGTGCGCGGCGTGCGCGGCACAGCTTGCCGAAGAGCGGTCGCTGCATGAATCCTTGATGGAAACGCTGCAAGCTTCCGAGCAGTTCGACGCGGGCGGGATTCTGCTTGCACAGTGCCGCAGCGAGCTTGCCGAAGCGCTGGACGATCTGTCCGCGCCGCCACTGCGAGAGCGGCCGCGCGCGTTCGGATGGCTGCGGCGCTGGATGGCGATGCGGCCGGTTTTGAGCAGCGCCGCGCTGGTTTTGATTGGCGCGGCGGTTGGTTCGCAATTGCTGCCGTGGATTTCGGCGCGGCTCGAACCCGCTTCGAACGGGCAGACCGTAAATGTTTCGCCGGACGCGAAATTCACGGACGAACAACTCGCCAAGATGGCGGTTGCGGGCATTAATTTGACGCCAACGCCGGGCGGCGCGCCGGGAACGGTGCAGGTCCACGTGCGAACGGAAGAGCCGGTGGTACTTTCCGGCAGCGTCGATGATCCCGACCTGCGCCGAGTTTTGACGTATGTGGTTGAAAACGGCGATCAGACGGATGCAGGAGTGCGGCTGGACTGCCTGGAAGCGCTGCGGGCGCGAGCCAGCGATTTGGATGTGCGGCGCGCGCTGCTTTTCGCGGCGCGGAGAGATCAAAATGCGGCGGTGCGCATGAAGGCGCTTGAGTCCTTGCAGGACTCGGTGACGGACAAAGCCGTGCGGGAAACGTTGCTGGATGCGTTGCAGCACGATGCGAATCCCGGAGTGCGCGTGGAAGCCGTGAATTTGCTGGTTCGTTCGCTGGAGCAGAACTCGCCGCAAGCCGCGGAAGCGCCAGAGCCTCCTCTTGCGCCGGAAGCAATCGATCGTCCCCTCGATCCCGCGATGGAGCACGTGGTGCGCACTCTCGAAGAGCTGCAACGCAGCGACCCCAACCGCTACGTTCGCCTGCGAAGTGCCGCGGCGTTGCGGCAAATCGGCCCGCGCGAAGTGCAATAGGAAGTGTGACAGGAAGTCCGACAGGAAGTCCGATGAATGCGGTGAAAACAGCAAGTCATTTGAGAAGAGACACCGGCGGGAGATGAGCACGATTACGATTTGCAAAGCGATACGCGAAGCAGCCTCGGGCCTTCCTCGCACTTCCCTATCCATTCTTTTTTGCGCCGCACTTTTCCCGGGCGCGGTATTGGGGGCGAGCACGTTTGGGCCGGGTCCCATCACTCCTTGGACGCCCGCTGATCCGGCCCCGCGCGTGTCCATCGACCGTTCGGGAGTGCTGCAAACCAGAGATGGTCTGACGCTGCATCTGACGACGGATCTCGGTTCGGTGCGCATCCTCGAGCTGGCACCGGGGGCGCCGCCGATCGTGCGCTACACGGTGCATATCGAAACCGATGCGCGCGCGCCGCTGGCGCAAAATCTTCTCGCTCGCTATTCGCTGACGGCGAAAACGACCACAACGGGCGTGGAGATTATCGGGACGTCTCCCGCGCAGTCCGGCCGCGGCGAGGCGAACGCCCAGTTCTATGTGCAATTTGAAGTGACGGTTCCCGCGGGCTACAGCCTGGACGTAAACACGGGCGTGGGCGATATCGAAACGCAGGATATCGGCGGAACAGCCAGCTTGATCACGCAGGGCGGCAATATTCGAACGGGGCGCATCGGCTTCATTGGATTTCGCAACGCGCCGCCGGTCCATCCGACCGCGAAACTATCGACCGAAGGCGGACACATCCAGATCCAGGACGTGGCGGGAGATGTGGATGCGTTTACCGCGGGCGGACACATCGTCGCGGGAAATATTTCGGGCGACGCGGTGTTGCGCAGCGGCGGAGGACACATCCGCGCGGGACAGATCACCGGACGCGCGCGGCTTGAAACGGACGGCGGCAATATAACGCTGAAGCGTGCGGGAAGCTTCGTGAGCGTGCGTACGGGCGGCGGCCAGATCGATTTCGGTGAAGTGCGCGGCTCGGTGCGCGC
Source organism: uncultured Acidobacteriota bacterium (assembly GCA_963761555.1). Classification (GTDB taxonomy): domain Bacteria; phylum Acidobacteriota; class Terriglobia; order Acidiferrales; family UBA7541; genus Acidiferrum. The sequence continues at coordinate 139,358 of CAVXHD010000008.1, forward strand.
GCAAACGGGCGGCGGGGGGATTCGCATCATCACGGTTTCTGGACCGATGGAAGTGGAATCGAATGGCGGCAGCATTTGCCTGACGCGCGTAGCGGGGGCGGTGCAGGCGGCGACCGCGGGCGGCAACATTCAGGCGTGGATCAATCCGGACGCGGGCTCTACCGCCAGTACGGTGAGTCTTCCCGGCGCGTCGCAACTTTCCTCTGGAGCGGGGGACATCGTTGTTTTTCTGCCGAGGAATCTCGCAGCCAACATCGATGCGCTGGTTGAAAATGGCGGGTTGAGCCGAATCGATGCCGACCCGGGGCTTCTCTTGAACTTCCAGACGCTGGGCAATCGAAGCTCAGGCCCTGTGCGCGCGATTGGAGTGCTGAACGGGGGCGGCGAAGTTCTGAAGTTGCGCACCACGGTGGGCAAAATCCGGCTGCAATACCTGGATGCGGATACGGGGCTGCGCGATTCACTCATTCGGGAGCAGCGCGAACGAATCGATCGCTGGCATGATCCGGATTTTCTGCCGGTCAATTCGATGGAACCGGGGCCGCGCCCGCTCGAGCCGCCGGGCTTTGAAGAGAAAGGCGACTGGCTGGACGGTTGGATGGACAAGCTCGAAATTGCTTTCTTTGGCGGATTGCGGGAGGACTCGAGCGATTTTTTCAAGCGGCTAACCTCGTCGCCGCGTCCCGTCTATCCGCAGCTTGCGCAACGTGCGGGCATCGAAGGCATCGTGAAATTGCAAGTGAAAGTGAGAACGGATGGGAGCATCGAAGTGCAAAAAGTGTTGCAAGGAGAATCCATTTTGGCTGACGCGGCGATGGACGCGGTGAGAACGTGGCGGGCGACGCCGGCGATGATCAACGGGATGCGCGTGGAGACGATCTCGACGGTCACGTTTGATTTTGAGTTGCATCACTGAGGGCAGGCGCGGGAAAACTTGCCATCGCTGGGGAATTCGGCACGGGCGACGGTGTTGGGGGGGCCATTTAGGAGTTGCGAGCCATGGCTCGCGAGATGTGCTCGAGGGGGAACGAACATGATGCTACGTTCTGGCTTGCGCCTGGCTGCGGTGATCCTGTTGGGCTTGACGGCGGCTTCGGCCGCTCCAAGCTTCGCGGAGAGCAAAGACTTCCATCAGTCGTATCCGCTGCGGCCCGGCGGAACGTTTGAGCTGCAGAACGTCAATGGCCCCGTGGAAGTGCAAGGATGGGACCGCGATGTGATTGAAATCGACGCCGTAAAAGTGGCGCGGGAAAAGGAATCGGACCTCGATCGCGTGTCGATTGAAGTCGACGCCAAGCCGGAGGATGTGTCCGTGATCACGCGCTATCCGCAGAATGAAGGCGTGGAAGTGGCGGTGGAATATACGGTGCGCGTTCCGCACACGGCGCGCGTCGAACACATTGGCACGGTGAACGGGACGCTGAAGATTGCGGGCGTCGATGCGGTGGAAGATTTGCACACGGTGAACGGCAACATCGAGGTCTATGAAGGTGGGGGAAGCGTGCACGCGCGCACGACGAACGGCAACGTGCACCTCGAGATCTCGCATTTGCTGGGAGAAAAAGGAATGGCCGCGGAAACCACGAACGGTTCGGTGTTTCTGGCCGTGCCGCAAGATGTTCAGGCGAATCTGGAAGCGCGCTCGCTGAACGGCAATTTTTATTCGGAGCTGCCGTTTTCACAGGAAGCCACGCTGCTGCCTCGGGAAATGCGCGGCAAGCTGGGCAAGGGCGGAGCGCCGATCCGGCTGAATACCGTCAACGGGGGAATTCAGATTGTGATTTTGCGGTCGACGGTTTGACGCGAGGCGCGTCTAAGGGAAACAGGAGGAGAGAGAAACCATGAAGAAACGCAATTTGTTTTTGGGCGGCGTGTCGGCGACGCTCGGGCTTGTGCTGGCGCTGGCGGTGACGCCCGGCGCATCCGCGGCGCCGCAGGATTCGGCGGATGCAAAAGCGGCACAAATCGAACAACGAGCAGAAGCGCTACAGGAGCGCCTGGCGGAGAGACTCGCCGGCGAGCAAGAGAGAATGGCGGAGCTTGCACAGGATCGCGAGTTGCAATCGGCCATGCGCGTTGCATACCGTGTAGCGCAGGAACAGGAGCAGGGACAGCAGCAGGGGCGGATAGAAACCATGCCGGGGCCGGATGGCCCGGGCCCGGTTGTTTTTTTTGGCGATGAAGCCGCGAGTTGGTTGGGCGTGGAAACGGAGGAAGTAACGCCAGACAAAATGAAGGAACTGAAACTGCCGGCCGAGCGCGGCGTGGTGCTTGGCAGCATCGTGCCGGACAGCCCCGCCGCCAAAGCGGGTTTGAAGCAAAATGATGTGATCACGGAGATTGATGGAGAGCGCGTGGAAGGCGACGTGCAATTTCGCCGCATGATTCACGAAATTCCTGCGGGCCGCTCCGTGCAGTTCACGGTGTGGCGGGACGGCCGAGCGCAAACGATCAGCGTGACGCTCGGCAAGACAGACGAAGGCGCCAATGCCTGGTTCCGGACGGCGCCGCGTGCTTTCTCTTTCCAGCTTCCGAAGATGGAAATGCCGCCAATGCCGGATTTGCCCGAAGCGCCAGGGATGGACTGGGGCGACGGCGTGATCGCCGGCGCGCGGCCTCGCTTGGGAATCGATGCCGAGGACTTGAACGGCCAGCTCGGGGCGTATTTTGGCGCGCCGGACGGTGAGGGAGTGCTGGTGCGCGAAGTGAATGCAGGCTCGGCGGCGGAAAAGGCGGGAGTGAAGAGCGGCGACGTGATTACTTCGCTCGACGGCGACCGGATTCGCTCGCTCGGCGATCTGCGAGAAAAACTTGCCGGCAAACGGGAAGACAAAACGGTCAAACTGGGCATTTTACGGAATAAGAACGAAATGTCCGTTACCGTCGAGCTGCCCCCGCTGCCTTCCCGAAAGACGCGTAGCATTTCGCAGCGCACCAATATCTAAGCCTGTATCGAAAGTTTTTTTTGGGCAAGAGAGGCCCGGGCGGATGCCTCGGGCCTTTTCTTTTTTGTGCAGAGAACTCTCGCGCGGCCTTTCTGGCGGCGAGCATGCTCCTTGAGATTTGCACGCTTCAGGATTTTTCGTCGCGGCTATATTTTCGCGCAAGACGAAACGGCCTTCCAAGCGCATCCAAAAACCAATGGCGCTTGTTTTCGGCGCCTTCGGCCCAATCCTCTTCGGTGGGCGAAAATGACAGGCGTAACAGATAAGCCGGGCCGGAAAAAATACCTCCGCGCATGTTCATTCGAAACATCGCGCGCTCGAAGATTCCCGGCGGTGCGGCGCCAGCAGCGGGGAGCCAGCGAAGAATCTGTTTGACGAGCCGCGCAGCCACGGTGTCTGACCGCACCTTCGCCGCGATTGCTTCGGGCAGCGGCGCCCCGAGCACATCCGAGGCCAGCCGCAGCCCGGCGTAGAGCATCCGTTCCGCGCCCACTTCCGCGGCGGCCATTTCCACGCGCTCCCAATCGAGATCCTGCCGGGACACAAAAGCGGCGACGTCCGCGATGTGGCTCAGCCGCTCCCAAAAATGCTTTGCGCCGTGAATACAAATCAGGATGAGTTCATCCTCGGGCGAGAGCGCGGGAATTTCGCGGCCATCGATTCTTACGCGGGCCTGCCGCTGGAAGAGTTTCTCGACGGGCAGCGGGCGCGGGTGGTAGCGAAACGTCATTCCCGTGTGGAATTCCACCAGCAATTTCGTGCTCGCCTGCCGGAACGCATACTCGCCAGGAGCTTTCTTCGCCTGAATCGCCGCGCGCGAAACGCGCGGTTCATAGCCGAGGCCGGTCATCCGATCCGTCGCGCGCAGGATGTCGCGGTCCCGCGCAATCAAATCGAGGTCGCCATATTGCCGCAGGCCCGGCTCGCCATAGCAGCGCACCGAGAGCACGGGACCTTTGATCACCAACGCTTCGAGGCCGGACGCCGCGAAGCTGTCAAACAGACGGAACATTTCCGCAGTCAGACGCAGCGTGAAAAGCGCTTGCGTGCGCTGACGCTCCCGAAGTTCTTGCGAAACGTCCGGTGAAAGCGCGCCTTCGCCGGCCTCGCGAAGCCGCTCCGCGGCGAGTCCGAGTACGCCGTGCTCCTCGGCAAGCTCGAACAATGCCGGCCAAATCAGCGACCCGCGCAGCAACTCCTTCAAACGCGGCAAATCACGCTTCGGCCGCGCGCACTCGACGAGCAGCGCCCATTCCGCGTTCGCCGTACTTCCTTCGGCTGTATTTATTTGCGGCAGATCGGTCTCCGAGGTTTGTACATCCCAGGCAGACAGCATACCGCGCAATGAGCCGGCGTGAATATTTTCCGGAGAGTTTCACTGCGCGCCGGAAAGCCGCGTCATTGATCAAGAAGCGGCGAGAAACTCAGCGGGCGGCGCTTTGCGACAAGATGCGATTCGACGGCGACTCAGATGTTCAAAAAATTGGCAGCAGGCACGAGAACTACAGGGAAGCCGCCGCAGCCATGGCGGGCAAGCCTTGAATCTGCACCAAGCCCGTCACCGCGGCGCTTTTGGACTGGAGATTGACCGATCGAATGCCGGTCCTGGCATACGATTTCTCGCAATCCTGAATCGAAGGTCCGCGCATATTCCCTTCCATGTACGCCAAGCCCGGGCAACGCGTGCAGCCATTGAGATTCGAGCAGTGCGAGCAGCCCGTCAAATCGCGCAACGTAATCGAGCGGACTTCGTTCAGTTGCGTGGAATGGCGCCAGATGTCGAGGAATTTGGTCTGCCGCACGTTCCCGCTCGGCAATGGAAACTGGACGCAAGGATAAACGTCGCCATAAGGGGATACATAACAGGCCGTGTGGCCCGCGCTGCACGGCAAAGAGTCCAGCACGTCATCATCAGGCCCCGGTGGCGGCGCGCACAGCATCCCCGCTGTTTTCCGCAATGCCTTCTTCGCGAAAAAGGCGCTGCAACGCGGCTTGGTCCATGTTCAAATCCAGAATTGCTCGATCCCCATCCATCTTCGGCGTAATCGTGGGGTCGATGGTGACCTCGACGCCGAGTTCGGCCGCCAACGCCCGCACCCCGGGATAATCGTGGAGATTTTGCAGCATCAGCACGTTCGCAATCGTTACGCGCAATCCTTTGGAGCGCAGAAAGCGAATCGCCTGAATCGATCGCTTCAGCGATCCCGGCATTTTGGTGATGCCGTCGTGTACTTCCGGCCGGTGCGAATAGATGCTGATCTGGATGGACTCGACCCCCAGATCGCGGATTCGATCCGCCTCTTTTTCGCGGATCAAAACGGCATTTGTTTTCAGCTTCACGCAGAACAGCCGCATTTTGGCATGTTCCAGAATCTCGAAGAAATCCCTGCGCATCAGTATTTCGCCGCCGCTCAGCGTCAAAAAGAAAACGCCGGCCTCGGCAAGCTGATCGAGAACGCTCTTGATTTCGCTGGTGGTCATCTCGCCGTGGTCTTCATGGTCGAGATAACAATGGATACACCGCTCGTTGCAACGATAGGTCAGGTCCATCTGCACGCTGAGCGGAATTCCCAGCTTGAGCGCCTTGGCGCTCATCTCTTCGACGAGCATGTTCATCGGGCCGCCTGTGCAAAAGCTCGCGGCGGCGCGCTCGGCTGATCGGAGACGAGCAACACGCCGTGGCCCGCTAATTCCTTCACCACCCGCTCGGCATCCTTCAGAGCCACGTCTAATTCGACGTCGAACTCCGAACAAATCCGCTCCGCAACAATTTCATCGAGCGGCGTTGCGCCGTCCGCGGCGTTGAAGATCACCGAAGCCACTTCGTTCAAGGTGAATAGCGTGGAATCCGGCGCCACCATGATCATCATTTCGTCGCCGAGCATCCGCGCCGCAATCTTCGTAGCCTTCGCCACATAGCATTTTTCGCTCATGCGATCATCTCCCACACGCTGGCATCCGGAACGAAAGTCAGCCGCCTCACCGGCACGCGGCAAACAAAATCACACGCCGCATCGAAAACGGACTGCACCATTTCAGGCTCGCGCGCAAAAAACAGAACATTTCCGAGCAAAGCGCTCCCTGCCTCCGCAATCGCAACGGGTTCGATCTTGTTCTCGCTCCCCTTTGCCAGAAGATAAAGTCCCGCGAGCGGCGCGCGCATATTTTCCCCGAGCCGTCCCAAATCGCCGGCGAACGGCGTTCCGTACGCATAGTAGCCGTCGTCTTGCCGGCTCACGTACGAAATCTCATCGGTCAGCAGAGTCACGTCGTCCGGCGCCAACCTTGCCATCGTGGTTTTCCCCGCGCCCGAAACTCCCGCAAACAAAAATGCTCGCCCGTTGCGCACCGCGCTCGAGGCATGCACCAGGAAACCGCCTTGCTCCGCGAGCACAAGCGTATGCACGATGCGAAGCAACGAGTTCAGCGAGTACGGGTTGGCGCTCTGCCGGATTGTCCCGCGCGCTTCGCTTGGATTCCAGTGCGCCTGGAAGTCCCCGCGCCCCATCATCCATCGCCCTGATTCCCGCTCGACGTGCAAATCTCCGTGGCCCAGCATGGTCTCGGCCGCAGCCAGCTCGACGTCGAAATGAATCTCCGCGCTCGTCCCGAAACTCATGAAGCCCGCGTAGCGTTCCCGCAGCATCTCGATAAACGGCGCATCGTCCGTGGCCAGGCGGATCGGCAATCCCCCTATCTCGATGACCACTCCCGTGTCTGTCGCCACATTCACCGCACTCATCAGGCCCGTCACATATTTCCCTTGGACAAAATTCCGCTCCACAACTGATTCGCTCGCAGAAAAAGATACGTGGCGTGCTCGGAGCGCCGCAGAATCAGGCTAAGCGCACGCTCCGCCCAGTTTGAAAACGCGCGCATGCTCACGCGCCGGTTCTTTCGTTCAATGCCGGCAACGCGGCCCAGCAAGTCGGCCGGGAAAATCGGCGCATCGTCGCGCAGCAGCCGGTCGCCGCGCGTCACCAAACGCGTTTCCCCCGAACCGCTCGCCATTCGAACGACGCGGTGAACGACCAGCGCGTGCTCCCTCGCATACACCACGAGATCTCCCAGCGCAATTTCGTTCGAATTCACAGGCTGGATGGTGAGCACGTCGCCGGGCTGAATGGCGGGCACCATGCTCGTACCGACGGCGGGCAAACGCAGGCTGCCGTTCAAGCGAAGTGACTCGGCTAAAAGCGGGTACGCGTTCTTACTTGAGATTTGACTCAAGCCTTTCATTGCACACAGTCCCGTGGGCTGGGAACTATTCGATGCTGAATCGCCAATACTCTGACGTTGTTCAAAACACGCAAACGCGCACTCTCAAACCTACTCCCAACTTCCGCTGCCGCTTCGCCTTTGAGTGCGCTTACCGCATCCACGAATTCGGTTCTCCCAAAACCAAAAGCAGCTCTATGAGACTTTCCGGTTTACGCGGCACTGATTCTGCGTCGCATTGACCTTACCGCAGGCAAGCGCCGAGACCTCGAATACCTTCTCGGACCGAAAGGCCGGACTCTGGTAAGGTTTTTTTGTTCCAGGTTTATTCGGCTTGCTCGATGACTTATTGTTTGTCATATCGGTCATTTCGCGTTGTCCCCAATCATCATGTCATTGCAAGGCTGACTGGGTCAATTTGACTGCGCACCCGACCGCAGCAGTGGTATTGCAACTTGGCAATCCCGGCCCAGTTGTTGTCGAATTCCTGCTCAACGAGAAGTAGATGCTCGAGGTCTGCGCGGCCGTGGACACATTGTCCGGGACGATCCCGCTCGTGGCTCCCGCTGCGAGCCCCGGCAAAGTCGCTGTGTTGGAAACGGTCGCAGGTGGCCAAGCAGGCTCGCCTGCGACATTGATGGATATGAGGCAGCCCGTGCCGGTGGTCGAGCACGGTCCTACCAAAGGGGTTCCGGCGGTATCGTTCGAGCTGTTGCCGACGCTGAAGAAGATCCAGTCGTCTGTCGAGGTTGGAGTGCCGTTGACGAACTCGGTTATCGGAGAGCACGCCCTGTTGTTTGCAGTTACCAAGCCCGTGAGGGGTGTGCCTACGCCTGTCAGCACCGCCGTAGCCGGCGCGAAGCTGAGTTGATAGATGGCCGGCTGGTTATTGGCGGCTGGATCTTTTCCGCATACATACATGTGTCCGGCGATGTTGGGGATCGCGCTGTCGTAGTAGGCGTTGTCAAACGCGCCCGAGTAGAGAATGGCGTCAGCGACGTTGCCGGCTCCAGCGCCGCCGATCTTGAAGGAAACCGTCGAAGTCGTAAAGTCCGTGGTCGCCTGCAAGATGGTCCCATGGTTTAGCGTGTCCGTACCGTTCACCGCGTAGACCATTCCCGTGCTTCCGTCTACCAGCGGCGAATCCACGATCGCGCCCGCCGGTTCCCACTGGCAGACTCGGCGTATTGAGACACGGAGCAGGAGTGCAAGTGCCTACCGAACTTCCTACCTCTCGGATGAAGCTCAGGCGCCCCGTGCTGTCACCGACGTATATATTGCCGGATACGCTATCGTAAACCGGACTGGTGAGGTTAGCCCCTGTGTTCACTGCAATCGGCCAGCCTGTCGTGACTTCCGTAAGCACGGAACTGTCGCCAAACACGCCTGTGAACTTATGTAGGTTGCCGTCGATATCGCCCACGTAGAGTGTATCCGTCACGTAATTATAGAAGGGCGAGGAGTTGGTGTCGTCAAATCCTCCGCTGAAAGCGAGACTGCTGATGCAGGAGTTCCCCGCCGTGCAATCGGCGCTCCACACGTCGCCCGAAGTCACGGTGATATCCGGCGCGACAGGATAGCCCGCGCCCGTTCCTTCCCCGGCCTTCCACTGCAGGACATGGAGAATTGCGCCAGTCGGGGCAGACTCTACATACGCCACTTTCGTGCCGTCTTCCGAGAGCACCACAGAGGTCGAGGCCGTTCCGGTCCCAGTAAAATAGGACCAATAAACCGACGGGCCACTGCCGCCGCACAAGCCGGCCCCCGTGGGCGGCTGTGAGGAATAAAGATTGTTGAAGGCAACGATGCTGGCAGTTCCGACACCACCTGCAAGTGTCGCCCCCGCCCACGTGAAACCCGTTAAGGCCTCGCTGAGCGTGGTGAGATCTCCCCCCGCTCCTTCGGTCAACGCTGTGACGGTCACAACGTTTGCCACCGACGTCGCCGTGACGCCGACAGCAGCGCCGTTTCGCGCGATAGCCGCCGCGAGATTCGTCGCGTCGGTTGTCGTGCCACCTTCAGCGGCGGTGACCACTGCAAAGTTCAGACCCGTGTTGAGTCCGGTCCTGCTGGCCGTAAGCGTAAGGACGACGGTACCTTCCGAATTGGTGATCGTGACCGTCTGACCGTCGGCAGGTCTTCCTGTGAAGGTGCCCGTCTGAGCGGCCGCGACCGTTGGCGGCGCTCCCGCAAGACCAGCTTGGTTGAAGACCACGAAATCGTTCGTACAGTCCGGAGTGGCGTAAATGTCGAATGTAAATTTTGCGGGGTATTGTCCTAAGCCGCTTGTACCTCCGGCGAGGAGTGGGTAACCCCAATCAACCCGGGGCTCCGAACTCGGCTGCGGCGGAATTCTTCGGCCATGCTCCACCCTCTGTGCTGCCGCCGTTCGCCGCCTCCACTGAAGCAAGTAGCGCGGTTCCGCTTGCAGCTTCCACGCATGCGCCATCGAGGAGGGAGCGGAATAAACCATGTGTCCGTCACTCCAATCCCGCGTCATCGGGTTCGGAGCACGCTTCTGCGCGTGAGTCTTCATGCTCCGCGGGGCCAATAAAAATGCCAATCCCAGAATAGAAACCGAAATCAAGGCCGCCCTAAATAACCGAGCGGCGTTCCGTTTGAAGCTCATGTCGCTTGTACCTGCCTCCCGTCTTTTGGCTCCGTCAATTGCACGTATGCCGGGGACGGTAAGAGATTTCCGGAACTGATCTCAAAAAACTCGTGGCTCTTTTGCCGCATCGCCAGTGCGTATTTCTCGTGGAGGCTGCATGCTTTCTTGGTTGGGCGCAGCTCCAGCCCCGCCGCTTCAGAGGCCAAGTCAAATTCTCGGGCATTTTCTTTTCGGAGAAAGGTGCACGCAGAGAAGGTCAGGCCGCGGCGGGCCGAAGGAATCAAAATATCTTTCGGCGTATATTCCCGCAGAGGGATGAGAGAGGAGACAGGTTCGTTCTGACGCGCATTCGCCCTATCTCGAAGATGTAGCTTCGTGCCGAGCTTTACTCCCATGGGAATAGCCCCCGACGAATGACCCTCTGAAAAGCTAACACGGTTTCGTTCCAATGTGAACATCAACCTTAATATCTCCAAGATTGCTGCATCGAATCGATTTCTAGCCAGCAAGCATTCCCACGATTCTGAAACCGAACGAGTGCGCAAAAAAAGCCTGCGTGACATGCGCACAACTATTTCGCGTGCGCGGAAGTATGGTTCGGCGCCAAATGCCCTGGCGTCGCTTCCCTCAAGAAAGCGTGACAAAACATGCGACGACAGTTCGGGGCGGCCTGCAAACGACACCCCTCACCCTGCTCCTTTGCTCTCCGTCGCAAAAGTATGCTTCCGTCTTTTGGCTGGGTTGTGAAGCTGAGTGTATAGATTGTACCGGGAATTGGCGTCCATTGCCAAGCAAACTAAGATCAGGTGCTGTCCTAATTTGGAGTGCGGGAGCCTTGCTCCCGCTTTTGAGAATTATGCCGCGCCAAACAGACTATGCCTATCAGCGCAAAACATCGACGCGAGACTCGGCTTCGTATTTTAATTTCCAGGTCGAGAAAACGCAGCAGAAATTCGGAGACCACCTAAAATCAACCTCATGAATTCGAACGAATCAGAGGTTCCGCGAAATTGTTCTCCGGCTTTACTACGGCGAGTTGACGCGCAGGCGTACTCAAGGCAGAGTTGCCACGTATGTAGGGTGACGACGGTGCGGGGCGTGCTACGGCTGGGCGACTGTGCTTTGCCAGCCCAACTTCTGGCGGAATCCCGCTAGTCCCAGCAAGCCCAAAAGGCCGATGCCGAGCAGGAGTAAACTAGAAGGCTCGGGAGTCGCGACTGTGGTAACGGTATCCCCTAGGTTCAGATTGCCGATGGCAAAGCCGTTCCCCGAACCACCAGTGCTGAAGACGACCGAGGTTATATCGGCCCCCGTCAAATCGTCCGCGCCCAAGAATATCGCCGAACCGTCATTGCTCGCAGCGGAAACACCACTTTCGGTGATAGTAGATAGGAGCGTGGTGCCGTCATATACCTGTAATTGGCCCGTAAAATCTCCGTAAAAGTCTGGTTCGATCTGAGCGCCAACCTCGGAAACTCCTTGGGAGAAATTCAGCGTCAAAGTAGACGCGGTTACTGTCCAGATTACGCTCGCTCCCGCTGAGAAATTGCCCTCCCAGGCAGAACTACTACTCTCGGTAAAGACCTCCACGCCTTGCGGGCTAGTAACCCCCACTCCATTAGCAGACGTTGCCGAAATGGAGCCAACAGTGGTAAGAGGCGCCCCCAACTGAGACCAATTCACACTGTCATTCCCCGTGGGAGCAGTCGTGAGGTCTACAGTGTCTGCAAAGGTAGAGGAAGCCGACAAAAGCAAGAATGCCAACGGAAAACAGATACCCACCAGCCGCCGTTTCATAATAGTTCACCCACAGTTTGTGGTGCAATTGCTTGGCCGATTGTCAACTCGCTGAAAACACAACGTTTAGCTGCGCCGGCTTTATTGGGTTTCTGTAATCTATTTCACATTCTTGTCACTATCTTGCCTTAAACGGCAATCTTCCCATATCCATCAGGCCATCGGCCCACGCTGTTGCTTCGAACGATAGCTCTTGAGCCACGCAATCACTCAAGGTTTTCCATGAGAAACCTTTTGAGAGCTTTTCGGCTCGCGACCGGCCGCTCTTTCAGGGTCTCATTGTCTTCGCCATCGAGACACGCTATAAGTTCCTTCGTGCCCGAAGCCGCCATCCTTATTGAAGGCCTCGAGAAATCTTTCCCTCCCGCGCGCAGGGGCTGGCGTGCCCTCCTGCAGCCTTTTGAAAAACCGGCAGTCCTTGCCCTCGGCGGAATTTCGCTCGAGGTGCTTCCAGGCGAAGCTCTGGCGTTGCTCGGCGCGAACGGCGCCGGCAAATCCACGCTGCTCCGCATTCTCGCCACTCTCATCCTGCCAACGCAGGGCCGCGCGCAAATCTCGGGGCACGACGCCGTCCGCGAACCCAGCGCTGTCCGCCGCCAGCTCGGTTATCATGCCGGCAGCGACGCAGGCTTTTATGCGCGCCTCACCTGCCGCGAGAACCTGCGTTTTTTCGGCAGCCTCAATCAGCTCTCGGAATCCGCTGTGGGACAGCGCATCGCGCAGCTCGCGGAACAATTCCAGTTCGGGGAAGCTCTGGACCGCCAGGTGCGCACGCTTTCTTCCGGCACTCTCCAGCGATTGAGCCTCGCGCGCGCTCTTCTCCACCAGCCACGCGTGCTCTTGTTGGATGAACCGACGCGCAGCTTGGACGCCATCGGCGCCGCGGAGTTTCGGCGTTTCTTGAAGTCCGAAATTCTCCGTCGGGGCGAAACCACGCTGCTCTTCGCTTCCCACGCGCTCTCGGAAATCGAATTGCTCGCCGATCGTGTGGCCGTCATCGACGCGGGCCGCCTGCTTGCCTGCTCCTCGATCGGCGCCTTGAAGCAGCGCACCGGCGCCGCAACGCTCGAGGACGCGTTTCTCAAAATGACCGGCCACGCATCACATTCCTCCGGCGAGGATGACCCGCAATGACCGGCGTGCTTCGCGAGCTATGGCTCTTCTTCCGCCGCGATCTCTCCATCGCCCGCACTTACCGCACCGCGTTCGTGTTCGAAGCTGTCGAGGCGCTCTTCGGCGTCGCCATGTTTTTCTACGTCGCGCGCTTCGTGGAAAGTCCTCAGCTCCAGCACGCGCTCCCGCACGGCGAAAGTTATTTCGCTTTCTCGCTCATCGGGTTCGTTTTTCTCGATTATCTCAACGCCGCCATGGATTCTTTCGACCGCAGTCTGATGGAGGCGCGCGACTCCGGCACCCTCGAACACCTGCTCGTCACGCAAACGTCTCTCCCCGTCATCCTCGCAGGCTCGGCGATCTATCCTTTTGCCGCTTCCACGCTTCGCATCGCCGTCTATCTAGCTTGGGGCACCGTGCTCTTTGGCTTTCCGCTCGGTGCGGCTAATTGGGCTGCCGTCGTGGCCGTGCTCATCGCCACCCTTCTCGCCTTTTCCGGGATGGGCATCCTCTCCGCAAGCTATCTTGTCCTTTTCAAACGCGGCAATCCCGCGAAGTGGTTTTTCCTGGGTCTCTCCAGCGTCGCGGCTGGCATGCTGTTTCCGATTACCGTGCTTCCGAATTGGCTGCAAGTCGTAGCCCGGTTGAATCCCGTCACCTACGCGCTGGACGCCATGCGCGCTGCTCTCCTTGGTGGCGCCGGCTTCCACGCTGTCTGGCGGCCGCTCCTGATTTTGCTGCTCTTCGCCGCAGTCTTGCTTCCTTTATCGATGGCCGTCTTTGCCTGGGCCCTTCGCCGGACCAAGACCACCGGAACGCTGATGCACCGCTAGCCTCGCCGCCACTTTTTCTCGTCAATTTCTCTACGGCTACGGAACGTCACTCCGCGCGTCGCGATCATTTCTTCGTCTTCGTTTCAATAAAAAAAGGCCGGCCCCATCGTGCGGAGCCGGCCTGCTCAATCGGGTTGCGTTCCGGTTTAGGACTTCTTTTTCTTCACGTTGACTTTCGTCTCGATTCCTGGCGCCAGTTGCTGCAGCATGGCCAATCCTTCCTTGGCCTGTTGTCCATACACGCCGTTTGGATCGAGTTCCAGCGCTTTCTGGTAGGCTTCCACCGTTCCCGGCGCAAACTGCACTTCTTCCTTGTCGCCCACCTTTTTCGTCGTCATCTCGCTGACCAGCGACGCGCCCAGCAGGTACCACGACTGCGCATTATTCGGCTCGAGCTGCACCGCCTTTTGCAGCGGCTCGACGGCGTCGCTTAGCCGGTTCGCGTTATACAGGCTGATCCCGAAGTTCCTCCACGCCGTCGCAGCGTGCGCCGGATCCAGTTCCGCGCTCTTCGTGTACGCTGCCCGCGCTTCGTCGATCTTCCCTTCTCTCGCCAGCACGTTCCCGAGATTGTTGTAGTACCCCGGATCGTCGGGCTTCGCTTTCACCGCCTGCTCGTACGCTTGCGCCGCCTCGTCATTGCGCCCTGCTACGTCATACGCTTCGCCCAGCTCCGCCCACAGCAGGTGCTGGTTCGGGTCCTTATCCGGTTCCGCTTTTTGCGCGGCTTGGAACTCTGCTGCCGCTTTGTCAGAAAGATCCTTTAGATTTTGCTTTAACGCATCCTTCTGATCGGGCGTTGCCTTCAGCAAATCCTCCTTCGTCTTTCGTTCCTGCGCGAGAAAGGCCGCCCCCGCGCTGAAGTGCTCCTTCATGCTCTCGAATTTTGCTTTGTCCTCCGCGTCCTTCTTGACCTTCGCCTCGGCATCCGAGCCTTGCTTGGCCACCAGGTCCTTGAAATTCAGGTCGGCTTTGCTGTCGTTGCCGCCGGCCACTTGAATTTGCATATCGAAGGGTTTGTTCGGTGCCGGCAAAATGATGTACACGTGATAGGTGCCCGCCCGCAGGTTGTGAAACGAATATTTTCCATCCGCGTCCGTCCTCGTCACCTGTTTCGCGCCCTGGTCGCTGATGCATTGCATTTCCATGTTGTACCAGGGCTTCCCCACGACATCCAGAATCGTCCCCGAGATCGATCCGGTTTCTTGCGCCTTCGCGCCCGGCGCACACAAACAAATCAGCGCGGCCGCGAACGCCGCAGCCAACGCCCATGACTTCGCAAATCTCCTCATACTCCATTCTCCTTTTGCCGAGGCGAACTCTGCCCGGCCTGGCTGGCGGGATGTGCCCTATTATCCTTAATCTTAGCTCTTTTCCAAGTCTCAGGTGTGCGCCGGGACCGCGACCCGGTACGGGATGGGATCCGCCGCTCCTGCCTCTTCAAACGCCTTCAATCGCAGCAAGCAACTGTCGCACGCTCCGCACGCTTTCTCCTCGCTCTGGTAACACGACCACGTCAAATGCAGCGGCGCTCCCAACTCCATCCCCCGCCGGATAATCTCACTTTTCTTCATGCGAATCACCGGCGTCGCAATTTCAATCCGCGTCTCCGGCCGCGTCCCCACACGCACCAACTCCTGAAACACCTCGTAATATTCCGCGCGGCAATCCGGATATCCGGAGCTGTCCTCCGCCACCGCTCCAATGTACACCGCTTCCGCCCCAATCGCTTCCGCCCAGCTCACCGCCACCGAAAGAAAATGCGCGTTTCGAAACGGCACGTACGTCACCGGTATCTCGCTTCCATGCGCTCCCCCCGCTCCCAGCGCATTTTCCGGCACCGCGATGTTCGTGTCCGTCAGCGCCGACCCGCCAATCGCGCGAAAATGGTCGAGCTGCACGATCAATCTCTGCCTCACTCCGTAAAAATCCGCAATCGCTTCAAACGCGCGCCGCTCGCGCTCCTGCGTCCGTTGCCCGTACCCCGCGTGCAACAGCGCCACATTCTCCGCTCCGTGCCTCTTCCGCGCAATCGCCGCGCACACGCACGAATCCATCCCGCCGCTCAGTAGCACCACCGCTTTCCCCGCGTCCCTCGTTTCCATTTTCGTCTTCCCGTTCTCCCCAAAAAATCTCACCGCCAATCGAGCACCGCCCCGCTCCGACTCCAATCCTTTACCTCCTTTACTTCAAACTCCCTTCGTCGCCGGATCCCACACAAATTTATGCAATTGCAGCCCCAGCCTCACCGGCAATCCATCCGCCAGCATCCACTCCACCACTTCTCGCGCTTCCAGCCCCTTCCACTTCCCCGCCGGATCATCAAACACCGGCGAAAACAAAACCTGCCTCACGCGCTCCGCCAGCCTATGTTGCGCCGTGAACTCCCTCGCAAACTCGTAATCCCGCCGCGTCGACAACACAAACTTCACTTCATCCTTCGCGTCCAGCACTTCCAAATTCCTCATCTCAAAGGTGTCCGCCTCGCCCGAGTCCGGGCACTTCACATCCATTATCTTGATCACTTCCCCCGGCAGCCGCCCCGCATACCGCTCCCCGCTCGTTTCGATCATCACCGTGTATCCCGCCGCGATCAGCTTTTCCGCCAGCGGATAAATCTCTTCCTGCAAAAGCGGCTCGCCGCCCGTCAACTCCACCAGCGGCACGCTCGCCCGTACCCCGGAAACTCCATCGCTCCGCCTCGCAAGCTCGTCCACGCGCGCCAGCACATCCTCAACGCTCATCTTCGTCCCGCCGTGAAACGCATACGCCGTGTCGCACCACGTGCATCGCAAATTGCATCCCGTCAAACGCACAAACACGCACGGCAATCCCGCCCGCGTCCCTTCTCCCTGAATCGATTTGAATATCTCGGTAATGAACATGGCCTTGGAGTGCGGCAGCCCAGCTGCCGCTTTTTCCGCCTAATCCAATCCCTCTACCATCTCACTGCGCGCTCGACCCCGCCTTTCGCGCCGTCCTCCGCCTCAACCACCACACCGCCGCGCCCAATATCGCCGCCGGAAAAATCAAGATCCAATACGTCGGCGAAAGTCCCATCCTATGGAACACCATCACGTACCCGATCGAAACCAGGGCCGCAGGAATCACAATGATGTAGTAAGCGCGATTCATCCATTCTTCTCTGTTTCTCTGTTTCTCTGTTTCTCTGTTTCTCTGCTTCTTTTCTTCCTTACTTCTTTATTTCTTTACGTCCTCTGCTTTTCGCTCCCTCACGTCTCCGCCCGGTACTGCGCCCGGCTAGTATCCGTCTCCCACAAAACCACATCCGTAATCCGCGCTCCCGGCGGCAAATCCGTCAATCCTCTCTTCACTTCCTCATAAAAATATTTCGCCATATTTTCCGCCGAGGGATTCACCGTCTTAAACGGCTCCAAATCATTCACGAACTGATGATCCAGCCTCCCCATCACTTCCCGAATCACCTGCTTCAGCCGCGTAAAATCCACCAGCAACCCAATCGCATCTAGTTGCGGCCCTTCCAGCGTCACCCGCACCCGGTAATTGTGCCCGTGCACGTTCTCGCATTTGCCCTTGTACCCGCGCAATGCATGCCCCGCCGAAAATGTCTCTTCCACGCTGACTTGGAACATTTTTCTTAGTCTTCTCTTCTCTGAGTCCTCTGCGTCTCTGTGCCTTCTGCGTTAATTCTTTTTCTTAGTTTTTCTTTTTAGCCAAAAACCTCGAAACTTCCCCCAAATCCTTCGCCATCCGATACTTCGGCAGCGACTCCAGAAAAATTTTACCATACGCCATTCGCTGAATCCTGTTATCCAGCAGCGCCAGCACGCCCCGATCCGTCTTCGTCCGAATCAGTCTCCCAAATCCCTGCTTCAGCGCCAGAACCGCCTCCGGCACCTGAAATTCCGCAAACGCATTTCGCCCATCCTCCTGCAACGCTGCAACCCGTGCCGCCACAATCGGATCGCTCGGCACCGCAAACGGCAACCGGTCCACAATCACGCACGAAAGCTGTTCACCCGGCACATCCACGCCCTGCCAAAAGCTAGCCGTCGCGAAAAGCACCGCCCCCGGAGTGTTCTTAAACCGTTCCAGCAGCGCCGACCGTGGCGCCGTCCCTTGCAACAACAGCGGAAACGGCACGCGCGTCCGCACTCGCTCAAAAAGTTCGTTCATCTGCGAGTAGCTCGTGAACAAACAAAACGCCCGCCCCTGGCTCGTCTCCAGCAAATTCACGATTTCGTCCGCAGCCCGCCCCGTAAACGCCGGATTCCGCACGTCCGGCATCGCCGACGGCAAATAGAGCATCGCCTGTTCCTTGTAATCGAACTCCGGCGGCAGGCCGCGCTCTTTCGCGTGATCCAGCCCCAGCCTTTGCCGGATAAACTCGAACCGGTTTCCCACCGTCAGCGTCGCCGATGTCAGCACCACTGCGTCGAACTGTTCGAACAGCTTCTCCCGCAAAATCTGGCTCACGTCGATCGGCGTCGCCGCCAAAAACACTCCCTTATTCCTCCGCTCGTACCAATACACGAAATTCCGCTCGTTCGATTCGAACAAAAACGATAATTCCTGCCGCAACTCAAAACTTCGCCGCGCAATCCGTAAAATCTCTTCCGGCTTCTGCGTCAGCGCCGCGCATTCGGTTTCGAATCCCTTCAGCGCCGTCGCCAGCGCATCGTATGCCTCTCGGTTCTGCTCCAAAAACGCCTCGCGTTCGTTCCGCGAAAATGGATATCTTCCATCCCTCGCCGGAAACATCTCGAAAAACGCCCGGCTCCTCTCGCGAATCCTCTGAGTCCTCCGCAAAAGCCCCGGCGTCGCCTGATGCAGCAGCCGCAGCGTCTGGTCCGCATCCCGCGCCAATTCTTCAAACCGGAAATTCGAAATCTGCCTTCCAAAGTAATCGCTAGCTACGTCCTCCATCTCGTGCGCTTCATCGAAAACCACCGCCGAATACTCCGGCAAAATGCTCCCAAAATCGTCCTGCTTCAGCGCCAAATCCGCAAAAAACAAATGATGGTTCACGATAATCAGATCCGCGTCCTTCGCCCTCTGGTGCATTCCCGTCACAAAACAAGGATTGAACGACGGGCACTTTTGCCCCGAGCACGTATCCCGCCGCGCATCCAGCCGCGTCCACAAATCCGAATCATCGGGCAAAAACGTCAGCTCCGCCCGGTCTCCCGTCTCCGTCAGCTTCGACCACTGTTTGATCTGCTGAAACGCATCCAATTCCTCCATGCCCCTCAACAGCGCCTGGTCCGCCATCGCGTTCATCTTCGCCACGCACAAAAAATTCGACCGCCCCTTCATCACCGCCACTTTCAGATTCGGCGCAAAGTGCTTCTGCAAAAATGGAATATCCTTCTGATAGAGCTGCTCCTGCAGCGATTTCGTCGCCGTTGAAATCACCACCCGACGTCCGCTGCAAATCGCCGGAATCAAGTACGCCAGCGTCTTCCCCGTTCCCGTCCCCGCTTCCAAAATCGCGTGATGGTGCGCCTCGAACGCGTCGTGCACCATCTCCGCCATCTCCAGTTGCCCGCGCCGGTGCTCGTACCCGCCAATCATGCACCGTTCCAGCAATCCCCCCGGCCCAAACACCTCTCGCATCGTCGGCTTCGCCGCTTCCTCTGGTGGTTTCTCGACTTCAAGCGTCTCCGCGAGCCTCTCGCCATTCTCCGCGGCATCCGGCCCCAACGCGTTCATATCCTCATCAAACGAGGCATGCTCCCGCCGCGAAACCGCTTCCGCAGCCTCACCATTCACGCGTGCGTACCCCGTTTTGGCAGCTCTCTTCGCCAAGCCCTCACCTGTAGGCTCATCCTTCCGAAGGATGACCTTTCCGCCCCAGCGTTTCCTCTCGGGATTCCGTTACGATAGCACACTCCTCCGTGCCTCCTCAGACCTCGCCATTGCCGTCGACGCATCCACTGGCTAAGCGCCCGAACCGTCTTCAACCCCAGTCCATCCGTCAAATTAAATTGCCTGCACGCAGGTTCTGCCCCACCTGTTCCAACGTCCGGGGATTTAGCATTTGAACAACGAACCGCGTTTTGAAACCCCGCCGGGTAGGCAGCCGCGCTAGAGTCAAACTGGGGATTCTGAGCCTCGCTCCTTTGAGCTTGGAAACGCAGTTTAATCCGTCGTGGGGTGCACGATGAAACGCAATAAAGCTTTTCTCTTGGCCGTCTTAGTTCCCGCTCTGGCCCTCTGCTCGTGCTACCACGAGTTTCCAGGAGGCGGCGGCGGTGGCGGAGGTGCCACGACTGCCAACGTCAGCCTGACCATGGTCTCTGACACCCTTCCCGCAACGATCGGGATCATCAGTTTCCGTGTCGCGATTAGTTCCATCGTGTTGACCTCCTCGACGGGCACGACGTCCACCCTTAACACCGGCAATCTCATCGTTGACCTGGCTCGCGCCCAATCCGATTCGATCTATCTCGGAACGATCACAGGGGTTCCTACCGGCACTAACAGTTCGATCACTCTTCAATTTACCGGCGGCGAAATCGCGTTTTACAACGGCACAGGGGTGAATCTCACCAGCCCGACGTGCGCCTCTGGAGCTACCTGCATTGCCAAATTCAGCGCTAGCGGTACGCCCATCATCACAAATTCCCAAACCATCAGCGCCAACACCGGCTTCGGCATTGATTTCAATCTCGCGAACGCCGTTACGGTCAGCGGCACAGCGCTGAGCATCAATCTCACAAATTCGGGCAACACCAACGTCGTCAGCTCCTTCTCTCTTCCCAGAAATACCAATCTGGCCGCGGGCCAGCTCGACCTCGTCGAGGACTTCACCGGCGTCGCCACCGTCACTGGAACAAGCGTCGTCAAGGTTGCCTCACAGGGGGCAGCCGGCCGCGGCACCATCACTGCCTCATCCTCCACTAACACGATTTACGACCAGGATCCTACGCAAACTATGTGCCCAGGAGGAACCACTTCTCTGTCCGGCTGCCTCTCCACCAACAATCAAGCCGCCAGCATGGATGCCATTCTCAATTCCGACGGCACTTTTACGGTCCAGGAAATCGAGCCCCTCTTGCCAAGTCCCATTGTGGACACCGTCGAAGGCACTGTCATTTACATCAACCCGAATAACGTCACGCAATTTGAGATTGTCGTTTCGGACATCCTCCCCGCCACGACCAATTCCAAGATTGGCAGCCTGAATATCGGCGATCCATTCATCGTCAATCTGGCGAATGCCCCTCTCTTCTATGTCGATAGCAAAGGCTTGCAAGTGCAGAATTCCTACCCGTCGAGTTACGGTGCCTTCTTCGGACAGACTGACACTTCCGCACTTCATCTGGGCCAGGTCGTGGCCGTCCACGTGAACAGCTTCACCGCCGCAAACGGCAATACCCCGGCTATTGCAAATGGTGTGGATACCGTCACGCTCCGCTGGTCGCGCTTTATCGCTCCCGTTGCCGCCGGCTCGGCTCCCGGCCTTTTTAATATCACCGGGCTGCCCGGCTATTTCTACATCAACCAGGCAAACATCCTCGGCGTCCAAGTTTTCGTGGGTACGCAAGGCACTGAAGGCGTGACCAACCTCGATGGCATTGCGAACGGCTCAAGCCCCGCGGCAACTCCCGCCGTGGGTGTTCGAGCACTTTACCTGGAGGACCCGGGTTACACGCTAAATCCGCCTTTCTTTGCCGCCAAGGTCCGCCAGCAATAGCCCGAAAGAATTTACCCGCCTCCGCAAAAGGCCACGGGCCGGAGCATCCCAGGTGCTCCGGCCCGTTTTTTTCCGTATCCCTGTGCCGAAGGATCTCACCCGGCGGACCACAGATGGACTGTCGGAAAATCCTAGCATTGACAATTTCTTGCTTCCTGCTATACTGCGAATTGAGTAATTCTGCGCCGTTCCTCTTTGTATAGATCCAGATTCCAGGCTCCATCGAAATCGCTAACTCTTTTATCTGGAATATTTTGCGCACTCTTTCGTGTTCCGGCGTCTCTTGTAGAATTTCCGCCCTTTAGAATCACAGCGTTACGCACTCCACGTACACGAGCATTTCACCAACGCTCCTGGAATCAATCCGTTGCGCACTCTTTGCGAAAAACACCGGGGTGGGGGTGGAGTCATCGAAAATGACGCCTCTGGCGATTGCCATTTGCGCTCCATGGAGTTAACCCCTTTGGAATCCGCACTTACGAAAAAAGCGCCCGTAACCCTTTTAGAATCCGCACTTACAAAACGCAGGACTTAAAACCCTTTAGAATGAACACTTACAAAAAAACAGGGGGAAGGGGCAGCGGTTTCTGCCTGATTGTAGTCGCGCAGCATGCTGCGCCACTTCTCGGCAAGATTACGCAAGGTAGAGTGATTTTTGGGGTCGGCTCGAATCAGACCTGTGTAGCTATTATAGAAGAGCCCTCAAGCCGGTTGGACCCCGCCCACAGTCGTATGGGGGGGCAGACCCACCGGAGGCATGCCGCCCGGCATCGCGCTTTGCGGCGTTCTCGGCTGCACCACGAGGTTGTAAATGGCCAGCGCGATTGCGCCCATGCCCCAGATCCAGATTCCTAGCCCGACAAGCACCCCGATCACATGCAGCGGCGCCAGCGGCGTATATACGATGCGCACAATCACAAAGCCCAATGCCATTCTCCCAATCAGGCCCCAAGTGTCCGCCGGCTTGCCGAGAATCCAATTTCCGACCACCGTGCCCACCACGATCTCGGCGCAATTGATCGCCAGGAACCACAGCCCCAGCGTAAGAATCCCAAGCGGGATGCCCACAACCGTCACGCACGCGATGATCGCCGCGATCGGCACTCCGAAAAACACCAGCACGCCAAGCCCAATCGGCGCTCCAAACCGTTCTCCCGCTTTCACCGTATCCGCGGCAAAATTCGGCAGCAGCAAGAACAGCACCAGTCCCAGCAGAATGAAAGCCGCCGTCCAAATAATCCGCCAAACGTAGTAATGCGCCGTCTTGTATTCCGCCGAGGGCTCCCTCTTGGTAAATTCCACCGGCGAGGCCAGCTTCGCGCCGGGAGATACATTGGCTTCATGATCGCCTTCAAATCGAATAGGTCCGCCGACCTGCCCCGTCGATGCGATGACGAGCGAATTACCTTTTTCCCGGATGCCCCCATCAACCGAGCCGTTGACGTCCACCTCGTCGCCGTAGAAAAGAATATCGCGGCCCAAGTGGCCGTCAATTGCCAAATTGCCGCCAAACATGGTGATGCTTCCCCCGACTTTGCCCGTGGAATCGATAGCCACGGAATCCCCAAACCAAGTAATGTTTCGTCCAACGGTGCCGGAAATCATTCCGTTATTCCCCGTCGACCGAAGATTGCCATCCACTTGTCCGCGAATCCGCAAGGACCTGCCAGCGCTAATTACGTCGCCCGTGACGTGCCCGTCGATATCAATGTCTTTGCCTGCTGCATACACGTCGCCGTCTACCGTGCCTTCGACGAGTACACGCTCGGCGGAAAGATAGATATCGCCTTTGATGGTTTCATCCTGCTTCACCTCGACGGTCGTGGTGCCTTTGCGAAACTCCGTGGCTCCCGCGGGCGCGGGCAAGATCAGTGCCAC
Organism: uncultured Acidobacteriota bacterium; assembly: GCA_963761555.1. Lineage (GTDB taxonomy): Bacteria > Acidobacteriota > Terriglobia > Acidiferrales > UBA7541 > Acidiferrum. The sequence goes on from CAVXHD010000008.1 coordinate 162,434, forward strand.
ACACAGTCCAGCAAGCACCAGCGCTAATGCCGATCCGCGACGCAAACGCTTGCGGAATAGAACGAAGGCAAATCCTCCGATAGTAAGCATTGCCAGCACCTCGAAAAGTGTCATCACGGACTGCCATCCTTTCCAGAAGGCGCCTTGAAAGACCAGCAGGCTCAGCAGGCTCGTCCCACCGAATCCTGCCAGCTCCAGTCGCTGTTCCAACGGCTCGACGTAGCCCGTATACAGCGCGTACACGCCGGTCGCCGCCATCCCCAAAATCAAGCCCCAAACCCAGCCAAACGATCTCCGCGCGCGCTCCTGAAATTCCGCCAGCCGAGCGGGCATCGGCTCGTCTTCCTCGAGCATGGCCCGCGTCAGCAGCCGTGATTCGCGCTCCAGCGCACGCAGCAATGTCCGGCAAGCCGCGCAGCCTTGCGCGTGCGCGGAAACTGTTTGCGCCCGCGCGCGGTCCAGTTGCCGCTCCGCGTAGAGCAGGCAAGTCATTTCATCCAAATGATCCGTCGTGCCGCCCGGTCCTTGCGCCGTAGTCGGGCTTTCTGGTTCGCTCACGAAGTCCCTCCCGCGGCCAGCGCACTCTTCCCCTCCAGCGCCTGCCGCAGTTCATGCCGCGCGCGCAGCAGCACGACGCCCACAAAGGCGCGCCGCACGCCGAGCGCATCGGCGATTTCGTCATAACTCATGTCCGAGTAATACCGCAACACGAGCGCCATGCGCGCCCGCGCCCCTAATTTGTCCAAAGCGTGCCGGACTTCCTCGCTCGTTTTCTGCTCGATCATCCTGTCCAATTGATTGGGGTCCGGATGCTCCAGTGGCACATCATCCAAGTCTTCGGTCTCTTTGTCCTGTCGAATTTTTCGCCGCCGCAAAATATCCCAGCAGTGGTTTGCCGCCACGCGATAGAGCCACGCGGAAAAGGAGCGCGACTCATCGTACTGGCTCAGCTTCCCTTCCCACAATTTGGAGAATATTTCCATAGTCGCGTCTTCCGCATCCTCGCGAGTCGGCAGGGCTCGCCTGCAAAACCGGAAGATGGCTGGTCCCATCTCCCGATAAATCTCTCCCCAGGCCTCGGCATCCCCTGCACGAGCCCGGGCAACTGCCTCCGTGGTCTCCGTCATTCCCGGCACGCTCATCGGGCCTGGTCTCAGCGGTTCCATAGACTAGTACGCAGGAGAACCCCAAAAACTTACGCGATCTTAACAAATAGCAATATTGCGGGCCGGGGCTATCTCTTCTCTGCTCAGCACTCTACCAGAATTGGCGCGCGTGCCGACATTTCTCAGCAATCGCGCGGTTTGCGCGACGAGCCAACCCTTCCGCGGTCGGATTCTATCGCCCGAAAGGGCGGTTTTGGGGGTGAAGGGGATTGAGGCTGGGCGCGAAAAAAGCCAGAAAAACCACCGGAAAAGCCGGCGGTAAACGGGAGAGATTCGAAGGATAGAGAACGGTAGAAGGGAGAGTCCGCGTTAGAAGATACAAAGTCAAATGATTCAATCTCTTGCTACGTGGTACCAAAGGCTGAGACGCTTCTTTTTTGCCTGAAAGGCGCTCGGGGCGCGAGGCGTGGCGTTTGCTGCGAGGCGCTCGTTCGGAAGGATTGGTGACACTCGACGCTCGGATCGACGCCACGGGTCTCGTCGGCTGGGTTGCTGGATGAGCGGAAATGGGCGGGATGCGGTACAGTGGAAGATTGCAGCGCTGCTGCGGTTTCGCACTGTGTGTCCGCTCGCGCCTCGCTTCCATGGCTCAAACACTTCCATCGCTGGTGATTTTGGGGCGGCCCAATGTGGGCAAATCCACGCTTTTTAACCGGCTGACCGGTACGCGCCGTTCGATTGTGACGAACGAGCCGGGGATTACGCGCGACCGGATTTATGGCAAGGCGGAATGGCGCGGCAAGGCGCTGGAAATTGTGGATACCGGCGGAATCGTTCCGGACGACAAGGCGCTGATTCCGACGGAAATTTTGCGGCAAGCGCATGTGGCCATCAAGAAGGCGGCGCTGCTCGTTCTGGTGGTGGACAGCCAGGCGGGCATCACGCCGCTGGATCAGGAATTGGCGCGGCTGCTGCGCACTACCGGCAAACCTTTTGTCGTAGCGGTGAACAAAGTGGATGCCGTCGCGCAGGAAGTGAATGCGGCGCAATTTCATGCGCTGGGCGTGCCGGTGTTTCCGATTGCGGCGGAACATGGAACGGGCGTGGACGATTTGCTGGATGCGGCCCTGGCAGAAGTGGATGTTGTCGAGTCTGAGGAGGAAGTGGCAAAAGAGGGCGCCGTTGAGGTGGCCATCATCGGGCGGCCGAATGTGGGGAAGTCCACGTTGCTGAATCGCATGGCAGGCGAAGAGCGCTCGATCGTTTCGCCGATTCCGGGAACGACGATGGATAACGTGGATATGGAAGTGGCGCGCGAAGGGCATACGTACCGATTTGTCGATACGGCCGGAATTCGGCGGAAGGCCAAGACGACTTTGGTGGCGGAGAAATTGAGCGTGGTGATGGCGCGGCGCGGGCTGGAGCGCTGCGACGTGGCGCTTTTGGTGGTGGACGGCGAGCAGGGCGTGACGCAGGGAGATGCGCAGATCGCGAGCTACGCGGAAGAGTCCGGGCGATCGGTGATCATCGTCATTAATAAATGGGATTTGGCTGTGATTGCGGCGCGCAATGCGGCCTCGCGCGACGCGGACAGCGCGAAGGGAAAATCGAGGCGAGCGCCAGGAGAACGGCACCGGCCGGAGGATTTTGACGCGGGACGTTTGCTGATCGAATACGAAAAAATGATTCGAGGGAAATTGAAATTTTTGAGTTACGCGCCGATTGTTTTTCTTTCGGCGAAAACGGGGGAACGCGCGGGAAAGCTCTATCCTTTGATCGACGAAGTGGCCGAGGCGCGGCGGCGGCATATTCCGACGCCGGAGCTGAACCGCTGGCTGAAGGAAGAAGTGGATTTGCAGCGCGGGACCACGCCAAAGGCGCGGCCGGTCCGGATTTATTACATCACGCAGGCGAAGACGGCGCCGCCGACGTTTTTGCTTTTTACCAACCAGAAAGAGCCGATGCATTTCAGCTACGAACGGTTTTTGGAGAATCAGTTGCGCGCGAAATATGCGTTCGTCGGGACGCCGGTGCGGTTTGTGCAGCGATTGCGGAAACGGGAGCGGCGCGCGGGGAAAGACAAAGACCAGGAATGAAACGCGCGGGCGGGGATGGCGAGCGGCGAAAAAAAGGGCACGGCATGCCGTGCCCCTACGGGAAACTGCTATGATAGGGGCGTCCCCCTCTGATTGGAATTTGCCATGCCTAGCACCGCCGCCGCGACGCAAACCACAACCGAAAAGGATTTTTATCGCATTGGCGAGGTGAGCCGGCTGACGAATCTGAAGCCGTTCGTGCTGCGCTATTGGGAGACGGAGTTTCCGATGCTCGAGCCGGTGAAGAGCGCGAGCGGGCACCGGTTGTACCGGCAAGAAGATGTGGAGATGGTGCTGCGAATCAAGCGGCTGCTCTACGACGAAGGGTTTACGATTGCGGGCGCGCGACGGCATTTGCGTGAGCAGAATGGCGCGGGCGAGAACGACGGCACGGCTGGCGTTGGCGCCGGCGGCGTGGCGGATGGATCTGCGGCGGGAGGAGCGGCGCAACTTTTGAGCCGGAAGATGTTGCTGGACCTGAGGGATACGCTGCGCGCTTTCTTGACGCTTCTCGAACGCAAGTGATAGCCTGATAAAGCTGTAAAGCCCACTTCGCAAGCAGTCGGTCGGGACGTAGCGAAGCCTGGTATCGCGCACCCTTGGGGTGGGTGAGGTCGCTGGTTCAAATCCAGTCGTCCCGACCATTTCACCACAATGACCCGCTCACGGAAGGTAGCCATCCTCGCATTCTTGGTGCCGTTGGTTACCCTCGCCGCATGGCTCGCTTACCACGAAACGCGAATCCCGCAGAATCAACAGGAGGTCCTCGACCGTATGATTGAGTTGCAAAGGGAGGGCCGGTACGACAAAGCGGTGGAGGTTGTTCAGAAGTGGATGAGCGACAGACGGCGGAATGTTGCGAATGACGATTTCATGTACGGCCAAATCGCCATGGTCTACATAATAAAGGCATACAAAAGACCGGGATCTAAGGAAGTCTCCGTTCATCGAGCGGAGGAAAATCTTCAAAGAGAGCTCAGTTTGTTCGATAAGCAGAATCACGGCGACTTTAGCGTGGACCTGTTCGAAATTGGACGTGCCTACGAAATCCTAGGAGACATCTCCGACAAGGACAAGTGTCGTCTCTACCAGAAAGCAGCACAGGAGCTTGAGCGACAGTTGCCGCTCATAAAGGGCGATACGTACACTTCGTACGGTACGACGACGCGGCTCGAGCCACTGCGCGCGGACATTAGAAAGCACCTAGAAGCCGTCAATGAAAAATCCTCAACGGCGGGCTGCCGAATATAGTGAGAAATGCGGCCAGATGAAGCACATACTCTTGACGAATGACAACGGGATTTGGTGCCCTTGACGAATACACATAAATCTGAGATATTTACACATAGAGGTCGAGAGAAATGCGCACCAATATAGAGATCGATGACCAACTGATGCGGCAGGCGATGAGGAGCAGCGGCCAACGCACCAAACGGGCGACGGTCGAAGAAGCATTGCGCTTGCTGGTGCGGCTTCGCAGGCAAACGGCGATCCGTCAATTGCGCGGGAAGGTGAAGTGGGAAGGTAATCTCGACGAATCACGCCTCGGACGAAACGTAGACTAGGCACGAACGTGATCATCGTCGATACGACTGTCTGGGTTGATTACCTCCATGGCGCACGGAATCCAGAAACAGAGTGGCTGGATCGAGAAGTAGGCCGGGAAGAAATTGGACTAACCGATCTAATCTTGTGTGAAATTCTCCAGGGCGTTCGAGACGAACGGGATTGCGCCCGCGTTAGAATGGTGCTGAAGGATTTTGAGTTGCTTGAGACCTGCGGTGAGGGACTCTGCGTTGCCGCGGCGGAAAACTACAGGAAGTTGAGAGGGCTGGGACGCACGGTGCGGAAGACCATCGACTGTCTGATTGCAACGTTTTGTATCGAACGCGGGTTTTCCTTATTACACCACGATAACGATTTTCGCCATTTTGAGGAAATCCTTGGATTGTCCGTCATCCACCCGCGGCGCCCCTCGATTTCATGACGCATATTCTGCTTACTAATGACGATGGGATTCAGGCGGAAGGATTGCGCGTGCTGGCGGCGGCGTTTGCGGGATTTGCGGACGTGAGCATTGTGGCGCCTAGTAGCGAGCAGAGCGGGAAGGCGCAATCGCTGACGCTGCGGCAGCCGATTGTTTGTCATCCGGTGGCGGAACGCGAATGGGCGGTGGATGGGACGCCGGCGGATTGCGTGATTGTGGCGCTGCACAAATTGCTGCCGGAAGAAGTGGATTTGGTGATTTCGGGGATTAATCACGGCGCGAATTTGGGCGAGAACGCGTATTACTCCGGCACGGTGGGCGCAGCGCGGGAAGCGGCCTTGCACCACATTCCGGCGGTGGCGATGTCGCTGTGCTCGAAGGCGCCCGAAGCGAGCTTTGAGCCGGCGGCGCGCGTGGCGCGGAACGCGGCGGAATTAATTTTGAAAGAAGGATTACCGGACCAGGTGCTTCTGAACGTCAACGTGCCGGAGCCGTGGAGCGGCGGCGTGAGGTTTACGCGGCAATCGAAGAAGATTACACGGAATCAATTGACGGAAGGCAAGGACCCGCGCGGGCGGATTTATTTTTGGCTGTACGAGCAGAGGATCGATAAGGACGTCGAGCCGGATACGGATTACGCGGCGATTTTCGAGGGAGCGGTGTCAGTGACACCGCTGCATTTGGATGCTACGGATACTGCGTCGCTCAATCATCTTTCGCATTGGTCGAAGCCGATCGCGGGTGCGTTTGGCGGTTGAGTGGTTCTTCCGCGGAAGTTATTCCATTCAAAAACGGTATAGACTCGCGTTTGCAATCGAGCCTGTAGTGGCGCAGCATGCTGCGCCACTACAGAGTAGGCCCGAGCATGGCCGGGCATGTTCGCGCATATCCGGGCGCTTGTACGTGGATCAGCGGGTCGGCGTTGCGGCCGCTGGGGCAACGGCGGGAATTTTCTCCTTGTGCATGGCATCGTTAAGCGCGGGAAGATCCTTGGCCAGCACTTCTCGCCAACTCGTTAGCTGGACTTCCAGGCGTCGATCGAGCTCCGTGAAGACGGCGTCTTCCGCCTCGGTGGGTGCGGTGTCCGCGCTGTCGACTAGATTTTGCAAAAGCCCAAATTTGCTGTTGAGCATGGTGGGATAGTTGGCCTGGTCTTCGCTGGCTTTCGAATTGACCTGGACCAACTGCTCTTCGATCGCGCTGATTTTCTTGCGCAAATCCACGCTCTGCGAGACGACGGAAACGGATTGAGCGGCGACGCCGAGGCGCTTTTCGAGCGCCAGAAGCTGCGCGCGTAAATCGCGGATGGCGATCACCGTCTTGTTCATCTGATCCTGACTATCGCGCATTTTGAGCATGAGATCGAACTGTTTGCGCAGATCGTCTGCGGAAGTTTGCACGCGAGGATCCATTTTCACTTCGAACGCGGCGGTCTGCGATTTTCCCGCGACCGTAAGCCGCACTTGATATTTGCCGGGAAGCGCGAGCGGGCCGATGGGTTCGCCTGCATCGTAGATAACGCCGGGAACTTTCTTGGGTTGCTCGTAGCGCAAATCCCAGACGAAACGATTGAGGCCCGCTTCGGCTGGAATGGACTCGACGGGCAGATCGCGCTCGCCCTCGTCCGGAGCGGTGTCGGTTTTCTTTGGCGCACTCGTGAAGGAGCGAATCACTTTGCCATCCGCGTCGAGCAGTTCGAGCTTGGCGGGATCTTTCGGCGCGGCTTTCAAGTAGTAATAGAGGAGGACGCCGGACGGCGGATTTTCGCCGATGGGATAGCGGCGCGGATTCATGTGGCCTTCGCGCGTGCGCACAGCGGTGTCGGGCGTGAAGAGATGGGCGTCTTCGGAAGCGATCGAGTCGCTGGCCTGTCGCAGCGGACTGAGATCATCGAGAACCCAGAACGAGCGGCCGTGCGTGGCGACGATGAGATCGTCGTCGTGAACGATCAAGTCGTGGATGGGCGTGGGCGGAAGATTGAGCTGCAACGATTGCCAATTCGCGCCGTCGTTGAAAGAAACCCAGATGCCAGTTTCCGTGCCGGCGTAAAGCAGGCCTTTGCGCTTGGGATCTTCGCGCACGGCGTGAACGTAGGAATCGCCGGGCAAACCGGTGATGATCTTCGTCCAGGATTTGCCGAAGTCGGTGGTTTTGAAAACGTAGGGCTTGAAATTATCGAGCTTGTGCGCGTCGACGGCGACGTAAGCGGTGCCGGCGTCGAAGGGCGACGCTTCAATCAGGCTGACCATGCCCCATTCGGGCATTTCTTTCGGAGTGACGTCGGCCCACGTTTTGCCATCATCGCGCGTTAGCTGCACTAGACCGTCGTCGGTTCCCGCCCAGAGTTCGCCGGCCTGCTTCGGAGATTCCGCGAGGCTGAAAATCACGTCGTAGTATTCGACAGTGTACTGATCCTTCGTCAGCGGGCCGCCGGAGTCTTGCTGCTTGGATTTGTCGTTGCGCGTGAGATCGGGGCTGATGGTCGTCCAGGTGCGGCCGGCGTCGTTCGAACGAAAGACGTATTGCGACGTGTGATAAATCACGTCGGGATTGTGGGAGGAAATGACGATGGGCATGGTCCAGGTGTAGCGGTATTTTTGCGTGGCGGCCGCGTAACCGTTGGGATCCTCGGGCCATTCCTCGATGCTCTGCGCCTGGCCGGTGCGGCGATCGAAGCGCGTGAAGACCGGACCTTCGTCATCCGCGTAGATGATGTTCGAATCGCGCGGATCCGGCTCGATGTAGCCGCTTTCGCCGCCGCCGACGGCGTCCCAGTCGCCGGGCAGAATCGCGCCATGATCGCTGCGTGTACGGATGCCGACGGAAGAGTTGTCCTGCTGCGAGCCGTACACGCGGAATTGAAAATCGTTGTCGGCGGAGACGTGATAGAACTGCGCGGTGGGCTGGTTGTCCTGCGTGCTCCAGTTTTTTCCGCCGTCGACGCTGATGGTGGCGCCGCCGTCGTTTCCATTGATCATGCGATTGGGATTGTTGGGATCGATCCAGAGCGCGTGATTGTCGCCGTGAGGCGAATTGATGCGCGCGAAGGATTTGCCGCCGTCGGTCGAGCCATAGAGGCCGGTGTTGGCGATGTACACGCCTTCGGCATTTTTGGGATCGGCCCAAATGTGCGTGAAATACCAGGCGCGCTGCGTGAAGCGGTGATCGTCGGTGACAAAGGACCAATTCGCGCCGCCATCATCGCTGCGATAGAGGCCGCCTTTTTTGGCTTCGATCAGCGCGTAGACGACATTCGAATCCGCGCCGGAAACCGCAACGCCGATGCGGCCGAGCGTCCCTTCCGGCATGCCGTGGCCCTCGACGCGCTTCCAGGTTGTGCCGTCATCGGCCGATCGAAAGAGGCCGTCCTTCGCACCGCCGCTGTTCAGCATCCACGGCGAGCGCCAGCCTTCCCACATCGCGGCAAAAAGCACGTGCGGATTGTGTGGATCGAAAACGACTTCGACGCCGCCGGTGCGGTCATCGAGATAGAGAACTTTTTCCCAGGTTTTTCCGCCATCGCGCGTGCGGAAAATGCCGCGCTCGGTGTTAGGGCCGTAGGCGTGGCCCAGCGCAGCGACGTAAACGATTTCGGGATTCGTGGGATGGATGATGACCGCGCCGATGTGGCGCGTGTCCTTGAGGCCGGCGTTGGTCCAAGTCTTTCCCGCGTCAACGGATTTGTAAACTCCATCGCCGTAGGAAATATTGCCGCGGATGCAGGCTTCGCCGGTACCCACATAAATCACGTTGGGATCGGAATCCGCGATCGCGAGTGCGCCAATCGAGGAAATGGGCTCTTTATCAAAGAGCGGATCCCAGGAGTTGCCGCCATCCGTGGTTCTCCAAACGCCGCCGCCGACCGCGCCGAAATAATAAGTATTGGGCTGGCTGGGCACGCCGGCGACGGTGAGCACGCGACCGCCGCGGAACGGGCCGATCAGGCGCCACTTCATCCCGTCGTAAGTCTTGGTATCGATTTGCTGCGCATGCATGGCCGGCAAAGCGGCGAAGCAGATTGCGCAGGCAACAAGCAACGTAAAGAGCGGCTGGCGAAGCAATTTCACAAGTACCTCCGGTAGAAACGGAACGTGCATGGTATCACTGCTGAATTGCTTCCAGAAGTTTTCCCTTTTGCATCTCATCCCTGCGGCGGGCCCAGCTGCCTGTCCACCTCGGATTCCGTCACCGGACAGCGATTGCATCTGCACCCCGGCGGAGACGGCAGCTTGACACTTCATAACGCGCACGTTATATTACACGAATGGCATGGACGGTCGAGGCCACGGACGAGTTTCAATTGTGGTTCTCCCGGATAACCCCCGCCGAGCGCATCTCGGTCGCCGCGAAAATCGAATTGCTCGAACAGCGGGGACCATCCCTGGGACGTCCCCATGCCGATACGCTGAAAGGCGCGAAATTCACGAACTTCAAGGAGCTGATTATTCAGCACGCCGGCGATCCGTACCGCGTGATATTCGCCTTCGATCCGCGCCGAACCGCGATTCTATTGCTCGGGGGCCGGAAGGCGGATAACAAATGGTACAAGACGGCGATTCCAGAGGCCGAAAAGATCTACGAACGGTATCTCGAGGAAATCAAGGACGAGGGCTTGGTCTAATGCGAAAAACGTGGAAGCAATTAAAGAACGAGACAATGACGGCGGCGGAGCAGCAGCATGCGCGCACGCTCGCGATGCGGGACCTTGCCGAAATGGAGCTTGCCGAACTGCGCGAGGCGCTCCATCTGAGCCAGGAAGAGCTGGCCAACAAGCTAAAGGTGACGCAAGCGGCGATTTCGCGGCTCGAACGGCGTCCCAACGTCTTGATCGAGAGCATCGCTAACTACATCGAGGCGCTTGGCGGAAGACTGGAATTGCACGCTGTACTTCCAAATAGGACAGTCAAGCTTACCCATCTGCTCACCAGGATGGAACGGAAGAAAACGAGCGCGGCGATGAAGAAAAAACATCGAGCCGCGTGATAATCGACCCGAGAAGCCGCTCGGCGGGAGGAAAGTTATGCCAATCGCGGCGGCCATAACGCGCGGGAGGGAACACGCTCGTGAGCACAACTCGACAATTTGACACGGCAGTGATTGGAGCCGGCGTGTTTGGCGCGTGGACGGCTTGGCACTTGGCGCGGTGCGGGCAGCGGGTGATCTTGCTCGATGCGTATGGACCGAGCAACGCGCGGGCCAGCTCGGGCGGAGAGACGCGCATCATTCGCATGGGTTATGGGACGGATGAAATTTATACGCGCTCGTCGCAACGTTCGCTGGCGCAGTGGAAGAGTTTTTGCATTGCCACCGGAAAGCCGCTCTTTCACGAGACGGGAGTGCTGTGGCTGGCGGGAGAAGACGATTCGCGCGTGCGGCAGACGATGGCCACGCTCAAGCGCTGTGAAGTGCCTTTTGAAGAGATGGAGCGCGCGCAGCTCGAACGGCGCTATCCGCAGATTTCGTTCGAGCGCGTGACGCGCGGATTTTTGGAGCCGCAAAGCGGAGTGCTGCTAGCGCGGCGGGCGGTTGCGGCGGTGGTCGAAGACGCCGTGAGGCTGGGCGCGGAATTTCGTATCGGGCTGATCGAGACGCCGCGCGGAAGCGGTCATTTGCAGAGCGTGACATGCAGCAATGGAGAATCGATCGCCGCGGGACAATTTGTTTTCGCGTGCGGGCCCTGGCTTGGCAAAGTGTTTCCTGAAATTCTGGGCACAAGAATTTTTCCCAGCCGGCAAGAGGTTTTCTTTTTCGGCGTGCCGGCGGGAGACGAACGATTCGCGCCTCCGGCTTTGCCGACCTGGCTCTTCCAGGAAGATGAATATTACGGAATGCCAGACATCGAAGGACGTGGGCTGAAAATTGCTCTCGATCATCATGGAGAGCGCATCGATCCCGATACACAATCGCGTCTGCCAACGGCGGCGGAAGCCGAAGTGGTGCGCAGGTATGTAGCCAGCCGCTTTCCTGCGCTGCGCAATGCACCGGTCGTCGAGGCGCGCGTCTGCCAGTACGAAAATACGTCAAACGGCGATTTTCTAATTGACCGGCATCCGGAAATGGAAAACGTGTGGTTTGCCGGCGGCGGCTCGGGGCACGGATTCAAGCACGGGCCAGCGGTCGGCGAATACGTCGCGCGGCAGATTTTGGATAGGTCAACGCCTGAGGCGCGCTATTCCCTTGCCACAAAACAAACCGTGCAGCGTCGAGCGGTTTATTGAAGAGAGCTGCGGGGAACGCGTCGCGCGCGACTCAATTTTTTGGGGCGCCACGGCGGCGGGCGTGGAAGGCGGCGATGCCTCGCTTCACGCGGCGGGATTTTTCCGCATAGAGGTCGCGGTCGGCATCGGAAAGAATTTTTTCGATTCTCTCGCCTTCCCCTTGGTAAATCGAAATGCCGATGCTCGCGGAGAGCTTCGGTTCTTCCTCGTCCTCGGACATGACCACGCGAATGCGGTTCGCGACCTGCTGCGCCTCTACCTCTTGCGACTCCGGCAAGACGAGAGCGAACTCATCGCCGCCGTAGCGCGCCGCAGTATCGATGGCGCGGCAATGAATGCGCAGGATCGCGGCTACGCGGCAGAGAGCACGGCTGCCGACGAGATGGCCGAAGCGATCGTTGATTTTTTTCAAGCCATCCAAATCGAGAAGCAAAACCGCGAAGGGGCGGCCGGTGCGATTGGTGCGCTCCGTTTCGTTTTCAAGAACATCGAGGAGCCGGCGGTAGTTGGCGAGGCCGGTGAGAGGATCGCTGACAGCGAGATGACGGACTTGCTCGAAGAGATGCGCGTTATCGAGAAGCGCGCCGCCGAGCGCGAGGGCGTAGCTGCTAACGGTAAGGACTTGAGCGAAAACAAAAGGTGCGTCGAGCAGCCGTTCGGACTGGCAAGCGGCAAGCTGGGCGGCGAAATTCATCCAGGCCGCCGCGTAGATGGTTCGGTCGAACGCAGAGTCTTCGGAATCCAGGCGGCGGCGATACCAAATCACGGCCGCGAGAAAAATCACGGCGGGCAAGAGCTGCTCCGGGCTGGGCAGGACAGCGCCCGGGTGACGAGAGACATCCGGCGGAAGCCGGCGAAGAGCGGCGGCGATGAGATATGTGAAAGCGACGACCGCCAGCAGGGCGCCGGTGATTTCCGATTTGGTGTGCCGCGAACGCGGAATAAATCGCTCGACGAGTAGAGCGACTAAGAGCAAGAGCGCCAGAATCATGCGGCTCAGCCACCACGCTACAGGCGCCCAATTCGCCCGCTGCGGGGACATTTGCGCAAATTGAAAGAACAACACGCTGGATGCGGAGAGTACTGCGCCCGAAAGAAGAAAACCGCCGCCTAGGATCAGGGAGATGCGATCCTGAGTGCCCTGGAAGCGGACGAGCATAAGAGCGGCGAAAACAAACGCCAGCAGGGCGCTGATAACCTGGAGATAACCTTGAAGAACGGCGTCGGGCTCGAGAGGGACGGCGCGGAGCCAGTGGGCTACAAGGAAGACCGACACGAATCCGAAGACGTGCCAAAAGATGACCTTGGCGGGACTGCGTTCGTTCATCCTGGTTTCCTCGCCCATACCCTTGGACCTCGACCGGGACGAGGTGCTATTAAATTAGACTACGCGGGAGGGGCGGGCGTTGCTGGCAATGTGAGGGGACTTTAACCAAGAGTCACTCTGCGTGGAAAATTTTCCACCTGTACGAAAGGCCAGTTGAAATCCACAGCTTGAGAGGTCGCTAAGCGCGATGGCCGTGGAGGAGCGCAGCGCGGGGAGATGTTTTTTCTTGCGCGGGGCAAATATTTCCTGGAAAATGCCTGCATTGAAACGATTCAATGCACAAGGCTTGCGTTGGGCGATGGCCGCATTCCATTCAAAAATGAGTTGTTCGCCGCTCGCGCGGAGCGGACAAAAGGAATCGGGGCCCCATGAAGAAACAGATACGAAGTCTGCCAAAGCGAAACACGCGAGGTTCGCGCGGCGCAAGGTCCGCATCGCCGATCGCGGGACGGCAGACGCTCGAAGAAATTCTGTCTCAGCCGGCGACGTGGACGGAAACGGCGCGGCAATTCGAGCAGAACGGCGGACTGCCCGAATTTTTCCAAACCGCTTCTCTGAAAGAGCCGTGGTTGTTTATCGCGTGCGGCTCGAGCTACTACCTTTCGCAAACGATTGCGGCGCAATGGACGACGCTGTTGCAGGCGGCGTGCACCGCGGTGCCGGCCTCGGAACTGCTTTTTGCGCCGGATGAAACCTTGCGGCGGACGGGCGCGCGGCAAGTGGTGCTGGTGTCGCGCTCCGGAAAAACCACGGAAGTGTTGCGCGCGGCGGAATGGCTGAAGGGACGAAATACAGTGTGCACGCTAGGCGTGACGTGCAGCGCGAGCAGCGAGCTCGAGAAATTATGCACGCAAATATGGACGCTGCCTTGGGCCGACGAAACGAGCGTGGTGATGACGCGGTCGTTCACGTCAATTTTGCTCCTCTTCGAGAGGCTCGGAGCAACGCTCGCCGGCGACGACGAACTGATCTCCGCGCTCGACGGCTTGCCCGAAAAGACCACGCGGTGGCTGAAGGAAAATGCTGATAAGATTCGGGCGCTCGGCGGGAAGCGGCGGTTCGCGGACTTCGTGTTTCTCGGCCAGGGCGTGCATTACTGGCTGGCGCAGGAGGCGGCGCTGAAACTCACGGAAATGTCTTCGTCGTATGCGCAGGCGTATCACACGCTGGAATTCCGGCACGGGCCGCGCTCGATTGCGAGCGCGGAGACGCTGATCACGTTGCTTATTTCGGACGCCGCGGCGCAAGAAGAAAGCGCGATGGTTGGCGAACTGAAAGAATTGGGCGCAGCCACTCTCGTGGTCGCGAATCACGGCACGCCGGCGCTGCGGCGCGCGAGCGATCTGCTGATCGAGCTGAAAATGGGCGAATCGGAGCAGGCACGACTGGCGGTGACGGCGATTCCCGCGCAATTGCTGGGGCTGGCGGTGGGCCTGCGCAAAGGGCTGAATCCTGACGCGCCGAAAAATTTGACGCGCGCCGTAGTGCTCGGCTCGAACGATAAGGCGCACGCAAAGAGGAGAAGCGCTTGAGCAACGAAGCGGGCATCAGCAACGAACCGCACCTGCGGCGAACGCTCACTCTCTGGGATCTGATTCTTTACGGCGTCATCGTGCTTCAGCCGGTGGCGCCGATGTCCGCGTTCGGCGCGCTGAGCGACCGAGGTCGCGGCCACGTGGTGACGGCGATTCTCATCGCCATGGTCGCGATGCTTGCGACGGCCGTCAGCTACGGCAAGATGGCGCGTGTGTACCCCAGCGCAGGTTCGGCGTTCACCTACGTAGCGCGCGAAATTCATCCGGCCGTCGGTTACGTCACCGGTTGGAGCATGGTGATGGATTACATCGTGAACCCTCTGATTTGCACGATATGGTGCGCGGGGCAGGCCCACGAATTCGCTCCCGCCATTCCCGCTTGGGGCTGGAAGATTTTTTTTGCCGTCGTCTTTACGCTACTCAATCTGCAAGGCATCAAGACTTCTGCGCGGGTCAACGCCGGTCTCGCCGCTGCAATGAGCGCGGTGGTGGTGGTGGTCTTCGTTACGACGGTTCGGTACATCTTTGGCCATCCGCACAGCGATCCCGGGTTCTTTACTCGGCCGTTCTACGATCCGCAAACCTTCACCTGGGACAACCTTTCCGGCTGCACGTCGCTGGCGGTGTTGACCTACATTGGGTTCGATGGAATCTCCACGCTTTCAGAGGAGGCGGAGAATCCGCGGCGAAACATCATGCTGGCCACCGTGATGACCTGCCTGGCCGTGGGAATTCTTTCCGCCGCGGAAGTGTACGTGGCGCAGCTGGTGTGGCCGGCGTCGCAGCCCTTTCCCAATCAAGACCAGGCCTACGTTTTCGCGGCGGCGCGCGCATGGGCACCCATGTTCACGATTGTGGGGGCGACGCTGTTGGTGGCCAATTTTGGCTCCGGAATGGGCGCGCAAATCGGCGCGGCGCGTTTGCTCTATGGCATGGGAAAGAGCAACGCGCTGCCTAAGTCGTTTTTTGGACAAGTTTCAGCGAAGCACCACATCCCGCGAAACAACGTTCTGTTTATCGGCGTGATTGTGCTGGTGGGCGCGTACTTTCTTACCTTTGAGCAGGGCATCGAGCTGCTGAACTACGGCGCCTTGCTGGCGTTTATGGGCGTGAACGCGTCTTCGTTCGTGCATTATTTCATAAGGAAGGGCGAGCGAAGTTTTTTGAATTTCATGATACCGGTGGTCGGTTTCCTGGTGTGCGGTGGACTATGGTGGCATTTGAGCCCGCGCGCGTTGAAGTGGGGCAGCATCTGGATGGCCGCGGGCATCGCCTTTGGAATATGGAAAACGGACTGGTTCCGCAAGCCGCTTTCGTTTGATGTTCCCGCCGAGTAGGCGGCCTGCCGAAAAAACGCGCGCATATTGTAAATTGGGAAACTCTGGCAGAATGAGGTGTCTCGGAGGTGCGCCTTGAAGCGCCCAGGCGGGAAAAATCAGGCGGTGACGATGCGAGACGTGGCGGCGCAGAGCGGATTTTCGCCGGCCACAGTTTCCATCGTATTGAACAACGCGCCGCTGGCCCGCTACATCGCTCCGGCCACGAAGAAACGCATTGAAGAGGCGGCGAAGAGCCTCGGCTACCGCCCCAACGCGATGGCGCGATTTTTGCGGAGCAAGCGCAGCCACACGGTGGGCTTGCTGTTTTTCGACGTGACGGATCCGTTTTGCACGCCGGTGCTGCGCGGTATCGAGAATGCTCTGTATCAGGCGTCGTACGTGCCGATTTTTGCGGACGCGCATAACGAGCGCAACCGCTTCGAGCGCTATCTGGAAATGTTGCTGGAACACCACGTCGAGGGGCTGATCGTGGTGGCCAACTGGCTGGTCGTGGACATTCATGTACTCGCGGACCTCAGCAAACGGAATATTCCGGCGGCCACCATCGGCTGGGAGCTGCCGGCGGATTCGGTGAGTTCGGTGATGGTGGACAACGAGAGCGGCGGACGCATGGCGCTCGAACACCTGCACCAATTAGGCCACCGCAAAATCGCCTTTATTCGCGGGCCGAAGATGATTATTGACAGCGCGCCGCGCTGGCGAGGCGTGCAAAAGTTCGCGCACGCCGCGGGACTCGAAATCGATCCGGCGCTGGTGTTGCAACTGCCGGATTCCTTCGATCCGAACTCGGGATTCGAGGGCGGCCACCGGCTGACCGAGGAATTGCTGCAAAAAAAGAAAAAGTTCACGGCGCTTATGGCGTTCGACGATTTGACGGCACTCGGAGCGATTCGCGCGCTGACGAAAGCGGGAGTGAAAGTGCCGGAGCACTGTTCCGTGACGGGCTTCGACGACGTGGCGCTCTCAGCGTTGAGCGCGCCCTCGCTGACGACGGTGCGGCAGCCGTTGGAAGCGATGGGAACCCTGACCGTCAACATCGTGATGGAAGGCATCAAGGCGGGTCTTGAGAAGCGCGAGTGGAATTGCGTGCGTCAAAAAATGAATCCGGAGCTGGTGATTCGGGATTCGACGCGGGCCGCTTCGCACGGAAGCTCGAACGATTGAAGCTGGCGCGGAAAAATCTGCGGCGCGGTTGATGCCGGTTCGCGCATGCATTGAAGCTTGCCTTGATTTCCTCGAATCCTGGTTGGAGCGGGTAACGCCACGCTGCGCACAGTTCGGCTCTCTGGTTAAGCAGTCTCGCGGAGGGCAGGAAAGTGGAAAGGAAAGATTGAAAGGGCTGAGGTTGAACATTTGTTTGGATCCTGCGAATCGCTTGAGCGGTCAATGCAGCTTGGCGTATTCGGATTTGGCTTGCTGGAGGATGGGGATGCCGGGGTCGGCGTCTTTCCAAAGCGTGAAGAATGAGTTGTAGGCGGCGCGGGACTTGGAAGTGTCGCCGGCGAGAGCGTCGGCGCGAGCGAGGCCGAGATGGGCTAGGGCGGCGATGGGTTCGTTGACGACGACGCCGGGCCAATCGAGGATTTTTTGGAACTCGGCGGCGGCTTGCACGCCTTGATGGGAAGCGAGAAACGCTTCGCCGCGGATGTAAACGGGATAGAGGTTGGTCCAGAAGGTGCTGCTGCCGGGAACGCCGATTTCATAAGGAGAAGCCACGGCGAGCGCTTCGACGGCTTTGGCGGAGTTGTTGGGAAGATTGAGAGCGAGCTGCGCGCGAAGCGCAGGCAAATAATTGAAGCGTATGACGGTGTCTTCGGGAAAACGTTTGTCCAGATCATCGGCAAGGGCCCGGGCGCGCGCGGAATCGCCGATCAAGGCGAGCGCCAGAGCGGCAACGTACTGGGCGTCGCGGCCGTTCGAGGCGGCGAGCGTATCGGCGGCGCGCTTGCGGGCTTCGGCGGCGTTTCCATAGAGCGCTTCCCAGAGCGCGGCAGCTGCTTCGCAGCCGGCGGCGCTTTCTTTTTCGCCGGCGAGACGGGCAGAGGTCGAGGCCTGGCGGGAGAGCGCGCGAGCGGCAACGAGTTTTCCGGCATAAGCGGCAGTGCCGGCTTCGAGAGAGAGCATGGTGTTTTCTTTTCCGGGCTTGCCCATGGACCAGGAAACCTGGCGCGCCATTCCGTCTGGATCGTTTTTCAAAAATGCAATTTCGTAGAGGTCCGCTCGCAGGTCTGCAGAATCGAGATTTTTAGCCAAGGCGTCTTCGGCGGAGGAGCGAGCTTCGCCGAGACGATTGAGATGAATGTAGCCGAGGACGAGATCGGCGGAGTTGAGGCTGTCCGCGGGAGCGAGGTGCATGGCGGAGCGGAATTGCGCGAGGGATTTATCGTACTGGCCGAGAGATTGAAAGACGACGCCGAGATTCGTGGGAGCAACCGGTTCGCGCGGATAGACTTGCGACCAGAGCTCATAGACTTGGCTGGCTTTTTCGAGGTCGCCGGTGACGAAATGATAGTAGTGGGATTCGATGTAAAACTTTTCCCATTCGCTGACGTGGGCGCGAAGGTCGTACGCTTCGCGCGTGTTTTTTGCGGAGAGATTTTTTTCGCCGATGTTGTGATAAGCGGTGCCGAGAGTGGCAAACGCCATCGCAAAATGAGGGTCGAGCTGGATGGAACGCTCGAAGAGAGGGATGGCGGCGGTGTAGTCGGCTTTGACGAGCATGGTTTTGCGGCCGAGGCTGTAAGCCTGAAGGGCTTCGAGAGACGGAGTGGTGGCCTGCTCGATGGGAGTATCGAGTTTTTGCACGGTCTTGAGAGACTCGCCGAGTTTTTCGCGGAGAGTGGTGGAAGCTTCGCCGAGCGCTTTCAAAACGGTTTCTTTGCCGGCGGCGGTGACTTGTTCGCGGGCAAGATAATCGCCGGTCTGGCAATTAACGGCGTTGACGCCGATGACGTACTGGCTGCCGAGATTGGAAATCGAGCCGCTTAAATAGGCTTTGCTGCCGGCTCGCTGGCAGAGATCGCCCGCAATAGTTGGCGAGAGTTTGCTGTCTGGCGGCAAACCCATGAGGCGCAAGGTTTGCTGGATTTTTTGTTCGGAGACAAGGCTCAGGAATGGAGATTGCTGAAGCTGGGCGGCGAGACCTTGTCGCAGCGTGTCGTCGAAAATGGGGTCGCCGGTTTTGTTGGCGAAATCGGCGAGGACGATAGTGTCTGCCTGGGTCAAAGCATGGACGCGGCGCGTGTTGTAAAACCATGCGGCGACAGATAGTAGAGCGACAAATATGACGGCGAGAGCGAGAAGCGGTTTCCAGCGGTAGCGAGGGACGCGGGGCTGAACGAGACCGGCGGCGGGCAGCGGCGCAGGTGTTAGCGCGGGTATCGCCGCCGTTGCAGGCCCAGGTGCTGTAACAGGCGCGGCAGAAACGACCTGTCCGGATTCGCTCGCGCGCTTGAGTTGAAGCAAATCGGCGCGAACGGCGGCGGCGGTGGGATAGCGGAGCGTTCTGTCCTTTTCGATGCACTTGTTGATGATTTCTTCGAGCTGCGGGGGGATTTGCGGATTCACTTTTCGCACGGATTCGGGAGCACGCGTGAGAATAGCTTCGATGATGGCGCCGCCAGTTCTGCCGCTGAAAGCCTGGCGGCCGGTGGCCATGACGTAGAGCAAGAGACCCAAGGCGAAAATATCGGTGCGAGGGTCGAGGTCATCGCCGCGGACTTGCTCGGGAGACATGTAAGCGGGAGTGCCGCTGATGATGCCGACGATAGAGACGGATTCCTGAGGGGCGCGCGAAGAAGAATCTTCCGGAGCGAGCTGCAACATATCCTTGGGAAGCAGCTTGGCCAAACCGAAATCGAGGATTTTGGCTTGGCCGCGTTTTGTGACGAAAACGTTGGAAGGTTTGATGTCGCGATGGATGATGCCGCAGGAGTGAGCGACGTCGAGCGCATCGGCAATTTGAATGCCGAGGTCGAGGAGCTCTTCGAGAGGCAGAGGCTGGGCGTGAATATGCTGGCGGAGAGTTTCGCCGTCGATGAATTCCATGGCGATGAAGGGGAGATGATCCTGCTCGCCGATGTCGTAGATGGTGCAGATGCCAGGGTGATTGAGCGCGGAGGCGGCGTGGGCTTCGCGGCGAAAACGCTCGAGAGCTTGCGAGTCCTGGGCCATGTTGTCGGGAAGAAATTTGAGGGCGACGTGGCGGTCCAGGCGCGTGTCAAGCGCTTTATAGACCACTCCCATGCCGCCAGCACCGAGATTCTCGATGATACGAAAGTGAGAAATGGTCCGGCCGATCATGGGTGAACCCGCGGTTTAAGAGTCGGCAATCCGAGTCACAAGGTTTGGTCGTCCAAAGAGGCGTCGGCGCGGGCGCTTCGGCGCTCGACGGGAGGCTTGGGCGACCCGAGCATGGTGAGCACGCGCGCGCCTTCTCCGTAGGCGCTCAAATCGGCGTGATGTTCCAATTCAAACGTGACATTTTTATTGCAGACCGAGCAAAGCAGCGAGCCATAGGCTGCGCCGTCTTTTTGGACGAACATGTTGTAGCGCATGACGCGCTCGCAGCATACGGGAATCCAGAGATTTGGAGTTTGCCCAGGATCCATGAGCCACCTGTCCTGAAAATATTGGACGGGAGTATACACTGAAAAAGAGGTTGTAAGGGCGCAAAGCCGGAGGAGCGAGGAGGCGGGACCCCACCCCCGGGGTGTCCGCAAGTTATGAAGTAAGCGCATGAGCGGAAAGGGTTTGCGGCGTTTCCTGCGTGTACGCAGAGAAGGGAAGGGGAGCGGAGGGTGGTGAATCGGGAGCGGATGGAAGGTAAGGGCGTGGAACGGCGGCGAATCATAATGAATAGTAGCATGGATTTTGATTACTGTCAAGCTATAGTACTATAGTTTGATCATTCGAATTGAGACGCGGGAAGTGGAATGGATGGAAGGGGTTGGCGGGAAATTGGGAGTTTGGTGAGACGGTTCGGGGTTGGATAATTCGGGGAACGTCCCGTCCGTCCCTGGGTTTCGAGACGGGTCCAGCGGTTCGAGGAAAAATCAAAACCCGCACCCTTAAAAAACCGAAGGGTGCGGCACCCTCCAAAAGTCAAAACCAACTGCCAAGGCTTCGCCTCCCACCAGGGGATAGCTTCCGAACTGCAGGTCATGGGGGAGCAGTCACGATTGTTTCCTACAAGGCGACTTCCCGGTACTTATCCGCACGCTGGGCAACTGGATTACTTCCGAATCGCCGACGATGTGCCCAGAACGTTAGCTTTCGCTTCCCAAAGCTACGTTGATCAAGATCCGAGGGACAGGATGGTTGTTGGCTACCTGTTGCGTGTCGGGGAATTGACACAGCGCAGTTGAGAGCGGTTCTTGCTTTGCGTGCCAGACGTCACAGGGTAACTTCAACGCCGTCGATCGCTCCGCCATCCTTGACAATTCGCTCCATTCGGTCAAGATAAAGTTCCCTTCAGGAAAGTCAGATATTTGTGACTCTGCTCTTCCGCGGCCGATTCTGGCTGGCGTTCGTATAGCAGAAGAGGTCCTCTCCCCTTCTCATCGAATCTCATTTGGTGCAATGGCTCAGCGACACGCCGTGCCCGCGGTGGAGGGCGGAATGGATTTCTTCAGACAATTGTTCATGTCCGGGGGTTTTCAGCCTCATGGTTACTGCTACCAGTGGAATTCGGGCCTGGTGTGGCTGAATGTGCTATCGGATGCACTAATCGCCCTAGCTTATTTCACTATCCCTTTCACTCTTCTCTGGATTATCCGTAAGCGCCGCGACCTGCCTTTCAGTTGGATGTTCATGCTGTTTGGAGTGTTTATCATCGCCTGCGGCACAACGCACGTCATGGAGGTCTGGAACCTATGGCATGCGCAATATTGGCTGGCCGGAGTAGCTAAAGCCATCACCGCGGCAGCTTCCATATCTGCCGCCGCTCTGTTGGTCCGACTCATCCCACAAGCGATTCGGCTTCCCAGCTCCAATCAATGGACTCAGGCAAAGACGGAACTGGCAAAGGAAAGCGAGGAGAGGAAACAGGGCGACGAAAAGTTTCGACTATTGGTGCTGGGAGTGAAGGACTACGCAATTCTCATGCTCGACCCGGGGGGCCGAATAACCACCTGGAATGAGGGTGCGGAGCGCATCAAGGGCTATCGTGCTGAGGAAATTATTGGCGAGCACTTTTCAAAGTTCTATACGCCGGAAGCGGTAGCGCTACATGAGCCTTCCCAGGAGCTTAAGATCGCGGCGGATGAAGGTCGCTTTGAAGAGGAAGGCTGGCGCGTACGGAAAGACGGCTCCGTTTTTTGGGCCAACGTAGTGATAACCGCGCTGCGAGATGCGACAGGGCAGCTCCGCGGCTACGGCAAGGTGACCAGGGACATCACTCATAAAAGAAAGGCGGAAGAAGAGGTTGAACGCCAGCAAAAGGAGCTGGCGCGGTCAAACGCCAGCCTGATGGCCGCCAACAATGAACTGGAATCTTTCAGCTATTCGGTTTCGCATGACCTGCGAGCTCCGCTCAGGACCATCGATGGGTTCAGCCATGCCTTGCTGGAAGATTGCGGTGACCGACTCGATGAGACGGGCAAGGCTCACCTGAATCGGATCCGTGCCGCAACACAACGCATGGGCATGTTGATTGACGATCTACTGAACCTTTCACGGCTATCACGCACCGAGATGCATACGCAAAGTGTCGATATCAGCGCGATGGCGTTCTCCGTGGCGGGCGACCTTCAGAAGAGCCAGCCTGAACGGCGTATTGAGCTGCATGTTGAAGACGGCCTTAAGACAACTGCGGACCCGGGATTGTTGCGGTCCGTGCTGGAGAACCTGCTGAGCAATGCCTGGAAATTCACGTCCAAGCGGGCGTCCGCGCATATCGAGTTTGGCGCGACGCACGAAGATGGAACCATGGCGTATTTCGTGAGAGACGACGGCGCGGGGTTCGATCCGGCCTATGCAGACCGGCTATTCGGCGCGTTCCAGCGACTTCACTCGATGAGTGAGTTTGCGGGCACGGGGGTAGGTTTGGCCACGGTGCAACGGATCGTGCACCGCCACGGCGGGCGTATCTGGGCGAAAAGCGCGGTTGACCATGGTGCAACTTTCTATTTCACGCTGAGTGGAGCGGCTTCATAGAGGAGCGTCTATGAAAAACAATGTGATTATGCTGGTCGAAGACAATCCCGACGACGAAGCCCTAACGGTCCGCGCATTGAAAAAGAACAAGATTGTGAACGAAGTCATAGTTGCGCGCGACGGTGTGGAGGCATTGGATTATCTATTTGGCGAAGGCATCCATGCAGGCCGCAACACCGCGGAAGTGCCCCAAGTGGTTCTCCTTGATTTGAAGCTACCCAAGCTGGATGGGTTGGGCGTGCTTCGCCGTCTTCGCGCCGATGATCGAACAAAATTGCTCCCGGTAGTCATTCTCACCTCCTCGAACGAGGACCGGGATCGCATTAACGGTTACGATCTCGGCGCTAACAGTTATGTTCGCAAGCCGGTGGACTTCGATCAGTTCGTTGTCGCTGCCGCGCAACTCGGTTTGTATTGGCTGGTCCTAAACGAACCGCCACCAAGGAGAGTCTAGATGCAAAACTCTATGCGATTGCTGATCATTGAGGATTCGGAGGACGACGCTGCACTCCTACTCCTGCTTCTTCGGCAGGCGGGGTTCGAAATCAACTCGGAGCGAGTGGACTCGGCCGGTGCTCTAGCGCAAGCTCTCAATAAAAACTGGGACATCATTATCTCGGACCATTCTATGCCTCACTTCTCGGGGACCGAGGCATTGAAAACTGCAAGAGCGAGAGACGCCGACGTTCCATTCATTTTCGTGTCTGGCACCATTGGAGAAGATGTGGCCACGGAGGCCATGAGAAACGGTGCCCAGGATTACGTGATGAAGACGAATCTCAAGCGCCTGATTCCGGCTGTTCAACGTGAGCTGCGGGATGCGGGGGAACGCAAGGAGAGAAAGCGGCTGGAGCGGCGCGTACAACAATTGCAGAAATATGAGGCAATAGGGAGGCTCGTCGGCGGTATCGCGCACGATTTCAACAATATGATCGGCGCGATCCTCGGCTGGGCAGAAATGGGGTGTGAAGAAACGCAACCCGAGAATAGATTATGCAATCGTTTTCAGCGGATTCGTGACCAATCTCTGCGAGCTGGAAAATTGACTTCTCAACTCCTCGCCTTTGCAGGAGGGCAAATCCTGCAAGCTCGAAAGATCAATCTAAATATCCTCGTCAAAGAAGAAATGAGTCTTCTCGGCAGAATTATCGGGGAGGATATCGAGGTCCAGGTTCGTGTCGATCCCAACCTGCGCGTCACGCCTGCCGATCCTACGCAGATCGAACAAGTCTTAATGAATCTTTGCCTTAACGCGCGGGACGCCATGGCGGGAGGAGGCCAACTACTCATTGAGACTCAAAACGTCGAGCTCGGAGCGGAGTTCTGCCACAGCCACGCTTATGGCCGGCCGGGGAGTTATGTCTTGCTATCAGTAACTGACACCGGCGTCGGTATGGACACCGCGACGATGGATAGTATGTTTGAACCCTTCTTCACGACCAAAGAGACAGGAAAGGGAACCGGGCTTGGCCTCGCCACCGTACACGGCATCGTTCGCCAACACGGTGGATTCATCCTCACAAGCAGTGAACCCGGAAAAGGGTCCTCGTTCCAAGTTTATCTCCCTGCCGGAAGCGGGGACCACCAACCCGACGATATAGCGTGTAACAATCAGCCTTTGAGGGGCACCGAAACAATCCTCTTGGCAGAAGATCACGACGGACTTCGGGAAACGACGCAGGAAATGTTGCAGGCGCTCGGCTATCGCATTCTCGCAGCGTCCGATGGTGCGAAGGCTCTTGAGCTGTTCAAGTTGAACGCCGGTCAGATCGATTTGATTGTTATGGATGTTGTGATGCCTTCTTTGAGCGGTCCGGAGGCCTATTTGGAAATGTCCGCGTTACGGCCTTCCGTCCCAGTGATCTTTACGACCGGCTACACGCCCAAAGCAAGGGCTCTTGTTTCAATGGTCGAAAGGGGCGCAGCGGTACTACGTAAACCATATAGTCTTGTAAGTCTTAGTCAGATGGTTCGGGGCGCATTGCAACCCCGACTCTTGGTTTGAAGCCCTCGACTTCCGTCCAACCAAAACGAAAAATCATTCGTTGTTCGGCTGATGGCGCAGAGGTGTTTTTTCTTTTGGGCGGGAGCGCACTGGGCTAGCATACCACTTCTGTAATTGGCCGAGGGTACGGCACCCCCCAAAGTCAAAACCAACTTTCAAGGCTTCGCCACACGCCCGTAAAGCAGGACGCATCGGTTTCCGCGCGTTTTGCGTGGTAGTATGACGCCTATCTTCGAAGAGAACGCCGGAGCTTTAAGAATGGCGAGACTAGAATCAGCGCAGGGGCCGCTGGAAGTTTCTCTCCCGAGTTCCGCCTCCGCCGCCTCGGCAGCTACCGCGACATCGCGGCACTCGGCCCTGGTTCGCATCACTCACTGGATCACTGCACTTTGCTTTTTCGCCCTGCTCGTGACCGGAGCGGAAATTGTCGTTTCTCATCCGCGCTTTTACTGGGGTGAAACCGGCAATGACTTGACGACTCCGTTGTTCAAGCTGCACATCCCTTCGTCGAGGGCTCTGGTGCCGACGGGCTACGGCTACGTGCTGCCGGACCAGAACGGCTGGAGCCGATACCTGCACTTTCAAGCAGCCTGGATTGCGGTATTGACAGGCTTGCTGTATGGCATCTTCGGGCTGTTAACGGGGCATTTTCGGAGAAACCTGCTCCCGGGCAAGGCCGAACTTTCCTGGCGGGCGATCGCGGGCTCCGTCGCGAGCCATTTGCGTTTCAAACGCCCCAGCGAGGCGGAAGCATGGTCGTATAACGTGCTGCAACGCTTCGCTTACCTGTTCGTGATCTTCGTGCTGTTCCCCTTGGTGATCTGGACGGGCTTGGCCATGTCGCCTGCGTTCGTTTCGGCGTTTCCAGCGACGGTCACTCTGCTGGGCGGGAGGCAATCCGCGCGGACGCTTCATTTCTTCGTGTCCGTTGCGCTTGTGCTCTTCCTGCTTGTCCACGTTGTGATGATTTTTGTTGCCGGATTCTGGAGCCGCATGCGAGCGATGATCACGGGCGAGGCCGGCAAATCCATGGAGCGCACATGAGCAAACTTTCTCGCCGAAAACTGATGACCGCTGGACTTACGGCGACGGCGGGCGCAGCGGGACTGGGCGTGGCGGCGCGGCTCGCACAAAAGTATGGACTCGTCCCGCCGGATCATGGCGGAATCTACGGCCTGGGTGAAACGCTGACCTACGCCTCGCAGCGTCTGATTACCAGACACTCGTTGGCTCGGGAGTTCCCTCGGAGTTACATTTCCAAGCCTCCTTTCGCGAACGAGATGCCGCCCCTGAACGACGCGTTCAAGCGGCTGCAAGCGGGAGGTTTCGCGGACTGGCGGCTTACCGTGGACGGCTTGGTCGACCGACCCTCTTCGTTTTCGCTGGCGCAATTGAAGAGCTATCCATCGCGCAGCCAGATCACCGGACTATCGTGCGAGGAAGGATGGACATATATTGCCGAGTGGATCGGCGTGCCTCTTTCTCACGTCTTGGATCTCGCCGGGGTCCAGCCGCATGCCCGATACGTTGTCTACTTCTCGATCGATCCCGACTGGTGGGAAAGCGTCGACATGGCCGATGCCTTGCACCCGCAAACTTTTCTCGCCTATGGCATGAATGGCGGCGAACTTCCCGTGGGGAACGGAGGGCCGCTTCGGCTGCGGCTCCCTCGCCAGCTCGGCTACAAGAGCGTGAAATTCATTACCCACTTGACAGTTACCGACAATCTGAAAACATTCGGCAAAGGCCTGGGATCGGCGGCTCCGGAGGGGGGTTATGCCTGGTACGCGGGGATCTGAGATCTGACAAGCTGCTTTCAAGTAGATCGCGCGGCTCGTTGCAATTCTGACGATGGGCCTTTTCTCGAGTGGAGGTAGAGTTTTTGGTGGAAGCGTCAAGGCTGGACGATGCCGTGGCGGACGGCGTAGCGCACGAGGCTGGCGGTCTCGTGGATATCCAACTTCTGCATGAGTCTTGTGCGATGAGATTCGGCTGTTTTGGTGCTGATGCCGAGCAAAGAGGCAACGTCTTTGGTGGATTTTCCTTCGGCGATCAATTGGAGGACTTGCCTCTCTCGCGGCGTCAGAGGAGTCTCGAATTTTTCCGACTTGGACCGGTACGCCTCCATGACGGAGCTGGACACGCCAGGGCTCAGGTAAACCTGGCCACGCGAAACCTGGCGGATAGCCAGCAGCAAATCGCTGGCGATCTGGTTTTTCAAGACGTACCCTTTCACGCCGGCATCAAGGGCTTCGCGGATATACTGAGCCTCGTCATGTTGCGTGAGCAGGATGGTTTTGGTCTTTGGAGAAGAGCGACCCATTTGCCGGGCGGCATTCAGCCCATTTAAGATGGGCATACTGATATCCATGACGACGACATCGGGCTGGAGCGACTCCACATGACGAAGAGCCTCTTGCCCATCGGCGGCTTCCGCAACCACTTGAAATCCTTCCCGCTCGAGCAAGGACTTCAAGCCCTGCCGCACAAGGACATGGTCGTCAGCTAGCACGATGCGAATTGGCATTCGAAGCCTCCGCAGGAAGCTGGATCAAGAGTCTGGTTCCCCGCCCGCGTTCCGAGTCGATCGACAGCGTTCCTCCAATCCCGTTCAAGCGTTCCTGCATGCCGATTAGTCCCAACCCAGTTCGCTTGCCATCGGATTGCAGCTGGCGCGCGTCAAAGCCCACGCCGTCGTCCTCAATGGAGCAGCAGAACTTGCGGTTTTTTCGGCCGATGCGGATCCAGACGCGGCTTGCTTTCGAATGTTTGGCCACGTTGGTGAGGGCTTCCTGGACGATGCGGTAGAGAGCTATTTCGATGGGCCCTGGCAGCCTACCCGCAATAGTCGTTTTGATTTGAATGTTGAGTTTGGCGCGCTTCGAAACGCCATCCGCGAGGAAACGAAGCGCCGGTATCCAGCCAAGATCATCCAAGATCGTTGGCCGAAGTTCATGGGAATATTGCCGCAACTGTTTTTCAACTTGATTGAGCAATTCTTCAATGTGTCCCAGCTGCTCTTTTTGGGGCTCCGGCAATTCGCGCGCGACATCCGACAGCGCAAGATGCACGGCCACTAGAAGTTGTCCGGCCTCGTCGTGCACGGCATACGCGATGCGCTTGATCTCCTCTTCAAGCGTTTCATTGAGCCGCCGCAGAGCCGCGATGGCATCCTGAACTCCACGGTGAGCCATTTCATAAGGAGAGAGGATCTCCGCCAGGAATTCCGCAGCGGCTGCCAACAATTCCTGACGGCGCGCGGGCTCCTGCGTATCGGCGAGCATCCGCTGGAGAGCCTGATGATGGAGGGAAGCGATCTCCATGAGGTTCTTTTTTTCGTTGATGGCACGGCGTCCGAGTTCGTAAGCGCGGCCCAGTGAAGCCTCGCCGCCAGTCTTCGTGTATTGAGCCAAGCCGGAACGATATTCTTCTTCAAAAGCCGGCGGCAACTTCGTCTTGCGTTTGGCTGCCGATTTCATTCACGAACCCCAGTTAGCCGCACCACGAGCACAAGCGCGTCATCATTTCCTTTGCCATGCTGTTTGAGAATCTTGTCCGCGGCTCGTTGCGGGGATTCCAAGGCGGAAAGCCCTTCCACAAAGTCGCTTCGAATCCCATCGGTAACAAAAACAAGAGTGTCCCCCTTCGCAATCGGAAGCACGGCTGCTTGCAGAGCGGGCAGTTGCGAACCGACGACGCCACCACGCAAGAGTAGGACTTCCTGCACACTCCCCTTCTGTGCACCGGCGCGCATCAAAACTCCTTCAACATTTCCAACACCAAGCCATGTCATCATGCCATGCTGTGGGTCAATGGAAGCAAGGCTCAAGACCACACCGCGCGTCGAACGAAGATGTTCGTGGCATCTCTCCACCAGAGAAATGACGGGTTCTTCGGCATTCGCTTTGAGAATGGAAATCGCCGCCTCCGCCGCGTAGGCAGCTTCTTCACCATGCCCAATTCCATCCATCGCAGCGATCAGGATCCCATCTCCGGCGCAGCAAATCAGATGACGATCGCCCGATTCGCCCTGACCCGGCAGGACAAACTTCGCCACGCCATATTCGACCAGCGGCACGTTTATTGCTTCCACTTTTTCACCGTCACTATTGTGCCCCGGCCCGGTTCGGAGGCAATGTCAAACTCATCCATCAACCGGCGCACTCCCGGGAGTCCAAGACCAAGGCTTCCCGATGTCGAGAAACCGTCTCGCATGGCTTGACGAATGTCCGGAATTCCAGGGCCGCTATCGGAAGCGATGATCGAAATGCCCCGGCGGCTCGAGGCTTGGATTACTTTCAAAGTGATTTCGCCCCTGCGGGCATACGACACAATGTTGCGCGCAAGTTCGGAAATAGCCGTGGCGATGAGTGTGGCGTCCCCGGAGGAAAATCCAAGTTCGATGGCGAGAGCACGGCCTTCCTGGCGGGCTGTCACTATATCTTGGTCCGAGTGGATGGCCACCCGGATTTCTGCAGCCCTCACGGTGCGTCTCTCTCAGTCTATGTTCTTGAATTTTTGAATCAAGTAAGCGAGACCTTCTTCCAGATCCAGCGCCGTCGCAACGCCCTCCAGGGTCAGCCCCAGCTGAACCATGGCGAACGCCACTTCCGGCTGAATCCCAACGATAACCGTTTCCGCGCCGCGCAGCCGGATCATGTGGGCGATCTCCCGCAGCGTCCGCGAGGCGAACGAGTCCATCACGTCCATGGCGGTGACATCGACGATAACCGCTCGGGAGCGAAACTTAACAACTTGCTGAACTAAACCCATGCGGAGTTGGTTCAGGTCCGCGTCCGAGAGGGCCGCCTGAAAAGTGGCTATGAGGACCTCTCCCTGTTTAAGAATGGGGACTTCCACGTGGCCCTTCCTCCGCTTTGCCTAGCGTGGCTCCGCTAGTTTTTCGACTTTGTATCCCAACAGTCTCTCAGCTTGCTCGATGCCGCCCTGCAGGTCGCCGACGGTATTCATCTTGCCAAGGTCTACACCGATGGTCACCAAGGTCTGGGCAATCTCTGGCGAAAGCCCCGTGACAATGACGGTTGCGCCAAGAAGGCGCGAAGCTTCGACGGTTTGCACCAAGTTGTTGGCGACCGTCAAGTCCATGGCGGCCACACCGGTGATATCGATGACCACGACTTTTGCGCGATTGGTGCGGATTCCGCGGAGGAGCTGCTCTGTCAACTGCCGGGCGCGCTGGGGATCGATGACGCCGATGATGGGCAAAATTAGCAATCGTTCGCGCACCTGCAAAACCGGCGTGGAGAGTTCGCGGATTGCTTCCTGTTGCTGGCGGATGACGCGCTCGCGCTCTTGCACGAAGCCAACCGCGACGGTGTTGGCAATGCGGTTGGCGGCAGGTTCATAGGCATCCAGAATGCGATTCAATTTCTTGAAATCCGTCTGGTACTTGGCGAATAACGAGCGGGCCAGCACGTCTCGCAGGAGAAGAACAATACCAACGACTTCGTGCGTCTCGACGCCTCGAGGAATGATGCGTTCCGACAGGTTGCGCGCGTAAGCTTGCAGGGCTTCAAATGCTTCGGTCTCCAGAGCCTCGACGTAGCTGTCGTATACCGAGGTTGCTTCCGCGAAAATTTCTTCCTTGGTCATCGCGGTAAGCAGGCGCGTCTCGGTGATGCGCACGACCCACTCCTCGCGTAATTGCGTGCGGTTCTGACGCAGGTGCGCGACGAGCTCACGAAGAAGCTCTGACGGGGCTTCACTCCGCACTAATTCCGCTCCTGGATTGTTCCGTGTCCCAGAGTCTTTCGTAATGCTCTCTCGTTTGGACATGAATCGATTCTCCTTGCTCTGAACGGCCTGAACCTGTGCAGGCGAATTTTTTGGGTCCCTTGCAGATTCGAAACAAATATCATGACTTTCCCGCAAGCTAAAGCAAGTGAACCCCTGCGATTGGCCTCAGGTAAATACCTTAGTTGAGAGCTAAGTGATTGTCAGTGCTGGTAGACGGGCCTCTTCTCTGATGGTTCAAGAATGTCTCATCACTTGCAAGTACTAGTGGAATCACCTGCACCAACACTACGTTCCTTACCCGCTTGTCGCCTGTCTGGATCAATGGAACCATGTGCCTTCCAGCGAGGCAGCTCTGTGCACTTGCTGGCAGGAGGGGTAAAACCCATGCAAGAAATCGATGTTGAAAAGAGCCCGCGGGCAACTCGCTTAAGCACGGAGTTGCCGAACCAAATTTCCAACCGGAAAGTTCTATCCATGGGGCGAAAGAACGGCTCCCCAGACAACGGCCTCACGGAAAACCTTTCTTCCGCCTTGCGAGCCGCGGATTCGGAGTTTGGCCAGATATTGCAGGAGGTGGACGAAATTTCCAAGCTTCTGAAGTCGGACCACCCCGACACCCAGACGATGCGCGTGGCAACCCACCCGGCAGTCTGGGGCGCGGTTAAGCAGGCTCTTCTGGACAGAGAACTGCGCTATCTCGCCCTCACGGATGATCTAACCTGCCTCTTCAATCGGCGTGGTTTTTTTGCTGCTGCGACCCAGCAACTGAAACTCGCCCAGCGGAATGGCCAGAGTCTGCTCCTATTGTTCTGTGACGTGGACAACCTCAAGAAGATAAATGACAGCTACGGTCATCAAGAGGGGGACCTGGCGCTCATTCGGACGGCAGACGCTCTGGAGTTGTCCTTCCGTGGTTCCGACATTCTTTCACGCCTGGGTGGGGATGAGTTTGTGGTACTGGCGTCGGAGACGTCGAACCAAACTCGGGAAATCATCGTCCGCCGATTAGAGAAAAATCTCAAAAAATCGAGTGCAACAGAACCGCGCTACGCATTATCCCTCTGCGTGGGAGTGGCGAGGTTCGATCCCAAGTGTGCCATTTCGCTGGGAGAACTCATGCTGAAAGCGGACAGAGCCATGTACGAGAAAAAACGGGCGACTCAGAAAGCCGTGTGAGGACGATTCGTGAACGATTTTGACTGCCCATGCAACCAGCAAGGGCGGGTTTGGAGAGATCCTGGTCAAATGCGCTTCGACGGAAGAAATGAAAAGCGCGTCACCTTGGCAATCCCAGTATGCCTTGTAATCGCGAAACAGCTTCTCTTTGCCGATCAGGCAATGACGGTAAACGTTAGCCCGCATGGGGCTCGGGTTGTAACGAGGCGCCGATGGCACCCTGAAGAGAAACCGCGGCTTGCTTCGAGCTCAGGCGAGCTTGAGGCGCAAGCGAAAGTAGTCTACTGCGAGCCCCTGGCAGACGGACAATTCTGCATAGGTTTGCAGTTCTCCTCGGCCAAAATAAACTGGAATACAACTTGAAATTTCCGATGCAGCGTTTCGATTCCTAAGAATCCGCACGCAGGGGCACGTCTCAGCAGGAATCAAGAAAGCAGTTCAGAAACTAGGATTCGGGGAGCCGGGATTAGAGCATTTCTAATTTAAGTATCTACATTTGTGCGATAATCCTCCTGTTGGTTCGCGGGAGGTGCGGATGCAATCGTATTCACAGGATTTGCGTGATCGTGTGCTGCGAGCTTTGTCCCGGGGAGATGCCCCTTCGGCTATCGCGCGCCGCTTTGAGGTCAGCCGCTTCTATGTCTACCAAGTGCGCGACCGCGAGCAAGAAACCGGGGTACGCAGCAGTTTTCCGATCGGCGGCCATCACCGGTCCCGGTTGGTAGAAGCGGAGTCCGCTTTGCGCGGCTGGATCGCCGCCGAGCCGGGACTGACTCTGGCCGAGTTGCAAGAGCGGTTGGCGTCGCAGGGTATAGGGATCAAAATCGGCGCACTTTGGCATCAGTTGAACAAGTGGAATCTGACGTTCAAAAAAAACGCTGCACGCCAGCGAGCAAGAGCGCGAGGACGTGCAGGCAGCGCGGCGCGCCTGGGGTGAAGCGCAGTCTGCACTGGACGTCGAAAAGCTGGTGTTTATCGATGAAACCTGGGCCGCGACCAACATGACGCGGAGCCATGGCCGCGCCCCCAAGGGTTGTCGCTGCGTGGGTTCGGCGCCCCTGGGCGGTTGGCAAACGACGACCTTTGTCGCCGGCCTGCGCCACCATCGATTGACCGCTCCCCTGGTCGTCGACGGGCCCATGGACGGCGAGCTATTCCTGGCCTGGGTGGAACAATTTCTGTGCCCCACACTCCAAACCGGAGACCTCGTCATCCTCGATAACCTCAGCAGCCACAAAGTGCACGGGGTCCAACAAGCCCTTACCGCGGTCGGTGCCAGAGCGCTCTATCTGCCGCCCTATTCTCCGGATCTGAATCCCATCGAAAAGCTCTTCGCAAAACTCAAGGCGCTGCTCCGCAAAGCCGCCAAACGATCCACCGAGGAACTATGGAAAGAAATCGGCGAACTCCTCAACACTGTCACAGCAAGCGAATGCGCGAACTATTTTGCTTCATCCGGATATGTAAGTACTTAATTTAGAAACGCTCTAGGACTTGGGGCCAATGACCGACTATTTGAAATGACCGCGGCCAGGCTTTCCACACGCTCAATTGCATGCGGTGGGCGCGCTAAGCAGATATTTAGCGGACGAGATGGGCGGAGAGAGGTTGAGTTCGGGGCTAGACTTCGTTTTTGTGGAAACGGTCGATTAGGTTGGCGCAGGCGCGGACGGTTACTGCCATCATGGTGAGCGTGGGATTTTGGCAGGCGGAGGAGACGAAGCTGGCGCCGTCCATGACGAAGAGATTTTTTACGTCGTGAGCCTGGTTGAAGGGAGTGAGCACGGATTTTTTGGGGTCGTGGCCCATGCGGGCGGTGCCGAGTTCATGGATGGCCATGCCGGGCATTTCGACGCGAGCTTGCACGCGAATGTTTTTGGCGCCGGCGGCTTCGAGCATTTCAGCGGCGGAGGCTCCGGCGTCCTGCATGAGAGCGGCTTCATTATCGCCGTGGGTCATGGTGATGCGAAGAGCGGGGATGCCCCAGGCGTCCTTTAGATTGGGATCGATTTCGATGACATTGTCCCAGCGGGCGAGCGATTCGCCGAAAGCGCCGAGGCCGATCCTATAGACGCCTTCTTTCACGGCTTGCTTTAAGGAAGCGCCGTAGCCTTCGGCGCTGAAATTGAAATCGGCGCCTGCACCGCCTTGATAACCGTAGCCGCGGATAAACGGAGAACGCGATTTGCTCGAAGGTGTGTTGCGGAAACGCGGAACGTAAATTCCGTTAGGGCGCTGGGGCTCGTTGGCGTTGGGAAGAATATTGAAATTGGTGAGCTGGCCGGAAGCGCCGCCGCCCACGACGTGGTCCATTAAATAATGACCTAGAGCGCCGCTGGAATTGGCGAGGCCGTTGGGATATTCGCGGGTGGAAGAGTTCAAGAGGATGCGAGTGGACTCGAGAGCCTGGGCGCAGAGGATAACGGATTTGGCGCGGACTTCTTTTACTTGACGCGTTTCGCGATCGATGAAGGTGACGCCACTGACTTTGTTGGCGGCGTTGTCCATATTGACGTGCGCAACGACGGCGTTGGTGATGAGGGTGCAGTTTTTGGAGTTGAGCGCGTCCTGGACGGTGGTGAAGGGGCTGCTGAAATAGGAGAAGGTGACGCAGCCGCGTTCGCAGGGGCCGCAATAGTGGCAAGCGAGGCGGCCGTTATGAGCTTGCGTGAGGACAGCGGCGCGGCCGATGGTAACAGTGTGGCCGAATTTAGCTTGGACGCGATCTCTTAGCTGAATTTCGCCGCAGCTCATTTTCATGGGCGGGAGAAATTGGCCGTCGGGAAGCATTTCGTTGTTTTCGGCGGCGCCGGTGATGCCGACATATTTTTCGACGATGTCGTAATAGGGAGAAAGATCGGCGTAGGAAATGGGCCAGTCGTCGCCATAGCCATCGCGGCTGGCGGCTTTAAAGTCGTTGTCGCTGAAGCGATAGCTCTGACGCCCCCAGACGAGAGAACGGCCGCCGAGAATGCGGAGGCGCTGCCAAGTGAAGGGCTTGCCGGGTGGAGTGCTGTAGGGGTTTTCGAGGTCGTTGACGAACCAGTCGTAGTTGTACTCCATGCAGGCGTAACACTGCTTCTGGACTGGACGAGTGCGCGCGATTTCGGGGGAGTGGTCGCGGTACTTGAGCTTATAGGCAGGCATGTGCTCGGTGAACTCGGTGGGAGAGATGGCGCGGCCGGCTTCGAGAAGGGCGACTTTGAGGCCGGCTTCGGCGAGTTGCTTGGCGGCCCAGCCGCCGGTGGCTCCGGAGCCGACAACGACGGCGTCGTAAGTTTGCGCGAGCGGATCTTGTGATTGTTTGGGCATGACTATTTGTGGTTCCCTTCCGGATGTTCGCAGCCTTGATAGTGGCCGTGCGTGTAGGCGCCGTCCCAGCCGAGTTCTTTCGTTAAGCCGATTTGCGAGGTGTAGTAAGCGGTCATGATGCGCTCCTTGAGCGCTTCAAAATGAGCGTGACCGACGTCGGGCGGGGCGGGTTCTCCGGTCCATTCGCTGCCGTTGCTGGGAAAAGCGAGCCCGTGCAACAAATCATCTTGATCTTCGCGGGAAAGATAGCGGAACGCAGCTTTGAAGCGGCGGATGCTTTCGCCATCGAGATAGGCGAGGGAGTTCAAAAAATCGCGCTGAACTTCGGGAGTCTCGGCGGAAAGGACCAGATCGATATAGCGATTCGCGAAAGCTTCCTTGGCGCCGGGAGTGTCGGTGGCGGGGATGATGAGATCGCTGAGGATGATGAGCGTTTCGTTTTGGTGATCGTCGAGAAAGCGGGGCTTCCAATCAGGGACGTTGAATTCGTTGGAGGCGTCGACGCCGCGTTGAGCGGGAGTGAGTTCGGAGGAGGGAGGCGGCGCGGTCTGCGCCGTGGCGAGCGAGGGGCGGAGAGCGGCGGCGGCGCCGGTGAGAACGGTGGCTTTGAGCAAATCACGTCGGTTCATGGAAACTCCTTGCACGCGAGAACGCAAAACGGACTGAATTTCGGCGAGCGTGCGCAGCGGAAATTCTACACCAATGAGAACCGGAAGGCAGACGGAGAGAACGCCGAGCGGTTCAGCGGGGTCTCATTCGATTTGCACCGGGGAGACGTTGAAACCGTCGACGGCGAGAACGGGTTTTTCGCTGCCGAGGTCGCGCTTGCGGACCTGGACAGTAATTTCGCGTTTTTCGCCGGGGAGCAGACAGATGTAGTTGTCCTCCCAGAAAACGGGAAGAATTTCCGCGCCGCCTTTGCCCTTGAGCAAGCGGAGACGCACGAGGAAAGCAAGGCCGGAGCCGGGATTTTCGATGGTGACGTGGGCGGTGGGCTCGGGGTCAGCGTCGGAGAAATCCATCGAGGCTTTGACGGTGGCTTTGGGAAGATTCTGTAGAGCGTCAAAGTCAGCATATTCCGTGAGCGGCGTGTAGTACCACTCTGACTTAGGGAAATCGGGGACGTCAGGCTTCGTCGAGAGCCAATAGAAATTGCGGCTAAGCAATTTCCCGGAGGGAGAAAAAAGCTGAAGGTTGAGGAAGTAGGTGGAAGAGATGCCTTCGGGTGCGGGAACCTTGAACGTCCTGACGACGCCGTCGGCGTCAACATCGGCAAGGGCTTCCTGAGAAAAGCGTTCCTTCATGGAAGTGTCGTAGACCTTGGCGACGACTTTTAGTTCTTTGAGCGGTTCCTGTGTGCCATTGACGATGGCGATGCTGCGATCGTCGTAGGAAAACTGGACGTGGACAAGTTCGAGAGCTTTTTTCGAGCCGAAATAGCCGCCAGCGGGACGCAAACTGTAATCGTAGAGATGCCAGATCAAGCCGGGCCAGGCGTTGTTCAGCATCCACTGGATTACGCCGGTGGAAGTGTATTTGTTGCGGCCGTAGGCTTCGAACATGGCGCGCTCGCCTTCATAGGTCATGGCTTGCGATTTCCAAGCGAGATCGGCGACGCCTTTCACGGGACCATAGCGCTCTTCGATCGCGTGGGTGAATACTTTTATGTTCTTAAATTCGCCTCCACCTGCGTGGTAATCCCAAACTTCGTTGATGGGCCAAAGCTTGTCCGGCGGAAACATGGTTTTCAATTCTTCGAGTGGAGGAACCGCGGGGCCGGGGCTGATTTCCGTAGCAAAGCCATGGGCGCCACCGTATTTGGTATCGAGGAGCCAATAATTCGGGGAGACATATTCGTAGGGGCCGTCCATTTTTACGCCGGTGTCGCCCGTCGGCTCGGTCTTTTTATCGGTTGCAGAGGAAATGACGGGCTTGTCCCAAAAATTTTCTTTTTCGACGTCGAGGTAGGCGCGCTCGCGATCGAGAGGCGGAGGATTATCGCTGCCGTTGAGCCAGACGAGAAGGCTGGGATGATTGCGGAGGCGAAGAATCTGATCGCGCAAGGAATCGACAGAGACGCGCTTGTTTTCGGGGCCCCACTTGCCCCATTTTTCCCAGGCATCGCAGCAGCACCAGCCCGCCATGACGAGAATGCCGTCGCGATCGGCGCGGTCCATAAAAGTTTCATCTTCGAGTTTGCCCTCGAGGCGGATGGTGTTGAGGCCCATCTCTTTGACGTAGCGGAATTCGGCTTCGCGGCGTGATTGATCGATGCGCAGCATCATGTCGGGCGCCCAGCCGCCGCCACGGACGAGCACGTTCTTTCCGTTGACCTTGAAGAGACGGTAGCCCTCAGGAGTGAGTTCGGACGTGGTCTGTACAATTCCAAAATCGATGGTCTGCTTATCGGAGACGGAGCCTTTCTCGGGGACAAACTCGAGAACGAGCTTATGGAGGTAGGGCTTTCCCATCTGATAGGGCCACCAGAGGCGGGGATTTTTCACGTTGAGAGAGGCCGAATCTTCTGGAGTGATAGCTACGGCGCGATGCTCGCCGGCATTTAGCTCGACGTTCTGCGTGAACTCGATGGGGGCGGCCGCTCCAAGAATTTTCCCGCGTAAAGTTCCTTTCACGGAGGCGTTCGAAACGTTGTCGAGCTCGGCGCGGACGGTCAAAAGAGCGTCGTCGAGCGAGGGCAGGTCGAGTTTCGTTTGGACGACGGGATGCCGCAAGGCCACCGGGCCACTCGAGGAGAGGACCACTTCCTGCCAGAGGCCCATGTCTTTATCGGGCGGAGTGGGATTCCAGTCGACCCAGGTGATGCCCAACTCATTGGCGTGGGGAGCGGAGACTTCCACAGCGACAACATTTTCGGCGCCGGGTTTGACGAACGAGGTTACATCAAATTGATAGCGGCGAAACGCCCCGACCACTTGATCCGAGCCGGCTACCTTTTTTCCGTTGATCCAGATGTCCGCGCGATAGTTGATTCCGCGAAAAGCGAGCCAGACGGTTTTTCCCTTGTATTGCACGGGAACTTCAAATTCTTTGCGGTACCACCAAGGGACAGCGTACGGGCTATCGGCGGGCATTTCCTGATTGGCGAATTCCGAGCCTATTGGATAGGAGACGCCGGGAACGGAGCGCAAGTTCATGCCGAAATAAGGATTCTTGTAGACGCCGTTATCGACGAGGACGGCGAAGACGGTGTTGGGAGCGGAGGTCTTGTACCAAGTGGAGGCGTCGAAGCCGGCGACGGAGACGGCTTCGGGAGTGGCGTTGACCTTTGCGGAAGATTGCACGCGCCATCCTTCGCGCAGAGTGATATCGCCATCGGCGCGTAGGGCAGGCGGCGCGAGAAGTGAGATGGCGAGGAGCGCGGCCACAAAGCCTGCGGCTCCGGAGAGGCTAGAAGACAAACCGCCGAGACCGAGAGCGGATCGCAAAAAAGAATTTTGTTTCCAGAAGTGCAGAATCATCATGAGCCCCCGTCACAACGGCCGAGCATCCGTATCATTTAAAACGATTCAATAAGGCGAACCGTGTTCACGCGGGAATCCTGCGAGAACGGGCGCTAGTTTAGCCCGAGCGGAAGAGGAGAGACAAGGGCCGTGCGCAAAAAGAAAAGGCGCAGCCCCTGCGGACCGCGCCTTGCCGGAGTTAGTTGATTCCAACGTATAGTTGGATTATTGCGCCGGCGGCAGAAAGGCTTGGGCGGGCGACATGACCTGCACATTGGGAACTTCGGTGGCCACGCGCACGTTAACAAACTTGCCTTTCTTTCCGCCATTGCCGACGAAGGTGAGCAAATACTGATTTTCGAGATGCTTCTGGATTTCGTCGAAATAGGGCTTCAAGGAAACCGGCATGCCGAAACCGAGATAATAGGCCTCGGCGCCTGTTTCTTCGGAAAGACGGCTAAGATTCGATTGCGCGTTGAACGCGCGGAACTGCCGGCGGCCCATGTGGCCCGCATCGGGAACGTAGATGGACCAAATATTGATGTTCTTCTTTTGGGCGCGCTGGACGGTCATATCAAGATCGGGATCGATGGGATCAAATCCCCCGCGGAAATAATCGATACCCGAAGAGAACAACATAATGGACTTGCGCTCCAAGGAATCGGGCCAGCGCTTGATCCAGTCCTGTAGCGCGAGATAGGGGCTAGTGAAGGCGCCGGAACTGCCCAAGGGGAGGCGCAGAGCTTTGGCGGCACGCGCGTGATCGGTGGTGAAATCCTGGGCCACCATCGCGGCGCCGTTTCGCGAATAGGCGACGGCGATATAGGTGGTTTCGGGTTGCGCCATGATGAAGGCGCGCAAATCACTCCACTGGTTGGCAACGGAGCTGTCGAGCGAGTCGTCGATCAGCAGGGCGAGATAGAGTTTTTGACTTCGCTTCCAGTCCGCCACTTGCACGAGTTCCCTGCCCTGATACAAGTGGACATCGTCCTTCTTGAGTTCGGGCGGCATGGCATTTTTATTGTCTACCGCCGTGACGGTCATAGTGGCGGCGGGTGAATCCGCGGCAGCGGCACGCGGGGAGAACGGCAAAGCCAGAGCGAAAGCCATGGCGGCCAACAACAAGGTCCTCTTCCAGTCGTAGGTTTTTGATCATGAACGTACTCCCTTTCTGTCATCCCAGTTGGTTAGATGCGGGCGGGGACGGAAATGTATATAACTTTCTCAAGACGGAAGGAGGTTCCGTCGTAGAATGCAGCGCGGCTGGGGGCTGATTTCGTGAAGAGCTATATCGGGGCGATTGACCAAGGGACAACGAGCACGCGGTTCATGGTGTTTGATAAGGCGGCGCGCGTCGTTGCTGTGGCTCAAAAAGAGCACGAACAGATTTACTCACGGCCAGGATGGGTGGAACACGACGCGCTGGAGATCCTTCGGCGGACAGAAGAGGTAGTCGGGGAAGCGCTGGAACAACGAGGATTGCGTCCTGCGGACCTGGCGGCCATCGGCATAACCAACCAGCGCGAAACCACGGTGGTGTGGGAACGGCGGACGGGGCAGCCGATTGGAAACGCAATCGTCTGGCAGGACACGCGAGTGGCGGAAGATGTGGGCCGTTTTGCGAGCGACGGGGGACAAGACCGCTTCCGCGCGAAGACCGGGCTGCCGTTAAGCACGTACTTCAGCGGGTTGAAGCTGCGGTGGCTGCTAAAAAATATTCCAGAGGCAAGCGCAAAGGCCGCCGATGGAGAGCTGCTCTTTGGAAATATAGATACTTTTCTGGTCTGGAATTTGACGGGAGGGCCAAACGGAGGAGCGCATGTCACCGACGTGACAAACGCCAGCCGGACGCAATTGCTCAATTTGAAAACGTTGGAGTGGGACGGCGAGCTGCTGGAGGCGTTCGAGATTCCGCGAGCGATGCTCCCGGAAGTGCGGTCGAGCAGCGAAGTGTATGGCGAGGCGACGTTGGCGGCAATCGCGGGCGTGGAAATCGCAGGAATACTCGGCGATCAACAGGCGGCTCTCGCGGGGCAGGCTTGTTTCCGGCCCGGCGAAGTGAAAAACACCTACGGCACAGGCTGTTTTTTGCTGATGAATACCGGCGAGCGCGCCGTTCCATCGAATTTCGGCTTGTTGACGACGGTGGGGTACAAATTGGGGAGCGCACCAGCGTGCTACGCGCTGGAAGGCGGCGTGGCCATTTCGGGGGCGCTGGTGCAGTGGCTGCGCGACAATCTCGGGATGATCGAGAAAAGCGCGGACATCGAAACGCTGGCGCGAACGGTGAAAGACAATGGAGGGATTTATTTTGTGCCGGCGTTTTCGGGGCTTTACGCACCGTACTGGAAGGAAAATGCACGCGGGGTGATTGCCGGGCTAACGCGCTATGCCAACAAAGGCCATTTGGCGAGAGCGGTGCTCGAAGCCACGGCGTTTCAGACGCGCGAAGTGGTGGAAGCGATGGAGAAGGATTCGGGGATTGCGCTGTCGTCGCTGCGCGTGGATGGCGGGATGGTTGTGAACGAACTATTGATGCAGTTTCAGGCGGACATTTTGAACCGCGAAGTTGTGCGACCGGTGATTCAGGAGACGACCGCGCTAGGAGCGGCGTATGCCGCGGGACTGGCGGTGGGATTTTTCTCGGGCCTCGAGGAACTGCGCGCCAATTGGGCGGCGGCGCAAACATGGATGCCGCATCTGGCTGAAGGGGAGCGAGAAGAGCTTTATAGACAATGGAAAAGGGCGGTCACTCGGTCGTTCGATTGGGTTGGATCGTAATGCTAACAGCAACGCGTGGATGTGATGCTGATTCACGACTAGGAGATCGCTGAATGGCTTCGCCTTT
Source organism: uncultured Acidobacteriota bacterium (assembly GCA_963761555.1). Lineage (GTDB taxonomy): Bacteria > Acidobacteriota > Terriglobia > Acidiferrales > UBA7541 > Acidiferrum. Next base: position 203,757 of record CAVXHD010000008.1, read on the forward strand.
TGTGGGTGAATTCCTGGGCACGATGATTCTCGTTCTGCTGGGCAACGGCGTCGTGGCCGGAGTGTTGCTGAAGCACTCAAAAGCGGAAGGCGGCGGATGGATGGTGATCACGGCGGGCTGGGCTTTTGCCGTGATGGCGGGTGTTTTCGTGTCGATCGCTTGCGGAAGCAGCGATGCGCACTTGAATCCGGCCGTCACGATGGGGTTCGCGGTGCGCGACGAGAATTTCGCGAAGCTGGCGCCGTACATTGCCGCGCAACTTCTCGGCGCGTTTACGGGAGCAGGCCTGGTTTGGCTGCACTACTTGCCGCATTGGAAGGAAACGCCGGAGGCCGGGAGCAAGCTGGCGTGTTTTTGCACGTCGCCCGCCATCCGCAGCCTTGCGGCAAATCTGGTGAGTGAAGTTGTGGGAACGTTCGTTCTGGTTTTTGTCGTCGGGGCGATTTTTTCGAAGAGAGTGGCCGCAACGGGGCCCGCGCCAGGATTGGGCGCTTACCTCGTCGGGAGTCTGGTGTGGGGCATCGGACTTTCGCTCGGCGGCACTACCGGTTATGCCATCAATCCGGCGCGAGACTTGGGGCCGCGGTTTGCGCACGCCGTTCTGCCGATCGCTGGAAAGGGAGAATCCGATTGGGGCTACGCACCGATCCCGATTATCGGGCCGCTGGTTGGGGGCGCGTTGGCTGGATTGCTTTTACGGGTTCTTTCCGTTTCCTGAAAACGGTCCGAAAGTACAAGTAACCGATTCCGCATGCGCGCGAGGCCTCCGTGCGCGCGCGTGCCACCGCTGCGTTACTCTGCAAAAAGCATGGGAACCATGACCATAGCTCCGCCCGAACAAGGCGGAGCCACGCCAACCGCGGCCTCGCGGGCGCAGAGCCCGTGGATTTACCGGCCTTGGATTGACTTGACGGTCGGCTGCGGCGCCTGGTCCGCGCCGCTCCTGCTGGGGGGATTTTATTTTGCGAGCTCGTACGCGCGAGGCTGGAGCGTGGCGTTCTATTTTCTCGCGTTGCTCTCCAACTATCCGCACTTCATGGCGACGGTTTATCGCGCGTACCACACGCGCAGCGAGTTCGAGAAATACCGGATATACACGGTGCACGTGGCGCTTCTGCTGGGGCTGGCGGGCGTCTTGACGCACGTTTGGTATGCGTTGCTTCCGTGGATTTTCACGCTCTACATTTGTTGGAGCCCATGGCATTACACAGGGCAAAACTTCGGATTGCTGATGATGTTCGCGCGACGCGCGGGCGTCTCGCCTACCGAAACGGAACGTGCCGCGCTGCGGCTTTCGTTCATCGCCTCCTATATTTTGCTGATGCTCAGCTTCAACACGGGCCCATCCGGCGATGCGCTGATTCTTTCGCTGGGTCTGCCTGCTACTTTCACTCTGCCAGCTCGCGCGGCGCTTGCGCTTTTCTTTGTTGGAGTCAGCGGATGGGCGCTTGTTTCGCTGGCGCGGCGGAGCAACTTGCGCACAGTACTCCCCGTTCTGACGCTGACGGCCACGCAATTCCTCTGGTTTCTCTTGCCGGCGGTGATTGAACTCATCAGCGGGCGGGAGATTCCGCAGACGCGCTACAGCAGCGGGCTGCTGGCGGTGTTGCACTCGACACAATATCTGTGGATTACGAGCTACTACCAGAAAAAAGAGGCGCGAGCGGCGGGCAATTCCCACTGGTCTTTCTCCGGCTATTTGTTGACGCTGATTGCCGGCGGGATCGCGCTTTTCATTCCCGGTCCGTGGATCGTCAGCCGCGTTTTTCACGTCGATTTTGCGGCGAGCTTTCTGACGTTCACCGCGCTGGTGAATATCCATCACTTTATTCTGGATGGCGCAATTTGGAAATTGCGCGACTCACGGATCGCGTCGATGCTTTTGGATACGCGACAAAAAGCAGCGGCGAGTGGAACGGAGAAGAAAAATACACTTACGGCCGCGACGAGCTGGCTAACGGGGCGGGCGCCTGCCGCTCGCACGCTGAGAATCGCGGCGGTGGTGATTCTCTTCCTCTGGGCGGGGGTGGATCAGTTGCACTTCTGGTGGTCCAGCGCAGCAAACAATCTCCCGGAGCTGCAGCGAGCCGCCGAGCTAAATCCCGACGATAGCTCGATTCAAGTGCGGCTGGCGAATGCGGAGCAGAACGCGGGCAAGCGGGATGCCGCCCTGGCAGCGATGCAGCGAGCTGCCGCCGTCAACCCCGCTAGCCTTGCGCTGCAAGAATCCTATGCGCGGAGCCTGATCGAGGCGGGGCGCATTGCCGATGCCAAAGTCGAGTTTCAGAAAATTCTCGCACGATGGCCGAAAAACGCGGACGCTCTGGTGGATTCCGGCATGGTGGCGCACCGTCTGGGGCATGACGACGAAGCGGTGGAGGATTGGCAGCGCGCGGTTGACGCAGATCCAGGCCAAGCGAACGCGCAGCTTTATCTCGCGCAAGCGCTCGATCAGCAAGGTGAACTGCAGGCCGCGGCGCGGCACTATCGCCTCTATCTGGAACTGATTGCGACGCGGCACGAAAGAAATGCCCTGGATACCGGCACGCTGCTCGCGGCGCTTATAAAGGTGGCCGACGCCGACGCCGCCATCCATCATTTGGATGACGCAGCGAAGGGATACAACGCTGCCGCGGGCTTTGCAGAGAAGGCGGGCGAAAAAACGCTGGAGAGCCTGGCATTGGTTCATTTGGCGGATGTACAGGAAAAACAAGGAGAGATTGCAGGCGCGGCGCAGTCTTACCAGCGCGCCTTGCGGCTCGATGCTGGGCTTTCCGATCCGGCTAGCGCGGCGTCCGATTGGTTTAACTACGCGCAGTTCTTGCGCAAGCAGCAACAGCCGGAGCGCTTCGTCTTCGCCAGCCTGCTGCACGCGGAGAATGTTCTGCAGAAGAAGCCGGGCAACGAACTCACCGTAATTACGCAGGCGCGGAAGGAGAGCGAGGCTCGTCTTGGACGGGAAGCTGGCGACGTCCGGCGAAAGCTGGATTCCATCGCCACAGAGTCTTTGAGCTTACAGGTTTCCAATCTGGCAGCGAAAAGGTAAAAGAAGGCTCGAGACTTCAAAATACGATGCGACGAATGGATTGATGGTAGGAGCGTACACAGGCAAAGGTAGTCGTGGCGTCCGTTATTTTGCGCCTGGCGTACTAGAAAACCGTGCTATGACACTCCATTCTTACTACGACAAAGCGCCTAAGAGAGTCCACGACTACTCGTTTTGGAGAGTCTTTCGCGAAGAATGAGGCGTACTCATCTTGCAGATTTCGTACTAATTTCGAAAACATAGCAAAATATAAGGATGGAGGCGCGGGTGGGATTCGAACCCACGAATGGAGGTTTTGCAGACCTCTCCCTTGGGCCACTTGGGTACCGCGCCAAACGGGTAAGTATAGCAAAATTCGCACCGTTGCCCGGAAGGACGGAGCCGGGATTGGCGCGGTGAGCGCTATTTTTTTGCGGGCGCGGGCGACGGAGCGATTTTGGCTTCGCGCAGGAAGCGCGCGGATTCCTCGGGCGGAGTTGGGTTGATGTAAAAACCCGTGCCCCACTCGAAACCCGCGACTTTGGTGAGTTTGGGAATGATTTCAAAGTGCCAGTGATAATGGTCGTTGATCTCTTCGCCGACGGGCGAGGTGTGGATCATGAAGTTGTAGGGCGGGCGGTCGAGGACGACGTCGAGGCGCATGAGGGTGTCCTTCAACATGCGGGCGAGGCTCGCGTACATGGTGCTTTGATTGTTTTCGAAGGATGAGCCATGGATTTTGGGGAGGAGCCACATCTCGAACGGAAAGCGCGGGGCGTAGGGAGCGACGGTAATGAAGTGATCGTTTTCGCCGATGACGCGCTCGCCGGTATCGCGTTCCTGGCGAATGATGTCGCAGAAAATACAGCGCTCTTTTTCGTCGTAATAGTGCCAGGAATTGTCCACTTCTTCGCGGACGCGGCGCGGAACGATGGGAAGAGCGATCAATTGCGAATGAGTGTGCTCGACGGAAGCGCCGGCGGCCTCGCCATGATTCTTGAAAATTAAGACGTAGCGGAACCTTTTGTCATTCTTGAGATCGAGCATGCGGTCACGATAGGCCCAGAGGACGTCTTCGACGGCGCGTTCGGGCAAAGAGGCGAGTGTGGCGGCGTGATCGGGAGTCTCGATGATGACTTCGTGTGCGCCGACGCCGTTCATCTTGTCAAACAAGCCCTCGCCCTCGCGGTCGAGATCGCCTTCGATGCCCAGCGCGGGAAATTTGTTGGGAACGACGCGGACGCTCCAACCCGCCGTGTTTGCACCGCCGTTGCTGCGGCCGTACACGAGAATTTCGGGCGGCGTCTTGGACTCGTTGCCGGGGCAGAAGGGACAATTCTTGCCGTTGGGCAGAGGAGCGACGCTTTCGCGGAGAAAATCGTTCGGGCGCTTTCCGCGTTCGGTGGAAATGATCACCCAGCGGCCAGTAATCGGGTCTTTTCGCAACTCCGGCAAAGCAAACCTCCTCGACAAGGGAAAACTCAGGCGGTAAGAGCACGCCTGTGGGTTCTGATTGTACCTCGTCTTGGGCGGCGGAAAAGGCGCGGCGCGGGATTTGCTTGTGGAATTCTACATCTGGGGGCTGAACGCGTCCTTATGGAGCCGGACGACGGGCGGCTTGCCGGGGGAATTGTCGATCGCGAGGACATCGAAGCGGCAGGGGCATTCGGGCACGTGGCGCTCCGCGAGGAAATGGAGCGCGGTGCGGGCGAGGACATGCTGTTTCCCGGGAGTGACGCTCAACTCCGGCAAGGCGGACATTTCGTCGCGCATGGTGCGCGTGCGCACCTCGACGAAAGCGAGCGTTTTGCCGTCATAACCGACCATATCGATCTCGCCTTTGGAAGCGCGGGGAGTGAAATTGCGCGCGACGAAGACGTAGCCGTGGCGGCGGAGATACCAATAGGCGTAGGTTTCGCCGCGAATGCCGGTCTTGCGGGCTTCGTGTTTTTTGGCTTCGTGGGAGGGATCGCGGCCCCCGCGCAAACCTTTTCGCGCGGCCCAATGAACAGCGTGAAAAATCAGCCGGGAAACGATCGGCATGGGACCTCCGCGGTGACTTACCGTATGGTGCGGAGTATAAACAAAAATCCCGTGATTGCCACGTACCTTTTGTGGTAACCACGGGATTTGATTTGAAGGGAATGAATCGCTATCCGCGATTCAAATGTGGCGTCAGGCCTTTTTCTCCGCTTCACGAATGCATTCTTCGAGAGTGTGCACGGCGAAGGCGGCTTGTTCTTCGTCGACGAGAAGGGGCGGCGACAAACGGAGTGTGTTTTCGCCCGCGCCTAGAATGCAGAGACCTTTATGGAAGGCAAGGTCGACGATGGTATTGCGGAGATCGGCAGCTTTTTCCTTCGTGCGCTGATCGCGGACGATCTCAATGCCGATCATCAAGCCGCGGCCGCGGACTTCGCCGACGATTTTGAATTTATTCGGCCAATCCGCGAGGCGGGCGAAAAGAAAGTCGCCCATGCGTCGAGCGTTCTCGAGATATTGCGTTTCAATAAGCTCCGCGGTGGCCAGGGCTGCGGCAATGCAGACGGGATTTCCGCCGAAGGTTGTCCCATGCGAGCCGGGCTTCCAATTCATGATGCTGGCGGGAGCGAAAATAGCGCCGAGCGGCATGCCGCTGGCGATGCCTTTCGCGCTGCAGACGATATCCGGCTCGATACCGGCAAATTGATGCGCCCACCATTTTCCGGTGCGGCCCATGCCGGATTGCACTTCGTCGACGATGAGCATGATGCCGTGCTTGCAGCAGATACGCTGGAGCTCCTGCAGGAAGAAATTCGGCGCGAGGACGTAACCGCCCTCGCCCTGAATGGGTTCGATGATGATTCCCGCGACTTCCTCGGGATCGAAAAGGCGCTTGAAAATCTGCTGCTCGAGCTGTTCGATGATTTCCGCGCCGCAGGTTTCCGCAGTGTGGCCGTGGGCGCAGCGGTACGAATAGGGAAACGGAATGTGCTCGATGCCGGAGAGCAAAGCGCCGAAGCCCTTGCGCTGCGTGCTTTTCGAGGCGGTCAGCGAGAGCGCGCCCATGGTGCGGCCGTGGAAGCAGCCGTAGAACGCGATCATTTTGTCGCGCCGTGTGGCGTAACGCGCTAGCTTGATGGCGGCTTCGACGGCTTCGGCGCCGGAATTAGTGAAGAACGCTTTTCTTGGCGTGTCACCGGAGAGCGTGTTCACAAGACGCTCGGCCAGAAGGGGCATGCTTTCATAATAAAAGTCGGTGCCGGACATGTGGATCAGCTCGGCGGCTTGTTGCTGGATCGCGGCCACGACCTTAGGATGGCAATGCCCCGTCGAACAAACCGCGATGCCCGCGGCAAAATCCAAAAAGGAATTGCCGTCAACGTCTTCGACGACGGCGCCGTGGCCGCGCTTGGCGACAAGCGGGTAGTCGCGCGTATAGGACGGCGACATGAAGCGGCTGTCGCTCTCGACAACGCGCCTGGCGTTGGGTCCGGGCAGCGCCGTAATGAGCCGCGGAAGCTTCGTTTCCATCGTGGTAATCATCTCATCCTCCTTGGAAAGACTGGTCAGCAGTTGATGTCGACGGGCTACCGCAGAGCAGGTTTGTGTGCGTACACCAGTAGCGATGCGCGCCCTGCCAGGAGAGAGGATGCTTAGTCTACGCCGAAGAGGTTGGGACGCAGCTCGGCCGGAGAGAAATTACCCGGGAAGCGATAGAGAGTTGAGAGTTTCATTTGCGTTTCCAACGGACGCTGCCGTCCTTTGCGTCTTCGATTATTATACCACGATCCGCGAGTTCCTTGCGGATGCGATCGGAGGCCGCGAAATCGCGGCGCTGGCGTGCCGCCTGGCGTTCGGCGACGAGTTTTTCGATGTCGGCGTCGCTCGGGCCGCCGGCGTCGCCGCCAAAGCCGAGCGCGCGAAGCTTCTCCGCGTCGTTATCCTCCATGACGGCAAAAGCGCGGTCGAAGTTTGCCAGAAATTGCTGGACAGCCGCGACATCACCTTGATGGAACTCGCCTTTGTCCATGGCGATATTCGTTTCACGGAGCAGGTCGAACGCGGCCGCCAACGCCCGGGCAGTGTTCAGGTCATCGGAAAGGCCCGCGTCGAACTCGTCGGCGGCTTCCGCGGCGCGTGCAGCCATGGCTTTCTGCACTCCCGCCGGGAATTTTCCCTGGGCCAGGCGCGCGGCAAAGTTGCGCAGACGCTCGACGGAGCTGGCGGCTTGCTGCAATCCGTCAAACGTGAAATTGAGCTGCTTGCGATACGGCACACTGGCCAGCGCAAAACGCAGCGTGGAAGGCTTGTATCCTTTGGCGAACAAGTCTCGCAGCGTATAGAAATTGCCGAGCGACTTGGACATCTTCTCGCCTTCGACCAGCAGATGCTCGGCGTGCATCCAGTAGCGAACGAAGGGCTTGCCCGTTGCGGCTTCGCTCTGCGCGATTTCATTTTCGTGGTGAGGAAACGCGAGATCGATTCCGCCAGTGTGGATATCGAGTGTCTCGCCGAGATACTTCATGGCCATGGCGGAACATTCGATATGCCAGCCGGGGCGGCCCTTGCCGATAGGCGTTTCCCAGAAATGTTCGCCAGGCTTTGGCGCTTTCCAAAGGGCGAAATCGCGCGCGCTTTCTTTCTCGTAGCGGTCGACGTCCACGCGGGCGCCGGCTTGGATTCCAGTGGGGTCGATATTCGAGAGCTTGCCGTACTGCGGGAATTTGGCGATGCGGTAGTAGATCGAGCCCTCGCTCGGATAAGTGTAGGTCTTCGCCTGCAAGCGCTCGATGAGGTGGACCATGTCGTCGATATGGTCGGTAGCGCGAATCCAGTGTTCGGGAGGCTCGATGCTGAGGGCTTTGCAGTCCTCGAAGAAGGCTTGCACGAATTTGTCCGTATAGTCGCGAATGCTGACGCCTGCGGCGGCTGCGTTGGCGATGATGCGATCGTCGACGTCGGTCAGGTTCATGACGTGCTTCATCTTGTAGCCGCGGAGTTTCAGGAAGCGCCGGAGAATGTCCTGAAACACAAAGGTGCGGTAGTTGCCGATGTGCGCGTAGTCGTAGACAGTCGGCCCACAGGTGTACATGCGAACGCTGTCGTCATTTTGCGGGACAAAGGGTTCGATCTTGCCGCCCAGCGTGTTGTGGAATCGTATTTCGTGCATCGAAGCTAAGACAGCGTTCCGCTCCAAGGGATAAACGTCAGATTGTATCCGAGGCTTCCAGAGAGCCGCAACGAACATCGGAACGTGTGTGCGGTGGAGCGGGCAAAGGAGACCTGGCTGGTCCGACTGGAGGGGCGCGCAGAGACGGCGCCTCAGACACTCAAATGCGCAGCACCGGCGGCACAGAGTACCGCGCGAAGAGTGGCCGCCTGGCAGTCGGCGCGGTTTGAGGAGACGGCCGGCAGCGCGAACCAAAGCGGTTAGAAAAACAATTTCAGAGCCAACTGCACGACGCGGCCGGGCAGTGCCTCGGTAATCTCGCCGAAGGTCGAAGGCTGGCTAATATCACTGTTCGGCAGCCTGAAGTTGACGTGATTAAAGACATTGAAGAACTCGGCGCGGAACTGCAGGCTCTTGGATTCATGAATCGGGATATTTTTGAAGGCGGAAAAGTCCCATTCTTGGAACCCCGGCCCTTGGACGATGTTGCGGCCTTCGTTGCCGAATTGTCCAGCCTGGGTGGTCGGGTCGAGACGCTGGAAGGCGGAGACGTTAAACCACTCTTGCGGCGTGCGCGGGCCGTCATTCGGATTGCCGATGACGTTGGGGCGGTTGCTTGAGAAGCCTGAGATTTCCGGGGCGCTTCCCTGGAGTGAAACATCCTGAGAATCATAAACGGTGAAGGGAGTGCCGGTCATGAAGGTGGTGATGCCGTTTAACTGCCAATCGCCGAGAGCGCGCTGGTACCAATTCACAGGATGATTCCAAAACGGAACCTTCCATTCATAGCTGGCAACGAACCGATGCCGCGCGTCAAACATGGACCGGCCATATTCCGCGGCGAGATCGAATGGATTTTGCGCGAGATCGTTTTCGCCAGCCACGGGTTGGGACGCGGAGCCCGTAATGTTGAAGGACGAAACGTCATCGAGCGTTTTCGAGAAAGTATAGGAAACGAGAAAAGACAAGCCGTAACTGAAGCGCTTCTTCAGACTGGTTTGCAGGGCGTTGTAGCTGGAATCGGCGATGCCGGCGATCAAGCCGACCGACGCATAGGTGCAGGGTGGGCTCGTGGGCGACAGATTGCAGCCGGAATAAAGGCGCCTTTGATTGACGTTATCCTCGGTCGAGTTCGGTATCCCATTCGTCTCCCCAGGAACATACACGGCGGGATTGCCTTCGATGAATCGTGGCAGCTTGGTGCCCTTCGTTCCCACGTAACCTATTTCGAACAGCCAGTCGCGGCCAAAGGATTTTTCGAGGTTGAGATTCCAATCCTGCGCATAGGGCAGGCGGAGATTCGGCGAAAGCGTGAGCAAGGTCATGGGCTCCGCGAAAGAACCATTAAACGGATTCGTTCCGCCGAACGGGTTCGCAAAATCGGGAAAGTTGACCTGCGGAGTCTGCAAATAGGGCGGAGCGCTGACAGGGGCTTGAAGCGGCCCGCCTTGGCCGTTGTAATAGGGATCGTAGAAAATGCCGTAGGATGCGGTAACCAGCCACCGGCCGTTGCCTTTTGGATCCCAAGCCAAGCCAACTCGGGGCGCAAAAGCGGTTTTCTCGGTGGGAATCAATCCGGCTGGGACACCAGGGTCTCCGGGATAGACCAGGCCGACGGGCGCACTCGGGAAGACGACGGATTGCACGCCGGGTTCAAAAAGGTTCTGTCGGTTGTGAATCTCGGTGTAAGGGAAAGGCAATTCGTAGCGAAGGCCCGCATTCAGCGTCAGATGCGAATTGATTTTGTAGGTGTCTTGCGCGTAGAGATTTGCGCTGTTGCCCCGCAGCCCGCGCGATGGATCTCCCCCGCCTTGCAGGAAAAGATACGGCGCGCCCAAAAGGAAGCTGGCGAAAGCATCGTTGGCAGGCACGGGGATAAACACGAAGAATCCGTTGGTGGCGATTCCGAAGGTAACGTTGATTTGATCGTGGCTGTAGCCTCCGCCGAATTTCATTTCGTGGCGGCCGTGGATCCAGGTCAGAGATCCCGAAAGATCGATGGCGTTCTCGTACGTGTTCCGTGGACCGGTGATGGGGTCCCCGACGGAAGCGTAGCCGCTGACCTGTATGAAGGGAGGCCCTGCGGCAATATCCAGCGACGGGGAATAGTCGAAACCGAGACTCTCCGGGGTCGTGTGATTGACGGCTTGGTTGAACAGATATTTGTTGCGAAGGAAGGAGAATCGGCCGACACCGATCAGGGTGGATGAAAAAGTGTGCGTCTCTTGGGCGACAAAATTTTGCGCGCGTTGGTCTTCTGCGACGGGAAATCCCGGAACGTTGGCGCCGGCGGTGGAGAGGGGATCGATCGTATTTCCCTGCGAGAACATGTAGCGGAAATTGAGTACGTCGCGCGAGGTCAAATAATGGTCTGCACGGATGCCGAACTGGTCCCCATTCTGATCCAACGTCTGGGTGTCGCTGTACGCGTTCGGGCCAAAGCTGGGTTCGTTTGGCAGAGGAAAGTAGGACAAAAGCGTCTGCGAAAGCGGATCGATTGCGGGAAGCTTGTTATAAGGAAAGGGCTGGCCGGAAAATTCGTTCACGAGCTGGCCGGTAGGAACGCTGCACAGACCGGAAGAGTTAAAGTTTCCGCCCGCCTGCGTGCAGAGCAGGCCAAAATCGCCCTGCTGTTCGGCTTGCGTGGGAACGGTTGCGCCGACGGTTTCGCCCTGCCGGTTGCGCAGCCCTTCGTAATAACCGAAGAAAAATGTCTTGTCTTTTTTGATTGGGCCCCCGAAGGTGCCGCCGAATTGATTGCGTTTTAGCGGTTCGACGGTAGTGGCGAAGAAACTCTTGGCGTCCATGGCGTCGTTGCGAAGGAATTCCCAAGCGTCACCGTGGAAAGAGTTCGTCCCGGAGCGGGTGATGATGTTGGTCGTCGAGCCGCTGCTGTGGCCAAATTCGGCGCTGGCTGTGTGCGTGAGGATGCGAAACTCGGCGATGGAATCGATGGGAAGCTGAATGACCAGGCCGCCGTCCACAGTATTGAAATTGTTCGCGCCATCGATCAGAAAATTATTGGATTCCGGGCGCTGGCCGTTTACGGCGTAGGCCTGCCCGCTACGCAAAGAGCCGCCAGCCGCCGCAAGCCCTGGCGTGAGCGGGAAAACGCCCGGCTGCAGAAGCCCGAGCTGCGCAAAATTGCGGCCGTTCAAGGGCAAATCGAGTACGTCGCGTTCGCCGACGGTCTTGCCCAGACTGGTGACGGTCGTCTCGACCAGCGGAGCATCGGCTTGCACGCGAACTTCCTGCTTGGCGCTTCCGACGTCGAGACGGACGGCCACTGAGGCGATTTGATTTACGCCGAGCGAGATTCCCTCCCGAACGTATTTCTTGAATCCTTTGGCTTCCGCTTCGATGCGGTAATGGCCGATGGGAAGCTCGACGATAACGTAGACTCCTTGCGCATCCGTCGTGGCGCTGCGCTCGAGACCAGTTTCTGTCTGTATCGCCGTCACCCTGGCACCTGAGACGGCCGCGCCGCTCGCATCCAGCGCGGTGCCACGTATGCTTCCCGCGATTTCCTGCGCCGAGGCAGGCGAGCAGTGCAAAATTGCAACCGCCAGGACACAAATCAGCGCTCTGAGATTCCGCATGCTGTTCTCCGGTTTCCTCTCGACCAATTTTTTCAACGCCAAGGCAGACGAATGCGTCAACACGCAAAGTTCGCTTGCGCACTTGTCATTCGAATCGGACATCAGCCCCTTTAGGTGGCGCATTATAAGGAGCGATGGGGCGAGCGGGTCAATAATGCAAAAGAATTACAGGCCTTTCGCAAACGAAATTGACGGTGAGCCTTTCGATGGTTAGAGTCCTAGGTTCTCGCTGGAGAGGTGCAGGGATGAATCGAATTTTGTTAAGCGGTGGGCTGCTTGGGATTTTGGCTCTGGGAGCGGGAAACGTTGCGCAGGAAAAGACGACTGCGGAAGCAGGCAAACCGCTTACCCCGGAAGCCTCTCTCAACCTACGCTCGATTTCCGATTTGCAATTTTCTCCGGATGGCTCGCAAGTGGCGTTCGTTGTCACGGAGCCAGCCAAGGGGGTGGAGCGGCCACACCACATCTGGCTCTATGACGAGAACTCCAGCGTCGTTCGGCAGGTCACGTATTCGGCAAAGGACGAATCCTCGCCACGCTGGTCGCCTGATGGGAAAGAGCTCGCGTTTCTTTCGAATCGCGATGGCCAGCAGCAAATTTATGTCATGCGCATGGACGGCGGCGAAGCAGCCGCTCTGACAAAAGGAAACCGCAGCGTGCACAGTTTTGCGTGGTCGCCGGACGCCAAACAAATCGCCTTTTTGGCGCCCGATGCCAAGAGCGACGCTGAAGAAAAGAAGGAAAAAGACAAAGACGACGCTCATGTTGTGGACAAGGACGACAAACAGCCGCGGCTGTGGGTGCTGACGCTGGCGGCGAAGGAAGCGAAAGCACTCACGGATCCGAAATGGGAAGTCAGCGAACTTGCGTGGCTTCCGGACGGGCGCCAAATCATCGTCAGCGCCACGGATCATCCGGAATCCGACGAAGACACGAATCGCATTTTCTCGGTTAGTCTCTCGGATGGTAGTCACAAGCTTTTGATCGCTCCGCACGGCCCGTTTGGCGGCTTGCGCGTATCTCCTGACGGAAGAACCGTCAGCTTTATCGGCTGCCGCGTGGATGGTCCCACGCCTTACGACCTCATGCTCCTGGACATCGGCAAGGGCGCTGCTCGAAATCTTACGGGGGCAAGTCTCGATCGCGCCATCCATGAAGCGCTGTGGGCTAAGGACGGTTCGATCCTCGCTCTTTACGGTGACGGTTTCCGAAACAAGCTGGCCGGCTTTTCTCCCGATGGTATGAGCAAGAATCTTTCCCATCCGCCGGACGGCAATATGGGAAACTTCGCCGTTTCGCGTTCCGGCGAAGTCGCGTTTGTGGGGTATTCCGCGATAACGCCACCGGAGCTTTGGCTGTGGGATCAAGCGAATCCGCCGCATCAGGTTTCCCATTTGAACGATTTCTGGAAGCAGTTCGCGCTCAGTACGCCCGAATTCTACAAATACAAATCCTTCGACGGCCTTGAGATTGAAGCGGCATTGCTTAAGCCCAGAGGAATTGATCCGAAGGCCAAATTGCCGCTCATCACTTTGTTGCATGGCGGACCGACGGGCAGTTGGCAAGATTCGATTGAAACATGGGGCCAACTCCTAGCCACGCACGGCTATGCCGTGTTCTACCCCAACATTCGAGGCTCGGTGGGATACGGAGAAAAATTCATCGAGATGAATCGCGGCGATTGGGGCGGCGCGGATTTCAAGGATGTGATGGCGGGCGTCCAGGACCTCATCGATCGCGGTATCGCCGATCCCGCGAAGCTTGGCATTGGCGGATGGTCTTACGGCGGCTACATGTCGGAATGGGCCATCACGCAGACGAATGAGTTCAAAGCCGCCGTCTCCGGCGCGGGCCTCTCCAATCTAATTTCCGAGTACGGAAGCGAGTCGCATCCTGCTTATGACGAATGGTTTTATGGTGTGCCTTATGAACCGGAGAGTTTGGTGAAATTCCTGAACAGCTCTCCGTTCACGCAATTCAAGAATGTGAAGACGCCGACGCTCATTCTTCAAGGAGAAGCCGACACCACTGATCCGCTCGACCAGAGCCAGGAACTCTATCGTGGTTTGAAGCACTATGGGGTGGAGAGCGAGTTGGTTGAGTATCCGAGAGAGCCACACGGATTCCACGAGGAGAAGCATTTGCTCGATCGCCTCAATCGCATCCTCGCGTGGTATGACGCGCACGTGAAATAGCACGGCGAAGTGACGCAGGCCTTGTTTGACGGCGGGAGCAGCGTTGCTTGCTTCGGTGAATTTCTTACGGATGACTGCCGACGGCCTGGAGTTTAGCTAGTTTTTCGATCGGCGGATACGACTCCAGTACGGTTACCGTTCGTTCCGGCACGGTCTCGCCGGCGCGTAGCGCCTTGGTCATAAGCTGCACCGCCTTGCCGGCCATCGGCGGAGCGACCACCGTCGCCGCCAACTGGCCGGTGCGCACCCAAGCTTGGCCCGTCTTCGGCAAGCCGTCGGCGCCCAGAAACGGCAGGCTCAGCCATTTGTCCCGCTCCTGTGGATTGCCGATCTCCTCGAATGCTTTCCTCGCGCCGATGGCCATGGCGTCGTTCTGCGCAACGATGGCCACGATGCTGGTTTTGCTGGACACTCCTAGTTTCAGCCAACTCGCCGTGCTCCGGTGCCCACTTTCCTCCGTCCATTTACCGCGAAGCAGTGTGACGCGCACATTTTCGGGACAGATCCCTTCGAATCCTGCCTTGCGGTCCTTCACCGTGGCGCTTTCCGTGGGACCGAGAATGTAGAGCACGGCCCCGCCTTCGGGCAGCAACGCGCTCAACTGCCGCGCCTGAATCCTGCCGATCTCTTTGTGGTCGCTAGTCACTATAAAGACCGCCGTCTTCGAGCTGCGCCGCAAGTCCGCGATGTATTCGGCTTCCCGGTTGACGAGACCCCAGCCAATCCCCGCATCGAGGGCCGCCTTCGCGACCTGGGGCAATCCGGTTCCGCCCGCAGGCTCGACGATGATGCCGTCCGGGCGCAACGTAGGATTTGCTTGAATGGTCTTGAGTATCTGCGTGCTCTGCGTGATGGTGTCGCCATCGGCGTACACGATATCGAGATCGACGCCCAGCTCCCGCGCGGTGGTCTCCGCCGAAGCCGCTTGTTGAACCTGAAAGTCGTTGTCTTTGGTGATTAACGAAACGAGGAATCGCAGTTTTTTCACATTGGGGCGCCCCCAAGTTGCGCCCGGCCGTTCTCTTTCTGCTTGTCTGCATGATACGTCGATTACCAGACTTCTGTGCAAGAAACGTGCTTCCTGGTTACAATCTGGATAGCCCCGTCTTCCGGAGTTTTCTCGCGCAGGAGTATCGAGAACGCGATGATTTTCCCCCGGCAAAATCCGCAATTGTGGTCTTCACGAATCCGCTACCATCTGTTGCGTAGCTCTTTACAGCCATCCAAGCCCGTGATACGCTTTTTTCCCGTACCGCCATCCACGCGCCAGGCGGCTGGGCCTCTGACTGAGAACCTGCCACACGTTTGTCTAAGCGACCGGAAAACGGTCGAGTTGACGCTCCAAAGACCCTCCCCTCGAGGAACAATCCGTCGTCTCTTTACGCGCGTTTTGCCGCAGGCGATTATCGTAGACAAGGATTTCGCTGGCTTCGGCGCTGCCGGACTCAGCATGGCGCGAACTGGGACAAAAAGGGGAAATCTTGCTTAAGCTCCGAAAAGTGGAAATCGTTGGTTTCAAGTCGTTTTGTGACCGCACGGTGGTCACGTTCAGCGGATCCGGTACGACCTGCATCGTCGGGCCGAACGGCTGCGGCAAATCCAACGTGGTCGATGCCATCTCCTGGGTTCTAGGCGAGCAGAGCCACAAATCCCTCCGCGCCGAGCGTATGGCCGATTGTATTTTCAACGGCACAACCAAGCGCCCGCCCCTCGGCATGGCGGAAGTGACCATCACCATGGAGGATCCCGAACTGGCCGAAGCCGCGCGGTTCGTTCTCGAAGGCGCGTCCATGGAGGCACCCGGCGAGTTTCCAACCGGCACGAACGTCCAAGACGACTCCGCCGCAATGGACGACGGGCATCTGCAAGTTCTCTCGCTTGACCCCGCGCCGGCTCCCGAATCGCAACTAGACACACCAGAATCGCAAGGCTCCGCGCCACAGTCTGAAGAGCTCCTGACTGCGTCGCCTGAATTCCTCAAAGGCAAACGCCGCAAGAAGAATGCGGACAAGCCTGTCCTCGCCTGCAAGCCTGGGGAAGTGGTCGTCACGCGGCGCTTGTACCGTTCGGGGCAAAGCGAGTACTTGATCAACGGCCGCATCGGTCGGCTTCGCGATATTCAGGAAATGTTCATGGGCGTGGGACTCGGCCCCGATTCGTACGCCATCATCGAGCAAGGCCGCATCGGCTTGATTCTCTCGACCAAGCCGATGGAGCGCCGCGCCATCATCGAAGAAGCCGCCGGCGTCACCAAATTCAAGACGAAGAAGCGGCTCGCCGAGGCTAAGCTGGAATCCTCGAAGCTCAATCTCGCGCGCGTGAACGACATCGTCGTCGAAGTGGAAAAACAGCTCGGCTCGCTCAAGCGTCAGGCCTCCAAGGCGCGGCGCTACGCCGAAATTCGCGATCAGATGCGCGGGATCGTCCGTCAGATGCTCGCCGGAAAAGCTCGCGAGCTGGATGCCGAGGCCGAGCGCATCGCGTCGCGGCTCGCCGAACTCACCGCGGCGGAAACGCAGCATGCACAGGCCATTCAGCAACAAGAAGGCGCGCAGGACCGCATGAACCAGCGCGTCTACGAGCTGGACGCCGAAATACGTCAGAATCAGAATGTGCTGAACCTTACGGCTCTCGAGGTTGACCGCACGGAAAACCGCATTGCCTTCAACCAACAGCGCGCCACGGAACTCGGTTCGCGCCGCACGCAAATCTCCGCGGAAATGGCCGAAGCTGCCGCGCAAGCGGCGGAATGGGAGGCTCGCACTACGGCGCAGCAACTTACCCTCGCCTCGCTGCGTGATGAGTCCAGTGTTCTCTCTGGCCGCGTGGCCGAGATTGCGGTGCAAGCCGAATCGCGCGCCGGGCAAATCCAGGAATCCGAGGCGCGCATCGAATCGCTGCGCCGTTCGGCTTCGGAAGCGGGCGAGAGCCTGCTCCGGCTTCACGGCGAACAGAAACAAGTTGAGGAAGCCCTGGTTCATCACCAGGAAGGGCTTCGCAAGCGCGAAGCAAGCGAGCACGAGCTTCTCGAGACTTCCATTCGCGTTCGCGACGAAGCCGATCAGGCCGCCTATGACTGGGAATCCGCAAGCGGGCAGCTCCAGGCGTTGACGCAAAACGCGGCCACGCTCCAAGCCAATATCGCGGAACTGCGCCAGAAACGGGAAGTAACTTCCCAGAAAGCGGAGGCGCTGCGCGATTCTCTTGCTGGACTCCGGGCGCGCCATGCGATGCTCACGCAAATTCTCAACGAGCGCTCGTACACCGCCGATGCCGTACAAAAACTTTTCGCCGCCAACGAAAGCGGCAGCGGCCGGGATTTTCGCGCCGTCGGCGTGCTCGCGGATTACGCCGAAGTCGAAGAACAGCACGAAGCGGCCGTCGAGCAATATCTCCGCGACGAACTCGAATACGTCGTGGTCGAAACCTACGACCACGCCCGGGCGGGCGTTTCCCTGCTCCGCGACGAAGTCGGCGGCCGCGCCACCTTTTTTGTCGATTCGCTTCGCAATCTGCGTCTCGCCGAGTACGAGCCGATCATTCACTTCCGCTCTGATGAAGGCGTGATTTCCCGCTTGGATAAGCTGGTCAGCTTCCGCGATCCGCTAGGCGCCGCCGCCAAACAGTTCCTCCCGCGGCTGCGTTCCGCGTATTTGGCGGATAGCGCGGTCTCCGCGGAGAAGCTAGCCCGGGACAACCCTCAGTTTGCTTTCGTCGCGCCGGATGGAACTTGCTACCAGGGGCGCATGGTCACCGGCGGGCGTGCGGACGAGGCCGGTCCTCTCGGGATGAAGCGCGAACTGCGCGCTCTCGACGCCAAGGTCTTGCAGCTCGAAAACGAGATGAGCGAGGTGCAGGCCGCGCTGGCGCAAATGGGCGCGGAACTGCGCGAAGGGGAGCAGTCGCTCGAACAAATCCATTTGCGGCAGCGGGAAGCGGAACGCAGCGCTCTCTCCGCGACGCATCGCCACGAGCACATGCAAAGCGAGCTGGCACGGCTGGGCCTCGAGCTCACCCTCTGCCAGAACGAGCTTTCGCGCCTGCGAAAAGATTGCGAGGACGCCAGGACGCGCGCCGAACGCGCAAAGCATCAGCTCGCCGCCGCCTCCGCCACACGTGCGGAAGCGGAAGCGGAAGGCGCACGTTTGGTGGAGCAGCTCGCGCAACTTCGCGGGTCCGTCCAGAACGAACAGAACGCCCTCGCTACCGCGCGCGCCGATCTCGCGGCCATGAACGAGCGCCTTTCGGCTGCGGAAGCAGTTGCAGTGCGTTTGCAAGAGGAGCGCGCGGAACTCGATCGGCGCGAAACTGCGCTTCTGCAGCAGGAATCATCGATCTGGGATGAAACCGCCGCGCTGGCGAAACAAGGCGAGGAGTTCGCGCAGCAACTCGAAAGCCTCCGCGGCGAAAAACTTCGTCTCGAACTCCGCCAGCGCCAGTTGGAGCAGGAGTGGGATGCCGGCCGCACGCGCGTCACGCAGTTGGAAGATCGCTTGCGTATGGACCGGCAAACCCTTCAGGAGTTTCGCGAAGGGCGCAACCATGCGGAAGTGGACGCCGCGCGCAACGATTCGGACCGCCAGCATTTGCGCGAGACCTGCATGACCGAAGTCAATTCTCAGCCCGAGGACTTGATTGCCACCGAAGCCGCATTCATGTCCGGCGAAGAATTGGCCGCCGCCGAAATCAACTACCGCGAGATGAAACAGCGTATCGAGGCCATGGGTCCGGTCAACATGATGGCCCTCGAAGAGTTCAACGAGTGCGAGCAGCGATTCACTTTCCTTACCCGCGAGCGCGACGACTTGCTGCAATCCATTGCCGACACGCAACAGGCCATTGCCGAGCTCGACCTCGTTTCTCGTGAACGATTCGAGCAGGCTTTCCACGCCATCAACAAAAATTTCTCCGAAGCCTTCCACACCATCTTTGGCGGCGGCATGGCGGAGATGCGCCTGACCGAGCCCGACAGCTCCGGCGATGCCGGCATCGACGTGGTAGCCTCGCCTCCCGGCAAACGCATGCAAAACGTTCTTCTGCTTTCCGGCGGAGAAAAAGCCATGGCCGCGCTCGCTCTGCTCATCGCCATCTTCCGTTATCAGCCCAGTCCTTTCTGCATTCTGGACGAAGTCGATGCGCCCCTCGATGAAGCCAACGTCGGGCGGTTCACGCGGCTGGTTGCGGATATGAGCAATCAAACGCAATTCATCATCGTCACCCACAACCGTAAAACCATGGAAACCGGCTCCGTTCTTTACGGCGTCACCATGCAGGAACCCGGCGTCTCCAAGCTCGTCAGCGTCCGCTGGGAAGGCAACGAAACTCCCGCGCTGAAGCGACAGGCCGCTTCCGCCGCCTAAATTCGAGGTTGGCTTTTTCGCTGCGCATCGGCTTGTGTCGGAAATTCAGCCCAGCCATGAACTTGTGCGGAGAAGATTCCCACAACGGAACTGATCCTTAGTTTCTCGCGGGGCTTTTTTTCGATCGAATCTCGGCGCCAACTTTTTCCGAAGATTTCCTCCGCCGCTCCTTCCCCTCGACGAAACGCTGCGCTAGAATGCTCCCCGCCTTTGGGGAGAAACTTTTCCGTGGCTGCAAGCCCTGTGACTCGCGTCCTTCAAGAAACGCATTTCGCTGGCCTCATCCCCGCGGCGCGTGGGAAGGTCCGCGATATTTATGATCTTGGCGATAAGCTGCTCATCGTCGCCACGGACCGGCTCTCCGCGTTCGACGTCATTCTTCCGACCCCCATCCCCGACAAAGGCCACGTCCTTACGCAGCTTTCCCTTTTTTGGTTCGATTTTTTGAATGACGTCATTCCCAACCACGTTCTCAGCGCCACGGATTTTCCCGCACCCTTCGATGCCTACCGCGACGAACTTGCGGGCCGCTCGATGGTCGTGCGCAAGGCCCAGCCTCTCCCCATTGAATGCGTCGTCCGAGGCTACGTTTCCGGTTCGGGCTGGAAAGATTACAAAGCCAGCGGAAAGATTTGCGGCATCCCGCTTCCAGCGGGGTTGCGCGAATCCGAGCGCCTGCCGGAACCCATTTTCACTCCCGCTACGAAAGCGACGAGTGGCCACGACGAAAACATTTCGTTCGAGCAGGCTGCATCTCTCATTGGCGTAGAGCTCGCCGAGCGCGTCCGTTCCATTAGCATCGAGCTCTACGGCCGCGCCGCGGCTTACGCCGCGCCTCGCGGCATTCTGCTCGCCGACACCAAATTCGAATTTGGCCTCCTCCCTACCGTCCCGGGCTCGCACAATACACTCGATTCTCTGATCTGGATTGACGAAGCGCTCACCCCGGACTCCTCGCGCTTCTGGCCGGCCGCACAGTACAGTCCCGGCGGCCCTCAGCCCTCTTTCGACAAACAATTTGTTCGCGATTATCTCGAGCGAATCCGCTGGCCCAAAACCCCCCCTGGCCCGGAGCTTCCGCCCGATGTCGTCGCGGCCACGCGCGCCAAGTACCGGGAAGCGTATCGCATCCTGGCTGGGCGCGAGCTTGAACAATAGCTGCTTACCGGCCCACAACATATTCTGCGGAGCGTGCCGTCGTGAAAGATCAACTCGAGGGGCTTGTCATTCAAATGGTGGACAAGGGCATTTTATTCGAAGAAGCGGTAGGTGAATTCGAGAAGCGCTTCATCAAGCGCGTTCTTGACCGCGCTAACGGCAACCAGTCCCGCGCCGCGCAGGTCCTCGGAATTCACCGCAACACACTCGGCCGCAAGATGGACGAATACAAGCTGGCCTCAGGGAACCATCGTCCTCGTTGATCCTCTGTCCTTCTTGCAGCGGTCTCCGAATCCTCTCCGCGCAGATAATCCGCAACGCAAAAGAAAAACGGCTCTTCACGCGCGGTGAAGAGCCGTTCCTAATCTATATTCCGGTTAGTTGCTCGATGAGCGTCCTGAGGGCCGGTGATGCACAGGCTTCTTGGGAGCGCCTTTCTCCTTCGGTATGTCTTCCTCATTCACATGGCCCTTATCCCAATGCAGCATGAAGGCCGGGTCCGGATCGTAGGAAACCAGCGTCCCAGTGAAGTGAACCGGACTGTCTTTATCTACTCGCGACACATCCGGCTGATTGATCACCTTCACGTCCATGTTCGGCACGGTTGCGCTGTCGAATTCCGCATCGCTCGTCACAAAGGCGATCTTCAGCACGATGGGATCGGTCGGCGTGGCTCCGGGAACGTTTTCAATCACCTTCCCCGGCACGCCAGGAAACTCCAGACCGCACGCCGCCAGCCATGTGACTTTGGCCTTGTCTCCACCTGCCTTGAGGTCTGTTATCACCGAGGCGATGGTCATATCTTTTCTCGCCGCATCCAGATCCGCGACACTTGGCAGCGTGTAGGTTGCCGGGCGATCGGTGGAACTGCCCGCCAGTTGCAGCAGTTCATTGAGTTCCGCGTCTGTCAGGTTGTCGCAAGCCGCTTGCTGGTAGTTGACGATCAGCTTCCGCAGATAATCTTTCAGCTTTTTCGACTGCGCTTCCGGGGCGCCCTTCGCCGTAACCGCCCGCGCTATGAACCAGAAGGCATCCATGTGCTGCGGCGGCGTCATCGCATCGTATGTCTGCCCTAGCCGGTAATCCATGACCCAGTCATCCGGAGTCAGCACCAGCACGGCCTTGTAGTATTGAATCGCCGTCGGGTAATCCTTTTCCGCCGATGCCGCCTGCGCCGCGGTCCCGTTGAAATAAATTTGAATCTGCTTCTTCTGCGCCGCAAACGCATCGTCCGCCATGTTGGGGGGCTTCTTCAGTTCATCGAGCGCCTTTAGGCCGGACACCGCTGCGTCGATTGCCGCTTTGGCGTTGGTGGGATCTGCCGCCCAGGTGGGGTTCGAGGTGCTCAGGGCGTTGTACGCGTACGCGTGCGCGTACAGCGCCTGATAGTGCACGCCTGCTTCGACCTTGTCTCCAAGCGCTACGACTTTGTCCGCATATTCGATCATTTTTTGATAATTCTTCAACTGACTATAGGCCTGGTAGTAGAGCGGATAAGCGTAAATCAGCAATGCGGAGTTCGGATATTTCGAGACAAAATCATCTAAGCACTTCACCTGCGTGGACGGATCCTTCTCACTCGCACAAGCTTGATAGGCGTTGTATTCCGCCATCGTGTACGGCTGCTTGGCTTGGCTGGCTTCATCTGTTCTGCCCGCCGCAGGTTGTGGCCGCGCCAGCGCGCTCAGACCATTCCCTAGAATCAGACAAAGCGCCGCAACAATCGCGAGGCTTGCCACTTTACGTGTTCCACTCATTCCCACTCTCCTCGCCCAAACTTCAAATTTGGATTTTCCGCTGCCGATTTTATCCACAATGCTTCTGCCGGGAATTGCGTTGGTTCCGAAACTTGGGAATTATAGGAAAAGCCTCGGCCCGTCCGCAAGGGTTCAACGCAGGAAAATTCATCGACCCGCGGAAGCTGACCGCCACATCACCGCTCCGTCTCCGTCTTCCCAACACACCTTCAGGGCTCCCAAGCGGTGAGGACAGTGCTTAGACTCCTGGATGCTAAGATGAGTTTCGCACAAAATGGGTGGCTCGCGAGAGGAAGAATTCAAATGTCTCAAAATGCAGCTATAGATTCATCGTCAACCCCATCCGTCCCGCTCTCTGGCGCCGTTGCCCTCGTCACCGGCGGCAGCCGCGGCATTGGCCGCGCCATCGCGCTTCGCCTTGCCACACTCGGCGCTTCCGTCGCCATCTCTGGCCGCGATGCAGCGGCGTTGACGGCTGCCGAGGCCCGTCTCAAGAAAACGGGCTCGGCCGTTTATTCGCAGATCGCCGATGTTTCGCGGGCGGATGACGTGAATTCCTTCGTGGCCGAGACCCAGACCACACTCGGTCCCATCTCGATACTGATCAATAACGCCGGTATCGGCGTCTTCGGTCCGGCGCACGAAAAGACGGAAGAAGACTGGGACCGCGTCCTCAACACCAACCTCAAAAGCGTCTTCCTCGTCTCCCGCGCCGTGGCCCCGTCCATGATCAGCCGCGGTGCGGGAGATATTATCAACATCAGTTCTCTTGCGGGCCGCAACGCCTTCGCGGGAGGCGGAATCTACTGCGCCTCCAAATGGGGCCTCCAGGGTTTATCCGCGTGTATGGCCGAAGATCTTCGCGACCACGGTATTCGCGTCAGCGTGGTCGCGCCCGGCAGCGTCGCTACCAGCTTTTCCCCTCGCGGCCCAAAGGATGCGTCGAAGGCGCTCTCTCCCGAGGACGTGGCCCACGCCGTTGAAATGATTGTGACCCAAGCGCCAGGCAGCTTCGTGAGCGAAGTTCAACTCCGCCCCCTTCGCAAGGCATAGAGCGCCCGGAACTCCGCCATTCCGCCATTTCCCCTTGACATTAGTCGTCATAACGACTATCGTAGCCCCATGAGTCAGCGCCTTCCTTCCCGCCCCGCTCTTTCGCCGGAAGCCTCGCTCTTCATCTCTCTCCAGAAAATCGCCGACGCTCTCGGCCTCGAAACCGAACAACTCCTGAAGCCCCATGGCCTCACCGGCACTCAATATAACGTCTTGCGCATTCTTCGCGGCGCCGAACCGGACGGCCTGCCCTGCAGCGCCATCGGCGAGCGCATGATTTCCCACGACCCGGATATGACCCGCCTTCTCGACCGCATGGAAAAGCGCGGCCTCATCTCTCGCGCGCGCCAGACCGAGGACCGCCGCGTCGTCAAAACGCGCATCACTCACGCGGGACTCGGTCTTCTGAAAAATCTCGATCGTCCCGTTCGCGACCTGCACAAGCGTCAGTTTCACCACATTCCGTCCGCGCGTTTAAAAACTCTCGCCGAACTACTCGAGGAGGTCCGCGCTCGCGTTCCAGAATAGCTGCCGCAAGGTTCATTTCCGCTTCAACCCGCGTATCTCGTATTGGAGGAAACACCAGTGGGCAAAATTTCCGCACTTATTGCCGTCGCCGCCCGGTGTGGCGCGGCGGAAGCCGGTTCTCTCTGGCGCGCGCGAGAAATGCATTGGAGTGGCCTCCGCTATTCCTTACGTATCTGTCCAGGTCTTTGGTTCATCCAAGCACTGACTTAGAAAAGAGGAAACGAATCGTGAAAAAACCAGCACAAAGCGACTTCCCAATTCACGAGCTCATTCGCAATCGTTGGAGCCCTCGCGCCTTCTCGGACAAGCCCATTGATCCCCCGATTCTCGCCAGCCTGTTTGAGGCCGCGCGATGGGCGCCCTCTGGCAGCAATGAACAGCCCTGGGCCTATCTTGTGGCCACCAAGGACGATACGGAAAGCTTCGCAAAAACTCTCAGCGTTCTTGTCGAATTCAATGCCGGCTGGGCCAAGCAAGCTCCCGCGCTGGTTCTCGCGGTTTCGGCGCTAAAATTCCACGGCAACGGCGCCCCCAATCGCAACGCCTTCTACGACACCGGCGCCGCGACCGCCCTCCTCAGCGTCGAAGCCACGGCCCGGGGCCTTGCTGTTCATCAAATGGCGGGTTTCGATCCGGTCAAAGCCAAGCAGGTTTTCGAAATTCCGGCGGACTGGGAGCCCATCGCGGCCATTGCTATCGGTTATCCCGGCGTTCCAGAATCCCTTCCGGAAAAACTTCGCGATCGTGAGGTTGCTCCCCGAACACGCAAGCCGTTAGCCGAATTTGTCATGTCCGGCCGCTGGGGGCATACTTCTCCTATCGTCTCTCGATAGTCGGTTACGTCAATTACAGAGGACCCAACCTAGCCAAATGCACCGAACTATCGAATTCCTCCTGCATCATGGCTACATCGTCTTGCTCGCTTGGGTCTTCGTCGAACAGGCCGGAATTCCCATTCCTTCGATTCCGCTCCTCCTCGCCGCGGGCGCGCTCGCGGGCTCCCATCAGTTAAATCTTTTTGAGTCGTTCTTTATCGTCGCGTTTGCCGCTATGTTCGCTGATTTTCTTTGGTACCAGCTTGGCCGCCGCAAGGGCATTAGAATCCTCCATTTTCTCTGCAAGATCACCATCGAGCCAGACTCCTGCGTTCGCCGCACCGAGGGTATTTTCTCCAAACAGGGCGCCCACTCTCTGATTCTTGCCAAATTTATTCCCGGCCTTGGCACCATCGCTCCGCCGCTCGCCGGCATCTTTCACATGCGCCCGCGGCGTTTTCTGCTGTTCGACGCCTTAGGCGCAAGCCTCTGGGCCGGCACTTTCCTTGGGTTGGGTTATGTTTTCAGCGGCGAGATCGAGGACATCGCGAAACACGCCGCGTCTCTCGGCAGTTGGGCGGGTGTCATTTTGTTGGGCGCGCTCGCCGCTTATCTCACGTACAAATTCGTGGCTCGCAAGCGCTTCCTTCGGGAACTTCGCATTGCACGGATCACTGTCGAGGAATTGAAGCACAAGCTCGACGCCGGCGAGGAACTGGTCATCGTCGATCTGCGTCATTCCCTGGATTTTGAGGCTGATCCCGAAACCATCCCCGGTGCATTTCGCGTGGATGCGAAGAAACTTGAAGAAAACGACGAGGTACTGCCGCATGATCGCGAAATCATTCTCTACTGCACTTGACCAAACGAAGCTACGAGCGCCCGTGTGGCGCTCCTCCTCAGAAGCCGGGGCATCACGCGCATTCGTCCCCTCGAGGGCGGCCTCGATGCTTGGCGAGAGCACGGTTATCCCGTGTCCGGCGTCAAGCTAACTCAAATTTCTTCCTAACTTTTGATTTTATAAACGTGGCAGGACAATCCCGCTCTGCGCCTGGTATTTTCCCTTCTTATCCTTGTAGCTCACTTCGCAGTCTTCGTCCGATTCGAAGAAAAGCACCTGGCAGAGCCCTTCGTTCGCATAAATCTTCGCCGGCAGCGGCGTCGTGTTGCTGATCTCCAGCGTCACAAATCCTTCCCACTCCGGTTCGAAGGGCGTCACGTTCACGATGATCCCGCAACGCGCGTACGTCGATTTCCCAAGGCAAATCGTCAGCACGTTCCGGGGTATCCGGAAATATTCCACCGACCTGGCCAGCGCAAACGAATTCGGCGGAATCAGGCACGATTCCCCCTTGAAGGGCACCAACGATCTCGGATCGAAATGCTTCGGATCGACAATCGTCGAGTTCACATTCGTGAAGATCTGAAATTCGTCCGCCACGCGGATGTCGTATCCATAAGATGAAACTCCGTAGCTGATCACCCCTTCGCGCACCTGCCGGTCGGTGAACGGCTCGATCATCTTATGTTCCAGCGACATCTTGCGGATCCACCGGTCGGGCTTTACGGACATCCATTCCTCCTCGAACTCTCTTCGATTTTAGGAACGCTTGAAGGAAGCACAGTGTAGTTTACCCATCTCGTCTTGACAACCTGCGGCGCACCCTCTAGCATTTGCCACTTAAGCGGGAGGCACGTGTGATCAAGCTGGACATCGTCAATGCGGTTGTCGCCAAGACTCTCATCAGCCGCACTAAGGCCGAACAAGCTGTCGAAACAATCTTCGAATCTCTCAAACAAGCCCTCGGCCGCGGCCAGCGCATCGAGCTTCGCCGCTTCGGCGTCTTCAGCGTCAAGCCACGCAAGACCGGCATCGGCCGCAACCCGCGCACCGGAGAGGAAGTCAATATCCCTCCCGGCAAAGCCGTCCGCTTCAAGCCCGGCAAAGAACTCCAGGGCATCGAAGCCGACAAAAAGAAAGCGGAATAGCGACTCCGCCCTTTCGCCGCTGAATTCTTCTGAACTTTGTCGATTCTGCCGTGCAACTGTTTCTCGCAGCTCCTCTGCTGGCGCAACGAAAGCAGTCATCCTCCATCGCGATTGCATAGCAGTCCCAACACTCCGCACCACAAGAATAAAGCGCCGCCAACCATGGAGGCGGGCGGCGCAGAATCGATCCTCTTTTTCCTCTTCGGCTGCGCGAATTCCTTCACTTTGTCCGTGAAGTTGAAACCGCGAAGCCGCTCTCGGTTATCGGCGAACCCTGAGACTTATGGTCGTCGTGTGGCTGAGCGAACCCGAAACGCCCGTGATGGTCACGGTAGTCGTTCCGGTGGCGGCGCTGCTGCTGGCTGTCAACGTCAGCGTGCTTGTACTGGTCGCTGGGTTCGGGCTGAACGCCGCCGTCACGCCGCTTCCCATTCCGCTGGCCGATAAGGTCACGCTTCCGGCAAAGCCATTGGTTGGATGAATCGTGATTGTCGTTGTCCCGTGCGAGGACCGCGTGATGCTCAAGCTCGTCGGCGACGCAGACAAAGTAAAGTTGCCGGAGGCCGCCGCCGTCACGGTCAACGTGACCGTAGCGTTGTGCGTAGTGCTTCCGCCCGTGCCCGTCACGGTGATGGTGTACGTGCCCGTCGCCGTCGTCGAAGCCACCGCAATGCTCATCGCCGAACTGCCCGATCCGGGCGCTGCAATCGTCGCTGGATTGAAGCTGACCGTCACGCCTGTCGGCTGGCCGCTGGCTGTTAACCCAATTGCCGAATTAAATCCTCCTGAAACGGCAGTCGTGATCGTGGATGCGCCGTTGCCCCCTTGCACCACCGAAACCGACCCCGGCGATGCCGAAATCGTAAAGTCAGGCGTCGTCGAAGTCGACGCGAGCGCATTGATCAGCCCAGTTCCATTCGGACTTCCCCATCCAGTCACCAAATCATACCCGGTCACCGCCGAATAGCTTCCGGACGTGCCGCTCGTGATGTCGTGGAATTCCGTCCCATAGCTCGACGTAACGCTTTGCGAGTAAATCGTGGGGTTAATGAAACCAATGGTCGGCTCCCCGCTGGCAGCCAACTGCTGATTCACGAGGGCGATGTATCCCGCCCACATCGGCGTCGCAAAACTTGTTCCTCCATAATCGTTCGCCGTGCACGTGGTCTGGTCCGCGCAAACATAAAATGTAAAGTTCGCGTTCGCCGCGACGTCCGGCCCGTTACGCAACGTCGTCGAACCTTTGTTGCTCGAGTTGATCACGCCCGCGAGCTGCTGCCACGAGGGAATCGCAATTGAGTCCGGTGAGATTCCGCCTCCGCTGTCCACCCACGCTGTCTCGGACTTCCACGCGCCGCCCGCGCTGGCCGTCACCAGGTCCGTGCCTCCGACAGAAACGACATACGCATTGTCCGCTGGCCATGCCTCGTTACTCTTCGACCAGGTCGAAGAATCCCCGGAAGCTGCGAAGAAGTTCTGTCCTTGCGCCGCCATCTTCTCGAAGTAGGGATTGAGCGTGGTCGGATCCGCCGGCGTCCATCCCCACGAACAACCTATCATGGTCGGCAGTGGATTGTGCGTCGTCATCGCGCTGATGATGGCCGTATCCGTCGATCCCACGTACATCACCAGGCTCGAAAGTCCCGGCGCCATCCCGATCGCCTGCGTCATGTCCAATGTCTGCTCCGTGTCATCGCAGCGCCCGCCGGCCCTCGAATCCACGCAGGATGTGCTCGTTCCGTCCGTCGAGAGCAACGTGATTGGCACGTTGTTCGTCTGGCCCACGTTCGCAAAGTAGGTATTCAAATCCGCGAGGTCCGTGCCCAAATATTCCAGCAGCCCGAGGTTCTGCCCCGCACCGGTCAGAGTCGTCCCTCCGTAGTATGCCGCTCTCATGTCGCTTCCCAAAAACGAAGCCGAGGGCCCCGATCCTGTGGTTGCATGAGAGACCACCGCGTTCGCGTTGATGCCGTTCGCCGCCGCGTAATCGCTCTTCTTCACATACATGGGATGTGGAATCGAATAATTGTCCAAACCCGAGACGTGCCACAACGAGAACGGCAAATTCACCATCGGCTCCCGGTCCGGCGCATAAAACGTACGGTTTTCCGTGGGATGCTGGTAAACGCCCATGCTTACGTGAAAAGCCGTTTCGATATTCGCCACCGTGCCCTCAACCTGCACGTCCATCCCATCGCGCGATCCGCCCACCACCACCAGGCCGTTCTCCTTCGCATACGCAACGACTGCGTCATAATCCGCTTGTGTGGGACCAAATCTCGCCGTGAACTCCGGCACAGTCAGAAAGTGCCGATACGATGGGCTGGATGGATCGTAGAGTTCTTGCAAAAAATCATCCAAGCCGGCCTGATCGCGCAGCGGCAGAACGATGTTCAACCGCAGCGTCTGCGTTCCGGCCAAACGATTCAGGAACCGCGCCTTCCCATTCTGCACATCGGGGCGCACATGATGCGTCATCATCGACTGCGCCTGCGCCCGGCCGCCAAGCAGGAACAGCATCATCGTCAAACACACCACCGCATACGTTCCGCGTAAAACTGCTACTCCATAGGCCTTTCCGAATGAGCTCATCGGACCACTCCTTTGGCTTTGACGTTTGCTGTATTCATCCTGCTGGGAGAGATGTCACGATACTCCACTTACCGATACGGCATTCCGACCTGCACCCCAAGTAGGCACATCGTACGCTTCTAGCATGTTGGACACAACGAATTTGCTCTCCGCCGGTTAACGGCAAGATCATCTCGCTGTCCGCCGCGAATCTCCCATGATTTTTTGCGTTTTGTCCCGCGATGGATTCCTGACGCTCCGCTAGCGCGCCTTGATCCAACTCTACCGGTCCTTCATCGCTAGCGTATCCGCACCATGGCAGAAAAAGTTCTACCGCTTCTCCGCGCTCTTCTTCGGCACGTTAAAAGATCGCTCTTCCATATCCTTCGGATCGGTTGAAAACGCGTGGTCCCGCCACAGCCACCGCATCATGTCCGGCAGAATCGCTCCGCCCATCTTTTGCCCGTGCTTGTTTATCCCCCACGCGTAATTCACGTCGTATCCCTTCGCCGTCAGCGCCTCCATCATGCGCACATTTTGATAGAACCAATCGACCGCGGCATTGTAGGGATTTCCGTTCGTCTCTCCCCGATTATCATTTCTTCCATCGCAAAGAAAAATTCGAATCGGCTTTTTCTCGCTCTTGCGGATGATGTCCGGATATGCATTTCCGCCGCGCAAATCCACAAAACTCCCCACGTTGCTCAGCACCTTGCGAAAATCATTCGGCCGTTCCCAGGCCACCGTGAACGCCGCAATCGCTCCCGAGCTCGACCCGCCGATCCCGTGCCGCTCGGGATCTTTCGAAATGTTGTATTCCTGGTAGAGCACCGGCATCAGCTCATCCACGATCACGCGCGCGTACTTATCGTCCAGCGAATTGTATTCCGCCGGCCGGTTCGTCGTGTGATCGCCCCACTCGGTCGTCGTAGGTTCCGGCTGGTCGGGCCGCCGCCCAGGATTGATGAACACGCCAATCATCACCGGCAGCTCTCGCCGAAAAATCAGATTGTCCATCACGTTCTGCGCGCGGATATCGCCGTCCGGGTCCATAAATGCGTGCCCGTCGTTGTAAATCATCACACTCGCCGCAACGCTCGCGTCGTATTGCGCTGGAACATAAACCCAATAGGTATGCTGCGTGCCGGGATAAACTTGGCTCGGCAAAATAAATGGCCCGCGAATCTCGCCCTTCGGAACGCCCTCTTGCGGCAAAGAGTCCGGCCCCAGCTTATAAAATGCGTCCGGGTTCGATGTCTGCGCCGCCGCATTCTGCGCTGCAACAGCCTGTGCCGCCGGAGCCTGCACAGCGCCGCTCTCGCCGCTTGCCCGCGCCGCGAAATGCGTAATCCCCGCCACGGCAACCATTAGCGCACCGCACAACACGATACGAAGTCTCGTTCTCATCAGGTCCTCCCAATTACCCAAGCCCACCGCGCCAAAATCCTCAATCCGCTCTCGCCCCGCTCCGCTTTCCTTGCCTCGAAAACAATGCTACTTTCGCTTCGCATCCAGACTCGCAGCCGCGGCGACACTTCCATGCCTGAGCGATTCGTCTTTTCCGATTTGCGCGAGCTCTTCGCCAAAGCCAACGAGGAGAAGTCCGGCGACCAACTCGCAGGCGTCGCCGCGCGTTCCGAGCGCGAACGCGTCGCCGCCAAGCGCAAACTCGCCGATCTCACCCTGGAGGAAATCGCCCAGCAGCCGCTGATCGATCCCGACAAGGACGAAGTCAGCCGCCTGCTCCTCGATACTTTTGACCAAAAATCTTTTCAGTCCATCAAGAGCCTGACCGTCGGCGAGTTTCGCGAGCACATCCTCGACGACGCCACCACCGAAGCCGCCCTCAAGCAACTTCAGTGGGCCATTATCCCCGAAATCGCCGCCGCCCTCGCCAAGATCATGAGTAACAAGGATCTCGTCTTGGCCACCGCAAAAATCCGCAATGTCACGGCCTGCCGCAATACCATGGGCCAGCGCGGCGTGCTCGGCATTCGCGTCCAGCCGAATCATCCCGTCGATGACATTGCGGGCATTCTCCTCGCCGCGTTCGAAGGCCTGCTCTACGGCTGCGGCGACGCCGTCATCGGCGTCAATCCCGCTTCCGATTCCGTCGACACCGTCGGCGCCATCCTCCGCGCTCTCGATCGCCTTGTCGATATGTGCAAAGCTCCTACGCAAACCTGCTGCCTCGCGCACATCAGCTCCCAGCTCGCCGCCATGGAACGCGGCGCTCCGGTCGATCTCCTCTTCCAGTCGATTGCCGGCACCGAATCGGCGAATCGCAGCTTCGGCATTTCCCTCGCCACGCTTCGCGAAGGCCGCGAACGCGTCCTCGAGCACCATCGGACGCGCGATGTCGCATGGAAAGGTTCGCACGCGATGTATTTCGAAACCGGCCAGGGCAGCGCTCTCTCCGCCGATGCGCACCATGGCCTTGACCAGGTCACCCTCGAAGCCCGCGCCTATGGCGTCGCGCGCGTCTTCGACCCCTTCTTGGTCAACAGCGTCGTCGGCTTCATCGGTCCCGAATATCTCTACGATGAACGCCAAATCATTCGCGCCGGCCTCGAAGATCATTTCATGGGCAAACTCCTCGGCCTTCCCATGGGCTGCGACGTCTGTTACACGAACCACGCCGCCGCCGATCAGAATTCCGCTGACAATCTCCTCTTGCTCCTCGGCGCCGCAGGCTGCAATTACTTCATGGGCGTTCCCTGCTCCGACGACGTGATGCTCAACTATCAATCCACGAGCTATCACGACGCGCTCGCCGTCCGCCGCCTTTTCAATCTGCGCCCCGCTCCCGAATTCCTCGCCTGGCTGGAGAATTCTGGCATCTACCGCGCCGCCGAGCCAGCCTTGCTCGACGCGCCCGCGCGCCGCCAGTTGATGCAGGGATTCGAATCGTCCCTCGAAGGGATGGTTTAAATGGCCGGCGAGCACCATTCGGCGCTCAACCCCTCAGACCTGCCCGAGATCGTTCGCAAGATTCGCGCGCGCACGCCAGCCCGCCTCCTCGTTGGCCGGGCGGGAGCCGCCTATCGCACCAGCACGCAGTTGGACTTGCGTGAAGCCCACGCCGCCGCTCGTGATGCCGTCCGCGCCGAATTGAATCCGGAGCAGTGCTTCGGCCACGACTTCGTCCAGCGCTGGAACTTTTTCGAAGTCCGCACAAAAGCCCGCTCCAAGGACGAATATCTCTTGCGCCCGGATCTAGGCCGCCATTTCGATGACGAATCTCGCGAAGCCCTTCGCGTCCACGGTTCCCAG
Organism: uncultured Acidobacteriota bacterium; assembly: GCA_963761555.1. Taxonomy (GTDB): domain Bacteria; phylum Acidobacteriota; class Terriglobia; order Acidiferrales; family UBA7541; genus Acidiferrum. The sequence continues at coordinate 236,232 of CAVXHD010000008.1, forward strand.
GCCAGCGATCTTCAAATCGCCATCGGCGACGGCCTTTCCGTTCCCGCCGTCGCCGCGCAGGTCCCTTCGCTACTCCCTCTGCTCTTCGCAGGAGCCGAAAAACGCCAATGGAACATTGCCCGCGTTTTCGTGATTCATCATTGCCGCGTAGGAATCCTGAATGACATCGGGGAATTGCTCTCGCCCCGCGTCGCCGTCCTTCTCATCGGCGAACGCCCCGGCCTCGCCACCGCCGAAAGCCTATCCGCCTATCTCGCCTATCAGCCGCGCGCTTCGCATACCGATGCCAACCGCAACCTCGTCTCCAACATCCATTCCCGCGGCCTAAACCCGCAACAAGCATCCGCTCGCATCCTGCATTTCGCGGCTCGCATGTTCGAGACGCACTCCAGCGGCTACCTCCTGAAGGAAGCAGCCTCCTCTTGAATTAAACGAGTGCGGCCTTTTCCGCAGGGGCCCAGTAAAAAGATCGCATTTTTACGGTTCGTAAATCACGCCGGCAAACAAAATCGCGTTCGTTATCCTATCTCTCAACAAAATGGCGAAAGGACGGTCGAAGACCAGCCGTCTTGTCAAGTTAAGCCGCGGATGTCGGGCACACAGCGCCATGTCCATCGCGGTTGCCGCTACCGCGACTGTTCCTTCTTCATCCATCTCCAGGCGCGTCTTCTGGATGACCTCATTGAGAAAGAAAAGGCGAGACCCAAGCGCCGAAAAGTCCGCGCCTGGATTTTGAAACGCGGGGCCCATCCCCAGCCGTGTGAGAGAATTTTTTAGGCTGCTCGTAAAATCGATGGTGAATCGGGGCATGGAAAGGTCAAGTGTAATGGACGCGTCGCCCACCAACATCTCTTGCATGGACTTTTCTCTGAGTATTTCCTCGGGCTTTGTACCTCGTGCCGGAAGAAGCATGTAGAGCTCAATCCCGGAATCCTTATAGCGGAGGATTGCCGCCTCGAATTCTGTTCCGCTCCGGTACGAATTCGACAAACTACCTTTCCGCATTAAGGGCACCACTTTTTCGCGCCCATCCGCAAGGTAAAACGGTTTCGGCGCAGTCGCTTCCTTTCGAAATGGAATTTGAAACTTCCCTCTGAAATAGACTGCGTTCGTCAGAATCGCAATCGCGCCCGCAATACTGTCTGCCGTCACAATGGCGGGAATCTTGCCCTTGGTTTTCTCGGATACCCATCTGTTGATGGCGGTGGCAGACGAAGGCTCGTTTAGATCGAGCGTCTCTGCATCCGCGCCGTAAATTTCCTGGCACCTTCTCACAAAATCCGGTGCAATCTGCGCTCTGACGTCTGCCCAAAGCGCATTCGCAATGGCGAGTTCCGCTTCCCCTTGCGATTGCACCAACCTCATAAGCCCAGCCGCGTACCGGCTCACCGCCTCTTCGCTGGCATCCGGAGGCAAGGCGAGCGCTCCCCGCATCGCTGCCTTAGTCTCTCCCGCCGCCCCGTTCTCGGTCATGGCCAGTGCCAGAAAAATGCTCAGCGGAGAAATGAAAACGTTCTGTTGTTTCTTTGCGGCGCATTCCTGTTGCAGCAACCTCAGCCCAAACGTCTGCAGGGAAGACTCCACTCTGCAAGCCTGGGAATTCGAGGCGAGCCCCTCAGGCCCTACACCCTGGGGAACCTTCTTTCGCGTGAGTTTCTCCCAGAACGGCATCGTTCACCTCGCCAGTCCGGCTCTAGAAAATAGCACTATGCTCTTCCCTGCCTCTCGGAACCACCTAATTCGATCCCCATCCCTGCCTGGCCTCACCATCCGCAGATTTCGGCTTTTAACATCTCACCTGTCCGAGCCTCCGCTGGCGCAACCTGGCCCAAGTATGCTGTACTTAATCTTGATGAATCTTCGTACACTTTCAATTTCCCTGTGACCACGCCGCCCTCAGACTCCACGCTCGACACTTTCCCGGCCCCCGTCGATTGGCACACTCTTCCTCCAACTGCCCACTTTTACGTCCCTGTACTCCCGCGCCCCTCTATCAAATCGCTCATCCTGGCCATCGCCCTCTTTCTCGCCACGCTCTGCACTTGCCTCGCCGCCGGCACGCAATTCGCCGTTGCCTACGCTCACAACCAAGCCGTCTCCCTTGACGATTTTCTCCGGGCCTTCTCCCTCTTCTACAAAAATCCGCTTGGCCTTCTCGCTGGCATGCCCTTCGCAGCCACTCTCTTGACCATTCTTCTCGCCCATGAACTCGGCCATTTCTTCGCCTGCCGCCATCATCACATCCACTCCAGCTATCCTTTCTTCATTCCGTTCCCTTCGCTCATTGGCACCTTCGGCGCCTTCATCATGATTCGTTCTCCCATTCGCACCACTCGCGCTCTCTTCGACGTCGGCTCCTCCGGCCCACTGGTCGGCTTCTTTTTCGCCGTTCCTGCTCTTCTCTTTGGCCTTCTCCATGCCAAGGTCGTTCCAGCGATCATTGACCCCTCGCACGCCGATGTCGTCTTCGGTTCTCCGCTCTTGCTCCGCTTTTTCGCCGCGATAACTCATCCCCACACCGACCCCAACACCCTCCTGCTCAATCCCGTAGGTCGCGCCGCCTGGGTCGGTCTTTTCGCCACCTCTTTGAACCTGCTCCCCGCCGGACAGCTCGATGGCGGCCACATCCTCCGCTCCGTCAATTCCCGCCTTCACCGTATTTCTACCCTGTTCCTCCCTCTCGCTCTTCTTCCTCTCGGCTATTTCTTCTGGTACGGCTGGTATGTTTGGGCCGCTCTCCTCTTCGGCCTCCGTTTTCTCCGCATCGCTCCCATTTACGATCCCGCTCCTCTCGACCCGCCGCGCCGCGTCGCCGCGCTGCTGACCCTCATCGTCTTCATCCTCTGCTTCATGCCCGCCCCCCTCTTCGGCCTCTAATCGCGACTCGCCACGAAGGATCTCTGCCCAGACGAGCACAATTCAATAGTCACCAGGCATCACTTCCCTGCCGATCTTTTGTTTGATGGCGCTCCAACTCCGGTTATGATGCGGCTTTCCTCTGGCGGCCAAGTTCCCACCCACCAAACCATGCCGCCTCTCCCTCGCACCCTGCGCCTCCGCGACCTCTTTTTACTCTTCGTTGGCTCGGTCATCGGCTCGGGCATTTTTCTCACGCCCGGCTTGATCCTCCGCCAACTGGATGGCTCGGTCGGTTACTCTCTCCTCGTCTGGGTCGCAGGCGGTGTGCTCTCTCTCCTCGGCGCCCTCACCTGCGCCGAGCTGGCCTCCACCAACCCCGAAGCCGGGGGCCTCTACTGCTTCATTCGCGACGGCTTCGGCCGCATCCCCGCTTTTCTCTACGGGTAGTGCCTGTTTCTCGTTATCGCCAGCGGCTCCGTCGCCGCGCTCGCCCGCGCCTTTACGGAGCACTTCGCCGAAATTGTCCCTCTCTCCGCTCTCGGCAAAACCATTCTCTCCGTTGCCATGATCGCTGTCGTCACGGCCGTCAACATCTGGGGCACGCGCAAGAGTTCCGACCTGCAAAACTGGACCACGCTCATCAAGGTCGGCATCATTGTTTTTCTCAGCGCCATCCTTCTTACGCTCGGCCGCCACGCGGCAGATTTGCCGTCCGCCTTGGGAACGTCGCAGCATGGCTTCGGGCTTTTCTCGAACTTCGGCCTCGCCATGATCGCCGTGCTGTGGGCCTACGAAGGCTGGCAGTTCGGCACCTACAGCGCCGGCGAAGTCATCAACCCTCAGAAGGCTTTCCCGCGCGCTTTCCCGCTCGGCTCGCTGGTTCTTGCCGCCCTCTATCTCATCGCTGTTATCGCGTATCTCGTCGCGCTCGGACCTGCCGGCGCCACTGCCAGCAATACGATAGCTTCCGCTTCCGTCGGCGTTGTCCTCGGCCGCAAAGCGGAAATTATCGTCGCTCTTCCGATTCTCATTTCCACCTTCAGCGCCGCGAATAGCGTCATCCTCACCGCTCCCCGCGTTTTCTACGCCATGGCCAACGACAATCTCTTCTTCAAAAAACTTGCCGAAGTTCATCCGCGCTTCCAAACTCCCGCCGCGGCGATCATCGCTCTCGGCGTTTGGTCCGCTATCCTGGCATGTGCAGGAAAATTCGCCGAATTGATTGGCGGCGTTATTTTTGTCGGTTGGATTTTCTACGGCCTCGGAGCCGCCGCCATTTTCCCGCTCCGCCGCGCCGCCAAAGGCATCGCGATTCCCTATCGCGTTCCCGGCTACCCCTGGACGCCGCTGCTGTTCGTCCTAGCCGCCACCGCCATCGCCGGCAACGCCATCGCCGTAGCCATCATTGACCCGTCCCAATTCAAAAATCTCGCCGTCGCCATCGTGCTTTTTCTGCTTCGGCCTCCCGGCCTACTTCTTCTGGCGCAAACGCTCCGCGCCCGCCTAACGGCTCTTGGTAGAACGATGATTTCGCACCCCCTCAATTTTGGATGTTTCGCTTTACCGAGACTCGTGGAAACTCTTGCCTCGCAATTTCGTGGAAACTTTTTGCGTCCCCGCGGTGTCCAACCACCATCCCAGGATTCGTTCGCGGTTTGTCTTCTCGCAGGAAGGCGCCCGATGCTCGAAGCGCAAGGGCTCACGAAGTATTACGGCTCGGTGCTCGCCGTTCAGAGCATCAGCTTCTCGCTCGAACCCGGCCAGGTGCTCGGCTATCTCGGGCCCAATGGCTCCGGCAAAAGCACAACAGTGAAAATGCTGATCGGCCTGCTCGAACCTACCGGCGGCCAGGTTCTTTTTCAAGGCGAAAACATTCAGAACGATCTCGTCGGATATCGCAGACATCTGGGATACGTCCCCGAAGAGCCCAATCTTTATCCGTATCTCACCGGCTACGAATACCTCGAACTCGTGGGCACTCTGCGCGGCATGCCGGCGCAGCGCATGAAAACAAAAATCGATTCCTGCCTCGAGCTATTCTCCCTATTTCCGCATCGTCATCTTTCGATCGGCTCCTACTCGAAGGGCATGCGCCAGCGCATTCTTCTCATTTCGGCGCTGATGGATAATCCCGACGTGCTCATCCTCGATGAACCGCTCTCCGGCCTGGACGTCACGTCCGCACTCATCTTCAAAAATCTCATTCAATCGCTCAGCGCGCGCGGCAAAACCATTTTCTACTGTTCTCATGTGCTCGAAGTCGTCGAAAAAGTTTGTTCGCGCCTGCTCATTCTTCGCAAGGGCCAGGTCATCGCCAACGGCTCGACCGAAGAAGTCCGCCAACGCATCGGGGAAAACTCACTTGAACAGATATTCCTGAATCTGGTTGAGGATCGCGACGTGGCTCAAATCGCGAACAATATCGTGGACGTGGTGGTTTCCTCGTGATCGCCGGCGCGAAACAATTCTTCCGGGATACTTGGGAGGCCCATTCGCGGCGCCCCTTTGGAAGTCTTCTGCGCGTCTTCCTCGGCCGCGTCTTTCATGGCGGCGGAGATTCCGGCGACTCTGGTATGGATGTTGCTCTCGGCGTGATCCTGATTCTCCTTGCCATGCCCGGCGCACTCGTTTCCGTGCTTCTCTTCGAAAAATACGGTTCGCTGATCCGCTGGATGCGCGGCGAAGCGCCTTACAATCCATTCAGCGCTTCCCTTCCCGACGAATATTTCTTTATCGTTCTCAGCATGGCTGTCACGGGCGCGGCCGCCCTCTGGCGCTGGGACGCACTTTTCCTCGACCGCCGCGATTACGCCAACATCGTCCCGCTGCCCGTCTCTCTTCGCCGGATTTTTCTTGGAAATTTTGCCGCGATTTTCCTCTTCGCGACCGTCCTCACGCTCGACGTGAACGCCGCCAGCTTCGTACTTTTTCCCGTCGCCGTGGCTGGTTCACAAGTTTCGCTGGCAGTGTTTCTGCGTTTCGCGGTTGGTCATGCCGCAACCGTGGTTCTCGCCAGCGTTTTCAGCTTCTTCGCCGTTTTCGCGGTCATCGGGCTACTGATGGCCCTTCTGCCTTACGCACTTTTCCGCAAGGTCTCTCTCTATGCCCGTTTTCTGATCGCGCTTTTTTTTCTGACCCTTCTCGCCACGAGTTTCGCTGTTCCCTCGTTCCTCGCGGAGGGCACGCAAATCAGCACGTTCGCCAGTCGTCTGCTTCCTCCGGTCTGGTTTCTGGGCCTGGGGCAGACTTTTTGGGGGAACGGCGCGAACCCCGCGTTCGCCGCCCTGACGAGAACCGCTCTCATCGCGCTGGGCCTTTCTCTCGTCATCGCCTTCCTGGCTTACGCTCTCAGCTTTCGCCGCTCTTTCGTGCGCATTCCCGAAAGCGCCGACGCCGGGCCTCTGCCACGCTCGCATTTTCGCTTTTTTCGCGTAAGCTTTTTCGACCGCACCATCCTCCGCGACGCGCCGCAGCGCGCTTGCTTCCATTTCATCATGCGCACTCTTTTTCGCAGCGAATCTCACCTGCAAATTGCCTCGGCCTTTTTCGCGATGGGCTTGGTCGTTTCCGCACAAGCTCTCGCCTCCACTTTCCACGGAAATACGGCGACCGCGCTGCGCATTCCTTCCGAGGAACTTCTTTCCATTCCGTTTATTCTGGCATTCTGCATCGTCGCGGGAATCCGTCTCTCTCTCGAAGTTCCCTCCGACCTGCGCGCCAACTGGGTCTTCGCTTTATGGATCGACCCCGGCACTTTGCAGGCTCGTGCCATCGCTCGCAAAATCCTGCTTTCCTTTTCTCTCGTTCCACTCGCGCCACTCTGTTTCGTCTCTTCCTGGCTGCTCTGGGATTTCGGCGCCGCGCTTCTGCACACCGCGGTTTTCGCCGCTTGCACGTTCGCTTTCGTCGAATTGCTTCTTGTCCGCTTCCGCAAAATTCCATTCACCTGCACGTACCCGCCGTTCCAAAGCCACTCCGCCCTGATCTTGGCCGCCTACCTGTTCGGCTTCATTATCTTCACCTCGTATTTGCCGGAACTCGATCTTTGGTCGCTCGCCGATCCCTGGCGTGCCATCGTCTTTTTCCCGCTGATCGCCGCCGTCCTGGCGTCCATCCATTTCTACAGAAAGCAAATGCTCGACATGGACAAACAACTCATCTTTGAAGAATTCTCCGCCTCTGGCTTCTAACCTTTGTTTTTTCTTAGAATCCGGCAGGCTCGCGGCGACCGGGAAAAGCTTTCTGAGCGAACCGGGCCCGCTCCGATTTTGAGAGGGCGCGCCCGGGAGGTGAGCAATTTTGAACAGACCCACCCTGGAAATCGTTTTATCGTTCAAAACGCAGTGCAGTCTAAATCCGGGAGGAAGAGAAAATGTCAGTAGCAACAGCGACGAGATACTCCGACATCGTGGCAGCCAACAAGACTGTCATCGGTTGCAATGTGGTCAACGCACAGAACCAGGACCTGGGCAAGATCGAAGACCTGGTCTTCGACGCCGCCTCGGGCCGCATGGCATACGCTGTGTTGTCCTTTGGCGGTTTCCTTGGAATGGGCGATAAGTATTTCGCCATTCCCTGGAACGCCTTCCATTTTGACCTGGCGCAAAAGCGCGCGGTGCTCAATCTCGACAAGAAGCGCCTGGAAAACGCTCCAGGCTTCGACAAGGACAAGTGGCCCAACTTCGCCGATCAGCAGTGGGGAGCCCTTATTTACAAGCACTACGGGTACACCCCCTATTGGGACGAACTTCTGCCTTCATCCACCCGTTAAAAACCCCGATGTAAAGTTAGGAAAAAGCTGCCCCCTGCGCTTATTTCCACGCAGGGGGCCTTTTTTTTTGACAGCCCATGTCGGTCGCTAATACTGCGAATCACGCACTACATCTTCGGCTCAGGTGTTCCCCGGCCGCGCCAAGCCACATTCATTTCTTTTCGACGAAATGACCGTCGAGGGGGCTTCTCGCTAGTCTCGCGATCCGCTCGCTGGTTAGATCGAGGCGTCGATTGCTGTCCACGATAAGAACATTGGAGTCGGCCTTCTGTGGAGTGGCAACTACAAGAACTGGCTCTTCAGCAAGAAACTCTTCGCAGTAGATAACGCAGTGGACCGGCTCTCCGGTATGATTCTTCGCGAGACGAGCACGAACACCGGCCATCCGGTCGTCGATGAAAGGAAGGCGACAAGCTAGCCCCTGAAAAATCGAAAGTTGGACTCCTACAGAAACTCTCCGCGGGCAGACGTTCCGGCGTAGACGCGGCGCCGCCTATTGTCCAAAACCAAGTGCGGCTCTGCTCTTGGCGGTGCGGGATTCGAGCGTGACGCGGATGCCATGTTTGGGGCGCAAGGTGATGGATGCCAGCGGCACAACTGGATGACCGGGTACGAGGCGGAACCGGTAGTGCTGCGCGATGGTGGCGAGAATCAGAGCCGCTTCCATCAGCGCGAAGGAGTTGCCGATGCACTGGCGCGGGCCGCCACCAAACGGGAAATAGGCAAACCGAGGCAAGCGCTTGGGGAGGTCACCTTCCCAGCGCTCGGGACGGAATTCTTCGGGAGCGTCATACCAGCGCGCGTCGCGATGGACGGTCCATTGCGCGAAAGAAACGCCGGAGCCTTTGGGCACGGAATAACCGGCGATTTCGAGGTCTTCGATGGCGGTACGCGCCGTGCCCCAGGCGGGTGGATAGAGCCGGAGCGATTCGGTGATGACATGATTGGTGTAGGCGAGCTTGGGCAAATCCTCGAGCGAAGGAGGGCGGCCCGCGAGCACCGAACTCAATTCGGTATGGAGCTTCGCTTCGACGGCGGGATTCTGCGCGAGCAGCCACCACGTCCAGGAGAGCGTGTTCGCGGTGGTCTCGTGGCCGGCGAGAAAAAGCGTGATGGTTTCATCGCGAAGCTGCTGATCTGTCATGCGGGAACCGTCTTCATCCTGCGCAGCAAGAAGCATCGAGAGGAGGTCGCCCGCGTCACGGCCGGAGGCGCGCTTCTCCGCGATGATGCGATAGAGAACTTTTTCGATTTGGCGGATGGCGCGCTCGAGGCGGATGTTGGTGGGCGTGGGCAGCCAGTGAGGAACGAAAATCGTGCGGCGGAAATTCGCGCCAAGATGAAGGAGAAGTTCGAGAGAGCGGCCAATGTCCTGAGCGTCCCGCTCGACGTCGGCATCGAACAACGTTTTGCCGACGATTTGCAAAGTGAGGCGCATCATTTCTTTATGGATGTCGCGCTCTTCGCCGTCGTGCCATTCCTTGAGGAGCCGCTCGGTGTATTCGACCATGGTGGAAGCATAACCGGCGATGCGCGCGCGATGGAACGCGGGCTGAGCCAGTCGGCGTTGCCGCAGCCAGAAGTCCCCTTCACTGGTCAGCAGGCCACGGCCGAAAACGCGTTTGTTTGCTTGCAAGACGCGGCCTTTTACGAACTTCCGCGGATGATTGACGAGCACGTCTTCAATGTGGTCCGGATGATTGATCAGAAGAATGCGGAAATTCATGATGAGAAGGCCGGCGACATCGCCGTACTCGCGAACAATTCCCGTGAAATAGCCTAGCGGATCACCATTGTTCAGCGGCCCGAGCGACCACCGCTTCAGGCCGACGGATGGGCCGGGAGGGAACTTGTGTTTCGGGGTGGCGCCCATTCATTCATGCTACGGCCCGCGCACAACGTCGTCAACGCGCAGCGCGTCAGGAAATGCCGGCGTCCCGCGGGCGCTGAGCACGCAGACGGAACACGCCGCTGCGAAACGCAGTGGACACGTCCGAGAAACCCGCGGTTGTCAGGCGATTGGGAATCGTCGCGGGCACGAGCGGAACAAAAGTGCTGCGAATGTGCGCAATGCGGTGCAGCCAGCCATCGGGAATATCGACGGCGAGAAAGAGGCCGCCGGGCCGGAGCACGCGATGGATTTCCGCGAAAGCGCGATCCTGGGCGTCTGAGGATTTCAGATGGTGGAGCATCAGGACAGCAATTACGGCGGAAAATACTTTTTCAGAAAAAGGGAGCGCGGATGCATCACCCTGCAAAATCGCGCCGTTCGAGTGACCGTTGGCGACGGCGCACCGGTTGCGCTGCGCCAGTTGCGCTACAAGATTGCGGTTGTATTCGAGGCTGGTCACTCGTCTTGCATGCTTGCGCAACTCTTCCGTGGCCGCCCCAGCACCGGCACCAATCTCGAGAACGTGGTCTCCCAATTCCGCGCCGGATAGAAGCCAGGGAAGCAGTTGATTGCGAGTGACGCGGCGCCAGAAGGACGAAGAGCAAAACCAATTCTCGAAACAATTCACAGGAGCACTTTCCGTCTCTCGCGCGAAGAGAAGACCGATATACGCAAGAGAACAAACGCGCCGACTTCGTGCCTGCGGCGAACTTTTCGCGGATTTGATTATCGCAGGATTGCGCCAAGATACCGCAAGGAAGCGGCAAATTGGTCGGCGTTGTAAGCGGAGGGATTTTCGAGCTGCTGGAAGAGAACGTTGATGGCGGCGCGAACTTCGGCGGCGTTGGCGGGTTGCGCTTCCTTGCTGTAGGCAATGTAGAAGGAATCCATGGCCATGGCCGCTTGTTCGGCGGCGCGTTCGCCGGCGAGAGAAATGGATTCGGCGTTGTCCGGAATTTGATGCAGCATGCGCAGAACGAGCGATTGATCGTAGGGCATGGCCGCAAGATGCTCGGCGAAACGCTGCGCAATCGGGGCGGCGGCAGTGGCCGCGGAAGCGACCGCGTTGCGGTCGGGATTCAGCTTGGACATTTCGCTCGCGACTTCGAGGAGGTGTTGGTCCAGTTCTTGCGCGTTCGCGGGATCGACTTGTTTGGCGAGCAAACGGAAAACGGCATAACGCGAACTGTTCCAGGCGGGATCGCCAGGACGGCGGCCATCGAATCCATGCGCCTGGCGCCAACTGTCCTTTGCCGGGCCAAGCGAATGATGGCAGGCAAAACAAGAAAGCTCCGAATACTCGGGCCAGACATCTTTTTTATCGAAGCGCTCGCCCTTGGCGCGCCAGACCAGGCGGTCCATTTCCGCGCGGAGCTGCACGGCTTGGCCGGCGCTCCAGTCGCGGACGCCCGTCCAGGCGGCGTCTTCCGCGGGGACGCCGGGAGCGGATTCGCGCGGCGATTTCCAGTGGCGCGGCATGACCGCGGAAAACGAATCCAATTCGAAAAAGAGGTCGGGATGGCCGGCGGCAATCATTTCGTGGTCGACGAACTTTTCCTTGGTGCCGAGATGGCAGGAAAGACATTTGTCGGTGCGAAGGATGACGTTGCGCGTGTCGTGCATGCCGAGAGCGACGGATTTTTCGTGAGACCAATCGCGCGTGGTGTGCGGCCCAAGCCAAGCGGAGGCGGGGCCGTGGCAATTTTCGCAGGAGACGCCTTCGGAAAGTTCGAAGGGGCGGCCGCGCTGCTCGGGAGTGGTGTAGAGCGCGTGGCAGGCGAGGCATTTGGGAGCGTCTTCCGCTTTTGCATTGAGTTTTAGAATGCGAGCGATGCGTTCGCCGATATCTCCGGTGAGCGCTTGGTAGGCGCGGCTGTGCTTGTCCTGAATGATCCAGGTGGAATATTCGTTTTGCAAAATGCGGCTGCCGGCGACGGGCTTGACGCTGCCGTGGCAGCTTGTGGCGGCACAGGAACCGGGGCCGATATATTTTTGAGGCTCGGCGGGCGTGTCAGCGGAAGCGACGGGCGAATGATTGGAGAGGGCGTTGCGCTCCTTTGCGGAGGCACTGCTGACGACGAGTATGAGATGGAAAAAGAGCGCGAGGCACAACGCCGCGTTTATCCAATGAGCTTTGGAGGCGATTCGCATTCGAATGGCAGACGAGTCGTTCGCCTCATTATCGTGCGGAAGCGGGCGGCGGCGCGTTGTCTTTTTGGCGGCGTGGAGCGAAAAGGCAACGGGGCTTCTATTTACAGGGCCGCAAGGCGCCAGTAGTATGCAAGAGAATCCGTACTCGACTTTACGCCGCGCGATGAAACTCGCCCGGCGCTCTTCCATGCGAGACGCCGCGCCGTGATCTTCGACGACCTGCGAGCTATCCAGCTTCGCTACGGCTTCTTGCCCAAGGCGGAACTCGAAGAGCTTTCCCAACGTTCACACACGCCGCTCTATCAGATTCATGGCGTCGCGAGTTTCTATCCCCATTTTCAGCTAGCGCCACCGCCCAAAGCGGATGTGCGCGTTTGCGCTGACATGAGCTGCCATTTGAATGGAGCTTGCGAATTGCGCGCGGAGCTGGAGCAGCGGTTCGCGAAGAGCGTCGCGGCGGAGGTGACGATTCGCGATGTGTCCTGCCTGGGGAGATGCGACCAGGCGCCGGCGGTTTCGATCAACGATGAACTTTTTACGAGCGTGACGGCAGCTTCGGCGGAAGCGATTGCACGGAGATGCATTCTGGGAGAAGCGGTTCCTGAGCAACATCTGGAGCACGCTCGCGTGCAGTGCGCGTCGGATCCATACGGCGAAGGCGAGAAATACGGCGTGTTGCGAAAACTGGCGGGAACGAAAGATTGGAACGGCGTGCTGGCGGAATTGAAAGCGGCGGAGTTGCGCGGGATGGGCGGGGCGGGATTTCCGACGAGCATGAAATGGGATTTGGTGCGGAAACAGCCGGGAGCGGAAAAATATATCGTATGCAACGCGGACGAAAGCGAGCCGGGGACGATCAAAGACCGGTTCATCATGACGCACCTGCCGCACCTCGTGATTGAGGGAATGATCATCGCGGGGCTGGTGGCGGGAGCGAAGCGCGGGATCCTGTATATCCGGCACGAGTATGGATTACAGGAAGAAATTCTCGGCGAAGAGCTGCGGCGTTGCTATCACGCGGGGCTGCTCGGGAAAAAGATATTAGGCGGTGAATTGATTTTTGATTTGGAGATTTTCGTCAGCCCGGGCGGATACATTTGTGGAGAAGAAAGCGCGCTGATCGAGGCGATTGAGGGGAAACGCGCGGAACCGAGAAACAAACCGCCTTTTCCGGGGCAGGCGGGGCTTTGGCAAAAACCGACGGTCATCAATAACGTGGAGACGTTCGCGAACGTTCCGCAGATTCTGGCGCGCGGGGTGGAATGGTTCAAAGCGCAGGGAAAAGAGGGATCGCGCGGATTGAAATTTGTGGGCGTGAGCGGCCACGCGGCGAAGCCCGGGGTTTTTGAAGTGCCGATGGGAATTGCGATGCGGGAAGTGCTGTTTGTGTATGCGGGAGGAGTTCGCGGCGGGCGGCAGTTGAAAGCGTTTGCGCCTTCGGGACCATCGTCTGGATATTTGCCGGCGTCGATGGTGGATGTGCGACTCGATTTCAAGGCGCTGGCGGATGCGGGGTCGATGCTGGGGTCGGGCGCGATCGTGGTTTGCGATGATACGACGTGCATGCTGGACATGGCGCTGAATGCGGTGCGGTTTTACCGGAATGAATCGTGCGGGAAGTGCGTGCCTTGCCGGGTGGGCTCGCAAAAAATGACGGATTTGCTGGTGCGATGGACACACGGAGGAGTTTCGGAGAAGCAATATCGGGCGGACCTGGCGCTGATCGATGAGTTGTGCCAAGCGATGAGCCTGACTTCGATTTGCGGACTTGGACAGATTGTGCCGGCGCCGGTGCAGTCGGTGCTGAAACATTTTCGGGAAGAGATTGACGAGCACGTGCTGAAGGGAAAATGTCCGAGCGGGATTTGCTTTACGGCGGCGGCGCGGGCGGGAGAGGCGCAGCGAGTGGGCATACGGCCGTGATGGGATGAGCGAAAACATTTACACAGAGGACTCAGAGGACTCAGAGGGCACAGAGGACACGGAGAAGAGGATAACGAGATTGTGAGCACGATCACCAGATTGCCGGAGCTTGTAGAGATCTACCTGGACGGGCGAGCGGTGCAGGTGGCCGCGGGAACGAGCGTGTTCGATGCGGCGCGGATGAACGGGACGGCGATACCGACGCTGTGCCATTTGCAGAATGAAACGCCGGTGGGAGTTTGCCGGCTTTGCGTGGTGGATACCGGCGGGCGGGTGCTGACGGCGTCGTGTGTGCGGCCCGTCGAGCCGGGAATGAAGGTAATTACAAATTCCGAGAAGGTTTTGAACGCGCGGAAGACTTTGCTCGAACTCTTGATGGCGGATCATCCGTCGCCGTGCGCCCGGCAGGACAAATCGGGAGACTGCGAACTGGAAACGTTGGCGCGGGCGGCGGGAATCACGCAGCCGCGATTTGCAAAGCGGACGGTTTCGCGAGCGATCGACGATTCTTCGCTGGCGATCGCGGTGGATCACGATGCGTGCATTTTGTGCGATCGCTGCATTCGGGGCTGCGACGAAATCAAAAATAATTTCGTGCTGGGGCGGATGGGGAAAGGATATTCGGCGGGGATCGCGTTCGATCTGAACGCGTCGATGGGCGATTCGACGTGCATTTCGTGCGGAGAATGCATGGTTTCGTGCCCGACGGGAGCGTTGACGAATAAGACTGTCGTGGGCACATCGATTGCGACTGGGCCGGATGCGCAGGGATTCGAAGCGGAAGAACTTCTGCAATTGCCGGTGTTCAAGGGAGTTTCGGGAACTTTTCTGGAGATGAACCGTGGAGCGATCGTCAAACGGCGATTCCATCCGGGCGAGGCGATTTGCCGCGAGGGTGAATTCGGGTCGACGGCTTTTTATATTTTGGAAGGAAAAGCGCGCGTTTCGCTTTCCGCGCCGATTGCGCACGTAAAGACGCAGGGCGGCGCGAAGGGGCTGTTCAAGAAGCTGACCAGCACGCTGGCGGCACGCGACGCGGACGTGCGCGAGGAAGAAGCGCGCGACAAGACCATTCCGATTGACGCTTCGGTGGACCTAGCGTACGGAAACCCAGTGGCCGAGCTTGGGCCGGGCGATCTTTTCGGTGAAATGACGTGCATGAATTTTTATCCGCGGTCCGCGACTGTGATTGCGGAAACAGAAGTGCTGGCGTTCGAGATGCTGCGCAACGTCCTAGACATTTTGCTGAAGAACAAAACGTTCCGCGCGCAGATCGACCAGAACTACCGGCGGCGCGCGCTGGAAAATCATCTGCGCGGCGTGCCGATGTTCGCGGACCTTTCGCCGGACTTCATCGAGCGCTTGAAAGAAAGAGTGGATTTGCAGCGGTTTGCGCCGGGGCAAATTATCGCGAGGCAAGGGGATGCGGCAGGGAGTTTTTACCTGGTGCGCATCGGATTTGTAAAAGTGTCGGAGACGTATCCGGGCGGAGAGTTGGTGCTGGCTTATCTTTCGCGTGGAGATTATTTCGGGGAGATCGGGTTGCTGGGCGGAGGAGTGCGGACGGCGACGTGCACGGCGCTGGATCACGTGGAGGTGGTGCGCATTTCGGGTGACGATTTTCGCGAGATGGTGGAGCGATTTCCGAGCGTGCGGCAAGGACTGGAAGCAGTGGCCGAAGAGCGGCGCGCGGCGAACCAGCAGCACATGCAGGCGGTTCACAGCGTACCGATCGACCAGTTTCTTTCGCAAGGATTGATGGAAGCGCAGAGCCTGCTGATTTTGGATTTGCGGAACTGCACGCGGTGCGACGCGTGCGTGAACGCCTGCGCGGACGCACATGAGGGAATCACGAGGCTGGTGCGGGACGGATTGCGTTTCGAACAATATCTCGTGGCGACTTCGTGCAGGCAATGCCGCGATCCGCTGTGCATGGTGGGATGCCCCGTAGGCGCGATCCGGCGGCGAAATTCGCTGGAAGTGATTATCGAAGATTGGTGCATCGGGTGCGGGCTGTGCGCGCGGAATTGTCCGTACGGAAACATCAATCTGCATCCGTTCGACGTGATGGTGGAAGACCTGGAGAGGCCGGACAAGAAGAAAGCTGCGGTGAAACAAAAGGCTACTTCGTGTGACTTGTGCACACATTTGAAAGAACCGAGCTGCGTTTATGCGTGCCCGCACGATGCGGCACACCGCGTGGATCCACGGACATTTTTTTCGGAGATGTTGGGCGGCGGAGCGGCGAAATGAGAGAGTGGAGAATTTTATTTGCGGATTGATAAGACACAACGCGGATGGGCGATTGCGTCGTTGATTCTGCTGGCAGTGTTCACCGCGAGCTACGCCGGATACGCAATAAATGCACCGGAAGGGCCGCGCGGCGGAAGCGCCATGGGCCTGGCTTTTGGCGTGATTGGATTCGGCTTCATGATATTTGCGGGGCTGCTGGGAGCGCGCAAGCGAGTACCGACATGGAGACTGGGACGCGCGCAGGCGTGGATGCGCGGGCACTTGTGGCTGGGATTGCTGAGCTTGCCGGTGATTTTGTTTCATGGAGGATTTCATTTTGGCGGGACGTTGACGAGCGTGCTGATGTGGCTGCTGATCATAACGGTGGCGAGCGGAGTGTTTGGCGCGGTGCTGCAGCATTATCTGCCACGGGTGATGACGGCGGACGTGAAGCTCGAAACGATTTTCGACGAAATTGGGAACGTGAGGAAGCTGTTGCGAGAAGAGGCGGACCGCGGCGTGGAAGGAATTTGTGGATCGCTGGGTCTGAGAAAATCGACGAAGGAAGAGGTGCAGCGAGCGGGGGGATTCAGCGCGGTGCGAACGATGTCAGCGACGAGCAGCGGAGCGGCCGTAGCTGCGGCGGCGGAGACCGTGATTCTCAGCGAGGAAGAGTGCGCGCCGCTGCGAAAATTCTATCTGAGCGAGATGCGGCCGTTCCTGGAGCAGCCGAAGCGACGAGGAGCGCGGCTTGGCAATGCGGATAAGGCGCACGGCGTGTTTTCCGGTTTGCGAACGCTGATGCCGGAATCGGCGCAGGTGACCCTGCAGGACCTGGAAGATATTTGCGATGAGGCGCGGCAACTGGTGAGACAAGAGCGTTTACATCACTGGCTGCACGGATGGTTGCTGGTGCATATTCCGCTTTCGCTGGCGCTGATTTTGCTGGGAGCGGTGCATGCGGCGATGGCGCTGCGGTATTGAAGGAGTAGCACGCGGCATGCGATGAGTTGCGAGTGACGAGTGGCTAGAACACGTACAACCAAGAAGCTGGCGCAGCGGATCGACCTGAATTATTTCAAGAGGCCGACGCCGATGAAGCGCGCGAAGCTGTGGCTCAGCATAGGCCTACCGGCGCTGGCGCTGGTGTGGGTCGCTTGGCTGGGATTTTCGCGGGACACGCGGGTTTATTCGAACGGGAGGATGAGCGAGGCACACGCGGTGCTGGAGGCTCAGTGCGCGGCTTGCCACGTGCAGAAGGCGGGCGTCTTTTCTGCAAAGGCCAGCAATGAGGCCTGTCTCTCTTGCCACGATGGGCCGATCCATCACGCAACGCAAGTGGGAACGATCGGTTGCGCTTCGTGCCATACAGAGCATCGCGGCCGCGTCAATTTGGTTGCCGCGAGCAACCAGAGTTGCGCGCAGTGCCACGGAAATTTGAGAGCGAACGGCGGCGCGGATCATGTCGTATCCGGGATCTACAGCTTTGAGGATGGGCACCCGGAATTCGCGGCGTTGCGCGAGAACGCGCGCGATCCGGGAACCATCAAGCTGAATCATGCAATTCACATGAAGCCGATCCGGCGCGGGCCGAATGGGCCGAACGTGCAATTGGAATGCGGCGATTGCCACCGGCCGAGTGCGCCCACGAACACGAAGAACGGGGCTGGCGCTGCGGCGGCAGCCGCGAATTGGACTTATGCAGACGCCCGGTATGTTTCTGCTCAGCCGACGTATTCCGAGAGCGAGGAAACAGTCGCGATGCCAAGGGGGATTTTGGTGATGTATCGGCCTCCGACGGGGCGCGAATTGATGGCGCCGGTGAAATTCGCGACGGCGTGCGCGGGTTGCCATTCGCTGGCGTTCGACAAGCGATTCAATGAGGGCGTGCCGCACGACAAGCCGGAGGTGGTGCACGCCTTTCTGATGAAGAAATTCAGCGAGTACATCGCAGCGCATCCGGCAGAGTTGCGAGAAGCCCGCGAGCCTGGGCGAGACTTGACGGGGAGGCCGACGCAGGCGGCCGTGCGCGTGTACACACCGAAAGAGTGGGTCGCGGCACGCATCGGCGACGCCGAGGAACTTCTGTGGCGCAAGACTTGCGTACAGTGCCACGCGCTTTCGATTGCGGCGAGTGCGGATCAATTGCCTGCCGTGGAGCCAGCGCGAACGACAGTGCGATGGATGCCGCACGCGAAATTCGATCATGACGCGCACCGGGGATTTTCTTGCGCGAGCTGCCATGAGAAGGCTTTGACGAGCACGGGGGGTGGCGACTTGCTTTTGCCGGGGATTGCCACCTGCAAGACTTGCCACGCGCCGGGAGCGGCGCATGCAGAGTCGCGGTGCTTCGAGTGCCACACGTATCACGACTGGTCGAAGAGGAAAGAGATCAGGGCGACGTTTATATTGCCGGCTTTGCGAGATGGCGGGCGATGAGTTTTCGGTGCAGGGTGGATGCTTTCGGAACAGAGCCCGCCGCTGGAAGAGTAGTAGCCGGATGGCAAGACTAAGGATAGCAATTCGAATTAGGAAAGCCGCAGAGACTGATGTTCCCGAACTGCGCCGACTGATCGAAGCGTCCGTGCGGGAATTGCAGGCGGCGGACTATACGGCCGCGCAGAGAGAAGCGGCGCTGGAGACCGTGTTCGGGGTCGACAGCCAACTGATTGCGGATGGAACTTATTTTGTGGCGGAAGTCCGGACGGGCGATGCAAGGCCGCAATCGGCGAAAGCAAGTGCGCGAGATGATTCGGGGCGGGAATGGGCGATGGCCGGGTGCGGAGGTTGGAGCAAACGGAAGACACTATACGGCGGCGATCGCTGGACAGGGCGACAAGACGCACTGCTGGACCCACAACATGATGCGGCGAAGATTCGAGCGTTCTTCATTCATCCGGCGTGGGCGCGGCGCGGGATCGGGAGCAAAATTCTGCAGGCCTGCGAAATTGCGGCCAGTACAGCGGGTTTTACGAGCTATGAATTGGGAGCGACTTTGACGGGGGCGAAACTTTTCGGGGCAAAAGGTTACGTTGTGTTAGAAAGTATCGACGTTCCCTTGAAAAACGGATTGTCGCTGACGGTAATTCGAATGACAAAGCGAGCATAGAACATCGTCTCAGGAACCATAAGGCGGACAGGGATGCTCAGCGGGGCTCAACGGAAAATCGTTGCGATCTACGGCGAGCCCCAGGCGAATTTCCGCGCGCGATACAGTTTAGCTGCCCATGATGAAGAGCGGCTTGTTTTGGAAGCTGGAGAATTGCGGGCGGAGACGCTCCGTGTTGTAGTGCTCCTTGATGTCGACCACTTTTTTTGTGGCCGTAATCGTTTCAATGGGCGCGTTGCCGTAGCTGCCGTTATGGAGAACGACGAGGCGGCCATGGTCGCCTTTAAGGAGCAGCTCGAGGGCGATATTGCCGTAGGCCATGGGCACGATAGAGTCCACTACATCGGGATCGCCGCAACGGGCCAGATAACCGAGTTTCTGATTGACGATATCCACGGTCTTGCCCTTGTTGAATTTGGCGGAAAGCTCTTTGACTCGATCGGATACGAGATCGCCGATGCCGCCGAGTTTTTTGTGGCCGTAGGCATCCGCGGCGTCGTTCTCAAAAATCATTTCGCCGCCTTCAAACATGGCGCCTTCAGAAACAAGAACGGTCGCGTAGCGGCTGGGATTCCTGTTACGGTCGTGCACAAGAATTTCGGTAAGGTGCTCGATATTGAATTTGTACTCGGGAATGACGCAACGGTTTGCCGCACCGGCCATGGTCGGAAGCATAGCCGTATAACCGGCATAGCGGCCAAAAACTTCGATGACCATGAAACGTTCATGTGAGCCGGCCGACGTGCGGAGGTCATTGACGAGCTGCAGAGTGCGCGTCACGCAAGTGCTGAAGCCGATGCAATAGTCCGTGCCGGGAACATCGTTGTCCATGGTCTTGGGAATGGCGATGACCTTGAATCCTTCTTTGTGGAGGCGGACGCCGTAACTAAGAGTGTCATCTCCGCCGATGGGAATAAGCGTGTCAATGCCCAGCCAGGCGAGATTTTTCAGGACTTCGGAAGTGAGATCGTTTTTTTCGGCTTTGAAGGCATCCTTTAAATGAGTGGGAACGCTGGACTTGCCGACTCGGCCGGGATTCGTGCGCGAGGAATGCAGGAAGGTGCCACCGGTGCGCGCGGCGCGCTCGACGACTTCCTGCGTGAGGATGAGGAAATTGTCGGAATTGTCGTAGTCCTTTTCGCGCACCATATCGACGAGGCCAGCCCAACCGTGGCGGAAACCGATGACCTGGTAGCCTTCGTGAAGCGCACGAATGGTGACGCCGCGGATTGCAGGATTCAGACCGGGGACATCGCCACCGCCGGTGAGGATGCCGATGACGCCTTTTTTGGTGTTGATGTTAGCCATGATTCGAGAGTCGTCCCTTTCCGAGGAATTGTGAACCAATAATTATCCACGTATGGCGGATATTTAGGAAGACTGCAGCAGAGCAGCGACTTCCGCCTTCGACTTCCCGTAGCGGCTTGGCCCTCTTGGCTCAGGCCTGGATTTGCGTGCCGAGGACGGCGAGAAACTTGGAGAGCCAGGAGTTTAGCGCGGGCCAAGCCGGGCCAGTAACTAAGTTGCCGTCGACGAGCGCGTCGGTCATCGGGAGGCTGACGTAGGTGCCGCCGGCAACAGTGACATCGGGGCCGGTGGCGGGATAGGCGCTGCACTTTTTTCCTTTGAGGACGCCAGCCGCGGCCAGAATCTGCGGCGCGTGACAGATGGCAGCCAGTGGTTTATTGGCTTTAGAGAAATGGTGGACGATCTCGATGACGCGAGGGTTGAGGCGCAAGTATTCAGGCGAGCGACCGCCCGGAAGCATTAGGGCGTCGTAGTCTTCAGGCTTAACCTGATCGAAGGTGGCGTTGAGCTCGAAATTGTGACCGCGCTTTTCCGTATAGGTCTGATCGCCTTCGAAATCATGGATGCAGGTGGGGACGAATTCGCCGGATTTTTTGCCGGGGCAGACGGCGTGAACCGTGTGACCCACCATCAAGAGAGCCTGGAACGGGACCATCACTTCGTAATCTTCCACGTAATCGCCGACGAGCATGAGAATGGATTTCTTGGACATGGGACCTCCATGGGCATTGTATCCGAAGAAACGGAGGGGCCAAAACGAGGTGGTCGAAACAACGAAGCATCTGAGTTGAAACCAGCGCAGTGATTCCGATTGAGAAGCGGGGCGAGGGTGACGCGGGGAAAAAGCGGGGTGTCTCAAATCGAGACGAAGATGGTTTAAATCGATTAAAGCTGAGATATAACAGCGAAAATCAAGGCTAAGAAGCGCCTGCGGACCATTTGAAAAACCCTCATAAGCCCTTGACTCTAGAGGGCCTACAAAAAATCAGCCGGGACGCCGAGTTTTTGAAGAGTGTGGTTGGCCAAATGCAATTAGGAGAGTGGGGTTAACTTCGCCGGACATGCCGGCTTCAAGGACAGGATCGTGAAAGAGTTCAAACGAATGCTCGCAATGTGTCTGCTCGCTACACTCGCCGCGGCGAGTGTAGCAACATTTTCTCTCAAGGCTCAAGTAGGGGATATTCCGGAGGCACGGCGCAAAGTGAAGGTGCTGGCAAAACCACAATATTCCGAACTAGCGAGGAAATTGAACCTATCCGGCGTTGTGAAAATTGAGGTAACGATCGGGCCCGACGGGAAAGTAAAGAAAACGCATATCCTTGGTGGCCATCCGGTGCTTGCGACAGACGCTGAAAAAGCCGCGATGGAAAGCGAATTCGAACCAGGACCGAAGGAAACAACGGAGGTTATCGAATTCAAGTTCAGCCCTCAGTGACGTGTGGTACAGATGGTTCATTCTTAGCAAGGACGTTTCAAGGCGCGGTTATTCTAGCTGAATCGTGGGGCCCAGTAGCAGGCGTGCTGGGCAGGTCGATAGCGCACGCAGAATCTTCCCAGTGCAAGTTGATCCGGTAATTGTTGCGCGTCAGGAAAAAGGGCGGCTGTCCCCATGAAGGACAGCCGCCCTACCCATTTCCAAGCGTGTTTAGTGTGTTTGTGCGGAAGAAACCACGACAGGC
Source organism: uncultured Acidobacteriota bacterium (assembly GCA_963761555.1). Lineage (GTDB taxonomy): Bacteria > Acidobacteriota > Terriglobia > Acidiferrales > UBA7541 > Acidiferrum. The sequence goes on from CAVXHD010000008.1 coordinate 258,155, forward strand.
TCCGCGGAATCCTGAATGGTAAGCATGTCGGTGCGAACCTTTTCCCATTCCAGAAGGTTGAGGCCGTAGGAAGTAAAGAGCTTGCGGATGTGCGCGGAATCCCAGTTCAAGACTTTTTCAAGAACGGGGACAAGAACGCTCATAGCGTTGTCGCTGAGCACGGTGCGCTTCGCGACACGAGAAATGAACTTGGCTTCGGAGACGGCGATGGTGAGGCCGTCGTGCTGGTTGACGTGCATCATCACGGGGAGATCGGAGCTGCCGTCGCCCATGTAGATGATGTGGTCGTGACTGATGCTCAGTTCAGCGCGGCGCTCTTCGAGAATGTTAATTTTACCCCAGCCTGCGGAAGCGCGAATGATGGATTCCACTTCGCCGGTGGCCTCGTTGTAACGGAAGCGGGTGCCGAAGATATTTTGCGGCGGCACGATGCCCTCGAGCGCGGATTGGATGATTTCCTGCGGAGCCGCGGAAATGACATTGAAATGGAATTTGTAGCCTTCCGCGAGATTATCGAGTGCGCGCGCAAAAAGGGCGACGTTGTGCTTTAGCCTGATGCGCTTGCCGGTCTCCACGAGGTGCTCGCGACGAACGCGGCGGAATTCCGGGTCGTGCAGAATCAGATAGCTGAGTTCGGCGCCCTGCTGGACGAGGTTCATCACGGCAAGGCCCTTGACCTTGTCATGGAAGCCGTGAAAGCCGATGAGCTCGGAGAGCACCACTCCCGAGTCGTTGAAACTAAGTGTCTGGTCAAAATCACTTGCCAGAAGATACTGCTTAAGCATGTCCTAGTACTCCTTCTTTCTTCCCTAAAAGCTCGCCTTTAAAGTGTTGGGTCCGCTCTGGGTGCGGTCCCAGTACCCCCTACACTTCTACGATAGCCTTGTTCGGTGGGGGGCCCCTCACGAATTATTTTGATAGGTGCTATGCGTCAAAAGCGTGAACGAGACATTATACCTCAGTTAGATGTGTCTTAGGGTTAAAGGATACAAAGGAAAGGAGATGGGTGTCGCTAGAAGCACTCGAAATGGCCAAAAGGCGTGTCTAGAAGGAGATAGCTGTAGCGAAGAAAAAGAGAAAACAATGCTGAAAGCTATCAAGACGTAGGTTCCTAGAGGCCAAGGGCATTCATCTTGGGCTCTTCATAGACCCCATCCTCGCCCGGATATCGAAGGCGACCCTTATAGCGGCAGGTTTCGGTGGCCAGAGCCCAGACGAGGCTTTCCCCGGCGGGGAGGGTCTTGGGAAGTCTGCGGAAAACGTCGTCCTCATAGGCAAGGGAGGCATCGATCCATTGCCAGCCAGCGGTCTCAAATGCGGCCATCACGTCCGGGAGGACAAGGGCGTTAAGCGTGTTGAAGTGAAGAAGAAGGGTGTGGCGAATATCGCGGCCAACGAAGTCGATGGCGAGGTTGCGATAGAAAGCGGCGCGGTCGAGGAGGTGAGCGATGAGGTAATCGCGATACGGTTGGATGCTGGCTTTGGGTTGCTTTGCAAGGCGGTCGGTCATGCGTTCGTTGATGTACCAGTCGGAAGTGTCGATGGTAACGTGGCCGACGCGGTAGCCGCTCTCTTTGAGGAGCGCGCGAAAACGGTCGCGCTTGTCGGCGGTATCGCCTTCTTTGAGAAACGGGTACCGGAAGAAAAGCTTCTTGTTTTGATAAGGAGCTATGATTTTCTCATTTTTGAGGAAATCGACGGCGAAATCAGGGTAGCTGGTGGGGCCACAGTAGTTGAGGTGGGAATAGGAATGATTGCAGATCATGTGGCCGGCGCGATCCCAGGAAGAAAGTAGCTTTGAGCCATCGGATTCGTCGACGCGCATGCCGCAAACGAAGAGAGCAGCTCGGACGCTGCGGCTGTCGAGAGCCTTCAGGATGCGGGAATTTGCATCGGGCCATTGGAGACCAGTGTCCAGCTTCAGCTTGGGATCGTCCATGGTGAGCGCGAGTTGGGGCGGCTGTGTATTTGAGGGGCGCGACGAGGTGGCGCTTGCTTGCGGGGCGTGAGCGTGCAGAGATCTCGCAAAGAGTGGAGTACAGGAGACGGCGGAGACGGTTTTGAAAGCGGAAGAGAGGAATTTGCGGCGATTCATGAGCGTAACCTCAATCAAGAGAATTGAGCCAAGTACGGGCTCGAGCAAAGAAAACATCAAGCCACAGCAACGAACTCGGAGTCGGAGATGCACTGGGCCGGGAGTGCGAATGTTCAACCGGCTCATCCGTGACCGAATAGAACGCGCCATTGCTGGAATGCATATAGAGGCGCTGCATTTCCGCGCGATCGAGAGGACGAGCGCCGCGGCGTCCGAAGACAGCAAGCTGGTTGCCGGATTCGTCGACGGCGCGATCGCGATCGATGCCTTTGGAAATGGCCAGAGCGGGGCCGCGAGTGCGCGCGGTGGCGATGAGCTTTGGCGTGGGGCGCGGGCTGAAGCCGGAGAAGTGCGACGGATCATCCCACGGCGAAACGATTTGCAAAATGCTGAGGCCATTTTTCCCGTCGGCAACGAAGGCGTAGGCGCTCGCGGCTACCATGCCGATTTTCACGTCGTTGACATCGTTGAGTTGGCCGTTGGCTGTGAAAAACTGGTCGAGCTTCGGAGCATCGGACTTCTCGACATCAACGATGGCTAGACCTTGTTTGCCGGCGGAAACATAAGCGTAGGTCCGGGCGACGTAAACATTGCGGGCGTCTTCGAGAGGGACGAGGGCATTGGGGACGGGCATGGGCCGAGCGAGATCAGTGACGTCGAGAACTTTAAGGCCATCACGATCGACGACGAAGGCGTAACGAAACTGCACGGCTACGGCGCGCGGGGCATTGAGAACCGGAGCGCCGATAGTCGATGTGATGCGTGGGGCGAGTGGATTATCGAGATCGACGACGACCAGCGATTTGTCCGTGAAGATGTACGCGTACGTGCCGGCGATGGTGATGGCGCGAGCGCCGGTTAGGGCGCCGCCTGGATTGAACGCGATGGCGCGCTCAAGAAAGTTGTTGGTCGGATTACCGTCAAGAAGAGTGCCAACGCCAGGGCTTTTGGATTGGAGATTCGGATTGCCGATGACGACGAGTCCTTCTTCTTTGTCGGCAACGTAAAGAAAGCCGTAGAGGAGATGGATGGGTTGCTCCTCGTTTTCCGGCAACTGCTGGCGAAGCGGATCCACGCCGAGAGTGGTCGGTGAAGCGACAGCGACGGCGTCTTTCGTCGGGACGAAGAAACGCTGGCCGATGGGAGAGACAGGCGCGGTGATGATGCGCTCGGAGAAATCCTTGTTGTCGATGTTGGCGATGTCGTAGATGCGGAGGCCGCCTGGGCCGGTCGCGGTATACGCGTACTCGCCGCGGGCCTGCACGTCGAGAACATTGCCTTCGTGGCGGAAGGTGGTGGAGATTTCGCGATGGCGAGCAACGAATTTTTTGTAGTCGTCCGGATAGGCGATGCGCTGCAGGTCGCTGCCATAGATCGCTTCGGGCTCATCGTGTTCGGCAACCGCCACGGCTTCGAGGCCTTTCTTGCCCGTGGCGACGTAAATGTAGCGGCCCATGAAGTTCATGAAACTCGTACCTTGCAACAGAAGCTGGGCCATCCAGGCATTGTTGTCGTTGGCGGAGGAGACGTGGCAATCGCTGCACTGTTTTGTCTCGGTGGCGCGGACAGTGTGCGGAACAAACGTGCTGAAGGCCTGGCCGGAAAAACCAGGAGCGGAGATGGTTTGCTGCGTGTAGTAGAGCCAGTCGCGGTTCGCGTTTTGCGAACTAACGAGAATGGCGCAGGAAGAACGCGCCGGAGCGATGCGATGGCCGGTGACGGTGCCGTCGACGCCGAGCATGAAGATGTCGTCGCGCAGAACTTGAAAATTATAGCTGGTGTAATTGCGGGTGGTGAGGCTCTCGTTGTGAAGCATGGGCTTGCGCGCGTTGGCGGTCATTTGCAAATGGCAGCCAAAGCAGGTCGGAGTCCAGGAAGTGTGGCAGGAATAGCAGGTCATCGAAGAGTTGGCGTGCGCGAGATGTTCGTCGTCTTGCGGCATTTGCGTGGCGACGGTGCCATCCTTGGTCATCAATTTGGCGCGAAACGATTTCAAGCTGAAGTGCACGTTGCCGGGAGTGATGGAGTCGAGCGTCTGGACGATTTCCCACTGTTTTTTTTCTTCGGACATGGAGCGCTGGATCAAGACGCCATCGTCACGCCATTCGAAGCGGCGGAGGCCCCAAGGCGTGCGCAGAGAGTCCAGGGGGCGGCCGCCTTCGGGAGCGGCAGGGCCGGAAGTGATCAACGTAGCTTTATGGCGGATCGTGCCGTGGCAATCGATGCAGTCGATTTCAACCGCGGCGCGTGGCTCGCCGTATATTTTGCCGTTGCCGTGATTGTCCTGCGCAAAATGGCAGTCGTTGCACTGCATGCCTTTTTCGAGATGGATGTCCGCGAGGTGAACGGCTTTCGAAAAACGCTGCGGATCGTCGAACGGAATTTGATTGCCGTCCTTATCAAGCCAGTTGCCTTCGCGATCGTGTTTGAAGACAGAGCGGAAAACCCAGCCGTGGCCGTGGAAATCGGCGAATTGGGTGGTCTTCAATTTCGCGTTGAATTCGAGGCTGCCCAAATTCTCAAGGAATTTTTCGTCGCTCCAAAGGCCGTGCGCGGCCGCCGCTTCCGGATTGTGCAAAAAGGATTGGTAGCGCTGCTCTTCGCTCGGATTGCGCTGTTGCGGCGGATACATCTTGTCGCCGTCGCTCTCGTTGTCCCACCAGGTCAGGCCGAAATAAGTCGTGAGCATGTTCGTGCCCGGATGGATGTGGCAAACCATGCACTGGCTCGAAGGGATGGACGTCGTAAAAACGTGCTTGATGGGATGGCCCGGCTCATTTTTGGGGATGGTCGGATCGGAAGAGGCGCTGAATCCAGAGTGGCCGAACTTCGCATAAGAACCGGAATGCATCGGATCGCGATCGTTTGCATAGATGACGTGGCAGGCGGTGCAACCGCTGGCGCGATAGTCGCCGGGATGATCGTTGGTGCCAGGCAGCGACATGACGGGATCGACGAGACGAGTCTTTTGCAGACCGAGAAAGACGGGATCGGTGCGAAGTTCCGTGCCAAAACCGCGATCGCTGAGTTTATCGTCGGGCTTACCAGGGTCCTCTTCGCGATTCGGATTGCCCAGCTCGGATTTTTTTTCGCCGCCACGCTCGAAAACGCGAAGGACGTTTCCCGGCTGAGAAATTTCCCAGCGATACAGAGGTTCGAGTTCCGGAAGGACGCCCTTTGTGCGCGTTTCCTCGGGCGTGGGAGGCGGATAAGTCTTAATGGATTGCGGCTGGCCGTTGCGACCGTAGCTTTCGCCGAAATGCGTATCTTTGTACGGATAACCGCCGTTGTTATAGAGCGCCGCGCCCCAAAGAAGGCCGGTATGAGTCATCATGCTGGTCGAGACGGCGCGAACTTCCTGGACGTGGCAGCCGGCCTCGCCGCAGGTTTCCGGGGCGACGCGAAGGTCGCCGGGATTCACGAACTTGACGAACTCGGGCGATTCGGCAAGCCACTTCGTGTAAGTCAGCTCCGGCAGCGCAGAACGGTCCTTAAAAGCTGGGTCGCGAGGCTGAACGTGGGCTTTTTCCTTGGCGGCTTCGTACTCAGAAGAATTTGGCGTCATGCCAACAGCAATAGAGATCGAAGAATTCCCACCGTGGCAATCGGTGCAGCCAAGAAAAACGGTTTTCGTCGGATGCATGGTCGGCTCGTCCGTCGAAGTGTGGCAGGATATGCAGCCAAACGATTTACGAGCGGCTTCTTCGGGGGATTGGCCGCGGACGCCGAGAGCGTCCTGGTGCGCGGCCACTTTCGCGGATGACGCACCGTAAAGAACCAGAAGAAAAGACAACGCAGAGGCACAGAGAACGCAGAGATTCCGCGGATGAAGGCGTTCGAATTGGCGCGTCAGGTTCATCTAGTACTTTATCTTAAAAAGTAAACTTCATCACTCCAAACAACGAGAAAAGCGTGCGGCTCGTGTAGATTTCTTTGAACCCATCGCCGGGCTGTAGCGCCGAAGCACCAGCGGTGAGCACGATGTTTTCGGAGAGCGGCGGACGGTAAGTCACGCCGACGCCAAAGTCTTCGCCGATGCTGTGGCGAATGGGCGATTCGAACAAGAGATACTCGAGCGACTCGGTCCGCTCGAAACGGAGATAATTGAAGTTGGCGAAACCTTTGAGCTTGGGAGTGATATCGAAGTCCGCGCCTGCGTTCGCTAAGAAAATTCCAGGATTGACGAAGTTGGCCTGGCCCTCTTCTTTGGTGGAACGTAGCGACGGAATCAAGCTGCCGTCAGTGGTGAGAGAAACGCCCGAGCCAAGAAGACGAATGTCCTCGCGATTCCAGAAACTGAAAAGTCCGCCGGCGAAATTCGGCAGATCGTCAATGGCATCGAAGCCGCGGGCGCGGCCATCTCGCGGATTGGCGTCGCCCGAGGTATAAAAAGTGGAAATGCGGTAGCGGATCCAGTCGCGATCGTAGGAAATTTCGGCGGCGGCCATTTGCGCGTTGACCGTAACCGGCCTGCCCGCGATGGGATTGAACGTATCCTCTCCGACAGCCTGATAAAAAGCGTGCGTGAGATTAATCCGGTGGATATGGCCGCTGCCCAGCCAACCAAAATAGCCGACGCGAATGCCATGCGCCAGGGGCCCTCCGCCAGAGCCTTGATCGACAATGCTGCCAAATGGCGCGGGACGCACAAGAAAGCCGTTGTCGTCGTAATGAACGCTGGGATCATCTTTGTTCCATGCCGCGACAAATTCCGCCGTGTAGCCCGGAAAGAAAAAATCCTGCAAATACGCATTTGCGAGGACGACCTGCTCGTGCCGCCGGTTGAAGGTATTGAGGCCACTGTTGGTGTTTTTCTCGAGGAGTTGAAAGTACGCGGCGTTGTACTCGATGCGGTTGTTGTTCAGGTCGCCGAAGAGGCGCAGGCCGGGTTGCTCATCGACGAAGAGAAATCCGCGAAAATCGGCGTTGAATTGCTGTATGCCGGCGCGGGCGGAGATGAAATCGTAATTGTCGCTGAGATCATGCAGCTTCACTTCGACAAAAGCCTCTTGAAAGCCGAGGTGGTCGTCAAAACGGTTGGTGCCGGCGCGCACATCGGGGCTGACGATGCCAAGCTCGCGTACGTCGAGATCGTTGAGGCTCAGCTCGGGCGTAATGCGGATGCGCCAATCGACCGGTTTGAACGATGCGTCGCCATGAAAAAGATCGAAACTGAAATGCAAAGTTTGGTCGACGAAAGCCTGCTCGCCCCGTCCGAAAAAGCCGGCGCTGCCGGGCTCGGCTGCGCTCACGCCGCTCGGCGAAGGCACGCGGCGCCCATCAAAGAATGTCTCCGACGAAGCGGTGAGGTTCAAGAAAACCTGCTGACCGAGAAGTTCGGGCCAGATGGGTTCGTCGCCTTTGAAGCGATTGCGGTCAAACGGGTCATACCAATGCGACTTGGTGTATAGGTATTCGCCTTTTTGCGGGTAGCGGCGATAGTCGGGTTGATTGAGCGCCCAGCGATTGGGCACTGCGTTGAAAACATCGGCGACAGGAGGAAGGTATTCCGGCGCGAGTTCGACGATGTACTTGGGATCGGAATCGAGACGATGGCGGAACTCGCGGTAGCTGCCGAGCGAGGGCGACGCTTGGGGCGCAAGCGCGGGCCCCAGCTCGGGAAGTCGCGGAAGGCGCGAAGTGAGCGTAGCGCTGCCGAAATTGACCAGAGAGATCTCCAGCGTGGTGACTTCGTTGGCGTGAAGCGCAAGATCGGGAATCACAAACGGCGCATATCCCGCCGCTTCGACGCGAAATTCGTAATGGCCGGGTGCCAGGAGAAGGAAGCGGAAAACACCTTCCGAGGTTGAGTTAACGTGCACAATCTGCCCCGTCTGCAAGGAGCGCAGAGTCAATTGCGCCGAGCCTACGGGGCGCGATCCGTTGGGCGGGATGACTTCGCGCAAGACGCCATCGACGGCCGCTGTCGTCAACGCTTGCTGGCGCGGAATGCGCTGCGCAGCTCCCGGTTCGCTGGATTTTTGCACCGTGGCCTGCCCTCCGGACGCATCCGCTTGTCCTGGCGCGTTTTGCTGTCCGCCCCATGCGCTGCCAGCCGCAAAGCAGGCGAGCGCCAGCACCACGGCGGCGCGAGTTGGACCGTTGATGCGTCGAGAGCTTCGCGAAGAGAGAGCGAGCATGCCTGCGGCCTGAGAGAGTTTGCGCAAGTAAAAGGGATCGTGCTCTAGCTAACAACATTGGCACGCCGCGGACAACCCATTTCGGCAGCCCCTGAATACAGTCGATAACATTTCGATTTGGACACAAATACGTTCACCAATAGGAATCTCGCGCGTCGTGAACCATTGAGGGGCAGAGGGAGACGTGCTACTAAGAAGACTACCCTTCATGCCATCGGAACACTCGATTCGGAAGCCCGTGGCTGCCCGCCGTGTTTTGGCGCGGCGCAAAAAAACGCTGGCGGTGGGCATTTTGCTGGCGATCGGGGTTGCCGTCGCCTTGGCGCTGCTGCTGGTGAGCTGCGGCGGCGGAAGCAGCACGCCGGTGCCCGCGCCGCCGGTCGCGAGCGTGCAACCACTGCAAATCGCCGACGTGCAAAATATCGTGCAGGCCGCCGTGAATTCCGCGAATGTCGATATGGTCGTAGCGGTGGTGGACAGAGCCGGATTTGTGCTGGGGGTGTACCGCACGCAAAACGCGCCGACCTCCGCGCCTGGTAATTTCGGACAGATGCTGGACGCGAACGATGCGGCCGTCGCTCTCGCTCGGACCGGCGCGTTTTTCAGCAATGATCAGGCGCCGCTCTCTTCGCGCACGGTGCGGTTCATCAGCGGAATTCACTTTCCGCCGGGAGTGGCAAATCAGCCCAACGCGGCCCTGTATGGGATTGAGAACACAAATCGCGGCTGCACCCTTGTGAACAGCGCGGGCTTTCAAAGCCAGATTCCTCCCGCGCTCGCTCTGGGCGGAAGTTTTGGGCCGGGCGTCATCACTGGAAAAGCCGATGCAATGGATTCGGATCCGTTGGCGGTGAATCCCGGCGGCGTGCCGATTTTTTATCAAAATGTTGTTGTGGGCGGAATCGGTGTGGTTACGGCTTCGAGCAATCTCAACGTTGCCGAATACGCGACGTTTGTCGGCTCCACCACCCAGCGCACGGGGCCATCGGATGTTTTTGGGCCAACGCCGGCTGCTCCGGGAGTGGTTTCCATTTCAGGAGTCACCTTGCCGTTTGTGACGCAGACGACGCTGCCAGCGGGAACTGCCGTGGGGCCTGTGGCCGGTAGTGGCTCTTATTTGGTGGCGCCCGCCGATAGTGCGGGGCAGCCGCCGGAAGGCGATCTCATCCCGCCCGTGGCTGGGCCGCTGGGTGGACTCAGCGCCGCGGATGTGCAGAACATACTCGACAACGCGGAAGCGACTGCGGAGCAGACACGCGCAGCGATTCGCTTGCCGATTGGCGCGCGCGCCCGAATGACCATTGCCGTTGCCGACCTGGACGGCACGCTCATCGGTCTGCGGCGCATGCAGGATTCGACCGTTTTCAGCATTGATGTAGCCGCAAGCAAAGCGCGCAACATGGTCTACTTCAACAGCTCCGCCCGAACCGCCGCGGATTTGAACCAAGTGCCCATGGGCACGGCCGTAACGAATCGCACGATCAGCTTTGGCGCTCAGCCTCTGTTTCCTCCGGGGATTGACGGCACGGGTGCCGGGCCATTTTTCAACCTTTATTTGCAAGACATCGCAAATCCATGCACGCAGGGATTTCAAACGGGGGCTCCGAACGTCAATAAGAGCGGCATCGTTTTCTTCCCGGGGAGCGCAGGGTTGTATCGCAACGGCGTGCTGGTCGGCGGGGTCGGGGTCAGCGGAGACGGCGTGGATCAAGACGACTACGTGACCAACGGGGGGACGCAAGGATTCGAAGCGCCCGCAAATATCCGCGCCGACCAGATTTTGATCGACGGCGTGCGGCTTCCCTACTTGAAATTTCCAAGAAATCCGACCGACTGAGCGGAGGATTCAGCGCCGGCTCGCTCTCCGCTTGCCGCGAGCCAACTCGGAGAGGGCGCGAGTATATTCCTGCACCACTCCGGGCACCGTGCGGCTGTAAACGAACTGGCCCTCCTTACGGCAGTCCACGAGTCCGGCTTCGTTCAAGATTTTCAGGTGATGCGAGACGGTCGCTGGAGTAACGCCCTGCAACGACACGATTTCCCCGCAATTCATCTGTTTTTCGCGGGAAATCGCCTCAAAAATCATAAGACGAGTTTCGTCTCCCAAAGCCTTTGAAATCTTTTCAATCTGTACGAGGTCCATGTTCCACTGCTTAGTGTAGCGAACTTCAGGTCGCTCTTGCCATAGAACCGCGAATCGCCGGCGCCTCCCCGAAAAAGGGCTGCAACCAATCGTTTCGATAGTCATCTAAGTATCGAAACCTAGGGAAGAGGGAAGCAACCCCATCCCGGGTGCGGAATTGGGAAGAACAAGACATTCAAGGAGAAGACCATGAAGAGACTCGAAGGAAAAGTAGCGGTAGTCACCGGTGGCAACAGCGGCATCGGGCTGGCGTCGGCAAAGCGTTTGCAGGAAGAAGGCGCACATGTGGTGATAGTTGGACGCAGCCAAAAGACCCTGGACGAAGCCGCCAAGGCGCTCGGCAACGGCGTTCTGGCCATTCAGGCGGACGTCTCCAAGCTCCAGGACATCGACAAAATCTACGCGGCAGTCGAAAAGAAATACGGCAAGATCGACGTCCTTTTCGTAAACGCCGGCGTGGCCAAGTTCGCTCCATTTTCCGCGACGACCGAAGCTATCTATGACGACAACTTCTCGACGAACGTCAAGGGCGCGTACTTCACCATCCAAAAGGCGATTCCCTTCCTCAATGACGGCGCCTCCGTCATCCTGAATACCAGCGTTGCCGGCATCAAGGGCACGGAAGGCGCGAGCGCCTATTCCGCCACTAAAGCGGCGTTGCGGTCCCTGGCGCGCACCAGCGCGGCCGAACTAGTGGGCCGCGGCATCCGCGTAAATGCCGTTGCGCCTGGACCAATCGAGACTCCTATCTTCGGACGCACCGGTTTGCCGCAAGAAGCGATTGATGAGTTCGCAAAAAGCATTTCCGCAAAAGTTCCCATGAAGCGCTTCGGCCAGCCGGATGAAGTCGCTGGGGCCGTGGCGTTTCTCGCCTCTTCGGATTCGTCCTATATCACCGGCGAAGAGCTGCACGTCGACGGCGGCTTGGGCCAGATCTAAACAAAGCGTCTTGGCGATCATGGAAAGAGGGCGGCAACGGGCCGCCCCCTGGATTGCAGCCTATCTGCCGTTTGATGGATCGGGCGAACTAGCGGAGTTTACGTCGAGAAACCAGGAGTGCTGAGTGTCGCCGGGGGCGTAACAATTTCCATCGGCACGATAGCTGGACGCACAGTGCGCGGTACGCTCCTTGCGACGGGGTGACTGCGCATATTGCCAGACATTCGCCATGGAGTCTCCGCTCAAGGGAGGTGGAGGCGGCTCTTCCGGAAATGTGCAGCCCGGAGAGGGTGGACATACATCGTTAAACGCCCAAATAGTGAACGCTCGCGATTTGCCGGCGAGGAAATCAGTAATATCATCCGCGGTCGTAATTGTGCGGTTCGCGTCTTCCTTTACAGGGATTCCCGAACAATAGAATCCGCCTTGGTAATCCATCTGCGTCAGCGTCCACAACCAGGCCCGGATGTAAGAATGATACGCAGCCGAGAGACGACCGCCTTCCTCGATATCAAGGAAGATGATTATGTTGGGCGGAAAACCCTCGCTCTTGGCCGCCTGTTCCGCAGCTTCCGCATCGGCTTCGCCCAAGCTATAAGCCATCGTCGCGTTTCTTAGTTCTCGTTCCACGCGGCCGCGGTAAAGAATCAGGAAGCCAAATCCCAAGGAGCGCATAAATTCACGCTTGCCACTCCAGGTGTCGGTTTTCTCTTCTGGAGGTGCGCTCAGCCAATAACCCGAGAAAGCAAGATCATGTCGCAGAGATCGCATGGCTTCATCGCCGGGATAGATATTGCGATCGAAGCCTAGATAAGCGCGTCTCGCTTGGGGCTGTCGCGAATGTGCGCGCATACGGACCGAACAAGCGAGCGCAATCAGTGCGGCGCCGATCAAGGAAAGAAGTAGGAAAGAAATTCGGGGCTTCATCGCCCTCCTCGCCACGAGCATGACAGAACGCCCTCGCGGCGGCTAGCCCTCGCGGAGTTTGTGGCCTGCGAGGTTGCCGAGCCCATCGTAAGCCGCGTACTTGTAGGTCTCGCTGAGCGTGGGGTAGTTGAAAACCTGCTCGATAAATTGATCGAGGGTCTGCCCGTTGTCGAGAACCGCCAAGCCGATATGGATGAGCTCCGTGGCGCTCTCTCCGATCAGGCTCACGCCGAGCAACTTACGATTCTCCCGTGCGAAAATGAGCTTGAGCATGCCGGCCGTATCTCCGATGATGTGGCCGCGCGCGTTGTTTTCGTAGTGTGCCCGCCCAACGCAATAGTCGATTTTCTTTTCCTTGCACGACTCTTCCGTTTCGCCCGCCGCAGAAATTTCCGGAATCGTGTAAATCCCCATGGGAAGCATGGACGCCACGCGCTGTTTATACTGAAAGCCAAAAGCGTGGCAAACGGCCACGCGCCCCTGCTCCATGGACGTCGAAGCTAGCGCGGGAAACCCAATCACGTCGCCCGCCGCATAGATGTTTGGCACCGAGGTCCGATAGTTGTCGTCAACGGGAATGTGTCCGCGATCGTTGATGGCCAAACCGGCTTTTTCAAGGCCCAGCCCATCAATTGCAGCGCGTCTTCCCGCGGCAAAAAGGGCAGCCTCGGTTTCAAGCGTCTTGCCGCTTTTCATCGAAAGCCGCACGCCAGCCGCCGAATTCTCGACTTTTACAGGGCGTTCGTTGAACGAAAACCGCATGCCAAGCGCCGTAAGCCGGTCGCGAAGGCGATCGGAGATTTCTGCATCGAGAAACGGCAACAAGCGGTCGCGCCCATCCACCAAGGTTACATTTACCCCGAGCGCCATGAAAATGGATGCATACTCGCAGCCGATGACGCCGCCGCCGATCACAGCCAGACTTTTCGGAATGCGGTCCATCTGCAAAAACGTGTCTGAGTCAAACGTGTGCACATCATCAAAGGCAATCTCGGATGGACGATGCGGTTTCGAACCTGTCGCGATCAGAATGACCTCGCCGCGAAGCCGGCGCGTCTCCCCTGCCCCGCTTATCGCCACCGTATGCGCGTCTTCGAAAGCCGCCTGTCCGCGCAACAGTTCGATGTGATGCAGCTCCAGATTTTTCAAGATGCGCTGGCGTTCCATTTCAACGACGGCGCGTTCGTGGCGCATGAAATCCTGCACGGTGAGATTTTCCTTCAGCGAATAGTCGATGCCGTAAAGCCCGCGCTGCTTCAGCCCGGAAAAATACAGGGCCGACTCGCGCAACGTCTTGCTCGGAACCGTGCCCGTATTGATGCAGCTCCCGCCCACGTCCGGGGCTCGTTCAATGACCGCGACTCGCTTGCCAAAATAAGCGGCCTGTGCGCCGGCCTTTTCCCCCGCAGGCCCGCAGCCGATCACCACTAGATCGAAGTTCTCGCTTGTCGCCACGCAATCCTCCCGAAGCAGCCCGCCGGACGCTCCTGCGGGAGACGCCCGCCGGCAAGGCTGTTTGGTTCAGAACCAGTTGAATCACAGTGAGTGTAGAAGAAGAGCGAAGGCCTCGTGGCAAGTTCCTTGCCTCCCTGTGTTGAAACATGTCTGGGAGCAAAGGCCTGCCAAACACGCATTTCCCCAAGAGTTTGCTTCCGGTCTTTGCGGGCCGGGTCGCCCGGGACTAGCGATTCTGCCGTTTCTTCGAAACAATATTTCGAAAGTAGCTGTTCCCATTCGGCGTGCTAATGTTCTTGCCCTGGAGCAAACGGAAGCGGATGATTATTCTGCATTTATTTTTTTATATCGGCCGTAGGTGAGACGGCTAGCCGAAGGTTGAAATGATTCTCGCTGGAGACATTGGCGGCACCAAGTGCAATCTGGCTCTGTTTGAAGAGCAGGGACCCTCCCTGCAACTTGTCTTTCAGCGCCGCTACGCCACCCGTGAATTTGCCGGCCTGGAGGGATTGCTCGAAACATTTTTCCGCGAGTGCGCAACTGACGAGGGCACTACACCCCAAGACAAAATTTGCGCTGCCGGATTCGGAGTCGCGGGCACCATGGTTGAAGGCCGTCTCGTGGCCAACAATATTCCCTGGGACCTGACAGCAGCAGCCCTGGCCTCCAAGCTGAATCTCGCTCCCGATCAATTGGTTTTGATCAACGACCTCGTAGCCACCGCCTACGGCCTGGTGCACCTTGCTCCGCAAGATTTTCTGGTGCTGAACCCCGGAACGCCGCAGTTCAACGGCAATCAGGCCTTGATTGCCGCGGGCACCGGTCTCGGCGAAGCCATGATTTTCTGGGACGGCCTTCAACATCGCGCCTCACCTTCCGAAGGAGGCTCGGCGGATTTTGCGCCGCGGACGGATCGCGAGATTCAACTCCTCCATTCGCTCAAGAAGCGTTTGCCCCGAGTCTCGTGCGAGGAGATTTTTTCCGGGCGCGGCTTCCGAAAGTTGCACGAATTTCTGGACCCCTCCGTCGTTCATCCGACATTCGAAGAGCCGGAAGCCGCTTCTGCCAGCGAAATCACGCAGAACGCGCTTACTCGCGTTTGTCCCGTGTGTGTGCAAACGCTCGATTGGTGGATCGACGCATTCGGTGCGGAAGCCGGCAATCTGGCGCTGCGGGTCCTTGCGTACGGCGGCGTCTACTTCGCTGGCGGAATCGTTCTTAAAATCCTTTCTAAATTGCAGCACAGCACCTTCTGCCAATCGTTTGCAGATAAGGGCAGGCTGAGTTCCATGTTGGCGAACATCCCTCTCTCCATCGTCCTGAATGAAGACGCGCCTCTTCTGGGCGCGGCGCATCAAGCATTCGAGACCGTCTCTGCGTCGCCGCCGCAGCGGCGCGAGATTGTGTTCGAGTTTCACTCCGCACACAAAGGACTCGCGTCAGCTCAATAACGGCCTCTTCCTTCCGCGGGATCGTGGCAGAAACCCGCGCGTCGTCCGTACATACTCAGATAACGCTTCGCGAGAAAGCCCTCCCAACCCCATTCTTCTCTTTCGCATCACAGAAAACAGAAGTCGGGCCCAACTCTATCAGGAGGAATCAGATGAAAATCAGATACGTTGTCATGTTCGCCGCGGCCTTGCTCTTGTGCGGCGAAGGAGCAACGCTTGCAGCACGAACAACCTCGCCGAAGAGCACAACTCCAAAAACGACGACAGAAACGTCCAAGCCAGCCGTTTATCACAGAATGGGAACCATTTCGTCGGTGTCCGATTCCGATCTGGTTCTCGAACATAAATGGAAGGGCGAGGAAGAAAGCACAAAGTTTGTTTTGAACTCTGACACCAAGAAAGAAGGAGATCTCGACAAGGGAAAGATGGCCACCGTTTACTATCACATGGACAACAAAGAGCGAATTGCGGCCGAAGTTAAAGTGATGCCGCCGAAGTCCTCAACGGCACCCAAGAAATCCTGATTCGCTTTTCACGCTTTGCCTCGATATCGGAAGGGGGCGGGGCGAAGAGCAGAAGCTCTGCGCGAATGGCGCGTCCCGCCCAAGACATCCTCTGCATAAAACCGCATCACAAGATCGGCAAATTCTGCCCGCTTCAACGTAAATCGCTTTTAGAAAACTCTCGCAGCCTCGAGACCTGACTATTTCTTCGTTCGGAGCGGGATATGTTGTTATACCTGTTTCCTCGTCCAAACAGGCCTTCGCGCCAGACAGCCGGTAACTCATAACCCTCGCCATGCGTAGTACCATCGAGAGGCGATGATGGCGGCTAGCGATGGCATGGCTGTGCGCGCGGAACGGGTTTCGCGCCACTACGAGATGGGCTCTGCGGTGATTCGCGCAGTGGACGACGTAACGCTCGACGTGCGCACTGGAGAGTTCATGGCGCTCTTGGGCAGCTCGGGATCCGGAAAATCCACGCTCCTGAATCTGATGGCCGGGCTGGACCGTCCCACCGGCGGCGCGATTTTTGCCAACGGCAAAAATCTCTCGGAAATGACGTCGCTTGAGCTGGCCCGTTATCGCAGCCGAACCGTCGGAATGGTCTTTCAATCGTTCAATCTTTTGCCGCGAATGACGCTCGAAGAAAACGTGGAATTGCCGCTGCGGCTCGCGGAAGTGGACCGCAACGAGCGCGGCAAGCGTGTCCAGGAAGCCCTGGAACGCGTGCAACTGGATAAGCGAGTAGGCCACCGCCCAAGCGAAATGTCCGGAGGAGAGCAACAGCGTGCGGCATTGGCGCGAGCGCTGGTAAATCGGCCCACATTGTTGTTTGCCGATGAGCCCACGGGCAATCTGGACAGCGCGACGGGAGAAACCATTTTGCAGCTCCTGAAAGAAATTCAACACAAATTGGGCATGACCATCGTCATGGTCACCCACGAGCGCCCGCTTGCCGAACGATTCGCAGACCGCTTTGTGGCTCTTGCAGACGGCAAACTGGTCAGCGACGGAGCGAGACCATGAAGGCGCGTGACCTCGGCGAACTCGCTCTCCGAAATTTGCGCGAAGCCGTGCTGCGAAATTCGCTGACCACGCTGGGCGTTGGCGTGGGTGTCGCATCTCTAGTGGCGATGCTTTCGCTCGGTGTCGGCCTGCAAGAACTCGCCACCAAACGCCTCTCAAATTCCGGCCTCTTTGACACGGTCATCGTCACCCAGCGAAGAAATCGGGAGGGCTTTCGCCGCCCGGAGGCAATTCCTCCACCCGAGAAGGAGGCGCGCCCTCTCGATGAGGACGCGAGAAAGGAGCTGGAGCATCTGCCCAACGTAGTCGAAGTCTATCCGCAGATTCGTTTTCCGACAGAAGTGCGCTACGACGGCAATCCTTATTCGACCATCGTGGCCGGCGTGCCGGCTTCGGCTCGAACGACTGGCGCGTTCGATGGGATGCAAGGCCGTTTCTTCTCCGGTCCAAACGCTGACGAAGCGATTTTGCAAATCGAATTTGCCCGGGATTTGTCACCGCAACCGGCGGCCCTGATCGGCAAGGAACTGGTGGTGCGCTATGCGGAGCGCGAAGCGCTCCCGCCGCAAAGTGGAGCAACCCAGCCCGCCGCAAGCAGCGGCGATGCGTCGGATGCCGGTGGCGGAGGCTTTTCGATAGTTCCGCGTGAGAAAAAACTTCGCATCGTTGGTATCGTCGAGACAGAACCGGCGGCCGGCTTCGGAGGATTCGGTAGCGGACGCCTGCTCATTCCGCTCGAGGTAGCTTCCACGCTGCGCGCGGCGCAGGTAAACGATCTGCGCGACGCCGTGCGAGCATCCAACGGAAAATCAATCTATGCGAGCTTGACCGTGCGCGCCAAAAGCCCCACGCAGGTCGAAGGAATCGAGACCGCGATTAAAAACATGGGCTTCGGCACATTCTCTCTCTTGGACGCCACGCGCAACCTCCAATTGTTTTTCACCATCTTCGATCTCTTGCTGGCCATTTTCGGCAGCCTCGCTCTCGCCGTCGCGACCCTCGGCATCATCAACACGCTGGTAATGGCGATTCTCGAACGCCGCCGCGAAATCGGCATTTTGAAAGCTCTCGGCGCAGCGGATCGCGACGTGAAGCAGCTCTTTTTTGTGGAAGCGGGTGTGATGGGATTGCTCGGCGGTGTGCTCGGCGTTGCATTTGGCTGGTTTATCGGAAGAGGCGTGACCTGGGGCACGAATCTCTATTTGCACCGGCAAAATTTGCCCTCGGCGCATGTCTTTTCGGTGCCATTATGGCTGGTGGGGGGAGCGATTGTGTTTTCTGTGATCGTAAGTCTTGCCGCGGGGCTTTATCCCGCCACGCGTGCGGCGCGCCTCAATCCGGTCGAGGCTCTGCGGTATGAATAAATTTTGGCCCGCTGGTTTGGCGGCGCTCCTGATCGGCATTATTCTTTTCCCCCGTCCCGCGCTGGCGACTGGCCGCGCCGAATGTGTTTCTCTTCCGAGCAAAATCCTCGATCGCGCCGTTCCCTATTGCGTCCTTCTTCCGCCCAGTTATGACAGCGACAAATCGCGCCGCTATCCCGTCCTCTATCTGCTGCATGGCCTCGGCGATAACGATCAGATGCTCATCCATTCCGGCGGCATGAATCTCGTCGAAGACCTCTGGGAGCAGCACCAGTTGGGCGAATTTTTGATCGTGACTCCGTCGGCGGGCGCAAGCTTCTACATCAACTCGCTCGATGGCCGCCATCGCTACGAAGATTTTTTCTTGCGTGAATTCATGCCCGGCGTCGAAAAGCGTTACCGCGCGCAGCCGGGGCGCAGATCGCGTGGCATTGCTGGCATCTCCATGGGCGGCTACGGCGCCCTTCATATCGCGTTCCAGCATCCCCGTTTTTTCGAAGCCGTCGCCGCTCTCAGCCCGGCTCTTATCGAGGAGCTGCCCCGCGTCTCCACGCAAAATGCGCGGCAGCTTGGCGTACTGCGCGTTCTGGGCAGCGCTTTCGGTTCACCCTTCAACGACGCGTTCTGGATTCGCAACGACCCCGTGACCATCGCTCGCACCGCGAACCTGGCCGGCCTCAAAATATTCTTCGATTGTGGCTCCGAGGACGATTACGGTTTCGACGCGGGCGCGCAAGCCTTGGACAAGCTGCTTACATCCCGCCACATCCCTCACGAATTTCATCTGTATCCCGGTGGGCATGATTGGAGTTTTTTTGCGGCGCACTTGCCCGCTTTGCTCGAATTCGAATTTCACGCGTTCGAATCTGCTTCGCTGCGCCAAACTACCGGCCGATAAATCCCGCGCCGCGACGGCGAAAAAACCGCAGCAATAAGCGCTCCTGCGTGAAATCGCGAAGTCGCCTATAGCACCTGCGGCGTATACGGCGGCAGTTGATTTTCCTGTCCGGCAACCACTTTCCAGCCGCTTCCTCCATTCACATAGATGTGTATGGCCCGCATCTGGCTGGTTACGAACCTCCCGTTCAGGTATCCCCTTGAGGACCACAGGCACGTCGCCACCGCCGTATCCTGGAAAATCCGCACTCTAATATCCGTCGCGTTGAACGATTGGTACTTCATCTCCGGGGACTGAACTGCCCGGATGAAACCGGCTTTATTAGTCGATTCGCCTCGTGAAAGCGTCCCGGCAAAATCGTCGCTATAAATCCGACGGAAAAACGTTCCGTCGCTCTCGTGTATGGCGTTCGCCGCATCCCTCTCTAGATTCACAACCTCCTGCTGCTGCACCTCCGGATCCGCCGGCGCCAGTTGGCAACGCCTCATGCAGTCCCCCACCGATTCATTTTGTGGGCTCCACGCCGGCGAAAGCGCCAGCCAAATCGTAATCAACGCCGCAATCTTGTGCATGGGGACCTGCCTCCGCGAACGAACTTCGACTTGAATTCCACATCTTACCTATAAGGTAGCTCCATGTTGTGTTTCTCGGGAGGAACTTCATCAGCGATGTGATGTATTCGTGACGGCGAACAAACGGATGGGTTTGGCCGTCATGAAGACCAAATGCGGGAAATCTATGTCCATCGTTCCCCGCTGGGACCGCCAAGCTGCCTTCATCCCCTCGCTCACGCAAAAGCCCAAGGCACACGCCTGCGCAGCGGGCGGAGGACGGCCTCGATCAGCGGCGCAGCGGTGTGGCGGAGTCGCGCTGAGAAATCTCAAGCGCTACGCCGCGCGCCTCCTCGTGAATCGCGCCGTTCGTCGCAAGAATCACAGGCCCGCCGAGTTGGTAGGGCTGTCCGGCGAAATCACTGACCTTCCCGCCCGCTTCCTCGATCAACAGCACTCCGGCGGCCGTGTCCCAGGGCTTCAGCCCGAATTCCCAAAATCCGTCGAAGCGGCCGGCAGCGACGCTCGCCAAGTCCAGCGCGGCCGAGCCATCCCGGCGAACGCCATGCGAGCGCAAAGTGAAATCCCAATAATAATGGATGTTGGGATTCGCCAGCCGCTTGTGCACCGGAAAACCCGTGCACAAAAGGCTTGTGGCCAGCGCATCGACCTTCGAAACGAAAATCCTCTTCCCATTCAGCGTCGCCCCCCCGCCGCGCGTGGCCGCAAATAGCTCGTCGTAGTACGGATTGTAGACCACGCCCGCGAGAAGGGCTCCGCGCTGCGCAAGCGCGATCGAAACGGCAAAAAAAGGATACCCATGCGCAAAATTCGTCGTCCCGTCCAGGGGGTCGACGTGCCACCGGAATTCCGATCCCCCTTCATGGCCGCTTCCCTCTTCCGCCGCGATCGAATGTTCTGGAAAATACTTCGTCAGCCGCGTGACGATGGCTTCTTCGGAGCGCTTGTCCGCTTGCGTCACCAGATCGACGTCGCCCTTGTAGCTGATCTGCACCGGGCGCTCGAACTCTTCGCGCAGGATTTTCCCCGCTTCCTGTGCAATTTCGATGGCGGCGCTCAGATAATCTTTGCTCATCGGAAAAATATTCAGCGAGGCGCCTGAAGGAACATTCGGCGCCTCAACGCGCTCTCCACTCTAGCACCTTCACCTTCGAAAGACTTCGAGCCTGAAAGTCAAAATGAGAGAACGCAAATAGTTCACCGAAAATCGTTGATTTTTTGCAAGCTTCTCCTTCTCGCCGGAGTTAGAATTGATTCCCATCCTGAATGCGAGGGAGATCATGCTCAAAATGTGGAAACTTGGAGCCGCGGCTTTGCTTGTGCTATCTGCGTTCTCGCTCGGTGCGGCGCATCTCTTTGCCCAGGACAGCAAAGTCATGGGAGAAGTCCGCTTTGAAGGAATGACGCAGTTGGACCAGGATTCGGGCGTTTGGATCGACGGCAGCTACGTCGGCTACGTCAAAGAACTCAAGGGCAACAAGAAAGTTCTTCTTCTCCCCGGCAAGCATCACATCTCCGTCCGGCAGAAGGGTTACTCCGATTTGACGCAAGACATCGTCGTCGAGCCCGGCCAGATACAGACCGTCCAAGTCAACATGCAACTGCTTCCCGGCGCCACGACTCCTGATGTCACCGCCGAGCTCAAAATTTCCGCCAAGCCGAAACGCGCCGCCGTTTTTCTCGATGGCAGCTACGTTGGCCATGCCAGCGAGTTGGGCGGCCACTTCCATTCCTTGCTGGTCAGCCCGGGAAAACACCACATCAAAATCGAAATGCCCGGTTATCAGACGTTTGAAACCGAAATCAACGTGGTGGCCGGCCAAAAATCCGAAGTGAAAACGGAACTCATCGCGGGCAGCATCGAACAAGCCGGCCCGGAAATCAAAAAGCCCCAATAACCGTTATTGTCCAAATGTGGAGTGCGAGAGCCCCGCTCCCGCTTTTGAAATGTATGCCCCGCCAAACGGCCTCAGCCTCTAAGCGCAAAACATCCACGCGAGACTCGGCTCAGTATTTCAATTCCAGAGTCGAGAAATCGCAGCCAAGATGAGGACACGACCCAATAACCCTTCTGTTCCCTTAAACTTCCGCTCGCCGAGGCGGGCTCCTCGTCCCTCACTAATCTTTTTGTACTCCGTCGCGTTTGTACTCCGTCGCGGCTCGGCCGTCTCCGCCGTCGTCCCCAAAGGGAAATTCTATTGTTTTCTAATTCGCCTCACTTTTTGCTTGACAAAAAGTAATGAACCTTGAGGTTCGACTTGCCACGGGTCACGAAGAAGCTGCCGGCCTCGTGGAAGCGATAGAGGCGTTCGAAGTCCAGGAAGCCACGATCCATGATGTAGAAAGCGCCCGGCTCGGGCAGCAGTTGGTCGAGGATGTTGACCTCGTGCACCTTACCATCACTAATGTGAATGAAAGTGGGGATGTTGCCGCGCAGATCGAGCAGCGTATGCAGCTTGATAGCTGCCTTGGCCGTGCGGAACACCGC
The DNA here is from genome assembly GCA_963761555.1 of uncultured Acidobacteriota bacterium. Lineage (GTDB taxonomy): Bacteria > Acidobacteriota > Terriglobia > Acidiferrales > UBA7541 > Acidiferrum. The sequence goes on from CAVXHD010000008.1 coordinate 280,156, forward strand.
CCACGGAAATACCGACAGACACAGATCGATAGTCGTGGTGTCGAGCGCGTAGACGGTTTCTCGCAGATCGACGCCGAAGGACTCCTGCGCATACAACGGCCGGGCGATGCCGATCAAGCTCTGGGCAAAATCGGCGTAGATGCGCCAGTCGCGCACCGCGTTGGCATTGGCCAGCGTGTTGCGAGCCACCACCGAACGAATCCCGAGATGATAGAGCTTGGAACTCTGTGCACGCAGGCATACTTCAATGTCTCGAAGACTCTCCCGAAAGGTCAACTGAGCGAACGCCATGCACAGGAATTGATCCAGACACGAGAAGGACTTCACTTTGAACGTGCCCCGATAGCGGGTGACGCAACGGCGGAAGGTGGTCAACGGAAGATGCTGCATCAGTTGCGCGAACACCAGCTTGCCTCGGTTCATCGATGCCCCCCACGGAGTTATGCTTCGCAGGGTGGCAGGATCGGCATTCGCAGATCAAATCGAGACCAAGAGAATTTGCCGGTTATGCTTTTCTCATCAATAATTTACGGGAACCGAGAGCCACGACGTTGGGACATACTGAAATTCCATAGTAGTTTATGCGGTAGGTATTCTTGTCGCTTCCGTCCTTAGCGTCGGCTCTCATGTCGGCGTTTTTGTTTTCCGGACCCGTAAACAAGTCCTTCAGAATGAATACTTACAAAACTGAAGGCAATCAAATGGCTTTATCTATCTTTAGAATGAGCGTTCTTTAGAATGAGCGCTTACGCAAAATCCCGGGGATCCATTTCAAATTATCTAGCACTTCGCCATTCCCCAACCGCAAAGCGCGTACACGCAGGATTTCCCGCAACCCCAATCTCTTCATACGTTTACTTCATAACTTGCGGACACCCCCCGGGTGGGGGGTACAGCCCAGGACGAGATACGGCCTACCCTCTTCTGACCTCGGATATCCCGCTTCATTGCGGGCCGGTAAGGTACGTCGTCCGCGACCGCACGTGGTAATCACCATTTAGGACCTTGACCTCCACCTTGCGGTAGCTGTTCGCGGGTCCCCTTGAGTTCGGGTAGTAACCCAACCGGTACTGCGTGCGCAGTTCGCGGTCGATGACGTCAAAGATGGCGTCGAGTTCAGGCGCCGTGTCCGGATAGAACATGTCCCCGCCTGTGGTCTCCGTAATCGTTTCCAGGGCGTGCTCACCTGCGGTGTTTCGGCCGCTCTCATTTTTCACCGGACGGATGACAATTGTATAAAGTAGCGCGTCCGAGCGAACCGCCTCCTTGCGGGCAACGTCAAAGTCCGTCCGGCTGGTGGTTTCGCCCGCGTCTGTCACCAAAATGATGACCCGCCGGCGGTCATCTCCGCGGCGCTCCAGCGCCTGCGCTCCCAGATCCACTGCATCGTAGATCGAAGTGCCCGAGCCAGGCGGGATCTTTCGCACGGCGGTTTGCAGGACACCGACGTTGTCCGAGAAGCCGGCAAGCTGCGTAACATTCTCGTCGAAGGAAAAGACCGACAGCCGGTCTCCGGGACGCAGTACCTGCCGAATGAAATGCGCCGCAGCCTCTTTCTCGAACCCGATATCCATGTTCGCGCTCAAGCTCGCATCGATCATCAGCGCAAGGTCGAGCGGCTGCTTGGTTTCCGATTCAAACACTTCAATCTTCTGCGGCACGCCTTCTTCAAACACTTGGAACGCCTCGATGGGCAAATCCGGCGCTGGACGATTATGGTCGTCGAGAACGCTTGCCAAAATTGTCACCAAATCTACCTTGACTTTGATTTTGCCGCGCTGTGCGTCGGTATCTTCGGGGGGCCTTAGCGGCTGCTCGGGCGTTGGCACAATGCTGCCCGGTGGCGCCGAGGGCGCCGAAGCCGGTATGGGAGGATCTGGGGCAACTGTGGGAGAAGAATTGGCAGGTAGCGTGGGCCTCGGCTGCGCCCACGGCGGCCGGTCCGGCTTGTACTGGGAAAAGGCGGGCCCGGCCGCGATAAGCGCAACCAAGACCGCGCCGGCTGGTAGGAGCACGCGTCGGGGTGTCGAGCTCATTGCTTCATTAAGATGCGGGTTTCGCCGCCCGTGTCTCCGGCGGCGCTGGCGGCATCTCGCCATCGGCCCACACGGCGCCGTCCTCGAAATATTCCTTCTTCCAGATCGGGACTGTGCGCTTCAGCGTGTCGATAGCGAAGCGGCAGGCATCGAAAGCCGCCGGCCTGTGCGCCGAGCTGACGGCGATAAACACGCTGGTCTCGCCAATTTCCAGCCGGCCGAGCCGGTGAGCGATAGCCACCAAATGGATGGGAAACTTTTCGTGGATTTGCGACGCAATCTCGCGGATTTTCGCCAGCGCCATGGATTCGTATGCTTCGTAATCTAGATAAAGCGTCTGGCGTCCGTGAGAGTGATTGCGCACGCAGCCGTCGAAGGTCACGACCGCGCCGTCTTCCGGAGCGCGCACGTGCCGGATCAAAGCATCCTGATCGATGGCATCGCGCACCAGCGCAAGCAGATCGGGTTGTGGCGATTTATTCATGGACGATTGCGCTAGCCGCCGCTCACAGGCGGCAGAAATGCTACTTCATCCCCGGAATGGAGCGGCGTGCTCCATGCGGAAAATTCCTGATTCCGCGAAGCGACCAGCGAGGCGCGAAAACGCGCAAGTTCCGGGTGGCTTTCGCCGTAGCGCGAAAAAAGCGCTTCGATGGGCGCGCCGTCGGGCACTTCCACGGAGTCTTCGGCCTGGCCAACAATTTCTCTTAAGCGCCCGAAGAAAAGCACCTTCACGCGCGCGGTTTGGGCAGAAAGGCTCACACCAGAATTGTAACCCGCGCAAGTGTGCGCGGCTATAGCCTGCTCGCTTGCCGCCAACAGGTCAGCAGCGGACGCGCTTTTCATTTCCTTCAAACACGAGAAGCCCTTATAAGTTCCTCCCATCTGACCGGACGAGGTTGGCAGGGCGAAGTGTTTTGCGAGAGCATACTGGAGCATTTGCTGGAACGGTCGTCTAGACGAACCTGACGGAGCCGCGATGAAAATTCTCGTGACAGGATCGAGCGGTCTGGTAGGCACCGCGCTGGTGCGCTGCCTGGCGAAGGCTGGGCACACCGTCTGCCGCCTGGTCCGCCCGAATACAGTTCTAACGCATGCCGCGAATGATGGCTTCCAAGTGGCCTGGAATCCGGCAACCGGCGAACTCGGCGGCGCAGCCGTTGGCGCGGACGCGGTTGTGAATCTTGCCGGAGCCGCCATCGCCGGGAAGCGCTGGACTTCCCAGCGCAAAGCGGAATTGCGCTCCAGCCGCATCGATGCAACACGCGCGCTCGTCACCGCCCTCGCAAAAATGAACGCACGCCCCAGAGTGCTTATTTCCGCCTCCGCGACTGGCTTCTATGGCGATCGCGGCGATGAGCTGCTCACCGAGGAAAGCTCGCCTGGCACGGATTTCATCTCTACCCTGGCCAAAGCCTGGGAAGCCGAAGCTCTCAAAGCAGAAGCCGTTAGCATCCGCGTTGTGATCCTGCGATTCGGAATCGCTCTCGCTCGCGATGGTGGCGCCTTGCCGAAAATGATGCTGCTGTTCCGCTTTTTCGCCGGCGGAAGAATTGGCTCGGGTCAGCAGTGGATGTCCTGGATCGCACTCGAAGATGTAATCGAAATCTTGCGCCTGGCTCTCGAAAACGGTGAAGTCAGAGGCCCGATCAACCTAGTCTCGCCGCAACCCGTGCAAAGCGCCGAGTTCACGAAAACTCTAGCCGCCGTCCTGCATCGCCCCGCGCTCTTCCCCGCTCCGCCCTTCGCCCTGCGCCTCGTCCTCGGCGAAATGGCCGACGCCCTGCTCCTATCCAGCCAGCGCGTCCTCCCGCAGAAGTTAGAAAAATTTGGCTACCGTTTCCTGTACGCAGATTTAGGAAGCGCGCTCGACGCAATCTTACGGGCCCCGTAAGCAGTCCGCGGGACTTTACTTAAGTACGCTCAACGTGACATCCACTTTTAGGACGTGTCCTGTGACGGGATCCGTCGCGACAGTGGATTGAATTGTCTGGCCATCGCGGATCAGCAGGTTTGCCTGTGTGCGGAACTGCTGAACTATCGGCAGCTCACTCGATATCTCGCTTCCCCCAAAGACAGCGGACTTCCCTTCCGTGCCCGGCACATAGACGGAAGATCGTTCCACGCCCAATCTCAGGAGGAAGCGCCCGTCGCCAGTTTTTTCTGCCCGGCCATCGATATTGGTGCCCACGTCCTGATATTGAAATTGCTTCACGCCCGTGTTGCTCGACGTTTCGATTGGCACGCGCAGTCCCATGCGCACCGCAGCCGGTATGCTGCGCTCGTCGGCATTCACAAGGAAGGTGTATGGCAGGCTGCTAATTTTTTTCTCGCCGTCAAATTCCGCGAATACGACTTGCACCCGAAGAGGAGTAATTATTTTCTCGGTTTCGGTGGACTTGGCGGCGTCCGCGGATTTTTCTTTGTCTTGTGCCCACAAACGCGGCAGAGCCAAGACCAGAAGTGCAAGCATTAACGCCAGAATCGTTCTCTTCATGAAACGCTCCTTTTCCAATTTCCGAAACGGCCTAAAACCGGGTTTTCTCCTCTGGCGTTGCGGAATTCGTTTCTGACTCAGGAAGCGGCTTGATCTCGATTGGCAAGATATCGAGCGGAGAAACCGCCAACGTTTTCAACGGCTCTTCAGGTTTCTCAGCAAGCAACGCTTCGGGTTGAACCTCGCCCTTCTGCAGTCCGGCCAGCAGAACATCCATGGCGTGCTTCTGTCCGGCGGGAATTAACACTTCTGCTTCCACGCTTGCAGCATCGCGGGCAAGCGCTGTATTGGCCGTCTCAACACGAGCGCGTTTTCGCGCTGTCCGGGCGATCTCGGCTGGAACACGAACAGCCGCTGAGGTAACCGGCTGGTTCCTAACGGGCGGGGCGTTCTGCGCCTCAGTGACCGCTTGCGGATTCGCTACAGAGCCATTTCGCGCGGGTCTGCGAGCAAGAACAAGCGCAACTATGAGAGCTGCAGCAATTCCAACGCCTGCGAAAGCCGGAATCCAAGAGCGGCGTAACGCAGGTCGCCCGACCAATTGAGCTCGCACTCGCGGAAAAAAGGAAGCAGGCACCTCGGCGTTAGCAGTGGCGCGCAGGCCGGAGTCGATGGCGGCAAAGAGTTGCTGTTCTTCGGAGAACGCGGCGCGGCAGCACGCGCACGCGTCCAAATGCGAACGGAGTTCACGGGACAGCGCAGGGTCCACACCCGCGGCCTCAATCAACGCTTCTCGATAGTTTTCACATGGCATCGCAATTTCTCCGCTAACTGCTTTCGCGCAAAAAACAATCTCGATTTCACCGTTCCGACCGGCAGGCCGAGCATCTCCGCCACTTCTTCGAGCGAGTGGCCCTGCATCGCCGCGAGCAGAAGAACGAGCCTCTGTTTCTCCGGGAGCTCTTCCATCGCCGCTTCGAGAAGCGCCTGGAACTCGCTCGTGGCGGCCAAATCTTCCGTCGAAGGCAGCGGCGCCGCTTGTGACCAAAGCGTTTCGCGTACTTCGCGCCGCTTCGAGGAGCGCGCCCGGTCGAGCGCGAGACGAAACGCGATGCGCACCAGCCAGCCACGAAATCGTCCGCGATCGCGCAACCGTTCAAATCTGCGGTAGGCGCGCAGCAGCGCTTCCTGCGCAACGTCTTCCGCATCCGCGTCGTTGCGCAACACGCCGCGCGCCACGCGATACGCCAGCGGCCCGCATTCGGCGAGCCGCTCCTCGAACTCCCGGCGCATGGCGGCCGCAGCGGCTTCGCGCGTCAGGTTCGTCTCTCCGTCCTGGGCGACCGCTGTGCGGCTGACAATGCTTCGTGGCTGGATCAGAACCAGCTCCTGCATGCGGTCTCGTGTGCGAGCAGGCAACGCTCGCCCTCCCCGTACACCTGCCAGACGGCGCGGCGACGCATTTGGTTCATGGAACGAGGAAGTTAAACACAAAGCGCCGGACAAAGCAGCGCAAGAAAGATCGAAGCAAAAGACTCCCGTTTTGGAACAGTGGCTCGCGGGCTCAGTTCCAATTGGGGAGGCGTGGGAATCCAGTCTCGATTCCTAGGTCCTCGCAAGCAATCGGTCCGAATCTCCACAATCAACTAAGAATCGAAATAAAGCTTTTATGTTCAATAGCTTAGAAAAGCGTACCGCTGTGGTTTGCGATCTCGTGCACCAGGAAGAACCCTCCTTCTTTCGCTGGCCCTTCGCCTGCATTCCGCCGATCATGCGCCCTCTCCGGCAATCCGCGGCAGCAACACACAAAAGGCAGCGCTGCCACAAATATGCGCGAACTAAAAGTGTCGCCCTGCAATTCCTCGTTGTCCTTGCGGCGGGAAGCGCGATGCTAGGCTGCGGCGGCGGAAGCTCAGGCACCATCACTCCGCCGCCCCCGCCACCTCCCTCAATCAGCGTCACAGTGACGCCAACGAGCGGCTCGGTCTTGCTGGGAAACTCGCAGCCCTTCTCCGCCACGGTGACAAACACTACGAACACGAGCGTGAGCTGGAGCGTTAACGGCATCGCCGGGGGAAGCCCATCCACGGGAACGATCACAACAGCAGGCGTCTACACCGCACCTCCAGATCTTCCATCTACAACCACCGTCCAAATAACGGCGACGAGCCAGGCCGACACGACTAAATCGGCGACAGAGCAAATATCGATTGCGAGCGACATCGCCATCACGCTTGGTTCGCCGATCGCCAGCGTGGAGCTTGGCGCCACGCAGGGATTTCATGCCACGATCTCCAGTGCCGGACATCCCGACAACACGGTCCGTTGGAGCCTCACCGGCGCAACTTGCCCCACCGCCTGCGGAATTGTGGACCTGAACGGTACCTACACCGCTCCTGGCATCCTTCCGTTTCCAGCGAACGCAACTTTGACGGCGCAAAGCGTCGCCGACCCCTCCAAGACAACATCGGCGACTATCAGCATCACCAGCAATTTCACTCTTCAAGTTACCGCGCCGCAAAGCGTGCCCGCCGGAGGCACGGCGTCCATCATCGCGACCATGACGCCAGTTCCGGGCTCCAATCCCAGTTCGACTCTTTCTTGGTCGCTCTCCGGGCCCGGTTGCAGTTCCACAACCTGCGGCACGCTGACGGTGGTGACCACGCAAGGCTCAGGCGGAACCGTTACCGCCGATACCGCAACTTACACCGCGCCAACCACGCCACCCAACCCCGACAGCGTCACCGTCACCGTGACCCCGCAAGCCGATCCCACGAAAGCGGCGCAAGCTACGATGGCCGTGCAGCCCGGAGTGAGCGTGACGCTAACTCCCGCGACCGCCACGCTAGCCGCCAGCCAGCGCATGACGCTGACGGCGCAAATCTTCGGAACCACGAACATGGGGTTGAGCTGGAGCGCAAGCGGAGTCTCCGGCGGAAACACAACCGTCGGACAAATCTGCGTAGTGGGCTCGAACCCCTGCCAAAGCGTAACCAGCGCAACCGTCCTGCAAGTCGACTACATCGCGCCGGGAACGATTCCCCAGCCGAATCCCATCAGCGTAACCGCGACAAGCGCGGCCGACGCCACGAAATCCGCATCGGCGCAAATCACGGTCATCAATCACGTGCTCGTTTCCGTCCAGCCGCAGAGCATCACGCTCGCGCCTCTAGCCGTGCAAGGATTCACCGCATCCGTCCTCGGAACCAGCAATCAGAGCGTGGTTTGGCAAATCCAGGGGACTGCCTGCGCGAACAGCGGCGTCTGCGGCTCCATTGATGCCAACGGAAATTACACCGCGCCGTCTGTCGCGCCAACGCCGGACGCCCTTCAAGTCGTCGCCGTCAGTTCCGATGACACCACGCAGTCCGGCGCGGCGAACGTCACCATCTCAACGGGCTCGAACATCCTTTCGTTGCATCCGGCAAGCGTCTACGCCGGCGCGGCCGACGGTTTCACCTTGCTCGTCGAAGGCAGTGGCTTCGTGGCGTCCAGCCCGGGTCCCGGATCGAGCATGCTCATCGGCGGCGCGGCGCAAACCACCACCTGCATAACAGCAACGGAATGCACCGGGCCTGTCACGGCCGCCGCCGTTTCCGTCGCGGGAAATGTTTCCGTTCAAATCGAAAATCCCGATGGCACGAAATCCAACGCCGTCTCTCTAGTCGTTGCCACGCCGAACGCTTCCGACGACACCATCTCGCTCAGCAGCTCCGCTCCCGCAGCCACAGGCCAGGACATTGTCGTTGTCGACCCCACGACCGCGGGCGAGAGCGCCCAGGGCAACGACGTGGACCTGAACGTCGGCGCGCTTGGCATGTTCTCCGTCGCAAACAATTCCTGTTCGCTTTCCGGCAATCCGCTTCCGCTGCTGCGGCCCACGAGCGGCAGCGCAACGTTCGATCTCTGCGTGTTCTCCGAAAGCGGGCTGGATACCAGCATGACGTACACGGTTTCCGGTCCGGGCGACGTCACGATCATCGCCAAGCAGCCCGCCGGCCTGGGGATTATCCACCTGACATTGCAGGTTCCCGCGACCGCTTCGCCGGGCGCGCGCACGCTTTCCATTCAAAACACAAATCTGGACAAGACCGCCGCTTCTGGCGCGCTGGTGATCCAGTGAAAACTGCGAGGTACTTACAAATGAACTACGCACAAAGGCGCCGTTTCTTATGGATTCTTTTTCTCGGGGGGCTCGTGCTTATCGCGGTGGTGGCCAGCGCCACGACGCTGGCGCGTCTAAACCTGAATGATCTCGCCCAGGAATCCACGGCCGTGGCGCGGCTCCGCTGCCTCGGGAAAACGAGCCAATGGGAGCAAGGAGAGATCTGGACGGAGACGAATTTTGAAGTTGTGCAACGAGAAAAAGGCGCTCTGCCAGGGCTTATCACCGTGCGCCTGCTGGGCGGAACCGTGGGACATCTCCATTCCCACGTGGAAGAGGTCCCCGAATTTCGCGCCGGCGAAGAGGTCTATCTTTTCCTCTGGGGCGGCGAAGGCGAACCGTACCAAGTTTTGGGCTGGTCGCAGGGCACTTTTCGCATTGCGCGCAATCCACACTCTGGTTTGGAAGTGGTCACACAGGACTCGGCATCCGCGTCGATTTTCGACCCGCAAACCAGAGCCTTCCGGCGCGGCGGGATCAGAAATCTTCCGGTGGCGATATTCCGGGCCGAGCTACACAAAGCTTTGAGACAGAAAAACTAGTAAGCCGCAGGAGAACAGCAATGAGCAAACGAAATAAACAACCCGTCCATTCCAAAGCGATCGCTGCATTCATTGCAGTTTTCTACGGCGTTTTCGGCATTCCAGGGAGCAGCGGGTATGCCTTCGATGAAATCGTCCCCGACGTCCGCCAACCGGCCAGCATTTCTGGAGGTTCGGCGTGCCCAGTCGCTTCGCATGAGCTAATCGGCCCGGGCGAAATCGCAGAACAATGGAGCACGGTGCTGGGAACGAATCCCGTGACCATTCTCACGCAAGACCAGACTGCCGACGGCCGCTTGAACGAAATCGAACAAGTCATCACGCAGTCGATGGCGGTGTGGACAGGCGTAAGAGGAACAACGGTTATTCCAGGAACGTTCGCGCCGGTGACGCGCACATCCGTGCAAAATGCGTGCGGCTCGGATGGCGTGAACTCCATTTGCTTCGACCAGTCGGACGGCGCGTTTACCCCGGGAATTCTGGCGTTTACGCGCGTGATTACAGCCGACGTCATCGGCGTGCAGGTGGGAACAGGAGCGCCCGCAACACAAGTGGGACAAATTCTCGATGCCGATGTTTACTTCGACCCGAGCAACCCCACCATCACGTTTGCGACACCGGCGGCGCTTGCGACGACGCCCACCGCGTACGATTTGGAGTCCTTGATGACGCATGAGCTGGGCCACACCTTGGGCTTCAGCCATTCCGCGGTGTGGTCGGCCATGATGTATCCCTTCGCGCCCGCGCCTGGAACGTTTTCCGGAGAACGGCCCACCACCCAGGAGCCGGATGCGCCGTTAGGCGATGATGATCGCACTGGCCTGCGCGTTTTGTATCCAGACCCGGCGGACACGATCAATATCGGCTCGCTCAGCGGCCGCATCATCCCGGCCAATCCGCTCTCGTTGCCCTTATCGCCGCCCGGTGTCACGGGAATTTTCGGAGCGCATGTCGTGGCCGTGGACGCCGCGAGTGGAGCGGTGATTGGCGCCACACTCGGAGGATGGAGCTGCAGCGCGCCCGGTCCCGCGCAATTCGACGGAACCTACATCATCGGCCATTTGCCAATCGGCCACAGCTACGAGTTGTACGCCGAACCGCTCGATAATACCGTTTACCCCTCGCTGGTCAGCCCCGCAACGGCCTCGCTCTGCCGGAATCCCACAACCGATGCCGGCTGGCCTCCCTTGCAGGCCTGCGTGATCCCTGCGGTGAACACCAGTTTCACGACGCGGACTCGTCCGGGATCGTAGCTCGTGAGGCACGGCGGCGATTTTCGAGCCTGCCTTTGGGATGATGTGAAAGCCGCGCCCACCGCACCAAAAAAAACGATCGGCCCCGGGGGTATCGGGGCCGATCGCGGGTGCAGCCGTAGGCTGCGTTTTACTGCGTCGGCAGGAGAAGCTGCGTAAATCCTGTCGTGTTCACATCGCGGAAGAGCGGCGTGCGCGGCGGCAACAGTGATGGAGTCAGAAACTCCACATCGAAGTTGTAGCCGCGGGAGGGTGCGCTGTAAACCGTCGTGCAGCACTTGTAGGTGCCTGTCGCCTGGCGGTTCGTATACATGCTGATGATGGAGCCGAGATAATTCAAGGTCTGGCCGCTCCAGTTTTCGTTAAACCGCAGGAAGTTGTGGACCCCGCCATCGGTGCCGAAGTCCTGATTCGTCCCAGCGGGTTGCGGGAACGAAATTCCCTTGCCGGCCATGATGGCGGTCCGGTAATACGTGGTAGTGGCCGTAATGCTGCCGCTCTGATTCTCAAACGGAAACGCGAAGGAATTCACGTCATTGTAGTTGTTCGAGAGCAGGGTTACCGCGTCAGCGTTCACGGAGACAGCGATATTATTCGTGCTGGTGAAGCCGCTCCCCGAGGTGTTGTTGGCGTTGAAGTCCCCGAAGATGTAAACCGGATTTTCGGAGGCAATCGCCAAGCCGCACGGCACGCCGCCGGGGCAAACGCCAATCCCCGTCAAGAGGCTGCCGTCCATAATCTTAACGGCCCGGCGGAAGAAGGGATTGGGGTTCTCGCGCGCTTCATTGGCATGGATGACTTCCGCCATCGGCCAGATCTTCGAAGGCGGAGCCGGACTCGGCGAGGCACAGGTCGCGCTAGCCGCGAAAGCATTGGTGACCGCCGTTCCATAAAGATTGCCGGTTGTGCTGGTGAGGCCATAGAAACCGTACTGGCCATAGGTCAAGCTTCCGTAGGCTGTGTTCGCCGCCATGATGTAGGTTGGATCCCACCCATAGGTGTAGAAGCCCGTGGTGCCGAGGCCGTCGAGATCCTCGCCCGTATCTTGGACGCCGTTCGGGCAGCCGTTCGTAGTGGAAAGGTTCACAAAATCGTCCCAGCCGTACTCGCCGGTCTCGTGACCGCTTGGGGAGAGCGGGGGCCACGCGTTCGTGAGCGCGGAAGCCGTATAATTGCCGCGGCGGTCGGAAATGTAAACCGTGTAGTCATTCGGCGCGTTCACCGAGTCGTAGGACAAATGGCCGGATGCCCCGGCGTAGACCCCGGTTCCAGCCAGATACGCGGTCAAATTCTTGGCGTCAAGTTCGATGTACTGCATGGCGCCGCCCAGAGTAACCATTTTCGAAAAGTCGATGGTGCCCACGCCGGTGCTCCCCGAGGGAGTGACGTCGCGGACCTGGCCCTCGCGTGGGTCGAAGATCACGTTCGGCCAGTAGTCCGCAGGGTAGCCCGCGCGGATCGTGGTCGCGCTGATGTAGGCGCCAGGCGCGTACTGTGCACTGGGTGTAGCACTGCTGGTAACGCCGCAGCGTCCGGCCAGGGTTGTGCTGCTATAGGTTGAAGGATTATCCCGTACGCGTTCGAGACGGATGATCGCGTTCGGATGAACGTCCGCACAGGAATTTACTCCCGTGGGGGGGCCGATCGTGGTCGCCGCCAAAGTTTGGAGCGGCTCGGCGCTACCAAATCCAGTGCCAGATACCAAGCCGGTTAGCGGATTTATGTTGCGCCCGGCATAGCCATAACTCAACACTTGAAGAGTCACGTCCTGCCAGCCGGTGCAAGGACTGGCGGTATTGGTCTGCACTTCGATTTTAATGTAGCCCTGGATGATGGGCAGTCCCGAGCCCGTCGTGTACGCCGCCGCGTTGGGAGTCGGCAGCCAATAGCCATTGGCGCTAGCGTAGGCCGTTGCTGCTTTCACCGCACCAGACGCTGCCAGCGGCACGGGAGGCGTAATGTATCCTGCCGTGTTATTCGCGACCATCATCGTCCTCAGGGTGGCCGCCGTTCCACTCCAGTTGGCAACGGGCATGGCAAGCGAAGCCAGGTTAAAGGGCGTTGAGTTCGTCGTGCAGGGCAGCGAAGTGATGTCCGTCGGGTTGTCGGAAAGCAGAATTTTGACGCTGGCCTGGCTAAAATAACGCAGGTCGGTGACGGAACTGCTTTCGCCTGCCACTGGCCGGCGAATCAAGTCCACGGCCTGGGTGGTGCCGCCCCCTAGCAAAACGATGCCAAGATTCAGAGCCGTTGCGCCCGTGGCGCCATTGCGCAGATTCCCTGCGTAGTTCGTCGCGCCGAGTGAGATGTTGGTCCAATTGGGGTTCACCGCGCTCCCAATCGTGCCTACCAGGCTGCCTTCGTTCATGGCCAGCGCGCGATAGTTGGTGGTGCCCGGCGCAGTGGTGATGTCCACGGTCCCGGTATAGGTGCCCGCGTTGACGAATCCGTTTGAGAGATTCGTGCGAATAACATCCTTGACCGCTGTGACCTGGTTGGAAAGGGTCAGTGGTCCGGTCTGTGTGGCTAGAAACAGGTTGCCGTTGGTGGCCGTGCGCCCGCCAAAATTGAAGGGAGGACCTGGGAAAAAGCTGAGGTCCGTGTCCGAAAAAATTCCGAATTGGAACATCGGAATTCCGACCGTTTGCGTGGTTCGCTGCAGCTTCACTTCGCTATTGTTGACTGTGCGCGCCGTCACCAGCAGTGTGTATTGCGTGGCCAGTGCGCTCATGCCTTGATACGCACCCGACTGCACCTGAGTCACCGTGGCAAGAGGATTGCCACTGCCATCCACGTTGTAGTTGACCTGGTAACCGGAGGTTCCATCGTATCGGAGATATTGGATCCCCGGAATAGAAGGCGGGGCCGCGGCAATAGCGTTGATTTGCGCCGCCGAGGGTGCGTACGTGGTGCTAAAGAGCGTACCGATGTCCGCGGTGATCTTCTCCATGCCGGCTTCCGCGCCGTAGAAGGCGCGGCTGTAATCGTTGTTGGCGCCGCTGAGCTTCTGACCCGAAGTGATCAGCAGGATAAAACCGACCATCAAGCTGGACATCAGCATCATCAGCAACAAGGTCGTGAGAAGGGCGATGCCCGAGTCGCGTCGCATCAGCTTTTTTACGGCGTTCATGTTTGGACTCCTCATTAGTTGTACCGGTTGACGTAGGCCATGCTGCGAAGGCTGACCTGCGTCATGAAATTGTTGCGCAGAAAAGTATGGTTTTGTCCCCAGGCGTTGGTGGAACGGGCGCCGAGAATCACATCCACGGAGCGGATTTCACTTTCCGATTCGCCGGCTGGAATGCTCGGCTGGCCGGAAGGGTTGGTGTCGCCATCGACGAAATTATATTTAAACTGCAGGTTCTCAATCGTTTCGCCCACGGGCTGGCCGGGATTCCAGTTCACGCGGCGAATCAGGCGAACCTGGCTCGGAACAGTGATGTTGTCCAGATAATACGTAATCATCCAAATTCGCGTTGCCGTGGTGGGCGGAAAGGTTCCACCGGGAAGTTCGAGCTGCTTCATCGTGCCCTGCAGGTCCGTGCGGGCATTCAGATTCAGGCCATCGCCTCCGGCGAAGGTCAGAGTCTGTCCGGAAACCGCGGTCACCTCCTGAATGGCATTTCCCAATGTGTTGCTAAACATGATCAAGTCGCCGGGGTTGAGCTGAACACCCGTGGGACTGAACAAGATGCAGGTGGAATCGAAAACCACGGTCAACCCGTTGTTGTTGATGCTTCCGCCGGGACAGCCGGGATTACCGCCGCTCGCAGGTTCGTTGATCATGCGGGCATTGAGCGCCAAGGTGTTGTCCGCATAGAGCATGGTAATGAGATCTGTATTTGCTCCGGGCGTGGAATCGGGACTCGTAATGGGCGGGCCCAGTTCCCAGCCCGGTTCGACGGCATTGAGCGTCACGTTGCACACAGGAAAAGTCAGCCCGCCCGTCAAATTAGGCCGATTGATCGGGGCGCCACCGCTCCCCAAGCAATTCGCGGGACCCGCCGTATAGGGAATCGGGATGCCTCCCGTTGGAATACCCGTGCCGGCCTCAATGAGATCCTGCTCCAGGAGGTTCACTCCGGCGCGAAGGTTATCCCCAAGATCGGACCTGAGGCTGACGCTTTGATTGGTGTTCGTAGCGTCCTTGAACGCGAGCATGGTGGTGGCCAGGGCGACGAGCGTGATGCCCATGGCCACCATGAACTCGATTAGCGTGAATCCTGTCTGTTTCTTCATAGTGCGTGTTCTCCTGCCATCCTCACGCAAATGCCGATATGTAGCTGATGAGCGTGTAAGTACGTTGAAGGCGGCCGACGTTATAGTTGATGGTGACGGTGACCTGACGCAGATTTGTCTCACCCGCGACAGGCACAATGGCGATTGTGCGGGTCATCCACGGATTGAGGTTGGCGACCTTGTCGTCCGCCGTCCCTAAGATTCCGTCTGGACCGGGCCCGAGGATGATGGTGTCCGGTAGTGCGGCGTTGTCATCCGCAGTGCCAACCAGGCCATCTGGGCCGGGGTCAAGTAAAGGCTGGGGACCGTCCTTGAAGACTCCGCCAGTGGAAATATTCTCAATCTGCGCCCAATCCAGCACTTTGGTGTCGCGCGCCGTAAAGATCGTTTCCACGGCTTCTTCCGCCTTTTTTTCCGCAATGTAGTCGTATTGCGTCAGGCTCGAGAACATGATTCCTTGTGCGTAGACGGCCGCCAGAGAGAGCACGCCGAACGATAGGATGGCGATCGAAATCATCGCTTCGATCAGCGTAAAGCCGGAGTGGCGGCGAGAGAGTTTGCGTTGGCGTTTCATGGATCCTATCCCCCTATTCCTGCCAGCTCGATCCGTTCCAGTAGTAGGAGCGGACACGGCCCGTGGCGCCAAACACGGTGATGGCGCGCGCGGTGTTGGTCTTTCCCGCAATACCGATAAAGATCGACGCGTTGACGGGGTCATTGTTCGTCGCCGCATATAGCGTCGACGCTGACTGCGCTGTCCCGGCGAAGGCGCCCGAGGTCGTGAACATCACCGACCACGCTCCGCCTCCATTCGGATTTTGCAAGTTGATGGCTGTCGAGTTGCCAAAAGCCATCGGCGTGTCGGGAAGCGTCGGGAAGACGTAAAAAGTCGCTCCGCCTCCGACGTTGTCATTCAGATAGACCGGAGTTATTGCTGGCGGAACCGCTTCGCCAGGCAAGGTCAACAGCGTGAGCTGAATTTCGTTCGGAGCTGTGAATTGCACCTGCACGTTGCGGCGTTTCGAAATAGCCAGTTCGCGCGCTTGGCGAAGCTGTGATACGACCGCGTCCATTGCCGAATTCGCTTTGGCATTCTGCGAGCTACTGACGGTGCTGATGACAGCGAAAGCCATCACGATGAAGGCGAGCGCTAATACGGCCACCATCTCCAGTAGCGAAAAGCCTCTCTCAGCTTGATTCGTGCGGTTCTTCATTACAAAACTCCTCAGACTCCCTGG
The DNA here is from genome assembly GCA_963761555.1 of uncultured Acidobacteriota bacterium. Lineage (GTDB taxonomy): Bacteria > Acidobacteriota > Terriglobia > Acidiferrales > UBA7541 > Acidiferrum. The sequence goes on from CAVXHD010000008.1 coordinate 296,066, forward strand.
GCGACATGCCCGGTGCTGAAGAGACTGCATGTACCCCGCCAGGGTCACAATTCTATTAAGTATTGCATTTTGTGTGTGTTATGAGGATTTTGGATGCCGTGGAAAGTCTAGGAGCGTGGCCAGTGTAACAAAATGTTACAAGTCGCCACCTTTCAATCAGCGGTAGCTCGGGGGAAAACCAGCCATCCTCCACCGAAAAGGAGCCCCGGACCCAATGACGCGAGGAATATCGGACCGTACTTCCCAGCCTGAACGTTTCCCACAGATTGCAAAACCGAATGGAGGGCCACACCGCCGGTGGAAGAGCCCAGATTCCCGAACTTTTGAGCCACGTTGGGGAACATGTCCCGGGGAACTCCTAATTGTTTGGCCAAAAGACGAACAAGACGGGGATTGGGCTGGTGCGTTGCCAATCCCAGAGCCGTGGAGACGGCGAAGCCACTGCAAATTTCGGCTTGTCGGATGACTTTCTCGAGCCGCGTGATCGCCGCGCGCGATAGAGCCTCGCCATCAAAGTGCACGTCCAGGTTTCCGCCCGGAGCTTGCGCCACGCGAATGGCTCCAGCGTACTGCCCGGCACAGCCGAAGAAAAACTCTCCAAGGGCGCACGCGTTCGGTGGCGAAACGCCCTCCGCAGTGCGCAGGAGAAACGCACTGGCTCCATCGCCGAACAAACCGCCAAACTCCCCTGACACACGTTCTGGAGTTAACAGGCGGCTGTGAACGTCGGAAGTTACGACAAGGATATTGCATGCATTCCCCGAAGCGATGAGTCCTTGCGCCGCCGCGAAACCATTCAACAAGCCGAGACAAGCGCCGCCGACATCCAGAGCGCCGCAGGTCTCCCGCGCGAGCAATTGGGAATGAAGCTGAGCGGCCAGAGACGGATAGGCGAGGTGCGTTTCGCTGGTGGCGATGATCCAATCGATTTCCTGGATGGCGCAAGCCGAGGCATGGAGCGCTTCTTGCGCGGCGCGAGCGCCGAGCGTCAGTTCAGTTTCATTTTTGGCGGCGTACGCAAGGGATTCGATTCCCGCGCGAAGACGTAGTTTCCCGGCCGGCATGCCGAAGGCCCCATCGACTTCCTCGGATGGAACCAAGCGGGAGCCGACGACCGCGGAAGAACTTGCAAGATAGACCGCGTTCGCGGTTGCAACTTTCGCGGTCTGTGGGGATTCCACCGCGCTAGAAGAGCTTTCACGCTGCGTTTCCCGAAGAACTTGAAAGATGCTCTCGAAAGACGCCGTGCGCTCCGCGAGGAGCGCGCCCAAATCGTTCCGGCCGCTGGCGGATTCGAGGGTGCGCAAAAAACTGACCCATCCCATGGAGTCCAGAGCGCCGGTGGCAATCAAATCCTGCGCTGGGCCCGGAATTGCCGCGTGCGCGCCTGCTTCACGCCGAAAACATTGCTCGACCAGACGTTGCCAGCGATCTTGGACTTCCTTCGGCGCCATCAAAACTCCTCGAGCCAGTCCCGTTTAGGCAGCGGGAACAACGTGTCCAACATCAGCCAGCAGAGTTCATGATACGGGCGTGTGAGCCCGAGCCGGATGAAGTGATGCGGGCAAGACAAAATCTTGTAGTGAAATTGAGAATTCAAAAAACGCTCGAGACGGGGAACGCGGTTCGCGCCTCTCCCTTCCGCCAGCGCTGCTTCGATAAAATCCCGCCAGTCTCGATCGACGACCGGAAGATCGCGCAGCACCTCTCCCGAAGAAAGCACGAGGGTGGCGCGCAGTTCATTGCCGCAAAGCTCGAGACGGAGATTTTGCGTCTCCGTTCCGCAAATCGAGCGTTTAGGTTCCGGCGGTTTGGCGAATAAACCGCTGCCCGTTTTGTTTTCATGCAGGATGCAACCAAAGAGATCCGGCAAAGAGTGTGCGATTTCGGCTTTGCGAAGGTACACGACGACTTCCGGCTCGGGGACGGTGGATTGCTTCTGAAAGCCGCGGGTCGAGACGCGGTCTTCGACATGCGGCTTGGAGCCGGAGAACGGAGCAAGATCGCATTGCAACACGTCCCCGCGATGATACGGGAAATGCAGCCAACTGTTGGCGGTCGCCGAAACTGGACGAACCGATCGGATCTTTTCCTTCTCACGCTCCAATCCGATGACACAGAAGGCCGGCCCCATGCGAGTGATCTCCGTGATGAGCAGCTTGGTCATGGCAGGGCTTTAGGCTTTTTGCGTGGCGTTCTTGAGGATTTTGGCCGGGCCGCCACGAGGTGGCGAATCTCAACGCTGTGCCCCTGCTTCCGCCAATGCGCAGCTAGCAGATCCGCGACAAGACGGCGGTGACATTTCTCCGGCCCAGGCTCGGAACAGAGCAGCGCGGCGCGCGAGGGCCATTCGGCGGGATCGAGCACCTGTGGGATTCCTCGAGCGCCCATCAGTTCGAGGAAGCCAAGTTCGTAAGCAGGCCAATCCTTGGTTTCGCGGTAGGTTTTCAGCAACTCGGGAGCGGGGGCAAGCCGAAGCTCGTGGGCGTAGCCAACACCAACGACCTTGTCCAGAAAGTAAGCGAGGTCCGGATACTTGGCGAAACCGGAAAGCTGGCCCCCGCGATGCTGGCGGATATCGATAACCTTTTCCACGCGCGCTTCCGCAAGAAGCCGGAAAAACTCTTCCGCCGTTTTCCCTGCAAATCCGATCGTGCAAAGATGGATTTCCATAAAATCAAAAATACTCGATCGCGTCGGCGGATGCGCGGAAAGCAAACTCCCTGGCCTGTCGGCGTAGCGCGTCTTTGAGGGCGGCGTCACGCTCCGAAACAAAGAGCGAGCCGCTGTCAAAAGCCGCGAGATCGTTTAGCTTAAGCAAGCGATCTTCCGCTTCGCGCTGCGATTCCAACTCGCCGGCGCGGCGAATGTGCGAAGGCGTGACGCCGCACTCGAGCAGCGCGGGGCAAATCATAAGAAAACGATGGCACTGCAAGGGATCTTCTTCCGCGCACATCAATGCAATGTTCGCTGAACGAGACAATTTCAACGTTTCCTCAATTCCGGCGCGAAAGTCCGCGGCCTTGCGGCGTTCTTCGTAGTTCATGAGGCCATCGGCGTGATACGCACGCGGATCGGAAGGCCGGCCTCCCAGCGATTCGCCCAGAAACACATATTTGATTCCCGCGGCAGCGAGGCACGCTTCCAGCGCCTCGCGATTGAATTGCGGAAAGCGGAAGCTGGCGGGACGGCTGCGCACATCGCAAACAATTTTTACCTGATGTGCAATTAAATGTTTCAGGAATTCATTCAGCTCAAGGCTCGAATGTCCGATGGTGAAGAGAGACGCGTTCGAGGCCGGAGCTGTGTTCATGGAAGGCTCGCTCAGAGGGCAGACGTATTTTGCCGAAAGGCGGGAAAGTCGGCAAGCGTGAGGCGAGGGCGGAGGGTTGCAATTCTGGGGCCCTCCCGGAGAGAGAGGCAAAGCGCCCTACCCGTTCGTGTTAATTTGGGAGAACCGCCTCGACTACGCTCCTACGCGCGTTGAATTTGTTCTGATGGGAGAAAAGGCGGCCTTGAGTGCCGGTGATTAGAATGTCAGGGAGTCTTTTTCGATGGATGGCGGGAAGCAACCGCGCCGCGAAGCTGTGTCTTCTGGCCTCGTTTTTTCTTTTGCATGCATTGCCAGCGCGGGCGCAACGGGCGCGCGGTGAATTGCGCGTAGAGGTACGCGATCCGCATGGTGCCGCGCTGTCAGCCACTGCCGAACTGGTCTGCGAAGCAAACCAATTTCACAGGACGATTCAAGTGGGCGCCGAAGGCCGCTTTTCCGTGCAGGATCTCGCATTCGGCATGTACAGACTGCGCCTGACCGCGGAGAACTTTGCGCCCTGGAACGAATTGATCGAGATTCGCTCGGAAGTTCCGGTCGATGTCGTCGCGACTATGGGCGTGGCGCCGGTGACGACTCAGGTGCAGGTGAACGATTCGGCTACCCTCGTGGATCCCAGCAGCACGGCGACGATCTATTCGATCGGCCGGCAATCGATCGGCGAAGAAATTTCAGCGCAACCGGGCCGCGAACTGTCCGACTTGGTGAACGGGGAGCCGGGCTGGCTCTATGAGGCAAACGGAATTCTGCATCCTCGTGGATCTGAATACGATGTGCAGTACGTGCTCGACGGTTTGCCTCTGACGCAAAACCAATCGCCGGCCTTTGCGCCACCCTTTGATGCCGATGACGTCGACTCGATGCGCGTGCTGACGGCCAGCTTTCCCGCGGAGTATGGCCGGAAACTTGGCGGGATTATTGAAGTCACGACGGCGAAGGATCTGCCGAGTGGGTTGCACGGGTGGTTTGACGCAGAAGGCGGGAGTTTTGACACGCTCACGGGTTCGGCGGATCTTTCGTATTCGACGGGCAACAATCGTTTTTCGGCGAGCGGGGACGGCTTTGCGACGGAACGCTATCTCGACCCTCCTGTGCTTGAAAACTTCACAAATCGAGGAAGCGCTGCCGGCTATTCGGCATCCTACGAAAGAAATTTTTCCGAGAAGGACCGGCTGCGCATCACGCTGTTCCACACCGAGGTGCGTTTTCTGGTTCCGAATGAGCTAGTACAAGAAGAAGCCGGCCAGCGGCAAGACATCACGAACAGCGAAACGGCGGGCGAGGTCTATTTTCAGCATACGATTTCGCCCGATCTGTTCCTGAGCATCTCCGGCAGCGTGCGCGATGATTCTGCTACTCTGACATCCAATCCACTTTCTACTCCAGTGATCGTTTCGCAAAACCGCGGCTACCGAGAAGGCTATGTTCGGGCCGACGTCGCCGGCCATCATGGACATCACGACTGGAAAACCGGCATGGACGGCATCTTCAGCCCGGTGCATGAAGCGTTGCAATACACCATCACCGATCCAACGGAATTCGATCCCGGAACTCAGCAAGCCTTGCAGTTTGCAGACAGCCGCTGGGACATCGAACCATCGGCGTACGTTCAGGATCAATGGCATCGTGGAAATTGGAACGTCAGCGCGGGACTGCGAATCGATCACTACGGATTTGTCGTGAACCAATCCGCGGCGAGTCCGCGCGTTGGCGTTGGCCGCTACGTGCCTTCCTTGAATTTGCTGATTCATGCTTCCTATGACCGCGTTTTTCAAACTCCGGCGATGGAAAACCTTTTGCTGGCCAGTTCTCCACAGCTGAATTCCATCGATCCGGTCGTGCTGCGCCTGCCCGTGGAACCCGCGCGCGCCAATTACTATGAGATTGGCGTCACGAAATCCTTCTTTGGCAATTTGCGGCTGGATGCAAACGTCTTCCGGCGGGATTTTCATAATTACTCCGATGACGACGTGCTTCTGGACACCGGCGTGAGTTTTCCCATCGCCTTCGCCACCGCGCGCATTGCTGGAGAAGAAGTGCGCCTTGCCGTGCCGCATTGGGGACGCTTTTCCGGCTATCTGAGTTACGCGAATCAATCGGGAATCGGGCAAGGGCCGATCACGGGCGGGTTATTTCTCGGCGACGACGCGACAACCGGGCTGACGGACACGAGCAAGTTTGCGGTCTCGCAGGATCAGCGCAATACGCTGCGGGCGAGGGTGCGCTATGACGCGACGCAGCGCGTTTGGCTGGCGTTCGGCACCGAATACGGCAGCGGCCTGCCTGTGGAAATCGACAACAATTCGGTCGACTATAATTTCCTTCTCTCGCAATACGGAGCGGCGATCCTGAATCAAGTGAATTTCGAGAGAGGCCGCGTGCGGCCAAACTATTCGCTGGATGCGGCGGCGGGCGCGGAGCTCTATCACAAGGAGCAGCGAAGCGCTACGTTCGAGATTCAGGGGGAGAATCTCTCCGGGCACGTCAACGTGATCAATTTCGCCAGCTTGTTTTCGGGAACCGCCGTGGCGCCGCCGCGCAGCGTTTCAGCACGATTGAAGCTATCGTTTTAGCGCTTCTCTCACTTCATCTACCGACGGCTCGATTTGGCGAGCAAGCGCAGAATTTCGAGATACAACCAGACCAGCGTGACCATCAAGCCGAAGGCGCCGTACCATTCCATGTATTTTGGAGCGCCGCCGCGCACGCCGGTTTCGATCATGTCGAAATCGAGAACGAGATTCAGCGCGGCAATAATGACAACAAAAATGCTGAAAGCGATGCCCCAAAAGCCATTGCCGTTGATCGCCGTGAATTGATAATGAAAGAAGAAGCCAAGAACCATTTCCAACAGATAGAAAACGAAGATGCCGCCCGTCGCGGCAATGACGCCGAGTTTGAAGCCTTGTGTCGCGCGGATCACGCCGGTTTTGTATGCGAGCAGCATCACGAAAAGCGTGCCGAGCGTGAGCCCCACGGCGTGGACGGCGATGCCGGGATACGATTTGTCAAAAACGGCGGAAATGCCTCCGAGGGCGAGGCCCTCGAGCAGGGCGTAGAGCGGCGCTGTGAAAGGCGACCAATTCTTTCGGAAGATCGTGACAATGGCTACGATGAATCCGCCGATCAGTCCGCCCATCATCCAAGGGATGGCCACTTCCGGCGTTTCCGAGTGCGAGACACCCCAAGTCCACGCGGCTGTCGCCACAACGCAAAGCAAAAGCAGGCCCGTCTTGTTGACGGTGCCTTGCAGCGTCATGGCATCGCCGAACGCGGCTTGCCCTTGGAACGCTTTCTCGTTTAGAGCTGGGTTCGATGTACGCATCAAACTCCCCATGGATGGCCTCCGCAGAATTGTAAACTTCAGTTTACTCTGCACCCGCCGGCAAAACCAAACGGATGGTTCTTATTTTGAAAACGGCGATCAAGTCGGTTTTTGCCCATCGGAAATTTGGCCTTGCACCTGCGCCCGGAACTCCAGCGGGTGCGCAATTTTTTCGAAAGTTTCGGGAGTTCCGCCCGTGCCGCGGATGATGACAGTGCCGTAGCCGAGAATACGTCCCATTGCCGGCTCTTCCACGACCACGCTTTCGATTCTCGATAAGAGGAGCTCGAGCGTGCGACGGCTGGCCAGGCCGGTCTTCACGATAACTCGCTTGTTAGTCAGCACCATCACCGTGGCGTTGCGTTTGACGAGGCCTACCGCAAAAAGGATCGTCACCACGACAAACGCCGCGAGCGCAACCCAAATCATCGCGTTGGAATAGGATCCGCCGTTCTTTCTTGTGTCCCACGAAAAAACGAGAAGTGCGACGCCCGCGGCCGCGAAAAATGCCGCCAGGCCCGCGTGCCCGAGCATGACGATCCAATGCAGCTTGGTTTGATATTGCAGCGTTTCGCCGGGGATGAGGTGTTTCTCGATGTAACTCACTGCGGCTCCTCGAGTGCCTCCGGCGCGATTCGCCCGCGAAAACACTCGCGCGGATTATAACCGGGACCGGGCACTTCCAGGAGAGAAGCTCGAAAAATTGCCAACTGCGGATAATACAACGAATTATTTGGTAGCGCTAACGGGAATCGAACCCGTATTTCGGCCTTGAAAGGGCCGCGTGCTAACCGTTGCACCATAGCGCCACATTGAGAGGGTGTGTAACCTATCTAGAATAAGAGAAATCCGCGGAATGAACAAGCGACGGCGAGCCGCGAGGATCAGCCCTGGCGGTCTTGAAATTCTTCGTGCCAGGCCATTTGAATGGCTTCCAGTTTGCTTTCATTCGAGGCGGCGGGATCGCCGGAAAAACCGGGAAGCTCGGTGATCCATTTGTGCATGTCCGTGAAACGGACCGTGAGCGGATCGGTCTCTGGAAATTTGTCCGTGAGACCGATGGCGATGTCTTCGATGTTGTCCCAACCGAATGTTGGCGGCATATCGCTCCTCAGTGATCCGCTTCTTTGGCGTAATTTTTGTTCCACTCGGGAATTTCCACGACGATGTCGGTTGTGCCGTCGGGAACGGTCTGGCAGCCAAGGCGCGATTTTGGCGTGATGCCTGGCGCCATGTCCAGTTCGTCGAGTTCGGCATCCGTCGCTTCGTTGCAGGTCTCGAGGCCCTGTCTTCACGATGACGTGGCACGTCGAGCAGGCGCAAACGCCTCCGCAAGCGTGGTCCAGGCCGGCTTTGATGCCCTCGGAAATATCGAGAATGCTGCCTGGGAGGCCGTTGTGGCCGTAGGGAATTTTTTCAGGATCGACTTCGATCGTTTTGCCGCTGGGAAGAAACGTGACTTTGTATTTCTTCGTGGCGGGCGTGTATTTGACTTCTTCGATGTAGGGATTGCTTCCGCCCATTGTTTACCCCCAAATTTGTAGCAGTTCAGTGGAACGATCCACAGTGCAGTAACCCTGCTTGTAGTGGCGCAGCATGCTGCGCCACTACAAGGAACATCTACACTTCCGCGAGCTTGCGTCCTTGCAACGCGCTTGTGACCGCGCTGTTCATTAGTATTTCCGCGAGATGCTCGGTCGCGTGATTCAACTCGTCGACGCGCTTGCGAATCAGTTTGTAATCCGTTCCCGACGCGGCGTCTTTCAACGCGGCAACCGCGGCATCGATTGCGGCACGTTCCTCGAGCGGCAAAATCGCCGCTTGCCCGTTGGCCAGCGCTTTCGCGGTCGCTGCGAGGATCGCTTCCGATTCGGTGCGCGCCTCGATGACCTGCCGTTCGGCGAAATCCTGCTCCGCGTATTCGATGGATTCCTCGAGCATGCGCTCGATTTCCGTGTCGTTGATGCCGTAGCTCGGCTGGACCTCAAGAGTGCGCTGCTCGCCGGTGCGAAGATCCTTTGCTTCGACTTGCAGGATGCCATTGGCGTCGATCAGAAACTTCACTTCGATGCGCGGCAGTCCCGCTGGGGCGGGCGGCACTTTCAACGTGAAACGCGCGAGCGAGCGGCAGTCTTTCGCCAGTTCGCGCTCGCCTTGCAGGACGTGAATGTCGATGCCGGTCTGGTTGTCAACGCCGGTCGTATACAGCTCTTGCGCGCTTGCGGGAATCGTCGAATTGCGCGGAATGATTTTCGCGACGGCGCCGCCGTAGGTCTCGATGCCGAGCGAAAGCGGAGTGACGTCGAGCAGCAGCATATTGGTGACGCCGCGGTCTAGAATATTCGCCTGCACGGCCGCGCCGAGCGCGACCACTTCATCAGGATTCAGCTCCGTATGGGGCTTGCGGTCGAAAAATTCCTGGACGGTGCGGCGAATCAGCGGCGTGCGCGTGGCGCCGCCTACGAGGACGACTTCCTCGATTTCAGCCGGCTTCAGTTTGGCGTCCGCCAGCGCCTGCTTCACAGGGCCCATGGTGCGGTCGACAACCGTGTGCATCAGCGCTTCCAGCGCGCCGCGCGTGAATTCGTGCACGAAAACCGTTCCATTCGGCAGCGGGAAACGCAGCGTAGCGGAATCGGCCGACGAAAGCTGGTGCTTGACGGCGATCAGCGCTTTGCGCAACTCCTGCGCAATTTCACTGTGCGGCGAAAAGTCGATTTCATCCTCCTGCAAGATCCGTTCGTGGACGAAGGCCTGCAGCAGGTTATCGATGTCGTCTCCGCCGAGGTGCGTGTCGCCGTTAGTCGAAAGCACTTGATAGATGTCGCCCTCGGCCGTGGAAATGAGCTTGAGGACGGAAATATCGAACGTGCCGCCCCCCAAATCGTAGACGGCCACGCGGCCGCGCTGCTTTTCGTGCAAACCATACGCCAGCGCCGCGGCGGTGGGCTCATTCACGAGGCGCAGAACTTCGAGACCCGCGATTTTGCCGGCATCCTTCGTAGCCTGGCGTTGCGCGTCGTTGAAATACGCGGGAACGGTGATCACCGCGCGGTCCACCGTTTCGCCGAAAAAGTTTTCCGCCCAGCTTTTCAGTTCGCGCAAAATGAACGCGGACATTTCAGGCGGCGTAAATACCTTTTCGCCGAGTTTGACGCGAATGACGTTCTTGCTCGAAGGATCGATGCGAAACGGAAAGAGCTTCAACTCGGATTGAACGTCCGCGGGGCCGCGCCCCATCAATCGCTTCACCGAATAGATGGTGCGCTCCGGCTGCGTGAGCAGGCGGTTGCGCGCCGCTTCTCCGACAATGATGCTGCCATCGGAATCAAGACTCACGACGGACGGACACAGCGTGCTGCCGTAAGGGCCCGGAATACACTTCGGCTGGTTCGTCTGCGCGTCGATGTACGCGACGAGGCTGTTGGTAGTGCCGAGATCGATGCCGACGGTGCGTCCCATGGCCTGGCTCAAATCTCTCCCAATTCCTTGGCGACGTTCGTGACGAGATTACGAATGTAGGACCGGCGGTTCAACAACTCGTTCATTCGCGCCATCAGTTTCTTACGAGTTCCTTCATCCGCGCTGGCATCCACAGCGGAATCCCACTCCCGCGCGACCGCTTGCAGCTCTCCGTCCACTTCCCGAAGTTTCTCGCCAAAATTTTCCTCGGCTGCTTCGAGCCGTGCTTTGAGCGCGGCCAGGTCTCCGCCAGCCGATTTGGCTTCGCGCAGTTCGTCGAGCGATTCGTTCAACTCGAAAACTTCCTCGAGCAATTCCGGTGGAGCTTGCTGTTTATGCTCTCCTTCCTTGCGCATATTCTCGATGCCAAGCAGATACTCGACGCGCGCGACGGGATCGCGAAGCGTGCGATACGCGTCGTTCAATTCGGAACTGCGCTTCAAGGATAGTTCGCGCTCCAGCTCCGTGGCGTTAACAAAATTGTCGGGATGCAGCTTCCAGCTCAACTGCAAGAATTTCTGCTCCAGCGCATTCATTTCGATCCACAGCTTGCGCGGCATCTCAAAGAGGGCGAAATAATCCGCGCTGCCCGGCAACTGCTGGAGCTTGCCGCAGCTTTGGCAAAAATGAATGCCAAGTGTGCGCTCGTGGCAGTTCCAGCAAACCAAAGGAGGATTCGTCGCTGGCATCGCTTGGGTCATAATTCGATATCCGACAAATTCAGTCCGATTCGTTCAGAAGCACAAAAAAAGTGGCTGGCGGGTGCGGCTGCCAACCACTTGTCTGACTCGCCTTTGGAATTCCCCCGCCGGAATTTAAACGAAAGCTTTGCAGAACCGAAAATCAAATAGAACAACCAGAACCGACAGGCTAAAGCCTGTCCTACTTACGCCGTAAACGAGCTGCCGCAGCCGCAGTTTCTGGCCGCATTGGGATTCTGGAAAACGAAGCCCTGGCGCATCAGCGTCTCTTCGTATTCGAGCGTGGTGCCATTCAGATACAAAAAGCTCTTCGGGTCGACGAAAATGCGCGCGCCAAATTCTTCAAAAATCTTGTCGCGGTCACGCGCTTGCGTGTCCAGGCGCATGGCATACGACAAGCCGGAACAGCCTCCGCCTTGAACGCCCACGCGCAGGCCGCCTACTTCAGGCGAAACACCTTCCTTGGCAAGCAGCTCGCGAATTTTCTGCGCGGCGCGCTCGCTCAGGTGGATCGTTGGGGTGGTGGTCGTCGGATTGGCTACATCTGTTGCCATGATTCAAATGCTCCAAAAACCCAAATACATCAAACCTTGCGGAGTTTGGCGCAGCGGAAGGGCACGATATATCGTGCCCCTACAAAATCAGAACGCGCCGCGGCCTGGCCCGCAAGAGCGATCTTAGTGCGCGGCCTTTTCGGCTACCGGCACTTCGACGCCGTGCTTCTTCTTCCAATCGCCGATGGCCGCTTTGATGGCGTCTTCGGCAAGCACGGAACAGTGAATCTTCACCGGCGGAAGCGAAAGCTCGCGCACGATGTCCGTGTTCTTGATCGAGAGCGCTTCCTCGACCGTCTTGCCCTTGACCCACTCGGTGGCGAGCGAGGAGCTGGCAATCGCCGAGCCGCATCCGAAGGTCTTGAACTTCGCTTCTTCAATAACCTGCGTTTCGGGATTGATCTTCATCTGCAGCTTCATCACGTCGCCGCATTCGGGAGCGCCGACGAGACCCGTTCCGACATTGGGGTCCTCCTTCGGCATGCTTCCGACGTTGCGAGGATTGTTGTAGTGGTCAACCACCTTATCGCTGTATGCCATTAGCTGGTCTCCTTAATTCAAATACACAATAGCTTCATCGCGCCCTCGGAGCTCTTGGATGACTTCCTCGGCCGAATTCTCACGAACTCCACAATTAATCAGATGCTCCGCAAGCGAACGTTCATCAAAAAAAGACAAGGGACGATCGCTTAATGGAGAGATCGGGAGAGAATACACCCCACCATCTGAGCGAAAGACGCTGATGAAAGCCATTAGCTGTTGCTCCTAGCCAGATTGACGAGATTGCCAAAGCCCGCGCTCTTTACGGCCTTCTCCGAGAGCGAAACGTTCGGCACGGATGCCGAGCGGCCCGCGGTCAGTTGCCGAAGCGCGTCCTTGATGAACTCCGCGCCGACGCCGATCATCTTCAGAAAAGCGCGGACTTGCTGCAGTTCGTGGAAAGAGCGCTCGCCGGCGGCAGGGGCCTCTTCGCCCTCTTCATAGGGTACAAATGTCACCCGAAAAGCGGCTCCTGTGCCGCCAATCGAGCGGTGAATCCGAATTGTTCCTTCGTTTGCCATCGCTGTTCCTTCTCTTCTTGAGATCTGGGCATTTCTACCCCATTAGATGCGGGTTCTAGGCGGTTTGCCACTTCATCTTGGAAATGTCCACGCCTTCCTTGGCCATTTCGTAAAGGGGCGAGAGCTCACGCAGCTTGGTGACGACCTGGACCATCTTGTCGATGACGTAGTCGACTTCCTCCTGCGTGTTAAAGCGCCCAAGGCCGAAGCGGATCGAGGTGTGCGCCAGGTCTTCTCCGACCCCCAGCGCCTTGAGAACATAACTCGGTTCCAGCGTCGCCGAAGTACACGCCGAACCGCTCGATACCGCAATATCGTTGATTCCCATCAAGAGGGATTCCCCCTCGACGTAGGCGAAGCTCATGTTGAGGTTGTTGGGCAGGCGGTGCTCCATCGAGCCGTTGATGTACACCTCGTCCAGCTTGGCTTCGAGACCCTTCCTCAGCCGGTCACGTAGCGCACCCAGCCGGGCGCCCTCTGCCTGCATCTCCTGCTGACAAAGCTCGCAAGCCTTGCCGAGGCCGACGATGCCAGGCACGTTCAGCGTGCCGGAGCGCATGCCCCGCTCGTGGCCGCCGCCATCGATGATGGCGGAAAGCTGCACGCGGGGGTTGCGTCGGCGGACATACAGCGCGCCAACGCCCTTCGGTCCGTAAATCTTGTGGCCGCTGATGGCCAGCAGGTCGATGTTGTCCTTCTGCACGTCCACCGGAACCTTGCCCACGGCCTGCACGCCGTCCACGGCGAAGAAAATGCCATGTTCCTTGGCGATTTTGCCGATTTCGGCGATTGGGTTGATCACGCCAATTTCGTTGTTGGCGTACATGATGGTGATCAGAATGGTGGTCGGCCGGATGGCAGCTTTCAGCTCATCCAGGTTGACGCGGCCATCCTTCTGCACCGGCAAATAGGTAACTTCAAAGCCTTCTTTCTCCAGCCGCTTGCAGGTATCCAGCACCGCTTTGTGCTCGATCGACTGCGTGATGATGTGGTTGCCCTTCTCGCGAAACATTTCGGCAATGCCCTTGATCATCAGGTTGTCGGACTCGGTCGCGCCACTGGTGAAAATGATTTCTTTCGGCGTGGCGCCGATCAGCGAAGCGATCTGTTGGCGCGCCGTCTCGACGGCTTCCTCGCCCGCCCAGCCGAAGCTATGATTGCGGCTTGCGGCATTCCCGAACTTTTCCGTGAAATACGGCAGCATCGCTTCCACGACTCGCGGGTCCACTTGCGTGGTCGCGTGATTATCCATGTAAATCGGCAGCTTGACAGCCATTTCCGTAGTCTCCTAACTCGAACTTATCTGCGACCTCGCGCCCATCGAGCTGGACAAACCCACCAGCGCGGGCTCGTTCGGGTCTTCGCTCAATTGCGCAATCGTTACCGTGCTCAAAACCCCCAAAATGCTGTCGTTTACCTTGCGAAGCGGCTCACGAACCGAGCACCTCTCCGTGGTTTCGCAGTTTCCGTGGCTCGTCACGCACGAAGTGATCAGCACCGGGCCATCTATGGCGGAAATCACGTCCAGCGCGCTGACTTGCGCCGGGTCCTTCGCCAGTTGATATCCGCCGGTGGAACCATGTTTCGCCGCGACAACGCCTTCTCTCGCCAGGCGTTGCAGCACCTTGGCCATCAATGTGACCGAAATGCCGTACTCTTCTGCAATTTCATTCGCACTACACGCATGTTCTTGCCGGTGCATCGCTAAATGCTTTACAGCAATCAGCCCGTAATCGGCTTTCTTGGATAGCTTAAACATTTCTCACTCTGATTCCTGCCCCCGCAGGATATGCGACTGATTCAGTCGCAATCAGAGGATACTCTGATTTGCCATCGAAGTCAAACCATCTGGGCCTGTAAAAGCGTCCAAATCCTTTATTTCCTGAGGCTTATAATAAGACTGATTTAGTCGGACATGCTAGCGTTTTGCGGCGAAGCGTCATATACAGCAGCGAACAGTCATTTTTGAGGCTCGAACGGTCATCGGAGCGGTAGTCATGCCTGCCACAGCGGCCACTTTTTCCGGCAAGGCGGTCGAATCACAAGCGTCGCGAACGCGAAAAGACACAGAACGTTCCCGAATTAATTCGCCCCTCCCTCGGAACGCCGGCAGCTACTTTCCGGAAGAACAAGCTCCGCCAACTGCAGCCGCCTCAACTAGTTTATGAACAGCCGCCAGCGGCATGAGCAAAACTTGCCCTTTTGGCTTCTGCGCCTGCAAAAAGAATGCCAGCTGCCGCGCCTTCCAATCTTCCGGCGCCGGTTTTCCCGCGGCCATAGAATCCAAAGCCGCGAGGCCGACAGCTCCCAACGCCGACAGATCCTGAGAAGTGGGAGAAACCTCCCTGGCCAAGAAGGATTGTTGGTCCAACGTCTGGAACACAGAGTCGTTGTCGCGCCAAGCGGTGAACTGGGCTCGAAGCAAGGCCTCCTCAGCCGGTTCCCGGCAAGAAGCCGCGATGAACTTGTCGGCTAACTCTGCAAAGCGGCGCGCAGGGGCGCTTTCAGGGTGCACGGCGTCAACGACGCGGTTCAGCGGCGTGGCACTCGTTGGCTCCGCCGGAGCCGTTTCTTCCCGCGTATAGTCCTTGACGGGCTCGACCACATCGGCAAGGGCCTTTAGCGCCGCGAACTGCCCGGGAGTGGCTCCCACTCCCGCAATTCTCTGAAGCATTTTCCGGTAGTAGGTGCGATGCGTCAGGCCCAGCCACTCGAGGCGCTGGCTCTCCGCTTCCATGCGCGCGTACATCGAGCTGACATCCGTGGTTTCCTGGGGCGACCAAAAGCGCTCCGCGATCGCGGCGTTTCTCGGCCAGATGCGCGAATCGATGTTTTCCGCATCGACGTACTCCGACCACATGCAGGATTCACCGCCGAGAATGCGCGCTTTTTCTTCCGGCGAAAGATTTGCCGCTGCGCCGCTTAGTGGGTCCACCGCATAGTGGCGCGCCGCGGTCCAGCCGAGGTCCAGGTAATAGCCGTTCGAGAGAATTCCGCGAAAGCCTTGCTTTGCGGCCTGGGCAAGCGCATCCGGTCCGCGCCAGGACTGGATAACAATGTCTTTAGGCAGCGATGGATCAAGCACTTCGTCCCAGCCCACCATGCTTTTGCCGTGCTTGGCTACGATCGGCTCGAGCCGCCGGTTGAAATAAGCTTGCAGCTCCTGATTGCTTTTCAAACCTTGGGACTTCATGAATTCCTGGATTTTCGGGCTGGCGTCCCACGCCTTGCCGTTGACCTCATCGCCGCCGACGTGAAAAAAATGATCCGGGAAGAGCTTGGCCATCTCGCCGAAGAGCTGGTCGAGAAATTTATAGATTTTTGGGTTTGCAGGGTCGAACGCGGGATCGAAGATGCTCCATTTTCTTTCAATTTCGAAGGGCCCCGGGGAACTGGCGAGCTCGGGATAACCGACGAACCACGCGGTACTGTGGCCGGGAACGTCGAATTCCGGAACCACGCGAATGCCGCGGTCGTGCGCATAGGCGATCAAAGCGCGTATTTCATCCTGTGTGTAGTAAAGCCCGTCGGAGCCCATTTCCTGCAGTCTCGGGAATTTCTTGCTCTCGACGCGGAACCCCTGATTGTCGGAGAGGTGCCAGTGAAACACGTTCATTTTCACGGCTTCCATTCCGTCGAGGTTTCTTCGAATCACATCGAGGGGAGTGAAGTGGCGCGCGGAATCGATCATGAGCCCGCGCCACGGAAATCTCGGCTTGTCGTTGATAGTCACTGCGGGAGCAGCAAATCCGTCCGGCGAGACCTCCACGAGTTGGAGAAACGTTTGCAGGCCGTGCAAGATGCCGAGAGGATTTGCGGCGCTAAGTTTCGCGCCGGCCTGGCTTACCTCGAGGCTGTATGATTCATCCTCACCAAGCTCTTGAATTTCCTTGCTGGCATGATCGGTATGAATTACAAAAACGGCCTTCGAAGCGTCGCCCGCTTTCGCCGTCATCGGGATGCCCGTCTGTAGCGAGAGCTGGCGCAAAAAGCGCTGTACGGCGCCGTCGAGCCGCAGCTCCCTGTAGCCCGTCAATGCCACCGAAAACGAAGCGTCCACCCGCAACTGTCCCGCGCCAATTTGGACGCTGGATGGAATTGGCATGAGATATAGAGGGCGCTGCTCCTGCGCCTTGACCGGCGGAGAGACCATCCACGCGCCTAACAGGAACAAACCCAGACCTCGCTTCCAAGGGCCAGCAGCCATGGTTTCAGCACTCCTTCGGAAATCGCAAGCAAGTACAATTCAGAGGCGCCACGCTCGCGAGGCGGCAACGAGGATACTGTCACACTCGCTCTTCGGAGCGAAACGAAAATCTGCCGCTTGTCTCCCGCGGACGCGGCGGAGCCGAAAAGTTTGCGGCGCGCCCGTTTCCCGGCCTGAGTTAGAATAAGATACTCGATGCGGCAGCCATGAAAACTTCCATTGCCATCTATCCCGGCTCGTTCGACCCGGTGACCAACGGCCACCTCGATCTTATCGAGCGCGGCGAGAAGATGTTTGACTTGCTCATCGTCGCCGTTTTGCGCAATGCGGAGAAGCAGCCGTTGTTTTCCGTGCAGGAACGCGTCGAGATGCTCCGCGAAGTCACCAAACAGTGGTCCGCCGTGGAAGTGGATGTCTTCGACGGCTTGCTGGTGGATTACGCGCGAAAGCGCGGCGCGGGCGTGATTCTCCGCGGAATCCGCGCCGTCTCGGATTACGAGTATGAATTGCAAATGGCGCTGATGAACCGCAAGCTCGAGCCACGTCTCGAAACGGTTTTCATGCTGCCCGGACTTTCTTACAGTTATCTCAGCTCGAAGCTGGTCCGGGAAATCGCGCAATTGGGAGCGTCGCTGAGTGGCCTTGTGCCGCCGATTGTCGAAGAGCGGCTGCGTGCCAAGGTTTCGTAGAATTTTGTAGAATTTAGAACTAGCGCTGGCAGTATTCGAAGAAGAAGAGACAGGCTGAAGCCTGTCCTACTAGGAGAAAGCGTGCAACTCACGGAACGCATCAACCGCATACAAATCTCGCCGACGGCGGCGGTCATCGCCGAAGCCGACCGTCTGAAATCGCAAGGCGTGGACATCGCCGATTTCGGCCCGGGCGAGCCGGACTTCCCGACGCCGGACCACATCAAGAAGGCGGCGATCAAGGCCATCGAAGAAAACAAAACCAAGTACACGCCGACGCCCGGAATCATGCCGCTGCGCGAAGCGATTTGCGCGTGGCATAAGCGCGAACTCGGCTCAAGCTACGCGCCGAAGGAATGCATCGTCACGGTTGGCGGCAAGCACGGCATCTTCAACGTGATGAGCGTGCTCGTGCAAGCGGGCGACGAAGTCATCATTCCCGCGCCGTACTGGGTAAGTTTTCCGGATATCGTCAAATATGCAGGCGGCACGCCTGTCTTCGTCGAGACGCGCCCCGAAGACGGATTCAGCGTCAAAGCCGCCGCGATTGAAAAGGCCATCACGCCGAAAACGAAACTTTTGATCCTCAATTCGCCGAGCAATCCGACGGGCGGCGTCGTTCCTCCCGACGAGTACGCGCGCATCCTGGCGGTCTGCAAAAAGCACAACGTCTGGTTGATGGGCGACGAATGTTATTCGCATTTTACTTATACACCGCACAAGCCGTTCTCCATCGCCAGCGCGCCAGACTCGAAGAACAACGTCATCATCATCGGCTCGGTCTCCAAAACATTCGCGATGACCGGCTGGCGCATCGGCTACACGCTCGCTCCCGCCGATTTGATCTCGGCGCTGACCAAGCTGCAGAGCCAATCGACTTCCAATCCGACTTCGATCGCGCAGTACGCCGCGCTTGCGGCGATGACCGGCTCGATGGACTCCGTCCCCGTGATGCTCGCGGAGTATGACCGCCGGCGGAAGCGCATCGTCGAGGGACTGAACGCCATTCCCGGCGTGAAGTGCGAAATGCCCGGCGGCGCGTTCTATGCGTTCCCGAATGTCGCGGCGCATCTCTCGAATGGGTCAAGCGGCCGCGCCATCGCGAAAGACACCAGCGAACTTGCCAAGCTGCTCCTCGATCAAGCGCGCGTCGCGCTGGTCGCCGGCGAAGGTTTCGGTGCGCCAGGCTATTTGCGCCTTTCCTACGCGACTTCCATCGAACGCATCGACGAAGGATTGCGCCGCCTCGAGCGCTTCTTCACACGCGTTGAAGCCGCGGCGTAACACGTGAGCTCTCTATCGAAGAGCCCCGAACCATTTCGTATTGAGCCGATTTTCAGTCCGCGAATTTGGGGCTCGCGGTCTTTGGCGCCGCTCTTTCCTGAAAAATCGACTCTTGCGGAACCGATCGGCGAAGCTTGGCTGACTAGCGTCGATTCCCGCATCGCGAGCGGTCCGTTCGCCGATAAGACTCTTGGCGCAGCTTGGCGCGAAATGCCCGCGGAATGGCGCGGCACACAATTAGCCTCGGCGCCCGATTTCCCGCTTCTCGTAAAATTTATTTTCCCCGCGGACAAACTTTCCATCCAGGTGCATCCCGACGACGCTTATGCGGCGATTCACGAAAAAGCCGCCGGCGGCCGCGGAAAAACCGAGATGTGGCACATTGTTTCCGCCAAGCGCGACGCAAAGCTGCTCGCTGGTTTGAAGCCGGGCGTGAACAAGGAGCGTTTCCTCGAAGCGCTCGCCGATCATACCCTGGAAAATCTCCTTCAAACACATGAAGTCCATGCGGGCGACACGTTTTTCATTCCACCTGGCACACCACATACGATCGGCGCGAACATGATTGTCTGCGAGGTGCAGGAATACTCCGACCTGACGTACCGCGTTTACGATTATGGCCGCGTCGACGCGCACGGCAAGCCGCGTGAGCTGCACATCGAAAAGGCTCTGGATGTCATTGAATTCGGAAGTTCTCAGGGGGGGAAAGTTCCCCCGCTGGCTCTCGCCGGTTCGAACCAGGCGGCAAAACTGCTCTGTGCCTGCCGCTACTTCGCGGCCGAACGCCTGGAATTTTCCGAGCGCCGCGAATTCCCAGCCGATCCCGCCCACTTTCAATTGCTCGTTATTCTTGCGGGACGCGGCAATCTCGGCTGGCCCGACGGCGCCGCTCACTTTCACGCCGGCGAATGCTGGTTCCTCCCCGCTGCCCTGGACCTCGCCGCTTTGCATCCCCTGCAGCCCACCATCGTGCTCCGCGCCTACGTCCCGGACCTCGCGGCGCTCACCATGCGACTCCGCGATGCGGGCATCTCCGCTTCCGCCATTTCTCAATCCATCTTTGCTTGAATCGGCTTCGAATCAAGTCCAAGATGCGCGCGCATTCGCGTGATTCTCTTTGCTTTCTGCCTGCTTTGTGTCCTCTGCCCTGAAAATAGCCGCTCACTACCCAGCTCCGATCCTAAAGAGGCCCTCTGGCTGTGAGCTGTCGACTGTGCGCTGTCAGCCGATCTTTTCATTCCCTCCGGGTGCTGCCACTGCGGCATGCCGGACTGTGTTAAATTCTTTTCGGGCAAATGTCTGAAGAAAAACTCAAGATTCACGCTGTAATTTTGGCGGGAGGCCGCGGCACGCGCTTCTGGCCGCGCAGCCGCACGCGCACACCCAAGCAGCTTCTGAATATTGTCGGCAAGAAAACCATGCTCGAGCAAACCGTCGAGCGCCTTCTCCATGTCATCCCCGCGCCGCACCTCTGGACGGTGACGAACGCCGAGCAGGCCGCCGCCGTCAAGAAACAACTCCCCGCCGCCGCCCGCAAACACGTCTTGACCGAGCCCATCGGGCGCAACACTGCCGCCGCCATCGGCCTTGCCGCGATTCACCTCCGCCATGCGGCGAAGGGCGATGCGCTCATGGCCGTTCTTCCGTCCGACCAATTCATTTCCGATACGGAAAAATATCACCGCATCGTTCGCGCCGCGCTCGAACTCGCGCGCGAGCCCGGCCGACTAGCGGTCCTCGGTATTCCGCCGACGCGTCCCGAAACCGGCTTTGGCTACATCGAACATACGGGCGACGCACTGCACTCGCTCGGTTTTCCCGTCTTTGCGGTTCGCCGCTTCACGGAAAAGCCCGCGTTCGATCTCGCCAAACAATATGTCGCCTCGGGCGATTTTCACTGGAACGCCGGAATGTTTTTCTGGCGCGTCTCGACCTTTCTCGATAACTTGAAAAAGTTTCTTCCGAAAACGCACGAAGCGCTCGAATCCCTCTCGGAAACCATTGGCAAAAAAACCTACGAACGCCGCCTGCGCGCCATCTACCCGAAGCTCGAAAATATTTCCGTCGACTACGCCATTCTCGAGCCGTCCACTCGCTCGAACGAATCTGATTTAGCGGCTGATCTTCCGCCGGGACCTGACGGTTCCTCCGCGAAGGTCTTCGTCATTCCCGCCGAAGTCGGCTGGAGCGATATCGGCTCCTGGGCTGCCGTTTACGAACTTCTCACCAAACAACCTGGCGATAATTATTTGGCCGGCCCAGGCCTCACTCTCGACGCCTCCGGCAATCTTCTCTATAGCCCCTCAAAATTCGTCGCCGCGATCGGCGTCCGCGATTTGATCGTCGTCGAAACTCCCGATGCCCTCCTCGTCGTCCCTCGCGACCGCGCCCAGGACGTCGCGAGATTGGTAAAATCCCTCGAAGAACGAAAACTCACCAAACTGCTCTAGCCAAGCGGCCCTACGTGACGACAGTCCAATCCGGCTGTTTGGCGGATATATCGCTTCGCGTATACTTCCTTTTGTCCCTTATGTCTGCGATTAAATTTGGAACCGACGGCTGGCGCGGGGTAATCGCCGAAGATTTTACCTTTGCGAACGCACGGACCGTCGCGCTCGCCATTGCCCGCTATGTCGTCCGCGGCGAAGACGCGCGCAAGGGCGTCCTGATCGGCTACGACCATCGCTTCGCTTCCGACCGTGTCGCGGCATCGGTTGCGGATGTCCTCAGTTCCACCGGTACGCCAGTCTGGCTTGCCGACAAGCCGTGCCCCACGCCCGCCATTTCACTTCTCGTTCGCCAGCGCAGCGCAGCCGGCGGAATTGTTGTCACCGCCAGCCACAATCCTTATCAATGGAACGGCATCAAGTACAAAGCCAGCTACGGCAGCAGCGCCCTCCCATCGATCGTCGCGCAAATTGAAAAAGAACTCGCCGAAGTCCAGAACGGCAACGTCCCGCCCTTGCCGCCTCGCAAGGACTTGATTCATCCGCTAGAACCGCGCGCTCCTTATCTCGATGCGCTCGAAAAACTCGTCGATTGGGATCGCCTGCGCAAAACTAAGTTCCGTTTCGTTTCCGACGTCATGCATGGATCCGCCGCCGGCCTTCTCGTTGAACTCTTCAAACGCAGGGGCGTTGTCTGCGACGAGATCCGCTGCACGCGCGACCCTCTCTTTGGCGGCGTAAATCCCGAACCCATTGAGCCGCACATCGATGCGCTCCGCCAGGCCGTCCTCTCGGGAAAATACGACGCCGGGTTCTGCGCCGACGGCGACGGCGACCGCATCGGCGCCATCGACCGCGACGGCTCGTTCGTCAATCCGCACCAAATCTTCGCGCTCCTCGTCTGGCACCTTGCCGGCACGCGCAATTTGCCCGGCGACATCGCCAAAACGTTCAGTGTCACCAAGCTGATCGACAAGCTCGCCGCCAAATTCGGCCGCAAGCTCCACGAAGTCCCCATCGGCTTCAAATACATTTGCGAACTGATGCTCGAGCAAAATATTCTGATCGGCGGTGAAGAAAGCGGCGGCATCGGGACCAGCCTCTATCTTCCCGAGCGCGACGCCACTGTTTCCGCGCTCTTCCTCGCCGAGCTGATGGCTTGGCACGGCAAATCGCTCGGCGAATTGCTCGCCGCGCTGCACGCCGAATTCGGTGAGTATCACTACGGCCGCGTCGATCTCGACGTCACGCCATCGCAGAAGCAAAAAGCGCTCGCTCATTTCTCGAACGGCAAGCTGAACAAATTGCTCGACTGGCCCATCGTCCGTCGCGAAAATATGGATGGCAGCAAAGTCTATCTCGGCGACACCGGCTGGGTGATGGTTCGCGCTTCGGGAACGGAAAACGTTTTGCGCGTGTATTCCGAGACGTCGAAGCCCGAAACTACGCGACGCGTTCTTTCCGCAGTAACGCAGCTCGTACAGAATTTATAGGTGCGCCATGGAAACCGTGAATCTAGAAAATAAATTCGCCCTCATTCAGGACTATTGGAATCCCCGCATCGTTGGCGAGCTGAACGACTCTCACATCAAAGCCGTTAAGCTGATAGGCGAATTCGTCTGGCATCATCACGACAACGAAGACGAACTTTTTCTCGTCACCAAAGGCGCGCTGCGCATGAAGTTCCGCGATCGCGAAGTGGCCGTTCGCGAGGGTGAGTTCATCATCGTCCCTCGCGGCGTCGAGCATTGCCCCGTCGCGGACGAAGAAGTGCACCTCATCCTGATGGAGCCGAAATCCACCTTGAACACCGGAAACATCATCAATGAAAGGACCGTCGCCCAACTTGAGCGCATTTGATTTTCTCGCGCGCTCCCGCTAAGGCCCAAACCCCATGGAACATCGTTTCTACACGCTCGACGTTTTCACCACCACTCGCTTCGAGGGCAATCCTCTTGCCGTTATCACCGATGGCGACGGCCTTTCCGACGAGCAGATGCTCGCCATCGCCCGCGAAATGAACCTCTCGGAGACCGTTTTCGTGCAGCGGCCCACGGAAGACGAAGCCCTTGCGCGCCTCCGGATTTTTACAACGCGCGAGGAGCTGAAGCTCGCCGGCCATCCCGTGATCGGCACGTGGTTCCTGCTCGCGGAACTCGGCGTTGTCCCCGCGCAGGAAGGCGGCGTGCATATCCTCCAGCAAACTGGCGCCGGCATTCTGCCCGTTGAAATTCGTTTTAAGGACGGCCGGCCGCAACGCGTTACCATGACGCAGAAAGAAGCCGCTTTCCGTCCCGCCAAAATCAAAAAGTCTGCTCTCGCCGCCGCCCTCGGAATTTCTGCCAAAGACTTCGATTCCAAGCTCGGGCCCGAATGCGTCTCGACCGGAATTTTCAATTTGATGATCCCGCTCAAAAATCGCGCCGCGCTCGCCAAAATCGAAATGAACATGATCGAGCTTCGCCGCTTGCTCGGCAAAACGGCGACCATGGCTTACTGTTTCGCGCTCGGCCCCAACGGCAAAGCTTTTTCGCGCGGCATGTTGCCGTGGGAATTGTATGAAGATGCTGCAACGGGCTCGGCCGCAGGCTCGCTCGGCGCGTATCTGGTTCGCCACGGCAAACTCGCTCCCGGCCACACGCTAACCATTTTGCAGGGCGAAGAGATGGGCCGCCCCAGCCACATCGAAGTGGAAGTCACGCAAAGCGGCAAAACGCTCGTCCCCCGCGTCAGCGGCGCCGCCGTCAAAGTCTTCGAAGGCAGCATTCGCGTGTAATCCACAAGCCAGATTACGGATCGTGGCAAAAGCGCGGCGGTTGCCTGCGCCTCTCAAAGAAAGTGAATCAAGAGAGAGTTTGAGGTCATTTCGCCGCGATGCTCTTGTGCACGGCATCCAGGATCCCGTTCACGAACGATCCCGCTTCTTCCGAGGAAAATTTCTTCGCCAGCTCGACCGCTTCATTCAAGATCACCTTGGGCGGCGTGTCCGTAATTCGCAGCTCGTAAATCGCCAGCCGCAAAATCGCCCGGTCGATCACCGCCAGCCGCTCCAGCCGCCAATTCGCCGCTTGCTGGACGATCAGTTCGTCGATCGCCGCCGTCTCTTTTACGGTTCCTTCGAACAGCCGGTTTGCAAACGCTCGCGTCGTATCCGCGGCTTTCGCCGCACGCCAGAATTTTGCTTCCAGTTTCGTGGGCTCCTGCTGGCTCATGTCCCACTGAAACAGCATTTGCATCGCAAACTCACGCGATTTTGTCCGCAGCGACACGTTACTTGCGCCGCGGCTTTCCGCCGCCGGACGGCTTCCCTTGCGCGGCGCGCAGTTTTCGCGACAAATGCGCCATCTCGATCGCCGCGAGTCCCGCTTCGAATCCCTTGTTGCCGCCCTTCAGCCCCGCGCGGTCGACCGCTTGCTCCAGCGTGTCGCAGGTCAGCACGCAAAAAATCACCGGCACGCCCGTATCCATCTGCGCCAGTTGCAAGCCGCGCGCCGTCTCCGAGCAAACATAATCGTAATGCGAAGTTTCCCCGCGAATCACGCATCCAATCGCGATCAGCGCGTCATAGCGCCCCGTCAGCGCCAGCTTCTTCGCCGTCAGCGGCAATTCAAACGAGCCCGGCACGCGCACCACATCCACATCCTTGCTTGCCGCTCCCGAGCGCTCCAGCGCATCCACCGCCGCCGCCAGCAACCTCTCCGTGATGAAGCTATTGAACCGGCTCACAACAATCCCAACCCGCACTCCCGCCGCGTTCAATCCGCCTTCGATTTTTCCCGGGTTTAAGTTTTCCGCCATAAATGATTCGAGACGCTCTTCTCCTCTACTTCCTTTTCTTCCTCTACTTCCTTTACCTACCTCGGAACTCCGCTTTTCTCTTCTCCAAGAAAGCCTTCGTCCCCTCGCGCATATCTTCCGTCGCGCACGCCAGCCCAAAAAGCGTCGCCTCCAAGAACAATCCTTCTTCCTGCGCCATTTCCACGCCGCGCTCGATTGCTTCCATCGTGTACTTCACCGCAATCGGCGCATTCGCGATAATTTTCTTCGCCATCGCTTCCGCTGCCGGCAAAAGCTCCGCCGGCTCGTAAATGTGATTCACGAGCCCGATCCGCAGCGCCTCGTCCGCCGGAATCATCTCTCCCGTCAAGCACATCTCGTGCGCCACGCCCTTCCCGCAAAGCCGCGCCAGCCGCTGCGATCCGCCGTATCCAGGAATAATTCCCAGCTTCACTTCCGGCTGCCCAAGCTTCGCCGTCTTGCTCGCGATTCGAATCGTGCAGCTCAGCGCCAGTTCGCATCCTCCGCCCAGCGCGAATCCGTTGATCGCGCAAATCGATGGCTTCCCCATCGTCTCCAGCAAATGAAAAACGCTCTGCCCAAACAGCGAAAACTCTTTCCCGTTCACGGGCGTCTGTTGCGCCAGCTCGCCGATGTCCGCTCCCGCCACAAACGATTTTTCTCCCGCGCCCGTCAGAATCAGAACGCGCACCGCATCGTCCCCCCGCGCATCCAGCAGCGCCTCCCGCAACTCTTCCACCGTCTTCCGGTTCAGCGCGTTCAAAACCTTCGGCCGGTTGAACGTAACAAACGCAATCCCATCCCTCTTCTGGTAAATCAAATTCTCGTATCCCATTTTCTCTTCTCTGTGTCCTCTGCGCTCTCTGTGTCCTCTGTGTAAAATTCTTTTCTATCTTCCTAGAGATTCATCGCCTTAGGTTTCGCCGGATCCGCATAATCATAAAATCCCCGCCCCGCTTTTCTCCCATTCCACCCCGCCAAAACCATCCTCTTCAAGAGCGGCGGCGACGCAAATCTTTTTTCATGAAACTCATCGAACATAATCTGCGAAATGTAATACGTCGTATCCAATCCCACAAAATCTAGCAACGTCAGCGGCCCCATCGGATGCCCGCATCCCAATTTCATCGAATTATCAATATCCTCGATCGAGCCAACGCCCTCTTCCAGCGCGCGAATCGCGTCCAGCAAATACGGCACCAGCAGCCGGTTCACGATGAATCCCGTCGAATCGTGCGCCCGCACCGGTGTCTTCCCCAATTTCGTGCCGAATGCCACCATCTCCTCGTAAACGTCCGCGTCCGTCGCGATCGTCCGCACCACTTCCACCAATTTCATCACCGGCACAGGATTGAAAAAATGCAATCCCACAAACCGCTGCGGCCGTTTCGTCGCCGTCGCGATTTCCGTGATCGTCAGCGACGAAGTGTTGCTCGCAAAAATCGTCGCCGGCGGGCACAGCGCATCCAGCGCCGAAAAAAGCTCCCGCTTCGCCGGCAACTGCTCGATGATTGCCTCCACAATCAAATCGCAATCCTTCAAATCCTCGAGCGCCGTAGTCCCGCGCAGCCGTCCGCGAATTTCGTTCTGCGCCGCCGCCGTAATCGTTCCCTTCTCCACCAGCCGCGCCAAATTCTTCAAGATCCCTTTCAACCCCTTCTCCACAATCTCCGGCGACACTTCCCTAACCACCGTCGCAAATCCTGCCGCCGCGCACACCTGCGCGATCCCCGACCCCATCAACCCACACCCCACAACTCCCACCTTCTGAATCGCCATAATTGATTTTCCTTGTGGATACCGCAATCGAACCCCTTAGCGGTCCACGAGAGTTTACCAGAATCCCCTTTCCAGTGTGGGTTGTCCCCCCCCCAGCCACCGCGCGGGTTGACAAGGCAAGCCATTAAATGCTAGCTTAGCAATGCATGGCATTGCTTATTAATGATAGGAGCTGCTATGGCTGAGATGGCGGACAACATTCGAGCCTACGGTCGCGAAAAATACGTCGTGCCTGCGCGAAAGCGGCAGTTGGAGAAATTTTCAATTCGTGCGGGCGACGTGGTCCGGGATCTCAAGCTGTTGGGACGCGTGCCCGCAGTTTGCAGCGCTCTCAAGAGCCGTGCATTCCTGGAGCAGAATAGTCTCCGAATCGTGGAGCGTACCGGCCCAAGTTCAGGGCAAAGCACAACCGTAATTTATACCTATGAGTTCGTTGACTCCCTGGATTCGTCACAGGCCAATTCGGACCCATGGACCGAGCTGCGCGGTGCGCTGAAGAATGTCTTTGCCGGGTTTGGAGGCGGCGAAGCCTATCTCCGCGGCGAACGAGAAAGTTTCTACGCCGATAAGGAAAACTCGTGAGCCGCATCTACTGGGATTCCATGCTCTTCGTTTACTGGCTCGAAGATAACCCGCAGTTTGCCAAACGCACAGGAGCCGTCCACGCAAAGATGAAAGAGCGTGGAGACGAACTGATTACTAGCGCTTTCACTTTTGGCGAAGTGCTCGCCGGTGCGTACCGTGCAGGCGCCATACGGGCAGCGGACGAATCGCGGCGGCTTCTACAAAGGGTGATCTCCGAGGTGGTTCCATTCGACCTAGAAACCTCGGAGCAGTACGCAAGAATCCGGGGAACTCAGGGCGTCGCGCCTGCGGATGCGATTCATTTGGCGTGCGCCGCCCAGGCAAAAGTAGATCTGTTTCTGACCAATGATAAGCGCCTTCTCGGCAAGTTTTTTCCAGGAATTCAATTCATCGCAACTTTGGAAACCCAGTTGTTTTGACTCGCGAGCCAGAAAGCGTCTTGGCCAGCGCGATTTTCAGTGTAGGCTCTCGACTACCATCGCAATCCCCTGCCCGCCCCCAATGCACGCCGTTGCCAATCCATAGCGCAATCCGTTCCTTCGCAACTCATTCAAAATCGTAATCAACAGTCGCGTCCCGCTCGCCGCCAGCGGGTGCCCCAGCGCAATCGCCCCGCCATTCACATTCGTCTTGTCGCGATTCAAGCCCAGCACTTTCTCCACCGCCAGATACTGCGCCGCAAACGCTTCATTCACTTCCACGCGATCCATCTGCTCTAGCGTCAATCCCGCCAGCTTCAGCGCTTTCTGCGACGAAGGCACCGGCCCAATCCCCATGATGCTCGGATCCACTCCCGCCGCCGCCCACGCGACAATCTTCCCAATCGGTTTCAGCCCGCGTTCCCTCGCCGTCGCCTCGCGCGTCACCACCACCGCCGCCGCGCCATCCACAATCCCGCTCGCATTCCCCGCCGTCACAATCCCATCTTTCTTGAACGAC
Source organism: uncultured Acidobacteriota bacterium (assembly GCA_963761555.1). Classification (GTDB taxonomy): domain Bacteria; phylum Acidobacteriota; class Terriglobia; order Acidiferrales; family UBA7541; genus Acidiferrum. Next base: position 324,228 of record CAVXHD010000008.1, read on the forward strand.
GGTGGCAATTTCTCCAGCGTCTCCATCGTCGTCTCCGGTCGCCGGTGATCGTCTTCGCTCACCAAAATCGTTTTCTTTCCCTGCTTCACTTCCACCGGCACCAGTTCTTCCCGAATCCGGCACGCCTTGTAAGCCGCGTCCGCCGCTTGCTGGCTCCGCAGCGCATACGCATCCGCATCCTTCCGCGTAATTCCATGCTGCTCCGCCAATTTTTCCGCCGTCATCGCCATCGGCAATCCGCAATAACTGTCCGTCAATCCCACAAACAGCGAATCTTCCAGCGCCCCGCCGCCCAATTTCAATCCGTTCCGCGCCCCGCGAATCACAAACGGCGCCTGCGTCATATTTTCCATCCCGCCCGCCAGCACCATCGTCGCTTCGCCTAGCAAAAGCCGCTGCGCCGCCTGCGCCACCGCTTCAATCCCCGATCCGCAAAGCCGGTTCACCGTCACCGCCGGCGTTTCCGTCTTCAACCCCGCCTTCAATCCCACGTGCCGCGCGCCATAAATCGCGTCCGCGCTAGTCTGCATCACGTTCCCAAAAATCGCGTGATCGAACTCCGCCGGATCCACTCCCGACCGCCGAATCGCCTCTTTCGAAGCCACCGCCGCCAAATCAATCGCGCTCACCTCCGAAAACGCCCCCGTATACCGCGCCATCGGCGTCCGCGCCCCCGCCACAATCACCACATCCGTTGGAAACATGTGTGCCTCATTCCTCCAGGTTCTTCGCCGGATCCCAGTAATTCCAATCCTCAAGCGGCGACTCAATATCACCGACTATCTCAAACTTTCCCTTCATAAATCCGAATATGTCGTCTTGTTTTTTCCGTTGCACGTGGCCTGGTTTCGGCGCAGCTTGCCGCTGCGCCTTCTTGCCGCGATTGCGCCGCTTCGATGGTCCTTTTTTCTTTGCGCTCATTCCTTCATTCTGCCATGCCAGCTTCCCGCTTTACAGCGCCGCGGTTTTGCACTACACTGTAGTGCATGAAAACCGAAGTGTACAGTTGGCGCCTATCCAGCGACCTCAAGTCTGATCTCGAGCGCGCGGCCCGTCACCGCCGCGTTTCGTTATCATCGGTCTTGGAAGAGGCCGCACGTAAATGGCTCATAGAGAGCGCCGCAAAAGTCTCCGATGACGAAAACCAGCGCAAACTTCACGCCGCTGTCGAACCCTTTATCGGCGCCCTTTCTGGCATTCACCCCGCTGACGCACAGTCCGTTCGCAAACTGATCCGGCGTCGGCTCGCGCGTCGTTATGGCCGCTGACGCGCTCATCGATTCCGGCGCGATTGTGGCCATGCTCGACAGGACCGACCCTTGGCATCGCCTTTGCCAAAATGCGTTTCTCCAGCTTCACCTGCCGTTGCTGACCTCGGAAGCCGTCCTAACCGAAGTATTCCATTTCGTCGGTGAAGCACAATCCAAGATGGAAACCGCCTGGAAATTCGTGCGCTCGGGCGCGCTTGTCCTGGGAAAAATTGGCCACGAGGAGCTGCCGCAAGTTCACGCCCTCATGTCTCGTTATTGGGATCGTCCAATGGATTTCGCCGACGCCACCCTCGTCCACCTCGCCAAACGCGAATCTATCTCCGCTATCCTCACAATAGACCACGACGACTTTGCCGCCTACCGCATCTCAGGCAAACGACCGTTCAAAGTTCTGCCTCTCGACCACCCTCGATAGATCAAGGCAGTCCCCTTACCCGCCCATACCGCGATACTCGCCAAGTCGGCCGCACACGAATTCTACTATTGAATTCGCAGAGCGGGCTTTGGAGTCGGGTCGTGAATATGAATTTCTGGTGTGGCATAGGAAGCGACATCTATGAGATGGTTCAAGCAGATCAACTTATAATGTTTGAGTTGTCCGACATGCCCACCAGTGTCCCGCGACAGATGATCGAGGAAATGCGATTTCGTATATGCGCGAAAAAGCGCTCCCTCATAATTCTCGTCACCAAAGTCGCCGCATGAGCCGACACATTCTTCAGTGACGAGGTATGCTGCGTAACGCTTCCAGAATAGTTCAAAGGTTTTGCAATCCCTTGTTGATTCGATTGGCGAAGCACCTTTCATGATTTCCGTTAGCTCTGGGTGGCCTGCCGGGAGCGCTCCTAGTGGATTCGACACAGCTTCCTGCACAACGATCCGCAAGGAATTGTCCCTCGGCTCCGATATATCTCGAAGGTAGAGATACTTAACGTTGTTAAGTACATTGAACTCTGGACTCAACAGCAAAGAGCGCTCCTATCCCTCACCCCGAATCGTCCGATGAAGTCGGCAAAAGAAAATGTGAAGTGGACTTCCGGGAATGTAAAGTGCGCGGACTGGAAGGAATCCGATAGTGAATCAACATCCTCGGATCAAACCTTCGGCGTCTCCAGCGTCACCACGGTATCCCCGCCCTTTTTTCGCGCTTCTTCCACACTGAATTCCGCGCGATTGATTAAGTCCGTCACGATGTCTTCGCTGTCGAATTCGTGTTTGGCCACCGCTTCCACGATTCCCGCGCTCAGCGTAATTGACGTCGTATCCCACGGCGGCCTCAGCCCGCTCGCCGCTCGCCGCAGTTTGTCCGCTAGATTCTGTGCGCCCTGCAAAGTCGTATCCGGCAAAATAAACGCCAGCGACCACGACGTGTATTTCACCGCCACGTCGTTTTGACGCACGATTGGCTGTAGCGACCGCGCCAGTTGCTCCAAAAACCGCTCCAGCGGCGATTCGCCCTGCTGCCGCAAAATCTCCGCGCCGCGATCAATCTGCAATATTGTGAGCGACAGCGGCGTGCCCTGGCTGCGCGCGCGGTCCGCTTCCGTCAGAAGACAGCTCTGGTACGAACTACGGCTCAGCAAGCCCGTCCGCTCATCGGAGACGCCCATCCGCCGCACCAGCGACCGCAGCCGCGTGTGGCTCACGCTCATCAGCATCTGATCGCCGATAGCCTGCAGGAAATAAGCCTCATTCGGTTTCCACTTGTGCAGCTCGGCGTGCCCCACAATCAGCATCCCCGCGGGCGCTTGCGTTTCCTTGTCCGTGATCATCACGCCCAGCGCGGTCGCCAGTCCCAGCTCCGTCAGAATCGAACCCTCCGTCGCGTCGACCACCAATCCGCCCAGTTCGTCCGGCTCCGCTTTCTCCATTTCCGCAAGCAGCAGCACGATCTGCGCTCCCGGCGCGGGCTTGCTTGCCTGGCCGCAAAATTCCGCCGACATCTCCGGCGGCCGTCCGGGCGCTCCTACGACGGCGATGCATCGCGTAGCATGCAAGTGCGATCCCACTTCGCTGACCGCCGTGTTTAACATCGCCCGCGGCGTCTGCTGCCGGAAAATCTTCTGGTTGATTTCGGAAATCTTCGAGAGGTCGCGCAGCGTCTCCGCGCTGTAAACCCCCGTTCGCGTTGTAGGCGTGACCGGCGCCACTGGCTGTGCCTCGACCACTGGAGCCGCAGGCGCTGCCGGCGCGGCTGCGGGCTCTTGTTTGGGCTTGGCAGCGCCTGCCGGCCACCAATTCGCCATCTGATAGAGGTTTTGCAAACGCGCGTTGCGCGCCTCTTCCCCGGGAAACATGGCGGCAATCTTTTGCAGCCGTTCGAGCGCCTTCGACTGCAGCGAATACTGCAGGAAAATTTCCGTTTGCACGATCAGGTCTTCGAGCGCTTGGGCATGACGCGCTTCTTCCGTGTTTGCCGCCGGCGCCGCAACGCCCGCTCCTGTACCAGTGCTCGAAGGCGGAGGCGGAGCCGTGTTGACGGACTTTGCCAGCCTGCCTCCCACTCGTTTCAGAAACGCTTCGTCGACGTGCCCGCGAAGCTTTTCCATCCGCTCCTGGTTCCGGTAATCGTAAGCGTCGATGTCCACCAGCCGTTCCAGCGAATCGCACGCCTTCCGAAAATCGCCGGCGTTGAAATACACGTCGAACAATTTCACGAGAATTTCAAAATATTGTGTTTCGCGGTTCAGCTCGTTATAGACCGCGGCCCAGAATTCCAGCATGGCCTGCGAATGCGGATGCTTTGCCGCTATCGCATCGAGCTGCGTGGCGAAATCGGTTTGCCGTTTATCGGTGAACATGCGCCGCTTCAACGTCTGCAGCACGTCCACGCCTTTGGTGGTCTGCGCCGTGGAGGCGTAGGCGTCGGCAAGCTCAAAAAGCCTCTCGGTGCCCGCGTTTCTCGCGCAGCAGCTTTTCGAGAATCTCGCGGGCCCGGTCCAGATTCCCGCCCCGTATTAAAGCGTCGCCAAACGTCTCGAGAAAAACCGTGTCGCTCTCCGTCGCGGCAAACGGCTCGAGCAGCGTGGCGGCCTCCGCCGCTTCGTTGCTGCGCAATTTCGCTTGCGCGTAAAGCAGCGCAACACTCCGTTCGGACGGCGCAAGCCGGTAGGCCCGGCCCAGCAGTTTGAGCGCATCGGCATCCGATCCGCCCGCCGTTGCAAGCTGCCCCGCCCGCAGAAACGTGCGCGCCGCCAGAGCGTTCTTTCCGATTTGCTCGGCCGCTTCCGCCAGCCGTAACTGCCGGCTCAGATTTTCCGGATCGAGCTGCGCGATGCGCTCCCAGCAAAAGAGCGCGTCTTCCTGGCGTGCCGCGCTCGTGAAGAGTTCCGCGGCTTTCGTGTATTGGTCGATCGCCTCTTCGGGATGATTCTGTTTTTGCTGTAGGAAAGCATAGCGCGCGATGCGCTCCGGCGGCTGCGCGGTGGGGCCGCTGCGCAAAAACCGGTTGTAAATGGCCAGCGCCTTGGTTTCGTCCCGCGGATCGACCAGCAAATCGAAAAGCAGCCCGTAATACACCGCGGCGCGGTCCGGCTGCTCCATCCGCGCGTACAGATCTCCCAGTGCTTGCGTCGCTTCCTGATGCTGCGGCGCCTCATCCAGCACCGCCAGATACGCTTCGATAGCGTCCTCGACGCGGTTCTTTTCGAGGAATCGCTTTGCGCGGTCCAAATGCTTGCTGACGTCTGCGGCCATCCGTCCGGGTTGCCTTTGCGTTGCCTGTCGGCTGACTAGAAAATTTTGTGCCGGGCCGCTCGCGATGAGAGGTCCAAGCGCCCTCGTTCAACTATATACCGCCAGCCCTAGCCCGGCAAAAATCTCTCGCTGCGGCGATGCAGTATGGTATACGGCGCGAAAAGTGGCCGCCCGCCCCGATGTTTGACTCGGCCGGCGGGCGCGAAAAACTGCGATATGGCCCCGTGTTTCGCGCCGGTGGCGGGCGCAGCTTGGCGAATCCGAAGCCGGGCGAACCGGCTGCGCGGCTTGGCGATTTGTGGCAAACTGAATGGTCACGGCATGGTTTTGCGCGGCCTGGCGTCTTGGCTCCTCGAAGCATGCGGCTCCTGCCGGTAACTGAATAAAATAAAGCTGTCGCGAAGCGTAAGCGGCAATCGAGTTCCATGGATCCGAAGTTCATACGCAATTTTTGCATCATCGCGCACATCGATCACGGCAAGTCCACGCTCGCCGATCGTTTGCTCGAAATGACCGGCGCGCTTACGCAGCGCGAAATGCACGAGCAGGTGCTCGACTCGATGGATCTCGAGCGCGAGCGGGGCATCACCATCAAGGCAAAAAGCATCCGTCTGCATTACACCGCGAAAGACGGAAACACTTACCAGCTCAATCTGATCGACACGCCCGGACACGTCGATTTCTCCTACGAAGTTTCCCGCGCGCTTTCCGCATGCGAAGGCGCGCTGCTCGTTGTCGATGCCAGCCAAGGCGTTGAAGCGCAAACCGTCGCGAATACCTTTCTCGCCGCGGGAAATAATCTGACGATTGTCCCCGTCATCAATAAAATTGATCTGCCCGCCGCGCAGCCCGATTTCGTCAAAGAACAAATCGAAAGCGTCCTCGCGATACCCGCGAGCGACGCCCTGCTCATTAGCGCCAAGAGCGGGCTGGGCGTCGAGGACGTGCTCGAAGCCATCGTGCAGCGCGTGCCCGCGCCGAAGGGCCAGTCCGAAAATCCGCTGCAGGCGCTGATTTTCGATTCGTGGTTCGACATTTATCGCGGCGCCGTGGTGCTCGTACGCGTGATGGAAGGCCGCGTCGCGAAACATACGAAAATCAAACTCTGCTACAGCAACGAAACCTACGAAGTCGAAACGCTCGGCACGCTCACGCCGAAACCCATCGCGCTCGAGGAACTCAGCGCCGGCGACGTCGGCTTCATCGTCGCGAACATCAAACGCGTGGCGGACGCGCGCATGGGCGACACCCTGACGGAAGCGAGCCGTCCCGCCCCGCCGCTGCCGGGATTCGAGGCCATCAAACCGATGGTCTTCGCCGGACTGTTTCCGGTGCTCGCCGATGACTACGAGCCACTGCGCGATGCGCTCGGCAAATTGCAGCTGAACGACGCGGCGTTTTTCTACGAGCCGGAAAATTCCGTGGCGCTCGGCTTCGGCTTCCGCTGCGGTTTTCTCGGCTTGCTGCACATGGAAATCGTGCAGGAGCGGCTGGAGCGCGAATTCGGCATCAACCTCATTACCACCGCGCCCAGCGTGCGTTACCGCATCACGCGCGTCAGCGGCGAAGTGATTGAAGTCGACAGCCCGGCGAAGTTTCCAAACCCCAGCGACATCGAAAAGATCGAAGAGCCGATCATCACGGCGATGATCATCACCAACGAAGAATCCGTCGGCGGAATTCTTCAGCTGTGCCAGGAAAAACGGGGCACGCAGAAGAATTTCGAATATCTTTCGCCGACGCGCGTGATGCTTACGTATGAACTGCCACTCAACGAAATCGTGCTCGATTTCTACGACCGGCTGAAAAGCGTTTCACGCGGCTACGCTTCGCTGGATTACCATCTGGCCGGGTACAGTGAATCCGACCTGATCAAACTGGACGTGCTCGTGGCCGGCGAACCGGTGGACGCACTGGCGCTGATCATCCATCGCGAGTTCGCGCAAGAACGCGGCCGCGAATTGGTGACGCGCTTGCGCAAACTCATTCCTCGGCAAATGTTCGAGGTGCCGATTCAAGCGGCCATTGGCAGCCGGGTCATCGCACGCGAGACCGTTGCTGCTATCCGCAAAAACGTGCTTGCCAAGTGCTACGGCGGAGACATCTCGCGCAAACGCAAGCTCCTCGAAAAGCAAAAAGAAGGCAAGCGCCGCATGAAGCGCGTCGGCCAAGTCGACATTCCGCAAGAAGCATTTCTCGCCGTCCTCAAAGTCGCCTCCTCTTCCGACGACGATTAGCGGCGCAAATAAGTGGCTGCGCCGTTCGCCATTTGCGGTTTGTCTGCTGTTTCAAATCTCCTTTCTTGCCGCCTCGGTACGGCTGCGCTAGACTTTCACATACGTGACGCAATGGACCACCCAGTCTTGTTTCTCACTGACGGAGCCGGCAAGCGAACCGGAGTGATTATCGCCCTCAAGTACTACGACGCCCTCCTCAAGAAACTCGCCAATCTTCGCGGAGAAGCGAATGCGCGCAACCCTGAAGAGCCCGCCGCTTCGCCTGAAGACACCGTCGACGGAAATGCCCGAAGACAATAATTGTTGGCCCTCCAATACCCTTCTGTTCAGTGTCCCCATTCATCTAGATCGTCTTCGCGAACGTTCTGCAATTTCTTGTATTTCTTTTGCTTGTTCAGGCGATTGGCTTTTGTATCTTTCCTATAGATTTCTCTGAGCAGTCCTTCCAACTCCTTAAGTTCCTCTTCGTCTATGTTGTCCCAGGTTTCAAAGATCGAGAAGTGTGTCCACCCCTTCTTTTTCTTATGCCTCCCGAGACGTTTTCCTATGCTGCCGCGCGAGGTCATTCCTATGTACACCACGTCGTACCGATCCTTGTGTTGCTCTTGAAGCAGCGCGTAAATGCCCCGCGTCCGATGAGGTATGCGGGTTGATTCGTCCCTCGGGATCCATTGGGCGCATCGCTTTATGAATTTTGTGTGGCTGGTCCGCATATTCTTGTTAGCTCCCTTCCTTCTTTAGCACTTCGGTGGTGAGGCGGCCGCGGTGGAGCTGGATGGAGACGGGGTCGCCGAGCTGGACTTGGGCGGCGTCGCGGAGGAGGGCGCCGGAGGCGTCGGTGGCGATGGCGTAGCCGCGTTCGAGGACTTTAAGCGGGCTGCGCTCGTTTAGCTGAAGGACGAGACGCTCGAGGCGTTCGCGTTTTGCGCGTAGGAGACGCTCGGCGCGGATGCCGAGATCGGCGCTGCGTTTTTCCAGGCGCAGGCGGAACGCGGAAATTTTCACGCGAAAATCGAACGTGGCGATACGGAGGTGCAGCGCGGTGAAGCGTTTGCGCGATTGGTCGAGGCGCGCGCGGAGGCCCAGCGCGAGGCGCGAAGTCATTTCGTCCGCGCGCTGGCGCTGCTGGCGGAGGAGATCGAGCGGGCGGCGGAAGCCGCGGCGGGCGGAGAGTTCATGGACGCGCTTGCTCAGGTCGAGGAGGCGGTAGCGGACGAGGCTGGCAAGCGTTTCGCGGAGATCGGCGATGTGCTTATCGAATTCGCGGCGCGTCTGGACGACGAGCTCGGCGGCGGCGGAAGGCGTGGAGGCGCGAACGTCGGCGACAAAATCGGCGATGGTGAAATCAGTTTCGTGGCCAACGCCGGAGATGACGGGAATTTCGGAGGCGGCGATGGCGTGAGCGAGAACCTCTTCGTTGAAGGCCCAGAGATCTTCCATGGAGCCGCCGCCGCGCGCGAGGATCAGGACGTCGACGAGTTTTTTCTGATTGAAAAATTTGAGCGCTTTGACGATTTCGGCGGCGGCGCCTTCGCCCTGAACGCGCACGGGAAAAACTGTCAAGTGAACGTTGGGAAAGCGGCGGCGAAGAATGCGGACGACGTCGCGGACGGCGGCTCCGCGCGGCGAAGTGATGAGGCCAATGCGATTGGGAAGCATGGGCAGAGGCTTTTTTCGCCCGGCGGCGAAGAGGCCTTCGGCTTCGAGACGCTTTTTCAACTGCTCGAAGGCGAGTTGGAGCGCGCCGAGGCCGACGGGCTCGATATTTTCGACGTAGATTTGGTATTCGCCGCGGGCTTCATAGACGCTGATCGAGCCGCGCACGGTGACGTGCAGGCCGTCCTCGGGACGGAACTTGATGCCGCGTTGCTGCTGCTTGAAGAAGACGCAGCGGACCTGGGAGCGGTCGTCTTTTAGGGTGAAGTAGATGTGGCCGGACTGCGCTTCGCGGCAATTGGAGATTTCGCCTTCGACCCAGATGTCAGTGAAGTTTTTGCCGAGGAGATCGCGGATGCGGGCGGTTAGCTCGCTGACGGTGAGGGCGCGGCGGGTGGGTTGGAGATTGAAGGTGAGTTGGGTGGTCATGGGATCAATATGCCAGCGGCGAGCAAGGGTACCCGCCACCCGGGTATTTTACGCAAAGAGTGCGGAAAGGATTGAAAATACGGGAGATAGGATTTTCTCCCGTGCAAAAGAGTGCGTAACAGTATGAAAACAAAGGAAACGTAAGTCGAATGGAATGATATTGATGTGGACTCTTTGCGAAAGCGCCCGAAAAGGGGGCAGGTATCGCAGCCGACTGTGTGGTGTTCCGTGCGGAAGGACGGGAAAGCTTTACGCGGAGGCACAGAGCACGCAGAGGAAGAGTGGACATCGCGTAAGCCTCCGTTTCTCCTCCGCGCTACAACACAAATATTATATCATATCGGTACTCTTTTCGGTACTTTTTGTCAAGTAATTACTTGTAAGTGGTTTGTTTGCCGCCAGATGGGAGCTGATTCGAACGGAGCGGAAAGATAAAAGGGCGGAATGGACGTGTTCGCTGATCCTGGGAGCTGGGAGGCGCGGAATTAGACGGGTCGGGACCAATCGACGAGGCAGATGCGGGGACGCAGATGCCGGAAGGAACTGTCGCTGGTGACTAAGGTGAGGCCGGCCGAAAAGGCGTGGGCGGCGACGAGCATGTCCATAGCTGCAAGCGGCTTGCCTTGCTTCCAAGTAGCGGAACAGAGATCAGCATAAGCTCTCGCGGCGGCGGAATCCCACGGGAGGGAGGTTACTCCCAGCAGGAATTGATTCACGAGCTCGTCGAGCTTTTTGGCTTCGGGTTTCAAGGCAAGTCCGAGGAGAAGTTCAGCCCCGGTTATCCAAGAAATGCAAACCTGCGCCATGGGGATATCGCGTAGGCGTTCGCGGACTGCGGGCGGATTTCCTCGCAAGGCGTAACTGACGGTGTTGGTGTCCAGCATGAAGCGGGGCATCGGTTGGTCCACAAGCTAAAGACGGGGCTTTTTAGGGGGGCGGCGGTCTCGGCGGCGGAGAAAGTCCGCTGGAATTTCGACGGAATCGGCCAAGGCGAAGATGTCGTCCCAGGATTCAGGTTTGCGAGAGAGGATGACATCGCCGGTTTCGGGATCCTTGCGGATGAAGACCTCGCTGCAGGAGAAACGCAGAGAAGAAGGCAAGCGGACAGCCTGGCTGCGGCCATTTTTGAAAAGTTTGGCGGTTTTTTGCATAAGCCCTCCAGAGCGGCTCAGGGAGGCTGAGCTCTTGGTATATGCCGGAATATATCACAAAAATGGGAAAGGAGGCGGGTCTAAAGACCCGCCACTACAACCTCCGACGACAACCCGGCGGCGCTCGCTACGGTTTGGCGGGGGCCGGAGCGGGGGCGGATGTGGGCGCGGGAGTGGTGCTGAAATTTACCTTGGGGGCTTGGCGGGCGCCGGGTTCGGTTTTGAAGTAGGCGTCGTTGCGGGTGAAGCCGCTCATGCCGGCGACGAGGCTATTGGGAAAGAGAGAGATGTAGGTGTTGTAGTCCTGGACGGACTCGTTGTAGCGGCGGCGCTCGACGGCGATGCGGTTTTCGGTGCCGGCTAGCTCGTCCTGAAGGCGTAGAAAATTCTCGTTGGACTTGAGCTGGGGATAATTTTCGGTGAGGACGAGGACTTTGGCTAGAGAAGCGTCGAGCTGATTATTGGCGGCGATTTTTTCGGCGGGCGTGGTGGCGTTGAGATAGCCGGCGCGGGCTTTGGCGATTTCATCGAAGACTTCGGTTTCGTGCTGTGCGAAACCTTTGACGGTTTCGACGAGATTGGGAATCAGATCGGAGCGGCGCTGGAGGACGACGTCAACCTGCGCCCAGGCGGCGTTGACGGCTTCGCGCTTGATGGCCATTTGATTTCGGCGGGAGACGAACGAGCCGCCCAGAATGAGCGCGATGATGAGCAGAACCGCCAGAATGATGAGAGCCACTTTCATATCGCTTGCCTCCAGATGAAATCAGGAGCCGGCCTGGCCGGCTCGCTGTCACTCGTGCTTGGGAGCTTGTTTATCCAGAGCGGAAATTACCACACTTAGAGCATTTACGTATTCACCGTAAACTCGCGCGATGTCGCTGGCGTGAACGTGGGCGGCGCGAAGATTGAACGCGGCGCTGAAGGCCTGGGCGTCCGCGCCGGTGAGCGCAGCGATGCGGGCGAAAACCTGGTGGGGGCCGGCGGGTGGCTCTTCCTCAAAGGCGATCAAGGCATGGCGGAGAAGAGCGAAGGCGCTGGAAGAGGATTTCGCGGCGGCGACGCGGAGTTCGTTTTCCTTTTGGCCGTTGAGGAGGAAATGCTGGCGGAGTTTGAGGAGGAGGGTGCGGAGATCGTGCTCGACTTTCACGCGATGGAGATTCATGGGCACGGCAATGCCGGCAATGAGATCCGCGCCGAAGAGAACGCGGCGGTTCGCCTGCATGTCGAGAAGCTCGATGGAGAAAACGTCGGCGGAATCGCGCAATTCCTGGGCGGTGAAGAACAGTGGTGCGGGTTCGTGCTGGTCGTGGCACCACCAATGAACGGCGGGAGCGACGCGTGTGAGCTCGCGCGCGGTGGCGGAGCGCAGGACGCAAAGAACGTTCAGGTCGGAGTGGCCTTCCTTGAAGTCGCCGCGAGCGGCCGAGCCATAGAGGATCATGGACTCAAGATTTTCCGCGGCGAATTCCTTCATGCGGCTTACGAGATCGGTTAGCTTCGCTTCCATGGACAGCATTTTGCCACCGCTCCATTCCCAAAGTTAATCATTACACCTACGAACGATGCTCGCGAGCAGCGACTACCAACTGCCGCCGGCGCCGCCACCGCCGCTGCTCCCGCCGCCAAAACCGCCGAAGCCGCCGCCACCACCACCGCCCCAGCCGCCGGAACTGCCGCCGAAACCTCCGCCTCCGAGCATGCCACCCATCATTGGGCCGATCCACCAGCCACGCCTTCCTCCACGGCCGGATGTACCACCAAAATGCCCGAGAACCCGAATGATGAGGAAGATTACGATCAGGACGGGAATGAAGGGGAAAGGTATGGGGCTGTCATTACGCTCATGAACCGGAGGAGCGGGCGCTGTTGCGGTGAGCGTGACGCCCTTATCGGCGGCGACGTAATTGGCGAGCTGCCAGGCGCCGGTTTCGATGCCGGCGCTGTAATTTCCCTGGCGGAAAAATGGAAGCATGGCGCGGCCGGCGTCACCGGCACGGGCGTCGTTGATGACAGGTTCGAGGCCGTAGCCGACTTCGGTCCAATATTTGTGTTCGAGAGGGGCGACGAGGAGGAGAACGCCCCGATCGCTTTTTTTATTGCCGACGCCGAGCTGCTGGAAGAGTTCGTTGCCATACTGCTCAACGGTTTCGCCTTCGAGAGAGCGGACGGTGACGATGGCCATCTGCGCGCCGGTTTTTTGCTCGAGCTCGGTGCAGAGATTTTCGAGGCGGGCGGTGGCCGCGGGAGTGATGACGTGGGCGAGATCAGTGACGTAGGCGGTGGGATGAATGTCCTTGATTTTTTCGGCGGAGACGGCGGGAGCGGATGCGAAGAGAAGAAAAACGAGAAGAAAGGGCGGCGAGAAAATCCGCGAGAGACGCGAGGAGCACTTAGAGGGAGGCAACGGCATGCAAGAAAGACTATAGGAGTTAGGCGGAATCCTGTAAAGAGAGGCGGGACGCGATTTGGCGCGTCAGGGCAGGATGGGATACGGCTAACGGCGGAAGTGGGAGAAGAGCCAGAAGAGGAAGGACAGAGCGACGCTGAGAACGAGGCAGGTGACGATGGGGAAATAGAAAGTGGTGTGCTCGCCGCGATGAACAATGTCGCCGGGAAGCCTGCCGAGGCGGAGGGGCAGCTTTCCGCCGAAATAGAGAAGAGCGCCAATGATGGCCAGAAAGGCAGCGAGGAGGAGGAGCATGCGGCCGAGTTCGCGGAGAGGATCCATAGAGCTAGTATAAAAACTATTATAGAAGTGGGTGGGTTGCGAGTGGGCGCTGAAGAAGAGAAGGATGGCGGGACGAGGCAGAGTTTCGCGGTATGCTCGGGCGGTGTGTTCCGAATGAGCGAGGCGGGATGAATGCGTTTCCAATTATTGAGTTTTCGTAAATCGGCGCGTTCGGCTGCGGGAATGTTGGCGGGATCGTTGGCGGTTGCGGTTTCGCTTTCGCTGGCGATTGCGGCGGGTTTGCATGCGTATACGAGGAGCGGAAACGGCGGGGAGCACGCACATATTTTTCACGGGGCACAAGGGGCTGGACAAACTATTCCCGTGCTCAAGGCCGAGATTTTGAAGACGTATCCGCACGATCCACACGCTTTTACGCAGGGGCTGGAATACCACGATGGATTTCTTTACGAGAGCACGGGGGAGATGGGGCGGTCTTCGCTGCGGAAAGTGGATTTGGAAACGGGACGGGTGCTGCAAAAGGTGGAGCTCAATCCAAAACGATTCGGCGAGGGCTTGACGATTTTTCACGGAAAGATCTATCAACTGACGTGGCTGCCGAAAACGGGTTACGTCTATGACCTGCGGACTTTCCGGAAGCTGCGCGAATTTCATTTTTACGGAGAGGGCTGGGGACTGACTCGTGACGGTTCGAACTTGATTATGAGCGACGGGACAAACCGGTTGCGGTACCTGGGCCCGGAAACGCTGGAGGTGGTGCGAACGCTGGAAGTTTATGCGGGGCAAGAGGCGGTGGCGAATCTGAACGAACTGGAATACATCGAGAATGACATTTATGCGAACGTCTGGCATTCGAACCGGATTGCGCGGATCGATGCGAAAACGGGGCAGGTGAGCGCGTGGATTGATTGTTCCGTGTTCGCGCAGCAGGAACAGAAGGAACCCGAGGGCGTGCTGAACGGGATTGCGTTCGATGCAGCGCGGCACAGATTATTTGTGACCGGGAAGGACTGGGCACACCTCTACGAGATACGGATCGAGGGCATACCGTTTTAGATTTTTGCTGGACGCCGAAGTGAACTAGAGCAACGCGAATCCCAAGAACAAATAGCTGATTTCGAAGCCGGCGGTTACCGGAGCGGCGAGATTGTGTGCGCGATTGTGTGCGCGATTGTTGGCGATCCCATCGGCTGCTGCGCGCGCAATTGCTGCGGCGAAATTAATTCCACTCGCAGGGGGCATGGATGGGAAGCTGCGAAACCCGCAGACAATTCTTGCGGCGGGGCCGGGCGAGAATTCCTCTTGCCTAATATTAATCAATAGTTTAATCTACGAAACTATTATCTTACAGTGATTCGCGAAGAGCCCCGCGCTCCTGCATTTTCACGGTAAGAATGTTTGTGGAGGAATCCCATGAGAGGCACCCAGCGTCTTCTGGCGATTGCAATGGCTTTTTTGATGTCAGGCATTCCCGCGCGAGGCAAGCCGGATGCGCTGGGAATTGTCGAGCAGGCAGATCATGCAAGGCTCGGCGGTGAAGCGGCTTCCGAGGGAACGACGATTTACGATGGAGACCGGTTGTCGACGGAGGCAGGCGGTTCGGTGCAACTGCTTATAGGAGAAGCCAAGCTGTACTTGACGGAAAAAAGCAGCGTGATTGTGCGCAATGACGGGGGCAAAACGACAAAAGAGTTCGAGGCGGAGCTGCTTGGGGGTGCCGCAGTGCTCTCGGTAACGGCACGAAATAACGGAGAGATCGTCGCAAACTCGGCGCGGATTCGCGCGATTTCAGAGACGAGGGGCGTGGTTCAAGTCCGGCGCGCCGCGCCAAACGAGCTCATTGTGTTTGCGCAGCGGGGTCCGGCGGAGATTTGCTATCGCGGTGAGTGCGCGACGATATCGGAAGGAAAATCGTATCGCGTGCTGCTGAGTGCATCGGACGATCCCCCTCCGGCAGGGGCGGGCGCGAAAGGATCGGGGAAGACGGGCAAAGCAATTTTCCTGATTGCGATCGGAGCGACGGCTGGGGGAGTGATTGCCGCGGCGTGGGGCGGGACCCCGAAGGGGGTGGAGAGCCCCGATCACCCGTAAAGGGGACGGAAACATGCAGAGCGATTGGCTAGCCCGGATTTCTCACCGGGGTTGAGTAAAGAGATTTGATTTGAAGTAGAAAAAGGCCGTCATCTCAGGCATAACTGCGTTATCGAGACGTAGCAAATGCCATCGAAGGGCGGCCTTTCTAATGACAGAGTGTAACCAGTCGCGGTTCGAGTTTGAAGCGCATTTTTCGCGCCGGGTAGAGGCAGAGTTTTCCGGAGAGCGGCTGACCACCGAGGGCGGGGCGTTGCTGTTGCGCGCGGTGGACCGCAAAATCGGGCTGTTACGGCGGGTGGAGAATTGTTTCACCGACGCTCGCGATGCGGAGCGCATCGCGCATGAGCTAAGCGAGATGCTGGCGCAACGCGTTTACGGCTTGGCGCTGGGCTACGAAGACCTGAACGATCACGAAGAGTTGCGCAACGATGTGCTTCTCGGGATGCTAGCTGGCAAGCGCGACCTGGACGCGCCGCTGGCCGGCAAGAGCACGCTGAACCGCTTGGAACTGACGCCAGCGGGTTCGCCTGCCGTGGAGCGCTACCACAAGATCAGCTATTCCGCCGAAGCGCTGGATGGCCTGTTGGTAGATATTTTCCTGGAAGCGCACCCGTGCGCGCCGCGGGAGATCGTGCTGGACTTGGATGCCACCGACACGCCGCTGCACGGACGGCAGGAAGCGCGTTTTTTCCACGGCTACTACGGGCACTACTGCTATCTGCCGCTGTATGTGTTCTGCGGAGATCATCTGCTGTGCGCGCGGCTGCGGCCCTCGAACATCGACGCCAGTGCCGGAAGCCTGGAGGAAGTGCAGCGCCTGGTGCGGCAGATCCGCGCCCGGTGGCCGAAGACGCGCATCATCCTGCGCGCGGATTCCGGCTTCTGCCGCGAGGAATTGCTGGCGTGGTGCGAGAGCAACGCGGTGGACTACGTATTCGGCTTTGCGCGCAACCAGCGCTTGCGACGGATCATCGGACGCGCCATGCAGCAAGCAAGCAAGAGCACCGGCGCACGGGAAAACCGGCGCGCGTGTTCACGGAGTTCGCTTACCGCACCAAGAAGAGCTGGTCACGGGCGCGGCGCGTGATAGCCAAAGCGGAGCACCTCGAGGGGAAGGAGAATCCGCGCTATCTGGTCACCTCGCTGGGCAAAGAGGCGTGGCCCGCGCAGAAACTTTATGAGCAGCTCTACTGCGCACGGGGTGAGATGGAAAATCGCATCAAGGAGCAGTTGAATCTGTTCGCGGACCGGCTGAGCACGGAGACGCTGCGGGCCAACCAGTTGCGGCTGTATTTTTCTTCGCTCGCTTACGTGCTGCTGGAGGCGCTGCGGCGGCTGGGCCTGGCGGGTACGGAGTGGGCGGAAGCCCAAGCCGACACTCTGCGGCTGAAACTGCTGAAAATTGCCGCCGCGGTGCGCATCACCGCCCGCCGTATGTGGGTCCGTTACAGTAGCGCGTATCCCTGGCAGAACATCTTTGCCGCAGCGTACACCGCGCTGCGCTGCTGAAAAAACGGCGCTTACCAAAACAGCCCTGGCATCCCACGCTTACGGCGAAATGCGCGCAAAAACAACTCCGCCGTCAACTGGGCCCGCCATTCACGCTGAAAAAACAACAGCAACAGGCTGCCCGTGTCCCGCGCGACGAAAAGACACCCCCACGACTCTTTCCAGAGCATCAATTCACACCTGGTGAGAAATCCGGGCTAGTGAGGCGTGGTGATGCCGATTCACGGGAGCGGAGGAACTATGAGTCTAAAACGCACCGGCACAGACTGAAGTCTGTGCCACGACCACGGATCGAGTGCATACCAGCTAGATAAGTTCGACGCCGGAAAAGAAATAGGCGATTTCGAACGCGGCAGTTTCGGGAGCGTCGGAGCCGTGCGTGCAATTGTTGCCTATGCTGGTGCCGAGGTCGTGGCGAATGGTGCCGGGAGCGGCTTTTTTCGGGTCGGTGGCGCCCATGGTGTCGCGCCATTTGAGGATGGCACCTTCGGCTTCGAGAGCGAGGACGAAGATTTTGCCGGAGCACATGAACTCGCAGAGCTCGCCAAAAAAGGGGCGGGCTTTATGAATGGCGTAAAAGCCTGCGGCTTCGCCATTCGTGAGAATCATGGATTTGATGGCGACAATGCGGAAGCCGGCTTTATTGATTCTTGCGAGGATTTCCCCTTGTTGCCCGCGGGCGACGGCGTCCGGCTTGATGATTGCGAGAGTACGTTCCATTGGCACGAAAGATTCCTCCGATAAAAATTACGAAAATCGCCCACAAGATGCAGACGTTACAAAAAGGCCGGTCTAAAGACCGGCCACTACAAACTACAAGCGTCGCACATCCTAGCGAACCGCGATTGCCAGATTGGGCGTCGAACTCCTAAAAGCCTTGCTCCTTATGTTGCCACCATCGCCTACACACGAACAGCGAGAGGGCACCAAATATCAAAATCGCCAGCCAGTCGCCGACTATAAACATCGAATAATTATCCATTTCTTCGGCCAACATCAGGGTAAGCAAAGCCGGCAGAACGAGGCAAGCATAGAAGGCGAACAACGATGTGCGGGATGAAATCGTATGATGCGCCTTTTGCAGCCAAGTAAATGGAACGACGAATGCGAACGTGCCTACGGCGTAAAACCCACCCAGGAATACAGCAAAATCGTCTCCTCTGCCCCTCCCACGATCATAGAGATAGCTTCCGGCGAATCCCCCGAAAATTCCGCAAATTACAGTGATAATGAGAGATGCGACGGCAGCTACAACAAAAGCCCAGATGTTGGGTATCTTCCGATAACGGTCTGCGAATTTGCTCGACGAGTTCACGGGCGTCAATAGTGCGCTTGGCAAGCGGACGCAGCGTTCACGATCAGCGATCATTTCAGGGCGGCGGCCATGGTTGAGCCTAGGTCCGCGGGAGTTTCGACAGTGTGGATACCGGCGGCGGCCATCGCGGCGTATTTGTCCTTGGCGGTGCCTTGCCCTCCGCTGATGATGGCGCCGGCGTGGCCCATGCGGCGGCCTGGCGGCGCGGTCTGGCCGGCGATGAAACCGACGACCGGTTTTTTCACGTTTGCCTTGATCCATTGGGCGGCGGTTTCTTCGGCGTTGCCACCGATTTCGCCGATCAGGATGATGGCGTGCGTATCGGGATCGTCGTTGAAAAGCTTCATGGCGTCGAGGAACGATGTGCCGATGATGGGATCGCCGCCGATGCCGATGCAGGTGGACTGGCCGATGCCGAGGCGAGTGAGCTGGTCGACGGCTTCATAGGTGAGCGTGCCGCTGCGGCTTACGACGCCGACGTTGCCTTGCTTGTGAATGCGGCCGGGCATGATGCCAATTTTGCATTTGCCGGGAGAGATGACGCCGGGACAGTTCGGGCCGATGAGGCGCGTCTTGTTGAAGTCGACGGTGGCGGAGGCGCGAACCATGTCGATCACAGGAATGCCTTCGGTGATGCAGACGACGAGAGGGATTTCGGCGTCGGCGGCTTCGAGAATGGCATCGGCAGCGTAAGGCGGCGGAACAAAAATCACCGAGGCGTTCGCGCCAGTTCCTTTCACGGCTTCTTGAACAGTGTCGAAAACAGGCCGTTCGAGATGTTTCGTTCCGCCCTTACCCGGCGTGACACCACCGACCACGTTGGTGCCGTACTCGATCATTTGCTGCGCGTGAAAAGTGCCTTCGCGGCCGGTGAAGCCTTGCACGATGAGTCTTGTCTTTTCATTGACGAGAACGCTCATGAGTGAGGTAAAGGAGGTAAATGAAGTAGAGGAGGTAAAGGATAAAACCCCCCCGATACTACAGTTTTCTCCACTCCTTCCAGAGATTGTGGATCATAAATCCTAACTTCAAATATTCTCTAATCAATCCTTCTGAAGTCGTTCTAACCACGAAACCTTCATCCGCCGCGAGGCCAAGCCAATATTTTGTTTCCGCAACTTCGCCTGCCGCGATAACGAGGTGCCGCTTGAATTCGGCCGGCGAGACCCGCTTTGTCCATCCCTCTACAATGTTAGCAGGCGCAGAGCGCGATGACCGGCGAAGCTGGCGCCCCAGCTCGAACTGCTCTTCTCGAGGCAGCGTTCTCGAAATGTCGAAACTCTCAAAGTCAACTGATAAGCCTGCTTGTACACAAGCAGGTCCGTGTAATTCTTGACTGGGCCGATCCGCGCCTTGGTTTCCTTTACCTCCTTTACATCCTTTGCTTCCTTTGCTTCCTTTGCTTCCCTTCCACCAGGCATTACGTCCTCGCGAGGGCGACGACTTTTTGGGCGCCGTCTTTCATGTCCTTGGCGATGGTGAAATTTAGGCCGCTCTCGCGGAGGATTTGCTGGCCGAGCTCGACGTTGGTGCCTTCCATGCGAACGACGACCGGGACTTTCACTTGGAGATCCTTTGCGGCAGCGACGACACCGGTGGCGAGGACGTCGCAACGGAGGATGCCGCCGAAAATATTGATGAAGACAGCTTTCACGGCGGGATCTCCGATTAGAATGCGAAAGGCGTTTTTGACCTGGTCAGCGGAAGCGCCGCCGCCGACGTCGAGAAAGTTGGCGGGCGAGCCGCCGGCGTACTTGATGATGTCCATGGTGGCCATGGCGAGACCGGCGCCGTTCACCATGCAGGCGACGGAGCCATCGAGCTTGATGTAGTTGAGGCCGTACTTGGAAGCTTCGACTTCGAGAGGATCTTCTTCGTCGAGGTCGCGCAATTCGCGAAGTTCTTTGTGGCGAAAGAGGCCGTTGTCGTCGAAAGTCATTTTGGCGTCGAGAGCGACGAGGCGGCCGTCGCCGGTAATCACGGCGGGATTGATTTCGAGCATCGAGGAATCCGTATCCACGAAAGCGCGATACAAGGCTTGAAGAAACGGAGCGGCTTTTGTCGCCACATCGCCGGAAAGGCCGAGGCCGAAGACGAGTTTGCGCGCTTGATACGCTTGCAGGCCCGAAGCGGGATGAATCGTTTCGCGCATGATGGCTTCCGGGTGGGTCTTGGCAACTTCCTCGATGTCCATGCCACCGGAGGCGCTGGCCATGAAAACGACTTTGCCGACGCTGCGGTCGACAAGAATACTGAGATAGAGCTCGCGCTTGATGTCCAGACCTTCTTCGATGAGCACGCGCTTGACGGTGCGGCCGCCAGGACCGGTCTGGGCAGTGACCAGATTCACGCCAAGCATGTGCGAAGCAATGTCCGCGGCCTCATCTGGCGAATGAGCGAGCTTGACTCCGCCGGCTTTGCCGCGCCCGCCCGCGTGAATCTGCGCTTTGACGACGACCACATTGGATCTGAGCCTTGCGGCGCCTTCGCGCGCTTCTTCCTTGGAAAAAGCCACTTCGCCGCGAGGAGTGGTGACACCGTAACGCGCAAGAATGGCCTTGGCCTGATACTCGTGAATCTTCATCGGGGTTCCGTAGTGTTAGAATTTTCCGGTCGTCGCAAACATAAGAGTGTACTCGGAAAGCCCAAAACGGAGCAAGGATGCGGCAGAAGCGCGGCCGAATCGAGATGACAAAATCGCTCATTGATCGCGCCGAATCCGGAGACGTTTTCTCGCGGGGAGAAGCGGAAACGGTGATGGAAGAGCTGCTCGAAGGCCGGATGGAAACGGCGGAAATCGTGCGGCTGCTGACGGCGATGAATGCACGGCCCGTGCGCACCCAGGAACTGGTAGGGTTCGCGAGCGTGATGCGGCGGCATGCCGCGCCGGTGTTTGCGGATGGCGAGCCGCGGCTCGAGCATCTTGTGGATACGTGCGGGACCGGCGGCAAGGGATTTGCGACGTTCAACATTTCGACGGCAGCAGCCATTGTTGCAGCGGCGGCGGGCGCGAGGGTGGCAAAACACGGCAACCGGGCGTCCCGTTCGGGCAGCGGCTCAGCGGACGTGATGGAAGCGCTGGGCGTTCGAATCGATATGCCGATTGAACATTTTGGAAGAGCGATCCGGGAAGTCGGCATAGGATTTCTTTTTGCTCGAACCGCGCATTCTGCCGCGAAGCACGCCGCGCCGGCACGGCAGCAAATCGGCGGGCGCACGGTTTTCAACCTGCTCGGCCCACTGACGAATCCAGCAGGCGCGCAAGCTCAAATCATGGGCGTTCCTTCGCCGGACTTGATCGATTTGATTGCGCAGACGCTCGCCGAACTGGGCGTGGAACACGCGTTCGTGGTGCACGGCGCAGGCGGAGTGGATGAGATTTCGCTGGCGGGAGAGACGCTGGTCGGCGAAGTAAAGCGCGGAAAGGTGAGGCGATTCACGGTAACGCCGGAGGACTTTGGAGTTTCGAGGGCGCCGATCGATGCCGTGCGTGGCGGGACGGCAGCGGAAAATGCGGCGACGATTCGGGAAATCTTCTCAGACAAGAAAGGGCCGCAGCGCGATATCGTGGTCGCGAACGCCGCCGCCGCGCTGGTTGCCGCAGGCATTGCGACGAACTTTCTGGAAGGGGCAATGCTCGCCGCGACGGCGATTGGCACAGGAGCGGCCAGAGAAAAACTTGCCGCGCTCGTAGACTTCACTCAAAAGGAACGGTGAAATTCCTGACCAAGGGCTTTCCCGCTCTGATGGACTACGGGCGGTCTGGGCTCTCCGTGGACTTTACGACGACAATTGTGGTGACTACACCGATGGCTCCCGCCGCAACTAAGTCAAACCGGCTTACGGCAGGAGCGAGTGGCGCGTGATACTGGGCCGCACCGCAGGCACTCAGGCGCGCCACACGATAGGTTTTGCCTTCCTCAAGGATTTTGGTGTCTCTGCCTGCGGTGACTTCGAGAGATTGTGTGCGAGCGGTAACCAGCACGTCGCACTTTTCCAGGGTCACTTGGCCCACCGTTAGAGCGGAAACGTGCGGCCGAACGCGAACGTCGGCGGCGCGAATCTCAAATGGCGCTCCGGCTTCCGCCTGAAAGACCACGGTGCCACTCTGGAGCGTGGGGGTCAAAACTGAATTCTCGTGGTTCATCCAAAGGAGGCTCTGTTCCGACAAAGCAAGCTGCACTTGGCCGGAGCGCACGCTCAGCGCGCCCTTTTCATGCGTTTCAAGCCGGTCGCCATCGTAAAGAGTGGTGCCCACGGCGGCATCGGAAGTATTCAGATTCGCGCTCGTGGATTGCAGGATGACTCCCGCGGGAACAGATTGCGCGGGCAAAGCGGCGCCCGAAAGCAGACAAGACACAACGACAGACAAAATGCGACGGCACATAATGGCGCTAGACCTCCGAGGGAAAGCGAATTCTCAGTGTTGGGCAGAGAAACGGCGGGCGCACTGGTACTTTGGCGAATCCGCTGTTACTGGATACCGCACAAAGTGAGAGGCGACCTGTCCGAAAGTACATCTGCCCATTGGGACAGGTAAGGTGAGAAAATCAGGGCGCGCTATGGAGATGCGGAAGCGCGGTGAAAGTTGGAATCGTGAAGCCGCTGTGAAAAGTTTGAGGAGAAACCATTTGAGAATGACAGCGATTATTGCGCTTGCGGCTCTGCTGAGCTGCCCGGCGATGGGACAGAAGCCTGCATCCATTGCGCCTGCGAAGGTTGTTCAGGAAGTGCGGGACTATCGGATGGACCACGAGGACCGCATCGTGCAGGAGCTGGCGGAATTTCTTGCGATTCCGAATGTGGCGAGCGACACAGCGAATATTCAGAAAAACGCGGCGCTTCTTGTGGAAATGCTGAAGGCGCGCGGAATCGAAACGCAACTCTTGCCGATCGAGGGACGAGGACCGGTCGTTTTCGGCAAGTTGCTTGTGCCGGAGGCCACGCACACCGTTATTTTCTACGCGCATTACGACGGGCAGCCCGTGGATCCCGCGGCGTGGACCGACGGCACGCCGTTCAAACCGGTGCTGCGCAGCGATGCGATTGAAGCCGGCGGAAAGCTCATCCCGTTTCCGGAGAACAGCGCACAGAAACCGGCTGTTTATGAGGACAACTGGCGGATTTATGCGCGTTCCTCTTCCGACGACAAATCGCCGATCGTGGCGCTGCTTGCCGCCCTGGATGCGTTGCGCGCGAAGCAGATCCCGTTGAAAGTGAATTTGAAAGTGATTTTTGAGGGCGAAGAAGAGGCTGGCTCGACGCACCTGGCGCAAACGTTGGAGCTGCACAAGGATTTGCTGGGCGCCGATCTGCTGATTACGGCGGACGGGCCGGTGCATCCGTCGGGGCGGCCGCTTGTTTTTTTCGGGGACCGCGGCGATATCGGGCTGGACATCACGGTATACGGAGCGGTGCGTGCGCTGCACAGCGGGCACTATGGAAATTGGGCGCCGAATCCGGCGATGGAGCTCGCGCGGCTGTTGGCGTCGATGAAAGATGCGAATGGCCGAGTACTGATTCCCGGCTACTACGACGATGTCGTGCCGCTGAGCGAGCTTGAAAAGAAGGCGCTTGCGGAGATGCCAGCGAACGATGCCGATCTCAAGCACGAAATGGGCATCGCGAAGCCGGAAGGCGGCGGCGAGAAACTGGTCGAACTCATCCAGGAGCCTTCGCTGAACATTCGCGGCTTGCAGAGCGCGTACGTCGGCGCGCACGCGCAAAACGTGGTTCCGGATCGAGCGGAAGCATCGATCGACGCGCGGCTCGTGAAGGGCGAGGTCCCACAGAAAAAGTACGAGCAAATCGTGGGATTCATTCGGGAACAGGGATATTACGTGATCGACCGCGAGCCGACGATGGAAGAGCGGCGCACGCATGCGTTGATCGCTAAAATCATCGACGAGGGCGGGTATCGCGCTTCGCGCACGGCGATGGATTTGCCGGTGTCGAAGGCGCTGGTCAACGTAGTGCAGGAAGCGACGGACGGCGATACGGTGATTGCACCGACGCTGGGCGGGAGCGTGCCGATGTATATTTTTGAGGATTTGGGATTGCCGTGGATCGGCGTGCCCATCGTGAATTACGACAATCACCAGCACAGCTCGGATGAAAATTTGCGGTTGGGGAATTTGTGGCGCGGGATGGAGATTTATGCGGCGATTCTGGCGAATTTGAATTGGTAAAAATCAATTTAGGCTGTCTTTTCCGCCCAATAGCTCAAAGGCCGCCGCACGCAGTCCTTCCCCCAAAGGCAACATAGATAACTTGGTTTGTTCCCGCTTCGGCCATGTTCCTCTTCTGATCGTTCTTGTCGGCTACGCTCAATTGAACCGCGAACTTCTCAGGTTCCACGCGCCAGAGCTTTACTGGCACGGCAGCTTTGTCATTTTCCGGTGAGGCCCATTTCGCGTAACGCTCATCTAGTGCCGCTTTAACGTCATTGAGTGCGATGGATTTGTCGTAGAGTGCGGTCATGCCATAGAGGCAGCTTTGGTTCAAGTCAATGATCACTTGCTTTGGGAATACAGCATTTGTTTCCGCAAGTTTTTCTGACCACAACTGGAAGCAATCGGATGATCTACATCTCAATAATTTGGAATTCGGCAGGACAAGGCGGCTACTTTTTTCTTCCTGGGCAGTTTGAAAATATGCCAGACCGCCAAGAATGATTGCGACTGCGATGAATCTGTTCATTTTATCCTCCCGATCTGGCTCGCGTCGCGGCGCACATTAGAGTGACAGGAAGTTTTGGAGAAGCTGTTTGCCGGACGTGGTTAAGACGGATTCGGGGTGGAACTGGACGCCTTCGATTTTGTAGCGGCGATGGCGGAGGCCCATGATGATGCCGTCGTCGGTTTCGGCGGTGATCGTAAGCTCGCGGGGAAGAGATTTTCGTTCCACGATGAGCGAATGATAGCGCGTGGCCGTGAAAGGGTCGGGCAGCTTGCGGAAAATATTCTTGCCGTCGTGATGGATTTGGCTGGTCTTGCCATGAAAAAGTCTTGGAGCGCGAATGATTTTGCCGCCGAACGCAGCGCCGATGGCTTGATGGCCGAGGCAAACGCCAAGAATCGGAAACTTACCCGCCAGTTTTTCAATTAATTCTACCGAAATGCCAGCCTCGCGCGGCGTGCAAGGTCCCGGCGAGATGACAATTTTTTCCGGCTTGCGGCGTGCGACTTCTTCAACGGAAATTTTATCGTTGCGGTGCACTTCCACCTCGCAACCCAATTCGCCGAGATACTGGGCGAGGTTGTAGGTGAAGGAGTCGTAGTTGTCGAGCAGCAGAATCATTTTCTTGCACGTTTTCGCGGGGAAGCTCCGCGTTTTTGCCCGGTTCCCTTTCGATGCGCCGCTTCGAGAGCGGTAAGCAAGGCTTTGGACTTGTTCACGGACTCCTGAAATTCGGCAGCGGGCTCGGAATCAGCGACGATGCCGCTGCCGGCCTGCACGTACGCCACACCATTTTTGATGACCATGGTGCGCAAGGCAATGCACGAATCCAGATTGCCCGCGAAATCCAAGTATAAAACGCCGCCGGAATAAATGCCGCGGCGCGTGCGTTCCAGCTCTTCGATGATCTCCATGGCGCGGACTTTCGGAGCCCCGGAAACGGTGCCCGCGGGAAAGCACGCCATCAGCGCGTCGAAACAATCGACATCTTCGCGCAGCCGCCCGCGCAAGCTCGAAACGAGATGCATCACGTGCGAGTAACGCTCGACGGTCATCAGCTTTTCTGGTTTCACCGTGCCGTATTCGCAGACGCGGCCCAGATCGTTGCGCCCCAGATCCAGAAGCATGATGTGCTCGGCGCGTTCCTTTTCGCTGGCAAGCATTTCTTTTTCGAGACGCTGGTCCTCGGCTTCGTCTTTGCCGCGCCAACGGGTTCCCGCAATCGGGCGATAGAAAACGTCGCGGCCCTGCACTTTGACAAGCATTTCGGGAGAGCTGCCCACGACGGCAACGTCATTCATTTGCAGAAAGAAAAGATAAGGCGAGGGATTTAGCGCGCGGAGTTCGCGATAAATTTCAAACGGCTCGGCTTGCGTCTTGGCGGAGAAACGCTGGCTGATCACGACTTGAAAAATATCGCCGGCGCGAATGTAGCCTTTTGCTTTGCGCACAGCGTCTTCGAATTCGCTGCGCCGGAAATTGGAGGCGACGCGGAGCGGGGAGCGCGCCTTTTTGGGCGGCTTCGCCGGCTGCTCGGCGGTCGAAGTTTGTTCGAGCGACTGGCGGGTCTTGCGAATTTCGCGAACGGCCGCATTGTATTTTGCGCGCAGGCTGCCTTCATCGCCGGTATAAATATTGCGGACGATCCAGAGGCGGTGCTGGAGGTGATCGAACGCAATGATGCCGTGATAGAACATCAACTGCGCGTCGTAAAGACCGATGTCGTCGCGCAGGCGCTTGGGCAGGCGCTCGATCAGGCGCACCATATCGTATGAAAAATAGCCGATGGCGCCGGCGACAAGCGGGGGCAGGCCGGACAAACGTACCGGGCGGAAGCGGTCCATACGAGCGCGAAGAAATGTGACGGGATCGCGCTCCTCCCAGACGATGCGGTTGCGGCTCTCCAGCACGCAAGCGCCGTTTGCATACCGAAACACCTCCTCCGGATTCGCACCGGCGAACGTATAACGCGCAATCTTTTCGCCGCCCTCGACGCTTTCCAGCAGGAACGAATAGCGCGCACCGTGCGCGATTCGCAAATAAGCGCTGACGGGAGTGAGCAGATCAGCGGGAAAAACATCGTAGACGGGAATGAGGTTTCCCTGTTTGGCGAGGCGCTGAAATTCGCGAAAGTCCGGCTGGATCATGGAATCGGTACACGCACACAGTTTGTTTTCTAGAAGCAGGCATTATCGCACTTCTCGATTAACTATGCTGGCGGGACTTCTCTTCGGCGAGCAACGCTTTGAGAACGGCTTTGCGCATCGCGGATTCCGGAGCGCGCCGGCCGATCCAAAGCTCCCATTGCGCCACGCCCTGCGGAATAAACATTTCGACGCCGGGAACCGTGGCGATTCCTTTGCGCGCGGCAAGCTTCAAGAGCTGCGTTTTTTGCGGCCGGTTGATGAGGTCCATCACGACGCGGCAATTTAGTTCGCCGGACGAGAGAGGCGAAACCTGGTCGTGAGGATGCATGCCAATCGGCGTGGCGTTCAGAATGGCGTCAAAGAATTCGCTTCGGAGCGCGCGCCGCGGAACGACTTCGCCGCCCACCGCTCTGGCCAATTCCCGCGCGGCCTCTTCGCGGCGGGCACAAATGGCAACGCGCGCGCCCGATTTCGCCAGAGCAAATGCGGCTGCTCGTGCGGCGCCGCCCGCGCCAAACACCAGAACACGGCTTCCAGCGAGGCCGAGCTTCTTCTCCAGGGCGCGCAGAATTCCAACGTAGTCCGTATTGCAGCCATAGAGCGAGCCATCGCGGCGTACAACGACGGTGTTGACGGCGCCGATTTCGGCGGCGAGCGCGTCGCAATCGTCCAAGTACGGCAGAATGGATTGTTTGTGTGGAATCGTAACGCTAAAGCCGCGAATCCCGAGTTCAGGCACGGCTTTGAGAAAATCTCGCAAATCGTGCACGAGAAACGGCAAGTAAATGGCGTCGATATTGCGCGCGATGAAACCAGTGTTATGGAGCAGAGGCGAGAAGGAGTGGCCGACAGGATCCCCGATTACGCCGTAGACGCGGGTGCGGCGGGTCACTTCATGCGCGCGGTAAACATGCTTCAAATCGTGCAGCGAAACTTGGCCGGGAGCGGTAGATTCCCCGATGGGGGCGTAGGCCAAGGCGCTACCCTCGCGTAAGGCGAGGATGCGCGCGGGAAGGCCAACCTCACCCATCGGAACAGCCACGAAGTTGGACAGCCGGCGCGCCAGACGCAAGAGGCGCAGGCTGTCCGAATACGTGTGAGCTTGCGCGGCAACTTTCAAAGCATCGGCTTCCCGAGATGCAGCGGAGCGCGAGGACGAGAGGCGCGGCGGCATGCGCTTGAAATCGTGAAGGGAAAGCAGAATGTGCGGCGGCAGACCAAGTTCGCGAATTCTCTTTCGAGGCAGATCGCGAAAGGTCTCGATTTCCAGGTCGCACCAGGAGCAGCCTGCCTCGCGGGCCCGTGCCAGCCAACCGAGTTCGGCCCGAACGCCTCCGGAGAGTTTGCCGCCACCTTCGCGACGGCGGCAGGTGGCCAGGAAGGTTGCGGCTCTTGGCCCGCTTCTTTTTAGCCAGCTTAGGAAGCGCGAACGCTCGGAATCGTTGCGTAACCAATCCAGGCGCAGCTCGATCGTGGGGGTTTCGCGAAGCCCGGCACGGACTAATTGGATCATTTCGACGGAGGTCGACGCCGCGGCCACCGCGCAGATGCGCCTTATCCCTGCCCCAAACAACCTGCTGCCGTGCGTGGTTTTGGTCATGTTCGGGTCAAATTATTGAAAACAGGCCTTGTAGCACGCCGTATCAAAAGTGTAAAGCCGTCCGAGCCTATTTGTTGACGCACCCTGTAGGTCCTGCTATTTTCGCAAAGAAATGTCCCCGCACGGCCGGTTGGGCGTGTCTTTGAAGGAGTCTTGGAATGCGCGCTAAATTAGCTGCACTATGTGTTTCTGTCTTCGCGTCCGCAGGAGTTTGCCTGGCGCAGACCGGGCCCGGACCGACGCAAGTGACTTTTTCCACGACCTATTGTTCCGGCTTTATCACCGACCAAAAAGTCCCTGATGGAATCCGACTGATTTCCGGCGAGCAGTCGAACGCGAAGCTTACCTTTGCCCGCGGCGACTACGTGTACATCAATCAGGGCCTGGATAAAGGTGTCCGGGTCGGCGACCGCTATTCGGTGGTCAGAGCGGAAAGCGATCCCGTGGATGTCACCTGGTTCAAATGGCAAGCCAAGCTATTGAAGGCGATGGGTACGCACTATCTGGACGCCGGACAACTTCGAGTCGTCAACGTACAGCCAAAGGTTTCCATAGCACAAGTGTCTTTCTCCTGCGATTACATGCAGCGGGGCGACATTGTGCTTCCCTTCCAGGAGAGGCCGGAGCCCACTTTGAAGGATTCGAGCAACTTCGACCATTTCGCGCCCGTTAGCGGAAAGCCGGTCGCGATGATTGTCCAGGGCCGGGACTACACGGAGTCCGCGGGACAGGGCAGCACGGTCTATGTGAACCTGGGAACCGATAAAGGGGTCAAGGTCGGCGACTATTTTCGCGTCTTCCGTTACCAGGGGACGATGGCGGAGCTCGCTCCACAAACCAAAGACTATCAGTACAAAATTTATGGGTTTGGAAGCGCGCCGACGCGCTATAACTGGAACGATCTGCCACGCGAGGTGCTTGGCGAAGGCATCGTGTTGAACGTGAGCCGCAACTCCTCGACCGTGCTGATTACCTACAGCTCGATCGACATGTACGCTGGCGATTACGTCGAAATCGAATAATCAAACAGCACCATACAGAAACTTCCGGCCCGCTGCGAGACAATCCTCGCGCGGGCCGTTTTTTTGACCGTAACTCGATTTGCTTGCAAGGTGCGGCGAAGGAGTTCAGCTATCTGCTGGAAGCAAATCCCCCGTTTCTTCCTCTTCCGAAAAGACCTCGCAAAGGAATCCGTAGATCTGTGTTTCCGGTTCTTGCCAGGCCTTTGTGCCCAGCCCCGCTTTGCGGCAAGTTTCCTCGAGAAATTGTTCGCGCGTGAGTTTATGCTCCACCGCAACCTGCGGGAGCAAAAGCCCGCGATTACCGCCCTTGGAAATCAGCAGACCGTGCTTGCCAATCTCGACGTCTTCGGGACGAATCGACTCAGGGGGCAAAAGCAGCGATATTTCGATTTGCAAACTGGGAATTTCGTCCGCGCGCACGGGCGAAAATCGTGAATCGCGCAACGCAGCGCTCGCCGCACACCTCGCTATGGCTTCCCCTATGGGGTCCACAGGCTCGACGATGCCGATGCAGCCCCGCAATCGCCCGCGCACGTGAAGAGTTACAAACACACCGCGCTTTTCGACGAGAATTCCGCCCCGGGGAATACCTCCGGCGGGTTTCTGCAGAGAAACAGCCTCGACAATCGCGTGGCGGGCCAGCTCGAGCAGCGACCGGCGATCGGTTTCAGAGAGGAACGGCATCCTCGGGCTTTTTGTGCGGTTCCATCATGTGCAATTTGCGGCGCTGCTTGATGCGGCCGTCCAGTTGTCCCCAGAATCGGAGGAAATACTGCGCGGCGGAAACCAGCGCGCTGATCACGACGAGCCACAAGAGAAGGAGAGCGAGCGGCTTAAGCGAAGGATGCCGGGCGCCCACAATCAACACAGCCACGGCCATCACTTGCAGTACCATCTTCGTCTTGCCCAACAAGGAGGCCGCGATCGTGAATCCTTCCGCGGAGGCGATATTTCGCAGGCCGAGAACGGTAAATTCACGGCCAATGATGATGACCACCATCCAAGCAGGAACCAGATGCATGTCCACGAGAGAAACAAAGGCGGCGGAGATCAACAATTTATCCGCGATGGGATCGAGAAGGATGCCCAGAGTTGTAACTTGAAGCCGCCGGCGCGCAAAATACCCGTCGGCCCAATCCGTCGCCGCTGCCATCAGCAGGATCAACACTCCCCAGAACTCGAAATGCATCGGGAAACCGCGGAAGTCGACGTTAGGGCTCTTCGTGAGCAAGACGGCAATCAGAAGGGGAACGAAAAAGATGCGAAGAACCGTCAATGAGTTGGGGAGATTCATAGGACCGTGGCGGCGGAGAGGCCGCCCCTAAGGCTTCAGCCACCGCTCGCCTGACTATAGACCCCTGATGGACAGGCGTCAACGGCAGAGGACGAATCCCCGAGGAACCCGGCGGGTACTGTAACGTTAACAAGCAAAATGAGTTGCAGGTTGCAGAGGGCCTGTCCCGCAAGGGAAGCGCGATGCTGCGAAGCTGTGCAAATGTCCAAAACGCGTGATGACCATTCTGATATGCCAAAGGTTTCATGGCGTACAATGGGATTCTCATTAAGCTGTTTATAATCAATAAGATAAATAGATTCCACCCAAAGACTTCTTTCCATTTGGTCAAACGAGGGAGCCCGCCAAATTTTTGCCCAAAACGCTTTCCACAATGTTTCCACAGCGGGAATCTCCCGCAGAAAACCCCGCAAACGTCTAAGGAAAGACCTACTTATCCGCCAGGAGGGGGATATTTTTGATTATCTCGTGGGAGTTACTAGGGCGGAAACAGCAGCGCAATCTTTAAATCGCGCGCGGCCCTCGCAACATGCGCGCGGGAAGGAAGAAAAGAGCTCTCAAGAAGGCTAAAACGCCTCCCACGGCAATCCCCACGATGCGAAACGGCAACAGAATGAGCCAAACAAACGGGTAAGCGATCAAGGCGAGCAGCGCAAGCGGCCAGCAGAAAAAGAACAGGATGCACCACAAGAAAAATGCGAGCATAGCGACCCTCTCACTTCATATTACGCACGCAACCGGCGCGAAGTTCCGTCCTTTGCAAAAGCATTCAGCTTGAGCCTAAGAGCAATCGACGCAGGAACTTCGGCGTCCAGCAATATATGGGAATTCTCGACCTCGGAATGCAGCACGCGCCCTAGCGCGTGAACCAGCGCAAGCGTGCGTCCCTCGGCAAGCGGCAGACGCAGCGAAAGCGCCACCACGGGATCCACGGGAAGAGCTGCGTCCATGCGATGCAGCAGCTCCTCGATGCCTTCCCCGGTCAGAGCCGAGACCAACGCCGGTCCGCCGTTTTTCCCTGCGCTGGCCGCGTGAGGATGAACAAGCGAATCTCTCTGCTCCCGCGTAAGCCGGTCCGCCTTATTGAAAACGCGGAGTCTTGGGCGATCCGCCACGCCGAGGTCGTTTAGAATCTTGTCCACTTCCTCATCCAACTCCGCGTGATGAGGATTCGAGATGTCGCTCACTTGCAATATCAGCGAGGCTTCCTGCACTTCTTCAAGCGTCGCGCGAAACGCCGTCAGCAATCCTTTGGGCAGATCGCGGATGAATCCCACCGTGTCC
Organism: uncultured Acidobacteriota bacterium; assembly: GCA_963761555.1. Lineage (GTDB taxonomy): Bacteria > Acidobacteriota > Terriglobia > Acidiferrales > UBA7541 > Acidiferrum. Next base: position 356,303 of record CAVXHD010000008.1, read on the forward strand.
GAAACGAGAACTCGGCGGTTGGAGGGCAAACGAATCGCGCGGATGGTCGGGTCCAACGTGGCAAACATGCGCGAGGAGACCAGCACCTCCGCGCGGCTCAACGCGTTGAACAGTGTCGATTTCCCGGCGTTCGTATAACCAACCAGTGCAATCGTGCCAAGCGGCACCGCGTTGCGCGCTTCGCGCCGCAAAGCACGTTGCTTGCGGATATCCTCGATGCTATTTTGAATTTTGCCCACGCGGTCGCGAATGCGCCTGCGGTCCGTTTCCAGTTTCTTTTCTCCGGGTCCGCGTACGCCGATGCGCCCTGCTCCACCGCCCGCTCCACCCGAGCCTCCCCCGCCGCTTTTTCCTCCGAGACGCGACATCGAAGCGCCTTTGCCAGTTAGGCGGGGCAGCATGTAATTCAGTTGCGCGAGTTCGACTTGCAACTGTCCTTCGCGGCTTCGCGCGTGCTTCGCAAAAATATCCAGAATCAACTGAGTACGGTCGATCACGCGGCGCTCCGTGGCCGCTTCGATGTTTCTCTGCTGCATCGGCGAGAGGTTGCTATCGAAAATAATCAGCGGCGCTTTATGCGCGGTAGCTTCGGCGCGAATCTCGTCCAGCTTGCCGCGCCCGACTAACGTCGCCGGATCGGCCGATTCTCGCACCTGAAAAACCGTGCCGGCTATTTCAGCTCCCGCGCTGCGCGCCAGCTCGACCAGTTCCGCGAGCGATTCGCGTCCTTGCTCGCCCGCAGGCATGCCGGGAAAGCGCGGCGCACGCTTCCAGCCCAAGCCGACCAGCAAAGCGCGATCCGCTGTAGACACCGTTTGTGAAGTTTTGCTCACGAAATCAGTCCTGAAGCCATCGTGCGGGGGGAGCCAGGAACGAGAGGGCTTTCTCCATCTACGCTATTATACGCGCTCCGCTGCCCTCCTGCGACCCTTCCAAGCCCTCCCTGCGGAGCCACTCGACTGCTTCGCGCTGTATTTGCGGATCATCGCCAAATCCAGAGAGCCAGTGAATGCTGCGATCCTTGCGGAACCATGTCATCTGGCGCTTTGCATATTGCCGCGTCGCTTGTTGGATCGCCGCGCGCGCCTCTTCGAGCTTCTTTTCCCCACGCAACACTTCGCGCAATTCGCAGTACCCAATGAAATCGAGCGGCTTCGCGTTTTCAGACATTCCGCTCGCCGCCAGAGCTTGCACCTCTTCCATCCAGCCTTGCGCCAGCATGGCATCGGTGCGTGCATGAATACGCGCAGTGAGCGCCTCGCGCGGCGGCATCAATCCAATTTTCAGCGCGCGCCAGCCTGCAAGTGGCGTGCGTCCCATGCGATGCACATCGGACAAAGGCCGCCGCGTCAGCAAGCATACCTCGATGGCGCGAATCAATTTCTGCTCATCCGCAGCCGCGATTTTGCCCGCCGCCTCCGGATCGAGCCGCTTGAGCAAACGGTGTAAGTAACCTGGCGCATGTTTCTGCGCGCTTGCGCGCAAGCGCTGCCGCAATTCTTCGGAGCGCCGCGGCACCTCCGCCAATCCTTCGAGCAGAGCACGCAAATACAAACCCGTGCCCACGGTGAGAATCGGCAGCCGTCCGCGTTTTCGCAAATCTTCGAGAACCGCCGATGCCATTTGCCTGTATCCGCCGGCAGTCGCTTCTTCGTTGGGCGCCAGCACGTCGATCAAGTGATGCGCAACGCCGCGGCGCTCGGCCAGCCCTGGCTTGGCCGTTCCAACATCGAACCCGCGATAGAGTTGCGTCGAATCGCACGCCAGCACTTCTCCTTGAAACTGCTCCGCCAGCCACACGCCCAGAACGGATTTCCCCGAAGCCGTCGGTCCCACGATTGCAACCAGCGGCAGTGCCGATTCAGCGGGATTCATCGAAACAGAATATGCCAAGCGCGGAAAAGCAGCACAAGCAGAACGAGCAACGCAAGCAGCAGACTGCCGAGGACTTGTTGGCGAACCAGTTTCACTTATAGGCGTCTTCCAGGGGCAAATTGTACAGGAAGATGATCCGTATCTCGATAGAAGGTCCGTGGAACGCCGGCGGCAGAGGCTCAAATGGATTCGAGGAACGAATGGAAGATATGGCCGCGCGATCCAACGGCTCTTTTCCAGAGCTCATCTCATTGGACGGGTCACCATTCGGAACGCTTCCGTTCGACATAATCCGGAATCGCAGCATGACGCGGCCGCGATCGCCCAGCAGCGCCGTCTGAGGCATTACTGCGTACCAATTCCGCCGGATGGTTTCCAGCACGCGCTGCATGTAGTCGCTGAAATCGACGCCTTCCGTAGGCGTCAAAATCTGATAGCCCTGCCCGAACGAACCCTGGCCTTGCCCCCGACCGCCTCCAGGAGGGCTCGAGCGCGGTCCCGGCCCGACCATCGCGCCACTTCGCCCGCCGCTCGACGGCGTCTGTTCCGCGTCGCGCATCGCGTCTTCAATCGAATTGTTTTTCGGCAACAAAAGCTGGTGAGTCGGCGTCGGCATGTCTGGCACTTCAAGTTTTAGCGGTGCCTTCGGTGCATCCGGCTTAGGCGTGGTCGGCTTCTCTTCAGGCGGCGCCACTTGCGTTTTGGGCGTCGGCGCATCGGGCAGCTCGACCTTTGGACGCTCAGGCGCAGGCCTCGGCGCGGGCTCTGGAATCGGAGGAGCCACTTTGTTCAATACGCGCGGGTCCACGTGCACAACCGGCGGCTGCACCGGGCGCGGCGCTGGTTGGGGTTTCGGGCTATACGAACTTTCCGGCGGGATCCACGTCAATTGCCGATTCGCCAAATCGATTTGCTGTTGCGTCAGCGCGTGCGGAGGAAATAGCTTCGCCCACAAGAGAATGGTCGCGAAGAGCGCCACGTGGAACGCAAACGACGAAACCTTTGTAATCAAATCCCATTTGGTCTTTTCTTCCGTCTGCGGCTTGGTAAGAAGATTCACCTCGCCGGTCATAAACACGTCGAGATCGACGAGATCAGCAGGCGGGATAGCAGGTGCTTGCATCACTTCGGGAGCCGCGGCGTCACGCGGAATGGCAATCCGCTCGTCCATATCCGTCGGCTGAACTGGCGTCGAGGTGTCTTCGACGACTTGATACGCTTCCTGATTCACGTCCCGGGGAACCACGACGCGCGCGGCGATCGATTCGAGCGGAAGCGACCTGGGAATATTCGATTTTCCGTCCAGTTGCACGATCGGCAGCATCGAGGGGACAAGGGTGCGCTCGTCCAGCGTCGTAGGACGGCGCCGCTGCGTCGCGGTAGCATCCGCGGCGGGCAGACGCGCGCCAAGCGGGACGAGGGTCCGGGGGATCATTTGTCCTGCTTTCTCTCTGGCGGCGAATGCTGCTACTTGGACGCGTTCGCCGTGTTCCTGGATGCTTGCCATCACGCGCTCGCCAGTTCGAGGGCCGCGCGTCCGGCGGCGCCGTTGGTGGGAGGCTCGCGGCGGGTTCGCACCGCCGCCAGGAATGCTTCGAGTTCCGCGTGCAGGGGCTCCACGTTTGGCGCGGGCAATTTTTCATAGGTGAACTCAGGCTGCGGCCCGGGCCGCTTCACGCCAACGCGCAGCGCGTCTCGCCGCGCGTAATCAAGCGAAATATACTCGTGCTGCTGGAAAAAACGCATCTTGCGCACGCGTTCCGTGGAAACGCGGCTGGCTGTAACATTGGCGACGGCACCGCCGGCGAACTCAAGCCGCACGTGCGCGATATCCACTTTGTCCGTAAGCACCGGAATTCCTACCGCCTTCAACTCCGTCACCGGCTCTTTCACCAGCGCCAACAAAATGTCCAGGTCGTGGATCATCAGGTCGTAAATCACTTCCACATCCAGGCTGCGCGGAGTGAACACGCCCAAGCGGTGTACCTCAAAAAAAAGCGGCCGGTTGAGAATCGGTTCGACGGCTGCCACAGCCGGATTGAAGCGTTCGACGTGGCCCACCTGTAAAATCCGCTTGCCCCGCCGCGCGGCTTCGAGGAGCGCGTCCGCTTCCGCAAGATTCGCGGCCATGGGTTTCTCGACGAGAACGTCCAGGCCGCTCTCCAGCAGCCGGCAGCCCACTCCGGCGTGCGCCACAGTCGGAACGGCCACGCTTGCGGCTTCCGCGCGCTCGCAAACTTCTTCCAAACTTCGCAGCACTTTCGTCTCAAACTCCGCTGCAATCGCTTCCGCGCGCGCTGTATCTCGATCGTAAACACCGACGAGTTCCGCGCCCTCGGCAGCTCGCGATAGACCCGCGCGTGGTTGCGCCCGAACTCCCCGGTTCCCACAACGGCGGTGCGGATTTTTCTCGATTCCTCTGCCGCCCCGCTCATTCTTTGTTCATTCCCCCGGTAGCCCGCCCTTCAGATTCCGTTTCGGCCATTGGCGTGCGCATGAAACGCCTGAATGGCGATGTCCGCGGCGTTGGCCAGCTCAATCAGTTTTGGCGCGGTCAAACAGCAAGGTGCGTCCCGCATCCACAGCCAGAGCCGTGGCACGGGAGCTCTTCATCTGTTCGATGGTTGGCAAACCAACCACGGGTACATCGAAGCGCATGTCTTGATCTCGGTTTGCTAACCTTGACGACCACCAGCGGCTTCCCCGCCGCGATCCGCGCTGCCCGCGCAATGGTTTCGTCCGTCCCTTCCATCGCTTCCACCGCCACGCAAGCCTGCTCCGCGATTACCACCGTTTGTCCGATATCCATTCCGGCGATCTGCCGCGCCACGCTGTGTCCGTACGCAATGTCCGCCATTTCTTGCTCGCTCGGCGCCCGGCGCGTCAGCACGCCCGGCTCCGACAGCAGCGGCTTCAGAAAAAGTGTCGAGTCCACTAGCTGAATCCCCTCATCCGCGAGCACCCGCGCAACGGCCCCGATCAACGCATCCGTGCTTTTCCGCGGCAACGAAAACAATAACTTCGCGAGCTTCCAATCCGGCCGGATCGAGCTGAAAATCTTATTGTGCTTCACCTGCCCGGCCATCACCGCCTGCGTTACGCCTTCCTTGTGCATCAGGTCAACAGCCTTGCTCAATTCGCCGAGGCTCACCCAATGAAGCCGTGCGGCGCTTTTTTCCAGCTCCGGCGACGCTTCTTCCTTCAGCGCAATCACCGCCATTTCAATTCCCTGGCTGCGCGCTCCTTCCAACACGAGAAACGGAAATCGCCCGTTTCCGGCAATAAGTCCCCATCCTGTCGTATTTGCGCTGGTATCCGGCATGAAAGGAATAGTAGGTGGTGGCTTTCTACTTCACGATTCCGCGTTCCGCGCTCTCGATAAATCGTATTAATTCCTGCACGTCTTCGGAGCCGGCGAACTTCCCGCGCATCTCCGCCAGCGCTTGCGTGGTGTTCAGCTTCGAGCGGTTCAACAAACGAAAAGCTCGCTGCAACACCTGCACTCTCTCTTTCGCAAATCCCTTGCGCTCCAGCCCGATGGCGTTGACCCCATAACTCTTCGTTTGGCGTTCCGTGACCACACGCGAAAAAGGCGGCACATCTTGCACAATCACCGTGCAAGCGCCCACGTAGGCATACCGGCCCACCCGGCAGAACTGGTGCACCACGGAAAAAGAACCGATCGTGGCGAAATCCTCCACAGCCACATGCCCCGCCAGCGTCGCCCCGTTCACAAAAAGTGTCTGATTTCCAATCTGGTCGTCGTGCCCCACGTGTGAATACGCCAGAAAGAAATTCTCATTCCCGATCCGCGTAACACCGCCGCCCTTTTTCGTGCCCCGGCTGACCGTCACGTATTCGCGGAAAATATTTCCGTCTCCTACCACCAATTCCGTCCGCTCGCCCCGAAACGTATAATCCTGCGGATCCCCGCCAATCGCGCAAAACGAATAAAACGTATTGTTGCGGCCGTACTTGGCAGGCCCACCCACACTGGCATGCGGGTGGACCACGCATCCCTCGCCCAACTCAACCTCTTCGCCAACAATCGCGTACGCCCCAACCTTTACTCTCGGGGCGAGCTTCGCGTTCGGCGCCACGACCGCCTGCGGATGAATCTCCAGCTTGCTCATTTCGCGGGTTCTTCCGCCTTCGCCCCAAGAGAGCGATCCACCATCTTGCACATCAGCGTCGCTTCCGCGGCCAACTGCCCGTTCACGGTGGCCTTGCCTTCGAGCTTGCAGAAGTCCCCTCGCCACGAAATCACTTTCACTTCCAGCCGAAGCTGGTCTCCCGGCACCACCGGCCGCCGGAATCGCGCGCCGTCCACCGCCACGAAGTACAGCAGCTTGTTGTCGCGGTCTGGAATCTCCAGCAACAGCAGCAATCCGCCCGTCTGGGCCATCGCCTCGATGATCAGCACGCCCGGCATGATGGGCTTCCCGGGAAAATGTCCCTGAAAATGCGATTCGTTGATCGTCACGTTCTTTATTCCGACGATATGCTTCAGCCGCTCCATTTCCAGGATTGCGTCCACCATCAGGAACGGATAGCGGTGCGGCAGTATCTTCTGGATCTCCACCACGTCGAGTATCATCCGTGCTCCCCATCGCGCCGCCTGCTCCTCCTGCGGCGCCTCAGTCTTCCCCGGCAAACTTCTCATTATATGCGAACCCAAGCCAACTGCGATATGCGCTGTACTTCCGGCTGGTGTCCTAATTTGGAGTGCGGGAGCCCTGCTCCCGCTTTTGCGAATTATGCCTCGGATAAAGCTCCCGCTTTTGCGAGTGATGCCCCGGAAAAAGCTCCCGCTCTTAAGTGCAGCAATGCATGCGTGAAACTCGCCTTCGCCTTTTAGCCGCCGATTCGAGGATGCGCAACCAAAATTAGGACACTACCCATCTCCCCGTTCTCTCCGCGCCCTCTTCTGATTTGAAATGCTCCGGTGCTCCGTAAGCCCAAGCTCCACGCCAGTCGCCATCTATTTCGCTCAAAATATTCATTGACAAGCTTATACCTTCAGTGGTATTCCCCCGCTGGGAGAATCAGTGTCACTTCGCCGTTGCCGCCGCCTTCCCATGCGGCTATTTTTTTGCCTGTTAGTACCTAACGCAAATCCCGAACCTAATCGCCATCCGAAGCATAACGGACGTTAGTCAGGTCTGATCTCTCCCCCGGCTCTCTGATCGTTTGCCAAAAAAGGTAATTGTCATCCCGAGGGAAGCGAGGGATCTGCTTTTTCCGGCATCCTTTCCGCAGCCCGTAGGCCCGATCCGTTTCCATTTGTCTTAACTCAAATCCACTTTAAAAAAGAGGTTCTCATGAAGAACAAGAATTCCCGCACGAGTGTCTCCAAGCGTTGCCAGTTCCAATTCTCCGACGCCCGCTGCTGCCGCATGTTGCGCAGCCCGGCCCATTCTTCCCTCTGTGCCTTCGACGCCCGCCAGGAACTCCAGCTCCGCGAAGACGACATGCAACCGTTCAGAATATGCGACGCCGAGTCCGCAGACCCACTGGCCTTCGGTCCCTACTCGCTAACTCCTTTAGAATCCGCACTTCCAGAAAACTCGCCTCTAAACCCTGTGGAATGAACACATACAAAACGCTGGACTTAAAGTCTTTTAGAATGAACACTTACAAAAAAACCGGGGCCCCACCCTCTCACAATTCACTAAGCGCTCCAAGTCCGAACCCCGTTTGGCAGGCCTGCCGTACCCCGCTCTCCACTATTGCGGCCGCGAATAACGTTGAATGTTCTCGGGAACTGGAACGGTGGCGTTCCCCCGCGGATCGCGAATTGGCTTCCCAGGCGTCCATTTAAACGGCAGCACTCCCGTCCACGCCCCGCTGGCGTACTCCGCATCGCTGTCCACCGCAAAGCCGGTCCGAATTTTTGCCGACGCTTCTACCAGCGGCACCGCCAGCACCATTGTGCCTTTCAATTCCTGCTCGCTCGGTTGCCGCACCGTGGCCCACCGCCCCCGCAGCACGTACTCAACAAAATCCCGCATTGCCGCTCTCTTGGCTTCGATTCCTTCGACTTGCTCCGCCTTTCCCATCACCACCACCGACCTGTAATTCACCGAATGCCCCGTCGCCGTCGGCGAAAAAACGATTCCATCCAGCAGCGTCACACTCAAGCAAAAAGGCGCGCCGCTTCCGAGCGTCTTCATTAGCCGGCTCGCCGTCGACCCGTGCAAAAAAAGTTTGTCGCCCACGCGCACGTAATTCGTCGGCACGACAACGGGCATTCCCTCCGCGATGAATCCGGCGTGGCAAACAAACGCCTGATCGAGGATGTTGTAAATTGTTTCGCGCTCGTAACTTGCGCGGTCCGGCTTGCGCGTTACTCGTGTTCTCTTGGTCGGTGTGAAGTCGCTCATGCGAGCAGGCTATCGCCAGTCATTCTCTGCCGCAAGTTCCAATCCGGACTTCTCCACTGTTGCTTGTGATTGGGAATCGTGTACTCTTGTCCCGGCCAAACCGAACAGAGGACCAAAATGGCGAAAGCGGAGCCGATTTTCACGCGCGCGACGTTTCAGTTTTTTCGCGATTTGGCGCGCAACAACCGCAAAGTCTGGATGGACGCTAACCGCGAACGCTATCAGGAATTCGTCGTAAAACCATTTCGCCGCTTGCTCGAGGAACTCAGCCCTTCGATACTGGAACTCGATTCGCGCTTCGACACCACGGGACGTACCGGCGCGAATTTCTCTCGCATCAATCGCGACATCCGTTTCGCGAAAGACAAAACGCCGTATCGCGCGCAGATGTATCTGAAGGTTTCCGCGCCGTTTCCCGGCGAAGGCGAAACCGGCCAGCTTTATACGGGCGTTTCCGCCGACGCCGTCACCGCCGGCTTTCGCATTTACTCCGGGTCGAAGCGCAAAGAGTCCGCGCTTGGTGTGATCGCCGAGCCGCGCTTGCTCGCGCAACCCAAGTGGACCGCGCAGCAGAAGAAACGCCTCGCGCGGCGCTATGAAAGTTACTGGTATTCGCTAGAGAAAAAGGAATGGACGCAGCGTCCCGGATGGCCGGTTACTCCCGAAGACTGGAATAAATTGCAAGGTTGGATCGTTCGGAAGAAGATGAAGCCGGCCGCTGCGACGCGGGCGACTTTCCCAGGCGAGGTTGCAAAGATATTTCGCGAACTTTATCCACTGCTGAAATTCACTTCGCTAGGCGATTAAGACGCAAGAGGAAATGGAGCGTCGATGAGAAAAAGAGCCTCTCTTTCTACGAACAGAACTCGTTTTGCGAGAAAAACTGCGGCGACAGCCGCGCTGGCTTTGCTGCTGCAAAGCTGCTTGTGTCTCGCCGCCATGGCGCAAGAGCAGGCGGCGCACGACTGGCCAACCGCGCCTCCGAAGGAGTTTGGCATTGACCCGCAAAAGCTCGCCGCACTCGACGCCGATTTCGCGGCCGGAAAATACGGCCTGGTGGACAGCATGCTCGTCCTGCGCTGCGGCACGGACGTTTACGACAAGACCTACGCGCACGATTACGCGAAGATTTATGGCGACCGCGCCAAAAAGGAAGGCCCGCTCAATCACGACCCGCAAGGCCCCTACAATTATTTCAGTACGAATTTTCATCCCTACTATCAGGGTAGCGGCATGCACACCATGCAATCGGTCACAAAAACCGTGACTTCGGTGACGATTGGAATCGCGAGAACGCGAGACGATTTTACGGCGAGCCTGGACACGCCCATCATCAAATATTTCGAGGCAAAGAAAGTCGCCAACCTCGACGCTCGGAAGAAACGCATCACCATCCGCGATTTGCTGACCATGACCGCGGGCTTCGATTGGCATGAAGATCTGCCGTACGATGACCCAAAAAATTCCGCCGACCTCATGGAAGCCAGCCACGACTGGGCGGAGTACGCCATGGATCAGCCGATGGCCGAAGAGCCGGGCAAAACATTTGTCTATAACAGCGGCGCCGCGGAATTGCTGGCACATGTCTTCAAAAAAGTGACCGGAAAAAATATCGACGACTACGCGGACGATCATCTGTTTAAGCCGCTGGGCATCCATTATTACTGGAAGCATTCGCCGACCGGCTTGCCCGACACGGAAGGCGGATTGTATTTGTCGCCGCACGACCTCGCCAAAATTGGCCAGATGTATCTCAAGGGCGGCATGTGGAACGGGCAAGAAGTCGTTTCGTCCTTCTGGATCAAGGAGTCCATGGCGCCTAACGTAGCTGTTCCGGGAAGCGACTGGAAATATGGCTATCTTTGGTGGCTGCAATCGTTCGGCAGCACGCCTCAGGACGTTGCATGGACTGCGCGCGGATTCGGTGGACAACAGTTGATCGTAATTCCGGAGTACGACATGGTTGCCGTGTTCACCGGCTGGGATATTCTGCCGTCAACGGAGAAACGTCCGCATGACCAGCTCGCGCGCCTGCTCGACGCCGCAAACCGCTTCTACGGCTGCGTGGAATAGCGCGCCGCCGTTTGTCGCGGGAGCATGAGTGTGGGACAGAATGGATTAAGTCAAAAAAAAGTTTTCCTCATACTAATTTTTTTCTTGCTTTCACTTTCGCTAGGTCGTATACATCTCTAAGGAGTACTAATCCTGCAAGCAAGGGAGCTTCTCACGAAGCGGCTCGCATAAATGGAAGTCTTGCTGGGCGTAGGCATTTTCCTGACCATCTTTTTGTGGGTTCGTTGGTATCAACCTTTTATTTCCTGCCGGTCTTTCCCGTTGCACAAGCACAGCCGTATCGTCCTTGCTCTTGTTCCTGTACTTTGCGTGTTTTTTCTCTTTCTAGTCCTTCTCGGATGGTCGGCAGACAGCGTCAAATCGGATTTTGTGTAAACTTTGACATATCTTGTTCTCGGGGCGGGCTGGCTAGGCGTTACACAGCTAATCTTCGGCTTTCTCGGGGTTACTGCAAGGGACGACGTTTTCGAGCGACGAAACTCCGCCGCAGCTTGGACGGTCTCCGGCCATCTGATTGCCGCGATAAGCTGTTTTGCGGGCGCAAATATCGGCGATGGCCCCGGCCCGGAGGTCGTGATTTTCTGCGCACTTCTTTCAACAGGAGGGTTATTCCTTCTATGGTTTTTCGTGGATCGTGCCGCAGCTATTTCCGATACGGTCACGATCGATCGAGACCTGGGAACTGGAATCCGGGTCTGCGGCTGGCTAACGGCTACCGGAATCGTTTTGGGAGATGCGGTTACCGGCGATTGGAAATCCGCGTCCGCAACGCTCCACGATTTCGCGACATGCGCCTGGCCGGCTGCCATATTCGCTGTACTCATGACATTTCTCGAACGCAAGATGCGCTCTCACGCGGCGCACGATGCCTGGAATCGGGCGGGCACTTCGCTTGTTCTCGCCTGCGCTTATGTGCTTTGCGCGGCCTGTTACGCGTGGAAGCGGGGAATTCATTGATGTTGGCACAATGCATCGCAGGAACAGCGTTGGAGCGCGAGCGTTGGCTTCCGCTTCGCACACGCGCGATCTTTGATTTTTGCAAGTGGGATGTGCAATGCGAGGACCAATCTGTCCTTTCCCCTTTTCCTCTTGTTCTCGAGCAGTCGACCGCAACCCTGCTCAACCAAATCGCGGAAGCGCTAGCACGCGAAGCGATCGTCGCCGAAAAGGAAATTCTGGATAACGCGCGCCTGATTGGCCGGCTGGGATTGCCGCGCAAGATCGAAGCCGCTTTTCGGACCAGATCGCACGCAGATTCGGGAACGCACGAACTGCGCGTGATGCGATTTGACTTTCATCCAACGCCGGAAGGATGGCGGATCTCCGAAGTGAATGCAGACGTACCCGGTGGATTCATAGAGGCAAGCGGGTGGAATTCTCTGTTTGCAGCGGGCCTCGCGGGAACAACGGCCCCGCCATGTACTTCGGAACTGTATGCGCAGCAGGTTCTCGATGCCGTTGGCGAAAATGGGCTGGTTGCACTGGTTCACGCCACGGCGTATAGCGATGACCGCCAGGTAATGCAGCACCTCGCGCGCTGCTTTTCCGCCAGGGGCTTGCGGACTTGTCTTCTGAGTCCATCGCACTTGCGCTGGGTAGACGGACGGGCGGATATTCGCGCAAGCTTTGCTTCCGGCCGGCCTGATGCGATCGTCCGTTTCTTCCCTGCGGAGTGGCTGCCGAATCTTGCGCGAGAAGACTCGTGGAAGGATTACTTCCGGAAGACGCAGATTGGGGTAAGTAATCCCGGAGCCGCCATTCTTCTTCAGTCGAAGCGTTTTCCGCTGATTTGGGACGATCTCCACGCCGACCTTTCGACCTGGCGCCGGCTATTGCCGCAAACTCTCGAGTTGCGCGAAATGAAATTCCCGCTCGACGACGAGTGGGTGCTGAAGCCCGCACTCGGGCGAGTTGGGGAAGGAATTGGTATCCGGGGAGTCACGCCCGAATCTGAATTTCAGAAGATTATTAGGCACGCGCGAGGGAATCCAGGACAGTGGCTGGCACAAAAGCGGTTCAAGATTCTGCCGGTCACAACGGAAGAAGGTGAAAAATATCCCTGCATCGGAGTCTTTACTCTTGGCGGGGAGGCCGCTGGATTTTACGGACGAATTGCCGATAATCCCATCATCGACGCAACAGCTCAGGACGCAGCCGTACTGATTACTTCGACCGCCGAAGGGAGAAGCGAATGAGGCCCGAAGAGCTTTATGCGATCTGGGCACCGCCTGACTCTATTTGGTCCCCATGGATTCTACCTGTTCCGTTTGCGGAGTTAACCTGCAGCGACGCGGGCACCCATCCAAAGATTCCGGCCTATTCGCTGGATTGGCTTCATCAGCGGGAAAATCGTCCTCTCGCCATTGTTGCCGATCTTCCCGGAGCTGACGCAATTCACTACGGCCTGGCGCTTTTAGAATTTGGCTTCCGTCCTGTGCCGGTCATCGACGGTTTGCCGGGGCCAATTCTCGGCGCGATGATTACCCTTGATTTGTCTGTTTCCGAGAAGGACGCCCTTAGATCGCCGAGCGCGGTGGATATGCGCGGACTGCTTCTCGCGCTTTGCCAGGGAGCAGAGCCGCTCCGGCGCGTAAGGCTTGCACCCGACGCGCCCCCGGCGTTCTTGGTCGATTCCAAGCGAATGAACGGTCTAGCCCAGGTTTCAGACGAGGCGTTCGACAATCGGTGGATGGCCTTTCCTCAGGATTTTCCGTCCGCAAAATTCCTGCTGACGAGAGGAATCAGAAGGGTGGTATATGTACGCGACACCTTCGTGAAACAGCCCCAAGAAGACCTCGCGCACGTCCTGCGTCGCTGGCAAGAAGCGGGCATTGTCGTGGAAACCAAATCCGCATGCTCCCCTGATTCGCCAGTGCCAATTTACGTGAATCGACCGAATCGTTTCCGCGCTGCCTGGTATCGCGCGCTCGCCAGTCTGGGATTGCGGAGAAACGATGCCGGTGGTTTTGGCGGCTACCCCCCGGACCCCTCCGGTGCAGGCTAATCCAGAATTACTTCGGCGCGAGCTATTTGCCGGGAAAAGCAGGTATTTTGTGCTCAGGGCGCCCAGAGGCGGAGGGCGATTAGGTGCCAGGAGGCGAGGAAAAGAGTGAGGACGCAGCAGGCTAGAGCGACCAGCAAGGAGTGAATGCGCGTGGCGTTGTGAATTTCATTTTTGGGGACGCGGACGGCGAGAACGAGAGCGTAGATGGAAAGTAGCGGAAAGACGACGCTGAAGGCGAAAAGGCCGAACGTCCAGACGGTGAGTTTTCCGGCATCGGCTCCGCCGAGTTTCGTGAAGCAGAAAAACAGGGCCAGGAAACTGAGCGTGGCGAGAAGCGGCACCGCGCGTACGGCCAAGTGTTGCACGTCTTTCAAGCCTCCAAAGAGTTTTCGTAAAATCAAGATAATCGCGAAAAGCAGGGACGTCGCCATCACGACGAGACACAAGACGAGTAGAGCGATGCGCGCGTACGGCCACAAAATGTTGCTGCGAACGCCGTAGGATAGGCCGTCCAATCCCCCGCCGGTGAGCACCATGCGGCCGGTGCCGTCTGGGACGAAGATGCAAGTCGCCTCGGGATCTTTTTCGCCGCGAAAAAGATTTCTCGCGACCGGGATTAGTACTGTCGGCTTGCCGAAGAGGCTGGAGTACGTTAGCTGGCCATGAATGACGCGAACGCGGAGACCGCCGGACAGGTCATCGAGAAAAGAGAAGAGCTGCGACCTTGGCGCGCGCGGGGCGTAATAGCCCGTGAACATCTCGAGTTGCGAATCGGGCACCGAAACGGAGGGCTGCTGCGAAGCCGGAAAACCCTTCGAAAGAAAATCGATGGCTAGTTTGTTTAGCTCGTTCAGCGCCTGGCCCGATTGCGTGCTGTTCAGGAGCACGACGTAGCCCCAATTCTGCTCCGGCATGTAACGATACGTGGAAATGAACCCAGCAATGCCACCATCGTGGCCGTGGGTGACGACGCCTCCGGCGACTTCGGTGTAGTTGGCGAGACCATAGCCGAGGCGCAGGCCGTTTCTCGCGGCCAAAGTGGTCTCGACGGTTTCCATGCGAATAATGGAATCCGGTTTCAAGATCTGGACGTCGCCGGCCTTCCCGCGGCGCAGAAGAAACTGAACATGTTTGGCGAGTTCACCGGGGGAGGCTTTGAGATCGCCAGCGGGACGAAGATAGATGAACGGATAGCCGGCGACGCGAGGAGGATTGCCCTCATAGGCGGTGGCTAAAAGAGCTTTGTTCGCATCCGTGAACGGAAAATCGGCGTTGGCCATGCCCAGCGGCCGAAGAATGTTATCGCGAATGTATTGATCGAAAGGCTCGCCGGTAATTTTCTCGATTAAATAGCCGGCCACGCCGTAGCCCGGATTGGAATACGACATGCGCGTGCTGGGCGGCCAGCGAACTTCTTCGGGCTCGCGAAACCGATTGAAGACGTCGAGAAGCGGAAAGTTGTACGCGTCGTGGAAGTTGTAAACTTCGGACGGCTCCATGTCGTCAAAGCCCGCGGTGTGTTCGAGGAGATTCACGATGCGAACGGGATTCGTGGATTGCCAGCGGTTCTCTACGGGAATTTCCGGCGCAACATCCAGGAGGCGCGCTTCGAGATTGATTTTTCCTTCCTCCTGTAGCTTCAGAAGCGCGAGAGCGACAAAAGATTTGCTGATCGAGCCGACGCGGAATTCGGTGTCGCAGGTGACTTCGCGGCCAGAGGCGATATCCGCTTTGCCGAGGCCGCCGCACCAAAGGAGTTCGCCGTTGGAGACGAGCGCGACGCCGGCACCGGGGACATGATCCTTGTCGAGAACATCCTTCATCGCCTTCTGCAGTTCTTCGAGCGTTTTGGGATGGGGCGGTGCTGCTTTCTGCTGAGCGCCGGCAATGGAAGGCGAAAGCAGAAGCGCGACAAGGCACAGACACGCGGTAACAAGCGGACGGTGAGGGCTCATGGCTCCTCGAAGCAACGATGTCAAGTTTCCCGCCAGCATTCTATAGTGGCTCGGACGGGGCACAAGGAGAAATCGGGAGACGGAGGCGCGCCGGGCTGCGTGGTACTGATTGACGATGCCCGCGCACTCGCATACGATGCCGCGGACTAATCCACAATTTTCGCCCGTTTGCCAAGAGGAGCGCATCGCCGATGAACGATAGACGCGTGGGATTGCGACGCGCCGCCGAGATGTTTCGCGCCGGTTTCGTAAAATGAAGCGCGTCTTCAAATTTATTGTTTGGCTTTGCGTGGCCATCGCGGGAGCGGGGGCTTTGGGCGCGATTGCGCTGCACCGCGGCGAGCCGCTGAACGCCACGTGGTTCGTTGTCGCGGCGGCTTGCTGCTACATGGTGGCGTATCGAGTGTATTCGGCATTCATCGCGGCGCGTTTGCTGGCGCTGGATGACACGCGAGCGACTCCGGCGGAAATTCACGACGACGGGCGCGATTTCGTGCCCACCAACAAGTGGGTGCTCTTCGGACACCATTTCGCGGCGATTGCCGGGCCGGGCCCGCTGATTGGGCCGACGCTTGCCGCACAGTTCGGCTATTTGCCCGGCACGCTCTGGCTGATCGCGGGAGCGGCACTGGCGGGATGCGTTCAAGATTTTATTATTTTGTTCTGCTCGATCCGGCGCGGCGGAAAAACGCTGGGGCAGATGGCGCGGGAAGAAGTGAGCGCACGCGGCGGATTGATTGCACAGCTAGCCGTGCTGGCGATCATGGTGATTTTGCTGGCGGTGGTTGCACTGGTGGTGGTGAACGCGCTGAAAGCCTCGCCCTGGGCGACGTTCACGCTGGCCATGACGATTCCCATCGCGCTGTTGCTTGGCGTATATCTGCGATTTATCCGGCCGGGACGAGTGCTGGAGGCTTCGCTGTTTGGCGTCGCGCTTGTGCTGTTCGCGGTGGTAGCGGGGCAGTGGGTCGCGGCATCGGCATCTTGGTCGCGCGCTTTCACGTTCAGCGGCGTGTCACTGGTTTTCGTGATTGTTGCCTACGGCTTTGCGGCGGCGGTTGTTCCGGTGTGGCTGCTGCTGGCGCCGCGCGATTATTTGAGCGCGTTCATCAAGACGGGCGCGATTTTTTCGCTGGCAGCGGGGATTTTGTTCGTGCGGCCCCAAATCATGATGCCGCCGCTGACGCGATTCATCGATGGAAACGGCCCCGTTTTCGCCGGCAAGATTTTCCCGTTTTGCTTCATCACCATCGCGTGCGGCGCGATCAGCGGATTTCACTCGCTGATTTCCTCGGGCACCACGCCGAGGATGATTCTGCGCGAGACGCATGCGCGGTTCATCGGTTATGGCGCGATGCTGCTGGAGTCGTTCGTGGGCGTGATGGCGATGGTCGCGGCGTGCGCGATGCCGCCGGGCGTCTATTTTGCGATCAACAGCCCCGCGAGCATCGTGGGAGGAACGGCGGATGCGGCGGCGGCCACCATCAGCAGCTGGGGCTACCATCTCGACGCGCAGACTATGACGCGGCTTGCGCATCTCGTGGGCGAGCAGACTCTGCTCAATCGCGCGGGGGGCGCGCCTTCGCTGGCCGTGGGAATGGCGCAGATATTTTCGAACACCATCGGCGGAGAACGGCTGCTGAGCATCTGGTATCACTTCGCGATTATGTTCGAGGCGCTTTTTATTTTGACGGTGCTGGACGCCGGAACGCGCGTGGGCCGCTTCATGGTGCAAGAACTGGGAGGACGAATCTGGAAGCCGCTGGGGCGGACGGGATGGATGCCGGGGATTTTGCTTTCGAGCGCGATCATCGTGGGAGCGTGGGGCTATTTTTTGTACCAGGGGGTGGTGGATCCGCTGGGAGGAATCAATTCGCTCTGGCCACTGTTTGGAATCGCGAACCAGTTGCTGGCCACGGTGGCGCTGGTTGTGGCTACATCGATTTTGCTGAAAATGAAGCGGGCGCGGTGGATTTGGGTGACGCTCGTGCCCACGGCGTGGCTGGTGCTGGTGACAATGACGGCGAGCTACGAGAAAATTTTTAGCGCGAACACCAATCTCGGATTTCTTTCGAAAGCGAACTCGCTCGCCGCGCAAATCGCCGCCGGCCAAATTGCAGTTTCGAAAATCGCCGAAACGCAACGGCTGATTTTCAATCAGCGGCTGGATGCGGTGGTGACGGGTACGCTTGCGGCGATGATCCTCGTGCTGCTGGCTGAGGCGATCGTGCAGTGGTACGGAATTTTGACCCACCGCCGGGAAGCCGTGTTGCATGAAACACCTTACGTTGCGACGCAATGGGCGCCGGGCTTCGCGGGCGCGACGCACGGAGACGATTGATGCGCGGCACGGCACAATTCGCGACGCGCGCACTTCGCCGATTCTGGCGGGGATTGCGGGAATGGTGCGGAGACGCAGCGTACGAGCGATATCTGCGCGCAAAAGGCCGAAACGGAACGGAGCAGCGCGTGCTTAGCGCGGAAGAGTTTTACCTCGAGCAGATCAATCGCCGCTATTCGCGGCCGAATCGATGCTGCTGAAGCTGCAGCTCAACCTAGCAGGCAAGTCCGCTTGCTGCTCGTCGTGCCATAAGACTAGAATTTCCCAATCATTGCCCGGCCTATTTGTATCGTACTCACGGAGGAATCGATGGCTATTAATCAGGATAAGCTCCACGAATTTCTTGTGAAGGCAGTGGTGGATTTTGGTGCCACGTTTAATGCGGCGCTGATCCGCATTGGCGACAGACTTGGCTTGTTCAAAGGACTCGCGGCGGGCGGGCCGCAAACCGCAGCCGAGCTCGCGAAACGCACCGGGACGGCCGAGCGATACATTCGGGAGTGGCTGAGCGCGCAAGCCGCCGGCGGCTACGTGACGTACGATCCAGCGACGGGAAAATTTCACCTGAGCGAAGAACAGGCGTTTGCGATGGCGGATGAAAGCAGCCCCGTATTTTTGCCGGGAGCGTTCCAGGTGGCACTCGCGGCGATCAAAGCAGAGGATCAGCTCACCGAAAGATTCAAGACAGGTGAAGGACTGGGCTGGCACGAGCACCACTCGGAACTTTTTGTCGGCACCGAGCGATTTTTCCGGCCCGGCTACGCCTCAAATCTCGTCGGAGCATGGATTCCGTCACTCGAAGGAGTCGAGGAAAAACTGAAAAGCGGGGCGCGCGTCGCGGATGTGGGCTGCGGCTTGGGCGCATCAACGATTCTGATGGCCAAATCGTATCCCAAATCCGAATTTTCTGGTTTCGATTACCACGACAAGTCGATCGAGACCGCCAAACAACGTGCGCGCGAGGCGGGAGTGGGAGACCGCATCACGTTTGAAGTGGCTAGCGCGAAATCCTTTCCGGGCAAGGACTATGATTTTGTGACGTTTTTTGATTGCCTGCACGACATGGGCGACCCGGCCGGCGCGTCGGCGCACGTGCACGGCCGTCTTAAGAAAGATGGAACGTGGATGATCGTCGAGCCGTTTGCGGGCGACAAGCTGGAAGACAATCTCAATCCCATTGGCCGGGCGTTTTACGGCGCTTCGACGATGTTGTGCACACCGGCTTCGCTTTCGCAAGAGGTGGGGCTGGCGCTGGGGGCACAAGCCGGCGAGAAACGATTGAAAGAGGTGGTGACGAGCGGAGGCTTCACGCGATTTCGGCGAGCTACGCAGACGCCCTTCAATTTGGTGTTTGAAGCGCGGCCGTAGCTGCCGGCGATTGGGCGGCTAACTCTAACGCGCGCCGCAGGTCAGAATTCGTCCTCGTCGTCGCCATCGTGCTTGAGAGCCGTGACTTTATGCGTGATTTTCACGCTGTGGACGCGGATTCCGGCTAGGATGGCGCGGCGCGCTTCGGCGGGCAGCATTTCCGGGGCGAACACGCCAGGGTCTTCGCGCTGGAAATACTTGATGAAAAGAGCCGCAGCGTGGGCCGTGGCATAGGCGACGGGGGTGGTGAAGCGGCCTTGCTGGCGGATTTGATAGAGAGTGGGAAACATCGCATCGCTGCGAATTAAAAGATGCTGATCTTCCTTTGGGCCACGTTTTACGCCGCGCACCAGCACGGCCGCGGCAAAGCGCGCGTTTTGCAGAACGCCTTGGCGGATCAGCCTGGCAATCGCGCGAGGCGACGAAGTTTGCGGAAAACGCTGGCGCACGATGCCGCGCGACTTCGATAATTTTCCCTGCTTGTACCAACGGCGCAAGCGGTCGAATTCGTTTCCGCCGATTTTCACGTCCATATTGCGCATGGGGATGGCGTAGGGAAGCGTGGCCACTTCGTCCTGAGCGGCGAGAACGACGTTGGCGCGGCCAATGGGATCCGGAAAGCGGAATTTTTCGAGTTCGGCGAAGCGTTTTTCCATGCGGAATTTGCCGTCGCGATAGACGCGCGGATGGGAGATGGCTTCGTCGAATGAGACTTCCGGGGACCATTGCGAGATTGGATCGTCGCTTTCGGTGCTTTCGTAGAGGCGGATGTGGACGGAATGGACTTCGTCGAGCATTTCGGCGGCGCGCTTGACGAGGAGATTCGTGAGGCCCGGTGCCGCGCCCGCGTTGATGAGGGCGGCGCGGTTTTTGGCTTCGAAGCGTTTTGCGTAGGAAACCTGTTCGGGCTTGAAGGGATTGCGGGTGAGGTGGGAACTGAGGTCGACGTAGTGCGCGCGGAGGTGTAGCGCGGCGCGGATCACAATTTGATTGAAGACGCTCGCTGAGGCGTTGACGATGAGCTGGCAGCCGCGCGCCGCGCGAACGATGCCGCGCAGGTTCCTGGCGTTCACATCGGTGACGGCAATCGTGCTTCGCTTGCCGAGAAAGCGACGCGCGCGAACAGGATCGCGGTCACCGCACCAGACAGTATGTCCTTGACGTTGGAGCAGTTCTGCCAAAAGAGAGCCGGTCGCGCCGGCGCCCGAGAACGAAGATCCGCATGGCGTGGCAAAACTCTATCACAATCTCCTTGCCGGGCTTAGGTCAGGCCGGCGGGTTACATGAATTGCACCCTTGTAGCTTGCGGCGTAGACTGGGGGGAGAACTCCGATTCCTGCGGCCTACGGGAGAGACAGCCTAGGGCGCAGGGACGATGCTTCGGCGGCTGCGATTTGAAGCCGCGAGGCTGAGGGTTCGGGTGGAAACGCCCGGGCCTCCCGTGCTTGGAAAGGAGCGATTCGACGGAATAATACATATTTCCGTTGCGCGCCCGCATCCAAGTATTCGGACCGGGCGATTTTATTTTATGGGCGCGAAAACAACATCATTGGCCGGCGCGTCTAACGAGAAACAAGATTCATGAGCCTCTACGACAAATTCGGGCGGCAGATTACAGACCTGCGCATTTCGATCACGGACCGCTGCAATTTCCGCTGTGTATATTGCCGTTCGGCCGATCCGGAAAATTACCGCGATCATGACGAAATTCTATCCTGGCCAGAGCTGGACCGGCTGGCACACATTTTTCTGAGCCTCGGGATTCGCAAGATACGCATCACGGGCGGGGAGCCGCTGGTGCGCGCGGGCGTGGAGGAGTACATCGCGCGGCTGCACGCGCTTGGCGTCGAAGACCTATCGATGACCACCAACGGCCATCTTCTGGCCGAACGCTGCGAACGGCTGATCGAAGCGGGGCTGCGGCGGATCAACATCAGCCTGGACTCGCTCGATCCAGGCAGGTTTGAACGCATCACGCGGACAAAATCTTTTGCCACGGTGATGCATGGCATCGACGTCGCGCAGAAATCGCGTTTGGCTCCCGCGAAAGTCAACGCCGTACTCGTGCGCGGGCTGAATGATGATGAGGTGGAAGCATTCGCCGAATTCGCGCGGGAGCGCGGCGTGATCATGCGCTTCATCGAGTTCATGCCGCTGGACGCCGACCGGACGTGGACACGCAATCTCGTGGTGCCAGCCGCGGAAATTCACCAACGGATTCATGCGCGCTGGCCGCTGGTGCAAATTCCGCACGAGCGTAGCGAGACAGCGCGCAAGTACCGCTTCGCCGACGGCGCCCCCGGCGAAATCGGCTTGATTGCGCCGGTGACGCAGCCTTTCTGCGGCCACTGCTCGCGCATCCGCCTGACCGCCGATGGAAAGCTGCGGACGTGCCTCTTCAGCAAGGAAGACCACGATTTGCGCGGATTGCTGCGCGAAGGAGCGGCGGACAAAGACTTGACAACGTATATTCGTTCGGTGGTCAACGAAAAAGAAGAAGGACACCGCATCAACGCCCCGGACTTCAGACCTCCCTCGCGTACCATGGTGTTTATCGGCGGATAGCGGCAAGCTTCCGTTGCGACGGCGTTAGTAAGCCTGAGCGATGGGGCAGTTTGCTGAGCAGAAATTTGAGGTCAGGGAGGGGAGATGAACGCGCAGAGGGAGGTTCTCTTGGAGGTTTATCGGGCCTTCAACCAGCGTGACATCCCAAAAGTCCTGGCGAAGATGCATCCGGATGTGGACTGGCCAAACGGAATGGAAGGAGGGCGTGTTCACGGTCACAGCAGTGTGCGCGATTACTGGGAACGCCAATGGAAATTGATCGATCCTCATGTCTAGCCAGTGCGGATCGAAGAGGTCGAATCCGGTCGGTTCGTTGTCTCTGTTCATCAATTGGTTCGCGATCTGGATGGCCATGTCCTTCAGGACCGGATGATCCGGCACGTCTATACGATTCGCGACAATTTGATTCAAAAGATGGAAATTCAGGAACCGGAGACAAATGGAAACCGTGAAGCGGCCCCGTCCGCAAATTCAGCGCGCTCGACCGTGCGCTGACTTTGCGTTAGCATCGGATTAAGGAAGGCTGCTGGAAAAAGATCGGACACCCCATGGCGGACGAAGAAGACGACGACGAAAACGAAGAAGAAAACGAAGAAGATGGAGCGGGTCAAGAGGAAGGCCCCGAGCCGGAACCGCGGCTTTTCACTCTGACGGAAGCGGAACGCGCGCGGCAGGAACTCGAGCCGTTTCTCGTAGAGGCGATGGACTGCCGCAAGAAATTGTCCGGCCTGGAACACGACCTTTCCGCGGTGTCCGCGCGGATCATGATGATGGGCGGCGTGATCGTGCCTTACGAAAGGCTGGCCGCTTTGCGCGTGGAACACCAGCAACTCGCGGCATCGTTGAAAAGCGCGCTGAGCCGCATCCTCGAAACGGGCTGCCTCATCAAGGACCTCGATCTGGGCCTGCTGGATTTTCCCGCGGTGATCGATAACGAGGACGTCTATCTTTGCTGGAAGCTTGGGGAAGACCGCATTCGATTTTATCACCGGCAGGACGAAGGATTTGCCGGGCGCAAACCGATCGATCCGCGCGACACGGGGTCTGGAGACATCGTGCAGTAGACTTTGCCCGGACTTATTTGTGTCTTCCACGATTGATTGCGTACTTCCCAGAACAGCGCCGCCCCCGCGCTTCGCGAACCGAAAGGATTCTTCGTGCCGTCTCATCCCGAAAATCAACCTGAAAATCGCTTGAAAAATTCCGCCAGTCCCTACCTGCGGTCCGCGGCACATCAGCCGATCGACTGGCATGAGTGGAGCGATGCAGCGTTCGCTCGCGCGGAAGCGGAAGATAAGCCCATCCTTCTGGATATTGGCGCGGTGTGGTGCCACTGGTGCCACGTCATCGACCGCGAGAGTTACGAGAACACCGAAATCGCCAAGATTATCAACGAGCATTTTGTGGCCGTGAAAGTGGACCGCGACGAGCGGCCCGACGTCGATGCGCGCTATCAGTCCGCGGTGAGCGCCATTTCCGGCCAGGGCGGCTGGCCGCTGACCGGCTTTTTGCTGCCCAATGGAAAACCGTTTTTTGGCGGGACGTATTTTCCGCCGGAAGATCAGATGGGACGGCCAGGCTTTCGGAGGCTACTGCTGGCGGTGGCGGATTCCTATCGGAACAAGCGGGCGGAGCTGGTGCGCGCGGCGGACCATTTGGCCGATGCAGTTGCTCAGGCGGAAATGTTCACGGGCGCGAGCGGCGAGTTTGATCCGGGCATTGTGGATGAGCAGATGGCATCCGTAACAAAGCAGTTCGACATCAAGAACGGCGGCTTTGGCCACGCGCCGAAATTCCCGCATTCCTCGGCGATTGATTTGATTCTGGAGTGCTACCAGCAAATGAAAGAAAAGCATCTGCTGGCTATGGCCGAGACGACGCTCGAAAAAATGGCGCATGGCGGCGTGTACGACCAGCTTGCCGGAGGTTTTCACCGCTATTCCGTGGATGAACGCTGGCTTGTGCCGCACTTCGAGAAGATGAGCTACGACAATTCCGAACTGCTTAAGAATTATCTGCATGGCTGGCAGATGGCGCAGAATCCCCTTCTGCGGGAAACCGCGGAAGGCATCATCGGCTGGGTGAATGAGGTCCTATCCGACCAAACAAACGGCGGATTTTATGCCAGCCAGGACGCGGATTATTCGCTCGACGATGACGGAGATTACTTCACCTGGACGCTCGACGAGTTGCGATCCGCGTTGCTTCCTGACGAGGCGCGTGTGATGGAGCTTTACTACGACGTCGAAGCTCACGGCGAGATGCATCACAATCCCGCGAAGAATGTGTTGTGGATTGCGCGGGAGCCCGCCGCCATTTCGCAACAGCTTGGCTTCGATGAGACCGCCGTGCGGCTCCTCATCGCGAGAGGCAAGGGGAAACTGCTGGCGGCGCGCGGGCCTCGTCCAACTCCCTTCGTTGATAAGACGATGTACGTTTCGTGGAACGCGATGTTCGTTTCGGCCTATCTGGAAGCGGCGAAAGTGCTTGACGGATCAACGAATGCGGGCTGCCGCGGCTTTGCCTTGAAAACGCTGGACCGCATGCTCAGCGAGGTTTGGACTCCTGAACGAGGGTTCGGCCACCGGATCGGCGGACCTTCGCTCGACGGCTCGCTTGACGACCAGGTTTTCGGCGTGCTTGCTCTACTGGATGCGTACGAAGCGACTCTTGATCCGCGTTATTTTTCTGCGGCGCAAAAAACGATGGATCTTGCCATCGCCCGCTATGGAGATGCGGAAGGCGGCGGCTTTTTCGATCGGCCCTCCGATGCTGCCCCGATGGGAGGCCTGGACGTTCGCCGCAAGCCGTTTCAGGACTCGCCCACGCCGGGCGCGAATTCTATCGCAGCCATCGCGCTGGTTCGCCTGCACGCCTTCAGCGGCGAAGAGCGCTACTACGCCTTTGCGCAAAAAACACTGGAAGCTTTCGCCGGCATCGCCCCGCAGTACGGTATGTTTGCCGCGACGTATGGACTTGCCGCGACGCTTTTCGCGCGGCATCCGCAGCAGGTCGTCATTACCGGGCGCGCGGACGATCCCGCGGCGCGAGCCCTCGAAACCGCGGCACATGGTGTGTATCGCTACGGGAAGTCCGTGCTGCGAGTGACTCCGGAAACGCGGCAGCTCCAACTTGCTGGCGCGCTCAAGGAAACGCTGCCGCATCTGCCCGCTGATAGGGCGATGGCAGTCGTCTGCGCGGGACAAACCTGTTTGCCGCCTACCAGCGATCCGGCGCAACTCGCAGCCCTCCTCGAGAACGGCGCCGCTGGAGCCGCAAGTTTGTAGCCAATAAGTAAGTTTTGCCTGTAGGGGCGCAGCATGCTGCGCCCCTACCACCCGGACCGCAAAGGCGATCGGCCCTCATTTCTCCAACAATTAAAAAAACCGGCAAGATCGAAAGGCTTCGGGCCCGCCATGCTTTATTTTTCTGTATGGTTGTTCGCTGATTGAAGGCTGGGTGGTGCCGGCTCGCCAAGCGCATCCTCTCTGACGTTCCTCGCAGGCAAGTGTTTCTCTCGCGGCACGGGGATACCTGCCCTCTTGGGCGGGTTTACCTTACGCGGAACGCCTTCAACCGTCTTGGAAATAGCTTTGGGACAGGCGTGGTAAACTTGTAGCTTGCCTTTGGGGGTTGCACGATTTGAATTGGAACTGGATTTTGGTACGCGGCGCGATTGGCATCAGCTTTCTTACACTGTTGTTTTTATCGCAACGGTTCTGGTATCGCGCCATTTGGCGGGCGACCTCCCATTGGGGGAGCCAGACTTTGCGGGTAGCCGCGCGCCTGGTTTACATAGCGGCGCTACTGCTGAGTATTGGCGCGATGGTGGACGGCTTCCGCATGGGCGAGCGCGGGCACCTTGTTCCGCAGGGCTCGATGTTTACGGTGCTTGCGGGCCTGTGGTTTTTCAGCGCACTGTTTGGGTATCTGGCGGTCAAGATTGTCCGCGGCATCGACCGGCTGTGGGCCTGGCTGCACGCCGCCTATCGGCTGAGGCGCAAAGCGACACCTTCGAAGGTTTCCTCGCCTTCTGCAGCAACCCCAACTGCCATTACTGCTGCATCACACGACACAGCGGCGGCCGCAGCGGAACTGATTCCCAACCCGTCGCGGCGCTACTTTTTTAAGACGGCTACTGCACTGGCCGGAGCTGGGCCATTCCTGACCGCGATGTATGGCTTTGCTGCCGAGCGCCTGGATTACCAGGTGCGGCGGGTGGAAATACCGATACCCAACTTGCCGGCGGGGTTGGAGGGCATGAAGATTGCGCAGATTAGCGACATCCATCTGAGCAGCTACATGCCGCGACTCCAGGTGCGACGCGCGGTCGATATGGCAAATGACCTCGACGCGGACCTGGCGCTGGCGACGGGAGACTTCATCACCGGCGCAAGCGACCCAATCGCCGATTGCATCGACGAAGTGCGGCGCCTGCGCGCGCCCCTCGGAGTGTGGGGCTGCAACGGCAACCACGAAATCTACGCTCACATGGAGGAAAAGGCGAAGGTGCTTTTTGCGCAGGCGGGCATGAGACTGCTCCGGCAGGAAAATGCGCAACTGACGTTCCATGGCGCTTCGTTTAATCTGATCGGCGTCGATTATCAGCGGGAGCGCACGCCTGGCGGCCGAAGAGTACAGATGCTTTGAATCTGGAGCCGCTGGTGCGCCGCGACATGCCCAACATTTTGCTTTCGCACAATCCGAATACCTTCAATCGCGCGGCGGAGATGGGCATTGAACTTTCGCTGGCGGGACATACGCACGGCGGACAGATTCAAGTGGAAATTCTGGACCACCGGCTCAGCCCCGCACGGTTCATCACGGACTACGTGGCTGGGCTATATCACCGCCCGATGTTCGCGCCCGCGCCGAACGACCGCGCGATGCCGGCAAGTTCCGCCTCTGGCAAGGGCCATGAGTTGCTATCCTCCAGCCGCTCGGCGGCGCTTGCTTCCATTTACGTGAATCGAGGGCTTGGAACCGTTGGAGCGCCGGTGCGTATCGGCGTGCCGCCCGAGATCACGCTGCTGACTCTTCGCCGGGCATAACCTTCAGGACTGCACATTCGCATGGATGAAGCGCCGGAAATCGAACGCATTGTCGATGAATTGGATGAGCTTCGCGAACGCGAGGGATCGGAAGCTTCCGGCACTGCGCAACTGGACGACTGGCTCAAGACACTGATTGCGCGCGGCGGAAGCGATTTGCTTCTCGTTGCGGGCGCGCCTGCTTGCGTTCGCGCGAAAGGGGCGGTGCAAAAAATCGATAATACTCCGCTCGATGGCGCCCAAATCGAAGCTGCCGTGCTCCCAGCGCTTACCTCCTATGCGCTGGCGCGCTACCGCGAAGTGCAAATCGCGGATTCTTCGTATCGCGTCGCTGGATTAGGACGCTTTCGCATCAACCTGCACCGCGAACGCGGACGCGCGGCAGCAGCGATTCGAGCGTTGCCGCAAAAGGTCCCCACGCTACGCGAGCTAAACCTGCCACCCTCCGTCGAAATGCTCGCGCACCTGCCACGCGGTCTTGTGCTGATCGGCGGCCCGGCGGGTTCGGGGAAGTCAACCACTCTGGCAGCGTTGATCGATGACATCAACCGGCGCGAGGCGCGACACATCGTCACGATCGAGGATCCGATCGAGTACGAGCACACGCACATTCGAAGCGTGATCGAACAAGTCGAAATCGGCACGGACGCACCGGATTTTCCGACGGCGTTGCGGGCAGCGTTGCGGCAGGCGCCGGACGTTCTGGTGGTGGGCGAGATGCGCGATCCGGAAACGATGCGGATCGCCGTCGCCGCGGCGGAAACGGGGCATCTGGTGCTCTCGACGCTGCATACGATTGACGTCGCCACAACCATTTCGCGCATTTCCGATTCGTTTTCCGACGAGCGGCAAAATACGATCCGGCAGGAATTGGCGATGGCCATTGCGGCGGTGCTGACGCAGATCCTCCTGACCGGGAAAAGCGGCGAGCGGTTTCCGGCCGCGGAGCTGCTGATGGTCGGCTACGGCGCGCGGCAGCACATCCGCCGCAACGCTTTGCAGCACCTGCACCAGGAAATCACGATGACCAAGAAAAAGGGCTCGTTTGCGCTGGAGGAATCGCTCGTGCAATTGATCAGCAAGGGGCGCATCGACCGCGAGGAAGCCCTCCTTTGCGCCATCCATCCCGATGATTTGGACATCCTCCTGAAAACCGGAAGCCGCGGATAATTCTGCAACAAACGTTTCCAATCGAGGCGTAGTTCAGGCAAAATACCTGCGCAAATCGGGGGGGGGGGAAACATGAACCGCAGAGTATTGGCAGCAACGATTGTGTTCGCGAGCATGTCACTGGCGCCGATCGGGGCGCACGTCGTGGCGGACGAGAAACCGCTTGCCGGGTATTCGGTTGAGTCTTCGCGCACCGAAAAGCAGTGGGAAGAAAAAATGCGCGCGATACCTGAACCGGATAACATCCGCGACTACATGAAGAGGCTTTCCGCGCGTCCGCATCACGTGGGGTCGCCGTATGACAAGGACAACGCCGAGTGGATTCTTGCGAAGTACAAGGAATTCGGACTCGACGCGCACATCGAAACGTTCGACGTGCTGTTCCCCACGCCCAAGGAGCGCGTCGTCGAACTGGTGGCCGGCGGGCCGAAATTTACGGCAAAGCTGCAAGAGCCTCCTGTCCCCGAGGACCCCACGACGGGGAGCCAACAGTCAGAGCAGCTACCGTCCTACAACGCGTACTCGATCGACGGGGACGTGACGGCGCCGCTGGTGTACGTCAATTTCGGCGTGCCCGCGGACTACGATCAGCTCGAGCGCATGGGCGTTTCCGTGAAGGGCGCGATCGTCATCGCGCGCTACTACGGATCCTGGCGCGGCATTAAGCCAAAGGTAGCGGCGGAGCACGGCGCGATCGGCTGCCTCATCTTTTCCGATCCACACGAAGACGGATATTTTCAAGGCGACGTTTTCCCGGAAGGCCCGTATCGCCCGAAGGATGGCGTGCAGCGCGGCAGCGTTGCGGATATGCCGCTCTATTCCGGCGATCCGTTGACGCCGGGAGTGGGCGCGACGAAAGACGCGAAGCGCCTGTCGTTGAAGGATGCAGAGACGATCACCAAGATTCCCGTACTGCCCATTTCGTACGCCGATGCGGAACCGCTTCTGGCTTCGCTGAAAGGTCCCATGGCGCCGCAAGAGTGGCGAGGCGCGCTGGGCATCAGCTATCACATCGGTCCCGGCCCCGGGGAGGTTCACCTGGTGGTGAAATCGAACTGGTTTCCGCTGAAGCCAATTTATGACGTGATCGCAAAAATTCCCGGCTCGGTTTATCCGGATGAATGGGTGATTCGAGGCAATCATCACGACGGGTGGGTGAATGGAGCGGAAGATCCGCTTTCCGGGCAGTCCGCGATGCTCGAAGAAGCACGCTCGCTCGGGGAACTGGTGAAGCAAGGCTGGAAACCCAAGCGCACGATTATTTATTGTTCGTGGGACGGCGAAGAGCCCGGGTTGCTCGGCTCGACGGAGTGGGTCGAGACGCATGCCGAGGAACTAAGCAAACATGCGGTCGCCTACATCAATTCGGATGGCAATGGGCGCGGCTATTTCGATCTTGCCGGTTCGCACACGCTCGAACATTTCGTGAACGACGTGGCCCGTGACGTTCAAGACCCCGAAACCAAGCTAACGGCCTGGAAGCGCGATGAGCTGCGGGCCATCGAGCGCGCGCCCGAGGACAAGAAGCAGGAAATACGGCAGCGGCCCGATCTGCAAATTGGCGCACTGGGTTCCGGATCGGACTTCACGCCGTTCCTCCAGCACGTGGGCATCGCTTCGCTCAACATCGGCTTTGGCGGCGAAGACGGCGGCGGAATCTACCACTCGATCTATGACGATTTCTACTGGTACACGCACTTCGCCGATACGACTTTCGTTTATGGACGCGCGCTGTCACAGGCGGGAGGCACGGCCATGATGCGGCTCGCGGATGCCGACCTGCTGCCCTTCGATTTCACGGACTTCGCGGAAACGATGCAGACGTACGTCCGGGAGCTGAAGGATCTGTCGAAGAAAATGCAGGATGAAACCCGCGAACGCAATAAGGAGATCGACGAAGGCGTTTTCACCGCGACGGCGGACCCGAAGAAAACCTACGTACCGCCGAAGAAAGAAGAAGTTCCGCCCTACCAAAACTTCGCGCCGCTGGAGAACGCTGTGGATGCCGTAACGCGCAGTGCGGCCGAATATCACACAGCGCTGGAACGCGCGGAGGCCAACGGCGGGACGGCGCTGGCCGCGGTTTCGCTGGATGAGGTGAACCAACTGCTTATCGAAAGCGAACGCCAATTCATCACCCAGGACGGCCTGCCAAACCGCAAGTGGTACCGCCATCAACTCTATGCCCCCGGTTTTTACACTGGGTACGCGGCGAAAACCATGCCCTATGTGCGAGAAGCCATCGAACAGAAAGATTGGAAGCAGGCCGATGAAGGCGTTGTGGTGGTCGCGCATTGCTTGCAGGACGAAGCCAAGCTGATCGACGAGGCTGCCGCGAAGCTCGCCGCGGCACATTGACCTATTCGATCGCCGGATGCGGCTCTTAGCGCCCGCAAGGCGAGACGAACATTCTGGTTTGTCTCGCCTTCTTCGCCGCCATTGCGGAGGATTCGCTCATGCCCTCCTATAATCTCGCTATCATCGGCATGGGCAACGTCGCCCGCGCGTTGCTGCGCCTGCTCATTTCAAAAGAGACCGAATTGCGCCGCCGGTATGACCTCCGGTGGCGTCTGACGGGAGTAGCGACGCGCCGCATCGGCTGGATCGCCGATCCCGATGGACTGAATCCCCTCGCCGTTCTGCAGGGACACGCTTTGATTCCGCGCGGAAATCTGCCGCAGCCGCGCAATGTGCGTGAATGGCTCGAAAAAACGCGCGCGGATGTCTTCTTCGAAACGAGTTCGCTGAACGCGCAGACCGGCGAGCCCGCCAGCGAACATCTGAAAGCGGCGCTCGAATTGGGCGCGCATGCCATTACCGCCAACAAAGGTCCCATCGTTCATGCCTTTCAGGAACTGACGTCGTTAGCAAAGGAGAAAAACAAGCGGTTTCTCTACGAGTCCACGGTGATGGATGGAGTTCCGGTTTTTTCGATGTTTCCCGACGGTCTTCCAGCCACGGAGATACGAGGTTTTTCGGGAGTCTTGAATTCGACAACGAACATCGTGCTTACGGAAATCGAAAAAGGGCGATCGATGGAAGAGGCCGTGAAGCGCGCGCAGGCTATGGGCATCGCGGAGACAGACCCAAGCGCGGATCTGGACGGCTGGGATGCCGCGGTCAAAGTGGTGGCGCTGGCAATCGTCTTGATGGGAGCGAATATCCGGCTCGAACAGGTGCAGCGGATCGGAATACGCGAACTCAGCGAAGAAAAAATCCGCTCGGTGCGCGCCGCGGGGATGCGGTACAAGCTGGTTTGCCGCGCGGAGCGCCGAGGCGATGGTGTGGAATGCAGCGTGCGTCCGGAGATGCTGCTGGCCGCCGACCCGCTTGCAAATTTAGAGGGGAGCAGCTCGGCGATACGGTTTGACCTGGATGTTTTTGGGCTAACGTTCGTCGAGCATAATCCCGGCATCGAAGCCACGGGCTACGGGCTGCTGGCCGATTTTTTGCGCGCCGTCCGCCAATAATTTCTTGGTGCTTGGATTCATTCGCAGTTTAGAGTTTGTAATTTGCCGCATAGCTCGGCAAAGGAATCCCAATATCGCACTTTTCATCGCGAACCGGCGCTTCGGCAACGACGCTCAGAGGAATGACGCCGGCCCATACGGAAAGCGCGTAGTCAGGAGCATCGTCTTCGGGCGGGCCGACGCGCGCTTTTGCGGAAACTTCGGTAAGCGGAAGCCGCAAAATGCTGGTGGACTTTAGTTCCTTCTCGTTTGGCTGGCGGGCGTCATTCCAACGGCCCGGCAAGATTTTTTCGGTGAAGGCGCGGAGCGCATCGAGCTTTTCCGCTGGCGCATCCACAAGGATGGCTTTGCCCAGGGCGACGACGGAGCGGTAGTTCATCGAATGATTGAAAACGGAGCGGGCGAGGACAATACCGTCCGTGAGCGTAACGGTTAGGCAGACGTTTGCGGAGTCGTTGACGCTGCGGAGCATGCGGCTCGCCGCCGAGCCATGAAAATAGATGGCGTCTGCGATGCGCGCGTAGAGCGTGGGAATGACAAACGGTTGGCCGCCGGGAGAAAAGCCGACGTGGCAAACGAGCCCTTCGTCGAGAATTTTGTAAATCGTTTCGCGGTCATAAACGCCTCGGTGCGGCTCGCGCACGATTCGGGTGCGCTCGGTTGGCGCGAAGGAATCAGGCACTGTACACCTCATGGAGAAACGTGGCGCGGAGCCGGCCGATGCGTGGCCGCTCATTTGATTTGTAGCCGGCGCCAAAGCGGCATGAGTGAGGAACAACCAAGTAAATGCTAACACGACTCGGCGCGGCTTCTTCATCGGCCCGCCCTGTGAGAAACTATCGTGCGGAGAAAACGATGAGCACATCCGTGATGCAGGAGACGGAAAGCACGCCGCTTGATCTAGCCTGGGTGAGAGCGCAGTTCCCGTCGCTCCAGTTGCGCGTGAACGGGCACGAAGCGGCATTTCTGGACGCGCCGGCGGGCACGCAAGTGCCCAAGCAAGTAATGAATGCGGTCCAAAACTATTTTCTGAGTTCGAATGCGAACACGTGCGGCGCGTTTGCAACCAGCCGGAGCACCGACGCGGTGATCGCCTCGGCGCGCTCGGCTATGGCGGATTTTTTCCATTGCGACGCGGATGAAGTGGTTTTTGGGCAAAACATGACCACGATCACGTTCGCGCTTTCGCGAGCGATTGGCCGCGAACTGAAGTCCGGCGACGAAATTGTGGTGACGACGCTGGACCACGATGCGAACGTCGCGCCGTGGCGAGCGCTCGAGGAAAAGGGAGTCGTCATCCGACAGGTGGAGATTCGCGAAGCGGATTGCACTCTGGACCTCGAGGATTTGAAGCGGAAACTCAGCGCAAAAACGAAGCTTGTCGCTGTCGGTTACGCTTCGAATGCGGTCGGCACGATAAATCCTGTCGCCGAAATCACAAGGCTGGCTCATGCGGCGGGTGCGCTGATTTTTATTGACGCCGTGCATTATGCGCCGCACGGACCGATTGATGTGCGCGCGCTCGACTGCGATTTTCTGGTGTGCTCGCCTTACAAGTTTTTTGGGCCGCACATGGGAACGCTTTACGGAAAGCGCGAGCACCTGCTGCGGTTTCAATCATACAAAGTGCGACCCGCGCCCGATTCGCTCCCCGATCGTTGGGAAACCGGCACGCAGCTGCATGAACTGATCGCCGGCATCGACGCCGCCGTGGGTTATCTCGTGGAGCTGGGCCGGCGTTGCGAGCCATCAGCAAAGGATCGCCGCGCCGCTCTTCTCGCAGCCTATGGCGCAACGCGGCAGTACGAAATGGCCCTTTTTTCGCGTTTGGCGGAAGGTTTGCTGGCTATTCCCGGCCTGCGATTTTTCGGCATCAGCGATCCTGCGCGGTTCGGCGAACGCTGCTCGACGGTTTCCATTCGGATAGCGAATCATGCGCCGAACGAGTTGGCCGCATTTCTCGGCGAGCAGGGGATCTTCACTTGGGACGGCAATTACTACGCTTTGAACTTGACCGAACGACTCGGTGTCGAAGCCAGCGGAGGCCTTCTCCGCATTGGGTTGGTTCATTACAACACAGTCGAGGAAGTCGAGCGGCTGCTCGCCGCGCTGAAGGAGATTGCCGCGCGCTAGCCCGCACACAAATATCATGAGCAAACGACCAAAACCGATTGTACTGACCGTTCTCGATGGCTGGGGTTACCGCGCGGAAACAAAAGGCAACGCGATCGCGCTGGCGCGCAAGCCGGCCTACGATGACTTGCTGAAGAAATTTCCGAACACGCTGATCCAAACTTCTGGTCCTTTCGTCGGGTTGCCCGAAGGGCAAATGGGCAACAGCGAAGTGGGCCACATGAACATGGGCGCGGGGCGCATCGTACACATGGATATCACGCGGATCGACCTGTTGATCGCCAACAAGCAATCGCAGAACGTGCCGCTGTTTCAGCAGGCGATGGAGCGAGGCCGGCAACGGCAGTTGCATTTGCTGGGGCTCTTGAGCGACGGCGGGGTGCATTCGCACATTCAGCATTTATTCGCGCTGCTCGAAATGGCCAAACAGCAGAACGTAGAGCGCGTATTTGTTCACTGTTTCACGGACGGCCGCGACACGCCGCCGAACAGCGGGCGCGACTACATCCGCCAACTGCAACAAAAGATGCGCGAACTGGGTGTCGGCGAAATCGCGACTCTTACGGGGCGCTATTACGCCATGGACCGCGACAACCGATGGGAACGCGTCGAGCTGGCGTATCGCGCAGCGGTGCACGGCGATGCGGAAACGCATTCAAGCGATCCCGTGGGCGCGCTCCAGAAGAGCTACGAGCAGGGCGTTACCGACGAGTTTGTGAAACCGATTGTCATCACGAAAAGTGATGGCGCGGGAGCGGCTCCGATGGGCTCGATCCACGATGACGACGCCGTCATCTTTTTCAATTTTCGTGCCGATCGCGCCCGACAAATGACGCGCGCCCTCGTCGAACCCGGATTCGACAAAATTGCGGATGCGAAGCGCCCCAAGAATCTTTTCTATGTGGCGATGACGCAGTATGACAAGAATTGGCCTTGGCTGAAGTACGTGATCGCGCCGGAGAAACTCGAGCATATCCTCGCGCAGGTCTTCGAAGAGCTGCAGTACAAAAATCTGCGCTGCGCGGAAACCGAGAAGTACGCGCACGTCACGTATTTTTTCAATGGGGGCATCGAAAAACCGTTTGGCGGCGAAGAGCGCGTTCTTGTACCTTCGCCAAAGGTCGCGACCTATGACCTAAAGCCGGAAATGTCGGCCGCTGGAATCACGGACACGGTGGTCAAAGCCATCGAGAAGGGCGATTTCGACGCAATCATCATGAACTACGCGAACGCGGACATGGTTGGACATTCCGGCAACCTAGAGGCCACGATCAAGGCAGTCGAAGCGGTTGACGCAGGACTTGCCACAATCTATCAGGCTCTGAAGCCGCGCGGCGGCGTGTGGATTATCACCGCCGATCACGGCAACGCAGAAACGATGATCGATCCGGTCACCGGCGGCCCGCACACATATCACACGACCAACCCTGTGCCGCTTATTCTTGTGAGCGAAAATGCGGAGCTTCAATTGAAACCGGGCGGCTCGCTGCGCGACATCGCACCGACGATGCTCGGCTCCCTGGAGCGACCGCAGCCTTCGGATATGACCGGCCACGATCTGCGCACGACCACAGGGCAGTAAGATGAGTCTGAGCTACGACCCGGTCAAGCAAAAACCGCCTCAACCGGGACAAAGCCGCGGCGGGACTTTCGGCACTATCACGATCCCCGGTACGCCTGTCGGCGCCATTGTTTCGGCAGGGCTCGTCGTGATTTGCTGGTTTGCTTTGCCGCTCTCGCACATTTTTATTCTTGGCACGGGCGGGCTTGGACTCATCGTCGGGTTACTCCTCTATTGGAAACACCGCATTCCACGCGAATGAATCGCACCAAGCCAGCCGAGACAAAATTAGTCATCTGCGTGTGGCACCCATTCACCTTTTGGCGCCCGCAGCCGATGATGGCGGATGCCATCCGCGCGCGCTGGCCGGAAATGCATGTCGTGCATTTACCGGACTACGATCGCCTCCCGGCCGAGTTGCCGGATACGGATATTTTCGTGGGCTATTCGCTTCGCGCGGAACAGCTTCGCTACGCGAGGAAACTGAAATGGATTCACTCGACGGCCGCGGGCGTGGCGCAATTGATGTACCCCGAGCTGCGCGATTCCGGAATTGTGGTCACGAATCCCAGCGGTGTTTTTTCTGTCCCGATGGCCGAGCACACAATGGGCCTGCTCATCGCACTGGCGCGGAATTTCCCGGACTCGGTGCGCCATCAGGGTCGCGCGCACTGGGGCCAGCAGGATATGTGGGATAAACCGCCGCGCTTCACGGAACTCAATGGCCAGGTCTTGTTGATTGTGGGGTTCGGATCGATCGGCCGCGAATTGGCCAAGCGCGCTCGGGCGTTTGACATGCGCGTCTGGGGCGTTACGCGGTCCGGCAATGGAGATACTACGCACGCAGAAAAAATAATTCCCGTCTCGCAACTCGAGGAGACTCTTCCGCACGCCGATTATGTCGTCATCGCCGCTCCGGAAACATCGGAGACACGCGCGTTCATGGGGGCCGCGCAAATCGCGCGTATGAAACCCTGCGCAAGGCTCATCAACATTGGGCGCGGCTCGTTACTGGATGAAGCGGCGCTGATCAACGCGTTGGAGAATGGCGCACTGGGCGGAGCAGCGTTGGACGTGACTTCCGTCGAGCCTCTTCCCGCCGGCAGCCCGCTCTGGAAAGCTCCGAATCTTTTCATCACGCCGCACACCAGCGCCGTCAGCGATCGCCTTTGGCAGCGCGAAACTGTGCTCTTGATGGATTTGTTGGAGCGCTGGTTCGATGGCCGCGAGCTGTTCAACCAAATCGATTTTGCGCTGGGCTATTAGGACGCCAGCCGAGCTTGAACTAAACCTTCCGAGTTCTTCTGCTGACGAATCCAGTGAGATCAGTTTCCGGCGCTGGATTTTTGAGGATCATAGCCCTCACGCGAATAAATCACCCACTTCTCCTTCTTGCCTTTTTGATTGTGGATTTCCAGCGGGCTGCCGTCAGGATTGACGAGCTCGATTTTTACTTTGTGGAACTTGTTGTCGTTGGCAGTGCCCGTTGGAGTGTACGAGAGGCTGTATTGGTGACGCAGGAAGGCGGCGACCGTATGAAAAATGTCGGGAAGTTCGCCGTCAAACTGGGGGAACCAGGCGTAACCGCCGGTCAAGCTCGCAATATTCTTCATCTGATTTTCGCCCTGGAGGTAACTCATGTGGGGGCTCAGCGAGCCGCGCGAGTCCAGAAAATTGGTATACGGCTTGTCGAGGCCTACGCAAAAGATCGTAACGTCGCTTTGCCGGAGCTGCTTAATGGTCTGGTCCCAGGTGTGCTTCGAAAATGTGTCCACACCGGTAGCCATCAACAGAATCGATTTCTTGCCTTGAACGTCCTTCATGTCGTCGATCGTTTTGAGCACGGCGTCAAAAACGTTGGATTCGCTGAAGCCGGGGAAATAGAGATGATAAATGGCGTTACGCACTTCGTCTTTGTTCTGGGTAAAGTCCACTTCGTCATGTGTATTCATGTCGAAGGTCCTGAGAGCAACCCAGTCGTTCTGCTTGAGATTGGGAAGGAAAGCGTCGGCCCAATATTTTGCCTGATAGGCGAACCAATCGTAGAGGCCGCGGCTGCTGAATTCCATCAGCATGACAATCGTAATGGGAGCATCGGTAGGACCAAAGTTGGTGATGGTCTGGGTCACGCCGTCATCGATAACGCGGAAGTTTTCCTTCTTCAGTCCGGTCAGGAGATCCCCGTTCTGCGTCGCGGCAATCACGTCGAGAGTCACCACGGGCACTACGACGGCGATGCTCACTCCTGCCTGAGGCGCTTGCTGCTGGGGCGCAGCGGTAGTTTGCGAGGGTGGGGATTTCGGCGGCGGCGCGGCGCTTTGCGGGCCTGTAGGTTCCTGCGCCGCCGCACGCTCCCCGGAGAACGGCAGGATCAGCACAGCCGCGAGAAGAGCCAGAAAGGTTGCAAAAACGATCGTCTTCATTAAACCCCTCGATTCACCTTGAAAATCGTCGCCGTTCGCCTCGCTGACGCTTCATCCCTGGTCCGGGTTCTCGCGCGCCATTTGAGCTTACGCAACGCGCCACCGAGGCTACGGTCGGTCCCCCACAAGTGCATGTTAGTATGAAGCGCGTTAACTGCAAAACGTTTGCTGCGCCAACCGCAGAAGGCCGCATCTAAGACGGAGGAAGCTCTGGTGAATGGGAATTGCAAAAGGCGAGCCGTAGCGCCCGCCCTGGCCTTATGCCTGCTATCACTGGCAACAGCCCCACGCTTAGCGGCGCAGGCGCCGTCGACGGATATGCCGATGGTGCAGTCGACGCGATCTCCGGTCGGAGATACTGCAGCGCTGGCGAAAGAGGCGGAAGGCTGGCTCTCCGATCTCATTAAAATCAATACCACGAATCCACCCGGCAACGAAGAAGCTGCCGCAAAATACATCGCCAGCATTCTGACCAAAGAAGGTATTCCGTTTGAAATTCTGCCTCTGGCTCCCGGCCGCAGCGCGTTAGTCGCGCGGCTGAGCAGCTCCGCCGTGCCCAACCCCTCTCGTGCCCTGCTCTTGGTGGCGCACATGGACGTGGTTGGCGTGGACAAATCCAAATGGACCGTCGATCCTTTCGGGGCCGTCGTCAAGGACGGCTACCTTTACGGCCGCGGCTCCATCGACGATAAAGGGATGCTGGCGGCCAATCTCGCCGCTTTTATCGCTCTGAAGCGCTCTAACCTGCACCTGGATCGCGACGTTATTTTTCTCGCCACTGCCGACGAAGAGCAGGGCGGCGACGCGAGCATCAAGATTCTCATCGCCAAATACTGGAACAAATTTGCGGCCGGCTATGCCATCAACGAGGGCGGCAGAGTGGTCGAACAAAATGGCAAAATCCAGTATGTCGCCGTGCAAGCCAGCGAAAAAGTTCCCGTAAACGTCGCCGTGATCGCGCGCGGCCCGTCGGGCCATGCTTCCCTTCCGACCAAAGACAATGCGGTCGTCCATCTCGCCGCAGCCGTCGCCAAGATCGGCGCCTATTCCGCGCCTGTCCATTTCACCACCATCGTTCGCCGTTATTTCGAACAGCTTGCTCCTTTGGAAGACGACGAGATCGCCAAATGGATTCGCGCCCTTGATACTGCAGATCGCGGCGATCACGCCCAACGCGTCCTTTCCGAGGCCAATCCCTTGTGGAACGCCATGCTCCGCGACACGATTGCTCCCACAATGCTTTCCGCCGGTGTGCGCGCTAACGTGATTCCTTCCGAAGCTCGCGCCAATCTGAATATTCGCCTGTTGCCAGGCGACACCGTAGACATGATCCTCGGTGAATTGACCAAACTGGTCGACGATCCCCAGATCCGCTTCGAAGTCCAACCCGATGCCGGTCTTACCGCTCCGCCCTCTTCGCTGGACACCGACTTCTATGCCACAATCACCAAGGCCGCCGCGCAGGAGTTTTCCGGCGCTCCGGTGCTGCCGTTCCTTTCGGCGGGTGCGACCGACTCGGCTCAGTTGCGGCTGCATGACGTGCAAGCTTACGGCCTTCTGCCGTTTCCCCTGAGCGGCGAGGATTCCCGACGCATGCATGCCGACGACGAGCGCATTCCACTGGCATCTTTCGATAAGGGCGTCGACTTCCTTGCGCGAATTGTCGCGGAATTCGCGGCTTCAAAGTAATTGCAAAACGGCAGGCCGTTCTGGCAGCCGCCCTCGTCGCGCGGAGAATGCGGCGAACTACCTTTGATAGAGATTATGGCGTTTCGTCACTCCAAAATCGTTTGCACAATCGGGCCGGCCAGCCGATCACCCCAAATGCTGAGCCGTCTGATCGAAGCTGGGATGGACGTAGCGCGGCTGAATTTTTCTCATGGCACGCACGCCGAGCACGCGCAGAATATCGCAGCACTGCGTGCCACAGCGGTCGAACACGAGAAGCCGATCGCGATTCTTGCCGACCTCCAGGGACCAAAGATTCGCACCGGCCCCCTCGCTGGAAGCCACCCGGTGCTGCTGCGGACGGGCCAAAAATTTGTGATCACAGCGTCGCGCGTGTTAGGCGATTCCACGCGAGTCAGCACTACCTTCCGATCCCTGCCGCGCGAAGTGCACCGCGGCGACCGCATCTTGCTTTCGGACGGCCTGATCGAATTGCACGTTCTGCGTGTGCGCGGGCCCGAAGTGATTTGCGAAGTTGCAAACGGCGGAGCACTCGGCGAAAACAAAGGCATCAACCTGCCCGGAATCACATTGCGCGTTCCCGCTCTTACTTCGAAGGACCGGCAAGACCTTGCGTTTGCCCTGAAACACGGAGCGAATTATATTGCTGTGAGCTTCGTCCGGAGGCCCGAGGATGTGCTTCTGGCGAAGTCGCTGATGCGGCGCGCGGGCAAGAACATACCGGTCATCGCCAAACTGGAAAAACCGGAAGCCATTGATAATCTGGACGCGATCCTTCGCGTGGCCGATGGCGTGATGGTCGCGCGCGGCGATTTGGGCGTGGAGATGAATCCGGAGCGCGTGCCGGTGGTGCAGAAGAAAATCATTGCGCGGGCGCGGCATTTCCGACGGCCGGTGATCACCGCCACGCAAATGCTGGAATCCATGACCGAAAATCCAAGGCCTACTCGCGCGGAGGCTTCCGACGTGGCAAATGCGATTTTCGACGGCTCAGACGCCGTCATGCTGTCGGCGGAAACGGCTTCGGGAAAATATCCGGTGGAAGCCGTGAGCATGATGGCACGAATTATCGAAGATGCGGAAGCTAGCGAGTGGGAATCGCCGCCTCGAGTGCCCCAGGAAAAGCTGAAAGTCGCGGAAACCGTGGCGGAACTGGTGTGCCATGCGTCGCATGAACTGCGCATGAAGTTGATAGCCGTGTTCACGCACAGCGGCTTCACGGCGCGGCTCGTTTCCTGTTACAGGCCCGCGGTGCCGATCATCGCGTTCTCGCCGGAAGCCGACACCCGCCGGCGCATGGCGCTGATCTGGGGGGTCATGCCGCGGCACATTCCCGACACGCAGAAAATCGACGGATTAGCGGCGATTACGGAGAAACGCCTGCTCGAAGAACGCCTGGTCCGCAAGGGCGACGTGATCGGAATCGTCGCGGGCACACCCATGGGAATTCGCGGCACGACCAACTTCATGAAGTTTCACGTGATCGGCGGATCGGCCTAGCCTAGCTGGCCCGCTGCCCTGCCTCCACGCTTTTGCTGAAACTGTATCCTTGCGAATCGCTCTGTGTTTTCAGATTCGACAAGGCCAAGTCGCAAATCGCGCGATACTCCTGAAAGTCGAACGGTGGTAGTATGCCGCCGACTCGATCCACGTCAGGACCACTTATGCGCGGCACGATGATGGAATTTCCGCTCACGCTCCCCGTAATTCTGGAGCGGGCCGGCAAGCTATTTCGCCGCGTCGAAATTATGTCTTGCAGACCGGACCGCTCCATCGTGAAGACCACCTATGGAGATTTTTACCGGCGCGCTCGCCGCCTCGCGGAAGCGTTGACCAAACTCGGATTACAGCCCGGCGATCGCGTTGCATCCATGATGTGGAATCATTCGAAGCATCTCGAAGCTTTTTTCGGCGTGCCGTGCGCAGGGGGAATTCTCCACACACTCAATCTACGATTGCATCCGCATGAACTCGCAGCAATCGTCAACCATGCCGAGGACAGATTTTTGCTGGTAGACGACGTGGTCCTTCCAACATTCCAACAATTTAGCTCCAGTGTGTCTATTGAGAGGATCATCGTCGTTCCTTACGGCGGCGGCAGCATACCGGAAGGAAGTCTCAACTACGAAGGACTGCTCGCCGGTGCGGGCGATGATTTCCGTTACCCTGCGATAGATGAAAATGACGGCGCGGCCATGTGTTTTACATCCGGGACGACGGGAAATTCGAAAGGGGTGGTTTACTCACACCGAGCATTAGTCTTGCACAGCTTTGCCGAACTGGGTGCGGACTCGTTTGCGCTGAGTCAACACGACACTGTTTTGCCCGTGGCTCCAATGTTTCACGCAAACGCCTGGGGATTACCCTATTCCTGTGCGATGGCTGGCGCCCGGCTGATTCTCCCGGGACCAAATGTGGATGCAGAGAGCGTTCTTGACTTGATCGAGCGGGAGCACGTGACCATCGCTTGCGGCGTGCCGACCGTATGGCTGGGCGTGCTACTCGCTCTTGAGAAAAATCCCGGCCGATGGAAATTTCCGCAGCCTGTTCGGATTGTCGTGGGCGGGACAGCGCCACCCGAGCGGCTTATGCGCGCGCTCGACAAACATAATCTTCACATCCTGCATTTGTGGGGCATGACGGAAACCACGCCGCTGGCCACAGTCGGCAAGCTCAAACGTCACATGCTCGAATGGGCGCCGGACCAAAAGTATGAAGTGCGGGCCAAACAGGGTTGGCCGGCACCGTTCATCGAACTGCGGGTCATGCGCCCGGGAGGCCTTGAGGGCAACTCCATGGAGGCTCCGCGCGACGGCATCACTCCTGGGGAGCTTGAAGTCCGCGGCCCGTGGGTTGCCGGGAGCTACTATAAATCGCCGGATCAAGCGCACCGATGGGCGGAAGACGGCTGGTTCAAAACCGGCGACATAGCCACGATGGATGACGAAGGATTCATCAAGATTGTGGACCGCGCGAAGGATCTCGTGAAATCGGGCGGCGAGTGGATCAGCTCTGTGGACCTGGAAAACAAATTGATGGGGCATTCAGCCGTCAAGGAAGCGGCGGTCGTCGGCGTGCCGCATCCGAAATGGCAGGAACGACCCTTCGCGGCAGTGGTCTTGAAGGACGGCGCCCGAGCTACACCTGAGGAGTTGCGCGCTTTTCTCGCCGAAACTTTCGCCAAGTGGCAACTTCCGGACGCGTTTGTGTTCCTCGAATCCTTGCCGCGGACCTCTGTGGGCAAATTCAAGAAAATCGAGCTGCGCGAACAATTTGCCAACTGGAAATGGGAATAAGTTTGGCAGAAGCAGCTAACTTGCGGCTATAGATTTGGCTCTACGGCGAGGGCGGCGCGCCAGCGAATACAACGCGGTACGCATAAGCGTACTTACCCAGCGGCTGTGGCGGGAGCTGGATGTGCAGGCCGTCGGGTTGTTGTTGGAATGAAAGCTTCGTATCAGACCCAAGTAGGACGATGGATCCAATTTTTTTGTTCCCCATCGCGGCGCTCCCGAGAGAATGGATAACCGCCTCGCCGGTTGAGGGCCACCCGAGTTCGATGGCGAAGAGCGCGTTGTCTTTGGTGGTGAAGCGAAAATCCTCGGCGGTGTAGTTGGCGGTGTCCGTATCGTGGAACGACCCCGCAGTGACCTTGGTGGGACCTTCACCGTAAATCTTCCAGGGACGAGTGCCATAAATGGCCTCTCCATTTGTTTTCAGCCAAGCACCCACGTCGCGTAACACAGCCTGCACTTCCTCCGGGATCGTGCCATCCGAGCGCGGGCCGATGTTTAAAAGAAGATTGCCGTTCTTGCTGACAATATCGATGAGCTGGTGAACGATAAACTGTGGCGACTTAAATGTGTCGCCGTTAATGTAACCCCAGGATTTGTTGCTCACGGATGTGTCGGTCTGCCAATAGAGGGGACGGGTGTCGCCGAGTTGGCCGCGTTCGATGTCCAAGACGGCGCTGTGATCCTGCATGGCGTAGTCCTTGTAATTGATGACGCCGGCGTGGCCGCTGTACATGAGTTCGTTGTTGTAATAGAACGCGGCAAAGCGAGTTAGATCCGCACGCACCGAAGGCTGGCCAATCCACCAATCGAAGTACATGACGTCGGGATGATATTTTTCGACGATCTCGGCGGCACGGGCGAGCCAGTCCGCAGTCCAAGCTGAGGAAACAAAGGTGAAATCGTTGGATAACGGCGTGCCTTCCTTATTTTCGAGCCAGGTGTGCGCGGGCCCATAGAATGCGGCATATCTCGGGTCATTGATGTCGGAAACAATTTGCCGTCCGACGCCGAGAAAGAAATTGTGCTCGACACGATGTGACGAAGCGCCAAAGTGAAGCCCCTCGGCTCTTACGGCTTTGGCCAACTCTCCGACCACGTCGCGCTGCGGGCCCATTTTGGCGGCTGTCCAGTCGCTCAGCCCGCTGTCGTACATGGCAAAGCCATCGTGATGTTCGGCTACTGGCACTACATATTTCGCGCCGGCTTCCTTGAAAAGACGCGCCCAAGCCGCGGGATCGAAATGCTCGGCCTTGAACATGGGGATGAAATCCTTGTAGCCGAACTTGTCCAGTGGACCGTAGGTGGCGATGTGGTGTTTATACTCCTCGGAACCCTCGCGATACATATTTCTCGGATACCACTCGTTGCCGAAAGCGGGAACGGAATAGACTCCCCAGTGAATGAAAATGCCGAACTTTGCGTCCTTGTACCACTCGGGTGCCTCGTAATTTTCCAGAGATTGCCAATCGGGACGGAAGGGGCCTTCCTGGTCGCCGCGATCGACGTCCTTGAGCAGCGCGGCACGGGGCGCATCGTATTTTGCACTAGCGCGCTGCCAGATTTGATCGATCTGCTCCGGGCTCTCGGAAGTGGTGGGAGCGGTTGCGGAAGCCGCCGTCTGCGGGCATGCCGGCGAGGAGAGAACGCCTGAGATGGCGCATGCTACCGATACGGCGAAAATCCAACGCGTCGAACTCGAAGTTTTTATGCGGAACATTTGTTTGTGTCCTATCCGGAGCAAAGGAATGGATACTCTAACCGCGCGAGAGCACTCTTTCAATTCAAACTCGCCGAAAACTTATCGATTCGCGACGGATACCCGGGCAGAAAGAGACCCTTGCAACGCGCTGAAGCGCGACCCTACACTCGACGCCCTGCGGCGATGATAAGAGGGGCACGATATATCGTGCCCCTACAAGGCGGCATAGGCGCTGGAGCGGAGTTAAGTACGGTAACAGGGGCTGGTACGGAGTTAAGTACGATAAGAGGCGTTGATGCGGACGTACTCCGCGGTTAGGTCGCAAGTCCAGTAGCGCGCAATGGCTGTGCCTGAATGGAGATGCAGGATGACGGAAAAGTGGTCCGCGAGCAACTTGTTGCTGGCGGCGCGTTCATTGAAATCGAGCGGAGCGCCGCGGCGCAAAACGGGAA
Organism: uncultured Acidobacteriota bacterium; assembly: GCA_963761555.1. GTDB lineage: Bacteria > Acidobacteriota > Terriglobia > Acidiferrales > UBA7541 > Acidiferrum. Next base: position 400,811 of record CAVXHD010000008.1, read on the forward strand.
CGCCGGCCATGGTGATATCAACACGAGCTGGATCGAAAGATACGCCGGAACGTCCGGCGGCGGCGAAAACGCGGCCCCAGTTGGGATCGCCGCCGGCGAAGGCCGTTTTGACGAGTGGAGAGGTGGCGATGGTTTCCGCGATCTTCCTGGCATCGGATTCGGATTTTGCGCCGCGGACTTCGATTTCGATGACGCGCTGCGCGCCTTCACCGTCGGCGACGATCTGAAGCGCGAGCGACTCGCAGACCTCTTCGAGAGATGCCGAGAAGGCGCGATGAGCAGCGGTTCCGTGGCGAATTGGAGGAGCGTCGGCCGCGCCGTTGGCGAAAACGAGCAGGGTGTCATTCGTCGAGGAATCGCCGTCGATGGTGATGGAATTGAAAGTACGCGAGCAGACGTCACGCAGCGTTTTTTGCAGAAGCAGCGGAGCGATGGCGGCATCGGTGACCACGAATGCAAGTGTAGTGGCAAGGTTGGGATGAATCATGCCGGCGCCTTTGGCGCAGCCAACCATGTGAATCCGCTTGCCGGCCATTTTGAAGGAAGCGCCAGCGGTTTTTGGCCGCGTGTCCGTAGTACAAATGGCGAGGGAGAGCTCCGCGAAGGAACGAGCGGAGGGACGGCGATTGCGCGTGAGCTTCGGCACAGCGCGAAGGATTTTTTCGACGGCGAGCGGCACGCCGATCACGCCGGTGGAGCAGACGATGATTTCGTTTGGAGTGCAGCCGAGGCGCTTGGCCGTTTCCGCGACGGTCCGCTGAGCGGCAACATGGCCCGCGGGACCAGTAGCACAGTTTGCATTCCCGGCATTCGCGATGACGGCGCGCATACGGCCCTTCGAGGCGCGCAGGTGTTCCTTGGAAATCAGAACCGGCGCAGCGACGACGAGATTCTGGGTGAAGACCGCGGCAGCGGAGGCCGGAACGTCGCTCGAGATAATGGCGAGGTCGAGCGCGCCGGTTTTTTTCAGTCCGCAGGCAGTGGCCGCGAAGCGAAATCCGCGCGGGAGCGAAGCTTCGGAGAGTGCGTGCTTCATCAACGGGATATCCGTGTGACTAGCGCGCCGACGCCGGAAGAGACCTCCGCTGCTCCGAGATGGAAATGTGGGTGTTTAACTGAATCGCGGATTGCATGCTCATGGCTTGGCTCCTAGGGTGTTGGCTTTTTTGTTGAGACGTGCTTCCAAATCGGCGATAGCTTGACGCACAGCTTCGAGCGCAGTGCCGCCGGGAACTCGTTTTGTGGCGACGGCGTTTTCGACGGACGGGCTCGTTAGAAAATCGGCTTCGAAGAGCGGGGAGAACTTTTGTACATCGGCTAGGGAGAGTTGGGTCCAAGGTTTCCCTTGTTTTTCTGATTCGCGAAGAACTTGGCCGATAAGGTCATGGGCCTGGCGAAATGGAACGCCTTTGCGGACAAGGTAATCGGCGGCGTCGGTGGCGAAGAGAACTGGATTGGAAGCGGCGGCGCGGAGACGGTCTTCGCGAAACTCGGTACCACCGAGCGCGCCAGCGGCGACGCAGATCATGTCGCTGATCTGATCGTGCGCGGAGAAAAGAGCTTCCTTGTCTTCCTGCAAGTCGCGCTGGTAGCTGGTGGGCAAACCTTTTAGCGTGGTGAGCAGGCTGATGAGCGCGCCGGTGATGCGGCCGGTTTTTCCCCGAATCAGTTCCCAGGAGTCGGGATTTTTCTTTTGCGGCATGAGGCTGCTGCCAGTGGAATATTCGTCCGGGAGAATGACGTACGCGAATTCCTGCGAGGCGAAGATCACGAAGTCTTCCGCAAGGCGGGAGAGATGCGTGGCGATGCCAGTGAGCGCGAAAAGATAATCGAGTGCGAAGTCGCGGTCGCTGACGGCGTCGAGACTGTTGGCCGAAATGCGGGAAAAACCGAGTTCGCGAGCGATGGCATTGCGATCGATGCCGAAAGAATTTCCAGCGAGCGCGCCAGAGCCCATTGGGCAAGCGTCCGCGCCGGAGGCGGAGTGTTGCAGCCGGGTAACATCGCGGCTGAAGGCTTCCGCGTGGGCCAGCAGAAAATGCGAAAGCAAAATTGGCTGCGCGTGCTGCATGTGCGTCATGCCCGCCATGGGTAAGCCGATTTTCGCTTTTGCCTGTGCGAGCAGGGCGTTCAAAAGCTCGGACAGGCCGCGCTGGATTTCCGCAGCGGCGTCGATGACAAAGAGGCGGAAGTCGGTGGCGATGAGCTCATTGCGACTGCGGCCGGTGTGGAGCTTCCAGCCGAGCGGGCCGAGTTCTTCGACCAGGGCTTTTTCGACGAAGTGGTGGACATCTTCGGCTTTCGCGCCGAAGGAATCGACCCAGGCGGGATCGGACTTCGCGCGGTGCGAGATTTTGTCGAGCGCGGCGAGAGTTTGGCGGACTTCATCGGCCGTGAAGATGGCGATGGATTCGAGCGCTTTGGCCCAAGCGCGATCGACCGCGATTTCATAGGGCAGCAGGCGGCGATCAAACGCAAAGGAGCGCTGGAACGCGTCGAAGTGAGCATTTGGCTCACGCTCGAAGCGCCCGCCCCATAGCCGGTCATCTTTGCGTTCGGTCATCGGCGTTCTCAGTTGCTGAGCATTCGTTCTTGCCCGAGCGGGCACGATATATCGTGCCCCTACAAGGCTTCAATTGTTGCTGCCTTCGGCTTTGGCTTTCGGGCGCACCGTCACCGGCAGGGCAAATAGATTGATGAAGCCCTCGGCGTCCTTGGGGTTGTAACGGCCCATAGTAAAGCTGGCTAGGTCAGTGCGATAGAGAGAGAGAGGAGAGACGCGCTTGGTGACGGTCAGCGTACCTTTCCACAATTTTAGACCGACGGCACCGGTGACGCGCTGCTGCGAGACGTTGAAGAAACCGTCGAGGGCAGCACGCAGGGGAGAGAACCACAAGCCGTAATAAACAAGTTCCGCGTAGCGCAGCGAGAGGGCCTGCTGAAAATGTGTTGTCTCGCGGTCGATGGTCAGAGTTTCTAGTTCGCGATGCGCTGTGACGAGAAGCGTGCCCCCAGGCGTTTCATAAGCACCGCGTGATTTCATTCCGACCAGGCGGTTTTCGACGATGTCGGTGCGGCCGATGCCATGTTTTGCGGCGATGTCATTAAGCGTGTTGAGAAGTTCCACGGGGCCGAGTTTCGCGCCGTTGACGGAAACGGGAGTGCCTGCTTCAAAGCCGATTTCGACTTCTTCGGCTTTGTCGGGGGCTTTCTCCGGAGAAGCGGTCCATTGCCACATGGCTTCGTTAGGAGAATTGGCGGGATCTTCGAGTTCGCCGCCTTCATGGCTGAGATGCCAGATGTTGCGGTCGCGGCTGTAAATGTTTTTCTTGCTCTGCTCGACGGGGATGTTGTGTTTGGCCGCGTAGGCGATGGCGTCTTCGCGAGAATCGATGTCCCACTCGCGCCAGGGTGCGATGATTTGCACATTCGGCGCGATGGCCTTGTAAGCCAGCTCGAAACGGACTTGGTCGTTGCCTTTTCCGGTGCAGCCGTGAGAAAGACCGTCGGCGCCGAGCTTGAGCGCGAGTTCGGCTTGTCGCTTGCCAAGGATGGGCCGTGCCATGGAGGTACCGAGCAGATAGGTGTGCTCATAGACGGCGCCGGCGCGGAGCGTGGGCCAAATGTAATCGCGGACAAATTCTTCGCGCAAATCCTCGACGTAAGCTGTCGATGCGCCGGTGGCCAGGGCTTTCTTGCGCGCGGCTTCGAGATCTTCCTGCTGGCCGACATCGCCAATCATGGCGATGACATCGCACTGATAATTTTCCTTCAACCAGGGAATGATGATGGAGGTATCGAGACCCCCCGAGTAAGCGAGGACTACTTTTTTTGGTTTTGGCAATTGCGTTTTCACGATTCTCCTCTTGCGTTTAGATATAGCCAAGTGCGGGCACGGCATGCGGTGCCCCTACAAATAAAAAAACGCGACGCGTGGACCAGCATCAATCGATCAGAACAAAGTATGCAGGATGGCTTTCTGCACGTACATGCGGTTTTCCGACTGATCGAGGACGACCGACTGCGGGCCATCGAGCACTTCGTGGGTGACCTCAAGTCCGCGGTGCGCCGGAAGACAGTGCATAAATACGGCGTCCTGAGCGGCGAGGGCCATCAGATCGGTATTGACTTGATACGGCGCGAACACCGTTTTCCGAATATTTTCTTCGGCCTCGAAGCCCATGCTGGTCCAAGCATCTGTGTAGACACCCTGGGCGCCAGCCACGGCCTCGCGGGGATCGGTCATTAGCTCAATTTTGGCGCGCGTCTCCCGGGCCACACGCTTGGAGTCGGCTACGACCTCTGGTGCGGGCTGATAGTCTGGAGGCGTAGCGACGCGAAGATGAACGCCTAAACGTGCAGCGAGATAAATCAAGGAATGGCAAACGTTATTCCCGTCGCCCACATAAGTGAGCTTAAAGCCGCGGAGGGCGCCGAACTTTTCTTCAAGGGTAAAAAAATCGGCGAGCGCTTGGCAGGGATGGAACTTATCCGAGAGCGCGTTGATCACGGGAATACTGGCGCTGGTGGCCATTTCCTCAAGGACTTTCTGCTTGTAAACGCGGGCGACGATGCCATGAACCCAGCGATCGAGATTGCGCGCGACATCGGCAATGGATTCGCGAGCGCCGAGCGAGGCGGACGCCTGAGTATGGTCGAGGAAAACGACAGAGCCGCCCATACTCTGAATGCCGACATCGAACGTGACGCGAGTGCGGAGAGACGGCTTTTCGAAGATCAGCGCGATGAATTTGCCCGTCAGCGTGGAAGCATACCGGCCCGGACGCGACTTGATGTCCGAGGAGAGCTGGAGCAAATCGCGCGTGTGCGCGGGACTCCATTCCGCTCCGGTGAGCAAGTCATTCGACAAAGAAATAGGCGTAACGAGAGTGGATGTAGTCATTCTTCACCTTGCCGCGGCGAGGGCAGCTTGCAGCGGAGGCGCGGATTTCGCGTGGTCCGTGGCGGCGGCCTTTTGCGGAGTGGTCACAAAGATTTTTTCCAGGAGACGCAAAAACAAGCGCACTTGCGCACGCGTGACGAGAAATGGCGGGAGCAAACGCAGCGTGAAATCGTGGGTGCAATTGATGAGCAGGCCACGGAGCATGGCTTGCGAGACAAAGGGCGCGCCGTCGATGGTCAGTTCGATGCCGATCATCAAGCCCTCGCCACGAATTTCGCGGATAAAGGGGAATTTGGCTGCCAATGCGGCAAGGCCCTCGCGCAATTCTGCGCCGCGTGTGCGGACGTTTTCCAAGAGCCCCTCGTTTTCGACGATGTTCAGAAATTCCAAAGCGGCGGCGCAAGCGAGCGGACCGCCGCCGAAGGTGGTGCCGTGCATGCCAGGCGCAATGCGCTGGGCAACGGATTCCGTCGCGAGAACGGCACCAAGGGGAAGGCCAGCTGCGAGCGGCTTGGCGACCAAAACGACATCCGGGGCCGAGGAAAATTTCTGGTAAGCGAAGTAACGGCCCGTGCGGCCCAAGCCGCACTGAATTTCGTCGGCGATCAGAAGCGCGCCGTTTTTTGTGGCGAGGGCGCGAGCCTGGCGCCAAAAATCCTCACTGACGGGATGGATGCCGCCTTCGCCTTGAATGGTCTCGAGGAGGATGGCGCAGACCGTGTCGTCAAATTTCGTTTCGAGATCGGCCACATCGTTGAAACGGACAAACTCGATGCCGGGAACGAGAGGAGCAAACGGGAGACGATATTTCTCGGTGGCGGTGACGCTGACAGCGCCAAACGTGCGTCCATGGAAAGAATTTTCAAGCGCCAGAATGCGATGCTTGCGGGCGGGAGCGTCTGGAGCATCCGCTGGCGTGCGGCCATAAAGCCGGGCGAGTTTAAGGGCGCCCTCGACGGCCTCCGCTCCGCTGTTCGAGAAAAACACACGATCCATCCCGGACCACTGTGCGAGCTTGCGGGCGAGCGGGCCCTGGAACGAGTTGTGAAAAAGATTCGAGAGATGGATCGCACGTGCAGATTCGCGGCGGATCACCTTAACGATGCGCGGATGCGCGTGACCGAGCGCATTGACGGCGATGCCGCCCAGAAAATCGAGATATTTTTTGCCACTTGAATCGTAAACATAGCAGCCGCGCCCGTGAGTAAAAACAATGGGTTGGCGCTTGTATGTTGGCAGAAGAAATTGATTGGCGTCTCGCAGAATGGATTTCGCATTCGCCGCTCGAGAAGGCGACTTCTTCGCTTTTCGAGCCTTTGATCCAGGCCGTCTTCTTGTCTCCGACTTGCGCATCACGCCGCCGAAAGCGCGGCCTGCGCCGTGGGGAAAGGCTCTCGAAGAACTCGCGTGCCCGGAATCGCGGAAGAGCGAGTTTCCGCACCGGGCTCGGCGGAATGAAACGCCCGGAGAAGAGCATCAGGAGCGGAGCCACCAACGATACGGACTTCGCGGACGCCGCCTTCGAGAGCGCGCTTGGCGGCTTCGAGCTTGAGAATCATGCCACCGGAAACGACACGACACTGGACAAGGCGTTCGATCTCTTCACAGGTGATGGCAGAGAGAACTTTTTCGCCGTCGAGGACGCCGGCGACATCGGTGAGATAGATCAACTGGTCGGCCCCGAGAAATTCGGCGCAGGCGGCGGCCATGTGATCGGCATTGATGTTGTACAGCTCATTATCGGAGCCGAGGCCAAGGGAAGGAGCGACGGGAATAAGCCGCTCGCGCCAGAGCGATTCGATGAAAGCGTTGTTCAAGCCGGTAAGGTAACCGACGAATCCAAGACTGCCGGCTACTTCGTCGTGGGACATAGGTTCCGCGAGAAAGCACTGCGCATCGGCAGCGGAGACACCAATCGCGGGATACCCTTCGGCGGAAATGGCAGCGGCCAGGCGCTTGTTCAGAAGCCCGGCGAAGACCATGACGGCGGCGTCGCGCGTCTCCCGATCCGTGACGCGAAGACCCGAGACAAACTTACTTTCGATGCCCATGCGCTTGAGGGCCGCAGTGAAGGCGCGGCCACCGCCATGGATGACGAGAATTTCGTGGCCTTCGAGGGCGAGGGCCGCAACCTGACGCGCCAGCGAGCCCAATGCGGCGGCGTCTTCGAGCAAAGCTCCTGCGAACTTGATGACGGTTTTCATTGAAGTGCAGTTTTCTCCTCGATACCCAGTATGTGGTTGAAATTCTGAATTGCCTGCCCGGCGGCGCCTTTGCCTAGATTGTCAAGACAGGAGACGACGATCAGCCGCTGGCCGGCCTTGTCCAGGACGAAGCCAATGTCACAGAAGTTGGTGTGCGCGACGTGCTTTAGCTCGGGCAGAACGCCCGCGGGCCAGATGCGCACCATGGGGCGTCCGGCGTAGAACTTGCGAAAGACGGATTCGATGGCATCGGACGATTGCGGCGCCGAGAGCGGAACGTAAATGGTGGAAAGAATGCCGCGAGCCAGCGGCAGCAAGTGGGTTGAAAAAATAAGTTGGGATTCGCAGAGGCCGGTGTGTTCGAGAATTTCCGGTGTGTGACGATGAGAGAAAAGGTTGTAGGCCTTGAAATTTTCATCGACTTCGGCAAATTGCAGATCGCGCCGGGGATCTTTGCCCGCGCCGGTCGCGCCAGATTTGCAATCACAGACGACGTTCTGATCGGCGGCGATGAAACTGGATTCGGCGAGCGGTCGAAGCGCGAGAATGACGCTCGTGGCGTAGCATCCGGGATTGGCGACAAGGCGAGCCTTGGCAATTTCCTCCGAATACAATTCGGGAAGGCCGTAGACCGCTTCGCCGAGATAATCGGCATGCGGCGCAGGCAGTTTGTACCAGGAAGAGAACGTCTCCGGCGCACGGAAGCGGAAGGCGCCGCTTAGATCAATCACGCGCAGGCCAGCTTCGAGGAGCGCAGGGGCAAGTTCTGCCGAGACTTCATGGGGGGTGGCGAGGAAAGCGAGTCCAGCAGAGGACGAAACGATAGAATCAAGAGAGAGCGGCCGCAGCGGAGCATGCCCCCAACCACGGAATTGGGGGAATATTTCTGCGATGCAATTGGCGCCGCGCGTTTCGCGCACATAAAAAGTGGCGGCAGAAACGGCGGGATGACGCAGCAGAATTCCGGCAAGCTCGAGGCCCGTATATCCGGTAAGACCCACGACGGCGACTTGGCGAGGATCTCTCATTTCAGGAGCGCTTCGATTCTTTTTTGGAGGGAGTCGCGCGTTTTTTTGTTCGGCGTGATGATGAGGACGGTATCATCCCCCGCGATGGTACCGGCGATTTCCGGAAATTTGGAAGCGTCAACGGCGGCAGCGAGGGGCTGAGCGCCGCTGGGAGGCGTCTTCAGGACCAGTAAATTTTCCGCAGGACGAATATCCAAAAGAAATTCGCGAAGGGCGCGAGCCAGGGGAGGAAGAGGGAGCGCGCCGTTTTCCTCGGGAAGAACGGTTACCGGCTTGTAGCCCTCCTGCGTCTTCACGAGCTTGAGTTCCTGGAGGTCGCGGGAAAGAGTGGCCTGCGTGACGCGCATCTTCTGCTGGGCCAGACGGCGGCGGAGATCCTCCTGGTTGGCGATGGGCTGCCCGCTTACCAGCCTCAGGATCTGACCGTGACGAAATGTTTTTCCGGCTCCCATGACTCCTACAAATATACAGCGTTCTGCATTTTTATACAATGATTTTTGCTTAGGTACAACTCAATTTTTCGCGATCGCGTACCAGGCAGGATTGTTGGCGGGATAAGGGGTGCGGGATGAGGTCATGCAGGATTGGCAACGTTTCGCGGAAGGAGACTGGATTTTAGGGGCGAGGAGTGTTTACCTATGTTGTCAGCCAGCGATTGCGCTCCCAATGGCTACACCGTGCAAAGTTACGGGATGCAAGAACGACTCTCCGCCAGCTCTGGCGGAGCAGCAGCAGGTCTGCGTTTTTCATTTCACGCTTTCGATTGAGGGAAGCTGCGCGGAAATGAGACGGGAGACCGCGCTGGGAAACGCCCCGCACGATCGGCAACGGGAAATCATGCGGTTCATCACGGAGAGCGGCGAACGGCTCGCTCGCGTGGCCACCAGCGGCTTGCACCTGACTGATGATTTGAAGGCGAGAATACTAAGCACGTTCCTGACACTGATGAACCTGAGAGAGAACCTGGATCGATCAAACATGCGGAGTTCCTTTGGGCGGACCGGACATCCTCGGTAAAGCCCTACTTCCCTACTTGAACCGCCAAAAACTCAGAGAGACCTGTCACTGTTGATTCGAACGAGGGTCGCCCAGCGAAGGGCGAGCAATACGGCCACGGAAAATACAAGTCCCGATGTAACTGGCAGCAAACTCATGCACCGATGTAGCGAGCATATAGCGAGCGCGCCACGGCAGGGTCCTTTGTGCCTTTGAGAATGGCCCGGCCATCGGCAAAAACCGTCATTTTAAAGGGCGGCACGCAAAAACAAAGCAGGAATTCGTTGTGCCGTACATCGGAGACGGTCTCCGCAAGCCTGTCCCGCAGGGCTCCCAGATCCAGCGCTCGCCTGCGCTCGTGAATTTGCACGGAGTCGCGACCGCACAGGGTGATGTGCGGCTGGGCCTGGCCCTGAAGATAGGTAAAGTCTCGGCGGCCGCAAGCCCGGCACGCGGGATTTCGGGTAGAGCGGAGAGATTGGAAGCGCCCGCTCCAAACATCGCAAGAGATAAGCCGGGCGTGAAGAGCTTCTTCGCGACCAGCGAGAAGCTTGAGTGCTTCCGCTACTTCGAGTGAAGCGATGAGATTAACGATAGGCCCTAAGACTCCAACGGTATCACAGGTGTCTTCGACGCTCTGGCCACTAGAAGAGGATTCAAGCAGACAGACGAGACAGGGTGTGAGCCCGGGACGGATGGTCATGGTAACGCCGTAGCTGGCGACGGCAGCGGCATAAATCCACGGCCGGTCGGATTGGACAGAGTAGTCGTTGATGAGGAAGCGCGTTTCGAAATTGTCGGTGCCGTCGAGGATCAGATCGAAACCGGCAAGCAATTCTTCCGCGTTGCCTGGTCCCACATCTGCAACTATGCCTTCGACGGCAACGTCGCCATTGATGGCCCGGAGTTTGCGTTCGGAAGCGACTGCTTTGGGAAGGGCCGCGCGCGCATCCTCTTCGTCGAAGAGTGTCTGGCGCTGTAAATTGGAGGGCTCAACAAAATCGCGGTCGATGATTCGAACGCGGCCCACGCCAGCGCGAACGAGCAGGCCCGCGGACGCTGCGCCAATTGCTCCGCAGCCTACTATGACGGCACTCGAGCCAAGAAGGCGTTGCTGGCCCTCCTGGCCAATGCCGGCAAAGAGCATTTGACGCGAGTATTTTGCCTCGAGCGATTCGGGCAGGAGCAGGCGCGAAGGGGTGGTGTCGGTCACAGTCTCTCTTTCTTCATCATAACGCTAGAGATAGCGGGACGGGCAACGGCCTTGTGCTACGCTTCGTCTGAGCGATAGTGCGCATGATATCGAGTTGGGGCAAAGGACTAGTGAGAACTGGCGTCTTCGCGCTGCTCCTGGGAGCGACGGGGAGCCTTGGGCTGGAGCTAACGGCAGCAAAGTCGCGAACAGCGGCGGCAGAAGCTCCTGTAGTTTCCGTGCGCATTGTCACGGAAGACGGCAAAGTTTTGTCAGAGTCACCCTCGGGAATTGCGGTCCAGATTGGAAAGCCTGTGGATAGAGATCAAATAGCGCAAAGCATACGGGCTCTCTATGGGACCGGTGATTACGCGGACTTGAAGGCCGTCGTAACTCCGGTTGGCAGTGGCCTGCGTCTTGATTTCGTGGTACGCGAGAATCTCTTTTTCAACAGGGTTTTAATCGAAGGACTGACTCCACCGCCTTCAGATGACTCTGCCGCCGCCGCCATGCAGCTTTCATTAGGACGGCCCTACCGGCATGAAGACGTGGAAGAGGGACTGAATCGCCTGAAGGATGTGCTCAAGGAAGAGGGCTTGTATACGGCGCAGGTCACGGCCAAGAACGTGCCACACCCAGCGACGCATGAGATGGACATTGTAGTTCACGTGCAGCCAGGGCCACGGGCGCGGGTGGGCTCGGTCGAGCTAAAGAACGGCACGGAGTATCGCAGCTCGGAACTGTTGTCGCTCCTGAAGATGAAGGTTGGAGACCCGGTGACGACGGCACGCATCCAGCGGGGAACCAGCCGCATCCGGAAATTCCTCGTCAAGAAAGGACGGCTGAGCGCGCGAGCGGCAGTCCGACGAGGCGAGTATGACGCGGCGAAGAATACCGTCCCGCTCGAACTGGAAGTCACGGAAGGGCCGCGGGTACAGGTATCGGTGACTGGAGCAAAGTTTTCCAAGGGAGACTTGAAAAGGTTGATTCCCATCTACCAAGAAGGCGCGGTGGATACGGATCTCCTGGAGGAAGGAAAGCGGAATCTTCGAGAGAGACTGGAACGGGAAGGATACTTTGACGCGCAAGTAAGTTACACAACGGAAACCAAGGAAATCCAAGGCAAAGACCAACAATCGAAGAGCACGGAAGAGCTGATTACGTATCACATCGAGCGGGGCGACCGGCACAGGCTCACAGGAATTGAAATCACAGGAAATCATTATTTCAGCACCGAATTGTTGCGCAGCCGCTTGCAAGTGTACGGAGCGGCGTTTGGTTCGCGCGGAAGGTTCAGCAGAAGGCTGATCGAAGCCGATGCGGATTCCATGCGTGGTCTGTACGACGCGAACGGATTTTTGGATGCAAAGGTGGATGCGCAAATTCTGGATAACTATAAGGGGAAAGAAGGGGACATTTTTGTAAGATTTTCCATCCAGGAAGGCGAGCAGACCCGGGTAGCGTCGCTCACGATCGAGGGCAACCACGCATTCAAGAAGGATACATTACTAGGCGTAATTGGATCGACGCCCGGGCAGCCGTACTCCGATTTCAACGTGGCGACGGACAGGGACAATATTCTGGCGATGTATTTCAACGAAGGATATCCGGAGGCAAGTTTCACGTCCACGGCGGAACGGGTCACTCCGGAGAAAGCCACGGCCGGAAAAGGGGAGACAAAAACAGGAACGGGGGAGAGCAAGAAGAACCAGAAAAAGGAAGCAGAAAACATTGCGAAGCCGGAGGCGGCGCAAGCGGCGCCAGTGCGGCTCGTTTATCGCATTGTGGAAGGGCCACAGACGCGAGTTAGACGAATACTTCTGACTGGGTATGCGCGCACGAGGCCGAAAGTGATTCAACGAGAAATTCGAATGAAGCCGGGGGCGCCATTGCGGGAAGGAGATGTCGTGGAATCGCAGCGGCGATTGTACAACCTGGGGATATTCAATCGCGTGACCATCGAACCGCAAAATCCAAACGGCTCGGACCCCGACAAAGACATCGTGGTTTTGGTGGAGGAAGCCAAACGGTACACAATGGCGTACGGCGGAGGATTTGAAGTACAGCGTCTGGCCAGCACCACGAATCCAACCGGCGGCCAGATCCAAGCGGCGCCGCGCGGGATATTTGAATTGACCAAGGTAAACTTGACGGGCAGGGCTGATTCGCTCTCGTTGAAGTTGCGGGGCAGCACGATTGAGGACCGCGCGCTTCTTGGCTATTCCATCCCCAACACGTTCGGAAACTCTCATTTCAGCACCCAGGCTACCGCGTACACTGAGAAAACACAGGACATCAATACGTTCACCGAAATGAGATATGAAGGGTCGCTGCAACTGACGGACCAAGTAACGCCGTTGACCACGATATTGTATCGGTATGCGTTCCGTAAAGTGCTGGTCTCCAACCTGAATACGCATATTGCTCCGGAAGAAATTCCGCTCTTCGAACAACCGACGCTTGTGTCTGAGTTTGGGATCACGTGGCTGCGCGATGCGAGAGACAATCCTGCTGATGCGACCAAAGGGAGCTTTAATAGCGCGGACTTTGACATCGCCAGCACCAGCATCGGCTCAAGTTCCAGCTTTATGAGATTCTTCTTTCAGAATTCAACATATTATCCCATCAAGAAGAGGTTCAGCTTCGCGCGGTCGATACGCATAGGGATTCTCGAGCCATTCGCGAATACGGAGTCACTCACGTTTCCGGAACCGACGGCGACGCAATGCACGGCCACGGCGGCGCCAGGGCCGACGCCGGAAATCATCCCGCTGCCAGAACGGTTCTTCGCGGGGGGAGGAACGTCGCTCCGCGGATTTGCGCTCAATCAAGCCGGGCCGCGCGATCCGTGCACCGGCTTTCCGGTGGGCGGCCAAGCGCTGCTTGTTTTCAACCAGGAGTTTCGCTTTCCGATGCGGCTGCCGTTCGTCGGCACGCAACTGGGCGGGGCTTTATTTTACGATGGGGGAAATGTCTATAGCCGGTTGGACCGGATCACCTTTCGAGCGTATTCGCCGAAGCCGGTGTTCGTGTTGCAGGACCCCTCGCAGCCGCCCAGCGCGACGAATCCTACGTTGTGCGTTTCCAACTGCACGAACGAGCTGAACTACTTTGCCCATACGGTCGGTTTTGGCATCCGCTATGCGACGCCGGTAGGCCCGATTCGGGTCGATTTGGGCTACCAGATCAACAAACCGTTTTTTGTAGTGCCGTGCGTCCCTATCACGACGAGCGCGCCGACAGGTCCGCCATGCTTTAAGGGCACACAGCTTCCGCGGTTTCAGATTTTCTTTAATTTGGGATCTACATTCTAGTGCGCAAGAAATTGCTACTCGGGCTAGGTACGGTGTTTGTTGCGATGAGTGCCTCTTCGTTTTTGGCAGGGCAGGAAGTCGTGGACCGCATCGTGGCGCGTGTGGAGAATGGCATCATTCTGCTCAGCGACGTCCAGGAGCTCCAGCGATATCAGCAACTGGTCGAGGACAAATCCGAAAACGAAAACGCTATCCTGGACCGCCTGATCGATCAATGGATTGTGCGGTCGGAAGCGGAGCTCTCTCAATTTCCGCAACCCTCGGAATCGGAAATCGACCGTGGGGTTTTGCGAGTGGAGAAGTCCTTTGCGTCTCCCGAGGAATACGAAGCGCGGAAAAAACAGAGCGGGTTAACCGACGCGGAAATACGGAAAATGGTGGCCTCGCAGCTTTACCTGAGCAACTACCTCGATTCGAGATTCCGCCCGTCGGCGCAGATCGATGAAAAAGCAATCGAGGAGTTCTATCAGAACAAGGTCTTGCCCACAGCTAAGGAGCGCGGGCAGCCGCCCCCCACGTTGGAGGCAGCCCGCGACATCATCCAGGAAGCCTTGGTGCAAAGCTCGATCAATGAGCAGGCGGATCGCTGGCTCAAGGAAAGCCGCGAACGATTGCACGTGCAAAAGTTTCTCGGAGAAGGAACGAAATGAAGTCCAGGAAGCGACATCCCATCTGGAGCTGGGTGATCCACACGCCGTGGGTACTGACGGTTATCGCGATTTTGTCTCTGATTGGATTTTTCGGAAGCGGTTCGGGGAATCCGATTCTACGGCGATGGATCGTGCATCGCCTGGAAAAGGCCACTGGCGCCCGTGTGGAGTTGCGAGCGCTTTCTGTTCAATGGCTATCGTTGCATGCGACGTTGAGGGGCTTGGTAATTCACGGGACAGAGCCGGATGGTATGCGGCCTTTGTTTTCGGCGGACGAGGTGCAGGCCGGGCTGCAGATCGATTCCTTCTGGGGCCGCAAAGTATCTCTGAGCGATTTGGTGGTTGAGAACCCGGAGGTGCACATCCTGGTGGGAAAAGATGGTTCCGCCAACTTGCCGACGCCGCGAGGAAAAAGCAGTTCTCAAAAGCCGCTGCGCGAATCGCTTTTCGAGCTGCGTGTGCGCCGGGTGCAGATCAAAAACGGGTGGGTACTTTATAACGAAGCAAAGGCGCCGCTGGCGGTGGAAGGGGGGGATTTGCACCTCGCCCTGGACGCGGGCGGAACTCTCGAGCACCCCCTGTATTTAGGCAACCTGGAATGGCACGGCGTCCGATTCAGTGCCCGAAAAATCGTGCCTCCGCCGGCGGATCTCACAGCCAAGTTCACCGTGTGGCGCGGCGGATTCACGCTGGAGCAAGGTGTGTTGACCGCGGGGCACTCGCATCTTGATGCACAGGTGGAAATGTCCGGTTTCGCGCAACCAAAGTGGAGTTTCCGTTACCGCGGATGGGTCGAGTTGCAGGATATCCGGGAAACTTTCCGATCACCGCAGACCCCCACGGGACATGTCGATGTGCGCGGGGAAGGAACGTTCGCCGACGGCCAATATAAGGGCTCAGGCAGCTACGCGGGACGAGACGTCCACCTGAGCTACACAATTTTTCACGCCGCGGGACTCACGAGCCGGGGCAGCTACATCATCAACAATGATGGTCTGGTGGTGCCTGACTTCCTGGCGGAAGGCTTTGGCGGCAGCGTAAGGGGAAAAATAACGCTCCGCTTCACGGGAGTGAAGTTCCGCGCCGACACGCACATCGAAGACATGCATCTCGCAGAGGTCTTCCCATCCATCGAACATCCAGACTTTCCAATCAATGAACTTGAATGGGATGCACTTTTAAGCGGAGACACGGTTGAGACGTGGAGCAATGCTTTTCAGCATTTCGAGGTTGGCGGCGCGATGGAGTGGGCGCCAGTGGACGTGCCAGCGGCGGGCCACCTCCCGATCACAGCCACCTGGCAAATTAACTATCATCAAGATTCTCGGGTGTTCGCGATCAGCTCGGGAGAATTCGAAACGCCGTCGTCACGAGGCACGATAACCGGTGTTCTTGCTCCACGTAATTCCGCGCTGGACGTGCATTTCGAAACCGGCTCTCTGGAATCGTACAAAGATTTCATCAACGCGATTCGCGGCTCTAAGGCAGGTTCGGAGGACGCAATCCACGAAATTTCCGGCACTGCACAATGGGACGGCAAGATCACCGGACCTGCAGGCCGGCCCACATTTAGCGGCCACATCCGGGGACAGATGGTGCGGTACAACGGCTTTGCGCTGGATTCCCTTGAGAGCGATCTGACTTACTCTTCAACGCAGTTGGCACTCTCGCGCGGGCATTTTCGGTTTGGCGCCATGGATACCCAAATTGAGGGAACCCTAGGGCTAACCGACTGGAGTTTCCTGCCGGACGACGAATGGGCAGCCGATGTGAACTTCGATAAAGCGCCAGTCGAGACCATTCAAAAACTGTTTCGCTGGACATATCCGGTCAAAGGTGTGATGAGTGGCCAGCTACACGGACACGGAACGCGGGCACAGCCGCTCGTCACGGGGCTATTCGATCTCGCCGAGGGGGAGGTGTATGGCGTCTCCTTCAATCGCTTGCGGGGGCAGCTCAACGTCGCTCCGGGGGAAGTGCGCATCGACGACGCGGAATTGCGTGTTTTCGCGCCCGGTAAGGAGAAGGGCCGCGGCGCGGGGATCGTGACCGGGTCGGCAGGGTACCAATTCGCGGACCAAAACGTAACGCTTGATCTAGTGGGTGCTTCTTTGCCTCTGGAAAATGTAGAGAGACTGCAGTCGGCGCGGCTGCCGATCGGAGGAGGAGTCACGTTTCGGCTGAAAGCCAACGGCCCAATTTCGGCGCTACAAGGCGAAGGAACCTTCCGCGTAGTGGACCTCCGCATCGGCAAAGACGTGATTGGAAGCTTTGATGGATCCCTAAATCTGGACGGAAGCACCGCAAAGCTGAAGCTGGGGTCGGCGATGACTACCGGCGGCATATCGGGCGAAATCACCCTTGGGCTGGGCGATCCGTATCTCTTGAATGGCAAAGTCTCGATTGTAAACATCGATCTGGACCCGTTCTTGATCACGGCTTTGCACCTCAAACAGTTTAACGGCCACGGAGTTGCTGACGGCGATATCACGGTGGACGGCGCGTTGAAGCAGCCCGAAAAGATCATCGTGGATGCCAAGTTTTCCAAGCTGGCGCTGACTTACGCTAACGTGCAACTGGAAAATGCGGGCCCGATTCATCTGCGTTCGTCGAAGGAGAGTCTGGAAATCGATCAAGCGGCATTCAAAGGGAACGATACAAATATTGCCATCGCAGGGGCAGTGCGATTTACGGGGCGGGGAACGCTGGGGTTGAAATTGAACGGCGCGCTAGACCTGCGGCTGCTCACCGGCTTCTTGCCGACGCTGCAAGCAAGCGGTCCGGCACAAATCAACGCCGCATTCGAAGGAACCTTCGATCGCCCCCGCATCACTGGAAAAGTGCACATAGAAAGCGCCTCAGGCCGTGTGGCTGATTTTCCAACAGGGATGAGCAACATCAAGGGCGACCTGACTTTTGATGCCACGCGACTTTTCTTTGAAAATATCACGGCGGAATCTGGCGGGGGTACGCTGCACCTGACAGGGAGCGTTAACTACGTGGAAAGCCCGTTGCGCTATGACGTAACCATGCGGACGGATAGCGTGCGCATCCGGTACCCGGAAGGCATGAGTTGGCAGGCAGGAGGCTCGCTGCGGCTTGCGGGGACGCTGACTTCCGGCGTGCTCTCTGGAAAAGTGACCGTGGAGCGTGTGACCCTAACCCAGGGACTCGATGCTGCCGGCGTTCTTGTTTCCTCGAAGGAAAGCATCTCTGGTCCGTTGACGACTTCGCCTTTTCTGCGCAACTTGCAATTTGATATTGCCGCCGTTTCCGCTCCCGATGCACGTATGGAGTGGCCGGGCGCGGAGCTGGAAGCCGAAGCAAATCTTCGAGTCCGCGGAACATGGGAACATCCCATTCTCCTCGGCCACATCCACATTCTGTCCGGCGACCTGACGTTTCACGGCGACAAGTATCTGGTGACGCGTGGCGATATGAACTTTGCCAATCCGTTCCGGCTGGATCCCGTGCTGAACGTGGAAGCCACTACCACCATTCAGCAGTACGAAATCACCCTCAATTTCAATGGACCCGCGAGCAAGTTGACTCTGGCCTATCGCTCTGATCCACCGCTGCCAGCCAACGATATCGTGACGCTTCTCGCGTTGGGCCAGACTAGCTCGGAAGCCAGCATTCGAGGCGGTGGCACGGGCTCAGCACAAAGCGCGTCGTCGGGGGCTTCGGCGATTCTTTCGGAGGCTGTTTCCAGCCAGTTGGGTGGCCGGCTCGAACGATTGTTTGGAATTACCAGATTCCGAGTCGATCCAGGGCTTGCGGAGTTGGGTTCGACGGGCTCTACGCAGAACGCGGCGGCTCGAGTCACCGTCGAGCAACAGGTGACGCGGAGTCTTACTATCACGTATGTTTCGAACGTGGGCTCGACGCAAGAACAGGTTATTCAGGTGGAATACAATTTAAGCCGGAACGTATCCATTGTGGCTCTTCGAGATTACAACGGCACCTTCGGCATCGATATCAAAATCAAAAAGCATTTTCGTTAGACGTCATGTAGGCCGCCAATCCCCTAGGGTTGCTGTGGATCAGGCTGTTGGGCCGCTTGCTGAGGGGGAGTCTCTTGCCCGCGTGCGCCCTGCTGCCAGCGGCGCGGCCGAAAACCCAGACGCGCGGATTGGCCGATTTGGGGGTTCTGTTCTCGCAGGGCCTGCAGCGCATCTTTGGCGGCCTTGGCGCCGGCCGCTCGGCTAACTGTCTGGATTTCCTGAGCAATCTTGGGCATCTCGGTGGCGACTTTCTGCCCTACCGGAGAGCCATAGAACTGGAGCAGGGCCTTGATATCATCGTCGGTGTAATGTCTGTCGTAAATGACGACGAGCTGCTCGGTCACCGAGTCTGCATCAAATTTCTTCTCATAGCTTTCGACAAACGCATCCACAAAAGCCTGCCCTTTCTCATTGTCAGGCACGGTGGCGAGGAGTCTTTCTCGATATTGCTCGCTGGAATTGTTGACAGCTTCCCGCACCTGGTCGCGAGCCGCAATCAGCTCCATGAGCGACCGAATGTCCGCATCCTTGACGGGATCGATGGGCTTTGTTGCTTGTGCCCCGTTTGCCTGGTCCTGCGCCTCCGTACTCTGCGGCGCTGCGCTGACAGGATTTTGTGAGGCTCCTTGGATGGCAAGCAGAAAAGTCCCCACGTAAATAATGACAAGTGCCAGGACTGCCTTCATGACTTCCTCCGTGGCAGAGACTTCGGAGTGTTCCGCCACTTCTGTGATTGTAAGAAACGACGCGCAGCGCACGCCGTTCCCGCGGTACAGGCGTGCTTCTCATTTAACTGTCCTTTCGTTCAGGTGATGCGGCCACCGTCTATCTGCTCTTCACTTCCGCTTGTGGCGAGTCGCGACTGAGCCGGCGCTCAAACTACACGGCGTCAGGAGTTGCAGGGATCACGCCCGAGGCCTGAGCTGCCTAGCTTGTGTTCATTTCGCTGTGCTACCTTGTGTGGAGAATGGTTCGTTCCCGGAAGATCCTCAGCGGAGCCTTGCTAAATGGATGAACTGCTGAAATGGCGCGGTGAATTTCCGATTCTAGAACACACTACCTACATGATTAGCAATTCGCTGGGAGCCATGCCACGCGGAGTTTACGAGGGAATGCGGGCCTACGCGGCCGCCTGGGGCGAGCGCGGCGTGCGCGCATGGGAAGAGGGTTGGTGGGAGATGGCCATCGGCGTGGGAGACAAGGTCGCTCCGCTGATTGGCGCCGCACCCGGCGAAATTTCGCTACATCAGAATGTCACCTTGATGCAGGCGGTCATCAGCTCTTGTTTTGATTTTCGTGGGCCGCGGAATAAAGTGGTAATGACCGAGCTGGAATTTCCTTCCACTCAATATTTTTATCACGAGCAGAGGCGCAGCGGAGCGCGAATTGAACTCGTCCCCACCAGCGACCCGGTCCGCTTCGATCTAGGCAAATTTCTCGCGGCCATCGATGAGAACACGCTCCTCGTACCGATTTCCCATGTGCTTTTTCGCAGCTCCTACATCGTGGATGCCCAGGCGATTGTCGAGAAGGCTCATCGCGTTGGAGCGTATGTCATCCTCGACGTTTTTCAAGCTGCCGGGACAATCCCGGTGGACGTGCGCGGTTTAGGGGTGGATTTTGCGGTCGGCGGAGTGCTGAAGTGGCTTTGTGGCGGACCGGGAGTGGGATATCTCTATGTGCGGGAAGATCTACGGCCGAAGCTGCGTCCCGCAATCACGGGCTGGATTGCGCACCGCCGTCCATTCGCTTTCGAAACGGGGGCTATTGATGCTCGCGAGGATTCCTTCCGTTATTTGAACGGCACGCCGCACATCCCTGCTTTGTATGCTTGCCAACCGGGCCTGGAGATTCTCAACAGAGCGGGAGTCGGCGCCATTCGCGAAAAATCCATCCGCCTTACGGCGCGTCTGTTCGAAGGCGCGAAATCCCACGGATGGCGCGTGAACACGCCGGAAAATCCAGCGGAGCGCGCCGGTACAGTCTCCGTCGATTGCCCGCATGCCTCCGAGGTCAGCCGTGAGTTGCTTGCGCGCGAGATCCTCGTGGATTATCGGCCGAACGCAGGCGTGCGGCTTTCTCCTCATTTTTACAATCGAGAAGACGAGTGTGATCGGGCGATTTCGCAAATCGCGGAAATCCTAGAGACCAAATCGTGGGAAAAGCATGCAGCGGCGCTATCGCAAGTCTGACGAGACCGGACACGGATTTGCGGGAGTATGGGTGACGGTAAAATTGGAATGAAATTATTTCGTGACAACGAAATCAGCCAGCCGATGCGGGCGGCTTCCGTGGCAGACGAATTCGCCAAACAACGGGCTGAAATGATCGAAAAGCAATTGCGGCGGCGAGGCGTCAGCGATTCGAATGTGCTAGCGGCAATGGCTGCCGTCCGACGCGAAGAGTTTGTGCCGAGGGAGTTTCGCAATCGGGCCTACGAAGACGCTCCACTTCCGATTGGCGAGGGCCAAACGATTTCCCAGCCCTATATAGTCGCTGCGATGACCGCCGCGTTGCGCCTTACCGGGAATGAGCGTGTTCTGGAGATAGGGACAGGATGCGGCTACCAGGCGGCAGTTCTTTCTCAACTTGCGAAAATAGTTTTCACGATCGAATCGCGGTCGGAGCTTGCCTCCGCAGCTGCCATGCGTCTGGAGCGGCTCGGATATAAGAATGTCCATGTGCACTGCGGGGATGGCACGCTCGGGCTTCCGGAGCTTGCTCCGTTTGACGCCATACTCGTTGGCGCCGCGGCGCCAGCGGTGCCCGAGCCATTGCGCAGCCAACTCGCGCAAGCTGGCAGGCTCATATTGCCGGTGGGGGATGCCGCCGATCAGGAATTGTGTCTCATCGAGCGGCAAGGCAATTCCTTTCTCACTCGTACGCTCGAGGAGCTGCCGCTTCGTGCCTCTCATCGGCAGATATGGATGGAAGGAACCGCCTCCGCGATGAGTTCCGAAGTCCCTGACCTTTCGATTGTTATTCCCTCGTACAACGAAGAACTCCGCCTTCCAGAGACACTCGAGCGGATCGCAGCCTACCTGCCCAATTTGGGAGGGGTAACGGAAATACTGGTCGTCGATGATGGTTCGAAAGACCGCACAGCCGCGGTTGCGGAATCCTTCCGAAAATCAATTCCAAATCTGAAAGTCATCTCCAATGGAGTGAATCGCGGCAAAGGCTTCAGCGTCCGCCATGGAATGCGCGAAGCACTTGGGCGAATCGTTCTCTTCACGGATGCGGACCTCTCCGCGCCGATCGAGGAAGCCCCCAAACTTCTCGAAGGCCTCAAGTCCAATGACGTCGCCATCGGCTCTCGCGCGCTCGATCGCAGTCTGATCACAATTCATGAGTCGCGATTCCGGGAATTCGCCGGCATCGTATTTAACAGCATCGTACGCGCCATATTGCGGCTTCCCTTTGTCGATACGCAGTGTGGCTTCAAAGCGTTCCGCCGCGAACGCTGCCAAATCCTCTTCGAGCAACAGCGCATCGAGCGTTTCGGATTCGACCCCGAATTGCTCTATCTGGCCCGGCATCATGGGCTTCGCACGGTCGAAATCCCTGTGCGTTGGGGGCACTCGCATGCCACCAAGGTGAATATGCTGCGCGACAGCATTCAGATGTTCCTGGACATCTTCACGATACGCTGGAATGCAATCCGGGGGCGTTATCCCCGGCAGTCCTGAAGCCGGGTCCGGCCAGTACTTTGCAGTACAAAGTACTTGACAGAAACGCATTTTCCTGCTATGGTTTTCCCCATGATTGCTGCCGGTCCCCTTCGCTCTAACAAGCGCGAACCCATCCCGATCGACGCTCGCGCCGCCGATCATCTTCGCTATATCCGCGAAACCATGGAGCGCGCCGCCGAGTTTACCGCCGTACCCGGTTGGGGTGGGGTGGCCATGGGCGTTACGGCTCTCGCGGCTGCCTTTTTCGCGGCTCGCCAGTCTTCCTCGAGGGCCTGGCTCGCGGTTTGGTTGATTGAGGCTTTTGTTGCCGTTGCCATCGCGGCTCCCGCGGCCGCAACCAAGGCGCATCGCGCGAATTCGAAGCTTTTCTCCGGCCCGGGTCGGAAATTTCTGCTCAGCTTTGCTCCGCCGATCATCGTTGGCGGCTTGCTGACTTTTGCTCTGTACGCTGCCGGAGCCACGGGCGTCCTGCCAGGCGTTTGGCTTCTTCTCTATGGAACGGCCATCGTAACGGGCGGTGCCTTTTCGGTGCGCATAATTCCAGTGATGGGTTTTTGTCTGATGAGTCTGGGCGCCGCCGCGCTTCTTGCCCCGTCTGCCTGGGGCGACGCATTTATGGCCGGCGGATTTGGCGTGGTGCAGATCGGTTTCGGAATTTGGATTGCCCGGCACCACGGGGGATAGAAAGGGATCGCATGGCGAAGTCATCGGCTGCCCGCAAGGAACGAATCGAACGGACGCGCGAGCGCGGCGCATTGCTCGGCTCCGTGCGGGGAACCGCGAGCGAAGCCGTCTCCGCGGGTTTGGACCGGCTCATCCACGAACGCATTCGCCTTGGAATTGTCAGCGCATTGGCGGTAAATCGCTCTCTCACTTTCAACGAGCTTAAGGCGCTTCTGAAGACTACGGACGGGAATCTGAGCGTCCACGCCCGCAAGTTGGAGGAAGCGGACTACATCGTGTGTACAAAGTCTTTCGATGGACGTCTGCCAAAAACCGAATACCGCCTGACGGCCCCCGGCCGTCGCGCGCTCGAACGTTACCTGAATCACATGGAGGCCTTGATCCGCGCGACGCGGGAGGGCTAAAAACCTAAAATTTTTTGTGTCATAACTTTGTACCGTAGAGTAGTTTGCGGTGATTTCCCCGCGGCGGAGAAAGCAGCAAAAACATGCAACTCTTTTCCATACAGCACCAGGCCCCCGCTCTCCGTGAATTAAACCTCGGTTCTGGCTTGCACGTGGCCATCATCTCGGACGGCAATGGCCGCTGGGCCACCTCGCGCGGTTTGCCTCGTTCCGCCGGGCACCGGGCGGGCGCGGAAACCGCCCGGCGCATCATCGAGGCCGCGCCGGGTTTTGGCATTCATACTCTCACCCTCTTTGCTTTGTCTTCCGCCAATTGGAAACGGCCGCCCACGGAGGTCGATGCGATCCTTCGCCTTCTCCACGAATATCTGTTGGTAGAAACTTCTCATTGCATGGAAGAGGGCGTGCGGCTGAGCGTCATCGGGCGCCGTGACCGCATTCCTGCCACTTTGCGCCAAGCCATCGCCGACTCCGAAGCGGCTACGGCTACCGGCAAAAGGCTTCATCTTCGTCTTGCAGTTGATTATTCCGCCCGCGAATCGATTTATCATGCCGCTTGCCGTTTCTACAAGGTCACTGAACTATCGCCCGAATCCTTCTCCAATGTGCTGGCAGAAGTGCTCCGCGGAGGTTCCACGGAAGTGGACTTGCTCATCCGCACGGGCGGCGAGCATCGTCTCTCTGATTTCCTTCTGTGGGAGTGCGCCTTCGCCGAGTTTGTGTTCTTGCCGCAGCGGTGGCCGGACTTTACGGTTGACGACCTTGAATGCGCTATCCAGGAATTCAGCAGACGCGAGCGCACGCGAGGAGCCCTTCCTGACGCGGTCGCCGGATGATTGGCTAATTCGTCCAAGAAAACAGCGGGTCCTGTGCGCTGATTTGCACTCGATGGTCGTCCCTCTCAAAATAACGCCCTTTTAATCAATCAGTTGGGACTCCGCCCCAAGACCGCTCCTGGGCAGGCTCAGACGCATGCCCTGACGTTTCGCGTCCCGCTGGCGTCTATATCCCAGGAGCGAGGAATGGGAACAATGAGACTTGCGTTGCCCTGGGAGACTAGAATCTCTTCCGTGCCGCGCGAACGGGAGTGGCGAGTGGAACCTTCTGAAGATCTTTCAGGCAGTCCCCGCCAGACTGGGGCGAAGGCTGCCACGACGGCACCAACTTCCGAAGACGCCGAATTGGCCGCACGCTGCCGGGCCGGCGATCTCGGCGGTTACGAGCGCCTCTATGCGTTGCATGGCGCACGCATGAAGAACCTGGCTCGCAATTTGTTGGGCAGCATAATCGACGCGGAAGACGCAGTGCAGGATACGTTCTTGAAAGTGCAGAGAAGCATAGCCAGCTTTCGCGGGCAGTCCAGTTTTGTCACGTGGACGTACCGGATTCTTATCAACACGTGCTATGACGTGCGCCGCAGCCGAATGCGGAAGAGAGAAGTAACGAGGGACGACAGCGAAGATTCGCCGATGCCCGAACCTCGCGCGCCGGGAGCGCATCCTTCCCTGCGAATGGCGCTGGACCGGGCGCTGGCCGGCTTGACGAAACATCAACGCGACGTTTTTTTATTGTACGAGGTCGAAGGCTTCCATCATGCGGAGATCGCGGGGATGCTCGAAATCACTGAGACTGCTTCAAAGAACACCTTATTCCAGGCGAAGAAGAATCTCCGCCAAGTGCTTGAGCCTCCGCGCGGCGGCAATGCTCCGGGAACGCGGTGAACGACGATGAATATTACATGTGAAGATCGGGACAGGATTTTCGAGGACGGTACGCCCGCCGAATGGGCTGCGCTCGAAGCTCACAGTCTCAACTGTGCTGTTTGTGCTGAAGAGCTGCGCAGTTGGAAAGCGCTCAGCACCGCGGCGCAGGAACTGCGTGACTACTCCGATTCGCCTTTGCTTTGGCCGCGCATCGAGCGCGCTCTCTCTGAACATGCCCCCGGGACACCACGCTCACAATGGCGGAGCTGGCTCACGTTGGGTAGCGGTTTTACTCTCGGCTTGCAAACTGCCGCAGCCGCAGCTTTTGTGTTGATCTTAACAATTTCCGCCGGGTGGCTTTATGTCCATCCTCCGCGACAAGTCGCCCAGAATGACCACTCGCTTTTGAAAAGTTCGGCGCTCGAAGAGGTTGAACGCGCTCAGGCCGCCTATGAACAGGCCATTGACAAGCTTGCCGCACAAGCGAAACCGCAGCTTGAGAACCCCACGACGCCTTTGCAAGCGAGCTACAAGGAGAAGTTGCTCGTGCTGGATAGCGCTATCAACGATCTTCGCGCTCAGGCTGGAGTGAATCCATCCAATGCGCAACTTCGCGAGCAGCTTCTCGCGATGTATCAGGAAAAACAGCAAACCTTGGAAGACATTCTGGAGGAAAAGCAATGAAGTCGGTTTTATCGTTCGGGGAGAAGGCGAGTTTGCCTGGTTCGCGCAGAGCGTGCTGCTTTGCGGCCGTTCTCGCGCTTGCCGCTTTGCCAGCGTTAGCGGCGCGTAGCAGCTCTCAGGAAGAAGTCACCCGCGATTTTGAGAAGACCCTGACGCTCGGAACCGGTCAGTCCGTCAGCGTCGAGCACAAGTTTGGAGAAGTCAAAGTGCACGGCGAATCCGGCCACGACGTCAAGATCTCCGCGACCATCCGCGCTCAGGCCGGCTCCCGCGAGGAAGCGGATGCCTTCGCTCAAAAAATCCAGATTGACGTGCAGCAGACTGGGGCAGGCATCAGCATCCGCACCATTTATCCGCCCGAAGAAAACAAATGGTTTCATGTCAGCAGACACTCTTCCTGGTCGGTCAGTTATGACATCGCGATGCCTTCAGACGCGCCCCTAACTATCCGTAACAGTTTTGGCGGGGTTGACGTCACCGGAATACATGCTGCTGTTGCCGTCGAGAACGGCTACGGCTCGCTCACCGTGCGGGATGCCGGCCCGGCCAGCTTGAACAACGCTTTCGGCAGCATTGAGCTCGATGGCGCCGCAGGCAACGCCATCATCAACAACAAAAACAGCTCGGTGCAGGTTTCCGGCGTGAAGGGCACCCTCGAAGTGCAGAACCGGTTCGGCAGCATCACTGCCCAAAATATTCAAGGCGCCGCAACCATTACGGGAGGCAACGGAGCGGTCAATCTCTCCAATTCCGGCTCAGCGAATATCACCACATCGTTCGGCAGCGTAAACGCCCAGAACATTCGCGGCGATCTTTCGATTCACGACAACAATGGCAACGTGGATTTCTCCACCGTGGGCGGTTCCGCGGACATCGTCGACAGCTTTGGAAACGTGACTTTCTCCGGTGTGAAGGGCCGCGTAAACTGCACCAGCAACAACGGGCGCATCACCGCCAGCTCTTTGAATGGCAGCTCCGTGACCATCCGCGACTCATTCGGCAATCTGGATCTGGAGAATCTCAGCGGTAGTTTGGACGCCGAAACTTCCAACGGCAAAATCACCGTGCGCGACGCGCGTGGCAGTGTCACGCTCAAGTCCTCCTTTGGCGCTATCGAAGCGTCGAACATCCCCAAGGGGATTCGCGCGGTTACCGGAAACGGAGCCATTACGCTCACTAATATTGGGGCTGACGCGTACGCGAAAACCAGCTTTGGCAGCATTCTCGCCGAACAAATCAGCAGCAATCTGACCGCGGACGACAGCAATGGTTCAGTCACGGCGCGAAATGTCAAAGGCGACGCCACCGTCACGACCTCTTTTTCCGGAGTGACGCTGGAGTCCATCGGCGGGCGCATCCAGGTCGACAATCAAAATGGGGCAATTTCCGTGTCCGCCACGCGGCCTGCCAGCGGTTGCCGCGATATTTCCCTCAAGACGTCGTTTTCATCCATCCGCGTCAGTCTCCCGGAAGGCGTTGGTTATAACCTGGCCGCGCGGACTTCCTTCGGCAGAGTTTCTTCCGACTTGCCGGTCACTGCGACAGGAAGCCTTGGTGGAAACTCATTGAACGGAACAATCAGTGGAGGCGGTTGCCAACTTCAACTCACTAATTCCAACGGAAGCATCGAAATCGTGAAGGCGCCCTGAAATACAGCAAACGGCCACGAACGGAGCCCACATTAGCGAGCGGGCCCGCGAATCGAACCACGTGCGAGGTCCATCGCGAAGGCTCTTCTTAGCACGCGCGTTGCGGTTTCGGTCAGGTGGTATTGGCCAAGCTCACTCTCGCTTGCAAAGGCCACATCGGTCACATCGCTTCCGGCGCGCGCTTCCCCTCTGATTCGTTCGCACAAATAGTCCACAATGACGAAGTGAAAACGCGGTGCGCCATGCTTTTCCGCCGTCCACGAATCGTCTCCCGGAAATATCCTGTCAAACACTTCAATAAGCTCAAGGACGCGGACTTCCAGCCCCGTTTCTTCGAGCAACTCGCGCGCCACGCCCTGCTCCAGTGATTCGCCAAGTTCGAGCGTCCCTCCCGGAATAGACCACTCGCCACGTAGCGGCTCGCTGCCGCGTCGGATTAGCAACGCGCGCCCTTTCTCTATAACCACGCCGCCCACTCCTACTACGGGACGATCGGGATACTCGCGCGAGAGACTCATTTTAGGAAATCGGCCCGGGGCAGTTTACAATCGAAGCAGCAGCGCCGCGCATTAGAGTTGACTTCGCACCACGCGGTATATAATACGCCATGGTGGCGGCGGCAGAATCTGTGGGGCCCCGCCCTGCGAACATTTCTACGGAGGATGGAGCCGTGATCCGCTGCCCTGAATGTTCCACCGAAATCGACGTGGATGAAGACGAAGTCGAAGAAGGCGAAATCTTGAGTTGTCCCGAATGTGAGTCCGAGCTCGAGGTCTCGCAGACCCATCCCGTGCATCTCAACCTCATCTCCGATGACCTCGATGAAGAAGAAGAGGATGAGGAAGACGAAGCCGGCGAAAACGGCGATTTGATCGAGGACGATGAGGAAGACGAAGAAGAAGACGACGACGAAGAAGAGTAACTGGCTTCGCTTTCTTCGCCCTGCATCCCCTTTCCTCAGCACCAGCATCCAATGTGGCGGGAGTGGCCTAATGCGGAGTCCTCGGTGGATTGTACTTGTGGCTATGGGAGCGATTCTCGTCGTGGCTCCGGCTTTTTCCCTGCAACAAGAAGCCCCGCCCCCGCCGCAAGCTCCCCAGGCTGCGCCCACGCCTGAGTCGTCAAGTTCTGAAAAACCGAAAAAACAAAAATACAGCCACGCGAATGATTTTCTGATCATCGGGACGGTATTCGATCCCAAGGGCTATGCGTTTCCCGGAGTGCAACTTAAGATTCGTCGCAGCACAGAGAAGAAGTTTCGCTGGGATGATTACACGAACTCGCGCGGCGATTTTGCCGTGCGCGTGCCGCAGGGTTCGGAGTACGAGGTGCTTGTCCACGTCAAGGGATTTGCCGATCAAACGCGCGAGTTGAATGCTCAGACGGGTCTTGGCGAAACACGAATCGTGTTTCGCATGGAGCCAGGAGGAAAGAAGAAATGAAGGTGGCAAATCGAGTTCTTTGCATGACGGCAATCTTGGCTTTGGCGGTTGTCGCGGCCGTTGCTCAAGATGGAGGGCAAGAATCTCAACTCCGCACAGTCCACGGAGTCGTGCTGGATAAATCAGATAATCTAGTCTCGGAAAGCGTGGTTTTCCTGAAGAACACCAGGACAAATGTGGTGCGCAGCTCTTATACGGATACTACCGGAAAGTACCGCTTCAGCGGTCTCGACCCGAATGTGGACTACGAGATCAACGCGGAAAAAGCGGGCATCAAATCTTCGACCCACACGATTTCCAGCTATGATAGCCGCAAGGACATCACTCTGAATCTAAAGATCGAGAAGAAAAAGAGTTGAGCGCCTCGCGTCTTGTGAGAGTCTTCGTGGCCTCCCGAGAGCGGCGGCCTAAACCGTCGGTTACTCTCAAGCTTTTTTCAAAATGGGATGCTTGCCCAGGTGAGACTGGTGCGTCAGTCTGCCATCTCGCCGTGGCTTGCCCTGAAGAACGCAATTCCGCGGCTGACAAATGAAGTGCGCGTGAAACCATTCTTGTATCATCTGAGTCTAAGTTGCGAGCACGGCTTTTTGGAGATTCAGTCAGCCATTTCTTCGGGAACTCGTTCCCCCGGGAGTGATTCGGTATCTCGTATGAATGCTACAGTAGGGAGACCGAGTCAGGTGTGTCTACGATTCATCATCGCTTTGTTGTTTCTTGCGCCCTCTGCTCTCGCGCAACAATCTCAAACGCCCCCGCCCTCGACGCCTCCAGCCGACTCACAAACAGATAAGCCCAAAGACGGAAAGGATGATCAGGACAAGAACACACCGAACGGCAACACGCCGAACGGCCAAGTTGGCAAGACCAAGCTTGAGAAAGAAACTGGCACCGTCAACGACCGTATTTTCGAAGTGATGCCGAATTACGGGACCGTGGAAACTGCTAAAACTCTTCCGCCGATCACTTCCCGCGAGAAATTTCAGCTTGCCACTGCCGGCGTCTTTGATTGGGGATCCTATCCGTTCAATGCGGCGTTATCCGCAATAAGCCAGGCGAGAAATGATCCGAAATCCTGGGGACAGGGCTGGGGAGCCTACGCGAAGCGTTATGGCGCTTCCTTCGCCGATAACAGCATCGGCACCTATATGACTACGGCGATCTTTCCCAGTTTACTCCACCAAGATCCTCGTTATTACCAGATGGCCAAAGGCAGTTTTGTTCATCGCGTTTACCATGGGTTCAACCGGCTGTTCGTTACGCGCACGGATTCCGGTCACGATCAGTTTAACTTCTCGGAGTCGCTCGGTAATGCTGCGGCAGCAGCAATCTCGAATATCTATCATGCGCCGGAAGATCGCACCGCTTCCCGCAACGCCTCCACGTTTGCGTTTCTAATTCTCTACGACGGCCTCGACAACGAACTCAAGGAATTTTGGCCGGATATCCGCCGCAAGGTGTTCCACAAGAACGAGCCCTAAGTCGGTACCGGGCATGACTGCTGTCGATCAATTCTGGACAGGTGCCAAAACTCTCACCGCTTGGGGCACAGCCTCGATCTCGACAGGGGCAGAGCCCAGGACCTCGCCGTCACCATGAAACATGCAGGGCCGATCTGTGGTGAGCCTCACGGAGCGGACCTGCAATCGTTTTAAATGCGAGGTCCTTAGTTCGCCATTCCTGAGCAATCGCGGCAATAAACCCACGAGTTTGAACACGCCAATATCTTCCACAATGACGACGTCCAGCCATCCGTCGTCGATGCGTGCTTCGGGGGCCAGCCTGATCCCTGCACCGTACGTTGGAGTATTCAAGACCGCTGCCAGTAGACACTTGGCTTCGACCGGCGCCATGTCACTCAGCGGGAATTCCACTTTCACGCCAACCGCGCGAAAGCTCCATAACGCACGCAAAGCGGAAGCAACGTAGCGGGCTCTCCCCGGCAAACGCCGGAAAGCTCCGTTCGCGTGCCGAATTGCTTCCGCGTCTATCCCGACTCCGCCTCCGCCCAAATAAAAGCGCACTCGGCCGTCCGCCGTACGTGCCCGCGCCAGATCCACGCGCCTCGTTTGCCCGCGTAACATGGCCTCTGCAGCGGCAATGGGGTACATCGGCAGCTCAAGGCCAGCAGCAAAGTCGTTTCCGCCGCCAGCCGGAAGAACACCCAGAACGACATCGGCATCCAGCGCCGCGTTTACCAGTTCTTGCATCGTTCCGTCGCCACCGAGGGCAATAAGCAGCCGCTTACCGCTCGCAATGGCGGCGTGCGCCGCGGACTCCAGGTCTTTGGTTTCCTCGACGCAAAGGAACTCCACGTCGGTGTTTGCTGCCTCAAAGACTTTTCGGATTCGGGGAATAAACGAGCGGGCGCGACCGGAGCCTGCCGCAGGGTTTACAAACACCATTGCCGGTGCAAACGAGGAGATGGGGCTGGATTCGGCCACTGGGTTTTTCATCCTGCCCAATCACTCGCGGCCCTGTCAATTAAAACGGGTGGACCATGCAGCTGCAGCTTTGCGCACAACTCTTCTTCCGACAGGCTGGCGGACGAGAGCCTAAGCGCTTTCCGAATTCTTAAAAGCTAGAAGGCATTTCCCCGCTAATTTCTATCCTCCGGCGAAGTCGGCCGCGAGTCCGTAGCGACAACGGCGGCCACATTGCCCTCAGAGAGTGTGCGGTTGAAGGCTGGAAGCTCTTCTTCCATCAGCTTCTTGTAGTCCGCAGCGGCTCCCTTGAGCTCCGCCTCAAGCCCGCTCAGCAGTTGCATCTCAGTATCCGTCGGCGCGAAGTCCGAGCCACCCGCAACGTCGCCGCCGCCGGTCCCGACTTCCGCGTTGAGCCAGATCAGGTTGAGATAAACTTTGTCGGCCTCTACGAAATACTTGTCGTCGCTGTTCACATTTTCGGGAGAAACCAGCTTGAACTCGATGGCCTCCAGCTTTTTGTCCATGGCGTCGACGGCCTTCAGCAGTTCCGCCTTGCGTTTTGTTTGCTCCTCCTCCTGCGCGGGTGGGGGCTCGGGTTCATCATAGTCGTCCGCTTCCGCGGACGGCGCTTTTTCCCCTTCCGTTTTCTTGGGTGGGCGAAGCATGGTCTGTATGACCTCGATCTGTTTTCGCAGCCATTCGATTTGGTTGACGATATCGGACACTTGCGTGATGTCGTCGCGGATTCTCAACTGCGTTTTAACGGACGACTCGATGGCCGCTTCGGGCGTCGGTATGCGCGGGTCGGGCAACACCGTCAGCTCTTGGGTGAACGACTGGCCCTCCACCGTCAGTCGAACCTTATATTTCCCGGGCGCCACAATGGGGCCGACTTCAGCGGGCTTGATTCCCCAGTGGGTGATGGGTCGCGAGTCGGCGTCCCGGAAGCGGGGCTCTGTCCAAATATGTTGGTCGTCGTCGGGCGCGGTGCGAAGCGCGATCAGCCGCGGCGACTCGTAATGCATATCCCATTTCACGCGATTGATGCCGGGGTGCGCCTTGGCCGTAAGTTTGCGAATCGTTTTGCCGTCCGCACTCAGGATTTCAATTTCCACCGGGTCTTTAGGCGCTGCCTTCACCGCAAAGTTCAACATGGCTTGGCCGCCGTGGACAAATCGCCGCGCGTCGCGCGGTTCGAACAGCACCGTAGGGGCATCCGAGTGGTTCTTTGCAAGCTGTTCGAGAGGAGTGATGTCATCGAAAATGTAGAGTCCGCGCCCGTAGGTCGAAATCACCAGGTCGTGAAATTCTTTCTGCACCACCGCCCAGGTCACTGGCGCGTGCGGCAGCCCAGCCTGGAACGGCTTCCACTCCCCTCCGTCGTTCAGCGAGTAATACAGACCGTTCCCCGTGCCCGCAAACAATAATCCCGCGCAATTAGGATCCTCCGCGATGGCACGTACGTACGCCAAAGGGTCCTTCGGCAGGTTGCTGCTGATCGATTTCCAGGTCTTGCCAAAATCCGTGGTTTTGTAAATGTAAGGATCCCGGTTATCCATTAAATGAAAATCGACGGCGATATACGCGGTTCCCGGATCAAAACTGGAAGGTTCGATGCTGCTGATCGTTCCCCACGGCGGCAACCCAGAAATGTTTTTGGTAACGTTTGTCCAGCTAGCGGTACCGTCTTTTGTGTACCAGACTTGCCCGTCGTTCGTGCCCGCCCAGATCAGCCCTTTCTGAATTTTGGAAGGCGCAATGGCGAAAACCACTTCCCCGTAGAATTGCCCCAGGTTGTCTCCGACGATTCCTCCCGAGGAAACGATGCGGCTGGGATCCTGCGTCGAAAGGTCCGGACTGGCCACTTTCCAGCTTTGGCCGCCGTTCGTGGTCTTGAAAATGACTTGGCAGCCGTAATACACCACGTTGTGATCGAAAGGATCGACCGCGAGCGGCGGCGTCCAGTGGCACCGGTATTTGATTTCGTTTGGCGCCGCATCGAGTGTGTGCAGATAGGGGCTTACCGAGCGCGCCTCCTTCGTCCGCGCGTCCCATCGTGTCACTTCATCGCCGTAGCAGGTGGCCCACACGATGTTGGGATCAACCGGATCTGGAACCGTAAAGCCCGATTCGCAACCTCCCATGTGGCGATCCCAGCCCGCTTCCGGTCCTTCGCCTGGCAAGCTGGGTCCACGCATGTTTCCGTCATCCTGCATATTGCTGTAAAAGTCGTACGGAACCTGATTATCGACGTCCACGTGATACATCTGTCCGATCGGCAGCGTGACGCGGTGAAAGCCCCGGCCATGAACGGTCGTGATGATCATTCCGCCGTCGTCCGTGATCACGAAGCGGTCCGCATTCAATGGATCAATCCAAATGTCGTGCGTGTCTCCTCCCCAGCGGACCTCCTGAAAATTCAAGCCGCCGTCCAGGGATTGGAAGAACGAGCTGTTCGCCACTAAAACTTCGTTGTCGCTCGCTGGCGAGACTGCCAGTCGGATGTAGTAGCCGGCGCGCCCGACCAAGGGTCTCTGGTAATTCACGACCTTCCAGTGCGCGCCCGCGTCGTCCGATCTCCATACGGAGCCTTGGTCTTTTGTTTGAATCAGCGCGTACACCCGGTTCGAGTTTGTTGGCGCCACGGCCACATCGATCTTGCCCAGTGGAGAGTGCGGCAAGCCGTGCTCTTCAATGCGAGTCCACTTTGTTCCGCCGTCACGCGATACGTAAACCCCGCTGCCTGGGCCGCCGGCAAATTCCGCCCACGTATGCATCTCCACTTGCCACATTCCTGCAAAGAGCACTCGCGGATTGTGTGGATCCAAGGTGAGGCCAGAGCAACCTACATTTTCTCCGGCGAAAAGTACGCGTTCCCAGTGCTGGCCTCCATCCGTGGTTCGATAAACGCCGCGTTCTTGCTGAGGTCCTGTTGTTCGTCCAAGCGCACAAACAAAAACAATGTCCGGATTTGTCGGGTGCACAATGATCCGGCCGATGCGCCCCGTTTCCTGCAACCCCATATTGGTCCAGGTCTTTCCGGCATCTGTGGACTTATAAATTCCATCGCCGATTACATCGCTATCGCGGATTACCCAAGCCTCGCCCGTTCCGGCCCACACCACGCTCGGATCCGACGGCGCGACCGCCAGAGCGCCAATCGCAGCGACCGGCTCCTTATCGAAGATCGGCGCCCAGCGGTTGCCGCCGTCCGTTGATTTCCATACGCCGCCAGAGGCCGCGCCCGCATAGTAAGTGCTTGGGTCGCCCGGAACTCCTGCGACTGATGCGATGCGGTTTCCGACTCGCGGCCCTACGAAGCGGAATCGAAAATGACTGTCCTCATTTGGGTCTGGTTGCTGCGCGCGCGCCGCCGAGACGAAACACACCGCAACCAACAACGCGAGACAAACCTTTCCGCTTCGAATGCGCGCCACAAGAGCCTCCCGCAAATAAATTTTGGAATTCCATGTCCCAGGTCACACCGGAGTACGCCGAACGCGCAGAGTATACATTATCCCCCATGCGATTCGTCGTGCAGACCCAACGAATTCGCCCTTGCACACTCCATGCGAATTTTACGTTCGAGTCAGAGCGTCAACTTCTCGGCGCTCATGAAGCCGATAGGAAATTTGTGAAAAAAACTGTTTGCCGAATTTCAAGGAAGGTCGGGAAAGGCCGCAGTGGTGGGAAATTCCCGGAAGGATGCGTCGCGATTCGGCGGAAAGTTGCCCGTTCCAAATATTCCGCTCTGGTGCGGAGGGCTCGCAATGCGCGATCAGTCGAAAATGATCGCCGGATGGTTGGTGCCGGCGGGGGGAATCGAACCCACGGCCTAGGGATTATGAGACCCTCGCTCTTCCACTGAGCTACGCCGGCACAAAGCCAATTCTCAATGCTACGGAGGAGGTCACGAACGTGTCAAGCACTCCCACTCCGGCGAGCGTCCCACAATTTCATTTTCTGCCGAAGCAAGAATTTTGTGTGAATGGCAACGTCTCTTGCCATCAGAACGCCGCTGGGGCAGCTCTGAAGTCCTAAGGCTCTTAGTACTACCGTACCGTTGACCCTACACGTCCTAAAACCTATTCTCCTCGTGTTGTGAATTGACGGTCCCATCTCCTTAGGCGAAAGCCTGGCGAAGGGATTTGTCGAGTAGGTGTGTACCAATACGGTACAAATCCGTAGCGCGAGCTACTTGACATCCTCGTAGTTGAGGATAGAGTGTCTCTGGGTGTCTTCCATCCCCGGAGGCTATATGTCCAGGAAACTCGCGGTTGTACTCCTTGTCATGGTCGTTTTGACAGGAGCTATGGGTCTGAAAACCATTGTTACGGCGCACAGCGATGGCTCCGTAATCATGGCGAATGGCGGAGCACCAGCGCCGCCGACACCGTTCAGAAACGGCGGAGCACCGGCACCGCCAACGCCGTTTAGGAACGGCGGAGCACCAGCACCACCGACGCCCTTTTAATAGAGTCACGGCATCCGCAAAAACTTTTCTAGCTTTTCCGCGGGGTCGGGATCAGGGGCGTAGATAGGATGAGTGATACGTGCCTGGTCCTTTCGCATACGCCGTTTGGCTTGTATGCTTGTTCTGCGAAGTAGCCGTGGTAGTGTGCGCGCTGAAAAAGCACGCCTTTCGCCGCTATCTCTGCCTGAATCTGTACATGGCTTTCGCAGTTATTTCTGAGCTCGCTCGCTACAAAATCCTCACCGAATACGGCTTCTCCTCGAAGCAGTACGTGTATTTTTATTATTACTCCGACGCTATCCTAACCATCTTCCTTTACTTCGTCTTAAGCATGCTCTACGTTCACGTTTTCAGCGAAATGAACGCGGAGCGCTACGTCAAAATGGGCGCTATGTTACTTCTGGGCGGGACCGCTCTGTTCACCTACGCCGTCGTCGAGCAATCCTCCGCCAAGATGCTTACCCATTTCGTCGTCGAGCTCTCCCAAAACCTTTATTTTGTGGGACTGGTTCTCACCTATGTTCTGTGGGGTGCCATCCTGAAGCTTCGCGAAACGCGCACCCGGCTCGTCCAACTGGTGCTTTCGCTCGGTGTTTACTTCAGTCTCTTTGCGGCCAACTACGCGATGCGAAACTTGTATCCGTCATTGAGCTCCTTGCTTGTTCCCATGTACCAGGTTTTCGGAATATTCCTCCCGCTGGCTTGGGCCTATGCGTTTTGGCGTTTGCCTGAAGAAGCCAAGCTCGCTCCTTCGCGGCTGGCGGTGATCCCGCGATGATGGCCGGAATTATTCTCGTCTGTTCCCTGGTCTTCTTGCTGCAGTTCTTCGTGTCTTATTGCCGCTCCTTGATTGCAGCTTCGATCAAGCACCCGCTTTCCGCTGAGGTGCAGGACGTTACGGGAATTAAGAGCGCTGCGGCAGGCGA
The DNA here is from genome assembly GCA_963761555.1 of uncultured Acidobacteriota bacterium. GTDB lineage: Bacteria > Acidobacteriota > Terriglobia > Acidiferrales > UBA7541 > Acidiferrum. The sequence continues at coordinate 437,183 of CAVXHD010000008.1, forward strand.
TGATTTTGACCGCGTCGTTCAACTGCTCCAGCTCTGCCCGGACCGTCCGGAAGATCGCAGCGGCATTCAGGCCATTGGAGCGTATTTCGGTCTCCTGGGTTTTGTACGCTCAACCCTCGCTAAGTTTATTCCTTCGCTGCGCACCTGGACCGAGTCGGAGCGCGGACTGTGTACCTACTTCGCGGCTGTGACTCTCGAACGGCGTATCGCTTTCAGTAGAGACATGTTCGCCCAGCAATTGGAATCGTAAAGATCGCCCTGTTCCGGCACCACCTCGCTTGCGCTATCCGCTATCGATTTCGCTACAGGCTCTTCCTCTTTTTGGGTTGACTTTTCTAGCTTCGTGGTAATCTAAAACCGTTCCCTCCTCACCGGAGTGGAAGCGTCCGCAGCGCAAAAACGACCGGTGACTAAAACATGTCTGCAGTGCGGCGCCGTATTGCCCTCGAGCATACGCGTCTGCAATTTTTGTGATTCATCCCTTACAGTAGAACTTTCTCCCGCCGCGGCAAGTTCCGCGCCTCGCGAAGGGGAAGATCTCGGTCCGAGAATCGGCCGGAATTACGCTTTGGCCTCATCCGGTGACCAGCCGGATTCCGCCTGGCGCGGCGAGCTTTCGCAGCGCCTCCGGGCCTATCGCGTACGGCGCCGCAAGGTAGCCCCAAATCTCGCTCAGTCCCAGCTTCCCTTCGACGATTCCGCTCCCGCACAACCTGTGCAAACTGCACTCAAGGTCGATGAGTCTCTCCCCGCTGCGGATGACGATTTCTCCTTCACCATCGCCATCGGCCGAAATGCTGCTGCTCGAGACGACGCGCGGATGCTCATCGATGTTTCTCTCCCTCCCGAACCCGCCCCGGGATCGCAACCTCCTTCTTCGGTGATTCTCCCGCCCGAGCACGAAGGTTTATACCCAGTTGCCTCAATCCTCGAGCGCAGGCTCGCCGGATTGATAGACGCCGGATGCCTCCTCTTCGCCTATGGAGGTTTCCTCGCTCTCTTTGGATCGCTTGGCGGACAATTTACGTTCAGCAAGTTGAGCGCGGCCGTCTGCGTGACCACCTTCGTCATCGTTTATCTGCAATACTTCGCCCTCTTCACCATTTTTGGCGGCACGACGCCGGGCATGATGTTGCGCGGTCTTCACGTAACCAGCTTTTCCGGCGAGCCTCCAACGCCAAGGCAGATGCTCTGGCGTAGCGCCGGCTACATGCTCTCCGTTGGCACATTTTTCATGGGTTTTCTGTGGGCTCTGTGGGACGAGGATGCATTGACCTGGCACGACCGCTTGTCTCGCACGTATCTCTGTCCCGCGCCAACCTTCGCCGATTTGGACGCCACGCACGCCGTGCACACGCGCTGACTCTTGCGGGTAACTCATCTCTTCTGGAAAATGCCGTTTAGCCGAGGCACGCGCGCGCAATGCGCACAATGGTTTCGAGGCTCAGCCGCACGTCCGCTTCCGTTGTCGCCCAGGAAGAGACGCTCACTCTCATCGCGGTTCTACCCTGCCACGCCGTTCCGCCGCACCAGCACGTCCCATCCTCTTGCACCGCACGGATCACTCTCTGCGTTGTCTCGGCGTTCCCGAACGATACCAACACCTGATTGATGACAACTTCGTTCAGAACTTCGAACCCTGCTTCGCGAAATCCTTCCGCAAATTGTTGTGCATAAGCGCACGTCCTCTCGATTAGAGAACAAAGCCCTTCCCGTCCCAGTGACTTTAGCGCCGCCCACAATTCCACTCCCCGTGCTCTTCGTGACGCCTCCGGCGTGTGATACATCGGTTCGCGCAGCGCGCCCGCTTCGAGGTACGCCGCCGTCATGGTCATCGCGGCCCGCAAAGCCATCCCGTTTTTCACCAGCACGATCCCGCTGTCGAAATTTACGTTCGCCCACTTGTGCGCGTCCGTGGCCCACGAATCGGCTGTCTCGAATCCTTCCGTCAAGTGCCGATGCTTTGGTGAAACGGCCGGCCACAATCCGAAGGCGCCGTCCACGTGAACCCAGGCCCCTTGTTCGTGCGCCCGCGCACAGATCTCCGCCGCCGGATCAAAAGCTCCCGTGTTCACATTTCCGGCCTGAATGCACAGAATCGTCCGCTCATGGAGCCGCGGCAGCCTGTCCGCGCGCATGCGCCCCTGGCCGTCCACTTCCACTCGCGTCAGCCGTTTTTTTCCAAAGCCTGCAAGACTCAGCGCCTTCAAAAGCGAAGCATGCACTTCGTCGCCAACCACTATGTCGATGGGAGGCGCGCCGAACATGCCGTCGTCCTCGACGTTCCAGCCCGCGCGTTCCAGCAGGGCGTGGCGAGCCGCCGCCAGCGCTGTAAAATTCGCTGCCGTCGCGCACGTCACAAGCCCGCCCTCGCATTCCTTCGGCAGTCCCAGCGCTTCGCACACCCAGCCCAGCGCCACCTCCTCCAACTCCGCTGCCACGGGCGACATTACGCGCAATGCCGCATTTTGGTCCCACGTTCCTGCAAGCCAGTTGGCCGCCAGAGAAGCAGGCAATGCTCCGCCAATCACAAAGCCAAAGTATCGTCCGCCCGTCGTCGCCACTGTCGCTGGAGAACCGATTTCATCCAGTTTCTCCAGGACTTTCATCGCATCGCACGTCGACGCAGGAAACGGTTCGCGAAATGCCCTCAAGCCATCAACAACCTCCTGGCCCGGCGCAACTCGCCTCTCCCCGATTCTCTCTGCGTATTTCAGCGATCGCTCTGCAGCCTCTCGCAGCAAATCCGCCGTCTTGGATTTTTCTTTTCGATCCGATCGCATAAACCAGCCGCCTTTTTCGCCTCAGCGCGCTCACCGAGATGCACCTCGGCCAATTCAGCGCCTGAGCGCCGGTATTTTCAGATTAGCGGATCAAGAGTGGAAGGAAAGAGCCGAATTGTCTGCTATTTCTTTACGACCGCTTCATCCGATGCAATCTTTCCATCGCGAATGAAGATAATTCGATGTGCATGCTGGGCGATGTCGTGTTCATGCGTTACGAGAATGATCGTGTTCCCTTGTCCGTGGAGATTCTCGAATAACGCCATGATCTCTTCGCCGGTTTTCGAATCAAGATTGCCCGTCGGTTCGTCCGCCAGGACGATTGACGGCGAATTCACCAACGCTCGAGCAATGGCCACACGCTGTCTCTGGCCGCCCGAGAGCTCGTTCGGTTTGTGCATCATCCGTCCCACCAAGTCCACCCGCTCCAACGCCAGCTTGGCTTTTTCGATGCGCTCCTCCGATGGCGTCCCGTTATAAATCAAAGGAAGCTCCACGTTGTGAAGCGCCGTCGCGCGGGGCAGCAAATTGAACGTTTGAAAGACGAATCCAATCTCTTTGTTGCGAATATAGGCCAGCTCGTCGTCGTCCAAATCGCTCACCAGCCGGCCAGCCAGCCAGTATTTCCCCTCGCTCGGCGAATCCAAGCACCCGATCAGGTTCATCAGCGTCGATTTTCCCGAACCGGAGGGCCCCATGATGGCCACATACTCGCCCTTGCGAATTTGCAGGTCGATCCCGCTGAGAGCGTGGACCTTCTCGGAGCCCATTTCGTACACTTTCGTCAGGGCTTCCGTTTTGATCACGATACCCGAGCTGACCAAATCCTCGCGGTAGGAATCCGTTGCTGTCGTCTCTACGGGCATTCAAATATTCCTCGCTGGATTGCGCTTTGCTAGCTCTGCTGGTCGCCTTGCAACTTTGGCACGGAATTGTCTACTTTGACGCTCGCCTCAGGCTTCAGCGTGCGCAACGCCTTATAACTCCCCACAACGATCTGGTCGCCCACCTGCAGTCCCTTGGTGATTTCGATGTTGGTGATTCCGGTGATCCCCGTTTCCACCGGCCGGAAGAACGCCTTATTTCCGTTTACCACAAAGACGCCCTGCACTTCGTCCTTATTCGGATCCCCGGCCGCGGGCGGCGGAGGCGCCGCTAGCGTTACTCCTGAATTTCCGTGCCCCTGCGCATTCTTGGCCGCTTCCTCCAGATCCTTGCGTGTGCGCACGGCAAGCGCCTGAATGGGAATGGCGATAACATCCTTCTTTTCCGCCGTCTTGATTTTTGCCGTTGTCGAAAGTCCCGGCCGCAAATCGTCCGGCGGGTGATCGAGCCTAACCACCACCTTGAAATCCTTGGCTTCCTCGGTCCCCGTCGTGGACTGCGTAGTGGCCAAACCGGAGCTGCGTAATGTCGCTTGTGAACCAATTTCCGTCACTCTACCCGTGAACACTTTCCCGGGCAATGCGTCTATGGTCACGTCCGCTTCCTGCCCCATCCTCACGTTGATGATATCCGTTTCGTCGACCTTAACCTCTGCAGTCACCACGGACATATCCGAAATTGTCATTAAGAAACTGCCGTTTGTGTTCGTAATGCCGGGCACCACGTAGGCGCCCGGGGCAACGTCTTCAGGCAAGTAGCTTACGATTCCGCTGATGGGCGACGTATATGTAGTCTTAGACAGCACATCCTTCGTGTGTGTCAGCACCGCCTCGCCTTGGATCACCTGCGAACGCGTCTGCTCCATCTGCGCCTTCGAGGTCAGTACGTGGGCCCTTGCAGATTCCACTGCCGCGGCTGCGGCGTCATAGGTGGTCTTTCGCTGGTCAAAATCTTGTTTAGGGATCAAGCCATCTTTGTAAAGTCCTTGACCCCGTTCCCAATCGAGCCTGGCTTTTTCCATGTTTGCTTGCTGGGACAGAAGGTCGGCTTGGGCTGCTCTATAGCTCGCTTCCGCAGCCTGCACGCCGTCTTCCGTGGATCGGATAGAAGCCGCTTGCGCCTGCACATCGGCGTTCGCTTGAACGTTGTCCTGGAGTAGCAATTTTTCGCCCTTCTTGACGTGGTCGCCTTCCTTCACGAGAATCGCCGTGATTCTCCCGAATCCCTGCGCCGTCACGTTTGTATAAGTCGTGGGTTTGATCTCTCCAGAGGCCGTAACCAGCGAAACCAAATCATCTTGCTTCGCCACCTTCGCCGTCTGCACCGTCACTACGCCCTTATTCGCCTGGTTGACGCTGAACAGCACTATGCCTAGCAGCACAACGGCCGCGCCCACCCCGATCACTGCCTTTTTCCACGTCTTCATGCGATTCCTCTTTAATTCACTCTGGCAAGGTCACTCAAGGTCGCTCCGGCGCCATCCTAGCCGCCGGGGACACAATCGCGCTATCTTTTGGCCCGTCCTCTTCCTTACATACGCCCTGGTGGGTCGAAATGTTTCGCGAGAGGATGTTAAGCGTTACGCGATTTGGCTTCCTGACGGGGCCGCTCGTCGCCCGGCTCATCGGGCGCGCCGCCCCAACTTCTGCAGGTTACGCGCGAAACTCCTCTATATTCTAGATTCAAAACGGCCCAAAGGAAAGGATTCCTCTTTCCAACGTACGCATTTCATCTGGACAACCCGACCTCCTCCTTATGACGTTCCAACTCGCACTTTGTTAACCCCCGCTGGCGCTTTTTTAGCACCTTCTCATCGTTTCCTGACGCCAAGTTCCTCGCCGCGCTTTTCAGTTCCAACTAAATACCAGTCTCCCAGCGTCTAAACCGCGGGGCTCCTTGAATACCCCTCAAATACCCTTGGATACCCTTGCCTGCCATCGAGCCGTGACAACCAGAGTCTCGCGATGCCGGGACTCGCTGCTGGCCCGATCTATTCCTCATGGTAGGATGTGCGCGTCTGAAATGTGGCGCTTCTGTTTTCTCTTTGCATTTTCTCTTTTTGCCGTCATTCGGCTTGACGCCGTCTCGCAACGTGCTTTGCCGGATGGATATACCAGACGTGTGTGGCAAACTCAGGACGGCCTTCCGGAAAGCACCGTCCAAGCTTTCGCGCAAACGCCCGATCACTATCTTTGGATTGGGACCAGCGGCGGATTAGTCCGTTTTGACGGCGCGCGCTTTCTTGTCTTTGATCGAGAGAATACTCCTCAGATTCACGAAAACAGTATTTTCTGCCTTATGGTCGCGCGCGACGGAAGTCTTTGGGCTGGCACGGACGGCGGCGGCTTGCTGCGCTATCACGACGGCGTCTTTCGTTCGTATTCGGCCTCCGATGGCTTGGCGAACTATTTCGTTCGTTCCGTTTACCAGGATAGCGGTGGAACCATTTGGGTAGGCACCGACGCCGGATTATTCCGTCTTTCCGGCGACCGCTTCGTGCGCGTGGACGGCATTGGAGAAATCCCGTCCCTGGCCGTCCACGATATACGCGAAGACCGCTCCGGCCGTCTGTGGGTCGGCGGCTCGAAGCTGGTCATGATTCAAGGAGAGAACTGCAGGGTTTTCCGGCTCGAGGGCTATCCCAGCGCCACACGCGTAAAATCCATCCTCGAAACCCGCGACGGCACGCTATGGATTGGCACCGTTTCGGGCCTCCAGCGGCGGCCAGCTTCCGCCGATGACGCGCCCTTCGAGAAAATTCCCGGCATCTCGAGCACGGTTCGCGCATTGCGCGAAGATTCGAGCGGCATTCTTTGGATCGGAACGATCGGTGAGGGTTTGATTCGTTTTCAGAACGGACGTTTCACGCGAGTCAGAACGCCCGATGACCCTCCCAGCAGCACCGTGCTTGCCTTGTTCGAGGATAACGAGCACAACATCTGGAGCGGCATGCAAACAGGCCTGCTGCGTTTGAGCAGAACCGCGATGAGCACCTTTCCGCTGCCCGATGCTCAGAATGCTGACTTCGGCACCATCTATCCCGACCGTGACGGATCTCTGTGGGTGGCGAGCACGCAACTCTATCGCATCAATGCTCGTCGTGATCATTCCGAGCTTATACCTGCTCCCGAGCCGGGCGTCCGCGTGCGCAACGTTTTGCGCGACAGCTCTGGCGCTTTCTGGATTGGTACGGATGGCCATGGCGCCTATCGCGTGAATGGCGCCGAGCGGATTCATTACACGACGCACAACGGCCTGACCAATGACTTCGTCCGCGCATTCCTCGAAAGCCGCGATGGCAGCATTTGGATTGGCACCGATGAAGGACTCAACCGCTGGCATGACGGAGCGTTGACCAATTACCGCATGGCGGACGGTCTCTGCTACTTCAGCATCCGCGCTCTGCTCGAGGATCGTCGCGGCGGACTGTGGATTGGAACGGACCGTGGTGTAAGCCACTGGGAAAACGGCAAATTTGTCCAGGACGAAGTCACACGCAGCCTGAGTTCGGAAAAGGTTTGGGCGATTCATGAAGACCATGATGGCGGATTGTGGTTCGGCACCAGGGGCGCCGGGCTGTTTCGCTGGAGGGATAGAAATCTGGTCTCGTTTGGCAGTGCTCAGGGACTCGCTAGCAACAGCATCTACCAAATTTTGGCGGATTCGCGCGGCGTGTTTTGGATGAGCGGGCCCAATGGAATTTCTTCTGTCGCGCGCCGAGATTTAGATCGTCTTGCGGATCATCCGGACTTCCGCCCCGCTGTAACGCTCTATGGCCTCTCGGATGGCGTCGAAGCCACCCAAATGCACGGCGGGACCCAGCCTGCAGGTTGTCTTACCTCGCGTGGCGAACTCTGGTTTCCCAGCAACCGCGGACCAGTTCGAATCCTGCCCGATCAGACCCGGCCGGGCGATCTGGCGCAGGTTGTCATCGAGCAGGTGCTCGTGGACGGGCGCGAAGAGCCCATCTCTGGCCGCCTCGTGGTTCCTCCCGGAGAAGGCAAGCTTCAAATTGACTACAGCGCCATCCGCCTTCGCTCCCAAGAGCGCATCCGTTTCCGCTACAAGCTCGATGGCTTCGATCGCGATTGGACCCAACCGCTGAACAGCCGCGTTGCCAACTACACCAATTTGCCGGCCGGCGTCTATCGATTCAACGTACAAGCTTTTGAAATGAATAGGCCCGATAAGGTGACGGAAGCTTCGTTGGCGATCGCCTGGCGCCCGCATTTGTACCGCACTGGTTGGTTTCTCGCGCTCTGCGCGATGTTGATTGTCGTCGGGATTTTCGCCGTGTATCGCCTGAGACTGCGTCAAGTTCATGATCGCTTCGAAGCCGTCCTCGAAGAACGCAATCGCATCGCCCGGGAAATGCACGACACCGTCATTCAAGGCTGCGTCAGTGCCTCCGCATTGCTCGAAGCCGTCGTGTCCCTCGATCCCGGAGGTTCGGGAGCGCTTCGCGATTTGCTGGATACTGCGCGCAATCAGGTCCGCGCCACCGTGGATGAGGCGCGCCGCGCCGTTTGGAATCTAAGACAGAGAGAAACTCCATCGCCCGAAATCAGCCAACTGCTCGAGCAGATGGCGCAGCAGGTGAGCCACGCCTCGCGCGTGCCGGTCCGTTTTAAGGCCTTTGGCAATCCTGTGCCGCTCGATCGTTCCGTCGAGTACGTCCTCCTGATGGTCGCGCGCGAAGCGGTTTCCAACGCCATCCACCACGCACATCCCGCCGAAGTGCGCATCACGTTGAAGTTCGAAACGGATACGGTGCGCATGCAGGTCCTCGATGATGGCAGAGGATTTGAGCTCGAAGAAATTCTGGCCATGCAAGGCGCTCATTTTGGAATCATTGGGATGCGTGAAAGAATCGAACACCTGGGCGGCCACTTCGAGATAAACACTTCTCCCGGTGAGGGAACTCAATTGTCCTTGGAAGTTCCGGCGCGGCTGCCCGCTGTGCTAAACAATGTAGAAAGCGTGAGGGTATGAGTGCTGGGCACAAGATGGGCGTTCTCGTGGTCGATGATCATCCCATTCTGCGCCTCGGTGTTGCGGCCATCATCAACGCGCAAGCGGATATGAAAGTCTGCGCGCAAGCGGGCTCCGGCGAAGAAGCGGTGCGCATTTTCAAGAAGCATCGCCCGGACATTACGCTGATGGATCTTCGGCTCCCTGGAATGAGCGGTCTGGACGCGCTGCGTGCGATCCGCTCGGAAGATCCCCACGCCAAGTGCGTTGTGCTGACCACATACGAAGGCGATGAAGATATTCATCAGGCGCTCGTCGCGGGCGCCCTTGGATATATCATCAAAGGAATGTCGCACGAAACGCTCGTCGATGCGCTTCGTAAAGCGCATGCGGGAACGCGCTTTCTTCCGCCGCCGGTGGCCCGCAGTTTGGCAGACCGTACACCCAATTCCGACCTCAGCCCACGCGAGCGCGAGGTGCTCTCGCTGATGGTTCACGGTCAGAGCAACAAGGAGATTGCCGCCAGCCTCGGCATTACGGAAGCCACCGTGAAATGCCATGTCAGCGTGATCTTAATGCGCCTCGACGCCAATGACCGTACGCAAGCAGTCATTGCCGCCCTGCAGCGAGGACTGGAACATCTTTAACGCTGGTTCAGAAGCGGCCTCGACATTTTCACTGCCACAGTTATCGCAACGACCTGAGTTGGATTGCCCTGATTCAGCGGTCCTCCCAACCGTCTTCCGCGATGGGCGGCTTCGCTCTGCGAAACCCGTCCTATCGACCCTTCAGCCAGAAGTCCTTCCTCGGCGGCAAGGACTCCCGTGCAGCATTCTCCGCGCGGGCCTTTTTATCAGGGATGCCCGGCGCGAAGTCGCCCCATTTCCAGCATAAAAAAAAAGAATGCCAGGCATCGATAATCCTACTTTAGGAGGATGCCCCCCGGTGCGGGCAAATCTTACAATCCTGCAATATTAGGCGACCCGGATGGTGCCGGGCAGATGCGTGGGATCGATTTCTGCCGCCGGGTAAACAGGAAAATTTAGTCGAGGCGTAGTCGAGGTGCATCGTTGGCGAGGCAAGCGGGGGCTCGCGTGGTGCTGACGTTCCCCGATGTGTGCGCCCTGCAGCCGGATAGCGGGGCGCACACAGGGCAGGTGGTGGAAGTAGGACGAGCCCTGGGAGCCGAGTTGGGTGTGGAATTACATGCTGGATGGAAGATGCCAGCTTAGGGTCATGTGGAAAGTTGCAGACCGCGGGTGGGACATAGCTCTTAGGAGGACCAAGTGATGAATGCACGTGCTCTTCGTAACTATAGCTGCCTATGCTCTCTGCTGCTGGTCATGCTACTAGAACCTTTGGCGAAGGCGCAGAACTCGAACTCGGGAGAAATTAAAGGCACAGTGACGGATCCTTCCGGAGCAGTCGTCCCGGATGCGGCCGTCTCAATCAAGGATGTGTTGACCGGCGTGGTCACTCCAACAACAACGAATCACGCCGGTTTGTACGACGTTCCCTTTTTATCGCCTGGCAACTACACCATTACCTTCTCGAAACCAGGCTTTCGCGATTTTGTCCGCTCGGGCATTGTGCTGCAAATCCAAACCTTGGAAATTGACGCCGCTCTGCAACTTGGCGCGGCCACTCAGCAAGTCGTGGTAACCGGGGCGGCGCCGCTTGTCGAAACGCAAACAACTGGGCAACACGTGAACCTAAGTACCGAGGCAATTCGCACTGCACCTATCATTGGCACCGACTGGCGCGCCGCCCTGACTCAGCTTATTCCGGGCGTGAATGCCGGCGGAGGCCCGGGGCAAGCCGTCGGCCAGCAAGTGGGAGTTAACGGCACGCAGTCCTACAATGTGAACTTTCTGACGGATGGTTCCGCTGCCACCGCGCCGAGAGATTTTAACAGCAGCAACTTCATTCCGCCGATTGACTCGATCTCCGAAGTCAGCATTAATTCGGGGAACGCCCCAGCAGAGTATGGCAATGGCCTGACCTCCATTAACGTCATTACGAAGAGCGGGACCAACCAATGGCACGGCAGCGCTTTTGAATTCGTTCAGAACACGTCCTTGAACGCCAGAGGTTTCTATAATGCGACGGGGCCGAAAGCCGTGGAGCACTGGAATAACTATGGCGGCAGCGTAGGCGGTCCGATCCTCAAGAATAAACTGTTTTTCTTTTTCACCTACCAGCGCAATCCCTCGTCCACTCCAACTTCGGGACTTTATAGCTACCCCACCGCCGCCATGCAAGCGGGAGATTTTTACGGGATGCCCGGATCGACCAACGCAACCTACTTTAGCCCCACAGGTATGCTGCTCGGAACTTACGATCCAGTGGCCCAAAAGCTCCAAGGCTACTTTCCGGCAGCGACCGCTCCGGGATGGATTCCGGGATGCCCCGGCCCAGCGGACGTGTCAGCATCTGTTGCGCAAACTTGCCCCGCGATAAACAACTATGTATTCAATGGAAGCAGTCCGAACACATCCACCTGGTATGCGGGCAAGGTTGATTACAATATCTCCTCGGCGCAGAAACTCTCGTTTAGTTTCAATTATTATCCCAACACTGTGTCCTATGTCCCCGCAGATCCTCTTTTCCCCAATGATGCCACTTCGTATTCGCTGGGAAATAACTACAACCTGACGGGCCAATTGACGGATGTTTACACCATCAGCTCGACCATGCTGAACGAGTTTCGTCTGGGCGGAAGCCGCGAGCTTGATAAGTACGTGCCGCCTTCCCTTGGCAAGGACGACCCCACGACTCTGGGTCTTCAGCCGGCTTATGGCTCCAATTCGCCATCCAACGTGTTTCCCAAAATCACGATTGATACTGGGGCGGGAGCCGGATGCTACGCTCTGGGCGCGGGTTGCGGCGAAAACGGAAACATCAGCGCGGTTTTGGGCGAAGGCGTGTACAACGTCTCCGATGTCCTCACTCTGATTCGTGGCAAGCACACCATCAAGGTGGGCGGCGAATACGACAGGGTTTACCAAAACTATACAAATTGGGGCGATCTCAGCTCCGGCAATTTCGAGTTCAACGGAAGCGTCACGGGGATCCCCTACGCCGACTTCCTGTCAGGCGACGTCTACGGATGGTATGTCTACAACTACGATCCGACAAGCGCACATACTCACAGCACGGCGTTGTTCGCCAGCGACGACTACAAGATTTCCTCGCATGTGACTCTCAATTTGGGATTGCGCTGGCAGGCGCAGGCCGGTTGGGGCGTGAAGCATAATCTCTTCGGGAATTACGACCCCTTTCTGCCCAATTCCGCGAATGGCGGGTTGTATAAGGGAGCCATCCTCTACGGAGGGCAAAGCGACGTTGTTTATGGCGGCACGACCACCAACCTCAGTACTATTCAAAACGCCGATTACAAGCAATTCGCGCCTCGAATTGGAGTCGCTTGGTCACCGCGTGATAAGTGGTCCGTCCGCGCAAGCTACGGAATTTTTGACGCGCCACGCGACGCCGAGAATTATACCGACGGGGCGCTAGGCCTTGGCTTCAATCCCCATAACGAAGGAAATGGGGGCTACGTTAACGGAAGCTATGCCTTCAAATTGGCCACGGGCCCGCCGCCCGGCACGGTCGTCTATCCGACACTGCAAACACTTTCGCCGGAGATCGCCAATTATAGCGGCGTGCAGTATTACCCCCAGAATATGCCCACCGTCTACGTGCAGACTTTCCTGCTCAGTGTTCAGCACGAATTCGCAGGCGGTATCTTGCTGGATACAAGCTATGTCTACACCCGCGGCAGGAATCTGAACTTTCAGACGGATATCAATCAGGCGCCTGTCACCGAGCTAGGCTGCACGGGCTACAATTGCGGGAATCCCAACCCGATATTCAATTCGATTTCGGCCGCCATCTATGACGGATGGTCGAATTACAACGCGCTGCAGGTACGCCTTCAAAAGCGGCTGTCCTACGGCTTGAACTTCCAAGTCAACTACGCGTTTTCGAAATCGCTCGATACCGGCACAGGCACGGGTCACGGATCGGGCGTTGACATCTACCAGAATGCTTACAATCCCGCTGTCAATTACGGTTTGTCCGACTTTAACTCAACGCATACCTTGGTTGGCCAGATCGTCTACGAACTTCCATTCGGCAGCGGACGTCAGTTTGCTCTTCACGGGCCGCTCGACCAGATTGCAGGCGGTTGGCGCGTCTCCAGTCTTTTCCAATGGCACTCGGGAGTTCCGTTTACTCCGGTGATCCAGAGTTCCGTTGCCACCGGTATTGATCCCGGGCTCGCTCCGTCCATCGCCGCCGGTTCCACGCTTTACCCTGATCTGGTGGGCAACCCAGGGGTCTCCAATCAGACGATCCACGGCTGGTTCAGCCCTGCGGCTTACGCGAACCCAGCGTACGGGACCTTTGGCGATAATGGACGCATGACGCTGGTTGGCCCGGGTTTCTTCAACGCGGACTTCAGTGTCGCAAAGAGTTTCCCCCTTCACTGGGAGGGCGTGAAACTCGAAATTAGGGCAGACATGTTTAACGTCTTCAATCACGTGAACTATGCCAACCCGGATGCGAACGTTGGATATGGTCCCAGCCCTTGCCCAGCCGGTGGTCCTAATGCCGGTCTCGATTTGGCGGATTGCACCGCTGGCACGATCACTGGATTCGTTGGCGGCGCCCGCATCATTCAATTGGGCGCTCACATCACGTTCTGAGGCCCGACAGAGTTTGTTTAACCCCATACACCCCGGGGGTGCGGAAGAGACGGCTCTTTCGCACCCCTTATTTTTGGACGGGGCTTCGGGGCACCGTGGACCGGCAGGTGTTGCCAGTAAACTGGGTGCCGAGTGAATGCGAAGACCTAGCATCCACCGGCCAGTACGCTTCCCAAACTGTATGACGGAATGGTGGGGGTTCCCCCCCGGGTCTTTTCGTAAGTATTGATTCTAAAAGGGTTAGTGATTTTCGTAAGTCTTTTAGAATCAACACTTGCAGACGTTTTCGTAAGTGTTGATGGCTCTGTTGACATCCTAGGCACAGATTATGTTTCGAGGGATCGACAAGGAGGGGCGACAGGTGTTTTCTGATGGGGCAGGAGGGACGATGGCCGAGATTGGTCTCCTGCCTATTGCTCGTGTGGCGCTGCAAGTGGCCACGCAGGTTTTGCCGCCCTACCGCACGCGCTTCAGCAAACACCAGTTCACGCAACCACAGCTATTGGCGGTGCTGTGCCTGATGCGCTATGAAGATTGGACCTTTCGGGAGGCCGAGACGCGCTTGCGCGAGCACCAAGAATTGCGTGCCGCACTGCAATTGCAGGCCGTGCCGGACTACACCACGCTATATCGTTTTCTGCGACGTTTGGACGACGACACCGTCAATCGTGGATTGCAGGAAACCGTGCGTCGCTTGCGTGCACGCCGGCGCCGGCCCGTTTCTGCCGCCATCGACGGCACCGGACTTTCCTACAATTCCGTCAGCACCTTCTTTGTACGGCGTCTGGAACAGCATGCGGAGCACAGTTCGCGGCATCGTCATTGGTTGAAGTGGGTGATCGTGGTGGATTTACAGCAACAAATTTTGCTGGCGCAACGGGCGCATCAAGGGCCGGGATCCGACGTGCGTTTTCTGCCGGCACTGCTGGAGGTGGCCGCACGAGGCGCGCCCCTTGGCCTGGTGCTGGCGGATGCGGAGTTCGACTCGGAACCCAATCACGAATTCATCCGGCAGCACTTGGGAGCTAAGAGCATCATCCCGGCCAAACGCCGCGGTATTCCTCAGGGCCTCATTCGCAATCAGATGTTCCGCGCTTTCCCGAAAAAGCCCTACCGGCAACGCGCCAAGATCGAAACGATCTTCTCGGTCGTCAAACGCAAGCTCTCCTCGCGCGCTCCCGGGCGAAGCTTGGCCATCCAGATCCGCCAAGCTCTGTTGCTCGGTCTTACCTACAACCTCTACAGGCTAAAGCCCGCCCTTCGCCCTACAGGATGTCAACAGAGCCAGTGTTGATTCTAAGGCACTTGGAGATGCTGATTTGCACTAAAATGGTGCAAATGGAGGCGAATCTCGTAAGTGTTGTAAATAAAACACTTAGGTTCGGGTAGGGCCGCAAGAAGCGAAAACGCCAATCTGGAGATTGGCGTTCCCAAGCGCAAACCGAAATATTACCCAAGCGCCACTATACACGAGAGGCAACGTCTTGTCAAGAAAAAACCGGCGCGAGAAAACGACGGAGAAAGCGAGACCGGCGAAAGAGAATCGGCGCGGAAATTTATGACGGCGGGTGCGCGAGCGAAGGTGAGGCGATGGGAAACCACTGCGGTGAAATCATTCCGGATCGGACCGGGGATGGGTGGTGCCTGCGGTCCCGCAAAGTTGCTGAGTTTGCGGAAGTTATTGCGCAGCGGCGGCGAAGGGGATTTGCGGGGGCTGCGATTGGCGCGCTGTGATAGGGTGAGATTGCCATCGGAATAGAAAGAGACGGGGAGTTGCGGATCACTCGAAAACGCGGGAGAGCAGGTTTCGTTCTTCCATGAGAGAGTCCCAAGCCGACATGTTTTGCCGAACCACATTTCGCTATGGCGGCTTTGTGGCTGTGCCAGAGAGGCGGACTGTACATTTTTGTGGCAAGCCTTTCCTTTTGGCGCTCATGCTTCTGGCAAGTTCGCTCTTGCCGGCAACGGCGCAGACCCAGCCTTCCCCTGCAGCGCAGATCCACGATCACCTCCAAAAGGCTTTTGAAGACCTGAGGGCGAACGATGCAAGCTCCGCGGTCAAGGAGTTCGATGCCGTCTTGGAGCTTGATCCCAAGAACGCCGACGCCAACGCGAACCTGGGCGTGATTGCATTCTTTCAGCGCGATTATCAAAGCGCTGCCGAATACTTGCGCAGGGCTCTGGCGGCCGAGCCCTCTTTAGCAAAAACGCAGGCTTTGCTGGGCATGTGTGAGCGAAGACTGGGAGATCCTTCGGCGCAATCTCTTCTGGAGAAATCCTTTCCCCGGCTGAAAGACAAGAATCTGAAAATTCAGGCGGGCATCGAGCTGGCGGGCATTTACAGCCAGCAAGGCAGCCTGGACCAGGCCGGCGCCGTGATGCGGTCGCTGGTGGATCTGGACCCCGACAATGTCGAAATCCTGTATACGGCGCAACGAATCTACTCCGAACTGGCGGATGACACCCTCAACAAACTGGCCATCCTGGCGCCCGGCTCGGCACGCATGCAGCAGGTGATCGCCGAGAGGCTGATCAATGACGGCGATTTGAAAGGTGCCATCGAACACTATCGAAAGGCGCTGGAAATCGATCCTCGCCTGCCCGGAGTGCACTACGAATTGGGAGAAGCTATTCTGCAAACCTCACAAACCGATGCGGCGACGCAAGCGGCGGCGGAAAAAGAGTTCCAGGCGGCTGCAACGCTCGAGGGAGACACGGCGCAGTTGGAATGCCAGCTTGGCCGAATCGCGTTCCTGCAATCCGACATGGACCGGGCTTATGCGCACTACAAGCGGGCTTTTGAGATGGACCCCAACGAAGTCGATGCGCAATTGGGGATGGGGCAACTTCTCGCCGTGATGGGAAAGCCGGAAGAAGCGGTGAAATACCTGCGGATGGCGATCCAGAACGATCCCCTCAACGCCGAAGCGCATTACCGGCTGGCGACAAACTGCAGAAAGCTGGGCTTAACCGCGGAAGCCGAGAAGGAATTGAAACTGTTTCAAGAGATAAAGAAGACCAAGGATCAGGTGAGAGAACTCTACCGGCAGATGAACAAGGCACCGAAGGAACAGGACGAGCAGCTTCCGGACGACAAGCCGTAGGCCGGGGATTCCCAAGTAGAAGCATAGGCGCACGGTGACTGGTGACTGGTACAAACCGCCTAAAAATCCCAATTCAGCCTGCGTCTTTCTACATCCTGGCACTTCCTGCTTAGCAGCCGCCGCTGGTATCTCACTGAGATTTGGTCGAATCCGACCTTAGTCGGATGGCCTATCTGCATTTAACAGTTAGATTTAGCGAATCAATTTCGTGATTGGAACTGCGAATGACCGAGCGAATGCGGCCATTCGTTGCATTGCTTTTGAGGAGCGACGGGAAACGTGCCTACGCACGAAAGACTGGTCTGGTGTTCGGCTGCCATTCT
This sequence comes from uncultured Acidobacteriota bacterium, assembly GCA_963761555.1. GTDB lineage: Bacteria > Acidobacteriota > Terriglobia > Acidiferrales > UBA7541 > Acidiferrum. The sequence continues at coordinate 453,958 of CAVXHD010000008.1, forward strand.
CCTTGGCCTTGCGGGCGCCGCAGGTTGCGGAGGTGGTTCCTCCGGCGGCGGGACTGCCCCGCCGACGATTGACCCGCCGACGCTCACAAAAGCGTTTGGAGCCGCCAGCGTGCAGCTCAATGGCAGCACGTCGCTGACCTTCACGGTTTCAAATCCCAATGCGAGCAGCTCTCTGAGCGGCATCGGCTTCACGGACTCCTTGCCGGCGGGGCTGCTGGTTTCCACGCCGAACAACCTGACGGGCACTTGCGGCGGCGGGACGATCACGGCGGCGGCCGGATCGAACAGCATCACCCTCGAGGGCGCGACTCTGGCCAGCGGACTATCCTGCAATTTTGCAGTGAACGTCACCGGGACGTCCGCCGGGATGCAAAACAATGTGACCAGCGCAGTGACTTCGACAGAAGGCGGAAGCGGCCGCACAGCGACGGCCAGCTTAAACGTGATCGGGCCGAGCCAGCAGCCCGCCGAGCCCACGGATATCACGCCGATCGATGGAGAGGTGTATTACGTTCTGAACCAGCTCAGCGGCTTGCAAGCCGACCTCAACAGCAACTCGACCACCGCCGGCGACCATATCCTCAGCAATCAACGTAGCTTTACCGATCTGAGCCAACGCTGGGCGTTCACGAGTTTTTCCGGCGGTGTGTGGAAGATCAGCAATCTATCGAACCAGCTTTGCCTGGATTCGGCGGCGAGCGGCGGCGTGACGTACGTCGTCCAGAATTCCTGCACAGCGGTGACGACGCAGCAGTGGATTCTGACGCCGGCGGGAGACGGCTACTACACCATTTCGAACAAGAGCACCGGCTTGGCGATCGATCTTTATCAAGGAGCGGTTGCCGCGGGCACTTTCTTGGACCAGACCGCCCTTGGTGGGGCCGCAACGCAGAGCCAGGAGTGGTTGCTTCGTCCGGCCTTTTTCCGTGGCGTCGACAACGCTCTTTTGGAAAAACAGGAGGCGGGCCGCGTCTCGACCGGCGTGTCCTGGTGGAAAGACGCGGGATTGCAGCAAGACGTCCTCGCGATGTGGAAGGCGCATGGCGTGAACATGGTGCGGTTGCGGCCGAGCTCCGTGCCGCCTTACGCGAACGCCTCGCAAACGGGATGCACGGGGAACGCATGCTATGCGGAATCCGATGCGCAAGATCTGGACCTCGCGAAACGCGCGAAAAATTTGGGCATGAGTATCGAGCTTTCGTTGCTCTTTGATGGAGGCAATTCGGACAGCGTGCCATCGGCGTGGGCCGGCCAGTCGCTCACGCAATTAGAGACGGACATTTACACTTACGTAAAAGCTGAAATCATGTCGTACCGGCAGGCGGGGACCATGCCGGATTTGGTGGCGATCGGCAATGAAGTCGATACCGGCTTTCTGGGTTCGATTGGCAGCCCTACCGGAGCGGATTTTGCCGGCTTCGCGGCGCTGCAAACGCAAGCGATGCAAGCGGTCCAGGATGCCGCGGCGGACACGTCGATTGGGCCAGCGATTCCGCCGCCGCTGACGTGCATTCACATCACGCCGGCCTGGGACCTGACGCAATTTTTCATGCTCGCGAATCAGAACAATATTCCGTATGACGCCATTTGCCAAAGCTACTATCCCGTTTACCACGGCCCGCTGACCCAAGCGCAGGCGGCGGCGACGAATCCGAATAATCAGCCGGTCGAGCAGGTTGTGCTCACCGCCGCCGCCAATAATCTTGGGAAACCGATCTTTATCATCGAAACGGGCGAGCATTATGAAAACGGGTATCTGGCGAACGATCCGTGGTATAGCCCGCCAAGCATCGCGCTGCAGCAGCAATTTTTGCTGGATTTGCAAGGCGTCGAGAAAGGCTTGCCCAACAATCTCGGCATGGGGATTGAATACTGGGACGCCGAGGGCGTAAACGTGCCGAGTTTGAACGGCGGATTTGTCAACGGCGATGGCACGCCGGATGCGATCTACACGTGGAATGGATGGACGCTTTTTGATAATGCCGATACATCGGGAACGACGAACGTCAACGCGTCGAATTATTCGGCGTTGCTTCCCGGGATGGACGCGCTCGGCGGCAAACTCGATTCCACTTTGCGCTACGAATTTATCAATCGCAGCAGCGGGATGATTTTGGGCGTGTATCAAGGCTCGACGGCGAGCGGCGCCACGCTGGACGCGCAGACGAATACGGTGGCGCCGGCGCTCAGCCAACAATGGCGGATCAGCAGCAATCAGGACGGCTATTTTCAGATTGCGAGCGCCAATCCTGGAGCGGGAAATACGACTAACGCGCTGGATAATTCCGGGGGGTCGCTCTCGAGCGGCACGGCCATCGTGCAGTCTCTCGCGAGTACCGCGCAGGAACAGGAATGGGATGTCGTGTCGGTGGGCAGCGGCTACTTCAGTCTCGTAAATCGCGTCAGCGGCATGGCTCTGGATACGAACGGAGGAGTGGGCGCGCTGGCCGGGTTTGCGGTGCAGGAACCAGTGAGCGCGAGCGCATTGACGCAGCAATGGCAAATCGTTCCGGTGCATTGAGATCGAGAGAGTTTTCAGGGGTGGCCAGTCTCATGAAGAAAGCAAGAAACATCGCGGCTTTCATTTTCGTGCTGCTGCTTTCGAACGCGGGCGCTCTCAGAGCCAGGCAATATGAAGTGGGCGCGGATGTCTCGTTTTTGAAGCAGGCGGAGGACAGCGGAAAAGTTTTCAAGGACAACGGCAAACCTGAGCCGGGATTGGTGATCCTGAAAGATCACGGATACAACTGGATTCGTCTGAGGCTTTTCCATACGCCTACGGATCTTCCGAACAATCTCGACTACACCATCGCATCGGCCAAAGCGGCCAAAAAACTTGGTTTTCATTTTTTGCTCGACTACCACTATTCGGACACGTGGGCCGACCCGGGAAAGCAGTTCACTCCCAAGGCGTGGGTGGGGATGTCGCACGCGGATCTCGTCAAAGCGGTTTACGAATACACCAAGCAGACGACGGAAGCGTTCCGCGACGCCGGCGTGCTGCCGGACATGGTGCAAATCGGCAACGAAGTGATCAATGGGATGCTTTGGCCCGATGGCAGGCTGCCGGGCAATTGGGATAATTTCGCGGATCTCGTCAAAGCCGGCATCGAGGGCGTGGAAGCTGGAAAAGGAGAAGAGCCGCGCCCTCGCATCATGATTCACATCGACCGTGGCGCGGACATGGTCCGCACCAAACAATTTTTCGACAAGCTGAATTCGTATCACGTCGATTACGACGTCATCGGCCAATCCTACTATCCCTGGTGGCACGGCAGCTTGAACCAGCTTCGCGAGAATATGATTTTCATGGCGAAGGAATACAAGAAAGACATCGTCGTCGTGGAAACTGCTTACAACTGGAAGCCCACGGAGTATAAAACGCGGCCGGCGCCCTTTCCTGAAACTCCCGAAGGACAAAAAGAATTTCTTGAAGAGGTGAATCGCGTTGTACAGGAAGCTCCCGATGGACGCGGCATAGGCTTGTTCTGGTGGGAGCCCGCAGTCACGGGCCCCCTCGGCTCCCGGAGCTTCTTTGACGATCAGGGCAACGCTCTTCCAGTGATCACAACGTTTGATAAATTCACGCGCCACTGAAGGAGCAGGGATGACCAAAGAAAGCGGGTCGCAAGCTTCTTTGAGCAGACGTCAACTCTTGAAGGGCGCCGTTGGCGCCGCCGCGCTCGTTTCGGCGCTCCCGTCGGGCCTCTCGGGCTACGGCGTCGACCGCGACGAAGCGGCTGCCCCAAGAACCCGTGAGACTTTCGATTTCGGCTGGAAATTTCTGCGAGGCGATTCGCCCGGCGCGCAAATTCCCGAGATGTCCGATTCGGCGTGGAAGGATGTGGACCTTCCGCACGATTGGAGCATCGAAGGCCCTTTCAGCGAAAATGCGGCTTCCAGTTATTGCGGCGCTTATCTTCCGACTGGCATTGGCTGGTACCGCAAACGTTTTCGCGTTCCGGAAGAACGCAAAGGCAAGTTGTTCACCATCGAATTCGGCGGCATCTACCAGCTCAGCGACGTGTGGATTAACGGACACTACCTCGGCAATCGTCCCTATGGTTTCGTTCCGTTCTATTACGACATCACGCCCCATATTCTTTTTGACCGTGAAAACGTGCTGGCCGTCAGAGTCGACAATTCTCACCAAACCAATTGCCGCTGGTATTCCGGCTCCGGCATCTACCGGCGCACCTGGCTGCTTTCCACCGAGAAATTTCACCTCGCTCACTGGGGCACGATTGTTACCGTACCGGTGATCACGAAGGACAACGCGACGCTTAAGATTCGAACTCTGGTCCGGAATGATGGCGATCGCGCCGCTTCGTGCACGCTGGCCACCGCTCTTCTCGATGCGGACGGCAAATCCATGCAAGCCGCGCCCATGAATCAGGAGATCGCGCCCAACGCGGAGTACGAATTCTTGCAGCAGATCAAGGTCGCATCGCCTCGCCGCTGGTCGCCCGCCGATCCTTATCTGTATCAGGTACGCAGCACTCTGCACGAGCAAGACCGGCTCGCGGATGAAGCATTGACCACGATCGGCATTCGCGAAGCCGTGTTTGACGCGGATAAAGGCTTCTTGCTGAACGGCGAGCGCCTCAAGCTAAACGGCGTCTGCCTCCACCACGACGCCGGATGCGTGGGCGCTGCGGTGCCCGAAGGCATTTGGGAGCGCCGCTTGAAGATTCTGCGCGAGATGGGCTGCAACGCGATTCGCACCAGCCACAATCCCTACGCCGAGGAGTTCCTCGATTTGTGCGACCGCATGGGCTTTTTGGTGATGAACGAAGCGTTCGACGAATGGAAAATTCCCAAAGGGCAGATCGGCCCCAACGGCTACAGCAAATATTTCGATGAATGGTACCGGCGAGATGTGCAAAATTTCGTCCGCCGCGACCGCAACCATCCGTGCGTTGTTCTCTGGAGCGCGGGCAATGAAGTCGGCGACCAGGAAGCTCCGCAGGGTGCGGAAACTCTCGGCGAGTTGCTCAAGGTGTTTCACACCGAAGATCCCACGCGTTTTGTCACCGTGGGCTGTGACCATATCGCTTCCGAACCGGCCTCGAGCGTCGCGAAGCCTGAGTTTCTCGCTCTGCTCGACGTCGTGGGATACAACTACGTGGACCGCTGGCGCGACCGCCGCGAAAAATATTACAGCATCGACCGCCACGCGTTTCCTCACCGGCGATTCGTTGGCACGGAGAGCGATTCCATGGGCGGTATTCGCGGTGATTATCGGGAGTTGTTCCCAAGCAGCGCGGCGCTCGATCCCATGAACGGCTTTTTCCAGTTCCTGAGAGGCCGCGATATCGATGTCGAGCAGCTATGGAAATTCGTCAGCACCTACGATTATGTCGCCGGCGATTTCATGTGGACGGGCATCGACTATCTAGGCGAAGCGCGGTGGCCGATGAAGAGCTCGTCCGCCGGAGTCATCGATACATGCGGTTTCAAGAAGGACGGTTTCTATTTTTACCAGAGCCAGTGGATGGATAGTTCGGTCCTGCATCTTTTCCCGCACTGGAATTGGAAGGGCAAGGAGTCGCAGATCATCCCGGTCACGTGTTATACGAACTGCGACACGGTTGAGTTGCTCCTCAACGGCCGCTCGCATGGAGTGAAGGGCTACGAATTTCCGCGCTTGGGAATGGAAGGCCACTATGGCAATTATCCGGCGCGCGCCAAAGTGCTCCGGACGACCGCCGATTTGCATTTGACTTGGGATGTGCCGTACGAACCCGGCACTCTGAAAGCGGTCGGAGTCAAGGATGGAAAAGTAGTGTCGACAGTGGAGATTTCCACCACGGGCGAACCTGCTGCGATCAGTCTGGCTGCGGACCGCGATGTCTTAACGGCGGATCGCCGCGACGTGGCGCACTTGACCGTCGAGATTCTCGACGCGCAAGGCCGGCTGGTGCCAATTGCGGACAATGAAATCGCGTTTGCCGTCGAGGGCGAGGCAACGCTCATCGGGGTCGATAATGGCGACCCGCAGAGCCACGAGGACTACAAGTCCAACCGCAGAAGGGCGTTCAACGGGCTGGCGCTAGCCATTCTGCAATCCACGGCCAAACCGGGCACGGTTCGTGTGACGGCGACATCCCCATCTCTCCACTCAGCTACGGTAAGCCTCACAACAAAAGCGTAGCCGCAAAGAAAGTTGTGACCGAGGCCATCTGCCGCGGCGCTAAGTTCGCCGAGTTCGATGCGCCGCGCAAGATCGTTGTGACGCGCAAATTCGAGAAGCACCCGCTGCTCGCCCCCACCCGCCCCTGCCTTTGTCAGCCACTTCCGTAGTTCTTCCGCCACGAATTCAGGGCCATTGTCCGAGTTGGGGGGCTCGGGATGGCAGTGACTAGCTGGCGCATATATTCGTGTTGTGGAGAGTTGAAGATAGCTTCAGGCGTAGCTCAAACTCTTTTAATATTGGCGCCTGGAAAGTGATTTGGCCGGGACGCTAACAAATGAAGTCTTGGTTAAACGCGTATTTGAAATAAAGGCCGTGCAAAGGAGATTCAAACCCCTCAGCGAGAGAATTTCATTGCGCTTTCATCATGCTGTGAAGCTCGGCTGCTCTAATTCGCTTCTCAGCCTTCAGGCGCAGTGCCGAGGTGCCCTCCCGTTGTCACTCGAACTGATCTGTGCGCGTGAGTGCAACCCTTAGAGCACGGGCGCCAGTGCCCGAGGGGAGGGAGATGCGAAGTCATTGAAATTAGCGCGAGTAGAAGAACACGAACAGAGCGGTTGTCTCCAGTTTTGCTTGTTCGATCGGCTCATGGCGAGCGTGCGGTGAGCATGTTGTTAGCGATGACGAACTGAGGGCTGCTAGACGTGAGAATTCTGGTCATCGAAGATGAAGCCAAGACCGCCAAGTTTCTGAAGAAGGGGCTTGGGGAGGCAGGCTTCGTTGTCGATGTCGCCGGTGATGGATTGGACGGGCTGCACCTTGCGCAGGAATTGGAGTTCGATCTCGTCATTCTCGACGTGATGCTCCCAGGGCTGGATGGCTGGCAGGTGCTCACTCGCTTGCGCCAGGAAGGCCGGCGCGACGCTGGTGCTTTTTCTGACCGCTCGCGATGCCGTCCACGAGCGGGTGCGAGGGTTCGAACTGGGGGCGGACGACTATCTGGTAAAGCCGTTTGCTTTTTCCGAATTGCTGGCACGCGTGCGATCGCTGCTGCGCCGTGGGCCGCCGCGCGCGCAAGAGGCGCTTCGCTTGGCCGACCTTGAAATCGATTTATTGCGCCAGCGTGCCACGCGCGCCGGCCAGCGGTTGGAACTGACTTCCAAAGAGTTCCTTCTTTTGTCCCTGCTGGCGCGGCGCGCGGGCGAGGTGCTGTCGCGAACCCTGATCGCCGAAGCGGTCTGGGACATGAACTTCGACAGCGACACCAATGTCGTGGACGTCAATGTGCGAAGGCTGCGCAGCAAGGTGGACGATCCTTTCTCCGCTCAAATTGATCCATACCGTTCGGGGCGCCGGCTATGTCCTGGAATCCGGCCAGTAGCTTCGCGCCGGTCTCGCGCTTGTGGAGGACTTTGGCCTTCCGGTTAACGGCCGGCTACGCGCTTGCAGGCTTGCTTCTGGTGTTCTTCGCCACAGCCAGTCTTTATTTCGTGCTGGTGACCGAACTGGAGAAAAGCACCGATTTGTTCCTCGCCGACAAGGTGCACGTGCTGCGCACCATGTTGCGGGAGAGACCCGACGACTGGGACGCACTGCGGGAGGAAGTCGAGCTGGAATCGGCCGCGCGGCGATACGAGCAGTTCTATATTCGCTTGCTGGATGAACGAAACACACTTCTGTTGATGACCCCGGGCATGGCGGATCAATTGGACTTGGCGCAATTAGCCCTTCAAACCCAAAGCCACCCCGGCGCGCACCATTCGCATGAAGGGAAGGAACTGGCCATGTCTTTCGCGTCACCAGCACGTCCGCCGCCCGTGGGTTCCCCTGCAACTCAAACCGACACCATTCAGATTGCAGTTGATGTCTCGCAAAAAGAGGAGTTGCTGGCGCGCTATCGGTTTTGGTTCTGGCCATTCTGCTGGCGACGCTTCGCCATATTTCCGTTAGTCGGGTACCAGATTGCACGGCACGGCATTCGCCCGGTGGAGGAAATGGCGACGACCGCGCGCCACATCAGTTCGACGAATCTGCGGGAACGAATTCGTCCGGAAGGATATCCGTTCGAATTGGCGTCCCTGGCCAGCACTTTCAACCAAATGCTGGACCGCCTGGAAGATTCCTTCGAACGCATTTCGAGATTCTCCGCGGACATTGCGCACGATCTGCGCACGCCGGTGAATAACATTCGCGGCGAAGCGGAAGTTGCGTTGGCCCGCGCGCGAAGCGCCGACGAATATCGCGAAGTGCTCGAGTCCTGCCTGGAAGAAGCCGTGCGGCTATCGGATCTCATCGGCGACCTCTTGTTTCTGGCCCGTGCGGAGAGCCCATTGACCCATTTGCGTCGCGAGCGGGTGGACGTGGGCGAATTGCTGAGCGGCGTGCGGGAATATTACGAAGCCTCCGCTGCGGACGGCGGCGTATCGCTCGCCACTGCGTGCCGCAGACGAACCGGTCATTGCCGAACTGGATCGCACGCTCTTGCAGAGGGCGGTGGGCAACCTGGTCTCGAATGCCTTGGCACACACGCCGCCCGGCGGAGCAGTGGTGTTGGGGGCGAGCGCGGATTCTTCCACGATTCGCATCGAAGTCTCCGATACCGGCGTGGGCATTCCAGCGGAAGCGCTGCCCAGGGTGTTCGATCGCTTCTTCCGCGTGGACTCGTCGCGTTCCCAAGGTTCGGGCGGCACCGGCTGGGGCTGGCCATCGTTCAGAGCATCGTGCTGCTTCACGGCGGCAATGTTGAGATCTCGAGCCAACCGGGACAAGGCACCCGGGTCACACTCCACATGCCTGCCTCCATGCCTCCAGATGACAAAAATGTAATCTCGCGCGTCATCCTGGCGTTTGCTCGTCCGCGACCTACAACTTCACACGCTCGTCAAGGATGTCCATGCCCCTAATGAAAATAATCCAAGGAGGAGAACAGTATATGTCTCGAAAATACCTTCAAAGCAATTCTAGGATCAATCTTCTAGCCTGCTCTTAGGCCTGCTGGTGGCGGGGCTGAGCTTTCCGGGGCTCGCCGCTGCTCAGTCCGTACCGTTCCCGACCTACACCCCCGGCGAGAACCTCGAGCGGGTCCAAGGGTCCGGACTACCCGTCGACCTTGCCCCACCCGTGGGTCGTCAGCGACGGCACAATCATTACCCCCGCCGGCATCCAGGTCTACCTCGGCATCACCACCCGCGCCAAGGCCGTCGCGCTCGAACCCCCTCGGCAATCACACCGCCGCCGTCCTGCAAATGGGCGCGCCACAGGCCGTCACGATCTTCAACACTCAGACCGGCGCTGTCGTGCAGAACTTCGCGTACAGCGGCTCCAAAACGGGCAGCGCCACCGGCATCGCCTATACGTCGGATGGCCTGCACTTGCTGTTCAGCCAGGACAGCGGCTACGTTGCCTACGTCAACGTCGATCCGGGGACGGGCATGATCACATCCGACGTCGCTCGCATCAATATTCCGCTGGACGCCACCATCGTCGACTTCCCCGCATTCGGCGCTTCGGAGCCGGTGCTGAACGGCGTCAATTGCACTCAGACCGTCACCATGCCGGGGACCGGCGTTACGCTGCCCGGCCCTGTGGGAACCTCGGGCAGCTATGCGATCCCCTGCGGCGTTCCCTACTCCGGCACCACTTCCTATCCACTGGGCCTCGCAGTCTCGCCGGACAACTCGACCGCCTACGTAGTGCTGGATGCAAGCGATACGCTGGGCAAGATCAACCTGAGCACGGGTACGCTGCTTTCGCAGATCCGTGTCGGCAACATTCCGCACAGCGTGGTGGTCTCCGCGGACGGCAACACAGCCTACGTCTCCAACGAGGCCGGCCGGATTGCTACCCAGAAGGACTTCCAGTTATACTCCGACGGCACCAATGTCGTCGCCGAATATCCGACCGGTACCACGGCTCCCGGCACCATATCCGTGGTCGACCTGCACTCCTTTACAGTCACAGGCAGCATCCCGGTCGGCCACCATCCGACTGGCATGGCCTTCTGGGGCAGGTACTTGCTGGTCGCCAATACCTATGACGACAGCATCTCTGTGATTGACCCGGCCATGAACCGGGAAGTACGGAGAATTGACCTTGGGCTGCCGATCCGCGTGCCCGGGGACTGGACACCAGCTTACGGTGCGGGGCCGAACTCGATCGCTGTCGATGCCTCGAAGAACATCGCCTACGTCGCGCTTTACAATGCCAACGCGGTCGTGGTCGTCGACCTTAACAACTTCGGTTTGCTGCCTGCCGTGCAGGGTATGATCCCGGTCGGGTATGCGCCGAGCTCGGTTGTGCTGGACACGGCGGACAATGCGCTGCTCGTTGCCAGCGACAAGGGCATCGGCTCCACGGGCTTCCAGAACACTCCTCCCGAGAATTCAACCACAACCTCACACGGCTCGCCGGCTAGCCTGAACACCCACCAAGACCTTGGCCTCGTCAGCATCGTCCCCGTGCCGAATTCCGAGGCGTTGTGGGCGATGACGAAGCAGGTCTTCCAGAACAACCACTGGGATCTGGTGCAAAACATCCTCTCGGCCGCAGGGGGCAACCGATTTGCCAAGCCGGTCGCAATCCCGGCGAGGATCGGCGCTCCCTCGAAAATCAAGCACATCTTCGTGATCATTCGTGAAAACCGCACCTACGATCAGATGCTGGGCGACGTGGTCGGCGGCAATGGCGACCCCTCTCTGGCGGTCTTCGGCGCGTCCGGGATCTACGGCGACGTCTCGCCCAACGCGCACACGCTAGTCGAGCGCTTCCCGCTCTTCGACAACTTCTACGACCCGAGCCGGCAGTCGGCCGACGGTCATAACTGGATTCTCCAGGCGATGGCGCCCTACTCCGATGACATCCAGTCGCCGGACTGGGACCGCGACTATCCCTCCAACGGCGGCGATGCGATTGCTTATCAGGTTAAGGGCCACCTGTACGATACGGCGGCCGCGGCCGGAATCAAGGTGAAGAACTACGGCGAGTACGTCGAGGAGAATACCTTCAACGTGCCGGATTGCACCGCGACGGAATATACCGGAAGCTGCGAGCCGAGCTGGCAACAGTTCTACCAGGACTCCCAGTGCTTCGATGAAACGACGTTCGGGTCAAACCCAAACTATGCATTGCCACAGCCGAGCGCCTGCGCAGCACCAGGTGTCACGGGCGAGAAAACACTCAGCTATCAGAACGTGGTCGGCTCGTACTCTCCGCTCCCGAACGTGATGAAGGTCACGGTCCAAAATTACCCGCAGTTCGATCTGGGCATCCCCGACCAGTATCGCTTCGATGTCTGGTATCAGGATTTCCAGAAGGACGTCAAGAACGGTTCTGTGCCCCAGTTGGAATTCATGTGGATCAGCTCCGACCACACCGGCGGCCCGCCGGCCGCGCAGGCCATGGAGGCCGATAACGACCTGGCCCTTGGGCGGTTTGTCGACGCCATCAGCCACAGCTCGATCTGGAACTCTTCGGCGATCTTCGTCGAGGAAGACGACGCGCAGGACGGCGTTGACCATATCGACGGCCACCGCAGCCCTGGCTACGTCATCAGCCCCTACGTCAAACAACAGGTCAACCCCGACGGCACAGGCGCTGGGGTGGTTGCAGACCACACCTTCTACACGCAGGTCAACTTTACCCGCACCATCGAGCAGATCCTCGGTCTGAAGCCCATGAACCAGAATGATCTTGTGGCTTCGCCGATGTACGAGATCTTCACCGACAATCCGCCTCCGGCGAACTTCCTGGCGTGGAACCACGTGCAGAATGAGCTCCTGCTGGATCTAGGCACTACCGCCAAATTGGAGCTCCCGACTAACGACCCCAAGGTTCTGGCTCTGCAGGCTGGCTGGCTCAAGAAGAAAGCGGAGATCTTCGCTGGCAAATATCACATTCCCGACTCCGAGGACCCTGACACCGTCAGGCACTACAACTGGTACGAGGCGACCGGGTTTATAGTCCCCTTCCCAGGCGAGAAGACCGTTCGCCCCGCGAGCGACTTCAACCGTCCGGCACCGACCACCACGGACGACGACGGCGACGACAACTAAAACCCGTTCCGACTGCAACGGCCCTCTCCCTGGTCACCGGGGAGAGGGCCTTTTGTGTGCGCCGATCGGATTCGTTAGCTGGGCGTCTTGTTTACGTTGAGGAGTAGATGCTGCGCGTGGCTGCTATAGGTGTGGGCGAGAAGTTGTATAGGTGGGCGGCGCCAAGCTCCGGATAGAAGCCGCAGTCACGTAGAGTGAGGCTGGCACTTGCCACGGCGTCCCAGACACAGCCGAACCCATCCTAGCCACTGGGACGATTGGCGGCCGCCTTTTTGGCAGATGTTTCGCGTGGCAGATTCGCCCCGTCGCGATCTCCGATTCTAGAATCGGAGTTTCAACATGAATTGCATTTGACGTGGTGTTCCCAAACCCACCGGTGTCGTGTTCAGAGGCAAATAAATCCTGCCGAAGTCGGAAGCCGAAATCAGGCCATCCGGGTTGGCATACATCGCCCGATTGAAGATGTTGAACACGTCGGCCCGAAAATCAAGTTGAAACTGTTCTTTGATAGGAATGCTCTTGGCGAGCGATAGATCGAGTTGCCAGACCCCGGGGCCTCGCAGGAAATTGCGCGGGACATCCCCGAATCCTGAGGGGCAGGTGCCACCTGGGTAGAGAGAGTCCGCAGTGCCGGGAGTGCAGAAAGCCTCCGGGTTGAAATCCCCGCCGGCCAAATACAGCGGCTGGTCGGGAACCAAGTTGGGACGCTGCTCGTTGGTGTTTCCGTCCGGGCCAGTGGCGCTGGTCGTGAGGTTCACAAGGAAGCCGGTACGGGCCGTGAAGATCGAACTGACCGACCACGAACCAAACAAGGTGCGTAACACTCCAGGGTCAGAGAGGAACGATTTGCCCGGACCGAAAGGAAGCTCATAGACGACATTCGCATTGAACGCGTGGCGCGCGTCGAAAGCGCCGCTGGCCCACTCCCCACATTGCGGCGCTCCCTGGGGATAGCAGGAAACATTCTGCGGGGTAATGGAGTCTCCATCGCCGCTACCGTTAGAATCGTCGTCGATCTCGTGGGCCCATGTGTAGTTCGCCGAGGCCAGCAAGCCGCGAGAAAAAGAGCGCTTCAGCGAGACTGATAACGCTTGATACGTGCTGTTACCGGTGGTGCCTCGCCAAGGGATCTGGGAGAAGGCAGGGTAAGGACGCAGTCCGGTAAGCGGGTCTATGACGTTTACATAGGATTCCTGAAGCAGATGGGTGCCTTTGCTCCCCACATAAGACAGCGTACCGAGGAAATCACTGGGTAGCGCCTGCTGAACGGACAGGCCCCACTGGGTTGCAGAGGTATCCTTGCGGTCTCGTTGTTCGGCGTTCGGCGAATTTGTGCCGTTCGCGCAGGCGGGACCGCCAGCCGCGTCTAGGACCAAGGGGTAACTAAGGCCTGGGCAGTTCGTCGGCGTTAGCGCATAGCTTAATACTTCGTTCTTATCGGGGATGTTCTGATCGTCCAACTGGCCGTCCTCGTGATAAATGCCAAAGCCGCTGCGAATGACGGTCTTCCCGCGGAACACGGACGGCGACCAAGCCAGGGCAATGCGCGGATCGACGTCGCCATAATTCCCGGGGCCGAAACTTGCACCTACGCCACAGTAGCCCGCAGGACCGCAGGTGGCAAAATCAAACGGATTCCCGCGGCCCTCTACCTCACTGAAGATACCGAAGATGTTGTAGCGAACGCCCAAATTCAATGTGAAATTAGGCCGCCACTTGAATTCGTCCTGTAAATAAACGAAATAATCCGTCTTGCGCAGGCCGTTGACGGGATACACGCCCGTGATGCTGGCCTTGTAGGATTCGTTCGCCGCAAAGTTGGAGAGGGAGTTATAGCTGATGGTGCCATACGCACTGCCCCCCTGGTTCATCTGCACGCGGCGGACCTCGACTCCGGCCTTGACTACGTGTCTTCCTTTGACCCACGCCAAATCGTCGATTCCGCTAAACGTGTTGCCAGCGCCGATGCTTGAGCGGCCGTTGTTCAAGGAAGTTAAGCCGGCTACTGAAATCGCGTAGAGCGTTCCGGTCTCATTGAGATAGGTACTGACGGTCGTGCCGCGGTTGAAGCCGAATTTCGCTTCGTTGAGCAGGGTCGGAGAAAATACGTGTGATAGACCGATTACGCTGTTGACCGGAGAGGAGTTAAGATCTTCTTGTTCATTGAGATATTGGCCAGAGCTTGGGGAATACGGGACCACGTAGTCGGCTTTGTCGATGCTGGCCCGGACAAAAAGACTCGTCGCGTCGGAAAAGCGATGATCTACGCGGAACATCCCCGAGTCTTCGCGGCCCACTTGTTTACCTTCCCCCACGAATTGGGAGATGTCCGGATTACTGGTAGGGTTCTGCCCTTGGGGATAGGCGCTGATCACCGGAGCAAGCGCTGGCGACTGTGCCAAAACTTGTGCGGCAAAGGCAGGGCTGGGTACATAACCGATAAGAGTCTGGCCCAAGTCTTGCCGGTAGCCTTCGTAGGCGGCAAAGAAAAAGGTCCTATCCTGCTGGATGGGTCCGGCAAAGGAGCCTCCGAACTGATTCATGTGGAAAGGCGGCTCGTGCGTCGGATTCAAGGCGTCAATCGGATCGGTGGCATCAAAAATGTCGTTGCGCAAGAAGTCATAAGCGTCCCCGTGGAATTGGTTTGTGCCGGAAGGCGAGGCCAGGTTCAACTGCGCCCCTGCTGTCGCGCCGGTCTGCGCCGTTGACAACATGGGATCGACGCGGATCTCGCTGATGGTATCGAGCGGAATTGCTGCGCGCACATAATAGAGCTGGGACTGATTGATGACATACGTGGCATCGATGCCGTCATAGGTATAATTGTTATCGTCGCGGCCCCTACCGGCGTAGCGAATCGAACGCTGGTTGCCCGCTCCTGGTCCGCCGGCGGCGTCAACCGCGCCTGGAACCAAGGTGGTCAAGGTGGCCCAATTCTGCCCATTTAAAGGGAGTTGCTTAGCCTGTATGCGTTCAATACCAGTCCCCCAAGTGTCGGCAGTCTGATCCATCGATGGCGGGCTGGCCCGAACTTCCAGCGCCTCATTCGCTCCCGCCACCTTCAGCGTCGCATTCAGGGTTCGTGTTCGCCCCAGGCTTTGAACGGCATTCTCAAAACGCAGAGGTTCAAAACCCTGTCGGACAAAACTCACGGTATAGACTCCGACTGGCAGCTCGGTAATTTCATAGGTTCCCTGGCGAGAAGAGACGGTCTCCCGCCGAAGTCCCGTAGCGTCTTGTACGGCCACCACTTGCACCTCTGGAATCACGCGTCCGCTGGCATCGGTTACTGTACCAGTCAGTCCAGTTCCGTCCAGTTGTGCCCAGCCGGGGGCACTACCGAGCACGCAAATCACACCAAGTACCAGGGGACGAAAGCATGACACGAGTCTCATGAGCGACTTCCTTTCTGCGAGGTGGCCAGCGAGCATAACCAGAAATCGTAAGACCTGCAGTGTTTTTGACCCTTGGCACTTCGTTTTGTGTTCCATAGTGTCCTCCGCAGTCGTGCCGCTCAAGCGACACCAGCAGGAATCCTCGCTATTCGTGACTCCGATTACACAATCCTTCCGGACGGGAACTGCATATCACCCGATTGGGATCAAGTCGATTCAGGCATTCAGCCGATGTAGAAGGATCTAAGGTTCACGCTGGGAACGTGACAACGAGAAATGAAGAACAAGGACACACCTTTCCTCGTGGCCGATTGCTCGCCCTCTAGGCCTTCCCTAAACGCAAAAAACTGATGGCCTGAACTTAGGTTGCGAAGATTAGAGTCAGGGAGGCGCTAAAGGCATTAACTAGCGATGAAGGCGCATTGAAATTATGTCGAAGACACCACGACTGTCCAAAGAGCGACTCGAACTCGTCGAGCCTCTCTGCGAAGGGATACAGGCGCGTAAAGAATGCGCCATGACTATAAGGTTAGAAATGGGAGCCTGACGGCAACATGACAAGAAAATTACGTTTGTGTCATCCTCCCTTTGGCAAAGCGGTACAGTCGCATTGGGCAGAATGCTCAGCGGCTCGCGGTTGACGCGCTTTGTGAGCCTGTCTCTGATGTTTATGGGACACAAAATGGGGCGCAGTCTGAGGATTTGCTGGCAGGCGCTCGCGGTAACTGGTTGAAAGATTTGGCTCCCCGGGCTAGATTCGAACTAGCAACCCTTCGGTTAACAGCCGAATGCTCTACCATTGAGCTACCGGGGAACCGTGCAGGCAGGAACGGTTCTTACTTGAGCAGCGAGTAGTCTAGCGAACCCTCCGCGAAAGTGTCAACGAACCCGCCTTCGCGAGCTCGCGTCCCCGGCAACCTGTGCACACCGCACCGCCTCTTCCGTCAATTTTCCTCTTCCCTCGCATTTATGCAGGGTTTAGGTTGAGCCGAGTATAGATGGGTGCACTCAATCTCCATCACGAGCGCCGCATTTCAGGAGACAAACGCCATGCCAAGAACTTCTTGCATTCTCAAAGTGCTCGGGCCTTTCGCCGGCGCGGTAATTCTTTGCGCCGCTTTGCCCTCACGTGCCGCAGCGCCAGCTCCCGGCCCTTCCGGATATCACCTCATCAAAACGGTTCCGGTCCCCGGTGACGAAGGCTGGGATTATCTCGCGGTCGACCCGCAAGCCCGCCGCGTCTATATTTCCCACGGCTCCCATGTTGTCGTCATGAGCGCCGACACCTACGCCATCGAAGGCGATATCCCCGATACTCCGGGCGTTCACGGCATCGCTCTCGCTCCCGCCCTTGACCGCGGCTTCATCAGCGCCGGCCGCGCGGACATGGCCGTCATTTTCGATCTCAAATCCCTGAAAACTCTCGGCACCGTCAAGACCGACGCCAATCCCGATGCCATCGTCTACGATGATGTCACCAAGCGCGTTTTCACGATGAACGGCCGCGGCCACAACACCACCGCGATCAACGCCGCTGACGGCACTGTCGCCGGCACGCTCGCGCTCGGTGGCAAACCGGAATTCGCCGTCGCCGACGGCAAAGGCAGCATCTTCGTTAACATCGAGGACAAATCCGAACTCGTCGAATTCGATGCGCAGAAACTTACCGAAACTCACCGCTGGCCGCTCGCTCCTTGTAAATCTCCTTCCGGGCTCTCTATGGACCTCAAGCATCGCCGCGTCTTTTCCGTCTGCGATGAAAAAGTAATGGCCGTCGTGGACGCCGACACCGGCAAAGTCATCGCCACTCCCGAGATTTGCGAGGGCCCGGACGCCTCTCGCTTCGATCCAGCCACCGCCTACGTTTTTGCTTCCTGCGGCGACGGCCATCTCACCGTCATCCACGAAGATTCTCCCGATCAGTTTACCGTCGTCGAAAACGTCCCGACCAAGCGCTCCGCCCGGACCATGGGCCTCGACCTGAAGACCCATAACATCTTTCTCTCTTCCGCCGAATTCGAGCCTCCCGCCCCCGGCGAGCGCCGCGGCAAAATCAAGCCGGGCACTTTCGCGATCCTGGTCGTCGGCAGATAGACAACACAAACTCATGCCGGTCAAAATCGCGTCTCCGCCTCTGCGAAAAAAAAGCGTCCCGACCGTAGCCGGGACGCTTTTGCCTTTCTCGATTTATTAGGGTTTTAGTTCGAGGGCACTACGCCAACGTTGTGGACTCCCGCCGAAATCGAAGTTCCCATCCCCGCCGACTGCGGCAGCCACCACACCTTGCGCATCCAACTGTGCCGGCTGGTCATCATCTTTCGCCCAACGAAATCCAGCACCAGCGGGCTCACCTGCGTCGCCACATAGATGGCTCCTGAATGCGCGAACGGCCGCAGCAAGGGATTCGATTCCGTGCCATATCCGCCCGAAATCGCTCGTCGCGTGGACCATGCGTCAAACGCCGCTGCGCCGGAGGACGCAAACATCAGCGCATACCAAATCTTCTTTTCCCGTGGCGTCCCGTATTCGCCTGTGGCCGCCGGCTTCACTGGCCTTAGGGCCAGGGGCGCGCTCCCAGGCACCATCGGGTCCGCCGCTGTCGCGGGCGCCACACCCGCCGGGCTGGAATTATCCGCGATTTCCACATCCGTCTTGATCTTTGGCTGCGGCACGGAGGGTAGCGTTTTCGCCGCCGAAGTATCGTTCGTCGCTTCCACGGATACGCTTGCGGGGCGCTCCGTTACTGTCTTTACTACGTCCGCGCTCTGCGGAAAGGGGTACAGCAGTAGGATCGTGGCCAGCAGCATTTTTCCACCTCAGTAGTTGAAAGCACTGCACATCGGTCCCCACTCTCAACTACGGAGAATATACTGTCCGAAAGGTCAGGTGACACTGGCCCATTGGTCACATTCTAATTAGTACCCTCCTCTAGCTCCTCCGTTTGCCCCTTTCGGGACTCCCGTACTAGCCTCCCGTGTGAACAATTTTTCTCTTTTTCGGCATCTCCTTGCCACCTCCTCCATGCACCGTGGAGTGCGGGAGCCCTGCTCCCGCTTTTCTTCTAACATTGAATTGTGACCGCCGAAGCCAGCTCCCTCTTTGTTTTTTCCGCGCCGCCCGCGCATATCCTCATCCCCGCCCTTCTCCCGAACTCGACTCTGCTATAATCCCCACCATACAACCCGGCCTCGCCGGGGTTGTTCCAGAAGTCGCACCAGAGGCTCCTCGAACTCATGGCGGCCAACGAGTCCACCGCAGCCAAGCGCGCTCCCCGCGCAGAGCGCGGCCCGCAGTTTCCCCGCTTCATCGTCATCGAAGGCCCGCTCCGCGTCGGCAAAACCACCCTCGCCAAAATCCTCGCCGAACGTCTTCACGCACGCCGCATCTATGACTGCGAAGACAATCCCTTCCTCGCCGATTTTTACAAGGAAAAAGCCGGCGCCGCCTTTCGCGCCCAGATGTATTTCCTCATCGAACGCCAAAAACGCATTCGCGAAGCACTCGCCGTCGAAGCTCCCGGCCCCGTCCTCTCCGATTTCCTGCTCGAAAAGGACCGCATCTTCGCCAATCTCAATCTCGATGACGAAGAGCTAAAACTCTACGAGCGCTATTACGAATCTCTCACTGCAGGCGTTCCCGCTCCCGATCTCGTCGTCTACCTGCAAGCCAAGCCCGAGGTCCTCCGCTCCCGCATCGCCAAAAAAGCCTCTCGCGACGAATCTCAAATCTCTCCCTCCTACATCGAAGAAGTCGCCGCCGCCTACGAACATTTCTTCTTCCGCTATGCCGCTTCCGACCTCCTAGTCATCAACACCTCCGACATCGATTTCGTCGAGAGCTCCGAAGACCTCCAGCTCCTCCTCCGCCGCCTCCAGGAACCCGTCAAAGGCACCCAATACTTCCTCCCCCTCTCTGCCTCTGATTAAATGCATCTCCACAAAGTTATATCCCAGCGCAGTCTCCGCCTCCCTTTGTACCTTTGCCTCTCAAGGTCGCGAGTTTTTAGGGATTGTCTAACCTCGTGACCAAGCCTGAGTTATAATTCCTATGAGATGGCTACCGAACGACTCGTACAAGCTCATCCGCTCAAGCGACTCACGCTCGACTCGATTGACACCGAGGGCGATGCGGAGGTGAATTCCCTCACCGACAAATTCTCGAAGCTGGCAACGCCTCGGCCGAGCTAGAACGCGCGGAGATGATCCGCAAAGGCATCATCGATGATTGCGGCGACCTCCTGAAAGCCGAGCTTCCCGAAGAAATGCATGAGGACGTAAGCCGAGACTCCGGGGGCTAACTTGCCCAGCCCGAAGATGGTCATAATTGGCGGCCCTCCCGGCAGCGGCAAGACCACGCGCTTCCCAATCGCTGAATTTGGCATCGATTCCTTCGATGCCGATAATCGCGCTGCGGAGTGGAACGGCCGTTACTTTCGCGGCGTCTCCAAGGGAATTTGCGCCCAGATCAATCTCCAATTCCAGAAATGGATTGGCTCTGTTGACATCCTCGCAACTTCCTTGAAATTGGAGGCGGCGTGCGACCCACTCCGTGGTTTTCTATGGAGGCAGGAGGTGCGATGGCCGAAGTTGGACTCCTGCCTTTTGCCCGCATCGCTCTGCAAGTCTCCCGGGCGGTGCTCCCCCGCTACCGAAGCCGTTTCAGCAAACGGCAATTTACCCAGCCGCAGTTGCTGACCATTCTCTGCCTGATGCGTTACGAAGACTGGACTTTTCGTGAAGCCGAAGTGCGTTTGAGCGAACACCGCGAGTTGCGCCAAGTGCTGGGCCTTGTGAGTGTGCCGGACTTCACGACCCTGTATCGCTTTTTGCAGCGTCTCGACGACCAGACCATCGACCGCGCGGTCGGCGAAACGGTGCGTCGGTTGCGTGGTTCGCTGCGCCAAAAGCGGAAGCGGGCTCGCGTCGCCGTGGACGCCACCGGTTTGGCGCAAGGTGCGGTAAGCACGTTTTTCGTGCGGCGCATGCATCATCACGGGCAGAAACCGCTGCCGTGGCGGCACTGGCTGAAGTGGGTGGTGGCCGTGGACTTGGATCACCAGTTCGTGCTGTCGCAACTCGCACGGCGCGGTCCGTGGAACGATTGCGCGAATTTGCCAACGGTCATCGACACGGCTTCCAAGGAAACTCGCATCGGCTTGGTGCTGGCGGACGCGGAGTTCGACAGCGAACGAAATCACACCTACATCCGCAAACGCCTCGGGGCACAAAGCGTGATTCCCGCCAAGCGTGGAAAGAAAACCTGGCACCTGCACGGCGTCCGCGCCGAGATGCGCCGTGCCTTCCCACAGCGGATTTACAGCCGCCGTTCTCTGATCGAGAGTCTGTTCTCTTCGGTCAAACGAAAACTCTCGGCCCGTGCCCCAGGTCGATCCCTGCCCATGCAGATGCGTCAAGCCTTGCTGCTCGGATTGAGTTTCAATCTGTATCGGTTGAAACATCGCCGCCTTTTCCTGAGGATGTCAACAGAGCCAAATGGCTTCTAGATCATATTTCCGTGCGAAAGAGCTTCACGCTCGTCGCTGTTCCCACGCACAGCAATGCTCCAACTCCACTGCCTTCAGGCGTTTACTTCACATTTCGTTAGATACACAAGGGCTACCGCCCTATTCTCCGCTCTCAGCAAGGTCCCAGCCCGCTGCCCGTCTGAAACCGGTTATCAACGCCCCCCAGAAACGTTGTCCCTTCTCACCCGTCCATCTAGCCAGCGGGCTGGTGTGCCCGGGAGGCGTCTAAATGGCCGGAATTCTTAGCCAGGACCTGCGCAGCGGCGTGCGCATGCTCAAAAAAAGCCCGGGTTTCACCCTCGTCGCCATTCTCTCGCTCGCTCTCGGCATCGGCGCCAACACCGCCATTTTCACCATCATCAACGCCGTCTTTCTCCATCCGCTTCCCGTCCAGGATCCCTCCCAACTCGTCGAGGTCTTCACCCGCGACACCAAAACCAACGGCGCCGGAGCTGCCTTCCCGCTCACCCCAACTTCCCTGCCCAATTACGAAGACTATCGCGACCAGAACACCGTTTTCTCCGGCCTCGCCGCCGTCACTTTCCCCATCCCGCTCGATTGGGGCGGCCAATCCGCGCCTCAGCAGCTCAACGTCTCGCTCGTCAGCCCAAATTTCTTTGATGTCCTGGGCGTCCGCGCCTATCGCGGCCGCACGTTTCTCCCCGACGAGGGCAAAAAAATTGGCGCCGATCCCGTAGCAGTCCTCAGTTACGCGATGTGGGCCCAGCATTTTGGTTCCGACCCCGCCGTCATTGGCCGCACCATCTCTCTCAATACCACTTCCTACGCCATCATCGGCGTCGCTCCGCCCAATTTCAAAGGCATCGTCTCCCTCGCTGCTCCGGACCTCCTCTGGATTCCTCTTAGCATGCGCGATTACGTCCTCGTCGATCCGCTCAAGAGCCTCGAAAATAACCGCCGCATGCGATGGATCTCCATCGTCGGCCGCTTGAAGCCGGGAGTCTCCCTCGGCCAGGCGCGCGCCGCCATGAAGACCATCGCTTCGTCTCTCGAAAAGGAATATCCCCGCGATAATCCCGGCCGTACCTGCGAACTTTTCCCCCTCACTCAATCGGCTCTCGGCATCAACCAGCGCCGCCAATTCTCTCTGGCCGGAGGCATCCTGATGGGCGTCGTCGGTTTGGTGCTGCTCATCGCTTGCGTGAATCTCGCGAACCTCCTTCTCGCGCAAGCGGCCAAACGCGAAAAAGAGTTCACACTGCGCTCCGCTCTCGGCGCGGGTCGTTCTCGCTTGGTACGCCAGCTTCTGACGGAAAGCACGCTTCTCTCTTTACTCGGAGGAATAGCCGGGCTTTTGATCGCCTTCTGGGGACGCAAACTTTTGTGGTCGTTCCGTCCGCCGTTTCTGGCCGATGGCTCCATCGATCTTTCTTTCGATTCCCGCGTTCTTTTTTTCACGCTCGCCATTTCGGTTCTGACCGGCCTGATCTTCGGCATCATTCCTGCCTTAAAGGCTTCCAACACGAATCTCAATGAGGTCCTGAAAGCTGGCGGCCGCGGCGGAACCATGGATTGGGCTCACAATCGCATGCGCAACCTGCTCGTCGTTTCCGAGATTGCCCTCGCGCTTGTCGCTCTCGTCGGCGCTGGACTTTTCCTCCGCAGCATGCAGAAAGCCCAGCAGATCAGCCTCGGCTTTGAGTCTAAAGATCTCTTCCAGTACAACTTCGATCTCGGCGCCCTTCGCTACGATCGTGCTCACGGCGAACAGTTCTTCCTCGATGCCATCCAGCGCGCCAAATCCGTTCCCGGAGTTGCGGACGCCACCGTTTCCGCTGATGGGCTCTTCGGCGGCGGTGGGGGCGGAGTCGCGGCAACTGTTTTTCGCGAGGGTGAACAAACCGATCCCAACAATCGCGGCACTCTTGTTGTCTTGGACGACGTCATGCCCGGCTACTTCGCCGCGCTCCGCCTCCCCACCCTAAGCGGCCGCGATTTCAACGAATTCGATCGCGAAAAATCCACCGAGGTAGCAATCGTCAACAAGGCCATGGCCAATCTCGTTTGGCCCGGCCAGAACCCCGCCGGAAAACACTTCTTTATTGTCGACGATCCAACTAAATACGAAGTCATCGGCGTCGTCGGCACCACGGTCATCAACGCCGTCGGAGAGGATCCCCAGCCCGTTGCCTTTTTCCCGCTACGCCAACAATTTGCTCCGCAGGCTTCGCTCGTCGTCCGCACCACCGCCAATCCGGAAGCCGTCATGGGCGCGGTCCGCTCTCAAGTGAACCAGCTCGATTCCAATCTCGCCCTCACCGGAGGCCAGACCATCGGTCAGTTGCTTGGCCAAGGACTCTGGGCCGCGCGCATGGGTGCTGCGCTTCTTGGCCTCTTCGGCGTGCTGGCACTCATCCTCGCCTCCATTGGAATCTATGGAGTCTTGTCCTATTCCGTCGCCCAGCGCACCAGCGAAATCGGCATTCGCATGGCGCTCGGCGCGCAATCGTATCAAGTGCTCCAGCTCGTCCTTCGGCAAGGTATGCTTCTCGCTGGCGTGGGCATCCTCGTCGGCATTCTCATCGCCCTGCCCGTCACGCGTCTTGCTTCCACTCTTCTCTATGGCGTCAGCCCGTCCGATCCCGCGACGTATGTCGTTATCACCCTCATCCTCATGGCGGTGGCTATGCTGGCCTGCTACATCCCCGCTCGCCGCGCCACCCAAATCGATCCCCTGGTCGCTCTGCGCTTTGAATAACGTAAGCCATGACCCAATCCGCGAGGCCCCTAATAGCCGGCGCCCGACCCGCGCGCCCAGCAAGCACGTTCTGTCGATTTGTGGACGCGAAGACACGTCTCGTTGACACGTCTCGTAGACGACCAATCCGCATAACTCCATTACCAGTTGTGTTTTCAGCATCTTACGGGCTGCCGACGCCTGCGCCAGCCCGGCATGTGGCTTGCATTTCGTTAGTTCGCGTATGCACGACCATCGAACGCAACGAGGGCTGCCGCCATGCCAGCCAAAAAATGCAACCGCACGCTCTGCCATCCCGCCGCAGCGATTTTTCTCGCTGCACTTGCATTATCTTCTTGGGCTGCCTACCGCGTTTGGCCGCGGCGTATGCCCAGTTTCTTCGAGCGCCGCGTCCCCGTTCCGCGGATACAAAATGGCCGGCTCGTCTTGCCGTTTACGAACGAAATCGCTTGCGCCGAAATCGCATCCTTCGACGATCAATTGGAAGCTTTCCTACGTTTCGAGTATCTTCGCGGGCGCGATCCCGGCAACGCTTCGAAAATCCTTCTCACCGGGAACCAATCCGGCAAGCGCGCAAATTACAAAATTTTTCTTCTAATCGAAAACGACCGGCTCACCGCTTTTTCTCGGCTGAATCAAATGAAATCTCACGGATTGATCGCGCACTACGAAATCTTCGCGTGGACTGCGCAGGATCTCGCGATGGCGCAGCAGCAGAGCCGCATGTTCGAGACGGTCTACAATGTGCCCACGCGGCAAAAACTGGAAACACTTCCTTCTTTCCAGCTACTTCCCGCACTCGCTGATTTTCTCGTTTTCAAATCGCAAACGGACTGGCGCGTCGTCGGCCAGAGCACAACCGCGCCGCAGCCGCTCACGCATCGTCAAGCCCTCCGCCTGGCGTCCGATATTCTCGATGTCGCTTATTTCTACGATCTTCCTCTCGATTATTTTCTCGGCGTCGGCGCGATGGAAAACAACTACATGAACGTGGACGGCGATCTGACGCACGCCGTTTGGAAAAAACGCGCGCAGCGCGGCGACATCGTTCTCCGCCGGCGCCGCCAGAGCGTTCTCGTGAGCGATTATTCGATCGGCACTTGGCAAATTTCGCGGGAGACTCTGCGAGCGGCGCAGCAGCTTTATTTGAAAGACAATCGCGAGTATGGCCAGCTTCCGCCGCGCCTGCGTCCTCCGCACAATCTCGACGTGAACGCCGTGAACAGCGAAGTGCTTACAACCTATGCCGGACTGGTGCTGCGCAATCTTCTGGACCGATTTGGCGGCGATGTCGATCAAGCCATCGGCGCTTACAACGGCGGCGTGCGCAAGCCCAATCCGGCGTACGCGGCCAGCGTCAAGAACGTCGCGCTGTACGCTCGCCGCGTGCTCGAACATGCGCCGCTGGCCAGCGCGAAATCTCCCGCAGGAACTTTGCCAAGCAGAACCGTGTTGTAGTTGCGTTGGGGCGCCGCGCGACCCGGCTCCTCGCAGCGCTTGCCGGATGCTCGCTATACAAGCGTTATTCGCGGGGCAGCGGCGAAATGCGCGCCGCGATGCGAGCGACACCTTTGCGCGCAGGCTCACGCCGCGCGGCGCGCCTGACCGGAAGGTCAGTTTCCTGCATGGCACGAGCCTGTACGTTTTCGGTGTTGCCTCCTTTCGCCGCGCGCGACTACATTGATGGGGCAGCCTCTCCAGTACGCAAAATGAATTCAGTCTTGGGCGCTCGCACAAACCGGCCAAAACCTTCTCCCCTCGAGGGCACTGGACCCTTCCGCGTCCAGGCCGCCGATGCGGACCCGCGGCAAATTTCGCGCCGCGAATGGTGGCTCTGGCTCTCGGCATTTCTCGTCACCACGCTTTCAGCGGTCGCTTTCGTGCTTTCCTCGATTCGCAGTTTTTTCCGGCACGCCGATCACTTTTATGAAATCCGCTCCGATCAAGCGCGCTGGGCCACGCTCTGCTTGCTTCTCGTTTTCAATGCCTGGCTCATCTACCGGCAGTGGTCCTTCCGTCGCTTGCGTGGCCAAGCAGTCGACGAGCCGTTAGGACCGCAAATTTCATCTCAGGCTTTTTCGGAAACGGCTGGCCTCGATCCGGTCACGGGTTTGTGCACGAAGAGCGCGCTTGAACAGCATCTCGGAAAAGAAGTCGCCCGCTCACGTCGGCAAAATACGGCGCTGAGCCTCGCTACCGTTCACGTGGAAGAGTACTCGCAACTTACCAAGCAATGCGGCAAAGCCGCCCTGGACACGGCGCTCAAAGAACTCGCCCGGCGTTTGAAGAGGGCCAGCCGCGGCTCGGACATTGCCGCGAGGCTGAACGACGATGATTTTTTGTTGCTGCTTCCGGAATGCGGCGTGAATGAAGTAAAGCAAGTGCTCAACCGGCTCGGAATTATCGAGGTGAATGCTTCCGGCGAAAAAATTCCTCTCAGCTACACGACCGGCTGGGTCGACTACCAACCGGGCGAACTTCCCGCCAATTTGCTGAAGCGCGCCGCCGATCTCCTGCATCTCTACGACACCGCCGCGCAGGATAGTCACGCGACAACTTTGTCGCCGCACTAATCTCCGATTTCATTCCGCAATTTTTCTTGCCAGCTCTGTTAACTTTTCTTGCTGGTGCTGTTAACGCTGCGTGCTTGCCGCGCGTCTTGCATCCCAGCAAAACCAGCGTGGGAGGCATGCCGTGAAATCGAATTCTTCAAAAACCGCGGGCTGCTTTTTGATTTCGTCAGCGTTCGCGGCCATGCTATGCGTTTCCGGGTCGGGCGCGGCGTGGCCTTCGGGGCCTGGCTCAGTGGCGGAAATCGTGTCGATGCACATCGCGCGAGCCAGCCACAGCGCGACGCTGCTGCCGAACGGGAAAGTGCTGATTGCGGGCGGATTCTCGGGGAGCGGCGGCGAATCGGAACCTTACCGAACCACGGAACTTTACGATCCGCGCTCGGGGACGTTCGAATCCGCAGCCAGTATGACCATCGGACGCTCGGGCCACACGGCGACGCTTTTGAAAGATGGGAAGGTGCTGATCGTGGGCGGGTGGACGGGACGGTACAATCTACGCCGCTCCGCCGAACTTTACGATCCGGCCACGAACACGTTCGTTCGAACGGGAGACATGGTGGTCGAACGAGCGGGAAGCACGGCTACACTTCTTCAAGACGGGCGCGTGCTGATTGCGGGTGGCGAAGATCGCGAGGAGAATAAGCTCGCGAGCGCCGAAATTTATGATCCGGCGACGGGAAAATTCGCTTTGACGGGCAGCATGGCCGAACCGCGCGCGGCGCACACCGCAACGGCTCTCGAGGACGGCAAAGTTTTGATCGCGGGGGGAAGTTCCGGACACTATCCTGCGCAAACGGTCTACCGGTCCGCGGAGATTTTCGATCCCGCTACGGGGAAGTTCACGCCAACGGGCGCGATGACGACTCCGCGCCACAAGCACGCCGCGATTCTGTTGCGAAGCGGGAAGGTTTTGATCGTGGGCGGTTCCGACAACCGGGACTGGCACGGCGAATACGCGAGCGCGGAAATCTACGATCCGGCCACCGGAACATTCGCAGCCACCGATTCGATGCATACCGCGCGCTTCAAAATTCCAGAGGCGGTGGCGCTGCTGCCGAACGGCAGAGTTCTCGTCGCGGGCGGCGGCCCGTTTGCGGAGCTCTATGACGAAGCCAAGGGCGCGTTCACGAAAGTTCCAGGTTCTTTGGGCGCGGCGCGCTTCTTCGCGTCGGCAACGCTTCTTCCAGGCGGCAAAGTGCTGATCACGGGAGGGTATGCCGAAAGCGGAGGCGCACTTCCCGCCACTCGAGGCTCGTGGCTTTACGGACTTGGCGCTGAGATGGCTTCCCGTTAATCGGAGCATGTAGTAGCGGGCAGGCGCTTCAGAGAAGTTTCGGTTGTACCTGCGACAACAGGAAATCCCGTCTATCCGTTCAGAGCTTCGCACAATCCAATGTACAACGGCGTTTCGCGGAGCCCGGCCAGCCCGTGACTGGACGGAGGGAATCCATGTTCGTCAGTGCACGCGCCGGACTGCTCTCTCTGCTGCCCATACTGTGTACTTCCACGGTTTACGCCCAACAGGGCGGCCCTTTGGCGCAAGCTGCCCAGAGCCGGATTTATCTCGACGTGGTGGTCACGTCGAAGTCCGGGCCGCCGGTGCCGGGCATGCAACAGCAAGACTTCACCCTTCTCGATAACAAAGCGCCGCAAACGATCGCCACATTTCAGTCGCTGGGCGGCAGCCATGCGCCGATCGAAGTTGTCCTGGTGGTGGATGCGGTGAACACTGAATACCGCGTCGTCAGCTTTGAGCGGGACCAGATCGATAAATATTTTGGCGCGAATGGCGGGCATCTCGCTTTTCCCACGTCGCTGGCCTTCGTTACGGATACCGGCACGGAGATGCTGCAGGACTTTTCGAAAGACGGCAACGATCTGAAGGCGTCCTTGGAACAGCATACCGTGGCGCTCCGCAGCATCCGCCGCTCGACGGGCTATTACGGTGCAGCCGAACGGTATGAACTTTCTCTCAAGGCGCTGGAAATGATTGCCGAGCACGAAGCTCCGCGCCCGGGGCGAAAAATTATTCTGTGGATGTCTCCGGGCTGGCCGCTGCTCTCCGGCCCCGGCATTGAACTCAGCACGAAGCAAGAGGAGCGCATCTTTGAGGATATCGTGAATATGTCGGACCGGCTCCGGGCAGCGCGCATAACGCTCTACAGCATAGATCCGCTCGGCGTGGAAGAAGCCGCCGGGCGGACTTTTTACTACCAGGAGTTCGTCAAAGGAGTGAAGGAGCCTCACCAGGCCCTGCCGGGAGATCTCGGGCTGGAAGTGATCGCCACGCAGAGCGGCGGGCTGGCGCTTAATTCGACGAACGACGTCACCGCGCTGCTGCAAAAATGCATGGCGGATACGGACGCATACTACGAAATTTCTTTTGATCCGCCTCTCTCCGACAGGCGGAACGAATACCACCACATCGAAGTCCGCTTGGCAAACCACAAGCTGACCGCGCGCACTCGACAGGGCTACTACGCTCAACCTTCGCCGCACAACTGAGGGGCTGCGTTTGCCGCAGCGGCGCCAGCGGGGAGACTCGTACCATACGAATTTGCTTCGCGATGCCGCCCGTTGCCTCTAGAATTCTCGGGGCCTCAAACAGGCTGAGGCATCCGCGGGCCTTTTCGAGGGATAGGGATGAAAAAAGCGCGCACGGCAGAAAATCCGAAAGTTCTGGTGATCGACGTCGGCGGCACAAACGTGAAAATGCTGGCGACGGGACAAAAAGAGCCTCGCAAATATCCATCGGGAGCCACGATGACGCCGCTGAAGATGGTGCGTTTGGTGAAGAAAGCAGTGGCCGATTGGAAGTACGACTGCGTCTCGCTTGGCTATCCCGGGCCGATCATCAATGGGCATCCCCTGCGCGAGCCGCATAATTTGGGGGGTGGATGGGTGGGATTCAACTTTCAAGAAGCGTTTGGATGTCCGGTGAAAATTCTGAACGATGCAGCGATGCAAGCGGTGGGAAGTTATAAGGGCGGGCGGATGCTGTTTCTCGGATTGGGGACGGGATTGGGATCGGCGATGATCGTCAATGGAGTTTTGCAGCCGATGGAACTGGCGCATTTGGCGTATAAGAACGGGAAAAGTTATGAGGATTATCTGGGATTGCGCGGGCTCGAACGGATGGGGAAGAAAAGGTGGCGACGGTACGTGATAAAGGTGACGAAAAAGCTGAAGGTGGCGCTGGAAGCAGATTACGTGGTGCTCGGCGGAGGAAACAGCAAGAAGCTGAAGAAGCTGCCGGCAGGCGCGCGGCTGGGCAGCAATGAAAATGCGTTTTTGGGCGGGTTCCGGCTGTGGGGGAAGAATCCGGTGGCAAATCCGTTTTGATCGGCTCGTTTCGCGCTGACGGTCACACGCGCTCCGACGGAGAAGTGCTTTTCCTCGTGGTGATTCTCGGAAAAAGCGGGAGCAGGGCTCCCGCACTCCCAAACTGGACAGCATCCGACCGGCTCGCACCTTCCCATCTCGCGCTCGCGCTTGTATATTTTTCCCGCACGTAGAGGAGGACTTTTATGGAAATGTGGTCACGCCGCAAATTTTTTCTTACTTCGCTTGCGAGCAGTTTCGCCGCGGGGGCAGGCAAACTACTTGCACGGCCGATTTCCGCGGAGGCGGCTGCGATGCCCGGGGACGCGGCTGGTCTGCCCTCCACGGCTGGGCCAGCGCCCGCGCCTGCTCCGGGAACGCGGCCGATCATTATCTCGAGCGCGAACGGGCTGCATGCGCTGGATAAGGGCATGGACATTTTGAAAAAAGGCGGGGACACGCTGGATGCGGTGGTGGCGGCGGTGAGCGTGGTCGAGGACGATCCGAACGATGATTCGGTGGGCTACGGCGGATTGCCGAACGAGGATGGCGTGGTGGAGCTAGACGCGTGCGTGATGCACGGACCGACGCACCGGGCGGGATCGGTGGCCGCGCTGCCGCGGATCAAAAACGCGGCGCGGCTGGCGCAGACGGTGATGGAAAAAACGAATCACGTGATGATCGTGGGCGAAGGCGCGCACCGCTTCGCGGTGGACGAAGGGTTCGAAGATGTGAACATGCTGACGGACCACGCGCGAAAACTGTGGCTGGCGTGGAAAGCGTCGTCGTCGGTGAACTGGCGGCCGGGAATCGACAGCCCGGAATGGAAGGAGCAGCTCTCGACGATTTTTGGCGACGATGAAGAAGCGATTGCGTATGCGGAAAGGGTGATCGCGCATCCGCCGACGGGAACGATTCCGTGCATGGCGGTGAACGAGAAGGGAGACATCTCGGCGACGACAACGACGGCGGGATTGGCGTGGAAAATTGCGGGGCGCGTGGGCGATTCGCCGATCATCGGAGCGGGATGCTTTGTGGATAACGAAGTGGGCGCGGCGGGCTCGACCGGAAAAGGCGAGGAAAACATCAAGATTTGCGGCGGGCACACGATTGTGGAGATGATGCGGCGCGGGAAATCGCCAGTGGACGCCTGCCTGGAAGCGCTGACGCGCGTGGCCCACAACTACAACAACGACAAGACAAAACTTAGAACGTTTCACATTTTCTTTTATGCACTGAACAAAGACGGCGTGCACGGAGCGGCTTCGCTCTGGCGCAATCACTACGAGGAGAGAAAAAAAGCGGTGTATGCCGTGCACGACGGCACGGAAGCGCGGCTTGCCGAATGCAAGGCGTACTTCGACGAAATCAATGTGCACGGATAACGAGCGCGGATAAAATAGATTCATGGACCAAGCGAATATTCTGATAATCGGCGGGGGAGTGGTGGGGTGCGCGATTGCGCGAGCGGTTTCGGCGCGGTGGCAGGACGTATTTCTTGTGGAGCAAAATCCCAAGGTGGGGATGGCGACAAGTTCGCGGAATAGCGGCGTGATCCATTCGGGAATCTATTATCCGAAAAATTCGCTAAAGGCGCGGCATTGCCTCGAAGGAAACCGGCTGACGTATGAATTTTGCAAGAAGCATGGCGTGCCCTTCCGGCATACGGGGAAGCTCGTGGTGGCTGCGAACGCGCACGAAGAAGCAGACCTCGAGGCGCTAAAGAAAAAAGGCGAAGGCAACGGCGTCGAGGGATTGCGGTTGATTGGGCCGGCGGAGATTCGCAAGCGCGAGCCGCACATCGCGGGGACCGCGGCGATCGAGGTGCCCTCGACGGGGATTGTTTCCGCGGAGGAGCTGGTGCATGCGTACGCGCGCGTGGCGACGGGGCAGGGCGCGAACATCGTTACGCGGGCGCGCGTCGTTTCGCTGGAGCCGACGCGCGGTGCGATTCGCGTTGGGATGCGGATCGGCGATGAAGAGGATGCGCAGGACGAAACGATTGAAGCGCGGTGCGTGATCAACGCGGCGGGGCTTTACTCGGATGAGATTGCGGCGATGCTGGGGAATAGGTCGTGGAAGATTTATCCGGTGCGCGGAGAATATTGCGAGATTCGCGGGCCGCGCGCGTCGCTGATAAACGATCTCGTTTATCCGTTGCCGCATGCGCACGGATTGAGCCTGGGCGTGCATTTTACGAAGACGCTTTGGGGAACGGTGCTGCTGGGGCCGACGGCGACGTACGTGGATGGAAAGGATAATTACGAGCGCGGCAGATTGCCGATCGCGGAGTTTGCCGAGAGCGCGAAGACTTTGCTGCCGGAAGTGGAGGAGAGCGATTTGCAGCTTGGGTATTCGGGATTGCGGCCGAAGCTCGTGCCGCCGGACGGCGAGGGGATCGCGGATTTTGTGATTACGAGAGATGCCGCGGTGCCGCAGGCGATTCAGTTGGTGGGGATTGAGTCGCCGGGGTTGACGGCGGCGATTTCGATCGGGAATCACGTGGCGGAGTTGGCCGCGGAAGTCCTTACCTAAGAGCCCTAGAATAATTTGCAACCGTAGGGGCACGATATATCGTGCCCCTACACCGCTTCATTCCACGAGGACGCGGATGAATTTCTTCTTGCCGACGCGAAGCAAGAAGTTTACCGGTTTACTCAGGTCAATTTCCTTGCGCGGATCGTCTACGGTCACGCCGTCAATTTCGACGGCGTTTTGTTTAATCAGACGCTCAGCTTCTGCACGTGACGGCGCGAGGTCGCAGATGAAAACGAGAGTAGTAACTCGCGTCAACCCGCTACGAGCCAGTTGTTTCACTGGAGCTTCTTGAGGCGCCTGGCGGTCGCGGAAAACGCGCTGGAAATTTTCGGCGGCTTTGTGGGCGGCTTCTTCGCCGTGGAAGCCGGCGATGACTTCCTGGGCGAGACGCATTTTCACGTCCATGGGATGGGCGGCGCCGCTGGCGACATCTTTTTTTAGGGCGGCGATTTCGGCGGGGGTGCGATCGGTGACGAGATCGTAGTAGGTCCACATGAGGTCGTCGGGGATGGACATGAGTTTGCCGAAAATTTCAGCGGGGGGCTCGGTGATGCCGATGTAGTTGCCGAGGCTCTTGGACATTTTGCGCTGGCCATCGAGGCCGACGAGGATGGGCATGGTGAGGGCGACTTCGCCTTCGAGGCCATACGCACGCTGGATGTCGCGGTGAACGAGGATGTTGAACTTCTGCTCGGTGGCGCCGAGCTCGACGTCGGATTTGAGAGCGACGGCGTCGTAGGCGGTGAGGAGCGGGTAGAGGAGTTCGTGGACGGAGATGGGCTGATGATGTTCGAGGCGGGAGCGGAAGTCTTCGCGCTCGAGCATGCGAGCGAGGCTATAGTGGCCGCAAATGCGGACGATGTCGTAGCTGGAGAGTTTGTCGAGCCACTCAGAGTTGTAGCGGACTTCGGTTTTTTCGGGATTGAGAATTTTGAAGACCTGGGTGAGATAAGTTTCGGCGTTGGCGTTGACTTCCTCGCGCGAGAGCGGCGGGCGCGTTTCGGAGCGGCCGGTGGGATCGCCGATCATGGCGGAAAAATCTCCGATGAGGAAGATGGCGGTGTGGCCGAGATCCTGAAAATGCTTTAGCTTGCGCAGGACAACGGTGTGGCCGAGATGAATGTCTGGCGCGGTGGGATCCACGCCGAGATAGACGCGAAGGGGCGTGCCGGTCTTCAGCGATTTTTCGAGTTTCGCTTTCAGCTCCGGCTCAGGAATGATTTCCGCGGCGCCTTTTTCAGGTAGTCGAGTTGTTCTTCGACGGGTTTGAATTTAGTGTCAGCCATTTTTTTAATTCGTCCTAATGACGCGGCGGCCTGCGATTTTGTAGCGGCCTTCGAGGACGATGCGGACGGCTTCGGAATAGATTCTGTGCTCTTCGCGCAGAATTTTTTCGGAGAGAGATGCCTCGGTGTCCGCGTCGGCGACGGGAACGACGGCCTGGAGAACGATCGGGCCGGCGTCGAGATTTTCATCGACGAAATGGACGGTGCAGCCGGCGAATTTGACACCGTATTCGAGGGCTTGGCGCTGCGATTCGAGGCCGGGAAATGAAGGCAGCAGCGACGGATGGATATTGAGAATGCGATTTGGAAACGCGGCGACGAAATAGGGAGAGAGGAGGCGCATGTAGCCGGCAAGACAAACGAGGGCGACATTTTGCTCTTCCAAGGCGGCAACCACCTTGCGATCGTAAGCCTCGCGCTCGAGGCCTTTCGAAGGAATCGTGCGCGTGGCGATGCCGCGGGCTTTGGCGCGATCGAGGCCGGGCGCGCCATCGCGATTGCTGATCACGATGGCGATTTCGGCGTTGGGAATGCGGTCCGCAGCGATGCTTTCCGCGAGCGCCTCGAAATTCGAGCCGCGGCCGCTCAAGAGCACGCCTATGCGCTTCTTCATAAACAAAAAACGTTAGCACAACCGCGGGCATTGGCAAAACGCAGCGGACATTTTTGGAAGATGCGGAAGGGCGAGCAATTGCGTCGCAATGTTCCGGTGCGCGCGTTAGAATGCCGGTGCCGAGGACGACAAATCCAAAGGGAAAGTGACCACGATGAACAGATTCTGGAAACGAGCGGGAGAAGAGTTGACACGAGCGGCGATATTTGCGGGGCTCAGTGTTTTGTGCGCGGGGATCGCCGGGGCTCAAGCGAGCTCGACGAAGACTGCAAAAACTTCGCGGCCGGGTGCAGGTTGGCGCGATCCGGCGGATCCGCTGACGGCCCGGCCGCATCTGAAGATCTTGCCGAGGCCTGGAGGACGCATCGCGCGCGCATCGGTGGACGAAAAGTCCATGCGCACTCTGATCCACGAACTGGTGGAATGCGGAACGAGGCTGACGCTTTCCTCGTGGACGGATCCGAGACGGGGAGCGGGATGCGGGCGAGACCACATCGTGGCGCGGTTCAATACAATTGCAAAAGATTCCGGCGGCAGGCTGCACGTGGTGGTGGACAAATTCGATTCCACATCGGCGCGAACGGGAGAGAAACCGATTCCGCTCGAAAATGTGTACGCGATCCTGCCGGGGACCGATGAGAAGCTGGCGAAAACCATTTTCATCGTTTCCGGACATTTTGATTCGCGGCCTTCGAACGTGATGGATCCGAACGCCGACGCTCCGGGTGCGGATGACGATGCGTCGGGCGTGGCGGTGAGCGTGGAGTGCGCTCGATTGCTGAGCAAAGCCGGGCCGAATGGACGCGGGAAATATCGCGCGACGATTTTGTTTGCAGCGGTTTCCGGCGAGGAGCAGGGTCTTCTGGGAAGCTCGCATCTGGTGGACTGGGTAAAGCAACAAGGCTACACGGTGGGCGGAATGTTCACCGACGACATCGTGGGCGCGGACACGGCGCCGGGCGCGCCGCATCGCGTCCGGCTTTTTTCCGGTAACGGCGAGCTGGAGGATTGCGATTCGCCTTCGCGCGAATTGGCTCGCGCAATTGAAGAGATCGACGGGCGCACCGCGATTCGTATGATTTTTCGCGTTGACCGTTACGGCCGCGGCGGGGATCACTATCCGTTTTACAAGGCGGGCGATCCAGCGGTGCGGTTTACAGAGCCGCTCGAGGATTACAACCATCAGCATCAGACGCCGCGCACGGAAAACGGAATTGAGTACGGAGACTACGAGAAATATTTGAACTTCACGTTTATGGGAGACGTGGCGCGGGACAACGCGGAAGCGTTGCGCGAGTTGGCGATGGCACCGGCTGCGCCAACTGACGCTCGGCTTGGAGGAGCGGTCACGCCGGATGCGAAAGTTTCCTGGGCAGCGGAGGAAGATGCCGAGCGCGCGGGATTTGAGATTTTGTGGAGAGAGACCACCGAGGCGCGCTGGAGCGTGTACGATTTCGTGGAGACTGCCGGGCAGACCGTGTTGAAGGGCGTCTCGACCGATAACCACTTTTTTGCGGTGCGGTCCGTGGGGAAGAATGGAGCGCGTTCGATTGCCGTGGTGACGGAGATGCAACGGCGTCCTCCGCCGCTGCCCTCCGCACCTAAAAAGTGAACTTCGCGATTGGCAGATTGGCTTTTCTTCCACGCGATGAGCGTACGCCGGCACCGTGGGGCACGATGTATCGTGCCCCTACAAGATCGAGAATTAGGATTTGGTCGGGGCGGACGGTGAGGCGACCAATTGGGCGAAGGTGAGGAAGTGGCCGGCGGAATCCTGGACGGCGAATTCGCGCATACCGTAGAAGGCGAGACGTTCGGGCATGGTTTTGGGGACGTCTTTTAGGGCGGCCAGGACGGCGTCGAGATCATCGACTTCGATGTAGAGATAAGTGGGGCCTTTGCGGGCCTGCGTGGACATAGCGGTTGGCGCGTCTTTTTCCACACTGGCGTAGGTTTGGTACATCACTTCAGCGGAGCCTTTTCTAAAGGCTGCGAAGACTAGCTTGTCGCCGTCCGGGACTTCGATGGTTTTGGTGAAGCCAAGACGGTCGATCCAAAAACGGAGAATGGGTTCGATTTCTTCGACGAGCAGAACTGCGGAGATTCGCGTCACGTTCATGGAATGGACCTCCTGAGCTTACGTTCGCACTTTCACCACCAAAAAGAGCCAGCGGGGCGCGACTCTTGGACGATACGCTCGCAACGGCTTTTGTTATCCGCAATGGGCGGGGAGATCGGCGCGGCGGTAATTGCCGAGATCGGCTCGAATGCCGAGGCGCGCGAATAACTCGTGCGGATCAAAATTCAATCGCGCGTGAAGTCCGGCGACGGCCTGGCGTGCGGGCACCATGGCTTCAGCATTCTCCCACTCGACAATGGTCACGAAATTGAATTCGCCAGTATCCGCAGCTTGCTCGAGGACGGCGTCCCGGATGAAACCGGGCAGCGAACGAAGCAAGACATGGGTCTCTTGGACCTTTTCAAGAAACTCGGCGCGGGCCTGGGCAGGGACGCTGAATTTATCGACTCTGAACATGTGCTCATCCATTGAGGCTGACCCCCTTGTCGCGATGCACTTTCCTCTTGTCGAGCCGCCTAGTCTTGATTAGACTAGTCGAAGATAGCGGGCGAGGAAAACCAAGTCAGTCGGAGTAGGAATCATGATCGCTCATAACCCCCTCCACGGATCCGGACAAGCGGCATTACCGCATCCGGGTTGGGATAGAACGCAGGCGCTGTATCGGTGGGCAGCGGGGAGTTGCCGTTTCCGGCTCCTCGTCGGAGATTGCCGGTGCCTCGTTCCGCGCCTCGGTCAGTTTCCTACGTCCCCCCGTCTCATCCCGGACGGCGGGATTGCCCCGGTCCGGTTGGGGATAGCAGCTTTCCCCTTGGAGTCTTCCATGATGGCTAGCCACGTTAAGCGATGGCACGCATCCCCTGGCTACCACCACGTTGGCTCTAAGGCTCGACGCGTTCGTCTACACCAAAATACGCCGGCCACAGTGTGCCGACTGGTGTGCGTGGCGCGCCCGCCACTACCCAGGGCCCCTTTGCTCCGGAGGCATTACCCTCCATCCTCGCTACTACGGGCCCATGCGCAAGTCCTGTGGCCTCCATGCCGCTTCGACCTTGGTCTCATAGGCAATGGTCTTCGCCGCTTATGCCATCCACGGCTGGTCCACCGGACTGTCCTAGCTTTGACGATGTGGCTTTCTCCGAAAGTGTCGTGCCCCCTGCGACGGGTGCTCGCTCGGTGCATGTGGTCGATTTCTTCCCAAGCGACTGCGGCCTTCGCCAGCAAGAGACGGCTCGGCGCGCTCCAAGTCCTCCCGCAAACGACTTCACGCGGGCACCTATTTTCGACGCTGCAGGCATTCTCTTCGATTACGACCCTCTCGTTCACTCGCCCCCCTGGTCGCTCCCACGCAACTGCACGTGGCGAGGGCTTTGTCGCTCGAGCTTGCTTGGGATTCGTTTCCTCTTCCCAAGTCGAGCCAGTTACCCGGTTGAATCGACCAATTTCCGGGACAGGATTTGCACCTGCTAGTCACACAGTGTTGCTAGCTGCACCTCTTGCCTTAGGTGATGACGCCCATGCGGCGCAGGGGATAGGGATGACAGACGGTAGGCACAGGCAGCCAGCGAGTGATGAGGCGCCGCATGCGATCCCAAAGGACGCGCCCTTTTTGGCTGCGCCGCGACAGCGCGCGATGCCAGAGCCGTCCTACTTGGAACCGAAAAATCCACAGCGCGTTTTGGTTCCGAGGCACACCGTAATACCGGATGTGCCCACGCACCACCGCTTGCAACCACTTGCCCAGTTCGGGAATGGGTTCGTGCATGCGTCGCTGAAGCTCGGCTTTCACCTCATTCAGTTTCGCCTGCAACCTTTTACGGATCGTTTGCCGCAACACCGTGTACCGTCCATTGCTCCTCTTCTTCACGCAGATGTGCGTGAAGCCAAGAAAATTGAACGTCTCCGGTTTCCCTTCTCCACGCCATTGCCGTTGGTCGATCGCAAACGGACCAAACTCCAGCAACCGCGTTTTCTCGGGATGCAATTCCAGGTTGAACTTCGTCATTCGTTCCGTAAGTTCTGCCCGGAACTGATCGGCATCCGCTTTGCTGTTAAAGCCCACCACGATGTCGTCAGCGAATCGCACCACGATCACATCGCCGTGCGCCCGCTTTTGACGCCATGCTTGGACCCACAGATCGAATACGTAATGAAGATAGACGTTCGCCAAAAGGGGCGAGGCACTTCCGCCTTGGGGCGTCCCTTCTTCCACGCGTATTCGTTTCCCATCCTCCAGTACGCCGGCCCTCAGCCATTTCTGGATGAGCCGCACGACGCGCCGGTCCGCAACCCGGTGCTCAACGAACTTCACCAGCCATTCGTGGGAAAGCCCATCGAAAAAGCCTTTGATGTCCAGATCGAGCACCCAATTCACTTTTCTCGTCAGCAGTCCCGTGTACAGCGCGTCCAGCGCTTGATGCTGGCTTCGCCCTGGTCGGAACCCGTACGAAAATCCGAGAAAGTCCGTTTCGTAGATAGCATTCAACACCTCGACCGCCGCGCGCTGGACGATTTTGTCTTCCAGCGCCGGAACTCCGAGCGGTCTCTGCCGCCCGTCGGCCTTGGGGATATACACTCTCCGCACCGGCTTCGCTCGGTACGCTCCTCGCTTCAGCCTTTCGGAAAGGTCCTGGAGATTCCTCTCCAGTTCCTCGCCGTAGTGCCGCCACGTCTCCCCGTCCATGCCCGGCGCAGCTTCCTTCTTCAATCGGAAGTAGGCCATGCGCAGCGTGTCCAGGTTGTAGATGTGGTGCAGGAGCGCCGTGAACCGCAACTTCCTATCCTTTCCTGCTGCTTGACGTACCCGCTCCAGCGCACTCGGCGCGTCTTTCCGGCTCGGTGTCCGGGACGCGTTTTGCTGTGGCAGGTTCCCTTTGGCCAGACCGCTTCCCTCCATCCCCTCCTCCGCCGGTTGCCCGGCGTTGTTCAGGGACTTCCCAGGTACTACCGGTCTGTCCGACTTCCCCGGTCCGTTCGTCATCGGCGTACGTCCTTAGACTTCCCGACACGTCCCAAAGCAGCTGCGGCCTTGGGCGGACTGGGGATCTCCCGGTTCCCATGCGAGGCGCTTGCGTACGTGCACGGGGTCTCTGACCGCGCGGGACTCTGGCACACCTCGCGATATCGGTGCACCCGATGGGGCCTTCCGCTTTCTCCTACAGCGTCAGCGTCCCGGAGGAAGTTTCTTACGCGGCTGAATACCCGGCCCGCACGTTCCCCTGTCAACGCTTCGACGCTGCCCTTGCGAGCAGCTCCGCATGACTCGGGGCCGATGTGGGTCGCTGATCCACTTTCGTATGACTTTTGCATTCACTACACCTCGCCGGTTTAACCGGCGCACAGGAGAATTTCCATGAGCGGTAAGAGAAGACGGCAAACATACGGCGCGCGTTCGAAGGAGCGGATGCTTGGGGATTTGATTTCGATAGGACCAGCGATGGTGAGGGACTTTGAGCTTTTGGGGATACGGAGCGTGTCGGACCTGGCGCGGCAGAACCCGCAGCGGATGTATCAGAAGCTGGAGCGCGTGACGGGCACGCGGCAGGATCCTTGCGTGCTCGATACGTTTTGCGCGGCGGTGGCGCAGGCGAAAAATCCCAGGCTGGCGCCGGAGAAGTGCCAGTGGTGGTGGTGGAGCAAAAAGAGAAAGAAAGAAGCAAGGAAGTGACGTCGAGACAACGGAAGGAGAGGAAAAATAACGCAGAGGCACAGAGATCGCAGAGAAGCGGGGAGAGATTGAAGAAAACTGCGGGGACAAAGAAGAAATTGGAATTGACGACGCCGGACTTGGTGCTTTTGAGTCTGTTGGCGGAGCGGGCGATGCATGGGTATCAGGCGAACGCGGAGTTGGAACGGCGGGAGATTCGGGACTGGGCGGGAATTTCGAGGCCGCAGGTGTATTACTCGCTGGAGAAATTGGCGCGGGCGGGGATGATTCGTTCGTTTGAGACGGATGAGCCTGCTTCGGGACCAGAACGTAGCAGTTTTGAAACGACAGCCAGGGGACGGGCGGCGCTGGCAGATGCTTTGGATCGCGAAGATTGGACGATACAGCGAGAGCGGCCGGCGTTTCTAACTTGGGTTGCGCTCTCCTGGCAGGTAAGGCCGGGAGTGTTTCAGAGCCAGATCGAGCGGCGGCGGGAATTTCTGGAGCGGGAACTAGCGCGGGAAAAGGAAACGCTGCGATCGATATTGGCCGAGGTGGGACATCCGTATCACGAAGCAGTGTGGATGGTGAGCTTGATGATCGACCAATTTCGGGCGGAGTTGCGATGGCTGAAGCGAGTGGCCCGGGAAGTGAAGAAGCGCGGACGAGCGAAGCATCCAGAATATGCCTGAGCGGAACGAACATCGCTTCGGTTATGCGAAAGAAAGAAGAGATTTACACAGAGAACGCGGAGTTCACAGAGGCGCGAAGGATAGAGAAGAATGCTCGTCCGAAAGAATCAGGTTGAATTAGAGATTTAGTGAGCCGGAGTGGGCGACGCGAGGCTTGCCGGAATCGCCTCGCTCGATGCGACCGATACGGAAGAATTTCTCGCGGCGGCGCTTGAGGTCGGCTTCGACGGACTTGACGTAAGCCGGAGGCACGACGAGGACCATGCCGACGCCCATATTAAAGGATTGCAGCAGCTCGTTGGTCTCAATTTTGCCGAGATCAGCAAGGAGCTTGAAGATGCGCGGAACCGGCCAGGAAGATAGATCGATCTGCGCTTTCACTCCAGAGGGCAGGACGCGCGGCAAATTGCCAGGGATGCCGCCGCCGGTAATGTGCGCGAGAGCGGAAACCCAGCCGCGCGCAAGAATATTTTTGAGGGCGGGCGCGTAGCACACGTGGGGTTTGAGAAGTTCCGCGCCGATTTTGTTTCCCACTTCAGCGACGTACGTGTCCGGTTTCAGCCCGGCGGTTTCAAAAATCAGTTTGCGGGCAAGCGAATAGCCGTTGGTGTGCAAACCAGCGGATGGAAGCGCGAGCAGCGCATCGCCCGGCTTGACGGATTTTCCGGTGAGAAGTTTTTTGCGCTCGACGGCGCCAACGATGAAGCCCGCGAGATCATATTCTCCCGGCGGATAAAAGCCCGGCATCTCCGCGGTTTCGCCGCCGATCAAGGCGCAGCCGGCTTTGCGGCAGGAGCGGCCCATTCCCTCGACAAGCTGTTCGATCACGGCGGGGTCGAGCTTTCCCATTGCGAGGTAATCGAGAAAGAAAAGCGGCGAAGCGCCCTGGACGAGAATGTCGTTGACGCAATGATTGACGAGGTCGCCGCCGACGGTCGAGTGCACGCCCATGGCGATGGCGACTTTTAGCTTGGTCCCGACCCCGTCGGCGCTTGAGACGAGCACGGGCTCTTTGTATTTCTTGCTGTCGAGGGCAAAGAGAGCGCCAAAGCCGCCGATACCGCCGAGGACGCCCGCGGTGAACGTACGGTTGGCATGATGCCGGATATGCTGCTTCACTTCGTCCGCTATGGCGAT
Source organism: uncultured Acidobacteriota bacterium (assembly GCA_963761555.1). Classification (GTDB taxonomy): domain Bacteria; phylum Acidobacteriota; class Terriglobia; order Acidiferrales; family UBA7541; genus Acidiferrum. The sequence goes on from CAVXHD010000008.1 coordinate 495,662, forward strand.
GTTCACTCCGGCGTCTGCGTATTTCATGGGCGAAGAATTCGCTTTCGTTTTTTTGAGGGCGCAGGTTCGCGTCCGTCTTGCACTTTGCGGAATGAGCTGCTGACTGCCGCGGCGGGGCTCGCGGCGAAATCTTCAAAAGCCTGGCGCGTAGGGCACTTGGAGGAGCACGGCACGAACGCGCACATCAGAGCCGGCAAATCAAAACGTATGAAACAGGCGCCTCCAGCGCACCGTGCTCGGATGGATGACACCATCCAAGTAGGCCATAAATCGTTCGCGAATCTGACCCGGTTCCCAGGCCGAGCCTGGGGCGTCCAGCGACATATAAATCATGACCGGGGTGCCGATGATATCGCTGCGTGGCACGGGACCCCAGAAGCGGCTGTCGTACGAATTGGTGCGATTGTCGCCCATCACAAAATAGCACTTCGGGGGAACCGTGTAGGGAACCTTCATTTCGTACGGTTCGGTTGGCCCGAGCGTGTAATTTTCGACGAGCTTCTTTCCATTGATCCACACGGAGCCGTCGTGAATGTCGATGGTATCGCCCGGAAGGCCGATGACGCGCTTCACATAATCCGGCTGGTCCGGCGCAAAGGGCGGCTTGAAAATAACGATCTGCTGGCGCTTGGGATTGCGCCAGAGAGAGACATGAATATTCGTGAAGGGAATGCCGGCGTCGTAGCCGACGCGGCTCATGATCAGGTGGTCGCCGATGAGAAGCGTGTTTTCCATGGAGCCGGAAGGAATGACGCGGGCTTGGCCGATGGTGCCGTTGATCAAGAGAAACGCGAGCCCTACCCAAAACCAGGCGATGATTTCGCGTTGTACACGCTTGCCCATCGGGAGCTTCGAGTCCTCGACGGCTTTGGAGTTTTCCTTGCTGATTGTTTTCGATTTTGCGTCAGCCTTCATGTTCCACCGCCACAGGCCTTTCCAAAGGAGTGTGCTCGGCAGCGTCGCCGTTTTTCGCTTCGATTTTCGCAGCGATCTTCGCGTCGGAACCGTTTCCATTGCTTTCGCGAACTTCCAGTTGCACAAGATCCGTCGGATAGACACCGGTATAGCAGGAGGTACAGAACTTGCCTTCCGTGTCGTCCACGGCCTGGCGGAGCGCGGGAAGCGAAATGTAGCCAAGCGAATCGGCGCCGAGGAAGTTGCGAATTTCTTCGGGAGAATTCGAGGAGGCGATCAGCTCTTCGCGCGTGGGCGTGTCCACGCCGTAATAGCACGGAGAAATCGTCGGCGGACAACTGATGCGGACGTGGACTTCGCGGGCGCCGGCTTCGCGAACCATGCGCACGATTTTGCGGCTGGTGGTGCCGCGGACGATGGAGTCGTCAACGAGAATGACGCGCTTACCTTCGATGAGGCCGCGGATGGGATTGAGTTTCAGCTTCACGCCAAAATTGCGGATGGCTTGCGAGGGCTCGATGAACGTACGGCCGATATAATGGTTGCGGATCAAGCCCATGCGAAACGGAATTTTCGATTCGAGCGCGTAGCCGACGGCCGCGGGGACGCCGGAGTCCGGAACGGGCACGACGATATCGGCTTCGACGGGATGCTCGCGCGCGAGAAGGCGGCCAAGCGCTTCTCGGCTTTCATTCACGGAGCGGCCGAAAATGATGCTGTCTGGGCGCGCAAAATAGACGTGCTCGAAAATGCATTGCTGACGCGGCTTTTGCGGCGCGAAGTGGATGGACTCGATGCCCGAACGCGAGATGCGCAGCATTTCGCCGGGCTCGATTTCGCGGACGTATTGCGCGTTGAGCAAATCAAAGGCGCACGTTTCCGAAGCGACCAGCCAGACTTCGCCGCCGGTGGGCAATGGAAGCTTGCCGAGGACGAGCGGACGGAAGCCGCGCGGGTCGCGGACGGCGTAGAGTTCGTCCTGCGTCAGAACGAGCAGCGAGTAAGCGCCTTCGACTTGATTCAACGCATCTCCCAAGGCGCCGGAAAGATTGCGGGCCTGCGAGCGCGCCAGGAGATGCACGATGACTTCGGTGTCGCTGTTGGTCTGGAAGATGGAGCCGCGATGCTCGAGTTTGCGGCGCCATTCGGCGGCGTTGGTTAGATTGCCGTTGTGGCCGAGCGCGACTTTGCCCTTGTTGCAATCGATGGTGATGGGCTGCGCGTTAAGGAGGGCTTTATCGCCGGCGGTCGAGTAGCGCGTGTGGCCGATGGCGAGGCTGCCCGGAAGTTTCGCGAGCACGCTGGGCTGAAAGATTTCTTCCACTTCGCCCATGGCGCGGTGGAGGTGAAGATCAGTGCCGTCGCTCGAGACGATGCCGGCGGATTCCTGGCCTCGATGCTGGAGGGCGTACAGGCCGAGATAGGCGAGATTGGCGGCTTCGGGATGGCCGAAGACGCCGAATACTCCACATTCGTCGTGGAAATGATCGTCGGCGTAGGCGAGAGGTTGCGTCATTTTAGGTCTGCCGCATGACTAGGAACGAACACTCAGTCTCTGCTCGAGCGAATTGGCCCAGATGTCGCGCAGAAGATCGACTGGGGAATCGACCACCGCTCTCCCCTTATATTCGATGCGGAGCGCGTTGCCAAGATGCACTTGGCCAATCTCGCGCGCGCCGACACCATATTGTCTCGCAGTTTCGAGAACAGCGGCAAGTTTTATAGGTGAGACGGAGACGACGCAGCGGGCGCCGCGTTCCCCGAAGAGGGCGTGTTCCCCGGGGAACCCGGAATCAGGGAGAGTTACGGTCGCGCCGAGAACGGGCCCGGCTTGGCCAGCTCCTGCAACCGACGGAGCGGCGGCGAAGCAAGATTCGGCCAGCGCGACGGCGATTCCGCCGTCGGAAATGTCGTGCGCGGATTGGACGGAACCTTCGCCGGCGAGGGCGACCAAGCAATCGATCAGGCGTTTTTCCGCGGCGAGAGCAATGGCGGGCGGCTCGCCAGCGACGATACTGGCGATTGTTTTGGAATATTCGGTCGAGGAAAATTCCTGCGCGGCTTGGGAGGATCGGTCGCCTTCTAGCGGCGCAGCATGCTGCGCCCCTACATTCGAGGTGGATCCGTCGAGCAAAAGAATGACGTCGCCATCGGCGCGAAAGCCAATTTTCAGGACGCGCGAGGCGTCATCGAGAATGCCGAGAACGCCGATGACCGGCGTCGGATAGATGGAATTGCCGAGCGTCTCGTTGTAAAAGCTGACGTTGCCGCCGGTAATGGGCGTGCCGAGTTCGGTGCAGGCGACCGAGATGCCGTCGATGGCTTCGCTGAATTGCCACATGACTTCCGGTTTTTCCGGGCTGCCGAAATTGAGGCAATTCGTGGCGGCGATGGGGCGCGCGCCTGAGGCCGCGACGTTGCGTGCGGCTTCGGCCACGGCGTGCATGGCGCCGACTCGAGGATCGAGCTGACACCAGCGGCCGTTTCCGTCGGTGGCCAGCGCGAGCGCCCGTTTTACAATTCCTGTTTGCGGATCTTTTATGCGTACGACTGCTGCGTCGCTTGTGCCGGGGCCAGCAAGCGTGTTGGTGCGCACGCTTGTGTCGTATTGCTCGGTGATCCAGCACTTCGAGGCGATCGCGGGCGACGCAAGGAGCTTTGCAAAATTTGCGGTGAGATTTGCGCCTTCGGGCGCGAACTGAAACCAATCGGCCTGCGTTTCCTGACGCAAAGGCGGCTGCGCGATCGGGCGGCGATAGACCGGGCCTTCTTCCGCAAGCGGATGAGCGGGGATTTCCGCGGCAGATTGTCCGTGATTCAAAACGTTCGCGATGCCACCGTCGGTGACCGTGCCGACGACGACGGCGTCCAGCCCCCACTTCTTGAAAACTTCGAGGACTTCGCGCTCGCGGCCTTTTTCCGCGACGAGCAGCATGCGCTCCTGCGATTCGCTGAGCATGATTTCGTAAGGGGTCATGCCGGTTTCGCGCTGGGGAACTTTGGCAAGATCGATTTCGATGCCGGTACCGCCGCGCGAAGCCATTTCCATCGTCGAGCAGGTGAGCCCGGCAGCGCCCATATCCTGAATCGCGACGATCGCTCCGGTGTGCATGGCTTCGAGGCAGGCTTCGAGCAAAAGCTTTTCCATGAACGGGTCACCGACTTGCACGTTCGGGCGCTTCTGTTTCGATTCTTCCGTGAATTCGGCGGAAGCGAGGAGCGATGCGCCGTGAATGCCGTCACGGCCTGTCTTTGCGCCGACATAAATGACTGGATTGCCGATGCCTTTCGCTTTGGCGAGGAAAATTTCTTCTTTGCGCGCAATCCCGAGCGCCAACGCATTGACCAGGGGGTTTTGCGAATAGCACGGCTCGAAGCCGACTTCGCCGCCAATGGTCGGAACGCCAAAGCAATTCCCGTAGTTCGCGACGCCGCGAATTACGCCGTCGAGGATGCGGCGATTTTTAGCGGCGTCTTCCGCGCTCGTCGCTTTGCCGGGGACGATTTCTCCGAAGCGCAGCGAATCGAGAACGGCGATGGGGCGCGCGCCCATGGTGAAAATGTCTCGCAGGATGCCGCCGACGCCGGTGGTCGCGCCCTGGAAGGGTTCGACATAACTCGGATGATTGTGCGATTCGATTTTGAACGCCGCGACGAGCCCGTCGCCGATGTCTACGACGCCCGCATTTTCGCCAGGGCCTTGCACCACGAGTTTGCCGCGCGTGGGCAGCCGCTTCAGGTGTACCTTGCTCGACTTATAAGAGCAGTGCTCGCTCCACATCACGCTGAAAATGCCAAGTTCCGTGATGTTGGGATCGCGCCCGAGAATCTGCTGGATGCGCGTGTATTCGTCGCGCGTCACGCCGTGTTCGGCGGCAATCTCCGGAGTGACTTTGATTTCGGCGCTAGCGGTAGCCATTGGTACGGTTTGCGTTCCTTCAGTCGATTTTCTTTTCGAGATAAAGCTCAAAACCAGCCGGCCATTCGGCGGAGGGAATGCCCCGTTCCTCCGCGTCCATCACCGGTTTTCGCAATTCCAAATCTTTCGCGACTCCAAGAAACGCACGAAACTCGCCCCAGACCGCAAGCCCGCATGCAGAGCCGTCCATGGCCCAGCCGATGTCCACCACGTCTTCGTCCACCGCGACGTTCGCGGCGTCGTAAATGTGCGCGCACTTCAAAATGGTCCGCTGCTTCGCGCTGTAAAGATAAAACCAGCCCGTCTCGCCGGAGTCCTCGAACACGGCGAAAACGCCTTCCGGCCCGGGCGCGTAGATCATGAAATTGCTGTCTTTCTCTCCGTCCAGTCCTGCGCCGCTTTCTAACAGACCAGCCCCTCTCCCCGCATTTTTCGCTTCTCGTTGCCAGTGCAGTTTGCGGGCGCAAACAAAGTCTTCGTAGCTCAGCTCAGAAAGCTCTCCGCTCATTGTTTCGCTCGAACCGAAAGAGAGACAGGCACTCCTGTCGCCTCATCGAACAAAATCTCCGCCAGCTTCAAGCCGTGGCCTTCGCAGCGCCGGCGAGCGCTTCGATCATGGACTTGAAAACGGCCAAGCCATCGTCGGAACCGAGAGCCGACTCGACGGCGCGCTCGGGATGCGGCATCAGGCCGGCGACGTTGCGTTCCCGATTGCAGATGCCGGCGATGTTGTGCATCGAGCCGTTGGGATTTCCCGCTGCGTCATCCGAGCCGTCCGGAGTCGTGTAACGAAAGATGACCTGGCGATTTTTCTCGAGCACGGCAAGCGTAGCTGCGTCGCAAGTGTAGCTGCCGTCGGAATGGGCAATGGGGATTTTCAGGATTTGGCCCTGCGCGGCGGCATTCGTAAACGGCGTGTCGGTTTGCTCGACGCGGATGTGAACGTTACGGCAGATAAAGCGCAGCCCGCTGTTGCGCATCATGGCGCCGGGCAGCAGGCCCGCTTCCAGCAAAATCTGGAAGCCGTTGCAGATGCCGAGGACCAGCCCGCCTGAATTCGCGAATCTTTCAACTGTCTTCATCACCGGCGAAAAGCGCGCGATTGCGCCTGTGCGGAGATAATCGCCGTACGCAAAGCCGCCCGGCAGAATCACGGCATCGCAATTCGCGAGATCCTGCGATTGATGCCAAATGAATTCGACGGGCTTGTGCAGGACATTCCCAATTGCGTAAAACGCGTCGTGGTCGCAATTCGAGCCGGGAAAAACGACGACTCCAAATTTCATTGCGTATTGGCTCCGTAGGTCATTCGGGGAACTTCTATTTTAGCACAGCGCGGGGATTTCAGGCCGAAGCCGAAAAACAACAAGACGAAGATAACGCAGAGACGCGGAGGGCGCTGAGAAAACGCAGAGAAAAAAAGACCTAACGCCGTTTTCTCGCGCTGCGGCCAGATTTCGTTTTCTTTCGAGGCCGTTTTATTTTCTTGGGGTTTTCGGCCGCGGCCAATTCGCGGCGTTTTCTCGAGGCCCAGCCCGGCTTGTTCGCCTGGCGGCCACGCGCGATTCCCAACGCGCCCGCAGGCACATTTTCCGTGATGGTCGAGCCGGCTGCGACGTACGCGCCGTCCCCGATCCGCACGGGAGCCACCAGGGCAGTGTCACTTCCGATGAACACTTTGTTCCCAATCGTCGTCGGAAATTTGTGAAATCCGTCGTAATTGCAGGTGATGGTGCCCGCCCCGATATTTGATTTTGCGCCGATTTTCGCATCGCCGAGATACGTAAGGTGGTTCGCCTTAGTCCCCTCGCCAAGCGTGCTTTTCTTCAGTTCGACGAAATTGCCGATGCGCACGCCGGCCTTAAGATGATTGCCTGGGCGCAAGCGGGCGAAAGGGCCGATGTGCACGCGATCATCGAGCCGGCTTTCCGTGGTGACGCAGTGCGGTTCGACGATCACATCGTCGCCAAGCATGGTGTCATGCAGAATGCTGCCGGCTCCGATGCTGCAGCGCTCCCCGAGCCTGGTCTTTCCAAGGAGCTGCACTCCCGCTTCAAGCACGGTGTCCTCGCCCGCCGTGACGTCCGGATCGATCAGCACCGTCTCCGGCAACTGAATCGAGACCCCCGCGTCCATCATGGCGGCGCGCTTTCGTTCGCGAAAAATGCGGTCCACTTCCGCCAGATCCGCGCGGGTATTGCAACCCAAGACCTCACGGGGATCCCCAACGACTTCCGCAAGCACCGTCTCGCCTCCCGAAGACATGGCCGCAATCGTATCCGTCAGATAAAGTTCGCGATGCTTGTTGTTCGGCTTGACGCGAGCCAGCGCCGGCCAAAACTTTTCCAGCGTAAAGCAATAAATGGACGAGTTGACTTCATTCAGCTCACGCTGCTCTTCGGCAAGCTGCGACTCCTCGACAATCGCCGCAACGGCCGTTTCGGACTTGCGCACGATGCGGCCGTAACCCGAAGGATCAGCAAGCACTGCGGTCAAGATCGTGGCGGAGGCATTCCCGGCGCGATGCGCGGCAACCAGCGCCTTGAGTGTTTCCGTCCGAACCAGCGGCGCGTCACCGGGCAAAACCACCGCCAGTTTCGCCCTGCCCAGAGCGCGGCGTGCGACCTGCACGGCATGCCCGGTCCCGTGTTGCGGCTGCTGCAACACGGTCTCCGCGCCAAGCGGCTCAACCACTGTCGTAACTTGCTCTGCCTGGTGACCCACCACGACCACCGTTTGCTTGGCTCCCAACGGCGCGCAGGCGCGCATCACATGCTCGATGAGCGTGCGTCCCCCCGCCCGGTGCAATACTTTCGCAAGGCTCGACTTCAAGCGCGTGCCTTTTCCGGCCGCGAGAATCAGGATGGCTAGATCGTGATTGGACATGGGTTTCAGCCCATTCTGCGGGAGCACTGGGCATTTCGCAATCCGGGGATGCTACCGAAGCGGCGAATGCCTAATCAGTGGCGGGAGCGGGCGAGAGGCTGGTCAGCCTGATTTCGTCGCGTTCGACAGGCGCTGGTTCTCCAGTCGTGATGGTCCAAAGCGAGGGGTCGGCGAGCAGGCGGCTGACAAGCTGGGTGTGCAAGGCATGGCCCGCCTTGTAAGCCTCGACCCTCGCCAGCAGAGGCAAACCCGCCAAAGCCAGGTCCCCAATTAGGTCCAGCGCCTTGTGGCGGCCGAACTCATCGGGAAAGCGCAACGGCCCGTTCATCACGCCGTCGTTTGTTAGGACGATGGCGTTTTCGAGCGATCCGCCACGAATCAAGCCCATCGAACGTAGCGGCTCGATATCGCGCTCGAAGCAAAACGTGCGTGCGCGCGCCAGCAGATGCCGAAACGTTTCCGGGCTGACCACCATCTCGATTTCCTGCTGGCCCACAAGGGGATGTGGAAAGTCGACGTAGCAACGCACGCGAAATTCCTCGGCGGGATAGATTCCGATGCGGCGGTCGCCCTCTTCGACTTCCAGCGGCTTCAGAACTTTGAGAAAGCGGCGCTTGCGGCGCAGCTTGCGAAGGCCCGCATGTTCGAGCATTTGCATGAAAGGCTCGGCCGAGCCGTCCAAAATAGGAATTTCGATGGAATCGATGTCGACAAAAACATTGTCGATGCCGCAGGAATAGATCGCCGCAAGTAGATGCTCGGTCGTCGAGAGCAGCACGCCCTGCTTCATTAAACTAGTGGCGTAGCTGACGCGTGCGACGTTGTGGCCCTGCGCCTCAATCGGAAAATTCTCAAGATCCGTACGCCGAAAAACGATGCCTGTGTCGGCCGGTGCCGGAAGAAGACGCACATGTCCCGATACTCCGGTGTGCAGGCCCACACCCGCCGCGGAAGCCTCTTTCGCTATGGTGGATTGGAACATCGCCCCTCCATAAGATAGCATTTTGCTGGCCAGGGTTTCACCTCTTTGTCCATCTTTTTCAGTAACTTATAGGAACACCGGAAGCTGGATTTTGTCGTAGTGTGTCTAATGCGCATCATTTGGCCCGCTGGGCGTGTCTTCTGCCCAACTTCACCGCCCGTACCTCGCCGCACCAAACCGGACGAACTTATCCCTTTCAGGCTTCCTTTCTCTTTCCCGCCGCGTCCCAACTCCTGACAGTGCTATACTTGTTTCTCTGTTTTCGCACCAGGTGTCGTTTTTTTGGCAGCAGAAGGGGATAGGTGAGGCATGAATCGAGCGGCTCGTATCGGGGTTCTATTTGTTTCGGTGATTATCTTTTGTTACGCCGGGCTGGGGCACGTTCTCGGCCGCACGTCGGACGACAGGGCGTATAAGTCGCTCACGGTCTACAGCGAAGTGCTTCAGAAAATCCAACAGGATTACGTCGACGAGCCCAATCTGCACTTGGTGACCACCGGCTCGCTCCATGGATTGCTCGAGTCCTCTGGATGCGCAGTCCAGCTACCTCACTCCGCGCGAATACACCGAATACAAACAAAAAGTGGCCACACATGCCGTCGGCGACGCCGGCCTTACCCTGAGCAAGCGTTTCGGCTACATCATTGTAATTTCCGTTCTGCCGGATAGTCCCGGCGACAAAGCGGGCATCCACAGCGGCGACATTCTCGAATCCGTTGCGGGATTCACCACGCGCGATATGTCCGTAGGCCAGGCGATGAATTTTCTGCACGGCGATCCGGGCACCAGCGTAAAGGTCGGAGTCATCCGCCGCGGCAAGGCGGATCCCGATCAAGTGGACTTGGTGCGCGAGAAACTGGCGCCCGAAAAGCTTGTCAGCGAAAAAGTTGACCCCGACATCCTGGCGCTTCGTTTGCCCTCGCTTAATCCGGGACGCGCCGATGAAATTCGCGCCCGCTTGCTCGAAGCCGAAAAGCAGGGTATCCACAAAGTCGTTCTCGACCTTCGCGAATGCGGCCGCGGACCGGTCTCGGAAGCGATCGCCGTTGCTCAGCTCTTCGTGCCATCGGGTACTCTGGCCACCCTGCGCGGCCAGACAATCACGACTCAAGTTTTCTCCGCCGATCCGGCCAAAGTAGTCTGGAAGGGCCCCGTTTCCGTGCTGATCGATCCGACGACCTCCGGAGCCGCGGAAGTGCTTGCGTCCGCGATGGCTGCCAATCACCGCGGCGATTTGGTTGGCGAACGCACCTTTGGCCTGGCCTCTGAGCAAAAATTGATCACCCTCGATGACGGCGCAGCGCTCTTCCTGACGGTCGGCAACTACTACAATGCCGATGGCAAAACGATTCTGGAAGAAGGCGTCATCCCGACCGAAGTCGTCACCGCTTCCGCCGACGACGACTCTGACGCAGCCGATGACGATAGCGGCTCGTCCGACGCTCAGAAAGAGCCGGCGCAGCCCCGGCCTTTGTCTCCCGACGATCTCATCTTCCGCAAGGCCCTCGAACTATTGAAGGCGCCGCAGAAAAAAGCTGCCTAGCATTACGTGTTGGAAGAGCGCGGGGTAAATCAGCAATCCTTAGTGTTCCAAGGGGAACGCCGCATCCGGTGCGGTGCTGCGCTTCCTTTCGCTTTGCTCTTTGCAGTGGCCTTTCTAGTCTGGGGCTGCAAGAGCGAGCGCGAAAGAGCACTTTCTCCGAGCCGCGTCCACGCAATCACCCGCGAAATGGCACATGCCGCGGCAGGTTTCGGCAAACAACCCGGCGAAATCACCTCGCATTTGCAGTTTGACGGCGTGCATGCGGATCGCGCGGACCAGCTCTTCATCGCGCTTCCAGCGTCCGCCACCGAGCAGTCCCGCCGCGAATCTGTGGCCCGGGTGATTCAATCGCTCAACCGCATCGCCACCGTCCACCATCTGACACGCGACGCGGGAATCAGCTCCGGCGCGCTGCTGCGGCTGGATTTTCGCAGCGACAGCGTGATCACACATTCCATCCACATCGTCGCTCCTCTGACGGCCCGCGCGTCATCAGCCTCTTCGCCGCGGGCCGGCCCACAGAAGGGCGTCGCGCGGCTCGCGATCATTCTGGATGATTTGGGCAGCGATCGCGCCGCCGCTGACGCTATCTTTGCCTTGCCCTATCCCTTGACGATCTCTGTCCTGCCCAATCACGCCCATTCCGCGGACATCGCTGTCGCAGCGCACCGCCGCGGCGACGAAGTCATGTTGCATCTCCCCATGGAATCCGTCGGAAACGAAACGCCCGAAGCCCAGGAATTGCACCCCGGTATGGCTGCCGACGCAATTCCCCTGCTCTTCGAGCAAATGATGGAAAGCGTTCCCTACGCCGTGGGCGTCAACAATCATCAGGGCTCGCAAGCCACTGCCGATCCCGTTCTCATGCAGGAACTCATGCCCGTTCTGCGGAACTGGAATCTTTTTTATGTGGACAGCCGCACCACCGCCGCAACTGTCGCCTACGATACCGCGCAGCGCATGGGTGTGCGCTCCGCCTTTCGAAACGTTCCGTTCCTCGACGATGTCGCCGAAGTCTCCGCCGTGCGCAAGCAACTCGAACTAGCTCTTCGAGAGGCGAAGAAAAAGGGAGAAGCCATCGCCATCGGGCATCCTCACCCTGCAACGCTTGAAGCGATCAGCGAAGTGTTACCCCAGGCGGAAAAGCGCGGCGTCCAACTGGTTCTCGTTTCCGATCTCGTGCACTGATCCCTTCAACTTTTTGCGGCGGCGCTTTTCTCTTGTTGCCGTGCCGGAAACACGAAATGAACGATCAGGAAAAGTACAGCAAGAAGGACGAAATCGAAGACGCTCGCTTCCGGCCCGACGGATCCGCCCGTCAACCAGCGGGGCCCGTGCAGCGTTGCGTTCGAGAGATGGCCGGGGAAAATAGCGCCGCTGTCTGGAACCGAATAAAGAAACGTCTCGCCAAAATCGAAGGTGGCATGCATGCCCACCGCGAACCAAAGATTTCCTGTCCGCTTCAGCGTGAAACTCCAGAAAAGTCCCACGAACGCCACGCCTGCCGCGCCGGTCCAGCCCTCGCCCGGATTCTGTAAGTGGATGGCACCGAAGCCCGCCGAAAGAACCATCGCAGCCGGCCAAAACCCGATTCCCTCACTCAACGTGTATAGGGTGTAGCCACGGAAGAAGAATTCCTCGAAGAAACCGACTACCAGAAAAAAGACCGCCCAGTACAGCGCCCATTTGACGATCATCGTTCCGTCTTCGGACAATCTTCCGAACGAATACCCGCCAAAGGCCGCGATCAGCCCTATCAGCGCGGAAATAGAGCAAACGCCAAAAAGGCAGCCCTGCCCAAATTGTTTTCCGAACACGTCTCGAGCGGGCAGTCCATACACTCCAACAGGGCGCTCTTCGAATTGCGCCATCATCCAAGCTGCAAAAAAAGCCGCCAGAAAACTTGCCAGTTCGCCGGAGAGGTCGAAACTCGGTGAAAAAACGCCTGCCGGCGGCCGGAGGAGTTGTCGCAAAAGAAAAGTCGAGAGACTCCACAGAAGGAAGAAAAAAGCTCCATAAAGAATCAGACGCCATCCGGCTCCCAGGCCGATTTTATGGGGGGGAGGCGGCGTAGACAATGCGCTGCCCTGTAGATTCATTGCCCTCTCTGCCTCAGGCGGTTTGGCAGAGGAATCGCCGTCCATTTTTCGCTCCCGCAAAGTCCAAGATGTCCTCTTCACGCTCAAACGCCCAGAGGAGTGGGCGTCCGGCGGCCGAACCCGCAGAACGAAACGTGCGAACCGCTCTGCCATACGTCCGCTCGCCTGAGCGCGGCTCAAGGTAGCACAGTGTTACGGGCCAGTTCGAGCTTGTCTGTGGGAATGCCCACAAAAGTGAGGAACGCTGGGCCGGTGTTCGTTGCTTTCGCGTGTGTAGCGCACGCTCACGGTGTCAGATGAATTTCCGCTGCCCCGAGGATCCGGCGGCTTTTTCTTTCTTGTACGAAGGCCACGGCCCGCAAATTTTCTACTTTCCAGTGCGAATCCAGTTTCACGCTCGGTTGCGCGCTAAAAGTCTCTTGGCCGTTCTTCCCGGCCACCCCGATCACTTTCATCTCGCGGAGGACCGGCGAGTGGTGCAATTCCTGGCCAGCGTTTTCTCCAGCCTTCACCGCGGAATGCAGCCCGCTTTCGGTGATCGCGAGAAGGACTTCCGCTTTGTCTTTGGGATTGGTGCCAGTAAGTTTTTCGACGTTAACCTTGAACCCGGCTGTCTTGCCCCCTGCGGGCGAAATCTCGCTGATCTCTACTTTCGTTTCGCTAGCCGCCGCCGCTTTCTGGATTGCCTCGCTCGCAAGGCTTCCTCGGCTGCCGATAAACCCCACCTTTCCATCGACCACCATCTCTGGAGTGTAGGGCGTGCCCAGATGCAATGCGCTGGTGTAGTCCGATTGCCTGTCCGTCCAATCTTGCGAGTCGTAAGGATCTTTCCAGCCCTGCTGATCCCAATAGGTCACATGCTCCTCAAGCGGGATGACCTCCGCAGATCCCAATGGCTGTTCGGTATCCAGTACTGAGAGCAGAGAGTCGGCGGGAGGGCAGCTTGAACAACCTTCTGAAGTGAAGAGTTCGACGATCACGGGCACTCGCGTACTCCCAGACGGCGAGCTTGCTGCCGGTTCTGAAATGGCAGTTCGCGATCCCCCTGCCCATGTGCTTGCAAATAATAAAACAATGCTACCGGCCAGTAATTTCATGAGCAGTGGCTCCGAAGGTTCTGTAAATGGGATGCTCCAAGCGCCTTCTAGGAATCCTCAATTCTTGCAAAGAAATAGAGTGACAGCCCTTAACCTTTTTGTTACATTTAACCGGTTATGATGGTCAACTTACCGCTGATCATGGCTTAACCGGTTTTGAGGTGGCAACCCAATGCCCGAAGCTTCGCCCTTCTCTCTCATCGGTGGTCGTCTCTCCCTTGATTTCGTTAACGAGCTTGGTCCCTCTTCCGATTTCGCCTGGGAAGAACTTCTTCGCTTTCTCCTCGTGGCACGCATCATCTCCTCGGAGCGCAGCGCCCAATTGCTCGCTCTACCTCAAAATGACCCGCAAAGCGCTGGCACACTCCTTGGCAAAGCCCAAAGACTTCGTGCTTCCCTCCACCAAACCCTGCACGCACTGGTCGAGAAGGAAGCCATAACTCGCGATTGGATCGAACCTGTCAACGAAGTGCTCCGCATCACGGAAGGGCACGACGAACTCCTCCAGGAAATCGGTGTATGGCGCCTGGAATTCGTCGCGCGCGAAGGTGGTCTCGACTGGCTCCTCGCCGCGATTGCACGCTCGGCGGCCGAAATCGTTGCCGAGGGAGCTAGCGCGCGCCTTCGCATCTGTTCCAACCCAGCTTGCGGGCTCTTTTTTTATGATACCTCGCGCACAAAACGCCGGCGCTGGTGTTCCATGGCACGCTGTGGCAATCGCCATAAGGTCGCCATCTTTTCTCGCCGCCATTCCCAAGCGCGGCGGCCACACTAACCCTTTAGAGACCACAGGCCAGCGAGCGCTCCTACCCATCTACTTCACATATTTGGGCGATTCCCCTTTCGCCCACGGATCGTAACTGTAGGCGAACACTAACCGGTCAGCCAGTGGCGGATGGGAATAGAGCCAAAACGTAATGAATTCCGGCGGATTCGGGTCCGCCAAATCCACCTCGCCAAGAAGCTGAAACGCTTGCGCAGCAACTTTCGAAGAGTCCGGCACAATTCCGTGAATGACTTCCAGTCCATACACATCGGCGGCATGCTCCTGCATGCGTGAGAATCCGTTGATCACAGGTGACGCCAAAAACATGGCAATCTCCAGCAGCAGCAACAACACTGCCAGCGAGGCCCAGTCTTCGGGCCCATAAATTTTCCAGTCTCCGCTCCAGCGTCCCAGCGCCCAATGCAGCCCGCGAAACAGCGCATAAAACCCCACCAGCAAAAGCCCCGCGAAAAACAGGAACCCCTTCCAAACATGTCCCAGAACGTAGTGTCCCAACTCGTGCCCGACAATGAAAAGCGTCTCGTCGGTTGTGGCTTTCTGAATCGTGGTGTCCCAAATCACCACGCGTTTCGAAGCCCCCAATCCGGTCACGTACGCATCGATTGCATTCGTTTTTTCGCTGGCCTTCATCAAAAACATGCGGTTCGCGGGGATCGGCACGCCCGCATGCTGCGTCAGCTTCTCAATCGCCACAACCAAATCCGGATTCGCGGTTTGCAAGGGTTCGAACGTGTTAAAAAGCGGATCGATGAACCATGGGCTGATGAATACGAAAAAAAGCAGGACCGGCAGGGCGGCAAACCAGGAGTGCAGCCACCAGCGCCGCGGACTCCTGCGGATGGCCGTCGAGAGAATCAGGCCAAGAATCAGCGCAAGTCCCGCGGTCAGCAACTGCTCCTTGCTCCAATCCAGGAACCACGAGCCCCAGTTTTGCACTGAAACTTCATAGCGCCGCGAAAGGATGTGCCCGTACATCCGCAGCGGCAAGGCAATCACATCGAGCGTCAGCACCAGCAGCGGCACGAAAACAAGCGCCTGAATCCACCTCCTGTCGTTTACGCTTTCCGCCCAGTCACGGAACTTCGCCGCGATGCCGAGCCGCAAAAGAAGGATCAGCACGAGGATGGAAAATGCCACCGAAATAAAATACAAAGTGTACGAAGCGCGGGAATACGTCACCGCTTTTTCGTAGCGGTCCTGCGAAAGCGTGTACTCGGCGGCTTTTGTTTGCCGCGGAGTCGCGGACTGTGCTGATCGCGTTTCCGAAGGAACGGGAGGGGCAGGCAGAGCTTGCCCAGGCAGCCGCTCAATAGCCATCATGCTCGCCAGACTTGTTCCGCGCGCACCGGCCGACAGAACCAGGCTCAGGCACAGCAACAAGCCGAGACGGTGATAAGAAACGCACCGCTCCATGCAGACCTCCTCGCAAACGGTCTGGAAGGGCCTCGCGTCTATTTCCCTCCGGGGCCGCAGCGGCGGGAGTATGCCGCACGAAGAGCAAGCGCGCAAGGCGCAATCGGAAGGATCAGCAGCGATCCCGCGCGCACGCGAACTTCTTCCTCAGTCAACCAAGGTGTTTTCATGCCTAAGGCGAACTCGGCGGCGTCGTGAAATGCGCGGTCTTCAGACAATAATTCCGCACTGAACCCGTCGTAGCCAGCCCGATGTGCACGATCGAGGTCCAGCGTTCCAGTTTGTGATGCCCGTAGCGATGGAACAAATACGCCGCCCCGATGGAAATTCCCGTGGCCGATGCTTCAATCGCCGCGAACGCCGCATGATTGTCCACCACATCATTCGTCAGAAAAATTTCCTGTCTGCCTCGCCGCCTCATATTCAGCGTCGAAAAATAATCCAGCGTTCGCGCCGCTCCAACGCCGGCAAACAGCCACGCATTTTCTCTATCCCAGAACCGGTGCTCCCCCTCTTTGCTCGGGGGCTTGTGGTTTTCCGCAAGGCTCGGAGCTGCTGCCCCAGGCGCATCGGCTTTTGTCCCCGCCGGTCCCGCGGTCTGCGCGAACGCGCCCGCCGCATAACCCAGAAAGCAGCTCGCCGCCAATAGCCCTGCCATGAACCCGCGAAATCTTCTGCCTCTTCCCATCACGCGCCTTGCTGCCCCGGTTTTTACTTGCGTCCCCAAGCGAGTATAATCGCCCCGTTGCCGTTCGTGGCACATCCCACCCGAGGAGTCCCGCAATGCGCCGCCGTCTTTTTCCTTCACTCTGCTTCTTGGGAGTTTTCGTCTTTCTCGCATCCGTCGCAGAAACCGCTCGCACCACAACCGCCCGCACCACCGCGGCCGATTCATCTTCCGAACCCGCGACGCGCACGTTCCAATTCACCTATCAAGTTCATTTTCCCGCCACCAAAGACCCCGCCGGCCCCATCCGCCTGTGGATTCCCCTTCCGCAGCGCGACGGCTACCAGGATTTGAGCCACCTGCACATTGAAAGTCCCGTCGCCTATTCGCAAGGCCGCGACCCCGAATATAAAGACAAATTCGCCGTCTTCAAGCCCACCGCCAAGCAAGCCGCGGCCGGCTTTGACGTCACTCTTCGCTTTACCGCCACGCGCCACGAACACAAAGTCGCTCTCGGAGCCGCCCTCAAAAACGCCTCCGCCAGCCTTCCCGCCGATCCCATGCTTCACCGCTACCTCGAACCCGACAAAATGGTTCCCCTCGATGGCGTCATCGGACAGCTCGCCAAGGAGCACACCGCCGGCGACACCACGCAACTCCAAAAAGCCCGCCATATCTATGAATACGTCGTCGCCACCATGCGCTACGATAAATCGGGCGTCGGCTGGGGCCACGGCGACGCCGTCTGGGCGTGCACCTCCAAGCGCGGCAACTGCACCGACTTCCACTCTCTTTTCATCGGCATGGCGCGCGCTTCCGGCATTCCCGCGCGCTTCGAAATCGGCTTTCCGCTTCCCGAAGACAAAACTTCCGGCGACATTCCCGGCTACCATTGTTGGGCCGAATTTTATCTAGACGGCGTCGGCTGGGTCCCCATCGATGCCTCCGAAGCCTGGAAACACCCATCCAAGCACGATTATTTCTTCGGCGCGCACGACGTCAACCGCGTTTTCTTTACCTACGGCCGCGACATCCGCCTTTCTCCGGAACAAAAAGGGGATCCCCTCAACTATTTCATTTATCCCTATGCGGAAGTGAACGGCCAGCCGGTCAAAGATTTGCAAACCCATTTTTCGTTCCGCGACGTGGAAACCAGGCAAGCGGCCCTCCGCTAGCCCCGGCACTCAAACCGCACCGCCGCTGCAGTCTTCGCAACGGCCCTTTAAGCATTTCGCATGAGCGCAAATCCGTCCAACCATCCGTAGTTGCCGCATTCGCAGCATCCGCGCCCCGCACAATTGCCCGTTGACCTTCCTGGCAGTATGCTTAAATTTGAGCCAGCCCGCAGCCCAAGGGGTAAAAGACCATGTCACATTCCATCTCTTTGCGCTTGGCCCTTGCCTTCCTGACGGCCGGTGCCCTCCTGCCTCTGGCAGCTCCCGCGCAATCCCAGGACTCGCAATCCCAAACAGATTCAGTGGCCGAAGCCGCCCGCCGCGCTCGCGAGCAAAAAAAGACCTATCCGAAGCCTGCTGCGGTCATCACCAATGACACGCTGAAGCCCGCTGCTCCCGCTTCCGACGCAGCGAACCCGCCCGCCGCTTCTCCCACTTCCGATTCCGCACAGCCGCCCGCAGCGCAAGCCTCTTCCGATTCTTCCAATGCGCCTGCCGCCGAGAGCGCTGCCGGATCCGCCCCCGCCGCAAACGCCGAGAGCGACGACCAAAAGGCCAAGGACGCCTCCGAACTTGCCGACCTTAAGCACCAGCTTGACGATGCCAAAAAAGCTGTGGAGTGGCTGAAGCGCGATCTCGCCCTGGAGCAGGACACCGTCTATTCGAATCCCAATTACACGGATGATCATACGGGACAAGGCAAACTGAATGACCTCAAGCAGCGAATCGCCGATAAGCAGCAGGCCGTAGACGCTCTGATAGCGCGTATCGCCGCTCTCGAGGAGTCTTCCAAGAGCACCACGCCAGCCGCGCCCGCAGCGCCGCCGCAATCTTAATTCTTCGCGCGACTGTGTCCGGTTCGCTTCACGTCTTGCGCGATAGTTCCCCGCCGCGCACCTTCACGGAGCTCTTCGCTCGTTCTCATTTGGATGCCGCTCCAAATATCTTTTCAAGATTCGCAGGTTCCACAAGGTTTTCGAGCGGCATGTTCCCCACTCGCTCTTTGACTTCGCTCCATAACATCTCCCGGTATTCCATCTTCGCCTCATCGTTAGCGTGTCGGTACACGTAAACCACCTCCGACGGCCCGCCCGGTTTGTCGTCGCTCTGCCCATAGCCCTGCGTGGCATACGACACAACGAACGCCAGCGCGTGCTCTCGGTCGTCCGTCACCACTTTCCCCGTGATTGAACTGTCAAAATACTCCGGATCGCAAGGATCGTCTGCCTTTTGGCAGTAGTCCTTGTGCGTCTTGAAAAACTCACGCAGGTCCTCGATGATGCGCAGCCGGACTCCCTGAAACGGTTTGTGCGGAAAAAGCGTGTAGTCTTTTCCCGTCTCCGGGTTATAAATCGCCAGCTCCGCCGGATGCACCGTCGCGAAATGCACCTCGCTGCGCTGGTACACGATGCTTCCATCCCCAAAGTACCCGACGGTCCAGCCATACAGGCTTGCCTTTAATTTCAATTCACTCGAAAGAATCAGTTCGCATCCCGCCGACGGATTGATATGCGTCTCCAGCGCGAAGGAATCCGCAATCGCCGTAATCGCCAGCACCGATCCAAAACAATCGACTTCCGTTCCTTTCCATCTCGCGGTCGCCGCCGCAATCTCCCCGCTCCGCCAGCGCTCCGTCCGCCGGTCGTACACGTCCATGTACATCGGCGTGTGCAGCAACCCCGTCGCGTCGCTCACGTAATACGCCATCGCGAATTGCTTGGCATCGTTCAATTCCGCCCCGCTGGTAATCACCTTGTCCAAATTGTGCAGCGTATCCGCATCCACCGGCACATGCTCCGCCACCAGCAATTCCCGCAGCGTCTTCCCCTCGCCCTGTCCACGCGCCACCGTTGAGGCCACAGCCAGCGCAAGAATCAGGCCCCATCTGCAAATTCGCATCATCGCGTCCGCGGCCCCTCCAGCGCACTACCCACTATTCACTATCCACTAACCAATATCCACTTCCCCTTCGCAACCATACCACAATCCCTTGTAGTCTTTTCCCTTGACACCACAGGCCCGCCGCGCCAGAATTCGCTCCAGCAATTCTGTTCCGGCCGCCCATGGGAGCTTCTGCCGCACGCGCTGCTCGGCGTCCTCGCGAAGCTGGCTGGCCACGGAAGGAGTGCGCATGCAGTATCTGCCCGGCTTCACCGTGCAATGCATTAATCCATTGTGCGAGGCCCGAGGTCACTGGCTGCGCGCCGATGCCACCGGTCCCATCGCCGACGATGGTCGCTGCCCCTGCTGTGGCGATTTTCTCCGCAACGTTCCTCCGCCCCTCAGCCCGCGCTTCCGCATGCGCCCGCGTCCGCTGACCGCGCGTCCGCCTCTCCGCCCGCGGCCCCGCTGAGCGCGAATGTGGTCCGGGGCGGTTTGACAAATCTCTCGACCTCATCTTCGTCCAGCAAATCCGCCAGCCTATCAGCCATACCGTCGCCTGGCACTCCTTCGCCCCCTGGGCCCAGCACCTCCGCCTCTAGCCCGCTTCCCGCCGCCACTTGAGCGCAAACCTCCTTGCCTGGCGGCGGTGGGCCACTTTGAAGAAGACCTCGTGGCCCGTCGGGAACCAGTGGACGGAGGCCCGAAAGACAGCCCGGGCGAGCGGCCCTTTTTCGCCATGCTATAATTTTTTACGATGCCGGCCGACTATCAGATCGATGTGGAACATCGACTGGTGCGCGCACGCTGCTGGGGCGACGTTACCTTTAAGGAGCTGAAGGAAGGCAGGCTTCGGCTCGTGAACGATCCAGCGTTCCAATCGGATTTCTCCCTGCTATTTGATTGTCTGGACGTTCCGCACAGCGTACTCACGAGTGACCAGGTTCGAGAGAGCGCAGCCACTCTGCCGCTTGGCCGTCGGTCTTGGCTCGCTATCGTGATAGCGCACACAGCCTCCCTGGGATTGGCACGCATGTTTCAGACCCTCCGCGAGGTAAACCGAGGCCAAGAGCAAATCCAAATCTTCACCAACAGAGACGAAGCTAAAGCCTGGCTCCGACTTCGGGAAACTCCAAAGTAGCCCGCAACCCGGCTCGCGTGTGCCCAGCTCCCGCGTACCCAGCTCCCGCGTATCTTGACAAACCGCTACTCCAAGTGTATAAGTGATTCTAGGTAATCGTGCGTCTTATATTCCGCCACGCCAGCATCCCTGCTGGCGTTTTTTGTTTCGGGGCAATAAACGCGAAATCCGCAACAAAATGAGGAGGAATCTCTGCCCCCAAAATAGCCGCGCTCCGGCGACTCGCCAACCCAGATAGGCTCTCTGGCCGTGAGCTGTCGGCTGGAAGCTGTCAGCCGCTATTTGTAGGGTCGCGGGTACCTCCAGATCGGCTTGCGCATCCACTCCGCCCCGAATTGGATCGAAAAGAACGTTGACCTGTAAATCCTTTAGAATGAACACTTACAGAATTGCCGGCAAGTGTTGATTCTAAATGACTTAACACAAACTCTAACCGCTTTAGAATGAACACTTACAGAAAAACCCCAGGGGGGTGGGTCTGTTATGGTTAACCACCCAAATGCAAAAGCCGGAAGGCCCTCCCAGGCCCTCCGGCTTCTGCCGCTTCTTCTGGCTGACTGTCTAGCCCTCGACGAGTCCTCTTTCGAGTATCTCCTCGTCGCTGAGCCATAGGTCGGGGATATTGGCTGAGCCGAGCCGAAGAATATCTTCCAGGGCGCCCCGGACTTCTGCCAGTCCGAAGTCCACGCCGATGCGTTCCAGCAGTTCGATCAACGCCTGCGCGCCCTCCGCGACCGCCGGCTTGGCGTGCAGGACGTCGCGATCCAGCCGGTGATAGGTAACTACATAAACCGAGCCGGGTCCGGCGCCATGCCGCACGATGTGCAGAAATCCGCGCGCTGTCGGCTTTTCGGGAACAAGTTTTGCAGCCAGTCCTGATCCGGAGGAGTCAACGCTCATCGAGTCATGGTCTTTTCCATTTGGGATAATCTTTCGCAGCCACCTCTTTATTGTTGGTTCACAAAATCTACTAAGCGAAGCACACGGCCGTTCCCAATACCGAGAAGGTTCAGCCAGACCGATTCTGTAGACTCACCTCGTTGCCACAGGTCTTTCGTCCGGACAGAGCTACCCGAAGAAAGCGCAAGATCAAGACAACATGGGTCTGGCTGGACGGGATCGCGCCGCCGTCCCACGAACCAAAGGGTTGTGATGATTGACGACCGCTCCCACATCCCGACGGAACACTTCCAAAGTCTAAGACCATCGCGTACGCGGATGGCTGCGGTCTGTATTGAGACGGCATACTTCGAGGCGATGACTCTTAATTTTTCGGGAGAGGGAGGCCCGAGCTCACGAACAAAATCAGTTGTTTCCGCAGTAGGCATCAACAACTCAGCGGCGATCATGTCACAGGTACGTTCAAGCGCTGCGTCTGCGCGATTCCCTCGGCCGCGCGAATCGCTTCAACTGCAACCGCTCGTGCTCCCGCAGTTCTCGCACTTGTAGCACGCCCCGTTCGGCACCATCAGCATGCCGCACTCGGAGCATGTCGGCGCGCCCTCGTGCGCGTCGCGCAGTTTGGACAAGGCGTTGGCCTCGGGCATTGGCGCTAGATTGGCCTGAGCCATCGGCGCAGGCGTCATCGCGGCAGCGGGCGCCTGCGCCGCGGCCGCATCGCCATTCAGTTTCAGATAATCCGGCGAGATAAAACGTCCGCCGAGCCACCGCGCCAGATAATCCAGCACCGAGGAGACGAACCGGATGTTCGGATTTGCCGTGATCCCCGAAGGCTCGAACCGTGTATTCACCAGCTTGTCTACGAACACTTTCAGCGGCACGCCATATTGCAAGCCGAGAGAAACCGTCAGCGCCAGGCCGTCCATCACGCCCGAAAGCGTCGAGCCTTCTTTGGACATCTTGATGAATATTTCGCCGGGCCTTCCGTCGGGGTACATCCCCACGGTGATATAGCCTTCGTTCACGCCCACGCTGAACTTGTGCGTCACCGACGCGCGCTCGACGGGCATCTTCTCCCGCACCGCGCGCGCGAAAAGTTCTCGCTGCATCGGCTCCACCGCCACGGTTGGCGTCGGAGATTCCGTTTTTTTCTCCTCTTTCCCGCCGCCTGCATTCAGCGGCTGCGAGCGCTTCGAGTTGTCCCGGTAAATCGCCACAGACTTCAGCCCCAGTTTCCAGGACTCGACGTACGCGTTGCTGATGTCTTCGACCGTCGATTCCTCTGGCATGTTGATGGTCTTCGAGATCGCTCCCGAAAGGAACGGTTGCGCCGCCGCCATCATCTTTACGTGCCCGGTCCAGCTGATCGAACGCCCGCCGCCCAGCGGCGCCAGCGAGCAATCGAACACCGGCAAATCTTCCTCTCGCAGATACGGCGCGCCTTCGATTTTTCCGTTCTTGTCGATGTAGGAAACGATTTCGCTCGTTTGTTCCGGCGAATAGTGCAGCCTCATCAGCGCTTGCGGCACGGTATTGTTCACGATCTTGATCACGCCGCCGCCCACCAGCTTCTTGTGCTTCACCAGCGCCAGATCCGGCTCGATGCCCGTCGTGTCGCAATCCATCATGAAGCCGATCGTCCCCGTCGGCGCCAGCACGGTGACTTGCGAATTCTTGTAGCCGTACTTTTCTCCGTGGTGCAGCGCCGTGTCCCACGATTCCTGCGCCGCCAGGAAGAGTTCTGTCTGCACGTGATCCGGCTGGATGCCCCGTATCGCGTCGCGGTGCATGCGAATCACGTCCAGCATCGGCTCGCGATTCAGTTCGTAGCCGGGAAAGGCGCCCATGTTCTCCGCTATCCGTGAAGACTGCGCGTACGCTTCGCCGCACATCAGCGCCGTGATCGCTCCAGCCATGTCGCGCCCTTCGTCCGAATCGTATGGCAGCGCCAGGGACATCAGCAGCGCGCCCAGATTGGCGTAGCCGAGGCCCAGCGGCCGGAACTCGTGCGAATTCCTCGCAATTTTGTCCGTGGGATAGCTGGCGTTGTCCACCAGAATTTCCTGCGCCGTGATGGTCACATCCACGGCGTGCTTGAACGCCGTCACGTCGAACTGTCCGCTCGATCCGAGAAATTTCATCAGGTTCAGCGAAGCGAGGTTGCACGCCGTGTCGTCCAGGAACATGTATTCCGAGCAGGGATTCGAGGCGTTGATGCGCGCCGTGTTTTTGGAAGTGTGCCAGCGGTTGATCGTCGTGTCGTACTGCATCCCCGGATCGCCGCAGTGCCACGTCGAATCGGAAATCTTCAGCATCAAATCGCGCGCCCGCATTTTTTCCGCTGGTTGCCCGTCGGAGATGTTTTTCGTCCACCAATCTTTGTCTTCCACCACCGCGCGCATGAAGTCGTCCGTCACGCGCACGGAATGGTTCGCGTTCTGGAAGAAAATCGAAGCGTACGCGTCGCCGTCGATTCCCGCGTCGTAGCCCTGTTCGATCAGCACTTGTGCTTTGCGCTCTTCCTTCATCTTGCATTCGATGAACTCGACGATGTCCGGGTGATCGATGTTCAAAATCACCATCTTCGCCGCTCGCCGCGTCTTCCCGCCGCTCTTGATTACGCCCGCGAACGCGTCGAATCCTTTCATGAAGCTAACCGGGCCCGAGGCAATCCCTCCGCCCGACAGAGTTTCCTTGCTGCCGCGCAGCGTCGAAAAATTCGTGCCCGTTCCCGAGCCCCATTTGAAAAGCATGCCCTCCGTCCGCGTCAGCCCCATGATCGATTCCATGCTGTCCTGCACGGAATTGATGAAGCACGCCGAGCACTGCGGCTTCGGCTGCACGCCCACGTTGAACCACACCGGCGAATTGAAGGCCATCTTTTGTTCGACCAGCAAATGCGTCAGCTCGTCCTTGAACGCGTCGCGCGAAGCTTCGGAAGCGAAGTAGCCGCCTTCCTGGCCCCAGCGCACAATCGTGTTCACCACCCGGCTGATCAGTTGCCGCACTGAGCCTTCGCGCTCCTTTGTGCCCGGCTTGCCGTGGAAATATTTGCTGGTCACGATGTTCGTCGCCGTTTGCGACCAGCTCTTCGGCACTTCGACGTCTTCCTGGCGGAAGATCGTCACGCCCTTTTCGTTTCCGATCAGGGCCGTGCGCTTCTCCCATTCCACCGCGTCGAACGGAGACATTTTTCCGTCCGTGAAATATCGTTCAAAAGGGAGGCCCTTGCGCGCTCCCGCTCCCGTCGTCTCCGGACTCCTGTCCGCGATCGGGGAATCCCCAGTCAATGCTTGTTTCACTGTCGCCATCCCATTCCTCCGCTGCCTCGGGCTCCCGTTCTTCGCGGGGAACCCCTCAATTTTAACTCTACTTACTTCTTCCTGCAGGGTGCTGGGGGCCCCGCAGGTCGCCTCAGATTAAATCCATTCGTCCGCTCGCCGCATCGGAGAAAAAAGCGGCCGCTTGGCAGCCGGTCTCTCCCTCGACCGCCTCGCGGTCACGTTCCAAATATAAATGCAAAACGCCAATGCTCTGCCGCTGGCCGGCGGGTTCCGCTCAGCCTCACAGCAAGTCTCGCGCCTGAAATGCGGGCGCGGAGCTTTTACTTCGCGCTCGATTTTTTTGTTTAGTCCCGGGCTGACTTCGCGGAATCGTTACGGACCTATCTTATATCCTCGACTCGGTCCGCCTGGCGCTTCCACGTCCCCCGAATCTGGAATCGCAGTATCAACGTCCGCGAAATTCCTGTCAAGAGAAAAACGCAAAATGTGGTTGACGTTTTCGTACCACGTCTATTTGTAGTGGTGCCCTTTCTGAACAACTTCTCTCCTTGCAACGGCTTCGCGCCGTTTCCCTCTCTTCCATCTCGCGCTACACTGGCTGCATCTAATCCTCCAATGAAGCGCGCGCTTCCCACTCTCTGCGTTGTTTTTCTTTTCCTCTTCGCTTTCGCGCCGCGCCTCGCCGCGCAAACGCAAAGTTAGCCGCAACGCCTTCAGCAACGTCATCTACAACGCCATCCACTTCGCTTTCCACATCTCCATCGACATCACGCTACGTTTACGGCGAAAAACTGCATCTCCGCGGCGTTCCGAATTTCGGCAAGATCAATGATCATTTGTATCGTGGCGCGCAACCGCGCGATCCAGGCTTGCTTGAACTGAAGAAGCTCGGAATCACCACCATCGTCGATCTTCGCGCGGAAGATTCGGCAGGAATCCGCCACGAGGAAAAGAAAGCGGAATCACTCGGAATGCGCTTCATGGAAATTCCGGTCGGCGGATGGTCTCCTCCCGCGGATACGCAGGTCGCGCAATTTCTCGCCATTTTCCGCGACCGGCCTCAGGAGAAAGTGTTTGTGCATTGCCATTTCGGCGAAGACCGCACCGGCGTTTTTGTCGCCAGCTATCGCATGGCGTTCGACAAAGCGGCGCCAGATCAGGCTTTGAAGGAAATGTATTACTTCGGATTCAACGGCTTCTGGCATCCTTCGATGGCTGCGTTTGTACAGAAATTCCCCAAGCGCCTGGCCATCGATCCGCCACTCGCTCCGTTCAAGAACACCGAGTGACTTCACCTTCGAGGCTTCCCGAAAGCAACTTCCGCGGCTTGCCGATTAGATCCGTCTAATCTGGCCATCTCGCTCTAGTACCTTCGTACTCTTCTCATCGGGACGCTTGCTTCATTTAATGAAACAACCCCCTTCGCTATCCTTTATCCATTGTTGGGCGACTTCCACCTGAGGGGAAGACCATCATGCAAGTAGGCCGCTATCAAGTTATCGACGTGATCGGCGCGGGCGCCAATAGCAAGGTCGTGCGTGCGCACGATCCCATGATTGGGCGCATAGTCGCCATCAAGCTCTTTTCTCCCGCGCTGGCGCAGGGCGCAGGCCGCGACCGCTTCCTGCAAGAAGCGCGCGTCGTTGGGCAGCTCTCGCATCCGTGCATCGTCACGCTGCACGACATGGGCATCGACGAACCCACGCAAACGCCCTATCTCGTGATGGAATTCATGGAAGGGCAGCCGCTGGACAAAATTCTCAGCAAGGGGAGCGTGCCGCTTCCCCGATCCTGCGCTTGGACCGGCGAAATCGCTTCGGCCCTGAACGTAGCGCATCGGCGCGGCGTGATTCACGGCGACATCAAACCCGCCAACATTTTGATTCTCGATGATGGGCGCGTGAAGCTAACGGACTTCGGCATGGCGCGCCTCGCGAGCCACGACAAAAAGGACACGCCGCTGCTCGGTACGCCCGCGTATTGGTGCCCAGAACAGATTCTGGGCCGGGCGCAGGACGCGCGTTCGGATATTTTCTCTCTTGGCGTGGTTCTCTACGAGATGGTCACCGGAAAGCGCCCCTTCGATTCCGACTCGCTGCAAGGAATTTGCACGAGGGTGCTCTCTTCGAAGCCGCTTCCGGTTTCGCAGGCAAATCCTTCGGTGCCCACGGCCTTCGACGCGATTCTCGCGAAGGCGCTGGAAAAGGATCCCGCGCACCGCTATCAGTCCGTGGATCTGCTGGCTTCGGAATTGTATCCCCTGGCCCGGCGTAAGACCGCGGCGCCCTTGCAGACACAGCCCGCCACGTTCCGCGAGCGTGCCACGCGATTGTTGCGTTCCGCATGAGCCCTGCTCTTCACACCGGCCGCTATGAAATCCTAGAGACTCTCGGATGCGGCGCAACCAGCCGCGTTGATATGGCGCGCGATACCGTCATTGGCCGGACTGTCGCACTAAAATCCTTTCTCCAGGGCTTCGGCAGAAACAGCGAAGAGCAATTCCTGCGCGAAGCGCAAACCATCGGGCGGCTCTCGCATGGCTCGATTGCGCAACTCTACGACGTGAACACCGGCAATGGCGGCGCGGCTTTCCTGGTGATGGAATACGTGCCGGGAAAGAGTCTGGAACAACTACTGGCGCAATCGCCGCTGCCGTTCAGTGCGGCAGCAGTGTGGGCCGCCGACATCGCTTCCGCGCTCAGCCACGCGCACCAGACCGGAATTATTCATGGCGACGTCAAGCCCAGCAACATTCGCGTGACCGATGACGGAAAAGTGAAGCTGGTGGATTTCGGCGTGGCGCGTTTTGCGTCGCAAGTTTCCGGCTCCGACCGTGTGCTCGGCACGCCCGCTTATCTTTCTCCAGAGCAAATTGAAGGAAAGAAGCAGGATGGGCGCTCAGACCTCTTCTCGCTAGGCATCGTGCTCTACGAAATGATCACGGGCGTGCGGCCGTTTGCAGGCGATACGCTCGGCGACGTGTGCGCGCAAATTTTGACGGCAAAGCCGGTGCCGCCCTCGAAACTGAATCCGGCCATTCCGGCCGCATTCGATAGAATCATCGCGCGGTGCCTGGCCAAAAATCCCGACGATCGCTACAAGTCCGGCAACGAATTGGCGCGGGCGCTTTATCTTGTCGCGCGCTGCGGAAATAAACTCTCTCCGCAACCGAAACGTCCTTACTGGTTCCTGCGGCCCGCGCATCCGCGCGATCTTCTTGCTGTCGCCTCGGTAGTGCTGCTGATTGCCAGCGCCGCAATCGCATCGGGAGCACTTCGCGGCTGGCGGAAGACGCAGCCCGCGCCAACCGTCGCTTCGGTCCGCGCAAAATCACCAGAAGATATGGCGCTCGCGAAGCACGAACAAATGCGTTCCATGCAGCTGCTCCCGGCTGCGATGCAGAATGAATCACCGAAATCGACAGCCAAGACTTCGTCCAAGAAGCGCGCGGCGCATCAGCAGTCCAAGCAGGAGCACGAAGTGTTGGCCACGGCTCCACTTCCAGCACGGTCTCCACTCCCACAATAAGCCTGATTTTTTCTGGAATCGGAAGGGATTACGTTCTTTCGAAGAAGGACCTTGGAAGAATGCGCTAGCTTGCGCTGCGCTATTCGTACCTGAGCGCCTCGACGGGATCGAGTTTTGCCGCTTTCATGGCGGGCCAGACGCCGAAGATTAAACCCACGCTCACGCTGACGATGATGCCGACGGCCGCCGCCCAGACCGGCACGCTTCCCGGCCATTTCAATCCGAGGCGCACCAGAACCACCAAGCCGTTCACGAGGATGAGCGCAATTACGCCGCCCGCGCCTGTAAGCGTCATGGCCTCGAGGAGGAATTGCCAGATGATGTCCGCGCTCTTGGCGCCGATGGCTTTGCGGATGCCAATTTCGCGCGTGCGCTCGGTGACGCTCACCAACATGATGTTCATCACGCCCACGCCGCCGATGAGCAAGCCGATGCCGCTCAAGACGAAGGTAGCGAGGGCGACCATGCCCAGGATGCTATGGAACTGCTCGATCTCTTGTTCTGAAGTCTCAATTGAAAAATTGTTTTTCCCGTCGTAGGGGACATTGCGGCGGCGGCGAAGCACTTCGGTCGCTTCGTCCACCGCTTTATCCAACTGGTTGGGATAGGCCTGGAAGCGGATCTGATTTTCATAGGCGGCGGGATAAATTTTGCGGAAGGTGTTATAGGGAATCAGCACGCGGCGGTCTTCATCGTCCGCTCCGAAGAGGCCTTTCGGCTTCTCGACGACGCCGATAACGCGAAACGGCGAGCCATCGATCATCACATCTTTTCCGATCGGGGAAACGTTGGGGAAGAGCACCGGCGCGGCGTTTTCGCCCAGCATCACGACTTTTTCCCGATGTAGATCGTCGCCTTCGCTGATGAAGCGGCCCTCGAGCGTGGCGGCATTAGCATAGACCTGTCCAAAATTCGGCTGGACGCCGCGGAAATCGATCGAGGTGACTTCGCCGTACTTCGTGCGCACGGTGTGGTCCTGCTCCCACCAGGTCAGGAAAACGGTGATGTCCTTTACCGAAGGACAGCGCTCTTTGATGGCGACGGCATCATCCAGGGTAAGCGGTTTGCGTTCGCGCTCTTCCTTGGGGCGGCGGCCGTTGTGCGGGCCTTGATCGAAGCGCGAGATAAAAGCGGTGTCGGCTCCGAACTGCTTGATGTTGTCCTGGACCTCGGAATCGAAGCCAGTGATTAAAGCGGCGACGAGCATAATCACGCTCACGCCGAGCACCACACCAAATACGGTCAGCGTGCTGCGCAATTTATGCGCGCGGAGCGTGTCCATCGCCTGCTTCAGATTTTCGCCGTGTTGTTGCGCCATGATTTTTTGATTGATTCGGCAGAGCCGAAGTCAACGCTCCTCAGCCATCCGCCCGCAGCGCTTCGATGGGATCCAGTTTTGCGGCGCGCATGGCGGGATATATTCCGAAAAAGAGGCCCACGGCCGTCGAGACGCTCAGCGACAGAATTACGGCGCTCATGGGCGTGCGCATGGGGATGGAGGTCGCGGCGCGCGCGGCGGCAACGACTGCATAGGCCAGTGCTATTCCAATGATTCCGCCGGCAGCCGCCAACACCGCCGATTCCGTTACAAATTGCAGCAAGATGTGCTTCTTTCTGGCACCGAGAGAACGGCGCAGGCCAATTTCGCGCGTGCGCTCCGTCACGCTTGCCAGCATGATGTTCATGATGACGATTCCGCCGACGACGAGAAAGACGGCCGTGAGGCCGACGGCAACCGTAAAAATATTGCTGGTCAGGGATTTCCAGAGACCCATGATGGAATCGGAGCCGATGATGCCGAAATTGTCCTCAGCATCCCAAGGCTCGTGTCGCCAGGCTCGCAAGAGCATGCGCGCTTCATCTTCCGAAGCGGACATCATCTCCGCGTTGCCCGCTTGCAGGAAAAGAGTCAGGGAATCGCGCTCCGTGCCCCATTCCTTAACGTATGTGCCGAGAGGAATGAACATGAAGTTGTCCTGGGATTGCCCGAAAGCGCTGCCGATGACCTGCGAAACGCCGACGACCTGATAGCTGTGCGTGCCCGCGCGGATGGTCTTTCCGATGGGGTCCACATTGTAAAAAAATTTCTTTGCGACATCGGCGCCGATAAAGCAGACGGAAGAGTGGTGCGTCTCATCCGCTTGAGTGATCAACCTGCCGGAGGCCACATTGAAACTGCGAACTTCGGAGTAGTTTGGCGTGACTCCGACGATGTTTACATCTTCGAGGAGCTGGTTGCCGGAGCGCACATCCGCAGTGGTGCTGAGGACGGCGGCGATCTGGCTGGTGGTGCGCATATTTTCTTTAAGGCGGAGATACTCGTCCATAGTGACGTAAGGCCGCTTCTGGGCTTTTTGCCAGGCGTCGTCACTGGTAATGATGCCGAAGCGATTGAGAACAAAGACGTTTGCGCCGAGGTTGGCGATTTTATCCGCGACGTAGAAATTGAGGCCAGCGACGACGCTCATGACCGCAACCAGGGTGGTGACAGCGAGGATGACGCCGAGCAACGTCAAGAAACTACGCAACTTATGGGCGCGGAGGGCGTCGAGGGACAGCTTGAGCGTCTCGAGCAGAGTGACGGCGCCGCGGCGGAGCCGCTCGAGGCTCCATGGAACCTTGCCCGCCCGGGAGACCGCACGGCCTGCACCTAGAAATCCTTCAAAAGGAGCTACGCCCAAACAAACCTCCGCTTGCATCTTGTAATACGGGAAGAAGGGTCGATTCGTTCCCGCATCTATGTATATAGACGGTGGAGAAGGCCCTTTGCTTTCAGGGATTCGGGGCCTTGCCTGTGCCAGACTCCATTTTAGACGGTTCCGGAGGACCGTGCTTGGCTTTTGGGCCGGAGTCTTGCGGCAATGGCTACCTCCAGGCGGGTGGAGGAAGCTCTGGATTTGTTTTGTTGGACTTACGGCTGAATCGGCAGGAACGCCGATGCACTATAAGAAAGCAACAATTGGTCTGGTCTAAGAATCAGATTTAAGATAGGTGCTGGCGGAGAACTTGCCGCTTTTTGCTATGCGTACGTTACCCTTCATTCTCGCGGCCGGATTGTTTCCGGCCTTTGCGGCCACGGCTTTGGCCCAAGAGGCTGCCGTGCCTCCGCCACCACAAACGGCGGCCGCCAAGGCGGCTCTTCTCGATCACGTAGTGGCCAACGAGAAGAAGGGCGACGAGGCCATGAATTTCTACGAGCGGATCGAGCGGGTGGAAGCGCACAAGAGCGTCAGTGATCCGCTGAGCGTCGAAGTCAAGGTTTCCCGCGTCGTGCCCGCGGGGACCGGTATCGACCACATTCCGACGGGTCCGGACGGCAAACCGACGGACCTCGATGCGTATCACTCGGAATTGCTGAAGCTGGAACGCGCGCTTTCCTGGGCGGCGGACGATGGGCATGCGCAACGCGACGCCTACGAGAAGCTAGCCAAAAAGCAAAAGGAGCGGGACGAGCTGATTGACGCCACGCGCGTCGCGTTCGTCTACAACCTGGTTTCGACGGAAATGCGGGATGGCCGGGTACTGTATAAATACAGTATGACGCCGAATCCGGCGTACACGCCGACTTCGCGGGCTACCTCGATCTTCGCCAAGGTTCGAGGATTTGTGTGGATTGATCCGAAGGCCGAACAGGTTGCGCGCATCGAGGGCGAAGTGACGGATGACATCAGTATCGGGCTGTTCCTCGCCAAGGTTTACAAGGGCAGCCGGTTCCTGCAGGAGCGGCGGGAAGTGGCGCCTGGTGTGTGGATGCCGTCGTTTTCGCAGTACGACTTCGAGGCGCGAAAATTCTTCAGTTCGATCTCGTTGCACGAGCGGACGTTCTACAGCCAATTTCACCGTATTGGTCCCCCCAAGGAAGCGCTGGCGGAGATTCGTGCCGAATTGGGCAAGCCCGCTTCTGGTATCTCCGACCCCTGAAACTTTGTAGGTTATGCTGAGTTCAAGTACTAGGACTAGCCTGGCCCTCGAAGCTTCAGGAGGCCTTATGATCCGCGCGACCGTTTATTTAGGTGTCTTCATGCTGCATTGTGCCTTGGTGTGCTCGACATGTGCGGCGCAGGAGCCCGCCAAAGCGACCTCGCAGACGCCGAACGCAGAGCCGGCCGCTTTGCCGGCGAAAACGCCGGAGGCTTCTTCGGCGGCGAAGCCCGAGGCTGCCAAGCCCCGGAAAGTTTGGACGAATGACGACGTCCGCAGCTTGCACAGCCCCATTTCCGTGGTCGGCAATTCGAAAAACCTTGGCAAACCGGATTCCGACACAAAGGCGGACCCGCAATATATTGCGAACAGGCGGAAACAATTGCAGAAGCTGCAATCACAACTGGACGACACCAACAAGCAGCTCTCGGACTTGACGGACTTCAGCGAGGGAAAGACGGCTGTAACCTCGGGCGGCTATCAGTTCACGAAGGGATACAACCGCGTGCCGGTGGACCAGCAAATCAGCAATCTGAAGGCGAAGAAGGGCGAACTCGAGGAGAAGATCGGGGCGCTGCTGGATGAAGCGCGGAAGAAGGGCGTGGAACCGGGCGACCTGCGTTAGCGGAGCCTGCGTTCGTGAGGCTTGATTGGAACCGCGGGTCATCGCGTCGAGTGCATGCAGCAAGTACACAAGAGAACATGAACATTACGCACCACAGCCAGGCTGCAAGCGACCGCTCTTATACTGAAAACACGGGAGATCTCATGCGCCGCTACCTCTTATCGACATTTGTTTTTTTGGTTTCCGCGGCATTCACTTGCGGCGCGCAATCGAGCAGCGGATCGGGTCAGACGCCGCCAGCCCAGGCGCCGGCTGCAGCGCCAACTACGACTGCTACAACTGCAGCAAAAACCACCGAGGCCAAGGGCCAAGCCGTCGATAAAAACTCCGCAGCGAAGAAGAAACCGAAAAAAGTTTGGACCGACGACGACATCTCGAAGGTGCAAGGCGGGATCTCGGTCGTGGGCGATGCGAGCAGCTCGAACGGCTCTAGCGAAGCGAGGCAAGAGGAAAGCGCGAACTCCAGCGACGCCGCGCAAGAGAGCCAAATTAGCAACTATCGGGAGCAGTTGCGGCAATTGCAAGCGCAGCTCGACGTCACGGACAAAAAGATAGACGACCTGCGCAACTTTAAGGCTGAGGATACCTCCGCTTCCGGCGGCATCAATCCCAACCACGGCTATACCATGACGCCGGTCGCGGATCAGATCAAACAATTGGAACAGAAGAAAAAGCAGATTCAGGACCAGATTGACGCCGTGACGGACGAGGCTCGCAAAAAAGGCATCGAGCCAGGGCAGCTTCGCTAATCCCTTCGACAAGCGTTCCGCGCCGCTGTAAAATCCACAGCGCCCGGCGGGTGCGGGTAGTTATGGTCCATTATCGACACACCTTTCGAATTATCCCTTATTTACGATTGCTTCTGATTGCGGTGGCTGCGGCTTCGCTGGCAGCTTTTGCCTCGACCGCTCGAGGCGCGCGTGGTACAGCTTTTGATTTGGCGGGAAAACCGCTGGATCCACTGGCTGCGTCCGGCGGAAAAGTCGTCGTGCTGGTTTTCGTGCGCACGGATTGCCCGATTTCGAACCGCTATGCGCCAACGATTCAGAAGTTGAGCGCGGAACATGCGGCGGACACGGAGTTCTGGCTGGTTTACCCGAGCAAGGAAGAGTCAGCGGCAGTGATCCGAAAGCACGACAGCGAGTATGGCTATAAGATTCGTGCGTTGCGCGATCCGGAAAAAGTGCTGGTGAAAGAAAGCGAAGCGCAGATCACTCCGGAAGCGGCGGTGTTCGACGCCAAAGGGCGGCTCGTCTATCACGGGCGGATTGACAATCTTTATGCGGATATCGGGCGGGCTCGCACGATTGCGACGACGCATGAGTTGGAGGACGCGATTGAAGCCGCGCACAGCGGAAAGAAGCTGGCGGCGAGCACGGCGCACGCGGTGGGCTGCTACATTTCGGACCTGGAATGAAACTCGGGTTACCAACCCTCTCTGGATTCCTCACACTTCTCGCACTCGGGACGGCCGGATTTGCAGGGCGCCAGACTAAAATCGCGCGCCCGTCCGAACTGCGCAGCAGCGCAGCGCAAAGTCGGGTGACGTTCAACCGCGATATTGCGCCGATTATTTTTCGCAACTGCTCGCAATGCCATCATCCAGGAGAGTCGGGCCCGTTTTCGCTGCTGACGTATTCCGACGTGAAATCGCACGGGCGGCAGATTGCGTACATGACGAGCAAGCGGATCATGCCGCCGTGGCTGCCCGATGCGGGCGGGCCAAAATTCGCGGGGGAGCTTCGGCTGACCGACGCGCAAATCGCCACGATTCAAAAATGGGTGGATGAAGGCGAGATCGAAGGCAATCCGGCGGAGCTTCCTGCTCAGCCGAAATTTGCGGTTGGGTGGGAACTGGGCAAGCCCGATGTAGTTGTGCGGGCAGAAAAGCCGTACCGGCTCGCGGCGAGCGGGACCGATCAATATTGGAATTTCGTGTTTCGAACGCCGGTCCACCGAACGCGCTGGCTGAGGGCCATCGAAATCCGGCCCGGCGATAAGCGGCTTGTGCACCACGCGAACGTGTTGGTGGACCGCGATCAGTCCGGCCGGCGCATGGAGAAAGAACCGGGGGCGGGATTCGGAGGAATGGAACTGATCATCTCTTCGGAAACTTTCGACCCGGACAGCCATTTTTTGTTTTGGAAGCCGGGCTCGCCGCCGTATGTGGAACCCGATGGAATGGCGCTGCGCCTGGACAAAACGACGGACTTGATTTTGAACACGCACCTGCAGCCTTCGGGTAAGTCGGAACTGATTCAGCCAACTTTGGGTCTCTATTTCACGGACAAACCGGCGACCAAATTCCCGGTCTTGATTCAGCTCAATCATGACAGCGAGCTGGACATTCCGCCGGGCGACAAAAATTTTCTGGTCTCGGACGATTTCACGCTGCCAGTCGACGTGAGCCTGCTGGCAATTTATCCGCACGCGCATTATCTGGGAAAGGATTTGCTGGCGTACGCGACGCTTCCGGACGGAAAGCGGAAGACTCTGATCCATATCAGCAACTGGGATTTGAACTGGCAGGCCGTCTATCACTACGCGGAACCGATCGACCTGCCCGCGGGAACGAAGATTTCGATGCGCTTCACGTACGACAACTCAGCGAACAACATTCGAAACCCCAATGATCCACCGATACGCGTCA
Organism: uncultured Acidobacteriota bacterium; assembly: GCA_963761555.1. Classification (GTDB taxonomy): domain Bacteria; phylum Acidobacteriota; class Terriglobia; order Acidiferrales; family UBA7541; genus Acidiferrum. Next base: position 531,075 of record CAVXHD010000008.1, read on the forward strand.
TGGCGGGGAACCGCGCGGTCGATGAGATGGCGCATTTGTGGCTGCAGGTGCTGCCGCACGAATCCGCGGACGCGACGATCGATCCGCGCGTGACGATTGAAGAAGCGCTGGCGCGGCACCACATTCAAGATGATCCCGGAGACTTCGAAGCGCATTACAATCTCGCCGCCATTCTTCGAATGAAGGGCGACCTTCCCGGAGCGGTCGAGCAATTCGGCGAAGCCGTCCGGCTGCAGCCCGATGACCCCACCGCCAACAACGCGCTGGGCGGCATGCTTTTAGCCAGCGGACGCGTCGACGAAGCGGTCGCGCACCTGAACACCGCTTTGAAGGGCCGCCCCGATTATTTCGACGCGCATTACAACCTGGGAAACGCGCTGGCGACGCAGGGCGACTTTACGGGAGCGCTTACGCACTTTCGCGCGGCTGTTCGGTTGAATCCGGAGGATGCGGGGGCGCAGGCGAATCTTGGGAGCGCGCTGGCGGAAACGGGAAACTTGAAGGAGGCGCGGCTGCGTTTCGAGCGAGCCCTGCAAATCGATCCAAAGAATGAACTTGCCCGCGAGAACCTGGAGCAACTGAACCGCGACACGCCGGGCCGTCCGAACTAGCAGGCGGTCCCGGACGTGTGGCCGCGGATGGCGAACCCGTGTTTGGCCCGATCTGCAAGCCAACTCGTGCCGCCCATCTCGCCGTCCAAGCGTTCAGACTGGTATTATTCCCCTGGGCATAAGGCGCTCGGCGCGTGGGTCGCGCAACCTTTGGCCTGCTCCGGTGTTTCGGGAAGACATCTGGCGCCGAAATCATGGAACACACTCCTCGCAACCTTCCTTGCCGCCGCCTGATTTGGGCCGTTCTCGCCGTTGGCGTGATTTTTTCCCTGGGCATGGGCCGGACTGTCCACAGCCTTTCGCCCCGAGACCGGGCGCATGTCTTTGAAAAAGTGTGGAAAGAGGTCGATGAGCATTACTACGACCCGGAATTCGGCGGAGTCGATTGGGAGGCGATTCATCAGCGTTACTTGCCGCTGGTGGAAGCGACAAAAGACGACAAGGATTTTTATTCCCTCGTGGACCGGATGACCGCCGAGTTGCATGATGCGCACACGCGTTTCACTTCGCCCGAACAATGGAAGAACCGCGAGATGCACGTGGGGGTAAGCCCCGGCTTCCGCGCGGGCTACGTGGACGGAAAAGTTGTAGTGCTGGACGTCTACCCCGGGAGCAACGCGGCCCGCGCGGGAATCGGGCCGGGAATGATTGTGACCGCGCTGGACGGCCAACCGATCGCGAGCAGCCTCGCGGAGGCGGCGAAGATCGTTTTGCCGTCTTCTACCGAACGCGTTACGAAGCTGCGCATTCTCAGCAGAGCTTTCGCGGGACCGCCGGACACTCCCTTTGCGGCCAGTATCGAGCGCGCCGATGGCTCCATTTTCGAAGTGAAATTTCCGCGGCAAATTCTTTCAGATGCGCCTCACGTCACGGATGCGACCTTGCGCTCGGGGTTCGGCTATATCCGCTTCGACGAATTCGAACCGTGGCTGGTGAAAGACTTCAAGACCGACCTCGAAAGCCTGCGCAGTACACCCGGACTGATTCTGGATCTTCGCCGGAACCGCGGCGGCGTGGGGGCCACGCTGGAAGCCATGGCGGGATTTTTCTTCGACAGCAAAACGCTTTTCGAGCGAAGGATGACGAGAAAGCAGGTGACGGCTTCGGAGCGCGGCGAGCATCGCACGGAGGAAATGGCGTATTTCGTGGGCAAGAAAGGGGCACAGATTTACTCCGCGCCGGTGGTCATCCTGATGAGCGAATATTCCGCGAGCGCGACGGAGGTATTTGCGGCTGGCATGCAGGATTCCGGGCGAGCGACGATCGTAGGCAGCCCATCGTGTGGCTGCGTTCTGGGCATCACGCACGAGAGAGTGATGAAGGGCGGCGGGGTGCTCGAAATCAGCGAAATACTTTGGTTTTCACCCAAGGGGCGCAAACTCGAAGGCGAGGGCGTGATACCGGACAGGGATGTTGTCCCGACGATTGCTTCTTTGCAGAGCAGGCGCGACGTGGTTTTGGAGGAAGGCGAAAAAGTTTTGAAGGAATTGGCGGCCAAAAAGCCTGCTATGCCATCCCCCTGATGCGAATAGGCGGCTCGGCTGAATTTCTTTCGCCTATTCGACGCGCAACGCTCGCATGGGATCGATGGAAGCTGCGCGCCAGGCGGGCAAGATGCAAGCGATTCCAGCGACAAGGACAAGGATCGCGGCAGCAGTCGCGAGAGTAAGCGGATCGCGCGAATTTGCTCCCGCCCACGAAGCGACCAAGCGGTTCAGCAAAACGCTCAAGAGCAATCCCACAGCTACCCCCGAGCCGAGCATCACCGCGGTAGAGCCGAGCACAAGCTGCACTACAGAGCCGCGCCGTGCACCCAGCGCCATGCGAATACCCAGCTCCTGCGTGCGCTGTGTGACGGCGAATGAAACAACGCTATAGAGTCCCGTGGCGGCGAGGATAAGGGCCAGAGCCGCGAAGAGTGCAAAGAGCGTGGCGATAAAGCGCTCGCGTCCCCAGCCTTGCGTATCGAGCCACCATTCGAGCGTGTGCTCCTGGCCGACGACGAGTTCTGCGTTGACTTCGCGGAGCCGCTCTTTCACCGAACGGACGGCCGCCTGAGGATCGCGGTTGGAGCGCACGAGGAGAGCTTCATCCGTCGGCAGCACAAAACTGTAGGGCAAGAAAATCGCCGGCTTCACGGGGTGATCCAGGCCATCGTTTTTTGCGTCGCCGACCACGCCAACGACTTCCAGCCAATCGTCGGGAGCCTGCGCGGAGAGCAGATTAGGCTGCTCGATCTTGAGCAGCGGACTTCGCACGCTTTGCCCGAGCGGGTCGAGATCCCCGAGATACTGCTTCACGAAGGCCTGGTTGACCATGGCTAAATGCGCGGCCCGGCGGCATTCGCCATCGTCGAAAATTCTTCCACGCAAGAGCGGGACGCGCAGAGTCGAGAGCACCTGCGGACTGATGAGCGTGAGCACCGCTTGAGCGTCCGTCAACGCCGGCTTGCTCTGAATTTCGATTTTGGCATTGAATCCGCCGAAACCGGGAAACCAGGTCGTCGAAACGCCGGCCTCGGCGACTCCTGGCGTCTGAGCGACCGCTTGACGCACCAGTTCGTTCTCGTTGATACGATCTTGCCAGGTGGAGGCCGCTCCCTTCGGCATGTCGACGTTCATGGCAAACACGTGGTCCGGGTCAAAACCGAGAGGCGTGTGCACTTTGGCTATAAACGCCCTTACCGCTCCTCCGGCTCCAGCGAGGAGCAAAAGCGTCAGCGACACCTGGCCCGCGATCAATAGACGGTGCGTGTTTCTGCTGCGCGTGCTGCCGGTGAGTTTTGCGCTGGCGGCCTGGATGAGCGCTCCCAGTTGCGGTCTGGATAGCTGATACGCCGGCGATATTCCGAAAAGGATTCCGGTCAGGAAGGCAATGCCGGCGCTGAAGACCAACACCACGCCGTTCACGCGAATTGCGGCCTCGTGCGGAAAGGAGTAGTACGGCAGCATAGTGGAAAGAGCTTTCACACCCCAATAGGCGGCCAGAACGCCGAGCGCGGCGCCCGTCACCGAGAGAAGAACCGACTCCGTTAGAAGTTGCCGGATGAGGCGTCCACGGCTGGCACCCACGGAAGTACGCACGGCCAGTTCGTGCTGGCGCGCCGTGCCCCGGGCGAGCAAGAGGATCGAGACGTTCGCGCAACCGATAAGCAGCAGCACCACGACGGCGCCGAATAAAAACACCAAAGTGCCGGCAAAGTGGCCGAGCACCTCTTCATTCAGCGAGACCACCTTGGCGGTCATATTCTGCGGATATCCTTTGGGGTCTTCCTTCGCGAAGCGGTCCACCAGGACTTGCATCTCCGCTTGTGCGGCCGGATATTTCGTGCCGGGCTTCAGCTTGATAAAGGCGAGCCAGTACGCGTGCGGATCGGCGGTGGGCAGGGCGGGGAGATAGACGTCGTCGTCGCCCCAAGTGAAACGCGGCGGTACCACGCCGATGACGGTGTATGGAGTATGGTCCAATTGGATCGTGCGCCCAATCACGTTGCGGTTCGCGGCGAATTGCCGCTGCCAGAAGAGATAGCTGAGGACGGCGCTGGGCGCTGGACTTCCGCCGGGCGCGTCGGCCGACGAAAATTCCCGGCCAAGGAGCGGCGGCACGCCCATGTACTCAAACACATTGGAGGAGTAGAGCCCGACAAGGACGGAAACGGGAAACTTGCCGTCGTTCAGGATTTCGCGCTTTTCATCTTGCAAGAAGACATTGTCCACCGTGGAGGCTTTGCGAAGTTCCTGCGCTTCGGTGCCGTTCACAATCAGGAGAGGCCCGCGCCCGTTTTTGTCGCGGAGTTCGACATGCACCATGCGATTGGCGTCTTTATAGGGATAAGGATTGAGGAGCACGCCATAGACCACGCTGAAAATGGCGGTCGTCGCGCCGATCCCAGCGTGAGCGAAAGCACGGCACTTAGGACGAATCCGGGCGATTTGAGGAACTGCCGCAGCGCGTAGCGTACATCTTGCATCAAGGTCCGCATGCCCAGCCTCCGTCGGAGATATACCCGTTAAGACGTAAATCAAGCCAAATGGTTCCTTGGGTGTGGGCAAAATGGCGGAAGATGGCCGGTTCGTGTCCGCGTGCACGGCGCCACGCCGTGCCTGTCCTTTTGGACAGTTTCCAGTCCATCACACATCGCCGCGAGGAAGCTGGCGTCTCTTTGAAGCTAATTCATACTGAATAGAGATTCTTCCCTACGTTTTCCCTATTGGAGGGCATTATGATCCGCGGGCTTACCCACGTCTCCGTCTCCGTCATTGGCCTGGGGTTTTTACTTGCGGCTCATGGGGCCGCGCAGAGTCCCTCATCCCCGGCCGCGCCGGTTACAACGGTCAGCTCGGTTACGAAAGTGGCTCCCGGGACTGCCACGCTTCCCAGCACGAAGGAAGTGATGGACAAGTATGAAACGGCCATCGGGGGGCGCAAAGTCTGGTCGAACTTCACCACGCGCTACATGAGAGGCCTTTACCAGACGGAAGATACCTCCGGTTTTGCAGAAATTGAAATCTTCAGCAAATCGCCGAACAAAACACTTTTTAAGATTACGTTTTCGAACGGCTTGGTCATCCGCGAGGTGTGCGACGGAAAAGCCGCATGGATCGAGGATCCGGCCGGCGGCATGCATCTTCTCAGCGGGCCGGTTCTCGAGAGCCGCATACGGGAGTCAAACTTTAATGACCGCGCCGATGCGCTGTTGATGGCCGTCAGCGGGCATCTGCTGGGAACGGATAAGGTGGGAACCCACAACGCCTATGTGCTGGAGTTTTCTCCGGCGAAGAAAATCACCTCGAAAATTTATTTCGACGTGGAAAGCGGGCTGGCTGTGCGCACCGACGACACGCTGCACCGCCCGGATGGCGACTACACCGTGGAAAATTTCATGGACGATTACCGGGCGGTCGACGGCGCTTACTTCCCGTTCCGCTTGCGGCACGTCGAAAAAGGCAACGTGTTCACGCTGCGGTTCACTCAAATCAAGAACAATTACCCCGTGGATGACACCATGTTCTTGCAGCCTGCCTCCGCGCTAAGATAACGGTCAGAAGCAAATTCACCATTTTCAAGTCGCTTTCGGCGAAAAAAACGAGGCGCATCGATTCGCGCCTCGTTTTTTTCGCATGAAGATAGATTGCGAGTGGCCGTCGGCCGAAACGCCTTACTTGGCGGCCGCGGCCGAGACTTCCTTCTCGATGGGCGCGCCAATCAGGTTTCCCCATTCCGTCCAGGAGCCGTCGTAATTGCGCACATCCTTGATTCCCATCAAGTACTTGAGAACGAACCAGGTGTGTGAGCTGCGCTCTCCGATGCGGCAATAGGCAATAACCTGGCGGTCGCCGGTGATACCTTTCGCGCCATAGAGCTGCTTCAGCGCGTCGAGGCTCTTGAAGGTGCCGTCTTCATTGACCGCCTGCGACCACGGAATATTTGCCGCGCCCGGAATGTGCCCTGCGCGCTGCGCCGTCTCGCTCATGCCGGGAGGGGCGATGATCTTTCCCGTGAATTCGTCCACGGAGCGCACGTCGACGAGCTGCGTGCCGGACTTTTGCTCGACGGCGGCGAACACGTCGTCGCGCTTCGCGCGGATGGCGGCGTTCGCTGCCTTCACTTTATATGTCGTTGCAGAAACTGCCGGCTTGGCCGTGCTCAACGGACGCTTTTCTTCGAGCCACTTCTTGCGGCCGCCGTTCATGATGAGAGCTTTTTCGTGGCCGTAATATTTGAGTTGCCAGAACGCCCAGGCGGCGAACCAGTTGTTGTTGTCGCCGTAGAGGACGATGGTGGTTTCCGGCGAGATGCCCGCCTTGCCGAGCAAATCCTCGAACGCGGTTGGCTGCGCGAGGTCGCGGCGAATGGCGTCCTGCAATTCGGTTTGCCAGTTCCAGGCGATGGCGCCTTCCACGTGCCCTTGATCGTAGGCTGTGGTGTCGACATCGACTTCGACGACGCGAATGCCGGGGTCTTTCGAGTGGGCGGCTACCCATTCGGTGGTGACGAGCACTTCTGGATGAGCATAGTCAGACATGGCGTTTCCCTTTCGGATTAGACGTAGGAAGAAAAGAGTAGCGCAGGAGGGGAATTAAATCACCCTCTTTTTTATCGGGATTCTGGACATCTTCGACCGTACCTTGCGCTTATGGTAAGCTGTTTGAAAACAACGACATACAATCGTTCACTCCGCGATTTGCAGCTTGCCGTCGCGGGTTTCCCACTCGATGCGCACTAGCCAATCGTAGTGCATGCCTTCGGTTTTGAGCCAGGCTTCCAGCGTTTCCCGGGAGTCGGAGCGAAACTCGGCGAACATTTTTCCTTCGACCATATTGACCAGGACTCGTTCTGCCGAGGCCGGTCCGCCGCCTTGCATGCGTTGCGCGAGCGTCTCGGCACCCTGGCGCGTGAGGCAAGCGAGCGTATGTTGCGAAAGATAGCGTGGCATGTGAACTCCTGGGAGCGATTTGAAGTCCAAGTATTTCACAGAATGCGAGGCGCATGCACCCGCCGAGGACCGGAAAGAGCAGAGAGTTCATCGAGAGGCCGCACGTCCGGCCGATTAGGATGCAAACGGTTTGATATCCATGGATCCTCAGACAGACTTCAGATCACGAACCCAGGCTCAGATCCTCCGATTTTGTGTTTCGGACGAGAGAAGAGTTCGGTTTGTCGCAGTCCAAAGCGCCGAGGCCCAGATAGCAACGTCAATCGGAAGAAAATGGAGCCGTCCCTTTACGAGATTGCGGCTGGCGCGAATGATTGTCCACTTGCTGAGATGAAAGTAGAGATGCAGCAGCGAGCTTTCGTTCGGCGAATACCAGCCGCTATCCCGCAACTGTTTTGCCGCCAACTCCGGTAGGGAGTCATGCTGCATCGAGATGCAGCGGCTGCTGGCGACAAAGTGCGATTCCCAGCCGGCGCGCCGCATCCTTTGACAGATGTCCCAATCCTCGTGATGGCGCCGATAGCTGACGTCATAACCGCCGACCGCGTTCACCGCTTCCTTCCGGAAAAGGACGGCGTGCCCGTGAGCGAAAGGCGTGGGTCCGGACTGTTCCGGATACTTGGGCTCCTGAAAACGCATTCGCCAGCGCGTGAGCAGGCGTTCCGGTCTCGCGGGAAGCACGCGCGTTGCGCAGGCTCCGACATCCGGGTGGTTGGACAGATAGTCAAGGCAGGTAACGAGCCAGTCCGGGTCAGGAAGAACTTCCGTGTTGATGCAGGCGAGATGGGATGCACGCGACAGCGCGATCGCGGCATTTCGCGCCGCGGAAATCCCCTGATTCTGCGGAAGCCGAAGAAGGACAATCTTGTCGGAAGCTCTCACCCAATCTGGCAAAGAGACAGGCATTGGAGAGCCATCGTCGACGACATAAATCCGGCCAACTGGATGCGTTTGCTTAAGGCAGGTTGAAAGGGTTGCGGCAAGCGCCTCGGGGCGCTCTCCGTAAACGGGGATGATTACGTCCACGACAGCGGCGGTCTGCGCTTCCCGGGGTTCTGGGATGGCGGGAGTCTCGGGGCGCTTTCGTTCATCAGCAGGCAGCTTCGGATCGTGCATTGGACTGTGCGTTTTTTCTTGGAAGGTACGCACTTCCGGCCCTTAAATGAGTTCGCCGCGGCGCAAGTATAGAGCTTCGGCAGATGAGCAAGCAAGTAGCAGGGAGGTGGAACGCGGCGTCAGCGTGTGGGTGTATCGCGCGTCCCCGCTCACACCTGCTGTATACTTGGTTTCTCGTTCCATAGATTAACTAAACATGGACCACGCCCCCGTCCGAATTGTCGAACGTGGTCGAGCGAGAAAGTCATCAGATGACGCAAGCGAAAGAGCTTCTTCGTCTCAACTTGGGCTGTGGGCTGCGGACGCCGGACGGCTGGATCAACGTGGACGGCTCGTGGAACGCCAGGCTCGCCAAGCGCCCCCTGCTCCGGCGTTTGCTGGCCTCCCTGCACGTGATCGCCAAGGATAAGTCCGAGATCCCGTGGAGCGCGAAAATCTTTATCCACGACATCCGCAGGCCGCTGCCATTCCCCAACAGTTCTGCGAATGCCGTTTACGCTTCGCATGTCCTTGAGCATCTGTACGTTGAGGAGGGGCGAAACCTGATTCAGGAGTCTTTCAGGGTGCTCGCCAAAGGCGGCGTTTTGCGCGTGGTCGTGCCCGATCTCAACGCGATTCTGCGCGAGTACCTGGGAGAACGCCCCTTTGGCGAGCTATCCGCGGAAATGGCCTCGCTCAGCCCGGCCGATCGCGTCAACCAGCGTCTGCTCATGCGCTGGCCGAGCCCGTCTGGTGGCAATTTGTTTTACCGCATCTACAACTCCTGGCAGGATTTTCACACCCACAAATGGATGTATGATTCAAATTCGCTTGCCGCTCTGTTCGAATCCGTAGGTTTCGCGGAGGTTCAACCCAGGACCAGCGGCGAGAGCAGAATAGAGAATGTCGGCGAAGTAGAGGATCCGAGCCGGATTCTCAATGGGGGTGGCATTTGCGTCGAGGGCGTAAAGCCGTAGCGGCCATGATTGTTCGAGCGACACGGGATCGCGCGGCCCAGCGGCAAGCCACCGAAATTTTCACCGCTGTTCGCGGTGCCTTTCCTAAGGCTCCGGCAAACGCATGAGAAAGTACCCATGAGATTAGCTACCGCGCTTCGCTTGGGCGAGATTCGCAGAAGCCGGCTGACGCTCTTCGGAATTCTGGTCGTAGGGGCGATCGGCGCCTACGAATCTGCGCAATACATCATCTACGACAACATGCGGGGCTTGGCCTATGCCGCCCTCTGCCTTGTGGGGGGAGCGATCGTCGTCGCCATCCTCAACAATTGGCGCAACGGTCTGTATTTTTTCTTGACATGGCTCTTGTTCGAGGATTTTGTCCGAAAATTCCTCGGCAATAACATGGCAATTTATTTCGTCAAGGATCTGCTGCTTCTCGTGGTGCTCATTTCCTTCTTTGGCGCAGTCCGGCGAAAGGAGGTCACACTCTTCCGTCCTCCGTTCCTCATACCGCTTCTGATTTTCATCTGGTTCGGCGCGCTTCAGATCTTCAATCCGGCTTCCACGAGCATCTGGTATGGCTTGATGGGCTTCAAAATATTTTTCTTTTATGTGCCGTTGCTTTTCGTAGGTTATGCGCTCTTGAATTCCGAAGCGGAAATACGCCGCTTCTTCCTCATTAATCTAGCTCTCGCGGTCGTCGTCATTTCGCTCGGCATCGCGCAATCCATCATAGGCCCGGGCTTTCTGAATCCGGCCGTTCAAGCCGAAGACCTCCGCGAGCTGAGCGGTCTTTATCGGGTCGATCTCGCGACCGGCGCCCTTGCGTACCGTCCGACTTCCGTATTTGTTAGCGCCGGCCGTTACGCGGATTTTGTTTCCGTAGCCTGGCTGCTCGTCCTGGGTTTCAGCGGTTATCTTCTTTTGCGGCAGAAGAAAGGCCGGATCTTCGCATTCATCGCCATTGCGCTGACCGCCGCTGGCGCCTTCTTGACGGCCTCGAGAGGTTCCTTCATGTGGGGAATGATCGACGCCGTGGTAACCAGCGTCGCGTTCATCTGGGGCGCCCCGTGGAAACAAGGCGAAGTTCGGCGGGTGTTTCGCGCCATTCAACGCGCCGCGATCGGGATTGTGCTGGGCATGGTCGTGCTCTTTTATGCCTATCCCAACGCTCTCATGACAAGGCTCGACATCTACAAAGAAACACTCATGCCCAATAGCCCGACAAGCGAGCTCACGCACCGTGGCTGGACCTATCCCGTCGATAACTTCCTCGCTGCTCTCAATTACGAACGCTGGCCGTACGGTTACGGCATCGGGACGACCGCGCTTGGCGGGCAGTATATCTCGCGATTTTTTGATGTGAAGCCTCCAGTCGTAGGTGTCGAAAGCGGTTTCGGTGCACTCGTCGTCGAGATGGGAATCGGAGGGCTCATCCTTTGGATCGTCATGAGCGCGGCGATTTTATTCTCGGCGTGGAAGGTGGTCAAAAAACTGAAAGGCTCTCCCTGGTTTCCGGTGGGTTTCGTCATTTTTTGGAATGCGTTTGTCCTGTTTTATCCTGCCACGTTTGGCGGAATCCAAGCGTACGAGGATTTCCTTTTGAACGCATATCTCTGGCTGCTGCTCGGCATGCTCTTCCGCCTTCCCACCATCCCGCTCTCGGCGCAGTTCGCTTTCGACGCTCCCGCAGCCCAACCTTCGCGCCACTGGATTCGCTGACTTGCGGCTCGCCGTTGTCTCCCCGTTCGTCGACCGGCGCCATGGCACGGAGCGCGCGCTTGCGGAATTGCTCGAGCGCCTTGCCTTCGTTTACGGCTGCGAAATTCATCTGTATGCGCAGCGTGTGGAAGACCTGCGATTAACCAACGGGCAATCGGCGCCCTCCGCAAAATCGGCCGGAATCTTCTGGCACAAAGTCCCTTCTGTTGCCGGTCCTCATATCGCGCAATTTCTTGCCTGGATGTTCTTGAACGGATTCTTGCGCAGGCGGCACACACTCGTTGGCCGCGTCTCTTTCGATCTGGTGCTCTCCCCGGGAATCAATTGCCTGCATCCGGATGTTGTGATCGTTCATGCGCTGTTTCATCGATTGCGTGAGCTCGCGCGCGAAGAACCTGAAATTTCCGGACCACGCGCCGGTTTTTTTCGGAGATGGCACCGCCGGGCCTACTACGGGTTGCTTGCGAACTTGGAGCGCAGGAGCTATTCACGCAAAAGCGTTCTTCTCGCGGCAGTTTCGAACCGCACAGCGGCCCTACTGAAAAAATACTTTCAACGCGAGGACGTCTGCTTAATTCCGAACGGCGTGGACGCGGCGAAATTCTCCCTTCCAGCTAGGCTTTCGCGGCGCACACAGGCGCGCCAGCAGAGAAAGTTTCGCGACGAAGATTTCGTGCTCCTTCTGATCGGCAACGACTGGCGTGTTAAAGGCCTGCCCACCATTCTGCAAGCGATGGCCGCTCTGCCCGGTTCGCCGCTGCATTTGCTCGTGGTGGGAAACGACGCTGCGGAGTCGTTCCGTTCCCTCGGAGCGCAACTTGGCTTGCAAGACCGGTGTCACTGGGAGCTTCCGAGCCCCGATGTCCTCGATTTCTACGCTGCGGCGGATCTTTACGTCAGCCCAAGCCGCGAGGATTCCTTCGGCCTCCCCGTCGCTGAGGCCATGGCGTGCGGTTTGCCGGCGATAACGTCCATTCACGCCGGCGTCGCTGATTCCATTCATGACGGCGTCGATGGATTTGTTCTTCGCGACCCGTGCAATGCGCAAGCGCTCGCAGCCCTGTTCGAACGGCTAGCTGCAGACCAGGATCTGCGCCGCAAACTCGGCGAAGCCGCCGCCGCAACTTCTCTGGATTGGAACTGGGATCGCAGTGCCGCCGCGTTATGGGAACTTCTCAAAGCCGCGAAGGAGCGGCGACATCCAGCAGGCTAAGGCGCCATTCCTTTCAAAGAATTCTTGATTATTTTCCCGATCGCGGCCTTCCGTGTGGCCTCCAGGGTAAACGCCAGCGTTTCCTTTGGAATACTGGTGACGAACGGACCGATCAGCCAGCCCAGCCCCGTCGGGATATCGCGCGTGAGCGAGTCCACTTCGCTCTGCACGTAAACGCCGCCGTCGCCTTCTTCCATCCGCCACCACGTTTCCATGCCCCACAGAAAGCCGCCATCGTCTCCCAGCGCCCGTTCGCGTTCGTCGCTCTGGCCGGGATTTTCGACTTCGGCGATGCGCACCGCCGAGCTGCGGCTGTGCGCTCGGCCCGGCCCGTCGTGAAAATAGTGTACGTCGTGCTCTGTATCGAGCACGACAGTAATGACCTTATGCCTCCGGAAGCGCAGAAAAACGCGGAAGTGGTCGCCGTCTCGCGATTCGATTCTCGACCGTTCAACATCCGGAAAATAGTAAACGGACTGGTGATCGTAATCTTCCAGCACGTCCAGCACATCCTTCAGCCTTGCGCCGGGAATGAACACCGCGCCCACCCAGTGATGAATCATCCCGCCGGGACACTTGATCGGTTGATCGTGGTCGAGAGTCGTGAGTTGTTTAATCTCCACCTCGCCGCGTTTCATAGCCGCATACGCCGCTGCGCGCTCGGTCGGGGGAAGCGAATCGATCCATAAGAGCGCGGTTCCTCGCTTCAGTTCCTTTTCATTTCGTTCATCGGTCAGTTTCACGTCTCGTGCGAACGCCGCCAGCGTCTCCGCGCGCAATTTCGTAGGCAGGGAACTTCCCGCCGCCCGAGATGGAGCCAAGGAAATAACCGTCGCAAAGAAACATGCCACTGCCAGACCAACGGCAAGAGCTTTGTCCGCCATTCGCTTCACGTGTCGCCCGAATCGTTCACTCACCGCCGCCAGCCCTCCGTAAATCTATAATGGCGCAGCCCCTCTACAATCGAAGCAAAAATCGTCTAGTTAGAATGCAAGACGGCGGCCAATAGTTGTGGAAAGAATCAGTAGCGCCGCGAGTGGACCAGCTGTGTGGCGGCAGAGATTAGGTGTGCTCGGACAACGGTTGCGGAGATAGGGCTTGCGGAGATGTGAGTTGCGGAGACGCCGAAAAAAGAGTGGCGGGTTGGGTAGCTCGCACACGGCTCCTTGCGGAGCCGCTGTCCCCGCGCGGCCCCCAACCCGTTCCTAGAAGCCTACGCGGGCGATTGGGACCCCTCAATGGGCCGCCAGAGCCAGCGGGAGGAGTACCGCAGTCGTGGTACTAGTCCTGGGCGCTTGACCAGGCGCGAATATGCAAATATCTCTTTATTTTACTGTGACTTATGAGCGAAATCGGTGCGTTGTAGGACTCCCAAAAAGTACTACAGAACGGCCAGGGATGCCTGGAATCTCGGTAGCTCGTCTCGGGCCTAAGCTTTCGGTTTCTGCCATGATTGAGATTTGGGCATTTCCTTCGCGTAAATCAGCCGCAACTCGAAGGACTTCGTCTGGCCTCTGCGCAACGAGATGTTTTTCTGCCAATCCGAAAAAATGCCCTTCGCGGACGCCCGAATGTCGTAATCGTTGGCCGGCAGATGCGAGATCACGAAATGCCCGTGCGCATCGGTGTGCGTGGCGTGCGGTGCGCTTCCGTCGGACGTTTGATAGGTGATGCTGGCATTCGGGACCGGCCTATCATTCGGCCCGATTACGACGCCCGTCAGGCTCGCACTCCCCTTAGACCGCTGGGCTTCCACAACGCTCGGCGCGGACACCAGCGTCAGCAAACCTACCGCGAGAAAAAGCAGTGCCGCTTTCATTTTCCCCGTCTCCTGCCCTGCATGATGCCAACTATCGGCCGACCGTACTCACAGTGTAATCCCGCCCACGCGCCGGCCTCGCTGGACTTTCTTTTTCTGTGACGGACGCGTACCTGCCTTTTCGAACAGGTCACGCGGTGACGTCTTCGTACGCCTTCGCGTGCGCTTGCAGCATTCGCTGGAAATCGCAAAATGTGAGGGCGCGCTGCCGCGCAAGCTGGCCGAGGCGTGCGGCGAGCTCGGGATCGTCCAGGATTCGAGCAAGTTCTCGAGCAAGCGCCGCTGCATCTCCCGTTCGAAACGTCAACCCAGCTTCGCCAAGGACCTCTAAGAAAGCGCCAAGATCGGAGGTGATGACCGGCAGTCCTCGCAGCATATTTTCGGCAACAACCAGGCCGAAGACTTCTCCACCCAGGGAAGGAACAACCACGACGAGCGCTTCTGCGAGGATGCCGTCGAGTCGCTCTCCCGCGACGCGTCCCGCAAAATGCACATGCCCGGCGAGCGGAGCCTCCTGAGAAATTCGCTCCAGGTCCGCGCGCTCGGGACCCTCGCCGATCAGGAGCACTTCGAACAAGCGCTTCTTTTCAAGCAGTAAGCGCGCGGCTTCCAACAAAAGGCCCGCTCCTTTGGTGCTCACCAATCGTCCCTGGAATGCAATCACTGGCGGGCCCGGCGTCTGCCGTGAAGTGGCCATCGGCGCGGCGACAAATTCTAGTCCGTGAGGAATCGCCACGGCTCGCGGAAGCCGTAACAGCCCGCCCAACCACACGGTCGGCGTGATATTGCGTGAAACGCGCCGGCAGAGAAACCGTCGAACAAACGTCAGCAGCCAAAGCTTGCGCGAAGCGAACCAGCCTTGGCCGCCATTGCATCGGAAGCATTCGCCATGGCGTCCCGCCATGAAGTGGCCAGGACACGGCGCCCCCGACGTCTCGATCAGAAGTTGGCCGTTCGGACAAATCGTTTGAAAGCCGTGATGCTCGAGGGCGATAGGCTTGCTTGCAAGCAATGCCAGCACGAGAGGCGCGATCGCGGGGCCGGCGACATGCACCACGTCCGTAGCGCGAATCAAATCCCACAAATGAATCAAGCTCGGCTGGCGCACCACACGAAAGGGCAGGCGCTGATCCTCAAATTCGCCCGCCGGAGTTTGCGTCGCAAGAGTGATCTCGAATTCAGAAGCTTCTCCGGCGCCGCGAAGTCCGGCGAGGCCGCGCGCCAGCGAAAGAACGAGCGTTTCAACACCGCCGACGCTCGGCGCAAAAAAATGAGAATAGATAAGCAGCTTCATTCGTGGAATTTTTGTCGAGCCACAGGTGTTGTCTGAGCCGCGGACGAATCGCGAAGCACCGTCCCGGCGCGCCTGCTTTTTCGATCGACGGCAATTTCGATGGCTTCCAACGTCGCCGCGATGTTTCGTTCCGGCGACCAAGTCCGTATATGCTCCGTGGCAGCGCGCCCCAGCGAAGCTAGACGAGCGCGATCGGCCACGGCATTTTTCAGAACTCCGGAAAGCGCGGACACATCCCCACAACGAAAAACGAATTCGCGCTCTACCGGAGCCACGAGATCGCGCGCCGCTCCTACGTGGTCGCTGGCAGCCACCGCGCATCCGCAACACATCGCTTCGTTCACAACCACGGCGAACGGTTCGTATTCGGAAGGAAGCACCATGAGATCGGCGGAAGTATAGATGGCTGGAAGCTCCGACTGATTCACGAAGCCGAGAAAGCGCACTCGTTTCGCGATTCCCAGGCGCGCGGCTTCCGCCTCGAGATCTCCGCGCAGCGGACCTTCTCCGGCGATGACTAGCAATGCATTCGAGAGATCAGCTTCGCCAAAAGCCCGAAGCAAATCGCCCGGCCGCTTCCACGGCTGAAGCTTGGCGCAAAAGAGAAGGACCGCGTCGGAAGGCGTAGCTCCCCAGGAAGCCCTCACCGCGGAACGATCCACCTTCGCAGCTTGTTTCATCCACCAATCGTTGTCCACGCTGTAAGGCGTGAGCGTTACGCGCTCTTCTGGAATTCCGAGAGACACCATCAGGTCGCGCGCGCCCGAAGACGGAACGATCACCTGATCGGCCAAGCGAAAAAGCCGCGGCCACACAATTTTCTTGATGCTTCTCTTCCACGCCTTTCCATCCCGCGGCGCGAGCGTGTTCGAGTCCGTACCAAAAAGAAACGCCGCCTGCGCATGCCGAGCGGCAAAATAAGCAATCCAAAAAGTAGCCCGAACATAGCCCACGAAACACAAAATGGCGTCGTACTTGCCTTCCCGGATCAGCTTCCTAAGCCCAGGATTGCGCAGGCCGAAGAAAGATTCTGCTCCCGAGCCGCGATTGGGAACATGCGACCAGGAGTAGCCCCCGAGTAACGGAACATCCCATTGAACGGTGGCCGCAAATTCCGGATCGTGCGCCGCTTCCGCTCCGCGCAGGCTGCAATACGCGACATGCAGATCGAACCCAGGATGAGCGGCCATGCGGCGAAAGATGGGCGCCATGTATTGGACGGGGTGGGCGGCGACGGCCAGGACGCGGTAGCGGCGGTCAGGCATGGCAGGCCCCTGCGATTTGAGCGCAATTCGCGTCGAAACTCGAGAGGTCTGTCGTGCGCAAAGAGGTGCTCCGGCAGCGAGTATACCCGGTTTCCCGTGCGCGGCCGCTGTGCTAAACTGGCTGAGTTCCGCAGGGGTTTGCGGTTTGCCCTAAGTCTCCGCTCAGATAGGCCCCGCCATGCGGGGTCGCGTCGCCGAACCGCCACGCAGGTGGGGTGCGGTCACACGAAAATTCACGCAACGTGAATCCCGCGAAGCCGGGAGCACGCAAAAAAGAGGATGTGTCATGTCCGGGCATTCAAAATGGGCCACCATTAAACACAAGAAGGCGGCCACCGACGCAAAACGCGGCCGCGTCTTCACTCGAATCATCCGCGAAATCTCCATCGCCGCACGAATTGGCGGCGGCGATCCAAATTCCAATCCCCGTTTGCGCACCGCCATTCTCGCCGGCAAAAGCGAAAACATGCCCAACGAGAACATCGAGCGGGCCATCCTCCGCGGCACCGGCCAGCTCGAAGGCGAACAATACGAAGAAGTGACTTTCGAGGGCTATGGCCCCGGCGGCGTGGGGATTCTGATCGAAGCCGTAACCACGAACCGCAATCGCGTCGTCGGCGAATTTCGCCACCTCATGAGCAAGAACGGCGGAAACCTCGCCGAAGCCGGCGCCGTGGGTTGGATGTTTCATCGCAAGGGCGAAATCGTGGTGCCCAAGGAAGCCGCCGGCGAAGACAAGCTGATGGACATCGTGCTGGAAGCCGGCGCGGAAGATTTGAAAGACGACGGCTCGGGCTGGTATATCGTGACCCCGCCGGAAGCATCGAGAAAGTGAAGGAAGCCTTAACCAAGGCAAGCATCACGCCTGCTTCGGCGGAAATCAGCATGGTGCCGCAGAATTACATCAAGCTGACGGGACAACAAGCCACGCAAATGGTCCGGCTGATCGAAGCCCTCGAGGAGCACGATGACGTGCAACACGTCTACGCGAACTTCGATATCGATGAGTCCGAAATTCAAGAAGCCGTTAGCGCGAACTGAACCGAATTTAGAAAAAGACGGACAGGAATGTCTGTCCCACTTTGCGGCGGCCATTCCGGGGAAAAGGGATGGCCGTTTTTCTTTTCGAAAAACATCCGGAGACAAAGCTCTGGCAGCCGCCTCGCGGACGCCGTAGACTTGGTGCCATGAAAGTCGCCATCCCAGCGGGCGTTTCCGCCGCAAGAAACGGCTGTTTCCGCGTGCTCGGCGTGGACCCCGCGTCCGCCGGCCCAACCGGATACGGCATTATTGAAACCGACGGCCATAGCTGCCGTATGCTCCACTACGGCGCGTTAAAAGTAGCGCCCAAACGGCAGAAAGAGTGCCTCGGTGCGGTACTACAAGATGTTCATGAACTTCTTTGCCGCTTAATGGACGAGTTTTCGCCGGATGTGCTCGCCGTGGAATCCGTCTTCACCGCTCTGAACATGCGCACCGCGTTGCGCCTCGCCGAAGTGCGCGGCGTTGTACTTTTAGCTGCGGCCCAGCGCGGCATCCAAGTGCATAGCTACTCGCCTCGCGAAGTGAAGGCTTCCGTGGCAGGTTATGGCCACGCCGATAAAAGGCAAATGCAATTAATGGTCCGCGCGCTCCTGCAGATGGCCGAAACCCCCGAGCCTTCGGATGCCGCCGATGCCCTGGCCGTGGCCCTCTGTCATTTGCAGGCGGAACAAGCTCGCCTGCGGTTCGGAATTCCTCAAAAGACCTCGACACCGAAGTTGCGCGCGCAAGCGGCGGCGCAACTCACGGCATATTGTCGCGCATCCTAACGACACGATGAAGACTCTCGTCCTGCGATTTCTTCTGCTGGCCTGCTTCGCGAGCGCTCTCCTCCTTCAGCCCGCGGCGGTCGCGGTGCCTTCGCCTGCTCCCACTCCGCCGCCCGCGCACGCACAGCTCTCCTATCGCCGCATTTTCAAATCCAGCACTCCGGAATTTATCGAGATCATCGTCCGCGATGACACCAACGCCGCCACCTTCGAAATCCGCCAGCTAGATGAAGAGCCCGGCGCTTTGCCCTTCGAAGTGGGCGCACCTTTACGCGAGAAGATGTTCGAATTGGCCGCGCAGTTGAATCATTTCCAGGGCCTGGACCTCGACGTCCACCGCCGCCTCGCCAATCTGGGCGAGAAGACTTTCCGCTGGCAACAGGGCGCGGAGAGCCACGAAACCAAATTCAATTACACGGTGAACACCGCCGCCGCTCAGCTCATGCAAATCTTCGAAGGCCTGGCCCTGCAACAAGAAATGGTCACGCTCCTGCAACGCCGCATGAAATACGACCGCTTGGGAATCAACGACGCGCTTCTGCAGTTTGAAATCGACTTGGACCACAAGTTGCTCCCCGAGCCTCAGCGCGCCCTGCCGGAACTGGATCAGATCGCCGGTGATTCCCGTTTCGTCGAGATTGGCCGCCAGCGGGCGCGTGCTCTCGCCGAACGTATCCGCCATCCAAGCTGACCGAGGCGGTCCCACCGCACCTAGCCGCTGACGTTCCATTGTCGCGGCCCGCGCATCGCCTCAAGCTCTTTCGACTCCGCGAGCAACTTCAGCGGAAACAAAGCCGTCCTTCCGTAGTGTTCGCCTTCTAGAATCCGCGCCTCGCACCGCGACAGCATATTCTCCACTTCCAGAATCCTCACGGGAGTTCCGTGCGGCACCATCAACACCTTCTGCGAAGCGATCAAGAGCGACATTCCCACGTCGTCGTTCGCCGCATCCAGCTTCTGTCTTTCCAAAGCCGCCGCTGCATCAATCGCTACCAAAGCAAACGACTGTCCGTTTTCGCAAGCAAACTTTGCAACTTTTCCAACCAAAGAACTCGCCGCGGGCTTCGTCGCTGCCGCTGCTCCGGCTGCATTCGACGAAATCGATGGCTCTCCCGCCGGCCGTTTCACGCTCACCAAAAATCGGTAGCCCCTTTTCGGCAGCGTTTCCACAAACCGCGGCTTCTTCTGGTCGTCTCCCAGCGCCTGCCTCAGCTTTTTGACCGCTGTGTTCAAGCTGTGATCGAAATCCACAAACGTGTCCGCGGGCCACAGCCGTTTCTGCAGCTCTTCCCGCGTCACCACTTCTCCCGGCTGTTCCAGCAGCATCGCCAGCACGTGAAACGGCTGCACTTGCAGCTTGATTTTGCGACCCGCTTTGTACAGCTCTTCCGCGCGCAGATCCACCTCAAACGCTTCAAAGCGCACCACATTCGCGGAACGGACAGTCTTCGCCATGCCAAGAAATCTCCGTGACCACGAAACTATACCATCCCTGCCAAAAATCGCGACCGCTCGCGTGCCGCTCTAAATCCTCTGATTCAGCGGACTTGCTTGTTCACCCACAGTCGCCCCGCAGTTCACCGCCCGTGCATTGTTCTCTTCTCCGGAATGCGCGAAAGTGCAAACCATGTTGAGGCGCTGAGCGGCAAACCGAAAAAGCCGGGCGAAGGAAACTTCAGCCCGCACGCCGACAGCCAAGAGAATTAAGGAGGGTCCCATGAGAAACCGCATTCTGATTCTGGCCAGTCTGGTGGCGCTCGCTGTTATGTCGTCTGCGCGAGTAGCCCAAGCACAGCAGCGCATCACCGTAAATATTCCATTCGATTTCGTCGCGGGCAATACGGCACTTCCCGCCGGCGAATATTCCGTGAATGTTTTGGGCCAGCAAAAATCGTTTCTTCGCGTCGAGAACAAACAAGCCGCCGCGGCGCTCCTTATTAGCACGAATGCGATCATCTCGAATGTGCCCCAGTCCGCTACGAAGCTGGTTTTCAACCGCTACGGCGATCGCTATTTCCTCGCGCAAGTTTGGACGGAAGGCGCCCAGAGCGGGCGTCAACTCTCAAAATCTTCGCGTGAAAAGGAATTGGCCCTGTACGCAAAAACCGATACCCAGAACCAAGTCACTTTGGTCGCAGAGCTCTCCACAACCAACCGCTAACCAAACCCCGAGTAGTTCCCGCCTTACATCCTGCAACGCCCCCCGGGAATCCGGAGCCCCCCTCCGGATTCCCGGCCCTTTTTCAGCCGTCCTCGAAATCCAAAAGTATTTCTCAGGAAGTGAGCATCCAACTCAAATCTTCGTCCAGCCCATTTTCCATAAATTACAAAGCGCGTCGTTCCCCTCGAAACCCTCTTGAAACCCTTCTCCACTTGGCGTATTTCTGGAGTGCATCTCGGAACCCTCGCACTCGGGAGCGGCTCTCATCGCAACCCTTTGGCAAACCCTGCGCTACACTCTTCGCGTCTTAGCCAGAAACCCTGGCTTCACCGCCGTCGCGATTCTTTCGCTCGCCCTCGGCATCGGCGCAAACACCGCCATCTTCACCCTCATCAACGCCCTCCTCCTCCGCGACCTTCCCGTCCACCAACCCGAGCGCCTCGTCCAGCTTTCCGCTGTCCGTCCGGACGGCAAAGTTCCCTTTTCCTATCCCATGTTTCGCGAGGTCGAGCGCAGCCAGCGCGTCTTCACTGGCTGATCGGCTGGGGCACCGGCGGGATGAACAATGTCGAAGCGAATGGAGTTTTTTCGCAGAACCACTTGATGAGCGTCACAGGCAATTGCTATTCCGAGCTCGGCGTGACTCCACTTCTTGGCCGCTTGCTCGTCCCGGAAGATTCAAATCCCAGCAGCGGCACAACCTCGCAAGTCGCCGTGATCGGCTATGAGTTCTGGCGAACATCGCTTTGGCGGCGGATTTGACGTTGTCGGCAAACAAATTCGCGTTGAAGGCCATCCTTTCACCATCGTTGGCGTCACGCGAAAGTGGTTTACCGGAATGACCACCGGTGAGCCCCCGGACAGTCACTATCCCCATTAGTGCGCTGCGCCGTGCTTTCTCAAGGCGACGGATTCAATCTCGAAAGCCGTTCGCGTTACTCTGGCTGCTTTGTCACGGCCGCCTGAAAGACGGCGTCACCATCGAGCAAGCTCGCGCCCAGCTTCAATCATTCTGGCCCGACGTCCTCCTCGCCACGGCTTCGACGGAAACTCCCGGACCTCCGCCGGCAAACATTTCTTTCGATGGGCCTGGATGTCTCATCAGCCGCAAAAGGATTTTCCAGCGGCTTGCGCTTCCGATTTGCTCGGCCGCTCTATGTTCTCGCCGGCATCGTCGGATTGATTTTGCTTGTAGCTTGCGTCAACCTCGCCAATCTCATGCTTGCCCGCGCCGCCGCCCGCAGCCAGGAAATGAGCGTGCGCGTCGCCATTGGCGCGAGCCGCTGGTCCCTCGCCCGCCAGGTCTGACCGAAAGCTCGGCTCTGTCTCTCACCGGTGCGCTGCTTGGACTCGTCTTTGCCTTCTGGGGAAGCCGCCTGCTCGTTGTCCTCATGACGCAGGGAAGCATCGTTCCCGGTCACGCTTAACCTGAGCCCTGATCTGCGAGTCCTCTCGCTCACGTCTCCGTGGCGATCCTGACTGGAATTCTCTTTGGCCTCGCTCCTGCTTGGCGTTGCTCGCGCGAAGACCCCGCCTCTGTCCTACAGCAAAATGCGCGCAGCCTCGAGCGGTGGCGCCAGCAAGTTGAGCAAAGCGCTCATCATCACGCAAGTTGCTCTCTCCTTGGTCTTGCTGCTAGGAGCGGGCCTTTTCGTGCGCAGCTTCCAGCGCTTGCGCTCCATCGATCTCGGTTTCCAAGAAGACGAGAATCCTTGAAATCAACCCTCACCCCGAGCCGGGCGGCTATCGAGAACCTCGACCTGAACAATTACCACAAGCAGCTCATGACGCCGCATTTCCGGCCTCCCGGGAGTGCTCGTCCGTCGGCTTTTCGGACGCTCCAATCCCTAGCTCCAGCGAGGACTTGGCGCGACACGGTTTCCGCCTCGGCTCCCGATTCGAGCACCGGCCATCCGTCTCATGGCCGAATGCTGCGTCGGTCTCGCCCGCGTTTTTCCGGACGCTCGGAATTCCGCTGCTTCGCGGCCGCGAATTTGATGACCACCGATGACCAAGACCATCCGCGACGTTGCCATTGTGAACAGCAGCATCTGCCAGAACGCCTCTTCCCGAATGGCGATGCCATTGGGAAAGACCATTCGCTTTAGCGTTCATGCCGGAATACCAAAACATCCAAATTGTAGGCATCGTCGGCAACACGCGCGAATCTTCAATCTCCGCGATCGCGATGCACTCCGGTCATTTATCTTTCTTATCTCGCAGTATCCGGACAGAATGGGGCGATCTCATTGTGCGCACCAGCGCACCTCCAGAAGCGCTCTCCAAAATCAGTCGGCCAGGAAATCGAATCTCTCGGCCACGAATATGCGCTCAAGCACGAAAACAATCGCTCAAGTGATCAGTCAGGAGCTCGTCGAAGAGCGCGTCACCGCCATGCTCTCCGGTTTCTTCGCTGTGCTCGCCCTCCTCCTCGCCTCCATCGGCCTCTATGGACTCATGTCCTACGCCGTCACGCGCCGCACCCGCGAAATCGGCATTCGCGTCGCCGTAGGCGCGCAGCGCCAAAACGTTCTCTGGCTCGTCCTCCGCGAAACGCTCACTCTCGCTTTGCTCGGCATCGCCATCGGCATCCCCGCCGCACTGGCCGCCAGCCGCCTCATCGCCAGCATGCTCTTCGGCCTCTCTCCCAGCGATCTTCCCACCATCGCCGCCGTCTCTCTCCTGCTTCTCCTCGTCGCTCTCTTTGCCGGCTATCTCCCCGCCCGCCGTGCCTCCTCCATCGACCCCATCGTCGCTCTCCGCACCGAATAGCGTCGTCCACGCTCTAAACAAAACCTATTTGTGTTAAGGTCGCGGCAACCATGTCAATCGAAGTTCTTTTGATCTTTCTCTGTTTCTCCGGCGCAATCACTTTGTTTATAGCCGGTGCAACCGGCAATCTTTATCTTTCAGGAGGGAGAGGTGGTCGGAAGCCCTTCGCGATTATAAGCTCGATTCCTTTTCGCCTCCTGTTATCCTGCTAGGGTTTCGTACTTCTCGCTGCGGCCTTGTTCCTAACAAACCGTGCGCTGGCAAGCTGGGCCCGATAGTCCTTCGTTTCGGTGTCGCAAACCACGCGACAGGTGTACGATAGCGCCGTTTTCGAAATCGGAACGCAGCCCTCATTCACCGATGAACAAACGCACCTTCCTAAAACTCTGCTCTGCGACCATCGCCAGCCCCGCCGTCTCGCGCTTCTCCGCCTGGGCCGCATCCGGCAAGCTCACCAACTGGTCCGGCAACCTCGTATATGGCACGGACCGCTTGTACGCCGCCAACTCACAAGCTCAGGTGCAAGAGTTCGTCAAGACGCACGCCAAACTGAAAGTCCTCGGCTCCCGCCACTGCTTCAACACCATCGCCGACACCAAAAGTACTTTTCTCTCTTTAAAGCCGCTCGACGAAATCGTTTCCCTCGATCCGCAAGCCCGCACCGTCATCCTCGACGCAGGCATCACCTACGGCCAACTGGCGCCGCTGCTCACCGAAAAAGGCTTCGCGCTCCACAATCTCGCCTCGCTCCCGCACATTTCCGTCGCTGGAGCCTGCAGCACTGCCACGCACGGCTCCGGCGAAAAAAACGGCAATCTCGCAACCGCCGTCTCCGCTCTCGAATTCGTCACCGCCTCCGGCGATGTGCTCAAGCTCTCGCGCAACCACGACGGCGATTTTTTCAAAGGTGCGGTCGTCGGCCTCGGTGCGCTCGGCGTCATCACGAAAATCACGCTCGATGTTCAGCCCGCCTACGACATGCGCCAGTATGTCTACGAAAATCTTTCCTTCGATGCCATGAAAGACCACTTCGACGCCATCGAAGCCAGCGCCTACAGCGTCAGCCTCTTCACCGACTGGCAAAACCACAACTTCAGCGAAGTCTGGCTAAAAACCCGCGTCGAAAAAGGCCAGGCCTTTCACGCCACGCCGGAATTCTTCGGCGCCACGCTCGCCACCAAAAATCTTCATCCCATCGCCGCACTTTCCGCCGAAAATTGCACCGAGCAGATGGGCGTCCTCGGCCCTTGGTATGAGCGCCTGCCGCATTTCCGCATGGGTTTTACGCCCAGCGCCGGAAAAGAGCTGCAATCCGAATATTTCGTGCCTCGTCCGCACGCCGTCGAAGCCATCCTCGCCATCGAGCGTCTGCGGGATCAAATCACCCCGCACTTGTTGATCTCGGAAATCCGCGCCATCGCCGCCGACGACCTGTGGCTCAGCCCCTGCTACCAACAGCCGTGCGTCACCATTCATTTCACTTGGAAACAGGATTGGCCAGCCGTCAGCAAGCTCCTGTCCATCGTTGAAAAGGAGCTGGCGCCCTTTCAGGCCAGGCCTCACTGGGGCAAGCTGTTTACGATGTCTCCGAAGGAGCTGCAGGCAAAATATGAAAAGCTGCCGCAGTTTGTGGCTCTGAGCAGGAAACTCGATCCGCAGGGAAAATTCCGCAATGAATTCTTGAACACCAATGTCTTCAGTTGAGGATCTGCTTGACCGCCGGAGCTACGGCTTCGCCGCCAGCGCCGTTTCCGAAACCACCAGATACTCGTA
This sequence comes from uncultured Acidobacteriota bacterium, assembly GCA_963761555.1. Taxonomy (GTDB): domain Bacteria; phylum Acidobacteriota; class Terriglobia; order Acidiferrales; family UBA7541; genus Acidiferrum. The sequence goes on from CAVXHD010000008.1 coordinate 556,006, forward strand.
TTTCTTCCCGTTCGCCGTGAACTTCATCTTGTTTTTGTCCAGCGTGTACTCGATGGCGGTATTCACCGGAATCAGCGCCTTGTTCGCCGGCTTCTCCTGCCGCACGTGATACTCCGTCGTCTCCGTCCGCACCACATATTCCTGGCAGAGCACTTCCGTCGTTTCCTTTTTGTTCTGGACCTTCGACCCGCACGCCACCGAACTCTCCCCAACTATCGTGCCCGGCTGAGGCTCTTTCGCCGCGGCTGGCATCGCCGCCAAAATCATCGCCCCGGCCAGCAAATAAATCCTCTTCATGTCGCCTCCGTGCATCAACTCCGCGCCTGGCTCTCTAAAAAATCGCCTCAGCTCTAAAGTCCCCCATTGGTGCGGCCGCCCCTAAACTCACTTGTAGCCAATTCCCCCGTCTTCCACCAGCCTCTTCCCCCTCTCTGTTTCCCAAGAGTAGCCACATCCTGCCCCGTGCCACGCTCCGATATTTCTTTACGTCATTACCTCTTTATTTCGTTATCTCTTCATTTTTCACCGCGCTCGTATGGTCATGCACGATCTTCCATCCCTCCGGAAACCGCTGCCACACCAGCGAAAACACGCCTCCGATATCGCCCTTCTCCCGTTTCAGATGCCAATGCCCCAGCACCAGCGCCGCATCCGGCCCCAAAAACCGAAATTCCAGTTCCGAAAATTCCAGCTCTCCCATCGTCGCGCGATCCGGATAATTCTTTTTATATCTCGCCAGCACGCCATCCCACCCGCGCGAAATTCCGCCGCTTCCCTCAAACGTCAACTCCGGCGAATGCCAATAGCCCGCCAAAAACGCATCCACATCTCCGCGATTCCATGCCGCTTGCTGCGCATCGAGCACCGCCAGAATCGCCGCTTTGTCCGACGTGTCTTTGCCCGCCACCTTCCTTTGCATCCCGAGCCATAATCCCAGCGCAAACAGCAGCACCGCTCCCCCGATGGCCAGCCATCGATAGCTCTTCGTCATCGTCTCCCTCCTCGCGAACCACGGAGCATAGGTCCCAGCGCAGCTCTCCGCAAGCCCCGCCTGGCGCCGCGGGCAAGAAGTGCGCATTCCCGCTTATGATGAAAGCCAGGAGACTTCGCGCGCCGCTGAATGTGGCGGCGTAATAAGCGGCGGGAAAGAAACGCTATGAAAGAAAGCTTCTTCCATCGACGGATCGCGCTTCCAATCCTCGACCTGCTTCGCCAGGGAGTCAAGCCGGAAAAGCTGGCGCTAAGTATCGCTCTCGGAGCGGCTCTTGGCGTCTTCCCCGTGCTCGGCACCACCACGGCGCTCTGCGCTCTTGCCGTTCTTCTCCTGCGTCTGAATCTTCCCGCAATTCAAGTTGTGAATTACCTTGTGTATCCCGCGCAGCTCGCTCTGCTCATTCCCTTTTTTCGTCTGGGAGAAAAGCTCTTCGGCGCTCCCCGCTTGCCGCTGTCTCCGCCGCAGATCCTGGAAATGCTTCGCGCACATCCCTGGACCGCAACTCACTTTTTTTGGACCACCGTCTGGCACGCCGTGATCGCTTGGTGCCTCGCCGCGCCATTTCTGATCGCAATCCTCTATTTGATTTTGCAGCCCATTTTTCGCCACTTAATAGAACGTGATGCGTCCAACGGCATCCCTTTACGCAGTCAGAAATAAACCGCGCATCTCAGAGGAACCAGCAGGCGAAGCTTGAGAGTTTCCAAAAAAAGACCGCGGCCACGAATGCTGTTGACCCGTGAAGCCAAGAACTGTACAGTTCAAGATAGCGAACTAAACAGTAGGGTCTATGCCGAAAACAAACAAGACGCATGGGGTTGTGGTCTCTGCGCTGCGGGCCCGGACACATTTCGGAAGTCTGCTGCGCCAGCTTGAACAAGAGCACGGCTCTCTGGTCATTGCGAAGCGTGGGACTCCGCGCGCTGTCCTCCTGAGCATTCAGAACTACATCAAACTGGCTGCCCCTGAGCCCGAGGTTCTGCGCATCATCGGCGAGGAGTCGCAGCGCAAAGGGACCGACAGGTTGACCTCCAAACAAATCGACGAGATCATTCGAAAAACGCGGGCGCGAAAAAAGAAGCGCGGATGATTCCGCTTCGGCTCGTCCTGGATACGAACGTCGTGGTCTCGGCCGCACTCAATCCGCGCGGTCTGTCGCGTTACGTCCTGCTTCTCGCAACCACAAGACCCGCCAAATTGTATCTGTCTTCATCACTTCTCGCGGAGTACCGCTCGGTTTTAGCGCGTCGCGAGTTGGGTATTCGAAGAGGTTTACAACTCCAGCTTCTCGACCTTCTCAAAAATCGCGGACGACTCGTCTCTCCATCGCGAACCGTCCACGCCGCGAGCGATCCAGCCGACAACATTTTCCTCGAATGCGCCGATGAGGCTCGCGCCGATTATCTCATCACCAGCAACCTGCGGCATTTTCCGAAATTCTGGAAGGCCACAAAAATCCTGACTTCGCGCGAGTTTATGGAACTCGTGGGACCTCATTTGACTTCATGACCGAGTGCCAGAAATGGATCAGAGGATGTCCAGAATTTCTTCGTAGCGCTTGAACGGCGGGATCAAATAAGCCCCGGCAAGTTCCGTGCGCGACCAGGCCAGCATTTCGCGCGCGACGTCGAAGCCGCGCTCCCGCGCGTTCGCGCCGGCCGCTTCGAGCGAAGCGAGAACTTTCTCCGGAATAATAATGCCCGGAACTTCGTTGTTCAGCCGCAGCGCCTGCTTGTAGCTATTCAGCGGCCAGATGCCGAGCAACACGGGAATCGACGGCTTGCCGCCGAGCTTTTTCACGAACGCGTGCCAATGCTCCGGATCGAAAAGTGGCTGCGTCATCGCAAAATGCGCCCCCGCTTCGATTTTTGCGTGGAAACGCTCGATTTCGTTGTCCAGATCGTCGGCCACCGGATTCACCGCCACGCCGATCGCAAAATTTGTCGCTCCGCCTAGCGTTTTCCCGGCCCAATCCGTCCCCTGATTCAGCCGGCTCAAAACTTTTACGAGCCCTACGGAATCCACTTCGTAAACCCCGCTGGTTTCCGGGTAATCGCCAACGGCAGGCGGATCGCCGGTGATGGCCAGCACATTCCGCACGCCTCCGACCGTCCACGCGCCCAGCAAACACGCTTGCAAACCAATGATGTTGAAATCGCGCGTCGTTAGGTGCGGCACGGTTTCCACGCCCCGCGCTTCGAGCGCGCCCGCCGTGATCAGCGCGTCCATCCCCACGCGCGCCATCGCCCCGCTGTTGATGTCGATGGCATCCACTTTGCCCGAGGCCATGATTTTGTCGACTTGCTCGAAAATGCGCTCGAGCGAAAGCCCTTTCGGCGGATCGATCTCCACGCAGACGGTGAATTCCTTCGCCTGAAGTTTTTTCCAGAACTTACTTTCAGGCTCGCGTTCCAAAACCGGCGCCGGTTTCGCAATGGCAACGTCAACCGAATGATGCGCCGCTGATTTTGCGGGTCGCAGCGACTTGACCGCCTCGGCCATCGCGCGAATATGTGCCGGCGTCGTTCCGCAGCATCCGCCGAGTATGCGCACGCCTAGCGCCGCCGCTTCGCGAGCAAACAGCGCGAAATACTCCGGCGAAGATTTGGGATAGACGATCCGGTCCCCTTCGCGTTTGGGTAATCCCGCGTTAGGCATTCCGCTCACACGCAAATCGTCGACCTCGGCGAGCTCGCGCAGGATTTTGAGCAAGGCTTGCGGGCCCAGAGTGCAATTCGCGCCGATCACTTGCACGTTTTTCGCCTTGAGCTGCGCCGCGGCAGCGGCGGGGCGCAAATCGCCGTACGTGGTTCCCTCTTCGGAGTACGTTAGCTGCGCGACGATCGGCAAGCCGGAAAACGAACGAATGGCGTCCACGGCCAGAAGAATTTCCTCAATGTAAGCAAACGTTTCGAGAATATAGAAATCCACGCCGCGCTCTTCGAGTGCGAGCGCCTGCTCGTGGAAGACATCGAGAATTTCGCCAGGTTCCGGATGACGCGACTGCACGCCAAGGCCAAGCGGTCCGATCGACCCGGCGATCAGCACTTCCCGCGAAGCGGATTCGCGCGCCTCTCGAGCGATTTTCACGCCGCGCGAATTGAGCCGTTGCACTTCATCGGCGAGGCCGAGCGGCGCCAGCTTGAAGCGATTTGCCCCGAATGTATTGGTCTCGATAATCTGCGCGCCCGCTTCGATGTACGCCTGGTGCACGCGAAAAACGGCTTCCGGTTCCGTCGCGTTCAGCTCGTCGAAGCATCGTTGCGATCCCACCGCTTCGTGCAGCATCGAGCCCATCGCCCCATCCGCGATGAGAATCGAGTCCTTCAGCCGTTCATTGAAGTCCAGAATTTTCACTTGTGTTCCGCCCAGTGCCTATGAATTGGAAGATTGGATGCACCGCTCAGCGTTTTTGTTCCATCAGGCTGGCGACCGTGCTCATCAAATCGTACTTGGTCAGGATTTCGAATTTTGCGCCGTCCATTTCGACGAAAACTGCCGGATTTTCGTGGCTCAAAATGTAAGTCACGCGCTCGACCGGCGAACTCCCCGGAATGCGCGGCAACGGTTTGCTCATCACTTCGCGCACCACCAGTTTTCGCAGGTCTTTCCCTTGCAGCGCCATCGTCAAAATCTGATCTTCATAGATCGTGCCGATGGGAAGGTTCTCTTCGAAGACGGGAATCTGCGAGATGTCCTGTTCCTGCATCGTTTTCAGCGCATGGAAAACTGTTTGATACGGCCGCGCGATCACCAAGTCGCGCACTTTTCCCGCTTGATATTTTGCGTTGACCACTTCCGCCGCGGTGATGTGCACCGCCGCTTCGACGTAGCCGCGCTCGCGCATCCATTCGTCGTTGTACACCTTGCTGAGGTAGCGCATCCCGGTGTCCGGCATGAACGCCACGACGAACGCTTCCGGTCCCAGATCTCTTGCCAGGCGAAGAGTTGCGGACATGCAGCCGCCGCCGGAACCGCCCGTGAAAATCCCTTCCAGCTTTACAAGCCGCCGCGCCACGACGAAGCACTCTTCATCGTTCACCTGAATCACGTCGTCGAGAATTTTCATATTCATCGTCGTTGGAAAAAAATCTTCGCCGATGCCTTCGACGACGTAGGTTTTGGCCTTCGCGGTTTCTCCACTCTTGAAAAAATCGTAATAGAGCGAGCCGAGGGGATCGACGCCGATAATTCGCACAGTGGGATTTTTTTCCTTGAGATATTTTCCCACGCCGCTGATCGTGCCGCCTGTGCCCATGCCGCAGACGAAATGGGTGATCTTGCCCTGGCTGTCCTCCCAGATCTCGGGTCCCGTCGATTGGTAATGCGCCTCGGGATTCATCGGATTGTCGTACTGATTCGGATAATAAGAATTAGGAATTTCGCGCGCGAGCTTTTTCGCCACCGAATAATAGCTGCGCGGATCGTCCGGCTCGACGGCCGTCGGACACACGATCACTTCCGCTCCAAGCGCCTTCAGCAAATCCACTTTTTCTTTCGATTGCTTGTCCGTGATCGTGAAAACCATTTTGTAGCCGCGCACCGCCGCTACCAGCGCAAGTCCCATGCCGGTATTGCCGCTCGTGCCTTCGATGATCGTGCCGCCTGGTTTCAGCAGGCCGCGCTTTTCCGCGTCGTCGATCATGGTGATGCCGATGCGGTCCTTCACCGAACCGCCGGGATTCGTGTAATCCGCTTTGACAAAAATCTGCGGCTTGAGTCCTTGCGTGATGCGATTGAGCCGCACGAGCGGCGTGCGGCCTATCGCTTCGAGGATGTTGTTACAGAGCATGAAATTTTCTCGCGCACAGTCCGGCGAGAGCGGGACGCTTGGCCTGTGCCATAATTCTTGAGTTTAGCATGCAGCCTCGCGGCGACACAGGAACGTGAGGCGAAGGAGGCGCATTTGGCACGGGAGAACATTTCGAGCGGGACGCGGTGGGAGCCGATTGTCGGGTATTCGAGAGCCGTGCGGATCGGCAATGTGATCGCGGTTTCGGGAACGACGGCCACGGATGCGGACGGAAAAATTGTGGGAGTGGGCGACGCATACGCGCAGGCGCTGCAAGCCATCCGCAATGTCGAAGCGGCGCTTGCGAAAGCGGGAGCGAGTTTGCGCGACGTCGTGCGTACGCGAATCTTTGTCACCAACATCGCGGAGTGGGAGAAAGTGGCGCGGGCGCACGGCGAATATTTTGCGGGAATTCGTCCGGCGACGAGCATGGTCGAAGTGAGCAAGCTGATTTCGCCGGAAATGCTGGTGGAGATTGAAGCAGACGCGATTGTGGAATGAAGCAAAGGAAGTAGGCGAAGTAAAGGAAGTAGGCGAAGTAAAGGAAGTAGAGGACGTAAAGGAAGTAGAGGAAGTGAAGGAAATAAAGGAAAAGAGGTTGCTGAAGGCCCGCGACTGGAGTTCGGAAATTACAACTTTTCGATGAAGGCTAGATTGGGGAATTTTATTTTTTTCGCTTGAAAGAAAATTTTATGAGCACGGCGCTTTACGACGGATTTATCGCGGACTATTACGACGAATCGCCGCTGGTGCGCGGGCGAACGCGGGATGTGAATTTTTACCGCGATGCGGTGCACGAGTTCGGCGACCCCGTGCTGGAGCTGGGATGCGGCACGGGGCGAATCACGCTGGCGCTGGCCCAGGCGGGACATCGCGTCACTGGTCTCGATATTTCCGAGCGCATGCTCGAGCGGTGCAACCAGAAGCGGGCGAAGTTGCCGACGGAAACACGGGAACGCGTGCATCTCGTTCAAGGCGACATGACGCGATTCGATCTGGGCGAAAAATTTCTCGTGGTGATTATTCCATTTCGTCCGTTACAGCACCTCCTTGAAATTGATGCGCAGATTTCGTGTCTCGAATCCGTGCGCAGGCACTTGCGCGCGGAAGGCCGGCGATTCGGGGAGCGGCGCGGGAAGTTGATTCTGGATGTTTTTCAGACGGACGCGGAACGGATGCACGATCCGGTGCACATGAAAGAAGCGCCGGTGACGGAATACCTGGCGCCGGACGGACGACGAGTGCGCGTGACGGAACGGGTCGCGGCGTTTCACCGCGCGGAGCAGCGAAACGATGTCGAAATGATTTTTTACGTGACCGATGCGCAGGGCAAAGAAGAGCGGCTCGTTTTCGCGTGGACGCTGCGCTATTTTTTTCGATACGAAGTGGAACATTTGCTGGCGCGGTGCGGATTCCGGGTGAGCGCGGTGTACGGAGATTTCGACCGGTCGCCGCTGGAAAAGATGATTCGCCGGAAATGATTTTTGTGGCCGAGAGCGAATGAGGGCCGCGCCCAGCAGATAGTGAGTTGCCAAAAATTGGTTGTGACCCTGCACCACTTAGGTTAACCATAACCAGTCCCCTCCCCCACGGTTTTTCTGTAAGTGTTGATTTGAAAAGGCTTAGCATATTTCGTAAGTCCATTAGAATCAACACTTGTGGGCGATTGCGGAAGTGTTGATTCTAAATAAGTTGCACGGCCGAATTTGCACCAAAATTGTGCAGAATGCGGCTTGGCTCGTAAGTGCTACGAACAAAGGACTTGGCCGAAAAGGGTGGAACAGAAAGCAAAAACGCCGACGGGATGCCGGCGCTACAAGCCAGAATGCAATTTTACCTAGGCACCATAATAACAGAGATTACGGATTTGTCAAGAGAGATTCCGCGATGGGAGAGCCTACTCACATCGTATCCCCCTCGCGGGGTTGAAGTGTTTGAGCGAAAAGCGGCGTTTGGAGTTGGTGGCTTGCTTGGAGCGCAGGAAGTGAGTGGGGCTTGTTGTTGTGGCTGTGGAAAAGTGGGATCCCACGTTGTTTGCGGGATTCCACTTTTCCACAGCCACGGTGGGGGCGGCGCGGCGCTTAAAATCCTCTTCTCATGGGAACCGCCGCCCGTTATTTCGATTTGGTGCGTGAATTGAAAGACAACGCCTACAACCATCGCCTGCGCCTCGTCGAAAGCGCCAAGCAGCGCGGCATCAAGCCCACCGCGCGTTTCTTCGCCACCACCGTGCCCACCGTCCGCAAGTGGCTGCGCCGTTTCCAGCAGCACGGCTCTTCCGGCTTGCTCGCTCTTCCCCGCGCTCGTCATCACCAGTCTCAAAAAACTCCTCCGGCCACCGAAGCGCAATTGGTCGAGCTCCGCAAAACTCTTCCCACTTTCGGCTGCCCGCCGCCTGATCCGCGAGTTCGATCTTGCCCATCAGCCATCGGCGCTTTGGAGCGCATCTGGCGCGAGCACGGCTTGCTCAAAAAACGCCGCAGAAAATACCAGCGCAAACAGGACCTGGCGCACATCAAAGCCCGTGGGCTCTGTTTCCAACAAATCAGCGCCGATACCAAAGATCTCGACGACATCCCGCGCTACTGGCCGCAGGCTCAGCGGCTGCACTTGCCGTCGTCCAGTACACCGCCCGCGAAGTTCGCAGCGGCCTGCTGTTCTGGGCCTTCGCCGAAAAACGCTGCGCTTCGGCCAGCGCCGTGTTCGCCTCGCGCATCCAGCAGCACCTGGATCGCTACGGCATCTCGCTTCGCGATCTGGTCTGGCAAACCGACAACGGCGGCGAATTCAAAGGCGATTTCCCCACCGCTCTCGGCGACAGCCAGCACGTCCGCATCCCGCCCGCCGCCCACACCTACCAGAGCGACGTCGAAACCGTCCATCGCCTCGAAGAAGACGAGTTCTTCGACCTGGAAGACTTCTCCGGCCGCGGCGATTTCCTCGCCAAAGCCCACACCTACCAGCTCTACTTCAACCTCGCACGACCCAACTCCCACAAAGAAAACCTCAGCCCGTGGCAAATCATCGAGCGCCTCGCTCCTCGCTCACCCCTCCAACTCTGCTTGCTTCCACCTGTCTTCCTGGATTATTACCTCAACGACTCAGGGGGATACGATGTGCCTAGGCTTCCCTAGAGAGATTCCGCGATAAAAATAGCTGGCGGGCTGGCGGGAGAAGGGTCCAAACCCGCAGCCTTAGAACCGAAGGCTGCGGCACCCGGTAATTTATAGATGATGTCATTATGGAGATAAACCTAGCCTCTAGCTTTTTGGAAAATCCGGGAGTATTGTGAAGAGAGAGTACAGAAATGACCATTGTCCTGAATTCGAAATTTGCAACGGCGGAAGACACGGCGAAAGAATTGGGCGTGTCGAAAACCAGGCTGAAGTGGTTACAGCGGCTGATGAGGACAAATATGGTGTTTTCCGGGCGATCGGGCCGCAACAAGGCCGGGCAAAAGAACGGGGCCAAAGTTTTGACTTCTACGAGAAAAAGAAAAAACGCTCGTGGCAAAGTTAGAAAAGTCGCGCAATAGAGTTTTCATCAACATCCCATACGACACGAAATTTGAGCGATTGTTTCTTGCTTATATCGCAGGAATTAGTGCGTATGGCATGTTCCCTCACGCTACATTGGAAATCACGGATAGTTCCAGACGGCTCGAGAAGATCCTGAAAGCTGGAACGAAGCTGCGACTACTCGATCCACGATTTGTCACGAGTGCAATTGGACCGGGCAAGACCGCGGGTGCCCCGGTTTAACATGCCCTTCGAGCTTGGGCTGTGTGTGGCCGATGCTAACCGGCAGGAAGGCCAGACGCAAAACTGGTTCGTCTTCGAGGCAGTGGCCAACCGAATCGACAAGTCGCTAAGCGATCTGAAGGGAACGGACCCCAGGGTTCATGGCGCAACGATTCGAGGAGTGCTGAGCGGTTTGTGCAACGTCTTTCGGCGGCCGGGCAGACAGCCGAGCGTCCCGCAAATGATGCAAATCTATAGAGCGCTTAGAAAAAATCAGGCGGCCATTCTCAAAAAAACGGGGAGCGATACGCTTTATACCAGAGGAGTGTTTGCCGATATTTGCGTGCTGGCAAGTTCGGAAGCGGACCGGATTGTAGGAGGCTGAGGAAAGCGACTAGGGCAAGCGGTAGGAGCCGGGGGCGAGGAAGGTGAGGGGGAAGAAGTGTCGAGTCGATGGAAGCGGTTTTATGAAAAACAGATGGAAGATGGGAAGCTCCGGGAACTGGTGGAATCGGAGCTTGAGAATCTGCAATTGGGAATGCAGATCGCGAAGCTGCGAGCTGCGGAGAATCTGAGCCAGACGAAACTGGCGGCGAAGGCGGAAATGAGCGCGCCAAAGATTTCGGCGATGGAGAACGAGCCGCGAAACCTGACGATTGGGACGTTGATTCGGGTGGCGCACGCGCTGGGGAGCAGGGTGGAGATTAAGTTGGTGCGGCGGAAAGAGGCGAAAGTTGGACGGCGAAGAAATGGCGGGGGAAAAGTCAAAGGGCGCAGGCCTTGAGACTGAAGGCTGCGGCAGCCCACACACGCGGAAGCTCAGGTTAACCATAATCACCACCCCCTCCCCCTCTTTTTTGTAAGTGTTGATTTGAAAGGGTTTAGCATGTTTGGTAAGTCCATTAGAATGAATACTTATGGGCGATTGCGGAAGTGTTGATTCTAAATGGGTTGCTCGGCTTGATTTGCACCAAAATTATGCAAAATGCGGGTTGGCTCGTAAGTGTTACGAATAAAGGACTTGGCCGAAAAAGGGTCGCACGGAAAGCAAAAACGCCGACGGGATGTCGGCGCTACGAGCCAAGATGCAATTTTACCTAGCATGTATAATAGCAGAAATTACGGATTTGTCAAGAGCGATTCTGCGACAAAAAATAGCTGGCGGGAGAAGAGCCAAAACCCGCAGCCTCAAAACCGAAGGCTGCGGCATCCGGCCGAAGGGCAAAACTTACGGCTTCTTGCCATGATGGCGAACTAGGACTGCAAAAGGTTGGGTCGGTCGGTGGACAAACTTCAATACCGAGGGCTGCGGCACCCGGCTTCGACGGCCAGCGACAATGCCAATATAACTGTTTTGTAACAAGCTGGCGCTCAACAATCTCGTCTGGCTCCTAAGTCATGCGAAGATCTAGGATCGCGTTGCTGAGGTATGACTCGTGCCCCGAGAAGCCCCTCTTGTATGTCAATTCATCGAAAGAATAAGCCGCGACGCAATCGAAAAGTATCCAACGCTATTCAAGAGCTACGTCAGACATCGGCAGGGTGTCTACGCTTTGTATCGAAGGGAAAAGTTGTACTACGTGGGGCTAGCCAGTGACTTGAGATGGCGATTGCGCCAGCATCTGAAGGATCATCATGGCCGTTCTTGGGACAGATTTAGCGTGTATTTCACCATTGGTGAAAAGCATTTGAAGGAGCTCGATGAACTCTTATCCTCCGGCTCACAGGAAAGCCGCCGGGGAACAAGAACAAGGGTAAATTTAAGGACTCCGAAAATCTCAAGCGCGCCTTGAAGAGAGATATGAAGAGGTATCAGCGCGATGAGCTGATTTCCCTTATCGGCCAAGAAAATGAGCCGAAGCATTTTCGAACTGTCACGAGGGAAGGCAGGAGACGTCAACCTATTCTGGCCGCGTTTACAAAATCGCCCTTGAGACTGCGCGCTACTCTAAAGGGTAAGACGTTTAAGGCACGTGTAAGGCGGAACGGCTCGATTCGATTCAAAAGGGAAAACCTATAATTCCCCGTCCGCCGCCGGACAGGCGGCGTGCAAGCGGACTTGTGATGGCTGGTATTTTTGGAAATATGAGCGGGCTCCTGGAGACTGGGTTAGACTGCACGAATTGCGAAAATAACAAGGTGTTCTACGTGCGCTCGCCGGAAGAAACACTCGACTATTTTAGCGTGTACGAGCCACCCCCGTGAAAGTCGAGTAGTCCCAGGTCGCGGAGTTCCTGGAGTTGCTGGCGAATTTTGGGCCGAATGTGGGCGTTCCCGGGATGGAGCTTCGCGAGTAGGTCTTCGTGGTGATAGATTTCTTTCAGATTAAATTGTGTTTTGTTCAGGGATTTTACGATGTTCAATACGTCAAGAGTCCAACCACGTTTTTGTGCGTTTAACTTTTCCAAGGGACGAAGTTTTTCATAAGCGCTTCGGACAAGCGATGCACTAATCGGGCGTCCATCCTGAACAACGTGAATTCGCGCGTCCGAAGGTATCCGCTTCAAAACAAAGTAACAGCCAACGTAACCTGCGCGCCTTGCTGTGGCGGAAAGCGCTTTCCTCTTTTCCACACATGACATCGAGAAGGCAAAATGTGGAATTAGAAACACATTTTCCACCGTTAGCTGAGGCATTTTGTAGTGAAGGAGGAAGAGGCTTGGAGTCTGGTCGATCGTGATGGCCCGCTGCATCGCAGCATAGGCGCCATCGAGGATACGGTCCCCGACCTTAGTTCGCTGGCTCTTTAGTTGGTAGCGGGATGCACATGCTGGGCACTTAAAATCTGCCGCATACGTCCCGGCGGGAAGAGAATCTATTTTCGGCGATGCGCAGGCGGGGCAATACAAATTGGCTTGAGCCCAAGGCTCTGTACTTACGCGGGCTCGCTGTGAACCGCTCTTGTAGTTCCCGATGGCCGTAGTAGGGAGTTGTAAATCCACAGCGGAATTAGATCATGCCTGACCGAGAGAAAAGCAAGAGAGATTTCTCGCTGCGCTCGAAATGACGGCGAGCGGGGGCGGCTAATTGGTGGTTAAGCGAGGTAGATGGCGGTTTCGGTTTTGATGATGAAGAGGGCGTCGGAGTCGGGGCGGCCGGAGGTGCGGAATTTTTGGCGGGCGTCGTCGAGGGAGTCGGCTTGGACGGAGAAGATGACGCGACGGTCGGCGCGGCCGATGAAATAGAAGCGGAGTTCTTGCTGGACGAGTTGGAGTTGACTGGGCACGTGTGCGTCGAGATTCCTTGCGCTGCGCAAAGATGCCGCCCTAAAGGGACGGCGCTACAGGATCGATCCACGGAATCGCAGTGCGGATCAACTGAAAACTGCAAACAACCGACGGAAATTTCTAACTGTGCCAATTCGGAACAGATGCGGCGAAGCGTCAGACTGACGAATTCAGCTGAGAGTTCACAGCCGATGGCGCGGCGGCGAAGGCGGAATGCGGTTAGGAGAGTGGTGCCGCCGCCGGAGAACGGGTCGAGGACCAGGTCGCCTTCGTTGGAGGAGGCCAGGAGGATGCGTTCGAGGAGGGCGACGGGTTTTTGGGTGGGATGTTTGCCGAATTTTTTCTCCCAGGGTTCGGGAGGACGGATATCGGTCCAGACGGACTTCATTTGTTTGCCGCGATTGGTTTCCTTCATGAGCTTGTAATGGAAGGTGTGGCGGGACTTTTTGTCCTTGGCGGCCCAGATGATGGTTTCGGTGGCGTGGGTGAAATAGCGGCAAGAGAGATTGGGAGGAGGATTGGGCTTAACCCAAGAGATGTCGTTGAGGAGCTTGAAGCCGAGCTGCTGCATGGCGAAGCCGACGGAATGGATGACGTGGGCGGTGCCGGAGACCCAGAGGGAGCCGTTGGGTTTGAGGAGGCGCTGGCAGGCGGCGAGCCAGGCGGCGTTGAAGGCGTGAACTTCGTCAAATCGGGCCCTTGCCGGGCCTGAGTCGGAGCCGGGCAATTTGTCCCAAGAGCCTTTATTGACGGAGACCATTTTGCCGGCGTGGCAGGTGATGCCGCCGTTGGAGAGGAAGTAGGGAGGGTCGGCGAAGATGAGGTCGACGGAGGACGCGGGGAGCTGGGCCATGAGGGCGAGGCAGTCGGATTGGTAGATGCGGAGGTGGTGCTTTTCGTCGTTAAAGGCGGGAATGGGGAGAGATGTGGAGAGAGTGGTCATAGCAAAAATGGGAGCAAACCAAGAGCACAGACTGAAGTCTGTGCCACATTGATCGATCGGGATCGTTGATCAAGTGGGAATGAGAGTCAAGCGAGAGGAAGTAAGGAGGTAAAGAAGTAAGGAGGTAAAGATTCGGGAAGCGGACCGGAGGTTGAAAGTTGAAAGTTGAAGACGGAAAAAGGGAAAGGAAGGAATTTATCGCGCGGAGACGCGGAGTCGCGGAGAAAAAAACGACGAACAAACAATAAACGAAGAACAGGGGATTCTACGCAGAGGGGCCACGGAGACACAGAGGACGCGGAGAGGAGAAGGACCAGGAATTTTGTTTTGGGATGCGGTGGGCTAGTATAGCGGCAGGCTGAAGGCGAGCCTGTGCGAGGCGACCATGGAAGTGAAACTGGACGCGGAGACGCAAAAACTGGTGCAGAAGGAGATTGAAGCGGGCAGGTTTCCCGACGCTGCCGCGCTAATGGGCGCCGCGCTGCAGCATTACTTCATTGCGCGGGAGTTTGGCGAAGAGTACACCCGCGAGGAAATCGATGAAAAAATTGGGCGCGGGTTGGCTCAGCTCGAAGCCGGCGAGGGCGTTGATGGCGAGGCGTTTTTTGAGCAGCTAAGGAAACGAGGCCAAGAACTTCGATCACGTGGCAAATGACCACGTTTCGTCTCTCGCCGGAAGCCTATCAAGACATCTCGGAAATATACGAATAAATAGCGCAAGATAATGTCGACGCCGCAGATCGTGTGCGCGAAGAATTGCTGGGAGCAATGCGAGGGCTTGCCGAGATGCCCGGCAAAGGCCATCGCCGAACGGACCTCACCAAGCACCCAGTGTTGTTTTGGCCCGTGCGGTCGTATGAAATAATTTACAAGCCCGGGACGCGCCCTCTGGAAATAGCCGCGGTGCTGCACGGCAAACGGAACATCCGCAGGATTCTGCGAGAACGATAAGTCCGCCGACAGACTCGGGTCTGGTATCCTTTTTTGACAAGCGAGGGCGAATCAACGTGCATGACTTGAATTACTTCAGGGACCATTTGGAGTTGTTTGCGGAGATGGCGGCGAAGCGCGGGGCGGCGCTGGATTTGGAGGGATTCCGCGCACTGGACAAGGAGAGGCGGGAGCTGATCACGGCGACGGAGGCGTTGAAGGCGCAGAGAAACAAGGCGAGCGACGAGATTGCGCGGCTGAAAAAGGCGAAAGAGAACGCGGACGCATTGATTGGAGAGATGAAGACGGTTTCGGAGCGGATTAAGGCGGCGGACGAGCGGATTGCGGCGCTGAATGCGACGCAGAGCGAATTGCTGATGACGATTCCGAACGTGCCGCATGCGTCGGTGCCGGTGGGGCACAGCGCGGCGGAGAATGTGGAGGTGCGGCGATGGGGCACGGCGCCGAAATTTGATTTTACGCCGAAGCCGCATTGGGAAGTGGGCGAGCGCGCAGGAATTCTGGATTTGGCGGCGGCGACAAAGATTACGGGAGCGCGGTTCGCGGTCTATAAAAGTTGGGGAGCGCGGCTGGAGCGGGCGCTGGCGAATTTTTTTCTGGATGTGCACACGCGGGAGCACGGGTATACCGAGATTTTGCCGCCATTTTTGGTGAATACGGCGTCGCTTACCGGAGCAGGTCAACTGCCGAAATTTGCGGCGGACTTATTCAAGATTGAGAACACGGATTTTTGGCTGACGCCGACTTCTGAAGTGGAGCTGCACAATTTGCACCGCGACGAGACGCTGGCGGAGGAGGAGTTGCCGATTCACGTGACGGCGTGGACGGCGTGCTTCCGCAGCGAAGCGGGCGCGGCGGGGAAAGATACGCGCGGGATTCTGCGGCAGCACCAGTTTCAGAAAGTGGAGTTGTTCAAGTTTACGCATCCGGAGAAGAGTTACGAGGAGCACGAGGCGCTGGTGCGGAATGCGGAGACGATTCTGGAAAAGCTGGGGCTGCATTACCGGAGGATGCTGCTGTGCACCGGGGATATGGGATTTGCGTCGGCGAAAACGTACGACCTGGAAGTGTGGCTGCCGTCGAGCGGGGAGTTTCGCGAGATTTCGTCGTGCTCGAATTGCGAAGCATTTCAGGCGAGGCGCGCGGGGATACGGTTTAAGCCGAAAGGCGGCGGGAAAAGCGACTTTGTGCACACGCTGAACGGGTCGGGGCTGGCGGTGGGGCGGACGTGGATCGCGGTGGTGGAGAATTATCAGCAGGAGGATGGGTCGATTGTGGTGCCGGAAGTTTTGCGGCCGTATATGGGGATTGAGAGGATTGAAGCGGCGGAGGGAAGGAAGTAGAGGAGATAGAGGACGTAAAGGAAGTAAAGGATGGGGATTTCGAAGAACTTCAGTGACCAAACAGTTGGGCGGCCGCGCGGGTGCGGCTTTTTATTTAACATATTGAAAACAGATGAGTTAGCGTGAAACGTGGGCCCCAAGGGGCGCGACTGGGGAATTTTTACGCTGCGCAAAGTGTTGAAAGTAGAGCTTTTCGTTTGACCTGCCTTTTCGCCTTGCATACACTCGCCTCAGGCCTTGGTGCAGACCAGGGACACGGGCCCAGGGGAATTTACGGGCCGCAAGAAGAAAAATGATCCCGAACGAACGAGAGTAGAGGAGTTGGCTCCAACGAGTTTGGGGTCAGACGCTGGAAGAATCGATGAACTTTTTGGGCCGAGTGATGAGATTTTTGTTTTGGGTGCTGATCCTGTCGTGGGGCGTGGCGCTACTGCGGCGGGTGCTGGGGTGGATGTTGCGCAGTGCGATGCCGGCGCAGACGAACCCGAACATGGCCGGGGCGGGAGCAGGAGCCCAGGCTGGTAGCGAGCAAGGCGAAATGGCGGCGAGACGGCTGGTGCGCGACCCGGTTTGCGGCACGCATGTGGCGGAAGTGCTGGCGATACCGTATCGCGACGGCGGAGAGATTTTGCATTTTTGCTCGGCGGAGTGCCGCGATGCGTACGCGAAAAATGCGCGGCGAATGGCAGCAAACGGTTAGAGAAGCAGAGACCCAGGGTAGTTGAGGCAGCGGAAGAGAAGTCGAGACTAGACGCGCAGACGAAAGGACCGACGCCGATGGCCACGGTCGCAAAGCCCACGGGCCCGATAAGACAGATTGGCGCACCGCCGATGGTGCCGCGGATCGCTCCGCGAGAGGACTTGAATCCATTTCGCATCGCGCAGATTCAATTTGATATGGCGGCGGAATTTTTGAAGCTGGAGCCGGGGTTGCGCCAGATTTTGCGTACGCCGAAGCGCGTGCTGGAAGTTTCGATTCCGACGAAGATGGACAACGGGCAAGTGAAAGTACACACGGGATTCCGCGTGCAGCACAATATTTCGCGCGGGCCGGGCAAGGGCGGGATTCGCTATCACCCAAACGTGACGCTGGACGAAGTGAAGGCGCTGGCGGCGTGGATGACGTGGAAGACGGCGGTGTTGAACGTGCCGTTTGGCGGGGCAAAAGGCGGAGTGATCTGCGACCCGAAGCGGATGTCCAAAACCGAGCTGGAGCGGATGACGCGGAGATACGCGAGCGAGATTTTGCCGATCATTGGGCCGACGATGGACATTCCGGCGCCGGATGTGTACACGGACGCGCAGACGATGGCGTGGATCATGGACACGTACTCGATGACGGTGGGGCATTCGGTGCACGGAGTGGTGACGGGGAAGCCGGTCTCGATCGGCGGGTCCGAAGGGAGGAGCGAGGCGACGGCGCGCGGGCTGCTGTACGTGGTGGAAGAAGCATGCAAGCTGAAAAAGATTCCGCTGCGCGGCGCGACGGTGGCGATCCAGGGATTCGGCAATGCGGGCGCGACGGCAGCGCGGTTGTTCGCGGAGAAAAAGGCGAAGATTATCGCGCTGAGCGATACGCGAGGCGGCGTGACGAATTCGCGCGGGATCGATCCGATCAAAGCGATTCGGTATAAGGAGCGGTCGGGGACGGTGGTGGGGATGCCGGGGGCGTCGCGCATTACGAACGACGACTTGCTGACGATGAAGTGCGACATCCTGGTGCCGGCGGCGCTCGAGAACGTGATTACGCTGCACAATGCGGAAGCGATCAAGGCGCGGATCGTGGCCGAGGCGGCCAACGGGCCGACGACGCCGCACGCGGACGAGATTTTGGCGCGGCGCGGAATCACCGTGCTGCCGGACATTCTGACGAACGCCGGCGGCGTGACGGTGAGCTACTTCGAATGGGTACAAAACATGGAAGGGCTCATGTGGGACGCCGAAGAAGTTAACGCGCGGCTGCAGAAGAGCATGGTGAAGGCGTTCCACGAAATGGTGGAGACGATGCGGAAGCATCATGTGCCTCCGCGGGCGGGCGCGATGATTCTTGCGGTTGGGCGCGTGGCGGAAGCGACGCTGGTTCGCGGACTGTTCCCGTAATCGAGCCCGATAGCTTCCAGCAGAAGGTACACCCCGGGCGATCCTTTTGAAGAGATTTGTTCTGTTTGCGCGTTGGTTGAATTTCGCTCTGGGGATATGTTTGCTAGCCGGGACTGCTGCAGCGCAACAACGCGGCGAAATTGCCATCACCGTCGACGACCTCCCTACCCACGGCCCTATGCCACCCGGCATGACGCGCAGCCAAATCGCGAAAAACATGATTGCGGCTTTGAAGGCTGCGAACCTTCCTCCCGTCTACGGATTTGTGAACGGCGACAAGCTGGACCGCTCCTGGGATAAGGCCAATGTCCTGAAATTATGGACCGGCGCCGGATTTCTGCTGGGCAACCACACGTACTCGCACATGGACATCACGCCGAACACGGTGCAGGCGTTCGAAGAAGATATCGCCATGAACGAAGGAACGCTGGAAGGTTTTATGGGCGGGCGGGATTGGCATTGGTTCCGCTATCCGTATTTGAACGAAGGCGACACGCTCGAAAAAAGGCACGCGATTCGAAACTATCTCAGTGCGCACGGCTACCGCGTGGCGCAAGTCACGATCGATTTTCAGGATTGGGCATGGAACGAGCCATACGCGCGGTGCATGAATAAGCGCGATGCGGAGGCGGTCGACTGGCTGAAGAGCAGCTACCTCAACATGGCCACGGAATACGTTTCCCTGAGCCAAAAAATGGCAGTAATGCTTTTCGGGAGAGACATTCGGCACATTTTGCTGCTGCACATCGGCGCGTTTGACAGCGTCATGCTCCCCTCGCTGCTGGATTCGCTCCACAGACAGGGATTTGCATTTATCTCGCTGCAAGACGCGGAAGCCGACCCGGACGTCCAAACGGACCCGAACGCGGCACTCAGCACCGGCGGAACGCTGCTCGAACAAATGGTTGAGAGCAAGCACCTCGACTATCCGCCGCACGCCGAAGAACCGCTCGACAAACTGAACTCCGTCTGCCGCTAGATTACGGACGGCAGGTTTTGGTCTTTGGCCAGCCGAAGCCGGGGGCGATTTCCCTAATTTTTATCTTGCGCGCGGGAAATAGCGCGCGTACATTCACAATTGCCGGTGCGCCGAGGTGGCGCGACCGGCTATTTTCTTCGAGGGGCGCGAAAGAGCACGAAAAATGAGCACGAACGGACATTCACATACTGCGCCGCCGATTTTGCTGACGATTGCGGGATTCGATCCTTCGTGCGGCGCGGGAACCGCGGCGGATTTGAAGACCTTTGCGGCGCACGGCTGCTACGGAGTGGCGGCGATCACCGCGCTGACGGTGCAGAACACGCAGGGCGTGGAAGACGTGCACAACATTCCGAGCGCGACGCTGCGCGCGCAGCTCGAAGTGCTGGCGAGCGATTGCACCATCGCGGCGGTGAAAATCGGAATGCTGGGAAATCGCGGGAACGCAGCGACAGTGGCGGAATTTCTGGATGCGCACACGTTCGCGCACGTGGTGCACGATCCGGTGATGAAATCCTCGAGCGGGCGGGAGCTGCTGGACGCGTCCGGAGTGAAGTATGTGGCCACGGAACTGCTAAAGCGCGCCAGCGTGATTACACCGAATGTGCCCGAAGCCGAGATTTTGACAGGCATGACGATTAAAGACGTAGCCGATATGGAGGCAGCCGCGCGGAAGCTGGCGGAGATGGGCGCGCGTGCGGTGGTCGTGAAGGGCGGGCACATGGGAAGGCCGACGGACGTTTTGTTCGACGGCACGGAGATGGTGACGCTGCCCGGTGAACGCGTGAACGAAGAGCAACTACACGGAACGGGCTGCACGTTTGCGTCGGCGCTCGCGGCGCATTTGGCGGTGGGCCGAGGATTGCTCGAAGCGGCCACGCTCGCGAAAGCATACGCGACGAAAGCAATTGAAAAGGCTTATCCAGTGGGAAAAGGCCGGCTGCCGCTTGATCATTTTTACCGGCAGAGAATTGAGCCGCCCGCGCGCGGGATCCATGAAGTGCCGCAACATGGTCTGCATCCCGCGGCGGAGCCCGCGGCGCACTAGCGCGTCTCCCTTTGCCGCGCGAAATTCCTGAACCAATCTCAGGTGGGGCAAAGCAAGCGGCCCTGGTCAATCAACATGACTTCCAAGCGCAAAATCATCGTCCACATCGCGACGAGCGTGGACGGCTACATTGCCCGATCCGACGGCGACGTTGGCTGGCTCGACCGCCCCAGTCCCAAAGGCAATTATGGATTGAGCGAGTTCTTCAAGAGCATCGACACCATCCTCTGGGGCCGCAAGACGTACAGCAAAGGTCTCGAGATGGGAATGGACGCGATGAAGTATTTCAAAGGTGTCCAAAATTATGTTTTTTCACGCAGGCCGCAGGGCTCGGCGATGCCAGAATTCCATTTTGTCAGCGAACCGGTCAAGTTGTTCGCGCAGAAATTGCGCGGCAAGCACGGCAAAAATATCTGGATGATGGGCGGCGGCGAAATCATAGCCTCGTTCCTCGACGAAGGCGAGATCGACGAATTCAGCATCAGCGTAATACCTATCCTGATTGGCGAAGGCATTCCGCTGATTCAACCGCGGCACCGGTCCATTCCGCTAAATCTGCTTTCCACGAAGAAATTTCCCGACGGGGTGGTGAGCCTGCATTATCAAGTGGCGCGCACGCGATGAATGAGAATTCGCCGCTTTTCCCCCTGACCAGGATGTACCGCGGCACGGCGGGGACAGATTGATATCGCGGCGGGCGAGCGTGTGGATGTTGGCCGGGTTTACGATTGCGGTCGCGATCGTCGCAGTTCTTCTGCCGCGAATTCCGCAGCCGCTCGCTTACCACAATTTTGCCGATCGACGTGCCTGGCTTGGAATCCCCAACTTCGGAGATGTAGCTTCGAATTTATTTTTTCTCGTTGCCGGAATGTGGGGGCTGATTTTTCTGAGCGGGAGGCGTGGCCGGGAAGGCTTCATCGAGCTGCGCGAGCGATGGGCGTACGTTTTTGTTTTCCTGGGGTTGCTGCTCACCGGGTTCGGCTCGGCTTATTACCATTGGGCACCGGATAATGCGCGATTGGTGTGGGACCGTTTGCCGATGACGCTGGCGTTCATGGGACTGGTGTCCGCGGTGATTTCAGAACGGCTGAGTGTGCCTGCGGGGTTTTATTTGTTGCCCGTATTGCTGTTGATCGGCGCAGGCAGTGTCGTTTGGTGGTGGCATACCGAAACCGTTGGCGCGGGCGATTTGCGATTCTATGCGGCGGTGCAAGTTTACGCGGTGCTGGTTCTGCCGGTCTTGCTTTTGTTGCCGCCGCGATATACGCGCGGCTGGGATTTCGTCGTGGTTTTTGGTCTTTATGTGTTTGCGAAAATCTTCGAGAGCGCGGACCGCCAAATTTTCGCAATGGATCATCACACCATCAGCGGGCACACGCTCAAGCACTTGGCCGCGGGTGCAGCGGGATTCTGGATATTGCGGATGCTGAAAAAGAGACGGCCCATCCTTGCCCGGTGAGGCTCCCCGCACACAACTGCCGGGCTAAAAGCCCGGCGCTACATTTTGTAGACAACTTTTCCGGCGACGATGGTGGCAACTGGGCCGCCTTTGAACGTGCGCCCATCGAACGGGGAGTTGCGGGATTTGCTGGGAGATTGCTTCACGTCGTAGGTCCATTCGCGCGTTGCGGAAACAATCGTGAGGTCGGCGGGCTGGCCGGCGGCGAGTTTGCGTTCCATGCCGAGAACGCGCGCGGGGCCGGTGGTGAAAAGTTCGACCATGCGCATGAGAGAAATTTTCCCCGTGTGTACAAGTTGTTCCAGCGCGAGAGCCAATCCTGTTTCAAAGCCCAGAACGCCGAACGGCGCTTTGTCGAACTCGACGTCCTTGAGGGCGGGCTCATGCGGCGCGTGGTCCGTGGCGATAGCGTCGACGGCGCCATCGGCAAGGCCTTCGATGAGCGCTTCGCGGTCTTCACGCGCGGCGAGCGGCGGATTCATTTTGAAACGCGAGTCATATTGCACATCTTCATCGATCAACGTGAAGTGGTGTGGCGTGACTTCGCACGTGACGCGCAGGCCGCGCGACTTGGCCCAGCGCACTTGTTCGAGCGAACCCTTCGCGGAGAGATGCGCGACGTGCAGGCGCGCGCCAGTCAACTCGACAAGCTGAACATCGCGTGCAACGCAAACGGATTCGGCGGCGGCGGGCATTCCGCGAAGTCCGAGGCGCGAGGACGTGACGCCCTCGCGCATGACCGCGCCTGCGGCGAGCGAAACGTCTTCGGAATGCTCGATGACCGGAAGATCGAGCGAGCGGCAATATTCCATCACCTGGCGAGTGAGCTTGGCGGTGGCAATGGGTTTTCCGTCGTCGGAAACCGCGACGATGCCGGCTTCTTTCATGGCGGCAATTTCGGCGATGGCTTCGCCTTTGCTGCCGACGCTGGCGGCGCCGATGGGCCAGACGCGAACGCCGGCGGCGGTTTTCGCGCGGTCCAGAATGAAGCGCGTGACGCTGGCGTTGTCGTTGACGGGTTTTGTGTTGGGCATGCAGCAGACGGCTGTGAAGCCTCCGCGCGCGGCGGAACGCGTGCCGGTTTCGATGGTTTCGGAGGATTCCTGACCGGGTTCGCGGAGATGCGCGTGAAGATCGATGAAGCCCGGAGCGATGATCAGGCCGGTGGCGTCGAAAACTTCGGCGTTTTTGTGATCGGCAGTAAGTTTGCCGGGCGCAGCGAGCTCGGCGATTTTTTCACCGTCGAGGAGAACGTCCAGAGCGGCGTCGGTTTTCGATGCGGGATCGAGGACGCGGCCGTTCTTAATCAGAAGCATGCGAGAAGTCCTTTTTATCGGTGGAGCGGCGGTTTCTTGGCGGCTGCGATTCTTCGGAGCCGGCTGACTCGGGATGCCCGCTGTCTTCCGGCGCGCCGGAAATGAGCAGATAGAGCAAGGCCATGCGGACGGCGATGCCGTTGGTGACCTGTTCGAGAACGCAGGATTGCGGGCCGTCGGCAACTTCGGGAGAAATCTCGATGCCGCGATTCATGGGGCCGGGGTGCAGGACGAGCCCGTTGGGCTTCGCGCGGCGGAGGCGCTCGGCGTTGAGCTGGTAGCCGAGGACGTAGTCTTCGTTCGAGATCGACGGTTCGTGCATGCGTTCGGTTTGTACGCGGAGGACCAGGACGACGTCGGCGTCCTCGAGGGCTTCTTCGAGTTTGAATACGCGGCGAATGGAAACGCCGGGCGCGCCAATTTTTTCGAGCTCCTGCGGAACCCACATGGCAGGGCCACAGAGCGTGAAGCGGCAGCCGAATTTTCCAAGTAGATGAATGTTGGAGCGGGCGACGCGGCTGTGTTGAAGGTCGCCGAGGATCGTGACGTTCAGATTGTCGATCCTGCCGAGGCGGTCGCGAATGGTCAGCGCGTCCAGCAAACCCTGCGAAGGATGCTCGTGCGTGCCGTCGCCGGCGTTGATGACGGGAATATCGAGATGCCGCGCGACAAAATCGGCGGCGCCGGAAGCGGCGTGGCGCATCACTAGGCAGTCGGGCTTCATCGCGTCGAGCGTGTGCACGGTGTCGAGCAGCGATTCGCCCTTTTTCACGCTGGAAGATTCCGCCTGGAGGTTCATGGTGTCCGCGCCCAAACGGGCGGCGGCTGTGCCAAAGCTGATGCGCGTGCGCGTCGAGTTTTCGAAGAAGGCTAGAGCTACGGTTTTACCGCGGAGCGTGGCGAGTTTTTTGAGGGGATTGCGCTGAATGGCTTGAAAGGGCCGGCTTTGGTCGAGAAGAAAAGTGAGTTCGTCCGCGGAGAGCGGTTCGAGAGCCAGCAGATCGCGAAAACGAAAAGTCACATTTGCACTCTTTGATGGTAGCGCAAAAAGCCTTGTTTCAACTACGACTCCTGGCGGTCGACGAGAACGACGCGCTCTTCCTGATCGATTTCGCGGAGACGCACTTCGATGATTTCCGTGTCGCTGGTCTGCACCGTGCGGCCGACGAACTGGGCTTCAATGGGCATTTCGCGATGGCCGCGGTCAATGAGCACACAGAGCGAAACGCGCTGCGGGCGGCCGAGATCGAAGAGGCCGTTCATAGCGGCGCGAATGGTGCGTCCGGTGTAGAGGACGTCGTCGACGAGGACGAGGTCCATGCCGTCGACGCCAAAGGCGATATCGGAAGATTGCAGCACGGCCTGGGGCGCGACTTTCGAGAGATCGTCGCGATAGAGAGTGATATCGAGAGTGCCGACGGGCACGTCGACGCCATCGATGCCGCGCATGGCTTGGGCGATGCGCTGGGCGAGAGGCACGCCGCGGCGGCGAACGCCGATGAGCGCGAGATGCTTCGTGCCGCCGCTTTTTTCGACAATTTGATGAGCCAGGCGGCGCAGGGTGCGGTCGATCTCCGGGGCGGACATTAGTTGAGCTTTTTCGACGATGCGCATGTTCGGGTAATCCTAGCATAGTGACTGGTGCCGCGTGAGTGGGGAGTCTCGCGGGGCGGCGTGATAAACTGCCGCGGCAAAGTTCCGAGAACCGAGGTACGTATGCTGGCTTTCAGTGTTACAGGCAGGCGTTGGCGAAGAGTTCTTGCCGGAGTAGGAATTTGGACGGCTATTTGTGCCGCGTCGGCGCTGGGGCAGACTGCTGCAACTGCGAAGAAGGCGAGTTCACGAGAATCGCGCACAGCGGTGGCGATTCGAACCGATACGGCGCGGCCCAAGTTGGTAGTTATGCTGGTCGTGGACCAAATGCGCGCGGACTATGTGGACAAATTTCAGGGGCAATGGACGGGAGGATTGAAGCGGCTGGTGGAAGAAGGCGCCTGGTTCCGCGATGCGGCTTATCCCTACGCAGCGACGGAGACGTGCGTGGGACACTCGACGATTTCGACCGGAGCGTTTCCGGCGACGCATGGAATGATTTCGAACGCGTGGTGGGACCGCGAGCTGCAGAAGAGCGTGACGTGCACCTCTGATCCGAAAGTGAAAAATACGGGCTACGCAGGAGCGAGTGTGAAGGGCGGCGACAGCGCGTGGCGGATGTTGATGCCGGCGTTTGCGGAGGAATTGAAATATCAGGGGCGCGTGGGAACGCGAGTGGTGACGTTTTCGCTGAAAGCTCGCGCGGCGATCACCATGGCGGGCCATCAAGCGGACGCCGTGACGTGGTTCGATCCGGCGTCGGGCGGGTGGACGACTTCGAGCGCGTATCCCGTGGCGGAATTTGTTGAGGAATATGCGAAAGCGCATCCGGTAGCCAAGGATTACGGCAAAACGTGGACGCCGCTGCTGCCGAGTTCGGCTTATTTATACGGCGAGAAGGCAATCGGAGCCGTCCCGCCCGAGGGAGCGGGCGCGGAATTTCCTCATCCGTTGCGCGGCAAGCCTGGAAGCACGGGACCGGACGCGTCGTTCTATACGGAATGGGAAGCCAGCCCGTATGCGGAGACCTATTTGGCGGAAATGGCGGAAGATGCTATCGACAAGCTGGGGCTGGGAAAACGCGCGGGAACGGATTATCTGGGAGTGAGTTTTTCCTCATTGGATTATGTGGCGCATGCGTTTGGGCCGCGAAGCTGGGAAGTGCAGGACGAGCTCGCGAGGCTGGACCGCGATTTGGCGGGTTTTTTTGCGCACCTGGACAAGACCGTTGGGCGCGGTAATTACGTTGTCGCGCTGACTGCCGATCATGGCGGCGCGCCGATTCCGGAGGATTTGGCGAAAACGGGCGTCGATGCCGGTTGGCTGAGCGTCGAAGAAGTGAAAGAGCGCGCCGAAATGGCGCTCGATGCGCTCAACTATGCGAAGCCTGCGGTCGCCGAAGTGGGCGGCAGCGACGTGTACTTCACGCCGGGAACGTACGACAAACTGAAAACGGATCCTGCTGGCATGCGTGCCGTGATCGAGGCAATCGAAAGCGTGCCGGGCGTGCGCTCGAGTTTATCGCGCGGAGGAGTTGGACGACCGCCCAGCGACGGATAGCCAGATCCGCAGCGCGGAAGCGGCAAGTTTCTGGAAAGCGAGAAGCGGTGATTTGGAGATTGTGCCAAAGCCCTTCTGGCCGTGGGATTTTTCGAGGCCGGGCCATCCGCGGCAGTATGGGACGACCCATGGAACTCCCTATTATTACGATCAGCGCGTTCCGATTTTCTTTATGGGATTCGGGATTCGGCCGGGTGTTTATTACCAGCCGATTACGCCGGCAGACATTGCACCCACCTTCGCCGTGCTTTGCGGAATTACGCTGGCGCCGCGCGACGGCCACGTTTTGGGAGAAGCTCTCGCTCATTCCATACAAACCAAGAACGAGCCGAAGGCGGAGTAACGCCGCCGCCGGGAAGTTATCGGATCCTCTCACGGGAGCCTCTTTGATCCGGGCAACGCAAAGAATGGCCTCCGTCCTGAACTTCGTGCTATTCTCTGGCACGAAGTGAGTGCCGCAGCCGGTGTTGACCTGACCGTGCAAATTGGCGCGGTGCGCCTGCGGAATCCCATTCTCGCTGCCAGCGGAACCTTCGGATACGGCGTCGAGTTTACCCACATTGTGGACCTGAACCGCCTTGGCGGCTTGGTCGTCAAAGGACTCTCCCGGGAACCCATGGAAGGCGCGCCTGCGCCACGGCTTTGCGAGACCCCCTCCGGGATGCTGAACGCCGTAGGGCTCCAAAACATCGGCGTCCGGGCCTTTGTCGCCGAAAAACTCCCAGTACTGCGAAAATACGATACAGCGGTCATCGCCAATGTGTTTGGCTATGCGGTCGAGGACTACGTCGAGGTCATCCGTGTCCTGGAGGACGCAGAGGGGCTGGCGGCCTATGAGCTGAACATCTCCTGCCCCAACGTGACGAAGGGGGGTATGCAGTTTGGGGGCGACGCGAGTCTCGTCTCGGAGGTGGTTGGCGCAGCTCGCAAAGCGGCTGTGAAACGTCCGCTTTGGGTAAAGCTCTCGCCGATGGTTGCAGACATTGGACTTATCGCCAGGGCGGCGGAGGGGGCGGGAGCGGACGCTTTGACCGTCGCGAATACCTATCCGGCGATGGCTATCGATCCGTGGACGGGGAAGTCCATGCTAGGTAACCAAACAGGGGGGCTGTCGGGACCGTCTATAAAGCCGATGACTTTGCGGCTCGTCTGGGAAACGCGGAAGGCGGTCAGGACACCAATTATAGGCGTCGGAGGCGTCGAGTCGGTGAAAGACGTGCTTGATTACCTAGCTGTGGGCGCGACTGCCGTACAGGTAGGGACGGCCAGTTTTACTGACCCTACGGTCAGTCAGCGACTTGTGGGAGAGCTGGAGAAAGCTCTTTTTGATGCTAAAGCGTTTACTGTCAGTGAGATAAGAGGTAAAGTTTCTGCAGATTTTGGTTGACATAACGACTCCTTTTTGCTACACTTTTTTGGATTTGAGTAGCACAAAGAACACACTATGAGACGACCACTTTTTGTTATCTGGGCCGCATTCCGTTGGGTGCTCTTAATGTTCCTCGTGGTTCCGGTTATGGAAGCCCCCTTGGTGGCGCATCTGAGCGCCCCAGTGAGGCCGCTGAAGACCTGGGTAGGCAACGCCAGTTGGTATGGTCCCGGCTTCAACGGGAAGAAGACCGCGGATGGGGAGTACTTCGACTCCGAGGCGCTGACTGCGGCGCACCCCAATCTGCCCTTTGGGTCCATCGTCCGGGTGGTGAACCCCCGGAACGGGAAGTTTGAACTAGTACGCATCAATGACCGCGGTCCCTATCAAGAGGGACGGGAAATTGATGTATCCTATCGTGTCGCCCGGAAAATCGGCTTGATCCATTCGGGCGTGAGCCAAGTCCGGCTCGAATTGATGGAAGTGCCGCACAAACACTGACCCCGCCGAAACCGGGGTCGCTTATGACCTTGAGCTTCGACGCCCATCCTCGCAGCAGCTTGATCGTGGCACTGGACTTTGATTCCCTATCCTCTGCCGCAAAATTCGCGAAACAAATCTCCGATCTTGTCGGAATGTTCAAGATCGGCAGTCAGCTCTTCACGGCGGCCGGCCCGGCTGCGGTTAAAGAGATCGCCGCGCTCGGCCCGGGTATTTTTCTCGATCTGAAATTCCACGACATCCCGAATACGGTTGCGGGAGCGGTGCTTTCCGCGGCCGCGATGAACGGCGTGCAGTTGGTGAACGTGCACGCGCTGGGAGGCCGCGCAATGCTGGAGGCGGCAGTGCAAGCTATAAGCGCTGGCGTTCCGATGGGCGCCGACCGGCCGCGATTGCTGGCCGTGACGATACTCACGAGCATGGATCAAAAGGCGATGAAGGAAGTGGGCATCGGCGGCGCGCCGAAATTGCACGTGACCAAGCTGGCGCAGCTTGCCAAGAAGGCCGGCGTTGACGGCGTGGTCGCTTCCGTACAGGAAGCCAGAGCGATTCGCAAGGCGTGCGGCAACGATTTCTTGATTGTGACGCCTGGAGTGCGACCACTGGATTTGGCTGTGCAAACCAAATCCGAGGATCAGGCGCGCAAGGCGACTCCGACGGAAGCGATTCGAGCAGGTGCCGATTTTCTTGTGGTCGGCAGGCCCATCCTCACGGCGCCGGACCCGCGCGCCGCGGCACAAGCCATCGTCGACGAAATCGCCGCAGCTAAGTAGCTCCCCGCGCGGAGTCGGCATCCGTTGACCGGATCCCAATGTGATGCTACGATGAGTCACATTATGACACGAGCCACCGTGCGCGACTTACGTTACCGCTTCCGCCAAATCGAGGCGCGGCTCAGCAAGGGCGAAGAGATCGAAGTTTACAAGCGGAACAAACCGATTGGCCGCCTGATACCCATCCGTCCCAAGCCCGAGGACTACCCCGATTTTGCCGCCATCCGGCGCCGAATCTTCGGCAAAAAGAAGGCTCGCATAACTGGTACCCAGCTTGTGTCGGAACAGCGAGAGCCTTATTGATTGCTTATCCGGATTCCGGATTCCTGGTGTCGCTCTACGGCGAGGATGATCACTCACAAACTGCCACGGAATTAGTGACGTCTGCCCCCACTTTCATTCTCACCTCCCTGGGCGAAGCAGAGTTCAACAACGCGCTTGAGCTTCGGGTGTTCCGCAAGCAATGGACGCGACGAGAGGCTCGAGATGTCTAAAACGAATTCATAGCAAGTCAAGCTGCTGCCATAATTCGCAGTGAGCCTTTTCCGGTGGAGGCTTGGGAGCGGGCCGTGATTCTTTCGCGCCGTCATGGCGCAACTTTGGGCGTAAGAACTCTCGACGTGTTGCATGTCGCGTCCGCTCTTGTCCTCAAGCCCGACATGTTCTTGACGTTCGATACTCGCCAAAGCAAGCTAGCGAGGGCCGAGGGCCTTCGCGTGCTTCCAGGTTGAGTTCGGCGAAACCACCTGTCCGCTCGCAATTCGATCCGATGACCAATTCAGCCAAAAGTGTGATCGTGGGGACCGCGGGGCACATTGACCACGGCAAGTCGGCGCTGGTCGAGGCGCTGACAGGGACGCACCCGGATCGGCTTGCGGAGGAGAAGCGGCGCGGGATCACCATCGATCTGGGGTTCGCGTTTCTCGAAGAAAACGGCGTGAGATTTGGATTCGTTGATGTGCCGGGGCACGAACGCTTTGTCAGCAACATGCTGGCGGGAGCGGCGGGAATCGATCTGGTGCTGCTGGTGATTGCGGCGGACGAATCGATCAAGGCGCAGACGCGGGAGCATTTCGACATTTGCCGCCTGTTGGGGGTGCAACGGGGCGTGGTGGCGCTGACAAAAAGCGATCTGGCCGATGCGGAGACGCTCGGTTTGGTTCTTCTGGAAGTTGAGGAGTATTTGCGCGGATCGTTTCTGGAGCGAGCGTCCATTGTGCCTGTTAGCGCGAGAACGGAGGCGGGGCTCGACGAGTTGAAGAAGGCGCTGCACGCGGCGGCCTTGGAAATTCCAGGAAAAGATGCGTCGCGAGACTTCCGGCTGCCGATCGACCGGGCCTTCGCGATGAAGGGCTTTGGAACGGTGGCCACGGGAACGCTGATTTCGGGGAGCGTTGGCGCGGAAGACGAAGTGGAGCTGTTCCCCGGGAGAAAGCGGCTGCGGGTGCGCGGCGTGCACTCTGGCGGAAAATCAATTGAACGGGCGAGCGCGGGGCAGCGGACGGCGGTCAATCTCGCGGGGATCGATCATGGAGACGTGAAGCGCGGGATGAGCCTGGCCGCACCGGGACGTTTTCGGACAACGCGAAGGGTAGATGTGCGGCTCACATTGCTTTCTCCGGCGCGAAAGATGAAGCATCGCGCGCGAGTGCATTTTCATGCCGGAACTGCGGAGACGATCGCGGAGATTTCTCTCTACGAGCAAGAAGCATTAGCGCCGGGACAGAATGCGCTGGCGCATCTGCGGCTGCAGGAGGACGTGTTGTTGCTGCCTGGCGATCGGTTCATCGTGCGACAATTTTCGCCGGTGGTCACGATTGGCGGAGGCGTGGTTCTCGATCCGCGGGCGCGGCGGCCGACGCTGCGGGATGCGGGACGCGCTACATTTCTCGGAATATTGGAGAGCGGGAAATGCGAGGAAGCGCTCGCGGCGATGACGGAACGCGCGCTGCTCGGAATGACGTTCGAGGAGATTGTGGCCCGGACGGGATGGTCTGCGAAAGAGATTCATCAGATTGCACAAGCGCTCGCCGCAAGAGGTTCGGTCAAAATTATTTCGACCGAACCGTTGATTCTTCTCGCTAGAAAAGCATTTGAGGAAGTCCGCAAGAAAATCGCCGAGAGAGTAGAACGGTTTCACAAGGAGAATCCTTTGTTGCCGGGGATTGCCCGCGAGGATTTGCGCGCGAATCTGGGAAGACGCGTGAGAGCCGAGACGTTTCGCGCCGCGCTCGACGAATTGGCGGTGGAGAAAAAGCTGGACGTGCAAGGCGAACTCGTCAAGCGCGCCGGAGCGGAAATCGCTCTACAGCCGGAGGAGGCGCGCGCGAAAGAACAGATTGAAAAAGCGTTTTCGGATGCGGGGCTGGCGGTGCCAGCGGTGAAAGAGGTGCTGGCGAAGCTGTCGATCGAGAGCAAGCGTTCGGAAAAGCTGCTGCAAATTCTGCTTCGCGAGAAAACGCTTGTGCGTATTAGCGCAGACCTCATCTTTCACCGGGGTGCCCTGGCTGAATTGAGGGACAAGCTCGCCGGGTATAAGAAAGCCAAGGGCGAGCGCATTTCCGTGCCTGTTTTCAAGGAGTTGACCGGCATTACGCGCAAGTATGCCATTCCGCTGCTCGAATACTTGGACCGGGAGCGGGTGACGCGGCGTGCCGGGGACGAGCGTGTTATCCTACTAGCTGCGCAAGGTGACATAGGCTTGCCGCATTAGGCGTCCTGCGCTAGAGTGAAGTCGATTGTGGCGAGGCAGGCCGCATGGAGGTTTTTTATGGGTGAACTTAGTCCTATTCATTGGCTGATCGTCCTGGCGATTATCTTGTTGCTGTTCGGGGGACGGAAAATCCCCGAGCTGGCGAAGGGCCTTGGAGAAGGAATCCGGAGCTTCAAAGAAGGAATGTCCGGCGCTTCGCAAGCGCAGGCAGCGCCACCCCCGACGCCGACAGCTGCTCCCGCGGAGAAGCCCGCGGAAGAGAAGAAATCCTAGAGTTCGGCAAAGGATTCGTCAGAGGTTGAAAAGGGCGGCCACAGTGGCCGCCCTTTTATTTTAGTTTCAGGCTTCGCGAAACTTGATTAAAGCACAGGGCGAGCTATCGCTTACGAAAAACCTGCCCTTTTGGCCAGTCGCGACGGCACAACTTTCTTTCCAGACTCGGGTATTACAGGGTGTCCCGGAATTCCCAGATTCGCATAAATCGAAGAGGAACAAAAACGTTCAGGAGAGAACGATGAAACTCAGATGGCTGAAGTGGAGCGCCTTGCCCGTGGCCGCATTGCTGGCGGGAAGCGTGGCAATGGCGCAGGACCAATCGACCACGCCGGCGACAAAACCGGATCCGACCGTAGCGCAGCGGAAAGAGAATCAGCAGGACCGCATCGCGAACGGCGTGAAAAGCGGACAATTGACCTCCGGCGAAACCGCCAACCTGGAGAACAAGGAAGCGGCGATCAATGGCGAAACGAAAGCAGACCGCGCGGCAAACGGCGGAAAACTGACAGGCACCGAGAAACAGCAAATCAACCAACAGCAAAACGGCGTCTCGAAACAGATCTATCAAGACAAACATAACGACAACACCGCGCACTACGGCAACAACGAAGTAGGGCAGCGACGAGAGAACCAGCAAGACCGCATCGCGAATGGCGTCAAGAGCGGCCAATTGACGGCTGGCGAAACGGCGAAACTGGAAAATCAGCAACGGGGCATCCACCAGCAGGTGAAAGCGGATCGCGCAGCGAATGGCGGGAAATTGACCAATGGCGAAAAGAGACAGGTCAACCGCGAACAAAACCGGGCGTCGCGGAATATCTACAATAAAAAGCACAACGGCAGAACCCAAGGCGGCGCGAAAGCCAAGTAGTTTCAAGTTTTTCCACCGCTTAAAGTAAAAAGAGGTGCTCTCTGAAAGGGGGCACCTCTTTTTTTGCATGCCCCCCTGGCAGGGGCCCCCCTAGAATTTTTGTAAGTATTGCATCTAAAGAACTTAGGTTTGTAGCAAGTCGTTTAGAATCAACACATACGGATGGGCCCGTAAACACTGATTCTAAACGAGTTGTCGGCGAGAGTCGACGGAAGCATGACGCAAAGCGGCAGTTTGCGTCGTAAGTTTAGCGGATAAAAGAGTTAGGCCCTAAAAAAAGTATCCGCGAAGCAAAAACGCCAACTAGGAGGTTGGCGTTCCCGGGCAGGAATCACAGTTTTACCTGAGATCAACAATACGCGAAGAGTAACAGTTTGTCAATACAAAGGTGCGGCACTTCAGCCCTCGTATTCCACCATGGTCATGAAGCCGTAGTCCATGTGCAATTGCTGGTGGCAGTGAAAAAGAGTGGAGCCGGGATTGTCGGCAGTGAAATCCACTTCAACTTGCGTGTTGGCAGGCACAACGATTACATCTTTCAGAACGCCAGACGTTGGTTTCCCGGCGAATTTGGTCAGCTCGAAACTGTGGCGATGAAGGTGGACGGGGTGGGCTTCATCGCTTTGGTTGTCAAAGCGGAGACGGTAGCGCTGGTTGGCGCGGACGCGAATGGGGTCTGTTTTCGGAAAGGATTTGCCGTTGATGGTCCATTTGTCCACCCAGTTGTGGCCGGCAAACTTCTTGCGGAACACGAGCGGGACGACGCCACCCGATGGAAGGGGAGACTCCGCTTCGTGGCCGAAAAGAGTGTAGTTCCAGGGAGTTTTCGCTGGAGCGGTCCACTGCGCTGTGCCGCTCTGGTTCGCATACTCGACTGCGACGCCCATGCCGGCATTCCGAGTTTGATCATTGGCTTCGCCGAGAATCCACACCCCAGGCTGATTCATCGTGACGATCGTGTCGACGCGTTCCGCAGGGCCCATTTCGATGACGTCGACTTCGCGCGGCACCGGCACGGGATTTCCATCGAGGCTGAGGACTTTGAACTTGTGGCCCGGAAAGGCGAGGCGATGCTGCTCGGTGGCGCTGGCGTTCAGGATGCGGAAGAGGACTTGCTGGCCTTCCTTGACGCGGATCGGTTCGCCGAAACCGAGGGCGTGGCTGTTCATAGAATAGGCACGATACGTGACTTCGAGGGTGCCCTCATCGGCCTGGCTTCCCAGTGAGGCGTGCCAACCGTGGAGAGCGAGAAAGACTTCGGCGTCGTAGCGGCCTGGATCGTCTTTCGGCTCGATGTAGAGAAAACCGAACTGGCCGGTGTAGGTAGCGCGCTTCATGTCACGGCCGGCGTGAATGTGGCTGTGATACCAGCGGGTTCCGGAAGGGCGCGGAATGAAGGAATAGCGGCGGACGCCGCCGGGCGGGACCATCGGTGTACCTTCTTCTTCGGAGCCGTCGACATCGGAAGGAATGAACAGGCCGTGCCAATGAACCAGTTCCTGGATTTTCGTTTCGTTTGAAATTTCCGCGGTAACGGGTTGGCCCTCTTTGAGGCGCAAGACGGGGCCGGGGGCCGAGCCGTTGTATCCGGTTGTCTTGATGATTTTTCCTTGGGCGACTTCCCATTCAACGGGCGAGATGCGAAGGGTTACATCGGGTTTGGGAGTCTTCGGCGCTAACTGCACACCGATACGGCGTGCCAATTCGGCGTAAGCCGTGGTTCCCACTAGGGCGATAAATTCTCTACGCTGCATGATTCCCTTGGCGGAATAGCCTGCGCTCACCTTTAGCGATCAGGACAACCCACCTTAGCACGGGCAAAGGTTCATGGATCAGCGGGGCCATGTTTCGGCGGATCGGCGACCCCGTATAAGGGGAGAAGCGGCAAGATCAGTCTTCGGAGTAGCCGAGGTCGGCAAAGGCTTGGGTGACGCGGGAAAGGGGGAGACCGACAACGTTGAAACAGTCGCCTTCGATGCGGGGGATGTAACGGCCAGCGCGGCCCTGGATGGCATAGGCGCCGGCTTTGTCGTGTGGCTCGCCGGTTGCGAGGTAACGGGTGATTTCGTCGGGAGAGAGATGTGCGAAATGGACCTGGGTGGTTTCGACGAAGGAGCGGCGCTCGGCGTCGGGGAGGCGAATTAGAGTGACGCCGGTGAGGACAGAATGAGTGCGGCCGGAGAGAGATTCGAGCATGTGGCGGGCGTCGTCGTTGGAGCGGGGCTTGCCGAAGATGCGGTTGTCGAGGGTGACGACGGTGTCAGCGGCGAGGACGATGGCTGGGCCGGTGGTGCGGGAGGCGACGAGTTCGGCTTTGGCGGTGGCCAGGCGTTGGACTAGAGCCGTAGGGGATTCGTCCGGGAAAGGAGTTTCGTCGACAGAGGAGGGGACGACATCAAAGTGGAAGCCGGCGTCGCGAAGGATTTCCGCGCGGCGAGGAGATGTGGAGGCGAGGATGAGTTTCATGATTTAGCTTTGCCCGCTGAAGAAGCCAGAGCGGGCGATCCAAATGATAGTACAGGGCGATGCGGCGTTGAGAAAGCCAGGGAGCCTTCTCGCGCCAAGTCTTAATACATCGATATTGACTTTTCTTATAATCTATATAGACTTGGGCCGCGCCGCTGGATGGCGGCAAGTGAGAATCCGTGCCCAAATTGCAGGAGGGAGCCACCATGGACCCTGTGATTGCCATAAATAAAGAGTATGCCGATGGGAGTGCACCGGCAGCTCGCTCGGCAGAGGCTGCAAGCCTCGGCATGAGACTCAGTGAAACTCGCGAACAGCTTTCGACAACGATCGCGAACGCCCGGGTGGAATCCTATTCCAAGTTCTGCGAGCTCTCGACCGAAATTACCGGACTCACGAAACGCCTGGATACTCTGATCGCGGAATATGAAAAGGGCAAGTGGAAGGTAAGGTTCAGCGTGAGCATTTTGGCAGTCGTGCTGGCGGCCGCCGGTGCTCTCGGCTTTTATTATGGATACCGAAATTTTTATCGTGACGTCAAAAACACGGTAACGCAAAGCCTGGAAGGAGAGATCCAAAGAAGCGTTATCAGTGATAACCGGTCTTTTTACGATGATTTGGTTGCTGGAAATGCCTTGGACGCCGCCGGGCGGTATACCCAAGCCACGGCGCGGCTGATGGGCAGCTTTGAAGCCGGACACGACCACGACACGGCGGTCCTACTTCCCCTCCTGGATTCGATTTACAAGAGTAGTGATTGGGAGACGGCGAAAAATGTTTTCGAAGTTCTTGGAAAGGAACAACCGCAATCCGGGAGCATCACTAACCACAGGATCCTAGCGTACATCGGGTCGATCGAAATCCAAGGCTCAGGAATGAATCAGGAATGGCTGGAAAAGGGATTTTCGACGCTGCTTAGGGCGCAATTGCTGACGCCTCCGGGTGATACGGCGACTCTTGGCATGATTCACACCAATTACTGGCTCTACGATATTCAACGGAGCGATTGGGTATCCGCCGATGCGGAAATCAGCGCGCTGAAGGAATTGGACGTGCCCGTTCTTACCTGGGACGCAATGAGGCGATCGAGATTCTTCGCGCAGTATTTTAGCCAGAGTAGTAAGCTGCAATTCGAGCCGCGCATTCGAACCATGTGGTCGGGACTCCGCCACGCAGCAAGCGACAAGTAACACAACTCCAAGGCGGCATTCAGATGACGACGGATTCCTGGTATTCGCCGAAGACGCGGCGGAGGGCGTCGGAGATTTCGCCGACAGTGGCGTAGGATTCGACGGCGTTGAGGATGGCGGGGAGGAGATTTTCCGTGGTGGAGGCGCGGCGCTGGAGTTCGGTTAGGGCGGATTGCGTTTTGGCGCTGTCGCGTTTGGCGCGGAGGGCGTTTAGGCGGGCGATTTGGTTGCGCTCGATTTCGGGTTCGATGCGAAGAGTGGGGATGGCGCGGTCTTCTTTCGCGACGAAATCGTTGACGCCTACGACGATTTGCTCTTTGGATTCTACCGCGCGCTGGTAGTCGTAGGCGGCTTTTTGGATTTCGCCCTGTACGAAACCGCTTTCTATTGCGCGTAACATGCCCCCAATAGCATCGATCTTCGCGATGTAGTCGATTGCGCCTTTTTCAATTTCGTTGGTCAGATGCTCGATGGCGTACGAGCCGGCTACTGGATCGATGGTATTGGTGACGCCGGTTTCGTGGGCGAGGATTTGTTGGGTGCGGAGGGCAATGAGGGCGGCGTCTTCGGTGGGAAGGGCGAGAGCCTCGTCGAGCGAGTTAGTGTGGAGAGATTGACAGCCGCCGAGAACGGCGGCCAGAGCCTGGATGGCGACGCGGACGATATTGTTTTCCGGTTGCTGGGCCGTGAGCGAGGAGCCGGCGGTTTGCGCGTGGAAGCGGAGGAGAAGG
Organism: uncultured Acidobacteriota bacterium; assembly: GCA_963761555.1. Taxonomy (GTDB): domain Bacteria; phylum Acidobacteriota; class Terriglobia; order Acidiferrales; family UBA7541; genus Acidiferrum. The sequence continues at coordinate 592,941 of CAVXHD010000008.1, forward strand.
GAGCGCGGATCTTTTGCGTTGAATCGTTCGCGCATGATTTTGGACCAGAGGCGGCGTGCGGCGCGGTACTTGGCGATTTCTTCGAGAAGATCGCTGTGGGCGTTGAAGAAGAAAGAGAGTTGCGGAGCGAATTCGTCGACGGCGAGGCCGCTGTCGAGCGCGGCTTGTGTGTAGGCGATGCCGTCGGCAAGGGTGAAGGCGACTTCCTGGATGGCGGTCGAGCCGGCTTCGCGGATGTGGTAGCCGGAGATGGAGATGGTGTTCCACTTGGGGAGATGGTCGCGGCACCAGGCGAAGATGTCGGTGACGATGCGCATGGCGGGGCGGACGGGATAGATGTAGGTGCCGCGAGCGATGTATTCCTTGAGGATGTCGTTTTGGACGGTGCCGGAAATTTTGGCAAGATTGGCGCCCTGCTTTTTGGCGACGGCGACGTAGAGGCAGAGAAGGATGGCGGCGGTGGAGTTGATGGTCATGGAAGTGGAGACTTTTTCGAGAGGGATGGCGTCGAAGAGAGTTTCCATGTCTTCGAGAGAGTCGATGGCGACGCCGACTTTGCCGACTTCGCCGAGAGCGAGGGGATGGTCGGAATCCATGCCGATTTGCGTGGGGAGATCGAAGGCTACAGAGAGACCTGCCTGGCCTTTGCCGAGGAGATAGCGGTAGCGCTGGTTGGATTCGACGGCGGTGCCGAAGCCTGCGTATTGCCGCATGGTCCAGAAGCGGCCACGATACATGGTGGGATAGATGCCGCGGGTGTACGGAAATTCGCCGGGATAACCGAGAGAGGATTCGGGATCCCAGGCGGAAAGATTGTCTGCTGTGTAGAGGCAATCGATGGGAAGACCGGAGAGAGTGGAGAAGGATTCTTTGCGTTCGCCGGATTTGATTTTTGCATTGGACATGACGGGGACGGTTAGAGCCTGCGAGCGCGGCGGAAGGAAGTGACCGCGAAAAAAATGAACAAGAGCGCGACGGCGACGGCCGTGGCGATGAGCCAATGGGCCACGTCGCGCGTCCACGAGCGCACGGCAAGATTCAGCCAGACGAGAGCAAGAACCGCGAAGATGGCGCCGATCACTTCGAGGAAGAGCTGACGCAAGGCGCGCCAGAAGCGATGAAAGCCGCCCTGGCGAGGCGCTGTTGCTGGCGAGGTGGCGGCGGAAGACATGAGCGCATTCTAGCGTGAAATGGGGAGTTAAGGGAGCGAAGGTGGGAGTGACTGGTGACTTGTGACTGGTGACTAGCCCGGATTTCTCACCAGGTGTGAATTGATGCTCTGGAAAGAGTCGTGGGGGGTGTCTTTTCGTCGCGCGGGACACGGGCAGCCTGTTGCTGTTGTTTTTTCAGCGTGAATGGCGGGCCCAGTTGACGGCGGAGTTGTTTTTGCGCGCATTTCGCCGTAAGCGTGGGATGCCAGGGCTGTTTTGGTAAGCGCCGTTTTTTCAGCAGCGCAGCGCGGTGTACGCTGCGGCAAAGATGTTCTGCCAGGGATACGCGCTACTGTAACGGACCCACATACGGCGCGCGGTGATGCGCACCGCGGCGGCAATTTTCAGCAGTTTCAGCCGCAGAGTGTCGGCTTGGGCTTCCGCCCACTCCGTACCCGCCAGGCCCAGCCGCCGCAGCGCCTCCAGCAGCACGTAAGCGAGCGAAGAAAAATACAGCCGCAACTGGTTGGCCCGCAGCGTCTCCGTGCTCAGCCGGTCCGCGAACAGATTCAACTGCTCCTTGATGCGATTTTCCATCTCACCCCGTGCGCAGTAGAGCTGCTCATAAAGTTTCTGCGCGGGCCACGCCTCTTTGCCCAGCGAGGTGACCAGATAGCGCGGATTCTCCTTCCCCTCGAGGTGCTCCGCTTTGGCTATCACGCGCCGCGCCCGTGACCAGCTCTTCTTGGTGCGGTAAGCGAACTCCGTGAACACGCGCGCCGGTTTTCCCGTGCGCCGGTGCTCTTGCTTGGCTTGCTGCATGGCGCGTCCGATGATCCGTCGCAAGCGCTGGTTGCGCGCAAAGCCGAATACGTAGTCCACCGCGTTGCTCTCGCACCACGCCAGCAATTCCTCGCGGCAGAAGCCGGAATCCGCGCGCAGGATGATGCGCGTCTTCGGCCACCGGGCGCGGATCTGCCGCACCAGGCGCTGCACTTCCTCCAGGCTTCCGGCACTGGCGTCGATGTTCGAGGGCCGCAGCCGCGCGCACAGCAGATGATCTCCGCAGAACACATACAGCGGCAGATAGCAGTAGTGCCCGTAGTAGCCGTGGAAAAAACGCGCTTCCTGCCGTCCGTGCAGCGGCGTGTCGGTGGCATCCAAGTCCAGCACGATCTCCCGCGGCGCGCACGGGTGCGCTTCCAGGAAAATATCTACCAACAGGCCATCCAGCGCTTCGGCGGAATAGCTGATCTTGTGGTAGCGCTCCACGGCAGGCGAACCCGCTGGCGTCAGTTCCAAGCGGTTCAGCGTGCTCTTGCCGGCCAGCGGCGCGTCCAGGTCGCGCTTGCCAGCTAGCATCCCGAGAAGCACATCGTTGCGCAACTCTTCGTGATCGTTCAGGTCTTCGTAGCCCAGCGCCAAGCCGTAAACGCGTTGCGCCAGCATCTCGCTTAGCTCATGCGCGATGCGCTCCGCATCGCGAGCGTCGGTGAAGCAATTCTCCACCCGCCGTAACAGCCCGATTTTGCGGTCCACCGCGCGCAACAGCAACGCCCCGCCCTCGGTGGTCAGCCGCTCTCCGGAAAACTCTGCCTCTACCCGGCGCGAAAAATGCGCTTCAAACTCGAACCGCGACTGGTTACACTCTGTCATTAGAAAGGCCGCCCTTCGATGGCATTTGCTACGTCTCGATAACGCAGTTATGCCTGAGATGACGGCCTTTTTCTACTTCAAATCAAATCTCTTTACTCAACCCCGGTGAGAAATCCGGGCTAGTGGATATGCGCACGAGGAGCATTTTGTAGCTAACGAAGCAGATGGCCGGCGGAAGAGAAAGAAGGGATGGCAGACAAGCCGTTGCAAGGGGGAAATCATTTGGACCAAGGGGCTGTGAACCTATTGGAGACAACGGGAAAGGAGGTGACTTGTATCCTGAGAAATGCAAGCCTAAAATGACAAATGAAGTGAGGGAGAGCCGCCCTTGCAACTCGACGATCACCTTAAGAATTTGCTCCGTGAATTGGGACACGCGATCAACGATACGGTGTCGGACTCCGACCGGATTACGGGTGCTATCGCGGGAGTGCGCGCGCACGGATACGACATCGTGTTGAAACTGGACGCGACGATCGGATTGGCAAAGCGCGATGCCGCGGCGGCGGAAGCGTCGAAGTTGACGACGCAAGACCGGCGATTCCTGGAGTCCCTGCGAATTCAGGTGGACCAAGAGTCCTTCGATCAGGTTCCAGACAAGAAACCAGCGGCACGGCTGACGATGACGCCGCAGGATGTGCGATTTTTGAAGTCGCTGCGAATTGCGACGGACGATATCGAATGAAAGCGTTTGTAAAAATTGCGGGACTGGGAAGTGCGGCGCTACTAGTGGCGGCGTTGAGCGGGACGCCTGCACGGGCGCAAGTGCCGGCGGCGGTGACTCCGATTGTGGTGGATACGGCGGTGCCGATCGTGATAAACGCCGTCAAGCCGAAATCGAAAACCGCGGGGCTGGGCAAATTCGAAGGCATCGTGATGCACGCTAACATCGCGCAGATCACAGTGCGGGCCAAGGGAAACGACATGGCCCTGGAGACGTTTGCGCTGTCCGAGCAAGTCTCGGCGAAGATGCAGAAGATCATCGATAAGGGCGGCTACCAGTACGGCGACAAAGTGACGGTGTATTACGACCCGACGAGCAAGAAAGCCCTGAAGATCAAAGGCAAGCCCTCGAAGCCACTCTGAATTGCGTAGCAGCTCGATGCTTCGCCTGCCCGCCGTTTCCGGCCGATTTTATCCTTCCGACCCAGCAGAACTGACCACACTCATCAATCAATACACGAAGGCTGAAGCAGGTGGCGCGCATTTACGTGCGAAGGCGTGCCTGGTGCCGCATGCTGGTTACGTTTATTCGGGACATGTGGCGGGAGCCGTGTATGCGCGAATGGCTGTTCCGAAGAAAATCATCATTCTTGGAGTGCGGCATTATCCACGAGGAGAGAATGCGGCGATTCTCTCGAGCGGGACATGGAGGACGCCGCTCGGCGATGCGGCGATCGATGAGCCACTCGCGGAAGCGTTGCGTGCAGCTTGCCCACTGTTGCGGGAAGACGAAGTTGCGCACAGAGCGGAGCATTCACTGGAGGTGCAGATTCCATTCTTGCAAGTGCTTTGGCCAGAATTTACGTTTGTGCCGGTGGCGCTGGGAACGGTGCGATTCGAGGAGTTGGTGATGGTGGGCGAAGCCATCGGAGGCGTGATTGCCGCGGCCAGCGCGGAAATTCTACTGCTGACGACTTCGGATTTGAATCATTATGAAGATGATGCGACGACGCGGGTAAAAGATCACAAGGCGATCGACCGGATTCTGGCGCTGAACTCGGGCGGACTATATGACACTTGCCGGAACGAGGAGATTTCCATGTGCGGGCTGGGGCCGACGGTTGCGATGCTGACCGCACTGAAGAGCATGGGAAAAACGAAGGCGGAGTTGGTGAGGTACGCGACGTCGGGAGATGTTTCCGGGGATTTCAGCGCCGTCGTTGGTTATGCGGGAATGCTCTTTTCTTAACGACAGTAAGCAGTGGGTGGACGATGCACTTCTTCTAGAAAAGAAAAAGGGCTCTAGATTGCGGAGCCTTTCTCTTTTTGAAGAAAACCCACAGAGATAGAGATTGTCTTAGTGCGGGCGACCACCGCCACCGCCGGAAGGGGCCGAAGCGTGAGGCGCGGACGCGGAAGGCGCTGAGGAGCCCCGCGAGAATTCGCCTCCGCGGGAGAATTCGGGGCCGTCGCCTCCGCGATAGCCGCCACCGCCGAAAGAGGAACGAGGCGCGGGAGGCGGGGTCATGTTGCGAGCAGGAGGAACCGCAGCGCGGGCCGAAATGGGCGCAACGGGAACACGCATGGCAGATTCGCGGGACGAATTATTCCGTTCCGCTTCCATGGCGCGGTCATTTCGCACCGCACCCAGGGAATTTCTTTCGGAAAGCGGCGCAGAATTCGTGTTTACAAAGCGGTGCTGGAGCGGATCGAAAGCGATGGCAGATTCGCGGCCAGGAGAGAGGATTCTGGCGGAGTTGTTTCCCTCGAGGATAGAGCGTGAAGTGCGCTCGGGCGCGGTGGTGGCAAGAAGACTACCTTTGAAAGCGTCACGCGGCGGAGATTTCAAAGTATCCCATTTTTCGCCGGCGGCCGCGGAGAGAAGCTGTTGCGGGGCGCCGTCGCGGGCTTGAAGCGAAAAGATGCCGTGTTCCATATTCAGAGGAGTTTTGCCTTGCTTGTCGAGCGGATTCATCGGCACGACGCCGAGTACGCCGTTTCTGCGAACGAAGACGGCAGTGGAGGCTTGATAAAGCGGATGGGGTGGATGGATGGGCGTGCGCGGCCGCGTTCCCGGATAGCCGGAGTAAACGCCGTAGTAGGCGGGCGGCGAATAGAACCAGCCGCCGCAGGAAGAATCAAAAAGCCAGCCACCATAGTGATAAGGAGCCCAGCCCCAGGGCTGGAAGCTGGCAAACGTCAAGCCGAAACCCGGATCCCACAGCCACTGGCCCATGGTGAACGGTGACCAGCCGAAACCGACGCCGAACGGGCGCCAACCATAGCCGTAGCCGCCACAGGAAAACCAAGAGCCGTAGGTGTAAAGATCGGCGAAGCCCGGAACGTAAGAGCCAGAGTTGGTGTATTGCAGAGAGGCGTTCGTTGCGGCGGAAACCGAATCGACGCGGCCAGCGACCCAGTGATCGAATTCGTCGCCCGAGGGGAGGTTGCCGATGCTGACGGAAGGCTGGCCGGCGTGCATCGAGAGGGACTGGCCTTTGGAAAGGGAGGTGGAGTCTTTCTGGTGAAGGATAGAAGCATGGCCAGAGAGGACGGCGACGTTGCTGCCGTCGTCAAAATTGTTAACGCGGAAGGAACTTTTGCCGCCAGCGACGACCGTAAAATCGCCGCCGGTTACGCTGAAATAGTCATCCTTCGCGGGATTGACGTAGAAAGAAGCGGAGCCTTGGCGGAGAACCAGGCGCGTGGTGCGGGCGCCGTCGTCCAGAGAAAGATCGTAGAACTCAAGAACGGTGTTGGAGCCGAGGAAAGCCATGGCGCCATTCTCAAATTCGACTTCGGCGCGGCCGTTGTCGGTGGCGAGAACATAACCCTGGCGGACGGGCAGATTGGACTCGGCGGTTTCCCAGACGGCCTTTTGATCGGCGAGGGGATCGCCATGAGCTTCGCGCGTGAAGCGGACATCGCCCTGGACGAGACTGAGGCGAATGATTCGTGCGTGGCTGGAGTCAGCCACTGCGGGACGGGCGCCAGCCGAAAGAGCGAGGAACAAGGAAAGAGAGATTATGGAGCGAAACGCACTGCGAGAAGCCATGTGTCACCCCCATCGGGGACGCTGGTTTGCTAAATCGTTAGACGGACGGCGGCAAGGGCGGGTTGCGCCAGAGTAGCCCGTGAGCCATGGTCTCGCCGGGGATGCTTTGCGTCAAGCCCTGCTTGAAAATCGACCGCGGGCCGCAAGGCTAAGTAGAAACGCGGTGGTCGACGTAACGCGTGCTGATTTAATTCATCCAAAACATTGATGCATTGGCGTGTTGACACCAAGAACGTGAATCGCTAGCTTCGAAAAGGGTGAATGTCCGTCAGTTTTCGCGTCTGTCCGGGGGCAGCGCGCGATGCAGGGAAGTTTTCACTCGAACGGTTCATGCTCACGAAATAGCATTACAGAAGTCTGATTAATTCGGGGGGTGGGGGATGCGGATTAAATTCGGAATAATTGCAGGGGTGTTGCTGCTCGCAGGGCTGCTGACGGGTGCGAATGCGTACGGACAAGGCGGGGCGACCGGGGCGGTCAGCGGAGTGGTGGTCGACAGCAGTGGGGGGACGATAGCCGGCGCGGAAGTGCAGATTATCGATTCGCGGACAGATGCGATAGCGCGCAAGCTAGACACAAACACGGACGGAATCTTCGTGGCCACGCTGTTGCCGCCTGGGAATTATGCGGTGGTGGTGAATAAATCCGGGTTTGCGGAAGCGAAGGCCACGGACATCGAAGTGCGCGTGACGGAGACAACGCGCGTGACCATGACGCTGAAACCGGGGGCGGTGTCCGAGAAAGTGGAAATTTCGGCGCAGGTGACGACCGTGGAGACCAGCAACGCCACGATGGGACAGTCCCTGGGGACGGCCACTGTGCGCGAACTACCACTCGCAACGCAGAATTACCAACAACTGTTGACGCTATCGACGGGCGCACAGAGCGATCTGAATGATGCCTCGCAGCTTGGCCGGGGGTCCGTGAAACTGTTCGTGAACGGGCAGCGCGAAGACAACAACAACTATTTGATCGAAGGAATCAGCGCGACGGACTACAACGTGGCGCAAGCGACCTACGTTCCGCTGCCAAATCCGGACGTGATTCAGGAATTCAGGGTACAAACGTCGCTGTATGACGCAAGCCAGGGGAGGGATGGCGGCGGAAACGTGAACGCGATTCTGAAGTCCGGCACGCGAGAGCTGCACGGCGACGCATACGAGTTTTTCCGCAACACGGTTCTGAACGCGAACGACTTTTTCCTGAACCGCGAAGGACTGGCGCGTCCGGAAATCAACCAGAACATTTTCGGGGGAAGCCTAGGCGGACCGGTGGTTAAGGATAAATTCGGATACTTTTTCGTGAACTACCAAGGGACGCGGCAGCGTAGCGGCGATTCTCCGGGAACGATCATCAGCACGACCATTCCTTTGCTTCCCACGGACCGCTCGCCTGCAAGCCTGGAAAGCGCGTTTGGGTTGCCGAGCATTGACCCGGTCATTTCGAATGCAAACGGCACAGGGCTACTGCAACAGCTTGACAGTACTGGGCAATTCGGCGCGAAGACCGGTTACCTAATTCCATCGGGGCAAGTGGCCGCGAACTGCATGGTGGGATGCACGCCGGGACTGACGGGCGGAGTGGTGAACACGGGAACCTACACTGTCAGCAAGCCTGGCAGTTATAACGACGATCAGTTTACTTCGAACTGGGATCGCGAATTCCGCGGAGGCCAAGATAAGCTCTCCGCGCGATTCTTCTTTTCTGACTCGGAGAGCCTGCTGCCCTTCGGCGGAGGGGACTTGCAGGAATCGCTCGGCAGCACACTGGCGAGCAGCATCAGTTCGTCTTCGTTGAATTTTCCGTTCGATACGCCGGTGGGAGCGCGATTTCTGAACATCACGGAAACGCACTTGTTTTCGCCGACCCTGGTGAACGAGCTGCGCTTTGGGTTTGTGCATATCAACGACCAACTGAACAACGTCGCGCCCGTGACCGCGGACGAGGTGGGCATCGACCGGCCCACGAACAACGTGACGGATTCCATCTATAAGTTCGTTTTATCCACGTCGGGATTTGAGATCGGTCCGGCGCCTTTTGCCAATCAGCACCAGGATCAGAACAACTACGACGTGACGGACACAGTGAGCTGGGTGAAGGGGCGGCACGTATTCCGCTTTGGCGGGGAATTTACCCGCGCGAATCTGAACAAGCTATTCCCCCAAGTTTTCAACGGAGAGCTGTTCTTCACCAACACGCCGACAAATGGGCCGCTGGCCACGCCCACGACGGACTTTCAGAACTTCCTTCTCGGAGCGCCGCAGTTTAGCTTCGGCGGCGGCGGAGTCTATAACCACGAGTATCGCAGCAACAATTACGCGGTATTTGCGCAGGACGACTGGAAGATACGCAATGATTTGACATTGAATCTGGGGCTGCGCACGGAGATATTCGGGGCGTTTCACGACAACCTCTGCCACATTGGTAACCTCGATCCGAGCCTTGCAAATGCCGGCGAGTACCCGTTTATTTATCCGTCATGCGTAAACGGTTTGAATCTGGCGGGACTGACGGGAAGCGCGAATGACACTACGTTGAACAACAACTACTCGACGGGACTCGGGCCACGGATCGGCTTGGCGTATGACGTTCTGGGACATCACAACACGACCATTCGCGCGGGCTACGGGATTTACTATGTGCGCGAAGACGTGGGCAATGTGGACCAGCTTTCGTTCCAGGCGCCGTTTCTCCCGGTGGCGTTTGGCGGGGGCGGACCCGGGAGCCTCGGTAATTTCTTTTTGACGGGGGCGAACGCCCTGCCGCAGGCTGGCACACTCGATCCAAACTTCGTTCCGTGCCTTTCGTTGTTCCAGGGTTTCCCAGGCGGGGACACGACGCAAGCCGCAAATTATGGAAACGCGACGGGAAGCGCGTGTCCGGGGCCGCTCCCGTCCGAGGATATTTTCGGTCTGCAAGTGCCGCGGCATTTTGTGGTGCCTAGCACGCAGCAGTGGAACCTGACGGTCCAGCGTGCTTTGGGCAAGCAGTGGGTGCTTGAAGTTGGTTACGTGGGGACGCACAGCATTCACTTGCGCGAAACGCGCGACAGCCTGGAGTCGCAGGACGCGAGTCCGACGAATCCGGTGGACATCAACAATCCGGCCTATTGCAACCCGAACCCTTGTGTCATCACCACAAACACGTTTGCTAATGCCGTGGCGCGTTCCCTATACCAGGGAATCAATGGGTACTCCGGATTCCAGTTGTTCGCCGATGACGCCTATTCGCACTACAACTCGCTGCAGACAACGCTATCACGCCGCTGGGGAGCGGGATATTTCCAGGCGGCCTACACGTTCTCGCGCTCGACGGACGCGACTTCTACCGGCAACACCGCGTTTAATACCGCGTTCAACAACGAGTCCACGCTTGCCGACTCTTATGGCCTCTCGGACTTCGACCGAACGAACCGGCTGGTGGTCAGCTATCGCTATGACTTGCCTTTCTTCAAAGGCGAAACGGGAGTCAAGGGAGCCGTACTGAGCAATTGGGCGGTGAGCGGAATCACGATCGCCCAGTCGGGTCAGCCTTTCTCGGTCCTTGATTCAGGAGCGGGAACAGCGTTCCTGGGCGCCGGGTTTACGCCTGGAACTTTGACTGGCAGCCTCGCGTCTGGGGCCACGATTGCGAGCGGGTATTCTACGGGGAGCATCGGGAGCCGGGTGACCAACGGCTATCTGAATCCCGCCGCGTTTACACCGGCCGCAGAGCTCTATCCGGCGCAGTGCCAGCTGGACAGCAATTACTGCACCACCGGCTTTGGCAATCTCGGCCGAAACACATTTCGCGGACCGGGCCAACAAAACTGGGACTTCTCGCTGATTAAAAATATAAAACTTACCGAGCGGCAGAGCCTGCGGTTTACGACCGACTTCTTTAACCTCTGGAATCACGCCAACTTCGCCAATCCGGCAGTGACAGACGTGGAGGCCGGCGGCAGCTTCGGCAAAATCACCAGCACCTTGGGAACGCCGCGGCTAATCCAATTCTCACTGCGTTACGCTTTCTGAGCCGCAGAACACAAATGAGTCCGCGCAGGGGCACGAGTTTTCGTGCCCCTGCGTTTTCTTAGATAAGCATTTTACATGGGCGATGCGGGAAGCAATGCGTCCACTTCGAATGTCAAAGTGATAGTATTTTGCCGGGCTATGCCACGAATTGCATCGCGAGTCTCACAACTGAATGGCGAAGGGGCGCTGGCCGTGTATTCGCGTGCGAAGGAACTCGAGCGCGAGGGGCGGTCAATTATTCACCTGGAGCTTGGCGAGCCGGATTTCCATCCGGCGGCGCCGGTGGTGGACGCCGTGCGAGCCGCAGTTGCGGCGGGGCGGGACCGCTACGTATCCACACGCGGAATTCCGACGTTGCGCGAAGCGATCGCGGAGTATTTGAAGAGGACGCGGCGGTTGCAGGTGAGTCCGGAGCAAGTTCTGGTCGCGCCGGGCTGCAAGATGGCGCTTTCGCTCGCGATGATGGCGCTGATCGAGCCGGGCGACGAAGTGCTCTACCCTAATCCCGGCTTTCCTATCTATCCGTCGTTCACGCGGGGATTGGGTGCGAAGGCGGTGGCGTTCGGTTTGGAAGAGCAAAATCATTTTCAGCCTGATTTGGATGAAATAGCCGCGAAGATTACGCCGCGGACGAGGGCGCTGATCTTCAATTCTCCCAACAATCCCACGGGAACGGTGTTCAACGGAGAGGCGCTGCGGAGAATTGCCGAGGTTGCGGCACAGTATGATTTGTGGGTCATTTCGGATGAAATCTACGCGCGGATCTTATTTGAAGGAGAGTATGAATCGATCTGGACGCTGCCGGGAATGGCGGAACGAACGATTATCATTGATGGATTTTCGAAGAGCTTTGCGATGACCGGTTGGAGGCCTTTCAATTACCCACAAGTAGGCTGGCTGAGTAGAAGAGGGGCCAGTACCTTGTGTTAGCGAATTCGCGTAGCGCTTTTGGGACTGTAGCTGTGCGTGTGGCTCGCCCGTGGTGAACTGCCGCTATGACGAAGCGGCAGGAGTTGCAACGCTCACGTAAGGTTGATCATGCCACTGCTTCCCAAACCAAGACCTGGATCGATCGCGAACTGGCCGGCAGCGAGTTCAGAGACGCCCGGCTCAACAAGCGGTTTCGAACGCTTTTCGAGCAGCTCTCCGAGGGCACCGGCGAGAGCATTCCTTTGGTTTGCCAGGACTGGGCAAACACAAAAGCAGCGTACCGTTTCCTTTCCAATCCGCGCGTCAGCGAAAGCGACATTTTGGCAGGGCATTTCCAGTCCACGCGCGAGCGTCTCATCGGAGCTAAACTTGTGGGTAATTGAAAGGTTGGAGGCTGGGTTACGCGGCTGCTCCAAAAAATGTTGTGGACGCGATGGATTTGCTGGTGCTGAACACTTTTACGTGCGTGGCGGAATTCACGCAGATTGCGGCGATAGAAGCGCTACGCGATTCGACTCATGCTGTGGACGCTATGGTCACGGAGTATCGCAAGCGGCGCGACCTGTTCGTGGCGGGCTTAAATAAGATTCCCGGCTTCCGATGCCAGGTGCCGGACGGCGCGTTCTACGCTTGGGTGAATATTGAGGAGACTGGCTTGGCCGCCGAAGAGGTGGCGAAGCTGCTGCTGGAGGAAGTTGGCGTGGCCGGAATCGCTGGAGGGGCGTTTGGCGCGGAGGGGAAGAATTATTTGCGATTCTCGCTGGTCAGTGCGCAGCGTCTGCTAGAAGAAGCGTTGGAGCGAATGCATAGAGTGTCCTCGCGGTGGCGGGCGACAGTTGCTCGGTAGTACGAACCGTGTGGCTTATCGGTTTTTGGCGGCGAGCTGAGTCAACGGGGAATTAAGAGACAGGCATGAATGTCTGTCCCACCGAATGGCGTATCCACAAGTGCTGAGGGGAAGGGGACAATGAAGAGTCTGAAACAGTCGGGCAAAGCGCTTCTCGTTGGGGCTGCAGGCGTTTTTTTGTGCGCGGCAACTGCCAGGGCCCAAGCGAGACCGCTCGACGGACCCGACGTGCCCCAGATCTACGAACGGCTTCTGAAGCAGATCGATAAGATTCCTCTTTACGACAACCATTCGCACGCGACGTTTCCCGACGATTCGGACATGGATGCGCAGGCCGCGCCACCCGATGAGAGTTCCGTGCTGCGGCTGCGCGAGACAAACCCCGAGTTTTTGGCCGGGGCAAAATTCCTCTTTCACTATCCCTACGATGATTTCGAGCCGGAACACGCAAAATGGCTTAGCGACAGAGAGAAAGCAGCAGAAGCGTCGGGCAGCACGGCCTATTGGGACGGCATTCTCGACAAACTGAATGTCGACATTTGTCTTGCGAACCGCGTGGCCTTAGCGCCGTATCTCGATCCCAAGCGCTTTCACTGGGTTTTCTTTGTCGACTCGTTTTTTTTCCCCTTTAACAATAGGGACCAGACGGGGAAGAACCCCGATATGGGCGTTTATATTCCGCTGCAGGAAAAAGTCTTGCATCGATACATGAAGCAGGAAGATCTGGATGCCCTCCCGTCCGATCTAGCGGGTTACGAGGCTTTCGTCCGGAAAACCGTGGAGGACAACAAGAAAAAAGGCGGAGTGGCCATGAAGTTCGAGGCTGCCTATTTCCGCTCACTCTATTTCAGCGATCCTCCGCGGGAAAAGGCTGCCGATATTTACTCGCGATTTTATTCCGGCGGCGTTCCAAGCGAAGAGGATTACCGGACGTTTCAGGATTACATCTTTCGTGTGCTGATCGACGAAGCCGGGAAACTAAACCTTTCCGTGCATTTTCATAGCGCCGTGGGCATCGGCGATTATTTCAGCATGCGCAACGGGAATCCGCTGAATCTGGAAAACGTGCTCCGCGATCCGCGATACAAAAAGGTAAATTTTGTGCTGCTCCACGGCGGATATCCCTACACTCTCGACGCAATCTGGCTGACGGCGGCCAAGAACGTCTATATCGATTCATCCTTGATCACTGATTACGTTTATCCCTCGGAGCTGAAGAACATCCTGAAACAATGGATTTCGCTCTATCCAGAGAGAATCATGTACGGCTCCGACGCTTTTCCGTTCAACGACGCGGTCGGCGCCGAAGAAATCATGTGGCTGGCATCGCGCTCGACGCGCACAGCCTTGGCCGCGGCGCTTGCCGAACTTGTCTCGGAGGGCGCGTTCAACGAAGAGAGGGCGCTCGAGCTGGCGCGGATGTATATGCACGACAATGCCGCGAGACTTTACGGAGAGAAGCCATGAGCGTCGCGCCGGAGATGAAGTATCTTGCCTGGAAGAATGTCGAGCGCGAGCAACTGAATCCGCAGATTGACCGCGAGATGGTGGTTGGAGATAAAATCATGCTGGCGCGTGTGCTTATGAAAAAAGGAGCCCACGTACCGTTACATCATCACCACAACGAGCAGGTGACGTATATACTGGAAGGCGCTCTGAAGTTCGCCATCGATGGCAAAGAGATTGTGGTGCGCGCCGGCGAAGTGCTCTGCATTCCTCCGCACATGCCGCACGAAGCGTGGGCGATGGAAGATACGGTGGATCTGGACGTTTTCAATCCGCCGCGGGAGGACTGGCTAAACAAGACCGACGATTATCTGAGGCATGGGCGGTGAAGGCTGGCTTGCTCAGATTTACCATTAGATGCATCCGGGGTAACCCTCTCTGCCCCGTTTTCCTTGGCACGAAATCGCGAAAGAACGTAGACAAAGGCCCTAGGTCTTGTTTACCGTAGGATAGTGGGCTGATTCCAGGCGTGGGGTCAAACCTCTGAGGGGTAAATCATGAAGAGGCAATTCGTCGGTATAATGTTCGTGCTTGGGATGGCGCTTGCCACTCAAGCGCAGGAAGCAGTCCCAGGAGCGGCCACAGATAACCAAAATGTGGCGGCGGCATTTTCAGCGGTCCCGGCGACAAGCGCAGTGTTGTTTCCGTCCGTCAGCACTGGCGCGTTCTCACTAACTCCGAATCTCGCCCTGTCGCCGACTCTGTCAGCTCCAGTTCCAATCGCAGAATTCAGCGCGTCTCCATCTCCCGCACCCGCGCCGGCAGCAACACCGGCGCCAGCCCCAACGCCGGCTCCCGATCCGAGGTTCATTTATGGCGGCCGGGACGATTACCGGTGGCAGCTTGGAGTCGGTGTGGATTGGATGAGGTTTCGATCCTCGATTTTCAACGCAAGCGCAGTAGGCGTCGACAGCTCGGTGACGTACTTTATGAATGATTGGTTCGGGGTGGAAGGAAACGTTGCGACCGCATTTGCGCCCGAGATTTATCAACAGGAGCACGTCAAACTTCTTGTTTATGGCGCCGGTCCGAAGTTTGCCTATCGGGCGAACAAATGGGAGCCGTGGGTGCATGCCATCTTGGGCGGAGCGCATGAACAGCCCCAGACGGGCGACAACACCAAGAACGCCTTTGCCGTGGAGGTAGGAGGCGGCGCGGACTATCGCTTCAACCCGCGGTTTTCAGGGCGGCTGGAAGCCGACTGGGTGCGCACGACTTTTTTCAGCCAGTCTCAGAACAATTTCAAACTGATGGGCGGCGTCGTTTTCCACTTCTAGGGAATCACGGAACGGGCGGCTAATAAATTCCGTGGGCGGAGCCAATCGGCTTTAGCTCCCCATTTACGACCGAAAGCTGATAGTCGTCGCCGCTAGTTCCTTTCCAATCCTTCACATTAAAAGTGGTGCCAGACGGGGCGCGATGAACCGTCACCCCGCTGAAGCTAAGCGGAGTTTTGCTTCGGCACACTTCCGGTGGGGTCTTCGCTTCGAGAAAATAGGCCGGCCCTGTGCCGATGACCTTCGCATGGCCATTCGGATCGAGGAGAACGGCAGCGTCTTGCTCGACGGCAATTGCGCGCACCTGCTTTGCCCAGCCATCTTGCAGGATGCGGGCCAGAAACACGAGCAGGCGGCCCATGCGGTCGCGTTTGACGAAGTGAGTGTCCGTGATGACGCCAGCGAGCAAGGGAATGCGCAGGAAGTCACGCGAGAGGGTTACTTTATTGCCATAGGGATCGGCGAGAGCAGCCGGGGAGTGAATCGTGTCAATCATCGATGAGAACGAAAATTCTCCGAGCACGGCGAGGCCGGCGCTGGAACCCCCGATTGGTTTCCCCGAGGCGATATGCCGGTTCATTGCGTCTTCAACCGGAGTGTCTTGCCAGAAGCGTACGTAGTTGGATTGGTCGCCACCGGCGATGAAGATCGCTTCGGCCTGGTTGATTCGTTCAAGCAACTTTGGGTCGTCGGAATCTTCCCGGTCCGAGAAGACGATGGTCGCCGCAGAGTTTAACGGACAGAGCGCGCGGATTTCTTCGTTCACCTTTTGTGCGTAGTCGTCCTCGGTATTGGCGCGGAGGATCAGGAAGTCGCCACCGTTGGCGCGCTCGCATAGATACCGGAGCGCCGGGTCTTGCTCGCCGCCACCCATGAGCGCGATTCCGGGGCGTGGAGTGACCTTGCTATCGGCAGGATTTCCGGAGCGAAAGTATTTCCACTTGGCGGATGCGCCTGGCGCAACAACGAAGAAAGCGAGCGATAGAATTACGCTGCCGAGCAACGGTAAAACCGGGATGCGCTTTGGCGTCACGTAAGGGGAGCAAGCTTACCAGATTTTGCAGACTTGCTCGCGGACCATGGGGTCGCCCTTCTTGCAGCCGAAGGCTTTGGCAAACTCCGCCATGTTCGAGAGGGGGCCATTTGCGCGAAAACGCGCGAGCGGGTGCGGGTCCGTGTTAGCCTGCAGCCGCGCAAGCTCGGGGCGCTCGTTGATGGCCCAGTTCTGAGCGAAGCCAAGAAAAAAACGCTGATCCGGCGTGAAGCCGTCGATCTCTGGCGAAGCCGGTTTGCCTTCGAGCGACTTGTGATAGGCGACGTAAGCGATGGCTAATCCGCCCAGGTCGGCGATACTTTCCCCTTCGACTAGCTTTCCATTTTCATGCAGGCCTTTTTCGACCTGATAGCCATCGAATTGCTGAGCAACGCAGTTGCCACGCGCCTGAAAGCTCTTCAGGTCTTCGGGCGTCCACCAGTTTTTCAAATTGCCGTGCGGATCAAATTGAGCGCCCTCATCGTCGAAGCCATGCGTGATTTCATGTCCAATGACCGCGCCGATGCCGCCGTAGTTGTAAGCGTCGTCGCGAGCGGGGTCATAAAAGGGCGGCTGGAGGATACCGGCGGGGAACACAATTTCGTTCAACTGTCCGTTGTTATAGGCGTCGACCGTCGACGGGGTCATGCCCCACTCGCCGCGATCCACCGGTTTGCCAATTTTAGCGAGATCCCGAGCGTTTTCGAACTGCGCAGCGCGGAAAACGTTTTGAATATAAGAAACGCGGTCGACCGTCAGGGCGGAATAATCGTGCCACTTATCCGGATAACCAATTTTGACGGTGAACGCCTGAAGCTTGACGATCGCGGCCTCGCGCGTCGCTGGGCTCATCCAGGGCAAGGTTTGAAGATCGGTGCGGAGCGCCGCGATCAAGTTGTGCACCAGGTCCAAGGCGCGTGCTTTCGCCTCCGGGGGGAAATACTCCCGTACATAAATCTGTCCCAGGGCTTCGCCAAGATTCCGGTTTACGGCGGACGTGCAGCGCTTCCACCGCGGGCGCAGCTCTTTCGCCCCCAGGAGGGTGCGGCTGTTGAAGTCGAAGTTCTCCTGCACGAAGTCATCGGAGAGAAACGGGGCCGCACTATCCACTAGATGCCAGCGATAGTAGGTCTTCCAGTCTGAGAGTGGGACGCTCACAAGCATGGCATCAAGTGCCTTGAAAAAGTTAGGCTGTCCGATATTAAGTTCGGCGAGTTGGGGGGATCCGACGGCCTGAAAATAGACATCCCAAAAAAAATGAGGTGTCAGCGCGCTGACCTGGGCAAGCGGCATCTTGTGGTAGACGGCGACCGGATCGCGCAACTCGACGTTGGTCATGGAGGCCTTCGCCAGGGAAGACTCAATTGCCAGGACGGCGTTTGCTTCCGCTTGCGATTTTTCTTTCGTGTCGCCGAGAAGGGCGAACATTTTCGCAACGTGTTCCACGTATTGCTCGCGAAGTTTTTTCGATTTGTCATCTTCCCGCGTGTAGTAATCCCGATCGGGAAGCCCCAAACCGCCTTGATTGGCTTCTCCTATCACCTTGGAGCTGTCCTTGAAATCCTGATCAGAACCGAAGCTGAATAGCACGCCCGCGCCTTCGGCTTGTAGGTGCGCGCCCTCCTCGGTCAGGCCGGTGATGTCGTGGACAGCTTCGATAGCGGCGAGGCTCGGCTCAAGTGGTTGGCGTCCCTGCGCCGCGATGGCGGTGGTGTCCATGCAGCTGGCATAGAAATCGCCGATTTTTTGTTCGTTCGAACCTACGGGAGCCGACGTATTGGCCGCAGCAGCTTCCAAAATGGTGTGAAGGGCTTGCTGGTTTTTGTCCGCTAAAGTGGCGAAGCTGCCCCATTCCGAATATTCCGGTGGAATCGGATTCCTTTTTAGCCAGCCTCCGTTGGCGAACTGGAAGAAGTCGTCGCAAGGTTTGCACGTACGGTCGAGGTTTGCTGGATCAATGCCATGGTTCGTGGGGCCGTCCGCAGCCCGCGCGGTGCGGTCACCCCGGAGGAGAAGCAAACCCCCTGCGAGTGTAAGCGACAAAAGCACTAGCGAAGCGGAAAAACGTCGAGGAAACAAGGGTCACCCCCATCAAACGTCGAGGCTCAACACAGCTTTCCTAACATCCTAACAGAAACGCACTTGCTCGGAAGCAGCTTGACTCAGGCTCTGTGATGGAGGGATTGTTCTCCATGACCGGAGCTACCAGATTTTGCAGACTTGCTCGCGGACCATGGGGTCGCCCTACTTGCAGCCGAAAGCTTTGGCAAATTCGGCCATGTTCGAAAAAGGGCCGTTCCCGCGGAAGCGGGACAGGGGGTGAGGATCGGTGTTGGCTAGCAAGCGATCGTATTCCGGGCGCTCGTTGGCGCCCCAAACCTGCGCCCAACCCAGAAAGAATCGCTGCTCGGGAGTGAAGCCGTCCTTGCAAGTAGCGTGAACCAAGTTGAAAAATTCTCCTGGAAAGACAGTCCACAATCGGGAGAAAAAATCACTTTGTGTGCGATGGCGAAGCATACTTTGCAAGGTCGACTTTTTGCCAGTCGCCGCGTTCGATTCCAGCGCGAATTTGCGCAGCGCTTTTTCCCTTGCGCGATTGCTCGTACACATAGAGGCCTTCGCGAATGCAAGTCCCACACTCCGCGGCGTGCCTGCCCGCATAACAATCAAACAAGCTGCCGTGGCCCTCGCTGCGGTCGCAGTGGCAATAACACGGTTCCTGGTAAAGAATTGTTTTGACGTGCGCCGCAAGCCGATAAGTGTTCTGAACGAGGGGGTCGTCGAAGAGCGAGGGACTCAGAGTCGCCGGCAATTGTCCCGTAGGCGGGGAAGCATGATAAGCGGGAACCGGTTCCGCATTCGCGACTTGCTGCCCAGATACCATGGAGCGCGACGAAGCGCGCTGCGGAATCAGGGCCAGGCAGAATGCAATCAGCACGAGAAAGATTCCACCAAAAAGTTTCTTGGTTCTCCGCATGTCAGCCCCCTAACTGATTTGGTTCCGATCCCGCGCCGAACGACGCGCTGCGGTACGCATATAACTTTACGGCGCTCAGCCGCCAAATTCCACTGCCAGTTTTTCGATAGTCTTTTCGCAGCGGCTTCCTACGGCAAGCGGAGAACGCCCAGGCGGATGGCTTCCGAGCGCGTTACATCCATCACTTTGTCGTCGTTCATGTTGTCCATCTGGCTGTTGGCGATAAAGAAGAAGTTTGATTCTCGGATGGCGCCAGTCGTTGGCAAAACGCAAAGACGGCTACGATTTTCAAGGACAGTCGCGCGGGTCACTCGCAAGCCGTCGTCTGAAAGGAGAAATGTAGCCACCCGAGGCGACCCAATGCCGTTCTGAAGGGCAACCAAGCTGCCTTTGTACCAGTAGAGCCCGTCGATGCCTCCAAGCGTATTGCGGGGACCAGGATCGACGTCGCTGCTTTTCCCGCTGGGCAAGTTGATTCTCACGACGCCCAAGCTATCCGCGACGTATAGATCGCGTTCATCGCCGCTGAGAGCAAGACCCGTGGGATAAAAGAGCGGACGATACATTGGCAGAGCTTTAAATGCGTGCGACACCGGATCGAAACGATAAACCGAATTTGCCAGGCTGTCAGTGGTGATGACTTCACCGTTCTTGCGGATGACCAGGTCGTTGAAACCGTGCTTAGCCGAACCCGACGGCTTGAAGCGTCCGAAGAATCTTCCCGGTGCCGTCAAAATGCAAAAGTTCTGCCTGCCCGCGGTACGAAAAAGAATCGGCCCACACCGTGTCGTCATTGGGATCAACCCTGATCCCCATCACTGGCAGAAGATTGAAGCGGGCTTCCGGCACGAAATCAGAGACTTTGCCGTCCCTGTCGATTTCGACAATCTTCCGCCGATTCAGGCTACTCAGATAAAAGACATCCCGCCGGGCGTCGTAGGCGAGTCCCTCCGCGACCAGGTCTCTCTCCGTCGTCCGAAAAGCCTCGCGTGCCTGGAACGTATCCGGAAATTCGCGATGCACGGTATCGACGAGCGCCGTGAAATCCTTCGTGTCGTTAAGCTCAAGAAATGCGGGATCGCCGGAAGGATCA
The DNA here is from genome assembly GCA_963761555.1 of uncultured Acidobacteriota bacterium. Lineage (GTDB taxonomy): Bacteria > Acidobacteriota > Terriglobia > Acidiferrales > UBA7541 > Acidiferrum. Next base: position 613,142 of record CAVXHD010000008.1, read on the forward strand.
AAGCCCTCCTGCAGGGCGACACATTTTTTCAAGAGTTCCAGAGCTTCGAGAGTTTCTCTCAAGTGCTCCTTCGCGACGGCAAGAAAATAAAGAGCGGCGCCGCGGTCAGGCAAGGTGTACTCGAGTTTCTGCACGGCTTTAATTTGATCGCGGATTTCCTGCGCATCCACGGGCTCAGCGGGAGCGCCTTTGACCTCGTCCTGGTCCTGTGCCTGAGCGCGAGAAGGCGCAAGAGCGACGGCGAGCAGGAAATAGGCTGCCAGAGGCACCGTGAACATGCGGCGACTAAAATTCATGAGGGCAGGGCTTTCGTTCCATTTGCGACCGCGATTGAGAAGCGAACGATGCACGTTGACCAGCATGAAGGCAGGCGTTGCGCGCAGGTCGAAACGGCCGTGAAGTCTAAGCGAGCAGAGCCTTTGCAGAAGTATACGCCGAAGGAGTAGCGGAGGCAGCCGCGCGGCCGGAAACATGGCGCGAGCGCAAGTGGCGATGCACCCGGCCGCCCCAGGCTCGAACAAATGCGAAGTTCAATCCGCCCGCGATTGCCGAGCTGGCCACAGGAATCAAACGGCCGACCCATCTCTCCGCTGTTTCCTGCCCGAGCTTAACAGCCAGCCGTTCGGCGATGCGCGGCGCAAGCTTCTCGAGAATCTGCTTTTCCGCAATGTCTTTGCCGTAATCGACGCCTGTCGCAGCGGCGGCGGTCAGCCACAACTCAAGCCGTTCATTTTCGCCGCCCTGCTCGAATCCGTAGAGCAGGCAAAGCCTCTGAATCAGCCGGAGCGTCAGAATGGTGAGCAGTCCCGTGTCTGGAACAATCGTAATCATACCGCCGAGGCCAAAGCCCGCCCCTTCGATCAGGGCAAGCCGCTCCGTGTCACGCATGAGGATCTTGGCTATAGAATCCAGACGCGCCAGCGGGACGTGGTGCATGTGGCGGAAGTCCGCCACCACAAGCCCATGCTTCTTCTTGAGTTGCCGCCGGAACTCTTCCGGGTCGATCTCGATTGAGCGCAGCCCGCGCAAGAGGCCAAAGCGCGCAAACTTTCCGAAAGCTTGTCCTGCCATCGAGTTTTGGATCCGGCCCATGACTCTATTCATCCTACGGCGGTTGGCCTTCTCTAGCAACCATTCGTGTCGCCCTGGTATCGCCAGGCAAGGTGAAGGCACAGTCTGCGAAGCAGGAGAGCAGATGAGTGGGGAACGGACTTGAGAAACTAAGCGTCCGCTGCCCCCTTGCATCGCTGCACAATCAAGGTAACTTGCTCTGCTGTTTTCTTTTCTCAGTTTCGCCACTTGCAGTCACATTCTCCGCCGGCTCAGCTGCCCCGAGGCGGAGATCAAGCATGTCCTGCGGCCCGCGCACTAAGACAGGATGGCTGACCGCACGCTTGAGTATCACAGTAAATCGGTTTACCATGCAGCTCGCGCGAAACAGGGCCAGGTTGCTGATACGTCTGTTCGGGCCTGCGCTTGCCACACTCCTTGTAAGGCGCAGAGCCGGCTTCTACCGCGCTGAACAAACCGATGCAGAACGGCTCGCGAGCCTCGCAAGCCAATCCAAGTTCAAGCAAGATGTCGCTATAATTAGCCCCGAAAAGGACGACCTCTTTGGCAAAAATCGGCACTTGTGGAGTTCTTAAAAACGTGGCCAATTCACTCCTTCGACTGACAATGGCGGGTTGCTTGGCGGTGTGTTGCCGGTACGCAGCCGCGCAGATGACCCGGCCTGCCTCAACCTCCACTTCCAAGGCCGCGCTCGCAAGAACCACCGAGCCGATTGCCGATCAAAAAATCGACGCTCTCCTGCGCGAAATGACGTTGGAAGAAAAGGTCGGACAATTGGTGCAGTACTCGGCCGGACCACCGGCCGGACCCACCGCGGGGCCGATCGATTACAAGAACATGATCCAAGAGGGAGAGGTCGGCGCGTTGTTCAATGTGACGACAGCGCAGGATTCCAATACGTATCAGCGGATTGCGGTTGAAAAATCTCGCTTGCACATTCCGCTTCTTTTCGGCCAGGACGTAATCCACGGGTTCCGCACCGAGTTTCCGATCCCGCTTGGCTTGGCATCCACATGGGATCCGGAGCTTGTACAACGCGTGGCGCGCGTGGCCGCGAAAGAAGCCTCCGCGACAGGGATTCGATGGGTGTTTTCCCCGATGGTGGATATCGCGCGGGATGCGCGCTGGGGGAGAATGGCGGAAGGCGCGGGAGAGGATCCTTACCTCGGCGCTGCGATGGCACGAGCCTACGTTCATGGCTACCAGGGCGAAAGTCTTGCCGATCCGGATAGCGCGGCGGCATGCGTCAAACATTTTGTGGGCTACGGCGCGGCCGAAGGTGGCAGGGACTACAACTCAGTTGAACTTTCCGAACACACGCTGCGAGAATTTTACCTGCCTCCTTTTCACGCGGCAGTTGATGCCGGTGCTGCTTCGATCATGACCGCGTTTGATTCCCTGAACGGTGTTCCGGCTTCGGCCAATCCTTTTACGATCAAAGAGATTTTGCGCGAGGAATGGGGATTCCACGGATTAGTGGATAGCGACTGGACCTCCATCGCTGAATTGATTCCCCACGGAATCGCCAATGACCCGCCAACCGCTGCGCGAAAAGCCTTTCTGGCTGGCGTCGAAATGGATATGGTAAGCGGCTTTTACCACGACAACCTTGCGAATCTGGTGCGTTCTGGCCAGGTGCCAGAATCGGACGTGAATCATGCGGTGCGCGATGTCTTGCGGCTCAAGTTTGCACTGGGTTTGTTCGACCATCCTTTTGCAGACGAGGCGGAAGAGGCAGGAGCCATGCTTCAGCCGGCCAGTGTGGCGCTGGCGCGCGAGGCTGCGGAGCGGTCGTTTGTGCTGCTGAAAAATTCGCCCATCGGCAATGGATCGCCCGTGCTCCCGCTTTCCCCTGATTTGAAGAACATTGCGCTCATTGGACCGCTCGCTGACGACCCAAGGAACATGCTCGGGTCCTGGTCCGCGAAAAGCCGACCTGAAGACGTTGTCACGCTGCGCGCCGCACTTCTTGAGAAACTAGTGGCGGGCCGTTTGCATTACGCGCAAGGGAGCGAAATAACCACAGGCGCGGCCGATCAATTAGCCGAAGCCGTGAACGCTGCGAACGAATCCGACATTGTGATTCTGGCGCTCGGCGAAGACGGCCCTGAAATGACGGGCGAGGCTGCTTCGCGCGCGCACCTCGGGCTACCCGGCCGCCAGGAAGAACTTCTGGAAGCGATTGTCGCAACCGAAAAACCAGTCGTCCTGGTTCTGTTCAGCGGGCGGCCGCTCACTCTTCCGTGGGCGTTCGAACATGTGCCCGCGGTTCTTGCCGCGTGGTTTCCGGGAGTGCAGGCCGGTCCCGCTCTCGTTCAAACGATCTTTGGGGAATCGAATCCGACCGGAAGACTGGTTGTGAGCTGGCCGCGCGCCGTCGGCCAGGAACCTCTTTACTACGACGCGCTGAATACCGGGCGACCTCCGGGTGATGCTGTGCTGACGCGGCCTCCTTGGGAGGGCACGATCAAATATGTTTCACGGTACACCGACGAACAGAACAGTCCGCAATTCCCTTTCGGATACGGACTCGCCTACACAAGCTTCCGCTTCGGTCCGCCAAGGATTAGTTCCTCATCGTTGAGCGCCGGGACACTGAACAACGAACTGCAGAATGCAACAGGCGCGGCGCAACCTGCACTCACCGTGAGCGCCGAAATCACCAATACAGGTGCGCGCGCCGGCGAAGAGACGGTAGAGCTTTACATTCGCCTGGAAGGCACGAGCACGGCCCAGCCCGTTCGCGCCCTGAAGGGCTTCCAACAGATTAAGCTGGCTGCCGGAGAAACGCAGCGCGTCGTTTTCCATTTGACGCCAGACGCTTTCGCGCTTTGGAACGATCAAAACAAATATGTCGTCGAACCAGCCCGCGTGAAAATTTGGGTCAGCCCGGATTCTGCGCAAGGCTCGGAAGCGGCTCTCGAGATCACCAAGTAGAGCTCATAGCCGCCTGCGTCGAGAAAATTGAAAAAATAGTCGCGCACATTCTTCCGGAAAACGCCCCGATGATCGCGTAAGCGAAGCAATTTCATTTCGATGCGCTTCCAAGCGTCGAGCCAGATTCGCTGACTGCTATCCTAAGCCTCGACTGACCTCGTCAAGTTTCGAAAAAGGCCTCAACGCAATTTCGGTGCAATGAATCTCGACCTGCCTCGCAACGACTGCATTCAGTCTCGGCGACGAAATATCGTCTCGTCGCGTGACACCCTCTTTTTCGTCACAACCCAAATGGCCCGGCTCGACGCACTGCAACCTTAGTGTTTCCTTGGGCTTTCCGGCGTATTCGCTTCGAAGCACACTTCTGTGTGATGTGGCTCACCAAATGCACATACAAAGGTGTGATGAGAATCTCGGTGGAACCGGCGAACGACACAGTGAGCCCAAGGCTGGAAGGAAAAGTCATCGGGCCTTGGGTGGAGGAATGCCGCCATGCCTGGCAGCGAATTCAAATCGACCACGCTTCGAAGAAGGTCCGCCTGAATCTGTGCGACGTGACGTTCGTCGACGAGAAGGGGACCGAATTGTTACGGCAAATTCCGCAATCAAGTACCGCAAGAGTCATGGCTGATTCTCCTCTTACCCGATACGTCGCCGATCGAACCACGCAAAAGGTTTTTAGAAACAAGAAAAGGAGTCTTCCATGAAAGGTCCTTACGGATTCGAGCCAAACGAACACTGCCAGTCCTGTAAACGCAGAGCGAGCGAATTCTTCTGCCAGCTTTCCGAGCCCGCCCTAAAAGATTTCGACGAGATCCGCTCCTCAGCAGCCTATCCTGAGGGCGCCGTTCTTTTCCTCGAAAGGCAGGACCCTCGCGGTATCTTCGTGCTTTGTGCCGGCGAAGTGAAGCTCTCCATCAGCTCGAGCGGCGGCAAGACTCTGATTCTGAGAATCGCTAAGGCGGGCGAGGTGCTTGGCCTGATGTCAACTCTGGCCGGCGTTCCATACGAAGTCTCTGCGGAGACAATTCGTCCGTGCCAAGTGGCGTACATTCGCCGCGATGATTTTCTGCGCTTCCTCGCCAAACATCCCGACGTCTATCAGGGCGTGGTCCGGCAAATGATGTCCCTCTATCAAGGTGCTTGCACCCAGTTGAGAACCGTCGGATTGTCTTCCTCCGCACCGGAAAAACTAGCCAGGCTTCTTCTGGAATGGTCCGCAGGGGCCAAGCCAACAGAACAAGGTATTCAAGTAAAGATGCCGCTCACCCACGAAGAAATTGCGGCGCTTATCGGCACCACGCGCGAAACGGTAACGCGGACGTTGAGTCAATTTAAGAGCCAGCATCTTGTAGCATTGCGCGGTTCGAGTTTGCTGATTTCCAACCGGCCGGCGCTCGAGAGCATTGGCGCGGACTGATAATTGCAACTCTAGCGGGGGAAAGAGACCCGTCGGTTCTTTCTCGAACAACATGAAATTTTATTCGATCCTTGCGGACAGTTTTCCGGTAGCTATATTGTTCTGCGCTAGCCTTGCCGCACGGTTAGCCCCTGTGTTTGGCGCCTAAGAGCCTCGCGCGAATCATACAAATTTCAACAATCTGCTCATATACGTACACGCGATCCGCTTCAGCGCCATCTCACCTCTTCCGTGATGATTCCGCAACAGCCCGCTAGCACATCCTCGTCCGTAGAGTCCAGGCCCCGAAGATTATCCCTTCCGGTGCTTGAAAAATTCCACTTGCCGCAGGCGCTTTTTCGCCGCTTCGAGAGTCTTGTACGGCCCGCCCAAATTCCTGCCTTTGCTGGATGCGACTTGATACTGCCCCTTTACCTTGATAATTATTGCAGGCCTCCTTCTCTGTCAGGTTCCCGCTGAAAAGCCAAACTAGCTCTCGCCGCGCACTGTGAGTACCGGGCAGGGCGCATGCGCCACCACTTCATACGCGGTGTCTTTTTGCATTCGCGCAGCCGCTCGCGCCAAAGCATTCACACCTCGGACTCCCAGAACGATCAGTTCCGCTCCGAAGTCCTCCGCCGCCGCCAGAATTTCTGCGGCGGGGTCGCCATGTTCCACGATTGCTCTCGGCCGGCAGCGCAACTCCGTCTCCGGTGAGACGAGATCTTCCAGCTTGTGCATCGCTTCGGCAACCGACAGCTCCCCGGGCTGACATGTTTTTCCGGGTTTCGGCTGCGGGAGCACGTGGAGCAATACAAGTTCGGCATGGTTTTCTTGCGCGAGTGACACCGCATACGGCGCGGCAACCGAGGAAACAGTATTAAAATCCGTCGCGAAAAGGATGCATCGGAAGCGGCCGCCGCCATGCACGCCCCTTCGCACTGCAGGCCCGCTCAAGAGGACAGGCACCTTCGCCCTCCTGAAAACTTCCTCAGCGGAAGATCCAAGAAGTACTTTCTTCAATCCAGTCCTGCCGTGCGTTCCCAGCACGACCAAGTCAATATCTTTTTCCACCTCAAGGCGCGCAACTCCGTCCCAAAGGCTGCTTCCGCGCTCAATGAGTGCTTCTTGCGGCAATCCCGACAGTTGCGCTTCTACGCGTTCCATTTCTACTTTGGCCATTTCCTCCTGGTCATCCAGAAGAGTCGTGGCCGTGTCGGGATTGATGAAGTTGTAGCTCGAAGGCACGAGCACGTGAACCGCATGTACCTTCGAACCATAGCCGCGTGCGATTGCTGCCGCGAACGGCAATGCATCGCTGGAGGGTTCCGAAAAGTCCGTCAAGTACAGAACATTTTTAAAGCCAATCCGCCGGCTCGCTTGTGCAATCGTCATGGCGCGTCTCCAAGCGCCACATTGCCCGTTCTGGTGATTATTTTCGGTGATGACGGCCACAATTTCCTGTGATTTCCGTCACAGTTTGAGAAAAGAAGCTTCATCACTAGAAGCCATCTGGCTCTGTTGACATCCTCAGGAAAAGGCGGCGATGTTTCAACCGATACAGATTGAAACTCAATCCGAGCAGCAAGGCTTGACGCATCTGCATGGGCAGGGATCGACCTGGGGCACGGGCCGAGAGTTTTCGTTTGACCGAAGAGAACAGACTCTCGATCAGAGAACGGCGGCTGTAAATCCGCTGTGGGAAGGCACGGCGCATCTCGGCGCGGACGCCGTGCAGGTGCCAGGTTTTCTTTCCACGCTTGGCGGGAATCACGCTTTGTGCCCCGAGGCGTTTGCGGATGTAGGTGTGATTTCGTTCGCTGTCGAACTCCGCGTCCGCCAGCACCAAGCCGATGCGAGTTTCCTTGGAAGCCGTGTCGATGACCGTTGGCAAATTCGCGCAATCGTTCCACGGACCGCGCCGTGCGAGTTGCGACAGCACGAACTGGTGATCCAAGTCCACGGCCACCACCCACTTCAGCCAGTGCCGCCACGGCAGCGGTTTCTACCCGTGATGATGCATGCGCCGCACGAAAAACGTGCTTACCGCACCTTGCGCCAAACCGGTGGCGTCCACGGCGACGCGAGCCCGCTTCCGCTTTTGGCGCAGCGAACCACGCAACCGACGCACCGTTTCGCCGACCGCGCGGTCGATGGTCTGGTCGTCGAGACGCTGCAAAAAGCGATACAGGGTCGTGAAGTCCGGCACACTCACAAGGCCCAGCACTTGGCGCAACTCGCGGTGTTCGCTCAAACGCACTTCGGCTTCACGAAAAGTCCAGTCTTCGTAACGCATCAGGCAGAGAATGGTCAGCAACTGCGGCTGGGTAAATTGCCGTTTGCTGAAACGGCTTCGGTAGCGGGGGAGCACCGCCCGGGAGACTTGCAGAGCGATGCGGGCAAAAGGCAGGAGTCCAACTTCGGCCATCGCACCTCCTGCCTCCATAGAAAACCACGGAGTGGGTCGCACGCCGCCTCCAATTTCAAGGAAGTTGCGAGGATGTCAACAGAGCCAGATAACTTCTAGAGAAAGCGAAGCGAAGATCAGTAAGCCATTCCATCCGGCTGGATGGCAAAAGCTCAGCACAACTTTCTGATTCGATGATAAACTGTCAGAACCGAACGCCGGAGAGGTGGCCGAGAGGCTGAAGGCGGCGGTTTGCTAAACCGTTGTACGAGCTAAAACTTGTACCGGGGGTTCGAATCCCCCCCTCTCCGCCAGTTCAAGTGAAATCTTTTCGAGTTTTCGTTGCGTCTCGCTAGAGGTTTCTCCCATTCCGAAATCAGTGCACTGGTCGAACTCTCCCTGACTGCCATATCGCGATTTTTTCGGAAGATGAGGGAAGGACGAATCCACGCTTTCAACTGTCGACAAGCGCGTGAATCTCCTGTTCCGCGAGGCCGAGTCGTGCCAGCTTCGCTCCGACCGCCGAAGCGCCCTGCGCCTTGGCATCTCGCGCATGGTCCAGCGCGCTTGCCGCGATGCGTGTCACTTCGTGCAGAAGTTTGCGAATCTCGACCTCCAACTGTCCGCGGCTTTCCTGAACTCGATCCACAACGTCGGATTGCACGCGCGCGCTGTTCATCTCCAGCAGATATTCAAGAAATGCCAGCCCTTCGCGTTCGATGACGGAGTATGCGCCGATCAGCCCAAGAAATGTGTCCGCAATGTAGCGCAATGGCGAAGCCGGCTGAGCAACGTGGATCAACTCCTCAAAACGAAACCGCGAAGCTACCCGGAAGCCTTTTTCCGAATCCAGTGCGTTCGGCGTTCGCGCCAGTTCCGGCACTTTTGATTCCGAAAGTTTCTGCAGGAATTCATTTCCAAAGGTCACGAAGCGCGATGCCACTTTGCGGTACTCCTCTTCCGCGCGCGCCTGCTCCTCCCCAAGCCAGGGAAGTACCGGCCGGGCCGCGACGGCCTGCGCCGCTCGCATCGCGTCGCGCCGAAATTGAGGACCGTAGCGCTTTGGAACGGCGAGCAGTTCCTTCTTGTATTGTGCCGTTGCCAGGCGAAGTGCATCGCCTAGAAACGCCTTACGCTGCTCAAGGAACAAATCGGAGAGACGGTGTTGCTCAGCCATGAATAGATAGGTGATTTCGCGAAGCGACTGCTCCGCCCCGCCGATGGTCTCCCGCATGGCGGCGATGCGCCTCTCCGATTCCTCGATGGAACGAACGAGCGCTTCTCGCTCTTCCAAAGTGACTGCTAGCAGTTCGTCGCCGAGCCGCCGCAGTCCACGTTCCCCTGCTGCGCGAACAAGTGTGCGGCCGGACTCATCGGCGAGTTTCGTCAGCCCCGCGACGAGTGCATCCCAATCCCAGTTGGCCTGCTTGTATTCCAACCGCTCGAACGCGCTTACTTCGTAAATCGGCCCCACCGGACGGCCCAAGCGTTTCTCCAACACCTTTCGCGTGAACGGCCCGGCGATTTGCCTTTCCTCTTCCGACGTTCGGTCGGCTTTGTTCAGAACGACGAGCAACTGCCTTACTTGCTTTCCGACTTGCTCGACCAGCGTCAACTCCTCACCCGCAATAGGAGGGTCGGCTCCCACCACGACGATCGCGGCGTCAATGTGCGGCACAAACCCATGAGTCGCCGCGGTATTTCCAGCGAACACCGATCCCAAGCCCGGAGTGTCCACGAAGCACATCCCGTCGGCCAGCAGCGCGCTCGGAACGAACACTTCAACTCCCGCAACTCTTTTCGTGTTTTCTGGGTTGTGTTCTTCCGAAACGTATTCCATCAGCTCTTCGGGCGGTATTTCTGCCCAGCCTCCTCCTTGAAACCGGACGCGCGCCCGCCGCTTTTTCCCGTAGCGGAGCACGGTAGGCACGGTGGTGATCGGCACGACCCCTACCGGCAGCGCGCCGTCCTCCACAAGGGCGTTGAGCAATGTGGATTTCCCCCGTTTGAATTGCCCGATGCAAGCCACGTAGAACCGGCCTTCCTCTAGCCGTTCCGCGAGGCCCATGGCTTCCCCCGCTGCACGCTCGGAACCCAATTCAAGCCCGACCTCGGCGAGCCGCCTCAGTCTCCCTGCCGCATCTCCGGCTTCGGGCGACGAGGTTGCCACGATGTTCCGCCCGTCCCTCGCCACGACGGCCGCCTTTTCAGAAAGGGCGCTCATTCTTGCGTTCTCATTCGTCTCGGCTTTTCCACCCGCGTCATCGATTCTCTGTCCCATCACGCGTCGCCACCTGAGCCGCTGCCATCGGGCGGTCCTTGGCAATGGTTCACGAGATAATCGACATGCAGCAGTTTTGTCTTGATGCGGCCATCGAAGTGGTATTGACTGTCGGCAGCGGCGGCGCACATCGCCACGATGGCGCCTGGCAGCATCTCGCTGAATTCCAAAATGTCCTCGCGGAAACCTTCCAAATCGAAGCGCGACAGCCCGAATCGCCGGATCGAAAATTCCAGAAGCTCTTTGACAGCGGCGACGGGCAAAGCCCCGACATGCAGCCTTTGCCGGTCGTTCCAATATAGTTGCGCCGCATGGCCCAGCTCGATGTACGTCCATCCCCGGGCAATCGCGTAGACTGGCGTCTTCTGATTCCACATCAGTTCTTTAACGATGCGTGCAAGCAGATGCGACATGGGGGCTAGGTCTTCGAGGAAGATCCAGTATTCGCCCCCGCCGGCAGCGCGATATAGCAAGCCACGCAGACGAAGACTCGATTGTTCGTTCACCCAGCGCGAAAACGAAGCACCGTAGCCGGTGTCCGCTCGAAACTTGGCGCGAAACAGGGGATCTTCGGCGAGTCCTTGCGCGATGCTGCGAAGAACGTCCTGTGGACTTCCCTTGCCACTCGCGCGTATGCAGCGCCGGGCGACCCGCTCCGGCATCTGAGAAATAGCTCTGCCGGTAAGTGTACTTTTTCCGGAATTGCGAGCTCCCCAAATCAAGAGGCTTTCTCGCTTGCGAATGGCTTCTTCCAGGCGGGCTAGTTCGCTTTGCCGGCCGAGGAACGGCCCCGCCTCCGGTACCGTCGCAAGCGAGGATCGCGGCGCGCTCATCTTTCGAGGCTCCTCGGTTTCGCCCTTATGGCTTCTCCCCGCTGGATCGCTTCATTCAACGTTGTGTCACTGAGGTAGAGGTTGTACGCGGTCAGGGGCGGCGTTTGCTTAAAAACTTCACATGGGGCGTTGGAGTCGAAAACATTGACTGGACACATGTTTTGTCCGCCAGCAGACACTCTACACCCGATCGCCCTGAGACCGCGTTTCCATGCTCAGTACTATTTGACGACGCAAACACCCGCTTGAACTTCGATTTGTTATGCTCGCGGTAGGCCCTCACTTCCCACTCGAGGAGATCCCAGAATGAATGCGTTTCTTGCAGTTGCTATCGTGTTATTTGTGCCGGCATGCAGTTTTGCGCAAGGCGCAAAACCTTGTGAAGAACTCAAGTCCGAAATCGCGAAAAAGCTCGACGCCAAGAACGTCAAGTCCTACACGCTCGAAATCGTCGATAAGGACAAGGAAGCCGAAGGAAAAGTCGTCGGCACCTGCGACGGCGGGACGAAAAAAATCGTTTACCACAGAGGCGAAGCCGCTCCAGCAACTCCGGCGAAGGAATCAGACAAGCCCTAGCGCCCGGACGCCCGTCAGCGTCGTGCGGTCTCGTCGCGAAATCGATAATTCCCTGGCCCGTTTTTCTCGCCAGGATGAGATGAGCTTGACCTATTGCCGGCGCCTCCGCGCTTGAAGGCTCGAATCAAGTGCCCTTCGCAGCCAAATTTTCACCCGATCGTCAGCCTGTCCACATACGGCCGCTGGTAGCCCGCATCACTTGCCTTTCGTACATTCTTTTCCCTCTGCTAAACTGTTGTCTGCGGTTCCGGGATCGTCTAATCGGTAGGACATCAGCCTTTGGAGCTGAGTATCCTGGTTCGAGTCCAGGTCCCGGAACCAAATTTCCGCCTTCATCAACACGCCTGCCCATGCTTCGCCTTCCGCCGGCAGATTCGCTCGTTGGCCCCAATTCATAAAATAAAAATAGAGCTCGTAGGTAAGAACTTGCCTTAATTCCCACCGTTCACGCTAAGGATAATCTTCCGGATAAAGTCCGCTTCCTCTTGACGGTACGGCTGTCCATCCGTCCGGAATATTTCGTGGAACCAAACCGCCGGCTGGCGATTCACGTACGGGTTCTTCCACGAATCCCACGGCAAATAAGTCTGCGTTTTGCCCGCGACCAGCCCCCAATTGATCGCCGCAATATGATATTTCTTGGCGATGGGCAGCGTCCCCTGGAACGTGCTCCCGTTTCCTCGGGCCATATATTCTGTGCAGAAAATCGGACGGTGATACGGTTCCAGCGACAGTACGCGCATTTCAAACGCCTGCGGCGGGTCATAGCTGTGGAAGGAAATCACATCGGATTCCGTCAGTTGAATTTTCTCCATCGGCCCAACCTTATCAATAGGGGACCAATCCCCAGTCCACACCCCGCTCGTCAGCGGTTGCGTCGCGCCCGCCTCGCGCGCCCACGCAAAAACCTTCGGCAGCAGCGCCAGGACCAGTTCCACTTTGTTGGGCGGTTCCAAACTCCCGTAACTCCCCTCGTTTGTGTTATCCGGCTCGTTCCATACGTCCCACGCAAGAATCCGCTTGTCGTGGGCAAAAGCTCCCACCACGCCCATCACGTACGCTTCAAGCCGCGGATATTGGTTCGGATCTTTCAGCGCTTCCGCTCCGGGGCTTTGCACCCAACCTGAATTGTGCACGCCGGGCCTCGGCGCACGCTGCTTTCCAAGCTTCGGATTCGGATCCCAGCACGAATCGAACAGTACAAACACCGGCCGAATTTTATGTTTCTGCGCGATGTTCAAGAAAATATCGATGCGTTTCTTGAAACCCTCCGGATCTTGTTTCCAAAGCAAATCGTGCAGAAACACACGCATGGTGTTCAGTCCCAGCGATTGCGCCCATCCCAGTTCTAGGTCGATCCGTTTTGGATCGAAGGTATCCGCCTGCCACATTTCGAGCTCGTTGATTGCGCTGGCCGGAATATAGTTGCTTCCCACAAGCCACGGCTGCTGCGCGTACCACTCCTTCGCGGCCTGCTCTGTCCAACGCGGCGTCTGCCCCTCTGAACAAACCGCAAATCCCAGCAGCAGCGCAACACCAATGAAGACGCGCTTCATCCTATTTGTAATCCTCTGATTTCTACGCATGGTCGCTCGCAAAAGCCTCGAAGTACGCATTCAATTTGCGATGAAACAATGCGTCGCGTTTCGTCACACATTCTCCGTCCTCTAGAACGCCCCCGCTTTTTGCAAATCCGCCTTCATCCCCGCCCAACTTTGCCTGCTGGATTCCTCCGCCGTCCCCGCGCCGCGCCAGTGTGTTTCGAGACTGACCGCAAGCCTATATCCGTCGCGCTTCAGCGCCGCAAATTGGCCCGTCCAATCGATAATCCCCCGGCCTATTGCGGCCCATTCGAATCCCTTACCGTCCGGCCTTTTCGCGACGTCCTTGCAGTGGCAGTGGCCAATGCGCTCCTTCGGCAGCAATGCGTACCCGTCAGGATAGGCTATCTCTCCCCGCAAAGCCGCGTTTCCCGCATCCCAATTCAACATCAGATGTGGAGTCTTCACTTCCGAAAGTAGCTTCGCCGCTTCCGCTCCCGTCGCTGTGTTGCACGCGGGCTCATTCTCCAGCAGGAGAATCACGCCCTGCTTTCCCGTCGTCGTTGCCGCCGCAAGCAACTTCTCATTCATCGCCGTGCGGTACGGCGTCTGATCCTCGATCCGCCAAAAATCGAAGCACCGCACCCGCTCGGTCTGAAACACCTTCGCCAGCTCGATGCTGCGCTCCAACACCTCGTCCTGCTGCGTGTACGTAAAGTCGGCGTTGAACTGCGCTCCTTTGGGACTGAACTCCGATTTCGGCGCCCCTGGCCAATCCACTTTGAAAAGCGGGCTGGCGATATCCGTCACGCGCAATTTGTATTTCTCCAAAATGCGCCGAGCCTCCGCTACCTCTTTCGCATCGAGATTCAGGATGTTCTTGTTCCACATTCCCCGCAGCTCGATCCATTCCAGGCCAAACTCCCGCGAAATCACCTCGCACGAACGCCCAAAATCCTGGCTAACCTCGTCATTGATCACCGCGACGCGAAATGGAGAGTTCATACCGTCAGCCCCAGCTTTTCCTCCACGTATTTCTTATTGATGATCGCGGACTCCTTCGGCGTTCGCGTCTTGTCCGGCTCCCCGTCCAGCTCCACGATGCCCCACCCGCGAAAATCTATTTTTCGCAACGCCTCGATGACCGCAGGAAGATTCACCAGCCCTCGCCCCAATTCCACGAACCGATACGATTCCTTGCCCTCCACTCCTCCGGGCAAATGCTCGACGTCCTTCAAGTGCAGAAACAACAGCCGGTCCCGGTATTTCTCGATCGCCTTGGCCGGATCGCCTCCGCCCTGATAATAATGCGCCACGTCCAGCTCCAGCTTTGCGTACCGTGGATCAACCGCCGCCATGATCTGCTCCAGTCCCTCCGGCGTTTGTCCCATCGCTCCCATGTGGTTGTGGTACCCGAGCTGCACGCCAATATCCGCGACCCGCTTGCCCAGTTCCGTCAGCAGTCCTCCCAAGCGCACGTAATCGGCCGCCACGACGGCGCGCCCTTTCGGTTTCTCGTCAATAATTTGCAAATACAAACCGCCCGCCTCGCGCAGAAATTTCGCATTGTCCACGTGCCTCGCTATTTCCGAAGACTCCTCCGCGGGATCGATGCTTATGTTACCGCTCGAAAGCGCCACCATCTTCAGATGGTACTTATCCAACAGCTCGCGTACCGCCCTGCCATTGCCGAATTCCTTCACCGCGTTCGATCGTATTTGAATTCCCGGATAACCTACCGCGGAAATATCCTCGATCGCCTTCCGGTCATCTCCTCCCCAGGTGATCGACGCGTACCCGATATGCAATTCGAATGGCGCCGGCGCGATTGGACTATCGAAGTAAGATAAGTCCGCCGCGGGATAAAGCCGCTCTCCTGCGGACAACACGACTTTGGGCAGAGCAGCCGCCGCGGCCAAAGCGCCCATCCCAGCGAGAAACTCCCGGCGCGGTTTGTGGAATTTCATAAACTCTCCCTTCCTCTCTTTGTATGGGCACAAGATACTCCATGCCGCTCTCTCTGGACAGCCTTCTCACTCCGAAAATATCGCTTGCGCAACAAGCCCGAGATGCTGTTTGCCACTCCGCCGCGCACCCCTTATGATTTTATCGAAGCAGGGCTGAGCCTTCTTTAACGGGCGGCTCGAGGTCTTGATGGCTCAGGAAACGGCCAGCACTCCGCATCCCCACATCAACCCCTGGATCATCGCGATTGCGGTCATGCTCAGCACTTTCATGGAGGTGCTGGACACCACCGTCGTAAACGTCTCTCTCCCGCACATCGCTGGCAGCCTCTCCGCCACCGTCGAAGAAGCCACTTGGACCCTCACCTCTTATCTCGTCGCCAACGCCATCATTTTGCCGCTCACCGGCTGGCTCTCCAATTTTTTTGGGCGCAAGCGCATGTTGATGATGTCCGTCAGCGGTTTTACCATCGCCTCTTTCCTCTGCGGTCTAGCGCCCAGCCTTCCGTTCCTGGTTGTTTGCCGTGTCATCCAGGGCGCTTGCGGCGGAGGCTTGCAGCCCATTTCCCAGGCCATTCTTCTCGAATCTTTTTCACCCGAAGACCGCGGCAAGGCCATGGGTTTCTGGGGACTCGGCATCGTCGTCGCCCCCATGCTCGGTCCCGTCCTCGGCGGCTGGCTTACCGACAGCTACTCCTGGCGCTGGGTCTTTTACATCAACATCCCGATCGGCATCGCTTCTCTCGTCATGACCAAGCTCTTCATCTTCGATCCCTCCTACATTCGCCGCGCTTCCCAAAAAATCGACTACTGGGGCATAGGCATGCTCGCCGTCGGCATTGCCTCGCTGCAAATCGTCCTCGATAAAGGCCAGGAAAAAGACTGGTTCGGCACCCACTGGATCACGGTCCTCACCGTGATTTCCGCCGTCGTCCTTCTGTCCTTTCTCATCTACGAGCTCCACGTCAAAGAGCCCGTCGTCAATCTTCGTGTCTTCACCAACCGCACGTATTCCACGGGTGTTTTCCTTATGGCCCTGCTCGGCGTCGGCCTCTATGGCACCACCGTCCTCATCCCGCTCGTTCTCCAGACGCTACTCGGCTACCCCGCTCTCCAGGCCGGTTTTGCCATGGCTCCGCGCGGCCTCGGTTCTTTCATCGGAATGCCTCTCGTTGGCTTCATCATGGTGAAGTTTGATCCGCGCAAATTGCTCACCGTCGGCATGATCGTCTGCGGTTTCACTCTTTTCCAACTCTCCCGCCTGAGCCTCGACGCCGGCTTCTGGGATTTCTGCTGGCCCCAGTTTTATATGGGTCTGGCGCTTGGTCTGATCTTCGTTCCTCTCACCACCATCAGCATGTCTCCCATTCGCAAGGAAAACATGGGCAATGCCACCAGCCTCTTCAACCTCGTCCGCAATCTCGGCGGCAGCATCGGCATTTCCGCCGTCAGCACCATGCAAACTCGCTTTCAGCAGCGAAACATCAATGACCTCGGAGCACACGTCAATCCCTATAGCCTCACCGCGCGCAACATGATGAATTCGCTTCAGCGAATGTTCATGTCCAGCGGATCAGATTCCGTCACCGCCACACACCAGGCCCGCGCAGCCATGTTTGGCATGGTCGAACGGCAAGCCAGTATGCTCGCCTACAACAGCATCTTCCTGATTTTGGCGGGACTTTTCGTCTTGATGCTTCCGTTTATTTTCTTGATGCGGCGCCCGCAGGCCAAGGGTGGCCCGCTCTCCGTTCACTAAGGAATGCGCCGCACCTTCCCTTCGCGAGGCAAGCCTCTCCCCGCGCGCTTTTCAACGCGTTTCGCTGAATTGATTTTTGTTTGGTGGGAAGCGCTCGTTTCCCCGGCGCTTCGTCGCGTTTCGCTTACTGCTCCGGATCGTAAGCCACGGGCCCCGTCAAGGGTTCCATGATTTCTTCCGTCGTCACTCCCGATTCTTTTTCCGCCGTCTTATCCAGCTTCCTCTGCGCGCGCTTTTCTTCTTTCATCTTTCTTTTTTCCATGCGCTTCATCTCTTTTTGCCGCTTCTGAAATGTCGTTGTCATAGCCTCTCCTCATAAGCGGCCCGCGGCGATCGCCGCCGCCGTTCTTCCATTTTGTATTTCCTTACCAGCGCGGTTCGCGCGGCTGACGTGCCGATTCGCGGTAATCCTCGTTCGAAAAGCGCTCGCGGTCCCGGCCGCCTCCTCCGCCCTTCCCTCGGCCTCCCCCGCTTCCGCCGCCGCCTGGCCTTCCAAAATTCTTCGGCCCGCGTGACGCTCCGCCTTCGCCCTTCGGTCGCGCTTCATTCACCTTCAAGTTCCGCCCGCCCAATTCCTTGCCGTCGAGCCCCGCCATGGCTTTGGCCGCTTCCTCATCGTTGGGCATTTCCACGAACGCAAACCCTCGCGCCCGTCCGGTTTCCCGGTCCATTGCCATGTGTACTCGCGTCACTTGCCCAAACGGCGCGACCAGCTCCCGCAATTCGCTTTCCGTGGTCTGAAAACTCATGTTGCCGACAAACAAACTCTTCATCTTGGTTCTCCCTGTACTCTTCGAAGCACCATGAGTCCACGTTCCCGGTTTTCCATCGCTTCCGGGACACCACGATACACTGGCCTAAAATTGGCTGAATTCAGTGGAGGGAGGGCCGCAAAGCGCGCCCTTCAGGGAGTTCAGGCAACCCTACTTCGGGAGTCTACCCCTGCACAATAGCACATTTAGCCGCTCTCCGCGTATCTCCTGCTTAACCCTCCTAACCATCCCCTCCTTACTTTCCCTTCGGACCTCACTGCACCTCTCGCTCCGCACCGCCCGCGCCCGCTCCCTCCCGGTAGTCTCTTTCCGGTTGCAAAACCAGTTAATTTTCGAGACCATGCCTCTGACCGCTGAAGCGCCTCTCTCGCGCCCGCGGTGGCTTGGCTCCCCTGGCTGCCCGTGTTCGATTGCTGTCCTTCGGCGCGCTCCGCGACTCTTACTCGGGTTCCGGGCAGAAGGAGTGGGCAGGTGAAGAAGCTCTACATCGGCAATCTTCCGTTTTCCGCTACGGAAGAGCAGCTTCAAGAATGGTTCGCGCAAGTCGGCGTTACTCCCTCGGGCGTTAATCTGATCCGTGACCGTTTTACGGGCCAATCGCGCGGTTTTGCCTTCGTTGAAGTGCAAGGTGACGAGGACGCCGATCGGGCCGTCAATTCCCTCAACGGTCAGAATTTCGGCGGGCGGAACCTGGTAGTCAATGAAGCGCGGCCCCAGGCCGAACGTGGCGGGGGCGGCGGCGGACGTGGTGGCGGCGGTGGTGGCTATGGCGGCGGACGCGGCGGCCACGGTGGCGGCGGGGGTCGTGGCGGCCACGGCGGCGGCGGCGGGCGCGGCGGCGATCGTGGAGACCGCGGCAACCGCTGGTAATCGTCCTTATCCTCATTCAAAGCTCAGGCTTAGAAAGCGGCGTCCACACGTCAGGGGACGCCGCCTGAGACCTTCCTCAATTTCCCTCCAGTATTTTTCTGCGCCTGTGCGTTTCTCTTTCTTCTGCAACATTTCCGCCCCAAATCCGTCTAGAACAGTAGGAGCGCGGCGGCCTTTCCGAACCAGCCTCTCTGAAGCCGCCGCTTCGAAGCAACTGGTCCGTTTGGTTTTTTCGCTGCGCGCTCGAGCAACGGCACCCTGCCAGATTAGCGCAAATTCTCTCTGGCAAAAGTTTACCATTGCGTATAATACACTGCGTCTAACGGCTGTCCCCGGCCCCGTTCGTTGCGGAATCGCCTTCTTTCCTGGCAGAAGGGCGGCGCGCGAAACAAATCACCCGGTAACGTGTTTGAAACAGTAGGCAAGGAAAATGTCGCACGGCGCCCAATGTGAAGTATCGTGAGCGCCTGGCGCCCCGCCTCCCCAGGGAGGAATCGCCGATTTTGCGGGGCTGCGGGTGAGTGGAATGATGTCTGAAAAATCCGAGACGAACCTTCTTGCCGCTCCGTGCATCCAACCGGAAGAAGAGGACGTAACAACAAAGAAGACGATGACCACGTGGCACAAACGCGATTGGCAGCAATTTTATGAGCTGGCTCGCCGTCCTTGGCAGCGCCATCGTCCGCCGCGCCCTGTCTATCCCACGGGCTTGAACCGCGTGCTGCCCGCGCAAGGTTTCAGTCTTTCCGAACTCGATGACGCCGGCGTTGATCTCGATCTCGCCGAGCGCCTCGGTCTTCCCGTAGACGCCGGCCGCATCGGCGCTTACGGCCCCAATGTCACCGTCCTCCGCGATTTCGTCCGCTCCTCTCGCCAGCCGCTCTAATCGCGTTCGCCCGCTCATACAAATATCTTCTGCACTCTCGCCACAGGTCCCAGCAATCGTATCGCTAAAAAAAACGCTCCGCCCCAAAAGCTCCTGTCAGCCAAGCTTGCACAAGTCACCAGTCACTAATCACCAGTCACTCTTTTTCCACACTCATTCACATTTTTGCACAGACATTTTCCCCGATTCTTATTGACGCCAAATCACACCAGGTTTATCTTCCGCACAGATTGAACCGGAAGCGTAAAAGACTTTACGATTCAGTTCAGGCGGCGCGATATCTTAACCGTTGTCGTGCTCCTGAGCGGAAATCGTAAGTTCAAAGGCTTCCCGGCTTAGAGCGGATTTCGCAAACGCTTAACCGCATTTGCGATGTCAAGCAGGGCCGGGGAGTTCAGGGGCGTAAAGATGGAGTCCAGAGTCCGCGGTGGCTTAACCGCCAACGCAGCGCTGGATCGAATCCGAAATCTCTGAGGCTTGGCGGTTCGGTTTAGAGGTGGCAACTGCTTAACCGCTGTTGCGACGTTAGACCGAATCGATAAGCTCGTGGGCATCGTGGCTTGGCGAAGAGCCTGCATCAGCCTAACCGCAGGTGCAGCCTTCAACCAGATCCGATAGCTCGTAGGTGGTACGATTCAGTTCGAAGGACGCGATAGCCGCAAGGCGATTGAGTCGCCGGATTGACGCGGAAGCCTGAAACTTTACGGCTCGATTTGGAGGGCGCAACAAGCTTAACGGCCTGCTGCGCCCTCAGCTTTTTTCCCTCTCGTTCCCAGCTCACCCGCCGGCAAGTGGATCGGCAATCTCCCCTCAACCCATTCCCAAGCCTATGGAAATCCTTCGGCCATTTCTTCCTGTCCTTGTACGTATCGAAATTTGTCTCTTTGCTACTCGCCTCATTTTGTGGCATGCTTTGTGTATGGAAATGGGTCAAAGATTAAGAACCCTGCGCGAAGAAAAGAACTTCAGCCAGGGCGATATCGAAAAGGCCACCGGCCTTCTCCGCTGCTACGTCTCTCGCGTCGAAAACGGCCACACCGTCCCCACCGTCGAGACTCTCGAAAAGTGGGCCCGCGCTCTCGACATGCCTCTCTACAAAGTCATGTACGAAGGCGACGAACCGCCCAAGCCGCGCAAGCTAGTCTCCGACGACGACAAAGGCCTCTGGGGCTACTCCAAAAAAGAAGCCGCCGAGCTTAGCCAGCTCCAGCGCCACCTCGCCAAAATGGATCCCAAAAAACGCACCCTCCTACTTGGCTTCGCCGCCCGCCTCGCCCGCCAAGCCGCCAAGTAGCCAAGCTTCTCTGTCTATATTCCCTATCGTTTGCTATAACTCCCAAGTGAAATAAACGGATGTCGTACGGTCGGCTTCCAGCCGGCTCTTGCTTTTCCCGTCCGTAGTTCCTCTTCGCTCTCCCTTAAAGTTTCGCTTTCCAACGCCAACAAAACCCAATCCGTCGCCACCACAGCGTTGTTCCAAAAAACTAAAAGCATCCAACAGCCCTTCACCAGCTGCCCCCGCCCACAAACAGCCGTTCGAATCCGGCAAACGCGCGCCAAATCCAAACTCCCCTCCCGCCCCCCACACCGTCATGTGTCCATCTCGAAGACCGTACCGGCTCGACACCTCTTCCATCCACTTTCGGACCTCCCAGTTCGCTCAACACTACCCCTACCACTCATCTCCGACCCCGCCGCCGTTCACCCTTCCAAAACGACCATTCAACCCCCATTTTCGACCATTCCCTGTAATTCACTTTACCCCCTAGCCAATCCAATGCTACCCTCTCTTATGTTCACCTTGCCATCCACCTTGCCGCCACATCGCACCTCCTCCGTCCGCCCGCTCCCCTCAATACACTCCCATTTCGCCCCTAAGTCCCTTAGAATCCGCACTTACAGAAAACAAGCCTGTAACCCCTTTAGAATCCGCACTTACAAAACACAAGACTTAAAATCCTTTAGAATGAACACTTACAAAAAAAACCGGGGGGGGTACCCCCCCTCTGCGCGCTCTGCGTCTCAGCGTTACCTTTCTTTTTCTCCGTCGCCGTCGGCTGCAAGCTGTCACCTGTCAGCTTCTCCACATTTGTCCTCGTCCCCGAATGAGGTAAAATAGCCAATTCGAGCCGACACCATGGCCTCACCGTTCAACATCATCTCGAATCAGCCGCCCATCCCGGTTCCCTTGCCGGGCGCGCATCCGCGCCCGGATTGGCTCCGCGTTAAATTCTTCGGCGGCGAGCGTTACCAGGATCTCAAGCGCATTATGCGCACGCTCGATCTCCACACCGTCTGCGAAAGCGCCCGCTGCCCCAACATGGGCGAATGCTGGGACCACGGCACAGCCACCTTTATGATTTTGGGTGACATCTGCACGCGCGCTTGCGGATTTTGCGCCGTGCCCAGTGGCAGACCGGCCGGCCCGCCCGATGAAGAAGAACCCTTCCGCGTCGCCGAAGCCGTCGCGCGAATGGGTTTGCGTTATGCCGTCGTTACCAGCGTCAATCGCGACGACCAGCCCGACGGCGGCGCGCACATTTTCGCACGCACCATCGAGGAAATTCGCAATCGCGTCCCCGGCTGCAAAGTCGAAGTGTTAATTCCGGATTTTCGCGGCGATTGGAATGCGCTCAACGTCGTCCTTGCCACCAAGCCCGACGTTTTGAATCACAACACCGAAACCGTCCCGCGCCTCTACCGCCAGGTCCGCAAAGGCGCGCTGTACGAGCGTTCCCTCGAACTGCTCCGCCGCGCCAAACAATCTCATCCGGATGTTCCCACCAAAACGGGCCTGATGCTTGGTCTCGGCGAAGAAAAAGAAGAAGTCCTCGCCACGCTCCAGGATCTCGCCGCGCAAGGAACTGACATTCTGACGCTCGGCCAGTATCTACAGCCCACTCGCGATCACTTGCCTATCGTCCGCTACGTCCACCCCGACGAGTTCGCCGAGTTCAAAGTTCGCGGCGAAGCGATGGGCTTCAAACACGTGGAAGCCGGCCCGCTCGTCCGCTCCTCCTACCACGCCTTCGAGCAAACCGAATCCGCCCACAGGTAAGACATGCCATCCAAAATCCGGGATCGAGTAGCTCAGGCACTCCTGCCTGAGCTCACTTCTTCGCCCCTCGACGGGCGCGGCAAAAATAGCAATTCCAGTTTGGCCCGTGCTTCTTTTTTATGTGATTTTGCGAATCGCGCGAAGTCAGCAATCCGGCAACAGCTCTTCAAAAGCAAGTCCGTATTATTTCGGAGCGGCCATCGACCAATCCGTGAACGGCACCGCTCTTCCGCCGCGAATCACCGTCGGGATGACGTGGTCAAATCCCTTGTGTTCCTTGGCCGAATAATTCAGCTTGAGCTGCGGACCAAGCCCCATGTCGTGGTCGTGGATTGTTTCGATGGCGTGGATCAATCCTTCCCGCGTCAGGTCCTTCCCCGCGCGTTTCAGCCCTTCGACCATCACCATCGCGTCCACAAAACCTTCGAGGCTGACGAAATTCGGCTGCTCCGAAGGATAGTATTTCGAGAGCGAACGCCGATAGAGCGCAACGGACTTCTCTTCCGTCATGTAATACGGCGGCACAACTTGCGTGATCACCATGCCGTCCGCGTCCGCGCCCGCCTCCGAAATCAATTCGTCGGTGCCCACGAACGAAACGGTGAGAAACAACGGCTTCCACCCTTTCGCGTGCGCTTCCTTGAGAATTGGCGCAACCGTGTTCGCGGGGCCCACAACGACTACCGCCTCCGGATTCGCGGCGCGCACCGTATCGATGGCGTTTGCCGCCTGCGACGTTTGCCGCTGGTAGGAGGCCGTAGCTGCAGGCTCCGCGCCGTGCGCCTTGAGCGCAGTTTTCACGCCTTCGAGAACGGCGGTTCCAAAAGCGTCGTCGGGATAAATGACGCCAATCCTTTTATAGCCGAGCGTTTTCCACATTCCGTCGACCTGTTCGCGCGTTTCATCGAAATAAGACGCACGAACGTTGATGATCCAGTGGCGCAACGGCACGGACAGCGTCTGCGCACCGGTGAAAAGTCCAATCAGAGGAACTTTCGCGTTGTCCGCCATCGGAACGTATTTCACGGCGGTCGGAGTGCCCACAAAAAACCCCATCGCGAACACTTTTTCCTTCATCAGGTGGTCGAAGCAGGCTTGCGTCTTCGCTGGATCGTAGCTGTCGTCGGCGGAGATGAGTTTGAGCTTGCGCCCGTTCACGCCGCCTTGGTCGTTGATGAGATCGAAATAGGCTTTCGCGCCGGTCACGGTTTGTTCGCCGAGGAAATGCGAGGGGCCTTCGAGAGCCGCGCAGGAACCGATGAGGATCTCGCTGTCGGTTACGCCGGTGGTGCCTTGGGCTGCGCCGGCCGGCGCTGTGGCCAAGAAAAGGAAAGGGAGCAGACAGAGTCCCAGGGCCCACTTCAAAGTGTTGGTCTTCATTTTGCTCTCCATACAGAGGGAAGCTGTGCACTAGGGGATACGTCTTCTAAATTAACGCCGCAGCGGCTGGTTTCCACCGATTATCGGACGCCAATAACCCTAACGGTTAGCCTTACCCGCCGCGCCACGTATAGCGCACAACAAGCCCCTGCCCCACCCGAGCGGGGACGTGGAGCGTCGTCAGCAGCAGTGCCGCACCGCCGGCCGGTGTACTGGCGATCGCCGGAGTGGCTGGTGTGGTGCCGGACGGCAAAGCAGGAGACGAAACAAGGGGCGAAGCGGGAGGCGTGCGTTTTCGCGAGTGCCAAACGCAGGCCATTTTGCATCGAAGGGGCAGGAGCGATGCCATGGGATTTGCGGAGTTTAGCGGTCAGAAATACCTGAGTCTCGAAACGTTCAAGAAGAGCGGCGAAGGCGTGAAAACGCCGGTCTGGTTCGCGGCCGATCCGGCGCGCGACCTCGCTGGGGACGGCGCGAGGATCTACATTTACACGATTGGGGACACCGGAAAAGTGAAACGCATCCGCAACAATTCCCACGTGAAGATTGCTCCGTGCACGATCAAGGGCGATCCGCTGGGCGAATGGGCCGACGCGAAAGCGGAAATCGTGACGGGCGAAGAGGCCGGGCGCGCGATGAAGCTGCTCAATAAAAAATATATTCCGCTGAAGCAGGTGCTGGATTTTTTCGCGTTCTTCCGCCGGCGGCAAAGAGTGGTCATGGCGCTCATTCCCGCGTAATCGAGGCTCCTCGCCTTTGGCGCCGCGGCCGCGTCAGTCGAACGGAATGCCTGTTTGCTTGGAGATGGCGCGCAGGTCTTCGACGATGGGCATAAGCAAAGGGACGCCCGATTCGCGGCGAATTTTTTCGGCTTCGCGTTCGGGATCGCCGGGAATGAGCGGGCCGTTCGTGCCGGGCGCGGGTTTTGTGGCGCGGAAAACGCGGACGTAATCGTCAATCTGCCGCTTGAAGGAATCGGGGTCGATGAAACCGTCGATGCGCATCGCGCCGAAAAAATGGCCGATGCCTTTGCCGACGCTGCGCTCCGGAATTTCCTGGCGCAAAGCGAAGGGCGGAGCGAAGGGCCCCCAGTTCGCGCCGCTGAGCACTCCGCAGAGTACGTCCACCATGACGGCGAGAGCGTAACCCTTGTGGCCGCCGCGTTCGCGGTCGGAGCCGAGCGGAAGCAGGCAGCCGCCGTTGACCGGATCGTCGGGATTCGTCGTGTTGCGGCCCTGATTATCGATTCCCCAGCCGAGAGGAATCGATTCTCCTCTGCGGCGAGCCATTTCGATCTTGCCGTACGCGGCGGTGCAGGTGGCCATATCGATCACGATGGGCGGTTCTTCCTTACCGGGAAAAGCGATGGCGATGGGATTCGTGCCGAGCATGCGCTGCATGCCCCAGAGCGGAGCGACGAGCTTGCTCGAGTTGGTCATGGCCCAGCCGATTATGTCGCGTTCGAGGGCTTGGAGAACGTAATAGCCGGCGATGCCGAAATGATTGGTGTTGCAGACGCTGACCCAGCCGGAGCCGGCGTTTTCCGCCATGTCCATGGCAATGCGATTCGCTTGCGGACCGACGACGAGGCCGAGGCCGTTATCCCCGTCGATGGTAGCGGTGCTCAACGTGGAGCGGACCTTCGCGATTTTTGGCTTGGGGTTGATCAGCCCTTCGTTGAGGAGGCCAAAATAACTATAGAGGCGCGCGACGCCGTGCGAATCGATGCCGCGAAGATCGGCCGAAGCGAGAACGTCGGCAGCCTGATTGGCGTCGTCTTTAGGAACGCCGAAATGGAGAAAGATGCGAGTGCTGAATTCGCGGAGAGCTTCGATGTGAAAAACCTTGGCCTCGACGGCGGGCATGAGCGGCCTTTCCTGGCGCAAATTTTCTTCCGCAAATCAGCAAGTTTCTAATTGCGTAAAATCGATGTTGCGCGAACGCCTTTGCGGAGGAAAGCGGCGCTCGGGCGGAAATTACGAACTTCATTCTAGCTGCGCGCTAGACCATAGGCCAGGCGTTTGCTGTCGTCAAGCAGGGACGCCATTACAGGAGAATTGGTTTGTAAATGGCGGGAGCAAGTGCAAATGGCAAAGTTGCTTGCTGCGTTTCGGACGGCGGCGTAGGATGCGGGAGCCAGATCGATAAAGTAAAGATCCCGGGTGAAACAATGAGGACATTTTGTCGCGGCTGCTTTAATCATTTTGTGATGCGGGACCTGTATGCTCGCCGCATGAACAATCGTATTCTCGGAACGCGCGCGCTTTGTTTTCTGCTGCTTTCGGCAGTGGCGCCGGCTCTTTTGGCGCAAGACACACCGCAAGCGGTGCAACTGCCGAACGGGAAATTGCTTGGCGCGGTTCCCGGCGCGCCGCGGCTCATCAACAATCTGCCTACGGCGATCGCGATTTCTCCGGACGGAAAGTTTGCGGTGCTGCTGCACAGCGGATACGGCGCTTACACTTCGGGAGAGAAGCAATCGCTTACGGTGCTCAACCTGGAGACGAATGAGCTTGCCGATTTTCCGGACGAACGGTTGGGAAGCAGGGCCCGGCAAACGTATTTTCTGGGACTGGCATTCAGCCTGGATGGAAAGCATGTATTTGCGAGCATGGCATCGCTGACCGATCCCCTGGGGAAGCAGAAAGGAAGCACGGGGAATGGAATTGCCGTTTACAGCTTTGAAGATGGGCGCGTTGCGCCGGAACGGTTTTTACGGTTAGCGCCGCGCACAACAATTCCAGCAGGAAAATTGCGGCGCGCGGAATTCACGGATGTGACGTATCCGGCCGGCTTGAGCGTGGGGATGAGCGGCGGAGAAGAGAGATTGCTGGTGGCGTGCAATAACTCCGACGAAGCAGTGCTGTTGAATACGAGCGACGGGAAGATTGTTCATAGGTTTGATCTTTCGACGATGCAGCGCATTCCGGCTTCGCTTCCGTATACGACGATGATGACGAAGGACGGAAGACGAGGTTTTGTTTCCTTGTGGAATGCGTCATCGGTTGCGGAACTCGATCTGGTGCACGGGCAAGTGCTGCGGATCATTCCCTTGCGCAAGCCGGCTTCGCCGCTTGCGGGAGGTTCGCATCCGACGGCGCTTTTACTCAATCGGAACGATTCGCGGCTATACGTTGCGCTGACCAACCGCGATGAAATTGCGATGCTGGATGCGAACTCGGGAAAAATCGAGTCGTACCTTTCGACGAAACTTCCGGGACAGAAATATGGCGGGAGCGATCCGGAATACCTGGCGCTTTCGCCCGATGAGAAAACACTTTTTTCCGCAAATTCGATTTCGGATTCCGTGGGAGTGTTCGAGCTCGCGAAAGATAGCGGGAAAAACGACGGACAAGCAGCGGGGTTCATTCCCACGGAGTGGTACCCCACGGTGGTGGCGGCGACGGGGAAGGATTTGCTGATCGCGACAGACAAAGGGCGCGGGTCGGGGCCAAATCCCAATGCGACAGGGAAGAGACCGGACGGAAGCGTGCGCTATCCCTATGGACCGGCGATGATTCATGGATCGCTGGCGCGGATTCCGCTGGCGGACGCAGCGGCAAATCTCGCGGAGTATACGAGACAGGTTGTGGCTACAAACGCGTTTCGCGGCAACGGCGATCAAGTGGCTTTCGCGGCGGGCGAAAATAAAATCCGCCACGTGATTTACATCATCAAGGAAAACCGCACATACGACCAGGTGTTCGGCGATCTGGCGGACGCGAACGGCGATCCGGCGCTGGCGATGTATGGCGAAGACATCACGCCGAATCAGCACAAGCTGGCGCGGCAATTCGGGATTCTCGATAATTTTTACGACAGCGGGGAAGTTTCGGGAGACGGGCATGTGTGGTCGACATCGGCGTCGAATTCAGACTACAACGAAAAGACGTGGCCGATCGGCTATCGCGGCAAAGAGCATACCTACGATTCCGAAGGCGCACTGCTGGGCGGCGAAGCTTTCGAAGACAAGATTCCCGACGCCGGAGAACCCACGGGCGGCTATCTCTGGAAGGATTTTGCGCGGCATGGAGTGAGTTACCGGCATTATGGCGAATATATCGTGAGCCGATGGTGCGACGAAAAAGGCGGGACGGGGCAACCGCAATCGGGGCCGCCGAAAGCGGAGGGCGAGACTTGCGCACGGACGGCGATCAACAAAGGCGAGCCTCTGGAGAAAAATGTTGGCGAGCCGCGAGGCGGGCCTAGCCCTTATCCGTGGGCGATTCCGATTCTGGCGAAAAATGTGGCGAGCGAAGTGGAACTGGAGGGACATTTCGATCCGCTGTTTCCGGATTTTGAGGTGGCGTATCCGGATCAACTGCGGGCGGATGAATTTTTGAACGAGTTTCAGAAATTCGCGGCTGCGCGCAAGGCGGGGAAAGACACTATGCCGCAATTTATTTTGCTGCGGCTGCCGGACGATCACACAGCGGGGCTCACGAAAGGGAAACCGCGGCCGGCGGCTTCGGTTGCGGACAACGATCTGGCCATAGGACGCGTGGTGGATGCGGTTTCGCACAGCGGGTATTGGGACGATACGGCGTTTCTGATTTTAGAGGATGACGCGCAGGACGGACCGGATCATGTGGATTCGCACCGGAGCATCGCGCTGGTGATCAGCAAATACGCGCCGTTGCCTGCGGGGCATGGCAGCGAGGCGAAACCGTTCGTGGACCATTCGTTTTATACGACGGTCAACGTGGTGCGGACAATTGAGGCGCTGCTGGGCGTGCCGCCGATGAATGCGAACGATTCGCGAGCGGCGGTGATGACGCCCCTTTTCAGCGGGACGGGGCAGCAGCCGGCGTTCAACGCGGATTATCGCAACCGCGATAATGGATTGATTTATGAAATGAATACGAAGGACTGGAAGGCGGGAAAGAATCTGGATTTCAGCCATGCGGACGCGGTGGATACGGCGCTGCTCAACAAGGCGCTTTGGAAGGACCGCATGGGAAATATTCCGATGCCGCCGCCGCAGCACAATGTATTTCCCGCAACGGACGAGGATAAGGCTTCCAAAAAAGATTTGGATTGAACAGGTTTCGCGCCAGTTGGGGCCGAACTTGGTTCACCACGAGAGCCGGGGGTCAGTTGGCGAGAACCACGCCAACACCCATAAGGACAAGTTGCAGGTTCCGCTGGGGCAGCTTGCCGACGCGATCAGTAAGCAAGCGCTTATCCAGGCTGATGATCTGGGATGCGTTCGCTACGGATTCATTTCGCAGGCCGGTCACCCGCTTTGAGAGTAGGACGTTACCTGGGGCTGGGGCCCACTTGAGATTCGTCGTTAGTGGGACGCAGACGACTGTGCGAATGCCGCTGCGATTGAGCGCGTCCGATTGAACCACGATAACCGGCCTTCGGTAGCCCGGGCCAGAGCCAGTCGGCACGGGCAAATCAGCCCACCAAATCTCACCCTGCGAAATCACCATTCTGTGTTCTCAAGAATACGCCTCGCTGCGGCGGACACAAATGGATCGGGCGCAGCATCGTCTCCGAGGTCTTCACAGACCTTATTCATAGCGTCGGTGATTTCGTCGGGAGAATGCCGCACCAAATATTCTTGCAGCGCATCGCTGAAGAGGCGGCTTCGCGACCGCTTGGTGCGCCGCGCGAGACGGTCCGCGCTTCTGAAAAGTTCGTCGGGAATGGAGACCGCAGTTTTCATACCAAAAGTATAACCGCATAGCCGAAGACAGGCAAGGAGGTCTTCTTCGTTAGTTGCCGAACGATGAAGCGGCTGCCAGAGGACGGGCGGAGGCAAGGGCGCGGAGAGACTCGGTGTAGGGGGCGCGGGCGACGCCGCGTTCGGTGAAGATGGCGGCGATGTAGCGGGCGGGAGTGACGTCGAAGGCGGGATGGGCGGCGTTGACGCCGTCGGGTGCGATGCGGACGCCTTGGAGGTTAGTGACTTCGGCGGCGGAGCGCTCTTCAATGGGAATGTGATCGCCGCTGGGGATGGAGAGATCGAAAGTGGAAATGGGCGCGGCGATATAGAAGGGCACGTTGTTTTCCTTGGCGAGGACGGCGATCTGATAGGTGCCGATTTTGTTGGCGGTGTCGCCGTTGGCGGCGATGCGGTCGGCTCCGGTGACGATGGCGCCGACTTTGCCGGTCTTCAGAAAGTGGCCGACCATGTTGTCGGTGATGAGCGTGAGGGGAATGTTGCCTTTGTGGAGTTCCCAAGCGGTGAGGCGCGCACCCTGAAGATAGGGACGCGTTTCGGGGACGAGGACGTGGATTTTTTTGCCTTGCTCGAAAGCGACGCGGATTACGCCGAGAGCGGTGCCGATGCCGGCGGTGGCGAGGGCGCCGGCGTTGCATTGCGTCATGACCTGGCCGTCGGCGGGCATAAATTCCGAACCGAAGTGGCCGATGGCTTCGTCGGTGGCTTTCTTTTCGAGATGAACTTGCCGGGCTTCTTCGACCATACCCTGGCGGATTTTCGGAAGGTCGGAGGATTCGGCGGTGAGCTCGGCGAAGCGGCGCCTCATGCGGTCGATGGCCCAGAAAAGATCGACGGCGGTGGGGCGGGTTTTTGCGAGCGTATCGCAGATTTCGGCGAATTCGATGCGCAGGGCTTCAACGGAATTTGCTTGCGAATGAAGAATGCCAAGAGCCGCGCCCATGGCGGCGGCGACGCCGATCGCGGGCGCGCCGCGAATGACCATGTCGCGGATGGCTTTGGCGACGTCGCGGTAATCGGTGTAGGTGTAGCTGACTTCCTCGGCGGGAAGCAGGCGCTGGTCGAGCATGACGACGCCGCGTGCGGTCCATTCGATGGGTTGGGCTACGTACATTTGTCGAGAATCCTATCTGAATCGGAACTGCGCTAAGAAAAAATGAACCACGAATTCACAGGAGCAATCGCGCCAGACAGGGGCACGATACATCTTGCTCAAATGGGGCACGATGTATCGTGCCCCTACACATTCTAGCGGAGGAGAGCGAAGAAAACGAATTGGTCAGTGGGGGGATGGGAATTTTGTGAAGCCCTGGGTGCCGAGCAGGCTTGCGGCGGCGATTGTGGAGTTGTAGCCGAGGTGCAGCAAAAAGCTGGCGAAGACGGAGCCGGTGCGGGCGCGAACGAAAGTGAAGATGATGCCGACGGCGATGAGGACGGAAACGAGGCCCCAGGTCCAGCCGAGCTGCGCGCCGTGCATCAGACCGAAAAGAACGCCGGTGAGAATGACGCCGGTGGCGACGCCGAAGGATTTCGCAAACAAGGGATAAAGATAGCCGCGGAAAACGGTCTCTTCAACGAGCGGAGCGATCAAAACGGCCATGGCCATAAAGAGAATCGCGGTGTTCTTGTAACGGAAGAGCTCCTCGATGGGGATATCTCCGCGCGGCTGCATTTTGGCCGTGACGATGAAGACCGCAACGGAAACGCCGCAGCCCGAGAAGAAATAGAGCCAGGGACTGCGCGGCGGGCCGCCATCGCGGCGGATTATTTTTCGCCAACCCAGAGTGCGCCAAAAAGGAATGCCGCGAAGGACCGCTATGGTGACGTAAAGAAATAGAAAGATGAAAGCGTACCAAAGAACCATGCTGCCGATGGCGAATTGCGGCTTGGAAAGGACGAATTTTTCGAAATCCAATTCGCTGGAAAAATGGCGGAGAGGGGCGTAGTAAAGCGCGAAGCCGGTCTGAATGATCACGAGGCTGAAAAAGCCGAATAAAAGAAAAAGAAGGAGATGCAGCCAGGACCAGGAGACGCGCAAATCCTCGGGAAGGGATGGAGGCGTGGGACTAGAAGAGACGGCTGGCGGGGCGGTGGACACGAGGTTGAAGGGATCGCCGGCGAGATGCGGCTCGGCGGTGGGCGAAGGCGGCTGAGCCTCGGCGGCGGAATCTTCGCGGGATGGCGCGGGCGGTTCGCGGTCCGGCGGGGGAGGCGAATTGTCGTCGAAGAGGCTCATCGTTTGCCTTGGTTACCTTGTTTTCGTTCGCGGCCGTGGTTGCGATGCCCGGTGGTCTTGGGCCAGCCCGTGGCTAGCGCAGCCGCGACGAGAGGCATCAGGATTTCGTGATGGCCGGTGATGGCGTAGCCGCGCGATTCGTTCTTGCGGCCTCCGCGTCCGGAGAGGGTGGGACGTTTCACAACATTCTGCAGCGGACGGTAGTGCTGGATAAAGTCGAAGTTGGCGGTGGTGATGGGCTGCAAAGGCACTCCTAGATTGCGGACGACGCTGACGGCTTTGAGAAACACTTCGGGGAGAAGCACGGCGGATCCCCAGTTCAAATAGACACCGCCGGGATGCATTTGTTTTACGAGAGCGCAGAAGAGGCGGAAATCGTAGTGAGTGGCAGCGCCGAGGCAGGGGCCGTCCGCGGCGGGATGCATGTGGGGAATGTCCGTGCCGATGGCGAGATGAATGGTGACGGGGATACGTTGTTTGTACGCGGCGACGAGGACGCTGGAGGCGGCGTGCTTTACGTTGAGGACGCCGCTGGTGAGGAGCTGGCCGGCGGCTTCGCCGTAGCCGATGTGGAGACGAGCGGCAAGTTTTGAAAATTCGTTGATGTACTCGCCCGTTTCGGCGGCCATGCCGAACTGGCCGGCGCCGAGGCCGGCTTCTACGTCCTCGGAGGTGTTACCCGCAAGCGCGATTTCAAAATCGTGGATGAGAGCGGCGCCGTTCATGGCGATTCCGGAGACGAAACCGCGGCGCATGAGATTGATGAGGATGGGGCCGAGGCCAACTTTGATGACGTGGCCGCCGATGCCCCAGAGGATAGAGGCGCGTTGTCTGCGGGCGCGCTGGATGGCGGCGAGGAGATGGCGGAGATCTTCGGCGGCGAGAAAATTCGGGAGTGAATCCAGAAATTTTGTGAGAGAAGTATTGGCGGCGGGAGGTTTGGCGAAATCGCGGACGCTGACTTTGCTTTTGCGAGAGGCAAGCGGGTACGTGTGGACTGCGCCGAAGGTGAGAGGCGGCGTGGAATAGATGCTCATTGGGGTTTACCTACTGTATCGCGCGAGTGGCTTGCGACCAAGCGTTGGGGAGGAGTGATTAGATGGGGCGCAGCATGCCGCGCCATTACAATGACGGAAAGGCAAGAGGCGAGCGCGATCATTTGGGGGAGAGCGCCGTCATTTGGGGGTGGGAGCGATATCGTTGGATTGACGATTGGCGTGGCCATTCGAATGGGCAGGAGCATGGCCATTGGCGTGGCCGTTGTTGGAGATGCCTAGGACGCGGGCGAGGGCTTGGCCGGTATAGGATTTTTTTGTGCGGGCGACGAGTTCGGGCGGACCTTGCGCGACGATGCGGCCGCCGCCTTCGCCGCCTTCGGGGCCGAGGTCGATGAGCCAATCGGCTTGTTTGATGACGTCGAGGTGATGCTCGATGATGAGGACGGTGTTGCCGAGGGCGACGAGGCGCTGGAGGACGTCGAGGAGTTTGCGGACGTCGTCGAAGTGCAGGCCGGTAGTGGGTTCATCGAGGATGTAAAGAGTGCGGCCGGTCTGGCGTTTGGAAAGTTCGCGCGCGAGCTTGATGCGCTGGGCTTCGCCGCCGGAAAGAGTGGTGGCGGACTGGCCAAGGGTGACGTAGCCGAGGCCGACCTCGACGAGCGTTGCGAGTTTCTGCTGAATCTGCGGGATATTTTCGAGCAGCTTCAGCGCGTCGGAAGAGGGCAGATTCAGAATGTCGCTGATGGAATGGCCTTTGTAGCGAACGTTGAGCGTTTCGGAATTGTAGCGCTTGCCACGGCAGACTTCGCACATCACGTAAACATCGGGCAGGAAATTCATTTCGATGCGGCGGAGGCCATCGCCCTGGCACGCTTCGCAGCGACCGCCCTTCACGTTGAAGCTGAAGCGGCCGGGACGGTAGCCGCGCTCGCGCGATTCGGGAAGCATGGCGAAAAGTTCGCGGATGGGCGCGAAGACGCCGGTGTAAGTGGCGGGATTCGAACGCGGCGTGCGTCCGATGGGCGCCTGATCGATCTCGATGACCTTATCGATATGCTCGGCACCGAGCAGTTCGCGGTGCGCGCCGGGCGGCTCCATGGAGCGATAGAGCTTTTGGGCGAGGGCGCGGTAGAGAATGTCGTTGACGAGCGTGGATTTGCCCGAGCCGGAGACGCCGGTGACGACGGTGAGCAGTCCGAGAGGAAGCGTGACGTCGACATCTTTCAAATTATTCGCGCTGGCGCCTAGAATCTGAATGGCTTTGCCGTTGGGGCTGCGGCGCTTTTCCGGAACGGCGATGCGCGAAGCGCCGCTGAGATAGCGGCCGGTGAGCGATTCGGAGCTGGCGGCGATTTCCGCGGGTTTGCCCTGCGCGACGAGATAACCCCCCGCGTTGCCTGCGCCGGGACCGAGGTCCACGACAAAATCGGCGCGGCGAATGGTGTCTTCGTCATGCTCGACCACGAGGACGGTGTTGCCTAGATCACGGAGCTGCTCGAGAGAACCGAGCAGACGATCGTTGTCGCGCGCATGGAGGCCGATGGACGGCTCATCGAGAACGTAAAGAACGCCGCGCAGCCGCGAGCCGATTTGCGTGGCGAGACGGATGCGCTGAGCTTCGCCGCCGGAGAGCGTGGCGGCGGAGCGATCGAGGCTGAGATAGCCAAGACCAACGGCAAGGAGAAAATCAATGCGTTCGGCGACTTCCTCTAGCGGGCGGCCGGCAATTTCGCGCTGGCGAGGCGAGAGCTGCGCGAGGATTTTATCGACGGCGGGGCGCGCGGACGCCAGAGAGAGGGCCGTAAAGTCAGCGATGGAATAGTCAGCCAGCTTGACGGCGAGTGATTCCGGGCGAAGCCGCTTGCCATGGCAAACGTTGCAAAGCGTGGCGGACATGTACTGCGTCATCCACTCGCGATAAGAATCGGAGTTGGACTCGGAAAAATTGCGTTCGAGGAATTTGAGGATGCCCGGAAAACGGAAGGATTTCTCCCCTTGGGATTTTTTCGCGGCGTTTTGCTTTTCGCCGGAAGGCCGGCTGTTGGAGGGCGGATAACCGTAGAGAAGCAGGTTCTGGATGCGCGAGGGAAATTTTTCGAATGGCGTTTCCAAGTCAAAGTGGTAGGCGTAGGCGGCAAGCTCGAGGGTGCGCTTGAGGATGGCGGAGCTGGAGCCGGGGCCCAGGCCGCCGTCGAAAAGCGGGCGCGTCCAATCCGTGATGATTTTGGCGGGGTCGAAATCGTATTTGGAGCCGAGGCCATTGCATGCCGGGCAAGCGCCATAAGGAGAATTGAAACTGAAGGAGCGCGGCTCGAGTTGGGGAACGGAAATGCCGCAGTCCGGGCAGGCGAGCTTTTCCGAGAATACATGCTCCTTGCCGCCGACGATGGCGACGGTCACGAGACCACCGGCGAGCTTGAGAGCCGTGGCAATGGACTGTTCGAGGCGGGCCGCAATACCCGGCTTGACGAGCAAGCGGTCCACAACGACTTCGATGGTATGGTTCTTGCGCTTATCGAGGCTGGGCGGAGCGTCGAGGGGGAAAAGCTCGCCATCGACGCGCACGCGGACAAAGCCGTCCTGCGCCAGCTTTTCCAGCTCCTTGCGGTAAGCCCCCTTTCTGCCTCGGACGACGGGCGCCAGAATCATAATGCGTTCGTCGGCTTGGCATAGTTCGCCATTGAGGATGGCCTGAACGATCTGTTCGCTGGACTGACGCGCGATTGGATTGCCGCACTTTGGACAGTGGGGCACGCCCACGGAAGCGTAGATAACGCGGAGGTAATCGTAGATTTCCGTGATGGTGCCGACGGTGGAGCGCGGGGAGCGCGTGGTGGTTTTCTGCTCGATGGCGATGGAAGGCGAAAGGCCTTCGATCACATCGACTTCGGGACGCTCCATCTGGTCCAGAAACTGGCGCGCGTAGGCGGAGAGCGATTCGACGTAGCGGCGCTGCCCTTCGGCGTAAATGGTATCGAAAGCCAAAGAGGACTTTCCGGAGCCGGAAAGGCCGGTAATGACGGTCAAGGTGTTGCGCGGAATTTCGAGGCTGATGTTCTTCAGGTTGTGCTGGCGCGCGCCCCGAATAACCAGTTTGGTCAGGCCCATGAGACGAGAACGCTCCCTCCACAGGAGCTCCGGCCCTCAGTGGGTACACTGAGGGCAGAATAGCCTTTCACAATAGCAGGGAAAATTCAGTGGGGTCAAGAAAGGGGATGGAGGTGTCTTTCGGATGAGGCGGCGGCTCGTCCGCCGCGGATGCGTGCGGGCGCCGCCGGAACAAGCTGCGCAAAGAAAAATTGCCTGAAGGATTTAGCTTAGGACGCTTCTTGTTTGGATAGAACCCAATCGAGCGCCTCTTCCAAGTCGCGAAAAATGCGGATTCCGCGTTCTCCGGCGCTTTCGCGGATAATTTCAAACATGCGTGCCAGGCCGAAAGCCACGTCGTTTGGCACTAGAAACGCGCGGCGCGAGTTGGAAGAGAAGACATTGCGAACGGCCAGAAGCCCGACATCGGCGGCAGAGAGATCAATTTGAGTAACATGAGTGTAATCCATCAGTTGAGAGTAACTGGGATCGAAATCGGGATCAGCAAGGAGCCGATTCTGGTGGTCGAGCGCAGCATCTTTGTTGAAGACGCCGGTGGCAGAGCTCATAACGAGCCTGCGCTCCTTGTCTATCTTGTAAAAGGCCGGCATTGCAACTCCGTTTGCTCCGAAACGGTCCTTGCTACAGTGGCCCCGTCCGAGACGACCCGTCCCGTGGCGCGGCGAAACATTCGTATGGCGGATATGAAAAGCCAGTGAACTTAGATTCATGCATTTGCGCCTTGGGTACAGACAGGACCCGTTGGAAAGGTCTTTTGGGTTAAAGGGGCAGAAGTCTGGACGGGGCCCGGACGGGTAAATTTTCACGGGGGTGGAGCATTTTTACCCGGCAATCGAGCGACAAGAGGTTGAAAACAAATAAGTTAGCGTTGGCTTATCGAATGCAAGACTAAAGGCAGTGGGGGAGGCGAGCCGAGGATCCCTTTAGGGGATTGAGGGCTGGGCCGGTTCGTTTCTCCCCCCTATCACTTTCGCCGACCGGTGACCCGGAGTTCTTCCGGACCGTCACCAACCTGCCAGACACCTTCCAGTACACCCGAACACGGCGGAAGTGTGCCTGCTTCGCGCCTGGACCAAGACCACCGATTGTTCCGGGTGGGAAAGGCCCGAAAGCGAAGCTGGGTACTTCTCGAAAAACTAGTGGACCTCCCAAGAGCGAGTGGCGTAATCACCCATGGTCAAAAAGAGCATGATGGCCAGCCAGAAAACGCCAGAAATGATGATGAGCTTGGTGCGCTTGGCGCTGTAGTAGGCGTGCATGAAGAAGAGAACGACAAGACTGGCTTTGCAGGTGGCGATGACGAGGGCGACGATGATGTTCAAGCCCATGAAATAGGCGTTTAGGTCGACGGTGGCCGCCCAAGCGGTGGTGACCGTAAGGACCATCAAGGACGCAAAAATGATGAGATAGACTACCGGCGAAACAACATGCTCAGAATGCTCAGACACGCGCAATTCTCCTGATGGCCGCTACCTATGCCGATCAATCAGATATAACAACGGGTAAAGATAAATCCAAACAATATCGACGAAGTGCCAGTAAAGACCGACGTTTTCGACGGGAGTGTTGTATTCCGGCGTAAAACGTCCCTTCAACGATTGCCGAAGCAACCAAAGCAGCAAGCCAACGCCGACGACCATGTGCATGGCGTGCAAGCCGGTCATCCCGAAATAAAGCGAGAAGAAAAGTTCGGCGTGCGCGTTGGTGGCGGCGTCGGAACCGGGCTCAAACTGGAAGGGCAGGCCGGGGATGTGGTGCTCGACGTATTTGTCGTGGTACTCGATGCCCTTGATGAAGAGGAAGGCGCAACCGAGGATCAGCGTGAGAATAAGAAACCAAGGGATGAGCTTCTTCTTGCCGACTTCGGCGCTCCAGACGGACATGGCCATGGTCAAGCTGCTGGCGATCAGCACCAGGGTGTTGATCGTGCCGAGTTTCAAGCTGAGGGTGGAGCTGGCCGCGGCAAAGACGCCGGGGTAGGCCTGGCGGTTGATTGAATAGGTGAGAAAGAGACCGCCGAAGAACAGAATTTCGGTGGCCAGAAAAATCCACATGCCGAGAGTAGCAGAGGCCTTCTGCTGCTCCATGGTCTGAAACTGCCCGTAAAGTTCGCCGGTGCGGTGCACTCGGTACCCCTCTTCCGTTTCAAAATCCAGCGCCTCTGAGGACGCCAGTGATTCAACCTAAAGCCGCCCGTGTGTTCAGTCGTCTCCGTGAGCCGGGGCAAGCGGAGCGACATTCGCCGCAAGCCCGAGTTCCGGCCGATTCTTGAAGTCGTACGGCTCCCAATCGACGATCGGCGTGACGTCGAAATTCTCGGTCGGCGGCGGAGATGCGGTGGTCCACTCGAGACCCGTGGCCGGCCAAGGATTAGGCCCTGCCACTTTTCCGTAGCGCACGGACCAGGTGAAATAAACCATGGGAAGCAGGTAGCCAATGGCCAGGATGGAAGCTCCCGCAGTGGACAAAACGTTGAGCACCTGGAACTCCGGCGGATAGTTATGGTAGCGGCGGGGCATGCCCATCAGGCCAAGAAAGAATTGCGGGCCGAACGTCAGGTTGAACCCCACGAAAAGAGTGACCGCGGCGATGCGCGCGAGAAATTCCGGATAGAGTTTGCCGGTAATTTTAGGCCACCAGAAGTGCAAACCCCCGAGGTAGCCCATGATGGCACCGCCAACCATGATGTAGTGGAAGTGGGCGATGACGAAATAAGTGTCGTGAATATTGATGTCCAGCCCGAGACAGGCGAGGAACAAACCGGTAAGTCCGCCGATGAGGAACAAGCCAATGAATCCGAGGGCGTAGAGCATGGGCGTGTCAAAAGAAATGGAGCCCTTGTAGAGAGTGGCCGTCCAGTTGAAGACTTTGACGGCGGAGGGGATGGCCACGAGATAGCTGAGAAGCGAGAAGGCCAGGGCCGCGTAGGTGGATTCTCCGGTGAGGAACATGTGATGCGCCCAGACGAAGAAGCCAATGACGGCGATGGAGATGCTTGATGCTGCGATAAAGGTGTAGCCGAAGATAGGCTTGCGCGCAAAGGTGGGAATGATTTCGCTGACCACACCCATGGCGGGGAGAATCATGATGTAAACGGCGGGGTGGGAATAGAACCAGAACAGATGCTGGAAGAGAATGGGGTCGCCGCCGAGCGCGGGATTGAAGAAGCCGAGGTGGAAGACCCGCTCGAGGGCGACGAGAAGGAGCGTAATGGCGATGACGGGAGTGCCCAGGATGAAGATGATGCTCGTGGCGTAGTGCGACCAAATAAAAAGAGGCAAGCGGAACCAGGTCATCCCCGGAGCGCGCATGGTGTGGATGGTGACGGCAAAGTTTATACCCGTGAGGATGGAGGAAAATCCATTGATGAAAATACCGATGACCGCGGGGGCGACGGCCGAATTCGAATAAACGCTGCTAAGAGGCGTGTAAAAGGTCCAGCCGGTGTCCAGCCCGCCGGTGGCGAAAGAATAAAGCACGAAGCATCCGCCCAAGATATATACGTACCAACTGAGGAGATTGAGCTTGGGGAAGGCGACGTCCTTGGCGCCAATCATCAGCGGGATCAGGAAATTGCCGAGGACGGCGGGAATGGACGGAATGAGGAAAAAGAAAATCATGGCCACGCCGTGCATGGTGAAGAGCTTGTTGTAGGTCTCTGGCGAAACGAGGAGGCCTTCGGGGGTGAGCAGGTGAATGCGGATCATGGCGGCGAAGATTCCGCCGAGGGTGAAGAAGAAAGTGACACCGGCGAGGTAGAGCCAGGCAATACGCTTGTGGTCCGTAGTCAGCAGCCAGGAACGGATGCCGTAGGTCGAATTCAGATAATGATCGCGCGGCATGGTGTGTACCGGCGCTGTGGTTGTCGTGGCCATGGCTTATTTTTTCCCTGCTGCTATCACGCCCGCACCAGTTGCAGGTATCGGCTGCGATTGCAAAGACCGGATATAGGCGGTCAAACTTAAAATCTGTTCCTCCGTCAATTGTCCTTGGTACGAGGGCATCAGCGGCGCATAACGAGCCACAATCTTTGCGTTCGGAAGCAGCATCGACTCACGAATGTAGGCATCGTCAGCGGTCACGGTTGAGCCGTCGGCCAGACGAACTGCGCCGCCATAAACACCATTGAGGGACGGGCCGCGGCCCGTTCCATCCGCCACGTGGCACATGCTGCAGGACTTTTCGGAAAAGAGTTTTTCACCCGCGAGGATGGGATCGGAGTCGGTTTCCATGGAGGTGGAGAGCCAAGCAGCGTAGTCGGAGGGCTCCATGACAGTGACCCAACCGCCCATGATGGCGTGGTTCGTGCCGCAGTACTGGGAGCAGAAGAAATGATAGCGTCCAGGCTCGGTGGGACGGAACCACAACGTGTTGTAATGCCCCGGAACCACGTCCATTTTGACGCGGAAAGCCGGCACATAGAAATCGTGGATGACGTCCTCACTGGCCAGGATTAGTTTAATATCGCGGCCCACGGGAACGTGGAGCTCATTGATTTCCCTGCGACCGTTGGGCTGTTGGATCTTCCACATCCATTGTTTGCCGACCACGTAAATATCAAGCGTATCCTGGGGAGCGTGGCGAAAATCGACGTAGACGACGGCACCCCAGCCAAACATGACCATCGACAAAATCAGGGGAATGACGATCCAAGTGAGCTCCAGCCGCATATCGCCGTGAATGGGCACGCCAATTTCATTTTGCGTTTTGCGGCGATACTTGAAAAAGAAAAAGATAATCGCGGCCGTGATCACCACCGTAAAGAAGGCGGATACGAGGATCATGAACGTCATCAGCGAGTCCACTTGAGGAGCGAAGTTGGAGGCCTGCTGCGGATAAATTGGCAATTGCGACGGCACGGCTCAGTGGGCTCCTTAGCTCTTCTTTCGCCCGACGCCTGGATCACGCCGGCGGAAAATCAACATGCCCGCGACCAGACAAACAATCGTCAAAACGCCTCCGAGACGAAGAATCTTGAGGATGGAGGCGCTGTAGCGGGCGGACGACGGATCGTACTGAAAACAATAGAGCAAAATGTGATCGATCGGCGTGCCAATTTTTCCCTGGGATGCATCGACAAGGCCGAGCCGAACGTCGCGCGAGGGGAATTCAACCCCATAGAAATAACGGGAAATGCGGCCATCGGGAG
The DNA here is from genome assembly GCA_963761555.1 of uncultured Acidobacteriota bacterium. Lineage (GTDB taxonomy): Bacteria > Acidobacteriota > Terriglobia > Acidiferrales > UBA7541 > Acidiferrum. The sequence continues at coordinate 654,060 of CAVXHD010000008.1, forward strand.
TGAGCAGCATGATGCCGCTGGCATGCGCAAAGAGCCCGGACTTCTTGTCGAAGGCATAGCGGAAATTAGCTGCTTTGGTGAGCGCTTCGATGGACGATTGCGGTCCCGTCAGAAAGTGCCAGCCGTCGGCGGTGTCCGGGCGGTGAAACTCTTTCATCGCCAGTTCTTTTTTCTGCGCGGCCATCGCCGGAGTCTCGCGCGGGTCAAAGCTGACGAAGACTACCTGATAGTCGCGGCCCGGATTGAAGGAAAGCATGCGCAAACTGCCTGCGACGCCCTGCTGGAGTTCATCGCAAAGCATGGGGCAGCCGTAATAGACCAACCCGAGGACCACCGGCCGTTGCTTAAAATAGTCGCGGAGTTGCACGCTGCGGCCCGTTTCGTCCTGGAAGGGTAAATCGAGCGGCACACGGCCGTTGAGAGGCGGTTCGAAGCCGACGTTCTGCAGAATGGGCGGCAAGCCCTGCGACGCTTGACCGACGTTACTCGGAGCAGTCTGGGCGCTGGCCGCGCTCGAGACGAGCAACACCGCCAACACCACCAGACCCGAACGCAGCCAATTCATGCTCTCACCTTTTCTTTCCCGTCGTCGGCGGCGGCGGCAGCGTGGGCACAGCCGACAGACCTTTGGCGACGATGATTTTCATCGCATCTTCCACGGGTATCTGCGCGATCCCGGCTTGCTGATCGACCCACTTGAGCTGCTTATTCGCTGCCTCGTCCGCAGCGATCTTCTCCCGCAGATCTTCTTGCGGGTCCATGGGGCTTCCCGGCACGCCCTGAAGACGCGGCTCGGGTGGCAGCGCTGTCGCAACTCCCTGGCGCATTGGAGGCAGCCCGCGGTCGGATTCAACGGCCAGCTTGGTAGTGAAGCGGAAAATGTAAATGCTGATCAAGAACGTGGCAGCGACGGCCAGCGCCAAATAGAACAAATAGAGCAGGACCGTGTGCGTATCGATATCCGCCGGCTCGAACGCGACATCCGAATTCCTGGGCGGCTGCCCGCTGTCTTGATCCGTGTTGTGATGCTCAGTACTCATGGACTTCAATAGCCTCTTCCAGTTTCGGATCGCCCAAGGGGAGAAGCGGCAGAGTCTTCAAAGTTCTGGCGAAGAAAGCCAACCACAACCCAAAGAGCGTAACAGGCACGACAATATCAAACCAATTGGGGAGCGCGCTCGAAGTAAATTCCGGGCGCGTCGTCCAGAAAAGATCGACCAGGCGCATGACGATCAGCAGCAAAGCCACTTTCGGAAGCAAGCTGGCGCTGCGCTTCAAGTCGCGGGAAAGCAGCATGAAAAATGGCGTGAAAAAATGAAGAATCAGAATGAGAACGGCGACCAGACCCCAGCTTCCATAGAGGCGGCTGCGATAGAAGCTGATCTCATCCGGCAAGTTTCCCGACCAGATAATCAACAATTGCGAGAACGAAAAGTACGCCCATAACATCACGAAGGCGAGCAGCAATTTGCCCAGATCGCTCAAGTGCCGCGCCTGGACAAGACCCGCCATCGGAGCAGTCCGGGCAAGCAGGACCGCAACAACGATCACCAAACACAAAGAGGAAATGACCTGTCCGACGACGAAAATGAATCCATAAATGGTGGAAAACCAGTGCGGCGAGAGCGACATCGCCCAATCGATCGAAGCAAAGCCCACGCCAAAAACGTAGAGAATGATGCCGGGCCCGCTGAGCATCTTGAATTTGCGGCGCAAGGCGCGGTTGGCCGTATCCACATCCTGCTGGCGCGACCAGCGGTTAAGCATGGCCACAAGAGCTAGCCACACCGCGAAATAAATGACCGCGCGAATGATGAAATTGTGCGGAGTGAGATACGTTTTCTGGAAATTCGAAAGCGAGCCCTCTCCCGTTGCCGGTGCATTCAGCCAGGCCCCATAAAGATATTTCATGCCAAGAATGACCGGCAGAAACAACACCGCGACGAGCCACAAAGTGCGCGTAGCCGCCTCGAGGGGCCGGCGGATAATGATGCCCCATTGCCCGCTCGTCAGATGCTGCAGCATGAGCAAGCCCATGGAGCCGAGCGACAGGCCGAGAATCAAAAGAAACGCGTCGATATAGGACTGAAAAAACTGCGCTGGCCACCGCAGCCAGCCGATGAGGCAGAGCACCGAGCCGACCACGCCAACGATAAGTGCGCGTTGCTGCAGGCGGCCAATGCTTTCGGGCGCCATGTAGTCCTGCGCGCTCATTTCGTGGTGCCTCCTTCAGAAAGCTTTTGCCGCAAATCCGGGGGCAGTTCGGAAACCGGAGCGTCTCGGCTCAACTGCAGCGCGCGGACATAAGCGATAATGGCCCAGCGATCCCGCGGCGGTATCTGCGCCGAGTAGCCTTGCATGGCGCCAAAACCGTTCGTGATGACTGCAAAGAGACGGCCGTTGGGAGCCTCCCGGAGCCGCGGCTGATGATACGTAGGCGGCCGCTTCATTCCGCGCATGACCACCATGCCGTTGCCGTCGCCCTGCAAACCATGACAGGGCGTGCAAAAAATCTTGTACCGCTCCTGGCCACGATCGAGAAGTTCCTGGGTCAACGGAAGAGGGAAAGCATTCGAAGTATCGGGAATGAAAAGCGCGTCATCCGCTAGCGAGCCACGCGGCACAGTGTTATCGATCAAAGGCCTCTCCGAACGGCCATCTGCAAAGAACGAGCTCGGCGAAAGCGGCGTGTTCTTGGGCTGGTCGGCCATGTCCTGGCGGCAGCCCGTCAGAAAAAGCAGGCACGCCGCCGCGCACAAAAAGGCCAGCGTCCTCGGCATGCGCCGCGTCTGCGAGGAGTTAATCATCCTCGACCTCGCTGACGTTCTGCGCTTCGGCGTCTTTCAAAAATTTTGAAGCCTCCGCCACGCTGAATTTCGGATCGTCTGATTGCAAGCAAAGGTAAAAACGGTCCACAGACGCGTGCTTCTGGAAGCGCTCGACGTTGAAAAGCGGATGGTGCGGCTGCGGCAGCTTGTTCATCGCCAGCATTCCGAACACGGCAAAGAGCGACGCCCCCAGCACGGTCAATTCAAAAGTGACGGGTATGAACGCCGGCCAGCTATTCAAAGAGCGGCCGCCAATATTCTCGGGGTAAGAGATCACGGATACCCAATATTGAAATCCAAACGCGCTCAATCCGCCCGTCAAACCGCCGATCAGCGTTACCAGCGGCACGAGGTTGCGCTTGAGCCCCAGGGCTTCGGAGAGGCCTTCGACAGGGAATGGCGTATACGCGTCCATATTCTTATATCCGGCATCGCGCGCCTTCTCCGCAGCCTGGATAAGCTTTCGGGGCGTTTCAAACTCACCCACAACGCCGTAGGTATGTTCTCGGTGTTGTTCCATCACTCATGTTCCTCGGAGTTGTGCGCCACTAACTCGCGCATTTCCGCAATCGAAATCGCCGGCAAGACCCGCACGAACAGGAAGAGCAATCCCGCGAAAAGTCCAAGCGTGCCCGCCAGAACGGCGTAATCCCAGAATGTGGCCGAATAACGTCCCCAGGCGGAAGGAACGAAATCGCGGGACAAGCTGATGACCACGATGACGAACCGCTCGAGCCACATGCCAACATTGATGACCAACGACATCAGAAAGAGAATGAACACATTGGTGCGGATCTTCTCGAACCAAAGCAGTTGCGGCGTCAAGATGTTGCAGAGGATTAGCATGTAGTAGTAATGCGCATACGGCCCGTGCAGCCGCTGCTCGACCAGGAACACGTCCCATTTGTTGCCGCTATACATGGACATGAAAAATTCAAAAAAGTAGCCGTAAGCCACGATTAGGCCGGTGGCTAGCATCACCTTGGCCATGTTTTCCAGGTGGCGCATGGTGATGTAATCCTCGAGGCCGTAGGCCTTTCGCAGAGGAATGGCGATGGTTATCACCATGGCAAAGCCCGAGTAAATCGCGCCGGCCACAAAGTAGGGCGGAAAAATCGTGGTATGCCAGCCGGGAACGATAGCGATCGCGAAATCGAAGCTCACGACCGTGTGTACGGAGAGCACCAGCGGCGTGGCGAGCCCGGCCAGAAGCAGGTACGCGGACTGATAACGCTGCCAGTGGCGCGCCGAACCGCGCCAGCCCATGGCCAGCATGCCGTAAATGATCGCTTTGGGCTTCGAGATGGCGCGATCGCGCAGCGTGGCAAGGTCGGGAATCAGCCCCACAAACCAGAACAAAAGAGAAACCGTAAAATAGGTCGATACCGCAAACACGTCCCAGATCAAGGGGCTGCGGAATTGCGGCCAGATCTTCATCGTGCTGGGATAAGGGAACATCCAGAAGAAGAACCAGGGCCGGCCCATGTGCAGCAGTGGAAACATGCCGGCACACATCACGGCGAACAGAGTCATCGCCTCCGCAAAACGGTTGATCGACGTGCGCCACTTCTGGTTCAGCAAAAAGAGAATGGCGGAGATGAGCGTTCCGGCGTGGCCGATACCGATCCACCAGACGAAATTGACGATAGCGAAGCCCCAGCCAATCGGTATGTTGATACCCCAAATGCCCACGCCTTTGCCGATCAAATAAACAACGGCAAGATTGAGAAGCATGATGAAGCAAAAACAAATTCCAAAGCCTGCCAGCCAGCCCAGCGAGACCGGACGGGTGAGGACGATCGAACTAATCTTGTCCGTGATCGAATCGTAGGTGTGTCCAGGACCGAGCACCGGCGTGAGGCGCCGAATCTCGGGCGAATTGAGGGGCGGCTGGCCGGCGCTCATGTCTGTTCCTCGTCCTGCAATTGCGCGGGAGCCGGCAATTCAGGATTTGGATTGCGTACTGCCGCAAGATAGGTCGTGCGTGGGCGCGAGTTCAACTCGCCGAGGAGCGCGTAGTTGCGAGTTTGCGCTTTCAAGATCGCCACGCGGCTCTTGGGATCATTGGCGTTGCCGAAAACGATGGCGTGAGAGGGGCAGGCGGACTCGCATGCGGTTACGATTTCGCCGTCCCGGATGGGGCGGTTCTGTTCTTCCGCGTAAATGCGCACGTTGTTGATACGCTGCACGCAGTAAGTGCACTTTTCCATCACGCCGCGGCTGCGTACGGTAACTTCCGGATTGCGCCGCAGTTTGAGCGAAGGCGTCTCCCAGTCCTGGAAGCGCAGGAAATTAAAACGCCGGACCTTGTACGGACAGTTGTTCGAACAATAGCGTGTGCCCACGCAGCGGTTGTAAACCATGTCGTTCAGGCCCTCCGCGCTGTGCACGGTGGCGCCGACGGGGCAAACCTGCTCGCATGGCGCATTCTCGCACTGCTGGCAGGGAACCGGCTGGAAGAACGTGTCGGGATTTTCGAGCACGTCGTCCTGGTCAGTGGAAGGATCGTTGGTGGGCGTATTGGCGGAGTAATAGCGGTCGATGCGAATCCAGTGCATCTCCCGGCCGCGCATGACCTGATCCTTGCCAACCACGGGAATGTTGTTTTCCGATTGGCAGGCGATCACGCAGGCGTTGCAGCCATTGCAACTGTTCAAATCGATGGCCATGCCCCAGGCATAACCGGGGTAGGCGAATTCCTTGTACAGCGACATGGACTTTGGCGGCTGCTCATCGCCTTCGTGCGCGAAGTCAGGATTTTTCCGGTATTCCTCGAGCGTCCCGGTGGCCAGAATCTTTCGGCCTTCGATGTTGAAGTGATATTGAGTGCAGGCCAGGGGATACTCGCCGCCGGTTTTCTTGATCGCTTCGATGCCCGCCGTAACAGTCCACAACGCGTCGGACGTGCGCACCTCGTAAGCGTTGAACCCTTTATTTGTACCGGTATAACCGGCGTTCTTGCGGCCATATCCAAGCGGCAGCACAACTACGCCCTCCGCCTGGCCCGGAAGAATCCAGGCTGCCGCGGTCACTTTGCTATTGGAAATCGAGATGTCAATTACGTTGGAAACGACCTGGCCATGCTCGCCGCCACGCGCGGCAACCTTTTGCGTGAGCAGCAGTTGCTCTGCCGTCTTCGGACCGACCAGCGCGGCATTGTCCCAGGTGAGCTTGGTGACGGGCCGCGCCAGCTCTTGCAGCCAGCCGTTATTCGCGTAACGCCCATCGAAGGTGTTGGAATCCGGGCGGAAAATAAATTCGAGTTGGCCGGGCAACGTGGTCTTCGCGGGCGGCAAGCTCGCGGGGCTGAACTTTACCGCGACGGAAATCGGCGGATAGCTGCTGTTGGCGATGACGCCGTCATTCAGAGTTTTACGCCAGAAATATTCGGGATCAGCCGTCCCCGCAAGAGTGTTCAGCCGGCTGCGCACCGCTTCATAAGGCGTCAGACCGGGGTTGTTTGTAAACGCCCCGAGGACTTCGAAAGCCGAATGCGCGTGGTAAAGCGGCGCAATGAGCGGCTGAATCACGCTCACCGTGCCGTCAAATGCCCGCACATCCCCCCAAGCCTCCAAAAAGTGGGATTCCGCAATGTGCCACTGGCAATATTCCGCGGTCTCATCGAAATGAGAGCTCACGCGAATCGAAGTGCCGACTTTTTTGAGCTTCGACACGAAATCAAAGTTGTGCGGAGCGTCGTACACGGGATTCGAGCCGAACATCACCAGCGTGTGCACTTTGCCCGCATCCATGTCGACGCAAAGCTCGGTGAAGGATTCCAGCTGATTCACTGGATTCGCTTCGACAGGCTCCGTGTAGTAAAGCGTCGTTCCAACATTCCCAAGCGCGGCATTGATGGCGTGCGCGAGTGCATGCACAGCCGGCGGCTGGAATTCGCCCGCAATCACGAGAGAGCTGCCGCGGTGCTTCTGCAAATCGCTGGCTACCGCGTCCAGCCACTTTTGCGCAGTGGGCGAAAGCGTCCCGCTCCCTCCGAGACCCACCAGCGCCGCGAGTCCCCGGGCGAACTGTTCGACCTCGGAAGCCTTCAAAGGCAGACGATGATCCGCGCTCGAACCAGTGACGGACGGTGTCGGCTCAACTACGTAGAGCCGGTTCATCGTGTCGCTCGGCCCGCATAGTTTCCGCCGCTTGTAAAACGCATTCATGTAGCCGACGTGCCCCGGTCCGCTGGCCAGAAAATCCGAATCCAGCGAGACGATAACGTCCGCCTTTTCGGGGCGATAGACGGTGTTGACGTAGCGTCCGAATGCCAGCTTGCTGCCTTCGCGCGGGCCGTCGCTTCCCGCGGCTTCCCACTGGTGCCATTTGGCCCCGGGAATCTGACTAAGAACTGTCTGAATCTGCGCGGCGAGCGTCGGCGAAGTGACTGTGCCCGTCAGGATGCGGAAGCCCGCTCCATTTAGAATACCGGCGCTTTCTGCCAATGTGCGCGCCGTTGCCAGGAAATCTTCCCAGACGTGAATCTCGCCTAAATTTGTGACCGTCTCGGCGCGATCCGGGTCGTATAGATCGAGCACGGAGGCTTGCGCGATTACGTCCGTGCCACCCAGGCTCGAAGGATGATCGGGATTCCCCGCTACGTGCGTGGGCCGTCCTTCGTGGCTCGTCACCAGAAGCCCAATCGCGTCCGCGCCGAATGGCATCGCCGTGGCGTAAAAAAGCGGCTTGCCGAGCGTCATTCCGTCCGGCTGTTTCACGTACGGAACCAGCAACTGCTCCGGCATTCGATCGCAACCCGAAATCCCCGCCAACGCCAGCGAAGCCGCTGCCAGCTTCAAGAAATCGCGCCGGTCGACTGTCTCGTCCCACTCCGACGCCTGCCGCGGAAATTCGCGATGCAGCAGCTCTTCAAAGTGTGGATCATCCGCCAGTTCTTCGAGCGTCCGCCAATATTGCTTGCCGGTTTTTTTTCGCAGCTTCGCGCGCACCGCCGCGAGGTCCAGGCTATGCTCGCGCACGACCGAATCCTCTGCGTGCGTTTCGGAGTGGTCGTCTTCGTGCAAGGAAGCTCCGTGCGCTTCGCGATCGTGTTTATGGTCTTCGTTCGAGTCGTTTTCGCGCATATCGTCCATCAGCGATGGCAGGTCGAACAGCTTGTCAGCTCTGCCGTAGTACGAATCTTCCGCTCCACCGCGAATTGCTTGCCGATCTCCGCCTGATTCTCTGGCGCTTTCCAGTCCATATTAAAAACTTGGTTGATCGGACGAAGTGCCTTTTCCGGATTGCGGTGGCAATCCAGGCACCACTCCATCAGCAAAGGGGACGCCTGAAACGTCAGCGGCATCTCGTTCACGGCCCCGTGGCATGTCGAGCAGCCCACGCCCTTGTTGATGTGAATGCTGTGATTAAAATAAACGAAATCGGGAAGCCGGTGGACCTTTACCCATCGGATCGACTGGTCCGTGCGGTAGCTCTCGCGAATCGGTTCCAAATACGCGGAATCGGCATACAGCACGGAATGGCAATTCATGCACGTCCGCGTCGGCGGAATGCCCGCAAACGAAGAAGTCTCCACCGACGTGTGGCAGTAACGGCAGTCGATGCCGTCGTCGCCGACGTGGTGCTTATGGCTGAATTGCACCGGCTGTTCCCGCGTAACGTACTGATTGGTCCTGTAGGGCGATCGCGCTATCCCCAAAACGCCCAAAAGTCCCGCCGTAGCCAGAAACGCAGCCGAGATCAGACTAAATCTGGAAATGAAATTTGTGCTGCGATGAAAAATCTGGGCCATGTCAGGTTTGCACTTTAGCGCAGACCACTCCGGGACGCTGCAAAAAGCCGGAGGCCCCGCGATGTCATGGCCGGGAAGTGCCTGCCCGGCTCGTAATTGACCGCATAGTTTCCGATAAAACTTTCTGGAAAGCAACCGTCTCGCTCAGTTTTTTAAAAAATATTTCCATGCGTTTCTTATTTCGAAAACTTCCGCCTTTTCAAACTTTTGGAACACTCGCGAAGACACCCCTCGTGCCGTATTCCTCCCTGACTCTCCGATTCTGATTCGCGCCATCACCCGCGGATGCAGTTTTTTTCGGGAAGAACCCTCGCTAAAGGCGCACCCGTGTTATCTTAGAAGCACACTCCGCCGTCGAATTCGCATACGGCGGAGCCTACCCCGTAGTCTGCTGGGGCGTGGTCCAATCGGTAGGACACCTCACTGTTAATGAGGACGGTGGAGGTTCGAATCCTCCCGCCCCAGCCACCTATTCGCCGCTTCCTCTGCGAATTTCTAGTCCTTCGCGGTCGGCAATCCCGCTTCCAGCCAACCTCTCCACCCGCCGTCCATCGATTCCACGTTCGTGTAGCCCATTTTTTGAAGATTATCCGCGACCAGTGCCGAGCGGTATCCGCCCCCGCAATAGAGAACAAGTTTGCTCGCCGCATCGGGCACTCGCTGCTCGATATCCCGCTCGATCACACCTTTGCCCATGTGCACCGCGCCCGGCAGATGTCCTTTGGCCCATTCGTTGTCCTCGCGTACATCCACTAAAAGGAATCTCTCGCCCGCGTCCATCCGCTTCTTCACCTCGGGCACATTGGTTTCCTTGACGCGTTGCTTCGCGTCCTGGACGAGCTTCAAGAATTGTGGCGAATGAACCATGCAAGCCTCCAATTAATGTATTTGTGGAGAAAAGCGCAGCATAACCGCCAGATTCTCCGGCAATCCGGCGCGTTCGCGATCATTCCCCAGACTTGGATCTTTTCCTGCCCTCCTGTATAGCGTCCCGCGCCCGTTTTTCCGGAAGCCGGTTTATCTCCCGCCTATTTTTTGGACATGGACCGCACCAGGTTGACCAGATTCCAGCGCATGGTTTCGGACTCACGATCGCCCTCTCCCGGCATTTTCCCTTTGCCCTTGGTGATGATGTAAAACAGCTCTCCGTCCGTCTTCCCCGCGAATGTTGCCGCATCGTGCCAGTCGTGCATCGTCAGCTTCATGGAATCGACCACGTCTCCCTTGCCGTCTCCCTTGTCCCCGTGGCACATCGAGCAGTCGTATCCATATATTTTGCGCGCTGCCGCCAGTCCTTCCGGCGTCGGCTTCACCGGATTTTTCTTGTCAATGTCTTCCTGCGGAATTTTGTACTCCTCTGCCGTTGCTTGCGCATCTTTCGGCTTCTCCTGCGTGTTCTCCTGTTTTGCTCGAGCCATTCCAAGACTCGCCACACAAACCGCCCCAACCACCAAACAAATTCCGCGCATTTTTCCTCCTAACAAGACGGGCCGGCCGAACGAGGGAAATCGGCGATCTTCTTTGTGCGGATTCTACGCCCGCGGGGTGGGAAATGACAGCGTGGCACTCAAGCAACACACGCGCGTACGAACTTCAGTCCATATCACGCCAGTTGGGGCCGGAACAGATCTCCACCACTAGCGGCACCGCCAGCTTGTGCACGCCTTCCATCTCCTCGCGCACGAGTTTTTCGAGACTATCTTTCTCTTTCGGCGGCGCTTCGAACAGCAGTTCGTCGTGCACCTGCAAAATCATTTTCGTGTCGAATTTTTCCGCGGTCAGCCGCCGGTCAATGCTGATCATCGCCAGCTTGATCAGGTCCGCCGCCGTTCCCTGCAGCGGAGAATTCAAAGCCGTGCGCTCCGCGAAGCTACGAAGCTGCGCTTGCGGCGAATTGATCTCCGGAATCGGCCGGATCCTTCCGAACAGTGTTTTCGCCACGCCGGTTTTGCGCGTCTCCGCGAGAATCTTGTCGAGAAACTCCTTCACCCCGCGGTAGCGCGTGAAATACGCCGCAATGAATTGCGCCGCTTCCTTCTGCCCGATGCCCAACTGCTGCGCCAATCCGAACGCGGAAAGTCCGTAGATAATCCCGAAATTGATGGCCTTCGCCGCGCGCCGGTGTTCCGCATTTTGCGCCATCGGCCCGACACCAAATACTTCCTGCGCCGTTCGCGCGTGAATATCCTCTCCATTCCGGAACGCATCGATCAAAACCGGATCGCCCGAGAAATGCGCCATCACGCGCAGCTCGATCTGCGAGTAATCGGCGCTGAGCAAAATCTTCCCTTTCTCCGCCACGAACGCCGCGCGAATTTCCCGCCCCAACTCGGTTCGAATCGGAATATTTTGCAAGTTCGGGTCGCTCGAGCTGAGCCGCCCGGTCGCCGCCGTCGTCTGCGAAAAACTCGTGTGCAGCCGCCCCGTTTCAGGATTTACCAGTTTCGGCAGCGCATCCACATACGTCGATTTCAGCTTGGAAATCTCCCGGAACTCGATGATTTTCGCCGGCAGCGGATGCTGCGCGGCCATCTCCTCCAAAATGTCCGCGGCTGTCGACCGCACTTTCCCTTTTCCGCGCCGCGCCGGCGGCTGCAGGTTCAGTTTGTCGAATAAAATCTCCGCAAGCTGCGCCGGTGAGTTGATGTTGAATTCATTTCCCGCCAATTTCCAAATCTCTTGCTCCAACCGCCGGACTTCCTTCTCCATCGACCTGGACATTTTCTCCAGTTCTTTCGGGTCCACCCGGATTCCGATGCGTTCCATGTCCGCCAGCACCGGCGCCAGCGGCAAATCAATTTTCTCGTAGACTCCCGCAAGCTCCTGCTCGTCGAGCTGCGCGCGCAGCAGCGGCGCAAGGCGCTGCAAATACGCGGCGCGTTCCCCCGGTCCGCCTCCCAGCATCACGTTGAATTGCCGCATCACCACGTCCGCAAAATTATGATTCGCCGTCGTCGGCCGTAGCAGATACGAATAGAGCTGCGTCGCGTGCTTGATATTCGCGCGCCGCCCTGCCAGCAATTGAAAAAGTTTCGGATCGTGCACGATTTTCGCGCGCTTCGCGTCCGCAAGCAGCGCGGCCAGCGTTTTCAACGCCTCGCCTTTTTCGTCCATCCACACCGAACGTCCTTCGCCTTCCTTCGGTGAAACCTCAATCGACGCGATCCGTGTCCCGAATCCTTCTGTTTCTCTCTCTCCCACCTCCAAATTCAGCCACGCGGCCAGCGGCTGTTTCGCCGGAATCTTCGCCAGATACTCGCGAAACTCCCCGGCGTTCGCCAGTTGCGCATAATCCGTCTTGGCATGGCTGCTCTCGCTCGCCGGCGCCGACGAAGCAACCACCTCCGACCCCAATTCCCGCAACAGAGAGTTGAATCCCAATTCGCGATACAGCGCGGCCAGCGCCGCAACGTCCGGCTCGCGCCGCTCCAGTTGCTTCAAATCCAGCTCCATCGGGACGTCCGTCGCAATCGTCGCGAGCTGTTTCGACATCATCACTTGCTCGCGCTGCTGCTGCAGCGCCTCGCGGTAGCGTTTGTTCGTCACTTCATCGGCGTGGTCCAGCGCCTTTTCCACGCTCCCGTATTTGCGGATCAATTCCGTCGCGCCTTTTTCTCCAATCCCCTTCGCGCCGGGAATGTTGTCCACCGTGTCTCCCATCAGCGCCATCACGTCGATCACTTTTTCCGGCGGCACTCCGAGAATCTCCTCCACCTTCTTCTCGTCGACGATGACGTCCGCCTTCGCCCCTCCCGAACCCGTTCGCAGCGTGCGCACATTCTTCCCCACCAGCTGCATCATGTCCTTGTCGTTTGTAACAATCAGAACGTCGACCTTCTTTTTCGCCGCTTGCAGCGCGATCCCGCCGATCACATCGTCGGCTTCGTAGCCGCGCAACTCCAAAATCGGCAGCCGCATCGCCTCGCACAGCTTCCGCACGTACGGCAGTTGCACTTTCATGTCGTCCGGCATCGGCGCGCGCTGGGCCTTATATTGGTCGAAGAGTTTGTCGCGAAATGTCGGGCCCGGCGGATCGAACACGATCCCGATGTAGTCCGGCTCGTAATCCTTGATCAGCCTCCGGAGTATGTTCGCGAAAAGAAAAGGAACCTTGGTCGGAATGCCCGAAGGCGCGTTCATGCGGTTCATTGGCGCAAAAAAGGCCCGGTAAATGTGCGCCATCGCGTCCACAAGAAACAATTTTTTCGGTGCCGCAGGCATGCCCGCGAGTATAGCAAAGGGATTGCAGAGCCGCTCACGCTCCCCCTTGAAAATGCTTGTTAGAGGATTCCGAGCGGCTTCGCGACTTCCGCCAAAATATCCGCCGCCCGCAGCAATTGTTCTCTCTTGTGCGTCGCGCTCACAATCGCCCGCAGCCGCGCTTTGCCTTCCGCCACCGTCGGATACCCGACCGCCGGCGCGAACACCCCCGCCTCAAACACCTTCTTCGAAAATTCGAACGCTTTCGCCGCATCCCCGACATGAATCGGAATAATCGGCGTCTCGCTCGCCTTGAACTGGAAGCCGCGCTTTTTCAGTTCCCGCTTGAACATTTTCGTGTTGGCCCACAATTTCTTGACAAGCTTTTCGCCTTCCGGCGAGTCCAGCAGCGTAAATGCCGCCCCGCACGCCGCCGCCGTTGCCGGCGGGTGCGACGTTGAAAACAAAAACGGCCTCGCCCGCAGGTAGAGAAAATCAATCAAGTCGCGCGATCCGCAAACATACCCGCCCATCGCTCCAATGGCCTTGCTTAAAGTTCCCACCTGAATGTGCACGCGCCCGTGGCATCCGAAATGATCCACCGTTCCGCGTCCACCGCGTCCCAGCACGCCGCTCGCATGCGCGTCGTCCACCATCATGATGCAATTGTATTTTTCCGCCAGGTCGCACAGCGCCGGCAACGGCGCGATGTCGCCGTCCATCGAAAAAACGCCGTCCGTAATGATCAGCTTTTTGCCGGGGAAATCCGCGTTCTCCTGCAAAATCCGCTCGCAATCCGCCACATCTTTATGCTTGAAGACTTTGATCGCCGCCCGCGAAAGCCGCGCTCCATCGATGATCGATGCGTGATTCAGTTCATCCGAGATAATCAGATCTTCCTTGCCGAGGACCGCGGAAACCGTTCCCGCATTCGCCGTAAATCCGGACTGGAACACCACGCAAGCTTCCACATTCTTGAACCGCGCTATCTGCTCCTCCAGCTCAATATGAATCTTCATCGTCCCCGCAATCGTCCGCACCGCCCCGGCTCCCACGCCAAATCGCTTCACCGCGTCCAGCGACGCCTTCCGCAATGCCTTGTGCGTGGTCAGCCCCAAATAATTGTTTGAAGCCAGGTTGATCACTTCCCGCCCGTCAAAAATACAAACAGGCTTCTGCTCGCCTTCCAGCACCCGCAACTTCGGCGCCACCCCTTTCGCCCGCAGCTCGTTCAGTTGCTCGGAAATGTACTGCGTGGGATTCTTCATCGTGGTTTGCGTGGCTGTCTCGGACATAAATTGGCTCCTGTGGCGCGAATTTGCCGGGGAGAACTATTTTGCTCCTTGCAAGTGCTGAGGGCAAACGCTTGTCGAGGAAAGACCGAAAGAATCCGCTAGCGAGAAAGCCCGTTGGGATAGAGCAAAATTTTTCCAGCTAGGCCGCCCTGCAATTTTGCGAACGCGCCCTCGAATTTCTCCAACGGCTCTCGTTCTCCAAAGAGCGGCTCCAGATTCAGCCGCTTCGCCTTCAACAGTGCAGTCATCTCTACCCAAGTCTCATACATCCGCCGCCCGTAAATCCCCTGCACCGTCGCGCCCTTGAAAATCACGTCATTCACCAAATCGAGCGGAACATTCTCCGTCGGTATCCCCAACAGCGACGCTCTTCCTCCCGCTCGCAGCGCCTTGAACCCTTGCTGGATCGCCGTCGGATTCCCGCTCATCTCAAGCAACGCGTCCACTCCCGTCCCGTTCGTCTCCGCCAAAATCCGCGCCACCGCGTCTTCGCCCGCCGGATTCAGCACGACATCCGCGCCCATTTTCTTCGCCATCTCGCGCCGGTTCTCGTTCGTCTCCGTCGCAAACACCGTCGAGCTGCCGCACGCCTTCGCCACTGCAATCGACATCAATCCAATCGGCCCGCATCCCGTCACCAATACGGTCTGCCCCGCGATCGGCCCCGCCAGCACCGTGTGGACGGCATTCCCCAGCGGATCGAGAATCGCTCCGTAATGCTCCGGAATCGCCGGGTCCAGCTTCCAAATATTTGTGGCCGGAATCTTCACGAATTCCGCGAATGCGCCATCCTGATCGATCCCGATAATCCGCAAATTTTGGCAAATGTGCGCTTCGCCGACGCGGCACTGGTGGCAATGCCCGCAATTCACGTGCATCTCCGCGCTCACAAAATCCCCGGCCTTCACCGCCGTAACTTCTTCTCCCACGCGCTCCACCACTCCGCAAAATTCATGCCCCAGCGTCAGCGGAGGCTTGATCCGTCCTTGCGACCACCGGTCCCACCCGTAAATATGCAAATCCGTCCCGCAAATCGACGCCGTCTTCACGCGCACCAGCACTTCCGCCGCGCCAATCGCCGGCACCGGCGCCGTCTCCATCGACAGCCCGCGCCCCGCCTCCATCTTCCGCAACGCCTTCATCGTCCCCGTCGCCATCTATACGGTTCCTCGCCCCATGCCAATCCCCGATGCTAGCATACCCGCCAGTGGCACAGGCTTCAGCCTGTGCTCTTCTCCTCTTGGGAGCCAACGAAAGCTCACCGCGAAAACGCAACTCGCCTCATAACCTCGCATTTCTGCCTCGCATTTCGAATTTCGCGTTTCGAATTTCGTCTTCTTTGCGCCCTCACCCCGCAATCTCCTCCAACACCATCCGGTTTGTCCGCGGCCCCATCGCCGCCACCACCACCGCCACCAATCCCATCGCCACCGCCAGCATCGCAAACACCGCCGGCACTCCATGCACCAGGACCGCCCCAATCAAAATCGAAGTAAACGCCGCGCTCAGCCGGCTCCAGCTATACGTAAATCCCACTCCCGTCCCGCGCAGCCGCGTCGGGAACAATTCCGCTTGGTACGCATGAAACGCCGCCGAAAACCAGTAATTCGCCAGCGTCAAAAGCGCCCCAAACGCCACCACCGCGAAGGGCGCGATCGAATTCCCAAATCCAATTCCCAGCGCCGCCACCAGCAACGCCAGCACCACAATCGTCCATTTTCGTTCGAACCGGTCGGCTGTCCATGCCGCCAAAATCGGCCCCACCGGCGACACGGCCGCAATCACCATCGTGTACTCCAGCGAATGCAGCAGCGAAACTCCCTGCTTCAGCAAAAACGTCGGCGCCCAATTCGCAAATCCATAAAATCCAATCGTCTGCAAAGCCTGAAAAATCACCAGCATCACCGTCCGCGAAAGATAAGGCGCTCTCCACAACTCCGCAAACAATCTGTTCTCATTCTTCTCCGTGTCCTCGGCGCCCCTCATGCCCTTTGTGTAAA
The DNA here is from genome assembly GCA_963761555.1 of uncultured Acidobacteriota bacterium. Taxonomy (GTDB): domain Bacteria; phylum Acidobacteriota; class Terriglobia; order Acidiferrales; family UBA7541; genus Acidiferrum. The sequence goes on from CAVXHD010000008.1 coordinate 670,138, forward strand.
TTCCTTTTCCTTCTTTTGTCTCGCCACTCATTACTCGCCACTCGCCACTTCTTCCGTCCGTAGAAATCCTCTCCCTCTCGAGCCCCGTCATCACCGCATCCGCTTCCGCCGCTCTCCCCCGGCTCTCCAACCACCGCGGCGATTCTGGCAATCTCCGCCGAAACCACCACGTCAGCAGGGCCCCCGACGCCCCAATCACCATCACCCACCGCCATCCGCTCATCCAAAAATGTGTCGGCACCAGCACCCGCGAAAGCACCGCCGCCACTGGCACCGCGCAAAACCCCACCACCTGCGTGATCGCCACGTATCTCCCGCGCGCATAACTCGGCACCACTTCCGTCACGTACGTATCCACCACCACAATTTCCGCGCCAATTCCGATTCCCGCAAAAAATCTCAATCCAATCAGCCATCCCGCCGTCGGCGCAAACGCATCCGCAAACGTAAACACCGAATAAATCAGCAGCAGCAAAATAAACGCGCTCCGCCTCCCCATCCGGTCGCTCCCCATCCCAAACACGACCGTCCCCACAAACATCCCCAAAAATCCCGCCGCCACGAATAGAGCAAATTGTTTCAGCGAAAGAAAACCGCTCTGCTGCAGCGCCGCCCCGATGTACGCCACAACAAAAATGTCGTACAAATCAAAAAAATTCCCCAGCGAAACCAGCCCGATAAACCGCCGGTGAAATCCCCCCAGCGGCAACCGCTCGATCCTCTCCGCAATCGTCATGAATCCACTCGACCCACCCGGCTAAGCTTGGTGTCATTTCGACCGAAGCGAGCCGACGCCTTTTCTTCACGTTCGCTCCTGCGAACGTGTCGGCTTGCGTAGTGGAGAAACCTCTCTGCGGTTTCCACCACGCCGACCCTCACTTCACTTCCGCCACCACCCCAATCTTCTCCAACGCCTTCAAATACTCCACCACCATCTCCAACGGCACCGGCCCATACTCCGCCGACACCGCATCCCGAATCTCCTGCGCATTCCTCTTCCCATCCGCAAAATTCAAAACCTCATACGCATACTCTTCCCCGCCACCCCACAATCCCTCATAACTCAACAATTTCGGCTCCGCGATCCCCGCCGCCTTCGCATGCTCCTCAAAATAGTCGTACCCAAACACCGCCAGCGGTCCCTTCGGAGCTCTTTTCCGTTGAAAAACGAGCGCGCCTTGTCCTTTCGGAGCCAGAAGGCAAACGTCGCACTTCGGCATTTCAACACGCGGAACGTCGTTCATGGTCGCGAACTCAGGAATAAAATCTTGATAGGTCTGTTCGGCCCTAGCGTCTGCGAGAAGTTGTTGGTACTCGAACCTCGATAGTTCACCTGGTTCTAAATCCCACGTTGCCATCTCTCTTATTCTCTTCAAACTCAAATCTCTGTGAGGCTCTAAGTAGCTCACGGGGCCGCCGAACGTAAGACTTGCTAGATAATACCCGCTAGCCGCCCCAATAAACGCCGCCCTCTTCAACTTCGTCGTATCAATATTCGCCGCCGTATCGAAATTCGTATGGATGTACCGGTCCGGCCAGTCATTCATATAAATCGCCGGGATCCCGAACGACGAATCCTGATACACATCGTGGTCGCTCCCCATCGTGTACGCCGAATACTCCGCCCGCAGCGGCTCTTTCCCTCCCTCCGGCGCCACCATCGGATATTCCGCCTTCCCCGTCGCCGCGTATTGGTACGACTCCTCGTTCACCCATTCCGCAAACGACCACGCCACGTCATGCACGAACGACGGCAAGCTCATCGGCCCGCGTGTCACGTGGAACACTGCCTTCGTTACCGGCCCGCCTCCCACCATATCCATGTGAATCACCGCTTTGATCCGTCGCGCAAACTCCGGCTTGCCGTTTAGCAGCGCCAGCGTTCCCTCAATCTCCGGCGGCCAAATAAACCGTATCGTCCGCGCCGGCCGCGCCAATTTCCCCTCCGCAATCAACTTCTGCAGCGTCCGCCCCACCTCCAAAATCGTCACGCACCCGCTCGCATTGTCATTCGCTCCCGGCCGCTGATGATCCAGGTGGCACGAAAACGCGATTTCTTCCTCCTTCAATTTTGGGTCCGCCCCCGGAATCGTCGCCGTCACCACCTCATAATTCCCCGCATGCTGCCCCGCCTTCACCACCGCATGCAGCATAATCTTCTCCCCGCGCGCCAGCCGCTCGCGCATTCCCCGCGCCGTCTTCAGCGACACCATAAACGCAAACGTCTTATGCTCCGTAAACGTCTCCAAATGTCCCCACCGAATCAAATTTTCGTCCTCGCCCGACCAAGCCGTCTTCTGGTTTTGCTGATAACTCACCAGCCCCACTGCCCCAAATTTCCCCACCGCCAATTCCTGCGCCGCCCCCGGCGACGCGCTAACCAAAACAATCTTCCCTTTCACATCTTTGCCCGCGTAATCGCTGTCCTTCGTCCCTTCGCCCACATCCACCAACTCCGCCGTCACATCCGCCGACTCGCTGTCCTCCGCCAACACCACCGGCTCCGCCGCATAACTCGCAATTTTCCTCTCGGCACTCGTCACTCGCCACTCGCCACTTCTTTCCTCAGAAACACTCTTCTCCTTGACCTCCTTTGCATCCTTTACCTCCTCTACCTCCCAAAGCTCTCCCACCTCCGCATCCCAAGCCGGTCGCGACCTCTGCGTCCCATAAAAAATCTTCCCATCCGCCGGAAACTCCAAAATCTGCACATCGCTCAACCCATACTCCCGCGCCCGTTCCGCCACCAACTCCGCCGCCGCATGATACCCGCGCGACCCACGCTGCCGGTGAAACGTCGCAATCACCTCCAAATTCCTCTTCGCCATCTCCCCGCTCAATTCATTCGCCAAAGCCGCCACATCCTTCTCCGCCAATAGCGGCGGCTTCTGCGCCCACGCGCTTTGCCCCATCCCCGCGCACACCCCGCCCAAAATCATCGCCATCCCCACCATCCAAAGAATTCTTTTCCTCACGTTCTCCTCCGAATCGCACGATTCTGCGGCATGCGTAGCGCCGGGCTTTAGCCCGGCATCTTTACTTTCTCCGCGCTCCGCCGCCAGCCCCTTGCTCAAGGCCGGTGGGACAGACTTCAGTCTGTCTCTTTCTCTTGTTCCCGCGCCGCGCATTCTACCTTCCCCCGCCGTCCCCATCCACTTTTCCGCAACTCGCCAATCCTCCAACTCTTCCGAATAGACACACGCCGCAAAGACCTGCTACTTTTCTCCTGCCTTTCAACGCTCCATCTCGGTGACCCGAAATGTCCTCCTCTCGAACACGACGCCTCGCGCTTGTTGCTTTCCTCGCCGCTGCTTCTTTCTCCTTCGCCATCTTCGCCGCTTCCCCCGCTCCCCAAATCGCCTTCACCCTCGACGACCTCCCCGCCCACGGTCCGCTCCCTCCCGGCGAAACCCGCCTAGAAGTCGCCACCAAAATCCTCTCTGCCCTCCACGCAGCTCATCTCCCTCCCATCTACGGCTTCGTCAACGCCGCCATCCTCGAAAAAGAACCTGACGATCTCTCCGTCCTCCAAGCCTGGCGCGACGCCGGCAATCCTCTCGGCAATCACACCTGGTCCCACATGAATCTCAACCAGAATCCCCTCGCGGACTTCGAAGTCAACATCACCCGCAACGAACCTCTACTCCTCAAACTGACCGCCAGCCAGCCAACAAGCCCCGACAACTGGCACTGGTTCCGCTTCCCCTACCTCGCCGAAGGCGACACCCCCGCCAAACACGACGCCATCCGCGCCTTCCTCGCCCAGCGCGGCTACAAAATCGCCGCCGTCACCATGAGCTTCAGCGATTATCTCTGGAATGAGCCCTACGCCCGTTGCATGGCCAAATCTGATTCAGCCGCTGTCGCCCAACTCAAAAGCACCTACCTCTCCGCCGCGGACGCCAACATCCTTTATTACCGCCAGCTCTCGCACACTCTCTACAAACGCGACATCCCCTACGTCTTTCTCATGCACATCGGCGCACTCGACGCCGAAATGCTTCCCAAGCTCCTCGATCTCTACCGCTCCCGCGGTTTCCGTTTCATCACTCTTCCTCAAGCCGAACGCGACTCCTTCTATCGCCTCGATACCGACCCCTCCCTCCCCTCCGGCCCCACCACTCTCGAAGACGCCCTCCGCGCCCGCAATCTTCCCGTCCCCGCTCCTCCCCCCTCTCCCCTCGACTTCAACTCACTCTGCCGCTAACTTCGCGCTCATTTCAGCAGTAGCTTCCCAATCCCTTGATTCGCTCGCTTGTAGGAGCACGATACATCGTGCCCTCCGTGTCCTGCTCTCATTCGGGATCGCGCCCTTCTTCCCCTGCCGCCCTCCGCTAACGCCATGTAGCTCTCTGGCACAGCCTCCTCCGCTCCATTCTTTCGCTACACTTCTCTAGTCATGGATCCTCTGCGCTCTGCCTATGATGAGGTCTACGTCTACACGATGGGCCGCCCCGGATTTATCCTCCAACACGTCGCGGACGCCTTCACCCTGCAAACCGCGACTCTCGAGACCAAACCCATCGCCCTGGTCTTCGGCCTCGTCGGCCTCTACCTCCATCTCGAAAAACAGTTCTCCGGCCGCCAGGTTCAGGAAATGCACATGAAAATGGCCCGCTTCAAACGCGCCTGGCCAGCTATTCCTCTCCCCGAGGATCGCGGCAGCATCACCGTACTGGATGTGCTAGCGGCCACTCCCGGCCCTGAGCGCGATAGCGCCATTGACGAATGGTGCCGCTCCGTCTGGACTTCCTATGTCGGCAATCGTCCAACCATCGTCTCTCTAATGCGCGAATATCAGATCACCTGATGTCCACCGCCCCGGCCTGCCCGTTGACCAGCCTGCGCAAATCGCCGGTCATTTCAGGCTGTCTTTGCCCAACTCCACGTCCCGCTCGCCGGCATGGCACACTTAGAACTTCCCTGCAAACTTCCTCATTGAACTTGCCCCCGCTTGAATTTATGATGGCCCTACACGGGAAAGGAGGGTGATCCAGACAAAATGAAAATTTCTGATTGTAGTGACAAACGTGAGGTGGCTGAGGCTTAAGGCGCAAGCCTTCAAGTCCTAGCGATGTTCGGATTCGCCGAGGCTTTCGCGCCTTCAGCCAATCCCAGACAACTACCGTCGGCCCCGCAGCGCTCCACAGCGATCGCGGGGCCGCTTAATTTTTTGCCCGCCGTTCCGCGCTACACCCCTCCACATCTCGCGCGCCGCGATTCTAACTTCATTTCAATCCATCCATTGTCTTTTCCCCCGAAGGGCACGGCGCGCTTGCCCTGACCCTCGAAGGGCCGTGTTCGCTCCTCTCTCCACTCCGCTGCAAATTCTCCGCCCTTCTCGAAAAGGTGTACCATCGCCGCCGGAGCTCCGCACGCCTTCATGACAAACGCCACTCAGCCCGGCCGCGAGCCCGCTCTCTCCGGCCACCGATTCTTTTTCCTCTTCCTGCTTCTTTTGGCTACGCTAATTCTCTTCCCCTATTCCCGATCGAGCCGCTTCGGCCACTACGCCTTTCTCGTGATCGGAAGCTCCGCCATTCTTATCAGCGTTTACGCCGCAAAAATCCACCGTGGCCTGCTCGTCCTTGCCATCATCCTTGCCATTCCCACGTTATTCCACCGCATCCTCCTTCCCAAGACCGACCTGAGCTCCTTCTCCATCTTCAACGTCGTCCTCAGCTTCGTTTTTGACTTGCTCATTGTCGTGGTCATTTTCCGCCACGTCTTCTCCAGGGATCAGCCCAATTCCGAGACCATTTTCGGAGCCCTCTGCATCTACCTCTGGGTGGGATTTAGTTTTTCCAGCCTCTACGAATTGGTTGCCGCCGCGCAGCCTTACGCCTTCTATCTCGATCCCCACACCAACCTTCACACCCTCCCCGTGCGCTTCGATTTCATCTACTACAGTTTCGCCACGATGACCTCGCTCGGCGCCGCTGGCATCACTCCCGTCTCGCCGCAAGCCCGTTCTATCACCATGCTCGAAGCCATCCTCGGCGTCCTCTACCTCGCCGTCCTAATCGCCAGATTGATGGGCGCCTACCGCCCCAACTCCAACGCCTAACCAAGCCTTCTGGCCCCTGTCTCAGCCCCGGCCCGCATTAAGTCCCCGCGTGACGCACTCGCCATCACGTCATTCCGTCTATAATCACGAACGGAGCAGGCCGGCGCATTTTCTTCCCGCTTCGCTCGCGCGAAGCGCTCGGCCTGCCCAGTGAGGAATCTCTCTTCGCTTAGTCGCGCATAAAAAACTGGCTGGCACCAGACGTCAAGTTGTCGGCGCGTTCTCGAAGAGCCAGAGGATCACAAAGAGGAGGGGTTAGTAGCCCAATCCGAGCCTGCTTTGCTCGCCGGTCGTTATACGTGCAACTCCTCGACGTACTGCCGCCGCACCTTGATGTTGCTTTCGTTTTTTCGCGCCGCCGCGAGATCATAAGCAAGCTGCATGCGCAGCCACGTTTCCGCCGTGCTCCCGAACGCCTTCGATAGCCGTATCGCCATCTCCGGGCTAATCCCAGACCTTCCGTTCACAACGTTATTGAGCGCCTGACGCGTAACACCAAGCACCTTCGCCCCTGCAGTCACCGTAAGCCCCAAAGGCTCAAGACAATCGTGCCGGACCACACGCCCCGGATGAACCGGATTTTTCATAGCCATGGAATTTCCTCCCTCACCTAATGGTAATCGGTCAACTCAACGTCAAACGCATCCTCTCCCTCAAACCGAAAAACGAGGCGCCAATTTGCCCGCACAGTCACCGACCAGAATCCCTTTAAGTCCCCTTTCAACGGGTGCAAGCGATAGCGCGGCAAATCGAGCGCCTGCGGCACTGTCGCGGAGTCGAGAACCGTGAGAATTCGTTCCACCGTCTCCAGCAGGTCCTGGCGTATCCCGCTTCGGTCGCCCCGTTCACAGAGTCGTTTGAGCCCCCGATGCTTGAAACTCCGAATCACAAGAAAAGAGTGTAAAGTGATAATTGTCGCTTGTCAAATGCCGGAAAGGTGAAAGAGACTTAATTGCCCAAGGGGGATTCATGGTGCGAAGAGGCTTTTGGCTTTTCCACACATTTCCACAGCCGTATCAAACCCCTAAACACCTCGCCAACTCCTTCCAATCCATCAACTTCCGCCACTCCCATTCGAATCAGCGCGCCCGATTCGAATTACATCTAAGTTAATGACAATATGTATTGACAATCAGTTACTCCACCTGCTACCAAATCCCATGTTCCGCTCGCGTCTCGGCCCCTCCTCATCAGATTCCTCCGGCCTCTGCGCACTCCGCGTCTCCGCGCGAGACCCACTCCTTTCCCTTCCTCATCCCGAGCGAAGCCAGGGACCAGCTTCTTTCCGGTCACTAGCCACTCACCACCCGCCACTATTCGCTATCTCCTTTAGAATCCGCATTTACGAAAAACGCCCTTTTAACTCGTTTAGAATCCGCACTTCCAAAACACAGGACTTAAAGTGGCTCCGTTTACATGCTCGGCACAAAGGCTGATTTTCCATGAGGATGAGCGAGCGATGAAGGTGTTTTCTACTGGAGCAGGAGGTGCGATGCCAGAGATCGGACTCCTGCCCTTTGCCCGTGTAGCTATGGATGTAGCTACTGCGGTTCTGCCGCCCTACCGGAGCCGTTTCAGCAAACACCAATTCACCCAGCCCCAGTTGCTGGCCATTCTTTGTCTGATGCGCTACGAAGACTGGACCTTTCGCGAGGCCGAAGTGCGCTTGCGCGAGCACGGCGAATTGCGCGCTGTGCTGCGCCTGTCGAGCGTGCCCGACTACAGCACGGTGTATCGCTTCTTGCGGCGGCTGCCGGACGAGATCATCAACCACGCGTTGGGAGAATCGGTGCGCCGACTGCGCCGCAGTTCGCGCCGCGGTCGACGACGAGCGGCGGTGGCGGTGGATGGCACCGGACTCTCGCCGCATGGCGTCAGCACCTACATTCTCCGCCGCATCGAGCAGCACGGCGAGAAACGCTATCGACACTTTCTGAAGTGGTTGGTGGTCGCCGACGTGGACCGGCAAATTATCCTGGCACAGCAGACCCGACGAGGCCCGCGGTGTGACACGCCGACGCTGCCCGGTTTGGTGAATGCAGCCAACCGCGTCCTGCCCCTGCCCATCGGCGTGTTACTGGCGGATGCCGAGTTCGACTCCGAAGCGAATCACCGATACATTCGCACCGTGGTGGGAGCCGGCAGCGTAATTCCGACTAACCCGCGGCGCGGCATCCCAAGAGCAGAAGTCCGCTATCAGATGCACCGCGCGTTTCCCCGAAAGTTGTATGGGCCGCGGGCAAAAATAGAAACGGTCTTCTCGGTGATCAAACGCAAGCTCTCGGCGAAAGCGCCTGGTCGCAGCCTGTCTGTGCAGGTCCGGCAGGCGCTGCTTCTGGGACTGACCTTTAACCTCTATCGCTTGAGGCATCACCGTGCTCTCCAAGGATGTAAACAGAGCCACTTAAAGTCCTTTAGAATGAACACTTACAAAAAAACCGGGGGGGGGGGGGGCCAAAAAATTGAGACCTAGCGCACCCAGACACAAAGTGGGACAGCCATTCTTGGCTGCCTCTCGTTGGGGTCAAAGCCTCGATAACCAAGTGCCCCCACTCGCGAATCTTCTCCGCGAGTCTCCGCGTTATCGTTTCTCTTCTCTCTTACCCATTTCGCACCAAGGACATCGACGCTGCCCAGCACACAAAAAAAGGGCCAGCAAACATCGCCGGCCCTTTTCCCATCGTTTCGTTACTTCCTTACTTCTTTACATCATTACTTCGGTCCCTTAGCAGTAGCTGCATTCGGCGTCGCCCATGCCTCCGCCCGTCATGTCGTCCTTAATCCGCCGCAGCCGCTGTCCAAGCCTCTCGGCGAGCTGATGCCGCGCGCGCCACAACCGCGCCTTTAGCGTATTTTCCGTCACGCCGAGTTTCTTCGCGGCTTCGCCCGTCGAGTAACCCTCGACTTCGCGCAGCACGAACGCTGTCCGCAGCAGTGGCGAAAGTTCATCCAGATTTTCGCTGATCATTTCCCGCAGCTCCGTCCCCGCAAACACCTGCTCCGGGTTCGGCCCTTCGGCCGCGAAGCGCTCGGCGATCGGCAGTTCATCTTCGCGCGGTGGTTCGTCCAGCGAAACCGCCGGCCGCGCCTTTGCGCTGCGCCGCCTCATCAGCGCCGCATTGATGACGATGCGCGTCAGCCACGTCGAAAATTGCGACCGCCCCTCGAAGCGCTTCATATTGCGGTACGCGGAAAGCAGTCCGTCCTGCAATGCGTCTTCGGCATCCTCGGTATTGCCGAGGACGCGCAACGCCGTCTGAAAGAGCGGCCGCTGATAGCGCAGGAACAGTGTTTCCACCGCCTGGGCATCGCCTCTTTGCCCTGCGCGGATCAGTTTGTCTTCGCTGAATTGCGTTGCCACTGCGGTTTGCGTCGTTACTGCCAGTTGTGTTGCCATCATTCCCCCCTTGCTGCTTGAACTCACTCCCGGAAGCCACTATGAAAAATCGCTGCAATCATTTCGCCACACGGATGCAGTCACACCTTCGTCCCTCAGTGCACCGGAGCGCTTCCCGCCCGCGCTTTCGGCTTCTTCATGAAAAGCAAAGCCGGAATCACTATGAGAAATACGACGCCCAGCATCTTGAAGTTGTCGATGAACGCCAGCATCGCGGACTGGTTCTGCACCAGGTGGTAGACCATGCCCTTCGCCTGCATCGCCGCCTGCGAAGCGCCTGACCCATACGAAACCAGCCGCACCGTGTCGCCTTGCGTCATCTTCAGCAGCGCCGGATTCATGCTGTTCACGCTTTCGATCAAGTGCGCTTGGTGAAATTGCGTTCGCCGCTCGAGCATCGTCGTTACCGTGGCGATTCCCACGCTCGCTCCGATGTTCCGAGCCAGATTGATGATTCCCGTTCCCATGTTCGTCTTTTCTCTCGGCACATACGCGAACGCCGCCACGTTGATCGGGATGAACAAAAACGCCAGTCCGAAGCTCTGCAACATGCGCGCCCGCACCGCATGGCTGTAATCGAGATTCAAGTCCCAGCCCGCCATCCAGAAAAGCGCGATCGCGCAAACCGTGCAGCCAAACGCGATCAGCACGCGGGTGTCGAGTTTCGACACCAGGAATCCGACCACGGGCATCATCAGCATGATCACCAGGCCGCCGGGCGAAAGCGCCATCCCTGCAAGCTCCGCCGTGTATCCCAGCATGTCTTGCAAGAACTGCGGAATCAGCACCGTGCTCGAATAGAGCACGAATCCCAGAAAAAACATCGCCAGCGTCGAGACCGCGAAGTTCCGATCCTTCAGCATTTTCAAATCGACGACCGGCTCTTTCTGCCGCAGCTCCCAGATGATTCCCGCGATGATGCCAATCAGCATCAGCACGAAGAAAACCTGGATAAATCCCGAGGACAGCCAATCGTCGCGCTGTCCTTTGTCCAGAATGATCTGCATGCTGCCCAGCCCGAGGCTGATCAATCCGATTCCGATGTAGTCGATCCGGAATCCGCTCTTGAAGCTGGTCCGCTTCATGTCCGGCGGGTCCGAAATCAGCACCGACGTCAGCAGCAGGGAAATGATTCCGACCGGCACGTTGATATAGAAAATCCATCTCCACGAAAAATTGTCCGTGATCCATCCGCCCAGCCACGGCCCGATGGTCGGCGCCACCACCACCGCTATTCCGTAAACGGCGAAAGCCATTCCGCGTTTCGACAGCGGAAACGTGTCGTTCAAAATGGCCTGCTCGCTCGGCTGCAATCCGCCGCCGCCCGCGCCCTGCAAAATCCGGAAAAGAACCAGTACCCCGAGGCTCGGCGCCAGTCCGCACAAAAACGAGCTCACGGTAAAGAGAGCCACGCACGCCATGTAAAACCGCTTCCGCCCGATCAGCCCGGAAAACCATCCGGAAAGCGGCAGCACGATGGCGTTCGAGACCAAATAAGACGTCAGCACCCAAGTTGATTCGTCCGCTCCTGCCGATAAATTCCCGGAAATGTGCGGCAGCGCGACGTTGGCGATCGAGGTGTCCAGCACTTCCATGAACGTCGCGAGTGTCACCGTTACGGCGATCACCCAGGGGTTGATCGATCCGTCCGGCATCCTCAATTTGGCAAGCAGTCTGTTTCGCATAGCTCATTCAATCGCTCTCGCTGATCTGCTACTTGTTATTACGCACAGCCTTGCTTCTGGCTTTCTTCGTCCCGAATCGGTTATTTCGTTATGATGGTCGCGTCCACGTTCATGCCGGGCCTCAGCACGTAGCTGCCGACGGAATACTTGTCCAGCACGATCTTTACGGGGATTCGCTGCACCACCTTGACGTAGTTCCCCGTCGCGTTCTCCGGCGGCAGCAGGCTCAAAACTCCGCCCGTCGCCCCCGAAATCGAATCCACATGTCCGCTAAACGTTTTGCCGTACGTGTCGACGGAAATTTCCGCCTTTTGTCCCGGCTTCATGTGACGCAATTGCGTCTCTTTGAAATTCGCCGTCACCCAGACATCCTGCAGCGGCACGACGACCATCAATCCTTGCCCGGCCTGCACGATCTGTCCCGGCTCAACTTGTTTGTGCGTGGCCTCTCCGTCCACCGGCGCCACCACGTCCGTGTAGCTCAAATTCAGCTCCGCCGCCTCCAGCGCCGCGCGCGCTTGCGCGACTTTTGCCACTTTTGCTTGCGCATCTGCCGTGCGCATACCCACTTGTTTTCTATCCGCCAAAGCTCCCTGCACTCCGGCTTGCGCTTCGAGTACGCGCGCCTTCGCCGCGTCCAGTTGCGCCTTCACGACTTCCACGTTGCGTTGCGCTTGCGCCAATTTCTCCTGATCCGCTTTCAGCGCGCTCGCCGTGGCGTCCGCGTTCGCTTTCGCCGCGTCGTACTGCTGCTGCGAGATCTCGCCCTTTTCCATCAGCGGTTTGTAGCGCGCCAAATCCGCCTGCGCCAGCGCCGCATTCGCCATGCTTTTGCTCACATTCGCTTGCGCAAACGCCAAGTCCGCCGTCTGCGCCTGTTCATACGTCGCTTGCGCGCTTGCCAAATCCGCCTGCGCTCCCAGAAGCTGCGCATCCGCGCTCGAGTTTCCGCTCGCTACGTTTTCCGCCGTCCGCGGGACGTCCACTCCCGCCGATCGTGCTTCGCTTTCCGCCAGTTCCAGCGCCGCCTTCGCCTGATCCACGGCCGCTTGATAGTCGCGCGGATCGATCTTCACCAGTTCCTGTCCGGCTTTCACCGTTTGGTTGTCTTTGACAAGCACTTCCGCCACTCGCCCGTAAATCTTTGCCGCGATGGGCGTGATGTGTCCGTCGATCTCCGCGTCGTCCGTGCTTTCGCGGTTGTGATAGTAGAGAAACAAGCCCACCAGCGCGGCGATGAGCACCACGCCTCCGAGAATCGCCAGCCGCTGCATCTTGGGATTCGCCAGCCCTTTGGGCTCTTCCTTCTCTATCGGCATCTCTTCCGGCTCCCGTCGGACTTTCGCCGCGTCTTCCAAACCTTCTTCGATCTCCACGCTCATGGTTTCCCTCACTTCGAGTAAACTTTCTCCATCTGCCCCGTCGAACGCGCAAAGTCGGCGCGCGCCTGGTTGAATCGGTAGAGCGCCGCAATCTGGTTGTCGTTCGCCCGCGCCAGCGAATCCTGCGCTTGGATCACTTCGATGTTGTTCGCCACACCCGCTTTGAAGCGGTCCCGCGCTTGATCCACTTCCTCTTTCGAGAGCTGCACTCCCAGATTCGCGACCTGCACCTGATTGCGGGCCGAATCCAGATTGATCAGCGCCGTCTTTACGTCCAGCGCGATCTGGTTCCGCAAATCTTCTTCCTGCTGCTCCAGCCGCTTTATTTCCAGGTCTTGCTTCACCACTTCCGCCCTGATCCGCCCGCCCGTGAAAAGCGGCACGCTCACCTCCGCTTCGTAGTTGTACGTCGGTATGCCGGTGGTCGATGAGCCGCCCAGGTAAGCCCAATTCCCATTGAAATTCAGTGTCGGCAGCCGCGATTCCTGAGAGGCCTGCTTCTGAAATCCCGCAGCTTTCAGTTGTTCCTGCAAGGCTTTCCATTCCTGCCTGTCGTTGAGCGCCGATTCAATGCTGGCCTCGACGTCCGGCTGCGGGGTATCGAAAAAGCTCAGCGAATCCCCCAATGCAATCTGCTGCCGGGGATCCAGATTCAGCAACCGGCTCAAGCCGAAAAGAGAGGTGTCGCGGTCATCTTCCGCCTCGAGCAGCCGCTGCTTTTCGTTCTGCAATTCCACGTTGGCGCGAAGCGTATCGATACCCGTGCCGACTCCTTCTTTTTGCAGGTCCGCCGCCTGGTCATACAGCGCCTGCGCCAGAGATACGCGGGACTCCGAGGCCTGCACGTTCGCCACGGCCCGCAGCGTCCCGATGTACTGCGATACCACGAGCAGAATCACTTGCTCCCGAGTCGAAAGGCTGTCCGCCCGGCTTGCGTTGGCCGTTTCCCGAGCCGCTTGATAGCGGCGGAAGAGCGTCAAATCGAATACGGGCGCGCTGAAGCCGGGCCCCGCCGAGAAAACCTGAAATGGTCCTGCGTGCTCCGGAAATCCCGGTATCCGCGAGCCAAGAAATGCTTGAAGGTTAAGCCGTTCGACCGTATCCGTAACATTCAAGCTCGCCTGCGGCAACAGCGTGGAGCGAGCGACGTTGCGGTCTTGAACGCTTTCTGCCGCGGTCAGAACGGCTATCTGCGCCGTCGGATTCTGGCTTAATGCCAAGTTCACAGCTTGGGTCAGAGTCAATTGCAGAACACCCGTTGGCGCATTGCCTGGAAGCCCGATCAGCTTGCCTTTTTCTTGCGCGCGTGCAACCACGGGCGTGATCAGCAGGCTAAAAAATGCGACGTAAAAAATAATGTGCGAACCCTTTTTTCGACCCAGGGCGTCCGCCTTTTCCGTTTTCTCTCGGCCCTCGATTTCATCGACGATCGCCTGATTGAGGCACCCTTCGGCGATGAGCCGCCCGCCTTGTTGGTGAATTTCTTTTAGGAGCGACTTACCCGCGGGGTCGATGAAACTGACGGCGCATAGATTCACGCTAACTTTTTCGCCGGGTACCCTCTCGCGCCAGCACTGCTCCAACGTCGCTACCCACGGCCCGGCTAGCCGGCCTTCCACGCTCAGGACGGTTTTCCCGCGCTTTTTTTCGGTTGTAATTCTTAACATTGTGTCGACCCTACCGGGACTAAATAGATGCACCAGGGCCTCCATCGGATGTTAAAGTTCCAGAATATTTAAGTGGTTTTGTATGTGTAGTTTGCGAAAATAGCGAGGAATTTGTGTCGAATTTATAGCCTAAATATGGGCACATGCCACGTCTTAGGCGGAATCTTCATGACCGTATATGGGCATTATTTCAGTTCTCCCTTTGCTCTTTGCAACTCTTCGCGAACCAGAAGTGAGCCTTGGCTATGCAGGCCTGGGCCGCTCTCGTGCTGAGTGATAGCAATTTTGGGGGCACTTTTCCCTGCTGGATGAGATAATTGTCCTTCGATCAGGAGGGGCTCCATGGCGAGCGTTTCCCAAAGCGTGATTGTTCAAGATCCCGACATCCACAGCGGAGAGCCCGTCTTCCGAGGCACCCGAGTACCTTTCCAGACGCTGCTTGACTATTTGGAGGGCGGAGAAACACTGGATGAATTTCTGAAACAGTTCCCTGGAGTAGGCCGTGAGCAAGCTATCGCCGCGTTGGAAGAGGCCAAGTCCCTTCTCTTGGCTCGCTTCGGGAAATGAAGGTCCTCATTGATGAATGCCTTCCCGACGAACTGAAAGAAACAGTCGCCGCGATGGGCCACGAGTGCCAGACGGTACGACGAGCTGGGTATGGCTCGAAAAAGAACGGCGAGCTGCTCGCACTCGCTGAGAGCCGCTGGGACGTGCTACTCACCAGCGATCGCAACATCAAGTACCAGCAAAACATGACCGGACGGAGCGTGTCCATCGTAATCCTCCACGCGAAATCGAATCGCATGAAGGATTTGTTACCACTGATGCCCACGTGCGCTGAAGCTTTTCTCGCTATCCAGCCCGGGCGAGTTCTAGAAATTGGCTAAGTAAAGTCAGATGACCGAACGGACCATTTCGTCTGTGCATCGCATTATCGCACCAGGTAGTGGGACCATGACACGGTGTGGATTCTGCAGCGTCATGCCATTAACGGCGGACGGCGATGGCTTGGAGCTCGAAATGGCCGCTGCGGAGAAGGGCAGCGGCGCCGATGAATTCGCGGGCGGGCAAGTCCTTGGTGGTGAAATAACTTTTATAGATGAGGTTGAATTTGTCGAAGAGCGAGAGATCCGTGCAGGCGATCTGCACGTAGACCAGATCGTCCATGGTCATTCCTGCTTGAGCGAGAGTGCCCTTCAGGCTGTCCAGCAAGAGTTTGATTTCGTCCTCGACTTGCGCGGGAGGCTGCCCCGTTTTCGGATCGAGCCCGATCCTGCCGGACAAATACAAAGTATTGCCGGCAAGAATGGCGTCGCTGAAAGGCAAGGCAGGGTTCTTGCCGGGAGCGTTGAACGCCTGGCGGGTGGCCGTCGAAGTGGACTCCGAAAATGCGCCTCCGACGGCGATCGCTCCCGCCACGAGCAAGGCCACGAAAAGAAAACTGACGCGACGATTCACGGTTGATCTCCCTTCGAATTCAGAGTGCAAAGAGTTTTCTTGTATTTGCAGCGCGAGTGTAGCCTGCAATGGCCTTGCTCGCAAGAAGCGGCGGCGGTTGCAGCCGCGTGCTTCAAGCCATTCGATTTGCGGCGCATAGGAATGCAAAATGAGGCGGCGTGAGCGGTAACGAGGAGTGCTAGAATGCCGCTTCTTTTTGGAGGGGGCACAATGCGTTTTTGCATGCGAATTGGAACGATCTCGCTGGCCGCGGCGTTCTTTCTTTCCACGCCGCTCTTTGCACAGAGCGATCTAGACAGGCTGATCAGCCAGGAACAAGACTCGCTGCTTGCGACTTATAAACATATCCACGAAAATCCAGAGCTTTCGACCCAAGAGAAGGAGACGTCCGCGCTAATTGCAGACGGTCTGAGAAAACTAGGTTACGAAGTGACCGACCATTTCGGGCAATACGATGACCCCGGGCTGACGGCGTACGGCGTGGTTGGCGTGCTGCGCAACGGACCCGGCCCGGTGGTTTACGTGCGCACGGAATTGGATGCGCTTCCGATTGTCGAAAACACGGGTCTGCCTTACGCAAGCCACGTGAAAGCGAAACGCGCCGACGGAAGCGAAGTCGGCGTGATGCATGCTTGCGGGCATGACCTGCACATGGCGGTTTTTCTAGGCACGGCGCGCGTGCTGATGGAGATGAAGAATCGCTGGAGTGGGACGGTGGTCATGATCGGGCAGCCGGCGGAGGAAACGGTGGGCGGCGCGAAAGCGATGATTCGAGCGGGGCTCTTCACGAAATTTCCGAAGCCGGACTATGTGCTTGCGCTGCACGACAGCGCGGCGGTTCCCGCAGGAAAAGTTTCCTGGCGCGCGGGAACGCTGCTGGCGGGCGCGGATTCGGTGGATATCACGGTGCGGGGCTACGGCGGACATGGCGCCGTGCCGCAGGTGACGAAAGACCCTATCGTGATCGCGTCGGAGATTGTGGTGATGCTGCAAACGATCGTCAGCCGGGAGATGGATCCGCAGGTTCCCACGGTGGTTACAGTCGGGTCGTTCCACGCGGGGACGAAGAACAATATCATTCCCGATGAAGCGCGCTTGCAGCTCACGGTGCGAACGATGAATCCCGAGCAGCGCGATAAAGTGCTTGCGGCCATTGCTGAAATTACGAACGGCGTGGCGGCCGCTGCCGGAGTGCCCGCGGACCGCGCGCCCATTATCAAGGTGGAGGAAGACCACGTTCCGGCGACGATCAACGATCCGGAACTTGCGCGGCGCGTAGGAGCGTCGCTGGAGCGGGCGCTTGGAAAGGAAAACGTGCTGGCAGGAGAGCCGATCATGGCGAGCGAGGATTTTAGCCTTTTCGCGCTGGCTGATCCGATGCCGCCGATTTGCATGTTCTGGCTGGGGGCGTCCGATCCGGAAAAACTGAAAGAGGCGGAGGAGAAGGGGACGCCACTGCCGGGACCGCACTCGAGCAAGTTCGCTCCCGTTCCGGTGCCGGCGATTCGGACGGGAGTGAAGGCGATGAGCTCGGCGGTGATGGATCTTCTGCAAAAATAAATGGTGCGAAGGGCAGGGCTGGATTTTCATGACTGAGCCCCCGTTACTGAGCCTCCGAGACTGAGCCGCAGCGCGGCGTGGCGGAGATGTCGTAGACTTAGCGGGGGGACATCCGTAAGGCTGCAATTGCTTCGTCTTCAAGAAGATTGGGCAGCCTTCCGGCGCTTGCTCGCAGATGGCAAAACCTTTTGTCAGCGTACTGATCGATACGTACAATCACGAGCGCTTTATCGAGAAAGCGATCGTGAGCGTATTGGAGCAGGATTTTCCGGCGGGGGAGCGGGAAATTCTGGTGGTGGATGACGGGTCGACGGATGGCACACCGGAAATTGTTCGAAAATTTGAGCCGCACCTACGGCTGATCCGGAAAGCGAACGGAGGGCAGGCTTCGGCGTTTAATGCGGGGATTCCGGAGTGCACTGGCGAGATTGTCGCGTTTTTGGATGGAGACGACTGGTGGGCGCCTGGGAAATTGAAACGCGTCACCGGAGTTCTAAACTCCGAGCCGTCGGTTGGCCTGATTGGCCACGGAATCTTCGAGGCGTTTGCTGACGGTAGAATCTGCCTTGCTGCCCCTGAGAAATCTGAAAGATTACGACTGAACTCGGTTGCGGCGGCTCGGGTATTCCGGCTAAGGAAAAGCTTCCTCGGAACAAGCCGCATGACCTTGCGAACGGAACTGGCCCGGCGAATCCTTCCGATACCGGAAGCTCTTGTTTTCGAAGCCGACGAATATGTGTTCACGCTCGGGGCGCTGATGAGCGAGTTGATCATCCTTCAAGATGCATTGACGTATTACGGCGTGCACGGAGGTAATTTGTATTTGTCCGGAGGCGGGGGGAAAGCAGGGTTACGGAAGAAACAGAAGGTGATGGATGCTCTGGCGACCGTTCTCAAGAAAGAGCTTTCAGCGAAGGGCGCATCAGGTGAGGTGGTCAACTGCATCGTCGAGATTGTCCACGCGGAGGCCGATCAGATGCGGCTGATGCTGGAAGGAGGCGCACCGTGGGAGACGGTGCGAACCGAAAACAAAATATATGAGGTGATGCACGCGGACGCGCCGCGGTCCCATCGTGCATTTCGAGCGGTGACGATGCTGCCGGCAATCTTTCTGCCGCCGAGATGGTTTTACGCGGGGCGAGAGTGGCTTGGGTCACGCGACTGGTATAAGCGGCTAAGGCGGAAGACTTTGCCAATTCCGGGGATCACGCGGATCGCCGGTTCGGAGGAGTTCAAAGCGTGAGCTTGCAGGAGGAATATGACGCTTGGCACAAGCGGATCTTCGATGCGGATCCGGAGCACGAAGACGCGAGCAGTCCGTGGTACCAACTTGTACGAGAGCGGATCGGCCCCGTCGCCGGGATGCGAGTTCTGGAAGTGGCATGTGGCCGCGGCGGTTTTTCGAATGAGCTAGCGCGCGCCGGAGCTCGAGTTACGGGATGTGATTTTTCTTTTGAGGCGGTGAGGGTGGCTAATGCCAAGCTTGGCCCGGCGAACGGGCGAGCATCGTCTGGTTTCGTGCTCGGTGACGCCCAAAATCTGCCATTTGCGGATAATTCTTTTGATCTGGTAATTTCCTGCGAGACGATCGAACACGTTCCGGATGCGTCAAAGGCTTTGCGCGAAATGCTCCGGGTGTGCAGGCCGGAGGGCAAGTTATTCTTGACGACGCCGAACTACGCAAATTTCATGGGGCTCTACGAGATCTATTCGTGGTTTCGACATCCAGCGCGGAAGGACGATCAACCGTTTGATCGGCGACAGTGGTTTCTACAGATTCGCAGGATGGTGCGGAGGGCTGGTTGGACGATTCTTTGGACGGACGGAACGGTGCATCAATTTCCATTCCTTCCCGGTCACAATCCGATACGGTGGGAGGGGCTGGAGTCCAATCGAACGATACGCAAGCTGCTGAGCCCCATGGCGTTTACGTACTTCGTTATAGCCAAAAAAAGGGACGTTCGTTGAAGATTTTAATAGCGATTGGCGTCTCGCGGCAGAAGGAGGCGGGAGCGGCGGGGGTGGTGTTTAATCACGCGGCGGAGCTGGTGAGGCGGGGCCATAGCGTGGAGTGCTGGTTTTTGGAGGATGTGCTGAAGCGTCCCGCGAGGCCGAAGCGATTTGAAGCGCTGATTTTTGCGATGGGGGTATCGAAAAGGATTTTAAAGGAGCGCGCGAAATACGATGTGGTGAACCTGCACGCTCCTTGCGGGTGCGCGTATGGGATTGCGCGGTCCTGCTTCCGCGCGCGAGGTGCGCCGCCTTATGTGATGACGATGCAGGGGAGCGAAGAACGCTACGTGCTGGCCATGCGGATTGAGGAGCGCAAGGGGCGGGCGTGGAATTTCCGGTGGAAGAACCGGATGTGGCATCGCATTTATCATCAAAAGATGTACGACTACTCGATCAAGACGGCCGACTACGGCGCGGTGGCCAATCGCGAGGGATGGATCTGCGCGGAGCTGAAGTACAAGCGCGAGCCGGGGCTGATTTGGTACGTGCCGAACGGGGTCGAGGAACGGTTTTTTGCGCCGCGCGAATTTTCGGAGAAATCGGCTTGCGAGCTGCTTTTTGTGGGCACATGGCTGGATCGCAAGGGCGTGTACTATCTTGCGGAAGCTTTTCAGATGGCGTTGCAAAGAATTCCCGGACTGCGGTTGACCGTAGCGGGATGCTCGGCGCCGGCGGAGAAGGTGAAAGAAATGTTCGCGGCGGAAGCGCGCGAGCGGGTGAATGTGCTGCCGTTCGTGCCGCGCGAGGAGATTCCGGCGATTTACGCCGCGCACGATGTATTTGTTTTTCCATCGCTGGTCGAGGGAATGCCGCTCACGCTGTTGGAGGCGATGGCGACAGGCATGCCAGTGGTGACGACGAATACTTGCGGGATGGCGGATGTGGTCGAAGATGAAGTGAATGGCTTGCTGGTTCCGGCGGCGGACGCGGAGAAACTGGCCGGTGGGATCGAGCGCCTCTGCGAATCGGCGGAGTTGCGCAAGCGGCTGGGGCTGGCGGGACAAGAAACCATGCGGCGCTACACCTGGGAGCGAGTGACGGGACAAATGGAGAAAATACTTTTACTCGCGGCGCAGGACAAGAGGAACTAGGTAGAGTTTTGTGGCGATCATGGAATGGGATAGCGCCGGAGAATAAGTTGAAATACACAGTGGTTCATTTGCCGGGGGAAGCAAGCACGGCGGAGACGGGATGGGCGGCAAGGCGCTCGATGGCTGCAGCATTCCGCGTGCGCGTACCTGGGATTGCGACCGGCACAAGCGCAACATACCGCGGCGGAGCACGCGGCGTTTCGAAAATGGGCGCAGCGGATGCAGTGCGCATGGTGGAGATCGGCGATGCCGAAGGAGTTTCGGCGCTGGCGCTGCGCGAAGGAATGGCAGAGGACGGGACGCTGTATTTGATCGATCCATTTCACTTGAGCCGGATTCGGGCGCTCAACTTCATCAAGCGCGTGGCGCAGCGAACGGTGAAGGGCAGTTCGCGGGGAAAAGTTGTGTGGATCGAGAAATTCAGCCAGGACGCGGCGCGGGGGTGGACGGAGCCCATCGATTTGCTTTTGATCGATGGAGACCACGCGGAAGCCGCCGTGGAGCGCGATTGGCAGGATTGGAGCCGGTTCGTACGGCCGGGCGGAACGGTGGTTTTTCACGATGCGAGAATTTTCGAAAACGGCTGGACCACGCCGGAATATGGGCCGGTTAAATTCGTGGAGCGATTTTTCCGGAGCGGCGGGGCGCCCGGCTGGATGATAGAGGAAGAAATCCATTCGCTCTTCGTGGTGCGGCGAAACACGTAAAACCGAGTTCGAAAGCAGAGGCGATTCAGGAATTGCATGATTACGCTGGGGATTAATTATTCGCAGATGCATGATTCGTCGGCGTGTCTGGTGCGCGACGGGGAGCTTGTGTTTGCGGTGGCCGAAGAACGCATAAGCCGGGTGAAGCATGATGCGCGCTTTCCGCAGAACGCGATTCGAGCCTGCTTGGAGTTTGCGCACATCGAGGCCAAGCAGTTGGATGAAGTATGTTTTGGGTGGCAAGATCCCGGAGCGGTGTTTCGCCACGATTTGAAATGCTACGCGTGGGAAAAATGCCGGCGACGTATTTCAATGGGCTGAACTCGACGCTGCATTTCCTGAGTATGTGGCACCAAAAGGGAGGTGCGAAGCGCTTCACGCAAATATTTGGAGCGACGAAGGCGCGGATGCGATTTGTGGATCACCATCTGGCGCACGCGCTGAGCGCGTATTCGTATTCGGGATTCGACGATGCGGCGGTCGTGGTGATGGATGGACGCGGAGCGTGGGAAGCGACATCGATCTGGCACGGGAAGGGCGGGAGAATCGAGCACGTCCTGACGATTCCTTTTCCGGACTCGATCGGATATTTCTACAGCGAGTTCACGGAGTATCTGGGATTTCAGAGGAACAGCGACGAATGGAAAGTGATGGGGCTTGCGCCGTACGGCAAGCCGGGCGTGGATTTGGGCGCGTTCATCGAGCCGGAAGCCACGCCCTGTAAGGTGCACGCGAGAAAGTTGGTGGCGAACGGAGCTGCGCCGTTTTCAGAAATGGTGAAGCGGTTCGGACCGCGGCGGATTCCGGAGAGCGAAATCGACGAGAGGCATAAGGATGTTGCGTACGCGGTGCAGGATGCGTGTGAAATCGCGATGATGAGCGTGGTGAAGATGGCCGTCGAGAAAACCAAGAGCCGGAATCTTTGCATGGCGGGCGGAGTGGCGCTCAATTCGAAGGCGAATGGAAAAATTGCGGCGTCTGGAATGGTGGAGAGAATCTTTGTGCAGCCAGCGGCTTCGGATGATGGCGTGTCGCTGGGCGCGGCGCTTGCGCCCTATCTGGAACGCGGCGGGCGTTTGCCGATGCGAGAGATGAGGCACGCTTATTTGGGGCCGGAATTCGACGTCGCGGCCATCGAGAACAGCTTGCGGACGTACAAATTGAAATACACGCGATTGGGCGATGCAGCGGCGACAGCCGCGGAGCTGCTTTCGAACGGGAAAATTCTCGGATGGTTTCAAGGGCGAATGGAATTCGGGCCGCGCGCGCTGGGCAGCCGTTCGATTTTGGCGGACCCGCGGGACCCGGAGATGAACGCGAAGGTGAACAACGCGGTGAAGTTTCGCGAGTGGTGGCGGCCGTTCGCGCCGTCCTTGAAAAAGGAAGCAGCGGGAGAATATCTGGAAAGCGCGAGCGATTCGCCATTCATGATCTTAACGGCGCAGGTACGGCCGGATAAGCGGAAGGTGATTCCGTCGGTAACGCATGTCGACGGCAGCGCGCGGCCGCAAACGGTGGAGAAGGAAATCAACCCGCTTTACTGGAGGCTGATCGACGAATTTGGAAAGCGCACAGGCGTGCCGGTGATTATGAATACGTCGTTCAATCTGCGAGGCGAGGCCATCGTGAACACGCCGACGGACGCGATCCGGACTTTTTTTAGCTCGGGCATGGACGCGCTGATCATCGGCAGTTTTCTCGTCGAGAAATAAGATGGAGACCGCGAATCAGCACGCGAAAAACAAAGTTACGTTGACCGCAGCGCTGTTTTTTGTGGTCTTTGCTTGTCTATTTGCTCTGTTTCGATCCGGCAACATTTTTGCGGTGGACGGGGCGGCCCGCTGTATCGAAGTGTTTCGCCGGCAAACCATTTTTTTTCATCCCAACAATCACATGCTGTATCCGGTCGATGTGCTGGTGTGGAACCGCCTGCTTGGCGGACTGGGGATTAGGGCAAGCAGCGCGGAGCAATTCTTCACTCACACGCAATTGATGAATTGCTTTGCGGGCGCCGCATGCCTGGCGATTCTTTTTTACCTTGTGAATTTGGTCTCCTCTTCGATGCGCCCCGCTTTGGGGATCGTGCTGGCCTACGGATTGTCGAAAGCGTTTCTTCTTCACGCCACGAATGCCGCTGAACCAATGGTGGGTGTTTTCTGGAGTTTCCTCGCGATCTGTTTTGCGGCTTTGTCGCTCCGGCGGAAATCCAATTGGCCGATCGTGATTTCGGCGCTGTTTTTTTCTCTAGCGATGGCCACGTACCAGTCGACAATTTTTCTCGCTCCGGCGGCGATTGTGCTGATCTGGAAAGGCCGATCCGATCGCGATGGGAGCCGGCTTTTCTCTCCCGCGCGCTTGGTCGAATTCTGCGAATTTGTTCTGGCCGGAATTGCAGCTTGCATGGCGATTTTTGGCTGGGCGTACTGGCGCGAGGGATACCGGGGCTCTGCGTTGTTCAAAAATTTCTTCGCGCATGGCGATGCCCGAGTGTACCTGGGGGTGGGCACCGGAAAGCTGCTAACCCTTCCGATTGGGCTGGTGCGAAATATTTTCCCAATACTGCCGCGCTTTAACGGGATTCGCGGTTTGTTGGCCGGCCCTAAGCTCTCATTGATCTTGTTGTTGCTCGTATTCGGCGCTTTAGGCGCGTTCCTGATCGTGTATGCAAGGCGCTTGCTGGCCAGATGGAGTGGCCTTGCCCTGGAGCTTCGCCTTGGGATACTGGCTGCGACGGTGGGCTTCGCCTTCACAATCATCCCGCTGATCATTTGGGACCCCAGCTACGACAAGCTCTGGCTGCAGCCGCTCGCCTGCCTGGCGTTTCTCACGGGAAGCGGGTTGGAACCCATCAGCACGGATGGGAGATTTCGTTTTTGGATGGCGCGTGTTTTTCCCGCGCTGGTTCTGGTTGGCGTGTCGATGAATTTTACCTGGGTTGTTCGAGACCACGAAATTAAGTCGCCGGACTTGGTGGAGGCCCAGCGACTGGCGGACTCACTTGGTCAGCGAGACTTACTGATCGGCGATTGGGATGATGTTTCCACTCTTTATGGTTATGGATGGGCGCACAACGGACAGTTTATGTCGTTCCCGTCGGAGGCGGTCCAGTTTGGCCCGGATTCCGTGGTGCATTTGCGCGAAGCCGTGGAGGAGGCGCAGAAGAGAGGAGGACGCGTATACTTTCTTTCGATTCTGGACGTGCCGAAAAAGACGTGGGACTCCTTTCTCGGGTCGAGGTGCGGGGTGCCCTATTCGACGATCGATTTCTATCGAGCGCATTCCAAAGTTCGCGCCCTGTTCTACGCGCAGAAGTCCCCCGTTTTCCTCCGACAATTCGATCCAAGTTATACTGCGGGCCGGTCCCAGTAAATCTTGCCAGGCACTGAAATGAGCACACTAGAGTGAAACAGAGGCGCATCATTGCGCTGCTTGGCCGGCGGGATGCGCCGACGGACGCTGTCGAAGAATACTGCAATTATTTGGGAGGGGCCCTGCGCGCGCACGATTTTGAATTGGAATTGGTGCGATCCGTTTGGCCAGAAGAGGGCTGGCCGGCGGCGATGCGCGAGCTGGAGCGCCAGGCGCGCGCGTGGCGCGGGTGTTGGGTGTTGGTGCAATACACAGCGCTGGCCTGGTCCGAGCGCGGATTTCCCCTGCGTTTTTTGAGGGTGGGACGGATTTTGCGACAGGCGGGCGCGCGCGTGGCCATGGTCTACCACGACGTGCTGCCCTATCACGGCAGCCGCACCATCGATAAGCTTCGGAGGCGAGCGCAAGTACACGCCATGAGCGAAGCGCTGCGCTCCTGCGATCTCGGCGTCTTTACCGTGCCGGCCAGCAAGATTCCCTGGATTGGACCAAAGCATACGCGGGCTGTTTTTATTCCCGTAGGCGCGAACCTGCCGGAACCAGAAACGGCCTGGACGATTGGGCGTGGCGAGCCGAAGGGGCTGCCGGCGATTGCCGTTTTCGGAATTACGGGCGGCGAAGGCGGCGTCTGGGAAATTGCCAGCATCTCCGAGGCGCTGCACATCGCAACAGAGCGACTGGGAAAACTCCGGCTGGTCGTGATGGGACGCAATTCGGGTACCGCGGAGAAGGCGCTGAAAAATTTGATGGGCAGCCTCCCGGTGGAAATTACCGCGCTGGGACTTTTGCCCGCCGAGGAGATCGTGCGCCAATTGGGAGCCTGCGACGTGCTGCTCTTTGTGCGCGGGGAAATTTCTTCGCGGCGAGGCAGCGCAATCGCGGGGATTGCGTGCGGCCTGCCAGTGGTGGCGTTCGAAGGCCCGGAAACGGCGTCGCCCATTACGGAGGCGGGCGTCGCCTTTGCCGACCGGAAGCGCCAGCGAGGATTGGGAGATACGCTGCTCAAGGTGCTCTCCGATGAGGAATACCGCGCGTCGCTTGCGGGGCGGAGCCGCCACGCGCAAACGGCGTACTTCTCCTGGAAGGCTATAGCCGAGCGCTACGCCGAAGCGCTGGATTTGGCGGACTGAATTTCAAAGGAACATTTGCAATCGATGTCTCCCGCCTCGCAGCCTTAACGGGATAAAGCGTCGATCAGGGTTTCCTTTTTCCTTTCGGCGAGCCTTGCGAGCGGCTCCAGCGCGGAAATATACCCAGCGATCGCCGCTGCCGCAAGAAAAGCAAACACCTCGGTGGGGAGCCACCTATCGCCGGTCCAACGGCTCATGAGCAGGATGGGAGCGCTGATGGCACCCAGAAGAATTTGCGCGGCGAAGGTGATTAGCACGGCCATCCCGGATTGACGCTGCCCGCGCATCTGGCCGAAATTGAGTCTCCGCGGAAAGCAGAGCGAAGACCAGTTGGCAATCGACAGTTGCCCCGAAATTATAAAGACAATCGCGGCGGCCGTGGCGAACAGGACGGGCAAGGAGGGAAGCCCGACAAGGAAAGAAAAAGCAACCATGGAAATCGCCAATTCGAAGAAAAGCAGCGCAACCTGGAGAAGATTCTTGCCGAGAAAAACTTCGCGGAAGCTGACCGGCGCGGTGAAGTAGGTTTGAATGGCTTTGCCGTCGTACGCAAAGCTATTGTAGGCGGGGGCCATCAGAATGAGGATGAGGTAAGCCATCATTCCCGGAAAAAACAGGTCGGAAGAAATGGGATGCTTCATGGCGGTAGGATGCCGGCCCGTGAACTCCGTGGTGAAGAGCAGAACGAAAACGGGAGGCATGATCAGCAGAAAAAAGGCAAAGCTGTTGCGCGTGAGGTAATGGAACTCTTTGCGAAGGACGGCGGCAACTTGCGGGGTGAGCAATCGCAGCGCGTCGTTGCTTTCCGCGGTGCTCGCGGCAGGACGAACGAGGGGACGCACGGGAGCGGCCGTTTCGCTGAGTTCCTCGCCGCGGTATTGCGCGGCGAAACGCATCCAGAGGAAGACGCTAAAGAGCACGGCGTAGGCTGAGACGCCAGCGAGATCGAGGAGCGTACCGGCGAAGTGATTTTGCAAAGCGCCCGCGACGGCATGGCCCGCCAGCGAAGGCGGGAAAACCGCCACGTAAGGAAGCAGATGCGAGATCCTTGGGCCTGCCGAGTGGCCATATCTCTGCAGGATCGGATTGATGAATTGAGCGGAAACAGCCAAGAGAATGAAAATCGCGAAGAACATTTCGCGGGCGCGCCGGCGAGCCAGGATACGTTCGAGCCAGGAACCAATCAGCCGCTCGAGAGTAAGGTTCATGAGCAGAAAGAGGAAACAAGCCGCCAGCATGACCGGCAAAACCGATGGCTGGGCAATGGTTGCCCCAACGGTCATGGCAATGAGCCAGCAGACCGAAGCGAGGGCCGCAAAATCCGCGAGCCCATAGGCGAGACCGATGATGTAAAACGCGCGGAGACTGAGCGGAAAGCGAAGTAAATTGCGAAAGTCAAAGCCAGCGCCGAAGCCCGCCGAGAAAATAGGAAAGAGCTGCCAAAAAAGAAAAATCCCCCAGAAGAGCAGGGCGATCCAGGCTTTGTGGCCGTCCGACAACAATAGATAGGTGCCAAAGCCGAATCCGAAGGATGTACCGAGGACAGCCAGGCTGGCGAAAACGCCAGCGAGAGTCATCCCAATCAAATCCCACTGGTTGTTTTTCTTGCGGAGATTGTTGCGCAGAATGCGCCAGCGGAGCCCGGCGACCAGCCAAATTTGCTCCCCAACGCCGGGGATTCGGGTTACATCAGCCACGAGAGTTCCTCGAGCTGCGGCTGTTGCGAGCCGTCCTGGCCGACGATCGAGAGAAAAATCTGTTCGAGAGTGGTCTTGCTGCCCTCAGCGCCCGCGATTCCGACGCGCAGTTCCTCGAGCGAGCCCTGCGCGACCAGCCGTCCTTTGTGAATGATCGCCACATGACTGCACAGGCGCTCGACGATTTCGAGAACGTGCGAGGTGAGAAAGATGGTGACGCCTCGCGCGGTCATTCGTCCCAAGAGCGCCTTCAGCGCGCCCGCGGCCAGAGCGTCCACACCTTCAAAAGGCTCGTCAAGAAAAAGAATCCGCGGCCCATGGATTACCGCGGCGGCCAGCGCGAGCTTTTTCTGCATGCCGTGCGAATAGTCGGCGATTAATGTCTTGGGGCGGTCGGCAAGCTGCATGAACTCGAGCAGTTCTTCGGAGCGGCGCGTAGTGGTGGCGCGGTCGAGGCCGTACATGCGGCCGACAAAATGGAGATACTCGGCTCCCGTCAATCGTTCAAACAAGCCCATGCCTTCCGGTACAACCCCGATTTGCCGTTTCACATCGACCGGATGTGTGGCGAAGTCCAGCCCGAGCAGTTCGGCGCGGCCGGAACTGGGCGCCAGCAATCCCGTAAGCATCTTGATGGTTGTGGATTTGCCGGCCCCGTTGGGCCCAAGAAAGCCGAAGAATTGCCCTGCGGCGACGGTAAGATCGACGCCGTCGACCGCTGTCAAATTGCCGAAACGGCGGGTAAGTTTTTGCGTCACGATGGCTGCGTCTGTCATCGCGTCTCCCAATGAAGGAATGTTGCAGGAAGGAAGACTTTAGCACGAGTCTGGCGTGCTTCGAGGCGAGCGTACGAGTGCGGATGCTCGCGCAAGTTCCGATAACTCAGGGAACCTTCTGCGGATTGGGAGTCGCACCGGACGGCTGCAATTCCTTCGTCGGCAGAGCCGCGAGAACGGCAGGCAATTCGACGCGGAACACGGCGCCGCCCTCTTGCCGGTTGTAGCAGAGAATCCTGCCGCTATGCTCCTGCACAATGCCAAAACAAATGCTGAGCCCCAAGCCGGTGCCCTTGCCGACGGGCTTGGTCGTATAGAAAGGATCGAATACGCGGTGAGGATCTTTGAGGCCGGGCCCGGTATCGGAGAAAAGGACAACGACGTAGGCGCGATCGCGCGTGGTCTTGATTGTGAGCACGCCACCTTGCGCCGATTCCATGGCGTCGACGGCATTGCTGATCATATTGAAAAAGACTTGCATCAATTGGTTCCCATCTCCGCGAACGCCGGGCAGAACCGATTCGAGCTGGAGCTCGATGCGGACGGTTCCAGAGCGCAGGTCGAGAGCGCGAAGCTGAACGGCGTTGGTGACTACCGTGTTGATATCCAGCAGCGAGCGTTCCGCCGGGACTTGCCTGGCAAAGCTGAGAAGATTTCCGACCAGCGTTTTTGTACGGCGAGCCTGATCGCGGATCTTGGAAGCAGTGGAGCGGGCTTTTTCGGGGAGTTCTGGATCGTCGGCCAAGAGGTCGGAGAAGCCCAGGATCGCGGTCAACGGGTTATTAATTTCATGCGCAGCGCCGGCAGCCAATTGCCCAAGCGAGACCAGCTTTTCGGAATGCACAATCTGCGCCTGCAGCCTCTGCAGATTCTCGACGGAACGCTCGGATTGGGAAAGCAATCGAGTGCGGTCCGCGTCGGCCAGATACGTCCTCAGGAACACGAGCAAAACTAGCGGGATGGAAGCCAGGAGGACGGTCATGAGGCGGAAATTGAGAATTGCAGGGCCTTCATGAGCGTATCGCAGCGTGTAAATCGCGAACAGGGGCAAGGAGATGACCGCGGCCATTGCCAGGCGTGCCGGCACGATACTCTCTTCGCGTGACGCGTCGGAGTCCTCGCCGAATCCATCGCCTGTCGGAGCGTCGAGAGCAGCCCGCTTTTGGTAGGCGATGACGCCCGCAAATGCAAACCAAAGAAAAGAGGACACGAGCGGGAGGTCGTACAGGCTTCCTGTGTAGTAGCGGTTGAATTCGAGAGCGACGTTGATCGTGAGCGAGGAGAGCATGTACATCGTGGAGGCGCCAAAAAGATTGGCGTAGACGAGACGCCAGGCGCCCGACGAGCGCAGGCATAAGTAGCCGAAGCCGATCACGATGATTAAGTTTTCGGTGTTGTGAAGCAAGATGTAGTTGTAGTTGTACTGAGCGAGCGAAGGGACGGCGTACATCCAAGGCAGCACAATGTAGATGTAAAGAAAGACCCACCAGGAGAGGAGCAGCGCAAAATCCAAATAACCGAATCGCAGGTGCAGCTCGCCCCGCTTCAGATGCGGGCGCAAGGTGAGCGCGGCCATGATGGGTATGCCTCGAAGAAAGAAAACGACGTCTACCGGATCGTTATCCGGCATCGGCCGATGGAGGTAGAGTTCGTAATACGTCCATTGGAATTGCCCGATCATCCAGAGCGTGCAACCCACGGCAATCAACATCCAGAAAAGGTTTCTGCGCCAATGGGGAGTTCCAGCGTTCAGAAGCAGGCCGGCGTTGGCGAGGAGCGGAACGATGCACTGGGTCAGGTCCCCGAAAGCCGTCAGCGTGCGGCTCCCCCGTGGAAGCGCGAGCGCCAGGCCTGCATAAACGAGCAAGAACAAGAGCCAGATGCCCACAAGGCGGAGAATTGTTTTGGAAGAAGACATAAAACGACGCGAACCTATTTTAGAGGGGAGAAGGAGGCAGGGCGGCTGCGCATTCGGCGCGCAATTCCTAAGTATAAACGAAGCGATACGCCGGCCCTGGCCCGGCGGGCTCGGTTGAGCGACCTGAGACATAGGTGACGATGGCGGAGGAGGAGGGATTCGAACCCCCGAGGCCCTTTCGGGCCTAACGGTTTTCAAGACCGCCGGTTTCAACCGCTCACCCACTCCTCCACCTCTGATTATATCTTGCAAAGGGATCGGACGGGAGGATTGGTGAGAGTCCGGGAACCGCCTTCGAAGAAGCGAGCTCGATCCTATTGCGTGGCTGCGCCGGCGCGAAGTTCCGCGCAATGCATCGCCGCATGGCCCCTTCTCTAGTGCCTCCACGGCCATTGTTGAGTTCGCAATAAAATCGCGCGTCAAACGCGGGAATCTTCTTGCAAAGATTTTTCATCCAATCCAAATAGACGTGCGTACTATAGAAGTAAGCGCGATCTCTTCCGGAAGGGTGCAGGCACGAACGGATGTTGCTTCAAAGAAAACCCGAGTTAACCTACGCCGACGTTACGCCCAAGAAGCTTTATTTCAACCGGCGCAAATTTCTCAAAGCGATGGGCTTCGCAGGTGTCGCCGCGTTTGCGGGCAAAAGCCTGCTTAACCTCGCGTCTCCCTCGCGAAGCGTCTTTGCCGCGGAGAAATTTCCCAATCTGGTGAAAAGCCCTTTCAGCACCACGGAAAAGGAAACCTCGTTCGAGGACGTCACTCACTACAACAATTTCTACGAATTTGGCGTCGATAAAGACGCTCCGGCCAAAAACGCCCAGCATTTCCGCACGTCTCCCTGGACCGTCGTTGTCGAAGGCGAAGTCGAGACCAAGCGCAAATTCAGCATGGACGAAATCCTCAAGCTAGCTCCTCTCGAAGAGCGCATCTACCGTCATCGTTGCGTCGAGGGTTGGTCCATCGTTGTTCCCTGGATTGGTTTTTCCTTCAGCACCATCGCGAAACTCGTCGAGCCCACGCCCAAAGCCAAATTCGTGGCTTTCGAGTCCTATTACGATCTGGGCCAGATGCCCGAATCCAGATACGCCGGCATCGAATTTCCTTATGTCGAAGGCCTCCGCCTCGATGAAGCCATGAACCCGCTCACGCTTCTCTGCGTCGGCATGTACGGAGAATCGCTGCCCAATCAGGACGGCGCGCCCGTTCGCATGATCATTCCCTGGAAATACGGTTTCAAGAGCATCAAATCCATCGTCAAAATTAGGTTTGTCTCCAAGGAGCCGCCCACAACCTGGAATCTGGATAACCCCCGCGAGTATGGCTTCTATTCCAACGTAAATCCCAACGTCGATCATCCGCGCTGGTCTCAAGCCACCGAACGCCGCCTTGGCGACTTCTTCCGCCGCAAAACTCTGATGTTTAACGGCTACCAGGACCAGGTCGCCAGCATGTACGCTGGCATGGACTTGAGAAAGTATTTCTGAGGCTGGTTCGCCGCGTGCCTTCGTTTCTCTCCAACAAGTGGACCAAAGTTCCTGTCTTTCTTCTTTGTCTCGTTCCGTTCATTCTTCTCGTGGATTGGTCCCTCACCGGCAATCTCGGTCCTAATCCGGTCGAGACGCTCCAGCACACAACCGGCGATTGGACCCTTCGTTTCCTCGTCTTCACTCTGTGCATCACTCCGCTTCGCAAGCTTCTCAAGCTTCCCGAGCTCATTCTCTTTCGCCGTATGCTCGGCCTCGTCGCATTTTTCTACGCCTGCCTCCATTTCCTGACCTACCTAGGCCCCGATCAGAATTTCAGCCTGGCGGCCATGTGGAAGGACGTCTTCAAGCGCCCCTTCATCACCGTTGGCTTTACTGCTTTTGTGCTTTTGATTCCGCTGGCTCTTACTTCCACGGCGGCATCCATTCGCCGTCTCGGTGGGCGCCGCTGGCAAGTGCTCCACCGCTTGATCTATGTCAGCGCAATTTGTGGTGTGATTCACTACTACTGGATGGTGAAATCCGCGGTTTTTCGGCCCTTGACCTATGCTGCGATTGTTGTCGTCCTGCTTCTCTGGCGCTTGGGAGATTGGCGGATTCGCCGCGCTCGTTCCATCCCTGCCGCCGCCAAGACGCAACGCGTTTCCGCGAACGGTTAGCGGACGATTACTCTACAACGTTCGGTCAAGGGGGATTGTGCACGAAGGTTAGTGAACGGTGGCTGTGTCCCCGCCACCCGGTGTAGAAAGCTCGCTGAATTCCAAACCCCAAAAATGCGGCGCCGGCGTCAGAAACTCCACGCCAATCCTTTGCCCCCTCTCGCAGGGCTCTCCCTGGAATACCACCCGGCACTCCTGCTCTTCCAGCGTTTCCGGATTGGTCAGCACCAGCATTTCCCCGTTGTCGATCTCGTGCTTCAGCAGCAGCAGCCCGCCGTGCGCGTTCACCACCACAGTTTCGCACGCTTCTTTGAATTTCTTTCCGTTGTGCGCGCGCCCTTGGGCCTGCAGGCGCATCTTGTGAAAGGCCCGCCCGCTGCGCCGGTGCGTTGGAGAGGTTGTTCCGTTCATACCGTCATCATCGGCCCCTTCGTCAAACACCGTCCACTGGCCCTCGGGCCAGGTGTTCCCCATAAGCAACCGCCGTGCGTTCCGGTGTTGGCCAATGTAGAAGATTGCCGGACCAGCCGCCGTTTTGTCGTCGAGACCTCTGCCGCGAGCTTCCGCGCAGGCGTGTTTCTCGCCCTTCCCCGTCGATTCATTGTTGTCCTAACGACAAGCGCATCGCCTTGAGGTAGTCTTAATTTTGGCGCCGCTTCGCCCTGGCCATTTATCACTTGCGTTTTGCAAGTAAGTTGTACAAACTATTTTCCTGTTTCTTGTTGCACAATTCTTTCCAGCTTTGAGGAGCTAGCCATGAGCAAAGTCCGGGTTCTCGTCGGCACACGCAAAGGAGCTTTCGTCCTGACCTCCGACGGTAAGCGCCAAAATTGGGATGTTTCCGGCCCGCACTTTGCCGGCTGGGAGATTTACCACGTGAAGGGCTCAGCCGCCGATCCCAATCGCATCTTTGCTTCCCAAACCAGCGGCTGGTTTGGCCAGGTCATTCAGCGCTCCGATGATGGCGGCAAAACCTGGATCCAGCCTGGCACTCCGCCCGGCGAGCCGACCACCGGCCCGGGCGGCATGCCCAAGGGCGAAAGCAACAAATTTGTCTACGACGACTCCCCGGAAACGGGAAAACCTCTCATCACGCACCAGTGGTACGACGGAACTCAGAAACCCTGGGTGTTCAAGCGCGTCTGGCACATTGAACCTTCTCTCTCCGATCCAGATACCGTCTACGCGGGTGTCGAAGACGCCGCCCTTTTCCGCTCCACCGACGGAGGAAAGAGCTGGCAGGAACTCTCAGGCTTGCGCGGCCACGGCACCGGTCCTCGCTGGCAACCCGGTGCCGGCGGCATGTGTCTCCACACTGTCATTCTGGATCCCAAGAATCCCAAGCGAATATTTATCGCCATTTCCGCTGCTGGCGCCTTCCGTACCGACGACGGTGGCGAAACTTGGCGCCCCATCAACAAGGGCCTCTACTCCAAATACATTCCCGAGCCCACCGCTGAAGTCGGCCACTGCGTTCACCGCATCGCCTTGCATCCTTCGCGTCCCGACGTTCTTTTCATGCAAAAACACTGGGACGTCATGCGCACCGACAACGCGGGCGATTCATGGACGAAAATCAGCGGAAATTTGCCTACCGACTTCGGCTTCGTGATCGACGTAAACGCGAACGAGCCGAACACCGTCTACGTCGTTCCCATCAAGAGCGACGGCGAACATTTTCCTCTCGATGGAAAATTGCGTGTCTACCGCAGCAAATCCGGCGGCAACGAATGGGAAGAACTCGCCAAAGGCCTGCCGCAACGCGATTGCTACGTCAACGTCCTGCGCGACGCTATGGCCGTCGACACGCTCGACAAGAGTGGCATCTATTTCGGCACCACCGGCGGACAGGTCTACGTTTCGCCGGATGGCGGAGATAATTGGTCCGCGATTGTCCACGACCTTCCCACCGTTCTTTCCGTCGAAGTCCAGACGCTGCAATGATCCGAGTCATACTTCCGCCTCATTTGCGAGGTCTGGCTCGCATCAGCGGCGATGTGGAACTCGAGGTCGCGGGTCCCGTTACGCAGCGCTCCGTCCTCGACGCGCTGGAAGCACGCTATCCAATGCTCAGCGGCACGATTCGCGATCACGTCACACAGCAGCGCCGCCCCTTTTTGCGTTTCTTCGCCTGCGGCGAGGATTTTTCTCACGAGTCGCCCGACGCTCCTCTACCCGAGGCCGTCGCGTCAGGCAAGGAACCCCTCCTGATCCTCGGTGCGATTGCCGGCGGCTAATCGCTGCTCATCAAAAATTGGGAATGGTGAAAATTGGAAATAAAAAAGGTCTCGACTGTGTGCGATGCGCGAGCGGCCCGCCTCCGCGCTTAAAATTCCAGCCGCATTTGAAACGCAATCATCCGCGGCGTGCTGTCTCCACCCAATCCGACTCCCAGCAATCCCGTTGGCGGAGACGTCGTGTACGTTAGCGCCCCGAACCCCGTTTGCGTCGAGGGCTTTCCTGGAATTCCCGCCAGCACCATGCTCGGCAATCCAAAATTCGGATGGTTGAATACATTGAAAAACTGCGTGTCAAACCGCAACCTCAAGTGTTCCTTCAACGGAAACGATTTCGTAAGGTAGAAGTCGCTCCACGTAAAGTCCGGGCCGCGCAACGCGTTCCGTCCGAGATTCCCAAACTGGCAATTTGTCGCGCTGTTCCCTCCGGCGCATGCTCCCGTACTCGGGTCCACCGCCGACACAAACGCATTCGGATTCAGCCACTGCACCGTTCCCGGCTGCGTGACGCCCGGAATCGCCTTGTGCTCGTACAGCGGCACGCCCGGAACCCTGCTCGCAAATTGCGGCCCGCTCCCATTCACGATCCCGCACGTCGTTTGCGGTTCCCCTGGACATGGCGCCGAATAAGGCGTGCTCAGCACCGAGAACGGAATCCCGCTGTGCCAAAAAAATGTCCCCGAAACTTGCCACCCGTTCAGTGCGTACCCCAAACCGCGATTTCGCACTTTGATCGGCAGCACATAAACATATTGCGCGTTCAAATTGTTCCGGATGTCGTAATCGCAAGGCCCGTAATCGCGCTGGAGGTCTCCCGGCAAGGGCGAAAGAATTCCTCCCGCGGAAAACTGCAGGAATCCTCCGTTCGAAACCGTGTCCATGCACCGGCTCCACGTGTAATTCACTTGCCCCGTCAAACCGCGTCCGAAGCGCTTCTGTGCGGTCATTTGCAATCCGTCGTAGTGGCTATTCGCTCCGGTAGAAAATTGCGTCACCGCTCCAAATCGCGGATCGATGGGTTGCCCGTAGGGAAACGGTGCGAAGCACCCGTCGCAAACCGTCTGATACCCGTTCACCTGAGTAAGATAAGGTTGATTCACCGCTCGCGTCCCGACGTACTGCGCGTGAACGCTCCCCGTCGTTCCCAGTTGATGCTCCAACCCGAGGCTCCACTCCATAAAATAAGGCGCATGAAGTTTTCCATCCGGCACCGCCGTCATCGCCACCGGCGGAAGGCACGTTGCCGCAACTGCCAGCGGAGAAGCGCACGATAATTGATCCGTTGAAAATCCTTTGCTGAAAATCCCATAAGCGTCCACTGTGGCGTCAACGGCGCTATTCGCAACTCCCGGCGCAATCGCCGTGCAGCCAGACATCGGATCGCATCCCGCGCTTCCCGCTTTGCCCACGGTTCCAAGCACTCCGCCCTGAAAAGTTTGCACATACGGCGGGTTGACCCCAACCACGTCCGCGATACTCCCCGGCAAAATATCGCTGAAGAGTCCGAACCCCGCGCGCAGCACCGTATTGGGCAGAAACTGCCACGCGATCGCCGTTCGCGGCTGCAGAATCGCCAGCGGCGTCGACGAAAACACATTGCCCAGATGCGTTTGAATCGCCTCGCCCAGCGGCTGATTGACGTCGTGCGAAATCGAAGCAAACGATCCGCTCAGCCGCGCGATCTGCTCGTGTGGATTCAGCGGATTCGAATTGAACGTATCCCGCACTCCAAACGTCCACGTCAGCTTCCTCGTCACTTTCCATGTGTCCTGCGCATATAGATCAAGATTCAAAAAATTAAACGGTTCGTTCGCCGCCGTGGGAAAAGTCTCCGTCGCCGTCGACGCCACTCCGCTCATATATTGCTGCAAAGTGGTGTACGTGACTGTCGGCACCGTGCCTTCTCCGAAGTCATAATCATTCAGCCGGAAAATCCGTGTATTTGTTCCAAAGCGCAGCTCGTGTGCCTCATGGCTCCACGCCAAATTATCGTTGATGAAAAATCGCGTCGCCCGTCTTCCCTGCACCCACGTGTTGTCCAATCCTCCCACTGTCGTGAACGGCGCATTCGCTCCGCTCCCTTGCAGCACGATCGGAAAAGCCTCGAGCGTCTCTTGCAAATCGCTCGGCCCGAACAAACTCGCGTACCACGAAAACGCCGGATTGAAATAGTTCACCAGATTCTGCGAAAAAATATGCGTGTACCCCGCCGCAAACGAATACAGCGGCTGCGGCGAAATCGCATTGAACACGGGATTGATCGGATCCGTGTACGCCGCCTGCAAACCGTTGTCCGTCTGGAAGCGGTACCACGTCGTATTCTTCTCGTTGATGTTGTAATCCACGCGCACCGTCTGCACCTGTTCGTGGTCGTCGCTCGAATGCGATACGCTCTGCCGGTTCGCGCACCCGTTCCCGTCATTCGCCACCGCAGGCGTGCCTCCGCCCGCATCGAACGGGCATCCCAGCACGGCCAGCGGCGTTCCATTCGTGTTCCCGTAAAGCGAAAACATTTTTTCGTAAAAACATCCCAAAGTAGGCGTTGCTGGATACGTCGATCCGCTCGCGCAGCTCGACGTCGGACTCGACGAAAAGTTCTGCAAAACATAGCTCTGAAACGCCGCCGTCGGCACCGTCGCTTCAGTCACGATCGGCAGCGCAATCCGCACCCATTCGCTGTCGAAAAAGAAAAACAGTTTGTCGTGCACGATCGGCCCGCCTAGGCTCCCGCCAAAGTGGTTCACCGTCGAGCGCGGCTTATGATTTCCCTCTGTCGAGTTCGTAAAAAAATCGGCCGCATTGAATCTCGACCCGTTCCACAGCTCGTACAAATTCCCGTGAAACTGGTTCGAACCGGACTTCGTCACGTAATTCACCTGCGACGCGCCGTATCTCCCCTGATCCACCGCGTACGAAAGCGTATTCACCGTCACTTCCGAAATCGAGTTCAGCCCCAGCACCAGGTTCGTTGATAGCCCGCTGTTCAAATTCGTTAGCGGATCGTTCGTTTCCAGTCCATCCACGATGTAACCGTTCGAAAGCGCCGGCAGCCCGTTGAACTCCACGTTCCCATACCCGTTCGAGCTTCCCACAAAATCGTTCCCGCTCCCCGCCGTATTGATCAGCGCCCCGGCGGCGAATTGCAGCGGATAGGTCAAATCGCCTCCCGGATTCGGCAGGTTTTCTAGCGATTTTGCGTTCAGCGTCGTCGACGTATTCGCATTCTCGGGATTGAGTATCGCGGAATCGCTTCTCACCTCGATGCTTTCCTTTGTTGCCGCCACCTTCAGCGTGAAATTTACGGTTTGCTTTTGCCCCAGCCCGGCAGCCACCGCGTTATTCTCTTGCGCTTCAAATCCCTCCGCTTCCACGCGGACCGTATAGGTTCCCGGCAACAATTGCGCAAAAGTGAAGCGCCCCGCCTCGTCCGTCGTCGCGCTCCTCTTCAAACCCGTCGCTGCATTCACTGCCGTGACGGTCGCTCCCGGCACTCCCGCCCCGCTCGGATCGCTCACTTCGCCGACGATCGCGCTCGTCGTCTCTCCCTGCGCCAGCGCCGCCGGTGGCAAAAAGAAAAACAGCCCTCCCAAAATAAGAATCATCGCCGCTCGCCTTAGCGCCATGTTGTAGTTCCCGGCTCCCTTTGCAATTCCTGGCGTTAAGCATAGTGAACCATATGAATTAATGCAAATAAATAAAACAAGTGAAGGTATGTTATGCGACACACGCCGCCGCCGCTGCTTTCTTGTCCTCTTCGTCCGGCGTCTCGGCCTTTCGCCGCCGACAATTCTTGCCGCTGGATACCGGCTCATCCTCTGTAATAATCTTCAGAGGGGCCAAACATGTCCGAAGCCATCCCTGCGGTTCGCACACACCCATCGCAGAGCACCGAAGTCTTGCCCACGCTTGGCAAAATTATTTTTTCTTTGGCGAACGTCGCCCTGGGCGCCGAAACTCTGTTCCTCGCGCGCCACGCCACGCACGCCCTCGGCCCTCGCTACGAAGTCATTCCCGTCATTCCCTGGCTCCCCGCGATTTCCTGGCTGGCTTACGCGTTTGGCGCAATCTGGATCGCGTGTGGCGTGGGTCTTCTCTTCCCGCGCACCGTGCGCGCCGCCGCACTACTCCTCGGCAGTCTTCTGTTCTTGTGTACGCTGATTCTCGAAGTCCCGAAAAATGCCGCCAACTTCGGCAGCATGGGCTTGCGCACCGGCGTTTTCGAGCCTCTTTCGCTCGCCTGCATCGCCTGGCTTCTGCCGTGCCGCGGCTCTTTTTCCAATTTGCTGGTTCGCTCGGCGCAGATTCTTCTCGCGCTCTCTCTGATTGTTTTTGGCGTCGACCATTTCCTCGGGCTCGCCTTCATCGCCTCCTTGATTCCCGCCTGGATTCCCTGGCGTGTTTTTTGGGTCGCCTTCTTCGGCGCCGTCTTCATCGCTGCCGGCCTCGGCTTCGCTCTCAATTATCTGCAACGTTGGGGCGCGCTCGGCCTCGGCTCGATGTTCGGAATTTGGGTCTTCACCCTTCATCTCCCCAGAGTCCTCGGTCTCTATGGCATTCCCGGCGCGCCCCACAATCCCAATGAGTGGTCCAGCCTCTTCATCGCCGTCGCTCTGTGGGGAGGTTTGTGGGCCCTTGCGCGAAATCAATCTTCCTGACCCCGCCTCTGCTCTCTTTCGCCTTCGAACCGCGTTCACACTCCCTCTCGCCGCAAGCGTCCTTCTCACGCTCCGCTACGCAAAAACGCTCGTGAACCCGTGCTGAAAAAGAAAACACGCGCAGCAAAAATGGCTCCGCTCCGCCGGCCGCCGCCGCAAGTTCGCGCAAGTGCGGCAAAGCCGCTCACCATCGCAAACGCCCGCTCTTAAGTTTTAAGGGAAACGCACCACGCTGGGGAAAAACTCTGCCCGCGCAAACGCCCGCAACTACTCGTATCGCAGCGCCACCACCGGCTCGACGCGCATCGCCCGCCGCGCCGGCACGTAACACGCCGCCAGCGCCACCAGCACCAGCAGCATCCCCACGCCTCCGAACGTCAGTGGGTCGCTTGCCCCGACTCCGAAAAGTTGGCTCGCAATAAGGCTCGTCGAAACCAACGCGGTCGGCACGCCGATAACCAGCCCCCCGCCCACCAGCAGCAAACATTCCTTCGTGATCAGCCACAGCACATCGGACCGGTGCGCACCGAGCGCCAGCCGAATGCCAATCTCCTGCGTCCGCCGCGACACGCGGTACGCCATCGTCCCATACACTCCGATGCACGCCAGCAGCAGCGCCAGCCCGCCGAAGGCGCTCGAAAGTTCCGCGGCGCTCCGGTTCAGCCGCAGCGATTCGCTCACTTCATCTTTCAACACCGTCACACTGCTCAC
Organism: uncultured Acidobacteriota bacterium; assembly: GCA_963761555.1. GTDB lineage: Bacteria > Acidobacteriota > Terriglobia > Acidiferrales > UBA7541 > Acidiferrum. The sequence goes on from CAVXHD010000008.1 coordinate 709,804, forward strand.
AGACAGGTTCCCCGAAACCTCCGCCACTGCCGCGCGTATTTCGCTCGGCAGCGCTCTTGGATTGCCGCTGACCCGCACTTCCACGTCTCGCGCATACGCGGCGTTGTGCGAACCTTCGTCGGGGATCTGGAATGCCGCGCAAAATTCCATCGCCGGCACCGCGTCGCGCAACGAGTAGTAACGCGCATCCGCCGCCACGCCCACGATAGTCATCGCCTCTTGTTCATTGAACGGCGAGCCAAGCGAAAATCTTCTTCCAATCGGGTTCACCCCGGGGAAAAAGTTCCGCGCCATCGTTTCATTAATGACCGTGACCAGTGGCGTCCCCGGTCGGTCCTCCGGCCCGATATCGCGCCCGAGTAAAATCGGAATCCCCGCAGTTTCGAAGTAGTGCGGCCCTACCAGCTCTTTGTGCACCAGCATTTGTCCAGCCGGCCGGTCGAGTACCCCTTCGATCGAAAAATTGCTCGTCCAACTGCTACCGCTGAACGGCTCGGAATAATCCACCGTCGCCGAAACAACTTCCGGAATCGCCTCGATGCGGTCGATCAAAGCTTGATAAAGGGCTGGCGTCTGCGCCGGCTCGTATCCCGCGGCTTCCGGATTGATCCTCGCCGCCAAAATATGATCTTCATCGAATCCCAGTTCCTGGCTGCCGAGCTTTTCTAGCGTCCGCAGAAAAAGCCCCGCGCCCACCAGTAGCACGAGACACGCCGCGATTTGAAAAGCCACGAGTCCGTTTGCGAATCCAAATCCCATCCGTCCCCGCGCGGAACCTTTCGCCTGTGCTGCCAGATCCATCCGGCTCGACCGCAGCGCTGGCACAAGTCCGAACAAGATTCCCGCTAGCAGCGAAACCGCCGCCGTGAAGGCCAGCACTCGCGCGTCCATCGATCCTTTTACAACCGCGCTGCTTCCCGTCACCAGCGCAGCCAGCAGTTCCACGCCCCAGCGCGCCGCGAGAATTCCCAGCCCTCCACCCAGCGCCGCGAGCAGCATGCTCTCCGTCAGAAGCTGCCGGACCAGCCTGCCGCGGCTCGCTCCTATCGCCAGCCGGATCGCAATCTCCTTTTCTCGCGCCGACGACCGCGAAAGAAGCAGATTCGCGACGTTCGCGCACGCGATCAAAAGTACGATTCCCACAATGGCCGCGAGTACTTGCAGCGCCTCCGCATACGTCGCGCGCAAATACGAAATGCCCGCCGCTCCTGGAGCCAGCTCGATATAGGAATTCGCAATTTGTTCGGGCGTTTCCCGGTGCGCCTGCGTGGCAAGAATCTGGTTCAGTTGCGCGTTGACCTCCGTCTGCGCCTGCCCGAGCGTAACTCCCGGCTTCAGCCGCCCCAGAAGACCCAGCCAGTACATTTCGGGATTGTCGGCGTACGAATCCGTGGACAGAATCTGCGGCTGAAACGCCAGCGGAATCCAAAGATCGGGCCGGTCGGATTTCACGCCCGAAAATCCCCGCGGAGCCACTCCGATAATCGTAAACGCCGTGCCATTCATCCCCACCACTTTTCCGATCGCGGAAAAATCGTTGTGAAATTTTCGCGTCCAATACGTGTAGTTCAGCACCGCGCTAGGCGTTGCGCCCGCTCGGTCATCGCTGGGCAGGAAGAGCCGCCCTGCTGCGGCTTGCAGCCCCAAAAAAGAAAAAAAGTTGCCGGAGACCATCCTTCCGTACGCCAGCTCCGGACGCTCCGTCATTCCGACGGTTCGAATTTTCAAGTCACTCAGGCTGGCCTGAAACGCGCAGAGCTCTTTGAAAGCGTCGCTGTGTTCTCGGAAGTACGCGTAATTCTCGCTGGAAAAACGTATCCAGTGTCCCGTTTGCGTGCCTGAGTTCGCTCCTCCTTCCGGCGAATCCGAGAAGAGCACAAGTTCGTGCGGCCTCGCCACCGGAAGTGTTCTCAGCAGTACAGCATTGATGAGGCTGAAAATCGCCGTGTTGGCCCCAATCCCCAGCGCAAGCGTCACAACCGCGATAGCGGCGAACCCCGGAGACTTGCGCAGCATTCGCAATCCATACCGCCCATCCTGCGCGAGATGTTCAACCCATTCCCGCCCCCACGCCATGCCGCTACCCTCCTTTCCTACGCCCTTGGAGTGCGGGAGCCCTGCTCCCGCTTTTGAGCATTAAGCTACGCAAGGCTCTCACGCCTGTTCCTCTTCGAATCTCCCTTGAGCCGCAGCCTGCGCCTCGTCATCCATCATGAGCGCGGCGGCCAATTCCCCTGCCTGTGCCGGCACTCAGTGGGACCTGTCAGATAATCGCCCCGACATCCCCTCACTTCAACAGTTTTCTCCCCGTCACGCGCCGTTGGAATGTGGAGTGCGGGAGCCCTACTCCCGCTTTTGAGCATTAAGCACGTAAGGCGTTTGCGCCTATGAGCCAACGACGGAAGCGCCAGATTCGGTTCCGCCTTTGCTCGACCAATCGCTCGAGAAGCCGAGAATGCGCAGCCGAAATTAGCAGGCTACGCGAGCCACGCCAGCTTGTGTGTGGGCGCGCCCGGCCCTAGAATAAGAAACAGCAGCGGCGACCACCATTTTTTGGGCTCTGCACTCATTCCGCTGCCATATTCATTCGATTTAAGTTTGGCGTTATCTAAATCTGAAAGGACTCATAGCCCCCGAGAGCCCCTTATGAATCTTGCTGAATTCATCGAAGCGAATCGCGACAAACATCTTTCCGAACTATGCGAATTTCTGCGCATTCCCAGCGTGAGTGCCAAAAGCGAACACAAACCAGATATCGAGCGCGCCGCTCGTTGGGTCGCCGACCATCTGCGCTCCGCTGGCTTCCAGAAAATCGAAATTGTACCCACAAATCTTCATCCTCTCGTCTATGCCGAATCTCTCGAAGCTCCCGGCAAGCCGACCGTTCTCCTTTACGGCCATTACGATGTCCAGCCCGCCGAACCCCTCGATCTTTGGACTTCCCCCGCGTTCGAACCCACCGTCCGCGATGGCAATCTCTTCGGCCGCGGCACCGCTGACGACAAAGGCCAGGTCCACATCCATCTGAAGGCCCTCGAATCCATCCAGACCGTGAATGGAAAGCTGCCCATCAACGTAAAAGTCCTCGTCGAGGGTGAAGAGGAAGTCGGAAGCGTCAGCCTCTGGGACTTCGTCCAAAAAAATAAGGAAAAACTCAAAGCCGACGCTCTCATCGTTTCCGATACGTCCATGCTCGCCAAAGGCGTGCCTTCCATCACTTATGGCTTGCGCGGATTGAATTACTATCAGATCGAGCTAACCGGCCCCATGCGCGATCTCCATTCCGGCGTCTATGGCGGCGCGGTTCCCAATCCTTTGACGATTCTCACCGAACTTTTTGCCAAGCTTCACGACAAAAGTTTCCGCGTAACCGTCCCCGGCTTCTACGACAAAGTCGCTAAAATCGCCGCGCCCGAACGCAAGGCGCTGAAAGCTCTTCCTTGGAAGAAAAAGGCATTCGAAGCCGCCGTCGGGGCCCCGGGCTACGCCGGCGAAAAGGGATTTTCCATCGTCGAACAACTTTGGACGCGGCCAACCCTCGAGCTCAACGGAATTTGGGGTGGCTATCAAGGCGAAGGCGCGAAGACCGTCATTCCTTCGAAGGCCTACGCGAAATTTTCCACGCGTCTCGTTCCCAACCAGGATCCGCAAACCATCGCGAAGCTCGTGGAAAAGCACGTTCGCAAACTCTTGCCGAAGAGCGTCAAGTGCAAGTTCGATGTGCTGAGCACCGGCAAGCCGTGGGTCGCTCCCTTTCACGCGCCCATCTTCAAAATCGCGCAAGGCGCTCTCGAAAAAGGTTTCGGAAAAAAAGCCGTCTTCATTCGCGAAGGTGGCTCGATTCCCTTCGTCACGCAAATGCACGACACCTTCAAAATTCCCTGCGTCCTCCTCGGTTTCGGTCTTCCCGATGAGAACGCTCACGCTCCCGACGAGCACATCGCCCTCGAAAACTATTTCGGCGGAATCAAAGCCATCGCCCATTTCTATAACGATCTCGCCGCGTTGTGACGCGGAACACCGCCTGGCCTTCTACCGCCGGACGTTTCGCGACTTGGCGTTTCATCACGCCGCGCATCATCAACGAATTTTTCACCACACGACGTTTCACCACTTGGCGATTCATCAGTCGGCTTTTCACCACACGACGTTTCATCAGCCAACGTTTACGATGCGGTGTTCGCGGGTAGCCTGTGTCTTGGCCGCTTTTTCACAGGCGCGCCGCAAAAAGCCGCATTTTTCCAGCCTTTTTTGCGGTTTTTCCTTGCGTTCTACTTTGACCTTGGCTATAGTGCCCTGCGGCCCGAGTTTGCACGCCAATCCAGGGGGATTTCGCTCGCGGCCTGCCCCATTCGAATTGGGGTGGAAAGTAAATACAGGAGGATAAGCAGACTAGATGGCAGCCAAGCCAATGAGCAAGAGCAAGATCGTGTCGTACATCGCCGAGAAGTGCGGCACACCGAAGAAAACCGCGGCGCTCTTTTTTGAAGAGCTCTTCAAGCTCGCGGTGAAAGAATGCAAGGGCGGCGCCGGCAAGTTCGTTATTCCGAACATCGGCCGGGCCGTGAAAGCGCACCGCAAGGCGCGCATGGGCCGCAATCCGCAAACCGGCGAGGCCATCAAGATCAAGGCCAAGACCGTGGTTCGCCTGCGTCCGGCGAAGGCGTTCAAGGACGCCGTACTGAAGTAGATTCCCTGCTTCGCGGGGAGGGGGCCCGGACACAGCGCCGAAGAACCGGCAAGCGCCCGTTTTGCAAAATTGCGCATCGCCGCTTTGGACCGCGCTAGGTGCCTGGGCGGGTGTCCCGGTTGAGTTTGCCCCGGATGACTTGAGCGATCAGGTTATCCGGGGATTTTGTTTCTGCTCCCGAAAAATTTCCTTTTTCGGTGATCGATTCCACCGCCAATTTTCGCCGTCAAAATTCGGCGATGATTTCCCGCGCTAGATTTCTGGCGTTCATTTGTGCCAGTAAGTTGTGCGGCTGAGTTATCCCGCACTGCGGACGGGAACAATTCCCGTCGCCTCTTCCGCTAGAGAGTTTTCACGTAGGCGACGACGTCTTTGATTTGCTGGGCGTCGAGAACATCCTTGAAGGGCGGCATGAGCGAGTCGCCGTTTTCGATCCACGTGGTGAGATTTTCGGTGGTCACTTTTTTGTTGTTCACGCTAAACGTGCCGCGCTTGGAAAGTCCTTTGAGGCCGGGGCCGATTTTCCTGTCCGCGCTGTCCGCAAAGTGGCAGACCGAGCATTTCTGGTCGAACACTTCCTTGCCCTTGGCCGCGGATCCTGAGGACTTGCCCGCCGAGCTCTTTTTTGGAGCGGGATTCGACGCAGGATCTTGCGCCAAAACCGCTACCGCCATGCTCAATACCGCAATCCCAAGAATCAGATAATTTCGCTTCACGTCTCCCCCTCGTATTTGCCTGCAGAATGCAGCGTGCAAATTGGACCACTATCTTCTCTTTTTACCGCCGCAATTTCCACTCCCGCTACCCGGCACAAAGTACAGGTTCCGCCTGGGCACGGATTGCACTCTCGTACTTTTGACGGCCCCGGAACCGTATGTTAACAATTTACACCATGAGCCAGGAAACTCTGACGCGAGCCTGGGAAATCCTGCAAGACGCGTATCAGGCCCAAATGGAAGGGGATTACGACCGGGCCGTGGAGCTCTATCAGTCTTCGCTGGAACTGCACCCGACCGCCGAAGCCTACACGTTTCTTGGCTGGACGTATCATTTTCAGGGGCGCGTCGAAGAGGCCATCGCCGAGTGCAAGCGGGCGATTGAGGTCGACCCGGAATTCGGGAATCCCTACAACGACATCGGAGCGTATTTGATCGAGCTGGGAAGATTTGACGAAGCGATTCCATGGCTCGAACGTGCAGTTGAAGCGCGCCGCTACGAGCCGCGGCATTTTCCACACTACAATCTGGGCCGCGCGTATCTCGGCAAGGAGATGTACGGCCGCGCGATGAGATGTTTTCAAGAGGCGCTGGAAGTCGAGCCGCGATATTCGCTGGCACGGCAGGCGCTGGCTTCGCTCCGGCGCATGGTGAATTGAGAAGAAAGTGAATAGTGGGTAGTGGATAGTGAGCAGTGCGCGGAACAGAGTTGACCACCGGAAGTTGACAGCTCACAGCTCACAGCTGACAGCCGACAGTTAGAATAATCCAACAATACAATTTGAGAGTTTGGCGCGACCTCGAACCTTTGCGTTCCGCGGCGTTCAGAATCGAGCAGCGAAGCGGGCACGATGTATCGTGAAGCGGGCACGATGTATCGTGCCCCTACGCGGAGCCTCGAGTGGCCGTCCTTCGCATGGATAGAGTGGTCGCTCATTTTGCGGGCTCCTGCGCGGTTGGCTTTACGATGCGGTCGTAGATGAGGAGCAGGAAAGCGGTGACGAAGCCGACGGCGCTGATGGCCCACCAGGCGTGCGCGGGTTGATGTTGCACTTCGCCGAAGTGATGCATCATCGCGCCGCCGAACCATCCGCCTACCAGAGAGCCGATTCCCAGCGGTAGAAACGCAAAGCCCATGTAGGTTCCTTGCTGGCCGGGCGGGGCGAGGCGCGAGATGTATGCGTAATAGGGCGGCTGCTGAATGATTTCGCCGATGGCGAGCACGGCGATGGAAACGACAGCGCCGGTGATCGTGGGCCAGAACGAGAGCACGACCCACGACATGGACGTAATGACGGTGCCGAGAATCACGGCGTGGAACGGAGGAATTTTGCGGGCGATGTAATTCACGATAAAAGTGAAGCAAACAACGATGGCGGCATCGGTGATGAGGATGAGCTGGACGCGAGCGTGGGCGTCCACATAAGTGTGGAGGTAGCCGGGAAGGCTGGTGTACTGCTGCCAGTAAACGATCCAATAGCCGGTAAAAATGAGAAGGAAAATGAGGAAACGCGGCGGCCAGAGAATCGCTAGGAAATTGCGCACGACTTGAAGGAGACTGGGCGCGGGGACGTCGCCGGGTTTGCGCGGATCGCGGAAGAAAAAAAAGACGAGAAAAAACATGGCGAAAACGCTGAGCGCGGAGACGCGGAAAACTTTTTCGAGTCCAAGATGGCGCTGAGCCCAATCGGCGACGAAAGGACCGGCGGTGCCGCCGATATTGACCATGGTGTAGTAGATGGAATAGCCGAGGGTGCGGACATTTTCCTTGGAAGCGCGGGCAGTGGTGCCGACGACACTGGGTTTTACGAGGGCGATGCCGAGAGCGGGAAGAACCAGGATGACGCCGACGAACAAAGTGAGCGGGACGGCGTTGCGAATGGGCGCGAGCCAGGACGCGCCGATGGAACCAATCAGAAAATAGGCGGCGGCCAGAATCAGATAGGCCATCGAGAGCGCGCGGCGAAAGCCGAGCTTGTCCGCGACCGCGCCGCCGAAAATCGCGAGAAACCAAACCATGCCGCCGAAAAATCCGGTGAGCGAGTCCGTGGTCTCGGTGGAAAAGGCGAGCCTTTCGTGGAGGTAGAGGGCCAGCGAGGAGAATGCGCCGTAATAGGAGAGGCGCTCGAAGATTTCGCTGGTGTTGGCGACCCAGAAAGGGCGCTCGAAGCCAGTCCGAATTTCTTCGAGCCGCTGGTCAAAGCTCATCGGTCCCCCTGCGTGAGGTGCGGGGATTGTACTTGAAGAGTTGAAAGTCGAAAGTTGAAAGTTTGGGAGTTGAACGTGAAAGGTTTGAAGGTTGTGAAATGAATAGGCCCCCCACCCCCGGTTTTTTTGTAAGTGTTCATTCTAAAGGGTTTTAAGTCTTGTGTTCTGTAAGTGCGGATTCTAAAGGGGTTGCGGGCGTGTTTTTCGTAAGTGCGGATTGTAAAGGACTTAGTGGTTGGTGGTCGGTGGTTAGTGCCGAGACGGAGCGCGGCCCGTGCTTCGTGTGCTGTGATCCGTGAAAGACGGGAAGAAAGAAGAGGATAACGCCCCGAGCGGCTCGGGGTAAACGCCGGCGCAGAGTGAACGGAGGATTCGCAGAGAGAGGAGAGGAGGCGAGGGAAATAAGGGTTGCGGGAAGCGGGCGGGTTGGGCGTTAGGGTCACAGGGAATGGTAGCACGAGAATGGATTACTGTCAAGGTACAGTACTGCAGTTTTATCATTCGAACTTGAGACGCGGAAGTGGAATGGATGGATGGGGTTGGCGGGATTTTGGGAGTTTGGTGAGACGGGGATGAGGAGTGAGAGACGATGGGAGGGGAACCGGGGCCAAGACGGGAGAATAAGGGCGATGGGTGGCGGCGGATGGGGAGTCTGGTGAGACGGTACGCCGGGGCGTTTACAGGTTCGAAGGTTGGGAGGTTCGCGAAGAAGGCCCCGGATGTGACTTATCCAGCGGCATCCCTCCTTGCCGCCTGCCATTGGCGCGCTACCTCTTCACTTCCAACTTTCACACTTCAGTTGTGCTCCGATGTATCGGCTCGTCGGAGGTACTTCGAGATAAAGATCACCGGACTGCAGCTATGTAGGGACACGCGCGACTGGGGTACAATGAAGCACCCTTGGAGCCTGACGGTCTTAAAATGAGGATATGACGAATCAGCCCTTCGACATTCTGATTCTCGGCGGGGGATTTAGCGGAACGATGCTGGCAATCCAGCTGTTGCGCCGCGATCCACAACTGAATGTGGCGGTCGTGGACAAGGGCAAAAGACCGGGACGAGGGCTTGCGTACAGCACCGATCACCGGTTTCACGTTCTTAACGTTCCCGCCAAGAAGATGAGCGCATTCCCCGATGACCCGGAGCACTTCTTCAACTGGGCGCGTAATAATCACGACTTGCAAATCGAGGGCGAGAGCTTCCTTCCGCGGGTAGTGTATGGACGCTACCTCGACTTTCTGCTTCAAGAGACCGTGTCGAGGTGCGGGCAAAATCTAACTTGGATTCGAGACGAGGCGCTGCTATTGGCTCGCAATGCAGACTCCTATCACGCTCAGATGAAGAGCGGTGGAGTACTACGGGCTTATGCGGTTGTGGTTGCGACGGGCAACCTACCTCCGGGTGATCCTCCGGCATTGGAGGTTGCGGATGAAACCAATCGATATGTTTCTTTTGCGTGGTCAGGAAAAACGCTGGAAAGTCTGCACGACAGTCCGAGCGTTCTTCTGATCGGCGCGGGACTTACAGCCGTTGACATGGCGATCGGACTCGTAACCAGCGGGTTCCAGGGAAAGATTCATTTGCTTTCGAGGCGCGGATTGGTGCCGCAGGACCATGGGGAAACGAAGCCTTGGCCGCAATTCTGGAATCAGGAGTGTCCGCGCACCGTGGGCGGTATCGTGCGGATGATTCGCGGACAAGTCAGGACCGCAGCAGCAAGCGGAATAGACTGGCGCAGCGTAATCGATGCGATTCGTCCAGTGACGCAGGAAATCTGGCGGTCACTCCCGCAAGAGGAGCGCAGAAGATTCATGCGCCATGTGCGTCCCTATTGGGATGCACATCGTCACCGCGTCGCTCCTGAAATTGGCGAACTGCTGCGGCGCCTGATCCGGGAAGGACAAATCCAGCTCTACGCCGGCCGAATCACAAGCTATCATGAGGATGGCGACCGGGCTTTCGTGACCTTTCGGCGCCGGCCGGGCGGTCGAATCGAAAGGTTAACTGTCGGGTATGTGGTCAATTGTACGGGCCCGGAAGCGGACTGGCGGCGCATCGACAACTCACTGTTGAACAATCTGTTTGCGCAGGGGCTGGCAAGACCAGACGCGCTCTTCCTCGGTCTGGATGTAGATAGCCAGGGCGCGGTGATGGACGACCTCGGAGTTGCCTCGAGGTCGCTCTTCGCCATCGGGCCCGTTAGAAAGGGAAGTTTGTGGGAGACGACCGCTGTCCCCGAATTGGGAAAGCAGGCTTCCGATCTCGCCGAACATCTCTGGCAGATGCTGAGAGTGGAGCGCGCTCACAAAAATGTGACGAGCCTCCAGTCGGCCATTCATTGCAAGGGGTAGTCCGTTCCACACAGAACCCCGGAGTCACAGAATCAGGGGATGAGTGGACGCTCACCCCGGTTTCAATTACAAGCCCTCGCTTTCCAACTCCCTATAATGCTTCGGAATACACCAGGAGGCGTTCCATGTTCTCCGCGTTTTGAGTCTGATTTTCGACGGCGGCAAAGTAGGTTAATGCCGCTCTGCAAAATCAGGCGTCACCGACGCAGGGTCAGCGGTAAGGCTGCCTGTGTTGGCCCCCCCCCAGATTAAGGGCGCGCAGCCAATATTTCGCGCTCGACTTTTTTGTTTTGTTCCGGGCTGACTTCGCGGAATCAGTGTGGACTTATCTCACCTCCTCGACCCTGTCCGCCTGGCGCTTCCATGTCCCCCGAATCTGGGATGCCAGTATCGATGTGTGTGAATTTCCTGCGGAGAGAAAACCGCAAGATGCCGTTGACGTTTTCGTACCGCGTCTATTTGTAGCAATGCGTTTGCGAGAAAAACAGCGGCAACGGGGCAAGACTTCTCTATCCGTTAGATTTTTGAGCGTGGCGCCAAGCCCCTCTGAAACGACTTCGCAACGCCTCCGCAAAGCTACTGAATCGAAAAGCCCTACCGCTAAGTTGCTGCTAACCTATCGGCAATTCTCTAACTTCAGGGTCATGTCAGCAATTCGGCGCTGGTTTCGGCGCATGGCTGGTTGACTGGCTCTTCGTGTTGGAGTGGCGCGATAGGGCGCAAGAAGGGCTTTCAGTTCACGGCGGACGTGGGAGGCCACGGAGCCTTGGCGGTAGACGGCCCAGGCGAGCATGGCGCCGCCGTTGACGTGCTGGATGAGGCGGGCGAGCTGGCCGGTGTTGCAGGGACGAAGTTCGCGGGCGGCGAGAGCGTCGTCGAGGAATTTTTCCGTTTGGTCGAGGATGACGCGGAACTGCGCGAGAAAGGATTGCGTTTGGGGCAAGTTGGGTGCAGGTTGCCCAGGTCCGGGCGTGTACCGAGTCTGACAACCCTTCATGGAGCAAAAGCGTTGACCTGGACTGTAACAGCTACTTAACATGAGGGGATGCGCCGGAAGCACCCGACGGGACTATACACAACTCTGCTGATCGCGCTGGCCCTGGCCGTAAGCGGCTGCGAAGACGCCGCGAAACATGGCGTGCAAGCGCACGTCTCGGCTTTGGATCCAGCCCATGCGGCGGCCGCGCAGGTTTCCGCCCATCTGGGAGAACTCCCCTTAGGAAAATTATCGCCGGAGTGGTTGAACGCGCTGGCGCTGCGAGCGCCCGGGCCGAAGGAATATTTGATGGCCCAGGTGGAGGCAAAATTCGCGTCGGGGGAAGAGAACTACAGAGCGGGGCATCTGGAAGCGGCGCGGCACGACTTTGACGACGCCGTGGACTGGATGCTGGAGAGCGGATACGACATCAATAGCGATCCGCAACTGAGCGAACTGTTCCACAAGGTGGTCGATAACGTTTACAACGACGAGCTGCAAGCCTTCCGCGAGGGCGACGGTTTTCAGGAAGCGCCGGCGGTTCCCGCGGCGATCGACGAAGTGGCCGAGATGACTTTTCCCGTCGATCCGCGGCTGAAGGAACGGGCGGAAGAAGCGGCCAAAAATATTTCGCACGACCTGCCGCTGACGGTAAACGACGAAGTGCTGTCCTTCTTGAATTTCTTTCAGACGCCGCGGGGCAAGGCCATCGTGGAGACCGGGCTGCGGCGGTCGGGGCAATATCGCGAAATGATTTCGCGCGTGCTGCGGGAAGAAGGCGTGCCGCAAGACTTGATTTATCTGGCGCAGGCGGAGAGCGCGTTCCAACCGCTGGCGCTTTCGAGGGCGGGCGCGCGCGGGATCTGGCAGTTCGTGGCCTATCGCGGAATGGAATATGGGCTGCGGCACACGTGGTGGGTGGACGAACGGCAGGACCCGGAAAAGGCCACACGCGCGGCGGCGGAGCATCTGCGGGATTTGTATGCGCAGTTCGGCGATTGGTATCTGGCGATGGCGGCGTACAACTGCGGCCCGGGAAACGTGCAGAAAGCCATCGAGCGAACGGGCTACGCGGATTTCTGGGAGTTGTACAAGCGCAACGTGCTGCCGCGCGAGACGAAAAATTATGTGCCCATTATTCTGGCGCTCACGCTGATTGCGAAGGATGCGGCGCACTATGGCATACACGTGGATCCGGAACAGCCCGTGCCGACGGATGTGGTGAAGCCGGGACGTGCCATCGATCTGCGGCTGGTGGCCGAAACGATCGACGTGGACGTCGACACGCTGCGCAACCTGAATCCCTCGCTGCTGCGCTTGACGACGCCCGACGATCCTTCCTTCGAGCTGCATTTGCCCGCGGGAACCGCGGAACGATTTTCCGCGGAGATTGCGGACATTCCTCCGGACAAATGGGTGAGCTGGAGGCGGCACCGCATCGAAGCGGGCGAGACGATGACGTCCATCGCGAAAAAATATCACGTGACAGCGGCGGCGATCTCGGAAGCCAATAACATGGACCGGCACGCCGCGCTCGATGTGGGAGAAAAATTGATTATTCCCGCGGCGCCTTCCTCGGATGCGAAGCGCCGACTGGTGCATTACCGCGTGCGCCGTGGCGATACGCTCGAGGGAATCGCGGATCGTTACAGCGTGCCGACGGAAGATGTGCGCAAGTGGAACCACATGAGAACGAATCATGTAGGGCGCGGCATGGTTTTGCGCATCTATACAGTGGGCGGCGCTCCGGAAGCCACCCCGGCGCACCGGCGGCGAAGAACGAGCGCCAAGAGGCGTTCGCCGCAGCCTACGGCCGCCGCCAGCCGGGTTTCTGCGTCAATTCATAATTAAGTCTTTTATATACAATAGAATACAGTTTGCTCAAGGAACAGTCTGACGCCAGGAAGCGGCGGCCTTGAGGCTATCGCACAGCCTCGGCCGGTTTTGTATTCGCGGGAACACCGCAGAATGCTTGACAACTCTGCGGGAGTACGATAACAACGGCGCTGCGGCGGAGGGGAGTCGGCGACTCCGGCTGTGGCAGCGTCCCACGAGCCTCCGGCTTGTGGATTCCCCCTCGGGAGGATGTGATGGATTTAGAGAAAGACAATTTTGAAGATGACAACGAACTGTCGCGGCTGGAGGAAGAGGAAGAGCTTGGCGGCGGCAGCGACGAGATTGTGGAGACGGAAGAAGAAGAGATTTTGATAACGGAAGATGAGCCGGCCGCGGCGGCGCCTGCGGCCAAAGCGGCGCCCAAGCCGGAGAAAAAGCCGGCGAAGAAAAAGGCTCCGAAAAAGAAGGCCAAAGCGAAACCGAAGAAAGCCAAGGCCAAGCCGAAGAAGGCAGCGAAGAAGAAAGCGAAGAAAGCGAAGAAAGCGGCCAAGAAGAAAAAACGGCGCTGAGGTTTCGCGGCTGTCCATATTCAGGAAATGACGAAGAGGCCTGGGCACGCGTCCGGGCCTTTTCGTTTTGAGCGCGCGCGCAGACCAGTGTGGGACTGAGCGAGGCGGGGGACACTCCCAAATCCGTTCGGGAAGACTCTCGAAACGGGAATCCAGCAGATAGGAAAAGAGCCAGCTTGCCGGAAGAGGTAACTCCCGTTAGCATAGCGCCGGATGTTACGGGCGCTGGAACAGATACGGCGGATGCGAGGCGGCGCGCAATCCCACCTAATGCGCTGCACGGACGGGAACTATTACGTCGTCAAGTTCCAAAATAATCCGCAGCACCGGAGAATTTTGGTCAACGAACTGCTGGGAACGAAGCTGGCGGCGCGGCTGGGGCTTCCGACGGCGCCGGTGGCTATTGTCGAAGTGTCCGAGGAACTGATCCGGCTGACACCCGAGCTGGCGATGGAAATGCCGCGCCAGCGGATTCCCTGCCAGCCCGGGTTGCAGTTTGGCTCGCGCTATCCGGGCGATCCGCGGCGGCTGGCGCTGCACGACTTTCTGCCCGACGAACAACTGCGGCAGGTCGCGAACCTCCACGACTTCGCGGGCATGCTGGTCTTCGATAAATGGACCTGCAATACCAACGGGCGCCAGACGCTTTTTTTCCAGCAACCCTCTCGCGAGGAACGGCCGGCGGCAGATTCCCCGCCGGAGGACGCGAGCGAATCGACTTACAGCACCTTGATGATCGATCAGGGGTTCTGTTTCAACGCCGGAGAATGGAATTTTCCCGACGCGCCGCTGCGCGGGCTGTATGCGCGCAATCGCGTGTACGAAGGCGTGACGGGAATGGAGTCTTTCGCGCCGTGGCTCGAGCGCCTCGAAAAACAGATGACCGAGCGCGCGCTCGATGACATCACGCGGCTCATCCCGCCGGCGTGGTACGAGGACGATCTGGATGCGCTGCTGCGCCTCTCCGAACAGCTGCTGTGGCGGCGGGCGCGCGTGCCGGAGCTGATCCTGGAGGCCAAGAAGTCCAACCGCCAGCCATTTCCGTACTGGACGTGAACCATGACTGAAACGACTGCTGAATCCGCCGCCGCGGAACGCACCTGCGCTTACCGCGTTTTGCGTTATACGCCGAATCTGGTGCGCGACGAATGGGTGAACATCGGCGTGCTGCTCTTCGATCCGCAATCCGGCGAACGGCGCCTGCGGCTGATCGAGGAACAGGAAGAGTACGCGCGCGTGCGCCGTTTGCATCCCGAAGCGGATGAAGCGCTGCTGCGCGGACTGCGGGACGATCTCGAGGACCGCTTCGAATCGGCGCGCCGCTCGAACGGCCACGGAGGCGGTTTGCAAGAATTGCTGCGCAAGTGGGACGATACGCTTTCGAACGCCCTGCAGCTCACGCCGCAAAAGGGAGTTCTCGCGAACGATATGGACGCCGAACTCGAGCGGCTCTACGGAGACCACGTGGCCGTGTCGCGCGCGACCGCGCGTGTGGGCGCGCCAGGAAGCCGCGCGCAGATGCGTTCGTACTGTTCGCAGGTCTTCCGGCAAGCGCGGCTGTGGGACAAAATCCAGAAATCCGTCCGCGCGTCGGAATTTACCTTCCCGGGCGACCCCATGCGCATCGATTACAGTTACCGGCGCAATGGCACGCGGGGCTTCCTGCACACGCTGTCGGTTTCGCGCGCTCCGGGGGACGCCAAGGGGCTGGCCTACACGGCGGAGCGCATCGCCGCCAAGGCCGCGCTCAAGACCGAATTCGCCGTCATCACCGACATCGAGCTAGCGGGACAAAACGACCGCAACCGTTTCGTCGACCGCACGCTGCGGGACGCGGGTATCGAGCCGGTCCCGCTCGATCACTTCGCGGTTTGGGTGGGCAAGCTGAAACCAATGATCCAGTGAACTCCGCCAGCCCGCGGACGGAGCGTCGAAGCATTGGGATGTGGCTAAACGGTCCGCGCAGTTCCTAGCCAGCCACGGAGAGAACCAGCAGCGTCGCATCGTCTTGCCAATGGCCGAGGCCGAACGCGTCCGCTGCGGCAAGAATTTTCTCCTGCAAAGCGGAAGCGGACGCATCTCGCTGTTCTTGCAGCAAACGGAGCAGGCGCTCTTCGCCAAACTCGCCGCCGCCTTCGTCCGAAACTTCCGTGACACCGTCGGTAAAGAACAGGACAAGGTCGCCGGGCGCGAGCTGCGCGGCGCCCACGGCAAAAACCTGGTTCGGAAAGACTCCGAGCACCCCGCCGCCCGCCTGCAGCCGCTCGTGCGATCCATCGCGGCGCAAGAGAATGGGAGCGTTGTGGCCCGCGTTGGTGTAGCGGAGAACCCGCGCGGGGCCGTCCAACTGGGCGTAGAAAAAAGTGATGAAGCGGTCGTTGCCGGTGTTGTGGCAGACCAGCGAATTCAGCCGCGAGCACAAGCCTTCCGGCGACAAAGCGGGCGAAGCCAGCCCGCGCACCGCCGCCTGCAAGTTGGACATCAGCAGCGCCGCCGGCAGCCCTTTTCCCGCCACGTCCGCGATGCATAAGCCCAGCGTCGCTTCGTCGAAGGCCAGGACGTCATAGTAATCCCCGCCCACGCTCTGCGCCGGCTGCCAGGCGCCCGCGATTTCATAGCCTGCCAGTTGCGGGATACTTTGCGGCAAGAGGCCTTGCTGAATGGAGCGGGCCTCGGCGACTTCCTGTTCCTGGTGATGAAACTGTTCCGCGATTTCCCGGTGGTCCTGGTTCTCTTGCGCGAGGCGGCGGCGGGAAGCGCGCCGCTCGCGCCCCACGGCGATTTGTTTCTGCAAAATCTCGAGAAGCCGGTCATTCGTCCACGGTTTCTCCACAAAATCCGCCACGCCGTACTGCATGGCTTCGACCGCCAGCCCCACCGTAGCCCAGCCGGTCATGACCACGATCGCCGGCGCTTCCTCGTTTTCTTTCAAATGGCTGAGCAGGTCCAGCCCCTCGCGGCCCGAAGTGGTGTCCCGCGCGTAGTTCAAGTCCATTAGCAGCAGGTCAAACTCACTTGCGGCCAGGACCCGCAACAACTCGGCCGGGGAACTCGCTGTTTCGGTTTCGTACCCTTGGCCCTTCAGAAGAAGGAGCAGCGCGTTCACTACATCGGGCTGATCGTCGGCTATCAGAATTCGCGGCGGCATCTTGTGGCTCTCGCTGTTTGATTCACGGAGAGAGGGGCAGGCTGGCTGCCACGCTTCAGCGGGTCTAAACCTTTTGTTTCTCTGCCATTAGGGAGCAGCAGGAGCCACATGGGCTTCAGCTTCGGCCATTTGCGGGAAAGAGCGTCCCATGTCCGGACAGGTGTCCGAATCCAGAAACTTCCCCGCCGCAAGTCCGGCTCCCGCCCGCAAGAGCCAACCCGCGTCGTCCGGCAGGGCATGATCGCGGTTCTTCGAAACAAGCCGTTTAGAGTACCGACTCCGACCAGTTTTCGAGCGTCTCCTTCACCTTGTGCATGAACTGGTGCGCGATGGCCCCATCGACCACGCGGTGGTCGTAGCTCAGCGTGATGTAGCACATCGAGCGAATGGCGATCGAGTCGTTGATCACCACCGGCCGCTTTTCGATCGCGCCTAGTCCCAATATGGCCACGTTCGGCTGGCTGATGACCGGCAGCCCGAAAAGCCCGCCGAACACGCCCGGATTGGTGATCGAAAAGGTGCCTTCCTGGACCTCTTCCGGTTTGAGCTTCTTGGTGCGGGCGCGCTCCGCCAGATCGTTCAGCGTGCGCTGGATGCCGAGGACATTTTTCTCGTCGGCGCCTTTCACGACGGGAACGATGAGGCCCCAATCGAGCGCCACGGCGATGCCGATGTTGATCTCCTTGTGCAGCACGACGTTCGTGCCGTCGAGCGACGCGTTCACCGTCGGAAAAGCGCGCAGCCCCGCCACTGCCGCCTTCACGAAGAACGGCATGAACGTGAGCTTGGTGTCGTAGCGCTCTTGAAACTCATCCTTGGCTTTGGCGCGCAGTGCAGCCACCTTGGTCATGTCCACTTCATCCACGGAGTAGACATGCGGAGAAACGCGCTTCGAGGCGACCATGTGCTCCGCGATGCGCTGGCGCATGTTGCTCATGGGCTCGACTTGGTAATTGCCGAAATAAATCTTTTCGCGCGGGACGGCCGTTTCGAACGCCACGTGTACCTGTCCGCCGGAAACCGCCGGCGGCGCTGGCGCCGCAGCGGCAGGCGGCGGGGGCGGCGTGGACCGAACCGGCGCGGCGGCTGTCACGGGGGGAAGGCTTGGAGGCGCTGCGGCAGGAACTCCGCCCGCGGCAATCACGGCTTCGATATCTTGTTTGCTGATGCGCCCGCCTGCGCCGGTTCCCGAAATGGTCGACAAATCGATGCCGTGCTCCGCCGCCATGCGGCGCACGAGCGGCGAACTGTGGATGCGTTCTCCCGCGGGACGTTGCGGCACAGCGGCAGGCGGTGTCGCAGCGGAAATGGGAGCTGCTGCCGCGGGCCTCGGCGCCGATGGAGCCGCTGGCGCCACCGCTGCGGGAGCAGGTGCGGGCGCAGCCGACTTTGCAGGAGCGGGAGCAGACGCCGCCGCTCCGCCTGCGCCGTCAATCACGGCCACGACCGTCTGAATCGGCACAGTCTGTCCTTCGTTGACCTTGATCTCCTTCAGCACGCCCGCCGAAGGCGACGGAATTTCCGCGTCCACTTTGTCCGTCGAAATTTCGAACAACGGCTCGTCCCGCTCGACCTTGTCGCCGGGCTTTTTGAGCCACTTGGTGATCGTCCCTTCAAAAATGCTTTCGCCCATCTGCGGCATTACTACGTCCGTGGCCATTTGTGTTCTCCTGTCCTGTTCGAATCCCGATGTAGGGGCGCAGCATGCAGGGTCCCTGCAAGCACGGTCTAATACCGCGCGAGTTCCTTCGCGGCGTCAAAAACCTTTTTCGCGTTCGGCAGAAAATGCTCCTCGAGCGTCGGTGCATACGGCACCGGCGTATCGAGCGCGGTCACGCGCAGCAGCGGCCCGTCCAGATCGCCAAAAGCCTTTTCGCACAGAATCGCCGCGATTTCGCCCGCGATCCCGCCCGTCTTGGTGTCCTCGTGTACCACCAAACATTTGTTGGTCTTGCGCACCGACTGCAAAATCGTCTCTTCATCGAGCGGCAGCAGCGTCCGCAAATCGATTACTTCGGCTTCGATGCCTTCCTTCGCCAGGGCGTCCGCAGCTTCCAGCGACGTGTGCATCATCGCCGCGTAAGAAACGATCGTCAGATGCTTGCCCTCGCGCCGCACGACAGCCTTGCCAATCGGCACGGTGTAATCACCGGCAGGCACTTCTCCCTTGATCCGCCGGTACAAAAATTTGTGCTCGAAAAAAAGCACCGGATTGTTGTCGCGCACCGCCGCCTTCAACAATCCCTTCGCGTCATACGGCGTCGAAGGATAAATCACTTTCAATCCCGGCGTGTGCACGAAATACATTTCCGGATTCGCCGAATGGAACGGCCCGCCATGCACGCCGCCCCCCGATGGCCCGCGCATCACCATCGGCGCCGGCGCGTTCCACAGATAATGCCCCTTGGCCACGAAATTCGTGATCTGGTTGAATGCGCACACGATGAAGTCGATGAACTGCAGCTCCGCAATCGGCCGCAAGCCGATGTAGCTCATCCCGCAGGCCGCGCCGATGATCGCGCTTTCGCTGATGGGTGTATCGATGACCCGCTCCCACCCGAACCGCTCAAGCAATCCTTCGCTGGTCTTGAACGCGCCGCCGTACACGCCGACGTCTTCGCCGAGCAACACCACCGCCGGGTCGCGCTCCATCTCCTCGAACATCGCCTGTTTGATGGCTTCGAGAAACGTAATCTGCGTGCCGTTTTCCGTTTTTTGTGTGGCCGCCATGTTCAGCCTCGCGCCTTTCGCGTTGCGGCGGACGCAACCGCCGCTTTCGCCGCCTTTTTCGCGGGCGGCTTGGCGGCGGCCTTCGATCCGTTTTTCTTCGCGGCTACGGTTTCAGGAGTTCCTATCGTGTTTTTCGTGTCTCCAAAATGAATCGGCGCATTCGCCCCGCCTGAACTTTTGCCGGACCCGAATCCCGCTACCGTCCACACGGCCCTGACGCTCGATTTCGGCGGCGTCACTTCCGCAATCGGCCGTTCCCATTTTGGCTGAATCTTATGGCACTCGTCGCCCGTGCAGTAGACTCCCGTTTCGGCAAATTCCGCCGGCGGCATCGGCGAATTCTCCGCAAACTCCCGCTCCGCGGCGAGCAGCGTGTCGATCTTCTCCTCGACATCCTTCTTGCTCTTCGCGTCGAGCAATTTCTCACCCGTCAGAAACTTCTCATAAAGCGCGATGGGATCGCGCGCTTCCCAATACGCGCGCATCTCTTTCGGCACATACTCCGCCGGATCGTGCTGTGCGTGGCCCAGCCTGCGGAAGCTCTTGGCCTCGATCAAAATCGGCCCCTCGCCTGCGCGCGCCCGCGCCACCGCTTCCCGCGCCGTCGTGAACACCTCAACCACGTCGTTCCCGTCGATGGAATAACTCGAAATTCCATACGCTTTCGCGCGGTCCGCCAGATTTTCCAGCGGCACCTGCCGCTTCACCGGCGTCGAGTACGCCCACAAATTATTTTCCAGAATCAACACGAACGGCGCCTTCTGCGTGGCCGCAAAATTCAAGCCTTCGTGAAACACGCCGGTCGAGCTTCCGCCGTCGCCAATCCACGTCATCGTCACGATTTTTTGTCCCAGGTAGCGCCCTGCGATGGCCACGCCGGTCATCACCGGAATCAAATCGCCCAGCATCGAAATCGGCGAAACAATGTGCAGCTTCTCCAGATCCCCGAAATGGCTCGTGCCATCTTTGCCTTTGGTTGGCGAACCATATTTCGCCATGTGCTGCATGAACACGTCGCGCGGCGGCACGCCCTTCACGAGCAAGGCCCCGATATTGCGGATCATCGGCGCCAGCCAGTCTCTCTTCTCCAGCGCGTACGCCGTCCCCACCGAAATCGCTTCCTGCCCGAGACTCGAATACAGCCCGCCGACAATTTTGTTTTGCCGGAAGAGCTTCACCATCGTGTCTTCCACGGCGCGATTCAGCCGCATGTAGTAGTACAGGTCCAGATATTGTTGCCGCGTCAGTTCCTTCTTCATGCAAGCTCCGGTAGCACAGGCACTCTTGCCTGTGCTCCTACCTTCATTTCTGCTGCGGCCGGACAGACGTTCCTGCCTGTCTTCTTTCTCTTCCGTCCATAAGGGACGAGCAAGAATACCCGTCCCGCGTTTCCTAAGCCGTCGTAGCGATCTGCTGATCTACAACTTCCAGCCTCTCCATCAACTCTTGCTTGGATTCGGCGGCCATCTCCAGCCCAAACACGTTTCCGAAATGCCGCGCGATTTGCGGCGCAACTTCTCGAGTGTCCACGCCTCGTCCCAACAGTTTCTCCAGCGAGGTCGTCCTCCGCCCCGCAATCCCGCACGGCACAATCAAATCGAAATTCCGCAAGTCCGTCGCAACGTTGTACGCAAATCCGTGCGAAGTCACCCACCGGCTGATGTGCACCCCAATCGCACCCAATTTTTCCGGCGAAATTTCCTCTCTCTGTGAACCCTGCGTCCTCTGTGTTAAATCTTTTCCCTCTTCCGCCACCCAAATCCCCGTCTTCCCCTCTTCGCGATGCGCCGCAATCCCAAACTCCGCCGTCGTCCGGATCATCAGTTCCTCGAGCATCCGCACGTACCAAACCACGTCCTTGCGAATCGCGCCGAGCTGCAAAATCGGATACCCGACGATCTGCCCTGGCCCGTGGTATGTGATATCCCCTCCGCGGCTGGTCTCAAAAAACTCCACATTCCGCTGCCGCAATACATTCTCCGAAACGAGCAGATGTTCACGTTTCCCGTTCCGCCCCTGCGTGACCACCGGCGTGTGCTCGCAGAGCAGCAACACATCTTCAATCGCATCCGCCTTGCGCGCTGCCACCACGCGCTTCTGCAGCGCATACGCTTCCGCGTATCCGATCAATCCCAAGTCGATAATCCGGTAGGTCTTCACCAGTCACCAGTCACGAATCACCAGTCACTTCTTCACACGTTAATCTGCAATCCCCGCACCGACGCAAACGCATCTCCCATGCCTTCCCATACCGTGGGATGCGCGTGAATCATGTTCATCATGTCGTCGATGGTGCCTTCGAGATTCAGCGTCGCCGCCGCTTCCGCCAAAATCTCCGTCGCCAGCGGCCCGATAATGTGAATCCCTAGCACCTCGCCGTACTTTTCGTCCGAAACCACTTTGATGAATCCCCCGTGATTCCCCAAAATCGTCGCTTTGCTGTTCCCGACAAACGGGAACTTGCCCGTCTTCACCGCATAACCCGCCTCGCGTGCCTGCTTCTCCGTCAAACCGATCGACCCAATCTGCGGCTCGCAATACGTCGCATTGGGAATACGCGTCTTCAAAATCGGCTGCGTTTTCTTCCCCGCAATCTGCGTGACGGCCACAATCCCTTCCATCATCGCGGCGTGCGCCAGTTGCGGCATGCCCGCGACGATGTCCCCAATCGCGTACAAGCCTTTTTCATCCGTTTCCATGTATGGCCCGGTGAGCACGAATCCGCGCTCCAATTTCGCCTTGGACTTTTCCAGCCCGCAATTCTCCGTCATCGGTTTGCGGCCCACGGCCAGCAACAACTTCTCCGCCTGCAGCGTCTGCGGCTTCCCGTCCTTATCCTTGAAGGAAACCGTCACGCCCTTGGCGTCCTTCTTCACCGAATCCACCTTGCTGCTCGTGAAAATCTGGATGCCCTTCTTTTTGAACTCCTTTTCCAGCTCCGCCGAAACTTCTTCGTCTTCCACCGGCACCACGCGTGGCAGCGCTTCCAGAATCGTCACCTGCGTCCCAAACGTATTGTAAATCGACGCAAACTCCACGCCGACCGCTCCCGCGCCCACCACAATTAGCGTCTTCGGGATATCCGGCAACTCCAAAATCGACCGGTTCGTCAAGATTGTTTTGTGGTCCGCCTCGATTCCCGGCAATGCCCGAGCCTCGGATCCGCTCACCATCAAAATATTCGCCGCTTCAATCTCGTTCGTCTTCCCGTCCTTTTCCACGCTCACGCGCCCCGGACCGGCGTAGCGCCCCCAACCCTGCACCCACTCCACTTTATTTTTCTTGAAAAGAAACTCGATGCCCTTGGCATGCTTCTTCACGATTTTGTCTTTGCGCGCGAGGATGTTCGCCCAATTGATCTTCAGGCCGCTCACTTCAAACCCAAGCTCCGCTCCGTTTTTGAAGTGATCATATACATCGGCGTGGTGCAGCAAGACCTTCGTTGGGATGCATCCCACGTGCAAGCAGGTCCCACCCAGAAACGGATCTTTCTCCACGACGACGGTCTTCAATCCCAGCTCGCCGGCACGAATGGCGGCCACATATCCGCCCGGACCGCTCCCGATAATCGCCACATCGTACTTTGCCACTCGTGATCTCCCTTCCGCAGCTCTCAGAACCGGTCAACCAAGCGCCCGGCGCTTGCCGTTTCTATTCTGTTTGCAGCGGTCGCCTATTCTTCGGACGGGTTTACGGTTGCACTTCCCATCGGCTTGGATGCCCAACGTCAACAAATTCTGTGGAATGCCAAACCCGAAAAAACGGGACAGCCTTCAGCACGTGCGCCGGCCACCCGGCAAACCTTGAATTTTAGCAGCCGCTCGCGGCCCCCGCAACCTAACCCCGAAGCCAGGCCTCCTGCCGCCGTCCTTTCTTCCCAACCGCCGCTGCCTGCCGGGAAGCGGCGGACTAAACCCTCCGGAGGCGAACCCCTACTCCTTTCCCATGCAGAAGTTATCCACAGTTATCAATAGAGTACCTTCTTTGTATTCGTATCTTTCTCTTGACACAGAATTACCGAGATGTATAGTCCATCTCCTATTATTCGTAAGCCAGGCCTCGGCCGCCGTTTCCGGCGATCCCAACAAGCCTGAAGTCAAGGGGGAGGGGCATCATGAGTATGAAATCAGGCGAACAGTGGCATTGCACCAATCCCTGGTGCCACTGCGAGATTTTGGTCCAAACGACAAGCCAAATCGAGGGAGACAATCCGCGCTGCGCCTGCGGCTCGGTCATGAAGAAGAAATACGTTACTCCGCACGTGGCCTACCTCGGGTTTCTACAGGTCGAGGAAACCGTCCCGGTGGCCGGAGGTTCCCGCAAGGGGTGAGCCATGCGCGCTGAAACGCTCGTCCGAGCAGAGACCCACCACGCTAAGCCCTTGGTCATTCGCGGAGGCTTGGCACGAACCTTCGGCGGCCTGGTAAGTTTCCTGGCCCTGCTGTTCTTGCTCATGGGGCTCTACTTGCTTCGAGACGCCATTGTCCATCCGCTCGACGCGCAGGCCATCGCAGTACTCGCGGCCGCGCCCAGCATCACGCTTGCAGCCATCCTCTTTTATTTTCTTCTTAAACCCAGGCCACGGCACGAATACCGCTCGCGAAGCACCCGCTTCAGGCGCGCGGAATAGCCGAAAAGTAGCGCTCTTCCAGGATTTGCCGGTGGTGCAACTCGTGCCCTGCCGTCATGTACGCCAGCGCCCGCACACTAACTTCATTTTTGTTGGCGGTCCCGCGGCGCAGCCACGCCTCATTGCTGAGCGAGCGGAACAATGCAAGCGTTGCGCTTCTCACGTCCGCGTATTCTTCCACCAGATTCGCGATTGTGCGTTCGTTGAACCCCGCCCCGCGCACGTAGTCGTCTTGCTCGAACCCCTCGATCGGCGTCCGGTCGCCGCGCGCAATGCGCAGCGCCCGGTAAACGAGAATCCGCTCGGAATCGGTGACGTGTCCAAGCACATCCTTCACCGTCCATTTATCCGGGGCGTAGCGAAAGTTGCCTTCGCGCTCGCTTCGCCCCGCAAAGAGCTGCATCGTGTGAACGCGCTGCGTCTCCAGCGCTGCCGCAATGTCATCCCCGGGTACCTGCGAAATGTAACCTTCATAGAATGCCGGGTATTCTCCAGGTTCTGGTCTCGGCAATTTCATGTTCTCTCTCCCCAGCGCAGTATACCGTGCCGGCCTCTCTCAGCAGCGCCGTTTTGGGCGCCGCGCATTCGAACTACCGGCCAATCTGGATCGTTCCCGCCCCTCGTGTTATTTCACCGCCCACGCCGCACTCCGCCCCGCCATCGAGGAATGCTATCATCCATGAAATGCGCGTTGCATTTCAGGGTGAGCCTGGTGCTTTCAGCGAAGAAGCCGCAATCAAGCTTCTTGGCGAGAGCATCACGACGGTTCCTCGACCCACGTTCGATGCCGCTTTTCGCGCCATCGACGAAAATCGGGCTGACGCCCTCTTGGCCCCTGTCGAAAATACGCTCGCCGGGCCCGTCGTCCGCGTCTACGATCTTCTTCTCGAAAGCGCCCTGACCATCACCGCCGAGACCATCCTCCGCATCGAACATCACCTCATCGGTTGCCCCGGCTCCTCCCTCGGCGGCCTCCGTTCCGTCGCTTCCCACCCCATGGCCCTGGCCCAATGCGAGCGTTTTTTTACCACCCATCCCGACTTGAAGCGTGTCCCCGCGGAAGACACGGCGGGAAGCGTTCGCGAAGCAATCGCGCGCGGCGACAGAAGTTGCGCGGGCATCGCCGGACGCCGAGCCGCCGAACATTATGGCGGCGTCATTCTCGCCGCGGGAATCCAGGACAACGACGAAAATTTCACCCGTTTTTTCTTGCTCCGCCGCGCCGCCGAATCCGGTCCTCCGCTTCCGGAGGCGCGCAAGATGTCCATTGCCATGCGCCTCGCCCACCGCCCCGGCGCTCTTCTCGCCTCGCTCGAGCCCTTCGCAAGCCACGGCGTCAACCTCCAAAAAATCGAAAGCCGTCCCATCCACGGCCGCCCGTGGGAGTATCAATTCTTTCTGGATGTTGAAGGGGAAACGCCACGCCAGCTCGAATCCGCTCTGGCGGAAGTTCGCAAAGCCACGAGCGATTTGCGCGTGCTCGGCCTCTACGTCGCGGCTCGCACGCCTAGCGCAACGCCTGCGGCACAATCGCTATCGCAAGACAAAGTCTGAACTCAGCGCGAGCGGCCCGCCTTCTGAATCTCGAAGCGCCCGCGCGCTTTCCAATCTCGTCTACTCATATCTCAGTGCGATGATCGGATCGACGCGCATCGCCCGCCGCGCCGGGATGTAGCACCCCGCCAGCGCCACTCCGATCAGCAACCCCGCCGTAATCAAAAAGCTTGGTGCGTCAAATGTGCCGATCCCATAGAGCAAACTGTTGATGCTCCGCGCGAGCACCGCCGAAAGAACCAGCCCTGCCGCCACGCCAGCGCACACCATTGCCATCCCATTCGCCAAAATCAGCCGCAGAACGTCGCGCGGTTGTGCGCCCAGCGACATGCGGATCCCCACTTCCTGCGTCCGCTGGCTCACCGAGTAGGACATCACACCATACGTCCCGATGGCAGCGAGTATCAGCGCCAACAAACCGAAGCCGCCCAGCAACTCGGCCCCAATTCTCGGTGCCGTCAGCGATTCCACCAAAACTTGTTGCACTGTCTCCACGTTCAGCAGCGGCACCGTCGGCCCTAGCGATTGCACCGTGCTTCGCACGCTCGGGATCGCCTTCTCCGGATCTCCCGCAGTTCGAACATACAGCACGATCTCGGCTGTGTAATGTTGTTTCAGCGGTACATAAACGATCGCTTGCGGCGGCTCACCCATCGTCCCGTATTTCGTCGTTGCCACTTCGCCCACGATCGCTATGTCCCAGGTCTCCCCCAGAAAATGGATGTGCTTGCCGATCGGGTCCGCCCCCGGCCACATCTGCTCCGCAGCCGCCTTGTCCACGATCCCAACCATCTGCCCCTGCGCATCGTCGTGCTCGTCGAAGTCGCGTCCCTCCAACATCGCAATTCTCCCCGTCGAAAAATATCCCGGCTGGATGGCAATCACCGGCGTCAGCTTTCCGTTGCGCGGGTCGTTTGTATCCACGCGGTCCGTGAACGTCGTGCGCTCCAGTCCGCCGCCAAACGGGTAGACGTCCGCAATGCTCGCGCTTTGCACTGTCGCGACTCCTTCCAGCCGTTCGTCCACATCCTTATAAAACTGCTCCGCCCGCGCCTGCGTGTAATGTTCCGATGCGAGGTTTATGAACATCACCAGTTCGTGTTTCACATCGAATCCCGGGTCCATCTCCTGCGCATTGCGCAGGCTATGGATAAAAGTCCCGCGCCTGCCAGCGCCACCAGCGACAACGCCACCTGCAACATCACCAGGATGCCGCGCAGCCCGTACCACCGCGCGCTCCCCGTCGGATTTCCCGTGCGGTCCTTCAACGCCGCAATGCGGTCCGCCTTCGAAGCCTCCAGCGCTGGCATCAACCCGAACAGCAACGTCGCCGCGAGAGAGAGCGCCAGGGTGTAAAGCAAAACCCGCGCATCCAGCGTGAAGTCCAGCCGCCTCTGCAAAAACGGCGGCAGCAGACTTCGCAGCAGCGTCCGGCCCCAGTAGGCGAACAAAATTCCCAGCCCGCCGGCCGCGAGTGCAATCAGTAGGCTTTCTGTCAGCAGTTGTCGCACGAGCCGCATTCTCGACGCCCCCATCGCCAGCCGCACGCCGATTTCCCGGTGCCTCTGCGTGGCCCGTGCCAGCAGCAGATTCGCCACGTTTGCGCACGCGATCAGCAGCACGAGCCCCACGATCACGAACATAAGCGATCCCGCCCGGACGTATACGCTTCGCAGTTGCGGCGGAATCGCCGTTTGATCCATCGGCACCATCATCTCGTTCCGCCCGCCGTTGTCCTTTGGATATTCTTTTTCGAGATCAAGTCCCAGGTTGTGAATCGCGATTCGCGCCTGGGTCACTGTCACGCCCGGTTTCAGCCGCCCCACCATCGCGGCCATTCGAAAGCCTCTATCGTTGAACCACTTTTTGTCTTCATCGGTGAGAATCTGGTCGTGCATCAGCATTGGTATCCAGATGCCCGGGCTGCCCAGCGCCCCTAGATCGTGGAAAGTGCTCGGCATAATCCCGATCACCGTGAAATCCTGCTCGTCCACTTGGATCGTCCGCCCGATTAAGTTCGGATCGCCTCCGAACTCGCGGTTCCACAGCGCGTAGCTGATCACCGCCACCGGTGTCGGTGTTTTCCCTTCCTCCGCGGAAAAGCCGCGCCCCAGCTTCGGCTGCACGCCCAACACGTCGAAAAAATTCGCGTTCACCAGTTCGCAGAACGCTTGCACTTTTTTTCCGCCGATGGTCAGGTCCACCCCTTCGAAAACCGCGATCGCCGTTCCCGAAAATACGTCGTTTTTTTCGCGGTAGTCCACCGCGTTCAGGTAGGGAGTCGGCAGATATTCCTGCAGCGGGCCGCCGCGGCTCTGCGCCGTCGAATAAAGACTCATCAGCGTGGACGGGTCTTTCACCGGAATCGATTTCAGAAAAATGGCTTTCGCCAGCGTGAAGATCGTCGTGTTCGCCCCGATGCCCAGCGTCAACGACAGCACCGCCACCGCCGTGAATCCCGGCGACTTCGCCAGCACGCGAAGTCCATACCGCAAATCCTGTAGCAGGTTGTTCATAAAAAACCTCCGTGCGAGGCGTCCAGAAACCGTCAAAGGCAGGCCTTCCCAACGTAAACTGCGGACTCCCGCAGCCTACTCTTTTGACGTCGCTGTGACAACGAAGGTTCACGGAGCGGGAACACGAATTTCCAATCCTCGAGTTCCACGCGGGGACAAACGGTCTTAGGGCATGCAGCTACTCGCTGCGTAGATGTATAACGATCGAAGATCTGGTGCTCGGTCTTCCGCAAGGCCGTCCCGCACCGGCCAGCCGCTGCGTCCTAAAGCACTGCGCTCGCTCACTTCCACGCGGAGTGCGGCACGATGATGTCGTCGGCGGGCACAAGCGTATTCACGGAGACATGCGGCCAGGTCAGCCCGGCAAAATTCAGCAAAACCGTTTGCGTATACTGAATTTGCGTAAAGTGCACGGTAAGCTTGCGCGGCATCGCCACGTCAAACGGCGCCGTGCCAGAGAACGTCGGCACGCGCTGCCCCGGAACGCTCGGCTTGGCTTTCACCGCGAACTGCTGCCCGATATTCAATGGCCCTACCTGAATGACTTCTTCGACGGTTTCGATCCAGAAAATCGCCAGCATCTGCAACGCTTGCGCGTTCGGCGCCGTGGCCGCCGCTTGTCCCAGCAAGAACGCGATGTTGTCCACTCCTCCTCCAAACGGCAGCACTTGCGGCGGTGGCGGCGGCGCCGTCGAGATGATGATCGCAATGGTGTTGGTGATCTTTTGTTTGCTGATGTGATTGCGAAGCAGCAAATTCGGGTCATCCAAGAGCGGTTGCGTAATCGTCCCGGCGGCGATAAACGAGCTTAAGTCCTGCGGAATTCTCGGCGTATTAGGATTGTTTGCCGTCTGGCTCGCGAATTTAATCTTGTTGGCGGGGTTCCCCGTTTGGAATGGCGTGATGTCCACCGGGTTTATCGTCGGCGGCCCGGCCACGGATCCCGAAGTCCCTTGCGCCTCGATGGTTGTTCCGTGCGGGATCGACGCCATGCGCGTAATCGACTCTCCCAGTGGCGGGACTGTCGTCGCCGGCACATGAATCCAAATTCCCGGTTCCGCGTGGATGCCCACGCTCTCCCCGTGAATCGTAATGTCTTTGATGGTCTGCAAATACGGCACTCCGTTGAGGAACGCGTCCGGCTGCGTCCCCGTGCCGCGGTTCGGAACGGAGCCTAGCTTCGGCGAGAACGAAAGGCTCTCGGAAGTAAGATTGAGCTCCAATATGTTGTCTCGAGGAGGAGGCGGCGGAGGAACCGGATTCGGCAGCGCCGTAGGCGTCGCCGTACTGTCCGGCCTAAAAATGGTGTTGAAGCCGTTGCCCACCCAATCTCCCACAAACGCCGCGAGTGGACCAAGCGGCGGGGGTGGCGTAACCGGGGCCGGGATGCTTATGGTCGGCGCGAACTTCTCCGAATACGAAGTCAATCGGCAGCCGGATCGATGCTCTGGGATTTGTGTCGCTCATTTTGAATCCTCCTTAAGGCTGCTTCCGCGTGCCTCGAACCGGAATCTCCATCCAGGTTTCGTCGAGCAAGCGCAGCCATTCCCAAATGCTTGAAGGCCAGGCGGGGTTTTCCTTCGCTGAGGTCGTTTCACCGCGGCAAGGGAAGCGCATCGAAGCTGACATCTCCGCCGGCCACGGTCTTAGGTGTAGTGGTTGTAACAGTGGAATCGTTTCAAAGAACTAACCATAGTAGCTGTAACAGGAGGACCGTCTCGAAAAACTAACCGGCAAAGAATCATGCTCGCGGCCCTCAAGCACCGCAGCGCTTGCGTCCCGAACCTCGCTCCGCCACATCGAGATTCGCCGTCCATCCTCTGACGCCGTTAGCCTGGTTAAATACTTGTTGATAGAGTTAGAATTTCGGTGCTATTCTCTTTTCGGAGAATCAGTGTCACTTCGCCGTTGCCGCCGCCTTCCGGGCGGCTATTTTTTTGCCCGCTCCGGCGCCAACACAAGTCTGAATTGTAACGGACGCCCGAAAATCAATGGATCAGAGTCCGGTCTGATCTTCCCTGGGCTCTCTAACCGCATTTCGAGTTCCGCATTTCGATTTTCGGATAAGGATGACCTCTGATCGAAAATCATCTCCAAGTCGCGGCTCCAGTATGCCAAAACCGCGCTCCGGGGCAGCTCGCTGCCACTTGCCCGCAGCGTCTATCAGGCTTTCTCATAGGATGGTGCAGCCGAACCAAAAATCCTCCAACATCGCTCCACTACGATCCGTGCGCCTTGTCTAACCGTTCGCGAAAGTTCTTCGCCCAAGCGCGAAATGCGGCGTCAATATCTCCCCACTTCTCGTAGGCCTTTAGTCCACTGAAATACCTCCGGCCACTCTTGCTGGACATGAAGGCTACCATTACCTCCCCGGACGCTGAATCGACCATTTCCCCTTCGATCGAAACCTTACCAACACTGAGCCTGGGAACTAGAAGGCTGGCCCCCGGGGCTACCGCATGGGTTGCAGCGACTTCAGCTCCCTTTAAGGCCGCATTTTCCTTGCCGCCTGCAGGCTCCACGTTAGTGATTGCGAAACGCAATACCATAACTCCGGGTCCGGGCTGGGTCACAAGTTGGTAGCCTCCGGACTGAGTGAGTTCGTCCTTGATAGCTTTTGTGAAGTATTGAGCCAGCTTAGCCAACTGCTCGGGATCGATCCCACGCTGTTGAGCCTCGGGAAGGAGATAAACAATGACTGGGTCAAGGATGAACTTGCTGGAATTCTTCAAGACGT
This sequence comes from uncultured Acidobacteriota bacterium, assembly GCA_963761555.1. GTDB lineage: Bacteria > Acidobacteriota > Terriglobia > Acidiferrales > UBA7541 > Acidiferrum. Next base: position 740,465 of record CAVXHD010000008.1, read on the forward strand.
CTGGATTCTTCCAGTAGGCGAGCAGATCGGAGTTCTTGGGATCAGGCTGGAGCTTAGAGTAGTTGTCTCCTAAAAAGCCGGATTCCTGCTTCAATTCTTGGGTTTGCTCTTTCGACGGCTCTTGCCCTTGGATTGTAGGGCCAATCAGCAGGAGTGAACCTGCCAGCAGGCTCAGGCTCACGCATTGGGTAAACGACCTCGCATGAGCGACGCGAATCGGGGGTTGAGGAGCGACACCCGCCAACTTTTGCGGCGGCGGCTTTACGGCGTATCGATTGCGCATGATTGCCTCTCTATCTACTTTTGCGTTCCTGCGGTTGCGGGCCCGAGGTAGTAAGCCGAAATTTCCTTTTTGGTCTCGATTAACGCGGCGATGCTATGTACGCCAAAACCCCTAGGAAGCCTATGCAGGTCTGCTTCATCGCATTTTACTCAGCTCGTTCAGGCGGCCACGAGAGAAGGGACCAGAGCCGACATTTCAGGGTCGCGGCGAGATTGTGTGATTCGCTCGGCCGGATCCCAACTGTCAAATGTAACAGGCTACTGAACTTGGGCAGGAGCGAGAGGGATAGACAAGTAGCGGGCAAATCCTGGTAAGTCGTGCCAGCTCCCCAACTCCACATGTCGCCGTCTCGATTAGCTAACCCCTTTAGAATGCGCACTTCCAGAAAACTCGCCTCTAACCCTTGTGGAATGAACACTTACGAAACGCAGGACTTAAAACCCTTTAGAATGAACACTTACAAAAAACCGGGGGAGACCCCCTCTTCTGTGCTCTCCGCTCCAGGTTCGCCGCACTCTGGCGTCAGTGGATCGCCGCGTTTACAGATGCTGACTCGAGTGCTACTGTGCCTCTCCGGCGTGCACGTACACGCGCTTCATTCTGGCCTGCTTCCTCCGAGGGAGCGGCCCTAACGGCGGACTCCTACGTATGAATCGCAAATGGATCACGGAAAGAAAGATCATCGCTCTCTCGGTAGCATTTTTCGCAGCCTGCCTTCTGGTTTCCACTGTGGGGCAGGCGCAGCAGACCAACCAGGAGCCGCAACCGCCCGCAGCTCCAGTGGCGCCCGCCGACTCGCCGTATCTCAATCCCAAGCTCCCCCTCGAGCAGCGCGTCGACGACCTGATCTCCCGCATGACCCTCGAAGAGAAAGTCACGCAAGTCGGCCATACGGCGCCCGCGATTCCCCGCCTGCACATTCCCGAGTACAACTGGTGGAACGAAGGGCTTCACGGCGTCGCCCGCGCCGGCATCGCCACCGTTTTCCCGCAGGCCATCGGCATGGCCGCCACGTTCGATGTGCCTCTTCTCCATCAGGCCAGCGAAAGCATCAGCACCGAATTTCGCGCCAAGTATTACGCCACACTTCATCCCGACGGCTCCTCGGACTGGTATCGCGGCCTCACCGCCTGGTCTCCCAACATCAATATCTTCCGTGATCCCCGCTGGGGCCGGGGCCAGGAAACCTATGGCGAAGATCCTTTCCTCACCTCGCGTCTCGGCGTGGCGTTCGTCACCGGACTGCAGGGAACCGATCCGCACTATTTCGAGACCGTCTCGACGCCCAAGCATTTTGCCGTTCACAGCGGACCCGAATCCACGCGCCACACCGTCGACGTGCACGCCTCCCGGCATGACATGGAAGACACCTATCTGCCCGCCTTCCGCGCCACGGTCATGGAAGGCAAAGCTGAATCCGTCATGTGCGCTTACAACTCTCTAAACGGCCAGCCCGCTTGCGCCAATACCGATCTTCTTCAGGACCATCTCCGCAAAGACTGGGGTTTTCAGGGTTACGTCGTCTCCGATTGCGGCGCGGTCGCCGATGTCTTCGGAGGCCACCATTTCGCCCCCAATGCCGAAGAGGGCGTCGCCGCGGTCTTCAAAGCCGGCATGGATCTCATCTGCGGCGACTACCGTCACGCGATGAGCACCGAGCACACCGCCATCCTCAACGCCGTGCATCAGGGCTTGCTCCCGGAAGCGGACCTGGACCGTTCCTTGCGCCGCCTTTTCACCGCGCGTTTTCGCCTCGGCATGTTCGATCCGCCTTCTGACGTTCCCTATTCCCGCATCACGCCCGCCGAGAACGACACCGAGGCGCATCGCCAGCTCGCCCTTGGCATGGCCCGCGAATCCGTCGTTCTTCTGAAGAACAACAATTTGCTGCCCTTGAAGCACGCGCCCGCGACGATTGCCGTCATCGGCCCCAACGCCGACAGCCTCGATGCGCTCGAAGGCAATTACAACGGCACTCCTTCAAAACCCGTAACCATCCTCGTCGGCATTCGCGAGCGCTTCCCGCAAGCGAAAGTCGTTTATGTCGAAGGCACCGGCCTGGTCGGCCCAGTGACAAGGCCCATCCCTTCGAGCGCGCTCTGCGCCGATGCCGCTTGCACCGAGCACGGTCTGAAAGCTGATTACTTCCCCAACATGACTCTCGAAGGCTCGCCCGCAATGAGCCGAATCGACGACGCCGTCAATTTCGCCTGGGGCGACACCGGCGTCTCGCCGCAACTTCTCAAAAACTATTCCGTGCGCTGGACCGGTTTTCTAACCGTTCCCGACTCCGGCGATTATCTCGTCGGCTTCACCGGCCAGGATGGCTATCGTGTCTGGCTCGACGGCAATCTCCTCGTCGAGGATTGGACCCTTCACCATCCCGCATCCACGCTCACCAAAAAAGTTCATCTCGAAAAGGATCATCCCTATTCCCTCAAAATCGAATATTTTCAGGACGTTCGCAGCTCCGAATCCCGCCTTGTCTGGAGTCTTCCAGACGACGAGGAGCGCAAGGCCGTTGACGCCGCGCGCAACGCCGACCTCGCCGTTGTGGTGATGGGTCTCTCGGCCCGCATTGAGGGCGAGGAGATGAAAGTGCACGCCGAAGGTTTTGCAGGCGGCGACCGCACAAGCATCGATCTTCCAGCGCCGCAGGAGAATTTGCTCGAACGTGTTTATGCCACCGGCAAACCCACCGTCCTCGTCCTCATGAATGGCAGCGCTCTTGCCATCAATTGGGCCAGCGCCAATATTCCCGCGATCCTCGAGGCGTGGTATCCCGGCGAAGAAGGCGGCACCGCCGTTGCTGAGGCGCTCGCCGGCGATTTCAGTCCCGCCGGCCGCCTGCCCGTTACGTTCTACAAATCCATCGACCAGCTTCCGGACTTCGACGACTACTCCATGGCCAATCGCACCTACCGCTATTTCGGCGGCCAGCCGATCTTTCCCTTCGGCTACGGATTGAGCTACACGTCCTTCGCTTACCAGCGCGTCCGCGTGGACCACGCCAAAATCCCAGCCAGCGGTTCCGTCATCCTTTCCGCCGAAATCAAGAACACCGGCGCGATGGCTGGCGATGAAGTTGTGCAGCTCTACCTCACGCATCCCGGCATTCCCGGCGCGCCGCTTCGCGCCCTAAAAGGATTCCAGCGTATCCATCTCGAGCGTGGCGAACAAAAAACGGTGCGCTTCGTTCTCCGCGGACGCGACCTGGGCATTGTCGACGAATCCGGAAAGCACCGCATCGTTCCCGGCCGAGTCGACGCCTGGATTGGCGGCGGCCAGCCCGTCACACCCGCCAGCCTCCCCAAAGTCGCCGGAGTCGCCGCGCATTTCACGATCACTAGCGAAGCCGCTCTACCCGACTAATTTGCCGGTAGCTCATCCAGCGTCCCTGCGCCTAGCGCCTAGCGAAAAAATAATAAGATTCTTCTTGTCAAACGCCCGAAATTGTAATATCCTGTTTTTGCGTTTGTTGCTCTTGTATCGCCTTTGGATTTGTAAAGCGGTCGCAGGGTCAAACTTGCGGCCTTTTTTTACGTTCTGAGGACGGCCGGAACTCTCTAGAAGGGTTCGGAATTCGAGGCACCAAATAGCTCAATTTAGTAATGCTCGGTTGCAACCCAACCGACAGAAAAGAGTACAGCAGTGAGTAAAGAACAAGGAACAGTGAAGTGGTTCAATGCCAGCAAGGGCTTCGGGTTCATCCAGCGCCAGAGCGGTGAGGACGTTTTCGTCCATTTCTCCGCGATCGTGGCTGATGGCTACAAGTCGCTGAATGATGGCCAAGCGGTTGAATTCGAAGTGACCAAGGGCCCCAAGGGCCTGCAGGCATCGAACGTCCAACCCCTCTAATTCCACTTCACAAAATTACAAAACGGGCGGTGCGCTTCGGCGTCCCGCCCGTTTTTGTTTTTCCGGCGATTCCCGCCCGGCTCCCGCTTTGCGTCTTGCGTCAAGGTACAGTATCAAGTCCGCTTCACGGTACCTTCAGTCTATTGCCCAGGCATGCTTCTGAGGGCACCGTGGAATTAGACTCGGCCAGCCTCTTCTGGCCGGGATGGGCCCACGGCGTTTGAAGGGAGTGCGATTAGCTATGGCCGCCCTGAACCGCAACGACTTGGATCATCTCGAACGGCGGGAACTTCACCTGACCGTGCTCGCAGCGGTTTTTGTTCTCGTGCAGGCCGCCGGACTCGCCGTACTTATGTACCCGCTGGTTTTCCTGCGGCCGGACACCGGAAATAAATGGACGCTTCGTGTCGCTTACTTCGGCTTTTGCGTCCTGACGGTACTTTTTGCAGGCTACCTGCTGGATCGCCAGCGATTAGTCCACAAATTGAAACAAAATTTGATCGAGCAACTTGAGCGCAATGTCCAGCTTCGGCAGCAGGCCAGCGCCGATATTTTGCAATCCATGCCCGGCCAGGATCACTTCTGGGATCGACTCACCATGGAGCACCGAAGAGCCATTACCATGCACACAGCGCTTACTCTTTTGCTCGTGCAATCCTCTCGCAGTCCCAATGAGAAAAATCCGAAGGAACGCGAAGCCGCCTGGGGCGAGGCCGCCAAAGCCATCTCCAGCAAGCTTCGCCCCACGGATTCCATCTACAATCTGTCGCCGGAACTTTTTGCGATTGTCCTGCCGGAAACGGATTCGATGAATGCCAAGCGTGTCGCTTTCAGGCTCCAGGAAGCGCTTCAAGCGGTCCGCGCCAAGTACAGTTTATCATTCGATATCAGCGTTCACAATTATCCCGAGAATGTCCAGAGTTCGCATGAGCTCGAAGACATCGTTAAGTCTCTGCTGCCGGCGGGGCAGAAATGGGAGTCGCCAGTCGAGCCGCAACCGGCATAGAGTTTGCTATCTTCTGCGGGCTTTTCGAATTAAGTGAGCGCTTGCTTCAAGTCCGCGATTAAATCCTGCGCGTCCTCGAGCCCAATCGAGACTCGCACCGTTCCCGGTTCCACTCCCGCTTTCTTCAACTCCTCCAAACTCATGTTGTAGTGCGAGCTGTAGATGGGGAGTATGACGAGCGATTCGACTCCGCCGAGGCTCGCAGCCAATAGAAATAGCTTCACGCGATCGCAGAAGCGCCGCGCCGCGGGCAACCCGCCCTTCAAATCAAACGCCATCATGGATCCGAATCCGCGCATCTGTTTTTTCGCCAGCTTATGGTCCGGGTGCGACGCCAGCCCCGGATAATGCACGCGCGCGACCTTCGGATGTTTCTCAAGAAATTGCGCGACGGCCATGGCGTTCTTGCATTGCCGCTCGACGCGCACTCCCAGCGTTTTAATCCCGCGAATCAGCAAATATGCCGCGCCCGGGTCCATCGATCCGCCCAGATAAATCACCATGTGCCGCACGCGGTCCATCCATTTCTTGCTGCCGACAACCACTCCCGCAATCAGGTCCGAATGTCCCGCGAGCGCCTTCGTTGCGCTGTGCACCACCATGTCGTAGCCCAGCGCGATCGGATTCTGCAGCACCGGCGTGGCGAACGTATTATCGATGATCGAAACGAGTTTGTGTTTTTTCGCGAACGCAACGGCTTTCTCAATGTCCACCAGCCGCAGCGTCGGGTTCGTCGGCGTTTCCACGTACAGGGCTTTCGTCCTCGGCGTCACCAGATTTTCGATGCCTTCCAGATCCATCCCCACGCGATGCGTGGTGATGCCCATGTCGGGAAAAATATCGCGCATCAACCGGTAGCTGCCGCCATAAAGCTGCGCCGTCGAAATCAATTCGTCGCCGTGTTTCAACGCGCCGAGCAGCGCGCTCGAAATCGCCGCCATCCCCGACGCGGTGACGACCGCAGCCTCCGCGCCTTCGAGAGCCGCGATTTTCCCCTCGGCCACTGCGAGCGTTGGATTGCCATAGCGCGTATAGATGTAGGCCTTGCTTTTTCCTTCCGCCCAGAGTTTCATTTCCGCCGTCGAGGAAAATGTGAACGTCGATGAGCGGCAAATTTCCGTCGCCACCGGGCCACCCACGCCGTGCCGCGTCGGCTCACCTGCATGTATCGCCGTGGTCTGCGCGCCTTGCATCCGTGCACTCTGTTTGGAAGCTGATTTTTTCTTCATCATCACTCCATATTGACCGCGCCGTCGCTCCCGGCAAGCACCAATTTGGCGTTGTGGGCGGCTTCCACCAATTCACGAAACATGCGGCACGTACGAAATCATGCCCTGCAATTTTGGAGTTATAGTTAGTATGGCTGCGGCCAAGGGAAGCCGCCTTTGTTTGCGTCGCTTCCCGAGAGGTCCCTGATGGGTTCCTTGCGACTGGATTTTCGCTACGCCCTACGGCTCATCCGCAAGAATCCGGCGTTTACCGCGATCATCGTGCTGATTCTCGCACTGGGCATCGGAGCGAATGCGGCGATTTACAGCATCGTGGACGCTGTCTTGGTCGAGTCCTTTCCCGGGCACAACGCTCATGAAATCGTAAGGCTGTATACCACCGAACAAAAAGGCGGCCCCGAAACCGGCGCGTTTTCTTATCCGGAGTTCCGTGAGTATCGCGAGAATCTCTCTTCGTTCACTGGCGTTGCAGCGTACCGATTCGCGGGGCTACAGGTCACGGAGCCAAGTGGAACGACGGAACAGCTCGCGGGGGAATTGGTCAGCGGAAATTTCTTTGAAATCCTGGGAGTAAATCCGGAATACGGGCGATCGTTCACACCTTCAGACGACGGCGCGCGGGGATCGAATCCAGTAGCGATTCTCAGCGACCGCTATTGGAAGCGCCAATACGACGGGCGTCCCGATGCAATCGGTTCGATCCTGCGGATCAATTCTCACGAGTTCACCGTAATCGGTGTCTTGCCTGCATCGCTTCAGGAATTCGATCGAGGCGCTCAGATTTGGCTGCCGATGTCGATGGCTATTGAGGCGGAGCCAATGATGGCCACGCAGATCGACCGCCTCACCAACGATTTTTTTCATGTTCTTGCCCGGCTAAAACCAGGCATATCGATGCAGATGGCGCAAGCGGAACTGGACACCGTATCTGCTCAACTCGGTGCCGGGCAAACGCTTCATTTATGGGAAGGGATGGAGGGCGAGGACGTATCCCCCGCCAATACATCGCAAACGGTTAGTGCGAATGGCGAAATGTGGGAGTGGAAAAAGCCTTGGGCAGGGCTTTCGCTTGCGCGAACGGGATTCACGCAGGAAGAAAACCGGTTGTCCTGGCTCCTGCTCGGCGTTGCCGGGTTAGTGCTACTTGTGGCTACGGCGGACGTCGCAGGACTTCTTTTGGCTCGCGCGGACCAGGAAGAAAAAGAATTCGCCATCCGCGCTTCGCTTGGTGCATCGAACTGGACATTGCTCCGGCAGCGCCTCGTTCAAGGATTTCTGTTGGCGAGTTTTGGGGCAGCAGGCCGGAGTGCTCACTGCCGATTGGGCCGCAAGACTTCTTTTCGCTTCAGCGCCCAACGGGCTACCGCTGCCGGTGGGCATCGCTTCCTCGGTTCTGAGCTTTCGTGTAGTTGCATTCGTCGTGTGTATCTCTTTGCTGACAGCGGTGGGGTTCAGTCTGCTGGCGGCGGTGAGAATCAGGCCAAGGGATTTGAGCGAAAAGCTAAAGCGACAGGCAAGCGGATCCGGATCCAAAAGCGGCTCCTGGCTGCAATCCGTGCTCGTCATCAGCCAGATTGTCATGTCCGTTGTGTTGGTTACGGGCGCTGCTTTACTGATCCAAACGATGCGGAATGCCGCGCGCATCGACCTGGGTTTTGACACCGATCATGTCCTCAGCGCGACTCTCGACCTTTCCCGCGATGGATATAGCAAAGAGCAGGGCGCGGCGATGCTGCAGCCCATAATGGAAAAGGTCCGCTCGATACCCGGAGCGCTGTCCGTCGCTCTTGTAAGCGGTGATCCCGTCCGATGGAAGCGCAAATCAGACAGATCGTTCCCACCCGAATGTCGCAACTTACCGATGGTGATGGTCAGCCCGGGCTACTTCGAAACTGTGCGAATCCCGCTCCTGCAAGGCCGGGACTTTACGGCCTCGGATTCGATGGCAGCTCCTGGCGTGGTGATTCTTAACCGGGCCGCGGCGAATCTCTGCTGGAAAGGAGATGCCATCGGCAAGAGTTATCCCTTTCTCTTGACCGTCTCAAAACCCTTTCAAGTTGTCGGCATCGTTGGGAATGTGCGCACGACTGAAGAGAACGACGTAAGGCCGCAGATGTACACGCCTCTCGCGCAATTCTACGACGGGCTGCCCTGGCAATTCTCGTTCAGTGTTTTGGTGCGCACGAAGTTTGCGCCGCATTCCATCGTGTCTGAATTAACCACCCAGGTGCACTCGCTTGATCCGAACCTGGTCCTCTATAACGTGCAAACACCGCGTGAAATTCTCGAAACGAACTTTAAGCGGCAAGAGTTTTTCACAAGAATTCTCGGAGTCTTTGGAGTTCTTGCGCTACTGCTGGCCGTCGCGGGTTTGTATGGACTGCTGGCGTACCTCACTTCGAAGCGCACACGCGAATTTGGGATTCGGATGGCTCTTGGCGCCTTGCCGCAACAAATCCTGCGGCTCGTTTTGTCGCAAGGCGGGCGGCTCGTCATCGCCGGCGTTGTTTGCGGATTGCTTGCCGCGGCGGGTGCGACGCGGTTGTTGCAAAGCCTCCTTTTTGACGTTTCGCCCAGCGATCCGCGCGTCTTTCTGATCGCCTGCCTGCCGTTTCTCGCCGCGGGCCTCATTGCTTGCTTCCTTCCCGCCCGGCGGGCCGCGTCCGTCGATCCCATGGTCGCGTTGCGCGACGAATAGCACATTGCGGAGAAAAAGCGCGTGGTCTGGCGCAGGCAGCGGGCAAACAGCTATGATTGCTGCTGCGATGCCGCTGTCTGCGCCCTACCCTTGGCTCGAGGTCTGCTGGTATACGCTTGCGCTGTACTGGCTGATTTCGGCGTTCCACCGCAAGACCACCAAAAAGCACGAAGGCTACATCCAGAGGATGGGATACATCCTGATCATGGCGGTGTCTTTCTGGTTTCTGTTCCGGCCGGAAACGGGGCGGTATCCGATTCTGGGCATCAAATTCATTCCCCGGGGATTGGCATGGGCGTGGATGGCGGTCGGGATAACGGCGGCGGGGGTTGCGCTTGCGATTTGGGCTCGCTGGCATCTCGGCACGAATTGGAGCGGCCTCGTCACATTGAAGGAGGGCCACGAACTGATTCGCACCGGCCCCTACCGTTTCATTCGTCATCCGATCTACACGGGCATTCTGATCGCGCTGTTTGGCACGTTGGTCGAGAATGGGGAAATGCGCAGTCTCGTCGCTCTGGCGATGGTTTGGTTATCCTTTTATATCAAGGCTCGCCGGGAAGAATCCTTCTTGTCGCAGGAATTCGGTCCAGCGTTCGAAGAACACCGTCGGCACACGGGCATGTTTTTGCCCAAATTTTCCTGAGCATCAAGGACAGGAAAAGTCTTCCAACTAGTTAGCTGGGAGTCCGAGGAACTATCCTTCCTCTTCTTCTGCTTCGCCGTGCGCCGGCTTGTGCGCGTCGATCACTTTCTGCGCCAACTCGCTCGGCAAGTAATCGTAATGCGAAAACTCCATGGAATACGTGGCGCGGCCTTGCGTCTTGGAAATCAGGTCATTCGCGTAACTGAGCATCTCCGAAAGCGGCACCTGCGCCTTGATGATGACGTTGTGCCCGCGCGCTTCGCTTCCCGCGATGCGTCCGCGCCGCGAGCTGAGATCGCCCATCAAGTCGCCGGAATATTGGTCCGGCGCGTACACCTCGACGTGCATCACCGGCTCGAGCAAAGCGGGTCTGGCCGTCTTCATGGCTTCCTTGAACGCCAGCGAACCCGCGATTTTGAAAGCCATGTCCGAGGAATCCACGTCGTGGTATTTCCCGTCGTAGAGCACCGCGCGGAAATCCACCACGGGGAAACCGGCGAGATAGCCCCGCGCTGCGGCATCGCGAATTCCTTTCTCAACCGATGGAATCCAATTCCGCGGAATCGCTCCGCCGAAAACATCGTCGACAAATTCAACGCCTTTGCCTCGTTCAATCGGCTCCATCTTGATCCGGCACACGCCGAACTGCCCGTGCCCTCCGGACTGCTTCTTGTGCTTGCCTTCCGCATCCGCTTTGCCCCGTATCGTCTCGCGGTAGGGCACTTTCGGCGGTTTCAGCGTGAGGTCCACGTGATAGCGTTTGTGCAGCTTCGCCACTACCACCTCGATGTGCTGCTGCCCGGACCCGGCCAGCAGGAATTCCTTGGTCTGCGGATCGCGCATGAAACGCAGGGCCGGATCTTCCTCGATGATCTTGTGGATGGAAACGCCAATCTTATCTTCGTCCGCGCGCGTTTTCGGTTCGATGGCGAACGTGATCGAGGGCTCGGGCAATTGCGCCGGTTTGTAATAGACGGAGGCGGACTTGTCGCCGAGCGTCTCTCCCGTCGTCGTTTCTTTCAATTTCGAGATCGCGCCGATATCTCCCGCGTGCAGTTCCGGGATTTCGCTCAGTTGTTTTCCCTGCACGACCTGCGTGTGCTGGAATCGTTCCAGCGTGCCCCGGTTGTAATTCGTCAGCGTGGCGTCATTCTTGAGCACGCCGCTTTTCACTTTGAAATAGTTGATGCGCCCCGCGAAAGGATCCGCCAGCGTCTTGAACACGAAAATCGAGAGCGGCTGGCCGTCGTCGTATTTCCGCTCCACGCGCTCGCCCTTGCCGTTCGGCTCCGTGAAGCCGACTTGCGCATGTTCATCGGGATGCGGAAACGCGTCCGCAAGAAACGTCAGCAGGCTCGCCGTTCCGATGTTGTGAAGGCTCGAAACCATCAGCACCGGAAAAATCTTTTCCGCGACGATCGCCTTCCGCACGCCCGGAATCAAATCCGCAATCGGGATCGTCCCTTCCCGGAAAAATTCCTCCATCAATTCGTCGTCGCCTTCCGCCACCATCTCCACTAATTTCTCGTGCGCCTCTTTCGCTTCATCCGCCAGCGCCCCGGGAATCTCTTCGATCGTAGGTTTCCCGTCTCCATCCGGTTTGTAGAGGTGCGCCTTCATCCCCACGAGATCGATCACTCCGCGAAATCCTCTTTCCGAGCCAATCGGCAGTTGCAGCGCGACTACGTTGCGCCCGAAAACTTGCTCGAGCGATTCCATCGACCGTTCGAAGCTGGCCAGATCGCGGTCCATCCAGGTCAAAACAAAAGCCCGCGGTATGTCGTATTCCGTGCAGTAATCCCACACTTTTTCCGTCGTCACTTGCGAGCCCACGTGCGCGTCCACGGCGATCAGCGCCGCATCCGCCGCAATCAAGGACGCTTTTGTTTCCGTAATGAAAGTGGAATAGCCCGGCAGATCGACAAAATTAATTTTGATTTTCTCGGAGCCGCCCGCTTGTCCGCCGGAGGTCGGCCACTCCGCGTACGCCAGCCCCGTTTGAATCGAAATTTTCCGCGCTATTTCTTCTTCGTCCCAATCCGTCGTCGTGCTTCCGTCCGCAACTTTTCCCCACCTCGGCGTCATACCCGCGGTGAAGAGCAACGACGACACCAGTTGCGTCTTGCCGGTGCCGCCGTGGCCGACAATGCCAACGTTTCGAATCTCCTTGGTGAGATAGCTCTTCATATAGACCTCCCTTTGCGTGCCCCCGGCCATGCCGGAGCCATCAGACGAGGTCCGTCCCGAAGAATTCAGGCGCGGGCCTGCGCCTGGGTGTGTGATTCAGAAGATGAAGGAGAGCGTGGCCCTTTCGCCGGCAATCCGAAGTGTGCGCCGGACTCGCAACTACCCCTGGTCCGTTCCCCAACTCCGCGGATGCTAGCACACGCGCGCGCGCTCCGGCAATCTCGCTCACATCGCAAGACCGCACCTCTCTGCACTCAGGCCAGATAAACTCTTCGTAGGCCCAGGGAGAATTTTCCAGGACTAGTACTACCCGTTAATTCTTCGCAACCTTTTCCCGCTTCTTTCTCTTTGAACCTAAACGCTTTAGCGCATCATAATTTCGTGCTCGCTCGGCATCCGGCGTGCTCTCTAAACTTCGGAGATAGCTGTCCCTTGCAACGCGGACGATTCGCAAATCGAGATTTTCTCCAACACGCACGGCAGCCGCAAAAAACTGCCTGGCATCGAGAGCCGTAAAGCCGACAGGATGTCGCTAACATTTCAACCGTAATCGAGGAGGATCATCATGGACGAGTTTCAAGAATCCGATCACAGAGAAAAAAGCTGGACGACCATTACCGACGGCCCAAATCGTTGGCTCGTCGTCGCCGTCATCGCTTTGCTTGCCGTCGCCGTCATCACCTTTGGCTACGCTTCTCACCAGCAGTCCGTCGCGCGCGAGCTTACCGCGCAAACGGCCGCCGCCAATGCTTCGATGACGCAGCTCCAAACCCAGGTGAGCGCCCTCACTGCCAAACTCAATGAAGTCACCGCGGCCCAAACCCCGGCGCAAACTCCTGCCTCTTCTGCTTCATCCGCCGCTCCCGTTCTCTCTTCCGACATCATTCCGCAATCTCCGGAAGCAGGAGCTTCCTCCACGCCGTCCACTACGCCCACGCCCGCGCCTCATAAGCACGTCGCCGCAAGGCATCGCGTCGTCAGGCATCATCCCGCGGTCGACAAGAAATACGAAGAGCTTCAGGCTCAATTGGCCGATCAGCAGAAACAGTTGAAAGCCACGCAGGATGAAGTCGCGAAAGACCGCTCCGACCTCGAAGGCTCCATCAACTCGACTCGCGAGGACCTTAACTCCACGATCAGCTCCACTCGCGACACGCTCAACGGTTCCATCGCCAAGAATCACGACGAACTCGTAGCCCTCGAAAAGCGCGGCGAACGCGCGTATTTCGAGTTTGATCTTTCCAAATCAAAAGAGTTCGAGCGCGTCGGCCCGCTCACGATTTCCCTTCGCAAAGCGGACACCAAACACAAGCACTACAATCTTGCGATGATGGTCGACGACAACGAACTCCAGAAAAAAAATGTAAATCTCTATGAGCCCATTTGGATCGACTCTGAGAACGGCGCCGGCTCCATTCAGGTCGTCGTGAACCGCATCGACAAAGATTCCGTTCACGGCTACATTAGCGCTCCCAAATACAGGGCCTCCGAGTTGGCCGCCGCCTCTGCCGCCGCAGGGTCCGCCAGCGTGACTCCGGTCTCCGCCAAGGCGTCCGCCAGCGCGCCGTCCAACGCACCGAATCCGCAATAACCGCGCGGTTTGTGCGCGCACCTTCTCGTAGAAAAATCGGCAGGACGCATACTGGGCGTCCTGCCATTTTTTTGCATCAGCTCAATTTCTCAATTTAGCGCAAAAAATTACGGCGCGTGCTCCAGCGCCGCCTTCAGCGTCACGTGGCTGTCCTTCAAAATCTCCAGCACCCGCTTCCACTCTCCAAATCCGTCGGCCTTGATGGCCAGGGTGTGATTTCCTTGCGGGAGTTTCAGCTTGGCCGGCGCGTCTCCCACGAATTTTCCGTCCACATAGATTTCCGCGTCTTCCGGCACCGCCGTAATCGCCACCGTCCCAAATCCCGCGGGTTCTTGACTTGCCTCTGAATCTCCCGCCGCATCCGATGCCGTCTGCGCAGCCGAAGCAGACGCGCTCGCACCCGGCTGCGTGCCCGCCCCGGTGCCGGTCGAACTCGACATCGAATCTTCCAACGGACTTTTGCTCCCCGTCGTAGCGGCTGCGCCGGGCGCCGTCGACGATCTCCCCGTCACCGTTTGCGTTTCCCCCCGCGACCCTTCCGGCACAAGACTCGGATAAAATCTTCGCAACACTTCCAGCACATCCGAAGCGCTCAGCGCGAATCCGATCCCCGACACATCCTTCTTCACCAATTTCTGTGTATTAATGCCGATCACTTCCCCGCGCGTGTTCAGCAGCGGCCCTCCGCTGTTTCCCGGATTGATCGGCGTATCCGTCTGAATCCACGTCCCCGGCCCCGCATTCGCAAATTTCCCCACCGCGCTCACCACGCCCTTCGTCACGCTGAACGGCATCGCGTCTCCCGGATTCCCAATCGCCAGCACGCTTTCTCCCTGCCGCGCCGTCGCCGCATCGGCCAGCGTCAAATGCGGAAAGTCCTTCCCCTCCACTTTCACCAGCGCGATATCCAGCTCGGGGTCGATGTACACAACTTTGGCTTCCAGCTCCTGGCCACCCTCCAGAATCGTCAGCAGCGATTCCTCTCCCCGCGCCAGGTGCGCGTTCGTCGCGATCACTCCCGTATCCGTCACAAAAAATCCCGTCCCCGATTTATCCACTCCCTTCAGATAAACGACCGCCGGCTTCGCCCTGCGCACCAACTCTTCCAACGAAAGTTCCGGCTGCAGCTCCACGCTCTCCGCCCCTGTGAATTTCGCTCTCACCCTCCCCGTGAAGACCTGCCCAACGGTTTCCATCTCCACTTCGAAGTGCTCGCTCTTCAGCAGCCAGTACTCCCCGTGATTCCGCCCGTTCAGCGAAATCCAGTTCATTGGCCCATCCGTCATTCGAATCTCTTTCGTCACGTACCCAGGTAAACTGATGCGCGCCACCATCGGATACTCCAGCCGCGCGCCCATCGATGTCCTGGTCTTGTGAAAATAGCCTCCCGGATACTCCTTTTCAAAAGGCGTCGTGCCCACAAGCACTCCGTCGATCTCCACGGTCGCTCCGGGAGGTTTGCTGGTGATTTTGAGCGTTTCCGCTGTCGCCCGCGCCGGACACAAAAATAGAAGTGCAATCGCTGCAAGACGAGCGCCCGAGCCCGAAGTCATGGGAGGACCTCGCTGGATGGATAAACCCGACCGTCAATTTACCATACGGGTAAACACGTAAGGAAGGGAAATTTACTTCAGCTCCGCTTTCGCCGCGGTCTTTTCATATCCCGCGCAGGAAACCACCGGAAGCCGCGGATACTTCGCAAACTCGGAATCGCTCTTCGATAATTCGCACAGCAGAAAAACCGACGCATGGCTCGATTCCACTCGCCGCGCATGGCTGCAGTCCGCGCAAAGCCCTGCGCGCGCCCTCGTCATCCCGGCATCCGCCGCTTTCCCCATGCCGCCAGCATAACGCAGCGGCTCTTCGAACGTAGCCTCTCGGCTAGTGCCCGCCTCAGCGGCTCCGCCTCGTCGCCTTTACCGACGCCATCTGCGCCCGCGCCCTTTTCACGAACTCCACGAATCGCCTCGCCAATTCATGAATTCGTTCTTCCTGTCGCAGCTTGATGGCCTCCTCCGGTACCAGCTCTCCTCCTACCCCGATCGCCGCCGCTCCCGCAAGAATGAAGTTCGCCGCTGTCATCTGATTCACCCCTCCCGCCGCGATCAACGGCACATGCCGGAACGGCCCTTTCAGCGCTTTGATATATTTGTCCCCTCCCACTTGCGAACACGGGAAAATCTTGCGCGAAATCCGCTCCCGCCTTCCATGCCATCGTCACTTCCGTCGGCGTCAGCGCCCCGGCCAACACCACCACGTTCTTTTTCATGCCCAATTCCACAATCGCCAAGTCCAGCCCGGGGCTCGTCAGGAATCGCGCTCCGGCATCCAAACATTTTCTCGCCGTTTCCGTGTCGAAGAGCGTCCCCGCTCCCACAATCACGTCCGGACTATTGCGCGCCAGGTCTCCAATCAACTCGATCGCTCCCGGCACCGTCATCGTGATTTCCACGATCGGTATCCCGCCGTGAGAAACCGCTTCCGTCGCAAACCGCGCGTCCTCCGCCGACCGAAAACGCACCGCCGGCACAATCCCAATCTCTTCAATCCGCGCGCGAACTTCTTCCTTCTTCATGGAATCCGCGTCCTTTCGCTGCGCAGCACACTTTCACGTGATCGCCCGGCTTGAGTCACGCGAAACTCGGCCTATTCTTGCTCTACTCTGCTTCTCGCAAAACCAACCACATCATGCGCTTTCCTCAAAGCTCGCCTCTGGCTCGGGCAGCTTATCGCGATCAGCCGCGAACCACACATACAAAGTCGGCAACAGAAAAACGCTCAAAAGCAGTGCTCCAACAAGGCCACCTACAATGACAATCGCAAAAGGCCGCTGCGAATCGGAACCGATCCCGCGCGAGACGGCCGCGGGTAACAATCCCAGGGTCGCTACAAGCATGGTCATCATGATGGGGCGAAGCCGCAGGACGGCTCCTTCAATGGCCGCGTCCACCACGGTGTGGCCGCGGGCGCGCAACTGGTTGATATATTCCAGCATAATCACGCCGGTTTGCACCGATACGCCGAAGAGCGCCAGGAATCCCACTCCGGAGGAGACGCTGAAGTGTGTGCCGGTAATCAACAGCGCGAGCAACCCGCCAATCGGCGCCATCGCCACGTTGCCAAGCAAGAGGATCGCCCATTTCAGCGATCGAAACATCGTGTAGAGAATGGCGAAGATAAGCAAAATCGTGAGTGGGACTATGACCAGCAGGCGCGCCTCGGCGCGTTTCTCGCTTTCATATTCACCCGCCCAATCGATGTGGTAGCCCCGCGGCAGTTGCACCCGTTCATTGACCTTCTTAATGGCCTCCTCGACCGTCCCGCCAAGATCCCTCCCTCTGACACTGTACTTGACGGCCACATAGCGCTGGTTTCCCTCGCGATAGATTTCCGATGCCCCATCCCGCTCTTTGATCTTACATAGCTGTGCCAGCGACACTCGTTCCCCGGACGGCGACAGCAAACGAATGTTCTCGATAGCGTCTTGCGTGTCCCGGTACCGCTGCTGATAGCGCAACACCAGGTCGTATCGCGCCTCACCTTGTAGCACTTGCGTAAGCGCTGTCCCTCCGACCGCTGTCTGGATCGCGTCCTGCACATCCGCCACATTGATTTGGTGGCGGGCAGCCTGCTCCCGGTCCACCTCTATATCGAGGTTGGGCTGGCCCAGAACTCGAAATACTCCGAGATCCTCAATTCCCGGAATATTTCGCATGATCGAGACGATCTGATCGGCCTTCTCCTCGAGTAGCTTCAGATCGCTTCCGTAAATCTTTGCAGCCAGTTCGCCTTTTACTCCGCTAACCGCCTCTTCCATGTTGTCTTCAATGGGCTGAGAAAAACCCCAGGTAACGCCTGGGATTTTTTCCAGTTCGCGGTTCATCGCAGCGATTAGTTCGTCTTTATCCTCGTGGAACACCGGCCGCCATTCTTCTTTTGGCTTTAGGTCCACGAAATACTCCGTGTTGAAAAATCCGGTCGTATCCGTTCCGTCATCTGGCCGACCCACCTGGCTGGTGCACTGCGGAACCTCTGGGAACGAACAGAGAAGGACGCGGGCCTGGTTCATCACCCGGATACCCTCGCCAGGTCCGGTGCTGGGTGCGAGTGTGCCGCGCACCCAAAGTGCTCCTTCATCCAGGTGAGGCAGAAACTCAGATCCAATGACTCCGCCCAGCGTGAGATATATTGCCACCGCCATTCCAAAGAGTGCCCCGGACACCGTAACGGCCCGATGCTCGATCGCCCACCTCACCGCCACGCGATAGTGCGATTTCAAGAATTCCATCACCGGGTTGCGCCACTCGCTGACGCCATTGCGAAATAACACGCTGGACAGCACTGGAGCGATGACCATCGAGAATACAAGAGCGCCAAGCAGCGCAAAGGCCACCGTCCAGGCCATCGGATGAAATAATCGCCCTTCGACACGCTGCAGGGTGAAAATCGGCAAGTACGCGGTAATGATTATTCCGATGGCGTAGAAGACGGGCCTTTGCACTTCGTGCGCCGCTTCGCGAATGCGCTCGATCACCGTCTTATAGTTGTTCGACGGGTGGCCCAAGTGGCGCACAATGTTCTCGACCATCACCACTGCGCCATCCACCACCATCCCGAAATCCAGCGCCCCAAGCGACAGCAGATTTGCGGGAATGCCTTTCAGCTTGAGACACGTCGCTGCAAATAGGAGTGAAAACGGAATTGTCAGGGCGACGATGAGCGCTCCGCGCACATTCCCGAGGAAGAGAAAAAGAATAATGACGACCAGGATGATGCCTTCCGTCAGATTGTGCAGCACCGTATGCGTCGTCAGGTGCACCAAATCGCTGCGGTCAATGAACGGTATGACTTTCACTCCCTGCGGCAAAATATGGTCGTTTAACTCTTTGACCTTTTCATGAATTCCCGCAAGGACCGCGTCTGCATTTGCGCCTTTACGCAGGAGCACAATGCCCGAAACGACGTCGTCGTTATCGACGATCTTTCCATCTTCGCGATGTATCGCGCGCGCAAACTGGCCGAGCCGGACCTTGGGCCCCTGCGCAACCAGAGCGATATCCTTCACGCGCACCGGTGTGCCGCTCTTGGTCGTTATCACCGTGTTCTCGATGTCGTTCACGTCTCTGACCAAGCCTACTTCGCTGACGTTTATTTGCTGCAAGCCCGACTGGATAAAGCTGCCTCCAGCGTTGCCATTGTTGTTCGTGAGCTGCTGTTCTACTTGGGCAAGGCTGAGTCCGTAGGAGATCAGCTTATTGGGATCGACACGAACCTGATACTCGCGCGTCGGGCCGCCAAAGCTGGCGACATCCACGACGTCGGGGACGGACTTGAAGTTCTTTTCGACCACCCAGTCTTCGAGGGATTTTAGGTCCATTACGTCATAGTTTGGATTCGTGCTTTTCAACGTAAAAAAGTAGATTTGGCCGACGGGACTCCAGTCCGTGCCCATCTGCGGCACGACTCCTGGCGGCAATGTCACTTGCGAAAGCCTCTCGAGCACTCTTTCCCGGTTCCAGGCATCCTCCTCATCGTCATCGAAAATCAGCTTCAAATCCGAGAGCCCGAACAGCGAGAACGAGCGCAAGTGAACCACGTGTGGGATGCCGTTCATTACGATTTCGAGCGGTATCGTCACCTGCTGCTCGATCTGTTCTGCGGAAATTCCCGGCCACTGCGTTATGATCTCGACGTAATTATTCGCCACGTCCGGGTACGCTTCCACGGGTAGCTGGTGGAACGAGATCGCGCCCCACGCCAACAACAGCAACGCCGCTGCGATCACAAAAAAACGGTTCCCCAGCGCGAAATCGACCACTCTGCGAATCATCTACTGCTCCACTGTGTACTGCAAAACCAGAGCGTTGCTTACAACCTGCTGTCCTGAATGAATTCCGCTGACGATCTCTTGCATCTTGTTTGGCAGCGTTTCGCCCGTCGTGACCTCCACGCGCCGGAATGTTTTCCCGCCCGCGGGGACGTAGACCCAATCCCGGTCGTGCAGATGCAAAATGGCATCCGTCGGAACCGCGGCCTGCATTTCCTTCTTCTCGCCGTGGATCGTCGCCATCACGAACATCCCCACTTTCATCAATCCCGGATTTGCGACTTCGATTCGCACTTTCGCCGTTCGAAGATTCGGATCCAGAATCGGGCCGATATTGCCGATTCGGCCGTGAAATGCCCTGTCGGGATACGCATTCAATCGAATATCCGCCGTCTCGCCGACATGCACTTCCGCAAGATCATTCTCGTAAACGTCGCAGAGAATCCACACGTCGCTCAAATCCGAAATTGTGAATGGATTGGGCGATCCCAGCCCCGCCACGCCTGCCGCATTGGTAACCTGCTGGTCCGTGATCACTCCCGAGACGGGCGCGTAAATGTTCACCAGTCCAGACGGGTGATCCAGCGGGCTGCCCAATACACGAAGTCGTTCGGCCGCTGTTTCCACGTCAACCCGCGCCTTGTTCTCCACATCATCCGCGGTCTGATAGTCATTTAACGAATAGGCCCCTTTCTGGTACAAAAGCTTGGCTCTCTCAAGCTGCGCGCTGGCCAGTTTTTCATCCGCCACGGCTTTCTGATAATCCGAAAACGCGGCGGCAATATCCGAACTTTGCACTCGCATCAGAAGCTGCCCTTTTTTTACCGTGTCGCCAAGCCGCGCCTTGATTTCCACCACACGCCCTGTGGCGATCGAGATTACCGGCACGGTCCGCGCAATATCCGGCGCCACGACTCCCGTCGCAACCAATTGTGTAGTCGCTGCATGCTCGATCGCGGTGAACAAGGGAAATTGTTCCGGGTGGTCGACCTTGAACAGATTCACGTCGCCCTCTTGCTCGACCACCGCCGGGGGCGGCGCCTCCGCCTTAGGATCCACCTTGCTCTCCCCGCACCCTGCTGCCACCATCGCTGCAGCGAGGAGTATCACGGCTCCAAGCGACGCCCACGCAACCCGAACCGCAGCCACCGGCGTCGCCAAAATCGAGGCTGCAGCGAGCTGTATCCTTGCGAGCGCGGCCGTAACGAGCCTTGGCCCCGCAAGCCATACCGTCCCCCATTTCCCACCCATTCGAATCATCTTTCTAACCTCACGCCTTTCTAATCTCATGCTCTCCCGAGAAATCCCCCAGACTCGCGCCATCGTCGCCGCCTCTCGCCGTTTCTGGCGCCGATTGTCCCTCCGCTTCGAATCGCTCGCGGCGTTAGATCTCTGCGTTTCGTATGGCCTTTCGTTTCGAACCGGCTCCGGCGTTCGAATGAGTGAGGCGAGGAGGCTTCGATAGTCGGAGCACTATATAGAGTGGTTCGAGGGCGCGAGTTTACGCGCTTATGAACAGAATGTTTAAGCCTGAAAAACGTGGACAGCTCAGGCTCGTAATTATCTGAGACCGGAAATATTCAGGCCGGGAAATGCTTTGGGCTGAAAATGTTTCGCCACGGAAAACAAGAACGTGACCCCGATGGGAAACACTCAGGCCTGAAGATTTTAGGATTGGAAAACGGTGGCAGGAGGAGCGCGGCCAAATGCGGGGAGAAGCGAAAATCGAGTTGAGCCTGGAGAATCTTGCAGAAAAACGCGGCCGGCTTCGCGTCGGCCGCCGGCAAATCTGCTCGTCGCATCAAAATCGCCGGTGGGATATTCCGTTCGGAGAAGCGCCGCGCTGTCGCAGGGCGGAATCGCTCCGCTATTCCAGTTCTGCGCGTTCTCCAGCTTCGCTTCCGGATACGCGGCGGGATCCGCCAGCGTGAAATTTCCGTGCCCGTCGTTCACCAGCACGGCAACTTCTTCGTGAGCCCAAGCCGTGCTGACGAGCACATCCAGCGCGTGGTCGCCGTTCACATCGCGCGCCACGATTTGCAGCCCGCCGGGCGGCGCGGTTACTCCAAAAACCTGCTCAGTCCCCAGCGTGAGTTGGAAGCGAATGGAATAGCGCGCGGTTTTGGATGAACTTCCGTTTTCGATTTCGACCGTCGCGAGATCCGGTTTTCGGTCACCGTCGAAATCCGCGATTGCGAAACCCGAATGGAGTCCCTGCAAAAAATTCTGCGGAGGAGTTGTCGAAGCGCCTCGCGCGTCGATCCGGCAAGCCGCGCCGAAGACAACGCAGAGAATCAGCAGAGCCCGAAGAGTGGCTCCTGCGGCGCCGCATCGTTCTTGTTTCTGAAGGTGCATGAACTCCAACTGGGAGTACGTGTTTTCGCTACACTCGTAAATTTCCGCATTGGCAGAATACCATTTTCGCTGGGCCATTCCTCCGTTTTCTCTGCGAATCGATTACGGAAGACTAACGATTTTCTGGCGGACTGCTTTGCGATGCAGTCCCGCTTGGCGCCGCAGCAACCTGTGGCTTTTCGAAATGCGAATCATCGATCGGCGGGTCGAGTTCGATCTTCGAGACGGCAATCCGCTGCCCTTCTTCCACGCCTGGCGTCCTCGAAACCACCTCGAATGCGAATTTCAATCCGCCGACGTCGCGGTAATCGTGAAAATAGGTCTCGTGGATGACCGAATCGCCGTTCACCATGTCCTTCCCGCTCCACTTCGTCAGCAGATAGGTTTGGGTGTCGAACGAATAGGAGGAAGCGGAGCCATCCTTACGCGTCACCTTTAAAATGTACGCGTCGTGGCCCTCTACTTTTTCTGTGCCGGCCAGTTCGATAACGTTTCCTTTGGCTTTGGCGTCCACCAACGGGCCGTCGATGTCCGATTCGTTGGCCGCATCCTTGATGTCGTCGGCGGACATCGGCTCGGGAACGGTTTTCCCGGCGAACGGGTTGAGCACCCAGCCCATGTCTTTGCCGTTGAAGGTGCGCACAACCGTTTTGTTCTGGAGGGTCACTTCGTTGTGCATTTTGCCGGGGCGCTTGAACTCAGCAAGGAAAGGGCCATACAGTTCCGAATTGAAATAAAGGATGCCGGTGATGCGCTCGGTCTGGATGGCTTTGGACCTTTCCACGCCGCCGCGCGCGTCGAGTACCTTGGCGACGATTTCATCGGCGGTTTGCGCCGGCGCCATTTGCGCGGCGACGCTTCCGGCCGCGGCCAAGAGAGCGACTTGAGCAGCGGCAAAAAGCGTGGCACGGCGCGCAATTGATTGCGGTTTGCAGTTCATCTGGATCTCAGTGGTCTGGGACCGCCCTCCGGCGGCAGCACACCATTTTATCCTTTGAAAGAGGCGACGTCCGCACATTTCGTTGCCTGTGCTGAGGCTCCGCCGAGCCTCGGTGCCGGAGGGGAAATGAAGCGAATATTAGGGGTGCTAGCTTGGTCATAGCGGGAATTCTCTGGTATTTGAGCGGGCCGGGGCAAGGGCCTCGAGGGCGGCGACTAGTTCGGGTTCCAATACCAATCTCACGAGATACTTCCTTCACTCCCTTGATGAGTTTAGAGCACGTGTTGCTCACTGTCATGGACGAAAGAGCGAAAAGTGGGCACAACATGTTGTGCCCCTGCAACGTAGTAGGGCAGGCCGCGGCAAGGACGAAAGGCGGGCACGGGGATCGGTGGGACGGTTCGAGCTGGGTGTTGCCGGGAAGATGCCGGGCTAAAGCCCGGCGCTACGACAGAACTTGCGGCGGAAGCTACGGCAGCAGCTGCGCTCTGAGGTTAGCGGGGCCAGAGCCAGGCGAAGGTGGCGGCGGTTAGTAGGGCGTAGACGAGGCCGTCGAAGACTTCTTTCAGGGTCATGCTCCAGGTCTGGCCTTTCCAGATGGCGTTGCTGAAGGCGCCGAGGCCGAAGCCGAGGAAGGCGGCGGTGCCGACGACGCGGAGCACGTGGCGAAAAGGAGCGGCGAGCGAAACGGTGTACGCGGCGAGATAGGCGACGAAGAAAACAATCAAAAGGCAATAGGCAAACCACTGGCCGAGAAACTTTCCCATGTTGATGGGGCCGGCGGGAAAAATGGTGAGGAAGCCGACGGGACCGCGCTTGAATTTTTCCTGGCCTTCGGGCGTTTTCATTTCCTGGTGCGTGAAATGAGGGAAATTGTAGACGCCGCGCGTGAGGCCGGCGGAGCGGAGTCCGGCGAGGACCGTCTCCTCGTCGGGGAGCTTGCGGTAGTCGCTTTGGTGGTATTTCAGAATGGTGTGCATGATGGAACTGGCGATGAAAACGATGACCGCGGAAAGCAGGATGGGCAGCCAAAGAGCGGCGAGAGAGACCATTTGCGACCTCCGGAGAAGTGGGCAAACGTGCAGGGTTATTGGGCGCGAGACTATCTTTGAATGGAACCGCGGTCAAGAGATTAGCGGTGCGGCGTGCTTGATTGGATGGGAAATGGTTGCGGTGCGTGGTTTGTACAGGCTGAGCGGGCACAACATGTTGTGCCCCTACTAGGAATGGAACCACGGTCAAGATCTTAGGAGGGCGGCCGGGGGCGCTAGACGGAGGCGAAGAAGGAGCCGTCTGCGGCGACGTAAGCGTAGGCCATGCGCGGGGTGTTGAAGGCGAAGCCGGGATTGCCGGCGCAATCGAGAAGGATGAGGCCGCCGGTGGCGTGGGTGCGTTGGGCGAGAAGATGGACGGCTTGGCGGGCGGCGAGCATGGCGCAGTCCGCGGCGCAGGAGTGCGAAGCCGCCGGGGACGAATCGCGGGAGGAATCGGCGACGCAGAAAGAGGCGCTGGCGGAGCGGAGAAGGTCGGCGGCGGTTTTAGCCATGACGATTTTCATGATGGCTTCGCCATAGCCGGTGCAGGAGACGCCGCCGGCGGAGGAATCGGCGTAGCAGCCGCAGCCAATGAGAGGCGAATCGCCGACGCGGCCGGGAAGTTTGCAGCAAGTGCCGCCGGTGGAAGTGCCGGCGAAAAGCGCGCCGCTGGCATCGAGAGCGACGGCGCCGACAGTGCCCTGCTCGTGGCCGCGATGATGGGCGGCGGCATGTTGGTCGCCGCGGCAGAGCTGCCAGGCGGAGCGCTCGGCTTCGCTGACGAGATCGGCGGGATCGCAGAGAGCGATGCCGTTGTCTTTGGCGAAGCGTTCCGCGCCTTCACCGACAAGCATCATGTGCGGGCAGTGTTCGAGGATGGCGCGAGCGAGGCGGATGGGATTGCGGATGCGCTGAAGAGCAGCGACGGCGCCGGAGCGGAGGGTCGCGCCATTCATGATGATGGCGTCGCATTCGACGCGGCCATCGAGATTGAGATGCGAACCGAAGCCGGCGTCGAAGACAGGTTCGTCTTCGAGAACGAGAATGGCGGCTTCGACGGCGTCGAGAGCGGAACCGCCCCGAGAAAGAATGGCCCAGCCGGATGCGAGAGCGCGGCGGCAGCCGGACTGGCAGGCGTCAACGGCTTCATCCGGAATGTCCCAGGCGCCGCCATGGACGATGAGAGCAGGCTTCATCGCGAGGAGAATGGCAAAGAGGGGGTGGATTGTCCAGAAAGAGGAAGAGCGAGTGTGTCCATCCGGGATGTGTTTATGCGCTAGATGAAGAAATCGAGGAGGAAGAGAGCGACGCCGAGAAAAAGGAGAAGGAAAGCGGGGTTAATGTGGCGACGAGGGAAGCGGCTGAGAGAGCTGAAAAATTGCGAAGGGACGGCTTTGAGGCGGGACTCTTCGCGGACGCCATAGAAGGGGCCAACGACGGTGTAGCGGGAAAGGCTGCGGCGGAAGGCGCCGAACTCATCATGGGCCCAGATGGAAAAATCGCCGCGATTGCGCCACACAAGGGCAGCGCCAAGAGCGAAGGCGATATAGCCGAGCAGAGTTAATAGCCCAAGCGCCGGGCCAGCTCCCCAATACATGAAGCCTCACAGACAACGAAACTTACACCGATAGACGCCCAAAAAACGAGAAAGGTTACTCGTCCTCGTGGATGGTAACGAGGCGGACAATTTCAAATTCCTTTTGGCCGGCGGGCGTGGCCACCTGAACCTCATCGCCGACCTTGCGATTGAGGAGAGCTTTGCCGATGGGCGAAGTGGTGGAAATGAGGCCCTTTTCGGCGTCGGCTTCTTCGGTGGTGACGAGCTTGTATTCGATTTTCACTTCGCGATTGACGTCGAGCACGAGAATGCGCGAGCCGTAGCCGGAGCGGTCTTTGGGAATGTTGCTGAGATTGAGCATGCCGAGATCGCCCATGCGCTTTTTGAGCTGGCCGATGCGGGCGTTGACGTAGCCCTGGCGCTCTTTGGCGTACTTGTATTCGGCGTTTTCGGAGAGGTCTCCGTGGGCGCGGGCTTTGGCGATTTCCTTGGGGAGATCGATATTGAGCTCGTGCTCGAGCTGGTCGATTTCGCCTTGCAGGCGCTGCTTGATTTTCGCGAGCGGGTCAGGCATGGTCGTCTATCACCAGGTAGAACTGGGAATGCAGTTGCCAAAAAATGTTCGCGGAGCCCGGTTTGCTTGAAAGGTTTGCCGGACCCCGCGCGAGCAAGCATTATAGATGCGGGGCAATTGCCGCCACAAGGGGGAGACGAAGATAGTTTGGATGGGGTGCGGGAAAGGGGTCAGGGAGTGCTCTGGGCGGCTGCGGGCGGGCAGTTGCATAACTGGAGGCAGAAAACCCATCGTACTACTTGACGCGGAAAATCTTTTGGGTAAACTGCCTTTTTCTCCATGGCCACCTTGCCACAAATCGTTCCGTCAGAAGTCGTGCACGATTTCGACTTTCCGCAGCGCGAAGCGGCGTTTTTCTACGGTCTTTTTCTGCGCGGACATTCGGCGGAAAAACTGCGCAGGGATATCGAAGTGCCCGCGATCGTTTTGGCGAAATGGCACCGGGAAGCGGAACGCGAGCCGGAACTGCGGGACATTTTCACGCGGATGGTGGAATACCGCAGACACGTGCTGGCGATCTTCGACAGCCTGATCGGGACGGACGTGCAAACGCACCGAGTGCAGTAGAGTGCGCGTAGTAAGCGGCGAGGGAAAGCCGCTCTCGAGTGAACCCGCCAAATATCATCTCCGCTTAACTTGAAGTAGGCAGGCGCGATGGGAAGGCGTTGCGCTGATTGGCGGCGAGTTGTCTTTGCGCAGAGGAAGCCTGTCCGTGAGGACAGGCCAAAAAATGTCAGGCAACTCTTCGCTTCCCGCGCGATTCTAACCGCAATCGGGGGACAAGTCCCACAAAATGCAGGAGATTCCTCGATTGACGGGCCGCTTGTCCGAGGGTAGAATCCAGAGTCCTAGAGGTTGAGGTGTGCCTATGCCACGGGTAATTCGTACCCTGATTGCTGCTGCATTTTCGTTTGTGATTTTTATACCGTCTGTATCGGCCCAAGACGCCGCCGATCCTAATAATCCTACGCCTCCGCAGATCCTAACCAAAGCACAGAAGAAAGCGCAAAAAGAAAAGGCCCACAAGACACTGAAAGAACTCGACGACCAATACAAGCAATGGCTCAACGAGGACGTCGTGTACATCATTTCGCCGGAAGAGCGCAATGCCTTTCTGCAGTTGGATACAAACGAAGAGCGCGAACAGTTTATCGAGCAATTCTGGCTGCGGCGGAGCAGCAATCCCGATTTGCCGGACAATGATTTCAAGGACGAGCATTACCGTCGGATCGCTTACGCCAACGAGCACTTCGCTTCGGGTATACCAGGATGGAAAACGGATCGCGGGCGGATGTACATCATGTGGGGACCGCCGGACGAGATCGATTCGCACCCGATGGGAGGCACGTGGGACCGGCCAATGGATGAAGGCGGCGGCACGACAACGACCTATCCATGGGAGACGTGGCGATGGCGCTATTTGCCGGGAATCGGCGAGAACATCGAGCTGGAATTCGTGGATACGACCGGTTCGGCGAATACCACATGACCATGGATCCTTCCGAAAAGGATGCGCTGCTGCACGTTCCTGGCGCGGGCTTGAGTTTGCTCGAACAGATGGGCTTGGCCTCGAAGACGGACCGCTTTACGCGCTCTGACGGAACTAACATGCCGACTTCGATGGGGGGGAACACCCGCGAGCTTGGATGAATTTAATCGGCTTGATCTCTATGCCAAAGTGCAGCGTCCCCCGGACGTCAAGTTCAAGGACCTTGAAGCGATCGTGACGGCGCGAATCGTGCGCGATCAGCTTCACTTTATGTGGCGCACGGATTTTATGAAGGTAACGAATGATACCGTGCTGGTGCCGATCACCATCCAGGTGCCGAACGGCCAGCTTACGTTCCAGGCCAAGGACGGAATCCATTCGGCGACGATGAACGTTTTTGGGCGGATCAGCACACTGACGGGCCGGGTCGTTCAGACGTTCGAAGATCCGGTTGCGAAGGACTTCCCGGATTCCTTGTTCCAGCAATCGCTGAAGCTGCAGTCGATTTACCAAAAGGCAGTGCCGCTGCGTCCCGGGCTCTACCGGCTGGACATCGTCGTCAAGGACGTGCAGAGCGGAAATGTGGGAGTGGTGAATACGCGGCTGATCGTACCGAGGTACGAGGACGACAAGCTGGATGCGAGCACGCTTATCCTTGCGGACGAGCTCGAGCACGTCCCCGCCAATCAGATTGGCGCGGGGCAGTTCGTTTTGGGCTCGACCAAAGTGCGGCCGCGGTTGGAAAGCGATTTTCGGACGGATGGCCGTTTGGGAATCTATTTGCAGGTATATAACCTAACGCCGGACGAAAAGACTCATAAGTCCAACGCGACATTCCTGTACACCGTAAAGAAGGGTCCCGAGCAGGTGATGCAATTCAAGGAAACGTCGGCGGAGATGAAGCAGACGGGCGACCAAGTCACCATAGAGAGGTGGTTGCCGCTTTCGACGCTGACGCCGGGGAAGTACACGCTGCAAATCAACGCCAAGGACGACATTTCCAATCAGACAATTTCCAAATCGGCGGATTTCACGGTCAAGGGAGCGCCGGAACCGACCAAGGCGGCTGATAACGCAGTTCCAGGGAGGTACTGAGCAGTGAGTAGAGGGCAGGTCCGAGTTCTGGGGGCACTCGTCCTAGCCGTTGCGCTCTCGTCTTTGGGAGCGAATCCGGCACTGGCACAGCTGAAATCCGTTCAGGGGATACTCTCTGGCGTGGTGCGGGATAGCGCCGGCACGCCGCAGATGGGCGCGAGCGTCGAGATCATACCGGAATCGGCAGCGTCCGCGGTGGCGTTCGATTTTTTCACCAATACCCAGGGAGTGTTCCACGGCGCGCGGCTCACGCCGGGTTTTTATACTGTACGCGTAACGCTGGCGGGTTTTCTCCCCACGTTGGAAAAGCACATCCGCGTCAGCGCCAATCTGACCACACTTGTCCGCATTCAACTGGAATCCATGTTTGCTTCGCTGGAGCAACTGCGCAGCGCTCCATCCGCGGCAGCCAGCGAAGCGGATGATTGGAAGTGGGTGCTTCGCTCGGCCACGACGCTCCGTCCTGTGCTGCAGTGGGTCGAAGAAGACCCGATAGGCGCGGTCAGCGTGGACTCCGATTCCGTCCCCACCGAGACGGCGCGAGGGCGGCTAGAGTTCACCGACGGAGCGCGGAAGCCCGGCTCGGTTTCGAATCTGCCCGCCAGCCCGGCCACTGCCTTTGCCTACGATCAGCAAATTGGTGTAAGAAGCCGGCTGCTGCTTGCTGGCTTGATGAGCTATGATACCGATTCTCCAGCGGGAGGGATTGCGACGGTTTGGCTGCCCACCGGGTCCCTGACCGCGGGACCGCATACGGCGGTGGTGCTGCGCGAATCAAAGCTGGGAGACCTTGGACCGAGTTTCCGTGGGGTGCGAATCGCGCAAGGCGGCTCGATGGCGTTTGGAAACCGTGCCGTGCTGCAATACGGCGGCGAATATGTGTTGGTCGGGCTTGGGCGTCCAGCTTCTTCCTTGCGGCCACGCATGCAACTCGATGCGCGAATCTCCGACAATTGGCATGCTTCTCTTATCTTTGCATCCATGCCGACGGGTCCGGAGCCGCTGGAAGCGACAGATGGAGAACCGGGGAGCACGCTGGCTGCGGCACTGAGTGAGATGGACGCTTTTCCCGTCCTGATGTGGCGAAACGGGCGTCCCGTTCTGGAAAGCGGCTTCCACGAGGAAATCGCCGCGGAGCGCAAACTGGGAGCGAACAGCAGGCTGCAAGTCGCCGCGTTCCACGAAGACAACAGCCACATGGCGGTTTTTGGGCGAGGGAACAATCTTCCCGTGGCCGACTTTTTTCAGGATGTCTATTCGAATGGATTCTCGTATGACGGTGGCTCCTCGAGCAGTTGGGGCGCGCGCGTGGCCTATCAGGAGAAGCTGACCGACGACATCGAGCTTACCGCGCTCTATGCCTTTGCCGGCGCGCTGACACCCTCGAGCGCGGCGGCAGAACCTTTGCGCGAATTATTCCGGACCGCGGACCGCCAATCGGTGGGCGTCAAGATTTCCGAGAGAATGCCGCGGCTGGGCACTCGAGTCACGGTGGGGTATCAGTGGATCGATGGAACGACTCTAACGCGCGTGGACAGCTTTGGAGATTCCGTATTTGATATGGAGCCTTTTTTCAACGTTGGCGTGCACCAGAGGTTGCCCAAGTTTGGGCCTGGCCGATGGGAGGCCAATGCGGAATGCGACAACCTATTCGCTCAGGGGTACTTGACGCTCAATACCGCGGACGGTCGGCTGACGCTGATGCCCGCCTTCCGCACCTTCCGGGGTGGTCTGAGCCTGCAATTTTAGGTGCAAATTGGGCTTTAGAAAGCTGTATGGGTCCTTCCAGAAAGTGGATTATCAAGGATTCCCAGTCCTCCTCATTCTGTAAGTTGCTGAAATATAATGGAGTTCCAGGAAAAGCATTCTTCCAAAGAATGGACATTCGCTTGCACCTGACATTCTGCGGTGGGGTGTGGTCCCACCAGGGCCGAACATGAAGCAGAGCTTGCGAGTCAGCCTTGGGGCTGTCGTACTAGCGCTTGCCACGCTGGCAGCGATGGTTTTCGCCTGGCTGAACTTCGTTCAAAGAACCCAATTTGAGTCTCCGGACGATGGAGTCGTTTGGCTGGATACCACCCAGGGTGTACAGGCGCAGCAGGTGGCTCCGAGTTCCCCGGCCGCGCGCGCTGGCGTGCATGAAGGCGATTACCTGCTGGCGATCAATGGCAACTCCATTACCAGACAGGTGCAAGTAACCAAACGTCTGTGGCACGCGGGCCTCTGGACGCAGGTGCATTACAAGCTCTCGAGGAATGGCGAGGAGTTCGAAACCCTGTTGGTTACCGCGCCCGCGGAAAAACCTACCTCGATTGAGAATTACGAACGGGCTATCGGCCTCATTTACCTTTTCATCGGGCTCTTCATTTTTGCGCGGCGGTGGAACGCGCCGCGGGCCGTTCATTTCTACGTTTTTTGCCTGGTCTCCTTTATTTTTTATTCGTTCCACTATAGCGGGAAGCTGGACACGTTTGACTACGAGGTCTACTGGATCAAGATCGTGGCGCAGGTGCTCATGCCGGCGCTGCTGCTGCATTTTGCGCTGGTATTTCCGGAGCGAAGCGAAGGAGCGGGGCGGTCGATTTCCAAGCTGGGCTTTGTCTACCTTCCGCCGGTTGCGATCCTCATGGTTCATATCAGTACGGCGCTGGGGGCACTCGGTTTTGTGCCCTGGCTCGCTTCGCGCATTCTGCTGGACAAGATCGCGTACAGCTACCTCGGCGCGTGCTTGCTGGCGGCCGGAATTGTTTTCTACCGCAATTACCGGGGAGCGCCCGCGGGAGTTTTGCGGCAGCAACTGAAATGGCTCACCGCGGGAACGTTCGTGGGCACCGTTCCCTTCGCGGTGCTGTACATCGTGCCATACGTCTTCGACGCGGCCACGCAGCCGTGGATGAAATTCTCGACGGTCAGTCTGTTGTTCATCCCGTTGTGCTTTGGCTACGCGATCATCCGCTACCGCTTGATGGATGTGGACATCATCTTCAAGCGCGGGCTGGCGTACACAGCAGCGACGGCCGGCGTCGCCGCGATTTATTTTGCGTTGGTCTATCTGATTGCGAATATTTTCCACTTCACCGGGCTGGTGGGAGGCTTGGTGGCCGTCGGCGTGGCCGCTTCGCTCTTCGAACCTTTCCGGGTATGGATCCAATCGCGCCTCGACCGTTTCTTCTATCGCGACCGGCTCGATTACCGCCGCACGCTGATCGAATTCGGACGCACGCTGACGAACGAAGTCCGGCTCGATCCCATGCTGGGTTCGGTGATGGATCGTATTTCACAAACGTTGCTCGTGGACCGGCTGGCGATTTTTGTCGAGAGCCCCGAACAGCCGGGGCACATGAGGCTGGCGCGATCGATGGGAGTGCGGCTGGCAGAGCGCCTGGACCTGAGTTTTCTGGATTCGGGGCGGCCTGAATTAGCGAAGAGGGCGCTTTTCTTTGAATCACCCCGCGCGGCGCGAGACGTCAGTGATTCGGTGCGCCGCACCCTCGAACAACTCGATCTGAATTATTTCGTTCCGTGCCGGATTCGCGAGCATAGCGTGGCCGTGCTGGGGCTGGGCAAGACCGTGGACGGCGATTATCTCTCGAGCGATGACGTCGAACTGGTGGAGACGATTGGCGGTTACGTGGCCGTTGCGCTCGACAACGCCCAGCTTTACTCGTCGCTGGAACAAAAAGCGCTGGAGATCGCGCGGCTGAAGGACTTCAGCGAAAACATCGTGGAATCGTTGAACGTAGGCGTGCTCGCAGTGGATCTGGAAGGCATCGTGGAGTCCTGGAACACGCGGATGGAGCAGCTTTTCGGCGTGGCCCGGCAAGACGCCGTGGGGAGGCAACTGCGCTCGCTGCTTCCGGAGGAATTGGCCGGGGAAATCGATGCGCGCGGCGACGAGGAGCAGATCACCGGAATTTACAAACAGCGCCTGCACCACCAGGGGAAGGCGCTGACGCTGAATGTTTCGATCACGCCGCTGGTCAGCAAATCCGCGGAGCGCATCGGGCGCCTGTTGCTCTTCGACGACGTGACGCAGCGCGAGCGCATGGAAGAACAGATGTCCCAGACGGAGAAGTTGACGTCGCTTGGGCTGCTGGCTGCCGGCGTGGCGCACGAAGTGAACACGCCACTGGCGGTGATTTCGAACTACATCCAGATGCTGGCGAAACAGATGCCGGAGGGGGATCCGCGGCAATCGATCATCGAGAAGATCGTGAAGCAGACGTTCCGCGCGAGTGAAATCGTGAACAATCTGCTGAATTTTTCGCGAACCGGAACGGCGGAGGCTTCGGACGTCGACGTGAACCGCGTTGTGGAAGAAACGCTTTCGCTGGTGTCGCACCCGCTGAAGACTTCGCAAATTCAAGTGGTGAAACATCTGGGCGAAACGCTGCCCGCCGTGCGCGGCTCCGCGAACAAGCTGCAGCAAGTCTTCCTGAATCTTTTCCTGAACGCGCGAGACGCCATGCCGGGGGGCGGTTTGCTGGAAGTGCGCACGGGGGCGCACAATGGAAGTGTGGAGATTGAAGTTGTGGATACCGGCGCGGGGATTCCGCGGGAACACATTCACCGGATCTTCGACCCCTTTTTCACCACGAAAGCCAGCGGGCGAGGCACGGGATTGGGCCTTTCCGTCAGCTACGGCATCATCAAGGAACACTCCGGGAAAATCGATGTTCGCTCGACGCCCGGCAAGGGCACCTCGTTTCACGTAGAGTTCCCCGCGGTCAGGAAGTCGGTACATGCCTAAAGGCTCCATTCTGGTTGTCGACGACGAATCGGAAATCCGCGAAGGCCTCGAACTGTTGCTGACCAGCGAAGGGTATGGAGTAGCTAGCGCGGAAACCGGTGAATCGGGGCTGGCGAAACTGGGGGAGCACCCTTACGATTTGCTGCTGCTCGATGTTAGCCTGCCGGACAGGAACGGCCTCGAGCTACTGCGGGAAATCCGGCGGCGCGACCCGGGACTTTCGGTGGTCTTAATCACGGCGTACGGATCGATCGATATGGCGCGCGCGGCTTTCAAGGGCGGCGCGCTCGATTATATTACGAAGCCGTGGTCGAACGACGAACTGCTGGCGCAAGTGGCGCAAGCCGTCGAGTCTCGGCGTCTGCGCGAAGAGAACGTCCACCTGAAGCGGGCGCTGAAACAGCGCTTTAATTTTCCCAACATCATCGGCAAAAGCGAAAAGATGCTGACGCTTTTTGACCTGATCGCGCAGGTCGCGCCTTCGCGCTCTACCGTATTGATCAGCGGGGAAAGCGGCACAGGCAAGGAGCTGATCGCCAAAGCGATTCATTCGGCCTCGACGCGGGCGGACAAGGCTTTCGTGCCGGTGAATACAGGATCGATTCCCGTGGATTTGCTGGAGTCGCAGCTTTTCGGCCACGTCAAGGGTGCGTTCACCAGCGCGGTGGCTTCGAAGAAGGGGCTGTTTGAAGTCGCCGATCAGGGCACGATTTTCTTCGACGAAATTGCCACGATCAGCCCGGAGACGCAGGCCAAGCTGCTCCGCGTGATTCAGGAGCGGGAGTTCATGCGGCTGGGCGGAACGGAACAGATCAAGGTGGACGTGCGGATCGTCGCGGCGTCCAACGTCGAGCTGCTGACGCTCGTGCGCGAAGGCCGCTTTCGCGAGGATTTGTATCACCGCTTGAACGTGATTCACCTGCAGCTTCCGCCGCTGCGCGATCGACGCGAAGATGTACCCGCGCTGCTCGCGCATTTCCTCGAGCGCTATTGCCTGGAAAACGGCAAGCCGCTGCGGCTGTTCACGGCGGGCGCCATGAAGCTGCTAATGGATTACGATTGGCCGGGTAACGTCCGGGAACTGGAAAATGTTGTCGAGCGCGCCGTGGTGCTTTCCACGCACGAGCGCGTCGACGTGGATCTGCTGCCGGAAAGCATTCGAAGCAAGGAAATCGTCCGCGGCGTGCGGCTGCAGCTTTCGGAATTTCTTCCGCCATTGCCTGGCGAGCCGGGGGCGCGCTCGGCGGCCGATCATCCGCAGCCTTCACTCTTTCAAATCATGGATGAAATCGAGCGCCGCATCATCATGGACATGCTGGAACGGACCGGCTGGAACCAGACCGAAGCGGCCGAGCGATTTATGATTCCTCTTTCGACGCTGAATCAGAAGATCAAGCGGCTGGGCATCGACGTGCGTCGCCGCGGCCGCGCCGATGAGACGCTCTCGGCGTCCATGGGCAAATAGCCAGCCGCTTTCGTCGTTACAGAACGCCTCTCACACATCTTCCCCAGACTTTCATCTTGCATCTAAGAGTTCGACTATGCACAGTATCGCGGGATGATTCTCCGTCTTTCCAGCCCTGCGGCGCGCGGGCTCCTTGTTGTGCTAGCAGTGATGCTCGCCGCCGGTCTTACCTATTCGAGCGTTCGCAACGCCGCGGCTGCGCACGACGCCGGATTGAACACGCCGCAGGGGTATGAGAGAGCCACGCAACTCGAGCCGGGCGACGCCGACGACTGGTCTCTCCTCGGACGTTATTGGCAATACAACCTAGAAAATCCCGATGCGCAGCGAGCCATTCGCGCTTATCAGAAGGCGCTGGCGGCTGATCCGCGTTCCGCGGACACTTGGCTGGATTTGGGCACGGCATTCGAATCGCAAGGCGATATCGCGGCCGCGCGAAATGCATATCTTCAAGCCAAGCGCGTTTACCCGCTTTCTCCTGAAGTCTCCTGGCGGTATGGAAATTTTCTGCTGCGGCAAGGCGAGATGGACGCGGCATTCGAAGAGTTCAAGCATGCCGTCGAAGCCGATCCCAAGCGCGGAGCGGCGGCTTTCTCTCTCAGCCTGCGCGTCGATCCGGACATCCACTCCGTCCTCGAGCGCGTTTTGCCGCGCTCTCAGGAAGCTTACTTGGGGGTGATTTCCTCGCTGACGCAGCAGGATCGCACGGATCAGGCTCTCGCAGTGTGGTCGGCGCTCGGCGCTCTCCACCCGCAATTTCCCTTACGCGAAGCGTATCCCCTTCTGGAAGCGCTCCTGAACAAGACACAGATAACGGCGGCGAAGAACGTCTGGGATCAGGCGCTCGTTTATGCCGGCGTCTCGCGGCCTCCCGATCCGCTAGACTCGCTGGTTTGGGACGGTGGATTCGAATCCGATGTGGAGGGCGGCGGTTTCGCCTGGCGGTACGCGCCATTCGCCGGCGGAGTTCGGATCAATTTCGACACAAACGAAAAACATTCCGGGAAGCGGTCGTTGCGTTTGACTTTTAACGGCCTGAGCGACGTCAATTTCCGCGATGTTTGTGAATACGTTGCCGTGCAGCCCGCTACTTCTTATCTTTTCTCTGCATGGGTCCAAACGCGCGAATTGACGACCGATCAGGGCGTGCGCTTCGGCCTGTACTCCATCAGCGATTCGGACCATTCGTTGGCGTGGACGGACGACGTACACGGCACCCACCCGTGGACGCAAGTGCAGCTCCCCTGGACCTCGGGAAAAGACGTCCATGGGCTGAAGCTCTGCGTGGGCCGCCAGGCGAGCGGCGAGTTCGACAGCAAAATTTCCGGCTCGGCCTGGATTGACGACGTCGCCCTGGTTCCGGCATCCGCGGAGAACCCCAAGCAATGAAGCTCATCCGCATCGGAATCTGCGCGCTCGTGGTTTTTGGCGTGGCCGTGCATGGCGGCGTCGAAGAGTGGTCGCAGGCCGTGATGGAAATTGGGGCGAGCCTGCTTTTTCTCGGCTGGGCCGTGCGTTCCTATCTGAAGCGCGAGCAGCAACTGGTCGTTTCGCCCTTGCTCTTGCCGCTCGTCGGACTCCTGGTCGTCGCGCTAGCGCAACTGATTTTTCACCTTACGGCTTCGGCCTACGCCACGCGCACCGATCTGCAGCTCTTGCTCATCGATATCCTCCTTCTTTTTCTAGCCTCGCAGGCCTTTCAAACACTCGGGGATTGGCGCGGCTTCGTCTGGTTTGTGATGAGCTTTGGATTCGCGGTCTGCCTCTTCGGCATCTTGCAACATCTTACGTTCAACGGAAAACTCTATTGGTTTCGAGAGATGCATTATGGCGGCATCCCTTTTGGCCCGTACGTGAATCGCAATCATTTTGCGGGATTTGCGGAGCTGGTCATCCCTGTTTCTCTCGTGCCCCTGGTCCTCGGAAAGGTGCGGCGGGAACGCTGGATCCTGGTCAGCCTGTTTGCCGTGGTGCCTATCGGCGCGCTCTTCCTTTCCGCCTCCCGGGGAGGGATTGTCAGCTTCGCCGTGGAACTCGGCGTTCTGGTTCTCTGGCTTCTTCTTCGCCGTACTGCCGGAAAGCATTTGCTGTCTGGTGGCGCGGTCCTTTTGCTGGCCTTCCTCATGGTGTCCTGGCTGGGTGTTCAGCAGCTCGTCGCACGATTTTCGTCACTGCAGTCGCTCGAGGTGACCGCCGGAAAACGCGCCTCCATGAGAAAAGACACCTGGCATATCTTCCTAGACCACCCCTGGATGGGTACCGGTCTCGGCACGCTGCAGACGGTGTTCCCGGCTTATGAAACTCTGTATGACGGAAAAATCGTCAATCACTCCCACAACGATTATCTCGAGGGCCTCGCCGAGACGGGCATCGCGGGCGGACTGTGCTGCCTGTGGTTTCTGGGCATCCTGCTCTTCGATTCGCTGCGGCATCTGTCTCAGTCCAGCGGAACTTTCTCTTCCGCTCTTCAACTTTCAGGATTGGTCGGCTGCCTGGGATTTCTCACTCACAGTCTCGTCGATTTCAATCTGCACATTCCGGCGAACGCCCTTCTTTTTTTCCTAATGGCGATTCTGGCGACAAGCGAAATTCGGCAACCGATGCAGAAAAGCCCGGAAGCCGGACGGAGGCGCCACAGCCATCGAAATCCCTGATGAAGTTTGCCCTCTTGTCTGTATAATCACATTGGGGGTCATCTATTCGTATGCAGCCAGCGAGACTGGGTGCGGGGACGTTGTGTCTCGTCTCCATCACTCTGCTCGGGTTAGTGGTTCTGGCGCCGCCCAGCCGCGCGCAGGCCGTTCTCGAGACGCCACAACAGACCAACGATCGCATTCGTGAATTATCCGCCGAGGCGCGCATGGCCCCGCATGACTACGTCATTGGCGATGGCGATTTGCTTGATGTCGACGTGTTCGACGTCAAAGAGCTGAGCCGTGAGGTGCGTGTCAGCCAAACCGGCACGATCGGCATCCCGCTGGTGTCCGTTCGCTTGCGTGTCGCCGGGCTCACCGAGATCCAGGCCGGGGAGAAAATCGCCGAGGTGCTGGAAGCGGACGGCTTGGTATCGCACGCCGATGTAACTGTCACCGTGAAAGAAAGAAAAAATAAGCCCATAACAGTAGTTGGGGCGGTTCTTCATCCCCTGGTCTATGAAGCGGACCGTCAGGTCACGCTTCTTGAGGTGCTTGCCCAAGCCGGAGGGCTTTCCAATGATGCCGGCGACGAAGTCATTGTCACGCGCGCCGCGCAGCCAATGGCCTTCGATGAGCAGGAGCAAGAGGACACCAGTTCTTCGGGGCCTCCACCGGCAAAGGCTTCGCCCCTCATTCAAGAATCAAAGCCGGGAGCAGTGGCTGCTGCTCCGGTGGTCCCGCCAGCCAAAAGCGCCGCCGGGGAACCCCCTGAATTGCCGCCGCCGAATCCTTCCACGGAGAAATCAGGGAACGCGGTGCCGACGCCTGCGCCGTCTGGCTCCGCGAACACCATCACTGTCAATTTGTACCAGCTGATGGAGGCGGGGAACACCAAGGACAATATTCTTCTGCAGGCCGGCGATGTCGTCACCGTCCCGCATGCCGGCATCGTCTATGTCCTAGGCGCGGTCAACAGGCCGGGCGGATTCGTGCTACAGAATGACCGCGAGCAGTTGAATACCTTGAAGATATTGGCCTTGGCCGGAGGCTTTACCCACACTGCCAAGACGAGCGGCGCCGTGATCATCCGCAGGGATGCCCAGGGGCAGCAACATACCGTGCAGCTCGATATCAAGAAGATTTTGAATCGCAAAGCGGAAGACCTGCAACTGCAGCCCAGCGATATCTTGTACATTCCCGATAGCGCGGCCAAGCAAGCTGCTCTGCGCGCTCTAGAATTTGGCGTCGCTCTGGGCTCTGCGTTGGCGCTGTATAGGATTGCGTACCAGTAGAGTATGGCTGAAGACAACAAACTCGTTCCTCGGGAAAACGGCTCGAATGGCGTCGTCGAGCTGATCCCGCCTTCCTCCCGGCTTCCGGCTTGGGATCTCTCGCCGCGCGAGCCGCATCTTTACGACTACCTGCTGATCCTGCGCAAGCATCAATGGCTGATCCTGTCCTTCCTTCTCGCTGTCGTCACTATCGTCAGCATCGCCACGTTCCGCATGCAATCCGTCTACGTGGCCACCGCGCGAATTGAAATCGACCCTGAGAATAGCAACATTCTTCCGTTCCCGGGGGCGGACCCCTACTCATACCTCATGGATCAGGACAACTACATCGAGACGCAGTCGAGAATCCTGACGTCTGAGACTCTTGCCCTGCAAACTATCCGCAGCACCGGCCTCGGCGCCCGCGCTGAGTACGGCTCTCCCAATGGGCCCTCGGAAGCGCTGGCCACCGGTAGCCTTGAGAATCAGAAGAGCCCTCCCGAGCTGGGCGCCTTTCTTGGCAGCCTGAGCGTCAAGCGGGTTCCCAATAGCCAGCTTCTCGATGTCAGCTTTGAATCCACGGACCCGAAATTCGCCGCGCGAGTGGTCAACGAGCACATCAAGAATTTTCAAGAGCAGAATATCCGTAGCCGCTACGATGAAACGACGCGAGCCACGGCCTGGCTCAACGATGAACTGAGCGAGCTCAAGATCAAGGTTCAGCAATCCGAAGATAAGCGCATCGCCTACGAAAGACAGAATCAGATCTGGACCCTAGATGACAAACAAAACATCACTACCGAACGCCTCGCCAGCATCAATAATGCCCTGACCAGCGCCCAGGAAGATCGCATGCAGAAAGAGGCGCTCTACCAGTTTGCCAAGGCTGGCGGCGTTGGCGAAGTGGCCCAACTCCAGTCCAGCAGTATCTTACAGGGACTCATTCAGAAGCGGCAGGCCGCACAAGAGAACTATGACGACGCTCTTAACCAGTACGGCCCTAAGTTTCCCAAAGTCCTTCGTCTGCAAGACCAGCTCAAAGAAATCGACCAGCAGATCGAAAAAGAAAAAGTCAACGCTCTCAACCATATTGAAAGCGACTATCGCGAAGCCAAGGAACGCGAGGATCTGCTCACCCAGGCGTTGGATCAGCAAAAAGTCCAAGCCAACGCGATGGCGGAGCGCCTCGTGGAATACAACATCATCACGCGGGAAGCCGAAGCCAATAAAGCGCTCTACGACAGCCTGACCACCAAGCTCAAGGAAGTCGGGATTTCCGCGGCCTTGCAATCCTCGAATATCCGCGTAGTCGATCCGGCCATGATTCCTAGCTATCCCGCGCGCCCCGCCAAAGCACGCAACATCGCTCTGGCGTTCCTCGTGGGGCTCGTCGGAGGTATCGGTCTCGCGCTTCTGCGCGAATATCTCGATAACACGGTGAAGACTCCGGACGACATCGAGACCTTGGCCCGGTTGCCTTCCCTCGCCGTCGTACCGCAGTTTGGCGCCACAAACGGCAACGGCACGCGCAAAAGGCTCTTACCGGGCATCTCCTCCAACGGTCATGAGAAACGCATTGAGCTCGTCGCCCAGCATTTGCCCAAATCGCAAATGTCAGAAGCCTTCCGCGCTTTGCGCACCTCGCTGCTGCTTTCTCAGCCCGGGCATCCGCCGCAAGTCATCCTGGTCACCAGCGCGCTTCCCCGCGAAGGCAAGACCACCGCAGCTGCTAACTTGGCGGTCACACTGGCCCAACTGGGAGACCGCACCGTGCTGGTCGACGCCGATTTGCGCAAACCGGGCGTCGGCCGTCTGCTCAACTTGGGCAGCGGCAAGTACGCTGGCCTCAGCTCGTATTTGGCTGGTGTTTCGACTCTTGATCTGGTCACCGTGCCGCATCCCGTGATTCCCAATCTCGCCGCGATACCGACAGGGCCGTTGCCTCCCAATCCTGCCGATCTTCTGTCCTCGACCAAACTATCGGACGCCATCGCCGAACTGCGCACGAAATTCAAGTTCGTGGTGATCGATTCCCCTCCCGTCATGGCCGCCACCGACGCCGTGATCCTCTCCGTCCAAACGGACGGCGTTCTTCTGGTCGTGCGCAGCGGAGAAACACCCAAAGAGGCCTTCACGCGCACGCGCGATCTGCTTACCAGCGTCAAATGCCACATTCTTGGCGTCGTCCTGAATGCAGTGGATTCCGGCGCTCCGGACTACTATTATTCTTACCGCTACTATCCCTACTCGTATGGCTACGGCCCTCAGGAAGCAGCGGAATCTCCGCATGAACCTAACGATCTTGCCGAATCTTTCTCCGATAGCTCCCCGCGCCATCGTGACGACGATCAGGCACTCTGAGGAGGCACTTTGCGTTATCTGATCACCGGCGGCGCCGGTTTCATCGGTTCTCATCTTGCGGAACGGCTTCTCGCCCGCGGCGACCGCGTCGTCCTGCTGGACAACCTCTCCACGGGAAGCATGGATAACATCCGCCACCTAAAATCTTCTAGCCAGATGGAATATCACCTGGACAATATCGAAAATGTGCAGTTGATCGCGGAGCTCGTCGATGACGCCGACGCTGTCGTGCACCTGGCCGCCGCCGTCGGCGTCAAACTCATCGTCGAAAGTCCCGTGCGCACCATCGAGACCAATGTCAACGGCACCCAGCGGATCCTCGAAGCCGCCTGCAAAAAACGCAAGCTGGTCCTCACCGCCTCGACTTCCGAAGTCTACGGCAAAAACACCAATGTGCCCTTCCACGAAGACGCCGAC
This sequence comes from uncultured Acidobacteriota bacterium, assembly GCA_963761555.1. Classification (GTDB taxonomy): domain Bacteria; phylum Acidobacteriota; class Terriglobia; order Acidiferrales; family UBA7541; genus Acidiferrum. Next base: position 781,735 of record CAVXHD010000008.1, read on the forward strand.
CTGGTCCTCGGTCCCACCACCAAGGGCCGCTGGAGCTACGCCGCCTCGAAGGCCTTGGACGAATTTCTCGCGCTGTCTTACTGGAAAGAGAAAAAGCTTCCGGTGATTGTCGTGCGTTTATTCAACACCGTGGGACCGCGGCAGACCGGCCGCTACGGCATGGTGCTTCCGAATTTCGTCAAGCAGGCGCTGGACGGCGAGCCCATCCGCGTCTATGGCAATGGCAAACAGTCCCGCTGCTTTTGCGATGTGCGCGACACCGTGGAAGGCCTCATCCGCTTGCTCGATACGGAGCGCTCCATCGGCGAGGTCGTCAACGTCGGAAACACCGAGGAAATCTCCATCGAGGGCCTGGCCCAGCGGGTCAAAGAGCGCACGCAGAGCTCTTCCCCAATTGAATTCGTCCCATACGATCAAGCGTACGAGCCCGGCTTCGAAGACATGATGCGGCGCGTCCCTTGCGTCGATAAGCTCCACGCGCTCACGGGATTTCGCCCGCAAACTTCGCTCAACGAGATCATCGACCGCGTCAGCGACTATTTCCACCAAAAAGAACCGGCCGTCGCCCCGCGCGTCGCCACAAGCACCGCCGTCTGAAGAGTTGGCTCGTTAGCCCCGCTCCTTCCAATAACCGGGACGCCGGCGCCCATGGGCTACGGCGAGCACTTGAATAACGGAGGGATGTTCGCGGTAGATAATTAGGAAAAGAAATGCTCTAGCAAATATTTGCGCGTGCCATTTCCACCAGCCGGCCAACGCTGCGGCGACTTGACTATCAAATCCATGGCCCGGTTAATTTCGCCCGCAAATCGTGCGGCAGCCTGCTCGCTGCGCTCGAAGTACCACTCAAAGGCAGCTTCGTATTCCCGGCTCGCCTCTTCGTGAAATTCAACTTCCTTTTTTGCCATGAGTGAGCCTGGACGAAATCCGCCCCTGCACTTCTTCCCATGGAACGCTCTCTGCTCTTCCGGAATCCAGGTCCGAGGCTCGGCGGGCGATTTCCTGGTCCCAGGCCTTTTCCGCGCCTTCGTCCACCGTGGCGTCGAGGCTGTCCAGAAGCGAACAAGCCAAATCCGCGCGCTCTCCTTCGGATAGTTCGAGCGCCTTCCGCAGCAACTCGGAAGTTTCCTGTGTCATGTCGACATTATACCTCTGCCAATCCCTCTCGACACCACCGGTTGTACAACCCTAGACCGCCGGGAAAATCCTGAACATTCTCCCGCTTCGGCAACACGTTCTTTCTCAATGAGCTCGGCACTGCCCTCAGCTTGCAGCTGCCCCAAGCCAGCTCCACACCCAATCGCATCTTCCTCCCTGAACCACAAGACGTTTCGCCATCCAAATCGTCTCAAGCTCTAGCTACTTATGCAGCACGGCACCGCATCCCCTGGCCAAAATCTCGCGGGAACAATTCCCGCTACAAATCGTATTCACGTCTGTAATCCAAACTCTTCGGAAGGATAAGTCCCGCGAAATGAACACTATTTCCTCTCTAGATACCGCATTTCGCGACTTCAAATACTCTCTTCGCACCCTCGGCCGGACTCCCGGCTTCACCGTCATCGCCATCCTGACTCTAGCCCTCGGCATCGGCGCCAATACTGCCATCTTCACCCTCCTCGACCAAATCCTCCTCCGCCTTCTCCCCGTCAAAAATCCTCAAGAGCTCGTCCTCCTCACCATGCGCGGCCACCATTACGGCAGCAACTGGGGCGGCAACGCCATCTCCCATCCCATGTTTCGCGATTTCCGCGCGCACAACGACGTCTTCTCCGACATGTTTTGCCGCTTCCCCTTTTCCGCCAGCGTCACGTTCGGCGGCCAGTCCGAGCGCGTCGACATGGTTCTGGTCTCCGGCACCTACTTCTCCACTCTCGGCCTCAGTCCCTACCTCGGCCGCGTCTTCACCCAGGAAGACGACCGCCTCCCCGACGCCCATCCCTATATCGTCCTCAACTACGCCTATTGGAAAACTCGTTTCTCTGGCGACACCTCCATCCTCGGCAAAACGCTCACACTAAATAACTATCCCATGACCGTCGTCGGCGTCTTGCAGCCCGGATTTGACGGCGTCGAACTCGGCCGCTCTCCTAAACTTTTCGTCCCCATCATGATGGAAAAGGAGATGATCGTCGGCAATCCCGACGACATGCTCAAAAACCGCCGCGACCGCTGGGTCAACGCCTTCGGCCGCTTGAAGCCCGGAGTCACTCGCGAAAAAGCCCAAGCCTCGCTTCAGCCTTTCATGCATTCCATGCTCGAAATGGAAGTGAAAGAAGCTGCCTTCGCGCACGCCTCGACCTACGACCGCGATCAATTTCTAAAATGCTGGATCCAGGTGCTCCCCGGCTCGCAGGGCCGCTCCTACGCCCGCGAGTCTCTCTCCACTCCCCTCTGGGTGCTCATGGCCACCACCGGCCTCGTCCTCCTCATCGCCTGCGCCAATCTCGCTAATCTTCTTCTCGTCCGCGGTGCTTCCAGAAAAAAGGAAATGGCCATTCGCCTCGCCATGGGCGCCACGCGTGGCCGCATCGTCGCGCAGCTTTTGATTGAAAGCCTTTCTCTCGCCGCTTTTGGCGCGCTCGCCGGTCTCGCCCTCGCCTATTGGGCGGACAAAGCGCTCATGGCTGCCTACTTGCCCTCCGATTCCGGCGGCTTGCAAATCTCCACATCGCCCGATCTTCGCATTCTTCTTTTCACGCTCGCCGTCACTCTTCTAACCGGCATCATCTTCGGCCTCGTTCCCGCTCTCCAAACCACCAAGCCCAATGTCGCCATCACTCTCAAGGACGAAGCCGCCGCCGTCGTGGGAGGCGGACACGCCGCCCTTCGAAAATCCCTCGTCATCGCCCAGGTCACCCTTTCTCTTCTTCTTTTGATCGGTGCGGGCCTTTTCGTTCGCAGCCTCGGCAACTTGCGCGATCTCGGCCCCGGCTTCTCTTCGCAAAATCTCATCGGCTTCGAAATGGATCCTTCGATGAGTGGCTACTCTGTCGAGCGCATGAAAGTTTTTTATCCGCAATTGACCGCCTCTCTCGCTTCCATCCCCGGCGTGCAGTCTGTCGGCTTGGCTTCCAATCGTATTCTCGAGGACGACGAGTGGGACAGCAGCATGACCGTCGAAGGCTACAATCCCGATAAGCCCGGCGACCGCCCCGAGCCTTACATGAACCAGGTCGGCCCCGGTTATTTCGCCACTCTCGGCGTCCCCATCCTCCAGGGACGCGATTTCACCGCCAACGACAATCATGAAGTCAAGCACAGCCCCGACCCCTTCGGCTGGGTTCCCACCGTCATCATGGTCAACGAGACCTTCGTGAAAAAATTCTGCGCTGGCCGCAATCCCATCGGCCTCCATGCCGGTTTCGGCTCCGACCCGGGCACGCCCCTCGACATGGAAATCATCGGCGTCGTCAAGGACATCAAGTACACCAATTTGCGCGACCAAATTCCGCCCCAGGCTTTCGTTCCGTATCTTGGCAGCCGCTACATCGGCGGCATGGTCATTTACGTCCGCACCGTCGCCGATCCCAATACTCTGATGTCCGCCATCCGCTCCAAAGTCCGCGACATGGATTCCAACATCCCCATCTACGCCATGCGCACCACCGAAGTCCAAATCAACAACTCGCTCGCCACTGAGCGCATGATCGCCAGCCTCTCCGCCGTCTTCGGTTTTCTCGCCACGCTTCTCGCCGTCATCGGCCTCTACGGCGTCATGGCCTACACCGTCGCTCAGCGCACCCGCGAAGTCGGCATTCGCATGGCTCTCGGCGCCGCCCAGGGCAGCGTCATCTGGATGGTCATGCGCGAAGTGCTCATTCTCGTAGCCATCGGCGTCGCCGCCGGCGTGCCCGCTTCGCTCGCTCTCACCAAACTCGTCCAAAGCCAGCTCTTCGGCCTCACGCCCCACGATCCCGCCACGCTTGCCTTGGCCACGCTCTCTCTCGCGTTCGTCGCCTGCGCCGCCGGCTACATCCCCGCCTGGCGCGCCAGCCGCCTCGACCCCATGAAAGCCCTCCGCTACGAATAACTCGCGACCTGGCCAAATCGCAGCCAACCGCGCCCCGCGTTTCATCGCTCCGCTCTGAATTCCAGTAGTGGAATCCTCTCCTCGTGGCGGGTGGCAAAGCCTTGGAAGCTGGCTTTGACTTTTGGGGGGGTGCCGCACCCTTCGATTTTAAGGGTGCGGGTTTTGACTTTTCCTCGAACCGCTGGCCCCGCCTCTATCTCCTCGAACCTCATCCATGCGAATCTTCACCTCCTCTTCCCCCGCATAAACCTAAAAACCTAGAAACCTAGAGAAACCTAGGGACGTTTTCCAGTTCTTCCAACCTGGAAACCTCGGGCCACACAGGACGTACTCTGACCTGCTTGCTGAGCCCGATTGCTTCAACGGAAATCTTTCCAATTCTGCATCCCGCACGCTCGCCTACCCTGCCAAGACAAACGCATTTCAAAAAGAGATAATACGTCTCGCTCGGATGGAAGCTTCCCGAGCGCGCTGAAGTGCTCTTCCAAAAACGGTGCAGCCAGCGTGGAGAACTTTTCAGCCGCAAATCATCCGACGGTAGAGTGTGTGTTTGTGGAAATGCCAGACCTGACTTCCGCGCCGCAACCCTCCACGCACAAAGCCGCGCGCCTTCTGTTCGTGCTTTTCCTCCTCTCTCTTCCCCTGCTCAATCCCTGGGTTCGCGGCGATGGCGTCGGCTACTACGCCTACGCCCGCGCTCCGCTCATCCAGCACAATCTCGATTTCACCCGTGACTATCAGCAGGCCAACACCAGCTTCCGCGAACATCGCTTCGATAAAAACGGCCGGCCGCTCCCGGAATTTCGCACCCGCACCGGCCATCTCGAAAATCATTTCACCGTCGGCCCCGCGCTTCTCTGGGCGCCGTTTCTTCTCGCCGCGCACGCCGGCGTTCTTCTCGCCCGCTCGCTCGGCTCGGCCATTCCCGCCGACGGTTTTTCCTCCCCGTATCGCATCGCCATGGCGCTCGCGACCGCATTTTTCGGTTTTCTCGGCCTCCTCCTTTCCTTCCGCATCGCCCGCAAATATGTCGACGAGCGCTGGGCGCTCCTCGCCACTCTCGCCATCTGGTGGGCCAGCTCGCTTCCCGTCTACATGTACTTCAATCCCTCCTGGTCGCACGCGCATTCCGCGTTTGTCGTCGCGCTTTTCTTGTGGTATTGGGACAGGACGCGCGGCTCGCGCAAGCTTGGCCAGTGGATTCTGCTCGGCGCGATCTCCGGCCTGATGCTCGATGTCTACTACGCCAACGCCATGCTGTTCTTCGTGCTGTTGTTCGAAGCGCTCCGCGAATACGCCGTGGCCTTCCGCCGCCCGGATCCAGACACGCCTTCCGTGCCGCAACTCTTGCTTCGGCATCTCGCGTTCGCCGCCACTCTTCTGATTTGCCTCCTTCCCACCTTCCTCGCCCATCGCGTCGTTTACGGCAGCATTTTCGAAACTGGGTACATCCCCATCAGCCATTGGAACTGGACTTCGCCGCATCTTCTCGCCGTGCTTTTTTCTTCCGATCACGGTTTGTTTTCCTGGACGCCGGTTTTGCTCCTCGCGGTCCTCGGACTGTTTGCGTTCTGGCGCAGCGTGCCCCGCGTCGGCGCGGCGTTTCTCCTCGCCGCACTGGCGTTTTATTATTTTATCGCTTCCTATCCCGATTGGGCGGGCATCTCCTCGTACGGCAACCGTTTTTTTGTTTCGCTCACGCCGCTGTTTGTTCTGGGGCTCGCCGTTTTTCTCGAACGCTTCACGCGCTTCTTTCGAACGCGCCGCGCCGCGCTCATTTCTGCCTCCGTTTTTCTCGCCTGCTTCGTTTTCTGGAATGCCGGCTTGATGTTCCAATGGGGTTCTCACCTCATTCCCGCGCGCGGGCCGATTTCCTTTCCGCAAATGATTCGAAACCAGTTTCTAGTCGTCCCCCGCCAGATCGCCGCCCAATTCGAAACGTATCTATTTCACCGCAAAGCCCTCATGCGCCAAATCGAGCAGCGCGACGTCCAACAGCTCAAAGAAAACCCTCCTCCTCCTTGATCCCATTTGCGCGCTCACTCTCGCATCGTCTTGCATCAACGATCCTCTCGCCGTAACCACACTTCCGGGCATCGCGAGCGGCGCGCATCTCTGCTAATCTAATTAGGGATTCATCCAACTCACTTGGAGTTTCGCAACAATCTGATGGCTTCGGTCACCGCTCCCGCTCCGCCTCTTTCCGCGCCGCACACGGCCGGCGCCACCGTGCGCATCGAACCGCCGCGCGGCTGGCTCGATTTGCGCTTGGGCGAAGTGTGGGCGTACCGCGAGCTGCTTTATTTTTTCGTGTGGCGGGACGTAAAGGTCCGCTACAAACAAACCGCGATCGGCGTGGCATGGGTGGTGCTGCAGCCGCTGATGACCATGGGGGTGTTCACTTTATTTTTTGGCACGGCTTGCGAAATTGCCTTCCAATGGGCTGCCGTATCCGGTTTTTTATTTCACCGCGCTGGTGCCCTGGACGTATTTCGCGACGGCGCTGCAATCGTGCACGGCGGTGGTGGTGGATAACCAGCGGGTGATCACGAAAGTGTTTTTTCCGAGGCTGGTGCTGCCGATTTCAGCGGTCATTTCAGGGCTCGTGGATTTCAGCATTGGGTGCGTGGTGCTTGCGCGTGGTGCTGGCGGTGTATCGAATGAAGCCGGGGATCGACGCGCTGTGGCTGCCGCTGCTTGTCTTGCTCGCGGTGCTGACGGCGCTGGGCGTGGGGCTGTGGATGTCCGCGCTGAATGCGCTGTATCGCGATGTGAAATATGTCGTGCCATTTATTTTGCAATTTTGGATGTTTGCTTCGCCGGTGGTGTATCCGTCGTCGATGGTGCCTGAGCGGTGGCGTTGGCTGTACGGGCTGAACCCCATGGCTGGCGTGATCGACGGATTTCGCTGGGCGCTGACGGGCCACGGGCAGCCGCCTGGGCCGGTGCTGCTGGCTTCAACGGCGGCGGTCGCGCTGGTTGTCATCGGAGGGCTCTTCTTTTTCCAGAAGATGGAGGGAGCCATCGCGGACCGGGTGTGAGGAACGTTGAAACGTTTGGAACGTTGGGGAAAGAACGTCAGAACGTTTGAACGTTGGAACGTTGGGGGAAAAATGTTGGAACATTTGAGGGTCGGGGATACCCCCTCCCCCCCGGTTTTTTTGTAAGTGTTCATTCTAAAGGGTTTTAAGTCCTGTGTTTTGTAAGTGCGGATTCTAAAGGGGTTACAGGCTATTTTTTCGTAAGTGCACATTCTAAAGGAGTTGCGGGCGTTGCCGCGGGTGGCATGAGGGATTGGATAGGAACACGGGTCTGAAGACCCGCCACTACAAGGGCGCGAAAAAGGGCGCGGAGAAAAGCTGTGTGAGGGAGGGGAAATCGAGCGAAGGGTCTGGGAAGGGCGCGAGAGTCGGCGGCGCGAACATGTGACATGTTAGCGTGTGATGGAATTGTAGACAAGGGAATTACAGCGAACGGTCGTTTTGGGCGGTTGAACTGTCGCCGGGAGCAGGGAACGGAAGGGACGGGTTTGAAAGTTTGAATGTTCGAAGGTTGAAGGTTGGGAAAAAGAAGGTTCAAGGTCCTAGGGTTGGAAGGTTTAAAGGTTGGGAAGTTAAAGGCTGGGAAAAGGAAGGAGGGCAGGGAGGGTAAGAGGTCATGAGCACGATTCACAGGTTTGAAGAAATCGAGGCTTGGCAATCGGCTCGCGAGCTTACGAGGAGCATCTACAAGCTAACCTCGATCGGTCCCTTTCGCGTGACTTCGGACTCCGCGATCAAATGCAGCGGGCCTCGGTATCAATCATGTCGAATATAGCCGAGGGTTTCGAGAGCCGCACGAGCGGGCTGTTCCTTGAGTTCCTCGGACGTGCGAAGGGGTCGGCCGTAGAATTGCGGGCGCAATTCTACGTAGCCAGCGACGCGGGGTATTTGAATGCGGAGCAAGTGCGGGAGTTGCAGGATCAGTGCGAAAAGTGCAGCAGCCAACTGAGCCGGTTGATGGGGTATCTTAGGCGTTCGAACGGGGAACGGCGGGGTGGAAGAGCGTTAGAACGTTGAAACGTGGGAACGTTTGAGAAGCGGGGAAGTACGGAGCGTTAGAACGTTAAAACGTTAGAACGTTAGAATGTTGAAACTCGGAATGGGTTAAGTAAACGATGAACAGAGCGGTGATACAGGGGGAAGGGCTGGGGAAGCGGTACCAGCGAGGGGTGTCGGTTGATGCGGGGCTGAGGCATGCGCTGGAGCGATTCGTGAAGTCGCCGCTGGCGGCGTTGCGGCGGAAGAAAGAACGAGACGTTTTGGGCGCTGAAGGATGTGTCGCTTGGAGGTGCACGAAGGCGAGGTACTGGGTCTGATCGGACGGAACGGGGCGGGGAAGACGACGCTGCTGAAAATACTTTCGCGGATTACGAAGCCGACGACGGGCTGGGCGGAGATTCACGGAAGGGTCGGGTCGCTGCTGGAAGTGGGGACGGGATTTCATCCCGAGTTGACGGGGCGGGAGAACGCGTTTTTGAGCGGGGCGATCCTGGGGATGAGCAAGAAGGAGATTGCGAGGAAGTTCGATGAGATTGTGGCGTTTGCGGAACTGGAGAAGTTTATCGACACGCCGGTGAAACATTATTCGAGCGGGATGTACGTGCGGCTGGCGTTCGCGGTGGCGGCGCATCTGGAGCCGGAGATTTTGCTGGTGGATGAAGTGCTGGCCGTGGGGGACATTACGTTTCAGAAGAAATGCCTGGGGAAAATGGGAGATGTGGCGCGAGCGGGACGCACGGTGGTTCTGGTGAGCCACAACATGGCGGCGATCAATGCGCTATCGACGCGGGTGGTTATGATGGACGAAGGCGCTATCGTTTTCGATGGACCAGCGGCGGAAGCTACGGCTCGTTATTACGCCGAATCGCTGGAGGTCGCGGAAAGCGGGGCGAGTCTGTTGGATCTGCCCCGCGAGGGCAATGGAAAAGCGCGTTTCTCCGCGATCCATATTCAGGCGATTGGCCCTGCTGGACGCGTGGACGTTGCGTATCCTGGCTGCGACCTTGAGATAGAATTTGAGATTGAGTGCCGGTCTGATGTCAATGAGGCCAATGCTGCAGTCATTTTTTACGACATGAATGGATATAGGGTGATCGACACAAATACTGCGCAGAAGGGTGAATATGTGAGCATGCGGGCGGGCCAGAAAACGCGCGCGCGCTTTCTGCTGCGTGATGTTCTTATTAGGCCAGGAAAATACTTCGTTGGGCTCTGGATCGGAAGGCACATGATGGAGACGATTGACCATATCGAGTACGCGGTGACGCTGGATGTGATGGAGGGCGAGGAAACAAACAAGCACGGAATCACCTATCCTGGCGTTTATCTTTGCCGCTTTGAGAGCAGATCTCGATCAATTGAGTTTATGATTCAATGTCCTCTTTGCGGATCGCCAAACACTCAACAATGGAATCTTTCCAGTAAAAACTCTCGAGAGGCTGGCAGAAATCCTTTAAGATAGACGTGAACGCGAGTTGAAAAGGACTGCAGCAATGTGATTGGTGTCAATGGCGAGTGTACGCTACATATTCTTCTAGCCAGACACGCTAGCGGGATCGCCGTTCCTTATACGAAAACTTAGAGATGTTGATTGGTATTAAATGCGTCGAAACAGTGAACGGATCCTGGCCGATGATCTTGAGATGCTGCAAGGCGCAACGAGGTGGGACGGCTGGCGATTTCTGGCTCGTTTTGCGACAAGATGGCACGGTTCAAGGCCGCACGATTCCATGCCTTTTGGGCTCGGTCTAACGGAGTGCCATGTGCGCGCCCGTGGACGGGGAACGAGCGAAGCTGCAACGGGAAAGATGGACGACGTTGAACGCGTCAGGCGCTGAGAGAGGTGGGCGCGGAGATGAGGCGTGCGGATGAGTCCCTGGCCTGGAACTATTTACGATCTGACGTTTCCCGACACTAGTATATGCCTCGCGAATTGCGCTGCTTAACATCGACGCGGATTGGTATGGATCCGTCAAGACTCTGCCTTGAGACATTTTACGATCGTGTCACAGATTGGAGGATTCGTCTTCGTTTGACGACTATGGCCATTGGCCGGGCTGCTCGGAGAGCGGTTGACGAGTTCTTCGAGGCGCGGCGGCTTCCCTACGAGCTGCAGGCAAGTGGACTACACCGCTCACTGGTTCCAGAAGAGAATGAGCTGCGCTACCTAAATCTTGGCTGCGGCCAGCGATTTCGCCCCGAGTGGGTGAATCTGGACTTGCATCCTGCGGGGGCGAACGTTCAGAGATGGGACCTGCAAAGGAAATTGCCCTTCTCAGATGGTTCCTTCGACGTCGTCTATCATTCTCACGTGCTGGAGCATTTTTCAAAAGCAGAAGGCTTGCGATTTCTTGGGGAGTGCCACCGTGTGGTCCGACCGGGTGGAATTATACGGGTGGCGGTCCCGGACCTGGAGAAGATCGCTCGCCTGTATATCGAGGCCTTTGACCGGTCGTTGGCCGGCGATTCTATGTGGCAGTCTCGTTATGAATGGATCCTGCTTGAAATGTACGACCAGACCGTTAGGCGAACTTCGGGAGGCGAGATGCTCGCCTACTTGAGACAAGAACCCATTCCCGAGCGGGATTTTATCAAACGGCGACTTGGCGGAGAGTTTGACCGCATTGTCGCGCATGTGGGCGGGGCTGGGGACGATAAGCCGCGCAAGACCGGGTTGTCGGTTCGTCAGTTCATTTCGCGCAAGCTAGCGCGGCTAGCCCTCGGGAGAGAGGGGCTTACGAGCTCACGATGATGGTATTTTCCAGCTTTCTGGAGAGAGCCACCTTTGGATGTATGACCGATACTCGCTCGCTCAGGCCATGGAGAGAGCTGGATTTTCATCGCCTCGCAGTTTGGGAGCGGCCGAGAGCGCGATTCCCGGTTGGGTGGAGTTTAATCTCGACACGGAGCCCGACGGCAGAATCTATAAGCCTGACTCGCTCTTTATGGAAGCGACGCGGGCGTGAGGGTTACGCACCTCAGCGCGTACGATGTCAGCGGCGGAGCGGCGCGGGCAGCCTATCGATTGCATAAGGGGCTGTGCTCGTTGGGCCACGAGTCGCGGATGCTCTCGCTCTATAAAGGGTCATCCGATTCGACTGTCCTCGAATTTGTTCCGCCCGTGGACATTCCGGCACGGCTACGGCGTGGTTTGAGGCGCCGCGCGCTCGAACGGTCTAGAGGTGAAATTACGGCGCGCCCAGCGGGTTCCACCTACTTTCAGTGATGATCGGAGCCAGCATGGCGCGGACGTCCTTCGGCAGTTGCCAGCAACGGACATCTTGAATCTTCATTGGGTCGCGGACTTCATTGACTATACGTCGTTTTTTCCGAAAGCTTCCGCCGGGATTGCCCGTCGTCTGGACGCTTCACGATATGAATTCATTCACCGGCGGCTGCCATTACGATGAGGGGTGCGGGAAATTTAGCCATCAATGCGGCGCTGCCCACAGATAGGGTCTTCGGATCCTGGGATTTCGTTGGCAGGTTTGGCTCCGCAAGAAAAAGGCCTTTTCGTCGGGAGGCGCTCGGGATGTGCGGCTGGTTACGCCTAGCCGATGGCTCGCCGACGAGGTGCGGAGGAGTTCGCTCTTGTCGGCCATAGCCTTACGGTCATCCCATACGGAATAGACACGGAGAATTTCCAGCCTCGTGATCGCGGGCTCGCCAGGGAAGAGGTATGGATTCCGCCTAGAGGCAAAGACGATTCTGTTCATCGCGAATTCGGGCGCGGAGAGACGCAAGGGCTCAGTGTGCTTCTCGATGCGCTGGTGGGATTGGCCAGGTCGAAGAGTATTTTTTCGTAGTTCTAGGACGGGATCTCGAAGGACCCGAGCTGGTCGGCGGTGCAAGGTGATCGGCTACCTGGACGACGAAGTGCGTTGTCTTACATCTATAGTACGGCCGATGTGTTTGTCCTTCCGTCTTTTCAGGACAACCTTCCAAACACAGCAATTGAAGCGCTGGCATGCGGAACGCCAACTATAGGATCGAATGTGGGCGGGATACCGGAGGTCGTCCGCGATGGCCAGACAGGGCTACTGGTTCCTGCCGAAGATCCGGCGGCGCTCAGGGAGGCAATTGTCGCTTTGCTCGGAGAACCCGGGCGTCGCGCCTCTATGGCGAAGAGAGTCGGCGGTCTTGCATTGCAAGGAATCCGCTGGACGTCCAGGCGCAAGCGTACGAGTCCTTATAAAGGAACTGTCTAACGGCGACCGCGTACGGTCGTAATTATGGCTGGCTGAAGGCTAGCTCCCGCGCTCACCACTGCACGCCGGGATAGAGGCTAGGCATGCGCATGCCGCGATAGACGTATTGTCCCGAGATTGTCATTTGCCAGACGGTCTGGGGCGTAGAGGATTGGGTGACTTCGTAGATCGCCCGCATTGTCGCCGGAGTGATGACGGTGTACGCATTCGTCATATTCGATGTCGCCATTCTTGAGAACTTCGGCGTTGCCTCCGAAGAAGGAGTAGTCTCGGTTCGGGTTGAATGACGAAGTGTTGCGGTCATGGCGGTTTCGTCGATTGTGAAGACAGGGACGGTGCTGTAGCAGGCGGGCTGGCCAGTGACACCGCAGGTGCCGCCGGCGACGACAGCGACGCCGCGATCGTCGCCATTATCGAAGAGGACCAGGCCAGAAATTGCCGGTGGTGTTCGTGGTGGTGAAGGAAGGGCCATGCTGTGCGAAGAACCAGTCGGTGGCATTGGTGTCGGGCGTGCCATCGGCGTTCAGGAGGGTGAAATCGGCGATGTCCTCGGGCGTCGTGTCGGTGGGAAGTACGGCGCCGAGCTTCCAGACGGGATCTCCCGCGCCGGCGCCATTTGTCATAGTCAATTTTGACGAGCCAATTCTGGTGACGGATGGAGATGATGAGATTGCCGTCGTTCTTGGAATAGAGGATGGCGTTGGTGTGGGTCCAGTCCGGATAACTAGTAGGGCCGCCGGTTGATGTCCAGATGGTTGAATTCGTTCCAAGCCCAGACGGGCTGAGGAGTGTGATTGGGATTGTTGCCGCCGACGTTTTCCATGTCGCCGAGGTCAATGACGACGTCTCCCGTCACGGTCGTTCCGCGAGACGGTTTGCGTGGTGTCGGCGAGGACGACGATATGGCCGTTGGAAGAACGCGAAATCGTGATGCGTGCCGATCATGGTGACATTGCATTCGGTGCAGCTGGCAGCGGCGGCGAGAGCGGTGTTCAGCTGCGCGGATGTCATTTGCCAGATCACATTTCCTGCCAAGATCGACTTCTTGAAGCACGGAGTTGAGCCGCATCCCGGCTGTCCGCCTGCAAAGTTGATCAGGAAGTGCCCGTTGGGCAGCAGCTTGAAGGGTTGCGACCTAGAGTCCGGCGGGTATTGACGCGTCTGGCGTGTAGGCCCACAGGACATTCCCATTCAAGTCCGTCACGACGCACTGGAGAAGTTGGCTGGAGCAGCGGTAAGGTTGACAGGTTCAGCACTTCAACGCCGCTCTGAGGGGTCATCCCCGGGGTTGTGGTGGCAGACAGGTTGGGAATTGTTCTGGCGGGGAGGGCGCCGGTGGTGAAGGTGTAGTCAGAGTCGTTGAAGGAGGTGCCGTCGCCGAACTGGATGACGCCGCGCATGTGGTAGGGGGTGGATTGCTTCATGCCGGCGACGTAGAGCGGGGTGGTGGGCGGGCCGCCAAGCGTGCCGGTGGGAACGGTCCAAGTGGTGAGGCCGTAGGTGGTGTCGAGGCCAAACTGGACGCTGACATTGGCGGGGCCGGCGGGAGAGACGGTGTACTGGGCGACCTGGACGTTATTGGTGGGGGTGAAGAGGCCGGGAGCGACGACGTTGACGGTGGCGGTGGCGAATTTGGTGGGGTCGGTCTTGCTGGTGGCGGTGACGACGACGTAGATGCTGGGCGAGCCGGCAGGAGGGTTGTAGTTGCCGGAGCCGTCGATGGTGCCGGCGGCGGCGGCGGCGGTCATGCTGGAATTGGTGAAGCCCGCGAGGGAATAGGTGACGCCTTGGGAATCGCCCGTCGCGGAGAACGTTATGTTATTGCTCGTGCCGATGGCGGAGGCGGGCGGAGTGAGGGTGATGGCGATGGGATTGGCAGTGGCGTTGACGTTGATGACCTGAGGGGAACCGGGGGCGTTGTCGGTGAGGGTGATGGTTTCGGCGAGCGGGCCGGAAGCGACGGGGGCGAAGGTGACGGTGATGGTGCACGTGCCCATGGGAGCGATGGAGCCGGAGCAGGCGCTGGAGTTGGTGAAATCGGCGGTGTTGGCGCCGCCGAAAACCACGGAAGATATGGAGAGAGCGGCGGTGCCGGAGTTTGTGATCACGACGGGCGTGGGGGCGCTGGTGGCGCCCTGGGAGATGGCGGCGAAGGTGAGCGGGTTGGGAGCGGCGGTCAACGCGGGCGTGGGGGAGATGGCCGGGTTACTGGAACAGCCAGCGATAAAAAGAAGAAGAGAAGAGACACACAGGCAACGAGAACGAATTCCCAAGAGGCGATTTTTGGACACGCGCGTAATCCTTCGAGAGAGAGTTTGGAGGGAGCCGGGACCCCGTAGCTTTTTAACACAAAACGGGGGAAAAGTTCCGGGGCAATTTTAATTTTTCGGGGCGGGAAGAGGCGGGCTGGAGCGGCGGGGGATTTTGGGCGGACGGAGTAGGCCAATGGGTATAGGGTATTCTGCAATAAATAGTGTTGCATTCCGGGCGGGAAGTAATTACTATTCCTATACTTTCTAGTCGCGGTATTCTTCCAATGCATCGGATGGGTTGCGTTAGCGGCGGGAAGGGCTTTCGCGGCTGTGCGCGCCATGGGCGCGGCGGATCCACGAAGGCGCACGAAGGTGCGGCGAACCCGACGGCCCCCACGGGAAAAATGCCGCCATGGAGTCCAGCCCATGTCCGTAATCCAAAGAATGCCGACCGCGTTTGCGGAGGCGGCAGCCCCGAGCGCTGCGACGGAGTTCACATTAAAGCTGACGCCCTTCGATCTGCGGCATTACCGCAGGCTGATCGCGGCGCGCGCGGAAACGATCCGGCGCGTGGTGGGGAGGCTGAAGCCGGTGTTCCGGCTGGAAAGCGCGCTGGATGCTGGATGCGGCGTGGGATTTTTCTCGAAGACGCTGGAGGAATGCGGGTTGAATGTGTGCGGCTTCGACGGGCGCGAGGAAAATATCGTGGAGGCGCGGAAGCGTTTTCCGCGGCTGCCGTTCGAAACGGCAGATATCGAGGACCCGAACATCCGTGAACTGGGGCGGTTTGATTTTGTGCTGTGCTGCGGATTGTTGTATCACCTGGAAAATCCGCTGAGGGCGATGAGGAATTTGCGGGCGGTGACGGAAAAATGTTTGCTGGTGGAGAGCATGTGCATTCCCGACGACAAGCCGTCGATGCTGCTGCGCGAGGAGCCGCGGACGGACGACCAGAGCCTGACGGACATCGCTTGTTATCCGAGCGAAGGAAGCATCGTGAAGATGCTGTACCGGGCAGGGTTTGCGGCGGTTTACCGGGTGATACCGCTGCCGAGGCACGACGACTTTCGCGACACTCCGGACCACACGCGGAAACGGACGGTGTTGCTGGCGTCCTGCGCGGCGGTGGATGTGGCGGGATTCCGGCTCTGTCCGGAGCCGCGGGAGAAGGAAGATCCGTGGGGCAAAGTGGCTCCCGCGCGGGGCAGCGTGCCAACGAGGGTGCGGCGGTTCCTGGCGAATCCAGGGCGCAAGCAGTACCTTTCGCTGGCGTTTCGCGCGCGGCGCGTGTTTCCGGAGATGCCCATTCCGCTGCGGCTGCCATTTGGAGCGTGGTGGCTAGCCAAGACGGGTTCGCTGGATCACGAGCTGCTTTACAACGGGTTCGAAGAGACGGAGACGCGTTTTGTGCAGAGGCTGTTGCGGCCGGGTATGACCGTGCTCGATATAGGAGCGCACCACGGTTTGTATACGTTGCTGGCGTCGAAACGGGTGGGGCAAAGGGGAAAGGTGATCGCGTTCGAGCCGTCACCGCGGGAATGGAAGCGGCTTGCGCAGCACGTGCGCGTGAATCGCTGCCGGAATGTGGAGATCGAGCCTTGCGCGCTGGGAGCGGAAAGCGGCGAAGCGGACCTTTTTCAGGTGGATGGCGCGATGGACTGGGGAAACAGTTTGCGGCCACCGGCGTTGACCGAACCGACGCGGCGCGTGCGGGTGAACGTGCGGACGCTGGATGAAATACTAGCGGAGCGAGGCATCGGGCAGGTGGACTTTATCAAACTGGACGCGGAAGGCGGCGAATTGGCGGTCTTGCACGGCGCGCGGAAGCTGCTGCAAACGGCGCCGCGTCCGGCAATTCTCGTGGAGATGGAAGATATACGGACGCGTCCATGGGGATACGCAGCTTGCGAAATCGCGCGGCTTCTCGCACGCTGGAATTACCGCTGGTTTGCGTTGAGCGACATAGGGACGCTCTATCCTGCATCTCCGGACGAAGATGCCTGCGACGCGAATCTAGTGGCGTTGCCCGACGAGCGCGTCGAGGAATTCCGGGCCTTGGTGGATGCCTCGGAAGAGGCTGGCTTTCCGAAAGCGCGATAGCGGAGCCAAATAGCCGCGAGTTACCTCACCCGATGCTGTTCCTAGCTTCGAAATGACGCGAGTGCTGCTATTCTTCCAGCAGGGGAAAGCGACCCGCACGTCTGGACGGCATACGAGGAGCTACCCCCATGACAGCGTCTCGACAAAATGCTTACCTTTTTCACGACCGCGAAGCCGTTCCGTGGGCACGATGGGATTATCCAGCGCAACGCGCTAAAGAGCTGGACGCTGCTCCATCCTGGCGTGGAAGTGATTCTGTTCGGCGACGAAGAAGGCGCGGCGGAAGTCTGCGCAGAGTACGGGCTGCGCCACGAGGCTTACGTTGAGCGCTACCAGTCCAAACTGCCATTCGCGAATTGGATGTTTGCGCGGGCCCAGGAGATAGCCCGGCACGAGTATCTGTGCTATTCGAATTGCGACATTATCCTCTTGCCGGATTTCTGGAAGGCCTTGGAGATAGCGGCGGCGTGGCAGAAGCGTTTTCTGATGGTGTCGCGACGGTGGGACAGCAAGATCGCCGAAGCCATTGACTTCCAGCGAGAGGATTGGGCGGGGGAGCTGCGCCGGTTTGCCTTGAAGCACGGATTCCATCAGACTCCCTACTTCGTCGATTTCCTTCTGTTCTCGAAGGGTCTGTACGCCGAGATCCCGCCACTGGTGGTGGGTTATGCGTACTGGGACATCTGGATGGTGTGGAAAGCGTTGTCCGAGGAAGTACCAGTATTGGATGCAAGCCCCTTCCTGGTGCCCGTGCATCAAGATCACGCTTACGCCACGACGGAACGTAGCAAGGGAAGCGACACGGATGCGACAGCGATGGGCAACTTCGAGCTGGCCGGCGGCTGGAAGCACCTCCGGCATGCGGAGGACTCGACATTCCGGTTAAGCCGCAAGGGGCGCGTTTATAGGTCGCCGTTCCGCTACAAGCGCCATGCGAAAGCCGCCCTAAATTTTCTGCGCTTCGATGTTTGGAATCCAATTTGGTTTTTTATCCTGGGCATTACGCGACCGCTGCGCACCGTCGTCGGGCTGCGGACGGGCTCCGTTCGGCGCTCGAGCGGGGAAGCGGGACCGGGGCCGGGCGCTAAGCCTTGAATCTCGGCGTGATGCGTAAGGCAGCCAGGGATGCTGCTGTTTCTTGGGTAGTTTTGTTCTGAGGAGGCACCTCAGCGTATGGCAGTACGGAGAGTCCTGATTACGGGCAGCAGCGGTCTCATCGGTTCGGAGGCGGTGGAGCATTTCGACCGGTTGGGGAACGAAGTGACCGGAGTGGACAACAACATGCGGCGCACGTTCTTTGGTCCGGCCGGGGACACGCTTTGGAATCTGCAGCGGCTCAAGAGCACGACCAAACACTTCACGCACATGGACATGGATATACGAGACCGCGCGGCCGTCGAAGAGCTATTTCGGCGCGGGCGGTTCGACCTGATCGTCCATTGCGCAGCGCAGCCCTCGCACGATAAGGCGCGCGATATTCCATTGCTGGATTTTGAGGTGAACGCGCTGGGTACGGTCAATTTGCTGGAAGCGACGAGACAGCACTGCCCGGAGGCAGTGTTTGTCTTTATGAGCACGAATAAGGTGTACGGAGATTCGCCGAACGAAATGCCATTGATCGAGCTGGAGACGCGGTACGACTACGCGCGGCCGGAGGATTTCGATGGGGTTAGCGAAAATTGCCGGATCGACCGCACGCTGCATTCGCTTTTCGGAGCATCAAAAGCGTCGGCGGATCTGATGGCACAAGAGTACGGGCGATATTTTCAGATGAATGTGGGAGTGTTCCGCGGCGGCTGTCTCACGGGGCCTTCGCACTCCGGCGTCGAGTTGCACGGTTTCCTCTCATATTTAGTGAAGGTGGCCGTGACACGCGGCCGTTACACCGTTTTCGGATACAACGGGAAGCAGGTACGCGACAACATACACAGCCACGACGTTGTACGGGCGATCGAGGAATTCGCGGCGAACCCGAGGCCTGGAGAGGTTTACAATTTGGGAGGAGGACGCGGCAATAGCATTTCGATGATAGAGGCGATTCGCAGAATCGAGGAACTCACCGGCCGCAAGCTCGACTGGCAGTACGTGGAAGAGCCGAGGCGAGGGGACCACATTTGCTATATTTCGAATTTGGCGAAATTCAAGAGCCATTATCCAAAATGGGAAATCACTCGAGGGCTCGATAGGATTCTGGAGGAGATCGTCGAGTCGCAGACGGCCCGGCAAGAATTCTAGCCGGCTGCGCAGATAGAAAATGATCACTTTCTTCACGACAGGTAAACCGTTCATCGGGCACGACGGGGTCATTCAACGGAACGCTCTCCAGAGCTGGAAGCTGTTGCACCCAGACATCGAAGTCATCCTGTTCGGGGATGATGAGGGCGCGGCGCAGGTTTGCGCGGAGCTGGGTTTAGTTCACGAACCGCAGGTCGAGCGGCATGAGAGCGGCGTGAAGTACCTGAACTACATGTTCGCGCGGGCTCAGGAGATAGCGCGCCATAACTATGTGTGCTTCTCCAATTGTGACATTGTCTTGTTCAAGGATTTCCTGAAGGCGTTTGAAATTGCGCACTCGTGGAGCAAGAGTTTTCTCGCCGTGGGGCGGCGGTGGGACACAGAAGTAGCGGCGCCCATCGACTTCCGGTCGGAGGTTTGGGATCAAGCCTTGCGCGACCTGGCCGTTAAAACGGGGAAACAGCAGGACGACCGCTGGATCGACTATTTTTTGTTCAACCGGGGCTTGTACGACTCCATGCCGAAGCTTATCGTTGGCCATTGCTACTGGGACAACTGGATGGTTTGGATGGCCCTGTCCGCAGGCGTGGAGGTGATCGATTTCAGCCGATTCGTCACGGCCGTGCACCAGAATCATGGGTACAACCCGAGATTTGGCCGCAGTAAGGGAGGGCGCACGGACCCGCTATCCCATTGGAACCTCGAAGCAATCGGCGGCGCGCGGCACACGAGGACTATTCTGGGTGCAACACATCGAATCGACTCTGATGGCCGGATCCAGCGAAACTTGTGGCATTATGTGCCGCTCCGGCGACTGCGGCAAATAGGCCGTCCCTTGCTTTATGATCTCTGGCTACCCGCCTGGCACTTCGCCCTGGGCATCACGAGGCCGCTGCGCAGCGCACTCGGGCTCAGATCCAAGGGAAATGGCCTCCGGTTCTGAAGGTTGTAAGTCTTGAGCGTCCACGCGCATTGTCTGTATCTTTACCACTGCACTCCAGAATAGAGGCCTGGCGTGCGGAAGCTGCGATATGCGGCGAGCTGCTGCGCACGCTGCTGATCTCAGCTTCCAAAAAACGAGAGTGCTGCTATTCTTCCAACGGGGGAACGCGGCCCGCACGCGTGAACCACATACGAGGCGATACCCCCTGGCAGCGTCTCAACAAAATGCTTACCTTTTTCACGACCGCGAAGCCGTTTGTGGCGCACAGCGGCGTTATCCAACGAAATGCCTTAAAAAGCTGGACGCTGCTTCATCCCGACGTCGAGATTATTCTATTCGGAGACGATGAAGGAGCCGCCGGCGTGGCAAAGGAATTGGGAATTCGCCATGAATCCCACACCGAAAAAAATGAATTGGGCACGAACCGGGTCGACTACATTTTTAGTCGCGCGCAAGAGATAGCGCGCCACGAACTTCTCTGCTATTCGAATTGCGACATCCTTTTCCTGCCGGATTTCTTGCGCGCTCTCGAACGAATGAAAAAGCAATATGCCCAATTCCTTCTGCTGGGACGCCGATGGGACACGAAAGTCAACGAGCCGATCGATTTTTCCGCGCCGGATTGGGCGAGCAAGATGCGCGGACGGGCTCTTGCGGAAAACGGGCAGCGGCCGCCATGGTTCATCGATTATTTTGTGTTTTCGAAAGGGCTTTTCGGAGCGAACCTCCCGCCGCTTCTGATTGGCCGAGCCAGCTGGGACAACTGGATGGTGTGGAGAGGGATTACGTCGGGAAACCCTGTCGTCGATGCGTCCAGCGTTGTCGTGGCGGTGCATCAAAAGCACGACTATCTCCACCACCCGAAAGGCAAGGCCGGCGTTTACGACGGCGAGGAAGCCACGTATAACTTTAAGCTGGCGGGCGGCTGGAAACGAATGCGGATCATCTCGGATGCTCCGCTTCTTTTGTCAGCGGACCGGGTCAAAAAAAACTGGAGGCGGTTCGGCCACGCGCTGCAGCGGAATCCCACCCTGCCCTGGTATTCCGATATGCTCGCTTTTTTGTGGTATCCCATTTGGTTTTTTCTTCTTGATGTTACGCGCCCGCTGCGGTCGGCGCTGGGCCTCAGATCAAAAGCACAACAAGGACCTCGCGCCAAATTGTGAAGTTTCCAAGGGAGGCAGGCGTACGTTGCTTTTACCACAGACATTATATACAATCAGTAAATTATGGCGCACCCGCTCGTCACAGTGCTCATCGACATCTACAATTATGGGCAGTTCGTCGAAGAGGCCATCGAGAGCGTACTGGCGCAGGATTTTCCCGCCGAGGAGATGGAAGTGTTGGTCGTGGACGATGGTTCGACGGACGATACGGCGGAGCGAGTCAAGAAGTACGGCACGCGAGTTCACTATTTTCGCAAACAAAACGGCGGACAAGGGTCGGCAGTTAATTTCGGAGTCGAGAAGGCGCGAGGGGAATTCATCGCCTTGCTCGACGGAGACGATTACTGGCTGCCTGGAAAATTGAGCCGGGTTGTACAAGAGTTTGAAGCGAATCCCGGGACGAGCATGGTTCATCACCGCATGCGGGAGCTGGACTCGCGCACGGGCGAGCTTCGCGATGGACAGTTCGTGTCTCAAAGCGGGAATATGGCGGCAACTGCGGAATCCGTTCTCACGTTTAATCCGACGTCGATGTCCAGTCTTGCTTTTCGCAAGGCAATTCTGGAGAAAGTGCTACCGATTCCGGAAGCCATCACAATTCAAGCCGACGGGTATATACAGGCGCTCGCTGTGTTTCTCGCGCCCGTTGCCGCCATTGATGAGCCTCTCGGCATCTACCGGTTTCATGGCTCGAATCTATATTTCCTGTCGGAGGCGGAGAGAGACAAAGCGAAGGATGTGGAGAGGCGAAAGCGACGCGCGGTAACGCTCAGCGCTCTTGTCGAGGGACTAAGGGGATGGTTCCGCTCGCAAGGCTACAACTTGAATCAGGGACCAGTTCGGGCGACGCTGAGCCGATGGACCACGCTGCTCGAGCGGGAAGAATTCGCGGTTGCGCCGCCGGGACGCATCCGCTTCTTCCGGCATCTTCTCGAATCCAACCGAAATCACTTCGGTTTAATGACGTGGCGCTTGAGGCTGATCAATTACTTCAATATGTTTGGTTCGTTGATCGTCGGATACAAACATTTCAACAAATTGGATGAATGGCGCGAAACGCTGACTCGGCGGAAGCGCGGCAAGGCGGGGAATGGCGCATAGTCGCATCGCCAGGATGCGTTGCCTACTGTTCGGTGTTCCCATCTAGATTGAAGAGATGTTTGGCCGGGTAGGGATAATAGCCCCAGGCTTGAGTCGCTTCGCGCAGTTTTCCGCTGAGAAGGCCGTGGCAAAGAACCATCCACAGCGCATTCGTTTGTATTTTCCGAGATGGCCGATAGAATAAGAATTCCGAGAAGTCTATGTGCAGAAGCTGTGCCAAGTGCTTCGGAGAAGAAGAGGCGAGAAAGAACGGAAATGAAACGCGCGGTCATCACAGGAATTACAGGGCAGGACGGGTCGTACCTCGCCGAATTGCTGCTCTCCAAAGGGTATGAAGTTCACGGAGTCATCCGGCGGGCGAGCACTTTTAACACGAAGCGCATCGACCATATCTATCAGGATCCGAATCAGCCGAGCACGCGGCTCTTTCTGCATCACGGCGATCTTTCCAGCACGGAATGGGTGATGAATCTGGTGTACAGCTTCGCGCCGGACGAGGTGTACCACCTGGCGGCGCAGAGCCACGTGCGGGTGAGCTTTGACATGCCGGAATACACGGGCGACATCACGGGGCTGGGGACCATGCGATTGCTCGAAGCCATCCGGCGAGCGGGGAGCAAAACGCGATTTTATCAGGCGTCGAGTTCGGAGATGTTCGGGTCGGCGCCGCCACCGCAAAGCGAGACGACCGTATTTCAGCCGAGGAGCCCGTATGCCGCCGCGAAAGTATATGCGTACTGGATGACGCGGATTTACCGCGAGGGATATCAGCTCTTTGCAAGCAACGGAATTTTGTTCAATCACGAGAGCCCGCGGCGCGGGGAGACGTTTGTGACGCGAAAAATCACGCGCGCGGTGGCCGCGATCGTGGCGGGGAAGCAAGACACCTTGTTTCTTGGGAATCTGGATGCTCGGCGCGACTGGGGCTACGCGCCGGAATATGTGGAAGCAATTTGGAAAATGCTGCAGGAGGACGCGGGCGACGACATCGTCATCGGAACGGGCGAAGCCCATTCGGTGCGCGAGTTTGTGGAAGAAGCGTTTTCGTACGCGGGACTGGATTGGCGGAAGCACGTGAAGAGTTCGGAGCGGTACATGAGGCCGCTGGAAGTGGATTGCCTGATTGCCGATACGCGGAAAGCGCGCGAAAAGCTCAAATGGGAGGCACGGATCGGATTCAGCGAGCTGGTGGCGATTATGGTGGATGCCGATCTGGAAGCGGCGGGGCTCAGGCCGCTGGGACGCGGAAGAGCAATTTTGGAAAAGAAATTCAGCCATTGGAATCACTGGCAAAATTCGGTGACGCGAGTGATGGAAGCCGTCGAAGGGCAAGCTTCACAACATTAAGGAGCGGGGAATGGGTTTTTGGGAAAACCGCCGCGTGGTGCTGAGCGGAGGGAACGGATTCCTCGGCTCCTTCGTGGTGGAACAATTGCGGGCGGCGGGCTGCCGCGAGATCAGCACGCCACACAGCGCGGATTATGATTTGCGAGAGAAATCCGAAGCGTTGCGATTATATAAGGATGCGCGGCCGGATATTTTCATCCATCTTGCGGCGGTGGTCGGAGGCATCGGGGCGAACCGCACCAACCCGGGAAGATTCTTCTACGACAACGCGGTAATGGGCATCAATGCGATTGAAGCGGGACGGATTGCGGGAGTCGAGAAGTTCGTTTGCGCGGGGACGATTTGTTCGTATCCGAAGCTCACGCCCGTGCCGTTTCGTGAAGAGAATTTCTGGGACGGATATCCCGAAGAGACGAATGCGCCCTACGGGCTGGCAAAAAAGATGCTGTTGGTGCAGTTGCAAGCGTACCGGCAGCAATATGGATTCAGGGGCATTTATTTGACGCCGGTGAATCTGTACGGGCCGCGGGATAATTTCGATCTGGAAAGCTCTCACGTCATTCCGGCGTTGATCCGAAAATGCTGGGAAGCGAAACAAGCGCGGGCGACGGAAATCACGGCGTGGGGGACGGGGAGCGCGACACGCGAGTTTCTATACGCGGAGGATGCGGCAGAGGCCATCGTTTTGGCCGCGGAGAAGTACGAGAAGCCTGAGTTTGTGAATCTGGGATCGGGCGAAGAGATCAGCATTCGCGCACTTTTGGAATTGGTCTGCTCGCTGACGGGGTACGAAGGAAGCGTGCAGTGGGACGCGACAAAACCGGACGGGCAACCTCGGCGCTGCCTGGATACTTCTCGGGCACTGGCGGAGTTTGGCTGGCAAGCGAAGACGAGTTTGCGCGATGGCTTGGAGAAAACTATCGCCTGGTTTGAAGAGGAAATGGCAGGCAAGTCTCGTCACAGAGCCGTGTGAAACCCTCTGAGGATTGGCAGCAGCAATTGAAAGTGGCCGGAGGCCGCGGCAGCTCTCGACGTTTTTGCATTCCCACACAGAAGCAGCGTTTGTGATGGTGCGCCGCACTGAGTTCGAGCGAAGCATCCCCCTTCCCCTCCAGCCGCGCGCTGCACGTATAATAGGCACTCGAATTCAAGGAGACATTTGAGCATGCATTACCGCAAGTTCGGACGTACTGGATGGAACGTCAGCGAAATTGGATATGGCATGTGGGGCATGGCGGGCTGGACGGGCTCGGAAGACGCGGAATCGCTGGCGTCGCTGCAGCGGTCAGTGGATCTTGGCTGCAATTTTTTTGACACGGCGTGGGCCTATGGTGATGGCCACAGCGAAGAGCTGCTTGGAAAAATTCTTCGCGCCAACAAAAGCAACGGGGCGGCTGGCGGCCCGGACAAGAAACTTTACGTTGCGACTAAAGTCCCGCCGAAAAACCGGCGATGGCCGAGCCGGCGCGAATTTTCTCTGGACGATTGTTTTCCACCCGAGTACATCGTCGAGTACGTAGAAAAAAGTCTCACCAACATCGGAGTCGAAACGCTCGACCTGATCCAGTTTCATACTTGGGAAGACAAGTGGCTCGACGACGAGCGCCTGCCGCGGGCCATCGAAGAGCTACGCAGCAGCGGGAAGGTGCGCGCCGTAGGGATCAGCCTCAATCGCTGGGAACCGTGGAACGGGATTCGCGCCGTGCGAGCCGGGATGGTGGATGCCGTTCAAGTGATTTATAACATTTTCGATCAGAATCCGGAGGACGAACTATTTCCCGCGTGCCGCGAAAAAGATGTAGCCGTCATCGCGCGATGCCCGTTCGACGAAGGCTCACTCACCGGAACGCTCACGCTTGAAAGCTCATGGCCAAAAACTGACTGGCGCAGCACTTATTTCGTCGCGGAAAATCTCAAGTCCAGCGTCGCTCACGCCGACGCGCTCAAGCCGCTCCTTAAAAATGGCATGACCATGCCCGAAATGTCGCTCGGCTTCATCCTCAACAACAACGACGTCAGCACCATCATCCCAGGCATGCGCAAAATCCGTAACGTCGAATCCAACATCGCCGCCAGCGCCAAAGGCCCCCTCCCCGCCGCGCTCCACGCCGAACTCCGCACACACCGCTGGATTCGCACACCGACACAGTGGTCGCAGTAGGTTTGTAGCGGTGACAAATTCGAAGAAGAACGAAGCCTAGGCGGTTTGTTTCAAGGCGCGCTCGACGAGGGTGAGGCAGCGCTCGGCTTGTTCGCGGAGAAGCTCTTCGCGGTCGCCCCGGTCTTTTTGCGTGCTGTGGAGTTCATCGGCGATCGCCAGCGCCGCCAGGACTGCCACTTTTTGCGTGTCCACCGTCGCCGTGGCTGCGGCAATTGCGTGCATTTTTTCGTCGACGCATTGCGCGAGCTTGTGGACGTACGCTTCCTCCAACTCGCCGCGAATCGCGTACATCTGCCCGAAGATTTCGACTTTTACCGGTGCGCTCATGGAGCAATGTCTTGCCTAGGCGAAGATACCACACCTTGCTTGTAGTGGCGCAGCATGCTGGGCCGCTACAAGGGCGCCCCGGAGTGCTGGCAGACGACGGTTCAACTGGCGCGGAGTTGGGCGCCGAGATTTTTTTCCAGCGCGGAAATAATCTTGGAAGAGAAATCGCTGATCCGCGCGTCGGTTAGAGTGGCTTCGCGGCTCTGGAACGTTGCGCGCACGAGCAGGGAATATTTTCCGGCGGGCACGTTCTTTCCGCGGAATAGATCCGCTGCTTCGATGGACGTGATTTCGGAAATGTTGAGAGAGCGAATCACTTTCACAACCTCTGAAAACGGAGTGCCATCGGCGAGCAGCAAAGAAAAATCGCGCTCGACGGACGGAAAACGCGGCAGCGGCTCGTAGCGCCGCGCCTCTTTCGCGGCGCGAATCCCGGCGTATAGAGGATCGAGCAAAATTTCCGCCAGGAAAATCTCCTGGCGGAGCTTGAACTTTTCGGCGATTCGGCGCGCGAGCTGGCCTGCCTGGCCGATACTATTAGAGCCGAGAGAAATTTGTGCGCGGCCCGCGGCATGAGCCCAGGAAACGCCAGTATCTTCCCAAGAGAATCCACCCGCGAGAGCGCCGATAGCGTCGAGATCGCCTTTCAAATCCGCGAATTCGAACGCGCGGGCGTCTTCGTAGATGCCTTTTTCGCGAGCTTCGCCCGTCGCGCCAATCGTAAGAACGGGTGTTTCGATCGAGATATTTCCTTCGAGGCGATAGTGGCGGCCGATTTCGAAGAGGCGAAGATTGCGCTGGCCGTGATTGAGATTCCATTCCAGCGTGGCGGCCATGGTGACGAGGCCGTTCGAACGAAGGACATTTGCTTCTTCGGAAAGCGGATTCGAAAGACGCGCGGGTGAAACGCCCTCGGGGCGGAAGAGCGCATCGCGGTCTTCGGCGACGTGGGGAATCGTCAGGATTTCGCGGTAGCCAAGACCGATGAGACGCTCGCGCACGCGCAGCTCCGCTGCGAATTTCGGCAGACGCTGCGCGCCCTGGCGGGCGGCGGGCAAGCGGGGCGGAAATTTATCGAGGCCATAGACGCGCGCGACTTCTTCGATTAAGTCGATTTCGCGCTCGACTTCCGCGCGCCAGGAAGGCTGGGTGCATTCCCAGGCGGCAAGGACGGAGCCGGCAGCGCCGCGATTTTGGTCGATTCGAACGGGAGCGAAACCGAGGGCGCTAAGGATTGATTCCACTTCTTTATCGGGGACGTCCGCGCCCATCACGCGAAGAATTTCCGCGCGCGTCAGTAGGATTTTTTTCGGCGCGCGTTTGCCAGGGTAGACGTCGACGACGCCCGCGAGCAATTCGCCGCCGGCAAGTTGAAGAATGAGTTCGGCGGCGCGGCGCGAGGCGAGT
Source organism: uncultured Acidobacteriota bacterium (assembly GCA_963761555.1). Taxonomy (GTDB): domain Bacteria; phylum Acidobacteriota; class Terriglobia; order Acidiferrales; family UBA7541; genus Acidiferrum. The sequence goes on from CAVXHD010000008.1 coordinate 809,055, forward strand.
TCGGCGGTTTCGGGATCGGCGCCGCGGCCGAAGCGGGTGGAGGCTTCGGTGTGGAGTTTCAAGGAACGCGCAGCTCTTCGAATAGCGACCGGTTCGAACCAGGCGCACTCGATGAGAATGTTTTTTGTCGAGAAGGAAATTTCGGTTTCCGCGCCGCCCATGATTCCGCCGATGCCGACGGCGCGAGAGCCATCGCCATCGAAGACGACCGATAGCGAGGGATCGAGGGTGCGTTCGAGGCCGTCGAGAGTGCGAATTTTTTCGCCGGCTCTTGCGCGGCGGACTCCGATACGATGATCGCGGACTTTGTCGTAGTCGTAGGTGTGAAGCGGGTGGCCGAGTTCGAGCATGACGTAGTTGCTGATGTCGACTGCGTTGCTGATACTGGCGACGCCGCTGGCTTCGAGGCGGTCTTTGAGCCATTTTGGAGACGGCTGGATTTTCACGCCGCGAATTACGCGCGCGGTAAAGCGGCCGCAGAGGTCGGGGGATTCGATTTCGACTTTTACGGCGTCGCTCGCCTTTGTTGTGCTTTCGGCGGGCTTCGGCGTGACCGACTTTAGCGGGAGCTTGTATACGGCGCTGAGTTCGCGCGCGATACCGTAGTGGCCGAGGCAATCGGGGCGATTCGAACCGACTTCGGCATCGATGACGGCGCCATGGGAACCATTTTCAACGCTGCCGATGTTGGTGCCAGAAAGCGCGAGGCGCGAAGCGATTTCAGCCGGCGACGCAGTGATGTCAACGAACTCCTTCACCCAGTTATAGATGACCTTCATCTGTTAGAGCTGCTCCCTATTGCGGGGCAAAGACCCGCGCTCAGAAAGCGAGGGTAGCGCACCCATGCGCCGAGTGCAGAAGTGGACGAGGCCAGGGTAAGAGTGGCGCAGCATGCTGCGCCCCTACAAGAGAGAGACGCGAGCGGGAGACGACTGATTGGACGCGTCAGGATGCACCTCCCGGGCGGCCGAAATAGATGCGCGTGGAGTATTCGAGGCGGACGCGGCCATCCTGATTGTACTCGTCGAAAATTCCTTGCAGTTCGGCCATCATCGGTGCGTAATTCGGATGATCTGGAGTTGGACTGAACGAACTGCTGCGCAGGCGGCCGGCGAGTCCGTCGAAATCGAATTCCTGAAAATTTGGAAGCTCGTGCGAGGAGTACGCACCGGCGCCAAAGAAGTCGCGCATGTGCTGCTCGCTTGGGTAGCTTTCCTTTACCTGGGCGTAGTCCGTGCCAAACTTTCGGAGCAAGGCTTCGTAGTCGCGAAGAAAAGGAGTTGTGTCCGTTAGACGCTCGTTCCAGATGACGACGACCCATCCGACAGGTTTCAGGATGCGAACAAATTCCCGGCGCGCTGCGTTTTGATCGAACCAATGAAACGCCTGGCCAGTCGTGACAAAGTCCACGCTGGCGTCCTCCAGGGTGGTGGCCTCCGCCGAGCCTTCCACGCTGGTAAAACTGTCATAGGAAGCGAGATATTCTTCGCCGGCCTGGCGCATCGCTTCGTTGGGCTCGACGCCGAAGACGCGGTTGCCGTTCTTTAGAAAAGAGCTCGCTCAAAAGGCCTGTGCCAGAGCCGATGTCAGCAACAGAATGCCCGGATTTCAGAGCGCACTCGGCGCGGAGAATATCGCGGATGCCCGAGGGGTAGCCGGGCCGATAGCGGAGATAATCGGCTACGCGGGCGGAGAAACGTTCTTTGGAATCGGCGAAAGTCATCATTGAAACTCGAAATTCGAAAAACGAAACTCGAAATAGATTCTCATGGAAACTGGCGCAAGAAGCGCACGTCATTCTGAAAAAAGACTTGGATGTCGTCGATGCCGTATTTGAGCATGGCCAAGCGATCGATGCCCATGCCGAAAGCGAAGCCGCTGACTTTTTTGGCGTCGTAATTGACGAAGCCGTAGACGGCGGGATCGACCATGCCGGCGCCGAAAAGCTCGATCCAGCCAGCGCCTTTGCATTTGGAGCAAGTGGCGCCCCCAGCGCTTGTGCCGCTGCCGCCGCAAAAGATGCAGGAGACGTCGAATTCGACGCTCGGCTCGGTGAAAGGGAAATAGCTTGGCCGAAAGCGTGTTTTCACACCGGGGCCGAAAAATTGTTTGACGAAGTACTCGATCGTGCCGGTGAAGTCGCAGAAGGTGATGTCCGTATCAACGGCGAGGCCTTCGACCTGATGAAAGATGAAGGAGTGGGTAGCATCGGGATTGTCGCGGCGATAGACCTTGCCGGGGACGATGACGCGCACGGGCGGCTTCTGCTTCTCCATGGTGCGAATCTGCATAGGTGATGTATGCGTGCGGAGAAGAAGCGGCGTCGGCGCGCCTTTCGGGAGCTCGAGATAGAAAGTATCCATATCGTCGCGGACAGGATGGAATTCCGGAATATTGAGTGCTTCGAAATTGTAATAAGGTGTTTCGATTTCGGGGCCTTCGACGATGGAAAAACCGATGGAGAAGAAGATGTCTTCGATTTCCTGGAAGACCTGGCGGATTAAATGGTGCGAACCGATGGGGCGTTGGACGCCGGGGAGGGAGAGATCAACGCGTTCGTGAGCGAGAGCGGTTTGGTCGGAACCGGATTCGATGGCGAGCCGGCGAGATTCGATTTGGGATTCGACGTAAGCGCGAAGATCATTTAGGCCCGCGCCTACGATGCGCTTCAGATCGGGCGACGCAGGTTTGAGCCAGTTGTCGGTGATTTGCGCAAGGACACCGGATTTTCGGCCGAGCCAGATTACTTTGGTGATGTTCCAGGACGGTTCGTCGTGTGCACGCACAATTTCAGTTTCGAAACGCGCACGAATCTCGGCGAATTTTTCTGCGATGGCTGCGGCCGTGGTTACACCGAGATCGTCGAGAGTCTTGCCGGTTGAGTTGTCGAGAGTCGGCATAATCAGCGAGATAGATTACACCGCAAGGGCACGATGTATCGTGCCCCTACGGGAGAAAGTGTTGACGCCGAAGCACTACGCTTTGGCTGTTTGCGGCGGAGCGGCGGCTTTGGCGCTGGCGACCAGACTTGTGAAAGCCGCAGCGTCCTTGACCGCGATATCCGCCAGAATTTTGCGATCGAGAGAGACGCCGGCGGCTTTCAAGCCGTGAATCAGTTGGCCGTACGTGAGGCCATTGTTACGGGCAGCCGCGCCGATACGCTGAATCCAGAGCTTGCGATATTCGCGTTTTTTTACGCGGCGGTCTCGCTTGGCGTAACGGTCGGCGCGATTCGCCGCTTCCTGGGCGGATTGATAGAGCTTGCTTTTTGTGAGAAAGAAACCTTTTGTGCGTTTGAGGTACTTTTTACGACGGGCGCGGCGTTTTGTGCCGCGTTTTACGCGTGCCATGGGTTTTCTCCTTAAAGTTGGGAGACAAAGGCGATGCGTTCACGCGGGGAAATACGCGTTAAGCAGCGGGTTTGTCTCTGATTTGTTGCAGCCACAGAATAATTCGCGTTGCGGCGAATCATTTTTTGCGGCCTATCGGCCGGCAGGCACCCGTGAAGCGCTGCCTGGCGCGATGTCGAAATTCGAAAAATGAATTTCGAATCTCGAAAATCGATGAAGCTTACGGCGTATGTATCTCAGCCGTAGGGAAGCATCTGCCTGACGGCGGCGACGTCTCTAGGGCTTACCAGCGTCAGCTTCTTTAGTTTTCGCATGCGGCCGGGAGCCTTCGTACCCATCAAGTGGCGTTTGCCGGAGTGCATACGCTTGATTTTGCCGTTCGCGGTGATCTTAAAACGTTTCTTGGCGCCGCGATGCGTCTTCAGCTTCAATTTTGGTTTCGTTGAATTCCGTGGCATGACTTGAAAGTCTCCTAAGATTTTTCGGCGCCGATAAGCTTGAAATCTTTGCGCCCGGTTCAAAAGGGGGCACGATGTATCGTGCCCCTACAGGTTCGTTAGTACTTCGTGCTGCTACTGCGATTGCTGGGCGTTGGCTGTTGTTTGCCCGCTCGGCTTTGCCACTGAGACGCCTTTTTTCGGAGCAAGCAACGCTACTAAAACGTTGCCTTCCATCCGCGGCATCGTTTCAATCTGGCACTGGTCCGCGATTTCGACGAGCAAGCGATTCATTTTGGCCCGGCCCACTTCCTGATGCGCCATTTCGCGGCCGCGATGGAAAATCATGGCACGAACTTTGTGGCCTTCGCCGAGGAAGCGGATGATCTGATTCTTGCGAACCTGATAATCATGCTCGGCGGTCGCGGGACGAAACTTTACTTCCTTCAGTTGCGAACCGCGGCTGCTTTTGCGCTGTTCATGCGCTTTTTTGTTGGCCTGGTAAAGATATTTGCCGTAGTCGGTAATCTTGCAAACCGGCGGGTCCGCCGTCGGCGAGATTTCCACAAGGTCCAGGCCGCGTTCGCGCGCCAATTTGAGCGCTTCGAACGGCTGCATGACCCCAAGCTGGCCGCCTTCTTCGTCAATCACCCGGATCTCGCGAGCGCGAATCCGCTCGTTAACGCGGATGCGATCACTCTGCCGGAAGCTGCGTTCTGCGATATTCCCCCCTAAGTGCTGAAAGGCGCCTTACTGCCCGCCTCGCCGGGCTGGGCCTCGAATCGTCACAACTCCGTCTACACAGCTCAAGATACGCCGGGGACGGGTTTCAAAGTATAGCACGGCCAGCCGGCTCGACGGCAATAGAGAAGCTGGGACTGCGGGCGAGCGGCCTCCCAACTTCACGTCACATCAGGCGAGCGCGCGGGTCGTGACTTCCTCTTGGAATGCGGCGACGACATCGGCGAGGGGCTTGGGGCCGAGGTCGCCTTTGCTGCGATGGCGGACGGAGACGGTGCCCGCCTCGGCTTCTTTTGCGCCGACGACGAGCATGTAGGGAATTTTTTGGAGCTGGGCATCGCGAATTTTAGCCGGGAGCTTCTCGTTGCGGTCATCGAGATGAACGCGGATGTTGTGGCGCTTCAGCGTTTCGGTGACGTGCTTGGCGTAGTCAGCGACTTTTTCGCTGACGGGGCAGATTTGGACTTGTACGGGCGCGAGCCAGAGGGGAAAAGCACCTGCGTAGTGCTCGATCAAGATGCCGAAGAAACGCTCAACGGAGCCGAGCAGGGCGCGATGGACCATCAGGGGCTGATGTTTGGCGCCGTCTTCAGCGACGTATTCGAGGCCGAAGCGCGCGGGGAGATTGAAATCGAACTGAACAGTGGTGAGCTGCCAGGGGCGGCCGATAGCGTCGATGAGTTTGACGTCGATTTTGGGGCCGTAGAATGCGGCTTCGCCGGAGATGGTTTTGTAGGGAATGTTCAAGCGCTTCATGGTTTCCGCGAGCGCGGCGGTGGCGCGATTCCAATCCTCGGGTTTGCCCGCGTAATTTTCAGGGTGGTTAAAATCCCAATCGGAAAGCTCGACTTCGAACTTGTCGAAGCCGAAATTTTTCATGACGGCGAAAGCGAAATCGATGCACGCTTCGACTTCGCTTTCGATTTGCGAAGGCATACAGAAAATGTGGGCGTCGTCCTGCGTGAAACCGCGGACGCGAAGCAGGCCATGCAAAACGCCGCTGCGCTCATAGCGGTAGACGGTGCCGAGTTCGGCGAGGCGCACGGGAAGATCGCGATAACTGTGCAGCTTGGATTTGTAGATGAGAATGTGGCCCGGACAATTCATGGGCTTGAGCTGGTATTCGGCTTTCTCGACTTCGACAGGGCCGAACATGCTGTCCTTGTAGAAGCCGGTGTGTCCGCTGGTTTTCCAGAGGTCGAGCCGCATGATGTGCGGGGTATAGACGAGATCGTAGCCGCGCTTGAGAAGTTCGTCGCGGAGCCAGTCCTCCACAATCTTGCGGATGAGACCGCCCTTGGGATGCCAGAAAATGAGGCCGGGACCGGCTTCTTCCTGAATGCTGAAGAGATCGAGCTCGGTGCCGAGCTTGCGATGATCGCGGCGTTTGGCTTCTTCGAGGCGATGGAGATATTCGTCGAGCTCTTTTTGGGTGAAGAAACACGCGGCGTAAATACGCTGGAGCTGGGGATTGCCTTCCTGGCCCTTCCAGTAGGCGCCAGCGACGTTCATAAGTTTGAAGGCAGTGATGCGCTTGGTGGAAGGAATGTGCGGGCCGCGGCAGAAATCGATGAATTTGCCAGTGGTATAGAAGGAGACCATGAGCTCGTTGGCTTTTTCTTCGACGAGTTCACATTTGAAAATTTGATTGGATTTTTTGTAGAGATCGAGCGCTTCCGGTTTGGGGATCAACTTGCGCTCGTTAGGCAAATCCTGCGCGGCGAGCTCGTGCATCTTTTTTTCGATTTTCGCGAGGTCTTCTTGCGTGAAAGGCTCATCGCGGAGAAATTCGTAGAAGAAACCGGTGTCGATTGGCGGGCCAATGCCGAGCTTGACGTCGGGGTAGAGCTCCATCACGGCGGCGGCGAGGAGATGCGCCGCGGAATGGCGGAAGACAAAAAGTGCGTCGGGATCTTTCTCGGTGAGGATTTGGAGCTTGACGTTCTCCTCGAGAGGGCGTCGAAGATCGATGAGCTGGCCTTCGTCGGGGGCGTTGGGCAAAGGAGCGCCGTTTGTGGCGACGACGCGCGCGACAAGCGCGGCATCCGCCAACCGGGGAGAAATCTTACGGGCAATGTCTGCCGGAGTCGTGCCCTTGGGCACCTCTTGAACCTTGCCATCCGGCAATGTGACCTGCAGTTGCTCCATGATTCGCTCACCTGGAAGGAGAAACGCTAAGCTTATCGGCGCGGTGGACTTCGGTCAAGGCAATCGGATTTTCGCGGATGGTCGTTCGCTACAGCAAAGTTACATGTGGAAGACCCTTAAAATGAACGTCTGATGTTACCAGCTCCGCATTGAATTTCTCTGCCGTTGCGTATAGGAAGGCATCTGCCATCGCCAGACCGTTCTGGATGCTGATAGCGGCGGCGGAAAGCGCGATGGCTTGATCAATGGGAACCACCGTATGGAGCAAGGCCTGGGAAACGAAGCGATCTGCCACAGGCGCTGCCTTTCGCTGGAGAAGAATCTTTCGGACTTCGTATAAGACAATCGTGGGGACTATGATCGGGCGACCGCCCTCGCGCCGAATATAGGGGTCGAAGAGACCTGCTTTCGTATCAGAAGTGATGAATTCAAGCCAGCCGGAAGAGTCGACGAGAACAGGATCAGAAGCGCTCGTCGTGGTCACGATAATCCTCTTTCCATTTAATGCCCTTTGCGGCCCCGCGCAGATCCTCAATGGACCGGGGAGGATGAAGATGGATGATTCCGTCCAGAATATAGATATGGAGCTCCTGCCCTGGTTCGAGCTTCAAGTCTTCCCTGACTTTCTTGGGGATAACAACTTGAAACTTGGGTGAGACTTTTACAGTGTCCATCTGAAGGCTCCACATGCATTATATCGATCATTGAGATGGTATGTCAAATATCGTATCGATAGAAAACGTAGCACATTCTTGCGATCGAACCAAAAGACCGTAAAGCTAGCTATATGAGAGTCTGTGGTTACAGTGAGGGTGGGCGAAAGATGCGTCGGAAGAGATCTCCACCCGTTGAGTTGCTCGGCGAATCGGGAACTGCAGACGGCTGGTGCGGAGAATCCGACTTCAGGACTTCTTGGCGCGGGCAGCTTCCAGGGCTTCCCAGGCGGCTTCGGGCAGCATGAGCAGGTCGTTGAACTCGCCTGCGCCGCGTAGCCACTGGCCGCCGTCGATGACCACGCACTCGCCGTTGATGTATTCGGCCATATCGCTCAAGAGAAAAGCGGCCAGGTTGGTCAGCTCTTCGTGCCGGCCGAAGCGCTTCATGGGGTGCTTGTCTTTGGAGTGCTCTTCGAATTGTCTCGAGGGCATCAATCGCGACCACGCGCCTTCGGTCGGGAAGGGTCCAGGGGCAATGGCGTTCAAGCGAATGTGATATTTGGCCCACTCGACGGCCAGAGACCGCGTCATGGCAAGCACGCCGGCCTTGGCGCACGCCGAAGGCACAATGAATCCGGAGCCACTGTTGGCGGCGGCGTAGGTCGTCACAATGTTCAGAATATTGCCGCCGAGTTTTTGCGAAATCCATCGCTTGGCGAAGGCCTGCGTGCAATGGAAGGAGCCGTTGAGAACGATGCTCACGACGGTGTTGAAGGCGTTGGGGGAAAGTTTTTCCGTGCGCGCGATGAAGTTGCCGGCGGCGTTGTTGACAACCGTGTCGATGCGGTCGAACTGCTGCTCGGCTTTTTCCGCAGCGGCATCGACCGCCCCGTAGTCCCGCACGTCGCATGTCGTATAAGCGGCCGCGCCGCCCGCGCGGTGAATTTCCGAGCAGACTTCTTTGAGAGGTTCAACGCGGCGGCCGACGAGGTACATACGAGCGCCAAGCTCGGCGAAACGCAAAGCCATGGAACGGCCCAATCCTGTTCCGCCTCCCGTGAGGAAGATCGCCCGGCCTTTCAAAGTGTCCTGTTGAAACAAATGCCACCGCCTCTTGAGACCGCTCACCGGAGCGAGGAAGTCCTGGATCGCAATTCTAGTGTACCAGTCTTCGGAACTTGCGAAAGACGAGCCAATCCTGGATGAAAATATGACGAGACTTTTTTATGTTCGCCTCAGAAAACGCCAGGAATGAATCTCGGTTTACTGGCCATGGTAGCGCGATATTCGGGATTCGCGAGGAGAACGCGTTCTTCGGTAGAAAGCCGCTGCGAGAGCACAGCAATGTGCCCAAGAGAGCCGAGGAGAGCGGTGATCCACGCCGTGTGAATCAGGGGAAGCGAGAGCATCTCGGCAAAAACCGCGGCGTAGTTTGGATGGCGGACATAACGGAAAGGGCCGGAAGAAATAACGCCAAGGCGCGTGGAATCCATGACCTGAACGTTCCAATGATTTCCGAGCGTTCGAATCACCCACCAGCGAACGACATTCGCCGCAAGGAAAATCGCAAACATGATCGCAGCGAGGACCGGGATAAATGGGCGGTGAAGAAAAACAACTTCCAGAGCGGCGCCGAGCAGCACGGCGGTATGAAGCACGACCATCCAGCGGAATCTGGGCTCGTCTACTTTTGCCGCGCCCCGCGCGATCATCTCCTGCTGATGCCGGCGCGAGATCTGCAGCTCGACGATGCGAAGCAGGGCTACAGCCACCAGCAGGCCGAGAAACGCGATGACGCTTAGGTCCATTGCAGCAGGAGAAATTCGGCGCTGAATCCCGGTCCAAAGGCCGCCGCAAATGCATATTCGCCCGATTTGAGGGGCCGCTTTTCCAGCCACTCCTGCAAAATGAAAAGGATCGTCGCGCTGGAAAGATTGCCGACATTGCCGAGAATGTCCCAGGAAGGCTGCGTGTCACATTTGCAGAGCCCTAATTCCTTTTCGACATTGCCCAGCAGGCGCGCGCCGCCAGGATGCAAAATCCATCCTTTTATGTCCGCCTGTTTCCGGCCATGGCGCTCAAGGAATCCATCCACAAGGCCGCGAATTTTTGCGCCGATCATCTCGGGCACATCCTTCGACAACAAAATGTGAAAGCCGGAATCGCGCAAGTCAAAGCCCATGGCGCCTAGCGAATCGGGGAACGTGTATGTTTCCGAAGAGAGAATCTTCGGTCCCTTCTCCGCTTTTCCGCTCACAAGGACCGCGGCTGCTCCATCGCCGAATAGAATCGAGGAGATCAAATTCGCCTGGGTGATGTCCTTGCGCTGAAAGGTGAGGGAAGGCAGTTCGACAGAGATGATCAGCACGTTTCCGCCGGGGTGAGCCTTCAAGTAATCCGCGGCGCGGCCGAGAGCCATGGCTCCGGCGGCGCAGCCGAGTTCCGTGAAGGGCATGCGGCGAACATTCGGGCGGAAGCCCATGAGATTGATCAGATGCGCGTCCAAGGAAGGGATCATGAAGCCCGTGCAGGAGACGGTGATGATGAGATCCACATCCTCCGGGCGCAAACCGGCGCGCTGCAAACACTCTTCCGCCGCCTGGCGTCCAAGTTTCACCGCGTGCTCCATGTATTCCTGGTTGGTCTTGGAAAGGGGACGGGGCTCGACGGTATATTCGATGGGAAAAATGGAGTAGCGCTTGTGAACCTGTGCGTTGTCCGCGATGGACATCAGCGCTTCAAGCCGCCGGTCCGGAATGTCGAACACGCGCCCCATATAGTACTTCACCTCTTCGCGGGTCATCGTGTACGGCGGCAAAGCTGTGGCCGTTGCGGCAATCGTACAGTGCGCGCTTGAGGCCCCGTTCGAGGGTCCAGTATTCACGTATTCCGCCTTTGACTCAGTGTGAAATCTCCGCCTGAGAGCACTACCTGTTTGCTAAGCCATTGTGTTCCAACGGTCCAGCAGCGGATGGCATATGAGCGCTAGACTTTACAACATTCCCTGCGCGGGGAACAGTTTGATTTGGGCCACCACGCCCTCCCCGCAAAGTCCAGCACTGTTCACCTCCAATTTATCCTTGTGCGACGACTTTGTAAAATCCTCAGAGAGGTTAAGAGTATGCTTTTGCACACCATGAGAACTTCCGCCGTGTCCTCGACGCGGAGGAATTGCACAAACGCGGCGGCTCTCCGCCGGCATCCTTCTTTGTGGGCCTCAAACCGGGATGAAAGACGGGATCGAGTCTCGATGGCCCGCTGCTCTCAAAAATAAAAGTTGGCGGCATTCATGGCGGGCTGCCGGACCTGCTCGATCTGCATGCTTCTTTTTTTCTGGTTGGCCCGGGCGTTCCCGCAGGCCGTTCACTGGGCTTGATTGACATGCGCGACGTAGCGCCCACGCTGGCCCACCTGGTGGGACTCTCTCGACCGACGGCGGACGGCAAAAATCTTTTGCCTTAGGTCGCTGCAAGACTCGAGGTGCTTTGCTCGCCCGGCCTTAACAGGGCGTTCTTTCTAGCGCAGGCCCACCAGCCCTTTTACCGAGTCGATGAGTTTGGCGGAGTCGTAACCGACGCCGTCCTTGAAGACCAGCTCGACGTTTTCGATGTCCTTGATGTTGACCGACGGATCGCCATGTAAGACGACGATGTCCGCCGCTTTGCCCACCGCAAGCGTGCCGATTTTGTCCAGCTCACCAAGAAACTGAGCGCCATTGGACGTTGCGATGTGAATGGCTTCCACCGGAGTGAAACCCGCTTCCACAAGTAACTCCACCTCGCGCTGATCGCCGAATCCGGCGATCACCCCGCCGTATCCCGTGGGATCGAGGCCCGCCAAAAGCAGTCCTCCTTGTTTGGAAAATTCGTGTTCGAATTCCATTTCCTTTTTGAAAATGGCCGCCGCGTCGGAAGTCGCGGCGTTGTCCGAGATGCGCGCGCGCCTCGTCAGATAAGCGATTCGCGCTTCGGGCGTCATAGCCTCCAGCACGCGGCCATCGAGCGGCGCGCGTCCCGGCACGGAAGTTTCGAACACCGGAAGAGTGGACGTGACCGCGACGTGATGCGCGATCAGGTCGTGAATCATGTCCTGCATCGGCTTGCTCGCGATGTCGACATCAAGCAGCGCCTTTGCGGCCTCTCGCGTATTAGGGCAAACGCCCGGCTTTTTCTCCGGATAAAACTCGGTGTCCACTTCAATGCCGTCCTCGAGATCGTCGATGCCCAGCGCGGCCGCCTCGCGAAAACCAATCGAGCAAAGATGCCCCGTGACTTTGATGCCGTGCGCGTGGGCGGCTTTTATCGCGGCAGAAAGTTCGTCCGGAGTGATGTTCATATACGCCTTGAAAGATGTGACACCTTGCGAGATCCAGAATTCGACTGTCTGTCTCGCGTCTTCGGCGTCTCTCAACTGATGCATCTGTAGGGCAAACGCGCCCGGTCCTTCCAGGTAGGGTCCTGTCACGTAAATTTTCGGACCGACGAGTTTGCCAGCATCGATGGCCTTCTTGAGTTCGAGATCCGTGTAAGGCTCGAGGCTGCCGGTCGTGCGCAGCGACGTGACGCCACCTGCGAGATAGAGTCGCGGAAAGCTCCAGGCGTGTTCCGGATAAAGCGGCAACCCTCCGCCTGGGGAGGGGTAGAACATGTGGTCGTGCATGCCCACAAGCCCGGGAATTAGTGTGCGTCCAGAAAGATCGAGCACTTTTGCGCCGTTTGGAATTCTTGTCGCGGCTGCATCGCCGAGCGCCGCGATTTTGCCGTCCTCGATGACCAGCGTCTGATCCGCGCGAGCAGCCGTTCCGGTGCCGTCCACAACGCGCACGTGCGTGAGTGCAATCACGGGCTCGTCTTCCTTTACAAACGCGGCCACTGCGGGAGAAAGCTTCGGCCCCGCCTGGCATAAGGCGATCGACGCCAGCAGCAAAGAGCAAGTCGTGATCCCGAAAATTCTTCGCATGGCAACACCTCGCGGAGCAGATTGTTCGTTGGCGCGTTGAAGTCTATTCAGACTGCCGCAGGCGCACAAGCTTTGATTGCAGAGTGGCTGCGCGAAGTTTGTGATAGATTTTGCGTTCTTGGAGGTGCCACTTGCTCAAGAGTGTCCGATATCGTTTTGGCGCCGCATTGGCGGCCGCCTTCTTGATGGCTTTGCCCTGTGCCTGCCAGCAGGCAACTCCCGCGACCTCCGAAGGCGACTTCGTGATTCACAATTTTCAGTTTCGCTCAGGCGAGTCGCTGCCGGAATTACGGCTGCATTACACGACTTTAGGCAAGCCCGTTCGCGACGCCGCGGGCCACACGACCAACGCCGTGCTGATTCTTCACGGAACGGGCGGCACCGGCCATCAGTTTCTGCAGCCGCAGTTCGCCGGTGTCCTGTTTGGTCCCGGCCAGCTTCTTGATGCGTCGCGCTACTACATAATTCTTCCCGATGGGATTGGCCACGGCAAATCGTCAAAGCCCAGCGACGGCATGCACGCGCATTTCCCGCAGTACGACTACGACGACATGGTCATCGCACACTACCGGCTCGTCAGCGAAGGCCTCGGCGTCAATCACTTACGGCTGGTCATGGGCACCTCGATGGGGTGCATGCACTCCTTCATGTGGGGCGAGAGGTATCCGGATTTCATGGACGCGCTTCTGCCGCTCGCTTGCTTGCCTGTGCAGATTGCGGGGCGCAACCGCATTTGGCGCAAGATGGTCATGGATGCCATCCGCGACGACCCGGCATGGCAAGGCGGCGAATACAAGGAAGAACCCAAGCAAGAGTTGCGGACGGCGCTGGATTTGCTCTTGATCGCAGGGAGCGCCCCGATCCCCATGCAGAAGACGTTGCCGACGCGCGACGACGCTGACAAATTTCTGGACGACTTTTTCAAGGCGCGCTTCGCGGGGCTCGACGCAAACGATCTCTTGTATCAGGTGAACGCGTCGCGCGATTACGATCCTTCCGGGCAACTCGGCAAAATCAAGGCACCGTTGATGTGGATTAATTCCGCGGATGATTTTATCAATCCGCCTGGACTAGGAATTGCCGAGAAGGAGGTCAAGTACGTGCCAAACGGCCGCTTCGTTCTCATCCCGGCCAGCGAAAATACTCATGGCCACGGCACGCACACCTGGGCTGAAATCTGGAAGCAGTACATCGCGGAGCTTCTAGAAAAATCAGCCCATCAAAACGAGTAGATCGAATAGTGGTCAGAGCTCTGCAAATAAAGTGGTGGCTCTTCCGCGGTAAGCGAGAAAGAGCAAGAAAGCGCCCCGCGGAGGCTATCAGGTATTTCGAGAAAGCCCTCGCCCTTGATCCGCAGCGGGTCATTGCTTTGGTTTGGATTGGCTCCTGCCGCTGCGAACTCGAACAATACACCGCCGCTATCGATGCACTCGAGCGAGCTTTACAGAAGGCCCCGCATTACTCGGAAGTTCACGCGCATCTCGCGACGGTATACACGAAGCAGGACCGCCATCGAGAGGCGTACGACTCGATCCAGCGTGCTTTCCGGATGCAACCAAAGCTTAAGGAAAATCTGGCCTGGCTTTATGTCTTCGGATACTGCAGCGGGCATGTCGAACAGTGGGAAGAGGCGGCACAAACATTCGAGAAAATCACGAATCTGAAGGCGAGGCACGCGGACGCGTGGCATGGTCTCGGCTGGGCATATTCACATTTGAACCGTAACCAAGACGCCCTTGTCGCTTACCAGCGAGCTGTTGAGCTCGCACCGAACAGCTCCACAGCACACAATGAATTGGGGAGTATATACTTCAACTTCAGGAAATTTCAGGAAGCTGCAGAACAGTTTAAAGTTTGCTGCACGCTGAACCCGCAGGAGCCGGGGTTCCACTATGCCCTTGGCAGGACCTTGCGCGAGCTTCGCGAATTCAAGACTGCGGTCGAGCCGATTTCGCGAGCGCTGCAAATCGGTCCGAAGTTCGCGGAAGTCTCCTACGTCCTTGGACTGACATATACAGAATTGGGACAGCACGACGAGGCGCGAAACGCGTTTGAGGAGACGCTCCGGCTCGAGCCCCAAAGCACGACTGATCTTTGTTCTCAAGCCGCCTCCTGGCTGCGTTTGGGGAAGAGAGCTGAAGCAAGTCAGGCTGCGGAAAAGGCATTGCGGCTAGATCCCAATTCAGCGGAACCCTACGCTTGCTTGGGTTGCGTTCTGCAAGAGGCTGGCGCATTCGACAAGGCAGCCGAAGCGTATCTAAAGTCGATAGCGTTGGACCCCAAACAGTTCGAAACGCTGGCAAACCTAGGATATGCTCACATGCAAGCGGGGCGACTCAAGGACGCCAAAGAAGCCTTGATGCAAGCCGAACAGATCGAGTCTCGTGACCCCAAGCTGCATCGTTTGCTCGGAGAGGTCTATCTAAAGCTTGGAGATCGGACTAGGGCGTTGGGCGAACATGAAATCTTGAAAAAGCAGGATCGTTCGCTGGCCGATGAACTCGAAAAACTCATCGATGGGAAGGCCTGAGTTGTCCGTTCTCTAGCGCGTGGCTTCTTGGCTGGCGCGAATTTCCTGCCAGCGGCGCGGGCGCTTATTGGCTTGGAGAACTTTCTTGCGAAGGCGAATCGATTTCGGCGTGATCTCGACGAATTCATCGTCGGCGATGAATTCGATCGCCTGCTCGAGGCTCAACTCTCGGTGCGGAATCAAACGAATAGCCTCATCGGCGCTCGAGGAACGCATATTCGTCTGCTTCTTCTCTTTCGTGACGTTCACTTCCATGTCCTGCTCGCGCGAATTTTCGCCGATGACCATTCCTTCGTAGACCTCGACGGCGGGCCCGATGAACAGTTCCCCGCGCTCCTGAAGATTCCACAGCGCAAACGCCGTTGAAGGGCCTGGACGGTCGGCAACGAGCGCCCCGGTCGGCCGCAACGCCATTTCTCCGCCATATTCCGTCCAGCCGTCAAAAATCGAATGAATCAACGCCGTCCCGCGCGTATCCGTCAGCAACTGGCTGCGCAAGCCGATCAGGCCGCGGGAAGGAATCTTGAAATCCATGCGCACACGGCCGGAATTGTGATTGCTCATCTTGAGCATTTCACCCCGGCGGCTGCCCAATGATTCGAGAATGATGCCGATAAAATTCTCGGGAACGTCGATCACCAGGCGCTCGAGCGGCTCCAGCTTTCGACCATTGTCCATTCGCACGACAATTTCGGGTTTACCGACCATCAGCTCGAACCCTTCGCGTCGCATCGTTTCGATCAAAATGGCAAGCTGCAGTTCGCCGCGCCCTAGCACGCGAAAAGATTCGGGCGTGTCCGTATCTTCCACGCGGATCGAAACGTTGGTGAGCAATTCCTTCTGCAGACGGTCGCGTAAGTCCCGGGACGTTACATAGCTGCCTTCTTTGCCGGAAAGAGGGCTGCTATTCACCGTAAAAATCATCGCTAGCGTCGGTTCATCGATCAGCAGCGGCTCAAGAGGCGCCGGCGCGGCAAGATCCGTGATGGTTTCGCCAATCTGAATGCCTTCCACGCCGGCGATTGCTACAAGATCGCCCGCGACGACAGCTTCGGCTTCATCGCGTTCCAGGCCGCGAAACGTGTAAAGCTTGGTGATTCGCGTGGACTCGAGCTTTCCGTCGAGCTTGCTGATGCCGACTTCGGTGCCGCGCTTGAGCGTGCCGTTAACCACGCGGCCTATCGCGATGCGCCCGAGAAAATCGCTGTAGTCGAGGTTCATTACCTGAATTTGCAACACGCCATTCGGGTCGCCCGTGGGTGCGGGAATACTTTTCACGATCGTCTCAAAAAGCGGCAGCAGATCCTTCGAGCCATCGTCCTGCTGACGGTGCGCGATGCCTTCGCGCGCATTTGTATAAACGACTGGAAAATCGAGCTGGTCTTCCGTGGCGTCCAAATCGATGAACAGATCGTAGATTTCGTCGAGGACTTCTTTTGCGCGCGCGTCGGTGCGGTCGATCTTGTTCAGCACGATCACCGGCGGCAACTTGGCCGCGAGCGCTTTTTGGAGGACGTAGCGCGTTTGCGGCAGCGGTCCCTCGCTGGCGTCGACCAACAGCACGACTCCGTCAACCATGCGCAGCGCTCGCTCGACCTCGCCGCCAAAATCGCTGTGGCCCGGCGTGTCGACGATATTGATCTTGGTGTCATGGAAGAAAAGCGCGGTGTTTTTCGCGAGAATGGTGATGCCGCGCTCGCGCTCGAGGTCGTTCGAGTCCATCACGCGCTCGACAAGCGCTTCGTTGGCGCGGAAAATTCCGCTCTGGCGCAGCATGGCGTCGACCAGCGTCGTCTTTCCGTGGTCCACGTGCGCGATAATGGCGATATTTCGAATAGATTGGCTCATGATTTCAGTGTCGCTCTCCGGCTTGCCACCGGGCAGCCCGTGCAAAGACAAAAATAGCTGCTGAAACAACCAGCAGCCCGGACGAATCTCCTTTGTTCTCAGGTGCGGTCGAGCAACCTATAGTTTAGCAGAGCAGCCAGGGCCGGGGACAGCCATTCTTGGCTGCCGCTTCCTTCCGCCGCTGTCCGGGCGGAACCGCCGTAATACGAACGGGAATCTCTGCCCCACGCCAAATTTCATGTACTATCCCCAGCCAGGTTCAGCGCAGCCCGCTTGGTCGTGCTGGCATCGGGAGGCTCGTTATGCGATTTGCGCGTTGGTTATGGAACGCGAAAATCTATGCGTGGGTTTTCGCCGCGCTGCTGCTCTTTTTGGCTACGGGCCGCGCGCAAGCCCCCAATCCGCCGGACTATTCGCTGCTCTTTGACAAGACGGACGTCATGATCGCCGCGCGCGATGGCGTCAAGCTACACACGGAAATTTACATACCCAAAAACTTCTCTGAACCGCTGCCCATCTTGATGGAACGAACGCCGTATGGTCTGCACGACGACGACAAGGGCTACAGCCGCATCCTTACGCGCTATGCGGAAATGATTCCCGATAACTACATTTTTGTCTTTCAGGATATTCGCGGGCGTTACGGTTCCGAAGGAACCTTCGTAATGCAACGGCCCGTGGCTGATCCCAAGGATCCGAAAGCCATCGACGAAGGCACGGATACCTACGACACGATCGATTGGCTGGTGAAAAACGTCCCGCACAATAACGGCCGCGTCGGCCTCGTCGGCATTTCCTACGGCGGATGGCTTACCGTCATGGGAATGCTCCATCCGCATCCCGCTCTCAAAGCCGTTTCCGAACAGGCCTCGCCCGCGGATATGTTTCTTGGCGACGACTTTCATCACAACGGCGCATTCCGCTTGAGCTACGGCTTCGAATATTCAACGATGATGGAAACAGGCAAGACAAATTTCGCTTTCCACTTCGATCTCTTCGACACCTATGAATGGTATCTGCGCCTCGGCGCTCTATCCAATGTCAACAAGCAATACATTCATGGGACTCTGCCCACCTGGAACAATTTTGTCGCGCATCCGAATTACGACGCCTTCTGGAAGCAGCAGGCGATGCCTTATATCCTGAAAAATCCAACCGTGCCAAATCTCAATGTGGCGGGCTGGTGGGACCAGGAAGATTTTTATGGGCCAATGAAGATTTATGAACTCCTCGAGAAGCATGATCCCAATCATTTGAACTATCTTGTAGCAGGCCCCTGGAATCATGGCGGCTGGGGCCGCAGTTTAGGCGATTCTCTTGGACCCATCCCCTTCGGCAGCGACACCGCCCTCTATTTCAGGCAAAAGATCGAAGCGCCCTGGTTCGCCTACTGGCTCAAAAATGAGGGTCGTCTTCCGCTCAAAGAGGCTTTGCTATTTCAAACCGGCAGTGACAAGTGGGTTCAGTTTGATTCGTGGCCTCCGCACGACGCGGCGGCCCGCGAGATGTATTTCCGTGAAGACGGCAAGCTTTCTTTCGATCCGCCGAAGTCGACCGCGACAAATGCTTTCGATAGTTATGTGAGTGATCCAGCCCATCCCGTGCCCTACCGCCATCGCCCTATCGATATGACCTACCCGCCCGATCACCCCGGCGGCTGGTACACCTGGCTCGTGCAGGACCAGCGCTTTGTGGATAATCGCCCGGACGTGCTCACCTGGCAGACAGACGATCTCACCGACGACGTGACTCTGGCCGGCCAAGTGACTGCGAAACTTTTCGCATCCACCACGGGAAGCGATTCCGACTGGATTGTCAAGCTGATCGATGTCTATCCGGAATCCTATCCGCAAGACTGGAAACTTTCGGGATACGAATTGATGATTGCCGACGAAGTCTTCCGCGGCCGTTTCCGTAAATCCTTTGAAAAGCCGGAGCCCCTCACGCCGGGCGCTGTAACTCCGTTCACCATCGATCTGCACACGGCAAATCATGTCTTCCTGAAGGGCCATCGCATCATGGTGCAGGTGCAAAGCAGCTGGTTTCCAATCATCGACCGCAATCCACAGAAATATGTTCCCAACATTTTTGAAGCGGAGGAATCCGACTTCCAGAAAGCCACCCAGCACGTTTATCGTTCGAAAGAGTTTCCCTCGGGAATTGTGCTTTCGGTCCTCCCGGCCGCGCAAAACTAGGCACATCTCATTGTCAGTGACGTTAATTATTGCGAGGAAAGCATGCCTCGCATAAATCCGCGCTCAATTTCCTGTGCTATTCTCGGTTTCTCTGAAGAAATGCCGAGCAGTGAAGCTACTCCAGGGGAGCCTCCATGCATTCCATCCGCAAAGCGGTCAGTCGCGTCGTTTCCCTTTTTGTGGCCGGTCTGTTGCTCGCGCCGTTTTTTGCCGCCGCGCCACGCCCTCAGCCTCTTGACTTTGCGGCGCTCTTTGACAAAACCGAAGTGATGATCCGAATGCGCGACGGCGTTAAGCTGCACACGGAGTTCTACACACCCAAAAACGCCTCGCAACCTTTGCCGATTCTCCTCACTCGCACGCCCTACGGGATCGCGGACCCGGACGGCGGTCTCAGCCCGATGATCTACCGGTACGCTGCCATGGTTCCTGATGGCTACATCTTCGCGTTTCAGGATATTCGCGGACGCTACGGCTCTCAGGGGAAGTTCGTTATGCTTCGCCCGTTGCACGACCCAAGCGATCCAAAAGGCGTGGACGAGAGCACGGACACTTTCGACACGATCGACTGGCTCGTGAAAAATGTCCCCAACAACAACGGCCGTGTCGGTCTCGACGGAACTTCTTACGACGGCTATCTAGTCACCATGGGAATGATCCGTCCTCATCCCGCGCTCAAGGCCGTTTCCGAGCAGGCCTGCATGGGCGACACTTGGCTTGGCGACGATTTCTTCCACAACGGCGCCTTCCGTCTCAGCTACGCCTTCGAATATACGGCCTTGATGGAATCCTCCAACGAGAACTACAGTTTTCCTTTCGACCGCTTCGACGTTTTCGACTTTTTCCTCCGCCTCGGCGCGCTCTCCAATGCCAACGCAATGTATTTTCATGGGAAATTGCCGACCTGGAACGAATTTGTCGCTAACCCAAGTTACGACGATTTCTGGAAGCGCCGCGCCATCGCTTACGGCTTGAAACAAGCCACTGTTCCGGATCTCAACGTCGCCGGCTGGTGGGATCAGGAAGATTTTTACGGCCCGATGTCGACGTACGCTCGTCTCGAAAAATCCGATTCGAAGCATCTCAACTATCTCGTTGCGGGACCATGGAATCATGCCGGCTGGGGCAACGGTTCGGGCAAATCGCTTGGCGAAATTCCCTTCGGCAGCGACACGTCCGTTTATTTTCGACAGAGAATCGAGGCTCCCTGGTTTGCCTACTGGCTCAAGGACACAGGCGCTTTGCCGCTCAAGGAAGCCCTGATCTTTCAAACCGGAAGTGACACTTGGATCCAATATGATTCCTGGCCTCCGCGTCAGGCGCAAACCAGGAATCTTTATTTCCAGGCGGATGGAAAGCTCTCCTTGGATCCGCCGCAAATGGATTCCTCTCAAGCTTTCGACAGCTTCGTCAGTGACCCCGCGCATCCCGTGCCCTATCGCCACCGCCCCATCGACATGACCTATCCCGAGGATCATCCCGGGGGTTGGTACACCTGGCTCGTGCAAGATCAGCGCTTCGTCGACGATCGTCCCGACGTGCTGACCTGGCAGTCCGACGAATTAACCGACGATGTCACGCTCGCCGGCCAGGTGACCGCAAAACTCTTCGCCTCCACGACCGGTAGCGACAGCGATTGGATCGTCAAACTGATCGACGTCTATCCGCAAGAATATCCCGACGATTGGAAACTCTCCGGCTACGAGCTGATGATCTCCGATGAGATTTTCCGCGGCCGCTATCGCAACTCCTTTGAGAAACCGGAGCCTCTCAAACCGGGCGAAGTAGCTCCGTTCACGATCGATTTGCACACCGCGGATCACGTATTCAAGAAAGGGCACCGCATCATGGTGCAGGTCCAGAGCACCTGGTTTCCCCTCTACGACCGCAACCCGCAGAAATTCGTCCCCAACATTTTCTTGGCCAAGGACTCCGACTACCAGAAGGCGACGCAGCGAATTTACCGCTCGAAACGATTTCCTTCGAACGTTGAAATCATGGTCATGCCGCAAACCCCGGCAAGCGCTACGGACTGAAGTCCCAGTAAGATGCGACTCTCGGCCGTCTAGAAGTTTGAAGTTTCCGGATAAGAGGGACTGCCGTGCCCAGCACGGCAAACCAATCGACGCACGCCAATCGTTTCTAAGCCTGCATCCGCTCGGCAAGACCTACGCTACTGGTTCTTTTGTGGAGCGGCCGTTTCTCCGGAATGAAATTCCGTCCACGGACCGGCAATCATGTCGTGCAAGAATGGCGCCTGCCACGCATACTCCGGATGCGCCGCAAGAAACGGTTTGGCAAGAAAATTTTCTCCGCAAGGATGCCCGGCCCGCGCCACCAGTTTCATTTCCTTCGTCATCTCCGAATCCGTAGCTTTGCCTTGTACGGCCCCACCGGGAAAATACGGTCCCCAGCCCCAGATCTCCACGCCGCGCGGCGAAGTATCCACGTGCCCACAGAGCGTCCGCTCATTCGTCTCCGGCCGTTGGTGATAACTATCGATATGATCTCCAAGCATCTTCTCCGCCAGCTCCACGTCGATTTTGCCTCTGTTTTCCTTCAGCAATTGCTCCCATCGGACGCGTCGAGCATTCGGCGAAGTCTCCAGATCATTCGGTTCGAATTGCGGCGCATCCTCGCGCAGCACTTTCGCATCGCGCGCCCAGTTCGAACCGGCATACGCGCCGTCTTTCGTCCGCCACACCTTCCACGCTTTTAGCCCCAGCTCGAACTGGGCGATCTCGCCCGTCTTGTCGTCCCCCAAAAGCCAGTCATTCGCATAGCCGCCATTGTTGTCGTCCAGCATGATTTTCGTGTACTCGTCGATGGAACCCGCATACTGCAGCGCTTTTCGCGCCCGCACAAATTCTGCTTTGCCGTCGGGATTCCATCCTTCGAATTGCGTGATGGTCGTCTCCGTCACCATAAGCCCATCGCTGTTGATGCCAAAGTCGTCGTCGCTCGCAATCACTCCCGGAAACCCATCCATCAGAATCCGGTAGCCCGTTTTAGGCACGATGTCGAAAACAATCCGCCAGCGCTCGCCGTTCGCATAGTTCGTCCAGTTGTTGTGCGCCATCACGATCTTGCCGCCCTTCGTCCAGCTTCCCGTGGCCACGAACGCGCTGCAATTCCCCGGGCTCTTCAGGTTCGGCGCGTGCGTCACTTTCTGTTGTTTGTCGTACCAGGGCACGTAATAATCCGGCAGCTCTTCGAACGCGTTCATCGCCACGATGTCGTCGACGTCCAGTTTCGAATTTGTCCTGGCGCGCAAGCCGTCCACAATTCCTTGCAGCTCCTGTTGATACTCCTCGTCGATTTTTGGCCACAACATGTCATGCGCCGCCTTGCGGAAAAAAGCCCAGTCGCGCTTGGTCTCATGCATCATCCCGGCGCTCACCGCCCCGAAGGCGTCTTCAATCTCCGGCCCCAGCAGATACCCATGCTGAAATCCGATCGTCGCCGGATCCCCTTCGAGATGCACGTAGATCCAACCACCTTGTTCAAAGCGGTGCGCTCCGGCAAGTCGCGGATCGTTCGCTCCGGTCTGGCTCAGGTCCGGTGCAACAGCTTGGTACAAATCGTTTTTGCTCCCCGCAACATCTGCTCCGCTTCCGCCTACCCACCACACCGCCGCCGCGCCCAAAATAATCACGAGGATCGCCGCCGTCCTTCTCATCGAACTCGTTCCTGCCTCTATCGCCATCGAAGCTCCTGCCTCTCCGTGCCGCTTCCTGCGCGCCGAGTCTATCTTCTTCGCACTCGGGCTTCAATCCTGCGCAAGCTTCTCGTGTACACTTCCTTTTCTCCCATGCTCACTGCCATCACACGCGCCGTCAGCCCCGCTATCGTGAATTGCGAACTCAGCTTTATTCCTCGCCAGCCCATCGATCTTCAAATCTCGCGCGCGCAACATCGCTCCTATGAAAAGCTCCTCGAAAAACTTGGCGCTCGTGTCCTTTCCTTGCCGGCTGAGCCCGATCTTCCCGATTCCATGTTCGTCGAGGATCCCGCCGTCGTTCTCGATGAACTCGCCGTCATTTTTCCGCTGGGCACTGCGTCACGTCGCCCGGAGGCCGCTTCTCTCGCAGAAGCCCTCTCCAAATTTCGCAAGCTCCAGTACGTCACGCTTCCCGGCACGCTCGAAGGCGGCGACATCCTCCGCATCGGGCGCAAACTCTTTGTCGGCCTCTCCAAACGCAGCAACTCCGAAGGAATTCGTCAGCTCGCCTCTCTCCTCGAGCCACATCGCTACGAGGTTGTCTCCGTACCCGTGACCGGCTGCCTCCATCTCAAATCCGCCGTCACCTTTCTCGGCCGCGACACGCTTCTCGCCAACCGGGCCTGGTTTGATTCGTCGCCCTTTTCCGGCTATGGCTGGATCGACGTTGATCCCGCCGAGCCGCACGCCGCGAATTCCCTCGCTCTGGGCGATACCGTGATTTTCCCCGCGTCCTTCCCGCGCACTCGCTCACTCCTCGAATTTCAGCGCTTTCATATCGCTCCGCTCGACATTTCCGAACTCCAGAAAGCCGAGTCCGGCCTCACCTGCTCAAGCTTGCTTTTCGAGACGTAGTTCTATAGCCGGTCACACCTGCAAGCTCCTGCGCTTCTCAACTCTGCGCATGTGCAAAAGAAAACGGCCGCCCCCTAACAATCGAGGACAGCCGTCTTCTTTAATTTAAGTTTTGGTTATCGTTACGGCGTTTTAGTTCGTCAACTCCTCCACGCTGCGCGCCACAAACACCGGCTGGCTGCTGATGGGATCCTTCAACACCACGCCGACCACGCGCAGCGTATTCGTCGGGTTGCTCGTCAGGTCCTGCAAACTCGTCAACCCCCCGAGAAACCGCGTGAACGGCGTCACGTAGACCGTCACCGGGCCGTTGAACAACACTCCTGCCAGTCCGTTCGAATTGAACTGGAACGTGCTCGCGCCCACGTTCACGCTGCCCGCAACCAGCGTGCCCGTGTGGCCTTCATGCCGCAGCACCACGCGTTTCACGGTAACCGCGCCATTCGTGAATGGCCCGCCGATCGTAACGCGCTGCCCAGGAACCAGAAGCGCCGAGTTGAAGAATATATTGCTCCACCTCGCGTTAACGAAAACGTTGTGCATCCAGTAGACAAAGTATTTTTCGTTGCCCGTCAGATCGATCGTCGAGATCTGCCCGGAGTTGAAGCCCGTGTTCGCCGGCAGAACGTCCCGCACGTACAAGTCGAAGTCCTGCGCGGTATTCACCGGAGGATCCACGTAGGTGATCAATCCCCCCGCGAAGAACTTGTCTTGCGAGAGAATCGCCACCGTATCCGCATCGAACGTTCCTGCCGTCCTGTCCAGCGTGCCCGAGATACATACAATGGACGAAGTGGTCAGGTCGTTGATCGTCTCGCTGCCTTCCCATTCTGTCTGGTCGTTTACATCCACTGTGAACGCCCGTCCATGCGGCCCTTGTATCGTGAAGGAATTTCCGCTGGCGTTGATTGTCGTCACGCCGGCGATGAACTCATCGATGTACGCGTCCGCATCGCTGGGCGTAATTGCCTTCACGTTCATCATCGGGTTTACCGCGCCCGTGATCTGTCCGTTCGCATCCACGGCCAGCGATTTCCGTATGTCGAAGTCCAGCCCCAAGCCTATGACATCGCCCGCATTGACCACCAACGGACTGCTCAGGCTAATCGTCACGGTCGACGTCGATAGGGTCGCCGGCGGCGTCGTTGTCGGCGTCAAACTGCTGATTGTCGGCCGCGTCGGAGGATTCGTTTGAGGGTTAGTCACGTTCAGGTAATCGATCTCCGGGCTTGCCAGCGCGACCGTCACCGTGTCGTAGGTGCCAGGCGGGATCATGTTGAAGTCCAGCAGGGTATGCAGCCCGTTGAGCTTCGCGAAGTCCACGGTCTGCGACCCCGTCGTTATGGTTTGCGGCATGCCTCCGTCCTCGGAGACGCTAATGCCAGAAATCACTGCTTTGAAGGAGACCACACTTGGCAGAGGCGCGTCGGTGCCGGACAGGAATACCGCTCCCGACTGCGGCAGCACGGTCTGCGTGGGCATGTCCCCGCCTCCGCAGCCTGCGGCGAAGGCGATTAGCGCGAGCACAAATAATCCACTTAACCACTTCTTTACATTCATGGCTTTCTTTCCTTTCCTGCTTGAATACCCCGGAGGCGCACCACGCGCCCACCGACCCGTATCCGTCTAACCCGTGGGGAGGAAGAAAGTCTCTGCCTGTAAAGCGATGATATAAAAACAGTTAACGACTATTTCAGCGGACCGCCCAGGCGGACCAGCAAGGAATCGCTTGTGATTTGCGCGAGCGGTTCTAGTGCGGTATGCGCACGTTTTCCCTTCTTTCTTGAATCTTTGCTTTGCGTCTGCTTTTTCTTGTGTTAGTCTTTTTTTGGCATGATCTCCATCGCGACGAAGCGAATTACCACGACGACGTCTATGTCGACTACCTCGACTAAGGCGAAGTCCACTATTTCCGCTTCCGGCGCGTGGAGAAACAGCTAGCAAGCTAGAAAAAGTTTCCAACCCACCGCCTGAAGCGAACCTGGCGGTGGGTTTCTTATTTACCCCCGCCAGAGACGCTCCAGCGGAAACCAGGAGCGGACGTCATGAGTCCCGATCATGTGCAGGAAGAAGCAGCCGACGAATGCGGCTTAGTTGACCGCTTTGCGGTCACCACTGAAAAAGTCCGCCGCGCGGTCGTTAACCACGGAGCCTCGAAAAGTCCTCGCCCGTCCATCATCGCCCTGAAGTTTGGTGGCACCTCTTTGCTAGGCGCGGAACGCATGTTGCACGCCGCAGGCCTGGTCCGCGCCGCGGCCCAGTCCTCGAACATCGTCGTCGTCGTTTCCGCGATGAAGGGCGTCACCGATCGGCTTCTCTCTATTTCCCGTTTCCTCGCCGAGGGCAAGCTTTCCCACGCTCGCAATGAAGCCGAAGGCGCCGTCCATCTCCACTTCGATGTGCTCCACGACCTCCATCTCGCCGAAGAGCAGGAAGACCACGTCGGCCGTATCCTGCGGCTTCTCGGGCGGGATCTTCTTCACGAAGTCCCTCACGAAGGCCGCGTCAATGCCACGCCGGAGCTTGCCGATCGTCTCGCTTCCTTCGGCGAACGATTTAGCGCGCGTCTCTTCGCCGCCGCTCTCGAAAAATCCGGTGTGTCCGCCGTTCCCGTTTCTTCCTCTGAGTTCGTCCTCACCTGCGACACGTTTCGCGAGGCCAAGCCCCAGCTCGAGGAAACGAAAGAGCGCGGCCGCGGCATTCTTCTTCCGCTTCTTGAGGACGGCCTCGTCCCCGTCGTCACCGGCTTCATCGGCGCGACTCCCGACGGCCGCATCACCACGCTCGGCCGCAACAGCTCCGATTTTTCCGGCGCCATCGTCGCCCACGTCGTGGACGCCGAAGAGCTCGTCATTTGGACCGATGTCGATGGAATTTACACCGCTAATCCCCACGCCTCCGCGGAAGCCCAACTTCTCCATGACCTGAGCTATGATGAGGCGCACGCCTTGGCCGCGAGCGGCGCCAAAGTTCTCCACCCGCACGTTCTCCCGCTCGCCGCGGAAACAGACATGACCATCTGGATTCGCAACACTTTTAAACCGCACGTTCGCGGAACGCGCATCGGCCTTCCGCAAAACGCAAATTCTCGCTTGCACCGTGGAGGTGTGGCGTGAGTTCTCATTCTTCGGAAAACGGCGACAAGAGTGGCATGTCCGGGGCGGTCGAACGTCCCCTGCCCCCGAAGTCCGGGAAAAAATGGCGCGCGGGAGTTCTCGGCGCAACCGGGCTTGTGGGTCAGCGCCTCGTAAAGCTTCTAGCCGGTCATCCTTGGTTTGAGCTGACGGAAGTCGCAGCCTCCGAACGCTCTTCCGGCAAATCCTATGAGGAAGCCGTGCGCTGGCATCTCGATGGCCCCATCCCCGAATCGGCGCGGGGTCTCATCGTCAAAAGTCTCGATCCCAGCCTCGAATGCGACTTCGTTTTTTCCGCGCTCGATTCAAGTGTCGCCGGCGGCGCGGAAGAAGATTTCGCCCGCGCGGGCTATCCCGTCGTCAGCAATTCCAAGAATCACCGCATGGATTCCGACGTTCCCTTGCTTATTCCGGAAGTCAACGCTTCGCACCTCGAAGCCATTCGCGTGCAGCAAAAAAATCGCGGTTACGACACTGGCTTCATCGTCACCAACCCGAATTGTTCTACCGCTGGCCTCGTTCTCGTTTTGAAACCGCTCGCGGACGCTTTCGGCCTCGAAAAAATCTTCGTCGTCACGCTCCAGGCCGTCTCCGGCGCCGGCTATCCAGGCGTTGCCTCCATGGATATTCACGCCAACGTCGTTCCGTTTATCAGCGGCGAGGAAGACAAAATGGAATCCGAGCCGCAAAAGCTCCTCGGCAAATGGGACGGCGCACGCTTCGTCGACGCCGGTCTCGGCCTCAGCGCTCATTGCAATCGGGTTCCCGTTCTCGAAGGCCACCTCGAGTGCGTTTCCCTCAGCCTCAAGAAAATCGCTTCCTTGAACGAAGTCCGCGAAGCCCTGCGCAATTTTGAAGTCGGCGCCGAACTCGCCTCGCTGCCTTCCGCCGTCCGTTATCCAGTCATTGTTCTGGAAGGCGACGACCGCCCGCAGCCTCGCCGCGACGTTCACGCCGGAAACGGCATGGCCGCCGTCGTCGGCCGCGTCCGCGAATGCCCGCTCCTCGACATCAAACTCACTCTGCTCTCCCACAATCTCGTCCGTGGCGCCGCAGGCGCCGCCCTTCTCAACGCCGAACTCCTCGCCGCCCGCGGCTTCCTGCACCACCGCGTCCTCGCCGGCGAGTCTCAACTCACACATCCCGTTTCGCCGTAGCGGGGAGCGAATACTGCGCTTGACACTCGTTCACCGCACTCCTACCCTTTATCTTATGGACGTACGTTTGACCCCAGACCAGGAAGCCTTTATCCGTCAGGCCATCGACACTGGCAGATTCCGGCGTGCCGAAGATGCTGTCCAGGAAGCGCTATTGTTGTGGGAAGAGCGTGAACGCGCTCGAGCAGAAATTCTGGCCGCGCTCGATTCGGCGGAAGCTTCTGTGGCACGGGGAGAGGGTCGTGCCATTACGCCGCAATCCTTGCGAGAACTTGCTGAAGAAGTGCAGCGGCGTGGTCGCGCTCGTTTTGATGCCGAGCAACGCGCCCGCCGCTGATGGCGCACCGCCTCGCTCCGGAAGTTGTAATCGAACTCGACGAAATCTGGTATTACATCGCTTCGGAGAGCGGCAGCAAAGACATCGCTGATCGCTTCGTTGACCTCGTTACGGAGCGCTTTTTACTTATTGCCGGACATCCGTATATCGGTCGTCGCCGCGATGATTTGCGCGCTGGTCTCAGAAGCTTCCCCGTCGGTCAGTACTTAATTTTCTACAGGGTTGCGCAGACGGAGGTGGTCATTCTTCACATAACGCACGGTCGTCGCAATTTGGAAATGTTATTTGGCCCATAGTTGGAAGGAACACGGCGTCGCTGCACCTTTCGCTAGATCACATGGGCCGCGATGTTTACCCCACAACCGTAGTTGTTTAGAATCTCGGACATTCTTATCCCCCAGCGTTCTAATCCGTCCCCACCGCCGAAAGAAATGATGATCGCGATCACCCGCTTCGTCGCCTCCGTCACCATCGTTCGCTCCGAATCGCTCGTCGGACTCCCATGCGGCCCCGCCTCATCGCAAAACACTGGCAATCCTTCCAAATTCAGATCGTATTTTCCGATCCCTTTGTACGTTTCCCCCGCGCGCCCCGCGCGAAACACGATATTGCCCTTCACGTGCGCCAAATCATAAAGCCCCACTGGCATCCTGCTCTCCACGCTCACCAAATTAATCGCGTCCACCACATTGTTGATCCGCGGCAACCCTTTCCCCGCGATCACTCGCCGCAGCAACGCCTCCGCCGATCCGCGATACCGCGCCGGGTCCTTCCCAAGCGCCTTGTACCCCGCTCGCGTCGCCAGAATCGCCGCCGACTCCAGCACCCCCTTCGGCTCCGCCAGCTTCAAAATTTCCTCTTCGCACTCGCGCAGTTCCTGGCCCAATCCCTCTGGAGTCCCGCACACCTCGACCTCCGCCGTCACGCAAGCCAGCGCCACTCGCGGGCATTTCGCCTTCAACTCAGCCTCAATGCTCACCATCGGCAACACTCCGCCTCTCATGCTAAACTAAGCTTCTTGTAGGCTCGTAGCTCAGTTGGTTAGAGCGCCACCTTGACACGGTGGAGGTCTGGGGTTCGAGTCCCCACGAGCCTACCATTTGCCTCTGACCGTTTTCTCCGATGGCCTTCGTTTACATCCTCCAAAGCGAAACTACGGGTCGTTACTACGTTGGTTCCACCAATGATCTTGCTCGCCGTCAGGAAGAACACGGGCGTGGGCACAGCCTCTCGACGCGTGGACGCGGCCCCTGGACGCTCGTGTATCAGGAACAGTTCGACTCGCTCCTGACAGCGCGTCGTCGCGAATTGGAGATCAAGCGCTGGAAATCATCCAAAATGATCCTTGCGCTCATCAAATGTTCAGTTGGTTAGAGCGGGCCGACCGGGTCGGCCAGGTCTGGGGTTCGAGTCCCCACGAGCCTACCATCCAGCGTGGGTCCAACCTCGTTTCCAACGAGACATCCTGCCCCAATAATCTGTAGTCTAATAAATCCAGGTCGCAGTTCACACGGTGAGATATGGGGCTAGCTCGCCTGCTCGTTTCCGCACTCGTCTGTCTTTCCGTCCTCACCCCGCTAGAATCTCGCGCCGCCGACCTCTCCAACTGCGCCGGCATCGTCGTCGACGAAAATGGCGTTCCGCTCGCCGCCGTTCAAATCAAACTCGAAGATCCCGCCGGCCACATCTTCCGCACCGAAACCGACGAAGCCGGCCGCTTCAATCTTCGCAATCTCCCCGCCGGCGATTACGAGCTCGAAGTCCGCAAGGAGGGCTTTTTCCTCATCGCCAATCGCGCTCTCGCCCTTCAATCCGGCGATAACCAGCTCACTCTCACTCTCAATCACGCAGAAGAAGTTCACCAGCAAGTCCAGGTCACTGCGCCCGCCAACCAAATCGATCCTCAGGACACCGCCCAGCGCTCCACGCTGACCGCCCGCGCTATTCGCGATATTCCCGTCCCCAACTCTCACATCCTCGCCGAAAGCCTCGTCGCCCTCCCTGAAATCACCCAGGACAACCAAGGCAATCTCCACATTGCCGGCGCGCGCTCCGGCGAAACGCAATATCTCCTCGATGGCTTCGATCTCAGCGATCCTTCCAACGGCACTCTCACCGCTCGCTTCAATATCGACGCCACTCGCTCCGCCGAAGTCCAAACCAGCGGCTTCGGCGCAGGCTACGCGCATTCCGGCGCAAACATTCTCAGCCTCGAAACTCCCGATGGCGACGACAAGTGGCGCTTCGGCACCACCAATCCCGCTCCCGGCATCAACGTCCAGGAAGGCGTCCACCTCGGCAATTGGTATCCGCGTTTCACTTTCTCCGGCCCCATTCTTCGCGGCCGCTTCTGGTTCTCCGATTCCATCAGCGTTCAACACACCTTCTCCGTCATCAAACAGCAGCCCGCCGGTGCCAATACCTCGGAGGAATGGGCTGGCGACAATTTGCTTCGCCTCCAATACAACATCACGCCCAAGCACATCCTCCACGCCACCCTACTTTACAACCGCGCCCGCGATACCAATCTCGGCCTCGACGCTCTCGATCCCGTCTCCACCACGGTCACCGGCAACCAGCAACGTTACTTCGCCTCCCTCAAAGATCAGATCTGGCTTCACGATACGCTCTTCGAGCTGGGTGTCGCCGCCGATGACGGCACTCTCGATTACATCCCTCTCGGCACCGAGCCTTACGTCCTCCTCGTCAACGGCTCTGCCGGAAATTATTTTCAGCGCCTCGATCAGCGCGGCCGCCGCTTGCAGGCCGTCGCCAATGTCATCGCTGCATCCCGCCATTGGCATGGCACGCATCAGCTCGCCGCCGGTCTCAACGTCGCGGGCCTCACCTATCTTCTCTCTGCCGATCGCGGCGAAATCCAGGCCCTCCAATCGCTCGCAACCGACATGACCACTTGCACCTCAGCCCTCCAGCCCGGCTGTCTCGTCCGCCAAACCACTTTTTCCGGCCTCGCCAATCCTCAGCTCTCCAACACGCAAGCCGGCGCCTACGTACAAGACACCTGGTCCATCTCGAAATGTTTCGTCCTTCAGCCCGGCCTCCGCACCGACTGGGACCGCTTCACGCAAAGCGCCATGGCCGAGCCGCGCCTCTCCGCCAACGTTCTTCCTTTCGGCGACGACACCTCAAAAATCTCCCTTAGTTGGGGCATCTACAACGCCCCTCTCAATCTCTCTCTCATCGGCCAGGCTCTCGACCAAAAACAAATCGACACCTTCTATGACTCCGCCGGTAACGTCCTCGCGCCAGGTCCCATCGTTAGCCAATTCGTTCTCCCTGCCAACGGCCTCCAGCAGCCTCGCTTCACCACTTCCAGCGCTGGCTGGCAACAAAAATTCGCCCACAGCTCGCTTCTCGGCCTGCAGTTTCTCGTTCGCAATGGCTATCACGGCTTCGCTTACGTCGATCAGCAACCCGCGCAACCCGGGGGCACTTTTCTCCTCGAAGACACTCGCAAAGATCGCTACCGCTCCGCCACCGTTTCCCTCCGCCACGTTTTTTCCGAAAGCATGGAGTTCTACGGCGCTTACACGCGCTCCATCGCCCATTCCAATGAAGTCCTCAATCCCGCGCTCGGCTCCATTTTCTACGTCGCCCAACAATCCGGCCCCGTCATCTGGGACTCTCCCAACCGCATCGTCTCTTGGGGCTGGGCGCCCACGCAAATCTGGGGCATCCAGCTCAGCTATTTCTTCGAATACCGCTCCGGCTATCCCTTCAGCGTCGTCAATCTCCAGCAGCAACTCGTCGGCCCGCCCAACTCCTCCCGCTTTCCCGCCTACGCCAGCCTCAATATCGGCCTCGAAAAAAAATTCGGCTTCCGCGGCTATCTCTGGGGAGTCCGCGCCGAAGCCGTCAACATCCTCAACCGCCAAAATCCCGACACCGTAGTCAACAATATCGACGCCCCGCACGTGCACAAGCACCCTCACGCAGGGCTGCTTCGGCGCCTTCTCCGGCGGCCAAGGCCTAGCCTTCACCCTCCGCGTCCGCTTCATCGGCCGCAAATAACCCCAACCTATTCCGCGTCCCCGCGGTAGAACCTCCGCTACCGTTCAGCCCCGGGGCCCCCACCTCACAGCGCGAGTGGCTCTGAACTCCCCGCCCCACTCAACCGTTGTTCTGAACGAATCAAGTCGATGCCTTTCCCCTTCACGCTTGCTCCTGCAGATGTCTCGGCCTGCGCAGAGAGAACCCTCTTTTCGCTCGTTTTCCGACCGCTCCGTGAAACGATTGTTCAACTCGCGCGAACGGCGCTATCATCAAACGAGGAACTACCCATGACCACAGAGCGAATCGACATCAGCCCAGCCGTAATGATGGGCAAGCCCGTGATTCGCGGAACGCGCATCACCGTCGAGCTACTCCTGCGCAAACTCGCCGAGGGCGCCTCCGAAACCGACCTCCTCCAGGACTATCCTCACCTCACCACCGAAGATATCCGCGCCGCCGTCGCGTACGGTGCCGCTAGCGTAGCCCATGAAGAAGTGGTCCTCCTCCCAGGCGCGCCGCCAACATCGAACTCCTAATCTATGAATTTCCTGGCCGATGAGAGCTGCGCCGGTCCGGTGATCCACGCTCTTCGCGAAGCCGGTTACGACGTCCTCGCAATTGCCGAGGTTGAGGCCGGCGCCACCGACGAACACGTCCTCGACCGCGCTCTCGCCGAGAGGCGCGTGCTCGTCACCGAAGATCGCGATTTTGGCAATTTGGTCTACGCCCACGGACGATCGTCGGCCGGCGTAATTCTACTCAGGTTCCACAACCGCGCGCGTCAAGCCAAACCTGCGACATTGGTTGAGGCGGTGGCCGTGCTCGGTTCCCGATTGCAAAACGCTTTTACCGTCGTGGAACCCGGCCGAGTGCGCATCTCCCCCGTGCCGTAAGCACAGCCAGGGCCGGCTAGTGTCCCTCAACGCGCTGTACCATAACGACTTATAATTATAACTTGACAATAAACACAGACCTGCTATAATTCGTTCTGTTTCGTCGCGGAGGAGAAAGGAGTCACCGCCTTGCCTCCGCTACCCGCCTGCCTCTGGAAACTTTCCCGTCATCCTGAGCCCAGTGACCGCAGATCCCGAGCGGCTCGGAACCGAAGATCCCGCCCTTGCCGAAGAGGATCTGCCCCTCTCTCCTTGCTCCGCGTCTCCGCGCGATCGATTCTCTCCTTCGCCGCCCGCACTTCGCATCCGCCCGCTCCCCGAGCAGCGAATGTGCAAAAATGCGCAAAAAGCGAGCAAATAACCTCTTCCTTTTCAATTGGTTACAAACTGCCCCTAGCACAAACCCTTTCTTTTGATACTCTTACAAACTGCCTAGGGGGGTGCGTAGTTCTTGTTAACCAGAAATCCCGGGGGCTACACCCGTCACTTCGCCGTGCCCGTAACTTCCCGAAGTTCGTTCATCGCCCCATCCGGGATGACCACGACGACCCATGGCGTCCCCGCCGCAAGCACGCGCCCATGCCTCACCACTTCGGCATCGTGGCCCGCACGCAGCTCAATCGTCTCGGTCGCCGGCTCGCTTCATCTCGAGGTTGTAGCTTCTGACCTCCAGCGTATGCGCGCCCGCCCCATCCGCATGGATTCGCACCGTCACATCTTCGCCATGCGCCGCGTCTGTCGTAACCTCGAAATCCAACGCCTTGCTCGCGCGCATTTCCACGGGATACACCCCGCCGGAAAGCGCCGTCAGCGTGGTATGCACCGCACCCTGCCGTACGCTATACCGTCCTTGCGGCAACTCGACTCTAAATTTTCCCCTCGCGGCATCGGCGGCAACTCGCGTCACGCGTCCCGTGCGCTCATCGCGGAATTCGATCGGCTCGCCCGGCGCGGCGTCGGCATTTCCTTCCGCGACGGCCGAGCCATGCAGATCCTGCATCAGCCAGATCCACTCGCCCACCGGCTGCGTCCAGACCTCTTTGTACGTCCAGCAAATTTGCGTGGGCCAGTAGGGCGCGTCGTTGTATTCCTTCGTTTCGATTCCCACGGGAATCGCGCCAACCATCTGTCCGGATCGTACGCTGTAGAGCGGCGTCCAGTCGTATCCTTCGCCGTACATGATGCTCGTCGAAAAAGGATTGCGTCCCAGGAGCCATTCGGCCTGCTGCTGCGCCAGATCTTCCGCGCCCAGATCGCCGCGCAGTTGTCCCGCCGCCGAGAGCGCCTTTGTCTGCGAGAGCAGCACGCTCGAATTCCCGCGGAAGTCAAACCAAACGGGAAATCTCCGCAGATAATAGTCTCCGCCCAGCGGAATTCCGCGCCGGACTTGTTCGAGATACGAGTCGCGGTCCGCGGCGCGCAGCGGCGTCCAGTTTTTCGATTCCGGCAAGAGCTTCGCTTCGCTCTCTTTGTAAATCGCCGCGGGCAGCATGTCGTACGGCCGGTCCGCTTTCGCCGTTGCCTCCTGGTAATACTTCGAGTGCAGCACGATCGCTCCGTACCACTTCATCCAATTCTCATTTTTCGGGAACGTCTCGCACAGATGCGTCAGCGCGATGATCGGTTCTTCCTCTTGCCCGATATGAAATCGATGAAAAAGGTTCTCCCGCTTCGGGCTGGTATAAAAATAGCCGGTCAGAGGAATGCTCCACGGCTGAATCGTTTGCTCCTGCGACGCCATGATCTGTTCGCCCAGTTTGAACGCCTCTTCCGCATAGCGTTCTTCGCCCGTGGCCCGGTACAAATCCACGGAAGCAATCGCACCAAACGAAATGCGTTCCAGATCGTCCTTGGCTCCATAAACTTCCGGAAGCGGCGCAGCCGTCTTCATTCCTTCGACGGCAAAGTTCCAATCCTGCTGCGCTGTGCGCAAGCTGCGAATCGCCAACTCTGGATCGCTCTCTTTCAGCACGCGCGCCGCCAGCGCCTCAAGCGCCGCCACGCGAAAATTCCATTCCGGATCGTTTACCGCTTGCCCGAAGCGGTCGTCCGCATCGCCCATGATTCCGTCGGTCCAATAACTGATCAGTTGCCCAGTCGAACGGTATCCGTCGCCGAAGCTCGTTTTCAAGACCCAGTGCAGCCCCCACTTCGCCTCTTCCAGCACGCGCTCGCGCAGCACCGGATCTTCTCCTTGCTGCTGCAATCGCTCGGCAAGCGAAAACAATCCGTAAGCCATTCCCGGCGTGTTCCCGGTCGCGGAAAGATCTCCGGCATCGTGATAGCCGCCATTCACGACGATCCGTTTATCTCCGTGAATCGTGTAATCGTCCAAATGGCAGATTCCGTGAATCCCCGGAATCACCGTTCCGCACCGCTCGCTGTACATGAAATTGATCGCCTTCCAGATACTCTCGCGCCATGCCTCCTGGCTGATCTGAAACGGCCGTGTCGTGATGCCTCCGGCGCGAAGAACATACTCGCCCGGCGTCTGCACCTCGGAAAAATCCAGCACCGCATATTTTCCCAGCGGCGTGGTCTCTTCCTGGATTGCTTTCGTAAGCACAATTTTCCCCGTGCCTTGCTCGATCACCGAAAATTCATGCGCATCGAGAGAACTCGCAATCGCGGTCTTCGTCGCGCCCGCTGTGTATCCCGCATGGCTGAACGCAATTTTTCCCGGCGCGACGTCCCACCCCTCAACATGGTCCGCATCCACTTTCTGCAACTCCAGTTGGTCGATATACAGAATCGTTTGATCGCCCGGGTCGGGAAACATCTTGGGCATGCTGTACGCGAAATCGATCTGTGTCACTTTATCGCGGTCAAGCGGCGCGATTTCCCACACCACGTGATTCCATTCGTGATTTTTCAGCGGAATGGATTCGTCACGCCCTTCGTTGTAATGGTCCGGAAGCCGATGCGCTCCCTCATTGTGCAGCACGAGCGAAGCCGAGAGCGCCGGCGCGCCGATCACGTCGGGATAGACCCACAGCGAAATGCGGTTGTAGCCGCGCCAATCCTCGGAAGGGAATTTGCGGCTGGCGACCAGATCCTCCCATTCGCCGGAGCCCCCGACCAGCCCCAGATTTTCTTTCGAGCTGATTCGCAGCGAGTGCGCGCCGTTTTTCACCGGCGAATCCGCCAGTGCCATCTCTCCGTCGCCCGTGAACGTCCATGTCGATAAATTTTCCATGGCATCGAGTTCGCGCGAATCCAATACTTTCTTCTTCAGCCAGCGAGACAGCGCTCCGTTCTCATCGTTGGCCTGCATCGGCATTTTTGGAACTTCCTGCTGAGCGCAAATGTAGCCCGCGCCCGAGCAACAGCAAATCGCGAAAGCAATCCACGCATAGCACGCATGACGCGCGTAACACGCATAAGAAGTCCGGCTCCGCTTGCTTTTTTTCCCGCTCTCCAACTTCGAATTCATAAGAATTCCTTCCCAACCGCAAAACGTGTGTGTGGATCGATTCGCGCCCACAAAGCGGCCCGCGCATTGCGCATTATAGTAGGAAAGATTCGTGTGAATGACAGTAGGAAACAGCCGCGAGAAAAATCATCTTTGACGATATTTCCGCTCTCACAATCGGACTTCTGAGTTGCTTCATGCGCCTTTACTCAACGATGGCGTGATCGAAAATATCCGACGGCTGCGACCGCACTCCGCCTGGCAACGCCTTTAGTTCACAGCGAAACGAACGGGCGCGACGGTGGCGTTGGCATCGGGATTGTAGTAGTCGTAGAGAACGGAGGCCGCGGTCATCGCCTTGAGGCGATAGTGCATGCGGAAATCAAACGCAAAAGACGTTCCACCGGCCGTGGGCCACAAATAGAAAACCACTTTGTCCGGCTGAACTTCGTAGCCTGAAACACGTAGAGATGATTTGGCGATTTCCTGCGAGGAACGGTTCACTTCTTCCCCGGGGTTGAAGGTGGTCCGCGGCCTCTTCACTTTAACTTCAAGTTCTTTACGCCCGGAATAGGGGATTTCTGTCCTTCCCGTGAGCGCTTTTTTTTGATCGGTGGCGGGCGCCATACTCGAGGCGGTTGAAACAATATCTCCGAGGAAGCGCGGATCGCAGTTGACTGTAGCGGTCCGTGGCCAGGCGGCGCGGTTCTAGAGCAAGGAGCAGAACCGCGAATTCGAAAAGTTGGCGGGATAGCGACAAAAATTCCCTACACCTTTGTGGCGAGTTCGAGCATCTGCTCTAAGTACCGAATCGAAGACGCGGAATTGCGCGGGACCTTTCGGAACCCAGCCTGTACCTCTTTTTTCCAGAACGCTGAGGAAGGAAACAACGCGGCAACCCAGGAGAAAAAATGTCCAAGAGATTGGAAGGGAAGATTGCACTCATCACCGGCGGTTCGCGCGGCATTGGAGCGGCAATCGCGAAGCGTTTGGCCGCGGACGGAGCGGACGTGGCCATCACGTACACGAAAGGCGCCGAGGCGGCTGCGTCGGTGGTTAAGGAGATCGAGCGCGGCGCCCGAAAGGCGATCGCAATCGAAGCGAACGGCACCGACGCCAAGGCCGTCCAAGCAGCGGTTGAAAAGACCGTGGCGACCTTCGGCCGGCTCGACGTGCTCGTCAACAATGCGGGGACGGCGATTCCAAAAAAATTTGAGGAGGCGACGCTCGAGGATCTAGACCTGATGCTTGACCTCAATGTGCGCGGCATCTTCGTCGCCACGCAGGCGGCGTTGAAGCATATGAAGAGCGGAGGCCGCATCATCACCATCGGCTCGTGCGTGGGCGAGCGCATGATGACGCCCGGGCTCGTGCCGTACTCGGCGACAAAGGGAGCGGTCAAGATGTTCGCGCAGGGGCTGTCGAGAGAGGTCGGGGGCCGGGGCATCACGGTCAATAATATCCAGCCGGGTCCGATCGATACGGAGTTGAATCCCGCCGCCGGCGATTGGGCGGTTCCCCAGAAGGCAGCCACGGCGCTCAACCGCTACGGATCTGTCGATGAAGTCGCCGCGTTGGTGGCGTTCGTGGCCGGCCCGGAGTCGTCGTACATCACCGGAGCGAATCTGACCGTCGACGGCGGCACGAACGCCTGAGCGCCGTCGGCGCTTGCTTTGAAAAAACGAATCGAAAGGCGGGTGCACCGACGATGAGCGCCTACATGGTTCTTACGCAATAATGAATCGCACGGTTGAATCGAAGAACAAAGCGCTCGTCCTGGAGGCGTTCGACACGCTGTTCAATAAGCGCGACTACGCCGGCGCAGAAAAGTTTTGGTCGGCCAAGTACATCCAACACAGCGCTCATATCGCGCCGGGCCGCGAAGGGTTGTTCGATCTCGTCAAGAGCCTTCCATCCACCCTCAAATATGAGCCGGGAACGATCGTGGCCGAGGGAGAATTTGTCATCGTGCACGGGCGATTTTCGGATTTCGGCCTGCCCGTGAACTGGATTGCGGCGGACATTTTACGTATTGAGAACGGAATCCTTGTCGAGCATTGGGACGTCATCCAGGATGAAGCGACTGAAGAGCAATCGAAGAGTAAAGCTCCCATGTTCGGG
The DNA here is from genome assembly GCA_963761555.1 of uncultured Acidobacteriota bacterium. Taxonomy (GTDB): domain Bacteria; phylum Acidobacteriota; class Terriglobia; order Acidiferrales; family UBA7541; genus Acidiferrum. The sequence continues at coordinate 847,563 of CAVXHD010000008.1, forward strand.
AAAAGCTTTCCGAAAGATTCCGGCGGCCGATAGAAGATGCGTTTTGCCGAAGCGCCCTAGCTGGTACAGACCGGGCGCATCCCTGACAGTGTTCACGCCCGGGAGGCGCGTGGAACGGAGCGCACGCCGCGAAACGCGGTCCCCTCCGCTTCTTCCTTAGAAACGAGCTGGCTCTCCTGACCTCGTCCGCCGTTCGGGGTTCACCGCTCGACAAGAACATTTCTTTTGCGGGGCCGGGCGACGGTGGTAGGCTTCCGAGTTGGTAATTGGGAGGACCGAAGTGAGCCTAGCCGTTCCCCCAGATCATCTACATTCGCTTTCCGGCCTCGAAGGGCGCCGCAGCACGCGCGTCGAACGCACGGTTCCTCTGGTCGTGCTCGGCCAAACCAAAACAGGGCTTTCCTTCCAGGAGAAAACTTCCACTGTCAGCTTCAATCTGCATGGCTGCCGGTATCCTTCGCGGCATGAATATCCGATCGGCGCGTCCGTCGGTCTTCGCGTTCTGCAGCCGGATGGCGAATCGATCTCTCCGGTGATTCGCGCTTTTGTAAAATCCGTGCATCCGCCTGCAAGTCCGCGCGAACTTTTCCAGGTGGGGGTCGAACTCGAATCGCCTGCAAATATCTGGAACGTTTCTCCGCCGCCTTCCGACTGGAATCGCTTACTGGGAGGAAATTCATCGTTTGCTGGTCTGGGGACGGCTGTCGCTCCCGCGCTCGAACCGCCGGCTCCGCCGGAAGCGCCTGCTGCCTTTCCGGCTTCTGCCGCAATGGCCGCCAGCGAAATGAGAAACAACCAGGTGACGGCGTTTCCCTCGCCTTCGTTCGCCGCGGGCGGCCCAGCGCCGGCCAAGGAAGCCGCTCCTGCGAAGCCTGAGCGCGTGGCCATCACCATCGACCAGCTCGTCGCTGCCATGCAAGGCAAACTGCAGGCGGCGGCGGAAAAGGTCGTGCAAAACGCGCTCGCCACGCAGCTCGATGAGGCCATCAACGAAGCTCTCGCGCGCATCGAGGGCGTCCGCGAACGCAATCTTCAGCAATTGCACGAATTCTCCGAGCAGCGTTTTGATTCTCTGTTGCGCGCTTCTCGTGAAGAGATTCTCGGCCACCTGGAATCACGCCTCGGCGAAGTCCAAATCCATTGGCAAGAGCAGCAGGACGCTTATCGCACACAGGCCGAGGAAATTGCCGAGCGGCTTGAAAAACTCGCCGCCGATACCCAGCGCAATCTGGGCGAAACGCAGAAATTCGTGGAAAAAGCCGCCCGTGAAATCGAGCCGCAAACGCGTGGCCGCCTGGATGAATCGCTCGGGCAGGCCAGCGAACAATTTGAAGCGGCCGCCGACCGCATTTCCGACCGCCAGTTGGTCCGCGTGATGGAATCCACGCGCATGGTCATTCGCGAAGCGGCCGCGCAGCTCGACGCTCGCGTGGCGGAATCGCGCGCGCTGCTGCACAGCGCTTCGGGAAGCGCGCTCGAGGAATTTCGCCGACAGGCTGAAGTGCAGGTCGATCTCGCCATCTCGGAAACAACCGAGCGCGTCCGCTCTGCTCTCTCCGCGTTGGACGCGGAGAACCGAGTCGCTTGCGAATCCCGGCGCCGCACCATGGTCGACGACGTGACGCGCACGACCGAGCAATCCACCGAGCAATTCCGCTCCGGCATCAAGGCGTTTCTCTATTCTTGCCTGGTGGCTGCGGTCGGCGCCGTCGATGAACACGCGAAGACCACGCTCGAGGGCCTCGTCAAGGATCCCAACAGCACTCCGCGCGCCATCGACGACATCAAGATCATTCCGCCCGACGACGAAAAACCCAACTGATCGAGAGGTGGCTTCCTGCCCGGCATATGGGCGAGTCGCTGATTTTTAGAACGAACCTGATGTTTGAATTTTCTATCGAGCTTACAAATGGTGTCAATTTGCCGGCGCGCCCAATGCAAACTCGCGATGGGCGGTAATTAGAGCGGTCTTCATGGCTTTCTCTTCCACCACGAAGGAAATGTTGGATTCCGAGGAGCCTTGCGCGATGGCGATGAGGTTGACGTTTTCGCGGCCGAGCGCGTTAAACGTTCTGCCCGCGACTCCAGGCGTGCCGCGCATGTTTTCTCCGACAACAGCAACGATGGCGATATTTGCGTCGACGGTGATGTGCTCGACTTTTTCGTGCGCCAGATCCTGGGCAAACTCTTTTCGCAGCGCTTCGACGGTACGCGCGGCGTCACCGGCGGAGACGATGAAGCAAATGTCGTTCTGAGAAGAGGATTGCGAAATTAGCAGGACGTTCGCACGCAACTCCGCCGTCGTCGAAAATGTCCTGCCGACCACGTCGGGCAATCCCACGATGCCAGGGCCACCGACGCTGATCAGCGCGACGTCCTGAATCGCGGTCAGCGCTTTGACGCCGCCGCCGGTGCTTCGCCCTTCGGGAGTGATCAATGTTCCGGGGCGATCGGGCGCAAAGCTGTTACGTATCCATACGGGAATCGCGGCCTGCATCACAGGATTGAGCGTTTTTGGATGCAGCACTTTCGCGCCAAAAAATGCGAGCTCCGCGGCTTCGCGGTAAGAAATCACCGGAATGGTTTGCGCTTCCGGCACCAGGCGCGGGTCCGCGGTCAAGACGCCGTCGACGTCAGTCCAGATGATCACTTCGTCGGCGTTCAACGCTGCGCCCAAAATCGTTGCGGAATAGTCAGAGCCGCCGCGCCCCAGCGTGGTCAGTATCCCGTCGGCTGTCGCGCCAAGAAAGCCGGTCACGACGGGCACGACTCCCTTATCCAACAGCGGGCGCAACTGCGCTTCGCACGCTTCGCGAGTGAGGTTCATTAGCGGTTCCGCGCCTCCATGAATCGTGTCCGTAATGATCAAGCGCGTGGCATTCACCGCCCCGCTCGGCAAGCCAAGCTCCCGGACGGCAGCCGCAACCAACGGCGCGGAAAGTCGTTCGCCCAGGCTCGAGATCGCGTCGAGCGTTCGCGGCGTGAGTTCTCGTAGCAGCGCCGTCCCTTCCAGCAGCCGATTGCCCTCAGCGAGAACTGCGTCCAAGGCTTCTCGAATGGGCTTGCGCGCGTTCTCGACCGGCACCAAGGTTGCCAACGCCTCTTCATGCTGTTTGCGCAGCGCTTCGAGAATGGCGGTGCCCGGGTCTTTTTCGCCGACGCCTGCTCGCTTCGCCGCTTCGATCAGCCGGTTCGTCACGCCGCTCATCGCGGAGACGACCCCCACGCAAGCTCCGGCGCGCGCGCCCTGCGCGATGATTTGCGCCGTCCTGGCGATGCACGCCGGGTCGCCGACGGAGGTGCCGCCGAATTTCATGACTTGCAATTGTGGTTTCATTTCTTCCAGTCCGTAGATTTAATGGCTCGATTTTTTCGAAACGCCGCGCGAACCTTGCCGCAGAGCTGTAGTCGTTCGCAAGACGCTTTGGCGCGATCTCGCAGCGGCTCTCTTTTGAGTTTACCTTGTGCATGCGTGGTTTACGCGGCGAGGAATTGCGCATGTTGCGCGTGGAGAAATACGGTAAGATTGTCTTACCATGCAGACCAAGGTTTCCACAAAAGGCCAGGTGGTTCTTCCCAGCCGGATCCGCAACAAGCTGGGGCTGCGCCCGGGCGACCCACTGGACGCCACCATCGAAGGCGGCCGCATCGTGCTGACGCCACGGCGTGCGCGGCGGAGGAAAGCTCGCATCATTAAAGACCCCGTTACTGGGTTTCCAGTTCTGGATCTTGGTCCAAACGCACCTACGCTGACCAGCAAACAGGTTGAGGAAATGCTGGCTGACTTTCCGTGAAATACCTTCTGGACGTGAGCGCCCTCGTAGCATTGGGCGTTCTGCAGCATGAATTCCATCCCCGGGCCAGCAACTGGGTGCGATCTTTGGCCGCGGCCCAGCAAGCTGAGCTGCTAACTTGCTCGATTACCGAGCTCGGCTTCGTAAGAATCGTGGCTCAGGTTTCGCAATACGGACTTACTCTCGGCCAAGCGCGGTCTCTGCTGGTGGGGGTAGAAGAAGAAGCTGGGGTGAAGTTCACGTTCATCGCTGACGATCACGACAGCACGCATCTTCCGATCTGGGTAAAGGCCGCCAGCCAGGTTACGGACGGGCACCTCGCTGAGCTTGCGGAAGCACACGAAGCCGTTCTTGCTACCTTGGACGCGAAAATCCCGCGATCCTTCCTGATCCCTCCTGGTAAGCAATAGCCGGCGCAAGCGGGGCTTCTCATTGTTCCGCGGCGCTCTTCGGGCACCTCAAACAGTCGATTCTCCGCGGTCTCCGAGCCGTTTGCTTTGGATTGAGCGCGCGGTAGACTCGCCGTACAGGGAGATTCGACATGGAACAACGAGTGAGTTTGATCACGCTCGGCGTGGCTGATCTCGCGCGCAGCCGAGAGTTTTATGAGCGTCTGGGTTGGCGGCGATCCATGGCAAAGGTCGAGGGCGTGGTGTTCTTCCAAACAGGAGGCATGGCACTCGCGTTGTATCCGCGAGAAGAACTTGCAAAGGACGCGAACCTTTCTCCGGTCGGCAATGGATTTTGCGGAATGGCGCTGGCCTACAACGCTCGCACACGTGGAGAAGTGGATTTGGTGCTGGCAGAAGCTCGCGCTGCGGGCGCAAAAATATTGAAGCCCGCCCAAGAAGCGTTCTGGGGCGGTTATTCGGGATACTTCTGCGATCCAGACGGTTTTTCATGGGAAGTCGCGTGGAATCCGTCTTTCGCGATTTCGCAGGACGGGAGCATTCGCATTCCGGATTGAACGGCAGGAAATCTCGGGAAATTCAAACCACAAAAGTTCGGAAATTCAAGGCCTTTCGGCGTTTGGTTGAGCCTTAGCCGACGCGGATGCTATTCTGCTTGTATGGCGGAACCCACCATTTCCCCGCCCGAAGTAGCCCCTCCTGCGCCGCTCGAACACTCGAGGCGTCAGCTCGAAGCCCTGCTCGAAGTGGCGGAATCCATCGCCCAGCATCGAGACCTTGCGGCGCTTTTCCACGACCTGGCCGAGCGTCTCCATAGCGTCGTTGATTTCGACTTCCTGACACTCGTCTTGCACGACGCTGCGCGGAACGTGATGCGGTTGCACATTCTGGAGACGCGGCTTCCGACTCCCGTCAAGACAGGCAGCGAGACGCCCGTCGAGGGCCATCCTTCGGGCTGGGTCTGGCAATCGCAGCAGCCTTTCGTCGTGTGCGACACGGAAGAAGATGAACGCTTCCCGGAGTTCATGCAGCGGCTTCGAGAAGTGGGCGTTCGCTCTCTGGCGATGGTTCCGCTGACCACCGCGCAACGGCGACTGGGCGCGATGGGGTTCGGGCGCCTTGTTCCGCAGGCGATCACGGACACGGAACTTCAATTCATGCAGCGCGTGGGAAGCCAGGTGGCGGTGGCCGTGGACAACGCGCTGAATTTTGAAACTTCGCAGGCGTACCAGGGCCAGCTCGCACAAGAGCGAGACCGCCTGCAAGTGCTGCTCGAGGTGAACAACGTTCTCGTTTCGACGCGCGTGCTTCGCGAGCTGTTTCGCGGGATCGTCACTTCGTTGCAACGCGTGATTCATCATGATTTCACCAGCCTCGCTCTCATCGATCACGCCAGCGGCCGGCTTAAGATCCACGCGCTCGATTTTCCGGATCGCGCCGGATTCTTCGATGGGGAGATGATCGTTTCGCTCGACGCCACGCCCGCGGGCCAATGCTTTTCGAACAGCAAGCCGCTCGTGGCGCGCGGCGCGGAAATCGATCGTTTTCCAGCGGAAGCCATTCGCCGGCTCCGAGGCGAAGGCGTACAAACCATTTGTTGCGTTCCGCTGATCACGCAGGGGCGCACGTTCGGCACGCTGAATCTAGCGAGCCGCCGCGAAGATGCTTTCTCAGCGCAGGACCTCGAACTGCTGCAGCAAGTCGGCGCGCAAATCGCTATTGCGGTAGAAAACGCTTTGGCCTTCAAACAAATCGATGCGCTTAAAGACAAGCTGGCGGAAGAAAAGCTTTACCTCGAGGAAGAGATCCGCACGGAATTCAATTTTGAGGAGATTATCGGAGACAGCCCCGCACTGAAGCGAGCTCTCGCGCAGGTCGAGCTTGTCGCTCCCGCGGACACCGCCGTGCTGGTCACCGGAGAAACGGGGACGGGGAAGGAATTGATCGCGCGGGCGATTCACAACTTGAGCGCGCGCCGCGAGCGCACGTTCGTCAAAATCAATTGCGCTGCGATTCCCAGCGGCCTGCTGGAATCCGAACTCTTCGGGCACGAACGCGGCGCTTTCACCGGCGCCATCACGCAAAAGGTCGGGCGGTTTGAGCTCGCCGACCGCGGCACACTTTTCCTCGATGAGGTGGCTGATCTGCCGCTGGAGTTGCAGCCGAAACTTCTGCGCGTGCTGCAAGAGCAGGAATTCGAGCGCCTGGGCAGCAACCAAACGCAGCGCGTGGACGTGCGCGTGGTCGCCGCCACGAACGGGGATCTCGCAAAGCTAGTCGCCGAGCGCGCTTTCCGAAACGACCTGTTTTACCGCCTCAACGTGTTCCCGATCCAAATTCCGGCGCTGCGCGAGCGCCGCGAAGACGTTCCGCTGCTGGTGCGCTATTTCGTGCAGAAATTCAGCCGGCGGCTCAACAAAACCGTAGCATACATTCCGGCCGATGCCATGGAGGCGCTGGCGAATTATGCGTGGCCGGGCAACATACGCGAGCTTGAAAACTTTATCGAGCGAGCGGTGCTGCTCTCGCCGGGCAAAGAACTTCGTGTGCCAGTCAGCGAACTGAAGTCGCTTGCGTTTGCTAGCGCCGCGGCGAGCGCTGCCGCAGGCGCAGACTCTTTTTCGCCGCTGGCCAACTCGAGTTCGTCTATGGCTTCCACCTCGTCGATTGCCACGCTCGAAGACGCGGAGCGGCAGCACATTTTGCGGGCGCTTCGACAAACCGAATGGCGCATCGCGGGGCCCAAAGGCGCAGCCGCGCTGCTGGCGATGAAGCGCACCACGCTCCAGGCACGGATGCGCAAGCTCGGCATCCGTCGCCCAGTTTAGCTCTGGCATTGCGAAGCATTCTCGCGCGCGTTTCGCCACGCTCGCGTTTGCTTTTTTATTTATCCTGCCGCGTACGGCGGCCTATTTCGGTTAAGATTCAGCACGTGCTCCTGTACATTCGCTTCGGCAACGTCCTTCGCCGCCTTCTCACGGGATTTGCTCTTCTGGCGTTCGCAGCAATTCCCGGCGCCGCACAACAGTCTTCGTCAAACGTTGCGATCCAAGTGCACGCCGATCAGCCGGATGGTTCCCTTCCGCCGATCTGGAATTATTTCGGCTACGATGAACCGAACTACACGTATGCGCCGAACGGCCAAAAACTACTTAGCGAACTGGCCGCGCTGAGCCCGGTGCCTGTGCACATTCGCGCGCACAATCTCTTCACTTCGGGTGATGGCTCGGGCTCGATGAAGTGGGGCTCGACGAATGTCTACACCGAGGACGCGCACGGAAATCCCGTTTATAGCTGGACGATTCTCGACCGCATTTTCGACACGTACCGGGCGCGGGGAATCAAGCCGCTGATCGAAGTGGGATTCATGCCGGAAGTGCTCTCGACGCACCCGGAGCCGTATCGTCACAGTTTTCCGAAAGGAACGATCTTTACGGGCTGGAGTTATCCGCCAAAGGATTATGGAAAGTGGGCGGAGTTGGTCTTTCAGTTTGCGTCTCACTTGCGCGAGCGGTATGGCGAGGAGGAAGTAAAAACCTGGCTCTGGGAAATTTGGAACGAGCCGGACATCCCCTACTGGCAGGGGACGGCGCAGGAATATTTCAAACTGTACGATATCACCGCCGATGCGATTCTACGCGCCTTGCCGGACGCGCGCGTGGGCGGACCGGACAGCACGGGGCCCGCGAATCCGAAAGCCGCCGAATTTCTGCGCGCGTTTTTGGAGCACTGCGCGCACGGGCGCAACTCTGCCACCGGAAAAACCGGCGCGCCGCTGTCTTTCGTCAGCTTTCATCCAAAGGGAGAAGTGTCCTGGCAATCGGACCACGTGCAAATGGGCATCCGGCGCCAGCTCGCCTCGATCCAAGCAGGCTTCGAAATCGCGGCGTCTTTTCCCAAGTGGCGTCAGACTCCCATCGTGCTTGGCGAATCCGATCCCGAAGGATGCGCAGCGTGTTCGGCGCGAACCTATCCGCAGAATTCGTATCGCAATGAAGCGCTCTTCGCTTCCTACACCGCGGAAGTTCTGAACGTGATTTACGAATTGGTGCGCCGCGACCATGTGAATTTTACCGGTGCAGTAACGTGGTCGTTCGAATTCGAGGACCAACCTTATTTTGAAGGGCTGCGAGCGTTGGCGACGAACGGAGTGGACAAGCCGGTGCTCAACGCGTTTCGCATGTTCGGCCTGCTGGGGGAGGAACGCGTCAAACTTTTCAGTTCGGCGGCCGTTCCTGTGGATGAAATTCTGCGTGACGGCGTTCGCGCGGAGCCAGACATCAATGGTATCGCCACTCGGAAAGACCACGAAATCGAAATTCTACTTTGGAATTACGATGATGAGGATTTGCCGGCCGAACCCGCGAACATCGCTCTTGCAATGAGCGGTTTGCCGGCGGATGCCAAGCGTGTCTTGCTCGAACATTTTCGGATTGATGCGGAGCACAGCAACTCCTTCACTGCCTGGATGGAAATGGGATCGCCGCAATCGCCAACTCCTTTGCAATACCAGCAGCTCGAGGCGGCCGGGCAATTGCAGCTTCTCGATTCTCCTTCGTGGATCAGCGTGGAGCGTGGCTCGGCCCATCTGCAATTTACGCTTCCACGCGAAGGGCTCTCGCTGTTGCGCATTTCCTGGAAATAGCGCGGTGTTCGTTATTTCGCGGTGCGGAAGATAGGAACGGATTTTTGTTTTGCGTGAGCGGCGAAGCTGGAAATTTCGCTCAATGAAGCAGCTTCACTCGAATTGGAGCACGACAATTTCGGGATTCGATCCCAGGCGCAGCGGCGGTCCCCAGGTACCCGCGCCGCTGGACGTAAAAACTTGCATCTTTCCAATGCGGCTCAAACCGTAGACGAATTGGCGGTAAATTCGCCGCGCCATCCAGCTCCAGGGAATGAACTGGCCGAGGTGCGTGTGACCGGAAAGTTGAAGCGAAACGCCGGCGGCTTCGGCGACCTGGGGATGGTCGGGCGCGTGCGTCAGCAAAATGCTCGCGCGTTCGCGATCGACGCCGATGCCATCGAGCACAGAAGCAAAGTGGCCATTCTGGGTTGCGTGACGGTAGGGCACGCCGATAATTTGCAAACCGTCCGCGTCTACTTTTTCATTGCTGAGTACGCGCACGCCCGCGGCTTCGACGGCCCGCAGATATTTGCTGTCGTCGCCAAATTGCTCGTGGTTTCCCGCGACGAAATAGACGCCTTGCGGAGCTGTCAGGCCGCTCAAAGGCGCGGCGGCTCGCGTCGCATCGATCGCCGTGCCGTCATACAAATCGCCGGCGATGAAAATCGCGTCGGGTTCTTCCTTGAGAATTTTGGCCACCATGCGCCGGAGAAAACTTCCGTTGCGGACGTGGCCGAGATGCAGATCGCTGATCAAGGCGGCTTTGCGGCCGCGCCACGTTTCCGGCAGATTCGCGAGCCGGACGGTGATGCGCGTAATGCGCGTCCAACTGGCATTGAAGACGCCGTAGAAACCCGCCACTAACGCAACCGCGAATAGGACTTCGACGGTTCGGTGGAAGTTCAGAGGCAGGCCCGCGAGGCTTGCCACTGCGAAAACGAGCCATGAAGCGACGGCCGCGAGGAAAAGAAAACTGAGCAATCCGAGCCAAACCGCGGCGGCGCGATAAAACAGGCGCAGAGCCGTGCCGGTGTAACGAAACGCCAGGAGCGAAGCGACCACGAAGCTCACGGACAAGACGGCGACAGAGACTTTGAGCCACAGTGAGCCCGCTGGATCGTTTCCGGCGGGCGAAAAGGTCCACGTCTCATACAAGAAGAAATGCGTTAGGAAAAGAATCACCTGAACCGTGGCGATGAAACCGAGCAAACCTCTTCGAATCTTCATACCTATTTAGATTCACCAAAGGCCAATTCGTATTCATTGTATTGGAGCTGGGCGGCAGGGCTCGGTTTGGCTCGCGGGCAGTGCGCTGAGAGACGCTTCGCGCGGCAGTTGCGGTATGCGGAGAAAAACCGAGGCTGGCCAGGCGGCCACTGTTGGCTCGGAGTCAGTTGGCCGAGGATTCGCTTAAAGACAAGACGGCATAGGCGGTGGCCGCATCGTTCATGAAGAGCGCGGTCTCGGGACTGATGTGATGCTCTTTGTTTTTGTTCAAAGAATACGCCGCCCACAAACCTTCCGGCTTACTTTGATTTGTCGCCAACCAAGCAAGCCCGCGGCTCAGTTGAGCGTTCTCACGGGTCATGCCGGCTTCTTGCAGCGCGAACGTCACCAGACCGGTTGCATACCCGCCGCTCTTCGTCTCTTGCGGCGTTCCATCGTGGCGCGTCCATGGGCCCGCGAGCGAAATCAAGCTCCAGCCGCCGTCGGGCTGCTGCTTGCTGAGCAAGTCGTCGATGATTGCCCGCTGCCGGTCCGGATCGAGAAGTCCGGGCACTTTTGCGGAAGCCCACAGGAGAACCGCGCGATTCATCAATGTTTGGCTTGCGCTTTCGCGGTTCAAATATTCGCACAGCATTTGCAGATTGTTTTGGATTTCCGGATTGGCGCGGTAATTTCCGGGAGCAGTTCCTACCGCGACAGCGGCCAGCGCGGCTCCGTAATAATCGGAATCGTCCGCTTCCCACGGCTCGTTCTTGAACCGGAGCCAGCGCCAAGCGCCTTTGTCCTGTCCTGAAGTCAGTTGCTCGGCCCACATGTTGTCGAAAGCGACGCGCGTGTCGGTGCTAAGCCGCCGTTTCTCTGCGCCTCCGGCTGTGGCGTTGCTTGCATCGTTGCTGGCCAGGATCAGTGCATTCAGCACGGATTCTGTTCCACGAGACTCGACCGTTTTGTAAACGCCGCGGTCCGCGTCGCTGTAGAACGGAGCGACTTCTTTCCACAGTCGCACTCTTTTACGAACATTTTCGAGCAGTTTCGTTTCGTTTGGAGAAACTCCTTGCTCGCCGAGCGCCCGCCTCAGCAGGGGCCGCGACATCGCGTAGGGAACTGCTGTGTGGCAGGACACACAAAATGTCTGGTGATCCCGCGCGGCTTTGGGCCAAGCCATCCACCATCCGGCCCTTTGATCGAGATATGCCGCTGCCGCTTTGCGATCCCAAGCGGCGGTTGCAGGTGAGTCCGAGTGGGCGGAGTGAGCCACCTTCGATTTCGCATTCGCCGAATTGGCGGCTCGCGTCTGAGCTTGCCAACAGACGGCGAAAATCATCGCCAACAAACACGCCATTAGGCCAACTATTTTACGCATCGAACTATTTCTCTCCTCACCTCTCAACGAAAATCTACGCCGCAGGCCAGGTCATCTCGCTTTATTCTGCGGTCGGATAGTGCATGTACATGGACTGAATGCCGACGCGACCCGGGCCCGTGAAACGATTGACGATCAAATTGAATCCGCCGAAGATTCCGCTGGTGACTCGGTCGATCACCGTCTCCATGCGCACGGTGGGCGCTTTGTACAGCCAGCCTCCGGGTTCGATATCGATGATCTCGCCCGGCCCCAGGACTTTTTCGAAGACATTCCCGTAGCCATGAAGCCAGAGGATGCCGTCGCCGGCGTGACTGTGAAACTTGTCGATGAAAAAGCCGGTTCCGCCGAAGAGCATGTTGGCGGCGCCGCGAACGCGCTCGAAAGTGTAGTCGATGCTCTCGGTGGCTGCGAGGAATTGGTGTTCGCGCACGTGGAGTTCGAGGCCCTGCGGCAGGTGAATGGGCACGATGTGGCCCGCGCCGTCGCGGCTAAAGGCGATCATGCCCGGACCTCGGGCTTCGGTGACGAAGACCTGAATGCCCGCCATCATGCGCTTGAGCGCGCCCTTCATGGGCTTCAAGCCGATTTGGACGGTCGGGTGTTTCCAAAGGAGGATGTGATGCTCGAAATAAATCGGCCTTGCGGAAACGTCCACGGTGAGCACGGGGACGAGCTCCCCATCGATGTGGTAGGTCACGCCACCGAATGTTTCCGCGGCGGCAGCGGTTGGCAAAAGCTGCGGTAGTCCGGTCATGGCTAAAAGGCCCTCTTTTCCCGCGAGCGGTGTCGCGTTCCCGGGTAACGTCTCAGGCGCGTGGCTTCATTATCGCGGAATTATCTCGTTGCAACCGGCTTTTTCTCAGGCGGCCACCCCGACGCGCATAATATCACGCCGTCGGTTTCCGCGGCGCATACACCCTCCGTCTTTCAGCAACGCTACGTCAAGAGAAGTCGCAAACCTCGAGCGCACCGGCACGGGCTCGGTGGCGATGCTGCGCGCCAATCAGCCACTTGGCGGGAGGGGGGCAATGTGTTCTCCTAGTAAGGTGACTATGAGATTTTCTCGCTGTTTCGTTGCGTCCTTCGTCGCATTGCTGGCACTTTTTGCCTTGCCTGCGCTGGCCTTTGCGCAAGAGGGGCAGGACCAGGACAACGAGCCGATCATTCGCTTCGTGCGCAATCCCGATCCGGCGCCGGCCTTCAAACTGACCGATCTCGAGGGGAAGCCCGTCACGCTGGATGCGGTGCACGGCAAAGTCGTGTTTCTGAATTTTTGGGCCACCTGGTGCGGACCGTGCCGCGCCGAAGTCCCGGACCTCGTCGCTTTGCAAGCGCACTTTCAGGGACAGTTGCAAATTATCGGCCTGGATGTGGATGACGATGACGCCGCCGAAGTGCAGAAGTACGTGGACGAGACGGGAATCAACTATCCGGTGGCGATGGCTTCAGACGAGGTTCGCGCGGAATACGGAGGCATCGCCGCGCTTCCTACGTCCTTCGTGTTGGATACGGAAGGCCGCATCGTTCAAAAACACGTGGGGCTCTGGGATCCCGCGCTCTACGAAGCGGAAATTCGCGCCCTGCTCGGCCTGCCCATCAAGGCACGCATCGAAACGTTCGAGGACAAGGGCGAAATCTTTCTGAAGCACGCCGATCGTGCCACCGAACTTCCCGGCGTCGACCTTTCGAAGCTGACGCCGGAGCAAAAGAAAATAGCGCTGCGCCGCATGAACGCGGAGACATGCACGTGCGGATGCAAATACACTTTGGCGCAATGCCGGATCTGGGATTCCGCCTGCGCCGTCAGCAAAGCGGCGGCGAGAAAAATCGTGGCTGAACTCTTAGCACCTCCCGGCGGCGCTGCGCCGGCCCAACACGAATCTACAGGCACGCCTTCGCGTTCCGCGCCAGGTCGAGTAACGCCCGCCTCGCCGACTTCCCCTGGGTCTTCAGCGCCAACGAAGACTTCGTCAGCTTCGCAAAATTAATAACGCCAGCTTGTAGTGTCGGCGCCCTTGGGCGCGGTTTTCAGCATCCATGCTTCGGAGGCTTCGAGAACGCGCCGGGTGAAGGTCAGGCTGCCTTCGCGTGTCGTCGAGCCGGGCGGGCCGGTGTAGCAATGGGGCTGGTCGACACCGTAATCGAAATCGGCCGCATAGTGAGGATTCGTGGAAGCCTCAAGCGCGAGCTGCATGCGGTGAACGGCGCCATCGAGATAGTAAGTGTCGGCCGTGCCGACAGTGACGTGAAGTTTGCCGACCAGTTTCGGGCCCAGCGTTTTCCAATCACGCTGCAGGATCGCGGTGAGGTCATAGTGCTCGCGCCAGTAGGCGGCGACATCGTGATTGATGACGCCGGTCCGCTGGTCCCAGATTTCCGCGGGATAACCGTCGGGACCGACGGGGCTAAAGACGGCTTGCCAGATGTCCCATTGTTCGCCGGAGCGGCCGTGCGTTCCGAGGACGAGCTCCCAGCGATTCGTGCCTTCCGTGGTGGCGAGGATGATGCCGGGCGGAGTGCGCATCTCGGACTGCGCGATGCGGCCAAAAGGGCCGATAGTGAAGTAGGCGTTTTTGTCGTCGTAGATGTTCACTGTCTGGTAGGCGTGAAAATCGACGGGATCAGGGCACGCGCCCCAGGCGCCGTTGAAATCATCGGGATAGAAAATTTGTGTGGCGAGAGTTTCCCAGCCGCCGGTGCTGCCGCCGTAGACGGCTCGGGCCCAGCCCTGGCCGATGCCGCGAAATTCTTTTTCGATGTAAGGAATGAGCTCGCGATTGATGGCTTCGCCATACGGGCCGACGTTGGCGGAATCGACGGCGTAGGAATCGTCGTAGTACGGATTGGCGTGCTGGATGAGCAGGAGCAGCATGTGCGGAAGTTTGCCCGCGGTCCAGTCCTGATAAAACTGATATTGCGATTGAGCGCGCTCGAGCGCGAAGCCCGTCATTTCGGGGTCGGGTGGAGTGGTGCGGAAGCCATGAAAGTCTTCGGGAAAATGGCCCTGATCGACGAGCAGTGGATAGCGGGCGTTGGGATGAGAGGCCCAGCCTTGCGGAATGACAACAATGGCGCCGAGATACATCGGACGGCCCCAGAATTTCGTGAGGACCTGGCTCTGGATTCTTAGATGCTTGACCCATTCGGTGTCTTTGGGCGGCTCGATGGGCGGAATCACTTTGGTGAGATGGATTTGAATGGGAGCCGCATTTGTGGCGTTGGGATCAAAATGGAAGCGCTGGGGCACGCTATAGAAATTGCCGGGCTTGGAGTTCCAGTGCTGGCCCTCGCCTTCGTCCATGGCAAGCTTGACGGTATGGCCGTCGGAGCGGTGGAACGCGGTGTATTTGTTGAAGACGCCCTGCACCCAATACTCTCCGGCAGGGATGTTGCGGAAGCTGGCGGCTGGATAGCCGAGAGCGTCTTCGTTGATGAAGGCGTCCTGGCCGGGAGCGAGGCCATCGACATCGGAACCGAAAATCTGTTGGGAATGGACTTCGACTTCGAGGATTTGGAAGCGAGGCTCGGGGTCGTCATTTGTGGAGATGACGACGTAGACGCGGCCGTCGAGGGGAGTCGGGCTGAGATTCGAGCTAAAAGAGATGGCAAAGCGAGGCTGCGCGGCGGAGGCTTTTTGGCGCGGCAGCGGCGCGGCCTGAAGAATGGCGGAAGCCGTCGCGAACGCAGCGAAGCAAACGAGAGTGCGGACCGCAAGTTTGTAACGGGATTTGCGCGAGATGGGGCAGGACTTTTCTGGCAGACGGGGCATAGAGATTTTCCTTTGAGAAATGTGGAGACCGCTCCGAGAGACGCGCCATTGTAGCCGAGAGTCCGGCGAAAGTCTGCGGGAAGGGGCCGGGGTTCGAGGATCGGAACGGGAAGCGTACTGAGCAGGACAAGGGACACGCCGCCGTGTTCGGCTACGAAAACTGTTCTGGTTGAAATTCAGAAAAGGAAATGAGACGCCCTGGCGCATCCGCGCGACGCGATCCGCAAGCGGGACGGGACCAAAGCGCGGCGCTTGATGGAATTAAGCTGCCGCTGTGGCAGTCTTTTTTGTGGTTTTGCGAGTCTTTTGAAGAACTTCGCGTTCCGCGCGGACCCAATCCTCGAGCGGATTGCCGGGAGCGCCGTTACGCTCGAGGTAAATCTCGTAAGCGCGCATCTGGATTTTCTGCTGAGGGGTAAGCTTCTTGGTGGAGGGGGATTTGCTGCGCGCCGCTGAACCATTTCCATTTGTTCTTGCCATAAGCTCCTCGTTCAGGCCGTAACCCGCGGCCTCGATTCCTGCCTTTCGAGAAATCCTGGCCGTGGGGGCCAGATCGTTGATCTGGGATCTTCCCGAAGCGGAGGGACATGCTCCGAGAGACGCCGTAACTATTATGAGAGCGAACCAAGCAAAGAAGGCAAATGAAATTTAGATAATAAGAATCGAATTCGGAAATAGCAACGCGCGGAAGAAGATGACAAAAGAGTGGCGGAGAATTGCGGCTTGCTTCCAAGAAATCTCGGCGAGGCGCCGAAGCATCGGGATGAGCGGAGCGCCCGCATCGTTCGAGGCGGCGATTCCGGAAATGGAAAGCAGCTTGTCCGGCGGAAGAGGCGGGCGTATGCTTTTGGCGGAACTGGAGTGATGGAGCGAAAAGGGTGCGGGGCTAGAGCCCCGCGCTACGGGATGCTTGGGGGAAATGCGATGAAAAAGAAGATCGGGTGGATGATGGCCGCACTTCTTGCCTGCGGAGCCATTTGCTCAGCGCAGGAAGCGGCAAGCGGGACGGTGACGAATCCGGTGACGACAGCCGTGAAAGAAACGATGGTGCGCTACGAGAAGAACATGACGGCGGCGGCGGATTTGATGCCCGCGGACAAATTTGGTTTCAAGCCCACGCCGGAAATGATTACGTTCGGACATCTGACGCTGCACATTGCGCAGTCGAACGATTTTCTGTGCGCGAAGATCTCGGGAAAAGAGGCGCCGAAAGTGGATCTGAAGGACACGGATGAGAAGGACAAGCTGGTGGCGGCGCTGAAGGAGTCGTTTGCGTTTTGCAGTTCAGCGCTGGCGGGCGTGGACGATTCGAAGCTGGGCGATCCACTGCCGTGGTTTGGGGGCCGCACGACGTCGCGGGCGGGTGCGTTGATCGCGTTAACGGACGATTGGTACGACCACTACAGCGCGCAGGCCGTGTATTTGCGGCTGAACGGGATCCTGCCGCCGACGGCGCATCGCGCCATGAAGTGAGCTTCGAATAGCAGACGGCTGCCGGCAAAAAACCGTTGCCTAGGGCTCAAGAAAAACAAAAATCCTCTTCTAGACTTGGAGAACGTCGCCTTCGCGCGCGACGACTTCGTAGAGGACCGGGTTGACGAAGAAGCCGAGCACGAGCCGCGAAACCAGGCCGGCGACAACGACGATTGCGAACGGTTTTTGCGTGTCGCTTCCGACGCCTGTGGACATGGCGGCAGGAAGCAGGCCGAGACATGCCACGAGAGCGGTCATCATAATAGGACGGAGGCGAAGGAGCGAGGCTTCCATGGTCGCGTCGCGGATGCTCTTTCCCTCAAGGCGAAGCTTGTTGATGTAGCTGACCAGAATGACGGCGGTTTCGACAGAGACGCCGAGAAGCGCGAGCAAGCCCAGGATGCTGGAAACGCTGATGGGCGTGTGGGTGAGTTTGAGGGCGATGAGCGCGCCGACAGGCTCCGTCAAAATCACGCCGAGAGCAATCGACACAGGGAATTTGAAATTGTCATACAGCGCGAAGAGGATTATGAAAATGAGCAGCAGGGCCAGCGGGCCGATGACCACGAACTGCGCCTTGGCTTCGAGGAGTTCGCTGTATTCGCCACCCCAATCGAGATGATAGCCCTCCGGGAGAGTGACGGCTTTATTGACGGCGGCTTGGCCGGCGTTGACGATGCCTTCGAGGTTCCTTCCTTCCACGGAAAACTGAATGCCGATATAGCGGGAATTGTTTTCTCGATAGATGAAGGATGCGCCGGAAGCCTCCTTGATCGTGGCTAGTTCCGAAAGCGGAATCTGCTGGCCAGCGGGCGCGGGGACGAGGAGATCGCCGATGTCGCGAGCGCTGGAGCGGTACTTTGGCTCCATGCGAACGACGAGGTCGAAAAGTTTTTCGCCCTGAATGACTTGGGTGACTGCTTGGCCGCCGATGGCGGCTTGCACAACGGCTTCGACGTCGGCGACGTTGATGCCGTAGCGGGCGATTTTGGCGCGGTCGGCGTCAATGATGAGGTTCGGCTGGCCCAGCTCGCGGACGACCGTGAGCTCCTTGAAACCGGGAGTCTCGGCAAGCACGTCGCGAATCTCGATGGCCTTTTTTTGGAGGACATTGAGATCGGAGCCGAAGACTTTGACGGCGAGCGAAGACTTAAGTCCGGTGAGAGCTTCGTCGACGGCGTCTTCGGCGGGTTGCGTGAAGTTGAAAATGACTCCGGGATAGGCGGAAAGATCCTTGTCGAAGGCGCTGCTGAGTTCTTCCTTGGTGTGGATCGAGCCAGTTTTCCAGGACTTGTCGTCGTAGGGTTTCAATCCAACATAAAACTCACAATTGAAAAAGCCCGTGGGGTCGGTGCCGTCATCGGTGCGGCCAAGCTCAGAGCCGACAACCGTGACTTGCGGGTACTTGCCGAGAATATTGCGGACCTGAGGAGCGAATTTTGCGGCTTCCTCGAAGGAAATCGTGTAGGGCATGGTCGCGCGGACCCAAATAGCACCCTCATCGAGATGGGGCAGAAATTCTCCGCCAATATAAGGAAGCAGCAGGAGCGTGGCGCTAAAGATGAGGGTGACGACGATGAGAGTAAGCGCAGGATGGTTGAGGCACCACTCAAGCTGCTTGCCGTAACCCTTGCGGACACTTTCGAAAATGGGGTTTGGCTTTTCCTGCACGCCCTTCTTGAACCAGTAGGAAGCGAGGACAGGAACGAGCGTGAGAGTAAGGATGAGCGAGCCGACAAGAGCGAACGCCATTGTATCGGCCATGGGGTGGAAAAGTTTTCCGGCGGGACCGCTGAGAGCGTAGATGGGGAGATAGCCAGCGATGATGACGGCGACGGAATAAAAAATGGGGCGGTCGACGTCGCGAGCGGCGGCGAGGATGACCTCAAAAATGTCGTAATCCTGACCGTGGCGAAGACTGAGCTCGCGGTAGATGTTCTCCACCATGACGATGGTGCCGTCAATGATGATTCCAAAATCGATGGCGCCAATGGAGAGGAGGTTGGCGGCTTCGCCCGTAGCATGGAGAAAAATGAAGGCGAAGAGTAAAGCAAGAGGAACCGTGAGGGCCGTGATGATGGCGGCGCGGATGCTGACGAGGAAAAAGATGAGGACGATGAGCACGAGGGCCATGCCGCGGAGGAGATTCCACTCGACGGTATCCGTGGTGACCCGGACAAGATCGCTGCGGTCGTAGTAGGGGCGGATTTTGACGTCGGGAGGGAGAAGATCGCGGTTGAGCTCGACGGTTTTTTTCTCGACGCCCTTGAGGACGTTCTGCGTTTGCTCGCCGCGGCGCATGAGGATTACGCCTTCGACTGCGTCATCATTGTTTTTCACTTTGTCCTGAAAGCCGAAAATACCGAGGCGAGGCGCGATGCCGATGACCACTCGGCCAATATCCTTGATGCGGATGGGCACGCCGTTGGCGCTGCCGACGACGACCTCGCCGATGTCGTCCGTGTCTTTGATGAGGCCGAGGCCGCGAACATAGTAGAACTGGCCGCCCTGGGTGTAGAAGCCGCCCCCCGTGTTGGAGTTGTTGGCGGTAAGGGCGTTGAGCACTTGCACGACCGGCAGGTGATAGTTGTAGAGCTTCACCGGGTCGAGCAGGACGTGATACTGCATGGTCGGGCCGCCGAAACCTGAGTCATCGGCGACGCCGGGGACACTGCGATAGGCCCGCTCGATGATCCACGCTTCGAAAGTGTGAAGTTCCATCGGGGAGCGGTCGGGGCTCTCGATGACGTAGCGGTAGACGAGACCGCTGGGGCTGAAGAGAGGAGCCATGCTGGGAGTGACGCCGGCGGGAAGAGTGGCGTCGCTGAGGCGCTCGAAGACGACATTGCGCGCAAAATATGGATCGGTATCTTCGTCGAAGGTCAGGATGACGTCAGAGAGCCCGTAAAGCGAGATCGACCGCATGATTTTGAGGTTGGGCGTGCCATTCATGGCGAGTTCGAGCGGGAGCGTGGTGAGACGCTCGACTTCTTCGGCGGCGTGGCCAGGCCACTGCGTAATGAGCTCGACCATGGGCGGAGAAAGATCGGGATAGGCGTCGACGGGCATGCGGCGGAAAGATTCGGCGCCGGCGACGACGATCAAGAGCGTGACCATGAGCACGAGAAAGCGCTGCTGAAGAGCGAATTGGACAATGCGATGGATCATCGTGTTTTCTCTCGGCCGCGTCTCCTTTAGTGCTGCAAGGAATTCTTGAACTGCAAAAAGAGGCTCCCGTCGCCGACGACGTGCTCGCCTTCTTTGACGCCGGAGATAATTTGCGTGCGGCCCTCGTGGCTGTCGCCAAGCTGAATGAGGCGGCGCGCGAATTCGTTCGAATTGGTGGGTGATTGCACGTAGACGAAGGGCTGGTTTTCCGCGTCGCGCAGGACGGCGGCGTCCGGAACCGTCAGGGCGTTGGCGATGGCGCCGGCATTTACGGAGGCGGTGACGTACATATCCTTCTTCAGCTTCTGGCCGGGATTCTCCGTGACGATGCGGGCCTGCAAGGTGCGGGTGTTGGGGTCCAGCGCGGTGGCGATATAAGAAATGCGTCCGTGGAATATTTCGGGATAGGAGTCGGTATTCACGTCCACGTTGTCCCCCAAGTGAACGTAGGCCATATCGCTCTGGTAGACATTGACGAGGACCCAGACGCTGCTCATATCGGAGATGGTGAAAACCTGCGTGGCTCCGGCCTGCAACAATTGGCCGGGACCGACGAGGCGCTCGACAACTTCGCCGCCGACGGGTGCGAGTACGGGAATTTGGGCCGTGGCTTTCGGTGGATTGTTTACCACCGATTCAGGATCGTTGATGCCCAAAACGCGCAGGGCATCTTCGCTGGATTGCAGATCGGCCTGTGCCTGGGTGCGGGTGGACTCGGCCTGCTGAAAATCGGCGAGGGCGATAGCGCCGTGATTGAAGAGGTCCTGTGCGCGGGTGAAGAATTTATCCGCGAGAAGGTAAGCATCGCGAGCTTTGATGTAGGTGGAGCGGGCCATGGAATAGTCGGGGCTGTTGACGGTGAGGAGCGGCTGCCCCTGGCGCACAGTTTCGCCTGGCGCGACGAGGAGTTCGTGGACGGGTCCGCCAATGGCGGCGAAGACGGGGGTGGTCTTGAACGAGTTGTACGCAACGGCGCCAGTGAGGCGCAGAACACGAGGCAGCGTCGATTTTTGGACGGCGACCACCTGAACGTGCGCCATTTGTTCCTGGGGAACGGTGAAGAGCGAAGCGGTTTCGGCTCCCAATTCCTTTGAGGAATAAGAAGTCATCTTGGATTCGGACTCCGTGGGGGCCGAACCGCAGCCGGCGAGCGAGAGAAAAACAGGCGTGCAAATCACAACGACGGTTGGAATAACTAGAGCCCGAAATTGGGTTTTGAGTTTCATGGAAGACTCCTGGTTCCCACGGCTTCGCGCACCTGTTCGAGCGCGGTCATATAACTGGCCAGGGCCTGACGATACGCGAGTTGGTTCGAGCGGTAGGTGCGCTCCGCATCTAGAAAATCGAGCAGACTGGCGGCGCCGCGTTTGTAGGCGTACTCGCTGATGTCCCGGGACTGTTGGGCGGCGTCGACGTAGCCGCTGCGATAAAGCTGGACGATCTGGTCGTTGGTACGAAGAGCTTCATAGGCGTCGACCACGTCGGACATAACCTGTTCGGAAGCTTCCTGCGCGAGCTCTTGCGACTGAGTAATGGCGTAGCGAGTGCGGGCAATTTCGCCCTGGTTGCGGTCGAAGATGGGAAGCTGGATATTAAAAAAAACAGCGCCGGAATTTGTGGCGGCAGTATGTGTGTAGTTGAAGCTGGCGCCGAGATCGCGTTTGCCATTGGCTTCGGCGAGCAATTCCTGGCTTCGCGCGGCGATCACAGCCTGTTGGGCAGCGAGCAAATCCGGGCGCGTGCGCATGGCCAGAGCTTTCAAATCTTCGAGGCCGGCGTGCACCGGCTCGTATTCCAGCGTGCCTTCGACATCGAACATGTCGGGGACGGACTCGAAGCCGATCAGCTGGCGTAGGCCCGCTATGGCCTGCACTTTGGAGAGCACCGCAGCGGAGAGATCCGTTTGGAATTGGAGAAGTTGGAGTTTGATTTTGAGGAAGTCGCCTTCGCTCATGTCACCGGCTTTATAGCGGTCCTGGCTGATGTCGACCGTTTTCTGGAAGCTGTCCAGATCCTGCTTGGCAAAATCGATGGTGGATTGCGCCAGAACGACGCTGATGAACTGCTGGGAAACGTTGAAGACGAGCGTGCGCTCGTTGTCGGTGACTTGGGAACGCGAGACGGTGGTTTGATCTATCGCCGCTTGCAGGCGATGCTGGCGTTTCTTGCCGCGCTCAAAGGTGTAGCCGAGGCCCAGGTCGAATTGCGCCGCGTTGTTAATGTAGTCGGCAGTGAACTGGCTGGGCTGAAAAATGGGCAAGAATTGCGCGTCCCAGGAAAGCACGGGATTAGGACGGAGATTGGCCGTGGTCTCGAGAGCTTGGTTTTGCAAAATAGTGGAGCGGGCGGCCTGGAGCGCGTGATTGTGCTGTATGGCGAGGCGGATCGCCTCGTCCAGTGTGATACGCGTGGCCGCAGATTGCGACGGAGCAGGAGCTGGCAGCGAAGATACCGCCGGCGCCGCTGGAGGGGGCTGCTGGGCCGGAACGCAGGCAGGGAAAGCCAAAAGCGCCGTGGCCCATGCCATACCTTTCTTCATGTTGATACTCCTCTACGATCCCGTGCCAGGGGACAGGTCGATGCAGTTATGGTTGAAGCGACGAATGAAAAGAAGCGCGGACGACTACAGAGAAGGAGGCGCGCGAGGAGAGACAACGCGCGGGAGTTCCACAGAGGGAGAGAGAATAGCGACGAAAACTTCAACGCGATCTACGACTGGAACCAGAGTCAAGTTCGGAGTCTGCGTGGTGACCGCGGAGCCGACCGTCGAGCAAAGCTGACAGGGATGCGACCCCGACGGCGCGGTATTGAGATCGGCGCAGAAGTGGAACTGCGCCGCGAGGAAGATCACTCCGAGCAGCAGTCCACAAAAACGCATCCGATTCGGGTTGGAAAACATCTTCTACTATGACGAAGCTTAGGCTGGAATGGTTGCGGGGTCAAGCAACGGATTTGCGCGGAAGCCGGAAGCGGACAACAAAGGGACAATACGCGGCGGCGATCGTGCTAGGCTGAACAGGGGATTATGGGGCCAGGCAGGGGTATATTCGGGCGCACCAGAGCGAGCCGCGTGCTGGCTGTGTTCGCTTGCGCTGTGCTGCTGTATTTCGCGGGAGGCGGCAGCCTCTTCCACCACCATACAGGCGGACCCGAAACGCCATGCCACATTTGCCAGTCGCTGCACGTGCCCGTTCTGGCCGCCGCAGCGTTGGACCTCGTCGCGGCACCGGAATTGATCGCGTGGTTTCCTTCGCTTCCACAAGACGTCGCGCCCAGCAAGTCATTTTCTCCGCACCGCGCTTCTCGAGCGCCTCCGACCGCGTAATTCCCACCTTCTGCTAAAGAATCGCACAAACGTGCCCTGCCCCTTCGCTGGGCCAGCGCAACCGCCGTTTTCCAGGCGGCCTCTATCCACACAAATACATAACCCGCAAAGGGATGGAGAAAAAATGTTAAAGCGATCCGGAATAGTTGCATTTCTTATTTTGGGGTTAGTTCTTGCATTTGGAGCTGGTCAAGCACGGGGGCAGGCTTCGGGAACGATCGAGGGGGTAGTGAAGGATCCTTCAGGGGCAGTTGTTGCGAATGCCTCAGTGGAAATAACCGATCCGGTCAGCGGTTACGACCGCACGGCGGCGACGGGGAGCGATGGGGCTTTCCGTTTCACGAACGTGCCGTTCAACACGTACCACACAGTGGTCACAGCGAATGGGTTTGCGTCATTTACACAAGACACCGATCTGCGTTCGGCCGTCCCAGTCAACTTGTCGATTGCTCTGAAAGTGGGAACCACGTCGACAAGCGTCACGGTGGAAGCCAATGGGGGCGATTTGGTGGAAAACGATTCGACCTCGCACACGGACGTGGATCGAGACCTGTTTCAGAAGGTCCCTCTTGAGAGCGCGTCTTCCTCACTCAGCTCGCTGGTAACGTTGACCGCGCCCGGAGTCGCCGCAGACTCGAATGGTTTGTTCCACGGATTCGGCGACCATGCGTCAAATTCGTTCTCGATCGATGGACAGCCTATCACGGACCAGCAAAGCAAAGTGTTCTCGAACCAACTCCCAGTAGACTCAGTGCAATCCCTTGAAGTCATTCAAGGCGCGCCGCCCGCGGAATATGGGGGCAAGACCAGCCTGGTGATTGTGGCGACCACGCGCTCGGGCTTGGGGGTTAGTGAGCCTCATGGCACAGTGACGTCCTCGTATGGGTCCTTTGGGACGGCCAACGCGGGATTTGACTTGGCCTATGGTAACAACAAATGGGGCAACTTCATTTCTGGTAACGGTTTGAATACCGGGCGATTTCTGGACGGGCCGGAATATGACGTGGTCCATGACAAAGGCAATGAGGAAAATTTGTTCGACCGCGTTGACTATAAGCCTTCGACGATGGACACGGTGAGCGTCAATTTTGGCTACAGCCGTTCCTGGTTTCAGACGCCCAACTCGTTTGACGCCGAAAATGCAACGGGGTGGAGTTTCAACGCGATAGATCCTGTTTGCCCAGTCGGACAAACGGGTTCCTGCGGCGGTCTGGGACCAGACGGCTTGCCTGTAGGAGCGCAGGATCAGCGCTCGAAAATCGGGACTTTCGACATCGCTCCCTCGTGGACGCGGCTGATCAACACCAATACCGTCTTCACGCTGGGCGGATGGGTGCGGCGAGATCAATACAACTATTATCCGAGCGCCAATCCCTTCGCCGATTTGTCACCCGACCTCCAGCAGGAGACCGTCGCTCAGAATCGCGCATTGCTCAACGCCGGTGGGCGCGCCGTGGTCTCCTACGTCAAGGGAATCAATAACATAAAGGCCGGAGCCACCTACGAGCAGACCTTCCTCGACGAACATGACCATTTCGGAATTGTGGACCCAGGCGTTAACCCGGTTTGTTTGAATGCAGATGGAACTTTCGATACCAACCCGACTATCACTGATCCCGCCTCGTGCGGAGGGATAAGCAATCCTGGCGGCTCCGTGAATCCCGGGTTTCTACCCCTTTTGGGTTGCTACGATTTGACCAGAACGGCGCCACTGCCGGCTTCGGACGGCTGTCCAGCGGGGCAGACCGCCAGCGGCATATATACCTACAACGGCCACACAGATATTAAGGAAACGGCTCTGTACATCCAGGACACACTCACGCTGAAGAACTTGACGCTAAACCTTGGCACGCGTCTCGATCTTTACTATGGCATTGCGAACGCCCAGCAACTGGAACCGCGGCTGGGCGCAGCCTACAACATCAAGCGCACCAACACGGTACTCCGGCTTAGCTACGCGCGTACCATGGAAACGCCGTTCAACGAGAACCTGATCCTGGCCAGCCAGGGCTGTAATGACCCGGTGATCTTCGACTTACAGTCTGCGGTAGCCGGAGGTCAATGCGTATCGTCCACGATTCCGCCGCTGAGCCCGGGGAAACGCAACGAATTTCACGCTGGTCTCGAGCAGGCTTTCGGAAAGTACCTGGTCATCGACGGCGAATACATCTGGAAATACACGACGAGGGCATTTGACTTCAGCGTGCTCGGCGACACTCCGATCACTTATCCGATCGAATGGGCCAGTTCGAAAATTCCCGGATATGCCCTTCGTGCAAGTTTGCCGGACTTCCATGGCCTCACGGCCTACGTCGTCACGTCCAGCGTAGCGGCGCGTTTCTTCGGTCCGCAGGTTAGCGGAATTGGGGCCACGCCAGGAGTGGCAGGCTCTGTGTTCCGAATCGACCACGACGAGCTCCACAACATGACGGCGCACCTCCAGTATCAGCCGTGGAAGAAATTGCCATGGTTGGGCTTCAACTGGCGGTATGACAGTGGACTGGTGGCGGGTCCGGTACCATGCGCCGGAGGCAACTGCGCCAACGGGCCCCTGGGCACTGATAGCGTCGTAGACACCTCCATAATCACACCGGACCAGCAGTTCCAGGCCGGAATCTTCTGCGGAAATGTTTTTGCGACCCCAACAACTCCAATCAGTTCGTCTTTGGGAGTCAATCTGTGCCCCGCGCCAATGTATGGATCAAAATACGTCTCGATCCCAGCGCCAGGGACAGAAGATGATGACAAAAACCCGCCGCGCATCGCGCCGCGCAACCTGTTTGATATCGCGGTAGGAGACGACAACCTGTTCCATGGCGACCGTTACAAATGGAGCCTGCGTCTGACCGCCGTTAACATCACCAACAAAGAGGCCCTGTACAACTTCATCTCCACTTTCAGCGGTACCCACTATGTGACACCGCGTGCGATGACGGCGGAGCTGGGGTTCCACTTCTAGATGAATTGGAACGAACAGCTCAAGCGGCTTACGACAGAAGGTTGGACGGCCAATTCGATGGCTGAAACTACCGAAAACGGGAAGAGCGGGGGATTCCTCAGGAATTCCCTCCGTAAAAGGGAGAAGACTGCGCGAAAGTACACCGACCTGCGGGAATGGCAGGCCGAGCTTTCCATATCCCGGCTCTTTCGCACCAGCATCCGGCTGCAAACCGCGTTTGACCGTTGCTTTAGCCCATTCGGTATGACGGCGCAGGAAGCCGCGGTGCTGGTGCACTGCGCGGAGGAAGGGGAAACCTCCGCCGGAAAGCTGGCCAAAGCCATGGGCAGAGACAAGGGAAAGATCACGCGCTTCGTGGACCGGCTTGAATCAGGCGGATTTCTTACGCGCCGGAACGATCCCCGCGACCATCGCCTGCTGATCATTAAGGCAACCATTCGGGGAAGGCGAGTCGCGCCCCATCTGAAAGCTCGCTTTGAGGAAGTTCGCAGCCAATTCTTCCTTGGAATCCTGAACGTCGACATCGACAAATTGGAAGCTTTGCTTACGCAGTTGCACGCGAATGCCGAGCGCCTTTGTGAACTAAAAGCCGGGAGAGGCCTGCGCGTTTAGGCACAAAGAGAGCAACGAAACAGACCAGCGCAACATCAAACCACCTTCCGGACCGGGTGTAGGTGGGGGCCGCACCCGGCTTGCGTCCGAACGCGTGCAGTTGGAGATTGAGGCACACCCTGCCCTCGCCGGACTTCCGGTTTCCGGCATTCAACTTGACAATGAATGGGATGTCGTCCGGCTGGGCAAAGGCGCAAACGACGCTCGCCAATTCGACTGACCCGCTCACATTAAAAAAGAAAGAACGCATTCATAGGCAGAGTGCCCATCGACTAGACCATGAATCTATTTCCAAAGGCAGTGTTCGAATCTGCAGCGAATTTTGTCTCTAAGGAGAGCCCGACGCGCCGGCTCCGGAACAATTCGCGATCCTATTGTGCTTGGCTTTTTGTGTTGCTGCTTGCGGCTCTCCCGGCGTTTGGACAGGGCGCGCGATCGAGCAGCGAGGAGCCGCAGACCGGATCCATTCACGGGACGATCACCACGAGTCAGGAAGACGCCGCCGCCGCGGGCTTGTCCGGCATTAGCGTAACGCTCGCCTCGATTCCTCCCAGCGGAGCTGCTCAGACGGCGGATACAGATGACTCCGGCCGATTCGAATTTAAGGGACTCAAGCCCGGAAACTACACCATCTCGGTCACACAACAAGGATTCAAGCCAGTATCGAAAACGGTCGGCGTAAAGGCTGGGCAAACGGCGACTCTGGAAATCAAGCTGGAACTTTCGACCGTCACCGAGAAAGTCGAGGTTCACGAACAAACGCAGGTCATTTCGACGGAAAGCGTTTCCAACCCCGAGGCCACAGTAACCCATCGCGAGCTGGTTGCTCTGCCCACGCCGGAGGAAAAGATCCGGGAAGTGATTCCCATTACTCCTGGGGTCATGAAAACGATGGATGGCAAGCTCACGTTCAAGGGCGCGGACGAAAATCAGAGCCTGTTTCTTGTGAATTCCGCGCAGACTGCCGACCCCGTCACTGGAAGCTTTTCCATCGCGGTGCCGACGGATGCGGTGCAATCGTTCGCTGTGTATAAAACGCCTTACAACGCAACGCTCGGGAGTTTCTCTGGAGGAGTAACGACCATTGAAACCAAACCTCCACAAGAGAAATGGAATTTCTATGTAAAGAATTTTGTGCCTTCCATTCTTGGCAAGAACGACTCGATGGTGGGAATCGCGCAGGCGACCCCGGGGGTCGACTTTGGAGGCCCACTTCTCGGAGATAAACTATTTGTTTCTGAAGTCTTCCAATACGACATGAAAAAGACCACGGTTCGCGGATTGCCCTGGCCAGACGACATTAACAAGAAGCAAGGCTTCAATTCTTTTACGACTCTTGAGCTTATTCTTTCACCGAAGCAAATCCTCACTCTTACGGTCAATGCTTTCCCTCTTCGCCAGCAGCACGTCGGCATTAATGCTCTGGTTCCGCAACCCGCCTCGAACGACCTGAATCAAAAGGGAGTTGCTCTGCACCTATCCGACAGATACCAACTGGATTCCGGAGCGATCTTCACTGCGATCGCGCAATACACCCGGTTTGACAGTAATGCCCACGGTGAGGGGCTGGATGACATGCTGATTTCGCCCGAGGGCTGGGGCGGGAATTATTTCAACCAATGGTCCAGGAGAGGCAAGCAGTTCCAGTTTCTGCCTAGCTATCAATTTGCGCAGAAACACTGGCTCGGAAGGCACGAGATCCATGTGGGCGTGGATATGAACTATCGTTCCTTTTTCGGCGTGAGCACGGCTAATCCGATTCAGCTCCTCGAACAGGACGGAACGTTGGATGGAGAGATTAATTTTCAGCCTACTGGACCGCAAAGTCCGTCCGATACAAATGTTGCCGGGTTCGTCCAAGATCACTGGGTACTGGACTCCCACTGGACGGTCGATGCGGGGGCGCGTTTGTCCAGCGAAACCACTGGCTGGTCCGCAGCTTTCGCACCACGCCTAGCGACCGCCTATTCACCTGGTAAAGACGGCAAGACCGTCATACGCGCTGGCGCGGGCTTGTTCTATAGCATGCTGCCTATGCTGGCAGCCGACTTTGACGCGAATCCCACACGTGTGGTGAGCCAGTTTGATTCCACCGGACTTCTGATTGGGCCGCCGGTAACGTACACCAACGCTTACGTCGGCGGTGTGAATCCTCTAACTACTACAATTTTGCCGCAGCAACCGGGCACTACGCCACGCAATTTCACATGGAATGTCGAGGGGGATCGCGAGCTGCGGAGAAACGTCATTTTGAGGGTCGGGTACCTCGATAGCCACACGACCTATCTATTCGTCGTCAACCCGTTCACCGGCGCGCCCGGCGAGAACTCTTTCCTCGGCCTCGCGAACACCGGTTCCTCTCACTATCGCGAGCTGGAGAGCACCGTGCGCTTCGTAGTTCGCGGGCACGATGAAGTGAACGCATCTTATATCTGGAGCCGCACGCGGGGAGATTTGAATAACCTTTCCGATGTAATGATTCCGTTCTTGCAGCCCGTCATCCGGCCAAACGTTTACGGGATATTGCCGTCCGATATCCCCCAGCGTGTTGTCACTTGGGGCGTCTTTTCTTTACCTAAGAAATTTACCTTCAGTCCCATCCTTGACGCGCATTCGGGCTACCCATACTCCAACGTGGATGTGTTGCAGAACTATGTGGGCACGCCCAACGGACAGAAGTACGCCACATATCTTTCCTTGGATGTGAAAATCTACCGCGTTTTCCAAATTCCCTTTCTGGGCGCGAAAAGCGGCAAGATTCACCACATTCGGCTCGGCTTCTATTCGCTTAACGTCACGAATCATGGCAATTTCAACGCAGTGTACAACAACGTGACCGCACCAAACTTCGGACAGTTTGTTGGATTTTTGGACCGCCGCGACGGCGCCGTGATTGATTTCATCGATTAGCCCGTCCAATAGAATTCAGCTAGCCACGCGAAAACAATTTTTCTCACTTCCTCTCGCCCGGTTCTTCGAGTCGGGCGGCGTCCTGTAGCAACCTCCTCTGCCCCGGCGTTTCTTTGAACCGGCATCCTGCTAGAATGGGAGCCGGAGCGGTCCTTCGAAGCAGGTGAGGGAGCGAAAGCTGTTTGAACCAATGACGAATCTCTGAGGAGCCGCGGATAGACAGCCTGTGTGCACGGCCTGTCCCGCTGGAACGTCTTCCACGCCGGCAGCCGGCGAATCGAGACGCGCGAGCGGGGCAGGAAAGCCTAACGGTTGGCTCGTGGCGCCCACCTAATTCAGAGGTTCACAGCCTAGCTGCCCACGGCCTAGCAGCCCGCTCCGTTTTTGTCTCAATGGACGGGAAATTCACGAAGTAAAGTTCAAGAATCTCTTGAAAGAACATGCGCGTACTTTTCATTGGTGACATCGTTGGTTCGCCGGGGCGGCAAATCGTCCGCGATCGCCTTGCGGATATCGTCGCGCAGAAACACATCGATCTGGTCATCGCCAACGGCGAGAATTCGGCTTCGGGTTTCGGAATCACTCCCCGGCTGGCCGAAGAGTTGCTGGCGATGGGCATCGACGTCCTGACCGGCGGGAACCATAGCTGGGACAAAAAGGAAATCGTCGAATATATGCCGCACGAGCCGCGCTTGTTGCGGCCCGCAAATTTTCCGGAAGGGAACGTCGGCAGCGGGCTTTACATCGGTACGGCGAAGAATGGCGTGAAGTACGCCGTGCTCAATCTGCAGGGACGAGTTTTTATGACGCCAATTGACGATCCGTTTCGAAAAGCGGACAGCGAATTGGCGAAACTTCCTGAAGACGTGGCTTTCGTGCTCGTCGATATGCACGCAGAAACCACCAGCGAGAAGTTGGCGATGGGATGGTATCTGGATGGACGCGTTACCGCCGTCGTGGGAACGCATACGCATGTGGCCACTGCAGACGAGCACGTGCTCCCGGGCGGAACGGCCTTTATCGCGGATGTGGGAATGAGCGGTCCCCATGGCGGAGTGATTGGGATGGACCGCGAAGGCATCATCAAGAAGTTTCTCGATGGCTTGCCAGCCCGCTTTGAAGTCGCTTCGGGCGATGTGCAGATGAATTGCGTGCTGATCGAAACGGACGACGCGGCTGAACGCAACGCGGCCGGCCGCATGCGTGCCCGTTCGATCGAGCGTCTTCGCTTGCGCATCGACTGACCATGGAGTGCGGCAGCCCTGCTGCCGCTTTCCAGGACGAAGAGGGGTTCCTCGACTTCGCTCGGAATGACAGTTTGGTTGGTCACGACTCATCCGTGCTCATTTCTCCGTCTCCCTGACTCGGAAGCGTCGGTCTCAGCTTCCCGGCAGCAAGCAGTTCGAGCGCCTCAAAGCGGCCTCTGAGTTCCGCCGCGCCCAACCGGTGCTCGCGAAACAGCCAGAGAAGATATTCCTCAGCGGGCCGTTCCCGTTTCTGGGCGTTGCATTCCATGCATGCCGAGACCAGGTTGCGATACGAATTGCACGCGACGCGCGCCCGTGGGACAACATGGTCGAGGCAGCGAGGCGAGATTCGCCGCAGGCAATAGAAGCAGCGGCCCCGCTCCCGCGCGTGAATCGCCCTGCGGAGCCCTGTCGTCTTCAAGAAGTCCACCTCCTCGATGTCCGTCGTAGCGAGCTTCCGCCCTGCCTCACGTGACCGTACGGCGGGTTTGGCCCGCCCGCCGCGAACCACGTCGGGCAAGCGCACCTCCACCACATGGCCTGACTTGCTGTTGCGCTGCAGCAGGCGCAGAACACCTTGGGCGGCCAGCCGGCGAACCGCGTCGCGCGCGGGACGCATGGTAAGGTTGATATTGCGCGCTAACCACAGAATCGAAAACCGGAGCCTTCGCTTTCCTTCCAGGTGGCTATGTCGGAGCAAGTGCAGATACACGAGGTGGTCGATCACCGGCAGCCGCAGCTGCGGCGCCAGCACATCTTCCACCTGCTTCCAAAGGAATCTCGCGTCGACTTCTTTTTGCGTCCTGTGGCCTCCTCTCTCCTCAGTTTCTCTTCGCTGTCGGCTGTTAACCGGGGACCGTCGATTGAGGGAGGAGTCGCACACACCTATCCCATTGCGTTTACTGTTTTTCATGTTCGGAGATCCTGTAGGCGCACTGACCAGCGCCTCTTTGTAGTGCGGCAGCTCGCTGCCGTTGTAGACGCACGGCTTTAGCCGTGCCATCAAAAACTGTCATTCCGAGCGGAGTCGAGGAACCCCTCTTCCCCCTGTTCGATTATATCTTTGGCTTCGGACTGTGAACTGTCAGCTGTCGACTGTCAGCTCAATAAACCCACTAACCCCTGCATTTTCAATACGGGGAAAGCCACAAGGAGGGCCTAAAAACAAAAAAGAGAATCACGCCCCAGGCGCAATTCTCTACACCCAAGAGTGTACCACATTTTACGACTTTGTCAAGTAAAATCTGACTATCCAATGAGGATAGTCATCCTGAGCGAGCATCGCGATCGAAGGATCCCGCTAGCCGATGAGGATAGTCATTCCGAGTGAGCAGCACGAACAAAGGATCCCTTCGCCGCTTCGGGCGGGGATTTTCAAGGCATCGATACGACCACCAAGCTATCCCTCAGCATGGTTGCGTCCCCCGCAGAGTCTGGTCCCTTTCGCCTGGCCAGATCATTGTAGCTCCGTCACCGTCCATCCGTCGAAACTTCCGGGTTGCCCGTCAACCGGGAGCAAATGCGATTACTTCCCATAAGCCGGCACGACATATCAGTACCAATCCTGGTCGGTGAGCCGAGAGATTGCTCGCAAGGGCGGCCGTCCGACCTATCGCAGAAAGACTTTAGGATTCCAGACTCCTGCGGATAAACTTCAGGCGAGTGTTGCATCGACCACCTGAGCCGGCAGCGTTTACCAGGAACTGTCTTCGTCCGCTTCAGCGCCGATGTGGAAAGAGATCATGATTTGGAGTGTTATTCGTGCCGCAGTGCGACCATCGGATCAACTCGCGTGGCGCGGCGGGCGGGGATGTGGCACGCGACCAGAGCGACAACGGCCAGAAGCAGCCCGACCGAGCCAAACGTAACGGCATCGGTCTCACTGACGCCAAAGAGTTGCGCCTTAAGCAACCGCGTGAATGCCACAGCCAGCGCCGTGCCCACGACGAGGCCCGCCAGTGTGAGTCGGAATCCCTGGCCGAGAACGAGACGGTAGATGCCTCCCTTCTCCGCGCCGAGCGCCATGCGGATGCCGATTTCCCGCGCGCGTTGGCGAGTGCTGTAAGCCACGACGCCATAGATGCCGACGGCGGCGAGCAGCATGGCAAGAAGACCGAACGAGCCGGCAAACGTAGCCGCGACGCGTCCAAAAAGTGTGCCGAGCTGCATGGTGACGGAAAGCGGATTCACATTGAACAGCGGCAACTCCGGATTGAGCTGATGAATGGTCTCTTCCACAGAAGAAGCCATGGCACGCGGATCGCCAGTTGTGCGGAGGTGAATGGTGGTGTCATGTGTCGGGCTATAGGCCTGGTAACTCGGAAAATAGATGACAGGCTCGGTCGGGTAGGTGAGCAAGCGGTATTTGGCATTGCGCGCTACTCCAACGATGGTGAACCGATCACCGCCGTCCGTCACCTGTTTGCCGATAGCGTCTTCACCCGGCCAATAGCGATCGACAAAGGCCTGGTTGACGACGGCAACGAGTTGCGAATCCACCGTATCCGCTTCGGTGAATTCACGGCCCGAAATCACGGACGTGCGCAGAGTGCGAAAGTAATTCGGCCCGACGATCGCTCGGCTGATCTCCATCGATTCGTGCGGTTGCGGCACGTAGCCTTCAAGCTGCAGATAGTCGGTGTGGATGCTGAAGCTCAGCGGTGAAAAATCAGCCAAGGTCACGGATTCGACCCCGGGAAGCGCCGACAGCCTGTCGAGCACCTGCCGGTTGAACGCCACACCCGTCGCGCGCGTGTAACCAGCCGGCGAGAGTTCATAAGAGGCAAGCAGCAGATGACTTGCTTCGAATCCCGGATCCGATTGCTGTGCTTTCTGAAGGCTGCGGGTAAAGAGTCCCGCGCAGACCAAGAGAACGAGCGAGAGTGAAATCTGTGCCACCACCAGGCCGCTCAAGAGACGACCCTTGTGCAAAGTAAGCGAGACGCTAGTCGCTTCCTCCTTGAGAACAGATTGCACCGGCAGGCTCGAAGACCGCAGGGCCGGAACAATACCAAAGAGGATCGCAGCGAGGATGGAAACCGCAATCGTCACGAAAAGCACGCGTTGATCGACGTGCGCGTCGTTTGTCAGCGGAAGAGAGCTGGGCGGAAAGAAAGCGACGAGGCTGCGCGAGGTACACATCGTAATCACTATGGCGGCAGTACCACCGAGCAGACCAAGCAGCAGGCTCTCGATCAAAAACTGCCGGATGATCTGTTTGCGTGAAGCGCCCATTCCCAGCCGGATGGCAATCTCGCGGCGGCGTCCGACCGAACGCACCAACAGGAGACTGGCAACATTGGCGCAGGCCAGCAGGAGTAGGACCCCGGCGAGCCCCAGCAACATCGGAAGAATCTTGTAAAGATAACCGTTAATACCAAAGGGAGAGCGCCAAAGGGGGTCGAGAGAAATCTCGTTCGGACTATCCCGGTGATCCTCCGGGAACCGCTCGGCGATTCCCCGCATGAGCAGGTTGAGTTCGGCCTGCGCCTGATTCTTCGTGACACCCGGGCGAAGCTTTCCGAGCGCGATCAGCCAGAAAATGCCGCGATAATCGGGACGGTTAAAACCCCAAACATTACGATCCATCGAGACAGGAATCCACAGTTCGGTGCGAAGGCCGGGCGCGCAGCCCGTGAAATCCCGCGGGGCTACCCCAATAACGGAGTAGGGATGGCGATTGATCTGAACCGTCTTGCCAACGATTTGCGGATCGCCCGCGAAGTGGGTCTGCCAGACGGTGTAACCGATGACGATCACTGCAGCGCCGGCGCGCGGCGTTCCTTCTTCGGGAAGAAAAGTGCGGCCGAGAATCGCGTGGACGCCGAGAACATCAAAATAATTGGCGGTGGTCAGGGCGCCGTAGATGCGCTCGGGCTTTGCGGCGCCCGTGAGAGACATGTAGTCATCGTGATAGCCGAGAAGCCCGGAAAAAGTTTGAGTGCGCTCGCTGAGGTCATGAAGATCGGGATAAGAAAATGGCGGGGTGGGATGATCGCTGCGATCGCCGCGCATGACGGTGACAAGGTCGCTCGTTTGAGCGACTCCGGGAATCGGGTTCAGCAAGGTAGCGCTGATCCAACTGAGCACAGTGGTATTGGCGGCGATGCCGAGCGCCAGTGTAAGAACGACGATGGCGGTAAATCCTGCATTCTTGCGAGACATCCGGAGCGCGAAGCGACAGTCTCGTACCAGCGCGTCGAGCCATGCTCCCGCCCGTGCATCCCTCACCTGTTCCTTCACCTGCTCGACGCCTCCCAACTCGATGCGCGCTTCTCGTTCCGCTTCATCTGGCTTCATGCCTGATCGCAGCTTCTCTTCGATCAACAAATCAAGGTGAGCGCTCACTTCCGCCGCAAGGTCCAGTTCGTCTTTCTGCCTGCCGGTAACATTCCGAAAGAAACTGACCGCGCGAGAAAGCCAGCGTAACTTTCGCTTCTTAGTCACGACGCCTCCAGAGTCCGCGAGATTCCAAGCACAATCCGCTCCCACTTCGCGGTTTCCTCCTCCAGCTGCTTCACGCCCGCCTTCGTCAGCCGGTAGTACTTTGCCCGGCGGTTGGTTTCGGACTCTCCCCAAGCCGAACTGATCCAGCCTTCTTCCTGCATCCGGCGTAGTGCGGGAAATAACGATCCGGACTTCACCACAAACGTGCCTTGCGATATCTGTTCAATCCTGCGAGAGATTCCGAGGCCATGCATTTCACCCAAGCGCAGGGCTTTGAGGATCACCATGTCGAGCGTCCCTTGCAAAAGATTGGTTTGTTCCGGACTCAAGACGCTCTCCTGTAGAGATTCTACTGGAAGATTAGGCCTTCCCCTGTAGAATGTCAACGGGTCGGACGGGTGGCCCGGACTCTCAGTTATGCGGAGGGTGCCCCGTCCTCGGGTTTTGAGGGCGGGTCTTGCGTTTGGGTTTTCTCAAGTCGATCACCAAATCCATGGGAAGCAAGTGAGTAGCGAATAGTGGGCGGTGAGTAAATAGGACAAAACCGCAGAAGAGTGACCCAGCGTTTGCATGAGACAAGGGCGCAAATGGCAGCCCACCCGGGATAGAGGCGCTGCCACTCGCCGCGATGAGAACGGCACTATCCTGCTCATTTTGATCCTGGATAGGGTATGTCAACAACAGTGTAGCTGCCTGGTTGAGCGGCATTAACAGCAAGGGCCACCCGCTCGACGTGTTTGCGGAGCACTGGCCATTGCGGGTTGCCCAGCACAACGAGCGCTATTCTGCGAAGCGCTAAATTTTGCTGGTGGCGAATGTTCTTGTCGGGAGTGACCAGGACCTCAAAGCCGGCTTCTTCAGCGGCCTCGAGCAATTCGCCATTCCTGAGCTTGTCCCAACCTCGTTGCCCCGCTGTTTCGACCGTGTGTCCTGCGAGGAAGGGGCGCAAGGGCACGGGAGTTCCCTGGTCGAAGAGAACCAGCATCAGCGCCTGGAGGCAGAAGGGGCCGCGTCGAGACTGCGGGCGGCAAACTCGATCACGGCCTTTATCTGATCGCGGTCTAGCCCTTCAAACCACTCCATGATGTCATCGATGCTTGCGCCAGCTTCCAAATTTTCAAAAATGACGGAGACTGGCATACGTGTGCCGCGAAGAACCCAGGCACCGCTCACTTTCCCCGGAACGCTTTCGACAGCTGGGCATTGCGACCAATCGAGAGACATTTTGTCTGTCCTAATCGAGTAGTCTAGCGCAAAAAGTGCCGCCGCGGGACGCAGTTTTCGTGGGACGGGTAGCCCGGACTCTTAGTTATGCGGAGGGTGCCCCGTCCTCGGTTTTTGAGGGCGGGTGGCTCTGTTGACATCCTCAGGAAAAGGCGGCGATGTTTCAACCGATACAGATTGAAACTCAATCCGAGCAGCAAGGCTTGACGCATCTGCATGGGCAGGGATCGACCTGGGGCACGGGCCGAGAGTTTTCGTTTGACCGAAGAGAACAGACTCTCGATCAGAGAACGGCGGCTGTAAATCCGCTGTGGGAAGGCACGGCGCATCTCGGCGCGGACGCCGTGCAGGTGCCAGGTTTTCTTTCCACGCTTGGCGGGAATCACGCTTTGTGCCCCGAGGCGTTTGCGGATGTAGGTGTGATTTCGTTCGCTGTCGAACTCCGCGTCCGCCAGCACCAAGCCGATGCGAGTTTCCTTGGAAGCCGTGTCGATGACCGTTGGCAAATTCGCGCAATCGTTCCACGGACCGCGCCGTGCGAGTTGCGACAGCACGAACTGGTGATCCAAGTCCACGGCCACCACCCACTTCAGCCAGTGCCGCCACGGCAGCGGTTTCTACCCGTGATGATGCATGCGCCGCACGAAAAACGTGCTTACCGCACCTTGCGCCAAACCGGTGGCGTCCACGGCGACGCGAGCCCGCTTCCGCTTTTGGCGCAGCGAACCACGCAACCGACGCACCGTTTCGCCGACCGCGCGGTCGATGGTCTGGTCGTCGAGACGCTGCAAAAAGCGATACAGGGTCGTGAAGTCCGGCACACTCACAAGGCCCAGCACTTGGCGCAACTCGCGGTGTTCGCTCAAACGCACTTCGGCTTCACGAAAAGTCCAGTCTTCGTAACGCATCAGGCAGAGAATGGTCAGCAACTGCGGCTGGGTAAATTGCCGTTTGCTGAAACGGCTTCGGTAGCGGGGGAGCACCGCCCGGGAGACTTGCAGAGCGATGCGGGCAAAAGGCAGGAGTCCAACTTCGGCCATCGCACCTCCTGCCTCCATAGAAAACCACGGAGTGGGTCGCACGCCGCCTCCAATTTCAAGGAAGTTGCGAGGATGTCAACAGAGCCAGGGCGGGTCTTGGGTTTGGGTTGTTCTCTCTAGCCGATCGCCAACAGATCCCTCAGAGGTCGCCTTCTCCTCAGGATTGACTGATCGGCCACGCGAAAGCTCTGAAACGGGCAACCCCCATCCTTCCGTCGTACTCTGATGACTCAGAACAATGGGGGCAGGGCAAAGGGGTAGCACTCAACGTGAAGATTCTCGCGGGTTTGTGTCTGCTGGCGTGTTTTTCGGGGTGCGCGTTTGGTCAATACGATGGGGAACTCACGGCTACAAAAAGACTCTTGCCTGGAGTCGGCCCGGGCCTGCGGGCTCTGAAACGGGGTCCGGACGGGAACTTCTATGTTTTGACGGCGCCGGGATCCTCGGCTTCCGTATTCGACGCGACAGGAAAACTGATCAAGAGAGTTCCCGCATTCCAGGACAGCAAAGGCGCCGCCTCGCTGCCGCCTGAATTGGCGGGCATTACTTTCGGCGAAGACCTGGATGTGGACGCGCAAGGAACCGTGTATGTCGCGGACCGCGGCGCCAACGCCATCAAAATTTGGGACGCCAAAGGCAATGCGCGGATGGTCAAGATCGATTCCCCCGTGTCCGTCGCCGCGCTCTCTGACGGCGAATTTGCCGTCGCGACCATGCGCGAGCCTCATCTCGTCATCGTCTTCGACAAGACGGGCCACGATGTACGCGAGTTTGGCGACCCCGAGTCCATTTCCGAGCGCCCCGAGCTGAATCGCTTCCTAAATATCGGAATTCTGGTGACGGACGGCGGCGGCCATCTCTACTACGCATTCCCTTACCTTCCCGAAGCGACCGTGCGCCAATATGACCGCTACGGCTACGCGGGGCAGGACATTCAATACACGGGAGTTGATGCCTGGCCCGCCGCGCAAGCCACGCGCAAGGAGATCACGCGGCAGGAGCAGCACGGCGAACCTCCTGTGTTCAAGCGCATCCTTACGGCCGTTGGCGTGGAACGCTCCAGCGGAGAAGTCTGGATGGCGCTGGGTGACAAGCTCTTGCACTTCGATAAGGACGGTAATCGGCGCGCGACCTACCTGATCTATACGCCCGATGGAGCGCGGCTGGAAGCCAACACCATCCTCGTCGACAAAGATCACCTGATCATCGGAAGCGATCCGCTGGGCATCTACGAGTTCGACAGGCCGGATAAAAAAACTCCATAATAAGTGGAGTTTTCCTCAGGCGGATTTTGTTCCATCCTGTGCAAACCCGCTCCTTGACAGAAAAAATCCGCTAGAATTGCCGCAAAAATGCGCGCTGCGCCGCGTCATTGCACCAGAATTGTGCTTGTGGATAAACTGTGCATGGCGTGTGCACCCCGGTGAATCCCTTCGCACACTTTTCGCTTGCTCCAATCCGTCCAATCGGCGACAATCCCGCGCTGTCTGATAGCGGCGGTACGAGGGGCCGGCAATTCCAGAAGGGCCGCGCTCGGGGCGACACGGGGAAGCATAGCGCTCCGGCACGGGCACGAATCCCGAAGCCTGAAGAAAGATAAAGAAGGGACCTGCTTTCCACAGTATTTTCACATCTGTGGAAATGACGGGGAGAGATTTTCTCTTGCGATGACTACTGCGACGAATTCCTGGGACCGGTTTCTGGAACGCGTTAAGTCCCGGGTCAGCATCAACACCTACACCACATGGTTTCAACCCACTCGCCTCAACCGGGCCGAGGGAGAAAACCTCTTCGTGCAGATCCCTAGCACGGTCTTCCGGCAGGTCCTCACACGGACCTATGGCGAGATTGTCAAAGCGGTGTTCCACGAACTGGG
Organism: uncultured Acidobacteriota bacterium; assembly: GCA_963761555.1. Classification (GTDB taxonomy): domain Bacteria; phylum Acidobacteriota; class Terriglobia; order Acidiferrales; family UBA7541; genus Acidiferrum. The sequence goes on from CAVXHD010000008.1 coordinate 887,036, forward strand.
GACCCCCAACGTGAAAGTACAATACGTCTGTACGGAGGAAGAACCCGTGCCAGCCGCCGCCACAGCATCCGGCGTGAAGCAAGCGAAGCTAGATTTTGAAAGCAGTGATCACCAGTTGAACTTGCGGTACAGTTTCGAATCCTTTGTAGTCGGAAAGTCCAATGAGTTTGCCCACGCCGCGGCGCGGGCCGTCGCCGAGCAGCCCTCGAAAGCCTATAACCCGCTATTTCTTTACGGCGGAGTGGGCATGGGCAAGACCCACTTGATGCACGCCATCGGGCACACCATCAAGAAGCGTAATCCGGCGATGCGCCTGAGCTATGTAAGCGCGGAGAAGTTCACGATTGAGGTCATCAATTCCTTGCGCTTCGATCGCATGACCAGCTTCCGCGACCGTTTCCATACCGTCGACGTTCTGCTGGTGGACGACATCCAGTTCATCGCGGGGAAGGAACGGACGCAGGAAGAATTCTTTCATACGTTCAATGCGCTCTACGAGCAACAAAAGCAAATTGTGATTTCTTCCGATTGCCTGCCCAAAGAGATCAACTCGATCGAAGAGCGGTTGCGCTCGCGGTTCGAATGGGGCCTCATCGCCGATATCCAGCCGCCCGACCTCGAAACCAAAATCGCAATTCTTCAAAAGAAAGCCGAGAACGACCGCTTTAGTTTGCCCGATGAAGTGGCCGAATACATCGCCCGCGCTATCAAGTCCAACGTGCGCGAACTCGAAGGGGCTCTCACGCGGCTCATGGCTTACGCCTCCCTGACCGGAGCGACGATTTCACTAGCGACCGCGCAGCAGGTGCTCCGCAACATCATCGCCACTCAGGAAAAGCGCGTCACCATCGACCTGATTCAGAAGCGCGTGAGCGAGCATTTCAACATGCGCGAGCAGGATTTGAAGGTTCGCAGCAACACGCGCGCTATTGCCTTTCCGCGGCAGGTGGCGATGTACATTGTGAAACAGCTCACCACCGCGTCATTGCCGGAAATTGGCCGCCAATTTGGCGGGAAGCATCACACCACGGTCCTGCACTCGATCAACAAAATCGAGGAGATGCGCCGGTCAGACAAGGATCTGAACCGCACGATCACACGCTTGATGGACACCTTACAATAACGCGGTCGCATTCACTCCAAGTTTTCAATTCACCTTTCCTTCGACGAGTTGGTATCCTCGCTGACTTGAAGCTACGTTTCGATAGCCTGAGCTACACGCTTGCTCGCTCCTCCCGTCAAATCGGGACAGCGGTGTGCGTTATTTCGCGTATTCGCCTCTTGTGAAGAAGCATAGGAGATTGTGCGGAAATTTTGTTGAGCGCAGTGGAAGAATTCTGGGCTAGCAGCGCTACATCAGCGCATAACCGCTCGTTTTCACCGATTCCCACAGTTCGCCACTTTACGTCGTGGGCGCTAGGCTTCTGGATTAAAAGCTGTTGCTACGCTTTCCACAGTTCCACAGCGTTCATCACAACAACAAGCTTTATGCGTTTTGAAAAAGGGCAGTACTTTGCTTGTTGCGACAGTGTTTGTGGGTTTGTGAATAAAGTGGATTTTCCGCGACACGTACCGAAGCGGAACGCAGCCGATTCCCACGCATTTCCACAGGCTTTGCGCTTGTTGTGGGCTTTATACTTTCTAGAAAAGCGAGTACAGTACGACAGCGGTAGAAGAGTGGCGAGGTAAGCGAATGAGCGCACCAGGAACCGCACGCGAGGAACATCAAGCGATGGAATTCAGCGTTACAAAATCGGCGCTGTTGAATGAATTGAGCACCACCCAAGGTGTCGTCGAGCGCAAGACGACCATCCCCATCCTCTCGAATTTATTGGTTGAGGCCAAGGGCACCCAATTGACTATCACGGCGACGGACCTCGAGCTCGAGCATCCGCACGTCCTGCGAGGCAAAAATCAAGAAGGAAGGGGCGGGCACCATCCCCGCAAAAAAGCTGCTCGAGCTAGTGCGCTTGCTTCCTGAGGGCGAGATCAAGGTCAAGCTACTCGAGAATCATTGGGTGGAAATCGTCAGCGACAGAAAAAAGTACAAGCTCGTTGGCATGGCAAAAGAGAATTTCCCAGCCCTTCCCCCAATGCCGCATACACTGGTCAAAATTTCCGCTCCGGTTCTGGAAAGCCTGATCGCTAAAACGAAATTTGCGATCTCCATGGAAGAGTCTCGCTACACACTCAACGGAGGGCTGTTGATCCTAAAGCCGGACACTCTGGCCATGGTGGCCACCGACGGCCATCGCCTGGCGCTTGCGGAGACGGACCAGAAACTCGCCGGTTTGAGCGGCGAAGTGAAAGTTCTCATTCCGAAAAAAGCGATGGACGAAGTGGAAAAACTCGCCAGCGCGGCCGGCTCCGACGCGTCCATCGATTTCGCCAAGGACGAGAGCCATCTGTTTTTCCAGGTCGGCCACCGGTTGTTGATTTCGCGAATCCTCACCGGCCAATTCCCGAATTACGAAGCAGTACTGCCGCGCGACAACAACAAAACCGTCGTTTTGGAGCGCGCCGAATTGAGCGATGCCGTCCGCCGCGTATCTCAGCTCGCCGATCAACGCTCCCACGCCGTGAAGCTCGCTGTCTCCAAAGAAGGCGTGGAAATTTCCGCTTCAAGTCCAGAGTACGGCGAAGCCAAAGAAAACATCGAGAAAGAATATAAAGGCGACAACATCGCCATCGGTTTCAATTCTTCGTACATGCTCGATTTTCTTGCCGCTGCCGCTGATGGTCCGATCAGCATCGAGCTGAAAGACGAACAATCCGCCGGCCAAATGCGCCCGCTCGCCGATGAATCCTACCGCTATCGCTACATCATCATGCCCATGCGCATTTGACCCCGCTGCCGCCAGCGGCACCTTGCCCGGCGACACTCTTAACAATAAATTATCTACCAGTAGATTTAACTCACTTAATAATTTAAAGTGCTAAGTGCAGTTTTTGAGGTTCCAATCTGGAACCTCAAACTCGAAACTCATGCCTCATGCAAACGTCTCCGCAAAACGCGATCGTTCCAACCGCGCTGATCACTCAGAAAATCTTTTTCGTACGCGGCAGTCGGATCATGCTGGACGCAGACCTCGCCCGTCTCTACGGCGTTGCGACAAAAAATCTAAACAAAGCCGGGAAGCGAAATGCAAGCCGCTTTCCCTCGGACTCCATGTTTCAGCTTTCCTCCAAGGACCTCCACAGTTTGAGGTTCCAGTTTGGAACCTCAAACCCAGTGCGAGGAGGCCGTCGCTATGCCCCTTACGCTTTCACCGAGCAAGGCGTGGCAATGCTTTCCAGCGTGCTTCGCAGTTCGCGTGCCGTGCAAGTAAACGTCGCGATCATGCGAACCTTCGTCCGGCTTCGCGAAATGCTCGCGACGCACGAAGAATTGCGCCGAAAAATTGACGCAATGGAAAAGCGATGCGATGCGAGATTTCAAGTTGTTTTTGAGACCATTCGCCAGATGCTGGAAGCACCAGTTCGCGTGAAAAAACCGATCGGTTTTCACGCTAGGCTTGAGTCTACCGCGAAGTCTGTCAAGCCTCCGAGGGCTAGTCTAACTAGCACAAAATAAATAGCTTAGTAGGCTCTCGCGATGTCTTCCAGCCTTGAGAATGCTAACCCGTTCAGGTATACTAGTATGGCTGTCGATTCGCAGTTCGGTTTCCTCCCAATCGGCACGTCGGCCAAGTAAATTCGGCCCTGCAATTTAGCTTCGCGCCAGGAGCTATTGAGCCGGAAGCTTGGAGTTTTGAAGTCTTCGCCACGTCTCGCTGCGCGAGACGGGATGGAGCAGGAACCCTACGAGTTCCGGTCGCTTGCGATCGGAATCAAAGGGTAAGGCGACGTACGGAGCATTCCGCGAGCACGCCTTTCCTCGCTTCACAAAGATTTGTGCAACGCTTTCTCTAGCGCTGAGGCTCACCGCATGGCTCGGGGTCCGTCTCTGCGCTGAAAGAGTTTCGTCAGGAGCGTACATGGGCGACAAAGAAACGGTGGCCGCTAAGGCTACAGGCCATCAGTATGACGCGAAATCGATCAAAGTCCTCGGCGGGCTGGAAGCTGTGCGGCTGCGCCCCGCGATGTACATTGGCTCGACCGGAGACATGGGCCTGCACCACTTGGTGTGGGAAGTCGTTGACAATTCCGTTGACGAAGCGATGGCGGGCTATGCGGACGAAATCAACGTCACCGTTCACGCCGACGATTCGGTGACTGTGGTGGACAACGGCCGCGGCATTCCCGTCGACATGCACGCCACGGAAAAGCGCCCCGCCGCGGAAGTAGTCCTCACCGTGCTTCACGCCGGCGGCAAGTTCGACAGCGATACGTACAAGGTTTCCGGCGGATTGCACGGCGTCGGCGTTTCGGTTGTCAACGCGCTCTCAGACCGTCTCGAACTGGAAATCTCGCGCGATGGCGCTGTCTGGGAGCAGTCCTACGAAAAGGGCAAGCCGACCTCGAAGCTAAAGCAGACCGGCAAGACGCGAAAGACCGGCACGAGTGTCACGTTTCATCCCGATCCCTCCATTTTCGAGAAAACAACTTTTAGCTTTGACACCCTTTCGCAGCGCTTGCGGGAGCTGGCTTTCCTGAACAAAGGCCTGAAAATCACGCTTGCCGACGAACGCACGGAAAAGACGGCCGAATTCCGTTTTACCGGCGGCATTGCGGAGTTCGTCAAGCACCTCAACCGCGGCAAAGAGACACTGCACGATTCGCCGATCTATATGGAAGGAAAGCGCGGCAACGTGGAAATCGAAATCGCGCTGCAGTACAACGACACCTACGGCGAAAACATTTTTGCGTTCGCGAACACCATCAACACCGTCGACGGCGGAACGCATCTCTCCGGTTTTCGTTCCGCGCTGACGCGCACCATCAATAATTTCGCATCGTCCGCGGGCATGCTCAAGGAACAAAAAGATGAAGTGACCATCACCGGCGACGACGTGCGTGAAGGTCTTGTAGCCGTCGTATCCGTGCGTTTGCCGCAGCCGCAATTCGAAGGGCAGACCAAGGGCAAGCTGAATAGCGACATCAAGGGCGATGTCGAGCAACTCGTCAACGAAAAACTTGGCGAATGGTTTGACAAGCATTCCACGGTGGCGCGCCGGATTATCGGCAAGTGCATCGACGCCGCGCGCGCCCGCGAGGCCGCGCGCAAAGCCCGCGAGTTGACGCGGCGCAAATCCGCGATGGATTCGAGCGGCCTGCCCGGCAAACTCGCCGACTGCCAGGAGCGCGATCCTTCCCGCTGCGAACTCTTCGTGGTCGAGGGTGAATCCGCCGGTGGCTCCGCGAAAATGGGCCGCGACCGCAAGTACCAGGCCATCCTGCCGCTCAAAGGCAAAATCCTCAACGTCGAAAAAGCGCGCTACGATAAAATGCTGGGGCACGAAGAAATTCGCGCCATCATCACCGCCCTGGGCACGGGCATCGGCAAGGACGATTTCGACGCCGGCAAACTCCGCTATCACAAAGTGATTCTCATGACCGATGCGGACGTCGACGGCTCGCACATTCGCACGCTCCTGCTGACGTTTTTCTTCCGCCACATGAAGGAGCTCATCGATCGCGGGCACATTTATATCGCGCAGCCGCCACTCTATCGTGTGAAGCGTGGAAAGACAGAACGCTATATCCGCGACGAGCGGGAATTCGCTCACGAGCTGATGAAGCGCGCCACGGAAGACCACGTCGTGAAGGCGAAAGAAGGCGTTTCGCTCGAAGGAGCCGGCCTCACGAAGTTTCTGCTCAACGTGCAGGAATACGAAGCCGCCGCGGCGAAGTTGGGCCGCCGTTTGCGCGAAAACGGCTTGGTCGAGCTGCTCGCCGAGAGCGGCCTCGAGAAGAAAACCGATTTCGAGGACAAAAAAGCTCTCGAAAAGCTCTTGAAGGAAATTGACAAAGCCAAGCTCAAGCTCGAAGGCAATGTGGCGTTCGACGAGGAGCACAGTCTCTACGAAATCCAGTTCGGCCCGCCGCACAATCAGAAAGTGAACTGGGCTCTGGCTTCCACGGCGGATTACAAGCGGCTGCGTGCGCTCGCCAAGCAGATCGAGGAGTACAACAAGCCGCCCTTCGTCGTGGCGCGCAACGGCGACAAAGTCTCCAAAGAAAACGTTCACGACGTGCTCAACTACGTCGTCGAGGATGCGAAAAAAGATTTCACGATCACCCGATTCAAGGGCCTCGGTGAAATGAACGCCGAGCAACTCTGGGAAACTACGATGAACGCCGAAACGCGCACGCTGCTGCAAGTAAAGCTCGAAGACGCGGTTGCCGCCGAGGATATTTTCACGACGCTCATGGGCGAAAACGTCGAGGCTCGCCGCAAGTTCATCGAGGAAAACGCCCTCGAAGTCGTGAACCTGGATATTTAACGCCGCTCGTATGCTTTACCAACTGGGCTGGACGACATTGCCGGGGCTGCGTGGATTGAGCTGCAGCGAATTTCGCGCGACGCCGACAGACGCGCCGGACAACGAGCACGGTGTTGCTGTTGAGTTAGAAAGCGAAGCGCAGCGCAACAGTTTTTTGAAACACCTTGAAGAGCAGTTCGGCCCACAGCGCTTTACCAATGCGGCGGACGCGTTCGATTCCGTAAAGGCTTATGTGCTGGCGTACATTGCAAATCGATAGGCATCACGTGTAGGGGCACGATATATCGTGCCCCTGTAACGGAGAAACTGAGCCACAGCGAGGGGAAATGGCGGACGAAACAAACAAATCGATACTGCTCCCGGTCGATATCGAAGCCGAGATGAAGAAATCCTATCTCGACTACTCGATGAGCGTAATCATCGCGCGCGCTCTGCCTGACGTGCGCGACGGCCTCAAGCCTGTGCAGCGCCGCATCCTCGTGGCCATGAACGACCTCGGCCTCGCCTCCAACCGCGGCTACCGCAAATGCGCCAAGATCTGCGGCGACACTTCCGGCAACTACCATCCGCACGGCGAAGCCGTCATCTATCCCGCGCTCGTGCGCCTGGCGCAAGACTTCAACATGCGTTACCCGTTGATCGACGGCCAGGGAAATTTCGGCTCCGTCGACGGTGATCCTCCGGCGGCCATGCGGTACACCGAAGCGCGCCTCGCAAAACTCAGCGAAGACATCCTCGCCGACCTCGAAAAAGAAACCGTCGATTTCGTTCCCAATTTCGACCAAACGCGCGAAGAACCTTTCGTCCTCCCTTCGCGCATCCCGAATTTGCTCGTTAATGGCGCCAGCGGCATCGCTGTCGGCATGGCCACGAACATTCCGCCGCACAATCTTCGCGAAATTGTGGAAGCGGCCATCCTGCTTCTCGATAAGCCGGACACGCCGCTGAACGAAATCATGAAGATCGTCCCCGGCCCGGATTTTCCCACCGGCGCGTACATTGCCGGCCGCGAAGGCATCTTATCCGCCTACAAAACCGGCCGCGGCAGCTTCATGATGCGCGCCAAAGCCGCCATCGAGGAAGTGGGCAAAGACCGCGAAAACATCGTGGTCACCGAAATCCCGTACCAGGTCAACAAATCGAAAATGATCGAGCGCATCGCCGAGCTCGTCCAAAACAAGAAAATCGAAGGCATCGCCGACGTTCGCGACGAATCCTCCCGCGAAGGCATGCGCGTCGTCATCGAAATCAAGCGCGGCGAGGAATCGCAGCTCATCCTCAATAATCTTTTCAAGCACACGCAGATGCAGGAATCGTTCGGCATGATCCTGCTCGCGATCGTCGGCGGCCAGCCGCGCGAACTGGGCCTCATTCCGCTCATCAAGCTATTCCTCGAGCATCGCCGCGACGTCGTCATTCGCCGCACCCGCTATGAACTCCGCAAAGCCGAGGAGCGCGAACACATTCTCGTCGGCTACCAGGTTGCCCTCGACCATCTGGACACCGTCATCCGCATTATCCGTGGTTCTTCGAGCCGCGCCGAAGCCAAGCAAAACCTGCTCAACTATTTTTCCGAGCAGGACGTTACCATCACCGAAAACGGAAAGCCCCGCAAGATCGAAGGCGTCAAGCTCGACGGCAGAAAGTATCGCGTCGCCACACTCGAAGGCGAAACCGGGCGCTCCGTCTCCGATGGTCTGACGCCTATCCAAGTCGACGCCATCCTCGAGCTGCAACTCCACCGCCTCACGCAGCTTTCCGTCGAGGACATTCTCAAGGAACTCAAATCGATCCGCGACCAGATTGCCGAGCTGAAAGAAATTCTTTCCAGCGAAAAAAAGCTGAAACAAGTGATCACGGGGGAGCTCCGCGAAGTCCAGAAAGCCTATGGCGATGACCGGCGCACGCAAATCGTCGACAAGGTCGATGAAATCAAGCTCGAAGACTTGATCGCCGACACCGAGATGCTCATCACCGTCAGCCACGCCGGCTACATCAAGCGCACGGCCGCGGACACCTACCGCCACCAGTCGCGCGGCGGCAAGGGCCGCATCGGCGCTCGCACGAAAGAAGAGGACTTCGTCGAGCATCTCTTCATTGCGTCGGCCCACAGCTACATTTTGCTTTTCACCTCGAAAGGTCGCGTCTATTGGCTCAAAGTCTATGAATTGCCCGAAGCCGCCGCGGCCACGCGGGGCAAGGCCATTTCCAGCCTCGTAAAATTCCAGGAAGACGAAAAGCTCACCGCTCTCGTCGCCGCGCAAAACCTCGAAGAAGAGGGCCGCTTCGTCTTCATGGCCACGAAGAGCGGCACGGTGAAGAAATCTGCGATCGTGGAATTCTCCAACCCGCGCTCCACCGGAATCATCGCGATCAATCTCGACGGCAAGGACGAGCTCATCGGCGCCAAGCTCACCGACGGCAAGCAGATGATCTTTCTCGCCAGCCATGAAGGCCAGGCCATCCTTTTCCGCGAAACCGAAGTTCGCCCCATGGGCCGCAACGCCGGCGGCGTCAATGGCATGGACCTCGACAAGGACGATTACGTCGTCAGCATGGACGCCGTGCAGCCCGATTTCGAAATCATCGCCAAGGAACACAAAGTCTCCGCGCAAAATCTCGAGGAACTCGAAAACGAGCAAATCAAGGACTCTCTCGTCACCCTGATGCTCACCGTCGCCGAAAAAGGTTTTGGCAAGCGCACTCCGCTCGCGGAGTACCGCATCACCTCTCGCGGCGGCAAGGGCGTCGTGAACATGAAGACCACCGACCGCAACGGTTCCGTCGTCGCCACGTTGCAAGTCACCGAAGAATCCGACGTCATGATCATCACCCACGACGGCAAAGTAATTCGCGTGCACGCCAACGAAATCCGCGAAGCAGGCCGCTCGACGCAAGGCGTACGCCTCCTGCGCCTCGAGGAAGGCGACTCCGTCGCCGCCGCCGCCGTCCTCCAGGAAGAGCAGGAAGAAGAAAAAAAGTAGCCGGCGCGCCTCTGCTTTTGTAGTGGCGCAGCATGCTGCGCCGCTACAACGTGCAAACTTAGTGTTAGAATTCCTCTCCTTATGAAAATCACGCGGCGTTTGTTCGTAATCACGCTTCTTTTGTCCGCGCCACTATTCTTCCTCCCCCGTCGCAAGCGCAACCAAAGCCCGCTGCAAAGGGCCAATACATCGCCTTCGTCGGCACCTACACCACAAAAACCTCGAGCAAAGGCATTTACGCGTACCGCTTCGATCCCGCCAAAGGACAGCTCACTGCCCTCGGCGTCGCCGCGGCGACCACCGATCCCTCCTTCTTAGCCGTGCATCCAAACGGCAAGTATCTTTATGCCGTAAATGAAATCAGCAATTTCAATGGAGAAGTCAGCGGCGCCGTCAGCGCCTTTGCCATCGACGCCAAAACCGGCTCGCTCAAATTTCTGAATCAGGTTCCCACGCGCGGCGCCGGCCCGTGCTACGTTTCGCTCGATAAAACCGGTTCCTTCGTGCTCGTCGCGAATTACGATAGCGGCAGCATCGCCTCGTTTCCGGTCCACTTCGATGGCAGCCTCGGTACCGCCAGCGGCTTCGTTCAACATTCCGGCACCGGCCCCAACAAGCAACGCCAGGAAGGTCCCCACGCCCATTGGATCGGCACATCGCCCGACAATCGTTTCGCTCTCGCCGTCGATCTCGGCCTGGATCAGGTCATCGTGTACGGGTTCGATAGCGCCACCGGCGTCTTCACTCCCGTGCTTTCCGGTTTTGCGAAAGTGAAACCGGGTTCCGGCCCGCGCCATCTCGTGTTTGCTCCCAACGATAAGTTTGCGTACGTCATCAGCGAGATGGCCTCCACCGTCACGGCGTTCTCCTATCACGCGAAGAACGCCACGTTCTCCACCCTGCAAACCATCTCGACGCTTCCGGCGGATTATTCAAAACCGAACGACGCCGCCGAGATCGCTGTTTATCCCTCCGGGAAATTTCTCTACGCCTCGAATCGCGGCCACGACAGCATCGCCATCTTCGCCATCGATCGAAAAAAGGGAACTCTGAAATCCCTCGGCCAGGTTCTGACCGGCGGCAAGACCCCGCGCCATTTCGCCATCGATCCCACGGGATCGTACCTGCTGGCTGAAAACCAGGAATCGAACAACGTCGTCGTCTTCCATATCGATCCCGCAACGGGCAGCCTCACGCCCACGGGCCAGACCATCGACGTCCCTTCCCCGGTGTGCATAACATTTGTCGCCGCCGAATAGCTCCTGCGTTACAATCCGCATTCCACTTTGCACTTCCGGGGGAACCGATGATTCGTAATCTAGTAGCGCGTGTGCACATCCTGCGGAGTTCGGCCCTGCTCCTCTTTCTTGCCTTGGCTGGCTCCGCTGCTCTCGGCGACGGCGAAACCGCGCCCGCTCGCGATCCCAAACAGCCCGTCGATGCGGCCTACACCGCGAAAATCCAGAAGTACACCACCGAGCCGTTCTTCACCTCGCCGCTCGTGAACTATTTGCCCGCTTCGAAGAACGTTCCGACGCCCGAAGCCGTCCTCGGCGACGTCGCCGGCGCGCCCGGCATCCTGCCGTACGCCGAAGACGTTTACAAATACATGCGCCTGCTCGAAAAGGCCAGCCCGCGCGTCAAGGTCTTCTCCATCGGCAAAACGGAAGAAGGCCGCGAGATGATCGCCGTGGCCATCTCTTCGCCCGAAAATCTAAAAAATCTCGATGAAAATCGCGCCCGCCTCGCTAAGCTCGCCGATCCCCGCACCATCAAGCTCGATGACGCGGAAGCGGACAAACTCGTCGCCCAAGCCGTCCCTGTCTACTACATCACCGGCACGATCCATTCGCCCGAAACCGGCGCGCCCACCGCTCTCATGGAGCTGGCCTATCGCCTCGCCGTCGATGAAAGCCCCTACATTCGCGAAATCCGCGACGGCATGATCACCCTCATCACCCCGGTTGTCGAAGTCGATGGCCGCGATCGCATGGTGGACATTTATCGCTGGCATCTCTCTCATCCGAAAGAGTTCTACCCGCCGCTGATTTATTGGGGCAAGTACGTCGCTCACGACAACAATCGCGACGCCATGGGCGTCACCCTCAAGCTCACCGAAAACGTCCTCAACGCCTACGTCGGCTGGAAAGCGCAAGTCCTCCACGATCTCCATGAATCCGTTCCGTATCTTTACGACAATACCGCCGGCGATGGTCCCTTCAACGCCTGGGTCGATCCGATTCTCACCGACGAATGGGAAATGATCGGCTGGCGCAACGTCGCGGACATGACCAAGTTCGGCATGCCCGGCGTCTTCACCCACGGCGTTTTCGACACCTGGTCGCCCGGCTATTTGATGTTCATCGCCGCCATGCACAACGGCATCAGCCGCCTTTACGAAACGTTTGGCAACGGCGGCGCCGATACCCTCGAGCGCACGCTCGACCCCGACGAATACTCCCGCACCTGGTACCGCCAAAATCCTCCGCTTCCCAAAGTCCTCTGGTCCCAGCGCGACAACAACAACTATGAAGAGACGGGCCTGCTCACCTCGCTCCATTATTTCAACGAGAACAAGCGACTCTTCCTCAAGAATTTTTACCTCAAAGCCAAGCGCTCCGTGATGAAGCCCCAGGAAGAAGGCCCCGCAGCGTATGTTTTGTCCGCGGACGATCCGCGCTTGGACTCCCAAGCCGCCCTCCTGCGCGTCATGCAAAAGCAGGCTGTCGAAATCTCGCGCGCCACCTCCGCTTTCACCGTCGCGCTTCCCGCCAAGAAGTCCCCCAAAGGCGCCAAGCCTGCTCTGGAAAAAGAAGCGGCGCCGGCTCCCACCACGCGCGAATTTCCCGCCGGAAGCTACATCATTCGCATGGACCAGCCCTATTCGCGCATCGCCGACGCTCTTCTCGATCACCAATATTGGAGCCCGGACGATCCGCAGAAAACGCCCTATGACGACACCGGCTGGACCTTCGGTGAGCTCTTCGACGTACAAGTGGCGCGTATCACCGACCCGAAAGTCCTCGACGTCCCCATGGAGCGCGTCACGGAAATTCACGCCCCCGCGGGCGTGAGCGGCGACGGCACAATTTTTGCAATCAACAATAACGCCGAGCCTTCACTCGCTACGCTTCGCTACAAGCTGCGTGACGCTTCGATCGAAGCCGCCGAAGAGCCTTTCGAAAGCGCCGGCAAAAAGTTCAGCCGCGGCACATTTCTTCATTCGCAACGTCAGCGAGCGAGCAGCTCAAGGACGCGGTTTCCGGCCTCGGGCTCGAAGCGGTGTCCATCTCCGCGATGCCCAGCGTCAAAACGCATCCCGTTCGCGCCGCCCGCGTGGCTCTCGTTCACACTTGGCTCAGCGCCCAAGCCGAAGGCTGGTGGCGCATCGGCCTCGATAATCTCGGCATTCCGTACGACTACATCAGTACGCAGACCGTTGAGAAAATCAGCGACCTCAACGCCAAATACGACGTTATCCTTTTTCCGCCCGTCGGTTTTTTCGGCGGCCCAACTCTAATCATCAATGGTCTCCCGTCCTCCTGGGGCAATCCGCTTCCTTGGAAAAACACGCCGGAAACCCCCAATCTCGTCGGCCAAAATGATTCCACCGACGACATGCGCCCCGGCCTCGGCTGGGACGGCGTCGAGCACCTCCAATCCTTCGTCGATAAAGGAGGCGTCCTCCTGACCGCCACCGACACCTCGCGCTTTGCTCTTTCGATCGGGCTTGCCGATGGCGTCAGCGTGAGCAACGGCCAGCGCATGAAAATTGTCGGCTCCGTCGTCGGCACGCGCCTCGTCGACGGCGCGAGCCCCATCGCCTACGGCTACGATGAAAAACTCCCCGCCTACTGCGACAACGGCCCCATCTTTTCGCTCAGCAGCATTGCCGGCGCGCGTGGCTTCCGCCGTTTGGGCGGTGAGATGCACACGCGTCCCACTGGACGCGGCACACTCGACGATCCTGATTTCGTCGTCGGTCGCCCCGACGTCCAGGCTCCCGAAGAACCCAAATCGGAAGTTTGGGAAGCTCAGCCGCTCACCGATGAGCAACTCCACAACAATTTCCGCGTCATTCCTCCCGCCGATCGCGCCCGCGTAATCTTCCGTTACGCGGACACCAAAGACCTGCTCATCTCGGGTCTGGTCGAAGGCGGCGACGAAATCGCGCAGCATGCCGCCGTAATCGACGTGCCCACAGGCAACGGTCACGTCGTCCTCTTCTCCATCAATCCCATCTATCGCGGCGAAACCCGCGGCACCTACTCTCTCGTCCTCAACACCATTCTGAATTTCGACAGCCTAAACGCCGGCCGCAAGCTCGCCGAAAAATAGCTGTTGTCTTAATGTGGAGTGCGGGAGCCTTGCTCCCGCTTTTGAGAATTACGCCGCGCCAAGCAATCTCTTCTTCTCACCGCAAGAGACCTGTGCGAGACGCGGCCTCGCCTTTTGATTGCCGAGTCGAGGATACGCCCCCGGGATTAGGCCCCTGCCGAAAAATGGGCCACTGTTTCATGTGAAACAAATTCTTCGCGCCGCCCTGACTTGGCATACTTTGGATCGTATGAAAGGTCATGCTTCCTGAGCCCGCTGGCAGATTGGGATTTTCTAACCCTGTTGGAGTAGAATCCCCGCTAACATGGCCAAGCGCAAAGCAAAGAAAGCCCCGGCACGCCACAGCAAATCCCGCGCTGCGAAGACCTCCAAGCTCCCTAAAGACGCCGTGACGCTCATCGTGCTCCTCCGTCCTCGCGACGGCCAGGAAATGCTCCTCGAAGCCGAGCTGCGCGCTCTGGTTGCGCCCACGCGCAAGGAAGAAGGCTGCCTGACCTACGAACTGCACCGTTCCGCCGATGGCCCCAGCTCCTTCCTGCTTCACGAAGTCTGGGCCAGCCGCGAAGCTCATTCGCGCCACACCAGCACGCCGCACTTCCTCCGCTGGAACGCCCGCAAAGACGCGCTCCTAGCCTTACGCGACGCCACCTTCTGGAAGCAAGTGGTCTAGAATATGTAGAGGAGGGACTGTGATCCTCTTGACATCAGAAGGTCTTACAAGTTGGAATGACCGCGTTATGCCGAAGATTCCCGAACTACTGTTCTTTTGCACCGGTTTTGTCTTGCTTGCCGTCAACTTTTTCCGCGCTTCAAAACATCACAGAACTTGGAAAAGAAGTATGCACGGGAGTCCGCGACAGCGCTACAAAATGCCGGTTAGTTTGGAGATCGAGTCCAGATTATATTTTATCGGGGCCTCGATTTGTTGGGCAGTCAGCTTGCCAACTTGGGTAACGCGCGCGTTTTTCGCAGCCCTCGGACTCGCGGCAGTCTTCATTCTGCTGTACCGAAACAACCTGAAAACGCAGGACGTCCCGCCGTACGACGCCGAAAGCGTGCTCCGCCTGCCACAGGAAAACGTGAAGGCCGTTCAACCGCTAGGCTAAACGGTATAAAAGCATTTAGCTTCCCGGCGGCGCGATGTAATATCCAGGTCTCGCGCGAACATTCAGGTCCTTGCGATCCAACTGCACCTGGATCACGTGGTAGCCGAGCTCGTTACCGTCCGTCGGCGCGTAGCTGATCGTATATTGCGCATGCAATTCGCCGCCGATTTCGTCAATCGCCCGTTCAATCGATCGATCCTTGTACGTAGACATGTATGCGCCGCCCGTCGCCGTCGTCGCCACTTCCAGCGGACGGTCTTTGATCTTGCCATCGATATGCTGCACGGCCCAAATCGCCAGCGCCAGCAAATCGACTCCGCCGCCTTGCGTGGCGGCTTGAACCCCTGGCGTCGGCGCCATCCCTGGAGGCGGCGGCAGCGTGGAAATTCCCGGCGGCGCGATCGGCGTTTGTGCTTCTCTTTGATTCTCGTGCCACTCCGCGCGCGTGGTCGAAAGCCCAACCGTGTAAATCGTCACGTTCGCGAGCTGCGCCTTTCTCAGCACTTCTCCGAGCTTCGCCGTGCTGCCGACATCCTTCGGCTCGGACATCACCAGCAGCACGCGTCGCCTTCCGGGCTTCTGTGGCGTCGCCGGCGGCCGGTCGCCGAGCATCTCCACGCCCACCTCCATGGCGTCGTAGAGCTTCGACCCAGCCGTTCCGGTTTGCAGTTGTGAAACAGTGTTTTCGATCGCATCCGCGTTTGTCGTGAAGTCCTGCAGCTTGTCGACCGCATCATTGAAACCCACGACAGCGCCTTCGCCATACGGTCCCATCACCGTCTGCGTGAATAGAATTCCCGTCTTCCGTATATCCGGCATCAGCGCCTCGATGCGCCAGCTCGTCTCGATCAAAATCACCACGGAAACAGGATCGCCTCCGAGATCGAAATGCGAAATCTTCTGTTCGATGCCGTTATCCGTGATGCGAAAATCTTTCGCCTCCAGGTTGTGCACCATCTCGCCCTTCGCGTTGCGCACGGTCACCGGCATGTTCACAAGCGCCACGCCGAAATTCAGCTTAGCCTGCGCGTCCGCCGGAGTTTGCTGCACCGCCTGGCCCGGCCTCGGCGCAATCGGTCCTTCCGGAGCCTGCGCGCGCGCCGCCCCTGCTCCCGCGAGCACCGCAACAAGCAACGCCGCGTATTTCCTCATGTTTTTCGCCATTCCGTCTCTCCGATCGAAGAGGCCCGGCTTCCGCAGTGTACTCAATTCGACGCACTCCCGCTCGAAGACGTTGCCGCAATCCTCCGCGATTCCTACAATGGTGGTTTGCATCTTTCGGAGAGAAAAACTCATGTCCGCAGGTCAGCCCAAGCTCAAGCCGCAGCACGCGCCCAAAGCGCCCCATGAAGATCCCCGGTTCCTGGAAAGCACTCCTGCTCGTCCGCTCCGCATCCTGGCCGAGTATTTGCATCCTCTCGTGCAGCTCAAGCGAGAGGGCATCGCCGACACCATCGTGATGTTCGGCTCGGCCCGCATCGAATCTCACGAAACGGCGCAGGCTCGCTGTACCCGGCTAAAAAGAGAAAATGTCAGAAAGCTTTCTCCCGCGGCGCAAGCCAGGCATCGCAACGAAGTGCGCCATGCCAAGAGCCTCCTCGAGATGTCCTACTACTACGAGGCCGCCCGCGAGCTCTCGCACAAGATCACCAGTTGGGCTCTGACGCTCGGACCCCGGCCCCGCCGTTTCGTCGTATGCTCCGGCGGCGGTCCCGGCATCATGGAAGCTGCCAATCGCGGCGCCAGCGAAGCGGGCGGCAAATCGATTGGCCTTTCGATCGAGTTGCCTCACGAACAATTCGCCAACGCCTATATCAGTCCCGAGCTCAGTTTTAATTTCCATTATTTCTTCATGCGTAAACTCTGGTTCGCGCAAATCGCAAAAGCGTTGATCGTTTTTCCCGGCGGTTTTGGCACCATGGACGAACTCTGGGAAATGCTCACGCTCCTGCAAACAGGAAAGCTCGCCAAGCACAACATCATTCTCATTTACGGCCGCAAATACTGGGACAAAGTGCTGAACTGGCAGGCCATGGTGAATTGGGGCACGATCAACGAGGAAGAATACAAAATGCTGCAGTTTGCCGACAGCGTCGACGAAGCCTTCGATCACATTCGCGCTGGCCTCGAAAAGTACCACATGGAAGTCGACCCTTTCCTGCAAGCCTACTGAGCGCCTCCGCCGAAGCCGCCGCTTCCATTCCGCGTTACGCAACATTTGCGGAGGGCAAGTGTTTCATCAGCATGGGCGCGACCCGAGAGCAGTCCTGGAGCCGCCCGGGAGGATGCCATGTTCATGCGAATTTTGAGGACCACGTTCGGCAAAACGGCAATTGCTGCGGCTCTCTTGGGAGGGGCGTTGCTTTTCGCGGGCGCGCCGAACGCGCAAGCCAACGAGCGGGCTGTCGTCCGCTACGATAATTTCCGCGTCCACGAAGCCGTCGTTCGCCACGGATTTTACAGTCCGCGCGCGAATTATTGGCGTATCGAGCGGCGCGAAGCCATCGTTCGCGGCTGGCGCGACCGATTCGGCTGCTGGCACCGTTACTAAGTCCCGCATCCTATCGCGAAGCAGCGACATGGAGTGCGGCAGCCTCGCTGCCGCTTTTCTCTGTCGCTAGCACGACCCAATATCAGGCGAAGCTCAATAAGTCTTAGCGGAGAGCTCGAACGGCCACCAAAAGAAAAACGGGGCGCACAAAGTTGCGCCCCGTTTACTTTTTTTCCGGCTTCAGAAAGTGTCAGTTCCTAGTGCCAGTCAATTCGTCGGAAAAGACCGCTTCAAACCGCCGCTCTTCGTCCTGGTCGTGCAGCAGCACGACCGGAACCACGCGCAAGGATCTCTTGCAGGAATGGCACTGCGTCACTTCGCCCTGCAAATCCTGTAAAAAACCGTCCGTAAAATGATATTGCGTCCGCTCGCGCCGGGCATTCTTTTCGTCTCGCGCCCCGCAGTAGGGACAGACAAACTCGACTTTGTCCTGCTGCGGATCGCGGTCTAGAGCAGCCCAGCCCGTGCGGCGCACGCCAATTGTTTCGACATTTCGCCGATCCATCGGGTGACCCTCCTTCAGATCCACGTCCACAGCCATGTGATGCGCGACAGGCTATTCCCGATTCATCGAAATAAGGACTATATAATCAGCAAGATATGGCTGCCGTGGGAAGCCCCGTTTTTCGCTACACGGCGACGCTTAGCAGTATCGCCTCAGGATCTTCAGCTAGGCGCGTGGATCCTTCGCAATCTTGTATCACAAATCATTCGGCTTTTGCGCCCTCCGCTGGGTTGGGGGCCAGTCTCCGATTATCCGTGCGGGCTCCTGCGCCGCGTTTGAATGATTCTTAATCGAGGGAATCAATCGAAAACAAGTACCAGTCGTCGCCCAGGAAAACGTGAAGCCCTTTGCCCCTCCCAATCACCGTGTCCTTGGTCAAATTTATCTCACGAGGGAGGACCAAAGACACTTCTGCGACTAACCGCGCATTACCGTCCTCCAAACTGAGAAGATTGCACGCAGTGCGCCGGTCGCTGTAGCCTCCGTAGAGCAGAACCTTATTGTCCCCAACTGCGAGCGTGCGCCCACCGGAGAAGTCCGAAGTCCAGCAACGGACGCGCCAGTTTGAATCAATAAGGGCGATTGGGAACCCTGTGTAGTAGTGACTCCACGCGCCGTTACTGGAAACATTCAAGGCATAACAATCGGCTATGTGATCGAAGCCATCGGGAGGCTTATAGTCCCACATCTTCTGGCCCGACTTATTGAAACAAGAAAGCCCAGCTGCTCCGAACGGGCCGTCTGCATACTGCCATCCGAAGTTGCCGAACACCCCTTCATCGAAGTAACCGACCCAGATGCGCCCCTCGGCATCCGTTTGAACGTGGTTTATGCCGTCTCCAAGCAGGAACTCTCGGGTCTGCCTCCCATCTTGGTCGTAGACTTTGGCGTTCATCTCATGGCTACCGTCAATTTCCGCGAGCAACGAGAAGCGACCACTAAGATTTCGCCGTCAGGAAGCATTTCAATTTGGGGGAAAGTGGCTGTCAATCCGAACAACCGCGTCTCTCGTGAACCGGAATGCCCGGAGACTGAAAAAATGGAAGAGTATTCATTGTCTGTGTGAGTTTTTGGAAAAGAAGCCCAACCGGGCTGCTCCACTCTCGCAACCAATGCGTCCGCCGATCCTTCGCTGGTGAGCAAACGGATCGCGTCTCCGCTAAAGCCGACCGAGATAGATGACGTTTTGAACCCATTGGGTCGCGCCAGTTTACGAGGCGGGCCCGAAGGATGCAGCTCAATACTCTTTTTGGCGGAAGCCATCTCGAATGTTCCTACCTAGTTGTATATCAGAGAATCTCGCTCGTGGGGATTACTAACGAAGTGTATTTCTGACAAGGCGGACGGCTACATGGACGATTGACGCGGTTTCCGGCAACTGACCCACTACCCTTTGCCGCTGCCTCTCGCGAACAGACAGACAGCGTTT
This sequence comes from uncultured Acidobacteriota bacterium, assembly GCA_963761555.1. GTDB lineage: Bacteria > Acidobacteriota > Terriglobia > Acidiferrales > UBA7541 > Acidiferrum. The sequence goes on from CAVXHD010000008.1 coordinate 906,335, forward strand.
GCTGGCGGCGCTCGGGAACTTGTCGAGCGCCTTGGTGTCCAATTCCACAGAGGACGCGCGCACCTCACATCCCTGCGAGCGCGGCGCTGGTCTCCTGCGGCAGTTGAGCAACCCACAGGAGGCCGGCGTCGCAAACTTTCCTGTTCTTCCTCGCGGAACTTTCTTGTGGAGGTGTGTGATGTCGATCGAACCCGGCCCGCATCCGCAGAACGATTTCGCTTCCCTGCAAAGCTGTTTGGTCGAAAGCAGCGGCGAGCAACGCGCACGCGAGAAGCGCATTCGCCGGCGCGCCTTGGTCCTTTCCATCGCAGCGCAGAGCGCGGCTCTCATTGCCATCGTTCTCATTCCGCTGTTTGGAAAACCCGAGCGCCTCGCCTTTGCGATGACTCCTATTCCGCCCTATTATCACGCGCCGGAAAGCCCGGCCACCACTCCGCGCCATTTGTTCCGCCACAGATCGATTATTTCCGAAACAAACTTCTATCAGCCCGTCCACATTTCCCAGCACATCGACGAGCATCCGCAGCCCTCATCACCCGAGCCGCCCGGAATTCCGTCCGGACCTGGCCCCGGCGTTCCGTGCAGCGCCGGCTGCATTTCGATTGTCGATACGCGCGTTCAGCCCACGAATCCCGGGGATGTGCTGCCCCGAACGCCGCGGCGCGTCTTCAAGGAGCACTTGGAACCGGCCATGCTCATCAAGCGAATTGAACCCGTGTATCCGCCGCTCGCCAGGCAAATCCGCCGCCAAGGCCGCGTCGAACTGCACGCCATCATCGCCACTGACGGCTCGATCCAATCCTTGCAAGTGGTCGACGGCGATCCACTTTTCGTGCAGTCCGCGCTCGATGCTGTCCGCCAGTGGCGATACCGCCCGACGGTCCTCAATGGCCAGCCCGTCGAAATCGACACGCACATCACCGTCATTTACACCTTGCAGCAATGAGCGCAAAGCAATTCTTCAAGGCCGCGGCGCACTCGAGAAGAGCCGCTCCTTTTTCCAAGGCGCACGTTCCCTATGGGGCGGTTCTCGGAACTTCGGACGGATGGAGGTCTAGAGGAGCGGCTCGCCGGAATGGCTTGCGATCGTTTCGCGCGTGGTGTCGCGTAGGCGAATCAATTCATGCCAGGCGGAATTGTCGTCGGCTTGTGCCGCTCCGCTTTTGCCGCGCGGATAGATTGGCGGAGACACCGTGATCGTCACACTCGTCGGCCGCGGCAAATAAGTGCCGTCGCGAAGAAATCTTCGCGTGCCTGCCAGCGAGACCGGAACGATCGGCACGCCGGCATCCACCGCTGCCTTGAAAGCGCCGAGCTGGAACGGCCGCACGCCTTCCTCTCTCGTGAAGGTTCCTTCGGGAAACACGAATACCGATTCTCCATCGCGCAGCAATTTTTCCATCTCTTCCGATTGCCGCAAACGCGATTGCGGATCGCTGCGGTCAAATTTCGTATGCTTCATTTGCCGCAAAAAAGTCCCGATGAATGGCATCCGCCCGACTTCCATTTTGGCCACGAAGTGATACGGCACACCGAGGCCCAGCATCAGCGGCAGCACGTCAAAATAACTCGTGTGATTCGACGCATAGACTTTCGCGCCGGGCGCATCGACGTATTCCTTGCCGACCACGCGCACGCGGCAGCCAATCAGCGCGAACAAAACCTTGAGCGCCGCGGACGTAAACCGCCCGGCTTTGCGATAGTCAGGGATGAAATTCACAATCGCCCACGTCGGAACGATCCACACCAGGAACACGGCGCAAAAATAGACGCCATACAAAATTTCCAAGCCTCGCCGCGCTCCGGCCCAAATTTCCCCGCCCGCTGTCCGCGCGGCGCTGCTCGTGGTGAGCCGCGCAATCTGCATCCACGCCGGGGCTTTCCCCGCGGACAATTTCCCCGCCACGTAAAGTTGTTTTGTCTCTTCGCGGCGCAATTTTCCGCTCGACGTTTTCGGAATGCTTCCCGGCGGGATTAGCTCGACGCGATCCGGTGGCAAGCCCAGCCCCTGCGAAACCTGATCCGTTACCGCTGCCGCAATCGCCGCGCGCTGTGCTGCGCCGCGCTCGCGCGATTCCGCCACCACGATGAGCCTCTCTGTTCCGGACGTTTCATCTGTCAGCCCGAACGCCACGACGCAGCCTTTGCGAATTCCTTCCGCGCGCGCCGCAAGCTCCTCGATTTCGTGCGGGTAAAGATTCCTTCCGCCTTTGATGATGATGTCTTTGACGCGGCCCGTGACGAATATCTCTCCCTCCGCGCGGTATGCGCGATCACCAGAATTCACCCACGCATATTCGCCGTCGCTCGCCGCCGGCCCCAGCGGCAGCAGCTTTTCCGTGGCCTTTGCGTTTTGATAGTAGCCGCTCGTCGCCGAAGGCCCGCGGAACCACAAAAATCCTTCCGCGCGATCGCCCACTTCTTTGCCGCTCCCGTCCACGAGGCGAACTTCGTGCCGCGGCAGCGGCTTTCCGGAAGAAACGAAAGCGATCGCGGTTGCATCGTCGATGCGCGCGGGCACGGCCCGGCCTTCGGAAGTAAAAACTTCACGTTCGATTCGATCGATTAATGGTGCGCGATTCAGCGGGGGAACAGTCACGGCCAGGGAAGCTTCGGCAAGCCCGTAAACCGGAAGCTGCGCTTCTCTGCGAAATCCGTATGGTGCAAAGCGCTTGGCGAATCGTTCCAGAGTTTCGGGATTCACGGGCTCCGCGCCATTCAGCGCTGCGCGCCAGCGCCTCAAGTCCAGCCCTGCGATGTCCTTATCCGCAATCTTTCGCACGCACAGCTCGTAGGCAAAGTTCGGCGCCGCGGAGATCGTTCCGCCGAACTTTTGGAAGGCTTTGAGCCAGCGCTCCGGCCGCGTGAGAAACGCCAGCGGCGACATCACCGCCAGCGGAATCCCAAAATGCAGCAGCGTGAGCCACGCGCCGATCAGTCCCATGTCGTGATACAGAGGAAGCCAGCTCACGCCCACGTCGTTGGGGCCGAGGTCTACGGCTTCGCCGATCGCGCGGATATTGGCCAGCAAATTTGCGTGGGTGAGAACGACGCCTTTGGGATCGCCCGTCGAGCCGGAAGTGTATTGCAGCAGCGCGATGTCGCCCGCTTTTCTTGCGCGGCTGCCGGTAAGGTGCAACGGCAACGCGCCCGGCGAAGGCGGCGGCGCTTTGTCCGCGGCGTCGATGAGCTTCTCCGCATCGGCTACTTCCGCGAGCGAATGCACACGCGGCTTCAAGAGCCGCGCGACTGCTTCCGCCTGGCGAAACGTTAGCAGGAGGCAAACTTCCGCGTTTTTCAGAATTGCCGATTGCCGCGACGCATATTCCTCGATGCGATCCGCGCGAAACGGCGGATAGATCGGAACGGGGATCGCGCCCGCCAGCAAAATCCCAGCGTACGAAGCAAAAAACGCGCGCGACGTCGGCAGCATCAGCGCCACGCGGCCGCCCGCGGGCACGCCGCGCTTGGCCAGTTCGGCCGCGCAACGCTGCGCCGCGGCGTACAATTCGCCGAAGGTTAGCGTCACACTTTTTTCCCGGCCTTCGCTTTCTTCGGTGATCAGCAAGTGCGTGCGCTCGGCGTCATGCAATGCGCGATAGCGCAGCACGTCCAGCAGCGTTTCCGTTGAAAAAACGCCGGCGTCTTTTGCAGCGTCCTGCGCAATTCCATGCAAACGTTGTGTGGTGATGGCCGCGCGAAGCGCCGAGCCTGCTTCGTCTTCCTGTGTGTCCGTTCCGGGCGCGGTTTGCAGAGCCTTCGCAAGATCTTCCGGCGTGTTTGCTTCCGCTACGACGCGATCGGGCAGCCGCACGCCAAACGCAGTCTCAAGCCGCGCCAGCAATTCCACGCGCTCGAGGCTGCCAAGGCCCAAGTCGCGGTCGAGCTGCGAAGCGCCGTTGAGCATCGGCAACGCTCCGCGGCTGCCTAGCTCTTTGAGCAGGCTGCGGAGGACCTCCAGCACGCGTTCGCGAACTTCAGAGGCGTCGAGTTGTGTTGCAGGAGTCGCCACAGGTCACGTATGCGAAGGAAAGTTTCGCTTCCGCCAGAGGCTACCACGCGGAGATGCGGTTTGCCATCAACGCCTGCGGTTCTCCGTTCCAAGAATCGCGGTCCCACGAGTTGCGGGCCGCATGTCCGGCGAAATAATCCCGCGTCGCACGCGAAATAATCCCGCGCCAACCGCGTGCAGCGCGCAAAGAATGGCGCCGACGACTACACGCTTCCAAGAGTTGCAGCTCCAAGAGTTGCGCGCCGCGTCTCACGGTTTCAGGAATTGCAGTTCCAAGAATTGCCCGCCGCGTGTCTCGCTAATTAATGCCTCGCGGCATCTCACGGTTCCAGGAATTGCGGTTCCAGAAATTTCGCGCCGCATGTCCGGCGAAATAATCGCGCGTCTCACCCGAAATAATTCCGCGCCCGTCGCGAAGAAATGCCGCATCAACCGAGGGGAGAAGGGCGCGCCTCCGGCTACGCGCTTTTCGTCTTAGCCTGTGCCTCGGCGTAGCCGCGCGGCATCAGCGCTGTCGAAAGATCCACACCGGAAAGATCCGCGCCCGTCAAATCCGTCTCTCGCAAAATCGCTACTCCCATGTCCGCTCCCGTAAATCTTGCACCCTGGACGTTGGCCAGCCTAAGGTTCACGTTGCGTAATATTGCATTATGGAAAATAGCGTTCGAAAGGTCGCAACGAAAAAATTCGACTCCGCTGGCTTGCGCTTCCGTAAAATCCGCGCCCGGCAAAATCGCTTCCGTCATGTCCGTGTTTCGGAGATCGGCTTTCCGAAGAATCGCGCCGGTCAAATCCGCGCCCGGAAGCTTCGCTTTGCGCAAATCCGAGCCTTCGAAGCTAGCGCCGCGAAGAATTGCTCCCGTAAAATTGATGCCTTGAAGATCGGCGCGGGAAAGATCGGCGCCGGCCAAATCCGCGCGCGCGCCGCCTTCTTTGCCGCGGAAGAAGAGCGCGTGCGCCTGTAGAATCTCCAGCAGGCGTTTGCCGTTGTGTCGAATGCTTTTCGCTTTTCGCAGTCCCATAGTCCCCGTTCCGCTCCTTCTGCCAATGACCCATTTTACTCGCTCTGTCCCGCCCTGACGAGCGCTTCCCGACTCTGGCAGGCCCGGTTTGTTTGCAGCGCTCTTTTCGTCATCATCAGAGATAGTCATTTCAACTCTTGGTTGGTGTATGGCGAACAGGAGTCGTTCGATTTGTTCCCGGCTCATCTTCACTCCCCAAACGCCGTGCCCTCCCAAGACAAAACATAAGAACACTCGGCGCAAGATTTTCTTGAATGACATGAATTCCTCCAGGGATGTAACTGGGGTCGAGGCGCGATGTCGCGCTAAAGCGAATCGCGATGGGAGAAGCTCTTTGAGGGCGGAGAGTGATTAATCTTCGCCCGACAGGATCGGCTTTTTAAAGCTTGGAAAACAATCGAGGAGTTACAGAAGGGGAGGCGGCCGAGGCGAGAAAACCAAAAGCTCCGGATACGGCAGCGCTCGGTAAGATTCACGCTCTCTTGGCAGTGGGGTACTGAGGACATCCGCAAAGAAGTACCAAACCGGGATCAGGCAGAGAAAACAAAGGGCTAGGGCAGGTTGCGCTATAGCAACGGCCAAGGCAAACGCCAGCCATAGGAAAACTTCGAGCACGCGGGCCATTCGATTGGTCTTCATTCGCGTCATCATCTTGTTCGATGTTACACCGACCCATGGCGTTCTTAAACCATCGTTTTGCGCGAGTGTTTTCGCTCGGCCTTTTCCGCGCAGTTTGCAGGAAGGTCCGCCGCACGCGGCGGTTTGTGGTAAGTTCTAGGAAAGGCCCAGTTGCCCGGAAGGTGAGCGTTGCCTTGAGGTCAAGAACGAAACTCCTCCTCTTTGTCCACTTTTTCTTCGTCCTTCTCGCTCAATGTGGATGAAAGCTATGGCTGCAAACCTCCGTATCCGGATTGCCGCGATTCTGTTCCTTTTGTTCTTTCTGATTTGCTTGCCTTGTTCCCGGATTGCGCAAGCGCAGGATGCTCCGCGCGACGACGAAATCGTCGCCAGCCTTGCGGGAGGCCGCGTCATCATCCAAGTTGCTCATGACAGCATCGTCTTTGCGGCCATCGATCAGCCCATGGAAACGAAATCCATTCCGCCTCGCGTCCTGAGCATCGACTCGATGCACATCGGAGTGCTCCTGGGCGCTTCGGAATGGCGCCAGACAGCTAGTCCCCAGCCGGTGCGCCTCGACAGGGATTTTCCTCATATCTCTGCGCCGAACCCACACTATGCGTCCAATCCCGACGAAATCGCGCCGGACTTGGATGCGATTGGAATTGCCTTCCTCGAGCGACTACGCCCGCTCGTCTCGCAGCTTCATCACAAAATCGATTTCAAACCGGATGAAGCCATCTTCGAAGTCGTGATGATCGGTTTTGGTCCCGACGATTACGGCCCGGAAGTGTGGACGATCGAGTACCGCGTCGAGCAGGAAGAAATCGCCACGCACGGCGATTTCTGGCAGACCCGTTTGCTTCGTCCTCGCTTTACGCAGCTTTATCCGCCTGAAAAGCATTCACCGAAGACGCTCGTCGAAGTCCGGTATCCGGCGGCTATGCCGGGACCTTCTTTGCAACAACTGATCGAGAGAAACGATCCCGACATCGAGAATGTCTCGCGAGGAGAGCCAAATTTCTTGAAAGTCGTTGAGGATATTGACCGCGGCGAGGCCAACAAAGCGGCACCGCAAGACGCTACTGATTTTCTCCGGGCCATTTTGCCGCTCGTCGCCGGCAAATCCACCTTCATTCTCGGCACGATGACGGAGGACGGCTTCGATTGGGTGGTGCCGCCTGAGGAGCCTGTACAAAAAGCCAAAAGGGATAAGAATCAGCCTCCAGAAGCACCATCCTTGCACCACAGGCCAATCCCTAATTCTTAGGTTAGCTTTTCAATGGCGTCGCCCGGCCGAATAATGCCGCCTTTGACGATGCGGCAGAGCATTCCGCGCCGGCCACGGATTTCCTTTCGCAGGCCGGGGCGCAGGTCGTCCATCTGGGTGCAAGGCGTGCACGCCATGGTTATTTCGAGCAGCGTCTCGCCAATGCGGAGGCGTTCGCCTTCGTGGAGGCCGTTGACGTTCAGACCTTCCGTCGTGATGTTCTCTCGGACCATTCCGGGCGAGAGTTCGAGGGTATCCAGCGTCTCCCGGTCTACCAACAGAACTTGACGCTTTCCGCCTGGACGTCCGTGAGCACAGCCGAGAATTCCCACGTCTTGGACCGCCATGGCTTCCTGCAGCTCTTCTATGGGTGACCCTGGCTTTGGGGCTCGATAAAGGCGCAGGACGCGCGGCACCGTTAATCCCCCGCCGCCTTCACTCTTCCAACATGTCCGCCAATGTCTTGGCGGTAGTGCATCCCCTCGAAGTGGATTTTCTCAGCGGTCTGATAAGCCGAGTCCAAAGCCCCATCCAGAGTTCTTGCCGCTGCAGTCACGCCTAGAACGCGTCCGCCGCTGGTGACCAGCAAACCGTTCTTGAGCCGAGTTCCAGCGTGGAAAATCTTAACACCGGTATTATTTGCAACAGCGGTTAGGCCGCCGATTTTCTTTCCAACTTCAAATTTTCCAGGGTAACCTCCCGAAGACAGCACCAGGCACGCACTCGCTCCGGTCTTCCAGCGCAATTTTGTTGGATCGAGGCGCTTTGCCGCCACATCGGCAAGGACCTCCGCGAGGTCAAAATCCATCCGGGCGACTATCGCTTGCGTTTCTGGATCTCCCAATCGGCAATTGAACTCGAGCACTTGCGGCCCTTCTTTTGTGAACATCAGCCCAATGTAGAGTAAGCCTTGATAGGGAATGCCATCTTTTGCGAGCCCTTCGAGCGTGGGTTCCACAATGCTTGCGATGACGGAATTCCGCAAATCTGGCGGCAAGAGTTCGTCAGTCGAATACGCTCCCATGCCGCCGGTGTTTGGGCCTTTGTTGCCATCGAAGACGCGTTTGTGGTCGCGGGTGGGAACCAGCGGCGCGTACCGCTCTCCATCTGTCAAAATGATGAAGGAGAGTTCATCGCCGGCTAGCGCCGCCTCCAGCAGAACGCGGCGCCCGCCCAGTCCCAACTCCCTCTTTCGCATGACGCGATCCAGGAATTCGCGGGCCGAATTCTCGTCGGGCGCCACCAGCACACCTTTGCCGGCGCAAAGTCCATCGGCTTTAATGACCAGAGGCCAATCGACACCGCGCAACGCGGCTTCGGCATCTTGCGCCGAATCGTAAGCGCCGTACATTTTCGCGGTGGGAATGTTGTGACGAAGCAAAAACTCTTTGGAAAAAATCTTGCTGCCTTCGAGCTGCGCCGCGTTCCGCGAAGGACCGACGATTGCCCAGTTTCTCTCCGCGAACGCGTCCGAAATTCCATTCACCAGCGGAAGCTCCGGCCCAACGACAGTCAAATCCGGCGCAATTTTTTCCGCGAGAGCCACGAGCGCAGGGACGTCGCCGGCATCCACCGCAAGACATTCCGCGTCACTGGCAATTCCGCCGTTACCGGGCGCGCACCAGATTTTCTCCACGCGTGCGCTCTGTTTCAATTTCCAGACCAGGGCATGCTCGCGCCCGCCGCCGCCGATCACCAAAATCTTCATCCAAAACACCTCGCAAAAAATTCACTTCGAACGATAGTCGCGACATAGCGATGTGTCAACTTTTCGGTCTCCCGCAGGGGACAAGCAGAATCGGCAGCGAGATCGACAGAAAAAATGTAAGTCCGCGTCTGAGCGAACCCTTCGTTCGCGCAGGGACATTGACAAGAAGGAAACGGCTTCAGCTAACCCGTTAATTAATGTATAATGGTTATGACGCGACAAACGCAACTCAGAGAATCTACTCTGCAGAGCGGCTGGATCGTTCGGAGATGAGCCAGCTAGGTCAGGATGATTCTGCGACGGAGTTGACTACGCTTGACCGACAGCTCGAATGGGAATCGTTACTCCCGTGGCTGCGTCCGAAGATGCCAGCATGTGGCAGCGGCCATCGAAAATCCCGCCGGGATCGATCACCATGCAGGGAGAATGTACCTCGCCGGTGACTACTCCCTTGGCTTGAATCTCAACGCGGCCCTTCGCAAAAATCACGCCATCAAATCGGCCGGAGATGACCACGCGGTTACCTTCGATTTGTCCTTCGACTTTGGCGCCTTCGCCGAGCACGACCGTTTGTTCCGAGAAGATGTTTCCCTTCACGTTGCCATCAATGCGAAACGTTCCGGTGAGGTGAAGCGTACCTTCCAGCGTCACGCCCTGGTCGATAAATCCTGTCCACTCTTCGCTCGCGCCATCTTTCGAGGAACCGGGCCACTTCCAAGCCATCACTATTCTCCTAACGAGACTTTACTACTCTAACGTCCGCCGCGCGCAAGTCAACGCAGCGAACGCGTGAAGTTGTCCAAACGATACGGTGGAACGAGCGGACAGGGAAACGCTAGCAGAATTCGCGGCGTTACTTCATCAACCGATCGTAAATTCCCATGAGCTGCGCGTCGTCGTAATATTCGAGCACGAGCTGCCCGGGCCGCATCTTCGTCTTCTGGCGCAGGAGGACTTTGGTTCCAAGATGGCGCTGAAGCTCTTCCACGGCCGCGCGAATGTTGGCGTCCACGTGAATTTCCGCCGCAGGACTCGCGCTGCGGGAGCGCCGCGAAGCCAGCCGTTCGATTTGGCGGACGGTCAATCCACCGCGGGCAGCGCGCTGTGCATAGCGCATGCGCAGCGGCGAATCCGCCACGGCTAGCAGCGCTCGTCCGTGCCCTGCCGAAAGCTTGCCCTCTTCAATCCAGTCCTGAATCGTAGGCTCGAGCTTGAGCAGCCGAATCGAATTGGCCACCGTTGCGCGATCCTTTCCGGTACGCTCAGCGACAGCTTCCTGGGTAAGCTGGAATTCGTCCATTAAGCGTTCGAACGCTCGGGCAGCCTCGATCGCGTTCAAATCTTCGCGTTGGATGTTCTCGACAAGCGTCATTTCCAGTGCAAGCTCGTCTGGAACTTGCCGTACGATCACGGACACTTTAGTCAGACCGGCACGTTGTGCGGCCCGCCAACGGCGCTCCCCGGCGATGAGTTGGTAGCGGTTGCCGATCGGGCGCACCACCAATGGCTGAATGATGCCGCTCGATTGAATCGAGCGCGCCAGTTCATCGAGAGCCTCTTCGCGGAAGCGCGTGCGTGGCTGGTACGGGCTGGGCTCGATTAAATCGATGTCAAGCTGAAGCGGCCCGGCGGGTGGCGTCTCCCGCGCGGGCGCAACAGCGGCGGCACCTGCTCCGGCTGCGTGTGGTTGAGCTGATGTTGGTGTTGCCGGAGTTTGCGGCTCAGGCTCCCGAATGAGCGCTCCGAGCCCCCGTCCCAGTGCGTTTCTCGGCATTGGCGATGACCTCCTGGGCGAGTTGCGTATAGCCCTCGGCCCCTTTACTGTGAATATCGTAGAAAATAATTGGTTTTCCGAAACTGGGCGCTTCGGCAAGCCGCACATTGCGCGGTATCACGCTTTGAAAGACTTGCGTACCAAAGAAACTCCGAAGATCGGTAGCCACCTGGCGCGACAAGGTGGTTCGCTCGTCAAACATGGTCAGCAGGATGCCTTCAATCTCCAGAGTGGGATTGAGCGTACGCCGGATTCGCATCAGCGTGTCCAGCAGCTCGGAAACGCCTTCCAAGGCTAGATATTCGCATTGGATGGGGACCAGCACGCTGCTGGCAGCCACCAGCCCATTCAAGGTTAATAAATCGAGCGCTGGCGGGCAGTCGAGAACGATAAATTTGTAGCGGTCGCGGATCTGATTGAGAAAGGCCTGAAGCTTATATTCGCGATTTTCTGCCAAAACCAGCTCTACGGCAGCGCCAGCGAGGTTTTTGTCGGCGGGGACGACATCCAAGCCCTCGACTTGCGACTTTTGGACAATTTTGTCGAAAGGCTCGTTCAAAATGAGGCAGTGGTAGAGCGTTCTTCGTGAGGGGTCCTTGGCAAAACCGATTGCGGCAGTCGCGTTGGCCTGCGAGTCGCAATCGACGAGCAAGGTGGGTTGTTCAGCGGCACCGAGGCAGGCTGCCAGGTTCACCGCAGTGGTTGTCTTGCCAACGCCGCCTTTTTGGTTTGCAACCGCGATGATTCGGGCCAACTAGTCCCCCAAGTGGCGGAAAGTTAGCAGAATCGCGGACGGGATGCAACTTGTTTCACGTGGAACGTCCGTCCAGCTGTGGAATTTGGGTTCGAGCGTTCCACGTGGAACAAGCTCCGCCCCTTTGAAAGACGGGGACGACGTTCCACGTGGAACCATCCGACGCAGAGGCGTGGATGCACTTACTGACAGCGGCCAAATGAAGGGCACCCGAGCAGTGCCTTGTTCCACGTGGAACAGCTCTCACTCCGTGCCGCGACTTGTCGGTGTTCCACGTGGAACGGAGGGGGAAAGGAAACCTCAAATGGCGGCCTCCTGAGAGGAAAATTCCGCGGACAGCCACTGGACTCCCGCTCCACGTGGAACGTCGCTCGCAAAAAGAACAAATCCCTTCGATTTACTTCACAGTTGAGCTTGGTAAAGGCAATCGTCGGCGAGGCAACTTCTAACTACTTTATTTCTCTATCGCATACAACACTACTTCGATGTCGTGGTGCTTCGCATCTCTCTCGGGGCGCATTCCGAGTTTTTCCATGATTCGTATTGAGGCGCGGTTTTCGCGTCTCGCGATCGCCACGATCCGACTAAAACCACAACGGCCGAATCCATCGGCGAGGACACACCGTGCGGCCTCCGTGGCAAGTCCCTTTCCCCAAAGATGAGGCGCAAGCCACCAACCGATCTCGATACCGGGCAAGTCGTCCAGCGGCTGAATCCCACAAAAGCCAGATATCTCTCGCTGGCCCTTCAGTTCAAGTTTCCAGAGGCAGTAGCCCAGTTGACTAAAATGTCTTCGCTGCCGCTCTACAAACTCGATAATTCTGGAATCTGGTTAAGGGGCCCCTTCGGAAATGTACCTCATTACGCGTGGATCTGTGGCGATAGGTTTGAAACCGGACCAATCTTGGGAATCCCACGGAAGAAGTATAACTCTTTCTGTTTCAAGTCGTTGCGCCGACACTTTCAGCCTTTTCTTGTGCCCACGAGCAAATAGCGCCGCAGGGAATTCGGGACGGCAATCGGTTCGCGCCATTCCCAGGCGTCCCCCCGGCGCGCCTGATCCAGGTCGCGCCCCCCAATCCATAGGATAACTTGTTTGGCTGCAATACGTTCCGAAGCCGCCCACGCCAGAAACGGCTGGAAATCCCCGAGCGCTCGCGAACACACAAAATCGAGCGGAGCCACCTCTTCGCCTAGCTCCTCGTACCGGCTCACGAGGACCCTCGTATCCGGAAGTTCAATGTTTCGAAGCACTTCCGCGAGAAACGTGGCCTTTTTCATGTTCGATTCAATGAGGAAAACCTGGAGATCTGGCCGAATAATCTTCAGCGGAATTCCCGGAAATCCGGCGCCGGAGCCAACGTCGGCGAGCCGACCGTTATCCACAGGCAATGCAACGGCGGCATACATAGACTCGCAAAAATGACGATGTAGTATTTCCAGAGGATCGCGGATTGCGGTCAAATTAATCTTTTCGTTCCAAGCCAGTAAAAGGCTCATATATTGTTGAATATAAACAATTTGCTGGTCATTTGCCTGCAGCTGAAACTCACCGAGGGCGCGGCGAATCGTCTCCGCAGAAAGCACCGCTGGGCTTGGTGTTGTCATAAGAGTAACTATAATCCTGTCGAACTGTGGATTTCTTCTACCGCTGGCTGCGCTCCTGGCTGTAACAGATACCGGGGCCCTGCCACTCCCGCCACGGCATCGACCGCCGTGTGCCAAACCGCGACGGCTGCCAACCCATCGTACGCGATTCTCGCCGTTCCGAACACTGTGCCGATGACCAGTGTGCTCACAAGTCCTCCGCGACCCTGGTAAAGATGGGCAAGGCTAAACAGAACCGAGGACAGCAGCACGACGCTCCAGACCGGAAGCCCCGCCCTTGTCAAAGCCGCCATCGCAAATCCCCGGTAAAGGAACTCCTCGCAAAGGCCGGCGGTCACAGCCAGCGCCAGATAGGGAAGCAACTCGGCGCGCGACTGCGGCAGAATTCGCTCGGCAAGTCTTTGCATGAAATGGCGTGCTTTGCCCGTTGACCTCCCCATCCGGCGCAGATTAAACCACTGAAGAGCGCCAAAAGTCGCGGCGCCGACAATTGCCGCAAAAAAGATTCGCTCGCGCCCGTGCATGAGTAGTCCGAGATCCTCCGCCGTCAAACCGCGGGCCCACGCTCTCCATGCAACGACCGCGACAGCGAACCACTGGAACGCGATAGTCGAGCCGTATAGCGCGAGCCGATCCCGTCTCCCCATCTGGGGAATCGCGAACACTTTTTTGAGCCGCGCGTGGCCGCGCCAAGGCAGGAGCACACCGAGCACCATAAAGATCAGCCAGAAGTCCCAAGGCATCCCGCGATGAAACCACGTTCGCCAGCGCCGCGCAACTTCGTGCTGCAACTTCGCGCCGCTACTTCGCGCCGCTACTTCACGGCAGCATTTTCGCCGCGAACCACGTTGCGACGTCTGCTAGGCTCTCCGCATCGTTATAATGGTCTCGTGGTGTCGGAACCAGAGAGGTGCAGGATGGCGGCGCAAGTGAAGCTCACATCGATGGCAAAAGCGGCAGGCTGCGCCGCGAAACTCAATCCGGCCACGCTGGACGCGGTATTGCGCAAGCTTCCGCAGCAAACGGATCCGAATGTTCTCGTTGGCTTTGAGACGAACGACGACGCGGGAATTTATCTGCTCGGCGAAGGACTCGCTCTCGTACAGACGGTCGATTTCTTCACGCCCATCGTGGACGATCCGTTTCTTTTCGGGCAAATCGCCGCGGCCAATTCGCTGAGCGACATTTACGCCATGGGCGGGAAACCGGCTACATCGCTATCTATCGTCGGTTTTCCAGAAAAGGGCGACCCGGAGATTCTCGAGCAAATCATTCGCGGCGGCCTCGCGAAAATGATGGAAGCGAAATGCAGCGTGATTGGCGGGCATTCCATCCGCAATGAAGATATGCTTTTCGGCTACGCGGTCACGGGCACCATCAACCCGAAGCGCATCTGGAGAAATGTGGGAGCCGAGCCAGGCGATGTGCTGCTGTTTACCAAGCCGCTCGGCACCGGCGTCATCACGACCGCGTTGAAAAAAGATCGCGCTTCGGCCGAATCGCTTGCCGCTGCTGTTGCCGCCATGAGTACCCTCAACTCCGCCGCTGCTGCCGCGCTTCATGAACTCGAAGAAAGCGTGGCGACACCGAGCCCCATTCATGCGCTTACCGACGTCACTGGCTTTAGCCTTCTCGGCCACGCCCGCGAAATGGCGCTCGGCGATCCCGCGCATGGCCTCCAGCCCGTGTCTTTTGAAATTGACCACGCATCCTTCTCTTATTTTCCCGGCGCCGTCGAAGCCGCCCGCGAGGGCCACCTTTCCGGCGGGTTAAAAAACAATCGCGCGTTCATTGGCGGCTGCGCCGAGTTTGGCCCGCATGTACCGGCCGAATACCAGGACTTGCTCTTCGATCCGCAGACTTCCGGAGGTTTTCTTGTGGCCATAGCGCCGGACCACGCCGATGCGGCGCTCGCCGCCTTTGAACGCCACGGCGTTTCCGCGCGCCGCGTTGGCCGCGTCATCGCGAAGACTTCTCCGCTGCTCTCCGTCTCCTAACCCCGCCCTCATGGATACCATCACACACGGCATTACCGGCGCTCTGATTGCCAAGGCCGCTTTCCGCGGCGACGACATGTTCACGTCGCGCCCCATGAGTCGCGCCCGCATCGTCACCTGGTCGTTGATGCTCGGCGCCATTTTTCCTGATGCGGACATGATTCGCGAGTTTTTCTCGAGCAATCCCATGCTCATTCTGACGTGGCATCGCAGCATCACGCATTCGCTCGTCTGCATGCCGTTTTTCGCGCTCGCTCTTGCCGCGCTCACGCGCTGGTTCGCGCGCTGGCGCAAATGGGATGCGCCTTCTTTTGCCGCGCTCGCGGGAATTTACGCCATCGGCATTCTTAGCCACATATTTCTGGACCTGGCTACGTCCTTCGGCACGATGATCTGGTCGCCGCTTCGCTGGTCGCGTCCCGCTTGGGATCTCCTGTTCATCATCGATTTCTCGTTCACGGCGATTCTCCTCTGTCCGCAACTGCTCGCCTGGATCTACGGCAAGGCCGAAGGCCTTAAAAATCGCGCGATGATTACGTGGTCTGTTCTGGCGCTCGCTTCGCTGGGGATTGACGCGTTTTTGAATAATGTCGGCGCGCCGATATCTGCGCAGTCTGCGGTCATCATCATCCTGTTGCTCGCGGTGTTTTTCCTGCTCCCCACGCTTCGAGACAAGGGTTTGCACATTCGCTATGCGAACTGGAATCGCGCGGGCCTCGCCGCAGCGATCGTCTATATCGGGTTGGCCTTTTTCGCCCATCGCGCCGCCATCGATCGCGTCGAAAAATTTGTTTCGCTCTTTCAACTCAAAGCCGATTCCATCGGCGCTTTGCCGCTCCCGCCATCGATGTGGCATTGGGATGGACTCGTGAACACGCCGCACGGCGTGTTCGAAGTGCGGCTCGATCTCAGCGAAACGTCGCCGATGACCGCCATCGAGCATCGCTTTTACCCAGACGCGTTTCCCAATCGATTCATCGACGCGGCCAAGCGCCTGCCAAATGTTCAAAAAGTGCTGTGGTTTGCGCGCTTTCCGGTCATCCGGTTTCATAAGGAAGGCAGCGACGCGGTCGTCGAGATTTCCGACATTCGTTTTCAGCCGATGCGCAGCGGCCGCTCTCCGGGCTTCACGTATCGCGTGAAGATGGACGCATCCGGCAACGTTATTTCGCAGGGTTGGGAAAGGGAATAAACCGAACTCCGAAGTTGGCCTTCAGAACGCCACGACTAGACCTCGTTGGGAAGAGTGACAGGAATCGTCGGATTGCTACTTAGGCGTCTGGAGAGATCCGCGCCAGTCACCGGTCACCAGTCACGAGTCACTTCGCCTTCGCAGGATGAATCACGACCTGCCGCTCTTCGCCCATGCCCACGCTTTCCGTGCGCACGCCAGGCATCTCTTTGAGCGCCAAATGCACAATGCGGCGCTCCCTCGAGGACATGGGATTCAGCCGGAAGGGTTGCTGCGAAGACTGCACACGTTCCGCAGCCACGCGCGCCGTCATGCGCAGCTCTTCAAATCGCAACGCGCGGTATCCGCCGCTATCCAGATGAATTTTTTCGTGATGGATCGGTTCCAGCCGCAGCGCGCGAAACGCCAGATGCTCGATGGCCTTCAACAGCTCCCCGTTGCGTTCCAGCAAAATCTCTTTGTCCCGGCCGTCGAGATCCGCAATAACTTCCGCTTCGCCCGAGGTTTCCGAAGCGGAGCCTTCCGCCACGTGCACTTTCACGTTTAAGTCCAGCCCGGAGACAGGCACAATCTCTTCCAGAAATTTGCGTAACGCTTCGGCGGCCGCTTGCCGGTCGAGCCGTCCATCGTGGATAAGCTCCTGTGCCATGCGCCCCCAGTGAAATTATTTTGTTCTTGTTGCTTGGCCCGGCTAGGACTTCTTGCCCTTCGGCAATTGCTTCGGCGGCGGAATCGCGGGATGTCTGCGATTCAAATACCACTGCTGCCCGATCCCCACCACGCCGCTGGTGAGAATATACACCGCGAGGCCGCTCGGATAAGGAATAATCATGAAGAGTCCCGCCATTCCTATGGGCATGATCTTCATCATTTTTTGTTGCTGCGGGTCCGTCGCCGGCATAGGCGTCATTTTCGAAGCGAAGTACATCGACAATCCCATCAAAACCGGAAGGATGTAATAAGGATCTTTGGCCGAAAGGTCCGTGATCCAGCCGAACCACGGCGCGTGCCTCAATTCAATCGTTCCTTGCAACGCCCGGTACAGACCGTACCAAATCGGCATCTGCAGGAGCTGCGGGATGCAGCCGCCCACCGGATTGATCCCTTCCCGGCTGTAAACGGCCATCACTTCCTTATTCATCTCCTGCTTCTTCGGATCGTTCATCTTGTACTTCTTGAACCGATCCTGAATTTGTTTGATTTCCGGCGCCACGCGCTGCATCTTCAGCGTCGTTTTGTAGCTCGAGATCCGCAGCGGGAAGAGCAGCATGTTGATGACGAGCGTGAGCACCACAATCGACCAGCCCCAGTTCGGCACGTAGTTGTGGATCCACTTCAGCCCGTGGAACAGCGGGTCCGCGATGATATCCAGCCAGCCAAAATTCACCAGCGCCTGCAGCGGCGGTTTCAATGCCTTCAAAATGTCGTAATCTTTTGGCCCAACATAGACGCGCAGTTCCAGCGGCTTCGCAGTAGTCGCGACCGCTACTTCCGAGACCGGCTCCTGCTCTTCTTTCCCATCCACTCCCTGCACCGTCCGCGTCAACTTCCAGTAGCGCGTTTCAATCGAACCGGGCGCGGGTTCCTTCAGGGGCAGGAAAGCCGCCGCAAAAAACCGGTCCTCGATGCCCGCGTAATCCTTGCCGCCCATCCAAAGTCCGGAGCCCCATTTTTCCGGGCCTTCGAGTTTCTTGTGCGCCACGGTGCTCAAGGAACCGTTTTCGCCGTAAAACGTGTAGACCGTCTCGGCCGGCGCCGGGTCGTGCACCGTCAAATCGCCGAACCCCCCAAGCCAAGCCAATCCGGCATTCTGCGGCGTGCCGTTGAACTTGACGGATGTTTCCACGCGCATTACGTACGAATGATCAAACTGGAAATTCTTGATGACTTCGAGGTGCCCGTCGCTCCACGTCAGTTGCAGATCCGCCGGAGCTTCCAATTCCTTCCCGGTCGGTGCTCCATACTGTGTTTCCGTTTTGCCCGCGTGAGCGCCGGCTTCGGCAACTCCGACCAGATACAGCCCGGAGTTTGCCTGCGACTCCAGCTTCGAATCATCCAGCACCACCGAAAACGGCCATCCACCCAGCTGCGCCGATACCAGCGGATGCACGACATCCAGCACGTGCGGCGGCTTTGCATCATCCATGTACTTTTTGAGTTGCCAGCTCTTTACCACGCCGCCGCGATTCGAAATCTCGACGCGATACAGCGCGTTTTCCACGACAGTGGTTCGTTCTTGCGTATCCGCTTTTACCGGCACGACCGCCGCCGGCACCGGCGCTATCTCCGTCGCGTTTGCAGTACTCTCGGGAGTTTGTGCGTTCGAACTCCCGGAAGACGTCGCACTCGTGGAGTTGGCAGGCGTTGTATTCGCGCCGTTCGCTGCCGGCGCGCTTATTCCCGTTTTGTTTGCGAGCGGCGAGCTAGCTGGCGGCTTCGGCGCGAAAAACTTCACCCAGAGCAAAATCACCGCCATCGAAAGCAGCGACGCGACCAGAATCCGCATCTCCGAGGAAAGTTCTTTTTTCTTTTCCGGCGCGCTCACGAATGGGCCTCTCTGGGAGTGACGCCGGGCCGGCCCGCATCTTGCTTCGTTTCCATAGTCTCCAGCGCCTTAGCCTCTTCCTTCTCCGGAACCGGGTCGTACCCAAACTTGCGCGACAGCGGATGGCATCGCAGCAGCCGTTTCAGCCCCAGCCACGATCCGCGCAGCACGCCAAATCTCTCGATCGCTTCGTAGGCATACATCGAACAAGTCGGTTCGAACCGGCATCCGCCCGGCATGTGCGCCGACAAATACACCTTATAAATACGCAGCGCCGCCAGCGCCGCTTTCACTCCCGCCGGTGGGACAGACTTCAGTCTGTCTTCTTTTTGCACCTTGTTTTGGCCGTTCCCATTCATCGCCATGCTCACACGCTCTTCATCAGCCGCAGCAAATCCGCCGTCAACCCTGCAAACTCCGCCCGCGCCACGCTGCTCTTGGGATGAATCACAATGTCCCATCCCGCGGGTATCTCGTTGCGATGGCAGCGCACCATCTCGCGCAGACGCCGCCGGATGCGATTCCGTACCACCGCCCCGCCCAGCGCCTTTTTGATGCTGAAACCGAAGCGGCTCACCGGCAATTGGTTGGCGCGAAAAAAAACTGTGAAGTGGGTACTCGAACGGCGCTTCCCGGCGCGGTAGACGGCATCGAACTCGCCGCGCCGCACCAGCCGCGCCTCGCGCGGAAATTCCATGCGCCCGGGACTATTCGGGCGTGAGGCGATGGCGTCCCTTCTTGCGGCGCGCCGCCAGGACCCTGCGGCCGCCTACTGTCTTCATGCGCGAGCGGAATCCGTGCGTCTTCGCGCGGCGTCGCTTCCGCGGTTGAAATGTGCGCTTTGGCAAAGCAATCCCCCTTTAGCATCGCGGCTCCAGACTTGCCTCTGGGCCGCACGTTCTTCCTGTAAACACAAAGCAGCCGTCTGGCCGCGTAAGCGACAGGTCTCGAATTTAGTAGTGTAGTCGACCCCCGCGCGCAGGGTCAAGAAAACGCCGGGGTAGCTTATGGGGAAGGGAAAAGTGATACACCTAGCGAAACGGAAATGTGCGTCGTTTGCACCGCGCGGATGGAGATTCGCACGGGAATAGATTTGAAACGCACGAAGCTTGCAATGGATCTCAATTTACGCGCGGAAGTCGCTGAAACTAGGCTAGTTGCGGAGTCCAGTTTTATGCGTCGCAAACTCGCTTTTGAAGGGGTTGAAATTAAACGGAATGATCTCCCGTGAAAATCGAAAAGTACGAATTCAATTTGGCAGTGCGGAAAGAATGTCTTTTAGTACCAATCATCCAATTCATGTTTATCGGTTCCTGATCGCCAAGCCAAGACGTGAACGTTCCCGGTTTTGAATCTCCGAGCGTGGTATCCTCGGCCCGGTTCCCATTCCAGCTGAGGGGTTGAACTCTCATGAGAACTACGTTGCTTTTCGCTTTTTCTCTTATCTCGTCCGGACTGAGTTTGGCGCAATCTCAAGTCATCAGTGTGCAAAGTGCGGTTCTTCGTCTTGGCATGTCTGAGTCAGATGTTGCCGCTGAGCTTGGAAAACAGACCTCGGTATTCCTGAACAAAAACGGTGCTGTGACGAACCAACGCTATACGGATTCGGGAAACGTTGCCGATATGGATCATTTCAAACTCTACGCGAACTTAAAATTCAACCACGACAAGCTCACCTACATCGAGAAGTATTGGCGCAATGAAGACGCACCAGACAGTGCGCTCCTCATCATGAATGCGCTTTACGGGGCAGTTTCATCTGCTGCAGGGAACGGGCGAGTCTGTACGGTCCGGGCGTGGACAAGTTCCGAGCCAGAGGAGGACTATAAAGAGACCACGATTGAGTGTCAGTTGCCTGGTGCGACGAGAAGCGTCCATGCGTTCGTCAAGACGTTTCATTACAGCCGAGAGATCCACAGCGTGCAGGTAAATGAAGTGCTAGAGAGCCGTCTCTAATTCAAATCCTGTAAGAAGGTCTTCTCCAACCTTACTCTCGTTCGGCAGCTAATTGCTTGATGGTCTTCTCGATTGAGTATTCTTTGCCGTCAATCCAAGTACGTGCGTCCAACTTCGCCTCGGCAATCAGTGCCGAGACTCCCCCCCACCTTATCAACCGCGCATGAAGTGCAGTATTCGTATGCAGCAAGGCGTAGTCGAGCATGGGGGCTCACAGAGCCCCAGCCGCCCCGGACTGGGCACCTATGCAATAGTTTTCATGCGTTTAAATTCATCGTACGCCGCCAAGTACCGGTCCAAGTCCGGCCTCAGCAAATAATACGGCGTCGAGAGCCGTATCTTCGATGGCGCTCCGCCGCGAATCCGAATTTTCTTTTCTTTCCACATCCACTTCTCCAGCTCCCCAATCTGCACCGGCGGCACGTTCACCGACGCAATCGCGCACCGCAGCGCCGCATCCGGCGACGTCCACGACTCCGCCCCGCGTTTCACCATCTCTTGCAAAATGTGGTCCGCCGACTCCCGGTGCCGCTTCTCGATTCGCTCGATTCCAATCTGATTCGCGAATTGCAGCGCCGCGCGCAGCCCGTAAAGCATCGGCACGTTCGAACTCCCGATCTGCTGGAACCGCGCCGCTTTCAGTTGCGGCTCGTCCCATCCTCCCGTCACGATCGTGTTCCACAATCGCTCCTGCACTTCCTCGCGCACGTACAAGAATCCCGTCCCTTTCGGCCCTTGCAGCCATTTGTGCGGGCTCGAAGAATACATGTCGCAGCCCAAATCGTGCACGTTCAGCTTCATCATTCCAATCACGTGCGCTCCGTCCACCGCGCTCAAAATCCCCTTCGAACGCGCCAGCGCCGCGATCTCTTTCACCGGCAAAACCGTCCCCGTCACTGTTGTAATGTGGCTGAAGAAAAACAGCCGCGTTCGCGGCGTAATCGCATCATTGAATAAATTCAGCACCGCCGCCGCGTTCGGCACCGGTTTCGGCAGCGTAATTTTCTTCACCACAATCCCATGCCGCTTCGCCCGCAACTGAAATCCGTTTTCGCCTCCCGGATGCTCCTGATCCGTCATCAGCACTTCGTCTCCGGCGCTGAAATCCAGCCCGTTCGCGATATAACTATTCGCCTCCGTCGAGTTGCGCAGAATCGCGATCTCGTCCCGCGTGCAACCCACGAATTCCGCCAGAGGATCGCGAAACTCGTTCCATACGCCGTATCCCCAGATCGGATAATCCTCCGGATTCGGCTCGTCCAGTTTCTCCGTGTCGTTGTATGCGTCGAAAATCGCGCGCAGCACCGGCGCCGGCGACGACCCCACCGTCCCGTTGTTCAGATACACCTCGTCTTCCGGAATCAGAAATTGCTTGCGGATCTCCGCCCAGTACACTTCTTCGTTCCCCTCCAGCTTCGTCTTCTCCGGCAATTGCGCCGGCGCTTGCTCCAGAAGCTTCGGCCAGGCTCGCGAAAGTCCCAGCGCCCCCGCAATTCCGGCGGCGCCTGCCAGCGAAGACAAAAATCTACGGCGTTCGAGCATCAATTCCTCCAAAATTTAGTCCGCGCGGATTCTATCCATCAGTTCGCGGCGAGACAACACCTCTTCTCGCATTTCATGTAGAAAAAGTTTTCAAGCAAAACTTGCAGCGCATCCCAGGTCAGATTATGGTACTCGCGCCCAGAACCGCTGCCCTCAAGGACGGTCACATGACTTTTCTTCGACCAAGGCCCGCCATCGCCGCGGTTTCGTTTCTCTTTCTAATCGCGGCCGGCGCCATTTCCGCGCAGCAATCCCCCAGCTCCAAACGCTCCGTCGAAGCTCGTCTCGCCGCCGAAGAAAAGCCTCATCCGTCCTCCGCTGCCGAGGACGTCATCGCGCTGCTCTCTTCCACGCACCGCTTTGAACAAACCGCCATCTCTCCCGACGGCAAAAAAGTCGCCTGGGTCGAGGACGTCATCACCAAACACGGCGTCTCGACCGGCGACACCGTCATCTTCGTCGCCGAACTCGGCAGCAAAGCCCCCTTCAAGCGCATCAGCGCCAGCCCCAATGACGCCATTCACTCCGAAGGCAGCATCGCCTGGTCGCCCGACAGCAAAAAAATCGCCTTCCTTTCCGACGCCGAAAAATCCGGCCAGCTCCAGCTTTATGTGATGGACGCGGCGGGCCTCGCCGGCTCCGTTCGAAAACTCACGCAGGTCAAAGGTTTTCTCTCCACGCCCGGCTGGTCTCCCGACGGCAAAACCATCGCTCTCCTCTTCACCGAAAACGCCACTCGCGCCGCCGGCCCGCTCGTCGCCGAAACTCCCGAAACCGGCGTCATCAAGGACTCCTTTTTCGAACAGCGCCTCGCTCTCGTCGACGTGGCCTCGCGCCAGCTTCGCCAAATCTCTCCTGCCGACACCTATATCTACGAATACGATTGGTCTCCCGACGGCCGCCGCTTCGCCGTCACCGCCGCTCTCGGCAATGGCGACGACAACTGGTACATCGCCCAGCTCTATACGCTCGACGCCGCCTCCGGCTTGATGAAATCCATTTACAAGCCGCCGCTCCAAATCGCCAATCCCGCGTGGTCTCCCGATGGTCAGAGCATTGCCTTCATCGGCGGCTTGATGAGCGACGAACCCTCCGTCGGCGGCGACATTTTCACCATCTCCGCGTCCGGCGGCGAAGCTACAAATATCACTCCCGAAATGAAAGCCTCCGCCAGTTGGCTCAACTGGACCGCGCAAGGAAATATCGTCTTCGGCGAATACATCGAAGGCGATTCGGCCGTCGGCTCCATAAACGTCGCCGATGGCACCCACAACCAATTGTTTCGCAAGGCCGGCCAGTTGACCGCCGGCGCGTGGGGCATAAGTCTCTCTCTAGCCCGTGACGGAGAAACGTCCGCCGTCATCCGCAGCTCGTTCAGCGACCCTCCCGAAGTTTGGGCCGGTCCCATTGCTGCCTGGACGCAAATCACGCAACGCAACAAGGAAGTCAAACCCGGCTGGGGCCAAGCCGTAAGTCTCCACTGGAAAAACGGCGGCTTCAACGTCCAGGGCTGGCTCCGCTATCCACGCGATTTTGATCCCTCCAAAAAATATCCCTTGGTCGTCCACGTTCATGGTGGTCCCGGCGCGGCCGTTCTCTCCGAATGGCCCAGCTCTCGCGATTACACCGCTCCGCTTACCGGCGCCGGCTATTTTGTTCTCGATCCCAATCCTCGCGGCAGCTTCGGCCAGGGCGAAGCGTTCACGCGCGCGAACGTGAAGGATTTCGGCTACGGCGATTTCAAGGACATCATGGCCGGCGTTGACGCCGCCATCGATGCCGCGCCTATCGATCCCAATCGTCTCGGTATCTGCGGCTGGAGCTACGGCGGCTATATGACCATGTGGGCCATCACGCAAACGCACCGCTTCAAAGCCGCCATGGCGGGCGCCGGCCTTTCCAATTGGCAGAGCTACTACGGCGAAAATCTCATCGACCAGTGGATGATTCCGTTCTTCGGCAAATCCGTCTACGACGATCCCGGAGTCTACGCCAAGAGTTCTCCCATCAATTTCATCAAGAACGCCAAAACGCCTACTCTCATCCTCGTCGGCGATTCCGATGGCGAAGTTCCCGCGCCGCAATCCTACGAATTCTGGCACGCCCTCAAGACGCTCGGCGTGGAAACCCAGCTCGTCGTCTACCAGCACGAGGGCCACATGTTTGTAAATCCCAAGCACAGCCGCGACGTCGTCGAACGCACGCTATCCTGGTTCGACGCCCACCTCCGCTAAATTCCCTGTAACCGCCCGTACACAATGCGCGTCCCATAAGGCAATAGCGGGTGTTGGCCGACCTATCTCCGTATGTGAGGTGCTGCTTTGTTGGGCCGTTCGCCGCGTTTTCTCTTGGCGCTTTTCGATCGAGGGCTTACAATCCCTCAATCGACGGCATCGGCCCAAAAAACAGCATTCCCCAGTGAGCGTTCTTCGCTAATGCGCGACCTCAAAAATCGCATTTCTCGACGCCCCGGCCAGGTTCAGCCCTCGGGCCTTGGCGCTCTCGAACTTGAATTGATGGAGATTCTCTGGTTGCGCGGCGAAAGCAGGGTCCGCGAGGTGGTTCCCAGGCTCAGCCGTCCGCTCGCGTACACCACCGTCATGACCACTCTCGATCGCCTCTTCAAGAAAGGTCTGCTGGCTCGCCGCAAATTGGACCGCGCCTTCGTCTATGCGCCCAGTTTTTCCCGCGCGGAGTGGGAACGCCGCCGCGCCGGCCATTTAGTCGCTGGCTTTTTGTCCGGCCCCAATCCTTCCCGCGATCTATTGCTTTCCTGTTTGCTCGATGTCGTCGGCGAACATGACGCTTCCCTGCTCGACGAGCTTGAAAAGAAAATCCGCGCTCGCGGCAAGGAAATCTCCCGGCCTGATCAGCCATGATTCTTCCCTATCCATTGCGCCTTCTGTGCCTGTGCTGCGCCTCCTTTTTTGTTCTGAACGCGGGCGTCGCACTTCTTGTCGTCTGCGCGTCCAAATCCGCCATTCGCTTCGCGCAATCGAAAGCCGCCTCCGCTGCCGCCCGTTTTCTCCTGGCCTTGCGCGTGCTTCCGCTCTCTCTCGCCGTCCTGTTCGTCCTGGCCTTCTGCGTTCCCAGTTATCTTCGCTTCGAGCCACGCCTAACTTCCGAACGCGTCGGCGCGCTCTGCCTCCTTTTCGGACTTCTCGGCGCCGCAACCTGGTGCCTGTCCCTCGCGCGAACCGCTCATTCCCTCCTTGCTACCGTCCGCCACAATCATCTCTGCCGCTTGGCGGGCCAGGAGACACGCATCTCCGGAAAATCTTCCACATTGGTCGTCGTGGAAACCGAAGCTCCTCTTCTCGCCATGTTTGGATTGCTTCGTCCGCGTCTGCTGGTCTCGCGCCGCGTGCTGCGTGCTCTCTCCGCTGAAGAACTCGATGCCGCTTTGTCCCATGAGCACGCACACCACGCCTCGCGCGACAACGCCAAGCGCTTGCTCTTCCTTCTTACTCCCGATCTTTTTCCCTTTGTCCGCCCGCTTCGCATCCTTGAGCGCCAATGGTCGAAATTCGCGGAATGGGCCGCCGATGATGAAGCCGCCGCCGGAGACTCTCTCCGCGCCCTTTCTTTGGCCTCCGCGCTGATTCAAGTCGCGCGCATGGGCGATTCTCCATCCTTGCCCGTTCTCTCCACTTCGCTGCTCGCTTCCGATCAAGACCTTTCTGCTCGCGTCGACCGTTTGCTTCGCCTCGCCCCCATCGCGCCGGCCCGCACCTGGCTGGTCTCTCCGCTCTTCCGCGCCGCTGCATTTCTGTTGGCCGGGTGCCTCGCGGTTCTGTTATTCGCTCCCGCATCCCTCTATTCCGTTCACGAACTCCTCGAACTCCTCCTTCGCTAATTCCCCATCGAACTTGCACCGTCATCGCCGTTGTATTTTCTCTTTGCGGTTCGTTCTACGAGCTATGGTAGTAGTCTCTTCCCTTCATTAGCCTATCGCTTGTCATGAAAGATCCATTCCGATTCAGGATCTTGCATTTATTCCGGTGTTTTTGGTTTTCCACTTTTTCGCTTCTGCTCTTTTTCTCCTGGCCCTTCCAGGCATTCGCACAGAATCCACGCGGCGCCCTTCGCGGCACCGTTCAGGACTCCAGTGGCGGCAGAATCGCTTCCGCGAAAATTGTCGTCCAAACGCCCGAATCCGATTTCCAGCGAGAAGCTGCCACCAATCCCAACGGCGATTTTCGGATCGACGATCTGCTCCCCGGCACGTATCGCGTCGTTGTGACCGCCAACGGATTTGCCCCGGCCAGTTCGAACGTCAAAGTCGCCATCAGTTCCGTGCAGGAAATCACCGTGGTGCTGAAACCGCAAACCGTAAAACAATCTGTGCTGGTACAAGGGGAGGTTTCATCCATCACTACCCAGCCCGTGGACACTGCCAGTGCGGTACAGCAGGCTGTGATCACTGCCCGCGATCTGGACACGATTCCTTTGCCCGCCCGCAGCTTTGCCAATATCGCTTACATGGCCCCGGGCACTGAGCCCGTCGAGCCGTCCGACCCCACGAAAGCCCGCATCACCGCCGTTTCCACCGGCGGCAGCTCCGGCCTCAACAACGAAGTTTCTGTCGATGGTGTCGATAATTCCGACGATTGGATCGGCGGCTTTCTGCAGAATTTTTCGCCGGAAGCCATTCAAGAGTTCGCCATTCGAACCGCTCAGGAAGACGCCGACACGGGCCGCACCACCGCTGCTTCCGTCGTGATCACCACAAAAAGCGGCACCAACGAGTGGCACAGCGACGACGCGTTTTTTGACCGCGCTGCCGACCTGAATGCCCGCTTCCCGATCGACAATCCCGCCCCGAATCCCAAGCAGCCATTCTCCCGCCAAAACTATGTCGGCTCCGGCGGTGGTCCCATCATCAAAGATAAACTTTGGTTTTACACTTCGTTTGAATTCATTCACGAAGACGCCAGCATCGCTTACAGCAACGCCAGCCAAACGCAATTCCAGGCGCTCTCGGAGCTCGCGCAACAAGGCCTCGTGGACGTCAACGGCACGACCGTCTCGTCCATCCCTGTGCCCAGTTCCGTTCCCGTGCCCTTCCGCGACTACGACGGCACCACCCGTTTCGATTTCCGGCAATCCTCGCGTTCCCAGTGGTTCTTCCGCGTTTCAGCGGACAGCTATCTCACTCACGATGCTCTCGTGCAGCAGGGCACGCTTCCTTCGACCGGCGCCACCACGCACAACAATTATTGGAGCTTCGCGCTGGGCAATCAGTTCACGTTTAGTCCGGACTGGCTCGGCTCGTTCGTCTTTGGCGGCAGCGGCTTGCATCTCACGCAGACCCGCAACTCCGACTTGGGCTTTGCGCTCGCGTTTCCGTTCAGTTCCACCACTGCGACCACCTCGGGTTTGGAAACGTACGGCGACAATCAATTCGTCACCGCCATTACAGCGTTTCCCGTCTTGCGAAATCAGGAAAAATATCAGCTCCGTTACGACGTGACGCACACCACGGGAAAACATGCGCCGCGCTTCGGAATTAATTTCATTCACGAGCCGGTGATGAGCGGCGCGCTCACGGCAAACGCCGAAACGCTGGTTTCTTTCGTCCTCGATCCCACGGACTACACTGCGGGCCCGCAGCAGTTCACCACTGATTTAACCGCGTGTTCGGCTACGCCTTCGCCAAACGTCACTCCCGGCACCACCTGCAGCGTCACCCCCGCCGGCGACGGCAGTTTTTCGCAAAACGTTCAGCGGCTCGGCTTGTACGCGGAAGATTCCTGGCGCGTCACGCGGAGCCTCACCGTCAACTACGGCCTGCGTTACGACACGACCTTCGGACTATTCGATGCGTCCGGGCGCAGCCAGGCGCAAAATCCGTTTTTACTTTCGCTCGATCCGAGCGTAGCGCCATTCATAAGCGGCGCGCCGCACGATTACCGCAAGGCGCTTGCTCCGCGAATTGGCCTCGCGTATGCGCCCGGAAATTCCGGCAAGACCGTGATTCGCGCGGGATTCGGCATGTACTACGACGACCTGGCGCAGAACGGCTGGGTCACGGCCTTTCAAGCCGTGAATGACACGAACGTCGCAACGGGCGGCGGCGTTGCCGCGCCTTCCATCATCGATCCGAACTACCATACGCCCTACGCGATCCACGCGACGGGCGGCGTCGAGCACGCGTTCAATCCAAACTGGACGTTGAGCACGGACTTCACGCTCGAAACGGGAATGCATGGCTACCGGCATTACGATTTTCCCGACGCCACGTACGGAACCATCGCGGTCTACCGGAGCGACAATCGCTCGAGCTACAAAGCGCTCAAGGTGCATCTGCAAGGAAACGTTTCGAAGCGGTTGAGCCTGGTCGCCAATTACACGCTATCGAGCGCAAAAACCTGGGGCTGCGTGCTCGGCGAGCTTTTCGATTACGTCAACGGAGTTTGCAATCCGTTCGATGCGTTTGCTCCCGGGGATTACGGCCCATCCGGCGAAGACGTTACGCATCGCGCGGTGCTTGTCGGCACGTTTCGCGCGCCCGCCGGCTTCGAGCTGAGTTTCCTCTCGCAAGCGGAGAGCGGACGGCCGATCACCCTGACAAACGCCGACGGATCCGACCGCGCCGTTGTGGATGGCGTCAAGACCACGCTGGACGAATTCCGCGGCACTCCCTACATTCAAACCGATTTGCGAGTCAGCCGGCCGATTGTTTTCCGCGAACGTTATACGGCCACTCCGTTCATCGAGTTCTTCAATCTCTTCAACCGCAACAACCCAGGCGCGAACTATGTGACGAACGTTGCGATTCTCCCGGTCAACGATCCCAATAATGTCACGGCACTTTGCCTCAATCCGTCGTGCACGCAATCGACGCCGGTGACAAGCGGCAAACAACTGCTCGTGCCTGCTGGCGCGCTGGGCGACTTTTTTGGCCCGGGCACGACGGTCGGAATTCCCTTCGCCGCGCAACTCGGCGTGCGTCTCACCTTCTAATTAATAGTGCCGGCGCATAGGCACGATTACTTCTTGCGGTTACTTTCTAGAGTTGGCGCTCACGGGCGCCTACCGCGACTCGCGGTTGCCCGGGACTTGGACGCGCTGGTTGATTAAGTCCTCGATCAGGGATTTTTGTAGCCGTGGCCGCGCTCTGCCTCCCGCGTCGTGCCTCTAGAATTGCAGCCGCAGCGAGAATTGCATCGAACGCGCCGGCAGCTGGTTGGTGATCCCCGAAAGCGGTTGGCCAAACCCCAAAGCGGGAGTCGCCCCATTGCCGTAGACGCCGTTGTACCCGACGAAATTCGCGTGATTGAAAACGTTGAATGCTTCGGCGCGCGCTCTCACCTGAATGCGCTCCTTGATGGGAAACTCCTTCTCAACGAAAGGCGCAAAATCATAAATCGATCGGCCGCGGCCCGTGTCCCGTCCCACAACCGCGCCGTTGATCACTGGCCGGTCCGTCGTCCCGCCGGTATCGCCGCTGTTCACCACGCCTGTCGTGTAGTTGAACGGAAGGCCGGACGCCAGCGTTGCGTAGCCGCCTAGGTGGAATCCCCAGGGTGCGCCGTATGTTCCGCTCAGCACAAACCGGTGTCTCTGGTCGAAGATCGCATTGCCCTTCTCCTCGTTTCCGGTGAGCAGCGGATCATTGGGGTTTTGCGCCGTCGTATCCGGATCGACATTGTCGATGGCGTGCGAATAAACGTAGCTCGCCAGCATCGCAAAGTGATTCGAGAATTGGTGGCTCAAATTTACGTTGAGCGAGTTGTACGTCAGAAATCCGTTATTCACATCTGACGTCACCACGGCATACGGAGGCTGCGTCACAGCTGGGTTTGTTTGGCTACTTGGACTACAGGTCACGCCCTCGGCCGCATAAAATGCCACCCACAACGGGCGCGTGCAATTGGCTTCCAGCGCCGCCGTCGCCGCGCTGGGTGCGTTCATAAAAAATTGCCCGGGAAGTGTCCGCACAAACGATGTTGGTGGATCCACGTCCAGCGGCCGCACGATCTTCACCGTATGCGAACCAACGTAGTCGACGCTCAGCACCCAGCCCTTCGCAATCTGTCTCTCGACGCCCAGCGTCCACTGTTGCGAATACGGGTTCAGCAGCGCGTCGGGATAGCCGATGAGGTCTGCCACCGGGAAAAACTGGTTGTAGTAAGCCGCGCGTCCGGGACGAAGATAAATCGTTCGAATCGGAGCGACCGCGCTGGCGGGAAACGCCGGCAATGGCACGTCAGCCACGCTCGTCGGAAAACCGACTTGGCCCGGAGTCGCCGTGTA
This sequence comes from uncultured Acidobacteriota bacterium, assembly GCA_963761555.1. Taxonomy (GTDB): domain Bacteria; phylum Acidobacteriota; class Terriglobia; order Acidiferrales; family UBA7541; genus Acidiferrum. The sequence continues at coordinate 936,592 of CAVXHD010000008.1, forward strand.
ATTGAATACGCCGGTCGGTCCGCTCAGCGCATAGTTCGCTTCCGAATTGTCCACCACTTGCGAATAGTAGATGCCGTAACCGCCCCGAATCACTGTCTTGCCCTGCCCGCGCCAGTTATAGGCGAATCCCACGCGAGGCGCAAAATCCTCGCGCGAGTCCGTGAAGGTTTGCTGTTCGTAACGCAATCCGATGTTTAGCGTCAGATCGTTGCGGGCGCGAAAATCGTCCTGGACGAACATGGACCACAGCGCGTCGCCCACCGTGTAATCAGCGTTTCCGTAGCTTTGTGTGTAGCTCGCCACATTCGAGATGTCGTCCAGATACGCCGAGCTCTCGCACACGTCCACCGTAAACGTGCACGTGCTGTATTTCAGTTGCCCGAGATAAATCGGCCCGCCGAATTCCTTGCTGTCTCCGCCGGTATGCGAATAACTCAAATCGCCCCCGAACTTGATCTGGTGCCGCCCGGCCGTCTTCGAAAGCGTGTCGCTCACTCCGTATTGCCGGTTCATCAGTAGCGCCGATTGCGAAGTGCCGCTCGTGAATGTGCCGACCGCGGTGATGGGCACGACGAACTGCGTGCCGTTGATGACCGGAGTGAACTGCGTTATGGGCGAAGCGAGCTGGAATTCGATGTGGGCCGAGTTCACCAGCGACGGCGAGAGCACCGCCGTCTCGCCCAATTCCATGGTGTATGTTCGGCGCTGGAAAATCCGGTCTACCGACGGCAGGCTGTTTCCTCCCACTGTTCCGTTTGGATTCGTATCGTGAAAACTGTCCGTGTCTGCCCGGAAGAACAGCATGTTGTTTTCATTGATCTGATGGTCGATGCGCAGAAACGTCATCCAGTCCGTGTAGTGGCCGACGAATACTCCGGGATCGAGCGGCGAAGTTACGGGAGAGCCGCGATCCTCCCGGCTGTATTCCCCTGAAAAATAAAAGTACGTTTTCTGTACGTGCGGCAAGGGGCCGGAAAAAGACGCCCCGAGCTGTCCAAGAGAATCCGTAACGACTTGATTTCCGCTGGTCGCCGATGTCGTCGTGAAGCCCGACAGTTTTGCTCCCAGGTCGCTCGGTCTCCACACTCCAAACAAGTCGCCGTGATAATCATCGCCGCCGGATTTCGTGACGATGTTCACCACGCCGCCCGTGGTCGCCCCGAATTCCGCGGAGAATGCGTTCTCCAGCACCGTCATCTCTTGCACCGAATCGCGCGGCACATTGGTGAAAATCGTCTGCCGGCCCCAACTGTCGTTTGCCGTAATGCCATCCACGACCCACGCCGTTTGGCGGCGTCCGGAACCGTTCGTCGTGAAAAGATCTTGATTCATGAACACGTCGCCCTGGTTGATTGCCGGACGGTTCGCCGCGTTCAGCAGCGGCAGGTACGTGATTCTGGAATTCGGCAGCGGCATTTCTTGCAATTGCTGCTGGCCCAGGCGGTCGCCGAGCTGCGGCTCGTCCGTTCGAATCTCTCCCGCGGCGCCGGTGACCACCACTTGCGCCTGCACTCCGGAAACAGCCAGCTGCAATTGCACATCCGCCGTCGTTCCGCCGAGCAGCGTGATTTCCCGGATCACGTCCGCGAAGCCTTGTTTGTGCGCGGCCAGCGTGTAACCGCCGATGGGCAGTCCCGAGAAAACAAAATTCCCGGAAGCATCCGTTTGCGCCGTGCGCGCCGCGCCGACGAGTTTGCTGGTGATTGTTACGTCCACGCCGGAAAGCGCTGCGTGGCTCTGATCGAGCACCTGGCCTCGAACGCTTGCCGCGTCCGGTGTTTGCGCGCTTGTAGAAGCGGCGGCGAAAAGCAGGAGCAAAAAAATCTTGAAGATGCGAGGCATGGCACCAGTCCCGATTGGATTCGTGGAGCGTGAAGAAGCGAGGAAGTTATCGCAGGCACCGCGCTACTACCATACCTAGTATGATTTTCACGATTCGGGCGGGATGGCTGCGTTCCCCATCGGCTTCAGGACGATTGCCAGCATTTTCCTCATTCGCGGCCCAACTCGGCGCGCGGCTCGGGTTCTAAAAAAATTCTTTCGCGCGGTTTGCCGCGCAATTTGGCCTGCGGCATTGCTCTCACAACTGCATGTACACTTCGTGTCGGCCGCAAAAGTTCACAACGATTCGCGATTGCGAAGGCCGTGGATGCGCAGATCGATCAAGTCGTCGATCGAGGGATTTTTGTAGCCGTGGTCGCGGACTTCTTTTACGAAGGCCGCATCGACTCCGTGAATTCGCATGGAAACCAGTTGATCGGGCGAAATTTTCAGGTAGCCGGCGTCTTTCATTTCCTTCACGAATTCGGGACTCACGCCATGAATACGGAATGAGACCAAGTCGTCGGAGGAAATGTCTTTTTGCACGAGCTGCTGCATCTGTTCGGTGAATTCGGGACTGACGCCGTGAATGCGGAACGCGACAAGCTGATCGACATCGAGAGAGCGGCCCATGAGCGAAGTCATGGTCTTGACGAAATCCGGGCTGGCGCCATGAATGCGCATGGCGACGAGATCATCGGCGGAAACATCTTTGGAAACGGATTCGTGGACGGCGCGAACGAAATCGGGCGAGACGCCGTGAATGCGGAAAGCGACGAGATCGTCGACGGAGAAGCGCTTGCCGAGAAGCGCGTTGATTTCTTTCGTGAATTCGGGACTGACGCCATGGATGCGCATGGCGACGAGATCATCGGGCGAGGGCTTTTCGGGAAGAAGATCGAGCATGGCGCGGGTGAACTCCGGCGAGACGCCATGAATGCGGAAGGCCATGAGATCGTCCGTGCTGAGGTTGCGATAGCCGGCGTCGTTCATGTCCTTGACGAACTGGCGCGAGACGTCGTGGATCGCGAAGGAGAAAAGCTGTTCCTGCGAGAGATCCGAATAACCCAGCGCTTTCATGCCCTGGACGTAATCGGCGCTGGCGGCAAAGGAGAATTTGCCGCTGCCTTCGCCGTTGCGGAAGCGGCCGTCAAAAGTCGTGATTCCGGCGTCGCGGCGCAGCTCGAAATGGGCGGAGGCGTCTTTGGCGTTGGCGAGGCTGGCGTCGAGGCCAGAGAAGTCGCTGATTTTATGCGTGTTGCCCCAAGTCTGGTGATGACCAAAACTGGAGCGCTCGACTTCGAGATCGATGCACGCGCAATCTGCGCTGGAAATGAATTTGGCGTGCCAGTCGCCCTGAATGCTGTCGTCGGCGCGGCTGCGCAGGGGCCGCATGGTCAAGACCGCGGCCAGCAGCATTGCGATTCCGAGCCCCATCATGAAATTACGCATGGACATCACCTCCGCACCTGTGAAGACGTCGGAGAAGGTGTTTTGTTCCATGCGGAACAGAGGACGACCTAATGAGGTAATGAAATAACGAGGTAACGATGCGCTCCGGGACACGGAGCGAGGCCCCCACCCGGGGTGTCCGCGAGTTATGAAGTAAAGGCATGAGGGGATTGGAGTTGCGGCAATTCCTGCGTTTGACGAACCTCGTGAGGGCGCGACGCGAGGAGGGAGAGGAGGAAGATGCCCCTCCCCTGTTTTTTGTAAGCGTTGCATCTAAAGGACTTAGGTTATTTGTAAGTTGTTTATAATCAATGTTTGCGGGCGATTGTGTAAGTGTTGCTTCTACAGGGGTTACAGGCGGTGCAAAGATTGAAAAGTATTGGCTTGGTCCCGGAATGCTGCCGACTGGAGGACGCGGCGATCTTGATGCAGAGGGGTCAGAATCCAAGGACACCAAACAGAAGGAAGGGAACTTCTGCGAAGGGGAGGAGGACGAGGCGGTTGCCGAGCCAAACATAAAACACTTTACCATGGATAGTTACTTGTTGTTAATAAGATGTTATATTATTGAGTAGGTTATTTTAACGGGGAGGAGCGGATTGGGAGGGGAGTGGCGGAAGTCGAGGGGTTTGAGAGAGTTGGCGGGATTGGGGCGGATTGGTGAGATTGCGGAGACGTGTGGAAAAGTTCGGGCACGCATCCGAGCTTGCTTCACCTTGTTAAGGGTTCCCCGCCCGCAGGTTTTGTCAGTTGTTCGGCTATCCGTTTACGCAGCCAGGAATGGCATGTCCGACGGAGGAGAAAGATGGACAAGACGCCAACTGCATAGAAAAATGAATAAACCATGATCAGTGTGAGAAGGCAATGGATTAAGAACTCGAACCAGTTCGGCATGAAAGACAGACTGTAGGCCCAGTTTGCGGCGAAGAAATATCCTTTTGGCACAACAGATAAAAATACTGCGGTAACCATGAGTCCGGTAATCGCTTGTGGAGCTGATCCTCGAAGAAATAAGAGAACCGGCTGTTTTCTCGAGGGCAGTTCGAGCTGAAGCCGCCGGACTGCCGCTAAGAAAACATCATTGAGCTTTTGTTGGGACTTTGCTTGTGTTTTGGACATCGGGAGTCTTCAGAGAGATGCCATTTTTGTTGCTGCTTGCTGGTTCAGTCTGCTTGGACTGCGCTGCCTTCTCCAGCGCTGCAATTCGGTCCTCCAGTTTCTCAATATCAGTCTGGGACTTCTTCGCGGCTAGAGCATCGTTCTCGACGATTGAATGGATTGTCTTCGTTTCGTTTGCCGCGTCAGTGGTCTGGCGGAAGACATTGCTTCCGAAACTTAACAGTGTCAGGGTCAGGGCGAAAAATGAAATTGCAAAGGCGATACCGATGTGTCGCCAAGTTCTTACTTCCTGCTCCATTTCGGATAAGGAACTAAGAACGTCGTAGCCTGGGTAAAGTTTGAGAGCCGGATATTCTTTTTGGGCGAATAGTACGTAACTTTGGCCACCCAATTCTATGTTGTCGAACTCACCAGCGCTCAGGATCGATTGCTTGATCCTTTCCGACGGGAAACCGGGGCAAAAATCGGTCGTTCTCTCGAAGTCGATGGTAGCAAAGTCCTCGCGGTAGGTAATCCTGATGGGACTATTCGTTAGGTTATACAGCGGGCAAGAAAGATAACCGCAATATCCGGGTTCCACTTGGGGTCCGGTGCCGAGAAGTATTCCTTTGTACACCCACTTAACGCGCAGGTTGAATCGGGCGGCAATATAGTAGGGGAGATTTAGTTTCTCAAATGTACTCACATAAACGATGGAGTTTGGCTCCATTACAAAGTAGGGACTTTCGTCGGTCAGAATTCCAGGTTTGCCCTTGCTGTCTATAAACTTAGCTCCGATCCTGAGGGTATACGCAGCAGGCCTGAGATTCCTCTCGATGAAATCATCTGCAATAAGCAGACCCCTCTGACGGAACGTTTCGATTTCATTCGGCAGTAACATTCCTTTGCGGCTAGGATCCTTCACTTTGGGGTCGATATATTTCCACTCGTGAACTGAACTCATTTGGGGCCTCCGCGGGTCGCTTAAGCTCCCCTACGCTTCAGAAAACATTGTGCGAGCACTCGATCTGAAGGGATGTCGGCTGGAGAACGTCATGTAAGTGCGGGCCTGTTCCTTGATAGGATGCTTGAGTGCAAAGTCGGTTCTCGATTTCGTGAATAAATCTCTTCGCTTTATCTGTCAGCAGCTCAAATGTTCGACAGCCTAGGTTTTTGTAGTCGAGATAGTCGAGGCCGTTTACGGCCAGCCGGGTAGGGCGAGCGATCTCTGCGCATCTATGGGCCATTTGCCAATCAAAGCGCGCCACTCGCCGAACTTTATTTGTGACGCTGGTTCGCTCTTCGATTGGATAGGGGTAGCCGCTTTCTTCTTGGAGCTGCGCCCAAGTGATCTCGTCACTTAGCGGTCCAGCCTGTTTGCCAGCAACGCGAATGGGAAAGGTACGGAATACAACAACGATTTCGGTGATAAGGCGGGGGCTGACGCCGACTTCGCTCAGAAAACCCGCAGCGGTGGTGTCGCGCGAGGTCGTTTTGGGGTAGTGGTCGGAGTGATACAAGGAAAGCCCGAAACCTTGGGTGCCCTCGATTAAGACTTTGCCGTCATGATCGAGCGTTGTATTTACCTCGTCGCTGACGTCTGTGAGATATTCAGCCATCCACGGATATTCATGGCTAGCATCCCTGGCAAGTCTAGCGTCTTCGCCGCGCAAGACTCTGCGTGCTTGGGCGGCACCTACCCCGCAGAGGGTGGAACTCAACCTTTCGCGCAGGCCGAGGGATTGTTCTGTCTCGCGATCCTTGTCTTCAATAATGAAGCACTTGCGATCAATGCCGATTCTCTCCGGCGGAAGAGCCAGAGATTCAATCTCACTCCTTAAGACTTCCGGGTCAATCAAGGCCCCGGCGGGGATGAGCAAGCGCGTGCGCGGATTGACGAAGCCCGTAGGTAGCTGGCGGACGACGATGTTTTTGCCGTCTTCATCAACGAATGAATGGCCGGAGTTCGGGCCGCCGCAGCGCACACAAATGTCGATATTTTCCTGTTTGGTGATAAATGCGGAAACTTTGCCTTTGCCTTCCGAGCCATACTGACCGCCGACGATAACCCAAAGACTCATGACTGGCCTTCTTTCCGAAAATTGCTGATCGCTCCGTCGACTGCCGCGTACAGGTCTTGCAACGAGCCCACGTTCTCAATCACGAGGGCTGCCTTCGCGCGGAGGGAATCGATGTGCTGCTCAACGGGATGATGATCCGCCGCGTCGAACGAGGCATGATCCGCATATTTGCCCTTTTGATTTAGACGCTCAAACCGCAGTTCGGCAGGGCTGTCGATATAGCAAAGGTGGAATGATTGAGAGAAAGTGCCGTTCAGCGTCTCGTAGTCAAGCGGATGGCGGAGGCCGTCCACGGCCAGGTCGCCGCCTGGCGTAGCTCGTGCGATCAGACGATGATTAAGCTCGGCTTGCATGTCCCCGACCATGACCTCCCAGCCGACTTTCTGAAGGTGGGCTTTGCTCTCAGGGTCCTGCGCTTGCCATTCCGCGAGTACTTCACTATACCGTAAATATTGGAATCTGTAGCTCGATTCTAGATATCTTCCGACGGTGGTCTTGCCGGAGCCAATTCGCCCGGTGATTCCGATGACGAGCCGCTCAACTCGCGGCCGCTGCGAGTGGCTGCCCATGAGCAGGGGATTCTATCCTAAGTGTGGGCTTATCGAGTACTTCATCAAGGCCGGTCGCGGACAGGATTTGCGCCAGCTTCAAGAAATTGAACTTAACCGACCTTGGCACGATCAGATAATCCTCCGCGGCTGTGCCGAGGGCGATGTATTCGTCGGCGAGGTAAAAAAGGCCGACCAGTGCCGAGGTAATTGCATCGACTTCATCGTGGGTGATGTGGGCGGTCAAAAAGTCGCCCGTGATTCCTGCCCGGGAAAGACCGTGCTTCAATTCGTCAAGGCTGGCTTTCTTTCGCGGGATACCGAGAATATCCTGCGCGGCGCCGGGATAGCTCTCAATCACATTGCAACCGGCTTTGCGGAGTTCATCGGCCAGCTTGATTCCGCGACGAGTGAGCATTTGCATGCTGGGGAGCAGACACCAAAACACAGAGATGCCCATCCTCTTGAGCGCGAGCTCGCACTTTCGGTAGATCGGTACGCCGGGAGCGCCATAACCCTCTGGAAGAGACAAGGGCGAATCGATGGAGACAAGGTCGGGCTTCGCCGCCAGCGTCTCGCTGATGAGTTCTTCGTCGGTCCTGATGGTTTTGGTCGTTGCGAATGAGCCTTCCATCAGAGCCCAGCCCGTGGCGCGTTTCTCGCTACCTGTCAGGTCAATTCCGACGATACGTGGCGGCTTTGGGTTCTCGGGGCACTTCGCCAAAAGTTGCGCGACTACTTCCGTGGAATCGGACTGAGTTGGAACGCGGCGCAGCACCGCGCGCTTGTTTGACTTGGGGGATTCAGCCACACCCGTAAACACTGGGACAATCGTGCCCTTTAAGACAGAGGAGGTGCTCTTGGACAGCTTGTCATAAGCGATTTCCATGATCGCTTTCAAGTGAACGACGTCTTCCGTATTGTATTGAATCAGTTGTTCGAGAGCACTCTTTTCGCCCCTGAGATGTTTTGCCCACAAAACCGTAGCGTCGAAACCGGTCAGGTCTTCGACCGAATCGGCTCGCTTAAGTCCAAACTTCTCTTCAACGGATTTGAGACCGCCTTTGACGCCCAGTTTGCGGGTGACCCATCGCAGGTCGATGTGAATGGGAGGCAGCTTTAAGTCAGGAAAAGCCAGTCTCAGGAACCGAAGGTCAAAGCCTGCGCCGTTGAAGGTGATTACGACCGAATAATTGCGGAGCTGGGCTGGTAATTCCTGAAGATTGTCACCTTCGACGAAAACCTTGTACTTACGCCCATCATAGAGGCCGACCATTGTCACTGTGTCGAAGACGGACGATAGCCCCGTGGTCTCAATGTCTAGGTAAACGCATTCGTCGGCAAACTCTGGAAATATACGCCAGGCCTCGCCCATCGTGGAGAGGCGCTCGAAGAAGGCAGCGTCTTTGCGCCGAACGGCTTCGCGTGAGAGAGGGATGTATTCATCGAGTTTCTGGTTGAGCCGTGCGCCGACGGCACCAAAGCGCTTTTCAAAGCGAGCCGCGTCGTCCCAGCTGTGGATGCCGTGCTTCCAAAGGTCCAGCTCGGTCTGTTTGCCTATGCCCGGGATGTGAATGAAGGTTTGTTGCAGCATAGCTGGCGCTTCTCTATTCAGCCTTCGATGTCCCTTTCAGCCTGATTTTGAGCTTTGGTTGTTCAACGAATTGGTGCAGTGCCTCGTCAACGAATCGCCCGGCCACTTCCGCAGTACTCCGGCCGTACACGCCTCTGCGAGCCAGCTGCTCCAGCAACTCTTCCGATTGCGCCGAAACAGTAACTCTGATTGTGCGACTGGTGGTCGCATTGGGACCCTTTGCCATAAATAAGCCTTAGTTATGGCTTAATTATGCTACCACCGTTTTTTGCAAACAAGCGAAAGAAAAAGAGGCGTTGTGAGAAATGAATCCGTTCAGTTGGGTAGATGTCAGTTCAGATGGTGTCTATGTATTTTGGAGGGAGGCGAAGTCGCGGTCGCTGGAGGCTAGGGGCGGCGAAGAAGAAAAAAGATAAGGATAACGCGGAGGCGCAGAGTTAGCGGAGTTGCGTGCAGAAGAGCGGGGAGGGATGGCGGGAGGGGCGAAGTTTGTGAGGGCGGGGCGAACGGAGTTGCGAGGAAGAAAGGCCGGGGAGCTGCGGAATCGGCTAGAATGTGGGAGTGGAGGCTTGCGATGGCGCACAGGTATACGGTGATTTTCGAGAAAGAGGACGAAGGGGGCTACCACGTTTTTTGCCCGACCTTGCCGGGATGCCATACCCAGAGCGAGACGGTTGAGGAAGGCGTCGAGAACATTCGCGAGGCGATTGGGCTCTACATCGAGAGCCTGGTGGAAGACGGGTTGCCGATTCCAACAGAAGACATTTTAATCAAGCCGATTGAGATTCCGGTGTGACGCCGAAGCTGCCGACAGCCACAGCGAAAGAGCTCGTGCGGGTTGCCGAGCGATTGGGATTTGAGTTTCGACGGCAGACCGGTAGCCACGCCGTATACGTGCGGGCGAGCGACCAGGCGCGAGTGGTGGTTCCCATGCACCGCGGAGAATTGAAGCGGAAGACATTGCGCGGAATCATTCAGGATTTGAAGATCAGCGTAGAAGAATTTGCCAGCCTGCTGTAATCCAAACTGAAAAGTGATGTGAACAGCGAAAACCGCGTTCCTCGCGCGGAGGGTGTGCGATGGGGCGGCAATGGCTGGTGGGAGGATTGGGAGATAGGAAATGCCCAGTGGGCACAACGGAACGGCAGAACAAGAAGGGCACAACATGTTGTGCCCCTACTAGGAAAAACAACCTAGGGAGGAAATCGGAGCCAGGATCGGCGGTCAGATTTGGTCGGGGACGATGTACGGGGCGCGGTAGGTGCCGCGGAGGAGCGTGTTGGCTTCTTCGTCGTTTAGGACTTGCTCGGTGGCGGGATCGAAATTTAGGGTACGGCCGAGGCGATAGGAGGCGTTGGCGAGGTGGACTAGCGTGACGGAGATGTGGCCTTCCTCGATGGGAGCGTGAATATCTTCGGCGCGGCGGCTGCGGACGCAGTCGATGAAATTGGCGAAATGATCCCCGTCGGCTTTGCCGTGAGGGCCGGGAACGACTTGATCGGTGAGCCAAGTTTTGTAGGCGTCGTAGCCGTCGATGGCGAGATAGCCGTTGGAGCCGTAGAAGATGTTGCCGATGGTGTTAGTCTTGGCGTCTTTGGGGCCGAGAGATTGCTGCTTTTCGGGCGACGGTTTGGTGGGGCGGGCGGTGAGGCCGGCGGGAGGAACGCCGCTGGCACCGTACGCGCCGGTGCCGATTTCGGCTTCGTGATTGGTGATCCAGTGGCGGACTTCAAGCTCCATCATTTTGCGTTTGCCGCCGGGCGCGTCGAAATAGTAGACGGCGTTGAGGACGTTGGGAGTTTGCTGGTCGTCCTCGAACATGAAATGGCCGCCCATGGCGGAAACGGAGACGGGAAAGCCAACGCCTAAACCCCAGCGAGCGATATCGATTTCGTGGATGGCTTGATTGCCGACTTCGCCGTTGCCAGTGTCCCAAATCCAGTGCCAATTGTAATGGAAGCGATTTCGAGTAAAAGGCTTGAGAGGAGCGGGGCCGGTCCAGAGATCGTAATTGACGCCGGCGGGGACGGGCTCGGGCAAAGCGTGGCCGATGGTGCCGCGCCACTTGTAGCAGATGGCGCGAGCGAGATAGACATCGCCGACGGTGCCGTCGCTGAGATGATGGATGGCTTCGATCATGCCGGGGTTGGAGCGGGACTGGCTGCCGTGCTGGCAGATACGATTGTATTTTTTTACGGCGCGGACGAGTTGGCGGCCTTCGAAGGTGTTGTGGGAACAGGGCTTTTCGACGTAGACGTCCTTGCCGGCCTGGCAAGCCCAGATGCCGATGAGGGAATGCCAGTGATTGGGAGTGGCGATGGAAACGGCGTCGATGTCTTTGTCTTCGAGAAGCTTGCGAACGTCGCCGTAAGGCTTGGGCTTGGGGAGGCCGAGCTTTTCGACGGTGCCGAGGCGCATATTCAAAACGTTTTCGTCGACGTCACAAAGGGCGGCGAGTTCGACGCCGGGAACTTTGGCGAAGCCGTGGATGTGATCGTTGCCGCGGCCGCGGACTCCGCAAACGGCGACACGGACACGATCGTTAGCGCCAAGAATTTTGCCGCCGAGAGCTAGCGCGGCTGCGCCTGCCGTGATTGCTTTGCCCGTGGTCTTCAGAAATTCACGCCGCTCGATTTCCATAGCCGCCACCTTTGGTTTGCGAACGAAACTGCAAGGGCATCTTACAACTTCCCGAGGGAGCGCGCACATTTTGCGAACGGGAAGGCGGAAATGAGAAGAGAAGCGAAGGGTCGCCACGTTTGGGGAGCCGCGGCGGTATTTTTCCGTCGCGCAGCGGACGATAATTTCAATACCATGTAGGTTCTTGCGCCGGAAACCAGGCCGTTGTGGTTCTTGAGGCGCAAAGCCTGGGAGGAAAGGCCATGATCAAGAATCGGTCCGTGCCAGCGGATACGGTGCTGCCTCACGTGGAATATCAGGAACTCGCCAGTGCCATCGAGTGGTTAAGCAGGACATTTGGATTTCGAGAGCACTACCGTTATGGCGAACCGGTGAGCGGGGCGCAGGTGCATCTGGGCAATGCGTGGATGATGGTGAAGCAGGCGAAGGCGGGGTGCGCCAGTCCGGCGAAATTAGGATATGGGACGCAGAGCTTGACGGTGTTTCTTGAGGACGTGGAGGGGCACTACGAGAGAGCGAAAGCGGCGGGAGCAAAGATTTTGGAAGAGCCGCATGAGACGGAATATGGGGAATTTCAGTACGCGGCGGAGGACTTGGATGGGCACCACTGGCTGTTTTCGCGGCACGCGACGGATAGAAGCCCGGAGGAGTGGGGCGCGACGATTGCGAAAGCGGCTCACCAGCTGGCATTTTTGCCGCGGCCGCGCGTCTGTTATGTCGAAATTCCGGCGAAGGATGTGCATCGGTCGGCGGATTTTTACCAAAAGGTGTTTGGGTGGAACATCCGGCACCAAGAGAGCAAGAGGCCGAGCTTCGATGATGCAACGGGAAACGTGAGCGGAGCGTGGGTGACGGGGCGAGAGAGCGCGCGCGAGGCGGGGCTGGTGTGCTACGTGTGGGTCGACAGTATTGCTGCGACGCTGGCGAAGATTGAGGCGGCGGGTGGGGTCGTCGTCGAGAATGCACATCCTGATGCGCCCGGAGGCACGAGCATGATCGCGACATTTCGAGACCCGGCGGGGAACCTCATCGGGTTGTATCAAGAGGAATCGTAGAAGCAGGCTGGCAGTTCGATGCGCGCCTCGGAAGACTTTGGATGACGAGCGCGTGGTGTAGTACGCTCTCCGCGCCCGTGGGGAGCGACATGAAAACAAACTTGAAAAACATCTTGAGCGGAGCGGTATTAGCGACAGTTGTCTTACTAGCGAGGAGCGCGCCAGCGAAGGCGGCCCCGCAAACGAGCGCTGAAAAGTTCGAGGTGTCGTTTCCAGCTTCGGCGCATGCGGGAGCGATTACGGGGCGCGTGTTTGTGGTGATCAGCAAGACAGACAAACCGGAGCCACGGCTCGCGGCGGGAAGCTGGGGCGATTCGGGGCCTCTCTATGGAGCGGATGTGAACGCTCTGGCACCGGAGCAGGCGGCGGTGATCGACGCGAACACTCCGGGTGCGCCGGTGCGGAGTTTGCGCGATGTTCCGGCGGGGGATTACTACGTACAGGCGATCCTGAACGTTTATACGGAGTTTCACCGCGCGGATGGGCACACGGTCTGGCTGCACATGGACCAGTGGGAAGGGCAGCATTTCAACCGTTCGCCGGGAAATTTGTACAGCGAAGTGCAGAAGGTGCATCTGGATCCGGCGGCGGGATACGACATCAAACTGAGCTTGACGAAGGTGATCCCGCCGATTGAAGAGCCGGCCGATACGCCGTGGGTGAAGCACATCAAGATGCAAAGCGAAATGCTGACGAAATTTTGGGGACATCCGATGTATATCGGAGCGATCGTGCTTTTGCCGAAGGGTTATGACGAGCATCCGAATGTGAAATATCCGGTGATTTACGAGGAGGGGCATTTTAGTTTGCGGCCGCCGTTCGGATTTTCGACCGAGGAGCAGCCCATCAGCGCGGAACGCAGGACGTTGCTGGCGAATCTGAACCGGGAGACGGGATATGAGTTCTACCAGTCTTGGAATTCGGAAAATTTTCCGCGCATGATTGCAGTGACGTTTCAGCATCCGACACCGTATTACGACGATTCGTACGCGGTGAATTCGGTGAACAACGGGCCCTACGGCGACGCACTTGTGAAGGAGATGATTCCGTATCTGGAAGCGCATTTCCGGATGATTGCCAAGCCATACGCGCGCGTGTTGACGGGAGGATCGACGGGCGGATGGGAATCGCTGGGGGTACAGGTGTTCTACCCGGATTTTTTTGGAGGGACGTGGACGCTGTATCCGGACTCGATTGATTTTCGGCGGTATGGGTCGGTGAATGCGTATGAAGATGACAACGCGTTTTTCGAACCGGAGCACACGTGGGTCCAAGTGCCACGTTATATCGAGCGGACTTCGGAGGGGCAGCCCGAGATTACGATTCAACAATTCAGCCAGATGGAAGACGTGCTTGGAAGCCACCAACGGTCCGGCGAGCAAATCGAAATTTGGGACGCGGCATATGGGCCGATTGGTGAGGATGGTTATCCAAAAGGTTTGTGGGATAAGCGGACGGGGAAGATCGATCACAGCGTGGCTCTGTACATGAGGGACCACGGGTATGACCTGAGCTACAACATTCGAACGAATTGGGCGACGATAGGGCCAAAGCTGCGCGGGAAGATCCATGTTTATGTGGGAGATATGGACAATTTTTATTTGAACTTGGCGGTCTACAAGCTGGAAGAGGCGATGAAGGCGCTGAAGGATCCGCCGTGCGATTGCGATTTTCAGTATGGGCGGCCGATGAAGGGGCACGGATGGCAGCCGACTTCGACGGCGAATTTGGTGCGGTGGATGGCGGAGCGTGTGGAGAAAAATGCGGGTGGAGAGGATGTGAAGCAGTGGAATTACTGAGAGGCAGGAAGTAGAGGAAGTCGATGAAATAAAGGAAGTAAAGGAACGGAAACAGCCAGATGATAATGCGCGAGAGGTTAGGCGCTGCTATGCTGTGCTAGTAGAGTTTGAAATCGGAGTATGAGTAACGGCCATGTTTGAAAACCTGACAGAGAAGCTGCAGCGGACATTCAAGAATTTGCGCGGGCAGGGGAAGCTCTCGGAGGAGCACCTGGACGCGGCGCTGGCGGAGATTCGCGAGGCGCTGCTCGAAGGCGACGTGAACGTCGGCGTGGCGGACGAGCTGCTGGCGAATATTCGCGCGAAGTCGCTGGGCAGCGAGGTGATGCTGCAACTTTCGCCGGACCAGCAAGTGGTGAAAGTGGTGCGCGACGAGTTGACGGCGCTGCTGGGAAAGCACGCCAAGCCGCTGTTCGCGTCGCGGCCGCCTTCGGTGTGGATGATTGTGGGCTTGCAAGGCTCCGGCAAAACGACGACGACGGGAAAATTGGCGAAATGGCTCGTGCAGCACGGGCACCGGCCGCTTGTCGTTTCGACGGACGTGTACCGGCCCGCTGCGCGCGAGCAGTTGGCGCAGGTGGCGAAGGCCGTGGGAACGGCGCTCTGGCCAGGAGCGGGGACGGACAAGCCGCTGGAGATTGTGAAGGGCGCGATCAAGGAAGCGAAACTTTCCGCGAGCGACGTGATTATCGTGGACACCGCGGGGCGCCTGCACATCGACGACGACTTGATGAACGAATTGAGCACGCTGAAGAAAGAGCTGCAGCCGAGCGAGATTCTATTTATCGCGGACGCGATGATCGGACAGGACGCGGTGAAGTCGGCGGGGGTGTTTCATAAGAGGCTGGGATTGACAGGCGTCATCCTGACGAAGCTGGACGGCGACGCGCGCGGCGGGGCGGCGCTGAGCATCAGCAAAGTGTCTGGAGCGCCGGTGAAGTTTGTGGGGCTTGGCGAAAAGTACGACGCGCTGGAGGGATTTTATCCGGAGCGGATCGTTTCGCGCGTGCTGGGAATGGGCGACATCATGTCGCTGATCGAACGCGCGGAGCAGACCGTCGATAAAAAGGCGGCCATTGAGCTTGAGCGGAAGCTGCGCAAAGAGGGATTCACGCTGGAGGATTTCCGTGATCAATTGAAGCAGATTCGCAAGATGGGGCCGCTGGAGCAGCTCGTGGACATGCTGCCGAAAATGGGGCCGATGCAAAATATCCCAAAAGACGCGAAGGTGGATGAAGGAAAGCTGAAACAAGTCGAGGCGATCATCAACTCGATGACGAACCAGGAGCGGCGAGACCACAATATTATTGATGGAAAGAGGCGGAAGAGAATTGCGAAAGGCAGCGGAACGACCGTGCAGGACGTGAATCAGGTTTTAAAGCAGTATTTGCAGATGCGCACGATGATGAAACAGTACGGCGCGATGGCCGCGCGAGCGAAGCTGAAGGGGCTCGGAAAGCTCGCGGGATTGTCGTGATGAATTCTCTCCACCGGCGACATTCGTTCCTCTACTTCAAATAGACTTCGGCCGCCTTCAGGGCAAGCGCCTCGGGATCGAGGTTGGTGCGATTGCAGAGGACGATGATGGTCAAGCCATCGCCGTCTGTGAATCTTTCGATCACGGTTCGAAAACCCATCGTGCTTCCGGTGTGCCACATGCGCGGATGTGCCTGGTAAGGATCCAAGAACCAGCCAAAGCCGTAGGAGACGGGCTTGCCGGGATGGAGATTGTCGCCGTTGGGATCGGCGGGCCAAAACGTAGGTGAGCCGTCGTTTAATTTTGCGGGGACCATGGCGGGCTGCATTTCTTTGGCGGAAAGCAGAGTGTGATTGCGGAGGGCGTCGTCCCATTTGGCTAAATCTATGAGATTGGAGTAGATGCCGCCGTCGCCGAGGGTCGCGGAAGTCGAGCTCTGATCGGTTTCCTTCAGCACATCGCCCACTTTTGAATGGCCGTAAGCGCGGTCCGGAACTTCATTCTTTCCCTTTTGATAGACGAGCGTATGGTCCATGTGCAGCGGCGCGAAAATGCGTGCACGCAGAAAATCGCCGTAGGATTGGCCCGAGGCTTTGGCGACGATGAGGCCAAGGACAACGTAGCCGGAATTGCTGTACGACCAACTCGTGCCGGGCGCGAGCTTCCCTTTTGTTTCCTTCTCCAAGAGGCTGAGAACTTCGCTGTCCTGAATCTGATGTTCGGGCGACCAGACGGGGCCTTTGGCTTTTTCGGCGGCATCCATGAGGTCTTCGTAATCGGGCAAGCCGCCGGTGTGATTCAGCAGATTGCGGATGGTGATGTTCTTGCCGTAAGCCGGAAAATCGGGAAATATTTCCGTGAGCGTTTGGTGATAGCGTAGCTTTCCGTCATGGACGAGCAGCATGATGGCCATGGCAGTAAACTGCTTGGTGAAGGAAGCCAGGCGGAAATTTGTATGCGCGTCGATCTTCGCTTTCGAATGCAAATCGAGCACTCCTTCCGTTCGTGTATAGACATTTTCTCCGCCGTAGCGAATTAACAGTGCAAAACCCGGTTCCTCGGGTTTCACCAGCCCTCCGAAAATGGAGTCTAGCCACCTCTTGTCCGGCCCTTGGGTTTGGGCCTGGTTTTGCACAGCGGAGAAGAGGGCTACGCACAGAACGCAAATGTGCATCCAAAAAATCTTGCGCCGCAAAGTACACCTCAAGTCAACGCTGGGAGGATAGCATTCCCCCGGCCTGTTCATCTCTCCGTAACAGAGATAGGCTATCTCTTTTGGTCCCCCGAGAATCTTTATGACACGCACTGCGCTTGACGATCCGCGCCTCTATCTCAACCGGCACCTGGAGTGGCTGGAGTTCAACCGGCGCGTGCTGGAAGAGGCGCGGGACTTGGGGAATCCGCTGCTCGAACGGGTGAAGTTTTTGGCGATTACGGCGAACAACCTGGATGAGTTCGTCGAAGTGCGAGTGTCAAGTTTTCTGCAGCGCATCGAGCACGGCGCGAGAGAAATCAGTCCGGACGGATTAACTGCGGAGCAAGAGCTGGAGAAAGTTTCGGCGGCGATGCAGGTGCTGGTGCGGGACCAGTACAAATGTTGGAACGAGGAACTGCTTCCGGCGCTGGCGAAGGAGGGGATCCGCGTGCTTCCGGTGAGCCAGCTCGAGGGGAAAGCGGCGTCGGCGGCAAAGACTTTTTTCGAACGGCGCGTGTCGCCCATGCTGACGCCGGTGACGGTGGACCCCTCACATCCGTTTCCGCACGTGTTGAACAAGGCCTTGTGCATTGCTTTTCTCCTGCGGCGCAGGCGAAGTGGAAACGGGAAGCCGTATTTCGGGGTGGTCACCGTGCCGCGCGCCCTGCCGCGTTTATTGCGGGTACCCGCGCCGGTCGGCAGCATTCACTACGTGCCGCTCCAGGAAATCGTTTCCGCTTACGCCGCAAAGCTCTACCGGGGATACGAAATACTCGCCTCCGCTCCCTTTCGAATCACGCGGAACAGCAATCTTTATCTGGAGGAAGAAGAGGCGCGGAGCCTGCTCGACGAGATTGACTCGCAAGTCTCGCAGCGGCGCAAGGGCGACGCCGTGCGTCTGGAAATCGATGCCGAGGCGCATCCGGACATTATCGACCGGCTGATCCCGATGTTCGAACTGGATGAATCGCTCGTCTTTCGGGCGAAGGGGCCCGTGAATTTGCAGCGGCTGTTCCACCTGTATGAAGAAACGGCGCGGCCGGACTTGAAATATCCGCCGTTTGCGCCGCGGCAGGTGCACGCGGGGCACGACGCCGATTCGATGTTCGAGGCGATTCGGCGTCAAGATTTTCTGTTGCACCATCCTTACGATTCTTACGATGCGGTGGTGAATTTTCTGCAAACCGCGGCGGCGGATCCGCGCGTATTATCCATCAAGCAGACTCTTTACCGGACAAATTCGGATTCGCCCGTGGCGCGGGCGTTGCTGGACGCCGCGGGAAAGAAAGAAGTCACCGTGGTCGTGGAGCTGAAGGCCAGCTTCGACGAGGCTACGAATATCCGCTGGGCGCGGAGCTTCGAGGATGCAGGCGTGCAAGTTTTTCATGGGGTTGTCGGGCTTAAAACGCACGCGAAACTCGCGCTGATCGTGCGTAACGATCCGGACGGCAAGATTCGCCGCTACGTCCATTTGGGCACGGGGAATTACAATCCCTCGACGGCGCGCTACTACACTGATCTGAGCCTGCTGACGCGGGACGAGGCCATGACGTCGGCGGTGCACAACGTTTTCAATTATCTGACGGCTTATGCCGAGCAACCGAATTACAAGCCGCTGTTGTTGGCTCCACGCGATCTGGCGAAGACGTGCCTTGCGCTGATAGATCGCGAAGCGCGCCATGCCCGGCGAGGACGCCCCGCGAGGATCATCGCCAAGGTTAATGCGGTGATCGACCCGCCCATCATCCAGGCGCTATACCGGGCGTCGCGTGCGGGAGTCGAGATCGATCTAATCGTTCGCGGCCAATGCACGCTCGTGCCCGGGCTCCGCGGCGTCAGCAGCCGCATTCATGTCCGAAGCATCGTGGGACGCTTCCTGGAGCACAGCCGGATATTTTATTTTGAAAATGGAGGCAAACCGGACATTTATCTGGGAAGCGCGGATTGGATGCCGAGAAATCTGTATGAACGGGTTGAGGTGTTATTTCCGCTGAAGGACCCGCGCCATTGCGAGCGAATATGCAACGAGATTCTTTCCACCTATCTGGCGGACACGCGCAAGGCGCGCATCCTAGGGCCGGACGGAGCGTATGCGCGGCCGCGTGCCGTGCGCAATGGACACGGATTTTCTGCGCAAGAACATTTCATGCGGCTGGCGACTGAGGATGATGACTCCCTGCATAATCCTGCGCTGCGAAACCAAGGCGTCGTTTATACTTCTAAGGCGATGATCGTCCCGCCACTGGGCGCCTCCGAAGAAGAAGGTTCGCTGGATTCCTCGAATGCAACCGTATGATCTGATCGTCATTGGCTCCGGACCAGGCGGCCAGCGCGCTGCCATCCAGGGAGCGAAGGCTGGCAAGCGCGTCGCGGTGGTCGAAAGGAATTCCGCGGTCGGCGGGGTGTGCATCAATTCGGGAACGATTCCCAGCAAGACGATGCGAGAAGCGGTGCTGCATCTCTCCGGTTTTTATTCGAAGACCTTCTACGGATCGAATTACAACGTAAAAGACAACGTAACGATGGCGGACCTGAATTTCCGCGTGCAGCGGGTGATCGAGAATGAAGTTGCGGTTACCCAGGACCAGTTGAAACGCAACGGCGTGGACGTGATGCACGGTTTCGGAAAATTCCTGGATGCGCACCACCTCCGCGTGGAAAACGGCAATGGCTACGCCGAATTAGAAGGACAGTTTTTCGTGATTGCGACCGGCACGAAGCCCGCCCTAAACCCGAAGGTGCCGATCAACGGCCGGAACATCATCGATAGCGACCAAATTTTGACGATGCCGCAAATTCCGAAGACGCTAATCGTCGTCGGCGGAGGCGTGATCGGGGTTGAGTACGCTTGCATGTTTGCGACGCTCGGCGTGCGGGTAATCATCGTGGAAAAGCGGCCGCGGCTCCTGGAATTTGCCGATACCGAGATGGTCGAAGCGCTCATGTATCACATGCGCGACCATCGCGCCACGTTGCGGCTGAATGAGGAAGTGGAAAGCGTGGAGGAACTGCCCGACGGAAAAGTGGCTGCGAACCTCGTGAGCAAGAAACGCATCAACGCCGACGCTTTGCTTTATGCGGTCGGGAGGCAAGGGAACGTGGACAAGCTGGACCTCGCCGCGGCCGGAATCGAATCCGACGACCGGGGACGCATCAAGGTTGACGCGGATTTTCACACGTCGCAAGCGCACATATTCGCCGTCGGCGATGTGATTGGGTTTCCGAGCCTGGCGTCGGTCTCGATGGAGCAGGGGCGCATCGCGGCGGCGCGGGCCTTCGGGTTGCAGGTGTACACAGATCCCGCGAGTTATCCGTACGGGATTTACACCATTCCGCAGATTTCGTTCATCGGGAAAACGGAAGAACAGCTAACCGACGAGGATGTTCCTTATGAAGTTGGAGTGGCCTATTATCGCGAAATTGCGCGCGGGCAAATCACCGGCCACACCGAAGGCCGGCTAAAACTGCTTTTCCACCGGGAGACACTCGAATTGCTCGGCGTGCATATTTTCGGCGAAGACGCTGCCGAGCTGCTGCATATCGGGCAAGCCGTGTTCAAGCTGAAGGGCAAAATCACCTATTTCATCAACACGGTCTTCAACTATCCCACGCTCGCCGAATGCTACAAGACAGCGGCGTTTAATGGGCTCAACCGGCTTAGCTAAATGCCTCTCCGGTCCGCAATCGAAGGCTCAGGTCGCGCCCAACCAGGTGACGGGGAAAGAGCCGGCGAGGGCGTTTGCCAGTTTCTCGTCCGCAGTGACTAACTCACCCTTTGATTCGACTGCGAGAGCGACGTAAAGGCTGTCGTACACCGATCGACCATGAGTAACAGCATTGTCGAATGCCGAATCTAGCAGGCGCAGGGAAGGGTAAGTCGGTATTTTGTGCTTGCGCAGAGAGTTCATCCCTCCCTGGGCGACCTCTCGGGTACATCTCCCGCGACGAATTGCATTCCAAAGAATGTTTGCCATCTCGATCCAAAAGAGGTCAGGCACAATGAGTTTTATTTGGCTATCCGTCCATTCGCGAAGAATCGAGACAGCCTCTTTTTGAAGCGGCTCCAGAGCGTCAGGCAGCACCCATTTTGCCGCGACACTGGCGTCGATCACAAAAATCTTCAACGTTCGCGGCCCTCACGCAACATTTCTTCGGCGGAGGGGAATGGCCCGCGACCGGGAGACGGCATGGCCCTCAACTTCTCCAATTTCTTGAAAAGTTTCCGCCGGGCGCGCAAGTCCCTTGCAGTGGGAATACTGTCTTCCAGGAGAGACAAGACTTCAGCGGCAATGGAGCGGCGCTGGCTTTTGGCGCGTTTGCGCAGGGCTTCGTAGAGATCGCGCGGCACGTTTTCGACGTAAAGTGTAGGCATAGGATGTTCCTAGGAAAAGCATAGGGCAGCCCTAGGGATTCTGCAACACTCTTATTTGGAGAGGCAAAACATGTTTAGCCTCCGGCGGAGCCGACTGGTCAGGCCCATCCCTGGCGGTATTCGCGCTTCAAGTAATCGTTGGCTTGGGCCACGTTCGTGACGCGCATGTTGGCGCCGTCGTAGCTGATCTTTTTTCCGGCGCGCAAGGCGACGACGCCGAGTAGCATCACCTCGGTGAGGCGCGCGGCGTACTCGAACGGGCAAGAAGCTTCTGTCAGACCTTTGGCCGCATTCACCCAGTTCATTTCGTGGGCTTCGTTTTCGATGCGCGGCAATGTCTGCGGCGGCTTGCCGTAGGAATCGTTGAGAGATTTCGGCAGGAGACGAGGATGCAAGCCGTAGGTATCGTGGAGCAATTTGCCCTTGTTGCCGATGAGCAATGCGCCGCCGCCTTTGTCCAACTCTTCGTCGCCGAGTTCTGCGGGCTTGTCCGGCATCAGGCCGCCGTCGTACCAGGTCATCTTGACGGGAGGCATCGAGCCGCGCGCCGCGAATTCGTAGAAAGTCTGCGTGGCATGGGGATAAGAGACTCCGTTGAATGGAGTCGAGACAGTTTCGATAGTAGTTGGCAAACCGAGATTCAGCGCCCACATGGAGTGATCGATCAAATGCGCGCCCATATCGCCGATGGCTCCCATGCCCCAATCCGACCAGCCTCGCCAGTTGAAGGGGTGATAGATGGGGTGATAGTCGACTTGCGGGCCTGCGCCGAGAAAGAGATCCCAGGACAGTTTGTCCGGGACGGGATAATTTCCGGCAAGAGCCGCGGCGAGACGCTCGTTCACTCCTTGACCGTTCCATTTGAGAGTATCGGCAGGCTCCTTGAGTGCTTCGGGACGCGGCACGCCTTGCGGCCAAAAGCCGAGCGGCCGGTTCGTCCAGATATGAATCTCGCGGACCTCGCCGATTGCCCCGGCTTGAATGTATTCCACGGTGGTGCGCGCGTCGTTTAACGAATGGCCTTGATTGCCCATCTGCGTGGCGACTTTGGTTTCGGTAGCGCGGCGAGCAAGCTGGCGGGCTTCGTCGACAGACCAGGTGAGCGGCTTTTGAACGTAGACGTGTTTGCCGAGAGCCAGGGCGGCCAGGGCGACATGGGCGTGCATGTGATCGGAGGTGGCGACGAGGACGGCGTCGATATCCTTTTGCTTTTCGAGCATCTCGCGATAGTCCTGATAGCGCTTGGCTTTCGGCAGATGTTCGTTTTTCAGGCGGATCATGCCCGCGAGGCGGACTTTTGCCTTCACGCGATCAAACTCAACGGGAGGCTCTCCTGGGATGGGCTGCGGATCAGGCTCATCCAGGCGCTTTTGCAGATCCGATATATCGGTGTCGAGGTGGTCAAAGCCTTTGTTTGCATATCCCCAGTCGACGTCGCACAAGGCAACGATATTTTGGCTGGAGAGGTTGACCAGATTGGTGCGGCCCATGCCGCCGATTCCGACTCCGGCGATGTTGAGCAAATCGCTGGGGGGAGTGAAGCCGCGTCCCAGGACGTGACGTGGGACAATGGCGATTGCGGCGCTGCTCGCGGCGACTTCGGTTAAAAATTTGCGGCGTGATAATTCGACTTTTGTAGTCATGGGCTGCTCCCTGGGCGCAGCGGGCATTATCGCGCCGTCGGCAAAACATTGCGAACGCTAAGTTTGTTCACCCCCGGAAGGGAGAGTGGGCCGAAGAAGGCCGTCGGACTGCCGCCTGGCGGAGCAGCGGAGCCTTGGGCCGCTGGATTGCCAATATCCCCGAGCTAAATCGTTCTGTTGACTCTTCGATTGCCGCAAGCCACCCGGACAGGCTAATATATCTAGTGGAGGCAAGAGTTAGTGCTCACTATTCGTTTGTCCAGGATTGGGAAGAAGAAGAAACCGTTTTACCGCGTCGTAGTGATCGAGAGGACGCGGCCCCGCAACGGGCGCGTTGTGGAGGCGGTGGGGACCTATGATCCGCTGAAGAAGCCCGCGGAGATCAAGCTTGACACCGAGCGTATTAAGCATTGGCTCGGCGTGGGCGCGCAACCCAGCGACACTGTGCGAAGCTTCATCCGCCAACAAAAGATCGCGTAGTTCCAGCGAAATCCCCATCCTTTGTGCGTCCCCAAGCAGGCCGGGGCGCTTTTTCACGTCCCAGTGGAACGCCGAACACGAGGAGGTGAAGGATGAAAGAGCTGGTCGAAGCCATTGCCAAGGCTCTGGTGGACCACCCCGAAGATGTGCAAGTCAGGCCGGTCGACGGTTCGCAAGTCACCGTCCTTGAGCTACGGGTGAATCCCGAGGATCTGGGCAAGGTGATAGGGCGGCAGGGCCGCACGGCGAAGGCTGTGCGCACGCTCCTTGGAGCCGCAGGCATGAAGGTCAAGAAGCGCTACACACTCGAGATCCTTGAAGATTGAGCGGCGAAACCCAGCGCTGGGTGATTGTCGCCCGGATTCTCCGGCCACGCGGCAATAAAGGGGAGGTAGCAGCGGAACTCCTCACCGATTTTCCCGAGCGGCTAACAAAAATGACCGAAGTTTTTCTTGGCGCAAGCGGCAGCGCTGGACAGGCGGAGCCTCGGCCGATCGCGCTGAAGGCCTGCTGGCTTAGCCAAAACCACAAGGGCCAGGCTGTTTTTCATTTTGAAGGATGCAATTCCATTTCGGAAGCCGAGAAGTTTCGCGGATTGGATGTTTTGCTGCCGATTGAGCAGCGCGTGACGCTCCCTTCGGGACATTATTTTGTGGACGGCCTCACCGGTTGCTCGGTATTCGAGAATTTTGAAAAGCCCTTCCTGATTTCTTCTTCACCCTGCTCGATGGCCACTGCGCCAGCCCTGCTGGGCGTGGTGCGCGACGTTCAATTTACAGGCGAAGGAGTTTCCGGCACGCCGATTCTTGTCGTCGATACGTCCGGCGGTGAGCTGCTGATTCCGTTGGCTGAGGATATCTGCAGACGAATCGATATCGCTGCCCAACGAATCGACGTCGTGCTTCCGGATGGCCTCCGCGGCCTGAATGACGGGGCGTAGGCCGCGGTTTACGTTAGACTGTCGGAACCGATGCGCTTCGACCTTGTCACCATTTTTCCGGAATTTTTTGCGGGGCCGCTGGACCACGGGATTCTGCGCCGCGCGAGAGAGACCGGTCTCGTTGAGGTCCAAGTGCAGGACTTGCGCGTTTTTACCAAGGATCGCCACCGCAGCGTGGATGACCGGCCATTTGGCGGCGGCGAAGGGATGGTGCTGAAGCCGGAGCCGCTTTTCGAGGCGGTCGAAGCGCTTCTCGGCCAAAGCTTGGGCAGCGCCGATCAGCCAGCTTCGCCGAACTCGAACACGGCTATTCTCTTGATGTCGGCTGCCGGAAAACTCTTCTCTCAAGAAACCGCGCGGCGGTATCAGGAATTCGAGCGCATCGTCTTGCTCTGTGGACGATACGAAGGGGTCGACGAGCGCGTTGCCGATTATCTGGCGACCGAGGAAATTTCGGTGGGAGATTTTGTGCTCAGCGGTGGAGAGCTTCCGGCGATGCTCGTCATCGATGCGGTGACACGGCTGTTGCCAGGAGCGCTTGGGAATGAAGCGTCTTCGCAGAACGAATCTTTTAGCGCAAAAGTCGATGCCTCGCCGGATCCCAGAATTGTAGTGGTGCAGCATGCTGCGCCACTACAAGAAGGTGTGGAGAGGCATGACGTCGGAAGAGGCCACGATCCGCGACGCACGAATCAGCTCTTGCTGGATTTTCCGCATTACACTAGGCCGGCGGATTTTCGCGGTTGGAAAGTTCCGGACGTCCTGATTGGAGGCAATCACGCGGAAGTGGCGAACTGGCGGCGTGCGGCAGCGCTCGAGAAGACCCAGCGTAACCGGCCGGATTTGTTGTTGCGCTGATATTCCGCGGCGGTATACTCGTTATTTCGTGAGAGAAATGATCCAGAGCGACTATTCGTGCGCCACGCAGGGAACTTGCTCCTGCGGGCAGGCCTGCGCGTGTCCATGCTGCGCTTGTATGTGTACCCCTGCGAGCGGCATGGGAAGTCCTTCGGTCTAGCGCAACTCTAAACCTAAAAGGAATCCGGGGCCGCTCAAAGAAAGCGGCCTTTTTTATTTTCGAAGAAAAGAAGGAGCTGAGCGCCATGAGCAATACGGCAAGCGGAAACGGCAAGGAGCGAGGGGCCGGGAAACCCATCGCGATTTATTACGAGCAACAGCATTGGTTCAAGCCGCTCTTCGAGCAACTCGACGCGCGCGGCGCGAACTGGGTAAAGGTTGATGCGCGAAATCACCATTACGATATCGCGGCCCAAGAGACCGAATATTCGCTGCTCTTCAATCGCATGAGCCCTTCGGCGTGGCAGCGCGGCATGGGCCACGGAATCTTTTACACGCTCAACTATCTTTCCCATCTGGAAGAAAAAGGCGTGCGCGTGGTGAACGGCTCACGCGCTTTCACTCACGAAATTTCCAAAGCTCTGCAATACACGGTCCTCGAAACTTTGGGACTGGAATATCCGAAAGCGATTGTGATCAACCATCCTTCGCAGGCGTTGAGCGCAGGCGAAGCGATCGGCTATCCGCTCATTCTCAAACCAAATATCGGCGGCAGCGGTGCGGGGATCAAGAAATTCAATTCGCCCGCTGAATTGCGCGGGGCAGTGGAAGAAAACAGCTTGTCGTTTGGAATCGACAATACGGCGCTGGTGCAGGAATTTTTCACAGCGCGCGACGGCGTCATCACGCGCGTCGAAGTTCTCGGCGGCGAATATCTCTATGCTATCCAGATTCACATTACCGGCGATACGTTCGATCTTTGCCCGGCGGATATTTGCAAAAATACGAAGGGTGAAGAGCTGACGCGCCTGGCTTGCCAGGTGGATGCTCCGAAATCGGGGCTTACCGTCGAAGCCTATGAGCCGCCGAGGAAAATCATCGACGATGTTGAGCGCATCATGGAAGTTGCCGGCATCGAAGTCGGCGGCATCGAGTACGTCATCGACGACCGCACGGGGCGCTTGCTTTATTACGATATCAACGCGCTTTCGAATTTTGTGTCCGACCCGGAACGCATGATTGGCTTCAATCCTTACGCGCGGCTCGCGGATTATTTGATCAGCGAAGCGAAGATTCACGAAGCCAGCCGAAGCGCCGGCCTCGTTTCCACCGGGAGCATCCGGTGAGATACGGATACTGGCTCCCTGTTTTCGGCGGGTGGCTGCGTAATGTCGCTGACGAAAATATGCAAGCGAGCTGGCCGTACGTGAAAAGGCTCGCTCAGCGCAGCGAACAAATCGGTTTTGACCTCACGCTGATCGCCGAGCTTAATTTGAACGACATCAAGGGCGCGGAAGCGCCTTCGCTCGATGCGTGGTCGACGGCGGCGGCGCTTGCCGCGGTCACCGAGCGTATCGAGCTGATGGTGGCCGTGCGGCCCACATTTCATTTGCCCGCGCTACTCGCCAAGCAAGCCGCCAACATCGATCACATCAGCAACGGGCGGCTCACGCTGAACGTCGTGTCGTCCTGGTGGGCGGATGAAGCGAAGAAATACGGCGTTGGTTTCGAGCAGCATGACGATCGCTACGCGCGCACCAGCGAATGGCTGGACGTGCTGCACGGTGTGTGGTCGCAAGACCATTTTTCGTACGCGGGAAAGTATTACCGCGTGGAAGATAATGTGCTCGAACCGAAACCTGTCGCTCAGCCGCATCCGACACTTTATGCGGGCGGCGAATCGCCGGCGGCCAAAGATCTCATCGCGGAAAAATGCGATGCGTACCTGATGCACGGTGATCCGCCGGAACGCGTCGGCGAAAAAATTGCCGATCTGCGCGAACGGCGCGCGCGTCACAATCTGCCGCTGCTGAAGTTCGGTGTCGCGGGCTACGCGATTGTGCGGGAAACCGAACGTGAGGCTCAGGACGAGCTCAAGCGCATCACCGACGTCCAGCAATCCGCCGCCGGATACGCCAATCACCAGCAGTGGCTAGCGGGGACGCAACTCGAGCAACGCGTTTCACTCGAAGATTATTCGGTGTCGAATCGCGGCTTGCGGTCGGGCTTGGTAGGCACTCCCGAACAGGTTGCCGAAAGACTCGCGAAGTTTGAAGCCGCGGGCGTCGATCTGGTCCTACTCCAATTCAGCCCGCAACTCGAAGAAATGGAGCGCTTTGCGGAAGCCGTCATTGGCAGAACAACTCAGTCTTCTGCAGTCGTTTAATCTACGGCCTGGCAACGTCAGGCTACGACGCGAGACCGCGCACGTTTCGCCGCTTTCTGGTGAAAGACCGAGATGATGTTGAAGCGGTTTTTGTCGATTTACTTTCCTTGCCTTTATGTTTGCTTTTAAGCAAAATGCCTCCATGACGGCTGGCGCGTACAAGCAGGCATTTGACGTCGCATGTTCGGAGATGCAAGACCTTTTGCGGCATCGGGCCGACGTGAACGGTCGTATCGATGATTTGCGCCGGACGATTTTGGCGCTCGCCAGTCACGTTGATCTGAACATGGAGAGAAAGGAGAAACTTATGCGAATCATCGAGGAATTAGGTGTTTTTGCGCCGCGCTTAACTGACGCGATCAAGGACGCTCTTTATTCCGCGTATTGGGAGGCGGGCCCACGAAGACTGCCAGCAATCCAGGTCAAGGAACTATTGGAAGTGCGCGGATTCGACTTTTCAGGACTTGTGAACCCTCTGGCTAGCGTTCATTCAACACTGCGGCGGTTGGCGACGCAGAAAGCTATTGGCTCCGCTCAAGACCAAGCAGGCTCGACCATTTATTGGTGGAACGGCCCTCACTACGGTACCCGCCTGAGTCTAGCAAATGTGCTTGAACTGGACCGCAAGCAGTCGGGGCTAATGCAGTCTAAGATAGGGACGCGCGTCCAGGACCATTTTCAAAAAGCCAAGGCTGATAACAATCGGTAGAAAATTGACTCCATTTCACGTATAATGAAGGTTTGTCATTGAAGAGCTGGCCCCGCCTGAGTGGGTCTGCAGGGAATACGAACATGAATCCGGTTATAGCTAAATTACATGAAGCGCAACTGCGCAAAGACCTCCCCGAATTTCGCCCGGGCGATACCGTCCGCGTCAACGTCCGCCTGAAGGAAGGCGAAGGCGAGAAGGAAAAGGAACGTCTCCAGGCGTTTGAGGGGGTCGTGATCTCGAAGAAAGGCCGCGCTTCCGGTGCCACGTTTACCGTGCGCCGCGTAAGCTTCGGCGTGGGGATCGAGCGAATTTTCCCGCTGCACTCGCCCTCGATCAGCTCGATCGAGGTCGTCGGCAAGGGAAAGGTCCGCCGCGCCCGGCTTTACTACCTGCGCGACCTGCGCGGAAAGGCTGCCCGCATCAAGCGCGCCGCCCGCGAAGAAGTGGCGGCGGTTGCCACGGCTGGAGCCGAAACCAAGGGATAAGCGCTCGTCACTAGTTCGAGATACGAAGTTCTAAAATCGAAATTAGAAACTCGAAATACGAAGTACGCGACACTTTTACGAAAGAGCTCCGAGCCATCGGAGCTCTTTTTTGTGCTCTCTCCCCGCCACGTTAAGCACCCAAGGGGGCGTGGCTCAAGCCCTTTCCAACCCATAGGCGATCAAGGCTGAACGTTCGTCACGCCTTCCTCGCCCGGCTTCGGAAAGTGCTTTTCATACCAGGCGATGGAGCGGTCGGTCCAGTCGATGACATGCTTGGTTTCGCGAATGCCGTGGCCTTCCCGCGGGTAGCGCAAAAAGATAGCTTCCGTTCCGACGTCTTTCAGCGCGATGAAAAACTGTTCCGCTTCTGCGATGGGGACATCGTTGTCGTTCTCGCCGTGCACCAGCATGGTGGGTGTGTGGGCCTGTGCGACAAACCGTAATGCAGAGCGTTTCCAGGCCTCGTCCATCAACGTGCCTTGGTGGAAGAACTGGCCGAATTCCATTTCTTCGTATTGGTTGTAGTACGTCATGTAGTTGTAGCTGATGAGATTCGAGATGCCCGCCGTCGGAATCGCCGCTTTGAATTCGTTGGTCTGCGTGATGAGCCAGTCCGTCAACTGGCCGCCATAGCTGACGCCTTCAATGCCCATGCGCTCGCGATCGATCCACAAGTAGCGCCGCACCGCCGCGCTCACGCCGTAGAGAACATCCTGGCCTTCGTTGCCGTCCTGATCGCCAAAGACCGCGTCGGCAAACTTCTGCCCGTAGCCCGTCGAGCCGCGATAATTCACGTTCAGAACCGCCCAGCCGTGCGCCGCATACACCTGATTTCTGAAATTGAACGACGGCCCATTCTGGCCGTGCGGGCCGCCATGAATATTCACGATGAGCGGGTGCTTCGAGGTCGCGGTCATTCCCAAAGGCTTGGTGAGAAATGCTTCTACTTCGAACTTGTTGTCATTGCTGACGAACGTAAATGGCTCGACTTCGGCGATTTGCTTTCCGGCGAACACTTCCGCGTTCAAGTCCGTGAGCTTGCGTGCCGCGCCGCCAGTCTTGATGTAAAGCTCGGCCATATCGCGCGGCGAAGTGAATGCGTAAGCCAGCGTGCCATCTCTGCCGACGGAAAAACCGCCGACGCCGCCCTTCTCTTTCACCAAGTATTCCGGCGCGGCTCCTGAAATCGGCAGCCGCACCAAATGGTAGCTTCCGCGCTCCTGCACCGTGAAATAAACGGAGCTGCTGTCCGGCGACCAGTGCGGCTCGCCTTGGCGGTCGTCGATCACGCCGCCGATTTCGTGGCGGTCGGAGCCGTCGGCATTCATTATCCAAACGTGCGTGTCCTCCATGGTCGTTTCGCGGTCGGTTAGCCCGCGCGTTGTGCCGCGATAGGCGATGTGCTTTCCGTCGGGCGACCACACCGGCCCGTATTCGTTGTATTCGGTGGCCGTCAGGCGGCGGATGCTGTTGTCCGCCACGTTGAGCGCGAAAATGTCGTAATTGAAAAACTCGTCCTGATTCGGTTCGTGGTTCGAAGCAAAAAGAATTTCCTTACCGTCTGGCGACCAGTCAATGGAATGCTCGTCGTAGATGCCTTTCGTGAGTTGCCGCACCTGCTTGGTGGCCACGTCCACCGCGAAAATATGCAGCCGCTGATTATCGTTGAAGCGCGTCATGCCTTCGCCGGCGTCGGGCTTGTACAAATAGCGCGTGATAACCCGAGGATCGCCGCTGGCCTCGTCAGCGCGTTCGTCTGGCGTCGAAGAAATGAAAGCAATCTGCTTGCTGTCGGGCGACCACGTGATGTCCTGGCCCTCACCGGGCAAGGGGCTGTTCGTGCCATGCATCGCCGCGAGCTCCGTGACGTCGGAGCCGTCCGCGTGCGCTAAAAGCAAGCCGTGCTTCTCCCCCACGCTACCTTGAAACGCCAGCCACTTTCCGTCCGGCGACCAGTGTGCATTGCCGGCCACGTCCGTTTCGCCTCCAATGAGCGTCGATTTTTGCGAGGCAATATCCATAATCCAAAGTTGGGGAGATGGCCGTCCCGGACGGTTGTAGAGAATCACCGTGTAAGCGATGCGATGGCTGTCCGGCGAGAGCGCCGCGTCGCCGACAAATCGAAAGCGAGTGAGATCGCTGCTGGTCAGACCTTGTGCGCCGCTGAATGGCGCCAGCGCCAAAAGCGCCGCTAAACTCAGCAGGCACAAACCTGGGCGAAGCCAAACGGACTGCAAGCGTAAATGCATGGAATTCTCCCCTGAACAAGTTTCGCTGCTAAATTGGCCCGGCCATCGTAGGTCCCGTGGCCTGTTCGGGTCAACGAGACTTGTTGGAGAGTCTGAGAAGGGACGTAAGCTGAGACGATTCGACTTTGCAGTTCAATTGCAGCATAAGCGACCGCATCTCGCTCGCGCGTCGTGCTAAAATCTCCGCGTAATGGGCCGACTCTGCTCTTCCCGTTTCGAGCGAGCGGCGCGGCAACTCGGCTGGATGCGCATCGCCGGTCTCGACGAAGCCGGCCGCGGCGCGCTCTTTGGCCCGGTGGTCGCTGCCGCGGTCATTCTCAACCCCAAGCGGCGCATTGTTGGTCTCGACGACTCGAAAAAACTTGCCGCCGACCGCCGTACGGAACTCGCCGCACGCATTCACGAACATGCGCTAGCCTGGGCCGTCGCGGAAATCGATGCGCAGCGCATCGACGCCTGGAACATTTATCAGGCCAGCCGCCAGGCCATGACCGCAGCGCTGCAACAGCTCTCGATCCAGCCGGATTATTTGCTGATCGACGCCATGCAGCTCGACGTTTTGATTGAGCAGAAATCGCTCATCAAAGGCGATGCGCGCAGCGTTTCCATCGCCGCTGCCTCCATCCTCGCAAAGACGCATCGCGACGCCTGCATGGAAAAATGGGACGCCGTCTACCCGCAATACGGCCTCGCCCGTCATAAAGGGTACGCCACGCCCGATCATCTGGAAGCTCTTCGCCAGCATGGCCCCTCTCCGCTTCATCGCTATTCCTTCGCTCCCGTCCGCGAATCGAATTGTTGGGCCTCCGGAGCAACGCAAACTCCGCTACCTCTTTTCTAGCGCCTCACATAGAATCTCCGCCGGGCATTCCAGGAGTCAGCTCGATGCATTCGAAGTGGGTCACGCAACGCGCGGTCATTCTTCTTGCGATTTCCATTTCCTTTGTTTGCCTCTGGCCTGTCTCGACTCGATTCCAGGCCGATTCCTCGGAGGCGGAAGCACAAACTGTGCTCGCTGCCACTCCGCCGATGGGCTGGAACAGTTGGGACTCCTACGCCGAAACCATCACGGAATCGGATATCAAAGCGAACGCGGCCTGGATGGCGGACCATTTGAAAGCCTACGGATGGGAATATGTTGTCGTCGATGAAGGCTGGTATGTGACGAATCACTCCGTCGAATCCAGCGGCGGCGCCCCGCAATTCAGTCTCGACGCTTATGGCCGTTACATTCCTGCCATCAACGCAATCCCTTCCGCCGATCACGACGCCGGCTTCAAGCCGCTGGCCGATTACGTCCATTCGCTGGGCTTAAAATTCGGCATTCACATTTTGCGCGGCATCCCCAAAGAAGCCGTCACCAAGAATCTGCCCATCGCTGGCACTTCCTTTCGCGCGAAAGCTGCTGCAGACACATCCGATTCCTGCCCCTGGAATACCTACAACTATGGGCTCAATCCCCGCTCGCTCGCCGCTCAAGCCTATTACGATTCCATTGCCCGCCTGTACGCCGGCTGGGGCGTCGACTTCCTCAAAGTCGATTGCATTTCCAGCCATCCTTACAAGGGCGACGAAATTCGCATGATCAGCCGCGCGCTTCGCAAAGTTCATCACCCCATCGTGCTAAGCCTTTCTCCAGGCCCAGCTCCTCTCGATAAAGCCCTCGAGTTGCGCCGTTACGCGCAGATGTGGCGCATCTCCGATGATGTTTGGGATGTCTGGCACAGCGACAAGGACTTTCCACAGGGCGTGGAAAATCAGTTTGCCCGTGCCGCGAAATGGGCGGAGTTCTCCGGCCCCGGCCATTGGCCCGACGCGGACATGCTTCCCCTGGGCCGCCTCCAGCCAGTCGCCGGCTGGGGGAAGCCGCGCGCGACGCGCCTCACGCACGACGAGCAGCGCACCCTTCTCACACTCTGGTCGATCTTTCGTTCGCCGCTCATCATGGGAGGCAATCTCACTTTGTGCGACGATTGGACCGAATCCGCGCTCACGAATGCGGAACTCATCGAGGTCGATCAGCATTCCAGCGGCAGCCATGCCGTCCTCTCCACCGAAAAAGCCGCCGTCTGGACGTCCATTCCCGAATCCGGCGAAGGCGTCTATCTCGCCGTGTTTAATCTCGATGCCGCGCCGCAATCGTTCCACTATTCCTGGAAGGATGTAGGGCTCAAACGCGAGAAGTACAATCTTCGAGATCTTTGGGAGCACCAAGATCTGGGTTCCAAGACATCTCTTGACCTCACTCTGCCGCCGCACGGCTCCGCCATTTTCTGGGTTTCAGAAAAATAGCTCGCCGTTTCCTTGCCAGAAGGACTCCTACCACCGAAAGCAGCCGCGCCTTTGCTATGCGGCTCTCTCTCCCTTCCGCTACTTTCCACCACGCCGTTCTGTCCAAGCGCTTGCGAAAATCGCCCCAAAAACCCATTTCACCCCCTTCCCGCGCTTCGCCATGTCTTCGCCACCTAGTTTCCTAGTCCTTACGGGGATAACTGGCTGCTCACACTCCCTTCTGGGTTCGTTGACTTGCCTTTTCCCTGCCTGCTAGCGTTAGCAAGCACGGCTTGTGTCTGCCTTTCCAACACTTGGGACGGAGGGCTTCTCCTCCTGCAGGCGTAGGCGGCGTATTGTCTGGGAACACGAATGGCCTATAACAAAAGCAAGTTTGTTGAATCCGCGCAAAAGCTGCTGAATCAGGGCAAAGTCCCTCAGGCCATCGCGGAATACCAGCAAATTCTCAAGTTTGAACCTCGCGATCAGGTCACGCTGATGACCATCGGCGAGCTCTACATCCGCCAGGGCGAAACGTTTCAAGCCATCGACTATTTCGAGCGCTTGGCCCAGATCTTCGTCGGCGACGGTTTTCTCACCAAGGCCATCGCTGTCTACAAACGCATCGCTAAGCTAGCTCCCGAAGAGATTCGCCCCCTCGAAAAGCTGGCCGATCTCTACGTCCAGCAAGGAGTGATGAGCGAAGCCCGCCCGCTCTTCTTGCAGCTCGCGGAAATTCATCTCAAGAACAACCGCCAGCCCGAAGCCGTCGGCCTCCTGAAAAAGCTTCTGCTCGCGGAGCCTGACAATATTCGCATCCAGATTCGCCTCGCCGATCTCTATCAGGCCATGGGCCAGTCGCGCGATGCCATCGATGCTTACGTTTCCGCCGCGCAACGCGCCCTCGCCCGTGGCGACCACGCCGAAGCAGAAAAACTAGCCGACAAAGCCGTAAAGATTGACGCCAACTGTCTCGCCGCCACCATCGTAAAAGCCCGTTCCGCGTCCTCGCAGGGCAACATCACCCAGGCAGCCAGCCTCCTCGAAACAGTTCCCGATCTTGAGAAGGGCGGAGAACAAACCGAGCTGCTCCTGGATCTCTATCTCAAAGGCGCAAATTGGGAGAAGTCTTCCGCTCTCGCTCTCAGCGTTCTGGAAGCTGACACCAAGAACTTTGGCCCCGCGCAAAAAATCGTCGAAGCCCTTCTCGAATCCGGCCAGACCGACCGCGCCATGGGCATCATTGGCCAGATACGCGTGCCCATGATTGATGGCGGCGAGCACGAAGTCATCGGCCGCCTGCAAAACGAGCTGGCTTCCCGCATGCCTGGACGTCTCGAGCCGCTCGAATGGCTCGTCGACTTCTATGGCCGCACCAGCGATTCTTTCCGCCTTCCCGATGCCCTGGCCAATTTGGGTGACGCTCTCGTCGCCGCCAAACAGCTTGATCGAGCAAAAGGTATTTTTGAACAGCTCGTCGACCGCCAGCCCGATAGCGATTCTGCCAAGCGCAAACTCGACGACGTTCTCCGCAAAATGGGTCTGCTCGGCACGGAGGCTCCTCCTCCGCCTCCCGAGGAGCACCTTCAAGCCGAACTCCCCAAGGCCCCTGCTCCTAAGCTGCGTCCCGACGTGGCGGAGGTCTTTGCTCCCGTTACAGGCGACAAACCTGCCGCAGTATCTGTGCCCTCCGAACCTCAGCTTGACGAAGAGACTCAGAAGTTCATCGCCCAATCCCTCACCGACGTCGACCTCTTCGCCAGCTACGGCCTCACGCAAAAAGCCATTGGCCTTCTCGAAGCCATTTTGCGCCGCGCGCCGCGCCACACGCCTACCCTCGAAAAGCTTCTCGATTTTGTCCTCGGTGCCGGTGATGACCGGCGCACCGCCGAGCTTGCCGCCCAGCTCGAGCAAATCCACACCGAGCGCGGCGACCAGCGCAGCGCCGAGCGTTTCGGCGAGCTACGCCGCAGATTCCAGCGCGCCGCCGGCCTAAGCGACGCGGAATTGGCGGCCAGCGCTGCACCGGTTCAGAAGGAAGCTCCAGCCGCAACGATCCCGGAAATTCCTGTGATGGAAGCGTCAGCCGAACCCGCTGCCGAAGTCGAAGAACCGGTGCTTGAATTTGAGGAACCGGCCGCTGCCGAACCGGTCCCTGCCGAACCAGCCCCTGCCGAAACTGTCACGGCGAGTTCCTCCTCTGATGCTTCCTCTGCTCACGAGGAAGTGGACCTATCCGATGAATGGGCCTCGATGCTCGAGGATTCTCATCCGGCCGAGCCCACCGTGAAGCTTCCCGCAAGGCCCGCCGCTGAACCTGCTTCCCCGCCGGAAGTACGCGCGGAGCCTGTTCCCGCCGCGTCTTCCGAACCCGGCGGAATTGAGGAGTTCGAACTTCCCGTCGAAACTTCTCCCGTACTCGAAGAAGAAACAAATTCTTTCGCAGATATCTCCGCCGAGCTTCCTCCCGCCGCGGAGCCGGAAAACATTCCCGCGCCCGTCACCCAAAATCGCGCGCCCGTGGTCCCTGAAAAACCTCCTGTTTCAGAAAAGCCGCCCGCGCCTGCGAAACCTCCCGCGCCTGTGAAGCCACCGGCGAAACCCGAGCCCCTTCCAGAACCCGAGCCCGAATTCGAACTTGACCAGGATTTCGAGCTCGTCCTGGAACCCGAAGCTTTGGTTCCTGCCTACGACCAGAAGCCTCCGGCCACGCCTATTGTCGTGCCCGAGCCTGAACCGGAACCAGAGCCGGCCGCAAAGAATTCCGCTGCGCCTGTTACGGAAGGCTTCGCCTCCGACCAGTTTCTTGCCGATTTGGCCAATGAAATCGACCAGCTCGGTATCGGCGAGCTTTCGCCCGCCTTCTCGACGCCTGCGGCGCCAGCCGCTCCTCCGAAAGCAGAAGAAAAGCCGGCCGCGCCCGGTGAATCAAGCCCGCTCAAGGAAGTCTTCGACGAATTCCGCGCCGAACTCGGCGAGATGGGCGCCGAGGACGAAGACCTCGAGACGCACTACAACCTCGGCACCGCTTTCCGCGAAATGGGCTTGGTCGATGAAGCCATCAGCGAATTCCAAAAAGTGGCCAAGGCCACCGACAACGGCAAACCTTTCCGCTACGGGATGCAGTGCTGCACCCTGCTCGGTCTCGCCTTCATGGAAAAGGGCCAGCCGGGCATCGCCGCCATTTGGTACGAGCGCGCTCTCCTTACTCCCGGCATTGAACCGGAAAGCATTCTCGCATTGCGGTATGATTTAGGCGTTGCCCAGGAATCCGCGGGTGAGCCGGAAGCAGCGCTGAAAAGTTTTTCCCAGGTCTATGCGATGAACATCGACTATCGCGACGTTGCTGATCGCATCGCTGCTCTCCAGAAGCCCATTCGCTGAGTTTCGGCATTCACACGGATACAGGGGACCCTCTCTTAACCATGAACCGCGTCTTGCGCGCATTGTTGGTTGTTGTTTGCTTCGAAATGGGGGCCATGCTTCTCTATCTCCCCTGGTCTGCTTATTGGGAGACGAACTTCTTCCTCATTCACTTTCCCGTTCTCATTAGCCTGGTGCTTAATCCTGCATTTCGCGGCGCCGTTAGCGGTGTCGGGGTCCTGGATATTTTTCTTGCCCTTAGCTTTATCGGCTCTCATTCTGGCCCTTCGCGTGTCCCTCCCCAATAGTTCGCCCTTCGATTCCTTGCGCCCTCCGGGCGGAGGGCCGATCCTCTGCTACGTCAGCGACCGCCGAAGATTGGCGAACGCGCCGCAAAGCGACCTCAAAGAATCGCTCCTCGAGAAAATTTCGGCCGTGGCCGCAGCGGGCGTGGAATGGATACAACTTCGCGAGAAAGATTTATCCGGCAAGGATTTCGCGGCTCTCGCTCACGGCGCACTTCGACGCGTTTCCGCCCTGTCCAGCGCTGCGCATCCCGCTGCGCGCATTCTCTTGAATGACCGCCTCGATGTGGCCCTTGCCGAAAATGCCGGCGGTGTGCACCTGGGTGAAGACTCGCTGCCCGTCCATGAAGCGAAACGTCTGCTGGTGTCCTCGAGCTCTCGTCCCGGGGTTTCCGCGAGACTTTCTCGTCGGCGCTTCCTGCCATTCGTTGGACGCGGCAAAATCAGCCGCCTCCGCCGGCGCCAGTTACATTTTCTTCGGCCCCGTTTTTGCCACGCCCTCAAAAGCTGCCTATGGCGCTCCGCAGGGTATCGATCGCCTCGCCGAAGTCTGTCGCTCTATATCCATTCCAGTCCTGGCTATCGGCGGAATCACCCTCGCGAACGCGTCCACCTGTTTCTCCGCAGGCGCTTCGGGCATCGCCGCCATCCGGCTATTCCAGGATTCTCCCGATCCCGCCGCCGTCGTGCAGGCGCTTCGCCGCCAATTCTCTTAACGCACCGGCCGCCCGCCCCGCTGCCTAGCGTTCCATCAATCGGCGCAACAGCCGAATTTGTCCTGCGTGATAGACATCGTGCAAAGCCACTCCATAGATTTGTGGCAAGAATTTCGTCCCTCGCGGCGTGTCCAGCACTTTCATGATCGTCGCCCGTAATGCACGGTGTTCTTGCTCAAGCAAGTTCTTGTCCGCGCGCCACGCCGCTTCCTCCGCCCGTCCTTTTTCCGGCCGCGCGAAAAAATTCTTTCCCTTCAATGCGAACGGACCACTTTTTCCTCCTTCGATCCTACTGCGCACTTCGTACTTCCAGTACGCGGCGTGGAGCGTCTCTTCCCAAATGTTGTGCCGCCCCGCTCCTGGACGCCACGCGGCCTGTTTCGCGTTCACTCCTCGAATCGCCTGCTTCAGATTCGGTCCGTGCCAGGTTTTCTTTTCATAGGCCTCGTCGAATAAACTCAGTACTAGTTCGCGGTTCTTCACGGTGTCCTCTTTTCAGCGGATGATTACTGGCCACAATGCCGCCCATCCGCTTCGCGCTCACGCGACGCTGGTCCGGCGCAATCGCCCTCAATTGTAAATGGAATTCGAGGATTGGCAGTATCTCGTGGCAGTGTTTACGCCATTCGCCAGCTTGCCCCGAACTTGTCGGGCTCACGAGTCGCCAGTCACGTCCCGCCGTCTCATCCGCAACTGTGCCATTCCGATTTGACTTACCCAACGGCCATATTCCGGATTCGTCCAGTTTTTTTCCGCCCATACAGTTGCCGGTCGGCGGACTCAAGCAGTTCTTGCGTCGTTTGTCCATCTCCGGGATAGACCGCCATGCCGATGCTCACGCTAATGGGCGGATCTTCCCCGTCGTCGCGCACACAAGCCTCGATTCGTTGCGCCATATGTTCTGCCATTTGTTGATCGGAATCGATTAACAGTACCGCAAATTCGTCGCCGCCGTATCGTGCCGCCAGGTCCGTCACACGGCATTGCTCCTTCATGACCCTGGCTAGCCGGCTCAGCGCCTTATTTCCTGCCAGATGACCTTGCCGGTCATTGATCAGTTTCAAATCGTCTAGGTCCAGTAGCAACACGGTGAACGAATGATGACTGCGTTCGGCGCGGCGCAATTCACGCACGAGCGTGTCCATGAATTCGCGGTAGTTAGCTAGTCCGGTGAGTGCGTCGTGCGTCGCCTGGTAGCGGATCTGCTCTTCCGTCCTCTTTCGCTTCGTGATATCCAGCCCCACCCCAATGCACCCTATGATCTCCCCCGACGGTGCCCGCAATGGCCGTAGTTGAATTTCCAGTACCTGGTCTTGCCGCTCGTACTCGAATCGCACCGACTCTCCCCGCAATGCCGCATGATGGTGTCCCATTGGCGTCGTATTCGCATCATCGCAATTCAAGTATTCGGATACTGTCTGCCCGACCAAATCTCCCGCATTTATTTCGGAGTGCTGTAAACCAGAGCCCCAATTCGACGTGATCCGCAGACTCTTGTCTGTCGTCCAGAGAAGCACCGGCATTTGTTCCACCAGAAGCCGCAGTTGCGTCTCCGACGGCGTATCTTCCGCCTTCAGGCGCAGGGCCCGCCCGCTCTCCAGAATGCCAGTCACCATTCCCTGTTGGTCCCTCATCGGCCTTCGCTTCACCGCTACACTCAGCTTTAAACCATTTTTGTGGAGCCGCTCGACCGTTTCGCTTTCCATCACCTTGCCGTCGCGTGCCGTTTCCAGAACCGCCTTTGAATTAGTAATTTCGGAAATCGGTAGCAGCGGCGTCAGCGCTCGTCCTATAATCTCGTCCGCCGTGTAGCCATACAAACACTCCGCTCCCCGGCTCCACAGTTCAATCGAGCCATCGAGCGCAATTCCGACGATCGCATCCTCGGCCGACTCCAATACGGCCGCAAGCACCTGTTCGCACCGCAAGCTGCGCAGCATGAGTACCCGATGTACTTTCCGGAAGGGGAGCTTGTTCGAATTTTGGGGCCAGGTTTCCCGCAGGCGAGAGGAGGGACCTGCGAGTGGTTCGACAAACAAAGAATCACTACATCCAGTACGAGTTTGAGTTTACCATTCGGCTCGCTTCACACAACCTCTAAGCCAGGACGTGTATCGAATTGCACACTTCTCCGTTCCGGGAATTGGAGGCAGTCACGCTTATGTCCCCTCGCCAAATGGCTGCCGAATTCGGTTACTGCATTGCCTTCGCCGCATCGTTGAGGATCATCGCCAGCCGCACTCCGCCTTCCTCGATCCGTTTTTCCGCCGCCGCCGCCGCTTTTTCCTGATACGCCTCGTCCGCCACCACGTGCAGTTGCAGCATGCGTTCCCCGATGTTGTTGTCGTCCGAGCAGCTGTGCACCGCGACATTCCGCTCGATGGCAATCTTCGGCGTCAGATCTCCATACGCCACGCTTTCCGCGAGGTCGTATCCCTCCCACACCCAATCATCGATATGAATCCCCGCCTTCTGCCATCCCTCGATGTCCCCCGCGAATTGCGCGTCGAGTATGTCGGCATATTCCGCCGCATCGGCGCCCTCTGCGTCGCGTTCCGGAATCGCCGTATCCCAAATGCTGTGCAGGTTTGGCCAGAACGAATGAAAATGTTCGTGCGGACTGCGCCGCAAATACTTCAGCGGTACGCAATTTCCGCCTTCGTCTGAATTGGTTATGGTATGCAGCGGCTGGTGCAAATCCCCCACGAAATGGATCACGTAGCGCAACGCATCCGCCCGTTTCGCCGCGTCGGCATTCTTATCCTTCAAGATCGCCAGTTGTTCGCTGATCGCGCTCGTCACGCATCCTGCTTTTCCGCAGTATGGTCCGAGAGGCCCACGCTTCACTCCCCGCGGTATATCGATGTAGTGCCACGGCCCGTTCTTCCGTTCTCCGCGTACGTCGTCCGCCCACGTCGACGCATCCGCTATCGCGTCGCGCGTCGCCTCTCCGCAATAGCGCCTCAAATTCGCATCGATCGGATTCTCGCTCAGCAGCTTCGTTACCCATTCGCGCGTTTCGGGCGTCAAATGCTTCTCTGCAATCAGCGCCACCGTCTGGTGCCCCTTGCATCCCCAAGCCTGCGCCGAAGGCGCAAGCACAAATCCCACACCCAATCCCAACAACACGAAATGAGCGGCCATCAGTTTCATGAACTTCCCCCGACGAATCTTAAAGCGATCAGCCTTCGAATGGTAAGGGTTATTGATTCCGAAGACGTTCCAGAGGTTGGAAATTCCAAATCATCAGCGCAAATCGTCGCGCACCGAGTTTCCTCCAGTCACCAATCACCAGTCACCGATCGCCACTCACTTCCTCAAGCGCTCAACCACCGCCCAACCGGCCGCCACGACTCCGTGTGATCGCAGATCACCCGCAACGCCGCCGTAATCGGAATCGCCAATATCAATCCCATCCCGCCCCACACCCAGCCCCAAAAAAGCAGCGCAATCGTGATCGCCACCGCGTTCAATCGCACCCGCCGCCCAACCAGTTGCGGCGCAACCAGGTTCAGCGCCAGTACGTGAATGCCCATCAATCCTCCCGCAATCAGCGCGAACTGGCCAAATGTTCTCCATTTCGCCAGCGCGATGATAAACGCGGGCAGCCACGCCAGCACCGCTCCGATATACGGCACCATATTCAGCAAGCCTGACGCAATTCCCGTCAGGATCGGAAAGTCCAGCCCAAGAAACCAAAAAAAAGTGCTGCTCGCGGCAATCACCAGCACCGTCAGCAGCGTCATTCCCGCCAGGTAATCCCGCAAAACGTCCCGCAAATCTTCCAGCGTCTCTTTCACCCGCGTTCGCTTTGACACCGGAAACAGTTGTAGCGTTCCATGCCAAACTTCCCGTTTTCCCGCCAGCATGAAGAATACCAAAAACGGCACGAACGTAATCTCCAGAAACAGCGCGTACAAGGATCCAATCCCACGGAATAACAGGCTTCGAACTATCGCTTCTTCCGGCCGTTCTCCTTCCGGTTGTCGCGCGCTCGTCCCCGGCTCAATCTGCGAAACTTGCCCCTCGATTCCTTTGAGCTTCGCTTCCACCGCCCCTGCCGCTTGTTTCAGCAGCGCTCCGTATCGCGGCCAATCCGTCGCGAAATCTTCCGTTCGCGTTGCCAATCCGTAGCCCACCGCCATCAGCACCGCAATCAGCAAGAGCACCATCACCATCGCGCCCACCGTGCGCGGCATGTGCATTCTCTCCAGCAACTCCACCGCGGGGTCCAGAAAATATGCCAGCAAAATCGACAAAAGCACGGTAATCACCACTCCCGCCGCGTAATAAAAGAACAGCAAAATGATGGCTGCGGCCAGCACCCGCAGGCTGAAAGTGGATCCGGCGATTCGAACTGTAGGTGTCGGCGTTTCGGTCTCGGCCACGAGGCGCTCCGTTCCCCTCACGTTAGCACACTCGCGCAATCCCGCGATGCCTTCGCTCGCTTCCGTTTCTCATTTCCAATCGCCGCCGCCCGCCGTCCGTTTCTCGCTCGACACCTGATTCCCCATTTACCCAATCGCCTCCAGCTTTCTCTATCCCCCAGCGCCCTCTTCTCCGTGTGCTAAACTTTTCTCGCCTCAGCCGTTCAGGATTTGAACGTGAGCCCCTCATGCCCAAAGAACTTTTCGGAACCGATGGCATTCGCGGCGTCCCTGGCACTCCGCCCCTCGATGACGCCACTCTTTTCGCCGTCGGCCGCTCTCTCGCCGCCTATCTTCTCCGCGAACATTCCGCGGCTCATGTTCTCATCGGCATGGACACTCGCGAATCCGGCCCGCACATCGCCGCTCTTCTCGCTGCGGGGCTCGCCGAAGCCGGCGCCTCGGTCGCTTTTGCCGGCGTCATCACCACTCCCGGTGTCGCTTGCCTCGTCCGCCAAAATGATTTTCAAGCCGGCGTCGTCATCTCCGCCTCCCACAATCCTTATCAGGACAACGGCGTAAAACTTTTCTCCCACGCGGGCATGAAGTTTCCGGATTCCGTCGAAGAAGAACTCGAAGCGGACATCTTCAAGCATCGCTCCGATCAGCCTCCCAAAAATCCCCCCATCCCCGCGGCCGACGCCTCTCTCGACGCCGAATATCTCGATTTTCTCCGCACTCGCATCCTCCCCGGAGCCAGCCTCTCCGGTTTCCGCATCGTTCTCGATTGCGCCAATGGCGCCTCCTACAAGCTCGGCCCCGAACTCTTTCGCACTCTCGGCGCCGACGTCGTCGCTATGGGCGTTTCCCCAGACGGCCGCAACATCAACGACGGCTGCGGTTCGCTCCATCTCGATGGTTTGCAGCGGCGCGTCGTCGCCGAACGCGCCCGTCTCGGCGTCGCCTTCGATGGCGATGCCGATCGCGCGCTCTTCGTTTGCGAAACCGGGAAAATCGTCAACGGCGATGGCGTTCTCCTCGCTGTCGCCCGTCATCTCAAATCTCAAAACAAACTCAAGGGCGATCGCGTCGTCGCGACGTCCATGTCCAATCTCGGGCTCGAGCGCGTCCTCGCCCGCGAAGGAATGTCCCTGGCCCGGGCTTCCGTCGGCGATCGCTATGTTCTCGAGGAAATGCTTCGCAGCGGCAACGTCCTCGGCGGCGAACAATCCGGCCACATCATTTTTCTCGAAGATAGCCCCGCCGGCGACGGCCTGCTCACCGCCGTCAAAATCGCTTCGCTCGTTTCCATGCGCGGCAAAATCGAATCGCTCGTCGAAGGCCTCAAGGACTACCCGCAAATCATCGTCAACGTCAAAGTAAAATCCAAGCCCCCGCTCGAGTCTCTCCCCGAAGTTTCCCGTGCCCTCGCCGAAGCCCAATCCGCTCTCGGCGAAAATGGCCGCGTCGTCCTGCGCTATTCCGGCACGGAACAGCTCGCCCGCGTCATGGTCGAAGCCGAACACGACGCCGACGTCCAGCGCTTCAGCCAATCCTTAGCCAGCGCCCTCCGCTCCTCCATCGGGGCCTAAACAGTCTAGCGATTTTCGCGAAGCATTCCTTCGAACGACGGCCTCTCTCCGCCGCCCAAAAGTTGATCCCTAAAAGTGCAAACCCCGCGCCAAGCGCGGGGTTTGCACCAGTCACCAGTCACGAATCACCAGTCACTCCTTCACGTCTTCGCCGCTTTCACCCCAACAACGTTGCTTTCAGCATACCGGTCGTGATGCCTCACCCACGCCATCGGAAACGTCAATCCGCCCTCGTCCCGTCCTTTCGGCACGCGGTCCAGAATCGCATACAGGGCCATCATGTCTTCCAGCCCGCGCCCGTAAAACGAATACGTGTGAAACACTTCGCCATTCGCATTTCTGTAAAACACGCTCATCCCCGGCCGTTCCTCGGTCGGAAACTTCACCGCGGCATAGTTGTAGATCGTCTCCTTGGCCGCATCCTCTTTCGTCACCGATACGCCATAATCGAAATTGAAGTCGCTCCCATACGCCGACGCCCACGGAAACTTCCAGTCCATCCTTTTCTTGAAAGCCTCGATTTTCTCCAGCGGCGCCCTCGAAACGATCATCAATCGCACGTCTCTCTGCGCCAGATGGATTCCCAGGCCATCCAGGTGATCTCCCAGCAGCGAGCAGCTCGGGCATCCCTGTTCCCAATCCGGCCCTAGCATGAAGTGATAGATCACCAGTTGGCTCTTGCCGTCAAACAATTCCGCCAGCTTTTTCTTCCCGCCCGCTGTCTCGAACACATAGTTCTTCTCGACCTTCACCCACGGCAGCTTCCGCCGCTCTTCCGCCAGCGCATCTCTCTGCCGCGTCAGATTCTTTTCTTTCGCCAGCAGCTCTTTTCGCGCCGCCAGCCACTCTTCCTGCGTCACTACCTTCGGATGTTCCATCGTGCTCGTGCCCATCGCCGTTTCTCCTCACTATGAATTTGTCCTCGACCCTTCGCACTTCGCGGGAACCTGCAGCTCCACCCGCCGCAAGCCCCCCACCATTTCCTCGCTCGTGCTCCAGCTAGGCTCCGGCTGCCTGTGCTTTCGCCGCCTGCGCTGCTTGCAGCATTTCCGCGTTCACTTTGCGCGTGGCTTCATTCGAGCCCGGGCTGTTCTTTTCCCGCCATGCCTCAAGCCTTTTGCACTGCTCTTCCATGTTCGCGAAAAGCTTCTGGGTCCCGAACATCGTCCGCCACGCTCCAAGCACCGGCTTAACCTGCTGCCACACCACCCACTGTTCCCCAGTACTTTCGAAGAATAGGTCTTCGTCGATCAGTCCGCGGTTCACGATGCTCGCCACCATCTCCCAATACCCGAGCACCATCCGCATATACGTGTTTTCCTTGCTCCCCGGGGGACACAGGCGCATCACGTCCTCCGCATTGTTCACATGAAAGTTCGCCGCGAACCAGTCCCGCGCCTCCCGCAGCTTCGGCTCGCGCCTTTCCTCGTACAGCCTTAACATCAAATTCACCTGCTCGTGAGTTGCTGTTCCCATTTTTCCTCCTTTGGATTTCGACTCTCCGACCTCTTCCGCGCCGTCGCTTTCGCGCGAAGCTT
The DNA here is from genome assembly GCA_963761555.1 of uncultured Acidobacteriota bacterium. Lineage (GTDB taxonomy): Bacteria > Acidobacteriota > Terriglobia > Acidiferrales > UBA7541 > Acidiferrum. The sequence goes on from CAVXHD010000008.1 coordinate 981,569, forward strand.
CGTCACAATCACCGCCGTCAGTCCTCCGCTCGAAACTGCCGACGCAATCAACATCGCCGTTGCCGCCATGCATGCCGGGCACATACGTTTCCTCCCCAGAACCGCTACGCCGATTTCGCCTTCTGCGCGAAAACCGGCGGCTCGTCGGCGCTTGGTCCCCAGCTCGCCGGCACCGCGACGTTCAGCATCCGCAGGTACACGCTGAACTGCCCCCGGTGCTGGTACCAATGGCTGAACATCACGTCGCGCAAAAACTCCCCTCGTGCTTGCGCCAGCACTTCTTGTCCGCCCGCGACCAAACGCCAGGTTTCCTTCATCGCGGTATCCTCGAATTTCGGCAGTTGATCTCGCACCGCCGTGATGCTTTCTTCAAACAGCGTCAAGATTTCGCCGCGGCTCGCTGGTTGCGGAAATTTGGCGAACTCCGGCGCTTGCGCCGGGTTGTTTTGCACGAAGCGAATCACTCCTCCCGGCACGAAGGCCAAGTGATAGGCAAGCTGCCCTGCGGTCATGGATTTTTCGTGCGGCTTCCACGTCAATTTATCTTCCGGCAGCCGCTCCAGAAATTTCCGCGTGATCGGCGCTTGTGTTTCAAACTCTGCGAGAAAGGTTTGTGCGATGGACATCTCGGTTCTCCTTTTCTTCTGAAAAAGTGGCGTTCTGAAATAGATCGTGATCTGAAAAATCGCCCAATTGGCTGAAACGAATTCGAACGCACTCGCTCCATCTGTTACTGCTTCTTCCCGCCTCCCGCCGCAAACGAAGCGTGTGCTTCCGCCGCCTTCCGCACTCGCTCATGAATCGACGACCACCCCGTCACCACGCCCTTCCGGTGCTCCTCGATAATCAATCCCAGCGCCGTGTGATGAAACTTGATCAGCGTCCCGCCGTCCGTCTCGCTCAGCCGGTACTGCAGATTCGACGCAACCGGATACGACATGAACAGCGGTCCATAGATTTCCAGCAGTGTCGGGCGCTTGATCGCCTGCACGTGTCCCCAAAAATGCCCGTTCCCCTCGCCCAAATCGCGGTACCACCTCCCGCCCGGCCACGCTTCCAGCTTCATCGGCATCGGCGTTCCGTTTGCACCTTCGCCTCCCGGCCCAAGCTGTTCCAGCAACGCCTCGAATGTCGTCTCCAGCGATGCCTTCACGTGAATTTCCTGCGTAATGTTCAGCGTCAGACTTTCCAGTGCCACCACTGCTGCTGCCATCGAGCTCATCGTTCCTCCTTGTGTGTTTGCTAGGTTGTTTTCTTGTGTGCTTGCTTGATTTTTGCTTCCTTGATTGCCTTCCTTCGAAGTGTCCCGAACAAATTCTTGCCATCGACCTGTTCCCTACAAATTGTCCCTTGCAAATTGCCCGAACCGCTCTCGCCTCACGTCTTCTTCGCCGCCCCGCTCTTCTCCTCGGCCCGCTCTTTCACCCGAATCAGTTGGTGCTGCCAAAACCGCTCAAACGTCCCTGCCCATTCATGCAATGGCCGTATGGCGACCGCATTCGTCCGGTAAAACATCTGTCGTCCATCCCTTCTCGCATGCACCAGCCCCACGTCCTTTAAGACGCGCAGATGCTTCGAAACGGAAGGTTGCTCCATCGCGAGCGCGTCCACAATCTCCCCCACCGGCCGCTCCTGCAGCGCCAAATAATTCAATATCTCCCGCCGCCGCGGCTCCGCCACCGCATTAAACGCATCCGATGTCGTCGCCGCTCTCGCCATGCCCCAACAATACATTCCGATATGGGAATATGTCAAGCACTATTTTTAGGCCCTTATTTTTCCCCTCTGACCTCTATTCAGTTCGGTGTCGGATTCTCTTCTCCGTGCTCGCCCGGGCGCTGGCTTGCAGAGCCTCTAACCAGCCGCCTACTGCTCGCAGGATTCGGCAATTTGATTCAGTTCTGCCACAAACAATTTCCCGCCTGATGGTTGGAGCGTGAACAAATTGTTCCCTGCGTCGTCGAGAGACAGACACAAAATTTCATCATTTCCTCTTTTACGAATATTCCACTGACCCATCATCCCTAACGAAGGGTATTTGCTCCACTCTTCTTCGGAATGTTCTTTGCGTGCGGCTTCAACGATGCTTTCCGCCACCTTGATCGCAGCGAGAGCTGCAATATCCGTGGCCGGCTCGTGATGAATGATGCGAAAGAAAAGTTCGTCTACCGCGTCGAGTTCGGGAACTGTACTGACCTCACCAAGATCCCTAACCCCCTCAGGTTCCAGTCGTACAATCCAATCCGTCTGCCGTTCCTCGCACGACCCGCACGAAAAGAATGTGCGGAAGAATTTTTTCTCTTGAACCTTTAACAGGTCGCCCTCTACCCGCGTCCACACTCTCTGGTCGATCATCATGGCGTAGTCCCGGACGATCAGTGGTAGCGCTATCCTCCCATCCCAAAGCCACACGCTTGTTTGCGCTCCCACGGTGCCACCCGCGCTTTGCGCGTATGTTCCGTTGATATAAAAACGCGGACGGCCCTTCGCGTCTGCGGGGAGGATTTCGATCTGTGGAATCACCGATCCCGCGCTCCCCGATGCCGCATAGTAGGGCCCTCGGCCCCCATGACGAGCATTTTCCGGGCGCCACGCCGCCAAAATCTCTGAATCCTTGCCTCGCGCTCTCTGCGAATCCGCCGTGCTCCACGCCAGTCCAAACTGTCCAGCCGTTTTTGCCACGATGAAAACGTTGCCAATTGGATTCGTTGCGGCTGCAAGAAACGCATCATCACCCAATCTTAGGCATTGAGGCTCACCATCTGGTACTAGGTTGTTGATCGCTGCTTTCACCCCATCTGCGCCTTCCGAAGGATGTGCATTCAGCCAGGCTGCGACCCACTCCCCCGCAAGCGACCATTGGCGGGCCAGGAGTTGCGGGGACTCCGGCTCTTCGTCGATCCACCAATCATCGACGATACGTTTCTGCAGCCGCGTTGTCGCCCTTTGATACTCGGCTTTGATTTTATCGAGGCTTGACTGGGAGCAAGCTGAAGGGGAACTAACCGTGCACAAAAACACAAATGCCGCGACAGAGTAAAGAAATCTTCTCATGATCCAACACCTATCTCCGCCGCCGTGCCAATTCCATACTAACTCCGTGTCATTTCTCAAATCCAACTAACTTTGGCGAGATTTTCTGCTTCTTCTGGGAACTTCTCGCCGTCTCGCGACATTACCGTTAGTGGAGGCTCAAGCCGCCGTCCATGCAAGACGCGCTCCCATCTCTCGTTCTAAACTCGGAGGTACTTCCTCGCCACCCCATGAACGTCTCAACCAACAGCCCCTCTAACGCCTCACTGCAATCCGCAACCGTGAGTTCGGCCAACCTCGTCCGTGTGCTACTGGGGATAGTTCTCTTCCTAGCCGAATGCGGTCCCGTTCTGCTTTTCTGGGCCATCTTGTTTTTCTTCCCCGCTCGGCTGCCCTGGCGCCGCTGGCGTCAGACTCTCGCAATTTAACGCGTGTCTACATCCTCGAATGTTTGCCGGGTCAAGCAAAACGCGGATCCTGCGCGTGAACGTTACCGACTTCTACCCGGCTTCGCTGGCTGCCGGAGTCACTGCCGCGGGCCATCGTTTTTTTCGATGGAATACTCCCAAAGAATGTAGGGGATTCTCCGGTATCTGTGAGATTTTGTAGATACTCTGCGCCGTTCATTCCGCTCTCCATCTTGAATTTCTTGTAAATTCTTTCGAATCATACACCTCGACTACTATCTCCACCCTGCGCTACCCTGGCATAACTATTGCTCTCTTCTCCTGCAACTTACAAGATTGGCTTCCCGGGGTGGCCGGATCCGAACCTCGACTCGGTTCCGGTTTATTGGGGGGTCAGTTCGAATAAGGGGGCTTGCACCAGCCCCCTTTTTCATTTCTCTTGCTTCGGGTGGTTGGCTCGTGCGGGTTTTGCTTCCCGCGAGTGTGTCGTCGAAGTGGTTCAGTTCACGGAGCCCAATCCAGTCCGGGCTCCTCTTTTTTTTGAGTTCCCTTGCTCGACCGGCTTCCTGGCCCTCGTAGGGGCACGGCACGCCGTGCCCGCCCTCGCGTCCAGCTGTTCCCTTGATCAGAACGACTTGCTTCGACTCTTGAGCTTTGAACTTTCGACTCCGAGTGCGAAGTACGCGGATCGATGCGGACAAAAAAATGAGCGGCCGGTGGGGGGACCGGCCGCTCGGGCGTGGGGGATGGAGGGTCGTGTAATCTGAAGCTGGTCCAGCTTTTCCGAGCGTATGCTGCGCTCGCGAGCAGCAAAACGTCCTACAGGAGCAATCAGGCCCAAACCTTTCTGCTCCGGAAGCCGCAACCAACTCCCGACTACAATTGCGATTCTGCTCTTCGTCCGCTGCGCGGTCGATAGGCCGGCGGGTTCATTCTTCTCAGTACTTCCCGCTTCCTTTCACGCCCGCGTTTTAGTACCTCCGTACTTTCGGCAACATTTCGCCCGCCAGCCCAAACCGATAAAGATTGCGGCTCATCTTGCCGATAAGCCTAGTGGGACTCTACGCACCCGGCGAGTGTGTGCCCGCGCGAGAACGTTGAGCCCGCGCAGCGACGAACTGAGGACTGACGGGCCGAGAAGCGGCGGACCGAGACCGCGCGGTCCGAAAAGCAATAGGCCGAGAAGCGAAAGACCGTGACGCAACGGACCAAGAAGCAACTGACCATGACGCAGCACAAACGCAGAAGCGGACGCATCGCCAAAGAAATCCCCGTCGTTTTGCTTGGCACATCCGCGACCGGCAAAGTGTTTTCCGAAGAAACGAAGACCGTCGTGCTGAGCCGCCACGGCGCCGGAATCGTTTCGAGCTATGCATTCGCGCCCGACGAAGTGCTAACGCTCCGCTTGCCTGGCTCTTCGAAAGAAGCCGAAATCCGCCTCATCGGACAAATTGGCGGCGAAGCTGGCCGCTACGTCTACGGCGTCGCGTTTGTCGATCCGGAGCTGGAATTCTGGCCGATGGAATTTCCTCCTCCCGAACCGGACGAGCCGGCACGCCATACGATGACGCTCGAATGCAGTTTCTGCCAGTCTCGGCTAAGCGTCCAACCGAGCGACATCGAGGAGGACGTTTACAAGGTAAACGGAAACGTGCTCCGCTATTGCGAGCAGTGCGGCTCCTCGACGCCGTGGAAATTGGCTGTCGGAGCGGCGGCGCCCGCGCCCATGCGTGCTCCGGATGCCTCCCGCAACTCAGTTCTCGGCAATTTTTTTTCCGCCGGGCAAGCTCTTCCCAGATCAAACGTGGCTCATTCCTTTTCTGCGTCGCTCCTGGCTGCGCCGTCGAGCGATTCGCGCGAAGCGGCACGGCCACCGGCGCAAGCGCAGTTCGAGCCGGCGTACAGCGGCTCTTTCGAGCCCGATATAGCCACCACGGCCGCGGTGCTCGAGCCGGAGCCTTTTGCCGCTCCGTCCGCGGCGCCGGCGGAACGGACGGGGCAACCCGCTCCGCAGCCCACGGATGCAAGCGGACGGCGCGTCAATCGAAGGAAGCACCTGCGCATTCGAGTCAGCTTCAACGCTTGCGTGCGGCATCCCGCGCATGCGGACGAAATCGTCGAGTGCGAAAACGTCTCGAGAGGCGGGCTTTGTTTTCACAGCCGCAGGCAATATGCCGTGGACACGCTGATCGAAATCGCGGCGCCGTATTCGCCCGGGGAGGCTGCGCTGTTCGTTCCGGCGCAAATTCGGCGCGTCGAAGCGCTCTCCGGCGGGCAGGTTTTCCGCTACGGCATCGCGTACACCAAGCCGGGCGTGCCGGGTTCCTCCTTCTAAGTTCCTCCTTCTAAATCATCCACGCGGCGCCATTGTTCTAGCACTCGTTCGAGCACTTGTTCGGGCGGTTGCTGGAACTGCCGGGCTGTGCTAAGTAAGCGGCGCGGAGGCAAAGCAAAATGAGCGCAGCAGCGGCCAGCCTGGCCATTCAGAACATCGGGCAAATTTCGATCATCGTGAAGGACGTGGAGCGCGCCACCGCGTTTTACCGCGACGCACTGGGATTGAAGCTGCTCTTCACCGTGCCGAGCATGGCATTTTTCGATTGCGGCGGCGTGCGGCTGATGCTGGGGACAGCGTCCTCGCCCGAGTACGACCATCCCAGCTCGATCCTGTATTTTCGCGTGGCGGATATCAACGCGGGACACGCGCGGCTGGTGGAGCACGGCGTGGAGATTATTTCGCCGCCGCGGCTGATTGCGCCGATGGCCGACCACGATCTGTGGATGACGGCCTTCAAGGACAGCGAAGGGAACGTGCACCAGTTGATGAGCGAAGTGCCGCGGGCTGCCCGGTAAGGAGTCAGGAGCGATCATTAGGACTAGCTCGCGCTGGCTGACCCAGAGGGGCACCCCACCCCGGGGTGTCCGCAAGTTGTGAAGTAAGCGTATGCGAGGAAAGCGGTTGCGGCAATTCCTGCGTGTTGGATGTTTACTCGATGTGGAAAAGATGGGAAGGTCTTGGGTGTGGACTAAGAGAACACCCCCCGGGGCATTTGTAAAAGTATCAAAAGAAAAGAGTTGCGAAATGAGGCGTTTGTAATCCGTTGAAAAGGAAAGGGTTACTTGCGCAGTTTTTGCGCATTTTTGCACGTGTGCTTCGCGGGGAGCGAGCGGATGCGAAGTGCAGGCGGCGAAGGAAGGAATGGATCTCGCGGAGACGCAGAGCAAGGGGAGAGAGGCAGATCCTTTCCGAGAGGGGCGGAATCTTCGGTCCCGAGCGGCTCGGGATCTTCGATCGCTAGGCTCAGGATGACGGGAAAGATCGCAGAGGCAGGCGGGTAGCGGAGGCAAGGCGGTGACTCCTTTCTCCTCCGCGACGAAACAGGATGAATTATAACAGATTCATATCCACTGTCAAGTATTAAATAATAAACTGTTTGGATTCTGCGGGTTAGGGAATGGAGACGGTCTATTGGGGCCGGAGTATGCCCCAATTCGCGGCGGAGGTTGCGATGGAGACGAAATGACCCACCCGGGGGCTGAAATCGCCGACCGAAGGCGTCTCACCGAGTTGCGGGCGTTCCGCCTGCCGTTGTGAAGGCTCCGCATGCCATTGACGAATAAGTCTTTTGGAGGTATATTCCTTTGAAGGAATGGGAAGCAGAGTTCACGGATGAGTTTGAAGCGTGGTGGGACGGCTTACGATGGCTAGGAATTTTCGAGAACTGGAAGCAAAAATGTCTCCAATGGCGCGTGCGCGCTCGGATGCCAAGGCGCAGAAGATGATCCAGGAGATGGCTCTCAACGAACTACGGCAGGCAATGGGAATCACCCAGGAGCGTTTGGCGAAGGCTTTGCGCATCAATCAGGCGGGCGTCTCAAAGATCGAGAGCCGGTCCGATATTTTCGTGAGCACGTTGCGAAGGGCTATCGAGGCGATGGGCGGGAAGCTGGAGATTCGCGCGAAGTTTCCGGCGGGCGAAGTGCGAATTCGGCAGTTTGGGGGACTTGCAAGGCGGCGGCGCTCACGAAGTTAGCGCGGTGAGATCGTCAAGATCATGCGTGCGCGGAAGACGACGCAACGCGGACGAGAATGCCATGAAGAAGAAAGCTGAAAAACGAGAACGTGACGACGGGTTACGGCGGGAATACGACCTCGCTAAATTGAGGGCGGAATTCGCGACAAGTATGCCGAGCGTTTTCGAGCGGGGACGCATCTTGTACTTCTATCTCCGGGTGCGGCGAAGCACTTCCTGGACGAATAATTGGTGAATAAGGTTTTGCGCGCGTTGATAGATGCGTTGAGGGGCGCGTTGCACCACTCGCGCTGAACACGAGTCACGAAAGGGTAGGTGGCGGAGTCAAAACCTCACGCCTCGAAAGGCGATCGCCCAAAGGGACGGCATGCGCCCAACAAGACAGTAGTGGTTTTCCGTCTGCCCCGGGTTTCCAGTGATCTGCCAGATGCCGGTGTGAAAAGCGACACTTAAGGCAACCTGCCAATCAGTCAGTGTTTGCAAGTCGGGCGTTGAGGAAGTAGAGTTCAGTTTCGCTGGGAGACTGGAACTTGGATGGAACGCGTAGAAGCCACTCCGACACCATCTCTGCTTACATGGGCTAGGCAGTCCGCGGGGATGTCAGTCGAAATTGCTGCTCAAAAAGCGGCGGTCAAGCCGGGGAAGCTGATCGACTGGGAGAAGGGGCTTTCTAAGCCCACTGTTCCTCAACTGCGTAAATTGGCAGTTGTATATCGTCGTCCTCTCGCGGCGTTTTACCTGGCAGAACCTCCGAGACGATTCGAGGTGATGCATGACTTCCGCCAGCTGTCGTCCGACTACGTAACTTATGAGAGCTCGCCAAGGCTTGCATACGAAATTCGAAGAGCGTTTGACAGGCGTGAATGGGCTTTAGAATTGCTTCAGGGCATCGACGAGTCGCCGGTTGCTTTCGATGCAACAGCCAACCTTGGCGAAAATGTCGAGGTTGTCGCTGACCGTCTACGGCGAACTCTTTCTGTCCTCATAGAGGATCAATCTACCTGGGGCTCTGCATACGAAGCCTTCAAAAATTGGAGACTTCTCATCGAGCGTGCAGGAGTGCTCGCATTACAGGCGACAGGAATTCAGCTATCCGAAGCGAGAGGCTTCTCTATCGGAATGCATCCGTTGCCCGTAGTGGTGGCTAATATCAAGGATGCACCTCGCGGTCGCATTTTCACGCTAATTCATGAGCTCGTTCACGTGATGTTGGCCGTCGGCGGGATCTGCGATCTTCACGATGCCGATGAGGAGGCGTTCTGTAACCAGGTGGCGGGCGCGGTCCTATTTCCAAGGGATGCGCTACTGAACAGCGCTGTGGTACGTCAGCATCAGAAGAACAGTCCCGTTTGGACTGACCTCGAACTTCGGGAACTATCTCGAAAATTCGGCGGCAGTCGTGAGGCCGCCCTGGTTCGTCTGCTCACACTTAAACTAACAACGCAAGCATTTTACGACCGAATGAGAAAGGTATTCTTGCGGATTTACAGCGAGCAGCAGGCGCGGAGGCAGGAGGAAGAAGGTTTTGCGCCCCCTCATGTGATTGCTTTGTCGAGTGCGGGTCCATTGTTTACTAGCCTGGTTGTTGAAAATTTCAACCGCGAAAGGATCACAGCCAGCGACGTAAGTGATTACCTTCAGATTAGAGTTAAGCACCTGAAGGACCTGCGGGCTGACATTCTGAAGGAAGCTTAGGAAGAATCAGTGCCATTCAGCCTCGACACGAGTGCAATTCTGGACGCGTGGGTGCGCCACTATCCACCCGACGTATTTCCATCTATTTGGGAGCGCATGAATGGTGCCGCTCGCGCGGGGGAGATATATGTCATAGATGAAGTTCTCAGTGAGCTGAAACGCAAAGACGATGGTGCACATGAATGGTTTGAAAGCCGGGGGGAGATGGTCATTTCTATTGATTCGCAGATTCAGGCGAGCGTTGGGGAGATCATGCACAAGTATCCGAAGATCATAGACACGAGAAGAAACCGCTCCGGATGCGATCCCTGGGTAATTGCCTTGGCTAGAGTCCGGGGTTTTTCGGTCGTCACCGCTGAGCGGCCCTCAGGCGCGTTATCGAGGCCTAAGATCCCCGATATTTGCGTGGATATGGCGCTCCCTTATGTCGATGTCGTCCAGTTCTTCCGCAGGCAAGGATGGCGCGTTTAACGTGGGTCGCGACCGCGAGAGAAGTCGTGGCCTAATTTCTCGTCCCGTTATCTCACTGCGACATTTACGACATTGTCCGCTGAGTCTACGGTGACAAACAGCGATTTCTGCTGGAATTGGTAGAGGTGCCCACGGCGTACATTGGGCAATTTCATTTTTTTGTCCTTATGGCCAAGCCGTTCGCGCACCGCGGCCCAAGACACGACTTTCGTTTAGTAAAAGTGCGCCGCGACCAATCGGTTGGAGGTTCGGTTAAAATTCGGCTCGATTGCCGAGAAGTTCGGTGCGGGCGAATTGTATTGTTCGTGGAGGCTGCTGGCTGAGGCCGAAAAGTAACAACGTAAGTGCGTGGACCAACAGGGTGGGCACGTTTAATCTCCCTTTTGGCGTGGTTGGATGCGATCCGCTATCTTATTAGAAAGGTAAGTACTAAGAGCTTAAGAGAAAGAAGGGGTATTTCTCTCTTCGCAGGCCGACACGTTCGTAGGAGCCAACTTGAAGGGAATAACGTCGGTCCGCTCGGTTCGAAATGGCGGGGCCGGGCGAAGTTCATGCTTCAGGATTTGGAGATGGGCGGGGCGCCGGGGAGGAGGACCACTTCTTCATGGGCGACGCTGGCGGCACCGTACGCGATGGCGGCGCGGATATCTCCGGTGGTGAGGTGGGGATAGTCCTGGAGGAGCTCGGCTTCGGTGGCGCCTTCGGCGAGTTTGCGCAAGATTAGCTCGACTGTGATGCGCGTGCCGCGAATCACAGCCTTGCCTAGCATTACGGCGGGGTTGATGTCTATGCGTTCCGTGGTCATGCCGATTTTCCTGGTTGATGATAGCGCCCTTCTTTGGGGAGAACAATTGTTTCTCGGTGCGGGCGGAATCACGGGCGGGGAAAAGAAGGAGGGCACGATGTATCGTGCCCCTACGCGGAGGCCGACGGGGAAAGACGAAGAGGGATTTCATCGCGACGAGACACGCGATTGTAAGGCGGCTGTTTCTGCGCGGACGGCAAAGGACGAAGAGAGATTTCTCTCTTCGCAAGCCGACCATTTCACAGGAGTGAAATGGAAGGAAAAGGCGTCGGCTTGCTTCGTTCGAAATGACGGTGTGGCGAGTTGGGCGGCTTGGGCAGCGAGGGGGCGGGGATTTCAGAGTGGCTCGCGCGGAGACGCGGGGCCGCAATGGGAGAGAGAGGTACCTCCACTGCGGTCGGGATGACAGGGCGGGGGATCGATGCGGACAGAATGAATGGCGGCTTTGCTGAAGAGGGAGGTGGTTTCTTCGGAGATGCGTTTTTGGGCTAGTTTGTAGTAATGGCGATCGATTTCGAAGCCGATGCTGTTGCGGCCCCACTTGGCGGCGGCGACGGTGGTGGTGCCTGTGCCCATGAAGGGGTCGAGAACGGTGTCGCCGACGAAGCTGAACATGCGGACGAGCCTTTCGGCGAGCTCGATGGGATAGGGCGCGGGATGTTGTTTTGTGGATGCGCCGGTGACGCCAGTCCAGATTTGCTGGAACCATTTTTTGTGATTTTCGACGGAGATAACGCTTAGAACTTTCGTGGAAATGTCCGGAGCGCGATAGCCGCCGGGCTTGCGCTCCATGAGGATGAATTCAATGTCATTTTTTATGACGGAATTTGGCTCATAGGGCTTGCCGAGGAAAGAAGAGCCACCTTCGACTTCGTAGGCAGCATTGGAAATTTTGTGCCAGATGATGGGCGCGAGGTTGTCGTATCCGAGTTTACGGCAATGTTCCTGAATGGACGAATGAAGAGGGACCACGGTATGGCGGCCCCCGTTTTCCCGGCGCGAGAGGCAACATCGCCGACGACGCAGATCAAACGACCGCCGGGGACTAGCGCTTCGAAACAACGTTTCCAGACCTTATCGAGTTCTTCGAGGAACTGGTCGTAGTCCTCGACGTGGCCTAGCTGGCCCTCTGAGTCGCGATACTCCTTGAGCGTCCAGTAGGGAGGAGACGTTAGCACCAGATGGACGCTTTGGGGTTTGAGAGAGGCCATTTCGCGAGCGTCGCCGCGATGAAGCGCGTGCGAGGTTGGAATTTGGTGGACGGCGCGCTCAATCAGGCGAATGGAATCGGTGTCTCTGGCAATGCGAGGGATAGCGGTCTGCGGGTCGCCGAGATTGGAGAGTGCTTCGGGAACATAGCGAGAGAGGTCAACGCTCTCCGTCGCTGGCTCGTCCTGATGAGGCTTGCTTTTGGCAGCTACGTGCATTGGCTCGGGCTATTATCCATGATTCGCGGGTTGCTTACGAGTGGCGGCGGGCGCGATGACGGCGGGGAGTTGGGAGGGGTTCGCGCGGAGGGGCGGAGAAGAGGGGCAGAAGGAAAATTGATGGGCGACGGAGGGTGCGGCGGAGGTGAGGGCACGATGTATCGTGCCCCTACCGGAGGGGGATATAGCGCGAGGGAGATTGTTGGATGGTTCAGATGCTGAGGACGGGGATGGAGAGGGCGGTGATTACGTCGTAGCCGTGGGTTTTTAGGTAGCCGCCGTAGGGTTGGAAGCCGGTGACCAGGAGGTCGGCGGCGGATTGCTGTGCGCCTTGGCTGAGGGCTTTGGGGATGTTGCCGCTGGCGATGAAAACTTCGGCGTGGGTACCCATTTCTTTTTGGAGGTCGGCCATGTGGAGGTTGGCGTCGCCGACGAGCTCCTTTTGCCAGACGGGATTGGGGTAGTCGCCGCCGGGACCCCAGGACTCGACGGGGGCAGTGACGTAGGCGAGGGTGAGGCGAGCGCCGAATTCGGTGGCTAATTGCGCGGCCCAGGTGACGGTCTTGCGATTGTGAGGGCGGAAGTCGACGGCGCAGAGAACGCTGCGGATGGCGAATTCGCGCGGCGAGGGAGGCGGGATGTGGCCGCCGGTCCAAACGGGGCAGTTGGTGGCGTAGAGGACCTTGGCGGGGACGGAGCCCATCAGAAAATGGTCGAAGGCGGAGCCGTGGGAGGCCATCATGATGAGGTCGGCGTGCTCGCGGTCGGCGGACTCCATGATGGCTGCGGCGGCTTCGCCATCGAGCAATTGGGAGCGGAGGGAGAGGCCAGCTAGAGCGGGGCGGAGAGAGGCATCGCCGGTTTTTTCGGCGAGTTGGAGGATTTGTTCGAGGAGATTCCAGCCAGGGGGAATGTGGCGGAGGGGCGGGAAACCGGCTTCGCGGCTGCGGGGCGTGAGGACGTGGAGCATGAGGATTTCGGAATGGAAATGGCGGGCTAGGAAAGCGGCTTGGTGGATGACTGGGAGGGCGGTGTGAGGGTAGTCGACGGGGAGAAGGATTTTTTTGAGCGAGAGCATAGGGCACCTTTGCAAGAACTACGGAAGAGAAAAGATAACATTAAGATGCGGGAGTCGGACGTGGGGAGCGAGGGATTGGGGTGCAGAGAAGCGACGGGCTGCAGGAGGGCGAGACGGACACGCGCGAGCAGCGCGGTGCCGCAGGAATGGCGGGCTAAAGACGGGAGCTACGGGCGAGGCAAGGCGGCGAAATAGAAATGGTGGTGGTTGCGGCAGGCGGGGTTGAAGGGCGCGTGGCAGTGGGGGCAGACGGAATTGCAAGCGAGGTAGGCGGAGATGGTGAGTATGGAGCGGCAGGCGCCGCAGAGGATGCCGGGTTCGTGGAATTCGGAGGCGGGCCAGGGCTCGAGGGGATGATTGGCGAGGGCGTCGTGGCAATCCTTGCAGGCGTAAAAGAGGCCGCAACATTTCATTTTGATGGCGATGATGTCGAGAGGGGAGTGGTAATGGAGGCAGCGGGTTTGCGGATCGAGATGGAGGCCGCGGACGTCGGGGTGCGAGGGAGGCATGGGTTGAACGAAAGAGGAGAATAGCAAAAGGCGGGGATGAGCGGGGAGTGGCGAGAGAAAGATGCCGGGCGGAAGCCGGGCGCTACACAGTTGGCGGGGGATGTGCTATAAGAGTCGGGCCGTGAATAGTGCCGCGAAGCAGGAAGTTGCCCGGGTAGAGCGGGAGCGGGCGGAGGCATCCGTGGAGGATGACTCGACCGCGAAAGCGGGAAAGTCCGCCGACGCCGCGGGGATCGATGCTTCGTGCTATTGTCCGGTATGCTCGCAGCGGCTGGAATCGCGGCGTTGCAAATTGGTTTGCCCGGTCTGCGGATATTACATGTCGTGCGCGGACTATTATTGATAAGCTTTGTGGTCCCGGCCCGGGTTGCCGCCGGAACTGCTATCCGATGAGGAGGAAAACACTGTGGCTTTGAAGATGACCAACCGGGAAGTGGACGGAGTGTCCGTGGTGGCGCTGGACGGGCGCATCGTACTCGGCGAAGAGAGCAACGCGCTGCGGGAAAAAGTGAAGAGCTTGATCGCCGAAGGAAAAAAGAAGATTGTGCTGAACATGGCGAACATCACGTTCATCGACAGCGCGGGGCTGGGGACGCTAGTGGCGTCGCATCACAGCGCGAAGTCGCAGGGAGCGGCGCTGAAACTGGCGCATTTGGGAAGCAAGTTTCAGGAAGTGCTGCAAATCACGAAACTGCTAACGGTGTTTGACGTGTACAACACCGAAGCGGAAGCAGTGGCAAGCTTCGCAAAGTAGGCTAGACGGTCCAAAGCACTGCGCGAAAAATGATTTTGGCGAAAGGGCACGCTTGCGCGTGCCCTTTTTCTTTGGTGTGTTGAGGACGCGCGGGTGGCTTGCGCGGATGGCGTGGAGGCTTGCGGTTGCGTCCGCCGGCTTGCGTCCGCGTGCGCGGCGTAGCGCCAGGTCAGGAATCGACGCGGTACATGGTGATACCGCTGAGGAGTTTGGGATAGAAGTCGGTGGATTTTTGGGGCATGACTTCGCCGGCGGTGGCGATGCGCATGACTTGATCGACGTCGACGGGATTGAGGAGAAAGGCGATTTGCGCGGCGCCGCGATCGACGGCCTCGAGGGCCGCGGAGGCTTCGCGTTCGTAGGTGAGATTGCGCTCGGCGGTGACGGCTTGCGGCGTAATGCCGAACGCGGGCTCGAGAATTCCGTCGTGAAGAAGGACGACATCGAGCTCGCGCTGAAGCGGCGAAACGGCGTGAAGAAGCTGAGAGAGGTCGGCGCCGCGACGAAGCATCAAGATGTAGTAAGCGCGCTTGGAGGGCTCGGCCGCGGGATAGACGCCGATGGCTCTTTGACCGCGCGATTGGTGGAGGTGAGCGAGAAACGATTTTTGGGCTTCGGCTTTCTGGGAGTCGTCGGCGAAGGGGAAAGTTTGCGCTTCGAACCAGGGTTCGAGATAGCGGCGCGCTTCGCTCCAGGAAAAATCGTGAAGATTGGCGGCGAGGCGGTGCGTGGGAAGAATGGTGAGACCCTCGCCGCAGGTGTTGACGAAAGTCATCATCGCGAAATCGTGGGGGCCGACTGCATAAGGAGCCGAAGGATGAAGACCGCCGGCGCGTAGACGGCATTCATTGCGATAGTTAAGAGCGGTCTCGTAGCGATGATGGCCATCGGCGATGACGAGTTTGTGCTCTTGCATGGCGTTCTTGATGGCGGCGGTGCGATCGGGGTCGGCGATAACCCAGAGGCGGTGAACGACGCCGTATTCATCGCGGAGCTCGGTGGCGGGAGAGGCCGAGTCCCCGTCTTTCAGGATGGCGTCAATGTGGCGCTGGGGATCGGAATAGAGCATGAAGAGCTGGCCGGTGTGGGTGTGCGTGTGGCGGAGCAGCTCGAGGCGGTCGGCTTTGGGGCCGGAGAGCGTGTGCTCGTGGCGGAAGACAACTCCGGCGGAATATTCCTCGAGTTTGCCGGCGCCGATAAAACCGCGGCGAATGCGACGGTCGGCGGTTCCCGGGACGGTATATTCCTGAGCGTAGGCGTAGAAAGACGGAACAGGATCTTGCGTGACGATATTTTCGCGGAGCCAGCATTCGAATGAGGCCGCGGCGCGTGTGTAGACATTGTTTTCGGGAGTGTCGTTGGGATAGACGCGGCCTTTTTCGACAGAGATGAGGTTATGCGGATCGGCGGCGTAATAGCGATCCTGCATCGCCGGGGAAATCTTGTCATACGGCTGGGTGAGTACACGATCGAACGAGACGCGCTGCGGGTTGTAGCGAAACGCCTGGAAGGGATGGACCTGGGCCATGTGGTCTCCGGTTGTGATTTATGCCGAGCGGCAAGCCCTCTAGTTTACGCGAAGTGAGGGCAATTCTGGGAAAGGATAGAAGGGCTTCTTTAATGCAGTTTTCATAATGCATTAAAAAAGCGAGGAGCCCAGGAATCTTGCAACAGACATATTAAACTACTCCATCCATGATGAAGGCCCAATTGAACAACCTGCGCGCGCTGATTTTCGATCTGGACGGCACGCTGATCGACTCGAAGGAAGATTTGATCCGGTCGGTGAACGCGATGCTGCGCGAGTTGGGGCGCGAGGAACTGCCAGAGGAAACGATCTCCGGCTACATCGGACATGGAGCGCCGGTGCTGGTGGCAAGAGCTCTTGGGAACGGATGCATGGAGGAAGAGCGGCAACGAGCGCTGGCGTTCTTTCTAAAGTATTACGAGGAACATAAAATGGATACGACGCGGGCGTATCCGGGCGTGGGGGAAACGCTCGACAAATTGGCGAACGTGCCGATGGCGGTGCTGACGAACAAGCCGGTGCGGATCAGCGTCAGAATTTTGGATGCGATGGGGCTGTCGAAATATTTCCGTGCGATCTACGGAGGAAACAGCTTCGAAACGAAGAAGCCCGATCCGCTGGGGGCGCGGACGATCCTGAAAGAATTCGATGTTGCGCCGCAGGAAGCGCTACTGGTGGGAGATTCCGAAGTAGACGTGCAGACAGCGAGAAATGCAGGGATGCCGGCGGCGGCAGTGAATTACGGGTTTGGAGTACATAACCGCGACGCGTATCCAGCGGACATTTATCTCGAGCGGTTCGAGGAATTGGTGCCGTTGCTTGCAGGAAAACGCGGCTAGCCCGGCCGCTTAATTGGCGGCAGATTTGGTCTCTGCCGCAGACACATCCAACTCAAAGGCAGTCTGGTCATTGCACAGAACAAAGAGCTTCGTACCGTCGCCAGAAAAAGTGTGCAAGGACACGCGATGAGTGAAATAGAGGTCGTCGATTGGCTTGAAAGTCCGGAGGTCATAGACGATCAAATGGCCACGGCCATTGGCCAGACAGAGACGGCGCCCGTCACGCGAAATCTCCGGATTGTAGCCAAACCAGCGAGCCACCTGTTTGCCTGTTGAAAGAGAGAAAAAAAGCACGCGATTGACGCTATCTCCGACCACGAGCCAGTCGCCCACGGCCTGGATATTTTCGGGAAGGTAGGAGTATTTCCCGGTGCGCAAGAGGATGGCGCCGAGAAGCGAGCCGCTACGGGCATCGACCGCTTCGAAAAGGTAGTCCCCTTCGCGAGGCTTCTGAGAATCCCAAAGCGCACGGAGGCGGGGATCGCTTGCCATTTCATCGCGAAGGCCATCGGCGTTGGCAGGCCAGAAAAGGACAATTTCCCTGCTGGAAATGGAGCCAGTGAGGGAGGGTCCCTGCTTCGGGAAATGGCGTGACCAGAGGACCTTTTGGTCCACGATGTCGAGAGCATCCAAATCCATATTGCGACGTGTGGAGCGGCTCTTATCGGAATGCCTAACGCGGAAGAGGACGTTACCGAAGAAGGTCAGGTCGTCGTCCTTATCCACGGGGCGGGCTTTCGATTGGCCGGTGAGAGGGCTGGCCACGACAAGCTCGCGGTCCATTTTCTGAAAAGAAGGAAAATCAAGGAAGAAGGTAGAGGTGGGATTGTAAGAGGCGTTATGAAACGCACGAACATGGACAATGCGCTGGTTGGATTCGAGATTCCAGATGCCGCCGCGGGTGCGCGTGGAGATGGCGAGAAATTTCAAGTCAGGCGAGGCGGCGAAAGCGGCGAGGCGGCCAAGTTCGCCGAGCGGGAGCTGCGCGATGGCCGCGGGGTTTGCCTGCCCGAGTTTATAGAGACCAATCTCGCCATTCAGACGTTCACTCGCGGAGAAATCACCCCAGACGTCTGTTGCGTCGGTGCGTGTGGTATAGACAAGCTTTTTTTCGGACAAGCTGTAAGCACCAACGGGGTGATCGACCACGGGACGGATCAGGAGGTAGCCGGGGTTGGTGGCGGAGGTCAGGCTGCCGGCGCCGAGTGGGACGCGATCCAAGATTTTTCCGGAAGGAAACTCAGCGACAGGAGACTTGTCCGGGTGAAACTTGTCCAGACCGACGATGCGGTCGGGTCCAAGAAAAGTGAAGCTGTAGCTCATAAGGTTCTGAATTGTTCCTGGGAAGTTGATCTTCTTGCGGTTGACGAGATCGAAGGCGACGGATTCGCCGGTACGTGAGGAAGCCGCGAAATAGTGCGCGTCGGGCGAAAAGCGGAGAACTACAACATCAGGATGGGAGAGAAAATAGAGAAGGCGAAAATACACCATGTAGGGGTTGAAGGCCGACTCAAACTGGTAGAAGTTTTGCTTTTGAAAGAGAGTGTCTCCAGAAGCCACATCGAACAAAGAGAGGGTCAAATCGCCGTCAAAGCAAGCTAGATACTTGGCATCGGGCGAAAGCGCAGAATCACGGCAGCCATGGAGCACAGGAACGTCGACGAGGCTGACCTGCTCCTGATGTTCGAGGTCCCAGGTTTCCACACGGAAATGAGAATTGAAGAAGACCACCTGCCGCGAATCGGGAGAAAACTGAGCGGCTTCCGCGCCGGAAGCATCGATGCGAAAGACAAATTTGAGAGGATCGCGGGTTAAGACGTAAATCCCGCTGTCATCCTGGGCGAGCAGCAGTTTACCGTCCGGACTGAAACGAAAATGATCGATGTCGGCGCGGAGAGGATTGTTCAAGGCCTTGCGGGAGCGAAGGCCGGGAAGATTCTCCGCGTGGCCGATGCCAGAGTAATGAAGCACGGCGGCCTGCCAGAGTTGAAAATCATCGGAATGTGAAAGTTGCAGGGGTTCAAGACAGGCCGGAGGCAAATTCGAGACGTCGCGCAAGGCCCCGCGGAGACGGCGGGAATCGGGCCGGGTTGCGCCGAACATGTCGGTCAGCCAACTTCCTTTATTCCCTTTTGTCTGCATGAGCCGGTCGAGGAAGACGGGAAAAGCCTGAGGCGAATACCCTGCGCGGGCCACCGCTTGGACGCCAATGAGATCGGCCACGGCTTGGCCTTTTTCCTCGTTGCCGGAGGAATTGGGGTTGTATTTCCTGAGGCGAACGCTCTCGAGTAATTGATTGTACAGATCGAAGAGATCATCCGAGTCTGGGACCGATTTGATGCCAAGCACGTCCCGGAAAATACGCGACAAATCGATGGCTTGTTGCCGGACAGTCAAATGACCCATTTCGTGGCCGAGCAAACCTGCGAGCTCGTCCTCGTTTTTGAGGAAAGCGACTAATTTTCGGGAGACGTAAATGCGCCCGCCAGGCGCGCCGAAGGCTTGGATTTCGGGAAGATCGTAGAGGACGAATTGATAGTGGAGGCCGGTATCGGGAAGATGTTGAGCGATTTTGCGGCCGATGCGCTCGAGATAGGAGGTGACCTGCGGATCTTCGATGACGAGGAAATCGCTGTCGGACTGCTGACGGATGATCTCGCCCAACTCCGTCTCCTGATTGGGAGTGAAAAGAAGCTTGGAGGGATCAGGCGGGGGAACTTGGATGGGCGGACAGGCTTGCTGTGCGGAAACAAGCGCAGGCAAGAGGAGACCGAGAGAGAGTAGAAGGGAGCGCCCCGTCACGGCTTTCACTCCTAAGAGACTTGGCGCGGAGTTTAGCACCGCGGAAGCCAAGGAGCAATCGTGCTTGCGGCCAGCGCGGAAACGATGCAGGCTGGGATTTCGAGAAGGCTCGCCCAATGGCAGGAAACTGGGCGCAGCGTGCAAGTGTGGATCGCGCTGTTTACAGAATTGGCGGGGCGGCGGAGAGCAGCGCGCTGGGTAGAAACTGGGAGCCGTACTTGAAGAGGAAAAAGAAACACCGCATGAAGCGGATCGCTGTTTGCCTGATGCTGGCCGCTTTGAGCGTGGCGGGGCCGATACGAGCCAGGGCGCAAGGGCCTGGCGTTGACGATTATGAGCGGCAGTCGCGCGAGGCGTATAAGAAACAGCTCAAGGCGTCCAAGAAGGCCATGAAGAAGCAATTGAAGCTGGCGAGGAAGACGGCGAAGAAGCAGCGGAAAGCGATGAAGAAATACGAAAAAGAACAACAGCGGCAGGCACGAGGCTAATTCGAAGCGGCAGAGAACGATTTGCGTCCACACCTAAACGGATGCTGACAGATCAATAGACCAGCTTGAGAGAAAACTGAATTTGGCGGGAAGGCCCGGCGGTTTTGCTGATGATGCCAAAGCCGCTGCCCAGGACGGTGTTCGAAGGCAGGCCAAAATTCACGATATTGAAGACGTTGAAGAATTCCGCGCGAAACTCGAGGATGCCTAGTTCGCCATTTCCACGGTGGCCGAAGGGCGTGTTCTTGATCAGAGCAACGTCATATTGATGAAAACCGGGGCCCCGAAAGGTGTCCCGGCCGAGAGTGCCGAAGTAGCCTGAATTGGGCCCTGTGCCTCCGGGAAGATTGATGGGAATGAAGAAGAAAGAGCCGTTGTTCGCGCCGCGGCCAAAATAATCCTCGCGCACCGTGCGGCTGGTCGAAAAATCCGGCATGGAAACGAGACCGGGGCGATCCGTTCCGCCCGCGCCGGCGCCAGTCTGCTGAATTCCGGAATAAACCGTGAAGGGCGGGCCGGTGGTTAGAGAAGTGATATTCAGAAACTGCCAGCCGCCAGTGACATATCTTCCCAGCGGCTTGAGGAAGTCCACGCGATCGAGCGGGAGCGACTGAATCAGGCTCAGCGAAAAAACGTGAGTGATGTCGAAGGTGGATGGCCCTTTATCCGCTTCGGGATTGAAGGGATTCTGCGGCAGTGTCTGCAGGATGGCACCCGCATTGGAAGGGAGGCCGCCGAGCACGGAGCTGGTGTCATCGAGCGATTTGGAGAAAGTGTAGCTAGCTTGAAAACTCAGGCCGAAACGCGAAGCGTTCTGGCTGACGCTGGTTTGCAGCGCGTGATAGCTGGAATGAGAACCGGTTGACATGATGGCCTCGGGCCCAAATCCACCGATGGCTTGGCCGGAGGAATTGAACTGCGTGAAGGGAGCGAAGGCCGGATCGGCGCCGGCATAGCCGTTCGGAGAAAGGACACTCGCGAGATGAACTCCTGCCGTGCCGACATACGCAGCGCTCAACTTCACGACGCCGAAATCATGATCGATGCCAAACGTGGATGTGGCGATATAGCCGTTGCGAAACGTGCGCGAGATGGCAGCGGCCGTTAATAGTTGAACCTGATCGCCGGGAGTCAAGGCATCGAGATCGCTCTGAAATCTTTGCAAATCGATCTGCGTGTTGGGCGGGACAGCGGAACTGTTTCCATTGGGGAAGAGAAGCTGGCCGTTGACGTTGTAAGCCGGTGGGAGCGCCAGAGGGACGGCGACATTGTGAAACGGAACGGGAGTACCGGGAAGAGCGGTGATCAAGGGTTGAAAGACGAGCGGGATGCCTCCAGTGACGAAATTGTCCTGCCACAAATTTGGGAGAATGGTGGTGATGGCGCCGCCGGCGTGAATGGTGGTGCGCTGGGTGATGGCGAAATCGACGGACAGCCGCGGACCGAAGCCGTTCCAATCCATGGGATAAACGGGCTGCGGATTGTACAGAAAAATTTGCGAAGCACCGGGAGTGAAATAGGAAGTCGGCTGGCCGTCAGGGCCGATAGGCACGGCGATGGAAGTGCGATGCTTTGCTTCCTTGATGCGGCTGTTTACCTCGTAGCGCAAACCATAATTCACAAACCATCGCTGAGAAAGTTTCCAGGAGTCCTGAAAATAAAAATTGTAGGCTTCGCGGCGGACGGCGGCCTCGTCAAACTTGTCGCCCGTCGGAGTGCCGGCGGCAGCGGCGGTGATGGAATAAGAATAGGGAGTGGCCGTCAGCAAACCGGTGAGGGCGTCGGGAAGCGGATCGCCGGGTTGGATATTGTGCAAGCCGCTCGCGGAGGTAATCAGTACGGGAGAATAGGCGGTGCCTCCGCCGAAGGAGTACACGCCGCTGGGATTGGTGCCGAAAATTGTGGCGTCTTTATTCATGCGGATTTCCGCGCCCCACTTGAAAGTATGTTTGCCGCGGACATAGGTCATGTCCTGCTTGATCTGGTAGAGATTGCTGTAGGAACCGAAAATGGAACCGTCGGCGGTGTTGAATCCTTCGAAGAGGCCGTCGCCATAGACCAATGCAGGGTCGCTGTGATTCGAAGCGGGAAAAAAGGGAGTGCTGCGAATATAGCCTAAGGCCGCGACGAAACTCAAATGGGGCGAGATGGTCCGCGAATAACGAACCGCGGCGTTGCGCTGATGGTCAAAGAAATTCACGGCAAAGCCCGGGTCGATGGCGGTTTGATCGGGATTCGTGGTTGGGCCATTGATCTGGTCCAGGCTGAAGCGCGCGAAGAGCGTGGCTTTGTCCGAGATGTGGTGATCGACACGAATGGAGAACTGGTCAGTGTCGGTAACGACCTTGGATGAAGTGGCGTAAGTTCTAGCGCCGAAGGGGCCTTGCGGCACGTTGGGAAGAGGATAGCGAGCGAGGAGCGGCGCGATGGCCGGGCTCACAGGAACGGTTAGCGTGTCGCCCGGAAAAGTGGTGGTGTCGATGCCCTCGCGTTCCGCAGCGGTCGGAACTGCAAAAACCTGCGTGGTGCCGAGGACTTGGCGGAAACCCTGGTATTCGCCAAAGAAAAATGTTTTACCTTGGCCGTCGTAAACGCCGGGAAGAACAAAGGGCCCACCGACGGTGGCGCCAAACTCATTGCGCGTGAAGGGCGGAAGGCGGCGTGGGTCGACTTCGCTGGCATGATCGAAGAAATTTTTCGAGTCGAAGGCGGCGTTGCGGACGAATTCGAACGCGCTGCCGTGAAGCTGGCTGGTGCCCGACTTGGTAACCACGTTTGTGAAGCCAGCGGCTCCGTGGCCAATTTCGGCGGGCATGACTCCGGAACTGGATTGGACTTCCTGAATGGCGTCCACATTGAAATTCGAGAAGGTGGCTCCGCCGAGTTCGGGGTCGCTGGTATCCGCGCCGTCCATGGCAAAAACGGAGGCGGTGCCGCGCAAACCGTTGACGGTGAATTGCTGCGTAAAGTTCGCGGCGCCGTTGGTGTCCGTCATGGTGCCCGCGGCGAGCAGGAGCAACTTGCTGAAGTCGCGTTCATTGAGAGGGAGGCTGGAGACTTCGCCGCCAGAAAGATGCCCGCCGCCGCTGGCTTGAGAGGAAGCGTCGCTTTGGTGCGCCAGGACGGCAAGGGATTGATCGCTCGCATTTAAGGCAAGGTCGTCAACGAGCGCGTCGCCTTCTTTAATTACGAGTGGGGCGACGGCGCGCCAGGTTTCGCCGTTGAAGCGGACGGCAATCGAATAGGTTTGCGCTTCGACGCCATTGAAGACAAATTCGCCGGCGGCGGAGGTGCGGGTTGTGTAGCGGCGGCCACCGGAAGAAACTTGCAGTGAGACCGTGGCTTGAGCGATGGCGTGGCCGGAGGAGTCGCGCAAGATTCCTTTCAAGGAATTGGCGGCGAAAGTGCTTATCGGCAAAGCCAGCAAGAGCAGAAGAGCGAGGATAGCCGTTCGGCCTGGATACACGTGGGAACCGGACATGGCCCGCGATTGTACAACCGATTCTTCGGCGGATTCGCCGGAATTGGAGCGGAGCAACCGCAAATAGCAACGGTGGTTCCCCGCGAGCAATTCTGACAAAAAAAGCTTAGCCACAGAAGAAGACGGGCCAGGTTTCGGGACCACTTGCCTTACGTTACGACACAAGGCAGACTCGGCGCGTGCTGATTGGACTGTTTACGGAACTGGCGGGGAGCGGCGGAGTGCAGCGGGCCGGCCGGCATGTGGCGGCGGTGCTGAGCGAATTCGCCGCGAGCCGGCACATGGATTGCCGGCTGCTGAGCTTGAATGACTCACGCGAGCTACAGCGCATGTCCGTGGGCGGCCGAGAATTCGTGTTCACGGGATGCGAACGAAGCAAGGCGCGGTTTGTGGCGACGGCGATGCGGGCGGCCCGGCGCCATGCGAAAGTGGTTCTGGCGGGGCACCCGAATCTGGGCCCGGTGACGCAAACGATGCGAATCGCGGCGCCGCGAATCAGGACGATCGTTTGTACGCATGGCGTCGAAGTGTGGGAGCCGCTTCCCCTCTGGCGCCGGCTGGCTCTGCGCCGCGCGAGCGTGGTGCTCGCTCCCAGCAAGGACACGGCGAGCCACGTTGCCGAGCAGCAAGTGCCGCCGGAGCGGATACGCGTGGTGCCGTGGGCTCTGGACCCTGAATTCGAGGCGATCTCCGCGAATCCGCCGCACGGAAAGCTGCCGCAAGGTTATCCCGAGGGTCGCGTAATTCTGACCGTGGGCCGGTGGCTGGCGAATGAGCGGTACAAAGGGATGGATACGCTGATCACGGCATTGCCGCGGCTTCTGACAAGGTGGCCCGAACTGCAGCTCGTGGCGGTGGGCGAAGGGGATGACCGCGCGTGGCTGGAAGACCTGGCCGAGAAAAACGGCGTGAACCGCCACGTGCATTTTCTTGGCGGTTTGAGCTTCGCAGATCTCGTGGCGTGCTATGAAGCATGCGAGATGTTTGCTTTGCCGAGCCGTGGAGAAGGATTCGGGCTGGTTTATTTGGAAGCCATGGCGTTCGGGAAGCCGGTGATCGGCGGGGCGCATGGCGGCGCGCCAGAAGTGATTGAAGACGGCGTGACGGGTTATTTGGTGCCCCACGGAGACGCGCCGCAACTGGCGACGTCCATCGAGACGCTGCTGTCGGACCCGGCGCTGGCGCAAAAGATGGGTGCGCGCGGGCGTCAGCGCGTCGAGCGCGATTTCCGCTTCAGCGTTTTTGCCAAGTCCTTGAAGAAAATTCTTCGCGAACAATGCGAATCCTGAGCGTCACGGAAACCTACGCGCCGTTTCTGGAATTCGGCGGCCCGCCGGTGAAGGTGCGTGCGCTGGCGCAAGGTTTGGCGCGGCAAGGACATGCCGTGACCGTTTTGACGGCGGACTGGGGCGTCGAGGCACGGCTGCGCGCGGAGGGCGCGCCGGGCGCGGAACGAAGTCCGTTCGGATGGAAGCGAACCGAAAACGGGGTCACGGCGATTTATCTGCCGACGTGGTTGCGGTATCGCTCGTTGAGCTGGAATCCGGCGGTGAAACGCTTCTGCCGAGAGCGGCTGGCGGAATTTGAAGTTGCGCATATCTTCGGGCTTTACGATTTTCTGGGGCCGGCAGTGGCGGACGCCTGCGCGAAGAGAAAAATCCCCTATGTGCTCGAACCGATCGGGATGTTTGTGCCCATTGTGCGGAGCTTGCGGCTGAAGAAGCTGTACCACGCCGCGTTTGGGCGGCGAATGTTTGAGCATGCGAGCGCCATCATCGCCACATCGGAACAAGAGGCGGAAGAATTAGCGAGCGGAGGCATTGCTAGGGAAAAGATCCTGCTGCGGCGAAACGGAGTAGAAGCGCCAGCATCCTGGCCTGAGCGCGGCAGCTTTCGCAAGAAGCTGGGGATCGCGGAGGACGCGAAGTTGATCCTTTTTCTCGGGAGGCTTTCGGAAAAGAAGAGTCCCGACTTGCTCTTGCGAGCTTTTGCGGCGATTTCCAAGGAGGCGGGAGAAAAGAATTTGCGGCTGATCTTTGCGGGACCGGATGAAGGCGGAATGAAAGCGCGCCTCATGCAAGCGGCGACGCAACTTGGCGTGAGCGCGGAAGTGCAATTTGCGGGGCCGGTTTTTGGTGAAACAAAATGGGCCGCGTACCGCGACGCCGACGTCTTCGTACTGCCATCGCAGAACGAAAATTTCGGCAACACCGCGGCGGAATCGGCGGCGGCGGGCACGCCGGTTGTTGTGACGGAGCAGTGTGGAATCGCGCCGCTGCTGGCGGACGTTGCGGGTTTGGTGGTGCCGCATGAAACAGGGGCTCTGGCCGCGGCAATCCAGTCTCTGATCCGCGATTCGGATTTGCACGCTAGGCTAGCCGCCGGATGTAAAGCGGCCACCGCCCAGCTCGGTTGGGATGAGCCCGTCCGCGGGCTGGAAGCGCTCTACAACAAGCTTGCAATTCACACGGCCCGCAGTGCAAAATCCGAAGCATCGGAGTAAATGTGTCGACGGCGAAAAACCATCTTGTCTTCCGTCTCATGTGGCGCGCGGTGAATCTGCTGCTCGTTGTCGTGGTGGTCTCGTCGCTCTACGCCGGTGTACGCGAGTACTCTGTCCGGCAATACCTCCGGGGATTTTCGGACGCGGTTGTGCCCGAGTCCGCTGCTCCCGAGCAAAAAGTCGAGGCCATCCTCGCGTGGATGAGAAGCGGGCCTGCGCGCTATGTTGCTGCGAACCCTTCCGTACTTTCCACGCGCGATCCGGAAACCACGCTCAACTACCAGCAGCTACTGGCCGTTTGCGGGACGGCCACCAATGCGTTTCTAAATCTCGCCCGCAGCGGGGACCTGAGCGTGCGTCGGTTGTTGTTGCTTACGCCGGAGCACAGTGCCAAACACGTAGTGGCGGAAGTGCTCATCGACGGACGCTGGGTCGTCGTCGATCCCGCTTATCGGTTCATGTTTCGCGACGCGCAAGGACAGTTGCTGACGCGAAGCGATTTGCGGGATCCGGCGGTGTTCGAGGACGCGATCAAAGCCGCGCCCGGTTATCCCAGCGACTACAATTTTGAGAGGTTTGCACACGTGCGGGTGGCGCGTCTGCCTTTTTATGGCCTGGGACTTCGCAACGCCCTCGATACCGTTTTCCCTGGATGGGACGAGGCCGTGGACTGGAGTCTGCTCCTCGAGAGGGAGTCCTTTCTGCTCCTGGTTGTCTCCGCGAGCCTCACACTTTTCTTTTTGCTGCTGCGCGAGTTGCTCGCGTGGTACGCCGACAAGCGATTGAGAATTCCCCGCTTCCGTGTGCGCGAGCACGTCATCCGCGCCGCCGCTGCCTTTTTTTCGACTCCGGAGATCAAACAATAGCGTGTGCGGTATTTGCGGTGTCGCGTTTGCATCCCGCAGCAAGGACGCGGAGTTGCGCGTGCGCGCCATGGCTGCGGCGTTGCGTCATCGCGGCCCGGACGAAGAAGGATTCCTAGCGGGAGATGAACGCGCGCCCGGGCTGGCCCTTGGCATGCGAAGGCTGAGCATCATCGACATCGCTGCCGGCCATCAACCTGTCTGGAACGAATCGCGCGACGTCGCGGTCATCTACAACGGCGAACTCTACAACTACCGCGAGCTACGCGAACGCCTGGCCCTGCTCGGACACCGCTTTGCTACGCAATCCGATACGGAAATCCTGGTGCACGCCTGGGAAGAATGGGGCGAAGAATGCCTCACGGAACTTCGCGGGATGTTCGCCTTTGCGCTGCTCGATCTGCGCGGGCGATTTGCGACGGCGCCCTTGCTCTTCCTGGCGCGCGATCCGCTCGGCATCAAGCCACTCTATTACACGCAGACCGCGGACGGCTTTGCCTTTGCATCCGAAGTGCGCGCTCTTATCGCAAGCGGCGTGGTCCCCCGTCTACTTTCGCAAGATGCGCTGACGTCGTACCTGCTCTTCGGAAGCACTTCCGAGCCCGTGACCATGGTGGAGGGAGTTTTTTCACTCCCGCCCGGGCATCGCATGTTGCTGTATGTGCCGGAACGGCGGCGCGTGCCGAGGGCGCGGCCGTGGTGGGATTTGCAGACGAGCCCGGCGGCTCGCGACCCGCGCAAGCCCAAAGACATGGCTTCCGCCGCGGCGAAGCTCCGCCCGCTGCTCGAAGATGCCGCGCGCGCTCATTTGATTGCGGACGTGCCGGTGGGGCTGTTCCTTTCGGGGGGTCTCGATTCCGGAGCCATCGCCGCGCTTGCGTCGCGCGCGCAAGCGGGAATACGCAGTTTCACGCTCTCCTTTCCGGGAACTTCCTATGACGAGGCTCCGCTGGCCCGCAAAGTCGCGGAACGATGCGGCACGCATCATACGGAAGTGCCTCTCGATGGCACGGCGATGCTCGCCCGCATCGATGAAGCGCTGGCCGGCCTCGACCAGCCGACGATGGACGGCATCAACACCTCCTTTGTCTCCTGGGCCGCACGCGAAGTCGGTCTCAAGGTGGCGCTCTCCGGGCTTGGCGGCGACGAGCTTTTCGCGGGCTACGCGAGCTTCGGCAACACCGCGTTGCTTCGTCGGCTCATTCGAATGGCGTGGTTCGTGCCCTGGCCGCTGCGCCGTGCGACTGCGCCGCTGATCGCCGGAATTCTCGGCACGCGCCTTTCTCGCGATGCCGCAGGCAAGGCCGTCGCCGCGTGGAAAGATCCGGATACTCTTCCTCATCCTTATTTCTATGCGCGCGCGCTTTTTCCGCCGGGGCAGCTCGAACGTTTGATCGAGCCGCGCTTCCGTCCGAGCACAGTGGGCGCCGACGGCGTCACGCTGGAACCAACCTGGCTGGGCTGGCTAAACCGCGCGGCCAGCGAAGCCGGAAATCGGGAGCCCGTCGCCGCGACCGCGTGGCTTGAAATGCGCTGCTACATGGCCAGCACTTTGCTGCGCGATACGGATTCGGTGAGCATGGCTCGTTCGCTCGAGGTGCGCGTGCCGCTGCTGGATACGCCGCTGGTGGAATTCGTCAGTTCCCTTCCCGACGCGGCGCGCCATCGCGCGGGCATGCAGAAAGCCTTGCTGGTGGAGGCGCTGGCTGGGGTCCTTCCCGAAGAAATTCTTGGCCAACGGAAACGGACCTTCACGCTGCCCTGGGAAGAATGGCTTCGCGGCCCGTTGCGGCCGCGGCTGGCCGCCAGCTTTGCCGATATCGCTCCTTCGCTTGCGTCGCATCTTCGCGCGGAGGGCGCCCGCGCCGTGTGGGCCGCGTTTCTCGAAGGCAAAACTTCGTGGTCGCGCCCGTGGGCGCTGTACGTTCTCAACGAGTGGTGCAGACATCACCTTCCGGCATGACCCGCGCTCCTGAGGTAGACTAAATAATTCTGCGATGAACATACTTGGGATCAACGCCTATCATGGCAACGCCTCGGCCGCCATTGTCTGCGAAGGCCGGCTTGTGGCCGCGGTAGAAGAGGAACGCTTTAACCGCGTGAAATATGCCGCGGGTTTTCCGGCGCAAGCGATTCGCTATTGCCTGCGCGAAGCCGGCCTCGGGCTGAATGATATCGATCACGTGGCCGTGCCGCGAAACCCCTATGCCCGGCTGGCCACAAAGCTTTTTTATGCCGTGCGCATGCCGTCGTTCGCGCGCGAAAGAATGAAAGTCCTGGCCAAGTTCACGGGAATACCGGAGGCGTTGGCGCACGCTTTTGACGCCGATCCAGCGAAAATCACGGCAAAGTTTCATCGCGTCGAGCATCACCAGGCTCACCTCGCCAGCGCGTTTTTCGTTTCGCCCTTCGCACGCGCCGCGCTGCTTTCCGCCGACGGCTTGGGCGATTTCGCCAGCACCATGTGGGGCACCGGCGACGGCAGCCGCATGAAAATCGATGGCGCGATCGCATTTCCGCATTCGCTGGGTCTCTTTTATAGCGCCGTAACACAGTATCTCGGCTTTTTGAAATTCGGCGATGAATACAAAGTGATGGGCCTGGCGGCTTACGGTGAGGCGGAGCAGCTCGAGGCCATTCGCGATATCGTCCGCGCAAAGGGCGACGGTTTTCGCCTCGGGCTCGAATACTTTACGCATCACCGCACAGGGCCCGAGATGAGCTGGGCGGAGGCAGACAAAACGCCTTCGCTCGGCAAGCTGTTTTCGGAAGCAATGGAGAGGCAGCTTGGTCCCAGGCGCAATCCGGACGAACCTCTCGAGCAAAGGCACCGTAATTTGGCCGCGGCTTTGCAAGCGCGCCTCGAGGAAATCTATCTTGGCATGCTAAAGAAACTTGCCGAACGCACCGGAATGAAGGCCGTGTGCCTCGCGGGGGGCGTGGCGTTCAATTGCGTCGCCAACGGGAAAATTGTCGATCAGACCAGTTTCGAACAGGTGTATGTGCACCCGGCGGCGGGCGATGCCGGGCTGGCGGTTGGAGCTGCGTTCTATGTGTGGCACCAGATTCTTGGAAAGCCGCGAGCGTTCGTGATGGATCACGCGTACTGGGGGCCGGGGTATTCGCGCGAAGAGATTCGCCGCGCGATCGATGCAAACGGACTGGGCAAAGACGCTTGCCAAATCGAAGAGCTGACGGAAGACAATTTGATGCAACGTACGGCGGCGATCTTGACAGACGGAAAGATCCTCGGCTGGTTCCAGGGCCGCGCCGAGTGGGGGCCCCGCGCGCTCGGCAATCGAAGTATCGTCGCCGACCCGCGCCGTCCAGAGATGAAAGACATCTTGAACCGGCGCATCAAGCACCGCGAAATCTTCCGGCCATTCGCGCCTTCCATCCTTGCGGAAAAGACTGGCGAATGGTTCGAAAAATCGCATCCCTCGCCGTTCATGACTTTGGCGTACGCGGTGCGGCCTGAAAAACGCGAAAAGATCCCGGCGCCGACTCACGTCGATGGAACCGGACGTTTGCAAACCGTTACGCGGGAAGCGAATCCGCGCTATTGGGGCTTGATCAAGTCGTTCGAAAAGCTTACGGGAGTGCCCGTTGTCTTGAACACTTCTTTCAACGACAACGAGCCGATTGTCTGCAACCCTGCCGAGGCCCTCGATTGCTTTCAGCGCACGCAAATGGATGCGCTGGTCCTCGGCGATTTCCTGATCACCCGGCCGTGAATCGCATGCCGCGGGTTCCATTCGAATGAGAATTCTTCTTCTGAATCTCTATTATCCGCCGGACACTTCAGCGACGGCCAAGATGGCCGCAACCGTGGTGGAAGCGCTTTCCGCGCGGCACGACGTCACCGTTCTTTGCGGCCGTCCGTCCTACGATCCGAGCGAACGCAGGCCCTGGCGGCTCTGGCAGACAGAGACAATGGGGCGCGCAAGAATTCTGCGCGTGGGCTCGACGGCTTATCCACGCTTCGCGATGAAGCGCCGCGTGCTCAACTATTTGAGCTACGTCACGCTCGCCGTCCCTCGCGCGCTTTTCGTGCGATGCGATGTGGTGCTGGCGATGACCGATCCGCCCTTCGAAGGAATCGTCGGGGCGATTGTTGCGAAGTTCAAAAGCAAGCCTTACGTCTACAACATTCGCGACATGTATCCAGACATGGCCGTGGGCGGCGCCATTGTCGAACCGGGCCTTCTTGCGCGCGTTTGGGAGAGACTGCATCGCTGGGCCTTGCGTCGCGCCACACGCGTGATTGTTCTCGGCGAGGACATGCGCGCGCGAATCATCGCCAAAAAAGTCCATCCCTCGAACATCGAAATCGTGCGTGACGGCGCGGATATTCCCGCGCCGGATGCCCCGCAGCCTGTGCTGGATGAAGAGGTCATTAGGACCATTCGCGGTGGATACAAATTCGTGCTTCTGCACGCGGGAAATCTCGGTTTTTACGGTGCGTGGGAAACCTTAATCGAAGCGGTACGCGAGTTGGAACCGGAGGGCGTCGGCCTCGTCTTCGTCGGCGAAGGCGCTCAGCGCGCCCGCGTCGAAGCGCTTGCCAGCCAAACGAAAAATGTGCGATTTCTGCCGTTTTTCCCGGCGGCCAAGATTGCCTCAGTGCTGGCCGCGCCAGACGCTCACGTCGTT
Source organism: uncultured Acidobacteriota bacterium (assembly GCA_963761555.1). GTDB lineage: Bacteria > Acidobacteriota > Terriglobia > Acidiferrales > UBA7541 > Acidiferrum. The sequence goes on from CAVXHD010000008.1 coordinate 1,012,939, forward strand.
ACGGTAAAACGTGGCCTCGAAGGCGTCGTCGTGCCCAGCAAAATGTACGGAATCCTCGCGGCCGGAAAGCCCATCGTCGCAGTTGCGCCGGAAGAAACAGACGCCGCAGCGCTTGGCGCGAAATTCGGCTTCGCCGTGTCTGCAGATCCGGACAGCCCGAAAAAAACGGCGGCCGCGATTCGCTCTCTTGTTAAGGATCCGGCAAAAGTGCAAGAGATGGGCCGTGCGGCCCAGGCCATAGCTCCCGATTATGATAGAGTCAAAGAATTGCAGAAATTCGTGAAGATCATCGAGGAGGCCGTGAACGCGTGACGTCTTCGGAGACCTTTTGGACTGGAAAACTTGTGCTGGTTACGGGCGGCGCCTCGTTCATTGGGTCGACGCTTACGGATCATCTCCTCGCGCGCGGCGCGAAAATTCGCATCGTGGACGACTTGACGAGCGGACACCGCGACAATATCCGCGAGAATATCGCTGCCGGCAAGATTGACTTCATCCACGCCGATTTGCGCGAGCCGGGCGTTACCCGCTCCGCCATGCAGGGTGTGGACACGGTATTTCATCTGGCTGCGGATCACGGCGGCCGCGGCTACGTCGATCTCCATCAGGCTGGCCCTGCTTCCAATTTTTTTCTGGACGGGCTCGTCTTCGCGGAAGCTCTGCGCGCGAAGGTGAAAAAGGTCGTCTTCGCTTCCTCCGGCTGCGTCTATCCGAATTTCTTGCAGTCGGACGTCAAGAAAGAGTTGTACCTCACGGAAGATCTCACCAATGGCCCGAACGACGCCGACAACACCTACGGCTGGGCCAAGTTGATGGGCGAATTTACTTTGCGCGCTTATGCCAAGGAGCATGGCCTGGGCGCCGCCTCGTGCCGTTATTTCACGGTGTACGGCCCGCGCGGCGTCGAGAACCACGCAGTCATCGCCATGATCGCGCGCGCTTTCCTGCGGCAGAATCCCTTCGAAGTCTGGGGCGACGGAACGCAAATCCGCAATTGGACGTACATCGAGGACATTGTCGAAGGCACGATTTTGGCCGGCGAAAAAATAAACGACGGAACGGCGGTCAACCTCGGAACGATGGAGCGCATCCGCGTCATCGATGCGGCAAAAATGGTTTGCGACTTCACCGGACACAAAGCGGAGATCAAGCTGCGGCCGGACATGCCCACGGGCCCGCTGAATCGCGTCGCGGACAATTCCCTGGCCAAAAAGCTGCTCGGCTGGGAGCCCAAAGTTTTATTTAAGGACGGACTGAAGCGCACCATCGACTGGTATTACGCGACCAGGAACCGCGAAGAAGTGAACCGTACCTTTGGCCGCATGCTCACCGAACGATAGCGAAAGCGGAGCAGTGATTAACATCGACGGCCACGCGCCAAGCGGATCTCTCTGCCGCTGATCCTCTCCACCTATCCCCCTGACCACCCCGCGAATAATCCAGATTGAAGCGAAACAATTTTCAAAGTATCGTGTTAAAGCTGCGTGGGGCAGCCATTTATTTCCTGGGCGCCGGGCCCCCATCCCGGCGGAATTCGATTGAGGTGCTGGCCGTACAGCCCGGGCCGGTATCTTCAAAAAATAATGAGGGAGCATGCCCGCAGGTCTGCTGGCGTTTCTGATCGCTCTATTCGCATCCCTGACGTTGACGGTACCTGTGCGCGCGCTCGCCCTGCGCGTCGGAATGGTCGACCTTCCCGGCCCGCGCAAGGTTCATCTTCGCCCGATTCCGCTCCTCGGCGGGCTGGCAATGTACGGCGCGGTAATCCTCGCGGTTCTTTTCACCTTTAGCGGAGAAGCGCGCGAGCAAATCGTGGGAATCTTGAGCGGCGCGACCATCGTGGCCGCCGTCGGCATTCTCGATGATCGTGGCTTGCTTCATCATCAAATCAAACTTTTCCTCGGAATGCCTCTCGCCGCATGCGTTCTGCTTGCGACCGGAATTCACGCGCAGGTTTTTGAAGTCCTTGTTGGCGGCCGCGCCGGCTACGTCTTCGACGCCTTTCTCACAATCCTATTCGTCGTCGGCATCACAGCTTCCTTCAGCATCCTCGACCACATGGACGGTCTCTGCGCCGGCGTTGCGGCCACCGCCTCGATTTTCTTCGCCCTGCTCGCCTATTTGAATGGCCAGACTCTCGTCACTACGCTCGCGGCCGCTGTTCTCGGCGCGGCAACCGGTTTTCTGCGTTGGAATTTCAAGCCCGCCAAAATTTTCATGGGCGATGGCGGCGCAATGTTCCTCGGATTCTTGATGGCCACCCTCGGGCTGAAGCTGCGCCTCGCTAACAGCAACCACGTTTCCGCCTGGCTGGTTCCTCTTCTGATTCTCGGTGTCACGATTTTCGACACCACTTTGGTCACCATTTCGCGCTCGCGCCGCGGTCTCCTTCCATTTGCCACGCCGGGCAAAGATCATGCCGCTCACCGTCTTGCCAATCTCGGCCTCGGTCATCGCGGCGCGGTCGTGAGCATGTACATGCTTGGATTTCTGAGCGGCGGAGCTGCCGTGCTGGTCAGTTATCTCTCGCCGCTGGCCGCCGGTCTCGTCGCCGTCCTGGCGTTTGCCGCTGTCCTCGCAGGCGTGATTTTCCTCGAACGTGCTCCCTATGAACGCCAAGCGCAGCAGCAAGCCTCTTAATCCTGAATCGCCATCCATGCACGCGCCCCCGCTCCTCCCAATCGCAAACGGCCGCGCCCGGTTTGCCCGCACCACCGGATTCGCTATACTTACGGGGTTCCCGTCTCACCGATACTTCGTGCTTATCCCTTCGGGTCGAGCGGAAAACAGCAAATATCTTTGGGGCTTTGAACGCGAATCCCGGCCGAGGAACATTTCCGGGTGTACACGCGACTTGGGAAAGCGAAAACGTGCCAAGCATTGAACAGGGGCCCCGGCCCGATGGGGGACGCGGCGAGGTCGTCGTTGTGGGAGGCTCCGCTGCGGGTTTGTTCACCGCTGCCACGGTAGCCGCTGGCGGACGTCGCGTGCGCGTCCTGGAATCTCGCCCGGGCTTCGAGCCGGCATCCCGATCCCTCATCGTTACCGATCAATTCCGCTCCCAGCTTGGCGCCGCTGCTTCCGAGAGCATCGTCAACGAAATCCGCCGCTTCGAGTTATTCACCGATGGCCGTTCCGCGCAGGTCGCTCTGGCGCGCCCCGATCTCATCATCGAACGGTCGCGTTTGATCCCTGCTCTGGCGCGCAGCGCGCAACAAGCCGGCGCGAACCTCTCGTTTGACACGCGCTTCCTCGGACTTGCCCCCAATGCCCGCGGCCTGCGCATTGAGGTCGATTCCGCCGGGCAACGCGACGAACTGCACGCCGAGAGCGTCGTTGGTGCCGATGGTGCCGCCAGCCGCGTGGCGCGCAGCGCCGGATGGCCTCCCGTTGAAACTGTTCCTCTTGTACAAGCCATCGTTCGCTTGCCCAAGGATCATCCGCCGGACACCACCCGCGTCTGGTTCGTCCCGGACGATACTCCTTATTTCTACTGGCTCATCCCCGAATCCGCCGAGCGCGGCGCTCTGGGAATCATCGGCGAGGATGGCCGCGATACCAAAAGATGCCTCACGCGTTTTCTCGAGAAAAAACACATGGAGCCGCTGGACTGGCAAGGCGCTCGCATCCCGGTCTATCGCGGCTGGGTGCCGGTGCGCCGCCGCATCGGAAATGGCGAGGTTTATCTGGTTGGCGACGCAGCGGCCCAGGTGAAAGTTTCGACCGTCGGCGGGATCGTCACCGGCTTGCGCGGCGCGCTCGGCGTTGGCCACGCCATCTTGCAAAAAGGCGGAAGCAAAGAGCTGAATGCTCTACGCCGCGAGCTTGGCACGCACTGGCTGATCCGCCGCGTGCTCCATCATTTCCAGCAGAAAGACTATTCGCAGCTCGTGGATCTTCTCAATGCTTCGGCGCGCGAGTCTCTCGGGGAAATCAACCGTGATGAATCCACGCGCCTCTTGTGGAACGTCGTGCGCCGGCAACCGCGTCTCGTGTTGCTCGCCTTGCGCGGCTTGATGATGGGCAAGGGGCTGAAGGCCTGAGCAATTCCGCGCCAAAGTACCGGACGGAACACGCAAAGCGCTTCTGGCGCAGTCGAATGCTTGGAGCAGAATGTGCGGTTCGCGCAACGCCCAGAGGTGATGCGCTTCCTTCCGCGCTCTGCTTCGGCGAAAATAGTATGCTCGCTTCGCAGTTGGGACGGCGCTGTGTAGCTTCCTAAAGCGCTCCCAAGGAGATTCTGATTTGCGTCTCTCGGTGATTGGTTGCGGTTATGTAGGCCTGGTAACCGGCGCATGCCTCGCTGCCGCCGGCCATGATGTGACTTGCACGGACATCGACGCGGACCGCATCAAGCGTCTCCAAGCTGGCGAAGTCCCCATTTACGAGCAAAACCTCGACGAAATTCTGACTTCAGCCCGAAACGCCGGCCGCATCTCCTATACCCCGGACGCCGGCGATGCAATTCGCGCCGGCGATGCCATTTTTATTTGCGTCGGCACGCCGCCCAAGGAAAGCGGTGAAGCCGATCTTTCCGCCATCGATCAGGTCGCGCGGCAGATTGCCGAACAAGCCCGCTCTCCCAAGCTGGTCATCGAGAAAAGCACCGTGCCGGCCCGCACGGGCCTCGAGTTGCAGCGCGCTCTTACCGCCTATAGCGGCGGAGGTAAATCCAATTTTCGGGTCGCTTCGAATCCCGAATTTCTCCGCGAAGGCACCGCCGTCGGAGATTTTTTCCATCCCGATCGCATCGTGGTCGGCGTCGAGGACGAATCCGCCGCCGCCGATTTGCGCGAGATTTACCGCCCCATCATCGAGCGCCGTTTCCTTTGCCCCATCCACAAAGGCGCTTGCCCACCCGGCCGCGACGCGGATTTTCTCGTCACCACCATCAATAGCGCCGAGCTGATCAAGCATGCTTCAAACTCCTTTCTTGCGTTGAAAATCAGCTACGCCAACGTCATCGCCGATCTCTGCGAACGCATTGGCGCGGACGTCCAGGAGGTCACCCACGCGATGGGTTTGGACCCCAGAATTGGCGGGCAATTTCTAAGCGCCGGATTGGGATTCGGCGGTTTCTGCTTTCCCAAGGATGTGCAGGCATTCATTCATCTCGCTGGCTCCGTGGGCGTCGATTTCGACCTGCTGAAGGCCACGGAGCGCGTCAATAAGCAGCGTATCGAACGCTTTTTGGAAAAAGTGCACAAGGCGCTTTGGGTGGTCAAGGGGAAGCATGTCGCCGTCCTTGGCTTGGCCTTCAAAGCCAATACGGACGACATCCGGTTTGCGCCGGCACTCGAAGTCGTCAAGCGCTTGCTCGAAGAGGGCGCGATCATTCACGCCAGCGATCCCGAAGCCATCACCAGGACGAAAGTTCTCTTCCCGAAAGTCACCTACCACGAGGATCCTTACGACGCTTTGCGTGGCGCCGACGCGGCGCTGGTTTGCACCGAATGGGAAGTCTTCCGCAAACTCGACTGGAAACGCGCCAAGTCCCTCATGGCGCGCTCTCTCGTCGTGGACGGCAGAAATCTCTATTCACCCAAGCACATGCGCGAGCTAGGTTTCGAATATTATTCGTTCGGCAGGCCCTCATAGTTTCGGCTGCTTTTGTCTCGCTCGTAAAACGGACTCAGCTTGGCAAAGCCGTCGCTCGGTTTCTCCAAGCTCTTAAGAAGCCTTTTTCGCGGCGAATCTCTTCTTGAAATAATCCATCGTCAGCCGCAGCCCTTCTTCCAGTCCGATCTTCGGCTCCCATTTCAGAATCCTCTTCGCCTTGCTGATGTCCGGGCAGCGTTGCTTCGGATCGTCCTGGGGCAGCGGTTCAAACACAATCGCCGGTGCGTTTTCAAAATGCGTGCGGATGCGTTCCGCAAAATCACGTATGGTGATCTCCTGCGGATTGCCGATGTTCACCGGCAAGTGCTCGTCCGAAAGCATCAGCCTGTAAATTCCCTCGATCAAATCGGAAACGTAGCAAAAACTCCGCGTTTGCTTGCCGTCGCCATATACCGTCAGCGCTTTTCCCGTCAGCGCCTGGTGCACAAAATTCGGCAGCGCGCGCCCGTCGTTCAAGCGCATCTTCGGCCCATACGTATTGAAGATCCGCACGATATGCGTGTCCACGCCGTGATACCGGTGGTACGCCATGGTCATGGCTTCCGCAAACCGTTTGGCCTCGTCGTACACGCCGCGCGGCCCGATCGGATTGACGTGGCCCCAATATTCTTCCGGCTGCGGAGAAACGTCCGGGTCGCCGTAGCATTCGCTCGTCGACGCCAGAAAAAACTTTGCTTTCTTCGCCAGCGCAAGGCCAAGCGCGTTGTGCGTCCCCAGCGATCCAACTTTCAGCGTCTGAATGGGCAGCTTCAGATAGTCCACGGGACTCGCCGGCGATGCAAAGTGCAAAACGTAGTCCACCGGTCCTGGCACGTCGATGTGTTTCGAAACGTCGCATTGCGCGATCCGAAAATTAGGCTGCTTCAGCAGGTGCTCGAGGTTCGATTCCACTCCCGTCACCAGATTGTCGAGGACCAGCACGTCCCAGCCCTCGCCGTGCAGCCGGTCGCAAAGATGCGACCCCAAAAATCCCGCTCCCCCGGTAACCACCGCTCTCATGCAGCCTCCTGAATTTCGCAGCTCGTCAGTTTATCGTGCGCATGGCGAATTGGCCAAGTTTCTGCGCTTGCCAAGAGTGATCTGGCAGTATGCCAGTTTCCGATACCGAATTCCCCGCCAACGGTCGTCGATCCGCCGCAGGATCCGCTCCGCTCTAGTTTGGGCGCTGTTCCCTTTCGTACAGATTAAGAAGCCCCCTTTTGGTTAAATGGACATGGAATATAAGAGTCCGTGAATTTTCACACTGGCGTCGTGAAGCGCTCCGGTGCCCTCCAGGATGAACATGAGTGGAAAAAACTTTCGAACCGCACAGACAGACCAACGCACCAACTTCGAGGGAAAACAAGTAAGCAATAAAGTGCTGTTGGCAATGCCCAATAACGAATTCGAGTTGATGCGTCCTGACTTGACGTATACCGACCTGCCGTCTCATCTCAGCCTTCATGAACCGGCACAAAAGATCGAATTCGTCTATTTCCCAAACCACGGGATGGTCTCTCAAGTTGTAGTGACCAAAGACGGTCGCACCGTGGAAGTAGGTGTAGTCGGCAGCGAGGGGTACGTCGGGGCGGGACTGGCAGCCGGCTTGAGCCGGAGTTCCGTGCGGGAAATCATCCAAGTCGCCGGCGACGGTTTTCGAATGATGGGGAATGCCCTGCAACGCATTCTGCGGTCGGCTCCGCAGTTACAGATGATTTTAAGCAGGAATACGGGGCTTCAAGGGATGCAAGTCGCGCAGACCGCCGCTTGTAATCGGCTGCATGATATTCAGCAGCGCCTCTCCAGATGGTTGCTGATGACACAGGATCGCGTGCAATCCGCTGTGCTTCCGATCACCCACGATTTCATCGCGACCATGATGGGCACCGACCGGTCCACGGTGAGCCTGGCGGCGGCTGTGTTGCAAAAAAAGGGAATAATAGATTATGTGCGAGGCGCCGTGAAGATCGTGAACCGCCGGAAACTCGAAAAATCCGCATGCGAGTGCTACGACGTCATTCAGCAGTTCGAAGACGAACTCGGATTGCGATAGCAGTCTTGACAGTGTTGGATACCCAACAGACAGTAACCCTCCTCCATCGCTAATTTATACAACCTGTGGACTCTTGCAGGTTTTGATCTGTGTTCAGCAACCGGCGATGCGCGCAAAACCTCGCTCAACGCAAGGGAGCGGCCGGTACTTGTCGTTGCGGTGACGTCGAAGACCGCTGCTACACCGTCATCTGCAAGAACGTAACCACACCAAATCGCGAGGTCGCCAGGGGACGATGCGTCGCAAACTAGTATGGGTCGAAAGACCGGATTTTCAGGGCTGGGCTTGCTCCGAATGCGCCTGGGTGTTTAGTCCTGCCTGGCCGCTCGTCGGCAACACCATTGACGAGATGAAGACAAAGTTCGGAGAGGAACGCGACAAGGAATTCGACGTCGCATGTCTGCGCCGAACACCCGAGAGCCAAAAAAGATTCTCTATAGCCAGGTTATTCACCATTGGAATGAGTTGTTTCGAGACTTTCGAGGGGCCAGCCGAAGCTATTTGACGAGAGCCCTGGCCAAAAGAGAGTTGTTAATCAGCATCCCGCCGTTCGCGTCGAGACGCCCACGGTATTTGATGAAGCCGCGCATTCTAAACTTATTCATGAAAAAATTGACGCGCGATCGCGTGGTGCCGATCATCGTCGCCAGGGTACCTTGCGATATCCCGCTAAATCGGTGCAGCTTGCCCCGGTTCCCCTTGCCCGAGAGCAGAAGAAGAGCCCGGGCGAGCCTCCTCTCGCTGCACTGAGAAGTCTGGTCGATTAAATCATTTTCGAGCCGAATATTGCGCGAAAGCAGATAAGACATAAAGGAGTAGGCGAGCGCATGGTCGGCGTGGAGCGCCCGGATCATCTCGTTTCTTTCAATGACTTGCACAGCCGTCGGCGTAATCGCGGTGGCGGTTCGAATGCGAAAATTCTGGCTTCCAAGGCAGACTTCACCCAGAAATTCACCTGGCCCAAGAATGGCGACAATGGCCTCATTGTCCGACTTGGAGGCCACCGAGAGTTTCACGCGGCCTTTTCGAATGTACATGAGAGTGTCGGCACTATCGCCTTGGGAAAAAATGGTTCCACCTACTGCGAAGCTTTCCTGCAGTGTGGCCACTCCCCCCAAATCGAATGAGATCTTTGGTGGGGCCGCTTCGCTGGGCCTCGTGGGTGGATTGGGCCTCCGATTCTCCTCGGATTTTGCATTCCCTGTTTCTTCGGCCTTTATCGCGGAAAGCTGCCGGTTTACGTGTGGCTCTAACCGCAGGGCGCCCGAATGCAGCACACAACGTTGCCCTGCGGCCACACCGCACGTGGGGCAAGGAACAGCGCACAATCCCCTCCTGCTCAGTTCCCTCTTTTGCATCACAAAATAGTCTGACAACAAGCCGCCGCAAATCTGTCACATTTTGCACACTTTTGGTACCAGCCGGTCACTCAGTGAATCCCGATAGGTGCTGCTCCCGATAAAGGCGCTGCCCGCTCAGAAGGAGGAAACTCCGGGCGAATTGTCCGCAACCCGGAAATTATCTCCGCTCCCGGTTTTTCCGGTGCTCAGGTTGTCAATGCCCTTTTATATTGCCTCGCATTAGCGGAAACTGATTCACCACCGGCGAACGAGTAGGATGCGCTTCCCGATGACGATTCGCACAGACACAGCGCCCGAAAGCAAGCACGACCCCGGCCCGCCGCGGCGTCGCCCGGCATGCCGGATAGCATTTGGCCTTTTGGTTGCGGCCTTGCTCGCCGCAGTTCTCTTTCTTCTTTTTGTGGGCCGCTGGCTCGTCGTCGAAGATCCGCTCGAAAAAGCGCAAGCCATCGTCGTCCTTAGCGGCCGCATGCCCATCCGCGCCATGGAAGCCGCGAAATTGTATCGCGAAGGCTACGCCCCGAAAGTGTGGCTCACTCATTCCACGGAGCCCGGAGCCTCGCTCGCACCTTTGGGAATTCAATACGTCGGCGAAGATTCCTACAATAAGCAGGTGCTGGCCCACGAAGGTGTCCCGGAGGATGCCATTCGCGTTCTCGAGCCTCCCATCGTCAACACCGCCGACGAAATTGCTGACATTTCCGCTGCGATGGCGCAAGAGAAAGACACAACCGTCATCATCGTGACCAGCAAACCGCATACGCGCCGCGTGCAAATCCTGTGGCGCCGCCTGGTTGCGGGGCGTGAACGATCCATCATACGCGCCGCTTCGGAGGATCCTTTCGAACCAGCCCGCTGGTGGCGCTCGACCGGCGACGCGCTCGACGTTCTTCGCGAGTGCCTCGGCATCTTAAATGCCTGGGCCGGACTTCCACTCCATCCAGCCCGCTAGAAATTCAAAAAAAGAAAAATCGTTTCCGCCGGGGGAGATTGGTTTCATCCTTCAGCTCGGGAACGTAAGGCAGCTCGCGCCCCTCGAAAGCCGCCATTGGATTCTCGAAGAAAAGGCCGCGCGCTTTTTCTTCGCCAAATTGTTTTTGAACAAGATCGAACGCGGGCCGGAGTTTCAGCGGCCGCCCGCGCGTATTGTGTGCGTCGCTCGCCACGATGTGGACCATCCCATCACCGAGCCACCGCAACGCATCCTTCTGGGCGCTGGGGCCAAAAACTCCAGTCAGGGATCCTGCCGTCACTTGGACGCGGCACCCCAGCCGAATCCACTTCGCAAGCCTCTCCGTCTGCACCCGCAGGATGGCGTTGCGCTCCGGATGCGTGATCACCGGTCGCAGCCCCAAAAGCTGAATCTCATGCAGTGTCTGGTCCATGCTCGGCGGTATCGAATATTCGTTGAATTCCACGAGCACGTAATCTTTTTGGTTGATGCAGAAGCGCGGCGCATCCGCGCGCAACGCCTCGAGATTTTCCGGATTCAAATGAAAATCGCAACCGGTCGCCAGAATCAACTGGCTCCCAATTTTTTGTTGTAGCTCGTCCCGCACCTCCCGTACCCGAGCGTAGTCGAACGTGTGCTGACTGCTCGAGTGCGGTGTGGCCACCACGTGGGTAATCCCGTCAGCGATAGCGGACTCCGCCATCGCGAGTGAAATCTCGATGCTATCCGGACCATCGTCCAGTCCGGGCAGGATATGGCAGTGAATGTCGACCATCGTTTTCCTAATCTCCCTAGCCCCGCCACGCGCCGAGCACTTGCCACAGTCCGAGCAGGAAAATCAGCACGGCAAAAACTTGGCGCATTCGCCGCGGCCGCAGCCGTTTTGCCAGCCCTGCTCCCATCATGCCTCCCACGAATACGCCCGGCACGAGAAGCAGTCCCATTTCCCAGGAGACGTAGTCCGCCTTCGCATACATAAGGAAAGCCAGAATGCCCGTGGGCGGCACCAGTGTCACTAGGCTCGTCCCCTGCGCGCGATGCTGCCCGAACCCAAACAGCAAAACCAGGGACGGAACCAGCAGCACGCCTCCGCCAATTCCGAAAAGTCCGGAGGCCACGCCGCAAACGCACGCGACGGCAAACATCCCTGCGGAACGCAGCACTGCGTTAGGCACTCGCGTCCCCGTTTTCTGCGTGGACCGCCGGTGAGTCCAGCGGCTGCGATTTTCTCAACAGCAGCAAAGCCGCCACCATCAGGAAGCCGCCGAAAAATCCCTTGAGCTCGCGCGAACTCAGCGGGACCGCGATCAGGCCGCCCAGATAGCCGCCCAAAAGAATCCCCGACGCGCACAAGATTCCTGCGTGCAGATCGACATTGCCTCCCTTCCAATACTCTCTGAGCGCGCCGAGGCCCACGGGCGGCAGCAGGATGAACAACGAAGTGCCCTGCGCCAAATGCTGGTCCATGTGGAAAAGGTATACCAGCGCAGGCACCAGCACGATCCCGCCACTCGTTCCCAGCAGCCCCCCAAGCGTGCCCACTCCAAGCCCGAGGACGAGAACGAGCACCACGAAAATCATTGCTGAGCCGTAACCACGCTTTGGTTTCTCCGCCTTTTCGACGCGCGCATTGCTAGTATCTTCCCGCGTCTTGCCCGGTCCCGCAACCACTCTTGAACAGGGAGTAACGCGCTGCGAGTGCGTGTTTTTTAGTTCGCGTGGAACCTGCTATATTGAACTGTCCCTATCCCATTGGCCGAATGGCCTGCTTTACCCCCAAAACAACGAGGAGCCCACGTAACTCATGCCGACAGACCGAAAACCCGAATTCTTCAAAGGATTTCAGCTCAGGGTCGCCATCATTGGCTGCGGATACGTCGGCCTGCCGCTGGCCCTGCGCTTCGCGGAAGCCGGACACAAAGTCACGGGGTTTGACACTGATCCGGCCAAAATCAACATGCTCAACGCCGGCAAATCCTATATCGAGCACATTCCGCAAACCAAAATCCAGCAGTTCGTCAATTCCAGGCACTTCAGCGCGACCACCGATTTTGCGCGCCTCAAAGAGGCGGACGCCATCCTCATCTGCGTGCCGACGCCGCTGGATGAGCGCCGCGAACCCGATCTCAGCTACGTCGAACAGACCGCTATTTCCATCCAGCCCCACCTCCAGCGCGGCCAGCTCGTCGTTCTCGAATCCACCACGTATCCCGGCACCACCGAAGAGCTCGTTCTTCCCATCCTCGAAAAGTGCGGCTTGCACTGCCCCATCGCCGCCGGCCCCGAAAACGAAAATGTCGCGTGCGAATTTTTTCTCGCATTTTCGCCGGAGCGGGAAGATCCCGGCAATAAACAATTTGGCCTCGCGCAAATTCCGAAAGTCGTCGGCGGCGTGAATCCGCCGAGCGGCCGCGCCGCGCAAGCGCTCTACGCGCAGGTTGTCGCCCGCGTCGTGCCCGTCAGTTCCACGCGGGCCGCGGAAATGGCCAAGCTGCTCGAAAACATTTTCCGCTGCGTGAACATCGCGCTGGTGAACGAGCTGAAAATGCTCAGCCTGCGCATGGGCATCGACATTTGGGAGGTCATCGACGCTGCGGCCACAAAACCCTTTGGCTTCATGCCTTTCTATCCCGGTCCGGGCCTCGGCGGACACTGCATTCCCGTCGATCCTTACTACCTTTCCTGGAAAGCGCGCGAGTTTGATTTTTCGACGCGCTTCATCGAGCTGGCCGGCGAAATCAATACCGCCATGCCTTATCACGTGGTGGACTCCATCGCCGGGGCGCTCAACGATCACAAAAAGAGCCTGAAAGGCGCGAAACTGCTGATCCTGGGAGTCGCTTACAAAAAAGACGTCGATGACCTCCGCGAATCGCCGACCCTGAAAATCATGCAACTTCTCAAGCAGCGCGGCGCCATGCTCGATTACAACGATCCCTATTTCCCGAAGCTTCACAAAATGCGCCACTACGATTACGAAAACATGAAGTCCGTCCCGCTCGATGCGAGCGTCCTGGGAAGCTATGACGGCGTCATCATCGCGACGGATCACTCGAGCTACGATTACGTGGCGATTGTGGACGCCGCCAAGCTGGTGGTGGATACGCGCAACGCCACGCGCCGCGTCATCCGGCATCGCGAAAAAATCGTGCTCTGCTAGGCGCCCATGGCTTCCTCCGCCGAAGAAATCCGCAGGCAGCTCGCGGAAAGCGCTCGCGTAAAGCAAAGCTTTTCCGAAGAGCTGGTCGGGCGCATCGCGCAATTCGCGGAAAAGGGCGCCGCGGCTTTACGCGCCGGCGGAAAAATCGTCTTCTTCGGAAATGGCGGCAGCGCGTCGGACGCCTTGCACCTCTCGGCGGAGCTGGTCGTGAAGCTTTGCTCCGAGCGCCGCAGTCTCCCGTCCATCGCCTTGACCGCCAATCCCTCCGTTCTAACCGCGGCGGGCAACGACTACGGATTCGAGCAGATTTTTTCGCGGCAAATTGAATCCCTGGTCGCTTCCCAGGATATCCTCGTGGCGCTTTCAACCAGCGGAACAAGCGCGAATATTGTTCGCGGCGTGGAAGCGGGCCGGGCGCGCGGCGCTTTTATCGTGGCGTTTACCGGCGAAACCGGCGGCGCGCTCGCCGATAAGGTCGACCTTCTGCTCAATGTGCCTTCGCGGGACCCGCAGCGAATTCAGGAAGCGCATATCACGATCGGGCACATCGCCTGCGCTTTGATCGAGCAAGCGGCGATTCGATAGCGGTCGCCGCCGTTTTTTGGCGCGCGGATTTTCCTCCGATTTGGCCGCCGTGCGTGCGCGCCACGCCGTGCTGTAAGCCGCGTTGCAGCCGAACGGGTTTTCATTTCGCCTTCTGCAATTGCACGCTCGCCGTTGCAAACGGCATGATCGCCTCCAGCAGGACCGGGGTGCGCGCGGCGTTGTCCGCGAGATAGATCGTGAAATGCGCGTCCTTCATTTCTTCGCCGTTCTCGAAGACGTGAATTTCGATTTTGGACGTCTCGTAACTCCCGGCGATGACGGTGACGGTTTCGCCATCGCCGGCGAGTTTCGCCCGTACATCGTAGAGTTTTCGCCCGTCATAAACGGGGCAGCGGACTTCGGGTGTTTTTGTCCAATCCACGTGCCGCAAATATTCGAGCATTCCCAGCGGGTCTCGCGTTCCGGGGAGCACCCGCGCTTCCGTGGCATCCGGCGGAGCCGGCTCTTTCCCGGTGTCCGTCATGCGCTGGACGGAGTCCACTTTCTGGCCGCGCTCGTTCAAGTGCATTTCGTACTGCAAGCTGGTCATATTCTGCGCATCGCTGTAGGAATCAAACTGATCGTCCAGCACAAAGACCATGCGCAGCGGATTTTCCGTGTGCGCAAACGCTTGCAGATGCCAGGCACTCTTACCGAAGTAGTCCTTGTGCGCGCCCACGACCAATCTCAGATTCGCCACGTCCGTCAGATTCGCGACATTCGCCGTGTATTCGAGAACTTCGCCATGGCGCAGCGGAAGTCCGGCATCCGCCGCGGGCTGGCTGCTTTTACCCGCAATCGGAGCAGGCGAGGCGCTCTCGTGTGCGGGCGGCGGAGCTTCCTCGGCAGGCACGCTCGCAGGTTCGGAAGCGTGAGTGGCAGCGGGAGCGATTCTCGGCATCTCGCTTCTCCCTCGCACCCAGTAGTAACCTCCTGCGGCACAACCAAGAACAACAACGGCGATCCCTATGGCCTTTTTATAGCTCATGCTCTTTGTGTGACCAGCAAGGGAAACAGTCCCCAGCCTTTTCTCCTTCCGTCGTACAATACAATTTCGCGCGCCGTATGCCGGCTAAGTCCGCCAGCCATTACCCGCGAACTTTGAGGTTACCAAAACGCGACGCCCGCGTCTTCGCCGGCGCCGCGTGCAGGACCGAGACGGCGCTCCGCCGCTCGAGGGCCACGATCGAGGAGGAATTCCCGAATGCGCTACCTCGTTACAGGCGGCGCCGGTTTCATCGGCTCGAATACGGTAGACGAACTGGTGCGGCGCGGCCACAGCGTGGTCGTGCTCGATGACCTTTCCTCCGGCAAGGAAGACAACCTCGCGGAAATCCGCAATAAAATCACTCTTATAAAGGGTAGCATCACGGACATCGAAGTGGTGCGCAAGGCCATGCATGAAGCCGAATATGTGCTGCACCTTGCGGCGCGGACTTCGGTTCCGCGATCCGTGAAGGATCCCATCGAAACGAACAAGATCAATATCGATGGAATGCTCAACGTTTTGGTCGCGGCGCGCGACGCCAAAGTGAAACGTATCGTTTTTGCCGCGTCTTCTTCGGCCTATGGGGAAACGCCGACGCTGCCAAAAGTCGAAACGATGCAGCCGGCGCCGATTTCGCCTTATGGCGTTACCAAGTATGTCGGAGAGCTTTACGCGCAGACGTTCGGACGCTGCTACGGGCTCGAAAATGTTTCGCTGCGGTATTTCAATATCTTCGGGCCGCGGCAGGATCCGGGATCGCCGTACTCCGGCGTGCTGGCTAAGTTTTGCCAGGCCTTTCTGGAAGAGACGCAGCCGGTGATCTTCGGCGATGGCGAACACTCCCGCGACTTCACGTACGTTGAAAACGCGGTGCAGGCCAATCTCCTGGCCTGCGAAGCGCCCAATGTTTCCGGCAAAACGTTCAATGTGGGAACCGGTGGCCGCTTTACGCTGAACCAAACGCTGCAGCTTCTCGGGAAAATTTCCGGGAAGCCGCTCGAGGCCAAATACGAACCGCCGCGCGATGGCGACATCCGCGATTCGCAAGCGGATATCACGCAGGCACGCGAATTCCTCGGCTACGATCCACAAGTCACGTTTGAAGAGGGGCTGGAGCGCACGTTTGCCTGGTACCGCTCCGCGCAAGCCGAAGCACAGGCCAAAGCACAAGCAAAAGCCAAAGAGTGACTGGTGACTCGTGACTGCTGACTCGCGGCGGAAGGCGGATAATCTTCGCGCTTGCTGACACCTCAGCTCGACGGCGTTCCCGCCAACTACCCCGGGCACGTAACGGACATACTTCGACGGACCTGAGTGAAGACTCCGCGGGCGTCATCCATCTTGGCGATTACTTCCGGGTTATGGTTCGTCTTCTTCTTCAAATCCGCCGCGGCCAGTTTGCTTCGGCTGCACGGGGACGATGTGCGGAATTCCGGCTTCGTTCATCTTTTTATTCAGCGCGGGCAAATCCTCTTCCGCGATTTTCTTTACTTGGGCGGAGGCGTCGCTGACGAGCGGCTTCAGATCGGCCAGTTTTTCCTTCTGCTGGCCTCCGGGCGCGGCCCAGAAGCCGTCCAATTCACGCAGCAAGCCTTGTACTTGCTGCGGCAAAGGATCGGGCTTCCAGATGAACGGCGGGCCGGCGTTGCCGAGGCCCTCGCGCTCCCGGACGTATTTCTCCGCGACCGCATCCACATTCTTCTGCAGCGCTTCAGCGGCCTCCTGAATGTCCTCGGGAATCTTCGGCGCATCGGGATTGGCGGCGTCCTTTTTCCACCGGTCCCGCGCCTCCGTCAAACCTTCCTTGATTCCTTCGATGGTTTTGCGGTCTTTATCCGCGGTCTTGGCCAGGGCATAAAGTTGTTCGATGGCTTCACGCCGCGCCGCGCGCTCTTCCGGCGACATCTGCATGCGCGGATCATCTTCGACGAGGACTTTCTGCGTTTCTTCGTGGTCGCCCGCTTTGATTTTGATGGTGTACTCGCCGGCTTCGACAAGCGGACCGCGAGGACCAAAATCAAATCCCGCGGCGGCAGCCTCGATTTGTTCCGGAGTCGGCACGGCGGGCGAGTCCCAGCGCAAATCCCAGTTGGTGCGGTTCACTCCGGCTTTGCCGGGACCCTCAAATTCGCGAACGAGTTTTCCACCTTTATCGTAGACGTTGATTTTGACTTTGCCCTCTTTTTTTGCCGTCTCCTCGTTTTTCGCTTGCGGCTCCGCGGCGGCTTCTTTCTTTTCTTTGCCTTTTTCGTCTTTCGCCAATTTGGGCGGCTCGGGCGGGACAGCGTCCTTGAGGTAATAATTCAAAATAGCGCCATAAGGCGGATTTTTGGCGGTGAACATCTGCTGCCCGGCGCTCCAGCGGCGCTGGCGCAGATCCCACAAAGTGGCCGGACGCGGGGCGAAAAAGGTCAAGTCGGAACTGGCGACCTGAGTGTTGAATTTTTCGAGCGGCGTCATGTCGTCGAGAATCCAGAGCGAGCGGCCGTGCGTGGCGAGTACGAGGTCATTCTGCTGCGCCTGAATCTCGATGTCGTCCACGGGCACGGTGGGGAAGTTATTTCGAAGCGCGGTCCAGTTGGCTCCGCGGTCCCAGGAAACCCACAGCCCGAACTCCGTTCCCGCGAAGAGCAGGTTTTCATTTCGCGGGTGCTCGCGGACGACGTGCACGGTGCCGGCGGAATCCGGAATGCCATTGCGAATGGATTTCCAGTTCTCACCGTAATCGGTGGTCAGAAAAAGGTAGACGTTGTAGTCGTCGTTGCGGTGCCCGTCGAACGCAGCGAACGCGGTGCCTTCGGCGTATTTCGAGGCCACGACGCGGCTCACGTAGGTTCCCTTGGGCACACCGGGCACGCGCGAAACCACATTCTTCCACGTTTTGCCGCCGTCGCGCGTCACTTGCAGGTTGCCATCGTCGGTGCCGGCCCAAAGCACATCGGCCGAGACTGGCGATTCGCTGATCGTGGTGATCGTCGGGTAATCCTCGACGCCGTCGTGGCGCGAGAGAGTGTTTTTGTCCGGCACTTTGCCGAAAATTTCCAGCTTGTTGCGGTCCACGCCGGTGGTCAAGTCGCCGCCGAGGCGTGTCCACGAATCACCGCGGTCCGTGGACTTGAAAAGATAATTTCCGCCGTAATAAATCGTTTTGTGATCGTGCGTCGAGACTTGCACGGGCGAATTCCATTGGAAACGGTAATGCGGCTCGCCGGGCTTGGCCTCCGGCATGATTTCGCGCTGCTGCGCCGAGTGCTCGTCGCGTCTCGAAAGATGGCCGTCCTGGGATTCCGTGTAAACGATCCACGGCTCGGCGTAATCGATGCGCGCATAGAATCCGTCGCCGCCGGGCATCAGCGTCCAGTCGGAGTTGATGATGCCGTCGCGCGCCAGAGACATGCTCGGGCCGCACCAGCTTCCGTTATCCTGCAAGCCGCCGCAGATTTTGTAGGGCTTCTCATTGTCCAAGCCGATTTCGTAAAACTGTCCGATGGCGATGGTGTTGATGAAGTCCCAGGTCCGCCCGTCGTCATAGCTCCAGGTGATTCCGCCGTCGGAGCCGGTGATGATGTGGCTTGAATCGGCGGGGTCGATCCACATGGCGTGAAAATCGCCGTGGATGCCTTTCACGCGTTGCGTGGAAAACGTTTTGCCGCCGTCCTCGGAATAAAACATCTGCGCGCCCAGTTCCCAGATGCGCAAATCGTTGTTGGGGTCGATGCGAACTTGGCTGTAGTAGGAAGGGCGCGGATTCGTGTCTCCCATTTTCTTCCAGGTTTCGCCCTTGTCTTCGCTGCGATACGTTCCGCCATGCTCGTGCTGGACGATGGCGTAGACGATGTTCGGATCCTTGCGGTAGATGTCCAGGCCGATGCGTCCGGTGTCACCGCCGTTTTCGTAGGGCAAACCTTTTGTCAATTTTTTCCAGGTGGCGCCGCCGTCGACCGTTTTGTAAATCGCGCTGCCGGGACCGCCGCCGTCGAAACCGAAGGGCGTGCGCCGCCGTTGATAGGCGGCCGCGTAAAGCGTGTCGGGACTCTGCGGATCCATGGCGATATCGCTTACGCCGGTGTCGTCATTGATCTTCAGGATTTGATTCCAGGTCTTGCCGCCATCCGTCGTCTTATAAACGCCTCGCTCCGGATTCGGGCCCCACAAATGTCCCAGCGCCGCCGCGTAGACGATGTCGGGATTGGTGGGATGAATCACGATGCGACCGATATGGAGCGTGGCCGCGAGTCCCATGTGTTGCCAGGTTTTGCCGGCGTCCAGCGACTTGTAAATTCCGTCGCCCCAGGAAGAGCTTTGCCGGTTGTTGGGTTCACCCGTGCCCACCCATACCACCGAGGGATCCGACGGTGCGATGGCGATGTCGCCGATGGTCGAAACGCCTTCCTTATCGAACACCGGCTCCCACGTCGTGCCGTTGTTCGTCGTCTTCCAGACGCCGCCGGCCGCCGTTCCCACATAAACGATGTCTGGATTGCTTTCGACCACCGCAAAATCGTCGATGCGGCCGCCCATCACCGCGGGGCCAATTTCCCGGAACTCGATGTTCTTCAGCTTGTCCGTGAAATTTGCCTGGCCCGATGATCTTGCAGGCCATGTGAACGCCGCCAGGAGGCAAAGCATCCCCGGCACCAAAATCTTCCTGAATGTGGACGAAGCACGACGCATACTATCCCCCCTAGTTGTCAAAACCGGGCATCATACCTCCTCAATGCCGCGGCGCGCATCCATTGTTTTTGAAATGGCAATCCGACCCGTGCTGAGAGAGACGCGCTGCACTCGCCTGGCGTTTCGTTTCGTTGGCTTGCGGGCGGCAGCCTTCCTTTGCGCTTCGCCCCGCTCGATGCGCTTTGGGCGTGCTACACAACCCCGCAGCCCCATGCTAGGCTATCGAGCTGTCTTCAACGGCATAATGCTCCGCGTGAATGGACACTCTCATGCCCGGATTCTGTCCCCGCTCCGGTTCCTGCTCTTCTTCGCGGCGATTCTTTGTTTGCTGGGCGGACCGGTCTCTCCTGTTTCTTTCGCTCAGCAAGTTCGCTTGCATTCCGGTAAAGTCGGCGAAGTAGAAATCTGGTCCCGCGGACCGCAACAAAAGCGCGGCGACCTGTTCATCGCCGATGATGACGTCGACATTCATTTCGGCGACGAACGCCTGCAGGCCGACCACGTAGAATATAACGAGACCACCTCGGAATCCGCCGCGCGCGGCCATGTTCGCTTCGATTACAACAACGAGCACATCGAGGCCGACGAAGCCCACTACAACGTGAGCACCGGGGCCGGCACGTTCACGCACGTACGCGGCACCATCAAAATCGAGCGCCGCGCCAATCCCTTGATTTTAGTTTCGCAGAACCCACTTTATTTCCAGGCCGAGGAAGTCGAGCGTTTCGCCAACGATATCTACCTAGTGCGCCGCGGTTGGATTACCATCTGCGACCCGCGGCATCCCACGTGGCAGTTTTATGCGCCATCGGCGCGCATTCGGCTCAACAAGACTGTCGCTCTCGTCAATGCCAACTTTCGGCTCTATCATGTCCCGCTTATCTGGATGCCCTACGCCACGGCTCCCGCGGGCGAAAAAATCCGCCAATCCGGGATTCTCCTGCCCGTCATCAGCCAGAGCAACAACAAAGGGTTCGTCTTTGGAGATGCTCTCTATCTAGCGCCGAAACCCTGGCTGGACGCCACCCTCGGCGCCGAGCTGCTCTCGAAACGCGGCTCCTCGGAGCGCGCTGAATTCCGCGCCCGCCCTTTTGAAAATACTTCCATCCAGTACACCTATTATGGCGTGATCGATCGGGGTCTCCTCGTCCCCGAGGCGAACGACACTTATATTCTGGAGAAGCAAGGGGGCCATCAGCAAAATTTGGAAGTCCAGTCTCTGCTTCCGGACGGCTGGCGCTTTGTCGCGGACATCAACGAACTTTCTTCACTCACGTTTCGTCTGGCTTTCGCAGACTCCTTCGGAGAGGCCATCACCTCGGAAGTTCCCAGCTCTACGTTTCTGACGAACAATTTCCGCGGCTTTAGCTTGAATGTCGCCGCGCTGGCGGACAAAACCTTCCTCAGCATCCCGATTACATCGCCCACGACCGGCATCACGACTCCGCCTGTCAATGTTTCTCTGCGCGATTCGCCCGAGGTCTCCTTCGCTTCCGTGGAGCAAGCGCCATGGCAAAATCTGCCCCTCTATTTTTCGTTCGACTCCTTCCTTGGTGCGAGCTATCGAGACGACAGTGGCTATACGCCATCCCCCACCACTCCTCCTTACAACCCAATTAACACTTCGTCTTTTGTCCCTCGCGCGGAGTTTGCGCCGTCCATCACTATTCCTCTTCACTTGGGCTCTTGGCTGGGCGTCACTACTTCGGCCACTTTTCGTACCAGCTTCTTCGGCGATTCTCTGGATTCCGCAGGCTTGCTTTCCGGGCAATCCATCACGCGCAACACCGGCGAACTCACCGTCGAACTCCGGCCTCCCACTCTTGAGCGCTTTTTCGACTGGCCCTCTCACGGCAAAAACAAACCGATCAGGCGCTTCAAGCACACCATCGAGCCAATCATCACCTATCATTACGTTACCGGCGTGAACGACTTCGCCGACTTCATCCGCTTCGACGCGGACTCCACGCTGACGGATACGAACCAGATCGAATACGGCCTTACGCAGCGCCTTTTCGTCAAGAACGGAGACGACCAGCCCCAGGAGCTTCTTTCCTGGACTCTCCTTCAGGACCATTATTTCGACCCCACTTTCGGCGGCGCCATCATCAACGGCCAGCGCAACGTCTTCCAAGCCGTCGACTCCATTTCCCCTTTTGCGTTCGCGTTCGGACCGCGCAATTGGTCTCCTATCTTCAGCGATTTCAAAATCAATCCCGGCAGCTTCTATGACGTCGAGCAAATTCTCCAATACGATCCGCAGATTCAACGGCTCGTCACCATCGGCTCTCTCCTCAAGGTCAAACCGTATAGCCAGTTTTTCTCCACCGTTGCTTTCTTTCGCCTGGACGACAATCCCGAGTTGAACGATCTTCCCCTGCAGCCGCCTCCCGTCGTTCCTTTGTTCCAGCAGCCGCTTTCGAACCAGGTCCGCGCGCTCCTCGGCTACGGAAACCTGACGCGCAAGGGATTTAATTTCGCCACGGGAATCAGCTACGACTTCACGAATAAAATCCTGCAAAACCAGCTCGTGCAAATCAGCTACAACGGCGGCTGCTGCGGCCTGGCCCTCGAATACCGCCGCATCAACCTCGGCCAGGTGCGCACTGAGAATCGTTTTACCGCCACCTTCATCATCGCCAACATCGGTTCCTTCGGAAATCTCCGCCGCCAGGACAAAATCTTCTGATGCCCCGCCTGATCTCCTTCATCTCCCTCTGTTCGTCCTCCTTTGCTACTCCTCTGCTCAGCTTCCTGTAATCCGGCCCATCAGGACCGCGTTGCCCAGTTATTGCTCTGCGTCTAACCGCGCAACAGCCCCGGAGGATTGGGCAAATACTCCGGCGGAATAGACAAGCGCCCGAGGGACGAGCAGACTACACTTTTCCCCGTTGACTTTGGGACCGCGCCAAAAAGCGATTCAACTTTCACCGTTCAACGCCGTTCGAGGGGAAACGATGCAAACGCGCAAACTTGGAAAAAGCAATCTGGAAGTTTCAGCAATCGGGCTTGGCTGCATGGGCATGAGCTTTTCCTATGGCCCTCCCAAAGATAAGAAGGAGATGACCGAGCTTCTCCATGCCGCCGTGGACCGCGGCATCACGTTCTTTGACACCGCGGAGGTCTACGGCCCATTCCTGAACGAAGTGCTTATAGGGGAAGCCCTCGCTCCGTTCCGCGGGAAAGTGGTGATCGCCACCAAGTTCGGGTTCGATCTGGGCGGCAGCGACAATCGGCCGGGAGCCGCAGGTCCGAATAGCCGCCCCGAACATATCAAGCAAGCCGTCGAAGGTTCGCTCAAGCGATTGAAGCTGGATGTCATCGAACTGTTGTATCAGCACCGCGTCGACCCGAACGTTCCCATTGAAGACGTGGCCGGCGCGGTGAAGGAATTGATTCAGGCCGGCAAGGTCAAACACTTTGGCATGTCCGAGGCCGGCGTGAAGACGATTCGCCGCGCGCACGCCGTACAGCCAGTCACAGCTCTCCAGAGCGAATACTCGCTGTGGTGGAGGAAGCCGGAGCAGGAAGTGATTCCCATGCTCGAGGAACTCGGCATCGGCTTCGTGCCCTATAGCCCGCTCGGCAAGGGCTTCCTGACGGGAGCCATCAAAGAAAACACGACCTTCGAGAGCAACGACTTCCGCAGGACGGTGCCTCGCTTTGCGCCCGATGCGCTCAAGGCGAACCAGGCGCTGGTCGACCTGCTCGGCGGAATTGCGAAGCGCAAGAACGCGACTCTTGCCCAGATCGCCCTCGCCTGGGTGCTCGCGCAAAAGCCGTGGATGGTTCCGATCCCCGGCACGACCAAGCTTCACCGCCTCGATGAGAATCTCGGCGCGCTCAATGTCGAGCTTACCCCCGGCGACCTGCGTGACATCGACATCGCCGCTTCGCAGATCACGGTGGAAGGCGCTCGCTACCCGGAACGCCTCGAGAAAATGACCGGTCTCTAAACGGCCGCGTGAAATCGATCGCGAGACTTACATGAAAATACTCCTTTTGCTCGGCCTAACGTCTTTGTTCATCGGCGTGACCATAATGACGCTATCCGGCGGTCAGCATCGCGGTGGAAAAGAGGTATTCTCGAAGCCGTGAAATCGAACAGCAAAATTGTCTCTCTGCGGCGCCCAGACAGGGCCAGCGAAGCGAACGAACCAGACACCGCAAAGCTGGCTCGCCGCATCGCCGCCTATGCTCCTCACGACGGTACGTTTGATCTGCGCATTCCCGGTCTCTGTGCTAGCCGCGCCTCCCGGACCAACGAGGAATGCGTGCACGCGCTCCGTTTGCCCTCCTTGTGCATGATCGCCCGCGGCGCGAAGACCGTGATCGTCGGCCAGGAAGTCTACGAATACGACGCGTCGCGTATGCTCGTCTTCTCCGTTGCGCTGCCCGTTGCCGCCCAGGTCACGCAAGCCAGCTTTTCCGACCCCTACCTCGCTCTAAGACTCGACCTCGAACCGCACAAAATCGCCGAGCTGGTCCTCAAGGTGTATCCCCAAGGCTTGCCTCCTGTTCAAGAGAGAAGCGCCGTTTACGTTGCTCCCGCCGATGCGAGCGTCGTTGACGCCGCGAACAGATTGATGGACTGCCTCGCGCAGCCCGGTGACGTGGAACTGCTCGCTCCCCTGATCCTGGATGAGATTTTGATCCGGCTCTTGCGCAGCCGCATCGGTCCTCGCGTCGCGCAAATGGGCTTTGCCGAATCCAGCGTGCAGCGGCTCGCCAAAGCGATTTCCTGGCTTCGCGCCAACTTCTCGCAACCCATGAAAGTCGAAGACCTGGCCGGCTTGGTGCACATGAGCGTTTCCTCGTTCCACGAGCATTTCCGATCCGTCACTTCCATGAGCCCGCTGCATTATCAAAAGGTGCTGCGCCTTCAAGAAGCCAGGCGTCTCATGCTGTCCGCGATGATGGACGCGGGTGCCGCGAGCCAGCGCGTGGGCTATCTAAGCGCTTCGCAGTTCAGCAGAGAATACAGCCGCTTCTTCGGAAGCGCGCCCACCAGGGACATCGCAAAATTGCGCAACGATTCTCGTCCTTGGGTCTAACGCCTCCAGCGCCGCATCGCCACCCCGGCACTTTCAACTCCTGGCTAACGGGGTTACCGGACGAGTTTCCAACGCTCTTCCCGAATTCTGGATGCGTCCGCGAGCCTCTCTGTCAACCGGACCTAAGATATCTTGCGACCTGCAAAGTCAGTAGCCAAACGAGGAACAACTCCCAGACCGCCAAGGCAGAGAAGACTAAACCCGGAAGCCGACCAACGGTTTGTCGGAAACCGAAGACGACTGCCAGATGCACGATGCTCGCAAACACGACGCACGCGACCACTTGAACGAGTGTCGCCTTCCGCTTACGCGTTTCTCGGGCGACAAAGTACGCCAAAAGCAAAGTCGTGTAGACCGCACGTGTTGCGAGCTTCGACGGTAACCACATTGTCTTGTTGTGACTATCCGCGTAGAAAAAATCGGCCACCACAAGCGCAGCGATGCTAAGGCCGACCGCCAGATAAATTAGATTGTCTCGGGTGTTCTGTTTCATCAGAGAAATCGTTTTAGCAGCTCTACAGCTTACTAGCTCCCGGTAAAGTCGTAACCAAACAATTGAATACAATCTCAAATCACATCCCGGACTATCCAGCTAATTCGTCGGCGAAACTCAGAGCCCCAAGCTCAAGAGACGCTAGTCGAGAGGGCGAATAGAACCAAGTCCATCGACCGTGCAACCTGTCGCAGTGACCGACATTTTCATCTTCGCGTGAGACTGGAATTCCTGCGAAAACCCGACCGCTTTCGTGCAGATGATTTTGTCAGCGTCCAATAGCACGACCAGATATCTGCCCGAGACAAGATTGTAAAAGTCCGCCGTGTGGGTCTGGGGATTGATTTTGCTCACCTCCGAATCATCGACATACACGCCGACGACCTTGACCCATGCTTGCTCAGACAGGTGGACTTCCGCATCCGTTTCGACGCTGATCGCGAGCCTTGGGTCCGGGCCAGTAACCCAATCTCCTATGTTTCGCCACTCGCCAATAACGACGAGTTGTTGCGGACGACTCACGTTAACGTAAACCCTCCCGAGGGGTTTTCCGTCATCGCATCTCATAAACAACGTGTAAATGGCGTAAGGAATTTCCTGAGCAATATAGTTGGCAAATTTATTTTTGTATTCTGCCTTCTGATAGGGGTATGCAGAAGAGAACTGAGTGACATGACAATCCGAACGCGGTCGGCCAAATGAATCGAGAACGCTTAGGGTGACCGTTCCCGTCTTTTGTACAGTTTTGTTGGGCATGCCGAAACAATTCGAAGCCGTAAGAAGGAAAACTTGCAAGGAAACAACTAACGTTTTCATTGAAGGGGAAACCTCGCTCCGCGCTGCGCAGACGGATCGCCTCGTGCCTCTAGAAGAATGCGCGAGGGCATCAAAATCTTAAGCCCATTAAGATTCAACCGGTCCCATTTTTATTTCCACCGGCCGGTGCCATGTAGAAGCCGCTACCGCACATCCGTCTAATCCCCACTCCGAGGGGCACCCACCGGTCTTTCTATTGATTTCCCCGTTCTTTCCCGAAAATCGAGTTCCATGGCTCCGGCCTCGATAAGCTGTGTTAAATTCCCCATTCGTGCCCGTTCCCATGCCTCCGATGACCGACACCGATCTCGCCTTCGCCTCCATCGAAGAAGTCGCTCGCCTCTTCCGCAAACGAAAACTCTCCCCCGTCGAACTCGTCCGCCTTCTGCTCTCGCGCATCATCCAGCTCGATCCCAAGCTCAATTCCTATATCACCGTCACGTCCGAACTCGCCCTCGCGCAGGCCAAAAAAGCCGAATCCGAACTTTTCGCTGCGCGCGGCCGCAAAGGCCATCGCGATCGCGGCCCTCTCCACGGCATTCCCATCTCCTTGAAGGACAACATCTATACTGAGAACATTCCCACCACGGCCGGCTCGCGCATTCTCGCGAAGTTCATTCCGCAGCACGACGCCACCGTGGTCCGCCAGCTTCGAGAAGCCGGCGCCGTCCTCCTCGGCAAAACCAACATGCACGAATTCGCCTACGGCGTGACCAGCAACAATCCGCACTACGGCGCCGTCCACAATCCCTGGGACCTTGCGCGAATTCCCGGTGGCTCCAGCGGCGGCTCTGCTGCTGCCGTCGCCGCGGGCCTTTGCTACGGCAGCATCGGCACCGATACCGGCGGCTCCATTCGCATTCCCGCTTCGCTTTGCGGCATCGTCGGCCTCAAACCAACTCTCGGCCGCGTCAGCGTCGACGGCGTAATTCCTCTTTCTCCCAAGCTCGATTGTGTCGGCCCGCTCGCTCGCACCGTTCACGACGCCGCACTTCTCCTCGAGCCGATCCTCCCGCGCGTAAAAGGCGAACCAAGTGCCCGTTCCTCGCGCAATCTCTCCGCAAAACCCCTCAAATTCACACTCGGCGTTCCCAAGGAATTTTTCTTCGATGTGCTCTCCGAAGAAGTTCGGCTCCTCTTCGCGGAAGCGCTTCGTTCTCTCCGCACGCAGAAAATCAGAATCAAAGAAGTCTCCCTGCCTCTCCCCGAAGAAACCGAAGACGCCGGAAATCAAATCGCCTGGGCCGAAGCCACTCACTACCACCAGCAAGCCGGCTGGTTTCCCGCGCGTGCCACCGAATATGGCGACGATGTACGAAGCCGCCTAGAAATGGGTACAAAAGTCCCCGCAACGGTTTATCTCTCCGCCCTCGAAATGCGCGAGAAGTTCATCCAGCAGTTGCATCTCGTCATGTCCGATGCCGGCGTCGATGCCCTCGCCGTTCCCACGACGCCCATCGTAGCTCCGCCCATCGAACAGGAATCCATCCGCATCGCCGATAAGGATTATTCCACCCGCGCCCTCCTGCTTCGCCCAAACCGCCCCGCCAATCTCGCTGGCGTCCCCGCCATCACCGTCCCCTGCGGCTTCACTCCGGCTGGCCTCCCCGTCGGCCTCCAATTCATCGGCGCCGTCACCGATGAACATCTGCTCCTGCAAATCGCCCACGCCTTCGAGCGCGCCCACCCTCCATCCCGCCGCCCCGCCCTTTGACTTACCCAAGATTTGTCTTGAATTGTAAGGCAACGTCTGGTATTGTGCGAGTTAGGTAAATCCATAACCGAAAGAGCGGCAGACCTCCTGCCGCTCTTTCGCTTTTTGTATCTATGTTTTTCCGAATGGAAGAGCATCCTTCGGAGGATGACCACACGGGCTTTAAGTAGCTTTAGAATGAACACTTACAGGCAGCCCCGTAAACGTTGATTCTAAACGACTTACAAAAAAGCTATCTTCTTTAGATGCAACACTTACGAAAAACACGGGGGCCGTGGCACAGACTTCAGTCTGTGCTTTCCTCTACGAGTGAGTCCGGCGAGCGCCGCCTCATCAGCCAAGCCCCAACAACGTAGCCAAGCGTCCCAGTAACCATCCCGCCTAACACGTCGGCCACGTAGTGATACCGCCCCCAAACCGTCGAAACACACATGCACGCCACCAGCGGCAGCATCGCCCAGAAGAGCCATCTCCGGTGCCGCCACGCGCCCCAGGTCGCCGCCACCGCCCCGGCCACGTGCTCGGAGGGGAACGCCGCACCGCGCACTCGTCCATAGTGCTCGATGAAATTGATCACGGCCGTGGCCGCCCCGCCCTGCAACGGGCCGTGCCACGCTCCAGCCATCGAAAACCACGGGCTCTCGATTGGGAAAAAGATCGCAATCACATATCCGATGGCGTAGCCCACGGCCGAGTACGTCATCACCGACCAGTACCCGCGCCAGTCGCGCCGGTAATACAAAATTCCGCCGACCGCCAACAAGTAAGTGAAATAGGTCAGGTAAACGAACTGCATGAAGTCGTTGCGCGCGGGCGTCGCGAACTGCTCGAGCCAAATCGCGGGATGCACGCCGGTCAGCCAGTGATCGAATGCAATCAATTTTGCATCCTGCCAGCCGGGCTGCACCAAATGAACCAGTCGCCCCAATTCTTCAAAGCAGAACAAAAAGTAGAGGTGGGGATACCAGTGCCGCCAGAAATGCCAGAATTTCTGCCGGAAGGTAGGACAGACACTCCTGTCTGTCTCCTGTCTTTCTCCTTCACGAAATTGCGCGCCTCGGGCAACCCGCGCTTCGAGCCGGCACAAGCCAAGAATCCCCGCGGACACCAACGCTTGCATCCCAATCAGCCGCAACGGATGCGCCAGATTCTCCGCAAAGAAAAGGATCAACACGCTCGAAATTCCCAAATAGCCCAGCGCCACATACTCGAACGTCCCGCAAGCAGCCCAAGCCGCCGCCCATTCGCGGGCCAGCCGCGCACCGATGCTTTCGCTCGCAGATTCGCCGATCGCGACGGCATCCGCAGCTTCGATGTTTGGCGTCGTCTCGGCGCGCCATGCGATCGCGTACTCGTGTTCCAAATGTTCATTTCGATCCATGTCCCTCATGCCCTGTCTTCCGCAGTCATGCGCGCGGTTTCCGTTTCAAATTCTCTCGGTGCTCTCTGCGGTCTCTGTGCGCTCTGCGTTAAATGGTTTTCCGTTCCCCACTGCAAAACCGGCCAATCGTTTCTCTCCGCGATGCGCGCCAAATCAGCGGAAGGATTCACTGCCGCCGGCTTTCCCACGGCCTCGAGCATCCACCGGTCGGCTGTGCTGTCGCCGTACGCAAAGCACCTCAGCAAATCCAATCGAGCTTCGGCGGCAACTCGCCGAACCGCGCGCGCTTTCGCTTCGCCAAACAAGGCTTCTCCCAAAATCCGCCCAGTCCAGCGATCGCCCTTCTCTTCGAGCCGCGTCGCGCAAGTGCGGATCTCGCCGGAAACTCCTCGGACGTGCAGTTCAGCTTCGAGCGCGCCCGCCGCTTGCTCCGCCAAGGGCTCTAGCGTGCCCGTCACCAGTACCATCCCGTGCCCGCGCCGCCCATGCCACGCCACGCGTTCGATCGCCTCCGGATAAAACCGTAGGACAGGCACTCTTGCCTGTCTCTTTTTTGCTTGTCTTTTTTCTGCCAGTTTTTCCTTAGCTTTAGCTTCTGCAAGGGGACACACAAGCGGACAGACAAGAGTGTCTGTCCTACAAAACCCCTCATCCGCACGCACGCCCCGCAAATACATTTTGTTCGCGTGCGCAATCTGATGGAGTCCACTCGGAGCCAGCCGTGCCGCTTCCGCAATCCACAACAAATAATTCCGCATCCCAATCAATCGCCGGGAACGCAGCATCCAGAAAAATCTCTTCTCCATGGAAGGCAGCGGCACAAGCGTTCCATCCAAATCAAAAAACGCCGCAACACGTCCGTTCTTCTCCTCTATTTCCTTTACTTCCTCTACATCCTTTACTTCCTCAACTTCCTTTCCTTTTTTGCTCATCTTCACATCGCCTCCTGCGTAATGCCCTTGCCCGCGCGCATGCGCCCCACGTTTCCCGCGAAGTATTTCCATCCTTCCGCGAGCACGGGCACGCCGCGCAGCACGCAAAATCCCGCCGTCATCCCTGTGAGGATTTGCGCGCCAGCGTAAATCACGGTGTGCAAGTGCGAAGTCATTCCGCCGAGGAGCGCTACGGGCCCGCGCGTCAGCGCCAGTTCCAGGCCGAGGTAGCAAAAGCACAGGCACTTCATCGCGGCATACAATCCGCGGCTCCAACGCGACGCCACCAGCGCGCGTCCCCACGGCGTTTGCAGCATGGCACTCGCGCCCCAGCCGGAGCGGCCCGAGCGCAGGGCCAAACTGCGCAAGAAATCCGTCGCCGCTCCTCGAGCAAAGAAGAGAATGGGCAACCAGAGAGACACCATTCCCACGACGGCGAAATACGTGAAGTAGACATTCTCGATTATGCGGTCGCCGAGAATGTCGAGCTGAGCACCGATTGGCGTGGCGAGATTCTTGCGCCGCGCGATGTGCCCATCGAGAGCGTCGAGGGCAATCGTCGCCACGGTCAACGCAACGGCGGCGAGATTCGCCCACGCACCGCGGCCAAACAAACTTACGGCGGCAAACCCCACCGCCACTCGCAGAACTGTCACCTTATTTGGCGTCCACTGCATAAGCACCTGCCGGGAGTCGTCGAGGCGTGGCTCCCAACAGTCAGAGGGCAAGTCGTGTGCCAACCGCGCATCTCGCAACGTCTTTGCTTTTCGGCACTTGCGAGTGCTGGGCCGGGTTCGTGCGACGGCAGCACGTCGGCCAAATCTTTCATCTGTCGTGCTTTTGCTTCCGCGGCGCTGGACGCAGCGAGCGAAGCGCGTTCGCCGGGAGGAAATTTCCGAGGGCGCGTTATCGCGCTAACGGGCCACGCTCTTTTGACGTCTTTGTGGGAGAATGTACGCGCTCCATAAAGCAGGAGAATGCACGCGTTTCGCAAAGCAGCAGAATGTACGAGTTTTATCGAATGGGAGAATGCAAGCGTTCCAGCGTGAATCATCTCCGGCCGCGCGGATTGGCCCGATCGCGCTCTGCGCCTGGCCTGAGTCCGGAATCACACTCTAAGATTGGAAATTGAGGTCAGCTTAGGTCTAAACAAAAAGATGATCGACGTTTCTCTGTCAGTTGCATTTATCGCCGGACTGGTCTCTTTTCTCTCGCCGTGTGTGCTTCCGCTCGTTCCGGGCTACATCTCGATGCTTTCCGGCATCGGGGTCGAACAATTGCGCCAGGGCCAACAGCCTCGCGGCGGTCTGTTTGCATCCGCGCTTTCCTTCGTCATCGGATTTTCCGTGGTGTTCATTTCGTTCGGCGCATCGGCCAGCGCCGTCGGCACGTTTCTGCGGCAGAACCGCACGCTTCTCGAACCAGTCGCGGGCGCGCTGATCCTGCTGTTCGGGTTGCACTTGCTCGGCGTGCTCGGGAAGCTGGGATTGCGCACGGGAATCATCATCGGCGCCGCGCTCGTTTTACTGGGTGTGCTTTCGCTGCTTCATCATGGGCCGCTCTTTTTTGGCTTGGGATGGGTGCACTTTTTTTCGCTGTCGCTCATCGGATTTTTTGGCCCTGTGCTCGCGAAGTGGCTGAATCGCGACGTGCATCTGCGCAGCACGAGCACGAAGCCGGGACTTTTCAGCGGGTTCCTTCTTGGCTTTGCGTTCGCGTTTGGATGGACGCCGTGCATCGGGCCGGTCCTTGCAAGCGTGCTGGCGCTGGCCGCCGCCAGCGACACGATTGCGCGCGGCATTCTGCTGCTGGCGGTTTATTCCGCCGGTTTAGCGGTGCCCTTTTTGCTGACGGCGCTCGGCATCGGGCAATTTCTCAAGTTTTATCAACGCTTCCGAAAGTATCTCCACGCCGTCGAACTGCTTAGCGGGGCTTTGCTGCTCTTCATAGGCGGTCTGGTCTTCGTGAACAAGCTGACCTGGCTGGCGGGCAAGCTGGGCTTCTTGAACAGCGCGGTATTGTGGCTGGAAAAGTCGCTTACCGGAGGGAAGTAGTCTTTCGCGCGGCCGCTCCTCGAGCTGACGGCGCGCAATTTCCAAAAATTGAGGTTCGAGTATAATTAGGATTGAGGCACGAGATGAAGAAAAGCTTGTTGGTTATCGGGACGGTGCTGGCTTTGATCGCCGGCACGTATTTTGCGGATAAGGCCACGCGCGTCAAGGCCAAGACCGACGACACGGTGATGAAAGCGGACACCCAGAGCACCGGATTGCCTGAGCCTGCACTCACGCTCAAGGATCTGGATGGAAAAGATGTTTCGCTGAGCCAGTACAAAGGGAAAGTCGTTCTCGTCAATTTCTGGGCCACCTGGTGCGATCCATGCCGCGCCGAAATTCCCTGGCTAATCCAATTGCAGCAAAAGTACGGGCCGAAGGGCTTCGCCATTCTGGGGATCGCACTGGATGACGACGGGAAGAGCGTGGTGGCTCCCTTCGTGGCGAAAGAGCGATTCGACGTGGACGGCCATGAAGAACCCATGAGCTACGAGATTCTGATCGGTAACGACGACGCAGCCGATAAATTCGGCGGACTTTTCGGGTATCCCACCAGCGTCCTGATCTCGCGGGACGGCAAACAAGTCAAGCGCATCACGGGCATCATCGACTACGACGAAGTCAGCAAGGCGATTGAGATTCAGTTGGCGGAGTGAAGGGAGTAGTTAAGAGTGGTTAGTGGATAGTGCCTAGTGGTTAGAACGCGGGCGGGCGAAGTTGGCTGCCGATGAAAAGAAGAGAAAAATCCTGCGCCATGAGGATCTCGTCGTTTGGCAGAAGTCCATGGACTTGGTCATCGAAAGTTACAGGCTTGCACAGCGCCTCCCACTGAACGAACAGTATGGGCTTGCCTCGCAAATCCGGCGCGCCGCGGTCTCTGTTCCTGCCAACATCGCCGAGGGCTTTGGACGCTCGCACAAGAAGGAATTTCTTCGTTTCCTCTTTGTGGCGAATGGATCTTTGAAGGAACTCGAAACTCATTTCCAGATAGGGAGGAGGCTTAGTTTTTTTGCGGCAGCGGGGCTGACAAACGCGCAAAAAATAGCCGATGAAGTAGGGCGCATGCTCAACGCACTGCGAATGAAATTGAACCATTAGATTTTGTCCTGGCGATTCTTACCTAACCACTATCCACTATCCACGTGCCTTGAACTAGGAAATTCGGTCATGTACCCTGATTCCATGCTGGATGAGAAGGACTTTCAACGAAAAGCGGACGACGCGTTTGGAGAGTTGAAGAAGCGGCTGCTGGTGCTGGCGGACGAGCATGATTTTGACGTGGAAGGCGAGAGCGGCAAGCTTGAAGTGATTTTTGAGGAGCCGGAGGAAGCGAAGTTCGTGATTTCGCCGAACACGCCGATTCGCGAGATTTGGATTTCGGCGCTATCGACTTCGTTCAAGCTAGGCTGGTCGGAAGCGAAGAACGCGTTCGTGCTCGAAAAAACGGGCGAGGACCTTTTTGCGGTGATGAACCGCGTCGTTTCGCAGCAGTTGGGCACTCCGGTCAAACTATGAGGCCAACCCGCGGATGCTTCCACGTGAGATTCCTTCCATGAAATTCGCCGCGTCACTTTTTCTTTGCACCGTGGTGCTGATTGGCGTCGCGGCGCTGCCTTCCGCGCCGCAGCAGGTTCCTTCGCCAAAGGACGTCGTGGCCCCGACAACGTACGTTTCGCTCGATCCGGTGGGCCGCGGCAGCCAATTCCAAATCGCCGTGGTCGCGAAGATTCGTCCCGGCTTCCACATCAACGCCCGCGAAAAATCCGAAGAGTATTTGATTGCCACGGATCTGCGCGCCAGCGCACCGGCGGGCTTTCAACTGGGCGATGTCTCCTACCCCAAAGGGGCTCTGCACACCTTTTCCTTTTCCAAAGAACCCCTCAATGTCTACGAGGGGACCATCATCCTTCGCATGCCGGCGACCGCACTGGCCGACGCTCCTCTTGGCGAGCAACACTTTTCGTTGAAGCTTCGCTATCAAGCGTGCAGCACGGAGGTCTGCCTGCCGCCGGTCACGCTCGCGCTGAATGCGACGGTCAACGTCGCTGCTTCGGCTTCCATGGCCAAGCCCGTCCATCCAGAACTCTTTTTCCCGAAATAACCGCTTCCCGCCAACTGTGGAGTAACCAGGCACCGCGATAGACCAGCATCGCGCCCTCCTGCTCTCGTCCAACTTGATTTTCCTCCAGTCTTTACCTGAGTAGCGCACGCGCCATCATCTCTGGGACAATCTTTTGATGAAGGTTGCTCAAAGCGTTTCGCGAAAGTGGCTGGCCGTTCCCGGTATTGCGCTGGCCGTGATTCTTTTGGCCGGGGGAATTGCCCTCTGGCGCGGGCGGCACATGGACAACGCCGTGCGGCTGTGGGTGATTCATTCGCTCAGCGACCATTTTGAGAGCCGCGTCGAGCTTGCTTCGCTGCGCGTCACGGGATTTCCACACTTGGGTGTGGCCGGCGAAGATTTGACGATTTATTTCCACGATCGCACGGATGTTCCGCCATTGATTCACGTGGACAAATTTTCGTTCGACCTCGGCCTAATCGCTCTATTGCGGCTTCCCAATCACATCTCGAGCGCGAAAATCGAGAGCATGACCATCACGATTCCACCTCGCGGAGGAAAAAAAGCTTCCAAAAGCGGAAGCCCGGAAAAAAAGAGTAACGTGCTATCCGCCTTGATCGTCGATGAAGTCATTTGCAAGAACACCGTGCTGATCACGCTCCCCCGAAAACCCGACCCGGGCAAGCCCCAAAAAGAACCTCTGGAATGGGACATTCATGACCTGGATCTGCATGATGCCGGCATCGACAAACCTTTTCGCTTCCACGGAACCCTGACGAACGGCAAACCCAAGGGCGAAATCGACACCCGCGGAGACTTTGGCCCCTGGGATCTCGACGACCCGGGAGCGACGCCCGTTTCCGGGTCTTACAAATTCACGGACGCTGATCTCGGTCCTTTTCCGGGGATCGCCGGAATTCTTTCCTCGACGGGAAAATTTACAGGTGAACTTTCCAAGCTTCAGGTGAATGGCGAAACGGACACACCTAACTTCTCCTTGGACAAAGTTGGGAAGCCCGTGCCGCTACACACCGAGTTTTCCGCCACGGTGGACGGCACCAACGGAGATACCCTTCTGCATCCCGTGCGCGCCACTCTCATTCGGTCGCTGATTATTGCGGACGGCAGCGTGATCAACGAACCGGGGCACGTTGGCCATAGAATTGAGCTCGACGTGGGCGCCCCCGACGCACGGATTCAGGACATACTGAGCCTAGCCATGGATTCCGAGCCGCCCATTTTGACCGGTGCGACAAAAATCACAGCGAAGCTGGTCCTGCCGCCCGGCAAAGAGAAAGTTCTCGATAAGATGATTCTCGACGGCCAGATCGGCGTGGATGACGCGCGCTGGTCCAGCCCGGAGGTCCGCGAAAGTCTGAAGGACCTCAGCCGGCGGGCGGAAGGAAACCCGAAGGATGCAGATGCGGGCAGCGCGGTCTCCGATCTCCACGGCAAATTTCACGTGGAAAAAGGAATCGTGACATTTTCAAATCTGGCTTTCAGCATTCCCGGCGCAGCCATCGATCTGTCCGGAACCTACCAACTGGTGGGGGGCAAAATTGATCTCAAGGGCCACCTACGGCTCAAGGCCAAGCTCTCGCAAACCGTCACGGGCGCCAATTCGTTTTTCCTGAAACTCCTCGATCCATTTTTCGAGAAAAACGGCGCAGGAGCGGTCGTCCCAATCTCGATTGGGGGCACGCGCGAACATCCGACGGTCGGCATATCCATCTTCCATAAGACCATCAAGAAAAAGATCAGCACATCGAATTCGGCGTTGCGCCATGAATGACAAAGGAAGACGAACTTGAGGAGATGCGCGAGAACGCCCGTTTCGCAGGATTTTCCGAAACTAGGGGAACGCCTGACGCAAGCGGTTTACGACACGCTCCTGGCCGAGCGCGACCATGGTGTCGAAGAGCGGCGGAGCGACGGCTTGGCCCACGATCGCCACGCGACAGGCGTTGATGAGCAATCCAGCTTTTACGCCGGCGGCTTCGGCCACAGCGCGCGAAGCGTGATCGCACGCATCGTGGTTCCATTCGGGAAGAGCGGCTAGCGCATCCGCCAATTTCGCGAGCAGTTCGGGGACTTTTGGATCCTTCCAGAATTTGTCCCTGGCGGCTGGATCGATCGGAAAGTCATCGCTGAAGAACGCGCGCGACCAGGAAGAAAAATCGGGAAGCAGCCGGATGCGGGGGCGGAGAAGGTCTACCGTGCGCGAAAACCAGGCGTGATCTCTTCCATCGGGGCCGGGAGCAGCGCCGGCGGCCCACTCGTCTTTCCACAATTTGCTGCGCTTCAATTCGGATTCCACTTCCGGGAGCAATTCTTCGATGGGAAGTTTCTGCAGATACTGCGTGTTGAACCATTCGAGCTTGGCGCGATCGAAAACGCCGTTGGTGCGGCTGACGCCTTCGAGGGAAAACCGCTCGATCAGTTCCTTGGTGCGCAGAAACTCTTCGTCGCCGCCGGGCGACCAACCCAGGAGAGCGAGGAAATTGCGGAACGCCTCGGGGAGGAAGCCATCGGCGCGGTACATGTTGACGTCCGTCGCGCCGTGACGCTTCGAGAGGCGCTTTTTGTCCGCGCCAAGAATGAGAGGCAGATGGGCGAAGAGCGGAGGCACCGCGCCGAGCGCGCGGTAGAGGAGGACTTGCTTGGGCGTATTGGAGAGATGGTCCGCGCCGCGAATGACGTGGGTGATGCGCATGTCGATGTCGTCGACGACTACCCCCAATTGATACATTGACTGGCCGAACTCTTCATCGCCCTTGCCGGAACGCAAGAGAACGAAGTCCTCGATCTCATCGTTGGAGAATTCCGTCTCGCCGAAGACTACGTCGGTGAATTTCGTCGTACCACCCAACGGCACTTTGAAGCGCACCGCGGGTTTCGCGCCGGGCGTGGAAGGCTTGCCATCGCGGCACGTGCAGCGCGTTACGCGGCGCGCGCCGCCGCCTTTTGGCTCTTCGTCCTGGCCGGGTTCGGCGTAGTCGCCTCCGGCGTATTTTTCGGCGGGACAGTAGCAGAGGAAGGCGCTGCCATTGGCAAGGCATTTTTTGGCGGACTGGCGATAGAGCTCCGTGCGCTGCGACTGGTAGAAGGGGCCCTCATCCCATTGGACGCCGAGCCATTTGAGCCCGTCGAGAATGCCGGTGACGAGTTCGGGCTTGTTGCGCTCCGCGTCGGTGTCCTCGATGCGCAGGATCATCGAGCCGCCGTGCCGGCGAGCGAATAGCCAGTTGAAAAGAGCGGTGCGCGCGCCGCCGACGTGGAGATATCCAGTGGGGGAAGGGGCAAAGCGGACTCGCGTGCCAGCTTGTGTTTGGTTGGTCATTTCACCTGTGTTTCCGGCGCTTTCCGGACTGCCATTTCAAACGACCAGTTTAGCGAAACGGGCAT
This sequence comes from uncultured Acidobacteriota bacterium, assembly GCA_963761555.1. Classification (GTDB taxonomy): domain Bacteria; phylum Acidobacteriota; class Terriglobia; order Acidiferrales; family UBA7541; genus Acidiferrum. The sequence continues at coordinate 1,050,221 of CAVXHD010000008.1, forward strand.
TTTGCGTCCAATCGGGGTTGTGTGTGGGCCGAATGGGAGCGCCCAGAGACAGCTAAGGGTCCGGGTGATCTGGTATGGAAAGGGTTACCCCCCGCCCTGCTGCCTCTTTGGCAACCGGTACCCCGGTACGCTTGCTTCCTGAAAATTCCATCATCCATAATCACAAGTACTTTGCTTTGTGCCTCGAGGTGACTGCCTCGCGCCGACGCGCTACTGTCTCTACGCGCCGAGGCTGGGGTATGGGAGCACTTTGAAGCGCAAGCCGATTGGCCGTATTCGCAAGGTGTGAGCGAGCCGTCCGCGCGTGGGACGGAGAATTGACCGAGGCCTTGACCAACCAGAGCTTCATCGCGCTGGCATTGCTAGCTGCTACCTCATTGGTGGCCGCCTTCTTCGCTTATATTTACCAGCTTAAGCGGCGGCCGTATCTGCTCTATTGGACCTTCGGATGGGCGATTGTCGCGCTCAGCTATCTCGGTCCGGTGGTAGCTCCATTCTCGGTTGATTCTACGCTGATGACCGCGATGGACCAGCTTCTGTATGCGGCTGCGGGAATTTTATTTTTTCTGGGCGCACAGCTTTATGCAGGGCGCCCGCTTTGGAACATCCATGCGGCGGCCGCCGGAGGACTGCTGATCGTCTGGGCCGGCGTGAATTCTCTCGGCTGGTTTTCGGTTCCGTTGATTCTTCCCGCAGCGGCGATCTTCCTCGGTGTGAGTTTCGTCTTCTGGCAAGAAAGCCGGAGGCAAGAAACGCTGGCGGATTGGCTGCTGGCGATTTCCTTCGCGGCGTGGGCCGCCGCCGGGCTTACTTTCTATTTCTTGCGTAATGCCGCGGAGATACGGGAAATAAGCTTTCAGAGCGCGGCAACCGTGCCTGCGGCTTTCGTGGCCATGCTGATGGTGATGGCGTCTCTATGAGGAAGAGAAGCGGCGCGTGGAACGGAACATGCTTGCGCTCTCGAACCTCAATCTCGCGACGTCGAGTTTTGTGGGCGGAGAGATACAGCGGATGCTATCGCAGGCGCTCGATCGAGTGCTGGGAGTTGTGCGGCTGCCGGCGGGAGCGCTTTTTTTGCATCATGGCGATCCGCTCGGTCCGACATCCGTCGTGGCGGTCGGCTTGAACGAGGACTTCTGCCGAACGGCGCAGGAGCAAGGGCTGGACGATTATCTTGTCGGATTGGTTTCGCGGCTGGGCGGGCTGCTGGGATTCAGGGATCTGCGGAACGACGACACGGTTGCAGCGCTCGAACGCGAAGAGCCGATCCGGCGCTTCCGGCAGCTCGCGCTCGCGCAGGGCTTGCGGAGTATCGTGGCGATTAGCCTACAGGCCAAGGAGCAAGCGTTCGGGGTGCTGCTGCTGGGCACGCCGGATAACCGGCGGTTTACACCGGCGGAATACAGGCTGCTGCTTGCGCTCGGGCACCAGATTGGGATGGCGGTCGAGAACAGCTACCTGATTCAACAGACTTCGCGGCGCTCGGAGGAGTTGCACGTCCTGAACGAGATTGGGCGCGCGCTCAGCTCGACGCTGAACAAAGAGGATTTGCTGCGGAAGGTTTGGGAGGAGCTGCGGAGGCTCTTCGACGTGGAGAATTTTTATATTGCGTCGCTGGATCCGCTGCGCGACGAAATGCGGTTTGATTTGGAAGTGATCGGCGGAACACCCGAAACCGGCGCGGACCCGGCCAGTGGGGAATTACATCACGGAGTACATCATTCGCACGCGGCAGCCGGTGCTGATCCGGGACAACTACGTCGCCGAAGCCAAGAAATTGGGCGTCGAACCGATTCGCGAGCGGGGCTGCTACTGCGGCGTGCCGCTGGTGGCGTATGACCACGCGATCGGCGCGATGGCGGTTTTTTCGGATAACGAGCGCACCTTCGACGAAGGACACTTGGAACTGATGCGCGTGCTGGCGAGCGAAGCGAGTATTGCGATCGAAAATGCGCGGCTGTTTAGCGAAGAACGCACCAAAGCGCGGCATCTTTCGCTGTTGAACACGATTTCGCGGAATGCCATCGCGACCCTGAATCCAGACGAAATGCTGGCGAAGATCGCGGAGCAGCTTGAAGCAGGGCTGACGTATGACCACATCGGGATCAGTGTGCTGGAATATTCGACACGCGAGCTGATCGTGCAAGCGGAGGCGGGAGCGCGGCGCGGGGCGCTGGGCAAGCGGATTCCGCTCGGCAGCGGACTGATCGGGCACGTGGCGCGCAGCGGGCAATTGGCGGATTATGTGGCTTCAACTTCCTCAAATTCGCCGCACAAGCCGCTTCTCGAGGACTCTCATTCGGCCATCGCGCTTCCGGTGTTTTACGCGGAACAGCTTCACGGCGTTTTGTACGTCGAGTCATCGTTCCACATCGAATTCTCCGAAGAAGAGATTCTCCTTCTGCGCACGCTGGCCGACTTGATCGCCGGCGCGCTGCACAACGCGTTTTCTTTCCAGAAGGCGCAGGAGCAGGCGATTACAGACGGCCTGACCGGCGTGAAGACGCATCGCTTCTTTATGGAAGCGCTCTCGGCGGAGTGGAAGCGCTCGACGCGCGCGGGCCGCGCATTTGCGCTGGTTTTGATGGACCTGGATCGCTTCAAATTCGTGAACGATTTTTATGGCCACCTCGAAGGAGATCTCGTTCTTCAGCGTGTCGGGCACATTCTGGAGACGAATTGCCGGCGCTCGGATGTTGTGGCTCGGTATGGCGGCGACGAGTTTGTCATTCTGATGCCGGAAACCAACATGGAGCACGCGCGGCAGCTTGCGACAAAGCTGCGTGGCTGGGTTTCCGCGGACCCGCTGCTGCGGGAGAAAAACATCAGCGCCAGCTTTGGTATCGCGTGCTATCCGCTGCATGGCTCCTCGCCACAAGAACTTATCCAGGTGGCCGACGCTTCGATGTACCTCTCGAAACATCAGGGAGGAAATGCGGTCTCGACGGCGGACCATTTCGATCCCAACGAAGCGAAAAAATGGAAGCGGGATGTCCTGGAGGCTTATCTTGGCGTAACGCTGAAGCGGCTCTTCGCGACGGGGCCGGAGGCGTTCGAAGAAATCTACTCGCGTCTGAAGCAATTTACGGAGTCGCTGGCCACCACAGAGAGTTCCAGCGGGATGCCCTTGGTGTCCGCTTCGTCGCATGGGCCGGAGGGTTTGCCGCAGGCCGTGCTCGATACCGTCACTTCGCTGGCTTACGCCATCGACGCAAAGGACCACTACACGCAGGGGCATTCGCAAAAGGTTTCCGCGTATGCCGCGCTGATCGCCGAGTCTCTGAACATGACCGATACGGAGATCGAGGAAATCCGCCTGGGCGGGGTGCTGCACGATATCGGCAAAGTGGCCATTCCGGAAAACATCTTGAACAAGAGCGGCCCGTTGAACCCGGAGGAATGGGAGACGATGAAGGCGCACGTGAGATTTGGAGCGAAGATCCTCGATCCGCTCGCGCCGCTGGCCCGCATTCGCGAGATGGTTCTGCATCATCACGAATTTTTCGACGGGTCCGGCTATCCGGACGCGCTATCGGGAGAAAACATACCGCTGGGAGCGCGCATCATTGCGGTTGCCGATGCGTACGACACCATCACCAGCGATCGCACGTATAAGAAGGGACGCAGTTCACCGGAAGCACTGGCGGAGCTGGAACGCTGCGCCAACGCGCAGTTCGACGGCGCGATTGTGCAAGTGTTTGTGCGCACGATGCGGCAGCTTCCCAATCCGATCATTGAAGTCGCAGCCACCGGCCCGCGCAACGCGTAGTTCGCTTCCGGTTTTCTCGCCTTCCGCAGCAAAATTTAGGCGTCCCTCCGCCAAAGAACGAAGACCGAGGATTGAACCCGTTTTCGTCTAGATCAAAATCGGCAGCCGCTTCACCATCGGGAGTTCATCTCGGGCTACCCCCGGCTCACAGCCTTCCTTGGGGTTGGAAACACAGTAAGAAACTCGATGGGAAACTCAGAATAAACCTAAAGTTGGCGCGCGAAGTGCCGATAGACCTAAAGACGAGCCTCGCCCTTATGAAATCTCCAGAGCCACAGCCGAGCAAGGTCAGCAATTTGCGCCGAAGCCAAAGGGTTTGCCTGAGTGTTCCGGTCCTGGTGCTGAGAGGAGGGCCGGGCAAGACTCAGACGTCGGAAGAAACGTACACACTGACTGTGAGCCCGCACGGCGCTTTGATTGTGTTGCAATTGTCCGTGCAGGCTGGGGATTTGCTGACGATCAAACACACGAAAACGGACGAAGAGCTTGTCTGCCGGGTCGTCCATCTCGGGTCCGATCAATCGGGCAAGCGCGAGGTGGGCGTTGAATTTGAGCATCCCTCGCCGCGATTCTGGCGAATTGCGTTTCCTCCAGCCGATTGGAGCCCGCGCAACCCCGAGGCAAAGGCGCCGACAGTGCACTCGCCGATCGCTAAAACGCTCCCGAGGAAACCCTCCCAAGCTGCTGCCGAAAGCGACAAGAAGCCAGAGAGTAAGGCGTCAGAAGTCGTGTCTAGTTAGAGAACGCAGCGAGGCTTTCCCATCTGCCCGTTTTTTTAAACTGCGCAAGACTTGTTTTATGTGGAGCTTCGTTCCGCCACCGCCGGGCTCCTGCTATGCTTAAGCAGTTTTGGGGCGCTTTCATGGCGCACTCATCTTCCGGGAGGGAAAATGCAAACGGCATCCGTAAAGTGGATTGGTGAAGAGAAATTCGCGGCCACCAGTCCTTCGGGCCACGCCACCGTCATCGATTCCGACCGGGCGTCGAACAAAGCAGCCGGGCCGATGGAACTTTTACTTATGGCCCTCGGCGCATGCACGGCGACGGACGTGGTGAGTATCCTGAAGAAAAAGCGGCAGAAGCTGGAAGCTCTGGAAGTGATTTGTTCAGGCGAGCGAGCGCCCGAGCCGCCCGCCGTTTGGACAAAGCTGGAAGTGCTTTACCGCCTGCGCGGGGAGCTCGATGAAGCCGCCGTGCAGAGGGCCATCGAGCTTAGCGAACAAAAATATTGTTCGGTCTCGGCGATGCTGCAAAAGACAGCGACGCTCACCTGGCGGCACGAAATCTTCCCGGCCGAGAAATGAGGCTCTGCCCCCAGCGCCTATCGACCGCCAAGTCCGCTCGTCTCACAAACACCGTAAATCCTTGTTCCCGACGCTCTCGCCTTGTAACCTCGCCTCCGCATCGCATAGAATTTTGGATTCGCCTGGTTGCCTGAACTCGCAAGGAGAAACATGTCCCACCGCATCGCGGCAAAAGTCACGGGTGTCGCAGGCTATTTACCTCCGAAGGTGCTGACGAACGCGGACCTGGAGAAAATGGTGGCGACGAACGACGAATGGGTCCGCACGCGCACGGGCATTCGCGAGCGGCACATCGCAGAGAAAGGCACGGCCAGCTCTCATCTTGCCACGGAGGCCGCCAAGCGCCTGCTAGCCAAGACGAACACCGATCCCGCCGAGATCGAGCTGATTGTGCTCGCCAGTGTGACTCCGGACATGCTGTTCCCCGCGACCGCTTGCCTGGTGCAGGACAGAATTGGCGCAAAAAAAGCGTGGGGCTTCGATCTTTCCGCGGCGTGCTCCGGGTTCGCGTATGCGCTAACGGTGGGCGCGCAATTCGTCGGTTCGGGTGCGCATAAAAAAGTGATGGTCATCGGCAGCGACACCATGAGCACCATCCTGGATTATACCGACCGCGCCACGTGCATTTTGTTTGGGGATGGGGCAGGCGCTGTGCTGCTCGAATCCGCGGCCGATGGCGAAGGGATTCTCGATTTCGAACATGACATCGACGGATCCGGCGGGCAGTTTCTCTACATGCCGGGCGGCGGCTCTCTGCATCCCGCGACGGCCGAGACCGTCGAAAAGAAAATGCATTACGTGCATCAGGAGGGATCGCAAGTCTTCAAATACGCCGCGCGACGCATGGCGGAAATGGCCACGAAACTTCTGGAACGCAACGGCTTCACAAAGGATGATTTGGCTTTGCTTGTCCCCCATCAGGCGAATCTGCGTATCATTCGGGCCGCGCAAGAGCGTCTGGGCGTGGACGACGCAAAAGTGCTCGTCAACATCGACCGCTATGCCAACACAACGGCAGGAACGATTCCGCTGGGATTGTGCGACGCCGTCTCGCAAGGCCGACTTCACAAGGGAGATTTGGTGCTGATCGCCACGGTCGGCGCGGGCTATACCACGGGCGGCGTGCTGCTGCGTTGGGCGTATTAGACGGCTTGAGAATCAGGCAAGGCCGCTCTGCCTGGCGAGGTTAAGCGCTTCGATGGCGGCGCCACGTGCTCCCGCAGTATCTCCGTTGGGCATCACATAGATGGGAATGCCGGCCTGCTCCTCGCGCTGGTTGGGCATGCCCGCGCGAATTTCGTTCAGAAACCAGCGCTGGAACCCTTCGCTTGTTTCCAAAGCGCCGCCGCCGACGATGAAGGCATCGGGGTCGAAAGTGTTCACCATCTCGTCGAAGAAAAGTCCCAGGGCGTGGGCTTGAACGCGGAAAATTTCCTTGCACATCGGATCGCCCTTGTCCGCAAGGCCGCGCACGTGCTTGGCCGCCTGGTGGTGGTCCAGCTTGGCGAGTTCATGGCCGGGGAAACGCGGCAGAAAATACGGCAGAAGATTTCTTTCGATCGCGGTGAGAGAACAGAGCGACTCGAGGTCTCCTGTGCGGCCGCAATTGCAGGCCGGTTTCATGCCCTCGGTCCCGGCAATGCCCTGATAGGGAAGCAGGACATGGCCCAGCTCTCCGCCGAATCCGTTCTTGCCCTTGAGGACGTCGCCTTCGATGATGACGCCGCCGCCGTTGCCTGTCCCGATGATGATGGAGATGGACGTCTCCCGGCTGTTGGCTCCGAACATTGCGAAGTGGCCCCAGAGCGCAGCGGCATTGGCATCGTTCAGATAAGTCACGGGCTTGCCCAGCTTATGCGCTAAGCCCTCACGAATGTCGAATCCCGCCCACTGGGGATGAACGAAGTTCGTGGAACCGCGGGCGCTAAACTGGCCCGAGGCGCTGGCTGGGCCGGGTGTATCAAGTCCGACAGCAACCACGTCGTCGAGGGGAACGTCCGCCCTTTTGACGGCGATTTTCAACCCGTCGGTAATCTGCTGAAGGCAAACGTCCGGGCCTTGTTTGGCAAGGGAAGGATGCTCGCAAAGGCCTTCGATGAGAAAACGATCTTCCTGATTTACTAAGGTATAGTTGACGGCAGTTCCGCCAAGATCCACTCCGGCCACGACTGGCACGCTGTTTCTCCTTCCTTGCTCTCTTTTTGCCAGCCACAGCGTAACAAAATCCGCGGGAATCCGCTCACGTGGCCGTGCCGTTGAAAGGGAAGGCCATTCAGGACCAGCGCGCAAGTATTCTCTGAAGAGTTTTCGAAAGAAACGTTCAGTCTTGGGAAGAGGCCAAGTTTCAAAGGGATGCCACTATCGCGCGGCTCCCGCTTTTCGAATGTAGATTTGTCCCTGGAAGTTGGTGAACTGATATTCCGGGCCGCCGCCGTTGATCGTGCCGTGAACGGTCTTATCGATTTTGACGCGATATTTGCCGCCTTGCGCGCGGCCGTCTTCGACGATTTGCTGAGGTGCAGAGGCCTGGAGCTGCACATCGAAGTCGCTGAACACGTCTCCGCGGTCCGAGCGAATGCTCACGTTGGCCTTGAGATTCGCTGGAAAGGTGACATCGATGTCGCCGTTGAGGGAACTGAAGGCCATGGGCTTTTGCGGGTTGACGCTGGCAAATGTGGCGTGGACATGGCCGTTGAGAGCATGGGCCACGGCGCTGCCGGAGACGTTGTTCAGAGTGACCGAACCGTTGATGTCGTCCACATCGAGGTCACCGTCCACGCCAGTTACGGTGATATCGCCATCATTCACCGCACGGAGTTTGAGCGAGGCGTGCGTGGGCACGGAAATGGTCAAGTCAATCGTCCGCGCGTAGGATTCCGTGCTGACGCGGACTTCGTTATTTTCTTCTTCGACGGTCAGGCCGGTCGTCGAAATGTTCAAGCGCTTTGGCCCGCCCTGATTCGTCTCCCTTTCCTCGTTGCGCGCGCGGGCCTCGACGATGACCTCTTTGCCGTCGTAGGCTTTCACCGTGATGCCGCCGTTTACCAGGCTGGCTTTGACGAATGCGGGCCGAGCCGGATCGTCCAGTTTCACGACAATGCGGTCGCTGCCGGATTGCGATTGCGCGCGGGCCGGCGCGCCGAGGGCCATCGTCGCCGCGGCCATTGCTGCGGATACCGCAAAAGCTTGGATAAATCTTGGTAATTGGTTATTCATGGTTTTCAAGAATGCGAATGTCTCCATTTAGATTTTCAACTTGAATCTGCGGGCCGCCGGACTTTACGCGGACTTCGGCGTAGCGGTCGGCTCGATAAATCACTTTTGTGCCTTCGTGCTCTTGCTCCATCGCGTGCACCGGCATCGCCGTGACGGGGAAATCGCTATAGATGCCGCCGTTGAAAGTTTTGAACCGGAAATCCGCGGACAAATCCCGGACGAATTTCAGTTCGACGTTGCCGTTGATGGTTTTGAAATCGGAGCTTTCTTTGGGGTTCTGCCGGAACGAAACGATCACTGGGCCGTTGACGGTTCGTGCTGTCCCGGAGCCCGCCACATCGTCCATCTCGATGTCTCCGTTCACGTTTCGCACCAAAAAGTTTCCGTTCGTTCCGTGAATGAGGACGCGGCCTTCGTTTACCGTTTTCAGGTTGAGATCGATGTCGCGAGGCACGTGGACTTGAAAGTCCATCTTGACGCGGTAGCCGTCGTTATCGCGCGGACGCCGGCAATCATCGCACTGACAACGGAAGGGCCCGTTCACGTAGAACTTCAGCGCCCCTCCCTGCTGCGTGATGTCCAGCGTCACTTCCTTTTTGGCCTGCTCCAATTTTTCTTTGGACTCGGCTCGCGTGGAACGGTCGACAGCCAGTTGCACCTGGCCCGATGCGTCCGCAATCACCTCGATAGAACCCCACACATTGTCGATTTCGAGCGACTTCGGTCCGGCCGCGGGTAAAGCGAACGTCTTCCGTATATTTTCCTGATCCTGGACGGGGAAATTTCCGTCGTTGTCGTCGTCTATGCTCTTCGCGGAGACCGTTTCCGGCTCAAGCGCCGCCCACAAAGCTGCGGAGATGCTCTTACGCGTGTGCGGGCCCAGAGACGTTCTTGCCGGCAGCACCGGCAGGAGCAACGCGGCCATCAAGTAGATTGTCAGAATCGTGAAAAACGTTTTTCCGCGCACGCTTGCCTCCTCAATTCAATTTGCTCAGCGCCCAATCCGCACGCTGGCGCACTGTGGGATTCAAATTCGGTGTTTGCGCAAATCTGCGCAGGCGCTCCGCCGCGTCCGGATCGCGCCATTCGAGCATCTGGTCGATAAGGGCGACTTGCACGAGCGGCGATTGCTGCTCTTGGAGGGCTTCCACGATGCCTTTGTGCACTTGAGGCTGGCTGCCGTGCCGGCTGAGCGCATCCAGAGCCGCGAGCCGCACATCCACGCTGTTGTCGTAGCGCAAGGTGTGGACCAGGGCCGCCAAAACTTGAGGGTCGAGACGCGCCTCCGCCTGGCTGTAGCTCACGCCTTGTAGACGTTCGCTGGCGGACTGCTGCTGCAACATGGAGAGCACGACCAACTGCCGCATGTTCGTCAGTTCGGTGTGCATCGCCGCGAGCTCATCCGGGTGCGAGGTTGCGTTTGAGCGAACGCTTCCGATGTAATTCCCGGCGAACAGGCCGATGACGAGCAGCGCCACGCTCCACGCCAAGGCTCCCAGCGGCGAACGCAGCCAATTCCAAATCGAGGCGCGCCTCGCCTGTTCGAATCCGGCGGCGGCTTTGTCGCTGCGGCCGGTCAGGTACGCGTGCAGCATCGCTTCGAATCGCTCGCGCGATTCCGCGCTCGGCTGCTCGACGGGCAAAATCGCGAGCTTTTTCCAGATCGCCACATCCTCGCGGCAATCCGCACACTCTTCCAGGTGCCGTTCGACCATGCCGTCCTGCTCGGCCTTCAAACTTCCTTGCAGATAGTCCGGCAGGAGTTCTCCCATTTGTTCACAGTTCATCACTGGCCCTCCGTAGAGGAATGTTTTTCATCGCTTGAGGCACTGCCTCTTGCGGCGCGAGCCCGCGCTCGAGCTGTTTGAAATTCTGCCGCAGCTCCTGAATAGCGCGATGGATGCGCGTCTTTACCGTTCCCAACTCACATCCGAGCAGCCGCGCGATTTCGTCGTATTTCAATTCCTGAAAGCGGCTCAAGATCAAAATCTCCCTTTTTTCTTCCGGCATCTGCATCAAGGCGCGATGCAACAAATCGGCTTCCTCCGATTGCTGGGCGGAATCTTTCGGCAGGACGGAGGGCGCCATCTCCGGCTCGAACGTAATGTGCCGCGGCGTTTTCCGGTAATGATCCACGCGTGCGTTCCTCGCGATCTGGTAGATCCATGCGCGAAAAGGTGTTCCCGGCTGGTAGCTCTGGCGGTACCGCAGGATGCGAAGAAAAACCTCCTGCACCAAATCCTCGCTCAGCGTGCGGTCCCCGGTCAGCTTCGAATAGAAGTTGTACAGAGGCCGGTGATAGCGGTCGAACAACACACCGAGCGTTTCGCCTGCGCCATTGCGCACTTCGAGCATCAGTTCCTCGTCGGGAGCCAACTTCATCGCCTGGTCATTTTCCGAATCGGCCCGTTCTCGCTCTTTCCAAAGGTGAATACCGCCGAGCCTGGAAAAGGTTACACCCGCAGACTATGCGGGTGGCGACGTGTATTCAGGGAATGGGGAAAATCTCATAGCGCGAAGGCTGGAATCTGGGCTGCCGGAATTTGCGCCGTGGATGAACAGCTGAACGGCCTGAGAAGGGAGAGAGGGAAGAAGAACGAAAGACGATCTACAGGTTTTGACGGCGGCTTTAGCAGGAGCGCAGAGCAGCGGCAAGGGCAAGGTTGGCTTGCAGGCGGCGGTCGATCTGCACGGCGGCGTAACGGGCGCAAATCACGCGCTCGCGCTCGCACCACTCGGCAACGGCAGGCGCACGCAGACCGGAAAGCTCGCCGAGACCTTCGACAATCCGGTAATACGCTCGCACCAGGGTCAGCCCGCCGCCATTGGTGCGCAGATCCGGGGTCAGTTCGTGCAGGCCAGCAAGAGTTTCAAAATCCTGCGCCTTCATGCGGCCGGGTTCGAGATGCGCCGCAGCCAGCACGCGGTCAGAAACCGGTTGCGCCGCTACTCCCGCCAGAACTGCGCGCCAGTAGTAGAGGGCAAATTGCGACAGCGCAACGATGGAGATCGCGAGTAGCATAGCGGCGAACATCCTAAGGTCTTAGCCTCTACAGGAATTGTGGGGCTCCTCCTCGTCTGCTCCAATAGGCCCGAAGTACCAGAGTCGTAGAACTTTGCAATTCTCCGCATAAGTTGTTCATAGTAAAGTGTTTAGTAGGCGAGCAGAGAGGCGAGGCGGCGGGGACGGATCACCAGACTCCGCTCCCGAGGACGCGGAGGCTGAAGTGGTTCTCTTAGCGCGCGAGCGTGCTGAGAAAGGGATAATGGCTGGCGGCGGCCATGAAAAACAACATCGGAAATGAGAGCCAGAACGAAACTCTCGCAGTGAGAAAAACCCAGCGCATCAGGCGTTCGGTTTCCGGTGGCATCGACACTCCTTGTTCCGAACTGGCACGCGCCCAGGCGATCAATTTTTTCTGAACCGGCCAGACCACGAACCAGGTGTTTAGCAACATCACCAGGCCGAACCCTCCACCGACGCTGATGGCCAGATGCGCGCTGGAAGACATCGGCCCGCCATTCAAGGCAAGGATGAGCCAGGACGCGGCAATCACGACAATCGCGACCGCGAGGGTTCGCACCCAAGCGTTGTTCCGGATGCCCTTGGCAGGAAGTTGCAAGGCATAAAGGAAAAGATACGCGACGCCCCAGACCAGAAGCCACCAGCCGAGCCATTTCCCGGCAAGCGAAGGATCGCCGGCGTTTCGTGCATCCGCGGAGAGGTACAACTGAAAATAGCGCAGCCCCACAAGAACGGTGATGAGCGCGGACCAGCGAAACCAGAGCATCGCTTTGGACATGAGAGCGGGATAAACTTTCAGGCGCGCCGCGGGATCCACTTGCTTCATCGCGGGCGTCAGGACCAGGTTGAAGAAGTACAGCATGCCGATCCAGAGGACGCCGAAAACAAGATGCAGCCAACGCAGAGCGATCATTTCGTTGGCGAGGGGACTTTCGAGAAAGCTGAAGTGAGGTTTCCACGCGGGGAAAATGTGCGCCAAGAGAATGAGAAGCATGGCAGTCCTCCAGCTTCCTGTGCATCGCAGTTGCAGGAATACCGTAGCGGATTGCGCGGCCGACCGTCAATTTCCGCGAGGCTCAGCGATGGCTTGCCGCTGAATTGGCTGAATTATTGATTGGTGGTGGCGCTTGCAGGGGCTGCGTTTCCAATGACGTCGCCGTTCAAGACGATCTCGACGCGGCGATTGCGCTGGCGGCCTTCGGGAGTGTCATTCGAGGCGACGGGCTGCGTTTTTCCAAAGCCGCGCGCGGCGATGGTGGAAGCGGGAACTCCCTGCTCGGCAAGAAAATCGCGCACCGTGTCCGCGCGGCGCTCGGAAAGCTGCTGATTGAACTCGTCGCCGCCTATGCTATCCGTGTGGCCTTCGATCTGCAGACTCAAGCCGGGATGCGCGAGTAGAATGCCGGAAATTTTCGCAAGCTTTTCGCGCGCACCGGGCTTGAGCGTGGAGCTGCCGGTGTCGAAGAGAACGTCCGACATATTGACGATCAAGCCGCGCGCGGTATCGCGCGTTTGCAAAATGGAATTTAGCTGGCTGAGAAGCTGCGCGCGAAGCTGGGCCTTCTCTGCTTCGGCGTTTGCAGCAGCCTGGCGAGCTTGCGCGGCTTCGGCTTCCGCGGCGCGCTGCTGGTCCAGGGCGGCGGCTTTATCCCGCGCCGCTTGTTCAGCGGCGGCCTGCGCTGCTTGCTGCTGCTGGACTGCGGCGGCTGTGGCTTGCTCGGCTTCTGCTTTTTGGCGCGCGGCATCTGCCGCGGCCTTTTCCGCTTCCTGTTTCATGCGAAGCGCGTCCGCTTTGGCGGCTTCCGCCTGTTGCCTGGCCAGCTCCGCGTCCTGGCGGCGTTTGATTTCCGCCGCGGCTTCTTCCTCGGCTGCTTTCTTATCCGCTGCGGCTTTGGCCTGCGCGTCTTCCTCGGCTTTCTGTTTGACGGCCATCACGCGCGCTTCTTCCGCTGTTTCCACGACTTCGCGCGCGGCCGCCTCAACTGATTTCTTGTCGCTCTTGCGCCGGTAAACATCTTCTGCATTCTGGAGCTGCTGTTCGGCGCGAGCGAGCGAAGGCGCTGCGTACTTGTCGGCCTGAGCAATGCGAGCGATGCGAACGGCGTTGCGCGCTTCGAAAAGTTCGAGAGGCGTCTTCCGGTCGATGCCGAAGATGGCGTTCTCGATCCTGGTGTTCGAAGAGGAATAGATCCCGCGCGGCAGCAGTTCGTACTGTGCGTCAATATTTTCGATTTTGCCCTGCGTGGCGGGGCCGAGAACATTTTCCAGAACAACCATATTGCCCGGCTGCGTGACCGCGAAATATGGCTCCGCGGTAACGATCATGCCAAAGGTCTGCATATCCGTGATGGCCTTTACCTGGCCGCTGCCGTTCTTCAGGATCACTTCGCCGAGATTCACGGCGCGGCCCTCGGAAGAAATGGCCCAAAGCACGTAGGTCAAGTATTCGAGGCCAAACTTGGTGGCGTCGTCAAATCCCTGGAATTTGGCTTCGATTTCGATGCGGCCACTCTTGCTTTCGACCTTGGCTTCGCCGACGGCGCCTTGCATGAGTTCAGTGCCGGCGAAATCGATCTTGGTCGTTCCTCCGGCGCGGCGATAATTCACTGCCTTGGTGGTTCGAGAGACGCTGCTCGCGCCCGATGCTTGCGCGGCACCGGCAGCCGGAGCGGTAACCGCCGAACTTTGGGGCTTGGCCGCCGGAGGTGCCTGCGCGAATGCGGGCGCGGCAAGAAAGCCAAGAAGACCTGCAAGGGCGAGAAAGTAATTTGACTGTTTCACGTGAAACTCCTCGGCCGCCGTCGAGGGCAACCGTATCCAAGAAAACCAAGCTCGCTGCCTGTTGGCGAGCGATTCAAACCCCAAACGGGAATTGTGTCCTAGGGTTCTTTTATCGTAGCAAGAAAGGGGCGAAGGGAAAGCGAGTGTAAAACCTGTTTGTACAAGTGATTACGAGGGTCGCATAGCTAAGTCCCCGCGAAGCTCCCTGCAACGTTGCCGTGCTCACACGGGCGTGGGTGAAACAACACGGAAGAAGTTACGAGCGGTTCCGTCGGCGTATGCCAAGTGACGGATAGACGGGCACTTAGGCAGGATTCCTGCGGCCGCGCGGCGTGGCGCGCCTCATGCATTCTGACACACGCGGCAAGACGTGTGGAGGAGGCAATATGCAACGGCTCACAGGGAAATGGTCCCATAACTATACGCTTCGGCGATTTGTGGCGGCACTGCTGACAGTCATCACGGTTTTCGCGGGAGGGGCTCTCGCCCAGCAATCGGACACCGGCGTTCCGTGCCCCGGGGAAGGATCGCTGCTCTACCGCTCACCCGTTTCCGGAGCTTACGAGACTGTCCCGCTGGTGCACACCGACGCCGCGCTGGACGTACGCGGACTAGTAGAAGCCGCGACGGTGACGCAGGAGTACGTCAACTCCACCTCCGAGCCAATCGAGGCGGTCTACGTTTTCCCATTGCCGCAGGATGCCGCCGTCTATGACATGGAAATTCGAATCGGAAACAGGATCATTCACAGCATCGTTCGCGAGCGCGAGGAAGCGAAAAAAATCTACGAAGCGGCGAAATCCCAAGGCAAGCGCGCCGCGCTAATGGAGGAGGAGCGGCCCAACATTTTCACGGCTTCCGTGGCGAACATCACGCCTGGCGACCGCATCGATGTTCGATTGCGGTATGTGGAACCGCTGCGCTGGGAAGACTCGAAGATGCGGCTGGACTTCCCGATGGTGGTGGGACCGC
Organism: uncultured Acidobacteriota bacterium; assembly: GCA_963761555.1. GTDB lineage: Bacteria > Acidobacteriota > Terriglobia > Acidiferrales > UBA7541 > Acidiferrum. Next base: position 1,065,288 of record CAVXHD010000008.1, read on the forward strand.
GGTATATCCCCGGCACGCAAGCCATGGGACATCAGGGGACCGGATGGGCCATGGACACGAATGAAGTGACCGATGCGTCGCGAATTACACCACCGGTAAGAAATCCTGGCAGCAGGCCGGGACACGACATTTCGATCACCGTGAATCTCGATCCGGGATTTGAGTTTGGGTCGGTGAAGTCCGTGTCGCACGCGATCAACGTACAGCATTTGGCAGACGGACGGCAACAAGTCGAGTTAGCCGGCGGCACCACGATTCCCAACAAGGATTTTGTGCTGGAGATACAGCAGGCGGAAAGCACGCAACCGAAGACCGCGCTATTTCTCTCTCCCGAGGGCAATTCCGGCGGGGCTGAATTTCTTCTGGCGGCCTTTCCGCCGACGGCGCAGCCGAGCAAGCGCGTGCCGGTGGAAATGTTCTACCTCATTGATATATCCGGCTCGATGGCGGGCACTTCGATCGAGCAGGCTCGCGGAGCCTTGCTCCAGGGGCTGGACCGGCTGACCCCGGACGACCGCTTCGGCATCGAGGCTTTCAACAACACTTATTATGAGTTTGCGTCAGAGCCTCTCGCCGCCACTCCGGAAAATGTAGCCGCCGCGCGCCGCTATGTGCAAGGGCTTCAGGCGGGTGGCGGTACGGAGATGTTGCCTGCGCTGCTTCACATGATGCGGAAGCCGGAAATTCCTGGTTACCTGCGGCACATCGTGCTGCTGACAGACGGAGACTTGGGGAACGAAGAAGAGATCTTCGCGGCGCTGCGGCAGAACCTGGGCGGAGCACGGCTGTATACAGTGGCTATCGGAAGCGCACCCAATTTCTTTCTGGCCACGAAAATGGCGCAATTCGGGCGAGGGACTTTCACGCACATCGCGGATAACAGCGAGATTACGGCGCAGATGGGCCGGTTGCTGGAAACTATCGAGAGTCCAGTGCTGACGGATGTAAAGCTGACCTTTGAAGGAGTCGAGGTGGCGGATCTCTATCCTCAAAGGACGCCGGACCTCTTCTTGCGTCAGCCTTTGCTGGTTTACGGGCGCATCACGCAAGGCACGAAGGGCATCATGCACTTGACCGCTCGCGCGGGCGATCAGCCGTATGAGGCGAGTTTTGCTTTCGATACTTCGAAGTCTACCTTTCATCCCGGGATCACAACTCTGTGGGCGCGACAGCGAGTGGAAGATTTCATGGACAAGTGGCGGCTGGCGGACGACGACGCCAGGGCCGGAATTCGCGCGGATCTTGTTGCGCATGCGATTCACTATCACCTGGTCACGCGGTTCACGTCGCTTGTGGCCGTGGAGGAAATCGTGGCGAATGCGGGAGGGGAATCCAAAACAGTTCCTGTTCCGACGGAATTGCCGGCGGGGATGCAAATGGACAAGGTCTTCGGCGCGCCAGCGACGGGCACGGCAGACGCATTTCTGGAAGCGCTCGGAGTCGTGCTGCTGCTCATCAGCATGGCGCTTTGGTGGATCACGCGCCGGAAAGCCGAGGCCGTGCCGTGAAGTTCCTGCGGCTCCTGTTTGTGGTGACGCTGATCGCAGGCGGAAGCCTTACGAGCCGCGACATCTATATGAGGGCGAAGGCCAAGCTTGCCAGCGTGCTGATCCAACGGGCTTGGGAAAAGCGAGTGAAATTCGGCGAAGAGCAGCCGCCGTGGCCATGGGCGGATACGCACCCGGTGGCGCGGTTGAGGATTCCGCGACTTGGACTCGACGAAATCGTTCTCGAAGGGGCGACTCCACGGACGCTAGCTTTTGGCCCCGCGCGGCTGCTCAGCGGGGCGGATTTCGGCGAGCCAGGGAACCTAGAATTGGCAGGGCACCGGACGAGCTGGTTTCTGCCGCTGAAAGGGACGGCTCTGGGCGACAGGATCGAGGTCCAATGGTATGACACCCGCAACCGCCAGCTTCGCGAGCGCACGTTCACGGTAGATCTCATTCGCGTGGTGCTGCCCGAAGATGTAGCTTTGCTGGCCCCCACCGCCGACGATGAGTTGACCCTCGTAACGTGCTATCCCTTCGGACGCAGCCTTCACTCACCGCAGCGGTACTTCGTGCGGGCCTCGCCGCACGGCCCGAGCCGGTTGATCGAGGTCGCCGGCTCTCTACCTTCGCGGTCTCCCTTCCGGGAATCATCAGCCGAGTGATTTTTCGACGGAACATTTCCGATGTTTAGACGTCTATGTATTCTGAGGCTTGAGTATGGCCAAATCTGAAGCTTTGCAAGGGGCGTTGGATTTGCTTGTTCTGAAGATACTTTCCCGGCGGTCGGGGCTGCACGGATACGCCATTATGATGGCGATTCAGGCCATCTCCGACGATGTGCTGCGCGTCGAGGAGGGGTCGCTCTATCCGGCGCTGCACCGGATGGAAGAGTCCGGGTGGATTCGCGCCGAGTGGACCACAAAAGATAACGGGCGGCGCGCGCGGCTATATGAATTGACTGCGGCGGGAAAGAAGCGGCTTGGCGTTGAGGAATCGCGGTGGCAGGCCGTGACTTTGGCGGTGAACCGGGTTTTGCGGGAGGCGTGAGATGTCTCTATGGTCGAGGATCGGGAATGTTTTGCGCGGCGATCGATTCAATAGGGAGATTGACGAGGAGCTCGAGTCGCACATTGCCGAAGCCATTGACAAGGGCCGCGATCCCGCCGAGGCCCGCCGGGCGTTCGGCTCGGCGCTGCGGCATCGCGAAGAGAGCCGTGATTTCAAGCTGGTGGCATGGCTGGAATCGCTGCGGGCTGATGCGATTTTCGGCTGGCGGCAGCTTCTCAAGACAAAAATCACCTCGGCGGCCGCGATCGTTTCGCTGGCGCTGGCCATCGGAGCTTGCACGGCAGCCTTTCGTCTAATCGACGCGCTGCTGTTGCGGCCTTTGCCGGTTGCGCATGCTGAACGGCTTTATGACCTGGCGCGGCAAGGCATCGGTCCTGAAGGCAAACTGCAGACATTCGATGGCTGGGCGTATCCCGACTTCCAACTGATGCGCGAGTCGGTGAAAAACCAGGCGGAGTTGATTGCCGTCTCGTATGCGGAGCCGGTGGATCTGACTTATAAATCGGACGAAGAGATTGAGCGGGCCTATCTGCAATACGTTTCGGGATCGATGTTTTCGACGCTGGGAATCCGGCCGGCTCTGGGCCGAGTATTTACAGAGAACGATGATCTGAAACCCGGCGGCCATCCCTATGCTGTGCTCTCTTACGATTATTGGTCGCACCGCTTTGGCCAGGATCCCAAAGTGATTGGCCGCACGTTTCGAATGGGCAACACGTTGTACGAGATCGTGGGTGTGGCTGAATCACCATTCACTGGCACTGAGCCCGGCACGATGGTCGACCTCTTCGTTCCCACGATGATGCATCCCGGAGTCACGCACAAAGACTGGACTTGGCATCGGACTTTGGCGCTCGTGAATCAAGGCACGGCGATGGAACCGATGCGCCAGAAACTCGAAGCAACGTCACGCGCCTTTGAAGAAGAGCGAGCCAAAGGCTTTCTGGGAATGTCCAAAAAAGAGATCGATGAATACGTAAATCAAAGAGTCTTGCTCGAGCCCGCAGCCTCGGGCGTTTCAAATCTTCAATCAGAAACGCGGCGGCCACTCGCCATTCTCGCCGTGCTGGTGGCGTTGGTGCTGCTGATTGCCTGCGCCAACGTGGCGAACCTGATGACGGCGCAGGCCTCGGCGCGAGCGCGGGAAATGGCGGTTCGCGTTTCGATGGGAGGCGGACGTTTCCGGCTGGTTCAATTGGTGCTGGTGCAAAGCGCGTGGCTCGCCCTGCTTGCCGCAGCCGTGGGCGGATTATTCGCGTGGTGGGCGGGGCCGTTCGTCGTCGGCATGATTAATCCTCCGGACAATCCGGCGCGGCTGCTGCTTCCCGCAGACTGGCGAGTGTTCGCTTTCGGGTTGACACTGGCGCTGGGCGTGACCTTGCTGTTCGGCTTGATTCCCGCGTTGCGCGCTTCTTCCGTCAATCCCGTGAGCGCGCTCAAAGGCGGAGAAGATCCCCATTCGAAACGGCGGTTGATGCATGCGCTGATCGCGGTACAGGTGGCGTTCTGTTTTCTGGTCTTGTTCGTCGCCGGGCTTTTTGCCGCCACGTTCCAACGTTTGTCTCACGTGGCCACTGGCTTTTCAGCGGATCGGCTGCTTGTTCTGGATACCGTCGCAAAGCAGCCTCAGCCGGTCGAGTACTGGGAGCAGGTTGCCGAACATTTGCGCAGCGTGCAAGGAATGGAATCGGTGGCTTTAGCGGATCAGCCGCTGCTCGGGAGCAGCAGTTGGAACAACTTCATCTCCGTCAATGGCGCCCCACCGAACGGAATTCTCGCATACATGCGAAGTGTTTCGCCGGACTGGCTGGACACCATGAGCATCCCACTGATGGATGGCAGGGACTTCCGCCCGAGCGACACGCAGCCGGGGTCGGCGATCGTCAACGAAACCTTCGCAAAAACCTATTTTGACGGTGCAGATCCGGTGGGAAAGTCCATCGACCTCGCCATGGATGAAGGCGCGCGCGTGCATTATCAGATCGTCGGTTTGGTAGGAGATGTTTGCTACCGCGATTTGCGGGAACCGATCCTGCCGCAATTGTACGTTCCGTTTCACACGGTCGACGCGAACGGAGCTCCGCGCAAAAAAGGGGCGGCCGTGCTGCTCGTACGAACGTCCATCGCCAACCCGCTGGCGCTCGCGTCGGTGCTGCGCCAGAAAATCCCGCAGGCTCGCGCTGAAATTCGCGTCAGTCGCATCCGCACGCAGTCGGAAATCAACCAGTCGCACACAGTACGCGAACGATTGCTCGCTACGCTGGCGCTTTTCTTCGCGATCGTGGCGTTACTGCTGGCGGGCGTCGGGCTCTATGGCGTGCTGCACTATTCCGTACAGCAACGGCGGCGCGAATTTGGGGTTCGTATAGCGGTTGGCGCACGGGCAGGCAGTATCTCGCGATTGGTGACCGTGGATGTATTTTCGATGGTGCTGTTGGGAGCCGCGGCGGGCGTGGGCCTGGGCATGATTTCCGTACGATATATCGAGTCGCTGTTCTATCAAGTGAAAGCCTCGGATGTGCAAATGTTGGCGCTGCCTGCGCTGGCCATTCTCGCGGGAGCGCTTCTGGCGGCGCTGCGGCCGGTGATCCACGCGGTGCGGATCGACCCAGCTTCCATGCTGCGCGTCGAGTAGGCTTCGACGTTTCCGCGGATTTTGTCGGCGCTCAAATCTGCCGGGGTCCGGTTCGAGGGAAAATGCTTAAGATGGTGCCCGAGAGAGGACTCGAACCTCCACGACCTTGCGATCACTAGCTCCTGAAGCTAGCGCGTCTGCCAGTTCCGCCACTCGGGCACTAGAGCGCTGAGCGAACCCCAGCCATTGCAGGGATTCGGTAGCAACGAGGCTTTTTCATTGTGCCCGCCGCTATCTGCTTTGTCAACGAAGCCCCTCTGCTTCAGCCCGTCTCACGCACGGCCTCCGCGGACCTCCATCGCGCAACCCAGGGACCTCGCGGCGCGGGCGATGACACGCAGATCGCACGCAAACCGCCCCGAAACTCGTGAACGCCGCCTCTGCGCCAAGAAAGCTGCAGGCATCGGTTTGCCTTCTGCCAAGTAGTTGAATTTCAAATGGTTGGTGCTATACTCCGCCTCAGTACGCGGTCCTGACCCTCCGTCCCGTCCGCCGCAAGGACCGCGAAGTGTTTTCTGCGGGAGGTTACCATGGAGCATCTCACAACTGGGCCCATCTTCTATGTCTTGATTGCCTGGGGAATCGTTACCGTCGTCTTCGTGCTTTTGCTGATTCGCCGGAGCCTTCTTGCCAACCACGAAGACGGTCAAATCTTTCTCGATGCGTCAGAAGAGCACATGGTCCAGGAACAGCGGGAGCTGATCGCGAAGATCAACACCCTTTCGCGGCCGCTCTTGACGAGCGGCATCGTCTCCGGAGCGTTGCTGCTGGTTCTCGCCGGCATGTGGCTCTACAACGGATTGAAGAACTTCTAATCCGTTGAAGGCACTGGCGTCGGTGCCGGATCTCTAGCCTGGCGAAGAACCGTTCGGCCGGGGCTTCGGTATTTCGGGTGTGCTCTCGTGAGCGACCGGCTGGCTTGTGGGTGCCACGGAAGTATGGTTGTGCACGATCACCCAGCGATTGTCCCTCTTTTCCACGATCAGCGTCGTCTGGCCTCGCGCCGCGCTCGGCTGCCCATCCACCACACCTGAAAATTCCCACTGGTAGCAGGCCCACCCGAAGTTGCCCGTGTACTTGATGTACGTGTTTATCCGGTCCATGCGAATCTGCTGCATGCGTGCGTGAAGTTGTTGGTAGGCGGCTACATAGTTCTTCCACCCGAATACGGGCGGCGCCCAGATCCCGTTCACCACGGATACGTCATCGGCATAGTCCTTGTGCAGCTTTTCGGTGTCCCCGATTTGCCAGGCGCCCAGCATGTCCGAAATCAGGTAGTCGATCTGCTGCTCGTCGCCTTGCGGCAAAACGGAAGTACTGTCGTCCGCGGCCGCGTTTTTTTTCTTTTTGTCCTTCTGTCCTGTGGCAGCCGGCAAACTGCATGCAAGCAGAAGCAGGGCTCCCAGCAGGAGCGCAAAAGCCGCTTGAATCGTGCGGCCGGCAAGGTGCGTATAGAAAAAATTCTTCATTCGTCTTCAACCCCCGGTGAACGAGGATAGCACGCGAATTTACGCTCGGGAGCGATGTGTCCAGTTGATTTACCCAGCCGAGTTTGAACTGACAAGAGTGTGCGAAACGCTAAGCGCTCGAACGGCTCAGTCGGGATGCGTTGCGCTGATCAGGTTGACGAACAGCCGGTACGCCCCCGGCACTCCATCCGGTATTTGGCGGAAGAACGCGATCCCCGTGTAAATGTACATGCCCTTGCCGTAATGCGTGTAAACCAACGACCCGTTCAAATCGGGCTCGTTGGGATCGTGCATCGCCAGCACAGCCGTGTACCTCGGATCAAACTGCGTCCAGTCATACAGGCTTCGCTCCTGTACCCATCCCTTGAAGTCGGCCTGCGTGATTTTGTTCGGCCGGTTCAGCAACGGGTCGTCCGGCTTCAGAAATTTCACGGGCGAATCTTCATCCGTGATGCGCGGCAAGTGCCCTTGCTCGGTCAGAATTTTCGCGGGATAAGGAGCGTATTCCGCTTTGTTCCAGGCGAAGTCCCGGTTGTACTGCACCACAAGCGTCCCGCCTTTCGACACGTAGTCCAGCAGCCGCTGGTTCGCCCCCGGCAGTTCGGGACGCAATTCGTACGCGCGCACGCCGACGATGATCGCGTCGTATTTTGAAAGATCCGCGAACGCTAGCGCTTGGGCATCCAAAGTCTCCACCTGAATTCCCAGCATGCGCAGCGCCTGCGGAATCGGCTCGCCTTCCGCCGTGATGTAGCCGACGCGCAGATTTTCCGGAACGTTGATGGCCAGCGCGTGCACGACGCACTCCGCTGGCTCGCTCCAAAGCTGGGTCGGAAGCGAGGGCAGCGGCGCGAGCGAGGCCGTGAATTTCTCGCTGCCGCGTTGCGCGTAGGCCACGATCGGATAATTACCCGAAGCTAAACCGTGGGGCGCGGTAACGGTCAGCTTCGCGTAGCGGTCTCCCGAACCCTCAATCGAAATATCTTCGGGAGGGCTGGACGTGAAGCCCTCCGGCAGCTCCAGACCGACTGTGATTTTGGCCGGTTCAGTCGCATAAGAGTGTATGCGCAGCAAAACCTCAAACGGCTTATCAGGCTTTCCTAGTATCGCGATGGCTTGCCGGGGATCCACCGCCAGCGTGTACGCCGGCACGATGCGCAGCGGCACGCGATCCAGCCGCGTCGAGCTTGCCGCGATGTGCGTCACGGGAACCTCAACCTTGAATCTATAGCTTCCGACCGTCACCTCTTGTTCCGCCCGAATAAGTGGCGGAGGTTCCGGCAGAAGCTTGTCCCATCTGCCAAGCGGCGGCGCGGGCTGAGTCACCTCGACGGTAAATTGAGAAGCCTTCTCTGAATCCGTTTCGCGCTTGATTATTTTGAATTCGTCTCCGTGCACCAATTCCAAACTACCCAGCACGCAACCGTCTTCCGTGCGGCAATGCGCGTCCGCGCGTATCCCGAACGATTCGCCGCCGACCAGGCCGTTTCGGTCCGCCTCGGCTTTCACCTCCAGCCCGGCGGCCAGTGCCAGCGCGCGATTGAGGCGCTCTCGTATTTCTCGGAGGTCGAATGCTTCATCTGGCGTATAACCCCCCAAATTATTCGCGGAGTCCCGTGGCGAAATCGATTCGATCAGGGTCGCTGCTCCCGCCAATTGCGCCAGCGCATTTTTCCAGTCCAAATTGAGGGCAAACTTGCGCGCAGCTTCGATCTTCTCGTCCGCCTTGGCCGCAGCCATCACTTTGCAGTCTTCCGTTTTTCCCGCGCCGCATAAAGTCCGCGCAACCGTGCGAGCCCACTGCTCTAGATTCACATCGAGGCTCGCGGCGTCCAGCTTGCCGCCATTCTCCTCAGTGAGCACCACCGGGCGGCGCAGAAAGGGAGATCCGATAAAATTCGTAATACCCTGCGAACGGTGGTTCGCAAACGCGTCCAGCCCGATGTCGCGCCAGGACATGCCCCAAAGCGGCGAGATCTCTTCCACGGGCAGCGAGACGCCGTCTTCGCTGGTTGCGCCGCCGCGTTCCGTATCCAGGAGCTGCACGGGATTCGACGAGCCTCCCCATGGGCGAAGCCCCTCTCGAATTTGTTCCGGAAACGCATTCCCATCGGCCGCCTGCTCGACGGCAATCGGCGTCCATAACCCGGACGTCTGGTGATGCCCGTGTCCGCTGTGTACTCCGCCCCACCCATTGATTACGATGTTCGGCCGAAACGTGCGAATCACGCGCACCATCTCCCCGAGAACCGGCTTTCCCCAAATTCTTTCCGTTTCTTCGGGCGTCTTGGAATAACCAAAATCCGGCGCGTTTGCGAAAAAAAGCTGGATGCCGTAACCGCGTGTGGCGGCAAGCAGTTCCTGCGTGCGGATTAACCCGAGTTGCGGCGACTGCTCTGGCCCGAGATCATTTTGTCCCCCTTCGCCGCGCGTCAGCGTCAAGAGCGCGACATCCGCGTGCAGCGCGCGCGCCAGATAGGTGAGCAGCGCCGATGATTCGTCGTCCGGATGCGCCGTGATGTAGAGGATGCGTGTAGTGACGCGTGCGCTTTCGATGGCCTCAACGGTGTCTGGAAGACCGGGTCCCGTTCCCGGAGCGGGAGCAAACTGCGACGCGGCCGGCTGTGCCGAAAGCAACGCGGCGATACCCCCGAATAGGATGCACCTCATTGACCCTTGGAATAGACGATTCACGCGGCCTCCGCTTCCTTCGCTTTTGTAAACGGCCATTGTCGCATTTCGCGCGCCCGGATGAGAAATGCAAGAGCTCCCAGCGCAATTTCCGCCAATCCCCATTTTCGCGCCGGGCCGGTTTGCCAAAAAAGCCACGCCCAGCCGATCATCGTCAGCACCGCGGGCCACGGATAAAGCCACATTCGGAACGGTAATCGCGACACGCCCCAGCGCCGCCGTAACAATATCACTCCCACTGCCTGTCCGATGAATTGGACCAGCAATCGCATCGCGAGGATGCCTGCGATGGCTGTTTCCAGCTTCAGCGTCACGCTGAAAATAAACGCCAGCCCTCCGAGCACAAGAAGCGATACATGAGGGAAATGCTTTGTAGGGTGCAGCCGCCCGAATATCGGAAAGAAATTTCCGTCCAGCGCCGCCGAGTAAGGCACCCGCGAATATCCCAGCAACACCGAGAACACCGAAGCCAGCGCAATCCACAGCACCATCCAAGTCGCCGCTTGCGCCGCGTGGTGCCCGTACAATCTCTCCACAAACGTGCTTACGATAAATTTCGAGTTCTGCGCTTCTCGCCACGGCACCACTCCCAAAATGCTCGTTTGCATCGCGAGGTAGAGCGCGGTGATCCCGAGAATGGAGAGAAATATGCCGCGGGGGATGTTGCGTTCCGGATCGCGAATCTCTCCGCCCAGATTGCAGACGTTGTAGTAGCCCCAATAGCTGTAGACCGTGCTCACCATCGCGGAACCGAGTCCCGCGAACCATACCCAGGAAAGCGAAAACGCGTGGGGAGGAAAATCAAACGCCATCTTCGCATTGAAGTGCGTTGCTCCGCCCCAAATCAGCCAGAGCAGCGTTCCCACCACGCCCGCCCACAATAGAACGGAAATTTTACCGATGGTCGTGATGCGCCGGTAAAGCAAAGCCACGAGGACGAGCACCAACCCGCCCGATACCGCTTTGGCCCCGAGCTTTGACAGCGGATGGAGATACCCCGCATACCGCGCAAAACCAATCGACGCCGATGCGATCGAAAGCGGCGCCTGCACAAACGTCTGCCACACAAAGAGAAAAGACATCAGCCGGCCCCAGCGGCCCGGCCCGTACGCCTCGCGCAAAAAAACGTAGCTTCCGCCGGCGCGTGGCATCGCCGCGCCCAGCTCCGACCAGACAAACGCATCGAGCGTGGCCAGTGCCGCCCCCGCAACCCAGGCGATCAAGGCCTGCGGCCCGCCCATCGCTTTGATCACCAGCGACGTGACCACGAATGGGCCGATCCCCACGATCTCGATCATGTTCAGCGCGACGGCCTCTTTGAGGCCCAGGCCGCGCTCCAGACCCGAGGGCGTTTCTACCGGGAGGCCCGCCGTCTTGCCAGCAGCAACGTTGTCGCGCGTTGTCGGCACGCCGCCGAGAATAGCAAATGAGCCGCGCTGCGACTAACGCCCAATTTCCAAGGATGTTCCAGATTCTTTCCTCTTCCGGGTCCATTTCGTTTTGCAACTTTCCTCGGACAGCATAAACTCGTCGAGCGCGATACCTCCTGCGCGAAAAGGACTGGGCGACGCATCTACAATGATCCGCCGGGTGCCCGCATGAATTCATTCCGCGCCCCGAGATGGGCTGCGATATTTTTCTTCACGACGGCATTCTCTGCGTCCTTTCTCGCGCCCCAGGCGCGCGCGCGGAAGTTGGCCCTGCCGCCCGGAACTTCCCAAGCCATCGAAGAGATCTACTCCTTTGATCTGAATGCGGCAATCGCGGACGCGCAACGGATCCAGAAAGAGCAGCCCGATCACCCTTTGGGCTATTTGCTCGAAGCCGACGCTTTGTGGTGGAGAATTTGGTGTACCTCGGCGGAGTTCAAATATGGCATGACCGACGCCTGGCACCGGCCCAAGCTTCCCACCGACCAGCACTACCTCGCTCTTGTATCAACTGCTTCGTCCATCGCGCAGGCGCACATCCAGCAGCACGAAACTGCCGAAATGCAGTTTTACGCCGGGCTGGCGGACGCTTTCGCAGCCCGCTTGTACGGACTTCGCGGCGAAAATCGCGCCACCGCTCGAGCAGGTGTCCACGGTCGCGCTCATTTTCTCCGCGCTCTTCAGTTGGACCCCGAGCTCGTCGACGCCGAGTTTGGATTGGGACTCTACAATTATTACGTCGACACACTGAGTGCTATCGCAAAGTTTCTCGGCTTCTTCATGGGCATCCCGGGCGGGAATAAGCAAGTAGGCATTCGCCAGCTCGAGCACGACATTGCCGGCGGCGTCCTCACCCAGGACGCTGCTCGCTTTTACCTGGCCCTGGATCTCCACGCCTATGACCAGCAATATGAAAAGGCGCTCGCCGTGATTAGCCCCCTTGCCGAGAAATATCCCTCCAATCCCCTGTTTCAACTTGCCCGTGGAGATCTCTACGCCAAACTGGGCCGCAGAGAGCAAGCCATAGCCTGCTATCGCGCCGCGGCGGGCCTCCCCGTCCAAAATCCCGAGTGCCGTTCGCATATCCAGCAGCTTGTGCAAGCCTCTCTCGCCGCCCAAGGCATTCCCGAGTCTGCCCCCTCACGCTGAAATTTCAGCGTTTGCCGCCCTACCAGGCTTCCCCGGCTGAAGACGCGCAACGCCCCCCACGAGAATTGCTCATTGACCTTTCTTCCAGGAGAATGGTAAGCATGTAGGGTTGACCGGACCCGTTTTTTCAGGGCAGGCGGCTAGGAAATAGCGCAGTGTGGGCCGGACAAGGTTTGCGTGCCTCGGCTGACGCTGGGGTCAACGCGCCGCGCAATTTGCGCATCTCACCCCGAAAGCATTCTGGCACCGGGGGTTCCCCGCCGTTTGACCAGACAGGTTGCCCCGGTTTAGCCGGGCTAACCAGTGCCGACGAAGGAGTCTCGATGAAGCGGTCTTGGACAGCATTGGCTGTCGCGTTCGCGGCGATTCTTGCCGCAACTGGTTGCAATGATTATGGCAATACGTTTCAGCAGAACACGGGCGCCTACCTTGCCTATGTTTCACCTGGTAGCGCCAATGCCTGCGTGCCGTCCGCTACGGTCACTTGTTCGGATATGACCCTCACACTCACGGGCCAAGGCTTCGTCACCCAAACCGTCGCCACCTGGAACCAAAAGACTCTCAAAACTTGCGTCGTGACCACTACCGCGGCCGCCACCTGCGCCCCGGCAAATGATCAGGGAACTGTTGTTTCCGTGACCGCTGTGGTGCCTGCTGCCCTGTTGACCAAGGCCGGCACGGACTTCGTCCAGACCGTGCAGCCTCACTCCGGTGCCGGTACCAACGGCCTCTCCAATCCCGTCGCTTTCATCATCTTTCCTCCCCCCAATCCCGTCCCCACGATCACCAGCATCGCTCCTAACACGGTCGCGGCTGGCAGCGCAGCCCTCGGCTTGACCATCACCGGCACTAATTTCCTTCTTACGTCCGACCCCACCGGCGGCTCTCAAGTATTCTGGAACGCTTCCACGCAAACTGCTCTTACGGTCTCGAGCATCAGCGCCACTCAAATCCAGGCCACTGTGCCCGCCGCGCAGCTCGCCGCAGCCGGTAGCGCCACCGTGACCGTTTTCAACGCCCCGTCGCAGCCCTTGCCACCGCCTCCGCCCAACCCCTGCCAAATCAATTGCACTGGTTTTGGAGGCGGCGGCACAAGCAACGGTGTCCCCTTCACCATCACGGACCCGGGAGGCAATAACGCCACCAAGAGCGCCGCCGTCATCGCCGCAGAAACTCCTGCCGTCAGTCAGGACGGCCGCTACGTCGCGTATACCGCTACCCAGAGCGGCCACTCGCAGATTTTCGCTCGCGACACCTGCCTCGGCGCGGACACTTCTTGCCAGCCCAGCACCGTCCTCATCTCCTCCGCTCTCGACGGCACCGCCGCGACGGATGACAGTCATTCTCCTTCCATGAGTTCCGATGGCCGCTACGTGGCGTTTAGTTCCGCCGCGGCGAATCTTGTTTCCGGTGCGGCTACCACCGGCCGCCAGGTCTATCTCCGCGACACCTGCTTTGGTGTAACCACCTCTTGCACTCCGAGCACGCAGCTCGTCTCCACCGATCCCAACGGAAATCTCGTCGGAACCGAAGCCATTCTGCCGTCCATCAGCTCTTCAGGCAGATTCGTCGCTTTCCTGGCTGTCACACCGAGCCTGGCCACCCAAACGACGGCATCGGCGGCGGCATCGTCCACAACCGCCGCGGCCACAACCGCCGCGGCAGCAGCCAAATCCGCCGCGAGCACGCCGAACAGCGGCCTGCGTCAAATCTTCGTCCGCGACACCTGCCTTGGCGCGCAGAATTGCACCCCGGCCACCACGCGTATTTCTCTTCAGCCAGGCGACGGCTCGGGGACGGGCACCACAGGCGCGGGAACTACCGGAACCGGAACCACGGAAACCACCAAGCCTCCGGGGCCCGCCATCAGCGCGAGCGCCGATCACGTCGCGCTAGCCGGCGGAAATACGTCGACTCTCTTCACGCGTTCCATCGCCGTAGACGACGGCGTTTTTCTGGCTCTCACAAAAACGCAGCAATAAAATCGCGTTCCATGAGCCAGCACGCGCGCACGAACACATAATCGCAGTCAGTCCCGGAGCTATCCGCTCCGCTTCTCACCGCGCAATCCAATTCTCTTGGAGTTTTTCTTACTGCGGAGGGGCTTGCTGCGCGGGATCAGGCTGCGCAGCGGCCGGAGTATCCGCCCCGCCAGCCGCGGGCCGTTCAAGTCGAACCAGCGAGATTTTTGTCCCGCTCTCATCCGGCGAGAGCGCCACGATCCGTACCATTTTATCGCGTTGCGCCACGAACACGATGTCCCCGTCCGCAATCGGCGCGTCGCTGAAATCCGCCGCCACCGTCTTGTCGCTCGCGTCGTGCCGCGTAAATTCCGGGCTCAAATGCTCCGTGTACCACGTATCGACATAATCTCGCAAATCGGTGGAGTGATACGTGGACGTCTCGACTCCATTCTGTGCTTGTTTGATCGCCGCTCCGGCTTCGTCCTCATCTGGAACCACCAGCGCCGATCGCGGATATACTGGCAACCCCGGCCCGACTTCCGTCTCTTTTTCCAGCCGAAAGCTTCCCCCGGCAGTATGTATCGTATCCTTCGCGCTCGCCGCCGTCAGTCCCATCGAACGCACCACTCGGCTCGCAACGAACAATCCTCCCGCAAGCAAAGTCGCGAGCCCGATAAACAGCGCAATCATCATCCACATCAAGGACTTCGACGACGATGAATCGCCCGATGAGCCTTCTGCTGCCATGGCCAGTCTCTCCCAAGCGGGCACAATTCGCCCGCCTCTAAGTCTGGCAGAAGCGCCGCAAATCGCGCCGGGAAACCAGCCCAGATGTGCTCTAAACGTTCCTGTTCTTGCGTGCAGGCTTGCTTTTTGCGAGGTCAGGTAGGGCCCTATTGCGTTCCCCGCCTAGTTGAATCGCACCTTGATATCCGGTCTCTTATCCAGGTGCACCGAATCCACGAACCGCACCTGCCGGTCGTCCAGCGTCAGAATCATCGACGAAGTTCTCACGCCCTCCCCAAAAAACCGCACGCCCTTCAAAATATTCCCATCCGTCACGCCCGTGCAAGCAAATATCATTTTCTTTCCCGGCGCCAAATCTTCCGTGTCGTAAATCCTTTTCGGATCTTTCACGCCCATTTTTTCCAGCCGCACCTGATCTTCCGGTTTCCCGATCACCAGCCGCGCCAGGATCTGCCCGTTTAAGCACCGCAGCGCCGCCGCCGTCAGCACTCCTTCCGGCGCTCCGCCCGTTCCCATCACCGCGTGCACTCCCGTCCCCACCACCGCCGCCGAAATCCCCGCCGACAAATCGCCATCCCCAATCAAGCGAATCCGCGCTCCGGCTTTGCGTATTTCTTCGATCAGTTTCTCGTGCCGCGGCCGGTCCAGCACGATAATCACCAGATCTTCCACGTCGCGGTCGAGCCGCTTCGCGATCGATTTCAAATTATCGCTAACCGGCGCATCCAGATCGACCGCCCCCTTGCACGACGGCCCCACCACAATTTTCTCCATGTACAAATCCGGTGCGTGCAGCAGGCCGCCGCGCTCGCTCGCCGCCAGCACCACGATCGAATTCGGCGCTCCCGTCGCGCACAAATTCGTCCCCTCCAGCGGATCCACCGCGATATCCACTTCCGGAAAAAGCGCTTTCGGCGCGTGCGTCGCCAGCCCCACTTTTTCCCCGATGTACAGCATCGGCGCTTCGTCGCGTTCCCCTTCGCCGATCACGATGGTCCCGTCCATCTGCACCGCATCCATCGTCTTGCGCATGGCTTCCACGGCCACTTCGTCCGCCTTGTGCCGGTCGCCAAAGCCCATCGTCCGCGCCGCTGCCACCGCCCCGTTTTCCACCACCCGCAAAAATTCCAGGCTGAGTTGTTCTTCCATAGAGAAGCGCTCTCCCGCGAGCGCCCATGATAGGCCAGATTTGCGTTTATAGTCGTCGAGGTCGCGGAAAGAGTCAACAGCCTGGAGCTAAAGCCTCGCCCTCTGCAGTCACCGGTCACTTCGAACGAAGCAAGCCGACGCTTTTTCTTTCCATTTCACTTCTGTGAAATGGTCGGCTTGCGGAGAGAGAACCTCTGCCCCATCGCTCACGATTTCTGTGAGCGATGAAATCTCTCTTCGTCTTCCTCTAACCAAGGCGCAACGCTTCCTAGCCGCCCGCGTACTGTGCGACGAAATTCCTCTTCATCCTTTTCCCCGCTCCGCGCCTCCGCGTCTCCGCGCGAGCCGCTCCGAACTCCCCGCCCCCGCCTCGTACAACAACGGAAAAAACCGCCCGCCCATCTTCTCCCCGCGCACAATCACGGGCACTCCCACCAGCAGCGGCTCGTCCGCATTCGACATCACTCCGTCGCGAAACACGTTGATCACCGTCGCCCGCCGCGGCCGCGCCGTATCGTTCGCGCCCGATCCATGCATCGTCCGCGCATGATGGAACGCGCACTCGCCCTTTTTCATCTCAATCGCCACTGGCTGGAACTTCTCCCTCAACTCTTCCGGCAAACTCCCGCGAATCGCGTCCATCTCTCCCGTCAGCGCCGGCTTCGGCAAATCCGGCCACTTGTGGCTTCCCGGCACGTAATGCAGGCAGCCGTTCTCCCGCGTCGAATCGTCCAGCCCGATCCAGCACGTCAAATGCGCCAGCGGCGTCGTCCTCGTCCAGTACGAATAATCCTGGTGCCACGCCACCACTCCTCCATGCCGCGCCGGCTTGCAAAAAAGCTGGTCGTGCCAGAATCGCACCGCTCCCTCGAGCAGTTGCGACGCCGGCGCCAGAAACGCCGGATTCCAGAGCAAATCGTGAAATCCCGGCATCACGCGCCAGGCCCCCAGCGCATGAAACACCACGCGGTTCGGATCCGTCGATTCGTTCGAATGATATTCGTGAAACAGTTCCCGCCCCGCATGCCCCGGATCCATCATCTGCTCCAACTCCCCGCGCAAAGCCTCCACTTGCTCGTCGTTCAAAATCCGCACGCCCTTCAAATATCCGTTCTCGCGAAAAAACTCCACCTGCTCCCCGCTCAACCGATACTTCTCCCACTCCTCCGCCGCGCCCGCCCGCGCAAACAACCCGCTCACCGGCTCATGATATTTCGACAAGTCTTCCATAGCCGCCTCATTCTCTCGCATTTCGGCCCCCGCGGCGCCATTTTCCGAATCCCAAATCCCGAGACCAAATCGGCTTCCCGGCCAGCCCTCCGCTGCTCGTAAGCGTGCCGCGAATCATGGATAATAGCCCCGAGCCAATGCACGTAGCCGCCAAAAGCAAGCTTCATAATGACGAGCCAGCGACAGAGAGCGTTGACCTCTCTCGCTACGTTCCGAAAGAACTTTCCAATCTTGGCGACCCGCAGACCGCTATCCCACGCATTGCCAAAGACACTGACTCCATTCGCCTGATTGAGCGGGCCATCCACCAAATTCCAACCTTGCACGCGCTTCATCGCGGCGACGCTCGCGAAATGGCCTCTCTCGAACCCCAAAGCGTCCATCTAGTGCTCACCTCTCCTCCCTATTGGACGCTCAAGGAATATCGCGATTCGGAAGGCCAGTTGGGCCACGTCGAGGACTATGACCAGTTCCTCGAAGAACTGGATAAGGTCTGGAAACGCTGCTTCGAAGCCTTGGTCCCCGGCGGTCGCTTGATCTGCGTCGTCGGCGACGTCTGCCTTTCTCGCCGGGAAAATGGCGGCCGCCACACCGTTGTTCCTCTTCATTCCTCCATCCAGGAACATTGTCGTAAACTCGGCTACGACAATCTCGCGCCCATCATTTGGCACAAAATTTCCAATGCCGCCTACGAAGTCGAAGGTGGCTCTTCCTTCCTTGGCAAGCCCTATGAGCCAAACTCCGTCATAAAAAACGACATTGAATTCATCCTCATGGAGCGCAAGCCCGGCGGCTATCGCGCTCCGGACATCTCGACAAAAGTTCTGAGCGTCATCTCCGTCGAAAATCACAAAAAATGGTTCCAGCAAATCTGGACCGGCGTCACCGGCGCTTCCACAAAACAACATCCCGCGCCCTATCCCATCGAGCTCGCCGAAAGGCTCGTCCGCATGTTCAGCTTCGTCGGCGACACCGTTCTCGACCCCTTCATGGGTACAGGCACCACGAGCGTGGCCGCCGCCAAGTGGGGACGCAACAGCATCGGCTTCGAAATCGACCGCCAATATTACAGACTCGCCCTTGAGCGAATCAGCGAGGAGACCTCCTCGTTATTTAGCACGGTTTCCATCCACGCGGACGCATCTCTTTAGCCTTACTGCATGCTTCTCGCGTTTTATCTTGATGCTGCTGCCTCCAATTACAATTGTTTAATACCCGCAAGGTGAATTACAATTAGCGTATGCTTCGTTCAGACGGCCCCTACTTCGCGGCTACGATCCAAGCGCTCGGACTTCCGCCAGACGAAGAGAAGAACGCCCGAGCCAACGCTGAGAGCATCGTGAGCGAGGTGATCAAGGCATACGAAACAAATATTGCCGTCGGACACGTCGGTCCTACCGCTTCCGGCATTCCTTCAGGTCTTTCGACGCCAGCGCGCGGCCATGCCCTGACCGGGCTGGTTTATGGCCGCATCCAGAGTGGAAAGACGCGCGCCATGATCGCGAGCACAGCCATGGCTTTTGATAACGGCTTTCGGATTGTCGTCGTATTAACGAGCAATATCAACGATTTGGTTACCCAGACTCACTTCGATTTCGCCGCGGGACTGCCCAAGGTCATGGTTTACACAAAGGACGACGAGCTAGACCGCGAAAAGGGGCACGCCAAGCTGTACCTCAGCGATGGAGACAGCCGCATGCTCATAATCTGTTCAAAAGGCGCGACCAGCCTAACGAATGTCGTCGATTTCCTAAAGGGCGTGCAGGCACGGCTCTACCCGGGGATAATCTTCGACGACGAAGGCGACCAAGCGTCCTTGGATACCAACGTCCGGAAGAGATCCCTCTCTGCCGTCGCAGTCGCACCCAGCAGCATAAACAAACTGATCCAAGGGAGTCTCAGGCAGCAAATGCCTTTCCACGTCTACGTTAGCGTTACGGGAACCCCGCAAGCCGTGCTCCTCCAAAGTGCAGAATCGAGCAGTCGCCCCTCCTTCATCACCCTACTGCCGCCCGGAGATTCGTACGTCGGGGGCGACTTTTTCTTCCAGACCGACGAACCCGAACAGAATCTCCACCACCTGATCCGCATCGTCGAGCGAGACGAAAAGACCAAACTACTGAACGCTGCTGATCCGATCCCTGAGGGGTTGCGTCGCGCTATTCTGTTCTACTTGCTCTCCTCCGCCGCCCTCATCAAGAAATCTGGAGTGCCCAGGCACGGCAAGGGCTATTCTTTTTTGTGCCATCCCAGCCTGAAGAACAAGGAGCAGGCTGTCGCGAGGGAACGGATTGACAATTTTCTGGCGGACGTAACAGCCGCGCTTTTGAAGCCGGACGGCAGCCACAGGCAAATCTCAACCGAGCTCGATCAAGAGTATGAGAACCTCAAGGCAAGTCTTACCGGTAACGTACCCTCTGTCGAGGAGCTTTCGGAAGCCGTCATAGCGAACCTGAGAACTAGAAAAATCCTGGTTATAAACGCCACGACTAAAAGGCAAGGAATCGCGTACGGCCCAGAGCTGAATTTCCTCATCGGCGGGAACACCCTTGGTCGGGGCATTGCGATTCGAGACCTGCTAGTTACGTACTACATCCGGGACTCTAGAATTTCTCAAATAGATACAATGCACCAGCACGCTCGAATGTTCGGCTACAGAAAGCACACCTTGCCATACACCCGGCTATTCATCCCGCGCCATCTCTATTACCGATTCAGGGACATTCATCGGTCGGATGAAGACCTGAGGAAATACATTAACAAGCACAAGCAAAATCCGGAGACGTTTCCGATCGAGTTCACCTATGATCTCCGGACCACGCGCACCGGCGTGCTGAACGTCAACACGACGGACACATTGGAACCCGGGAAACAGGTCTACCCCAACTACATAGTTCTCCCCCAAAGCTCAGCAGCGTACTCCACCGTTGAGCGACTGCTCGTCGCGCACTTCGGTCCAGTCGGCCCGACAATGGATACCAACGGGCAATCCGGAAAGATGATAAGTGCCATCGATGCCGTTGACCTTATTAAGCCAATCAAAACCAAATCTCAAAACACGTGGTCGGACAAGACCATCGGGGCTGTGATCCGAAAAGTCGCAGGCGAGCTGGGAGGCCGTATCAACCTGAAATATAGGGAGGCGGAACGAACGGTCAGGGAGGGAGGATTTATTTCGACGGGTGCACTGAGCGGTATCGCGTATGAAAGCGCGCGCAAAGAAGACACACCCACCCTCTGGGTGCTTGCCGTCCGAACGACGGATGAGAGCTTCTGCGGTGAGGGCAAGAGATTTATGTACCCCACGTTTGTGATCCCAGATAAACTTGAGAAACTCTTCATGTTCAGCCGGGCCTGAATTGCTCTAAGAGGTGTCCAACCCGATCTAGGTAGCAACCATGATGCGAGAAATGAAAAGCAAAGCGAAAGTGGTGGATCTCTTCTCGGGAATTGGAGGCCTCTCACATGGCTTTCTCCTCGAAGGCTTTGAAATTCGGGCCGGGTTCGATATCGACGAGTCATGTAGATACGGCTTCGAACAAAACAACCGTTCACAGTTTGTCCACAAGGACATTGCCACAGTTACCGCCGGAGATCTCAAAAAGCTATACCGCAACTGCTCCACAAGGATTCTGATTGGATGCGCCCCCTGCACTCCGTTCTCAACATTGAATCCTAATAGATCGCCGTATACGGCGGATGAGGAGAGGCAGTCCCCCCTCGCCCACTTCCTGCGCCTAATCACGTCTTTACGACCCGAAATCGTATCCATGGAGAATGTTCCGGAGCTTGCGGACGAAAAGAAATTCCCCATCTTCGATCGTTTCCTGAGGACACTCAGGAAAAATGGATATCACGT
Organism: uncultured Acidobacteriota bacterium; assembly: GCA_963761555.1. Lineage (GTDB taxonomy): Bacteria > Acidobacteriota > Terriglobia > Acidiferrales > UBA7541 > Acidiferrum. Next base: position 1,086,169 of record CAVXHD010000008.1, read on the forward strand.
GTCACACAGAGTGGTTGACGCCTCCAAATACGGAGTCCCGCAGCGCAGGAGAAGACTCGTCCTGCTGGCGTCGAAGTACGGACCGATTTCTCTGCCTGCGGAGACCCATGCCGGTGCACCTATAACGGTCAGGGAGTCCATAGCTCAACTGCCTCGGCTCAAATCTGGCCAAATAGACAAATTTGACTCACTCCACAGGGCTAGTAGACTAAGCGCCCTAAACATGAGGCGAATCCGGGCTACGCCCAAGAACGGCGGCAGCGCCACCAGTTGGAGGCGAGAGCTCCTCCCGAAATGCTACAGAAAGCGGAACGGCGAATCCTATAGAGTTAGCGTGTACGGAAGAATGAGTTGGGACCGTCCGGCTCCCACAATGACGACTAGCTGCAACATTCTTGGCACCGGACGATTCGGCCATCCCATCCAAAACAGGGCGATCTCTTTGAGAGAAGCCGCTCGCCTTCAAACATTCCCAGATTCTTATCGGTTCTGCGAGCCACACGAGCTCAAGGCCAGCGTGGTTGCCCGCCAGATAGGGAACGCGGTACCCGTCAAGCTAGCCCGAGTGATCGCATCCAGCATAAAAGATCACCTCACAAAATTCTCTCAGGAGAGTAAGAAATCGTGAATCTTCTGAAAGGCACCTGCGGGGTCTTCTTTGATTTCGTGTCCCCAAACTCGCATCACCTTCCATCCAAGCCGCCTCAATCTCCGAAAATTTCGTCTGTCACGAAGGCGATTCGCCTCTATCTTCGACCTCCAGAATTTTGATTTGATTCGCCCTTTCCAGGCAGGATACCGGTACCCATGCCAGAAATCGCCGTCGACGAAGACCGCTTTTCTGGCGAGAGGTACCACAAGGTCTGGTGAACCCGGCAGCGACCTGGCATGCTTTCTAAATTGGACTCCCCGCCGCCTCATCTCTGCAAAGACGACCCTCTCAAGAGACGTATTCTTGCTCCTTACCGCAGCCATCATTCGACTGCGAACTTCGGGTGAAACGATGTCCATAAGCCCAATATAAGGCTGCTTTTCGCGGAAGTGAATCATGAATGATGACCTTTCCGCAGTCCCAACCGGGAATCTCCTCCCGCAAACTCCTGCACCATAACGACTTATAGTTATGACTTGACAATAAACACCAACCTGCTATAATTTAGCCTGTTTCGTCGCGGAGGAGAAAGGAGTCACCACCTTGCCTCCGCTACCCGCCTGCCTCTGCGCTCCCTCCCGTCATCCTGAGCCCAGCGATCGCAGATCCCAAGCGGCTCGAGAGCGAAGCTCCCGATCCGGTCGGAAAGAATCTGCCTCTCTCACCTTGCTCCGCGTCTCCGCGCGATCCATTCCGTCCTTCGCCGCCCGTACTTCGCATCCCCCCGCTCCCCGTGCAGCGCATGTGCAAAATTGTACAAAAACTGTGCAAGCAACCCCTTCCTTTTCAACCGATTACAAACTGTCCATTTGGCAACTCTTTTCCTTTGATACTCTTACAAACTGCCTAGGGGTTATTCTCTCCACACCAACCCAAACCCTTCCCATCTTTTCCACATCGAGTAAACATGCAACACGCAGGAATTGCCGCAACCGCTTTCCTCTCATACACTTACTTCACAACTTCCGGACATCCCGGGGTGGGGCACTCCCTCGTCCACCAATCGCTTGCGGCCCAGGCTCCATCCCAAGCTCTTCCCTTCTTTTCCACATCCTAGATTCCGCGCACTCGGCGTTGCTCGCCGCGCCTCCCGTTGCTAGCATGTCCGCCCATGACCGACACCAACTATCCCAGCGAATTCTTGCGACTCCTCAAACCGCGCTTGCCGGAAATGCTCGCGACTCTCAAGAAGCTGGTCACTGCGGAATCTCCCAGCCTCGAAAGAATTCCGGCCGACCGCTGCTGCGGCCTTCTCGCGGCGGAGTGGCGCAAGCGCGGCGCCCGCGTCGAACGAATCGCGCAGAAGCACCGCGGCGATCATCTTCGCGTGACGTGGTCGCCACAAAAAGCGAAGCCCGCCGGCCAATTCCTCGTGCTCGGACATTACGACACCGTCTATTCCGCCGGGGCTCTCGCCAAAATGCCGTTTCGCATTTTCGGCGGAAAAGCCTACGGCCCCGGCATCTTCGATATGAAAGCCGGCATCGTGCAAGCTCTCTTCGCGCTCGAAGCGCTGCAAAAAACGCAAGCTCCGTTGACGCACCGTTTGATTTTTCTTTGGACTTCCGACGAAGAAATAGGCAGCGAGTCTTCGCGGAAATTAATCGAAACGGAAGCCCGTCGCAGCGGCGCCGTCTTTGTACTCGAACCGTCCCTCGGCCCGCGCGGATTTCTCAAGACCGCTCGCAAAGGCGTGGGCGAAGCCGAAATAATCGTTCACGGCCGCGCTTCGCATGCGGGCCTCGCGCCAGAGGAAGGCATCAACGCGATTCACGAGCTCGCGCGCCAGCTCGCGCGCATCCAGAAGTGGAACGACCCGCGCCGCGGCGTCAGCCTAAACGCCGACGTGATCGAAGGTGGCACTCGCGTGAACGTCATCGCCGAACATGCCAAAGCGATCGTTGATCTTCGAGCGCTTCGCGTCGCGGACATGCGCCGCGTCGAACGCCGCTTGCGCGCTCTTCGTCCTATTCTTCCCGGCGCGCGCCTGGAAATTCGCGGCGGCTTCAATCGTCCACCTCTCGAACGCAAATCCAGCGCCGCGCTTTTCGCCAAAGCCAAATCTTTGGCGGCGCAAATGGAATTGTCTCTGGAAGAATGCACCGCCGGCGGCGGCTCGGATGGCAATCTCACCGCCGCGGTGGGCACTCCAACTCTCGACGGCCTCGGCGCCGTCGGCCACGGCGCTCATTCTGCGGACGAACACATCCTCATTCGCGCCATGCCCGAACGCGCGGCTCTGCTCGCCGCCTTGCTGCTTAAAACATGAAAACTTTCGCCAATTCGATTCGCGCTCTCTCTGAGGCCGCCGTCCGCGCTCGGTGTCCGCCGCTGCTCTCCGCGCTTACTGTCCGTACGTTTTGTGAAGATAGTCCGCGGTGGATTGCATCAAATCGTCGTAATCGCTATGCAACACTTCGCGCAGCGCTTCTTCCGTCGAAGTTCCGTTGGCGATCAAATCCAGGATGCGCTCGATATCGCCCATGCCATCCTGCTGCACGATATATTCCACGTTGGCAAGCGCCCACGCGTATGCATACGCAGCCGAATCGTTCGACAAACCCATCCACGATCCTTCGAGACTGCCGAGCGAAGCCGCATGTCCTTGCTGAAAAATCTGCACGAGCGTATCGGCATTATCGCCGCTGCGCTTGCCTTCCATCCACTGGGCCAGTCCTTCTTGAATCCACGTTGGCGCGCGGCCGCGCGTTTTCTGCCCGACGAAACTATGCGTCAGTTCGTGCTTCAGCACGCGCGAAAGTTCCGGAGTCATACTCGTCAATCCTTGAACTGGAACGCGAATCCGGCCGTCATTCAGCGCCCCAACCCAGCCGGGAGCGCGCGTGATATCCGCGAATGCCTGCTGCGTGTATAGAACCACGCCGATCGAATCCGGCGGCGTAAAATCCAGCGCGGACTCGATTTCCGAGAAGTGGGCTTCGAGCGTGCGCAAAACGTCGCGAGCCAATTCCGGCTCCGCCGCGCCGCTGTAGCGCAATGTGAAATGGGCGCTTTCGTTTTCTTTGTAGCTTTCTTCTTCCTGCTTGTCGCGCTGCGCTTTGTCGAGGGCGGCCTGCACTTCCGGATCGGCGCGCAAAGCCAGCGATCGTTTCCATTCGGCGACGGCTTCCTCCATTTTGTTCATGCCGTAGTAAGCCCAGCCGGCAAGTTTCGCGACGTCGGCGTTGTCCGGAGCAACTTCGCGCGCTCTTTCCAAATACTCGAGCGACTCTTTGTACTCGCTCCGCCGCAAATGAATGTACGCCACGTTCATCAGCAGCGCCGGCTCCTGTGGCGCGTAAGTGAGCGCCGTCCGTTCGTCCTCAAGCGCGTGCTCCATGTCGCCGTGGGAAAGTTCGAATTGCGCCGCAGCATGATGGGCAAGCGCCGCGCTCATATTGGCGCGCGGCCCGCCGGTTCGAGCTGCGCCTTCAAGTTTTGCGATGTAATCCCGGTCAATCGAACCGTTATGAACCGCGCCGTTATCAATTTCCGTGTTTCCGCTGGCCGCGCTCATAGCGGGAGGAGTAATCGCCAAATTCGCCGCGGCAGCAGCAGGAGAATCGCCCATCGGAACGCCGCCGCCTTTTTCGATGTGATCCACGATGGACTTTGGCAAACTCAGCTCGCCGGCGGACGTCTCGTAGGTAACCTTGTCGCCGTCTTCTCTCACGGTGAGAGCGACAATTCGGCGTCCATTCTTGAGCACAATGGTATCCGCGCGTGCGGCGGCCGCCGCGAGCAAGAAAGCCACGGCCACCAGGAAGACGGACTCCACACGAAAGGTCTGGTGCATCCCTCTATTTTAATCGGCTTCGCCGCTGGAGACCGCTGCGGCCTTGTTCCGCAATGCCGAATGTGACTACACTTCTTATATGCGGCCAGGGTTGGCACTGTTCGTTTTGTCGTGCCTCGTGATGCCGCCCGTCACTCCCGCCGCAGAAGAGCCGCCGCACCAACTTTATGATGAACTGAACGCCCTCCGGCTCGCGCCCGGAGCTATCTATCAGATTGTCTCTGCCAATCGCATCGAGCTCCGGCGGGGCGGCGTGGAACTTTATTTCGAGGAAGGCAAACTGGCTTTTTTCGCTCCCTTCGACGGCCACATCACGGGATTTATTTTTTCGGGCCGCGGGCACATTCTGGACTTCCCGCGCCAAGTCGTGGAAAAGCAGCAGATGGCGCGATTTCTCGGGGCGCCCGTTCTCGATCAAGAATTTTTCAGCGCCTATGTCCGGTTTACGGATGACGCCGCGGAGGATCTCCTGCAACAGTTCCAAAGCGCCAAACTTGCGCCGCAGACGGACACCGCCTACGCGTCGCTTTCGGATCCGTTTCTCGCAAGATTCAACCCTTCGCAATCGTTGCGCATTTTAGAAGACCGCCTCTCGAAAAATCCCAAACCGTACTTTTATGCGGCCCTGGAGGGCGAGCAGACTGGAACCTTCGATCTGCTCTTCGACCCTCAGCACCGGGAGCAAGTATTTCTGGGACAAAGGCGGAAGAACGGCGATCTTACTTACTACGACGTGTGGGCATCGTATAGCGTGCCGGGAGCGGTTCCACCGGCGGTGGATTTCCGCGCGCTGGATTACACGATCGACACAAAGATCCTGCCGGACAACTCTCTTGATGCGACCGCAGCGGTCCATATCCGCGCCGAAACTTCCGGTGAGCGCGTTCTGACATTTCAACTTTCGCGGGCGCTGCGGGCCGATCGCGTGACAGACGGCGAGGGGCATCCGCTGGACTATTTTCAGAACGAAGGAATGAATCTGCGAGAGAGCAGCGAGCGCGGCAACGATTATCTGCACGTCGTTTTGCCGCAATTCTCGCAGAAGGGAGAAGAGCTAACGATCCGTTTTCATTATCGAGGGAACGTGATCGAAGACGCGGGCAACGGAGTTCTTTTCGTCGGCGCACGAGAAATGTGGTATCCGCACTTGGGCGACCAAGCGGATTTTGCCTCGTATGAGCTCACCATGCGCTGGCCGCGGCATCTGAAGCTCGTGGCAACCGGAGCCAAAATCGACGAACAGATCGACGGAGACTCTCGCGTAGGACACTGGCGAAGCCTCAAACCTCTGGCCATCGCAGGATTCAATCTCGGCGAATATGCTTCGAGTTCTCTGACGGACGAAGCGTGCACGATCGACCTTTACGCGAACCGCCAGCTTGAACAAGCTTTGAGCAATCGCCTGGATGCCGTGAACCCGGACTCGCTCCCTGCAGCAAATGTGCCGTACGGCCTGCCGGCTGGGCGAAGTCGCGCGGCTCTGCAACCGCCGACGCCAAACCCGGCCGAAGCGCTGAAACAGCTCGCCAAGGAAATCGATGCCTCGATTCACTTCTATGAAACCTACAGCGGCCCTTTCCCGTTTCGCACGCTGAGCGTCTCGCAAATTCCCGGAACATTCGGACAAGGATGGCCAGGGCTGCTTTATCTTTCAACTTTTTCTTTCCTGACGGCGGATGCGCAGCACCGCGCCGGACTCAATTCCACCGGACAGGAAGCCTTTACCGACATTGTCCCGTTTCACGAAGTGGCGCATCAGTGGTGGGGCAACGTGGTCGCCTGGTCGAGCTACCGGGATCAGTGGATCGATGAAGCCTTCGCGAATTATCTTGCGTTGCTCTTCGCGGACAGCCGAAAGCCTTCCGACCACGCACTGCACCTATGGCTGGAACGCTATCGAACGCAGCTTGAAGATAAGATTCCCGGCTCGGACACGCCAACGGACGAGATTGGGGCGCTTACGCTCGGCAACCGGCTGAACTCCTCAAAGTCCCCTTCGGGCTTCGACGACGTGATTTACAGCAAAGGCTCGTGGGTGATTCACATGCTGCGCGAAATGCTGCGCGAGCCGGAGGCCAAGGATCCCGACGAACGGTTCGTGGCCCTGCTTCGCACGATCTCGACAAAGTACGCGTACCGGGCGTTTTCCACGAACGACTTCCAGCACGAAGTCGAAGCGGTGATGACGCCGGCGATGGATCTCGAGGGCGGGCGTTCCATGGAGTGGTTTTTTGAAGAGTGGGTGCGAGGAACGGGAATTCCCCATTACAGTGTTCAGTTTTCCACGCGTCACTCGGAGAAAGGAGAGGTGGTGCGCGGGAAGCTGTTTCAGACCGGAGTCCCGCATTATTTCATCGCCAGCGTGCCGATCTATGCCAACACAGGCTCGGGGCACACTGTTTTTCTCGGGGACGTCGTCGCGGCGGGACCGGAGACGTCGTTCCACTTCGTCACTCGAGTCGCGCCGCACAAACTGATCATCGATCCCAAGATGACGCTGCTCTGCACCGCCGAGCAAGCGCAGCAGACGGTGGAGTGGGGAAGGCCGTGGGGGAAATTTACTTCGAGTCCTGGTGAAGAAGCTGTTGTTCAAGAAGCGGGCTATCCAGATTCAAAGCCGCCTTGCCGTCCGGCCCGAAAACGTAGGGATAACCCATCGGATCGACTGGCAGCCGGGAAAGCATTCCGGCTTGCATCAGTTCGCTCACGCGATCCGGGCGGCGGCCCGTTCGCTTCTGATATTCATCGGCGAGCGCATTAAGCTGCTTGCAATCCACCTGGACTTTGAGGAGCTGCAAATGCGTCAACGCGTTTTTCTTGACTTCAAGGTCTTTCGCCGATTGATAGATCTCGTTCCACAAAAACACGGAGGTGGAGAGTGATTCGCCTTCGGAGGCGATCCGCGCGGCCATGACCTTCATCCAAATTTTCGCGTCCGGATTTTTGCTTCCTTCAGCGAAGGCCGCCGAGGCTCTTGCATAATCCTTGAGTTCGAAGTAGTAGATGAAGCCGAGATCCTCGTAAAACCGCCAGTAATCGGGATTGGCTTTGATGCCTCGTTCGAGCAATTGAATGCCGAGCTCGGGATGTCCGGCTCCGCGGGGAGCAGGTTCGCTCAAGAACGTGGAGCCAAAGCGATATGCCACCAGAAGATTTGGATCGAGGGTGCTGGTGACGTCGAGCAGAGGCCAAAGCAGATCGAAATGCGGATCGTGCCGGGCGCGCTTGTTGCCATAGTACTGCACCGCGCGGGTCCAATAGATGTCCGCCATCAGAGGAGCGTATTCGAGGCTCATGGCTTTGATCAGCTTGCCAGAGCGCAGCACGAGTTCGTCGTTTTCCTGGTGCAAGGCGGCGCGCTGGAGATCGATGCGCTGCTGCAACTGCCAGACGCCGACGAAACCCAGGGGCAAAATGATGAGGAGCAGCCAATATTTCCAATTCTGAGCAGTCATTTTAGATTCCGGCGCGAGAAGACAGCGATGGCGATGAGCAGCACAATGGCGCAATAGAGCGCGGCATAAACCGTGTTCTGCAGAATCAAATTGAGCGGGATGTGCCTGCCGTGCGCGGCCGCGGCCATGACGTTGAAATTTTCAAAATTCGGAAGGACGTAGGAAAGCCCGCGCATCATTCCCAGCATCGCCGGACTCTCGGCGGCAAAGTGAAAGGTGCGCATCTCCTCGACGAACAAGCCCGCGACGTAGAAGGCGGAAGTATAAAGAATGGCGAGCAAGGGCGTGGAATAACAGGAGAAAAGCAGGGCGAGGGCAACCACAAGCATGAGCTTGAGCAAAATGAAATAAATGGCGATGAGAAGCACGGCGTCGGCGCGCTCGAGATGATGCTTCACGTAGAGGAGGGCGGCGAAAAGTCCCACCGCCATCGCGAACGTGTTGACCGCCAGGGTCAAAACCAGGCCGCCGAATTTTCCGAGGAGAAATTCCCAGCGCCGCACGGGCTTGGCCAGGAGCGCATAAAGCGTGCGCTTGTCCATCTCCTTATAGACCAGGCCGACACCGATAAATACGGCGATCAGCAAGCCGATGACGGAGATCGCGCTCAAGCCCAGGCTCTTGATGACGACCTCTTCGATGCCGATGGAAATTTGGCCGACGAGAATGGCCGCCGCCATCATGAGCAGGGCAAAAAAGACGAGGTTGTAGAGCACGCGGTCGCGGACGGCTTCGCGAAAGGTGTTCAGGGCGACGGCGACGGCGACGGCGCGTCTCATTTACCGCTCACCTCGACCGCCGCTCCCTGCGCGCGGTCCGCTTCGATGAGGTGCATGAAATATTCCTCGAGCGAGGCTTTCACTTGTGTGACGGAAAGAATCTTTGCGGACGCGGCTCGAAGCTGCTCGAGCGCGGCGTAGAGTTCTTCCTCGGAAATCTGCAAACGATAACGGTCACCTGTTTTTGTGGCCTTGGCGAGGATCGCTGGAGCGGCCGCTGCGCCACCTGGCAACTCGAAGAGAATTTCCATGCCTTGGGCCTTCATGCCTACCAGTTCTCCGGGAACACCGACGCCGCGCAACTTGCCGCCGACAATCACACCTACGCGGTCGCATAGCATTTCCGCGTCGGAAAGAATGTGGGTAGAGAACATCACGGTTCTTCCCTGCTGCTTCAATTCGAGGATGATGTCGCGGACTTCCCGCCGGCCGATGGGATCGAGGCCGGACATCGGTTCATCGAGGATGACGACTTTGGGATCGTGCAGAATGGCCTGCGCGAGTCCGACGCGCTGGAGCATGCCTTTGGAATACTTGCGCAACTGAATTTGTCCAGCCGTTTCGAGACCGACTTTTTTGAGCATTAGAGCGACGCGTTCCTTGCGGTCGGCGGCGGTCAAATCGTGGAATCTGGCGAAGTAGTCGAGCACTTCGGCGGCGGTCAAATAGTCGTAGAAATAGGGCTGCTCGGGGAGGTAGCCGATATCCTTGTGCATGGCGATATCGGAGATTGGTTTTCCGAGGACGCGGGCGGAGCCGGCATCGGGAAAAATCAAACCGACGAGGAGCTTGATGGTGGTGGATTTTCCGGCGCCGTTTGGCCCGAGAAAGCCGAAGACTTCGCCATGCTCGACCCGCATGGTCAAGCCCTCGAGGGACCTCTTCTTTTTCAGATGCAAGAATCCGAAAGGATAATCCTTGGTGAGGTTTTCGATCTCGATAGCGGCGCCGGGCATGCCCTCATTTTTCAAAAGGACGGCCCCGCGGTCAATCGGGTGCGGCTAAAAGTGTGCACTGAGAGAAAATAGCATTTCATAGGAGTACGCGTAATCGCTAGCGCTAGGAGTCACTTCTGGTCGTGCCGATTTGCACAAGCTCCGTCTGGCCTGGCGGCGGAACAAGCGGCAGGCGCTTTGGCTTCAGCGTCTGGGGGCCACGCCAGTTGTCGAGCATCCCCACTTGTTGCACGCAGGAGACGGTACACATGGGAGCGCAATGTTTCGCCGTGTAGTATTCGCGATGGCGCATTTCATCGGTATATTGCGAGAGCGGAATACCGGGGTAGCCGCGCTGTTGGGAGCACCAGTGCACCAGGCCGTCTTCGCAAATGTATAAATAGCGCGACCCGGAGCGGCAGCGCCAATTGTGCTCTTTGCCGCGAGCTACGCTGTGCTGAAAATCGTTGAATCTCGAGAAGGAGCGCTTGCCGAGGGCCATGATCTCTTCGAAAATTTCCTGCTCGCGATTGCCCAGCGGCTTCAACTGGCCGTTGTGGTCGTGAATGATTCCCACAGTGCTGGTAAATCCAAGCCGGACGGCGCGGTGCGCAATTTTCAGAGCGTCTTCGGGATCCTTTACGCCGCTTCCCAGGACGGAATTGATGTTTACCTGGAAGACGGCGAATTCGGAGAGCCATTCGAGACGGGTGTCCAATGTCTTGAGGCTTTTCTTGGAGACTTCGTCGGGGACGAGGTTATCGATGCTGATTTGCAGGTGCTCGAGCCCGGCGGCGTTTAGTGTGGCGATGCGTTCCTTGCTGAGCAAAAAGCCGTTGGTGATCATGCCGGCGATCATTCCGCGTTTGCGGATGTGGCGGATCACTTCCTCGAGTTCGGGATGCATGAGCGGCTCGCCACCGCTGATGGTGATGATGGAGGTGCCCATGTCCGCGAGGGTGTCCAGGCGGCGGCGCATTTCGTCGATGGGCACGGGCTTCGAGACGCTGTCGTACTCGTTGCAATAGCCGCAATCGAGATTGCAGCGGCGCATGGGAATGATGTGGACGAGAATCGGATGCTTGGTGGAGGCCAGCGCCTTGGCGATCATTTTCAGCTCGCGCGCGCGTGTGCGGCGAAAGCGCTGGCGGCGCTCTCGCAACACTTCGGCGTTAGCTTTCACGATTTTGATTTCTTCCGGCATGAGAGCTGCGAAATCCCCAAGAAACCAATTATACACAAGGCTTCGGTTGAAACCTCCTAGAGCGTAGGTTACTGAATCCTTGTGTTCTCAATCACCTACCTCGGCACCCAAGCCAGGCCGGCCGGAGGAGCGGAGGCCGGGTACTCTCTTGAGCCGGGGAGCTAAGGAGGTGATCTTGCGAGTGCACTGGGTTTTCTGGGCTCGAGAGGCGCGCTCTCGTTTGTAGCGCCGCGATTCATTCGCGGGTAGGATGTGTTTTCCCGTGAAGCTGGTGAGCGCTATTTCCGGCGGTTAAGTGATTTCAAGGAGACTATTGTGTTGCAAAAAATAGTTTTTACTTGTTGCTGCTTCCTTTCGCTGGTGCTGCTCGATTGCGGGAAACCAGCTCCTGTCGCTCCGGCGGCTCCTGCTCCCGCTGATTCCGCGACGTTTGATGCTGATGGGACGGCACACGTCGTGCGGGTCGTACCGATGCCGACGACGATCAGCCCTGAAGCGCAAAAATGGCTTGGATCGCTCGCGCAATCCACTCCTGGGCCCGAAGACCTCGCGACGCGGCGGAAGCGGACGGATGAATGGCGCGTCCGGCAGTCCGCCGAAGCGAAGCGGCTTTTCCCGGTCAACATCGAGTCGACGACTATGGCGGGCGTGCCCGCGGACATCATCACGCCGCTGGAGACGCCGGCGCGCAATCGCGATCTGGTGCTTATCAATTTGCATGGCGGCGGATTCAATTCCGACTCCGGCTCGCTGATCGAGGGCGATCCCATTTGTAATCTGGCGAAGATCAAGATTGTGTCGGTGTACTACCGGCTGGCGCCGGAGCATCCGTTTCCGGCGGCGGTGGACGATGTTGTTGCGGTGTACAAAGAACTTCTGAAAAAGTACGCGCCGCGGAAGATCGGGATATTTGGGACTTCCGCAGGGGCTATCCTTACTGGGGAAGTTGCGGTCCGGTTGAAACAACTGAAGCTGCCGCTGCCGGCGGCGCTGGGGCTCTTTTCGACGCTGGCCGATTACTCGCGGCCGGCGGATTCGCATCAGATTTTCACTTTGAACGGTTTTCCGGGCAGTCTGAAGCCTCAGGATCCGAATGGACCGATCGGCGAGGAATATGCGGGGAACACGGATCGCAAAGATCCGGTGTTATCGCCGATGTTTGCGGACCTGAAAGGAATGCCACCCACTTTGCTGGTTTCGAGTACGCGGGACCTACTGCTGAGCGACACGGCGCTGTTTCATCGGGCGCTGCTGCGGGCGGGAGTGGACGCGAGGCTGGTTGTTTTTGAAGCTCTGCCGCACGCTTTCTGGTACCACTTCGAGCTTCCGGAAACGAGAGAAGCCCTGGATTTAATGGCGAAGTTTTTTGAGGAAAGACTCGAACGGTGAATCGAAGATTTGCGTGGGTAGACCTGCGAGGTTTCACCGGCTAACACTCGATTCGAAATCGAGTGTCGCGGCACATCTTCCGTCAGGAAAATCACACCGAATGGACTTCTGGCGCATCGAATCGCAGTGATGAGCCGCGCGGAGATGGGCGGAAGAGGCGAAGGCATGAGCTTGTTTGGAGAATTGGGAACGCGCAAGGAACTGGAAAACAAGGCCAGGGCAGAGGGCCGATTGCCGCCGGGGCAGTCGCTCACGCTGAAGTGGCCGGTGCTCCATTACGGCAGCGTGCCGCATTTTGATGCGGCCAAGTGGGACTTTCAAATATCGGGCGAAGTCGAGGAGGCGAAGCGGCTGACTTGGGACCAATTTCGGGCGTTGCCGCAGATCGAAACAACTTCCGATTTTCACTGCGTCACGCAATGGAGCCGTTTGGACAACCGGTGGAAAGGGGTGCTGTTCACGGACGTCTTGAAATTGGCGCGGCCAAAGGCCGAAGCGAAATTCGCGTTGATTCTCGCGGAAGAGGGCTACACGGCCTACGTGCCGCTTGAGGATTTGTTGCGACCAAACGTTCTATTCGCGTTCGAGCATGACGGCGAGCCGCTGGAGGCGGAACACGGCGGGCCGCTGCGGCTTGTCGTTCCGCATCTGTATGCGTGGAAAAGCGTCAAGTGGGTGCGCGGCTTCACGCTTCTGGATCGCGACCGGCGGGGCTTCTGGGAGCGAAATGGGTATCACGCCTACGGCGATCCGTGGAAAGAACAGCGGTATTCGGGGAGCTGAAGCGGCAGGGCGCAAGTTCGAGATTGCGTTCTTACGAAATTGCCGGGTCACTGGTGAAAACGGAAGGAAGAATCTGGCTCATCGCCAGCGGAAGAGTTTCAGCGCAAGAACGAAGCAAACCAGCAGCCACACTCCCAGCACGCCCATTTCAGGCCCCATGTGCGCCAGGTTTGCGCCCTGGAGCATGTTTGCGCGCAAGGCGTCGATCGCGGCAGTCAGAGGAAGAGCTTTGATGAGGGGCTGCACAACCTCTGGGAATCTCTGTGCGGAAAAAAAGACGCCGGAGGCGATCCACATCGGAAGCATGACGGCGTTCATCAAGCCGGAAGCTGCTTCGATGGTTTTGGCGCGAGAGGCTAGCAGCAATCCCATCGCGCTAAATGAGAGCGAGCCCACGAGGCAGACCACGCCCAAATCGAACAGCGAGCCGCGCACTGGCACGTGAAAGATCCAGACGCCAAAGCCGAGCACGATGCCGACTTCGAGCACGAGCATCAGAATGCGCGAGAACAAATAGGAGAGCAGAAAGTATTGCTTGGGCATGGGAGTGGCGATCAAGCGCTTCAAGAGTTTTTTGCGGCGGGCGTCGACGACGGTGAAGCCCATGCCCCAGATGGCGCTGCCCATGAGGTTCATGCCGATCAAGCCGGGAATGAGGAAATCGATGTAGCGCGAACCGGGCTCGCGCATGAAGTCGTCGGTCGTTCGAACCGGGTCGACGCGTCCAGCGGCCTGCTGCACGGCGCGATTCGCGAGCATTCGCGCGGTGCGGCCTTCGGGATTGGTATCGTCATAACGATAGACAACGGAGCCATCCGGGCCGGGGACGGCGAGCAGCGCCACTTTGCCCGTGCGAAGAGCGTCTTCGGCGGCGTTCGAATCCATTTGTTGAACGGAAAGAAGTTTTTCGCGTTCGAGCGATTTTGCGATTTGGGGCGCGGTGGTGGCGATTTTCAAAACGTCAGCGGGCCTGTTGCGAAACGCGATGCCAAGGCCCGCCGCGAGCAGAATGGGAAACACGAAGATCCAGAACATGGCTTCGGGCTCGCGCAGTGTTTCTCGGAACCGGACCAAAGTGAGCTGTACGAGAGCGTGATCGGCGAAGGATTTGCCGCGAGGGGCCTTTCTTTCGGCTTCGCGCGCACGCACACCGGTAATGGCGTTGGACTCACTCATCGCGCAAATGCCTTCCCGTCAAAGAGACGAAGACGTCCTCCAAAGTGGCGGAATGGGTGCTCAATTCGGTGAGCGGGATGTTCTGGCGGGTCAATTCGGCGAGAAGAGCGGGTACGGCGAGGTGCAATTCAGTGACTTGCATTTCCACCGCGCCATTTTCGGAGCGGACGTCGCGGACGCCCTCGATGCGGCGCAGCGCGGGGATATCAAGAGCGTGCGAAGCGGCTCCGGCAGAGAACGCCACCAAGTGTTCCGCACAGATGGAGGCGATTAACTCGCGAGGCGTGCCGAGTGCGATCTGTTTGCCGTTGTCCATGATGGCGACGCGCTCGCAGAGGCGCTCCGCTTCGTCCATGTAATGCGTGGTGAGCAGTATGGTGCGGCCGGAAGATTTGAATTTCTCGATCAAATCCCAAAGCTGGCGGCGAGCTTGCGGGTCGAGGCCGGTGGTGGGTTCATCGAGAAAAAGAAAATCGGGGTCGCCGACGAGCGCGCAAGCGAGCGCGAGACGCTGTTTCTGTCCGCCGGAGAGATTGCCGACGCGGGAATTCTTTTTTTCCTCGAGTTGCACGAGGGCAATGGCCTCATCCGCGCCGGGGCCTTGTTCAAAAAAACTGCGGAATAAACGGAGGGTTTCGAAGACGGTGAGTTTTTCCGAGAGCTGGGTGTCCTGCAACTGAATGCCGAGCCGCTGGCGAAGTTCTTCGGCATCGGAGCTCCAACGCATTCCGAGAAGTTCCACGTCGCCGCAATCAGGCGCGGTCAAGCCTTCGCAGATCTCGACAGTGGTCGTTTTGCCGGCGCCATTGGGGCCGAGAAGGCCAAAGCACTCGCCGGTGCGGACTTCCAAGTCGAGGCCGTTCACGGCGACCACGTCCTGGTAGGCCTTTCGAAGACCGCTTACGCGAAGGGCGAGTTTTGGTGTAACCGCGGACATGAAACCAGTATCGCGTCGGCAAGGCGGATGCACAAGAGTTGATTGGGATGATGGGCGAAGGAAAACGAGCCGAAATAAATCAACGCGAGGATGCGTATATCCAAGAGAAAGCAGGGCCGGCGAGGGCGAAGCGACGGAACTATTTTCGAAGGAGCAAGGGATGCAGGCCGCAGAACGAAAAGGGTACAAAGGTGCAGGAATGACAGGGCGGACGGCGCGATGGTATGCGCGGACACGACAGAACGAGATGGAAGATTTCCGGCAGCAAGCGAGGAACGTAGCGAAACGTTTGCGCAGCGGATGCGACGTGCTGGAAGTGGCGCCGGGGCCGGGATATTTCGCGGCCGAGTTAGCGAAGCTTGGAGATTTCCGGATCACGGGATTGGACATCAGCGAGACGTTTGTTGAGATTGCAACGGAGCATGCGAAGAAAGAAGGAGTCAAAATTGATTTTCGCTTGGGAAACGCGTCGGCGATGCCGTTTGCGGATGAATCGTTCGATTTCGTGTACTGCTCGGCAGCGTTCAAGAATTTCACGGAACCGGTGAAGGCGCTGGACGAGATGCACCGCGTGCTGCGCGTCGGAGGCGAAGCGATCATTCAGGATCTGAGGAAGGATGTTTCCGTCGAGGAAATCAATTCCTACGTGGAGCAGAGCGGGCGAAAGAGATTCGATGCGTGGCTGACCAAGATGGCCTTCCGGTTCATGCTGATCAAGCGGGCGTACACGCGAGAGGATTTTGTCCGAATGGCGCGGCAGAGCCGGTTCGGCGCAAGCGAGATGGAGGCTACTTCGATTGCGTTTGAAGTGAGATTGAAGAAGAGCGCGGCGGCAACGGCGAGTCGTTCGTGAAAGTGACGAAGCGGCGGCGATGGAGCAGCGGGAGCGCATCGACAGAGCGCATGATAACGATGAATTCTTTCCATTGGACTCCGCGGAGAAGATTTGGGAGAGTGAGGGTGTAGAGTTCGGGCGATTGCCACGCCGCAACGGCCGATAAGAACCTTGCAGTTCAACTGCAAGCCCCGTCCAGCCTTTCAGTAAAACCTGCAGTTCTCAGACCTCGTGGTCCGAGGCGGTCAAGAAAACAAAGCAGTTGACGCTTCGAGCGAAGCTCGTGCGTCTATCTCAAAATACAGAAAAGGTGGAGGAACCATGGCAACTCTTCTTAGTAAATCGATTTATCTATGGAAACAAACGAGGGTAGTCCTGCTGGGGCTGGCGGTGCTTTGCGTCGCAGCAAGCCCGCTTTTCGGACAGGATATGATCGCCGGGAAATTTACTCTGACGGAAAGCACGCATTTTGGGAACAAAGTGCTTCCGGCGGGAACGTACAGATTCTCGGTTGAGAATGCGGCTTCCATCCAAACCTTCAACTCGATTTCCGGCGCGGGGCAGCCCGTGCTGGTCATCCTGCGTCCAGAAACGAACGCCGGGCCGGTTAGCAGCATTTTCGCGATGGCGTCACGAAGCGCCCACCCGATCGATTCGAGTAAGGTGGTGCTCAAGCGAGTGAGCGACGGAATGGCCATGCAGGCGATGTACCTGGACGAGCAAGGACTAAAACTAAACTTCGACTGGACGGGTGGGAAGGCCAAGACGCCGACGTTTACGGCGGCGGCTCGGCCAGTGCCAGCCCCTGCTCCAACATCAAAGGCGACCGATTGATTAGAAGTCTCTTAGCTGCGAGGCGGGCCGATGCGACGGTCCGCCTCGCAGTTACTTTTTTTGTTTCGATGCAACTGTCGCAAATATTCAATTGGACCGCGGTATCGCGGGCCAGTAAGTTATAGCTTATGAATTACGATAGGGGCGCAGTATCGGTTAAGAACGACGAACTGGACATGCTGCACGAGATCGGGAACCGCATCGCGGCCGCCGATCCTTTGCCGGAGGTTTTAGGGCGTGCGGTGGAAGTTATTTCCGCGGTGGTGGAGTGCGATTCGTGCTTTGTGTATGTTCTTGAAGGAGACGAACTGGTGCTGCGGGCATCGAAGAACCCGCATGCGGAAGTGGTCGACCGGTTGAAGCTGCGAGTAGGACAAGGCATCACGGGCTGGGTGGCCGAGCACAAGACGCCGGTGGCGGTGGCGAGCGATGCTTCGCACGATCCGCGTTTCCGGGCGTTCAACGAACTGCCCGAAGATTCCTTCCAGGCGTTTCTTTCCGTGCCGGTGCTATCGCGCGACAAGCTGGTGGGAGTCATCAATCTGCAACACCGGCAGCCGCACAAACACAGCCAGAGCGAAATCCATCTGATATCCACGATTGGATTTCTGGTGGGCGCAGAGATTGAGATGGCGCGGCTCGAAGGAGAGAACTCCGAACTTTCCGAGCAATTGGAGACGCGGAAAGTGATTGAGAGGGCCAAAGGAATTCTGCAGAGAGATTTGCAATTGAGCGAGCAGGAAGCTTACGTGACGCTTCAACGGCAAAGCCGCCAGCGGCGAAAATCGATGAAAGAGATCGCGGAAGCGATCGTGCTGAGCGACGACGTCAAACGCGCACCAAACAAGACGCGACCGAGCTAAACCCTAATTCTAAAGTTGATGAAGTATGGCGCGAAGCGACCGGTGACTCGTGGCTGATGACTCGTGCAAAACGCGCCAAGCATGAAGTACGCAGAGTGCCCTAACCCGCGGCGGCCTGGGACTTGGCCGGGTCGATTTCAATGCGACCCTTGAAATGAGCGCCATCCTCGATGCTGATGCGGGAGGTGGAAATGTCGCCAGTGACGGAACCGTCGGTTTTGATGTCGACGCGGCCTTGTGCGTAGACATTGCCGACGATTTTGCCGAAGACGACGACTTCGCCGGCGTGAATTTCGGAATTGAGGACAGCGGTGGAGCCGACGGTCAGCTGATGGCCGTTGAGCGAGATGGGGCCATCGACTTTGCCATCGATTTGCAAGTCTTCGCCGCCGGTGAGGTGGCCTTCAATGCGCAGGCTGGAACCGAGACGAGCGGAAGAGCGCGAGGCTGGAGGTGCGCCAACAGCGGCGACGGATGGCGTTGGAGCCGATGATTGCGGCGGCGGAGCGGCTGGGACTTCGGGCTGTGATTGCTGCTTGTTCCACATAGTTCCTCCCTGGAACGGTGCGTGAATATAGATTTGGCTCCGGGTGGGAGGGAGCGATGTCGAAGGTACTTTAGTCGGGTGTGGGGGAGCGAAGCAACTTAAAAGGGCGCTTGTTTGCGTATACAGAACCTGCTCGCAAGGACAGCCGGATTGATTGAAATTCAGCTTAGGCTGACGACGCGGTTCAGAAAGCCGACGATATATTTCCAGGCGAGATAGTAGGCGATCAGCGCGACCACGGCGAGGATGGGAAAAATATGGGGCGTGAAGATAGGGAGCTGAAAATCGAGGGTGCGGGTTAGCAGAATACCGAGGGGGCCGAGTATAAACGGCAGCAAGGCGCCGTGGAAGCCAAGGGGCAGATGAGTCCGCGAATGCGAGGTGATGAAGAGCATGTTCCAGAGACCCCACAGATTGGGAACCACAGCCATCGGGAAAATCATCAAGCGCTCGAGGGGCGCCGGAAAATTGTAGACGGATTTCGCGATGCAAAACGCCGTCACCCCCAGCACAAGAACAATCGTAGGGACAACGATTCCCGCCATGTACGCGCGCAAATACGTGTGCTGATTCATAGAGCCTCCTGCTTCACAAGTGATAGAGCAATGCCGGGATGACCCCGGGGAAAACAAAGAGGGCAGCTGCGGCGACGGCGGCAAGAGCCCAATCAAACCAAGGAACGGCACGCTCGGGGACAGGTTGTTCCGCGAGCTTGCGGAGCATTTGCGGCCAGAGGTCGCGGTGAAGCTCGATGTCCTTTGCGGGCGCGATGGCCTGCTTGAGGAGCGCTTTCATCTCTTCGTTAGCTTTTCTGTCGTTCATATCGCGTAGACCTCCAGGCCCAGGGAACGGAGTTTCTTCCGCAGCATTCGAACCGCGCGAAAGACGCGGACTTTGACGAGCGACTCGGAAATACCCGCGGCCTCGGCAATGTCGCTGTAGGATTCTTCTTCGACCAGAGCCAGCATGGCGACGAGGCGGTATTTTGCTGGCAGCTCGTGGAACGCTTTTCTGACGCGGTCGCGGGTTTCGCTGCGGACGGCGGAATCCGCGGCGGGCACAGCGGGGAGATTTTCGGGGAGTTCCGTTTCGTGGCGGGCGTGGCGCAGATGATCGAGAGCCGCGTTGGTGCCGATTCTGCGGGCCCAGGCTTGGAAATTGCCATCGGGATGAAAGCGGGAGCGACTCTTGTAAATGCGCCAAAACGTTTCCACGGTCAGATCCTCGGCGATGCCGGAGTCGCGGACGATGCGGACAATCCAGGCGTAGACGGCCCTCTGGTGCTGACGGAATAGCACCTCGAAGGCATCCAGGTCGCCTGCCGCGAACCGCTCCAGCAGTTCCATTCGCCACTCTCTATCTCTACTTACTGGTTGAGTTGAGGGAAGGTTACAGTAATTCGTGTAATCGAAACGGCGGCTAGGGGATGAACAAACCAGGAACCTGCGCCGTTAGCCCCGCGGCATCCCAATTCTGCCAGGCTTCCGTGAATTGGCCATTTTGGATGCGGCAAATAGTGGTGCCGGTGACATGCACGGGCGCGCGGGTTCTCGTATGGACACAATCGAGCGACCAATGGACGCAGACGAGATCGGATTCGGCGAGGGTGAGAGCGGGCTTTATAGAGAACTCGGAGAATTGCCCGCGCATGATGTCGTAAAAATGCAGGAAATTGGCGGGTCCGAGATATTCCATTGGGCCTCGGTGATAAACACCGGTTTTAGCAAATAGTTCGTGGAAGACTTCGCGGCGGCCGCGGTTCCATGCTTCGTCAAGCCAGCGAAGCAGGAGTCGCTTGTTTTGCTCCAACGAAGAGGGAGGTCCGGAGAGTGACATGGGCACCTCGCATGGAGGGGACGCACAGACTATACCGGATTCCTTAGCGAGACGACCAGTGGCCGGAGAAACGGAGGAGAATCGATCGTGGAGTTTGCTGAAAAAGAGGGGCGCAGCATGCTGCGCCCCTTCGAAAGTAACTTAGAGCAAGGGCTTAGTAGATGTCGTACTGCTCCCAATGGAGGGTGGCGTCGGACTGGATGATGATGTGTTTGTGCGAGGTTTGCTCGAGTTCGTCCATGAGCATGGACTCGCGAGTTTTCAGGGCTTTGGCGATTTCGGGATGAACACGCAGGGTGAGATTCGGCCCCTCGTGATCGGCGGTGGCCATTTTGCGCGCTTCGGATTGGATTTCGTAGCAGAGCGTGGGAATGGATTTGACCATTCCGGAACCGGTGCAATAGGGGCAAGGCTGGCAGAGAACGCGCTCGAGAGCCTGCTTGGTGCGTTTGCGCGTAATGCAAACGAGGCCGAATTCGTTGAAGGAGAGCGCCTTTGACGGAGCTTTGTCCTGTTCGAGAGATTGCTGCAGCGCGGACAAGACTTTTTCGCGGTTGCGGCGCTCTTCCATGTCGATAAAGTCGACGACGATGATTCCACCGAGGTCGCGCAAGCGGATTTGGCGGACGATTTCCTTGACGGCTTCGAGGTTGGTCTTGACGATGGTGTCCT
The DNA here is from genome assembly GCA_963761555.1 of uncultured Acidobacteriota bacterium. Lineage (GTDB taxonomy): Bacteria > Acidobacteriota > Terriglobia > Acidiferrales > UBA7541 > Acidiferrum. The sequence continues at coordinate 1,106,862 of CAVXHD010000008.1, forward strand.
CGAGGCGCGTGGAACCCTTGCCGACGAATTTGCCGGTGTTCACGTCGATGGCGACGAGCGCTTCGGTGTGGTTGATGACGATGTAGCCGCCGGACTTGAGCCAGACTTTGGCGCGCAGGGCTTTGTCGAGTTCGTGCTGGATGCCGAACTCCTCGAAGATCGGCGTTTCCTTGGTGTAGAGCTTGACCTTGTTGACGAGTTTGGGCTGGAAGCGGCTAACGAATTCGACGATTTTGCCGTATTCCTCTTCGTTGTCAATCCAGATGCCGGTGAAATCGTCGCTGACGTAATCCCGAAGAATGCGTTCGACGAGGTTGAGATCGCGGTGGAGAAGCGCGGGAGACTTGCGTTGCTCGCTGCGCTCCTTGATTTCATTCCAGGTCTTGCCCAGGAATTCGATGTCGGTGCGAATTTCGTCGTCGGTTGCGCCGCCCGCCGCCGTTCGAACGATGAAGCCACCGGGATAGCTGTTGCCGGCTTCGCTGACGAGACGCCGCAGCCGGGAGCGATTTTCGGCCGAAATGATTTTGCGAGAAACGCCCGTGTGATGGACGGTCGGCATATAGACGAGGAAGCGGCCGGGGAGAGCGACGTGGCTGGTGATGCGCGCGCCTTTCTTCCCGAGAGGTTCCTTGGCGATTTGGACGACGACGTCCTGGCCGGCTTTCAACATTTCGCTGATGAGTTGAGGCCTGCGCGGCGGACCAGAATGGCTTCGATGACCGCGGTCATGCCTCGGGCCGCCAGGGCCACGGCGTTCGAATCGCGGGCCTGGACGGCCGCCGCGATCGGGACGGCTGTCCCGACTTTCAGGGCGCCCGCCACGGCCGCGATCGCGGCCTCCACGCTGAGGACGTTGGAAACGAGCACGCGGATTGCCGCCGATACGCGCGGAATCGCGAGGAAAATCTTCGCGAGGCGCAGCAGGGCCGCCGATGCGCGGTGCGCGGGTCTCGCCGGGAAGCAGGATGACGTCGTCCTCGACGATCGGGGCGCCCTGCGCGTTCCCCTCCGGAGCTGCTGCGAGCGCTTCCGGTTGCACGTGCTCCTCAACCTGGCTAGAATCGCCGAGCGAAACTGCGTGCTCGGCACTTTCGTGGGCGGCGTTGGCTTCGAATTCAGCACGATCCGCTGCGCGCCGCGATTCGACTTCCGCGGTTTCTTCTTCGGAGAGTTCGGATTCCGCGGCCGCCTGATCTTCCGCAGCGTCCAGTTGTGCTTCTTCCTGGCGCTCTTGCTCCTCCTCCTCGGTTTCCTCTTCCTCTGAAAGTTCGGCCTCGACAGCGGCTTGAATTTCCTCGGCCTCGTCCTCATCAAATTCGGCGCCACCGGCGAGAGCATCGGCTTTCGCATGGTCCGAAGTTTCCTCGTGCTTAGCCTCGACGAGTTCGGAAGAGAGGACTACGGCTTGTTCTTCGCTTAGTTCGAGTTCCGGGCGCACAGGCTCCGAGGAGACCGCGGACTCGGATTCGCGAATTTCAGTCGGCGCCGCATAAGTAGTGGCGGCTTGCTCTTCGCCGCGACCCGCTTCTGGGACCGCTTCGGATTCAGAGCCAGCTTCGGCAAGAACCCAGCGCGGGAGTCCGCCTGAAAAGCGGCGAGGAACGTTGCCTCCAACCACTCCCGGTCCCGTAGCGGGAAAGGGAACATTCGGGCTGGTCGAAGCGCGGGGAGCCGTCTCTTCGAATTCGGGCTGCGGCTCATTTGATTCGGGTTCGACAACCGGCAAAGTAGTTGAGGTCAGAGGCTTGCCGCGATATTTCGCAAGAGATTCGCCGGGCAGCAAAATGGGTTCTTCCGCGGCACCGGATGGTGCGGGTGCGCTGGTGTGACGCGGAGTCTCGGGACGGCGATTGTCGAAGCCGCGTTGCTCGGAACCGCGAGGCTCGAAGCCACGGGGCTGTCCACTGCGATTTTCGTGGCCTCGTTGTTGGTCGCGGCCACGGTTATCGTAGCCACGCGACTCATTGCCGCGAGATTCGCCGCCTTGCGGAGAAGCGTACTTGGAGGGAGGCAAGTTGCGGCCCCCAGGTCCCTGAGGGCGTCCGCCGCGATGACGTCCACCACGGCGGCCCCACCGTGCGCCACGGCCACGCTCGCCACCTCGGTCGCCACCCCGATCGCCGCCCCGGTCCGAGCGCGGCGCGTAGTTTTGCGTCGGATTATAGTGCGGCGAAAAGTTCTGCGGCGCGGATGCGTTGGAGGCCGGCTGGCGCTCATCGGCATGGCTGGAGTGCGAATCATCGTGCGCTTCGGCCAGGTGCGCATCCGGAATCTCTTCACCTGTGACGTGGTCTTCGACGACGCCGGGTTGCTCGTCATGGGATAAGGCATCGGGGGAAGACGATTCTCCGCGGTCGAAGGATTCCTGCGAAGCTTCTTCACCGTGAAACTCTTGCGTGGGATCCCCCTCATGGCCGGATGCGGCATGAGCGAGGGTTTCGCCCGGAAGCACTTCCACTACATTGGAAGGAGTCGGCGAATAGGCAGGCGCAGCCGCCGGTTGATCGGTGTGCGCGTGTCCGTGGTCGTAGTCTTCGAGATTCTCGAAGACATCGCTTACGTAAAGGAAGGCATCGCCGTCGAGGCCGATATCCACGAATGCAGACTGCATGCCTGGAAGAACGCGGGTGACTCTGCCTTTATAGATGCTGCCGACGAGCGCGAACTCTTTTTCGCGCTCGATGTAAATTTCGACTAACTGGCCTTCTTCAAGAATCGCAGCCCGCCGTTCGTGGGAGGCCGCGGAGATAACCAATTCTTTTGACATGAAAACTCCTGACTGTTCGTGACCCCGGCTGAGCCGGGAGTCACTCTTCTGTGCGGCCGCAAAGGGCCGACAGGACGCATCGCCGCGCGGAGTATGTCGTCGGAAGTCCGGGAAATCGGAGCCGGCCCGGTTCGCACCCGGACACACGCAGGCCACACTACTATCGATATGGCTTGACGTTCGAAGCCGGAGGGAAAATTCCTCTTGCTTCCGAGGCTGGTCCGTTGCCGGAAAGCTTCCGGGCCAACGGCGGACGATGCTGTCCTCACTCTAAAGATCCTTGTTTCTATGGCCTGAAACTGCTGAGGCCACTCTTACCGACCCGGCGGAGTTTGCCGTGGCAAACGCCTCGCACGGGACTGGCAGCGGATTCAGTTAACGAAGCGGCGAAGCCGGACATTCATAACCAAACCAATCGCCAGGAATACAAACAGCGTAGCGGAACCCCCGTAACTCATAAGAGGAAGCGGGATGCCGGTCACGGGCATAGCGCCGATGACCATCGCCACGTTCACCAAAACATGAAACCCAAGCGCTGCTGCGACGCCCATCACAAGAAACATTCCGGCGCGGTCTTTCGCGCGCTGAGCGTTCTGTACTAAGCGTAACAGAAGTGCCATGTACAGCCCAAGTGCCAGCAGCACGCCTTTGAAGCCCTGCTCTTCCGCCCAAGCCGACATGATGAAGTCAGAATAACGGACCGGAATATAGCCGAGCTGATTCTGCGTGCCGTTGCCAAACCCCTTGCCCCAAAACCCGCCGGAGCCCACAGCGATCTTCGACTGCAGCACTTGATAGCCGGAGCCTTTGGCGTCGTCCTCGGGGTGCATGAAAGACGTAACTCGTTCTCTCTGATAGGGCTTCATGACGCGCCAAGCCACGGGGAGCATCAAGAGTCCGATGAGCGCAATTGCCGCCGCGTGTTTCCACTGCAAGCCAGCGAGAAATGCGCCCACAACCAGCAAGGGCATCAGCACGAGCGCGGTGCCCAAATCCGGTTGTTTCAAAATCAAAGCTAGCGGCAACCCGACGATGAGCGCTGCCTTGATCAAATCCTGGAGGGAGAGCTCATCCGTTCGCACTTCTGCAAAGAAGCGCGCCAGTACGATGATTATAATCAATTTGACCAATTCCGACACCTGTAGAAATTCGCCCAGGATCGGAATCCAGCGTTTCGCGCCGAAGCGCGTGTGCCCAAACGCTAGGACGGCGACAAGCGCAACAATTCCGATCAGATAAAGAATCGGAGCCTGATCCAGGATCAGATGGTAGTCGAGCCGTGAGAGCAAGAACATCAGCACGAAACCCAAAGCCAGCCAGCGGAGCTGCTTGTTCTGCATTCCGGCCAGGGAACTGCCATGCGTCGCGGAATAAATTTCGATCACGCCGAGGGCGCAAATGGTCGCGAGAATGGCGATGAGCCACCAGTCGTAATCGCGTGTTCCGGGTGCGTCTTTCATAAGAAGGTGACAGCCGACAGTTGACAGTCAACAGCCAGGGGACAGATGACATTGTCCCGCTTGCTGCTTGGATTACTTATGGTCCGACTGACGATTGACTCCCAAGATTCCAAGTTGATCAAAACTCAAAACAAAAACTCAGCGCTGCGGCAAAACGGTCGCCGCGCGTACAGGGACCAGGGCAGTGGCGACCGCCGGCTTGGTGATAACGCGCTTCGGCTCAACCGGCGCAGCCACAAGCACGGCCGTGCCGCTGCTGAAATCATAGCGCTTGCCGCCCGCGGTGAATTGCCCTTGTGTCTTGTTTGCCTTCTTATCGTAATAGGCCTTAATCACGTCGCGCACGACAGGTCCGGCGGCTTCGCTTCCGTGGCCGCCGCCCTGCACAAGCACCGAAACCACAATTTCAGGATTGCGGCGCGGCGCATAGCCCACAAACCAGGAATTGTCTTTGAACTCTTTCACTTTCCCCAGCCGGCTGCGAAGATCGTAATTGATGATTTGCGCGGTTCCGCTCTTTCCCGAAAATTCAATTCCCGTCAACTTAAGCGCGCCCGCGGTGCCGCCGCCTTCGTTGACCACGCCATACATCCCATCCGTCACTTTCTCAACCGTGTCCTCGGATAGCGGAAACTTCACTTCTCCCACCTTCGCAGCATCCTTGATGAGATGAGGCTGCATAAATACTCCGCCGCTGGCAATCCCGCCGATTGCTCGCGCAAGCTGCAGAGGTGTCGCGGTAAGCGCGCCTTGCCCAATGGAGACGGAAATGGTTTCCCCCGCGTACCATTTGCGGTGAAGCACCTTTTCCACCCATTCCTCAGATGGCACCAGCCCCGGTTCTTCGGACGGCAGGTCGATCCCCGTGCGATGTCCGAGGCCTAAATGGGTGGCGTAATAGGCGATGCGCTCGATGCCCAGTTTTTGGCCAACGTTATAAAAGAAAATATCGCAAGATTGCGTGATGGCTTTGTGAAGATCGACGACGCCGTGGGGATGTTTGCCGAACTGCCAGCACTTGAACTGGCGGCCGTAGAAAGTGGCATAGCCGGGACAGAAAGTTGTGTAGTTCGCCGGTGGCACATGGTCTTCGAGCATCGCCGTGGCCATGATGATCTTGAAGACCGAGCCGGGCGCGAGTTGCGCTTGGATGGCGCGGTTCAAGAGGGGATGCAGAGGGTCGTCGTTTAGCTTCTTCCATTCCTCCGGCGAAATGCGGACCGCGAAATCATTGGGATCGGGAGTCGGGCGGCTGACCATCGCGAGGACTTCACCGGTGCGGGGATCGAGAGCCACTACAGCGCCCGGGCGGTCTCCTAGAGATTGCTCGGCAACCATCTGCAAGTCGTAATCGATGGTCAGTTGAATCTGCTTGCCGGGAATGGGTTCCTGCTCCGTAAGCTGGCCGAGATCTTTCACTTCTTTGCCGACGCTATTGACGACCACGCGGCGCATGCCGTCCGTGCCGGTAAGAATGCTGTTGTACTGACGCTCAAGGCCGGATTTTCCGGCGAGGTCGCCAGGGCGGAGCTTTCCATTGCTCGCTTCAATCTCCTGCTCGCTGACTTCGCCGACGTACCCGCTGGCGTGCGCCATGAAGCCGTTGGGGAGATAGCGCCGCCGCTGCACCATCAGCATTTCCAGCAGAGGAATATCGGAGCGGTGCGATTCGATGAAAGCGACGTCGGCGTTGGTCGCTTCCGGCTTGATGACGATGGGCTGGAATTTCGGAAGATTTTTGGTGCTCTCGAGCTGGTCCTTCAAGTCGCTCAGTGGGATGCCCAAGCCGTCCGAAATGGCGGACAGATTTTTTTCGATAAGCGCGGGATCATCGCGAAGAAGAAGAACGCTGAACGACGGATAGTTATCGACCAGGACGCGCCCATCGCGGTCCAGCATGCGCCCGCGCGGCGCAATGATGGGGATGGAGCGAACGCGATTGCGTTCCGCCATTTGCGAGTATTTATCGGAATCAACGACCTGGAGTTTCCAGAAGCCGAGAAGCAACAGCCCCACCATGCCCACGATGACGTAGGAGGCGATGGCCAAACGGGCCTGTGGCAAACGATTGTCGTTGCGAAACCAGTACGACACGAAAACCCCGCGCGCGAGTCTTCTTGTTGCGGCCGTCCAACGAACGGCGCATATCTCAGGGCTTTTCTTCGCCCGTCCCGCGAGACGCCGGGACATGCTCGCGTCACGAAAAATTTTTCAGCGTGGGTTTCGAAATGTCCGTCGAAAACTTTTTCCGAAAGAAAACCTTCGAAAATTTTCCCAGGAACTCCCGAATCACTGCCGGACCTCTGCTGCAGCGTCGCAACGAGGCCATTCCCAACCTAGCACTTGGGAGTACGTGCCGCAAGCCGTCCTGAAGTACAGTTGCTCGGTCAATACCCTGTGGAAAACCGGCGCGGCATAAGCAGGCTGCGCTCGAAGCGTCGTCCAACGTCAGCGTGGGAACAATCCTTTATTGATAACGCAGCGCGGTCATCGGGTCGACATGCGTGGCGCGGCGCGCCGGAATGTAGCATGCCAGTAGAGCAACGAGGGCTAAGAGCAGCACGACCACGGCAAAAGTCGCGGTGTCTGTCGGCGTCACCTCGAAGAGGAGGCTTGCCATCAAGCGGGTCAAAACGAAGGCTCCGGCGAGACCCGCCGCGATGCCGAAGCATGCGAGCTTCGCTCCTTCGCCCACGATGAGGCGGAGCACATCGGCTTGCTGTGCGCCGACCGCAACGCGCACGCCGATTTCGTGAGTCCGCTGGCCCACCTCGTAAGCCATCAGGCCGTAAATTCCGATGGCGGAGAGAACGAGCGCAAGCCCCGCAAATGTGCCGAGGAGCAACATATTGAACCGCTGCTGCGCGAGCGAAACGGACATCAGGTCGTTCATCGAGTGAATGTCGCTGATCGGAATCTGCCGGTCCAAAGTCCAGACTTCTTGTTCCACTTCATCGTCCAGGCCGGCCTGCGGGCCTGGAGTTCGAATGGCGAGGGTCATCCAGCGACGCCACGCCTCGTCTGACTGTGCATAGGGAGCATAAACGGCGGGATCGACCGGCTGGTTGAGTCCCCAATATTTTACATCTTGCACGACGCCGACAATGACCATCCAGTGGCGTGGCGGTTTTGAACGCGCCCAATCGATGCGCGCACCTAGAGGATTTTCATGCGGGAAGAATTCTTTGACGAAGGTTTCGTTCACAACGGCGACGAGTGGCTGCCCTTCGCGATCCATCTCCGTGAAGCCGCGTCCGGCGCGAACAGGAATCTGCATCACGTGAAAGTAGTCCCCCATGACGGAGAGCGTCTGCACTTGCGGCTCTGCGCCGGCGGGAATCGGGGGACGGCCATCGATAACCAGATTGTGATCCAGATAGCTATCGCCAAATGGGATATCGGTGATCATGGCGGCTTCGCCCCCGGAGCGAGAATTGAGGCGGGTTAGCAATTCGCGGCGAAACTGCGTTTGTGGGGGGATCTCCGAGTAGCGGGAAACGGGAAGTTGAAGATGCATGGTCAGCACGTTTTGCGGATTGAAACCGGGACTCACGGCGCGGAGCCGCGCAAATCCCTTGATCAACAGGCCAGCGCCGACGAGAAGCACCAGCGCGAGAGCGAATTCCGAAACGACGAGAATTTTGCGCAAGAGATGGCCGGAGGGGCCTTCGGTGGAAGTGCGGCCGCCCTCCTTGAGCGACTCCGCGAAATTCGTGCGCGCAGCGGACGACGCCGGCGCGATGCCAAAAAGTATCCCCGTGAGCAGAGAAATGCCGAAGACGAAGAGGAGGGTACGAGCGTCAACTTGAATGCCCGCGAAACGATCGAGTGCGGCGGGTTTGAGATATAGAAGAAACGTGGTGCCCCACTTCGCGAGCAGAAGTCCCGCAGCCCCACCGATGACGGCGAGCAGAGCGCTTTCCGTGAGCGCTTGCCGGATAAGCCGCGCTTTGCCCGCGCCAAGAGCCGCGCGAATCACCAACTCCTGGCGGCGCGCGACGTTGCGAGCTACAAGCAGGCCGGCGAAGTTCGCGCAGGCAATCAGGAGCACAAATCCGACGGCCCCGAAGAGAACCAACAGAGCGGTGCGCGAGTCGCGCACCAGGAATTGATGCAAAGGAACGAGCACAGTGTGGCGCGTTCTCTCGTTGTCCGGATATTGCTCGGCGAGACGCCGGTCGATGAGTGACATATCTGCCTGTGCTTGTGAGAGAGTCACGCCCGGCTTCAACCGCCAATAATTGCGCATGAAATGAACGCCGCGGTAGGGAGCAGCGCTTGGGTAGGCAACCCAGAGAGAGACGTAGATATCCGCATGCCCTTCCGGCGGGGCAAAGCCGGGCGGCATCACCCCGATCACGGTGTAATCATCGCCAGTCAGACGCACGATCTTCCCGAGGACTTGCGGGTCGCTGTTGAGAAAATTCTGCCAGAACTGGTAACTGACGACGATGACGTGTGGCCCGCCCTTCACGTCCTCTTCCGGGGAGATGATCCGGCCAAGCATGGGAGGAACGCCGAGAGTCTCGAGAAAACCGGCATCGACATATCCGGCATGAATTCGAATCGGCTCGGGGCCGCTCGTATAGTCCATATCTTCGAGATTGATCCCGCCGCCCTGGGAAAAAGTTCGCGTTTGTCTCTGAATGTCGACGATGTTAGCGAGCGAATCGTCTTCTTTCGCCACGACGAGCTGCTGTGGATCGCTGTAGGGGAGGGGATTCAGAAGGACGCCATTGATCATGCTGAAGATGGCGGTGTTCGCACCGATGCCGAGAGCAAGCGTGAGCACCGCGACGCCCGTGAAAGCGGGGTTTTTGCGAAGCATACGCACCGCGTGGTGGAAATCCTGCCAGAGCGATTCGAGAGGTGCAAAGCTCCACATTTCGCGGGTCCTTTCTTTCAAACTTGTTTTGTTGCCGAACTGGCGGCGCGCTGAGTAAAGGCATTGATCGCGATCTATACCAGACAGGAGATTTTTTTCTTCGCGCATCGCCAGATGAAATGCGAGCTCGTCCTCCAGATCGCGGTCGAGCTGGCGCCGATTCCCGAGGCGCTTGAGCCGTCGCCAAGTTTGGTTGAGCCACGCTGAATACATGCTCGTCCCCCGCGCCCGTCCTAAGCCGCTTGGAGTACCCGTGCCACCGCGCCCGACATGCGACGCCAAAATTCAGTCTCGCGCGCCAACCGTTTTCTTCCCGCCGCCGTTAGCGAGTAATATTTGGCTCGGCGGTTATTCTCCGAGATGCCCCATTCCGCAGACAGCAAGCCGCGCAGTTCCAGCCGATGCAGCGCCGGATAAAGCGCTCCTTCCTCTACTCTCAAAACGTCCTCGGACGATTGGTGAATCCACTCCGCGACGCCGTAGCCGTGCATAGTTCCGCGCGCCAGAGCCTTTAGAATCAGCAGCTCCAGCGTTCCCTGCAGCAAATCGCCGTGAGTTTCCCGTTTTTCCTTCATCGAGGCTTCCTCATCTATCCATAAGACGTTTAGGGGAGCCGTTTGTTTCATAGCCCCTGCTTTTTTCTGCAAAATTTGAAGCACTGAAAAAATCCGCCACTAGATTTGTCCGGTCCTGGCACCGCTATTTGCTCCCGGATGCGTCACGGGTTATCGTATTTGGACTGTTCTCATGCAAAGCGAACCATCCCCACCACTGCGTTTGGCCCTGATTGGGATGTCTGGCGCAGGAAAATCCTTCTGGACAAAGAAGTTAGTCGCGGAAGGCTGGACCGCCATTTCTTGCGATGACCACATCGAGGAGAGGCTGGCCTCGCGCCTCGCTGCGGGCGGGTATTCCGGAATTAATGGCGTGGCCGCGTGGATGGGCTGGCCGAACAACCCTAAATATGCGGAGCGCGAGGCGCAGTACCTCGAGGAAGAAATCCACACGCTGGGCGAGGCGCTCACGGGCCTCGAACGGGAACCCGAAAAGCCGCTGGTGCTTGATACCACCGGCAGCGTGCTCTACACCGGCAATAATTTGTTGCTGCGCCTCAGGCGGCGCATGACCGTGGTGTATCTCGCCGCGTCGGCCGAAGAGCAGCAGCTCTTGATCGAGCGCTACTTGAGCGATCCCAAGCCTGTGCTGTGGCGCGGCGCTTTCCAACCCAAAAAAGGCGAAACGGCGCGAGAGACTGTAGCTCGCTGTTATCCCGCGTTGATCGCCGCGCGGCGTCAAAGCTATGAAGCTCTGGCGCATTGCACGCTAAAAGTCGCCGAGCTGCACGATCCATCCGTGGACGTGGCGGCATTCCTCGCGAAAATTCGCAGCCAGCTCGAGCACCGCCGATGAGATACCGAAGCACAGGTCGCAAAGCACCTCTCACCTCCCTGCGTGGCGCGGTACTTCGCGGTCTGGCACCCGACGGCGGGCTTTACATGCCTGTCGAAATTGCCCGGCGATCTCCCCAGGAACTCGATGAATTTCGAAGCTTGCCGTTTACGGAAGTTTGTTTTCGCGTGGTGCGTCCCTTCGCCACGCCGGACGTGCCGGAAGAAGTGCTTTGGCAAATTGTGGCGGAAGCCATCAATTTCCCCGTGAAACTTGTTTCGCTCTCTCCAGGCCTGCACATCCTCGAGCTGTTTCACGGGCCTACGCTCGCTTTCAAGGATTTCGGCGCGCGCTTCATGGCCCGGCTGATGGGCTACTTCGTGCGAGGCGAAACGCGGCCGCTCACCGTACTCGTGGCCACTTCGGGCGATACGGGTAGCGCCGTGGCGCACGGCTTCCTCGGCGTGCCGGGCATTCGCGTGGTGATTCTCTATCCCTCGAAGCGCATCAGCGAAGCGCAGGAAAAACAGTTCACCACGCTCGGCGAAAACATCACTGCGCTCGAAATAGCGGGCACCTTCGACGATTGCCAGCGCCTCGTCAAGCAGGCTTTTTCCGATGTCGAGCTGAACAAGAACATGCTTCTCACTTCGGCTAATTCCATCAACATCGGCCGCCTTCTCCCGCAGATGTTTTATCACGTCGCTGCTTACCGGCAGTTGCCGGTGGCCTCGGTGCCGCTGATCGTCTCGGTGCCCAGTGGGAATTTCGGCAATTTGACGGCGGGGCTTTTCGCCAAGCGCATCGGCTTGCCCGTGGCCATGTTTGTCGCTTCCACCAACGCCAACGATGTCGTGCCAGAGTATCTGCGGCTCGGGGAATTCCATCCTCGCCCCGCGATTCAGACGTCTTCCAACGCCATGGACGTCGGCAATCCCAATAATTTTCCGCGCTTACTGGATTTGTGCCGAGGACGCCTCGAATACATCCGGCGCGAAATTTGGGGCCACGCCGCGACAGATGAAGAAACTCTGCAGGAAATGAAAGCGATTCACGAGCGGTTCGGCTACATCGCCGATCCGCACACGGCCGTTGGCATCCTCGGCTGGGAAGCCTACAAGCGGGAGCATGCCGAGCCCGCGCAGGGATTGGTGCTGGCAACGGCGCACCCCGCAAAATTCGCGGACGTGGTGCTGCGCGCCATCGGCACCGCTCCGCCGCTCCCCGATCGTCTTGCCGCCTATTTGAAGCGCGACAAATTGTCGCTTCCCATGTCCAGCGCCTACGACGACTTCAAACAGTTCTTGCTTTCGCACTAGGTTTGCGTTGCACCTGCGGGCCGCTTCCGTTCACATCAGGTGGTCCCCAACGATCTGATCTTCTCTGCGCCTTGGAGCGGGCACCGCCGCGCGCACCGCGGCCTCGGCCGAATCGGTCGCCGTCACAATGCTGCAGGATTCGAAAGAGTGGTTGGAGAACATCAGCATTCGGCCGCCTTTTTGAATGGCTGCGACGCTGGGATCGGGAATCTTTTGCTTCGGGTCCATGGGTGAGGGGATTGTCAGCGTGTGGAGAAAAGGATCCCGTCGTGGACCAAGCTGTCCTGAGATTAACTCAAGGACACGAAAGGAGTGCAGGGATGTAGGCGTCCAAAAGAGGAAGCCATCAGCGCCGGGAGCGTATCCGGGTCCTGAATTGGTCACTTCCACCAAGGAAACGTCCAAATCCGGAAGGTAACGTATTCTGGCTGCAAGAAGGCCTTCGGGACACGGATCGTTGCTCGCAAGGCGAGCGGCGGTGGCTTCTTTGATGCCGTCCTCATCTTGCGACACGAGCGGCAGGACTTCGCGTCCGTTCCGGCATCCGCGCATGCTCCAGAAGCACCTCAAGTCGGCTTGAAAGACGTGCGCAATTTTCTCCGGGTCTGCATCGTATGCGTAGGATACCTCGAGAGCGGATTCGATGGGGTCGGGTGCCCAGGGACGGCGCGAAGACTCCTTGACCCGGTAGCTAGGACTTTGATCTTCCGTGCTGGTCACGTAGAGAGGCAGACGATGGTCCAGCCAGAAACCATGAACGCTTCTAACGGACACGATATCGCCGAAGACCGACGGGGCCGTATATTCGCTCGCAACCGAGTAGCGGATGCTCGAAACCTTTCCATCCAGGATGATTACGTTGGCACTTAGACCGATAAAGCGAAAGCCGAGCCAGTTCGCCCACTTGAGCGGCCCCTGAGAGATTGACCTGGGAGACGGTGACCCCGTAAAGAGCCCTTCGAAACGCAGCCAAGCGGACTCGTTTGTGAAGGAAGCGAAGTACCAGCGTTCCCTATCAAGTCCGAAACTAGAACTGTTCTCGCTGCGTTCTAGATAGGGGACTTGCTGCAGCAACTGTTCTTCGGTCGTTTCATCGACGCGGACAGTTTTCAATCCAGCGAGAACTTTCTGAAATTTCCGCGCCATCAGATATGAGCTAAGCCGAGGCGCGATGGAAAGTGCTAGAAGAAGGAAAACAACTGTGAGAAATGCGACGCGCGCGGCTCGCCCCGCTAATAAGCGTCCGAACCGGGCCGTCGCTGGAAAATGCTTTGCGAAAGTCATTGTTACGAAGGCTTACGGAGTCGGTCAAGCACCAGGAAGAGAAAGACGGCGACGAAGGCGTTGACTAGGGCCGCGGCGCCGAGATGCATGGTGAACCACGGCTCCGACTGCGAGAGCAACAAGCGCTGCGTCAGCGCAATGATCCCCTGATGCACGCCAAAGAAAGCGATCGTCAGTGCAAACCTCGCCGCCGGATGTTCCGTATCGAGCCGCGCCCCGATCGACGACGCCAAATACCCGATCACCGTGTTCGCGATCCCGTACAGTCCCAGCGGAACCGTGGGTCCGCTCAAGCTGTCCTGCAACAAACCTATAATCATGCCCAGAAGCAATCCCGTGGAAGGATTTCTCCGGCTCAGGCCAAAGTAAATGGTGATCAGCAGCGGCAGGTCCAGAATTCCAGCCTTGGGGAAATAGATGGGTAGAAACGCCTGCAAGACGAGCGCGAAAGCAGCTGCCAGAACGATCGCGCCGGCGCGAAACTTGTGCACTTCAATGTGCAGCTCGCTGCTGCGAATGTCGAATGCGTCGTTCATGGTTTTTCGGGCGGCGCCGGCTTAACCACGGCCGCGGAGGGCGCGGTGCCTGGCGCTTCAGAGCCTGATGTTCCGGAATCCGCTTTAATGTCCAAGGGCTTCATCGTAAGCAGGACAAACACTTCTTCGAGCCGTTCCAGCTTCGCCGATGGACGCACATGAATCTGCTTAAAGGGATTCCCCGGTTTGATATCCGCGATCGTGCCAACGGGCAGGTCTCGCGGAAAAATCCGGTCCATCCCGCTCGTGACCACGCGCTCTCCCGCCGTGACGCTGTCATCGTTTGGGATGTACTTCATCACGAGTAAAGGATCCCCGGTGCCTCCGACCGGGCTCTGGATCCGCGAATCGACCAGCATCGCACCAACCCCGCTGTCTTTATCCGTCAGCAGCAGCACCTGCGAGGTGTCCCGGTAGGACTCGATAATTTTCCCGACCACGCCGTCCGGCGTGATGACGCCCATATTGCGCCGGATGCCGTCCCGCTCTCCGCGATCCAGATAAACGGTCTCGCTCGCCGAATCCGCGCTTCCTCCAATCACTCGCGCGCTCACCATCGGCACATCCACATTCGTCTGGCGGAATTTCAGCAGCGCGGCGAGACGGTCGGCTTCCCCGGCCTTGCTCTGGAGTTGTGTAATTTGCAGCTTCAGCGCGTCGTTTTCGCGCTTCAATTGTTCATTGTCGCGCGAAGTATTTTGCAGCGCGAAATAATGGTCCCAGATATCGTGAATTCGGCTGATGCCATGCGCCCCCGCGCGTTCGAACGGCGACACCGCTCCGACCGTCCACACGCGAATCAGCCGGCCCTGCGAGTCGCGCTTGATTTGCACGGCCAGCAGCAGCACCTGCAACAGCACGACGCCTCCCAGCAGGAAAAGCGATCTATGTCGAGAGGGGATGACGACCATGGAATCCAGTAGCACAGACCTTGCTCTGTGCGATTCAAAATTTCCGCGAATGCTTCAATTCCCGAAATCTTTTTAATCGATGCAAACCTGCCGCAACAATCGAAAGTCGCTCAACATTTTGCCGGTGCCCAACACCACGGATGCCAGCGGATCGTCTGCAATCGAAACGGGAAGTCCGGTTTCTTCCCGGATGCGCTTATCCAAATTCTTCAGCAGCGCCCCTCCGCCTGTTAGTACGATGCCGCGGTCGCTGATGTCGGCGGAAAGTTCCGGAGGCGTCCGCTCCAGGGCCACGCGCACCGCGTTCAGAATCGTCGCGACGCACTCGCTCAACGCCTCGCGAATCTCGCTGTCGTCGATCGTGACGGTTCGGGGCACGCCTTCGATCAGGTTGCGCCCTTTCACTTCCATGGTCAGTGGCTTTTCCAGCGGATACGCCGACCCGATCTCCATCTTGATCTGTTCCGCCGTGCGTTCGCCGACGAGCAAGTTGTACTTTCTCTTCAAATACTGCATCACCGCTTCGTCCATCTCGTTGCCCGCCACGCGCACGGACCTCGAATAAACGATGCCGCTCATCGAAATCACCGCAATGTCCGTCGTGCCTCCGCCGATATCCACCACCATGTTCCCGGAAGGCTCTTCGATCGGCAGCCCGGCGCCGATCGCCGCCGCCATCGCTTGCTCCACCAGGTAGACTTCGCTCGCTCGCGCTCGATACGCGGAATCCTGCACCGCCCGCTTTTCCACCGGCGTGATTTCGCTCGGCACTCCGATCACGATGCGCGGATGCACCAGCACGCGGCGGTTGTGCGCTTTCTGAATAAAATACGTCAGCATTTTTTCGGTGACTTTGAAGTCCGCGATCACGCCATCCTTCATCGGCTTGATGGCCACCACGTTTCCCGGCGTCCGGCCCAGCATTTCTTTCGCTTCGCGGCCCACGGCCACGACTTCTCCGCTGGACTTATTAATCGCCACGATCGAAGGCTCGTTCACCACGATCCCTTTTCCGGCGGAAAAGACCAGCGTGTTCGCCGTCCCCAGATCAATGGCGAGGTCGGAAGAAAACAAGCTGAACACCGACCTCAGGTTATAGCCGTTCTTATTCATCCCTCCGCCCTCCGCGGAGAAAACTTCTCCGCCGTCCCGTCGGCAACAGTCTGCAGAATTTCCTGGCGGCCCTCTTCCACCGCCCTCCGGCCAACCAGACCATTGTCCACGGACTTGACGACCGGCGCAAAGCCGCGCCTGCTTCTTTTTTCTACCGTGATCCCAAAACGATCATCGTTCAAAACTTTTATTTTGGCACGACGATGGTCACCGGCTGCTGCGCCGTGCCCCCGCGGCGGTTCTGCCCGATAACCACGATCGTATGCTGCCCAGGCTCGAGCGGCACCGTAAAGTAATGGAAAGTGCCATCCGCGGAAATAATCGGCACCGGCTGGCCGTTGACCATGATCGCCGCTCCCGGTTCCGTCCGCCCAATGATTTCCACCACTCGCCCGTGAATCTCCGTCCCCACGATCTCCAGAGCCATCTGCTGCGTCTTTCCTTGCGCTACGAGCGTGAACCGGAACGATTCGCTGACCTCGCTCGTTTCCTTCTTCGCATCCTCCGCCGTCACCGTCCAGAAATAATCTCCCGCATCCAGTCCGGTAACTTCCGCCGTCGTTCCCGTCACTACGAGATCCTTCAGCGTTTTCGTAAGCATCGCCGTCGGGCTGATTCGCAATCTATAGGAAATCGCCTCCGACACCGGCTTCCACTCAAAATGGATCGACGCCGTTTTCGGATTCTCCACAATCAGAGGCTCGAAGTTTCGCGGTAAAACCAAATCCGGCGGCGCCAGCACTTGGGTTTTCGTGATCGGTCCGGACCCCGAGAAAACCGCCTTCTGCCACTGTCCGATCTCTACCTTCTCCTGCCCGCGCTGCACTTCCGCGCTTCCGCTGGACACTACGATCTCGTCATCGTTGTGCGTTGGATCAGCTTTCACGTCCGCATGGCTGTTCGAATGCACTTGCGCGACGGTATCCTCCACGCTGACCGCCGCCTTCGAATCCGGCGAACTCCAATTCGGCGTCCTCAGGTCCACTTGCCCCGTGCTGATGCGCACTCCCGAACTCGAGGGCTTCTCGCCACCCATCGAATTTTCTTCCACCGTGATGAACGTTCCGGACTTCACCGTGTACGTTGTGCCGTCGGCAAACGTGATGCGTGCCGCTCCGTCCGCCGACGTCTGGATCTGATCGCCCTTGTCCAGCGTCGTTTTGAAATCCGCGTCCACCCATTGCACGGAGTTGACCTTCTTCACTTGCACTTTTCCGTCGAGGTTCACGAACTTCGCCTGCGTCAGCGCAATCGGAGTCGCGTCCGCGTCGCTTCCAATCGTTTTGCTGAACTTGTCGATGGCTGCCGTATACAGATTCGGATCGAGGAGATAAAGCGCCGCAAAAATAATCGCTGCAATCAAGATGACATAAACCGCCACGGTCTTGTACGTCACCGTGTGCCAATACACTTCGACCCGATTGATCTTCGGGTGGTTCGGGTCGTGTGGTGGCTGTGGGCTCACGTCAATTTGCGCGGCAATTCCGCCAATCTTGCAATCTAGCACAGCCCGATGCGTGCGCACGGCGGCCGCGCCCCGGCGTAGTCAATCAGCAAATAGCGATTGCGCATCCTAGCCCCCCGGACAGTGGGTTCTGCCCGAAAGGCCAGTTGGCCCGCTTTTGAGCCCTTTTTGGGGCGCCTCGTATGTTCTCTTAGGAAGTTTGCGCGCGAAGAAACGCCAGCGTCAGTGGCCACGCCAGCAAAGCCGCCGATGGGCTGTAGCTCGCCCGCGCGTCGCAAAAAAATGCGTGATCGGCGTTGGAAATCTCCACGTTCACGAAGTTCTTTCCTGCCGCTCGCAGCGCATCGGCCACCGCGCGCGTCTGCTCCGGCGGAATGTGCTTGTCCCGTCCGCCCCAGAAAAACAAAAGCCGCGCCTTGATTCCGCTCGCTCGTCCCAGCAATCCCGGATTGCTCGCGTTTGGCGCGATTCCGCCTCCATAGTAGGAAACGGCAGCCGCAAGCGGCAGCGTAATGGCCGCCAGAAACGACGCCCTTCCTCCCATGCAATAGCCCACCGAGCTGATCGGAAGCTCTTCCCCGATCGCGCCGCGCAGCCAATCGTAGGCCGCCCGTTGGTCCGCTGCCATCGACGAATCGTTCAGCGCCTTCATGTGCGGCATCACGCCGGGAAAATCATCATAACGTCCTTCAAATTCGGGCCCGGTACGGTGAAACAGTTCCGGCGCCACGGCGATGAATCCCTCCCGCGCAAAACGCCCCGCGATGTCTCGAATATGCGCGTTCACGCCGAACGCTTCCTGAAAAACCAGCAATCCCGGAAACGCTCCTTCTCCTTTGGGCCGCGCCGTCCACGCCCGCATCCTCGTGCCGTCGTTCACGCTCAATTGCACATACTCGCTGCGGATTTCCATTTGTCTTCCTCTCGCCTCTGCCTTAAAAATAGCCTCTCACCGCCTGACTCCCAGCCATGATAGGCCCTCTGCCTCTGAGCTGTTAGCTGTCGGCTGCGGGCTGTCGGCCGTGAGCTGACAGCCGATGTTTTCTTTCTCTCGGCCGCTGCCTCTGCCGGATGCGCGACTTTGTCTCTTCTCAATGCCGGATAAAAAAGCTTCGTTTATCCACGTTTGCTGGGACGGCCACGTCGAAGAATCCCACCATCATCTCGTCGTACGTCTGCTCGCCCCAGCGCACCGCCGCGTCCGGGTCCGGGTTGTGCGGATTGTCGCGCGAATTGTCATACCACGCCACGGCCTGCAGCTCTGTTCCCGCTTTCAGCAGCCTCGGCTTCGCCAGCCGGTAGCTCATCTGCCAGTGGAAATGATAATGGACGTCCAGCAGCGGTTCAATTTCCTGGTCCGGCCTCTCATTCGGGCTCGTTGGCCTGTGAATGATGTTGTACTGAAATTCTTTTCCGCGCAGGTGCATGTGCGGGAAAAAACTCAGCAGCGTCGCATCGTTCGGAATCGTCCCGTCCGCCTCCACGCGATAATCCGGCACGCCCGGCGGAATCACGAAGTGATCGTTCGTCAATTGCAGCGTCAGCACGCGCTGCGCTGGCGTGTGCTTCGAAAAGATCAGTCCCACGCTCGTTCGATCGCTCCCCGCGTGGCCGTTCGTCGTGTAATGCATCTGGAAAACGAGATCGGCGCCCGCCGGAATGAATTTTGCCATGCTCTCCGGCCAATTGTCCGGCGAACTCCCCGGCGCGTAGACCAGCAGCACGTCGCTATCCGTCCAGTTCGCGCCTCTCCGGTCGTCGGGATCGGTCAGCGTGGACGCCGTGAATGGCGCGCCCACCGGCGCGTGCTGCAGCCACTTCGAATCGCGCGGTCGCACGTAAACGACGGCGTGATGCACGTTCGCGCGCATCAGCGGCAGAATCTCCACGGCCCTCACCCATTTGTCCGTCTTGAATCCTGTCGGCACGATTTCGTACGTATACTCCACGTCCCCGCTCGCAGGAATCGCCACGGCCTTCGGCATTTTCAACACCAAGTCCGGCTGCGGAATGCTCCAACTCTCCGCCCAGTGCCGCGGCGGCGGCGCATCGTGCGGATTTCCCGCCGGTGCACCAGTAGCGGCCCAGGCCGCAAGTTCCGCAATCTGCGCGCTCGAAAGCGAAGGATCATCCGAAAAATGCCCGACATGCGGATCGGCAAACCACGGCGGCATCGATTTATTTTGTGTAGCCGCCGCAATCGCTTCCGCGTAAGGCCGCGTCTGCTCGTAAGTTTCGAGCCGCATCGGCGCAATCCCTTCCGCTCGATGGCAAAGCTGGCATCTTTCCTGCAAAATCGGCAACACGTCCCGGTAAAACGTCGGCCCGTTAGCTGCGGAACTCTGCCCCGCCGCGAATGTCGCCGGCGTCAGCGAAACACTCAGTTCGGCAGCTCCCAGCAAAACCAAAACAAGCGCTGGCACAACTGTCGCAAGAACAAGCCCGGGAACTAGAAGCGCCGTGTGTCTTCGATGGTCAAAGGACAAACTCATTTCACCTGTTGGATGATAATCGCAATTGCGCGGTTTCCCGTCGATTTATCGCCGTGCATCAAAACGATCCGCAGCCCGAACATCACAAAATGCAAATCCCCCTTGCCTTTAGTAGCGCCTGAACCCCGCCGCCGTCGCCAACCCGCAGGGATACTCTCCCGGCGATGCTCGCTCGTGTAAACAACATTTCTCCGTCCCTATGTCACCCGCCCTATAGCGTAGAATGCTTGTATGTACTAAGAACGACGTAACTAGCCTTTGATAAAAACCTTCGAGAAAGGCGCATCGGTGGGTCTCAATGCCGTCGTTTACCGGAAAAGAGAACACCTCCAACTCGGACCCGACGAAGAGCACGCCACACTAATACCAGCGACCAGCGAGGTTTTCTTCGAAGATCCCAAACTAGACAGGAAATACCTCTACAAACGCGAAGCGGTTGCGCATCGCCTCGGCAACGTAACAGCGATCAGCATTCTGAGTGACGAGCTTGCGAAGTTGATCGGGCCGGAAAGTTTCATCGAACGGAAAGTACTATACTCCGGAACGCACTCCGGCGATTTCATTCCCATCAAGGATCTCGATCGACTTTCGGCGGATCTCCGCCGTGCCCGCGATACTGGCCTTTCTTCACCTCCGATGCGGGAGTTCTTAAGCGCGTTAGAAGAGCTCATTCAGGCCGCGAAGGACGAAGGCAACCCCATCGTTTTCGAATGAGACTCGACGGCCCGCCCGTCTAACCGATCGCGAAACCGGGATAGACCGAGGGTCGAAACCGGAAAATAGACGGGATGTTGCTCAGGAACCGACACAGCCGTTCACCCCTCCAAAACGACCGTTCAACCCCCAATTTCGACCATTCCCTGCAAATGAATTGACGCTCCGGTAATCTCCCTGCTACCATTTCCTATGTTTCGTCTAAGTCGACCACTCCATTGTCATTCCGAGCGAAGCGAGGAATCTGCTTCTCTCTCTTCCGGCTCCCCCTCCACCCAAAGCCACTACTCGCCTACCCGCGATTTCCATTTCCCCTTCCTCGGTGCGTTGTCTGCGGTCTCAGAGCCCTCTGCGTTAATATCCCCCTGCGCTCCGCCAATCCACACGCCGCCCGCCCATACTTCCCGCCCCGCGCCGACCACAGCTCGCCTGCTCTTTCCCAAAGCAAAAGTGTGCAAAGCGAGAGCAAACAACCCCCTATGTTTTCATGCCTTTACAAATGCCTATCTTGGCAAATCTTTTCGTTTGAATATTTTACAAATGCCTAGGGGGTGTGCCATTCGCCGGCCACTCCCCACTCGCCACTATCTTCTTTAGAAGCAACACTTACAGAACTGCCTCAAAACACACAACTTTATCCCCCTTTAGAATGAACACTTACGAAAAAACGGGGGGTGTCTACCCATTATTGTTAACCAGACTCGCGCATTGGTGGTGTCCTAATGTGGAGTGCGGGAGCCCTGCTCCCGCTTTTGCGAGTGATGCCGCGGCAAACGCTCCGTCTTTTAGCGCACCACGCATGCGTGAGACTCCGGCCTGTGCCGCCTGGTCTCCGATTCGAGAATGCCCAACCGGAATTAGGACGGCATCCGCGCATGATTCCATTTGGGGCTTATGCCCCCTATCTTCTATAATGTTAAGTTTGCTCGGTGACTTGGGGGATTCTGCGGATGGCTGGCGGTTCAGAAAATAAACAAAAACTTCTTTCGCGCATTTTGCTCGGCGTGGTCGTGCTCGCTCTATCGGGCGGCATGCTCCTCTATCTCGTTCCATCAGGTCCGAGCGGGAACACCGGCGGCTCCACGGATGCGGTCGCCCAGGTTGGCGATCAATCCGTCACCGTCGCCGACATTCGCCAGCAGCTCGACCAAATCCGGCAGCGCAATCAAGTGCCGCCCATGCTCGTCCCCTATTACGCCCAGCAGATTCTTCACCAACTCCTTCTTCAAAAAGAAATGCAATACGAGGCTGCCCGCCTTGGCATCACCGTTTCCAACGACGAAGTTGCGGACCGCATTCGCTTGATTCTTCCCGCCGCCTTCAATGGAGGCGTTCCCATTGCCCCGGATCAGTACGCTTCTCTCGTCGAATCCCGCACCCAGATGACCGTCTCGCAATTTGAAGACACAGTGCGTCTCGGTCTGCTCCAGGAAAAGTTCCAGAAGCTCGTCACCGACGGCATCAGCGTGGGCCCCGCCGAACTCCAGGAAGAATTCAACTATCGCAATCAAAAAGTAAAGCTGGATTACGCCTTCATCAAGCCAGAGGATCTCCAGTCGAAAATCACGGTTGACGACGCTGAAATCAAGGCCGCCTACGAGAAAAATAAGGCCAATTATCAGATCCCGGAAAAGCGTGTCGTTCGCTTCGCCATCGTGGACGTCAACCAGATCCGCCAGAACATCCACATCACCGAGGATCAGCTCAAAGCTCAATATCAGCAGGACATCCAGCAATACGAAGTCCCCGATCGCGTCCACGTCGAGCACATCTTGCTCATGACCGTCGGCAAGACGGATGCGGAAGTCGAGGAGATTCACAAGAAGGCCGAGGACATCCTCAAGCAGGCCAGAAGCGGCGCTAATTTCGAGGACCTAGCCAAAAAATACTCCGAAGATCCTGGCACGAAAGACAAAGGCGGCGATCTGGGCTGGATCGTCAAAGGCCAGACCGTCCCGGAATTCGAAAAAGTGGCATTTTCTCTCCCCAAGGGCAGCATTTCGGACGTCGTCAAGACCCAGTACGGCTTCCATATCATCAAAATCATCGACAAAGAAACCGCCCACACCAAGCCCCTCGAGGAAGTGCAGGATTCCATCCGCACCAATCTGATGCTCACCGAAGCCGATAAACAGGCAACCGATATCTCGGAAAAACTCGCCGAGGCCATTCGCGAATCGAACAAGATCACTCTCGACGACCTCGCCAAGCAATATCACTTGACCGTTGGGCAGACCCTCCCCGTTTCCGCTACCGACCCTCTCATCGAATTGGGAAACTCCACCGATCCCAACGTCAAGCTCTCTGACACGATCTTTCGGTTGCGCCAGGGCGAGCTGAGCCTGCCCGTGCACACCGATCGCGGCTATCTGGTTCTTTCCGTCAATCAGATTCTTCCCGCCCACCAGGGTTCCCTCGAAGAGGTCCGGGACAGGGTTATCGCCGACCTGAAACAGCAAAAAGCCGCCATCGAAGCTCACACCAAAGCTGAAGAGCTCGCCAAAAGGGTAAAAGCAGGTGAAAAATTCGACGCGGCCGCCAAAGCCCTCGGCCTTGGAGCTAAAACCAGTGATGATTTCTCTCGCGCCGGCTCCATCACCGATGTCGCCAGCGGAAAGCAGCTCGCTGCCGCCTTTCAGTTGAAGACCGGAGACGTAGGCACTCCTCTCGAGCTGGGGAGCAACTGGCTCGTCTACGAGGTCGTCGATAAACAAGAGCCCAACCCCGCCGATTTTGAGAAACAGAAGAAGGACATCACGCAATCGCTGCTCGAAGCGAAGCGTTCTCTTGCCTTTGAGGCCTTCCAAAACGCTCTCGAAGAGCGCCTCAAGAAAGAGGGCAAACTGCAGTTGATGCCCGATAAGCTCCGCTCTTTAACCGACCTAAGCTAATCTAAATAATTGATAATACAACACTTAAAATCAATTCGCGCGGCGCTTGTGTTTGCCGCCGCACCTCGGTAGCCTATTGGCGTCTCTCAGGGGGTCGGTTTCGGCCTCGGTCCGCACGCAGCCATTCCAGTGGCAGACCGGAATCAGCCGCAGCCGCAATGCGAACTGCCATGGCCCCCTCCATCGCCCGAATCGCAGGACATTTGAATCGCAGGACCTTGAATAGCAGGATTCTATGAACACCAAGAAGACTCCATCCCGCATGCCCGCCGTCCGCAACGACTATCGTTGCAGCATGGAACGAAATCAGTCCGGCAAGTATTGCGTCCGCATTCAGGTTTTCTATCCCCGCCACGCCTGGAATCTGGGGGTCTTCTTCCTGGCTTCCTCTTTCGATCGCGCCATGAAGAAGCTAGAGGAGTCGCTGGATTTCCTGCAGCGCCATGAGGAGAAATTGTGGTTCTGGGGCGTGGATCGCGCTGAAGACATGGGTTTTTCCGCCGAGTTTCTCCGCGAAGCAGGCCTAAAGCTTGATCACCGCGCTGAATTTCCCCGGCGAGCAACAAATCTTTCCCTGGCTCCTGAGCGCGAAGTCCCTGCCTTCGTCCTGGGCCCGGTCCGTCGCGGCCTCGCCGAATCGGTCGAAGCCCCTCGCAGCGTAGCTGCCGGAGACTGATCCAAGCCTGTTCACTGGCTAGAATGTTCACTGGTTTGATGGTGGATTAAACTGCCCGTGGAAGAGGCCGCAGCGGCTATAGCCCCGCCCCTGCCGTCGAAACGATCCATTGCCAAGCCTTGGCTCTCTCGAAGAACTGAACAACCTCGAACGCTGCGCTAAGCCGTAGCGCGTCACTTTTCGCGAAGTATGACTTCTCCTTGGCCGACAAGCTGGTCGTTTAGCCAAAGCCGGTACTTATAGGTCGCTGCTTTCAGCCCAGGCCGCGGCGGCCCGCTGAACAGCCGCATTCCCGCGGGCGCCTGAAAAATGTTCGAAGAAAATGGGCATCGGTTCACGTCGAACTCCACCCGAAGATTGCCCGCGTCCGAAATCCACGAGATTTGATCCCCCGGATCCAGCACAACCACCTGCGGTACGAGTCCCACCAGTACGGGGCGTTCTGCCATTTTTCCTCAGCTCCTCGCTCACGATCTCGACGGACGATAGCACATCTCAGCGTAGAGCACTCACTGCTTCGAACGCTCTCACAGCTTGCCCTTTGGTCTGCCCCTCGGTTCCCCTTCGGCTCAAAACGAAACCCGGCCCATAAATCTCGACCCTTGCTCCGGCCCGCGCCGCAACGGCCATGAGCATCGGGCGCCCTCTCTATAACTCATTCGAATATCCCCCAGTGCATTTATCCGCCGAGCCCGTTTCCCTCGGTTAAGCTAGAACGAAGCTTGGAGATGCCGCGCCGTGAATTCCCGCTTGCCCAAATCGTTGTTTGTCATCCTCGTGCTCATTGGGGTCGTCTACTTTTGGTCGAACTACGCCAACTGCCGGACGTGGTGGCCTCCCACTTCAATGCCCGCGGCGTTCCCAACGGCTGGCAATCAAAAACAATGTTCCTCGCCTTCTTCGCCGGCGCCATCGCGCTCGCTTCCTTCGTCGCGTTTGGAGTTCCCGGCCTCATCTCCAAACTCCCCGTCGACAAGGTTAATCTTCCCAATAAGCGCTACTGGCTCGCGCCGAACGCCAAGCCGATACTCTGGCTTTTCTCGCCGGCTCTTTCGCATGGTTCGGCTGCGCTGTCCTTGCAGTGCTGCTTACCGCGGTCAACTACGCGATCGACCGCAATCTCCATCCAGAACCCCAGTTGCGGACTCCCGCACTCGTCTACGTCCTCGCAGGCTTCTTCCTCTTCACCATGATTTGGTCCTTCCGCTTGCTGTCGCGCTTCCGCACCACCCCACCCGATGCCCACGCAGCAAAATAATTGACCGTCTGCCAGTGGAGGGCTGAAGGTCAAGCCGTTTTCAAGCCGCAAAGCTACTCCGCCTTCGTCGAGGTCCCCGCGTGATTGGCAGCAGATCTGGGTAGTTGGATTAAGTGATGCGAAGCGTTAGAATCCGAGCATGCTAGTGAAGATGGAAGTCTATAACGACGGTGATTTTTGGTGCGCCCGCGGGATCGGGGAAGACGTCTTCACGCAGGGCAAGACCGTCGACGAGCTTTACAAAAACATTCGCGAAGCCATGACTCTGCACTTTGAGGGTCGCGTGCCCGCAACCGATATTGACATCCTCGTCGTTTCCGAATTGAAGCCAGTTCATGCCCCGGCTGCCTCAGATTAGCGGCCGCTCCCTCGTTCGATTACTCGTCTCGCTTGGCTATGAGGTAATCCGGCAAAGGGGAAGCCATATTCGCCTGCGAAAACGAAATCAGCTTGGTGAACACAATCTCACCATTCCAGATCACGATGTGCTCGCAAAAGGAACCTTAAACGACCTTCTCACGCGCGTCAGCCTCTGGAACAACATATCGAAGGATGAGTTGGTTGAACGTTTGCGGTAGCCCGGCGCTCGGTTTCAGGCTTTATGAAGTGGAAAACGCCCCGATTGCTCGGGGCGTTTCGTATTTCAAGCTTCGAATTTCGCCGTTCCCTCTTCCAATCCTTCTACAAGTAATCCCGCGAAGGCCCTTCCAAGAAGGCGCGCAGTTTGCGCGACCGCGAGGGATGCCGCAGCTTGCGCAACGCTTTCGCTTCAATCTGGCGGATGCCTCGCGCGTCACCGCAAACGACTGTCCCACTTCTTCGAGCGTGTGCTCGCTCCCGTCATCCAGCCCGAACCGCATCTTGATGACTTTCTCTTCGCGCGGCGTCAGCGTCTTCAATACTGAAGACGTCTGCTCTTTCAAATTCAGGTTGATCACCGCGTCCGACGGCGAGACCACGGCCTTGTCTTCGATGAAGTCTCCGAGATGCGAATCTTCTTCTTCGCCGATCGGCGTTTCGAGAGAAATCGGCTCCTGCGCAACTTCAAAATCTTGCGCACCTTGGACACCGGAATGTCCATGCGCTTGGCGATTTCTTCCGAAGTCGGCTCGCGCCCCAGTTCCTGCACAAGCTGCCGGCTCGTCCGCACCAGTTTGTTGATCGTCTCAATCATGTGCACCGGAATACGAATCGTGCGCGCCTGGTCCGCAATCGCACGCGTAAT
Organism: uncultured Acidobacteriota bacterium; assembly: GCA_963761555.1. Taxonomy (GTDB): domain Bacteria; phylum Acidobacteriota; class Terriglobia; order Acidiferrales; family UBA7541; genus Acidiferrum. The sequence continues at coordinate 1,133,250 of CAVXHD010000008.1, forward strand.
CGCCTGCCGGATCCACCACGTCGCGTACGTCGAGAACTTGCTCCCGCACCGCCAGTTGGACTTTGTCCACCGCCTTCATCAACCCGATGTTGCCTTCTTGAATCAAATCCAAAAATTGCAGCCCGCGGTTCGTATATTTCTTCGCAATCGAAACAACCAGCCGCAGGTTGGCTTCGATCAATTCCTTCTTCGCCTGCTCGGCCTCGGCTTCGCCGCGGTGGAATGATCGTCAGCGTGCGCTTCAGTTCGGTCAGCCCCACTTCGCTGGCCTCTTCGATATCTTTGAGCTCGGTGCGGCGCGTCCGCAATTCCTTGCGCGCTTCCGCCGCCACGTCGCCTTTCGCCACATCCACGCGGCGCTTACAGCCGCCCCGCTTCCCGTTCCAGCGATTGCAGCCGCTCGACCGTCCCGCGCATCTGTTCGATCAGCCGCTTCTTTTCGAATGGATTGAAATCGATCCCGCGAATTTCCAGCGAAATCTCGACGCGCGTCCGCGCCACCGCCCATTTCGCCTTGATGTACGGCCGCTTCTTGGCCTTCGCCGTATTGTCCAGCTTCTCGGCTTGCTTCAGCGCCAGCTCGTAGAGCTTCGCGATCTTGTCGATGTACTTCAGCGTCTGCTTGGTCTTGTTCGCGATCTTCTCTTCGGTCAGCTCTTCGTCGTCAAACTGCACGATCTCCTTGATCGACCGCGCGCCCTTACGCAAATCCTCGCCCACCGCAATCAATTCCTTGATCACGATCGGCGACCGCGTGATGGACTTCATCACCACCAGTTGCCCGCGCTCGATCCGCTTCGCGATGGTCACTTCGCCTTCGCGCGTCGAGCAGCGGCACCGTGCCCATCTCGCGCAGGTACATCCGCACTGGATCGTTGGTCTTCTCCAGCGAGCCCGGCGTCAGGTCCAGATCGCTTCCGCCTTCGTCCGAATGCGCGTCGTCTTTCACCACGACGTCGCGGTCGCCGCCCTTGCGTGGACACCTCGACTGCACGCGCCGCCTTCGCCGACGCTTCGTCTCGTAAATCTCGATCCCATCTCCGTTCGAATGTCGTGAGAAGGTCGTCGATCTCTTCCGAGGAATGCACTTCCGCTGGAAGCGAATCATCACTTCGTCGTATAGCGAGTATCCGCGCTCTTTGCTCATGGCAATGAGCTGCTTTCCCTGACGCATCATATTTTTCTTCAAGACCCACTGCTCCCACGAATTCCTCCAAACTCTTCCGCGCAATCCCAAGTGCCGCCGCTCAAATCCAGCTAAGGCTTTCTTCATTCCGCAGGCGAAGTGACCCCGCCACGAGCCGCCGAAAACCCATCGCAAAGGCGCAGGCAGTATGCCACGCTTGCGCAGCGAACTCCTCTGCGGTCACCCAAAAAAACCATGGGGAATCTC
>CAVXHD010000009.1:0-29975 GCA_963761555.1 uncultured Acidobacteriota bacterium
CCTTCATCAAGCCAGAGGATCTCCAGTCGAAAATCACGGTTGACGACGCTGAAATCAAGGCCGCCTACGAGAAAAATAAGGCCAATTATCAGATCCCGGAAAAGCGTGTCGTTCGCTTCGCCATCGTGGACGTCAACCAGATCCGCCAGAACATCCACATCACCGAGGATCAGCTCAAAGCTCAATATCAGCAGGACATCCAGCAATACGAAGTCCCCGATCGCGTCCACGTCGAGCACATCTTGCTCATGACCGTCGGCAAGACGGATGCGGAAGTCGAGGAGATTCACAAGAAGGCCGAGGACATCCTCAAGCAGGCCAGAAGCGGCGCTAATTTCGAGGACCTAGCCAAAAAAGACTCCGAAGATCCTGGCACGAAAGACAAAGGCGGCGATCTGGGCTGGATCGTCAAAGGCCAGACCGTCCCGGAATTCGAAAAAGTGGCATTTCTTTCCCGAAGGGCAGCATTTCGGACGTCGTCAAGACCCAGTACGGCTTCCATATCATCAAAATCATCGACAAAGAAACCGCCCACACCAAGCCCCTCGAGGAAGTGCAGGATTCCATCCGCACCAATCTGATGCTCACCGAAGCCGATAAACAGGCAACCGATATCTCGGAAAAACTCGCCGAGGCCATTCGCGAATCGAACAAGATCACTCTCGACGACCTCGCCAAGCAATATCACTTGACCGTTGGGCAGACCCTCCCCGTTTCCGCTACCGACCCTCTCATCGAATTGGGAAACTCCACCGATCCCAACGTCAAGCTCTCTGACACGATCTTTCGGTTGCGCCAGGGCGAGCTGAGCCTGCCCGTGCACACCGATCGCGGCTATCTGGTTCTTTCCGTCAATCAGATTCTTCCCGCCCACCAGGGTTCCCTCGAAGAGGTCCGGGACAGGGTTATCGCCGACCTGAAACAGCAAAAAGCCGCCATCGAAGCTCACACCAAAGCTGAAGAGCTCGCCAAAAGGGTAAAAGCAGGTGAAAAATTCGACGCGGCCGCCAAAGCCCTCGGCCTTGGAGCTAAAACCAGTGATGATTTCTCTCGCGCCGGCTCCATCACCGATGTCGCCAGCGGAAAGCAGCTCGCTGCCGCCTTTCAGTTGAAGACCGGAGACGTAGGCACTCCTCTCGAGCCGGGGAGCAACTGGCTCGTCTACGAGGTCGTCATAAACAAGAGCCCAACCCCGCCGATTTTGAGAAACAGAAGAAGGACATCACGCAATCGCTGCTCGAAGCGAAGCGTTCTCTTGCCTTTGAGGCCTTCCAAAACGCTCTCGAAGAGCGCCTCAAGAAAGAGGGCAAACTGCAGTTGATGCCCGATAAGCTCCGCTCTTTAACCGACCTAAGCTAATCTAAATAATTGATAATACAACACTTAAAATCAATTCGCGCGGCGCTTGTGTTTGCCGCCGCACCTGGGTAGCCTATTGGCGTCTCTCAGGGGGTCGGTTTCGGCCTCGGTCCGCACGCAGCCATTCCAGTGGCAGACCGGAATCAGCCGCAGCCGCAATGCGAACTGCCATGGCCCCCTCCATCGCCCGAATCGCAGGACATTTGAATCGCAGACCTTGAATAGCAGGATTCTATGAACACCAAGAAGACTCCATCCCGCATGCCCGCCGTCCGCAACGACTATCGTTGCAGCATGGAACGAAATCAGTCCGGCAAGTATTGCGTCCGCATTCAGGTTTTCTATCCCCGCCACGCCTGGAATCTGGGGGTCTTCTTCCTGGCTTCCTCTTTCGATCGCGCCATGAAGAAGCTAGAGGAGTCGCTGGATTTCCTGCAGCGCCATGAGGAGAAATTGTGGTTCTGGGGCGTGGATCGCGCTGAAGACATGGGTTTTTCCGCCGAGTTTCTCCGCGAAGCAGGCCTAAAGCTTGATCACCGCGCTGAATTTCCCCGGCGAGCAACAAATCTTTCCCTGGCTCCTGAGCGCGAAGTCCCTGCCTTCGTCCTGGGCCCGGTCCGTCGCGGCCTCGCCGAATCGGTCGAAGCCCCTCGCAGCGTAGCTGCCGGAGACTGATCCAAGCCTGTTCACTGGCTAGAATGTTCACTGGTTTGATGGTGGATTAAACTGCCCGTGGAAGAGGCCGCAGCGGCTATAGCCCCGCCCCTGCCGTCGAAACGATCCATTGCCAAGCCTTGGCTCTCTCGAAGAACTGAACAACCTCGAACGCTGCGCTAAGCCGTAGCGCGTCACTTTTCGCGAAGTATGACTTCTCCTTGGCCGACAAGCTGGTCGTTTAGCCAAAGCCGGTACTTATAGGTCGCTGCTTTCAGCCCAGGCCGCGGCGGCCCGCTGAACAGCCGCATTCCCGCGGGCGCCTGAAAAATGTTCGAAGAAAATGGGCATCGGTTCACGTCGAACTCCACCCGAAGATTGCCCGCGTCCGAAATCCACGAGATTTGATCCCCCGGATCCAGCACAACCACCTGCGGTACGAGTCCCACCAGTACGGGGCGTTCTGCCATTTTTCCTCAGCTCCTCGCTCACGATCTCGACGGACGATAGCACATCTCAGCGTAGAGCACTCACTGCTTCGAACGCTCTCACAGCTTGCCCTTTGGTCTGCCCCTCGGTTCCCCTTCGGCTCAAAACGAAACCCGGCCCATAAATCTCGACCCTTGCTCCGGCCCGCGCCGCAACGGCCATGAGCATCGGGCGCCCTCTCTATAACTCATTCGAATATCCCCCAGTGCATTTATCCGCCGAGCCCGTTTCCCTCGGTTAAGCTAGAACGAAGCTTGGAGATGCCGCGCCGTGAATTCCCGCTTGCCCAAATCGTTGTTTGTCATCCTCGTGCTCATTGGGGTCGTCTACTTTTGGTCGAACTACGCCCAACTGCCGGACGTGGTGGCCTCCCACTTCAATGCCCGCGGCGTTCCCAACGGCTGGCAATCAAAAACAATGTTCCTCGCCTTCTTCGCCGGCGCCATCGCGCTCGCTTCCTTCGTCGCGTTTGGAGTTCCCGGCCTCATCTCCAAACTCCCCGTCGACAAGGTTAATCTTCCCAATAAGCGCTACTGGCTCGCGCCCGAACGCCAAGCCGATACTCTGGCTTTTCTCGCCGGCTCTTTCGCATGGTTCGGCTGCGCTGTCCTTGCAGTGCTGCTTACCGCGGTCAACTACGCGATCGACCGCAATCTCCATCCAGAACCCCAGTTGCGGACTCCCGCACTCGTCTACGTCCTCGCAGGCTTCTTCCTCTTCACCATGATTTGGTCCTTCCGCTTGCTGTCGCGCTTCCGCACCACCCCACCCGATGCCCACGCAGCAAAATAATTGACCGTCTGCCAGTGGAGGGCTGAAGGTCAAGCCGTTTTCAAGCCGCAAAGCTACTCCGCCTTCGTCGAGGTCCCCGCGTGATTGGCAGCAGATCTGGGTAGTTGGATTAAGTGATGCGAAGCGTTAGAATCCGAGCATGCTAGTGAAGATGGAAGTCTATAACGACGGTGATTTTTGGTGCGCCCGCGGGATCGGGGAAGACGTCTTCACGCAGGGCAAGACCGTCGACGAGCTTTACAAAAACATTCGCGAAGCCGTGACTCTGCACTTTGAGGGTCGCGTGCCCGCAACCGATATTGACATCCTCGTCGTTTCCGAATTGAAGCCAGTTCATGCCCCGGCTGCCTCAGATTAGCGGCCGCTCCCTCGTTCGATTACTCGTCTCGCTTGGCTATGAGGTAATCCGGCAAAGGGGAAGCCATATTCGCCTGCGAAAACGAAATCAGCTTGGTGAACACAATCTCACCATTCCAGATCACGATGTGCTCGCAAAAGGAACCTTAAACGACCTTCTCACGCGCGTCAGCCTCTGGAACAACATATCGAAGGATGAGTTGGTTGAACGTTTGCGGTAGCCCGGCGCTCGGTTTCAGGCTTTATGAAGTGGAAAACGCCCCGATTGCTCGGGGCGTTTCGTATTTCAAGCTTCGAATTTCGCCGTTCCCTCTTCCAATCCTTCTACAAGTAATCCCGCGAAGGCCCTTCCAAGAAGGCGCGCAGTTTGCGCGACCGCGAGGGATGCCGCAGCTTGCGCAACGCTTTCGCTTCAATCTGGCGGATGCGCTCGCGCGTCACCGCAAACGACTGTCCCACTTCTTCGAGCGTGTGCTCGCTCCCGTCATCCAGCCCGAACCGCATCTTGATGACTTTCTCTTCGCGCGGCGTCAGCGTCTTCAATACTGAAGACGTCTGCTCTTTCAAATTCAGGTTGATCACCGCGTCCGACGGCGAGACCACGGCCTTGTCTTCGATGAAGTCTCCGAGATGCGAATCTTCTTCTTCGCCGATCGGCGTTTCGAGAGAAATCGGCTCCTGCGCAATCTTCAAAATCTTGCGCACCTTGGACACCGGAATGTCCATGCGCTTGGCGATTTCTTCCGAAGTCGGCTCGCGCCCCAGTTCCTGCACAAGCTGCCGGCTCGTCCGCACCAGTTTGTTGATCGTCTCAATCATGTGCACCGGAATACGAATCGTGCGCGCCTGGTCCGCAATCGCACGCGTAATCGCCTGCCGGATCCACCACGTCGCGTACGTCGAGAACTTATACCCGCGCCGCCATTCGAACTTGTCCACCGCCTTCATCAACCCGATGTTGCCTTCTTGAATCAAATCCAAAAATTGCAGCCCGCGGTTCGTATATTTCTTCGCAATCGAAACAACCAGCCGCAGGTTGGCTTCGATCAATTCCTTCTTCGCCTGCTCGGCCTCGGCTTCGCCGCGGTGGATGAACGTCAGCGTGCGCTTCAGTTCGGTCAGCCCCACTTCGCTGGCCTCTTCGATATCTTTGAGCTCGGTGCGGCGCGTCCGCAATTCCTTGCGCGCTTCCGCCGCCACGTCGCCTTTCGCGGCGTCCACGCGCCGCTCCAGCCGCCCCGCTTCCCGTTCCAGCGATTGCAGCCGCTCGACCGTCCCGCGCATCTTGTCGATCAGCCGCTTCTTTTCGAATGGATTGAAATCGATCCCGCGAATTTCCAGCGAAATCTCGACGCGCGTCCGCGCCACCGCCCATTTCGCCTTGATGTACGGCCGCTTCTTGGCCTTCGCCGTATTGTCCAGCTTCTCGGCTTGCTTCAGCGCCAGCTCGTAGAGCTTCGCGATCTTGTCGATGTACTTCAGCGTCTGCTTGGTCTTGTTCGCGATCTTCTCTTCGGTCAGCTCTTCGTCGTCAAACTGCACGATCTCCTTGATCGACCGCGCGCCCTTACGCAAATCCTCGCCCACCGCAATCAATTCCTTGATCACGATCGGCGACCGCGTGATGGACTTCATCACCACCAGTTGCCCGCGCTCGATCCGCTTCGCGATGGTCACTTCGCCTTCGCGCGTCAGCAGCGGCACCGTGCCCATCTCGCGCAGGTACATCCGCACTGGATCGTTGGTCTTCTCCAGCGAGCCCGGCGTCAGGTCCAGATCGCTTCCGCCTTCGTCCGAATGCGCGTCGTCTTTCACCACAACGTCGCGGTCGCCGCCCTCCGTGGACACCTCGACTGCACGCGCCGCCTTCGCCGACGCTTGGTCCTCGTAAATCTCGATCCCATTCCGTTCGAATGTAGTGAGAAGGTCGTCGATCTCTTCCGAGGAATGCACTTCCGCTGGAAGCGAATCGTTCACTTCGTCGTATAGCAAGTATCCGCGCTCTTTGCCGATGGCAATGAGCTGCTTTACCGCATCATATTTTTCTTCAAGACCCACTGCTCCCACGAATTCCTCCAAACTCTTCCGCGCAATCCCAAGTGCCGCCGCTCAAATCCAGCTAAGGCTTTCTTCATTAGGCCGGCGAAATCATTCCGCCACGAGCCGCCGAAAACCCATCGCAAAGGCGCAGGCAGTATGCCACGCTTGCGCAGCAGACTCCTCTGCGGTCACCCAAAAAAACCATGGGGAATCTCCCCACCGGATCGCTAGTCTTTTTGTGAAATCCTCTGCGCCCTGCCGCGTTGCCCGCTTGCCGCCCGCACCGTACTTCGCCCGTTGCCGCGCCCTCAGAGTACGGTCCCCCGCCTCTAAGTACATCTATATAGATGCGTTTAGGTGCCAATCCGTTACTCGCGAAACCCTATTACGCTACACGCTTAACTCTATCCCCGTCAACAATTTAATCAGTGGAAATCTGTGGAAGAACCACACCTCTTCCGCCCCTCATTGCCACGCAACCCTAGAGAATGATCAACGAAGGCAGTTCAACGGGCCGCCGCCAGCCGCCGCATCAGGCTCTGCTTCTTCTCCAGCAGCCCGCGCATCTCTGGCCCCGTGGGATTTGCCTCGATGCTTCGCTGCACATCCGCCAGCTCTCGTTCGGCTTGCCGGTGCTGCAAAGCTTCGATGCAACTGGCCGCCTCTTCCCAGGTCGGCTCGCCGGCTTCCTCGAAGAGAATCTCGAAGAGCATGCGCCGGTCGCGCTCTTCGAGCTGCGCGGCCACTTCCGTCGCCTGCACCGGCTCTTCGGAGAGGGCCGCCGCGATCAACCCGGAGAACACTTTTTCCGTTTCGAGGCCGTGATGGAGCTGTGCCGCCTGAAGCTGCTGCGCGAGTTCGCGGCGAAATCCGGCCGCTTCCGCCAGCATCCGAATCAGCCGCCGCTCGACCGGCTTCGCCGAACGGCCCACTAGCTCTGGTTGAATCTTTAGTTCGCTGTGGCGCTGCGCCGCCGCTTTGCTCAACGCCGCGCGCAACACCGGTTCATCGAGCCGAAGCTGCTGCGCGATTCGCGTCGCCCATTCGGATCGCAGAATGGTATTGGGAATCTTCTGCACGTATGGCAGAAGAAAGTTCACGGCGCGCCGCTTGCCTTCGCCGGTCGTCAAATCCATCCGCCGCGCCCGCGCAATCAGGTAGTCCACATACGGCGGCGCGTCTTTCAGCAGCTTCGTGTACTCTTCGACGCCCCGCTCGCGGAGAAACAAATCCGGATCGGCCTTCTTGTCGCCGACGGGCGGCAGCGCCAGGACGCGCACCTCGAAATCTTGCTCCAGCAGCAGCGACACCGAGCGCTCCGTCGCCGATTGCCCCGCGTTATCCGGGTCGTAATTTACGATCACGCGTTTCGTAAAGCGGCTCAGCAATTTAATCTGTTGCTCCGCCAGGCTTGTTCCGCAACTGGCTACCACGTTGCTGATGCCCGCGCGCGCCACGGCTATCGCGTCCATGTAGCCCTCGACGAGCACCGCAAAATCCGACCGCCGCAGCGCTTCCTTCGCGCGGTCCAGATGATAGAGCACGTTGCTCTTCGAGTATATCGGCGTCTCCGGCGAATTCAGATATTTCGGCTGGTCGTCGCCCAGAGCGCGTGCGCCAAAAGCCACGATTTTTCCGGAATCATTCGCAATGGGAAACGTGATGCGCCGGCGGAAACGGTCGAACAACCGTCCGCCTTGCTCGCCGCGCGAAATCAGCCCGGACTCGACCAGCAATTTCTCGGGATATTTTTGTTTCAGGAAGCGCAGCAGAGCGTCCCCATCGCTTGGCGCGTACCCGATTCCGAACCGGTCGATCGTCTTGTTGTCGATGCCCCGGTCCTCGAGATACGCGCGCGCCGCTTTTCCCTCGAGCGTTCCGGAAATTTGTTTCGCGAAAAACGTTTGCGCTTCGCGGTGCATCTCGACGAGCGCCGCCCGCTGCTGCGTTTCCTTGCGCTCTTCGGGCGACCGCTCCTTTGGCCGCGGAATCGCGATTCCGCACTTTTCCGCGACAGTCCGCACCGCCTCCGGGAACGGGCACTTGTCTAGCTCCATCACAAAATTAAAAACGTCGCCGCCCTTGCCGCACCCGAAGCAATAAAAAATCTGTTTGATCGGCGACACGGTGAACGAAGGCGTTTTTTCTTGATGAAACGGGCACAGGCCGCTGAAGTCCTTCCCGGTCTTCTTCAGGCGCACGTACTCGCCCACCACGCGAACAATGTCCGCCTGCTGTTTCACCCGCTCCGCAAATGATCCCGCTTCCGCCATAAGCTCCTAGGAACGCAATTCTACAACTGTGACGGCTTTCCCGCCGTGTTCCTCGGTCTCAAATGAGGTTCGTTGAACGAGCGGATGTGATTTCAGGAAATCGGCGAGGCCGCGGCGAAGGGCGCCGGTGCCGTGGCCGTGGATGATGCGCACGCGCGTTTGATTGGCTAGTGCCGCCTCATCGAGATATTTGTCGACGCGCTCGGTGGCTTCTTCGACTCGCATGCCGATCACATTGATCTCGGCGGAAGTTGCGCCTTCGCCGGGCTGCGAAGTCACCGTGATATTTCGCGACGTTGTCGGCACCGACCGCTGCCCGGGCGCGTCTTCGAGGCCAACGATTTCGTCGACGGCAACTTTCATGCGCAGCGGCCCGGCTTCAATTTCCGCCGATGAGCCGTCCAAGCGGCGGAAGATGACTGGCTTGCTAAATCCGCGGACGCGAATGCGCGCGCCGGCTTGCAGAGCGCCAGCGTTCACGGGCTGCGCGGTGCTCGTTCCTAGGCCGAGGTCCGCTTGCGATTCCGAAATGGTTTGCACGACCGCGGCGTTCAGTTCCTCACGCGCTTCGCTGCGAATTTCCTGGCCTTTGCGCCGCGCGGTTTTCTCGAGCGAGGCGCGCAATTCGCGTTCTTTCACGGCTTCCAGCACGCGAGCGATGTTTTCGTCGAACCGTTTTTGCATCTCCGCAAACTGCGTATCGAGCTCCTTGATGCGTTTCTGCTGGCGTTCAACCCACTCGGTGCGCAGTTTCTTGCGTTCTTCTTCGAGGGAGTGCCGCTCCGCCGCCATTTGCTGCTGCATGCGGTCGAGTTCGTCGCGGCTGCGGTGCAAATAAGCGATCAAGTCCGCGGCTTCGCGCGATTCCGGCGCCAGCAAGCTTCGTGCGCGCCCGATGATGGAGTCTGCAAGCCCCAGGCGCTTTGCAATAGCGATGCCGCTTGAACCGCCGGGCACACCGACCATCAGCCGGTACGTCGGCCGCAGATTCACGTCGTCGAATTCCACGGCGGCGTTCACCACACCGGGCGTCGCCGATGCGTACGCCTTCAGTCTGTCGTGATGCGTCGTCGCCAGAACGATGCAATTCTTCGCGCGAAATTCATCGAGCAGTGCCACGGCAAGTGCGGCGCCTTCTTCCGGCGCGGTTCCCGTCCCCATTTCATCGACCAGCGCCAGCGACTGTGGCGTAGCGAGTTCCAGCATGTTCTTCAAATTCAAGATGTGCGCCGAAAACGTGGACAAATCCGCGGCAATGGATTGTTCGTCGCCGATATCCACCAGAATGCGATCGAAGATGGGCAGCACCGCGCGCTGCGCCGCCACGGGAATTCCGGATTGCGCCGCCAGCGCGGCCAGTCCCGTCGTTTTCAGCGCGACGGATTTTCCGCCGGTGTTCGGCCCGCTGATGACCAGGACTTTTTCCGCGCCGCCGAGTGCCAGGGTCATTGGCACGATGGCGCGGTCTTCGCGCCGCAGTTTGTCTTCGAGTACGGGATGCCGCACCGCGACCAGTCGCAATTCCGCCGCGTCGGAAAATTCCGGCATGGCCGCGTCGAAATCCCGCGAAAAGCGCCCGCGCGCGAAGACGCTGTCCATCTCCGCAATCGTTTCCGCCGCGCCGAGCAACGGCCCGCGCACGGTGCGCAGCCGCTCCGTCAGGTCCCACAGGATGCGCGCAATTTCCGCGGCTTCGTCTTCGGCAAGCTGCACGAGCTGGTTATTCGTTTCGACCGTTTCAAACGGCTCGAGAAAAACCGTCTGCCCCGTTCCGCTCGCTCCGTGCATCACGCCCGGGACGCTGCGGCGATGTTCCGCACGCACCGGAATCACGAAGCGGTCGTTGCGCAGCGTGACGTAATCTTCCCCGGCTTCGGCGTTGCGCGACCGCAGAATCTGCTTCAGCGTTTTCTGGATGGAGTCGCGCGTCTGCGTGATGCTGGCGCGAATGCGCCGGAGAGCCGCGGAGGCATCGTCGCTGATCTCGCCATTCGGCAGTAAACATCGCCGGATCGCTGTCAGCACCTCGCGGAAATCCGCCAGCGCAGCGGCTCGCGAGGCCAGCAACGGAACTTTCGCCGCCTCCTCGCGAAATTGAAGCCGCAGCCACGCCGCTGTATCGAGGAGCGAAGCGGCTTCAAGAATTTCCTTCGCTTCGAGAACCGTGCCCGGACCTTCGATTTTTTCGAGCCATTTTTGCGGATCGGCCAGCCCGCCAAATCCCAGTTCGCCGCCGCGCAGCCATTCTCGCGCCTCGCGAATGAGCGCGAACGCCGCTTCGAGCGCGGCACGGTCCGTGCCGAACTGCAAAGCATCGACGGCTCGCCGCCCCGGCGCGCACGTCGTCCTCAGCCGCAGCAATTCGCGCAGCTTGTCGAATTCGAGTACGTCCTGTGCCGTTCGCGACATTTCAATTTTCGCTAGGACAGCCCTTGCTCGAGAAATTCCGCCGCTTCTTCCACCGTCGCAGCCACATGCACTAATCGTTCCTTCGCTTCGCCCCAGGGCGCCGCGTGCGCCAGCTCCACTTCCCGGACCCGCTCGAGAATCGGCCGCCAAAAATCTCCCAGCGCCACAAACGGTTTCGCGGCCATAACGGACTTGTTCAGCATCTCCCACACGGTCGCGAGTTCGACGAGCGTGCCTGTCCCGCCCTTGCATGCGACAAATCCGTCGCCCCGCCGGATCAATTCAAATAGCCGGGCTTCCCAGGTTTTCCTGCGCACTTCCACGTCGATCCACGCATTGAGTTTTGCGTTTTTGAAAAAACTCGCGGTCACTCCGTACGTTTTCCCGCCCACGTCCTTCGCGCCGCGCGAAACCGCGGCCATCACTCCCGCGTAACCGCCGCTGCAAACCGCGAATCCGCGTTCCGCCAGAGTGCGCCCGAGGAACCGCGCCTCGTCGTAATCCGCTTCGCCTTCGCGAGGCCGCGAGCTTCCGAAAACCGTGATGACGCGTTGCCTTCTCATCGGCGGTTCAACCGTTCATCTCGGTTTCCCGTGCTCCGCCGGAGGAAGCGCTGCCCCAGGCGGAGGCGCGGCCGCAGGCGCTTGTCCGTTGAATTCCTGAATCATCGCGACGCAAAGGGCGTTGAGGGCGTCGGCGGCTTCATGATTTTTTCCGCCCTGATTGTTGCTCAAAAAAGAAAAGATGAGCCGCCTTCCGTCGGGCAATTCCGCAAAACCGGAAAGCGCCCGCACATGCTGGACGGAACCCGTCTTCGCATGAATTCTGCCTTCGGCCACGGTGCTCTTCATGCGGTCTTGCAGAGAGCCGTCGACGCCGGCCACCGGCAACGACGCATAGTACGGCGCAAACCACGTCTGCGATTGCGTGTACTTGAGAAGAGTGACAACCGCGCGGGGCGTCACGAGATCGTGGCGCGAAAGTCCCGAACCGTCCGTTTGGATCACGTCGTCGGGCGCGATTCCCGCAGCCGCATAAAAATCCTGGGGAAATTTCATCAAGTCATCGGGTGTGCTCCACAAGCCGTTTTGGCGCGCCACGGTTCGAAGCAGCAACTCCGCATGCAGATTCTGGCTGATTTTATTGATGAGCTTCACGGAATCGCCGAGAGGGACGGAAACATGTTCCGCGAGAACCGTGCGAGGCGCGGGATCGCTCTCGGGAACGTGAATCGCGCGAACCTTTCCGTCGATCTTCACGCCGCGCTGCGCAAGGAGCCCGGCGAGCAAGGACGCGGCGTGCTGCGCGGGCTCTTCGATCGCCAACACCAGTTTGCGCGGGGCGCTGTTTGCGGTCAGCGTGCCGCGCACAACGACGAGGCTTGCGCCCGGGGCGCGCGTCAGGGTCAAGTCCGGTTTCACATCCGCGGCGGAAGTGGTCACGTCGTTCTCGACGCGGAAGTCCGGCGTTGCCGGGGCGACGGAGAAGGCCACGGAGTCGCCTGCGTTTTCGCCCGGACTTAGCGTCAACGCGACGGTGTTGTCATCCACGACTATGGCAGAAATTGCAGCGCCGTATTCCCAGACCATATCGTCAATTTCCCAGCCATCGGGATAACGCTCGCGCGGAAAATAGCTGTCGTCGCCGACCACGTCGCCGGTGATTTCGGTTACGCCGCGAGCCACGAGAGCATCCGCCAATTCGGCGAGGACTTTTTCCGGAGGCCCGTCAAATTCTTCCTTCAGGTCATACGGGAACTTGCGGTTGGAAAGATTGGGATCGCCGCGGCCAACGAGAATCACGTCGCCGGAAAGGGTGCCACCAGGGGAAATCGCACCGCGCGTTTCGAGGGTGGTGTGAAACTTGTAATCCGGGCCGAGCCTGGCGAGAGCCAGAGCGGTGGTGAAAAGCTTCATATTCGAAGCGGGAACAAAATAGCTATCGGCGTTTTTTGCATAGAGAGTCGCGCCAGATTGCGCGTCGACGATGAGTAGTCCCCAGTCGCCTTTGCTCGAAGGCGCGGCGTTCAGAAAGGCGTCCACGCGAGCGCCAAACCGCGCGGCGGCGGATGAGTCGGCGGAAGGATGGTCCTCGCGCATGGCGTCCTGATTCGCGGCACAGCAAGCCGGTTCGCGCGTTTGCGCGGAATCCGTGCGTCCTCCGAATGCCGCCAGTGCGCAAAACACGAGGGCCGCCGCGAGCGCTGTCGGCCACTTATTCCCGCTTCGCAAAGTCATATTTCCTCTGCCTCTGCAAGACTGCAGGAGAAAGTATAGACGAAACGCTGCACAACATTTGCTTCGCCCTGCGCATCTATTTTAGAGGTTACCCGGAATGGAAGCCGGTCCCTCACAAAGTGCAGGTTGCGCCCAGACCTTGGGCAACATAAGATTGATAAGCCAAGTTAACTTCAGCGAGGTGAAATTTGATTAAGCAGATTGGTTCCTGCCTTTTGGCGCTGGCAATCGTCGCGCCGCCGCTCCTGTCGCAAGACAAAGAAGCGGACCGGCTTGAAAATTGCGGAACGGTAATCAAAGAAGTGATGGATATTCCCGATGACATCCCGGAAGATTTGATCGATAAAGCGGAATGCGTGATCGTTTATCCTTCGGTATTGAAGGCGGCATTCATCGTCGGCGGCAGCTACGGGCGCGGCGCGATGACGTGCCGCACCGGCGAACACTACACCGGGCCGTGGAGCGCGCCCTCGATGATGGCTCTCGAAGGCGGCAGCCTCGGTTTCCAAATCGGAGGCCAGGCCACCGACTTTGTCCTGCTGGTAATGAATCCGCGAGGCGCACACTCGATTCTTAAGAACAAGGTGAAGCTTGGAGCGGACGCCTCTGTGGCCGCCGGCCCGAAGGGCCGCGCTGCGGACGCTTCGACGGACGCAACGCTGCGCGCCGAAGTGCTCAGCTACTCGCGCTCTCGCGGGCTGTTTGCCGGAGTCTCGTTGAACGGCTCGACGGTTCGTCCGGACAATGATGCGAACGAGCGGGTTTACGGAAAGAGAGTAAGCGCGGAAGCCATCATCTTTCGCGGGGCGGTGCCGGTGCCTCCGCCCGCGCAGCAGATGATCGCTTATCTCAACCGGAAGTCTCCCAAGAACCTTTCTGATCCCAACTCGCTAAGAGAATAGCCGAGACAAATTCGAGGATGGAGAAGACCCCGGCGATTGCCGGGGTCTTCGTATTTGGGGACGAAGAAGAATGAAAAAGGAATTGACACGCGCACATTTCTGACCTACAGTCATCAATGAACTATGGTCAAGAAAGCAAGAGCGAAGGCTGCGAGCAGCCGCCGATCCTCGACGCGTGAGGTGCACGGACGGCGGGAGCGTAGGACGGCGGAAACGCGCGAACGGCTATTTCGGTCTGCCTTGGATCTCTTTGCTATAAAAGGATTTAACGAGACAACCGTGGAAGACATCACGGAGGCGGCAGACGTCGGCAAGGGCACCTTTTTCAACTACTTCCCTAGCAAGGACCATATCCTGCTCGCGTTTGGGGAGATGCAACTGGCCAAGCTGCAAGCGGCGATTGAGGATGCACGGGCCACCCGCGAACCGATGCCGCAGTTTTTGCGGTCGCTTGGGGTGCGGATGACGCAGGAACCGATTCGCCACCCTGGGATTATCCGGACGCTGCTGCAAGCTTATCTTTCGACGACGCCGGTGCGCGAGGCGATGCAGGACTTGCAGAAACGCGTGCACGCCTTGCATACAGAAATTGTCCGGCTGGGCCAGGAGCGCGGCGAGATTCGAAACGACTTGCCGGCCGCGGAGATCGCGCACGTTTTCCGGCAGACGATCTTCGGAACGCTTTTGCTGTGGTCGCTTGAGGGCGACGCGACGTTGCATTCGCGGATTGAGTCTGCCTTCCATGTGCTGTGGTCCGGACTGGCGCCACGCGAAGGTGGGGCCGCGCCCGTTCCCCCTTCTTCCTCCGAGGCTGCGCTTCTCGGAGTACCGCTATTTACCTGTGGAGATTGATTTTATGAGCCGCAAGGGCATCGTCATCCTGATCGTGATTGCCGCCATTCTGGGCGGAACGGCCGTCTACGCGACGTGGTTTCACCGCGATAACTCGCTGCGGGGCTCCGGGACCGTCGAAGCGCGAGACATCCGAGTGGGCTCGGAAGTAGGAGGGCGGATCGACAAGGTACTGGTGAGCGAAGGCGACACGGTGCATCCCGGACAGATTTTGATCGTTTTCGATGATAAGGAATTGCTGGCTTCGCTGGATCAGACGCGAGCGGCGGCGGAAAAAGCGGAGCGCGGCTACCGGCGGGAAGACATCGCAGAAGCCCGCGCCGCGGCCGCGCAAGCCAAGGCGGACTACGAGCTGCGGCTGCATGGCTATCGCAAGGAAGATATCGCGGCGGCGCAATCCGACGTGGCACGCGCGGCGGCGGATGAGGTGCGGACACGGCTGGATTTCCAGCGGTACGACGCGCTGGCGAAGAAGGATCTCGTTTCCAAGCAGCAGCGCGACACAGCCGAAGCCAACTGGAAGATGGCGCTGGCGCAGCAGCAAAACTACCAGCACAAGCTGACGGAACTGAAACGCGGCTACCGGCCGGAGGAGATTGCCGCGGCCAAGGCGCAATACGACGAAACGCTGGCCACGCTGGAGAAGTATGAGAGAGGCAACCGGCCGGAGGATGTCGAAGCGGCGAAAGCAGCGTACGCGTACGACCAGGCGCGATTTCGCGAGCGGCAGGTGGTGGCGCCGTCGGAGGCGACGGTCGAAGTGCTGGATGTGCGTCCGGGAGATCTGATCGCGCCGAACACCCCGATCGCGACGCTGCTGGAGAAAGATCAAATTTACGTGCGCATTTATATTCCGGAAACGGAGTTTGGGCGCATCAACTTGGGCGAAAAAGCGGAAGTGCGAGTGGATTCGTTTCCGAAAGAGGTTTTTGACGGAGCCGTCGAACAGATCAATCAACAAGCGGAGTTTCTGCCGCGCAACGTGCAGACGCGCGAGGAGCGCGTGCATCAAGTGTTCGGCGTGAAAATCCGCATCAACGATCCGGCCGGGCGCGTTTTGGCGGGCATGGCGGCGGATGTGACACTGAAGGCGGGCAGCTAGCCCGTGGCCACCCTCACGCAAACGCCAGCGGAAGCTTCGATCGCCGCGGAACATCTGGTGCGGCGATTCGGGCAGATGACGGCGGTCAATGACGTGAGCTTCCGCGTCGAGAAGGGCGAGATATTCGGATTTCTGGGACCGAACGGCAGCGGAAAAACGACCGTCATCAAAATGCTTACGGGATTGCTGCCGTTGAACAGCGGCTCGGCACGCGTGGAGGGCCTGGACGTAAGCGTGGACCCGGAAGCGGTGCGCGAACGCATCGGCTACATGTCGCAGAATTACAGCCTCTACTATGATCTGACGGTGGCGGAAAATTTGCAGTTCTATGGGCGGATCTATGGGCTCGATGCCACACGATTGAAGAGGCGCATTGAGGAGACGATCGAACTGAACGGGCTGGGCCCCTATATGAACCGTTTGTCGGCGCAGCTTTCGGGCGGCTGGAAGCAGCGGCTCGCGCTGGGATGCGCCATGCTGCACGAGCCGAAGCTGCTTTTTCTGGATGAGCCCACGGCGGGCATCGATCCTGTCGCGCGGCGCGAGCTTTGGGATTTGCTTTTCGATCTTTCTGGGACGGGGATCACTTTTTTTGTGACCACGCATTACATGGACGAGGCCGAACGATGCAGCCATGTGGCGTACATTTATTTCGGGGAAATCATCGCGGACGGGACGCCGAAAGCGCTGAAACAGCTTCCCGAGATCACGCCACACGGCGCGGTGCGGATTGGGATCGTGACGCCGGATGCAACGAGGGCGCTGCGCGTCGCGCGGACGATTCCCGAGCTGCGCAAGGCGACGATTTACGGCGATTCGATCCATGCGATCGTCGAGGAACATCTCGATCTGAAAGCACTTGGCACGCTGTTTGCAAGAGAGGACGTGGCGGTGACGGAGATTCGGCCGCTTACGCCGAGCCTGGAAGACGTTTTTGTGGAGCTTTCCTCGCAGCACACTTCCTCCCTGGAGAACGCACGTGGGTAACGCGTTCCGCGGCTTCGGGGCGGTTTTCTACAAGGAAGTTCTGCACGTGCGGCGCGATTCCGCCACGCTTTTCTTTTCGCTGGTCATTCCGATCCTTCAGATGGTGCTGCTCGGCTTCGGGATAGACACAAACATCCGGCACATCAACACAGTGGTCTTCAACGCAGACAACCGGCGGCAGAGCCGCGAATTGATCGACCGGCTCAAGAACACGGATACGTTTCATGTCGTTCGGTATGTCGAAAGCGACAAGGACATGAACGACGCGATCGTCAGCGGCGACGCGCGGGTGGGCATCAAGATTCCGGTGGACTATTCGGACAGGTTGCTGCACGGGATGAGCGCGCAGGTACTGGTTTTGATCGATGGATCGGATTCTTCGGTGGCGGGAATCGCGATCAACGTGGCCACGTCGATCGGGCTCGACGAATCCTTACGGCGCGTGCTGCCGGCGGGCAGCACAATGGCGGTGGACATGCGGCCGGAGCTGCTCTTCAATCCGGATTCGCGCTCGCCCAATTTTTTTCTTCCCGGGCTGACGGCGATCCTGCTGCTGAACGTGACCACTTTTCTGACGGCGTTCGCCATCGTGCGCGAAAAGGAACGCGGGACGCTGGAACAGCTTTTCGTGACGCCGGTGCGGCCGTTTGGACTGCTGCTGGGAAAGCTGCTGCCGTATTTCGGGATCGGATTTTTCGAGCTGTGCCTCATTGTGACGGCGATGCGGTTTGTTTTCCTCATTCCGATTCACGGCAGCGTCATACTTCTCGCGCTTATTTCGCTGCCCTATTTATTTGTGTCCCTATCGCTGGGCATTCTGATTTCGAGCAAGGCGAACTCGCAAGGCGAAGCCATGCAGCTTGCTTTCCTGACGATTTTGCCCAGCGTGTTCTTTTCCGGGTACATCTTTCCACGCGAGACCATGCCTTACATTTTCCAGATGCTGAGCTATCTGGTTCCCGCGAGCTACTTCATCAACATCACGCGCGGGATTATTTTGCGCGGCGCGGGAATAGCGCAGCTCTGGACGAACGCGCTGGCCCTTTTCGCGATGGGAACTGTTCTGTTGTTCATCGCGGCGCGGCGGTTCCGCAACAAAGTGATTATGGCGTAAGTTGTATTGGGAGAAGATGGCGCGCGGGCTCTCCGCGCCACGGGGTCCGACAGGCAAACTCTGGTCCGCTGAGGTTTAGTGCTTCAGCCGCACTGACCTTTGGCTATTTTGTTTTTGACCGCTCTCGGAGTAGTCTGCTCGTTTGCGTGTGCAGCTCTGGGGGCCGCTGTGGCTTGTCCGATTTGCGAAAAACGAAAAGCCGCAAGATTTTGTCCCGCGAAAGGCGAGAAAATCTGCGCGGTTTGCTGCGGGACGGAGCGAGAAGTATCGATCGATTGTCCCGCGGATTGTTCGTACCTGCTCGCGGCGCATCGTTACGAAGATCAGCACGAGCGCAGCCTTCCCGAAGACACTCCGCTGCTCGATACCAAGGTACCTCAGGACGTCATCTACGGGCATCAGGACGTGCTTTCCGGGCTGGCTTTTGCGGCGGCGAAATATACCAGCGCGCATCCCGACGCGACGGATGCGGACGTTCTCGACGCACTTCGGGCGCTGGCCGAGACTTACCGGACGCTTAGCTCGGGCATTTATTACGAGATGCCGCCGGATGGCGTTCTTCGCCGCGAGATTTACGTGACACTTGCCGCCTTCCTGAACGAATCGAAGCAGCCGGCCGGCGAGCGGCCCGGAGCTTCGCCGTTTGCGCAAGGTACGCCTATCAAAGACACGGAAATTTTCTCTCTTCTCGTGTTCCTTTACCGCATGGGGTTGCTGCGCACAAATGGGCGTCCGCGCGCACGCCGGTATACCGAATTTTTGCGAGGACAATTCCCCGGAGCGAGCGAACTGAAGCGCGAAGAATCGCGCATCATCGTGCCTTGAGATTTAAAGGGCGGGCCAAGGCGTAGATTTCGAGCGTGCGGCCATTAGTGCGCACAACGAGCCGTGTAAGGGGGCGGCGTGTGCGCGGGGAGAGAGATTCTGCTAAATTGGAATGGCAGGTCTTGTCCGGGAGAGGTGGCCGAGCGGTTTAAGGCGCACGCTTGGAAAGCGTGTGTAGGTTAACCCCTACCGTGGGTTCGAATCCCACCCTCTCCGCCATAATTGAAAATTCGTAATCAAAATCGAGGAATTGCGCGCGGATTGAACGCTATAGGTGTGGCTGCGCAGATTTGGGCTTAACGAGACCGCGACGAAGATTATTGAAAGGATACGACGGCTTCGGACAAATCTTCGTAGGTCGAGAAAAGATTGAGCAAGCCGACCATTTTGAGAGTCTGAAGGGTGAATTTGGAGGGCTTGAAAAGGCGAATGGCGCCGCCGCTCTGCCTGGCGGTGGTCAAGTAACGAACCAGCATGCCGATGGCGCTGGAATCGAGCGCGGGAACTTCTTCGAGATCGAGAATAATTTTGTTGTGAGACTGGCGAAAGAGCTCGCCCATGGTGGAATTGAAACGATCAAGCGGCGGGCCCATGCAGAATCTGCCGGTCAATTTTACGATGTCCACGCCGTCCTGAACCCTGGTCTCGATGTCCAACGTAGTATCTCCCCAGCAGATGAGAGTGAGCGGAGGCGCGACTCGGCGCGCTCGTTGACACCCCCAAGTCCCCTTGTTAGAGTGCGCATACAAGTTAGAGAAAGTTTGCCCAAGAAGCAAGAAAGCAAGTCCGCCGAAACCCTTCCTCGCAGGAGCCGGTGCGACAGGAAGCCAGACGATGGCAACTCAGGAACCAGAATCGATCTTGGATCTTTCTGGGCTATCGCTAGAGCTGCTCGCGGAGCAGGAGGTGGTTCCACGCGCGCGAGTGCTTGCAAAATTCGTAGCCGACTTGCTGCCGGATTGCGCCGTCAGCGTGTACACGTTGTCATCGGACGGCGAAAATAATTTCTGGGCGCCGCGGGCGGTGGTGGGCGACGCCGCAATTCACGAACAAGAAATTCCGCGCGATTCCGGGTTGCTGGGGACTTTGCTGCTCGGCGATCGAGCCATTCTTCGAAGTGGCAGCCAAGTGAAGCGTGAGGATTACGCTCACGTGGACACGCGGAAAACGCTGCTGTCGCTAGCGTGTATCCCGTTAGTGCAGGGCGGAGAAGTTGTGGGCGCGCTGGAAATACTGGCGTTTGCGGAGCCCAACACGGAAGAAGAAGTTGAAAAGTTGCTGCCGGTGGCGGAAGTGGGGGCAGCGGCGCTCGGGTCGGCGCTGGCGTACGAGCAGGAACGGCTTGGGCACTTGGCCAGCGTCACGCGGCTGACGCAGCTTTACGATCTTGAGAAGGTTTTTTCGTCCACGCTGGAGATGGACGAGCTGCTTCCTTTAATCAGCGCAAAATTTTCCGAAATTCTGGAGTGCCAGGCCGTGAATATCTGGATGCTCCTGCCGGACGAATCGGTGGAGCTGGTCCAACAGGGCGGTGAGGACCCGACGGTCTTTCGCGGGCAGAGTCTGAAAGCCGGGGAAGGCGTGGCCGGCGGT
This sequence comes from uncultured Acidobacteriota bacterium, assembly GCA_963761555.1. Taxonomy (GTDB): domain Bacteria; phylum Acidobacteriota; class Terriglobia; order Acidiferrales; family UBA7541; genus Acidiferrum. The sequence continues at coordinate 19,986 of CAVXHD010000009.1, forward strand.
CTCTCCGATACCGGAGAGACCTGGTGCATTTCCGACCCGCAGGACGCGCGGCTGGCGGCGAGAAATGCGGTAAGTCCTGAAACGCCGGTGTACTCGCTGATTGCAGCGCCGATCATGGACAAGTCGGCGCTCGTGGGAATTGTGGAAGCCGTGAATCGAGTGGACGGCGCACCTTTTGACGAGGATGACGTCTTCACGCTAAACAGCCTGAATGACACGGCTTCGACGGCGTTGCACAACGCCGGCTTGTTGATGGCGGAGCGCAAGGTCGAAATCCTGGAGACGCTAAACACCGTCAGCCATGAAATCACTTCCACGCTCAATTTGGAACGGATGTTGCAGACCATCGTCAACGCGCCGCAGGCCGTGATTCCGTATGAGCGCGCGGCGATCGTGCTGCGGCAAGGCGGACGGTTCAAGCTGAGCGCGGTGACGGGCCTGACGCAGGTGAACGCCGACGCTCCGGACATTGCGCCGCTCAACGAAATCCTGCAATGGGCATGTTTGTCTCAGGAAGTGATTCACGTACGGCAACACGGCGAAGACATCGACGCAGATCGCGAGGAAACGCGGGCCAAGTTCAAAAAGTATTTTGCCGAATCAGGGATGCGCGGTTTTTACGCCAAGCCGTTGTTTGACGACACGGGAGGCGTAGGACTGCTGGCTCTCGAAAGCTCCGATCCGGATTTTCTGGGGCCAGCGCACTTGGAAATACTAGACGTTCTCTCCAGCCAGGCCACGGTGGCCCTGCGCAACGCGCAAATGTACAAAGAGGTTCCGTTTATTTCCGTGCTGGAACCCGTGCTGGTGCGCAAGCGCAAATTCATGGCGATGGAGAAGCGCCAGCGCACGATGTACCTGGCGCTGGCCGCGGCTGCGGTGCTTTTCCTGGTGGCCTGCCCGTTCCCCCTTCGGGTGGATGGCAGCGCGGTCGTCGCGCCGGTGCGCAGGGCGCTCGTCCAGCCCCAGGTCGAGGGAGTCATCAGCCAGGTGCTGGTTCACGAGGGACAGAGTGTGCAGCGGGGCCAGGTTTTGGCAGAGATGGAAGACTGGAATTTGCGCTCGGCGGTGGCGGAGGCGCATGCCAAGTTTGAATCAGCTCAACTGCAGATGGATCGTGCTCTTGCGGCGAACGACGGCACCGAAGCCGGGGTGCATCGCGTGCAAGCCGACTATTGGAAAGACGAATTAGGTCGCACCCAGCAGATGCTGGAGAAGGCGCAACTTCGCTCGCCCATCGACGGCGTGGTTGCCACGCCGCATGTGGAGACGTTTGCGGGGCGCAAGCTGGAGCAGGGAGATTCCTTTGCCGAAATCGTGGATACCTCGGAAGCGGTCGTCGACGTGGCGATTGAGGACGACGACGCTGGGTTGCTGAAGGACGGCGAGCGGGCTGCGGTGAAGCTGAACAGCTATCCAACGCGGACGTTTCATGGCCAAGTGCAAATCGTTAGTCCCAAGGCGGACATGGTACAAGGAACGCCGGTGTTCTATGCCCGAATTGCAATCCCGAACACCGGCGGAGCCATTCGTACGGGTATGGAAGGACGCGGGAAAATACGTGTCGGTTGGTATCCCGCCGGATATGTCCTGCTCCGCGGACCGCTGCTGTGGAGCTATGCGAAGGCCTGGAGTTTGCTGGGCTGGTAGGAGAAGGTTGGAGGACGATATGCGGAGTCCAATCGTGCTGGTGATTTTCGGGGTTGCCGTGCTCGCGGCGGGCTGTGGGGATGCTAGGCCCGAGACTCCCGGGGTGGTCAATGCTGCGCCCGTTCTGCCTGCAACGCCGCCTCCCGAAACACTGCCTCCTGCAAAGCCGATTGCCGAAAGCACCGAGACAGTTATCACCGCTTCGGGGCCGATCATCGTCGAGCATCAAGTGGACGTCACCGCGCAGCGCGAAGGAATTCTAGAAAAGATCTATTTCGACGCACCGGCGCACGTGAAGGGCGGCACGCTGCTCGCGAAACTGGACGATCGACAGATCACCGCGAATTTGGAAGCCGCCCGCGCGAAATCGCGAAGCATTGCCGACGACGTGAAAAACTGGGAGGCCGAGGCGCAAGTGCTGAAAGCGGATTACGGGCGCGCACAAAGTCTCTGGAATCTGGGGCTGATCTCGAAAGAGCAACTGGAGCACGCCAAATACAAGGCCGAATCGGACCAATGGGACATCAAGCGCGTTACGGAGATGCTGAATACGGCGCATGAGGAAGAGCGCGCCCTCGAACTGGAGCTGGACAAAACAAAGATCGTTGCACCGTTCGACGGAGTGATTGCGCGGCGTTATGTCCGGGAAGGACAGAATGTGGTGAAAGGCGACCGGCTGTTCTGGGTTACGGCCGAGGCGCCTCTGCTTATGCGATTTACCTTGCCAGAAAAATACTTTGGCCGGATTCACCAGGGCCGGACAGCGGATGTGACTTCGGCGGACACGCCTGGCGAAGAACATACGGCGCGGGTGAAAGAGATCAGCCCTGTCGTGGATCCCTCGAGCGGCACATTTGAAGTCCTGGTCGAGTTGATAGGAAATCGCGGTTCGTTGCGTCCCGGGATGACCGCGAACGTGCGCCTTGCCGACCAGCGGTAACCACAGATGAATCTGACTCGCGTCCTCGACGTCGCCCTCCCGGAGATTCCTGCGCATGCCCTCTCGGAGCGCTATCCCCGCCTCGATCCCGGCACAACTTTCCGCGAGCACATGGAAGACAACAAGCCGATCGTGCGGATTTACGTCCCCAGCGTCGGACTGATGTACCGCTTTCCGCGGCAGAACTGGGAACTCGCACGTCTCTTCGATGGCCGGCGGAGTTATGAAGAAATCGCAGAACTGTACTCCCGGGAAACGGGAGTGCAGTATGACGCCGAGGAGGTCCGCGAATTTGCCTCTGACCTGGATGCTGGAGATTTTTGGTACAAGACGCCGCAGGAAAAAAATATCTTGCTCATGCAGCAGTCCGCCGAGGAGCGGCGAAAGAAACTGAAGGGCCACAACCGTTGGGGCGATCTCTCGATCATTTTTTTTCCTGCATTCAATCCGGACCGTTTTCTCACCTGGGCGTACAGCCGTACGAAGTTTATCTACACCACTTGGTTTACCGTTCTCACGCTCATGGCGTTCATTTTCGCCGCGGGCATTACCATCACGCATTGGAGCGAAGTGGGGCGCGACACGCTGGAGTTCTACAATTTCAGCGAAAAAACCTGGGGAGACGTTTTTTATTTCTACGTGATGTTCATGGCTATTGTGGCGATTCACGAGTTTGCACACGCCCATGCTTGTAAGCACTTTGGAGGGCGCGTGCGCGCGATGGGGTTTGCGCTGGTCTATCTCACACCGGCGTTTTACACGGACACGACGGAGGGCGCAGTACTAGGTTCGCGCCAGCAACGGCTGACGATCGCGCTTGCCGGAATCTGGGCCGAACTTATGGTGTGTTCGGTGGCCACGCCCATCTGGTGGGCGACTCCTCCGGATACCTTTGTCCACGATGGCGCTTATTTCGTGATGATGCTCACGGGCATCATGTCCCTGATCGTGAATTGGAACCCGCTTATGAAGCTCGACGGGTATCAGATGCTATGTGAGACGCTGGGCATCGAGGAACTCAAGGAAGAATCGACAGCTTTTCTCTCCGCGTGGATCAAAAAAAATATCTGGCGCCTACCCGTCGACGTGCCCTACGTGCCGAAGCGGCGCCGGCTCGGCTTCGCCGTGTATGCGCTGCTGTCCGGCGCTTACAGTTATATGGTGCTGTATATCGTGGCGCGGTTTGCGGGCAATATTGTGCGAAATTTCAGCCCGGAGTGGGGTTTCGTCCCAGAGATTGCCGTCGCGCTTTTGATTTTTCGATCGCGAATCCGCTTGTTGGTGAACTTTATGAAATTCTTCTATCTCGATAAAAAAGACCGCTTGATTGCATGGCTGACGCCTCAGCATTCGATGGCGCTCGGTGCTGCCGCGATTGTTTTTTTCGCCGTGCCCATTTGGCATGAGTCTGTCTCGGGCCAGTTTCTCCTGGAGCCCACGCAGAGGGCGGTGGTGCGCGCCCGGGTCCCCGGGACCGTGACCTCTCTCAACCTCAGAGAAGGCCAGCAGGTATCCGCTGGTCAGCCACTGGCTACGCTGACGAATTTGTCTCTGGAGTCGGATTTCCAGGAAACACGTGCCCGGCTGCTCATGGCGTCCCAACGCGTCAATGCCGCCACATTGCACTATGCCGATTTGGGCGACTCCTTGAGAGAACGGGATGGCCTAGCCACTCAGTTCCAGCAGCTTTCGGAAATGCACGACGCGCTGCAGATTGATAGCCCCATTTCCGGGACCGTGGTCACTCCCAGGGTCGAGGATGCTCTTGGAAGCTACGTGAAAAAAGGCAGCACTCTCGTCGAAATTGCAGACCTTTCGCACCTGAATGCGCGCATTTACGTCTCCGAATACGACATGTCTAAAATTCGTGTAGCGGCGCCGGCGCGGCTCGAGGTTCAGGGCGTGGCGAAGATATGGGCGACGGAAGTTTCTTCCATTGCCGCAAGACCAACGGAAATGGATCCGCAACTCGGAGGTGAAAGCAACCTGAAGGGGATGAATCCGCCGCAGTTCTACGTCGTGACGCTGGTGGTGGACAATCCGAACTCTGTCCTAAAGCCAGGCATGAAGGGAGTGGCGAGAGTCTATGGGCGGCGGCGGAGCCTGTTCGGAAGAGGCTGGGAGGGACTGTCAAAGCTGTTCGACAGAAAGCTTTGGTAGAAAAACAGGACGAAAAGTTGCGGTTCAAAGGGCGGAAAATTTGAGCTGATAACGAGCGCCAAAAGAGATCAGAAAGCACAAGAAGGGCTGCCATCGGGCAGCCCCTTGTGCTTCATAGCTTGCTTTGAATCTCTCTGCTCCAGGCAGAGGGCCAGCGAAATCCTTAGATCACGCCACCCTTGGTGAAGCCCTTCGTGGATCCCTTGGTATAGCCCTTTGTGGACCCCTTGGTGAAACCCTTGGTATAGCCCTTCAAAGATCCAAGTTGGCTGCCGGCCTTCATCTGGAACTTAGTCTGGGCCTTGACGCTGCCTTTGGTCGTTCCTTTGGTCTCGGGTGCGAGACTTTCGTTCGGGCTGGCCGCAGCTACATTGGCTTTCTTGGTGGTCTTCAAACTGCTGATCAGGCTCTTCTTTTGGATGGACATGACTCACTCGCTCCTTGTTGAAATTTTTTGTCCCGCAGACGCAACGGCTATGTGCAGGAGAGATGCCAAACTCGCGGAGCCTTCACGCGGCGGCACCGCCGAACAAAAGAAACCACTTAGTACTTTAGTACTGGCGGACGCGCGGAGAATTTCGATGAAATTTTATCCCTTCGGTTAAAAATTAACCACTGAAGGGTTAATTTTTAACCATTTGGCCTTACTCGATTCCGTGTTTGCGGCAGAGGTATTTCATCCGCTGGGGGTCGATCCGCAGAAGCCTTGCGGCCGCCGTTTTCTTCTCAGCGGTCCGCCGCAGCGCGGCGTTCAGGTAGGCCACCTCGATTCGCTGCATTTCCGCGTCGAAATCCACGCCGCTTTCGGGAATCAAGATAGCCTCCTGGCTGGCATTGCTGGAATAGAGCAGGTTTTGCGGCAAGTGCTCCGCGGTAATGGCTGAGCCGTCGTTCATGACCACAAGACGCTGCACGATATTTTCGAGTTCCCGGACGTTTCCCGGCCAGTTGTAGTCCTCGAGGATTCCCAGGACATCAGGCTTGAACGTCTTCACCGGCTTCTTGGCGGCGGCGCAATAAATCCGCAAGAAATGATCCACCAGCAGAGGAAGGTCGCCGTCGCGCTCGCGCAAGGGAGGAATCTGGATGGGCACGACGTTGATGCGGAAGTACAGATCCTCGCGAAAACGGCCTTTGCGGACGGAGTCTTCAAGATCCTCGTTTGTCGCCGTAATCAGACGGAAATCGATCTTCTTGGCGCTGCGTCCGCCGAGCCGCTGCACGGAGTGTTCCTGGAGCACGCGCAGGAGTTTGCTCTGCAGGCTGGGCGGCAGCGTGGTGATTTCATCCAGGAAGACCGTGCCGGTGTGGGCGAGCTCGAACAATCCCGGTTTTGCGGCGTCCGCGCCCGTAAACGCTCCTTTCTCGTAGCCAAACAGCTCCGACTCCATCAGCGAATCGGGCAGCGCGGAACAATTTAGGGCCACGAACGGTTTCTCCGCGCGGTCGCTGCACTGCACGATGGCTCGCGCGACCAGCTCTTTGCCCACGCCACTTTCGCCGCGCAAGAGCACGCTGGCGCCGGTCCGCGAGACCGCCTCGATCGCCTGATACACCTTTTGAATCGCCGGACTCGCTCCGACGATTCCATATTGCGCCGACTTGCTCTCCGCCTGCTGGATCAGGCGGCGGCCCTCGAGTTCGAGAGCGCGCTTTTCGATGGCGCGGGAGAGAACGATTTTGTACTCGTCGTAGTTGATCGGTGAAAGGAAGAACTCGTCGGCGCCGGCCTGGCTGGCCCGTAACGGGATGGTGCGCTGCGTGCTGCGAGTGAAGGCGGTGAGGACGACATCGTCCCTGATCTTGCGGATTTCTTCAAGGACCTCGAGCCCATCGACCGGGCCATCGCCAATCGCATCGAGATCGAAAAGGATGGCGTGGAGTTCGGGCTGTTCGAGAGCGGCCGTAATTTCTGCTTCGCCAGTCGCCAGAGACGTGCGAAACGCGGTCCCCAGACGCTTGCGAATTTCGGGGAAAGTATCCGCATCATCGGTGATGACGGCGAGCGAGTAGCGTTCCGGGCTGGATATGGGTTCAGGCAAGAGACCGAGCAACCTTGTGGGCGGGATTATAGGACGGATTAACGGCAAAGTCGCAACCGGAAATAGAAGAATGGACCTGCGCGCCAGCGTGAGAACTGGAGAATTCCGCCGCCTGCGGATGTTACCTCTATTCACACTGCAACAAGCAAATCAGCCGGCAGAAGCAAGATTCAACGCAACTGGTACGTGATCATCTGCGACGCGCAACGGCTTCTTGTCCTGCCGCGCCTGCTTGTGGGAGACTACCTGCCCAGAACCGCTATGCGTCGTCCAAAATCAAGTGGTGTCTCTGCCAAACGGAAACCTTCCGGCGCAGGGGTGAGCCTGAAGTTTCTAGCGGAACATCTCGGCCTGTCGCAAGCGGCTGTCTCTTTCGTGATCAACCGTTCGCCCGCCGCAAATTCGATTCCACTCCGCACGCAGGAGCTGATTCGCGCGGCCGCCCGCGAATTAAATTACAGGCCGAATTATTTGGCCAAATCGCTCCGCCAGCAGCGCAGCTTCACCATCGGCGTTGTGGTTCCGGAGATCAGCGAGGGATATGCGGCGCTGGTCATGTCCGGCATCGAGGATCACCTGCTCCGGGAAGGCTATTTTTATTTCGTCGTGAGCCATCATCACCGGGAGGACCTCATCGCCGAATACCCGCGTCTTCTGCAGCAGAGGGCGGTGGAAGGATTGATCACCGTGGATACGGTCCTTTCGGAGCGCGTGGACGTTCCTGGCGTCGCCGTCTCCGGCCACCGCGAATTGCCCGGTGTGACGAACATCGTCCTGAATCATGCGAAAGCTGCCTGTCTCGCTTTGCAGCACCTCGCGACCCTTGGACATCGGCGCATCGCCTTCATCAAAGGGCAGGAGTTCAGTTCGGACACCGAGGTGCGCTGGGAGGCGGTTCGCGAAGCCGCCAGGAAATTTGGGATCGATGTGAAGAAGGAACTGACGGGACGGCTGGAGGGCGAATCGTCTTCGCCCGCGCTGGGATATCAAGTCACGCAAAAACTTCTGGCTGGCGGAGAACCGTTCACCGCCCTCTTCACTTTCAATGACATTGCCGCCATCGGCGCAATCCACGCTCTGCGCGAAGCGGGCCGCCGGGTTCCCGAGGATGTCTCCGTGGTGGGCTTCGACGATATTCAGAGCGCCGCGTTCCAAAATCCCGCGCTAACCACGGTTCGCCAGCCATTGCGAGAAATGGGTTTGATTGCGGCGGAAACTCTGTTGCGCCGAATCACCGCTTCCGCGAAAGAACCTTACCCGAAAGAAATCGTGGTCGAGCCAGAATTGATCGTGCGCGGCAGCACGGCTCGCGTTCCAGTGACTGGTAAAACCCGCTGAAATCCGCTTGAGGACTAGCGCTGCTTAGGGCGCGAGATGAACGGCGCGATCGTAGCCCGTCATTTCCAAGTAGCCCACACCATTCAGCAATGCTTTTTCGCGCCGCCCCTTCGCGGCGATAGCTCCTTCCCAATAGGACGGCACGAAATTCGTTTTCGCATCCAGCTCCTGCGACGCCAGAGGCGTGTTTATTGTGAGATCGATTCCCAGTTTAGGTATCGCGAGCTTCCAGGCAATGGGATAAACCGCGTGGGTTGCGGGGCTGGTCCAGGTTTCGGCGAGAGGCTGCAAAATAAAATCGTTCGCCCGCAAATGTATGGATTTTCCTTGCGGATCCACAAAAGTGCCGGCGGAAAAAGGATCGATGGAGCCGTCTTTCCGGCGAATGCGAAAGACCATCAATTCGGTATTGTCTTCCAGTTGTAGACTTAGCCAGTCCCAGCCCAGTTGGTTGGATCCCAGTTGATGCGTGAAAAATTCGTGGTCCATCCAGGCGAGGCCGGAGACTTCGAACTGTTTGCCATTCAACTCGAGTTCGCCGCTCGCCGCCAATCGCGTCAGAGAAAAATAGTGCGAGCCGTGCCCCGCGCCTTCCGCTTTTTGGCTGACGCCATTTTCGCCGTGAATGACGGGCGGCTTTTCCGGATGAAGTGTCAGGTGCAACTGAAACTTTGGATCGATGGCTTGCAATTGTTGATCCGCTCCCGCCCACTGAACTTGCCAGTTGCCATTCCAGATGCGGGCGCTGGCTTGGCTCGCCCCTGCGATTCCGGGCCCGGCGCGGTTGATTCTCTCCGTGTAATAAAAGTGCTGGCCGTCCAAATCGCTGAGGGCCAGATGAGCGAGATAGAGATCTTTCAAGTCCCAACTCGCGGTTCGAGCGGGATCGCGGCTTAACGCTTGGCGAAAGAATGTAAGTTCAAAGCCAAACCGATGGCCACGCGCGGTTTTCAGATTGCCTGTGTAATACCACCACTCTGTCTGAAAGTCAGGGTGATCGAAATAATCTCTGGGAAATTCGAACCGGTAGCCAGGCACCGCTGTGCGGTACTGCGCGGCAAGCGGATGTACGATTAAGAGCGCTGCGGCCAGCGCAGCGAGCTTACTCTTCATGGATGGCCTCGAGCGGATTGAGCCTCACGGCAACTCGCGCGGGATACAAACCGGCAAGTATCGTGGACACGAAGACCACGCAGAGCGCGCCTAGCAAAACGACGACCGGCCAATGGAATCGAATCGTCCAGCCAAACGATTGCTTGTTGATGACATAGATCAGAACGAGCGAAAGAGCGAGCCCCAGAAGGAGGCCTGCCAGCGTTGAGAGTAAGCCCAGCAGGCCGGCTTCGAGGAGAATCTGCTTCCGCATCTGGCCGGACGCCGCGCCGAGAAAGCGAAGCAACCCAAACTCCCGGCGGCGATCGATGACTAACGCCAGCAGCGCCCCGGCGATTCCCATCACGGCGACAATCACGGCGATGGCTTCGAGCGCGTAAGTGATGGCGAAAGTGCGGTCAAAGATGCGGATGGCCTCGGCGCGCAAATCGCTGTTCGATGCGAGCAGAACACGATAACCCGCGGACGCCCGGACGATTTCTTTGCGCACGGCCGCGGCCGATGCAGTGGGGGCCACATAGACGGCCAGATTCGAAGGCGCGGGGTCCGGCAGATAGCGAAGCATTGTTTGGCGGTCCATCAAAATGGTGCCGCGCTCGCTGCCATAGTCGTAATAGACATCCGCGATGCGGAAGGACGGACGCGTGTTTCCGAGCGAAAGTGTGATCGTATCGCCGGCGTGCACGTGATGCTTGTATGTGAACGGCTCGCTGACGACCACGGCATCGGTGCCGCGAATCTGCGCGA